>NZ_CP033966.1 GCF_003854895.1 Pigmentiphaga sp. H8 | reverse complement strand
GGATGTTCTAGTGGCCGATCCCGAAACCTCCGATTCTACTCCTCCGGGCGGAAGTTATCCACAGGCGGACCCGTCCGATCCCGGCGGCGCCGCGCCTAACTGATTGACAACATTGAATTTATTTGACACCATGGAGGGCTTTCCGAATTTCACGAAGAGATTCGGGCTGAATCCAAGACCCTGGGTTGGCAGTCTTTCCAAGGATGCATGCTGGGCCTTTGCGCGCGCTTAACTCTTTAAGCTTCGCCGGGCCGCGCGCAGGCCGGGACTGCGCAAGCTTCCGGGGCGGCTTTCATACCCATACCGGAACTCAGGAACTGTCATGAAACGTACTTACCAACCTTCCGTCACCCGTCGCAAGCGTACCCACGGTTTCCGCGTGCGCATGAAGACCCGTGGCGGCCGCGCCGTCATCAACGCCCGCCGCGCCAAGGGCCGCAAGCGCCTGGCCGTCTGACGGCAGCGCCGGCCGTCGTACAGGCCGGCCACGCAGCGTTACAGCATTGACTCCGCGCGCGTCGTTTCCCGGCACCGCGCGGTTGCGCAGTCCGGCGGAATTCGCCCCTGCGCTGAAAGGGCGCCGCCTTGCAAGAGGGGCGCTTTTTGTTTTGAGCATGGCGCCGTCCGCCCAGCCCCGGCTGGGCCTGGTGGTGGGCAAGCGCTACGCCCCCCTGTCGGTCAGCCGCGCCGCCCTCAAACGCGTCGCGCGCGAGGCCTTCCGGCTGCGGCGCGCGGAACTGCCGGCCGGCGATTATGTCTTCAGATTGCACGCCCGCATCCCTTCGTGCTCGCTGACCGAACTCAAGCGCCAGGCCAGGCAGGAAATCGACGCCCACCTGGCCCGGGCAACGAAGGCGAACCGCCCCGGCTAGACCGGACGGCCGAAGCGGGCTTTTCCCGCAACAGGGGCCCATCGTGACGGAAACCCATAGCAACGCGCTGCCAACCGGCTCGACGCTCCCGCGTCGCCTGCTGATATGGCCCATCCGTTTCTACCGGTATTTCCTGAGCCCCTGGATCGGCCAGTCCTGCCGCTTCACCCCCACCTGCTCCGCCTACACGATGGAAGCCATCGACCGCCACGGCCCCGTCCACGGCACCTATCTAGGCCTGCGCCGCATCTGCCGCTGCCACCCCTACGCCCAAGGAGGTCTGGACCCCGTTCCTCCGGCAGGACAAGGTAAAAGCCGGTCGACCAGCACAGAACCTCAACAATGACCCCCGATACTCTCCCCGCCATCCCTCGCGCCCGACCCAGGATGCGGTGGATCCGGCTTTGCCGGTCCACCCGCATCGCCCCCACGGGACCCGGCGCCGGGCCGCCCCAAGGCGGGTCCCGGCCCCCTTGGGGGGCTGCCGCGTAGCGGCTTGGGGGGCCCACCATTCGGGGCGCGCGTCAGCGCGTAGGGGGGGACCTCAGCTACACTAGCGGACTTTGCCGCGACGACGATTGGAACTATCCGTCCATGGACATGCAACGCACCATCCTCTGGATGATCTTCTCGCTATCCCTGCTTTTCCTGTGGGATGGCTGGCAGAAGTACAACGGACATCCCTCGATGTTCGGCTCCACCCCCGCCAAGACGGCGACCGCGCAGGCGCCCCAGGCCCAGCCCGACCAGGCCGGCGTGCCGTCCGCGACGCCGGCGGCCACGCCCGCGGCCGGCACCGACGCCGTTCCCGGTAGCGCGCCCCAGGCCCAGCAGGCCGCCCCCGCCGAAAAGATCGTCGTCACGACCGACGTACTGCGCCTGACCTTCGACACCGTGGGCGCGCAGATCGTCAAGGCCGAGCTGCTCAAGCACGCCGACATCGAAGACCGCGAGCATCCCACCGTGCTGCTGGACGACTCCGCGCAGCGCGTCTACCTGGCGCAGAGCGGCGTGGTCGGCGCGGCCAACGGCGCGTCGTTCCCCACGCACCGCACGCCCTTCCACGTCACCACCCCCGCGCGCGAACTAGCCGGCGACAAGCTGGAGATCTCGTTCGAGGCCGAGAGCGGCGGCGTCAAGCTGATCAAGACCTACACGCTGCACAAGGGCCAGTACGCCATCGACGTGCGCCACAACCTGGCCAACGTCGGCGCCGAGCCCGTCTCGCCCTCGCTGTACTTCCAGCTGACCCGCGACGGCAACAAGCCGCCCGGCGAAAGCCATTTCTACAGCACCTTCACCGGTCCGGCCATCTATACCGCCGAGAACAAGTTCCAGAAGGTCACCTTCTCGGACATCGAGAAGGGCAAGGCCTCGTTCAACAAGTCGGCCAACGACGGCTGGCTGGGCATGATCCAGCACTACTTCGCCGTGGCCTGGGTGCCGCCCGAAGGCGTGGCCCGCACCTACGACATGTCCAAGGTCGGCAACAACCTGTACGCGGTCCGCGCCATCGAGCCCGTCGGCACGCTGGCCCCCGGAACCGGCAACACCGTCGACGCCAAGCTGTGGATCGGCCCGCAGGACCAGTCCGCCATGGCCGCCGTGGCCCAGGGCCTGGACCTGGTGGTGGACTACGGCTGGCTGACCATCATCGCCAAGCCGCTGTTCCTGCTGATGACCTGGCTGCACAAGCTGCTGGGCAACTGGGGCTGGACCATCGTCGCGCTGACCGTGATCATCAAGGCGGTGTTCTTCCCGCTGTCGGCCGCCGGCTACAAGTCCATGGCGCGGATGAAGAAGGTCGCCCCGCGCATGCAGGCGCTGAAAGAGAAGTTCGGCGACGACCGCCAGAAGCTCAACATGGCGATGATGGAGCTGTACCGCACCGAGAAGATCAACCCGGTGGGCGGCTGCCTGCCGATGATCGTCCAGGTGCCGGTGTTCATCGCGCTGTACTGGGTGCTGCTGGCCAGCGTGGAAATGCGCAGCGCGCCCTGGATCCTGTGGGTGCATGACCTGGCCTCGCCCGATCCCTGGTTCATCCTGCCGGCCCTGATGATGGCCACCATGTTCCTGCAGATGAAGCTCAACCCCACGCCGCCCGATCCCGTGCAGGCCAAGGTCATGATGATCATGCCCCTGGTGTTCGGCGGCATGATGTTCTTCTTCCCCGCGGGCCTGGTGCTGTACTGGGTGGTGAACAACTGCCTGTCGATCGCGCAGCAGTGGTTCATCACCAAGCAGGCAACTAGATAAGCTCCCCCAGGGCGGCATCAGTGGACCGGAAGGAAAGCCCACCCCCAAGCGGCCTTTGGCCGCTCCCCCTCAAGGGGGCGGCACTGGCGGACCGGCAAAGCCGGATCCGCGGTGCCCTGGGTCGAGTGGCTGGCAGTAGGGCCGTTCCGGGTAGCCGGAGCGGCCTTTTGTTTTACAGTGCGAGGACCGGGTTGCCCTGATGCGCTTCGCCGCCTTTTCCGAACTTCGCCCATGATTTCCGACCAGGATCCGATTGCCGCCATCGCCACCGCCGCCGGACGCGGCGGGATCGGCGTCGTGCGCGTGTCGGCGCGCCAGCCGCTGGATGGGCTGATGCAGGCGCTGCTGGGCCGCGCGCTGGTGCCGCGCCATGCGCACTACCTGCCTTTCCGCGATGCCGACGGCGGGATCATCGACGAAGGCATCGCGCTATCCTTCCCGGCGCCGCATTCCTACACCGGCGAACACGTGCTGGAATTGCAGGGCCATGGCGGGCCGGTGGTGCTGCGGCGCCTGCTGGCGCGCTGCCTGCGGGCGGGCATGGAGATGGGCATGCGGCTGGCCGAGCCCGGCGAATTCACCCGCCGTGCCTTCCTGAACGACCGCATGGACCTGGCCCAGGCCGAGGCCGTGGCCGACCTGATCGACGCGTCGTCGGAAGCGGCCGCCCGCAGCGCGGCGGCCTCGATGACGGGCGTGTTCTCGGCCGAGGTCAACGGCCTGGCCGACCGCATCGTGCACCTGCGCATGCTGGTCGAGGCCACGCTGGACTTCCCCGAGGAAGAGATCGAGTTCCTGGAGAAATACCAGGCGCGCGAGACCCTGGCCGCCATCCAGGCCGACCTGGCCCGGCTGCTGTCGCAGGCCCGCCAGGGTGCCATCCTGCGCGAAGGCCTGCACGTCGTGCTGGCCGGCCAGCCCAACGTCGGCAAGTCCAGCCTGCTCAATGCCCTGGCCGGCTTCGACGCCGCCATCGTCACCCCCATCGCCGGCACCACGCGCGACAAGGTCGTGCAGCAGATCGACATCGACGGCGTGCCCCTGCACGTGGTCGACACCGCCGGCCTGCGCGACACCGAGGACACCGTCGAGCGCATCGGCATCGAACGCACCTGGGCCGAGATCGGCAAGGCCGACGTCATCGTGCACCTGCTCGACGCCACGCGCCCGGGCCCCGAACTCGACGCCGCCATCACCTCGCGGCTGCCGCCCCGCACTCCGGTGCTGGAAGTCGTGAACAAGATGGACCTGGTCGAAGGCGGTCAGGTCGGACAGGCCCAGGCCGCGGGCGCCAAACGGCTACCCGTGTCGGCCAGAACCGGGCTGGGGCTGGACGGATTGAAGCGCGAGCTGCTGGCGATCGCCGGGTGGAACCCGTCGGCGGAGTCCCCCTACCTGGCGCGCGAGCGGCATATCCACGCGCTGCTGACGGCGGCGAATCACCTGGAACTGGCGGCCGAGCACGCGGCGCAAAGCGATCGGGTGCTGGACCTGTTCGCCGAGGAATTACGGTTGGCGCACGAGGCGTTGACGTCGATTACCGGGGAGTTCAGCAGCGATGACCTGCTGGGCGTGATTTTTTCGCGGTTCTGCATCGGGAAGTAAGCCCCGCGGCTCATACGTTCCGACAGAATCCGGAAATGCCACCCATTTACACCCATTTTGCTGCAAGTAAGACGCTCTACGGAGCAATCCGGACAACCTCGATATCAACGCCATCATGAATCCCCTGCGCATCTGGGTCGACGCCGACGCCTGCCCCGCGGTCGTCAAGGACATCCTGTTCCGCGCCGCCGACCGCTGCGCCGTCCAGGTGACGCTGGTCGCCAACCAGATGCTGCGCACGCCGCCGTCGCGCTGGGTGAACGCGGTCCAGGTGCCGCGCGGCTTCGACGTGGCCGACGCCTATATCGCCGAGCAGGCGGTGGCGGGCGATCTGGTGATCACGGGCGACATTCCGCTGGCGGCCGAGGTGCTGAAAAAAGGCGCGGCGGTCCTGAACCCGCGCGGCGAACGCTACACCGAGGCGACCATAGGCGAGCGCCTGGCCATGCGGGACATGCTGGAGGAATTGCGGACGAGCGGCGTGGCGACCGGCGGGCCGGCCGCGTTCAGCCAAGCGGACCGGCGGGCGTTCGGCAATGCGCTGGACCGGTTCCTGCGGACGGCCCTGGCCGGGAGGCCGGGCGGCGTAGCCGCGTTGTCCTGAGCCCAGGGGGTAAAAAAGTTTTTGTATTTCCGGATTCTTTTATGTAGGATGTCCAACAACCTACCTATGACAGGGCGTCCACGGACCGGCCTGCAAGAAAGAACAAGGAGACGGCGGATGAAACCGTTGGCGCGCTTGACGGTGCTGGACCTGACCCGCGTCCGCTCCGGCCCCGCGGCGGTGCGGCAGTTCGCGGATTGGGGGGCCCGCGTCATCAAGATCGAGGAACCCTCGGCCACCGACGACGACAAGCCCGGCGGATCGGCGCAGTTCGCCGATTATCAGAACACGCACCGCAACAAGCAGAGCATTTCGCTCAACCTGAAGCATCCCAAGGGCAAGGCCCTCTTCCTGGAGCTGGTGAAGCAGGCCGACGTGGTCGTGGAGAACTATCGCCCCAGCGTGAAGTTCAAGCTGGGCATCGATTACGAAAGCCTGCGCCAGGTCAATCCGCGCCTGGTGTACGCCAGCGTGTCCGGTTTCGGCCAGGACGGCCCCTACGCCGATCGTCCGGGCCTGGACCAGATCGCGCAGGGTATAGGCGGCATCATGTCCGTAACCGGCGAGCCGGGCCGAGGGCCGATGCGCGCCGGCATTCCTGTCGCCGACCTGACCGCGGGCCTGTTCTGCGCCATCGGGATCTTCATCGCGCTGCTGGAGCGCGAGCAGTCCGGGCAGGGCCAGTGGGTCCAGACCTCCTTGTTGCAATCCCAGGTGTGGATGATGGATTTCCAGGCCATGCGCTGGCTGATGAACAAGGAAGTGCCCGGCCAGAGCGGCAACGACCATCCCACCAGCAGCCCTACCGGCGTGTTCCCGACCGCGGACGGCCACATGAACATCGCCGCGATGGGCAACGAGATCTTCGCCCGCCTGTGCAAGGTGATCGGCGCCGAGGCGCTGTTGCAGGACGAGCGGTATGCGACCGTGCCCCTGCGCGCGCGCAACCGGCCGACGCTCAATGCCGCCATCGCCGAGCGCACCCGGACACGGCCCACGCAGGAATGGGTGGACCTGATGAACCGGGAAGGCGTGCCCTGCGGCCCGATCCTGACCATGGACAAGACCTTCGAGAACGAGCAGGTCCGGCACCTGGGCATGGCGGCCTCGCTGCGGCATCCGGAACTGGGCGACATCCAGGTCATGGGGCAGGCGATACGCTTCAGCCGCTCGGATCCGGGCGAGTACGCGCATGCGCCGTCGCGAGGCGAGCACAACGCCCCGGTCTACGAGATGCTGGGCCTGTCGGCCGGCGACATCGACGCGCTGAAGGAAGAGGGGGTGATATAAAACCTGCCTCTTCCACTCCGCGAGGTCGCCATGTTCACCGCTTTCGAACGGCCCGACAACCTGCCCGACGCCATCGCCCGCCAACTGCGCCAGAAGATTCTTTCGGGTGATTTCAAGGAGGGCGAGCGGCTGCCCACCGAGCACGATCTGGCTGGCCAGTTCGGGGTCAGCCGCAACGTGGTGCGCGAATCCATCGCGCGCCTGAAACTGGACGGCCTGATCGAGACCCGCCGCGGCGTCGGCACCTTCGTGGCGGGCAACGTCAATGGCCGCAGGTTCAAGATCGTGCAGGAAGACTTGTTGGACATCCGTCAGCTGTTGCAGGTCTCGCAGCTGCGCATCGAGATCGAGGCGGGCGCGGCGGCATTGGCGGCACAGGCCCGCACGGACGAACAACTGGTCGAGCTGGAAGCCGCGCTGCGCAGGACCGACGCGGCGGGCAAGGATTGGGAGCGCGGCGCGGAGGCGGCGCTGCAGTTCCACCTGGTCATCGCCCGCTGTTCGAACAACCCTTATTTCACGCGCCTGATGGAACACCTGAGCTACGTCATCCACAACGCCGTGCGCACGCTGCGCTACCGCCACAGCGGCACGCCGCGCATCGGCCACGTGGATGCCGAGCACCAGGAGATCTTCGACGCGATCCGGCGGCAGGACAGCGATGCCGCCCGCGCGGCGGTGCGTAGGCATCTGAACAACGGCATCGCCGCTTACATGGACAAGGAAAGGACATGACCCGCCAGCGCCTGCTGCAAGACGAGATCTGCGACCAGCTGATCGTGGAGAAGGACGGCCCGACCGGCTGGATCACGTTCAACGATCCCGACCGCCACAACGCCGTCTCGTACGCGATGTGGGCGGCCATACCGGTCGCGCTGGACGCCTTCCTGCGCGACCCCGGCATCCGCAGCGTGGTGCTGACGGGCGCCGGCGAAAAGGCTTTCGTCAGCGGCGCGAACATCTCGCAGTTCGACGCGCTGCGCACCGGCACCGACGCGGTCGAGCAGTACGAGGTCGTGGCCGAGGCCGCCCAGCTCGCGCTGCGCGACTTCCCCAAGCCGCTGCTGGCGCGCATCCATGGCTATTGCATAGGCGGCGGGCTGAACATCGCGCTGTGCTGCGACCTGCGCATCGCCAGCGAGGCGTCCTCGTTCTCCATTCCCGCCGGCAAGCTGGGGCTGGGCTATCGCTTCACGGCCATCCAGAACCTGGTGCGCGCCACCGGCACCGCCAACGCGCTCGAGATCTTCCTGACGGCGGACCGCTTCCCCGCCGGACAGGCGCGCGAGAAGGGCCTGCTGCACGCGGTGGCGCCGCGCGAGGACCTCGATGCCTGCCTGGCCGGCTACCTCGACAAGATCAATGCGCTCGCGCCGCTGACGCTGCAGGCGGGCAAGAAGATGATCCACATCCTGGCCGACCGGTGCGCGGACATCGACCTGGATGCGATGAAGGCGCTGGTGGTCCAGTGCTTCGACAGTGACGATTACAAAGAAGGCAAGAAAGCCTTCGCGGAAAAGCGGCGGCCCGTCTTCAAAGGCCGCTGACCCCTCGTCGAAAAGGAGAAGAGGATGACATCACGGAAACTCATGTTGCTGGCGGCACTGGCACTGGCCGCGGGCAACGCCGCGGCGGCCTATCCTGAACAGCCCATCCGGCTGGTGGTGGGCTATGCAGCCGGGGGCACGACGGACCTGCTCGCCCGCGCGCTGAGCGAGCAGCTATCCGCCGAACTCAAGACTTCCGTGGTGGTCGAGAACAAGCCCGGGGCGGCGGGCAGCATAGGCGCGGCCTACGTACAGAACGCCAAGCCGGACGGCTACACCGTTTTCATCGCCACCGTCTCCAGCCATGGCATGAATCCTTCCCTGTACAACTCGCTCAACTACGACCCGGTGAAGGGCTTCGCACCGGTCTCGATGCTGGCGTCCATTCCGCTGGTGCTGGTGGCCGATCCCAAGCGCAACTATCAATCGCTGGACGGACTCGTGAAGGCCGCGGCCGCCAAGCCCGGATCGCTGAATTATTCGACCAGCGGCAACGGCTCGCCGGTCCACATCGCGGCGGCCATGTTCGGCGATGCCGCCAGGGTGGAGATCGTCCACGTGCCGTATCGCGGCGGCGCCATGGCCAACACCGCGGTGATGAGCGGCGACGCGCAATTCACTTTCGCCACCCTGCCGGCCGCCATGCCGCTGGTCAAGGCCGGCAAGCTCGACGCGCTGGCCGTCACGACCCGCACGCGCGTGCAGCAGCTGTCCGAGGTCCCCACCATGGCTGAGAACAGCATGTTCGCGGACTACGAGATCAACACCTGGAACGCCTTGCTGGCGCCGGCCGGAACGCCCGACGACGTCATCAAGACGCTGAACGCCGCCGTGGTCAAGGTCATGAACTCACCCAAGCTGCAGGCCAGTTTCCGGCAGGAAGGCGCCGAGCCCACCAGCAGTTCGCCCGGCGAGCTCAAGGCCTTCATCGACAAGCAGATCCTTTACTGGAACAAGGTGATCAAGAAGCTGAACCTGCAGATCAGTTGACCCCCCGGCGGCGCCGCGTCACGCCGTGGCCCGCCGCATCCACCTGAACTGCAACACGACCAGCGTGGCCAGCAGCACCAGGTTCGCCACGTTGGTCAGCACGCCGGTGAAGAACGCCGGATCGTACGAGGCATACCGGTCGTACATGTAGCCGGCCAGCCATCCGCCCACCGCCATGCCGCAGCCGCTCATCAGCATCAGCGAGGGAACCCGCCAGTAGGCTTCCTTCGCCGGGAAGGCCTCGCGCACGGCCAGGACATAGGCCGGGATCAGCGCGCTGAAGCCCAGCCCGAAGGCGATGGAGACGGTGAAAAGGCCGAACTGCTCGGTCACGTACAGGTAGCCCGAGACGGCGGCGGCTTGCATCACCGAACTGATCAGCGCCGTGCGCAGCCCGCCGATGCGGTCGGCGACGAGCCCCCAGGCCTGCCGGCTGATGAAGGCCGCGGCCAGCAGGACCGAGAGCATGGCCGCGCCCACGGCCGCCGGCAGGCCGCGGTCGGAGCACAAGGCGACGAGGTGGCTTTGCGGCATGGCCATGGGAATGCAACAGAGGAAGGCGGCGCCGGCCAGCATGACGAAGACGGTATTGGGGCGCAGGCCGAACACGGTGGGCCGCTCGCCGCCCTTGTGCTCCGCCGCGCGGACGGCGGTGTCGGCGACGGGCCGCAGGAAGCGGGACGCCAGCACCAGCACGACGCCTGCCTCGAGCACGCCGTAGCCCATCATGGTCGCGCGCCAGCCCCAGGTGCTGATGGTGTGTTCGAACACCAGCGGCCAGACGACGCCGGCGATGTAGCTTCCGCTGGACAGCAAGGCCAGCGCGGAGCCGCGCCGGCGTTCGAACCACTGGCTGACGTAGACGTACAGCGGCGCGTTCAGGCCGCCCATGCCGAGGAATCCGATGAACACGCCGTGGCCGATATACAGCAGCCACGGCTCGCCCAGGGTGGAGATGAACAGCCCCAGGCAGACCGACACGGAGCCGGCCATGACCGTCCAGCGCACGCCGAAGCGGTGCGCGAGCCGCCCCATCATCACGCCACCCACCGCCGACCCGAGCCAGGCCAGCGAGCCTCCCAGGGCGGGCACGGAACGAGCGCCTCCCATTTCGCCGGCGATGGCCTTGAGCCCGACCGTGGAGATCAGCGGCGCGCCGAAGGTCATGCCCAGGCAACAGAGGGCGGCGGTAGCAATGATCCAGGACGCCCTGGAGTCGACCAGCGAAGGGGAAGCCATATCGTCAGACACCCATGCTCGGCCCCGCGCATCAGGCGCGAGGACGACGGCCTGCCGGAAGGCCTTTGATGGGCTTCCGTCGTCCGCCGGGCGCCAGGGTACCATGCAAGCACCGGGCAGTAGAATTCGCAGGTTTTTTCTCCAGCACGACATCGATGTCCGACGCCATCCCCGAACACCCCACTCTCGATCCGCTTTTCGTCGCGCTGAGCGAGCGCTGCGCCGAAACCCACGAACATTGCGACCGCGTGGGCCAACTGGCCTGGATGCTGGGCAGCGCCTGCGGCCTGGCGGCAGGCGAACTCGAATTGCTGGCCGCGGCCGCGCGCTTCCACGACATCGGCAAGATCGGCATTCCCGACGCCGTCCTGCACAAGCCCGGCCGCCTGGACCCCGATGAGCGCGAACTGATGATGACCCATTCCGAACGCGGCGAACGCATCTTCGCCGCCGTTCCCTGCGACGACTCGAGCGTCGTCGCCGCGGCCATCCGCCATCACCACGAATGGTTCGACGGCGCGGGCTATCCCGACGGCCTGCACGGCGAACAGATTCCGCTCCTGTCGCGCATCGTGAGCCTGGCCGACAGCTATGACGCGATGGCCTCGACGCGTCCCTACCAGCGGCCGCGCACGCACCAGGACATCATGCGGATCATGCGGGAAGAGCGGGGGCGCAAGAGCGACCCGCGGCTGTACGACCTGTTCGAGCAGTTGACGCAGGAACGGGCCTAGCTCCGCGCCGGCAAGGGCAGGGCCGGCGCCAGCGGCCGAAGCCGTGGCGATGCCAGCAGGTCGCTCGGCAGCAGATAGTTGCCCGGCAGCAAGGGCAGGGCCAACGAGGTGAACCGCACGTCCAGGTCCATCCCGGCATCGCGCCAGGCCTTCCAGACGAGTTCTGTGCAATAGGTACCGGCCGGGTCGGCGATGCGGAACGGCCGCCCCTGCATGGACAGCGCGAGGGCGACGGCGCGCTGGCGCGCCTCGTCGCCGGCCTCGACGTGATAGACCGCGTGGCGCCGGGAGCGCCGGGGATCGACGAAGAACGCCAGCGCATCGACCACGACGCCATCGGGCCGGCCGCGCACTTCGGAAGGCGTGGCATGCACGACCTGCCAGTTTCCCGGTTGGCCCACCAGCATGCCGACATGGCTGTACGCGCCGCGGTCGACCGCCATGACGGCGGCGCTGACCGCCTCGGTGCCTTCGCGGAAGATCAGGTCACCCGCCCGGGCGCCGGGCGCGAGCAGGTCCGCCGCCTGTGCGGCCGCGCCCAGCAGCGCCAGGACCAGCGCGCCGCCCAGCCGGCGCAGCGCCGCGCGGGCCGGCTTCACTTGAGCAGGATCTTCCAGGTACCGTCTTCGTTGACCAGCTTGTGGACCTGGGTCTGGTCCTTGCCGTTCTTGTACTTGATGCGCGCGCGAACCTGCGCGGCCTTGCCCGCTTCGTCGACGGTGACCTGCTCCATCTCGATCCTGTCCAGGCCGTCGTTGGCGTTGATGCGGCTTTGCATTTCACCCACGATCATCTGGACCTTGCCCTTGGCCTGCACCATCTGCGCGGCGGGCACCTGGGCGAAGGAGATCTGCTCGGTGGCCTTTTCCACATCGCCCTTGGCGGCCGCGCGATAGAAGGCCTCGATGGCCGACTCGGGCTTGCCGCCGGAGCAGGCCGCAAGCACCAGCGCGAACAGCGCGAGCATGAAGATCGAGAAGGGGCGGGAGGCAAGACGCATGGGATTCCTTGTTCTTCGAGAGCCGGCCGAGGATACGGCAAGGTCCGCAATGATAGCGCGGGATTCCTGGCAGTAACCACCCACTTTCGTTTCGCGGAACGCGGCCCCGCGGCCGCCGCCTCACTCCCGCCTCGAGGGATCGCTGACGACCACCAGCGCCTGCGCGGGCGTCTTGCCTATCGACCGGGAGCGGTGCGGAATCGACGCATTGAAATAGACCGAATCGCCCGCTTCCATCAGGACGCGGCGATCGGCGAACACGATCTCCATCTTTCCCGAGATCAGGAAGATCAGTTCTTCCCCCGCATGGCTGGCCAGGTCCTGCGTGTCGTCCACGGCATGCGGAGGGCGCATGATGAACGGCACCATGGCCTTGTTCTGCCGCGACGCGGCGATGGCTTCGTACGTGTAGCCGTCGCGTTCGTTGGACCGGCTGAACGGCACCCGTTCGGCCGCCTTGACCACGACCACGTCGCCGCCGTCGTGATGGTCGCCGATCAGGCGGTCGGTCTCGACCCCCAGCGCGCGCGCAAGCCGGAGCAACGTCCCGATGGTGGGCGAGGACAGGCCCCGCTCCAGCTTGGACAGATAGCTCTTGGTGATTTCCGCCCGGATCGCGAGCTGCTCCAGGGTGAGTCCGTTCAATTTGCGCAGCGCCGCCAGCCGCGCGCCCAGCCGGCGCGGGTTGCCCGGCTGCGCGTCGTCGGCCGCTCCGGCGCCCGGGCTGCGTGCGGTTCTGGATGGGGAAGACGGCATGAAGGCGGCGTTCTGTCGCGGAAAGATGACGTTTTCATTGTAGGGGAAGGCCTCGAGAAAAACCCGCGCCGCGCCGGCCGTATCTTGCACGTAGGAAACTTCAGTGTCATTATAGACACCTAAGTTTCCAAAACTCTCGCAAGGAGCAGCCATGGATACGCATCGCCTTCATCGGGCCCTGGCCGGCCTGGCCGCCTTCTGCTGTGCCGCGTCGGCCAGCGCGGCTTCCTACCCCGCCAAGCCCGTCACGCTGGTCGTGCCGTTCGGCGCGGGCGGCATCACCGACCTGGTCGCGCGGGCAACGGGCAAGGCCCTCGCGCAACAGCTCGGGCAACCCGTCATCATCGAGAACAAGCCCGGCGCCGGCGGCAACATCGCGGCCGAATACGTCAAGCATGCGCAGCCCGACGGCTATACGCTGATGTTCACCACCATGGGCGTCGTGGCCGTCAATCCGCACACCATGAAGGTGCCGTTCGACAGCTTCCGGGACTTCACCTACGTTTCTGCCGTCGCCTCCACGCCCCACGTGGTCGCGGTCAATCCGTCCGTGCCCGCCAAGACCCTGGCGGATCTCGTCGCCCTGGCGCGCGAGAAGCCGGAAAGCCTGAGCTTCGGCACGGCCGGCGTGGGCAGTTCGCCCTACCAGGGGATGAAGATCATGGAGGGCTCGGCCCGCGTCACTTTCCTGCACGTGCCGTTCAAGAGCGGCGCCGAATCGGTGGCCAACGTGGTGGGCAACCAGGTGAACCTGACCTTCGAGGCGACCCCGGTGGTGATGCCCTTCGCCAAGTCCGGTAAGCTGCGTGCGCTGGCGCTGGCCAATCCCGAGCGCATTCCCGGCGCGCCGGACCTGCCGTCCACCGCGGAGCTGGGTTATCCGGACCTGGTCTCCGGCTCGATCTCGGGCGTGATCGGACCGGCCGCCCTGCCCAGGGACATCGTCGATACCCTGAACCGGGCCATTCAGCAGGCCCTGAAGGACGACCAGTTCAAGGCCCTGCTGGCCGGACAGGGCACCGCGACCGCCAGTTCGACGCCGGAGGAATTCCGCAAGGCCGTCGCCGCGGAATACGAGCGCTGGGCGCGGATCATGAAATCGGCGACGCTGGTCAAGAACTGAGCGTATCGGCCATCACAGCAAGAGGAACCAGAATGGCAATGAACACCATGCAGCTCGGCAAGACCGAGATCGTCCAGTCGGCGCTCGACGACATGGAAACCCACCTGCGCACCCGGCAGCTTCCCATCCGCGAAGCCGTGGCGCAGACCTGCCGCATCCTGTTCGCGTTCGGCCACGACTCCGGCCTGTCGGGCCAGATCACCGCGCGGGCCGAGCGCGAGGGCACGTACTGGACGCAGCGCCTGGGACTGGGCTTCGACGAGATCAAGCCCGACAACCTGCTGCTGGTCGACGAGGACCTGAACGTGCTGGAAGGCGGCGGCATGCCCAACCCGGCGAACCGCTTCCACTCCTGGCTGTACCGGACACGGCCGGACATCCGGTGTATCGTTCACTCCCACGCCCCGCACGTCTCGGCGCTGGCCATGCTGGAAGTGCCGCTGGCGGTATCGCACATGGATACCTGCGTGCTGTACGACCAGTGCGCGTTCCTGAAGAAGTGGCCCGGCATTCCGGTGGGCAACGAGGAAGGCGAGATCATCTCGGCCGCGCTGGGCGACAAGAAGGCGGTCCTGCTCGCCCACCATGGCCTGGTCGTGACCGGCGCCACGGTCGAGGAAGCCTGCGTGCTGGGCGTCATGTTCGAACGCGCGGCGCGCCTGCAGCTGCTGGCCATGGCCGCGGGCGAGATCCAGCCCATACAGCCCGAACTCGGAGAGGAAGCCCAGAGATGGACCAGCACGCCGCGCCGCCACGAAGCGACCTTCGCCTACTATGCCCGGCGGGCGGACCGGATCCTGCATCCGTTCTGACGGCGCGGGGGGCCTGAACATGGCCCCCGCTTCCTTCGAACTGCCCGCCGCGCGGGCCCGCGCGATCTGGCTGCGCGCGCAGCGGCTGGATACGCCCACGCCCTTCGGCGCGGGCCCCGAGGCGGTGGGCCGGGCCATCGAGCATCTCGGCTACGTGCAGATCGACACCATCAACGTGATCGAACGCTGCCACCATCACATCCTGTATTCCCGCATTCCCGGCTATCGCCGCGCCGACCTCGAACAGGCGCAGTCGGCGGACAAGAGCGTGTTCGAGTACTGGACCCACGCGCTGGCCTACGTGCCCACGGCCGACTACCGGCAGTTCGTCGCCGCCATGGACGCGCGCCGCGCCCGGCCCGGCCCCTGGATCTCCGGCGTGGACGACGCCGACTACGCGGCGCTGCTGCGGCGCATCCGCGACGAAGGCGCGCTGTCCATCCGCGATATCGACGAAGCCCTGATCGAGAAGACCCACCCCTGGGGCAGCCGCAAGCCGTCCAAGCGCGCGCTGCGGCTGGGATTCTTCGTGGGCGACCTCACGGTCAGCAAGCGCACGGGCATGCTCAAGACCTACGAGCTGTCCAGGCGCCACTTCGGCTGGGCGCGCCGCCCCCGGCCGGTGGCCGAGGCGAAGTACGCCGAATACCTGCTGCGGCGGGCGCTGCGCTCGCAGGGCGTGGTCGGGCTGGATTCGATCTGCTACGGCGATGCCGGCGCCAAGCCCGCGGTGCGCGCCCTGATCGAGTCCCGGGTGAAGAAGAAGGAACTGGTGCCCGTGCACATCGCGGGGCAGGCCAAGACCCAGCACTGGATCGAACCGGCCGGGCTGGACACGCCGGCGGCCCCGGCCGCCGCCACGCACATCCTGTCGCCGTTCGATCCGCTGATCATCCAGCGCAAGCGGCTACACGCCTTCTTCGGCTACGAACATCGCTTCGAGGCCTACGTGCCGCCCGAGAAGCGCGTGCTGGGATATTTCGCGCTGCCGGTGCTGGTGGGCGACCAGGTCGTGGCCGCGCTGGACCTGAAGATGGACCGCCAGGCCGGCCGCCTGCTGATGCAGAAATGGACCTGGATCGCCGCCAAACGGCCGGCGTGGAAGACGGCCATCGACGAGGCGCTGCACGGGTTCGAGCGGTTCCAGCGGGGGTGAGGAACACGCTGCCTGGACCGGGCGCCCGGCGCCGTCACTGCGCCAGCTTCACCTGCCCGCTGTCGATCATCGCGCCATAGCGCTTGGAAGCTTCCTGCACGACGTTGCGGAAATACGCGGGCGTGCTGCCTACCGGCTCGTAGCCCATGGACGCGAAGGATGCGCGCACGGACGGCGACTGGATGGTCTTGACCAGCACCGCGTTCAGCCGCTCCAGCACCGCGGGCGGTATGCCCGCCGGGGCGATGAATCCCACCCAGCCGTCGGTGGAGAAATCCATGCCGGCTTCCTTGAAGGTGGGCACGTCGGGGTAGGCCTCGACCCGCTTCTTCGACGCGACGGCCAACGCACGCACCTTCCCCGTGTCGACGAAGGTCTTCGCTCCCTGGCCAGCCAGCATGTAGTCGATCTGTCCGCCCGCCAGGTCCGCCAGCGCCCCGCTTTCGCCCTTGTAGGGCACGTGCACGGTCTGGATGCCGGCCAGGTTGGCGAAATAGACGTTGTTGAAGTGGAAGCTGGTGCCCGCGCCGGGCGTGCCGTAGTTCAACTGGCCCGGCCGGCTCTTGGCCAGGGCGATGAACTCCTTCAGGCCTCCGGACGGCAGGATCTTCTTGCTGGCGACCAGCACCATGAAGGTATCGACGGCGATGGTGACGGGCGCGAATTCCTTCAGCGGCTCGATACCGTAGCCGGGATCGGTCAACGGCAGGGTCACCATCGTGGCGGGCACGGCCAGCCCTATCGTATAGCCATCCTTGGGCGCCCGCCGCAGATAGTCCATGCCGATCTTGCCGCCCGCGCCGGGCTTGTTCTCGACGACCACCGGCTGGCCGAGTTCGCGCGCGGCGCCTTCGGAGATCGTGCGCGCCACGGCGTCGGTCAACCCGCCCGGCGCGTAGGGCACGACGATGGTGATCGGCCGGGAGGGCCAGTCCGCCCTTGCCGGACCGGCGGCGGCCAGGGCAAGCGCGGCCACGAGCATGGCTGTGCGTATCATTTGTGCGTCTCCTTCCTTCGCGTCCGGCTTCGTTGCCGGCTTCGCGTCCATGGACCGGGATTCTTGGTGACGAGGCCGCCGGTTGACGACAGCTACCCGGTGCCGTTCCGGCATGCGGATCTGGCATGATTCCATGCGCGGACCGGGCATGGTCGCGCGTTGTGTAGCCGGAGCCTTCATGGCCATCATTCCCGATATGCGGACATCCTCTCCCGGCAAGACCCGACAGGCCGGCGCCGACGGCCGGCGCGGCGACTTCATGACCTCGCTGGCCAAGGGGCTCGAAATCCTGGCCGCTTTCGAGGTCGGCCATCCCCTGGGCAACCAGGAACTGGTGGCCATCACCGGCCTGCCCAAAACCACGGTGTCGCGCATTACCGGCACGCTGGCGTCGCTAGGCTACCTGCGCCTGGACGAGCAGAGCCGCAAATATTCCATGGGCGCCCGGGTACTGGGGCTGGGCGCCAGCGTACAACGCCACATCGGCCTGCTGCGCACGGCCCGCCCCCACATGCAGCGCCTGGCGGACGAACTCGACATCGCGGTGATCCTGGGCGCACGCGACCGCACGGGCCTGGTTTTCCTGGAAGTGATCCATCCGCCGCGCAATGCGCTGACGATCAATACCGACTCCGGCTCGGTGGTGCCCATCGAGCGCACGTCCATCGGGCTGGCGTACCTGGTGGCCGCCCCCGTGCCCGAGCGGGTGCACATGCTGCAGGCGCTGCGCGACGCGCATCCCGACGACTGGGAAGACATACGCGGCGTGGTCGAGCGGGCCCACAAGGATTACCGCGAGCGCGGCTTCGTGGTGTCCCAGCGCGGCCGAGGCGGACTGATCAGCGGCGTGGGCGTGCCGATGGTGCTGGGCCAGAGCGGCGTTTTCTCCTTCGCCTGCGTGGGGCCTTCGATCCAGTTGTCCGAAGTGCGCCTGGTCCAGGTGCTGGGGCCGCGCCTGGTGGAAACGGTGGCCGTCATCGGCCAGGCCATGCGCGCGGCGGGGCCCGAGCGCGGGTAGGCCGAGCCCGCCCGATCCGGATTGCGGAACGCGCCCGCAGCGGCGGTTTCCCCCGTCCCGGGCGCTACCTAGAGTTCGAAGCGTACCGATTCCCCCCACGAGCGCTTCGATGAACAGACTCCGCCTACCCGATCACGCCGTCAGCGGCGACTCCGATACCACCGTGTTCCTGCTGCACGGCGCCTACGGCTCCAAGGACTATTTCCGGGACCTGACCGCCACCCTGGTGCAGGCCGGTTATCGCGTCGTGGCCTGGGACGCGCCGGGCTACGGCCTGAGCCCGCTACCCGCGAACGGACTGTCGATCGAGCACCTGGCCGAAGCCGCGGCCCACCTGATCGAACATGCCGGCAGCCGGCGCAACGTCGTCATGGGACACAGCATGGGCGGCATCACCGCGCCGCTCGTCACCCGCCTGGCGGGCGACCGCGTGCACGGGCTGGTGATCTCCGCCACGCTGGGCTCCTTCGCCCGCAAGTCGGCCGAGGACAAGGTGACCTTCCTGAAGGAGCGCATCGATCCGCTCAAGCGCGGCGTGCCCTTCCGCACCGCCGCCGAGTCCGTGGTGCGCTCGATGTTCGCGCCCGGCTCGGCCGGGCCGCTGGTGGACCAGGTGCGCGAGGTCGCCCTGTCGATGTCGGCCGACACCTTCTGCGCGGCCATCGAAGCCATCGTGAACTACGACGGCCTGCAGACGATGCGCGAGGTCAGCGTGCCGGCGCTGCTGATCGCCGGCGCGCAGGACAAGGTCGGCCGGCCCGACGGCATGCGCGAGCTTACCGCCGTCATTCCCGATGCCCGCTTCGTCTGCATCGAGGGCGCCGGCCACTACTCCTTCGCCGAGCAGCCCGAGGCCTTCAACGCCGCGCTGCTGTCCTTCCTGGCCGGCCTGCCGCAGCGCGCCGCCGCCTGAATGCTCCCCCTTCACGACCGATTCCCGCCATGACCATCCAGACCCTGCCCAGCGGCGTAATGTCCACGCTGCAGCCCTCCGACCATCCGTTCCTGAACGGCCCGTTCCGGCCCATGTTCAACGAGTACATCGCCGACACCGACAGCCTCCGGGTCATTGGCGAGATCCCGCGCGACCTGGACGGCATCTTCATCCGCAACACGCACAACCAGATCCACCAGCCGCTGGGCATGTTCCACCCTTTCGACGGCGACGGCATGCTGCATGCGGTGCACTTCCACGACGGCCGCGCCACCTACCGCAACCGCTTCGTGCAGACCACCGGCTTCCTGGCCGAGCAGGCGGCCCGCCGCTCGCTGTGGGCGGGCCTGCTGGAGCCTGAAAAAGCGTCCCGCCGCGGGTCCGGCGCCATGGGGGCGATGAAGGACAACGCCGGCACCGACATCATCTGCCACGCGGGGCTGCTGCTGGCCACCATGTCGCAGGGCAGCGAACCCTGGCGCCTGGATCCCATCACGCTGGACACGCTGGGCCCGGACACCAACTGGGCGCGCAAGATCCCGGACGGCATCAGTTCGCACTACAAGGTCGATCCGGAAACGGGCGAGATGATGTTCTTCAACTATCCCGAGCACTGGCCGTACATGCACTACGGCGTCATCGACCGGAACAACCGGCTGGTGCACTACGTGCCGGTGGAGCTGCCGGGCGCCCGCTGGCCGCATGACCTGGGCATCACCAGGAACTATTCCATCCTGCACGACACGCCGCATTTCTTCGATCCCGAACTGCTCAGGCGCGGGCAGCACAAGATGACCTTCCATCCCGAGATGCCCGCCCGCTTCGGCGTGATCCCGCGCCATGGCGACGGCTCGCAGGTGCGGTGGTTCGAGGCCAAGGCCTGCCACATCCTGCACCTGGCCAACTGCTACGAGGACGGCGACGAGATCGTGATGGACGGCTGCATCATGCCCGAACCCAAGCTGCACCCGGTGGGCGCGACCGACGGCAAGGACATCTACGCCCGGATCAAGGCGCGGCTGGACAAGCACAACAACCCGACCATGATGCACCGCTGGCGCTTCAACCTGCGCACCGGCGCGACCACCGAACAATACCTGGACGACGAGATCACCGAGTTCCCGGCCGTCAGCAACGACTACGTGGGCCGGCCCTACCGCTACAGCTACAACGTGCTCTACCAGCCGGGCGAGTGGCTGTTCCGCGGCCTGAAACGCTTCGACCTGCACACCGGGGCCGTACAGCGCTACGAGTACGGCCCCGGCCGCTACGGCAGCGAACCCCAGGTGGCGCGGCGCCTGGGCGCGCGCGACGAGGACGACGGCTACGTCACCGTTCTTGTCACCGACATGAACCAGGACCGCTCCGAATGCCTGGTGCTGGACGCCCGCGACATCTCGCGCGGGCCGCTGGCCACCATCGTGCTGCCGGAACGCATTCCCATCGGCACCCACGCCTGCTGGGTGGAAGGCGACCGCATTCCCGGCGAACATCGCGATCCGGCGGCCTGGGCATGACGCCGGCCGATCTGGTCCTGCTGCCGGGGCTGAACAACACGGCGGCCGTATTCGATGACGTGAAGGCGGCCCTGCCGGACACCCTGCGCGCGCACTGCCCGGACCTGCCCGCGCTGGAGACGGTGGAGGAGCTGGCCGATCAGGTGTTGCGCGAAGCGCCCGCGCGCTTCTGGCTGGGCGGCTTCTCGTTCGGGGGGTATGTCGCGATGGCGGTGCTCGACCGGGCTCCCGAACGGATCCAGGGTATCGCGCTGATCTGCTCGGGCCCCGCGGCCGATACGCCGGCCCAGGCCGCCAAGCGGCGGGAAGCCATCGCCGGTGCCCGCCAGGGCGGCTACCTGGAGACGGCCGCCGCCTCCACCGCCCCGTTCCATCCGGACAGCCTGGCGCGTCCCGAACTGATGGCACGGCGCCGGGCCATCGTGCGGGCCTACGGCGCGCAACGCTACATCGCGCATTGCCTGGCCTGCATCGCCAGGCCGGATCGCACTGGGCTGCTCGACGGCCGCCGTCCAACCCTGCTGGTGACCACCACGCACGACCGGGTCGTGGCGCCGGAGAACCTGCAGCGGCTGGCGGCCGCCGTGCCGGGCAGCAGGCTGGAGACGGTGGCGGGGGCCGGCCACCTGTTGCCGCTGGAGCAACCCGCCGCGCTGGCCGCCGTGCTGGCGCGATGGATCGCGCATGGAGACGCATCGTGACGCCGCTTCCCCTGCAAGGACTGCGCGTCTTCGACCTGAGCCAGGGCGTGGCCGGTCCCTATTGCACCATGCTGCTGGCCGCTCAGGGCGCCGACGTAGTGAAGGTCGAGCCTTTCGAGGGCGACTGGATACGCTCGGGCCGCAACCAGCATCGCGGACACACGCCTGCCTCCATCACGGTCAATCTCGGCAAGCGCAGCATCGCGCTCGATCTCAAGCATCCGGACGGCCCCGGGACGGCGCGCCGCATCGCCGCCGGCTGCGACATCGTGATCGAAAGCTTTCGCCCCGGGGTGGCCGCGCGGCTGGGCCTGGACGATGCCGCGCTGCGGACGGACCGGCCGGACCTGGTCTACGCCTCGGTCTCCGGCTTCGGCCAGGACGGGCCGCTGAGCCGGCGCGGCGTGGTCGACCAGATCATGCAGGCATTCTGCGGCTGGATGACCCTGAATGCCGATGCAGCGGGCCAGCCCCAGCGCACGCGCAATGTCGTCCTGGCCGACCAGGTCACCGGACTCTACGCATACCAGGCCATCAGCGGCGCCCTGATCGGCAGGCTGCGGCACGGCACCGGCGCGCGCCTGGACATTTCGCTAATGGGAGCGATGGCGGCCTTCCTCGCGCCGCGGCTGGTCGCCGCCGGTACGGGCGGCGGCGAAGCCGGCCAGGTCTATTTCGCCGCGCCGACGGGCGAGTACCCCACGCGCGCCGGCACGCTGATGCTGGCGGCCCGCAAGCCCGCGGAGTTCCAGCGCTTCTGCGAAGCCATCGGCCGTTCCGACCTGCACACGGACGCACGCTTCGCCACGCAAGAAGCACGCAACCGCCATGCCACCGAACTGGACCGCGAGATCGCCGCCAGCCTGTCCACGCGCACCGCCGACGAATGGGAGACCCTGCTGAACGAACGCGGCGTCATGGCCAGCGTGGTGCGCAGCGTCGGCCAGTTCATGGCCTCGGAACAGATGCGGTTTGCCGGGCTAGTGGAAACCGTGGACGTGGCGGGCGTAGGCGAGTGCCCGCTGGTCCGGCTACCCGGGGCGCCCGCCTGGTCGGCACGAACCCATGCGCCCGCCGTACCCGCGATCGGGCAGCACGGCGTCGACATCCTGCGCGAGGCCGGCCTGGCCGAACGCGACATACAACGGCTGGCCGACGCTCGATGCGTGCGCCTGCCCTCCACGGAAGAAGTGCCATCCCATGTCTCGTGAACTCCTGCGCGGCCTGCGCCTGCCCATCGTCTCGGCCCCCATGTTCCTGCTGTCCGGCCCGGAGCTCGTGCTTGCCGCGTGCAAGGCAGGCATCGTGGGCGCATTCCCCACACCCAACGCGCGTCCGATCGACGTGCTGGACCAATGGATGCACACCATCACCGAGGGCCTGGAAGCGGCCCGCGCCGCCGATCCGGACGCGCGGCTCGGCCCCTGGGCAGCGAACCTGGTCACCCACTCCTCGAACTCCCGGTTACCCGAGGACCTGGCGCTGGTCGCCCGCTACCAGCCCCCAATCGTCATCACCGCGCTAGGCAGTCCACGGCCCGCCATCGACATCGTCCATGGCTACGGCGGCATCGTACTGGCCGACGTGATCGACCTGCGGCTGGCCCGCAAGGCGATCGCTGCGGGGGCTGACGGACTGGCCTGCGTCAGCGCCGGGGCCGGCGGCCATACCGGCAGCCTGTCGCCATTCGCGTTCATCAGCGCGGTGCGGCAGTTCTTCGACGGCATCATCGCCGTCGGTGGAGGTATCGCCGACGGCTGGGGCGCGGCCGGCGCGATCGCCGCCGGGGCCGATCTGGTCTACATGGGCACTCGCTTCCTGGCGACACGGGAAAGCCGGGCCGCGGCGGCCTACAAACAGATGGTGGTCGAGTGCGACACCGAACAGCTGATCGTCAGCAGCGGCATCACGGGCACGCCGGCGAGCTGGCTCAAGCCGTCGCTCGCGGCCAACGGCATCGACCCGGATGCGCTCGCCGCCAGCAGCAGCCGGCACTACGACAGCAATACCCCCTTCGCGAAGAAGCGGTGGCTGGATGTGTGGGCGGCGGGCCAAGGGCTGGGCGTGATAGGGGACGTGCCGGACGTGGCGGAACTGGTGGACCGGCTGGAGCGGGAGTACCGCCAGGCGGGCGAGCGGTTCGATGCCTTACGCAGCACTGCCTCCCGCTTCGCCACCGCTACGGCATAGACCGTGGACGGCGCGTCAACCGGCCCGCATCACCTGCGCCATCGCGTCCCGCAGCCGCAGCAGCTGCGGATGATCCGCGCTGCCGGCGCGATAGACCAGCGCCGTCGGCACCGCCTGGGGCATGCTCTCGACGCGTACCCGCGCAACGCGGCGGATGCGTTCTTCGGCATGCATCATCGTTTCCGGAACGGCTGAGACACCGACTCCGGCGGCGACCAGTTGTATGGTGGTCGCGGGATGGTTGGAGGTGACCGCCGGCTCCGGCACGGCCACGCCGGCCCGCAGGAAATTGCCTTCGAGCGCCTGGCGCGCCAGGAATGAGGAATCCGGCAGGATCCAGGGCATGTCGAGCAGTTCCTTCCATGTCACGACCCGCTTCCTGGCCAGCGGACTCCCCGTCGGCGCAATGACGACGTACTTGTGCTCCAGGTAGTGTTCGTACACCAGACGGCTGGAGCGGTGGGCGGAAAAGACGGCCTGGTTGTAGGATGTCAGCAGCGCGTCGAGTTCGCCTTCGACCAGTCGCTCGAACAGCCGGGGGACCGGATCTTCCCGCAGGCGCACGACGACGCGTTCGTTGTCGGTCCGCAGTCTCGCCAGAATGGCGGGCAGCATGCCCGCGCCGACCGCCGAGGGCGCGCCCAGGTGCAGGACCATTGCCGGCTCCTGCCGCGACAGGCGCGTCACCTCGTTCAGGTGTCCCAGTTCGGCAAGCAGGACCGCGGCGCCGTTCAGCACCGCCTGCCCCGCCGGGGTGGGCACCAGTCCGCGCGCGCCGCGCCGGAAGATCGGAAAGCCGAAGGCGTCCTCGATTTCCTTCAGTGCCTTGCTCAGGGCCGGCTGCGTCAGGTGCAGCCGGGCGGCCGCCTTGCCGATCGTGCCCGTGCGCCGCAGCTCCAGCAACATCGACAGGTGGCGAAAGCGCACGCGTGCCACGAGCCTGTCCAGGATTTCGGACGATTGCATGGGCATTCCATAATGTTATGGGTACATGAGAATACATCACTATTTATTTTGCCCCGGCGCCCCTATTCTTGCCGGATGCGCCACGGACGACGTCCCGTTGCGCGCCCATGAAGAACGCATCTGGAGACGCGTCAATGAAGCTCATTACCCTTGCCGCCGTGGCGGTCTCGCTCGCCTGCCGGGTGTTCGCGGCCGACGCCGCGGAATTTCCCCGGGCCGGCAAGCCCGTCCGCATAGTCGTCGGGCTGGCCGCGGGCGGCCCCACCGATACCCAGGCACGCGTGGTCGCGCTGCACTTGCAGAAGGAATTGGGTGTCCCCGTGGTCGTGGAGAACCGGCCCGGCGCAAGCATGATGATGGCGCCGTCCGAAGTGGCGCGTGCCGCGCCCGACGGCCACACGATCCTGTATTCGCCGTCCGGTCCCTTCACGCAAAGCCCCCATACCAACGAGAAGCTGGCCTACGACCCGTTCAAGGACTTCACGCCGATATCGCTGGGTTCCCTGGGGCCGCTGGTGCTCGTCGTCCACGAGTCCGTGCCGGCGAAGAACCTGAAGGAGCTGGTCGCCTATGCGCGGGCCCATCCGGGCAAGCTCAACTATGCATCGTTCGGCGCCGGGACTTCCTCGCACCTGTTCGGCCAGCTCATGGCCAGGCAGTATGGACTCGACATGGTCCATGTCCCCTACAAGGGCGCGGCGGACGTGCAGAAGGATTTGCTGACGGGCCGGATACAGATCATGTTCGCCGCCGCGGGCGGCGCCGTCCAGTTCGTCCATAGCGGCGGCGTGCGCATGCTGGGTGTCGCGGCCCCGCAGCGGTCGGGGCTGCTGCCGGACGTACCCACGCTGGCCGAGCAAGGCGCCAAGGGCCTGGATATCGATGGCTGGGTGGGATTCTTCGGTCCCGCCGGCATGCCACCCGCCGCCACGAAGCGGCTCAACGCGGCGCTGGTCAGGGTATTGGCGCTGCCCACGGTCAAGCAGGAATTCGCCAAGAGCGCCTACGAGGCCGCCTCGTCATCCCCGGAAGAATTCGCCGCCATGGTCAGGACCTCCTACGACCAATGGGGCAAGGTGGTCCGCGCGCTGGGACCAGGCAACCCATGATGGCCGTGGACGACCTGACCCGGCGGCTGAAGGCCGATCTCGAGCGGTATGCCGGCTTCGGCGACATGATATCGGGCGGGGCGGGAGATCTCGCCGCGGCCGATTGGATAGCCGCGCGGATGACAGACATGGGCTACGCGGTGGCGCGGCAAGCGTTCGACATCCCCTGCTTCGACCCCGCCGAATGCACGCTCACGGCCGGCGGATTCACCGCAACGCTGCATGCCCAGCCGCCGGTCACCCCCACTTCGCCTGCCGGCCTTACCGCGCCGCTCGCGGTCGTCCGATCGCCCCATGACGCCGGCGACGCCAGGGGCCGCATCGCACTCATCGTGCTGCCTCATGGGCGGCATGCTTCCATGCAGTCGCCAGCGGTCCAGCCGCTCGCGCAAGCCGCCGCCGCGGCCGGCGCGGTGGCGCTGGTCATCGTTCCCGTCGGGCCGACCGGCCGGATCATGGGCCTGAACTGCAACCTGGAAGAACCCACCGCGCCGCTGCCGGTGGGCGTACTGGCTCCGGCCGAGCTGGAGCCGTTCCTGGCTGCCGCCCGCGACGCGACGCCGGCGACGCTGGTGCTTCACGGCCGCGGGGCCATGCGCCCTACCTGCAATGTGCACGGCGTACTCGACCGCGGCCCGCGCTGGGTGGCGCTGTCGACACCCCGCACGGGATGGTTCGGCTGCGTCAGCGAACGGGGCACCGGCACGGCCGCGTTCCTCGCATTGGCCGAATGGGTGGCAGGACGGTTTCCGGCGCACTCCGTCTTCTTCATGAACAGCGGCGCGCACGAATACCATTTCGCCGGCGCGCACCGGGCCATGCGGTTCGCGCCGCCACCCGGCGACACCGACGTCTGGGTCCATCTGGGCGCCTCGCTCGCCACGCGCGGCCACGTCGAATTCCGGGGCCTGCAACGCATGCTGCGCTCGGCCGATTCGAACCGCATCCTCATGACGTCCGACCGGTTCCGGGACGCCGCGTCCGAGGCCTTCGCGGGCCTGAGCGGACTGGAATGCCCCGCGCCGGTGCTGGGCGGCATCAGCGAACTGGCCACGATACTCTCGCGAGGCTACGAAGGCTTCGCCGTGCTGGGCATGCCCCGCGCCTTCCATACGCGGGAAGACACCCTGGACACCGTGGATGCCGACCTGTTGGCGCCCGTGGTCCGCGCACACATGGCGCTCATGGAAGCCGCCGTACGGTCGCCGCGGCAGGCCTTGAACGAGGCAAGCCCATGAAGCTCCGGCGTTTTGACCAGAATCCCATCATTACCCGCGCCCTGGACCCATCCCTCGGCAATAACATCGACGGTCCCTCGTTGATCCGGGTACCCGACTGGGTCCCCGATCCGCTCGGCCGCTATTACCTTTACTTTGCCCATCACCAAGGCAGCTTCATTCGCCTTGCCTACGCCGACGACCTGCGCGGACCGTGGAAGATCCATGCGCCCGGCGTGTTGAACGTGCAGGACTCCACCTGCACGGACCACGTCGCGTCGCCGGACGTCCACGTGGATCACTCGCGGCGCCGGATCCGGATGTATTTCCATGGTGTCGCGTTCCCGTCGACCGGACCGACGGACGGCCACGAGCACCGCTTCGGCGAAGCCGGGCGCTGGATAGGCACGCAGCGCACCAAGCTCGCGCTTTCGCGCGACGGGCTGTCGTTCCAGGCACGCGACGAGGTGCTCGGCGCCTCGTATTTCCGGGTGTTCCAATGGGAGCACCGGACCTATGCGCTGGCCATGCCAGGCGTGTTCTACCGCTCGCGCGACGGCATCACGGGATTCGAACCAGGACCGATCCTGTTTCCCGCGTCCTTCCGGCATTGCGCGGTGCACGTGTCGGGGTCGCGCCTGCACGTCTTCTTCACGCGCGCGGGAGACTGTCCGGAAAGCATTCTTCACACGGCCATCGACCTGCGGCCCGATTGGCAAGCCTGGACTCCCGGTCCGATCACTACGGTCATGCGGCCCGAACGCGACTACGAAGGCGCCCACCTGCCCTGGCGCGCGTCCGAGCGGGGCCCGGTTTTCGAGCCGGTCGCGCAGTTGCGCGATCCCGCGATCTTCGTCGAGGACGGCCGGGCCTATCTCCTGTATGCCGCGGCCGGGGAACAGGCCATCGGCATGGCCCGCATCGACCTGCCCGGCTAGCCGCTGCGGTTCCGTTCGCCGGCGGCGCCTCGCCGCCGGTGCTCAGAGCGTCGCCGCGCTGCCCAATATCACCGTGCTCTGGCTGGACAAGGTTCCGCCGTTGCCGTGCGCGATGGCCGTCTCGCAGTTCGCGACCTGGCGCCGGCCCGCTTCGCCCCGCACCTGGCGCACGGCCTCCATCAGCACGAACACCCCGTACATGCCGGGATGGCAGTACGACAGGCCGCCTCCATTGGTGTTGACCGGCAGGCTGCCGCCCGGCGCGATGGCGCCGTCCGCCACGAAACGGCCGCCCTCGCCCTTGGGGCAGAAGCCCAGGTCTTCCAGGAACAGCAGGGTGGTGATGGTGAAGGCGTCGTACACCTGGACCGCGTCGATGTCGCGCGGCGCGAGGCCGGCCATGGCATAGGCCGCCGCGCCCGATCGCGCGGCGCCTGTGACCGTGAGGTCGGGCATGCTGGTGATGTGGTAGTGGCTGAGGTGTTCGCCCGTGCCCAGCACGTAGGCGGGCGGCTTGCGCAGCGTGGCCGCCCTTTCCGCCGAGGTCATGATGAGCGCGCCGCCGCCGTCGGTGACCAGGCAGCAGTCGCGCACGGTCAGGGGATGGCTGAGCATGCGCGCGCCCAGGACCTCGTCCACGGTCAGCGGAGTCTTCTCCCACGCGACGGGGTTGAGCAGGGCCCATTGCCGTGCAGCCACCGCGATCTGCGCGAGCTGTTCGCGCGTGGTGCCGTACTGGTGCATGTGGCGCGAGGCCGCCAGCGCATACGAACTGGCGGTGTAGATGGGCCGATAGGGCGCTTCGTAGGGATTGACGTCGGGCGCGGCCACGTTGCTGCGGCCGGCGCTGCGCTGGGTGCTGCCGTAGGCGATCAGCGCGACCTCGCACAGGCCGGCCTGGATCGCCAGCTGCGCGTGCGCCACCATGGACATGAAGCTGCATCCGCCTATGTTGGTGCCGTCGTGGTAGCGCGGCGCGATGCCCAGGTATTCGCACAGCGCCAGCGTGGGCATGCGGCTTTGCGAGGTGGTGGCGAACACGCCGTCCACGTCGCGCAGCGACAGGCCGCAGTCCCGCAGCGCGCGATGCGTGGCCTGGCCCATCAAGTCCAGCGGCGACAGGCCTTCGGCCACCTGCCCCAGGTCCGATTCGGCCACGCCGACGATGGCGCAGGCGCCGCGTTGCAGGGCGTTCATGCGGCCTCCGGAAGGAAGACAGGATAGGGCGGCTGGCCATCCGGCGGAGTGTGTACCTGGACACGCACGCGCAGGCCGATGCGCACGTCGTCGGCCGGGACGTCCTCGACCCGGCTCATCAGGCGAAAGCCCTCGTCCATGTCGACCAGCACGACGTTGTAGGGCGTCTGGTCGCGCGGGCTGATGACGGTGACCGCATGCACGGTGCCCAGGCCCGCGCTGACCCGCCAGGCCAGGTCGGGATTGCCGGTGCCGGGCCCGATGACCCGTGGCGGGAACACCGCGCGGCCGCAGGCCGGATCGTACTGATAGGCCAGCTCGCCGCGGGCGAGGTGATCGCGGAAGGCCGCCAGCGGCGACAGGGAAAGGCGTTCTTGGTCCATGGTTTCCGTGAGGGTTGGTTGCCGCTTCAGACGATGCCGTCGCGGCGCAAGGCCGCGATTTCCTGGTCGCTGCAATCGGCCAGTTCGCGCAGCACGGCGTCGGTGGAATCGCCCAGCACGGGCGGCGGCCGGTCGTAGGCCGGCGGCGTACCGCGCAGGCGCAGCGGGCTGGCGATGGTCGAAACGATGCCACCGTCGGCCTTGGGCATGTCCACGCGCAGCCCACGATGCCGGACCTGGGCGTCCTCGAACACCTGGGCATAATCGTTGATCGGCCCGCAGGGCACGCCGTGGGCTTCCAGCCGCGCGATCCATTCGTCGCGCGCACGGGTCAGCATGGTGCGGGCCAGCTCGGGCACCAGTTCCTGCCGGCCGACGATGCGGCCCGTGACTTTCTTCCAGCGTTCGCTGCCGGCCAGGTCGGGCCGTTCGATGGCGGCGCAGTATTGCTGCCACTGCTTGTCGTTGCCCACGGCCACCACGATCTCGCCGTCCGCCACCGCGAACACCTGGTAGGGCACGAGGCTGGCGTGCGCGTTGCCGTAGCGGTGCGGCACCTTGCCGTTGGCGAAGTAGCCGGTGACCTGGTTGCCGCCCAGCGCCACGATGCAGTCCAGCAGCGCCATGTCGATGTACTGGCCGCGATCCGACACGGTGCGGTGCTGCAGGGCGGACAGGATGGCGATGGTGGCGTACATGCCGGTCATCACATCGGCGATGGCGACGCCGACCTTCTGCGGGCCGCCGCCCGGCAACTGGTCATGCTCGCCGGTGATGCTCATCAGGCCGCCCTGCGCCTGGAACACGAAGTCGTAGCCCGGCTTGTGGGCGCTGGGGCCATCCTGCCCGTAGCCGGTGATGGAGCAATACACCAGGCGCGGGTTGATGCGCGACAGGCTGTCGTAGTCCAGCCCGTAGCGTTTCAGGTCGCCGATCTTGTAGTTCTCGACCACCACGTCGGACCGCGCCGCCAGCCGGCGCACCAGCGCCTGGCCCTCGGGCCGGGCGATGTCCACGGTGATGGATTTCTTGCCGCGGTTGGCGGCCGCGTAGTAGGTGGAGTCGCCGGTGTCCCCGCCGTGGGCGTCGCGCACCCACGGCGGCCCCCAGGCGCGGGTGTCGTCGCCGGTGCCGGGGCGCTCCACCTTGATGACCTCGGCGCCCATGTCGGCCAGGTTCTGCGTGCACCAGGGGCCGGCCAGGATGCGCGACAGGTCCAGGACGCGGAGGTGCGACAGCGCGCCGGTCTGGCCGCCCGTGGCGGCCTGTGTGGTTTCGGAAGACATGTCGGAATCAGTCGATCTTGATGTTGGCGTCGGCGATGACCTTGGACCACTTGCTGAGTTCGGCGTCGACGAACGCGGCGAACTCGGGCTGGGTCATGGTGCCGGGCTCGGCGCCCTGCGCCGCGAACTCCTTGCGCACGGTGGGGCTGGACAAGGCCTTGCGCACGTCGGCCGACAGCCGGTTGGCCAGCTCGGGCGACATGCGGCCCGGGCCGTACAGGCCGAACCACGCGGTGGCCTCGAAGCCCTTCACGCCCGCCTCGTCGAGGGTGGGCACGTCCGGCAGCGCGGGCGAACGCTTGAGCGAAGTCACGCCCAGGGCCCGCAGGCGGCCCGACTTGATGTGCTGGATCACGCCCGGCACCGAGTCGAACATCACCGGGATCTGGCCGCCCAGGAGGTCGTTCAGCGCCGGCGCCGCGCCCTTGTAGGGGATGTGCGTCATCTGGATGCCGGTCATGGACTTGAACAGTTCGCCCGACAGGTGGTTGGCGCCGCCGGTGCCGGCCGAACCGAAATCCACCTTGCCGGGATGCTGCCTGGCGTAGGCGATCAGTTCCTGCACCGTGCGCGCCGGAAAGGCATGGTTCACCACCAGCACGTTGGGCACGGCCGCGACCTGGGCGATGGGGGTGAAGTCGGTGCGCGTGTTGTAGCGCAGGTTCTTGTACAGGCCGGGGTTGATGACGTGGTGCGTGGCCGTCAGCATCAGCGTGTAGCCGTCGGGCTGCATGGCCGCCAGTTGTTCCGAGAAGATGGTGCCGCTGGCGCCGGCGCGGTTCTCCACCACGACCGGCTGGCCCCAGTTCTTCTGCAGCTCGGCCGCCAGTTGGCGGGCCAGGATGTCGGTGGTGCCGCCCGGGGGAAACGGCACGACGAGCCTGACCGGCTGGGAGGGAAAATTCTGGGCGTGAGCCAGGGCGGGCAGGGCCAGGCCCGCCGCGCCGGCCAGCACGGCCAGGGCACGCTGGATGCGCATCGTCATGTCGTCTCCTTTCTTCTATCTATCGTGCGCGCGTGCTCAGGCCGCGCCCAGTTCGTGCGGGAACTCGACCATGGCCTCGCCCGCCGCGACGATTTCGCCGCGCTGGTTCGCCACCTGCACCGTCAGCGTGGCCCAGCGGCTCTTCTTCGTGGCCTGCACGGCCGATACCGTGGCGGTGGGCGTGATGGTGTCGCCCGGCTTGACCGGGATCTTCCAGCGCGTCTCGAGCCGGCGCTGCATGCCGCCCAGCGGATAGAGCCAGTCGGTCAGCATCTTCGTGATGACGCCGAAGTTGTTCATGCCGTGCATGATGATTCCGCCGAAATTGGTCCGGCCGAAATCGCCCTTCATGTATTCGTCGTCCCAGTGCAGCGGGTTGTAGTCCAGCGAAGCCTCGCAGAAATCGCGGATGGTTTCGCGGGTGGGGGAGAAAGGCGTGCCCTCGATCGTCAGGCCGGGCTTCAGGGTGTCGAATGCGTTGCTCATGATTGACCTCAGAACGGGCGGATGGTCCAGCCGCGGCCGGAGCAGATGACTTCGTCGCGCTGGTTGAAGAACACGTTGTCGTGCACCACGAACAGGCGGTTCTTCTTGATGACCTTGTCCAGCGCGCGCGCCTCGAGGCGGATGACGTCGCCCGGCCGGGCCGGCAGGTTGTAGCTCCACGACTGGCCGGCGTTGACCGTGCCGGGGCTGCGCATCCAGTCGTCGGTGGGAGTGCACGCGAACATCAGCAGGATGTGGATGGCCGGCGGGGCGATCAGGCCCTTGTAGGGGCTCTTGCGCGCATACTCCTCGTCGAAGTAGAGCGGATGCATGTCGCCGACCACGCGGCAGTATTTCTGGATGGCCTCCAGCGTGAGCGTGTAGGGCAGGGTCTTGCGCGGTTCGCCGGGAACGATGTCATCCCAGGTCTTGCGCAACTGCTCGTCTTTCCAGAAGTCGGTTTCGAAGCTTGTCTCGGTTGTCATGGAAGTCCATTGAGAGGTGTTGACCTGCGGCCTGGATCTGCTAGAATGACCGCTTAGCGGATATAAGTAACCGCTCTATGACCATTATTTGGATTCCGGCCTGCGCTGTCAAGGCCGTGGAGGACCCATGGCGACCCCAGAAAGCGAATCGTTCGTCCGCACCTTTGCCCGCGGCCTGGCCGTGATCGAGGCCATGGGCTACGGCTCGTATCGGAAGAACCTGGCGGAAATCGCCGAAGAGGTGGACCTGCCGCGCACCGCGGTGCGGCGCTTCCTGCTGACCCTGATCGAACTCGGCTTCGTGCAGACCGACGGCAAGCGCTACTGGCTGACGCCGCGCGTGCTGCGGCTGGGCCTGTCCTACCTGAACAGCCTGCCCTACTGGCGCCAGGCCCAGCTCAGCCTGGAAGAACTGTGCGGGCGCATCAAGCAGTCGTGCGCGCTGTCGGTGCTCGACGGCGAACACATCGTCTACATCCAGCGCCAGCACTCCAAGCGCATCCTGACCATGAGCCCGTCGCTGGGCAGCCGCCTGCCCGCGCATGCGGTGTCGATGGGACGCATCCTGCTGGCAGGCCTGCCGGACGAGGCGCTGGAGCAGTATCTGCGGACCACCCCGTTCAAGCGGCTGACCGGCGCCACCGTGGTCGATCCCGATACGCTGCGCGAGCGCATCCTGGCGGCGCGCAAGCAGGGCTACGTCTGGATAGACGGCGAACTGGACGAAGCCATCTGCGGCCTGGCCGTGCCGGTGCGCGACCAGGAGGGCAACACCATCGCCGCGATCAACGTCAGCCTGCCGACCGGACAGGTCACGCAGGAAGAGGCCTTGAAGCTGTACCTGGCCGAACTGCGGCAGGCCGCCTCGCAAATCCGCGCGGCCACGATGTAGGGCGCCATGCCGGCGGGCGCGGGCCGGCGCCCGCCTCCGCCGGATGCGGATTCAGGTCCGCGCCACGCTCCACGACGGCCGCTCGTTCAGCGTCGCGACGTCGAAGCCCGCCAATTGCCGGTACGACTGCTCCACCCGCTCCAGCTCGGCCGCCGCCGAGGCATGGTCGCTGGCCCGCGCCAGCGTGCTGACCCGCTTCATCACGTCGCCCGCCATGCTGCGGTTGGCCCGCTGCACGGCGGCCACGGCCTCGCGGCGCGCCTGCTCGTAGGCCGACAGCGCCGCCTCGGGGCCGGGCTGCGTGGCCAGGTGATAGGCCAGGACCCGCGCGTCGATGATGGCCTGCGATGCGCCGTTGGAACCGAAGGGATACATGGCGTGGGCCGCGTCGCCCAGCAGCGTGGCCGGGCCGGCGGTCCAGCGCGGCAGGGGATCGATGTCCGCCATCGGATACTCGTAGGCCGCGTCCGACCGGCGCACCAGCGCCGGGATGTCCAGCCAATCGAAATTCCAGTGGGCGACATGGGCGGCCACCGCATCGGGGGAGACGGGGCGGTTCCAGTTGCCGAGCTCGCCCGCGGCCCCCGGCTCGGTGGGCCGCACCATCAGCCAGTTCAGCACGCCCGGGCCGATGGGATAGACCACGCAGCGCAGATGCTCGTCGCCCACGATCACCATCGAGCGGCCGCCGCGGAAGGCCGGCCCCGGCGCCGCGCCGCGGAACATGGTCCAGCCGTTGGTGGCCAGCGGCGCGCCGTCGCCATGCAGCGCGGCGCGCACGGCCGAGCGGATGCCATCGGCGCCGACCAGCACGTCGGCGTCATGGACAGCCGTGCCACCCGAGGCGTCCACCGCCGTCACCCGCACGCCTGGGGCCCCGACGGCCACGTCCTGCACGCGCTGTCCGGTCACGACCGCCCCCGGCCCCAGGCGCTCGATCACCGCGGCCAGCAGCAATTCCTGCAGCTTGCCCCGGTGCACCGAATACTGCGGCCACCGGTAGCCGGCCTCCAGGCCCCGCGCCTCGGCGTTGATCAGCCGGCCGCCGCTGTCCACGTAGGCCAGCTCGGACGTGGGGATGCCGAAGGACGCCAGCCGCTCGCCCAACCCCAGTTCGTCCAGTTCGCGCACGGCGTGCGGCGGCAGGTTGATGCCCACGCCCAATTGCTGGATCCGCCGCGCGGCCTCCAGCACCGTCACGTCGGCGATGCCCGCCGCATGCAGGCTGAGCGCGGCGGTCAGCCCGCCTATGCCCGCGCCCGCGATCACGATCTTCATGATTGATCTCTGTTTTCCAAACACCGCGTGATCAGGGCTGGCGCATCAGCTTGGCATGCTCGACCAGCTTGCGTTCCGAGACGTAGTAGCTGGCGGCGAACTTGCCGTAGTCGGCCGGCGGGCTGAACCAGTAGGTCTGCCCCAGCTTCTCCAGCAGCTTGGCGTACTCGGGATCGTCCACCGCCGCCTTGAAGGCGGCCGCCAGTTTCCGCACCACTTCCGGCGGCATGCCCTTGGGCCCGATCAATCCATAGGGCGCGGAATTGGCGATGTCGTAGCCCAGGCTGCGGGCGGTGGGCAGGTCCGACAGCAGCGGCGTCGGCTCGGCATCGAACGACATCAGCAGCCGCAGCGCGCCCGATTGCACGTGCGGCAGCAGGCTGCCCACGGCGTCCACCGCCGCCACGGTCTGGCCGCCCAGCAGGCTGACGGCGGCCTCGCTGCTGCTCTTGTAGCCGACGTGGGTCAGCTCGGCGCCGGCGGCGGCGGCGAAGGCCTCGGTCAGCAGGTGCATGCTGGTGCCTGCGCCGGCGGTCGCCACCGACACCTTGCCCGGGTTGGCCTTGGCGTACCGCACCAGGTCGGCCGCGGTCCGATATGGCGAATCCGCCTTCACCGCCAGCACGAAGGTATAGCCGCCCAGCCCCGCGATCCAGGTGAAGTCGCGGATCGGATCCCAGTCCACCTTCTGCATGTACGGGACGCGGAACATGCCAGCCGTGGCCGAGGCGATGGTGTAGCCGTCGGGCTTGTCCTGCCTGGCCATGGTGGAGGCAGCCAGCGTGGCGCCGACCCCCGGCTTGTTCTCGACGATGATGGGCTGGCCGAGCTGGCGCGCCGCCAGTTCGGCCAGCTTGCGGAAGGTCAGATCGGTGGGGCCGCCCGGGCCGAAGCCGACCAGCAGGCGTATGGGTCGGCTCGGGTAGTCCTGCTGGGCGGCCGCGGCCGGCTGGGGCGCGGCGGGCAGCAGCAGGGCCAGGGCGAGCGCCCAGGTTCCGCGGAAAAAGCGTTTCATCGATGGTCTCCTTTATTGTCCGCTTAGCGGTTATTAATAACCGCTTATCGACCATAGTGCGGCAAAGGAAGAAACCGTGTCAAGAAATGGCGGTGGCGCCCGATCGTCCACCGGCGGGTGGGCCCGAGTCCGAATCCATTTAAGTGTACGTATAACTGTACTTATTATTAATTCCTTAAAAATCAGTATCTTATAAATTATATTGATTTGATATTTACGTATTGATATAGTCGCTCCACGTTTTCATGACATGGACCCCAGCGGTCCGCACATCGTTCAGGGGCCCTCTCATGCGTTGCCTTCGCCGTCTTGCCCTCGCCGCCGCCACCGCGGCCTGTCTGCTGCCCTGGGCGGCCCACGCCCAGGGCGAGGCCTGGCCCAGCCGCCCCTTGACCTTGATCGTCTCGTCGGGCCCGGGCGCGGGGGTCGACACCTTCGCCCGCGTCCTGGCCGAGCGCCTGCAGCCGCGCCTGGGCCAGAGCGTCATCGTCGAGAACCGGCCCGGCGCCTCCGGCATGATCGCGGCGCGCCAGGCCGCACGGTCCGCGCCCGACGGCTACACGCTGTTCCTGATGCCCAACACGCTGGTCATCGCGCCCTACGTGCTGGCGCAGAACGCCGCCACGGTCAGCGTCACGAAGGAACTGGCGCCGGTGGTGATGCCGGTCTCGACCATGATGGTCATGGCCGTCAACGGCAAGTTCGCCGACAGCCACGGCATCAAGACGGTGAAGGACTTCATCGCGGTGGCGAAGAAGGATCCCGGCTTTGCCTACTCCGGCGGCGACAACGGTTCGCCGATGAACGTGATGGGCGAACAGTTCCGCAAAGAATCCGGGCTGGAGCTGACCAGCGTGCCGTACGGCGGCGTGGCCAAGATGGTGACGGCGCTGCTGGGCGGGCAGGTCAACATGGCCTGGATGCCCACCTCGGGCAACACCCAGTACTTCCGCGACGGCCTGCTGCGCGCGCTGGCCACGTCCTCGCCCCGGCGCTCGCCGCAGATGCCGGACGTGCCGGCCATGGCCGAGCTGGGCTATCGCGACGTGCGGGCCACCGCCTGGTTCGGCATCCTGGCGCCGCTGGGCACGCCGGCGCCCGTCATCGCCCGGCTCAACCAGGACATCAACGCCGTGCTGAAGGATCCGGCCATGCGCGCCCGGCTGGACCAGCTCGGCTACGAGCCGGAAGGCGGGCCGCCCGAGGCGCTGACCCGGCAGATGCGCGAGGACGACGAACGCTATCGCCGCCTGACCGCCGAACTGAAGATCCGCGCAAACTGATTGTGATTGCCCGCAGCAAGGAGTCCCCGTTGTCCGCGCCGCCCCTGAAACTCAGCATGACCTGCGGTCCCTACGACCGCGCCCAGGCCCTGATCGACGGCACCGTGCGTGCGCGGGGCATCGAACTCGACATCACCGTCAACGACGACGACGTCAGCCGCCAGTCGCAAAGCGCGCGCGGCATGTTCGACGTCGCGGAATTCTTCACCGGCACCTACATCGCCGACCTGCCGCGCCGCACCCTGGGCTTCACCGCGCTGCCGATCTTCGTCAAGCGCATGTTCCGGCACTCGTACATCTACATCAACCGGCGCAGCGGCATCGCCAAGCCGTCGGACCTGAACGGGCGCCGCGTGGGCGTGCAGACCTGGGCCACCAGCGCCGCGCTGTGGGCCAAGGGCATCCTGGAGGAAGACTACGGCGTCGACCTGTCGTCCATCACCTGGGTGGCCTGGCAGCCGGTGCGGCTGCCGGACTGGACGCCGCCGCCGTGGCTGAAGATGGAGATCGCGCCGGCCGGGTCCTCGCAGTACGACCTCCTGGCCTCGGGCGCGATCGACGCGGGCATCACCACCGAAGTGTGGGCGCCCAACGTCCATCCCGACATCGACTTCCTGTTCCCCGACCACGGCGCCGAGGAACGCGCCTATTTCGCCCGCACGCGCTGCTTTCCCATCATGCACACGCTGCTGGTGCGCACGGCCATCCTCGAGGCCCATCCGTGGGCCGCGCAAAGCCTGTACGACGCCTGGGAGGCATCCAAGCAGGCCTGCTACCGCAAGCAGGAGGAATGGGCGCGCATCCACACCACCTCGCTGTGGTATCGCGCGCTATGGGAAGAGGAACGCCGCGCGGCGGGGCCCGACATCTACCCGTGGGGCTTTGCCAGGACCCGCCACGAAGTGGACCGGATGCTGGTCTACGCCCACAGGCAGGGCCTGACGCCGCGCAAGTACGAGCCGGAAGAAATGTTCTGGCCGTCGATGCTGCAAACCTGAGGCCCGCGCCTCAGTCCGCCGTGATGCCGGCGCTGCGGACGATGGGCGCATAGGTGTCCAGGTCGCGCTTGACCACCTTGGCCAGCGTCGCCGGCGGCCCGCCGACCAGGATCTGGCTGGCGCCTTCCAGCCGCTGCTTCACGTCGGGCAGGGCCAGGATCGCATTGATCTCGCGGTTGAGCTTGTCGACGATGGGTGCCGGCGTGCCGCGCGGCGCGAACAGCCCCGTCCATACGCCGACCACCATGCGCGGATAGCCCTGCTCGCGCAGCGGCACGATCTCGGGCGCCGACGCCAGGCGTTCCTCGTCCAGGCCGCCCAGCACGGTCAGCGCGCCGGCCTTCACGTGCTGCGCGACGTTGCCGTAGGGCACGAAGATCAGGTCCACGTGTCCGCCCAGCGTGTCGTTCAGCGCCGGCGCCAGTCCCTTGTACGACACGAAGGACATGTCGATGCCGGCCATCTGCTTGAGCATTTCGCCGGCCACGTGCTGCGGCGAGCCGTTGGCCGAACCGGTGTAGGTCAGGCCGGGATGAGCCTTGGCATAGGTGACCAGCTCGGGCAGGTTCTTCACGCCCAGGCGCGGATGCGCCGCCAGCACCATCAGCGTCTTGGCCGGCAGGATCACCGGCGCGAAGTCGGCCTGCACGTCGAAGCTCACGACCCCCTTGGGCAGCACCAGCGGCGACAGCACGAAGGTATTGGGCGTCATCATCAGCGTATGGCCATCGGGCGCCGCGCGGGCCACGTGCGCGGCGCCGATGGTGCCGCTCGCGCCGGGGCGGTTCTCGACCACGACGGTCTGGCCCAGGCGCTGGCCCAGCTTGTCGCCGATCACGCGGGCCAGCATGTCCGGGCTGCCTCCGGGCGGGAAGGGAACGACGATGGTGATGGGCCGCGACGGATAGTCGGCGTCGGCCCCATGGGCGGCCGCCATCGGCAGGCAGGCGGCACAGGACAGCAGGAGTGCGGCAAGGGTCTTCATACGGAGCATCCTGAACAAGAGTGGAAACGCCGCGCTAGGCGACGCGCGTACCGCTGGCCGACACCCCGCCGTCCACGGGCAGCACGGCGCCCGTGATGAACGAGGCTTCGTCGGAAGCCAGCCACAACACCGGCGCCGCGATCTCGGCCGGCTCGCCCCAGCGGGCGATGGGCGCGGGCACGAAGCCGCGGTCCTTCAGTTCGGATTCGGACAGGCCGCGCGCGGCGGCGCGGCCCAGCGTGAATCCGGTCAGCACCGACCCCGGACACACGGCATTGGCACGTACGCCATGCCGCGCTTCCTCGATGGCCAGCACCCGGGTCGCCGCCACCATCGCCGCCTTGGTGGCGTCGTACTGGCCCATGCCGGCCCGGCCGCAGATGCCGAAGGTGGAGGCGACGTTGACCACCGCGCCGCGCCCCGACCGGCGCAGCCAGGGCAGGGCGAGCGCGGTGACCAGGCTGGCGCCGACCACGTTGACCGACAGGATGCGCTGCCACGAGGCGGCATCGGCGTCGGCCAGGCGGTGGTATTCGCGCGTGGCGGCGTTGTTGACCAGGATGTCGAGCGCATCGCCGCCCGCGCGGATGGCGTCGCCCAATCGCGCCACCCGGGCTTCGTCGGCGATGTCGCAGGTGGCGGCGACGATGCGCTCGCTGCCCAGGCGCGCCACGGCCGCCGCCAGCGCCTCGGCGTCGCGATCCACCAGGATCACGCGCGCGCCTTCATCGGCGAACAGCGCGGCAATGGCCTGGCCGATGCCGCCCGCGCCGCCGGTAACCAGCGCGGTCCTGCCTTCGAGCCTGTGTCCCATGCGCGCTCCTAGGCGGGGTAGGCCAGCGAGCCGGCCGGGTTGTCGATGCGCTCGCCGTGCTGGGCCTGCGACACGAAGGCCGTGCGCAGCAGCCGGCGGACCTTGATCACGTCCTCGTCGGGCGCCAGCAGGTACTCGCGCGAACGGGCCTCGATCAGGTCACCCTGCGCCTCGGCGGCGAAGGCGTCCTCGGCGTTGACCAGTTCCAGCCGCGGCAGCGCCACCTCGTTGAACAGGCGCGTGGCGGCGGCGCGTTCGGCCTCGGTCCGGGCACGCCAGGACAGGAAGCGGACCACCGTCGTGTGCTGGGCATCCTGCGGGAACTGCCACAGCCGCGACGCGTAGGGCGCGGCGCCCGGCGCCGGCATGATGGGATTGGTGGTCAGACAGGGCAGGCAGAAGCGCTGGCCCTTGACGTCCACGGTGAAGTGGCCGTGGTTGATGGGCTCGCCTTCCAGGTCGACCGATACGCCGCGCACGCCGTGCGAGGTGCGGATGATCTTGATGCGGCGGTCTTCCAGCGGCACCTCGTTGCTGCCCGGCTTGCGTTCGGCGCGATGCACGGCCTGCGAATCAGTGTGCAGCACGACCGCGTGGAAGCCGTCGCTGCCGTCGATGGCCAGCAGCCAGTTGGCCTTCCAGGTGGAGGTGGGCAGCCGGAAGCAGATGAATTCGTCGGGCTTGAGCAGTTCCTCGGGAACCTGGGTCTCGAGCGGCGGCGGCGGAAAGCGGACCGGATCGCCCAGGTAGGCCCAGACATAGCCCCCCAGCTCCCGCGCCGGATACGCCGGCACGCCCAGCCGGTCGTGATGCGGAGTATGCGCGGTTTCCCACGGGATCAGCGTGCAGCGGCCTTCGCCGTTGAAACGCAGCCCGTGCATCAGGCATTGCAGTTCGCCATCCATGACGCGGCCGACCGACAGCCGGATGCTGCGATGGGGGCAGCGATCGCGCACGACATTCGGCTGGCCGTCGGCATCGCGCCAGGCGGCGAGGTTCTCGCCCAGCACCTTCAGCCCGACCGGCTTGCCGGTGGGCAGTTCTTCCGTTTGCAGGATCGGATACCAGTAGTTGCGCAGGCCGGTCGGCAAGCCTTCCGGAATCAACTGGACCAGTTCCTTGACCGCGGTGTCGCTCATTTTCATCCCCTGGGTTCTAGCATGCGAACACTATAAGAAGATGGAAATAACATGTCAAATAATGAATTCATGAATTCCATAACCTATTGTTTTATATTGAATTATAAATTTGTACACGTATAAGTGTTCATATAAGTAGGCAAACTCGGTCGACGGGTGTGGTAACGTTGCCGCCGAGGAGATTCCATGCAGCCCGAACCCGACCACGAACTGCCGGCCGACGCCGGCTCTACGCGCGACGAGCCCGATCCGCTGCTGGTCATGTACAGCATGCCGGGGCACCTGATCCGGCGCGCCAAGCAGAAGACCACGCTGGCCTTCGCGCCCATCACCCGGCGCTTCAACCTCACGCCCATCCAGTACGTCGTGCTCAAGACGATCTCGATACGGCCCGGTGTGGACCAGGCCGAACTGGGCGACATCGTGGGGCTCGATACCTCGACCACCGGACAGGTGGCCGCCCGGCTGGAACAACGCTCGTTGATCGTGCGCCGGCCCGACGGCCGGCGCCAGCGCGTGGAAGCCTCGGCCGAAGGCCTGGCGCTGCTCGAGCAGCTGGGGCCGATGCTGGAGGAAATTCAGGACGAGGTCGTCCAGCCTCTTACGGCCAAGGAAAGACAACAACTGCTGCGGCTGTTGTCCAAGATGCTGGGCGTGGCCACGCTGTACTACCGGCCCAAGCCACGCGGACGGCGGCGCGCGCCGCGCGATCCGGACGCGGCGGGCTGATTCGCCGCGATGACCCGCCAGGGGTCATCGCACCGCCTTCACTCTATCGTCACGCCGGTCCGGGCGATGATGTCCTTCCAGGCGCGCGCTTCGTCCCGCAGACGGCCGGCGAACTGCGCGGGAGAATTCGCGATCGGCAGCGTGCCTTGCTCGACGAACTTGCGCTGCACGTCCGGATCATTGACCGCCGCGCGGAAAGCGCCGGCCAGCCGCTCGACGATGGCCGGGTCGGTGCCGCGCGGCGCCGCGATGCCCCACCAGTTGGCCAGGATGACGCCCGGCGGCAGGCCGACCTCGCCCGTGGTCGGGACCTGCGGCAGGGCCGGCAGCCGCTGGTCGGCGGCCACCGCCACGGCGCGGATGCGCCCCGCCGCGACCTGCCCGGCGACGATGCCGTAGCTGGCGATCAGCAGTTGCACGTCGTTGGCGACCAGCGCCTGCACACCGGGCTGCGAGCCCTTATAGGGCACATGGACCATGCGCGCGCCCAGCTGGTCCGACAGCATCAGCGCGGACACGTGGGGCACGGTACCCGCGCCCGGCGATCCGTAGTTCAGCTTGCCCGGATGGGCCTTGGCGTAGTCGGCGAATCCGGCATAGTCGCGGGCCGGCAGCGCGCCCGCGATCGTGACCAGATAGGGCTGCTCGACCAGCAGGCTGACCGGCGTCAGCGCCGCCAGCGGATCGAAGCCCATCTTCGGGAACAGGAACTGGTTGATGACGAAGTTGTTCGTCGGCCCCATCAGCAGCGTATAGCCGTCGGGCGCGGCGTTGACCACGTCCAGCGTGCCGATGTTGCCCGCCGCGCCGGCCTTGTAGTCGACGATGACGGGCTGCCCGAGCTGCTTCTCCAGGGCCTGCTGCAGGTTGCGCAGCACCAGGTCCCCGCCGCCGCCGGGCGGATAGGGCAGGACGATCTTGACCGGCCGCTCGGGATAGGCGGAGAAGGCGGCGGCGGCGAACGACAGGCTGGCGACGGCCAGGACCAAACGGCATCCACTGCATGGCTTGCTCATAAGAACTCCCATGAATGTAAGGAAACCCCGGCCGGCTGGGGCCTAGGCCAGGTCGAAGCGCTGTCCCCGGTTCTGCTCGTCGGCGCGGCGGTAGATGTCCCACGCCACCGCCACGTCTATGCTGCCTATGCCGGTCATGAAAGCCATGACCCGATCCGTCGCGGCGGCCCGGCCCGGGGCGCGGCCGCTCACGATGTCCTGCATGCCGACGCCGCGGGCGTCGTCGATGGCCAGCCCCGGCCGGTAGCGCTCGAAGGCGCGCGCCAGGTTGTCCCGGTGGTCGCACACCACGCGGTCGGCCCGCCCATAGGTGGCGTCGTCCCACGAGCCCGTGATGTCGAGCGGGATCAGCACCGTGCCCGGCGACCACCATTCGGCCGCGATGGGATGCGTCTGGAGCTTGGGCACGGAAGACACCACGATGTCCATGTCCTGCACGGCCTGCCGGATCTCGTCCACCGGCGTCAGCGTCCACGGCCCCTGGCCCGCCATGCGCGCGCAGAAGTCCGCCCGCGAGGCGGGGCGCTGCGAAGCCACGAATACTTCCGCGATCGAGGGAAACAGCGCCGCCAGGCAGCGCAGGGACCACTCGCCCAGGCCGCCGCAGCCCACCAGGCCGACGCGGCGCGGCGCCGGGTTCGCGCAATACCTGGCCGCCAGCGCGGCGCAGGCGCCGGTGCGGGCGTAGGTGATCCACATCCCGTCCATGATGGCCACCGGCACGCCGGTAAGCGGATCGTTCAGCACGATCAGCGCGCTGGAGTCCGGCGCGCCATGCCGGGCATTGCCCGGAAAGAACGACACCCACTTCATACCCAGCGCCTGCTGGCCGCCCACCCAGGCCGGCATGGCGTGCAGGAAGCTCGACGGGCCGTGCGGGTGCAGCGCGACCTTGGCCGGCACCTCGACTTCCCCCGCCGCATCGCGGCGATAGGTGTCCTCGACGACGCGGATGACGTCGGCCAGCGGCGGCGCGCAATGCGCGACGTCGGTGGCCGACAGCAGGAGCGGGCGTATGGCGGCGGGCATGTCGGTCTCCATCGAGGCCTGCGGGTTCACAGGGAAATGGTGTGCAGCCGCCAGTCCAGGGAGCCCGAGATGATCTCGCACCCCTGCGCGCGCACGATCACGTGCTCTTCCGCGTTCAGCAGCCCTTCCTGCGTCTCGATCTTGGGTTCCGGCGTGATGCTCATGCCTTCCTGGAACACGTGCGTATCGAACGCGTTGATGTAGGGCGGCTCGTTGACCAGCCCGATGCCATGGCCGATGCGCTTGGCGGAATGGTCCGAGTAGTTGGTCCAGCCGGTCCGGGCCAGCAGCGACTGCGAATACTCGAACACCGATGCGGTCGTGACGCCGGGCCGGATCTTCTCCATCACCTGGAAGAGGATTTCCCACATGCCGTCGTGCTCGCCCTGCTGGCGCGCGCTGGGCGCGCCGAACACCGCGCGCCGCGTGATGTCCATCTTGTAGCCGTTGACGCTGCAGCCACCGTCCAGGTACAGGATGTCCCCGCGCCGGAACGCGCCGCCGGGACCCGTGGCGCCCAGCGCCACCGGCGGCCCCGAATCCAGGTCCGCGCCCAGTTCGGCGTACAGGGCCATGATGCGCTGCTGGACCGCGCGCTGCGTCACGCCCTCGTCCAAGGATTCCAGGCATTGCCCCCAGGCCCGCGATCCGATCGCGCACGCCTGCCGCAGCTGCTCGATCTCCCATTCGGACTTGATCATGCGACAGGCCCAGATCACCGGCGAGGCATCGACCCAGCGTATGCCGGGCAGCTCGCCGCGCAGGCGGTCGAGATCCGCCAGCCCCAGGCCCAGCCGGGGTTCGTTGCCCAGCTCGATGCCCAGCCGCGCGGCGTGCAGCCCGCGTTCGGCCAGGATGTCGCGCAGCCCCCAGTCGGTGGCCGGCTCGCGGTCGAACGGCACCTCGGGGTAGATACGCCGGTCGGCCACGCAGGGATTGCCCGGCCGGCGGTACAGGCGCGCGAACATGTCCGGGCCGCTCCAGTTCACCAGGGCCGGTTCGCCCTCGGCCGGCAGCACGAAGGCCGCCGGGCGGCCTGGGCTGGCCTTCTCGCCGGTGAAGTAGTAGAAGCCCACGGGATCGGTAACCACCAGCCCGTCCATGCCGGCGCGCGCCATTTCCGCCCGCGCGCGGGCCATCCTCGATTCGAATTCCTGCCGTGGCACGCTCACTGTTCGCTCCTCCTGTCGCCGCGCCGCATCCTTGGGGAAGCGGGTGGCGCGGTAGTCAAAAGCCGACGGCCGCGCCGTCCTTGCGATGGTCCGATCCCGCCACATAGCCGTCGTCGCCACGCAGGATCAACTGCGCGCCGCCGAACGCGAAAGCGGCCTGCGGCGATTCCCGCCGCACTTCGTGGCCGCGCGCGAGCAGGCCCGCCACGATGGCTTCCGGCATGCCGGCCTCGACCAGCACCTTGCGTCCCGACACCACCTGCCAGCGCGGCGCGTCGGACGCAGCCTGCGGGTTCTGGCCGTACAGCTGCGTGCGCACGGCCAGCTGCAGATGCCCTTGCGCCTGCATCGGCCCGCCCATCACGCCGAAGCTCATCGCGGGCTGGCCCGCGCGCATCGCGAAGCCGGGAATGATGGTGTGCAGCGGCAGCCGCCGCGACCCCACCAGATTGGGATGCCCGGGCCGCAGCGAGAAACCCATGCCGCGGTTCTGCAGGCTGATGCCGGTGCCGGGCACGACCACGCCCGAACCGAAGCCCTCGTAGTTGGACTGGATGAACGAGACCATCATGCCCGCCGCGTCGGCCGCGGCCAGATAGACCGTGCCGCCCTGGCGCGGCGCGCCCGCGCCGAAATCGCCGGCGCGCGCCGGATCGATCAGCGCCGCGCGCGCATCCAGGTAGTCGTCCGCCAGCAGCGACCGCGGGTCGATCTGCATCGAGGCCGGATCGCCGACGAAGGCCTCGACGTCGGCGAACGCCAGTTTCATCGCCTCGATCTGCAGATGCATGGCTTCGACGCTGTCGACCGCGTGCCGCCGCGGGTCGTGGCGCGCCAGGATGCCCAGCGCGATCAGCGTGGCGATGCCCTGCGTATTGGGCGGAATCTCGTGCACGTCGACGTCGCCGATGCGCTGCGACAGCGTGCCGCACCAGTGCGCTTCGTGCGCCGCCAGGTCGTCCCGCGTCATCGCGCCGCCGTGGCGCGCGGCATGCGCGACCAGGGCCTCGGCCAGTGCGCCCCGGTAGAAGGCCTCGCCGCCCGTGGCGGCGATGGCCTCCAGCGTGCCGGCCAACGGCGCGTTGCGGAAGATCTCGCCGGCGGCCGGCGCGCGCCCGCCAGGCAGGAAGGCTTCGGCGAAACCCGGCTGGTCGGCATAGTTGGGCGCGATGCGATGCCACAGCGCGGCGATCAGCGGACTGACCGCGAACCCCCGCCGCGCATAGTCCACCGCCGGCTCGAACAGGCGCTCGAAAGGCAGCGCGCCGAAGCGCCGGCTCAGCGCCGCCCATGACGACACCACGCCCGGCACCGTGACGCTGTCCCAGCCGCGGCGCGGCATGGTCTGGCCCCCGGCGAAGCGCGCCGCCTCCCAGGCGGCCGGCGCGCGGCCGCTGGCATTGAGCCCATGCAGGTTCGCGCCGTCCCAGACCACCGCGAAGGCATCGCTGCCCACGCCGTTGGCGGTGGGCTCGACCACCGTGGAAGCGATGGCCGCCGCCACCGCCGCATCGACGGCGTTGCCGCCTTGCAGCAGCATGCGCAGCCCGGCCTGCGCCGCCAGCGGCTGCGAGGCGCACACCACGTTGCGCGCCAGCACCGGCGAACGCTGCGACGGATAAGGCAATGCGTAGTCGAGATCCATGGCGCTCAGGCCGGCACGCCGGCCACCGGGGTCACCCAGTGCGCGTAGCGTTCGTCGCGTCCACGCACGGCATCGAAATACAGCGACTGCAGCCGCCGCGTCACCGGTCCCGGCACGCCCTGGCCGATGGGCCGGTCGTCCAGCGCCACCACCGGCGTGACCTCGGCGCCGGTGCCGACGAAGAAGGCCTCGTCGGCGATGTACATGGCGTCGCGGGTGAAGAACTCCTCGCGCACTACCAGGCCCGCGCCGCGCGCCAGCTGGATGATGGAGTCGCGGGTGATGCCGTCCAGGATGTAGGTCAGCGGCGGCGTGATCAGTTGCCCGTCGCGCACGATGAAGACGTTCTCCACCGAGCCCTCGGCCACGTGCCCCTGGGCATCCAGCAGCAGCGCCTCGTCGTAGCCGCCGCGCAGCGCGTCGGTGCGCGCCATCTGGAACAGCATGTAGTTGCCGCAGGCCTTGGCCTTGGACATGTTCGAATTGATGTGATGCCGCGTATAGGACGAGGTCTTGACGCGCGTGCCCTGCTCCAGCTTGCCCTGGCCCAGGTATTCGCCCCAGAACCAGACCGCGATGCCCACGCTGACCTTGCAGCCCGTGTAGTTCAGCCCCATGCCGCCGTAGCCGATGTAGGCCACCGGCCGCAGATAGCACTTCGCATGGCCGCTGGCCGCGACGGTTTCGCGGCAGGCCTCGACGATGGTGTCCCGGGTGTAGGGAATGTCCAGCCCGATGATCTTGGCCGACTTGAACAGCCGGTCGATGTGGGCGTCGAGCCGGAATATGGAGGTTCCCTGCTCGCCGTCATAGGCGCGTATGCCTTCGAAGACCCCGAATCCATACTGGAAACTGTTGCTGACGAAATGGACGGACGCATCCGCCCAATCGACCAGCTTGCCATCGATCCAGATGGGTGAACCCTGCTCTTCCATGACCGCCTCCTTCCAGGAAAGGCCGACCGCAAGAACTGCTTGATGGGATTGCCGCTTACTTGATGGGGGAAATCTTCAGGTTGCGCAGCATGCGCTGCAGCGTGGTGCGCAGGATCTCCAGGTCCGCCGGCGGCACGTCGTGCACCGACCACTCGTACTGCGCCGACACCGCGGGCAGCATCGCATCGAGCAGGTCGCGCCCCGCCTGGGTGATGGAGATGATGACCGCGCGGCCGTCGTCGTCGTCCTGTTCGACCGTGACCAGTTCCTGCGCCTCCATCCGGCCGATGGTGCGGCTGAGCGTGGACGACTCGACCAGCGTCAGCTCGATCAGGTCGCGCATCCGGGCATGGTCGCGGCGGGTAAGGGCGATCAGCACCCGGTACACGCTGGCGGTCTGGTTGAAGGGGCGCAGCGCCTCGGTCAGGCTGATGGCCAGCCGTTCGGACACCTGGCGCAGCAGGTAGGCCGTCTTCTTTTCGCTGCGCTGGTCCGAGAAGGCATCCGGCTCGTCATCGACCGGATCGACCGGCTTGCGGCGGGAGGAACGCGTCGAGCTGGAGGCCATGGCGGAGGAACCGTGATGGTTGCGATGGGCCTATTTACTCACAAATAAACTTGCATATGCAAGTTCTTTTACAAGTATTTTTTTGGATGTGTTTGCATATAAATGATGAAAGAGGAGTGAACTCGGTCCGCGTATCAGGGCCGCCTTACAGGGAAATCCGCTCAGGGGCTGGACGATTGAAGGGATTGATTGAACGTCGGGACAGTACGGTTCTTCGCTCAGGGCTTACCGCCACGCTCGATGAAGGCATCCGCACCGACATGGAACCGCTCGACCAGGGCTGCAATCTGCCGGGTGTTGAACATCCTGCGGCCTGCCAGGATTTCGGAAATCACACTCTGGCTTCCCACCTCGGGCAGGTCGGACTGGGTCAGCCCATGCTGGTCCATCAGAAAGCGCAGCACATCCCGAGGGGATGAGGCCGGAATGGCATGGTGGTCGGCCTCATATTCATGCACCGCTGCGGTCAGCAGGTCCAGCAAGTCAGCCAGCGGGTGCGTCACATCTTCCCGTGCAGGGGTATCGCGGGTTTGATCCAGAATCGCTTCAATCAGCGCCAGGGCACGGTCGTAGTCCGCCTCGTTGCGGATCGCACCCACGCCGGCCACGGCGCGGAACTCGCCATAGCTGCGGGCCACCTTGGCCAGGTCGGGGATCACGGCTTCCATGAGTCGTACTCCTTGTGCGTAAAAACGTGCTTGATGAAGACAGTTTGCGATCGGAACACCACGTCCGCAACGATGCGGTACTTGTTGCCGCCTACGTCGAAGACTACATAGCCACCCACCCAGTCCACCGTGTTGAACACCGTCTTCAATGCAGAGAAATCGGTTGCTTGAGCGTGTTCCAGCGTGGTGTGCCAATGAAGCAGCGCATTGGTGGATGCTGGGTGGACGACCCAGAATTCACGCAATGACCGCTTGGAGATGATGTGCATGGAATAGATTATCGCAAAAGTAAATAAAAATAGCAAAATGCAATACAACCGTAGCTGAATCCGGACGTACACGCACGACGTGTTGCCATCCACGACTAGCTAGCGCACCAAGCGCCCCATCCTCACCCCCAACGCCCCCAGTGCCGTCGCCGTGGCCAGCCCCACCACGCCCAGCCAGCCCGCGTGCGCCCACACCAGGCTGCCCAGCCCCGCGCCAGCGGCCATGCCGATGAACATTCCGGCCACCAGCAGGGCGTTCAGCCGGCTACGCGCCGCGGGCTCCAGGCCGTAGACCTGGGTCTGGCTGGCCACCAGCGAAGCCTGCACGCCGAAGTCGAAGCCGATGGCGCTGGCGACCAGCAGGGCGAGCTGCGCCTGTGCCGGCAACACCTCGGTCAGCGCCAGGCTGGCGAACGAGACCGCGGCGATGATGGTGGCGATGCGGGCCACGCCGTCGGAACCACGGCGGTCGGCCAGCCGGCCGGCGAAGGGCGCGGCCAGGGCGCCCGCCGCGCCGGCCAGGCCGAAGGCGCCGGCCGCCGTGCTGCCCAGGTGGAAGCGGTCGTGCAGCATCACGGCCAGCGTGCACCAGAAGGCGCTGAAGCCCACCGCCAACAGGCCTTGCGCGTAGACCGCGCGGCGCAGCGCGCCATGGCGGCGCCACAATTGCGCCATGGAAGCCAGCAGCGCGCCATATCCCAGCTGCGCGGTGGGCGCGAAGCGCGGCAAGCCGCGCGCCGCCACCACGCCCACGCCGGCGACGGACACCGCGGCCACCAGGAACATGGCGCGCCAGTTCCAGTATTCCGCCACGAAGCCGCTGACCACGCGCGACAGCAGGATGCCCAGCAGCAGGCCGGTCATGACGGTGCCCACGGCCTTGCCGCGCTGCGCATCGGGCGCCAGCGTCGCGGCCGCCGGCACGATGTCCTGGGCCAGCGTGGCCGCCAGCCCCACTGCCAGGCTGGCGGCCAGCAGCCAGCCCACGCCCGGCGCCAGGCCGCTCAGCAACAGGGCCAGCGCCAGCACCGCCGACTTGCCGACGATGATGCGGCGCCGGTCGTAGCGGTCGCCCAGCGGCGCCAGCAGCAGGATCCCCGCCGCGTAGCCCAGCTGGGTCAAGGTGGGCACCAGCCCCACGGTGCCTTCGCCGGCCCCCAGGTCCTGGCTCAGCAGCCCCAGCATGGGCTGGCTGTAGTAGATGGAAGCCACGCTCAGCCCCGCCCCGGTAGCCAGCAGGCCGACCAGCGAGGTGGTCAGCCGCGCGGCGGGTGCGGCAGGTAGGGACGCACCATGCGCGATTTGTATGGATGACATGCTCGTAAACCCGGAATCGTTCGATAGGACGGGATTCTGCATGGCCGCGGTTACGTCGTGTAGCCCCTGAGGACGCAGATTCGTTATACGCTTGACGCATGAAAACCAGCGTGTCCCCTTCCATCGACCGCATCGAACTGATGCAGACCTTCGTCCGCATCGTCGAAGCCGGAAGCCTGTCCGCCGCCGCCGTGCAACTGGGCACCACCCAGCCCACGGTCAGCCGCAGGCTGCAGACGCTGGAACGCCTGTTGGGGCTGCGCCTGCTGCAGCGCTCCACCCACGGCATGACGCTGACCAGCGACGGCGAACGCTGCTATGCCCACGCGAAGGAACTGGGCGCGACCTGGGACGCCATGGAGGCCGACCTGCGCGGCGCCCACGACGAGCCGCGCGGCACGCTGCGCGTGCTGGTGCCGCATGCCTTCGGCCAGGACCAGATGGTGGCGCCGCTGACCGACTACCTGCGGCGCTATCCCGAAGCCTCGGTCGAATGGCTGCTGCAGGACCGCCACGCCGACTTCATCGCCGAAGGGCTGGACTGCGCGATCCAGGTGGGCGCGGTGAACGACCCCGATGTCGTCGCCATCCTGCTGGCCGAAGTGCCCCGCATCGTCGTGGCCGCGCCATCCCTGCTGCCGAACGGTACGCCGCCGGACGAGGTCAAGGCCCTGGAGACATTGCCCTGGGTGGCGCTGAACATGTATTACCGCGACGAGGTGGTGCTGACGCGCGGCGCCGACGGCATCGGGCACCGCTTCCCCATCCGCCCGCGCATGAGCACCGACAGCCTGTACGCGCTGCGCGCCGCCATGCTGGACGGCGTGGGCGCCGGCATCACGTCGGCCTGGGTGGTGGCCGACGACCTGCGCCAGGGCCGGCTGCGCCACGTCGCGCCCCAATGGCGCGCCGCGTCGCTGCCGCTCTACCTGATCTATCCGTACGCCCGCTACTACCCGGCCAAGCTGCGCGCCTTCATCGACATGATGCGCGCCGCCATGCCGACCATGGCGGGCGTGGCCCCGGCGCTCACTCGACGGTGATGTTCGCCGCCTTGATCAGCTTCCCGTACTTGGCGCTTTCGGCGCGGACATAGTCCGCGAACGCCTGGGGCGGCGACCCCTTGCCGACGAACGCCTGTTCGCTCAGCGTCTGCTTGACCCGCGGCGAGTCGATGGCCTTGCGCACGGCGTCGTGCAGTCTGGCCACCACGTCGGCGGGCAGGCCCGCCGGCCCCCACAGGCCGTACCAGGACACCATCTCGAATCCCTGCAATCCCGATTCGGCCACCGTGGGCACGTCGGGCAGCGCGGGCAGGCGCTGGGCGCTGGTGACGGCCAGCGCCTTGGTGCGGCCGGCCTTGACCGGCGGCAGCGACGACGGCACGGCATCGATGACGGCGCTGATGTGGCCGCCCATGAGATCGGTCAGCGCAGGCCCGGTGCCCTTGTACAGCACGACGGGGATGTCGGCCTTGGCCTCGTAGCTGATGGCGGCCTCGGCCAGGTGGCTGGCCGAACCGGCGGCGGAGGCGCCGAAGAAGTATTTGCCGGGCGCCTGGTGCGCCAGCGCGATGAACGACTTGAGGTCTTTCGCCGGCACGCCGGGGTTGGCGGTAACCAGCAGCGGCACCTCGCCCAGGTTGGTGATGGGCGTGAAGTCCTTGTGGATGTCGTAGGGCAGGGACTTGAGCAGCCACGGGCCGGCCGCGAAGGTCGAGGCATTGACCAGCAGGGTGTAGCCGTCGGCCGGCGCGCGCGCCACCGCTTCGCTGCCTATGGATCCGCTGGCGCCGGCGCGGTTCTCGACCACGAAGGTCTGGCCCAGCTGGTGGCCCAGGCTGTCGGCGAACACGCGCGCCACCGCGTCCACCGTGCCGCCCGGCGGATAGGGCACGATGACGCGGACGGGCCGCTGGGGATAGGCCTGCGCGCTGGCGGCCAGCGTGGCGGCGCAGGCCAGCAGGCCCGCGAGATATCGGATGAAAGGCTTCATGTCGGTCTCCTTTGTCGTTGTGATGGGCGGGGGGGCTAGGGTTGTCGGCGCTCGAAGATCCTGAGCGTGTCGTCGACCAGGTCGCGGTCGACGTCGCGGGTGATGAAGACGATGCGGGTGCGGTGGTCGTCGTCGGGCCAGGCGGGCAGGAAGGAATGGGGATGGAACACGTGCTGGACCCCGTGTATGACCACCGGCCGGCCCGGGTGCTCGATGACGTTGACGATGCCCTTGACGCGCAGCAGGTCGGGGCCGCGCAGCGTGGCCAGCATGGCCAGCCAGCGCTGCACGCCGGCCCATGACACGGGTTCGTCGCGGGTCACCACGTACGACCGGATGCGGTCGCCGTGGCGGGTGCGGTCGTGGTCGTGATGGTGTCCGTGGTCATGGCCGTGGGCGGGATGTCCGTGCGCATCGCCGTGTGCATCGTGCGCCTCGGCTTGCAGCCAGCGCCGCACGTCGCGCTGGCGGCCGTCCGGCGCCGCCAGCCAGTCGCCGTCGTCACGGCCGGCGCGCACCGCATCGGCGCCCGGATTGATCTCCCGCAGCCGGCGCAGCAGGGCCTCGGACTGGCCGGCGGACGCGAGGTCGGTCTTGGTCAGCACCAGCAGGTCGGCCACCGCCGCCTGCTTCACCGCCTCTTCCTGCCGGTCCAGCGTATCGATGCCGTTGCAGGCATCGACGGTCGTGGCCACGTGGTCCAGCCGGTAGCGGCGCGCCACCGCGGGCTCGCCCATCAGCGTGTGCAGGATGGGAGCGGGATCGGCCAGCCCGGTGGTCTCGATCACCACGCGCCGCAGCGGCGCGGCCTGGTCCGCCAGCCGCCGGTCCAGCCGCTCGAAGGCCTCGACCAGGTCGCCGCGGATGGTGCAGCAGATGCAGCCGTTGGCCAGCAGCACCATGTCCTCGGCGCTCTGTTCCAGCAGATGGTGGTCCAGCCCGACCTCGCCGAACTCGTTGATGATGACCGCCGTGTCGCGCAGGGCGGGCCGCGCCAGCAGGCGGTTCAGCAGGGTGGTCTTGCCGCTGCCCAGGAAGCCGGTCAGCACCGTGACCGGGATGCGGTCGTCCGTCTCTATCATGGCAAGGCTCCGAAACGCGCGCCGCCGTGCAGGCGGGCGAAAGAACTCAGGGTGCGATCCAGCCGGCCCAGCAGCCATGCCGCGCCGGCCTGCGGAACACCCCCGTCGGGATCGGCCAGCGCCGACAGCACGGCTGCCATGCCTCCTTCCTGTCCGGCCGGGGCATGGCATTGCAGCAGCGCGTGGGCCTCGGCCTCGCCCAGCCGCCCGGCATCGTCGCGCAGGTAGTCCAGGATGTCGCGCTCGAAATCCTGCAACCGCAGCGTCACGCCGCCCATGCCGCACGCGCAGGCGCCGCCCATGGACACGTGCTGCAGCGCCAGGTCGTTCCACAGGCGCAGCAGCGCGGCGGCGCGGGCGGCGGCATCAGGCGGCACGGCGGCCCCGCAGCGCCTGGGTGGCGGCATGGTCCACCGCGCCTTCGGCGGTCATCGCCACGCCGTAGACGTCGCGCGCCGCCTGGGCGCTGACATAGCCCTCGCGCACGTCCTCGGCCACCGTCTCGGGGTCGCGTCCGCGCGGATCGCCGAAACCGCCGCCGCCGCCCGACAGCATCTTGTAGGCATCGCCGCGCTCCAGCCGCACGTTGAAGATCTTGGCGTTGGGCATGCCGTCGTCCCATTCGCCCTTGCGGCGGATGGCGATGCCGTTGCCCGCGGCCTCGTGGCCCCCCTCCAGACCCCAGGGCTTGCAGTGCATGCGGTCGATGCGCGTGGTCACGGCGAAGGGGGACAGCGCCTGCACCACCATCTCGGCGCCCAGTCCGCCGCGATAGGTGCCGGCGCCGCCGCTGTCGGCGCGGATGGCATAGCGCTCGACCAGGACCGGATACTTGGCCTCGAGCTGCTCGGTGGGACTGTTGTGGGTGTCGCCGTCGTTGATGCACACCGTGACCGACACGCCGTCCTCGCGCGATTTCGCGCCCCAGCCTCCGCCCAGCGGGCCGATGCCCACGATGAACAGGCGGCCGTCCTCGGGCGAGATGCCGTGGATGTTGGGGAACACCAGGTCGGCATGGTGGCCGGCGATGGCGCGGTCGGGTATGGCCGGCGCCAGCGCCTTGAAGATGGTGTCGATGACGGTCATGGGGAAGGTCATCCAGACCCGCATCGGGAACGGGCGCTCGGCGCTGATGACGGTACCCATGGGCATGACCACCTTCAACGGCCGGAAGCTGCCGTCGTTGACCGGATAGTCGGTGGGCGTGGTCAGGCACTTGAAGGCCACCTGCGCGCACGCGATGCCGGTGGTGAAGCCGGAGTTGTAGAAGCCGCGCACCTGCCGGCTCACGTCCGACAGGTCGATGGTCATCTCGTCGCCCTGCTTGATCACCTTGACCCGGATGGGAATGCGCCGCCCCACGTCCACGCCGTCGTCGTCCATGTAGGACTCGGCCTCGTAGACGCCGTCGGGAATGCTGAGCGTGTTCTGCCGCGCCACCGCTTCCGACTGGTCCATGATCTGCGCGATCGAGCCGTGCACGGCATCGGCGCCGTAGCGCTGGACCAGTTCCAGGAAGCGCCGCTCGCCGGTGGTGATGGCGGTGATCTGCGCGCGCAGGTCGCCCAGCGCGCGCTCGGGCAGGCGCACGTTCATCGCGATGATGTCGACCAGGTCCTGGTTGACCACGCCGGCGCGGCGGTACTTGACGATGGGGATCTGTATCCCTTCCGAGAAGATGTCGGTCGTGACCTGGCCCAGCGTGCCGCCCACGTCCAGCCAGTGCGCCATGCAGCAGGTGAAGGCGACGATGCGGCCCTCGTGGAACACCGGCATGGTGAAGGTGAAGTGATTCAGGTGGCTGCCGGTGACGTAGGCGTCGTTGGTGACCAGGATGTCGCCGGGATGGATGTTCTCCATTCCGAAGTGGCGGATCTTGGCCTTGACGGTCTCGGACATCCCGCGGATGAACATGGGCAGGCCCAGGCCGATCGACACCGTGTCGCCCTCGGGCGTGAACAGGCCCACGGTGAAGTCCAGCGCCTCGTAGATGATGAGGTTGTAGGCGGTCCTCGTCAGGTTGGTCTTCATTTCCTCCGTCACGGCCAGCAGGCCGTTGCGGATGATCTCCACCGTGACCGGATCGACGGTGTGCTGGTTCGTTTCTCGCGCGTTCATCAACGTTCGCTCCCGATGGCCACGTGCAGGTTGCCGCAGTCGTCCACGGTCAGTTCGTCGCCCGGCTGGACGACGGTCGTGGAGGCATGTTCTTCGATCAGGGCTGGCCCCGGAATGCGGTTGCCGGCCAGCAGGGCGTCGCGGCGGTACACCGGCGTCGGCACCTGGCCGTGCGAACGGAAGTACACCGGCTTGGTGGCGCGCAGCGCGCCTTCGGGCGGCGTCTGGCCGCCGGCCCGCACAGCATGGCGCGGCGGCTTGCGCATCACGCCCAGCACGGTCACGCGCAGGCTGACGATGTCGGCCGGTTCGGCCGGCGCGCTGGTGCCGTAGCGGATGGCGTGGACGTCGTCGAAATGGCGCTTGATCGCGTCGCGGTCCTGGCGCTCGAAATACACGCGCGGCAGGTCCACCGTGACCGCATGTTCCTGGCCGACGTAGCGCATGTCGGCCGAACGCTCGATAACGATCTCGTCCGGCCGCACCGCCGAGGCCGCGACCGCCGCACGCCCTTCCGTCTCCATCGATGCGTACAGCGACTCGATCTCGTCGAACGACAGGTCGTCCAGGTGGCGGAACACCGAACGCACGTAGTCGTAGCGCAGGTCGCTGAACAGCATGCCGTAGGCCGAGAAATAGCCCGGCGCATAGGGAATGAGCACGCGGCGGATGCCGAGTTCGCGCGCGATGGCCGAGGCGTGCAGCGGCCCGGCGCCGCCGTAGACCACCATGGTGAAGCTGCCGGCGTCCAGGCCGCGCTCGGTGGTGACCGCCTTGACCGCGTGCGACATCGCCGTCACCGCGATGCGCAGGATGCCGTCCGCGGCCTCGACCGTTTCCAGCCCCAGCGGCGCGGCGATGCGTTCGTGCATGGCGGCGCGCGCGCCCTCCAGGTCCAGCGGCATCTCGCCGCCCAGGAAGTGTCCGGCGTCCAGGCGGCCCAGTACCAGGTTGGCGTCGGTCACCGTGGGTTCGGTGCCGCCCCGGCCGTAGCAGACCGGGCCCGGCATAGAGCCGGCGCTCCGCGGCCCCACCCGCAGCGCATTGCCCAGCTCGACGCGCGCGATGCTGCCGCCGCCGGTACCCACTTCGAAGATGTCCATCATGGGGATCTGGATGGGCAGCGCCTTCTCGTAGCCGCCGATCAGCGCGCTGCCGGTGGTGAGCGGGCGCCCTTCGCTGATCACGCCGGCCTTGGCCGTGGTGCCGCCCATGTCGAAGGCGATGGCGTCGGGCAGGCCGAGCTGCGCGCAGATCGCCTGGGCGCCGATGACGCCCGCGGCGGGACCCGACTCCAGCATGCGGACGCATTCGCGGCGCGCATGTTCCAGCGGGAACAGACCGCCGGTGGACTGGACCGCGTAGAAGTCGCCGCCGAAGCCGCGCTCGCCCAGGTGCGTCTCGAGCTGGCCCAGGTAGGCCGACACGCGCGGCCCCACGTAGGCATTGGCGACGGCGGTCGACACGCGTTCGAACTCGCGGTATTCCTGCGACAGTTCATGCGAGGCGGTCACGAAGGCGTGCGGCAGTTCCTCGAGCAGGATCTCCTTCACGCGCTTCTCGTGGTCGGGCTTGCGATAGGAATGCAGCAGCAGCACCGCGGCCGCCTCCACGCCCTGCGCCTTCAATTCCCGCGCCACCTCGCGCACCCGTGCCTCGTCCAGGGGCTTGTGGACGCTGCCGTCCGCGCGCAGCCGCTCCTGGACTTCGTAGCGCAGCGAACGCTTGACCAGTGGCGTGTGCTTGGAGAAGAAAAGGTTGTAGGCATCGGGGCGGTTGACGCGGCCGATCTCGTAGATGTCGCGGAATCCCTCGGTGATCAGCAGCGCCGTCTTCGCGCCGTTTCGTTCGAGCAGCGTGTTGATGGCGATGGTCGAGCCATGCAGGAAAAGGTAGCCGTTGCGCAGGTCGATGCCGGCGCCGTCCAGCGTGTGCTGGATGCCTTCGACCAGCCGGCCGTGCGTGGACAGGGCCTTGCCGAAATGCAGCGTGCCGGTGCCTTCGTCGAAGGCAGCCATGTCGGTGAACGTCCCGCCGATATCCACGGCGATGCGCAGGGGCGCCGCTGCGGGCGCCAGATGGGGTGCGGTCATGGTTGTGGGCGCAGTGCGCGCGATGTCGTGACGGCTGGCAGTGTAGGAAGCACGCAGATATCTTCCTAGACTGCGGCCAGAGATTTCAGACATGCCAAAATAGAGATGTCTTAACGAACCTGCCAACCCATGAACCAGGCCGACCTGAAACTGTTCGTCGAAGTGGCCGAAAGCGGCAGCTTCACCAAGGTGGCGGCCGCGCGCATGACCGTGCAGTCGCACGTCAGCCGCCAGATCGGCAACCTGGAACGCGAGTGCGGCGGCAGGCTGTTCCGCCGCACGGGCCGCGGCGTGGTCCTGACCGAACTGGGCGAGCACATCATCGCCCGCGTGCGGACCTGGCTGGCCGACACCGACCAGTTGTTCCGCGAGATCCGCTCGACGTCCCCGGTGCCCATGGGCGAAGTCCGCCTGGGCATCCTGCCGTCGGCCGCCCATCCGCTCCTGACCACGCTGTTCGGCCGCGTACGCCAGCAGTACCCCCTGATCCGCCTGAACGTGCGCGAGGGGCAGGGCGGCGAACTCGACGCGCTGCTGGACGCGGGCCTGGTCGACATGGCCGTCCTGTTCCGCTTCCACAAACCGGCCAGCGCCGAGGAACGGCTGCTGGCCACCGGCCACACCTACCTCGTGGCGCGTCCCGGCGACCCCCTCACACGGGCGCCTTCCATCGACTTCGCGCGCCTGCAGGACCTGCCCCTGGTGCTGCCCCGGCGGCCCGCCCACTGGCGCGCGATCCTGGACGAGACCGCCCGCAGCAAGGGCTTCGCGCTGCAAGCGGCGATCGAGGCGGATTCGCTGACCGCGCAGAAGGAACTGGCCGCCACCCAGTCGGTGTATGCCGTCCTGGGGCCCTATTCGATCATGCATGAACTGCGCCAGGGATCATTGCAGGCCACCCGCCTCGTCAATCCGGACCTGCGCCGCTACGTCACGCTGGCCCTGCCGAAGTCGGGCGTGATGACGCCCGCCTGCCAGGCCGTTTCAACCATGTTGCAGGACATCGTCGAACAATGGGGCGGCGACCTCAGCCCACCGAAGGAAGCGGCGGCGATCGGATACACTGCCCGGCACCGTGGCGCCAGGTCCGGCGCCAGCCGCGGCACAAACCCGAGGTCCGCATGAGCAAGAGCACCGACAAGCCGCATCCCGACCGGCGCCAACTCCAGCAGATCATTTCGGGGCTGACGGAAGGCATCGTCCTGCTCGATCCGGACGGCGCCATCATCTGGGCGAACGCAACGGCGCTGGCCATCCACGACGCGAAGAACCTGGCCGCCCTGGGCCGCACGGCCGAGGACTATGTCGCCGCATACACCCTGAAGTACCGCAACAACCACACGCTCGCGCCGGCCCAGTATCCGATCATGCGGGTGCTGGCGGGCGAGCGCTTCAGCGACGTGGTGGTCGAGGCGACCCGGCCCGGCGACGAGTCTTTCCGGCGCATGCTCCAGGTGCGCGGCCTCGTGCTGACCGGCGCATCGGAAGAACCCCAGTCGCTCGTGCTCGTGATCCAGGACGTGACCGAGCGCTTCAGCGCCGAGGAACGCTTCGAGCGCACCTTCAATACGAACCCCGCGCCCGCCATCATCTGCAGCCTGGCCGACCTGCGCTACGTCAAGGTCAACCAGGGTTTCCTGGACATGACGGGCTATGCCCGCGACGAGGTGCTGGGCCGCTCCACCTACGAACTGGACGTCCTTAACGAGGCCGCGCGCCGCGACGAAGCGATACGGCTGCTGGAGGAAGGCCGCACGATTCCGCAGATGGAAGCCTCGCTGCGCCTGAAGGACGGCGGCACCAAGCTCGTCATCGTGGCCGGCCAGCCGCTGGACGTGTGCGAAGACACCTGCATGCTCTTCACCTTCATGGACCTGGAGCCGCGCCGCCGGGCCGAGGACGCGCTGCGCCAGACCGAGGAACGCTTCTCGAAGGCCTTCATGCTGGCACCCGTGCCGATGGCCGTCTGTCACCGCGGCGACTTCGCGCTGATGGCGGTGAACGAAGCCTTCATCGCCGCCACCGGCCACGAGGCGCCGGACATCCTGGCCAAGACGCCGGCCGACCTGCACCTGTGGGCCGACGCCGCCGTCCATCGCAAACTGAAGGACGACCTGGACGCCACCGGCAGCGTGCGCAACGCCGAGGTCGCCCTGCGCACGCGCGGCGGCGACGTGCTGGACTGCCTGCTGTCGGCCGAGACCGCCACCATCAACGGCCAGGCCTGCGTGCTCGTGGCGATCCAGGACATCACCGATCGCAAGCGCGGTGAAGAGGAACTGGTCGCGGCCATCGACACCGTCATGCAGGACGCCTCCTGGTTCAGCCGTACCGTCATCGAGAAGCTGGCCCAGATCCGGCGTCCGCAGGACGCCCTGGCCGGCACCCTGGCGCTGTCGGAACTGACGCCGCGCGAACACGAAGTGCTGGGACGGATGTGCCAGGGCGAGAACAACGAGCAGATCGCGGCGGCGATGCGGGTATCGCCCAATACGGTGCGCAACCACATCGCGATGCTGTACAGCAAGATCGGCGTGCACCGCCGCAGCGACGCCATCGTCTGGGCGCGCCAGCGCGGCGTGACCGGATACGAGGTGCCGGCCAAGGGCGCCGGACGCACACGTGGGCGCTAGAAGCGCGGCCCGTGGGACAGAAAGACTACCGCCCCTGGTACATGCTCATCTAGCCGCGGTCCCGGCTCGACGCTAAAGTCTGTCCCACCCCCAGTCCGGCAACGGACTGCACCCTTACCATCGATGAGGAGTTCGCATGGACAAAGATCGCATCAAGGGCGCAGCCAAGGAAGTCAAGGGCACCGTCAAGGAAACCGCGGGCAAGCTGACGGGCGACCGGTCCACCGAAGCCAAGGGCAAGGTGGAGAAGACCGTGGGAACCGTGCAGCGCCGTATCGGCGAAGCCAAGGACAAGCTGCGTGACGAGCTGAACGAGAAGTAACGCAGCGGCGGCCCGCGGGCCGCCGCCCCATCCCGGTACACCAGCAACATCCATGTCCCCACCCGACGACGCCAGCACCCTCCACGAACTTCGGCTACGCGAACTGCACCATCGCATGCGCAACGGCCTGCATCTGCTCTCGAGCGCCTTGCAGGTCCAGGCGCGGCGTTCCGGCAACGAGGACGTGCGCCGGGAATTCGGCGTCGCGGTCAGCCGCATCGAAAGCCTGGTACGGCTGCACGATCATGCGTACCGGCAGGAACCCGGCGTGGTGCCCGACGCGTCTGCGTATCTGGCCGACCTGGCGCAGCATCTGCAATCGGCGCTGATCGACCCTCGCTCGAACCGCCTCGTGGCCATCACGTCCAGCGACGAGTTGCCGCTGGACAGCGACGCCGCGATGTCGCTCGGCTCGGTCCTGATCGAGCTGGCGACCAATGCCGTCAAGTACAGCGCCGGCAACGTCCATCTCGACGTGGAGTACGGGCCGGGCCTGGTCACGGTTACCGTCGAGGACGAAGGCGTGGGCTTTCCGCCCGAGTTCGAGCTGCCGGCCGATGCCGGCTTCGGGCTGCGGCTGGTCGGGCGCATCTGCGAACAGCACGGGGGCACGCTGGCCATCGACCGGTCGGTGGCCTTCGGACGCATCATCGCGGTCATCGGACTGGGGCGCTAAGGCTCCAGCCGCCAGCGCGGATCCCGCTCGAAGCACGCCGACACGAAGTCGACGAACTCGCGTATCTTCAGCGACGAATGGCGCGGCCGCGGGTGGATCACGTACAGCGTGCGCGACGCCGGCGTCCAGCCGGGCAGCACCGGTACCAGCCGCCCTTCGTCCAGGGCCCGGGCGATCATGAAGGTCGGCAGCATGGCCAGGCCCGAGCCGCCCAGCAGCGCATCCTTGAGCACCTGGCTGTTGTTGCTGCGCAGGCTGCCGCCCACGTGCACCATGCGCTCGGTCCGTCCGTCGGAAAAATGCCATTCGTCCGGGGCCGGACCGCGATCGTAGACCAGGCAGTCGTGGCGCTTCAGGTCCTGCGGCGCGGCGGGCGCCTCGCGTCCCGACAGATAGCCGGGCGATGCCGCCACGGTGCGCGTCATGCGGGCGATGGCGCGGGTGGCGTGCGTGGGATGGTTGACGTATTTCTGGTTGCTGCCCAGGGCCAGCGCGACGTCGTAGCCTTCGTCGTCCAGGTCGACGAAGCGGTCGTTCAGCGTCATCTCGACCTTGACGGCGGGGAACTGCCGCAGGAACTCCCCCATCATGACCCCGAAGCCCGCGTAGTCCAGCGACACCGGCGCGCGGACCTTCAGCATGCCGCGCGGCATGGTCTGCATGGACGCGGCCGACCGCTCGACCTCCTCCAGGTCGTCCAGCAGCCGCGCGCATTGCGCGTAGTAGCTGCGGCCCGCCTCGGTCACGTTCAGGCGGCGCGTGGTGCGGGCCACCAGCGAGGTGCCCAGGTGCAGCTCCAGCCACGTCAGGTACTTGCTGACCGATCCCACCGACATGCCCAGCTGGCGCGCGGCCTGCGTGAAGCTTTCGTGCTCGACGACCTTGCGGAACACCGACATCGCCACGAAGCGGTCCATATTTTTTCCGGATTGGAAAACAATTTTTTGATCTGACGATGTTTATCGCCGATGGGGAAAATGTCAACATGGCTTCCCTACGCAGTCGCGCGCGTCCTGCCTCCGCCCACCCGGCGGCCCACGGCCTGATGGCCCGGGCCCCGGGGATCTCCGCCATCACATCCGAGGGGACACATGAGCCGCACGCTGATCAGGAACGCTTCCATCCTTTCCATGGACCCCGCCGTGGGCGACTTCGCCCAGGCCGACATCCTCATCGACGGCGACCGGATCGCCGCCATCGGCCCCGGCCTGAACACGGCCGCCGACGAGATCGTGGACGGCACGCACCGCATCGTCATGCCGGGCATGGTCAACGCCCACATCCACACCTGGGAATTCCAGCTGCGCGGCATCGGCGCCGACTGGGTCGGCAGCCGCGACTACCATGCCAACCTGCACAAGAAGCTGGCCACCTACTACACCGCGCGCGACGTCTACCTGGGCAACCTGCTGGGCGCGCTGAACCAGTTGCGCAACGGCACCACCACCATCGTCGACTGGTGCCACATCCTGCGCGACGCCGAGATGACCGACGCCGCCATCGACGCCCTGGAGGAATCGGGCATACGCGCCGTGTTCGCGCGCGGCACGGTCAAGCCGCCCGAGCGCGAAGGCGCCGTTCCCTACTACAAGCAGTCTTTCCCGCGCGACGAGATCCACCGCCTGCGCACGGGCCGGCTGGCCACCGACGACGGGCTGGTCACGCTGGCCATGGCCATCCTGGGCCCCGACTGGGGCGAGTACGACGTGGCCGCCCACGACATCCGCCTGGCGCGCGAGTACGGCCTGTTCAATTCCGCCCACACCTATGGCCGCAAGGGCAAGCGTGTGGTCGAGGACGGCTATCCGCGCCTGGCCCGCGAGGGCCTGCTGGGTCCCGACCACAACATCGGCCACGGCAACTGTTTCGACGACGACGAATTGAAGATCGTGCTGGACGCCGGCTGTACCATCACGGCCACCAACCTGACCGAGATGCTGAACTACGAAAAGCCCGCCATGCTGGGACGGCTGGTCAAGCACGGCGCCACGCCCTCGCTGGGAACCGACTGCGATCCCTACTTCAACAGTTCCATGCTGTGGGTCATGCGCCATGCCTTCCTGCACCAGCGCGAACTGGACAACCGCAGCCTGTTCGCCGAAGGCAACTGGCCGGCCAAGACCCAGCACTCCACCCAGACGCGCGATGCCATCCACTGGGCCACGCTGGGCGGGGCCAAGGCCTTCGGCCTGGACGGCAAGACCGGCTCGCTGGCGCCGGGCAAGCAGGCCGACCTGATCATGATCGACACGCGCGGCATGAATATCTTCCCCGCCAACGCCGGCGGCGATCCCGCGCACATCGTCGTCATGTACGCGGAAACCTCGGACATCGAGAACGTCATGGTCGCGGGCCGCTTCGTCAAGCGCGACGGCCGCCTCGCCTTCGACGCCGGCCGCCTCGCCCGCCTGACGGACGAACTGCTGGCGTCCCGCCTGCGCCTCTTCCAGGACGGCTCGTTCAAGAGCGTGCCGGTCGAGCGCGGACCCCAACCCGGGAGGTTCCTGGTATGACACGCCGCCGATTCATCCGCGAGCTGGCCACGCTGGCCGGCGCCACCGCCACCCTTCCAGGCGCCCGCGCGCTGGCCCAGGAAGCCTGGCCCGCCAAACCCATCCGCCTGGTCCACGGCTTCACCGCCGGCGGGGCGGTGGATATCCAGGCCCGCCTGCTGGCGCAGCAACTGACCGAACACCTGGGCCAGACCGCCTACGTCGAAGGCAAGCCCGGTGCCGGCGGCACGCTGGGCGCGAACCTCGTGGCCAAGGCCGCGCCCGACGGCTACACGCTGTTCTTCATGGCCTCGGGCCATTCGGCGGCGCCGGGACTGTACAAGTCGCTGCCCTTCGATCCGGCCGGCGATTTCACGCTGGCGTCCATGGTCACCCGCAGTCCCTTCGTGATCCTGGCTGGCCCCGCCGCCAAGTCCGCCTCCGTGCGGGACCTGGTGGCCGAAGCCCGGGCCAGGCCGCGCGGCGTCGACTTCGGCACCGGCGGCATCGGCACCGGCATGCACCTGGCCGCGGTGCTGTTCCAGTCGCGCCTGGGCGTGCAGATGACCCACGTGCCGTACAAGGGCGGCAACGCGCCCATGATGGCACTGATGGGCGGCGAGGTGCCTTACATCTTCACGTCCCTGGCCGGCAACGCGGTCAGCCAGATCCAGGCCGGCGCGGTCCGGGCGCTGGCCGTCACGTCCATCGACCGCTATCCCGGCCTGCCCGAGGTGCCCACGGTGGCCGAGACGGTGCTGCCCGGCTTCGATGTCAGCGCATGGTACGCCCTGGCCGGTCCGCGCGGCCTGCCGCCGGCGGTCGTGCGCCGGTTGAACGAGACGGTGGCGCAGGCGCTGTCGGACGCCGGGATGCTGGCGGCGCTGAAGAAACAGGCGGCCTCGCCCTGGCCTACGACGGCCGCGCAGGCCCAGTCCTTCGTGGCCGAGGACATCCAGCGCTGGACCCAGGTCATACGCAGCGAGAACATCGCGCCGGAGACCTGACCCCGCCCGCCGCGCGGGGCTAGCGGGACTCCGCGGCCCCGGCGGTGCCCGCCTGTTCGCGCCACGCGGCTTCGGTCAGCGGGCGCATTTCCACCAGATGGTCCTGCAAGGCGTACCAGCCGCCGCCCTGCATGCGGCCCACCAGGTCCAGCGCCGGGGTATCGATGTAGTGGCGCCCGGCATCCAGCACCGCGCCGTCGCGCACGTGCATGGCCACCGGCCGGCCCACCACCAGCCAGCGGTGGTCGTCGATGGGCAGCACATGCTGCGTCACGCATTCGAACGCCACCGGGGCGGCGGCGATGCGCGGCGGATCCACCTTGATCGAGGGCGCCGTCTCCAGCCCCGCCATCTCCAGCTCGTCCACCTCGGGGCCGAAGTCGATGGCGGTAACGTTCATCTGCGCCATCAGTTCGCGCGAGACCAGGTTGACCACGAACTCGCCGCCGTCGCGCAGGTTGACGCCGGTGTCCTTGGGCTTGCCCTGGCGCGACCCGACGCCGATCGCGATCACCGGAGGATCGCCCGACATCAGGCCGAAGAAGGAGAATGGCGCGGCGTTCAGGCCGCCGCCGTTGTCGCGCGTCACGACCCAGGCGATCGGCCGCGGGACGATGGTGGCCGTCATCAGTTTGTAGATGCTGCGCCGGTCGATGGCTGCAAGATCGAAGTACATGCCGGAAGCTCCAGGGGATGGATCGGGGAATCTGCCATGCTTGCCAATTAGTGTCACTATAAACTAATATGAAACTAAATGGCGGTCATCGGCACCATCAGGAAAGCGGAGAAATCGGCATGGATGGGACACAGCGGACGCAGGAAGGCATAGGCGCCAGCGTCATCCGCAAGGAGGACGCCCGGCACCTGCACGGGCGCGGCCAGTTCGTCGGCGACATCGCGCTGCCCGGCATGCTGGACGCGGCCATCGTGCGCAGTCCGGCGGCCCATGCGCGGCTGCGCGGCGTGCGCCGCCCGGCCGGATCCCTGATCTTCACGGCCGGCGACTTGGCCCTGCCCGACATCATGGCCCCGCACCTGCCGCCGGCCGCGCGGCAGGCGGCCATGCCCGTGCTGGCGAAGGATCGCGTGCGCTACGTGGGCGAACCGGTGGCGGTGGCGCTGGCGCCGACGCGCGCGCGGGCCGAGGACCTGGCGGAAACGGTCGAACTGGACCTCGATCCCCTGCCGGTGGCGATGTCCGTCGAGCAGGCCGCGGCCGAAGGCGCCGCCGTGCTGCATGACGGCTGGCCTGGCAACCAGATCCATGAATTCCGCTTCTGCAGCGGCCAGGACGGCGCGCTGCCCGGCCATCTCGCGCAGGCGCCCATCAAGGTCGAGGGTGTCTACCGCATGGCGCGCCAGTCGATGAACCCGATGGAAGGCAAGGGTTGCCTGGCCTATTGGGACGACCGGCAGGACCAGCTCATCCTCCATACCTCGACGCAGATCCCGCACCTGATCCGCGACGGCGTCAGCGACGTGCTGGGCCTGCCGCGGTCGCAGCTGCGCGTGATCGCGCCGGACGTGGGCGGCGGCTTCGGCTACAAGAGCATCCTGCAGGCCGAGGAAGTGCTGGTCTGCTGGCTGGCCCGGCGGCTGCGGCGACCGGTGCGCTGGCTGGAGGACCGCCGCGAGCACCTGATCGCCGCGGCCAATACCCGCGAGCAGCTTTACCGCGTCACCGCCTACGCGGACCGCGACGGCAGGCTGCTGGGCGTGGATGCCGACATCGCCATCGATGCCGGCGCCTATTCGGTCTATCCGTTCACCAACCTGCTGGACGCGGGCATGGCGGCCGGCGCGATTCCCGGCCCCTACGACATTCCGTGGTACCGCAGCCGCTCGCGCGCGTTGGCCACCAACAAGCCGCCGGTCGCCCCTTACCGGGGCGTGGCCCGGCCCGGCGCCTGCTTCGCCATCGAGCAAGCGCTGGACGCCGTCGCGCGCCAGGCCGGCCGCCCGGCCTGGGAAGTCCGGCTGGCCAATCTGATTCCCGCGCAGGCCATGCCCTACACGACCCTGAATGGCAGGGTCTACGACAGCGGCGACTATCCGGAGGCGCTGCGGCGCGCGGTGCACGCCATCCGGCCCCGGGCCCGGCAAGCGGCGGAAAGCATGGCCGCGCGGGAACATGCGGCCTCCCATCGCATCGGCGTGGGCGTGGCCTGTTTCGTCGAACTGACCGGACACGGCATGCGGGCCGCGCACGACTGGAAGCTGCCGGTGCGCCCCGCGCCGGAGCCCGCCACGGTACGGCTCAACGCCGACGGCACGCTGGAGGTCCGCCTGGGCCTGCAATCGCACGGCCAGGGCATGGAGACCACCATGGCGCAGGTGGCCCACGAGATCCTGGGCCTGCCGCTGGACGCCGTGCGCGTGCTGCACGGGGACACCGGCTTGTCCGCCTTTTCCACCGGCACCTATGCCTCGCGCGGCATGGTGATGGGCGGCGGCGCCGTGGCCGGCGCGTGTCGGGAACTGGCGCGGCGGCTGCAACGCCTGGGCGCGGTCCTGCTGGACTGCGACGCCGAGGACGTGGCCGTGGCGCACGGGCGCATACAGGGGCCATCGGCCAGCCTGACGCTGGCGCAGGTGGCGCGCATCTGGCACGAGGACTGCGGCGCCTTCGGCAACCCGGCCGAGCCGGCCAGCCTGGAAGTCACGCACGGCTACGAGCTGCCGGGCGAGGGCGCCTTCAGCTACGGCGCCCACGCGGCGGTGGTCGACGTCGACCTCGAGACCGGCTACGTACGCGTGGTGGACTATCTGGTGGTCGAGGACTGCGGCGTCGCCGTCAATCCCATGATCGTCGACGGCCAGGTCATGGGCGGCGTGGTGCAGGGCATAGGCAGCGCGCTGTACGAAGAATCGCTGTACGACGCGGCCGGGCAGCCCCAGGCATCGACGCTGGTGGACTACCTGCTGCCCTCGGCCGGCGACGTGCCCTTCGTGCACGTGGACCACCTGCACCATCCGTCGCCGTTCACCGAGTTCGGCATGAAGGGCGTGGGCGAAGGCGGTGCCATCCCCTCGGCCTCGGTCGTGTGCAGCGCGGTCAACGATGCGCTGGGCGGCGAGGGCGCCTGTCTGTCCGAACTGCCGCTGTCGCCCGCGCGCGTGCTGCGGGCGCTGGCCGACGCGCGCCGGACCGCGGCGCGCCACGAGGAGGCGGCATGAAGCCCTGTGCCTTCGACTACGTCCGGCCCGCCGACCTGGCGTCGGCGCTAGACACGCTGTCGGCTGGCGCCGACGTCCGGCCCATGGCGGGTGGCCAGTCGCTGGTGCCCGTCCTGTCCATGCGGCTGGCGCGGCCCGCGCGGGTGATGGACGTCTCGCGGCTGCGCGAATTGCAGGCCGGCGGCCGGCAGGGCGATGTCCTGGAACTGGGCGCCGCGGTCACGCACGCGCGCATCGAGGACGGCATCGCCGCATCGTTCGCGCAGGGCTACCTGACCCACGTCGCCGGCGGCATCGCCTATCGGGCGGTACGCAATCGCGGCACCGTGGGCGGCAGCCTGGCGCACGCCGATCCCATCGCCGACTGGCCCGTGGCGCTGCTGGCCGCCGGCGCCTCGGTGGTGGCGGCCAGCGCGGCGGGCCGGCGGGAACTGCCGCTGGAAACCTTCGCCGACGGCCCCTTCTCGCACACGCTGCGCGAGGACGAACTGCTGGTGTCCATCCGCCTGCCCTGGCGCTCCGAGGCCACGCGCTGGGCCTACGCCAAGCTCGCCCGCAAGGCCGGCGAGTTCGCGCAGGCCATCGCCGCCATCGTGATCGACCGGCCCGCCGGCTACGCGCGCGTGGCGGTGGCCGGCGCCGGCGGCACGCCCATGCTGCTGCCCGCGCTGGCCGAACGGCTGCTGCGCGGCGAGCTGCGCGGCTTCGACCTGGCGCAGGCGGGGCAGGCGCTGCGTGGCGGCGGCGCGCAGGCCGACGATCTGCACGCGGCCGCGGTGGCGCTGCGCCGCACGGTCCAGGAGTTGTCATGACCGAGCATCCCATTTCCCTGACCGTGAACGGCGCCGCCACGCGCGCCTGGGTCGAGCCGCGCACCTCGCTGGGCGACTTCCTGCGCGAGGACCGGCGCCTGACCGGCCTGCACCTGGCCTGCGAGCACGGCGTCTGCGGGGCCTGCAACGTCTACGTGGACGGCGCGCTGAGCCGGTCGTGCACCGTGCTGGCCGTTGCCTGCGAGGACCTGGAGGTCGCCACCATCGAGGCCTTCGACGACGATGCCCTGATGGCGGCGCTGCGGCAGGCCTTCTCGCGCGCGCATGCCTTGCAGTGCGGCTATTGCACGCCGGGCATGCTGATGTCCGCCCGCGACATCGTGACGCGCTTCCCCGACGCCGACGAGGCGACGATACGGCGCGAGCTGGCGGGCAACCTGTGCCGCTGCACGGGCTATGCCGGCATCGTGCGCGCCATCCTGGACGTGGTGCAAAGCGGAGCGGGACACCGGCTCGCCACGCCGGTGGCGGCGCCGCAGCCGGCGCACGGCGCGCCGGCGCCGGACTCCCTCCATCCCCGGCAGGCCATGCCCGCATCCCCGCCCGAGGCAGCGTCCGCCGCCGAACCCGCGGCCCTCGACATGGCCGCCCCCGTGGATACCGCCGGAATGACGCGCGTGTCCCGCCACTTCGACCTGCCCGTCCCCGCCGACCGGGTCTGGGACTTCTTCGGCGATCTGCCCCGCGTGTCGCGCTGCATGCCCGGCATGGAGGTCGAACACGTGGAAGGCGACCGGCTCCGGGGAAAGATGACGGTGAAGGCCGGGCCGATACGCGCGGTGTTCGATGCCCAGGCCCACGTCACGCGCGATCCCGCCGCGCGGCGCGGCACGGTCCACTGCCGGGGCGTCGATCGCATCACGCGCACGCAGGTCGTGTGCGAACTCGGCTACGCGCTGGCGGACGCGGCTTCAGACGCCACGTCGGTGCGCATCGACGCCGCCTTCCGGCTGGCCGGGCGGCTGGCCGAGTTCAGCCGCGCCGACGTGGTGCAGGCGCTGGCCGACCAGTTGACGGCCCGCTTCGCCGCCAATGTCGCGCACCAGCTGACGCAGGGCGGCCAAGCGCCCGCGGGCGCGCCCCCGGACGGCGGCGAACTCCGGCTGTCGCTGGCCCTGCTGGCGCGGCAGTTCGTTTCCACCCTGGCCGCCCGCGCCTGGCGCGTCCTGCGCCGCCAGCCCACCCAACGACCACGCAACGAGGACGAATCATGAAACACGCCGACGAGGAGGCCCTGGCCTACCAGCCGGGCTTCGGCAATCACTTCGTGTCCGAGGCATTGCCCGGCGCGCTGCCCCCGGACCAGAACAGCCCGCAGCGCGGCAACTACGGGCTCTACACCGAACAACTGTCCGGCACCGCCTTCACCGCGCCCCGGGCCGAGAACCTGCGTTCGTGGGTCTATCGCATCCATCCGTCGGCCGGCCACAGCCCCTTCGAACTGATCGACCACGGCATGCTGCGCACCGCGCCGTTCGACGAAGTCCCGACCACGCCCACGCAGCTGCGATGGAATCCGCTGCCCGCGCCCGCCGGGTCCGTCGATTTCATCGAAGGCCTGTTCACCATGGCGGGCAACGGCCACGCCGACACGCAGGCCGGCATGGGCATCCACCTGTACGCCGCCAATCGCTCGATGGGCGACCGAAGCTTCTACGACGCCGACGGCGAACTCCTGATCGTCCCGCAGTCGGGACGGCTGCGCGTGCGCACCGAGATGGGCGTGCTGCAGGCGGGGCCGGGCGAGATCGTCGTGGTCCCGCGCGGCATCAAGATGAGCGTGGACCTGCCCGACGGCCAGGCGCGCGGCTACGTCTGCGAGAACTACGGCACGCCGTTCCGGCTGCCCGAGCTGGGCCCCATCGGCTCGAACGGCCTGGCCAACCCGCGCGATTTCCTCGCGCCCGTGGCCGCCTACGAGCATCGCGCCGGCGATTTCGAGATCGTCGCCAAGTTCCGCGGCCGGCTGTGGTCGGCGCGCCAGCAGTGGTCGCCTTTCGACGTCGTGGCCTGGCACGGCACGCTGGCGCCCTACAAGTACGACTGCAGGAAATTCATGGCGATCAGCACGGTCAGCTTCGACCATCCCGATCCGTCCATCTACACGGTGCTGACCTCGCCTTCGGGCGATCCCGGCATCGCCAACGCCGACTTCGTCATCTTCCCCTCGCGCTGGCTGGTGGCCGAGCACTCGTTCCGTCCGCCCTGGTACCACCGCAACGTGATGAGCGAGTTCATGGGGCTGATCCACGGCGTTTACGAAGCCAAGGTCGAGGGCTTCGTGCCCGGCGGGTGCAGCCTGCACAACAGCATGAGCGCGCACGGTCCCGACCGCGAGACCTACGAGCGCGCCATCGGCGAACCGCTCGCGCCGGCCAAGCTGCCCGACACGCTGGCCTTCATGTTCGAGAGCCGCTACGTCATCTGCCCGACGGCGGCGGCCATGCAGTCCCCCACCCTGCAGGCCGACTACTGGCGCTGCTGGGCCGACCTGAAGATCCATTTCGATGGACCCGCAACTTCCGCCATGGAGAGCAAGAAATGATAGTGATCGACGCAGATGCCCACGTCATGGAATCCGAGGAGACCTGGTCCTTCCTCGAACCCGAATACCATGCGCGGCGCCCCGTGGTCGTGACCTTCCCCGAGGACACGTCGCTGGGCGTGTTCAACGCCGCCTGGCTGATCGATGAAAAGGTCCGGCTGTTCGGCGCCTCGCCCACGGCCGGCACGCGCTCGCTGCGCAAGAAGTACAACCTCGACTCGCAGCACCTGAGCAAGCCCGAGGAACGCCTGAAGGACATGGACAAGCGGCGCATCGACTACCAGGTCATCCACACCACCTTCGGCCTGTTGAACCTGTGCGAGGATCCGGAGCTGGAAGCCGCGCTCATGCGCAGCTACAACACCTTCATGGCGAAGAAGTGCGCCGAGTCGGGCGGGCGCATCATGTACAACGCACTGGTGCCCTTCCGCAGCCCGGATGCCGCCGTGAAGGAAATCCGCCGCGTCAAGCAGATGGGCGGCGCCGTGGCCGTGTTCATGCGCGGCATCGAATGGGACCGCCCCGTCAGCGACCCGAGCTTCTTCCCCATCTACGCGGAAGCCGAGAAGCAGGACCTGGCCATGGCGGTGCACGTGGGATCGGGCAGCCCCGGCCTGCGCCACCTGTTCGACACGCAGAAGCGCGTGGCCGGCGAAGAGCCGTTCTGGCCAGCGCGCATGAAGCGCTTCATCGGCCCCATCAGCGTGCAGTTCGGTTTCTACAGCCTGGCCGAGAGCTCGGTCGTGACGGACTTCCCCAAGCTGCGCTGGGCCTTCCTGGAAGCCACCGGCAGCGAATGGCTGCTGGGCGCGGTGGGCGCGCTGGAACGCGCCGGCAAGCCGGGCGCGCGCCGCCTGTTCGACGAAGGACGGGTGTTCGTCGGCTGCGAGCCGAGCGAGGACCTGGCCTACGTGGCCAACCGCTTCGGCTCGGATTTCCTGATCATCGGCAGCGACATGCCGCACCAGGACGAGGCCGCGCACGAGGACCTGGTGGGCGAATTCGAGGCCCGTACCGACCTGGCCCCCGAGCTGATGGAAAAGATGTTCTGGCGCAACGCCCAGCGGCTGTACGGCTTCGAGGCCCGGTCGGCGCTCCGGTCGGCCGCATGAGCGCGCCCACCCGGCCGCCCGAAGGGCGCGCGACCTTTCTCGGGAAGGATGTCGCGCAGCGACAGGAGGGTAGTCCAGTGAACGCCGCCCGCACGCGCCTCTGGTACACGCGCTGCCCGCTGCCCACCGCGTCGGGCCTCGCGCTCGACGCGGGCCTCCTGACCGGCGCCCTGGCCGGGCGGGGGGCGGCGCTGGCGGCGGTGGAGACCCTGGACACGCCGGATGCCCGGCAGTCCCACTTCACCCATGCGGTGGCCGGACTGTTCCGGCAGGGCGGCAACATCCCGCCGATCTGGGCGCGCGCGCGCGGCGCGAACACGGTGCTGGCGGGCATCGCGTGGACGCCGGAGTATCAGGCCATCCTGGCGCGTCCCGACGCGGGCATACGCGGCGTCGCCGACCTGAAGGGCAAGCGGCTGGCGTTGCCGGTACGCCGCTCCGGCGAGATCGATTTCTGGCGCGCGATGTGCCTGCGCGGCTACGATTCCGCGCTGCGCCTGGCCGGCCTGACCCTGGCCGACGTCACGCTGGTCGAGCTGCCGGTGGACGAGGTCTACATCGCCCGGCAGGGCGAGGACGAGGCCTCGCGCGCCTGGATGTGGGCCGGCGCGGCGCGCGTGCGGCGCCAGCAGGCCGAGACCTTCGCCTATGTGCGCGGCGAGGTCGACGCCCTGTATGCCTCGGGCGCACTGGGCCTGCAGTTGCAGGCGCTGCTGCAGGCGACCGAAGTGGTCGAGCTGGGCTTCCATGCCGACCGGCGCGCTCAGATCAACAATCAGGTGCCCAACATCCTGACCGTGGACGCCGACCTGGCCCGCAACCGGCCCGAGGTCGTCGCGGCCTACCTGTCCGCGCTGAACCGGTCCATAGCCTGGGCGCGCCAGCATCCCGGCGACGCGCTGCGCATCTACGCCAAGGAAGTGGGCGCGCCCGAGGAATGGATCGCGCCGTCCTACCGCGAGACGGATTTCCGGTCGCTGCGCGTCGGACTCGATCCGGAATTGATCGCGGCCGTATCGAGTCAGAAGGACTTCCTGCTCGAACACGGATTCATCCAGCACGACTTCGACGTCCAGGAATGGGTGTGCGACGAACCCATGCGGCTGGCCAGCCAGGAGACATGACATGAACGAACACCTGAACCCCGACGGGCTGGCCACGCCCAACGGCTTCTGCCACGTCGTGCGCTCGCGCGCGGCCACCACCATCCTGGTCGCCGGCCAGGTGGCCTACGACGAACAGGGCAACATCGTCGGCGAGAACGACCTGGCGACGCAGGTGGACCAGGTCTACCGCAACCTCGAACGCGCGCTGGCCGCCTGCGGCGCGACCTTCGCCGACGTGGTCAAGACCACCTTGTTCGTGAAGGACATGACACCGGAGAAGATCGCCATCATCCGGCAGGTGCGCGCGCGCTACCTGGCGCCCGACCGGCCGCCGGCCAGCACCATGATCGGCGTGCAGGCGCTGGCCAAGCCCGCCCTGATGCTGGAGGTCGAGGCCACGGCCATGCTGGACTGAGGACTATTCGGACGAAGCCGTGCGCCGGCGCGAGGGAAAGGTGCGGGACGAGGCCTGCCGCAAGATGGCGGCCTGGCTGAGCAGCCGGTCCACCAGGGCCTCCAGCACCCTGCGCTCGTCGGCGCTAAGCGGCTTGAGCAGGTCGCGTTCGTACTCGACCGCGCCGGGCGAGATCTCGTCGTAGATGCGGCGCCCTTCCTCCGTCAGCTCGATGGTGGAGCGGCGCCGGTCGTTCTCGTCCAGCGTGCGCGTCATCAGGTTCTTGTCCACCATCTCGCGCAGCGCCCGGCTGACCGTGACCTTGTCCATGCCGGAATAGTCGGTAAGTTCGGTAACGGAAGTGGGCTCGAGCTGCGCGGCGGCCGCCAGCATGCGCCATTGCGAGACATTCAGGCCGAAGCTGGGCGTATAGGTACGCTGCAGTCCGATACTGACGTCGTTGAGCAAGCGGGAGAGCTTGTACGGAAGGAAGTGCTGAAGTTCTAGTGTCGAGGCTTTCTTCATGTGTGGAGGGCTTGCACATGATCCCGGCGCCTCGGACTCGCGGCACCTGATCCGGCGGATTATAACGGAACGCTATATCGAAACGGCACGCGGCGCCAGGGCTGGCGCCGCGTGCCGTCGAGGCGGACGGTTCGGTGCGCGCCGCTCAGGCCGCGCTCTCCAGCGACACTGTACGGGCGTCGTAGCCATAGATCCAGCGGTAGCGTTCCTCTACCTGCTGCTGGCCCCATTCGCGCTCGATGTAGCGCTGCGCCTCGGCCGGATCGGCCAGCTCGGGATTGTGCACGCGCCGCACCTGTTCGGCCGAGCTGCGCGTGATGTTGGCCGTGCGCGGCCGGCGCAGCGCTTCGTAGCTGCGCAGCGCATGGCCGGCATCGTCGCCGTAGGCTTGCAGGCAGCGCGCCAGGATGAGTCCGTCTTCCAGCGCCATGTTGGCGCCCTGGCTGAGAAAAGGCAGCGTGGAATGGCAGGCGTCGCCCAGCAGGGTGACGCGGCCGTCGGTCCAGCGTTCGAGCGGCGCCCGCACCATCAGCGCCCACTTGTAGGGAATGGTGATGTTGCGGACCATCCGCTGCACGTGGGGATGCCAGCCGGCGAAGTCCGCCAGGCATTCCTCGGTGGTGCCGGCGGCGTTCCAGGATTCGATCAGCCAGTTGTCCTGGTCCACCATGCCGATGAAGTTCAGCAGCTTGCCCTGGCGCACCGGGTAGGTCACGATGTGCGCCGTGGGACCCAGCCACATGCTGCCGCCGACCAGATCGATCGTGCCCTGGATGGCTTCGGCGGGAATCAGGCCGCGCCAGGCCATGCAGCCGGTGAACGCCGGCTTGTCGGGCCCCAGCAGGATCTGGCGCACGCGCGAATGGATGCCGTCGGCGCCCACCATCAGCGGCGCCGTGGCCTCGGAGCCGTCGACGAAGCGCATGCGCACGCCGCGGTCGTCCTGCGACAGCGCCTCGAGCTGCTTGCCCAGGTGCACCGCGCCGGGCTTGGCCTGCAGCACCGCGCGCAGCAGCATGCCGTGCAGGTCGGCGCGGTGGAAGGTGACGTAGGGCGCGCCGTAGCTGTCGACCGACTGCTCGCCCAGCGGCATGAACGGCCGCTTCTGCCCGGTGTTCCAGAGGTAGGTGTCCTTGCCCTTGCTGAAGGTGGCGTACCGCTGCAGCTCGTCGCCCAGCCCCAGCTCCAGCAGGACCCGCGAGCCGTTGGGCGTGGTCTGGATGCCGGCGCCGACCTCCTTCAGGTCGGTGGCCTGTTCGTAGACGTCGACGTCGATGCCCCGCCGTAGCAGCGCCAGCGCCGCCGCCAGGCCGCCGATGCCGGCACCGATGATTGCCACATGCTGCGTCATGAATGAAGACTCCTAATATCAGGGAGAAGTATCGAGCTGGATGTTGGCGGCCTTGATCAGCGCCGTCATCTTGCCGCGTTCCTGGTCGATGTAGCGCGCGAACTCGGGCGGCGCCATGTAGGTGGGCTCTATGCCGGCATTGCGCAGGCTTTCCTGGACCCCGGGCGAGGCCATGGTGGCGCGCAGCGCGCCGGTCAGCTTCTGCACGACGTCCTCGGGCGTACCCTTGGGCACGACCATGCCCTGCCAGCCCGTCACGTCGAACGTCGGAAAGCCCGAAGCCGCCATGGTGGGCAGGTCGGGCATGAACTCGGTGGGCTTCTGGCTGCCCACGGCCAGGCCCCGCAGCTTGCCGGCCTTCAATTGCTGGCCGCCCGCCGCGTAGTCGATGAAGATGGCCTGGACCCGGCCGGCCATCAGGTCGGGCAGCGCGGGCGCCACGCCCTTGTAGGACACATGGGTGGCCTGGATGCCGCTCTGGAACTTCAGCATTTCCATCGCCAGGTGATGGGGCGTACCCACGCCGGGCGAGGCATAGCTGAGCGTGCCGGCCTTTTCCTTGGCCAGGCTGACGAACTCGGCCACCGAGCGCGCCGGGACCGAGGGCGACACCGCCAGGATCATCGGGAAGGCACCGGCCATGCCAAGCACCGCGAAGTCCTTCACCGGGTCGTAGTTGAGCGACTTGAACAGCAGCGCGTTGACCACGAAGGTGTTGGTGTTGCCCAGCATGAGCGTATAGCCGTCGGGCCGCGCCTTGGCCACCAGTTCGGCGGCGATGTTGGTCGATGCGCCCGGACGGTTCTCGACCACGATCTGCTGGCCCAGCCGCTCGGACATGGCGGGCGCGAGGATGCGCGCCAGGATGTCGGAGCCGCCGCCCACCGCGAACGGGACGATGAGCCGGATGGGATGGGTGGGATAGGCGCCGTCGTTGGCCTGGGCCGCCGGACCGGCAAGCATCAGGCCGGCGCCCAGACAGCAGAGAGGCGCCGCTTTGGGGAGGAAAGTCTGCATCTCGGATCCCTTTTCGGATGGAGTTCGGACAACCAGTGCCGGCCATATTTCCACAAACTTGTTCCGATGTAAACAATTTTGAAACTATATGGAGGGAAATCCTGACTCGTTGATCCGGCGGTTGAACGCCTACCTGCCCGGGGAGGGGTAAGACAGAATGATCAAGGCGTTGGCCGCCCGGCGGCCCCGCCTGCGTTCACAGCGCGGGGCCGGTCCCTTCGACGAAGGCCCGCACCAGGTGATGCGCGATGGCGTAGGGCCTGGGCGCGGACAGGCCCTCGGGATGCGTGCCGTCCAGCATCTGGCGGACTTCCTCGCGCGTGAACCAGCGCGCGTCTTCCAGCTCGTTGCGGTCGATCACGATGTCGGTGCCTTGCGCGCGGGCGAAGCAGCCTATCATCAGCGACGACGGGAAGGGCCAGGGCTGCGACGCGAAGTAGGCCACCTCGGCGCAGGCGATGCCCGCTTCCTCGCTGATCTCGCGCCGCACGGCGTCCTCGATGGTCTCGCCGGGCTCGAGGAAGCCCGCCAGGGCCGAATACATGCCCGCCGCGAAGCGCGGCTGCCGGCCCAGCAGGCAGCGGTCGCCGTCCACCGCCAGCATGATCACCACCGGATCCACGCGCGGGAAGTGCTGGGCGCCGCAGGCCGGACAGTCGCGCCGCCAGCCGGCGCAGGACACGCGGCTGGGTTCGCCGCAGTTGGCGCAATAGCGGTGCCGGTCATGCCAGCTCAGGATGGCCTTGGCGCCGCCCAGTTCACCCAGCAGGTCGGGCGGGAACAGGCCGCGCATGGCGATGCTGCGCAGGTCCAGCAGCTCCAGCCCGGGCCGCGCGGCGGCCGCCTCGGCCAACCCCGCGTCCAGCGCCACCGCGAATAGCGGGCGGCCCTGTTCGTCCTGCCCCAGGAAGATCTCCTGGCGCGCGGGCCCCAGGCCTATCCAGGCCTCGGCGGCGAACAAGGGAGAAGGCGCGCCCGCGCCCACGTCCAGCAGGGGCACGTCACCGACGAACACCATGAACCGGGCCGCCGCATCGTGCCGGCGCGCCCGGACGAACTCGGCATCGGCGCGCGCCTCGGACATGCGGTCGAGCGGATTGAGGCCGAAGCCCACGGCGGCGGAGCGATCGAAGGATGGCATGGGAAGGGGCGGCCACGCGCAGCGTGCCGCCGCAGAGTCGTCTGACCGACGATTCTACCGCCGCGCGTTCAGGAAGTGCCCGGATTGAGCAGCGTGCGCAGGCGCTGGCGCATCGGCGTCTCGGCCGGGGCGTCGTCCCCCAGCGCGCGGCGGATGAAATCGCGGCTCTGGCCGCTGCGCAGGTCCACTTCACGCGCGACCTGCCCGTCCTGGTAAAGGAAGGCGACGTCGGCCAATTCCAGCACGTCGTCGATGTCGTGCGTGATCATCAGCACGGGAACGCCCCATTGCCGCGCCACCTCGGCCAGTTCCTTGCGCAGTTCGCCGCGCAGCATGGGATTGAGCGCGGCGAAGGGCTCGTCCAGCAACAGCGCGCGGGGCTCGCAGGCCAGGGCCCGCGCCAGCGCCACCCGCTGCTGCTGGCCGCCCGACAACACGCCGGGCCGGCTGTCGGCCATGGCGGCCAGGCCGAAGCGGTCGATCAGGTCCTGCACGCGCCGTTCGTCCTCGGGCGCCAGGCGCCGCCGGCGCCACGAGGTCAGGCCGAAGGCGATGTTCTGGCGCACCGACAGATGCGGGAACAGCGCGTAGTGCTGGAACAGGTAGCCGATGCCGCGCGCGGGCGGAGCAAGGTCGATGCCGCGCGCGGCATCGAACAGGGTCCGGCCGTCCAGCCGGATGTGGCCGGCACCGGGCCGCAGCAACCCGGCCACCGCCTGCAGGGTCAGCGACTTGCCCGAGCCCGACGGCCCGTACAGCGCGACGAAGGGCGCATCGGAGGCGAAGCGCGCGGCCAGGTCGAAGCGCCGGTTGCCGTCGCGCACCGTCAGCGCGATGTCGACATCGATCACGGCTTGCCGAATCCGTAGCGATTCAACACCTGCTGGCCGGGGGCCGACAACAGGAAGTCGACGAAGGCCTGGGCCTGCGCCGGGTGCTTGCTGCCGGACAGCACGGCCACCGGGTAGGTCACCGGGGTATGGCCGCCGGCGGTCAGCGTGATCCTGACCTTGTCCTGCATGATGGCCGCGTCGGTGCGGTAGACGAAACCGGCGTCCACTTCGCCCCGGCTCACGTAGTCCAGCACCTGGCGCACGCTGTCGGCCTGGATGAACTTGGGTTCGAGCGAGGTCCACAGGCCGGCGCTGTCCAGCGCCTGCCTGGTGTAGTTGCCCACCGGCACGGTGGCGAGCTTGCCAATGGCGATGCGCTTGACCGGCGCGCCGGCCAGGTCCTGCAGCGAGGCGATGGCCGGGCCGCCCTGCACGGGCGTGACCAGCACCAGGCTGTTGGCGGCGAAATCGCGCCGCGTCGGCACGTCGATCAGCTTTTGCGCCACGGCCCTGTCCATCGTGGCCTGGTCGGCGCTGGCGAACACGTCCACCGGCGCGCCCTGGCTCATCTGCTGGAGCAGCGTGCCCGAGGCGGCGAAGTTCAGCCGCACCGTGGTGCCGGGATGCCGTTGTTCGAATTGCTTGCCGAGGTCCTTGAAGGCATTGGTCAGGCTGGCCGCGGCCGATACGGTGATCTCCTGGGCGAAGGCCGGGAACGGCAGGGCAAGGGCGAGCAGCAGGGCGGCGTAGCGGGCGCGGGACATGGGACTCCTTCAGCGTAGCGACAGGTAGCGGTTGCACGCCACCAGGATGGCGATGGAAATGGCGGAGGTGATGACCACCAGCAGCAGGGCCAGATCGTCCTGGCCGGCCTGCGTGGCGTCGTAGATGGCCATGGAAAGCGTTTGCGTGCGCTGGGGGATCGAGCCCGCCACCATCAGCGAGGCGCCGAATTCGCCCATGGCGCGCGCGAAGGCCAGCAGGGTGCCGGCCAGGATGCCCGGCCAGGCCAGCGGCAGCGTCACGCGCACGAACACCGACCAGCGCGACTGGCCCAGCGTGCTGGCGGCCGATTCGAGCGTGCGGTCGATGCCGGCGAAGGCAGCGCTGGCCGACTTCAGGACCAGCGGCAGGGCGACGATGGCGGAGGCCACGACCGCGCCGTGCCAACTGAAGATGATGGTGTAGTCGAAGTGCTCGTATATCCAGCCGCCCAGCGGACTGCGCCGGCCGGCCGCCAGCAGGATGGCGTAGCCGATGACCGTGGGCGGCAGCACCAGCGGCAGCATGAACACGGCTTCGGCCATCGAACTGCCCGGAAACGGCTTGCGCGCGAACAGCCACCCCAGGCCCACGCCCGCGACCAGGGCCAGTACGGTGGCCAGGGCCGCGACCTTCAGGGACAGGATCAGCGGAAAAGCGTCGAATGAATCCAGCAGCGCATTCGTCATATTCCGAAGAATACAGCGAATCCTGGCTGGACGGTAGCGCGAGAAGGCCGCCCGGCGCGGCCCCCGGCCGGTCAGTCGGCCAGCATGCCCGCCATGGCGGCGATGTCCTCGGCCGCGGCCGATTGGGCGGTGGCCTCGATGGAGCGGTAGCGCCGTATCAATTCGCGGCCCACGTCGGTCACGACGGTGCCGCCGCCGCGCGCGCCGCCGGCGGCGCTTTCGACCGCGGGCTCGCGCAGGGACCGGTTCAGCTCGTCCACCAGCAGCCAGGCGCGGCGGTACGACATGCCCATATGCTGGGCGGCGGCGGTGATGGAGCCCGCCTCCAGGATGGCTTCCAGCAGCGCGATCTTGCCCGGCCCGATCGCGATGGCGTTTTCGCGGTAGACCCGCAGCCGGAACTGGAACCGGGGTGTGGTGGACGTATCCATGAGACGAGGAAAGACTCCGATGACGCGGGTCATTGTAGGTGCGGGGCGCGGATCTGTCTCAGCCCTTGGCCCGGCACGCGGTGACCTCGGCCGGAACGTCGGCCGGCGCGCCCGCCATCCAGGTTTCCAGCGGCGCGCAGCGCGAACCGATGCAAAGCGTGTAGTCGCCGGCGTATTCCGAGCGGGACAGGGTCAGTGCGTCGCGCCACGGCTGCGCCGGGCGATAGTGCCAGGCGCCATGCTCCAGGCGGGCCCCCTCGGGGGGATCCATGCCGGCGCCGGAACCCTGTATGGCGGCGTCGGCGATCAACAGGCGCTCGCCGACGATGCGGTAGGTCTCGCGCCATTCGATCTTCTCGATAGAATGGCGCCAGGACAGCGAAAACCCGTCCGCCGGCACGGCCAGGTGAAAGCCCCCCGCCGCCAGGCACAGGGCCGCCACCAGCATGTCAGTCATCCATGGCGCCGCGCGCCATCCGGAACCGGCGTGACGGGCGTGCCCGGGCTGCGGCTGCGATACCAGTGCCACGCGCCCAGCATGGCCGCCATGACGAAGCCCACGGAATCGGTCACCGGCACCGCCGCCACCAGCAGGCCGGCCGCCACGAAGGCCCAGACGCGCTCCAGCACGTTCAGCCGGGCGCGCCAATAGCCGATGGCGGTACCGCCCCACAGCACCACGGCCACCACGGCCTTGATGACGACATAGGCGGTTTCCAGCAGCGAGTCGTCCTGCAGCATCAGGGCGGGACTGTAGACCGCGATGTAGGGAATCAGGAAGCCCGCGATGGCGATCCGTACCGCCTGCATCCCGATCTTCATGCCCGAGGCCCGCGCGATGGGCGCCGCGGCGAATGCCGCGAGCGCCACGGGCGGCGTCAGGTCGGCCATGATGCCGAAATAGAACACGAACATGTGCGAGACGATCAGCGGCACGCCCAGGTGCAGCAGGGCCGGTGCCGCCAGCGAACTGGTGATGATGTAGTTCGGGATGGTGGGAATGCCCATGCCCAGCACCAGGCAGACCAGCATGGTCAGCATCAGGCTGAGCAGCAGGCTGTTTTCCCCCACGCTGATCACGTAGCCGGCGAAAGTCGTGGCCGCGCCGGTCAGCGTAAGCGTGCCGATGATCACGCCCACCAGCGCGCAGGCCACCCCCACCGGCAGCGCGTGGCGGGCACCGTCGGCCAGCGCCAGCAGCGCCGTGCGCAGGATGGCGCGGCCGCCCTGGCGCACGTACAGCACGACGCCCAGGACGGCGATCACGGCCACCACCGCGCCTATGCCGTACTTCAGGAAGGCCGAGCACGCCAGCGCGATGGCGACCCAGAACGCGATGCGCCAGCCCATGGAGCCCAAGCCCAGCATGACCCCGGCGCCGAAGATCAGCACCACCGTCAGCGCCAGCCCGACCGTGCCCGAGAACAGCGGCGTATAGCCCGAGAACAGCAGCCAGACCAGCGCGATCAGCGGCAGCAGCAGATACCACCGGTCCCGGATGGCGCGCCAGGGATTGGGGCAGTCTTCCTTGGCCATGCCGTGCAGGCCGGCGCGTCCCGCCTCGAAGTGCACCATGACGAAGGCGGTGAAGAAATACAGGATGGCCGGGATCAGCGCCGCCTTGCAGATGTCCACGTAGGGAACGTTGATGGTCTCGGCCATGATGAAGGCCACGGCGCCCATCACCGGCGGCATGATCTGGCCGCCCATGCTGGCGGTGGCCTCGACGCCGCCGGCGAAACTCGATTCGTAGCCGAAGCGCTTCATCAGCGGAATCGTGAACTGCCCGGTGGTGACCACGTTGGCGACGCCGGAGCCGTTGATGGTTCCCATCAGTCCCGAGGAGATGACCGCCACCTTGGCCGGGCCGCCCCGCCGATGGCCGAACAGGCCGAGCGCGAAATCGGTGAAGAGCTGGATCATGCCGGCGTGTTCCAGGAAGGCGCCGAACAGGATGAACAGGAAGATGTAGGACGACGAGACGTAGATGGGCGTGCCGTAGATGCCTTCGGTGCCGAACCCCAGCTGCCCGACCACCTGGTCCAGGCCATAGCCCCGGTGGGCCAGTTCGCCGGGCAGGTACTGGCCGAACAGGGCATAGGCCAGGAAGCAGGCGCAGATGATGGGCAGGGCGATGCCCATCGCCCGGCGCGCCGCCTCGAACACCAGCACGATCAGCACGATGCCCACCGCCATGTCGGCCGGCGTGACCTCGCCCGCGCGCTGGATCAGTTCGCCTTCGAACACCCACTGGTACAGGCCGGTGGCGAACGCCACCGCCCCGATCGCCCAGCCCAGCCATTTCTGCCGCAGCGGCGGATACAGCACGAACACCATCAGCAGCAGGAAGCCCACGTGGACCGCCCGCACCACGGAGCTGGACAGCGGGCTGAAGGCCGCCGTGATGATCTGGAACGCCGAAAAGGCGATGGCGATGTAGAACAGCGCGCCGGTCAGGACGACCGGTTCCGGCCCCGCCGCCGTCGAGGCGGCGCCGGGCGTTGCAGTGGTTTGGTCCATGTTTCCCCGGCGCGGTGGCGGTTATTTCAGCAGCCCGATTTCCTTGTAGTACTTCTGGGCGCCCGGGTGGAAAGGCACGGACGTGCCGCCCATCGCGTTCTCGCGCTTGATCTCCTTGGCGGCGGAGTGCGCGGCCACCAGTTGATCGAGGTGCTCGAACAGGTTCTTGGTCATTTCGTAGGCGGTATCGTCCGACACCCCTTCGTGGCTGACCAGGAAGTTGCGGATCGCGATGCTGGGCACGGCCTCGGTCTGCCCGGTATAGGTGTTGGCCGGAATGGTCGTGCTCTGGTAGGCGGAGTCGCCGATCTTGGCGACGACATCGGGCGGGATCGCCACCACGACGATCTTCATCGTGGTCGCGAGATCGCGGATCGAGGCCACGCCCAGTCCGGCCGATTGCAGCGTCACGTCGAGCTGGCGGTTCTTGATGAGTTCCACCGATTCGCCGAAGGGCAGGTATTCGACCTTGGAGAAATCCTTGTAGGTCAGGCCGGCGGCCTTCACCACGGCGCGCGCGTTCAGCTCGGTGCCCGAACGCGGCGCGCCGACCGAGATGCGCTTGCCCTTGAGATCGGCCAGCGTCTTGATGCCCGACCCCTCGCTGGCGATGAGCTGGATGTAGTTGGAATAGATGCCCGCGATGACGCGCAGTTTCTTCAGGGGCGTCTTGAAGCCCGCGTCCTCGGAACCGTTCCAGGCGTCGGACAACGCATCGGCCAGCGTGAAGGCGATCTCGCCGCGGCCGGCCTGCAGCAGGTTCAGGTTCTCGGCCGAGGCCTTGGTGGCCTGCACGCTGGTCTTCGCGCCGGGAATGGTCTTGGAGTAGATCTGGCCCAGGGCCACGCCCAGCGGGTAGTACACGCCGCTCTGGCCGCCCGTGAGCACATTGATGAATTTCTGCTGGGCCAGCGCCGGACGGCCCATGACCGAGGCGGCGACGCCGGCGGCCGCGGCCGTGAGCAGCGTGCGGCGACGGGGGTCGAACGCGGAAACAATGGGAAGGCTTTTCAAGTCTCTCTCCTCATCCGTATCGTTGTACGCCCGATGGTACACGAGGACGCATCCGGATACATACAGGAAAGACGCGTTCAACCGGCCGCCAGGTCGAACCGGAACACCGTGCCCGGCCCGCCGTCCTCGACCAGCCGGATGTCGCTGCCGTGCAGGGCGAGCATGCGCTGGACGATGATCAGCCCCAGCCCGCCGCTCTCCTGTGCCTTGCGGCCCCAGGCGGGGATCCGCTTGAACAGGCGGGGCCGCAGCGCCTCGGGGATGCCCGAACCGGTGTCGCGCACGTCGATCCGCACCCCGTTCGCAGCCGCGGCCAGGCCCACCGTGACCCGCGTGCCGGGCGGATTGTGGCGGATGGCGTTGTCCAGCAGGTTGGTCAGCACGCGCTCGATCATGGCGATGTCGGCATGGACCTGCGGCAATGCCGGCGGGATCTCGGTCAGCAGGCGCTGGCCGCGCGCCTCGGCCGCCAGCTCGAACTTCTGCACGACGTCCTGCACCAGGTCGGGCAGGGCGAAGGTCTCGCGCTCGGGCTGGACCAGCCCCGACTCCAGGCGGGCCAGCTCGAACAGCGCCTGCGCCAGCACCCCGACCTTGCGGCTCTGGTCCAGCGCGATGTCCAGGTAGCGATGGTGCTCGGCCTGGGTCAGCAGGCCGTCCTTGACGCGCAGGGTTTCCAGGTAGCCGTGCAGCGAGGTCAACGGCGTGCGCAGGTCGTGCGAGATGTTGGCGACCAGCTCCCGGCGCTGCTGGTCCTGGCGGGTCAGTTCGCGCCACTGTTCGGCGATGCGCCGGCTCATCTGCGCGAAGGCGGCGCGCAGCGTGGCGATTTCGTCGCGCCGGCCGTCGTCGGGCGGCGGATCCAGCGGCGGCGTGGGCGCATCGCCGGCGGCGTCGAAGCTGCGCACCGTATCGGCCAGCGCGCGCAAGGGGCGGGTGATGAGATGGAAGGCGACGAGGCCCATGATCAGGCCCAGCAGCGCGACCAGGCCCATGGCCAGGCCCGTCATGCGCCACACCGAGTGGCGGGCGAGCCCCGCGGCCAGCGCATCGTGCGTCTCGCCCTGCAGGATGACGTAGACGTAGCCGGCCTCCTTGCCATCGACGCGCACCGGCGCGGCATTGAATACCTTGCGCGCATCCGCGCTGCGGGGATCGTCGCCCAGTATGGGCAGCGCGGCCCCCGCGGCCAGGCGGCGCACCGGCGCCAGGTCGACGCGGTCGCGCCGCAGGCGGCCGGGCGGAGCGGCATGGCCGACGATGCGCCCGTCGGGATCGAGCAGGTACAGTTCGACGGCGGGATTGACCGCCATCAGCTTGTCGAACAGGTCGCGCACGGCCTCCGGTTTCCATCCGCCGGCATCCATGAGCTGCGCCGTGCCGGCGATGTGCGCGGCCAGTCCGCTCGACAACTGCTGCACGACCTCCTGTTCGTGGCGCGCCTCGGCCCGGATCTGGAACAGCAGCGACATCCCGCTGCAGGCCAGCAGCAGCACGGCGAACACCAGCGAAAGCCGCTGCGTGAGCGAAAGGCGCTTCATGGCGCGGCGGCCTCGTCCCGCGCGCCCGAGGCGAACTTGTAGCCGCGGCCCCACACCGTCAGGATGCGACGCGGCTGGGACGGGTCGTCCTCGACCTTCGTGCGCAGGCGGTTGATGTGCGTGTTGACCGTATGCTCGTAGCCGTCATGCTGGTAGCCCCACACCTCGTTCAACAGGTCCATGCGCGAGTACACCTTGTCGGGATGCCGCACGAAGAAGGCCAGCAGGTCGAATTCGCGCGGCGTCAGGTCGATGGCCCGGCCATTCAGCAGGGCCGTGCGGGCCAGCGGATCCAGGTCCAGGCCATGCAGCGACAGCAGCCCGGCTTCGATGCGCGCGTGGCGCGCCAGGGCATCCACGCGGCGCAGCAGCGCCTTGACGCGCGCCACCAGCTCCAGCATGGAGAAGGGCTTGGCGAGGTAGTCGTCGGCGCCCAGCTCCAGCCCGACGATGCGGTGGACTTCGCTGGAACGCGCGCTGGTGATGATGATGGGGGTGTAGCGCGCCATGGCCCGGGCCCGGCGGCAGATTTCCAGTCCGTCCACGCCGGGCAGCATCAGGTCCAGGACCAGGGCGTCCCAGGCCCCGCCCTCCAGCATGCGCATGCCCTGCTCGCCGTCGGCCGCGTGCTCGACGGCATAGCCCTCGTCGCGCAGGTGCATGCGCAACAATTCGGCGATATGGGCATCATCCTCGACGATCAGGACGCGCTTGACTCGTTCCATGAACCTGCCTGTGAAAAACCGTAGACGCCATTCTCGCCAATCCCGGCGCGGGAATTCATCACATTTATTTTAAGTTTGCGTGAGGACTCCGGTATGGCGGGGGGCCAACAATGCGGCAAACCCTGAACGGAGAGCCCGCATGTCCCCCATTCATCCCGCCTGGGTGCGCATCGCCCACGCCCTGAACGCGGTGGCCGTGCTCGCCATGGTGGCGAGCGGATGGCGCATCTACAACGCTTCGCCGCTGTTCGACTTCGCGTTCCCCCAGGCGATCACCCTGGGCGGATGGCTGGCCGGCGCGCTGCAATGGCATTTCGCCGCCATGTGGCTGCTGGCGGTCAACGGCCTGGCCTATCTCGCGCTAAACGTCGCGACCGGCCGGCTGGCCCGCCGCTTCCTGCCGCTTTCGCCGCGCGGCGTGCTGCGCGATATCGCGGCGGCGCTGCGCGGCCGCCTGGCCCATGACGACCCGCGCCGGTACAACCAGGTCCAGCGCCTGGCCTACCTGTTCGTCATGCTGGACGTCGCGCTGCTGGTCGTGTCGGGACTGGTGCTGTGGAAATCGGTGCAGTTCGGCCTGCTGCGCGAGCTGATGGGCGGCTACGAGGCGGCGCGCCGCGTGCATTTCGCCGCGATGGCCGCCCTGGTGGGATTCGTGGCCGTACACCTGGTCATGGTGGCACTGGTGCCTCGCACCCTGCGTGCCATGATCCGGGGCAGGTAGGAGGCCGCCATGGAAAAACGCTCCCGCCTGTCCACGTCCGATGCCCGGCTGGCGCTGCGCGAAGCCCGGCGGCTGCTGGCGCCCCGGATCGAGCGCCCCGACCGGCGCGCCTTCCTGACGCGCCCGCTATCCCTGGGCGGGCTGGCCCTGCTGTCGGGCTGCGACGTCACCGGCCAGGCCGGTGTCGAACAGGCGCTGTCGGCCGTCTCCCGCTTCAACGACAAGGTACAGGGCTGGCTGTTCGATCCGGACGCGCTGGCGCCGACCTATCCCGCCTCCATGATCACGCGCCCGTTTCCGTTCAACGCCTACTACGGGGTGGACGAGGCCCCTCGGGTGGACGAGGCGGACTACCGGCTCGAGGTCGCCGGCCGGGTGGCCGACCGCCGGCCATGGCGCCTGGCCGACCTGCGGGCCCTGCCCCAGGCCGAACAGATCACGCGGCACATCTGCGTGGAAGGCTGGAGCGCCATCGGGCGCTGGGGCGGCGTGCGCTTCTCGGATTTCCTGGCCCGCATCGGCGCCGACACCCGCGCCCGGTACGTGGGCTTCAAGTGCGCGGACGACTACTACACCAGCATCGACATGCCGACGGCGCTGCATCCGCAAACGCTGCTCACGCTGAGCTACGACGGACGCACGCTGCCGCGCGAATACGGTTTTCCCATGAAGCTGCGCATGCCGACCAAGCTTGGCTACAAGAATCCCAAGCACGTCCGGGCGATCTTCGTCACCGACACCTACCCTGGCGGCTACTGGGAAGACCAGGGATACAACTGGTTCGGCGGCAGCTGAGCCGAGGTTCCATACGGCGCGGATTCCCCACGCCCTCTTTCGACCCACGCTTCAAGGAGCGACGCATGAAGAAACTGACCCCTCTCGTTCTTTCCCTGGGCATGGCCCTGGCCGCCGTCACGGCTCACGCCGCCGATAACATGGGCAAGGACAACATGGCCAAGGACGGCATGGGCAAGGACGCCATGTCCAAAACCGCGCCCGCCAAGGACGCGATGAAGAAGGACGACATGAAGAAAGACGGCATGAAAAGGGATGCCATGGCCGGCGACAGGATGAAGCACGATGGCATGAAGAAGGACGGCATGAAGAAGGACACCATGTCGAAGGACGGCATGGGCGATGGCATGAAGAAATAGCGCCCCGCGCCTATCCCCGCAGCTGGCCGTAGTCCACGATCCGGCCCGCCAGCGCGCTGGCGGCCACCGAATACGGGCTGGCCAGCCATACGCTCCCGGGTCCCGAGCGGCCCGGGAAATTGCGGTTGATCGCGCTGATGGTGACCTGCGAGGCCGAGGTCGACTGGCCCGGCCCGCAGTTGGCGCACGAACCGCAGCCCGGCATTACCAGCTCCACGCCGGCACGCTCGAAAACGTCCAGGTAGCCGCGCTGCTCGCAATAGCGCTTGACCTCCATCGTGCCGAACTGCAGGTAGAAACGGGTGTGCGGCGCGATGCGCAAGCCCTGGTCCAGGCCCCATTTCAAGACCTCGTGGTAGGCGTCGAAATCGGCCCGCTTGCCGCCGGTACAGGAACCGCCGTAGGCGATGTCGACCGCAACGTCGCCGTCCAGCTCGGCAATGGCCACGCCGTTGCCCGGATCGCCCGGGCGGGCCGCCATGGGCTGCACGCTCGCGCCGTCGATATGGATCACGCGGCGGTAGGCGGCATCCGCGTCGCTGGCCATCCAGTCCTCCAGCGCGAAGTCGACGCCGCGGCGTTCCTTCAGGAAAGCGACGGTGCGTTCGTCCGGCTCGACGATGCCGGTGAATCCGCCCAGCTCGGCCACCATGTTGGTCAGCGTGGCGCGCTCGTCCACCGACATGGCGCGCACCGCCTCGCCGCCGTATTCGAACACCGCGCCGATGGCTTCGCCGTTGCGCACCGCCTCGGACCGCAGCAGCACCAGCACGATGTCCTTGGCCGTGACGCCGGGCGCCAGCGTGCCCGAGATCTCCACGCGCAACGTTTCCGGCACCTTGCAGCGCACGTAACCGGTCGCCCAGCTGTTGGCCATGTCGGTCGAGCCCACGCCGAACGCCAGGCAGCCCAGCGCGCCGGCATGCGGCGTGTGCGAATCGGTGCCGGCCACGACCTCGCCCGGCAGCGCGTGGCGCTCGGCCATCAGCGCATGGCAGATGCCTTCGGAGCCGCTGCCGTCGGGCAACTGGCCGTAGTGGCGCACCGGATAGTCGTCGATGAAATCATGGTGTCCCTGCACCAGGGTCGCCACGCGCGGCAGGAGGCCGCCCTTGACGTGCGGCACGCTCTGCGGCGCCAGGACCAGGTGGTCGTGGAAGGCCACGATGCGGTCCGGATCGCGCAGCGGCGCCGGCTTGCCGTAGGCCAGGTGCATCAGGTGCGCGCTCATGCCGGTGAAGTAGTCGTGGCTGAAGCGCCAGTCGGCGCGGATGAACACACCGCTGCCGCGTCCCGCCTCGACGGTGTCGGGATGCAGGTGCCGGTGGATGATCTTCTCGACCAGCGTCAGCCCCTTGCCCGCGGCGCGCGGCGTGGACCCCGTGTCGGCGCGCAGCGCCCGCCGGCTGTAGGCCATCAGCCCGCCGCTGCGGATGATCGCCTGGGTCAGCGCGTCGCGGCCGTTCAGGAACCGCTCGATGGGAATGGCTTCGCCGGCCTCGATCCGGCGCAGCACGTCGAAGTCGGTCGTGGTCAGAATGCCGATGTTGTCGCAGTTCTGCTGGTAGATGCGCTCGAAGCTCTCGGCCACGATCAGCCGTATGCCGGCCGACAGCTCGGCCAGCGGGCTGTGCTCGCGCGACGAACCCTTGCCGTAGCGCTTGCCCGCCACCGTGATGCCGAAGCCGCCCTGGCGCACGGCGTCCTCGCCTATGGGCAGTTCGTCGCCGGCCTTCAGCCCGACGTAGGGGTAGCGGCCCAGGCGCTCGTCGTAGACCAGCATGGTCGTGACCGGCGTGATCTCGTCGGTCGAGACGTCGTCGCGCAGCGGTCCGGCCTGGGCGAGCGAGACGGATTCGCCGGCCAGCTGGCGGCGGATACAGGACGGATCGCGCGACAGGTAAAGCACGCGGCCCTCGAAACGGATGCTGTCTTGCATGAACGACTCCTTTCCCGAACTGTAGGGGAGGGGCCGTCCATGCATAAAGCCTCGTTTCGGCACTCCAGCCATCTCGCTCCGAGATCGCTGGCCGGCGTCACTCCTGGCGGAACAGGTGGGCCACGCCCAGGGCGTTCTCGGCCGGCACCATGAAGCGGCCCGGGCCGTCCACGACGGGAAAGCCCGCCTGCGCCACCCATGCCCGCGCCGCGGCCAGGTCGCGCACGCCGAAGGTCGCGGCCACGATGGCCGGGGCCGGCGCCATCAGCGTGCCTGGCAATTCGACGCCGGCCTGCTCGGGCCCCATGAAGCGCAGGGCCGTCACCACCGGCAGCCGGATCAGGAACGAACCGTCGTCCTGCCGGACGCTGGGCTGGCCGCTCAGCACCGCGTAGCGCGCGGCGGTCTGCTCGGGGTTCTCGGACACCAGCAGGATCTCGGCCAGCGAGGTCGCGCCGTTGGCGTGGCCCAGGTAGCGGGGCTGGTGGACGTATTCGGGATTGCGGTGGCGGGCGGCCTGGATCAGTCCCTCGGGCGTGGCGGCGCTGTCGAAATGCACGCAGTCGAAGCGCGCCGTGCGCATGCCGTCCTCGGTACCGATGTCGCGCTGCAAGGTGATCACGCCCGAATTGGCGACCTTGCTGTCCTCCAGGCGCCGATGCACGGTCTCGGCATCGGTGCAGCCGAAGCAGATGATGTGGGCGCCCTGGAACTTGTCCACGAACCGCTCCCATCCCCAGTCCATGGCGCCGGGGTTCACGATGCCCAGCACCTCGATGTAGTTCTTCGGGAAGATCGCGCAGCGGTTGCCGGTCGCCATGGGAACGGGCGCCTCGCCCGGCGCCTTGGAACCGGAATGCACGGAGAGCGGGCTCAGGGTGAAACCCAGGCGCTCGTACAGGGCGCAAGCCTGGTCCATGTCGCGCACGGCGATGCCCAGGTGATTGACCGAATCGATGTCTCCGCTCATTGGAACCTCCTCTGTTTCGATGGCATCCATACTGGCACCGCGCCGCCGCCACGGTCTTGCGCCGGAGTGCAACGCCGCTTGTCACCCAGCGCAATGCGGCGCAGGACATTCCTGCGCATGCGGTACTGCACTCCACGACAAGAGCGCGGCGGCGGTGGACGCCATACTCGCTGCGGGCAAGCAACGGAGTTCGACATGGGCGGTGATGCAAGCGGGTTCGTGGAAGTCGGCCTGGCGGAGGGGCGATTGCGTGGCGCGCGCCGGGACGGCGTGCTGTGGTTCTCGGGCGTGCCCTATGCCCGTCCACCCTTGGAGTCCTTGCGCTTCGCCCCGCCCGAGCCGCCACGGCCGTGGACGGGTACGCGCGACGCGACCGGCGCCATGCCCATCGCGCCGCAGGCGGCCTCGCGGCTGGCGGCGGTGATGGGCGACTTCTCGCGCGAGCAGAGCGAGGACTGCCTGCAACTGACGATCGCCACGCCGGGCCTGGACGGCGGCCACCGGCCCGTGATCATCTGGCTGCACGGCGGCGGATTCTCCAGCGGCGGCGGCGGGCTGGACTGGTACGACGGCTGCCGGCTGGCGCGCGAGGGCGACGCCGTGGTCGTGGGCGTGAACTACCGGCTGGGGGCGCTGGGCTACCTGTACGCGAACGGACTCTCGCCCGGCAACCTGGGCCTGCTGGACCAGGCCCAGGCCATCCGCTTCGTGCGCGAACACGCGCACGATTTCGGCGGCGATCCGAACGCCATCACGCTGATGGGCCAGTCGGCCGGCGCCAACGCGATTGCCGCGCTGTTCGCGGGCGGCCATGCCGGGCCGGGCATACGCCGGGCCGTCCTGCAAAGCGGCGCCTACGGCATCGGGACGCTGGACACGGCGCGCGCGGGCGAGATGGGTGAACGCTTCCTCCACCACCTGGGCCTGGCGGATGCGCCGGGCCGCGCGCGGGACCTTTCCGTGGCCACCATCCTGGCCGCGCAGGGCGCCGTCGCGCGCGAGACCGCGCAACTGGGAGAAACGGCGCCGCCCTTCCATCTGCTGGCCGATCCGCCCGGCCTGCCGGCGGACTTCCGCTTCGACACGCTGGCAGCCGACGCCATGGCCGGCGTGCAGATCCTGGTGGGCGTCACGGCCCGTGAATGCCAGGCCTTCTTCGCGCGGGACCCGCGCATGGCCGGCCTGGACCACGACGGCGCGCAGGCGCGGCTGCGCGCGCTGTACGGCGACGCGGCGGCTGGCGACTACGCCCGCCGCCGTGAAGCCCGCCCCGACATCCACGCGGCCGACCTGTTCAGCGACTGGATCTCGGATCACGTCTTCGATGCGCCGACGATCCAGTTTGCGGACCGCGCCTCGGCGGCGGGCGCCGACGTGTATTTCTACCGCTTCGACTGGCAGGCACCCGCCTCCGGCTTCGGCAGTTGCCATTGCCTGGAACTGCCCTTCCTCATGGGCACCGCGCGCGCCTGGAACGGCTCGCCCATGCTGGAAGCGGCCGACCCACAGGCGATCGACCGCCTGTCGGCCACGATGCGCGCGGCCTGGCTGGCCTTCGCGCGCGACGGCGTGCCGGCGGCACCATCGCTGCCCGCGTGGCCGCGCTATGCACGGGACACGCGGCTGGCCATGCACCTGGACGACGCGCCGCGCGTGGGGAGCGCGCATGCCTGAGACGACGCTCCCGGCCACCGTGATACGCGGGGTGACCCTGGTCGATCCGGAAACGGCCGGCCAACCGTTCCAGGCGGACCTGACCATCGCGGGCAAGCGCATCGCGCGCATCGTCCCGCACGGCACGATGCCGCTTCCTTCCACGGCGCGCGTCGTCGACGGCTCGCGCTGGCTGGCCGTGCCGGGCCTGGTCAACGCGCACTACCATTCGCACGACGTCCTGCTCAAGGGATGCTTCGACGTGATGTCGCTGGAGCGCTGGACCTTCCGCGCGCTGCCGCGCTACTTCCCGCCGCGCTCGGACGACGAGCTGCGCCTGCGCACGCTGGTGGGCGCGGCCGAATGCCTGCTGGGCGGCATCACGACGGTGCAGGACATGCTGAGCCTGTGGCCGCTCGACCGGCGTCAGATCGAGGTCGTACGGCGCGCCTACGAGGACGCCGGCCTGCGCGTCGTGCTGGGCATGCAGGTGGCGGACGTGGGCGCGCTGGACACCATGCCCTTCCTGCGGGACGTCCTGCCGGCCGAGGCCGCGTCGCTGGCCGCCGGTCCGCCGCCGCCGGCCGGCATGCGCGACGCCGTGGCCGAGATGGCGGACATCCTGGCCGCGCATCCCGCGCGGGACGACGACCGGCTGAGCTGGGCCGTCTGCCCGTCCAGCCCCGAGCGCTGCGGCCCGGCGCTGCTGACGGCCCTGCGCGATCTTGCCCGCGAGCATGGGCGGCGCATGTTCTCGCACGTGGCCATCTCGCGCATGGAAGCGGTGGCCGCGCGCGAACTGTTCAAGGCGGACGGCGGCTCGCCCATCCGCTACCTGGCGCGGCTGGGCCTGCTGGGGCCCGAGCTGACGCTGGCGCACGGCGTCTGGCTGGACCGCCGCGACATGGCCATGCTGGCGAAATCCGGCACGCGCATGGTGCTCAACCCCATGAGCAACCTGAAGACCAAGAATGGCATCGCACCGCTGCGCCGCTACCTGGACCACGGCGTGGGCGTCGCGCTGGGTTGCGACAACTGCTCGTGCTCGGACGCGCAGAACATGTTCCAGGCCATGAAGCTGGCCGTGCTGCAGGCGGCCATCACCGGCCACGACGAAGGCCCGCCCCATGCCGCCGACGCCCTGCGCGCCGCCACGCTGGGTGGCGCGCAGGCCCTGGGCCTGGAGCGCGACATCGGCCGGCTGGCGGAAGGCCGCAAGGCCGACATCACCTTCCTGGACCTGCGCGATCCGGTGTACCTGCCGCTCAACGACGCGGCGCGCCAGGTGGTCTTCGGCGAAAGCGGACGCGGCGTGGCCGCCGTCATGGTCGACGGACGCATGCTGGTGGAAAACGGCCGCCTGGCTTCCATCGACCTGGAAGCCGTCCGGCGGGAGCTGGCCGGCCTTCTGCCCACGCTGGAACGCGATGCCCGCGAAGCCGCCGCGCGCGCCGCCCGCCTCGACCCCTACCTGCGACGGGCCCAGGAACAGGCACTGGGCGTGAAGCTGGGCATGCGCCGTTTCGCGGAGCTTGCCTCACGGGGCTAGGGAACAACCCCCAGGCGGACGTGCACCAGGACTCAACCGGTCATGCGCTGACGCGCAAGCGCCTGCCCGCGAACCCTTCCACTATGCCCCTGCACAACACCAAGACGTTCCGACAACCTCCCGCCTGGGGAACCCCATGAAACGCATCCATTTCCGACTCGCCCTGGCCACGCTCGCCGCTGGCCTGGCACTGACCGGCGCCGGTGCCGGCGCGGCCGAACCCACCATCCGGATCGGCGTGCTGAGCCCGAACACCGGCCCCTACGCCGCCATCGGCGAGGACGTCCGCAACGGCTTCCAGCTCTACGTCGACGAAATAGGCGCCAAGGCCGGCGGTGCCCGGCTCGAACTGGTCTTCGAGGACTCCCAGGCCAAGCCCGACGTGGGCCTGACCAAGGCCAGGAAACTGGTGGAAAGCGACAAGGTGGCCTTCCTGGGCGGCGTGGTCTCGTCCAGCGTCGCCTACGCCCTGCGCGACTACGTGGTGGAAAAGAACATTCCCTACGTCGTCTCGGTGTCCAGCGCCGACGGCCTGACGCAGCAACTGGCCGCGCCCAACATCTTCCGCACCAACAGCTCCGGCAGCCAGGCCAGCCATCCCTTCGGCAAGTGGCTGTACGACAAGGGCTATCGCCGCCTGGTCCTGGTCGCCACCGGCTACGCCGCGGGCTTCGAGCAGACCGGCGGCATCGCCCGCACCTTCACCCAGGCCGGCGGCAAGATCGTGCAGACGCTGTATCCGCCGCTGGGCACCGCCGACTTCGCGCCCTTCCTGTCCAGCATCAAGGTCAAGGACGCCGACGCCGTGGCCGCGGTGTTCGCCGGCTCGGAAGCCATCAAGTTCGTCAAGCAGTACGACGAGTACGGCCTGAAGGGCACGCTGCCCCTGGTCGCCTCCAGCATGCTGACCGATGACATGATCCTGGAGGCGCAGGGCAAGTCGGCCCTGGGCATCCTGTCGTCGTCGCACTATTCGGCCCGCGTGAAGACGCCGGAGAACGAGGCCTTCGTCAAGGCCTACCAGAAGCGCTTCGGCCGCACGCCCACCTTCTATTCGGAGGGCTCGTACGTGGCCGCGCGCGCCATCGGCGAGGCCATCAAGGCCCTCAAGGGCGACGTCTCGGACAAGAGCAAGGTGAACAAGACGCTCGCCGGCGTGAAGTTCGCCGCGCCGCGCGGGGCATTCCGCTTCGACGACTATCGCAGCCCCGTGCATGACATCTATGTGTTCGAGGTCAAGCGGGTCGATGGCAAGCTGGTCAACGAACCCGTGGCGAAGGTGCCGGACGTCTCGCAGTTCTACACCTGGCAGCCGAAGGAATTCATGGAGATGAAGCCCTACCGGGACATCGCCAACGAGTGGGCGAAGTAGCGAGCGGGCCGTTCCATGTCTTTCTACTCGATCCAGATACTGAACGCGCTGTCGCTGGCGATGCTGCTGTTCCTGATCGCCGCGGGCCTGTCCATCATCTTCGGGCTGATGCGCATCATCAACCTGGCCCACGGCTCGTTCTACCTGCTGGGCGGCTACTGCGGGCTGAGCGTGCTGGCACGTACCGGCAGCTTCTGGCTGGCGCTGCTGGCCGCCGCCGTCGTCGTCGGCCTGGTCGGCATCGTGCTGCAGCGGCTGTTGCTGCAACGCGTGCAGAACAACGAGCTGGGCCAGGTGCTGATGAGCTTCGGCGTGCTGCTGGTGATCTCGGACTTCGCCTTGTGGTTCTGGGGCGGGCTGCCGCAGACCCTGGAGCGTCCGGAGTTCCTGGACGGCGCGCTGCGGTACGGCGGCATGGTGTTCCCCAAGTACCGCGTGGCGCTCATCGCCTGCGGCGCCGCCGTCGCGCTGGCCCTGTGGCTGCTGATCGAGAAGACCCGCATCGGCGCCATCATCCGCGCCGGCGTGGACGACCCGGGCATGGTGCGCGCCCAGGGCATCGACATCCGCCTGGTGTTCACGCTGGTGTTCGCCGCCGGCGCGGCCCTGGCGGGCGTGGCGGGCGTGCTGGGCGGCGCCATGCTGGGCATTTATCCCGGCGCCGATTTCGAGGTCATGCTGCAGGCCTTCGCCGTGGTCGTGATCGGCGGCCTGGGCAGCCTGAAGGGCGCGCTGTACGGCAGCCTGCTGATCGGGTTCGCCGACACGCTGGGCAAGGCCTTCATACCCGAGCTGGCCATGTTCACGATGTTCGTTCCCATGGTGGCCATGCTGGTCATCCGGCCCAACGGCCTGTTCGGCCGCGCATGAGGCAAGCCATGACCGCTTCCCGATTCTCTTTCTCCTCCCCCTGGCTTGCCACGGCGCTGGGCACCGTCGCGCTCGTCGTGCTCGGGCAGGGGCTGTCGTCGTACGGCGCCGGACTCGTCATCGACTGCCTGGTGTTCGCCATTCTGGCGCTCGGCCTGAACCTGCTGCTGGGCTACGCCGGGCTGCCGTCGCTGGGGCATGCCGCGTACTTCGGCGTGGGGGCCTATACCGCCGGGCTCGTCTACCTGCACGTGTCCACCAACTTCTGGCTGGCGGCCGCCGCCGCGATCGTGGCCAGCATGGCCGTGGCCGCGGTGTACGCGCTGCTCGCGCTCCGGACCACGGGCGTCTACTTCCTGATCATCACGCTCGCGCTGGGCCAGATCACCTGGGCCACGGCCTTCTCGTGGCGCTCGGTCACGGGCGGCGACGACGGACTGCGCGGCATCGGCCGGCCGGACCTGGGCCTGCCCGGCCTGTCCGTCGCCGACACCGACGGCTACTACCTGCTGGTCGTCCTGGCCACGGCCGCCGCGCTCTGCCTGATGGCCATCCTGGCGCGATCTCCATTCGGCCACGCGCTGCGGGGCATCCAGCAGAACGGTCCGCGCATGGCGGCCCTGGGCTACAACGTCTGGCTGTACAAGTACCTGGCCTTCATCATCTCGGCGGGCTTCGCCGGCTACGCGGGCGTGCTGTTCGTCTTCTACAAGGGTTTCGTCAGCCCCGAGTCGGTCGGCATCGTGATCTCGGCCGAGATCACGCTGATGGTCATCATAGGCGGAGCCGGCACGCTGGCCGGGCCGGTGCTGGGCGCCTTCATCGTGATGCTGCTCAGCCACCTGGTCAGCGGCTTCACCGACCGCTGGATCACCTGGCTGGGCCTGCTGTACGTGGCGGCCGTGCTGTTCGCGCCGCGCGGCATCGTCGCCCTGGCCCACGACCTCGTGCGCACCCGGAGGGCTTCATGAGATCCGCGGCGGTACAACTCGAAGGCATAGGCATTTCATTCGGCGGTCTGCGCGCCGTGTCCGACGTCTCGCTCGACATCGCGGTGGGCGAGCGCCGCGTGCTGCTGGGGCCCAACGGCGCGGGCAAGACCACCCTGTTCAACATGATAGGCGGGCAACTGACGCCGACGGCCGGCAAGGTGCGGCTGTTCGGCGAGGACGTGACCGCGCTGGCGCCGCACCGGCGCGCGCACAAGGGCCTGGCGCGCACCTTCCAGATCACCTCGCTGTTTCAGGACGCCAGCGTGGAAGAGAACGTCCATCTGGCGGTGCGGGCCTTGTCGTCCACCCGCTACGGGATGATGCGCGGCGCCGCCCGGCCCGGCCCGGTCTGGGAACGGGTGCGCGCGCTGCTGGACGACTGGCGCTTCACCGCCGATCGCCGCACGCGCGTGTGCGACCTGTCCTACGGCGACCAGCGCAAGCTCGAACTGGCAATGGCGGTGGCCGGCGAACCCCGGGTGCTGCTGCTGGACGAGCCGACCTCGGGCCTGTCCGCCATGGAAACCGAAAGCGTCGTCACGCTGATCAAGGAACTGCCGGCCGACGTCACCGTGATCGTGGTCGAACACGACATGGACGTGGCCTTCGAGGTGGCCGACCGCTTCACCATCCTGCAGAACGGCCAGATGGTCATGACCGGCACGGCCGAGGAAGTGCGCAACAACGCCGAGATCCGGCGCATCTATTTCGGTGAAGGCGAATGACCACGACGCATCCCCGCTTGCTCGACGTCGCGGACGTCCACACCTACTACGGCCCGAGCTACATCCTCCAGGGCGTGACCCTGGGCGCCGCCCAGGGCGAGGTGGTCGCCATCCTGGGGCGCAACGGCGTCGGCAAGACTACCCTGGTCAGCACGCTGGCGGGTTTCGTACCGCCGCGGCAGGGGAAGATAAGTATCGGCGGAATCGATATCACGGGCACGACCCCGGAACGCATCAGCCGGCAGGGCATCGCGCTGGTCCCGCAAGGGCGGCGCATCTTCCGTTCGCTGACGGTGCACGAGACCCTGGAACTGGGCAGCAACCTGCGCCGCTACGACCGAGAAGGCTTGTCGTGGACCAAGGACGAGGTCTATGCCGCCTTCCCCCGCCTGGCCGAGCGACGCAACAACCGGGCGGGCGGCCTGTCCGGCGGGGAGCAGCAGATGCTGGCGGTCGGCCGCGCGCTGGTCGGCTATCCGCGCGTCGTGCTGCTGGACGAACCGACCGAGGGGCTGTCGCCGCTGCTGGTCAAGGAACTCCACGCCGTGCTGGTCGAGGTCAAGCGGCGCGGCTCGACGCTGCTGCTGATCGAGCAGCGCCTGAAATTCGCAATGGCGCTGGCCGATCGCGTCCTGCTGGTGAACAAGGGGCGCATCGTGTACGAATCCACGCCCGAGGCCCTGCAGGCCGCCGAGGAGGTCCGGGACCGCTACCTCGGCGTCTGATCCCCTGCCTGGCAACCAGGGAATACGAGGCCCCGCCCGGCGGCCATCGGCGTCCAGTCTGTGTTACGTTGGACGAGCATGGTCCGATGCGCTCGCCGCAGCCGGGCGGGAACCTGGAGGAACGCCATTCAATGGGTACGCATATCGGACACGCGCCGCAGGACGTGTGGGGCGCCATGCCGGGCGGGCCGTTCGGTAGCCAGGACGTCGTCAGTTCGGATAACGTCGAGCAGTACACCAAGCTGGTCAGCAGCCAGATCGCCCGGGTCGAGATCGGCACCGCCAGCCGCAACCGCTTCCAGCACCAGATCGCGCGCACCAGCGTCGGCCCGCTCAACTTCATCTACATCCGCTCCGATCCGCTCGAAATCCACCGCACGGCCCGGTGCATAGAACGCGACAACCAGAACGACTACCTGGTCGGGATCAACCTGGTGGGCAACGCCGTCGTCAGCCATCCGCACCAGCGGACGGTGGTGGACGCCGAAAGCCTGTTCCTGCTGGACAAGGCCATTCCCTACCGGTCCACGCACGACGACGCCACCGCGCGCATGCTGGTGTCCGTCCCGCGCCGCCTGCTGGAAAGCCGGCTGCCCGACCCCAGCCATTTCCTGTCGGTCACGCCCAGCATCCGCAACGGCATCGGCCGGCTGGCGGCCCACCATCTGGGACTGCTGGCGCAGGAAGGCCTGCTGCTGAACAACAACACGCGCATCCAGGCCATCGACATGGCGCTGGACCTGGTGGGACTGGCGTTCCAGGGCGGCGAGGCCGCGCCCGACCCCGAGGCCGGCGCGCCGCCCCAGAGCAGCGCCATCCTGCTGTCGCGCGCCAAGGCCTACCTGCGCTGCCACCTGGACGATCCCGACATGGATCCGGCCACGGTCGCCAAGGCCATGAACATTTCCAAGCGCTACCTGCACAAGCTGTTCTCGACCGCCGACACCACTTTCGGCACCTGGGTCCGGGAAGAACGCCTGACGCGGGCCAACGCGATGCTGGTGGACCCGCGCTTCGACCATATCTCCATCACCGAGATCGCGCTGCGCCAGGGCTTCAACGACATTCCGCATTTCAGCCGCCAGTTCCGCGCGCGCTACGGCTATCCGCCGCGCATGGCGCGCACCGACGCCATACGCATGACGCAGTGACCCCCGCCATCGGCGACGGCAGCCCTCTCCAATCGTCATCCCACGCCGCATCCGGGGCTCCTATCATGGAAGCCCGCCGGCCCCGGGCCGGCTCGCGATGATGGATGACCACGCATGCCGCGCACGCTCTACGACAAACTCTGGGACACGCACGCCTTTGCCGCCGAACCCGACGGCACCTGCCTCTTGTACATCGACCGGCACCTGATCAACGAGGTGTCCAGCCCACAGGCCTTCGAGGGCCTGCGGCTGGCCGGCCGCGTGCCGTGGCGGGCCGATTCCTGTCTGGCGATCGCCGACCACAATGTCCCCACCACCGACCGCAGCCAGGGCATCGACGATCCGTTCTCGCGCGCGCAGGTGGGCGCGCTGGAGGACAACGCCCGCACTTTCGGCCTGACCTTCTTCGGCATGCAGGACCGGCGCCAGGGCATCGAGCACGTGGTCGGCCCCGAACAGGGCGCGACGCTGCCGGGCATGACGGTGGTGTGCGGGGACTCCCACACCAGCACCCACGGCGCCTTCGCCTGCCTGGCGCACGGCATCGGCACCTCGGAAGTCGAGCACGTGCTGGCCACGCAAACGCTGATCGCGCGCAAGATGAAATCCATGCTGGTGCGCGTGGAAGGCACGTTGCAGCCCGGCGTGGTGGCCAAGGACATCGTGCTGGCGCTGATCGGCCGGATAGGCGCGGCCGGCGCCACCGGCCACGCCATCGAATACGCGGGCTCGACGATACGCGCGCTGTCGATGGAAGGCCGCATGACCATCTGCAACATGTCCATCGAGGCCGGCGCGCGGGCCGGCATGATCGCGGTGGACGACACCACCATCGACTACCTGCGCGGCCGGCCGTTCTCGCCGTCGGGCGGGCAGTGGGACCAGGCCGTGGCCTGGTGGCGCACGCTGCGCTCGGACGACGGCGCGGTGTTCGACACGGTGGTGGAGATCGACGCGGCCTCCATCCTGCCGCAGGTGACCTGGGGCACCTCGCCCGAGATGGTCGTGGCCGTGGACGGCAAGGTGCCGGATCCCGACACCGAAGCCGATCCGGTCCGCCGCGAGGGCATGCGCAAGGCGCTGGCCTACATGGGGCTGGCCGCCAATACGCCCATCGCCGACATCGCCCTGGACAAGGTGTTCATCGGCTCGTGCACCAATTCCCGCATCGAGGACCTGCGCGCCGCCGCCGCCGTGGTCAAGGGCCGCCGCAAGGCGCCGAACATCCGGCTCGCGATGGTGGTGCCCGGCTCCGGGCTGGTGAAGGCGCAGGCGGAACAGGAAGGCCTGGACCGCGTCTTCATCGACGCCGGTTTCGAATGGCGCGAATCCGGCTGTTCCATGTGCATGGCCATGAACGCCGACCGGCTCTCGCCGGGAGAACGCTGCGCCTCGACCTCCAACCGCAATTTCGAAGGCCGGCAGGGCGCCGGCGGCCGCACGCACCTCGTCAGCCCCGCGATGGCGGCGGCCGCGGCCATCGCCGGCCGCTTCGTCGACGTGCGCGCGCTGTAAGGAGTCCATCATGGAAAAATTCGATCGCCTGCAAGGCCTGGTCGCGCCGCTCGACCGCGGCAACGTCGACACCGACGCCATCATTCCCAAGCAGTTCCTCAAATCCATCCGCCGCACGGGCTTCGGCCCCAACCTGTTCGACGAATGGCGCTACCTGGACCAGGGCGAGCCTGGCCAGGATTGCAGCGGCCGTCCGCTGAATCCCGACTTCGTGCTGAACGAAGCGCGCTACCGGGGCGCGACCATCCTGCTGGCCCGCGCCAACTTCGGCTGCGGCTCCTCGCGCGAACACGCGCCGTGGGCCTTGCAGCAATACGGTTTTCGCGCCGTGATCGCGCCCAGCTTCGGCGACATCTTCTACAACAACGCGATGCAGAACGGCCTCTTGCCGGTGGTGCTGCGCGAGGACGAAGTGGATGCGCTGTTCGCGCTGGCGACGCGGGAACAGCCGGTGCAACTGCTGGTCGACCTCCAGGCGCAGACCGTGTCCGGTCCGGACGGCTCGCCCTCCTTCGGCTTCGACATCGCGCCGTTCCGCAAATACTGCCTGCTGAACGGCCTGGACGACATCGGCCTGACGCTGCGCAAGGCCGACCAGATCCGCGCCTTCGAGGATGCGCACCTGCGGACGTACCCCTGGCTGTCGCCCGCGCGCCGCAGCGTCTGAGCGCGTTGCCCCCTGTCGCCCGCCGTGCCACAATCCGCGCAGCGACAGGAAGGCAAGACCATGAGCAATCTCGTCCGTAAACTCGACCTGACCTCGCTGCGCCTGTTCGTCGCCGTCTGCCAGGAACGCAACATCGCGCGCGCGGCCGAACGCGAGGCCATCGCGCCCTCGGCCGTCAGCCGCCGCATCGCCGAGATCGAAGGCGTGATCGGGCAGCCGGTCATCCACCGCGAATCGCGCGGCATCTCGGTCACCCCCATAGGCGAGGCCGTGTATCGCCACGCACGGGAAGTCCTGGCCGACATCGAACGCATGGAAGCCGAGCTGTCCCAGTACGCCACCGGCGCCAAGGGCACGATACGCATCGTCGGCAACATGTCGTCCATCGTGCAGTTCCTGCCCGAGGACATCGCCGCCTTCAAGCGCGTCTTCCCCGACGTGGACATCCAGATCGACGAACAGACCAGCAGCGAGGTGCTGCGCAGCCTGACCGAAAGCGATTTCGACCTGGGCTTCTCCAACAAGGTCCCGGGCATCGAGCGGCTCGAGCACCTGCCCTACCGCAGCGACCGCCTGGTACTGGCCGTGCCGCGCCGCCATCGCCTGGCCAAGGCGCCCGTGGTGCGCCTGCGCGATTTCATGGATGAGAACATCGTCGGCATGGGGCAGGGGACGTCGCTGACGCAATTGCTGGTCAAGGAAGCCGGACGGCTGGGCGCGACGCTGCACGTCAAGATCAGCGTCAGCAGCCTGGACGCGCTGTGCCGCATGGTCCACGTCGGCCTGGGCGTCGCGGTCGTGCCGCAGCACAGCGGCGAACTGTACGTGGGCACGCTGGACCTGGCGCTGGTCCCCATCGAGGAACCCTGGGCCGCGCGCGAACTCTTCGTGGTCTTCCGGCAGCGCGAAGGCCTCTCGGCCCCCGCCGCCGCATTGGTTGACTTCTTGATGAGCCGCTAAAGAGCTACTTGGCAATGGGCATGGCGAATTCCGCGCCCTTCTCGATGCTGCTCGGCCACCGCTGCATGATGCTCTTCTGCTTCGTGTAGAAGCGCACGCCTTCCTCGCCGTAGGCATGCATGTCGCCGAACAGCGAACGCTTCCAGCCGCCGAAGCCGTGCCAGGCCATGGGCACGGGAATGGGCACGTTGATGCCCACCATGCCGACCTGGATGCGGCGGCCGAATTCGCGCGCCACGTTGCCGTCGCTGGTGAAGCAGCTCACGCCGTTGCCGAATTCATGGGCGTTGATCAGCTCGACCGCCGAGGCGAAGTCGGGCACGCGCACGCAGGACAGCACGGGGCCGAAGATTTCCTCGCGATAGATGCGCATGCCGGGCTTGACGTGGTCGAACAGCGTGCCGCCCATCCAGAACCCGCGTTCGCAGCCCGCGCCGGCCGAGGCCGCGTCGAAGCGGCGTCCGTCCACCAGCAGTTGCGCGCCTTCTTCCACGCCCACGCCGATGTAGTCGCTGATGCGGCGATGCGCGCCGGCATGCACGATGGGGCCCATCTCGGCATCCAGCTCCATGCCGTTCTTGACCTTCAGCGCATGGGTGCGCTCGATCAGGCGCGGCACGATGCGGTCCGCCACGTCGCCCACCAGCACCGCCACCGAAATGGCCATGCAGCGTTCGCCGGCCGAGCCGTAGCCCGCGCCCACCAGCGCGTCCACGGCCACGTCCAGGTCGGCGTCGGGCATGACCACCATGTGGTTCTTCGCGCCGCCCAGCGCCTGCACGCGCTTGCCGTTGCGCGCGCCGGTCTCGTAGATGCTTTGCGCGATGGGCGTGGAGCCGACGAAGGACACCGCGGCCACGTCGGGGTGGGCCAGCAGCGCGTCCACCGCTTCCTTGTCGCCCTGCACGACGTTGAACACGCCGTCGGGCAGGCCGGCTTCCTTGAGCAGCTCGGCCATGATCAGCGAAGGCGTCGGATCGATGGGACTGGGCTTGAGCACGAAACTGTTGCCGGCGGCGATGGCCACGGGGAACATCCACATCGGCACCATCACCGGGAAGTTGAACGGCGTGACGCCGGCCACCACGCCCAGCGGCTGGCGCAGTGTCCAGTTGTCCATGCCGGTGGAAACCTGGTCGGTGAACTGCGTCTTGAGCAGCTGCGGAATGCCGCAGGCGAATTCGACGATGTCGATGCCGCGCGCGACTTCGCCCTGCGCATCGGTGAACACCTTGCCGTGCTCGGCGGTGATCGCGCGGGCCAGCTCGTCCTTGTGGCGGTTCAGCAGCTCCAGGAAGCGGAACATCACGCGCGCCCGGCGGATGGGCGGCACGTCGGCCCAGGCGGGGAAGGCGCGGCGGGCGCTGGCGACGGCGGCATCGACGTCGGCGGCGGTGGCCAGCGCCACCTGGCCGGAGACGGCGCCGGTGGCGGGGTTGAAGACGTCGGCGACGCGCGATCCCTGCGCGGGCATCTTGCGGCCGTCGACCCAGTGGACGATGGAAGCGGACATGGCGGTCATCCTGAGAAGAAGAAATCGAGGATCCCAGTCTAGGCCCGCGCCGCCGATTGGATAAGCTGGCCGAAGCCGATTAAAGTGTTCAATATCTTGAACAATCCGAGCGGAAAAAAATGGCTGCCGACATCATCGGGCCGTGGGTGGCCGACATCCACCTGCTGACAGTGTTGGCCGAGACCCGCAGCTTCACCCAGGCGGCGCGCCGCCTGGGCCTGTCCAAGGCCTCGGTCAGCATGCGCATCGTCGCGCTGGAGCGCGCGGCCGGCGTGCCGCTGGTCCAGCGCACGACGCGTTCGGTGGTGCTGACCGATGCCGGCCGGGAACTGGTGGCCGACGCCGCGCCGGCGTTCGAGCGCATCGACGCCGGCTTCACCGCGGTGAAGGACCTGTCGGGCACGCCGCGCGGCACAGTGCGCGTCACCGCCCCCGTGGCCCTGGGCAGGCAGCACATCTCGCCACGGCTGGCGGCGTTCTTCCGCGGCTATCCCGACGTGCGCATCCACCTGGACCTGACCGACCGCTTCGTCAACCTGGCGCAGGAAGGCTACGACCTGGCCATCCGCCACACGGCGGCCGCGCCCGAAAGCTATGTCGCCTGGCCCCTGTGCGAGACCCGTTCGCTGCTGGTGGCCAGCCCCGCCTACCTGCGCCGGCGCGGCACGCCCCGGCATCCGCGCGACCTGGCCGACCACGACTGCGTGCTGTACCTGGGACCGGGCGCCGACACCTGGACCTTCGTTCCGGCCGGCAACGCGCAGGCCGACACGCTGTCGGTGCCCGTGCAAGGCCCCTTGAAGGCCAACAACAGCGAGGTCCTGCGCGACGCGGTGCTGGACGGACTGGGCATCGGCCTCCTGCCCGATTTCAGCGCGGCGCCCGCCATGCGCCGGCTCAGGCCGGTATTGCCGGACTGGCGCGTACAGGGTTTCTTCGGCAACCAGCTGTATGCGCTGCGCCCCTGGGCGCCACGCGTGCCGCGCGCGGTGCAATGCTTCGTGGAATACCTGCGCGAGTCGATGGCGCCGGGTTTCCCCTTGCCGGACTAGCAAGGCGCCAGCGGTCCACGGCACAACTTTTCATGGCCTCATGCCGCCGCGCGGTCCGCCAGCATGAAGGCCAGCGTCTCGGCACAGGACTGCTCCACCTTCAGGGTCAGCAACTCGTCGGCGCGCGTGCGCCCCAGGTTGACCGCCGCGACCGGCAGGCCGGCCTGCGCGCCCGCGCGCACGTAGCGATAGCCGGAATGCACCATCAGCGACGAGCCCACCACCAGGATGGCATCGGCCTCGTCCAGCGCGCGCAGTACCGTCACCACGCGCGGCGCGGGCACCTGTTCGCCAAAGAAGACGACGTCCGGCTTCAGGATCCCGCCGCAGGCGGGACAGGGCGGCACGGCGAAACGGGAGAAATCCACCGCCTCCAGGTCCGCGTCGCCATCCGGCGCATCGGCCGCGTCCAGCGCGATCCAGGCCGGGTTCATGGCCTCCAGCCTCTGCTGGAACACGGCGCGCGGTTCGCGGTGCACGCAATGCATGCAGCGGACCTGGTCCAGCCGGCCATGCAGGTCCACTACCGCGCGGCTGCCCGCCGCCTGGTGCAGGCCATCGACGTTCTGGGTGACCAGGAGCCGCATTCTCCCGCTGGCCTCCAACCGCGCCAGCGCGCGATGAGTGTCGTTGGGCCCGGCCTTCCCGAAGCGGCGCCACCCGATCATGCTGCGCGCCCAGTAGCGCGCCCGGGCCGGATCGTCGCGCATGAAGACCTGGAAGTCGATGGGCGGCGTACGTTTCCACTGGCCATCGGCGTCGCGATAGTCCGGGATGCCCGAGTCCGTGCTGCACCCGGCACCGGTCAGCACGAACAGGCGTTCGTGCCGGCCCACGAACGCGGCCAGGGCGGAGGAAGAAGCGAATACATCCATGAACGGCTCCAGGCAGGCGACCAGAATACCCGATGCGAGCCTCCAGGGCCTGTGGATAACCTCTAGGAAGCAGGGGTGTGCACACGATGTTGAGCCTTTGTGGATAACTTCGCTTTCGTCTTCGGCCGAAAAACTTGTCCAATTTCCGGGTACACCATGTGGACAAGGTTATCCACATGCTCAAAAATTAGGCAAACCGTTGAATCGAAAAGGATTTTTTGAACGGTCAAAGTTATCCACAGGCTCCTATTAACTACTACGAATTGGATAGATAGTTTTGGGATAAAGCTCAAACATCTTTTCTTCCTATTGCCACGAGGGCCGCAAGCGGCCCGGGGCGCCGCTACGCGGACGCCGGTTGACCCCGCCGGGTCGAACACCTAGCATCCAGGCGTCCCATCCCTATAAGTAAGTACGGAGCACGCGATCCGCCATGCGCATCCTGCTGGTCGAAGACGAACCCGAACTGGCCCGGTGGCTGTCAGGCACGCTGGCCAGGCATGCCGGCTTCGTCGTGGAATGGGCCGACGACGGGGTGGTTGCCGAAAAGCGCCTGCAGGTCGAGGACTTCGATGCCGTCGTCCTGGACCTGGGACTGCCCGGACTGGATGGCCGCACGCTGCTGGCCAGGCTGCGCGCCCGCGACGACCGCACGCCGGTCCTGATATTGACCGCGCGCGATTCCCTGACGGAACGCGTGACCACCCTGCACGAAGGCGCGGACGATTTCCTTCCCAAGCCCTTCAACGTGGCCGAGCTGGAAGCCCGGCTGCTGGCGCTGATACGGCGCAGCCGGGGCAGGGAACATCCACGCCTGGCCTGCGGATCGCTGGTTTTCGACCTGGCGGCCCAGAAATTCCTGCTGGACAACCAGCCCCTGGCCCTGTCGCCCCGGGAACACGCGGTTTTGCGGGCCCTGATCCAGCGTAGCGGCGAACCCATGACCAAGCAGCAGATCCTGGACCGGGTATTCGACGATGACCGCGACGTCGGGCTGGACGCCATCGAGGTAATCGTCCACCGGCTGCGCAAGCGCCTGGGCGACACCGGCGTCCGTATCGTGACCCTGCGCGGGCTGGGATACAGCCTGGAACCCGCGTGACGGCTTCCTCGTCCGGAACCCCCCTCTTGCCGGCCCGGCCACGGCGCCGCAGCCTGAAGACCACCCTGCTGTGGTGGCTGCTTCCCGTCCTGGCCGTGGTGGCCGGCGGTGGCCTGTGGCTGTCGGTCAGGCTGCTGGACGACCTGACCAATGCCGCCTACGACCGTTCGCTGGCAGGCGCGCTGCGGGCCATAGACCTGAACATATCGACGGAAAGCGGCGGGTTGGCAGTGGAACTGCCCTATAGGCTGCTGCAATTCTTCGAATTGACCGCCAGCGGCAACGTGTATTTCAGGGTGTCCACCGAGGACAACCTGACCGAGATCGGCAATCCCTCGCTTCCCATGCCGGCGCATGCGCTGGTGTCGGGCCAGGCGGAATTCTTCAATGCCGAGTATTTCGGCGAACCCGTGCGCGTGGGCGTGCTCGCGCGCCGGCTCGATCCGCCGTTGTATGGCGCGAAAGACCGCCAGCGGGTGGTCATCCAGGTCGCGGAAAGCATCGAATCGCGGGCAGCCTTCACCCGGGCCGTGCTGATGCGCGCGATCGAGCGCGATACGCTGCAGATCCTGTTGAGCGCGATCCTGCTGACAGGCGGGGTGATCATCGCGTTGCGCCCGCTGGTGCGTTTGAGCGAGGAAATCGACGCGCGCGATCCCGACGACCTGAGGCCCGTCGACGACAGCCAGGTGCCGGCCGAGGTCCAGCCGCTGGTGTCCGCCATCAACCGGCATATCGCGCGGCACGATGCCCAGGCTCGCGCGCAGCGCCAATTCCTGGACGATGCTTCCCATCAGTTGCGCACGCCGTTGACCGTGCTCAAGACCCAGGTGGATTTCGCGCTGCGCGAGAACGATCCGCAGGCGGTCCGGCAGGTCTTGCAGGCCATGCATGCCGGGGTGGACCGGTCCATACGGATGGCCAACCAGATGCTGGCGCTGGCCCGCGTCCATGATGCCTCGCTGGCCGAGGGGGGCCTGCCTTTCGTGCCGACGGACCTGGCCGAGCTGGCCGGGGAGTGTGTCCGCAGCCTGTTGCCGGCCGCGCGTGCCAAGCAGCTGGACTACGGCATCGAGGCACCCGAGGAAGCCTTGTGGATGCCGGGGTTGCCCGTGCTGCTGCGCGAAGCCGTGCTCAACCTGCTGGACAATGCCATTCGCTACAGCCCCGAGGAAGGCATGGTGACGCTGACGCTGCTGCGCGAGCCCGGGCAACTCGTGCTGCGGGTGGAGGACAGCGGGCCGGGCATGCCGGTATCCGACATCGAGCGGGCCGGCGTGCGGTTTCGCCGCGGCGAGTCCGGCAAGGGCAAGCCGGGCGCCGGCCTGGGACTGGCCATCGCGCAGCGGATCGCGGGCCTGCACAAGGGCAGACTGGTGCTGGAAAACCGGGAACCGGGCCCGGGCCTGCGCGCGTCCCTGGTTTTCCCCAGGTCTTGAATGTTGCTTCGCAGCACGAAAACACGGGAAATTGAAAGCCGGTTGAAAGCCCCGTGTTCGTACAGTCGCCTCGGTGCGGCCTGACAGCCGCGACATCGACAACAACGACAAGGAGGTGACTGATGAAACCCACAGTCCGACTGCGGGCGGCGGCGTGTGCCGCGGCCATGGCCTTCGCGGGACTGGCCGCGCAACCGGCGGCCGCCGCGCCCGAACGGCCCGAGTGCATCGCCCCCGCCAAGCCCGGCGGCGGTTTCGACCTGACCTGCAAGATCGCCCAGAGCGGCCTGCAGGAAGGCAAGTACCTGAGCGCTCCGATGCGATCGGTGTACATGCCCGGCGGCATCGGCGCCGTGGCCTACAACACCATCATCGCCCAGCGTCCGGCCGAGGCCGGCACCATCGTGGCCTTCTCGGGTGGTTCGCTGCTGAACATCGCCCAGGGCAAGTTCGGCCGCTACACCGAATCCGACGTGCGCTGGGTATCGGGCATCGGCACCGACTACGGCGCGGTCGTGGTGCGCAAGGACGCCCCCTGGAAGGATCTCAAAAGCCTGATGGCCGCCATCAAGGCCGATCCCACCAAGGTGGTGTTCGGCGCCGGCGGCACCATCGGCAGCCAGGACTGGATGAAGGCGGCGCTGACCGCGCGTGCCGCCGGCATCGACTACAAGACCATGCGCTTCGTCGCCTTCGAGGGCGGCGGCGAGACCCTGACGGCCTTGCAGGGCGGCCATGTGCAGGTGTATTCGGGCGATGCCGGCGAGGTCGCGTCCGTGCTGGACGCCGGCGTGCCCATCCGCATCCTGGCCGTGTTCGCCGACCAGCGCCTGCCGGGCCGGCTGGCCGACGTGCCCACCGCCAAGGAGCAGGGCTTCGACATCCAGTGGCCCATCATCCGTGGTTTCTACGTGGGACCGAAGGTCGCGGATGCCGACTATCAGTGGTGGGTGGGTACCTTCGACAAGATGATGGCCACGCCCGAATTCGCGAAGTTGCGCGAACAACGCGGCCTGTTCCCGTTCAACAAGACCGGCAAGGAGCTGGACGGCTACATCAAGCAGCAGGTTGCCGAGTACCGCAAGCTGGCCGACGAGTTCGGACTGGTGCGTAAATGAGCGGCGGCCGTGTCGTGTTGAACGACCGGCTGCTGGGAACGGCGGCGCTGGTTTTCGCCGCCGTGATGGTGTGGCAGGGCTACGGGCTCGAGGCGCCTTTCGCCTACGAGCCGGTGGGCCCGCGCGCCTTTCCCATGCTGCTGTCGCTGGTCATCGGCCTGTGCGGCCTCTGGCTGGCCGCAAGGGGCGGTAATCCGGTCGAGTCCGTGGCGGCGGGCGTCAAGGGACGCGTCGTCGCCGTGTCAGTGGCGCTGGCCGCCTACGCCTTCCTGTTCCAGTGGCTGGGCATTGTCCTGGCTACCTTCCTGATGAGCCTGCCGGTGGGCCGCGCGTTCGGCGGATCGTGGCTCAAGACGGGCATCACCGGGCTGGCCCTGGGCGTGGCCGTGTTCCTGCTGTTCGATAAGGTGCTGGACGTGGTGCTGCCCACCGGCCTGCTGGGAGGCCTGCTGTGAACGATATCTTCGGCCATCTGGCCACCGGTTTCTCGGTCGCGCTGACGCCGCTCAACCTGTTGATCGCGGCCATCGGCTCCTTCATCGGCACCATCGTGGGCGTACTGCCCGGCCTCGGGCCCATCAACGGCGTGGCCATCCTGATGCCGCTGGCCTTCGCGATGCAGCTGCCGCCGGAAAGCTCGCTCATCCTGCTGGCCGCGGTCTACATCGGCTGCGAATACGGCGGGCGCATCAGTTCCATCCTGATCAACGTGCCGGGCGAAGCCTCGGCCATCATGACGGCACTGGACGGCTACCCCATGGCCCGCCAGGGCAAGGCCGGCGTAGCCTTGTCGATCTCGGCCTGGAGTTCCTTCGTGGGCTCGGCCGTGGCCACCGTCGGCATCGCCATCGCCGCGCCCCTGCTGGCCCGATGGGCGCTGGCCTTTGGACCGGCGGAGTACTTCGCGCTGATGGTGTTCGCCTTCTGCTGCCTGGCCGGGCTGATGGGCGAGCAGCCCGTCAAGGCGCTGCTGGCCGCCGCCGTGGGCCTGGCCTTGTCCACCGTGGGCATAGACGAGAACTCCGGCATCTACCGCTACACCTTCGATTCGCTGCACCTGAGCGACGGCATCCAGTTCGTGGTGGTGGTGATCGGCCTGTTCTCCGTCAGCGAGATGCTGCTGCTGCTGGAACAGTCGGTCACGGGCAACGCGGTGGTCAAGCCGACAGGACGCACCCTGTTCAACATGCGGGAAGTGGCGATGACCTGGTGGGGCACGGTGCGAGGGGCGTTGATCGGCTTCGTGGTGGGCGTGCTGCCCGGCGCCGGCGCCACCGTGGCCTCGGCCATGGCCTATTCGACCGAGAAGCGCCTGGTCGAACAGTCCGACCCGGAAGGCGCGCATTTCGGCAAGGGCGACATCCGCGGCCTGGCCTCGCCCGAGGCGGCCAACAACGCGTCGGCCACGGGTTCGTTCGTGCCCATGCTGACGCTGGGCGTACCGGGATCGGGTACCACCGCAGTGATGATGGGCGTGCTGGCGCTCTACAACATCACGCCGGGGCCCGCGCTGTTCGAGCAGCGCCCCGAGATCGTCTGGGGCCTGATCGCGTCGCTGTTCATCGGCAACGCCATGCTGCTGGCGATGAATATTCCCATGGTGGGCGTGTTCGCGCGCATGCTGTCGGTGCCGACCTGGGCGCTGGTGCCGTTCATCGTGACGGTGAGCACGATAGGCGTGTACTCGGTGCACGCCACCACCTTCGACCTCGTGATGATGGTGGCGCTGGGCGTGGTGGGCTATCTGCTGCGCAAGATGTCGGTGCCCATGGCGCCGCTCATCCTGGGGCTGGTGCTGGGCAACATGATGGAGCAGAACCTGCGCCGGGCGCTGTCCATCACCAACGGCGACACGGCCATCCTGTGGGAAAGCCCGGTCAGCATCGGCCTGTGGCTGTGCGCGGCGGCCGTGCTGATCGTGCCGGTCACGATGCGCGTGCTGGCCCGGCGTCGCGCGGGCGCTTCCGAACCCGCCGCGTCGGCCTAGGCGACACAGGCGGCAGGCATGCGGGCGATCGGGCCCGCATGCCGCTTTCAGACCCGCTGCAGGCGCTCCAGCGCCGCGTCCAGCGTGCTGTCCTTCTTGGCGAAGCAGAAGCGCACCAATTGCCGGTTCGAGGCCGGCGCGTCCGGATCCGTATGGAAAGCCGCGATGGGTATGACCGCCACGCCGTGCTCGGTGGTCAGCCAGCGCGCGAATTCGCTTTCTGGCGCATCCGAGATCGCGCTGTAGTCGGCCAGCAGGAAGTAGGTGCCCGGGCAGGGCAGGGTGCGAAAGCGCGTCTGCTTCAGACCCGCTTCCAGGCGGTCGCGCTTGGCCTGATAGAAGGCGGGCAGTTCCAGGTAGTGGCGGGGATCCTGCAGGAACGCGGCCAGCGCGTACTGCATGGGGGTCGAGACCGCGAACACCATGAACTGGTGGATCTTGCGGAATTCCACGGACAGGGCGGCGGGTGCGCAGCAATAGCCGATCTTCCAGCCGGTGGTGTGGAAAGTCTTGCCGAACGACGAGATCAGGAAGCTGCGGGCCGCCAGCGCCGGCCGGCGCGCGATGGACGCATGCCGGCGGCCGTCGAACACGATGTGCTCGTAGACCTCGTCCGAGATCAGCACCACGCCCGTGCGTTCAAGGATGCGTTCGAGCTCGTCCAGGTCGCCGTCGTCCAGCACCGCGCCGGTTGGATTGTGCGGGAAATTGATCAGCAGGGCCCGGGTGCGCGGCGTGATGGCGCGCCGTACCGCGTCCCAGTCGGGCCGGTAGCCGGGAGCCTCGGGCGTGGGCGCAAGCAGCTGTACCGCCACCGGCGTGGCGCCCGCCAGGCGTATGGCCGGCACGTAAGAGTCGTAGTTGGGCTCCAGCACGATGACCTCGTCGCCGGCGCCGGCCACCGCCAGGATGGCGGTCATCAGGGCCTGGGTGGCACCGCTGGTCACGGTGATCTCCGTCTCGGGATCGTAGGCCGCGCCGTACAGCGCCTGCGTCTTGGCCGCGATGGCGGCGCGCAGCGCCGGGATCCCCGGCATGGGGGCGTACTGGTTGTGGCCCGCGGCCATGGCGGCGTCCACCTGCGCCAGCAGGCCGGCATCGGGATCGAAATCGGGAAAGCCCTGGCCCAGGTTGATGGCGCGGGTTTCCGTGGCCAGCCGGCTCATGACGGTAAAGATGGTGACGCCGACGTCCGGCAATTTGGAATTAATCATCAGCTTGCTTGGGCCTTGGATGTACCATTCGTCTTCATCGAATCAGTCTACCTCCATGCGTCCGCCGGCGGCCACGCCCGCCTGTTTCGTTCCCCATGTTCGTCCGTCTACTGCTAGGTTTCGCCATCGCGCTTTGCGGCTCGCTGATAGCGGTCGCGCTCCATACCCCGCTGCCCTGGATGCTGGGCGCGCTGATCGCCACGGCGGCGACCAAGATCGCCGGCGTGCAGTCCCGGAGCCGGACCGAACTGCGCTATGCGGGACAGTGGGTGATAGGCGTGGGCCTGGGGCTGTATTTCACGCCCATGGTGGTCGACGAGATCGCGGGCAATCTGCTGCCGCTGCTGCTGGGGGCCATCTTCTCGGTGGCCGCGGGGCTGGCCGGCGCCTGGTTCCTCCAGCGCGCCGGCGGCGTGGAATTCAGCACCGCCTATTTTTCGTCCACCATAGGCGGCGCGGCGGAAATGGCCAACCTGTCCGACCGCTACGGCGGCAAGGTGGCGCTGGTCGCCTCGGCCCACAGCCTGCGCATCCTGCTTGTCGTCGTGCTGGTGCCGCTGGCTTTCCGGATGTCGGGCGTGAACGGCAGCGGGCTTTTCGCGCCCGCCATGACGGCGGTGGATCCCGCCGGCCTGGCGGCGATGTTCGCGCTGGGTGCCGGCGGCGCGCTGCTGGCCGTGCGGCTGCGCATACCCAATGCCTGGGTGCTGGGGCCCATGGCCGTCACCATCCTGCTGACGTCCAACGACATGGCCTTGTCGGCGATGCCCACCTTCATGCTGAACGCCGCGCAGTTGCTCATAGGCTGGTCGCTGGGCGACCGCTACACCCCCGATTTCTTCCGGACGGCCCCGCGCTTCATGGGATTGATCCTGGCCTACACCCTGGTCGTGATCATGCTTTCGGTGGGCCTGAGCCTGCTCCTGGCGCGTCCCAGCGGCATCGCGCTGCCCACGCTGATCCTCGGGCTGGCGCCTGGCGGTATTGCCGAGATGTGCATCACCGCCAAGGTGCTGCAATTGGGGGTGCCGCTGGTAACGGCTTTCCAGGTGTTCCGGCTGGCCTTCGTGCTGCTGATCACCCCGCCGCTCTACCGTGGTTTGCTTATGCGTTTTCCGGCGTTGCGCGACTGATTTCGAGCGCCCTGCGCAGGGTGATCCGGGCCTGTTGCGCGGCGTGGACATGGCATTTGCGATACGCCTGCTAAATATTATTGATTCGCAAAGTACACGCGGGTATGCTGCGATTCGCAGTTGAATTCAAGCAGCACGCAAGTCCCGTCTGCCATTGCGGATGTCCGCCATTACCGCATTTCAGTTCGTGTCGGCGTTCTTGGTTCCATTGCATTGTTTATTGATTAGAGGACGCCGAACATGGCACAGAAGGGCAAGGTCAAATGGTTTAACGCGGACAAAGGTTTCGGCTTCATCACGCCGGACGCCGGTGGTCCGGATGTGTTCGCTCACTTTTCCGCCATCGTCGGCCGCGGCTACCGCAGCCTGGCCGAAGGGCAGGAAGTCGAGTACGAAGTCAAGGACGGCCCCAAGGGCCCCCAGGCTTCCGACATCAAGCCGCTGTAAATAGCCGCACATGCGCGGGGCGGCGCACGCCGCCCCGCTTCCCCATCCCGCTCCCCAGCGGGGTGGGCTTGTTTTTTTCTAAAGTATTTGACCCCACCTACTGACCCCCCTACGCCCTTCGGGCGCCCCCCAGGGGGCGAAACCGGCGGACTGGCGAAGCCAGATCCGCGGTTTCCTGGGTCTAGGGAAAGCATCTTGAACTGAAACACGGGTGCTACCGCCGGCAGCCAGCGATAGCACCGGTGCCATAACCCAAGAAACGGGTACTAGACCCAGGATGCGGTGGATCCGGCTCCGCCGGTCCACCCGCATCGTCCCCTTGAGGGGGAGCGGCCAAAGGCCGCTTGGGGGTGGGCTTTCCTTCCGGTCCACCCGCATCGCCCCCTTGAGGGGGCCCGCGTAAGCGGGTAGGGGGTGGGCTTCCCTGGCCCGCACAAGCGGGCAGGGGTGGGCTTCCCTACGGGGTGACCAGATTAGCGGGTTTCCCCGCCGCCCACGCCAATATGTTCTCGAATGCAACCTTGAAATAAAGGTTGTAGCTGTTGCTTTCCACGAAGCCGATGTGCGGCGTGCAGATGACGTTCTCCATCCGCAGCAGCGGGTGGCCTTGCAGGATGGGCTCGCTTTCGAAGACGTCGACCGCCGCCAGCCCCGGCCGGCCCCGGTTCAGCGCCAGGACCAGGGCATCGGGCTCCACCAGCTCCGCCCGCGAGGTATTCACGAACAGCGCCTCGGGCCCCATGCGCTGCAGGTCGGCCAGCGTGACGATGCCGCGGGTTTCCTCGCTCAGCTTGAGCAGCATGCACAGCACGTCGCTGCCTTCGAACAGCGCCTCCTTGCTGGCCGCCGTCTCCAGGCCGTCGGCCCGTGCCCGGTCCAGGGTGGATTCGCGGCCCCAGACCGTCACCTTCATGCCGAAGGCCTTGCCGTAGCCCGCGATGATCTTGCCGATCTTGCCGTAGCCGAACAGGCCCAATCGGCCCCCGTGCAAGGTCCGGCCCAAGCCGAAATTGGGCGGCATCGACGACGCTTTCATGCCGGATTGCTGCCAAGCCCCATGCTTGAGGTTTGCCGCATATTGAGGAATTCGCCTCATCGCGCTCATAATGAGCGCCCACGTCAGTTCTGCCGGCGCAACAGGCGAGCCGACCCCCTGAGCGACGGCGACCCCGCGCTCGGTGCAGGCCTCCACGTCGATGTGCGACCCGACGCGCCCCGTCTGGGAAATCAGCTTCAGCTGAGGCAATTTATCCAGCAGGGCGCGGGTGATGGGCGTACGCTCACGGATCAGTACCAGCGTTTCCGTGTCGCGCAGCCGGACGGCCAATTGGCCCAGCCCCTTGACCGTGTTGTTGTAGACCTTGACGTCGTGGCCATCGAGCAGACTGAAGCAGTCCAGCTTGCGTACCGCGTCTTGATAGTCGTCCAGAATCGTTATGCGCATGGGCTTTCCTTCAATCAGCGTCGATGGTAGTCCAATTGGTCTTGTAAGTGGTAGCTGCCAACGGTAACGGACCCTTTCTTCCTGGAAACTTTTGCGGAAAGGGGGTGGGGTATATTAAGTTAAAGTCCGGCCGGGCCAATCGATGCCCGGCTCATTATTTACATCATGATCAGGCGCCCCAGCGTCGAGGAGAATGTCACCAATGAACGCCGTGCCTAAAACATCGGTTCCCAAACAACTTTCGGCGGTCGACGCTCCCGACTGGGTACGTCACGAACGATTGAAGGCCTGGGTGGCCGAAGTCGCGGCGCTGGCGCAGCCCGATCGCATCGAGTGGTGCGATGGCTCGCAGGAAGAATACGACCGGCTGTGCGAACTGATGGTCCAGGCCGGCACGTTGCGCCGCCTGAATCCCGCCAAGCGTCCCAATTCCTATCTGGCCTGGTCCGATCCGTCCGACGTCGCGCGCGTCGAGGACCGCACCTTCATCTGCTCCGAACGCAAGGAAGACGCGGGCCCCACGAACAACTGGGTGGACCCGGCGGAAATGCGCACCACGCTGAACGGGCTGTTCGCCGGTTCCATGCGCGGCCGCACCATGTATGTGATTCCGTTCTCGATGGGGCCGCTGGGCTCGCCCATCGCGCAGATCGGCGTCGAGCTGTCCGACTCGCCCTACGTCGTGGCCAACATGCGCATCATGACCCGCATGGGCCGCAAGGTCTATGACGTGCTGGGCGCCGACGGCGTGTTCGTTCCCTGCGTCCACACCGTGGGCAAGCCGCTTGCCCAGGGCGAGGCCGACGTCATCTGGCCCTGCAACGACACCAAGTACATCGTCCACTATCCCGAGACCCGCGAGATCTGGTCCTTCGGTTCGGGTTATGGCGGCAACGCGCTGCTGGGCAAGAAGTGCCTGGCGCTGCGCATCGCTTCCAAGATGGGCCGCGACCAGGGCTGGCTGGCCGAACACATGCTCATCCTGGGCGTCACCTCGCCCGAGGGCAAGAAGATGCACGTCGGCGCGGCCTTCCCCTCGGCCTGCGGCAAGACCAACTTCGCGATGCTGATCCCGTCGCTGCCGGGCTGGAAGGTCACCACCATCGGCGACGATATCGCCTGGATCAAGCCCAGCCCCGACGGCAAGCTGCGCGCCATCAACCCCGAGGCCGGCTATTTCGGCGTCGCGCCCGGCACCAACGAGAAGACCAACTTCAACTGCATGGCGACGCTGCGCGAGAACGTCATCTTCACCAACGTCGCGCTGACCGACGACGGCGACGTCTGGTGGGAAGGCATGAGCGAGCCGCCCGCCCACTGCATCGACTGGCAGGGCAAGGACTGGACGCCGGAAATCGGCAAGACCACGGGCCGCAAGGCGGCGCATCCGAATGCCCGCTTCACCGTCGCCGCCGACCAGAACCCGGCCATCGACGCCGAGTGGGACAACCCCGCGGGCGTGACCATCGACGCCTTCGTGTTCGGCGGCCGCCGCTCCACCACGGTGCCGCTGGTGACCGAGGCCCGCAACTGGGTCGAGGGCGTCTACATGGCCGCCACCATGGGTTCGGAAACCACCGCCGCGGCCACCGGCAAGCAGGGTGTGGTGCGCCGCGATCCCTTCGCCATGCTGCCGTTCTGCGGCTACAACATGAGCGACTATTTCAGCCACTGGCTGCAACTGGGCGCCAAGCTCGAGTCGGCCGGCGTGCGCCTGCCCGCCATCTTCTGCGTGAACTGGTTCCGTACGGACGAGAACGGCAAATTCGTCTGGCCCGGCTTCGGCGAAAACATGCGCGTGCTGAAGTGGATGCTCGAACGCATCGATGGCAAGGCCCAGGGCGTGGACCACGTCTTCGGCGTCACGCCTTCCTACGAGGACCTGAGCTGGGAAGGCCTGAACTTCACCCGTGAGCAGTTCGATCGCATCACCGCGATCGACACGCAAGCCTGGAAGGAAGAGCTGCGCCTGCACGACGAACTGTTCGACCTGCTCAAGCAGGGCCTGCCGAACGAACTGGTGGAGGTCAAGCAGCGCCTGTCCAAGCGCCTGCAAGGCTGAGCCTCGCTCGCAAGCCGGGCGGAGTACCGCTCCGGCTCGCGATGCACGGCCCCGATGCCCGCCCTGGGCGTCGGGGTTTTTTTATCCTGTCGGCAAAATTCGCCAAAATATAATAACTGCTACGTTTCTTCCGTTATTGGAAGGCAAGATTCGAACGCCATGGATCTTCTGTCCGCAGCACGCATCTATACCCAGGTCGTCGAACTTGGAAGCATCTCCGCCGTTGCCCGTGAACTCGACCTGGGCCATGCCTCGGTCCGGGAGCGCATCGAGAAACTGGAGGAATTCCTCCAGGTCCGCCTGCTCAGCCGCGATGCGAACGGGCTGGTCTGCACCGAGGAAGGGAAGACCTTCTACAATCACTGCAAGACCCTCCTGGCGGCCGCCGACGCAGCCGTAGCCGTCGTCCGGCAGGGCGAGCAAGAGGACATCCGCGGCAGCGTCCGCATAGCTTCCGCCCAGTGCTTCGGCGAGATCGTTCTGCCCGCGATATTGCTTCGCATCCGGATTGCCTATCCCAAGCTGCACCTGGACGTGATCCTGAACGACGCCGTGGTCGATCCCGTGACGGAAGGCGTCGATATTTCGCTGCGCGTCGGCTCCCTGGCCGAAGGCAGTTTCGTCGCCCATCCGCTGGGCCAGATCGGACGGGTGCTGGTTGCCGCCCCTTCGTTCATCGAACGGCACGGTTCGATCGAAACCCCGGACGACCTCGTCCGCCACCCGTTCATCCGGGTCAACGGAATCTTCGCCAATGACCGCGTCCCGCTCAGCCATCCGGAAAAAGGCGTGCGGCAGGCGCGGATACAAACCTCGTGCACCACCAGCCATTGGCGGCCCATGTACGAGCTGATTCAGTCCGGCTGTGGAATAGGCGTGGTGCAACAACCCGCCTGCATCGACGCGCTACGGAAGGGAAGCCTGGTGCAGCTGCTTCCCGAATACACCGTGCCGCCTTTTCCCATCCATGCACTGGTCCATGCCCATCGACCCACCGCGTCCAGGATCAGGGCCGTGCTGGATCAATTGAAGAAAGACGTTCCGGCGGCCCTGGAAGGGACGCCGTAGGGGCGGGATGCCGTTCCCTGTTGCGCCCCCTTGCCAAGCGATGACCCTGGTTACAGCGTGGCGAGCGACCATGGAAGACGGCCGCAAGCCGGTCATGTCCCAAGGAGAAACTTGTCGCTCGGGAGAAGCGCATGCATGTCAGATACATACTCGGATCGATCGCCACGGCATTGGCATTGGGCCTGATGAGCCCCGCCGGTGTCCAGGCGCGCAATATCATCGACACGGCCCAGACGGCCGGAATGTTCAGTTCATGGGTCAACGCGGTACGCGAGGCGGGTATGGAGCAGACGCTGAAAGGCCAGCCCTATACCGTGTTCGCGCCGTCCGACGAAGCCTTCGCCAAACTGCCCTCGGCCCAGCGCGAGGCATTGCGGAACAAGGACACGCTGGTGCAGGTGGTGAAGCTGCACATGGTGGCGGGCAAGGTCAGCCTGAAGGATGCCAAGGAAGGAACGCAGATCAGGACCGAGGGCGGCAAGACGCTGACGGTCCATCGCAAGAACCGCCGGCTGTTGCTATCGGATGCCGAAGTGCTGGAGCCCGACGTCGAAGTGGACAACGGCTACATCAACGTTTTGGATACGGTCCTGTTTCCCTGATTCCGCGGAGTGAACATGGGGAGTCCCGCGCCTTATTAAGATTCATGACTGAATCTTGCATTTTCTTCTAGCTCGAAGAAAATAGCACGGTTTGTCATGGAATTGTGCGAATGCAGACAGGGCGAGGATAATGACGCCTCATCTTCCCCATGAAAACCTCGAACGAGTTGCCACCCATGATAAGCAATCCCCTGCCTGGAAAGGAACCCGCCGGCTCCTTCGAAGCGTTGGACGTACGCGGCCAGGAGGGTTTGCTGGCTCCCAGGGTGGCTGCGCTTGGCAAGGCGCTGGCACGCGCTTCCCAATTGCAGGCCCGGATGCAGTTCGGGTTTTCTCAGACAGAGTGGCAAGTCGTCAGGTTGCTTGCCGATTTCCAGCCAGTCTCGATACGCAAGTTGGCTTCCCTGGCCATGGTCGATGCGGCGCAGATCAGCCGGGCGATCGGTGTCTTGACCAGAAATGGATTGGTCGAAAGAGGGACCTCGGCACGGGATAGCCGGCGAGCCGACCTAAGGCTGAGCCCCCTGGGCATGGAGACCGCCGTCACCCTGCGGCAGTTGTCCCGGCAGCGCAATGAGCGGCTGTTGGATGGCTATTCGCCAGAACGGATCACCGGCTTGTTTGAAATGCTGGAGGTACTGACCGCGCGGGCCATGCGTGAAGAGATGGACATTGCCGAAGGGGAGGCCAGCCGGGAAACGTGAGCGAAAAAATTTCACGTGGAGTATTGCGGCCGACTTTCCCGGAGTGAACGCCCTGAGTGGCTAGATGTTGAGTAGTGGGACCACCGCAGCTTTCAGAAACGCAATGGCCGAGAGCTGTTTCTCATCGGTAGCGCATGACCGGAACTACCGGATGGAGCGGGAACTGCGATCGACCAACTCGATGTCCCCCTTGCTTGGTAAGTGGTCTTGCCACTTGTGTGCCGTGGTCGGGCTGATGCCAGCGACAGGGCCGCTGCCTTCACCCCCAAGCTGGCTTATGGCTGTTCACCCGACAAGTGTTCCCAAGTGGCTGAAGCGTAGAGAACTCGAATTTCCCGGGCTCTTTCGGGTGAAAGAAGAGTGGCCCCAGCGCGTCGATGTTTCACGTGAAACATCGGCACGCCTTGATCGTAGAGGAAATTTGGTCGAGACCTTGGCGAGGGCTCATCCGCATCTCCCGACGCCTATTCCTGGTGTTAGCGGGTACGGCGATCACGTACCCACCCTATCCACTGCCACGTAGCGCTGACACACGCATCCTGAATAGCTCAAGCAGGCACCCCAGTGTTCCACGTGAAACACTATGGAGCAGCTTGTCCAGGGTAATGCTCGCGCTGACAGGGCGAGAATCCTATAATCCCAAGTTACCGTGGCGTTTTCTCACCAGACCCGGATATCTCTCCCTGGCCACGAAGGCTGCCAGGTCGCCAGGTGAAACCTGGCCTTTTGCGGATCCCACCATGCTGTATCCAACCGAATTTGATGTCATTGTTGTAGGCGGCGGCCACGCTGGTACCGAGGCTGCATTGGCGGCAGCGCGCGCTGGCTGCAAGACGCTGCTGCTCACGCATAACATCGAGACCCTGGGGCAGATGTCCTGCAATCCCTCCATAGGCGGGATCGGCAAGGGCCATCTGGTGAAGGAAGTCGACGCACTGGGCGGGGCCATGGCCCTAGCCACGGACGAAGCAGGGATCCAGTTCCGCATCCTGAACGCATCCAAAGGGCCTGCGGTGCGGGCTACCCGAGCCCAGGCAGACCGGGTGCTCTATCGCAAGGCTATTCGTCATCGACTGGAAAACCAGCCCAACCTCTGGCTGTTCCAGCAAGCGGTGGACGACCTGATGCTGGAAGGGGACAAGGTAGTCGGCGCGGTCACCCAGATCGGCCTGCGCTTCCGCGCGCGGGCGGTGGTATTGACCGCAGGCACTTTCCTGAACGGACTGGTTCACGTGGGACTGCAGAACTACTCGGCGGGCCGGGCCGGCGATCCGCCCGCGATCTCGCTGGGCAAGCGCCTGCAGGAACTCAAGCTGGGCCAGGGACGCCTGAAAACCGGGACGCCGCCCCGTATCGACGGGCGCTCTATCGACTTCAGTGTGCTGGAAGAACAGCCCGGCGACCTGGATCCGGTACCGGTGTTTTCCTACCTGGGCGATGTCGCCATGCATCCGCGCCAACTGCCGTGCTGGATCACGCACACGAATGCGCGGACGCACGAGATCATCCGTGGCGGCCTGGACCGTTCGCCCATGTACACCGGCGTCATCGAAGGGGTGGGGCCGCGCTACTGCCCGTCCATCGAAGACAAGATCCACCGTTTTGCGGACAAGACATCCCATCAGGTTTTCCTGGAACCGGAAGGGCTGACGACCCACGAGTTCTACCCCAACGGGGTATCGACCAGCCTGCCCTTCGATGTGCAGCTCGACCTGATCCATTCGCTGCCCGGGCTGGAAAATGCCCATATCCTGCGGCCCGGCTACGCCATCGAATATGACTATTTCGATCCACGTGGACTGAAAACGTCGCTCGAGACCCGCGCCATTTCCGGACTGTTCTTCGCCGGACAGATCAATGGCACGACGGGCTACGAAGAAGCGGCTGCGCAGGGACTGCTGGCCGGCATCAACGCCGCCCTGAAGGTGAAGGGCGAGGAAGCCTGGGTGCCGCGCCGCGACCAGGCCTATCTGGGCGTGTTGGCCGACGACCTGGTCACGCGCGGCGTGACCGAGCCCTATCGCATGTTCACGTCGCGGGCCGAGTATCGCCTGAGCCTGCGCGAGGACAATGCCGACTGGCGCCTGACGGAAACCGGCCGCCAGCTCGGGCTGGTGGACGACGCGCGCTGGGATGCCTTCAACCGCAAGCGGGATGCCGTGGCGAGCGAGGTCGAGCGCCTGCGGTCCACGTGGATCAATCCCCGGACTTTCCCGGCCCACGCTGCCGAGCCGCTGCTGGGCAAGGCGATCGAGCGTGAGTACACACTATTCGACTTGCTCAAGCGCCCGAACGTTTCCTATGATGCACTTATGCAAGCTAAGAATGCGGACGAGGAATTGCTGGCGGGGCCGGGCGTAACCGACCAGATCGTTGCCGAACAGGTCGAGATCCAGGTCAAGTATGCGGGCTACATCGCGCGCCAGCAGAACGAGATCGACAAGCAGGCCGGGCACGAGAACCAGCGCATACCCGAAGACATCGACTATGACTCGGTGCGCAGCCTGTCCTTCGAAGTCCGCCAGAAGCTCAAGACTCATCGGCCGCAAACCATCGGCCAGGCCGCCCGCATCTCGGGCATCACGCCTGCCGCCATCTCGCTCCTGCTGATACACCTGAAGCGCCGCCAATACGGAAAGCTGAATGCCGATTCCGCCGCCGACGCGAACCGGGCGGCATGAGCGTGTCCCACGGCCGCTCGACAACCACACGCCTTCTCCTGGGAGAAAAGCCGCGCCACGACGAGACAGGAGGCTCGTCGGTATCGATGCGCGGCTTGCGGGGAAGCGTGTCCGCTTCCCCGGCAAGGGGAGCTCCCGGCCGCCGGAGGGTCGTCCCATGAACATGTCCCGGAAACCGATCCCGATGCAGGAACCTTTCAATGGCGCGGTATTCGCCGCCCAGCTCGAGTCGGACTGCGCGGTGTTGCGCCTGCCGCTCGATCATGCGCGTATCGATCTGCTGCTGAATTATCTGGCGCAGATGCTGCGCTGGAACCGCACCTACAACCTCACGGCCATACGCGAGCCTGAGCAGATGCTTTTGCATCACATAACGGATAGCCTGTCGGTGGTGCCGGAACTGGCCCAGCGCCTTGCCGGCCAGCCGGCCAGCATCCTGGACGTGGGTTCGGGCGGAGGACTGCCCGGCGTGGTCCTGGCCATTTGCCGGCCGGAATGGCAGGTGCGCTGCGTGGACGCGGTGGAAAAGAAGACCGCGTTCATCAAGCACGTGGCCGGGGTGCTGCGGCTGTCCAACCTGGACGCGACGCACGCGCGGGTCGAGGAGCTCGAACCCGCCGAGTGCGACATCGTCGTCTCGCGCGCGTTCGCCTCGCTGCACGATTTTGCCGCGCTGGCCGGACGCCACGTCAAGCCCGGAGGGCGGCTGGCCGCCATGAAGGGCCATCCGCCGGAAGACGAGATGCAGGCGCTGAAGGACCAGGGCGCATGGCAGGTGGAAGGCGTTACGACGCTTTATGTGCCAAGATTGTCCGCCCGCCGCTGCCTGGTCTGGATGGACCGCATCGAGGGCGGGGCAAACGAGGGTTAGCAGAACGCGGCGCCGGCCATCGGCGCGTCAGATTCACCCAATAATCAGGTTGTATTCGATGTCTTCCAATTCCAGCATGGTCAACGAGGCGGCACCGTCCGGAGAAGAAGCCGGCGAGCTGGAGGCGATCAGCGGCGCCGAGCCGCTGGCCGCCAAGCGCACCGCCCGCATCTTCTGCATCGCGAACCAGAAGGGCGGTGTCGGCAAGACCACCACCGCGGTCAATCTGGCGGCGGCCCTCGTGGCCCAGAAGCAGCGCGTGCTGCTGGTCGATCTCGATCCGCAGGGCAACGCCACCATGGGCAGCGGCATCGACAAGCGCGAGCTGCAGGCCACGCTCTACGAGGTCCTGATCGGCGAAGCCAGCATCGCCGAGGCCGCGAAGGCATCCGAGAGCGGCTATGACGTCCTGCCCTCCAACCGCGAACTGGCGGGCGCCGAGATCGACCTGGTGGAGCTCGAAGAGCGCGAGCGGCAGCTCAAGCATGCCATCGCCGCCGTGGCCGACCGCTATGACTTCGTGCTGATCGACTGCCCGCCCACCTTGTCGCTGCTGACGCTCAACGGCCTGGCCGCCGCGCATGGCGTGATCATTCCCATGCAGTGCGAGTACTTCGCGCTGGAAGGGCTGTCGGATCTCGTCAACACCATCAAACGGGTCCACGCCAACCTGAATCCCGACCTGCGCGTGATCGGCCTCCTGCGCGTGATGTTCGATCCGCGCGTGACCTTGCAGCAGCAGGTCTCGGCACAGCTCGAGAGCCATTTCGGCGACAAGGTATTCAACAGCATCATCCCGCGCAACGTCAGGCTGGCCGAGGCGCCCAGCTATGGCCTGCCGGGCGTGGTGTTCGACCCCGCGTCCAAGGGGGCGCAGGCCTACGTGGCCTTCGGGGCGGAAATGATAGAGCGTATGAAGACGCTATAGCTTTGGGGAAGCACATCATGGAAATGAAAGCAGGATCTAAGGGTGTGAAGAAACCCAAAGGACTCGGACGCGGACTGGACGCGCTGCTGGGCGCCGACATGCCGGCGGTCAGCACGCTGGGCACCAAGTCCACGGCCCAGCCCGAAGCGAAGGAAGGTCCGCCCAATACGCTGCCGGTGTCCAGCATGCAGGCCGGCCGCTACCAGCCGCGCTCGCGCATGGACGAGGGCGCGCTGGGCGAACTGGCCGAATCGATACGCACCCAGGGCGTGATGCAGCCCATCCTGGTCCGCGCGATCGAAGGCGGGCGCTACGAGATCATCGCGGGCGAACGCCGCTTCCGCGCCGCGCAGCTGGCCGGCCTGGCCGAGGTGCCGGTGCTGGTGCGCGAGGTCAGCGACGAGAACGCCGCGGTCATGGCGCTGATCGAGAACATCCAGCGCGAGGACCTGAACCCGCTGGAAGAAGCGCAGGGCGTGCAGCGATTGATCGGCGAATTCGGCATGACGCACGAGCAGGCCGCCCAGGCCATCGGCCGCTCGCGTTCGGCCACGAGCAACCTGCTGCGCCTGTTGAACCTGGCCGCGCCGGTGCAGACCATGCTGCTGGCAGGCGACCTCGACATGGGCCACGCCCGCGCGCTGCTGGCGGTGGATGCCGCCACGCAGATCCAGCTTGCCACGCAGATCGTGGCCAAGCGGCTGTCGGTGCGCGAGGCCGAGAAGCTCGTCGCGCAGACGCTGCAAGAGGCGGCGCAGAAGTCCAGCCGCAAACCCGCGGCCAAGTCGCGCGACGTGCTGCGGCTGGAAGAAGCGCTGTCCGATCGGCTGGGCACGCAGGTGGCCTTCAAGATCGGCGCGAAGGAACGCGGCCAGATCATCATCGACTTCCACGGCTGGGAACACCTGTCGTCGCTGCTGGAAAAGCAGGGCCTGGCGGACGTGCTGGAAAACAGCTGAACGGATCGAGGAATCAGAGCGGCACGGCCAGCATGTTGTCGATGCTGAAGGAATCGACGATGACCAGGCGCCGCCTGAGCCTGAGGCGATCACCGGCGATCGCCATCTGGTCCTCGTATCGGCCGACCATATAGACCGACGCGTTTCCCTCCAGATCCGACTGCATCACCAGGAAGTTCGCGCTGGCGGAAATGGCGCCCGCGTCGGTTTCGTCGGCGCGCACGTTGGTGATGTAGTGGCGGAAGTTCACGTCCCGATACGTAAGCGTGCCCTTGATCAGCATGGTCACGCGGTCCTTGACCATCCCATGGCTGTAGCAGCCCATCAGCGGGGCGGGCAGTCCGGCGTCATGGTTTTCGCGCGACACGACGCGGTAGTCGCAGGCGTCGGCCGTGAAAAAGTCCGGCCATTCCGCATAGCGCCGCTGATCGAGCGCGTCCGCATAGTCGTAGTTGAAGCGTTCGACCCGGGCTTGAAGTGAAGGAACCATGGGATTGCCTTTAGACCTTTTCAGTAGCAGCCGGCTCGAAGCCCATCAACTGGTGATAGTGCGTCCAGAACCCGCGGATCGAGATTTCCTGGGACAGGTAATCCGTGTCGTGCAGTTCTCCCGTGCCTCCCATCTCCAGCACGGAATGTTCGCCGTGCCGCGTCTTCAGTCCTAGCTGGACCAGCCGAAGGGCTTCGCCGTCTTCCATCGAGATGTATCCCGCGGGCCCGATCAGGTTGACCTGCAGCAGTCGATTGTGCAGGTCCTCGTCCGTATCGCCCTCGAAGCCGAGGTAGGTGATGTGGAGTTCGACCGCATCCGGGCCCTTCGGACGCAGATGGCGGATGGCGTAGGTGTTGTCCACCTGGGCGACGACCAGCGACGGGAACATCGACAACAGGGTGGTCTTGTAGCCGTCCTGCAGATCGAGCGGCACCTCCAGCATGGCTGGATCGTGCATCTGAAGATCCGGCATCAGCTTGCCGCTGCCGGCGTAGTCCCGATCCAGATCACGCAGCCCCTGCGCATCGTCGTCGCTCAGGATCGAATGATTCCAGGTGTTCTTGCCGTCCTTGTCCAGCTTGATGCCGCCTTTCATCGCGGGTGTCTGGATGCCGAAGGACACCTGGAACAAATGCAGCAGCGACGCGTGATAAGGATCGCGGACGTTCTCGTTATAAAGCTTCCAGTTGCCCGCGATCTTCTGGCGCAGATAGCCGATGACCTTGGGCGTTCGCTGCATCAGCAGGCGGTCTATCTGCGTCAGGCTGTGCGGGCCCAGGTAGGCGGGAAGGGGCTCGGTGTCATCGCTATACGTGCCGAAGACAAGGCCGCCATGGGTCGCGATGCGAAGCTTGCGCAGGCCATGGTCCTTCTTGTCGAAGCAGGGCGGCATGCCGCCTTTTCCCTTGTGGCCTTTCTCGAAAGGCACGCTGGCAAGATCGCCTGACAGGCTGTAGGTCCACAGATGGTAAGGGCAGACGTGGCGCCTGGCGTTGCCGCGCACCTTGTCGGCAAGCCGGGCGCCCCGGTGAGCACAGGAGTTCTCGACGGCGTGGATGGACCCGTCCCTGGAGCGGCTGACGATGACCTGGGTGTCGCCGACCCAGTTGGTGACGTAGTCTCCCCACTGCGGAATCTCGCATTCCATTGCAAGGTAGTTCCAGACGGGACCGCGAAACAGCCGTTCCATCTCCAGGCGGTATATGCGCGGGTCCGTGAACACCTCGTAGGGAACGCGGGAGAAATCCGCCGCGGGCCAGACAGGTTGAGCGCCATGCGCCTGCGTGTTCATTGTCGAGGGTTCCTTTTCGATTGGAGACGCCAGCGGTATGGGAGAATCGTAGCGAAGCAGCCGCCGCGGAAAAATGGCCGAGCCTGAAAACGAGTTTTTCAGCAAATGGAGAAATGCACGATGGACCGTTGGGCTGAATATGAATTCTTCGTGCGGGTCGTCGAAACGGGAAGCCTCAGCAAGGCGGCCGAAGCGTTGAACTTCTCCACGCCATCGGCAAGCCGGCACCTGGCGGCATTGGAAAAGCGCCTGGGCGCGCGGCTCGTGGAGCGAAGCACGCGGCGCCTGTTCGTGACGGAGGTGGGCCAGAATTTCTATGCCCGATGCAAGGCCGCGCTGGAGGAGATGACCGAGGCGGAAGAGGAAGCGGCCCTGACTTCCAGCTCGCCGTCGGGCAGCTTGCGCGTGACCGCGTCCCTGTCGTTGATGCTGCAGCACGTCACCCGATTGCTGCCACGCTTCACCGAGAAATATCCCAGCGTCAAGATCGAGCTGATCGCCGCGAATCGGTACTACGACATCACCGACGATGACATCGACGTGGCGATCCGGACCCGCGAGTACGAGCCCGATTCGACACTGGTGATACGGCGGCTGGCGACGACGCGAAGAATCCTCGCGGCATCGCCGGCCTACATCGACCGTCATGGATTGCCCGCCGTGCCGCAGGCATTGGCGGGACACAAGTACCTGGGCTACAGCTACCACAATCCGAACGAACTCACCTTCCAGCGCGGGAAGGAAGTCGTCACCATTCCGATGGCGCCGCTGCTGGATGCCAACGACGGACAGATCGTACGCAGCGCCGCCCTGGAGGGACTGGGCATTCTCAGCCAGCCCATGTATGTCGTCCATGACGACCTGATGGCCGGACGGCTGGTTCCCGTGCTGCTGGATTGGGAACTGCCCCGGCTATCGATCAGCCTGGCCTATCGGCGCCGCAAGCTGGTGCCGGCGAAAACGCGGGTCTTCCTCGACTTCATCACGGAAGACTTTCACCAGAACGAATACGAGAAGCGCTGGGAAGCCGCGTTGACCATGGCGCAGCGGCCACCGCAAGCGCGCACCGGCGTTTCGCGCCGGCGTGGACACGTGGCCTGAACGTGGCGTTCAGGCCACGAGCAGCGCGGCCATCCGGTGCGGATCGGCATGCGTCGCGATGATGGTCAGGCCGGTTCGCTGTTGCGGGATATCAGCCGCCGACAGCGGCCGCACGTCGAAGCGCCTTTCGTCGGGAGCGAACTGCACCAGGCAACGCCGGCCGTCCGCCAGGGCGACGACGCCCTTGAGCCGCAGCAGGTCCTGTCCCAGCGCATCGGCCAGCGCATGCAGGCGGATCAGCAGCGCGTCGCGCGCCAGGGGATCGGGCAGGGGAAGGAAATGCGCCTGCTCCGCATGATGATGCGCGTGCCGGCCATGATCGTGAGGGTGGGCATGATCGTGGACATGCGGTGCCGGCGGGCTCGCGGCATGGTCCACATGCCCGGGTTCCGCGACCGGGGGCGACGACGGGCCGCATGGCGCGAGGGCGCGCGAAACCGCCTCCCACGCCAGGTCGGCCTGGTTGGAACGCAGCACCGGCACGCCGGGCTTGAGCGCCGCCAGCCTCGCGGCCAGGGCGCGGGTCGACGCTTCGTCGGCTTCCCGTGTCTTGGTCATGATCAGCGCCTGCGCCGCGCGTACCTGCGCCCGCGCTTCCGGATGGCGATCGAGCAATGCCGCGCCGGCCGGCGCGCCCGCCACCGTGACGACGGCCTGCAGGCGGTAGCGTTCGCGCAGCAGCGGATGTTCGTGAAAGGCCTGGAGAATGGGCGCGGGGTCGGCCATGCCCGTGGTCTCGATCGCCACGGCGGGAAACGCCGGCATGCGACGTTGCAGCCGCGCCCAGAACAGGTCTTCCAGGGCCTGCTCCAGGCCCGGCAGCCCGGTGCAGCAGACGCACGATCCCGATACCAGCGAAGCCTGTTCGGTCACGCCCAGCAGGGCGCCATCCAGGCCGACCTCGCCCAGTTCATTGACGATCACCGCCGCGCCCCGCAGTCCCGGCTGTTCCAGCCACGCCGACAGCAGCGTCGTCTTGCCGCTGCCCAGGAAGCCGGTCAGCAGATAGACGGGGATGGGGGACGAGGTGGCCATGAATGATCGCGAGTCCGTTCAGGGCTGGTAGCCCAGCCGCGCCGATACGCCGTCGGCGGCCTGGAGCACGGGCGCAACGAAACCGCGCAGCGCCTTCTTGGTCAGCCGCTGGATGGGACCGGCGACACCGATCGCGGCGATGACCTGTCCGGTATGGTCGCGCACCGGCGCCGCCAGGCCCCGCATGCCGACCTCGCTTTCCTCGTCGTCCTGCGCATGGCCCTCGCGCCGCACCTGTTCCAGCGTGTTGCGCAACACGGCCGGATCGGTCGGCGTGTTCGGCGTGCGCGGCGAGAGGCCGTCCTTGAGCACGCGCGCCAGCACGTCCGCGCTCTGGAAGGCCAGCAGCGCGCGGCCCTCGCTGGTGCAAAAGGCGGGCTTGCGCGCGCCGACGTACGAACGCATGCGTATGGCCTGGTGGCTTTCGAGGTTGAACAGATAGATGATGTTGCTCTGCTCCAGCGTGGCCAGGTGCACGGTCTCGCCGGTGATCTCGCGCAGCTCGTGCAGATAGGGCAGGGCCTGCGTCGAAATATCCATGCGCCGCCGCACCAGCGCGCCCAGCGCGAACAGCCCCAGCCCCAGCCGGTAGCGGCCGTTCTCCGGGTTCTGCTCCAGCAGCCCCTCGGCCGTCAGCGTGCTGGCCAGCCGGTGCACCGTGCTCTTGGCCAGCCCCAGCCGCTTGGCAAGCGTACTGATCCCGATCTCGACTTCCGTCTCGGAAAACGCCTTGAGCACACGAATGGCCGAAGCGACCGAAGACAGCCGCCCGTCGCCTCCGTCCTGAGTGTCTTGCATGATGATGGACAATGTTTGTGTCAACCCACCTTTATAACAAGTGCTGGCAGCCAGCGAAGCATGGAAGCGACAAACCAGGAAAGTCCCACCGGGCCCAGGAAACCGCGGATCTGGCTTTGCCAGTCCGCCGGTTTCGCCCCCTTGAGGGGGCGCCCGGAGGGCGTAGGGGGTGGGCTTTCCTTGCGCGCGTCAGCGCGTAGGGGGGGGCGCTATATATTGTTTCCAGTGCACGATTTCCTTCTTCACGAAATCGTTGAACGTGGGCGCGTCCCAGTCGAAGGTCTCCATGTTCTGGGCCCGCAGCTCGGCCTGCCCTTCCGGCGATTGCAGGGCCTTGCGCACCGCGAGGTTGAGCTTGGTGACCAGTTCGGGCGACATGCCGGCGGGACCCGACAGCGAGAACCAGGTGGTACCGGTCAGCTGCGGATAGCCCAGTTCCTTGAAGGTCGGGATGTCGGGGAAGTCGGTCACGCGCTGCGCCGAGGTCACGGCCAGCGGGCGCAGCTTGCCGGCCTTGATGTTGCCGGCGGCGGTGCTGAGCGTGATGAAGGCGGCGGGTACCTGGTTGGCCGCCACGTCCGCCACGGCGGGACCCGCGCCCTTGTAGCTGATGTGCACCAGGTTCAGCTTGGTGATCTGGCGGAAGGCTTCGCCGATCAGGGCGCCGTGCGTGCCCTGTCCGGGCGAGGCCCAGCTCAGGCCCTCGGGCATGGACTTGACCTGCTTGATGAAGCCGGGCACGTCCTTGATGGGCTGCGCGACGTTGACCGCCAGCACGGTGGGCGGTCCGCCCAGCAGGGCGATGTGGGTGAAGTCCTTGATCGGGTCGAAGCTGGTCGCGTTGGTCAGCGGGGCGACCACGTGCGAGCCGATGCCCGAGACCACCAGGGTATAGCCGTCGGGCTCGGCGCGCGCCACCATCTGCGAACCGATGACGCCGCCCGCGCCGCCGCGGTTGTCCACCACGAAGCTCTGCTTGAACGTCTCGGCAAGATGGCGCGCGATCAGCCGGCCGAGGGTGTCGGCGCTGCCGCCGGGCGCATAGGGCACCACGATCTTCACCGGGCGGTTGGGCCACGGATCCTGCGCACAGGCCGGCGCCGCGAGCGCGCCGGCTGCAAGGCTCGCGCACAGCAGGCGCGCGAGGAAATGGCGATGAATCGTCATCGGCGTGTCTCCTTTCTGAGGTTCTGATCTCCCGCCGCGGCATGGACCGCATTGACATCGGGATCGAGCGAATGATAACTTTGTTTCCTATCAAGGAACAGTGTTCCTGTATACGGAACGAATTTCAAGCGAGGGGACCAAGGATGTTGAAGAAAGAACAGAATGACCTGCTTACCCAGACGGGGCCGGGAACGCCCTTGGGCGAGCTGTTCCGCCGCTACTGGCAGCCGGTGATGCTGAGCCGCGAGCTGCCCGGTCCCGGCTGCGAGCCGGTGCGCGTGAAGCTGCTGTCCGAGCGGCTGTTGGCGATACGCGACGAAGAAGACAACCTTGGCCTGATCGACGAATTCTGTGCGCATCGCGGCGTGTCGCTGTGGTTCGGCCGCTACGACGAGAAGGGCCAGGGCGGCGGTATCCGCTGCCCCTATCACGGCTGGAAGTACGCCGCCGACGGCCAGTGCCTGGACGTGCCGTCCGAGGCGGAAGACAGCGGCTTTCGCAGCCGCATCAAGCTCACCTCGTATCCGCTGGTCGAGCGCGGCGGCATCCTGTGGACCTACATGGGTCCGCCCGAGCACCAGCCGCCGCTGCCCGAGTACGAGTTCGCGATGGTGCCCGACGCGCAGCGCTTCGTGTCCAAGCGCATCCAGGAAAACAACTGGCTGCAGGCGCTCGAAGGCGGGATCGATTCCAGCCACGTCTCGTGGCTGCACCGCGACAGCCTGAAGTCCGATCCGCTGTTCAAGGGCGCGGCCGGCAACCAGTACAACCTCAAGGACCTGCGCCCGGTATTCGAAGTGGTCGACACCGACACGGGGCTGCTGGTGGGCGTGCGCCGCAATGCCGACGACGATTCCTACTACTGGCGCATCACGCCCTGGCTGATGCCTTGCTTCACCATGGTGCCGCCGCGCGGCGACCATCCCGTGCACGGACACTTCTGGGTACCCATCGACGACGAGAACTGCTGGGCGTGGAGCTTCGACTACCACGCGGGCCGCGCGCTGACCGAAAGCGAGGTCCAGGCGATGGAGGACGGCAAGGGCATTCACGTGCGTTACGTGCCGGGCACGTTCCGGCCCTTGCAGAACAAGGAAAACGATTACCTGATGGACCGCGAGGCGCAGAAGGCCGGCAGGACCTACAGCGGCGTCGAGGGCATAGGCATGCAGGACGCGTCGCTGCAGGAAAGCATGGGTCCGATCCAGGATCGCACCAAGGAACACCTGACCTCCACCGACAACGGCATCGTCAAGATGCGCCGCGCGCTGATGAAGGCCGTCAAGGCGCTGGCCGAGGAAGGCGCGGCGCCTCCGGGAACGCATCCGTCGGCGCACCACGTCCGCTCGGCCGCGGTGATCCTGCCGCGCGACCAGCACTTCAAGGATGCCGCCGCCGAGGCGCTCACGGCGCAGCCGGGCCGGCCGCACGCATCGGTATGACGGCCATGGCGCTTACCGTACGAGCCGCGGTCGCGGTCGAGGCCGGCAGGACCGAACTGCGCGAGCTGGCCGCGCCGGCCACCTCGGCCACCAGCGGCCTGCTCAAGGTCGCCGTCACCGGCGTGTGCGGCAGCGATTGGCCCTACTACCAGCAACTGCCGGCCAGCCGCGGCCCGCTCGTGCTGGGCCACGAGACCGTGGGCCACGTGGCCGAGCTGGGCGAGGTGGCGCGCGCCAAATGGGGCGTGAAGGAAGGCGATCTGGTCGCACTGGAGGAATACCTGCCCTGCGGCCACTGCGAGTTCTGCCGCAGCGGCGAGTTCCGGCTGTGCGACGCCACCGACTGGCGGCTGGGCGGCTTGCGTTACGGCGCCACCGGCCTGTCGGTGGAACCGGGACTGTGGGGCGGGTTCAGCCAGTATCAGTTTCTGCATCTGAACACGGTGTTCCATCGCGTACCCGCCGGGGTCTCGCCCCGCCACGCGGCGCTGGCGCTGCCGCTGGCCAACGGCATCGAATGGACCTACCTCCAGGGCGGCGCGGGGCCGGGCCAGACCGTGGTAATACAAGGGCCGGGCCAGCAGGGCCTGGCGTGCGTCGTGGCCGCGCGCGAAGCGGGCGCCGAACGCATCATCATCACCGGTCTTTCGAACGAGACGGATGCCCGGCGCCTGGCGCTGGCGCGCGAACTCGGCGCGCACCACACCATCGACATCGAGTCCCAGGACCTGCTCGAAACCGTTGCCGACCTGACCGGCGGCCTGATGGCGGATCTCGTCATCGACTGCGCGGCGGGCGGCACCGATTCGGTCGTCACCGCGATCCAGCTCGCGCGCAAGCGCGGGCGGGTCATCCTGGGCGGGCAGAAGCGGCGGCGCATTCCCGAGTTCGACAGCGACCGCATCATCGCGCGCTTCCTGACCGTCAAGGGCATGCGCGGCCACAGCTACGAGTCGGTCGAGCTGGCCCTGCAACTGATCGCGGGCGACCGTCATGGCGTGAAGAAGATGAGCACCCATGCCTTCGGGCTCGAGGATACCGACCTCGCGCTGCGCAGCCTGGCGGGCCAGGGCGTGCAGGGGGCCATCCACATGACCATCGATCCCTGGAACTGAATCCGGCCCGCTAGCGGCCGGAACTTTCCCACCAGGCAGCCATGGCCCTTCGACGCGGCAACACCGCGGCGAAGGGCCATGGCTGTTGCCGTTTCCTCCTTCTTGACACCCGGCCATGCGAATCTCATACTGGCCAAATACTAGCGAATCGCTAGTATTTGGCCAGTGCAGGGCTGCGCCCATCTGCCAGGGCGGGACGCGGTCATGGAAAAGGAGACGGGAATCGATGCTCAGCCTCGAAATGAATCGCATGCTTACCCAGGTGGAGAACGGCGCGCCCATGGGGAATCTCATCGGCCGGTTCTGGATGCCGGCGCTGCTGTCGGAGGAAATCGCCGAGCCGGGGGGGCCGCCGGTGCGGGTCGGCCTGCTCGGCCGCAGGCTGGTGGCGTTCCGCGACTCGCAGGGCCGGGTCGGGCTGCTGGATGCGCGCTGCCCGCATCGCTCGGTCGACCTGTTCTTCGGCCGCAATGAAGAGGGCGGATTGCGCTGCGTCTACCACGGCTGGAAGTTCGGGGTGGACGGCGCCTGCGTCGACATGCCCAGCGAGCCTTCGTCCAGCCCGATGAAAGACAAGGTACGCGCGCGGGCGTATCCCGTGCACGAATCAGGTGGCATGGTCTGGGCCTATCTCGGCCCTGGCGAGGCGCCCGCCGTGCCCGACATCGAACTCATGTCGCTGCCGGCAAGCCACGTCTATGCCTCGAAGCGGCTGATGCGCTGCAACTACATGCAGGCGCTGGAAGGCAGCCTGGACACCTCTCATCTGTCTTTCCTGCACCAGATGAACCTCATGTCCAAGGACGTGTTCGGCGTAGGAGACTTCCAGCGCTTCTCCGACGCAGATGGCGCGCCGCGGTTCTTCTGTGTCGACACCTCCTACGGCATGTCCATCTCGGCGCGCCGCGACGGCGACGACGACACCTACTACTGGCGTGTCACGCAGTGGCTGATGCCGGTTGGCGTACTGGTCCCGACCGCGCCGGGAAGCGTGTGCCGCGCCAATTTCTTCGTCCCGATCGACGACCGGAACTGCTGGTGGTACCGGATCCGCTACCAGCCGGAGCGGCCGCTCGAACACGAGGAAATCGAGGAGTACGACGCTGGCGACCTGGATTATTCGCGTCGCGTGCCGGGCACTTATGAATCGGTGGGCAACAAGGAAAACGACTACCTGATCGATCGCGACAGACAGCGCACCGAATCCTTTACCGGCATCCTCAGCGCCCAGCTGCAGGACATCGCCGTGCAGGAAAGCCAGGGCGAGATCGTGGATCGCAGCATCGAGCACCTCGGGACGTCCGACACCGCCATTGCCCAGACCCGGCGCCGGCTGATCAACGCCGCCCAGGCGCTCGAGGAAGGGCGGCTGCCGCCGGAAGCGGACGCGGCTTCGCAATACCGCATGCGTGCCATCGCCATTACGCTGAACCGCGCCAGGAGTTTCGACGAAGCTGCGGCGCTGGCGCAGTTGCCGCCGGCATAGAGGCCCCCCGGGAGGAGACGAAATGCATCTTACGACGACAAGCATCATCAGACATCTTGCCCTGGCGGCCGCGTTTGGCGCCGCTGGCCTGCTCCCGCTGGGAGCGTGCGCGCAGGAGCCCTCTTGGCCCACCCGCCCCGTCCGGGTGATCGTGCCCTTCCTGGCGGGGGGGTCGATCGACGTCGTGGCCCGTACGCTGGCGGCCGAACTTTCGGCCCGCTATCACCAGCAGTTCGTGGTGGACAACAAGGCCGGCGCCGGCGGCACCATAGGCACGGACCTGGTGGCCAAGAGCGCGGCGGACGGCTACACGCTGCTGCTTACGGCGCAGGGACCGCTCGTGATCAATCCGTTCATCATGTCCAAGCTGCCCTACGACGCGCAGCATGCTTTTGCGCCGGTGTCGCGGGTGGTCGATGCGCCCAACGTTCTGGTGGCCTCGCCCAAGGCCGGACTGCCGACGTTCGACGCCTTCCTGCAGCGGGCCCGGTCGGGCGGCGCGCCGCTGACCTATGCCACCCAGGGCGTCGGCACCACGGGCCACGTCACCGGCGCGCTGCTGGACCAGGCGCTGGGCATTTCGCTGACGCACGTGCCGTACAACGGCTTTCCTCCCATACTGACCGACGTCATGCAGGGCCGCGTCGACCTGATGATCGCCGACACCGTGAACGTGGGAGAGCGCGTCCGGACGGGCCAGTTGGCCGCCGTCGCGGTGGCATCGGCCCGGCGCAGCGCGGTGCTGCCCGACGTGCCGACCTTCGCGGAAAAGGGCTATCCCGAGATCGTGGCGGGTCCCTGGTTCGCGCTGCTGGCGCCGGCAGGCACGTCCAAGGCGGTGCGCGACAAGCTGTCGGCCACGGTCAGGGATATCCTTGCAAAGCCCGGCATTGCCGCGCGCTTCCAGGGCATGGGACTGGACATCGTCGGCTCGACGCCGGACGATCTGCAAGGCTACATGGACAAGGAATACGCGCGCTGGGGCGCGATCATCCGCAAGGCCGGCATACAGCCGGTTTCCTGAGCCGCCGCGGGGTCAGTCGGCGAAGTCTTTCCAGGTCCGGGGAGACTTCAGCCGGTCCGAGGCCGTGGCCGCCAGCCTGCCCAGGATCTCCCGGATGTGGCGCTCTTCCCCCGGGCCCATGGCACCCAGCACGTCGTGCTCCAGGGCGCTCATCACCTGCTCCACGTCGAGGCGCGCCCGCTCGCCCGCCGCGGTCAACCGCAGCACGGAGCGCCGGCGATCGCGCGGGTCGACGCCCTTGGTCATGTAGCCCTGCCTGGTCAGCTGCACGATGGCCCGCGAGACGAAAAAGGCGTCCGTGCTCGTGTGTTCGGCCACTTCCTTGGCCGACAGCGGGCCGTAGCGTCCGACCACCGCCATCACGCGCCACGTGATGGTCGTCAGGCCGTATTTTTCTTCCCACATGGGTGACAGGAACTGCGAGATGCGCGTCGCGATCATCAGCGCCTGATAGGCGATGCGGTGCTCGAGCGGGACGGTCGGGTCGGGCGGAGTCTTCTTCGGCATGGTCGATTGGGGCGCCGCGGCGATGGGATGGCAGTCGGGCGCACGGCGGAAGTGGCTATATTATGCAGTCTGTCAGCGCTCGTCGATGATCAAGGAGACCGCCATGCCCTACCGCTTCGACCGCATCGATCCCCGCCACACCGCCATGGTCGTGGTGGACATGCAGAACGACTTCGTCGCCGACGGCGCCAAGCTCCAGTCCCGGCAGGCCAAGGACATGGTCGGCAAGCTGGCCGAGACCCTGCGCTTTTGCCGCGAGCAGGGGATACGCGTGCTCTACACCGCGCACGTGCATCGCGACGACGGTTGCGACATGGGGGTGTTCCGCGACCTGTACGGGCCCATCGCCGACCACTCGTCGCTGGTGGACGGAACCACCGGCGCCGACATCTACCCCGAACTCGCGCCGGCCCAGGGCGAGCACGTCATCAAGAAGCACCGCTACAGCGGCTTCTACGGCACCGACCTGGACATCATCCTGCGCGAATGGGGCATACGCAACGTCGTGGTCTCGGGCACCACCACCGAGAACTGCTGCCACGCCACGGCGCGCGACGCGATGTTCCACAACTACAAGGTGGCGTTCCTGGCCGACGCCACCGGCACCTTCGACTATCCCGACGTGGGCTGGGGCGCGATGAGCGCGGCCGAGGTGCACAAGGCCACGCTGACCATCCTCGCGTTCTCGACCGCGCACGTGATGAACGTGGACGAGTTCAAGTCGCTGGTGGCCAAGGGCAGGGACTGAACTAGCTCAGCACGAGCCAGGTCCCGGCCAGGCTCGTGATGGCCACCAGCGCGGTGATGCCCGCCATCCACGCCGACGAGGCGGCATGGATCTTGTCCAGGGCCAGGGCCGACCGGCGCCACGACGCGGTCGCGAAGAACAGGATGGCGCACAGCATGTCCAGCGCGCCCACGACGAGGAACGCCGGCTGGTTTTCCTGCACGCCCGCGCGCAGCACCAGCAGCGCCACGGCGGTCATCGACAGGCCGGTGCGGCCCCAGGACAGCGCGGTGCGCTGGGGTTGCAGCCCTGGGTCGAGTTGCGAACTCATCGGAACAGCACGAACAGGCCGGCCACCACGGCAACCAGCAGGGTCACGCCCGCGGCCAGCGGAATCAGCGCCGAGCGCGGCAGCGGCCGCGAATGCCGCATGGCCTGCTGGTTGGCCTTCCACTGGAAATAGGCGCCGCAGCAGAAGATCAGGCCGGCAACGGTCATCGCCACGCTCAGCGCCAGCAGCGGCCAATGCGGCTGGACCACGCCGCCGAACTGGTGGAGCAGGATGGCGCCAGCCAGCACGGCAAGCGCGGTGCGTATCCAGGCGAGGAAGGTGCGTTCGTTGGCCAGCGTGAAGCGATAGTCGGGTTCGCGGCCGTCATCCTCTTGCATGCGAGGGTTCTCCTGCGGGGTTTATTTATTTGGGTGCCCGCTATTTTAGGCTCCCGCGGGCGGCTTTCATGCAGGCGACAGCGGCCATGCAGTAACCTTGGGCGGGACAACCCACAACCGGAGCACAGACGTGGAATACCGCAAACTGGGACGCACCGATCTCGAAGTCAGCGTGATCGGGCTGGGAACCATGACCTGGGGCGAACAGAACAGCGAAGCCGACGCCCACGAGCAACTGGACCATGCGCTGGCGCAGGGCGTGAACCTGGTGGATGCCGCCGAGATGTATCCGGTGCCGCCCAAGGCCGAGACCCAGGGCCGCACCGAAACCTACATCGGCACCTGGCTGGCCCGTACCGGCCGCCGCCATGACATCGTGCTGACCAGCAAGGTCGCCGGCCCGCTGCGCGACGCCAAGCGCCCCGGCCACATCCGCGACGGCAAGCCCTTCCTGGACCGCAAGAACCTGACCGCCGCGCTGCACGACAGCCTCAAGCGCCTGCAGACGGACTACCTCGACCTCTACCAGCTGCACTGGCCCGACCGCACCACGGCCACCTTCGGCCAGCTCGCCTATCCCTGGGTGAAGGACGACCACACCGTGCCCATCGAGGAAACGCTGTCGGTGCTGCAGGACTTCGTGCGCGAGGGCAAGGTCCGGCACATCGGCGTCTCGAACGAGACGCCCTGGGGCGTGGCGCAGTTCCTGAAGCTGTCCGAGACGCACGGCCTGCCGCGCATCGCATCCATCCAGAACCCCTACAGCCTGCTCAACCGCGTGTACGAAATCGGCCTGTCCGAGTTCACGCAGTTCGAACAGGTCAGCCTGCTGGCCTATTCGCCGCTGGGCATGGGCGTGCTGTCCGGCAAGTACCTGGGCGGGGCGCGGCCCGAGGGCGCGCGCCTGACGCTGTTCTCGCGCTTCACCCGCTATGACGGGCCCGAGGCCGAATCGGCCGCGCGCCGGTACGTGGAACTCGCGCGCGACCATGGCCTCGTGCCGGCGCAGATGGCGCTGGCCTGGGTGAACAGCCGGCCCTTCGTGGCCAGCAACCTGATCGGCGCGACCTCGATGGCGCAGTTGCAGGAGAACATCGCCAGCGCGCAGGTCGTGCTGCCGGCGGCGGTGATCGAGGGCATCGAGGCCATACACCGGGCGCAGCCGAATCCGTGCCCGTAGCCAAGCCGGCTCGCCCTATCTCGATCCCTTGAACAGCCGGATGACCAGGTCACGCATCCACTGGTGCGCGGGATCGAGTTCGAACCGCTTGCTCCAGTGGAGCATGACGGGAAAATCCCCGTGGGCGAACTGGGCCTCGCTTACCGCGTAGCCTCCCGAGTCGGCAAAGTAGTTCGCAAGCCCTATCGGCAGTACCACCGCCAGGTCCGTGGTCTTCACGATGGCCGGCAAGGCCAGGAAATTCGACGAGGTGATGCGGATCTTCTTGTCGATGCCCATTTCCTGCAGGACCCGGACGGTATCGCCGTAGGCGCGTATCGCGACATAATCCAGGCGGCCCAGCTGTTCCCGCGTCAGGGCACCGCCACCTTGCCCGAGCAGGGCCGGGTGTCCCGCTCGCAGAAGGACGGAATACCTGTCGCGCACCAGTTCCAGGCTCTGGGTCCCCACCAGGTCCGGGATGAAGCCGAGCGCCAGATCGACGATGCCCGCATCGAGCGACGCGCAGATCGCGTCATGCGGCAGCGCGCAGCTGTCCACCGTGACGCCGGGGGCTTCTTTTCTCAGCGTCTCGATCAGCCTGGGCAGGAAGAGTGCCTCGCCGATGTCGTTCAGGTGAAGCCGAAGCCGCATCCGCGATGTCGACGGCTCGAACTGCTCGCCCTCGTTGAGGGCCGCTTCGATCATGGCGATGGCTCCCTGGACGGCATGCGCCAGGCGTGCGCCGCGCAGCGTCGGCCGCACGCCGCCGGGCGCCCGCACGAACAGGGGGTCTCCCAGGCTTACGCGCAGCCGAGTCAGTCCCTGGCTTGCCGCCGGCTGCGACAGGTTCAGCGCATCGGCCGCGCGGCTCACGCTGCCGGACCGATAGATGGCGTCGAACAGCCGCAGCAAGTTGAGATCGATGTCTCGTATATCCATCTGTGGATGCACCTCCTCGATCGCCGGAATGGCTGCCGTCGCGCGCAGATGCCGGCTAGTTTAGCGGCGGGCGGCAACCCGCGAGGGCCAATATTCACGAGATGGAAGTTCACTTAGTTGGCAAGGCTAATGGAGCGCCTGGCGAGCGGAGGGTAATCTTGCGCACTGTCGTCGCCCCGGATCCTCCGGCGCGGGGCCGTCATCGTCATGCCATGGACAGCAACCTCAGAAAAGACGTCAGCGCCGGGGGTGGAAAGCCCCTGATCGAAGCGGGCCTGCGCAATCTGCTGGTCGATTGCGCCGGTATCAGGAACGGGCAGCGCGTCGTGCTGATCCACGAAGAAGGCAACCCCGCCGTCGAGCGCGAGGTCGTTGCCGCGATCGAGCAAGGGGCGCGCGCACTCGGCGCGACCGTGACCAGCCTGGGATGCGGCGAGCGGCTCGCAGGCCCCGAGGCCATCCCGCCCCACATCGTGGAGGCCATGGCCCAGGCCGACGTCACCATCCTGAGCCATTACATGGGCGCGATGCTGCGCCTGCGCCCGCCGATCGGCGCGGGCGTCCACGTGCTCAACTACGCCACCAACAGGAACGTTCTTGCCTCGCGCTGGGCCACGGTGCCGTACGGCGTCTGGCTGGAAGCCGGCGATGCCATCGCGCGCGAACTGCGCGGGGCCACGAACTGGCGTGTGACGTGTCCGCTCGGCACGGATTTGCGAGGCCACGTCACACCGCCTCCCGCGTCCGCGCCCACGCAACCGTTTACCGTGCTCACGTTTCCGATAGGCACGCACAACCCGATCCGTTCGCACGGGGCCTCCGGGCGGCTCGTGATCCGCTGGCTGGCAAGCTCCGCGAATCACGACATCGGCGACGGCCTGCTGCTTCGGAGTCCGGTCACCGCCGAGGTGCGCGCCGATCGCATCGTGAGCCTGGAAGGCGATGCCGAGGAGGTTGCCAAGGCCGAATCGCTGCTGCACAGCCTGGGGCGCAGGAACGGCGTCGATCCCATGCTTATCAACTCCTGGCACGCGGGCATCAATCCCCAGGCCCGGCCCTGCTGCGATCCGGAAAAAGACCTGAATCACTGGCAGCTCATGTCGCACAACAACCCGCGCCTGATGCACTTCCATGCCGTCGGCCACGCCATGCCGGGCGAAATCTCGCTGCCCGTCCTGGATCCCGATATCTGGCTGGACGATCGTCAGTTCTGGCGCCAGGGCGAATTCCTGCTGCTGGAGTCGCCCGCGATCCAGGACATCCTTCGGCGCCACCCGGGATCGGAAGACGCGTACGAACTGAACCACGAAGTCGGCGCCTGATTTCACCATACCGGTAGCCAGACGTGCCGCTTTCCTTTTCCCTTTCAGATGTCGAGCCCGTCGGCCATGGCCTGCGCCGGCCGGAATGCGTACTGTGCAACCGCCACGGCGACATGTTCGTCGCGCACCTGGGCCACGGCATCATGCACATCGCCCCGGACGGCACGCAGCGCGCGATCGGCAACCATGCCGAGGTGGATGGCGCGCCGTGGATTCCCAACGGCATTGCATGGATGCCCGACAATTCCTTTCTGGTCGCGAACATGGGGCCGGCGGGCGGGCTCTGGCGATTGACGGGCGAGGGCGCTCTCGAACTGGTGCTGGCCGAGCTGGACGGCCTGCCCCTGGGAGCCACCAACTTCGTGATGCTGGACGATCGCGGCCGCACCTGGGTCACGGTCACGACGCGCCAGTGGCCGATCTCGAAGGCCTTCGCGCCGCTTGGCGGCCCGACGATGGACGATGGCTACCTGATCCTGATCGATGCGAAGGGACCCCGGATCGTCGCCGATGGCTTCGCCTTCGCCAACGAAGTCCGGATCGATGCCGGCGGGCGATACATCTATGTCGTCGAGACCTTCGGCAGGCGCGTCACCCGGTTCGCCCTGAAGGGCGACCACCTGGCGGACCGCACGGTCTTCGCCCGCTTCGGCCATGGGACCTTCGCGGACGGCGCCGCCTTCGATGCAGAAGGGCATCTGTGGGCGGCGAGCATCGTCAGCAACCGGCTGCTCAGGATCGCGCCCGACGGCAGCGTGCAGACGGTGCTGGAGGAGCTGGATGCGCAGCACGTCGACAGGATCGAGCGCCGGCTGGCGGCGGGCACCATTGAGCGCGAAGACGTGCAGCACACGCCCACGCGCGTGCTGAAGAACATCGCCAGCGTGACCTTCGGCGGTCCCGACCTGCGCACCGTGTACCTGGGCTCGCTGGGGGGCGACACCCTCGGCATGTTTCGTTCGCCCGTGGCCGGCGTACCGCCGGCGCACTGGAACCAGAAATTCCGATAAGGAGACGATGATGAAACATGTTTACGGTGCCGCGGCCGTCTTGCTCGCGTGCTGCATCTCGGCGCCCGCCGTCGCGGCGGACGCCGATTATCCCAACCGTCCCGTGCGCATCGTCGTCACGACCCCGCCCGGCGGTGCCGTCGACGTACTCGGGCGGCTCATGGCAGGCGAGCTGACCAAGAAGCTGGGCCAGACGGTCTTCGTCGAGAACCGCGGCGGCGCGAACGGCAACATCGCGGGGGAATTCGTGGCGCGGGCGCCCGCGGACGGCTATACGCTGCTGCAGACTTCCGGCGGCATGCTGACCACCAATCCGCACCTGTATCGGAGCATGGCCTTCGATCCCCTGAAGGACTTCACGCCGATCACCCAGGTAGCCTTGAATCCCCTCTGGCTGGTGGTCCGCGCGGGCCTGCCGGTCGACACCGTGACGGAGTTCGTGGCCTATCTGAAGGCGCATCCGAATACCGTTACCTACAGTTCAGCCGGCAGCGGCAGCGCCCTGCACATGGCTCAGGCCGAGTTCGCCCGCGCAACGGGCGTCACCGCCCGTCACATTCCCTATAAAGGAGCGGGGCAGGCGCTGCAGGATGTCATCGCCGGTCAGGTCGATTTCACGTGGGACCCCGGTCCGGCTCTGCAGCACCGCTCGTCCGGCAAAATCAAGATCATCGCCGTGGGCATGCCCAAGCGGTCGAGCGCCGCGCCCGACGTGCCGACCGTCGCGGAATCGGGATATCCCGGGCTCAATACCGCTTCCGCGCATGCGCTGCTGGCGCCGGCCGGGACACCGCGAGACATCGTGAATCGCCTGAACAAGGCGGCCGTGGAGATCCTCGGCAATCCCGACGTCGCGCAGCGGATCCGCGCGATAGGCATCGAGCCGATCGGCAACTCGCCCGAGCGGGCGGCGGCCGATATCCGGCGGGAGTCCGAGCACTACAAGCAACTGATACGCGAGGCCAACATCAGCGTCGAGTAGGCCGAGGAGGCCGGTAGTGCCCGGACGGTTCGCGCCTAGATCTTGAACGCCTCGAACGTCTCCGGCGCGAACAGGTCTTCCGGCGTCAGCAGCTTCTTCGACAGTCCGCCCTGGTGGTGGTAGCGCAGGAAGGTCTCCAGCGTCTTGCGGTTGTTCTCGAAGCCGTAGGCCCAGAAGTCCTCGCCCATTTCCTTGACCACCGCCTCCATGTTGCCCAGCAGCCAGGGGTGCATGATCTTGAGCGCGGCGGTCTCGCGCAGGTTCTGGTAGGCCACCTGCTGCGCCTGCACGAAGGCCTTGTACAGCGACTGCGCGACCCAGCGGTTGGCTTCGTAGATCTCGCGGCGGATGACCAGCGTGTGCATGATGGGGAAGATCCCCGTGCTGCGGAAGTACTCGCGCTCGACCGCCTCGAAATCGGGGAACAGGCGCGTGACCTTGCCCTTGCCGGTCAGGAAGGTGGACGGCATGCGCGCGGTGTGCAGGGCATCGATCTCGCCGTCCAGCAGCATTTGCGACAGGGTCTGCGTGGGGCCGATCTGCTCGACTTTGATGTTGGGCGGCAGGTCGATCTTGAGCTTCTCGGGGCGGCCGGGCTCTTCCTCGCCGCCGGTGACGTAGGTCACGCTGTCCACGGGCACGCCGTAGTGTTCGTCCAGGATGCCGCGGATCCACACCGGCGCGGTCATCTGGTACTCGGGCGTGCCGATGCGCTTGCCGATCAGGTCCTTGGGTTCGCGGATGCCCGCGTCCGCGTTTACGTAGATGCACGAGTGGCGGAAGAAGCGCGAGGGGAAGATGGGGATCGCGATGAAGGGCCGCTCGGGCTTGAACAGCGACACGGTGTAGGACGACAGCGACATCTCGGCCACGTCGAACTCGCGATGCCGCAGCATGCGGAAGAAGGTTTCCTCGACCGGCATGTTCAGGTAGTTCAGGTCGATGCCGTCGGGAACGACGGTACCGTCCATCAGCGCGCGGGTGCGGTCATAGTCCCAGCAGCCCAGGGAAAGTCTCAGTTTGGACATAAGCGGCCTCGATAGAGAGAAGGTTGGACGGTCATTCGATGCGGATGTTGGCCTTCCGGATGACGGCGCCGTAGCGGTCGATGTCGGAACGGATCTTCTGCCCGAACTGTTCGGGCGTGCCGCCCACCGGCGTCAGGTAGCTGGTGGCCAGCGTCGATTGCACTTCGGGCTTCTTCAGGATGGCGTTCACCGCCGTGTTCAGCCTGGCGACGATCTCGCGCGGCGTGCCCGCCGGGGCCAGCATGCCATACCAGATGTCGATGTTGAAACCGGGGAAGCCTTGTTCGGCGCCGGTGGGCAGGTCGGGCGCATAAGGCGTGCGCTGGTCGGCCGCGACGGCGTAGACGCGCATGCGGCCGTCCTTGAGGTAGCCGGCGATGTTGGTCAGCGTGATGAAGATCAGGTCGACCTGGCCGCCCAGCACGTTGGGCACCGAGTCCGAGCAGCCTTTGTACGGCACGTGGGTGACGTCCACGTCGGCCTGCTGCTTGAACATCTCGCCCGCCAGGTGCAGCGCCGAGCCCGTGTCGCAGCCGGCGTAGGACAGCTTGCCCGGATTGCTCTTGGCGTAGGCCACCAGATCCTTGAGCGACCCGGGCGCGAGGTTGGCGCGCGCGCCCAGTACCGCCGGCGTGGTGCCGATCTGCACCACCGGCGCGAAGCTCTTGAGGGTGTCGAAGGGCAGCTTGTTCATCAACGTGTGGTTGATGGTCATGGTGTTGGGGATGATGGCCAGCGTGTAGCCGTCGGCCGGCGCCTTGGCCAGCTGGTCCAGCCCGATGTTGCCGCCGGCGCCGGGTTTGTTCTCGACCACGAAGGTCTGGCCCAGTTCGGCGCGCAGGTGCGTGGCGATCAGGCGCGCGGCCGTGTCCACGCCGCCGCCGGCGGTCACGGGCACGATCACGCGCACGGGCTTGGCGGGATAGTTGTCCGCCATCGCCAGGGGCGAGGCGGCGGCCGCGGCCACGGCCACGGACAGGGCGGCGAACAGGGCGCGTGCCGGGAATTTCATGCAGGTCTCCATCTGTGCTTCTTCAATGACTCGTACCGATCCCCATGCCACGCCGGACACGATCGCTTTGCGGGATGGGGGAGTGTGCGCGCCGGTGCGTGGGTCACCACGCCCGGTGCGTCTTGGAGGCGCCTAGCGGCCCCGTCGGGGCGGCTTGCGGCGTTGCGGAAATTCTAAGTCGGGAAGGGGGGCGGGAACCGGTTCGGGGCCATGATTAATACTGATCGCAGCCATCATCGATCGGTATCGCCCGCCCGTGGCGCGCCGTCCGGCAGCCCGCGTATGTGCGTGCGCAGCACGTCCAGGAACAGCGCGGAAGCGGAGGTCAGCGGGCGGCGCGGGTGGGTGACGCAGATGATCTGCCGCGTCATGGCCGGCGCCTCGATGGTGCGCACGCGCAGGGGCGAGCGGCGCGCACGGCGGCGCACCACGCTGCGGGGCAGGATGGCGTAGAAGCCGGCGTCCTCGGCCAGGTTCAGCAGCGCCGTCATCGAATAGATCTCGAACACGGGCTTGAACACCAGGTTCTCCTGGCGGGCGTAGTCTTCCAGGATCTCGCGCAGGTTGTGCTCGCGCGGGGTGAACAGCAGAGGCAGGGCGGCAGCCGCCGACAGCGGCAGGGATGCCGGCACCGTGTCGTCGTCCGGGCCGACCAGCAAGAGTTCCTCGTCGATGATGGGTTCGACGCTGAGCGAGAACGGCCGGCGCGGCTTGTCCACGATGGCCGCGTCGATCTTGCCGGCCGCCACCCAGTCGAGCAGCGGCCCGTTGGTGACGGTGACGTTCACCTTGGGATAGGCGCGCGCGAAATCGGTCAGTGCCTCGCTCAGCACGCTTTCGGCCAGCGACGAGATCATGCCGACCACCACTTCGCCGCCGACTTCGCCGCCGCGCAGGGTCATCTGCTCGCGCGCCTGCGAGAGGTCCCGCAGGATGGGCAGGTACAGCTGGTACATGCGCCGCCCCGCCTCGGTGGGCTCCATCCCGCGCGCGCTGCGGATGAACAGTTTCTGGCCCAGTTCTTCTTCCAGCTTGACGATCTGCGCGCTCAGGGCGGGCTGCACGACGTTCACGCGGCGCGCCGCGCCCGTGACGGTGCCTTCCTCGAAAAGGCAGATGAAGTACTGGATCTGGCGGAGTTCCAAGGCGGTGGTCCCGGGCTGCGGTATGTCCGATTTTATCGGTACCGGCGCCCTTGAAGGGGCCGCCCGCGTCAGTCCAGCAGGGCGGCCAGCGCCTGGGCGCTGCGGACGGCGATGCGCCGGCTCGCGGCGCTGTCGGCTACCCAGCGCAGGAAACCATGGGGCATGCCCGCCGCGCGCACCAGTTCGCACGCCGCGCCGGCCGCCCGCAGGCGGTCGGCCAGGATCTCGGCGTCGCTGCGCAGCGGGTCCAGTTCGGCGGCCACGGCCACCGCCGGCGGCAGGCCGGTGAAGTCCGGCGCCAGCAGCGGCGCCACCCGGCTGTCGCCCGGACCGGGTTCGCGCCCCAGGTAGTCGCGCAGGATCCGCCGGCAGCGGGCGCGGGTCAGCAGCGGGGCGTTGGCGTTCTCGCGGTACGAGGGGGTCTCGAAATCGATGCCGATGATGGGGTAGGCCAGCCACATCGCCCGCAGCGGGATCCGGCCGCGCGTTTCCAGCGCGGCGGCCAGGGCCAGGTTCGCGCCGGAGCTGTCGCCGCCCACGGCCAGGCGCGCGGGGTCGGCGCCCAGCGCCTCGGCCTGTTCGTGCAGCCACCGCAGCGCGCCTACGGTGTCGTTGAACGCGGCCGGGAAGGGGTGCCCGGGCAGCACGCGATAGTCCACGCTGGCCACCATCACGCCGGCTTCCATCGCCAGCAGGCAGCAGGTGGCGTCATGGCTGTCGAGGTCGCCGTTGGTGAAGGCGCCGCCGTGCAGGTAGAGCAACGCGGGGGGGCGGGGCCGGCGCGGGCGGTACAGGCGCAGCGCCAGCGGCGCGCCGTCGACGGTGATGCCGACGTCCTCGATGTCCAGCGGCACCGGCGGGCGCCGCAGCGGCTGGCGCGCGCGCAGGAAGGCGGCGCGCACCTGGGCCGGCTCCAGCAGGTGCGAGGGCGTGGTCTCGGCCTCGACCAGGCGCAGCACGCGCGGCGCGATGTCGGGGTCCAGCCGGGCAAGCAGGGCGTCGTCGGGCTTCATGGTCAAGGCGGCGGTGACGAGGGTGGGCAGCGTGGCTATGATAGGGCCGGCCCTGCTCGGCCGCGTCATATTTCCGCGGTCCAGGGGCCATGCCGCCAGGGTATGGCGCACGACGGGGGAATGGCGGGACCATGGACATTCGTCAACTGAAGTATTTCGTGACCGTTGCCGCGCACGAGAATTTCTCGAAGGCGGCGCAGCAGCTCTTCATCGCCCAGCCGGCCCTGAGCCGGCGCATCCGCATGCTGGAAGACGAACTGGGCGTGCGGCTGTTCGAACGCCACCTGCGCGGCGCGACGCTCACCCCCGAGGGCCGCCGCCTGCTGGACCGCGCGCAATACCTGCTGCGCAGCTTCGACCAGCTCAAGAGCGACGTGCACGACACGCAGGGACCGCCGTCCGGCCCGGTCATCATCGGCATGACGCCCAACTACGTGACGGTGATAGGCGCCGCGCTCACGGTCGCGATCAAGCAGCGCTTTCCCGATGCGCAGCCGCACATCGTCCAGGCCTTCAGCCCGGCCATGCACGACATGCTGCGCGACAACGCGGTCGACATCGCGCTGCTGAGCGGCGCCACGCCGGCGCCGCCGCCGGCGCACATGCTCGCGGTCGAACCCCTGTTCGAGGACCGCCTGTGCCTGGTGGGACGCGCGGGGGATCCGCTGCTCGCGCGCAGCGAGATCCCGGTGCGCCAGTTGCGCGGCCTGCCGCTGATCCTGACGGGCGTGTCGCGCGCCGGCATACGCAACGAGATCGAAGCCCTGGCCGCGCGCCAGCGGGTGCCCCTGCGCATCGAGGCCGAGGTCGGCGCCTTCGCGCTGGCGGCGCAACTGGTGCGCCTGGGCATGGGCTACACCGTCTATCTGCCGTCCAGTGTCGCGCTGGAAGCCGGCCTGGCCGCGGTGCCCATCGCCGGGCTCTGGCTGCAGCGCAGCCTGGCCTGGCCGGTGTCGCGCCCGCTGTCGCGCGTGGCCAGCGAGGTACTGCCCATGGTGCGCGAGCTGATCCTGGCGCAGGTCGAACAAGGGCAGTGGCAGGGTGCCCGGGCCATGGGCCGCAGGCGGCCGCGCGGCTGAGCCGGATCCGCCATGCCGAGCCGGCATGGCGGGCATAGCAAATCGATAATTTATCGCCGCCGCGCACGCGGCCATGATGTGGACATCGCGGCCTTCCCGGCCCCGACCGTGAAGGAGCATCCATGGCCAGTCCATTGCTAGAAACCATCGCCCGCACGCGGGTCGCGCGCTTCTCGGAACTCAAGCCGTTCAGCCTGGCGTTCGTCGATTCGCTGCTGCCCGAGGGGCGCAAGAAAAACCTCAAGGTGATCGGCCGCGGCGTGGTCGAGAATGCCGACATGCAGCCGCCCATCACCGAGGACCACGGCTTCACCATTTCCTATATCGTCGTGCCGCCCGGCGGCGGCGCCGGCCTGCATGCGCACAAGACCGCCGAGGTGTTCATACCCATCTCCGGCCCCGTGCACGTGCTGATCGGCGACGACAAGGAAGAACTGGTGCTGCAGCCGCTGGACGTGATCTCGGTGCCGACCGGCGTGATGCGCGGCTTTCGCAACTACGGCGAGCGCGAGCTGACCATGCTGGCGCTGGTGGGCGGGCACACCGGCGGCGGGGCGGTTACCTGGCACGACGAGGTGCTGAGCCGGGCCGCGAGCGAGTCGGGCCTGGCGGTGGACGAGAAAGGCAACCTGAAGCGGCTGTCCAATTTCAAGATGCCCGAGGACGTGGAAGGATCCGTCCTCTGACATCGCCGCCATGTCCGCCGCAGGGCGGGAGAGGGGAGACGATCATGAACAAGACCTCGCTGTTCGTTGCGGCCGCGGCGTGGCCGGCCGCCATCTTGCTGGCCTGTGCCGCGTCGGCGGCCGGCGCGGCGCAGAGCTATCCGTCCAAGCCGGTGCGCATCATCGTGCCGTTCCCGGCCGGCAGTTCGCCCGACATCGTGGCGCGCTACCTGTCGGGCAAGCTGGCCGAGCGCATGGGCCAGCCTTTCGTGGTGGACAACCGCGCGGGCGCGGGCGGCATGCTGGGCGCCGAGGCCGCGGCCAAGGCCGCGCCCGACGGCCACACCATTTTCTTCATGGTCAATTCCATCGTGACCATGAACCAGTTCGTCTACAAGAAGCTGCCCTACGATCCGGTCAAGGACTTCGCGCCGGTCAGCATCGTCGCGGCCGTGCCCTACGTGCTCATCGCCAACAAGGACTTCCCGCAGCGCACGCTGGCCGACCTGATCACGACGGCGCGCGCCAGGCCCGCCTCCATCAACTACGCCTCCATGGGCGTGGGCGGCGCCGGCCACGTCATCATGGAACTGATGACGTCGCTGGCGGGCGTGCGGCTGACGCACGTGCCCTACAAGAGCGGCGCGCTGGTCGACGTGATCGGCGGGCAGGTGCCGCTGATCTTCCAGCCCACCACCACCGCGATCGAGCAGGTCAAGGCCGGAACCGTGATTCCGCTGGGCACCACCGGCAAGAAGCGCCTGCCCGCGCTGCCCGACACGCCGGCCATCGCCGAAGTGGTGCCCGGCTTCGAGGCCGACGGCTGGCAGGGCGTGGAGGCGCCGGCGGGTACGCCACCCGACGTGATCGAGCGGCTGAACAAGGAGATCGCGGCGGTGCTGGCGCTGCCCGAGACCGCGGGCCGGTTCGACGCGCTGGGCATCCAGGCCTGGCCCACGTCACCGGCGGAGATGACGCGGATCATCGCCGCCGATATCGACAAATGGGGTGGCGTCATCCGCCGCGCGGGCATCGATTGACCCATAGATCCGCCTGCGCGCGCAGGCGGTTTTTCACGAGGATGGAGCGGATATGGCGAAGGCGGCGCGACGTGCCGGCACGGGCGAGGCGGAATGGGCGGCGCGGGTGGACCTGGCGGCGTGCTACCGGTTGGTGGCGCACTTCAGGATGGACGACCTGATCTACAACCACATCTCGGCCCGCGTGCCGGGCGCGCACGGGCATTTCCTGATCAACCCCTACGGCATGGCCTACGAGGAGATCACGGCATCCAGCCTGATCAAGATCGACCTGGACGGCAACGTCGTGGACGACGGCGGCCAGGACTACGGCGTGAACCACGCCGGCTTCGTGATCCATTCGGCCGTGCACCGCGCGCGGCCGGAGGTCGATTGCGTGATCCACACCCACACGCCCGCCGGCATGGCCATCTCGGCGCTGGAATGCGGCCTCTTGCCGCTGTCCCAGACCGCGATGTTCTTCGGCCAGGTCGCCATGCACGAGTACGAGGGCGTGGTGGTGGACCTGGGCGAACAGCAGCGCCTGGTCGCCGACCTGGGCGACAGCCAGGCGATGATCCTGCGCAACCACGGCCTCCTGACGGTCGGGCCGTCCATCGCCGAGGCCTTCACCGCCATGTACTGGCTCGAGCGCGCCTGCCAGGCCCAGGCGATGGCCATGGCCTGCAACACCCCCCTGCATCTGCCCACCCCGGCCGTGGTCGAGCTGACCAACCACCTCTACAAACCCACCACCCGCCGTCCCTTCGGCCTGCTCGAGTGGCCGGCCCTGCTACGCCTGTTGGACCGCCGCGACAATTCCTATAGGTCATGAGGCCACGACCCCCTACGCGCGTAGGGGGTTTGAACCTTTCGGGTAAACCCGCTATACTCGTATGGTTTGTCGGAAAGCAGGTCTTGAAAAGGTGCAAGTCGTCCGATGAAGACGATCGAAGACGATCCGCGCCCTTCAGATGCATACGGAAAAGCGGCCAGTGGCAACGGAGCCGTGGGGACTGCGCAGCAGGGGACATCCAGTGCGCGCGACCACAGGGAAGCCGGCGAACCTGATCCATGGGGTTGGGAGGCCCGCGACGCCGAGCGTCTGCGTTCCAATGAACAGGTAGAACCGCTTCGGCTTACCGAAGCAGAAAGGACAGTGTTGCGTCGGCAGGCCGTGCGGGACTTGCTGCGTGCGATAATTGTTCAGATTGTTGTCAGCATCGTGGTTGCCGTGCTGGCCTACGCGGTGTCCGGGAGCGCTGCAGGGCTTTCGGCGCTGGCCGGTGCCGCGGCATACGTCATTCCCAACGCCTTGTTCGCATTCAGGCTGATTCTGAGTGTGCAGAAGCCGGGGGGAGCAAACCCCGCAACGTTTTTCTTCGGCGAGTTCTTCAAGATCGGCGTCGCTGTCGTGCTTATCGTCGCAGCGGCGAAGTTCGGTCATGAATGGCTCGTGTGGCCCGCCTTTCTGGCGGGCTTGGTGTGTGCGCTCAAAAGCCAGTGGCTGGTACTGGCTTTCGGCAAGAAAATGGATTGAAGATGGCGGCGCGTGCGGGAAACCCCGGCCGACATCGCGAGAATTTCAAAATCAGGTCGTAGGATAGAAACCCCCGATATGGCTTCCACCACAGCGCCGACCGCGTCCGAGTACATCGTCCACCACCTGGGACACCTGAACAACACCGGACACAAGCAGTCTCTTATCGCCGACTTCTCGGTCGTCAACTACGACACGCTTTTCTGGTCCATCTCCATGGGCCTCCTGGTCGTGTTCCTGATGTGGCTGGGCGCGCGCCGCGCCACCGCCGGCGTTCCCGGCAAGATGCAGGCCTTCGTCGAGATCCTGGTCGAGTGGGTGGACGAGGAAGCCAAGGGCATCGTCCACAACGCCAAGTCCCGCCTGTTCGTCGCGCCGCTGGCGCTGACCGTGTTCATGTGGATCGTCTTCATGAACGCGCTCGACCTGCTGCCGGTCGACCTGCCCCACTACCTGTTCAGCCTGGTCGGGCTGGACGACGTCATCCACTACCACCGCATCGTGCCCACGGCCGACCTGAACGCGCCTATCGGCATGTCCATGGGCGTGCTGCTGCTGATGTTCTACTACGGCATCAAGATCAAGTCGCCCGGCGGCTTCGTCAAGGAATTGTTCACCGCGCCCTTCCATGCCCATGGCATCGGCGCCGTCGTCCTGGCACCCTTCAACTTCCTGCTGAACATCATCGAATACGCGGCCAAGATGGTTTCGCTGGGCATGCGGTTGTTCGGCAACATGTTCGCCGGCGAACTGATCTTCATGCTGATCGCCATGCTGGGCGGCGCGTGGGCCGGCCTGAACGCCACCAGCGTGGCCCTGGGCATCGGCCACATCCTCGCCGGATCGGTCTGGGCCATCTTCCACATCCTGATCGTCGTGCTCCAGGCCTTCATCTTCATGATGCTGACCCTGGTGTACATCGGCCAGGCTCACGAAGGCCACTGATCTCGAGGGTCTTGGGAATATCGGGCGCGGTCGGTACTGCCGCGATCCGTAGCAGGTTTGCAGTATCCGTGGTTTCAATCTTTCAACATAACTAGTCGTTTTACGATTCATATCAAGGAGTTGTCATGACCAACGTCGCTTTCGTCGCTCTCGCTTGCGGTCTGATCATCGGTCTGGGCGCCATCGGCGCTTGCCTCGGAATCGCGATCGTGGGTGGCAAGTACATCGAAGCTTCGGCCCGTCAGCCCGAGCTGATGAACCCCCTGCAAACCAAGCTGTTCCTGCTGGCCGGCCTGATCGACGCCGCGTTCCTGATCGGCGTGGGTATCGCCATGCTGTTCGCCTTCGCGAACCCGTTCGTCGGCTAAGACCTATTCGACATGACCGCTCCGTGACGCGGCTGTTGATCCCGTCACGGATGATGTTCTTTTCCGAATAAGGAAACACCGTGAATCTGAACGCGACACTCGTCTTCCAGATGCTCGTGTTCTTCATTCTGGCGTGGTTCACGATGAAGTTCGTGTGGCCGCCTCTGATGAAGTCCATCGAAGAGCGCCGTCTGAAGATTGCCGAAGGCCTCGCCTCGGCCGAGAAAGGCAAGGCCGAACTCGTGCAGGCCGAGGCCCGCATCGGTCAGATCGAAGCCGCCGCCAAGTCTGACAACCAGGCTCGCCTGGCGCAGGCCGAAAAGCAGGCCGCCACGTTGATCGAGCAGGCCCGCAAGGACGCCGAGGCCGAACGCGCCCGCATTCTCGAGCAAGCCCGCCAGGAAGCGCAGCAGGAAGCCCAGCGCGCCCGTGAAGGCTTGCGCGACGCCGTGGCGCAACTGGCCGTGAAAGGCGCCGAGGAAATCCTCAAGCGCGAAGTCAACGCCCAGGTGCATGCCGAACTGCTCGGCCAGCTGAAGGCGCAGTTGTAATGAGAACCCGCGGGGGTGGCACGAACAACGCGTGCTGCCCACGCGTTTGCGAATCACCTCGCTAACCGTATCAGGCATCGAGAGCCACCATGGCTGAACTGTCCACCATCGCCCGGCCATACGCTGAAGCGCTGTTCGGCGTCGCCCGTGCAGATAGCGCAGGCCTTGCCGCCTGGGCCGAGCTTGTCGCCGAAATGGCGCAGGCCGCCGCGCACCCCGAGGTGCGCAGCGCCATCGCCGATCCCAAGCTCGACAACGCACAGCGAGTCGAATTGTTCACGGCCACGCTGAAGACGCAGCTTTCGCCCGCCGCGCGCAATTTCGTGACGCTGCTGGTCGAAAACGGCCGTCTGCTGCTGCTGCCCGAGATCGCATCGCAATTCCTGTGGCTCAAGAACCGCCACGAAGGTAGCGCCGATGCCGATATCGCCAGCGCCTTCGCGTTGAACGATGCCCAGGTTGCCGACCTGGTCGCCGGGCTGGAAAAGAAATTCGGCGTGAAGATCAAGCCCACCGTCCGGGTCGACGCGTCGCTGATTGGCGGCGTGCGAGTGGCCGTCGGGGATCAGGTGCTCGATACCTCCGTGCGTGCGCAGCTTGATCGCATGCGCGACGCGCTCGTCGCATAGTTCGGTCGCTGCGCACACATCGGCACCGAGAGAAAGGATTCCAGGAGTCAACCATGCAACTCAATCCGTCTGAGATCAGCGAATTGCTCAAGAGCCGCATCGAAGGCCTGAGCAACTCTGCTGACATCCGTACCCAAGGCACGGTCGTGTCCGTGACCGACGGTATCACCCGCATCCACGGCCTGTCGGACGTGATGCAGGGCGAAATGCTCGAGTTCCCCAACAACACCTTCGGCATGGCGCTCAACCTCGAGCGCGACTCCGTCGGCGCCGTGATTCTCGGCGACTACACCCACATCTCGGAAGGCGACACGGTCAAGTCGACCGGCCGCATCCTGGAAGTGCCGGTCGGTCCGGAACTGAAGGGCCGCGTGGTCGACGCGCTGGGCCAGCCCATCGACGGCAAGGGCCCGATCAACGCCAAGGCCACCGACGTGATCGAGAAGGTCGCCCCGGGCGTGATCGCGCGCAAGTCGGTGTCGCAGCCGGTGCAGACCGGCCTGAAGGCCATCGACGCCATGGTGCCCATCGGCCGCGGCCAGCGCGAGCTGATCATCGGCGACCGCCAGACCGGCAAGACCGCCGTGGCCGTCGACACCATCATCAGCCAGAAGGGCAAGGGCCTGACCTGCGTGTACGTGGCGATCGGCCAGAAGGCCTCGACCATAAACAACGTGGTCCGCAAGCTCGAAGAGCACGGCGCGATGGAATACACCATCGTCGTGGCCGCCTCGGCCTCGGAATCGGCCGCGATGCAGTACATCGCCGCCTACTCCGGCTGCACGATGGGCGAATACTTCCGTGATCGCGGCGAAGACGCCCTGATCATCTATGACGACCTGACCAAGCAAGCCTGGGCCTACCGCCAGGTTTCGCTGCTGCTGCGCCGCCCGCCCGGCCGCGAAGCCTACCCCGGCGACGTGTTCTACCTGCACTCGCGCCTGCTCGAGCGTGCCGCGCGCGTCAACGAAGAGTACGTCGAGAAGTTCACCAACGGCGCCGTGAAGGGCAAGACCGGTTCGCTGACCGCGCTGCCTATCATCGAAACGCAGGCCGGCGACGTGTCCGCCTTCGTTCCGACCAACGTGATCTCGATCACCGACGGCCAGATCTTCCTGGAATCGGACCTGTTCAACGCCGGTATCCGCCCCGCCATCAACGCCGGTATCTCGGTGTCGCGCGTGGGTGGCGCCGCCCAGACCAAGGTCATCAAGAAGCTGTCCGGCGGTATCCGTACCGACCTGGCCCAGTACCGTGAGCTGGCCGCCTTCGCGCAGTTCGCGTCCGACCTGGACGAGTCGACCCGTCGCCAGCTCGAGCGCGGCCGCCGCGTGGTGGAACTGCTCAAGCAGCCCCAGTACCAGCCGCTGCAGGTCTGGGAACTGGCCGTCTCGCTGTTCGCCGCCAACAACGGCTACATCGACGACGTCGAGGTCAAGGACGTCCTGGCGTTCGAAAAAGCGCTGAAGGAATACCTGAAGTCCAAGTACGACGCGCTGGTCAGCCGTATCGAGGACACCAAGGAACTGTCCAAGGACGACGAAGCCGCGCTGCACGAGGCAGTGAAGGATTTCAAGAAAAACGGAGCCTTCTGAAGCAGGGTACACGGGGCGCCGCTCGGCGCCTCTCTGTGAACACTGACAGGGGAAGATAGATGCCCGGAATCAAGGAAATCCGAACCAAGATCAAGAGCGTGCAAAACACGCGCAAGATCACCAAGGCGATGGAAATGGTCGCCGCGTCCAAGATGCGCAAGGCGCAGGACCGGATGCGCACGGCCCGCCCGTATGCCGACAAGGTGCGCAACATTGCCGCGCACATGGCGCAAGCCAATCCCGACTACGAACACGCCTACCTGGCCAAGCGCGACGACATCAAGGCCGCCGGCCTGATCGTGGTCACGACCGACAAGGGCCTGTGCGGCGCGCTGAACACCAACGTCCTGCGCGCGGTGCTCAATCGCCTGAAGGACTCGGAGGCGAAGGGCATCAAGGTCCAGACCACGGCCATTGGCAACAAGGGCCTGGGCTTCCTGACCCGCCTCGACGCGAACGTCGTGTCCCAGGCGGTGCAGCTGGGCGACGCGCCCAACCTGGAACGCCTGATCGGCGCGATCAAGGTGCAGTTGGACGCGTATGCCGAAGGCAAGGTCGACGTGGTGTACGTCGCGTACAACCGCTTCATCAACACGATGAAGCAGGAGCCCGTGATCGAGCAGCTGCTGCCGCTGTCGGCCGAGCGTTTCGCGCAGACCGAGGAAGAGAAGAAAGCCTACTCGTGGGACTACATCTACGAACCCGATGCCAAGTCGGTTGTCGATGAACTCCTGCTGCGCTACGTCGAAGCGCTGGTGTACCAAGCCGTTGCCGAAAACATGGCGTCCGAGCAGTCCGCCCGGATGGTGGCCATGAAGGCTGCATCGGACAACGCCAAGAAGGTGATCGGCGATCTGCAGCTGGTCTACAACAAGACCCGCCAGGCAGCCATCACCAAGGAAATTTCGGAAATCGTGGGCGGTGCGGCGGCTGTATAAGCCGGCGCGACGCCTTAAAGAATCAGGAATCGAGGAATCGATATGAGCAACGGAACCATCGTTCAGTGCATCGGTGCCGTGGTGGACATCCAGTTCCCCCGCGACAGCATGCCCAAGATCTACGAGGCCCTTACGCTGGCCGACGAGAGCTCGGCTTTTGCCGAGAAGGGCCTGACGTTCGAAGTGCAGCAGCAGCTCGGTGACGGCGTCGTCCGTACCATCGCCATGGGCTCGTCCGACGGCCTGCGCCGCGGCATGGCCGTGGCCGCCAGCGGCGCGCCCATCTCGGTGCCCGTCGGCACTGGCACGCTGGGCCGCATCATGGACGTGCTGGGTCGTCCCATCGACGAAGCCGGCCCCATCGCCTCGGAAGAGCGCCGCGCCATCCACCAGGACGCGCCCAAGTTCGACGAGCTGTCGCCCTCCGTGGAACTGCTCGAAACCGGCATCAAGGTTATCGACCTGGTCTGCCCGTTCGCCAAGGGCGGCAAGGTTGGCCTGTTCGGCGGCGCCGGCGTGGGCAAGACCGTGAACATGCTCGAGCTCATCAACAACATCGCCAAGCAGCACAGCGGCCTGTCGGTGTTCGCGGGTGTGGGCGAGCGGACTCGTGAAGGCAACGACTTCTACCATGAAATGGCGGAAGCGGGTGTCATCAACCTGGACAAGATCGAAGAGTCCAAGGTGGCGATGGTGTTCGGCCAGATGAACGAGCCCCCGGGCAACCGTCTGCGCGTGGCGCTGTCGGGCCTGACGATGGCCGAGAAGTTCCGCGACGAAGGCCGCGACATCCTGTTCTTCGTCGACAACATCTACCGCTACACGCTGGCCGGTACCGAAGTGTCCGCGCTGCTGGGCCGCATGCCCTCCGCCGTGGGCTACCAGCCGACGCTGGCCGAGGAAATGGGCAAGCTGCAAGAGCGCATCACCTCGACCAAGACCGGCTCGATCACGTCGATCCAGGCCGTGTACGTGCCCGCGGATGACTTGACCGACCCGTCGCCCGCCACGACCTTCCTGCACCTGGACTCGACCGTCGTGCTGTCGCGTGACATCGCCGCGCTGGGTATCTACCCCGCCGTCGACCCGCTCGACTCCACCAGCCGCCAGCTCGACCCGCAGGTCGTGGGCGAAGAGCACTACGCCGTGGCCCGTGGCGTGCAGCAGACGCTGCAGCGCTACAAGGAACTGCGCGACATCATCGCGATCCTGGGCATGGACGAACTGTCGCCGGAAGACAAGCAGGCCGTGGGCCGCGCCCGCAAGATCCAGCGCTTCCTGTCGCAGCCCTTCCACGTGGCCGAAGTGTTCACGGGTTCGCCCGGCAAGTACGTGCCGCTGAAGGAAACCATCCGTGGCTTCAAGATGATCGTCGAAGGCGAGTGCGATGCGCTGCCCGAGCAGGCCTTCTACATGGTCGGCACGATCGACGAAGCGTTCGAGAAAGCAAAAAAGTTGTGACCCCCCCTACGCCCTGACGGGCGCCCCCCAGGGGGCGATGCGGGTGGACCGGCGGAGCCGGATCCACCGCATCCTGGGTCTGGTCGGGGTGTCTGGGGAGGGGCGCTGGGGCTGCGCGAAGCGCAGTCCAGGAGAATTGAGTATGGCAACTATTCATGTGGATGTCGTCAGTGCCGAGGCGTCGATCTTTGCCGGTGAGGCGAAGTTCGTTGCGTTGCCTGGCGAGTCGGGCGAGCTGGGCATACTGCCTGGCCATACGCCGCTGATCTCGCGTATCCGTCCGGGTACGGTGAAGATCTCGCGCGCGGACAACGGCGAGGAAGAGCACATCTTCGTGGCCGGCGGTCTGCTCGAGATCCAGCCGGGTACCGTGACGGTGCTGGCCGATACGGCCATCCGCAGCCACGACCTGGACGAGGCCAAGGCCGAGCAGGCGCGCAAGGCGGCGGAAGAAGCGCTGCGCAATGCCAAGGACAAGGCCGAAGTGGCCGTGGTCGAGGCCGAGCTGGCGATGCTGGCGGCGCAGTTGGCCGCCATCCGCAAGCTGCGGGGTGGCCGCAGCTAGCGCGGCATGCGCATGCCCCGCCACGCGGGAGCAAGCAGAACCGGGGCAAGCGCGAGCTTTGCCCCGTTTTTTCTTGAAGCCTCCATGGCCGGATGATCGGCCATGGCTCATGGAGCGGCAAGCCCGCCCACGTTGGCCGAGATGGTCTCCAGGAACGCCTGCCGGAGCAATCGCAGCGCCCGGTGGTTTTCGTCCGTGTGTCTCGTGACCAGCCCGACCGGCGGCAGCTTCCACGGCGGCCGGTTGCCGAGGACGACCAGGCCCTGCCGCGCCTGTACCTCGTGGGCGACCGAGGTCGGCAGGGGCACGAGCACCTGCTTGCGCTGCGCCATGAGGACGAGGATGTTGACGGACAGCGTCTCGAGAATCGATTGCGGCGGCTGCAGGCCGTGCTCCACGAAGTAGGCATCGATGACGGTTCTTAGCGGTGCCTCCACGGGCGGAAGAATCCAGTCGGCGCGCGCCAATGCCGCCGCGCTTATCCTGCGCGCCCCGGCCAGGGGATGGTCCGCGCGGCAGACGACGCTGATGGTTTCCTCGTAAAGGACGTCCCAGGCATATTTCCCCTGGACCGCCTCGCCGGCAAGGCGGGTGATGACGCAGTCGACCTTTCCCTGTTCCAGCGCGGTCAGCAGCATGTCGTGGCTGCCGGTCTGCATCGATATCTTCAGCCTGGGGTGGCGTTCGGTGATTTCGGTGATGGCCTCGATCAGCAGCAATTGCTGCGAAAACGTGGTCAAGCCCAACCGTACCCGGCCCATCGCGCCCTGGCCGATGGCACCGATCTCGGTCTCGATGGCGTTGAGCTGGGCCAGTAGCGCATGAGCCCGCGCCGCGACCGCGTCTCCCGCTTCGGTGGGCCGAAGGCCCTGGCTGCTGCGCAGGAACAGCGGGCTGCCGATAAGTTCTTCCACTTCGCGCAGCAGCTTGCTGACCGCCGACTGAGTCAGGAACAACTGCTCGGCCGCCCGATGGACATTGCGGGTTTCATGCAGTCTGGCGACTGCCTGCAAATGGCGGAATCGCAGGTGGACCAGGGTTTTCATGGCGGGGACTCGACGCGGGCAATGGTCGCATCGTAATTCCAGAACCGACTCACGCAGCGATATATTTTCATTATTCGGTGATCGCCGAGTTCTCTACCATGACCCTACGTTCTCCTTCAGATGGAACATGGCCATGAGATTTCGACGACAGCTTGTCGCGTTGTGGATGTCGCTCCTGCCTTTGCTCGCCGCGGCGGCCACTCCTTACCCGACAAGACAGATCCAGATCGTGACGTCCAGCGCGCCGGGGGGCTCCATGGACGTCCTCATGCGCCTGCTGGCCAAGCGCATGACCGAGGAAATGGGCCAGCCGGTCGTCGTGCTGAACAAGCCGGGAGGCGGCGGGCTGGTCGCGGTGAACCATGTGGCCTCGATGGCCCCGGATGGCTACACGTTCCTGTTCACCCAGATGGGTGCCCTGGCGATCAGTCCGGCCATCAACGGCCAGGATCTTTCATTGCTGGATCGCTTCGAGCCCGTTACCCAGATCAGCACCCTGGCGATATCGCTGGCCGTCAACGCATCGCTGCCGATCCACAATCTTGCCGAACTGGTCGAATTCGCGAAGACGCGCGGCCGGCCGCTGCACTACGCGACGGCCGGCAATCAGTTCAGCCTGACCTATCTCTACTCGGTACTGTTCGCGCAGCAGGCCGGCATTGCGCCCGGCTTCGTTCCCTACAAGCTGTCCACGCAGGCGCTGACGGACCTGGTGTCGGGCCAGATCGACATGATGTTCGATGCCGTGATCCCGCAGTATCCCGAGATCCAGGCGGGCCGCATCCGGTCCATTGCGTTGTTCGGCAAGACCCGTTCGGCGCTGCTTCCGGACGTGCCGACCGCGGTCGAGCAGGGCTATGGGCAAGTCGTCCAGGGCGAGGGCTGGTATGGCCTGCTGGCGCCCGCGGGGACTTCCGGAGCGATCGTGGACGCCGTCCATCGCACGTTGGCCGGGATCCTGCAGGAGCCGGAAGTACGCGCCCGCATCGGCCAGTTCGACATGACGGTTTCCGGCATGCCGCCCGCCGAGTTCAAGGCCGTGCTGCATGCGGATGCGCGGCGCTGGGCCAAGCTGATCCGGGACAATCACATCGCCAAGGGAGAGTAGGCATGCGGCCTTCCCCATCGACCGACGTTCCGTTGCATGCGCTCGCGGCGGCCGAACTGGCGGCGCTGATACGTGCGCGGCGGCTTTCCGCCGAAGAGGCGACGCGATATTTCATCGACCGGATCGAGCGCCACGATGGGCCCGTCAATGCGGTGCCCGTGCGCGATTTCGAACGTGCGCTGGCCTGCGCGAGGCAGGCCGACGTCGACCTGGCGCGCGGGGACGCCGGCGGTCCGCTGCACGGCGTACCGATGACCGTGAAAGAGTCGTTCTTCGTGCAAGGGCTGCCTACCTGCATGGGCGAGGCCAGCCGCGCGGGCATCCCGGCCGTCGAGGATTCCGTGACGATCCGCAACCTGAAGCGGGCCGGCGCGATCATCCTGGGCAAGAGCAACGTGCCGCTGATGTGCGGCGACTGGCAATCGAGCAACGACGTGTATGGCGAGACCCACAATCCGTGGCGGCACGGCCATTCGCCGGGGGGCTCGTCCGGAGGGTCGGCGGCTGCCCTGGCCGCGGGCCTGACCCCGCTCGAACTCGGCAACGATCGCGCGGGATCGATCCGCGTCCCGGCGTCGTTCTGCGGCGTCTACGGCCACAAGCCGACCTGGGGTGCGATATCGGGACTGGGGGATGCGTTCAATGGCCAGGTGTCCCCGTCGGATATCGGAACGGCGGGCCCGATGGCGACGAACACCGGCGACCTCGAGGTGCTGCTGCGAGCGCTGGCCGTCCCCCAGGCCGGGCCGCGCCGCTTCGTCCTGGAAGCGCCGCGCGCCGCCAGCCTGAAAGGCTACCGCGTGGCCGTATGGTGCGGCGATCCGGCCGTCAGGACGAGCGAAGAGATTACGAGCCAGCTTGCGGCGCTGGCCGATGACCTGGCCCCGGCCTGCAAGTCGGTGACGCTATTCCAGCCCTTCTTCGATACGGCCAAGGCGCGCGAGGTCTACGGCGCCTTGCGCGTCGCCGCGGTGGCGACCGGCAAGTCCGCCGACAAGTGGTCCGAGCATGTCCGAGCCGTGGAAGCGGGGCCGGGCGGCCATCCGGTGGCCTACCGGCACGCGAAGGCCGCGCTGATGACGCATCGCGAATGGTCCCTGCACGACGAATGGCGCAATCGGCTGCGGGCGGCATGGTCCCGGTTCTTCGAGGAATGGGACATCCTCATCTGTCCGGCCACGCTGCGCGATCCTTTTCCCATCTACCGGAGCGGTACGCCGGAAACCCGGCAACTCGAGGTGGACGGACGGCTCGTCGACTACTACGACCAGGAGTTCTGGCCGGGATTGATCGGCATGTGCTACCTGCCGGCCACGGCCGCGCCATTGGGACTGTCGCGCCAAGGCCTGCCCCTGGGCATGCAGGTCGTCGCGGCGGAAGGGGCGGACTACGATGCCATCCGGGTTGCCGGGCTGCTGGCGGATCTCAGGCCGGCCCCGGCATTGCCCGGGCGCGGGGCAGGTGGCTGATTCGCCGCGCGAGCACGGCTGGCGGCGCGGCAGCGCTATGCCAGCAAGTGCCTGGCTCGAAGGAAGGCAACAACGATCTCGTCGAACCCCGCCGGGTCCTCGATGCAGCATGCGTGTCCCGTTCCGGGCAGGATGCGGTGGACGGCATTGGGTATGAGGCCGGCGGTTCTGCGCCCGTCTTCGAGCGAGATGTCGAATTCGCCATTGACCACCAGGGTGGGGACGGCCAGCGATGGCAGGCGGGCGCTCATGTCCAATGCCGCCCGCGCCCGGAAGATCTGCGCGATGGCCGCCCCGGACAGGGACGGGCCCACTTCGGCAAACCTGTCCAGCAGATAGGCGCCGAGCCTGGAGCTGGCGAACTGCGGAGCGACCAGGTCGTGCAGGTGCTCGCGATGGTAGCGGGCCACGCCCAGGTCGCCGTAGCCGTGGATACGGCGATCGAAGTTCATGCCGCCGCTGCCGCCGCCGACCAGCACCATGGCCCGGAACAACTCGGGCCGCTCGAGGCCGAGCATCAGCGCGATGCCCGATCCCACGCTGGCACCCATCAGCACGGCCTGATCGATCTCCAGGTCCTGGCACACGCCCAGCACGTCTTCGGCCATGTCGAGGATGGAGAATTCGCCCGCCGGCTTGTCCGACCGCCCATAGCCCCGGATGTCGATCGAGACGACCTTGAACCAGGTGGAGAAGTGCGCCACCTGGTAGAGCCAGAACCGGCGGTCGAAAGGGTTGGCGTGGATGAGGACCATGGGCGGGCCCTCGCCGGAGACTTCGTAGTGGATGCTGACGCCGTTGCGGATGCTGTATGGCATGCGGGGCCTGCGCGTGGACGGGGTTCAGTCGAGCTTGGTGCCGGTATTCCGGATGACGGTGCTCCAGCGCTCGCGCTCCTGCTTGATGAACTTCGCCATGTCGGCCGGCGTTCCGCCGATCGGGTCCGCATTCATCTGCGACAGCCGCGTCATCGTGTCGGGTTCCTTCAGAATCTCGTTGACCACCGCGGACAGCTTGTTGACGATGTGTTCGGGCGTCTTGGGCGGAGCCGCCATGCCGAACCAGGTCATCGACACGAATCCCGGAATGACTTCGCCGATCGCGGGCACGTCCGGCAGCCCGGCTTTACGCGACTCGCTGCCAACGCCGAGCGCGATCAGCTGGCCCTTGCGTACAAAGGGCAGCACCGAGCCGAGATCCACGAAGGCAATGTCGGTTTCGCCCGAGACCACCGCCGCGAGTGCCGGACCGCTGCCGGAATAGGGAATCTGGAAGATCTTGACCTTGGCCAGCTGCTTGAACATTTCCGCGGCCAGGTGCGGGGTGGAGCCGGTGCCGCCTGACGAATAGTTGAGCTTGTCCGGCCTTGCTCGGGCGGCCGTCAGCAAGTCCTGCAGGTTCTTGAGCCCGGATTTGGGATTGGCCACCAGCGTGCTCGGACTCGTGGCGATGACCGATATCGGAACGAATTCGTCCGGCACGAACGTGAGCTTCGAATACAGGGCCTGGCTGGTCACCAGCGGTCCGGGCGCGGTGAAGAGCAGCGTATAGCCATCGGGAGCCGCGCGAAAGACGGCATCGGCCCCGATGTTGCCCGAACTGCCGGGGCGGTTGTCGACGAAGACGGTCTGGCCCAGGCGCTTGCCCAGTTTGTCGGCGATCAATCTGGCGAAGGTGTCGGAACCGGCGCCGGGCGCATAGGGCACGATGAAGCGGATCGGATGGTTCGGATAAGCTTCGCCCTGCGCATGCGCGCCCGTACAGAAGAGGAAGGCAGACAGGGCATGGGCAGAGATTTTCAGGATTTTCATCGCGGCCTCTGGATGGCGTGGTGAAACGATGATGAATTCGCGCAATAGGCGTGTCAACAAAAAATAGAAGTTGATTCTGTGTAGCAGAATCCTTACCATTTCCTCCATGAACAATGAAATCGTTGCTTCCGTCGACCGCGCCATCCGCATACTGAATGCCTTTGCGGACGACGGTTCGCCCATGACGCTGCACGACCTGTCCTTGCGGACCGGCTTCTACAAGAGCACCATCCTGCGTCTGCTCTCGACGCTGATCGAGCACGGCTGCGTCCTTCGCCTCGACAACGGGACGTACCAGCCCGGACCGACGCTCGCGCGCTGGGGCCGGCTGTACCTCGGGTCGGTCAAGAGCGAAACCCATATCACTCCCTTGCTCGAGAAACTCGCCGCGGATACCGGGGAAAGCGCCACCTTCTACGTCAGGCAATCGGACGAAACACGCATTTGCGTGGCGCGGGTGGACAGCAACCGATCCATCAGGGACCACGTGCGCGTGGGCGACATCGCGCCGCTGGGAACGGGCGCCGGGGGCAAGGCCCTGCTCAGGTTCGACCCGGTGATCCGGAAGGCCCGGCCGCCGGAGGCGATGGTGCTCGTCAGCATCGGTGGCCGCGATTCGGAAATCGCCGGACTTGGAACACCTGTTTTCGGCGCGGGCGGATCCCTGCGCGGCGCCATGACTGTTTCCGGGACCGTGACCCGGTTCACCGAAGCGGCGATCGCCAAGTACGCGAGATCCCTCCTGGCCAGCGCCATGGAACTGACGGTGTTGTTCGGTGGAGACCCGCAGGCGCATCAAGCGGCTCTCGCTTCAAACCCCATCCGCCTTGAGTTCAGTCCCAAGGGCAAGCCCTGCGCTTCCTAGCGGTGCCCGACCGGCGCACGCGCGCCGATCCTCGCTTCCCGTCTCTTCCCGTTGTCTCGAGAACCTCCTCGCCGGCATGCGCGCGCCCGGTTGACAGGCGAAGCCGCCGGCCGCAGAATTGATTCTGATAGACGGTACTTAATTCTGTCTAGCAGAATTCAAATAAGCGTGGGGTCTTTCTCGAGGAGGTGCCGTGATGGCCGATGTTCGGTGTGTAGACGTTGCCGCAGGAACGGCGGACCGCCGCATGTTCGTGGACGATGATCTGTTCGCCCAGGAAGTGCGGCAGATCTTCGGCCGCGCCTGGCTGCTGGTGGGCCACGAGAGCCAGATCCCGAATCCGGAAGACTTCATCCAGTCGAAGATGGGGACCGACTCCGTCATCGTCACGCGGACCCGGCAGGACAAGGTCGTCGTCCTGCTCAACAGCTGCCGGCACCGGGGGATGAAGGTATGCCGGGTGGATGAAGGCAAGGCCCGCGCCTTCACCTGTCCCTACCACGGCTGGACCTACTCGACCGACGAAGAGCGGGTCTCGCGGCCCGGCGAGCTGGCGGGCGTGCCGGGCTTCGATGTCCACTACGAGGGCCGCCTCGACAAGGCGGAATGGGGTCTCAAGTCGGCGCGCGTGCGCGCCTACAAGGGAACGATCTGGGCGACGTGGGACGAGCAGGCCCCCACCCTCGAGGCCTATCTGGGGGGCATGCTGAAGTGGCTCGATTCCGCGCTGGATCATCGCAACGGCGATAGCGGTGGCAGCACGCTGCTGGTCGGGGTGCAGAAATTCCGGGTGCGATGCAACTGGAAGTTCCCCGCGACCAACTTCGTGGGCGATGCGTCCCATGCGGTAACGCACAACTCGGCAAACATGATCAAGCTCAATCCGAGCGGCAAGGATGGCCGCAGGGATGAACGCCCCTCCGGTCACGCGGCCTTCGGATGGCCCGATCTGGGCCACGGGGGACTGGGGTTTCTGCCGCGTCCCGAAGAGGAATTCCCCCGCCCGGACACCTTCCAGCAGTTCCCGGCCGCCAGCAACTATCTGCGGGCAATGGCGCGGGAACACCTGCGCAAGCGAGCGGGCGGCATCCACTACCAGGGCAAGGGAACCATCTTCCCGAACATGTCGTTCCACGAGGACCAGCCCCGTACGCTGGTGGTGCACCACCCGGTCAGCGCCACCGAGACCGAGATGTGGCGCTACTACCTGATCGACGCCGACGCGCCTGACGAGATCAAGGACATCTTCCGGCATTACTACATGACCTATTCCGGTCCGGGCGGCATGACCGAGCAGGACGACATCGAGAACTGGGAATCAGCCACCCGGCAGAGCCTGGGCGGCATGGGCCAAGGCCTCCCGTTCAACTACGCCCAGGGCCTGGGGGAATCCGAACCCTGCGACCTCATGCCGGGGGCGGTCTGGTGCGGGCGCACCATCACCGAGCAGAACCAGCTCATCTGGCTCAAGCGCTGGCAGGAGTTCATGGAGGGCCGATCCTGGGACCAGCTCATGCATCGTGTCGAGGTCGAGCATGATGCCGTCTTTCCTCTCAAGCGGTCCACCGCAGGAGCGAAGTGATGCAAGACGCCATGAAGGCCATGCTCCAACTGCACGAGGTGTCGGAGTTTCTGTACAAGGAGGCCGAGCTCCTGTCCGACAGGAAGTACGAGGAGTGGCTCGACACCCTGGCGGAGGACATCACCTACCGCATGTTCGTCCTGCGCAACCTGTCGGGGAAAGCGCAGCCATCCGAATACCTCGAGGGCCCGCTGGACATCAGCTGGTTCGATGAAGGAAAGGAGACGATAACCAAGCGTGTCCAGCAGATACGCACGCATCAGCACTGGGCGGAAGAGCCGCCTTCGCGAACGACGCGCTATCTCACCAACCTGCGCATACTCGAGACCGATTCCGGGGCCGAACCCGCGCTGGTCCGGACGCGGTGCAATTTCATGGTGAACCGGAACCGCAACGAGGCCGACGACCATTGCCTGTACGGGCATCGCATCGACCTGCTGGCCCGGCACCAGGGCACATGGCGGATCAGGGAGCGAAAGATCTACATCAACCAATCGACGATCCTGATGGGGAACCTCAGCTTCATCGTGTAGCGGCCATCGCCGCGCCCGATCCTCGAAGCACCCCCGTCCACACAACGAAGGCCATCCATGAGCAAGCCCGTCATTCTGAACATCGCGAAGATACCGGCGGTTCTCCAGCAGTCGCTCGAGCGCGAGTTCGACCTGAGGACCTTGAACGCGCCCGGCGATGCCTCGGAGATTTCCGGATTGGTCTCGTCGGCGATACGCGGAGTGGATCTCGCCATGCTCGATCGATTGCCCGGCCTGAAGGTCATGTCGATTTTTGGCGTGGGGATGGACAAGGTCGATCTGGCCGCCGCGCGCCGCAGGGGAATACGCGTGGGCTATACGCCCGACGTCCTGAACGACTGTGTCGCCGACCTGGCCATCGGACTGATGATCGCGGCCAGCCGCAAGATTCCGCAGGGGGATGACTACGTGAGATCGGGCCTGTGGGCGCAAACGGGCAAGGTATTCGATTTGGGCGACAGGGTAAGCGGCAAGCGCATGGGTATTGTCGGCATGGGAAGGATAGGCAGGATCATCGCGAAAAGGCTTGCCGGCTTCGATGCGGAGATTCGATATTTCTCACGTTCCGAAGTCCCGGGTTGTCCCCATGAACGCGTTGCCAGCCTGCGGGAGCTTGCCGCGTGGTGCGACTATCTCTTCCTTGCCGTTGCGGGCAGCGCGCAAACCCGGCACATGGTCGACGTCGGCGTGCTGGAAGCGCTCGGACCCCAAGGCTATCTGATCAACGTCGCACGGGGCAGCGTGGTCGACGAGCAGGCGCTGATCGCCGCGCTGGAGAACGAAGCCATCCGGGGCGCGGCGCTCGACGTGTATGAAGTCGAGCCGCTGGCGTCGTCCCGGCTCACGGGACTGCGCAACACGGTTCTGCTGCCTCACGTCTCCAGCGGGACCAACGAGACCCGGACGGCCATGTCGAACATGGTGGTCGAGAATTTGAAGCGCTTCTATGCCGGGGAACCGATGCTGGCGGAACCGGCGTAGGGGCGGTTCAGCGCGCAGCGAAGGCCTGCTCGACCAGCTGCTCGGCCGTGGCGCGCGCGGCCGCGGCCGCGCTGGCGTTGTCGTCCACGTGCGCCGACACCGACGCGCCGTCGTAGAGCAGCATCAACTGACAGGCCAGGGCCTCGGGGGCGGCCGCGCCGGCCTCGCGGGCCAGGCTGGTGAACAGGTCGCGCAGCCAGCTCCGGGCGGTATCGCAGGCTTCCCGGATGCCGGCGCTGGGCGCCGCCTCGGCGGCCGCGCGGCTGAACGGACAGCCCCGGAAGCGGGGCGACGACGCGGTTTCCCGCATGATGTCGAAGACGCCCAGCAGGCGCTCGCGCGGGCCGGGGTAGTCGGCCAGGCGGTCGGCGATGCGCAGCTTGCGTGCCTCGTGGCGGGCCAGCAAGTAGGCCTGGATCAGGGCTTCCTTGCTGCCGAAGGTGTCGTACAGCGAGGCCTTGGCCACGCCGGCGCGCTCGATGACCCGGTCGATGCCGACCGTATGGATGCTCCCTTCGTAGAACAGCTCGTCCGCGGCGTCGAGCAGGCGTTGGCGCGCGGAACGGCGCGCTTCGGGGCTTTTTGTCGTATTCATGGTCATGCCTTGACATTACCAGACAGGTCTGTACACTTCAAGCAAATCAGACAGACCTGTCTGTTTAATGTTCCCGGATCCCGCCATGACCAGCGCTTGCCCCAAGGCCGCCCCTGCTTCCGTTTCCGCCTGCCCCCCGGCGGCCGGGCGCCTGTCGCCGCGCTTCAGTTTCCATCTGCTGGCATCGATCACACTGGCGTTCCTGGCGGGGTCGGCGGCGCCGACCCCGCTATACGCGATCTACCAGCAGCAATGGGGCTTCTCGACCACCATGCTGACGGTGGTGTTCGGCAGCTATGCCCTGGCCGTGCTGGTGGCGCTGCTGGTGGCGGGCCGCCTGTCGGACCATATCGGCCGGCGGCCGGTGCTCATGGCCGCGGCGCTCGCGCAGGCCGCGGCCATGGTGGTCTTCGCCACCGCCGGCGGGCTGTCCGACCTGCTGGCGGGCCGCATCATCCAGGGGCTGTCGGCCGGGGCCGCCATCGCGGCCGTGGGGGCCGGCATGCTGGACATCGACAAGACGCGCGGCGCGCTGGCCAATGCGCTGGCACCCATGCTGGGCACGGGTACGGGCGGCATCGTGGCTGGACTGATGGTGCAGTACCTGCCCGCGCCCACGCACCTGATCTACGTGATCCTGGGCGTGATCTTCATCGCGCAGGGGGTGGGCGTTTTCTTCATCGCCGAGACCGCGCGGCGCCGGCCGGGGGCCTGGGCATCGCTCAAGCCCAGCTTCGCGCTGCCGCCGGAAGTCCGGATGCCGCTGCTGCTGGCGGCGCCCGCCGTGGTGGCCGTATGGGGCCTGGGCGGTTTCTATGCGTCGCTCGGCCCCACGCTGCTGCGCAGCCTGGTGGGGTCGGGGTCCAGCCTGCTGGGCGGACTGGCCCTGTTCATCATGGCCGGCGGCGGCGTCGTCGCGGTGGTCTTGCTGCGCGATCGTTCCGCGCGGTTCCTGTCGCGCCTGGGCGCGCTGGCCCTGATGCTGGGCATGGTCCTCGTGCTGGTCTCGCTGTCGCAGCATTCGGTGGCGCTGTTCATGGTGGGCACCGCGATCGCCGGCATGGGCTTCGGCACGGGTTTCCAGGGCGCGCTGCGCAACGTGATCGCGCCGTTGCCGCCCACCGGCCGCGCGGGCGTGCTGTCGGTGCTGTTCGTGGTGTCGTACCTGGCCATGGGCGTGCCCGCCATCCTGGCCGGTTACGACGTGGCCCTGCGCGGCGACATCGTCTCCACCTCGCGCGAGTTCGGCGCGGGCGTGCTGCTGCTGGCGGCGCTGGCCTGGCTGGGCACGGGGAGGACGGTGCCGCAAGCGCGGGCGCAGGCGGCGTCCCCGCGCGCCGAGCCCTAGCCTTCGGCGTTTCCTAGCGGTTCGAGGCGCCAGTCACGCGGATCACGTCGCTCCACAGGCGGGCGTCCCGTTCTATGGTCCGGCGCATGTCGTCCGGGCCGCTGGCCAGCGGTTCCACACCCTGGTCCTCGAAGCGCTTGCGCAGCTCGGGCATGCGCATGATCCTGCCCAGGACGTCCAGCCAGGCCTGGACGACGGCATCGGGCGTGCCCGCCGGCGCCGCCAGGCCCATCCATACCGTCGTGACCATGTCGGGGAAGCCGGCCTCGCGCAGGGTCGGCACGTCGGGCAGCGCCGCGCTGCGCTGTTCGCTGGTAACCGCCAGCGCCCGCAGCGGCGCGTTCTGCCCCAACTGGGGCAGGGCATTGGCCGAATCGAAGAACACCAGGTCCACGCGGCCCGCGCGCAGGTCCGCCAGAATGGGTGGCGCTCCCTTGTAGGGCACGTGCACGAGTTCGAGCCCGGCCTTGATCGCGAACAGTCCGCCCAGCAGTTGCGTCGTCGTGCCGTAGCCTTGCGAGGCATACGTCATCTTGCCGGGATGGGCCCTGGCATGGCTGATCAGGTCCGGCAGGTCGCGGGCCTCGACCCGGGGCCCCGCCACCAGCACGCTGGGCATGGTGCCCACGATGCTGATGGGCCTGAACGCCGTGCGCGCATCGTAGGGCATGTTGGGGAAGACGTAGGGGTTGATGGCCAGCGGACCCGGCGGCGTGAACAGCAGCGTGTAGCCGTCGGCCGCCGCGCGCGCGACTTCGTCGGCGCCGATGTTGCCGCCCGCACCCGCGCGGTTCTCGACCACGACTTGCTGCCCCAGCATGGGCGAGGCCTTGGCGGCGATCAGGCGCATCAGCGTGTCGGCCGTGCCGCCGGGCAGGAAGGGCACGACGACCTTGATCGGCTTGGCGGGATAGGCGGGCGGCTGCGCGTGGGCGGCCGGCGCCGCCAGGAGCAGGGACAGCGTCGCGAGACGCAGCAGGTGATGGGGGGGCAGGCGCATGGCGGGTCTCCTGGTGTTTTTATCCGGTGCTACGCCGGGTCGAATACTGCGAAGCAACGGTTGGCGTTGAAGACGTAGGTTTCGATGTAGTCGATGATGCGGGGGCGATGGCCCAGTTCGGTCATGGCGCCGGCCAGCACGATCCAGTTCAGCAGTTCATGCTGGCCGGCGGCTTCCAGGCTGGCGGTGGTCAGCGTGTCCCATTGGCGAAAGCCGCCGCGGGTGAGTTCGTCCAGGCGCGCCCGGTCGCTCTCGTGGTCGGGATACAGCCAGCCATGGCGCGGCGTCAGGAACGCGTGCGACCAGCTGGACGAGGCGACGATGGCCACGCGCCAGGGTGAGGCGGCCAGGGCACGCGCGATGGCGCGGCCCAGTTCGAAGCTCTGGCGGGGGGAAGGCGAGGCGGGATCCGGTTCGGCGCCCGCCTCGCTGGGCGGGGCCAGCCCTCCGTGCATGCGGATCAGGTCGCCGCCATAGCAGTTGACGTGGAAGGGCACGACCGGATGGGGGAAGCCGCGGCGGCCCGCGTCCAGGTAGAGCAGGGTGTTGATGAAGGCGTGGGGCAGCCCCCGGTCGTAGCGGAGCCGGTAGGCGTAGGGCAGCGCCAGGCCGGCCTCGTTCAGCCGGTTCAGCAGGTAGCGTCCGCCCTCGGGATGTCCGGTGTGCCGGAAGGTGGCGGTCTTCGGCTCGTTCCATTGGTTGCGCCCGGGAAAGGGAGAGGATTCCGGCACGTCATAGGGCCGCGACGCCATGGTGTCCGCCAGGTACACGCAGAACGGCGGCACGACGTCCTCGGTGAAGTTCTCGTACTGGTCGTCGCCGAACATCAGGATGAAGTCGGGCTGGAACGCGTCCAGCAAGCGGCGCTGTTCGTCGAAGGCGCGAAAGCAGCGCGCGCGATGCCGGCCCGCAGCGGCGGCGCCCTCGTCGTCGCCCCACTCTTCCCGCATGGCCTCGGGCCAGTTGCGCGTGTCCTTCAAGGCGGGATCGAGGCGCTTGCCGTTCAGCGTCCGCTTCAGGATGACCGACATATCGTCGTCGTGCATCCAGAAACCGGGGTAGTGGGTGGCGCCCAGGCCTAGGATTTCCGCCATGGCGTGTCCTCATGCAAAGAGTCTGTCGATGCGCCAAGCTTAGGATTGACGTCCTGTGGCAACCAGTGAAAAATCAGGCTCGATTCATGCAAAAAAATATATGAATAAGGAAGCATCGGTTCAATGGATCCGGCGGCTGAAATTCCGCCATCTCGAAATGCTGGTCATGCTGGGCCGCACCGGCAGTTTCGGCCGCGCGGCGGATCTGTGCGGCCTGTCTCAGCCGGCGCTGTCGAAGTGGGTGAAGGACCTGGAGGCGACGCTGGGCGTCACGTTGTTCGAACGTTCCACGCGCAGGATGGCGTTGACGGACAGCGGCCGGCTGGTCATGCACCACGCGGAACGCGTGCTGACCGACATGGCGCGGCTGCACGGCCAGCTCGAGGCCCAGCGCAGCGGCGGGGCGGGGCGCCTGCACATAGGCGTGCTGGCGGCGCTCGGCCCGGTGCTGCTGCCGGGCACGCTCGCGCGGGTGCAGCAGGCCGGTCTGGACCTGGAGGTGCAAAGCCTGGAAGGCACCATGGACCATCTGCTGCCGCTGCTGGGGGAACGCAAGCTCGATCTCGTCATCGGCCGCCTGGGAACGACCGGCTATGCCGGCTCCCTGAATCGGAGGCTGCTGTACGAGGACACCCTGTGCGTGGCCACGCCTTCGTCGCATCCGCTGGCGCGGCGGCGCAGGCCGGTCAGCTGGCGCGACGCCTGCGCCTATCCCTGGATCATTCCGCCGGCTGAATCGCCCATACGCGGCATGCTGGAAAACATGCTGGCGCAGGAACATCTTCCGCTGCCGCGCGTCGTGCTCGAATCGGCCTCGGTGCTGACCAATTACCATGTCGCGCGGCGCCTGGACTGCCTGTTCGCGACATCCGAGAAGGTCATCGCGCTGTTCGCGGGACAGGGATTGCTGCGACGGGTGCCGCTGTCGTTCGCGGGAGTTCCCACGACCATAGGCATGCTGTGGTCGGAGACCGCCTCGCCGCTGCTCGAACGCTTCATGAACCTGCTCGAACAGGAAGCGAAGGCAAGCCTGTAACACGTAGGCACACTACTTGCTGGCATGGCGCCCGATTCGACCGAGACGAGGCATCCATGCTGGCATTCCTACCCCTGGATTTCCTGCCCGAAGCGCTGCGCCCCTGGTTCGTACTGGCGGTCGCGATGGTCCTGGCCATCGTCGTCGCGCTGGTCATCCACCGGATAGGCTTCCTGATCCTGCGGCGCATCACGGCGCCACGTCCCTATCTCCATGCCGTGGTGGTGGGCGCGTGCACCGCGAGCCAGTTCGTGGTGGCGCTGCTGGCGCTGCGCGTGGTGCTGACCGGCACCCCGGAGGACATGCCCTATACCCGGGGCATGTCCTACTTCGTCACCGTCCTGCTGATCCTGTGCGTGACCTGGCTGGCCAACAGCAGCATCAAGTCGCTGAGCGACGCGGCCATCCGCCTCAATCCCTACGACGTGGCCGACAACCTGCTCGCGCGCCGCAAGCTGACGCAGACCCGCGTGCTGGCTCGCAGCGCCCATGCCATCGTGCTGTTGCTGGGGCTTTCGTTCGTGCTGCTGACGCTGCCGGGCGCGCGTCAGCTGGGGGCCAGCCTGCTGGCCTCGGCCGGGGTGGCGGGCCTGGTCGCCGGTATCGCGGCGCGGCCGGTGCTGGGGAATTTCATTGCCGGGTTGCAGATCGCCTTCAGCCAGCCGATACGCATCGACGACGTGCTCATCGTCAACGGCGAATGGGGCCGGGTCGAGGAAATCACCGGCACCTTCGTCGTGGTGCGCATCTGGGACGAACGGCGCATGATCGTGCCCCTGCAGTGGTTCATCGAGAATCCCTTCGAGAACTGGACGCACCGCACCGCGTCGCTGCTGGGCACGGTGTTCCTGTGGCTGGATTTCTCGGTGCCGCTGGAGCCCGTGCGCAAGGAGTTCGAACGGCTGTGCAAGGCTTCGCCGCTGTGGGATACGCGGGTGGCGGCGGTGCAGGTTACCGATACCAGCGATCGCGCCATGCAGGTCCGCTTCCTGATCAGCGCCGCCAACTCGGGCAACGCGTTCGAGCTGCGCTGCCTGGTGCGCGAAGGCCTGATCGCCTTCATCGCCGCGCATCATGCGGAGGGTTTGCCGCGCATACGCGCGAACGTCGAGGGCGAATCCACGAACCCTCCGCCCCCTCGCGTGGTGCCGGTCTGACGTCCGGCTCGCCCGGTTTCAGGCCGGCCGGCCCCGCAGCGAGCCTTCGATCTCTCTGGCGTGCTCGTGCAGGCTGCGGGCCAGCGAGGCCACGCGTTCCTCCCGCATGCGATCGTCGATGGCGGCCACGCTGATGGCGGCGATGGGCTGGCCCAGCGTGTCGCGTATGGGCACGCCGGCCGCGGTGACGCCCAGGGTGACGCGGTTGCGGATCAGCGAGTGGCCCTGGCGCCGGCAGGCCTCGATGGCGGCGCGCAGGTCGGCCTCGGTCAGGCGGCCTTCCTCGCAGATGCGCCGGCCGTCGGCCGCGATGATGTCCTCGCGTTCGGCGTCGGGCAGGAAGGCCAGGATGGCCAGCCCGCCCGCGCCCAGCCCCAGCGGGCGGCGGCTGCCTATGGACAGCGTGTTGACCCGGATCGGCGACGGCCCTTCATGCCGCGCCTCGCATACCGATTCGCTGCCGCTGCGCACCGACAGATAGACCGTATCCCCGACCTCCTCGGCCAGCCGGTCCAGGCTGGCGCGGCAATGTTCGCGCAGGTCGTAGGCGGCCATGGCCGCGAGTCCCAGCTCGAAGGCCAGCGGCCCCAGCGCGTACCACTTGTCCGACTCCTTCTGGATGACCAGGTGTTCGTGCATGAGGCGGCGCAGCAGCCGGTGCACCGTGGAATGGGGCAGCGCCGTGGCCTCGGCCAGCTGCGTGAGGGCCCGCCCCCGCTTGCCGGCCGTGGCCAGCAGCTTCAACAACTGCACTGCGCGTTCGATGCTGCCCGGCTCCGCCGTGGTGCTGCCGCTTGCCATAAGTCGTGTCCATTCAGTGGAAATGCGGATGTCTACCCCTGCGGCCAATCATATATTGCCCTTCACGGTGCGACCGGGAATTTCCGGCCAATGGAAAGCACCGCAAGAACAAGGAGGAGACCCCATCATGTACGAACGGATCATCGGCGCGGTTTTCGCGACCGCACTGGCCGGCGCGGCGGGCGCGGCCTACCCCGAGCGGCCCATACAGCTCATCCACGGCTTCGGCGCCGGCGGCAATGCCGACACCGTGTCGCGGCTGGTCGCCCGCCACCTGCAGGCGGCGCTGGGCCAGCCGGTGGTGGTGGAAATCAAGAGCGGCGCCGGCGGCGTGGTCGCGTCCAGCTACGTGGCCAAGGCCGAGCCCGATGGCTACACGCTGGTGATGCTGACCGGCGGCCATACCGTCTCGGCCGCGGTGAACAAGTCGCTGCCCTACGATCCGGTCGCGGATTTCCAGCCGATTTCCACGGTGACCGCATTTCCGTTCGTGGTCAGCGTCAAGGCCGACAACCCGGCGCGCACGCTGGCCGACCTGCTGGCGACGGCGCGCGCCAAACCGGGCACGGTGTCCTTTTCCTCGGTGGGCGTGGGCTCGACCCAGCACCTGACCGGCGAACTGCTGGCCGCCACGGCCGGCGTGCAGATGCTGCATGTGCCGTATCGCGGCGGCGCGGCGCCCGTGCAGGCCGTGCTGGCCGGCGACGTGAACGTGCTGGTGGATACCGCCACGGTGGCCGCGCCGCAGATCAAGGCGGGCACGATGCGCGCGCTGGCCGTCACCAGCGCCAAGCCGTGGCCGCTGCTGCCCGGCGCTCCCGTGGCGGCCGATACCGTTCCCGGGTTCCAGGTGTATTCGTGGCTGGGCATCGCGGCGCCGGCGAAGACGCCCGGCCCCATCGTCGACCGGCTGCACGCCGCGCTGGCCGCCATGCTCCAGGACCCGGCGTTCCGCAAGGCCGTCAACGACATCGGCAGCGAACCCAGCGGCAGCAGCCCGGCGCAGATGCGCACCATGATCGAGTCGGAAATCACGCGCTGGAAGAAGGTCGTCCAGCAGGCGAACATCGTCGCGAACTGAACAGGGAGCAGGCAAGGATGGACAGGGCAGCCGCGGCGGAGCCGCAGTACCAGAGCGGATTCGGCAATGAGTTCGCGACCGAGGCCAGCCCGGGCGTGCTGCCCGTGGGCCGCAATTCGCCCCAGCGGGTGGCGCAGGGCCTGTACGCGGAACTGATCTCGGGCACGGCCTTCACGGCGCCTCGTGCCGTGAACCTGCGCACCTGGACCTATCGGCTGCGGCCCTCCGCCGCGCATGGCAAGGCCCATGCGGTCGCGCATCCGGGCTGGCTGACCGCCCCGTTCACCGACGTGGCCGCGCCGGCCAACCGGCTGCGGTGGAATGCGTGGCCGGAGCCGGCCCGGGGCACGGACTTCGTCGACGGCATCGTGACCGTGGCGGGCAACGGCGGCGCCGATGCCCAGAGCGGTTCCGCCGTCCACGTCTATCGCGCCAATGCGTCCATGCGCGACCGCTACCTGATGAACGCCGATGGCGAAATGCTGGTGGTGCCGCAGTCGGGCGTGCTCGACGTCCATACCGAGATGGGCCGCCTGCGGGTCGCGCCTGGGGAGATCCTGCTGCTGCCGCGCGGCGTGCATTGCCGTGTCGACCTGCCCGACGGCGCGGCGCGGGGCTACCTGTGCGAAAACTACGGCGCGCCCTTCAGGCTGCCGGAACTGGGGCCGCTGGGTTCCAACGGCCTGGCCAATCCGCGCGACTTCCTGGCGCCGGTCGCCGCCTGCGAACCCGCGACCGGACCCGTGCGCATCCTGCGCAAGTTCCTGGGCGGCTTCTGGGAACTGGAGCGTTCGTCGTCGCCGCTGGACGTGGTGGCCTGGCACGGCAACCTGACGCCGTGCAAGTACGACCTGGCGCATTTCATGGCCGTGGGCAGCATCACCTTCGACCACCCCGATCCGTCCATCAACACCGTGCTGACCTCGCCGTCGGAAATCGGCGGCACCGCCAATTGCGACTTCGTGATCTTCCCGCCGCGCTGGCTGGTCATGGAGGACACCTTTCGGCCGCCCTGGTTCCACCGCAACGTGATGAGCGAGCTGATGGGACTGGTGCGCGGCGTCTACGACGCCAAGGCCGAGGGCTTCGTGCCGGGCGGGATCAGCCTGCACAACTGCATGCTGCCGCACGGCCCCGATGCCGCCACCTTCGATCGGGCCAGCACCGAGGCGCTGGCGCCGCGCCGCCTGGAAGACACCATGGCTTTCATGTTCGAGAGCCGCCACGTATACCGCCCGACGGCGCAGGCGCTGGCCGCGCCCAACCTGCAACCGGACTACGACGAGGTCTGGGACGGATTCCGATCCGGCAATCCCGCCTAGGCCCTGGACATCATCGTGGCGCGGGCAAGGGGCCGCGCGCCGCACTCTTGGAGAAGCTGGAATGAAATTGGCATCGCAACGCGCGGGGCGCGACGGCGCATTGCTCGTGGTCAGCCGCGACCTCGCCACGGCGGTGAGCGCGACCGACATCGCACCCACGCTGCAATCGGCGCTGGACGACTGGGAGCGCGCCAGCCCCCGCCTGCAGGCGCTGTACGACGACCTGAACGCCGGCCGGGCCGCCAACGCCTTCGCGCTGGACCTGGACACGCTGGCCGCGCCGCTGCCGCGCGCCTACCAGTACCTGGACGGGGCGGCGTATCCCAGCCACATCCAGCGCAACCGCCAGGCGCGCGGCGAATCGGTGCCCGACGACTTCTTCCAGAAACCGCTGATGTACCAGGGCATCTCGCACGGCTTCATGGGCTGGAACGACGACGTGCGCCTGCCCTCGGAAGACGACGGCATCGACTTCGAGGCCGAGATCGCCGCGATCACCGGCGACGTGCCGCTGGGCGTGGACGCCAGGCGCGCGTGCGAGCACATCCGCCTGTTCGTGCTGCTCAACGACGTGTCGCTGCGCGCCATCATCCCGGGCGAACTCAAGCGCACCTTCGGCTTCCTGGTCGGCAAGCCGGCGTCCAGCCTGGGCCCCATCGCGGTGACCCCGGACGAACTGGGCGAGCTATGGCAGGGCGGGCTGGTGTCGGGCACCATGAAATGCTGGGTGCGCGGCGAGGAACTGGGCAGCATCGAGACCGGTATCGACGTCGCCTTCCACTATGGGGACCTGATCGCCCACGTCGCGCAGACGCGCGCCTTCGAGGCGGGAACGCTGGTGGGCCTGGGTACGGTGTCGAACGAGGACGAATCCGTGGGCGTGGGCTGCCTGGGTGAACGCCGGGCCCTGGAGACCATCCGGCAGGGCGCGGCCCGGACCCCGTTCCTGAAATTCGGCGATACGGTGCGTATCGAACACTTCGACCGCGCGGGCAACAGCGTCTTCGGGGCGATCGAACAGCGCGTCGCGCCGCTGGCCTAGCGCGGGCAGGCGCCGGTCAGCGCCCGTCTTTCTTCGTCGTGCGGGTACCCAGGGCCGGCCGCGGCGTGACGGCCTTGCCGGCGCCGGCCTGCGGGCCGCTCGTGGCCGCGGTGTCCAGCGAGGCATGCAGGCCGCTGCCCCCCAGGCCCGAGGACGACGGCGTCCGCGCGCCCAGGCGCAAGCCGTTGCCGCCATAGGAGCGGGATGAGGTATCGACGGAACTCTCGCGCCCGCTCGTGGACTCGCGCAAATCATCGGCGCGGACCGGCAGGCCCCACGACAGGGCGGTGGTGACGAGGATCAGCGATGCGGTGGAACGTAGGCTTGGCTTGGTCATGCTGGACTCCAACTCCAGACTGCTAGCCGTGCAGTTTGCCGCAGAATCGGGGCCATGGCGGGCCAAGTAACAACCAATTTGTAGCAGGATATGAGCCGGCGGCGGGGTTGGGCAAGCCGCCCAACCCCGCTGCGCGTCAATCCGCATAGATGCCGGCCTTCCTGATCAGGGGCCCCCATTTCTGGATTTCGTCCTTGACGTGCGCATCCAGCGCCTGGGGCGTGGCCCGTTCGGCGGGTTCGACCTGGGCTCCCAGGTCGGTCATGCGCTGCTTGAACGCTGGATCGCTCAGCGCAGCCTGCATTGCATTCACGAGTTTGTCGATGATTGGCTTGGGCGTGCTCCTGGGGGCCCACAGGCCGTGCCAGATGCCGACCTCGAAGCCCTTGAGGCCGGCCTCGTCCATCGTCGGCAGCTTGGGCAGCGATGCGACGCGCGTCATGGCCGTCACGGCATAGGCCTTGACCTTGTCGGCCTTGATCTGGCCCGACGTGTTGGTCGTCTGGTCGCACATGAAGTCGACCTGCTTGCCGAGCATGTCGTTCATGGCCGGAGCGGTTCCCTTGTACGGGATGGTCTGCACGTCGGCGTCGATGGCGCTCAGGAACAGCAGGCCGCACAGGTGCGACGCGGAGCCGATGCCCGCGTTGGCCATCGACAAGGTTTTCTTGTGGGCCTTCACGTACGAAAGGAATTCGCCGAAGTTGGAGGCCGGAAAGTCATGCCGGGCGATCATCGTCATCGGCACGTCGACCGCCAGGCCGATCGGCTCGAAGTCCTTGATGGGATCGTATTGCAGCTTGCGGTACAGCGCGGGAGCGGTGGAGAAACCGATGTGCATGAGCAGCAGGGTGTAGCCGTCGCCCGCGGCTCGTGCGACACGGCCCGTGCCCAGCGTGCCGCCGGCACCGCCAAGGTTTTCCACGACCACCGTTTGCCCCAGGGGCTTGCGCATGGCTTCGGCCAGCGATCTCGCCACGACATCCGTCGGTCCGCCAGCAGCGAAGGGCACGACCATCGTGACCGGCCGGCTGGGAAAGTCCTGAGCCGCCCGAGCGATCTGCGGACCGGCGAATGCGGCCGCCAGGGCCGCGAGGAGAACCGCTTGTTTGGACACTCTGATACTCCTGGTTGGTATTCGAGGCTGAACGGAACAGGCGGCCGGCGCATGTCGCGCCCGGCCGCCGCGCGAGGGCCTGCCGACTAGGTGGCCGGCACGCGAGACTTCGCGCTGGAGATGAGTTCGTCGACGGATTTGGCGCTGGCATCGACCAGCTGCGCCGTTACGGCAGCGGACAATGCATCCAGCAACGCCGGAACCTTCTCGTAGGTGCCCGCTCGCACCAGATCGAAGATTTCCTTGTGCTTGCCTTGCAGTGCCTGGTGCTGCGCGGTTGCCGAGCCGGGATTCTTGAAGTCGTCGTCCTCGAGATTGATCAAGGCGCTGCCGAGCTTGCCCCAGTCGGGATTCAGCGCCACCAGATCGCTCGTCATCACCGTTCCCACGAGCTGGATGGCTGTTTCCACTTGCGCGATGAAGACGTCCGACCGGAAGCGGTTGATCCCGGGGTAGAAGGCCTGATAGCCGGAGCTGGGCCAATCACCCGTTACGTGCCAGACGGGGCGTCCGCCGAACTCGTCGAGGTAGGTCGCGAAGTTGCGGCCCAGCCACGAGTTCTGCGGCTGGCCATGCACGCCGGGCCGGTCATTCACGTTGACCTGGGCCCGTGGAAGGTTCGCGCCCTTGACCGCCTCGATGGCCTTCTCGACCAACAGGTCGTTGCCGTAGGTGTTGATGTACGTGGTCATCGCGCGGCCAGTCGGCTCGTAGCGGTCGCCCACATCGTGCATCTGCGCCCCGCCGCTATGCTCCATGGCGACGCCGCCAACGATGTACTTGGACAGCGTTTCCAGGTTGTCGTGGATGTAGTCGTAGGGCACGCCCCGTTCGGCGCCGGCCACGAAGTGGCGGCAATCGAGATAGACGTAGATGCTCATCGGCCGCTGGGACTGCGGGATCTGCGAGAAATACTTGATCACGCCCAGGATGCCCAGCCCACCGGAGTCCTGGATGAGGCCGGGGCCATCGGTGTGCGTGGCCATGAAGACGGCCTTGTCCTTGGCGGTCCCGTAGTCGCGGCCGGGCAGCGTCGCGATCAGCTGGAAGGCCGTCGCATCGGTCTCGACCTTGGCATCGAGCTTGAGCGTTGCGGTCTTGCCGGCGCGCGCGTCCTCGATCACCTTGGCGCCGTTCTTCTTGTCGAGCAAGAGGCCCGGCACCTCGTAGCGCGACGGCGTGCCGTGCTGGCGGCCGCCCTGCGCCGCACCGGGAGGCATGTCGAGCACCGCGATGTGACCTACCGCTCCGGAGGGCTTGAGCACGCCCGTAATCACGCTGCCCATCGCGCCGAACTGGTTGCGGTTGCGATAGCCGCCTTCATAGGTCGGATCGACGAAGACTCCGGGCTCCAGGAAGGTGTCCGGATCGGTACGGAACTCGTAGTCCGTGTATCCACCCGTGGTGCCGCTACCGGTGAACGGCGCCTGCTTGACGACGACGATCTTGCCGGCCAGCGCGCTCAGGGGCGGCCGCTGTGCGGCGGGCAGCGTCATGTCATAAAGCACCATGGGGGCGGTCACGCCCATCGGCCCCGTGGATCCGGATTGCGTGGCATAGGACGCGACCTCGACCGGCGTGCCGTCCGAGACCAGCGACCATCCCGACTTGTCCGGATACTCGGAGGTGTACCAGCGCTCGTAGGGGAACTTGTGCTTGTGCAGACCCTGCGCGCCGTACTCCACCAGGCGTTCCTCGAGGAACGCCATGAATGATTTCCAGGCGGGCGAGCCCGTGTAGGTCGGTCCCCAGCCGTTCTTCTTCTCGAACCAGCCCTGCGCTTCGGTAGGAGTGATGACCAGCGAAGGATCGATCTTCGTGAGCCGTGGGTCGAACGCCGCCGTGGGCGGGTCTCCCGGATTGGTCGGCGTATTGTCCGAGCTTCCACCGTCTCCACCGCCGCATGCGACGAGGGACAAGCTCAAGAGCGCCGCGAGCGACAAACGCTTCGCTTTCATTGAGTGCCTCCACCTTGGTTTTGATTGGTCACGCATCCTCGACGGGATGCGGCGCCATTCTTAGGGAGGGGCACGCGCAGGTCTAATGCAAAATTCCGCCAGTCCATTCAAGATTTGAATGGCTTGCAGTGGAACCTAGTGCTTCACCATCGCCGCGAAGCGCCGAGCTTCCGCGGCGACCAAGGCATCGAAACCATCGATGCTCTCGGGATCGGCCGACACCACGCCCAGTGCGGCCTGTACGCGCGAGAGCTCGGGCGACGTCAACACCCGCGCCATGGCACGCTTGATGTGCGCGATCTCCCGAGGCGGCGTGCCACGCTGGGCGAATATGCCGGTCCAGGGGTCGACGACCCAGAAGCGCAGCGAGGCGTTCTCGTTCACGGTGGGGATGCCTGGAAACAACGGAGAGCGCTTGGCACTGAACAGTCCCAGTATCCTGCCGCGCGCGGCGTCGACGCCGGTTGCCGCGGGCAGCGCGAGTATCGCCAGATCGAGGCGGCCGCCGCCCAGGTCTTGCAGCAAGGTCGACGTCTTGACGTAGGGGACGGCCTGGAGATTGCCCCCCAGCCGCGCGGACATGGAAAGCGCCAGCAAATGATGCAGCGTGCTTGCGCCCGGCGTGCCTATCATCAGGGGGCGTTTCTCCTGGCGAGCGAGTTCGATGAGTTCGTCCATCGTTTGCGCCGGGAGGTCCGCACGGGCGAGCAAGGTCAGGTGCGAACTGCTGACCGGGGCGACGGGTACCAGGTCGTGGCTCGTGAACCCGGCACCGGGAATCTGCAAGGGCGACAGCAGTACGGCATTGCCCGACCCATAGAGGTATGTGTTGCCATCGGGTTTGGCGTGCAGCACCTTTTGCACGGCCAATATGCCGCCCGCGCCGCCTATGAATTCGAGGACCACCTGCCGCCGCAGGGCGTCGGACAACTGCCTGGCCAGTTCCCGCGCCGACAAGTCCATCGATCCGCCGGCCGCGTAGGGCACAATCAGGGTGACGGGGGCGGCGGCCCGGCTTTGCTGCCGGTGGTGGTAGGCGGCCGCGCCCGCGAACGATGCCAGAGCCAGCAGGCCGCCCGCTATCATCCACGTGCCGGTGCGGCCGACGCGCCGTATGTCCCCGAGGCGCATGGGCATGGCCTTCTCCCTCCTGTTCTTGTCAAGCTTCTGAAATGATATCCGCGAACCTGATGTTCAATCGCCTGATGGGCAAGGCTAGGCTGCGGCAGTTGCAGATCATTACATCGGTGGCCGAATTGGGCAGCCTGCAGAAGGCGGCCGATGCGGTGGGGCTGAGCCAACCCGCGACGACGCACGCGTTGGCGGAGATCGAGGAATTGCTGGGGGTACGGCTCTTCTTCCGCCAGACCCGGGGCATGGCGCCCACCGACGAGGGCCGTGCGCTCATACCGCTCGTGCGTTCCGCGCTCGATGCCATCAAGGTCGGCACCGCCACCGTCGCTTCGACCATCAACAGCCGTGGAGGGGTCGTACGTATCGGTTCGATTTCCGCGGGCGTGTCCGCCATCGTCGTCGATACTTTGCCGCGCTTTGTCGATGCCAATCCCGACATCGTGACGCGTGTCCAGGAGGCCGAAGCGCTGCGGCTTCCCGCGCTGCTGTCGGAGGGCCGGGTCGACCTGGCCATCTGCCGCGAACCGGCCAATCTGCCCTTGAACGCCCGCTTCCAACCCTTGCTGCCGGACAGGCTGATCGTCGTGGCGGGCCCGGGCCATCCCTTGGCCAATAAGGGGCAGGTCAGCATCGAGGCATTGGTGGATCAGACGTGGGCCCAGCCCCCGTCCGACGTACAGACCGTCCAGATATTCAGCGAGATATGGGAGGCAACGGGTGACCGGCCACGGCTCTATCCGATCGACACCCGCTCCATCGTGCTGTCGTTTGCGCTCATAGAGCGGCACGGTCTGCTCGACTTCATGCCACGCAGCGTGGCGCATCAGATGCAGCGCGCGGGCCGGGTGGTCGAGATAGACGTGGCGTGGCCCGACCCTTCGCTATTGGCGCTGCCTCCCCTGGGAATGCTGCAACTCGGGAATGGCCGCAGTCCGGCCGTGGAAAAGCTGACGGACTTCCTGGTGCGGCAATGGCCGGCCGACGAGCTTCCGCGCCAGGCGCGAAAGGACACGCCCGATTCATAGCCGCAGCCGGTACGCACGAGGCGTCATGCCGTAGTGTGCCCTGAACACGGCGGTGAAGCGCGAGTGGCATTGCCAGCCGGCTTCGGCCGCGACCGCCTGGACGCCCAGCCGGGTCTCGCGCAGCAGCGTGGCGGCAAGTTCCAGCCGCTGGGCCACCAGCAGGTTGTAGACCGACAGGCCGGTGGTATCGCGCACGTGCTGCTGGAGCCGCGCGCTCGTGCAGCCGACGCGGCGCGCGAGTTCGGTGATGGTCCACGGATACGCGGGGGCCTCGGCGATGGCTTCGCGCAACCTTGCCAGCACCGAGGCGGCATCGGCCGAGGGCGAGCGGGCGGGGCGCAGCAGATCGTCGAACCCCTGTAGCGCGCATAGCAGCAGTTCGGTGGCGCGCGCGTGGAAGAGCGGCACGAAGGCGGGCTGGTCGCTGCGTTCGCCGCGTATGCGTTCCAGGCAGCCCTGCAATGGCGGGGTGACGGCGGCGTTGCACAGGATGCGGCCGTCGTCGCGGTCCACCATCTCGTCGAGCTGGGTGGCCGGCAACCGCACGCCCAGGGCCTTGAGCCAGCGCGGCAAGAGGTCGCGCCGCAGCCGGAACTGCACGAAGCGATGGGTGCTGGCGCCCGGGATGTCGATCAGGTAGCCGCCATTGCGGTTGGGCGTGCGCAGCAGCATCCGGTTCAGGCGGAAGTCGAGTTCGGGACCGTGTTCATCGCCGACGTGTCCGCTGACGTGTCCTTCCAGGAAGAAGGTCAGCAGCAGTTCCCGGTCGGGGTCCAGCCGTACCCGCAGCCGGTCGTCCAGGCTGAAATCGAAGTACCGCGCGCTGGCGCCTTCCCACGGCAGCGTATGCAGCCGCGTGACGTGCCCGCCGCTGGGCCAGGGGACGTTGCGGCGCGATTCGCTCAGGATGTCGGACAGGGTCAGGCCGGCGGGCTCCGGCGCCGAGGGAGCCAGGATGGCGTTGAGGTCGTCTTCCCGCATCACCGGGCCCGCGATGGGGATCGGCACAGTTTGCGTTTCGATCTGCATACATGGCCTCGGGCCGGAACGTTAGCATCACTGCAACTTTTCGACGGAGTGTAATGATGAACGTCCGGCATGTCAGCCGCCTGCTGCGGGCCTGCTTCGCGCTGGGGTGCGCATTGGCGGCATCGGCCGCCGCCGCGGCGGCGCCGGATTGGCCGGTCCGGCCGGTGCGGCTGGTGGTGCCCTTCGTGGCGGGCGGGGGCGCTGATGTCGCGGCCCGCCTGATCGCGCTCAAGGTGCAGGAGCGGCTGGGACAGCCCATCATCATCGAGAACAAGGCCGGCGGCAATACGCTGATCGGCGTGCAGGAAGTGTTGCGCGCGCCGCCCGACGGCTACACGCTGCTGTGGTCCATCGACCAGACCTTCGTGCTCAATCCGGCGCTGTACGAGAAGCTTCCCTACGATCCCAAGAAGGATTTCACGCCGATCTCGCTGGCCGTGGTCGGCCCCAACGCCGTGGTGGCGCGCAGCCAGCCCAAGGATCCGGCCAGCGTGGCCGACCTGGTCGAACGGGGCAAGTCCGGCGGCGCCGACCTGAATATCGGCGCCGCGGCCATCGTCTCGCAGATCCTGGTGGACACGTTCAACGACGCGGCCGGCACGCAGGCCAGGCGCGTGCCGTTCAAGGGCAGCGCGGAAGTGGCGCAGGCGCTGATGGCGGGCACCGTCGATGCGGCCTTCGACGGGATCGCGCCCTATGCGCAGTTCGTGAAGTCCGGGCGCGCGCGTTTTCTGGCGGTGAGTTCGGCGCGGCGCTTCTCGGGCCTGCCCGCTGTGCCCACGCTGGACGAACTGGGGTTCAAGGGCATCGATATGTCGGTCTGGTTCGCCATCGTCGGGCCCTCCGGCCTGCCCGCCGGCATCGCGCAGCGCGTGGCCGGGGCGGTGGAGTGGGCGGTCAGGCAGCCCGACGTGGTCGACAAGCTGCTGGCGTTCGGCTTCGAGCCGGCGCCGCGCAACGATCCCGAGACCCTGCGGCGGCAGATCGCGGTCGACCTGGACCGCTACGGTCCCATCATTCACAAGCTGGGTTTCAAGCTCGACTGAGCAATCCCGGCATCCACGGAGCAAACCATCATGCAGATCGCGGACTTTCCCCTGCCTTTTCCGCGCGCGCCCTATAGCCGCGCCATGTTCGACGACGACTGGGTCTTCGTGTCGGGCACCATAGGCATGGACTACACCGCGCAGAAGCTGGCGCCGACGGTCGAGACGCAGACTCGCCTCATGCTGCGCAACATCGCTTCCTACCTGGAGGCGGCGGACGCGCGCCTCGAGGACATCGTCAACTACACGCTGATCATCGATGACATGGCCCACGTCCAGCCGGTCATCGGCGTGCTGGCCGACGACCTGCCCTGCAAGCCCACGGGCACGGCCATGATCGCGGGCATCGCCTATCCCGGCGCGCATGTCGAGATGCAGGTCATCGCCCGCAAGCAGGGCAGGGCGTCATGACGCCGGCTCGGTGGGTGCGGGCGGGCGTGGCGGCATGCCTGGTCGCCGGATGCGGGGGTGGCGACGATTCGCCGCCCGCCCCGCCCGCGGCGCGTTTCGATGCGCAGGTGCGCTGGACGACGTACGGCGTGCCGCACGTCAAGGCGAACGACCATGGCGGCCTGGGGTACGGCTACGGCTATGCCGTGGCGCGCGACCAGCTGTGCGCGCTGTCCGATCGCGTCATCACCTTGCGCGGCGAGCGGTCGGCCCGCTTCGGCGCGGATGGCAAGGCGCTGGTGGGCTTCCTGCCGCTGCCCAACCTGGACAGCGATCTCTTCTACCGCATGCAGTTGTCGGCGGACGACGTGGACACGGCCTGGAAGGCGCTGTCGCCGCAGGCCCGCGCGCTGGCCGAGGGCTACGCCGCGGGTTTCAACCGCTACGTCCGCGACCATGCGGAGCCCGCCGCGTGCGGCGGACTGTACCCGCCGACGATGGTCGCCACCGACGTGCTGCGCGCCGTCATGCAGATCGGCACCTTGAACCGGAGCTTCCTGGCGGCGCCTTTCGCGTCGGCCTCGCTGTGGGACGACCTGGACCAGCCGGCGCGGGCCGCCGCCGCGCCCGCGCCGCCCCGCCTGGGCATGGCCAGCAACACCTGGGTCTATGGCGCCGAGGCCACCGGCACGGGCGCCGCCATCGTGGTGGCCAATCCGCATACGTACTGGCAGGACCACTGGCTGCTGATGCACCAGATGCACCTGACCATTCCCGGTGAACTCGACGTCATGGGCGCGGACTTCCTGGGGGTGCCGCTGCCCCTGTCGGGCTTCAACGACGCGGTCGCCTGGAGCATCGAGGCGCCTTCCACGGTGACCTACGGGCTGCCGCTGCGGCTCGACCTGCGGCCCGGCGCGAGCCCCGCCTATGTGGTCGACGGCGTGTCCCGCGCCATCGAGCGGCGCGTGGTCGAGATCGGCGTGCGGCAGGCCGATGGGTCCACGCGGACCCAGGCCTATGCGGTGCCGTACACCGCGCTGGGTCCGCTGTACCGGCTGCCCGCCGCGCCGGGCCGGCCCGCCGGATGGTATGCCATCACCGATGCCGCTGCGGGCGACGCGCGTGGTCTGGACCAGATGCTGCTCGTCGCGAAGGCCCGCAGCACCGCCGATTTCCAGCGCGCCGTGAGCGGGCATCGCGGCATTGCCGCCCACCTCGTGGCGGGCGACAGCGCGGGCAACGCCTTGTTCATCGAATCGGGGCCCATCCTGGACATCGATGACGCCGGCCTGGCCGCCTGCGCGGTCGAAGCCACGCCATCGGGCCGCGTGCCCGCCGCGCTGGACGGTTCGCGCGGCGCATGCCTGCTGCGCGACGAGCACGGCCGCCCCCGGCTGGCGCCGGCGGACCGGATTCCCGCGCTGGCCACGCGGGGCGTGGCCTACAACGCCAACGACAGCTACAGCCTGTCCATCCACGGCGAGCGGCACGACCGCTACTCGGTCCTGTTCGGCCGGCCCGATGCCGAGCCCAATGGCCGCACCCGGATGTCTTACCGCCTGGTGGCCGAGATGCTGGCCGCGGGCAAGGTAACGATGGAGCAAGCTGTGGACGTGGTCTTCGGCAACCGCAACTACGCGGCCGAAACCTTGATGGACGGCATCGCCGATGCATGCGCCACCGCCACGGGCGACGCCGCAACGGCCTGCGGCGTGCTGTCGCGCTGGGACCGGCGCAACAACGCCGACAGCCGCGGCGCCCTGCTGTTCGGCGAACTGTGGCCCAGGCTGGGTGCCATCGAGAACCTGTACGCCCAGCCGTACGACGCGGCCGATCCGCTGCGCGTGCGTACCCTGTCCGGCAGCGCCCCGGTCCAGGCCGCCGTGCTCGCGGCGCTGGCCGACACCGTTGCCGACCTGGGCACCCATGGCCTGAAGGGCGACGAGACATGGGGGCGCATGCTGGCGCGGCCCACCGCCGCGGGCCGCGTTCCGCTGCACGGCGGATCGGGAGACCAGGGGATACTCAATGCGCTGGAGGGGGCGCCGCTCGGCCCCGAGGGCTACGGCGACATCGTCGCGGGAACGGCCTACATGCACGCGGTGACCTGGACCGGCGGCAAGCTCGTGGCCAAGGTGATGGCGGCCAACGGCCAGTCCCCCGATGCCGCCTCGCCCCATCATGACGACCAGGTCGGGCTGCTGTCGCGCAAGCAACTGGTCGATGCGCCCTTCACCGACGCGCAGATCGCGGCTTCGGCGGTCGAGAGCCTGCACCTGGCGGAGTAGTCCGGAGATCATTAACGACCCGGCTCGCGGCAACTGGATACGCAGAATCGCGCTTGTTGGTTTCTCTGATTGAGGCCTTCGTCACGGGCTCCTAGTCTGGCGGCTCGGACAATCTGGGGGCAGCGACATGAGGGGAATGATCGATTGCGGCGTATTGATGGTGCCCGAGCATGCGGGCTGGATGCGCGAGCTGATGGAAGACTGGAAGGATGCGCGCGAGCGCATTGCATTGCATGGCGTGCAGCTGGACGCGCCATCGGTGGGCGCGTCAGCATCCGCCGATGCGCTGCGGCGCCAGGCGCTGGCGCTCAAGCGCTACGACGTCTGTCTGCTGCCGGTCACCCTGTCCACCCTGGGATGGACACGCACCGCGATGGCCGTGGCCGGCGACACGTTGCAGACCCCCGTCCTGGCGCTCGCGCGCGAAATGAGCGCCGCCGGGCTGCAGGACTTGCTGTCGCTTGGGCTGGACGATTTCATGCGCTATCCGATGTGCGGGGAAGAATTCAAGACACGCCTGGTGTTGCTTGCGGGGCCGGGCAAGCCGCCGGAGGCCTGCCCGGCCGCCGATGCGCCGCCGGACGAGGCCGAGGCGCAAGACGACCACGAAGCCGAATCCACAGGTCGAGACGAAAATGCCAATTTCGTCTCGCGCGAACCGTTCCAGTCGGCCAAGGCCAGGATCGTGACCGAGTTCGAGCGCCACTACATTTCCGACATGCTGCTGCGCTACCAGGGCAACATCTCGCAGGCGGCCCGCGCGGCGCACAAGAACCGGAGGGCGTTCTGGCAACTGATGCGCAAGCACGAGATCGTGGCGGATCCCTACCGGCGCCGGCCCCGTGCTGCCGCCATGGGCCGGCCGCCGGCGGCGGCGTGACGAGCGTGGGCGCGCCTTAGCCGCGCCCCGACCCGAACACCGACACCAGGAAATCCACGAAGGCCTTGATGTGGGGGGGCACCGGGCGGCGCGCGGTGTACAGCACCGCGATGGGCGGGCCCGGGCGCTTCCAGTCGGGCAGTACCTGCACCAGGCGCTTTTCCGCCAGCGACTGCGCCAGCAGGAAGTCCAGGTCTTCGTAGATGCCCAGCCCCGCCAGCGCGCAGGTCAGGCCCGCGCGGGTGTTGTCCACGATCAGGCGGCCCTCGGCGGCCATGCTTACCGTCTGCTTGCCCTTGACCAGTTGCCAGTCGTAGGGACGGCCGGTGTCCGGATCCCAGAACTCGATCAGCCGGTGCCGGCGCAGCTCGTCCGGGTGGCGCGGCGCGTGGTACAGCTTCAGGTAGGCGGGGCTGGCCGCCATGATGTAGTTGCCCCGGCCCAGCAGCTTGAAGCGCAGGGGCGAGTCGCGCAGCGGACCCACGCGCAGGCCGATGTCGGCGCCCGAGACGGTGGGATCGACCACGCCTTCGTTCAGCGAGATGCGCAGCGAGATGTCGGGATACGCCTGGACGAATTCCGGCAGCCGCGGGATGACGCGCGCGTTGGCGACCGATTCGGCCATTTCCACGTGCAGGTGGCCTTCGGCGCGGCCGCTGCGCGTCTGGATCTCCGCGTCCAGCTCGGCCAGCCCTTCGAGCAGCATGCCGGCGCGCTCGGCGTAGCGGCGGCCTTCGCGCGTGAGCCAGACGCGCCGGGTGGTGCGATTGAGCAGCTGGGTGCCCAGGTGCCGTTCCAGTTCCTGGATGTGGCCGGTGATGGCCGAGCGGGAAACGCCGAGCTTGCGGGCGGCGCCGGTGAAGCTGCCGGTATCGGCCACAGCCAGGAAGGCGCGTATGGGAGTCAGGCGGTCCATTGTTCAAGTATAGATAACAATGTAGTCAAGGCATCGAAGCAATGACACCCTATACTGGAATACGCAATCAGTATCCTTTTTCATAGGGAGCGACCCCATGTTCTGCCCGCTGTTCCGCGGACCGATCGCAAGGCGCCCTGCCACGTTCGCCGCAGGATATGCCCGAATCGCCGTCCATGCCCCGCATGGTGCCCGGCCGGTTCTCCGCAGCCATCCTGCCCGTGTCTTCCGCGCTTCCTCGATCCTGCCCGCACCGGGTCGTTAGCGTCGTCCGGACGCCCGTGCCGCCGTGCACGCAACCAGACCTCGCCATCACGCACGACCGCCGCGCCAGCCGCATGGCTGCTCGCGCTCGTCAACTCAAGGAAGCGCATCATGAATACGCCCATTACCCATCGATTCACCCCCGCCGCCCCGCCGGCGATGCCGAACCCCGCGTTCGCGTTCCGCCCGGCCGAGGTTCTCGTGGCCGCCGCCAAGGTGCTGCTGCCCTTCGTCATCATGGCCGGAATATTGTTGCTCGCAAGGTAACAATTCCGCAATACAGCCATGAGAACGAGGAGCGCATCATGCGACATTGGTTTTTTCTTGCCATCGCCATCGTTGCCGAGGTGGCCGGCACCAGCTTCATGAAATGGAGCAGTATCCACGGACACCTGGGCGGCCTGGCCGCGATGTTCGTCCTGCTGGGCGCGTCGTACTACGCGCTGTCGCTGGCCGTGACCCGCGTGCCGGTGGGCCTGGCCTACGCCGTCTGGGAAGGCGTGGGGCTGGTGGCGATCACGCTGGTCAGCCTGGCCTGGTTCGGTGAAAGCATCGGCCCCGCCAAGGCGGCCGGCATCGCCGCCGTGCTGGGCGGCATCCTGCTGATCAAGCGCGGCATGACACCCGCCGCGGACGAGGACACCGTTGCCGCGCTTGCCGCCCCGCGGTAAGGGGTCGCCATGCTGGATTCCTTCACCTGGTTCCATGGGGTCATGCTGCTGGTCGCGGCGGGCCTGGAAGTGGCGGCCAACATTTTCCTGAAACTGTCGCGGGGCTTCACCCGCAAGTTGTACGGGGCGCTGTCGATCGCCCTGGTGTTCGGCGCCTTCGCCTGCCTGTACGTGGCGGTGCAGGGCATCGAGCTGTCGGTGGCCTACGCCGCCTGGGGCGCGCTGGGCATCCTGGCCACGGCGCTGGCCGGCCGGGCCCTGTTCGGCCAGCGGATCCGGCCCGCCGGCTGGGCTGGCATGGGGCTGCTGGTGATCGGGCTGCTGCTGATGAAGTTCGCTTGAGCGCCACCCAGGTAAAATCCCAGGCTTCTCTTTGCCGAGGTCCGCCGTGTCCGAGCCCAAACTCCAGAATGACGTCTTTTTGCGGGCTCTCGCACGCCAGGAAACCGAATACACCCCGGTCTGGCTGATGCGGCAGGCCGGCCGCTATCTGCCCGAGTACAACGCCACCCGCGCGCGCGCCGGCTCCTTCCTGGGCCTGGCCAAGAATCCCGATTACGCGACCGAGGTCACGCTGCAGCCGCTGGCGCGCTTTCCGCTGGACGCCGCCATCCTGTTTTCCGACATCCTGACCGTGCCCGACGCCATGGGCCTGGGCCTGGACTTCGCCGCGGGCGAGGGGCCGCGCTTCGCGCGCCCGCTGCGCACCGAGGCCGACGTGGCCAACCTGGCCGTGCCCGACATGGCCGAGCTGGACTACGTGTTCGCCGCCGTCAAGCAGATCCGGCGCGACCTGCACGGCCGCGTGCCGCTGATCGGTTTTTCCGGCAGTCCGTGGACGCTGGCCTGTTACATGGTGGAAGGCGCCGGGTCCAGCGACTACCGCACGGTCAAGACCATGATGTACAGCCGGCCCGATCTCATGCACCGGATCCTGAGCGTGAACGCCCAGGCGGTCGCCGTCTACCTGAATGCCCAGATCGAGGCGGGTGCCCAGGCGGTCATGATCTTCGACAGCTGGGGGGGCGTGCTGGCCGACGGGCTGTTCCAGGAGTTCTCGCTGGCCTATACCCGGCAGGTCCTGGCCGGGCTGGTGCGGCAGCATGAAGGCCGGCAGGTGCCGGCCATCGTGTTCACCAAGGGCGGCGGGCTGTGGCTGGAAGAGATCGCCGCGTCCGGCTGCGATGCCGTCGGCCTGGACTGGACGGTCAACCTGGGCAAGGCGCGGGCCGCCGTGGGGGACCGCGTCGCCTTGCAGGGCAACCTGGATCCGATGACCTTGTTCGGCGGCGCCGACCGCATCCGGGCCGAAGTGGCGCGCACGCTGGACAGCTACGGTACGGGGCCGGGCCACGTCTTCAACCTGGGCCACGGCATCTCGCAGTTCACGCCGCCCGAGGCGGTCGAGGTACTGGTCGAGGCCGTCCACCAGCACAGCCGCGGGCAGCGCGCCGGCGCCTAGGGGCTGTGTGGACAAGCCCCCGCTACGCGGGGCGGGCATACCAGTGCTTACCCGTATTGTCTGGCATGCGGATTCAACTTATGCACATTCGGGCATGGGCCGGGAACATATCTTGCAAACTCGATGGGACTACGGCTGTAGGCTTTAAGTAGTTGATTTTTCTAGGTTTTAGTGAATCTGTATCATTAGATCCCAAAGCAAGCACTTTTCGTCTACGTCCTATTACCTTATTTGTGCGCCGGTTGTCCCCAAAGTTATCCACAGGTTTCGGCACGAAAAAAAATCCCCTGTCGAATAGTGGGGTTAGCAAAGTTTCAGAGGTTTTACTTTAAGTTCCCGCGACGGTGACGCCGTGGTCTTTCGCCGGAGTTCGACAGTTGTCCACATCCCCGTCCGTCCCTCTGTCCCTCGTCCCGCCGCCAGGCAGGGAGGAAGGGACGACCTGGGTGCGCGTGGCGCTGGACGTGCCGCTGGCGGGACTGTTCGACTACCGCGCCCCCGCCGGTGCGCGGGTGGGACAGCGCTTGCTCGTTTCCTTCGGCCGGCGGGAGATGGTGGGCATCGTCATCGAGACCCCGGCAACGCCGGCGGTGGCGGTCGAGCAGGTCAAGGACGTGGTGCAGATGCTGGACGATCTGCCTCCATTTCCCGATGATTGGCTGAAGTTGGCGGCTTTTGCGGCCGATTACTATCAACATCCGCTGGGCGAGGTCATGTTGCCCGCGCTGCCCGGGCCCCTGCGCAAGCCCGCGGCCTACCAGGGCTTGCGCGCGGCGGGCGGACCGGTGGCCCGGCTGGATGCGAAAGCTGCGCGCGCGGCCAAGCCCAAGCGGACACGGCGCAAGAAGAGCCCCGCGGAAAGTGAAGAGCAGGCACTTACTTCTGAAGAAAGCGGCTCTGTACCTGAAAATCCAGAGTCGGCGCCCCCGGCGTCGCCGATTTCCCTGCCCACCCTGAACGCGTCCCAGCAGGAGGCGGTGGACGCGTTGTCGGGCCTGTCGGGCTTCAAGCCTGTCCTGCTGCATGGCGTGACCGGCAGCGGCAAGACCGAGGTCTACCTGCGCGTGGCCGAGCGTGTCCTGCGCGAGGGCCGGCAGGTGATGCTGCTGGTGCCCGAGATCAACCTGACGCCGCAATTGGAGCAGGTGTTCCGCCGGCGGCTGGAGGCCATCGCGGGACCGGGCGGGGTGGCCGTGCTGCACAGCGGACTGGCCGACGGCGAGCGGCTGGAGGCCTGGCTGCGGGCGGTGCGTGGGCAGGCCCGGGTGCTGCTGGGGACGCGGCTGTCGCTGTTCACGCCGCTGCCCGATCTGGGCCTGATCGTGGTGGACGAAGAGCACGACCCTTCCTACAAGCAGCAGGAAGGACTGCGCTATTCCGCCCGCGACCTGGCGATCTGGCGCGCCCGCGACCGCGGCGTGCCGGTGATCCTGGGCTCGGCCACGCCGTCGCTGGAGACCTGGCACCATGCCCAGTCCGGCCGCTACCTGCTGCTGTCCCTGCCGCAGCGAGCCCTGGCCGCCGAACCGCCGCGCATCCGGCTGCTCGACACCCGCAACGTGAAGCTCCAGCAGGGCCTGGCGCCCCCGCTGCTGCAAGCCGTGGCGCAGCGGCTGGAAAAGGGCGAGCAATCGCTGATCTTCCTGAACCGGCGCGGCTACGCGCCCGTGTTGCATTGCGATGCCTGCGGCTGGGTCAGCGGCTGCCCGCGCTGCTCGGCCTACATGGTGCTGCACCGCCAGCCGCCGCGCATGTCGGGCGGCCCCGGGCGCCACGAGCTGCGCTGCCATCATTGCGGCTGGCAGCAGCGGGTGCCGATGGCCTGCCCGGACTGCGGCAACCAGGACCTGCAGCCCATGGGCCGCGGCACGCAGCGGCTGGAGGAACACCTGGGCGAGCTTTTCCCCGGCGCGCGCATCGCGCGCATCGATGCCGACAGCACTCGCCGCAAGGGCAGCGCCCAGGAACTGTTCGCCCGCATGCACGCGGGCGACATCGACATCCTGGTCGGCACGCAGATGGTGGCCAAGGGGCACGACTTTCAGAATCTGGGCTTCGTCGGCGTGCTCAATGCCGACGCCATGCTGTTCTCGCACGACTTTCGCGCGCCCGAGCGCCTGTTCGCGCAATTGATGCAGGTGGCGGGCCGCGCCGGACGCGCGGGCACGCCCGCCGAGGTCTACATCCAGACCGGCTATCCCGAGCAGCCGCTGTACCAGGCGCTGGTGCGCCACGACTACGCGGGCTTCGCGCGCTATGCGCTGCGCGAACGCGAATCGGCGGGCCTGCCGCCGTTCGCCTACCAGGCCCTGCTGACCGCCGAGGCGCGCGAACTGGCCCAGGCGCAGGCCTTCCTGGCGCAGGCCCGCGCCTGGACCGATGGGACCGATTCGTCCCAGGCCGCGGATATGTCGCGCATTACGCTCTATGATCCTGTACCGCTGCGCGTGGTTCGCGTGGCCAATGTCGAACGCGCCCAGTTGCTGGTGGAAAGCGACAGCCGTCCCGCGCTGCAGGGTTTCCTGCGGGCCTGGGGCGGCGTGCTGCCCGGCCTGGCGGCGACCGCCCGGGTGCGCTGGCACCTCGAGGTCGATCCGCTGGAGATCTGATGCGCGATCGCCGGCCGCCGTCCACGCCCGCCTCCCGATTACCGTCCGCGCGGCCGCCCGCCGCGCGCCATCGATAGCCAAGCTTCCGTATGACTGCCTCTTCCCCCTCCGCCGCGACCCGTGCCATGGACCGCGCCGACTCGCGGCTGAACAAGCCCGACGGGCGCGCATCGCACGCGCTGCCGCCGCTCGACGCCGGCATGAACCCGGCGCAGCGCGAGGCCGTGCGCTATCTGGACGGCCCGTGCCTGGTGCTGGCCGGGGCGGGCAGCGGCAAGACCCGCGTCATCACGCAGAAGATCGCCTATCTGCTGCGCGACTGCGGCTATTCGGCGCGCAACGTGGCGGCGCTTACCTTCACCAACAAGGCCGCGCGCGAGATGGCCGAGCGGGTCGGGTCCGTCGCCCCGCCGAATGCCATCAAGGGCCTGACCATCAGCACCTTCCACTCGCTGGGCGTGAAGATGCTGCGCGAGGAAGCCAAGCAGGTCGGACTCAAGCCGCAGTTCTCCATCCTGGCGGCGGATGACGCCATGGGCATCGTGCAGGAGCTGGTCGCCACGACCGACAAGGGCCTGATCCGCGCCGTGCAGAACGCCATCTCGCTGTGGAAGAACGCGCTGGTCGAGCCGGACCAGGCCGAGCGCCTGGCCACCACCGACAGCGAGCGCGACGCCGCGCGCGTGTACCGCAGCTACAACGCCACCCTGCGTTCCTACCAGTCCGTCGATTTCGACGACCTGATCCGCCTGCCGGCCCGGCTGCTGGAGTCCGACCACGAGGCGCGCGAGCGCTGGCAGTCGCGCATCCGCTACCTGCTGGTGGACGAGTACCAGGACACCAACGCCTGCCAGTACCGGCTGGTGCAGTTGCTGACCGGACCGCGCGCGATGCTGACCGCGGTGGGCGACGACGACCAGGCCATCTACGCCTGGCGCGGCGCGACCATCGAGAACCTGGCCAAGCTCACCACCGACTATCCCAACCTGCGCGTCATCAAGCTCGAACAGAACTACCGTTCCATGCAGCGCATCCTGGCGGCGGCCAACAGCGTCATCGGCCACAACCCCAAGCTGTTCGACAAGAAGCTGTGGTCCGACCTGGGCGTGGGCGATCCGATCGGCGTCATCCCCATGGACGACGAAGAGTCCGAGGCCGAATCCGTGGCCATGCGCATCTCCGCCGCGCGCTTCGAGCTGAAGGCCGACTGGCGCGACTTCGCCATCCTCTACCGCAGCAACCACCAGGCCCGCATACTCGAACAGGCGCTGCGCAACCTGAAGATCCCGTACATGGTGTCGGGCGGGCAGAGTTTCTTCGACAAGGCCGAAGTGCGGGACATCATGGCCTACCTGCGCCTGATCGCCAACGACGAGGACGATCCGGCCTTCATCCGCGCCATCACCACGCCCAAGCGCGGCGTGGGGCAGTCGACTCTGGAAGTGCTGGGCACCTACGCGGGCGAGCGCGAGATCCCGCTGTTCACCGCAGTATTCGAGACCGGCCTGGAGCAGCGCCTGCAACCGCGCCAGCTCGGGCCGCTGCGCGAGTTCTGCGAGTTCATCAACCGCATGCAGTGGCGCGCCGGCGCGGCCAAGGGCGACGCCGCTCCGTCGGGCGAGAGCGCCTCCGAGATCCTGGACGACCTGGTGCGCGCCATCCAGTACGAGCGCTACCTGTACGACCACTTCGACGAACGTGGCGCGCAGAACCGCTGGCAGACGGTGCTGGACCTCCTGGGCTGGCTCAAGCGCAAGGCCGAGGAAGACAAGATGAGCCTGATGGACCTGGTCCAGCACATCGCGCTCATCACCATGCTCGAGAAAAGCGACGACGAGGATCCCGACCTGGTGCGCATGTCCACGCTGCACGCCTCCAAGGGCCTGGAGTATCCGCACGTGTTCCTGATCGGCACCGAGGAAGGGCTGCTGCCCCACCTGGGCAAGGACGACGAGGAAGGCGACCCCGCCAAGGCGGCCGAATCGCTGGAAGCCCGTGTGCAGGAAGAACGCCGCCTGATGTATGTCGGCATCACGCGCGCGCGGCGCACGCTGAACGTCACCTGGTGCAAGAAGCGCAAGCGCGGCCGCGAGGACATCGCGCGCGAACCTTCGCGCTTCATCAAGGAAATGGGGCTGGAGACCGACGAGGTGGCCGACGCCACGCCGGGGCTCAGCGCCAAGGAAAGGCTGGACCGGCTGAAGTCCCTGCTGAAGAAGGAGTGAGCCGGCGCGGGCGTCGACAGGCGCCCGCGTGCGGCTATAAAAGGGTAATTACCTAGTCTTTTAACATTCTATAGTTCTATACATAGAATGTTTTTCGGGTTCTAATAGCGCCAGATTCGGACGCGGCCGCGTGGCTGCCGTGTGCCGGGGAACGATCGCCCGCTGGGGCGGCATCTGGAGGAAAGACTCGTGTCTTACATAGGTACGGATATCGGAGGGACGTTCACCGACCTCGTTCTTCTGTCCGACGACGGCGACGTGCGCATCTTCAAGGCACTGACCACGCCCGACGACCGCACGCGCGGCGTGCTGGACGCCATGAAACTGGCGGCCGAGGAACTGGGCATTCCGGCCGACCGGCTGGTGGCCGAACTGAAATACTTCTCGCACGGCACCACCGCCGCGACCAATGCGTTCATCGAGCGCAAGGGCGCGAAGACGGGGCTGCTGACCACGCGCGGTTTCGAGGACACGCTGCGCATCCAGCGCGCCATGGGCGGCTGGATCGGCATGCCCACGCACGAGATCTCGCACTTCTCGAAGCGCCGCGTGCCCGAGCCCATCGTGCCGCCGGACCTGATCAAGGGCGTGGCCGAGCGCGTGGACTACAAGGGCGAAGTCATCGTGCCGCTGGACGAGGCGGCGGCGCGGCAGGCCATACGCGAGCTGCGCGAGGCGGGCGTCGAGGCCATCGCCATCAGCCTGCTGTGGTCCTTCCGCAATCCGGCGCACGAGCAGCGCCTGGCCGAACTGGTGGAGGAAGAAGCGCCGGGGCTGTTCGTGACGACGTCCTCGCTGCTGGTGCCCATCATCGGCGAATACGAGCGCACCTCGACCACGTCGATCAACGCCTATCTGGGCCCGGTCATCCATCGCTACATCAACGGGCTGGAAGGGGCGATCCGGCGCTTCGGCTTCAAGGGGCCGATCTCCATCATGGAATCGGGCGGAGGCGTGCTGCCGGCGGCCGAGGCCGCGTTCCAGGCCGCCAACCTGCTGACCTCGGGTCCGGCCGGCGGCGTGCTGGCCTCGCAGAAGCTGGGCGACCTGCTGGGCTACCGCAACGTGCTGACGGCCGACATGGGCGGCACCAGCTTCGACGTGGGCCTGATCGTGGACGGCCAGCCGCTGCTGGAAACCGTGCGCGAAGTCGGCCGCTTCCACGTGGCGCTGCCGTCGATCAAGGTCACGGCCATCGGCGCGGGCGGGGGCTCCATCGCCCGCGTGCGCGATGGCCACCTGACCGTGGGCCCGGAAAGCGCGGGCTCCACGCCCGGGCCGGCGTGCTACGGCCGCGGCGGCGTCGAGCCGACCATCACCGACGCCGACGTGGTGCTGGGCATCATCGATCCGCGCTACTTCCTGGGCGGGCGCATGGGGCTGGACGTCGAGGCCGCGCGCGAAGCCGTGCGCAAGCACGTGGCCGAGCCGCTGGGCATGAGCGTGGAAGAGGCGGCCGCGGGCATCCGCGAGGTCGCCAACAACCAGATGGCGGACCTGCTGCGCCGGGTCACGCTGCGCGCCGGCTACGATCCGCGCGACTTCGTGCTGATGGCCTACGGCGGAGCGGGCGCCACGCACGCGCACCAGTATGCCGAGGTGGCCGGCATCGGCAAGGTGGTCGTGCCCAACACCGGGCCAGCGCATTCGGCCTACGGCACGGTCACGGGCGACCGCCACCGTTCGTTCTCGCTGGCGGTGGGCCAGCACGCGCCGGCGCGCTTCAAGCGGGCGTCCGAGCACATCGACATCGCGGCTCTGAACGAGGGTTTCGGCCAGATCGAGGCCCGCGCGCGCGAAGCGCTGGGCGACGACGTCACCATCCACCGCTACATCGGCATGCGTTTCCGCCAGCAGGTGCACGAGATCGGCGTCGAGGTGCCGGCCGGGCAGCTCCAGGCCGCCGACGTCGATGCGCTGGTGGATGCCTTCGAGGCGCAGTACGAGCGCATCTACGGCAAGAACACCGCGCTGCGCAGCTCGGGCGTGGAGTTCACCGTGGTGCGGGTCGAGGGCACGTCCCCGGTCATCAAGCCGGCGGCGCGCCAGGTCGAGGGCGCCGGCCGCTCGAACCGGCCGGTATCCGACCGCCAGGTCTATTTCTACGGCCACGGCTTCATCCGCGCCGACATCTACCGCAGCGAGGACGTGGGCCCCGGCCATGCCATCGCGGGCCCCTGCATCATCGAGCGGCCCGACACCACCATCGTCGTCGGCCCGGACCAGTCGGTCGAAATGGAGCCCTACGGCAACTTCGTGATTTCCATCGCGCGCAACCAATAACGCTATCGAGACGAGCATGCATCAGGTCTACGAATACACGGCCAAGGAGGCCGACCCGATCACCTTCGAGGTGATCCGCCACCGGCTGCTGTCGATCACCGACGAACAGGCGGCCACGCTGGCCTCGGTGTCGGGGTCGGCGCTGGTGAACGAAGCGACCGACTTCAACACCGGCCTTTACCGCGCCTTCGGCGAAGTGGTCACCATGGGCAAGACGGTGACCTTCCACGCGGCCTCGCTGTCGCTGATGGTCAAACACGTGATCGAGGACTGCGAGGACTCGGTCGGCATCAATCCGGGCGACATGTTCATCGTCAACCACCCGCACAAGGGCGCGCTGCACTGCCCGGACGTGGGCGTGTTGGCCCCCATCTTCGTCGATGGCAAGCGCATCGGCTGGACCGGCGCCTGCGCCCACCAGCTGGACGTGGGCGGCATGGTGCCGGGCAGCTTCGCCTCCATGGCCAAGGACATCCGCCAGGAAGGCATGCTGATCCCGCCGGTCAAGATCATCGACCGCGGCGAGCTGCGCAGCGACGTGCTGAATTTCATCACCGGCATGTCGCGCCTGCCCACCAACATCAGCCTGGATCTGAAGGGGTTGATGGCGGCCAACAACATCGGCGTGAAGAGCCTGCTGGACACCATCGCCAAGTACGGCGTGGATACGGTGCTGACGGTGATGGACGGCATGATGGGCCTGTCCGAGACCAAGATGCGCAAGCGCCTGAAGGAACTGCCCGACGGCGTGTTCCGCGCCCAGGCCTTCCTGGACCACGACGGCTTCGACAACAAGATCTACAAGATCCACGTCGAGCTGCGCAAGCAGGGCGACCACATCGTGTTCGATTACACCGGGTCCGACCCGCAGGCGCCGGGCTTCGTCAACGCGACGCGCACGGGCCTGCTGGCCGGGGTCTACGCCGGCATCCTGCCGGTCATCGCCTATGACCTGCCGTGGAACGAGGGCCTGCTGAGGCCGCTGGAAGTGCTGTCCACCGAAGGCTCGATCGTTTCGTGCAAGTTCCCCGCGCCGTGCAGCCAGGGGCCGCTGGGCGCGATGTGGCTGGTCGAGGTCACCACCACCGAGGTCATCTCCAAGCTGATGGCCACGCATCCGGACTACCTGGCCGAGGCGCAGTCGTCGCCGGCCAGCGGACCGGACCTGTTCCACATCCACGGCCGCAACCAGTACGGCGAACCGGCCACCGCGCCCATCCTGGAAGTGATGCTGTCGGGCGGCGGCGCCTATGCGCACCGCGACGGCGTGAGCGTTTCGGGCCAGCGCAACATCACCGCCGGCCGCGCGCCCAACGTCGAGACCACCGAGCTGAAGCTGCCGGTGCTGTACATGTACCGCCGCATCATCACCGACAGCTCGGGCGCCGGCCGCAACGTCGGCGGCCAGGCCGCGGGCGCGGCCTTCGTGCTGCACGGCGTGGACGAGGTCGAGTCGCTGGTCGCCTGCCACGGCTACCAGTCGCCCACCTCGCGCGGCCTGTTCGGCGGCTATCCCAGCGGCTGCAACCATCGCCGCTTCCTGCGCCATAGCAACATCCGCCAACTGCTGGCCGACGGCGTGTTTCCCGACCGCATGGACGGGCTGGAAGGCGAGGAAGTGGAGTTCAACGCCAAGCCGCCGGAGTTCGAGTTCGGCAAGGACGACGTCTACGAATGCAATCCCACGGCCGGCGGCGGCTGGGGCGATCCGCTGGGCCGGCCGGCCGACAGCGTGGCCGCCGATGTCGCGGCCGGAGCCTTCTCGGCCCAGGTGGCCGAACACATCTTCGGCGTCGTGACCAAGGGCGGTGTGCTGGACGAGGCCGCCACCGGCGCCGCGCGCGCCGCGATCCGCCAGCGCCGGCTGGCATGGCCCGCCGGCAAGACGCTGGCCGCGCTTCCGAAAACCGGACAGGCCGAACCCGTGGCCATCGTCGGCGACGTGGCGCGCATCGTGCGCGCCTCCGGCACGCCTTACCTGGTCTGCAACAGCTGCGACACGGCCATCGCGCCGGCGGCGGAGAACTGGAAGGACTACGCGCGCCACCACCTGGCCACCCCCGAGGACCTGGGCCCGCGCGTGCGCATCCACCACGACCTCGAGGTCGTCCAGCACGCCTGCCCGCATTGCGCCACGCTGCTCGACGTCGAGGTGCGCCGCAAGGGCGAGGCATCCCTGTTCGACATCCAGGTCGCGGCCTGAAGGAGGCATCCATGAACAAGCGAACCAGCCATGGCCGCTGGGTGACCTTTCCCAGCGGCGCCGACCAGGTGCGGGGCTACCTGGCCGAGCCCGACGGCGACGACGTGCTGGGCGCGGTGGTCTGCGCGCCCGAGAACCTGGGGGTGACCGAGCATCGCCAGGAGGAAACGCGGCGGCTCGCGGCCGAGGGTTTCATCGTCCTGACCGTGGACCCGTACAGCCGCATCGGCGGCCGGCCGCCGCAGGACTACACCACCGCCGAGGAACGGCGCAGCAAGGCCTTCATCGCCGCGCGCGACGAGGTCGTGGTGCCCGATTGCCAGGCGGCGCTGGCCTGGCTGCGCACGCAGCCCCGGGTGGGCCGCGTCGGCGCGCTGGGCTATTGCCTGGGCGGCGGCACGGTGCTGGCCTGGGCCGCCGACACGCAAGACCTGGCCTGCTCGGTGGTGCTGTACGCGCTGCCGGTGGTGCCCGCCGCCTATGCGCCCGACGGCCGCGACCGCTCGCGCATCGCGCTGGCGCCGCGCATCCAGGCGCCCATGCAGCTGCACTTCGGCGACGCCGACGAAGCCATTCCCATGGACCAGACCCTGGCGCTGAAGGAAGCGCTGGAAGCGCGGGCGCCCGCGCCCATTTCCTTCCACGTCTACCCCGGCGCGCGCCATGCCTACATGGACAGCACGCTGGAGCGTTATTCGCCCGAGGCCGCGGCACTGACCTACGAGCGCTTCGTGGACTTCCTGCATCGCCATCTGGACGCGGGAGGCTGACCATGAGCGAAATCGTCTGGGCCGCGGCCACGGCCCATACGGGCGCCATGATGCGCGCGCCCAAGGGCGACCCGGACGACCTGGCGCGCGCCGACCGGGTGTTCCAGGCCTTCTCGGCCCTGTCCGCCTCGCTGCGGGCCGCGCGCCCCGACGTGCTCGTGGTCGTCGCCACCGACCATTTCCTGACCTTCGACCAGGCCGCGCTGCCGGTGTTCGCCATCGGCACCGGCGCGGCGTTCCCGGGGCACGGGGAATTCGGCGTGCCCAAGCGGGACTACACCGGCGTGCCCGGCCTGGGCGAGTCGGTGCACGCGGGCATGGTGGCGGCCGGCTTCGACGCGGCCGGCGCGCGCGGCCTGCCGCTGGACCACAGCTTCTCGTGCCCGCTGCAATTGCTGCTGGCCGGCTGGGACGCACCGGTGCTGCCGGTGTACGTGAACTGCACCATCGAACCGCTGCCGCGCCTGGACCGCTGCCTGGCTTTCGGCCGGGCGCTGGGCGACGTGCTGCGCGCGCAGGAACGGGCGCCGCGCGTGGCCGTGCTCGGCACCGGCGGCCTGAGCCACTGGGTCGGCATGCCCGAGACCGGGCACATCAACCGCGATTTCGACCGCCGCTTCCTGGAAGGCTTCGCCGCCGGCCGCTTCGACGAGATCGCCGGCTGGAACGCGGCCGAGGTGGTGCGCAGCGCGGGCAACGGCGCTGCCGAGATCCGCAACTGGCTGCTGGCCGCGGGCGCGGCCCGGGCCACGGGCGCGCGGGTGGCGGCCTACGAGCCGGTGCAGGCCTGGGTGACCGGAATAGGCGTGACCGAACTGCTGTTGCCCGAGACGGACACACGTGAGGTCTTGCCCGCGCGGGCGGGCGGGGCGGACCGCGACCGCCATGCGCTGGAGCGCTACCTGTTCCGTTTCGACAAGGAGCCGGCGTTGCAGGCGGCGCTGCGAGCCGATGCCGGCGACGCGTTCGACGGCTACGGGCTGGACGACGAGGAACGGCGCGTTCTGCGCGAGCGCGACCTGGCCACCTTGTACGAGTGGGGCGTGCATCCGCTCCTGATCCGCAACTTCGCCGGAACCCTGGAACTGCGCTACGTGCAGGCTTACCGCGACCGTGGCCTGCTGCCGCGGCACGGCAACTGAGCAAGCGGGCCCCGCGATGGGCGGGGTCCATCTCTTCGACTGGAGACATCGACCATGAATGACACGGCAATTCGTTCGCGCTGGGTACTGGCCAACGGCGTGCGTACGCACTACGCGGAAGCGGGCGACCAGGGCCGCACGCTGGTGGCGCTGCATGGCGGCGGCGCGGGCTCGTCCGGCGCCTCGGGCATGGGTCCCGTGCTGCCGCTGCTGGGCAAGGACTTCCGGGTGGTCGCGCCCGATTCCATCGGCGGCTTCGGGCTGACGGACACCCAGGCGCCCACGCCCTACGGGTTGATCAGCCGCGCGGCGCACACCGCGGATTTCGTCGATGCGCTGTGCCTGGACAAGTTCTCGGTGCTGGGCAATTCGCAGGGCGCGTGGTCGGGCGCGTACTACGCCATGCTGCATCCGGACCGCGTCGAGAAGCTGGTCATCGTGTCCTCGCTCACCATCGCCGGCTCGCTGGGCCTGAAACAGGCGCCGAACGAGGCCATGCACGCGCTGATGGGCTATGACGGCTCGCGCGCCGGCATGAAGCGCCTGCTGGAAGCGCTGATCATCGACAAGTCGCGCATCACCGACGCGCTGATCGACGAACGCCAGCGCGCCGCCACGCGGCCCGGCGCGTACGAGGCCTTCCAGCGCATGGCGCAGGGTATCGACTTCGTGCGCAACGACCCGGTGCTCAAGCTCCAGACCCAATGGCAGGAAGCGCTGCCCGCGCTGACGCGCCGCATCCCCACCCTGATCCTGTGGGGCGAGGAAGATACCTTCGCCGTGCCCGCCACCGGCCGTGCGCTGGCCGAGATGCTGCCCGACGCGCGTATCGAATGGGTGCCCGGAGCCGGCCACCAGGTGCAGACCGACGCGCCGGACCGCGCCGCCGCCATCATCCGGGAGTTCCTGAATGGATAGGCAGAGCATGCCGCAGTCGCCGGACGCGCCCGACCGCATGGCCGGCATGGTGCCTGGCGTGCGGGCCGGAGGCTTCCTGTTCCTGTCGGCCATACGCGGCCGCGACCCGGCCACCAACCGCATGCCCGACGACCCCTACGAACAGGCCTGCCAGGCGCTGCGCAACGTCCAGGCGGTGCTGGCCGCGTCCGGGGCGACGCTCCAGCACGTGGTGAAGGTCACGCTTTATCTGCATGACCTGGACCAGCGCAAGGGCTTCCATCAGGCGTGGATGGAGTTCTTTCCGCAGGATCCACCCGCCCGCATCGCGGTGGGGGTCGCGGATGCCAACGGCGCGCCCGGCGGCAACGCCCACTATGCGCTGGACGTGATCGCGCTGGCGCCGTGACGGGAGCGGCTCGATTGCCAGCGCCCGCCGCGCCCCGGCACAATATGCGTTTGCGCCCCGGGCGCGAGACTGGCCATCCGCCGCAGGTGATTCGCTCCATGGCATCCGCACGACCCACTACCGACGCTTCCGATACTTCCGATACCTCCGCGCGCGCCGCCAACACCGGCCCGCGCGGCGGGCTGCCGATGTACGCGCAGCTCTTCGCGCTGTTCCGCCAGCGCATCGAGAACGGCGTCTGGCCGCTGAACGAATGCATTCCGTCACTGGACGAACTGATGGAAGAGTTCGACGTGGGCCGGGTCACGGTGCGGCACGCGCTGGGCATGCTCGAGGCCGAGGGGCTGGTGGGCCGCTTCCGCGGCCGTGGCACCTTCGTGCTGGCGCGCCCCCAGTCCAACATCTGGTATCGCATCCCGATGAACTGGGACGAACTGACGGGGCCGCAACCCGACATCGAAGTCGAATGGCTGGAGAGCCACGAGTGCACGCATCCGCCCGCCTCGGTGCACACCGGGGCCGCGCTGGGCGAGTCCTACCAGGCGCTCAAGCGGCGCCTGCTGCGCCACCACATTCCCTACGGCATCGGCCATACCTACATCGAAAAGAACGTCTATGCCGCCTTCGGCGCCGACGTGCTGGCCAAGCCCATCCCGCTGAAGATCCTGGACGCCCGCCTGCCGGGCGGCGTCGGCCATGCCGAGCAGACGGTGCGCGCAAGCGTGGCCGACCTCGACACCGCCCGACTGCTCGACCTGACCTCGGGCGCCCCGGTCATCCAGGTGACGCGCTCGGTGCTGGATCACCAGGGCATGCTGGTCTATGAATCGCTGGGCGTCTTCCGCGGCGATTTCGTGGAAATCCACACCGACCTGAAGTAGGCGCGCCTCAGGCCGCTTCCTGGCTGACGTCCACCCATTGCGCGCCGACCAGTTCGGCCAGGCGCTGCGGCGCGATGCGCACCGCGCTGTGGGTGGACCCGGCCGCCGGCAGCACTTCGTCGTAGGCCCGCAGCGAGACGTCGCAATACACCGGCAGCGGCGTGGCCAGGCCGAACGGGCAGACGCCGCCCACCGGATGCCCCGTCACGGCCACCACTTCGTCGGCCGGCAGCATCTTCACGCGTCCGCCGAACACGGCCTTGGCCTTCTTGTTGTCCAGCCTGGCGTCGCCGCGCGTCACGACCAGCACTTCGCGGTCGCCCGCCCGCAGCGACAGCGTCTTGGCGATCTGGCCGGGCGCGACGCCGTGGTGCTGCGCGGCCAGTTCGACGGTGGCGGTGCTGTGTTCGAGTTCGATGATGGCGATGTCGGGTGCGTGGGCGGCCAGGAAATGGCGGACGGATTCGAGACTCATGCGGGAACGATGCGTGTTGCCGGAAGAGCACCGACTATAGCCCACCGCGCGCGCCGCCTGCCGGGACAGGCCGCTGATAGAATGCAAGGCTAGTCAACCAGCACATTTCGCCTCATGACTTTGCCTCCGCCCCGCGCCACCCGCACGACGCCGTCGACCGCCATCGCGAACCTGGCGCAAGTGGGGACGCCCATCTACGTGAAGCTGGTGATGTCCTTCAGGAAGCGCATCGAGACGGGCGAGTGGGCGGTGGACCAGCAGATCCCGTCGCTGGACGAACTGGCCCGCGACGAAGGCGTGGCGCGCGCCACCATCCGCCATGCCATCGGCTTCCTGGAATCCGAGGGGCTGATCGGCCGCTATCGCGGCCGCGGCACCTTCGTCCTGCGCCGCCCGCAAAGCGGCGTCTTCTACGACATCCCGACCAGCTGGGACACGCTGGTCAACCACGTGCCCGACATCCAGATCGAATGGCTGGAAAGCAGCACCGTCATGCGGCCGCAGTCGATCAACCACCACGGCGGCGCGCTGTCGCCCGACGGCTACCAGCACTTGCGCCGGCTGCAGAAGCACAACCAGATTCCGTATTTCGTGGGCGACTCGTACGTGGAGCGCACGATCTTCCGCGCCATCGGCAAGAAGGCGTTCAACTCGCCCGTACCCATGCAGCTGATACAGAACCACGCGGGCGAGCGTATCGGCCGTGCCGAGCAGACCATCCAGGCCAGCAACGCCGACTTCGAGGTGGCGCAGTTGCTGGATGTGCCGGTGAACACCGCCATCATGGTGGTCACCCGCTCGGTGTTCGACCGGGACGAGGTCCTGGTGTATGAATCCCAGGGCCTTTTCCGCAGCGACTTCGTGCGGGTGCACATGCGGCTGAAGTAGCGGCGGCGCCTGGCGCGCCGGCCGCCCGCGGCGGGCTACTCGATGCTGATGCCCAGCCGCTTGATGCGCGTTTCCACCTCGGCCAGTTCATCGCGCACGCGCGCGGACAACTCGGCCGGCGTGCTGCTCTGCGGCTCGATGCCCAGCGCCGCGAACTTCTCGACCAGTTCCGGATCCTTCAGTACCTGCGCGATGCCGGCGTTGAGCTTCTGCACCACGGCCGGGGGCGTGCCGGCCGGCGCCACCAGGCCCACCCAGGTCTCGATGGCCAGGTCCGGGCCACCGGATTCCTTCACGGTGGGTACCTGCGGGTAGTCGGCCAGGCGCTGCGGCGACGCGGTGGCCAGCATCTTCAGCTTGCCGGCCTTGACCAGCGGCAGGCCCGAGCCGATGGTGGCCACGCTGAAGCTGATGTCGCCGTTGGCGACCGCCGTGTAGATCTGCGCGCCTTCCTTGTAGTGGACCGGCATCATCTCGGTACGCGTGGCCTGGGCCAGGATGGCGCCGCCGAAGTGGGCCGGGCTGCCGACGTAGGGCGTACCGTAGGTGATTTTCTTCGGGTCCTTGCGGGCCGCCTCGACCAGGTCGCGCATCGAGGCATAGGGCGCCGCGGCGGATGTGTAGAACAGGAAGGGGGCGCGGAAGAACAGCGAGACCGGCGTGAAATCCTTCTGCGGGTCGTAGGGGACCGAGGACAGCAGCTTGGGATTGGTCGTCATGTGCGCGTCGCCCACGACCAGCAGGGTGTAGCCGTCGGGCGCGGCCTGCTTGGCGGCGCCCAGCGCCAGGAAGCCGTTGGCGCCGGGCTTGGCTTCGATGACGATGGGCTTGCCCCACAGCTTGCCCAGCTTCTCGGCCATGATGCGCGTGGCGACATCCGGTGTCAGGCCGGCCGGGTAGGGGGTAACCAGGCGGATGGGGCGGGTGGGAAAGTCGTCGGCATGGGCGGCCTGGATGCCGGCGGCAAGCGCCAGGCTCGCCGCGACCAGGCCACACGATAGACTGGGTTTCAAGCTTGTCTCCTCGATGCGTCGCTCGACGCGCGGGCGCCGGGTACCTGCCCGGTCGCTCGGTTTAATGTGATAGTAAACTATACTACTAGCTATTATGAGCCGAGCGCGGACCGAGGGCAAGTGCGGGATGTCGAGAAGAAAGGAGACGAAGACTACTGCGCGGTGATGCGGCGCTCCTTGATGATCGCGCCCCAGGTGGCCGATTCGCTGGCGATGAACCTGGCGAGTTCCTCGCGGCTCATCGGATCCGGCGTCAGTCCGTGCTTGATCAATTGTGCCGATACGTCAGGATCCTTCAGCACTTTCACGATTTCCTCGTTCCAGCGGTCCAGGATCCCGGCGGGCGTCTTGCCCGGCGCGACGAACGCGTACCAGTTGGTGGCATTGAAGCCCGGAATACCGGACTCCGCGATGGTCGGCACGTCGGGCATGAAGGCCGGGCGCTTCAGGCCGGTCGTGGCGATGGCCACCACCTTGCCGGTCTCGATGTGGGGTTGGGCCGACGAGGGCGTGGAGTAATACGAGGCGACCCGTCCCGACAGCAGGTCCACCATGGCAGGCGCGCCGCCCTTGTAGGGGACGTGGACGATGTTCACGCCGGCGCGCTGGTTGAGCAGCTCGCCCGCCAGGTGCGAGGCCGAGCCGGCGCCCGTCGAGGCGTAGCTCATCTTCTCGGGATGCTTCCTGGCCATCTCGATGTAGTCGTTCAGCGTCTTGACGCCCAGGCCGGCATAGGCCACCAGCACATTGGGGAAGTTGACGCCCATGGTAATGGGCGCCAGGTCCCTGGCCGGATCGTAGGGCAGCTTCATCAGGTGGGGCGCGATGGCCAGCGGGCCGATCGAACCGAGCAGGATGGTGGCGCCGTCGGGCTCGGCACGCGCGACCAGGTCGTGGGCGATGTTGCCGCCGGCACCGGCCTTGTTCTCGACCACCACCGGCCGGCCAAGGTTTTCCGACAGCTTCCGGGCGATCAGGCGGGCCGCGGTGTCGGCGCCGCCGCCGGGCGCGAAGCCGACGACCATGGTGATCGATTTGCGTGGAATATCCTGGGCCGTGGCCAGCGGGGGCAGGACACAGGCGAGCGCGGCCGCGATCCACGCGGCCGGCATGAGCGGGTGGTGATGCATGGCTCCTCCGTTCTGGTTGGCCGGGAGACCGGGCGGCCCCTGGCGTCGGGCCAGCATACGAGGACCCTTCCGGCGGCGTAATCACCTGGCATGAATGGGGGCATCACGGCTTGTGACGGGGCGGCCCTGCGGTAAGCTTACGGATTGCCCGGCATTCGCCGGCCCTGCGGTCTTGTTCTTCCTTCACGCGAATTCGAGCAAAGCATGACAGCACGCACTTCTCCCCTGGCCGGCATCCGTGTCCTGGACCTGACTCGCGTCCTGGCCGGACCCTGGTGCACCCAGAACCTGGCCGACCTGGGCGCCGAGGTGATCAAGATCGAGCGGCCGGGAGCGGGCGACGACACGCGCAGCTGGGGGCCGCCGTTCCTGAAGGACGGCCAGGGCCAGGACACGGCCGAGGCCGCCTACTACCTCAGCGTCAACCGCAACAAGCGTTCGGTCGCGCTGGACATCGCCACGCCCGAGGGCGCGCGGCTGGTGCGCGAGCTGGCCGCGCAAAGCGACATCCTGATCGAGAACTTCAAGGTCGGCGGGCTGGCGAAGTACGGCCTGGACTACGCCTCGATGAAGGAAGTGAATCCGCGCCTGATCTATTGCTCGGTCACCGGGTTCGGCCAGACCGGCCCCTACGCCACCCGGCCCGGCTACGACTTCATGATCCAGGGGCTGGGCGGCTTCATGAGCATTACCGGCGAGCGCGACGGCCTGCCGGGCGCCGGTCCGCAGAAGGCCGGCGTGGCCGTGGCCGACATCCTGACCGGCATGTACGCGACCGTGGGCATCCTGGCCGCGCTGCAGGAACGCCAGCGCAGCGGCCAGGGCCAGCACCTGGACATCGCGCTGCTGGACACCGTGGTGGCCATGCTGGGCAACCAGGCGCTGAACTACCTGACCTCGGGCGTCGCGCCCCAGCGGGCCGGCAACGCCCACCAGAACATCGTGCCCTACCAGGTGTTCGCGGCGTCCGACGGCCACCTGATCGTCGCCGTGGGTAACGACGGCCAGTTCCGCGCCTATTGCGGCGTGCTGGAAGCGCCGCACCTGGCCGACCATCCCGATTACAGCGTCAACAGCAACCGCGTCATCAACCGCGACCGGCTCGTTCCCATCCTCGCCGGAATCATGGAAAAGAAGCCGCGCGACTACTGGCTGGAGCGGCTCGAAGCCGTGGGCGTGCCCTGCGGTCCCATCAACACCATCGACCAGGCCTTCGACGATCCCCAGGTCCGGGCCCGCGGCCTGCGCCTGGACCTGCCGCATCCGCTGGCCGGCACGGCGCCTTCCGTCGCCAGCCCGCTGCGCCTGTCCGACACGCCGGTGCAATACCGCCACGCGCCGCCGCTGCTGGGACAGGACACCGAAGCCGTGCTGCGCGACTACCTGGGCCTGAGCGACGAAGCCATCCAGCGCCTCGTGCCGCCCGCCGCGTAGCGGCCGGGCCCGAATAAAAAACCCGGCCCCCTTTCGGTGGGCCGGGTTTTTTGTCTCGAAGCGGGCGAGGTGGCTTACTTGGCCGCGTCGACCATGTACTGCACCGCCGCGCGGATGTCGGCCTCAGTTGCGTTCGCGGCGCCGCCCTTCGGAGGCATCGCGCCCTTGCCCTGCATGGCGACCGACACCATGGCGTCCATGCCGGTGGCGACGTACTTCGCCCAGGCGGCCTTGTCGCCGAACTTGGGCGCGCCGGCGATGCCGGCGCCGTGGCAGGCGAAACAGGTGGAGTCGTACAGTTTCTTGCCGTCGGCGGTGGAGGCGGCGGCGGGTGTCGCGGCTTGCGGAGCCGGCGCGGCGGCCTGGGGAGCGGGGGCGGCCGCCGCGGCAGCGGCGGGGCAGCAGGCGCGGCGGGTGCGGCAGCCGGGGCTTCCGCGGTGGCGGCCGGGGCGGCGGGCGCGGGTTCGGCCGGTTCCTTGAAGCTGGCGCCGCTGTTGTTGGCCATGTAGACCACCGCGCGCGCGACTTCGAAGTCGTCCAGGTCGGGGTTGCCGCCCTTGGCCGGCATGGCGCCCTTGCCGTGCAGGGCGACCTGCAGCATGGCGTCGAAGCCGGTGGAGACGTACTTGGCCCACGAACCGCTGTCGCCGAACTTGGGCGCGCCGGCCACGCCGGCGGCGTGACAGGTGGCGCAGACGGCCTTGTAGACCGCTTCGCCGGTCTGGAAGACGCGCGGGGCGTTGGCGTCGCGCAGTTCGAAGCCGGCCACCGGCTTGATGCGGGCCTCGATGGCCTCGGGCGTTTGCGCGTCGGAACCCGCGTTGGACTTGTTGCCGCTGGCGACGAAGTTCACGAGCAGCAGGATGGTGATGATGGGGACGAGGAAAGCCAGTATGACCACCGTGATCAGCTGACGGGGCGTCCTGATCGGCGATTCATGTTCTTCTTCGTGGTTATGCTGCGCGTTGCTCATTGCCAAGTCCTGCAAGTCTATGGGCCGGGCACGCCCGACACGTGACGGTTTATGGGATGTTGCTGACTGCTTGCTTTGATACTTGTATTGCGCCGGATGGGCCGCCGCCTTTCTCCTCCCGGTCGGCTGCTTTCCCGCACATAAACGACTGATTATAACGGCAGGGCCGCCGCTCGGCTCAATCGGTGTTTTTGGGGCCCGGTCGCGCGGGGCAAAAGACGAAATTTTCCAGGCAGGGTACAATTAGCGGCTACGCGCCCGTAGCTCAATGGATAGAGTACTGCTCTCCGAAGGCAGGGGTTGCTGGTTCGATCCCAGCCGGGCGCGCCATTTCCCGCTTTTTCCCCTCGTGCAGCCGCCCGCCGCTGCCACGTCCCGCCTTCCCTCCATCGCTTTTCGCCCCGTTCACCGTCCGGCCGCCCGCCGCCGCGTGGCATCGACCCTCTCGCACAGGCGCTCCGTGGCTTCGATCATGCGCGGCCCCGGGCGGTGCATGGCGTCGGGGTCGACGGCCCACAGGTTGTCCGGCACCGCGGCCAGCGCCGGTCCGAGGTCCTTCCACGCCGCCAGCGCCGCATCGGCGCCGGGGCCGGCCTGGCCCACGATGATGGCCTGCGGATTCTCCCGCAGCACGCTTTCCGCGCCCACCATGGGCGCGGCGGCGGACAGGCCGCCGAACACGTTGACGGCGCCGCAGGTCCGCAGGGCATCGCCGATGATGCCGCGATCGTTCACGGTGTACATGGGCTGCGAACCCACCTGATAGAACACGCGCACGGGGCGCTGGCCCGCGTAGCGCGTGGCCAGCGCGGCCAGGCGCCGCCGCAGGTTCGCCGCGTGGGCCCCGGCCGCCGCGCGGGTGCCGGTCAGTTCGCCCAAGCGCTCGATGGCGTCGGGAATGTCGGCCAGCTTGCGGGGGTTGCTGTAGTACAGCCGGATGCCCAGCCGCTCCAGCAGGGAATCGGGTAGCCCCGCGTGCGCCAGCCCGTCGCCGTACGCCCACAGCACGACCAGGTCGGGCGCCAGCGCCACGATGCGTTCGGCGTTCGGCTGCAGTCCGTTGCCCACGCGAGGCAGTTTCAATGCCTCGGACGGGTAATTGCTGTCGCGGTCCACGCCCACGATGGCCCTTCCCGCACCGGCGGCATACAGCAGCTCGGTGGCATGGGGCGCCAGCGACACCACCCGCCGCGCCGGCGCGGGCAGGGTGATGTCGCGGCCGGCGTCGTCGCGCGTGTGGATGGCCTGGGCGCGCGCGGCCGCGGGGCCCAGCGCCAGTGCCAACGCCAGTGCGAGCACCGCCCGCGGGTGGTGCCGCTCAGGGGCGGTAGCTGAGGTTGACGAAGACCGTCGAGCCCGGGGTCGCATAGCCGCCCGCCACTTCATAGTGCTTGTTGAACGCATTGTTCCAGCGCACCTGCACCTGCGTGTTGCGATTGATGTCGTAGGACGCCATCAGGTTCATCAGGCTGTAGCCGCCCAGGCGTCCCACCGCGCCAGCGTAGTCCACGCGCGGCGTGGTCGCCAGCCATTCGGCGCCCAGCAGCCAGGGGCCCAGGCGGTGGTCGGCCGCCAGTTTCAGGCTGCCGCGGGCGCGCCGGGCCAATTGTTCGCCGGTGCGGGCGTCGCGCGGGTCCTGCCAGTCGGCGCTGGCGCGCAGTGTGGTCGCGCCCAGCTGCTGGGCGACGCTGACGTTCACGCCCTTCAGGATGGCCTTGTCGACGTTGGCGTTGCTGCCCGTCCAGTTGCCGGTGCCGTCGTCCACCCAGACGATCAGGTTCGAGACGCGGTTGCGGAAGGCCGTGATCGAGGCCGTGGTGCCGCCCTGGCGATAACGCAGGCCCGCTTCGACGTTGCGCGACTTCTCGGCCTTCAGGTCGGGGTTGCCGCCGAAGCCGTACAGGTCGCTGTAGGTGGGGGCGCGAAAGCCGGTGCCGGCGGCGGCCGTGGCCTGCCATCCGGGCGCGAAGTCATAGGCGTAGGACACCGCGCCCGAGGTGTTGCCGCCGTACTGGGAATTGTTGTCGTGGCGCAGGTTCAGCTGGACGTGGTGCCGATCGAAGTCGCCGCGGTAGATCGCGGCCACCGAATTGGTGCGGCGCCGGGTCGGGAAGTTGCCGGTCAGCGAGGTGCTCAGCACGTCTTCGCGCAGGTGTTCGGCGATCAGCGACAGGCTTTGTCCGGCGGCCAGCGCGAGATCGTTCTGCCAGGTGAACAGGTCCTGGCGCGTGCGCGCCTGCGCGCGCGGGGCCGTGGCGCTGGCGTAGTCGCGGTAGTCGTCCACGGTGCGACCGAAGCGCAGCGTGCTGGTCCAGGAATCGGTGATGCGGTCCACGCTGGACAGGGAATAGGACTGCACGCGGGTGACGGCGCGCGAATCGTAGGCGATGCCGTTGTTGTCGTACTGGCCGTTGATGCGGGAGTTGTAGACGCTGGCCTCGATGCGGTGGCCGGTCGCCCAGGCCAGGCCCAGGCGGGCGGCGGCGTTTTCCTGTTCGTAGCCGTCGCGGTCGCCGTAGTAGGCGAAGCTGCCCGGCAGGGTGGCGTTGAAGCCGCGGCTTTTGGATTTGCCGTACTGCAGGCCGTAGCTCCACATGCCCTGCGCGCCGTCCAGGTTGACCTGGGCCTTGTAGGTGTCGTGGCTGCCCGCGCCCACCGATCCGCTGATGGCCAGCGGACGGTCCGCCTGGCGCCTGGTGATGATGTTGATGACGCCGCCGATGGCGTCCGCGCCATAGATGCTGCTGGCCGCGCCGCGCAGGATCTCGATGCGTTCGACGCTGGCGGGATCTATGCCGTTCAGGCTCATGGTGCCCGACGTGGCCGAGCCCACGCGCAGGCCGTCGATCAGCACCAGGGTGTGGCGGCTGTTGGCGCCGCGGATGAAGACGCTGGTGGTGGTTTGCGGGCCGCCGTTGGTGCCGATGTCGATGGCGTGTTCACGCTGCAGCAGTTCGGCCAGGCTGCTTTGCCCGGCGCGCTGAATGGTCTCGGCGTCGATGACGGTGACGTCGCCCAGGGCGCGCGACAGGGGCTGCTCGATGCGCGAGGCCGTGACGGTGACCGGGTCGAGGGTGGTGGCGGGAGCCTGGGCCTGTACGTTGGCGGCGCAAAGCAGCGCGCCGGTGGCGCCGGCCAGGCGCCAGGAGGTGGAACTGGATGACATGGATACCTGCGGTTTCGGTGACGTGCATCCCCGCACGTCGGCTAGCGAATCGGGAAGCGTTGCGCTTCCCCCTTTCGGTCCGGGGGACCGTCGAGCCGGCCGGTATCCGGGCTGGCATTCGCGGCCGCATCCCCTTCCCATGCGCGTCGGCGCCGGAGGATGCGGCGGGACGGGGCACAGTGGGTTCGATGCGGCGTGTCGCGCGCGGCGTGGCCACGCGGGACGGAATGCTTACCGTTGCGGGGGCAGCACAGGTTAGGTCCCGAAGGGGCCCTCCTGTTTCCCGTTTAACTGTGAAGCACCGACTCGGCGGCTACTCTAGCACGGCCAGGGGACGGAAGGCGGGAAACGCGGGCGGGGATGTTGTCCGGCCGCCGCGTGGCAGGAGGGATCAGGCGGTGTAGTCGCCGTTGGCTTCGGGCTGGTAGTCGATGCGCACGACGCGCGCCTGGCGCGGTTCGCCATCGGGCGGGGTCCAGCCTATCGTGCCGGGAACCTGGGTGCCCAGCAGGGCGGCGCCCATGGGCGAGAGCACCGACACCATGCCCTGGGCGGCATCGGCTTCCTTCGGATAGCACAGCGTGATCAGCCGCGCGCCGCCTTCGTCCTCGACTTCCACGCGGGTGTGCATGGTGACGATGTCGGCGGGGATTTCGCGCGGCTCGGCCTGGTCGGCCTGGTCCAGGGCCTCGGCCAGGACGGCCTGCGCCGTGCCCGCGGCGGGTTCGCGGTCGCCGAGAAGGTTGGTAAGGCGAACGTAGTCGAGTTCGCTGACGGTGATGTACTGAGGGCTGCCGGTTTGCATGCCTGTCTCCTGAAAAACGGTGCCGGAAAAACGGCGTTCAAGACGTTTGTTCGGGAAGCCCGGCGATCGATTGCGAGAAAGCAGTAGAGGGGAGGGGGATCGCCGGGCTCAGGAGTGGAAGGCCGGGATGAGCGGAAACAGGATGGACGGGCGCGACGAGGCGCGACGCGCGCAGATGCGCGTCGACCGGGATCGAAGCGAGGAGGCGGGTGCCGGCACGGCACGCCGTATGGGTTCCATGAGGCTAGGATAGCCCATTCTGGCCGACCGGTTCAAACCGGGGCGGTCAGCGTGGCCAGCCAGGTCTCCATGTCGGCATAGACCGGGGCGGCCAGCGCCGGGGACTCGTTCAGCACCTCGTGGTAGGCCTGGTGGTACCAGCGCAGCGCCAGCTTGCCGGGCGCGCCCGCGTCGGCGAAGCGCCGGCTGCCCGACGGCGAGACGATGGCATCGTCCCCCGCCACCATCAGCAGCGTGCGCGGTTTCAGGCCGGAGGCCTCGGCGATCGATTGCGCCCCGGCATCGGCGATGAAGCGCATCAGCCGCGCGCTGATCCGGTCGTGCACCAGAGGATCCTGGGCATAGGCATCGATCACGGCCTGCTCGTGCGACAGCCGGGAGATCTTCAGGCCGCTGCCCACGCGCAGGTCGGGGGCAATGCCGCCCAGCATGTCCAGCATCCAGCGCTGGCGGGCGGACAGTTCCACGCTGAAGGCGGGCGAGGACAGCACCAGGCCCGCCAGCGGCACGTTGCCGCGCAGCGCCACGCGCGCGGCCACCAGGCCGCCCAGGCTGTGCCCGATCAGCAGCGGCGGCGCGCCCGTTTCGCGCACGTATTCGGCCAGCCGGTGTTCGGCATCCACCACCAGATCGTCGCTGGCGCGCAGCGCGCCCCGCTTGCCGCTGGAACGGCCGTGGCCCCGATGGTCGTGCGCCGCCAGCGACCAGCCGCGGGCCGCGAACCAGCGCACCAGCCCTTCGTAGCGTCCGGCGTGCTCACCCAGGCCGTGCAGCAGGTACGCGGGCCGGTAGCCTTCCGGGCGGGGCGGCACGTCCCAGCGGTACGCCGCGAGCTGCGTGCCGTCTGGAGCGGTCGTCATGGAAATCAGCGACAATTCGTTGTCCCGTATCGATCGTGTATGGATTCAAAGGCGGATTGTCGCTCAGCCACTTCCAGCGGGCCGGCTGGCTCGTGTAACAGCTTGTACCGTTTTGTCGCGGGCGGGCGGGCGACGCCGCCGCACACTGCCGCTGGAATGCCCATGTCTTCACCTATCCGCGCCTGTCTCGTCCTGCTCCTGGCCATGCTGGCCGCCTGCTCGCCCAAGTACAACTGGCGCGAGATGCCGGCGGCCGACGGGGCGATCCGCGTCACCTTCCCCGCCCGACCCAAGCCCGACCAGCGCGACGTCGACATCGCCGGCCACACGCTGCCGCTGGCCTTCGACATCGCGCCGGTGGACACCTCCATCTTCGCCGTTGGCCGGGTGACGCTGCCGGAGGCCATCCTGGCCGATCCGGCCGAACTGGCCAAGGTCGCGGACGCCTTCGAGCAGGTGTTGCTGGCCAACCTGCGCGGCACGCTTACCTACCGCAAGGAAATCACGCTGCGCCAGGCGCCCGCCGACACACGCAAGCTCGGCCGGGCGGTGGAGCTGGAGGTGCATGGCGTCGTGGCGAACACGCCGTCCTGGCTGCTGGGCCGGGTCTACCTGCTGGGGAACCAGTTGATCGAAGTCGTGGCCCTGGGCCGGGAAGACGAGCTGGACCGCGACTCGGCCCGGACCTTCGTGCAGTCGGTACGGGCGGATTGAACGCATGGAATGCCGCCCCGGCTGCGGCGCCTGTTGCACGGCGCCGTCCATCACCACGCCGATACCGGGCATGCCCGAAGGCAAGCCGGCCGGCATGCGCTGCATCCAGCTGGACGAAGACGAGCGCTGCAAGCTGTTCGGCCGGCCCGAGCGGCCCGCCGTCTGCGCCTCGCTGATGCCCGCCTCCGACATGTGCGGGGACAGCCGCGAGCACGCCATGCGCTGGCTGGGCCGCCTGGAAGACCTGACCCGGCCCGCCTGAACCCTCCCGCTTGACCTGGATCAACGCGCGCGGCCGGGCTTGCGGCCAGAATGCGCAGCGTGAACATGACTTCGCTGCCTTCCGCCTCCCTGGCCGCGCCGGCCCCCGGTGCCTTGGCCGTGGACTGCTATCACTGCGGCCAGCCCGCGGGCGGCGGCTTGCGCGCGTCGGTCGCGGGGGGCCAGCACTGGTTCTGCTGCGCCGGCTGCCTGGCGGTCGCCCAGACCATCCATGGCGCGGGCCTGGAGAGTTTCTACCGTTTCCGCAGCGGCCTGGGCCGGCCGCTGGACGATGCCGACGGGCAGGCGGATCTGCGCGCGGCGTTCGGGCAGTCCGACATCGAATCGCTATACGTGCGCGCCGTGGACGCCGGCACGGCCGAGGCCTGGCTGACGATAGGCGACTTGCGCTGCGCCGCCTGTGTCTGGCTGTGCGAGCAGCACCTGGAGCGCCAGCCCGGGGTGGTGGCGGCGCACGTCAACCATGCCACCGGCCGGGCGCGGGTGCGCTGGAAGACGGCGCAGACCGGCCTGGGCCGTGTCCTGGACGCGTTCGCCGCCATCGGCTATCGAGCCGTGCCCTTCCAGCCCGGGACCGCGAACGACGGCCTGCGCCGCGAGAAGCGCGGCCTGCTGCTGCGCATGGCGGTGGCGCTGCTGTGCATGATGCAGGTCATGATGTATGCGTGGCCGCTCTACCGCCACGAAGCCTCGATCGCGCCCGACCAGTGGCAGCTGCTGCGCTGGGCCAGCCTGGCGCTGACCCTGCCGGTGGTGATGTACAGCGCGTGGCCGCTGATGCGGGGCGCCTGGCGGGGGCTGCGCCATGGCCGGCCGGGCATGGACCTGCCGGTGGTGATCGGCATCCTGGCCGCCTTCGGCGCCAGCGTGGCCGCCACGGTGGCCAACCGGGGCGAGGTCTATTTCGATTCGGTCACCATGTTCGTGGCCCTGCTGCTGGCGGCGCGCTATCTCGAACTGGTGGTGCGCCACGAGGCGCAGGACGGCGGCCGCGCGCTGGCCGCGCAACTGCCCGCCACCTGCGCGCGGCTGCGGGACTATCCGGCCAGCCGCGAGACCGACATCATCGCCCTGCAGCAGGTGCGTCCGGGCGACGTGCTGCGCATCGGCCCGGGCGAGGCCGTGCCGGCCGACGGCCGGGTGCTGGAAGGCGCCACGCAGGTCGACGAGGCCATGCTGACCGGGGAAAGCCGGCCCATCGCCAAGGCGGTGGGCGATGGCCTGGCCGCCGGCAGCCATAACAACGGCAGCCCGGTATGGATGCGGGTCGAGCAGGTCGGCGGCGAAACCCGGCTGGCGCGGATCATCCAGGCCCTGGATCGGGCGCTGGAGGAAAAGCCGCGCATCGCGGTGCTGGCCGACCGCATCGCGGTGGTGTTCGTGCTGGCGCTGATCGCGCTGGCGCTGGCCACCGGCGCGGTGTGGTGGTGGCTCGATCCGTCGCGCGCGCTGCCGGTCATGATCGCGGTGCTGGTGGTCAGCTGTCCGTGCGCGCTGTCGCTGGCGACGCCGGCCGCGCTGGCGGCCGCCACGGCGGCCCTGGCCCGCAAGGGCATATTGGTGGTGAAGGGGCATGCGCTGGAAACGCTGGCGCAGGTCACCGACGTGGTGCTGGACAAGACCGGGACGCTGACGCAGGGCCGGTTCTCGGTGGCGAGCGTGGAGATATTCGGCGCGCTGGGCACGGGGCAGTGCCTGGCCCTGGCTGCGGCCATGGAGGAAGGCAGCACGCACCCGACGGGCCTGGCGCTGATCGCGGCGGCGCGCGAGGCGGGCCTGCCAGTGCCGGACGTCCAGGACGCCCGCCACCTGCCGGGGCAGGGCGTGCAAGCCTGCTTCGCCGGGACCACGATGCGCCTGGGCAGCCCACGTTTCGCGGCGGGGTCGCGCGACCCGGCGCAACTGCCGTCGCTGGCCGATGGCCGGGACGGGGCGGCAGGCGCCGTCGCCACGCAGGTCTGGCTGGCCGGCGATGCCGGTCCGCTCGCGCGCTTCGTGCTGCGGGATGCGCCGCGCGAGGACAGCCACGAGACGGTGCGGGCGCTGCAGGCGATGGGCAAGCGTGTGCACCTGGTGTCGGGTGACGATGCGCGCACGGTCGAAGCCTGGGCCACCGAGTTCGGCATCAGCAGCCATGCGGGCGGCGTCAGCCCCGAGGGCAAGAAGGACTACGTCGCGTCCCTGCAGGCTGGCGGCGCGGTGGTGCTGGCGGTGGGCGACGGCATCAACGATGCCCCGCAGCTCGGTCTGGCCCAGGTGTCCATGGCCGTCGCGGCCGGCACGCCGCTGGCCCGCGCCAGCGCCGACGTCATCCTGAACGGCCACGGCATCCTGGGTGTGGCGCACGCGTTGCGAACCGCGCGCCGCGCGCGCCACGTGATGCGCCAGAACCTGGGCTGGGCCCTGGCCTACAACCTGTCCTTCATTCCGCTGGCCGCCTCGGGCTGGATCATCGCCTGGATGGCGGCGCTGGGCATGTCGCTGTCCTCGCTGCTGGTGGTGGGCAACGCATGGAGGCTGCGCCGCTGATGGAAACGCTCTACCTGCTGGTCCCGCTCAGCCTGATGCTGGTGCTGGCCGTCGTCGTGGTGCTGTGGTGGGCGGTGCAGGACGGCCAGTTCGAGGACATGGACGGCGCCGACTACGCCATCCTGATGGACGACGACACACCTGCCGGTGTGGACGAAACGCCGCGCTCCGAGCGCTCTTCCCGCGAAGCTTGATCTGCGTCAAGGCGCGATCCCCGGCGCCTGCGCATGATAGGAGCGGGAATTCAGAATCAGGGGAAACTGCCATGGGCGACAGCGCAAGCGGCGCGCTTTCCGGCGAAACATTCAACTACAAGATCGTCCGCCAATTCGCCGTCATGACGGTCGTGTGGGGGATCGTGGGCATGGCGGTGGGCGTGCTGCTCGCCGCGCAATTGATCTGGCCGGCGCTGAACTTCGACGTGCCATGGCTAACCTACGGGCGGCTGCGGCCGCTGCACACCAACGCGGTCATCTTCGCGTTCGGCGGCAGCGCGCTGTTCGCCACCTCTTACTACGTGGTGCAGCGTACCTGTCAGGCGCGCCTGTTCTCGGCGCCGCTGGCGGCCTTCACCTTCTGGGGCTGGCAGGCCGTCATCGTCGCGGCGGCGATCACGCTGCCGATGGGCTACACCAGCAGCAAGGAATACGCCGAACTCGAATGGCCCATCGACATCCTCATCACGCTGGTGTGGGTGGCGTACGCCGTGGTGTTCTTCGGCACCATCGTCCAACGCAGGACCCGCCACATCTACGTGGCGAACTGGTTCTTCGGCGCCTACATCCTGACGATCGCGCTGCTGCACATCGTCAACAACCTGGAATGGCCGGCCACGATGTGGAAGTCGTACTCGGCCTACGCCGGCGTGCAGGACGCGATGGTGCAGTGGTGGTACGGCCACAATGCCGTGGGCTTCTTCCTGACCACCAGCTTCCTGGGCATGATGTACTACTTCGTGCCCAAGCAGGCCGAGCGCCCCATCTATTCGTACCGGCTGTCCATCGTCCACTTCTGGGCGCTGAGCTTCACCTACATGTGGGCCGGCCCGCACCACCTGCAATACACGGCGCTGCCGGACTGGGCGCAGTCGCTGGGCATGGTGTTCTCGCTGATCCTGCTGGCGCCGTCGTGGGGCGGCATGCTGAACGGCATCATGACCCTGTCGGGCGCCTGGCACAAATTGCGCACCGATCCCATTCTGAAGTTCCTCGTGGTGGCGCTGTCCTTCTACGGCATGTCCACGTTCGAGGGCTCGATGATGTCCATCAAGACCGTCAACTCGCTGTCGCACTACACGGACTGGACCATCGGCCACGTGCATTCCGGCGCGCTGGGCTGGGTCGCGATGATCACGATCGGCTCGCTTTATTACCTGTTCCCGCGTCTGTTCGGGCAGAAGCAGATGTACAGCACCAAGATGATAGAACTCCATTTCTGGATCGCCACGCTGGGCGTGGTGCTCTATATCGCCGCGATGTGGATCGCCGGCGTCATGCAGGGCCTGATGTGGCGCGCCGTGGAACCCGACGGCACCCTGACCTACACCTTCGTCGAATCGGTCAAGGCCACGTATCCGTTCTACGTCGTGCGCCTGCTGGGCGGGGTGTGCTTCCTGGGCGGCATGCTGCTGATGGCGTGGAACTTCGTCATGACGGCGCGCGGGCGGCAGCCGTTCGACGCGCCGGTGCCGGCGCCGGTTCCGGTATCCGTGGCGGCCCGGCCGCAGCTGGCCTGAGGAGCGCACCGCCATGAAATCGAAGCGCGCTTCCTTCTTCAGCCACGAGACGCTGGAAAAGAACGTGGGCTGGCTGATCCTGGCCACCATCGCGGTGGTCAGCATCGCGGGGCTGGTGCAGATCGTGCCCCTGTTCTTCCAGCACTCCACCACGACTCCCGTCCAGGGCGTGGAGCCCTATACCGCCCTGCGCCTGGCCGGGCGGGACGTCTACATCCGCGAAGGCTGCGTGGGCTGCCATTCGCAGCAGGTGCGCACGCTGGCGGCCGAGGTGCAGCGCTACGGCCGTTACTCCGAGGCCGGCGAAGGCGTGTACGACCGGCCCTTCCTGTGGGGGTCCAAGCGCACCGGGCCCGACCTGGCGCGCGTGGGCGGCCGCTACAGCGACGACTGGCATCGCGTCCACCTGAACAATCCGCGCGACGTCGTGCCCGAGTCCAACATGCCGGCCTATCCGTGGCTGAGCCAGACGCCGGTCGCGAGCGATCAGGTCGAGGCGGGCATGCGCGCGCTGCGCACGCTGGGCGTGCCCTATACCGATGAGCAGATCGCGGGCGCGGCCGCCGAACTGGCTGGCAAGACCGAGGAGGACGCCCTGGTGGCCTACCTCCAGGGTTTGGGCCTGGCGATGAAGAAGCAGGGGCGGTGATGGACATGATCGCTTGGGTGACATCGATCGCGACGGCGCTGGCGCTGTCGACCTTCCTGGCCATCGTGGCGTGGGCGTGGTCGCGCGCCCGGGTCGAGGCCAACCGCGAGTCGGCCATGCTGCCGTTCGCGCTCCCCGATGAAAGCGCCGTCGCGGCGCAAGGCAAGGATGCCGGGCAATGAGCGATTTCACTACCGATTTCTGGGGCTATTACATCGGCGCGATCGCGCTGGCGGGCATCGTCTGGTGCGTCTGGCTGCTGTTCTCGCAGCGGGCCTTTCTGAAATCCTCCAAGGCCGCCACAGGCGGCCAGGTCGACGACACCGGCCACGTCTGGGACGGCGACCTGCGCGAGCTGAACAATCCGCTGCCGCGCTGGTGGATGTGGATGTACCTGCTGTCCTGTGTCTTCGCGCTGGGCTACCTGGTCCTGTATCCCGGGCTGGGCAAGGTCCAGGGCTGGCTGGGCTGGTCCAGCACCGGCGCGCTGGCCGCGCAGCAGGACCGGCTGCGCGAACAGGTCCAGCCGCTGTACGCGCGCTTCGAGGCCATGGAGATTCCGGCCATCGCCGACGACGCGCAGGGTCGGGAGATCGGCCAGCGGCTGTTCCTGAATAACTGCGCCCAGTGCCATGGGTCGGATGCGCGCGGCAGCAAGGGCTTTCCCAACCTGGCCGACGGCGACTGGCTGTACGGTTCTTCGCCCGACATCATCCGCGCTTCGATCGAAAAGGGGCGGCACGGCATCATGCCCCCGTTCGGCGAACAGCTGGACTCGCGCGCGGTGGGCGACGTGACCCAGTACGTGCGCTCGTTGTCGGGCCTGGCCGCCGATCCCATCAAGGCCGCCCGCGGCCGGACCGATTTCCGCGCGAACTGCGCGGCCTGCCACGGCGTCGAGGGCAAGGGCAATCCGCTGCTGGGCGCGCCCAACCTGACCGACAAGGTCTGGCTGTACGGCAGTTCGGCCGCCGTCATCGCCGAGACCATCACCAGGGGCCGCAACAACCAGATGCCGGCGCACGAGGACGTGTTCACGCCGCAGCAGATCCGCTTGCTGGCCGCCTACGTCTGGGGCCTGACACGGCCCGCCGAAGAGGCGAAATGAGCTCCCCGAGCGAGCGCGCCTGCGCGGCCGCCGGCGGCGACGAGGACGGCTCGGAACAGGCACTGTACGAGGTTCGGCGCAAGATCTACCCGCGCTCGGTCAGCGGCATTTTCGCGCGCTGGCGCGTGGCGCTGGTGTTCCTGACGCAGGCCGTGTTCTACGGCCTGCCGTGGCTGACCTGGAACGGCAGGCAGGCCGTGCTGTTCGACCTGGGCGCGCGCAAGTTCTACCTGTTCGGAATGGTGCTGTGGCCGCAGGACATCATCTACCTGACGCTGCTGCTGATCCTGAGCGCGCTGGCGCTGTTCCTGTTCACCGCGGTGGCGGGCCGGCTGTTCTGCGGCTACGCATGTCCGCAGACGGTCTACACCGAGATCTTCATGTGGATCGAGCGCCTGACCGAGGGCGACCGGTTCGCGCGCATCCGGCTCGACGCCGCGCCCTGGTCCTGGCGCAAGCTCGGGCGCAAGGGCGCCAAGCACGCGATGTGGCTGGTGGTGGCGACCTGGACCGGGTTCACCTTCATCGGCTATTTCAGCCCCATCCGCGAACTGGCGGGCCAGGCGTGGCAGGGCGCGCTGGGGCCGTGGCAATGGTTCTGGCTGGTCTTCTACAGCTTCGCCACCTGGGGCAACGCCGGCTTCATGCGCGAGCAGGTCTGCAAATACATGTGCCCCTACGCGCGGTTCCAGAGCGTGATGGTGGACCCCGACACTTACGTCGTCACCTACGACTCGGTGCGGGGCGACCCCCGGGGCAGCCGGTCGCGCAGGATAGCCCCGCGCGAGGCGGGCCTGGGCGATTGCGTGAACTGCAGCATCTGCGTGCAGGTGTGTCCCACCGGCATCGACATCCGCGACGGCCTGCAATACGAGTGCATAGGCTGCGGCGCGTGCATCGACGCCTGCGACCAGGTCATGGACAAGATGCAGTATCCGCGCGGCCTGATCCGCTACGCGTCCGAACGCGCCATCGAGCTGCGGCTGGATGCCAAACAGGCGCGGCGCCGCCTGCTGCGCCCGCGCGTGCTGGTGTACGGCGCGATCTGGCTGGCGCTGGCGGCGGTGTTCGTCGGCCTGCTGGCGGCAAGGCAGCCGCTGCGCGTGGACGTGATACGCGATCGCTCGGTGCTGGCGCGCGAGGTCGAGGGCGGCATGATCGAGAACGTCTACCAGTTGCAGCTCATGAACGCGACCGAGCGCGCCATGCGCGTGCGGCTGGACGTGCAGGGCCTGCCGCAACTGCGCGTGCAGGGGGCCGACGGCGGCACGGACATCGAACTGGCGCCTGCCTCGAACCGCCTGTGGCCGGTGCGGGTGTCGCTGCCCGTGGACGAGGCGCGATCGGGCACGCACCGGATCGAGTTCATCGTGCGCGACGACCGCGACGCGGGCGGGCTGCGCGAGACGTCGAGTTTCATCGTTCCTTGAATGGACAAAGCGAGGTGCGGGATGCAGGAACAGAACGATGCCGGACCCTGGTGGAAGGAACCCTGGCCCTGGCTGTTGATGGCGGGGCCGGCCCTGGCGATGCTGGGCTGCATCGTGACCATCGTGCTGGCGGTCACGCATGACGATCCTCCGGTCGCCGACCCGGTGGTCAAGCGCGGGCTGGTGGTGGAGCGTGCGCCATGAAATGGCGGCGCGTCAGCATGTGGGTGCTGTGGCCGGCCTTCCTGGCCAGCGCCTGCGCCGCGCTGGTCGTCTTCACCCTGCTCGATCCGCGCGGCCTGACCATCGTCGGGCGCCCGGTCGAGATGTCGCGCCAGGCGTTCTATACCGTGGCCTTTTTCCTCTTGTGGGCGATTGCCGGGGTCTCCAGCGCCATCACGCTGTACCTGGCGGGCGGCGGCGCGGGGCCGGACGGCAACGACGCGGACGACCTGCCATGACGCGGGTCGGCCGTGGGGGCGTGGCGTGAGCGGATGGGCCGCCGGCTGGCCGGCGCTGGCCAGCGTGTTCCTGCTCGGCCTGCTGGGCGGGGTGCACTGCGCCGCCATGTGCGGCGGACTGGTGATGGCGGTCGAGCACCGGCATGGCGAACGCCTGGCGGTGCTGCGGCGCGCGGCGCCGTGGCGGCTGGGGTGGGAGGCCCTGGTCATGCATGCCGGACGCATCGCCTCGTATGCGCTGCTGGGCGCGGTGGCGGGCGGACTGGGAGGCAACATCTGGAGCCGGGACTGGCTGCCGCTCCAGCGCGGGGCGCTGGCCTTCGGGGCGGCGCTGCTGTGTGTCCACGGCCTGGCATTGGTGGCGCGCGCGGCCTGGCCCCGAGCGGTGGCGGGCGGCCCGGCGGCCGGCGCCTGGCGGGTCGCCCTGGTGCGCGGCTGGACCGGCACGGCGGCGGCCATCGTCAAGCGCGGGCTGGTGGTGGAGCGTGCGCCATGAAATGGCGGCGCGTCAGCATGTGGGTGCTGTGGCCGGCCTTCCTGGCCAGCGCCTGCGCCGCGCTGGTCGTCTTCACCCTGCTCGATCCGCGCGGCCTGACCATCGTCGGGCGCCCGGTCGAGATGTCGCGCCAGGCGTTCTATACCGTGGCCTTTTTCCTCTTGTGGGCGATTGCCGGGGTCTCCAGCGCCATCACGCTGTACCTGGCGGGCGGCGGCGCGGGGCCGGACGGCAACGACGCGGACGACCTGCCATGACGCGGGTCGGCCGTGGGGGCGTGGCGTGAGCGGATGGGCCGCCGGCTGGCCGGCGCTGGCCAGCGTGTTCCTGCTCGGCCTGCTGGGCGGGGTGCACTGCGCCGCCATGTGCGGCGGACTGGTGATGGCGGTCGAGCACCGGCATGGCGAACGCCTGGCGGTGCTGCGGCGCGCGGCGCCGTGGCGGCTGGGGTGGGAGGCCCTGGTCATGCATGCCGGACGCATCGCCTCGTATGCGCTGCTGGGCGCGGTGGCGGGCGGACTGGGAGGCAACATCTGGAGCCGGGACTGGCTGCCGCTCCAGCGCGGGGCGCTGGCCTTCGGGGCGGCGCTGCTGTGTGTCCACGGCCTGGCATTGGTGGCGCGCGCGGCCTGGCCCCGAGCGGTGGCGGGCGGCCCGGCGGCCGGCGCCTGGCGGGTCGCCCTGGTGCGCGGCTGGACCGGCACGGCGGCGGCCATCGCCCGCTCGCCCGCCGGCCGCTACGTGCGTGCGGGCATCGCCGGCCGGCCGCTGCTGGAACGTTTCCTGACCGGGCTTGCCTGGGGCTGGATGCCCTGCGGCATGTCGCTGGGCGTGCTGGCGGTGGCGCTGGTGGCGGGCAGCGCCGCGGCCGGCGCCCTGACGATGGCGGCCTTCGGCCTGGGCACGCTGCCCAACCTGGTCGCGCTGTCCGGCGCCGCCGGCTGGCTGCGCCGCCGCGCGCGGCGGCCGGCCTGGCGCATCGCCGGCGGCGCGGTGGTCGCCGCGTTCGGCGCGGTGGGGCTGGTACGCGCGGCCACGCTGCCGTCGGCGCTGCTGGAACAGGGGTTCTGCATCGTCTGGTAGCGCGGGGGGGCGCGCCGCCGTCATTCCCGCGGCTGCCCCGTGGCCGGCATGTAGGTCGGCACCGGTATGCGGCGCCGCTCGCCCGTCAGGCAGTAGTTCGGCCCGCCCAGCCGGCCCACCGGGGCGAAGCGCCCGACGTCGACGCGCAGCGCCTGTTCGTCCAGCAGGTCGTCGCGGAAGTTCATCGCCAGGATCTCGCCGAAGACGATGGCCCGCTGCGTCGAGATGTCCAGGATACGGAACAGCCGGCATTCCCACGAGATCGGCGCTTCGACGATGCGCGGCACCCGCACGGTGGCGCAGGGCGCCAGCGAGAAGCCCACCGCCTCGGCCTCCGAGACGTGCGCGGGAAAATCGCTGCCGCACTGCACCGCCTGGTCGACGATGGCCTCGTCCACCATGTTCACCACGAACTCCTCGTGCTCGCGGATGTTGCGCAGCGTGTCCTTGGCCTCGCCCGGCCGGTGGCTTTCCTGTCCGTAGGCGACCACGGCGATGGCGAACAGCGGCGGATCCTCGCCCATGTAGTTGAACGCGCTGAACGGCGCGGCATTGCACAGGCCGTCCGCATCCAGGCTGGTGACGAGTGCGATGGGCCGGGGCCCGACGCTGCCGGTGATCAGCCAGTAGCGCTGCATCTCGCTCAGCCCGGCCATAGATACGGCTGGCTGCGCCGCCGCGCGCGGCGGCCGGCCTGGCGCATCGCCGGCGGCGCGGTGGTCGCCGCGTTCGGCGCGGTGGGGCTGGTACGCGCGGCCACGCTGCCGTCGGCGCTGCTGGAACAGGGGTTCTGCATCGTCTGGTAGCGCGGGGGGGCGCGCCGCCGTCATTCCCGCGGCTGCCCCGTGGCCGGCATGTAGGTCGGCACCGGTATGCGGCGCCGCTCGCCCGTCAGGCAGTAGTTCGGCCCGCCCAGCCGGCCCACCGGGGCGAAGCGCCCGACGTCGACGCGCAGCGCCTGTTCGTCCAGCAGGTCGTCGCGGAAGTTCATCGCCAGGATCTCGCCGAAGACGATGGCCCGCTGCGTCGAGATGTCCAGGATACGGAACAGCCGGCATTCCCACGAGATCGGCGCTTCGACGATGCGCGGCACCCGCACGGTGGCGCAGGGCGCCAGCGAGAAGCCCACCGCCTCGGCCTCCGAGACGTGCGCGGGAAAATCGCTGCCGCACTGCACCGCCTGGTCGACGATGGCCTCGTCCACCATGTTCACCACGAACTCCTCGTGCTCGCGGATGTTGCGCAGCGTGTCCTTGGCCTCGCCCGGCCGGTGGCTTTCCTGTCCGTAGGCGACCACGGCGATGGCGAACAGCGGCGGATCCTCGCCCATGTAGTTGAACGCGCTGAACGGCGCGGCATTGCACAGGCCGTCCGCATCCAGGCTGGTGACGAGTGCGATGGGCCGGGGCCCGACGCTGCCGGTGATCAGCCAGTAGCGCTGCATCTCGCTCAGCCCGGCCATAGATACGTGTTTCATGCGATTGCTCCAGATGCCATGCGCGAAGCGCGGGGTCAGAGACCCACGTAGCGTTGCCAGATGGCCGGGTCGGCGCCGAGCTCTCCCGAACTGCCCTCCCACGCCACGCGTCCGCGTTCGATGATAGTGTGCCGGTCGGCGATGCCGATCAGGCGCTCGACGTATTTGTCGATCACCAGCAGCGTCTGCCCTGCGCGCCGCAGCGCGGCCAGGCAGTCCCAGATCTCCTGCCGGATCAGCGGCGCCAGGCCCTCGGTGGCCTCGTCCAGGATCAGCAGGTGCGGGTTGGTCATCAAGGCGCGGCCGATGGCCAGCATCTGCTGCTCGCCGCCCGACAACTGGTTGCCCATGTTCCGCTCGCGCTCGCGCAGGCGCGGGAACAGGGCGTAGATCCGGTCCAGCGTCCAGGGCTCGGCCTGGCGGCTGCGGTTGGCGGCGAAGGCCGTCAGGTTCTCGCGTACGCTCAGGTTGGGGAATATCTGCCGGCCCTCCGGGACGACCGCGATGCCCAGGCGGCCGATGCGGTGCGGCGACAGGCGGTCGATGCGCTGGCCGAGAAAGCGCACCTCGCCGCCGCGCGATGGCGTCAGGCCCAGCAGCGTCCGTACCGTGGTGGTCTTGCCCATGCCGTTGCGGCCCAGCAGGGTGCGCATCGCGCCCACGCCGATGTCCAGCGACACGTCGAACAGGACCTGGCTGCTGCCATAGGCGGCCTGCAGTCCTTTCACTTCCAATACCGGTTCCATGGGGCGTCTCCTCTTTTCATGCCGCTCGTACGGTGGCCTCGTCGCCCAGGTAGGCCCGGCACACGTCGGCGTTGCCGCGGATCGCTTCCGGCGAGCCGGTGGCGATCACCCGTCCATAGACCAGGACAGAAAGGCGATCGGCCAGGCGGAACACGGCATGCATGTCGTGCTCGACCAGCAGCATGGTGACCTCGCCGCGCAGGCCCAGCAGCAGTTCCACCATCGCCTCGGATTCCTCGGGTCCCATCCCGGCCATGGGCTCGTCCAGCAGCAGCAGGCTGGGGGACGTGGCCAGCGCCAGGGCTACCTCCAGCTTGCGCTGCTCGCCGTGGGACAGGCTGTGGGTCAATGCGTCCGCGCGGGCGGCCAGGCCGACCCGCTCGAGCGCGTGCCGGGCCTGCGCATACACGTCGGCCTCGCGCCGCACCGGCCGCCAGCAGCCGGCGGCGCCGCCGGTGCGCGCCTGCACCGCCATCGCCACGTTGTCCAGGACACTGAATGCCTTGAACACGCTGGTGATCTGGTACGAGCGCGCCAGCCCCAGGCGCACGCGCCGGTGCATGGGGAGCCGGGTGATGTCGGCGCCATCCATCGAGATCCGGCCCCCGTCCGGCCGCAGCGCGCCCGATATCTGGTGGATCAGCGTGGTCTTGCCCGCGCCGTTGGGACCGATCAGGGCATGCATTTCGCCGGTCCTGACCTCGAAGCTGGCCTGGTCGGTGGCGGTCAGTCCTCCGAACCGCTTGACCAGTCCCGCCACGCGCAGCTTGTAGGAATCAGCCATGGCGCCACCTCGCGGGCAGGCTGAGCGCGCCGTTGCGGGCGTACAGCACCGCGGCCAGCAGCAGGATGCCCAGCGGCAGCTGCCAGTACAGCGTCAGCCCCGACAGGTATTCCTCGGCCACCAGCAGCAGCGCGGCGCCCACGACGCCGCCGTACAAGTAGCCCACCCCGCCCAGGATGACCATGATCATCAGCGAGCCCGACTGGGTCCAGTACATCAGGCCGGGGCTGACCATCCCGGCCTGGTTCGCGACCAGCGCGCCCGCCAGCCCGGCCGCGCCGCCGGCGATGACGAAGGCCGCGAGCTTGATGCGGAACACCGGATAGCCGATGGCCTCCATGCGCGTCTCGTTCTCGCGGATGGCCTGCAAGGCGCGGCCGAAGCGGGCGTTGACCAGGCGCTGCATCAGCCACATGGCCCCGGCCAGGATGGCCAGCACGACGTAGTAGAAGGTCAGGTCGGACGAGGCGTCCAGGCCGAAGGGCAGGGCCGAACGCGCCGCCAGCGGCATGCCGTCGTCGCCGCCGTAGGCGTTCAGCGAAACGAACACGTAATACAGCATCTGCGCGAAGGCCAGGGTGATCATGATGAAGTACACCCCGCGCGTGCGCAGGCTGACCACGCCGATCAGCCAGGCCGCCAGCGCGGCCACCGCCGTTGCCGCGGGCCAGGCGATCCAGGCCGCGTCCACCCCGGCATCCATCAGGATGGCCACCGTGTAGGCGCCTATGCCCAGGAAAGCCGCGTGGCCGAAACAGACCATGCCGCCGAAGCCCATGACGAGGTTCAGGCTGGACGCCGCCAGCGCGAAGATCATGATGCGCGCGGCCAGGTCGACGTAGAAGCCCTGGCCCAGCCAGTCGGCGCCCAGCGGAAAGGCCAAGGCCAGCGCCAGCAGGACGGCGCCGGTCCGGCGGCCCAGGATTTGGTCCAGTGGTGCCATGGTTACCCCCGTGCAGGAAACAGGCCCTGCGGCTTCCAGAACAGCACGGCCGCCATCAGGACATAGATCAGGATCGAGGCCAGCGTCGGCCCCAGGTTCGAGGCGACCGAGGGCGAGAACACCGTGCCCAGCGCGCCGGGCACCAGCGTGCGGCCGACGGTATCGACCATGCCCACCATGAGCGAGCCGGCCAGCGCGCCGCGGATCGAGCCGATGCCGCCGATCACGACCACCACGAAGGCCAGGATCAGGATGCTCTCGCCCATGCCTACCTGGACCGACAGCAGCGGCCCCAGCAATGCGCCGGCCACGGCGCACAGCAGCGCGCCCAGGCCGAACACCAGCGTGAACAGGCGCTTGATGTCCACGCCCATGACCGTCGCCATCTCGCGGTTGGACGCGCCCGCCCGCACCCACATGCCGACGCGCGTGCGCGCCACCACCAGGTACAGCAGCAGGGCCACCGCCAGGCCCACGCCTATCACCAGCAGGCGATAGGACGGGTACTGGATGCCGGCCAGGTCGACCGGGCCCGAGAACAGTTCGGGCAGCGCCAGCCGGCGCGGCTGCGGGCCCCAGATCATGCGCACCACCTCGTTGCCGATCAGGATCAGCGCGAACGTCGCCAGCACCTGGGACAAGTGGTCGCGCTGGTACAGCGTGCGCAGCACGGTCGTCTCCAGCAGCATGCCGAGGGCCGCCGTGGCCAGCAGCGCCACCAGCATCGCCAGCAGGAACGATCCAGTGGGTTCCACCAGCGCGGCGGTCAGGTAGGCGCCGAACATGTACAGCGAACCATGGGCCAGGTTGATCATGTCCATGATGCCGAACACCAGCGTCAGGCCGGCGGCCAGCAGGGACAGCATCAGGCCGAACTGGACGCCGTTCAGCGCGGACTCGATGACCGTGCTCATGAGACGCCTCGTCCCGCCTTCGCGGCCAGCGCCGCCCCCAGTTGCCGGGCGAGCTGGCGCGAGGTTTCGTTCAGCAGGTTGCCGCCGGCGTCGAAGGCATGCTGGGCCTGCGGCAGCAGCACTTCGTCGGGCAGGACGATCGCGCCCATCTTGTTGAAGATGGCGCGCGCGTGGGTCACGGCGCGGATGCCGCCGAAGGGGCTCATCGAGGCCGCCAGCAGCGCGACCATCTTGCCCCGGTAGGGCAGCAGCCCGTCCTCGCCGTTGATCGGGCGCGAACACCAGTCCAGCGCGTTCTTGAGCAGGGCGGTAATCGATCCGTTGTACTCGGGCGTGGCGACCAGCAGGGCGTCGTGCTCGGCGATCAGGCCGCGCAAGGCCATCGCGTTGTCGGGCACGCCCGACTGCATTTCGTCGTCGCCGTCGTAGATCGGCATGGGATAGTCGCGCAGGTCGACCTGCGTGACCTCGGCGCCGGCCGCGCGGGCGCCGTCGGCGGCCACCGCCAGCAGCAGCTTGTTCAGCGACGCGCCGCGCGAGCTGCCGGCGAAGGCGAGTATCTTGGGAGTTGCCATGGTGGAATCCTCGTGATCCGGTCAGGGGTTCTTCATCTTGCAGGCGCCGGCATAGCTGTCGGTGTGCGCCGTCATGATCTTGCCGACCGTCTTGTTGGTGACGCGGCCCGACTCGTTTTTCTGCACCTCGCGCAGATAGAAGTCGTTGATCGGGAACTGGTTGGTGTTGAACTTGAAGGCGCCCCGCACGGACTCGAAGCGGGCCGCGGCGATGGCGTCATGCAGCGCGCGCTTGTCCTCGATCTTCCCCTTCACGTCGGCCACCGCGCGGTCCAGCAGCCGCACCACGTCGTAGCCCTGGAACGCGTACATCGACGGCAGCCGGCCGTAGCGCTGCTGGAAGCGCGCGACGAAGTTGCGGTTGGCGGCATTGTCCAGGTCCCATGCCCAGTGCGACGAGTTCTGCAGGCCGACCATCGCCTCGCCCAGCGCCTGGATGGTGTCCTCGTCGGCGGAATAGCCCGGCACGAAGTACGGCACTTCGCTCGCCAGTCCCGCTGCGCGGAACTGCTTGATGAAGTTGATGCCCATGCCGCCGGGCAGGAAGAAGAACAGCGCGTCGGGCTTCTGGGCGCGGATCCTGGCGATCTCGGACGCGAAGTCCAGTTCGCCCAGCTTGACGTAGATCTCGTCGGCCACGCTGCCCTTGAAGGTGCGCTTGAAGCCTTCCAGGTTCTCCTTGCCGCCCGTGTAGTTGGGCGCCATGATGACGACGCGCTTGTAGCCCTTGTCGCTCATGTGGCGGCCCATGGCCTCGCTCTGGCCATCGTTCTGCCAGGCCAGCCCGAAGAAGTACGGGTTGCACTGCGCGCCGGCCAGCGAGGCGGGGCCCGCCGCGGCGCTGATGTAGAACGTCCTGGCCGCGAAGGTGGGCGCGCCCACCGCCATCATCACGTTCGAATACACCACGCCGGTCATGAAGTCGACCTTGTCGCGCTTGATGAACTTGTCGGCCAGCTGCTTGCCGATGCCGGGGTTGGCCTGGTCGTCGCCTTCCACCACCTCGACGGGCAGGCCGCCCATCCGGTTGCCGGTTTCATCCAGGCCGAGCCGGAACCCGTCCCGGATTTCCGTCCCCAGCGCCGCCAGCGGTCCCGACAGCGTGCTGATGAAACCTATCTTCACCTTGTCCGCGGCGTTGGCGGACATTCCCAATAGCATTGCGAGCGGCAATGCGAGCCATTTGACGTGCATGATGGATACCCCTGGATGTGGAACGTTGAGATGGGAACCGGGGTGCTGCAAGCAAGGCGCCGTTCAGGGCGCCGAAGGCGGGTTCCTGTATTCGATCTGGCCGTCGGGCAGGAAGAACAGCATGGTGACCATGCCGCCCGTCACGGTCGGGAAGTGCGAGCTGTCGGGGGGAAATACCTTCCAGCCCGCGCCGGCGCCGCAGAAGCGGCCGGTTTCGTCCACGGGGCCGATCATGTTGATCTCGCCCAGCGGGTGCCGGTGGTAGTGGCCCGGCACGTCGCGCAGGCAGCCGCTTTCCACCGTGAATCCATCCGTGTCGGGCGAGGCATGCGCGATCCGGCCCCGCCGGTAGTCCGGGCCGTCTATCTCCGCATAGCAGGACCAGCCCTCGTCCATGCCGCGGCGCAGCAACGCCAGCAGGCGGGCATAGCCTTCGGTGTGCGCGCCGTAGCGCTCGTTCAATGCGGCTTCCAGTTCGGGGCCGAGGGGACGGCCGCCGATGAAGTCCAGCAGTTCCCTGACCGCCTGCATCATCTCGGCCTTGCTGGGGCCGGTGGGCAATTCCGATTGCGTGTTCATCGCTGCTACCTGTACGTGTGAGTCCACCTGCATGTCGAGCGAATGCTAGGCACTATCGTCCCCTGGCACTAGGAGCGCCGGCCGTATAATCGTTCGTAGAAAAAGTATGGAAGCGCGGCCCGCCGCCGGCGTATCCTGGGAAGCTCGCCATGGATCTGATTTCCTCGCTCCTCGCTTTCCTGCGTGTCGCGGAAACCGGCTCGTTCTCGGTGGTCGCCAACGAACGCGGCGTCACCCAGCCCGCCGTTTCCCGGCAGGTGCGCGCGCTGGAGGAACACGTCGGCATGCGGCTGGTCCAGCGCAGCACGACCGGCGTGGCCCTGACCGAGGAAGGCCGCAACCTGCTGCCCGCGGCCCGCAGCCTGGTCGAGGCCGCCGAAAGCCTGAGCGTCTCCGCCAGCCCGGACCAGGCCCGGCCCACCGGCAAGGTCCGGCTCAGCCTGCCGGCACCGCTGGCCCTGCACATCTGCAATCACGCGCGCGGCCTGCTCGACAGCCATCCCGGCCTGAGCCTGGACATGGTGGTGCGCGACAGCACCAGCAACCTGATCGAGGACGGCCTGGACCTGGAAGTGCGCCTGGGGCCCATCGACGACAGTTCGCTGATCTCGCGCCGGGTGGGCATGACCTCGGCCTTCCTGGTGGCCGCGCCGTCCTACCTGGCCGGCCGGCCCGCGCCCCGGTCTCCGCAGGACTTGCGCCACCACGAGTGCGTGGTCTACAGCCGCTGGGGCAAGGACGACACCTGGTGGTTCGAGGCAGCCGAGGGGCAGTTTTCGGTGAACGTGCCGTGCCGGCTGCGGGCCAACAATGCGTCGGCCGTGCACCAGGCCGTGCTGGGCGGCAACGGCATCGCCATCCTGTCGCACCTGATGGTGGCGGACGACCTGCACGCGGGGCGGCTGGTCTCGCTGCTGCCTGACTTCCCGCCGGCGCGCCTGCCGCTCTACATCGTCTATCCGTCGCGCCGCAACCTGCCGCTGCGCACGCGCGTCGTCATCGAGTTCATCGCCGATCTGCTCAAGGCCGATCCGGCCATGCGCGACAGGACGCCATGGCCGGGCCCGTCCGGCGGCCTGTCGCCAACGGGGAACGGGCAGGGCGCCGTGGGCGCGGCCCTGGCATCGGTGGATGCGGCCGGCCAGGGCGCCGACCGCCGTTAGGGCCTGTGCGAGCCTCCTTTTAGCGGGAGCAGACCCCCAGGCTTCAGGCCCGCGTATCCACCAGCGAGCCGGCCAGGCTGTTGATCAGACGTGCATGCCGCCGTCGGCCATGAAGACGCTGCCGGTGGAAAAGCTGCCCTGCGACGAAGCCAGGAATAGCACCGTCTGCGCGATTTCCTCGACGCGTGCGTGGCGGCCCAGCGGAATGGCTTCGTCCAGCATCCGGGTGGCGTCCCGTCCTAGTACCTCGCCCAGCCGACGCTCGATGTCCGCCTGGAAGTCGTTGGCGATAGGGCCGGGAGCGACGACGTTGACGCGTATGCCGCGGCCGGCGGCTTCCTTGGCGGCCACCCGCATCAGGCCGATCAGCGCGTGCTTGGAGGTGGCGTAGGCGCACACGCCGGGATCGGCCGTCACGCCCATGACGCTGGAAACGATGACGATGCTGCCGCCGTCGGCCATGCGGGGCAGGGCATGCTTGCAGGCCAGGAAGGTACCCTTGACGTTGACCGCCATGACGGCGTCGAACACGTCGTCGGGATAGTCGGCGATGGGCTGGATGGCGCCGTTGATGCCGGCATTGCAGACCAGCACGTCCAGCCGCTCCCAGCGCCGCAGCGCGTCGTCGACGTAGGCGCGGGCCTGTCCGGGATCGGTGACGTCGGCGGCGAAGGTCGCCACCCGGTCGCCGTGGCTGGCCGCGCGGGCGCGGGCGGCGTCCAGCGCGTCGGCATGCCGGTCCACCAGCAGGACGCGCGCGCCCTGTTCCAGCATGGCGAGCGCGCTGTGCAGCCCGAGGCTGCCCGCACCGCCGGTGACGATGCAGACCTGATCTTTCATGTTCATGAGTCGTGTCCTGGAAAGAGTGGGAAAGCCCCGTTCAGGGCGGCGGGCCCCACCGGCGGTCCGCCGCGCGTGGGCAGGCGGCCAGCAGCCGCTTGGGAATGCGGCCGTGGACGCCCTTGACGCCGTCGACCAGCTGGGTGATCTCGAAATCCACGGCCAGGCTGGCCAGCGCGTAGGCGTCGGCCTCGGACAAATCGCCGAAGTGCCGCAACACGGCCACCGCCTGCGAGACGGCCAGCTCGGCGGCGGCATCCAGGTCTTCGTCCAGGCCCATGGCGATGTAGTGCTCGTCGGTCTCGGCCATGGGCCAGCGCAGGCTGCGGGCCTTGTGCAGCGTGAAGCGGAATACGCCGGTCATCGAGGTCTCGAGTCCGGTCAGGTTCACCTCGCCGTGGCCCTGCGCCGCGTGCCCGTCGCCGACGAAGAAGTCCGCGCCCGCCACCTGCACCGGCAGGTACAGCACCGCTCCCGGCCGCAGGTCCTTCAGGTCCAGATTGCCGCCGAAGGGGCCGGGCGGGATCGAGGACACCTTGCGGGTGGGCGCCACGCCCATGGTGCCCATGAACGGCGCCAGCGGGATGGCGATGCGTTCGTCGAAGCGGGCCACGCCGCCCGCCAGGTCATGGCGCATCAGCTTGAGCCGCGGTTCCTTCAGCAATCCCGGCAGCGCGCCCGCGCCGGGGCGGGCGAAGTTGACGCCGTATGCCGGCTCGCGCGGCGCCACCGCCAGGATCTCCACCGCCAGCACGTCGCCCGGCTCGGCGCCTTCCACGCTGACCGGGCCGGTCAGGATGTGCGGGCCGATGTCCTTGGGCACGGTGCGCATGATCTCCAGCATTTCGGTCACCGGTCCTTCCAGGGGCAGGCCGTGATGCCCGAAGAAGGCCAGCGCCTCGTCGGGTGGCAGCGGCACGCCCACGGCGTTCACCGTGTCGATGCGTACCGTATCGCCCGGACGTATGCGCAGCGCGGGCGGCACGTCCGGCCCCAGGAAACCCCACACCACCGTGCCGGGGCCGCAGCGCAGGACGTGGTCCGCCCTCATGTCCCCTGCCGTCATTTCCATTCGGGCTTGGGGAAGACCGCGGGCTTGACGCCGATGGCGCTCTTGGGTGAGATGGGCTGGAACACGCCCCCCTGCCACTGCCCCACGCTGGAGGCCTCGGCCCACAGGCGGTTGGTCAGCTTGACGGGGCCCAGCACGGTCTCGAAGCTGCCGGTGCGGATCTGCTCGGACACGGCCTTGCGGTCGATGGAGCCCGCGCGCGTGATGGCCTGCTGCAGGATCTGCAGGGTGGCGTAGGTGACGGCGCTGCCGTTGTAGTCCGCCTCCTGCTTGAACATGGCGAGGTGCCGCTGGCGGTAGTCGCGCGTGGCGGGTAGTTCAGCGCTGACGCCGCCCAGGCCCATGACGCCGTCGGCATTGGCGCCGAAGCGGCTCTTGAACATGGGGAACACCGTGCCGATCGCGGTGTAGAACACCTTGGGGTTGAAACCCACGACCTTGGCCTGGTCGTTCAGCGACATGGTGTCGGGCGGATAGCTGAAGGCCAGGAAGGCCTCGGGTTCGCGCCGGCGCACCTCGTTCAGGATGGTCTGCAATTCCTGCGAGCCCAGCGGATAGCTCTGGTCGTAGACGATGTCGAACTTCGCTTTCTTCAGGCCCTCGCGCGCGGCCTTGGACAGCTCCAGTCCGAACTGGTCGGCCACGTTGACGATGGCGACCTTGCCCTTGATCTTGCCTTCCTCGCGCAGCCGCGTCAGTACGTCCACCACGCCGTTGGCGTAGTCGGTGGAGGTCAGCGTGAAGAAGAAGAGGTTGGACCAGCGTTCGCGCAGCTGCGGAATGCGGTCCGAGATCATCGTGGTGGCGAGGTGGGGATAGTCGTGCTTGTGCAGGATGGGCGCCACCGCCAGGTTCATGGCCGTGCCCCAGGGCGGCAGGATGAAGTCCACCTTGTCCTGGTTGATGAGCCGTTCCACCGCGCGCACGGCCTCTTCCGAGTTGCTGCGGTCGTCGTATTCGAAGAATTTCACCGGCACGCGCTTGCCGCCGATCTCGATGCCGCCGGCCTTCTGCACGTCGGCCGCCCACATCTGGTAGTTGGGCAGCACCGTGGTGCTGGCTCCGCCGGCGTAGGCGCCGGTCTTGGAAATGGCGTAGCCGATGCGGATCTCGGCCGGGGCCCTGGACTGGGCCAGCGCCGGCGCAGCCAGCGCGGTGGCTGCGGCCGCCGCGAGCAAGGTCGCGAATTGCCTGCGTTGCATGATGTCGTCTCCTCTGTTTTCGTTATGTCGCATCGGCCACGGGGGCCTGGTTCAGCGGAACAGTGTGTCCACGTAGGCAGCGCCCATGCCGATCTTCTCGTAGTGCGCGCGGCACATCGCGATGTAGTCGTGCACGTCGAAGTGGCCGGTGGACTGACCCTTCTCGTCCAGCCAGATCAGCGGTCCCTTCACGATGAAGAAGACCTTCATCGGCTGCTCGTGCTCGAAGGCCACCAGCGTATGGCCTTCGCCCGGGGTCTCGTAGACGAAGTCGCCGGCGGTGGCGATCCAGTCGTGCTCCAGGTAGCCCCACTTGCCCGAGATCGTGTAGGCGAACACCTCGTGCGGATGGTAGTGGCGGTTGACCAGCCCGGCGGCATCGGCGCGCAGGATGTCGCACCAGCGGTTCTCGGAAGGCGAGATCCACAGCGGCCGCGAGGCTACCGTGTCGGTGAAGGGGACATACCACTTCCTGTCGTCGGTGGGCGCGTTGCCGATGTGCACCTCGGGTCTGGCATCGGGCTTGAACACGTCGGCGATGGGAGCGATGTCGCGCCAGAATTCGTTGCCGGCGGTCTTGAGCATGGGGGCCTCCTGATCATTCATGGATCGTGTCAATGTAGCCAGCGCGCCGTCCGGCCGCTTGTCCCGGCGGGACGAGGAATTTGACTGTGCGCGACATGGCCGCCAGCGGGCGCGGGGGATCCCCTAGGGTCAACCCGGGCCGGGGCCCCGGGGTGGGCCGTGCTAGCATCGGCTTAAGTCGCGGCGCCGCCGCCATGTTGGACGCCATCCGCCCCGCCGCCGGGCGGCTCTCCCACGGGCACGACCATGAGCACGACCTTGTCCCCTCGCGCGCAGGCTTCCACCGACCAGGTTCCGTCGTCCCAGCGGCTGGCATTCTGGGAGTCGTACAACGCCTCGCAGCTGATCGGCCTGACCTGTTCGACCTACGACCCGCACGGGCTGCGCGCCCAGGGCCGCGTGTTCGACGCGGACGACGTCGCCTTCACCGAAATCCGCGGCAACCAGCACGTCATCGAGCGGACGCGCTCGCTGCTCAAGACCCATCCCAAGGATTCCGTCTTCGCCTGCATCCTGCTCGAAGGCGACGCTTTCCTGTTCCAGTCGGGCCAGTGCTACACCGTGCGAGCGGGCGACGTCATCGTCTATTCCAACGCGATCCCCTACCTGTACGGCTTCACCGGCGACATGCGCCAGATCATCGTCGAGGTCGAGGCCGACCGGCTGTTCCGGGGGCGGCGCGAGATGCGGCCCGAAGCGCCCATCCAGGTGGACAACCGGCTGCGCACGGGCCGGCTGCTGGCCAATACGCTGCGCACCATGGCGGTGGATTTCGTCGAGCGGCCGCGTGCCGACGCCGTGGCCGGCGTGGCCGAGCAGGCCCGGCACCTGCTGCGCGCGGCGGTGGATCCCGGCGCGGCGCGCGAACTGAACGACATGGCCGCATGGCGGCTGCTGCGCGCCGAGGCCTTCATTGCCGAACACCTGAACGATCCCGCGCTGGATGCCGAGAAAGTGGCGCGCGCCCTGGGGCTGTCCGTGCGGCAGCTGCACCGCCTGTTCGCCCACCGGGACCGCAGCGTCAGCCAATGGATATGGGACAGGCGGCTCGAGCGCGCCCACCAGGAACTCGCGGGCGAGCGCACCCGCAAGCTGTCCATCGGCGACATCGCCTACCGCTGGGGCTTCGCCAGCCAGGCGCATTTTTCGCGCGCCTTCCGCGGCCGCTACGGCATGACCCCCATGCAGCACCGGCGCGCCGGGCAGGCCTGAACGCCGGGCCTAGCCCGCCACCGGCGAGCCCAGCAGCCACAGCAGGAACGGCGCCAGCACCAGGAACACCACGGTCGAGATCAGCACCGCGCCCGCCGCCGTATCGCCCATGTCGGTATAGCGGCGCGCATACATGTAGCTGACCACCGCGCACGGCATGCCCATTTGCAGGGCCACGTTGCCGATCATGTCGGCCGGCAGCCCCACCAGCCAAGCCGCCGCGGCGCCCGTGGCCAGGCCCGCCACGAGCCGGATGGCGCCGACGATGCCGCCCAGCCTCAGGCCGGCCGCGGGAATCAGCGCCAGCGCATGGCCCAGCCCCAGCAGCATCAGCGGCACCGTCATGCTGCCCAGCAACTGGGCCGACTCCATGATCCACTGCGGCGGCGTGTAGCTGAAGAGCCGGCAGGCCACGGCCAGCACGGAAGCGATCAGGATGGGGCTCTTCCACGCCGCCGGCATGCCGTCCGCGCTGGGCAGCGTGCGCACGCCCACGGTGTGCTGGATGAACGAACAGACGGCGAAGAACGCGATCGAGGTCGACAGGCCGGCGTCGCCGAAGGCCAGGTGCGTGATGGGCAGCCCCAGGTTGCCCGCGTTCGGGAAGGTCGTGGTCTGGAGCAGCTTGCGCACCGGCAGCTTGCACAGCTTGAGCGCCAGCGCCGAGATGCCCATGCACAAGGCCAGTGCCAGCACCGTGGCGCCGGCCACCGTGGCCATGATCTCGTTGCTGAGCTGGGTCGTGACCAGGGTGTTGAACACCAGCGCCGGGGTGGTGACGGTGGTGGCCAGCACCGTGACGAACTGCGCGGGGAATGCGTGCCCCAGCTTGCCCCAGGTGGTGCCGACGCCGATGACCACCAGGAGCGGAGCCAGCAGGCTGAGGATGGAGAAGTAGATATGGAAGACGCCCATCAGGCGGCTCCTGGCGGGAGCGGGACGGGCGGGAATGACAGAGGGAATCGGGGCATTGCGGCGCGTGGGGGAACGGGGCGGCGGGCAAGGGTGTAACAGGACGGCGGCCGGGGCCGGCCGCGGATCCCCGCAAGGATAGCGCGAAACGGGAGACATTCGGTTGCATGCGCAACGCGCGCGGACCGGGGCGTGCCCACTAGAATCGATCCATCGGCATACCCGCGAAGAGGCTCACGATGACCGAAACGCACGAGGGCGGTACTCCCCTGAAACGCGTGATGGGGCCCAAGCTGCTATTGCTGTTCATCGTGGGCGACATCCTGGGCACCGGCGTCTATGCGCTGACCGGCCAGGTGGCCGGCGAAGTCGGCGGGGCGGCCTGGGCGCCTTTCCTGGCCGCCTTCCTGATCGCGCTGCTCACGGCTTTCTCCTACCTCGAGCTCGTCACGAAGTATCCGCGCGCGGCGGGCGCCGCGCTGTACGTGCACAAGGCCTTCGGGCTGCACTTCCTGACCTTCATCATCTGCTTCACCGTGATGTGCTCGGGGCTGACCTCGGCCTCGACCGCGTCGCAGGCCTTCGCCGCCAACCTGCTCGTGTCCCTGGGCGTCGACGCCAGTCCCGCGCTGATTACATTGGGCGCCGTGGGCTTCATGCTGCTGGTCATGCTGGTCAACCTGCGCGGCGTGTCCGAAAGCGTCAAGACCAACGTGGTGCTGACCCTGGTCGAGCTGAGCGGCCTGCTGCTGGTGATAGTGCTGGGCTTCTATGCGATCGCGGGCGGCCAGGCCGACTTCTCGCGCGTGGTGGCCTTCGACACGCCCGAGGACAAGAGCGTCTTCCTGGCCATCACCTCAGCCACCGCACTGGCCTTCTACGCCATGGTGGGCTTCGAGGACTCGGTCAACATGGCCGAGGAAACCCACGACCCCAACCGCATCTTTCCCAAGGTGCTGCTGACCGGGCTGGGGCTGACGGCCACCATCTACGTGCTGGTGTCGATCTGCGCCGTGGCGCTGATACCCGTGGGCGAGCTGGCTTCCAGCTCCACGCCGCTGGTGCTGGTGGTCAAGCGCGCCGCGCCCGGCCTGCCCATGGAGGTGATCATGCCCGTCATCTCCATGTTCGCGGTCGCCAACTCGGCGCTGATCAACATGATGATGGCCAGCCGCCTCTTGTACGGCATGTCGCGCCAGGGCGTGCTGCCGTCCTTTCTTTCGCAGGTGCATGCGCGCACGCAGACGCCGTGGTCCGCCATCCTGTTCACCACCGTGCTGGCAGTGGGCCTGATCGTGCTGGTGTCCGCGGCCAGCGACTCCGAGGCCATCCGCGCGCTGGGCGGCACCACGGCCTTGCTGCTGCTGGGCGTGTTCGCGTTCGTCAACGTCGCGGTGCTGCTGCTGCGCGCCGACCGCGTCGGGCATTCGCATTTCCGCACCTGGACGCCGCTGGCCATGCTGGGGGCGGTGGTGTGCCTGTTCATGGTCACGCCGTTCACCGGCCGCGATCCCATCCAGTACGAGGTGGCGGGATGGCTGCTGGCGCTGGGAGTGGTGATGTGGGGCGTGACCTACCTGGCGCGGCGCCGGGAAGCGGCGCGCCTGGATCCGGAAAGCCTGGGCTGACCGCCTACTGTCCGCCGACCTTCTCGATCAGCGCCGCCAGGCGCTGCATCTCGTCCTGGTCCAGATCCGTCAGCGGCGCGCGCACCGGGCCCGCGTCGTGGCCGACCAGGCGGGCGCCGGCCTTGACGATGCTGACCGCGTAGCCGGCGCGGCGGTTGCGGATCTCCAGATAGGGCAGGAAGAAATCATCCAGCAACCGGCCGATGGTCTGCGCGTCGTCCTGCGCCACGGCGTGGTAGAACGCCATCGCGGTCTTGGGAATGAAGTTGAAGACGGCCGACGAATACACGGGCACGCCCAGCGCCTTGTAGGCCGCCGCGTAGACTTCCGCGGTCGGCAGTCCGCCCAGGTAGGCGAAGCGGTCGCCCAGGCCGCGGCGCACGCGCACCATGGCCTCGATGTCGCCCATGCCGTCCTTGAAGCCGATCAGGTTGGGGCAGCGGTCCGCCAGGCGCGACAGCGCCGCCGGCCCGAGCCGCGAGTTGGCGCGGTTGTAGAAGATCACGCCTATGTCCAGCGACTTGCAGACCTGCTCCACGTGAGCCTCGATGCCGGCTTCGCTGGCCTCGGTCAGGTAGTGGGGCATCAGGAGGACGCCCTTGGCGCCCAGGCGCTGCGCTTCTTGCGCATAGGCGATGGCCGTGCGCGTGGGGCCGCCGGCGCCCGCCAGAATGGGAACGCGCTTCTCGCACACCTCCACCGCCGTCTTCACCGCGGCCGAATAATCGGCCGGCGTCAGTGAAAAGAACTCGCCCGTGCCGCCCGCCGCGAACAGCGCGCTCGCCCCGTAGGGAGCCAGCCATTCCAGCCGGGCGGCATAGCCCTTGGGCGCGAAATCGCCGTTCTGGTCGAAATCGGTAACGGGAAACGAGAGCAATCCCTGGGAAATCGTGGCCTTCAACTCTTGAGGGGTCATGGCGGTATCCGGTGATGGAAGGATCGGCAAGTGATATGTCGTCAGTCATCGTACAACTTAAAGTGAGAGAAGGCAACAGGGGCGACGCCGTTGTCGGCCGTGCGGAATGCTAGGCGATAGCCGCGGCCTCGTCACCCTGGCCGGCGGCATAGGCCTGCCGCACTTTTTCCCGGCTCCGGGCCAGGTGGGCGCGCATCGCGGCATGCGCGGCGTCCCCGTCCTGGCGGGCGATGGCTTCGTAGATGGCCTGGTGCTCGCGATGCACGCGCGCCAGGTAGGCCCGCCGGTCGTCGCGCGCCAGCTCGGCGGTATCGACCCGTGTCCGGGGAATGATGGTGGTGCCCATCTGCGCCAGGATCTCGTGGAAATAGCGGTTGCCGGTGGCGATGGCCACCTGCTGGTGGAAGGCCAGGTCCGCCGTGACGGTGTCGCCGCCCGGCTCGATCTGCGCCTCGAACGCCGCCAGCGTGCGCCGCAGCTCGGCCAGGTCCTGTTCGGTGCGCCGCTGCGCGGCCAGGCGGGCGGCCTCGGTTTCGACCGTGATGCGCAGTTCCAGTACCGCCATCACGTCCAGCATCGTGACCGCGTCCTTGGTGTCGAGCCGCAGCGGCGCCACCGGCGGCTCCAGCAGGAAGGTGCCGATGCCGTGCCGGGTCTCGACCATGCGCGCCGCCTGCAGGCGCGAGATGGCCTCGCGCACCACCGTGCGGCTGACGCCGTACTCCTGCATGATCTCGGCTTCCGTCGGCAGCTTGTCGCCGGGCTTCCACACCTTGCCGTGGATTTTCTCGGACATGAGCTGCACGAGTTCTTCGGACAGACTTCGTGTGCGGCCTATGGAGCGCATGCGCTGTGGATCTTCCCTTGCACGGATTGAGGGCCGGACGCGGCGGGCGGCCGGCAAGCGTGCATGGTACTACCGGTTTGCTCAGCCCTCGGTCAGATACACCGACAGATCGGTTTCAGGCGGATTGACGCCGGCATCGAAGAACATCTCACAGACCCAGCCGCGGTGGTACGTCTTGTGGTTGACGATGTGCAGGAACATTCCGCCCCGGGTCATCTCGGCCGCCTGCCCCGATACGAAATTGAACTTCAACCGCTCGCCCAAGCTGTCCGGGGTCTGGCTGGCGGCCCAGTCGATGTACCACTGGTTGACCTTCAACTGCTCCACCACGAGGGTGTCCAGGTCGGGATGCAGCAGGTCGCGCCGGGTCGAGAAGCCGTGCTTTTCCCCCAGCAGGTGGGCGCGCCAGATCAGGTCCACCTGGTAGTTGTGGTTCAGCGTGCCGATCATCGATCCGAACAGCGTCTGGCGGCGCTGCGTGACCGCTCCTTCGGGCAGCACCCGCATCGCCTTGAAAAGCACCTGGTCCGCCCAATTGCCGTAGTTCGCCAGCATGGTGGCCGTTTCTGTCGTGAGCATGTCGCGAGTTCCTTGACGTTCCTGACTGACGGCAGGATATCAAGGGGAAACCGCGAACTAGCCTTATTTCCCCACGCGATTCGGACCTATTCGGGTCCGAGCCGTTTGCTAAACTGCCGCGTTTAGCAGCCCAGCGCTCCGCCGCCCTGCTTCCGGTCTATTGGGCGACTGCTCTGTCGAGACGTTATGGCGTGGGGTGGCTTTCGAAAGTATGTCCTGGCGGTATCGCTGTTCATGGCGATGCTGGCGCACCTTGGCGCCGGGCCGGCCAGCGCGGCTGATTTCGCCGACATCCGCGGCGCTTGCTGGGCATCCGGCGGATTGTCGGATGATATTGTCGCGATAGCCTGGTCGGACGAGCGATGGTCCTGTGCCGATCGAGAATTCTCCATCGATGCCGAGCGCGTGCTGCTTCGTTTCGATCTGCGCCCGGACGGCCCCCTTCCCCGGTACTTTCTGTCGAGGCGCAGCGCGCTCCAGGCCGTGCATCTGCTTGCGATCGACCAGGACGGCGCGGTCCGGCAAAGCACCATTCCCGCCGCCGCCTTGCCCAGCTCGATGGTCGGCGGGTACTTCAAGGCTTCCCTGCCCGAGGTGACGCGCGCGACCAGGCAGGTCGTCGTCGCCATCGACCTGCCCAGCCACCGGATGTCGCTGGAGAGGGCCCATCTGGTATCAGTGGATGCCGACGGCGACGGCACCGGTGCCTCGCGGCTCCTGGTCATCGTTTCCGCGCTCGCGGGCATGCTCGTCATGCCGCTGATCTTCAATGCGGCGTTCTATCAAGTCCTGCGTAAACCGTTCGTGCTCTGGCACTCGGCTCTCACGTTGTCGCTGCTGATGACCTTGCTGGTTTCGTCGAACATCTCGGTCGTGCTTTTCGACCCGCCCGCCATGACGTTGAGCTGGATGACGACGGTGATCTTCGGGGCGACCATCGCGTCCGGAACTATGTTCACCTACAGCTTCATCGAGCCTGGACTGATGCACCCCGTTCTCCGCCGCATGCTGCCGTATTGCGCGGTGTGGGCAATATTCCTGAGTGCATTTCACGCGGCGTTCCCGTTCGTGGCGCGGCCCGTGCAATCGAGCGCCTACACGGCGGCGTTCGCGCCCATCCTTATCGTTTTCATCCTGTCGATGGTCGACGCGCTGCGCCGCGGAAGCCGTGCCGCGAAGTTCCAGGCGATTGGATACACGCCCATGGTGCTGGTCGGACTGACCCGCCTGGTGACGGGGGTGACGCCCTGGTTCCACAGCGCCGATGCCATGCTCATGTTCTACGCGGGTTGCCTGTGTGAAGTCCTCTTCACGACGCTGGGCGTGGCGGACCGCTTCGTGACCATGAAGCGGGAGCGGGACCGCGCGCGTACCGAAGCCTATTTGCTTGAACGGCTTTCCGAAACCGACCCGTTGACGGGCCTGTTCAACCGGCGGGCGATCGAGAGGCAGTTCGCGCAGCGTCGAGCCGAAGGCTTCGACACGCTGGCCGTCATCGATCTCGATCATTTCAAGTCGATCAATGACTTGAACGGGCACGCGGTGGGAGACGCGGTGCTCAGGGCCGTGGCCAGCGCCATCCAGGCCGGCCCGGACGTTGCGGCATACCGCCTGGGCGGCGAAGAGTTCGTGCTTCTCCTGCGTGGCGGCGATGCCGGTATCGAGGCCGAACGGCGCCGACAGGCGATCCCTGCCCTCGTGGCCGATACCGTTCCGGGGCTCGGGCGACCTGTTACCGCCAGCATGGGCGTAGCGGCTGCCTTGGGCGACGAAGGTTTCGTGGCGCTTTACGAACGGGCCGACAAGCTGCTTTACGAAGCCAAGAGCGCGGGGCGGAATCGAACCCGGACCGCTGCCAGGCCGACGACAGAGCCTGGGATCTTGCCGAGCGAACGCGCGACGGCCGCATAGGTACCGCCAGTGGTCCAGCAGGCGGCGCGGCCCTGCCTATCGCTCCCGCAATGGCCGCCGGAACTGCACCGCCTCGGCCATGTGCGGGCTTCCGATCTCGGCCGCGCCCGCCAGGTCCGCCACGGTCCGCGCCACCTTCAAGACCCGGTGCGCCGTGCGCGCCGACCACGCGAATTGCTTCATGGCCTGTTTCCACAATGCGCGCGCGGCAGCATCGGGACGGCAATGGGTGTCGACCTGTCCGGGCTCGAGCGCCGCGTTGGCGCAGCCCTGGCGGCGATGCTGCAGGTCCAGGGCGGTCTCGACTCGTCGGCGTACGGCGGCGCTGGGTTCGCCGGGGGGCAGGTCGGCCCAGTCGTCGCCGGCGGCGGGGACTTCGACCTGGAGATCGATGCGATCGAGCAGTGGACCGGACAGGCGGGCGCGGTAGGCGGCCACCTGGTCGGGGGTGCAGGCGCAGGCCTTCACGTTGCTGCCGTGCCAACCGCATCGGCAGGGATTCATCGCGGCCACGAGCTGGAAGCGTGCCGGATACTCGGTACGGTGCTGGGTGCGCGCGATGGAGACGCGGCCGGTTTCCAGCGGTTCGCGCAGGGTGTCGAGCACGTGCCGGCCGAATTCGGGCAACTCGTCCAGGAACAGCACGCCCAGGTGGGCGTAGGTGATTTCTCCCGGCCGGGGGCGCGCGCCGCCGCCTACCAGCGCGGCGCCGGAAACGGAATGGTGCGGCGCGCGGAAGGGGCGCAGGCCGAAAGTTGGAGCAGGACCGGGGGCAAGGCTGGCGATGGCGGCGGCTTCCAGCGCATCGTCATGGCGCAGGAGTGGCAGCAGCCCGGGCAGGCGCTGCGCGAGCATGCTCTTGCCCGAGCCCGGCGGCCCCAGCATCAGCAGGTTGTGGCCGCCGGCCGCCGCGACTTCCAGCGCGCGCCGCGCGCCGTACTGGCCCTTGACGTCGGACAGGCAGGGCGGTGGGCCGGCCGTGGCATCGACGTGGCCCGCCGTGGCGGCCAGCACTTGTTTTTCTTCCAGGTGCGCCACGACGTCGCGCAGCGTGGCGGCGCCGTAGACCCGCAGCCCGGGCACCCGCGCCGCCTGCCTGGCGCTGCCGGCGGGCAGCAGCAGCTCGGCGCCCGGCTGGCGCCGCGACAACGACAGGGCAATGGCCAAGGCGCCCGCGATGGGTACCAGCGCGCCGGTCAGCGACAGTTCGCCGGCCAGCACCAGCCGGGCAAGCGGCGGAATCGCATCCTGCGCGCGGGCGCGCCCGGCCAGCGAGGGCATGGCGATTTGCCCGGATGCCAGCAGCACGCCCACCGCGATGGGCAGGTCGAAGCGCCCGGATTCCTTGGGCAGGTCGGCCGGCGCGAGGTTGACGGTCAGCCGCCCCGCGGGGAAGTCGAAGCCGGAGCTGAGCAGCGCGGCCCGCACGCGCTCGCGGCTTTCGCGCACTTCGGTATCGGCCAGGCCGACCATGGTGAAGGAAGGCAGGCCCGGCGCCAGGTGGACCTCGACGCGCACCGGCGGCGCATCGATGCCGGTCAGGGCGCAACTGGCAAGGACGGCGAGGGTCATGGCGGCTGGGGGAAAGGAAAGCCGCAGTATCCGTCCAAACGGGGCAGGCCCGGCGGCCGGGCGGGACAAAGGTGTCCCAGCGCCGGCCGCTCTTTCATGTCGCCTTGCTCAATGCCCCTTCGTCATGCCGTGGGGATCGATGACGAATTTCTTCGGCGCGCCCGCGTCGAATTCGGCGTAGCCCCCCGGCGCCTCGTCGAGCGAGATGACCTGTACGCCGACGATGTCCGCGATCTTGATGCGGTCCCACAGGATGGCCTGCATCAGCGCGCGGTTGTATTTCATGACGGGCGTCTGGCCGGTGAAGAAGCTGTGCGATTTCGCCCAGCCCAGTCCGAACCGGACGCTCAATGCGCCCTTGCGCGCCGCCGGGTCGGCCGAGCCCGGGTCGTCGGTCACGTACAGGCCGGGGATGCCTATCTTCCCGGCCGCGCGGGTGACCTCCATCAGCGAGTTCAGCACGGTGGCGGGCGCCTCGTGCCGCGCGCCCTCGTGGCCATGGCCCCGCGCCTCGAAGCCCACCGCGTCCACGGCGCTGTCGACTTCCGGTACGCCCAGTATCTGCGCGATCTGGTCGCCCAGCGAGGCGTCGCGCGACAGGTCGACGGTCTCGAACCCCACCTTGCGCGCATGGTCCAGGCGCGCGGGATTGACGTCGCCGACGATGACCACCGCGGCGCCCAGCAGGCGGGCCGAGGCGGCGGCCGCGAGCCCGACCGGTCCCGCGCCGGCCACGTAGACGGTGCTGCCCGGTCCGACCCCCGCGGTTGCCGCGCCGTGGTAGCCGGTGGGCAGGATGTCCGACAGGCAGGTCAGATCGCGGATCTTCTCCAGGGTGCGGTCGCGCCCGGGCAGCTTCAGCAGGTTGAAGTCGGCGTAGGGAATCATCACGTATTCCGCCTGGCCGCCTATCCAGCCGCCCATGTCGACGTAGCCGTAAGCCCCGCCGGCGCGCGCCGGGTTGACGGTCAGGCAGACGCCGGTCTGCTGTTCCTTGCAGGTCTGGCAGCGGCCGCAGGCGACGTTGAACGGCACCGAGACGATGTCGCCCTTGCGGAGGAACTCGACGTCCTGGCCGGCCTCGATGACCTCGCCCGTGATCTCGTGTCCGAGGATGAGCCCCGCCGGCGCCGTCGTCCGCCCCCGGACCATGTGCTGGTCCGAGCCGCAGATGTTCGTCGTCAGGACCTTGAGGATGACGCCGTGGCGGATCGCCCGGCCCTGTGGATTCTCGAGTTTGGGAAAGGGGATCGCCTGGACTTCGACGACGCCTTGCCCGACGTAGGCAACGCCACGGTTTCCTGTCATGTCTACCTCTCTTCGGTGTGGGAAAACGCTAGCCCGCCTGGTGGGCGGGCACGGGTTCGGGGGCGGGCGCCGATTGCTCCTGCTGGATCAATTCCTCCAGCAGGCGGCGACCGCGCAGGGGGCCGCTGTCCACGACGATGGCGAGGTTGACGGGATTCTCCCGTTGCGGCGCGGTCAGCGCGGCGTGCTGCAGCTCGACTACGACTTTGTCTTCGGTGTGCGTGGCATCGATGGCCTGCCGGATGTATTCGGTCAGCGCCGGTTCGTCCTGGCGGAACCGGCGGATGAAGGCCCAGAAGTAATGCGAGGTGCCCTCGGTTTCCGGCGTGATCAGGTGCATGACGACGCCTTCTATTCTGCCCAGCCCGTCGCCCGGCTGCATCGCCTCGCAGCCGACCTCGATGATGCAGGTGGAAGGCGCGTGGTAGTTCACGGTATGCCAGCGGTGGATGGGCTGCCGGAAGCCGCCCAGGTGCGCGTAGAAAGGCGGTGCGTGCGCGCCCACGACGTCGCGGTGGACGCTGACGACGTTGCCCTCCTGGCCGACCTTGATGGGCGATTGCGCGACGGCTGTGTTGCCGATGGTCCGCCCGTGCACGAAGGCGACGTGCGACAGGTCCAGCAGGTTGTCGTTGAGCAGGCGGTAGTCCGCTTCCAGCCGGCAATAGCCCGCGCTGGGCACCCAGTCCGGGTGCTTCATGCGGCCGACGTCCGGGGGCGAGGACTGTCCGGCCAGGGCCGGGTCGCCCAGCCAGATCCAGATCAGGTCATGCCGTTCCTGGATGGGAAAGGCGCGCACGCGCGCGGCCGGCGGTATGCGTTCCTGGCCCGGTATGGCGGTGCATTTCCCGTCGGCGCCGAAGGCCATGCCGTGGTAGCCGCAGACGAGCCGGTCGTTCTCGACATGGCCGAAGGAAAGCGGCAGGCGGCGATGCGCGCAACTGTCCTCCAGGGCCGCGACCTGGCCGTCGTCCCGGCGGTACAGGACGACACGGATTCCCAGGAAGGTACGCGCCAGCAGGTTCGCATGAACCTCTTTCGAAAAGGCCGCCACGTACCAGGCGTTCTTCATCCACATGAGTTGCTCCTTACCCTTGATGTGCGTTGACCGTTCCGGCGGCCGCCTCGGCTTGCAGCCGGCGCGCGCGATTGGGGCCGACGTCCACGCGGATGTCGACCGTCGGGGCGCCGGCGAACCGCCGCATGTTGCGGTGCTGGGCTTCGATGACGGCCTTGTCTTCGTTGAATGTCAGCTCGACCTGCTCGCGGATCGCATCCGTCATGTCCGGCATGCCGGGATGGGGATTGGTGGCGACCGTCCAGAAGTAGTGGCAGGTCGTTTCCGTTTCCGGCGTTACGCCATGGAACCCGCGGATATGCAGGCCGCCCCGGTCCGGGTCGTCCAGCGCGCCCGAACCGGCATCCATGGCGCCGGCCCATATCAGCAGGTGGCTGCCGTGGAACTCGATTTCCTGCCAGCGGTCCACCTTGCCCGCGAACGGCCAGGCCAGGCCGTAGGTGGGGGGCGGGTCGGAATCGGGCATCAGGCGGACGATCCGCAGGATGTCGCCGGACTGCTCGACCTTGATGGGCGCGTGCATGTGCAGGCCTGGATCGCCGCCTATGGTCTTGAGGTGCACGTAGGCGAGATGGCTGAGATCCAGCAGGTTGTCGTGCACCAGCTGGCTGGGGGCGTCGTAGTGGACGACGCCACCGCGGAATCGATAGCGGTCGTCGCCGTGCACGCCATAGGCCGGTGGCGGTCCGGGCGGCGTGGCGGCCTCGCCGTCGCCGAGCCAGATCCAGAGGATCTGGTCCTGTTCGCGCAGGGGATGGCTCCTGACCCTGGCGCGGGGCGGAACGGTGGCCTGCCCGGGGATTTCGATACAGGCGCCCCGCGCGTCGTAGAGCAGGCCGTGATAGCCGCAGCGCAGTCCACGGTCCTCGATCGTTCCCAACGAGAGCGGCAGGTGGCGGTGGCAGCATCGGTCCTCCAGCGCCGCGACCCCGTCCGCGGTCCTGAAGAGGACGACCGGATGCCCGAGCAGGATTCTCGCGACGGGCTGCCCCTGGAGTTCCCAGGAAAAGCCGGCGACATGCCAGCGGTTCTTCGGGAACGCGGGGGATGATGGTCGCGCGGTCGCTTCGCCGTCATGTTTCATTGCGGTCTCCCTTCGCATTTTCCATATTGCAATTCAGTACACTGAATCAGTTTATGCAAAGCCATTTCGGAAAGCAAGATACGGCTGGAAAAGCCCGAAAAATAGGGGAAAACGTGAACGGAGAATTCTCTTGTTGCCGCTCCAGGCTGTCGCTATGCTAGCTCCAATTCAGTAAGCTGAATTGCTTTCGGAGAAGAAGACATGAATGACATGGATGAGACAGGAAACCGCCCGCGGCGAGGGAGCGGGCCACCGCCCGGCACGACGTCCGAGCGGCGGGCCCGCATCGATCTCGCGGCCTGCTATCGGCTGGTCGCGCACTTCGGCTGGACCGACCTGATCTATACGCACATTTCCATGCGGGTTCCGGATTCGCACGATCAGTTCCTGCTGAATCCGTTCGGCTTGGCGTTCGACGAGGTCACGGCTTCGAATCTCCTGAAGGTCGACCTGGAGGGAACGCTGGTCGAGCCGTCCGGGCACGAGGTCCACAAGGCCGGCTTCGTCATCCACAGTGCCATCCATGCCATGCGCGAGGATGCCAACTGCGTGCTGCACCTCCACACCCGTGCGGGCATGGCGGTGTCCGCGCTGGAGGAAGGGCTGTTGCCGCTGACGCAGCACGCCATGCTCTTCCACGGACGGATCGGCTATCACGAGTCCGAGGGGCTTGCCCTCAGCCTGGACGAGCGTGCCCGGCTGGCGCGCGACCTGGGCGACAACATCGTCCTGATGCTGCGCAACCATGGAACGCTGGTGGTCGGAAAGACCGTGGCCGAGGCTTTCAGCATCATGTGGCACCTGGAGAAGGCCTGCCAGGCGCAGCTCGACATCCTGGCCTGTGGCCGTCCGCCCCGGCTGCCGCCGGCCGGCATCGCGCGGGAGATCGCCAGGCTGGGATTCAGCGATGCCAGGCTGGACGAATACTCCACCGGCAAGAGCCCGCTCGGCCACAAGGAATGGCCGGCCATGCTCAGGCTGGCGGACAGGGTGGCGCCGGGCTTCAGGGATTGAACGGGGGCATGCGATGAAGATAGTGGTCTTTGGCGCGGGCGGGATAGGCGGGTACTTCGGGGCCATGATGGCCCGCGCTTCCCATGACGTGACCCTGGTCTGCCGGGGAGCGCACCTGGAGGCGATCAGGAAGCACGGATTGAGGATCCGCCATGGCGAGGAGGAGTTCACGGTATCGAACCTGCTGGCCACGGATGCGCCTGGCGCGGAACTGGCGGACGTCGTGATCTGCGGCGTCAAGCTCTACGACCTGCAGGATGCCGCCCAGGCCATCCGGCCCATGGTGGGGCCAGGGACGCTGGTCGTGACGACCCAGAACGGTATCGTGGCCCACCGGATCCTGGCCGATCACCTTGCGCGCGGCAGCGTCTGTCCGGGTACCGTGCTGCTGTCGTCCCACATCGTCGCGCCGGGCGTGATCGAGCGCAAGACGCCCACGGCCACGCTGACGCTGGGCGACCCGGACGGAAACGTGTCGCCCGCGATGCTGGCGTTCCAGCGGGCGGGCCGGGAGGCCGGTTTCTCCGTCGAGCTTTCGGCGGACATCGTATCGGAGCTCTGGCAGAAATTCATCATGCTGGCGGCCACCGCCGCGCTGTGCTGCCTATCGCGCCAGCCCGTCGGACCGATTACCGGCGACGCGCGGCTGCGGGAACAGCTCGAACGCGCCATGCGCGAAGCCGCGTCGGTGGCGCGCGTGTTGGCGATCCCTCTGCCGCCGGACCTGATCGAGAAGGCCATGCGTTTCACCGACCGGGCCAATCCCGATGCCAAGGTCTCCATGCTGGAAGACCTGGAGGCCGGCAGGCGGCTGGAAGTCGAATGGATCATCGGGGAACTGTGCAGCCAGGGGCGCCGGGCCGGCGTGCCCACGCCCATCGCCGACCTGGCGCTGGCCTGCCTGGGCCCCTACAGGAATGGAAACCGTCGTGGATAAACCGGACATTACCGGAGGAGACAACATGAAAAGCAGCAAGACCGCAGGACTGGGGTGGATGACGAAGGCCTCGATCGCACTGGGCTGTGTCCTGGCCCTGCCCGCCCACGCGCAGGCGCCGTTCCCGTCCAAGCCCATCACGTTGATCGTGTCGTATCCGACCGGCGGCGTGGCCGACCTGGCGGCCCGGACCGTGGCCCAGCAACTGACCACGGCGCTCGGCCAGACGGTGGTCGTCGAGAATCGCCCGGGGGGCAACCAGATCATCGCGACCAGCGCCGCGCTGCGCGCGCCGGCCGACGGGTACACCCTGCTGGTGGCCGACGACGGGATCGTGACGCTCAATCCCCATCTGTTCAAGAAGCTGCCCTATAAGGCCGCCGACCTGCGGCCGGTGGTGGACCTGGCCGAGTCCCGCATCGTTCTGTCCGCTTCAAAGGGGCTGCCGGCGGATACCTTGCGGGGCATGGTGGACTACGCCAGGGCCCATCCCGGAAAGCTGAACTACGGCACGCTGGGCATCGGCAACACGCACCACCTGCTGCTGGAGTCGATCAAGCAGCAGGCCCGGGTCGACATCGTGAACGTGCCCTATCAGGGCTATGCGGCCGCCATCAACGACCTGGTGGCCAATCAGGTCCAGCTCGTGTCCGGTGGTGTGGGGTCGCCGGCGCTCGGCCATATCAAGACCGGCGCGATCAAGGCCCTGGCCGTCACCGGCGCGACCCGCATCCCGCTGCTGCCGGACACGCCCACGTTCGCCGAGGCGGGATTCGCCGAGCTCCAGCCGCGGGTCAGCTTCATCGTGTTCGCGCCGTCGTCGGTGCCCGACTGGATCGTCGATACTTTGAACGAAGCCTTCGCCAAGGCGTTGGCCCATCCCCAGGCCGCGTCCGTTTTCACCCAGAACGGCCTGGATCCCCAGGGCAGGAAGGCGGACGCGGTGAAGGCCGACTTGTCGGCGACCTCGCGCAAGAACGAGGCCTTGGTGCGTACCGTGGGCCTGACCCTGGACTAACGCGGCATGGCGTCAGGCGGAGTTGCGCTTGCCCTTGGGGAGCCGGCTGACTTCCCCCAGCGGCGCCCGGCTGAACTCGTTGTTCACCTCGACGAACTTGCGCAGCAGGCGCATCAGGGTTTCCTGCTCCCAGGGGCTCAGCCTGGAAAGCAATTGCTTGCGCATGTCGGTCAGGCCCTGGGTCATGCCTTCCATGGTCCGGACCCCCTGGCCCGTCAGGTACAGCTTGCGCTGGCGGCGCAGGACGACTTCCAGGCGCCGCTCGACCAGGCCCTTTTCCTCCAGCCGGGTGGCGGTGGCCGCGGTGGTGGAGGTGTCCAGGCCGACCAGGCTGGCCAGTGTGACCTGGTCGACGCCGGGGTGGTGCTGGATGGCGTTCAGGAGGGCGAACTGTATGGGCGTGATGTGTTCCCCGAGATTCGCGTAGAAGACCGAGGTGGAGATCTGTTGCGCGCGGCGGAAGAGGTGGCCGGGATGCTCGTTCAGGTCGTCGATGAGGGAGGGCGAGTCATCGGCCGGTCGATCGGCGCCGGTTTTCTCGGCGGCGGGGCCGGATTTCGGGGTACGAGTCATCGTTCGCGAAGCGCTTTGAAAAAGCCATGGGGACGGCGGGCACGCATCGCGGCCCTTCGGCCTCGCATTGAAAAGCAATGTCCACCGGTAGTCAATGCAGCAGCAGGAGAAAGTGATGATCATAGGAAACCAGGCCGATGTGACGGCCGCCGTGCTCGAAGAGCTGGACCGGGCGCCCGATGCGCGCTTCAGGGAGATCATGGGCGCCGCGGTGCGCCATCTGCATGAATTCGCGCGCGAAGTGAGGCTGACCGAGGCCGAGTTCCAGCAGGCATGCGCGCTTATCGCGCAACTGGGGCAGCGCACCACGGCGTCCCACAACGAGGTGGTGCTGGCCGCGGGTTCGCTGGGGCTGTCCTCGCTGGTGTGCCTGCTGAACAATGGGCAGGGAGGCGAGACGACCGCCAACCTGCTCGGTCCGTTCTGGCGGGAAAACTCGCCGCCGATGGCCAACGGCGACAGCATCGTCCGCGACGAGACCAGCGGTGTGCCGCTGCTCGTCCGCGTGCGCGTCGTCGATCCCGCGGGACGTCCGGTGGCGGATGCCGAGGTCGATGTCTGGCACTGCTCGCCCGAAGGGTTTTACGAGAACCAGGATCCCGCGCAGGCGGAAATGAACCTGAGGGGGAAGTTCCACACGGACGCGGCCGGGATGGTGGAGTTCGTCTCGGTCAAGCCGGTGGGTTACCCGATTCCGGTGGATGGTCCGGTGGGCGCGCTGTTGCGCAAGCAGGGCCGGCACAACATGCGTCCCGCCCATATCCACTTCCTGGTCCACAAGCCGGGCTACAAGACGCAGTTCGCCCAGGTCTATTCGAACGACGACCCGAACCTGGACAGCGACGTGCAGTTCGGCGTGACGCGCGCGCTGGTGGGGAACTATGTGCGCCATGCCGGGCGCGATCCCCGCTTCGGCGCGAACGCGCACGTGGCCTGGTACAGCCTGGAGCATACGCTGGCCATCGAGCTGGGAGCGCCCCGGCTGCCGGTTCCGCCCATAAGGGAGAAGGCCACCGGCGGACGTCCCACGTTGACGGTGCTCGAACGATCCTGACGGTTTGGCGGGAAGGAGCCGCTGTCCAGGGCGTATGATTTCCGTCATGAAACCACTCGATCTGAACCAGAGCGGCGACGTGCTGCTGGACGGTCCGGCCGGAGACCTGGAGGTCGTGTTCGACCTGCCCGGCGGGCCCGTGGCCGGACTGGCGGTCGTCACGCATCCTCATCCGTTGCAGGGCGGCAGCGCGCGCCACAAGATTCCCCAGTTCCTGGCGCGGGCGCTGTGCGACGCGGGCTGGCTGGTGGCCCGGCCGAACTTTCGCGGCGTGGGGCGCAGCACCGGTCCGCATGGCGAAGGCGAGGGCGAGACCGACGACGTGCTCGCGCTGTGCCAGGTGCTGCGCGATGCCCATCCCGGCACGCGGCTGGCGCTGGTCGGCTTTTCCTTCGGCGCGTTCGTGCAGGCCAGGGTGGCGCGGACCTTGGCCGATCGCGGCGATCCGGCCTGGCGCGCGTGCCTGGCCGGGATGCCGGCCGGCGACATTCCGGGGCGGCGCCGCTACGACCCGCCCGAGGACATTCCGGACGCCATGGTGATCCATGGCGAGCAGGACGAGCGTGTGCCCCTGCCCCTGGTTTTCGACTGGGCGCGGCCGCGGACGCAGCCGGTGGTCGTGGTCCCGGGCGCGGACCATTTCTTCTCGGGCCGGCTGCCGGTGCTGCGTGCGCTGGTCATGGCGCACCTGGCCGGCTGAGCGGTCAGGACCGCCGCTGCGTGATGGCTACCCCGGCGATGCAAAGGAACATGCCGCCCACCAGCGTGACGGTCAGGGGTTCGTCCAGGAACAGCGTGGCGGTAATGACGGCGAATGCCGTCTGCAGCAATCCATACGGCGCGACCCGCGCCATCGAGTAGCGGCCGATCAGCCAGAACCAGAGTCCGAAGCCGGCGATGCCTCCCAGGAACACGGTGTAGGCCAGGGCCAGCCAGGCCGAGCCGGGGGCGGACCGCAGCGCGTCGATCTGGCCGGTTTCCATTGCCAGCGACATGACGAAGATCTGCGGCAGCGCCAGCGTGGACATCCAGGCAACCAGCATGAACGGATCGAAGGGGCCGTAGCGCTTGGTCAGCACGCCGCCCATGGCCAGGCCGAAGGCCGCGCCGACGAACATGAGCGTGGGCAGCAGCGCGACCTGCGCGCCGGGATCGACGGTGGCCAGGGCCACGCCTCCGAACGCGATGACCACCCCCAGCAGGACGCGCACCGGCGGCCGCTCGCCCAGCAGCGGCCAGGCCAGCAGCACCGTGAACGGCGTCGCCAGCTGGATGGCCACGCCCGCCAGGCTGGCCTGGCCCTGCCCCAGGCCCATGAAGATCAGCGAGAAGTTCAGGCCGCCCATGAAGATGGAGATCAGCACGACGGGCCACACCTGGTCGCGCCGTGGCCTGGGCACGAAGGGCAGCAGGATGGCGGAGAGGATGGCGAAGCGCAGCGACACGAAGAACAGCGGCGGGAAGGCCGCGAGGCCGACCTTGATGACGACGAGCTGCGCACCCCAGATCAGCGGAGCCAGGATGGCGCAGGCAATGGCAATGGGAGGCATGGACGGAATCTACTGTGCGAGGTAGCCGCCGTCCACCGGAAGGATGTGTCCCGTGATCATCGAGGCGGCGGGGCTGGCCAGGAACAGCATGGCCTCGGCCACGTCCTCGGGTTCGGCCAGCCTGCCGAGGGGTGTCAGGGCATCGATGCGGGTACGGACATCGGCGGACAGTTCGCCGATGAACGAGGTGCGGGTCCAGGTCGGCGCCACGGCGTTGACCCGGATCCGGCGCGGCGCCCACTCGATCGCCAGCGACCGCGTCATGTTGACTACCGCGCCCTTGGCCGTATGGTAGGCCGCGTTGGGATACAGGCTCCCGCCGGACAGCCCCATGATGGACGCGGTATTGACGATGCAGCCGCCCGTCGCGTCCATGTTGCGCACCGCTTCCCGCGCGCACAGGAACGCGCCGGTCACGTTGATGTCCAGGACCTGTTTCCACATCTCCAGTTCCAGCTCCAGGGCGCCCTTGCGGATCGAGATGCCGGCGTTGTTGATCAGGATGCCGATGGGGCCGTGCTGCGCGCGGATGGAGGCGAACACGGGACCGATGCCGCCCGCATCCTGGACATCCAGTTCCCGGGCATCGCCGTTGCCCAGCGCCCGCGCGGCGGCCTGGGCGGCGGGGCCGTCGCGGTCGACGATCACCACCCGGGCTCCAGCTTCGCGCAGCAGTCCGGCGCATGCGAGGCCGATGCCGTGGGCGCCGCCGGTCACGACGGCAAGCTGGCCTTCCACCCGGTACCGATCCATCGTTCCCGGCCTTGACTTCGATTGCATGAAGAACGTCCCTTTCTCGTTGCGTTTGTGGTCAGTCGTCCAGCCGCAGGCCCGCCTGCTTGATGACGGCGCCCCAGGCGTCCGTGTCGCGCTGGATCCGGGCGGCGAACTGCCCGGGATCGAGGTCCGGATTCTCGTAGCCGAGCAGCCGGTAGCGTTCGACGATCTGCGGTGACTTCAGGACGGCGGCGACGTCGTCGCTGATGCGCTGCTTGATCGCCTCGGGCGTGCCGGGCGGCGCGAACAGGCCGACCCAGGCCTGCACGTCGTACCCCTTGGTGTCCGGGCTCTCGTCCACGGACGGCACCTGCGGATGGGTGGGCGAGCGCGCGGGCGCGGCGATGGCGAGATAGCGCAGCTTGCCCGCCTTCTCCAGCGGCCCGGCGCTGGCGTCGCTGCCCAGCGTCCATCCGACTTCTCCGGCGGCGACGGCGGCCATCAACTGGCCCATGTCCTTGAACGGCACGTGCAGCATTTCGATGCCTTTGAGCGATTGCAGCCGCAGTCCGCCCAGGTGTCCCGGGCTGCCCACGAACCACGATCCATAGGTCACCCGGCCGGGTTGCTCCCTGGCGGCCCGGACGATGTCCCCCAACGTCTTGTAGGGGCTGTTCGCGCCGACCACGACGAAGAACGCCGTGTTCAGGATCGGCCGTATCGGTTCGAAGTCCTTCCGCGGGTCGTAGGGCAGCTTGCGGAAGGTGTGCGGATGCGTCGCGATGTGGCTGCTGTCCGGCGCGATCAATTCGTAGCCGTCGGGCCTGGCCTGCTTGAACAGGCCGGTGGCGACGAAGCCGTTGCCGCCGGGGCGGTTGTCGACGATCACGGGCTGTCCCCATTTCCTGCCGAGCTGTTCGGCGATGGCCCGCAGCGCGACGTCGGGGCCGCTGCCCACGGAAGAGGGCGTGAGGATGCGGACGGGCTTCGTGGGAAAGGACTGCGCGTTCGCCGCCGTGGCGGCCATGGAAAAGATGCCGGCCAGGACGGCCAGCCGTATGTACAGGTTCATGGTATTGCCTCCCTTGGCGCTGCTACTCTAGGGGACGGGTACTCATTTGAGAAATTAAAAGATAAGATTTGTGATATCGAATCCACTGATGACTGAACATGCGCCCGACGGCCCGGCCCCTGACCCGGCAGATCGACCTCAACCTGCTTGAGCTATTCGACACCATCTACCAGACGCGCAACCTGACCGCCTGCGGGCAGCGGCTGGGCCTGTCGCAGCCGGCGGTCAGCTACGGTCTGGCCAAGCTGCGCGAGACCTACGGCGATCCGCTGTTCGTGCGCATGCAGCGGGGCGTCGTGCCGACGCCCTTTGCCGAACAACTGTCGATACCCGTCGCGTCCGCGCTGCAGACCGTGCGGACCACCATCGAAAGGACGGAGTTCAATCCCAGGGATGCCCATCGTTCATTCCGCATCGCCATGAGCGATGCCGGCGAGCGCTACTTCCTGCCCAAGCTGCTGGCCTACCTGGGCGACCATGCCCCCGGCATCACGGTGGAAAGCCTTTCGGCGGACCTGCGGGAACTGGGCGAGGGCCTGGCCTCGGGCGACATCGACATGGCCATGGGCTTCATTCCCGGCCTGGGCAAGCAGATACACCAGCAAACGCTGTTTCCCGAGCACTTCGTCTATGTGCGGCGCAAGAGCCGCGCCACCCAGGGCATGCCGTTGACGCTCAGCCAGTTGCGCAACTCGCGGCATATCCTTGCCGCTCCGCCCGCGACGCATCACCTGGCGGCGGTGGAGGGCGTGCTGCTCAGCCGGGCGGTGCGCGCCGAGATCGCGCTGCGCGTGCGCAGTTTCCTGTCGGTGCTTCCCATCGTGGCCGACACCAATCTCATCGCGCCCGTGCCCAGCAACTTCGGCCGGCTGGCCGTGCGCGAATCCAGGCTCGAGATCTGCGAGTCCCCGGTGAAATTCCCGGTGTTCGACCTGAACATGTACTGGCATCACCGCTATCACGCGGACCCCGCGCTGACCTGGCTGCGCGAGAGCCTGGTCGAACTGTTCGGCAGCAAGGAAGGCAAGCGTGGCCGGAAAAATAGCGCCTAGCGCCGCGCCGTCCTGCCGAACAGCGACACGATGCCATTCCTTAGCCACCGGTGGCCCGGATCGTTGTTCCAGCGCTTGTGCCAAAACTGCCGGATCGCCAGGGGCTCCAGCTTGAAGGGCAGCGGCAGGGCCGCCAGCCGGTTGGGCCCGGCAAGTTCCGCCGCCACCGAGGTCGACACCACCGCCAGGAAGGGGCTGTCGCGCAGGATCATGGGCACCGACAGATAGTGCTGGACCTCGGCCACGATCTTGCGCCGGCTGGCCCGCTCGCCCAGTGCCTTGACCACGAACCGGTCGCCCATCGCCGGCGCGCGGATGACCACGTGCGGCAGCGACAGGAAGGCTTCCATCGTCAGGCGCTTGCGCGCGGCGGGGTTGCCGGCGCAGGCCAGGCAGACCAGGGTCTCGTCCTTGAGCCGCTGCTGCACGAAGTCCCGTTCGCCCAGCGGCAGCATGCCCAGGGCCAGGTCGGCGCCGCCGGTCTCGAGTTCGGCGCCGTACTGGTCGCGCGGAACCTGCCGGCAGCTCAGGCGCACGCCGGGCGCATGTTCGTGCACCCAGGCCGTCAGCCGCGGCAGGAACATCAGTTCGCCCACGTCCGTCATCAATAACCGGAACTCCCGCACGGTCGTCCGTGCATCGAAGCCGCGCGATTCCTCCAGCGCATCGCGGATCAATCCCAGCGCGTTGCCCACGGGCGTGGCCAGCGCGGTGGCCAGGCTGGTCGGCTCCATGCCCTGGCGCGTGCGCACGAACAACTGGTCGTTCAGCTGCTGGCGCAGGCGGTTGACGGCCGCGCTGGTGGCGGACTGCGTCAGGCCCAGCCGCGATCCGGCCAGGGTGATGCTGCGTTCCTGCATCACGGCCATGAAGACCCGCAGGAGGTTCAGGTCCAGCCGGCCCGCCAGGACATCTACATCATCAATAGTGGACATGACGAAAATTTGTTTGAGCAATTCTGTCCGTATCAATAGCATGTTTTCTCACCCGATAGAAGCCGACAAGAAGGGGCAGGAGACATGTGGAGACGAAGCATGGTGTATGCGGTGTGCGCGGCCGCCTGTTCGAGCGCGCTGGCCGGGCCGGCGCGCGCCGATGAATTTCCGTCGCGGCCGGTGTCCATCTATGTGGCCAACGCGCCGGGCAGCCAGGCGGACCTGCTGGGCCGGATCCTGGCGCAGGGCATGGCCGCGCGCCTGGGGCAAAGCGTCATCGTCGAGAACCGCGTGGGCGCCAGCGGCTTCATCGCGGCGCGGGCCACGGCGCAGGCGGCGGCCGATGGCTATACGGTCATGCTGGGCAGCTCGGGCGTGATGGCCATCAACCCGCACGTGTACGCCAGCGTTCCCTACGACGCCCGGAAGGATTTCGCGGCCGTGGCCTACGTGGCGTCATCGCCCAGCGTCTTCCTGGTGTCCGCCGAGACCCCGGCCGGCAACCTGCGCGACTTCGCCGCGGCGGCGGCGAAGGCCGGGCGGCCGATCAATTTCGGATCGCTGGGCACGGGGGCGACGACCAACATCGTGTCGCAGCTCTTCGGGCACGCGGCCTCGCTGCCGGTGACCGAGATCGCCTACAAGAGCGAGCCCGCCATCATCAACGATCTGGTCGCCGGCCGGCTCGATTTCTCGATCCTGCCCATCGCGTCGACCGTTACCTACATCCGTTCGGGCAAGCTCAAGGCGCTGGCGGTCACCGCCAGGAAGCGGACCGATTTCCTGGCCGAACTGCCCACCACCATCGAGGCGGGCTATGCGCCGGTGCAGATGACGCAATGGTTCGGCCTGTTCGCGCCGGCCGCCACGCCCCAGCGGGCCGTGGACAAGCTGGCCGCCGCGGCCCAGGCCACGCTGGCCGATCCCGACACCCGGCGGCGCATCGCCCAACTGGGGGTCGAGCCCGGCGGGCTGGACCGGCCGACCTTCCTGCGCTTCTTCGCCTCGCAGTACGAGGAATACGGAACGATCGTCAAACAACTCGGCATCAAGGTCGATTGATACGGAGCAGTGCATGTTCTTGCGCAATACCTGGTACATGGCGGGCTGGTCGGGCGAGATCGAGGGCCGCATGCTGGCCCGGCGCATCGCCGATACGCCGCTGGTGTTCTACCGGCGGGAAGACGGCCGCCCGGCCGCCCTGCATGATCGATGTCCCCATCGCTTCGCGCCGCTGAGCCGGGGCAGGGTGGATGGCGGCGTCGTCGAATGCGGCTATCACGGGCTGCGCTTCGATGGCAGCGGAAAATGCGTGGGCAATCCGCATGGCGACGGCAGGATTCCGCTGGCGGCCGAGGTGCGCGCCTTTCCCGCCGTCGAGCGATACACGCTGCTATGGGTATGGCTGGGCGAGCCGGCGCTGGCCGACCCGTCCGCCATCCCGGACTTCTCCTTCCTGGACGATCCGGCGCGGCGCCGCGTGGACGGCTACCTGCACGTGCGGGCCAACTACCTGCTGGAGACCGACAACCTGCTGGACCTCAGCCACACCCAGTTCGTGCATGCCAACTTCCATTCCAGCGAAGCCATCCTGAAGGGCCGGCACGAGGTCAGGCAGGATGGGCGCACCGTGCACAGCAACCTGTGGTGCCCGGACGGCGAGGCCTCGCCCATGTTCGCCAAGCGCCTGCCCGGCTACGATGGGCGGTCGCCGGTGGACCAGTGGCTGGACATGCGCTGGGACCCGCCCTGCCTGCTGCGCCTGGACACCGGCGTCACACCCGCCGGGAGGCCCCGGGAAGAAGGGGGGCAGAGCTTCACCGCCCACATCGTGACGCCGGAGACGGAAACGTCCACGCACTACTTCTTCGCCCACAGCCGCAACTTCCGCGTCGCCGACGAAGAGATGGACCAGGCCATCGCGCAGTGGCAGCAGGTGGGCTTCGGCGAGCAGGACAAGCCCATGCTGGAGGCGGTCCAGCAGGCCATGGGCACGGCCGACTTGATGAGCCTGAAGCCTGTCCTGCTGCCCATCGACACGGCGGCGGTGCGGGCCAGGCGGGTGGTCAGGCAGTTGCTGGAGGAAGAGGCGGACGGCGGCGCGCCCGCCGCCGTCAGGGCAGGTGGCGCTTGAGGTCCGCTCCAAGGAACTCGATGAAGCGGCGGGTCTTGGCCGGCGCGCGCAGGCCGCCGGACCATACGGCATGGATGGGCACGGGCGGGACTTCGTAGCTTTCCAGCAGGGGCCGCACGCTTCCCGCCGCGATGAGGTCGCGCAGCTGCCAGATCGGCGCGAAGCCCAGCCCCAGGCCCTCGGCCACGGCGCTGGTGACGGCGGCCGTGTGGTTGGCGCGGAAGCGTCCGCCGACGCGCACCATGCGCACCTTGCCGTCGATGAGAAAGGGCCACCGGCCATCGGCATCCGAGGTGGTGCGCAGCACGCAGGCATGCTGGCGCAGCTCGTCCGGATGCCCGGGGGTGCCGGCCCGGTCCAGGTAGGACGGCGCGCCGTACACGACGCGGCGCAGCGCCCCCAGGCGCCGGACCCGCAGCCCGGAATCGCCCAGTTCGCCTATGCGCAGCGCCAGGTCGAGATTGGCGTCGATCAGATCGACGAAGCTGTCGGACAGCGCCAGCTCGACTTCGACCTTCGGATAGCGCTGCATGAAAGCCGCCACCACGGGCACCAGGTAGGCGGGTGCGAACTGCACGGAAGCGCCGATGCGCAACAGGCCGGCGGGCTCCACGCGGCGGTCGGCGGCGTCCAGCTTGGCGGCGCGCAGCGCCTCGAAGGCCGGCTTGGCCTTTTCATAGAACGCCGTCCCGGCTTCGGTGGGCGTGCAGCGGCGGGTAGTGCGGTGGATCAGTTCCACGCCCAGTTCGCGTTCCAGCGCCAGCAGTGACCGGCTGGTCGATTGCAGCGACCGGTTCAGCCGCGCCGCGGCGGCCGTCAGGCTGCCGTGTTCGTACACGCCCAGGAAGGCGGCAATGCCATCGGCGTTTTCCATGTGGATTATCCCGATAAACGTGATAGTGGCTGTGAAAACCAGTGTCTTATCATGAAATATGCACGAATGTAGCATCGACGCTTCGATATCCGTTTCGACGAGGACTGAGCGATGCAAGACGATTTCAAGGTGTTGAGCGTGGGCGGAGCGGGGCGCTTCGCGGGCATGGTCGTGCCGGAACTGGCGCGCCGGGGCGTGTCGGTGCGCGCCATGGTGCGCGGCGAGGCCGAGGCGCGCCTGGCGCGGGCCAACGGGGCGGCCGAGACGGTGGAGGCCGACCTGCGCGACCCGACCAGCCTGGACCGGGCCCTTCGCGGCGTGCGGGGCGTGTTCCACATCGGCCCGGTGTTCGCCGCCGACGAGGCGCAAATGGGCCTGAACATGGTCGCGGCCGCCCGGCGGGCGGGCGTGCGCAAGTTCGTGTTTTCCTCGGTCATTCAGCCCACCAACGCGGACCTGGATAACCATGCGAGCAAGATTCCGGTGGAAACCGCGCTGTTCGCCTCCGGCATGGAATACACCATCCTGCAGCCGGCCAACCTGTTCCAGAATCTGGCCGCCGCCTGGCCGGCCATCGCGGCGCATGGGCAGTACGTCGAGTCGACGCCGGTGGATCGTCCGCTGGCACGCGTCGACTACCGGGACGTGGCCGAGGTGGCCGCGATCGCGCTGACCGGGGACCGGCTGGCCCATGGCACCTTCGAGCTGTGCGCGGAAGGTATGTGGACGCGGGCGCAGATAGGCGAGATGGCGGCAAGGGCGCTGGGGCGGCCGGTGCAGGTCGCGCAGCTGGGATTCGACGAATGGGCCGAACGCGTGGCGTTGCCGCTCGATGCGCGGGAACGCGGCCAGCTGGCCGCCGTGCACGCGTACATCGGGGAACACGGGATGAGCGGCAACAGCCTCGTGCTGCGCGCCATCCTGGGCCGGCTGGCGCGTTCCATGCAGGCCTACGTCGAGGAGCTGGCCGCCGCCGGGCGCAAGGACCGCCGGGACGCGTGACGGCGGAAAAGGCGGCGCGGACTTGTGCTAACTTTCCCGCTCCGCCGCCCCTTTCTCCGCTCATGAACATACGCACGCAAAGCCTGGGTTTCGTCGTCGGCACGCTGAACCGGCGCGTGGTCTGGCGCCTGGCGCAACTGACCGGCCCGCACGGCGTGATGCCCGGGCAGTTTCCGGTGCTGCGCTGCCTGCGGGACGTGCGGGTCTCGACCCAGATGGAGCTGGCGCGCATGGTCGGCGTCGAGCAGCCGTCCATGGCCGCGACGCTGACCCGCATGGAGAAGAACGGCCTGATCGCGCGCGTGTCGGATGAACAGGACGCGCGCCGACGGTTGGTGTCCCTGACCGAGCGCGGAAGGGAAATGCTGGCCTTGATGACCGATTCGGCGATGGAGGTCTACAAGGACGCGTGCGAGGGCCTGACGCCCGACGAGGTGGCCGAGTTCCTGCGCATAGGCGCGAAGATGATCGAGAACCTGGAAGAGGACAAGTAGGGCGGCGGCCGCCGCCCCCGGCCATGGCTGCCGCTATTGCAGCTTGATCCCCGCCTCGTTCACCACCCGTTTCCACTTCGCCGATTCTTCCTGCAGGAAGCGCTGCAGTTCGGCCGGCGTGCTGCCGGCCACTTCCAGGCCCTGCGTCTGGGCGCGGGCGCGCAGCTCGGGCAGCGCCAGCGCGGTCTTCATTTCCGCGCTGAGTTTTTCGACGATGGCCTGGGGCGTGCCCTTGGGCGCGAAGATGCCCACCCAGGTATCGGCCGCGAATCCCGGCACGCCCGCTTCGGCCACGGTGGGCACGTCGGGCAGCGCGGGCGTGCGCCTGGTGCCGGTGGTGGCCAGCGCCTTCAGCTTGCCCGAGGCGATCAGCGGGATGGAGGCGGTCAGGTCCATGAAGCCCAGCGGCACGCGTCCGCCGATGATGTCCTGCAAGGCCTCCGGCGTGCCCTTGTACGGCACGTTGCGCATGTCCAGGCCGGCTGCCTGGCGGAACAGTTCGGCCGCCAGGTGGTGGCTGGTGCCCACGCCATTGGTGGCGTAGGTCAGCATGCCGGGCTTGGCCTTGGCCTGTTCGATCAGCTGCTTGATGCTGGCTATGCCGGCCTGCGGGTCGGCCACGACGACGACCGGCGCGCGCGCCACCATCGAGACCGCCACGAAGTCCTTGGCGGGATCGTAGTCCAGCGTGTAGAGGTTGGGATTGATGGCCATGGCGCCGGTCACGCCCACCAGCAGGTTGTAGCCGTCCGCCGGCGCCTTGGCGATGTAGCGGGTGGCGACGTTGCCCGCCGCCCCGGGCCGGTTCTCGATCAGGAAGGGCTGGTGCAGCTGGGCCTGGAGCCGTTCGGCCATGCTGCGCGTGATGGTGTCGGCCGAGCCGCCGGGCGGGAAGGGCAGCGCCAGCTTGACCGGCCGCTCGGGGTAGCCGGCCGCGGTGTCGGCCACGGCGGCGGGGGCCAGCAGGACGCCCGTCAGCGCCAGCCAGGGCGCGAGGGTGCGCGATAGCGTGTAAGCCATGTATCTGTCTCCTCCTTGTTGACCGCTCAGGCGGCGTCTTTGAAGTGCGGGATGATTTCCTGCGCGATGGCCTGCATGTTGGCGCGGACCATGCCGTCGGGCATGGTGCCGAACTGGGTCTTGGTCAGGGTGGTGCCGAAGCCCGCCAGGTCCTCGTACTCGGCCAGCTTCTCGCGCACGGTGGCGGGGCTGCCGATGATGACCAGTCCGGATTTCACCAGGTCTTCCACCGACTGCGGCTTGGCGCCGACCGCGCGCGTGGACTTGATGCGCTTCATGGCCTCGATGTTGGTGTAGCCCGGCGGCAGCAGCATTTCCATGGGCATCTTCAGGAGGCGGGTCATCAGGGCCTCCAGGTGCGGCTTGGCCTCGGCCATCGCGCGCTCGTCGGTCTCGGCCACGTAGATGCAGTTGGACCAGGCAAGCTGGTCGCGGCCCGCTTCGTAGCCGGCCTTGCGCGCTTCCTCGCGGTACATGTCGAAGAATTTCTTGACCGTGGCGATGGGACTCAGGGTCTGGCAATAGGTGTAGCGCAGTCCCGCCGCCCAGCGGATGGTGCTGCTGGACCCCTGCGACGGCACCCAGATCGGCGGGTGCGGGTCCTGGTAGGGACGCGGCCACGGGTTCACGTAGTTGAACTGGTAGTGCTTGCCCGTGTACGAGAAGGGGCCGGGCTGGGTCCATGCGCGCACGATCAGGTCGTGGGCCTCGGCGAAGCGCGCCTGCGACTCGGCCGGGTTGATGCCCATGGCGTGGTATTCGGCGCCGATGCCGCGCACGAAGCCGGCGATGAAGCGGCCGCGCGTCAGGTTGTCCAGCATGGCGAATTCCTCGGCCACCATCAGCGGGTTGTTCAGGAGCGGCAGCGCGCGGCCCAGCACGGCGATGCGCGCGCGCTTGACGCTGCGAGCCAGCGCGCCGGCCAGCACGCCCGGAATCGGCATCAGGCCGTATGCCGTCTGGTGGTGCTCGTTCAGGCAGACGCCGTCGAAGCCCAGCTGGTCGGCGTATTCCATCTGGTCCAGGTACTCGTGGTACAGCTCGGCGCCCAGCTGCGGATCGTAGTGGCGGTTGGAGAAGGTCACCCAGGCCGAGCCGTTCTTCTGGATCGCTTCCAGGTCCGCATGGCGATAGGGCATCAGGTGGAAATTGAAGAACTTCATGCGGGGCTCCCGGTCGAGGCGGTGAAACGGGTCAGCGCGGCCAGGGTCTCGGCCGGGCGTTCCAGGTGGGGCGCGTGGCCGCAATCGCCCATCTCGGCCAGCGTGGCGCGGGCGATGCGATCGCGCCAGGCGCGGCCGTATTCGGCGGGCAGGATGCGGTCGTTGGCGCCCCATACCACCAGCGTAGGCACGGCGATGCGATGCAGCCACTTGGCCAGGTCGGGATCGTGGCCGCGCGGCTGCCAGGTCAGGCGGGCGGTGACTTCCTTGTTGCGCACGGCCACGTCCAGCTCTTCCTCGGTGGGCGCGCGTTCGAGCACGCGCGCGGCCAGCGCGGGGTCGTGGTAGGTGTCGCGCACGAGATCGTCGTCGGTGCGCAGGAAGACGTCGGTGGCGGGCACGTCCGGCACGTGGATGCCCTGGGCCGAGATCAGGGTGAGCGAAGCCAGCGCGTGGCTGTTGCGCACCGCCAGTTCGGCCGCGATCCAGCCGCCCAGGTCGTAGCCGACCAGGTGCACGCCGCGCAGCTTCTGCTGGTCCAGGTAGTCCAGGTAGAAGTTGGCAAGGTCGCGCACGTTGTCCAGCCAGGCCGGCACGGCGGCGCCGCCGTAGCCGGGATGCTCGGGGGCGTGGCAGTCGTAGTGTTCGGCCAGCGCCGGCAGCCAGGCCTGCGATTCGGCCAGCCCGCCGGGGCCGTGCAGGAACAGGAGCGGCTGGCCTTGGCCGGCGCGCGCGACGCGCAGCGCGGTATCGCGTATGCGCAGGGTGGACGCATTCATGGCGGTCATGATGTCTCCTAGGTGGAAAAGGGGGCGCGTCAGGCGGCGGCGCGCATCGCGATGCCGGGCTGCGGCGCGCGCATGCGGTGGGCGAAGTCGGCCACCTCGCGGCCCAGCGTGCGCAGTTGTTCGTCCACGCGTGCGTCGATGCAGCGGCCGTCGGGCGCGAAGGCGGGATCGGTGCCGCCTATGCACACGCCCAGCGGCGTGGGCCAGCCGCGCAGCGCGTGCACGATGTCGCGCAGCGCGCCCAGCGTGGTGACGGCCGCCTGCCAGCCGGCGGCGTTGGCGATGCAGCCCACCGCCCGGCCGCTCAGGTAGGGCCGGGCGTCGGTGCGCAGGTCCTCGGTGTAGTCCAGCGCGTTCTTGACCAGGCCCGACAGGCTGCCGTGGTAGCCGGGCGAGGCCAGGATGACGCCGTCGGCCCGGCGCAGCTCGGCCACCAGGCGCAGTGCCGCCGGCGTGCGGCCGGGTTCGTGCGGGGCGTACATGGGCAGGACCAGGTCGTCGCCGGCCAGCAGGACGACCTGCGCGCCGGTGGCGGCCACGGCATCCAGCGCGTGCCGCAGCGCGCGCTCGGTGGACGAGTCGGGGCGCGTGGTGCCGCCCAGTGCCACCACGCGGGGCGGGGAGGTGTTCATGCCTGTCTCCGTTAATACATAGCTAGCTATGTATTACGCGCGCAAGTGGCCGGAATGTCAAGAGGCGGGTTATTCCATGCTCTTGCTCCAGGACTTGGGTGTCCGGGCCCATTCCTTCAGGAATTCCAGGAAGACCTGCACCCGCATGGGCAGGTTCTTGCGCGACGAGTAGATGGCGTAGACGTCCAGCCCCGAGGGGACGTAGTCGGGCAGGACGACCCGCAGTTCGCCGCGCTCGAGCTCGTCGGCGATCATGTAGTAGGGGTGCATGGAGATCCCCATGCCGGTCAGCGCGGCTTCCTTCAGGGCGTCGCCGAAGTCCGAGCGTAGCGGCCCCTGGACCCGGACGGACACCGGCCCCTCGGGACCGGTGAAGTTCCAGGTGGCGGTGGGCGATTTGTTCCAGTTGACCAGGCACTTGCAATGCTGGAGGTCGCGGGGATGGATGATGGGCGGGACCTTGGCCAGATAGGCCGGCGAGGCGACCAGCGCCTGGCGCGCCTCGGCCAGCGGAATGGCGATGAAGCTGGCATCCTTGAGCACCGGGACGATGATGATGCCCACGTCCAGTCCCTGTTCGACGAAGGTTTCCTGCTTGCGGACGGTCAGCAGGCTAAGGGCTATCTGGACGTCGGGATAGCGCTCGTGGAATTCGCCGATCACCGGCAAGAGGCGCTGCGTGCCGAAGGCGGGCGGCACGCCCACCCGCACCACGCCCGCCACGTCGCGCGACAGGTCGTGCACGGATTCGCGCAAGTCGTCGTAGCGCTGCAGGAGGTCGGTGCCGTTCTCCAGTACCTGCAGGCCGGCCGGCGTCAGCCCCAGCTGCTTGGTCGTGCGGTTGAGCAGCTTGACGCCCAGCGAGCGTTCCAGCCAGGCCACCTGCTTGGTGCAGGTGGCGCGCGATACGCCGAAGTGCTGCGCGGCGCCGGCGAAGCTGTTGCGCCGGGCCACCTCCAGGAACATGCGCAGGCAACTGAGCTGGTCCACGTGCTTGTCCTTGCCGGTTTCTCTTTAGGAAATTTCAAATTTAGCACCGCCGCCTTGTTGAGCAGGCGGGGCGAACGAATAATGCCCCCATCCATTGTTTCGCATTCGATACGAAAATCCGGAGACCTCCTATGACCCGACTCCCTTCGTCCCCCACCCGCCGCCGGCTGACCGCGCTGGCGCTCGTGCTTGCCGCCACCGGTCCCTGGGCCGCCGCGCCGGCCGGCGCGCAGGGTTTTCCGTCGCACCCGCTGCGCCTGGTCGTGGCCTATGCCCCGGGCGGCGCGACCGACATCGTCGGGCGGATGTTCGCCCAGGAGATGTCCGAAAGCCTGGGACAGACGGTGGTGCTGGAGAACCGCGCGGGCGGCGGCACCCTGGTCGGGACCGAGTCGGTCCGGCGTTCGCCGGCCGACGGCTATACGCTGCTTTTCGGCACCAACGCCTTCGTGATCACGCCGCTGCTGCATGACACCAAGACCTACGATCCCGTGGCCGATTTCCAGCCCATCGGCCAGGCCACCGTGCAATCGTTGGGCATCCTGGTGACGCCGGGGCTGAAGATCCGCACGGTCCAGGAATTCATCGCCTACGCCAAGGCCAACCCGGGCAAGGTGAACTTCGCCTCGTCGGGCAACGGCTCGGCGCAGCACCTGGCGGGCGAGGCCTTCGCCAAGGCGGCCGGCATCAAGATGGTGCACGTCCCCTACAAGGGTACGGGGCCGGCCATGGCCGACCTGCTGGCCGGGCGCGTGGACGTCATGTTCAGCTCCCTGGTGGGGAACATGGAGCACGTGGCCGAAGGCCGGCTGGCGCTGATCGCGACCACCGGCGCCAAGCGCTCGCCCGCCACGCCCGGCGTGCCCACGGTGGATGAAAGCGGCGTCAAGGGCTTCCAGGCCGAGACCTGGCAGGCCGTGCTGGCGCCGGCCGGTACGCCCGCGCCGGTGGTCGATCGGCTGAACGCCGCGCTGGCCAAGGCCGGCAAGTCGCCGAAGATCATCGAGACGCTGGCGGCGCAGGGCATGGAGGTGCGGACCACCGCGCCGGCCGAGCTGCGCGAACTGCTGGTGCGGGACACCACCCAGTACAAGGCCCTGCTGCAGCAGGCCAAGAACACGCTGCAATAGTCAGTTCCCGAACCGGCGCTGGCCCTGCTTCTCGTCCACCAGCCAGCGCCCGTCCGGTGTCCGGGACAGGCGCTCGTGGTGCAGGGAAATGGACAGGGGCGGCGGCATCGGGACCGGCCCCGCCTGCGGAGCCGCCGCGTCGACGCGGTAGACCAGCGTCATGTACCGCGCCGTGGCCCGGTCCGGGCCATCCAGGTCGATCACGAGGTTCTGCACCAGATGGGCCGTGGTGCGTCCGGCGGGCCGGTCGGCCAGCGCCGCGCGGACCTCGGCCGGGCCTTGCAGCGCCCGGCCCTGGCGATGCCAGACGCCGTGTGCGGACATGCAGGCGGCGACCGCGTCGAAGTCGCCGCCGTCCAGCGCCAGGTAGAAGCCATGGATGGCCTGCTGGCAGCCGGTCACCGCGGCCCAGTGTTCCAGATCGGTCATGGTGTCATCCTTGCACGAAAGTGTTGCGCAGCGTGCCCAGCCCGGTGATCTCGATCTCCACCACGTCGCCGGCACGCAGGTCGGGCGACTGGCCGTCGGTGCCCATCCAGACCACGTCGCCGGGGTACAGGGTCAGGTACTTCGTCATGGCGCACAGGAAGGTGGGCACGTCGAAGATCATCGCCGCGGTGGCGAAGTCGATGGTGGTCCGGCCGTTCACGCGCACCTGGGTGCGGGCCCGGGACGGATCGAAATCGGTGTCTATCCAGGGGCCCATGGGCTTGAAGGTGTCCGAGTTCTTGGCGCGCCAGAAGGTGCGGTCCGACCGCTGCCAGTTGCGCTCGCTGACGTCGTTGCCGATGGTGTAGCCCAGCACGCAGTCCAGCGCGTTCTCGGGCGTCAGGTGGCGGGCTTCCTTGCCGATGACCGCGACCAGTTCGCCTTCGTAGTGGATGGTGCGGGCATCGGGCGGCATCACCACGTCGTGGCCGTGCGGCACCAGGGCGTTGTTGGCGCGGTAGCCGATGTCCGCCTGCTTGGGCAACTGCGGCTCCTGGCCCCGTTTGCGGGCCGCCTCGATGGCGTGCTCGGCGTAGTTCAGGCCGGCGCAATAGAAGGTGCGAGGGACCACCGGCACTTCCAGCCGCACTTGGTCCAGACGGGTCCAGTCGTTCGTCGGCGCATAGCCGTCGAAGGGCGAGCCCTCGACCCGCCGTATGCGGTCGCCCTCGGCCAGTCCGTAGTGGGTGCCCGTCGAATCCGTGTATCTCAGCCAGCGCATGTCCGTCCTTCGTGGGTTGCCTGGCGCGGCGGGCGCGCCAGGAGGGTTTCGTCGATGTCCTCGATGCGGGGCGCGCCGCACAGCTTCATCGCGCGCACCAGTTCTTCGGTCAGGATCTGCAAGGCCCGGTTCGCGCCCGGTTCGCCGCCCGCGACCGCGCCGTACAGCGTCGCGCGTCCGACCAGCACGCCTTCGGCGCCCAGCGCCCGCGCCTTCAGGATGTCCACGCCGCGCCGCACGCCGCCGTCCAGCCAGACCGGGATGCGGCCGCCCACCGCGTCCGCCACGCCGGGCAATGCGTCCAGCGTCGCGCAGGCGCCGTCGAGCTGGCGTCCGCCATGATTGGACACCACCACGGCGTCGGCGCCCAGCCGCACCAGCCGGTCGGCGTCGTCCGGGCGCAGGATGCCCTTGACGATCAGCTTGCGCGGCCAGCGGTCGCGTACCTGCGCCAGGCGGTCCCAGTCGAACGAGGGATCGTAGTTGCGCCCCACCGCCGAGGCCAGTCCCGCCACCGAGGTCACGTCGCGCTGCAGGCCGATCAGGTTCTTGTTCACCGGCATGCCGTGGCGCAGCAGCGCCAGCGCCCAGCGGGGGTGAGCCGCGACGTCGCCAAAGCTGCGGTATGTGAGCCGGAAGGGAGTGCGGAAACCGTTGCGCACGTCGCGCTCGCGCTTGCCGCCCACCGGCAGGTCGACGGTGATGACCAGCGCCTCGTAGTCCGCCGCCCGCGCGCGCTCGATCAGGCCGTGGAAGAAGTCCTGGTTCTTCAGCACGTAGGCCTGGAACCACAGGCGGCCGGGCGCCTCGCGCGCGACTTCCTCGATCGACGCCGTGGCGCTGGTCGACAGGGTATAGGGGATGCCGTGCCGCGCGGCGGCCTTGGCGATGGCCAGGTCGCCGCCGTGGCGGCCGTAGCCGACGCCGCCTGTGGGGGCGATGGCCAGCGGGTAGTCGGCCGGCGCGCCCAGCACGGTGCAGCGGGTGGAAACCCGGGATACGTCCACCAGGGCGCGCGGCAGCAGGCGCACGCGCTCAAAGGCCTGGCGGTTGTCGGCCAGCGTGGCTTCGCTCTCGGCGCCGCCGTCGAAGAAATCGAACACCAGCCTGGGCAGGCGGCGGCGCGCCGCCGCCCGCAGGTCGTCGATGGACTGGGCGCGGCCGATGCCGCGATCGAACAGGGCCATGGCGCGCTCAGTGCGCGGCCGCGGCGCGCGCGGGGCGGATCGCGGCCGGCAGGAAGGACGGATCGAAGATGCGGTCGGCCATGACCTGGCAGCGCTTGATCAGCCGGTGCTCGTGGGGCAGGTAGTCGGGCCAGGCGTTGTGCAGCGTTCCGATGTGGTCCCACATCAGCACGTCGCCCTCGGTCCATTCGTGGGTGCACTGGTACTTGGCCTGCAACTGGTGCGCGAACAGGAATTCCAGCATCTCGTCGCTGCGGCGCGCATCGAGTTCGTTGATCCGGATGGCGTAGCCGGGATTGCAGTACAGCACCTTGCGTCCGGTGATCGGGTGGGTCAGGAACACCGGGTGCGTCGACGGCGGCCGCTTGGCGCGCTGCTCGGGCGTGAGCGGCGGCCGCTCGCTGCCGGGCCGCGCCCGCATGTTTTCCCAGAACTTGTTGAAGTCGTGGACCGCGGTGGCGCCCTCCAGCTCGCGCTTGACGTCGGCGGGCAGGTCCTCGCAGGCGGCGTGCATGTTGGCGAAGCTGGTCGATCCCAGCGCGCGGCCGTCGCGGCGCGGCACCTTCAGGGCGTGCAGCACGTTCACGAAACCCACGGTCGGGTTGTAGGACATGTCGGTGTGCCAGTCCTGGCCGGCGTCGGCGATGCCGATCAGCCGGCCGTTCTCGACGATATTGGAAAGAATGCTGACCTCGGGAATGCCGGGCTCGTTGGCGTCCGACACCGTCCGCTGCAGGCCGCCGAAACGGGCCGAGAAATCCCGCAGCTGCGCCGGCGTGATCGATTGCGCCGGAAAGCGCAGGACGCCGTGCGTGCCCAGCGCCGCCAGCAGCGTGGCGAAATCCTGCTCCGAAAGCGGCCGGGAAAGGTCCAGGCCGCGCACCGTGGCCCCGAGTATCTTTCCGGTGGGGACGATATCCGTCATCTTGAGTCCTGTCTGGCTGATCGATGGCGAAATGGTAGGCATCGACGGCCGGTTTGGACACCCCGCCGGGCGCAAACTTGTTATTTCCTGAACGGAAACAACGGGGAGGATCAGGCGCCCTGGGGCCGCAGGCTGCGGCTGATGCTGTGGATGGCCGAATACAGCGCCTGCCCCGCCGGGCTCAGGATCTTCTGCACCGGCATGAACGCGGAAATCGTCAGCGACGGCAGGGTCTCGGCCACCGGCACGATGGCCAGCATGCCCCCGGCCTGCGCTTCCTCGGCCAGGTAGCGCGGCACGAAGCTGGCGATGTTGCCGTGCTCGATGATCTGGATGGCGCCGCCCACGGATTCGCAATGCATGACGCACTGGGGCGGCGGCAGGCCGGCGTCGACGAAGGACCGCTCGATGACCATGCCCGGTCCGTCGGCAGGCCCGGTAACGAGCCAGGGCACGTCGGCCAGTGCCCGCAGCGACTTCGCCCGCGCCTTGGGGTGGCCATGCCGCACCGCCACCACCAGGTCCAGTGTGAACAGCGGATCGTGCCTATAGCCTTCGCCGGGGCCGCCCGCGGGCAGCGGGCCGATGGCGAAGTCCAGGCCCTTCTCGCGGAACAGGTCCATGACCGTGGGGTAGGTGGCTTCCTGCAGATGGATGTAAACGTCGGGGAAGCGCAGCCGCATGATCTCGATCGCCCGCGGCACCACCAGCGCGAACGGCGCCGCCGACGAGGCGATGGACAGCTTGCCCGACAGGTCGCCGACCAGTTGCCGGATGTGGGTGTGGGCGTCGGCCGCCGCGCGCACGATGAAACGGGCGTGTTCCAGCAGGGCCTGTCCGTAGGGGGTCAGCTCGACGCCGTGCGCCGACCGCGTCAGCAGCGTGGCGCCCACCGACAGCTCCAGTTGCTGCAAGGCCCGCGTGATGGCGGGCTGGGTCAGGTCCAGCAGCTTGGCCGCGGCGCTGATGCTGCCCGCCTCGGCCACCGCCGCGAAGGCCCGGAGCTGGTGGAGCTGCATGTTCAGGCCGGACGCGGCGTCGGCCGGGCGCCGCCGGCCTGGTTCCGGCAGTCATGCGGGAGCGCGGACGGCGCGGCGGCGGGGGCGGAATCCAGGTTCATGATCGTCTCGCGGGGTAGGCGCCAGATACAGTCAGGAGGGCGAGGATACGCGCCCGCGCGACTCAGGTAAACACGCTCAGGAATTTCTCGTTGAGCTTGCGGTCGTGGTAGAAGATGCCCGTGCCCAGCTCCTCGGCCGTCCACTTGATCACCGGTTTGTCCGGGTACCAGGTATAGCCGCCGGCGAACACCTCGTTGCGGTTGCCGCTCGGATCGAAGAAGTACACCGTTTCGCCGCGCGTGATGCCATGGCGCGTCGGCCCGATGTCCAGCGATACGCGCCGCTTGGAGATGATGTCGGCCGCCTTCAGCACTTCGCCCCAGTTGTCCAGCAGGAACGAAACGTGATGTAGCTTGTTCTTGACCGGCTGCTGGATGAAGGCCACGTCGTGGGCCTTGGTCGCGCAGCTCAGGAAGGCGCCTATCATCTGCTCGTCCGGCCCGGCCACGACCGCCTCGGTAAGGTTGAAGCCCAGCACCTCGGTGAACAGCTTGAACGTGCCGGCCAGGTCGTCGCCGTACAGCAGGCAGTGGTCGAAGCGGCGTGCGCCCATGCCGTGCATGTCGTCCGGCCACGGATCGGGGTTCAGATAGCCTACCGCGCACCCGGGCGTCTCGCGGTGCGCGTACAGTTCCATCACGTGTCCGGTCGGAACGGTGAAGCGAAAACGCCGTCCCGTCATCGGATGCTCGCCTTCCCTCATCCAAACCATGTCGGTCGCCAGGCCGCTGGCTTCGACATCGGCCGAGAGTTTGTCCAGCGTGGCTTCCGAGTCCACTTTCCAGCCCATGTAATCCATGCCGGCTTCATCGGCCTCGCGCAGCACCACGCTGTGGTGGTCGGCTTCGTCCCAGGCTTTCAGGAACACCCGCGCGCTGCCGTCGGCGGCGGTGTCGCGCATGACTTCCCTGAGCCCGATGGTATCGACGTAATGCCGTACCGCCGGCTCGATCTCCAGAACCCGTATGCAAACGTGTCCCGGCCGCATCACTCCTGTGATCGCCATGATGGTCTCCTTGCTGTCGTTGTCAGGTAGGGGGTACAGGCGGTCGGGCCGCCGGCGTCAAATGACGGGTCACGCAGCGCCGCATCCTGTCCAGCGCTTCGATCTCGATGTCGCTGCGCGGCACGACGCGGCAGGCCAGTACCACGCCGGCCGCCTGCTCGTCGGCGCTGACGCAGGCGCGGCTCATCTTCGCGGCGTGGTAGTCGCCCCGGACGATCCGGCTCTTGCATACGCCGCACCCGCCGCCGCGGCAGCCGACCGGAATGCCCTTGCGGCCGAGCGCCTCCATGCCGGCCAGCAGTGTCTGCGAGCCGCCGCAGGCATAGCGTTCGCCTGTATCGAGGATATGGACTTCGAAGCGCTGCTCGGCCGGATGCATGGGATTCCTTGCGAGAGGTTTACCACTGGCCGATGTGTATGCCGGGCGGCAGGTTGTCGGTCATGGCCTCGATGCGGTCGAGGTCGACGGCGATGCGGCGCTTGAGCGTCAACTGATGCGCCAGCAGCCGCGCCGACATCGATTGCCGCACCGGCTCGAAGGCGGGGTCCGCGCCCAGGTCGTGGAACTCGTCCGGATCCTCGGCCAGGTGAAAGAGCTGCGGGCGGTAGCCGTTCCAGGCCACCAGCTTCCAGTCGGCGGTGCGCACCATCCAGCCCCGGCAGTCGGCGTCGCGGGGCCGGCCCAGGACATGGCGCGCGCGCCGCGTCGCATAGTCCAGTTCGCTGAAGACGCAGTCGCGCCAGTCGTGCGCGGCTTCACCGCGCACCAGCGGCAGCAGCGAGCGGCCTTCCACCCGATGGGCCTGCGCGGGCAGGCCGAGCGCGTCCAGGATGGTGGGAACGACGTCCACCGCGGCGGCGAAACGGCCATCGCGCGTGCCGCGCGTGGCGTCGGCGGCGGGCGACGGATCGACCACGATCAGCGGTACGCGCTGGACGACGTCGTGGAACAGTTCCTTTTCGCCGAAGCCGTAGTCGCCCAGGAAATCGCCGTGATCGGAGGTGAAGACGATCAGCGTCTGGTCCGTCTGGCCGGTCTGCTCCAGGACTTCCAGCACCCGGCCCAGGTGGTCGTCGATCTGCCGGATCAGGCCCATGTAGGCCGGACGCACGTGGCGCACCACGTCCTCCTGGTCGAAGCTGCGGCATTCGTCATGCGAGCGGTAGGCGGCCAGCACCGGATGCTCGTTGGCTTCGGAGGCGCGATTGCGCCGGATGGGCGCCTGCTCGGCGCGGCGGTACATGTCGTGATAGGGCGCCGGCGCGATGTAGGGCCAGTGGGGCTTGATGTACGACAGGTGCAGCGACCAGGGTTCGTCGCGATGCCGGCGGATGAAATCGATGGCGGCGTTCGAGACGTAGGCGGTTTCCGAGTGCGGCTCGGCCACGTGGGCAGCCAGGTGCGCGTGGCGCATCTGCCAGCCGCTGGCGACCGAGCCGTCCGGATGACGGCCGGAGTTGGCGTGCTGCAGCCACGGGTCGTCGCCCGCGTAGCCGGCCGACTCCAGGTAGCGCCGGTAGTCCTCCTTGCCGGTGGGCAGGTCGCCCTCGTGCCGGCAGACCACCTCGAAGCCGCCTTGCAGCAGGCTGGCGGCGGAACGATCGGCGGCGCCGCCGCGCCAGGCCGCCGTCGCCTCGGCCGACGGCTCGAAGTGGGTCTTGCCCGCCAGGTGGAGCGCGCGGCCGGCCTGCGACAGGTAGTCGCCCACCGTCAGCTCGCTCATCGGCATGGGGATGAAGTTCCAGGTCGCGCCGTGGGAGGACGGATAGCGGCCGGTATAGAAGGACATGCGTGACGGTCCGCATACGCCCGACTGCACGTAGGCCTGGGTGAAGACCACGCCGCGCGCGGCCAGGGCGTCCATGTTGGGCGTGCGCAGCCAGGGGCTGCCGTAGCAGGACAGGTAGTCCGCCCGCAGTTGGTCGCACATGATGAAAAGGACGTTGCGCATCCTGGTATCCGGAAGAAGTCGGTCGTTCGGCAGTCAGTCGATCTTGATGGCGGTCTGGCGCACCAGGTCCGTCAGCCGGGCCTGTTCGCTGGCAATCAGCGCGCCGAACTGCTCGGCCGTGGTGCTCGGGACCGGCTCGGCGCCCGCGTCGGCCAGCGCCTTGCGCGTCTCGGGATCGGCCAGGATCTGGTTCAGCGCCCGCGTGAATCCGGCGATAGCGTCCTTGGGCGTTTCCTTGCGCATGACGAAGCCGTCCCAGTTGCGCACGTCGAAGCCCTTGAAGCCCTGTTCCTCCATGGTCGGCACGTCAGGCAGGCCGGGCAGCCGGCTGTCGCGCGAAGCGATGGCCAGCGCCTTGACCTTGCCGCCCTGGATCTGCGCCGCCGCCACCGTGCTGGTCAGGAACATGAAGTTCACCCGGCCCGCCACCAGGTCGGCCAGCCCGGCCGTGAACTGGTTGTAGGGCACGTGGGTGGCCGTGACGCCGTAGCGCTGCTTGAAGAGCTCGCCCGCCAGGTGCGCCGGCGTGCCGTAGCCGCCCGAGGGAAAGCTGTAGGCATCGGGCTTGGCGCGCAGCAGCTCGATCAATCCCTTCACGTCGTGCACGGGCAGGGACGGCGTGACGACCAGCACGCTGTAGGTCCAGTCGTACTGCCCGACGGGCGCGTAGTCGCGGGCGAAGTCCTTGTTGAACGAGGACAGCAGCGCGGGGCCGACCACCACGGGCGTGAGCAGCGTCATCGCGGTATAGCCGTCGGCGGGATAGCGGTCGAGGTCGCCCGCGGCCAGGCTGCCAGAGGCGCCGGGCTTGTTGTCGACGTAGAAGGTCTGGCCCAGCTTGACGGTCAGCTTCTGCGCGATGATGCGGCTGCTGATGTCGGGCGGCGTGCCGGCGTTGTACGGCACGATGATGCGCACCGGGCGGGCCGGCCAGGTTTCCGCCTGCGCGCCGATGGCGGCCAGGCCGAGCGTGGCGGCCAGCGCCAGTTTCCCGAACGTGAAGGTCATGGATGTCTCCTGTGCTTGAACCGTGGTCTTCTTGGGTTGGCCCGGCAAGTCGTTGGCGGGACTTTCGCAGTCCGCCGCGGGCCCGGCAAGTCGTTGTGCGCATGGGCCATAACCGGAAGACATGGTTGACAAGTCCTCGCCTTCTCCGGAGAATTTGATAATGATTTTCATTATCAATTGATTGGCGGGTGCGTTATCCGCCTCTTGTTCCCTTCTTCCCGTGTCGTCAGAAGTCATTTCCCCGTTCACCGTGGACCTGCTCTATCGCGAGCACCACGGATGGCTGCAGCGCTGGCTGGCCCGCCGGCTCGGCAATCCGGCGCAGGCCGATGACCTGGCCCAGGACACCTTCATCCGGGTGCTGGGCCATGAACAGGACCTGGTGCAGTTGCGTGAGCCACGCGCCTACCTGGCGACCATCGCGCGCCGGCTGGTGATCAACCTGCGCGAACGGCAGACCCTGGAGCAGGCGTATCTGGAGGCCCTGGCCAACATGGGCGAGGCGCTGGCGCTGTCGCCGGAAGAGCGCTGCCTGTTGCTCGAAACCCTGTGCCAGATCGATGCCATGCTGAGCGAGCTGCCCGCCGCGGTGCGCCGTGCCTTCCTGCTGTCGCAGGTCGAGGGCCTGGAGTATGGCGCGATCGCCGGCATGCTGGGCGTCTCGGTCAGGACCGTGCAGCGCTACGTGTTGCGCGGCCTGGAGCAATGCATTCTTGCCGCGCCATGAGGCGCCCGGGCGGCGCGTCGTGAGCGCTGGCGCGCGGCCTGCTTCCATCCAGCTCATCGATCGCCGCGCCGCCCGCGAGGCGGCGCGCTGGCTGCTGCGCCTGCGCGGCGCGGGTGCCGGCGAGGGCGACCATGTCGCCTGCCTGGCCTGGCGCTCGGCACGGCCCGAGAACGAGGCGGCCTGGCAGAAGGCGCAGCGCCTGGGCCAGCAGCTCGACGCGATGCCGTCCGGCCTGGCCATGCCCGTCCTGGACCGGACCAGCCGCCAGCGGCGCGCCGCGCTCAAGAAGCTCGCCCTGCTCCTGGCCGGCGTGCCGGCGGGGTGGCTGGCCTATCGCGAAACGCCCTGGCGCGCCTGGGCCGCCGACTATCGCACGGCGGTCGGCGAACGGCGGCGCGTGGTGCTGGCGGACGGCAGCATCCTCGACCTGAACACCGCAACGGCGGTGGACGCGGTGTTTGGCGCCGAGCGCCGGCTGCGCCTGCGCGGCGGCGAGATCATGATCGCGACGGCGCCGGATCCGCAGGCGCCGCCCAGGCCTTTCGTGGTCGATACCGGCGCCGGGCGGGTACGCGCCATCGGTACGCGCTTCATCGTCAGGCAGGCAGCGCGCGATACGTTCGTGGCCGTATTCGAGGGAGCGGTAATGATCCAGCCCGCCGCGCCGGATGCGTCGGCGCTGAGACTGGAGGCGGGGCAGGAAACCTCGTTCGGCGCGCAGGGCGCCCGGGCGCCCGTGCCGCGGGATCCGCGCCGGGGCGACTGGTCGCGGGGCGTCCTGCGCGCCAGCGGCATGCGGCTGGCCGATTTCTGCGAAGAATTGGGCAGGCACATGCACGGCGTGCTGCGGTGCGAACCGGAGGTCGCCGACCTGCGCATTTCCGGCGTGTTCCAGTTGGCCGACCGCGAGGCCGCGCTGGCCGCCGTGCCCACCATCCTGCCGGTCCGCATCCGAAGGCTGACCCGGTATTGGGTTTCCATCGGGCCGCGCGATTGATGTTGTCCGGTTTTCGTTTCTGGCTGGTCCTACCAGACAAGAGGTGAGCATTTTGTCGCTCACGACCCGCCAGAAAGGACCCCGATGGCCGTTCGCCGCCCCGCCGTACCCGTAGCCCTGACGCCGGCCGTCTATCGCCTCCCGCATCCGGCATGCCTCGCGCCTTCCATGCTGGCATTCGCCGTGGCGTGCTCCGGCCTGCTGTCGGGGCCAGCCTGGGCGCAGTCCGTGACGGCCCCGGGCACGGCCGTCACGGCGGCCGCGCCGCGCGAGTACCGCGTGCCGGCCGGAGCGCTGGACGCGGCGCTGGCGCAGTTCGCCGAAGCCGCCGGGGTCACGGTGCTGTTCGAGCAGGCCAGCGTCGCCAGCCTGAGGTCGACCGGATTGAACGGACGCTACACGGTGCGGGAGGCCATCGAGCTGCTGTTGCAGGGGACGGGGCTCGAAGCGATCGAACGCGGCGCCGGCGTCTACGCGCTGCGGCCCGTGTCCGGCGCGCCGTTGTGGGCGTTGCCGACGATCGAGGTGATCGGCCAGGCGGAGCACGATCCCAAGGACGAGGCCTACCGGACCGCGGGATCGCGCAGCGTGCTGACGCGCGACGACATCGAACGGTTCCGGGGCACCTCGGTGGGCGACATCTTCCAGGGCATGCCCGGCGTGCTGGTCGGCGAGAACCGCAACAGCGGCGGGCTGGACGTCAACATCCGCGGCATGCAGGGCCAGGGCCGGGTGCCGGTACTGGTGGACGGTACGCGCCAGGAAACCACGGTGTATCGCGGCTACGCGGGCGTGGCGTCGCGCAGCTACATCGATCCCGACCTGATCGGCGGCCTGTCCGTCGAGAAGGGGCCGACCATGAACGCCCAGGGTACGGGAGCGACCGGCGGCCTGGTCATCATGCGCACGATCGAGGCCGACGACATCGTGCGCGACGGCAAGGATTTCGGCATCCGGCTGCGCGGTACCGCGATCGGCAACAACAGCGGCTCGGTGCCCGCACCGGGTACGCCGGCGGGCTACAACACCGGTTCGGCGTCCGGCCAGACCAGCGGGGTGTTCCGTACCGATTGCGTGATCGCCAGCCTGTGCGAGGGCCCGTTCGACCTCGCCAATGCCGACGGCCCGAAGGAAAGCATGAACCGTCCGTCCATGCTCAAGCCGCGTGGCTGGGCCGGCAGCCTGGCATTGGCCAAGCGCTTCGAGATGGTGGACGTGGTCGCCGCCTATGCGCGGCGCCAGCAGGGCAATTACTACGCGGGCACGAAAGGGCCGGTGCCCCGCCTGGACCTGTCCGACCGGCTGAACCGGGGGTTCTACACCGAAGTGCGTCCCAGGCTGGAGGGGGCCACGCGCTTTCGCGCGGGCGAGCAGGTGGTCAACACCAACTTCGAGAGCGAATCCTATCTGCTCAAGAGCCGCTTCTATCTGCCCGGCGACCACGAAACGGAGCTGAGCTTCATGCGCTACGACAGCACCTACGGCGAGATGATGCCGTCGCAGCTGCTGTGGCTGGGGCAGGTCCGGCAGACCGAAGGCAGCCGCGTCGATGCCAGAACCTACGCCATCCGCCATCGCTGGAATCCCGAGGGCAATCCGCTGTACGACGTCAAGGTCAATCTCTGGCACACCGATACCAAGAGCCTGAACCGGAACTACTCGGACGAGGACCTGAACCTGGGCTTCGGCGCGGGCGCGGAAAAGTACCGGCGCTGGGGGCTGGACCTGAGCAACGCCATGCGCTTGGATCGCCTGGGCGGCATCCGCCTGGAGTACGGGCTGTCGCTGCAACGCGAGACCGTGAACGGCACGGCGCAGGGAAACGAACTGGTCGGCAGCGGCGGCCGCTCCGGCAATCGGCGCGAGGTCAGCGCCTTCGGCAACATGCAATGGCGCGTGCTGCCCACCGTTACCCTGGACGCCGGCCTGCGCTATACGCGTTTCCGGTCGGCCGACGACAAACCGCGCATCGTCGACGCCGAGAGCGCCTACTGCGTCAATCCCGGCGCCGACGGGTACTGCGACCCCGTCATGATGACCAGCAAGGAGAGCGGCGCCGCGCCCCAGCTAAGCCTGCTATGGGAGCCGCGACCGGGCCTGCAGTTCTATGCGCGCCATGCCGAGGCGCTGCGCATGCCCAGCCTGTTCGAGACCACGTCGGGGTTCTCGGTCTCTCCATCGCAGGACATCCACCTCAAGCCCGAGCACGCGACCAGCCGGGAAGTCGGCATCAACCTGCTCAAGGACGGGCTTTGGCGGCCCAGCGACAAGTTCCGCCTGAAGGCCGCCTACTTCCGCAACCATACCAGGGACTATCTGACGCGCACGTTTCCCAACACCTGGGAGGAAGGCTCGGGCAAGCAGTTCTTCAGCCTGCGCAACATCGAGAGCGTGAGCTTCCACGGCTTCGAGCTGTCGGGTTCGTATGACGCCGGCACGTTCTTCATCAGCGGCGGCGCCACCCGGTACACCTTCATCGAGACCTGCCATTTCGGCAGCTACCGGCGCTACACCTGCACCGACTACGGCATCGCCAACAGCTACGTCAACAACATGATTCCGCCGAACTGGCACGCCTCGGCCACCGCCGGGGTGCGCCTGCTGGACCGGCGGCTGACCATGGGCCTGCGCGGCACGTTCATGGGCAAGCGCAACCAGGTGCCGGAATTCAACGACGACACCCAGCAGGGCCTGAACGCCGTCGTGCCGTGGCACGGCTACCAGATCTGGGACCTGTTCGCGAGCTACCGCATCAACGACCGGGTCAGCGTCGATTTCAACATCGACAACCTGACCGACCGCTACTACCTCGATGCGCTCAGCCTCGGGCTGGTGCCGGCGCCGGGCCGCACCGCGCGGCTCAGCGTCACCATGCAGTTTTGATTTCACGCTGTTCCTTAAAAAAGGAAAACCTTGTCATGATTCTTTTCCGCAATCTTCTGCTGGGCGTCGGCGCATCGCTGCTGATGGCCTCGTGCGGAGGCGGTGGCGGCGGCGACGATGGCGGCACCGCCACGCCGGCCGACCGGCCCACCGCCGTGGCCCGGGCCGATGCCACCAGCGTTCCTGCAGGCCAGGCCGTCATGCTGGACGGGTCGGCCAGCTCGACGCCCAACGGCGGCAACCTGGCCTATCTGTGGAGCATCGACCAGCGGCCGGACGGCAGTACCGCCATGCTGTCCGACGAGCGGGCCGCGCAGCCCGTCTTCACGCCCGACAGGGCGGGCGCCTACCGGATCAGCCTGGTCGTCGACGACGGCAAGGCACGCAGCGCGCCGGCGCTGCTCGACCTGCGCGCCACCAGCGTCGACCCGGTGGCGGTGGTGACGCCCCAGATCAGCCAGTTGTTGGCCTCCACCGTGCAGCTCGACGGCTCGGCCAGCCTGCCTCCCGAGGGCGGCAGCAGCGCGGGGCTCGCCTATGCATGGACCCTGGCCGAGAAGCCCGAGGGCAGCAAGGCGGCGCTGGACGATTCCAGGATCGCGCAGCCGCGCTTCGTGGCCGACAAGATCGGCATCTATCGCGCCGTGTTGACGGTGTCCTACGGCAGCCGCGTCAGCGCGTCTGCCACGACGACGGTCACCATAGGCGTGGCCAACTCCCGGCCGGTACCGAACGCCGGCAGCGACATCGCCGGCGCCGTGCGCGGCACGCGCGTCGCGCTGGACGGCAGCGCCAGTACCGACGCCGATGGCGATGCCCTGCAATACCGCTGGCGCTTCGCGTCCCGGCCCTATGGCTCGCGGGCCGTGATCGACGATGTCTCGAGCGTGCGGGCCTCGTTCGTGCCGGATTTCGCCGGCACCTACCGGATCAACCTGAGCCTGTTCGACGGCCAGTCGACCAGCCTGAGCCCGGCCACCCTTACCGTGCAGGTCGCTCCGCCGGCCGGCGCGCCGAACGCCAAGCCGATCGCCGTCATCACGGCGCCGTTCGGCAAGACCTTCGAGGCCGAGCGGGGCACTGCCATCAGCCTGACCGGCGCCTATTCGATCGATGCCGACGACGGCATGATCGCCTACGCCGCGCGCGAGTGGACGCTGCTGTCGGCGCCCGAGGGCTTCGATCGCGCCGCCAACTGGAAAGGCACTTCGTTCGTCGGTACGCACTATGGCAACTACCTGGTGCAATTGCGCGTCCAGGACTCGCACGGCGCATGGAGCGACGCGGTCACCCAGGCCTATACCGTCGTCAATGGCGCCAACCGCCCGCCGCGCGCCATCGCCAAGGTGGCGGGCGCGGGCAACTCGGTGGGCGTGGGCGGCACCGTCACGCTGACCGGCGAGGACAGCACCGATCCGGACGGCAACCGCCTGGCCTACCAGTGGACCCTGCTCGATCGCCCCGACGGCAGCGCGGCGACGCTGGGCAACGCCAATGCGGTCAACGCCAGCTTCGTGGCCGACAAGGCCGGACCCTATCTGTTCAGCCTGCTGGTGACCGACGAACACGGCTTTCCCAGCTCGGACGGCATTTCGGTCAACCCGGTCGAGCTCACGGTGGTGGCGCGGACGCGGAACCAGCCCCCGATCGCGCGCCTGGTAGCCAAGGAGTTCCTGGGCAACGCCAACAGCGCGATCCTGGCGACGGCGAACTACAGCGCGGAGCAGCCGATGGTGCTGGGCGAGTTCATGGCCGCCAACCCGTGGAGCGCGGGCGAGTTCATGCAATGGAATTCATTCCTGCTCGAGCCCAACGGCTATGATCCGGACGGCGATGCGATCACCTACCTGTGGACGCTGCCGCAGTTGCCCGCCGATGCGCGTTTCGCCATGCCGCTGGCGAATTACTTCTGCGCCGCCAACGCCGGCAATTATCCCGGCGCTTCGGTGATCGCGTTCGAGGACTGGATGAATGCGGGGCTGGCCCTGCGGCAATGGTCGTGCAACCGCCTGGGGCTGGCGCCGATGACGGCCGGCAAGTATCAGGTGCAGTTGGCCATCAGCGACGGCATCGACATCGCCGGTCCGTACACCCTGGACCTGTACGCGGCCGCCCGCGCGAACTACCCCAGCCTGCTGCTGGAAGACCTGCGCACGCACCACCAGTGGTCCAACGACGACCAGATGCTGGTCAACAGGCAGGACGCGGACGCCAAGGCCTTCCAGCGGCTCTTCCCGTTCGACGGCTTCGGCCCCACCTTGCCGGGCGCATTGGGGCTGGACAGCTTCCGCGGCGACCTGGTGGTCAAGACCTTCCGGTTGACGGCCTATGGGGGCGACTACGCCATCGCCGACCTGCGGGCGGTCGACGCCGGGGGCACCGAGACGCCGAAGTTCGTGGGCCTGGCCGATAACCAGGTCATCCGCCGCGGCGAAAGCGTGGAGTTCCAGCTGGTGTGGCCCATCACGGCAACGCCGCCTGGAGCCGGCGGGCTGGTCACCGGCCGGGACGGCATGACGTGGTCCTTCCGCGTCGCCGGGAAGGACGGGTGGACGTTCAGCTACAACCCGACGAACAACTACAACAACAATTATTGAAGGGGGGCCGCTTCAGATCGTGGCGAGCTTCGGATATCCGTGGCCTGAAGCGGCGAGACCGGCCCGGGGGCCGCTGCCTATAGTTCGGCATCGGCATCAAGCGAGGCGGCCCCATGAAGCACCAGACCACGATTCCCATGACCCGCCAGGACGGATCGGCGACGTCGGGGTATTGCGCGATGCCGGCCTCCGGCCACGGCCCCGGGCTGGTGCTGTGCCATGAGATCTTCGGCATCAACGAGACGATGCGCAAGCTGGCCGAGCGCTATGCCGAAGAGGGATACGTGGTGCTGGTTCCGGACCTGTTCTCGCAGATCCGGCCGGGAGTCGACCTGGGCTACGGCGAAGAGGACCACGCCCAGGCTTTCGCGCTGCTGGAACGATTCGACGTGGGCGTCGGCCTGGCCGACGTCGCGCTGGCCGCGCGGATACTGCGGGAATCGCCCGCCACGACGGGGCAGGTGGCGGCGGTGGGCTACTGCCTGGGCGGGCGGCTGGCCTATCTGGCCGCCGCCGGGGCGCTGGTCGACTGCGCCGCGGGTTTCTACGGCGTGGGCATCGAGGCGCACCTGGACCATCCGCCGGCGCGGCCGCTCATGCTGCATTTCGGCGACGCCGACCGCTACTGTCCGCCCGAGACCGTGGCGCGCATCGCCGCGCACCTGGCCGGATCGCCGGATGCCCGGGTGCACCGCTATCCGGACGCCGACCACGCCTTCGCCCGCCAGGGCAGCGCGCTCTATCGCAAGCCCGCGGCCCTGGTCAGCTACGAGCGCACGATCGCCTTCCTGCATGAGCACATCGGGCCCCGCTACGACCTGTCGTCGCTGTGGGATCGCCACACCGAGCTGGAGTTCGACGTGCGCGACGCGGCCGAAACCATGCGCACCATGGTGGCCGAGCCCTACGTCAACCATATCCCCACCCTGACCGGCGGCGTCGGCGCCCGTCAGCTCTACCGCTTCTACAAGCACCATTTCATCCCGTCCACGCCCCGGGACACCCGGCTCATTCCCATCTCGCGCACCGTGGGAGCGACCCAGATCGTGGACGAGCAGCTGTTCTGCTTCACCCACGACGAAGAGATCGAATGGATGCTGCCCGGGATCGCGCCCACCGGCCGCCGTGTGGAGATCCCGCTGGTCGCGGTCGTCAAGTTCCGCGGCGACAAGCTCTGCCACGAACACATCTACTGGGACCAGGCGTCGGTGCTGGTGCAGATCGGCGTGCTGGATCCCGCGGGCCTGCCCGTGGCGGGCCGGGAAACGGCGGCGAAGCTGCTGGATGAAAGCCTGCCGTCGAACGTCCTGATGCGGTCCTGGGCGCGTAGCGAAGGGATGGACTGACAGGGATCCTTGCGTAAGGAGGTTGTGTTGTACACGAACGAACAATTGGCGGACATGGTGAAGCCGGACAAGGTGCACCGCGCGGTCTACGTGGACCCCGGCATATTCGACCTGGAGATGGAGCGCATCTACGGCCGCGTGTGGGTCTACGTCGGGCACGAAAGCCAGATCCCGCAAACCGGCGACTACGTGACGAGCCGCATCGGCAGGCAGGACGTGATCCTGGTCCGGGCGGCGGACGGCAAACCCCATGTGCTGTACAACCGCTGTCCGCACAAGGGGGCGCAGATCGTGCCGCCAGGAGACGGGCACGTGGACCGGCACTTTCGCTGCCCCTACCACGCCTGGACGTTCCGGCTCCACGGCCCGATGCTGTCGGCGCCGCTGCGGGCCGGCTACGAAGGCACGGCCTTCGATCCCGCCGACGAGGCGTTCTGGCTGCGGCGCGTTGCCCGCGTGGCCAGCTATCGGGGCTTCGTCTTCGCCAGCCTGTCCGAGGGCGGCGATGACCTGGTGGATTTCCTGGGCGGCGCCAAGGCAGCGATCGACAACCTGTGCGATCGTTCCCCCGTGGGCGAGGTGGAGGTGGCCGGCGGCGTGTTCCGCGTCTGGCAGAACTCCAACTGGAAGATCTTCTACGAGAATCTGCACGACACCATGCATGCCGCCGTCACGCACGAGTCTTCCGTCGTCGCGGCCCGGGACGAGTACGAGGCTTCGATGGCCGGCCAGGACATGCCGTTCGTGCTGCACATCATGGCGGGCAACGGCGAGCCCTATCAGTTCTGGGAAAAACTCGCGGTGCACGCCTTCGACCATGGGCACGGCTACATGGAAGGGATCTTCGATCCCGGCGGCACGGACCGGGATCCGACCAGCCGCGCCCACCACGAAAGCCTGGCCGCCGCGGTGGGCGAGGCGCGGGCCCGGGAAATACTGGGCATGAACCTGCACAACACCATCATCTACGGCAGCGGGTCGCCCCATACGGTGTTCCAGCAGTTCCGCGTCATCCGGCCCGTCGCGGTCGATCGCACCATGGTCGAGATCATTACCTTCCGGCTCAAGGGGGCGCCCGAGGCCGTGTTCGAACGCGCCGTCACCTACGCCAATACCATCAACTCCCCGTCGTCCAACGTGATGCCCGACGACGTGGAGCTGTACACCCGGGTGCAGAAAGGCAACCGGCTCGACGGCGGGGACTGGGTCAGCATGCACCGCTACTGCGGTACCGACCGGGACATCCCGGGCGGGAAGGTCGCGGTCAACGGCACGAGCGAGCTGCCCATACGCAACCAGTTCGCGGCCTGGAAGGCCTTGATGACCGAGGGCGGGACAGGATGCGGGGAGGCGGCATGAACGGGATCGGCGCGGTGGAAATGGACGAGGCGATCCGGCTCAAGCATCGGGTCGAGCAGTTCCTGTTCCTGGAGGCGCGGCTGCTCGACGCCAATGCCTGGGACGAGTGGCTGCGGCTGTTCACCCCCACGGGCATGTACTGGGTCCCGCGCATGCGCGGCCAGCAGGACGCCCGGACCCAGGTTTCGCTGTTCCACGAGGACGCGCTGCTGCGCAGCGTGCGCGCGCGCCGGCTGGCCAACCACCGGAACTGGTCGCAGCAGCCGCCGACGCATGGGGCGAGGACGATAGGCAACGTATCGGTTACCGACCCGGGCCCCGGGACGATCGTGGTCCGCTCGTCGTTCCAGATGCTTGAATGGCGGGCCGACAACCCGCGCGCGTTCGGCGGCAGCTATACGCATACGCTGCGCGAGGATCCCGCCGCGGCCGGGTCGTTCCGGATCGAGATGAAACGGGTGGACCTGGTCAACTGCGACGCGATCCACGAGAACCTCCAGGTGTTCCTGTGACGTCTCTCGATTTCTCGCGCCCCGTCGTCCTGGCGCTGCACTACCAGAACGAGGTCCTGCACCCGGATGGCAGGTTCGCCTTCGGCGTGGCCGGCGACGGCGCCGCGCAGCCGGCCGTGGTGCGCGGCGCGCGCGGCCTGCTGGCGCTGGGGCGCCGGAGGCGGTGGCCGGTGGTGCACGTGCGCATCGCCTATCGCCCGGATTTTTCCGACGTGACGCAGAACTGCGCCATCTTCAGGACGGTGGTGGCGCAGGCGGTCATGGCCGACGGGAGCTGGGGCGCGGAATTCCTGGAGGAGCTCGCGCCCATGCCGGGCGAACCGGTGGTGACGCACAACCGCATCAATGCATTCTTCCGCTCCGGCCTGGAGCCGATGCTCGATGCGATGCGGCCCTCGCTGCTGCTCGTGGGCGGGGTGGCGACCAACTCGGTGGTGGAGCACACCGTCCGGCACGCGACCGACCTGGGCTGGCAGTCGGCCGTGGTCGAGGACGCTTGCGGCGCGGCCAGCCAGGCGGTGCACGCGGCCGCGCTGCACAACCTGCGGCTGCTGGCCGAGGTGTGCCGGCTGGACGAGATCCAGAAGCTGGCCGAAGCATGAAGGAGGAAGGCGCGATGAACGACCTGCATGGCAAGGTCGCCCTGGTGACGGGCGGCGCAAGAAGCCTGGGGGCTGGTATCGCCGGGGCGTTCCTGCGGGCCGGCGCGTCGGTGGTGGTGGCCGACATCGACGCCCGGGCCGGCGAGGCGCTGGCCACCCGGCTGCGCACGCAGGCCAGGTCCGGCCAGGCGGCCGGCTTCGTCCACACGAACCTGGCCGAGGATGGCGATCTGGTCCGGCTGGTGGAGAGCCTGGATCGCGAGTTCGGCCGGCTCGACTGCCTGGTCAACAACGCCTGCATCTACGACGACGCGGGGCTGGCCTCGACCCGGGAGCAATGGCTGCGTTCGCTGAACGTGAACGTGGTCAGCGGGGCGCTGCTGGTCGGGCACGCGGTGCCCTTGCTGCGCCGGGCCGAGCATCCGGCCGTCGTGAACCTGTCCAGCGTCGCGGGCAAGGTCGGCCAACTGGGCCGGCTGCTGTATCCCGCGTGCAAGGCCGCCATCCTGCAGGTGACCCGCAGCATGGCGGTGAACCTGGCGCCGGAGGGCATACGCGTGAACGCCGTGACGCCCGCATGGACGTGGTCCGAGGCCCTGGTTGCCCAGGTGGCCGGAGACCGCGAGCTGGCCGATCGCGTCGCGTCCACCTTCCACCCGCTGGCGCGGGTGGGGAACATCGAGGACGTGGCCGCGGCCGTGCTGTTCCTGTGCTCCGGCGCGGCGGGCTTCGTGACCGGCGCCGACCTGCCGGTGGACGGCGGCTACGCGGTGCTGGGCCCCGACCAGGGGCGGTCCCCCGCCTATTGGTTCCAGGCCGCGCGCCAGGCGGAGTGAGGGCCGGGGCGGCCCGCTCAGGGTTGCCCGCGCGCCTGCCGGCGCAAGGTCTCGTTGGGGGATTCGCCGTAACGTTCCCGATAGGCCGCGGCGAAGCGACCCAGGTGCGGATAGCCCCAGCGATACGCCACTTCCGACACGCTGTCCGCCCTGCCGCCCTTGAGTTCGTCGCGGATCCTTTGCAGGCGCATGGCGCGCAGCGCGGCCATGGGGCTGACGCCGTGCTGGTCCTGGTAAGCCCGGGAAAGCGTGCGTACGCTGACCCCGGCATGGTTGGCGATGTCCTGCAGGGAGACGGCGTCCTGTACGCAGGATTCCATGAATTCCTGGGCGCGCCGCACGCAGCGCGGCAATACCCGGCGGGCATCCGGCGCCGGCCGGTCGCGCAAGCCCTGGACCTGCGAGTTCAGCAGGTGCCCGACCAGGGCCTGCTGTGCGATCTTCAGCCCCATCGGGCCGCCCGGCGCGGCCAGGTGGGAACAGAAATACTCGATCAGCGTGCGCAGCCCCTGGGCGGGCGCGGTGTCCAGGGGGATCTCGCGGGCGAAGTCGATCGGATCGTCGACCGGCCTGCCGGTCAGATGTTCATACACCTCGTACAGCAGCGCCTTGGGAATCTTGATCAGCAACTGCGTGGTCGCAGTTCCCCACTCCAGCTCCAGGGAAACGTTCGAGGGCATGATCAGAGTGTCGCCCGGCCGCAGGGACCATTGCCCTTCCCGGCACCGGACGCTTACTTCGCCGCGCAGCGCGGACTGGACCAGCAGGAAGTCGCGCGACGGCGCGGTTTCCACCGCCACGGCGCCGCCGTATTCCAGCAGGCACATCTGCAGGCCGGCCGTGACGGCGCCGTACAGGCGCGCGTCCAGGTGGCTGGCGCGCGGGGTCAGCCGGTGTTCGTTCAGCACGCCGGCCACGCCCGAGCGGACCTCGTCCAGGTCCGACGAGGACAGCAGGACGTGGTTCTTGAGCACGTTTTCCGAGTGGGCGAGAAATCCGCCTGCCATGTCTTGCTCCCTTGCGCCGGCGCCGCGCCGATCGCCTTCGAGCCTACTCCATCTTGATGCCGGCGTCGCGTATCAGTTTCGTGAAGCGCTCCTGCTCCCGGGCCATGGCCTGAGCGACCTTGTCCGGGTTGCTGGGCGCCACGATCAGCCCGCGTTCGGCGAAGCGGTCGATGAGCGCGCGGTTGCGCAGGGCCTCGGCTACTTTCTCCTGCATGCGGTCCACCGTGCTCCGGGGCGTGGCGGCATGGACGAACAGGGTGAAGTGGGTGGGGATCAGGAGATCGTCCGGCGCACCCACTTCGCGCAGGGTGGGAACGTCGGGCAGCAGCGGCGATCGCTGCGCGGCGCCGATGGCCAGCGCCCGCAGCCTGCCCGAACGGATGTGCTCGAGCACGGTTTCCTGGCCGGTGATGACACAGCCGAGTTCGCCTCCCAGCAGGCCGGCCACGGCCGGCGCGATGCCCCGGTAGGGGACGTCGACCATGCCGATGCCGTAGTGCCGCTTGATCAGTTCCAGGCTGAGGTGATGCACGCTGCCGATGCCCGCCGTGCCCACCGTCAGCGCGCCGGCCTTGCCACGGGCGAACGCCAGCATCTCGTCCCAGGTCTTGTAGGGCGCGTTCGCGCGGCAGACGAATACCAGGTCGACGCTGGCGACGTCGGTGACGCCGACGAGATCCCTGGGGTTGTAGGGAAGCTTGGCCAGCAGCGCGGGGTTGACCGTCAGGGTCAGGCGATCGTAAAGCAGCAGCGCGGCGCCGTTGGGCGGCGCGTTGGCCACGGCGGCGGTGCCGATCACGCCGTTGGCGCCGGGCTTGTTCTCGACGATGACGGTCGATTGCGTGGCCGCGGCCAGCCGCTCGCCCAGGCTGCGCGCGAGCACGTCGGGGCCGCTGCCGGGGGATGAGGGCACGATGATGCTGACGGGGCCGGTGGGCCATCCCTGGGCGCGGCTGCCGTTGGCGGCCAGCGCGAAGGCGCCGATCGATGTCCAGAGCAGGAGGCGTCCCAGCCGGGGGAAGGTAAGGGGCCAGACCATGGTGAATCTCCGTGTGAGGTTCCTACGGGGTTGTCGGGGCCGCCCGCCATCCGGCGGGGCGGTCTACGCGATGCGGGTGGGCAGGGGGGAACGGCTGGCCAGGGCCATCATTTTCCGGACGAGGGCTTCCATCAAGCCCGCGCGGGTATCCGCGTGGCGCGGGTCGTGCCACAGGTTCACGCGTTCGTGCGGATCGTTCTCGAGGTCGTACAGCTCTCCCCACTCGGCGCCCAGGTAGACGCTCAGCCGCCACCGGCGGGTGATCAGCGTGCGCAGCCGGACCGGGCTGTCGAAGCCGCCGAACACGCGCTGGATCTCGTCCTCGATCAGGACGGCGTCGTGTCCTTGCCAGCCGGGGTCGTCCAGCGCGGGCAGCAGGCTGATGCCCTGGATGTCGTGGTAGGGCGCCGTGTCGGTGCGGTGCAGCAGGGTCTGCGCCAGGTCCAGCGTGCCGTGCAGGGCGGCGCTGCGCCGTCCTCCCGGGACGCGCGGGTCGGCCCAGATGAAGGGCACGCGCACCAGCCCCTGGTAATGCAGCGGGCCCTTGAACAGCAGGCCGTGGTCGCCCATGAAATCGCCGTGGTCGCTGGTGAAGACCACGATGGTGTCGCCGGCCTGCCCGGTGGCTTCCAGCGCTTGCAGGATCTGGCCGATGCAGTCGTCCACCAGCGTGATCATGCCGTAGCTCAGCGCGATGGCTTCCCGCGCCTCGCGCGGTGTGACGGCCACCACGCGCGGCGTGTCCAGGTTCGCCCGGCCGGCGGCGCGCTCGTCGTGCAGCCAGCGCAGATGAGGCGGCGCGTCGGCCGCCGGCGGGGCACAGGTGGGCGGAACGGCGATGTCCCGGGGGTCGTACATATCCCAGTACCGGCCGGGCGGCGTGAAGGGATGGTGCGGGTCCGGGAACGAACATTTCAGGAAGAAGGGCTGCGCCGCGCCGCGCGCCGCGTGCGCTTCCAGATAGGCGGCGCCGCGCTCGGCGATGTAGCGGCTGGGGTAGCACGCTTCGGGCAGGCGCGTGCGCCAGGCCTGGGGAGTGACGTAGCGGTCGTCGGCCTGGGCGTGCCGGCGGCCGCGCAGGCTTTCGGCACCGGGCAGGCGCTGCGCCAGCCAGCGCTGGTAGTCGCCGAAGGCCTCGTCGCCGTGCTCCATGCACAGCTCGACGTGATCGAAGCCGTAGTAGGGCAGCCGGATGCGATGCGCCGGGTCCCGCCAGCGGCTGGCGAGTTCCTGTTCGTAGGCCGCGCCGTCGCGGCGGTCGCCGGTGGCGTCGGGATGGGCCTCGACCACGGTCCGGCCCTCGTGCGGCGCGCGCTGGACCAGCGGCGGGATGTCCTGCATGTTCTGCAGATGGCTCTTGCCGATCAGCGCGGTGCGGTAGCCGCGCGCGCCCAGCAGGGTGGCGAAGGTCGTGTCGTCCAGGCGCAGCGGGATGCCGTTATGTCGGACGCCGTGCAGCGACGGCATGCGGCCGGTCATCAGCGTGCTGCGGTTGGGCATGCAGATCGGCGAGGCGACGTAGAAGCGGTCGAACAGCGTTCCCTTCGCGGCGATGCCGTCGATGTGGGGCGTGCGGACCTGCCGGTTGCCGTAGCACCCGAGGTGGTCGGCCCGGTGCTGGTCCGTCATGATGAGCAGGATGTTGGGCTGTCGCATGGGGCGTCCGCGGTTTCGTCAGCGCAATGTAGAGATGCGCCATGGGGGCGGCAATCCGAATCGGGCCACGCCTGTCCGGCACTGGACATTTTGCGGATAGGGGGTTTGTTTCCGGGTAAACGATAGGTAGGGTCTGGTTGTGGCGGCGGCGGATCGCGATCTATTATTTCGAAAAGATAAAATCTTTTATAAAAAATGGAGTCCGGCATGGCGCGACACGATGCGTATCGGGAAGAGGTGATCGGCAGGGCCAATGTGGGCGACACCCCGGAGCTGGTGGCGTACTACGAGGAACTGGCCAGGCACGAGACCGGCGCGCTCTGGACCGTCGCCAACAAGATCGAGCCCTGGCAGCCCAAGTCGGACTCGGTGCCGGTGGTCTGGCGCTACCGCGACCTGCGCGAGCACGTGCTGCGCTCGGTGGACCTGGTCACGCCGGAGCAGGCCGGCCGCCGGGTCGTCTACCTGAACAACCCCGGCCGGCGCGAGGTGTCGGCGGCGGTGGGCTGGCTGTACTCGGGGCTGCAGGTCATGCATCCCGGCGAGGTCGCCTCGGCCCACTGCCATTCCTCCAGCGCGCTGCGCTTCATCATGGAGGGCAGCGGCGCCTACACCATCGTCGACGGCCACAAGATGACGCTGGGCGCGAACGACTTCGTGCTGACGCCCAACGGCACCTGGCACGAACATGGCGTGAGCGGGGACGGCACGCCCTGCATCTGGCAGGACGGCCTGGACATTCCGCTGGTCAACGCGCTGGAAGCGGGCTTCTACGCGGTGCATCCGGACCTGAACCAGGCCGTGACCCACCCGGTGGACGATTCCACCGCGGCCTGGGGCGGGGTGGCGCTGCGGCCCCATGGCGAGACCTGGAACAAGCCGTATTCGCCGCTGTTCAAGTACGAGTGGGAACCCACCTACGAAGCCCTGCGGCGCTACGCCGCGACCACCGACGGCAGCCCGTACGACGGCGTGCTGATGAACTACACCAACCCCGCCACCGGCGGCCCGGTCATGGCGACCATGGGCGCCAGCATGCAGATGCTGCGCCCCGGCGAAAAGACCAAGGCCCACCGGCATACGGGCAGCTTCCTCTACCAGGTGGCCAAGGGCAAGGGCTATTCCATCATCAACGGCCGCCGCTACGACTGGCAGGAGCGCGACATCTTCTGCGTGCCGTCCTGGGCCTTCCACGAACATGCCAACGCGTCCGACCGCGACGACGCCTGCCTGTTCTGCTTCAACGACCTGCCGGTCATGCATGCGCTCAAGCTTTACCGCGAGGAAGCGCTGGCGGAAAACGATGGCCACCAACCGCTGATCGGCTAGTCCACCCCTGATTCGATGCTTGTCATACACCGCGGGTCCGGCCCGCGGCGGGATTCTTGTCGCCTCGCGCGACCTTACGGAGAACAGAAATGCGTCTTGTGACCTACCGCACCACCACCGCCGAGCAAGCCCGCCTGGGGGCGGTGGTGGGCGACCGCGTGGTGGACCTGGCCCGCCTGGGGGCCGTGGCCGGTGTGCCGCTGCCCGACGACATGCTGGCCTTCATCGACCTCGGTCCGGACGCGGTGCGGTCGGCCACCGAGCTGCTGAAGGCCCACGAAGGCAAGTGGCCGGTGGGCACGGCGATCCCGGCCGGGAACGCGCGCCTGCTGGCGCCCATCCCGCGTCCGCGCAAGAACATCTTCGGCATCGGCCTGAACTACGTCGAGCACGTGGAAGAATCCAGCCGCACGCTGGATACCTCCAAGGACCTGCCCACCAAGCCCGTGATCTTCTCGAAGCCGCCCACCAGCGTGATCGGCCCCGGCGAAGCCATCGAGCACAACGCGAAGATCACCCAGCAGCTGGACTGGGAAGTGGAGCTGGCCGTGGTCATGGGCCGCCGCACGCACCGCGTGGCCGAGGCCGATGCGCTGGACTACGTGTTCGGCTACAGCGTGATGATCGACGTCAGCGCGCGCGACTGCCGCCGCGCCGGCCAGTGGATCTACTCCAAGGGCCAGGACACCTACGGCCCGTTCGGCCCCTGCATCGTCACGGCCGACGAGATCCCCGATCCGCACGTGCTGGACCTGTCCCTGACCGTCAACGGCGTGACCAAGCAAAGCTCCAACACGCGCCACATGCTGTTCAAGGTGCCGCACCTGATCGCCGACATCAGCGCGGCCATGACCATGGAAGCGGGCGACATCATCGCCTCCGGCACGCCCGAGGGCGTGGGAGCCGGCCGCACGCCGCAGGAATGGCTGTGGCCGGGCGACGTGGTCGAGGCCCATGTCGAGAAGATCGGCACGCTGCGCCATCCGGTGGTGGCCGTCTAGAGTCCAAACCCCCGCGTCCGCGCGGGTCCATTCCAGCTGTTGCAGTACATCCATAGGGAACAACAATGGTCAGGAACATGATCCGGGGCGGACTGTGCGCGCTCCTTTTCGCGGGCGCCGGCGCGGCGCAAGCCCAGACGCCGGTCAAGATCGGCTTCATCACCACCCTGTCGACGCCCGCCGGCTACATCGGCGAGGACGAGCGCGACGGCTTCAGCCTGGCGATCAAGCAGGGCGGCGGCAAGCTGGGCGGCGTGCCGGTCGAGCTGGTGGTCGAGGACGATGCCCTGAAGCCCGCGAACGCCAAGCAGGCCGTGGACCGCATGCTGCAATCGGGCATCAAGCTGTATACCGGCGTGAACTTCTCGAACGTGCTGGCGGCGGTGGCGCCTAGCGTGCTGCGCGATGGCGCCTACTACGTGAGCCTGAACGCGGGGCCCTCGACGTTCGCCGGCGAGAAGTGCGACAAGAACTACTTCGTCGCTTCTTTCCAGAACGATGCCTACCACTCGGCCGGCGGCGCGGCCGCCAACGAGCTGGGCTACAAGCGCGTGGTGCTGCTGGCGCCGAACTACCAGGCGGGCCGCGATGCGTTGGCCGGTTTCAAGCGCACGTACAAGGGCGAGGTGCTGGCCGAGATCTACACCAAGCTCGACCAGTCGGACTTTTCGGTGGAAATGGCGCGCGTGCGTTCGCTGGCGCCCGACGCGATCTACCAGTTCCATCCGGGCGGCGCGGGCATCAACTTCGCCAAGCAGTATGCGAACGCGGGGTTGACCAAGACCGTTCCCATGCTGATGCCGTCCTTCTCGATGGATGGGCGGATGCTGGCCGCTTCGGGGGCGTCGGCCGAGGGCCTCTACACGGTCGGCATGTGGACCACGGAAATGGACAACCCGCAAAGCAGCGCCTTCGTGAAGGCCTTCACCGAGGCCTACGGCCGCAAGCCGACCGACTACGGCATGCAGGCCTATGACACCGCGCTCTTGATCGCCTCGGCCCTGAAGGCCGTGAACGGCGACCTGTCCAAGGGCGATGCCTTCCGTGCCGCGCTGGCCAAGGCCGACTTCCAGACGCTGCGGGGCAAGTTCCGCTTCGACACCAACCGGCATCCCGTCCAGGACTATTACCTGATGCGGATCGAGCGCAGCGGCAACGGGTTCGCGCCCAAGATCGTGCGCAAGGTGGTCAGCGACGGGCGCGACGCCTACGTGGGCCAGTGCAAAGGCTGACATGGCGCTGCTATTCGAACAGCTGCTGAACGGCCTGCAATTCGGCGCCATGCTCTTCATGCTGGCGTCGGGCCTGACCCTGATCTTCGGCATCATGGGGGTCATCAACCTGACCCACGGGTCGTTCTACATGGTCGGCGCCTATTGCGGTGCGTTCGCGCTGGCCCATACCAACTCCTTCGCCGCCGGCGCGGTGGCGGGCCTGGCCGGCGCCGCGCTGTACGGATTGCTGGTGGAGTTCACGGTGATCCGGCGCCTGTACAAGCGCGACCACCTGTACCAGGTGCTGGCCACCTTCGGGCTGATCCTGTTCACCAACGAGGCGGTCAGCATGATCTTCGGGCGCCAGCCGCCCATGGTCGAGATCCCGGATTTCCTGCAGGGCACGGTGCCGCTCGCGCCGGGCTTCCAGTATCCGCTGATGCGCCTGGCCTTCATCGTGGTGGGCGCGCTGGTGGCGCTGGGGCTGTGGTTCCTGATCAACCGGACGCGCGTGGGCATGCTGGTGCGCGCCGGTGCCGACGACCGCGAGATGGTGGACGCGCTGGGCATCGACATCCAGAAGCTCTACAGCGTGGTGTTCGGCCTGGGCGCGCTGCTGTGCGGCCTGGCCGGAGTGATGGCGGCGCCGCTGCTGGCGGTGGAGATCGGCATGGGCGAGCGCGTGCTGATCACGACCTTCGTGGTCATCGTGATCGGCGGCGTGGGCTCGGTGCGCGGGGCGATGGCCGGCGCGCTGCTGGTCGGCATGGTCGACAGCCTGGGCCGCGCCTATTTCCCGCAGCTGCTGGGGGCGATGCTGTCGCCCGAGGTGGCCGACATGCTGGCGGCCGGGCTGGTATCGGCCAGCGTCTACGTACTGATGGCATTGGTGCTGATCTTCCGACCGAAGGGACTCCTGGGATGAACCGGATGAGTGGAATCGCGGTACCCGGGCGCGGCGCGGCGGGCTTGTTCACGCAATGGAACCGCCGGGCCGTGTTCGGCTGGGTGGGCCTGTTGCTGCTGGCCCTCGTGCCGGTGGCTTCGCACGCCACCGACACGCCCTACCTGATCAACGCGATGACGCGTTTCGTCATCTACGGGCTGGCGGCGGTCAGCCTGGACCTGGTGCTGGGCTACGGCGCACTGATCAGCTTCGGCCACGCCATGTTCTTCGGGCTGGGCGGCTACGTGGTGGCCATCGTCACCTTCCATGCGGTCGAGGCCGGGCCGCTGTTCGGCTGGGCCGGCAGCACGCAGGCGCTGGTCGTCTGGCCCATCGCGCTGGCTTGCTGCGCGCTGCTGGGCTGGGGCGTGGGCTACCTGGCGCTGCGCACCAGCGGGGTGCAGTTCATCATGATCACCCTGGCCTTCGGCCAGATGGTGTACTTCATCCTGGTGTCGCTGCAGGTGTACGGCGGCGACGACGGCCTGATGATGTCGCAGCGCAGCCAGTTGCCGGGCATCGACCTGGCGGACCCGGTCAGCTTCTATTACGTCAGCCTGGCGGTGCTGGCGCTATGGACCCTCTTCTGCGTGAAGCTGGTCAACTCGCGCTACGGCATGGTGCTGCAGGCGCTGCGCCAGAGCGAGCGGCGCGCGGTCAACCTGGGCGTGGCGCCCATGCCGTACCGGCTCAGCGCCTTCGTGATCTCGGCGGTGGGCACCGGCATGGCCGGCATCCTGTGGGCCAACTACGCGGAGCTGGTCACGCCCGACATGGCGGCGTGGACCAAGTCGGGCGAACTGATGGCCATCGTCATCCTGGGCGGCGTGGGCACCCTGCTGGGGCCGATCGCCGGCGCCGCCGTGTTCCTGGGCCTGGAGCAGGCCTTGTCGGCCTGGACCGAGCACTGGATGTTCATCATGGGTCCCATCCTGGTGCTGGTGGTGCTGGCCGGCAAGCACGGGCTCTTCGGCCACTGGCTGGGGAAGCGCCATGGATAGCGCGGTCATGGAAGAAGTGTTGCTGGACGTGCGGGGCCTGCGCAAGTCCTTCGGCGCGGTGGCGGCCACGCAGGACGTGGACCTGACCGTGCGGGCGGGCGAGATCCATGCGCTGATCGGTCCCAACGGCGCGGGCAAGTCCACGCTGATCACGCAGATCTGCGGCGAGATCCGGCCCGATGCGGGCCAGATCCACCTTGCCGGGTGCGACGTGACGGCGATGCCGGCCTACGAGCGGGCGCGGCGCGGCCTGGGGCGGTCGTTCCAGATCACCCAGCTGTGCCTGGAGTACACCGCCATCGAGAACGTCATGCTGTCGCTGACGGTGGGCCCGCGCACGATCTTCTCGATCTGGTCCGATCCCCGGCGCGACGCGAAGCTGGCCGGGCGCGCGCAATCGTGGCTGGAGCGCGTGGGGCTGGCCGACCGTGCCGACGTGCCGGCGGCCGACATGGCCCATGGCGAGCGGCGCCAGCTGGAACTGGCGGTGGCGCTGGCGCGCGAGCCGCGCCTGCTGCTGCTGGACGAGCCCATGGCCGGCATGGGGCCGGAGGAATCGGCGCGGATGACGCGGCTCCTGGCCGGCATGCGCGAACGCTACGGCATCCTGTTGGTGGAGCACGACATGGACGCGGTGTTCGCGCTGGCCGACCGCATCAGCGTGCTGGTCTACGGCAAGCTCATATTCACCGGCAGCTGCGACGAGGTGCGCCAGCATCCCGAGGTGCGCAGCGCCTATCTGGGAGACACGGCATGCTGAGCGTGGACGGCATCCGGGCGGGATACGGATCGAGCGAGGTGCTGTTCGGCCTGTCGTTCGAGGCCGGGCAGGGCGAGGTCGTGTCGCTGATCGGCCGCAACGGCATGGGCAAGACCACCACCGTGCGCACGCTGATGGGCATGCTGCCCGCGCGCGCCGGCCGCGTCGCCATCCAGGGCCGGGACCTCGCCAACCAGGCGCCGCATACGGTGGCGCGGCTGGGCGTGGGCCTGGTGCCCGAGGGGCGGCGGGTGTTCGGCTCGCTCACGGTGGAGGAAAACCTGGTCGCCACGCGCCGCGCCAGCCGCGGCGCCACGGCGTGGGACCTGCCCCGCATCTATCAGCTCTTTCCCCGGCTGGGCGAGCGGCGCCGCCAGTCGTCGCGCACGCTGTCGGGCGGCGAACAGCAGATGCTGGCCATCGGCCGCGCGCTGATGACCAATCCGCTATTGCTGGTGCTGGACGAGGCCACCGAGGGCCTGGCGCCCATCATCCGCCAGGAGATCTGGCGCTGCCTGGACGTGCTCACGCGCGAAGGGTTGACCATCGTGGTGATAGACAAGAACCTGGCCGAGATGCGCGCGCTGGTCGACCGCCACCATATCGTCGAGAAAGGGCGGGTGGTGTGGGCGGGCACGCCGGACGAGCTGGCGGGCCAGCCGGAACTGGCCCAGCGCTATCTGGGACTCTGATCAAGGACGCGAGAACATCATGCTGAATCTCCCCCGTTTCAAGGCCGCGGCCGTGCAGGCCGCCCCGGTTTTCCTGGACACCGACGCCACCGTGGACAAGGTGTGCGCGCTGATCGAGGAAGCCGCCGGCAACGGCGCCTCGCTGGTGGCCTTCCCCGAGGTGTTCGTGGCCGGCTACCCGTACTGGAACTGGATCATGACGCCCATCGAGGGCAGCCCCTGGTTCGAGAAGCTGTGCCGCAGCGCCATCGAGATCCCCGGTCCCGAGATCCGGCGCATCGCCGCCGCCGCCCAGGCCTGCAAGGTGCACGTGGTGGTGGGCGTGAACGAGCGGGCCGCGCACGGCCTGGGCACGATCTACAACACCCTGGTCACCATCGGCCCCGACGGCAAGCTGCTGGGCCGCCACCGCAAGCTGGTGCCGACCTGGGCCGAGAAGCTGACCTGGGCCAACGGCGACGGTTCCTCGCTGCGCGTGCACGACACCGCCATCGGCCGGCTGGGCGCGCTGGCCTGCGGCGAGAACACCAACACGCTGGCGCGCTTCGCGCTGCTGGCGCAGGGCGAGCTGGTGCACGTGGCCAGCTACATCTCGCTGCCGGTGGCGCCGGCCGACTACGACATGGCCGAGGCCATACGGGTGCGCGCCGCCGCCCACAGCTTCGAGGGCAAGGTCTACACGGTGGTGTCGTGCTCGACCATCTCGGAAGAGATCGTCGAGGCCATGGCGGCCTCCCATCCGCACACCCGCGACCTGCTGCGCCGCTCGAACAGCGCGTTCTCCGGCATCCTGGGGCCGGACGGCCGGGTCATCGGCGAACCACTGATCGACCGCGAGGGCATTGTCTACGCCGACGTGGACCTGTCGCGCTGCATCCAGCCGCGCCAGATGCACGACATCATCGGCCACTACAACCGCTTCGACGTGTTCGACCTGCGCGTGAACCGGCGCACCCAGCAGCCCGCGCAGTTCCTGGACGATCCCGATCCGCTGCCGGGCGAGTCCCTGGACGCCGCGCAGCCGTCCGCGAGCGTGCCCGGCGGCGGCGAATTATCATCTGGGAAGTTCTGAATCCACCGCCCGCCGTATGGCGGCGGGCCTTGCCCAGGAGAAGCGAGTTGAAACCACGAGTGAAGGCGACCCGGCAGGAGTCCGGACTGCCTTACGATGCGCCGGACGGCGAGGTCGAGGAAATCACCCTGGCCGAGCAGGTCTACCGTTCGCTGCGGCGCGATCTCATCTCGGGGGACATCGAGCCTGGGCAGTCCCTGCGCCTGGAGTTCCTGAAACAACGCTACGGCATCAGCTTCTCGCCCATCCGCGAGGCGCTGAACCGCCTGCAGAGCGAACGCATGGTGGTGTCGACCGCCTCGCGCGGCTTCCGGGTCGCGCCGTTCTCGCGCGAGGAAATGTGGGATGCGGCCGAGACCCGCATCCTGATCGATTGCGAGGCCATGCGCCGTTCGCTCAAGAACGGCGACGACGTCTGGGAAACCCGCCTGGTGGCGGCCTACCATGCGCTCAACCTGGCCGCCCGGCGCGTCCACGACATGCCGGCGCCCGACGACGAGGCCAGCGAGCTGCTGGAGCAGCGCCACCTGGATTTCCATCGCGCCCTGATCGCGGCCTGTGGCTCGCGCTGGCTGATGGAGCTGTCGGTGCAGTTGTACACCCAGACCGAACGCTACCGCCGCCCCACGCTGCGCGGCCGCTCGGGCTGGGGCGACGTGGGCCGCGACGTCGGCCGCGAGCACCAGGACCTGATGGATGCCGCGCTGGCGCGCGACAGCAAGCGCGCCGTCGCGCTGCTGGCCGAGCACTACCGCAAGACGGTGGCGCTGATCGAACGCTTCGCGCCCTTCAAGGACCTTGCCTCCGGCGAGACCGGCGAACCGTTGGCAACCTCCTGAGCACGGCGGCCGTGGGCGTCAGGCCCGGTGGGCGGGCCGGGGACTGGTCTCCGCATGCTCGATCTGCAGCTTCACCAGGCGGGTCATCAGTTCCAGCTTGAGCGCGCACGCCTCGGGTTGGTCCCACAGATTGCGCAGTTCGTGGGGATCCCGCTCCAGGTCATAAAGCTCGCCCCAGTCTCCCTCGGCGAAGACGCTCATGCGGTGGCTGGACGTGACGACGGTGCGGACCTTGACCGGTTGATCGAATCCCAGGAAGGCGCGCTGCTGGTTCTCCTCGATCAGCACTGCATCCCGTCCGCTCGCGCGGGGCGCGCCCTGGCGCGTGACCAGCGGCCGGCCCTGGGAGCCGTTCGGAGGCATGATGCCCGCGCGCTGCAGGATGGAGGCGGGCAGGTCGATCGCGCTGGCCAGGTCGTCCCTGGTGCATGATTGCCGAGCCGGAGCCCCGCCCGGCTCGCGCCAGATCAGGGGTACGCGGACCAGTCCCTGGTAGTGCAGCGGTCCCTTGAGCATGATGCCATGGTCGCCCATCAGGTCTCCATGGTCGGACGTGAAGACGACCACCGTGTTCTCGTCGGCGCCCACCGCGCGCAAGGTCTGCATCACCATGCCGATGCGATCGTCCACATTGGTGATCATGCCGTAGGTCAGCGCGATCATTTCCCTGACCTCCCGCTCGGAGGCGGCGAACAGCCGAGGGCCGTCCAGGGCGGCCTGGCCGCGCTGGCGTTCCTCCCGCAGCCAGCGCACATGGCGGGGTTGATCGGCGTGGGCCATGCTTTCCGGCAGCGGCATCGCCGCCGGATCGTACATATCCCAATACCTGCCCGGCGGCGTCCAGGGGTGGTGCGGATCGGGAAACGAACATACGAGGGCGAACGGCTGCCCGGGCCGCTGTCGGGCATGCCGCTCCAGCCACGCCGTGGTCTGGCTGGCGACATAGTGCGTGGGATAGGCTTCTTCGTCGAGGTGGGTGCGCCAGGCCTGCGGCGCCACGTAGCGTGGATCGCGCAGGCCGTGTTCGCGTCCCATCCGCGCGGCCGCTTCGGGATGCTCCCGTTGCAGCCACCGGAGGTAGTCGCCGAAGCACTCGTCCGCATGGTTGTTGCAGTACACGACTTCCTGGAATCCGTAATAGGGCAGGCGCAGGCGGTGATCCGGATTCTCCCAGCTCGATCGAAGCTCCTGCCTGTACAGCGCCGGATCGACCGTGCCGCGCCGCGCTTCCGCGAGCGACGCGGACGGCGACGAGATGCCCGGTTCCGGCACCGGCGGCGGCAGCATGGAAGGATGGTCCTCGAGCGGCTGGAAGTGGCTCTTGCCGATCAGGGCCGTGCGGTAACCCGACTCGGCCAGCAGGTCCGCGAACGTGACGGTTTCCAGGGGCAGCGGGATGCCGTTGCCCCGCACCCCGTGCACCGACGGCATCCGGCCGGTCAGCATGGAGCTTCGGTTCGGCATGCAGACGGGATTGGCGACGTAGGCGCGTTCGAAGCGCATGCCGTCGCCGGCGAGCTGGTCGATATGCGGCGTGCGTACGATCGGGTTGCCGTAGCAGCCGAGGTGGTTCGCGCGATGCTGGTCGGTGATGAAGATGAGAAAGTTCGGACGCGCTGCGGTCATCGTTCGTATCCGTCCATTGATTTGTCTTGATGCTCGAGCTAACATGTTAACATGTCAATGTCGTGGATGAGGCCGGTCATGAAGCGTCGATCTTTCATTGCATCTGGCGCCGCCGGCGCCTGCGGCGTGGGGCGGGTCCCCTCCGCTTTCGCCCAGGCTCGATCGGACGCGCTGCTCAAATGGGTGGTCGGCTTCGCCCCGGGCGCGGGCAGCGACACGGTGGCGCGGACCATTGCCCAGTTCGTCGGGCGGGGACTGGATGTCCCGGTCATCGTCGAAAACAAGCCCGGCGCGGCGGGGGGCATCGCGGCCGCCGCGGTGGCCAGGGCGCCGGCGGACGGCAACACGGTCCTGACCGTCGACAACGCCATGATGACGTCGATTCCGTTCCTGTACGAAAAAATCGGCTACGACCCCGCGCGGTCCTTCACGCCGCTCGTCATGATAGGCACGCTGCCGTTCGTGCTGGCCGTGCCGGCACAGCGGGGCGTCGCGGATGCGCCGGCGCTGTTCCGGCAACTGCGCGCCAGGTCCGGCGCGTTGTCCTATGGGTCGCCCGGCATCGGTTCCCCGCACCATCTGGCAACGGAAATGCTGCTGGAATCGATAGGCGCCACGGCGCTGCACGTTCCGTACAAGGGGGTGGCGCCCCTCGTGACCGACCTGCTCGGGGGGCAGCTGGACTTCGCCCTGCTCGGCGTTGCCGGGGCCCTGCCGCATTTCCGGTCGGGCGGGCTGCGCCCGCTCGCTATCGGCCGCGCGGCGCGACTGCCGGAATTGTCCAGGGTGCCGACGCTGCGGGAAGCCGGGGTGGAGAAATTCGATGCGACTGCCTGGCAGATGGTCGTCGCGCCGTCGGGCACGCCCCCGCCGCGCGTGACGGAATTGACGGCGGCGCTACGCAAGGCACTGGCCGATCCGGAGGTGCGCTCGCGCCTGGCCGCGATGGGAGTTGAACTGGACACGGAGCCGCTGCTGACGCGCGCAGGCGGGCTGCGAGCCTATCTGGATGGAGAAATCGGCGCCGGCCGTGATCTGATCAGACGCCGCGGGATCAAGGTCGAGTGAGAAAATGTCGGTCGAGCCGGTGTACGATTTCCTTCCACCCGGATTAGGAATCGACCCGCATGCCCAGCCAGCCTGACCTGCTGTTCGCCGACCTGGCGCAGCGCGCCGTGCAGTACAACGCCCGCGCCTCGGTGCCCGACTTCGACGCCTGCGTGTGCGAATACGCCGAGCTGGCCGAGGCGGCGCGCGAGCGCTGCGCCGCGGTACGCGACCTGCAATACGGCATGGGCGCGGCCGAACGCCTGGACATCTTCCTGCCCGCGGCCGCGCGCCAGCCGGCGCCCGTGTTCGTGTTCATCCACGGCGGCTACTGGCGTTCGCAAACCAAGGAAGACGCGCCCATCATGGCGCCGGCGTTCAACGCCGCCGGCGTGGCCGTGGCGCCGGTCGAATACACGCTGCTGCCCGAAGCCACGCTGGGCGAGACCGTGCGCCAGGTGCGTTCGGCCGTGGCCTGGATTTACCACCATGCCGACCGCTACGGGCTGGACCGCGACCGCATCCACGTGGGCGGCAGTTCGGCGGGGGGCCACCTGGCCGGCATGCTGGCCGCCACCGGCTGGCAGGACAAGTACCGCGTGCCCGACGACGTGATCAAGGGCGTGCTGGCGCTGAGCGGCCTGTTCGACCTGCGGCCGCTGTGCGACATCAACATCAACGAATGGCTGCGGCTGTACCCGGACCAGGCCGAGCGCCTGAGCCCGATGTTCTCGCCGCCGCGCCGCGGCTTGCCGGTGATCACGGCCGTGGGCGGGCTGGAGACCGACGGTTTCAAGCACCAGACCGCTGCCTACGAGGCCGCGTGCCGCGAGGCCGGAGCGGAGGTGACGCGGGTCGAGGCGGCGCACTGCAACCACTTCAACCTGCTGTGCGAACTGGCGAAGGCGGATAGTCCGCTGACGCGGGTCACGCTGGAGATGATCGGGTCAGAGCCGTCATGAACCAGCCCGCCTCGCCTCGTTCGCCGCTTGCCACGCCGGCCCAGGCCGAAGGCTACCTGCCGCATGCCCTGAGCCGGCTCATGAACGGACTGAACGCGCGCCTGATGAAGGCGCTGCGGCCCACCGACCTGACCATCCAGCAGTTTCGCGTCATGCAGTTCCTGCGCTGGGTGGACGTGGCCTCGATCAGCGAGATCTGCAAGGGCACCGTCATCGAGCAATCGGTGGTCAGTCGCATCGTCGACCAACTCCAGCAGCGTGGCTTCGCCTCGCGCAGCCGCAGCGCCGCCAGCGGCCGGGTGGTCGAGGTCAGGCTGACGGCGGTGGGCGTGGCGGTGTACGACGCGCTCGATCCGCAGGCGCGCAGGATCGTCGAGGTTACCGCGTCGGTGCTCGAGCCGGCCGAGCAGCGGCAGTTGCATGCCTTGCTGGGCCGCTTGTTCGAACAGGTACAGAAGCTGGAACAGGAAGACGGCGACCAGGCCTGACCACCGTCAGGCGTGCAATTGCTCCAGCACCTTGCCGCGCGTCTCGATGCCCAGCCAGGCCACGGCTAGCGCCGTCAGCAGCGGCACCGCGCCCAGCACGTAGAACGCCAGGTCCATGCTGCCCTGGGCCATCAGCGCGGCCACGATCATGGGCGCGATCATGGCCGAGAGCTTGACCCAGGTTCCGCCCAGGCCGCATCCCAGCGCGCGGATGCTGGTGGGATACATCTCGGGCGTATAGACGTAGGAAATGATGAAGCCGCAGGCCAGGAAGCCCCAGGCCAGCGAGCACAGCGTCGCCACGACGTAGATGCTTTGCGCGGACAGCGCGCCGGCCAGCGCCAGCGTGACGGCGCACAGCAGGAAGGCGGCGACGATGACGGGCTTGCGGCCGAACCTGTCCACGGTCAGCGCCGCCACCAGCGAACCCACCACGCCCAGCGCCGATGCCCCCAGCGACAGGTTCAGCGCCTGTTGCAGCGGCACCTTGTAGACCGTCTGGTAGATGGTGGGCAGCCAGGTCGACAGGCCATACTGGATGAAGCCGCAAGAAGACCACAGCAGCGCCACGACGACGTTGCGGCTCAGGTAGGCCCGGCTGAACAGGTCGCGCACGGTGCGGCGCGGATGGGACGCGAGCATGGCGTCGTAGCGGTGCGCGTCTTCCGGTTCGGCCAGCGCCACGCGGGCGCTGGATTCGAAGCGCGCCAGCGCGGTGTCGGCATCGGCCAGCCGCCCCTTCTCGGCCAGCCAGCGGGGCGACTCGGGAATCACGCGCGGCAGCACGAACATCAGGATCACGGGCACGCCGCCCAGGTAGTACATGATCTCCCAGCCGTGGCGCGGTACCAGCCACGCGCCCAGGGCGGCCGAGGCCAGCAAGCCGATGGGGTAGATGATCTCGTACAGCAGCACGAAGCGGCCACGATTGCGGGCGCGGGTGATCTCGTTGATGTAGGTGGCGGCCACCGGCAGCTCGCCGCCCAGGCCTATGCCCTGTATCACCCGCAGCAGCAGGAAGATCTCGAACGAGGGCGCGAAGCCGCAGGCGATGCTGGTGATGCCGATGATGCCCGAGCTGTAGGCAATGGCGCGCACACGGCCGTGGCGCTGAGCGTACAGGGGAAAGAGAAAGGTGCCGATCAGCTGGCCGACCGCCGCCGCGGCGATCAACAGGCCGATCTGCGTCGAATTCAGGCCCCATTGCTTGATCAGCAGCGGCAGCGTGGTGGCGATCGCGATGGCGTCGAAGCCGTCGAAGAAAGTGGCCATGCCCACCAGCAGCCGCGCGCGTATCTGCATGCTGCTGGCGGTCAGGCGCTCGATGCGGGCGATGATGTGGCCGCTGGTCAAGAGCGGCGCGCGCCGGCCGTCGGCCGCGGCGCCCAGGGAAAGATCGGAAACACCCATGAGTATCCCCTGTCGGGTTGATCGTGAATGGCGGGAAGGCCGGCGGAGCGAGGCCGTGCTTCAGGTTCCGGTCGGGGAATGGTGGGCGGTGCGCATGCGCTGCTGGAGCAGCCAGTGCGAGCGGCCGGCCAGGTTGAACGTGAAGGACCGCAGCCGTTCCGGCCACCGGCCCACCGCGCCGTAGAAGCGCGAGACGCGCTGCGTGTGTTCGGTCAGCGGCCGTTCGCGCGCTTCCCAGCGCCGCAGCGCGCTGCCCAGGTCGGGGTCCTGGTCCACCGCGACCGCCAGGCCCAGCGCGTTCATCATGGCGCAGCCGCCGCCCTGGCCCAGGTTGGGGGCTTGGGCGTGCGCGGCATCGCCCACCACCGCCACCCGGCCCGACGACCACGTGCGCAGGTGAATGGTCTCGAACGGATCCCAGCGCCCCAGCGTGCCGATGCGCTCGAGCAGCGGCCGCAGGTGCGGAAACGAGGCGCCCCAGGCGCGCGTATCCAGCGGCAGGGCACGGCCGGCGGTGTCGTCCAGCAGCGTCGTCAGCGCCAGATACAGCCATGGCTTGCCGCAGGGTACGTACAGCAGCCGGCGCTTGCCCGACCAGTGTTCGACGATCTCGTCGGCGGCATCGACGGCGTCGCCGCGCCGGGGCATCAGCACGCGGATGGCACCGTCGCCCATGGTGACGCGCGACTTCAAGAGGCCCAGCGCATCGCGGATGCGCGAGTTCACGCCATCGGCGGCGACGACCAGGTCGGCGGTGGCGCGCTCGCCGCTGGCCAGCGTCAGTTCGCCGCGCGGCGTGGCCGACACCACCTCGGAGTTCATGACGATTTCGGCGCCGGCGCGCCGCGCCGCCTGGGCCACCGCTTCCAGCAACTGCTGCCGGACCACGGTGTAGACCCGGCCGTCCTGGCTGGTGTTCAGGCGGGCCAGCAGCCTGCCCTGGGCGTCGCGGGTCTCGCGTGCCGGGGCCTGGTGCCCGCCCGCCACGGCTTCGTCGTAGGCGCCGATGGCGCGCAACACCTTCAGGCCGTTCTCGAAGATGAAGATGCCGGCGCCGGCGGTGCGCAGGCTGCCCGCCCGTTCATGCACTCGGACCGACCAGCCGCGCTGCGCCAGCGCGGCCGCCGCGGTCAGGCCCGCGAAGCCGGCTCCGGAGATTTCTGCGTGACGCCTTGCCATCTGCTGACTCCTGGGGGGCGAGCGGTTCTCGCCATGACGGCTAAGTTAGTCCCTTTGTTTTATATATGCAATTACATTTAAATGTTTGATGACTAGGAAAAACACCAATAAAAGGTTAAACAGGATTAATTTTCTATTTAAATGTAGTTGCATGTATTTGATGCGTGAGCTACCTTGTCCCCTATCGCGGCCGGCATCGGTCCATCTCGCTCCGGAGCATCCATGGCGTTCGACGATCTGCCGTCACTTCCCCCCTTGCTGCACGCCGGCGCGGCCGACTATGCCCGCCGCGCGCTGGCCGCGACCGCTGAAGTCATGGCACGTCACCGCGTCCTGGCCGACCAGCCCTACGGCGACGACTACTGGCAGAAGGCCGATGTCTACCTGCCCGATGCGCCGCGCGGTCCGCTGCCGGTGCTGCTGTATTTCCACGGCGGCGCCTGGATGAACGGCTACAAGGAATGGATGGGCTACCTGGCGCCGTCGGTGCTGGCGATGCCTGCGGTGTTCGTCTCCGCGTCGTACCGGCTGGCGCCGTCCGTGGGCATGGCGCAGATCGTGGGCGACTGCGTGGCCGCGCTGCGCTGGGTCCATCGCCACGTCGCCGCGCTGGGCGGCGAACCCGGCCGCATCGCCGTGGGCGGACATTCGGCCGGCGGCCACCTGGCCGCGGTGCTGGCCCTGCGCCCGGATCTGTGCCGCGACGCGGGGCTGCCCGGCGACGTGGTCAAGGCCTGCCTGCCCTCCAGCGCGCCGCTGGACCTGGGCTTCCTGCAACGGCCCGCGGCCGAGGCCGACCGCAGGATGCGGGAAGCGCTGGGCGGCGACCTGGATGCCTGGGACCCGGCACGGCATGTGACCGGCAGCGTCGTGCCTTTTCACCTGGCTTGGGGTGAACACGATTTCCCCCGCACGCGCGAACAGAATCCGGCATTCGTTCGCGCCCTGGCCGCGCAGCCTGGCGCCCGCGTGACCTGGCAGGTGTTGCCGGGCGATCACTTCACCTCGCACGAAGCGTGCGCCGACCCCGCGGGCGAGTGGTCGCGCGCGGCCGGCCGCCTGCTTTCGACCCTCACCACAGGAAAACCACAATGAACCAGGGAGCCATCTTCCAACCCCGACGCCTGGGGCACGTGAATCTCGTCGTGGCCGATCTGCAGCGGTCCATCGACTTTTACCGCGACGTCTGTGGCCTGAACCTGGAGTTCACCGAAAGCGGCCTGCGCGCCGCCTTCATGGGTACCGGCCATACGCCCCACGACGTCGGCATGATGGAACGCACGACCCAGGCGCGCCAGGGCCGCGACGGCCACACCCAGATCGCCAGGGGCGCGGCGCGGGCGGTCAACCTGAACCACATCGCCTGGGAGATGGACACCGAGGCCGAGCTGGTGCGTGCCTACGAACGCGCGCGCGCCGCCGGCATCGCGGTGCCGCGCACGCTCGACCACCAGATCGCCCACAGCGTCTACCTGAAGGATCCCGACGGCAACACCAACGAGTTCTACGCCGACACCATCAAGGACTGGCGCGCCGTCCTGCATGGCGACGTGGCATTGATCACCTCGACCTGGAAACCGGGGGGCGAGGCGCCCGCGACCGACCGGCGCTGGAGCGCCGAGGCCGACCGCCGGCCGGTGCCCGGCGCGGTCATGCAGCCCCTGCGGCTGTCGCACGTGGTGCTGACGACGAGGTCGCTGGCGCCCATGGCGGCTTTCTATACCGAGGTGGCGGGGCTGGAGACCGTGGCGCGCACCCCGGGCGGCATCCTGCTGCGCGCCTCGGGGCACCCGACCGCCTATCAGCTGGCGATCGTCCAGGGCGACGCAGCCGGCATGCATCACTACGGCTTCGACGTGGGCGGCGGCGCGGACTTGGACGCGGCCGCGGGGCGGCTCCGGTCGCTGGGATGCCTGGCGGAGGCGCCGGCCGCGCGGCGCCTGACGGCCGTCGATCCCGATGGATTCCTGGTGGAGTTCGCCCAGGCGGGCGACGCCGACCTGGCCATGCTGGAAGACGCGTTGAGCGCGGCCTAGGCGGCCGGCGGCGTTCCGCCTGGGCACGCGGGTCCGGGCGGAGCGCCCAGTTGCCGGATGCCCGGGCCGACCGGCGGCCGGCGGTTGCCGGGGTGGCGCGGGTCGGCGCCCCAGATCGCCTGGTAGGTATCGATGCACCAGCCCCGGCATTGCAACCACGCGAACGCGCCGGCCCATGCCAGGCTCCAGGCGCCGATCAGCACTGGCATCCAGCGCGGCGCATTGACGTGCAGCAGTCCGGTAACGATCGCCACGGCCGCCACGGCCAGCGCCAGATAGCCCGCCAGCTTGTGCGCCGCCTCGAACACGATGCGCCGGCCGGTCATGTCGTAGTGGTCGCCCGATTCGTCCGGGCTTCCCTTCGAGCCGCGCAGCACGCCGCCCAGCACCTGCAAGGCCGCCAGCGCACAGGTGGCCCAGGCCGAGACGCGGTGCAGGCGGGCCAGCCCGGTGTCCGACCCCGACACTTGCCAGACCAGCGCCACCGCGCCCGCGGTCAGCAGCACGCCGCCGATCTGGAGAGCGAGATGGCCGTGCCACCACCACTTGTTATCCAGCGCCGCCGGCCACGCCTGTCGCGGCGTGACCTTGAAGAAGCGCGCGGCCAGGATGCCCAGCGGGATCATGACCGCCCAGGCCAGCACCATCGCGCGCGCATGCCAGGCCTGGACCATGTCGATGCGATGCGGCCGGCCGTCCACCATCGGCTGTTGCAGCCACGCCAGCGCGTCGGCGCCGGCTACCCAGGCCACCAGCGCCAGCGCTACCAGGACCACCGCGCCGGCCCCGGCCAGCACGCCGGGACCGGGCAGCAGCGGGCCGCGTCCGAGCGGGTCATTGTTCATTGAGCAGCTTGACCTCTTCGCCCGGAATGGGGGTGTAGCTGCTGCCGCCCCGCTTGAGGATGCGCTCGGTGCCGCCATGTTGGGCGATCAGCGCGGCCTGGTCCCGCTTGGCCTGCCGGTCCACGGCCTCGGGATCGAGCAGGCCGCGCAGGTGCGACTCGAACCCGGCCAGCAGCGGCGCGCTTTCGGGCTTGCCCGCCAGGTCGTGCAATTCCTCGGGGTCCTGCGCCAGGTCGAACAGCTCGGGCGCGTAGCCGGTGTAGTGGATGTACTTGTGGTGGCCGCGGCGCAGCATGTAGGCGGCGCTGACCGATCCGGCCGCGTGGTATTCGCTCAGGATGGTGCGGTGGGCGTCGTCCGGCTCGGCGGCGATCTCCAGCAGCGACTTGCCGGGCAGTTCCGTGGGGCAGTCCAGGCCGGCGGCCTGCATGACGGTGGGATACATGTCCACGTGCGAGACCGGCGTGCGCACCTTGCGGCCGGCCTCGAAGCCGGGGCCGCTGGCCAGCATGGGGATGCCCGCCGATTCCTCGTACATCGTCGACTTGCCCCACAGCGAGCGCGAGCCGAGGTTGTCGCCGTGGTCGGACAGGAAGATGACGCGGGTGTCGGCGGCCAGTCCGCTGGTCTCCAGCGCGTGCAATATGCGCCCGACGTTGTGGTCCAGGAACGAGCACAGTCCGAAATACGAGGCGATGGCGATGCGCCGCTGCTCGTCGCTTTCGAAGTGCGAGTCGAAGCGGTAGCAGTCGTTCCAGGCCTGTATCCACGGATGCAGCGCGCCCGAGGCGCGCTTGGGTAGCGGAATGGCCTGGGGGTCGTACATCGCGTAGAACTCGGGCGGCGCGATCAGCGGCGAATGGGGCGCGATATAGGACGTGAACAGCGTCCACGGCTGGTCCTGGCGCTGCCGGCCGCGGGCCTGCAGCCACTCGACGGTCTTGTCGGTGATGTCGCGGTCGTATCGGGTGTAGCTGCTTTCGCCGGGGCCGATGCTCTTGGCCAGGTCGGCCGACTGATGGCGGATGGGCAGCGGGTCGCGTATCAGGCCGTACAGGTCGCCGACCCCGGCCTCGATGTGCATGGGGATGATCTGCTCGGTGAAGCCGCCATCGATGTCGTCGCCGGTGTAGTGCAGCTTGCCGATGGACACCGCCAGCCGGCCGGCGTCGCGCAGCGCGTGGGCCCAGCTGGGGACGCGTCCGTCGTAGGCGATGGCGTTGTCCCAGTAGCCTGTTTCGTGCACGTGGCGGCCGGTGGCGAAGGCCGCCCGCGCCGGCACGCAGATGGGGGAGCTGGAATAGGCGGCTTCGAACGAGGTGCTGCGCGCCGCCAGCCGGTCCAGGTTGGGGGTGCGGACCATGGGATGGCCGTTGTAGCCGAGCACTTTCTTGTTGTGCTCGTCGTCCATGATGATCAGCAGGTTGGAGGGTTTCATCTACTGTGCCTTGATGCCGTTGTCGTCGACGATTTTCGTCCAGCGCGCGGTTTCCGCGGTGACTTTCTCGGCCAGCTCCTTGCCGGTGCTGCCGGTGGGCGCGGCGCCCAGCGATTCGAACTGCTTCTTCACCTCGGGAGACTGCAAGGCCTTGTTGACCGCCGCCTCCAGCGCGGCGCGCACCGGCGCGGGCAGGCCGGCCGGCGCGAACAGCGCGTGCCAGTTGTCCACGTCCAGTTCGGGCAGGCCGGCTTCCGGCGCGGATGGCACGTTAGGGAACTGCGGGAAGCGCTGGCCGGCGGTCACGAACAGGGGCGTCACGCGCTTGGCCTGCACCAGCCCGATGGCGGCGGCGATGCCGGCGAAGCCGACCTGGGTCTCGCCGCCCGCCACCGCGGTCAGCGCCGCGCCGCCGCTCTTGTACGGGACGTGCAGCAGTTCCGTGCCCATCTGCTTGCCCAGCAGCACGCCGGCCAGGTGCTGGGGGCCGCCCACACCGGGCGAGGAATAGCTGTACGAGCCCTTGGGCGCCTGCTTGAGCTTGGCGCGCAGCTGCTCGACGCTGGCGATGCCGGTGGCCGGGGACGCCACCAGCACCAGCGGCACCGAGGCGACCATGCTGATGGGGGTGAAGCTTTCGGTGGGCTTGTACTTGATGGGGTAGAAGGACGGGGCCAGCGCGATGTTGGACACCGTGCCCATCAGCAGCGTGTAGCCGTCGGGCGCGGCCGAGGCCACCGCGTTGGCGCCTATGGTGCCGGTGGCGCCGGCGCGGTTCTCGACGATGATGGCCTGCCCCAGCCCCGCGGACAGTTCCTTGCCCAGCACGCGGGCCAGCACGTCCGGCGCGCTGCCGGGCTCCGAGCCGACGATGATCCTGACCGGCTGGCTGGGAAAGTTGCCCTGGGCCTGGACGGCGGGCGCGGCAAACAGTGTGCAGGCGGCGGCCAGGGCCAGCTTGCGTGGGGTGGGGAAGTGCATGTTCGTCTCCTGGATGGTTTTCAGCTTGCGATGTAGGCGGTCTTGACCGTGGTGTAGAACTCGGCCGCGTGGCGGCCCTGCTCGCGCGGGCCGTAGGACGAAGCCTTGGTGCCGCCGAAGGGCACGTGATAGTCGACCCCGGCCGTGGGCAGGTTTACCATCACCATGCCCGCCTGCGCGTGCTGCCGGAAATGCGTGGCGTGCTTGAGCGAGGTCGTGCAGATGCCGGAGGCCAGGCCGAACTCGGTGTCGTTGGCCAGGTGCAGGGCCTCGTCGTAGTCGCGGGCGCGCAGCACGCTGGCGACGGGGCCGAAGACTTCCTCGCGATTGATGCGCATGCCGGGCTCGGTGCCCGTTACCAGCGCGGGCGCCTGGAAATGGCCGACGGTGTCGCGCTCCAGCGTTTCGCCGCCGATGACGGCCTGCGCGCCCTCGCGGCGGGCGATGTCCAGGTAGGACAGGTTCTGCGCCAGCTGGCGCTCGTCCACCACGGGTCCGATGTCCACGCCGGCGCGCAGCGCGTGGCCGACGTTCAGCTTCGCCATGCGCTCCCGCATCGCCTGCACGAAGCGGTCATGGATGCCGGCGGTCACGATCAGCTTGCTCGACGCCGTGCACCGCTGGCCGGTGGAAAAATACGAACCCTGCACCGCGGTTTCCACGGCCTGCTCCAGGTTGGCGTCGTCCAGCACCACCAGCGGGTTCTTGCCGCCCATCTCGCATTGCACCTTGGCGCCGCGCGCGGTGGCGCCGGCGATGATGCGGCGGCCGGTGGCCACCGAGCCGGTGAAGCTGATGGCCTGGACCTCGGGGGAATCGACGAAGGCCTGGCCGACGGCCGAGCCCGCGCCCATGACGAGGTTGAACGCGCCCTTGGGCAGCGCGGTGCGCGACAGGATCTCGGCCAGCAGCCAGGCCGAGCCCGGCACCAGTTCGGCGGGTTTGAAGACCACGGTGTTGCCGTAAGTCAGCGCCGGCGCGATCTTCCACGCGGGGATGGCAATGGGGAAGTTCCACGGCGTGATCAGGCCGACCGTGCCCACGGGCTGGCGGAACACTTCCACGCCGACGTTGGGCCGCACCGACGGCAGCAGGTCGCCCGGCGTGCGCAGCGCCTCGCCGGCGAAGAACTTGAAGATCATGGCGGCGCGCGCGACCTCGCCCATGCCCTCGGGCAGGGTCTTGCCTTCCTCGCGCGACAGCATGCGGCCGATTTCTTCCTTGCGCGCCAGCAGTTCGTTGCCGACCGCGTCCAGCACGTCGAAGCGCTGCTGGGGCGTGGACGCGCCCCAGGCCGGCCGGGCCTGTGCCGCCGCGGCGATGGCGCGGCGCGCCAGCTCGGCGTCGGCCTGCGCGTACAGGCCGATCACGTCGCTGGTGTCCGAGGGGTTGACGTTGGGGCGGGCGGAAACGCCCGGCACCCATTCGCCGGCTATGTAAAGATGGTATTCCGGTGTATTCATGTCGGTTCTACAGGGACGTGACGCCGACCATGGCCGGGGCGGGTTCGAAGCGGACCGCGTTGCGCAGGGGGCGGCCGAAGCCGTCCAGCGAGATCTCGAAGCGGTCGCCGTCCACGGTGCGGATCTGGTCGGAGAAGCTCAGCGTGGCCGTGCCGAAATAGTGCACGTGCAGGTCGCCGGGACGGCGGAACTGCGGGTACTTGAAGTGGTGGTGTTCCAGGTTGGCCAGGGTGTGGCTCATGTTGGCCTCGCCGGTGACGAAGGGCTTCTCCCACAGGACTTCGCCGCCGCGCACGATGCGGCTGGCGCCCCGCAGGTCGGCGGGCAGTTCGCCCAGCAGCAGCTCCGGCCCGAAGGCGCACGGCCGCAGCTTGGAATGCGCCAGCCACAGGTAGTTGAAGCGCTCGGTCAGGTGGTCCGAGAATTCGTTGCCCACGGCGAAGCCGATGCGGCGCGGCGCGCCCTGGTCGTCCACCAGGTAGACGCCCACCAGCTCGGGTTCCTCGCCCGCGTCCAGCGCGAAGCCGGGCACGGGGAAGTCGCATTCCGGTGCCACCAGCAGGCTGCCGTCGCCCTTGTAGAACCATTCGGGCTGCGCCCCCGCCTGGCCCGCCGCCGGCTTGCCGCCCTCGACGCCCAGCTTGAACATCTTCATGGAGTCGGTCAGGTTGGTGTCTTCCTGCAGCTTGGCGTGCATGGCATCGCGCGAGGCCGCGCTGCCCAGGTGGGTCAGGCCGGTGCCCGAGATCAGCATGCGGGCGGCGTCGGGATGAGTGACCGGCGGCAGCAGGCGCCGCTCGTCCACCAGCGACTGGTAGCGGACACGGCGGCTGGAGGCCTGGCGCCGGATCAGCGCTTCCAGCGGCACGCCTTCGCGCGCCGCCTGCAAGGCCAGGCCGTAGACGCCCTCGCGGGCGGAACTGACTTCGATCTCGTCGTCGCCGGCCACGACGCCCACGCAAAGCTGGCCGTCTTCGATGAATTGGATGACGCGCATGGTGTTTACTCGCTGATCTGGAATTGATCGAGATAATCGGTGTTCAGGGTCAGGCCCAGGCCCGGCAGCGTGTCGTCCAGCTGCAGGAAGCCGTCCTTGGCGACGGGTTCGCCCTTGAAGATGTAGTAGAAGAGCTCGTTGCCCACTTCCACGTCGAACTGCGGGAAGTACTCGCTCATGGGCGAGGCCAGCGTGCTCATGGTCAGGTGGTAGTTGTGCATCTGGCCGGCGTGCGGGATCACGGGTATCGAATGCGCCTCGCACAGCGCGTTGATCTTGTGGGCCGCGGTGATGCCGCCGACGCGGTTGGTGTCGTACTGCACGACCGATACCGCCTTCTTGTCCAGCAACTGGCGGAAGCCGTGCAGCGTGAATTCGTGTTCCCCGCCCGAGATGGGAATGGCGCTCAGGCGCGACAGTTCGGCATAGCCGTCGACGTCGTCGGCGATGACGGGCTCTTCCAGCCAGCGCGGCTCGAACTTCTCCAGCCTGGGCAGCATGCGGCGCGCGTAGTCCAGGTCCCAGCCCATGTAGCACTCCAGCATCAGGTCGGACTCGTAGCCGATGACCTCGCGCACGGCCTCCACCGATTTCAGGTTCTCGGCCACGCCGCGCGTGCCATGGTTGGGGCCGTAGCCGAAGCGCATCTTGAACGCGGTGAAGCCCTGGTCCAGGAAGGTCTGCGCCTCTTCCTGCATGGCCTTCAGGTCGCCCCGGTACAGCTTGGAGTAGTAGCAGGGAATGCGTTCCTTGGTGCGGCCGCCCAGCAGCTTGAACACCGGCTTGTTCACCGACTTGCCCAGGATGTCCCAGATCGCCAGGTCCACCGCCGAGATGGCCGCCATGGCCACGCCCTTGCGGCCCCAGGCCAGCGTGGAGCGGTACATGCGCTGCCACAGGTATTCATAGTCCCAGGGGTCCTGGCCGACGACCAGCGGGGCCAGGTACTGATCGATGATGGCCTTGGCGATGTGGGGCGCCAGCGCGACGTTGCCCAGGCCGACGATGCCGTCGTCGGTCTCGATCTCGACCACGGTCCAGCCGTGGAAGCGGAAAGTCTTCATGGAATCGCCGCGGTCGTACAGGGCATCCATGGCGTTGGAGCAGAAGTTGGCCTGGGGCGGAACGGTCTTGCCCTTCCATTCGAAGACGCGGGCGCGGACGGATTTGATTTTCATGATGGTTCGCAAGAAGGAAAGTTATCGGGTGGCGCCCTGGCGCTGGGCGAGGCCCATGCGGCAGGCGATGGCGTAGGCGTTGGCGATGGCGTTGTCGTTGGCCCGGCCCTGGCCGGCAATGTCGTAGGCCGTGCCGTGGGCGGGCGTGGTGATGGGAATGGGCAGGCCGCCCTGGACCGTCACGCCCTTCGAGAATCCCAGCAGCTTGATGGCGATCTGGCCCTGGTCGTGATACATGGTGACGACGGCGTCGACCTGGCCGTCGCGGGCCTTCAGGAAGATGGTGTCGGCCGGGTACGGGCCTTCGATGGGCAGGCCCTCGGCCACCAGTTCGCGCACGGCGGGTTCGATGATCTCGACTTCCTCGCGTCCGCAGGTGCCGCCATCGCCGCCGTGCGGGTTGAGCGCGGCCACCGCGACGCGCGGGGCCGCGATGCCGTTGGCCAGCAGGGAACGGTGGATCAGGCGCGTGGCGTCCTTGATGCGGTCCTTGTCGATGTAGCGCGGCACGTCCTTGATGGGGATGTGCGACGAGATGCGCGAGGTCCACAGCGCATCCATGGTGTTGAATTCGCAGAAATAGGTCGTCACGCCCAGGTACTCGGCGAAGTGATGCAGCTCGTCCTCGTGGCGCAGGCCGCCCAGCTTCATCGCGTGCTTGTTCAGCGGCGCGAAGCAGATGGCGTCGATCTGGCCGTCCATGGCCGCGGTCATGCAGCGGTCCAGCACTTGCAGCACGGACTTGCCGCCCGCCGCCCGCGCCGTGCCAACGATCACATCGACCGGGTCCACGGTGTTCATCGGCAGGAAAGCGGGTACGTCGGCGTCCGGACGCGCGCGGACTTCGGCGAAGTCCTCGACCGCGCGGGTCGCGACCCGTACGCCGGCCACGCGCTGGCCCTCCTCCCACAGCCAGGGGTCGCCGACCAGCACGACATTGGCCTGGCGCGGGACGTCCGGCCGCGACAGCAGCCGCGCGACGAGTTCGGGACCGATGCCCGCCGGATCGCCCAGGGTAAGCGCGACGACGGGACGAAGAGGGGTAGTCATGGAGTGTCAGCCATCAAGAGGGTGAAGGGGTCAGATCCGGACGATCCGGGAGACGTCGGGTTCGCGCTGCGTGGCGATGAAGCGCGTGAAACGCAGCGATTGCAGGTCCAGCACGCCGACGCGGTCGTCGTCCTGCGAGATGTAGGCCAGCGGCCGGGTGGGATCGAGCGACAGCGCGATGGCGCGCGCATCCATCTTCACGTAGCCCGTTTCCCGCAGCGTGGAGGGGTCGACCACCGAAACGCTGCGGTCGCCGTAGTTCGTCACCAGGAGGCGGTTGCCGGCGCGATAGATGCGGGTCGCGTCCTCGCGCGAGGGCACCGTCAGGCGCACCTCCATGGTCTCGGTGTCGATGGCCGACAGCGTGTTGCTCCAGCGGTTGCTGACGAACAGCGTGCGCTCGTCCTCGCTCAGGCAGCAGCCCTCGGGCTTGAGTCCCGGATGGCAGGCCACGGGCTGGGACAGTGGTTCCCAGGGGCGCAGCTTCGTCACCGTGTGGCTGAGCAGGTTCATGCTGAAGGCGGTCTGGCCGTCGCGCGTCAGCACGAACAGATGGCTTTTCACGCCGCCCGAGGGCATCGCGCGCTTGGGCGCCGTGTCGGTGTCGGGCTGGTCCAGCACCAGCAGCATGGCCTTTTCCTCGCTCAGCGCGTAGAGCCGGTCGTGCTGGTCCATCTGCATGCCGTGGATGCGGTTGAACGGGAACAGGTCTATAGACCTTACCAGTTGGGCCGAACGAATATCGATCTGCAGGATCGCGGATCCCCCCGGGCCGACGTGGCCGGAGGTCTCGACGCCGTAGTGCCCCACGTAGACGTAGCGCTGCGCCGAGTCGATCACGAACTCATGCGGGAAATCAGGAAGGGGCAGGCTGCGCAGCCGCTCGCCCGACTCGGGGTCGTACCAGCTGATGCAGTGTGAACATTTTTCTACCAGCAGAAGGGTGTCTTGGCTCATGGCGGGATCTCAGGAATGGCCGTTCGTGTTCAGGCGGATGCGATACAGCGACGTCGACGCGCAGATGTAGAGTTCGTCGCGCGCGGCGCCGCCGAAAGTCAGGTTGCCGACCTTCTCGGGGACGGGGATGCGGGCCAGGCGGGTGCCGTCGGGGTGGTAGACCTGGACGCTGTCCTCGCTGCTGGTGTAGACCCAGCCGCGTTCGTCCACCCGTATGCCGTCGGCCAGCCCGGGCTCGACCACGGCGAACACGCGGGGGCGGGCCAGCGTGCGCCCGCCGGTCACGTCGAAGGCCAGGATGTGGTGGTTGCCGCCGCCGTCCTGGCGCAGCGCGGCCGAGGTGTCGGTCACGTACAGCACGCTTTCGTCGGGCGAGAACGCCAGGCCGTTGGGTTCCTCGGGAAAGTCGCTGGCGACGTCCAGCGCGCCGGTGGCCGGGTCGTAGCGGAACACGTAGTTGGCGCGCAGCTCGGACGGTGCCTGGTGGCCTTCGCGGTCGGACAGGATGCCGTAGGGCGGATCGGTGAACCAGATGCTGCCGTCGCGTTTCTCGACCAGGTCGTTGGGTGAATTCAGGCGGCGGCCCTGGTAGCGGTCGACCAGCACCTCGGCCGTGCCGGGCCGGCCGGCGCTGTCGAAGCGCGTGCGCAGGATGGCGCGCATGCCGTGCGAACACTGCAGCAGCGAGCCGTCCGCCGAGGCGGTGTGGCCGTTGGTGAACTCGACCCGGTCGCGCCAGACCCGTCCGCCCTCGCGTTCGTCCCAGGCCAGGATGCGGTTGTTGGGGATGTCGCTCCACAGCACCATGCGCTGCGCGGCCAGCCACACGGGGCCTTCGCTCCAGGTGGCGCCGGTGTACAGGCGTTCGAGCCGGCTGTCGGGCCCGAACAGGCTCTCGGCCCGCGGGTCCAGGGAAGTGGGGGTGCTCATGAGTGATCGAGTTCCTGTTGCGTGGTGCGATGGACCTGGTCCAGGTGCCGCTGCATGGCGGCCACGGCGGTTTCCGGGTCGCCGCTCTTGAGCGCGGCGACGATGGCGCGGTGGTCGGTCACGCTATGCGCGATGGCGCCCGACCGCTGCAAGGCGCGGCGCCGGTGTTCCAGCGCATAGCCGTAGAAGTCGAACACCACGTCGGCCAGCAGGCCGTTGCCGCAGGCGCGGTACAGCACCTCGTGGAACTCCTGGTCCGAGATCTGGAAGCGGACGGGATCGTCCATCATCGTTTCCTGGTCCGCCACCAGGCGGTCCAGCCGGTTCAACTGCGCGGGCGTGATGCGGCGCGTGGCCAGGCGGATCACCTGGATCTCCACGGCGGCGCGCGCCTCGGCCACTTCCTCCAGCGACCGGTCGCCCAGGTCGCGCAACGTGCTGACCGAATCCTGCACCGCCACCGCGCCCGGTCCCAGCACCCGGGTGCGCGCGCCCTGGCTGACTTCCAGCATGCGCCATGCCTGGAGCACGCCGATGGCGGCGCGGACGGTCTCGCGCGAGACGCCCAGCGTGGTCGCCAGTTCGCGCTCGGACGGCAATTCGTCGCCCGGCCGCAGCAGGCCCGAGTGAATCATGTAGGCGAGCTTGTCGCTGATCTGGTCGCGGATGGTCCGGCGCGTGATGTTCGGGGTATCGCCGGGGATACGGGAGATGAGCTGCATGCGTGTGATCCCTGTCACTTTGGCCACTGGTTCGGTAAGCATACCTGTCTCCTCAGGCCATCCGCGCCGGCAGCGGGCATTCGTCCGCGTGCCGTGCCATGGCGCGCACCAGTTCCAGCGTCAGTTCGGCCCGGACCGTGGCGCAGGCGGGATCGTCCCAGCGGTTCACGGATTCGTCCGGATCCTCGCGCAGATCGTAGAGTTCCCCCCATTCCTCGAAGGCGTGGACCGACAGGCGCCAGTGTCCGGTGACCAGCGTGCGCACCTTGGGCAGGCCGCTGCCGGGCATGGGGCGGTGGCCTTCCTCCTCGACCAGGACCGAGGCGCGGGGCGTGGCCGGCGTGGAGGCTGGCGCGAGATCCCGCCCCTGCGTTCCATGCGGCGCGGCCAGCCCCGCGCGCGCCAGGATGCTGGGACCGATGTCGATCGCGCTGGCCAGATCGGTGCGCCGGCCGCCCGCGCCGGCCTGGGGGTCGGCCCAGATCAGCGGCATGCGAATCACGCTCCGGTAGTGCAGCGGGCCCTTGAACAGCAGGCCGTGGTCGCCCATGAAGTCGCCGTGGTCGCTCAGGAACAGCACCACGGTGTCGCGCGCCAGGTCCAGGGCTTCCAGCTTCGCGAGGATGGCGCCGACCATGTCGTCGATGCAGGTGATGGCGCCGTAGTTCAGCGCGATGGCCGCGCGGGCCTCGTCCTGCGTGACGGCGATGACCCGGCTGCCGGCCGTGGAGCGCCGGCCGGCGGCGAGTTCCTCGTGCAGCGCGCGCTTGAGCGGCGTATCCGCCGGCGTGGCCGGTCCGCAGGTCGGGGGCAGTTCGATGTCCTCGGGCCGGTACATGTCCCAGTAGCGGCCGGGCGGCGTGAAGGGGTGGTGCGGGTCGGGGAAGGAGCAGGCCAGCAGGAAGGGCTGGTCGCCTCGCGCCGCATGGTCTTCCAGCCAGTCGATGGCGCGGTCCCGGACGAAGGCGCTGGGATACAGGTCCTCGGGCAGTGCGGTGCGCCACGCCTGCGGCGCCGCCGTCTCGCCGCCGGGCAGGGCGTGGTCCGGGCCGCGCAGCGTTTCGGCTTCGGGGCAGCGGGCCAGCAGCCAGCGGTCGTAGGCGCCGCCAACCTCGTCGCCGTGCTCCAGGCACAGCTCGGCGTGATCGAAGCCGTAGTAGGGCAGGCGCACGGCATGGTCCGGATCCCGCCAGCGCACCATCGACTCCTGCTCGTAGGCGGGGCTGTCGCGGTCCTCGCGCCGCGCCTGCGGCCGGTCGGCGGCCTCGCCCTTGCGCCAGGACGGCTGGACGTCCGTCATGTTCTGCAGATGGCTCTTGCCGATCAGCGCCGTGCGCCAGCCGGCCTCGCGCAGCGCGTCGGCGAAGGTGCGGCTGTCCAGCGGCAGCGGCACGCCGTTCATGCGCGCCCCCGCCGCGCCGGGCATGCGCCCGGTCATGATCGCGGCGCGGTTGGGCATGCAGGCCGGCGAGGCCACGTAGCACTGCTCGAACACCGTGCCGCGCGCGGCGATGTCGTCGATGTGCGGCGTGCGCACCTGCGTGTTGCCGTAGCAGCCGAGATGGTCCGCGCGCTGCTGGTCGGTCACGAAGATCAGGAAGTTGGGGCGCCGGGTGGACATCTCAGTTTGCTTCTAATTTGATCGCGTCGGCCAGTTGGCGATAGCGGCGGATGTCTTCTTCCGTCATGGCCGCCAGCGTGGCGGGCGAACCGGCCTCGGCCACCATGCCTTGCGCGGCGATGCGGTCCTTCACCGCCGGATCGGCCAGCACGCGGCGCAGTTCCCGATTCAGGCGCTCGACCACGGCCGCCGGCAGTCCGGCCGGACCGTACAGGCCGAACCACGTGCGCGTCGAGAAGCCCGGAATGGACTCGGCCACCGCGGGCGTGCCGGGCAGCATCTTCGAGCGCGCGGCCTGCGGTACCGCCACGGCCACCAGCTTGCCGCCCTGGATGTGCGGCAGCGCGGGCGAAAGCCCGACCAGCATCACGTCGATCTGGCCGCCCAGCAGATCCTGCATCGCGGCCGGCCCGCCCTTGTAGGGCACGTGCGAAAGCGGAATGCCGGCGGCCTGCATCAGTTGCTCCATGAACAGGTGGTTGGGCGAACCCACGCCCGCCGACCCGTACGTGGCCTTGCCCTGCTTGCCGCGCGCATAGGCCACGAATTCGGCGAAGGTCTTGACCTTCAGGGCGGAATTGGCCGCCAACACGAACTCGTTGAAGCCCAGCAGCGAGACCGGCGTGAAATCCTGCAAGGGCCGGTAGGGCAGTTGCTTGTAGACGATGGTGTTGATCGCCATGTTGCCGTCGTGGGCGATCGCCAGCGTGTAGCCGTTCGGCTCCGCCTTGGTCAGCGTTTCCATGGCGATCAGCCCGCCCGCGCCGGGCTTGTTCTCGACCACGACCTTCTGCCCCAGCCCGCTGGACAGGGGTTCCGCCAGGATCCGGGCGAAGGCGTCGGGCGCGCTGCCCGGCACCGACGGCACCAAGAGCTTGATGGGCTGGCGCGGATAGTCCTGGGCGGCGGCGGTGCCGGCCGTGGCCAGCAGCAGGCCGGCGGCCAGCGCGGCCAGCGACTGGCGGCGCGGAAGATGGGGAAGGCGGGGGCTCATGAGCGGGGTGGTCCTTGCGGGTGGGGTCGAGTAACTGGTCTGCTGGTACGGATAGTAGACCAGTTGAAGCAAGCTCACTATTTAGGGTTAACCCGCGATCGATGAGGTCATGCACCAGCTAGCGGCGAAGCTGGCGCTTGTCCAACTGGTCGTACACGGCCGACGCCACCCGCGACAGCTCATCCTTGGACACCCCGGCCGACAAGGCATAGCCGAAGGGCCCGTCTATCCAGTAGAAGACATTGATGCCGCCCTCGCGCGCGAAGCGGAAGGCCGTGTCCGGATTGCCGTCGCGCTCGGTGCTGACGTAAAGGGTCAGGCGCTGCCCGGCGGCGTCCTGGTACATGAACTGGGCCACCGGCCCTTCGCTGCCCGGCAGCAGGCGGCCGCCGACCAGTTCAAAGCCCAGCCCGCCCAGCTTGGGCGCCCGCACGTCCTGGCCCAGCCGCCGCGACAGCCAGGTGACGAGCTGCGTTTCCTGGTCCGCGCCGATCTCGACCGGTCGGCGCACGTCCGGACTGTAGACGGCATGGGCGATGGCGGCCTGCTGGGGCAATGACGGCCGCGCGTCGGCGACGGCCGACGCCTGGTAGCGGCCATGACCCCACCAGCCGGCCAGGCCGCCCAGCAGGGTCAGCATGACGCCGGCGGCGATGCGCAGGGCGGGCCGAGCCGACCCGCGTTGCCGGGCGCCCGGGGGAACCGCCGCGGCTTCCAGCGCGGGCGGGATCGGTTCGTCCAGTACGGGTTCGAACAGCCGTTGCAGCGCGCGCTTCTGTTCCTGCCAGGCGCGTACGCGCACGGCGGCGTCCGGATGGCCGGCAAGATGGGCCTCCACGTCGGCCCGCCGCGCGGGCGACAGCGCGCCATCGACGTAGGCATGCAGATCGGCTTCGGTGATGGGCATCATGGTTTCACTTGATCATCCGCAGTGTTCCGGCGGCGGGCGGCTGTCCGTCCAGGATCAGCCGCAGGCGCTCCCGCCCCCGCGACAGCCGGGACATGACGGTGCCCAGCGGGATGCCCAGGGTGTCCGCCACCTCCGTGTAGCGCATCCCTTCCAGCGCGACCAGCAGCAGGACCGCCCGCTGCTCTTCCGGCAACTGCGCCAGCGCGCTTTCCAGATCCTGGAGTTCGATGCCGTCCGCCTGCGTGGGCCGCGACGGCATATCGTCCAGGGTTTCGTTCCACGGCACCGTATTCAACCGCTGCCCCCGCAACTGGTCCACGCGCAGGTTGTGCATGATGGACAGCAGCCACGCGCCCAGGTCGCGCCCGGTGTGCCACGTGTGCAGGCGCGCCCACGCGCGTTCCAGGGTGTCCTGCACCAGATCGTCGGCCGCCGCGCGATCGCCCGCCAGCGCGCGGGCATAGCGCCGCAGACGCGGAAGCAGGGCGGTCACCGCGCGGCTGTCCATGGGCCGGTCAGGGCTTGGCGGTGTGCCACACGTTGTTGACGCCGTCGCCGGTCTTGTCGCCCGGCTTCTGGTCCTTGACCCAGAAGTACAGCGGCTTGCCCTTGTACGCCCACTGGGCCTTGCCGTCGTCGCGGGTGATGACCGTGTAGTCGCCCTCGGCCTTGTCCGAGGCCGCCGCCATCAGCGGCGGCCAGTTGGTCGCGCACGGGCCGTTGCACACGCTCTTGCCGCTGCCGGCGACGTCCTTGTCGAACACATAGAGCGTCATGCCGTTGCCGCCGGCCAGCACGCCGTCCTTTGCCTGGGCGGGGGCCGCCTGCACGGCCGACGAGCCGAACAGGGCCGCCGATGCCAGCAGCAGAGAGGGCAGAAGCGATGTTTTCCTGGCTACCATGGGATGCTCCTTGGTGGTTGATGAAGGGTGCTTGAACGGTATACGGGGGCGGGCCGTCCGGTATTCCCTTCGGAGGAAAAAATCTGCCCTGATTGTCCTCCTATTGCAGGCTGACGTTCGCCGATTGCACCGTGGCCTGCCACCGCCGCCCTTCGGTGTCCATGAAGGCGGCCATGTCCTCGGGCGTGCCGGGGCTGGGCGCCACGCCCAGTTCCTGCATGCGCCGCTTGGTGGCCGCTTCGCCCAGGACCGCGTTGATCTGCTCGTTCAAGGTGGCGATCACGCTGGCCGGGGTTCCCGCCGGCGCGAGCATACCGTACCAGGCGGGCGCGTCGAAGGCGGGCAGGCCGGCCTCGGCGAAGGTGGGGACGTCGGGCAGGTCGGCCAGGCGCGACTTGCCCGTGACCGCCAGCGCGCGGACCTTGCGGCCCTTGATCTGCGGCAGCGCCGACGGCGCCGTATCGAACATCATCTGCAGGCGCCCGCCTATCAGGTCGGTCATGGCGGGGCTGCTGCCCTTGTACGGAACGTGCTGCATGTCGCCGTGGATCAGGGACTTGAACAGTTCGCCCGACAGGTGCACCGAGGTTCCCGCGCCGCCGGAGCCGAAGTTGACGGTGCCGGGCTTGCCGCGGATCAGGTCAATGGCTTCCTTCAGCGTGCGCGCGGGGAACTGGTCCGCCACGATCAGCACGGTGGGCGACGTGGCGATCATGCCGACCGGCACGAAGTTCTTCTTCACGTCGTAGCCCAGGTCTTTGTACAGGTAGGGGTTGATGGACAGCGTGACCTGGCCGAACAGCAGCGTGTAGCCGTCGGCCGTCGCGCGCGCGGCGAGCTGGTTGCCGATGTTGGTGCCGGCGCCGGGCTTGTTCTCGATCACGAAGGTGCCGCCGGTGCGTTCGGACAGGCGCGAGGCGACATAGCGGGCGATGTTGTCGCTGCCTCCGCCGGGGGCGAAAGGCACGATGATCGTGACGGGCTTGTCGGGATAGGCGGCCTGGGCCGGGATGGTGGCGGTACCCAGGGCCGTGGTCAGGGCCGCGGCGAAAAGCGATGCGATCTTCATGGTGTCTCCTGCGTGTTCTTGGAATCGGGCAAGAGGCGAGGCGGCAGGGACCGCCACGCCGGGGTCAATGTTCGAGCTGCCTTGCGACGGCTTCGCCGAAGGCGCGGCATCCCAGCGTGCCGCCCAGGTCGGCCGTGCGGGTGGAGGGATCGGCCAGCACGGCGTCCACCGCCTGTTCGATGGCGGCGCCCGCCCGGGCGCAGGCCGCCGCGTCGCGATGTTCGCCCAGCCAGTTCAGCAGCATGGCCACGGACAGGATCATCGACGTCGGATTGGCCTTGTCCTGGCCCTGGATGTCGGGCGCCGAACCATGCTGGGCCTGCGCGCAGCAGAGCGTGTCGCCGGCCATCACGGACCCGGCCAGGCCCAGGCTGCCGGACAGCTCGCTGGCCAGGTCGGACAGGATGTCGCCGTAGAAATTGGTGGCGACGATGACGTCGAAGCGCGCGGGGTCGCGCACCAGGTAGGCGGTCGAGGCATCGACCAGCAGGTCGTCCAGCACGACGTCGGGGAAGTCCGCCGCGACCTTGCGCACTTCGCGCAGGAACAGGCCGTCGGTCATATGGAAGCTGTTGGCCTTGTGGATGGCGGTGACGCGCCCGCGCCGCTTGCGCGCCAGCTCGAAGGACCGGCGAGCGATGCGTTCGCTGCAATGGGCGGTGATCTTGCGCACTGAGATCGCCATGTCCGGCGAGGGCATCATCTCGCCCCAGCCCTGGTGCATGTTGCGGTCGGGATAGAAGCCTTCGGTGGCTTCGCGCATGATGACCAGGTCCATGCCGTGCGCGCCGCGGCCCAGGAAGGGCCGCGAGCGCGCGGGGCGCACGTTGGCGTAGAGGTCGAGGTCGCAGCGAAAGGCGGCCGAGATGTTGCGGCCGCCTTGCTCGGGCGCGGGATAGTCGGCATGGGACTGGGTGCCCAGGATGATGCCGTCGTAGCCGCGCGCCTGTTCGAGCACCGATTCGCGCAGCGTGGTGCCGTGTTTCTCCAGGCTGGCGAAGCCGACGTCTTCGTAGTCGAAGGCGAGGTCCAGGCCGTAGGCGCGATCGGCCTGCCGCAGGACGTCGATGGCGGAGGCGACGATCTCGGGGCCGATGCCGTCGCCGGGAAGTACGAGGAAACGCATGATGGTTGGCCTTGTTCGGGAAGATTATTGGTGTTCGGCCGACACGGGGCGGGTCTCGCCCGAGTCGGCCAGCGTGCGGGTGGCATCCAGCGCCGCGTAGATCCACAGGATGCGCATGGGCTGGGTGGCCGAGAGGTTGCGGAAGCGGTGTGGCACGTTGGGCGGGATGAAGGTCGCGTCCAGCGGCTTGAGCCGGTGTTCCTGGCCGTCGATGTCGAGCACGGCCTCGCCTTCGATCAGCACCACGCTTTCCTGGCAGTTGTGGCTGTGGAAGGGAATCTGCGCGCCGGGGCCGAAGCTCGTGTAGCCGGTGATGAAGCTGTCCGAGCCGACGGCGCGGCCGACCAGGGGTGTGGTCGAGGCGCCGCCGCCGCGGTCGTAGGTGGGCAGGGTGTCCAGCGCGAGCAGGGCCGCGCCGGAGGGAGTCTTGATGGTCATGGTTGTCGTCCTGGTGAGATTCAGGTGGCAGGGCCCACCCAGTAGGTCTTGATGTTGGTGAACTCGCGGATGCCGGCCGCGCCCAGTTCGCGGCCATAGCCCGATTGCTTGATGCCGCCGAACGGTAGCCGCGCGTCCGAGGCGACGATGCCGTTGACGAACACCGCGCCCGCGTCGATGCCTCGGGCCAGTTCGCGCGCGCCGTCCACGTTTCCCGTCCACAGTGCCGCGCCCAGGCCGAACTCGGTCGCGTTGGCCAGGGCGATGGCCGCCTCGGTATCGCGCACCCGCATGACGGCGGCCACGGGGCCGAAGGTTTCCTCGCAGCCCGCGGCCATGGCGGGAGTGACGTGGTCTAGGACGGTGGCCGGATAGAAGAACCCGGGGCCGTCGGGCATGCGGCCGCCCAGCTTCAGTTCGGCGCCCTGGGCGAGCGAGCGCTCGACCTGGTCGTGCAGCGCCGTGCGCAGGTTGGCGCGCGCCATGGGGCCCAGCCCGGTGCCGGCTTGCAGCGGATCGCCCATGGCCAGCGCGCCGGCATGCGCGCACAGCCGGGCCGAGAACTCGTCGGCCACGCGGCCGTCGACGATGAAGCGTTTGGCGGAAATGCAGCTCTGGCCCGTGTTCGAGAAGCGCGCCTTGGCCGCCGCGGCGGCGGCGCGCTCGACGTCGGCATCGGCCAGCACGATGAAGGGGTCCGAGCCGCCCAGTTCCAGCACCTGCTTCTTCATGGCGCGTCCGGCCTGCGCGGCCACCAGTTTGCCGACGGCGGTCGAGCCGGTCAGCGTGACGGCGGCGATGCGCGAGTCGTCGATCAGCGCGGCGACGCGTTCCGGTTCGATGAATACATTGCCGACCAGGCCGGGCATGTCGATGGCGTCGCGGAACAGTTCCTCCAGGGCCAGCGCGCACTGCGGCACGTTGCCCGCGTGCTTGAGCACCGCGCCGTTGCCGGCGCACAGCGTGGGCGCGGCGAAGCGCACGAACTGCCAGAACGGATAGTTCCACGGCATGATCGCCAGTACGACGCCCAGCGGATCGTAGGTGACCGCGCTGTAGCTGCCGTTGGCCGGAACGGGTTCGTCGGCCAGGAGGCGCGGTGCGTGGTCCGCGTAATGGTCGCAGGTCCACGCGGATTTCTCGATCTCGGCCAATGCTTCGGACAGGGGCTTGCCCATCTCCAGCGTGATCAGCCGCGCGTAGGCCTTTTTGCGCTGACGCAGCAATTCGCCCGCGCGGCGCATGCCCGCGCAGCGCGCCTCGATGGGCAGGGCGCGCCAGCGCGCCTGGGCCCGGGCCGCGGCATCCAGCACGGTATCGACGTGCGCCGGATCGTGCAGCGGGTACTGGGCGATGGCCTCGCCGGTGGCGGGGTTGATGGAAATCAGCATGTCGGGTCCTGTCTAGGAAGGCGAAGGGGCCGGCGCGCCGGGCACCGGGAATGCGTAAAGCCGGGCGGGGTTATCCACCAGAATGCGTTGCCAGTCGGCCGGATCCGGCAGCCAGCCGCGCAGGCGATCGAGCGCGGCGCCGGCGTTCTCGGACCGGAAGGGTTCGATGCGGTCGAGCCCGCCTTGCCGGACGCCGTGGCCGCCGGTATGGGGCCAGTCCGACGCCCACAGCAACCGGTCGGGGGCGGCGTCGGCCAAGCGGCGGGTGAACGCCGCCAGTTCGTCCAGGTGCGTGCCGTCCGGCGCGGCGCGATAGGGGGCCGACAGCTTTACGTACAGGGGAATGGCGCTCGCCAGGGCCACCACGGTGTCGGCCGGCTGGGCGGTCGCGGCGCCGGGATGCGCGCGCAAGCCGGCGAAATGATCCAGCACCACGGGAATTTCCAGCGCCGCCAGTGTTTCGGCCAGGGCGGCCACCCGGACGATGTCCGCATGCAATTGCAGGTGCCATCCCAGCGGCGCGATCCGGTCCCGGGCGCGCAGCAACTGGCTGGCGGCATCCGGTTCGTCGCCGCCCCGCACCGCCAGGTTCAGGCGCACGCCGCGCACGCCCTGTTCGTGCAAGGCCGTCAGGTCGAGCGGGAGGCCGGCGGGACCATCCAGCACCGCGACACCGCGCGCGCGGTCCGGCCCCAGCGTGCGCAGGCCTTCCAGCAGCGCGGCATGGTCCGAGGCATAGACGCTGGGCTGTACCAGCACCACGCGCGCCATGCCCAGCCGCGCCAGGAAGGCATTCAGGTCGCCGGTCCCCGCCGCGCCGGGGGTGTAGGCGCGATCCGCCGCATAGGGGTGGCGGCCGGGCGCGAACACGTGGACGTGGCAGTCGCAGGCCCCGCGGGGCGGCGGCACCGTGGGTGCCTCGACCGCCGCCAGCGAGACCCGGCCCGTGCCGGTGTCCATGCGCGTTTCGTTCATGCCTGGTCTTCCTGTTGTTTGGTATTTTATCGAATCATAGTACCAAAATAAAAAGGAAAACCAGATTTAAAAAGCTATTAATAGGTTCTTTTTGATTGTCAAATTCCAACTCGGGAAGGCGGTGGGCCGGCGTGTATGATTGCCGGAGCCTTCCCTTTCCCGCCCCTTCGTGACTCGACCCCTTACCGATACGCTCGCGGCTGACATCCACCGCTACATCGCCACCCAGGGCCTGGGAGCCGGGCAGCGCCTGCCCGAGCGCGCGCTGGCCGAACAATTCCGCGTGTCGCGCTCGCCCATACGCCGCGCGCTGGAGCGCCTGGCGGCCGAGCGGGTGGTCGAGGCGCGGCCCGAAGGCGGCTACGTGGTCACCGAGACGGCGCTACGGCTGCCCCGGGAACAGGCCGAAGAGGCCTATGGCGCCGCCGGCGAGGACGACGTCTATTTCCGCATCGCGCGCGAGCGGCTGGCGGGCCTCCTGCCCGACCGCTTCACCGAAAGCGAATTCATGCGCCGCTACGGCGTGACCCGGGGGGAACTGGCGGCCATCCTGCGGCGCATGGCGCAAGAGGGCTGGGCGGAACGGCTACCCGGCCACGGCTGGGCTTTCCTGCCCACGCTGGCCTCGGCCGAGGCCTATGGGCAGGGCTATCGGTTCAGGCTGATGCTGGAATCGGGCGGGATACTGGAACCCAGCTTCAAGCTCGATCGCGAAACGCTGCTGCAATGCCGCGCGGAACAGGAGGCGCTGGTCGCGGGCGCGGTCCACACCGCGTCGCCGGCCTATCTGTTCGATGCCAACAGCCGCCTGCACGAAACCATCGCGGCCTGTTCCGGCAATGCTTTCATCCTGGATTCGCTGAAGCGGCTGGACCGCCTGCGCCGCCTCATGGAATACCAGAAGGCGGTGGACCGCCAGCAGGCCGAGCGCCGCTGCCGGGAGCACCTGGTGTTGATCGACCTGTTGCTGTCGGGGCAGCGCGAGGCCGCCGCCGATTTCATGCGGGTGCACCTGCGGCAGGCGGCCATCGAGAAGCAGGCGGGGCCGGAGGAGATGGGCGGGGCCGGGGATTAGGGCCGGGCGATTCCCTGCAGCGCCTGGGTGGCCAGCTGCCCCGCCACGCGTTCCTTGAAATTCGCCGCTTCCGTCTCGCGCGGCCGGTACCAGACCGTGATCCAGTTGAGCATGCCCAGGATGCCCTTGGCGGCGATGGAGTCGTCGATCTGGGCAAACTGCCCGCTGGCGATGCCCGCGCGCACGGTCTGGCTGAACAGCCGTTCGTAAGCGTCGCGCATGGTGATGACCTCGGCCAGGGCCTCGCGCTCCATGGGGGTGGTGCTGACGGACTGGTGCAGTTCCACGCCCTGCACGGTTACCCGCTGGTAGTACAGCGCATCCATCATCAGGTGGGCGTGCAGGTAGGCCATGCGGTAGAGCTGCTGCGCCGGCTCCAGCGTGTCGTCGAAGGCCACGGGCGCCTGGGCCTTCAGGTTCATGATCATCGCCCGCTTGTGGACGGCGAAGAACAGCTCGGCCTTGCTGCGATAGTAGTAGTAGACGCTGCCCTTGGTGGCGCCGATCTGGTTGGCGATCACGTCGATGGAGGCAGCGGCGAAACCGTAGGCGGTGAATGCCCTGGCCGCGGCGTCGAGCACCTTGAGCTGGATGGGCGGCAGGGCCTCGTAGTCGATACCTACCCAGTTTTCAAGTTCGGGAGGAAGAGTCACTGTAGTCGCGGATTCCGCTGGCTGGACGAAGACCATGAATATAACGGCGTGGAGCGCTGCGTGTCCGGTCAGCCGAAGGCGGCGTCGTTGGCCGCGGGCCAGGGCGTGCTGCCCAATGCCGGCGCGGGCAGGCGGATGCTGGCCGGGGTGTCGGACAGCTTGATGGGAACGCCCGGCCCCGTGTAGCCGGGCGTGCGCACGACCATCTGGCGAAAGCGCGCGTGCTCCGACCGGGCCACGGTCTCGATGTCCAGGATGGGAGCCGCCGGCACGCCATCGGCCAGCAGGGCGGGCCCGAGTTCGTCGCCGTCCGCCTGGGCGAACGCCCGGGCCAGTTCGGTCTCCAGCGCCTCGCGATGCTCCACCCGCGCCCGGTTGGTGGCGAAACGCGGATCGGCCGGCAGGCCGGGAACGCCCAGCTTCGCGCATAGCCGGGCAAACAGCCGGTCGTTGGCCACCGCGATGAACAGCGGCGCGGTGCGTGTCCGGTAGACGTTGTAGGGGACGATGTTGGCGTGCCGGTTCCCCGACGGGCCGGGAACCTTGCCCGAGTGCAGGTAGTTGGTCAGGAAGGGGTGGGCCACCGCGACGGCGCTGTCGTACAGGCTGATGTCCGCCATCTGGCCGCGTCCGGTCCGGTGCCTGGCCTGCAAGGCCAGCAGCGCGGCCATGGCCGCGTTCATGCCGGTCGTCAGGTCCACCACCGGAACGCCGATGCGCACGGGTTCGCCGCCCAGGTCGCCGTTGATGGACAACAGGCCGGCCATGGCCTGGACCGCGGCATCGTAGCCGGGCAGTCCGCCGTAGGGGCCGTCGTCGCCGAAGCCGGTGATGCGGCAATGGACCAGGCGGGGATACCGCTGCGTGAACCACTGGGCATGGGGAATGCCCCAGGCGCGCAGCGTGCTCAACTTGAAGTTCTCGATCAGGACGTCGGCGGTTTCCAGCAGTTCGAACAGCTTTTCACGCTGCTCGGGCTGCCCGAGGTCCAGCACGCAGCTGCGCTTGTTGCGGTTGACGGCGTTGAAGTAGGCCGAGCTGCCGTCGACGAAGGGCGGCCCGAAGCCGCGGCACTCGTCGCCGTCCGGGCTCTCGATCTTGATGACGTCGGCGCCGTGGTCGCCCAGTATCTGCGCGGCATAGGGGCCCGCCAGCACGCGGGCGGCATCGACCACTTTCAGGCCGGCCAGGGCGCCGGAGGGAACTTGCTTCATCGTCTCGTCCGTCATGGGGTCAGCGTATCGTCCACGCCAGCGAATGGCCGCCGCTTTCGTTTCTACCCGAATGGAAATCCAGTTCCAGGCGGCGGTTGTGGGCCTGCATGCATCCTTCCAGCAGCCCGTTCCAGGCCGGCCCCAGCGCCGGATGGCATTCCTCCAGTCCTGCCAGGAAGGTCCAGCCGTCCTGGTGGACGTCGAGCGCGCCGTCGGCACGCCGTTCGACGCGGCTGTCGTCGCCATGGGCGGCCCCCAGGTCGGCGACGAAGCGCGCGAAACCCGCGGCGTCGGGCGTGTAGTCGCCACCCAGGTCGCGGGCGGTTTGATGATGGAACTGCATGCCTATCATGCGTCCCGCCATGCGCAGCCGGTGCGCGGCCTCGTCGGGGCCCCACAATTGCAGCGCGGTGGGAAAGGCCGAACGCACGTATTCCATCGCGTAGTTCCGATGGGCCTTGGCCAGCCGCGCCGCCGGCCATTCGCGGGTGGGCAGGCGCGGAGCCTGTTCGGGATCGAAGTCGGGCGCATCCTCGTGGCGGGCGAACCGCAGCCGTTCATGGGGCAGCAGGTCGTGGTCGTATTCGTAGTAATAGCCTTCCAGCCCGGACTGGCCGTCCGCGGTCTGCTTGGTGCAGACGAAGCCCAGGCGCGGGTTGCGTAGCATGACGCCGTTCTGCGCGTGCCAGCCCATCAGCATGGCGCGGGAGACTTCCGGCGCAATGCCGCACAAGGCCGTGCCCGCCCAGATCCAGCGCGGCGCCGCGTAGCGTATCCACGCCTTGCGATCGGATTCGTACATGTATTCCACCGACACGCCGCCGATGTGATTGGACAGGTAGTGGTACTGCGCCGCCGCGACCGCATGGGGCAGGCCATCCAGTCCGAGTTTCTTCAATCCCGGCAGGAAGCGTTCCCGGCGCTGGCGGCAGAAGACCTCGTAGACGAATTCCGTGGCGCTGGCCGTGCCGTGCCGCGACGACACATACAGGACGATGCCGGTGAAGTAGGCGTGGTACAGCTCGGCCACGGCGCGCCAGGCTGCCGTCCGGGCGCCGCCGGTGGGGTCGTTTGTCATGGTTCTTCCTTCAGGCCTGGAGAAGGACGGTGGCCGGCACGGCTGCGCGCAGCCGGCCCTCGGCTTCGCGCTTGACCGCGCGCGCGATCACCAGCCGCTGGATTTCCGAGGTGCCCTCGTAGATTTCGGTAATGCGCTGGTCGCGGTAGCAGCGTTCGACGACGCTGGGCTTGACGTAGCCGCGCCCGCCCAGGATCTGCATGGCATCGTCGCAGATCGTGTGCGAGGCTTCGCTGGCGAAGAGCTTGGCCATCGCGCCCAGGGTGCTGATGTCCTGTCCCGCGTCGTAGGCCTTGGCCGCCTCGAACGTCATCATGCGCGCGGCCGAGAGCTGCGTGGCGGCATTGGCCAGCATGAAGCCGATACCCTGGTGATCCACGACCGCCCTCCCGAAAGTCCTGCGCGTGACGGCGAAGTCGCTGGCGGCGCGATAGCTGCAAAGCGCGATGCCCAGCGCCTGGGCCGCCACCACGACCCGGCCCACGTTCAGCGTCGACAGGGCGAGCTTCAGGCCCTGCCCCTCGTGGCCGATGATACTCGCGTGGGGAACCCAGCTGTCGACCTTGAAGTTGGTCGTGGTGGTGCCGCGTATGCCCATCTTGTCTTCATGGAAGTCCACCGTGGCGCCTTCGGTGTCGCGCGGGACCCAGAATGCGGTGATGTTGTTCCGGCTGCCCGGTTCGCCGGTCAGCGCGAACACGATGAAGTGCCTGGAGTGGCCGCCGTTGCCCAGCCAGCATTTTTCTCCCCGTATCCGCCAGCCCGCACCGTCGCGCACCGCCGTGGTCTGGATGGCCGCGGCGTCCGACCCGGCTCCCCGTTCGCTCAAGGCGAAGTTGACGGCCTCGCCCCGCCGGGCCAGGCCGCCCAGCAGTTCCTGCTTCTGTTCCTCGGTGCCGCCCAGCAGCACGGGAAAGGCGCCCAACGACAGCGCCGCCATGATGGCCGCGGTCGAGGCGCAACCTTCCGCGATGGCTTCGACCACGGCCACGAGCGCGGTCAGCGTGGCGCCGCCGCCCCCGTACTGCTCGGGAATGAACAGGCCCGACACCCCCGATTCGCGCAAGGGGGGCAGATGTTCCACCGGGTAGCGCTGGTCCCGGTCGATGGCGGCCGCCACGGGTTCGAAATGGCTGGCCGTCAGGTTCCGGGCAATCCGCTGCCAGTCTTGCTCCGTATCGCCCAGGGCGGGGCGCCAGATCGTTGTCATGTTGCTCTCCAGACGTATCATTTTTAACATACTACCAAGTATTATTTTTTCTGGCGAGATGGGTTTAAGCGGATATATCGGCATATGAACGCGATTTTTCGTCTTGCAAAGACCGATCTCCATGTTCATACTACTCAGTATCTAAAAGCTTGAAACGATGGGAAAAATGGTGGCGAGCCCATGAATGGACCGTTGAAGGATGTACGGGTGCTGGACATGACGGGCGCCCTGTCGGGCCCCGTGGCCACCCAGATCCTGGGCGACATGGGCGCCGACATCATCAAGATCGAACCGCCCGAGGGGGACAGCATCCGCGACCTGGGGCCATCCCGCCATGGCGGGATGGCCGCCATGTTCCTGCATACCAACCGCAGCAAGCGCAGCGTGGTGCTGGACCTGAAGGCCGAGGCCGGACGCCAGGCCTTCATGCGCCTGGCCGCGCAGGTCGACGTCGTCGTCTGCAACACCCGACCCAAGGCCATGGCGCGGCTGGGCCTGGCCTACGAGCACGTCGCGGCGGTCAATCCGCGCATCGTCTACGTGAACATCGTCGGCTACGGCCAGGGCGGCCCGTGCTCGGACAAGCCGGCGTACGACGACCTGATCCAGGCGGCGGCGGGGATCGCCTCGCTGCACGCGCCGCAGGATCCGCCGCGCTATGCGCCGGTCGCCTTCGCGGACCGCGTCTCCGGCCTGTTCGCCGCCAACGCGGTGCTGGGCGCGCTCTACCATCGTGCGATCACGGGGGAAGGGCAGCACATCGAAGTCCCCATGTTCGAATCGATCGCCTCGCTGGTGCTGGCCGACCACATGGGCGGCCTGACGTTCGAGCCACCCATCGGCCCGCCGGTGTTCGAGCGCTACGCGTCGATCCGACGGCCCTTTCCCACGCGCGACGGATCGCTGTGCATGATGGTGCTGACCGATCGCCAGTGGCGTGCCTTCTTCGCGGCGGTCGGACGCGGGGAAGTCATGGACGACCCGCGCTTCAGCCGCATGGCCGCGCGCACCGGCAATCTCGATGCCCTGTACGCCATCGTGGGCGAGATCCTGGCCGCGCGCGGCACCGACGAATGGGTCGACCTGCTGGAGGCGGCCGACATCCCCGTCACGCGCATAGAAAGCATCGAGTCGCTGCTCGACCACGCGCACCTGCGGGCGACCGGCTTCTTCGAGACGGCCGACCACCCCACCGAGGGACGGATACGAAGCATGGTCCGGACCAGCACCTGGTCGGCCACCCAGCCGGCGCCGACGCGCCCCGCGCCTCGCCTGGGCGAACACAGCCGCGAGGTCCTGCTGGAAGCCGGCTATGCACAAGAGGAGGTCGATGCCATGTTCGCCGCCGGAGCGGCGCGGGGGTGCGAAGCATGAAGGCAGTCGTTTGCAGACAGTACGGAGGCCCGGGCACGGCGGCGCTCGAAGACGTGGCGCCGCCCGGGATCCGACCGGGCGCGGTTCGCATCCGCGTGGAGGCCTGCGCCGCCAGTTTCGCCAGCCTGCTGGTGATGGAAGGCAAACACCAGAACCGCGCGCCGCTGCCGCTGATCCCGGGAACCGAGGTGGCGGGAGTGGTTACCGAACTCGGTGGCGGCACTTCGCACTTCCGCTTGGGAGACCGCGTGATCGCCGGTGTCCAGTCGGGCGGGTACGCGCAGGAAGTCGTGGTACCCGAGCAGACCGTCTTCCACTTGCCGCCGGCCATGGACTTTACCGTCGGCGCGCAGTTTCCCACGATATACGGCACGGCCTACGGCGCCTTGAAGTGGCGCGCGGCCCTCGCGCCCGGCGAGATCGTGCTGGTGCACGGCGCCGCCGGCGGCAGCGGGCTGGCGGCCGTGGAAGTGGCCAAGGCCCTGGGCGCCACCGTCATCGCGACCGCCGGCTCCCAGGCCAAGCGCGACATGGTCCTGCGACACGGCGCCGACCACGCCATCGACTATCGCGGCACGGACTGGCGCGAGCAGGTGCTGGCGCTGACCGGTGGGCGGGGCGCCGATGTCATCTACGATCCCGTGGGCGGCGAAACATTCGACACCTCGCTGCGCTGCATCGCGCCCGACGGCCGGATCGTCGTCATGGGATTCGCCAGCGGCACCATTCCCAGCATCCCGGCCAACATCGTCCTGGTCAAGAACATCAGCATCCTGGGCGTCTACTGGGGCTACTACTTCGGCTGGGGCCGGCATGCCGTGCCGCCGTCGAACGATACCCGGCTACGGCGGGCCTACGAGCAGCTCTTCGCCTGGACGCTGGAAGGAAAACTCAATCCGCGCGCGCATGCGGTACTGCCGCTGTCGCGCTTCGAAACCGCCCTCGAAATGATTGCCAGCCGGCAGGTCATGGGAAGGGTCATCATGCGGCCGCAGGAATAGCGGGACCTCCCGCCTGCAGCCACCTCCACAGCGCGCATCAGGAGACAACCATGCACAGACGCGTAACCATGATCGTCGCAGCGGCCCTCGCCGCCGCCAGCGTCGGCGCCCAGGCCCAGGACAAGTATCCCAGCCGTTCCATCGTGCTGATCTCGCCCTACCAGGCGGGCGGCACGACCGAGACGTTCGCCCGGCTCATCATGGACGACGTGGCCGCCATCCTGGGGCAGCCCATCGTCATCGAACAGAAGCCGGGCGCCGCCGGCACCATCGGCGCGCGGCTCGTGGCCAACGCCAAGGGCGACGGCTACACCCTGCTGGCCAACACCTCGCAGCACGTCATGTACGAAGGCATGTTCGCGAACCTGCCGTTCCAGCCGATGAAGGACTTCCGCCCGGTGGGCGTGCTCGGTTCGGCTCCCATCATCGTGGTCACGCGCGAAGGGTCGCCGTACAAGACCTTCCGCGACGTGCTGGAAGCGGCCAAGACCAAGGACATCACGTTCGCGTCCGGCGCGCAGGGTTCGCTGCCCCATCTGACCGGAGAGCGCGTCGCGGTCCAGGGCAATTTCCGCATGTCGCACGTGCCCTTCAGCGGGACCGCGCCGGCCTTGACCAACGTGCTGGGTGGCCACGTCGACCTGCTCTACTCGACGGCCGCCAGCGTCATGCCCCAGATCCGCGGGGGCAAGCTGCGCGCGTTGGCCGTTTCCACCAAGGACCGCATGAGCGAGCTGCCCGACGTGCCCACGATCGCCGAGTCCGGCATGCCGGGCTTCGACGTGACCGCCTGGTACGGCGTGTGGGCGCCCAAGGACACCAGCCAGGAGATCGTGGATGCCTTCAACAAGGCGATGCGCGAGGCCTCCACGCGGCCCGACGTGCTCAAGCGCATGGAAGCGGTAAGCGTGACGCCCAGCAGCCTGACCGCGCAGCAGTTCGCGGCATTTGCCGAAAGCGAGCGCAAGACCTGGCTGGAAGTCATGAAACGCGCCAACATGAAGCCGAGCAACTGACATGGCGCAGCCCGACGAAATCATCGTTCGCGTCGAGGACGCCGTGGCGTGGATCACCATCAACCGGCCGGAGCGCTTGAACGCGCTGGCCCGATCCACCTTCGCTCGACTGGTCGAGGTCTCGCTCGAGCTGGACCGGGACGCCGCCGTGCGGGTGGTGGTCTACACCGGCGCCGGCGAGCGTGCCTTCAGCGCCGGCGTAGATCTGAAGGAGCTGGATGGCGCCGGCAGGATGGAGCATCCGATGGGGGGGCCGGGCCGCAACCTGAACGAGGTCCTGCTCGAAATGTCCAAGCCGACGATCGCCGCGATCAACGGCGTGGCGGCGGGAGGCGGATGCGAACTGGCCCTGGCCTGCGACATCCGGCTGGCCGCCGACGGCGCGCGGATGGGATTGCCGGAGGCGCGCGTGGGCCTGGGCGCGAATTTCGGCAGCGTGGTGCTGCCCCGGCTCGTGCCGCGCGGCGCCGCGCTGGAACTGCTGTTCACCGGTGAACTCATCGGCATGGACGAGGCCCTGCGCCTGGGATTGGTCAATCGTGTCTGCGCGGCGGCCGAACTGGCCGAGCGGACTCGCGCGCTGGCGCGCCGGATTGCCGACAACGCGCCGCTGTCGGTTCAGCGCATGAAGGCCATGGCCTCGAAAAGCCAGGGCCTGCCCATTGCCGCCGGCCTGCGGCTGTCCGCCGGTCCCAATCCCTACGACAGCGAGGATCGGCGGGAAGGCGCGCGCGCCTTCGTGGAAAAGCGCAAGCCCGTGTTCCTGGGGCGCTGAACGCCTCCAGGTGCGCCCCGGGTCCGCTACTTCTTGTCGGCCTTCACCGCCGCATGGTCCGCGGCGATGTCCTTCTTCAGTGCCTGGATGTCCTGCCTGTCGTTGGTGACGCGCATCCTGCTGGAGCTGGATCCCTGATCCGCCGGCCGATCTGTGCGAGCATGGTGCCTGGACGACACACGCCAAGGAGGCACCACGGGTGGATGCACTGAGCCCTTCTCTCTGGATCGCCGTGGCGGCGATCATTCTTGCCGTTCCCGGACTCGGCATGGCTTTCGGGTCGCGCGGGCTGCGGCCATTGAGGCGCCTGCTGGGGCTGGCGCTGGTTGCCCTGAGCCTGGTGTCCGGGCTGCTGGCCTTCACGGTGTACCGCTACCTGCAATTGTTCGAAGACCGGCAGGTGGCCATCATCGAACTCAAACAGGAAGGCCCGCAGCGCTTCCGCGCCACCGTCGTGCTGCCGCCCGGACCGGCGGGCGCGCCCCAGGGCGAGCGCCAGTTCGTGCTGTCGGGCGATGCGTGGCAGATCGATGCGCGCGTGCTGCGCTGGCGGTTGCCGGCGGCACTGGCCGGGGTGCCTTCGTTGTATCGCCTGGACCGCATCGGCGGACGCTACGACGACATCGAGCGTGAACGCAGCGTCCTGCGCACCGTGTACGCGCTGGACGACGACCCGCGCCTGCCCGACCTGTGGGTGCTGAAGCGCGAGTTCTCGCGCTGGCTGCCCTACGTCGACGCCCAGTACGGCAGCGCCACCTTCATGCCCATGTTCGACGGCGCGCGCTACGAAGTGTTGTTCAACGACCGCGGCGGCCTGCTGGCCAAGCCGGCGGACGAGGCCACGGCGGCGCGCCTGCGGCAGGGCTGAGCACCGGGGGGAGGGCCGGACATCCGAGCGATCGGATGTGTTCGTCAAATGGTTGACTCATACAACTCGTGTCAATAAACTACTATCAAGCCCGGGATGCCGGGACGAGTCGTCGCCTATCGCCCACGCAGGAGCCACCATGTCCTCCCTATTCCGGTCCAGGCTTTACCTCTGCGGCCGCCGCCGTATGCTCCGCCTAGGAATGGCGGCGCTCCTGCCGTCCTGTCTGCTGCTGACCGCGCCTAGCGCGCGGGCCCAGGATGCCGACCGGTATCCGTCCCATCCGGTCCGCATCGTCGTCGGTTTTCCCGCCGGCGGCTCATCCGACATGGCGGCGCGCATCGTGGCCGAGGGCATGAACGCCGAATGGAACACGCCGGTCTTCGTCGACAACCGGCCGGGCGCCGGCAGCACCATCGGGGCGGCCTACGTCGCGGCGGCGCAGCCCGACGGCTACACGCTGCTGTTGATCGGCCCCGGCACGCACGCCGTGACCTCGGCCATGTATCCCAACCTGTCCTACGACGCCATCAAGAGCTTCGCCAGCGTCATCCAGATCGCCAAGGGACCGTACTTCGTGCTGGTCAACGCCACGTCCGGCATCAAGACGATGGACGAGCTGGTCCAGCGCGCCCGGGCGTCGGCGCGGCCCATCAGCTATGCCTCCACCGGCAAGGGGTCGGGGTCGCATTTCGTGGCCGAGTCGCTGTCCAAGGCCATCGGCGCGCGCCTGCTGCACGTGCCCTACGCCGGCGCCGCGCCCGCCACGCTGGCCCTGCTGGCGGGTCAGGTGGATTTCGCGATCAGCGACATGTCGGCCATGACCCACATGCAGAGCGGCAAGCTGCGCGCGCTGGCCGTCACGACGCCCGAACGGCTGCCCTTGTTCCGCAACATTCCCACGCTGGCCGAAGCCGGCGTGCAAGGCGTCAGCTACACGTTGTCGGTCGGCCTGGTCGCGCCCGCCGGCACGCCCGCCGGCGTCATCCGCAAGATCAACGCCACGGTCGAGCGCGTGCTGCGCAAGGACGAGGCACGCAGGAAGCTCGAGGCGCTGGGATTCGAACCCGCCCCGACCACGCCCGAAGCCTTCGCGGCCAGCATCGCCAGCGACGTGTCGCGCTTCTCGGCGTTCGTCGAACAGGCCGGGCTCAGGCTACAGCAATGACAACGGGCGGCCAGGGCGCCGCCCCGAACAGAGAAAGCGAGGAGAACATGGCCACCGCCAACAACGTGGAACCTTTGCGCGCCAGGAAGGCGAATCGCATCGACTGCGCGCCCACCGGACCGGGTACGCCGGCCGGCAACTATCTGCGCAGCTTCTGGCAGCCGGTCTATCACGGCGCCGACCTGGCGCCGGGCCAGGCGGTGCCGCTGCGCATCATGAGCGTGGACTACACGCTCTACCGCTCGGCCGGCGGACAGGTGCACCTGACCCAGGGCCGCTGCCCGCACCGGGGCACGCAATTGTCCACCGGCTGGGTGGAAGGCGATGAACTGCGCTGCTTCTACCATGGCTGGAAATTCGATGCCGCTGGCAAATGCGTCGAGCAGCCGGCCGAGCAATCCGCGTTCATCGACCGGATCTCGCTCCAGACCTGGCCCACGCGCGAGTACCTGGGACTGGTCTTCGCCTACCTGGGCACGGGCGAGGCGCCCGACTTCCCCCGCTACCCGCAGTTCGAGCAGTTCCGCGGCCTGCTGGAAATCGACTCGTACTCGCGCGACTGCAACTACTTCCAGAACCTGGAGAACGCGCTCGACATGGCCCACGTGGGGTTCGTGCACGGCGACAACCGGGCCTCGTTCGAGGGCATCGGGCTGGGCAAGCAGCTCCAGGCCATCGAATCGGACTGGGGCATCACCTACACCTTCCTGCGCGGCGACGGCGCGCGGCGCGTGCAGCAGTTCGGCATGCCCAACATCTTCTACATGACCGCGCTGCCGAACGAACCCGACGTGGACTGGCAGGAGTCGCTGTTCTGGTGGGTGCCCATCGACGATGCGCGCCACATGCAGTTCAGCCTGCACCGCGTGCCCATCCGCGACGAAGCCATGATCCGCTTCAAGCAGCGCCGCGAACAGCGCCGGTCCGAGATCGACATCGCCCACCAGGACCTGTGCGAGGACATCCTGGATGGCGTCGCCCGCCTGCAGGACGCCGATTCCCGCCGCGTGGACATGGTCCGTCTGCAGGACGACATCGCCCAGATCGGCCAGGGGCGGCTGGCCGACCGCGACGACGAACGGCTGGGCCGTTCCGACATCGGCGTGGCCGTGACGCGGCGGATCTGGGCGCGCGAGATGACGGCCTTCCTGGAAGGGCAGCCGCTCAAGGCCTGGACCCAGACCGCCGACATCGTGCCGCGGGTGTGGGGTCTGTCTCAAGACGGCGAGAAGGCCATGGGCCGCGCCGAACCGGGCCACGAGGCCGAGATCATCGACATCCGGCCCTTCGTCGAGATCCAGGTCCAACTGAAGGCGCTGCACGGCGCCGCCACCCGCCGCTGACGCGCGGACAGGAGCACGCCATGACGCAAGCGGATGCGGCCACGCCGCCGACCCTGACGCTGAAGGAGCGCGACCGCCGCTGGAGCGGGCTGCGCGCGCGGATGCGGGAACGCGGAATCGACGCCATCGTGGTGGGAAGCTTCCAGGGGCGCGAGCGCCTGGAGAGCTATCTGATCGACGATTTCCTCGACTCGGTCGTCGTGCTGACCCACGACGACGATGCCATCGTGATGACCTTCGGCCCGGGCCGCGTGTCGCGCGCCTTCGAAAGCCAGCGGCGCGGCATCCCGCTGTGGACCACCGACTTCCGCATCGGCATGGGCGGCGCCAAGACGGCCGAAGCCCTGCTCGACAAGGGGTTGGGCAAGGGCGTGATCGGCCTGGTGGGCCTGGGGCCCACCGCGCCCGGCGAAGCCGAGGGCCTGATGCCGCTGGGTTTTCACACCAACCTGCTGCGCGCGCTGCCCCAGGCGCAATTCCGCGATTTCACGCGCGACTTCACCGACTTCATGCTGGTCAAGAGCGAGGACGAACTGCGCCTGCTGCGCCACGCCGCCCAGGTCAGCGAAAAGGCCTGCGTCGCGATGGCGCAGGCGTGCCGGCCGGGTGTCAGCGAGGCCGAGGTCTATGCCGAGATCCTGCGCGAAATCCACCGCAACGGCTGCGACGTGCGCTACCCCTTCCTGAGCCTGCAATCGGGCGTCGACAACATCGGCTGGGGCGCGCCGCGCTGGACGCTGCGGGCCGAACCGCCCCGCGTGCTGCGCACCGGCGACGTCGTCCAGGCCGAGATCCACACGACCTACGGCGGCCAGGAGGCCCAGGTCCAGATGTGCGTCGCGCTCGATCCCATCGACGCGGAACTGCAACGCTGCGAATCGGTGGCGCGGCGGGCCTACGAAGCGGGACTGCGCGCGGTCCGGCCCGGCGTCACCTTCGGCGAAGTCGTCGCCGCGATGGAACAGCCGATCGCCGCCAGCGGCTGCTGGAGCAAGACGCCGCTGCTGCACACGCTGACCTTCGGCTCCACCGGCTTCACCCCCGTCAACCGCGCCCAACTGGCCGGCACCTTCGAGGAACGGATAGAAGGGTGGGCGACCCCGGGCGTGCGCCGGGCGGACCTGGTGATGGAAGAAGGCATGAGCCTGGAGCTGGAACCCAACGCCTGCATCGGCCTGCGCCGCGTCAACATCGGCGCTGGCGTCGTGGTGGGCCGCTCCGGTCCGGAGGAACTCAACGACGTGCCGACCCGCGTCTGGCACGTCGCCGCCTGAGGCGCGCGCGGCCGTCAGCCGCGCCGCTTCACCCGGCCGCGCCGAAGCGCCGGCGCAACTGGGCTTCCATGTGCGAGAAGGCGTCGAACATGTCGCGCACCTTCTCCTGCGGCAGGCCGTCCAGCACCGAGGCCTGCAGCCGCTGGATGCTTTCCGCCATGCGCCGGTAGCTGTCGCGCCCCTTGCGCGTGGGCAGGATCTCGGAGAAGCGCGCGTCGCTGTCGCTCAGCCGCCGCTCGATCAGCCCCGCCGTATGCAGCTTGCGCACCGCGCGTGAAATGGCCGACTTGTCCAGGGTTACCCACTGCATGATGCCCGAGGCGGGCATGGGCGCGTAGCTGCAGATCACGCTCAGCACCTTCCACTGGTGCGTGGTCAGGTCCTCGGCGCCATAGACCTCGGCCGTGGCCTTGCCGAGCAGGAAGCTCAGGATGGACAGGTGGTACGACAGGTTGCCCTCGAAGGCGGAGGCCGGTTCGGCCTGGGGCTGCGGGGATGCCGGCTTCGCCGGGGCCGCCTTGGACTTGGGTTGTGCCATGCGATGTGAAAAAAAACAACTGGTTGTCGAATGATACCGTTTCACGCCGGCAGCGGCAGCTTGCTCGAGAACTTCACTTCCCTTAGCGACAGGCTGGTGCGCACCGTGGCCACGTTGGGCAGCGTGCGCAGCACCTTGTCGATGAAGTCGCGCACCGAATCCAGGTCCTCGGCCACCACCATCATCACGAAATCGGCCTCGCCCGTGACGCGGTGGCAGGTCAGCACCTGGTCGTTCGCCGCCACCAGTTGCTCCAGCGCCTCGAAGGCCTTGGCCGTATGCGGCGAGAAATTCAGGCTGATGAAGGCTAGCTCGCCCAGCCCCAGCTTGCGGCGGTCCAGCATGGCCTGGTAGCCCTGGATATAGCCTTCGGACTCCAGCTTGCGTAGCCGGTGCCAGCAGGGGGTTTCGCTTAGCGCCACGCGCTGGGCCAGCTTGGCGTTGGACAGGCGGCCGTCTTCCTGCAGGTGACGCATCAATTGCAGGTCGGTCTGGTCCAGGGATTCGGTCGGAGCATTCTTTTTCATTGATTCATCGTAGAAAAAGAATCTTCTTCTGTAAAGGCGGTCAATGGCGGTAACGCCCCGAATTCGGCCGCTTCGTTCAGGGGGACTTCCTTGCCGATGCGATTGCGGCCCTGGCGCTTGGCGTGCGCCAGCAGCCGGTCGACATGGGCATAGGCGTCTTCGAAAGACACCTCGCGTCCGAAACTGCCTATGCCGAAACTGGCCGTGCAGCGCAGGCCGGGCACGATGGATGAGAAATCGTGCTGCGCCAAGGCCGCCTGCAAGCGCGCTGCGGCCTGCTCGGTTTCCCCCAGTGTCGCCCCCGGCAGGACCAGCATGAATTCCTCGCCGCCTATGCGGCCCAGGGCGTCCATCTTGCGCACGTGCTGCGCCAGGACGCCCGCCATGGCCTGCAGCACCGCGTCGCCCACCGGGTGGCCGTAGCGGTCGTTGATCTGCTTGAAGTGGTCGGCGTCCAGGATGACGAGCCCGTAGTGCTCCGTGGCCCTGCGGCTCCTGGCCAGGAAATCGAGCAGGCTGTTGCGGTTGCGCAGCCCGGTCAGCGCATCGCGTTCGGACACCAGGCTGAAATGGGCGATGGTGCGGAACGCCGTCAACAGCACCAGCAGCACCGCCGCGCCCACGCTGAAAAGATAGAAGCTGAGCTGGGTCAGCACCCAGTACATGCCGCCGTCGTACCCATAGGTCAGGGTCTTGGCGTTCATGGTCAGCAGCACGCGCGGCAGCAGGCTGACGGTGCCCAGCAGCAGGAAACCGAACAGCAGCCGCTCCAGCGCCGTACCCCGCGCAAGATGCCGGATCCGCCACAAGGCCAGCAGGAACAGCAGGGTCACCGCCATGTACAGCGTGCCTATCCGCAGGCCGGACCAGGCCGGATCGCGGACGCTCCACAGGCGCACGGCCAGCATGGCGACCACGATCAACGCCGATGGCCAGGGCGGCAGGCGCTTGCGTTCCAGCTGCGCGATGCCGCTGGCGAACAGGAAGGCGCCAACGCCGTACAGCACGCCCGTCGCGGCGATGTTGGCCATCAGGTTGGCGGGCCAGAGCGTGATCTGCAGGATCAGCCCCGTGCCGTAGCCTGTGAAGGCACCGATGAAATACCGCAGGTGCGGAGGGCGCCCCATGAAACGCCATGCGCCGCCCAGCAGCGCGGCGATCAGCAGCGCCACGAGAGGGTGGGAAAGCGCGAGTAGCGTGTCGGTATGGGACATGGGAGGGGTCTGTCCCCGCCAGTGTAGCCCTGATGGGGTTTTTGGGGCCTTTTCGGGTGTCCGGGTAGTCGTATAGGGATTTCTTTCTTCTTAAACCTTAAAAAAGGGAGAATCTTCTTTCCGAGGCGGTGGAATGCCCAAAAAAAGCAAGGCTATTTCCGCCCGCCTGGAAGATACTATCGGTCGTATCCGTATCAGCATCACCACACTCAGGAGCGGCTCATGGGGCGGCAAGACGACAACAAATCCAAAGTGGCGATCATCGGCTCGGGCAACATCGGCACCGACCTGATGATCAAGATCATGCGCCATGGCAAGGCCCTGCAAATGGGCGCCATGGTCGGCATCGACCCGAAATCGGACGGCCTGGCCCGCGCCGAGCGCCTGGGCGTGCCCATTACCGCGGGCGGCATCGACGGCCTGCTGGCCATGCCCAACTTCGACGAGATCCGCATCGCCTTCGACGCGACCTCGGCCGGCGCCCACAAGCGCCACAATGAACTGCTGCAGGCCAAGGGCGTGCAGGTCATCGACCTGACTCCCGCCGCCATCGGCCCGTATGTGATCCCCGCGATCAACATCGACGAGCACCTCGACTCGCCCAACATCAACATGGTCACCTGCGGCGGCCAGGCCACGATCCCGATGGTCAACGCCGTGTCGCGCGTGGCCAAGGTGCACTACGGCGAAATCATCGCCTCGATCTCCAGCAAGTCGGCCGGCCCCGGCACGCGCGCCAACATCGACGAGTTCACCGAGACCACCTCCAAGGCCATTGAAGTGATCGGCGGCGCCGCCCGCGGCAAGGCCATCATCATCCTGAACCCGGCCGAGCCCCCGCTCATCATGCGCGACACCGTGTTCACGCTGTCCGAAATGGCCGACACCAAGGCCATCGAGGAAAGCATCGCCGAGATGGTCGCCAAGGTGCAGAGCTACGTGCCGGGCTACCGCCTGAAGCAGCGCGTGCAGTTCGACGAAATCCCCGCCAGCGCGCCGCTGAACGTCCCCGGCCTGGGCAAGCTGTCCGGCCTGAAGACCTCGGTGTTCCTGGAAGTGGAAGGCGCCGCGCACTACCTGCCCGCCTACGCCGGCAACCTGGACATCATGACCTCGGCCGCCCTGGCGTGCGCCGAGCGCTTCGCGCAGACCCACCTGGTCGAAGCCGCCTGAGGATCGAACTATGAGCAACAAGAAACTCTACATCTCCGACGTCACGCTGCGCGACGGCAGCCACGCCATCCGCCACCAGTACAGCATCAAGAACGTCCGCGACATCGCCAAGGCGCTGGATGAAGCCAAGGTCGACAGCCTGGAAGTCGCCCACGGCGACGGCCTGTCGGGCTCCAGCTTCAACTACGGCTTCGGCGCGCACACCGACCTGGAATGGATCGAGGCCGTGGCCGACACGGTCAAGCACGCCAAGGTCGCCACCCTGCTGATCCCCGGCGTGGGCACCGTGCACGACCTGCGCAACGCCTACGACGCCGGCGCGCGCGTGGTGCGCGTGGCCACCCACTGCACCGAGGCCGACGTCTCCAAGCAGCACATCGAATACGCCCGCAACCTGGGCATGGACTCGGTGGGCTTCCTGATGATGAGCCACATGACCACGCCCCAGGCGCTGGCGCAGCAGGCCAAGCTGATGGAAAGCTACGGCGCCTCGTGCGTGTACGTGGTCGATTCGGGCGGCGCCCTGAACATGAACGACGTGCGCGACCGCTTCCGCGCCTTCAAGGACGTGCTCAAGCCTGAAACGCAAACCGGCATGCACGCCCACCACAACCTGAGCCTGGGCGTGGCCAACTCCATCGTCGCGGTGGAAGAAGGCTGCGACCGCATCGACGCCAGCCTGGCCGGCATGGGCGCCGGCGCCGGCAACGCGCCGCTGGAAGTGTTCATCGCCGCCGCCGAGCGCATGGGCTGGAACCACGGCTGCGACCTGTACACCCTGATGGACGCCGCCGACGACATCGTCCGGCCGCTGCAAGACCGCCCGGTGCGCGTCGACCGCGAAACCCTGGCCCTGGGCTACGCCGGCGTGTACTCCAGCTTCCTGCGCCACGCGGAAACCGCCGCCGCCAAGTACGACCTGAAGACCGTGGACATCCTGGTCGAGCTGGGCCGCCGGAAAATGGTGGGCGGCCAGGAAGACATGATCGTCGACGTGGCGCTGGACCTGAAGAAGTAATCGGCAGGCCGTTGCGACGGCCGCCGCGGTGTTTGAGTAGTAGTTAGCACGTGGCGCCGAAGGGCGCTTTGGTAGCCCGGAATGGTTTTCCATTCCGGGCTTTTTTACGTAGTATCGGCAATATCGATATTTCGGGATTATCGGTATTATCGATTTCTTGGCATTACAAACCAAGATTTGTTATTGCGCTGTATCGAGAAGAGCGATAAATTGGTTTTATCGATATAGCCGATGAAAAGCCATGTTCCGAATTTCCATGCCTTCTCAAATTGGAACCATATTGGTCAGTCGCCGCAAGTCCATGGGCCTTTCCCAGGCCGTGGTTGCCTCACGTCTCGGTATCAGCCAGAACCGTCTGTCGGAACTCGAAAAGAACCCTGCTCATCTGACGCTGGATCGCTTGTTGGCGTTGACGGCGATATTGGGTTTGGACCTGGTGCTGCAGGAGAAGGGGAAACCGTCGACGGCCGGCGGCGAGTGGTGACCATGGGCCGTCCTTCCCAAACCCGGGCTCTGGACGTATGGGCCAATGGCATTCGAGTTGGGCAATGGCGCCTTCCCGCCCGGGGCGCGGACGAATTCCTCTACGACGACGCTTGGGCGGTTTCGCCGGTCGGACGCCCGCTTTCCCTGTCCTTGCCTGTGCCATTGGATCCGATTCCGCTGCGCGGTGCGGCGGTCCGCAGTTTTTTCGACAATCTGCTGCCTGACAGCGATCGGATACGCCAACGTATTCAGACTCGTTTCCGGACCGCGGGAACCGGCGCTTTCGACCTGCTGGCGGCGATAGGCAGAGACTGCGTCGGGGCGGTGCAGTTGCTACCCGAGGGAGAAGACTGCCCCGACATACGGCGCATCCTGGCCGAACCGCTGGGCGACGCCGATGTCGAGCGCATTCTGCGAGGAGCCGCTGGTTCGCCGCGAGGAGTCGGCCAACTCGATGACGATGACGAAGAACTCAGGATCTCGATCGCCGGCGCCCAGGAGAAGACCGCGTTGCTGTGGCATGAGGGTCGGTGGTGTCGGCCGCTAGGTGCGACGCCCACGACGCATATCTTCAAGCTGCCGCTCGGGTTGGTTGGGAACCGGCAAGCCGACATGCGCACCTCCGTAGAAAACGAATGGCTGTGCGCGCAAATACTGTCAGCGTTCGGCGTGCCTGCGGCATCGTGCCGGATCGGGGAGTTTGGCGAGCAGAAAGTATTGATCGTCGAGCGCTTTGATCGACGGCTTGCCGACGGTGGCTATTGGTTGCGCCTGCCTCAGGAGGACTTCTGCCAAGCCTGCGGCGTATGGGCGGACGTCAAATACGAAGCGGATGGAGGCCCGGGTTTGAAAGAGATTGCCGCCATCCTGGCCAACTCCGACCGCCGCGACACGGACTTGCGCACACTGTTGCAGGCCCAATTGCTGTTCTGGCTGCTGGCGGCCACGGACGGGCATGCCAAGAATTTCTCCATTCATCTGTTGCCTCAGGCGCATTACCAACTGACGCCGCTCTACGATGTGCTATCGGCATGGCCCGTGATCGGCAAGGGTGCCAATCGGCTCGATTACAAGAAGTTGAAACTGGCGATGGCGCTGCCCGGCAAGAACAAGCACTACAAGCTGGCCGAGGTGCAACGCCGGCATTTCAACAACACCGCGCGCTTGTGCGGCTATGGGCCGGATATGGAGCAGATCATCGGGGAAACGCTGGCGAACGTCGATGGTGCGCTGGAAGATGTGGGTAACAAGCTTCCAGCGGGCTTTCCTGCCGATGTCTTCGAGTCGATTGCCTCGGGAATGCGCCAGTCCGCCGCCAGATTGGCGGCCATGCCGAGTTAGCTGCCAGCAAACCGGGCCATGGGGCGCAGGGGGGCGCACCCACGCGCCCCAGGCTCGGAGTGCGAGACCGCTACTGCCGCGCGATCGCCGCGGCGGCATCGGCCTTCATCTTGTCCAGCGCCGCGCTGGAAAGATACCGGCCCTTCAGCACCACGGCCCGGATCCTGCCCAGGTTCGCCACGTCGGCCACCGGGTTGGCGTCCAGCACCACCAGGTCGGCGTCCTTGCCTTCCTCCACCGAGCCCAGGCTGGACTGGCGCCCCAGGAACTCCGCCGGATCCCGCGTCGCCATCTGCAGGACTTCCAGCGGCGAAAAACCCGCCGACGCCAGCTCGCGGAACTCCTGGTGCAGGCTGACGCCCGGCACCAGCCAGATGCTCATGTCGCCGCTGAAGTCCGAACCGGCCATGATCCTGACACCGTTCTGCTTCATGAGTTTGGACACCCGCTTCTGCAACTCGTAGAACTGCTGCAGCGTAGTAACCGCGCTCGCGGGCAGCTTGGCGAACTGGTCACCCACCTGCTGCCAGATCGCGCGCGTGGACTTGTCGATATAGACCAGGTTGGGGTCATTGCGGTACTGCGCATCGTTGCCGTAATCCTGCGTGCGCAGCCGGATCAGCGTCAGCGTCTGCCAGGTGCCGTTCTTCGCGAACACCTTGCTCAGCTCGACGCACTTGGCTTCATCGTAGGTGTCCAGGATGCGCTGGTAGAACGGCGCGTTCTGGGCGCCATCGTAGGCACGTGGATTGGTGACGAAGGTAGGCGGGAAGGGCGGCTTCAGCGACCCGGCCAGCGCCGCCGGGCGCAGCGTCTGTTCCTCGCTCGAGCAGTCCATCAGCAACCCCCAGCCGGCGCCCAGGTGATCGAAGGACGGCGCGCCCGCGTTGCTCGCGTCCCGCGCGCTGATGGCGGGGTTCAGGTGCGCCTCGCCGCCATGGAAAATGACCTCCGGCGCCAGCACCCGCCCCGCGGCGCTGTCCTGGTTCAGCACCTTGCCGCGTTCCATGTTGGCCGGGGAATCGGATTCCTCGCGGAACCCCGTGATGCCGCTGGCGATCATCAGCGGCCAATAGGGCGGATCGCGGTCGGCACTTTCCACGGCATGCGCGTGCATATCCAGGTAGCCGGGCACGACGTATTTACCCGAGACGTCGATGGCCTGCGCGCCGCTCGTGGCGCGCAGCGGCTGCGAGGTGATGCGCCGGATCTTCCCGCCTTCCACGTGGACGTTCATGCCGGCCGCGAGCGAGCCGTCGCGCGTGTTCACCACGGTCGCGTTCTGCAGGACCGTTCCACCGGCCACGTCGATGCCGCCGTCACCGCCGCCGCCACAGGCGGCAAGGATGGGCAGCAGGGCCGAGAGGGCGCCAAGAATGGCGTGCTTGCGTCGTGTCATTGCCTGTCTCCGTTTGGTGTCGTTATCCGCGTCGGATCTTAGGAGGCCCAGGCTCGGCCGAGGAGATGGCGGCTTTGCCGCGACGATACCCACGAGGTATCGGTAATGGGGCGCACCACCTGTTGCACCCCGTTGCCGCTTGTTCCAGGATAGTTGGGAATACTGGAGGCGAACCCATCCAACCCCCACAGGAGCACAGCATGGTCTCGGATCGCAACGTGGAAAAAGCCAAGGATGCCCTGGAAGACGGCGCGGACGCCGTCGACAAGGCCGCCCACGCCACCGCCGACAAGGTGACCCGCGCCACCCGGCGCGCCAAGGACGCCGCCTCGGACGCCCTGGACCAGGGCAACGACACGCTGGAGGAAGCGCTGCTGTGCGCCAAGGACGTCATCCGCCAGCACCCCATTACGTCGGTGGCGGTGGTGGCGGCGGTGGCGTATCTGTGGGGGCGGATCCGGGGATGACATAGATCAAGGGGCTTCGCGCCCGTCTCCCTTATCCTGCTCGTGAATGCCGGATGCGCGCCCCCGCGCGGGGTGCGAGAATACGGCATAACACCACGGCATAGCCCGGCAGGAGACGATTTTGCAGAGCCCCCTGTCCTCCCTCAAATTCAACACCGCCTCCGGCCACATCTGGCTGGACGAAGAGCGCATGCTGCTCCTGCACGCGCGCGCCCTGGGCGCCTTGCGCAAGGAACTGTTCGATTCGCTGGGCGTGGAACGCACCCGCGGCCTGCTGGTCCGCATGGGCTACGCCTCCGGCATGCGCGACGGCGCCTACGCCGTCAAACGCCGCCGCGCCGGCATGCAGACCAACGAAGCCTTCCTGCTCGGCCCCAAACTGCACGCCGTCGAAGGCGTCGTCCAGGTCGAACCCATAGAACTCAGCATCGACCTCGCCAGGAACCACTTCTACGGCGAATTCCTGTGGCGCAACTCCTGGGAATGCGAAGCCGACGTCCAGGAATACGGCCACGGCGAAGACCCGGCATGCTGGACCCAGATCGGCTACGCGTCCGGCTACTCCAGCGCCTTCATGGGTACGCCCATCGTCTACAAGGAAATCGAGTGCCGCGCTCAGGGCGACACCCACTGCCGCATCGTCGGCCAGCCCGCCGACGCGTGGCAGGACGAGGCCTACCTGAACTACTTCGCGCCCCATCCCTTCGCCGGCCAGTTGATCGAATACTCCATCGGCCTGGAACACCTGCGCTCGTCCTCCACCCGCAAGCCGGCGAACCAGCCCCTGGCCGGTGCCTCGGCTGCTTTCCAAGGTGCTTTTGAACTGCTGCGCAGCGCCGCCGGCAGCCCCATCACCGTCCTGCTGCAAGGCGAGACCGGCGTCGGCAAGGAAGTGTTCGCCCGCTGGCTGCACGACAACGGCGAGCGGGCCAAGGGACCCTTCATCGCCGTCAACTGCGGCGCGATTCCCGCCGACCTGATCGAGGCCGAACTGTTCGGTGTGGAAAAGGGCGCCTACACCGGCGCGCATCTGGCCCGCTCCGGCCGCTTCGAGCGCGCCAACGGCGGCACCCTGTTCCTGGACGAAATCGGTGACCTGCCCCTGGCCATCCAGGTCAAGCTGCTGCGGGCGCTGCAAAGTGGCGAGATCGAACGCCTGGGCAGCGAAAAATCGCAACGTGTCGATGTCCGCATCGTTGCCGCTACCAACGTCGATTTGCAGAAGGCCATGCAGGAAGGGCGCTTCAGGCCAGATCTGTACTACCGGCTGAATACCTTTCCCATCACCATTCCACCGCTGCGCGAGCGGCGGGCAGATATTCCGGTGCTGGCCAGCCGCTTCCTGCAGAAGTACGGCGGGCTATACGGCAAGAAGCCGGGCGGGCTGACGGATCGGGCGATGCAGGAGCTGCTGAACCACCATTGGCCGGGAAACGTACGCGAGCTGGAGAACGTGATCGAACGCGCGGTGTTGCTGAGTCCGGATGGAGAGCCGATCGAGGCGACGCATTTGTTCGGGCAGCGGCTGCCGGGCGGGGATTGCGCGGGGCGTGTGGCGGATGGTGGGGAGGTGGTGGAAGGGGAAGGCGGGGAGATCGATCTGGTTTGTGGGGATCTGATCGAGAGGAATGTGCCGCTGGGGACGCTGGAGCAGGGGATGATGCGGGTGGCGATGCAGCGGGCGGGGGGAAATTTGAGTAAGGCGGCTCGGTTGTTGGGGATTACCAGGGCGCAGTTGGCTTATCGGTTGAAGAGGGAGGGGATACCGGTTTAGGGGGGCCGACGGCCGGGCCCTTTCATAGCCTGGGTCCGATTGCTTGCGGATTGTCGTTCGAGTATTTAAAATGAGATTAATTCTCATTTTGACTTGCTCCCTTTCGCCCTGATGCCCGCTCCGGATTTACCGCTTGCTGATGATTTGACCGGCCTGTATGCCGAGCACAGCACTTGGCTTCAGGGCTGGCTGCGCAGGCGCATCGGCGACACATTTACGGCGGCTGATGTGGCGCAGGATACTTTCCTAAGCCTGCTGGACCGCAAAACTGCGACCGAGGAGATTCGTGAGCCGCGGCCGTTCCTGGCGACGATCGCCAATCGGCTGCTTGCGCACCGGCATCGTCGGCAACTGCTCGAAACCGCCTATTTCGAAGCCATCGCGAGCCTGCCCGAAGAGGTGGCCCCTTCGCCAGAGACGCGACTTATCGCGGTCCAGAGTCTTCAGGAGATTGACCGCGTGCTTGATGGATTGCCTCCCAGGGTGCGCGAAGCTTTTCTGTTGGCACACTTGGCCGAACTGAGCTACGCCGAAATCGCCAAGCGGCTGGCAGTCTCGGCCAGCTCGGTCAAGCAGTATCTCGCCAGGGCCAACCGCGAATGCCTGTTCGCAATGACGTTCTGACGCCATGGCCACCCCTAGCGACACCTTGACCCTGCCCAATGGTCGGGTGATCAGCCGGGCCGCTGCGGATGCTGCCGCGGACTGGCTCACGCTGTTGATGTCCGGTGAGGCGGGTGAGGAGCAGCAAAGACAGTGGCGCCAGTGGCGCCTGGCGCATGCCGACCATGAAGCTGCCTGGCAGCACGTCGAGTCCGTCACGGGCCGAATGAAATCGTTGGGACCCAGTCCGGCATACACGGCTCTGTCATCCTATGGCGCGAGCCGCCGGCCATCCTCCGTTGCTCGTCGACGGACCACGCAGGTACTCGTGTGGGGCGGTCTAGCCGCCGGCGCCGGGCTTCTCGTTTCACGTACCGGTCCCTGGCAGGCCAGTATGGCCGACTGCCGGAGTGCTACAGGCGAGCAGCGCAGCTTTGCACTGGAGGACGGCACGCAGCTCATGCTCAACACGGGCAGCGCAGTGAATCTTCGATTCGATGCCAGTGAGCGTCGCATCCTGCTGGTGGCGGGCGAAATCATGGTTGCGACTCGCCATGGCCCGAGTTTGTCCGCCGATCCCCGGCCGCTGCTGGTGGAGACCGCCGAAGGCACCATCCGCTCGCTGGGCACCCGTTTCACCGTACGCCAGCGCCCCGAACGCACCAGCGTGGCGGTTCTGGAGAGCGCCGTTGAGATCTCTTCCCGGGGAGCGCCACGCAGCACGCGTGTGCTGCACGCTGGCGAGCAGACGCAGTTCAGCCGCGAGACGATCGAGGCATCCGGTCTGGCCGATGAGCACACGGACGCGTGGACTCGGGGCCAACTCCTGGCTGACGAGCAGCGCCTCGACGACTTCCTGGCCGAGTTGGATCGCTACCGGCCGGGCATGCTGCGTGTCGATCCCCAGGTCGCGGGTCTGCGCCTGTCAGGCGTCTTTCCGTTGGCGGACACCGATCGCATCCTGGCCACGCTGCCCAGCGTGCTGCCGGTACGCGTGCAGTGGCGTACCCGTTACTGGGCGACGGTTGTCCCTGCGGATCGGCGCCTCTGAAATATTTTTTCCGCTTTGACTGCCCGATTGGCGTTCTCGCGGCACCTACCTCATGAGGGACCGGAATTTCCGGGGGTCCGATCACGAGGAACGACATGTCGAATTTGCAGCGGGGCCGCCATTCGGGGGGGCCACATCCATCTCCCGTCGCGCTCGCCGTCCTGGCACTGGCCCTGAGCGTTACGGCCGTCGCACCGTCTCTCGCGAGGGCGCAGGGCGCTGCGCACGCGTCCGGTACGTCCGTCACCGACTTCCGCATACCCGCCGGGCCGTTGGCCCCGGCGTTGCGTGCTCTGGCAAGCACCGCCAACATCATGTTGAGCTTCACGGCTGAGCAGAGCGAGGGCAAGCGCACGACCGGCGTGAACGGGCGTTACCCAGTCGCTAGCGCCTTGGGCCTGCTGCTGGACGGAACCGGCCTTCGGGCTGTGCAATTGGACAACGGCGCATTCGTGCTGCGGGCCGACAGCACTCCCGCAGCCTCGCCACCGGCTTCGGCTGCCGAAGCGCCCGCAGCCGGCATGCTGCCATTAGTCACTGTGATCGGCACGGCTGCTGCCGACAGCACCACCGAAGGTACGCACTCGTATACCACGGGCAGCATGAGCACGGCCACCCGGCTCAACCTGTCGATGCGCGATACGCCGCAGGCCGTCACCGTCATCACCCGCGAGCGCATCGAGGACCAAGGCCTGGCGACGGTCAACGACGTGGTGCAGACCGCCCCCGGCCTGACCTTTCGGCGGTTCGGGCCGGAGCGCGCATCCTTCTATTCGCGCGGCATGTACGTAGACAACATCATGTACGACGGCCTGCCGGTGAGCCTGGACAGCTCCAACCTGTCGCAGGACCTGCTGGCCACCGACATGGCCATCTACGACCGCGTGGAGATCGTGCGTGGCGCCACCGGCCTGGCGCAGGGCGCGGGCAACCCGTCAGCCGCCATCAACCTGGTACGCAAGCGACCGACCAAGGTGCCGCAAATGTCCGCCGGCGTGAGCGCTGGAAGCTGGGACCGCTATAGGGCAGAGTTGGACGCCTCCGGTCCGCTGTCGGAGGACGGCAGTCTGCGCGGTCGCACGGTGATCGCCACTCAAGACTACGGAAGCTACAAGCGCGGCGAAAGCAGCAAGGGCCAGACGCTCTATGGGATCCTGGAGAAGGATCTGGATGCCTCCACCACGGTCACGCTCAGCGCGCTGCACCAGGAGAGCCGGCTGCACGGCAACGGCTTTACCGGCCTTCCTGTGGCTAGCGACGGCAGCGACCTGGGACTGCCCCGGTCCACGTCCTACGCCAGTAACTGGGAACATTGGAACAAGACCACCGACTCCGCCTTCGTGGGGCTGGACCACCGATTCGACAACGGCTGGCGTATGCACCTCTCTGCCTACTACGCGCAGGCCGATGTCGACATGCAGGGCCATTACCTCAGCCACAGCGTTACCACCGGCAACTACAGCCAGCTCGGTGCGCGCAACGCCCACCAGGAAAAGCAGAGCAGCGTGAACCTGTATGCCAACGGCCCCTTCGAACTGTTGGGCCGCAAGCACGAGCTCGTACTGGGCGCCAGCTACCGCAACATCGATTTCGACGGCAACAGCCGCCAAGGCCTGGTGCTCAACAGCAGCCTCGACCCGTACAACTTCGATCCCGGCGCCGTGGCCGACCCGAACATCCCTTTGCGCGACTGGATGGACGCGAAGATCACCCAGCAAAGCGTGTACGCCACGACGCGCCTGAATCTGGCCGACCGGCTGAAGCTGATACTGGGCGGGCGGGTGGACTGGTTCGACTACAACGACACCGTCAACACGTATCCGAACTTCACCTCCAACACGCCTTCCGTCAGCGCGCACAACCGCTACAGCGTCAACAACCATCTGACGAAATACGCCGGCCTGGTCTACGACCTGAACGATCAGCATGCGATCTATGCGAGCTATACCGACGTCTTCAAACCCCAGAACTACCGGGATGCCAGCAACAAGCTGCTCGATCCGGTGGTGGGCCGCAATTACGAAATCGGTATCAAGGGAGAATACTTCGATGGCGCACTGAATGCCTCCGCAGCGGTGTTCCGCATGGACCAGAAAAACCGCGCGTTCCGCAGCACCGACCAGACTCAGTGCGCAAACTACCCGACCGTCACGTGCTATTCCGCCGCTGGAGAGGTTCGCAGCCAGGGCGTGGAGTTTGAGGTGCAGGGCGCCATCACGCCCAACTGGCAGGTGGGTGCCGGCTACACGGTGGCCATCGCGCGCTATCGCAAGGATGCGACCGCCAGCAACGTGGGCGCGCTCTTCGACACCGATACGCCACGGCACCTGTTCAAGCTGTCGACCATGTACCGGCTGTCCGGTGACCTGCAGGGCTGGCGCATCGGTGGCTCGGTTTATCGCCAGGGTTTCATCTACAACAAGGGCACCACGAGCGGCATCCCATTCAACATTACTCAAAGCGCCTACGTCGTAGTCGACCTGGTGGTGGGCTGGCAGGCCGCACAAAATCTGGACCTGCGGCTCAACATCAACAATGTATTCGACAAGAAGTACTACAACGCGTTGTCCGGCAGCGCGAGTTTCCCCAGCAACGTCTATGGCGAGCCGCGCAACGTGATGCTGTCCGCGCGCTACCGGTTTTGAAGCGCGGCGGCATGCGCGGCGCGCTGGTAGTGCTGCACCGCTGGTGCGGCCTGTTCATCGCCGGTTTCCTGTTCATCGCCGGCTTGACAGGCGCGGTGATCGCCTGGGACCACGAACTCGACGAGTGGGCCAATCCCCGACTGTTCCGGGCTGACTCCGGTGCGACGGATACCCCGCTTGCACCGCTGGAACTGGCGCGCCGGGCCGAGGCGGCCGATCCGCGCCTGCGGGTCAGCTTCCTGCCGCTGACGCTGGAACCCGGCCACACGGCGATGCTGGGCGTGGCCGCGCGCATCGATCCCGACACCGGCGCACCATACGCCCTCGGCTTCAACCAGTTGGCCCTGGACCCGGCCACCGGCCAGGCCCAGGGCCACAGGCAGTGGGGACGAATATCGCTGTCGCGCGAGAACCTGCTGCCCTTCCTCTATAAGCTGCACTACACCATGCACATTCCCAAAGGCTGGGGCATCGAATTCGGAGTGTGGCTGATGGGGGTTGTGTCGGCGGTGTGGATCGTCGATTGTTTTCTTGCGCTCTGGATTTCCTTTCCCAGCGCGCGCACCTGGCGCAAGTCGTTGAGCTTCCGGCTGCGCCAGGGCGGCGCCAAGCTCAATTTCGATCTCCACCGCTCCGGCGGCGTGTGGGTATGGGGTCTGCTGCTGATGCTGGCCGTGACCTCGGTGTCGCTGAACCTTGGGACTCAGGTGATGCGGCCGCTGGTGTCGATGCTATCGCCTTTGACGCCCTCGCCATTCCAGTCGCGCCAGGGCAGTCGCGAGCGGGAACTGGCCGACCCGCTGCTGAACCGAGAGCGGGCTATCGAAGTGGCCGAGGCCGAGGGTCGCCGCCGCGGCTGGACCGCTCCCCCCGGATCCATCTTCTATGCCCAGCGCTTCGGCATCTACGGCGTGGCGTTTTTCACGCCCGAAAACGACCGGGATGACGGCGGCATGGGCAACGAGGTTCTCTACCTGGACGGGGACTCGGGGGCGGTCGTTGGCGAAACGGTGCCGGGTCAAGGCACCGCGGGCGACGTCTTCATGCAGGCCCAGCTGCCGCTTCACTCCGGCCGGCTGCTGGGCATGCCGGGGCGCGTGCTGATGTCGTTCATGGGGGTGTTTGTCGCCGTGCTGAGCGTGACAGGCCTGGTGATATGGGTGCGCAAGCGCCGAGGCCGGATAGCGAACAAATTGCGCTCGCAATCGTAGGCGGCGTGGCGTTTCGTCCATCGCCGCCTTGTTCCACACATAGAAGAGCACGCCAAGGCGTTTTTCAGACGTCCACCAGGGCGTTGTTGAAACCGGAAAAAACCTCCTTCACACACTCCCCCATCCGCCGCGCCAATGCTCCAACCGGAAAATTCTCCGACGTAACCGCATAACTATAAAGCTCCACCTTCTCAGAAAACCCCACCTCACAAACCCCCGGAATCCGCAGCGCCCTCGCCACGACCGGATTCACAATCGATACCCCCAATCCCTTCGCCACCATGGTGCATATCGTCGTCGCATAAGGCGTCTCTATCGACAGCACCCGCTTGTCTCGAACGAAGTGCCGATCAATCGCCGCCCGATTGAAACTCCCCGCCGGCAGCGAAATGAAATCCTCCCCATCGAAGTCCGAAGGCTTGAGCACCTTCTTCCTGGCAAGCCTGTGCTTCTTCGGCACGACCCCCACGCCGTAGGCGGTGTTGATCCGCTCATACTGCAAGCTGGGCAGATCGGTGTGTATCGAGCAAAACCCGATATCGCAGTATCCCGTCGCCACCCACTTCGCCACGACGTCCGAGCCGCCTGTGTTGACCACCACCGGAATGTCCGAGACCTTCTCCCGGAAGATCCGCAGGGCATCCGGCATCACGCACTGCGTGATCAATCCCACCGCCCCCACGCGCAGTAGTCCCTTGCCGCGCAGCCGGATCGAGTTGGCGCTGTCGTTCAACGACTCCAGTCCGATGAACGCGCGCTCCACGTCCGCATAGAACGCCTCCGCTTCTGGCGTGGGAATCAGGCGCGTCCCCGATCGCTGGAACAGCACGAAGCCCAGCGTCTTCTCCAGCAGCGCGATCCACCGGCTGACGTTCGGTTGCGAGGTATGCAGCAGCCCCGCCGCGGTGGTCATCGACCGCGTCATCATCACCGCGCGAAAGGCTTCGACCTGCTTGAAGTTCATGGGCTGATTCCATTCCGATGCATGCGCGTCGAGCATATCATTTTTGTATTTGAAGCCGTCAATCTGTGATTTGACGTATGGGTTGGCCGAGATGGAGACTGCATTCCTGCATTCATCACCGGCCCCCAACATGGAATCCAAAGTCAGTGCCCGCCTGAAGCAACCCCTCGCGCAGGAGGTGATCGAGTTCATCTTCCTGCCGCGTTTGAACCGGGAGTTCTTCGCCAATTTCGAGTTGCTGCACCAGATCAATCTTGCCCATCTGCTGATGCTGGACGAGCAGGGAATCCTGGACCAAGGCACGTCCATCCAGCTCGCCAAGGCACTGCTGAAAATGCAGGCCGACGGTCCCGAGGTCGTGGAGCTCGACCCGGCGCGGGAAGAAGCCTATTTCAACTACGAGGCCCATCTGATCAAGCTGGTGGGCCAGGACGTGGGCGGCCGGCTGCATACGGCGCGCAGCCGCAACGACATGGGCGCGACCATCGATCGCATCCGGGCGCGGGATTTCGGGATGCGCATCGGCACGGCGTTGATCGGCCTGGCGCAAGCCGCGCTGGACCAGGCCGAGCGGTACGCCGATTGCGTGATGCCCGGCTACACGCACATGCAGGCCGCGCAGCCGATCACCTATGGCTATTACCTGTCGGCACTGGTGGATGCGTGGTCGCGCGACATCGACCGCGTGCTGCATACGCTGGATACGGCGGATGCGTCGCCCTTGGGTTCGTGCGCGCTGGCCGGTACGTCCTTCCCCATCGACCGCACGCTGACCAGCTCCATGCTGGGCTTCAGTCAGCCGCTGGCCAATGCGCTGGACGGCGTGGCCTCGCGGGATTTCGCGCTGGAGCTGAGCGCGGCGCTGTCCATCATGATGATCACGTGCAGCCGTCTGGTGCAGGACTTCTACATCTGGTCCACGCCCGAGTTCGGTTTCCTGTCCTTCCCGGACAGCATCGCCAGCACGTCCAGCATCATGCCTCAGAAGAAGAACCCGGCGGTGCTGGAGAACCTGCGGGGCAAGGCGGGCCACCTGATCGGCCTGACGACGGCGGCCTTCTCCACGGTGAAGTCCACGCACTTCACCCACTCGGGCGACAGCAGCCGCGAAAGCACCCGGACCTGCTGGGAGGCCTGCGAGGAAGCGCTGAAGGCCCTGACCCTGATGAAGCTGCTGGTGGAGCGGGTCGAGCCCAACCGCGAGCGCATGGCCTTGCGCGCGGCGGAGGACTTCTCCACGGTAACCGACTTGGCCGACCTGCTGGTCCGCAAGGCCGACACCTCGTTCCGCGATGCGCACCACATCATCGGCGCCGTCGTGCGCCAGGCGCTGGACCAGGGCTTGTCGGCCAGGCAGATCACCCCCGCGATGATCGCCACGGCAGCCAGCGAACAACTGGGGCGCCGCATCGCGCTGCACGAGGACGACCTGGCCGGCTGCCTGGACCCGCATCGCAACGTGGCCGCCCGTCAGTCGCTGGGCGGCCCGGCGCCGCAACGCGTGCTCGAGCGCCTGGGCGAGCAGCGCGCACGCCTGGACAAGCAAAGAACCGTCATCGACCGGACGGCCGGGCGCATCCACGACGCCCGGGAGTCGTTGCAGGAACGCATCCGCGCGCTGGTCGCCGCCGAAGCGAAGTAAGCACGGATTCCTTCATTCATCTAATAATCATGTGCAGGAGACAAACCATGTTCAAGCCCATCGCCTTATTTGCGATCGCCCTGGGTGTCTGCCCGGGGGCACAGGCCCAGACTTATCCCAACAAGCCCGTTACGCTGGTCGTGCCCTTCGCCCCCGGCGGCACGGTCAACCTGATGGGCCGCATCCTGGCCAACCGCATGTCGGAAGTGCTGGACCAGCCCGTCATCGTCGAGAACAAGGGCGGCGCGGGCGGCAGCATCGGCGCGGGCATCGTCGCCAAGGCGGCGCCCGATGGCTATACGCTGCTGTTGGCCACCATGGGCCAGCAGTCCATCCAGCCGCTGCTGTCCAAGGACCTGCCCTATGACGCGGAGAAGGATTTCGCGCCCATCGCCTTGTTCTCCACCGTGCCGAACGCGCTGGCGGTATCGACCAACGTGCCGGTGAAGACGGTCCAGGAACTGATCGCCTATGCCAACAAGAATCCCGGGAAGCTGAACATGGCTTCCGCCGGCATTGCGTCGGTCAACCATCTGACCGGCGAACTCTTCATGCTGCGCTCGGGCGCGAAGTTCACGCATGTGCCCTACCGGGGCGCGGGTCCCGCCACTGCCGATCTGCTGGCCGGACAGGTACATGTGATGTTCGCCAACCTGCCGAATGTCTTGCCTTACATCAAGCCGGGCAAGCTGCGCGTGCTGGCGATGGCCAGCGAGAAACGCAGCCCCGCCGCGCCCGACGTGCCCACACTGGCTGAAGCCGGCGTGAAGGATGCCGTGGTCGAGTCCTGGTACGGCCTGATGGCGCCCGCCGGCACCGATCCGAAGATCATCAAGAAACTGGAAGCCACGATCATCGGCATCGCCAAGGAAAAGGCCATGGCCGCGCAACTGGCCGAGCAGGGCGCCTTGCCGTTCCCCGGGACCAGCGAGGATCTGGCCAAGCTCTCCAACGAAGAGACGCGGCGGTGGAAAGACATCATCTCGCGCGCCAACATCCAGTTGAACTGAGCGCGCGGCGTACAGGACAGACGGACGTGGTTCCAGTCGGCATCATCGGAGGCATGGGCCCGTTCGCGGGGGCGCACTATGTCGGTTTGTTCCTGGAGGAATGCGCGCGGCTGATCGAAGACGGCGGAGCAAGCGTGACCGACCAGCGCTTCCCGCCTCACTACCTGTTCCAGTTACCGGTGCCCGACAGGACGTCGGCGCTGCTGGGGGCACATGGCGAATATGGGCAGGTCTTGCAGGCGTTGTCCGAGCAGATGGACGGGATGAAGGCGTTGGGGGCGAGGGTGGTCGCCATGTCGTGCAATACGGCGCATGCGTGGCATGCCGAATTGCAGGGCAGGCATCCGGGCATGGCGCTGCTTCATATCGGCGACGCCACGGCCGACTACCTGCTTGGACAGGGCGAGACGGAAGTCGGGTTGTTGTCCACGACCGGGACAGTGAAGTCGGGCATCTATGCCGAGGCGCTGGCTCGGGTGGGTATCGCCTGCCGCGAGCCGAACGAGGAAGAGCTCGATCTGGTCATGCGAGGTATCTACGACGGGGTGAAGGCGGGAGACAGCGAGCTGGGGCGAGCCTGCTTCGCCAGCGCGTTGCTGCGGATGCGCAGGCGCACCGGCGTGACGGGCTTTCTGATGGCGTGCACGGAGATCCCGCTTGCATTGCGCACGGCGGATGTGCCGGCTGAATGCCGGTTGTATGACCCGGGGCGGTTGTCCGCCCGCGAGTTGGCCTGGCGGGCATTGGCATGATGGCTACCGGCCCGGTCCTGTAGTTGAGGCACAATTCCGGCTGGGATTCGTACGATTCAGCCGAGACGTGAACCTTCCAGCCCGCCCTTCGTCACTGCGCCTGAGCGCGCTCGACGCTCATCTGCTGCTCGGCCACGACCGGCCCGGCCTGTCGGGCATTTCCCGTTTCCTGCTGGAATTCCTGTACTTCGGCCTGAAGGAAGCCCGCGCCTGCCTGTTCGTCGGACTCTTCTTCGGCGCGGTCTTCCTGGTGCCGCGTTCAGGCCTGTGGGGCATTCCCCGCTACGACGCCCTGCTGGCCATCGCGCTGGCGATCCAGGCCTGGATGGTCTGGGCCAAGCTCGAAACCCTGGACGAACTCAAGGCGATCACCGTCTTTCACCTGGTCGGCTTTGCGCTGGAGGCATTCAAGACCTCCAGCGGAATCCAGTCCTGGTCTTATCCGGATTTCGCCTATACCAAGGTCCTGGGCGTACCGCTCTTTGCCGGGTTCATGTATGCCGCGGTGGGAAGCTACGTCATCCAGGCCTGGCGGTTGTTCGAATTGCGCGTGGTGCATCACCCTCCGTACTGGATGGCCTGGCTCGTTGCATTGCTGATCTACGCCAACTTCTTCACGCACCATTTCATCGGTGACTATCGCTGGTACATCGCGGCATGCGCGCTGGGCCTTTATGCCCGGACGACCGTGATCTTCCGTCCCCTGGACCGGGACCGACGGATGCCGCTGCTGCTGGCTTTCGTACTAATCGGCTTCTTCATCTGGCTGGCCGAGAACATCAGCACGTTCTTTGGCGTCTGGGCCTATCCCAACCAGCTTGGCGCGTGGTCCACGGTGCATCTGGGCAAATGGAGTTCCTGGTCGCTGCTGGTCATCATGACCTTCACGATCGTGGCGAATCTGAAGCACATCAAGGCGCGCATTCACGTGCCCGATTGAGCCGCACAAGGCCGAATATGGCAGACTCGCCGTCCCAGCCGCAATGTCGAGGATCCAGTGGAAATTCGCAGATTCAGGTCCGGCGATGAAGCCGCGTTATTTCGCGTATTCTTCACCTCCATCCGCGAGGTCGCCTCCAAGGATTATTCACCCGAGCAAGTCGAGGCATGGGCGCCTTCGGACTTCGACATGGTTGCCTGGGCAGATCAGGTGCGGAAAAACCAGCCCTTTATTGCCGAGATCGATGGCGAAGTCGTGGGCTATGCGGACGTTCAATCAGACGGCTACATCGACCAATTCTATGTGTCCGGCTTGCATCCGGGTCAAGGAATAGGGACGCGGCTGATGGCCCGCATTCATGCCGAGGCAAAATCCCTGGGCCTGGCGGCGTTGACTTCCAATGTGAGCAAGACCGCCGAGCCCTTTTTCGCTCTGCACGGTTTTCACGTCGTCGAACGACGTTTTCCGGTCCGCCGAGGGGTGATGCTAGAGAACGCGCTGATGCGCAAAGCGCTGCCTGTTGCAGGCTGAGCCTCTAGAATGGTCCACTGTGGTCGGGCGGCGGCGCCGCGATCGAAGTCAGTGCAGTCATCCATAAGGCCGATCCATGAAACGACTTGCCACCCTGTTGTTCCTGTCTTGCAGTGTTCCGTTGGCTGTCGCGGCAACGACCGATGCGGTGAATGACGCCAACCCCTGCTTGCAGAAACGCGCGGAGATACTCAAGGAGATCGAGCAGGCCAGGCAACATGGCAACGACAGGCGGGTTGCCGGACTGAACCGGGCATTGCGCGAGCAAGAGGCGCACTGCACGCCCGAGTCGATACGCAAGGCGCGCGCACAGGACGTCGCAAAAGCGCGGCAGAAGGTGGCCGAGCGGGAGCGCGAATTGCAGGAAACCCGAAGCGAAGGCAAAGACGCCGACAAGCTTGCCAAGCGCGAGGCCAAACTGAAAGAGGCGCGGGATGATCTGGCGCGAGCGCAGCAGGCGCTGGGCAATTGACTTGCAAGTGCCTCATCGGCTTGGCGGGCAATACGCCGGATCAGTGAGCCCTTCTTGCCAGCACCTGGTCGCGCGGGCCGGCATCGACCACCTTGCCGGCCTCCATCACGACGATGGTGTCGAACCGTTCGAGCAGACTGGGCCGGTGTACCGAGGCCACGATGCACGCCGACGGGAACGCAGCGACCATGCGGTCGAACACCCGGCCTTCGGCTTGCGGGTCGAGTGCGCTGGTTGGCTCATCGAGCAACAGCAACGAACTTCCCTGTGCCGCCAGTGCGCCGCGGGACAGGGCCAGCCGCTGCCGCTGACCACCGGAGAGATTGCCGCCCCGCTCGTTCAGCGGACTGGCCAAGCCCTCGGGCAGGCGTTGTAGTACCTCGTCGAACACCCCTGCATGCACGGCGGACTCCAGCGCCTCCGCGTCGGCAGGTTCGCCGAAGGTCAGGTTCTCTTCCACAGTGGCTTCGAACACCTCGGCCTCTTGCGGGATCAGCGTGGCCAGCGTGCGTAGTTCGGACCAGTCCACCGTTATGCCATCACGCAACAATTCGCCCTGCTGCGGAGGGTAGAGGCCCGCCAGCATGCGCAGCAGCGTACTCTTGCCACCCCCGCTCGGGCCGATCAGCGCCACCCGCGCTCCGCGCTTCAGTTCCAGATCGATCCCATGCAATCCGCCGCGCGCGTCGTCGGCATAGCGCCACCTGGCATTGCGCAGTTCCAGCGTCCGCCACGGCGCATCGGGCACCACGGCCGGAACAGCGGCGTCGGGATCGCTGGGCGCTTCCCAGATCGGTTCGGCGCTGCCGTAGTCCGTGTGCATGCGCGCGAAACTCTGGAAGTTCGAGGCCATCGCGCCGACCACCGTCGCGGCCTGCTGGGCGTACTGGTAGATCATGAAGACCGTACCCAGCATCACCGCCTGCCCGGGCTGCCGCGATTGCAGCACGTAGACCACCACCAGTATCCACGTGAGCCCCATGCCGAGGATGTCCACGGTGAACCACTTGCCTTCCGTGACCATGACCGCGCGGCGCAGCGGCGCCATCACCGCTTCCATGCGGCGGCCGAGCACCTTGCGCGAGGCCGATTGCAAGCGCAAGCCGATCACCGTGCCGGCGTTGCCGACGAAGTCCAGCAGCGCGGCGGCATAGCGGCGTTCCGCGTCGTTCTCGGCGCGGGCAAGTTGCATCAGCGCGCGGTCGAAGCGCATGATGATCAGCGCGATGATGACGTAGCCGGTGATGGCAATGGTGCCGCTGGTGCGCGAGAGCAGAGCCAGGGCGGCCAGCGGGCCGACGAAGTTGAAGGCGCTTTGCAGGTAGCCGAATTGGTTTTGCGCGAAGTCGGACAGGGCGCGACTGGATTGGACGATGCGGTGCTGGAGTTCGCCGGAGTGCCGGCCGTCGCGCCAGGCGAGCGGGGCGGCGGCGATGCGGGCGTAGAGTTGATCGGCCAGGCGTTCGCGGACTCGGACACCGACGTTGCGTTCCAGGATGCGGCCGGGGCCGTGGAGGAGCCAGGAGAGGAGGTAGACGCCGACCAGGTAGGCGATCCAACGGCCGGCTGTTGCCATGTCGCCTTGCTGTAGGGCGTTGATGGCTTGGGCGGCCAGCCAGGGCATGGTCAGGCGGAGTAGCTGGGCTGCTGAGAGCAGGCCGGCGGCGCCGAGCAGGTGGGGGCGGACGCCGGCTGCGTGGCGCCAGAGGGCGCGGTAGAGATCGCGGGCGGCGGTGCCTAGGCTGATGGCGGGTGTGCGAGAGGGCGGCTCGGATGTCGCCATGCAGTGTCATTCCCTATATACCGTGCAGTACACGGATCGTGTACTGCTTTTGAAAGCGTCCTATTGTGCCCTGGTAGCGGAGGCCAACTTCACCATTTCATAAAGCTGCACCGCAGCATTTCCCCTTTTCCGCATCCAGGAAACCCCGCACCCCTGGCCTCGCGTAAAAAAATCCCCCACTAAATCAATCACTTGCCGCCGCTGGCACGCCCGTTGCACTTCTCATGACACCACCGCAGTCCCCGCTGCGCCAAGTCATGAAATCAACGAGGGCATCACGCCCCATGGAGACACGCCCATGGATGCAACCGCCGCCGGCATCCCACCGCATCCCTCCCGCTATGTCCGCGTCCTGGGTCTGCTGGAAAGCCGCTACGTCGAGTTCGAGTTCTCGATAGGCGATCCGGAGCTGGCCGTGGAGCTGGTGCTGGAGTTTCCCCAATTCCAGGAGTTCTGCCGCCGCAACCGCGTGCGGATGGTGGGCGCGGAAGAAGCGGCCCGCCTGGACCTGGAGCGCATGAAGTGGCGCTACGGATCGCCCGGCGTGGCCGAGTAGCCGCCTTCCCTTTTTCCCTTCCGACGAGACCCAGCCATGCAAGTCGATATCAAGACTTCCGACATCCGTCCGATTCGCCAGACGTTTTCCCATATCGCGCGCCGCTTCGGCGCGGATAAGCCGGCGTCGCGCTATCAGGAGGCGACCTATGACCTGCAGCCGGAGGTGAATTTCCACTACCGGCCGTTGTGGGAGCCGGGGTTCGAGCTATACGACACGCGCCGCACGGCGGTGGTGATGCGGGATTGGTACGCGTTCAAGGATCCGCGCCATTACTACTACGGCACGTACACGCAGGCCCGCGCGCGGCAGCAGGAGGCGCAGGAAAGCGCGCTGGAGTTCGTGGACAGGCGCGGCCTGCTGCGCGAGGCGCCGGGCGAGGTGCGGCAGCGTATCGAGGAGCTGGTGCTGCCGCTGCGTCACTACGAGTGGGGCGCGAATATGAACAACTGTTATGTGACGGCCTATGGGTATGGCGCGGCGATCACGCAGGCGGCGCAGTACCAGAGCATGGACCGGCTGGGGCTGGCGCAGTACCTGAGCCGCATCGGGCTGTTGCTGGATGGCAATCAGGGCGCGTCGCTGGCGCGGGCGAAGCAGCATTGGCTGGGCTCACCGGAGTGGCAGGGGCTGCGGCGCGAGATGGAGAACCTGTTCGTGACGAAGGACTGGTTCGAGGTGTTCGTGGCGCAGGACCTGGTGCTGGACGGGCTGGTGTATCCGCTGGTGTTCCAGGCGCTGGAGCGGGAGTTGTCGGCGGCCACGGGCAATGGTTTCGGGATGAGCGTGGAGTTCATGCGCGACTGGCATGGCGAGAACCTGCGCTGGGTGGATGCCTGCATGAAGACGGCGGCCGAGGAATCCCCGGAGAACGCGGCGTTGTTGTCCGGGTGGGTGAAGGACTGGGTGGCGCGGAGCAAGGAGGCGCTGGCGCCGTGGGCGGCCGTTGCCTTCGGCGCGCAAGGTGCCGCGCAGTTGGACGAGGCGGTGTCGGTGCTGCGCCAGCGCGCCGCGAAGTGCCAGGTCGCCGTGTGACCCGAACCTTTATCAAGCAAGGAACCGCCATGTCTCAAAACGTATTCATCGCCTTCCAGGCCAATGACGACACCCGCAGCATCATCGACGCGATCCTGGAGGACAACCCGCGCGCGCAGCGCCAGGACTTCCCGGCCATGGTGAAGATCGACGCGCCGGATTCGCTGGTGATCCGGCGCGCCTCGGTGGAAGAGCGGCTGGGCCGCGACTGGGACCCGCAGGAGCTGCACGTGAACCTGATTTCGCTGTCGGGAAACGTCGACGAGACGGACGACGAGTTCACGCTGGCCTGGCATCGCTAGGCCCCTGGATGCCATTCCCCATCAAGCAAGAAACGGAGACGCACATGACCACATCGACGCCCGCGCGCAAGCTGGGCCTGAAGGAGCGCTACGCGCTGTTGACCCGCGACCTGGGCTGGGAAACCAGCTACCAGCCGATGGACAAGGTGTTCCCCTACGACAGGTTCGAGGGCATCAAGGTGCACGACTGGGACAAGTGGGAGGACCCGTTCCGCCTGACGATGGATGCGTACTGGAAGTTCCAGGGCGAGAAGGAGCGCAAGCTCTACGCCATTATCGATGCCTTCGCGCAGAACAACGGTCAGTTCAACGTGACCGACGCGCGCTACATCAATGCGATCAAGCTGTTCCTGCAAGGGGTGAGCCCGCTGGAGTACGCGGCGCACCGGGGCTATGCGATGGCGGGACGCAATTTCCGCGGGGTGGGGGCGCGCATCGCGTGCCAGATGCAGTCGATCGACGAGCTGCGGCATTCGCAGACGCAGATCCACACGATCAGCCACTACAACAAGTATTTCAACGGGCTGCATGACTTCAAGCACATGCACGACCGGGTCTGGTATCTGTCGGTGCCGAAGTCGTATTTCGACGATGCGATGTCGGCGGGGCCGTTCGAGTTCGTGACGGCGATTTCGTTCTCGTTCGAGTACGTGCTGACGAATCTGCTGTTCATGCCGTTCATGAGCGGCGCGGCGTTCAACGGCGACATGGCCACGGTCACGTTCGGTTTCTCGGCGCAAAGCGACGAGTCGCGTCACATGACGCTGGGGCTGGAGATCGTGAAGTTCCTGCTGGAACAGGATCCGGACAACCTGCCCATCGTGCAGAAGTGGATAGACAAGTGGTTCTGGCGCGGCTATCGGCTGTTGACGCTGGTGGCGATGATGATGGACTACATGCTGCCCAAGCGCGTGATGTCGTGGTCGGAAGCCTGGGAGATCTATTTCGAGAAAAACGGCGGCGCGCTGTTCCAGGACCTGGCGCGCTATGGCATCCGCATGCCCAAGTACCACGAGCAGGCGCGCAAGGAGAAGGACCACATCTCGCACCAGGCCTGGGGCATTTTCTACAACTACACCCACGCGGCGGCGATCCACACCTGGATTCCGCGGCCGGACGAGATGGCCTGGCTGTCGGAGAAGTACCCGGCCAGCTTCGACCGCCTGTACCGCCCGCGCCTGGAGCATTGGGACCGCGAAGCGCAGGACGGCAAGCGCTTCTACAACAACGCGCTGCCCATGCTGTGCCAGATCTGCCAGATCCCCATGGCCTTCACTGAGCCGGACGATCCGACGCGCATCTGCATGCGCGAGACCACCTATCACGGCATGAAGTACCACTTTTGCTCGGACGGCTGCAAGGACGTGTTCGAGGGCGAACCCGAGAAGTACGTGCAGGCCTGGCTGCCGGTGCACCAGATCTTCCAGGGCAACTGCGGCGGCGCCACGGTGCCCGAGGTGCTGGACTGGTACCACCTGAAGGCGGGCGAGGACAACGGCGATTTCGACACCTCGGCCGACCGGCGCAACTGGGACCGCTGGACCGGCGGCGACACGCCGGAAAAGCAGGTCGCGTAAGCAAACTCTAGGAGACGAACATGCCTGTCATCGCGCTCGAACCCGGCTATGCCGGCCCCGTCCAGGATACCGAGGACAAGTTCGGCGGCAACCGGCTGCTGTACATCAACTGGGACGGCCACATGATGTTCTGCTCGCCGGTGTGCCTGCCGGTGCCGCCGGACATGCCTTTCGCGGCGCTGGTCGACGAGGTGCTGCCCGGTATTTATGGCGCCCATCCCGATTTCGCCCGCATCGATTGGTCGGCGGCGCGGTGGGAGCACGGCGGCCAGCCGTGGAAGCCGGATCCGGCCAGGAGCCTGGCCGACAACGGCCTGGTGCACAAGTCCGCCATACGCCTGCGCACGCCAGGCCTGGACGGCATAGGCGGCAGCCATTCGTAGGATACGTAGGAGCAGCATATGAGTTACCAACTCACCATCGAGCCGCTGGGCCAGACCATAGACATCGAGCCCGGCCAGACCGTGCTGGACGCCTGCCTGCGTAACGGCATCTGGCTGCCGCATGCCTGCGGCCACGGTCTGTGCGGCACGTGCAAGGTGCAAGTGCGGGACGGCGAGGTGGACCACGGCGCGGCCAGCAGTTTCGCGCTGATGGATTTCGAGCGCGACGAGGGGCATTGCCTGGCGTGCTGCGCCATGCCCGAGGCCGACCTGATGATCGAGGCCGATGTCGACGAGGAGCCCGACGCGCAGTACCTGCCGCTGGAGGACTACGTGGGCGAGGTGGTGGCGCTGCGCGATCTGACGCCCACCATCAAGGGGGTGTGGCTGCGCACCGACCGGCCGGTGCGCTTCCAGGCCGGGCAGTACGCCAACCTGGCGGTGCCCGGCGTGGAAGGCCGGCGCGCGTTCTCGCTGGCCAACGCGCCGGGCGAGAACGTGGTGGAGTTGCACGTGCGCAAGGTCGAGGGCGGCGCGGCCACGGGCTACATCCACGAGCACCTGCGCGAGGGCGAGTACCTGCCTCTGTCGGCGCCGTTCGGGCGCTTCTACGTGCGCAAGTCGGCGCAGGTGCCGATGATCTTCCTGGCCGGCGGCTCGGGGCTGTCCAGTCCCAAGTCGATGATTGCCGAGCTGCTGGCCGAGGGCTGCGAACAGCCCATCACGCTGATCCACGGCGCGCGCCACGCGGGCGAGCTGTATTGCTCGGACTGGTTCGAGGAATTGGCCGCGAAGCACGCCAATTTCCGCTACGTGCCGGCGCTGTCCGATGCGCACGACGGGGCAGGGCGGTGCGAGACCGGTTTCGTGCACGAGGTGCTGGCGCGGCTGTACGCGGGCCAGGACGGGCGCGCGGATTTCCGTGGCCACAAGGCCTACCTGTGCGGGCCGCCGCCCATGATCGAGGCCTGCATCGCGACGCTGATGCAGGGCCGGCTGTTCGAGCGCGACATCCACGTCGAGAAATTCCTGACCGCGGCGCAAGCGCAGGAAGGCCGCCGCAGTCCGTTGTTCAAGGCGATCTGAATCCCGTGGACGCGGACACCCACGAGGTCCACATCCTGGATACCGGCGAGCGCTACCGCTGCGCGCCGTCGCAGACCCTGCTGGCCGGCATGGAGGCATTGGGCCGCAAGGGCATTCCGGTGGGCTGCCGCGGCGGCGGCTGCGGCGTCTGCAAGAGCCGCATCGTGCGCGGCGCCTACCTGGCCGCCAAGATGAGCCGCGGCTGCGTCAGCGCCGAGGAAGAAGCGGCGGGCGTGGTGCTGGCCTGCCGCGTCATGCCGCGCGGCGACATCGAGATCCAGGCGCTGGACCGCATGCGCCGCTGCATGACCCGGCATCTTTCCCGGGACGTCCTGGAGGAGGGGCGTCCCATTTCAACCTCCGACGAGCAACCATAACGATGAAAACCGCGAGACTCCTGCTTCCCCTGGCACTGACCTGCGCCACCCCGGTCATGGCGCAAAGCACCACCACGCTGTACGGCATCGTCGACGCCGGCGTGAACTACCTGTCCAACCACGGCGGACACAATTCCTGGTCCATGGACACGGGCCTGCTGTCGCCCAACCTGTTCGGCCTGCGCGGCAGCGAGGCGCTGGGCGGCGACATGAAGGCGGTGTTCATGCTGGAAGGCCAGTTCGCCGCCGACAACGGCGCCAGCGTCGGACCGTTGTTCGGCCGCCAGGCCTACGTCGGCCTGAGTTCGCCGTCCTGGGGCACGTTGACCCTGGGCAAGCAGTACGACTTCAGCTTCGACATGCTGGGGCCGGGCCGCTACGGGCCGTCCTTCCCGATGATCGGCCTCTACAACTTGCGGCTGGGACCCTTCGGCGGACTGGGCGTGCCCGGCATGCCGGGCGGGGCGATGGACTTCGACGGCGTGGCCGGCGCCAAGCGGGTCGACAATTCGGTGAAGTTCACCAGCGCCAACTACAGCGGCTTCACTTTCGGCGCGCTGTACGGCTTCGGCGAACAACCGGGCAGCATGGGGCAGGGCCGCACCTACAGCGCCGGCCTGTCCTATGCGCGCGGCCCCTTCGCGTTGACGGCCGCCATTACCGATGCGCGCAATCCGGCCATCAACAACGGCAACGACGGCATCCGCACCTGGGGCCTGGGCGGCCGGTACCAGCTCGGCGCCGCCGTGTTGAACGCGCTGTACACCAACACGCGCAACACCTTCACCGGCGGGTCGGTGCAGGTGGCGCAGGTCGGCACGACCCTGCCGGTGGCGGCCAGCACCACGCTGCTGCTGGATTACCAATACCAGTGGGCCAACGCCACCCTGAACAAGGTGCATGCCCACCAGGCCAGCGCCACGCTGGGCTACGCGCTGTCCAAGCGCACCGATGCCTACGCGGCCCTGGTCTACCAGCGCGCCGGAGGCGCGCCCGGCGCCACTGCCTGGATCGCCGGCATGAACGGCCCGTCCGACGGCAAGACCCAGACCCTGGTGCGCGTGGGCATGCGCCACATGTTCTGACCCCGACCATCTTTTGCACACCCGAAGGAGACTCACATGGCAATAACCGGAGTGCTGCGTCCCGGACATGTCTGCATACGCGTGCTCGAACTCGAGCCGGCTGTGCGGCATTACGTGGACACCATAGGCTTGACGGAAGTCATGCGCGATCAGGCCGCCGACGGCAGCCCGCGCGTGTTCCTGAAAGGCTGGGACGAATCGGATCATCACAGCATCGTGCTGCGCGAGGCCGACGAGTCCGGCATGGACTACATGGGCTGGAAGGTCGATTCGGAAGCGACGCTGGAGAAACTGTCGGCCGATGTGCAGGCCAGCGGACTGGCCACCGACATGAGCTGGATCGAGGCCGGCGACCATCCCAAGACCGGCAAGCGTTTCCGCTTCACCATCCCCACCGGCCACGTGATGGAGCTGTATGCCTATCGCGAAGCCACGGGCTGCGCCACCGGCTACCAGAATCCGGACCCATGGCCGGACGACTTGAAAGGCATGGCGCCGCGTTCATTCGACCATTGCCTGCTGTATGGCGACGACCTGGACGGCACCTACAAGTTGTTCACCGAAGTGCTGGGCTTCGGCCTGTCGGAGCAGGTGGTGGCCGACGGCGGCAAGCTGATGATCGGCGCTTTCCTGAGCTGCGCCAACAAGGCGCACGACGTGGCCTTCATCCGCCAGCCGGTCAAGAACAAGCTGCACCATGTGTCCTTCCTGCTGGACAACTGGGGCGAAGTGCTGAAGGCGGCCGACATCATTTCCAAGCGCCGGGTGTCGCTGGACATCGGCCCGACGCGGCACGGCATCACGCGGGGCGAGACGGTGTATTTCTTCGATCCCAGCGGCAACCGCAACGAGGTATTCTCGGGCGGCTACACCTGGTACCCGGACAAGCCGGTCATTACCTGGACCGACGACCAGCTGGGCACGGGCATCTTCTATCACGATCGCAAGCTGAACGAGAAATTCCTGAGCGTATTTACCTGAGGAACGCATCGCCACATAGGGACTGGACAACTGGGCATGCGGCTGGCGTGCACTTATAATGTATAAGGTATATAAGTGTCTGCCAGGCGTACGGCCCTTTCCGTGGCGGACGCGTGCCGTTTCTCCGTCCTTCCCTTTCCCTAGCCATGTCCAGTGCAACTGACGAATTGTTCTCCTCGCACCTGCCGCGAGACATCCCTTCGGCCGTCCAGCGAGTCCTCAAGGAAGCGATTCTCAAAGGCGAATTGGCTGCTGGTAGCCGGATCAAGATCGACGAGCTTGCGGCGCGGTTCGGGGTCAGCAAGATTCCGGTCCGCGAGGCTTTGCGCATGCTGGAAAGCGATGGCTGGGTGACCTCGCAGCCGCACAAGGGCACCTATGTGCGGTCGCTCACGCAGCAGGAGCTGTCCGAGATTTTCGAGATGCGCAAGCTGATGGAGCCGCGTTCGGCCAAACTGGCCGCGGCGCGCCGCACGCCGGAACAGCTCGCCAAGCTCGAGAGCCTGATCGGCGAAAGCAAGAAGGCGATCGAGAAGGCCGATCTCGATGCGATCACGGACCTGAACAAGCGCCTGCACATGGCCATTGCCGAGGCGGCCGGGAACAGCCTGCTGACGGAATCGCTCGAGAAGCTGGACCTGCTGATGCGGCGCTACTTCATGCCCGTCAGCTGGGACCAGCGGCGCGACTCCATGAAGCAGCACGAGGCGATCGTCCAGGCCATCGTCGACCAGGACGAAGGCCTTGCGGAAAAGCTCACGATGGACCACGTCTGCCATACGGAAGCGCTGGCCAGCACCCCCATGACGAACGCGGTGGCACTGACCGCCTGAATCGAGGCCAGACGATCCTCGCTATGTGTCTATATGGGCGGGAATGGCCAGGTCCAGCATGATCTGGCCATGCCGTTCGGTCACGGCGAAGATCGGCACGGGCGCGGTGGCGGGCCCGCAGGTGGGCCGGCCGGTGCGTACGTCGAAGGCCGCCTGGTGCAGCGGGCATTCCACGCATCCGTCCTCGTACCAACCGTCGGTGAGCAAGGCATAGGCATGCGAGCAGACGTTGCCCATCGCATACACCGCACCTTCGTGCCGCACCAGGAGGACTTCCTGGCCATCGAGGGTAAGCGGACGCGGTTCGCCTTCCGGCAGGTCGCCGCTGGACATGATGGGTCGGTAGGCCATCGTGTGTTCATTCCTTGGGGATCTTGGCCATGGACGCGACCTGGGCCCAGCGGTCGGACTCGTTAGCGAGCCAGGCCTGCACCGATTGCGCATCCATGGGCGGATAGAGTTCCATGGCCGACTTCTTCAGCGTTTCCTGGACCTCGGGCCGCTTCAGCGCGATCTGGACTTCGCCGTTGAGAAAATCGACGATCTGGCGCGGCGTTCCCGCCGGTGCAATCAGCGCGGTGAAGCCCACGGCGCTGATATCCACGCCGCTTTCCTTGAGCGTTGGCACGTCGGGCAGCGCGTAGTAGCGCGCCGGGCCGGACGTCGCCAGCGCGCGGACCTTGCCGGTCTCGACGAAGGTATAGGCGGAGTTGGCTGCTTCGAACATCATGTCGCCGCTGCCGCCGATGATGTCGGTCAGTGCCTGCATGCTGCCCTTGTAGGGCACTTCCACCACGTCCGTCCCGGTTTTCTGCAGCAGCAGCTTGGTGGTGAGGTTGTGGATCGTACCCACGCCCGGATGCGCATAGGTGTATTTGCCGGGGTGGCGCTTTACCTCTTCCACCCACTGCGCCATGGTCTTGGCGGGGAAACGATTGCTGACGAGCAGGATCACCGGTACCGAGTTGATCAGGCTGACCCCTGTGAAATCCTTCTTGACGTCGTAAGGGACGTTTTTCATTACCGAGGCGTTGACGATGAACGAGGTCGACGTCATCAGCAGCGTGTAGCCATCGGCTGGCGCCTGCTGCACGGCGGTGGCGGCGATGATGCCGGAGGCTCCGGGGCGGTTCTCCACGACTACCGGCTGGCCCCAGCGCTTGGACAATTGATCGCCGAGGATGCGAGCCACGATGTCCGAGGCATTCCCGGGAGGAAAGGCACAGACGATGCGTACCGGCTTGCTCGGGTACGAGGGTTGCGCGTGGGCGGGAACGAACCCCGCCGAGGCCGCCAGGGTGGTGGCGGACATCATCAACATGCTGCGGCGGGAAACACGGCTGTTCGGCTTCTTCATGGGAGACTCCGCGCGGGGAAGGGGTAAGGGAAAGCCAGCTAGAGGGCCGCGACGGCTTCGACCTCGAGCATGAACTCGGGCTTGACCAGGCGGCTGATGATCAGCAGCGTGTTGGGCGGATACACGCCGTCGGGAAACAGGGTAGGGAACAATTCCGCACGCAGTCGCATGAACTCGGGGATGGAGTCGGCGCTGGTCAGGAACGTGGTCATCTTGGCGATGGAATGGCAGCCGCCGCCAGCGGCCTCGAGGGTGCTTTTCAGGTTATGGAAGACACGGGCGAACTGCGCGGCGAAGTCATTCACGCCTACGACTTCGCCCGCGTCGCCGACGGCCAGTTGTCCGGCCACCAGGCAGGGCGTGCCCTGGCGGATCAGGCCGAGTTGGGAATAGAGGCCCTGGGCGGGGGCAAGTCCGGGAGGGTTGACGTATTCGACGGTGGTGGTCATGGTTGTTCTCGTGGTGGGATGGCCAGCGGTCAATCCATCCAGTCGGGTTCGGGAATGTTCAGCACCTGGTAGAACGGCTTGGGCGTATCCAACACCTTGAACCAGGCCTGTTCGTCGCGGCGGAAATTGACCACTTTCTGGAACAGCTCTTCTTCCCGTTCCAGCGGGACGACGACCACGCCGTCTTCATCGGCCAGGATGAGGTCGCCCGGATGGACGGGTTGTCCGCCGCACGCGATGGGCACGTCCAGCGCGCCGCCGAAAGCCTTGTGCGGTCCGCGCGGCGTGATGCCGCGGCAGAAGATCGGAAAGCCGATGTCGCGCGATTCGCGCAGATCGCGCACCGAGCCGTCCAGGACCAGGCCGGCCACGCCGCGCCGGTAGGATTCCAGCGTGGTGATGCCGCCCCACAGGGCATGGTCGGTGATGCCGCCCGAATCGCCGACGATGACTTCGCCCGGTTCGGCGGTGGACGAGATGTAGTGCAGGATGCTGTTGTCCGCCATCGTGCACTGCACGGTGCGTGCCTGGCCGACGATGCGGGCGGCGGTGGTCACGGCCTTGATGTCGGGATGCATCGAGCCGTGGCGGTTCATCATGTCCGAGGCGCTGGCTGTCGCCACGTTCTTCCAGGCCGCGATGCGGTCTTCGGGAATGCGGCGGAAACTGACACGCTTGCGAAGAAAGGCCATGGGGGTTTCCTTGGGGATCAGAGGGGAGTCGCCAGACAGTTGGAGACCGTGAAGGTGTCCAGCACGACCAGCCGTTTGCGCAGCCTGGGCTCGGCGCCGACTTCGATTTCGTCTTCGTACGAACCAGAACAGAACAGCGACGAAGTGCCGTTGAGCTGTGTCTGGACGACCATGAAGGCGGTGCTCGTGCTGACGACGCCGTCCTGCGGGGCCGACGTGATGGCCGTGCCGCTCAGGATGTGCCGGTCCCAATGCGGGTTGAATTTGCTGGCGTGGCGCAGCACCGCGACGCGGTCCTGCAGCTGGGCCTTGCTGTCGCAACGCATCAGGCCGATGCCGTAGCCCGCCTCGAGGTTCTCGCGAGGGACCACCATGTAGCTGGAGTTTTCGTGGAAGCAGTCCAGCCAGGTCTCGAGTTCGTCGCCGTCCACCAGCACGGCCGTGCGCAGCACGAAGGCGGAGACTTGGGCCTGTAGTTCCAGGTTCATCGTTGCGCTCCCGCGGGCTCCAGGCCCATCAGTTGGCTGTAGTACGCCCAGAAGCCACGGATGGTGACTTCCTGGGCCCGGGTGTCCAGGCTGCGGATCTCGCCGATGCCGCCCATTTCGACGACGCCCGCCTTGTCGGTATCGGGCTGGGTCGAGCGCTGGACCATCTCCAGCGCTTCGCCGTCCTCCATCGAGATCAGGCCGGCCGGGCCGACCATGTTGGCCTGGTTCAGGCGGTGCTGCGTCAGTTCCGGCGTGTCGTCCTCGTAGCCGAACAGCGTCCACACCAGTTCGAATTCGCCGGGCCCGAGCGTGCGCAGCTGGCGCATCGCCAGCGTGTTGTAGATCTGGTGAAAGAATATGTTGGGGAAGACCGAGATGATGCGCGTGCTGATGCCGAGCTTGTTCTCGACGAAGTGGCGCGTGATGCCGTAGTCGTTGAGCGTCATGTAGTCGCCGCGTTGCACGCCGTTCTCGGCGTAGGCCGCGCGGGCGACTTCGTCGCTGTCCGAGCCGGCGTACTGGAACAGGATGCTGTGGCGGTGCTTGTCGTCCATGTAGCCGCCTGCGACCTGGGTCAGGCGGCTCATGCCGAAGGTGCGGTTGAACTCGTGCAGCAGGCTGCCGTGGTACGCGTCCCGGATGTTTTCGTGATAGAGCTTCCAGTTGGCGGCGACGCGCTGGCGCTGGTAGCCCAGGATCTTGATGGGCTTGCGCATCAGGTCGCCCACGTGTTCGCACATGAGGGGGCCGAGATAGGTTTCCAGGTCCTCGACTTCGCCTTCCGCGGCATAGGTGCCGAACACGATCCCCTTCCAGATCCGGACACGGATCTTGGTGAGGTTGTGGTCCTTCAGGTTGAATTCCTTGGGCATGCCGCCGGCGCCGTTCGCGCCGCGCCGAAACGGGACGCCGACCAGATCGCCGTCCAGCTTGTAGCACCACGCGTGATAGATGCAGGTGAAGTCCTTGGCATTGCCGGAGGGGTAGCGCACCACTTCGGCGCCGCGGTGGGCGCAGCGGTTGACGAACGCACGGACCGTGCCATCTTCATTGCGACTGAAGACCACCGGGGTGTCTCCGATCTGCGTGGCGCGGTAATCGCCGACGTTAGGGACCTCGGCCTCGAAACCGAGGACGAACCAGACCGGCCCCCGAAAGATCTTCTTCTGCTCTTCTTCATAGAGCGCCGCGTCGTGGTACAGCCGGTACGGGACGCGCGAATAGTCCCTGGCCGGCCAGATTTCGGGGCTGATGGGTGATGGCATGGTTTCCTCCATGGATGGTGGGTTCGCCGCAGCGAAAAACCGCGTTGGAAAAAAGTATACGATATAAGATATACAGTATCAATATCAAAAAAGACCTGGAGCGAATCCATGAAAGACATCCCTGGGCAGGCAAGAGCCGGTGCCGAGCCGGTACGCATCCTTGTGATCGGCGCCGGCCACGCGGGCGCGGTGGCGGCGTTCGCCGCACGCCGGGCCGATCGCACGGCCGAGATCGAGTTAGTGGGAGAAGAGGCGCATTTACCGTACGAACGGCCACCCTTATCCAAAGAGGCCTTGTCGGGCTCGGCGGCGATCGCCCCCAAGTTCGCTGCCGCGGCCTATGCCGAAGCGCGGATCGCTGTCGCGACCGGGGTTCGGGCGACCGTGATCGACCGGGCCCGCAAGACGGTCCAGGCGACTGACGGCCAGGTTCGCCCCTACGACCGATTGGTGCTGGCGTCCGGCTCGCGCGTGCGGCGATGGCCGGGCGGGGAGGCGCTTGGACGGCGGCTGTGCTACCTGCGGACCGTCGAAGATGCCGCCGCGCTGAGGGGGCGCCTGCGGCCCGGCATGCGCGTGGCCGTCATCGGCGCGGGCTTCATCGGCCTTGAGGTGGCGGCATCCGCGCGGCTGGTGGGGGCGGAGGTGGCGGTGTTCGACCGGGCGCCCACGGTCCTGGCCCGCGTCCTTCCGCCCGCGGCGGCGGCTGTGGTGGAGGCGCGCCATCGCGCGCAAGGCGTGGCCTTGCATCTCGGCGCCGCTATCGCGGATCTGGGGCCCGATGGTGACGGCATCGTCGTTGCGACGGATCGAGGCACGGTGCAGGCTGACTTCGCCGTCGTCGGAATCGGCGTTGTTCCCAATACGGAACTGGCGGCCGAGGCCGGGCTGGAGGTGGACGACGGGCTGGTCGTGGACGAATGCGGCCACAGCAGCGATCCGCACATCTTCGGCGCGGGCGAGGTCACCCGCCATCCGGTGGGACGCACGGGAGTCCGGCAACGGATCGAGTCCTGGCAAGTGGCGGAAAGCCAGGCTGCCGCGGCGGGCGCCAGCGCGGCGGGCTGCCCGGCGGTGTATGACGCGGTGCCGTGGTTCTGGTCCGATCAGTACGGCATGAACATTCAGTCCGCCGGCGACCTTCGGGGGCCGGGGGAATGGATCGTGCGCGGCGAGCCGGCGGGCTCTCATTCGTGCTATCGGCTCGATGAAGAGGGCCGCATCCTCGGGGCGGCAACCTTCGACGCCGCCAAGGACATGGCGGCGATCCGGCGGCTGATGCAGCGGGAGACCCGGGTGGCGGCGGCGCTGCTTCGCGATCCCGGTGTGCCGATGCGCCAACTCTTGGCGATACCTTGATGGACGCCCACACCAAGTGTGCCGGCCGCGCACCGGCGCCGGCCGCCGATGTGGACGGACCGTTCTGGCGCGACCGGAATTACTGGCAAGGCGTGCGGGACTATCTGCCCATGGCCATAGGCATCGCGGCCTGGGGCACGGTTGCCGGCGTGGCCATGCTGCGCAGCGGCCTGCCGATTCCGGTCGCTGTCCTGATGTCGCTGCTGGTTTTTGCCGGCTCGGCGCAATTGGCGGTCCTGCCGCTCATCGCCATCGGGTCGCCGCTGTGGGTCATCTGGGCTACGGCCTTGTGCGTGAACCTGCGCTTCGTCGTCTTCAGCGTGCAATGGCGTCCCTATTTCGGCCATTTACCGCGAGCCAGGCGGCTGTCGCTCGGCTACTTTTCGGGCGACACGCTCTATGTCATCTTCATGCGCAAGTTTCCCGTGGCGGCGCCGGGTCCCGGGCAGGTGCGCTATTTCTGGGGAGCCGCGTTGACCAACTGGGCAACGTGGCAGGTGTCGTCCATTGCCGGCATTCTGATCGGCGAAGCCGTGCCCGAGTCGTGGGGCGTGGGGTTCGCGGGGACAATGGCGCTGCTCGGACTCGCATGTCCGTTGCTGCGCGGGCCGTCTACCTACGTTGCGGCGGTGGTCGCGGGGGGCGCCGCGGTGGCCGCCTACGGATTGCCGATGAAGTTGAACATACTCGTCGCCATCGGGGCGGCGGTCACGGCCGGCGTGCTCATGGACGCGGCCAGGCCAAGGGGCCGGAAATGAGTTTTCACGAGAGCCTGATCGCCATCCTGGGCCTGGCGGCCGTGACGCTGGTCTGTCGCGGCCTGTTCCTCTGGCCCGCGCGCGACATCCCCATGCCGGGTTGGCTGCGGGAAGGCTTGCGCTATGCACCGCTGGCCGCGCTGATGGCGGTGGTGGTACCCGAGGTGCTGATGACCCATGGCCAACTCGTGGCGTCGGTCCCGGATGCCAAGCTGCTGGGGGCGGCCGTGGGCCTGCTCAGTTATCTGTGGCGCAGGAACATACTGACGACCATCGCCTGCGGGACTGGCGCCATGGTGGCGGCGCGCATGCTGCTGGGCTGGTAGCGCGTCAGGCTGCCCGGCCCTGCGCGCGCAGCGAGGCCAGCAGCCGGTCCCGTGTGTGGTAGCAGTGGGCGGCGCTCAGCGCCCCGACCAGACCGCTGTTCCGGGCTACGAAAGCCGTGGCGATCTGGTTGTGTTCGCGGTCGGCCGCGGCGTCGCTGGTTGACATGGTCGTGTCCAGCCGGATGTAGGGTTCGATGATGTCGCGCAATTGCAGCGCCATGCGGATGACGTGCCGCTGACGGCAGGCCTGGATGATGGCGCCGTGGAAGTCCCGGTTCAATTGGCACCACCGGCTGTGATAGTCGGCGGCGTTTCGATCCAGCGCCATCATGTCGCCGGCCAGCCGGGTTACCCGTCCGGCGTCTTCTTCCTGGTGGTGTTCGGCCGCCAGGCGCGCCGCATGGGTCTCGATCAATGCCCGCAATTCGAAGATCTCGACGATCTCCGCCTGATCCAGCGATGCCACCGCATAGCCGCGGCGCGGGCGCAGGACCAGCATGCCCTCGCTCTCCAGCCTGGAGAAGGCCTCCCGCAGGGGGATCTTGCTCACGCCGAAGCGGGCGGCCAGATCGTCCTGGCGCAGAACGTCGCCGGGCAGGTATTTGCCGCCGAGGATCTCGTGCCGCACAAGTTCATGGATCCGATCGCTGACGGAGCGGGGGGCGAGCGGAAGCTTGGACATGAGCGGCAGGATGGCGTAGAGTGATAGAAAGTATATTATATACTTTATCAAGTATCCTCTCATAAACAGCCTAGGGGGCTTTCATGAACAGCAGCGTGGACACGCGTTATCACAATCCCTTGCGCCAGCTCTGGCGGGAGAACCGCGGCGCCTATGGCCTGTGGGTCACTCTGCCCACGCCCGCGGTGACCGAGATCGCCGCCGAGCTTGGCCTGGACTGGGTTTGCCTTGATCTCGAACACAGCGCCCTGGATTACAAGGATGTGGCCAACCACGCCAGGGCCGCGAAGGGCAGCGGCACCGCGGTGCTGGCGCGGGTGCCCGCCACCACGCCGGACTACCTGAAGCGTTGCCTGGACATGGGGGTGGACGGCGTGCTGCTGCCGCTGGTGAACTCGGCCGAGGAAATGCGCACCGGACTGCGCTATGGCAAATATCCGCCTCAGGGCATACGCGGCATCGGCGGCGAACGTGCGCTGCGCTGGGGTTTGAGGATGGACGAATACCTGGCCACGGCCAACGAAGAAACGATGGTGATCCCGCTGATCGAGACGGTGCATGCCATCGAGGCTGCCGCCGACATCCTCGCGGTGCCCGACCTGCCCGCGATCTTTTTCGGCCCGGCGGATCTGTCGGCCAGCCACGGCTGCCTCGGGCAGTGGGAATCTCCGGGGGTGGCCGAAGAAATCCTGAAAGTCAGGGAAATGGCTCAGGCCAGGGGCATCGTCAGCGGCATCATGGCCATGGACGATGCGGATGCGCTCAAGCGGCGCGATCAGGGGTTCGGCATGATCGGGCTGGGTTCGGACTTCGGCCTGTTGATCCGCTCGGTCAAGCCGGTGCTGAAAGAACTCAAAGGCACGACCTTCATGCGGCGGTGGTTCTGATCCCCGGGTTCCGACGCAGATGCAGGGCACTCAGCGGCGCGTGGCGCCGCTATGTTTTTGCCATCAGGCTTGTGACGAACGATTTTCCAGCGCGATCACCCGCGCCTCCAACCCTTGCACCTGCGCTTCCAGCGCATCCACCTTGGCCCGCGTACGCGCCAGCAATTCGGTCTGGATGTCGAATTCCTCGCGGGTGATCAGATCCAGCTTGGTGAAGGTCTGACCCAGAAATCCCTTGACGTTGCGCTCGATGTCGGCCGCCGGGCTGCGGGCGATCAGGTCGGAGATGTTCTTCTGCAGGTCTTCGAACCAGTCGGTGCGATTGATCATGGTGTCTGTCCTTTAAGTCGGCTGCCGGCCTCCAGTGTAGTCCGGCACGGGAACGAACGCCTGCGCCACGACATGGTGCGGCCGCCGGGGATGCGCACCCCATGTGCACCAACTTGGGTCGCCGGAAGGGGCGAGGGTGGTGCGTTCCATGGGGAAAGCAAGCTGGCACGGGAAATGCTCAGTAACAGTCAACCGGGGTCCGCCTGACCGCGCAGGCCCCGTGACCACGCCAGTTGCGCCACCCACGCACTGGACCGCCTGGCTGACAACCCGCCCTGGAACGACAGATGAAAAAGACCCTGCTTGCGACCGCCCTGGCCCTGTGCGCCACCTCGACCGCCTACGCCGCCGACCCGGAGCCCGACTTCACCTTCACGGGCAATGCCGGCCTGTTCAGCGACTACCGTTTCCGCGGCTTCAGCCAGACCAACCTCAAGCCGGCCATGCAAGGCGGCTTCGATTTCGCCCACAAGTCCGGCTTCTACCTGGGCAACTGGAACTCCAACGTCGCCAGCGAGCTGTTCAGCGGCGGCAACCTGGAGATGGATTTCTACGGCGGCTACAAGTTCAAGTACGAGGACTTCGCCTTCGACGTGGGCGGCCTGTATTACTACTACCCCGGTTCCAAGCTGAACGGCAGCACGATCGACAACTTCGAGCTGTACGGCGCGGTGGGCTGGGGCCCGTTCACGCTGAAGTATTCGCACGGCATGACCGATTTCTTCGGCGCGCCCAACAGCAAGAACAACTACTACCTGGACCTGGGCGCCGCCTTCGACCTGGGCGACGGCTGGGGCGCGAATGCCCACGTCGGCTACCAGAAGCTGAAGAACGACGCGACCGGCCTGGACCACTACGTCGACTACAAGGCGGGCGTGACCAAGGACCTGAACGGCTGGATCCTGGGGCTTTCGCTGGTGACCACCAGCAAGAAGGACTGGGTCATCACCAACAAGGGCAAGAACGCCGGCCGCTTCGGCGCGGTGCTCGGCCTGAGCAAGGCGTTCTGACCCCGCGCGGCCGGGAGGCCGCGCCGGTCAGCCATTTCGATTCATCACCATGTGGGGTTCGTCATGAAACTCATCACTGCAATCATCAAGCCCTTCAAGCTTGACGAGGTACGCGAAGCCCTCTCCGGCATCGGAGTCCAGGGCATCACCGTTACCGAGATCAAGGGTTTCGGCCGCCAGAAGGGCCATACCGAGCTGTATCGCGGCGCCGAATACGTCGTCGATTTCCTGCCCAAGGTCAAGATCGAGATCGCCCTGGCGGACGATCTGGTGGACCGTGCCATCGAGGCCATCGAGACCTCGGCGCGCACCGGCAAGATCGGCGACGGCAAGGTCTTCGTCTTTCCGCTGGAACAGGTCATCCGGATTCGTACCGGGGAAACCGGCAAGGACGCCCTCTGATAGGACGATTCAAAAAATGAAAACAACGCATGCTTCATCGATGAAAGCCCTTGGGGCGGGACTGGCGCTGGCACTGGCGCTGTTCGCCGCGCCCGCGCTGGCGGAGGATGCCGCCCCCACGCTGGTCGGGGCCGATCTGGCCTGGCTCAGCACGTCCACCATCCTGGTGCTGATGATGGTGGTGCCCGGCCTGGCGCTGTTCTACGGCGGCCTGGTGCGCAGCAAGAACATGTTGTCGGTCCTGATGCAGGTCCTGGTCACGTTCTCGCTGATCGTCGTGCTGTGGTTCATCTACGGCTATTCGCTGGCCTTCACCGAAGGCAATGCCTTCTTCGGCGGGCTTGACCGGCTGTTCCTGAAGGGGCTGTTCGATGCCGAGACCGGGACCTTCCCGTTGTCGGGCACCGTGCCCGAGCTCAGCTTCGCGGCCTTCCAGGCGACGTTCGCCGGCATCACCTGCGCGCTGATCGTGGGCGCCTTCGCCGAACGCGCGCGCTTCTCGGCCATCCTGCTGTTCATGGTGCTGTGGTTCACCTTCGCCTACATTCCCATCGCGCACATGGTGTGGTTCGGCGGCGAGGTCAAGGGCTTCCTGTTCGAGCGCGGCGCGCTGGACTTCGCGGGCGGCACCGTGGTGCACATCAACGCCGGCGTGGCGGGCCTGATCGGCGCCTATGTCATCGGCAAGCGCATCGGCTTCGGCAAGGAAGCCTTGTCGCCGCACAACCTGCCCATGACCATGATCGGCGCCTCGCTGCTGTGGGTGGGCTGGTTCGGCTTCAACGCGGGTTCGGCGCTGGCCGCCAACAACGTCGCCTCGCTGGCCTTCATGAACACGCTGATCGCCACGGCCGCCGCGGTGCTGGCGTGGGTCTTCACGGAATGGGCGGTACGCGGCCATCCCTCGATGCTGGGCGGCGCGTCCGGCGCGGTGGCGGGCCTGGTGGGCGTGACGCCGGCGGCCGGCGTGGTCGGCCCGGTGGGCGCGCTGGTGATCGGCCTGGCCGCGGGCGTGATCTGCGTCTGGGGCGTGACCAGCCTGAAGCGCATGCTGAAGGTGGACGATTCGCTGGACGTGTTCGGCGTGCACGGCGTGGGCGGCATCGTCGGCGCGCTGCTGACCGGCATCTTCAACGCCAAGGTGCTGGGCGGCCCGGGCGTGGACGGCATGACCATCCTCAGCCAGCTGTGGGTGCAGGTCGAGGCAGTGGTCATCACCATCGTCTGGACCACCATCGTCGCGCTGATCGCCTACAAGATCGCCGATGCGCTGCTGGGGCTGCGCGTGACCGAAGAGGAAGAACGCGAGGGCCTGGACATCACGACCCACGGGGAAAGCGCCTATCACTCGTAGTTCGTGCGCCCCCCAGGGGGCGATGCGAGCGGACCGGCAAAGCCGGATCCGCCGCATCCTGGCAACTTCGGGAGTGGGTTCACAGAGGCGGCGTCCAGAATCGGGCGCCGCTTTTTTTCGGGGTTGTATACGGGCTTGGCGTTTTCCCTAGGCAGGGTACAAAGTTCTTGTTATTTAACGGGATCTCTGTATACAGTCTGTATCCAGTAAAGCGGTAAAGAGCTGTAACGGAGACATGACTACCCCCCGCCGTATTCCGGGCGCCAACGGCGCCTTGCCTGTCCGGACTTCCTGTCCGCGATCCGCTTTCCCGATGCGAGGCCCGCATGACTGAGCGGGCTTCCGCGCGCGACCGGGCCGAGGGCAAGGCCAAGTCGGGCGGTGCGCAAACGACCGCGGCCGAACTGGGCTTGCGGGAATTGATCCTGTCGGGCGAGCTGACGCCCGGGGCGCGGCTGTCCGAGCCCAGCGTGGCCGAGCGCCTGGGCATCTCGCGCACGCCCATCCGAGCCGCGATGGCCAGGCTGGAAGACGAAGGCCTGCTGGAGGTGATTCCCTCCGGCGGCTATGCGGTCAAGGCCTTCACCGAATCCGAGATACGCGATTCCATCGAGGTGCGCGGCACGCTGGAAGGACTGGCCGCGCGCATGGCCGCCGAGCGCGGCGTGTCGGCCGCCGACCTGGACGCGATGCGCGACTGCCTGACCGAGATCGACCGCATCCTGACGGGCCGTGACAAGGGCGTCGCGGACCTGTCCAGCTACATCGAACTGAATCGCCGCTTCCACCAGATGCTGCACTACCTGCCGGGCAGCTCGGTGCTCGAACGCCAGATCGCGCGCGCGACCAATCTGCCGTTCGCCTCGCCCAATGGTTTCCTGCAGGCCCAGGCCGACGACGAGGAAGCCTGGCTGAGCCTGATCGTGGCGCAGGACCAGCACTGGATGGTGCTGGCCGCCATCGAGAACCGCGAAGGCGCGCGTGCCGAAGCCATCATGCGCGAACACGCGCGCATCGCTTTCCGCAACATGCAGTCGGTGCTGCGCAACCAGGACATGTTCTCGCAGATTCCGGGAGCCCGACTGATACGCAGACGCATACCGCGATAACGTTTTGCGCCTGCGGAATACCCGCAAGCGTCACTTTTGCCGTTTACAAGCTGATACGCTATGCCGCGCTTTTCGGCGGCCCCTGGCCTCTGATTTCCCTCGTCGTCCCATCTGGTGAGTAAGCAAGGAGACACCATGAACAACAAACGCAATCTGCTCAAGATCGCAGCCGCGCTGATGCTGGCGGGCACGGCCGCCGTGCCCGCCTACGCGCAGGACGTGGTCAAGGTCGGCCTCATTCTGCCGATGACGGGCCCGTTCGCGTCCACCGGCCGCCAGATCGAAGCCGCCGTCCGCCTGTACATGGCCGAACACGGCACCACCGTGGCCGGCAAGAAGATCGAGCTGATCATCAAGGACGATGCCAACGTCGCCGATACCACCAAGCGCCTGGCGCAGGAACTGGTGATCAATGACCGCGTCGCCGTGCTGGCCGGCTTCGGCCTGACGCCGCTGGCGCTGTCGACCACGCCCATCGCCACCCAGGCCAAGACGCCGATGGTCGTGATGGCTGCCGCGACCGCGATGATCACCGAACAGTCGCCCTATGTGGTGCGTACCGGCTTCACGCTGCCGCAGGTCACCCTGGGTATCGCCCAGTGGGCGCCCAAGAATGGCATCAAGAAGGTCGTGACCCTGGTCGCCGACTACGGCCCCGGCATCGATGCCCAGAATTCGTTCAAGAAGGTCTTCACCGCCAACGGCGGCCAAGTGCTGCAGGAACTGCGCGTGCCGGTGAACAACCCCGACTTCGCCCCCTTCCTGCAGCGTGTGAGCGATGCCAAGCCGGACGCCGTGTTCGTGTTCGTGCCCTCGGGCATGGGCTCGGTGGTCATGAAGCAGTTCGCCGAGCGCGGCCTGGACAAGGCCGGCATCAAGATGATCGGCACCGGCGACGTGGTCGACGACGACCTGCTGAACGACATGGGCAACGTGGCGCTGGGCGTGGTGACGTCCATGCACTACTCCGCCGCGCTGGACAATCCGGCCAACAAGTCCTACGTGGCCGGCATCGCCAAGGCCAACAAGGGCATGCGCCCGAACTTCCACAGCGTGGGCGGCTATGACGGCATGCACCTGATCTACAAGGCCATCGAAGCCACCAAGGGCGACACCAACGGCGACAAGCTGCTGGCCGCCATGAAGGGCCAGAAGTGGGACAGCCCGCGCGGTCCGGTCATGCTGGATCCGCAAACGCGCGAGATGGTGCAGAACGTCTACATCACCAAGGTGGAACGGGTGAACGGTGGCCTGTACAACGTCCCCTTCGACAAGATCGAAGCGGTAAAAGATCCAGCAAAGATTAAGTAACCCCCCCTACGCGCTTCGCGCGCCCCCCCAGGGGGGCGGCACTGGCGGACCGGCGGAGCCGGATCCGCTGTGCCCTGGGGTACTACCGGGCTGGCCGGGGGTGGCGTTCTGTAGTGACGTCATGCGGGCTTGGGGTGTTGCCGTGTTTTAAGCACGGTTTAGATTGCGGTGTTTCATGCTGACGATACTGTTTGACGGCATTGCCTACGGGATGCTGTTGTTCGTGCTGGCTTGCGGGCTGTCCGTGACGTTGGGGTTGATGAATTTCATCAACCTGGCGCACGGGGCGTTCGCGATGGTGGGCGGTTATGTGACCGTGCTGGCCATGCAGCGCCTGAACGTGCCTTTCCTCTTGTGTCTGCCGCTGGCCTTCATCGTGTCGGCGGTCATGGGGGCGATCCTGGAACGCACGCTGTACAAGCGGGTGTACGGGCAATCGCACCTGAACCAGGTGTTGTTCTCGATCGGCCTGACCTTCATGGCCATGGCCATGGTCGACTACTTCATGGGATCGCAGCAACAGCTGCTGCATCTGCCGGAATGGCTGAGCGGCCGTTCGGTGGTCGGCGGCGTCGGCATCGGACACTACCGGCTGTTCGTGATCGTGATCTGCGTGGCGCTGGTGATCGGGCTGCAATTGATCCTGAGCAAGACGCGGTTCGGCAGCCGCCTGCGCGCGTCGGTGGACGATCCGCGCGCGGCCAGCGGGCTGGGCATCAACATCAACCTGGTGTTCCTGTCGACCTTCGCCTTCGGCTCCGGCCTGGCCGGCCTGGGAGGCGCGCTGGGCGCCGACCTGCTCGGCATGGACCCGACCTTCCCGATCAAGTACATGATCTATTTCCTGATCGTGGTGGCCGTGGGCGGCACGTCTTCCCTGACGGGGCCGCTGGTGGCTTCGCTGCTGCTGGGCGTGGCCGACGTGGCCGGCAAGTACTACATCCCCACTGTCGGGGCATTCATCATCTATTGCGTCATGATCATCATGCTGATGTGGCGCCCGCAAGGCCTGTTCGCCCGGGCGGGGGGTAAGTAATGAAAGCCACGATCGCACCCCAGGCCGCCACCTCGGCGGCCCCTGATTCGCTGCGCGCCGTCGGCGCGCGCTGGTCCCGCATCCGCTGGTTCGAAATCGTTTTCTGGGTGGTCGCCATCGGCGCCGCCTTCGTGCTGCCCAGGGGATTCCTGCTGTTGAACGAGCTGGCCATCCTGGCCTTGTTCGCGGTTTCGCTGGACCTGATCCTGGGCTACGCCGGCATCGTCTCGCTGGGCCACGCGGCCTTCTTCGGGCTGGGCGCCTATTGCGCGGCGCTGCTGGCCAAGCATTTCGGCATCGATCCCATCCTGGGGCTGGCCATCTCGGCGGCCCTGAGCGCGCTGCTGGGGCTGGTGACCAGCGTGCTGGTAATGCGCGGCTCGGACCTGACGCGGCTGATGGTGACGCTGGGCGTCGCGCTGATCCTGTACGAGATCGCCAACAAGATGGGCTGGCTGACGGGCGGCGCGGATGGCCTGACCGGCGTGACCATGGTGCCCTTGTTCGGCACCTTCGAGTTCGACCTGTTCGGCCGCACGGCCTATACCTACTCGGTCATCGTGCTGGCGATACTGTTCTTCATCGCCCGGGCCATCGTGCATTCGCCGTTCGGCATGTCGCTGCAGGTGGTGCGCCAGAATCCGCTGCGCGCCGCCGCCATGGGCGTGGCGGTCAACCGCCGCCGCGCCGCCGTCTACACGCTGGCGGCGGCCTATGCGGGCGTGGCCGGCGCGCTGCTGGCGCAGACCACGGGCTTCGCCTCGCTGGACGTGCTGGCCTTCCACCGCTCGGCCGACGTGATGCTGATGCTGGTGATCGGCGGTGCCGGCTACCTGTACGGCGGCATCATCGGCGCCGTCATCTTCAAGTTCATGCAGGACTGGCTGTCGGGCATCACGCCCCAGTACTGGCAATTCTGGATCGGCCTGCTGCTGGTCGTCATCGTGGTCGTCGGCCACGACAAGCTGGTGCGTCCCTGGACCTGGTTCCGCCGCGGCCATGGAGGCAAGCAATGACCACCGTATTGCAGACCTTCAACCTGACCAAGCGCTTCGGCGGGCTGGTCGCCACCAACGACGTGTCGATCAAGGTCGAGCGGGGCGCCCGCCAGGCGCTGATCGGCCCCAACGGCGCGGGCAAGACCACGCTGATCAACCTGTTGACCGGCGTGCTGGCCTCCACCTCCGGCCGTATCGAACTGGAAGGCGAGGACGTCACGCGCCTGCCGGTGCATGCACGCGCGCGCCGCGGCCTGGTGCGCACTTTCCAGATCAACCAGCTGTTCGCTGAAATGACCCCGGCGGAGTCGCTGGCGGTGGCCATTTCCGAACGCGAAGGCAAGGGCTGGCGCTGCCTGCGCCCGCTGGGCAAGCGCGGCGAGATCATGGACGAATGCGCGGCCCTGATGGAGCAGTGCAACCTGCTCGACGTGAAGGACCGCAAGACGGCGGTGCTGCCCTACGGCAAGCAGCGCCTGCTGGAGATCGCGCTGGCGCTGGCCGCCAAGCCTCGCGTGCTGCTGCTGGACGAACCCGTGGCCGGCGTGCCCGACGGCGAGCGCCGCGAAATCCTCAACACGGTCGGCGCCCTGCCCGAGGACGTGACCATCCTGCTGATCGAACACGACATGGACCTGGTCTTTTCCTTCGCCAACCGTATCTCGGTCCTGGTCAACGGCGGCTTGTTCGTCGAAGGGACCAATGCCGAGATCGCCCGCGACCCGCGCGTCAAGGCGGTGTACCTGGGTGAGGAAGTGGTGGAGGGCTACCATGACTGAGCTGCTCAAGCTGGAAGGCATCGTTGCCGGCTACGGCGAGGCCAAGGTCCTGATGGGCATAGACCTGAGCCTGGGCGAAGGCCAGGCGCTGGCCTTGCTGGGCCGCAACGGTACCGGCAAGACCACGCTGATCAACACCATCGTCGGCCACACGCGGCGCTTCTCCGGCCGCCTGCACCTGGCGGGCCGGGACATCACCGGACTGCGCCCGGACCAGCGCGCGCTGGCGGGCATCGGCTGGGTGCCGCAGGAACGCAACATCTTCAAGTCGCTGACCGTCGAGGAAAACCTGACCGCCGTGGCCGTGCCCGGACCGTGGAACCTCAAGCGCATCTACGAGATGTTCCCGCGCCTGCACGAACGCAAGGCCAACATGGGTAACCAGCTCTCGGGCGGCGAACAGCAGATGCTGGCCATCGGCCGTGCGTTGATGCTGAACCCGCGCGTACTGCTGCTGGACGAGCCGCTGGAAGGGCTCGCGCCCATCATCGTGCAGGAACTGATGAGCGCCTTGCAGCGGATCATCCGCGACGAAGGCATGTCGGTGATCCTGGTCGAGCAGAACGCCCGCAAGGCGCTCAGCATCACCGACACCGCCATCGTGCTGGAACGCGGCAGCGTGGTGCACGCCAGCTCCGCGCAGGATTTGCTGGCCGATGGCGCGACGCTGGACGGCCTGTTGGGCGTGGCCAAGCACTAAGGGTGGACGGCGTCGGCCTGCCCGTGCTGCCTGGGCAGGGCCGGCACCGCGGCGCGGCGATAGTCGCGCGGCGTGAAACCCTGCTGGTCGACGAAGAACTTCGAGAAATGGCTTTGCGCGCCGAAGCCGCAGCGCTGCGACAGCTCGGCGATGGGACCCGGGTCGTCGGCCAGGTATTCCACCGCGGCGTGCAGCCGCAGCATGTTGACGTAGTGCTTGGGCGACAGGCCCGTGCAGGCGGTGAACAGCTCGAAGAAGCGCGAACGGGACAGGCCCACGCGCGCGGCGATCTCCTGGGTGGGCAGCGGTTCTTCCAGGTGTTCCTGCATCAACGCGATGGCCCGCCGGATGCGATAGTCGTTGCTGCGGGCGGGGCGTTCGCGGTTCGGATAGGTGGGGCCGTACTGGTGGCACAGGTGTTCGGCCAGTTCGCCGAACAGGGCCTGGACGTCAGCGGTGTTGATTTCGGCCGCCTCGAGCATGCGCCGGGCCAGATGCTGGGCGAGTTCGACCGTATCGGCCCCCAGTTGCACGCTGCCGTGCCGGAAGAACCTGACGTATGCGGGCAGGCCCGGGAATTGTTCCTCTATCCACAGCGGCGAGAAATACAGCATCAGGATCGTGCTCTTGCCCTGGCCGACCGAAAGGTTGGCGTGCAGCTCGTGGCTGTTGACGAGGACGGCGCGGCGGGGGGCCAGCACGGCCGATGCCTCGCCCACCTGATATTCATGGCAGGGGCCGTCCAGTTCGATCATGGCGTGGTGGACGGGGTGGGCATGCGCGCCGGCGGGACGCACCTTGTCGAGCAGGCAGGCCCGGCCGATGTGGCCCTGGGTAACGGCTAGGACTCTGGACACGTGGCACTTCCTTCGCCCCGCGGGCGATGAGACGGCGATGTTGCGTGTGTGCGCACAGTATATCCAAGGCCCTGGCGAACGCCATCGGGCGTCCAGACAAAATCGGATGAATTCATAAATCGGCAGACGAGGACGTAATGGCCGCCCGGGCCCGCGTTCCTACACTCCTTGGCACCCAGGACACATTGCCAAGAAAAGGAGAGACGGAATGGCCCAGGATCTGATCGTCGGCGGCGCCATGCTGCCGCATGCCCCGCAGTTCTTCACGATGCCCGATACCGAGGACAAGGACACGGTCCAGCGCGTCCGGGACGTGGCCGCGTCGATCGGGGAGCGCCTGCAGGCGCTCGAGCCCGATCTGTGGATCATGATCGCCAACGACCATGCCCAGCAGTTCTTCCACCAGTGCGCGCCGCCGTTCACGCTGCACGTCGGCGGCGTGGCCAGGGGCGAGTTCGCCGGCCGGGGTTTTCGCTACCAGGTGCCCAGCGACATTTCCTTCGCGATCGTCGAGGACCTGTACCGGTCGGGCTTCGATCCCGCCTTCACCAGCAGCGCCGAGATCGACTACGCGCTGGGCATCCCGCTGACGCATCTGGGCGTTTCGGCGCCCGTGCTGCCGGTCTACGTCAACGCCTACTTGCCGCCGCAGCCGACCACCGAGCGATGCTATGCCTTCGGCGTGGCGCTGGCCAACGCGGTGCGCCGCCTGGGGCTGCGCACGGTGGTCGTGGCCAGCGGCGGCATGTCGCATTTTCCCGGCACGGACCGCTACAGCCAGCCCGACCTGGACTTCGACAACCGGGTGCTGGATACGCTGCGGACCGGCAACCTGAAGTCGCTGATCGGGTACGGCGAATCGAAGCTGGACGATACCGGCAACATCGAATTGCGCTGCTGGGCGCTGGCGGCGGGGGCGCTGGGCGAGCGCGTGCCCGACGTGGTGCAGATGGACCCGAGCTGGCACCACAACTATGCCTCGGTGGGGTTCTTCTCTCCCCCCCAACCAGCGCCTCGCCCGCACTATCCGCGCATCGCGCCCGAATTGGCGGAGCTGACGCGCGCCCTGCACGGCCTGGCCTACGACCGGGCCAACCAGCATGCCTTCGTGGCGGATCCCCAGGCCTACGCCGCCCGCTTCGAGCTGAGCGAGGGCCATCGCGGGGCGCTGCTGGCCATGGATCAACTGAAATTCGCCGAGATGGGACTGCATCCGCTGATCGGGTTCCTGGCCAACATGAACATCCGGCACCTGCGCGCCGAGTCGGGAGGCGGGCGATGAAGAACGCGCTGGCTGGAGAGGTGCAGTCCTCGTTCATCGACGGGGTTCTGGTGGCGCCGGGGGCGGCGCGCATGTCGTGGCGCCAGGCCGGCAGCGGCGGCATGCTGGCCATCGCCGAGGCGGACGAGGATGTCGTGGCGCGGGCGGTCGCCAGCGCGCGGCGCGCGTTCCTGGCGCAGCGGCCGTCGCCGGTGACCGTGCGCCTGCGGCACCTGCAATGTCTGCGCGATGCCTTGTCCCGCGAGGCCGCGGCCCTGGCGCGTCTTATCAGCGAGGACGTCGGCAAGCCGATACGCGTGGCCCGGGGCGAGGTGGCGCGCGGCCTGCAGTTCGTCGAGGCCTGCATGTCGGAGCTGTCGCATCTGGGCGGCGAGGTCCTGCCCCTGGATGCCGTGTCGGCCGGCGTGGGGCGCATCGGCTACACCCGCCGCTTTCCCTATGGGGTCGTGGGTGCGATCACGCCGTTCAACGCGCCGGTGAACCTGCTCGTGCAAAAGCTGGCCCCCGCGCTCGCGGCCGGCAACGCGTGCGTGGCCAAGCCCGCGCCGGCGTCGCTGCGCGCGGCCCTGCACCTGGCCGCCGCGGCGGTCGAGGCCGGCCTGCCGCCGGGCATGATGAACGTGCTGGCCGGAGACAAGGCGGCGGCGCTGGCCCTGGCGGGCCATCCCGACGTCGGCGTGGTGTCGTTCACGGGCGGGGTGCAGGCCGGGGAAGCGCTGGCCAGGGCGACCGGCGTGCGCCGCTTCGTGTCGGAACTCGGGTCGAGCGCCGCCAACGTCGTGCTGGCCGACGCGGACCTGGAGTCGGCCGCCGCCAAGATCGCCGCGGCCGCGTTCGAGGCCAGCGGGCAGCAATGCATCTCGGCGCAGCGCGTCATCGTCGAGGCGGGCGTCTACGACGCATTCGCGGCGCGGTTCGCCGCCGCCGCCGAGCGGATGCGCGTCGGGCCCGCGGACGATGAGCGGACCGACATCGGCCCGCTGGTGTCCCAGGCTTCGGCCGACCGCATCATGGGCTTGTGCGAGGACGCGATCGCGCACGGCGCGCGCTACCGGCTGGCGCCCCGGCGCGAGGGCCTGATCCTGTCCCCGGTCATCGTCGAGGCGCTGACGCCTGCCGCGCGGCTGTGGTACGAGGAAGTCTTCGGGCCGGTGGCCGTGCTGATCCGGGCCGACGACGCCGACCATGCGCTGGCGCTGGCCAACGATTCCCCGTTCGGCCTCCAGGGGGCGGTGTTCACCCGCAGCCTGGGCCACGCGTTCCGGTTCGCCGAGTCCTTCGAGGTGGGGGCGCTGTGGGTGAACGAGGCCAGCCGCTTCCGGCTGGACATGTATCCCTTCGGCGGCATGAAGTTGAGCGGCACCGGGCGGGAAGGGGTGCGCTATGCCATCGAGGAACTGTCGCAGCTCAAGTTCACGGGCATGGCCTGGCAGTAGCCGCCAGGCGTGCCGCCCGGCCCGGGCGGCACGCCGGCCCATCAGTTCATCAGGGGCAGGCCCTGGTCGGCCACGACACGCTTCCACTTGGCGACTTCGCCCTGGAAGAATTTGCCGAACTGGGTGGGAGAGCCCGGCATCCCTTCCGCGCCCAGTTGTTCCAGCCGGCCCTTGAATTCGCTGGAAGCCAGGGCCTTGCCCAGCATCTCGTTAAGCTGGGCCACGCGTGCGGCATCCATGCCGGCGGGGCCGAAGATGCCGAACCACGAGACGAAGGAATACTTGGGGTAGCCCGATTCGGCCACCGTGGGCAGATCGGGCAGCGCTTCCGAGCGCGCGGCGCCGGTGACGGCGATACCGCGCAACTTGCCGCTGCGCACGTGTCCGACCACGGCGGGCATCAGTTCGAACACCAGGTCCAGGTTGCCCGCCATCACGTCGGCCATCGCCGGACCGCCGCTCTTGTACGGCACGTGCAGCAGGTCCACGCCGACCTCGCCCTTGAACAGCTCGACCGACAGATGGCTGGACGTGCCGATGCCCGCGGTGCCGAACGTCAGCTTGCCGGGATGCTTCCTGGCCTCGGCGACGAGATCGGCCACGCTGCGCAGCCGCGAGGACGGGTTGACGGCGATGACGTTCTGCAGCGAAGCCACGCCGCCGATGGCGACCAGATCCTTGAGCGGATCGACGGGCATGCTGCGCATCAGGCTGGGATTGCTGGCCAGGCTCGTGGCGCCGAGCAGCAGCGTGTGCCCATCCTTGTCCTGGGCCCGCGCGACCAGCTCGGCGCCGATGTTGCCGCCCGCGCCGGGCTTGTTCTCGACAACCACGGGCTTGCCCGCGATGCCCGCCAGTTCCTTGGCGACCGAGCGTCCGAGTATGTCGCCGGCGCCGCCCGGCGCATAGGGAACGACCAGCGTGATGGGGCGCGTGGGAAAGGTTTCGGCGGCAAGCACGGCCGTATGGGCTCCGATGGCCAGGACGAGCATGGCGGCCTGTTTCAGGGCATGTGGCGGACGACGATGCATGGGGACTCCTGAAGGTTGAAAAGGGCACCGGCGAGTGTAGGAGCGGCCCCGCTCTTCCTTCTTATCCCGCTGTCTTCCCATTTACGTATTGATCGCATTTTTTTGCCCGGCACGCCGCGCTTGGAGGCCGCCCGCAATTAATCGGACACCCGCGTAAATGCGGCGACGAAACAGTAATGGCCGGCCTCGGCCCCATTCCTATAATCCGCCTCAGTTCCCGGGTACGCCCGTGTCACCCGTTCGCAAGGAGGCAGCATGAACCGGCAGTCGAGTCTTTGCGCGGCGATTCTCGTCGCGCTGTTGGGAGCCGGCACGGCAAGCGCCGCCGGCTATCCCGATCGTCCCATCAAGATGGTGGTGCCGTTCGCGGTGGGCGGGTTGAACGACGTGCTTGCCCGCATCATCGCGCCGCGGCTGACGGCCGAGCTGGGGCAGGCCGTGGTGGTGGAGAACAAGGGCGGCGCCGGCAGCGTCGTGGGGACCGAGCAGGCCGCGCGCGCCAGGCCGGATGGCTACACCCTGTTGCTGACCAGCGCCGCGCTGGCCATCAATCCCTCGCTGTACAAGAAGCTTCCCTACGACGTGCAGCGCGACTTCGTGCCCATCATCCAGATCTCCAGCACCCAGATGGTGCTGCTGCGTTCTCCCAAGTTCGAGCCGGATTCCGCGCCCGCGCTGATCGACTACCTACGCAAGCATCCGGGCAAGGTGAACTATGCGTCGTCGGGCGTGGGGTCGCCCAGCCACCTGGCCTCGGAGCTGTTCGTGCGCACGTACAAGCTGGACACGGTGCACGTGCCCTACAAGGGGGCGGGCCCCGCGCTGGCGGCGATCGCGGCGGGCGAGGCGGAGTTCTGCGTGGACGTGCTGCCCACCGCGATGACGATGCACAAGTCGGGCCTGCTGAAGATCCTCGCGCTGGTCGGCGACAAGCGCTCGCCGCTGCTGCCGGACGTGCCGACGCTGGCCGAGGTGGGGTTTCCCGAGTATTCCGCCAGCTCGTGGAACGTCATCATGGCGCCGGCGAACACGCCCGCCGACGTATTGGACAAGCTGCGCACGACGCTCAGGAAGATCATGGAGTCCGATAGCATGCGCGAGCGGATGCAGCAACTGGCGGTGGAGCCCCGGTCGGTAACCGGGGACGCGCTGACCGCGTTCATCTCCAGCGAAACGGGCAAATGGGGCAACTTGATTCAATCGGCGTCGATCACGGCCGATTAGCGCGAACCGACATTTGAGGAGTGTAGAAAAAAATGCGAGACGGATACCATGTCGTGGACCTGCGGGCCCGGCCGCCTACCAAGGAGATCCTGACCTATTTCACGCCGGATCACCTGAAGTTCTTCGGTGGCCATCTGGGCATGAAGACGATCCCGCCGTCCTATCTGAACGCCTCGGTGGAGCTGTTCTTCCAGGAGGCTGACCGCGCCGGCGTGGACCGGATGCTGTGCGTGCACCGGGTGGTGCCGGCCGCGGGAGGATCGCCGCGCAGCGACGTGTCCAACGACCATATCGCCGAGGTGGTCCATGCCCATCCCGATCGGCTGTCGGGCGTCGCGGGCATCGACGTCGGCGGGGATTTCGGCGACCCCCTGGAGGAAACCCGGCGGGCCATCGACGAACTGGGCCTGCGCGGCATCCACATCGCGCCCACGCGCAGCGCGCTCGCCACGCACTGGGACGACCGGCGCCTGTATCCGCTGTACGAGCTGTGCGACGACCGCAAGGTACCGGTGGTACTGATGTCGGGGCCGTTCGCCGGACCCGAGATCGAGGACACCCATCCGCGCTACATCCAGGGCGTGGCGCGGGATTTTCCCAACCTGTCCATCGTCGCCGGACACGCCTGCTGGCCCTTCTTCGCGGAACTGCTGGGCGTGGCCTATCGCCACGAGAACGTGTACGTGTCGGCCGATGCCTATCTCTTCATGCCGGGGGGAGACCTGCTGGTCCAGGCGGCCAACGGCTTCCTGCAGGACCAGATGATGTACGGATCGGGGTATCCGGTGCGGGAGATCGATGCCTGCCTGGATGCGTACATGCAGCTGCCGCTGTCGGACACGAGTTTCCGCAAGACGCTGGGCGAGAACGCGGTGCGGGTGTTCGGCCTGCCCGGCCCCGGCCAGGAGGGGCAAGGTGGCCGCGCCAGCCGGTGACGGCGTGACGGTGATCACCGGGGCCAGCGGCGGGATAGGCGCGGCCCTGGCCCGGCGCGTGCTGGCCGAGGGCGGCAGGGTGGTCAACCTGTCCGACCGGCCGTCCGCGGCGCCGCTGGGCGCCATCGACCGGATCGTCGACCTGACGGACGCCCGGGCCACGCGCGAGGCATTCGAGGCCGTCCTGGGCCAGCACCGCGTGACGGGCTTCGTGCATTGCGCGGGAATCCCGCACATGGCGCCGGTCGAGGACTTCGACGCCCAGGGTTTCGACCGCATCGTGCATCTGCACCTGCGCGCGGCCATGCAATGCATCGGCCTCGTGGTCCCGGTCATGAAGGCACGGCGGCACGGCCACATCGTGCTGCTGGGCAGCCGGGTCAGCCTGGGACGCGCGCGCAGTTCGCTCTACGGCGCGGTGAAGTCCGGCATCCTGGGCATGGCCCGGGCTCTGGCGGTCGAGCTGGCGCCGCACGGCATCAACGTCAATGTCGTCAGCCCGGGGCCGGTGGATACGCCCATGCTGCGGGTCTATCATCCCGCCGGCTCGCCACAGGCCCAGGCGCTGGAGGCCTCGATTCCCATGGGGCGGGTGGCGCGGCCCGAGGACGTGGCCAACGCCGCCATGTTCTTCCTGCGGGACGAGACGTCTTACGTCACCGGGCAGAACCTGTTCGTGTGCGGCGGACGGGACATCGCGGCGGCCGAGGGGAACTGACGGCGGCGTCAGTCCGCATCCATGATGGACCCGCAGGTCAGGTTGACGATGGCGCCCGTCATCGCGCCCGCGCGGTCGGATGCCGCGAAGGCCGCCGCATCCGCCACCTCGGCGATCCGCGGCAGGCGCCCCAGCGCCGTTCCGGCGTCCATGTAGTCCCGGGTCTCGCGATATTCGACCTGGGCTTCGGGTGGCCAGGTCTCGGGCAGCGCGTCCGACCGCAGACAGACGACGCGCACGCCGTGCCGTCCCAGTTCACCGGCGAAGGTCCGGACCATGGCTTCGATGGCCGTGCAGGCAACGGCGAATCCGCCCGTCTTGTGATAGACCCGGTCCCGGCCCGACAGGCCGGCCGACGTCGCCGACAGCGCCAGGATGACGCCCCGCCCCTGCCGGACCATATGCCGGGCCGCGCCGCGCATCGTCAGGAAATGGGCGCGCACGCCCGTTTCCACCGGGGCCATGAAATCGGCCAGGGGCATGTCCAGTAGCGGCGTGCCCTGCAGGTCGCCACGGATGCTGGCGGCGTTCAGGCTGATGTCGATGCGGCCGGCCTTCGCCGCGACCTCGGCGGCGTGGCGATCGACCGCGGCCTCGTCCAGCACGTCCAGCGTCGCCCAGTCCGCGCCGAGTTCGCGTGCCAGTGCCCGCAGCCCGTCGGGCGTGCGGCCGGCAAGAAATAGCCGCGCGCCTTCCCGGGCGAAGGTGCGGGCGACCTGGCTGCCGATGTGGCCGGCGGCGCCGTAGACGATGGCGGTCTTGTCCTGAAGCAGCATGGGGTGTCTCCCTGGAGCGGGCCGTGGGCGGCCGTGCATGGATCTTCCGATCATAATCCGGGGGGAGGCGCGAATTCTTTGGCGCCGAGGCCATGCGCCGTCAGCCCGGGACGAGCTGATCGGCGCTTTCCACCAGGCAACGCGCCAGGCTGTCGCGTATCGCGTCGGCCGGCAGGTCTCGGCCGATGAAGACCAGCCTGCTGCGCCGGGGCATCGTGCCCCACGGCGCGCCCCGATCGACGGCGATCGTCAGCTGGACCGCCTGCACGACGACCTGGCGCGCTTCGCCTTCCACCCACAGCACGCCCTTGCAACGGTAGAGGTCGACGCCCAGCCCCTCCGCGAGGGCGGACAGCAGCTGTTCCAGGCGGTCCGCGTCGAAAGGACGATCGGTGGTGAAGGCGAAGGAGGCGACGTCGGGTGTGTGTTCGCCGTTGCGCACGTGCGCGGCCTCGTGCCCATGATGGTGGCAATCGCCGGGATCATGGCCAGGGTTCTTGCCATGCGCGTCCCGCTCGGCGGTGTGCTCGCGCAATACCGAGGCCGCATCGAACGCGCCCACGTCCAGCAGTTCGTCGAGATTGGCCCGGCCTTGCCGCATCCATAAGATGGGCGCGCGCGGATTGATGCGCGCCAGCGCATCGGCCAGTTCCGGCAGGTCGGCAGCCTGGACCAGGTCCGTCTTGGAGACCAGGAGGCGGTCGGCATAGCCGACCTGCGCGCGCGCTTCGGGATGGGCGGCGAGCGTGGGAAGGCCGTGGCAGGCGTCGATCACGGTCAGTATGGCGTCCAGGCGGTAGGCGGCGGCCACGCCGGGTTCGAGAAAGATGGTCTGCGCCACGGGCCCGGGGTCGGCCATGCCCGTGGTCTCGATGACTACCCGGTCGAAGCGCAGTTCGTCCCGCGCGCGGCGCAGGGCGAGGTCTTCCAGCACGCGCGCGAGGTCGCCGCGCACCGAGCAGCACAGGCAGCCGTTGCTCATCTCGACGATTTCTTCGCTGGCTTCCCGCACGAGCAGGTCGGTGTCTATGCTCTCCGGCCCGAACTCGTTTTCGATGACCGCGATGCGCTGGCCGTGACGCTCGGTCAGGATGCGATTGAGCAGCGTGGTCTTGCCCGATCCGAGGAATCCCGTCAGCACGGTGACGGGAGTGCGCGGGGCGGCGTTCTCCCTATGGAGCGGCGCGGGCGAGTTCATGCCGCTTCCGGGCGCACCGGCGGACCGAGCGGTGACCGGTCCTGCCCGAGTGCCGCGAGTTCGGTGGGGTTGTCGCGCATCATGCGGTAGATGTCGGCCAAGGGCACGTCATAGCCCTGCAGGCGCTGGCCGAACATGCGGAACTGTTCGTCCGGAAACAGGCCCGAGATCATGCCGCCGCCGTCGGTCGACATGACGCAGCGCGCGGCGCCCACGCGCTTGATGGTCTCGGCCATCAGCTCGTAGTCGTAGCGCAGCTCCTTGCGGTGCCGCGAGGGTATGAGCAAGGTCGAGCACAGTTCGATGCAGGCGCCACGGCGGGTGATGTCCTCGGCGTAATCGATGTCGACGCGGGGAAAGTAGTAGATATGGTTGACCAGCACGCGCGCGCCGATCTGCGCGCAACGGTCGACGATGAGCGAGATTTCCTCGGGGCTGAGGTGGGCAGTGCAGAACAGCGCGTCGTACTGCTTGACCAGGTCCAGGATCTCTAGGATTTCCGGCGTGAGCCGGCCGTCGGCATCGAGCACGGTGACACCACCGCGTTCGCTGCCGGGAAGCACCATGCCGGGTACGCCCCATTTGCCGAATTCGCCGGTAATGGTGCCGTGGTAGCAGGCGTGCCCGGTCGGCCCCCAGACGATGCGGCCGCCCAGCATGAAGGCGGCTTCGACGGCCGCGGGGTTGACGCCGCCCACGCATTGGTTGAGCGTGACTCCGCCGATGACCTGCAGGCCGGGCACCACCGTCTGCGCATGATAGGCGCGAGAAACCGTGTTTTCGTGATGACTCTTGAGCGCAATGGCGCGCATGCCGGCGTCGCGCGCCCGCCGCGCCATGTCGAGGTCGTCTCCCAGGCGGGGAAACAGGCAGGGCGCCGAATGCACGTGCAGGTCCACGCAGTCGGTCAGATCGAAAGGGCCTTGCACGTAGCGCTCGTGCAGGGTGGAAGCGTCGGTCATGCTTGTCTCCTGTCGTGGTTGGGGCGAGGCGGCGGGGCCGTTTCCCTTGTGTCGTCAGTTCTGCGCGGGGATGGCGAGCCGTTTGACCAGCGCGCCTTTTTCCTCGTAATCGCGCATCACGCTGGCCGTGAAGGCCTTGCGGTCCTTGTAGACGATCTCGTCGCGCAGCATCTTGACCGCGGCCTGCATGACGTCGGTTTTCACCGCGTTCTTGCACGCGCGTTCGAGTTTCGCCAGCACGGGGGCAGGCGTGGCCCTGGGAGCCATCAGTCCGACCAGCGCCGGCTGCAGCGATGGCAGTCCCAGTTCCTTCAGTGTGGGTACGTCGGGTATCTCGGGATGGCGGCGGTCGCTGATGATGGCCAGCATGCGCACCGGACGGGAGGTCGCCAGCGTGCTGCCCACGGTGACGACCCCGAAGTCCAGCCTCGCGGTCTGCAGGTCGAGGAACATTGGGGTTTCGCCGCGGTAGGGAACGCCGGTGACGGAGAAGCCGCGGCCCTGGATCGCGGTCTCCAGGGACAGGTGCGTGATGCTACCCACGCCCAGATGGCCGTAGCTCAGCTTGCCAGGCGAGGCCTGGATGGCGGCGTACAGATCCTGCAGCGTCTTGTAGGGCGAGTTCTGCGGGACCGCGATCGCGAAGCGGTTCTCGAAGACCTGGCAGACGTATTCGAGCGAATCCACGCCGTAGGCCGGCTTGCTCATCAGGTGCAGGGCATTGGTGATGGGCGTGATCGGGCCGAAGTTCAGTACATAGCCGTCCGGCGGGGCGGATACGGTGGCGGCCGTGCCTCTCATGCCTGACGCGCCGTCGCGGTTCTCGACCACGACGGGTTGGCCAAGCTCCTGGCTCATGGCGCGGGCGAAGCCTCGCGCCATGGTGTCGATGCTGCCGCCGGCCGCCCACGAGACGATGATCTGTACCGGCTTGGCCGGATAGGAGTCCTGGGCGAAGGCCGCGATGGGCAGCAGGAAGGCGGCGAGCAGTCGTGCGGCATGTCGCGGCATGAAAGATCGGTGGGTAGAGGGCATGGTGTCTCCGGTGGATAGTCGAGCGGGGGAATGAAGCGCGGCGGTCAGGCCTCCAGTCGGGCTTCGATCAGGAATGGGCCGCGGCATGTCAGGGCCGATCGCAGCGCGGCCGCGAACGATTCGACCGTTTGCACCGCCACGCCTTCCACCCCCATGCCGCGGGCCAGGTCGACCCAGTCCAGCGCGGGGTCGTCCAGGTCCAGCATGCGGCGGGCGTTTTCGCCCGCCGTGCCGGCGCCGACGTGCCTGAGTTCGGCATGAAGAATGGCGTAGCGGCGGTTGGACAGGATGATGGTGACGACATCCAGGCGCTCGCGCGCCTGGGTCCACAGGGCCTGCAACGTGTACATGCCGCTGCCGTCGGCCTGCAGGCAGACGACGCGGCGGCCGGGGCACGCGATGGCCGCGCCGGTTGCCATGGGCAGCCCGGAACCGATGGCGCCGCCGGTGATCTGGAGGTAGTCGTGGGGCGCGGCGCCGCGGGTCTGTTCGAACAGGTCGCGCCCCGACGACACGGATTCGTCGCACAGGATCGCGTGTTCAGGCAGCAGGCGCCCCAGGGCGGTGATGAGGGCGGCGGGCGTCAGGCCACCCGATGGCATGGGGCCGGCGCCCGGCGCTTCCAGCAGGGGATGCGGCGCGACGCCCAAGCCCAGTTCATCGGCCAGCCAGTCGAGCGTTGCCACGGGGTCCTGTTCGTCGGTCGCCAGTCCGATGACTTCGCAGCCGGCGGGAAGCAGGCTGCTGGGCTTGCCTGGATAGGCGAAGAAGGCCACCGGGGAGCGTGCGCCGATCAGGATGATCTGCTCGGCGTCGGCCAAGATCCGAAGCGCCGAATCGACGCCGAACGGCACTCTGTCCAGCGTTACCCGGCCGGCGCCGCGTTCGACGCGGCCGTTGGACTGCGGTGCGAGCAGGCGGGCGCCGCAGCCCTGGGCAATGCGGCTGGCGGTGGCGAGCGGCGCGGCGCGCAGCGCCCGGCCTCCCAGCATCAGCAGGGTGCGCTTGCCGTTGCGCAACCGCTCGACCGCCTCCCGCATGGTCTCGGGCGCGGGCAGGCACGGCGTGTCGGGGGATGCGGCCACGGTTTGGCTGGCGGCGGCATCGGACCAGGCGATGTCGGCGGGCAGGATCAGTGTCGCGATGCGCCCCGGCGCATGGCGTGCGGCCGCGATGGCCGTGGCGGTATCGGAGTGGACCCGGGCGGGGTCGGAGATGGTGCGGACCCAGGCCGACATGGGGCGCGCCAGCGTCTCGATGTCCGACGTGAGCGGCGCGTCGTAGGGCAGATGGTGGCGTGCGTGGTCGCCGACGATGTTGACGACAGGGGAGCCGGCCCGCCGCGCGTTGTGCAAGTTGGCCAGGCCGTTCGCCAGCCCCGGCCCCAGGTGGAGCAAGGTGGCCGCCGGCTTGTCGGCCATGCGGGCGTATCCGTCGGCGGCGCCGGTGACGACGCCCTCGAACAGGCCCAGCACGCAACGCATGGCCGGCTTGCGGTCGAGCGCGGCGACGAAATGCATTTCGGATGTGCCGGGATTGGCGAAGCAGGTGTCGATGTCGTGGTCGAGCAGGGTGTCGCACAGGACATCGGCGCCGGAAGGGACGGGATGGTTGGTCATGATCGGGCGGTCGGGCTGTCGAGATCGGGACTGTAGATCGCGAGCCGCCGCCGCGGACGGGTTTGATGCCAGGCATCGGACGAAATCACATATGTGATTTCGAGGCCGGCGGGGTGGTTTTTCGTTGTCCTCCCGCCCAGCGGGTTCTTATGATCCGCTCCACGCAGCGGCGGTGCATGGCCGCGACGAAACCAGGCGAAAGGAGACACCGATGCCGATACGAATGCTGGGCGCCATGCTGGCGGGACTCTCGATCACCCTTGGAAGCGCGGCGACGGCGGCCGATACGGCGGCGGATTTCCCGTCGCGGCCGCTGCGCCTGCTGGTCGGCTCGCCGCCTGGGGGGTCGACCGACACCTATGCGCGCATCATTGCCGAGCCCTTGGGCAAGGTGCTTGGCCAGAACGTGGTGGTCGAGAACCGCACCGGGGCCAGCGGCATCGTGGCCACCAGCGCCATGCTCAATTCAGCCGCCGATGGCTACACGCTGCAGTTCGTCTATACGTCGTATACGCTGGCTCCCAGCCTTTACAAGGATCTGCCCTATGATGCCGGGAAGGATGTGGCCGGCGTCTCCATGGTGGTGACCTCGCCGCTGACCCTGGTGGTGGGTGCCTCCTCTTCCCTGGCGAGCCTGGACGACGTGGTCAAGCTTTCCCGCAAGCGTTCGCTGAACTACGGTTCCGCCGGCGTGGGTAGCGGGGGACACCTGACCGCCGAGATGTTGCGCCTGTCGACCGGCATGCCGGCCGTGCACGTGCCCTATCGCGGCGCGGCGCCCGCCGCGGCGGCGGTGGCGGCGGGCGACGTCGATTTCGCCTTCGTGGCCCAGGTCACCGCCAAGGAACTGATGCAGGCCGGCAAGCTGCGTCCGCTCGCCGTGACCAGCACGCGGCGCACACTCATGCTGCCCGAGGTACCCACCATGCTGGAGCTGGGCGTCAAGGACTACGAGTTCTTCAATTGGTTCGGGGTGGTTGCCCCGGCCAGGACTTCGCCCGCCATCGTCGAGAAAATCAGCCGCGGCATCGCCCAGGTGCTCAAGAATCCCGACGTGCGCGCACGGCTGACCTCCGATGGATCCGACGTGGTGGGCAATACGCCGGCCGAATTCAGCCGTTTTCTCCAGGACGACATCCGGAAATCGGGCGAACTGGTACGCCAGATCGGCATCAAGCAGGAATAGGAAATCATGGAAGCAACAAGAGCCGCGGAACAGGGGCCGCTCGCCGGCGTGCGGGTGGTCGACCTGTCGACAGTCGTGGTGGGGCCGGCCTGCACGCTGGCGCTGGCCGATCACGGCGCGGAGGTCATCAAGATCGAGGCGCCGGATGGCGACCTGATGCGCCAGCTCGGCGGCGGCGCGCGCCACCGCGGCATGACCGGCAAGTTCATGAACTTCAACCGCAACAAGCGTTCGGTCTGCATCGACCTGAAGACGGACGGCGGCCGGGCGGTATTGCGGCGCCTGCTGGAAAGCGCGGATGTCTTCGTCACCAACATGAGAACGAGCGCGCTGGACAAGCTGGGGCTGGACTGGGAGTCGCTGCGCGCGGTCAACCCCAGGCTCATCCACTGCCTGGTGCTGGCCTTCGGCCGCAAGGGCCGTTATGCGGGCCGCCCCGCCTACGACACGGTCATCCAGAGCGTCTCCGGCGTGGCCGGCGCATTCGAGGCGTCGAGCGGGGAACCCCGCTTCGTGCCTTTCGTCATGACCGATCACATCACCGGCCAGATCGCCGCGCAGGCCATCGGGTTCGCGCTTTACCGGCGCACCCGGACGGGCGTGGGCGAGTCCATCGAAGTGCCTATGTTCGAGACCATGGCGGCCTTCGTCATGCGCGAGCACATGGGCAACCTGACCTTCGATCCGCCCATCGGGCCGGTTGGCGATGCGCGTATTCTCAACGCCGACAATCGTCCGGTGCCGACCAAGGACGGCTACATCGCCATTTCCCCGAACACCGATGCCCAGGCTTTCGCGTTCTTCGATGCCATCGGACAGCCGGAGTTGAAAACGGACCCGCGCTTTCGCAGCGTGGCGGCGCGCACCGCCAACAGCCTGGACTATTACGCCCTGCGTGCCAGCGCCCTGAAAGGCAGGACGTCGGCCGAGTGGCTGGAGATTCTCGAGCGTGCCGACGTGCCGGCCATGCGCTACAACACGCTGGAAAGCCTGCTCGATGATCCGCATCTGGAGGATGCGGGTTTCGTCCAGCGCGTGGATCACCCCAGCGAAGGGAAAATCCGGCAGATCGGTCTGCCCAATGCCTTTTCCGGAGGCAATCGGGCACAGGCGCGGCCCGCGCCTCGGTTGGGCGAAGATACCGTGGCCGTGCTGGGCGAGTGCGGCTTCGGCCAGGATGAAATCGATGCCGCGCTGCGCGACCGCCTGGTCTACGGCATCAAGTCGGAGGAATGATCATGGACGAGGCCCGCACCGTCGAGGCGGAACTGGTGGTATCGACCGACAATCACGTACGGCTGCTGAGATTGAACCGTCCCGAGCGCCGCAACGCCTTGTCGCGCTCGCTGATGGTGGCGATTGTCGAAGCGATACTGGATGCCGAGGAAGACGACGACGTGCGCGTCATCGTGCTGACCGGCACGGGTGACGCGGCGTTCTGCGCCGGCGGCGATCTCAAGGAGATGCGCGGCAACGACGAGGCCGGCGCGCGCTTTCGCTCACCCATGAACCGCCTGGAGCGCAATGTGTTCGAAGTGGTGCTGGAGGCGAAGAAACCCACCATCGCGGCGCTCAACGCCAGCGCGGTCGCCGGCGGCTTCGAACTGGCGCTGGCCTGCGATCTGCGCGTCTCCCATGCCGAGGCACGCTTCGGCCTGCCCGAGACCAAGATAGGCATGGGGGCGAATTTCGGCTCGGTGCTGTTGCCGCGGCGGGTGGCGCCGGGCATCGCGCTGGAGATGCTGTTCACCGGCGAGTACATCGATGCGGCCGAGGCCTACCGGATCGGATTGCTCAACCGCGTGGTGGGCGCGAACGAGGTTTTGCCGGTGGCGCTGGAGCTGGCGCGCAGGATTGCCGACAACGCCCCCATTTCCGTCCGGCGCGTCAAGGCGGTGGCCTTGCGCGGACTGGAACTGCCGGTGGCGGCGGCGCTGCGCCAGGATCCAGGCGCCAATCCCTACCTGAGCGAGGATCGCAAGGAGGGCATACGCGCGCGCCTGGAGAAACGCAAGCCGGTATGGCGCAACCGATAGGAGCAGGAAGATGAAGACCGCATGGCCCAAGGTATTGATCACCGACGAGACTTTGCGCGACGGATTGCAGATCGAGCGCGAAGGCGTGACCGTGGACGAGAAGCTGGAGATACTGCGGATGCTGGTGGATGCCGGCATACGGCGTCTCGTCGTGGGGGCTTTCGTCAATCCCAAGTGGAGTCCCCAGATGGGCGACACGCTGCGCCTGGTCGAGCGGCTGCGGCCGGTGCCGGGCGTGGAGTTCTTCGCGCTGGCGCTGAACGAACGTGGGCGCGAGGACCGCAAGCGGCATGCCCCGCCGCTGAGCCTGGAACCGCTGCCGGCCACCCATCTGCACATGTGCGAGACGTTCCTGCAGCGCAATACCAACCAGACCATGGAAGGGCAGGAGCGGATATGGCGCACACCGGTCGAGAAGGGCCGCGCGGCCGGCGCGACGCAGGCCGCGGTGGGCTTGAGCGCCGGCTGGGGCTCGAACTGGAGCGGCAAGTTCACGCAAGCCGCGCGCCTGGATGCGCTACAGCGCCAGGTCGATGCCTGGAACGGCGCTGGTATCGAGGTCAAGCGCGTGGACCTGGCCGATCCCATGGCATGGAACACCCCGCTGGAAGTGGCCAGCGATCTGGAGGCGATCAAGCGGCGCTTTCCGTCCATCGACGTTTTCCATCTCCACCTGCACAACGCCCGCGGCATGGCGATGCTGTCCATGTACGAAGCACTCAAGCTGTTGGAGGCCAGCGATACGCTGGTGGCCGACACGGCGCTGGGTGGCATAGGCGGATGCCCATACTGCGGCAACGGCCAGGCTACCGGCATGATCCCTACCGAGGACTTCGTCCAGTTGCTGCAGACGCTTGGCGTGGACCCGGGCGTGAACCTGGACCGCCTGGTCGAGGCCTCGGTGCGCTTGTCCGAGATCCTTGGCCGGCCGCTGCATTCGCAGGTGGCACGCAACGGTCCGTTGCCGGCGGCGGGCCGCCTATACAGTCCGGACGTGCCGGTGGTCTACACTTTCCATGAGGCCCAGCATTTCCGGCTGGGGCCCTCGGTTTACGAAGGCAAGGCGCGGCCCTGGATCAAGCCGGCCGCGCCGGCCGGCAAATAGCGGGACCCGGCCGCCGCGCTGGACGGTACGAGGCGTGGAGATATGGAAGGGACGATCAAGTCGGCGCGGCGGGTACTGGAGATCTTCGAGTTCTTCGCCCAAACCCATGCGGCCACGACGGTCAAGGAACTGTCGCAGTGCCTGGGCTATCCGCAATCCAGTACCTCGCTGCTGCTCAAGAGCCTGCTGGCGCAAGGCTATCTGCGCTACGATCCGCCCACCCGTACCTACTACCCGACCTTGCGCGTGATGCTGCTCGGGTCGTGGGTGCACGACGAGATCTTCGGCAACGGCAGCCTTATTTCATTGCTGGAAGGGTTGCGGCGCGAGTTCGGGCATTCGGTGCTGCTCGGCATGCGGCAGGGCATCCATGTGCGCTACATCGTGACTCTGTGTGCCGAAACCACTGGCTTGCCGCCATACGCCACCGGCATCCTGCGGCCGGTGTGCCGGGCGGCGGTCGGCAAGATACTGCTGGCTGGACTGCGCAACACCGAGATCTCGCTGATCGCCCGGCGCGCGAACGCGCAGGAAACCGATCCCGCCTGCAAGGTCGCGGTGCCCGAGTTGCTGGCGGACATCGAGGCCTGCCGCGAACGAGGCTGGGCCGAAAGCCGGGGGCGGGTGGTGGCGGGGCGCAACGTCATCGCCATGGCGCTTCCGCCCGTGCCGGGCCAGATGGACCTGGCCATCGGCCTGGGCGGCCCCGAAGATGCCATTGCCCGCCAGCGCGACGAGGTGGTGGACCGCCTGCGGCAGATAGGCGTGGCGTTGCAGGGCCAGGCGGCCATGCGGGCCGGGGTGCCTACGCGGGGCCAAGATCCCGGCTGGCCGCAATGGCCAGACTCCTGAACCATCGATGTGCGGGGTCGGTGTGGCTACGTTCGTGCCAGTAGCCCATCATCCTGACCCTGGGCAGGCGCAGCGGCGGTTCGGTGATTTCCAGGTGCGAGGCGTGAGCGACGACATCCCGCGCAAGGCGCTGGGGAATGGTCACTACGAAATCGGTGCCTTCCACCATGCGGGGAACGGATAGATAGTCCTGCACCAGAAGCGCGATCGAAAGCGTCGTTCCATATTGGGCAACGGCGCTGTCGACCGCCTTGCCCGTGGTGGTGCGCTCCGCGCCTTGGGCGCGGATGTGGGATGCGGCCAGATATTCCGCGATGCTCAAGGGGCCTCCCTTGCCGTTGCGCCGCTTGTCCGACACGCAGACGATCCTGTCATGGAAGAGCAGGACTGATCGTAAGGATAAGGGAGGCGGCCCCTGCCCCCAGGCCAGCCGCAGGTCGACTTCTCCGCTTTCGAGCTGTTCGTGCGCATGGCCGTAATGGGGCGGCTTGAGCTCCATCCTGACTCCCGGCGCATGTTCGCGTACCCGGCGGACCAGTCCGGGCAGCAGGACGTGCTCGGTATAGGGAGCCGACGTCACGACGAATCGGCGCCGGGAGGTGGCGGGGTCGAATTTCTCTTCGTGGGCCATCAGTCGATCGAATCTCTCGAGCAAGTCTCGCACCATGGGCTCGATTTCCTTGGCGCGTTGGGTATGGATCATGCCGTTGCGGCTGCGCGTCAGGAGCGGATCGGCGAACAGGCGGCGCAGCCGGTTCAGGACATGGCTCATGGCGGGTTGGCTCATGTCGAGTTTCTGGGCCGAGCGCGACACGCTTCTTTCGGAAAGAAGAACAAGGAGGATGCGCAGCAGGCGCACGTCGACGTTCTCGAGAGCAGGGTTGTCCATGAAATTCCTTGTCCGCAGCACCGAATAACGGTTATTCATCATGGATCATAGTTAGCCATGGGCTGGCTGGCTAGAATGCCTTTTGTCCTGCCTGCCTCAGGCTGGGGTGCCCGGTCAGTCCTGAAAGGAGATTCCAGTGGCCAGCCCGTCCGCATTCGAACTCGCGACCAGCCGGATAGCGAAGCCGCCGGCAGATCACGTATCCCAGGTGATTCCGATATTCGATTTCGCCGGGCCCGGGGACGCAGTCATCGCCGGACGGCACAGTTTTCGGCTTAGCCTGTGCCAGGTCGGACCAGGCGAAGGCCTGGACATCGCGCCGAGCGATGCGGACCAGGCTCTTTTCTGTTTGCAGGGCGAAGCCGCCGTCCAGCAAGATGGCGGCACGGTGAGTGCGAAACGCTGGGACTGCGTGGCGCTGGCTTCCGGCAAACCCACGCAGGTGCGCAACTCAGGTACGGCTCCGGCCCGACTGTTGCTGCTTGCTGCCGATCCCCAGGCCTATCGCGACACTGGACGCACGCCGACGGTGGATGGTCCGTTCGAAGGCCGGCGCATCGCACGCTGGGGCGAGGTGAAAGGCTACGACGATGCCTTCGCCACCAGCAATACGCCCGGTCTGGAGAAACGTGTTTTCAAGCTGGTCAACCGCGGCATCAGCGTCGGGGCGCATCATTTGCCCGCGCTGCCCTTCGAGTTTCCGTTCTCGATGAGCATCATCGAGATGGAGGCAGGCAAGGGCGCCTCGCTGCATGCCCACGCGACCGAGGAGATCTTCGTTCCGCTGGATGGTGACCTGGATTTGTTTTGGGGTGACGAGGCCGAGAGCCGGATAAGGCTGGCGCCGCACGAGATCGTATCGATGCCGATCGGGCTGATGCGAGGATTCACGAACGGGAATGCCCGCCAGTTCCACATGCTGGCGCTGGTCGGAGGCTGGAACCGGCAATCCGTGGACAGCGTGACCTACCGGTCTCCCGATTTCTCTACGGTCGCTTGATCCGGGCGGCGGATCGCAGTTTGCTGGAGAGTCCGATGCGGAACCTTGCTGGATGGAAGATCCTGGTGGCGGCTGGCTTGTGGTGTTGCAGCGCGTCGCTCGCGCTGGCGGACGGCTGGCCGGAGAGGCCGCTGCGCCTGGTGGTGCCGTTCGCGCCCGGAGGACTGACTGACGTGGTGGCTCGGGCGGTTGCCGAGCGCATGTCGGACGAACTGGGGCAGCCCATCGCGGTGGAGAATCGACCCGGGGCGGGCGGCAACATCGGCGCGTCGGCGGCTGCCCGGGCGCCGCGGGACGGCTACACGCTGCTGATGGTGTCGCATCTGCTGGCCTTGAACAAGACAGCCTATCGCCAGATCGACTATGACCTCGAGAAGGATTTCGCCCCGGTGGGCGAAGTCGGTCGAAGCGCGAATTTCCTGGTCGTGCGTCCCGATTTCCCCGCCAAGGATCTCGCGGAAATGGTTGCCTACATGCGGCGGCATCCGGGCAAGGTCAATTTCGCCGTGGCCGGTGCCGGGCCTACCGCCGCATACTTCGCGATGACCAGCCGCACCGATTTCGCGACCATATCGTACAAGGGGAACGCCCCGGCGCTGACGGACCTCGTGGCTGGCAGGATCGACGCCATGATGGTGGCGGCGGAGACGGTGCTTCCGTACGTGGCCGACGGTAGGGTGAGGGTGGTGGCGCTGACCAGTTCCGGTGAGCGGTCGCCATATTTTCCCGAAATTCCGGCCGCGGCCGAGACCGTGCCGGAATTCATCGCCCCCGGATTTCTTGGGCTGGTGACGACGAAAGACACCGATCCCGCTATCGTGCAGCGACTTTCCCAGGCCCTGCGAGCGGCGTTGCGCAGTGACCGGATCCAGGCCCAGTTCAAGAAACTGGGGATCGCGGTGGCGGAGAGTTCGCCGGATCAGTTCGGGATGAAAATCGGCGAGGAAGTCCAGCGGTGGGCCGTCGTGGTCAAGGCCACCAACGGGTTCATCAACTGACCCGGATCGGCAGGCGATCATGCTCGAACGCTATGGTTTCGCTCACGATGGCGCCTCGATTCCGGCTGCGTTATGGACGCCCGAAAAACGGCCCAGTGCCATCGTCCAAGCCTGCCACGGGGGCAGCGGCCACAAGGAAGCCGACGCGGTCCTTGCCATCGTCGACCGGCTCGTGCCTCGGGGGATGGCCGTGCTGGCTATAGACGGCCCGGTGCACGGGGAACGCAGCCCCGACGGAAGCCGGGATCCGGAGGCCGCCCGGCGGTATTTCCGCGCGGCTTGGCGGACTGGGCTGGGCAGGACGAGCATGGCGCGGGAAATGACTGCCGCGCTCGACCATCTGACGGCAACGCGCGGGTGGGAGGGCTTGCCGGTCGGCTATATCGGCGTTTCGATGGGTACGGCCTACGGCATTCCCTACCTGGCGTCGGATCGCCGCGTGCAAGCGGCGGCCATCGGTCTGTGGAGCGCCAATTACGCGGCCAGCGACCATCTTGCCGGGTTCGCCGCGCGGATCGAATGTCCGATCTGGTTCACCCAGCAATGGGACGACGAGTTCTTCGATCGGGAAGGTACGGCGCGGCTGTTCGACGCCCTGGGCTCGCGGGACAAGCGGCTGGTCGCGTACCCGGGACCGCATCGCGCGCTGGAAGGCGAGCGCCTGGGCGATGCCATCGATTTCCTGGCCGGCCGACTGCTGAGCAAGGCAAGGCCGTAGGCACGCGGACGGGCGTGGCGGGCGGCCGGTGCCGCCGGGCCGTGGCGGTTTTCATGGCTGGACGCAGGTATGCTTCGGGTTGGCACGGATTTCGCCCTTGATGCCGCTCCGGGGACCTGCATGTACCTCCTGTGGACCTACCTCAAGCCCCACCGCTCCCTGGCCTTCGTCGCGCTGCTGCTGGCCGGCGCCTCGCAGGTCCTGGCCCTGGTCGATCCCATCATCTTCGGGCGCATCATCGACGAGTACGCGATCAATCGCGCCGGCAAGACCGAACACGAGCTGGTCAGCGGCGTGCTGGGGCTGCTGGCCCTGGCGGTGGGGATCGCCATCCTGTCCCGGCTGGCCCGCGCCCTGCAGGAATACACCACCCGGCTGGTGGTGCAGAAGCTGGGCACGCATCTTTTCAATGACGGCCTGCGGCAGGTGCTGCGCCTGCGCTTCCAGGAGTTCGAGGACCTGCGCAGCGGCGAGATCCTGTCCCTGTTGCAGAAGGTCCGGGCCGACAGCGAGCGTTTCATCAACACCTTCATCAACACGGTGTTCGCGGCGGTGGTGGGGGTGGGGTTCCTGACCTGGTATTCGGTCACGAAGAACTGGCTGCTGGTGCCGGTGTTCCTGGTCGGCGTGCTGCTGCTGGGCGGCCTGACCGGTTTGCTCAGCCGCGAGATCAAGACCCAGCAGCGTTCCATCGTGCGCGAGACGAACCGCAATTCGGGCTTCATCACGGAGTCCCTGCGCAATGTGGAGCTGATCAAGAGTCTGGGGCTGACTTATCCGGAAATCCGCCGCCTGCAGGCGCAGACGGCGGCGATCTTCGCGCTCGAAATGGAGAAGGTCAAGCGGATACGGGTGCTGTCCTTCCTGCAGGGCATGACGCTGAGCCTGTTGCGGCTGTCCATCCTGTTCGCGCTGCTGTGGCTGATCTTCCGCGAAGTGCTGAGCCCTGGCGAGCTGATCGCGATGCAGTTCATTTCGGTGGCGATCTTCGCGCCTTTGCAGGAACTGGGGAACATCATCCTGGCCTATCGCGAGGTGGACGCCTCGCTGCTGAACTTCGGCGCGCTGATGAAAAAGCCCGTGGAGCGGCGGCCGCCCGGCGCGGTGGACGTGGGGCCGGTGCGGGACGTGCGTTTCGAGCAGGTCTGCTTTCGCCACAAGGGAGCGCCGGACTACGCGCTGGAGCACGTGTCGTTCGAGGCGCAACTGGGCGACACGATCGCGTTCGTGGGGCCGTCGGGCTCGGGCAAGTCGACCCTGGTGAAGCTGCTGGTGGGGCTGTATCCGCCGGCCAGCGGGACGGTGTCGTACAACGGCCAGCCCACGACGGCACTGCGCTTCAACCGCGTCCGGAGGCAGATCGGATTCGTGACACAGGAAGCGCACATGTTCGCCGGCACGATCCGCGAGAACCTGCGGCTGGTCAAGCCCGACGCCACCGACGAGGAAATGGTGGCGGCGATGGAACAGGCCTCCTGCGCCTATCTGCTGACCAAGTCGCCGGACGGGCTGGACACGGCCATAGGCGAGATGGGCATGAAGCTGTCGGGTGGCGAGAAGCAGCGCCTGTCGATCGCCCGCGCGTTGATCCGCCAGCCCCGGCTGCTGATCTTCGACGAGGCGACCTCGGCGCTGGATTCGCTGACCGAGGAACAGATCAACGAGACGGTGCGGCGCATCTGCGCGCGCCGCACGCAGATCACGATCCTGATCGCGCACCGGCTGTCGACGGTGATGCAGGCCGACACCATCTTCGTGCTGGAAAAAGGGCGTATCGTGGAGCACGGCAGCCACGCCCGGTTGCTGGAAGGCAAGGGCCTTTACTATGCGATGTGGCGGCAGCAGATAGGCGAACGACCCGCCGCGCCGACATCCGGGGACCTGCCCGCCGACGAACCCGAGGATGCCTATGACCCGCTCCCGCCCGGGCCCTGACGCCCCCGACTCCCGCTTCGGCCCCGGCCGCCACGCCCTGCGCGGTGCCACGCTGAGTTTCCATGCCGACCCTTTCCTGTCGGATCCGCACGCTTCGTACACCCACCTGCCCGATGCGCTGGTGGTGATCGAGGACGGCCGCATCGCGGAAGCCGGCCCCTACGACCGGCTGCGCGCCTCGGTCGAAGGCTCCATGCCGGTGGCGCACTATCCGGACGCGCTGATCCTGCCCGGCTTCGTCGATACCCATATCCATTACCCGCAGACCCAGATGATCGGCGCCTTCGGCGAGCAATTGCTGGAGTGGCTGAACAAGTACACCTTCGTGACCGAGCAGCAGTTCGCCGACCCGGCGCACGCCGCGATGGTCAGCGAGCTGTTCCTGCGCGAGCTGCTGCGAGCGGGCACGACGACGGCGGCGGTGTACTGCACGGTGCATCCCGGGTCGGTGGACGCGTTCTTCCAGGCCTCGCAGCGATTCGACACGCGCATGATCGCCGGCAAGGTGCTGATGGACCGCAACGCGCCGGAGGCGCTGCGGGACACGGTGCAAGGCGGGTACGAGGACTCCCGGGGCCTGATCGGCAGGTGGCACGGCAACGGGCGCCAGCTGTACTGCATTACCCCGCGCTTCGCGGCGACCTCGTCCCAGGCGCAGCTGGAGTCGGCGGCCCGCCTGTGGCGCGAGCACCCCGGCACCTACATGCAGACCCACCTGAGCGAGAACCTGGGCGAGGTGGGCTGGGTCGCCGAGCTGTTCCCGGACTGCTGCGACTACTTCGAGGTTTACCGGCGCGCCGGTCTGGCGGGGCCGCGGGCCATCTTCGCGCACGCGGTGCACGTGTCGGAAGACGAATTGTGCGCCTGCCATCGGTCCGGGTCGGCGCTGGCGCACTGTCCGACCTCCAACCTGTTCCTGGGCAGCGGCCTGTTCCGGGTGTTCGACGCCAAGCGGGCCGACCGGCCGGTGCGGGTGGGGCTGGGCACGGACATAGGCGGGGGCACGGCCTTCTCGCAGTTGCAGACGCTGAACGAGGCCTACAAGGTGGCGGCCCTGAACCAGACGCGGCTGACCGCCGCCCACGCGTTCTACCTGGCGACCCGGGGCGGCGCGCACGCGCTGTACCTGGACGACCGCCTGGGGGCCATCGAGCCGGGCTACGAGGCCGACCTGGCGGTGCTGGATCTGAAATCCACGCCCTTGATGGACTTCCGGATGCGCTATTGCACCGACCTGATGGAGCGCCTGTTCGTGCTGATGACACTGGGCGACGACCGGGCGGTGCGCGCCACCTACGTGGCGGGGCGGCCGGTATATGACCGGTCGCGCCAGCCGGCGCCTTTCCGGTACGCGGACGGTTCGGCGGCGCCCGCGCCGGCTTGCTAGAATCAGTATTCGTTTCCGCGCCCGCGTCCGGCGGGCATTCAAGGCCATCCATGCACGTACTTTTCATTATTGACCCGCTTCCCGCGCTCAAGGCCTACAAGGACACCTCCGTGGCGATGATGCGAGCCCTCGTGGCCCGCGGCCATAGGCTGAGCGTGGCGATGCAGGGCGATCTCTACGTCATCGACGGCGTGGTGCGCACGGCGTCCCGGCCCCTCGAACTGGTGCCGGATGCCGACCTGCACGCACATGACTGGTGGAAGGAAGGCCCCGAGGGCGACCAGCCGCTGACCGCCTTCGACGCGGTGCTGATGCGCAAAGACCCGCCTTTCGACATGGAATACGTGTATTCCACCCACCTGATGGAGCGGGCCGAGGCCCAGGGCGCGCGGGTGTTCAATTCCGGCGCGGCGATCCGTAACCACCCCGAGAAGCTGGCCATCGCCGAATTCCCGCACCTGACGGTGCCGACGCTGGTGACGCGCGACATGGCCCGCCTGCGGGCTTTTCACAACGAATACCACGACGTCATCGTCAAGCCGCTGGACGGCATGGGCGGCACCGGGATCTTCCGGCTGGCGCCCCGGGAAGCCAACCTGAACGCCATCCTCGAGACGCTGACCGACAATGGCCAGCGCAGCATCATGGCGCAGCGCTACATTCCCGAGATCCTGCAGGGCGACAAGCGGGTGCTGCTGATCGGCGGCGAACCCGTGCCGTATTGCCTGGCGCGCATCCCGCAGGCGGGCGAGACCCGCGGCAACCTGGCCGCCGGCGGCCGGGGCGTGGCGCAGCCGCTGTCCGACCGCGACCTGGCCATCGCCCGCGAACTGGGGCCGAAACTGGCCGCGCGGGGCCTGCTGCTGGTGGGCCTGGACGTGATCGGCGACTACGTCACCGAGATCAACGTGACCAGCCCGACCACGTTCTGCGAAATCACCGAGCAGACCGGCTTCGACGTCGGCGCGATGTTCGCGCGCGCGCTCGAGGACGCCGTCGCCGCGAAGCCGGAGGCGAGATCGGCATGACCGGCGTCGTCATCGTCGCGCACGAACCGCTGGCTTCGTCGCTCCTTTCCTGCGCTTCGCACATCTTCGGCGAACTGTCCGGCGTGCTGGCCTACGATGCCGGCAACGACGAGGATCCCGACCAGATGTTCCGCGCGGTGCTCGAGCGCATCGAATCCGCGGCGGCCGGCGAGGGCGTGCTGGTACTGACCGACGTGGTGGGCGCCACGCCCGCCAACCAGACCGACCGGGCGGCGCGCGAGGCGTCGCGGCTGGGGACGCCCACCACCGTGCTGGCCGGCGTCAACATACCGATGTTGCTGCGCACCTTGCCTTACCGCCACCTTTCCCTTGATGATCTGGCGCAGCGCGCCCTGGCTGGCGGCACGCAAGGCGTCTTGCGCGTCGACGGCGAACCTGAAGACCATTGACCATGCTGAGCATCGACATCGCCGTTATCAACAAGCTGGGCCTGCACGCGCGGGCATCCGCCAAGCTGACCCAGCTCGCCAGCCGGTTCCGCAGCGAAATCCATATCGCGCGCGGCTCGCGCCGCGTCAATGCCAAGAGCATCATGGGCGTCATGATGCTGGCGGCGGGCATCGGCACCAAGGTGACCGTCGATGCCGAGGGCGAGGACGCTCAGGAGGCCCTGGACCAGATCCAGGCGCTGTTCGCGCAGAAGTTCGGCGAGGCCGAGTAGCCTATGGAAACCTCGATGCTGGCCTTGCACGGACTGGGGGTGTCGCGCGGCTATGCCATCGGCCGCGCCGTGGTCATCGGCGCGGCCGCCCTAGAGGTATCCCACTATCGTATCGATGAAGAGGAGGTGGAGGCCGAGTGCGCACGCCTGGCCGCCGCCATCCGCGCCGCTTCCGACGAACTGGCCCAGCTGGCCGACCATCTTCCCCCCGACGTACCCCGCGAACTGGGCGCCATCCTCCAGGTGCACAGCATGATCCTGGCCGACGCGATGATCTCGCTCGAGCCGCTGGAGATCATCCGTTCCCGCCACTACAACGCCGAATGGGCGCTGACCGCCCAGGGCCAGGCCCTGGCCGAGCAGTTCGCGCAGATGGAAGACGAGTACATGCGCGAGCGGGGCGGCGACGTGCGCCAGGTGATCGAGCGCATCCTGCATGCGCTGGCCGAGGCCAACGGGCGGCCGCGCGGCTTGAAGGGTTCGGCCATCGACGACCATGGCGATCCGCTCGTCGTCGTGGCCCACGACATCGCGCCCGCCGACATGCTCAAGCTGCGGGGCGCGCGCTTCGCGGCCTTCACCACCGACCTGGGCGGCGCGACCTCGCACACGGCCATCGTCGCCCGCAGCATGGGCGTGCCGGCCGTGGTGGCGCTGGGCGCGGCGCGCACGCTGCTGCGCGACGGCGACATGGTCATCGTCGATGGCGAGGCCGGCGTGCTGCTGGTCAATCCGCCGCCGCGCGTCGTGGCCGAGTACCGCGCCCGCCAGGCCGACTACGCCCGCGAGCGGGCCACGCTGGCGACGCTGCGCGACGTGCCGGCCATCACGCTGGACGGCGTGGTCGTGTCCATGCTGGCCAACATCGAGCTGCCCGAAGAGGCGCAGGCGGCGGTGGATGCCGGCGCCGAGGGCATCGGGCTGTTCCGCAGCGAATTCCTGTTCATGGGGCGTGACGACCTGCCCGGCGAAGACGAACAGTACGAGGCCTATGCCTCGGTGGTACGCACGATGGCGGGACGTCCGGTCACCATCCGGACGCTGGACATCGGCGCCGACAAGACGCTGGACGGCGAGGCCACCGTGGCCACCAATCCGGCGCTGGGCCTGCGGGCGATCCGCTACTGCCTGGCCCACCCCGAACTGTTCGCCACGCAGTTGCGCGCGATCCTGCGCGCCTCGGCCCACGGGCCGGTGCGGATACTGATCCCCATGGTGGCCCACCTGCGCGAGGCGCGCGCGTCCTATGCCGCCATCGCCGCCGCCAGGCACGAACTCGACGCGCGCGGCCAGGCCTACGGCCAGAACATCCTGGTGGGGGCGATGGTCGAGATCCCTGCCGTGGCGATCGCCATCGAGCCCTTCGTCGAGGCCTTCGACTTCCTGTCCATCGGCACCAACGATCTGATCCAGTACACCTTGGCCATCGACCGGGCGGACCCCGACGTGGCGGGGCTGTACGACTCGCTGCACCCGGCGGTGCTGCGGCTGGTGGCCAACACCATCAACGCGGGCTCGCGCGCCGGCAAATCGGTATCGGTGTGCGGCGAGATGGCGGGCGACACCGAGCTGACGCGGCTGCTGCTGGGCCTGGGGCTGACGCAGTTCTCCATGCATCCGCAGCAGTTGCTGGACGTCAAGCGCGAGATCCTGCACGCCCATTCGAATGCGCTGCGGACCAAGGTGGCCGCGGTCCTGAACCGCGCGTCGGAAATGGACCTGTCGCTGCTGAATCAGTAGCGGCACGCCTTTCCAGGCGTTTTGCCGCTGCACGGGCCGATTCACAAGGCCGTCAGTTCATCATAGAATGTTACCAAATGTGACATTCACGATGGAATGACGAGACCCGCATTCGTGACATCGGAAGCGCCGCAGGGTCCCGAGGCCCGGGGCGTGGAAGGCAACGAGACCACGACCCGCGTGTTGCGGTCGCTGCGTCCGCTGATCGGGGCCTCCAGCGAGAGGGACATCGGCAGGGTCGCCCGCGAGTTCGCCAACGGGCTGGGCGCGGCGCATCATGCGTTCGGCATCGTCCAGCGCACGCCCGACGGCAACGTCCTGCGCTGGCTGGCCGAGGATGCCCGGCGGTGGTGGGAAGGGTTCCGCCCCGAGTTTCCGCCCCTGATCCAATCCGCCGGCTGGCCTGCCGGCCAGTTGCGCGCCTGCCGGCGGGCGCTGGACGACGGCCAGGCATCGCCTTCCCACGACGAATTGCGGCGCCTGGAGGCCCACAGCGCGCTGTTCCTGGTGGCCGAAGGGCTGCGCCCCGGCGATACGGTCGCCTGTCTTGCCCTGCTGTTCGGCTCCGCCGACGCGGCCGCCGGGCGCTATACCCGGGCACAGCTGGCGGACCTGGGCAATCATGCCGCGTCGCTGCTGCTGGACGCCTATCTGCGGCTTCCTTGCCAGGACCGGGCGCCGGTGCCCATCCGGCTTTCCGGGCGCGAGCAGGAATGCCTGCGCTGGGCCTCGGTGGGCAAGACCGGCGGCGAGACCGCCCAGATCCTGGGGCTGAGCGAGCGCACCGTGAACTTCCACCTGGGCAACGCCTTCGCCAAGCTCAAGGTCAACAACAAGCAGGCGGCGGTGGCCCAGGCCATCCTGCAAGGCCTGCTGTAGGGCCGTCCGCGGCAGGCCGCGCCGGGTCGGATGCTACAATCCCCCGTAACTTTCATTGGCGCCGATTTGCCTGGTCCGCTTGCGGGCGCCTGATAAATCCAGCTAAAGAGCTCCGTCCATCGTGTCTTCCGATTCGCATCTCGAAGAGGCGTTGACCGCCTTTCTCGACACCCCCGCATCTCCTCCCATCGGTCCCGATTCCGTCGGTGTCGTCCAGGCGCAGGCCATGACGTTCGACGAGCCGCTGCAATTGGCCAGCGGCACGGCCTTCGGTCCGTATTCGCTCACCATCGAGACCTACGGCCGCCTGAACGCCGATCGCTCCAACGCGGTGCTGGTCTGCCATGCGCTGAACGCCTCGCACCACGTGGCCGGCGTGTCGGCCGACGATCCGTCCGACGTCGGCTGGTGGGACAACATGGTGGGGCCGGGCAAGCCGCTGGACACCGATCGCTACTTCGTGATCGGGATCAACAACCTGGGTTCCTGCTTCGGATCCACCGGGCCCGCCAGCATCGATCCCCGCACCGGACGACCCTACGGCGCCTCGTTCCCCGTGGTCACGGTCGAGGACTGGGTCCATGCGCAGGCCCGCGTGGCCGACCGGCTGGGTATTGCCCGCTTCGCCGCGGTCATGGGCGGATCGCTGGGCGGCATGCAGGCGCTGAGCTGGGCCATCACCTATCCCGAGCGCGTGGCGCATTGCGTGGTCATCGCCAGCACGCCCCGGCTGTCGGCGCAGAACATCGCCTTCAACGAAGTGGCGCGGCGCGCCATCATCACCGATCCCGAGTTCCACGGCGGGGATTTCTATGCCCATGGCACGGTGCCGCGCAACGGCCTGTCGGTGGCGCGGATGATCGGCCACATCACCTACCTGTCGGGCGAAGACATGGCCGAGAAGTTCGGGCGCGCGCAGCGTTCGCCCGGCGCCGACGGCGCGTTCCGCTACGGCTACGACGTGGAATTCGAGGTGGAGTCCTACCTGCGCTACCAGGGCGAGAAGTTCTCGAAGTACTTCGATGCCAACACCTATCTGCTGATCACGCGGGCGCTGGACTATTTCGATCCGGCCAAGCAGGCTGGCGGCGACCTGGCGCGGTCGCTCGCGCCGGCGCAGGCCGAGTTCCTGCTGACCTCGTTCACCACCGACTGGCGTTTCCCGCCCTCGTGTTCGCGCGAGATCGTGCAGGCGCTGCTGCGCAACGGCCGTCCGGTCACCTACGCCGAGATCGAGGCGCCGCACGGCCACGATGCCTTCCTGCTGGACGACGCCCGCTACCACTCGGTGGTGCGGGGCTATTTCGACCGCGTGGCCCGCCAACTGGGGCTGGGCGCGGCGGGAGGCGCGCGATGAACCGCAACGCCGCTTCCCTGCGCCCCGACCTGGCCCGCATCGCGGGCTGGATCGCCGACGGCTCGCGCGTGCTGGACCTGGGCTGCGGCGACGGCACGCTGCTCGCCCACCTGCGCGACGCGCAGCGGGCCCGCATCGTCGGGGTCGAGATCAGCGACCAGCACGTGATCGAATGCGCGCGCAAGGGCGTCAACGTCATCCAGCAGAACCTGGAGGACGGCCTCGCGCTGTTCGAGGACGGCCGCTTCGACACGGTGGTGCTGTCGCAGACCTTGCAGGCCGTGCACAACACCGAGCGCATCCTGCTCGAGATGGCGCGCGTGGCAAGCGAGGGCATCGTCTCCTTCCCCAATTTCGGCCATTGGACCCACGGCCTGTCCATCCTGCGCGGGCACATGCCCGTGACCGGCCAGATGCCCTACCAGTGGTACAACACGCCCAACATCCACCTGTGCACGCTGAAGGACTTCGAGGCGCTGGCCGCCAAGCTGGGCCTGCGCATCCTGGCCCGTGCGACCTTCGCCGACGCCCACGAGATCTCGTGGCTGCCGGGCTGGCGCAGCACGCTGGCCGTGTATCGCTTCGCCTCGCCGGCGCGGCGCGGGACGGCGGCGGCGTGACACGCGGGCGCGCCCGCAAGCCCGTGGCATGAGCCAGCGGCGCGCCCTGCACAGGTTTTACTTCTTCGGCCTGATCGGCCTGGTGCACGCCTACGTATGGCTGCGCCTCGTGCCCGACCTGGGCGCGGTGCCGGGCCTGGCGCCGGCGCTGAGCGTCGTGCTGGCATTGTCCGCCGTGCTGATTCCCACCAGCATGCTCGCGCGGCGCCGCTCGGCCGGCCGCCTGCTGCTGGGCGCGATCTGGCTGGGGCTGCTGTGCATGGGCCTGTTCTCGTCGTTGTTCGTGCTGACGCTGCTGCGCGACCTGGTATTGGCCGGCGCGTCCGCGCTGGCGTGGTTCGGCGCCGGAGGCGGGCACGCGGTGCTGGAGGCGCCGTCGGCCCTGTTCGTGGTGGCGGCTTCGCTGCTGATGTCGGTGGCCGGCTTCGTCGGTGCCCGCCGCGTGGCGCGCGTGGTGCGCGTCGACATTCCGCTGCGGGGGCTGCCCGCCGGGCTGGACGGATTCACCATCGCACAGATCAGCGACATCCATGTCGGGCCCACCATCCGCGCGCCCTACGTGCGGCGCATCGTCGACGCGGTCAACCAGCTGCGGCCGGACATGGTGGCGATCACCGGCGACCTGGTCGACGGCAGCGTGGCCGATCTCGCGCCGCACGCGCGGCCCCTGGCGGAGCTGGCGTCGCGCCACGGAACCTTCTTCGTGACCGGCAACCACGAATACTACTCGGGCGCGCACGCCTGGGTGGAGGCGCTGCGCGACATGGGCATGCGGGTGCTGCTGAACGAGCACGCGGTGCTGCGCCATGCGGGCCAGGAACTGGTGGTGGCCGGCATTACCGATTACAGCGCCCACCAGTTCGATCCGGCGCACCGCAGCGATCCGCAACGTGCGATCGACGGCGCGCCGGCCGATGCCGGCGCCCGCGTGGTGCTGGCCCACCAGCCGCGCAGCGCGGCGGCCACCGCCGCGGCGGGATTCGATCTCCAGTTGTCGGGCCATACGCACGGCGGGCAGTTCCTGCCCTGGAATTTCCTCGTGCCGCTGCAGCAGCCGTTCGTGACGGGGCTGCATCGCCAGGACGGCATGTGGGTGTATGTGAACCGCGGCACGGGCTATTGGGGTCCGCCCATGCGCTTCGGCGTGCCGTCCGAGATCACGTTGCTGCGCCTGGTGCGGGCCCGGGACGGCGACGCCTGACCCGGCCGCCTCAGCGCGCCAGCGATGTCCGCACGGCGAACAGCGGCCGCTGCACGGTCTGCGCGATCAGCACGCCGGCCAGGCTGATGCCGCCGCCGATCACGTGGTAGGCGCGCATGGGTTCGTCCAGCAGGGCGATAGCCAGGCCCGCGGTCAGCACCGGCAGCAGGTTGATGAAGATCGCGCAGCGGTTGGGGCCCAGCAGCTTCACGCCCTGTATCCAGAAGAAGGTCAGGATGATGGACGAGAAGATGCCGGCGTAGGCGATCAGCGGCACGGTCCTGGCGTCCAGCATGGCGGTGCCGGCGGGCAGGGCCAGGAACAGCGGGAACATGAACACCAGCGCGAAGGCCGCCTGCATGTAGGTCGATTGCCAGGCGGGGATGGCCATCCGCCAGCGCTTGAGCAGCACGCCGTACAGCGAGTAGGCCAGCGCGGCGAACAGCATCAGCACGTCGCCCAGGTGGGCGCCCTGCGCCAGCACCGCGCCGATGTCGCCATGGCCGACCAGGTACAGGATGCCGCCGAACGACAGCACGCCGCCCACCGCCATGCCCAGGGTGACGGGATCGCCCAGCAGCGCCGCGCTCAGGATCGCCGTCAACAGCGGGATCAGCGCCGTGACGATGGCCATGTTGGTGGCCGTGGTGCTTTCCGCGGCGCGGTAGGACAAGGCCTGGAACAGCGCCATGGACAACAGGCCGCCTATGGCCAGTTGCCACCAGTGGCGCCGGATGGCGTCGCGGTTGCGCCAGATGGGGCGCACGAGAAAGGGGCTGAGCAGCGCGATGGCCAGCACCAGCCGGTAGAACGTGATGGCGGTGGGCGCGATGGCCGAGGCCGCCATCTTGGACACGATCACGTTGCCGGCCCAGAAGACGATGGCCAGGAAGGGGAAGAGATACGCGGCGGGGGACATCGAAAAGGCTCCGGAAAGAGAGGGAGCTTCATGCTCCGCGCTACCCGGTCGGCTGTCTCACGCTAATATGAAGTCAGTTATCTAAAAAGTGACATTCCATGGATGTCGATGCCCATCTGCGTGATTCGGCTCGGGCCGGCGTGCCCGTCACCGCCATTGCCGCGGACTATCCCCACGGGCACGTGATCGCCCCGCACAGCCATGCCCACGGCCAGTTGCTCTATGCGATCGAAGGCGTGATGTGCATCGACGCCCAGGGCGGCCGCTGGGTGGTGCCGCCCACGCGCGGCGTGTGGCTGGAGGCCGGGATCGCGCACCAGGTGCGCATGAGCGGCGACGTGAAGATGCGGACCGTGTTCGTCGCGGCCGATGCGGGAGCGCAGTTGCCGCAGGGCAGCTGCGTGCTGGGCATCCCGCCGCTGCTGCGCGAACTGATCCTGGCCGCCATCGACCTGTCGCCGGGCGACGGGCCGGCGTCGCGGGCCAGTTGCCTGAGGGGGCTGCTGCTGCATGAACTGCGGGCGCTGCCGGTGTTGCCGCTGCACCTGCCGCTGCCCTCGGACCCGCGCCTGCGCGCGGTGTGCCAGCGGCTGACCGAGGCGCCGGACGACGGCCGCACGGTCGATGCCTGGGCCGCCGGCGCCGGCATGTCGGCCCGCACGCTGCACCGCCTGTTCCAGCAGCAGACGGGCATGCGCTTCGGCTACTGGCGCCAGCAGGTGCGCTTGCTGGCCGCGCTGGAGCGCCTGGCGCGGGGTGATAAAGTGGTCGACGTCGCGCTCGATCACGGCTACCAGAGCCAGAGCGCCTTCGCAGCGATGTTCCGCCGGCATTTCGGGATGCCGCCCACGCTGTTCTATCGATGACCCCCCACAAGGAGAACCCATGATCCGGAGCGCCTTTGCCATTGCCACGCTGGCCTTTGCCGCCGGCTGCGCCGCCCCCGCGCCCGCCTCCGACTCCCAGCCCGCGGCGCAGGCGCCGCAGGGACAGTGCCAGGCCGACGCGGCCCAGTCCCTGGTCGGCCAGCAACTCAGCTCGGTACTGATCGAGGAGGCCCGCAAGGCCTCCGGCGCCGGCAGCGCGCGCGTGCTGCGTCCGGGGCAGGCCATCACCATGGAGTTCAATCCGTTCCGGGTGAACGTCGAGGTCAATCGGCGCGAGGCCGTGACGGCGATACGCTGCGGCTGAGGACGGCCTTTTTCAGTCCGGCGTGGGCTTGCCCAGCGGCGCGTGCCCGCGCAGCGCCGAGGCCGCTTCCTCGATATAGGTGGCCAGCGCCCGCGCCTCGGGACTGAGCGGCCGGATGGACGAATAGTAGATCTCGGTCCACAGTTCGATGCGGGGCCGGAACGGCCGGGTGACGACGTCGGGGAAGATGCCGGTGGACAGCAGCATGGGATTGATCAGGCCGATGCCCACGTCCTGCTGCACCAGCGCGCATACGCCCATGGACGTGCTGGCGAAGATGGTCTTGGGCACGCTGACGCCCGCTTCCTGCAAGGTGGCGCGCACCAGGATGGAAGTGGGCGATTCCTCGGGCAGGGCGATGACGGTGGCGCCCACCAGGTCTTCCGGACGAACCACGGACTTGGCCACCAGCGGATGGCGCCGATGCAGGGCGGCCACCAGCAAGTCCTCGGAGATCGTGTGGCGTTCGCACAGGTCGACGCTGCTGGCCGTGTTGGGCGCGGGCGGATTGGTCACGCCCAGGTCCACCTCGTGGTGGGCCACCGACTCCAGCACCTTGGGCGGGCCTTCCACGCGCAGGTGCACGTTGACGTCGGGATGGCTTTCCTTGAAGCGCTGGATGGCGCTGGGCAGGATGGCGATCAGCGGCGGGGCGTGCGCCGCGACGATGACGGTACGCACCGACCCCTGGTCCAGCGCATAGGCCTCGTCCAGCGCCCATTCCAGGTGCTTGGCCGCCTGCTCGGCGCGTGGCAGCAGCCGGCGCGCCGCGGCCGTGGGCTCGAGGCGTCCGTGCGCCAGCGTGAACAGCGCGACGCCGGTTTCCCGCTCCATCAGCCGCAGGGTCTTGCTGACCGCTGCCTTGGATATGCCCAGCCGCAGCGCGGCCTCGCCCATGCCGCGGCTGCGCATGAGGGTGGCGAAGATCTGGAAATGGCGGCTGTTCAGGAGGCGTGACACGGTGTGGAAGCGGTTCGTGGCCCGGCAACGGGCAGGTGGGAAATTGTTAACCTCTGGTTAACAAGAAATGCCATTGTCACACATCGCCGCTGCCTACAATTTCAGCATGGACGAGCCGGAACGCCCAGACTTGGCAGGCCGGCCGTCGCTGTCCAACCCTTTACGAGATCGATGTGATGATGCGCAAGCTGTTTTCCGTGGTGGCCGTGTCGGCCCTGGTTCCCGTGGCCGCGATGGCCGACACCTTCCCGTCCAAGCCCGTGACCATCGTGGTGTCGGTGCCGGCCGGCGGCACCATCGACGCGATCGCGCGCATGGTCGCCAAGGACATGGGCGAGTCGCTGGGCAAGCAATTCGTGGTCGAGAACCGGCCGGGCGCCAACGGCAACATCGCCGCCGACTACGTGCGCCGCGCTCCGGCGGACGGCTACACGCTGCTGATGCTGGCGTCGAGCACGCTGGCCCTGGGCCCGTACGTGATGCAGAACGTGCCGTTCGACCCGATCAAGGATTTCGCCCCGGTGGCGATGACGGCGGGCCTGAACATGGCGCTGCTGGTCAACCCCAAGGTGGGCGTCTCGGACGTCAAGGGCCTGATCGAGAAGATGAAGGCCAACCCGGGCAAGCTGAACTACTCGTCCACCGGCAACGGCTCGTTCCCGCACGTGGCCGGCGCGCTGCTGAACCTAGAAACCCATACCGACGCGACCCACGTGCCCTACAAGGGCCTGGCGCCTTCCATCCAGGACCTGCTGGCGGGCCAGGTGGACTTCACCTTCGATTCGGGCAGCGCCGTGCACGTCAAGTCGGGCAAGCTCAAGGCCCTGGCGGTGATCGGACCCAAGCGCGCCGCCGCCCTGCCCGACGTGCCCACCTTCCGCGAAGCCGGCCTGCCCGAGCTGGAGAAGGTCAGCGGCTGGCACGGCGTGTTCGCCCCGGCCGGCACCCCGGCCGACGTGATCAAGCGCTTGAACGCCGAGATCAACAAGAGCCTGAAGAAGCCCGCTTCGATCGAGCGCATCCAGGCGATGGGCTTCGAAAGCGTGGCGACCACGCCCGAAGAACTCGGCAACGCGCTGCGCACCGAATACAAGAACTTCGGCGACCTGATCGCCAAGACCAAGATCTCGGCGTACTGATCCGCGTCCCGGCCGGCGCGCCGCGCGCCGGCCGTCCCTTCTTCCTGCTTTCCGCATCACCGCGCATGGGGTGAGGGCCGTGCTCACCCCGGCCGCCCCGCGCGGACCGGACGGAGCCGATGTCCATGCCCAGCTTCCATTTCGAAACCACGCCTCGCATCGTCTGCGAGCGCGGGGCCGCCCTCCGGCTGGCCCAGATCCTCCAGGCCGGCGGCCACCGCCGCGCGTTTCTCGTTACCGATCCCGGACTGGTCGCGGCCGGGCTGATCGATGCGCCCGCCGCGGCCCTGCGCGCCGCGGGCCTGCACGTGGCCGTGTACGACCGCGTGCAGGCGGACCCGCCCGAGCACGTGGTGCTGGAGGCGGCGCAGGCCGCCCGCGACGACCGCGCCGACTGCGTGATCGGCCTGGGCGGCGGCAGTTCGCTCGACACCGCCAAGCTGGTGGCCCTGCTGGCGGCCAATCCGCAGCCGCTGGCCGACATCTACGGCCCGCAGCGCGCCCGCGGGCCGCGCCTGCCGCTGATCCAGGTGCCGACCACCGCGGGCACCGGGTCCGAAGTCACGCCCACCTCGGTCGTCTCCACGCCCGACCACCAGAAGCGCGGCGTGATCAGTTCGCTGCTGTTTCCCGACGTGGCGGTGCTGGATGCCGCGCTGACGGCGGCGCTGCCGCCCGGGCCCACGGCGATGACCGGCATCGACGCCATGGTCCACGCCATCGAGGCCTATACGACCCGGCACAAGAAGAACCCCATGTCGGACATGCTGGCGATGCGCGCGCTGCAACTGCTGCACGGCCACCTGGGCGGCGCGGTGCGGCAGGGCGGCGATCTGGAAAGCCGGGAAGCCATGCTGCTGGGATCGCTGCTGGCGGGCATGGCCTTCGCCAACGCCCCGGTGGCCGCGATCCATGCGCTGGCCCATCCGCTGGGCAGCCACTTCCACGTGCCGCACGGACTGGCCAATTCGCTGGTCATGGTCCCCATCCTGCGGTTCAACCTGCCGGTGGCCGAAGCGGCGTATGCCGAACTGGCGCGCGCGCTGGATCCGGGCGTGCGCGACGCGGCCGATGCCGAGGCGGCGCTGGCCTTCATCGCCGCCATGCAGGCCCACGTGACGGCGTCGCCCATTCCGCAGCGGCTGCGCGACGTGGGGGTCGGCGAATCCGATCTGCCGGCGCTGGCCGAGGCGGCGATGACCGTGGACCGCCTGTTGATGAACAACCCCCGCGACCTGACCCGCGACGACGCGCTCGCGATCTATACCCAGGCCTTCTAGCGCCCGGCCTTTCATGGAACCCTGACATGACCGAACACATCCAGACCCTGATCGCCGGCTCCTGGCGCGACGCCTCGGGCCCCCGTTACGTGACCGAATACCCCGCCGACGGCAGCGAGGTCGCCACGCTGCACGCGGCCAACGCCGACGACGTGGACCAGGCCGTGCGCGCCGCCGAGGCCGCGCGCCTGCGCCCCGAGTGGGCCGGCCTGAAGCCGCACGAGCGCGGCGCCATCCTGTCCCGCATCGCCGCCGGCATCCGGGCCCGGGCCGAGGAACTGGCGCAGCTGCAGCGCCTGGACAATGGCAAGCCCATCAACGAGACGCGCGCGCTGGTGGCCAGCGCGGCCGGCACCTTCCAGTTCTTCGCCGCGGCTTGCGAGACGTTGGAAGATACCATCACCCCGTCCCGCGGCGACTACGTCAGCATGAGCGTGCACGAGCCGCTGGGCGTGGTGGGCGCCATCACCCCGTGGAACTCGCCCATCGCCAGCGAGGCGCAGAAGCTGGCGCCCGCCCTGGCGGCCGGCTGCGCGGTCGTGTTCAAGCCCGCCGAGATCACGCCGCGCATGGCCATCGAACTGGCCCGCATCGCGCAGCAGGCGGGCGTGCCCGACGGCATCCTGAGCGTGGTGCCCGGCAAGGGCTCGGTGGTCGGCGACGCGCTGGTGCGCCATCCGCTGATCCGCCGCATCGCCTTCACCGGCGGCACCACCGTCGGCCTGGGTATCGCCCGGCTGGCGGCCGAGCGCCTGATGCCGACGTCGCTGGAACTGGGCGGCAAGTCGCCCACCATCGTCTGCGCCGACGCCGACCTGGACCACGCGGTGGCCGGCGTGCTGTACGGCATCTTCAGTTCGTCGGGCGAATCGTGCATTGCCGGGTCGCGCGCCTTCGTGCACGCCAGCGTGTATGAAGCCTTCAAGGAACGCCTGCTGGCGGGCGTGCGGGCGCTGCGCGTAGGGGACCCGGCCAGCGAGCAGACCCAGATGGGGCCGCTGGTCAGCCGCGCCCATCGCGAATCGGTGGAACGCTATGTGCAACTGGGTGTGGACGAGGGCGGCAGGGTGCTGGCCGGCGGCCAGCGGCCCGCGGGCGCCGGCTACGAGCGCGGCAGCTACTACCTGCCCACCGTGATCGAAGGCCTGCCCAACGAGGCCCGCATGTGCCAGGAGGAAATCTTCGGCCCGGTGCTGGCGCTGCTGCCGTGGACCGACGAGGCCGACCTGATCGCCCAGTGCAACGACAGCGTGTTCGGCCTCGCCTCGGGCATCTGGACGGGAGACTACAAGACGGCCTGGCGCCTGGGCGCCGCGCTGCAGACGGGCACCGTCTGGGTCAACACCTACAAGCTGTTCTCGGTCAGCACGCCCTTCGGCGGCGTGAAAATGAGCGGTACGGGGCGCGAGAAGGGCCGGCTGGGGATCCTGGAATACACCAACCAGAAAAGCTACTACTGGGGCATGAACGCGGCGCCGCTGCCATGGAGCCGGTAACACGTAACCTCGTCTATCTGAGCATTTGCAAGAGATGTATGTATTGTTAACGTAGTGAGTGCATCTCACATTCCCTCTGTAGACTTTCGCCGCTAGTAAACGCTTACAACAAAAATTGGCCTGGCCGACCGTCAGGCCAGCGGATTCTAAACAGGGGGAATCATGAAACACGAATCTACGCTGGGCGAGAGCCCCGCGGGCGGCCGCGCGCGCGTCGGCCAGTCCCGGCTGCCGGCCCTGCTGGCGGCGCTTGGCGCGTCGCTGGTGCTGGCCGCATGCGGCGGCGGCGATGGCTCGTCGAACGCCAATCCGGGGCAGCCGACCAATCCCGAACCGCCCACCAACCCCGAGCCGCCGGCCACGGCCACCGGCAAGGTAACCGGAAAGGTCATCAACAGCCTGACCGGCGAGGCCATCCAGAACGCCCGCGTCACCAATGGCTCGGCCAGCGCCACGTCCAATGCCCAGGGCGAGTTCGAACTGGCCGGTGTCGCGCCCGCCAGCCGGACGGTGATCCGCGTCAACGCCACCGGCTATGGCGAGGGCCTGCCCACCGCCGCCGTGGTCGCCAACCAGACCACCAGCATGGCTTCGGTCGAACTGCAGCCGGTGGACGTGACGGGCGGCGGCGACGCCGCCACGGCCATTACCGTGACCGCGCCCAACACACCGGCATCGGTCTCGCTGCCTGCCAACGGACTGGTCCGTCCCAACGGCACGCCCGCCACGGGCAGGGTCTCGGTCGCGCTGAACGCGGTGAACCCGGCCCTGAACGTCAACGCCATGCCCGGCCAGTACCTGGTCGCGACCGCCGGCGGTGGCACCGGCGTCATGGAAAGCTGGGGCGCGATCAACGTGACCCTGCAGAACGCCGCGGGTGAACGCCTGAACCTGGCGCCCGGCAAGACCGCGACCATCCGCATTCCGGTCGCTACCCGCAGCGCCAGCAACCCCGCCACGATTCCGCTGTTCTACTTCGACGAGGCGACCGGCTTCTGGAAGCAGGAAGGCTCGGCCACGCTGGCAGGTTCGGGCGCCGACCAGTACTACGAGGGCACCGTCAGCCACTTCACGTACTGGAATGCCGACCAGCTGATGAACACGGTCTACGTGAACGGCTGCGTGGCCGACGACGCGGGCGCATCGTCGCTGGCGAACATTCTGGTGACCTCGGACGGCATCGATTACTCCAGCTCGTCGTCCGTGCGTACCGATGCCCAGGGCAAGTTCCGCATCGCGATGAAGAAGGGCGGCAAGGCCACGCTGTTCGCGCAACAGGGCGTCAAACTGTCCAATACCGTGTCGGTGGGGCCGTTCGCCGCGGACACCACGCTGACAGAATGCCTGTCGTTGACGACGCTGACCGACGCCATCAGCATCAAGCTGACCTGGGGCGCCCGGCCCCTGGACGTGGATTCGCACCTGTTCACGCCGGATGGCACCGAGATCTACTTCTCCAACAAGGGCAGCCTGGGCACCGACCCCTTCGTCAATCTGGACGTCGATGACACCACTGGCTTCGGCCCCGAGGTGGTGACCATCCGCAAGCTGATGGTGGGCACTTACACCTACGCGCTCTACAACTACTCGGGCACCTATGATCCCGGCATGACCGGCTCCCCGGTTCGTGTCGAGCTCAACAACAAGGGTTCGCTGTCGGTGTTCGGTCCGACTTCGGGAGAAGTCTCCGGTTCGACCCGGTGGTGGACTGTGTTCAAGCTGAACGTGGATGCAAGCTGCCGGGTAACCGTCAACCGTGTCGGCGCGTGGTCCAGCGCCGAGCCGGAGCCCGCGGTCGTGACTCGCCGCTACTGCGCGGCACCTTGAGGAATGGGATGGGCGGCGGTTTTCCCGTGAGGTCCGCCGCCTGATCCCGTCATTCCTGCCTGGGGGCGGGCGCCGCCTGCGGCGTGCGCGCCATCCAGGCGATCAGCGACGAGCGCATCGCCTCTTCCACCGTCATGTCGATGGGCGTGACCCACGAAAGCGGCACGAACACGGTATAGCCGCCGATCATGTAGCCCATCGGCAGGTAGACGGCCACCCGCTCGCCGGGCAGGAAGCCCTCGGGCAGGCCGGCCGTGCTGCGCCGGGTGACCAGCCCCACCAGTTCGAATTCCTGGCCAGGCATGCGCAGGATGACGACCTGCTGCCCGCCCTGGCTGGTGCTGGGCGTGAAATAGTCGGCGAAGCTCTTGAGCGAGGAATAGATGCTCTTGACCACCGGGATGCTGGTGAACGGCCATTCGACGTAGGACAGCAGGCGGCGCACCCGGTGCTTGGACACCAGCATGCCGACGGCGACGATGCCGAGCACGCCCAGGATCAGGCCCATGCCGGGAAAGTAGAAGCCGCCGACGAAGGGGCGGAGCACCGCCAGCGCGAGCGCCTCCATCCAGGCTACGCACACGTACAGCAGGTACAGCGTCAACGCCAGCGGCAGGATGGTGATCAGGCCACGGAAAAAATACTTGTAGACGTTTTTCATCTCGGACTCCTGCGGCACCAGGGAAGCCGCCCCGCGCGGCGGTGGCCGGGGCGCCAAGCATAGCAGCAGAATGCGCGCGGCCAGGGGCCGCGCGGAGACCAGGGGAAACAGGCCCTAAGCGGGAACGCGGTAGCGGACTATGCCGTCGTCGCCGCTCTCGCGGGCGATCACGCCCTGGTAATACAGCATGTGCAGGTGGGCGATGGCCTCGCCCAGCGCGAAGGTCATCTGGTGCAGGTCCAGCTTGCGCTTGAACAGCACGGGCACGACGTCGTAGGCCGACGCGGCCTGGCCGGTACAGGCTTGCTTGACCCGTGCCAGGTGGTCGGCGTGGTGGGCGTGCTGCTGCGCGATGCGCGTATGGATGCCGACGAAGGGCCGTCCGTGCGAGGGCAGCACCAGCGCGTCGGCCGGCACGTGGGCATAGCCGCTGAGCGAATCCAGGTAGAGCTGGAGCGGATTGCTTTCGGGGTCGATGTCCGTGACGCTGACGTTGGTCGAGATGCGCGGCAGCACCATGTCGCCGGAAATGACGATGTTCAGTTCCTTGCAATACAGCGAGATGTGCTCGGGCGCGTGCCCGTAGCCGGCGATGGCATGCCACTCGTGGCCGCCGATGCGCAATACGTCGCGGTCCATGATGCGGTTGAACTGGGCGGGGACCTGGGGCACCAGCTGCGGGTAGTAGCGGGTACGGGCGCGCACGCCGTCCAGCGAGGCCGGGTCGGTCATGCCGTTGCGGGCGAAGTGGGCGGCCATGCGTTCGCCCCCCGAGATGGCCTTGCCTTCGATGAACAGGTGGGCGGTCAGGAAGTCGGTGGCGCTCATCTGCAGGGGAACGCCCCATTTCTCGGTCAGCCAGTGGGCCAGGCCGATGTGGTCGGGGTGCATGTGGGTGACGATGACCCGCACTACCGGCAGCCCGTCGAGCTGGGAGGCGAAGACCTGTTCCCACAGCGCCTTGACCTCGTCGCGGGCGACGCCGCAGTCGACGATGGTCCAGCCGTCGCGCCCCTCGAAGCGGTCGCGCAGCAGCCACAGGTTGATGTGATCCAGCGCGAAGGGCAGGGGCATGCGGATCCAGCGGATGCCGGGCGCGACCTCGATGGCGGCGCCGGCCTCGGGCAGGGTATCGCCCAGCGGATACTTCAGTTCGTGTTCGAGAGGATTCATGGCGGGTGGGCCTGGCCGGTTCGTGCGGCGCTGCCGGGGCAGGTCTAAAATGGGCAGGCCACTTGTTGGTAAATTACAGCTAGTGTACCTAGGTGCCGGCGGATGCCTTCCCGGAGCGCAGCCGCCGCCCTTGCCCGTGGCGCCCGCCGCTTTTCAGAGTCAGGAGTCGAAGATGTCGGATCCCGTTGTTATCGTATCGGCCGCCCGTACCCCCATGGGCGCCATGTTGGGCGAGCTTTCAGGGCTTTCCGCCAACCAGTTGGGCGCAGTCGCGATCAAGGCGGCCATCGAGCGTTCGGGTCTGAAGCCCGAACAGATCCAGGAAGTGCTGATGGGCAACGTGCTGCAAGCCGGCCAGGGCCAGGCTCCGGCCCGCCAGGCCGCGCTGGGCGCGGGCCTGCCGCTCGGCACCAGTTGTTCCACCATCAACAAGATCTGCGGGTCGGGCATGAAGGCCACGATGCTGGCGCACGACCTGCTGCTGGCCGGCAGCGCCCAGGTCGCGCTGGCGGGCGGCATGGAAAGCATGAGCAACGCCCCCTATCTGCTGCCCAAGGCGCGCCAGGGCTACCGCTACGGCCACGCCACCATGTACGACCACATGGCGATGGACGGCCTGGAAGACGCCTATGACAAGGGCCGCGCCATGGGCGTGTTCGCCGAGGACTGCGCCGCCAAGTACAGCTTCACCCGCGAGCAGCAGGACGCCTATTCGCTCGAGTCGCTGCGCCGCGCCAAGGCCGCCAGCGAGGACGGCAGCTTCGAATGGGAAATCGCGCCGGTCACCGTGGCCGACCGCAAGGGCGAGAAGATCATCGCGCGCGACGAGGCCCCGTACAAGGCCATGCCCGAGAAGGTCCCCACCCTCAAGCCGGCGTTCAAGAAGGATGGCACCGTCACCGCCGCCAACTCCTCGTCGATCTCGGACGGCGCCGCCGCCCTGGTGCTGATGCGTGCCTCCACCGCCGAAAAGCTGGGCGTCGCGCCGCTGGCCCGCGTGGTTGCCCATGCGCAGCATTCGCAGGAGCCGCAATGGTTCACCACCGCACCCGTGGGCGCGCTGGCCACGCTGTTCGCCAAGACCGGCTGGAAGCCGGGCGACGTCGACCTGTACGAGATCAACGAAGCCTTCGCCGTGGTGACCATGGCCGCGATGGCCGAGCACAAGCTGCCGCACGAGAAGGTCAACGTGCACGGCGGCGCCACCGCTCTGGGCCACCCCATCGGCGCCAGCGGCGCGCGGCTGATCGCCACCCTGCTGGGGGCGATGCGCCAGCGCAATGCCAAGCGCGGCGTGGCCTCGCTGTGCATAGGCGGCGGCGAAGCCACGGCCATGGCTTTCGAACTGATCTGATCGCCAGGGCTGCATGACGCAACACCCATCGGCCGGCGGCAAGCCGGCCGGCATCGGCGCGGGCAGCCCTGGGGCCGCCCGCGCGTCCGCGGGCGCCGAGGGCGACGCGGTCAAGCCCAGCGATGCCTACGTGCAGTCCTTCGCGCGCGGATTGGCCGTCATCCGGGCCTTCAACGCCGAACGGCCCGCCATGACCCTGACCGAGGTGGCCGAGGCCGCCGGGCTGACGCGGGCGGGCGCGCGCCGCATCCTGCTGACGCTGGTGCAACTGGGCTACGTGGCCACGGAAGGCCGGCAGTTCCGGCTCACGCCCCGCATCCTGGAACTGGGCTTCGCCTACCTGACCTCCATGCCGTTCTGGGACCTGGCCGAGCCCATCATGGAGCAACTGACCAACGAGGCGCACCAGTCCTGCTCGGCCACCGTGCTGGACGGGACCGACATCGTCTACGTGCTGCGCATCCCGACCGGGCGCATCATGTCCATCAACCTCGGGATAGGCAGCCGCCTGCCCGCCTACTGCTCGGCCATGGGGCGCGTGCTGCTGGCCGGCCTGGCCGACGCCGAGATCGACGCGGCGCTGGCCAGGTCCGACCTGCGGGCCCATACGCCGTTGACGGTGACCGACCCGGCGCAGCTCAAGGCCGCCATCCTGAAGGTGCGCGAGCAGGGCTGGTCGCTGGTGGATCGCGAGCTCGAGACCGGACTGGTCGCCATCGCCGCGCCCATCCGCGATCGCAGCGGCCGCACCGTGGCCGCCCTGAACCTGAGCGGCCAGGCGCACCTCGTGACCGCGCGGCAGATGCAGGACGAACTGTTGCCGCTGCTGTGCCGAGCCGCCGAACGCATCAACGACCTGATGAAGCGCGTGTAATGGAGCACCCATGACCGAACCCTATGCATGCGCGCCGCTGATCCGCGAGATCGGCCGCGGCAAGGACGGTTCGCGCGCACTGGCGCGCGAGCAGGCCGGCGCATTGATGGGCGCCATCCTGGATGGCCGGGTCTCCGAACTGGAGCTGGGCGCGGTGCTGCTGGCCCTGCGCATGAAGGGCGAGTCCGTGTCCGAGGTGGCCGGTTTCCTGGACGCGGCCGAGGCGCGGATGGCGCGCGTCCAGGCGCCGGCCGGCCGGCCCGTGGTGGTCCTGCCCACCTACAACGGCTCGCGCCATGCGCCCAATCTCGTGCCGCTGCTGGCCTGGAGCGTGGCGCAGGCCGGCCTGCCGGTGTTGCTGCACGGGCAGGCCTCCGATCCGGCCCGGCCGGGCGCGGGTTCGAATGCCGCGCGGGTGCCCACCATCGACATCCTGGAGCAACTCGGCATCGGGGCCTCGCCCGATGCCGCGGCCGCCTCGCGGGCGCTGAGCGACCGCGGGCTGGCCTATCTGCCGCTGGCCGTCGCCAGTCCGGGGCTGGCCCGGGTCGTGGGCCTGCGCCGCATCCTGGGCGTGCGCAACGTCGCGCACACGCTGGCCAAGCTGCTGCGCCCGGTGCAAGGCCCCAGCCTGCTGCTGTCCGCCTATACCCATCCCGAATTCGGCGCCATGCTGGCCGAGCTGTTCGCGCTGCGGCGCGAGGCGGCGTTGCTGATGCGCGCCACCGAGGGCGAGGCGGTCGCCAATACCCGCCGCGCGCAGCGCATCGCAAGCTGGCTGGATGGCGCCGAGACCACTGTCGTGGAAGGCGCCGAGCGCGCCGAGGCCGAGCTGCCGGCCCTGCCCGCGCGCGAGGCGGCCCCCACGGCGGCCTGGGTGCGGGCGATCCAGCAGGGACAGGCGCCGCTGCCGGCCGCCATCGCGGCCCAGCGCGACGCCATCGTCGATGCCGCGGCGCGCATGGGGCGGGCCGCATGACGCCGCGCCGGGGCATCGTCCTGTTCGCGCACGGCTCGCGCGATCCGCAATGGGCCCGGCCCATGGACGGGCTGGCCCAGGCGCTGCGCGCGCGCGATCCCGGCACGCCGGTCGAGATCGCCTTCCTGGAATTGATGCCGCCCACCCTGCCCGAGGCCATCGCTGTCCTGGCCGGCCGGGGAGTGGCCGAGATCGCCGTCCTGCCGGTATTCTGGGCGGCGGGCGCGCACGTGACGCGTGACCTGGCGCGCCTGCTGGACGAGGCGCGTGCGGCGCATCCCGCGCTGCGGTTCGCGTCGCTGCCGGTATTGTCCGAACTACCCGGCGTGCTGGATGCCGTGGCCGAGGCGGCTCTGCGCCCGGCCACGGATCCGGGTTCGCCGGCCTAGCGTTCTTTCCTCGTTCGAATCCTTGCACCCGTACACGGAGATTTCCACCATGATGACCATCTGGGGCCGCCTGACTTCCATCAACGTTTCCAAGGCGGTGTGGGCCGCGCGCGAACTGGGCCTGCAGTTCGACCGCATCGACGTGGGCGGTCCCTACGGCGGGCTGGACAAGCCCGAGTACGTGGCCCTGAACCCCAACAGCAAGATCCCCACGCTGGACGACAACGGCTACATCCTGTGGGAATCGAATTCCATCGTGCGCTACCTGGCCGCCCAGTACGGCGCCGGCACGCTGTGGCCCACCGATCCGCGCGAGCGCGGTCTGAGCGACCGCTGGCTGGACTGGCAGGCCACCGAGTTCGGACCCGCCATGGGACCGGCCTTCATCGGCCTGATCCGCACGCCGGAAGACAAGCGCAATCCTCAGGCCATCGCCGAGTCCGTGGCGCGCGGCAACAAGCTGATCCTGCTGCTGGAGAAATTCCTGTCCGACGGCCGCCAGTACCTGGCGGGCGACCGCTTCACCATCGGCGACATCGCCGTCGGCTGCGCCATCGACCGCTGGTTCCTGCTGCCCATCGAGCGCCCGGCCACGCCGCTGCTGGCGCAATGGCACAAGCGCGTCAGCAGCCGGCCGTCGGCGCAGGGCGTGCTCGGGCAGGAATTGAAGTAACGGCACGCCGCGGGCAGGTGCCGCAGTAATACCTGCGGCATTGGATTTGCGCCGCGAATTTGTATTAGACACACCGTCGCCCCGCATCCAGAATTTCCTCTCCCTCGGGGGCATGAAGCTCCGTGTTCCCCGGGGCCTTGCCGAGAGGTGAACGATGCCTGCGTTGCGATTCCGTCTGCTGCCCGTATTCACGTGGGCCATTGCTTCGATGGCCTGTACCGGATTTGCCGCCGCGGCGCAGACCTACCCTGCCCGCATGGTGAAGCTGGTGGTGCCGTTTCCCCCGGCGGGCAGCGGCGACGTTGCCGCCCGCCTGCTGGCCGAGCGGCTCGGTCCCGTCTGGGGCGTACCCATCGTGGTCGAGAACAAGCCCGGCGCCGCGGCGATGATAGGCGCCGATGCCGTGGCCAAGGCCGCGCCTGACGGCTATACCTTGCTGGTCGCGCCGAACAATCTGCAGACCATGAACCCGGCGATGTACAAGTCGATGCCGTTCGACGCCGAGAAAGCGTTCCGGTCGGTGGCGTTGATCGGGACCACGCCCTTCGCCCTGGTGGCCGGCCCCGGCATCGACGCCGGATCGGTTTCCGAACTCGTGGCGTTGGCGAAGTCCCGGCCGGGCGGGCTCTCTTATGCCTCGTCCGGCGTGGGCAGCGTCCAGCACCTGGCCGGCGAACTGTTCCGCTCGATGGCGGGCGTCCCCTTGACCCACATTCCCTACAAGGGCGGCGCGCCGGCCGTGGTCGGCTTGTTGTCCGGCCAGGTCGATCTCTATTTCGGCGCGGCCACGGCTGTCCTGCCCCAGGTCAAGGCCGGCAAGCTCAAGCCCCTGGCGGTCACGGGTTCCGCGCGCACCGCGCTGCTTCCCGGTGTGCCGACCATGGACGAGGCGGGTGTGAAGGGCTATGTCAGCGAGCCCTGGATCGGACTGCTTGCTCCGGCCGGCACGCCCGATGCCGTGGTGGCCCGGATCAACCGCGATCTGCGGACCGTGATGGCCGATCCCGATCTGGTAACCAAGCTGGCCGAACAGGGGATCGACGCCGCGCCCGGCACGCCCGAGGCGCTCGACCGGCGCATCGCGACCGAGCGCCGGCTTTGGTCCCGGGTCATCGCCGAAGCGCGCATCAGCGCCGATTGACCGCATCGCTTCTTTCATGCGGCGCATGGGCGCCGCCGCAAAACCGGAGATTCGCCATGACGGCAGCCGTCCAGCCCGGTGACACGGGCCCCAAGCATCTGCTCAATTCGATCCAGGACTACGTGGATGCGTTCCACGCGCTTTACCAGGAAGGGAAACCCTCGTTCTTCGAGGTCTCGGGACCGCTGCCGGCCACGGGCCGGACGGACACCGCGCTGGCCGCCACGCCCAATCTTACGGTGATCCTGAAGTGCTACGAGGCATGCGGCGAGAACACCCTGCACGCGCATACGACCGAGGACCACGTATTCATCGTATTGAAGGGCGAGGTCAATTTCTACGGGCCCGGCGGCGAGGTGCGGACCTTCGGGCCGCTGCACGGCGTGATGTTGCCGCGCGGCACCTTCTACCGCTTCCGCGCCTCGGAAGGCGAACCGCTGGTCATGCTGCGCATAGGCTGCTCGGCGCAGCAGGGCGGCGACATGTTTGCGCGCATAGGCGCGGATGGCAGACAGATGGACGGCAACTCCGCGCAGAACGGCCACGTCGAACCGGTGCTGTCGGGCATGTACTTCGGGCCCGGGCATGATGGCCATTGAAGCGGCGCGGGCGCTGCCGGCTTCCCGCCGGCCCACGGTCTTCATCGTGCGCGATCATACGATGGAGGAACTGCTGGACAGGCTTGCGGCCCAGTTGCGCGGACGCGGGATCGAGGTGGCCCGCGGGCCGGCCAATACTCCCGGCGTGGTCGTGCCCACGCCGGCCGGCGTGGGCCTGGAGCATGCCGACATCGCGGTATTCAGCTCCCGCTGGCAGTGCAACCGCCAGACCCTGGCGCAGGCCGTTCGCCTGAGGGCGGTGGTCAACGCCACCATAGGCCTGGAAACCGTGGACCTGCAGGCCGCCGCCGACCTGGGCATCATCGTCGGCCATGGCGGCGCGCCCGAACACATCACCAGCATGGCCGAGGCCTCGATCATGCTGATGCTGAACCTGCTGTACGGCCTGCGCCGGTCGGAGTCCTGGATGTCCGGCTGGCGGCCGCGGCCCTACGATGGCAAGGCCCATGCGAGCATGATGTGCGGCGCGACCATAGGCCTGGTCGGCCTGGGGCGTATCGGCCGTGCGGTGATGGAGCGCCTGCAGGCGTTCGGCGCCCGGATAGTGGCCTACAGCCCCCGCGCGGATCGCAGCCAGATTCCCGATGGCGTGCGGCTGACCGACCTGGACACCGTGATGCGCGAATCCGACCTGGTCGGTGTGTTCGTCGCGGTGCGTCCCGACAACCGGGGATTGATCGGCGCCCGCCAGATCGCGCTGATGAAGCCGACGGCCTACCTGGTGAACGTGGCGCGCGGCGATGCGCTGGACGAGGAGGCGCTGGCGCGGGCACTGCGGGCTGGAGAGATCGCGGGCGCGGCGCTGGACACCTTCGCGGTCGAACCCCTGCCGCAGGACAGTCCGTTGCGCGGCCTTCCCAACGTCATCCTGACGCCGCACGTGGTCGGCCATACGCGCCAAAGCATGGACTCCGTGCTGCGGGTCGCCGTCGACAACATCACGAGCGTGCTGCGCGGCGATCTGCCCACGGTGTGCAAAAATCCCGAGATCGAGCCCGCCTGGCGCGGGAGACTTGCCGCGCTTGCCTGAACCGGTACCGGTAGGCGTCCTCTGGAGGAGGGGTTTCCGGGCATGATCGAGCTACGGCATCTGCGGTATTTCGTCGTCGTCGCGGAGGAGCTGCATTTCAGCCGCGCCGCCGCGCGCCTGAACATGTCGCAGCCTCCGCTAAGCCAGCAGATCAAGATGCTGGAGGCCATGATCGGCGCGCGGCTGTTCGTGCGCACCAAGCGATCTGTCGTGCTGACGAACGCGGGCAGGGATTTGTACGAGCAGGTCGTGCCCTGGCTGCGCCGCCTGCCGGAGATTTCCGAGCAGGCCCGCCGCATCGGCGACGGCGAACAGGGCAATCTGGTCGTCGCGTGCAGCTTCACGACCTGCCGGGGAACGTTGCCGAAGATCATCCGGACGTTCACCGCCCGCTATCCCTCTATCTCCGTGCGATTGCAGGAAACGCCCAATGACGCCCAGATCGACGAGTTGATGCGCGGCCTGGTCGACGTGGCGGTGATGCGCCTGCCGGTTTCCCATGCCGAGCTCGAGGCCGCGCCGCTCTACGACGAAGCGCTGGTCGTGGCGCTGCCGCGGGGCCACGCGCTGGCGGGGCGGCACCGCCTCCGGCTGGGGGACCTGGAGGGGCAGACCTTCGTCAACGCGAGCCGGCGGCCGGTCGGGCTTTTCCAGTCGGTGACCGCGCTGTGCCGCAAGGCGGGGTTCGAGGCTCGGGTCCTGAACATATCGGCGAATGCGAATACGGCGGTGGGACTGGTCGGCGTGGGGATGGGGATCGCCCTGGTTCCCGAATCCATGCGCCACGTGGCGGCCCAGGACGTGGTGTTCCGGCCCCTGGCCGATTCGCCCCGGTCCACGGTCGCTGCCGTGCGCCGGCGCGATCATGCGTCGGCGGCGACTCAGCTGTTCATGGATATCGTCGCGGATGAACTGGCGGGCCGGTAAGGCCGGCGTGCCCGCCTAGAACTCCAGCCGGGCGTGGGGCCAGTTCCCCGCGCGCACCTGGTCGGCGATGACCTGCTGCAGGGAGGCGATCAGCACCTCCGTGGCGCGCGAGGGCGGGCGGTCCGCCGCGCGGGCCAGGATGCGGCGCAGCCGCAACCCCTCGACCGGGATCGCGGCAAGCTGGCCCGCATCGATCTCGGACTTCACGACGGCGGCGAAGTGCACGGTCATGCCCAGGCCTTCGCGGACCAGCCGCGAGGCGACCGTGATGGTCTCCACCTCCACCACGCTTTCCAGCTCGACGCCCGCGTGCGCGGCGGCGGCTTCCAGTTCCAGGCGGACTCCCGACTTGGGGACGCCCGTCATCACCAGCGGCACGCCCGCCAGGCGCTGGAGCGGCAGGCTCTTGCCGCGCAGGCGCGCATCGTTGGCCGGTCCGATCAGACAGAGCGCCTCGGTCATCAGCGGCGTGGCATGCAGGTTGGCGAGCTGCATGGGACCGTTCAGGATCGCGACGTCCACCGAGCCCTGGCCCAGCATGTCGTGCAGCGATTGCGAGAACCCTTCGATGATGCGCAGCCGCACGTCCGGATAGCGGGCCCGCATGGCTTGGGTGAGCGGCGCCGCCAGCAGCAGGGCCAGCGCGGGCGACAGGCCGATCGCCACCGGTCCGCGCGGATCGCGCTGGCGCGCGATCAGGTCCTGTTTGACCTGTTCGGCGTAGCGCAGCAGGAAGGAGGCGCGTTCCAGCAGGAACAGCGCCTCGGCGGTGGGCGCCGCCCCGCGCGGATGGCGTTCGAACAATTGCACCCCCAGTTCGTCTTCCAGCAGCTTGATCTGGCGGCTGAGCGCCGGCTGCGCCACGTGCAGGATGCTGGATGCCCGGCCGTAGTGCTGCTGCGTGGCCAGCACCACGAAATACCGGAGTTGTCTCAGGTCCATGCGGGCTCTCCCGGGGTGTCGAGCTTCATATCATTTTGTTATCAGGATGGTCGAAAAATGGTAATGGACGCATGGGAAAGGTGTCCATAGAGTGCTTCCTACAGAACGAAATAGCTCTGTTTTCCTTCCACGAACATCGATCGCATAAAGGAATCGACATGGACATCACTCCGGAAGAAATGGAATCGACGCGGATCGCGCGCTGGGGCAAGGTCAAGCCGTACGGCGAAACCTTCATCGAAAGCCGGCTGCCCGGCATGACCAAGCGCCTCTACAAGCTGATCAACCGCGGCGTGCTCGAGAACAAGGGGGTGCAGCCGGCCATCCACGGCAGCCACCGGTTCGGCGTCACGCTGATCGAGGTGCCGGTGGGGCAAGGCGCCAGCCTGCACTCGCACAAGACCGAAGAGGTGTTCTTCCCCCTGAACGGCCGCATGATCGTGTATTGGGGCGACAAAGGCGAACACTCGGTGGAGCTGAACCAGTGGGACTGCATTTCCATGCCGGTGGGCGTGATGCGCGGTTTCCGCAACCCCAATGACCACGATCTGGTGATCTACTCTGTGGTGGGCGGCAACGACGAAGAGGTCGGCCGCATCGCCTGGCATCCCGACGTGCTGAAGGCGGCCGAGGGAACGGGGCTCGAATACGACACCACGGGCTACCTGAAGACGTCGGCCTGACGCGGATCACGCTTCGAGGGCAAGGAGACAGCCATGCAGACCAGAATGCGCAATGAAGACCCGGGGCTTGCCGATCCCGGCCGACGCCGGGCCGTGGGCCTGATCGCGGCGGGCGGGGCGGCGCTGGGCGTGCCGCTGGCGGCCCGCGCGGCCGAGACGGAATGGGCGCCGCGCAGCGCCGTCCGCATCGTCGTGCCGTTCGCGCCGGGGGGGACCTCGGACATCGTCGCGCGCCTGGTGGCCCAGCATCTGTCGCAATCGCTGGGCAAGCCGGTGGTGGTGGACAACCGCTCGGGTGCCAATGGCAACATCGGCATCGCCGCGGTCGCCAATGCCGCGCCCGACGGGCATACGCTGCTGTTCGTGTCCTCGGCCTTCCTGACCAACCCCGCCGTGGCGCCGGACAAGCCACCCTACGATCCGGTGCGGCAGTTCACGCCGGTCTGTCTGGCCGTGACCTCGCCCGACGTGATCGTGGTCAACGCGTCCAGCAGCCTGCGCACCCTGGCCGACCTGATCGAAGCGGCCCGCCGGCAGCCCGGCGCGCTGAACTACTCCAGCCCGGGCAACGGCAACAGCGTGCACCTGGGCGGCGAGCTGCTCTGGCGGCGCGCGGGCGTCACGCTGACGCACGTGCCCTATCGGGGCGCCGCGCCGGCCGTGCAGGCGGCCCTGAGCGGCGAAGTGCAGTGCGCGCTGACCGCGCTGCCGGCCGCGCGCGGCCACCTGGCGGCGGGTACCCTGCGCGCGCTCGCTGTCGGCGGCGAGGCGCGCTGGCCGGACCTGCCCGCCGTGCCCACGGTGGCCGAGTCCGGTTATCCCGGCTATCGCTCCGAGACCATGCAGGCGCTGTTCGCGCCGGCCGGCACGCCTGCCGCCGCGGTGCGCCGGTTCGGCAGCGAAGTGCGCCGCATCCTGGCCCTGCCGGCCGTCCGCAAGCAGGCCGCCGACCAGGGCTTCGAGGTCGTCGCCAGTACGCCCGAGGCCCTGGCCGCCCGCGTGGCCGACGAGGCACCGCGCTGGGCCGAGGTGGCCGCGGCCGCCCATATCCGCGTCGACTGACAGCTTCCACGACGGTCGCCACCGCCGCGGCATGCCGCGGGCGGCCGCCCCCACTCGTTCACAGGTTTCCGCCATGACATCCGATCAGGCTCAGCTTTCCTCGTCCGCGCCAGCCGGCGAGCCCCGGTCCAAGACCATTCCCGCCACTCCGGCCGCGCTGCTGCAGGCCGTGCTGGAAGCCAACGCCGGCACGCGCGATCCGCGCCTGCGCACCGTGCTGGCGTCGCTGATCACGCACCTGCACGCCTTCGCCGCCGACGTGCAGCTGACCTACGGCGAACTGCAGCAGGGCCTGGACTTCGGCGTGCGTGTCGGCCAGGCCACTCACGACAAGCGCCACGAGGGCATCCTGCTGGCCGACATCCTGGGGCTCGCGACCCTGGTCCTGCTGATGGACGCCAAGGCCGTGCTGGCGGCGGGCGGCACCGAGCCGGCCCTGATCGGTCCGTTCTGGCGCGCCAGCCAGCCCGTGCGGCCCAACGGCAGCCGCATCGCCAGCGCGGATACCAGCGGCGTTCCGCTGCACGTGCGGGGCCGGGTCGTGTCGCTGGACGGACGTCCGCTGGCCGGCGCGCGGATCGAGACCTGGCAGGCGGCTCCCAGCGGGCTGTACGAGAACCAGGACCCCGACCAGGAGGACATGAACCTGCGCGCGGTGTTCGAGACCGACGCCGATGGGCACTTCTGGTTCGACAGCGTGAAGCCCTCGGGCTATGGCGTGCCCATAGACGGTCCGTGCGGCGAACTGCTGGCCCTGCAGGGGCGCGGCCACATGCGGCCGGCCCACCTGCATTTCATCGCGGCGGCGCCGGGCCACAAGGTGCTGACCACGCAGATCTTCGACGCCCTGGACCCCTATGCCTACGAGGACGCCGCTTTCGGCGCGGTGGGGTCGCTGCTGAGAGATTTCATGCCCGACGGCGCCGGCGGCTACCGGCTGGACGTGGAACTCAAGCTCGAACCGGGCGAGACGCACATGCCGGTCCCGCCGCTGCGCTAAGGCCCACATCATGGAGAACGCAATCATGCAGATCGAAACCCGAGCCCTGCGCCTGCTGGCGCGCGGCGATACGCCCGAGTCGCTGTCGCTGGACATCGCCCGCGGCGCCCTGTCGGCGCCGCCTCCCGGCCACGCCATCGTGGAAGTCCGGGCGGCGGCCATCAACCCCAGCGACGTGAAGGCGGCCATGGGCATGATGCCCTACGCCGTCTGGCCCCGCACGCCCGGCCGCGACTACGCGGGCAGGGTGGTGGCCGGGCCGGGCGAGTGGCTGGGCGTGGAGGTCTGGGGCACCGGAGGCGACCTGGGCATCACCCGGGACGGCACCCACGCCAGCCACCTGGTGCTGCCGGTGGCGGCGCTGGTGCGCAAGCCCGACGCCATCCCCATGGCCTCGGCGGCCACCGCCGGCGTGCCCTTCGTCACCGCCCACGAGGGATGGCGGTGGGCGGGGCTGCGCGGACCGGGACAGACGGTGCTGGTGCTGGGCGCCCACGGCAAGGTCGGCCAGGCCGCGATACAGCTGGCCTCGCGCCTGGGCGCATCGGTGATAGGCGTGGAACGCCATGCCGGCCGCTACGAAGGCCACGCGTCCGGCCCCGTCGAGCTGCTGGACGGCACCCGGCCCGACCTGGCCGCGCGCATCCTGGCGCTTACCGACGGGCAGGGGGTGGACATCGCCTACAACACCGTCGGGTCGCCGTACTTCGCCGCGACGCTCGAGGCGCTGCGCACAGGCGGCAGCCAGATCCTGATCTCGTCGCCGGAACGCGTGGTGCCCTTCGACATCATGGCTTTCTACCGGCGCAACCTGCAGATGCTGGGCGTGGACAGCCTGAAGCTCGACGCCAGCCGCAGCGCCGGCGTCCTGCGCGAACTGCTGCCGGATTTCGAGTCGGGGGCGCTGCGCGCCTTCCCGGTCGAAGACGCTTGCGTGCTGCCGCTGGAGCGCGCGGTCGAGGCCTATCGCCGGACGCTGGACGGTTCGCCCCAGCGCCTGGTGCTGGCGGCCTGAACCGACGCATGATTTTCAACAGATACGAGAGGAGACAAGACATGAACCCCCAACGCCGAGACTTGTTCAAATGGGCGGCCCTGGCCGGCGCCGCCACCGTGCTGCCGGGCCGCGTGCTGGCCGAGGCCGCCTATCCGGCCCGGCCGGTGCGGCTGGTCATCCCGTTCACCGCCGGTTCCACCACCGACGTCATCGGGCGCCTGCTGTCCGACCGCTTGCAGCAATCGCTGGGCCAGCCCGTCATCGTCGACAACCGGCCCGGGGCGGGCGGCACCATAGGCGCCACGCAGGTGGCCGCGGCGCAGCCCGACGGCTACACCGCGCTCATCCACTCCGCCGGCCACGTGGCCAACGCCGCGCTGTATCCGGGCCTGAAATACGACACCATCAAGGACTTCATCCCGGTGACCATGCTGGCGTCCATGCCCAACGTCATCGTGGTGGCGCCCGACAAGGGCTTCCGGTCGCTGCGCGACCTGGTCGACAAGGCGCGCGCCGCGCCGGGCAAGTTCATGTACGGGTCCTCGGGCAACGGCAGCGCCTCGCACATCGCCGGCGAGAAATTCCGCATCGCCACCGGCATCACCGTCACCCACGTGCCCTACAAGGGCACGCCGCAGGCCCTGACGGACGTCATGAGCGGGCTGCTCGACTGGTTCGTTGCGCCGCTGGCCGTGGCGGTGCCGTTCATCCGCGACAAGCGCCTGGCCCCGCTGGCCATAGGCGCGCCGCGCCGCTCGCCCGTGCTGCCCGACGTGCCCACGACGACCGAGGCCGGTTTCGCCGATGCCGACCACCGCTTCTGGGTGGGGCTGTTCCTGCCCGCGCGCACGCCCGGGCCCGTGGTCGCGCGGCTGCACGACGATACGGTCAGGTCGCTGGGGGCCGACGACGTACGCGGCCGGATCGAGGCCCTGGGCGCCGAGCCCGCTCCCATGGCGCAGGCGCAGTTCGCGGGTTTCGTCCAGGACGAGGCGGTCGCCACCACGCAATTGATCCGGCAGGCCGGCATCAAGGCCGACGCCTGAGTGCCCGCCCGCCGCCGTGGCAGGCCGGCGGCGGGCGTCGCGGCAGTGCCGATCTGGCACAATCTGGATAGGCGTCACCCGGGCAAGGGGCCCGGCAAGGCCGTTCCAGGGCAGTTCCATGATCCGCGAAATACTCAAGATGGGCGACGAACGCCTGCTGCGTGTCGCCCAGCCGGTTCAGGAGACCGGCACTCCGGCGCTCGACGCGCTGATCCAGGACATGTTCGATACGATGGAGGCCGCCGGCGGCGTGGGGCTGGCGGCGCCGCAGATCGGCGTCGACCTGCAGGTGGTGATCTTCGGCTTCGACAGCAGCGAGCGCTATCCCGATGCGCCCGCCGTGCCGCGCACCATCCTCATCAATCCCGTCATCACCCCCCTGTCCGACGAAAGGGAAGAGGGATGGGAGGGCTGTCTTTCGGTGCCGGGGCTGCGCGGCGCGGTGCCGCGCCACGTCGCCATCCGCTATACCGGCGTCGACCCCGCCGGCGTCCCTATCGATCGCGTGGCCGACGGCTTTCACGCACGCGTGGTCCAGCATGAATGCGACCATCTGATCGGACGCCTGTACCCGTCGCGCATCGAGGATTTCTCGAAGTTCGGCTTCACCGAAGTGTTGTTCCCCGGTCTCGACCCGAACCGCGACGACTGATACCGGGAGGTCGCCAACATGGCGGAAAGTCTGCTGTCGATCGGTCTGGAGGTCGCCACCCTTCACGTGCTGGGCGTCATCGCCGCGTGCCATGCGATCATGAACACCCGCACCTCGCAGGGCGCGGTGGCCTGGGCCGTGGCGCTGGTTTCCGTCCCTTACCTGACGCTGATTCCCTATCTGTTCCTGGGCCGCAGCCGCTTCGCCGGCTACGTGGACGAACACCGCTTCAACAGCGCGCGGGCCCGCGCGCGCACCGAGGCCGACGTCAACCAGTCGCAACTGACCGTGGCCGCGCGCCGCGACGCCGCGACGGAGCCGGCGCTGCGGCGCTTCCTGGCGCTGGACCGATTGATGGGGCGCCGCTTCCTGGTCGGCAACCAGGTCGGCCTGCTGGAGAACGGCCAGCAGACCTTCGATGCGATCTTCGAGGCCATCGACCGGGCGCGGCGCTACGTCCTGGTGCAGTTCTTCATCGTGCGCGACGATCCGCTGGGGCGCGAGCTGCACCGGCGCCTGCTTGAACGCGCCGCCGCCGGCGTCAAGGTCCATTTCCTGTACGACGGCATCGGCAGCCACGCGCTGGCGCGCCGCTACGTCGAGTCGCTGCGTGCGGGCGGGGTGCAGATCCACGCGTTCTCGGTGCGCCGTGTCAGCAACCGCTTCCAGCTGAATTTCCGCAACCACCGCAAGATCGTCGTGGTCGACGGGCAGGTGGCCTTCGTCGGCGGCCACAACGTGGGCGAGGACTACCTGGGCGGCAATGCGCGGCTGTCGCCGTGGCGGGACACCCACATCCGCCTGGCCGGACCCATCGTGGCGCAGATCCAGCGCACGTTCAGCGAAGACTGGTACTGGGTCACGCAGACCCTGCCCGAACTGGCCATGCCCGAGGAAGCGCCCGGCGACATGACCTGCCTGACCATCGCCAGCGGTCCGGCCGACCACCAGGAAACCGGCTCGCTGTTCATGGCCCAGGCCATCCAGGCGGCGCGGCGGCGCATCTGGCTGACCTCGCCTTACTTCGTGCCCGATTCGGCCGTGCAGTCGGCGCTGCGGCTGGCGGTGCTGCGCGGCGTGGACGTGCGGGTACTGCTGCCGTGCCGGCCCGATCACTTCATGGTCTATCAGGCGTCGCTGTTCCACACCTACGAGGCGGTGCGCGCCGGTGTGCGGATCTACCGCTACCAGCCGGGGTTCCTGCACCAGAAGGTCATGCTGATCGACGACGACACGGTGGCGGTGGGCAGCGCCAACCTGGACAACCGCTCATTCCGGCTCAACTTCGAACTGAGCGTGCTGACCGTCAGCCCTGCTTTCGCGGCCCAGGCGCAAGCCATGCTGCTGGCCGATTTCGCGCAGGCCAAGGAGGTGGGGCAGGGCGAATGGGATGCCGTGCCCCTGCTGCCGCGCGTCGTCATGCATGTGGCGCGGCTGTTCGCGCCGGTGCTCTGAGGCCGGGGCGCCGCGACTAGCGCTTGTCGAACAGTTCGGCGCAGCGCGAGAAGCTGAACCCGGCGCCCGACGATTCGCGCGTGGTCTGGATGGCGGTGATGCTGCCATTGGCGCTGGCGTTGATCTGCAGTTCGCAGAACAGCTCTTCGGTACGGGCCGGCGAAACCATCACGCGGTCGGTCTTCTTGGAATCCTTGTCGCGCGGCACGTCGCGGTACTGCGCGGCGTACTGGATGCTTTTCTCGCCGCCCCGCCAGTTGTAGACCGAGCTGCCGTCGTTGAGTTTGTACGAGCGCTGCGGCGGACCGTATTGGGAAAAGAATGCGTCGGTGGACTGGCCTATCCAGCGCGCCCGTATGGCCGAATTGGTTTCCTCGGTGGTGGCGCAGCCGGACACCAGGAGCAGGGCGGCCGCCAGGCCGGGCAACAGGACCTTCATGGGATTCTCCAGGACGGGTGGGTGGGGGAGGGGTCTCGTCAGGGGCGGATCAGGATGTTGGGGCCGATCTCGTCTATGGTGCGCGTGCCGGTCAGGGCCATGCTGACGTCCAGTTCGCGCTGGATGATACCAAGCGCGGCATCGACGCCCGGACGCCCCATGGCGCCCAGTCCGTACAGGAAGGCGCGGCCTATCATCGCCCCGCGCGCGCCCAGGGCCAGGGCCTTGAGCACGTCCTGCCCGCTGCGCACGCCGCCGTCGAACAGGACCTCGGTGCGGTCGCCGACCGCCTCGACGATCGCCGGCAGCGCGGCAATGGACGACAGCGCGCCGTCGAGCTGGCGGCCGCCGTGGTTGCTGACCACGATGGCATCCGCGCCGCACGAGGCGGCGATGCGCGCATCCTCGGGGTCCAGGATGCCTTTCATGATGAGCTTGCCGCCCCATTGCTGCTTGATCCACTCCACGTCCTTCCAGGACAGGGTGGGGTCGAACTGGCGGGCGGTCCAGCGGGCCAGGCTGTTGATGCCGTTGGCGTCCTTGACGTGGCCGGCCAGGTTGCCGAAGGTCTTGCGCCGGGCGCCCAGCATGCGCAGCGCCCAGGCGGGCTTGCTGGCCAGGTCCAGCAGGTTGGCCAGCGTGGGGCGCAGCGGCACCGTCATGCCGTTCTTCAGGTCCTTGTGGCGCTGGCCGAGTATCTGCAGGTCCAGGGTCAGCACCAGGGCCGAGCACCGGGCCGCCTTGGCGCGCTGGATCAGGTCGGCGATGAACTCGCGGTCGCGCATCACGTAGAGCTGGAACCAGAAGGGCTGCGTGGTGGCGGCGGCCACGTCCTCGATCGAGCAGATGCTCATCGTGGACAGCGTGAACGGAATGCCGAACTGTTCGGCGGCCTGCGCGCCCAGGATTTCCCCGTCGGCCCATTGCATGCCCGCGAGCCCGGTCGGGGCGATAGCCACCGGCATGCTGACCTCCTGGCCGAGCAGGGTGCTGCGGGTGGAGCGGTTGTCGACGTTGACCGCGACGCGCTGGCGCAGCTTGATGGCAGCCAGGTCGTCGGCATTGGCTCGGTAGGTGCACTCGGTGTAGGAACCGCTATCGGCATAGTCGTAGAAGGCGCGCGGGACGCGCTTTCGGGCGAGCTGACGCAGGTCTTCGATGCAGGTGATGACGGGCATGGGGAAATCCGGGTGTTCGAGAGGCGCGGCGCGCGGCCGCATGGACGCTATTTTGCTACAGATGAGCAAGGCGGCCCATCATGGCGGGCACGAATGCTGCTGCCCGGACGCCATCCAAGCAGGAGCCGACCATGAAAACCCCTCCCGATCCCAATGCCGGCGCGCCGCGCCCGAAACATGTCTCGTCCGAGGACGCGCAGCGTCCGGACATGGATCATCCGCCTGGTCCCGAAGGGGCGACGACGGAATTCGACCAGGGGACGGCACAAGCCAGCACGGAGGCCAGGACCGGGACGCTGCCCGGGTCCGACGATTTCACCCCGGCACAACGCGGCCAGCAGGGGGCCGACGTGGAGGTGCGCAGCGACGGCGCGGCGGGCAACGAGCGGCGCGGCGGGAAAGACGAGGAAGACTGACGAGGCTTCAGGCCAGGTCGGGATCGCGACCCCGACGCGACGGCGGCTTGCCCGGTGCGGACGGGACCTCCCCCGGCATCTTCCGGCCGACGTCGGCGGGTTCCGAGCCGGTCTGCGGCTCGACCGGCTCGCGCGGGCGTCCTTCTCCTTCGGAACCGACGCCGAGCCAGTTGGGATCGGTCGGCCGTTGGCGTATGACAGTGGAGGGCTTGGCGGGCGTGTGGGACGAGCGGTCTTTCATGGGAGGTCTCCTGAAAGCACGTCCCGCAGCAAGCGGCGTGCCGCGCACCGCCGCCGGATCGGCTAGCGGCGGAACAGCCGCAGCACATCGGGCGATGCCGTCTGGCCCGGCGTGGGCGCGACGTTCCGATCCAGCTGTACCTGCTGCGGCAGGTATGGCGCTTCCAGCCGTTCCAGTTCCTGGGCGTCGAGCGCGATGTCCAGCGCCGCCACGGCATCGTCCAGGTGGCCCGCGCGCGTGGCGCCGACGATGGGCGCGGTCACCGCCGGATTGTGCAGCAGCCAGGCCAGCGCGATCTGCGCCGGCTTGACGCCGCGCTCGGCGGCGACCTGGATGACGCGGTCCACCACCTGTTCGTCCTCGGGCCGCGCGAAGTCGCGCACCACGCGCGACCGTTCGGTGTCGTGCCTGCGGCTGCCCGCCAGCAGGCCGCGCGCCAGCGGACTGTAGGGCAGCACCGCCACGTTCTGGTGCAGGCACAGCGGCAAGGTCTCGCGCTCTTCTTCCCGATACAGCAGGTTGTACTTGTTCTGCATGGTCGAGAACCGCGTCAATCCGTCGCGCCCGGCCAGTTGCTGCAAGGTCGCGAACTGCCAGGCGTGCATGCTGCTGGCGCCGATGTAGAGCGCCTTGCCTGCGCGCACCACGTCGTCCAGCGCCAGCATCACTTCCTCCAGCGGCGTGTGGGGATCGAGCCGGTGGATCTGGTAGAGGTCGACGTAGTCCGTGCCCAGGCGCCGCAGGCTGTCGTCGATGGCGTGGCGGATGCGCTTGCGCGACAGGCCGTGGCTGATGCCTTCGCCCTTGGCCAGGCCCACCTTGGTGGCGATGACGACCTGGTCGCGGCCCGTGCCGTAGCGCTTGATGGCGCGGCCCAGGATTTCCTCGCTCAGGCCGCTGGAATAGGACTCGGCGGTGTCGAACAGGTTGAAGCCGTGCTCGAACGCCGCGCGGTAGTGGGGCTGGGCGTCGTCCTCGGACAGGGCCCAGGGCATCCAGTCCCTGGAGCCGTAGCTGGAGGCGCCGAATGCCAGCCGCGATACGCGCAGGCCGGTGGTTCCCAGATCGATGTAGCGCATGAATGATCCCACGGGCGAAGAGTGCCGAAACCGGCAATCTAGCAACCGGGGTGGCGCGGGGGAAATGCGATTTACGGCATTGCATATGCGGACAAATTCCTTCGGCGCCGGCCGGCGGCGGCATAGAGTGGCCCTCCGATGTCCCGCCGCCGTGCCGCCATGTCCAGCCTTCCAACGCATCTTCATGCCGTACCCGCCCCTTCCCTGGCGGCCCGCGAACCCCGGCCGCGCAAACGCGTGCCCGCCGCGCTGCTGATCGTGGCCGGACAGGTCCTGCTGCTGGCCGCCGTCCTGTTCTCCATCCAGTTCCTGGTGGACAGCGGCGCGGTCAAGCCCATCTACCTGGCATCGCCCACGCAGGTCCTGGAAGCCTTTCCCCGCCTGGTGACGCAGGACGGCCTGCTGCGCCACCTGCTGGTGACCTTGTCCGAGGCGCTGCTGGGCGTGGCCATCGCGTTCGTGGCCGGCGTCTCGACCGGGGTGGTGATGGGCCTGCTGCCGGCGGTCCACCGTTTCCTGAATCCGTTCCTGGTCGCGCTGATGGCCGTCCCCAAGGTCGCGATCATTCCGCTGCTTACGCTGTACCTGGGCATCGGCTATGCGCACAAGGTCTTCATCGTTTTCCTGTTCGGCTATTTCATTTTCGTGTTCAACACGATCGCGGGTATCCGCCAGGTGCAGGAGAACCATCTGAAGGTAGCGCAGGTGCTGGGTGCGACGCCCGCGCAGCGCATCTTCAAGGTGGTCCTGCCGTCGGCCATCCCCTCGATCATGGCGGCGGTGCGTGTCGAGGCGGTGATGTGCGTGGTGGCCGCGCTGCTGGCCGAGATCGTCGCGTCCAAGGCCGGCATCGGCAATCTGCTGAACCGGGCCACCGGCGTCTACGACACCGCCGCCGTCTTCGCGCTGGTGGCCACCATCACCGTGTTCGCGCTGCTCATCATCTTCGCGGTCGAGCAACTGGAGAAACGGGTGTTGCTCCGCTGGAAGCATGCGTGATCGCCGCGCAGTCATTTTCCTGTTTCGATTTCCTGTGGATTCCATCATGAACAAGAACCGACGCGACACGCTGTCGCGCCTTGCCGCCCTGGCGGCTCTTTCCGCCTCCGTTCCCGGCCTGTCGTCCGCGCAGGGCGCCGCGACGAAGAAGCTCAAGCTGGTTGCCACCAACAGCTATACCCAGCAGCCCATCGCCTTCGGCGTCCAGAAGGGCTTCTTCCGCGAAGAAGGCCTGGAGGTGGAGTTCGTGGACGTACAGGATGCCGTGACCGGTGTCGCCACCGGCGAGCTGTCGTTCGCGTTCGGGCCGACCAGCGTCTACCTGCGCGCCGCCGCCCTGGGAGCGCCGATCAAGATCGTGTCGTCGGGCTTTCGCAGCAAGGGACCGTACTTCCTGATCGCGCGTCCGGGCATCCAGGACATTGCCGGCCTGAAGGGCAAGACCGTGGGCAACGCCCACGCGGGTTCGAACCTGGATACGGTGCTGCGCACGATACTGGTTCGCAACGGTCTCGATCCGCGCCGCGACGTGACGCTGTTCGGCAATGGCTCGACCCAGCAGGCCTACGGCACGCTGATTTCCGGCCAGGTCGATGCGACCATCATCCACCAGCCCTTCGCGGCGCTGGGCGAACTGGAGAAGACCAGCCGCACGCTGGCCCGGGGCTGGGACTACCTGCCAACCTATCACACCGGCGTGCTGATCGCGGGCGACCGCTTGATCGCGAACGATCCCGACCTGCTGCGCCGCGGACTGCGGGCCTATTTCAAGTCCTACACCTACGCCAAGGCGAACTACCCGGAGTACCTGCCGTGGCTGCAGGCGCGGCTCAAGCTCAATCCGCGCGCCGTCGAACTGGCGCTACGGCAGGAAGACGACGTCTGGGACAACAACCCCGACGTCGATCCGGTCGCCATCCAGGATACGCAGCGCATCGAGATCGAGCAGCAGAACCAGAAGGCGCCATATGACGCGAAGAAGTACATCGACCTGCGCTTCGTTCCCCGGGAATACATCAAGCCGTTCCAGTATCCCGATAAATCGGCGGCCCTGAAAGGCTGATCGCAAGGAGTCGCCCCGTGTCCATCTTCTCGATCCGCAAGCTGAACCAGGTCTATGGCGGCACCCGGCCCGTGCATGCCCTGGCCGATATCGACCTCGAGATAGACGAGGGGGAGTTCGTCGTGCTGTTGGGTCCCAGCGGGTGCGGCAAGAGCACCCTGCTGGAGATCCTGGCCGGCCTCCAGCGTCCCACCACCGGGCAGGCCCTGTTCGACGGCCGGCCCATTGCCGGGCCGTTTCCCTCGGTGGGCGTGGTGTTCCAGGACGCCTCGCTGATGCCGTGGCGCACGGTGGCGCGCAACGTCCAGCTGGGCCTGGAGATCCGGGGGCGCGACAAGGCGCTGCGGCGCCGGACCGCCGATGCCTACCTGGAGCTGGTGGGCCTGGCCGGCTTCGGCGACAAATATCCGCACCAGCTGTCGGGCGGCATGCGCCAGCGGGCCGGCATCGCCCGCGCGCTGGCCAACGAGCCCAGCGTGCTGCTGATGGACGAGCCCTTCGGCGCGGTGGATCACATCACCCGCATCAGGCTGCAGGAGGACCTGGTGCGCATCTGGCAGGCGCACCGGCGCACCGTGGTGTTCGTCACGCACGACGTGGGCGAGGCCGTGTTCCTGGCCAACCGCATCGTGTTGCTGTCGCCTCGGCCCGGTCGGATCCACGACACCTTCCGCGTGGCCGTCCCGCGACCGCGCCGGCGCGGCGACCTGGCGCTGCTGAAGCTGGAGGCGTCGATCTACGACGCCCTGCATGCGATGGACGCGGGCGCTTCGCCGGCCCGCGTCCCCCTGCGCGCGCTGGCCACGGCGCGCTGACCTTCACCCTCGGTACCCTCATGTCCTCCACATCCGCACCCCTTTCGCGCGCCGGCGGCCTGCTGCTGGCCTACGTGCATCGCGGCGCCGAGCCCTCGAGCGAGACGGCGTTCGCCGGGTCGCTGCTGAGCAGCCTCGCGCGGGAAATCGAGCGCGCCGGCTTCGATCTGCTGGTGCTCGACGACGAGCCCCGGGTGGCAGGCGCCGCACCGCGCGTGCGCATCGATCCGTTCACCGCCGCCTCCTTCGTCGCGACGCGCACCCGTCATCTGGGCCTGGCCGTGACGGCCGACGCCGCCTACTACGAACCGTTCAACCTGGCCCGCCTGACGGCTTCGCTGGACCACATTACCCACGGACGCGCCGCGCTCAACCTGGTGCACGACCCGGCGCGCGCGGCGGCGGTCAATTTCGGCGTGCGCGATCGCGCCGCGCCGGCGGATCCCGCGCGGCATGCCCGGGAGTTCCTGCACGTGGTGCGCGCGCTGTGGGACAGCTGGGAGGACGATGCCTTCCTGCGCGACAAGGCCAGCGGCCGCTTCGTGGACGGCGACAAGGTCCATGCCATCGCGCACCGGGGCGAGCATTTCCAGGTCCAGGGGCCGCTGAACGTCGCGCGGCCGCCGCAGGGCCAGTTGCCGTTGGTCCATGTCGAACGCTCGCCTGCGTCGCGCCCGTGGGCCGCGGCAGAGGCCGATGTCGTGGTGGTGGCCGCCGGGGACGAGGGCGGTGTGCGCGAGGCGGCCCAGTCGCTGCGCGCGCTGGCCGTGCGCGAGGGGCGCGCGGCGAACCCGCCGCTGGCGCTCGCGCCCATCGTGCCCTGGGTGGCCGATACGCCCGACGAAGCGCAACGGCTGCGCGCCCGCGTGTCCGCTCGTCCCGACGCCGTCGCGGTGATCGGCACGCCGGACGAAATCGCCGCCACCTTGCAGGCCTGGGTGGTACACGGCGTGGTGGACGGTTTCGCGGTGCTGCCCGCGCCCGAGGCCGGCCAGGGGCCCCGCTTCGCGGAACAGGTGGTGCCGGCGCTGGTCCGGCGCGGCGCGATCGGGCCTGCGGCCGCGGCCGCCGCGTTCACGCTGCGCGGGCGGCTGGGCCTGGCTCGTCCCGCCAATCGCCATGCTTCCCTTCCGCAACCCGTCAACGGATGACCGCCATGAGCCACCCCACCCGCCGCCTGCACCTGGGCCTGATGTTCTGGGCCACCGGCACCCACGCCGCCGGCTGGCGCCTGCCGGACGCCAGGGAAGACGCGGCGTTCGACATCGAGTTCCTGCAGCACGTGACGCAAGTCGCCGAGCGGGCCCGGTTCGACTTCCTGTTCCTGGGCGACCGGCTGGCCACGGATCCGCGGCTGCAACGCACCAATCCCGCGCAGATGTCGCGGCTGGAGCCGTTCACGACGGCCGCCAGCCTGGCCGCCGCCACGTCGCGGATCGGCATCGTCGTCACCGCCAATCCCACCTACTACGACCCCTATTCGGTGGCGCGCCTGATGGGGTCGCTGGACCACGTCAGCGCGGGCCGCGCGTCCTGGAACATCGTGACCGGCGCCGACGACATCGCCGCCGCCAACTTCAGCCGCACCGAGCATTGGGAAACGGGCAAGCGCTACGACTGGGCCGACGAGTTCGTCGACGTGGTGAAGGCATTGTGGGACGGCGCGCCGTCGGCCGAGGCTCCCGCGGGCGTTCCGCTGGATCACGACGGACGGCACTTCCGCATCGCTGGTCCGCTGGACGTTCCACGCCTGCCGCAGCGCCATGCGGTGATCCTGCACGCCGGTACCTCTGACCGGTCGCGCGAACTGGGCGCGCGCGAGGCGGACGTCATCTTCGCCGGCCAGCCCGACATTCCGTCGGCCCAGGCCTATTATGCCGACATCAAGCAGCGCGCCGCCCGCTACGGACGCGGCGAACACGAGATCGCCATCCTGCCGGGCCTCACGCCCATCGTCGCGCCCACGACCGAGGAAGCCGTGGCGATCTACGACCGGTTGAACGGCTTCCTGCCGCTGGATCCGGAGGAGGAGGCGGGCGAGGTGCGCAAGGGTGGATTGGGGCGCGGCCGCCGGCGCAACCTGAGCGCCTTGTCCGAGACCCTGGGCGTGGACGTGCGCGGCAACGACCCAGGCGCCGCCGTGGCGCCCGCGCTTTACGAGCAGGCGTCCGAAGCGGGGCGCAGGCTGATCGACGAGACCACCCGCCGTACCCGCCGGTCGCTGGCGGGGCCGGCGCGTATTTCCTATCGTGACCTGATCGACACGGCGGGGGCCATGGGGGCCATCGTGGTGGGCAACCCCGAGGAGGTCGCCGATTTCATCCAGGCCTGGTTCGACCAGCGGGCGGCGGACGGTTTCAACATATTTCCCGCCTACGTGCCTGGGGCCGTCGAGGCATTCGCGGAACGGGTCGTGCCGGTGCTGCAGCGGCGCGGCCTGTTCCGCCTGGACTACGAAGGCCCGACCTTCAGGGATCACCTGGGGCTGGGCCTGCCCGGTTCCCGCCGGGACCGGGATCAACTGGTGCGCTTGTAGGTATAGGTGTAGTCGAACCGGGTCGTGGTGGGCGGGATCGTGATGCCGTTGGCGGTGCCCGAGACCGACACCGAGCCCTTGCTCTTGAGCACGATGGTGCTGCCGACGCCGCAGCCGCCGCAGCCCTCGTAGCTGGTGGACAGGTCGCTGTAGCTGTAGCTCAGGCTGACGCCGGGGCCGGACACGCCGCCCGAGATGTCGCCGTACTGCTGCACCACCTGCCGGGCGCCGTCGGCGGAGGCCGGCACGGCGCCGAATTCGATGTTGCCGATGGTCTGCTCGAAAGGCACGCCGTTGGCCGAGCCCCGCACGTTCAGTTCCCACTTCGAGCCGGCCGGGATGGTGCTGCTCGTGCCGCCGCCGCTGAACGAGATGCCGGCCACGCTGATCGAGAAATCATAGGTGATGACGCTTTCGCCGACCTTGATCGTTTCCGAGCAGGACGTGGTGGAGCAACTGAGCGAAATCGATATGCCGTCCAGCACCGCGTCGAAGCCCTTGCCGTCGGCGGCGAAGCCGCGGCTGAAGAAGTCGAAGGTCTTGGGATCCACGCCCTTGGCCGTATAAAGCGCGGCGAAGTTGGCGTTCACACGCTTGGCGGCGGCCGTGATCGCGTCGCCTGCCAGGCGAGTGGTCTTCCAGCCCTCGAACAGCGCGGCCAGCGGCTTCCTGCCGCCGGCGTCATGCAGCGCCAGCGTGGTCAGCGGGGTGATGTTGGCGGTGCCCGCCGCTGCCGCGAACGAGTACAGCAGCGTGCCCGATCCGGTCGAGACCTTGAGCAGGTAGGGCGGCGCCGATTCGATGGTGACGCTGTAGCGGCCGTCGGCGCCGCTCTTGCCGGTGGCGGTGGCGCCCGCCGCGTTCACGACGGTGACGGTGGCGTTGGCCACGGCGGCGCCGGTGGCCGCCGTGCCCGACAGCGTGTCCGTCTTCGGTGTCGGGGGACTCGCGCCGCCGGAGGAAGAGCCGCCGTCGCCGCCGCAGGCGCCCAGGGCAAGTGCGAGGCAGGCGCACGCGGCAAGGCGCGCGGCGCGTGGCGGGAAGAACGGTAGCTTCATCATGGAATACCCTCGTGGCGTGGTTGGGACCCGCCGCGTTCGCGGCCGGCCGGGTGGTGTCCGGCGATTCTTCCCATGTGGGGCGCGGCGGACAATCCCGCGAACACGGGGTTGCCGGCAGGCGACGAATGGCTTGTACTGGCCGGGGTCTTTCTTCATCATCAGCGTGCCGCTCCCGTTCGCGTCCCGATCGCCGCTGGAATCCCGACATGTCCATCCATTCGTTCCTGGCCGTGCCTGCCCGCATCCTGCTGGCGGTGCTGGCGCTGTGCGCGGCCGCCGCCACGGCGGCCACCTGGGGGGCGTTGCAGACGCCCTGGCTGGGCATCGCATTCACCGTGGGCGAAGCCGGCAACGTGCGCGCGCGCGGGCTGCCCGGCGGTCCCGCCCAGGGCATGGAGGAGGGCGCGTCGCGCCTGGCTCTCTCGCGTCCGGGAGAACGCGCCGGCCTGGACGTGGAATCCGACGACCTGATCGAAGAGCCCGATTTCTTCGACGAGTACGCGCGCATGAACCGGTTCTTCGACAGGCAGGGAAAGTTCCGCGCGCTGCTGGACGGACCCGTGCAGGCCGAATGGACGAAGGCCGACGGCTCGCGCGCGACGCAGGTGTGGACGCCCGCGGCCCGCCCCTTGGGATTGCTGCCGGCGACGTTCTGGTTCCAGCTCGCCGTCAGTTTCGCCGGGTGCCTGATCGCATGCTGGGTATGGGCCTTGCGGCCGACGGACCTGGGTGCGGGCATGTTCGCGCTGACCGGCCTGGCCTTCCCCGCGTTCGCGGTGCCGGCGGCGATCTACAGCAGCCGCGAGCTGGCGCTGGGCGGGGAAATGTTCCACGCGCTGTCCGCCGCCAATCATGCGGGCGCCTTCATGTTCGGATGCGCGCTGCTGGCGGTGTTCCTGTGTTATCCGAGGCGGCTGGTGCCGGTGGGCGCGCTGTGGGCGCTGCCCGTGGTGTATGGGGGCTGGTGGCTGGCCGACACGATGCAGTGGCTGCCCAGCCAGAACTGGACCCGCATGGGCATCATGTCCGAGATGCTGGGCGCGATCGCGCTGGCCGGCGTGCAGTGGAGAATGAGCCGCGGCCGTCCGCTGGACCGGGCCGCGTTGCGCTGGCTGGCCCTGTCCATGCTGGTGGGCAGCGGCCTGTTCGTCTTTTCCACGACCGGGTCCAAGGTGCTGGGCTTCTTTCCGCCCATCTCCCAGGGCTACGCCTTCGGCTACTTCCTGATCATCTACGTCGGGCTTGCGTTCGGCCTGCGCCGGTACCGGCTGTTCGACCTGGACCGCTGGGCCTACCGGATCCTGCTGTGGCTGGCCGGAGCGCTGGCGGTGGTGCTGATGGACGCGGCCCTGATCGTCTGGCTGCGCTGGAACCCGATGTTCTCGATGGGCGTGTCGCTGCTGCTGTGCGGCTGGCTGTATTTCCCGTTCCGCCAGTGGCTGTGGCGCCGGCTGACCGGTGCCCGGGGGGCGCGCGTCGACTCCGCCTTCCCCGACCTGATCCGCATCGCGTTCTCGCCCTCGCGCGGGGAACAGGAGCGCAGGTGGGACGCGCTGCTGGGGCAGTTGTTCGATCCGCTGGACATCCGCCGCCTTTCCCATGCCGAGGCCGAGGATCCCCGTTCGGCCACCTTGCTGGAGTCGGGGCAGGCGCTGTGGGTGCCGTCCTGCGGCGGCCTGGAGGCGCGGGTGCTGCGACTGGCCGATCGCGGCCGCCGGCTGTTCGCGCCGCACGACGCCGAGCTGGCGGCATCGCTGTCCAGCCTGGTGCAGAAGGCGGGCGAGGGGCGCGATTCCTACGAGCGGGGCGTGCGCGAAGAACGCCATCGCATCGCGCAGGACATGCACGACGACATCGGCGCGCGGCTGCTGATGCTGATCCACCAGGCGTCGCGCGCGGGCGACGGCGTGGCGGCCGATGTCGCGCGCGCGGCGATGAGCGACCTGCGCACCACGCTGTCGGCCCTGGAGGGCCACAGCCTGCCGCTGGCCGATGCCCTGGCCGACTGGCGCGCGGAGATGGCGACCCGCTGCGACGCGGCGGGCGTGGACTTCGTCTGGAACGAGTTCGTGCCGGCCATGCCGCTGCCCGACATGCAGTCGGCCCTGCCGGCCCGGATGAAGGCCACCCTGGAACGCGCCCTGCGCGAGGGCCTGTCGAACGCGCTCAAGCACGGCGGCCCGACCCGTATCGAAGTGGAGGTGCGGGCGGGCAACGGCCGGCTGGACATCGTCATGGTGGACGACGGCATGCGCGGCGCGGGCCATGGCGCGTCCGTCCTGGGGCCGGCCAGCATAGGCCTGGGCCTGGCCGGCATGCGGCGGCGCCTGGCCGAGTACCAGGGCGTCGTCGGGCTGGAACGCGGCGAGGACGGCTGCATCCTGAGGATCTTCCTGCCGCTGGGGGCCGGGCCCGTGGCCGGAGCGTCCGTGGAGCCGGCGGCGCCGGCGGAGGTGCGGGCATGAACGACATCCTGATCGTCGAGGACCTGCCGGAAGCGGCGGCCATGCTGAACGAGGCCGTGATGCTGGCCTTTCCGGAGGCGCACGTGCGCTGCGGCCAGGACCTGGCGCAGGCGGGCGCGGCCATCGCCGAGCGGGTGCCGGACCTGGCCCTGGTGGACCTGGGCCTGCCCGATGGCGACGGCACCGAGCTGATCGCCACCCTGACGCTGCGCCATCCGCGCTGCACCGTGGTGGTGTCCAGCATCACGGGCGAGGACAGCAAGCTGTTCGCGGCCTTGCAGGCCGGCGCGCAGGGCTATGTGCTGAAGGAGCATCCGCCGGCCCAGCTCGCGGCCATGCTGACCGGCATCGCCCAGGGCCAGCCGCCGCTGTCCCCCGCCATCGCGCGCCGGCTGCTGGATCATTTCCGCCTGCGGCCGGCCACGGTCATCAGCCCGCTGTCGGCCAGGGAGAACGAAGTGCTGGTGCTGCTGGCGCGCGGCCTGCGGCTGGGCGAGATCGCCACCGCGCTGGGCATCTCGCGCCATACCGTGGGCGACCACGTCAAGCACATCTACGAGAAGCTCAACATCGCCTCGCGCGCCGAGGCGGCGCTGCGCGCCAAGTCCTTCGGCCTGGTCTGACGGCGGCGGATCAGCGCCGCAGCCGGTCCAGCGCCTCGTCCATGGCGGGCGGCCGGGGGGCATCCTTGTAGACGTCCAGCCGCCGGAAGATGTCCGCCGCCGCGAGGTGAAAACCCGAAGGCAGTCCGGCGGCATGGAAGGTGGAGGCGATCTCTTCCATCTCGCCCACCCAGCGCCAGGCTTTTTCGGCCTTCTGCGCGACCTCTTCGGACCGCGCCGGCGTCTGCGGGCTGGACCGCTGCCATTCGGCCAGCAGGGCCGGCTCCACGCCTTCGTGGCGGGCCAGCGCGCGTATGCCGGCCAGCAGGGCGGTGGCGCCCTTGCTCCAGGCGGCATAGCAGATCTTCAGCGCCGAGGCGCTGCCGGCCGGGGAGTCCAGCGCGATGGCCTCGAGCGCGCTGCCTGCGAACAGCGCGGCGATGTCCGAAGCGCCGTCGCCGGCCAGGTAGAGGCGGGTGCTGCCCGCCGCGCGCGGCGGCTGGCCGATGATGCCGCCGTCGACGAAGCGCGCGCCGCCGGCGCGCACGGCTTCCTCGATCTGCCCGAGGGTGGCCGGCGAGACCGCGTTGGCATCGACGAACACGCCGCCGTATCCGTGGTGCGCGACGTCGCGGGCCAGATCGAGCGCGTTGTCCGGCGGGCAGACCGAGATGGCGATGTCGGCGGCCCGCAGCGTGTCGGCCAGGGGGCCGGCGTCTTCCAGGCCGGCCTTGCGCGCCCGTTCGGCCGTGGCGGCGCTGCGCCCGGCGGAACTCCAGAGCACGCGGTGGCCGGTGGAGACCAGGCAGGCGCCAAGGGCCGCGCCCATGGCGCCGGGATGCAGGAGGGCGATGGCGGGACGGGGCATGATGGCGTCTCCCGGAGGCGGATGATGGCGGGCGTCCATGTTAACGCCGCCGCGCGGGCCGCGTACGCGCTGGCTACAATGGCGCTGCTCCCTATTCGCGCAGAAGGTTCGCCATGAACGATTCCCAGCACAAGCTTTCCATGACGATCCTGATGACGCCCGACATGGCGAACTTCTCGGGCAACGTCCATGGCGGCACCATCCTCAAGTATCTCGACCAGGTCGCCTACGCCTGTGCCAGCCGCTACGCGGGGCGCTACGTGGTCACGCTGTCGGTCGACCAGGTCGTGTTCCGCCAGCCCATCCACGTGGGCGAACTGGTCACCTTCTACGCCGCGGTCAACTACACCGGGCGCACGTCCATGGAGATCGGCATCAAGGTCGTGACCGAGGACATCCGCAGCAAGACCGTGCGCCATGCCAACAGCTGCTATTTCACGATGGTCGCGGTGGGCGACGACGGCGTGCCGGTACCGGTGCCCCCGCTCGTGCCGCAGGACGAGGAAGAACGCCAGCGCTGCGAGGCGGCGCTGCTGCGGCGCGAGCTGCGGCAGGAAATGGAAAGGCGGCACCAACTGATCAAGGAACGCACCACGCACGCGGGCGGCGCGACCTGAGTACATCGCTCATGCATGGCGGCCATTTGGACGGGCGGCAGGAATCTCCTACTATTTTCGATTCCGTTTCCTTCCGTACGAGGCAGCCATGACCTATCGACCGCTCGGCACCACCGGCCTGCAGGTATTCCCCATCACTTTCGGCGGCAACGTGTTCGGCTGGACCCTGGACGAGGCCGCGTCGTTCGGCATCCTGGATGCGCTGGCCGACCGGGGCATGAACTTCATCGATACCGCCGACGCCTATTCGCGCTGGGTGCCGGGCAACCAGGGCGGCGAATCGGAAACCATCATCGGCAACTGGTTCAAGCGCACCGGCAAGCGCGACCGCGTGATCCTGGCCACCAAGGTGGGCAAGCCCGCGCTGGGCAACCCGGGGGGACTGTCGGCCGCGTACATAGAAAAGGCGGTGGAAGGTTCGCTGCGCCGCCTGCGGACGGACTACATCGATCTGTACCAGGCCCATGACGACGATGCCTCGACGCCGCTCGAGGAAAGCCTGGCGGCCTTCGACCGGCTGGTGAAGGCCGGCAAGGTCCGCGCGATCGGCGCGTCCAACTACACCGCCGCCCGCTTCCAGGAGGCCCTGGACGTGAGCCGGGCCAACGGCCTTGCCGCCTATGCCACGCTGCAGCCCGAGTACAACCTGATCGAGCGCCAGGCGTTCGAGACCGAACTGGAGCCGGTGGCGCTGCGCAACCAGGTGGCCGTCATCAACTACTATGCGCTGGCCAGCGGCTTCCTGAGCGGCAAGTACCGCACCGCTGCCGATCTCGAAGGCAAGGCGCGCGGCAGCCGGGTGGGCACGTACCTGAACGAGCGCGGCCTGCGCATCCTCGACGCCCTGGACCAGGTGGCCCAGCGGCACGGCTCGACCCCGGCGGCCGTGGCCCTGGCCTGGCTGCTGCACCAGCCCGCGGTAACGGCGCCCATCGCCAGCGCCACCTCGGCCGCTCAGCTCGATTCGCTGCAGGCCGCCGCCACGCTGGCGCTGGACGCGGAATCGCTGGACCTGCTTGCCAAGGCTAGCGCCTACTAGCGGCAGATGCCCAGGCCGGCGCGGCTCGCGCCGGTCCATGCGTTGCGCATTGTTTGCAGTGCGATGGAAGGCTCGTCCGTAGACTCGCCCCAGGCTTGTCTTAGTGAGCACTTCCATGACCGAACTTACCGGCGAGCTGTCCGAGCGCCGCGCGGCGGGACCGCTGTGCGACCTGGGCTCCCTGATCCTGTCAGCCGTGGAGGACTACGACCTTTCGCCGGACGGCAACGTCCGCTATGTCGAGGCCGACGTGCCGGGCCACCCGCTGCTGGTGGCCGGCGCCGTTGAACACGTCTGTGCGCTGATCGATTCGGCCATCGCCTGCGTCGCCAGCCGTCCGGGCATCAACCGGCGCATCGTGGTCGGCGCCCGGCTGGACCTGGACCGCGTACAACTGCGCGTCGGCCATGGCAACGGCGCCGGCGGCCACACGTCCGTGCCGGTCTCGCTGGACGAACTCCAGCCCTGGGGGCCGACGCGGGTCCGCGCCACGTTCGCCAAGGAACGGGCGCGCATGCTGCGATTGCTGGAGGTGCTGGACGCGACGCTGGTAATAGGCGTGGACGTCACCCTGGACGCCGTGGTCCTGTCCATCGTTTTTCCCGCCATCGGCGGCGGGCCGCGGCGCCGGCGGCCCTATACCGTGGCCGTCAAGACAGGCCAGGCGAACTCGTAGCCGCGGCGGGCTGCATGCGGGCCCGCGCCGCCCTGGCCGAGGCCATCCGGCCCTTGCGCTTCTTCGCCCAGATCACGACGCCCGTCACGCTCAGGATGGCCACCGACAGTCCCAGCAGGGAAACGAAGATGCGGCCCGGAATGCCCAGGATGCGGCCGGAATGCAGCGGGAACTGGGCCTGCATGAAGACGTCGCCCGCGCTGCCGGTGCCGGGAATGTGCTTGCCCAGCAGTGCGCCGTTCTTTTCGTCGAAATACAGCCAGCTGTTGCCGAGCCCGCCGTCGCCGTGGTCGTTGCCGGGTTCGTAGAAGCCCACGCCATAGATGCCCTGCAACGCGCCGTAGAACACGGCGCCGGCCGGTTCGGCGATGCCCAGGCGCTCGGCCTCGGCCCTGCCCAGTTCGACGATCCGCGTCCGGGTCAGCGTCGGCATGATGGGCTGGTCCAGCGGGCGCAAGGGGCGCGTCTCGAACGGCGTGGGCGTCAGCGGCGAGATCTGGTTGACCACCGGGCGCACGACCTCGTTGCCGAGGTTGAGCGAGATCGAGGTCACCGCCAGCAGGAGCAGCAGCGCCCACAGCCAGACGCCGCCGGAGCGATGCACGTCGAAATTGAGCGCGTAGCCGCCCTTGCCGACCCGGAACGCGAACGACTTGCGCCAGGCGCGCCACGAGGGGAAGGACAGGTAGAGCGCGACGAAGCAGTCCAGGAACCAGGCGATGCTGACCAGCCCCATGAACCACATGCCCAGCTCCACGCCCTTCACGTCGGGCAGGTGCATGGTGTAGTGCAGCTTGTACAGGAAAGGCAGCAGGTTCTCGCGGCTGAGCGAAATAGCGCCCCACTCGCGCCGGCCCTGGACGTCGCCGGTGACCGGATCGAGCGCGACCTGGTTGAAGTCCAGCGGGAAGGCCTTGCCGGTGGCCGGGTCGATGCGGCCGGTGACCGAGACCAGCAGGGCATGGCCGGGTTCGACCTCCAGCGGGCTGAAGGTGACCATCAGGCGCGGGTCCTCGGCTTCCAGCCGGGCGATCAGGGTCTCGACCGGCAGCGGCTCGCCCTGCGTGGCGGGCTCGAACAACTGCGGGTTCAGCCAGGCGTCGAGCTCGTGGTCCCACGAAATGAAGGCGCCGGTCAGGCCGGCGATGAACAGGAAGGCGGCGACGCCCAGGCCCAACCAGCGGTGTAGCAGGACTCCGAATTTGCGCAACATGAGGCTAAGGTCGCGCCTTTGGAGAGGCCGCGATTCCCGGAAGGTTGAAAATTCCGGGAATGATAACGCGAATTAGTATTATTTAATTAATCGGCCGCCGATCGGTTACACCACCGGATTCAGGCAGGTCGCCACGCGCCAGCCGTACAGCCACTGCATCGCGTCGTAATACTGTTCCTGCGTGCGGCCCACCCACAGCGAATTGCGCACCAGGCGCTCGACGCCCTTGGCGTGGTAGAGCGTGCCCATGGCCCGGGTGGACAGCACCACGCGCGCCGTGCGGGTGATGCGCGAGTTCTCGTACAGCCGGAACGCGGCTTCCAGGTCGCCCCGGGCGTGGCGTACCGCCGCGCCCAGCGTGGCGGCGTCTTCCAGCGCCATGCAGGCGCCCTGCGCCAGGTACTGGGTCATCGGGTGGGCGGCGTCGCCCAGCACGGTGGCGCGGCCCTGGCCCCAGCGCGGCTGGGGGTCGCGGTCGGCGGTGGCCCAGCGCTTCCAGGACGTGGGACGGTGCAGCATCTGGTGCGGGCGGGGGTGGATGCCCTCGAAGTAGGACAGCACTTCTTCCTTGCTGCCCTCGCGCACGCCCCAGACCTCGGGTTCGCGGCTGTGGAAGGTGACCACCAGGTTGTACTGGTGCCCGTTGCGCAGCGGATAGTGGACGAGGTGGCAGTTGGGGCCGGCCCAGACCACCGGGGCATTGATCTTGAGGTCGTCGGGCATGTCGGCCTCGTCCACCACGGCGCGGTAGACCACGTGGCCCGTTACCCTGGCCTCGTCGCCGATCAGCGTGTCGCGTATCACCGATTTCACGCCGTCGGCGCCGACCACCGCATCGGCCGTGTGGCGGCCGCCCTGGTCGTCCACCACCGTGGCCTTGCCGTCGCCCAGCTCCAGGGCCTGCACGCGGGTGGAGGTCTTGAAGCGGATCAGCGGATGGACCTGCACCGCTTCCAGGATGGACAGGTGGATGTCGGCGCGGTGAATGACGGCGTAGGGATTGCCGAAGCGCTTGCGGAACGCCTCGCCCACGTCGAAGCCGCCGACCTCGGTGGCATCGACCGCGTCCATCATGATCAGGCGTTCGGTGAAGACGGCGCGGCGCCGCGCGGCCTCGCCCACGCCCAGCGCGTCCAGCGCGGCGAAGGCGTTGGGGCCGAGCTGGATCCCGGCGCCGATCTCGCCGATGGTGGGGCTTTGTTCCAGCAGCTCGACCGCCACGCCTTCCCGGGCCAGCGCCAGCGCGGCCGCCAGGCCGCCGATGCCGCCGCCCACCACGATGGCGGTTGCTTGGGTTCCGGTAGTCATGATGTCTCCTCGGGTGAAATCTGGCGCCATGTTAGTGAGCGGGCGCGCTTGACTCCATGGAGCGGTATCGATAGGCTGAATCGAAATATTCGATACGGTTCGTCAAAAGACTTGGAAAATATCGATACGAAGCTGCTGCGGGTATTCGACGAGATCCGCCGCACCGGCAGCGTCTCGGCCGCGGCCGAACGCATGGGCATGAGCCAGTCCACGATGAGCTTCTTCCTGGCCAAGCTGCGCGAGCTGTTCGACGACCCGCTGTTCGTGCGCACCACCACGGGCATGGAGCCCACCGCCCGGGCGCTGGAACTCGAAGGCCGGGTGGCCGCCGCGCTGGCCGCGGTGCAGGCGCTGCTCGAACCTCCGGTCTTCCTGCCGGCGGCGTCCGACCGCGTCTTCCGGCTGTGCATGACCGACATCAGCCACATCGTGCTGCTGCCGCGCATCGTGAATCGCCTGCGCGACGCGGCGCCCGCGGTGCGCATCGAGATCTTCCGCATCGGACCCGACACGCCGGGCCGCATGGAAAGCGGCGAGGCGGACCTGTCCATCGGTTTCATGCCGCAGCTGGATGCCGGCTTCTATCGCCAGCGGCTGTTCGAGCAGGACTTCGTGTGCGTGGCCGGGCCGCGCCATCCGCGCATACGCCGCACGTTCACGCGCGTCGATTTCGCCCGCGAGGGCCACGTCGACGTCTCGCCCTCGACCACCAGCCAGCTGATCGTGGAGCAGGCCATCCGTCGTGCCGGGCTGGAGCGGCAGGTGGTGCTGCGGCTACCCAGCTACCTGGGCCTGGCGGCGATCATCGCGCAGACCGATTTCGTCGCCACGGTGCCGAGCCTGTTGGGCGAGATCGTGGCGCGGCAGGAAGGCCTGCGGGTGCATGCGCCGCCCATCGCGATCGAGCGCTACGCGGTCAACCAGTACTGGCACGCGCGCTTCCACCGGGATCCCGGCCACGCCTGGCTGCGCCAGACCCTGGCCGAGCTGTTCATGGACACGGGCGTCGCCGTCAGCCCGCCGCGTCGGCGGTCTTCTCGGCGTGCGGATTGACCATGACGATGGGCGCGGTGGCCACGGCCACGCAGGGCAGGATGAAGCCCTCCTGTTTTTCCTGCGCGCTCAGGCCCGGCCACTCGACCACGTAGCGGACGCTGCCGCTTTCCATGCGCGAGAAGCAGGTCCGGCAGGTGCCGTTGCGGCAGATGGTGGGCAGCCGTATGCCGGCGCGCCGCGCGGCCTGGAACAGGTTCTCGTCCTTGCCGGCGGCGAAGGTCCATTGCTGGGGATCGAGAGTGACGGGGTAGGTATCGGCGGAAGCGTTCACGGCGGACAGGTCAGGCGGGGCAGGGCGAGGCCCGATGGGCGGGATGCTAGCATCCCCCGCCCGGCCGCGGGGGTCACAAGGGTCATGCCTTGAAACACATGCTCCCGGAGGTGGCCACGGAGGCGCGGGTACACTTCGCCATCGACGGGCAACCAGCGGAGCGGCGACGCGTATGCAGCCGTGGGATATCGCATCCTACAGGTTCAGGGGCCAGCGACGCCTGGATGATCAGGCCGCCGCCGACGCCTTGCGACGCAGCGAGGACCGCTACCGGCAGTTGTTCGAATCCATCGACCAGGGGTTCTGCGTCCTGCAGATGCTCTTCGAAAGCGGCAAGCCGGTCGATTATCGCTTCCTCGAGATCAATCCCGCCTTCGAGGCCCATACCGGCTTGCGCCACGCGCTGGGCAAGCGCATGCGCGAGCTGTCTCCCGACCACGAGGAACACTGGTACCAGATCTACGGCGACGTCGCGCTGACCGGACAGCCGGCCCGCTTCGAGCACCATGCCGAAACGCTGGGGCGCTGGTTCGACGTCTACGCCTTCCGCCTGGGCGAGCCCGACGAGGCCACCGTTGCCGTGCTGTTCAGCGACATCACCGAACGCTACCTGATGGAGGCGCAGCGCGAGCAACTGCTGGCTGCCGAGCGCGCCGCCCGGCACGACGCCGAGACCGCCACCCGCATGAAGGACGAGTTCCTGGCCACGCTGTCGCACGAGCTGCGCACGCCGTTGTCCGTCATCATCGGCTGGAGCCAGTTGCTGCTCAAGCGTGCGGCGGACAACGAGCAACTGAGCAAGGGGCTCTCGACCATATTGCAGAGCGCCCGCACCCAGGCCACGCTGATCTCCGACATGCTGGACATGAGCGCGATCTTCCTGGGCAAGATCAAGCTCGACCTGGAACCGCTGGACGGTTTCGAGCACGTCGCACGCGTCGTGCAATCGAGCGAGCCGTCCATGCAGAGCAAGGGAATACGGCTGGAGTTCCAGCACAGCTTCGAGGTCTGCCTGGTGCTGGCCGACCCCGCGCGATTGCAACAAATCTTGTGGAACCTGCTGTCCAACGCGATCAAGTTCACGCCGCCCAACGGCCGTATCAGCATCGCCGCGCGCCGCACCGACACGCGTTTCGAAATCGCGGTGGCAGACAGCGGCGTGGGCATCGAGCCCGATTTCCTTCCTCATCTGTTCGACCGCTTCCGCCAGGCGGACGGCTCGACGTCGCGGCGCTACGGCGGCCTGGGGCTGGGCCTGTCCATCGTCAAGCAACTGGTCGAGATGCATGGCGGCGAGGTCTGGGCCGAGAGCGAAGGGATGAACCGAGGCGCCTGTTTCACGGTCAGCCTGCCGGTGTACCGGTCGCCGCTTGTCGCTTCCGAGACCGGCGACGTCCAGGGCGAGAAGGGGGACCTGCTGCATGCCGACAGCCTGGCGGGCCAGCTCATCCTGGCGGTGGAAGACCAGCCCGACATGCTCGAGTACCTGACCCACCTGCTGCGCGAATACGGCGCCGAAGTCACGGGTGTGACCTCGGCCTACGCGGCGTTGGAGGAACTGGCCGGGCGCGGCGCCGGCTTCTATTCCGCGCTGGTGGCCGACATCGGCATGCCGGGCATGGACGGCTACCAGTTGATCGAGACGGTGCGCAAGGGCATGGGCCTGGATGGCACGGCCCTGCGCGCGGTGGCGGTCACCGCCCTGGCGCGCGAGGACGATCGCCGGCGCGCGCTGGAGAGCGGTTTCCAGGCCCACGTGACCAAGCCCTACCGGGCCGCGACGCTGATCGCGGCGATACGCGGCCTGAATGAGGACGCGGGCTAGGGCCTAGACGGCGTCGCAGGCCTGGGCGAAGTCGCCCAGCAGGTCCTCGGGGTCCTCGATGCCGACCGAGACGCGTATCAGCGAATCGGCGATGTCCATCTCGCGCCGCCGCTCGGGGCCCATTTCCCAATAGATGGTCTGCGCCACCGGGATGGCCAGCGTGCGGTTGTCGCCCAGGTGGGTGGCGGAAATGACCACGCGCAGCTGGTTCTGGAAATGCACCGGATCGAGCCCGTCCTGCAATTCGAACGCGAGCAGGGCGCCGCCCCGCTTGAACAGGGCGCGGGCGCGCTCGTGCTGCGGATGGTCGGGCAGGCTGGGGTGATAGACGCGCTTGACCTTGGGATGGGCGGCCAGTTGCGCGGCCAGCGCGGCGGCGGTCGCGCAGGCGCGCTCCATGCGCAGGCTTAGTGTTTCGGCGCCAGCGGCGATGCGGTGCGCAGCCTCGGAACCCAGGGTCGCGCCCATGTCGCGCAGGCCCTTCTTCTTGATCTGCTGCAGGCCCTGCATGGCCGGCTTGGTGCTGCGGTACGACGGGCTGATGTTGGGATAGGCGGTCCAGTCGAACAGGCCGGTGTCGGTGATCGCGCCGCCCAGCGCGTTGCCGTGGCCGCAGATGTACTTGGTGAGCGAGTTGATGCTCAGGTCGGCCTGCACCGTCTTGGGACGGAACAGGTAGGGCGAGGTCATGGTGTTGTCGACCACGTACAGCACGCCGCGGGCCTTGCACAGCGCGCCGATCTCGGCCAGCGCGGCGACCTGCGTGCGGGGATTGGCGATGGTTTCGACGAACACCAGGCGGGTGTCGGGGCGCAGCGCGCGCTCGACGTTGGCCGCGTCGGTGGCGTCGACGAAATCCACCTCCACGCCCAGGCCCTTCATCGTGGCGAACAGACTGTTGGTATTGCCGAACAGGAAGCCGCTGGAGACCACGTGGTCGCCTTCGCGCAGCAGGGTGGTCAGCACCGCGGCGATGGCCGCCATGCCGGTCGAGAACGAGACGGTGCCGATGCCGTCCTCCATCTCGGTGAGCTTGGCTTCGAGCGCCGCGGTGGTGGGGTTGCCCTGGCGGCCGTACGAGTATCCCGGATTGCGGCCCTGGAACACGTCGACCAGGGTTTGCGCGTCGCCGTAGCCGAAGGCGGAGGCGGTGTGCATGGGTTTGTGCAGCGCTCCATGCTCGACCGAGCCGCGGCGGTCGCTGTGCAGGATGCGGGTGGTGAAGCCTTCGGACATGATCTGGACTGGACTATCTAGGGAGGGTGGCCGGTATTTTAATCCTTGCCCGTCCGCGGGGTCCGGGCGCCCAGTTCCCCCAGTTTGTCGTCCACCACGCGCCTGAGCGCCCGGGTCAGCGCGGCCGCGGCATCCGGCCTGGGCACGTTGCGCCGGTAGACGGCCGAGAAATCCAGCGATATGGCCGGCGTGAAGGGTCGGATGGCGACCTTGGGGGTGCGATGGCCGATGATGGCGATGGGGTCGATGACCGCGATTCCTATCCCGCGGCTGACGTAGCCGATGGCCGAGGACGAGTGCATGGTCTCGACGCGGATGTTGGGCCGCACGCCGGCCGTCAGCATCGCGTTGTTGAGCTGCATGCGCTGGCGGCTGGCCTGGCCCAGCGCGACGAAGTCCTGGCCGTCCAGGTCGTTGACCGAGATCCGCTTCTTGCGCGCGAGCGGATGGGCGGCGGGCATGACGCAGACTGCCTGGGTCGAGGGAAAGGGGTCGTGCTCCAGGCCGTCCGGATCCGGCGGCATCGTGCCGAACACGATGTCCAGCTGCGCGTGGAGCAGCATGGAGACGAGGTTGATCGAGCTGTCGGGATGGACGGAGACGATGATGTCGGGATGGTCCCGCAGCAGTAGTCCGATGGCTTCCGGCAGGCAGTGCGAGGCGAGATTGGGCATGGTTCCCACGTGCAGGTAGCCCGCCGTCGACAGCCGGATCGCGCGCGCCGCCTCGCGGATCCGGTCGGCGCCGGTGAAGTGCCGCTCCACTTCGCTGTACAGCCGGACCGCCGCTTCGGTCGCGATGATCTGCACGCCCTGGCGCTGGAACAGCACCAGCTTCAACTCGTGCTCCAGATCGTGGATCAGCCGCGAGACCGCCGGCTGGGAAATGGACATCGCATGGCCGGCGCCCGTCATGCTGCCGGTCAGCATGACGGCGCGGAATGCTTCGAGTTGGCGGAAGTTCAGCGGACGTGCCAAGGTGGCAAGGCGGTTATCGAAGCTCGGACGAGGCCGATCATACTTCGAAGGCGGCGTCGTCGATAGGCGCGAGGCACGTCTCGAGCAGCCTGCCATGGCCCCCGATCGTGTCGTTCAGGCCCAGGCGGCGCAGACATGCCCAGAAGCACGCCTGGTTGCTGGTGATGACCGGCTTGCCCAGATCCCGCTCCAGCGCCGCGACCACGCCCAGCGACGCCAGGTTGGTGCAGGAAATGAACACTGCGTCGGCCTCCGGGCGGTCGGCCTGGCGCGCCAGCCGGTACAGGGCCTCGGGCGGAACCCGGCCGATGGCGCGGCGTTCCTCCTGGGTTTCGCCAAGCTCCAGGCCGTGCAGCGACGTCACGCCGAACCCGTATTCCTCCAGGAATTCCCGCTCGCGCCGGTTGACGAGCTGCACATAGGGCGTGGCCACGGCCACGTTGCGCACGCCCAGCGCTCGCAGCGCCGCGACCACGGCCCCCGAGGCGGCCAGCGCCGGCGCGCCCGCCCGCTTGCCGATGTCCGCCACGATCTCGGACATGGGGCACATGAACGAGCCCGAGGTGCAGCCGTAGGCGACGATGTCGACCTCGGCGGTGGCCAGCTGGTCGGCGGCCGAGCGGGTCGCCTCGGCCATCGCGACGTAGGATTCCCGGGTCATGCTGCCCAGCAGCATGGCGCGGGCTGTGAACACGCCCACGCCCTCGGGAGCCATGCGCCAGAACTCGGGCTCGTTGATGGTGTTGGTGGAGGGAACGATCAGGCCGATCTTCGCCTTCCAGCCATAGGGTGCGTACAGGGAAACGGCCTTCATGGACTTGCTCCTTCCTGGTTCCCGGGTCATTCGAGCCGTATCCCCATGCTGCGGATCAGTTCGCCGTATTTCTTTTCCTCGGCTACCAGGATCTGGCCCAGTTCGGCGGGCGTGCTGCCGACCACTTGCGCGCCGGCGTCCTCGAGGCGCTTGCGGACCTCCGGCAGCTTCAGGGTCGCCACGATCTCGCGATTGAGCTGGTCGATGCGGGCGGCCGGAGTGCCGGCCGGCGCCAGCACCGCACCCCAGGATTCGGCGCGGAATCCCGGATAGCCGGCCTCGGCCACCGTGGGGATGTCCGGATACCGAGGGAGCCGGTCGGCGCCCGCGGCCAGGATCTTGAGGTTGCCCGCGGCCACGTGCGGCTGCACGGCGCCCAGCGTGTCGAACACGATCTGCGTGCGGCCCGCGATGAGGTCCATGTGCGCCGCCGCGCTGCCCTTGTAGGGAACGTGGGTCATCTTGAGTCCGGCCAGGTCGGCGAACCACTGGCCGAAGACGTGGACGTTGCTGCCGTTGCCGGCCGAGGCGAAGGCGAGCTGGTTCGGCCGGGCGCGCACGTAGGCCACCAGTTCAGGCACGTTGTTCACCGGCAGCGAAGGCGAGGCCACCAGCACCATCGCCGTGCGCGTCGCCAGCGTGACGGGCGCGAAGTCCTTGATGGGGTCGAAGGGCAGGTCGGGGACGAGCGCGCGGCCGAAGACGTGCGAGCTGACGACGTACACCAGCGTATTGCCGTCGGGCGCGGCCTTGGCGACCTGCGCCGTGCCGATCGCGCCATTGGCGCCCGGTTTGTTTTCCACCACCACGGGCTGGTGCAGCCGCGCGGTCAGGTGTTCGGACAGCAGCCGCGCCGTGATGTCGGCCAGGCCGCCCGAGGCGTAGGGAACGACGATGCGCAGCGGACGGCCGGAGGCGGGCGTCTGGGCGTGGGCGGTGCCCAGTGCGCCCAGCGTGAGGGACAGGCAGGCGGCGATGCGCCTGAACGAAGCAGACATGTCGGATTCTCCCGAGGTAGAAATCTAGCGGTCGAGCGTGCCGTGGGACAGGCCGCGGTCGGGCGGCGCGATGTTGACGCGCACCATGTCGCGCAGAAGCTGGATGATCGCCATCGAGCTTTCGCCTTCGGTGCCATCGACGATGAAGCGCGAGGTGCAATAGCGCATCTCCCAGCCGCCCGCGTCCAGGCAGGCGCGCAGCACGTCGCGCTCGATGGCGGGCGTGTACAGGACGTCGAGCCGGCGGCACAGGAAGGCCAGCATGGCGCACAGCCCGTAGGCGCCCCAGTTGGAAATCGAGGCCGGCAGGAAGATGTCGGTCGCGACCGTGGTCGGCACACCTACCCCGCCTTCGTACTGGCAGCGCCGGCCGTAGGGGTGGAAGGATTTCATGAAGTCGAAGATCCGGCCGAAGCCGATCTCGTTGCCGTTGTCGCCGATGCCGATGGACAGGATTTCGCGCTCCGCGGCCTGCGCGAAGAGCGGCGAAAGGTCGACGCACGACTGGGGCCGCACCCCCGTGGAATAGTGGATCAGCCCGTGCTCGTTGGGCCCCAGGCGTTCGATCGACACGATGGCCCGGGGCCGGTAGTCGTCCAGCAGGCCGGCGGCCCAGGCCTGCACCTCGTCCTGGCTCTGGGGCGAGGTCGCCAGCGCGGCGCCCATCCGGCGGTCGCGGCATAGCGCAAAGTCGCGCACCATGATGCCGGCGGCCTGGCTGCTGGCCACGACCGGCGGGGCGTGGCAGGGTTCGGTCACGAACACCGGCACCGCCTGCAGGCCCCAGAACAGGGCATGGGCCAGGGCCGCCGCGCCGGGCGGGCCGTCGCTCTCGCCGTTGGGCGCCTCGGGCGCGTAGCCGGCGCCGGTCACGATCAGGACGCGGTCGCCGGGGCGCACGGCATCGAACAGGGCCTGCGCGGCGCGCGCGCTGATCGGCCGGCCGCCGCCTTCGGCGCGCGCCCGGTCGTAGATCGGGCCGATGATGTTGTGGTTCATTGCGCGGTTGCGCATTTCGACCGTGACGAGACGGTCGACGTATTCGCCGATGATGTCCGGCATCGGAGGCTCCCGGATGGCTCTGGATTAGACTGGAGCCATTCTGGGTCGTAGCGCGTCGGACGGCATAATCGAATTCTCGGCGCTATCGATAAGCAAATATTATGCAGCGCCGCCAACGTCCTTCATCATGAACATTCCTTCCGTACCGGTGCTGCGCGCCTTCATCGAGGTCGCCCGCTGCAACAGCTTCACCCGCGCGGCCGATACGCTGTGCCTGACCCAGAGCGCCGTCAGCAAGCAGGTGCAGGCGCTGGAGGAGCAGCTGGGATGCCGGTTGTTCGTGCGTTCCGGCAAGCTGCTGGCGTTGACGCCCGCCGGCCATGCCTACCTCGCGCACGCCAGCGATGCGCTGGCCATGCTGCAGGACGGCATGGCGATCGCGCAGGAGGTGGCCGGCGAGAAAACGCCCGCCGCCGCGGTGGAGATTTCCGCGTCGCCGGCGTTCGCCTCGTACTGGCTGATTCCCCGCCTGCCGGGTTTCCGCGAGCGGGCGCCCGGCACCCGTCTGGTGGTCCGTCCGCGCCTGCCGGATTTCTCGCCGGTAACCGAGCGCTTCGACCTGGAGGTGCGGGTCGGGGCCGGACGATGGCCCGACGCCCGGGCGATCCGGCTGCTGGGACGCGAAATGGCGCTGGTGGCCAGTCCCGATCTGCTGGGGGACACGCGCGCCACGCTGCGGCAGATCCAGGCCCTGCCCGTGCTGCACCGCGCGCAGCGGGGTTATGACTGGAAGGAATGGAGCGCGAGCGTGGCGCCGGCCTGGACGCCGCGCGTCGGCAGCGGCCTCTTGTTCGAAGGGTTCTCGGTGCTGATCCCGGCGGTGGTGGCCGGGCTGGGCGTGGCGATATGCCCGCTGTTCCTGGTGCTGGACCAGCTCGAAAGCGGCCGCCTGGTGCGCCCGTTGGGCGAGTGCGTGCGGACGCGGCATGCCTATCACGCCGTGCTGCCCACGGGCGCCGGCCATGGCGCGGCCAGGGAACGGTTTCTGGACTGGATGCTGCCCGAGGCCGAAGCGACGCAGATGCGCATACAGAAGCATCTGGATTCGGGGTATTCCATGGCGGAATGAGGGTTCCGAAGTTTTCGTTTGACCCTCCATGGAGCGGAACTTAATGTGGCGCCTCTCATTTTTCCAGGCGTCCGTGACATGCGTGCCCTTTCCATTCTCCGTCTTTGCATCGCGAGCGCGGCAGGCGCCTTGGCCGCCGCCCCCGCCGTGGCCGATTCCTATCCGTCCCGGCCCATCGAGTTCGTCGTGCCCTACGCTCCGGGCGGCGCCTCCGACATCGTCGTCAGGGCGCTGGCGCCGCAGTTGCAGAAGGAGCTGGGCGTATCGGTCGTCGTCATCAACCGCGCCGGCGCGAACACGGCGATCGCCGCCACGCAGCTGGCGCGGTCCGCGCCGGACGGCTACACGATCATGCTGGCCGACGTGGCGCTGGTGCTCAACGCCGCGGTGCGTCATACGTCGCCCGGCTACGACGTGGCCAAGGATTTCTCCGCCATCGCCCAGGTGGGGTCCGCGCCGCTGGTGCTGTTCGTACCCGCCTCGGGCGCGGCCGACCTGCCGTCGTTTCTCAAGCAGGCGCACGATCGCCCCGTGAACATCGCCAACGCCGGCCCCGGCTCGCTGGGCCACCTGGCCGCCGAACTGCTCCAGCTGCGCACCAAGACCACGCTGGTCAGCGTGCCGTACCGCGGGTCGGGGCCCGCCATGAACGAGACGATCGCCGGGCAGGTGGACGCCATTTTCACCAGCACCGCTTCCGGCATGCCGCTGGTCAAGAACGGGCGCCTGCGGCCGCTGGCCGTCGCGTCGCCCGAGCCGCTGAAGGATTTTCCCGAGATCCCCACGTTCGACCGGCTGGGGGTGCAGGGCGTGCACGTCCTGAACTGGTGGGGGGTGATCGCGCCGGCGGGGTTGCCCGCCGACATCTCGGCCCGCATCGCGAAGGCGGTGGCGGCGGCCGTGCGCGATCCCGCCATCGTGAAACGCTTCGCGGCGCTGGGCGTCTCGCCGTCGACGCGCGACGGGGCGGCCTTCGCCGGCCTGATGAGCAAGGAATTCGCCGCCTGGCGCGACGTGGCCAGCCAGGCCGGTATCAAAGTGGATTGATGGACGGCACCGACAGGTGTTCGTGCTAACAAGGAGGATAGGCAAGATGAGCGGTGAACGAATACGCCTGACCGCGGCGGACGGTTTCGAATTCGACGGCTACGTGGCCCGGCCGGCGGGCGCGCCCCGCGCGGGCGTGGTCATCCTGCCCGAGATTTTCGGCGTGAACAGCCACATGCGCAGCGTGGCCGACCGGTACGCCGGCTGGGGCTATCTGGCGATCGCGCCCAGCGTCTTCGATCGCGTGGAGCCGGGGCTGGACCTGGGATATGGCGACGACGACGTCCGCAAGGGGCAGGCCCTGATGAAGCTGATCGACTGGGACGACGCGGTCAAGGACATCGAGGCTGCCGGCGCGTTCGCGGCCCAGGCCGGCAAGGTGGGCATCGTCGGCTTCTGCTGGGGCGGCACGGCGGCCTGGGTGACAGCCGCGCGCGGCACGGGATTCGCGTGCGCGGTCTCGTACTACGGCAACGCCATCCCCACCGTGCTCGAGCCGACGCCGCGCATTCCCATGATGCTGCATTGGGGCGAGCGCGACCATCTGGTCTCCAAGGAAAAGATGATGGAGCCGGGCCGCGCCGCGCCCGAGGTGGCCGTGCACTTCTACGCCACCGGACATGGCTTCAATTGCGACCAGCGCGACCTTTACCACGCGGAATCGGCGGCCCTGGCGCAGCAGCGCACGCTGGACTTCCTCGACGAGCACCTGGCATGACGCGGGACGACACCGGCGCATGGGCCGCCCAACAGGCGGCCTTCGGCGAAATGGCCACGCGCCTTCGGCGGGACGACGCGTTGTGGACCGATTTCGAGGCCTTGTGCCGGCACGGCGGGCGCATGGCGGGTACCGCCAGCGAACGCGCCGCGCAGGACTGGTGCGAAGGTCAGCTGGCGGCCTTCGGACCCGTCGCGCGCGAGTCCACGCCTTACGCCGGATGGCGGTGCGACCATGCGGTCCTGACGCACCTGTCCGATGGCCGGCAACTGGAGGCCGTTCCGCTGCTGGGGACGGCCTTTACGCCGGACGCGGGCATCGAGCTGCCCGTGCTGGACCTGGGGCGAGGAACGCCCGAGATGATCGCCGCCGCGGGCGAGGGCGTACGCGGACACGCGGTGATGGTGCGGCACGAGTATCCCTTCTCGACCCAGACCGTCCATCGCCGCGTCAAGCTGGCCGCGGCCCAGCGGGCAGGCGCCGCCGCGCTGCTGGTGGTCCAGCCCGAAGCGGGGATCGGTCCGGTGTCGGGGTCCTCGGGGCGCGCGGGCGGGCCGGGCATCCCGGCCATGGGGATCTCGGCCGAGGCAGGGCGGGCGTTGCGCCAGCCCGGGGCGCGCGTGCGCCTGCGCATCGTCGGCGAAGACCTGCCGCAGTCGCGCACCGATACGCTGGTGCTCGACCTGCCGGCCGGGCAGGCCGCGCGGCCGGACGAGCGCGTCGTGCTGTCCGCCCATATCGACGGGCATCCCCTGGCGGAGAGCGCCCTGGACAATGCGACCGGCGTGGCGGCGGCCATCGCGCTGGCTCGCGCCTTCGCGCCCCGGATGCATGCCATGCGCCGGGGGCTGACCGTGTGCCTGTTCAGCGCTGAGGAATGGGCACTGAACGGTTCGCGCGAATGGCTGGCGGCGCTGCCGGAAGCGCGGCGCGCGGCGATGGCGCTCAATGTCAACCTCGATTCGCTGGCGGGATCGCCGCGCCTGACCGCGCTGACCTCGGGCTTCGAGCGGCTGGGCGAGTTCGCCCGGTCGGGGGCGTTGTTGGCCGGCGGCACGCTGGGGGTGCATCTGCCGCTGATGTCTAATAGCGACCATGCGAATTTCGCGGCCTGCGGCATTCCCGCGCTGCGCCTGATCGCCGGTTTCGACGAACCCGACAGCGCGCTGCGCCTGCTGCTGACGCCGGCCGATACGCGGGCCCTGGTGGACGAGAACCATCTGCGCACCGCCACCGCGTTGGCCGCCGGTGTGCTGTGGCATGCGCTGAGCGCGGACAGCCTGGCCGGCCTGCGCAACGAGGCCAGGTCGGAGGTTCGGGCATGAGCGCGCCCGCCCCCGGGGAGGATGTCGCGCAGCGACAGGAGGGTAGTCCAGTGAGCGGTTCGGTCGTCGTGCTGGGCGCGGGGCTGGTGGGCCTGGCCTGCGCCCATGCCTTGCAGCGGGACGGATACGCCGTGACGGTCATCGACCGTGGCGGCGTGGGCGAAGGGGCGAGCTTCGGCAATGCGGCCCACATCGCTGTCGCTTCCATCTTCCCGCAGGCCACGCCCGGCATACTGGGGCAGACGGTCCGGATGCTGCGCGATCCCCAGGGCCCGCTGATCGTGCGGCCCGGCTATGCCGTCCGGCATCTGCCGTGGTTCGCCCGCTTCGTGGCGCAGGGCACCGCCGAGCGCGCGCGCGTCGGGACCCACGCCATGGCGGCGATGATGGCGCAGGCCTGGGAGGCCTGGCAGCCCGTGCTGGACGACATCGGTGGCAACGATCTGGTGCGCCGGTCCGGCGCCCTGCACGTGTTCGGGTCGCAGGCGGCGCTGCGCGCGGCGCATAGGGCCTATGAGCTGCGGCGCAGCCTGGGGGTGGCGTGCACGCCGCTCGACGTGGACCAGGCGCGGGCGATGGAGCCCGCGCTGACCGATCGCATCGGCGGCGCGATGTCGATACCGGGCATGGGATACGTTACCGATACGCTGATGCTGGCGCGGCGCCTGGCCGCCCGCGTCGAGGAACTCGGCGGCCGCATCCTGCGGGCGGAGGCCACCGGCATCGATGCCGGCGGCGTGCGGACGAAGGACGGGCGCCTGCGCGCCGATCGCGTGGTACTGGCCGCCGGCGCCTGGTCCCACCGGCTGGCCCGGGGGCTGGGGGTGGACATCCCGCTGGTGGCCGAGCGCGGTTATCACGTCATGCTGGCGCCGGGCAGCAGCCCGCTGCGCATGCCGGTGCTGATGGTGGAACGCAAGGTGGCGCTGACGCCCATGGCGGCGGGCATCCGGATGGCCAGCGTCGCGGAGTTCACGCCGGCCGACGCGCCGGCCGACCATGCGCGCGCGGCGCCGGTATTCGGCGGACTGGAGCGGTTCGTCCAGGGCGTGGATGCCGAACCGGTATCGAAATGGGTGGGGCCGCGTCCCTCCGTGCCCGACAGCCGTCCCATCCTGGGGCAGGCCCCGGCCGCGCCCCACGTCCTGCTGGCCTATGGCCACGGCCACCTGGGCGTGACGCTGGCCGCGCTGACGGGAAGTATCATCGCCGACGTGGCGGGCGGCCGCGATCCGCGCGTGGACCTGCGCGCCGTCGCGCCGCTGCGGAGCCAACGGCTCAGGTGATGGGGGACTCATGTCGGACCTGCTTTTGTTGGCGGCCGCCTTTGGCGCCGGCATGCTCAACGCCGCGGCGGGCGGAGGAAGCTTCCTCACGCTGCCCGCCCTGGTCGCCGTGGGCATGCCCGCGGCGGTGGCCAATGCCACCGGTACGCTGGCGCTGCTGCCCGGCTATCTGACCGGCGCCTGGGCGCTGCGGCGCGATATCGCGCAGTCGGAGCCGGGCTCGCTCGCGGGCCTGTCGGGCATCGCGCTGGCGGGCGGGACCGCGGGGGCGCTGCTGCTGCTTTGGACGTCGGGCGCCGTTTTCCGGAACGTGGCGCCCTGGCTGCTGCTGTTCGCCACCGCGCTGTTCCTGTTCGCGCCCCTCATGCTGCGGATGGCGCGCGGGCGGATGCTGTCACCCGGCGCCGCGGCGGCCGGCCTGTTCGCCGTGAGCCTGTACGGCGGCTATTTCAACGGCGGCATGGGCATCATGCTGCTGGCCTTGTTCGGCATGTCCCAGCGCGGCGACTTCAGCGCCATCAACGGACTGAAGAACCTGTTGTCGGGCGTGTTGACCGTCGTGGCCGTCGTGGTCTACGTGGCGGGCGGGCTGGTGGAGTGGCGCGAGGCGGGTGTGATGGCCGTGGGCGCGACGGTGGGCGGGTTTGCCGGCGCACGCCTGGCGCGCTGCGTGCCGGTCGTCGTGATGCGGGCCATCGTGGTGCTGGTGGGCGTCTCGATGAGCGTCTTCATGTTCCTGAAGGTATGAGCCCAGGGCTGCCGAGGCGCGCCTCGGCCTCCCGCAGCCGGGCCTCGCGCTCGCCCACGTAGTCGCGCGTCAGCGGCACGCTTTCCTGGCGCCGCGCCAGCTGCACCTGGAAGATGGCGATGTCCTGATAGCGGAACGCCGTCTCCGACATCGACAGGTAGTACTCCCACATGCGGGCGAAGCGTTCGTCGTACAGCGCGACGGCCTCGGCCCGCCGCGCCAGGAAGCGGTCGCGCCATATGCGCAGCGTGCTGGCGTAGTGCAGGCGCAGCACCTCGATGTCGGTGACGACCAGCCCCGAGCGTTCGATGGCGGGCGTGAATTCCGACAGCGAAGGGATGTGGCCGCCGGGGAAGATGTATTTCTCTATCCACGGATTGTTGAAGTCCGGGACGTCGGAGTTGCCGATGAAATGCAGCAGCATCACGCCGTCGTCGGTCAGCAGTTCATGGCATTTCCGGAAGAAGGCGTCGTGGTAGCCCGTGCCCACGTGCTCGAACATGCCCACCGACACGATCCGGTCGAAGCGGCCGGGGGTCGCGCGGTAGTCTTCCAGGCGGTAGTCGTAGGCCTGGGGATGGGCGGCGCGGGCGGCCAGTTCGCGCGCGCCTTTCAGTTGTTCCTCGGACAGCGTGATGCCCGTGGCGCGGCCGGCCCCGGCGACCTCGACCAGGTAGCGCGTCAGGCCGCCCCAGCCGCAGCCGATGTCGAGCACGCGGTGGCCGGGCTCGACCAGCAGCTTGGCGGCGATGTGGCGCTGCTTGGCCCGCTGGGCCGACTCCAGGTCTTGCCCGGGGTGTTCGAAATAGGCGCAGGAATACTGCCGCTGGTCGTCCAGGAACAGGGCGTACAGGCGGTCGTCCAGGTCGTAGTGGTGCGCGACGTTGGCGCGCGCGCGGCCGGGCCGGTTGTTCTGCAGGAAGCGCCGGATCGACATGCGCACCGCGTCCAGCATCCGTACCGCGGCGCCGGGCTTGACCGCGTCGGCATCGCGCAGCAGCAGCTCCAGCACGTCGTAGATGCTGCCTTCGTCGACCACGAGCCTTTCGTCCATGAACAGTTCGCCCATGCGCAGGTCGGGGTCCATCAGCAGCGCCAGCACGGCGCGGGTGTCGGTGAAGCGGATGGCGGCGCGCGGCGGGGTGCCGTCGCCGAAGGCGCGCCTGCGGCCGCCGGGCAGGGTGACGTCCAGCGTGCCGCGCCGGACCAGGTCTTTCAGGGTGTTGGCAAGCAGGCGTTCCGCGTACGTTTGAAGCATCGTGGTTTCCGCGATGGGTCGACAGGACAGGGGCTGCTACGCGGCCAGTGTAATGAATCCCCCGCGATGCGGCTCGGTTGATTTTTCTCCGGACGGCTAGAAGAATGCGCCATGACCTCGCCCGACACCGCCTTTTCGCTGCTGCTCGAGCGCCTGTCCGATGCGCAGGCGCGGGCCGTGCGCGGCCGCATGACGGCGCGCGAGCTGGCGCGCGGCCAGCCCTTGTTCGCGCAGGGAGAGCCCAGTCCACGCCTGTGGGTGATACGCGCGGGCCGGCTGCGCACCTATCACCTGGCGCCGTCGGGCGAGGAGTTCACCACGGCCGTGTGGACGTCCGGCCAGACCCTGGGGCTGCTGAGCACGCTGCTGGACCAGCCCCGCGCGATATCGTGCGAGGCGCTGGAGCCGGCGTCGCTGCTGGCCATGGAGCGGGCCGACCTGCTGGCGCTGATGGAAACGGTGCCGGCCTTCGCCATCAACGTGGCGCGCGTGGCCGCCATGCTGGCGACCAACAGCATCGCGCGGTCCGGCCCCAGGGTGCTGGATTCGGCCACGGCGAAACTGGCGCGCGTCCTGCACGATCTCGCGCTGGCCGCGCCCGGCTACGACGGGCAGGGTGCCGTGATCGCGGGCGTGACCCGCGCGGACCTGGCCAAGATGGCCGGCATCAGCCGTACCTGGACCAGCCTGAGGCTGGCCGCCCTGGAGCGCGCCGGGCTGGTCCTGCGCACGCGGAACGGGCTGGGCGTGCCCGACGTGGCGCGGCTGACGCAGCTTTATTCGGACGGATACTGAGGCGGCAGCAGCGCCAGGCACTCGACCTCCAGCAGCAGGTCGGGCTTGGCCAGCGCGGCCACGCCCACCAGCGTGCTGGCCGGGGGCTGGCCGGCGTCCAGGTACGGCGCGCGCACGCGCCGGATGGTCGCCACGGCTTCCTCGGTCAGGTCGCGCACGAAGTAGTTGAGCTTGACCGCGTAGGTCAGCGCCGAGCCGGCCGCCTCGAGCGCCGTCGCCAGGTTCTCGAACACCTGCCGGGTCTGGGCGGCCAGGTCGCCCTTGCCGACGATGCTGCCGTCCGGCGCGTAGGCCACCTGCCCCGAGACCATGATCAGCCGGTCCACCGGGGCGACGGCGACGTGGGTGAAGCCGTTGGGGGCGGGCAGGCGGGTGGGATTGATGAAGGAGACGTAGGGGTGCATGGCGGCCGTCAGTTGAGCGTGATCCGGGTACGTTCGATGATACGGGCATACAGCTCGCGCTGCCGGGTGGCGAACTCGGCGAACTGGGCCGGCGTCGAGCCCGAGGGTTCGATGGCGGCCTGCTTCAGGGCGGCCGCGACGCCGGGGTCGGCCAGCGCCGCGCGCACGGCGGCGTTCAGGCGGTCGATGACCGGACCGGGCGTGCCGGCGGGAGCGACGATGCCGAACCACGAGTACAGGTCGACCTCGCCCGCACCCTGTTCCTGCGCGGTGCCGATCTCGGGCGCCAGCGGCGAGCGCCTGGCGCTCAGGATGGCCAGGGCCTTGAGCTTGCCGGCCCGCACCTGCGGCAGCGTGGCGGCCAGCGTGTCCACCACCACGTCGACGTTGCCGCCTATCAGGTCCACCAGCGCGGGCGCGCTGCCCTTGTAGGGGACGTGCAGCAGGGTGGCCGACCGTTGCAGGCCCACCAGTTCCATGCCGATCTGGTTCGACGTGCCGGCGCCCATCGAGCCGTAGGCCAGTCCCTTGGGGCGCTCGCGCGCCTGGTCCAGCGCCTGCACCAGGGTGGTCCACGGGGCGTCGGGCCGGGCGACGACCACGTTGGGCACGCTGCCCAGCAGCGAGACGTAGCCGAAGGAATCGGTGGGCGAATAACCCACGTCCTTCATCAACAGGGGGTTGATGGCCAGGGTGGCGTTGCTGGCGACCAGCAGAGTGTGGCCGTCGGCCGGCGCCTTGGCCACCGACTGCGCGGCCACCACCGTGCCGGCGCCCGGACGGTTGATGACGACTACCGCCTGGCCCAGTTGGCGGCTCATGCCGCCGGCAACCGTGCGGGCCAGCAGGTCGGTCGTACCGCCCGCGGCGAAAGGCACGACGAGATTGATGGGGTGGGTCGGGAAATCGGCCGCCGCAGGGGCGGTTGCGGCGCAGGCCAGTACCGCCGCCAGCGCGAATCGTAGGGATGCCATCGCGGGTCTCCATGGGGAAGCGGCCATTCTGCGCGCATGGCGCGGGACTGTCCGTTAACTGGTTAACGCCGGCCCCGGCCCCCCGGAACGCCCGTGGTAGAGTCCAGGCCCGGGGGCCGGCCTGCATGCGCCGGGACGGAGTTTCAACGCTGAAAATGGGCATTCATCATGCTGGGTCTGGCATTGTTCTTCATCGGGGCCGTTCTGATCGTCAACGGAGTGGGGCTGACCGGCCGTATCGACGGCAGGGATTCCGCCCCCTTCAATCTGCTGGTGGGCCTGTTGGCATTGTTCATCAACGGCCTGGGACTCTACCGGGCCGTCTCGACGGCGGATTTGTTTGCCGTGGCCGGCGGCCTCCTGTTCGCCTTCACCTACCTGTACCTGGCCGTAGTGCAGTGGCGGTCGTTGAAAGGTGTCGGGCTGGGCTGGTACTGCCTGTTCGTGGCGATCAGCGCGCTGGCCTTCGCGCCCGTCGCCGGCGACGGGCGCCTGATCGCCATGTGGCTGCTATGGGCCAGCCTGTGGTTTTTCTTTTTCCTTGCCCTGGGATTGGGCAAGCCCTTGCGCTTCCTGGGGGCGTACACGATATTGATCGGTGTCGCGACGTGCTGGGTACCGGGGTTGCTGATGCTGATGGGGAAATGGTAAGGCCGGGGGCGTCCGGTACCGAAGTCATGGTGAAATAAAAAAGCAGGCAGGCGATACCCGCCGCGCGCGCTTCGAGCGCGCGCATGCATCTTCAACGGGGAGTCCTCATGAAAACAACGATAGATCGCCCAGTGTTCTTCACCGCGGCCGCTTTCATCCTGGCGCTTGTGGTCTGCGCCGTCTCCGCCCCGCGTGCCGTCGGAGACGTCTTCGACGCGATACAAAGCTGGATCCTGGCGAACGCGAGCTGGTTCTACATCCTGGCGGTGGCCGTCATCCTGCTGTCGGTCGTGTACATGGCCATGAGCCGCTACGGCAACATCAAGCTCGGCCCCGATCACAGCGAACCCGACTACCGGAATTTCACCTGGTTCGCGATGCTGTTCTCGGCCGGCATGGGGATCGGCCTGATGTTCTTCGGCGTGGCCGAGCCCGTCATGCATCTGGTGGCGCCGCCGGTGGGCGAGGCGGGCACCGTGGCCGCGGCCCGCGAGGCGATGAAGATCACCTTCTTCCACTGGGGACTGCACGCCTGGTCGCTGTACGCGGTCGTGGCGCTGATCCTGGCCTATTTCAGCTACCGCCACAACCTGCCGCTCACGCTGCGGTCCGCGCTGTACCCCTTCATCGGCGACCGCATCCACGGCCCGCTGGGCAGCGCGGTGGACATCTTCGCCATCATCAGCACCGTGTTCGGCGTCGCCACGTCGCTGGGACTGGGCGTGGCGCAGATCAACAGCGGCCTGCACCACCTGTTCGGCACGCCCGTCGGCACGGCCACCCAGATCATCCTGATCGCCATCGCGTGCGGGCTGGCGACGCTGTCGGTGGCGAGCGGGCTGGACCGCGGCATCCGCATCCTGTCCGAGCTCAACCTGTACTTGGCCGTGATCCTGCTGCTGTTCGTGCTGGCGGTCGGGCCGACCATCTTCCTGCTCCAGAGCTTCCTGCAGAACACCGGCGCCTATCTGTCGGACATCGTCGCCAAGACCTTCAACCTCTACGCCTACCGCCCCACGGACTGGATAGGCGGCTGGACGCTGTTCTACTGGGGCTGGTGGATCGCCTGGTCGCCGTTCGTGGGGCTGTTCATCGCCCGCATCTCGCGCGGCAGGACCATACGCGAATTCGTGCTGGGCGTGCTGCTGGTGCCCACGGGCTTCACCTTCCTGTGGATGACGGTGTTCGGCGGCTCGGCCATTCACCTGGTGTTGTTCGAGCACCTGGACAGCCTGGCCGGCACGGTCAAGGCCGACAGTTCGCTGGCGCTGTTCGCCTTTCTCGAACACTACCCGTGGGGGCACGCGATTTCCATGGTGGCCATCGCGATGGTGGTGGTGTTCTTCGTGACCTCGGCCGATTCGGGCGCGCTGGTGGTGGACCTGCTGGCCTCGGGCGGCGCCGAGTCCACGCCGGTATGGCAGCGCATTTTCTGGTCGGTGCTGACCGGCGTGGTGGCGGTGGCGCTGTTGCTGGCCGACGGGCTGCAGGCCTTGCAGACCGCGACCATCGCCAGCGCGCTGCCGTTCTCCATCGTGCTGCTGGCCTCGGTATGGGGGTTGTTCAAGGCATTGAAGCTGGACGCCACCAAGCGCCGCATCCACTATCAGTCGTTGGCGCTTTCACGGCCGGCCGGAGGCGGGGAGCCCTGGGAATCGCGGCTGCGCAACATGGTCATGATGCCGCGCCGCGCCCACGTGCTGCGCTTCACCGCCGACGTGGTGCGGCCGGCCATGGAGGCCGTGGTGGAAGAGTTGCAGAAGCTGGGCTACGAAGCGCGGGTGCGCGACGGCGAGGAAGGCGAGGTGGCGCTGGAGGTGGTGCACCAGGAGGCCCTGGATTTTTCCTACGCCGTGCGGCCGGAGTCCTTCGTGCGCCCCGGCCTGACCGCCGACGAGGTGCGCAACGAAGAGGGGCGCAAGTACTTCCGGGCCGAGGTCCACCTGCGCGAGGGCGGCCAGGACTATGACATCATGGGTTGGAGCCGCGACGCGGTCATCGGCGACATCCTGGACCAGTACGAGCGCCACCGGCATTTCCTGCACGTGGCGCGATAGGCCGCGTCAGCCGGCCTTGCCCGCCTTCAGGGCCGCGCCCAGTTCGTCGTCGATCCGCTGGGCGCGGGCCGCCGCCGGGCGGCTGGTCAGGCGCTGCACGTAGCGCTGGTAGGCCGGCCGCTTCTCTATCGTGCCGAACATCATGCCCCAGGCCAGCTGCGAGCCCACGTAGACGTCGGCCGCGGTAAAGGCGTCGCCCGCCACGTAGCCTTCGCCGGACACGGCCGTCTCCAGCACGTCCAGCACCTCGGCCAGCGTGCCGTAGCCCACCATGCGCCGCCTGTCTTCCGGCACGCTGATGCCCAGCGCCTGGTTGGTGACCGCCGCTTCCACGGGGCCGGCACAGAAGAACAGCCAGCGGTAGTAGGGACCGCGCAGCGGGCTTTGCGGCGGCGGAGCAAGCTGCGCCTGGGGGAAGGCGTCGGCCAGGTAGGCGCAGATCGCCGCCGATTCGGTCACCACGGTGCCGCCGTGGCGGATGGCGGGGACCTTGCCCATGGGATTGATGGCCAGGTATTCGGGGCCCTTCATGGACGTGGCGAAGTCCAGCACCTCGGTGCGGTAGGGCTGGCCGACCTCTTCGAGCATCCAGCGCGCGATGCGGCCGCGGGACATGGGATGGGTGTAGAAGACAAGTTCATCGTTCATCGTGGGGGCCTGCGTCGTCGGAGTCGTTCCAGGGAGCGTCGAATGGTACGGCAGGCTCGGCCCCGTCGACAATGGGGCCGAGCTGGGAGACGTCCAGCGGCTTGACCAGGTGCAGGTCGAAGCCCGCCTGCGCCGTGCGCTGGCGGTCGTCCTCCTGTCCGTAGCCGGTCATGGCGATGAAGATGGTGCGCGCCATTTGCGGGATGGCCTTGAAGGCCCGCAGGGCCGCGAAGCCATCCATGGTGGGCATGGCCAGGTCGATGAAGACGAGGTGCGGCTGGAAGCTGGGCGCCATGCGCAGGGCCGCTTCCGCGGTGTACAGCGGCCGCGCCTGATGGCCGTTGATCTCGAGCAGCATGGCCAGGCTGTCGGCCGAGTCGCGGTTGTCGTCCAGCACGAGGATGCGTTTGGCGGCCGAGGTCCGGCGCGAGATCGCGGACATGGGACGCACGGGCAGAGCCGGTTCGGCCAGGGGCAGGCGGATCGTGAATGTGCTGCCGTGGCCGGGGCCCGCGCTGGATGCCGAGATGGCGCCGCCGTGCATGCGCACCAGCGAGCGGCACAGCGTCAGCCCTATGCCCAGCCCGCTGTCGGTCGGGTTGGTGTCGCGGTCTTCCTGCACGAACAGCTGGAAGACCGCCTCCAGGGCCTGCTCCGGCATGCCGCGGCCCTGGTCGCGCACCTCGATCAACGCCGACCGGCTTTGCCGCGTGGCGCGGATGGCGATGGCCGTTCCCGGCGGCGAGAACTTCGAGGCGTTGTGCAGCAGGTTGTGGACCACCTGCACCAGCCGCGTCATGTCGCCTTTCACCGTCAGCGGTTCGGCGGGAAGGTCCACGTCTATGCGCTGCTCGCGGGCATCGGTGTGGAAGCGCGAGGATTCGATGCTGCGTTCGATGATGGTGCGCATGTCCACCGGCGCCAGGCGCAGCTCGATCTTGCCGGAGGTGATGCGGCCGATGTCCAGCAGGTCGTCGACCAGCCGCGACAGGTGCGTGATCTGGCGATCGATCATGTCGCGGCAGCGGGCCGCGGTGGGGCCGATGTCCGGGTCCTTCTGCAGGATGCCGATGGCGTTGCGCACCGGCGCCAGCGGGTTGCGCAGTTCGTGGCCCAGCGGGGCCAGGAATTCGCTCATGCGCCGGTTGGCCAGCTCCAGTTCCTCCAGGCGCTTGCGCTCGCTCATGTCGCGCATGATCTTGGCGTAGCCCCGCAACTGCCCGGTCTCGTCGTAGACGGCGGTGGTGGTCACGTTGGCCCAGAACAATGTGGCGTCCTTGCGCTGGCGCCAGCCTTCTTCCTCGTAGCGACCCCCTGCCTGCGCGATGCGCAGTACCCGGTCGGGGCCTTCGGAGGACGCGTCGTCGGCGGGATGGAACATCGAGAAGTGCCGGCCGATGACCTCGTCCCGCCGGTAGCCGGTAATTTGTGTGGCGCCGGTGTTCCAGCTCGTGATCGTGCCTTCGGCGTCGAGCATGTAGATGGCGTAGCCCTCCACGCCCTCGAGCAACAGGCGGAACCGCTCCTCGCTCTGCCGCAGCGCCTCGGTCTGGCGGCGGCGCTCGTTCAGGTTGCGGGTGATCTTGACATAGCCCTTGAGCGTGCCGGACGCATCCCGCAGCGCGGTGATGACGACGTTGGCCCAGAAGGTCGAGCCGTCCTTGCGCACGCGCCAGCCTTCGTCCTCGAAACGGCCGTGCAGCGCGGCCTCTTCCAGTTCGTAGCGGGGCCAGCCGCGCGCCACGGCCTCGGCCGAGTAGAAGACGGAAAAATGCTTGCCCAGGATCTCGTCGGCCGCATAGCCCTTGATCTTGGCGGCACCGGCGTTCCAGGTCCTGACGCGGCCGTCGGGGGACAGCATGAAGATGGCGTAGTCCTCGATGGCGTCCACGAGCATGCGGAAGCCGATGTCCGTATCGCTTCCGGGCCCCGTCGTCGCTACGCCGGGAGTGGGTTCCCTTTCCCCGGCCTGGAGGCGGGCCGAGTCCATGGCTGAGAAGCTCAAGGCGTCACCTCGTCGTGCTCGAACAGCGAGTCTATACATGCTCTTTCAAGGGGCCTGTAACAAGGTGAATCGCCCTCCGATGGAAATAATTGACATGATGTCAAATAAAGCATAATTTAATTGATAGGGTGATATTTAATTCGAGGAGACTCCCTTGGCCACTACCGACAAGCCGGTCGTCACGGCCGGCATGAGAGGCGCGTCGTGGGACCCCCGGCTGATGAGCCGGCCGTACCAGGTGGTGCCCTATGCGCTGGGCACGGCCGACGGCCAGCGCACGCTGGGTTTTCTGTTCACCACGGCCGAGTCGGGCAAGACGGTCGTGTCGCTGATGCATCCGCGGGAAATGGCGGTCACGCACTACATGGTGCCTCATGTGCTGGAGGCCGGCTGCGCCTGCTGGGTGCAGGGGTCGAGATCCATCGGCAATGACCTGCGGCTCGAGCACGAGGTGGCCCTGTTCGACGTGGCGGCCGGCATGGCGCACCTGCGGTCGCTGGGCTACGAGAACATCGTACTGTTGGGCAACTCGGGCGGCGCCGGCCTGTACACGCTCTACAACCAGCAGTCGTCGCTGCCGGCCGCGCAGCGCATCGCCCGCACGCCCGGCGGCCGGCCCACCGCCCTGGCCGAGCTGGAAATGCCGCGCGCCGACGGCATGATCCTCTTGTCTCCGCATCCCGGGCAGGGCCGGCTGCTGATGGCCGGCATCGATCCTTCGGTGGTATCCGAGGACGACCCGCTGGAAACCGATCCCGCGCTGGATCCCTTCTCGAAAGACAACGGCTACGATGCCGAGACGGGCGCCGCGTCCTACGATCCGGCATTCGTCCAGCGCTACCGTGCCGCCCAGGCCGAGCGGGTGGCGCGCATCGACGCCCGCGCGCGCGAACTGCTGCGGCGCAAGGCCGAGGCCCGGGCGAAGGTCAAGGCGGGCGGGGCGTCGATGGCCGAGCAGCGGATCGCGGCGCATGCGCCCATCTTCCAGGTATGGCGCACTGATGCGGATCTGCGTTCATGGGACATCTCCATCGATCCGTCGGACCGCAGGACGGGATCGCTGTGGGGCAGGAACCCGCTGGTCTCGAACTGGGGCAGCGTGGGGTTCGGCCGGGTCGTCACGCCCGAGTCCTGGCTGTCCACCTGGTCGGGGCTGTCGTCCAACGCCGCGCTGAAGAAGACCGCGGGCGCCATCACCCAGCCCACGCTGCTGGTGGAGTACACCGGGGACCAATGCACCTTTCCGGCCGACATCCGGACGATCCACGAGCAGATCGGCGCCGCCGACAAGCGCCACCTGCGCGTGCGCGGCAATCACCATGGCCTGGCGCTGGCGCCGGGCGAGGAGCCCGGCCAGCGCATCGCCGGGCGCGCGGCCGGCGAGTGGCTGCGCGAGAAGATGGCCTAGCGGAAGAATGAAATGGATGGAGACATGATGGACGTGGAACCAAGGGTCCGGCTCGAGGGCGTGCGCTATCCCGACGCCGGCCGCCTGCGCCGCTACGCGGAGCTGGGGCTGCTGGGCGGCGAGACGCTGGCCGGCGCGTTCGCCCGCTCGTTCGCGCTGCACGCCGACCGGCTGGCGCTGGTCGGTCCGCAGCTACGGATGAGCTACCGCGAACTGGATCGCGACAGCGACCGGCTGGGCGCGGCCATGCTGGCGCTGGGACTGGTCCGGCATGATCGCGTGCTGCTGCAGAGCGGCAATTGCGCCGAACTGCTGGTGGCCTTCCTGGCCTGCCTGAAGGCGGGCCTGATCCCGATCTGCGCGCTGCAGGCCTTCCGCAAGCTGGAAGTGGGTTATCTGGCGAAGCTGGCCGATGCCCGCCTGCACCTCGTCCAGGGCGACGACGCCCGGTTCGACGACGTGGCCTTCGCGCGCGAGATGCAGGAGGCCGTGCCCACGCTGCGCCACATCGTGCAGGCACGGGGCGAGCCGCGCGCCGGCGCGCACGGGCTGCGCCAGCTGATCGACGGCATGCCCTGGGAGCGCGCCAGGACCATGCTGGCGGATGTGGAGCACGACCCGTGGCAGGTGGCGGTGTTCCAGTTGTCCGGCGGCACGACCGGAGTGCCCAAGATCATTCCCCGCTTCCAGAGCGAGTACCTGTACAACATGCGCGAGGTCGCCGCCTGCAACGGCTACACCCGCGACGACGTGCTGTTCTTTCCCACGCCGTACATGCACAACCTCAACATGGGATGCTGCTTCGGCCCCTTCCTGCTGTGCGGCGGCGCGATCACGGTGGCGCCCGACCTGGCCGAGGAAACGCTGTGCGCGCTGGTCCGCGAGCACCGCCCCACCTGGTTCGGCGCGCCCGGCCCCATCCTGACGCGCATCGTGCCCGAGCTGGCCCGCGCCGACGCCGGCGAGAAGGCGCGCCGGCGTTTCATCACCTCGAAGAACGCGGGCGGCATGGCGCGGCTCACGGGGTCGCCCGCGCGGCACATCTTCGGCATGACCGAGGGCGTGATCATGTTCACGCGGGAAGACGACCCGCGCCACCTGAACGACGGCTCGGTCGGCCGGCCGGTGTCCGTGCACGACGAAGTGAAGATCGTGCGCCCGGGTACGGAAGAGCCGGTGGCCGACGGCGAGGTCGGCGAGGCGCTGTTCCGCGGCCCGTACACCATCCAGGGCTACTACAAGTCCGCCGCCGAGGACGCGCACCGCTTCACGGCGGACGGCCACTACCGCTCGGGCGACCTGATGTCCAGCCGGGTCGAGGGCGGCCGTCGCTACTACTTCTTCCAGGGCCGCATCAAGGATGTGATCGACCGCGGCGGCGAGAAGATCAACGCCGAGGAGGTCGAGGGCGTGGTCAGCCGCCACCCCGCCATCCTGAACTGCGCGCTGGTCGGCATGCCCGATCCCGTCTATGGCGAAAAGGCCTGCCTGTTCGCCACGCTGCGGCCGTCGGCGCGCGCGCCGGACGTCGAGGAACTGGGCCGCTTCCTGCACGGCGAAGGGCTGGCCAAGTTCAAGTGGCCCGAACGCATCGAGGTCCTGGCGGATTTTCCGCTCTCGGCCTCCGGCAAGCTCAGCAAGCAGATCCTGCGGGAACGGATCGCGGCCATCCTGGCGCGGCCAAACGAGGAACTTCCGACATGAACAACGAAGCGCTTTCCCCCCTGCGATTGCACGGCGTGCACCACACCGCGCGCCCCACCTGGAAACTGTCCGAGACGGTGCGCTTCTATCGCGACCAGCTCGGCCTGCCGCTGGTGCACGCGATTTCCGCGCGCGGCTGGGGCCAGGACGACCATGCCGATTTCCTGCATTTCTTTTTCGACAGCGGCAACGGCAGCACCATCGCGTTCTTCTACTACATCGGCACGCAGCGCCCGGAGAAGCTGCGCGTGAGCGACCATTACCAGGAACGCGCGACCCACACCGCGTGGCTGGTGCCGGACGAGGCCGCGCTGCTGCGATGGCGCGCGCGCGTGGAGGCCGCCGGCATTCCGCTGCGCTACCAGATCCGCCACGAGGTGATCGAGTCGATCTACTTCAACGATCCCAACGGCTACCCCATCGAGATCACGACCCAGTTGCGGCCCTTCAACCAGGCCGACGCGGACGACGCGGCCCGCACGCTGGAAGCCGCGATGGCGCTGGAGGCGGGGCAGGGCGAGCGCCTGGACGGCATCGAGCCGGTATGGCGCCGCAAGGCGGCGGCGCTGGACGATGCCGACCGGCCGGCGGGCGCGGCCTCGGTGTACGTGCTGGACGTGCCCGAGTTCGCCCCGCTGCTGGACGATGCGCGTGCCCGCGGCTATGCGGTGCGCCGCGGCGCGGCCGGCTATGCCCGCATCGACGGCACGCCCGGCCTGCGCTTTCGCCGCAAGGAGCTGGGCTTCAAGCCCGCGCTCTGGTACGGCGCGCTGACGGGCGGCCTGGCGGGAAGCATCGCCACGTTCGACATGGACACCCTTGCCATCGATCCGACGGAGTCGCCATGAAGGTCACCATCGTCGGCGGGGGCCCGTCGGGATTGTTCCTGTCCATCCTGCTCAAGCAGCGCCTGCCACACGTCCAGGTCGACGTGCACGAGCAGAATCCTGCGGGCGCGACCTTCGGCTTCGGCGTGGTGCTGGCCGATACCGGCCTGGCTTCGCTGCGCGAGGCGGCGCCCGAGGTGGTCGAGGACCTGATGGGCGCCATGCGCTTCAACGACCGCCAGACCATCGTCATGCGCGAGCGGCCCATCGTCGTGCGCCGGCCGGGAGCAGGCGGCGGCGCCATCCCGCGCATCGACCTGCTGCGCATCCTGCAGGACCATGCCCGCCGCCTGGACGTGGACGTGCGCCACGAGCACCGGCTGGCCGACGTCCACGCGCTGGACGCCGAGCTGGTGGTGGGCGCGGACGGCGTGAACTCGACGCTGCGCGCGGCCGACGAAGCCGCCTTCGGCACGACGCACGGCCGGCTGACCAACCACTTCGCGTGGTACGGCGTGGACAAGGCCTTCGAGACGCCGGCGCTGGTGTTCCGCGAATGGCGGGGCGGCTGCTTCGTCGCGCACTACTACCCGTATTCGGCGGCCATGAGCACCTTCGTGGCCGAGTGCGACGACCGGACCTGGGTCGAGTTCGGCATGGAGGCGATGGACGCGCGGGCGCGGCAAGCCCTGTTCGAGGAAGTGTTCGCGCCGGAGCTGGGCGGGCATGGGCTGGTGTCCAACCATTCCAGCTGGCGCCAATTCCCGGTGGTCCGCAATCGCGCCTGGCACGCGGGCAACCGCGTGCTGCTGGGCGACGCGCTGGCCAGCGCGCATTTCTCCATCGGCTCGGGCACCCGCATCGCGATGGAGGACGCCATCGCGCTGGCCGAGGCGCTGCGCCAGCGTCCGAGCGACATCGGCGGCGCGCTGGAGCTGTACGTGGCGTCGCGCAAGCCCGCCAAGCAGCGGCTCATCCGCGCCTCGGAAGCGTCCTACAACTGGTACGAGCGCGTGCGCGAGTGGATGCGGATCGAATCGCCGCACGAATTCGTCTACCACTTCATGACCCGCACCGGGCGGGTCGATCGCGACCGCCTGAAGCTCCAGTATCCGGACCTGGTCCGCGAGATGGAGGAGGCCGGGGTGGCGGCGCTGGCCGGATAGGCCGGGCGGCGTGGAACGGCGCGTAAATTGCCCCCCTGGCAATAATTTTCTACGATAGTGCCGTTTTCATCCGCCCCGCCCGCCATGTCCGCCTCCAAGAAGGCCGTTGCCCAGGCCGCCGCGCCCCGCCGCCGCGGCCGGCCTCCCAAGGTCGAATCGCCGATCACCGCCGAGCCGCTGCTGAGCCGGTGGGCCATCCTCCAGCGCGCGATAGACCTGGCCAAGAGCATGCCGCTGGACCAGATATCGATGGTGCAGCTGGCGCGGGACTTCGGCGTGGCGCCCGGCCTCATCCACTACTACATGGGCGGACGCGACAAGCTGGTGTCGGGCGTCCTGAACGACTATTACCGCCAGCGGGTCGAGAAGCTGCCCGCGCTGACCGGCGACTGGCGCTCCGACGTCGAGACCATCGCGCGGCTGAGCTTCGCCGTCGCCATCGCCAACCCCGGCGCCAGCATGTACGTGGCCTCGCACAACCGCTATCGCCTGTTCCAGGACGTCGAGCCGGACGAGACCGACTACGGCATGGTGTTCTTCAACCACATGGCCTCGGCCATCATGCAGGGCGGCTTCACGCATGACCAGGTGGCGCTGGCCTATCACCTGATCGCCCAGTACCTGGTGGGCGCCAGCATGGCCGAAGCCTCGCGGCAGATGCCGGCCTACCACGAGGATTTCATCCGGGCCCGCCTGGAGTCGGCGGACCCGTACCCCGCCGCGCGCGCCATCGGCCGCTCGTTCGCCCGCCTGAGTTCGGCCACCGCCTTCGACGAAGGGCTGCGCATCACGCTGGACGGCATCGCCGCCTGGCGCGCGAGCGCTTCCACGACCCGGCGCCCGCGCAAGCCGGCCTGAGGGTTCCTCCCTTCTCCGTTTTTTCTTCCTGGATGCCGGTTGGCAGGGGTCTTCACGGCCGCATAATTGGTATACCATTCACTAAAAAAATATCCATTTAATGGAATGTGTATCCTTTTAGGAAAACAAGTATTCAAAAGGAGGAAGCATGGAGGAGACGTTTTTTCCAGGCCGCCGGCGGTTCTGGCAGGCTGGCGCGGGACTGGCGGCCTGGGCGGGCAGCGGAGCGGGCGTCATCGCCGCGCCCGCGGCCGGAAGATCGCCGCCGGCGCGCGGCGAATTCGTGATCGACGGCGCGCACGTCCTGACCATGGATGCCCGGCTGGGCGAATTCGTGGGCGGGCAGGTGCACGTGAAGGACGGCGCCATCGTCGCGGTCGGGCCGCGCGTGGATGCGCCGGGGGCGCGGCGGATAGACGCGGCCGGCATGATCTGCCTGCCCGGCCTGGTCGATACCCACTGGCACCTGTGGAACTGCGCGTGCCGCATGTTCCACCAGATCGACGTGCCCAGGAATACCTACTTTCCGCTGACCTCGCGGCTCGGCCCGCACATGACCCCCGCCGACACCTACCACTCCGTATGCCTGGGGCTGGCCGAGGGCCTGGCCTCGGGCATCACGACGGTGCACAACTGGTCGCACAACACGCGCACGCCGGCCCATGCCGACGCGGAGTTGTCGGCCATGCGGGACCTGGGGGTACGGGGCCGTTTCTCGTACGGCGGGCCGCAGGGCGGGCCGACCGACCAGCCCATGGACAGCAAGGACCTCGCCCGGGTCCAGCGCGAATGGATAGGGCCCCACAATCCGCTGCTGTCGCTGGGCATCGTCTCGCGCAACCTGGTGGCCGGCCAGAGCCTGCGAGGCACCATCGACTACGACATGGCCCGGCGCGACTGGGGCGCCGCCCGTGCCCTGGGCCTGCCCATCACCCTGCATGCCTCGCCCAGGGGCCTGGTGCGGCGGCTGGAGGATGAAAAGCTGCTGGGACCCGACGTGCAGCTCGTCCACCCCATGTTCACCACGGCCGAGGAACGCGCCATCCTGAAAGCGCGCGGCACCAGCTTCAGCACCTCGGCCACGGCCGAGGCGGCGCGCCCGCCCGACGGCGGCGAGATCCAGCTGGGCGAGCTGCTGCGCGACGGCGTGCTGGTGGGCTTGTCGCTGGACGAGACCGTCTCGGGCAACGCCGACTACTTCGACATGATGCGCATCGCGTACAAGTACCACAAGCATCGGCTGGGCGAGACCGTGCCGCTGACGGCGCGCAGGATGCTGGAGCTGGCGACCGTGGACGGCGCCCGTGCGCTGGGCCTGGACGGGCAGATCGGCACGCTGGCGCCGGGCAAGCGCGCCGACCTCATCCTGGTCGGCACCGGCGGCCTGAACATCGCGCCTTGCCGCGATCCCTACGATGCGCTCCTGAACCGCGCGTCGCCGGCCAACGTCGATACCGTCATCGTCGACGGCCGCATCCTGCGCCAGCGCGGGCGCTTCACCTTTACCGACGAGACGGCCATCGTCCGCGCCGCGACCGCGTCCATGCAGCGGCTGGCACCGAAAGCCTGAGCGCCGCGTTGTCCCGCCGCGCCCGCCGCCCTTGCCGGCGCCGGGCGCGGCGCTTTCCTGCCTCCGTACAAACCATTATTTGATAGACAGTCAATTATTCGTACATTAATTGAATGCATATCAAATATGGTCGCGGACCGGACATCGCCCAAGCTGTCCGCGCGTACCGGAGGAGACACGAGATGGATCGCAAACTGGCCTGCGCCGCCGCGCTGGCGGGCATCCTGGCCACGGTGCCGGCGCTTGCCGCCGAGACCTATCCGGCCCGCATGGTGAAGATGGTGGTGCCGTCCATCGCCGGCAGCGCCCCGGACATCATCGCGCGGCTGGTGGCCGAACGGCTGACCGCGGCCTGGGGCCAGCAGGTGGTGGTGGAGAACCGCCCCGCCGGCAACGGCATCGCCGCCATGCAGGAACTGGCCCAGGCCGCGCCCGACGGCTATACGCTGGGCCTTTTCCACGCCGCGGCGGCCGTGACCACGCCGGTCATGTACAAGGAAGCCCGCTTCGACGTCGAGCGCGACGCCGAGACCGTGGCCACCATCGCCTATACGCCGATGCTGTTCGTCGCCAATGCCCAGGCGCCCTACCGGAACGTGGCCGAGATCCTGGCCGCCGCGAAGGCCAAACCCGACGACGTGGTCATCGGCAGCCCTCGCCGCGGGTCCGTTCCGCATCTGACGTCCGAGATGATGGGCCAGTACGGCCACGTCCGCTTCCGGCAGATCGGCTTCAGCGGAACGACCCAGGCGATCCAGGCGCTGATCAAGGGCGACATCCCGCTGTACGTCGACGGCACCGCGCCGCTGCTCCCGCTGGTGCGCAGCGGCCGCATCAAGGCCATCGCCGTCACGGCCGACGAAGCGCTGCCCGGCCTGGAGGGCATCGCGCTGGCCAAGGATGCCGTGCCCGGCACCGTCGCCTCCGGATGGTTCGCCATGTTCGCCCCCAAGGGCACCCCCCAGGCCGTGATCGACCGGACCAGCGCCGACGTAAACGCGGCGCTGCGCCAGGGCCCCTTCGTGGCGCGCCTGGCGGAGCTGGGCACCTATCCGATGATCAAGTCCCACGCCCAGGCCCGCGACTTCATCCGCCGCGAAAAGAAACGCTGGGAAGAAGTCATCGCCGAAGCCGGAGTAAAACCCGAGTAGCGAAGAGCAGACCCAGGCAAACCCAGGCAAACCCAGGATGCGGCGGATCCGGCTCCGCCGGTCAGGGAAGCCCACCCCCTACCCGCTTGCGCGGGCCCCCTCAAGGGGGCGAAACCGGCGGACTGGCAAAGCCAGATCCGCGGTTTCCTGGGTCTAGGGAAACTATCTTGGACTGAAGCACGGTTGCTACCGCTGGCAGCCAGCGATAGCACCGGTGCTGCAACCCAAGAAACAGGCACTAGACCCAGGATGCGGTGGATCCGGCTCCGCCGGTCCACCCGCATCGCCCCCTGGGGGGCGCGCGTCAGCGCGCAGGGGGGGATCTCTTCGGAAGCCACCGCCAAAGGACGGCGGCGGCGGCCAGGCCCAAGGTGCCCACCGACGCCACCCCTATCGTCAACGACGCCACGGCCGTAATGGCCGACAGGATGACCGGCCCCAGGCTGTTGCCCACGTCGGCGATCAGGCGCCAGATGCCCAGGAATTCCGTGCGGCCGTGGGCGGGCGAGGAATCGGCCCCCAGCGTCATGACGATGCCCGAACTGATGCCGTTGCCGAAGCCCAGGATCAGCGACACGATCAGGAAGGACACGACGCCGGTCGTCAGCGAGGTGGCCATCAGCGCGCCGCCCATCAGCAGCACGGACGGCAGCGCGACCCACAGGCGGCCGCGCCGGTCCATGATCGTGCCGGCCGGATAGAACACCGACATGTCGATGGCGGCGACCAGGCCGTAGATGATCGAGGCGGCGGTCGGGGCGAGCCCCAGGTGGTCGGCCCACAGCGGGATCACGACCTGGCGCGACGAGCGCAGCGCGCTGACCAGCAGGATGCCCAGGCCCAGGGTCAGGAAGACCTTGGCATGGTCGCGCGCGATGTCCTGGACCCGCGGCTTGGCGCGCGCCGTGCCGACGTGGGCTTCGCCGGCCATCTCGGGCGCCAGCCAGGCGATCAGTCCGGCGCCCGAGATGCCGACGGCCGCCACCCAGTACGCGCCGTCCAGGCCGACGAAGTGGATCATGGCCGCCCCGGCGAAGGGACCGATGAACACGCCGATCCGGTTGGTGCCGCCCAGGGTCGAAAGCGCCCGCGCCCGCATGTAGGGCGGCACGGCATCGATCAGGTAGGTCTGGCGGGCCAGCATGAATACCGACGCGGCCATGCCCACCAGGAAGACGCCCAGGCCCAGCATCCAGGCGTGGGTGGCGAAGATGCACAGCAGCAGCGCCAGCACGCTGAACGCGGCCGCCCCCGCCATGGACCGCCGTTCCCCGTAGCGGGACGTGATCATGGCGGCCGGGATGTTGCTGACCAGCGAACCTATGCCCATCAGCGACACGATCAGTCCCGCCACGGCCACCGAGGCGCCGAGTTCGCGGGCGCTGAGCGCGATGACCGGGAGGATGGCGCCGTTGCCGATGCCGTAGAGGACTGATGGACCGAATGCCGGGACGGCGATTTGCTTGAGGCTGAAGGGGGTGTCGCTGCGCGGCGCTGTCATTGCGGGGGGACGGGGCTGGAGCGGGGCCGGCGGGCGCCGCGTGTGATCGATGCCGCAATTGTCGCGCAAATCGGCGCCGGCGGCCCGCCCCCCGTTCGTGCCGCTAGACGATGTCGTCCCGGCTCCGGCCGCCCACGGTGGCCATCCAGCTCGCCACGAAGGCGCCGATCAGCATGGACGCGAAAGCCCACAGGGCGAAGGCGGCGGCCGCCTTGCGCGCCGTGTCCGCCGCCTGCCGCGCGGTTTGTTCCGCCTGCTGGGCGGCCTGCCGGGCGCGGGTGACGATGTCGTCCACCCGCTTCTCGGCGGTGGCCTGGTCGGCGCCGGTCTGCGCCGCGACGACACGCGCCAGGTAGCCCCGGTCCTCGGCGTTCAATTCCCCGCGGGCCACGCTGGCGGCGACGATGCGGCCGACTTCCGCCCGCGCCGCGCCCGGATCGCCGGCCGGGTTGGGCTGGTCGCCCCGCAGCAACAGATCGGCCACGTAGTCGGTCGGCATGCCGCCCGCATCCGTCCGCGCCGCCTGTCCGGCGGCGGCCGTGGCCGCGGCACCGGTACCCGCCGCGATCGTGGCGCCCGCCTTCGCGGTGCCGGCCGCGGCCGACATCAGCGCCGAGCCGACCACCATGGCGCTGACGACGGCGCTCAGCGCCCATACCAGGAAGCCGTGCGCGGTGTCGCGGAAGTAGGTCTCGTCGGTATGGATGCCGACCCACTTCGTGCGCAGCCGTCCGGCCAGGTAGCCGCCCAGGCCGTACGCGATGATGTGGGTCAGGATCATCCATACGACGGCGCCTATGCCCAGCGTGGTGGCCGAGGCGCCTTCGCCGGACCAGGGCGACATCGAGACGAAGCCCAGTCCCGCGCCGCCGGCCAGCAGCATGAAGGAGACCGCCGAGGCGATGACGGCGCCGGCGATGATGGCGGCCCACGAGACCGCCGAGGCGGGGGACTCGTTCGCGCGCGCCAGGGCGGGGCTGGTGACGTAAGAATTACCTGCGGATGTAGCGTTTTCCATGAGTGGCCTTTTCTTGTGGTTGGAAGGAGGCGTGGACCGCGAAGCGGCGCGGGCGCTAGTGCCAGAACAGGGCGAGCAGGATGATGATGGGAATGGGGACGCCCAGGAGCCAGAGCAGGATGGCGCGCATTGAAGATCTCCGAACAAGAGGGTGGATGGACGGCGGAGGCATGAACGCCCGCCGCGGGCGTTCCGATTGCGCAAGCGCCGTGCCCGGTCGAGCCGGAAAGGCTCGCTCGTGGCCGGATCGCGGCGGGCGCCGCGGCCGCCAGCGTTCTCCGTTGTGCATGGGCGTGCATGACGAGGTCGGCTTCCCGGCGTTTCCACCCGGGCGCCCACCGGGCCGGCAGTGATAAAATCCCACTCCGCATTGTGAAAGCCGCGGTTCCGGGGCCGGGAGGCCCGGGCCGCCACGGCATTCGCGAGGACGCGATTCTTCAGGCAATCGAAACCGGCGCGCGGGTGCCAGGGCGCACGCGCGACGTCCCCCTGCATGGCCGCCCGCGCCATGCCCGGCCCCCTCGGGGGGTTGTCCGAGAATCTCCGCTACTTCCGTAATCGAGTGAGATTCAATAAAGAATGTCTACCACGTCGAAGATCATCTACACCCTCACTGACGAAGCGCCTGCACTGGCGACGTACTCGCTGCTGCCCATCGTCCAGGCTTTCACCCGTTCCGCCGGCGTAGACGTCGAAACGCGGGACATCTCCCTCTCCGGCCGCATCATCGCCGTGTTCCCCGAGTACCTGACCGACGCGCAGAAGATCTCGGACGACCTGGCCTACCTGGGCCAGCTGGCGACCACGCCCGAAGCCAACATCATCAAGCTGCCCAACATCAGCGCCTCGATCCCGCAGCTCAAGGCCGCGATCAAGGAACTGCAGCAGAAGGGCTACAAGCTTCCCGACTATCCGGACGAGGTCAAGAACGACACCGACAAGGACGTCAAGGCCCGTTACGACAAGGTCAAGGGCAGCGCCGTGAACCCGGTCCTGCGCGAAGGCAACTCCGACCGCCGCGCGCCGCTGTCGGTCAAGAACTACGCCCGCAAGCACCCCCACAAGATGGGCGCCTGGAGCGCCGATTCGAAGTCGCACGTGTCCCACATGGACAGCGGCGACTTCTACGGCAGCGAAAAGTCGGCCGTGGTCCAGAATGCCGGTAACGTCCGCATCGAGCTGGTCGGCAAGGACGGCGCCACCAAGGTCCTGAAGGAAAAGACCGCGGTCAAGGCGGGCGAGATCATCGACGCCTCGACCATGAGCAAGAAGGCGCTGGGCAGCTTCATCGAAGCCCAGATCGAAGACGCCAAGAAGCAGGGCGTGCTGTTCTCGGTGCACCTGAAGGCCACCATGATGAAGGTCTCGGACCCCATCCTGTTCGGCCAGGTGGTTTCCGTGTTCTTCAAGGACGTGCTGGCCAAGCACGCCGACGCGCTCAGGCAGGTGGGCTTCGATCCCAACAACGGCCTGGGCGACCTGTACGCCAAGATCAAGGACCTGCCGGCCGACAAGCAGGCCGAGATCGAAGCCGACATCAAGGCCGAATACGCCAGGCGGCCCGAGCTGGCCATGGTGAACTCCGACAAGGGCATCACCAACCTGCACGTGCCCAGCGACGTCATCATCGACGCCTCGATGCCCGCCATGATCCGCGAATCGGGCAAGATGTGGGGCCCGGACGGCCAGTTGCATGACGCCAAGGCCGTCGTGCCCGATCGCTGCTACGCCGACGTCTACCAGGTCGTGATCGAGGACTGCAAGAAGAACGGCCCGTTCGACCCGGTCACGATGGGCACCGTGCCCAACGTCGGCCTGATGGCGCAGGCCGCCGAGGAATACGGTTCGCACGACAAGACCTTCCAGCTCCCGGCCGACGGCACGGTGCGCGTGGTCGACGAAGCGGGCAAGGTGCTGCTGGAGCAGCCGGTCGAAGCCGGCGACATCTTCCGCATGTGCCAGACCAAGGACGCCCCGGTGCAGGACTGGGTCAAGCTGGCCGTCAGCCGCGCCCGCGCCACCGGCGTGCCGGCCGTGTTCTGGCTGGACAAGAACCGCGCCCACGACGCCCAGGTCATCGCCAAGGTCGAGAAGTACCTGAAGGACCACGACACCAGCGGCCTGGACATCCGGATCCTGTCGCCGGTCGAGGCCACCAAGCTGTCGGTCGAGCGCATCCGCAAGGGCCAGGACACCATCTCGGTCACCGGCAACGTGCTGCGCGACTACCTGACCGACCTGTTCCCCATCATGGAACTGGGCACCAGCGCCAAGATGCTGTCCATCGTTCCGCTGATGGCCGGCGGCGGCCTGTTCGAGACCGGTGCCGGCGGTTCGGCGCCCAAGCACGTGCAGCAGTTCCTGGAAGAGGGCTTCCTGCGCTGGGATTCGCTGGGCGAGTTCCTGGCCCTGGCCGCGTCCATCGAACACCTGGCCGACACGTACAAGAACGCCAAGGCCAAGGTGCTGGCCACGACCCTGGACCAGGCCACCGGCAAGTTCCTGGACGAGGACAAGTCGCCCGCCCGCAAGGTCGGCGGCCTGGACAACCGCGGCAGCCACTTCTACCTGGCGCTGTACTGGGCCCAGGCCCTGGCCGCCCAGACCGAGGACAAGGAACTGCAGGCCGCGTTCGCGCCCATCGCCAAGGAACTGGCCGACAACGAAGCCAAGATCGTGGCCGAGTTGGGCGCGGTGCAGGGCAAGCCGAACGACATCGGCGGCTACTACCGCCCCAGCGCCGAGCTGGCCAGCAAGGCCATGCGTCCCAGCGCCACGCTGAACGCGGCTCTGGCCAAGCTGGGCTAGAGGGCCCCCTGCGCGCTGACGCGCGCCCCCCAGGGGGCGGCACTGGCGGACCGGCGGAGCCGGATCCGCTGTGCCCTGGGGTGAACGGATGTTCGCTGCGATCTGAATGAAAAACGCCCTCACGGGCGTTTTTCATTTGCGGATCAAGTGCGGCTGTGGGGGACTAATAGGTGGCGCGCCCGCCGGACAGGTCGAAGACCGCGCCCGTGCTGAAGCTGCACGCCCGCGACGACAGCCAGGCCAGCATGGCGGCCAGCTCTTCCACTTCGCCGAAGCGGCCCATGGGAATCTTTTCCAGCAGCCGCTGCGTGCGTTCCGGCGCGATCTCGACGTTGCGGCGGGTCATGGGCGTGTTCAGCACGGTAGGCGCGACGCAGTTGACCAGCACGCCGCTGGCGGCGAATTCCTTGCCCAGGCTTTTGGTCAGCGCGATGACGCCCGCCTTGGCCGCGGAATAGGAGGGCGTGTAGGGATTGCCTTCCTTGCCGGAGGTCGAGCCGACGTTGACCACGCGTCCGTATCCCGCCTGCGCCATGATGGGCATCACGCTCCGGCAGCAATGGAAGGTGCCGGTCAGGTTGACTGCCAGGACGTCGTCCCAGTCGGCCAGCGACGACGAGGCCAGCGGGCCGGGCGGGCGGATGATGCCCGCATTGTTGATCAATATGTCGATCCGCCCCCAGCGGGCAAGGACGGCCTGGGCCGCATGTTCCACCTGCTCGTGGCGCCGCACATCGACCGTGCGTTGATCGATGCCGTCGGCCGTGGCCAGGGCAGCGGCCGCCGCCCGCAGCGCCTCGGCGCCCACATCCCACATTGACACCCGGGCGCCGGCACCCAGCAGGTCCTGCGCGATGCGCAGCCCTACGCCGCTGGCTGCGCCGGTCACGACGGCTACCTGTCCGGAAAAATCGTATTTGACCACCTGTCTCTCCATGTCCATGCCGGACGCTGCTAGTAATCCGCCTTGATGCCCGCGGACTCGGCGAGTTTGCGATAGAGCCGCGTTTCCTTTTCGAGGAAGGCGCGGAAGTGCGCCGGCGACGTGTCCGCCGGCACGCCGGCGTTCTCGAGCACCCGGTCGCGCACCGCCGGGTCGCGCAGGCTGCGGTCAATGGCCGAGGCCAGTACGTCGATGCGCGCGGCCGGCGTCCGTGCGGGCACCAGATAGCCTTGCCAGGCGGCGATGTCCATGCCGGCGATGCCGGATTCCTTCATCGTCGGTATGTCGGGCGCCAGCGCGGGCCGCGCGTCTCCGGTCACCGCCAGGATCTTCATCTCGCCGCTGCGGTGCCGGGGAAAGACCGAGTTCATGTCCGAGAACACCAGTTGCACCTGGTCGCCCAGCACGCCCACGATGGCGGGCCCCAGGCCCTTGTAAGGAATGTGCAGGAGCCGGGTCCCGGTGGCGGACTGGAACAGCTCGCCAGCGAAATGGGGCTGGCTACCCATGCCGGACGAGGCATAGGTGAGCTCGCCCGGGCGCCGCCGGGCCTGCGTCAGCACGTCCCGGATCGAGTCCAGGCCCGAACCGCGACGCGCGGCGATGCAATAGGGCGCGGTGAACATCAGGCTGACCGGCGCGAGCGCATCCAGCAGGCCCCGGCCCGAACGCTGCAGCGCCGCGCCGCGTTCGCGCAACAAGACGGCGCTCGTGACGTAGCTGCCCGTGGCCACGTACATCGTGTAGCCATCGGGCTCGGCGCGGGCGGTGCCTTCCGCCGCCAGCGTGGTGCCGGCGCCGGGCCGGTTCTCGAGCACGATGGGCTGGTGAAGCTCCGCCTCCATGCTGCGGAAGAGAATGCGGGCCAGCAGGTCCGCGCCGCCGCCGGGGCTCAGGCCCAGCAGGGCCTTGACCGGCCGGGAAGGAAAGGTTTCCCCGAAAGCGGGCCGGACGGTGATGGCGGCGCCGGCGGCGATGCCCAGGAAGGTCCGTCGTGTCAGCATGATGTCTCCTTGTTCGCGCCTGTCGCGCGGGTGTCTTTTTTCATCGATTCAGGAACATGGCCGAGATCTTCTCCGCGGCCATCATGACCGGAAGATTGGTGTTGGCGCGCGGCACCGCGGGCAGCAGGGACGCGTCGGCGATCGTCAGCCCCGCCACGCCGTGGACCTGGCCGTCGGGCGATGCCACCGACAGCCTCGATGCCGCCGGGCCCATCGCGCAGGTGCCGACCTGGTGGTACTGGAGCACGATCGACGCCCGCAGCGCCGCCTGCATGGCCTGCAGGTCGGCGGGGCCCAGCAGCGGATCAGGCAGCGGCTTTACCGCCAGCGCATACAGGGGTGACAGGAGTCCGGGCCAGAGGCCGCTGGCGGCGGTCATGGCGCGGCTCGCCAGGCGCGTCGCGGACGTGCGAAAGCCCATCCACGCGGCGGCCTTGCCCAGCTTGACCAGTCCGGTGCCGCGGCCGATGGCGCGTACGCGCGGGCTTTCCAGGAACTCCATCGCAGCCCGCACGCCCATCGACAGGCGCTCGATGTCCGATCGGTGGTCGAGCATGTTGAAGTCGATGGCGGGCGCGATCCGGCTGTCGCCGGAGCGCAGGGTGACCGATCCGCTCGACGCGGGGCGGTGGAGCACCACGTTCAGTACACCCACGTGGCTTCCCGCGGCATGCCACGCGGCCCGGTCCCAGACCGACAGGTAGACGTCGCCGCTGGAGCGATGCGCGCCCGAGGACAGCCGCAGGGCCGCGTGTGCAGTCGGCAGGCCGGGCGGCAGCCCCTTCCTGCCTTTCAGGATGATGCCCAGGGGCAGGGCGCAATGGTTTTGCAGGTTGCGGCCGACGCCGGGCAGGTCCGCCACCGTCCGGATGCCCAGCGCTTCGAGCGCGGCGGCATCGCCGATGCCGGAACGCAGCAGCAGGGTGGGCGTCTGCAACGCGCCGGCGCACAGAAAGACGCGGGGGGCCAGGAAGACCCGCGGCGTGCCGGCCGACTCGGTTTCGACGCCGCACACGCGTCCTTGTGCTATCCGCAGCCGCAGGCAGCGCGTGTCGGCCAGGATGTCCAGGTTGGCCCGGGCCCGCGTGGCCGTGCCCAGGTAGGCGCGGTTCGCCGAGCATCGGCCGCCCCGGTCGGTCGAGACCGGTTGCACGAAGCAGCCATCGCGAAAGTCGGTGTTGGGATCCGCGATACGCGGATAACCCGCGTCTTCCCACGTATGGAGCAGCGCGTTGCTGAGCCGCCGGTGCGGCGAGGCCGCCTGCCGCGCGATGGCGATGGCGGCGGCATCGTCGCAGTCCCGGTGCGGGTCGGCGGATTCGAGCCGGCGGAAGTAGGGCTCCACGTCGCGCCAGCTCCAGCCCTGCGCGCCGGCTTCGCACCATTCGTCGAAGTCCGCCGCGATCCCGCGCATCGCCACCATGGCGTTGATGGAGGACGAACCGCCCACGAGCCGGCCCTGCGGGACGCGGGCCATGCGGCGGTCGGCGCCGCCCACGATCTGTCCTGTCAGCCCGGGCCATTGCAGCGCCGCGTCGTAGGCCGAGAGCGGATAGGGGTGGCGGATGGCCGGCGTTTCCAGGGGGCCGGGGTCCCGGCCCGCCTCGAGCAGCAGCACCCGGCACTGGCCGTCCTCCGACAGGCGGCGGGCGACGATGCAGCCGGCGGATCCGGCGCCTATCACGATTGCGTCATAGCTTTTTTCCATGCCGTCACGATAGTCCCGGGATGTGGAGATGGATCCCTGTTTTAAAGATTGGATCAATCTTTTTCATGGATATCAGAAAGTGCCATCCTGCTATGCTGGAACGATGAACGCGCCGCTGCTCGACATCGAATCCGCCCGCTACTTCCTGGCCGTGGCGCAAGCCCAGAGCATTTCCGGGGCGGCCGTGTCGCTCGGCACCGTGCAGTCCAACGTCTCCACCCGCCTCGCCCAGTTGGAAGCCAGCGTCGGCGTGGCGCTGCTGCGCCGGCACAACCGGGGCGTCAACCTGACCAGCGCGGGCGAGGCGCTGCTGCCGCATTGCCGCGAACTGCTGCGGCTATCGGCCAGCGCCATCGCGTCGGTGCAGCAGGGTGCCGGCGGGCGCCCCGAACTGCGCATCGGCGCCTTCCACACGGCCACGGCCAGCCTGGTGCCCAGGGTGCTGTCCGGCTTCATCCGCGAAAACCGGGGCGTGCGGCTGACCGTGCGCGCGGGAACCTCCGAGGAAATCCGCGCCTGCCTGGCCGAAGGGGATATCGATTGCGCCTTCCTGCCTGGCGCGGCGGTGGACGGCACCATGACGGTCCAGGCCCGCTTCAACGAGCAACTGGGCTGGGTGGCGAAGGCGGGAACGGTGCGCCCCGGCGGGCGACCGCTGATGCAGGTGCTGGCCGGACTGCCGCTGTATTCCGTGCGTCGCGGCACGTTGTACGAAGCGTCGGTCCGGCTGCTGTTCCAGGACGCGGGAGTCACCCCCGCGATGCCGCTTTTCCAGGAGGCGGGCTCGGCCGAGATACTGCGCGAGATGCTGGCGCTGGGGGGCTGCTTCACCCTGGCTGGCCGCAGCGTCTTCGCGGCGGAGGTGCAGGCGGGCGTGCTGGAGTTCCATGCCGTGCCGGGGCAGTCGCCCAGGCTGCAACCGGTGCTGGTCGGCATGCGGGGCCGGACCCTGCCGGAGATTCCCGCCTTGTTCATCCGCTATGCCAAGGCGCGGGCCGCGCAGGCGTCCTGAACTACAGGCGGGCCGCCGGCGCCGACGGATAGCCCGGATCGCCGTAGGCCTGCCGCAGGTGGTCGATGAACACCCGCACCCGCGACGGCATGTGCCGGCGCTGGGGTACCACCGCGTAGATGCCCACGGTCGCGACCGCGTAGTCGTCCAGCACCGAGCGCAACTGGCCGTGGCGCAGGTCGTCCTCGACCTCCCACAGCGCGCGCCAGGCCAGGCCCATGCCGGCCAGCGCCCATTGGTGCAGCGTCGAGCCGTCCGAGCAGCGTAGCGTGCCGGACACCGGCTGCTGCAGCAGGCGCCCATCCACGCGGAACTGCCAATGCCGGGCCTGCATCTGGCTTTCGCCGTGGAAGCACAGGCAGTTGTGGCGGGCAAGGTCGGCGGGGCGCGCCGGTATGCCCGCGCGCTCCAGGTAGGCGGGACTGCCGACCACCACGCGCCGCGTCCCGCCCAGCGGAATGGCGACCTGGCTGCTGTCGGGCGGATCGCCGATGAAGAACGCGCAATCGAAGTCGCCGGTGGGCAGGCTGGCGTAGTGGTCGTGCAGGTCCAGCGTGATGTCGAGCGAGGGGTGGCGCGCCACCAGCGCCGGGATCAGCGGCGCGATGTGGCGCCGCCCGAAGCCCGCGGGCGCGGTGACGCGCAGGTGGCCGTGCGCACCCGAGGCGCGTGCGGACACGGCCGCCTCGGCCTGTTCCAGGTTGGCGAGCAGGGCGCGCGCGGCGTCCAGGAAGCCGGCGCCGGCTTCGGTCAGCGACAGTCCGCGCGGGCTGCGATGTACCAGCCTGGCGGCCAGGCGCTGCTCCAGCGCGTCGATGCGTTCGCGCATCACGTTGGGCGCCACGCCTTCGCTGCGGGCCGCGGCGGAAAAGCTGCCGTGCAGCGCCACGGAAACGAAGGATTCGAGCTGTTTGTAATGGTCCATGGCGCGATCCCGGAGGCCGGACGGAACGGGTCGAGTGTGCCATGGCTCTATCGCCACACCTAGCGCTGCGCGTTCGATTGCATCGTATTTACCTACAACTGTATTGACCGTGGCCGGCTTCCCCGGCCGCGGGCCGGCCGGGACAATGCGCTGATCCCCACACCGACGAGGCCCGAGATGGCGCAGGATGTCCGCAACGCAACCCGACCCTACGGCGGCTACGATCGCCGGCCCTCCACGACGCCCGACCGCGAGCTGGCCGAGGTCGGCCGCGGCACGCCCGCCGGCGAGTACCTGCGCCGCTTCTGGCAGCCGGTGGCGCTGGCCGCCGACATCAAGGACCTGCCCGTGCCCATTACCATCCTGGGCGAGGAGCTGGTGGTGTTCCGCGACCGCTCCGGCGATCTCGGCCTGCTGGAGCGCCATTGCAGCCACCGCCGCACCTCGCTGGAGTTCGCGCTGATCGTGGACCATGGGCTGCGCTGCGCCTACCATGGCTGGCACTACGGCGTGGATGGCGCGCTGCTGGACGTGCCGGGCGAGAAGGTGCCCGGCTCGCTGGCGTCCCGCATGTACCATGGCGCCTATCCGGTGCGGGAGTTCCGCGGGCTGGTGTTCGCGTACATGGGGCCGCCCGACCAGCGGCCGCCGTTTCCCGACTACGACTTCATGCACAACGACGAGGAAGAATATCTGCCATTCTGTTGGCATAACCCATGCAACTGGGTGCAATTGCGCGAGAACACGCAGGATCCCATCCATCTGACCTTCCTGCATTCGATGTTCGACGTGCAGCAATTCGGCGACTACGCCTACGATCTACCCGTCATCCAGGCCTGCGAGACGCCCATCGGGCAGATCACCACCAGCGTGCGGCGCGTGCACGACCTGTACTACTGCCGCGTCAACGAGCTGATCCTGCCCAACATCGCCCGCGTGCCCGACGGCATCCGCCTGGGGGACGCCATTCCCGAGAACATGGCCGGCGAGCCGGGCAGGCGGCAGGCGATCGAGCTGCGCTACCGGCGCCAGCTGCCTTCCAGCCACGGCCTGGGTCTGTCGACCTGGATCGTGCCCAACGACGATTTCAACGCGATGCACATGGGATGGCTGCATTTGTCGCCCAAATGGAGCGAGAAGGCGCGCGCCGACTACCTGGCCACGATCACCTTCGGCCAGACGGGCGAGCGCAGCTACGAGGAACGGCACCGCAATCCGGGCGACTGGGACGCCTGGGTCGCGCAGGGCAGGATGGCGATCCAGGCCAACGAGAACCTGACCGCCGCCGATGCCGGCATCGCCCTGTTCCGCCGCCAGTTGCGGGCGGGCATCCGCGCCGTGCAGGCCGGCGAGCGGCCCAAGGGCATGCGCGCCGAAGGCGAGGGCGTGTGCCCGACCTATGGCTATGCCCTGACGCGGCCCGCCCCCAGCCTGCCGGACGAAGGCGCGGAGTGGGCGGCCAAGCAGGACTATGCCCACGAGATGCAGCAGGACATCCTGGCCCGCCGCGCGCCCGCGCTGGACCGGATGCTGGAACCCGCCTGAACCCCGAAGCCGGCCGCCTTCGTGCGGCCAGGAGAGCGCCGTGAGAATCCTGATCTGCCTGTTGCTGTCCTGTTGTTCCCTCGCGCAGGCCCAGCCCGCGCCTGACGCCGGCTACCCCGCGCGGCCCGTGACCATCGTGGTCGGCTATCCGCCCGGCGCCGGCACCGACGTGCTGGCCAGGCTGGTGGCCCAGCGCCTGGCCAAGCGGCTGGGGCAGCCCTTCGTGGTCGAGAACCTGCCGGGCGCCAGCGGCATGATCGGCGCCAGCCACGTCGCCAAGGCCGCGCCCGACGGCTACACGCTGCTGGTGGCGCCGAATACCCTGTTTCTGGCGGCCCACCTGCTGCCCAAGGCCTCCACGCCGGACGTGGTGCGCGCCTTCGCGCCGGTCATCCAGCTGTCGCAGGGCATGCTGCTGCTGGCCGCGCGGCCGGGCCTGGGTGTATCGGACGCGGCGGGGCTGGTCGCGCTGGCGAAGAAGCGCCCGGGCCTGAGCTACGGCAGCCCGGGCAGCGGTTCGCCCATGCACATCGCCGGGGAACTGTTCAACCGCGCGGCGGGCGTGTCGATCACCCACGTGCCCTACAAGGGCACGGCGCCCGCCATCACCGACCTGCTGGGCGGCCACATCGACCTGATCTATGGCGTGCCCGGTTCGCTCTGGCCCCATGTCCAGGCCGGCAAGATGGTGGCGCTGGGCGTCGTGCAGCCCACCCGCTCCACGCTGCTGCCCCAGGTGCCGACGCTGGAGGAGCAGGGCGTGAAGGGGCTGGACGTGACGACCTGGTACGGCATGCTGGCGCCCGCCGGCACGCCCGCTCCGGTGGTCGCGCGGCTCAACCGCGAGGTCGCGGCCATCCTGGCCGAACCCGACGTGCAGAAGGAGTTCCGCGCGCAGTGGGAAGTGCCGGTGGGGGGCTCGGCGCAAGACTTCACGCGCCGCACGCGCGAGGACTACACGCGGGCGGGAGCGATCGTCGCCGAGTTCGGCATCCGCCTGGATTGACGCCGGCGGGGCGGCTTTCACGTCAAGAAGACTCGTGATGGCCGAAGTTGTGCATGCTCAGGGTTGTCCCTGATCCATTCCCCGGGGCGCGCGCCGAGATCCTGTTATTCAAAGGAGGTCGGCATGTCGGGAACCGCAAGTCGCTTGGCGCGCGTATTGGAATTCCGTTCGGATCGTTCCACCCAGGTGCTGGAGCAGGCCGTCGACGCGGTGGTCAGCATCGACCAGCACAACAACGTGACCTTCTACAACGCCGCGGCGGAGCGGCTGTGGGGCTACGAGCGGTCCGAGGTGATCGGGCGCAACGTGAAGATGCTGGTGCCGCAGGCCATCCAGGCCGCGCACGACGGCTACGTCGACGCCCACCGCGAGACCGGACAGAACAAGATCGTCGGCACCAGCCGCAAGGTGCAGATCGACCGCAAGGACGGCCGCAAGGTCTGGGTCAGCCTGTCGCTGTCGCGGGTCAACATCGGCCGGCACATCACCTATACCGCCTTCGTGCGCGACATCACCGCGCAGCACGAAGAACGCGAGACCATCAACCAGACGCTGGAGCAGGCGCTGGACGCGGTGGTGTCCATCGACGAGAAGAACAACGTTACCTTCTTCAACGCCGCCGCCGAGCGTTTCTGGGGCTACGACCGCTCGGAAGTGATCGGCCGCAACGTGAAGATGCTGGTGCCCCGCGGCCTCCAGGCCGACCACGACCGGCTGGTCGAGGCCAACCGCGAAACGGGCCAGGACAAGATCGTGGGCACCAGCCGCGAGGTGCAGGTCGAGCGCAAGGACGGCTCCCAGGTCTGGGGCGCGCTGTCCCTGTCCAAGATCCGGGTCGGCGGCCGCATCCTGTACACCGCGTTCGTCAAGGACATCTCGCGCGAACGCGCGGTGCGCGAGGTCATCAACCAGACGCTGGAGCAGGCCATCGATGCCGTGGTCTCCATCGACGGCGAGAACAACGTCACGTTCTTCAACTCGGCCGCCGAACGGCTGTGGGGCTACGAGCGGTCCGAGGTGATCGGGCGCAACGTGAAGATGCTGGTGCCGCAGGCCATCCAGGCCGTGCACGACAGCTACGTGAACGCCAACCGCAGCACCGGCGTGGACAAGATCGTGGGCACCAGCCGCGACGTGCGGCTCGAACGCAAGGACGGGGCCAAGGTGTGGGCCTGTCTGTCGCTGTCGCGCGTGAAGGTGGGCGACCGCATCACCTACACGGCCTTCGTCAAGGACATCACGGGCGAGCACAACGCGCGCGAGATGATGAACCAGACGCTGGAGCAGGCGCTGGACGCGGTGGTCACCATCGACGAGCAGAACAACGTCACCTTCTTCAACGCCGCCGCCGAGCGGCTGTGGGGCTACGGCCGCGACGAGGTCCTGGGCAGGAACGTCAAGATGCTGGTGCCCCACGCCATCCAGGCCGGCCACGACCGGCTGGTCGAGGCCAACCGCGAGACGGGCAAGGACAAGATCGTGGGCACCAGCCGCGAGGTGCCCATCGAGCGCAAGGACGGCACGCGCATATGGGGCCTCTTGTCGCTGTCGAAGATACGGCTCGAAGGCAAGATCGCCTACACCGCCTTCCTGAAGAACGTGCAGGCCGAGCACACGGAACGCGAGACCACGCACAGTGCCATGAATTCCGTGCTGGCCTCCAGTGAGCAGATCGGCCAGATCGTCGCGGTCATCAACGAGATCGCCGCCCAGACCAACCTGCTGTCGCTGAACGCGGCCATCGAGGCGGCCCGCGCGGGCGACGCCGGGCGCGGATTCGCGGTGGTGGCCGACGAAGTGCGCAAGCTCGCCATGCGTTCGTCCACGTCTGCCAGCGAGATCGGCACGCTGGTCGAAGAGACCAAGGAGCGGATCAACGAGCTGGCCCGCTCGCTGCGCCTGGACGAGAACGAGGCGCCGTAGGGGCCGGCCCGGCCGCCGGCGTCAGGCCGGCGCCGCGTCGGCGCGGTCGACCTCGGCGGCCAGCCTGGCCGCCGCTTCCACCAGCATCCCGCCGATCTCCCGCACGCGCGGCTTCGCGCGTTCCAGCGGCGCCCCCACGGTCAGCGCATAGGGCGTGCCGTACAGGACGACCGGGGCGGCCACCGACAAGGTGTCCGCCTGGTGCTCGCCCAGGTTCACGTGATAGCCCCGCCGGTCTCCTTCTTCCAGCATTTTTTCCAGCGCGTCCCGCGTCGTCGGCGTCTGGTCGGTGAAGCGCGGCAGCGGCATGCGCGCGAGCAGCGCCTCGCGCTCGGCCGGCGCCATGGCGGCCAGCAGCGCGCGCCCCGACGCGGCGGCGTGTAGCGGCTTGAGTTCACCGGTGCGGGCGGTGAAGCGGACGATGCGCTCGGGTTCGGCCACGTCCAGGTAGAGCGCCTGGCTGCCCGAGCGCTGGGCCAGGATCAGTGTCTCGCGCAGCTTGTCGCGCAGGTCTTCCAGCACCGGCCGGATGCGGGCGGCCAGCTGGTCGTGCTCGGCGATGGCGCGCGCTTCGTTGAACCACCGGCGCGTCAGGTAGTAGCGGCCGCCCGTCTGGTGGGCGTAGCCTTCCCCTTCCAGGGTATCCAGCAGCGCCAGGCAACTGGACTTGGGAAAGCCCAGCGCCGCCGAGATCTGCGTGAGCGAGGCCGGCGCCCGGGTCTGGGCGAAATATTGCAGGATGGTCAGCACCCGCTTGGCGCTTTTCACGTCGTTCGTATTCATGGGCAAAAGTCTATAGGCATGAACGCGAGGGTGCCACTTTCCGGCGCCTGCGCCCGGCCAGGCTTGAATATTGATGTTCAAGTATATAAACTTTTATTCATAAACAAGAACGACGACCAGGAGACGACGATGGCCGGACTGTATTTCGAGCAGTTCTCCCCCGGGCAGGAGTTCGCCCACGACTGGACCCGCACGGTCACGGAAATGGACAACGTGCTGTTCAGCTCCCTGACCATGAACGTGCAGCCGCTGCACATCGATGCGCACTTCGCGGCCCGGACCGAATTCAAGCGTCCGCTGGTGAACAGCCTCTTCACGCTGGGGCTGATGATAGGGATGACGGTGAACGACACCACGCTGGGCACCACGGTGGCCAACCTGGGCATGAGCGAGGTCGCCTTTCCCAAGCCGGTGTTCGCCGGCGACACGCTGCACGTGCGCACGCGCGTGCTGTCGGTGCGCGAAAGCCGTTCGCGCCCCAACGCCGGCATCGTCGAGTTCGAACACCTCGCGCTGAACCAGGACGACGACATCGTCGCCCGCTGCAAGCGCTCGGCCCTGATGCACAAGGCTCCGGCCTAGAGGAGACCGCCATGGTCCGCTCGATGCTGTTCGTTCCGGGCGATGCGCCGCGCAAGTTCGACAAGGCCGCGGCCAGCGTCGCCGACGCGCTGATCCTCGACCTGGAAGACTCGGTCGCGCCCGACCGCAAGGCGGCGGCGCGCGATGCCGTGCGCGCCATGCTCGGCCAGGCGCCGGCCGGCAAGCAGGTGTGGGTGCGCACCAATGCGCTGGACAGCGGCGAGGCGCTGGCCGACCTGGCCGCCGTCGTGCCCGGGCGGCCGTTCGGCATCGTGCTGCCCAAGTGCGCCCGGCGCGCCGACCTGGAACGGGCGGCCCACTACCTGGATGCCTGCGAGGCCATGGCCGGCCTGCCCGAAGGCGGCATCCGCATCCTGGCCATCGTTACCGAGACCGCGCGTTCGCTGTTCGGTCTGCACGACTACGCCGGCGCCACGCCGCGGCTGTGGGGGCTGTCGTGGGGCGCGGAGGACCTGGCCGCGGACCTGGGCGCGCGGGGCAACCGCGAGGCCGGCCGCTACACCGAGCCGTTCCGGCTGGCGCGTTCCCTGTGCCTGGCGGCCGCGGCCGCCGCCGGCGTGCGCGCGGTGGACACCGTGTGCGTGGACCTGGACGCGCCCGACATCCTGGAGGGAGAAACGCGCGAGGCGGTACGCGACGGCTTCGTCGCCAAGCTGGCCATCCACCCCCGCCACGTGGAGCCGATCAACCGGCTGCTGACGCCCGACGAGGCCCAGTTGCGGTGGGCGCGGGCGGTGGTCCGGGCGTTCGACGCCCATCCCGGCGCCGGCACGCTGAACCTGGACGGCAAGATGGTCGACCGGCCGCACCTGCGGCTGGCGCGCCGGCTGCTGGGAGGGGAATGAACATGGCCGGTCCGCTGGACGGGGTGCGCATCCTGGACATGAGCACGGTCGGCATGGGGCCCATGGCGACGCAGATGCTGGGGGACATGGGCGCCGACGTGATCAAGGTCGAGCCGCCGGCGGGCGACGTGTTCCGCCACGTCACGCCGCAACGCCATGCCGGCATGAGCCATGCCCACCTGAACCTGAACCGCAACAAACGCAGCGTGGTGCTCGACGCCAAGACGCCGCGGGGCCTCGAAGCGCTGCTGGAACTGATCGCCGGCGCCGACGTGTTCGTCTCCAACATGCGCGCGCCGGCGCTGCGGCGCCTGGGGCTGGACCACGAATCGCTGGCGCCGCGCTTTCCCCGGCTCATCCATTGCGTCTGCTATGGCTATTCCGAGCGCGGCCCCTACGCGGGCCGGCCGGCCATCGACGATACGATACAGGCGGCCTCCGGCCTGGCCTGGCTGCAAGGGGCGGCCGGAGCCGAGGCGCCGCGCTACGTGAACTCGGTCGTGGCCGACAAGACCGTCGCGCTGTACGTCTCGAACGCCATCGCCTGCGCCTTGTACGCGCGCGAGCGCACCGGCGCCGGGCAGTCCATAGAAGTGCCCATGTTCGAATGCATGGTGGCCTTCCTGGCGCCGGAACACCTGGCCGGCCGCAGTTTCGTGCCGGCCGAGGGCGAGGCCGGCTATGCCCGGCTGCTGAACGAATACCGCCGGCCCTTCGCCACCCGCGACGGCTACCTGAGCGTGGTGCCCTACACCGACGCCCAATGGCGGCGTTTCTTCGCGCTGGCCGGCGATCCGGGCATGGCGGACGACCCGCGCTATTGCACGGCCCGCGACCGCAGCCGGCATTTCCCCGAACTGTACCGCTACGTCGAGGACACCCTGCGCGCGCGCACCACCGCGCAATGGCTGGAGGCGCTGGAGACCGCCGACATCCCGTTCGCGCCCGTGCACAGCTTCGACGACCTGCTGGCCGACCCGCACCTGGCGGCGCTGGGTTTCTGGCGCGAATGCGAACACCCCACCGAAGGCCGCCTGCGCCAGGCCGGCATTCCCGTGCATTTCGGCGCGACCCCGGGCGACGTGCGCCGGCACGCGCCGAGTCTGGGCGAACACACCGAAGAAGTGCTGGGCGGCCGGACCTGGTCCGTGCCGCGCTGACGACAACCACGACAAGGAAAGAGGAGACTTCTATGCGGAAGGTGATCGTGCTGGGCCTGGCGGCGGCCGCCCTGCAAGCGGGAATGCCGGCGCATGCCCAGGGCTATCCCGAGGCGGGCAGGACCGTGCGCTTCGTGATCGGCTTTCCGGCCGGCAGCTCCATCGACAACGTGTCGCGCATCGTGACCGACGACATACGCGCCCGCACGGGCGCCGTGATCGTCGTCGAGAACCGGGCCGGGGCGCTGGGGGCGCTGGGCGTGGACGCGGTGGCGCGCGCCGCTCCCGACGGCTACACCATGATGCCCAGCTCCAGCGCCACCAGTTCGTCGGGCCCGTTCCTGTCCAAGGCCATCCAGAAGCACGATGCGCTGGCGGACTTCACCCAGGTGGCCCGCATGGTGCGCTTCGACGTGGTGGTCGTGACCCGCGCCGCGGGCGGATACGCCGACGCCAAGAGCCTGATCGCCGCCGGCCGCGCCAAGCCGAAATCGCTGGCCACCGGATACGGATCGGGCACCGGCCAGGTGGCCTCGGCCGCCTTCAGCCGCGCCGCCGGCATGGAGGTGCTGAGCGTGCCCTACAAGGGCCAGCCCGCGGCCGTGACCGACCTGCTGGGCGGGCGCGTCGATTTCGTTTCCTCCGACCTGGGCGCCGTGCTGCCGCAGATCGGCGCGCACAACCTGAATGCCGTCGCGCTGGTGTCCAACAAGCGTTCCACCATCCTGCCCGATGTCCCCACTGCCGCCGAACTCGGCCTGTCCGGACTGGACCTGACCGGCTGGATAGGCGTGGCGGGGCCGGCGCGGCTGCCGGCACCGGTGGTGCAGTGGTGGCAGGAGCAATTGAAACTGTCGCTGAACAAGCCCGAGGTCAAGGAGCGCCTGCGCGGCATGGGCATGGAGACCGATTTCCTGGCCGGCGACGATTTCCAGCGCTTCGTGCGCGCCCAGCACGAGGAATGGGGCGCGCAGATCCGGCACGCGGGGATCCAGGCGGAGTAGCGGCGGCGGCGGTTGCGCCGCCGCACATATCAGCTTTGCCTTCCCCGGTCCTGGGACGGGGAAGGGCGCGCTTCTATAGTGGGTCGCAGCGCCATGGCCGGATACGGCCGGATGGCGGATAACCATAAGCCATGGAGACGACCTTGAAACGCGCACTCGCCATCCTGCTCGGCGGCCTGGCGGCCACGGCCCTGCTGCTGCCCGCCGCCCACGCCCAGTCCGGCTATCCCAGCCGGCCGGTCACCCTGATCAACCCTTACGCGCCCGGCGGCCCCGCCGACACCCTGGCCCGGGAGCTGGCGTCCCGGTTGAAGGACCGCCTGGGCCAGCCCGTGGTGGTCGAGAACAAGGCCGGCAGCGGCGCCATGGTCGGCACCGGCTACGTGGCGCGGGCCAAGCCCGACGGCTACACCCTGCTGATGGGCACCTCGCCCGGCATGGTGGTCGGTCCGCTGATCGAGCGCGCGACCTACGACGGCCTGAAGGATTTCGACCTGATCGGGCTGGTCGCCAACCAGCCCGTGGTCCTGGTGGCCAACGCCAAGCTCGGCATCAACACCCTGCAGGACCTGCTCGACCGCGCGCGCAAGCAGCCCGGCAAGCTCAACTTCGCGTCGGCCGGCACCGGCGGCCCGACCCACCTGGCCGGCGAACTGCTGCGCCGGCGCGCCAACATAGAAATCACCCACGTTCCCTACAAGGGCGCCGCCCCGGCCCTGCAGGACCTGATCGGCGGCCAGGTCGAGCTGGGCATGCTGAGCGCCTCGCCCGTGCTGCCCTTCGTCAAGGACGGCCGCCTCAAGGCCATCGCCTATAGCGGGGCCAAGCGGTCCTCGCTGCTGCCCGAGGTGCCCACCATGGCCGAGGCCGGCGTCAAGAACTGGAACGAAGTCTCCACCTGGTACGCCCTGGCCGCCCCGCGCGGCACGCCCCCGGCTATCATCGAGAAACTCAGCGCGGCGCTGACGGCGATCAACGCCGAGCCGGAACACCAGCGCTTCCTGGCGCAGCAGGACGGCAGCATCGACAACATGACGCCGAGCGAAGTCACCGCCTTCGCCCGGAAGGACAAGACGGCGATGACCGAGCTGCTGGGCGCGCTGGACATGCTGGCGAAATGAATCGGAACCGGAGAACATGAAGGAATTCATACGTGTCGACGGCCAGGGCCTGGACCCGGCCGATGCCTATCGCCTCGTCGTCGGCTGCGTGGTGCCGCGCCCCGTGGCCTGGATCACCACGCAGGACCGCAACGGCCGCGTCAACGCCGCGCCATTCAGCTCCTACAACTACGTCGCCACCCGCCCGCCCATGCTGGCGGTCAACATCTCGACGCTGGACGGCGACCTGAAGGACACCGCGCGCAACATCGTCGAAACGGGCGAATTCGTCGTCAACGTCTCGACCGAGGCCGACCTGGAGACCATGCACGCCAGCGCCGCCGAGTACCCGCCCGAGATCAGCGAACCCGAGGCCCTGGGCATCCCGCTCTTGCCCAGCCACCACGTCCAGCCGCCCCGCATCGCCTCGACCCCCGTGCAGATGGAATGCCGCCTGGACCAGGCCATCACGCTGGGCGAGGGCTACAACACCCTGTACATCGGCCAGGTCGTCGCCTTCCACCTGTCCCCTGACATCTACGACGGCCGTCGCGTCAACAGCGCCGCGATGCGCCCCGTCGCCCGCCTGGGCGGGCCCTTCTATGCCGCGCTGGGCGAGATCTTTCACCGGCCCATGCTTCAGCGCCAGCCTGGCGCGGAACCCGGCCCCAGCTCCAAACCTTAGAACTCAACCCTGCGCGGAACTCCGCCGCTCATCCAGGCGGGCAAGTATCTCGGGCAACCGCTCCCGAGCCGTCTCCGCCAGATCGCCGTAAAGGCTGTTGCCTTGCGCATCGATCCCGACCGTGGCGGGGCCCAGCCCGTCCACCCGCAGCTTCACCAGCCGGTAGTGGTGCACCAGATCGTTCCAGTGCACCGCCACCACCTCCCGTATCGCCTCGGAAAGCAGCGTGCATCCACCCCCCAGGAACGACAGGTAGACGCACCCCTCCTCGCGCATCGCTTCGACGCTGCGGGCGTCCAGTCCACCCTTGCCCCCCGCCACCCGCAGCCCCAGCCCACGTATCAGCCCGGGCATGAACCCGTTGAATCGCGTACTGGTCGTGGGGTTCAGGTACAGCACCTCGAACCGGCCATCGACCTCCCGGCTATAGCTGCCCAGATGCAGCAGCGCGGCACCCTTCAGGTCGATGGGCGGCGCCTCGCCACGGTCGAGCAGGGCGGTCAGCCGTTCATGCGTGGTCATGCCCGCGCACAGCACGACCTCGCCATGCAGCCGGACCTGGTCGCCCACGCGCAGCGACCGGACCGCCTCCTCGCTCAGCGGCAATTCAAGTTCGTGTACGGTGCTCACGATGTCGCGTCCTCGTCATGGCGGCGGGTCATTCGATGATCTCCACCCGGCCCGAATCATGGATGCGGGCGCGGGTGCGCCGGTTGATCCAGCAGTTGAAGCACACCGCCACCGGCGTGAAGCCGTGGCCCGAGGCGTAGTCCACGTGCACGGCCATCGCCGTGCTGTCGCCGCCCGTGCCCATGGGACCGAAACCCGTCGCGTTGGCGGCTTCCTTCAAGCGGCCTTCCATCGCGGCCAGCGTGGGTTCGGGATTGACCGTGCCGATGGGCCGCAGCGTCGCCTGCTTGGCCAGCTTGGCGGCATAGTCGAAGGTGCCGCCTATGCCCACGCCGATCACCACGGGCGGGCAATGCTGCGATCCCGCCTTCAGGATGACCTCCATCACGTAGCGCTCGATGGTCTCCAGGCTGGGGAAGGTGAAGATCTCCAGCGCGGCCCAGCGGCCCGAGCCCAGCGCCTTCGGCGAACAGGTGATGTCCACGTAGTCGGCGCCGTCGATCAGGTCGAAGGTCACGATGGGCATGTCCTTGCCCTTGTAGCCGCGCTCGTTGGTAAGCGGATTGGTCACGTGGGCCAGCAGCGGCGGCTGGATGGTGGCGACCAGGTCGTCGAAGCCGTCGGCGAAGGCGCGCTTGATGTCGCCCTCCAGCCGGGCGCCGGTGCCGATGCCGACGAAATACACCGGCACGCCGGAGTCGGAACAGACGAAGTGCTGGCGGGCCTCGGCGGCGTCGGCGCTTTGCAGCATGATGCGCAGCGTGCCGCGCGCGACCTCGTTGTGTTCGCCGCGCTCGGCCGCGCGCAGCGCTTCCTTGGTGTCCTCGGGTATCTTCTTCAGCGCGCGTTCGTAGAGCTGGGCGCTGACCGACCGCACGAGGTCGTAGCTGATGGCCATCTGTCTCCCCTGTGGCGCGTCCGGGCGCGCGCGTTCCTAGGCATCCATGGACTATAGCGACGCGGCCCGTCCGCTGCTATCACCCGGCCGTCACAGCTGCTTTGCGGACGCTCGCCCACGCCCGGGTGGATATACTGGCCGCCATATGGAATGTTTCGACGGAAAGCGCGCATGAAGCTGCATTGGTCCACCCGCTCGCCCTACGTGCGCAAGGTCATGGCCGCGGCCATCGAGACCGGACTGGACGCGTCCATCCAGACCCGGTTGTCCACCGTTTCGCTGTCGACCGTGAACGCCGACGTGGAGCGGGACAACCCGCTGGGCAAGATCCCCACCCTGGTGACGGACGAGGGCGTGGCCCTGTACGACTCGCTGGTCATCTGCGAATACCTGGACCACCACAGCCGCAAGGGGCGGCTGTTTCCCCAGGGGTTCGACCAGCGCCTGGAAGCGCTGCGCTGGCACGCGCTGGGCAACGGACTGACCGACATCCTGATCCTGTGGAACAACGAGCGCGGCCGCGACCCGGCGCTCCAGTCGCCGGCGCACCTGTCCTCGTACCACGCCAAGACCCTGGCCACGCTGGACGCGCTCGAAGCCACGGTGGACGAGCTGGACCGCCGCGAGTTCGACATCGGCCACCTGGGCGTGGCGGTCGGGGTCGGCCATGCCGATTTCCGCTTCGCCGACCTGCAATGGCGCACCACGCGGCCGCGTCTGTCGGCCTGGGCCGACCGCATGGCCGAGCGCGAATCGCTGCGCCGGACCGTGCAGTTCGATCCGCGCCTGCAAAAACCCGCCTAGGTCCGGGCCGCCGCGAACTCGCCCGCCAGCGCGTTGATCAGTCCGCCGTTTTCCCAGATCCGCACCATCTGCGGCGAGAACGGCGGCGACGGGAGGACGCGGCCATCGGCCAGTTCGATCGCGCCGGTGGCCGGCGTGACGCCGATCACGTCGCCATCGGCCACGGCCCGCGTGATGCCGGGAACGAGCAGTATCGGCAGCCCCTGGCTGAGCGCCCGCCGGATGAAGCCCGATTCGCAGGACTCCACCAGCACCGCCGCGATGCCCGAGGCCTTGATGGCGACGCTGACTTCCACGTGGTTGTGATGCGCGAAGTTCCTGCCACCCACCACGATGTCGCCCGGCTGGACTTCCGACGGGAACTCGGGCCGCACCTGGCGAAAGCACATCTGCCGCAGCGCGTCCAGGTCGAACGGCTTGCCGAAGCCGTCCCGCACCGCGGCGAATTCGATGATGCCGTCGTCGCCGCAGACCTGGTCGCCGAATTTCCAGACCCGGCCCCGCAGGGTGCGCACGGAGGATGCTTCGTTCATGTCGTGCCGCTCCTCAAAGCCTGCCCGCCAGCAGCGGGCGGGGGTCCGCGATCTCGCCGGCCACGGCCGAGGCCGCCACCGTATAGGGCGAGGCGAGGTGGACCGCGGCCTGGGTGCTGCCGTTGCGGCCCTGGTAGTTGAACTGGTGGGTGGTGATGGAGACGTCCTCGCCGCTCAGCACGCCCAGGTAGCCCCAACAGGTATTGCAGCCGGGCGACAGCACGGTGGCGCCGGCTTCGGCGAACACCTCCAGCAAACCTTCGCGCGCCGCCGCGGCGTAGACGTTCTGGCTGCCCGGCGAGATGTACATCGTGACGTGCGGGGCGATCCGGCGGCCGCGCAGCACGGCGGCCGCCGCCCGCATGTCTTCCAGCCGATTGTTGGCGCAGGATCCGACGGCGGCCTGGTCGATGCGCCGGCCCGCCACCCGCGCGACGTCGACCGCGCCGCTTTGCGTGGGCGGCACGGTCACCATGGGCGTCAACCGCGACAGGTCGTAGGTCAGCACCGCCGCGTAGTCGGCGTCCGGATCGCTGCGCACCACCTGGTAGGGCCGGCCGTCCGCGTGTTCGTCCACATACTCGAGCGCGCGCGCATCGACGTCCATGATGGCGGTGTCCGATCCCGTGTGGAAGGTCGAGGCCAGGATGGCCTGCCTGTCGTCCAGGCTCAGCTCCGCCAGCGCCGGCCCGCCGTACTCCACGCAGCATTGCAGGAAGGTGCCCTGTTCCTCGTGGTCGCGGATGATGGCCTGGACCAGGTCGCGTCCGGTCACGCCGAAGGGCAGGCTGCCCACCAGTTCGATGCGCACCGTGCGCGGCACGCACACCCAGTGCCGGTCGTTCAGCAGCGGCGCCAGCACGTCGGTGGACATGGGGATGTTCAGCGCGCCCACCGCGCCGATCGAGGCGATGTTGCCTTCGTCCGAGAACACCAGGGACCCGGGCCGGGCAAAGCCGCGTTCGACCAGCACCAGGTGGCGCAGCCCGGTGTTGGGGCCGTAGAAGTTGTCGATGCCGAAGTCGCGCGTCAGCTGCTTGAGCATGTGGTGCGTCGCGGCGTGCGGCGAACCGGTGGCGGCCGCCGGCGTATGGTCGATGACGATGATGGCCTTCTCGGGCCGGGCGAACGCGGTCGCGCCGATCTTCTCCAGGTTGCGCTTGTGCATGGGCCAGACCATCTCCTGGGTGACGACGTGGTCCGGCACGCAGTTGACGTACTCGCCCGGCGCCACGGTCTCGCGGCCCGCGGTGCGGGCCAGGATTTTCTGGGCGATGGTCTGGCCGCTGGAGGCAGGCATGGCAGGGTTTCCCGTGGTTTGGATCAATTCAGCGAAATGCCGGTTTCCTTGATGAACTGGCCCCAGAATTCATAGCTGCCGAGAACGTTCTTGCGATATTGCTCGGGCGAGCTGGAGACGGCAAGCGAGCCCATCTGCTCGTAGGCCTTGCGCACCTCGGGGGTGGCCAGGATGGTGGCCAGTTCGCGCTGGACGCGGTTGACGATGGCGGCGGGCGTGCCGGCCGGCATGATGACGCCGTACTCGGTCGCCTGTACGACCTTGGGATAGCCCAGCTCGACCAGGGTGGGCGCATCGGGCAGCAGCGGGGTGCGCTTCTCGGTGGTCACCGCCAGGACCCGGACCGTGCCCGCCTGCACATGGGGCAGGATGGGCGTCAGGTCCGAGACCATGGACTCGACCTGTCCGCCCAGGAGGTCGGTGATGGCGGGGGCCGCGCCGGCATAGGGAACGTGGACGATGTCGATGCCGGCTTCGCGCTTGAATCGTTCGCCGGCCAGGTGGACCATGGTGCCGGTGCCCGCGCTGGCGTAGTTCATCTTGCCGGGATGGCTGCGGGCACGCTCCAGGAATTGCGCCATGTTGGTGATGCCGGACTTGGCGTTGACCGCGATGACGGCGGGCACCTGCGCCAGGCTGGAGACGTAGGTCAGGTCCTGCGTGACCGAGTAGGGGACCTTCATCAGGTGAGGCATGACCATCAGCGCGCCGCCGGCGCCCAGGCCCATGGTGTAGCCGTCCGGCGCCGCCTTGGCCACGGCGGCCGTGCCGATCGAGCCGCCCGCGCCCGCGCGGTTCTCGACGACGATGGTCTGCTTGAGCGCCTCGCCCAGGGGGCCGGCGATGGTGCGCACATAGGTGTCGGTCGGGCCGCCGGGCGGGAAGGGCACGATGAAGCGGATCGGCCGCGTGGGCCACGAGGCGCCCTGCGCCATGGCCGGCGCCGTGAAGAGTCCCAGGGTGCAGCTCGCGATCAGGCATGCCGCAAGGCGTCTGGCGTGCATGGCAGTCTCCTCCGTGGCGGACGTGGCCGCCTGTTTTGTCGATGTCCGGGCATGGTATCGGGCCGGCTTCGCCGCCGGATAGGCGCCGCCGTGCAAAGCTGCTATGGCGTGGGCGTTAACGGCGGGGCGTACAGGCCCAGCCGCTCGGCGCGCACCCGCGCCAGCGCGTAGACGGTGTCGAGCAGCGGCGCCGGCACGCCCAGTTCGCCGGCGATCTCGACGGCGGCACCCAGGATGCTGTCCAGTTCCACCGCGCGGCCCGCTTCCACGTCCTGCAGCATGGAGGTCTTGATGTGGCCCAGCTTGCGCGTGACCGCCAGCCGCGCCGGGGGCTCGATGGCCAGCGGCAGGCCCAGCGCGTCGCCCACGGCCAGGAGTTCGCGCATCATGGCCTGGAACAGGCGGTTGACGCGTTCGTCGTCGATCAGGAGGTCGGTGTGCGAGCCCGTCAGCAGGCTGACCGGGTTGAAGCAGGCATTGCCCAGCAGTTTTTCCCAGACAATGCGGCGGATGTCGGGGCTGGCGGAGGCCTCGAAGCCGGCACCGGCCAGGCTGTCGGCCGCGCGCCGCGCGCGCGGGCTGGCGCCGCCTGCCGGTTCGCCCACCACCAGCCGCGACCCCGAGGCGTGGGCGACCACGCCGGGCTCGGGGCTGGAGCTGGACGGGAACACCACGAAACCCAGGACGCGGTCCGCGGGAATGGCGCGTTCGAGCCGGCCGTCGGGATCCACGGCGCGCAGCCGGTGGCCCGCCAGGGGGCCGTCGCCCGATTGGAAGAACCACCACGGCACGCCGTTCAACGCGGGCAGCACCAGGGTGTCCGGCCCGATCATGGGGCCCAGGCGGTCGGCCAGCCCGGGCAGCGACGGCGACTTGACCGCCAGGATCAGCAGGTCCTGCGGGCCCAGCCGTCCGGGATCGTCGCTGGCGCGGACGCGGGCGGCCGAGCGCGTGCCGCCACTGTCCAGCCGGATGCCGTATTCGTCCAGCGCGCGCAGCGTGGCGCCGCGCGCCAGCACGCTGACGTCGTTGCCCGCCAGGGCCAGGCGCGCGGCCAGGAAGCCGCCTATCGCGCCCGCGCCCGCGACGCCTATCCTCATGCGGCCAGGGTCGGACGGGGTCCGGTCGTGCGCGTCGTCCATCGGTGGTGTCTCCGGAATGCGTTGGCGATGCGGTCCATTATTCCGGCCCGCGCCGCCCGCGCGGTGTACCCGCGCGGCATTTCTGCCTGCGCGCCGGGGATATAGCGCCCACGTTATGCGCATGGACGCATTGCAGTCTTGCCGGCGCAGGCAGTAGGCAAGCCCGCGCCGCGCCCCTAGAGTCCGGACAGCGGCGACAGGCGCGGACGGACGAGACGCGTCCGGCCATCGGCGCGCACGCGGAGGAATGTATGCATCGATCGACGGGCCCGTTGTCGCACGTCAAAGTCCTGGACCTGAGCCGCATCCTGGCCGCCCCCTGGGCCAGCCAGACCCTGGCCGACCTGGGGGCCGACGTCATCAAGGTGGAGCGCCCGGGCAGCGGCGACGACACGCGCGCCTGGGGACCGCCCTTCCTGAAGGACGGCCGCGGCGAGGACACCGAGGAGGCCGGCTATTACCTCGCGGTCAACCGCGGCAAGCGGTCGATCACCATCGGGCTGGATACGCCCGAGGGCCAGCGCGTCGTGCGCGAGCTGGCCCTGCGCGCCGACATCCTGCTGGAGAACTACAAGGTCGGCACGCTGGCGCGCTACGGCCTGGACGAGGCGTCGCTGCGGGCGCTGAACCCCCGGCTGATCTATTGCTCGGTCACCGGCTTCGGGCAGACCGGCCCGCGCCGCGACCAGCCCGCGTACGACTTCCTGATACAGGCCATGGGCGGCCTGATGAGCGTGACCGGCGAACGCGACGGCCGTCCCGGCGGCGGTCCGCAGAAGGTGGGCGTGCCCATCGTCGACCTGATGACCGGCATGTACACGGCCGTGGCCGTGCTGGCCGCGCTGGCCCGGCGCAACGAGACGGGGCAGGGCGAATATATCGACATCGGCATGTTCGACGTGCAGGTGGCCACCCTGGCCAACCAGGCCATGAACTATCTCGTGTCCGGCAAGCCGCCGCGTCGCAACGGCAACGCCCATCCCAACATCCAGCCGCAGGACGTCTACCGCTGCGCCGACGGCGACATCATCCTGGTGGTCGGCAACGACGGCCAGTTCCGCAAGCTGTGCGAGGCCCTGGGCCACGCGCAATGGGCGGCGGACGAACGCTATGCCACCAATGCGCAGCGCGTGCGCAACATCGAACAGTTGTCGGCCATGCTGCGCGAGGATCTCGCCCGCCGCGACCGCGCGAGCCTGCTGGCCCTGCTGGATGGCGCGGGTGTGCCCTGCGGGCCGATCAATTCGGTGGCCGAGGTGTTCGAGGAACCGCAGGCGATCGCGCGCGGCCTCCTGCGTCATATCGAGCATCCCAGCGGAGGGCAGGTCCCGCAGGTCGCCAGTCCCATGCGCTTCGCCGATGCCGCGCTGCCGGGCCTGGCGGCGCCGCCCACGCTGGGCCAGCACAGCGCCGAGATCCTGGCCGAACTGGGCTACGACGCCGCCGGCATCGAGGCCCTGCGCGCCGCCGGCGCCATCTGAAGGAGACACGCATGAAGCTGCACTGGTCGCCCAAGTCGCCCTATGTGCGCAAGGTCATGGTGTGCCTGCACGAACTCCGGCTGGAGGACCGCGTGGAGCTGGTGCGGTCGGTGGCGGCCATGCTGCGGCCGAATCCGCAGATCATGCGGGACAATCCGCTCAGCAAGATCCCCACGCTGGTGCTGGACGACGGGTCCGCCCTGTTCGATTCGGCGGTCATCTGCGAATACCTGGACGACCTGGCCGGCGTCCGCCTTTTCCCCGCCCGGGGGCCGGAGAAATGGCGGACGCTGCGCTGGCACGCCTTCGCCGACGGCTTGCTGGACGTGCTGATCCTCTGGCGCAACGAAGCCGACCGGGACGGCGCGCAGCGTTCGGACGCGCTCATCGACGCCTTCCGGATCAAGACCGAGGCGTCGTTGCAAAGGCTGGAAGGCGAGGCGCGCGAACTGGCGGCGGCGCCGTTCGGCATCGGCCACATCGGCATGGGCTGCGCGCTGGGCTACCTGGATTTCCGCTTCGGCGCGTTGCAATGGCGCGAACGGGCGCCCTATCTGGCCGCGTGGTACGACGAGGTCGCGGCGCGGCCGTCCTTCCGGCGCACGGAGCCCGTGCTGGAAGGATGAGCCGCCCTACGCGTAGAGCCGGGTCGGGTTGTCGATCAGGATCCGGCGCGCCAGCGGTTCGCTGCCGGTCCAGGCAAGGAAGGCATCGAACAGCCGGCGCGTGCCGGGCCACGGATCGATGCGGATGTGGGGCCAGTCGCTGCCCCAGACGAGCTGGTCGGGATTGGCCTGGACCAGCGCGCGATGGAAGGGGCGGCCGGGCTCCAGGTCCGGTGCCTTCAGCAGGCTGCGGTAGGCCGACAGCTTGACCCAGGCCTTGCCTTCGCCCAGCAGCCGGACCAGTTGCTGGAAACCCGCGTCGTTCGTGCCCGCGTCCACGTCGAAGCTGCCCATGTGGTCGATCACGACCGGGCAGGGCAGGCTTGCCAGCAGGGGGGCGATGCCGGGCAGCGCCTGGCAGTCGGTCCAGAGCTCGACGTGCAGGCCGGCATCGGCCACCGCGTGCGCCATTTGCCGCAGGTCGTCGATCGAGGCGCTGCCGGCGAAATTCCCGGCCGTGCCGCCGCGGTGGCTGTAGCGCAGCGCGCGCACGCCACGTTCGCGCAACGTGCCCAGATCCAGCGGCGTGCCGGGCCGCGCGACGATGACGCCGCGCAGGTGGTCGTGCGCCGACAGCGCGTGGAACAGCAGCGCATAGTCTTCCCCATACGCGCTGGGATGCACCAGCACCGCATGCGACAGCCCCTGGCTGGCCAGCATGGCCGAGTGGTCCGCGATCAGCGCCTCGGGCGGGGTGTAGCTGCGTTCAGCCGCCAGCGGAAAGCGGTCGTAGGGGCCCAGCAGGTGGTTGTGGCAATCCCAGCCCGTGATCGGGGTAACCTGTCGCGCGGTGTCGCTCATCGGGCCTTGCCCCATACCGCCGGGTCGTCCTGGGGCAGCGGAAAGGCGGCGACGACGCCGGGTTCCAGCGGGATCTGGTGCGCGTTCAGCGTCATCGCCACCAGCGTGTAGTAGCCGACCAGCGCGGTCAGTTCCACCAGGGTGCGCGCGCCGAAGCGGGCCAGCGCGGCGGCATAGGTGGCGTCGGACACCGACCGGTGGGCGTTCAGCTCGCTGGCGTAGCGCACCACCAGCGCGTCGTCCGGCGTCAGTTCAACGGGGATGCGGCGCTCGCGCAGCGCCTCGATGACCCAGGCTTCCACGCCCGCCTTCTCGGCCTCGGTCTTGTGGGCGGCCCACTCGAAAGGCGAACTGCAGGCCCGCGCGGTGACCAGGATGGCCAGTTCCGACAGCCGGGGCGGCAGCGTGGTGTCGTAGCGCAGCAGCTCGCCCATGGCCGACCAGCGGTCGGCCAGCTCGGGGTTGTACAGCGCGGCGCGCAGCGGGCCCCGCAGCCGGCCACGCTTGCCGGCGATGACTTTGTCGTGCACCCGGCGCTGTTCCGGGCTCATGGTTTCGGGCGTGGGCAGGTCGATTCTCGGCATGGACTCCTCTCGTCTTCGCCGCATTATCGGGCGCGGCGCCCGCGCGCGCTATGGCGCGGGGCGCATAGCAGCCTTGACCGCGCCCGCCTTTGCGCGGGTTGCGCGCGCGCCTAGACTCGCTGCGTACCCTGCCCACGACCACGATCTTTTCCATGAACGAATTCAAGCAACTGCAACTGCGGGTGGATGGCCACATCGCGCTGGTGACCCTGGACAGCCCGCCGGTCAACGCCCTGACCCGCGTGCTGAACGACGAACTGACCGCCGCGCTGGACTGGATATCCGAGACGCCCGACATTCGGGTGGTCGTGCTGACGGGGGCGGGCAAGGTGTTCTGCGCCGGCGCCGACCTGAAGGGCCGGGCCGACGTGATCAAGGGGCCGGGCGACCTGCCCGCGCACCTGCGCCGCACCCGCGAGTGCTTCCACGCCATCCGCGAATGCGCCAAGCCCGTGGTGGCGGCGATCAACGGTCCGGCGCTGGGATCGGGGCTGGCCATGGTGGCCTCGGCCGACGTGCTGATCGCCTCCGAGCGCGCCACGCTGGGCCTGCCCGAAGTGGACGTGGGCCTGCTGGGCGGATGCCGCCACGCAATGCGCCTGTTCCCCCATTCGCTGCTGCGGCGCATGATGCTGACCGGCTACCGGGTGCCGGCGGCAGAACTCTACCGGCTTGGCATCGTCGAGGCCTGCACGGCGCCGGAAGACCTGCTGCCCGCCGCCATGGAAATGGCCGGCGTGATCGCCGCCAAGAGCCCCGTCTCCACGCGCATGGGCAAGCACACGCTGAACACCATCGAGGACATGAGCCTGCGCGACGGCTATCGCTACGAACAGGACATGACCGCGATCATCGCCACCACCGAGGATGCCGCCGAGGCGCAGGCCGCGTTCCGCGAGAAGCGGGCGCCGGTGTTCAAGGGGCGGTAGGAGCCTGGCGCGGGGCGCGGCGTCCCGCGATGCGCGGGCGGGTATAAACTCGTCTTCTTTTCCTGGACGAGCGCCGCTTGCGATGCAGCATCCCAAAGCCACCAGCATCCAACTGGACGTCACCGCCAGCCTGCAGAAATGGCGAGCCTTCCTGGCGATCGGTGAACTGGGCAGCCTGACGCGCGCGGCGCTGTTCCTGAACAGCAATCAATCCTTGCTCAGCCGGCAGTTGAACGCGCTCGAACGCGAGTGCGGCACGCGGCTGTTCGTGCGCACCGGCCGGGGCGTGGAGCTGTCGGACGTGGGGCAGCGCATTTTCCCCCAGGTGCGGGCGCTGCTGGCCGACGCCGAGCAACTGGAAAACGAGATCCGCGAGCAGGCGCGCGACGCCAGCGGCCGCGTCACGCTGGGCACGCTGCCGTCCATCGGCCACCATCTGGTCGGTCAGCTCTTCACCGAGGTGCGGGCCCGCTATCCCGGCGTCAACCTGAAGGTGCTGGAAGGGTCGAGCGGCCAGGTCGAGGAATGGCTGGTCGACGCGCGCGTGGACATCGGCATCCTGTACCGCTACGGCGGCACGCTGCCCGAGCACGAGCAGTGCCTGGCCACCGTGGACAGCTACCTGATCGGACCCGCGGGCGATCGCCTGACCGCGCAGGAGGAAGTGCCCTTTCGCAGCCTGCACGAGCTGCCCTTCATCCTGCCCAGCGCGCCCAACGGGCTGCGCACGGCGCTCGATTCCATGGCGCGCCAGGAACACATCACGCTGGCCCCGGTGATCGAGGCCGATTCGTTGCCGCTCCAGGCCTCGCTGGTCGCGCGCGAGCGGCTGTACACGGTGCTGCCGCTGCACGCGGTGTGGACCGAGGTCGGCAAGGGCGAGGTGCAGGCCGCGCGCATCGTCGACCCACCGTTCCAGCGCGCCGTCGCGCTGGTCTTCGCCAAGACCAAGGGGCCGGCCAAGGCCGTCTCGGCCATCGCGGGCCTGATCGGCGAGATCGTGGACAGGATGGCGCGCGACGGCATGTGGCGCACCGATCGCTAGGAGGAACCCGATGCCGTCCCAACCCGGCAAGCTCTATCTCGTCAGCCTGGGCACGGGGGATCCCGACCTCCTGACGCTGCGGGCCGACCGCATCATGCGCGAGGCCGACCTGGTGCTGGGCCAGGCCGATGCGCCCGCCCGTTACCCCGAGCAACTGGCCGGCAAGCGGTTCATGGAAGCCGGCCACGGCCTGTTCACGCCCATGGCGAGGCGCCGCGCCTCGCGGGAAGAGGTCGAGGCCGAAGAGTCGCCGCGCCGGCAGGCCATCCGCGATTGCGTCGCGGCGGGCGGCACCGTGGCGGTCCTCACGCAGGGCGACCCGACGCTGTACGGACCGCAGGTCGGCTACCTGGATGCGTTCCGCGACCTGGCGCCCGAGGTCGTGCCGGGCGTCTCCAGCTTCGCTGCGGGCAACGCGGCGCTGGGCTGTGCCGTGACGGGCGGCGGCACCAGCCAGTCGGTGATCCTGAGCCTGGGCAAGAACGCCAACGAAGGCTATGGCGGCAGCGACCGCCTGTCGGTGCTGGCGCAAAGCCGCAGCGCGCTGGTCCTGTTCACGATGCGGACCGACCTGGCCCGGGTGGTGGAGGAACTGCGCGCCGGTTATCCGGGCGACACGCCCGTGGCCATCGTCTGCCATGCCGGACGCGCGGCGCGGCAGCAGGTGCTGCGCGCCACGCTGGATACGCTGGTGGACGTGGCGGGCCGGCATGAACTGCCGTTCGAGCACCTCGTCTACGTCGGCGATTTCCTGGAGCGCCCCGCGGGCGACTACCAGGACGGCTGATGGGCCAGCGGGACGTCCTGGCCGTCCCGGGACGATTGCAGCATGGCCAGGCAGATCTCCAGCGTGGCCCGGGCCCAGCGGCCGTCGTGCCGGGGCGGCAGCCCCTGCCGCACGGCGGCCACCAGTTCGTCGATCACTTCATGGCGCGGCACGGCCGGGCTGTCCAGCGGCACCCATCGTTTCGCTTCGTCGGCGTGGATCGCGATGCCGTCGGGAAGCGGCCGCAGGTCGGCATGGTCGCAGGACACGATGATGGGGCCGAAGTGCTGGTAGGCGCGGGCCGCGTCGTTGTCGGCCGGCGGCTTGTAGGCCGATCCGCCATAGGTGCCGGCGGCCTTGGCGCGGGCCTCTTCCTCCGGCGAGGCGACGGCGGCCAGCTTGCGCCGCGCGGCGCCGTAATCGTCGGGCGACTTGCGGTTGCCCATCTCGCCTATCCAGCCCGTCCATTCGTCGGAATCGAAATGCGCATAGCCGTTGTAGGACAGCGAGGCGTAGGCGCCCGACTCGAACCACAGCATGGCCGAGTAGGCGCCTTCGGTGACGCGGCGCGGATCCCAGTTGCCGACCGCGGCGCGCAGGCGCGTGGGCGGCGAGCCCGCCAGCAGCCGCACGATGTCCACCTGGTGCGCGGCCTGGCTGAAGATGGCGCCGCCGCCTTCGGCCGTGACCAGTTCCTCCGGCCGGCGCGGACGGTAGAGATAGTCGGTGTAGTTCAGCGCATGGATCATGCGCACCTGGCCGAACTCGCCGCTGGCGATCAGCTCGCGGGTCTTCAGGTAGGGGGTGTCGAAGCTGTGGCAATGGCCCACGATCAGGTGCACGCCGGCGCGCTCGCAGGCCGCGATCATGCGATCGCATTCGTCCATGGCCAGCGCCATGGGTTTTTCCACCAGCACGTGCTTGTCGTGCGCCGCGGCGATCTCGGCATGGCGGGCGTGGAACTGGTGGGGGCTGGCGACGTAGATCGCGTCCAGCGACGGATCGGCCGCCAGCGCGTCGATGTCGCCGTGCACCGGCACGCCGAAGTCGCGCGCGAACTGCGCGCGCGCGGCCTCGCGCGGATCGCAGGCCGCCGCCAGCACGATGCGCGCATCGCCCAGGAAGGTCGGCAGCATCAGCGAAAAGGCGCGTCCCAGGCCGGCTACGCCCAGCCGCAATGGAGCAATTGACATCCGTCTTCCTTCGAAAATCCGTGGCCTGACCCAGGGCACAGCGGATCCGGCTTTGCCGGTCCGCCAGTGCCGCCCCCTGGGGGGCGCGCGTAAGCGCGTAGGGGGGGGCTATACCTCGTAGTTGGAGTCGAGTCGTTGGGCGGCGGGCACGTCGTCCCACACGTGGGACACCTTGTACTCGCGCCAGTCGACCGACTTCGGCACGATGGCCTGGAACGAACAGATTTCCCCGGGAATGGCGTTCTCGCCCAGCGCGATGGGCGCTTCGCCCGCCGCGAACTCGTCCAGCGCGGTCAGCATCCGGCGGCGGAACTCGACGATGGCCAGGTCGCTGGTGCCCAGCCTTTCCTCGGACCGGTCGGCCAGGGCGCCCATGGTTACCCACATAGCGATGTCCTGGTTGGGGAAGCCGGTGATGCCGGTGAAGTTGCCCGCCTTCATCGCCTGGCGGTCCTGCCAGAAGCGGTTGTCGTGGTTGCGGTGCGGCCGGTAGCGGTCGTCCACGTCCGGGCCGATCTGCGCGCGCAGGAACTTGCGCCAGGTCTCGGTATCGGGCGTCTTGGCCGGATGGCCCCAGGCCAGGAAGTAGAACGCCGTGTTCGTGTCGTCCATGGGCACGTTCACGTTGGCGACGTTGTACAGGTTATTGGGCGGCACCAGCACGGTGAAGGGCGCGACGAACACGGTCGAGCGCACGTAGTCCTGCGTGTCGGCCTCGAAGATCGGCCGGCGGATGGCGGCGTAGCGAAAGCCATAGGGCGTGCGCTCGACCTGCAGGCGCGGCGCCTTGTCGGTGGACGGACGCAGCCAGTTCTTGTCGGTGGCTTCGGCGCCGCTGACCTTGGCCGGCACGAAGTCCGACGAGTGCAGGCTGGAGCTGTGGGCCGAATCGATCGCGCCTTCCAGGACCTGCGCCCAGTTGCAGGGCAGGATGACCTTGGCGATGCTGACCTTGGCGTCGCGGGTCGGCGCCCAGGGCGGGGGAACGAACTCGGGCGCGTCTTCCTCCTTGCCCAGGAACACCCAGACCATGCCGCCCCACTCGCGCGTGGGATAGGCCTTGGTGCGTACCTTCGAGGCCATGGGGCTGGTCTCGGGCTCGGAGGCCATGTCCAGCACCTGTCCGGTCACGTCCATCTTCCAGCCGTGGTACAGGCAGCGCAGCCCGCCTTCCTCGTTGCGGCCGTAGACCAGCGAGACCCGGCGGTGCGGGCATTTCTCGTCCAGCGCGCCGATGCGGCCCTGGGTGTCGCGGAACACGACCAGGTCCAGGCCCAGCAGACGGGCGTGCACCGGCGCGCCGTCCGGCTCGGCCACTTCCTCGACCAGGCACAGCGGCAGCCAGTGGCGGCGCATCAGCGCGCCCATCGGGGCATCGCCCTCCACGCGGCACAGCCGCTCGTTTTTTTCATGCGACAACATGCTGTTTCTCCTTCAATTCTCTGGCTTGATGCCCGCGGCCTTGATGGGGCCGGCGTAGCGGCGGGCTTCCTCATCGATGGCTTGCGCGTATTCGGACGGCGTTCCGCCCACGGGTTCGATGCCCAGCCCCTGCAATTGCTTGATGACCTCGGGCTGCTTGACCACCTTGGCGACCTCGGCGCTGAGCTTCTGCACGATGGCCGGGGGAGTGCCGGTGGGCGCCAGCACCCCGACGGTGACGGCGAAATTGAAATCGGGAACGATCTCGGAGATGGCCGGGACGTCGGGCGCCAGGGTCGAGCGCTTGAGCGAGTTCGTGGCCAGGATCTTGGCCTGCCCCTTTTGCGCGAACCCGGACAACGAGGGCAGCGCGGCCACCACCAGGTCCACCTGCTTGCCCACCAGCGCGGGCACGGCCTGGCCCGATCCCCGGAACGGGACATGGTCCAGCCGCAGGTTCAGCGCGCTTTTCAAGGCTTCCATCGTCAGGTGGTGGCTGCTGCCCACGCCCGAGGAACCGTAGGTGATGCCGGTGGGGCTTTTCTTGGCCAGCTCGACGAATTCCTGCAGCGTGCTGGCGGGGAAGTCGGGGCGGGCGGCGATGAACAGCGGCGAGGTCGCCACCAGCGAGACCGGCACGAAATCGCGCTTGGGCTGATAGGCGAGATCCTTGTACAGCGACGGATTGATGGACATCATCGAGCCGTCGGTCACCAGGAAGGTATAGCCGTCGTGCGGGCTGTTCATCAGCGTTTGCGCGGCCACCACGCCGTTGGCGCCGGGCTTGTTCTCGACCACGAAGGACTTGCCCATGTGCTCGGTCAGGCGCTGGCCGATGATGCGGGCCACCGTGTCGGGCAGGCCGCCGGTGGCGTAGGGCACGATGAAGCGGACGGGACGCGAGGGGTAGTCGGCCGCGTCGTCGGCGCTGGCCAGCGCCGGCGCACAGCCCAGCAGCGCGGCCAGGCCCAGGCGGGTGGCCGCCGTGGCGGCATCTCGGACGAAACGGTGTACGGAATGGGTCATGGAGGTCTCCTGGGGGTGGATGTCCCGGTCATCCGGGTACACTGGTTTTATTAGAGCTATAAGAATAATATTAAAGCTCTAAGTATTTTTCAAGCCCCCGTTTCGGCGGTACCGGACGGGTATCATTTGCGCGAGCACAGCCCCCCCGGAAGACCATGAGTTCCGCCGAAGACACCCGCAAGATCCTGGAGCACTGGCAAAGCGCGGCGCCCAACGACCGCCTGGCCCACCTCGTCAAGGACGCCACGCGCGCCTTCGTCCGCGCGTTGCAGATGAGGCTGAACGAGCATCACGTCTCGTTCGGGCACTGGGCCTTCCTGCGCATCCTGTGGGTACAGGACGGCCTGACCCAGCGCGAACTGAGCGACGAGGCGGGAGTGATGGAGCCCACCACCTACAGCGCGCTCAAGGCCATGGAGGCCCTGGGCTACGTCGAGCGCAAGCACCTGCCCGGCAACAAGAAGAATATGTACGTGTACCTGACGGACCGGGGCCGCGAGCTCGAGCGCAAGCTGATCCCGCTGGCCGAGGACGTCAACCGCATCGGCATCCGGGGGCTGACGGCGGACGAGATAGGCGTGGCGCGCAAGGTGCTGCTGGGCATCATCGCCAACCTGGCCGAGGACGAGGAAAAGGCCGAGGAGCGCAGCCTGCGCATCCCGTCCACCCGTGAGTTGTCGCGCCGGGTGTCCGAACGCGTGGAGCGCCAGCGTGCCCGCGCGCCCCGGCGCGAGACCGAGGTCCGGACGCAGGCCGCCGGACCGCGCCAGAAGCGGGCCGTCGCCCATGACGAATGAGGCGCGGGCCGGGGCCGCCCTGGTGTGGTTCCGGCGCGACCTGCGCAGTTTCGATCACGCCGCGCTGTACCAGGCGCTGATGCGTCACCAGAAGGTGTATTGCGCCTTCGTCTTCGATACCAACATCCTCGATGCCCTGCCCGACCGCGCCGACCGTCGCGTGGAATTCATCCACGCCAGCGTGCTGGAGCTGGACCAGGCGCTGGATCGCCTGGCGCGCGAGGCGGGCGCCGCGGGCAGCGGCCTGATCGTCCGGCACGGCGGCGCGCCGACGTGCATCGTCCGCCTGGCGCGGGAGCTGGGCGTGCGGGAGGTCCTGGCCAACCGCGACTACGAGCCCGACGCCATCGCGCGCGACCAGCGGGTGGCGCGGGAGCTGGCGGACTGCGGCATCGTGTTCAGCGACTACAAGGACCAGGTGGTGCTGGACCGGGACGAGGTGCTGACGCAGCAGGGCCGGCCCTGCAGCGTGTTCACGCCGTACAAGCGCGCCTGGCTGCAGCGGGCCGACGGCTTCCAGCTCAAGTCCTATCCGGTCGAGCGCCATGCCGCGCGCCTGGCGCCCAAGCCCGCCGGCGAGCATCCGCCCGCCCTGGAGTCGCTGGGCTTCCTGCCCACCAATCTTTCCGCGCTGGCGCTGCCTACCGGCATGCGGGGCGGCCGCGAGCTGTTGCGGGATTTCGGGCGCCGCCTGGCGCGCTATCACGAGACGCGGGACTATCCCGCGCGCAAGGGCGTCTCGTACCTGTCCACGCATCTGCGCTTCGGCACCGTGTCCATCCGCCAACTGGCCGCGCTGGCGCGCCGCCATGGCGGCGAGGGAGCGCAGGCCTGGCTGTCGGAACTGGTCTGGCGCGAGTTCTACCAGATGATCCTGTGGCACCACCCGCACGTGGTGCAGGGCTGCTTCAAACCGGCCTTCGACCGCCTGTCCTGGGACGACGCGCCCGAGCTGTGGCAGGCCTGGTGCGAGGCCCGCACGGGCTACCCGCTGGTGGATGCCGCGATGCGCCAGCTGCACCAGACCGGCTACATGCACAATCGCCTGCGCATGGTGGCGGCTTCGTTCCTGACCAAGGACCTGGGCATCGACTGGCGCCGGGGCGAGCGGCACTTCGCCCGGCACCTGAACGATTATGACCTGGCGGCCAACAACGGCGGCTGGCAGTGGGCGGCTTCCACGGGCTGCGACGCGCAGCCGTGGTTCCGCATCTTCAATCCGGTCACCCAGTCCGAGAAGTTCGACCCCGACGGGAGTTTCATCCGGCGCTACGTGCCCGAGCTGGCGCGCGTACCCGACCGGCACATCCATTTCCCCGCCGCGATGCGGCCGGTGGATGCCGAGGCGTGCGGCCTGCGGCTGGGGCGGGACTACCCGCTGCCCGTGGTGGACCATGCGCGGGCGCGTACCCGCACGCTGATGCGCTTCGAGGCGGTGAAGGAGACGCCGGGCGGCCCGTGACGCCACGGGCCGCCCGCCGTCCGCTTTACTTCAGCTTCGCCAGCAGGTCGGCGAACTTCGCCTCTACCTTCTGCCGCAGCTCGGGCGTGGCGCAGGCCACCGGCGGAAAGTCCTTCAGCATTTCGAAGGGCCGGCAGGCATCGATCACCGCGCGCGAGTTGGTGGCGGTCCCGCGCGGAATGCGTGGATCCAGGGGCCCGCTCCAGGCCTTGCGGATGAATTCGATGTCCTCCACCGGATCGCAGCGGGTTGACATCGCCCAGACGACGTCGAACAGATTGGTGGGGTCGACGTCCTCGTCGACGACCACGACGAAGCGTCCAAGGTAGGACCCGGACTGACAGTTCGCCGCCAGCATCGCGGCCTGCCGGGCATGCCCCGCGTACGCCTGCTTGATCGAAATGATGTTGAACAGGCGCGCCGCGCCGGCTTCGTGGCACCAGACGCCCTTGACGCCGCTCAGCCCCGCGCGCTCGACCTCGTCCCAGATCATGCCGGCCTTCATGACGCACTTGGAGAACGAGAAGTCCGATGGCGGCCGCAGCGGCGTGGCCATGGTCAGGATGGGATCGTTGCGGTAGTAGACCCGCTGGATGCGCACCACCGGCTGGTTGCTCTTGCCGCCCGCGTAGTAGCCGGTGAACTCGCCGAAGGGCCCCTCGGGCAGCGTGTCGTCCGGATACATCTCGCCTTCCAGCACGATCTCGCTGTGGGCCGGCATGGGCAGCTTGTGCACTTCGCTCAGCACCACGTCGAAGGGCAGGCCGCGATGGCCGCCGGAGTAGTCGTACTCCGACAGGCCGAAGCGCAGTTCGTTGCCACCGGCCAGGAACAGCATGGGATCGTGGCCGCAGGAAATCAGGACCGGGCAGGGCTTGCCCTGCTTGAAATACTTGTCGCGGATCTGCCGCCCCTGTTTGCCGGGCGAGGTCCACAGGCCGACCTGGTTGCGGCTGTGCGCCATCGACCGGTAGGTGCCGATGTTGATCCAGTCCAGTTCGGGATCCCGCATGATGACCAGGTCATCCGTGCCGATGTAGCGGCCGCCGTCCAGCTCGTGCAGGAAGGGGACGGGGAACTTGAAGATGTCGACGTCGTCGTCGCGGTCGATGTTCTCCAGGATAGGACCGGTTTCCACGACGCGCGGCGGAATGGGTTCGTGGCGCTGCATGCGGTCGCGATACGACTGGACCACGTCCATCGGCCCACGGGGAACGGGGAAGCCCAGCGTCAGGGCCAGCCGCGCCGACGAGTTCGATGCGCCCGACAGCAACCGGAAGCCGGCCGGGTAGCCCGGGATGTTGTCGAACAGAATGGCGGGGGCTTCACCGTGCTGGGAGCCGTGGATGATCTCCGCCAGGGTGCCGACTTCCAGGTTCCAGTCGGCGCCCGAGACGCGCAGCAGTTCGCCTGCCTTGTCGACGCGCTCCAGCAGTTCCCGCAGGTCCTGGTGGGGACGGTCGTAGTCGTTCCATGTCTTCTGCATTCTTGTGTTCCTAGTCTGCCGTGATGTTTGCCGCGCGTACGACGGGGGGCCAGCGTTTGAGCTCCAGGCCCAGCGTGTCGGCCATGCGGGCGGGCGTACCGCCGGCCGGTTCGATGCCCACCTTGGCCAGGCTGGCCACCACGTCCTTGTTCTTCAATGCCTCGTTCGCTTCCGCGTTCAGCTTGCGGACCACCGCGTCGGGCGTGCCGGCGGGCGCCAGCAAGCCGTACCAGACGTCGACCTGCACCTGGTCGTAGCCTTCCTCGCGGAAGGTCGGCACCTGGGGCAGCGATGGCGCGCGCTGGGCGCTCATGACGGCCAGGACGCGCAGCTTGCCTCCCTGGACCAGGGGCTGAATGGTGTGCAGCGGAACGATCATGGCCGAGACGTGCCCGCCAGCGAGATCGTTGACCGCGCCGCCCGCCGACTTGAAGGGGACGTGGAACAGGTCGATGTGCGCTTCCTGCTTGAACAGCTCCATGGCCAGGTGCTGCGGGGTGCCGTTGCCGGGCGAGCCATAGTTGATCGTGCCGGGCGCGGCCTTGGCCTTGGCGACGAACTGCTTGAGCGTCTCGGCGGGGAACGAGGGGGGCACGGCCAGTGCCAGCGTGCCGGTTCCCAGCAGCGCGATGGGGGCGAAGTCCTTGACCGGATCGTAGGGCAGCGTGCGGTTGACCGCCGCGTTGGTGGCGAAGGTCGTCGCCGCCACCAGCAGCGTCGAGCCGTCGGGCCGCGAACGGGCGACGTGGTCGGCGCCGATGTTGCCGCTGGCGCCGGGGCGGTTGTCGACCACCGCGGCGGTGCCGGATTTCGCCGCCCATTGCTGGCTGACGGTGCGGGCCAGGATGTCCGGCCCGGTGCCGGGCGAAGAGGCGACCACGATCGTGATCGTGTTCTGCGCGGCGGTGGCCGCGGCCGGCAGCGTCGCCACCGTCCAGGCCGCCAGGGCCGCAAGCGGCGCCGCCCACCGGCGGCGTAACGACCGTATCCCAGTCTCCATGGCGCTTGTCTCCTCTTATCGTGCATTTTTCTGGAGGGAGCATTACAGCGCCAGACGATTTATTATTCCAGAGAGTTATTCTCATTCATTGATGAGGTTGACCAATGAGTTTCCACGCCTCGCTGGGGAATCTGTCCCTGAAGCAGCTGCGGGCCTTCGTCTGCGTGGCCGAATCGCGCAGCTTCACCTCGGCCGCCACCCTGCTCAACCTGTCCCAGTCCGCGGTCAGCCTGCTGGTACGCGAGCTTGAGTCGGAGCTTGGGCTCAAACTGCTCGACCGGACCACGAGGTCGGTGCGCATGACCGAAGCGGGAGCCGAACTGCATCCCGTCGCCGCCCGCGTCCTGCAGGACCTGGGCGCGGCCATCGCCGGTTCGCGCGAACTGGCCGACCGCCGCCGGGGACGCGTGCGCTTCGCCTGCTCGCCGCTGCAATCCTCGCTGCTGGTGCCGCGCCTGATCGGCACGTTCAAGGCGCGGTATCCGCACATCACCATCGTCCTGCGCGATACGCCGGGCGGCGAAATCATCGATCTTGTCGCCAGCGGCGAGGTCGATCTCGCGCTGGGCGTGCTGCCGGCCGATACGCCCTTCGTCGCCGCGGAACCCCTGCTGACCGACGATCTGCTGCTGATCCATCCCCGCAGCTACGGCTGGGGGCCCCGGCGCCGTCCAACGTGGAAGGACATCGCCGCCCATCCCTTCATCGCGCTGGGGGAACACAACTCCACCCGCTACCTGGTCGACTACCATGCCGCGCAGGTCGGCGTGCGGCTTACGCCCGCGTGCGAAGTCGCGTTCGTCTGGACCGCCATCGGCATGGTGGATGCCGGGCTGGGGCTGTCACTGATTCCCGGCCATGCGCGGCCCATCGTCCAGAAGTTCGCCGACGTGGCGATGCAGCCGTTCGAGCCGCAGCGGATCAAGCGTCCGATCGCGCTGATGCGGCATCGGCAGCGGACCTTGTCGCCGGCGGCGGAAGCGTTCGCCGATTTCCTGCGCGAGAACTTCCCGCGCCACGACCGCAGGACGCCGGCCGCGCGGTCCTAGCTCCAGTCCTTGCCCGCGGTGCGGTAGATCCGGTCGCGGCGTTCCTCGATCACTTCGAGCAGGGTGCGGGTGAATGCCTCCAGCACGGCGGGCTGCTCGCGGCCGCGCTTGATGATCAGATGGAAGTCCAGCGTCAGGACGGGATCGGTCAGCAGCGCGGTCGACACCTGGAACTCCGTGCCGATCGGGGCGGCGAACGTCGGGATGATGGTCGGCCCCACGCCGGCCGCCGCCATGCCGATCAGGGATTCGAGCCGGTTCATGCGGATGCCGTCGGTGCGCGCCATGCCGCGGGCGGCGCGGCACTTGTTGATCTGCTGCTGCAGGTCCTGCGCCGGATGGAGTTCGACGAAAGGCACCGCCGGCAGTTCGTCCCAGCGTATCCGCTTGGCGTTCCTGCCTTTCGCCCTGGAGCGGAAGGGCGCCGCGCGGGATTCCAGGTACACGAAATCGAATTCGAACAACGGCCGGCGCGAGACCTCCAGGACCCGCTTGGGGAAGACGCCCAGCCCGCAGTCGAGTTCGCCGTTCTGCACCTGGCGTTCGACCTCGGGTTTGGGCAGGTCCAGGATGTGGAGATCGAGCGTGGGCTGGGTCTTGCGCAGGCGCATGTAGACGTGGGGCATGACGCTGGCCGAGAAGATGGGCGGCACGCCCACGCGCAGCGTGCGGCGGCGCGTCTCGGAAAGCTGGCTCAGGACGGGCGCGATGGTCTCGACCTCGTCCACGACCTGCTGCGCGACTGGCAGCAGCCGTTGCCCCGCCGCCGTCAGGCGGACCGATCGCGTCGTGCGTTCGAACAGGCGGCACGAGAGCTGGCCTTCGACGTCCTGCATCATCAGGCTGAGCCCCGGCTGGCTGATGTGCAGCTGTTCCGCGGCGCGCGTGAAGCTTCGTGTCTGCACGATGCAGAGGAACGCCTTGAAGTGCCGGATACTCAGATTCATAAGGTCAGAAAATCAATAGATATAAGAGATATATTAGACAAATTAACATGCGGTTCCTAGAATCTGCCGCATACACAAAACGCCCGGAACATGCGCCGTTCCAGGCCCTTTCCCATCTCCCCCTCCGCTCCGGCAGGAGCGTCGCGGTTCGGCTTCGAAGCGACAAGCCGAAGGGACCCGGCTTGTCCGGCGCAAGGCTGGGCCATCGATCACGAGCAGAGGAGACGACATGAGCGACGCCTGGAACGACGAGCGGGAAATCCGGCAGTTGGTGGAACGATGGGCGGTGTGGCGCGATGCCGGGGACTGGGAACGGTTCGCCACCGTCTGGCATCCGGAGGGCGTCATGATGGCCACCTGGTTCCAGGGGCCTTACGCCGATTTCATCCGCGTCACGCGCGAAGGGTGGGACAAGGGCGTAAGCATTCTTCACTTCCTGGGCGGCTCGGCGGTCGAGGTCCAGGGCGACCGCGCCATCGCCCAGACCAAGATGACCATCTCGCAGCGCGGCCCCATCGATGGCGTGCCGTGCGACGTGGTGTGCACGGGCCGCTTCTACGACTTCCTGGTCAGGCACGAGGGCCGGTGGCAGTTGCTGCATCGCCAGCCCATTTACGAGAAGGACCGCGTCGATCCGGTGGATCCCGGCGCCAAGCTGACGCTGGGCCAGGACGAGCTGGCGCGGATGCCCGAGGGGTATCGGCACCTGGCCTACATCCAGACCCGCATCGGCTACCGGGTCAAGATGGACATGCCCATGCTCAAGGGCGAGGCAGTGGAGACGCTGTACCGGCGCGGCGCGAGCTGGCTGGCCGGCGGTCCGCTGGAGCGGTGACGCAAGGAGACAGCAAATGACCAACTCAATGTTCCCGCGCCGTACCTTGCTGGCGGTGTCGCTCGCCGCCGCGCTGCTGCCCTGGACGGGCGCGGCACGGGCCGCGTGGCCCGAACGGCCGATCACCATCGTCGTGCCCTACACGCCGGGCACCAGCATGGACACCCTGGCGCGCACGATCAGTCCCAGGCTCGCGCAGCGGCTGGGGCAGCCCGTCATCGTCGAGAACCGCCCCGGCGCCAGCGGCAACATCGGCACGGGATACGTCGCCAATGCCGCCGCGGACGGGCACACGCTGCTGATGACGGTCAGCACCTTCGTGATGAACCCCAGCCTTTTCAAAAGCGTGCCCTACGACCCGCTGACCAGCTTCGTCCCGGTCGGGCAGGTGGCGGTCGGCGCGCTGGTGTTCGCGGTGAATCCGGCCTTCCCGGCCGCCACGTTGGACGAGGCGGTCAAGGCCTTCCGGTCCAGGCCGGGGCAGTACGCCTACGCCTCGCCGGGCAAGGGCACGCCGCAGCACCTGGCGATGGAATTGTTCAAGCTGCATGCCGGCGTGGACATCATGCACGTGCCCTACAGCGGATCGGCCGGCGCCGTCACGGACCTGCTGGGCGGGCAGGTGCAGGCCATGATCCTGCCGGCCAATACCGCGCTGGGACTCAAGCAGTCCGGCAAGCTGCGCGTGCTGGCCGCCACCCAGCCGCGCCGCATCCAGGTGATGCCCGACGTGCCCACGCTGGCCGAACAGGGCGTGCGCGGCGCCGACGTCGACCTGTGGTTCGGCATGCTGGCCCCCGCCAGGACGCCCCAGGCCATCGTGACGGCCCTGAACCGCGAGATCAACCAGGTACTGGCCACGCCGGACATCCAGCAAAGCCTGGACAAGCAGGGGCTGACCGTCGCGTCCGGCACGCCCGAGGCTTTCGGCCAGCTGGTTTCCACCGAACACGCCCGTTGGGCGGATGTGATCAGGAAGGCCCGCATCAGCGCGGATTGAACGACATGAAGAAAGACCAGAAACCCCGAATCATCATCGTCGGCGCCGGCATCGGCGGCCTGACCGCCGCCGCCAGCCTGCTCAAGCGCGGATTTCCCGTGCGCGTGTACGAACAGGCGCCCGCTCTGGGCGAGATCGGCGCCGGCATCCAGTCCAGCGCCAACGCGGTCAAGGTGTTGTACGACCTCGGGCTGCGTGAGGAGCTCGAGAAGACCGTGGTGCGGCCGCTGGCGTTCGAGTTCCGGCGCTTCGACACGGCCGAGATGATGCATCGCATCCCGCTCGGCGCGCAGCATGAACAGGCGAACGGCGCGCCGTACTTCCACATCCATCGCGCCGACCTGCACGAGCTGCTGGCGAAGGCGGTGCTGGCGCTGGACCCGGAATGCATCGCGCTGAACGCGCGGGCGGAAGGCTTCGACGAGACCGCCGACGGCGTCACGCTGCGGCTGGCCGACGGCACGCGCGCCACGGGCGAGGTCCTGGTGGGCGCGGACGGCATCAAGTCGGCCATACGCGCGCAGATCCTGGGGGCCACCCCGGTCAGCTACACCGGCGACATCGCCTGGCGCGCGGTGATTCCGACGGACCGCCTGCCCGCCGGCATCATGGATACCGTGTCCACGGTCTGGTGCGGGCCGAAGAAGCACGCCGTGATGTATTACCTGCGCGCCGGCAAGCTGATGAACTTCGTCGGGCTGGTCGAGCATGCGCAGCCCGAGAACGAATCGTGGACGCAGCGGCGGCCCTGGGCCGATCTAAAGGCGGACTTCGAAGGCTGGCATCCCACCATACAGACGGTGATCGACGCCATCGACCGCGATGGCTGCTACCGCTATGCCTTGAACGACCGCACGCCGGTGGACAACTGGAGCACCGGCAGGGCGACGCTGCTGGGCGATGCCGCGCATCCCACCTTGCCTTACCTGGCCTCGGGGGCGGCCATGGCCATCGAGGACGGCGCGGTGCTGGCGCGCTGCCTGGACGAGCATGGCAGCGTCGCCGGCGCGCTGCGCAGCTACCAGAACAGCCGCATGGACCGCACCGCGGCCGTGGTGCGCGAATCGGCCGAGAACCGCGATCTCTACCGCATCGAGGACGAGAACGAGATGCGGCAGGCCTTCCAGCGCAAGGACATGAACAAGAGCCGCGCGCAGTGGCTGTATTCCTACGATCCGCTGACGGTAGCGCTGGCGGGAGACTGAGGAGCCGACATGCGATACCTGTACCTGACGTTCGCCGCCGCGTGCTGCGCGGCCAGCCTGCCCGCGCAGGCACAATCCGGCCCGCCGACCACCATTGTCGTCGCGACGTCGGCGGGAACGGGCGTGGACGTGATCGCCCGTGTGCTGGGGCGGCAGCTGGCGGCGCAGATGGGGACGCCGGTCATCGTCGAGAACCGGCCGGGCGCCAGCGGCAACATCGGCGCCGACCACGTCGCGCGCGCCGCGCCCGACGGCCGCACGCTGCTCCTGGCCGCCACCACCTTCGCCACCAACGCGGCGGTCAACCGCACGCTGCCCTACGATCCGGTCAAGAGCTTCGCGCCCATCGGCCTGCTCAGCACCGGCGCGATGACCCTGGCGGTGGCGCCGACGCTCAAGGCCGCGTCGGTGCCGGAACTGATCAAGCTCGCCAAGGCGACGCCCGGCGCCATCAACTATGCGTCTCCCGGCAATGGCACGCCGCAGCACCTGGCCATGGAGCTGTTCAAGCTGGAGGCCGGCGTCGATCTGTTCCACGTGCCCTACAAGAGCACCGCAGGCGCCGTGACCGACCTGGCCGGCGGCCACATCTCGGCCATGGTCGTGCCGATAGACACCGTGCTGCCGCTGGCCACGGGCGGCAAGGTCAAGGTGCTGGGGGTGATGAGCGCCGGGCGTTTCCCCGGCCTGCCGGACGTGCCCACCCTGCGCGAGCAGGGCCTGCCCAAGGTGGAGGTCGGTGTCTGGTACGGACTGCTGGCGCCCGCCGGCACCCCCCGGAGCGCCGTGGACCGGCTCAATCGCGAGGTCAACGAGGCGCTGGCCCGTCCCGAGGTCGTGGCCACCCTGCGGCAGCAGGGCATCGATCCGGCCGGGGGTTCGCCCGAGCGGCTGGCCGCGCACCTGCGCGCGGAACTGGCGCGCTGGCAGGCGGTGGTGAAGGCGGCCCGCATCAGCGTGGACTGAGAACAATCCGAGAAAGGAGCGCCGCATGTACGGCATCAGCCAGGAAATCATCGATCGTGTGGTGGCCCGCCGCGGCCGCCTGCATGCCTACGAGAGCATCGCCGCGGCCAACACGGCCCTGGTGGTCATCGATCTGCAGAATTACTTCATGAAGCCGGAGTATCCCAGCTCCGTGCCCGCCGCCCGCGAGATCGTGCCCAAGGTCAACGAGGCCGCGCGCGTGGTGCGCAGCCGCGGCGGCACGGTGGTCTGGGTCTCGACCTCGTCCGACGGGGCGGAAAAGTTCTGGTCCGTCATGCACGACCACCTGCTGACGCCGCAGCAGGAGCGTGGCCGCAGGGCCGGGCTCAAGCCGGGCAGCGACGGCTTCGCCCTGTGGAGCGGCCTGGAGGTGGAGCCGCAGGACCTGCAGGTCACCAAACGCACCTTCAGCGCCCTGGTCCACGGTTCGTCGCCGCTGGAGTCCGACCTGCGCGGACGTGGCATCGATACGGTGCTGATCGCCGGCACGGTCACCAACGTGTGCTGCGAGTCCACCGGACGCGACGCCATGATGCTGAACTTCAAGACCATCATGCTGGCCGATGCGCTGGCGGGAAAACTGGCGTCCGCGCACGTGGCCGCGCTGTCGGGATTCATCGAGAACTTCGGCGACGTGATGCGGGTGGAAGAAATGGCGGCGCGCCTCGCGTAGCGGCCAGGGAGACGGAAAACCATGAGAAAGATCGACATCTACAGCCACATCATGCCGCGGCGCTACCTGGACCTGATGAAGGAGCATGCCAAGGATCCGGGCCTTATCAAGCGCATGAGCAACCTGCGCATGCTGTGGGACATGGACGCCCGGATGGAGATGCTGTCGCAGTGGCCGGAAGTGCAGCAGGTGCTGACCCTGGCGCTGCCGCCGCCCGAGGCCCTGGGCAATGCCGACCAGTCGCCCGGCTTCGCCCGCGTGGCCAACGACGACATGGCGGCCATCGTGGCGCGTTCGCCCCAGGTATTTCCCGCGTTCGTGGCGGCCCTGCCCATGAACAACGTGCCCGCCGCGCTCGAGGAAATGGATCGGGCCGTGACGACGTTGGGCGCGCGCGGCATCCAGGTCACCACCAGCGTCAACGGCCGTCCGCTGGACGATCCGGAGTTCTTCCCCGTGTTCGAGCGGGCGACCAGGGTCCACGGCATTCCGGTCTGGATGCATCCGTTCCGCCCGGCGTCGCAGGCCGACTATCCCGCCGAGGACAAGTCCCGGTTCGAGATCTGGCAGGTCCTGGGCTGGCCGTACGCGACCAGCGTGGCCATGGCGCGCATGGTGTTCTCGCAGATGTTCGACCGCCTGCCGGAGCTGCGCATCATCACGCACCACTGCGGCGCGATGATTCCCTACTTCGGCGGCCGCGCCGAGACGCTGTGGGCCCAGCTGGGAAGCCGCAGCGTCGAGGACGACTACAACGGCCTGCTCGATCGCATGGCGAAGAAGCCCATCGACTACTTCAAGATGTTTTACGCCGACACCGTGCTGGGCGGCTCGGCCTCGGCCCTGCGCTGCGGGCTGGACTTCTTCGGCAGCGACAAGGTGGTGTTCGCCAGCGACTGCCCGTTCGATCCCGAGGAAGGACCGATGTTCATCCGCGAGGGCATACGCTCGATCGAGTCGCTGGATCTTGCCGAAGACGACAAGAAGAAGATCTACCTGCTGAACGCGCTCAAGCTGCTGGGGCTGGAGGAGGACTTGAAGTAGGGAGGGGAGCCGGCGAAAGGGCCGGCTCCCAGCTAGTCGACCGACGCGGCGTAGGCGGCCAGGTCCTTCAACAGGACCGACAGGCTGCGGCTGCCGACTTCCTTGACCATCTCTTCCTGGGCCACCGCCACGGCCCGCCCGAAATCATCCAGCCACGCCAGCCCCGCGGGCGTGAAGCGCACGATGCGGGCCCGCTTGTCCGCCGGATCGGCCACGCGTTCCACCAGGCCCAGTTCCTCGCATTGTCCTATCAATTCGTTCATCGCCGCGTTGGTCATGGCCGAGCGCCGGGCCAGATCGGTGATGCGCGTGCCCTCCAGGTCCAGGTGGCGCGTCAGGTTCACGTGCCAGCGGCGCGTTTCGGCGTGTCCCGCCTCGGTCATCAGGTCCATGACGCGCTGCTCGAAGCGGCGCAAGGCACTGTTGAGCACGCGGCCGGGATTGTGGGTGCGCCAGCGGTAGGCGTTGCTATCAAGGGTTTTCACGGGATCGAATCGGATTGTGCGGGGTTATTTGCTTTGGTAACCTAAATAAATCGAACCGGGCCACCCGAAGAAGGATACATACGATGCTTGACGGCGCACAGTCTACTGTCCGGGGGCCGGCCCGGCTCGAGGTCGATGTGCTGGTCGCCGGGGGCGGCCCGTGCGGACTGATGCTGGCGAACGAATTGGGGCCGCGCGGCGTGCGCTGCCTGGTCGTGGACGCCAAGCCCGGCACGGCCTTCAATCCGCAGGCCAATGCCACCCAGGCCCGCACCATGGAGCACTTCCGCCGGCTGGGTTTCGCGCACGAGATCCGGGCGTTGGGACTGCCGGCCGACCATCCCACGGACATCGCCTACTTCACGCGCTACGCGGGCCACGAGCTCGCGCGCATCAAGCTGCCCACCGCCGCCGAGGCCGCGGTGCGGATCAAGACGATGACGGGCTCCTGGAGCGCCGCCGAACTGCCGCACCGCGTGTCGCAGAAATTCGTCGAATCGGCGCTTCGGCGGCATGCGCAGGCCTGGCCGTCGATCGACCTGCGCTATGGGTGGGCCTTGAAGCAATTCCGTGAAGAGGACGATGGCATCGCCGCGCGGGTGCAGCCCATGGAGGGCGGCGAACCCGTGGAGGTGAAAGCGAAGTTCCTGGTGGGCGCCGACGGCGCGCGCAGCTTCGTCAGGGGGCAACTGGGGGTGGAGTGGGGGGGAGAGACGGGCATCCAGCGCGAGTTCATGGGCGGCAAGATGTTCGCCATCTACCTGCGCTCGCCCGACTTCCTGTCCAGGCTGCCCCATCCCAAGGCCTGGATGTACGTCGCGGTCAACCATCAGCGGCGCGCCTTCATGGCGTCGGTGGACGGCGTGGCCGAGTTCGCCTTCCATGCGGCGGTCCACCCCGGAGAGAACCCGGAAAGCTGGACCGAGGCGGACGCCCGCCGCATCTTCGCCGAAGCGGTGGGGATGGACGTGCCGATGGAGATCCTGTCCATGGGCACCTGGCTGGCCGGCCACGCGCTGGTCGCCCGGCGCTTTCGCCGCGGCCGCGTGTTCATCGCCGGCGACGCGGCGCATCTGTTCACGCCCACCGGCGGCCTGGGCTACAACACGGCGGTCGAGGATGCGGTGAACCTGGCCTGGAAGCTTGCCAGCGTGCTGAAGGGGCAGGCACCGCCAGCGCTGCTGGACAGCTACGAGGCCGAGCGCAGGCCGCTGGCCGAGCGCAATACCGGCTTTGCCCGGCGCTTCGCCGATTCGGTGGGCCTGTTCCAGGCCAGGGCCGTGCTGGAAGCGGACACGCCGCAAGGCGAGGCCGAGCGCGCGGCGGCCGCGCGCCACCTGGACGAGCATGCGCGGCTGGAGTTCAACATTCCCGGCGTCACGTTCGGCGGCCGCTACGACGGCTCGCCCATCATCGTGGGCGACGGCGTGCCGCCGCCGCCGGACGAGCCCAACCAGTACATTCCTACCGCCAGTCCCGGCGGCCGCCCGCCGCACATGTGGCTGGAGGACGGCCGGTCGCTGTTCGACCTGTTCCACCGCGAATGGACGCTGCTGGTGCTGGGCGAGGACGAGGCGCCGCACGCCGGCTTCGAGGCCGCCGCGCATGAACTGGCCATCGACCTGACGCCCGTCCGGCTGGCCTCACCCGCGCTGCGCGCGTTGTACGAAGCGCCGCTGGTGCTCATCCGGCCCGACCAGATCGTCGCCTGGCGGGGGGGCAGCGCCGACGAGGCGCGCGCCGTCCTGGAAAGGGTGACCGGCCGCCGGGCTTAGATCGGCGCGCATCGCGACGATGTGCCCGTGCAGGAGATACGGCAATTTCCCTTGTGCGAGCAGGCGTGCCAAGCGGCGGCCCCCGCCGGGATCAGGCCGCCGCCATCTGCCTAGGCGTAGCGGGGCCGTATCGCCGGCCCCGTGGCATCACTCCACCGTCACGCTCTTGGCCAGGTTGCGCGGCTTGTCCACGTCGGTGCCGCGCGCGCAGGCCGTGTGATAGGCCAGCAACTGCATCGGCACCACGTGCAGGATGGGCGACAGCCAGCCGTAGTGTTCGGGCATGCGGATCACGTGCACGCCGGTTTCCGAACGGATGTTGCTGCCCGCGTCGGCGAACACGTACAGATGGCCGCCGCGCGCGCGCACTTCCTGCATGTTCGATTGCAGCTTCTTGAGCAGGGCGTCCTGCGGCGCCACGGTGATCACGGGCATCTGGTCGGTGACCAGGGCCAGCGGACCGTGCTTGAGTTCGCCGGCCGGATAGGCCTCGGCGTGGATGTAGCTGATTTCCTTGAGCTTGAGCGCGCCTTCGAGCGCGATCGGGTAGTGCATGCCGCGGCCCAGGAACAGCGCGTTTTCCTTGCGCACGAACTCCTCGGCCCACGAGATGATCTGCGGCTCCAGGGCCAGCACCGCCTGGATGGCGACCGGCAGGTGGCGCAGCGAGCGGATGTGGTCCGCTTCCTGTTCCTCGGACAGGCGGCCCTTGCTCTTGGCCAGCGCCAGCGTTAGCAGGAACAGGCCCACGAGCTGGGTGGTGAAGGCCTTGGTGGACGCGACGCCGATCTCCACGCCCGCGCGGGTCAGGAAGTTCAGCGTGCATTCGCGCACCATGGCGCTGGTGGCCACGTTGCAGATGGTCAGGGTGTGCTTCATGCCCTGCTGCTGCGCGTGCTTGAGCGCGGCCAGGGTGTCGGCGGTTTCGCCCGACTGCGAGATGGTGACGACCAGGCTGCGCGGATTGGGCACGCTGGTGCGGTAGCGGTATTCGCTGGCGATCTCGACGGCGACGGGCACCTGGGCGATGGCCTCGATCCAGTACTTGGCGGTCAGGCCGGCGTAATAGCTGGTGCCGCAAGCCAGGATCAGCACCGAGTCGATCTGGTCGAAGACGCTGGCGGCGGTGTCGCCGAACAGCTCGGGCGTGACGGTCTCGATGTCCTGCAGGGTGTCGCCGATGGCGCGCGGCTGCTCGAAGATTTCCTTCTGCATGTAGTGCCGGTAGGGGCCCAGGTCGGCCGCCGCGGTGTGCGCGATCACGGCGCGGGCCGGGCGCTCGACCGGCTGGCCGTTCTCGTCGACGATCCAGACGCGCGCGAGTTGCAGGTCGACGACGTCGCCGTCTTCCAGGTAGATGATGTTGTTGGTGGTGCCGGCCAGGGCCAGCGCGTCGGAGGCCAGGAAGTTCTCGTTCTCGCCCAGGCCGACGATAAGCGGCGAGCCGTGGCGGGCGCCGACCACGCGGTGCGGTTCGTCGCGGCAGAACGCGGCGATGGCGTAGGCGCCCTGCAGGCGCTTGACCGTCTGCTGCATGGCGGCGAACAGGTCGCCGTCGTACAGGTGGTTGAGCAGGTGGGCGATGACCTCGGTGTCGGTCTGGCTTTCGAACTCATAGCCGTAGCCTTGCAGTTCGGTGCGCAGTTCCTCGTAGTTCTCGATGATGCCGTTGTGCACCAGCGCGACGCGGCTGCGGCCGTTGCGGTCGGCCGAGAAGTGCGGATGCGCGTTGTTGGTGGCCGGGGCGCCATGGGTGGCCCAGCGGGTATGGGCGATGCCGGTGAAGCCGGCCACCTTCTCGCCCGCGATCAGCGATTCGAGTTCGGCCACGCGCGAGGTGCTGCGGGTGCGCCGCAGTTCGCCCTCGAGGTGGACGGCCACGCCGCAGGAATCATAGCCGCGGTACTCCAGGCGCTTCAGGCCTTCGATCAGAACGGGAACGATGTCGCGTTGGGCGACGGCGCCGACGATGCCACACATGGTGCTTGTGTCCTTGATGAACGGGTTCGGCGCAATTCTGGTCTTTTCGCGGAGAAATGTAATTACTATTTTTAGGTATTTTTTCGTGAAAATTTCGTCTTTTCAGGTGGAAGAATTTTTATGAAAAAATTAGCATAATAGTTATGGAAAATTTCATCTCTTAGGCTGCCATGAGCGCGACCGTGGATCTCGACGACGTCGACCGGCGCATTCTGTCGGTTTTGCAGAACGATGCGACGCTGACCAACCAGGAGCTGGCCGCGCGCGTGCACGTGTCGGCGCCGACCTGCCTGCGCCGCGTCCGCCGCCTGATCGAGCAGGGGGTGATCGAGAAACAGGTGGCTATCGTCTCGCCCGAGAAGGTGGGCGCGGGCCTGACCGGTATCGTCGAGATCACGCTGGACGTGCAGGCGGCCGAGCGCATGGCCGAATTCGAGGCCGCCATGGCGCAAGAAACCGCCGTGACCCAATGCTACCGGGTCTCGACGGGGCCGGATTTCGTGCTGGTGGTGCAGGTTCCCGACATGGCCGCCTACCATGCGCTGGCGCACCGGGCGTTCACGGCCCAGGGCAACGTGCGCAACGTGCGCACGTTCTTTTCGGTGCACCGGAGCAAGTTCGATACGCGGGTCGCGATCTGAGGCCTTACTTCTTCTTGACCGGCCGCTTCCAGCTTTCCACCGTCGTCTGCGGGGCGCGGGTCAGCGTGAGCTTGTCCGCGGGCGCATCCTTGGTCAGCGTGGTGCCGGCGCCCAGCGTGGCGCCCCGGCCCACCGTGACGGGGGCGACCAGCTGGGTGTCCGAGCCGATGAAGACGTCGTCCTCGATCACGGTGCGCGACTTGTTGACGCCGTCGTAGTTGCAGGTGATGGTGCCGGCGCCGATGTTCACCCGCGCGCCCACGGTCGCGTCGCCGACGTAGCTGAGGTGGTTGGCCTTGGAACCGGCATCGAAGCTGCTGTTCTTGATTTCGACGAAGTTGCCCACGTGCGTCTGGTCGCCCAGTTGCGTGCCGGGGCGCAGCCGCGCGTAGGGGCCGATGCGGGCGTCGGCGCCCACGGCGGCGCCGTCCAGGTGGCTGAAGGCCGCCACGCGGGTGCCCGCGCCGATGCGCACGTCGCGCAGCACGCAGTTCGGCCCGACCGAGACGCCGTCGGCCAGTTCGACGCTGCCCTCGAAAACGCAGCCCACGTCGATGAAGACGTCGCGGCCGCAGTGGAGGCTGCCGCGCACGTCGAAGCGGGCCGGGTCGGCCAGCGTGACGCCCGCTTCCAGCTGGCGCTCGGCCTGGGCGCGCTGGTAGATGCGTTCCAGTTCGGCCTGCTGCACGCGGCTGTTCACGCCCAATGTTTCCCAATCGTGGCCGGGGGCGGCGGACAGCACCGGCACGCCGTCCGCCACGGCCATCGCGATGATGTCGGTCAGGTAGTATTCGCCCTGGGCGTTGTCGTTCTTCAGCGCGGCCAGCCAGCGCTTGAGCGCGGCGGTGGGCGCGGCCAGGATGCCGGTGTTGATCTCGCGTATGGCCCGTTCCTCGGGCGAGGCGTCCTTGTGCTCGACCACCCGGTCGATGGAGCCGGCGCCGTTGCGCACGATGCGGCCGTAGCCGGTGGCATCGTCCAGCTCCACCGTCAGCACGGCCACCGCGCCGGGCTTCGAGGCCTGGGCATCCAGCAGCCGTTTCAGGGTGTCGCTGTTCACCAGCGGCACGTCGCCATACAGCACCAGGGTGACGTCGCCCGGGGCGTCGCTGCCGGCCAGCTCGGGTACCGCTTGTTGCACGGCGTGCCCCGTGCCCAGCTGCGGTTGTTGTAAAACGAATCCGAGGTCCGTGTCCTGTTCGTAGTGGCGCTTGACCGTGTCGGCGCCGTGGCCGACCACCAGGACGATGCGGGAGGGGTCCAGTGCCCGCGCGGCGCCGAGCACGTGGGTCAGCATGGGGCGGCCCGCCAGCCCGTGGAGTACCTTGGGCAGGTCGGACTTCATGCGCTTGCCCATGCCGGCGGCCAGGATCACGATGTTGAGCATTTGCAGCACTACTCCGGTTGGAGATGGGTGAAAGCGTGGCAGTTTAAGGCAGCTTCGAGACGAACATATGATCAGAAGTGTATTGATCGTTGTCTTCCTGGCCCTGGTGGCCGCATGCAGCGGCGTGAAGCTGGGCTACAACAGCGCGGACAAGGTCCTGGCCTGGCGCATGGACGACTGGTTCGACCTGTCGGACGGCCTGCGCCAGCCGGCCCGCGACCGCCTGCACCGGGTGCTGGCCTGGCACCGGCGCGAGGAATTGCCGCGCTATGCCGACATTCTGCGCTCGGCCGAGCGCAGGTTGGCGGATCCGGCGCCGCTGCGCGCGGCTGAACTGCTGGCTTTGCAACAACAGGTGACAGGCCGCCTCCAGATTCTGGGCGGGCGGGTGGCCGACGAGTTCGCCAACGTGCTGGTCCAGTTCGGCCCCGCGCAGCGCCGCCGGCTGCTGGCGCGCCTGGACGAGAACAACGACGAGTTCCGCCAGGACTACGTGGATGCCGACGCGGGCGCGGTGCGCAAGCGCCGCATCGACCAGATGGTGGACCGCTACCAGTTCTGGCTGGGGCGGCTGTCTCCCGAGCAGCGCACCCATCTCGAGCAATGGGTGGATGCGCGTGGCACGGACGCGGCATGGCGCCTGTCGCTGCGGCAGGACAGGCAGCGGGCGTTCGTCGGCATCGTGGACGAGGCGGCCCGCGGCAAGTCGCCGCCGCAGACGGCCTCGCGTCTGCGGGCGTTCTTCTCGGACCTGGAAACGCCGTCCGCGCCACCGGTGCGGGCGCGCCATGACGAGGGCGAACGGGCCCGCGCGCAACTGACCGCCGATCTTTTCAACATGGCCACGCCGGCCCAGCGCGACAAGGCGCGCGAGCGGCTGCTGCGGCTGGCCGAGGACTGCCTGGCGCTGGCCGGGCAGGGCGCGGCGTCGTAGATCAGCCCGCCAGCAGTTTTTCGATTTCGCGGGTCATGCGCGCGTCGGTAGGTTCGACGGCGCTGGGGAAGGCGGCCACGGGCTTGCCGTCGCGGCCCACGAGGTACTTGTGGAAATTCCACTTGGGCTGCTGGCCGGTCGTCCTGGCCAGCGAGGCGAACAACGGGTTGGCATCCTTGCCCGACACCACCGACTTCGAAAAGATCGGGAACTTGACGCCGTAGGTGTTGAAGCACAGGTCGGCGATCTGTTCCTTGGAGCCGGTTTCCTGCGCGAAGTCGTTGGACGGGAAGGCCAGCACCACCAGCCCGCGGTCGCGGTACTTGGCGTAGACGCGCTCCAGGCCTTCGTATTGGTAGGTGTAGCCGCAATAGCTGGCGGTGTTGACCACCAGCAGCACCTTGCCCCGGTACTGGCACAGGTTCTGCGGCGATTCGTCCTGGAGCTTGGGGAAGGTCACGTCCAGCAGGGCGGGGCAGGCTCCGGCGGCCGCGGGCGCGGCCGGCGTATCGGCCCGGGCGGCGCGGGGCATTGCGGCCATCGCCGCTGCCGCCAGCAGTACGGCGGCCAGCACGATGGCGCCACGGCGCAGCGGGTGCGGCGCGGCGGCCGCGCGGGGGAGTGGGGATGGCTTCATGATGCGGCTCCCGGCGGGTGCGCCGTCAGAGGAAGACGGCCAGTACGCCCGCATACCAATATAGCCGGTCTTTGAAGATCTCGCCGTTGGCGTACAGGCCGATCAGCGGCAGGTCGCCCAGTTGCTGCTGGACCAGCTGCATCTCGGCCGAGGGGCCGCCGAACAGGGTGCCGGTGCGGCCCAGGCAGGAGATGTAGAGGGCGCCGCGCACGCGGCCCATGCCGCCGTGCCCGGACTCGATCTGTTCGCGCAGCGAGGTGCAGGCACGGATCAGGTCGGCCTGCGCGGCCGCGCGGTCGCGGCGGCAGAACACGACGTGGTCGGCGGCTTCCAGGTCGGTGCCCAGGGCCAGCGCGCGCTCGTGCGGATCGACGCCGATCAGCGGCCGGACCTGGTAGTCGCCATGCATGAAGGCGTCGCCGCTGCCCATGCCGACGAAGGTGCCCTGCAGCATCTGCACCGCCGCCGGCGTGGGCGATGCGCCGGCCGGCGTGCCGCGCCGTTGCAGGATGTCCGGCGCGCCCATGTCCCGCAGCAGCACGTCCAGCGCGGGCACGCCGTCCAGGCGGTTGAGCCGGTGGCCGGCGGATTCGGTTACCCGGTGGACGGGCCCGATGGGTTGGCAGCTCTGGCTGACCCGGCTGGCGACGGCGATGTTCTCGGACAGCACCACGCCCGACAGGCCGCCGGACAGGACGCGGTCGGCAATGGTGGTCTGCGGATGGCGGCTGCTGGAGACGCCGCCGAAAACGGTCGCCCCGGCCAGCTTGCCGCGCATGTCATGGACCAGATCGGCCAGGTCGGGCGTGGCGGCGTCGGCATGGACCAGAGCGGTCCAGGCGGCGCGGCGGCCGTCGGGCGTGCGCGCCAGCCGCTCGGGCGGCGGGGTGGCGCCCGAGAAGACCTGGAAGTCGTCGGGCGCGAAGTCCGCCAGCATCAGCGCGATGGCGGGTTCGTCGATGTATTCGGCGGTGCCGGCCGCGATGCCCACGCCTATCGCGCCGGTCCAGTGCGTCACGCCCGTGCGCTCGCGCAGGAAGGCCAGGATGTCGGCGGCCTCGGCGGCGTGGTGGTCGGTCAGGTACAGGAAGCCCAGCGTCGCGCCGGCGCCCGCGCCGGTGCGGCTGGCCCGTTCGATCTGCGCCAGGCACAGCGAGGCCGACATGCGCCAGTCGGGGTGCGTGGCGTGGGCCCAGGGGAACTGCGAACTCACGATGCCGCCCCGCTGTCGCCGCGCGGCGCCCCGCCCGTGACGGGGCGGGCGGCTGCCGCGTTCGGCCGGGCGGGCCGGGTCATGGCCGGGCCTTGGGCTTGCGGGCCCGGGAGGCCGTGCTGGTGCGCTTGGCGGCGGGTTGGGCGGTGGGCTTCCTGGGCGCCGCGTTCGCCGTGCCGTTGCCCGCCTTGGCAGCGGTTGCGGGCGGCGTGGGCATGGACGCGGCGGCGGCGGTCGCCATGCGATTGAACTGGTCCTGCAGCATGTTCCACCAGGGGTTCGCGGCGGGCGCCTCGGCCGGCTTGGCCGAGGCCTGCGGCGCCTGTTCCTCGGCCTTTGGAGCCGCGTCCGGCTTGTCCCGGGCGGCGGGCTTCGCGGCGGGCTTGGCCGGCGCGGGCCGCAGTCCCAGCGCGACCTCCAGCGGCGAAGGCGGCGCATCGGCGCTGCCGCCGCCGTAGGCCTGGCCGGCGGTCTGCGCGAACGAACGCAGGGTGGAGATGGTGGCGCGCTGCACCTCCAGGCCCTGGATGGTTCCGCGCAGCATGGTCAGGTTCAGGTTCAGCCAGTTCTCGACGGCGCGCAAGTCGTTGATGCGGCGGTCCAGGTCGTCCAGCCCCATCGCGGGCGAGATCGGCGCTGCCTGCGGCAGGGCGCCCAGGCTGCCCCAGACCTGGCGCAGCATTTCCATGCTTTGCAGTACCGGGTTGGCGATGTTGCCGTCGCTGCCCGGAAGCTGGAGGCCCGGGATGCCGAAAGGGTTGCCGGGACCGGCGGTATGGGAGGCCATGGCGGTTTCCTTGCTGGGAAGGCGCTACTGCTGCTGCTCGGGCGCGGCGACGACCTGGTCGATGGCGCCGAACAGGCTGGCGCCCGCTTCGTCGAACATCTCGATGCGTATAGTGTCGCCGAATTTCATGAACTCGGTGGTGGCTGAGCCGTCGGCGATGACTTCCAGGCAGCGCTTCTCGGCGATGCAGGCGTAGCCGACCGACGCGTCCTTGTTCGAAATGGTGCCCGAGCCCACGATGCTGCCCGCGCGGCAGTTGCGCGTCTTGCAGATGTGGGAGATCAGGCGCGGGAAGCTGAACACCATGTCGGTGCCGGCGTGCGGCCGGCCGACGACCTTGCCGTTCCAGGTCACCGTGAGCGGCAGGTGCACCATGCCGTCGCGCCAGGCGGAGCCTAGTTCATCGGGCGTGATGGCCACGGGCGAGAAGGCGGTGGCGGGCTTGCTCTGGAAGAAGCCGAAGCCCTTGGCCAGCTCGTTGGGGATCAGGTTGCGCAGCGAGACGTCGTTGGCCAGCATGATGAGCCGGATGGCGTCCGCCGACTCGGCGGGCGTGGCGCCCATGGCGATGTCGCCGGTGATGACCGCCACCTCGCCCTCGAAGTCGATGCCGAAGGCTTCCGCGCCGCAGACGATGTCGTCGGTGGGGCCCAGGAAGTCGTCGCTGCCGCCCTGGTACATCAGCGGGTCGGTCCAGAACGTCTCGGGCATTTCGGCGTTGCGGGCCTTGCGCACCAGCTCGACGTGATTGACGTAGGCCGAGCCGTCGGCCCACTGGAAGGCGCGCGGCAGCGGCGCCGTGCACTGTCCGGCCGAGAACTCGAACGGCCGCGTGGCGCGTCCGGCGTTCAGCGCGTCGTACAGGTCCTGCAATTGCGGGGCGATGAAGTTCCAGTCGTCCAGCGCGCGTTGCAGCGTGGGCGCGATCTCGGTGGCGAAATGGGCGGTGCGCAGGTCGCGGGAAACGACGATCAACTGGCCGTCGCGCGAGCCGTCGCGATAGGAAGCGAGTTTCATGGCTGCCTGGAAGGAATGCGATGGGGGGACAAGATGCCGAACAGTAACACGAGGCGGACAGGGGGCCGCCGTGGCACGGTAGCAGTCGCTAACAGCCTGGCTGCGGGTGTCCGGTACGATAGAGGCATCACCGTATCAAGGGCCGCTCGAGCGTGGCCCGGACCCGCCATGCCTTTCGACTTTCGCCCCGCCCGCCGACATTTCGCCCGCGCCTGCGCGGCCCTCGCGCTGGCCGCCGCGGCGCCCGCGCTGCAGGCGGCCGAGCGCTACGCGCCGCCCGCCTCGGCCCTCCTGACCTACAAGCTCAACGCCTCGGCCAAGGGCTTCAAGATCAACGTCGACAGCACGCTGGAATGGCAGCGCAACGGCAGCGACTACCGGCTGGTGAACCGCGGCAGCTTCCTTTTCTTCAGCTTCGTCTGGGAAAGCACCGGCAAGGTCGGCGACGGCGGCCTGCAGCCCGCGCGCTACCAGGAAACGCGCAACAAGCGCGTCAAGACGGCCGAGTTCGACGCCGCCGCGGGCCGCCTGCGCCTGCCCAGCGGCAACGAGGAGCCGCTCAAGCCCGGCACGCAGGACCGCATGTCGGTGCTGCTGCAACTGGCGTCCATCGGCCGTGCCGACAGCGGCGCCTTCGCCGACGGCAAGGTCGTGCCTTTCCGTGTCGCCGGTTCCAGCCAGTCGGACAACTGGCGCTTCCGGGTGGTGGGCCGCGACAAGCTGTCCACGCCCATGGGCAGCATCGACGCGGTGCACCTGAGGCGCGAACGCGACCACGACGACGGCCAGAAGATCGAGGTCTGGCTGTCGCCCGCGCACGACTGGCTGCCGGTACGGGTGCTGTCGAACGAAGCCGACGGCGACTTCCTGGACCAGGTGGTGCAGAAGATCGAACGGCCGTAGCCCCGAGCCCCCCGAGCGCGGCGCATATCAGGCGCCTACAAATTTGAAATTGGACGGGGTTTTCCCCCCTGCCTAGACTGGTTCACACCAGATGACCGGGGGAAACAGCCTTGAAGGGAATCATTGCTTATCTTCTGACGCCTTGCGATAGCGAGGGTCGGGTCGATCATGCCGTGCTGGCCAGCCATGTAGAACGGCTGATCGAAGAGGGCGTGCACGGGTTGGCTCCGCTCGGCAGCACCGGCTGCCTGCCATACCTGACGGACGAGGAGCGCGAGGGAGTCATCCGGACGGTGGTCCGGGCGGCGGCGGGCCGCGTTCCCGTCGTGGCGGGCGTATCGAGCCTGACCACAGCCAGCACGGTACGGCATGCCCGCTACGCCGAGCAGGCCGGCGCCTCGGCCATCCAGGTCCTGCCCAGCACCTACTGGAAGCTGACCGAAGACGAGATCTTCGCCTACTACCGGGCGGTGTGCGAAGCGGTCTCCCTTCCCGTGATGGCGTACAACAATCCGTTCACCACGGGCATGGACATGCCGGTTGGATTCATCCGCCGGCTGGCGGATCTGCCCAATATCACGATGATCAAGGAAGCCAGTCCGGACGAGACGAAGATCGCCCGCATTCATGAGGCATGTGGCGACCGGCTGTCGATCTACGTCGGCCTGAACAGCATGGCGCTGCGCGGCTTCAATGACGGCGCCGTCGGTTGGTGCACCTGCGCGCCGAATTTGTGCGCGCCGTTCATGCTGAATTTTTATCGCTGCGTGGCCGATGGAGACCGGGCCGGCGCCGAAAGCTGGTTCGCCAGACAATCGGAGCTGCTCGATTTCCTGATGGCCCACGGGTTGCCCCGGGTGGTGGTGGCCGGGCTCCAGTTGCTGGGCGTGCCCGGCGGGTATCTGCGTGCTCCGCTGGCGCAGCTCGGCCCGGAGCCGCAGCGCGAACTTCTCTCGATCATGATGAAGATGGGGATCAAGCCATGAAGAAAACATTGTTGCGCCCGATGCTTTGCCTGCTGGCGGCGGGCCTGCCGTTCTCCCTTTCCTGGGCGCAGGGCTACCCGACGCAGCCGATACGGATGGTCGTTCCCTTCGCCGCGGGGGGTATCACCGACATCACGGCGCGGATGTTCGCCGAAGGGCTGGCCAAGGAGCTGGGGCAAACGGTGGTGGTGGAGAACCGCACGGGCGCGGGGGGATCCGTCGCCGCCGGCGCTGTGGCGAACGCCAAGCCCGATGGCTACACCTTGCTGGTGATCACCAACGGCATGTACGCGGTGAACCCGCTCATCTACAAGAAGCTGCCCTACGATCCCAAGCGGGACTTCACGTACGTGGCGTTGCTGGCGAATACCCCGACGATACTGGCGGTCGCGGGGGGAAGCTCTTCGAGTTCGTTGAAGGAGTTGTTGGAGAAAGCGGCGGCTCAACCGGACAAGGTTTCCTTCGCCACGGCGGGGGAGGGCTCCGACAGCTACCAGGTCCTGCAGCTCTTGCAGCAGATCGGCGGGGTGAAGATGCTTCACGTTCCCTACAAGGGAGGCTCCGAGTCCATGACCTCGCTGCTGAGCGGCAACGTGGACATGACGGCTGTGTCGGCCGTGCCCGCCGTCAGTTTCGTGAAGTCGGGCCAGATTCGTCCCCTGGCTGTCACGTCTTCCCGCCGCTTGCCGAATCTGCCCGAGATTCCGACGGTCGGGGAAGTGCTGGGCAAGCCTCTCGAAGGCGGGTCGCTTTCGGGGATCGCCGTGCCCGCCGGCACGCCCGCGGAGATCGTCAAGCGCCTGAACGCGGCCATCGCGGCCGTCGCCAAGGGCGACGCGGTGCGGCAGAACATCTACGCCCGGGGCAGCGAGCCGGTGGATGGGACGCAGGAAGCGTTCGTCGCCCGCGTGGCGGCCGAGCAGAAGAAGTGGGAAGGGATCCTGGGTTCACCCGCCCACTGACCGGCCAGGTTACGCCAGGGTTTCCCGGACGATGTCGATGAGCGGCCGCAACGCGGGGTTGGACGAGTTGGCTTGCACCGCCAGCGATATCGGGTAGGTCAACGGCCGCCTCCTGGCGTCGCAGACGTCCAGGTAGGCGACGTTCTCGATGCTGATTCTCCGGTGGGCCTCGGGAACGATGGCTATGCCCAGGCCGGCGGCCACCAGGGGCAGGCTGATCAGGGCATGGGAGGATTCCTGCAAGGTGCGCGGATGGAACCCTGCCTCCCGGCAGGTGGCGGCGATGTTGCCGGCGAAACCCGGGCTGTCCGAATGGGCCAGCGTCACCAGCGTTTCGTCGCCCAGTTCCGACAGCGAGATGGCGGGCTTGCCGGCCGCCCAGTGGTCCGCCGGAACGGCCAGGATCAGGCGCTGCGGCGCCAGCGCGATCATGTCCGCGCCGGGCACCCGGGAGGCGGGCGGCACCAGGAAGGCGGCATCCAGTTCGTCGCGCTGCAACTCCGCCAGGATGCCCACGGTGCTGCCGCTGGTCAGCCGCAGCCGGATCTGCGGGTAGCGCCGGGCAAAGACGGGCAGTACCTTGGGAAGCAGGTTCAGCGACGCGCTGGGCACGGCGCAGACCCGCAGGGTGCCGATGCGGCCCTGGGCGGCATCGCGCGTGATCGCCAGCGCCGACTCCGCGCCGTCCAGCAGGCGCCGCGCCTCGCCCAGGAAGGCGCCGCCGGCCACGGTCAACCGCACGCCCAGGCGGTCGCGTTCGAACAGCGGGGTGCCGATCTCGGCCTCCAGCTTCTTGATGGCGATGCTCAAGGGGGGCTGCGTCATGTTCAGCCGTTCCGCCGCCTTGCGGTAGTTCAACTCGGTCGCGAGCACCACGAATTGCTTGAGTTGGCGAAGATCCATGACAGCGGGGAAAGCCGGGGGTGGACGCATTCTCGAGTAAAAGCCGGGGCCTCGCAAGCCGGCGCCCGGGCGCGGCCTGCGTTGCTCGCCCAGCAACGCAATGTTCCGCCCACGGTGATTGTCCGCGCCGGTAGCGGCCGCGAGAATGGGCGCCTGGTATTTCCCGGGCGGTTTCGTGTCTTCTTCCTTCGTTTCCTCCGTGCTGCGGGACGGCATCGCCATCCTGTGGATCGATCATCCTCCGGTCAACGCCATCGGGGCGGACGTGCGCGCCGCGCTGGCCGAGGCGCTGGCCGGCATCGAGCATGACCGCGCCCTGCGCGGCGTGGTCGTGGCCGGCACGGGCCGCATGTTCTCGGGCGGCGGCGACCTGCGCGAGGTCGGTCGGCCCGATGCGCCGGGCACGGTCCGCATGGCCGACCTGGCCCGGCGCATCGAGACGTTTCCCAAACCCGTCGTGGCCGCGGTGCGCGGCAAATGCATAGGCGGCGGCACGCTGCTGTCGCTGGCCTGCCATGCGCGGGTCGGCGCCGACGACGCGCTGCTGATGCTGCCCGAGCTGAACCTGGGCCTGGTGCCTGGCGCCGGCGGGACCCAGCGCCTGCCGCGCCTGGTGGGCCTGGAGGCGGCGCTGGACATGGTGGCGCGGGCCCGGGGCGTGGACGCCGCGGCGGCGCTGGCCCAGGGCCTGCTGGACGAGGTGGCGGACGATCCGGTGGCCGCCGCCGTGCGCCGCGCGAACGACATCGCCTCGGGCCGCCTGCCGTGGCGGCGTACCGCCGAGCTGGCCGTTCCTGACGGCGCCAAGGCCGACATGCTGCGGGCGCGCTACCTGGACGTGGCCGAGCAGGCCTTTCCCGGCCGCGAGGCCGGTCCGCAGGCGGTCGAGCTGATCCTGGCCGCCGCAACCGTGCCCTTCGAGCAGGGCTGCGAGGCCGAGCGCGAGCGTTTCGCGCAACTGGCCGCGGGCCCGCAGGCCCGGGCCCTGCTGCATCTGTTCTTCGCCGAGCGCGCGCTGGCCAAGGCCGCCGACGCGCCCGACGCCGCCACGCGCACCCGCATCGCCCGCCGGCTGCGCGCGGCGGGCGAGCCCGTGCCGCCCTACGCCGCGTGGATACAGGCGGCGCGCGCCTGCCTGGCCGAGGGCCTGGCGCCCCGCGCCGAATTCATCGATGTCATCGCCGTCAAGGACTGCGGCTTTCCCGCCCTGTCCGGAGGACCCCTGCACCATGCTGGACCGCATTGAATCTCCCGCCCGCGAGCACGCGGCCGGTTCCCTCGACCCGTTGTTTTCCCCGGCTTCGATCGCCGTGCTGGGGGCCTCGGCCGATCCGCTGAAGATAGGCGGGCGCCCCATCAAGTTTCTGAAGGCGCACGGCTATGGCGGCACCATACTGCCCGTGAACCCGCGCGGCGGCGAGGTGCAGGGGCTACCGGCCCTGCGCGGCGTGGCCGAGCTGCCGTGGGGCGTGGACCACGCGGTCGTGGCGCTGCCGGCCTCGGCGGTGCTGGAGGCGGCGCAGGCCTGCGCCGACCGCGGGGTGAAGGCGATGACGGTGTTCAGCGCCGGCTTCGCGGAAGTCGGCCCCGAAGGCGCCGCCATGCAGGCCCGGCTGTCGGCGCTGGCGCGCGAGAGCGGCATGCGCATCATCGGCCCGAACTGCATGGGCGTGATGAATTTCCGCATCGGCATGATCGCCAGCTTCGCCTTCATGGTGGACCTGGGCCTGCCGCGCCTGGGCCGCACCGCGCTGGTCAGCCAGAGCGGCGCGTTCGGCGGCCAGGCGCTGGTGATGGCTCGCCGCCGCGGCTTGCCGCTGGGCGCGTGGGTGACCACCGGCAACGAATGCGACGTCGAGATGGCCGACTGCCTGGCGCATTTCGCGCGCGACGACGAAACCGACGTCATCATGGGCTACATGGAAGGCTGCCGCAGCCCCGATCGGCTGGTGCACGCGCTGGCGCTGGCGCGCGAGCGCGGCAAGCGCGTGGTCATGGTCAAGGCGGGCAGCTCGGACGTGGGAAGGGCGGCGGCGCAGTCGCACACGGGCGCGCTGGCCGGCAACGACCGCGTGTTCGATAGCCTGTTCCGCCAGTACGGCGTGCATCGCGCCGACTCCATCGAGTCCTTCTTCGACGCCGCCTACGCGGCGGGCAGCGGCAAGCGCATCACTGAAGGCCGGGTGGGCGTGTTCACCGTGTCGGGGGGCGTGGGCGTGCTGATGGCCGACGTCGCCGAGCACGAGAAGCTGGACATGGCCCCGCTGCCGCAGCCGGCGCAGGACGAGCTGCGCGCCATGCTGCCGCTGGCCGCCGTGCGCAATCCGGTGGACGGCACGGCGCAGATCTGGAGCGACATGGAGTTGTTCCGGCGTTTCCTGCGCACGATGCTGCGCGAGGGGCGCTACGAGGCGGTGGTGTTCTTCCTGACGGCGATGCCGTATTCGCCGCCGCTGCAGCAGCCGCTGGCCGAGATCTTCGCGGACCTGCGCCGCGAATTCCCCGAGCCGGCCCTGGTGCTGTCCATGCTGGCGCCGCAGGCGCTGCAGGACGAACTGGCCGACCACGGGTACCTGTTGATCGAGGATGCCTCGCGCGCGATCCGGGCGCTGTCCGCGCTGCGCGCGCTGTCGCGGCCCAGCCCCGGGCCGGCCGACCCGGCCAGCCTGCCGCGCGTGCCGCATTTCGCGGCGCTGGAGGCGGCCAACGAGCATGCGGCCAAGGAAATCCTGGCCCGGGTGGGCATTCCCGTGCTGCCCGAGCGCGCGGTGGCGGATCTCGACGCCGCCTGCGCGGCCGCCCGGGAACTGGGCTATCCCGTGGCGCTGAAGGTGCTGTCGTCCGACATCGTGCACAAGAGCGAGGCGGGAGGCGTGGCGCTGGACATCGCCGACGAGGCGGGGCTGCGCCAGGCCTGGGCCGCCATGCGCGAACGTGTCGCGCGGGCCGCGCCGCGGGCGCGCATCGAGGGCATGCTGGTCGCGCCCATGGCCCCCGCCGGCGTGGAAATGATCCTGGGCGTGCAGCGCGATCCGGTGTTCGGCCCGGTGGTGATGGTGGGCATGGGCGGCATCTACGCCGAACTGCTGGACGACGTATCGCTGCGCATCGCGCCGGTCGATGCCGAGGGCGCGATGCGGATGGTGCGCGAACTCAAGGCCTTCCCGCTGCTGGACGGCGCGCGCGGCCGGCCCCGCGCCGACCTGGACGCGCTGGTCCGCGCCATCGTGCGCCTGTCGGTGTTCGCGCACCAGCACGCGGACCGCATCGCCTCCATCGACATCAATCCTTTCCGGGTGTTCGAGACCGGGCGCGGCGCCGCCGCGCTCGATGCCGTGCTGCTGACCCGCGAGCCGGAAGACGGAGGCCGCGCGTGAAGACCCTGACCTTCTATTTCTCGCTGCTGTCGCCCTGGGTCTACATGGCCGGGCCGAGGCTGCACGAACTGGCCGCCGAAACGGGCACCCGCATCGTCTACCGCCCCATCGACCTCCTGCGCGTGTTCCGCGAAACCGGCGGCGCGCCGCTGGCGGGCCTGCATCCCTCGCGCCGGGCCTATCGCGGTATCGAACGCACGCGCTGGGCCCGGCACCTGGGCATGCCGATCAACGACCAGCCGCGCCATCATCCCGTGGACGAGTCGCTGGCGGCGTGTGTTGTCCTGGCCGCCGAGCGCGCCGGGCTGCCCGTCTGGCCGCTGGCCCAGGCCATCCTGGCCGGGGTGTGGGTGCGCGATCTGGACATCTCCGACCGGGAGACGCTGGTCCGGATCGCCGACGAGGCCGGCTATCCCGGCCGCGAGCTGGTGGCCGAGGGGGATGCTCCGTCCTGCCGCGGCCTGTTCGAGGACCATACCCGCGAGGCGCTGGCCAACGGGATATTCGGCGTACCGAGCTTCGTCATCGACGGTGAACTGTTCTTCGGACAGGATCGCCTGGATTTCGTGCGGCGGGCGCTTGTTTGACCAAGGAACCCATCATGAATCCTGCAAGGAAACTCTCCGCTTTCATCCTGCTCGCGGCCGGCCTGCTAGGCTGGCAGGGCGCCGGCGCCCAGTCCTATCCGGCCAAGCCCATCCAGTGGATATCGCCGTGGACCGCGGGCGGCGGCAACGACATCCTGTCGCGCGCGCTGGCCGAGCAACTGGCCAGCCGCCTGGGGCAACCGGTGGTCGTGGAGAACCGGCCCGGCGCCACCGGCACCATCGGCACTTCCCAGGTCGCGCGGGCCGCGCCCGACGGCTATACGCTGACGCTGGCCAGCGCCGCCACGCACGCGACGGCCCCGGCCATCTACAGCAAGCTGACCTACGATCCGGTCAAGGACTTCACTCCCATCACGCTGGTGGCGACCGTGGCCAACGTGCTGGTCATCCATCCCTCGGTGCCGGCGCACAACCTGAAGGAACTGATCGCCTACGCCAAGGCCAACCCGAACAAGCTGAACTTCTCGTCGGTGGGCGCCGGCTCCATCCAGCACCTGTCGGGCGTGATGTTCAACCAGCTGGCCGGCGTGCAGACGGCCCACGTGCCGTACAAGGGCACGGCGCCCGCGGTGGTGGACCTGCTGGCGGGCCGCGTGCAGATGGCTTTCGAGAGCCTGCCCACCATGCTGCCCCATATCCGCAGCGGTGCGCTGCGCGCCATCGGCGTGACCACGCCCAAGCGCTCCGCGGTGCTGCCCGAACTGCCCACGCTGGCCGAGGCGGGCCTGCAGGGCTTCGATGCCTCGCTGTGGTACGCGGTGATGGGGCCGGCCGGCATCCCCCAGCCGGTGGTCAAGGTCCTGCACGACACCGTGGTCGCCAGCCTGCAATCGCCGGAAATCATGCGCCGCCTGTCCGAGCAGGGCGCGGAACTGGCGACCAGCTCGCCGCAGGAACTGGCCGAGTTCGTCCGCAAGGACACCGAGAAGTGGAGCGGCTTCATCAAGCGCGCCGGCGTGTCGCTGGACTAGCGGCCGCCCTCGACGTGGGCGCGCAGATGGCGCAGGTAGGCGTTGACCGCCGGCGTTAGCCGGCGCCTGCCCAGCACGCAGATCTCGAGCGCGGTGCGGCCCAGCAGCGGGTCGGACAGGGGCACGCCCACCACCTGGCCGCCGGGACCCTGCGGGTGCAGGGACACGCCCAGCAGGATGGCGACGCCGCCCTGGTCGCGCACGAAGGCCTGCATCGCGGCGATGGAACTGGTGACCAGGGCCGGTGCCAGTTCCAGCTTGTCGACCCGGGCCACCGCGTCCAGCAGATGTCGGATGCCGGTGTCCGGCGGCGGCAGCGCCAGCGGATAGGCCAGCAGTTCGGCCATCGACACCGAGGCGCGTCCGGCCAGGGGATGGCCGGGCCAGACCACCGCGCACAGCGGCGCCGGCAGGCGGACGGCGCATTCGATCGCGCTGGCCGCGCGCGGCGACAGCGCGATGCCGATATCCGCCCGCCCCGCCTCGATGGCCGCCATGATCTGGTCGCTGCCGTCCATGGCGAGCTCGAAGGTGATGCCGGGGTACTGCCGCCGGAAGGTCGCGATGGTGGAGGCCGCCAGTTCGGCGGCGTAGCCTTCGATCGTGCGCAGCTTCACATGGCCGGTGCGCAGCCCCTTGAGCGCGTCCAGTTCCTCCAGCACCAGCTTGCGGTTCTGGCGCAGGCTCTCGACGTAGTTCAGGTAGACCTGGCCCGCGGGCGTCAGGGTCATGTTGCGGCTGTTGCGGTCGAACAGCTTGATCTGCAGTTCCGATTCCAGGCGGCCGATCTGCCGGCTCACGACCGAGGGCGCGAGGTCCAACCGCTCCGAGGCCTTGCGTATGCCGCCGCACAAGGCGACCTGGTAGAAACAATCGAGTTCGTCGCTATGCATGGCCGGTCCGCGCCGGAACGCCGCGCGGCTCAGGGCAGCACATGGACCTGGTCGACGATGTCGGTGGTGAACGCCGACCGGTAATCGACCTTGGGACTCAGCAGTTTCTCGCGCACCATGAAGTCGTAGGTCTTCTTCCAGCGCACGTCGGTCATGGTCAGCAGGCCCTGCGTCCGGGCATCGCCGCCGTCGACCAGCCGCGCGTCGCGCAGCGCCTTGACGCCGTAGTCCAGCAGCGCCGGCGTCATCTGCGGATTGTCCTTCAGGATCAGGGCGTTGCCGGGGGCGGGGTTCTTCAGGTAGCTTTTCCAGCCCTCGGCGCTGGCCTCGACGAAGCGGCGGATCGCGTCCTTCTTCGCGTCCAGCCCCGACCTGGTGGCGACGATGGTCTGCGCATACGGGGGATAGCCGTAGGCGCCCAGCAGGAACACCGTGGGCTTGAAGCGGCCCTGGGTCTCGATGGTGTAGGGCTCGGACGCCAGGTAGCCCTGCACGGCGGAGTTCTTGTCCACCAGGAAGGGCTGGACCGAGAAGGTGTACGGCTTTTTCTGCGCCTCGGTGAAACCGTACTTGGTCTTGAGCCAGGGCCAGTAGGTGGTTTCGCTGGCCTGGCCGATGTACAGGGTCTTGCCCTTGAGGTCGCCCAGGGTCTTGGGGCCGGGGTGGGAGACCAGGACGGTGGGCGACTGCTGGAAGGTGGTGGCCACGGTGACCAGCGGCAGGCCCTGTTCCACGGCCTTGTAGGTCTGCAGGTCGTCGCCCATGGCGACGTCGTACTGGCCGGCCAGCAGCAGCTGCAGCACGTTGATCTGCGGGCCGCCCATCTTGATGGCGACGTCCAGCCCGTGCTTCTTGTAGGTGCCTTCGGCCAGGGCCTGGTAGAAGCCGCCGTGCTCGGCCTGGGCGTACCAGTTCGAGCCGAAGACGAGCTTGTCGGCGGGCGCCGGGGCCTGGGCGTGGGCCTGGAAGGCCAGGGCAAGGGGCAGGGCGGCCAGGAGGCTCGCCATGGGGGTATTTTTCATATGCCTCACTCCTTGGATGGTGGCCATTGCCGGGCTGCGTGCAGTACACGCAGTACACGTATTTTCTCGCCGGTCATGTCATAAACCAGCACATAGTGCCTGTGTACGACGAGTTCCCGGGTACCGGCGACACGGCCAGGCCGGCCCATGTCCGGGTGGTCGATCAGGCGGCCGGATTTTTCTTCAAACAGTTCGTCGAGGGCGAGTGCGGCGACAGGGTTGTCGGTCTCGATGTAGTCATAGATCGATTCACGGTCGCCAATGGCCTCGAACGTCCAATACAGTTGGATCATTCTGACTGTTCAAGCCGGCGGCGCGTGGCAGCCCGACGGGCTGCGAATCGGGTTTCGACCTCGGCGGCCGGTGCCAGACGGCCGCCATTCGCGGAGTCCTGCCCGGCTTTCACTTCGCGGCGGAACCAGGTGTCATGTTCGGCCGCTTCATGTTGTTGCTGCACGAATTCGCGCATGAAGTCGCGTAGAAGTTGGGCGCCGGTCCGGTCGCGAGCCTTGGCCGCGGTGGCGAAAGCGGTCTTCAGCGACTCATCGACCCTGAATGTAAAGGTTGCCTCGCTCATGGCGTTGCTCCCCGATGTGTTACATGATAAGTACAGGGTAGCACATGAGGCGTGGTGAAAACAGGACAGGCAGGTCCTGGATGGCTTACCGCATCTCGTGCCAGCCCCGCAGCACGACGCGCGACAACAGCGTCATCGCCGCGAACAGCACCACGCCGGCCACGGTGATGAGCAGCAGCGCGGCGAACAGGCGGGGGATGTTGATCTGGTAGCCGGCCTGCAGGATCTGGTAGGCCAGGCCGGTTTGCGAGCCGCCGGTGCCGGCGACGAACTCGGCCACGACGGCGCCGATCAGGGCCAGGCCGCAGGCGATGCGCAGGCCGCCGAAGAAGGCCGGCAGGGCCGACGGCAGGCGCAGCCGCCACAGGATCTGCCAGCGGCTGGCCCGCTTCAGGCGGAAGAAGTCGAGCAGGCCCGGGTCGATGCTGCGCAGCCCCAGCACGGTGTTGCTGATGATGGGGAAGATCGCGACGATGGTGGCGCACAGGGTCAGCGCCACCAGGGTGTGCTTGACCCAGATGATGATGAGCGGCGCGACCGCCACGATGGGCGTGACCTGGAGCAGCACCGCGTAGGGGAACAGGCTGGCCTCGATGACGCGGCTCTGCACGAACAGGAAGGCCAGCAGCACGCCCAGCACGGTAGCCGCCAGCAGCGCCAGGCCGGTGATCTCCAGCGTGACCCACAGCGAGCCGGACAGGAGCTCCCAGTCCCGCACCAGGGCCTGGGCCACGTCCGTCGGCGCGGGCACCAGGTAGATGGGGACGTCGAACGCGCGCACCAGGGCCTGCCAAAGCCCGATCACGACCAGCGCGACCACCGCGGGCGCGCCCAGGCGCAGCCAGGCGTTCATCGCTGCCCCTCCAGCAGCGCCGCCTGCAGGCGCGCGGCCTGCATGGCGAAGGCGGGCGAGACGCGGAAGGCGGCGTCGCGGACGGGGGCTTCGATGGGAATGTCGGCCACGATGCGGCCGGGCCGGCGCGACAGGACGACGACGCGGCTCGACAGGTAGACGGCCTCGAAGATGCTGTGGGTCACGAACACCACGGTCAGGTCCTGCCGGGCGGCCAGTCCCAGCAGTTCATCGTCCAGGTGCTGGCGGGTGATGTCGTCCAGCGCGCCGAAGGGTTCGTCCATCAGCAGCAGGCTGGGCCTGGTCGCCAGCGCGCGGGCAATGGATACGCGCATGCGCATGCCGCCGGACAGTTCGCTGGGGCGCGCGGTATCGAAGTCGGCCAGCCCCACCCGTTCCAGCGCCTCGCGCACCCTGCCGCGCCGGGCCTCCATGGGCAGCCGGCGCGGGCCGCGCTCCAGGTCCAGCGGCAGCCGCACGTTGGTCGCCACCGAGGCCCAGGGCATCAGGGTGGCGTCCTGGAATACGTAAGACAGGTCGTCGACGTCGCCATGCCGCCGCAGGGTGCCGGCGGTGGGCGTGTCCAGTCCGGCGAAGATGCGCAGCAGGGTCGTCTTGCCGCACCCGGACGGGCCCAGCAGGGTGACGAACTCGCCCGCGCGCACGGTCAGGTCGATCGGCGACAGGGCATCCACGCCGTTGGGAAAGCGGCGGGCGACGCCTCGGGCTTCCAGGACCGGCGTGGCGTTCAATGCGCGGGGCCGTCGCGGAAGAAGCGTACGGTGCGTTCGGCCAGGGGCTCGTCGGCCTCGTCGCCGCACGGGCTGGCCGCGGAGGGCTGCGGATCGACGTGGTCGAAGGCGGTGTCGCCGTCCGGGTCGGGCACGCCCGTGGGCCGCAGGTTGGCGAAGTCGAACAGGCCGCGGTCGAGCAGGTGCGAGGGCGTCACGCGCGACAGGGCGTTGAAGATGTTCTCGATCCGTCCCGGGAAGGCGCGTTCCCATTCGTCGATCAGGCGCCCGGCTTCCTTGCGCTTGAGGTTTTCCTGCGAGCCGCACAGGTTGCAGGGGATGATGGGGAAGCCCTTCCACTGCGCGTAGGCGATCAGGTCGTCTTCCTTGATGTAGGCCAGCGGCCGGATCACCGTGTGGCGGCCGTCGTCGGACACCAGCTTGGGCGGCATGCTTTTCAGCTGCCCGCCATAGAACATGTTCATGAAGAACGTGGCGAGGATGTCGTCGCGGTGGTGGCCCAGCGCGATCTTGGTCGCCTTCAGCTCGTCGGCGACGCGGTACAGGATGCCGCGCCGCAGCCGCGAACAGAGCGAGCACATCGTCTTGCCTTCGGGAATGACGCGGGTGACGATGGAGTAGGTGTCCTGGGTCTCGATGTGGAAGGGCACGCCCAGCTCGGTCAGGTAGCACGGCAGCACGTCGTCGGGGAAGCCGGGCTGTTTCTGGTCGAGGTTGACGGCGATGAGGTCGAAGTCGATGGGAGCCCGCTCGCGCAGCTTGAGCAGGATGTCGAGCATCCCGTAGGAGTCCTTGCCGCCCGACAGGCACACCATCACGCGGTCGCCCGCCTCGATCATGTTGAAGTCGCCGATGGCGCGGCCGGCCTCGCGCATCAGGCGCTTTTCCAGCTTGTTGCGCTCGCGTTCCAGCTTGAGCCGCGCGCGGCCCGCGTCCGCGGCCGGCGTGGCGGGGATGACGATGGCGTCCATGTCAGATCCCCCGGCCCCGGCTGGCCGTGACCTCGATGCCCACGGCGGCGCAGTCGGCGAAGGCCTGGGGCTTGGCCACGCGCAGGCGCACGTCGCGGATCTCGGGGAACTGGGCCAGCAGCCGCGCGGCCAGGCGGTCGCACAGGGTCTCGATCAGGTTGACGTGGGTGCGCGTGCATTCGTCGATGATGCACTCGCGCAGGCGCCGGTAGTCCAGCACTTCCTGGATGCCGTCATGGGCCGGCATGTCCACGCCTTCCAGGTCGATCTCGGCGTCCACGTGCAGGGGCTGGGTGGCGCCGCGTTCGTGGTCCAGTATGCCTATCTGCGCATCGATGGCCAGGCGGTTGAAGAAAATGCGGCGTGTGCCCATGGTTCCACTCAAGTCTGGCCGGCGGCGGCGCCCGCCGGCGGGTTCATCATGCTGAAGTCGCGGTCGAAACTGACCAGGTGCTGTCCGCCGTCCACCAGCAGCGTCGTGCCGGTGATCGAACGGTTCTGCGCCGCGAACAGGACCGCCTGGGCGATGTCCTCGGGATGGCTGGCATGGCCCAGCGGCGACATCGCATGGGTTTGCGCGAACTGCTGGGGCGTTTGCAGATGGCTGATCATGGTCAGCCCGGGCGCCACGCCCACCACCCGCACCGCTGGCGCCAGCGCCTGGGCCAGCATGGTCGTGGCGGCTTCCAGGGCGGCCTTGCTCAGCGTGTAGGAGAAGAAGTCCGGGTTGTAGTTCCAGAGCTTCTGGTCCAGCAGGTTGACCACCGCCCCGCGGGCGTCCGGGCCGCGCCGCGCCACGTCCGCCGCCAGCGCGCGCGCCAGTACCACGGGCGCGACCAGGTTGGGCAGCAGATGGGTCTGCAGCATCCGGGCGTCGAACGAGGCGACGTCGTCGTATTCGAAGGTGGAGGCGTTGTTGACCAGCGCGTCCACGCGGCCGAATCCGGCCTGGACGGCGGGGACCAGCGTTTCGGCGGCGGCCGGGTCGGCCAGGTCGCAGGCATGGGCCTCGGCGCGGGCGCCCAGGGCCCGCAGGGCGTCGCAGGTTTCCAGCGCGGCGTCGCGCGAGGTCGCATAGTGCACGGCCACGTCCCAGCCCGCGCGGGCGAAGGCCAGCGCGATTTCCCGGCCGATGCGGCGGGCGGCGCCGGTGACCAGGACGACGGGACGGGGGGAGGAAGGGCGCGCTTCGCGCATGGCGAGTCGGGTCCGGAAAGGCGGCAAAGCGGGGATTTTAGCAAGGAGCCGCCCGGCTGCGCCCCTCGCCCGGCCAGGGCCGGGGGGAGAAGGCGGGTGGATTACAGGTTCAGATCGTCGGCCGCCTGATAGACGGACCAGGGCAGGTACCTGGCCAGGGTTTCCTGCGGTATGTCGGCCACGGGGAAGAAATAGTATTCACCGCCCAACAGCTGGCCGCCGTCCGGCTGGGCATAGGCCGTCCTTTTGTAGGAGGCCAGCTTGCCCAGGTCGTACAGGCTCAGCCGGAAGCCCCTGCCGCCGTCGATGGGCCGGCGGCCCGCGCCCTCGATGGGGTCGCGCAGCACGACGGCGTCGATGGGTACGGCGGGCTTGGTTACGCGGCAAAAGCCGGTGCTGTCGGACAGGTTGAACTCGTCGGCGAAAGTCTGGAAGTTGAACGCCTTGCCGTAGCGGTCGCGGATGACGGTGGCGAACGAGCTGTTGAGCTCGGCCGCGCTGGGCAGCCGCCACGAGAACTGGGCGATCAGGTCTTCGCCGATGGCCGCGGACCATCCGGGCGGCATGTCGTCGGGCGAGCACGGATCGACGTAGGTATTGCGCATCTCCCTGGGCAGGTCCAGATGGCCGGGCAGCCGGAACGCCTGGCTTTGCGCCGCGGGCATCATGGCATCCACCTGGTCGGTGGCCGTGCAGCGGCCAACCCAGGTAAGGCCGTAGCGCAGGTCGATGAACTGGCGGCGGCTGCCCAGGTAGCGCGGGCGCAGCTTTTCCAGATTGGTGGCGGTGGCTTCCAGCAACTGGTTCAGCCGCAGCACCGTCGCGGCGTTGACCTTCTTGCCGGTAAGCTTCTCGATCGACTCATGGGCATTGATCAGGTAGGCGTAGCACAGGGTGTTCCACTGCTGGAAGTAATCGAGCAGGTCGGTGTATTGCTTCTGCACCAGGGCGGAGTAATAGTGGCCCTTGCCCATGTATTCCATCCAGCGGGTAAGCACGCCGGCACCGAGGAATGAACGCAGGCCGACGAATCGGTTGTAGGCTTCGACCAGTTGCGCGTCCCGGGCCACCAGGTCGTTGCAGTGCCTGAGCATGTCGGCCGAGTAGTCTTCCAGCGAAATCGCGCCGCGCTCGTAGTTGTCGGAGGTGCGGTTTATCGAGACGGCGATCGCGTCGAAGGCGTTGAATACGCTGCGCACTTCGTCGAAGCTGCGGTTGAACTCGGCCTTGTCCAGCCGTTGCAGGAGCTGCTGGATGTTGGCGGACAGGTCGCGCAGCTGCGCCTTGATTTCCGCCAGGGCTTCCTTGACGGGATCGGAAGAAGGGAACAGCATCGCCAGGATCAGGTCGCCCACGGTGCCGATGATGGGCACGCCGATGGCGCTCGCGCCTTTCTTGACGGCGAAGCCGAGGGCCCACTTGGCGGCCTGGGTCCAGTAGCGGTTGACCAGATCCTTCAACTCGTCGGGAATGTTTTCATCGATGAGATCGTCGTACCGGGGCGTGCCGCCGCACTCGTCCGGCGCCTTGGCCGCCGATTGCACGGAACGCCGGGAGCCGGAGCCGGCCAGCGTCTCGTAGTTCGTGGCGAAGCCGTCGGCGATGCCTTGGGCCATGCCATCGACCAGCGCGTCGAGGTAGCCTTGCAGCCCCAGGCCCGAGGCCTGGGCGCGCTGCGCGAGCCGGGCCTGGTCCAGCGCGCTGCCCGTCGGGCCGAGGTCCGACAGCAGGATCCAGGCGTCGACGCCGAAGAACTTCTTCATCACGAAATCGATGCCGGCCGGAGACAGGCGGGTGCGATCGTACAGCCTGGCCAGGACGGTCGGCAGCAGGTTGACGTCGATCACCGGCTGGATCTTCGTCCCGAAGTTGTATTCGAACCCGTACAGCCGACCCTGGGCCGTATCGGCCACGGCCACCAGGAAATTCCGGCCTTCCGCGGTGGAAACGAATGCGCCGGCGGCATCGGTGGTGCCGCTGTCCACCAGGATGTCGTGGATGTCGTAGACCTGTACCTGCACGCCGGCTTGCGGGGTATCGCCGATCATGACCGATACCGAGAAGCTCTGGCCCGGCGTGGGCGCTGACAGCAGGGCGGGGTCGATGGCCGGGGATTCGGGCAGCATGTCGAGGCCGTAGCGGTACTCGATCTCGTCGGACACGATGGCGCCGCTGCCTCCGCAGCCGGACAGCCACGCCAGCATGCCGCTCGCGGCGGCGGTGTTCAGGAAATCACGTCTATCCATGGGATCCGGTTCGCATGAAGGACGGATCAGCCTATCAGCGCCGCCGGCGGGGCGGGATCCCTATAAGTGGGTATTCGCAAGGCCGTCCGCCGGTTGCGGCGCGAGGTCATGGGAAAATGGCGGCATGAACAAGCTTCCCGATCTCGACCCCGCGTCCAGCGCCCATTCCCGTCTGGTTGCCGACCATCTTGCCGCGCAGATACGCGGCGCTGCGGGCTGGCTGCCGTTCGATCGCTGGATGGAGCAGGCCCTTTATGCGCCCGGCCTGGGCTACTACGCCGCCGGCAGCGCCAAGCTGGCCGAAGGGGGACGGCATCCGTCCGGCGATTTCGTGACCGCGCCCGAACTCACGCCGCTGTTTGCGCAGACCATGGCGCGCCAGGTGGCCGAGGTGCTCGAGGCCTGCGGCGGCATCGAGGTATTGGAGTTCGGCGCCGGCACCGGCGCCTTGGCGGCGGGGATGCTGGCGGCGCTGGACGAACTGGGCGTGGCGGCGCGCTACCGCATCGTGGAGGTTTCGGCCGACTTGCGCGATCGCCAGCGCGCCCGGCTGGCGGCTTACGGCGACCGGGTGGAATGGCTCGATGCCCTGCCGGCTGCCTTTACCGGCTGCGTGGTGGCCAACGAGGTGCTCGACGCCATGCCCGTGCGGCTGTTCCGCTGGACCGAAGGCGGCCTGGCGGAGCGCGGCGTGGCCTTGGACGAGAACGCGCGCTTCGTCTGGCGGGAACGCGCCGCTCCGGCCGACCTGGTCGAGGCCGTTTCATCGAGAATGCCGCCGTTGCCGGGTTACCTGTCCGAGATCAACCTGCGGGGCGAGGCTTTCGTGCGCGGCATGGGCGCATGGCTGAAGGCGGGCGCGGCGCTGCTGGTCGACTATGGATTCGCGCGGGCCGAGTACTACCATCCGCAGCGCGCGGAAGGCACGCTGATGTGCCACCTGCGGCACGTGGCGCACGCCGATCCGCTCGTCGCCGTGGGCGTGCAGGACATCACCGCCCACGTCGATTTCACGGCCATGGCCGAGGCGGCGGTCGAGGGCGGGCTGGAGGTGCTGGGTTATGCCTCGCAGGCCAGCTTCCTGATGAACGCCGGGCTGATGGACCTGTTGTCGCGCGTGGATCCGGCCGACGTGGCCGCTTATGCGCAGGCGGTGGCGCCGGTGCAGAAACTGCTGTCGCCGGCCGAGATGGGCGAGCTGTTCAAGGTGCTGGCGGTGGGCCGCGGCCTGGACCGGCCGCTGTCGGGCTTCGGCCGGGGCGACCGCAGCCACACGCTGTAGCCGTTGGGGAACGCGATGGACATACTCCTGGCCATGAGCGGGATCGACCACGGCCGCTGGCTGGCGGCGCTGCGCGCGGCGCTGCCGTCGGCGCGGGTGCGCAGCTGGCAACCCGGCGACGACGGACCCGCCGACTACCTGTTGTACTGGATGGCGCCGGCGCCGTCCCTGGCCGAGCGCCCCGGCCTGAAGGCCGTCTTCAACCTGGGCGCGGGCGTGGACGCCCTGTTGGCCATCATGCGCGCCCACCCCGAAGCCGTGACGCATCGCGTGCCGCTGCTGCGCCTGGAGGATGCCGGCATGGCGCGGCAGATGGTCGAGTACGCGCTGTACTGCGCGCTGCGCTACCAGCGGCGTTTCGACGCCTACGAGGAACAGGCGCGCGAGGGCGTATGGCAACCGCTGGAGCCTCATCGCACCGAGGCGTTCACGGTAGGCGTGCTCGGCGCCGGCCAGCTCGGCCTGCCGGTGGCGCGCGCGCTGGCGGCCCAGGGCTATCCGGTGCGGCTTTATAGCCGCACGCCGCGAACGGTCCCGGGCATCGAGACGCATGCCGGCCCCGACGCCTTGATCCGCTTCGCGTCCGGCGCGCGCATGCTGCTCAACCTCCTGCCCGACACGCCGGCCACCCGGGGCATCCTGTCGGCCCGGGTGTTCGATGTCATGGCCGAGGGCGGCCATGTGGTGAACCTGGGCCGCGGCAGCCACGTCGTCGAGGCGGACCTCCTGCGCGCGTTGGACAGCGGCCGGCTCAGCCGCGCGGCGCTCGACGTGTTCCACCAGGAACCGCTGCCGCCGGACCATCCCTTCTGGCGCCATCCCCGCATCGAGGTCACGCCGCACGTCTCGGCGCTGTCCATGGTCGAGGAAAGCGTGGCGCAGATCGCCGCCCGCATCGCCCGCCACGAGGCCGGTGAACCGCTCCAGGGCCTGGACCCGCGGCGGGGATACTAGGGCCCGTTCCCGGCCTGTGCGAGCCTCCTTTTAGCGTGAGCAGGCCCTAGACCGCCAGCCCCAGGCGGCGCGCCGTTTCCACGATGGCGCGGGCCCGGCGGATGAAGGGCGCGTCCACCATGCGGCCGTCCACGGTGAAGGCGCCCAGGCCGGCGCGCGCCGCTTCCTGCTCGGCTTGCAGCACCCGTGCCGCGTGCCGGATTTCCTCGTCGGTGGGCCGGAAGGCCTCGTTGGCCGCCGCCACCTGGCTGGGGTGGATACAGCTCTTGCCCACGTAGCCCAGCCGCCGGGCCATGTGCGCCTCGGCCACGTAGCCCGCGCGATCGGCGATGTCGGCGTAGGCGCCGTCGCAGGCCCAGACGCCCGCGCGGCCGGCGGCCAGCCGTATGGCCAGCAGGACGTGGTGGACGGCGGCGGCGTCGCGCCGGTCCACGCCCAGGTCTTCGAACAGGTCGCCCAGCCCGACTTGCAGGCCCGCCACGCGCGGATGGGCGCCCGCCAGTTCCGCGGCCCGCGCCAGGGCCTCGGGCGTCTCGATGTTGACCAGGATGCCGATCGGCCGGACGATGCCCCGCGCCCGTTCGATCTCGTCCAGCCGCAGCGCCGTGGCCTGGATGGCGCGCGGGGATTCGGCCTTGGGCAGGTTGACCAGGTCCAGCGCCGGCAGCGCCACCGCGTCCAGGTCGGCGCCGAAATGCGGCGTGTCCCAGGCGTTGATGCGCACGACCATGCGCTTGCCCGCGTCGGCGGTCCGCTGCGCGAGGCAGGCCGCGACGGCCTGGCGCGCCTCGTTCTTGCGGTCGGGCGGTACCGAATCCTCCAGATCGAAGGACAGTGCGTCGGCCTCGCCGGCCAGGGCCTTGGCGAAGAGTTCGGGGCGGGAGCCGGGAACGAAGAGTTTGCTGCGCATGGGAAATCTCTTGGCGGTGGGAACCTTCAGCGGTCCTCGTTTTCCTGGTGTACGGCGCCGTCCCGCAGCAGTTCGCGATAGCGGCCGTCGTCCACGCCCAGCCCCGCCAGCAGCTCGCGGTTGTGCTGGCCGATGGCCGGGGCCGGGGTGCGGATCGCGCCGGGCGTGCCGCTCATGCGCGGCACCACGTGATGCATGGGAAAGGCGCCCATGTCGGGATCGGGGTAGTCGGCCAGGATCTCGCGGTCGAGGAAGTGCGGGTCGTCGACGATCTGCGAGATGTCGTAGATGGGGCCGATGGTGACCTGGGCCTGCTCGAAGAAGCGGACGTTCTCGGCCTGCGTGCGCTGGGCGATGAAGGCGGCGATGATGGCGTCGAGTTCCTCGGCATGGCGCACGCGGTCGGCGTTGGTGCGGTAGCGGGGATCGGCGGCCAGGTCGGGCCGGCCGATGGAAACGAACAGGCGCTCGGCCATCTTCTGGGTCGAGGCCGACAGGCCCACGTACAGGCCGTCCTTGCAGCGATAGGCGTTGCGCGGACCGGAGTTGGTCGAACGGCTGCCGGTGCGCGGCTTGATGCGTCCGGTCAGCCGGTAGTTGGCGGCTTGCGGGCCGAGCACCGCGAACAGCGGGTCGAGCAGGGGCAGGTCGATCACCTGCCCCTGGCCGCCGTTGACCTCGACCTCGCGCAGCGCGATCAGCAGGCCCGCCACGCCGTACAGCCCGGCCACCGTGTCGGCCAGGTACATGGGTGGCAGCACCGGTTCGCGGTCGGCGAAGCCGTTCATGGCGGCGAAGCCCGAGATGCCTTCGACCAGCGTGCCGAAGCCGGGCCGGCCGCGATAGGGCCCGGTCTGGCCCCAGCCCGAGATGCGCACCACGACCAGGCGGGGATTGCGCGCCAGCAGCACGTCGGGCGCGAGGCCCATGGCTTCCAGCACGCCCGGCTTGAAACTCTCGACCAGCACCGCGGCCGATGCCGCCAACTCCAGCAGCAGTTCGCGCGCCGCGGGTTGGCGCAAGTCCAGGCCCAGGCTTTTCTTGTTGCGCGCGTACAGCTTCCAGTTGGTGTCCACGTCCTGGGTGCGCCAGGCGCGCAGGGTGTCGCCGTCCGGGCTTTCCACCTTGACCACGTCGGCGCCGAAGTCCGCCAGCACCTGGGTGAGCGTGTTGCCCGCCACCAGCCGCGACAGGTCCAGGATGCGCACGTCCGACAGCGGGCCGCCCGCGCCGGGTTCGTAACCGCGTTGCTTCAACGATGCCATCACTCCGCCTTGATGTTCGCCTGCTGGGCGATGCGGCGCCATTGCTCGATGTCGCCCCGCAGCTGAGCGCCGAACGCGTCCGCCGTCTTGGGGTCGGGCTCGGCGCCTTCGCGCAGCAGCAGGTCCTTGATCTCGTCCTGGCCCAGGATACGATTGATCTCGGTGTTCAGGCGAGCCACGACCGGGGCCGGCGTGCCCGCGGGTGCCAGGATGCCCCACCACAGTCCCGACTCGTAGCCCGGCGCGCCGGTGGCGGCCAGCGGCGCCAGCCCGGGCGCCACCGCCGAGGGCGTGGCGCTGGTTACGCCCAGCGCGCGCACCTTGCCCGCCTTCACGGTGGGCAGGATGGACGGGCCGCTGGCGATCAGCACCTGGATGTGCCCGCCGATCAGGTCGTTGATGGCCGGCGCCATGCCCTTGTACGGGACGTGCGTCATCTGCACGCCCGCCACCTGGGCATACTGGTGGGTGGCGAAGTGGTTGATGCTGCCCACCCCCGAACTGGCGTAGTTCAGCTTGCCCGGCTGGCTTTTCGCCAGCGCGAGCAGCTCCTGCGGCGTCTTGGCCGGCAGGTCGTTGTTCACCGTCAGGATCATCGGTCCCTTGGCCACCATGGCGACCGGCGTGAACGCGTGCACCGGATCGAACGGCAGGCCGGTCTGGATGGCGGCGTTGGTGGTGTAGGTGGACGACACGAACAGCAGCGTGTAGCCGTCCGGCTGCGCGCGCGCAGCCAGCCCCGCGCCCACACTGCCGCCCGCGCCGGCCTTGTTGTCCACCACCACCGGCTGGCCCAGCGCGTCGCCCAGGCGCTTGCCGATCGCGCGGGCGAACACGTCGTTGGAGCCGCCGGGCGGATTGGGCACGATCAGCGTGACCGGCCGGGCGGGAAAGGCTTCCAGGGCCAGCACCTGCGCCGGTCCGGCGCAGGCAAGCGCCGCGGCCAGGCAGGCCGCGCGGCGGCCGGGACGGAAAAGGGGCAGATCAGGGGTGGGCGGGACGGTCTTCACGGGTGTCTCCTGTCATGATTATCCGGAGGATTCTAGACACTCGATAAACTACGAAAAGCGATTTTTCGTGATACGTCAGTTTAGGAAATCTAATGAAACTGGAATTCCTGCAGACCCTTTGCGCCGTCCTGCGCCGAGGCACTTTCGCGGCCGCTGCCGAAGAGGTGAACCTGACCCCCGGGGCGGTCAGCCAGCACATCAAGTACCTGGAGCAGCATTTCGGTCAGCCCCTGTTCGACCGCGCGGCGCGCCGGGCGCGCCCCACGCCGTTCGCCCACGAACTCGCGGCGCTGGTCCAGGGCACGCTGGAATCGCTGGAGACCCTGCGCGCGCGGCGCCAGACCCGGGTGTCCGGCAAGGTCGCGCTGGGCACCATCGATTCCATCCAGGCCACGCTGCTGCCCATGGCGATGAAGGTGCTGCAATCGGACTATCCCGAACTGGACGTGCACCTGGCCCGGGGCCGCTCGGAGCGGCTGCTGGGCGAGCTGCGCGACGGCGCCATCGACGCCGCGGTGCTGGTGCGGCCGCAATCGGGCGGATCGAGCCGGCTGCACTGGCAGACGCTGATGCACGAAACCATGGTGCTGGTGGCGCCGCCCGACGCGCGGGGCGACACGGTCGAGCAACTGCTGCGCGGCCATGACTGGATACGCTTCGACAAGACCTCCACCGGCGGCCGCATCGCCGCGCAATACGTGCACCGCCTGCATCCGCGCATGAAGAGCCGCATCGATCTCCTGTCCAGCCACGCCATCATCGCGATGGTCTCGGCGGGACTGGGGGTCTCCATCATTCCGCAGCCCTACGACCCGTTGCGCAAGGCCTACCGCTTCCGCGAACTGTCGCTGGGGCGCGGCGGGCCCCGCCGCCAGATCGCCTTCGTCTGCCGCCGCGCGGACGTCGACAAGCCGGCGCTGGCCGTGCTGCGGGCGGCGTTCGAGCGGGTGGCGGCCCAGGCCAGGGACGCGGCCGCCTAAGCGGGCTGCGGCAGCGTTTCGTCCGCCGGCAGGTAGCGCGGTTCGTCCCCCGCCGCGTGCACCGGCCGGTAGCGCAGATGCCGGCCATGCCAGCGCGCGACCGTGCTGCGGTGGGCGATGCTGACGATGGCCGCGCGCGGCAGGCGTTCGACCAGCAGGGCATACATGGCGGCCTCGGTTTCCTCGTCCAGCGCCGAGGTCGCCTCGTCCAGGAACAGGAAGTCGGGCTGCTGCAGGATGGCGCGGGCGAAGGCCAGGCGCTGCTGCTCGCCCGGCGACAGCCGCATCCCCCAGTTGTCGCGCCGCTGCAGCAGGCCGGCCAGCCGCTCCAGCCGGCAGTCGCGCAGCAGGGCGGCCAGGGTAGCGTCGTCGTGGGTGCCCGGCGGCGAGGGGTAGTCGAGCGCGGCGGCAAGCGTGCCGGAGGGGACGTAGCTGCGCTGCGGCAGGAACAGGGTGCGCGCATCGGCGGGGCGTTCGATGGTGCCGCGGCCGTAGGGCCAGATGCCGGCCATGGCGCGGAACAGCACGCTCTTGCCCGCGCCCGATGGACCGGTCACCAGCACCCGTTCGCCCGGCCGCACGGTCATCGAGAACGGATCGGTCAACGGCCGCCGTTCGTTCCGGCCGGGAAGGGCCAGCACCAGTCCGGCGGCGGTGATGGCGCCAAGCGCTGGCGCGCGGTCCCGTTCGACCAGCGCGATGCCGAGCAGGCCGTCGCGCGCCGCCTGCTCGGCCTCGGCCGCGCCCAGCGCCGACTGGAAATCCAGCAGGCGGTTGGCGGCGGCCTGCCAGCCCACCAGCGAGGCATAGCCGTCCACGAACCACGACAGCGCGCCCTGCACCTGGCCGAAGGCCGAGGCGATCTGCATCAGGACGCCCAGCGTGATCGCGCCGGAGAAATAATGCGGCGCGGCCACGATCAGCGGAAAGACGATCGCCACCTGCCCATAGCCGGAGTTCACGAATACCAGCCGGCGCGTGTAGATCATCAACCCGCGCCAGTTTTCGCGGATGTGATCGAAGGATCCGCGCAGCCCCGCGCGTTCGGCGGGTTCGCCGCCGTACAGCGCGACGCCCTCGGCATTCTCGCGCAGCCGCATCAGGGCGTAGCGGAAGTCGGCCTCGGTCTGTTCCTGGCGGAAGCTCAGGCCGATCAGCGGTTTGCCTATCCTGTGGGTCAGCCAGGATCCCGCGACGGCATACAGCACGGCGAACCACACCATGTAGCCGGGAATGGAAACGGTCCTGCCGCCCAGCGCGAACACGAGCGGTCCGGATATGGTCCACAGCAGCGTGACGAAGGACAGCAGCGTCACCACCGAATTGAGCAGCCCCAGCGACAGCGTCAGGCTGGTGCTGGCCACGGTGCGCAGGTCTTCGGCCAGGCGCTGGTCCGGGTTGTCGGCGCCGTGAGCCTGCTCGACCCGGTAGTACGCCTGGCCGGAGGTCCAGCGCTGCAGCCATTCGCCGGTCAGCCAGGTGCGCCAGCGCATCTCCAGCATCATGGTGTAGAACTGCTTCATGATGGCGATGACGATGAACGCCGCCGCGATCACGCAGAAGTGCGCCAGTTGCAGCTTGAAGGCCGCGAAGTCGCGCGCTTCCAGGGCGTTGTAGAAGACGCGGTTCCAGTTGGTCAGCCAGACGTTGGCGGCCACCAGGGCCAGGTTCAGGCCGACGACCAGCGCCAGCATGCCGAGCGCCGCCCTGCGGTCGCCGGACACCCAGTAGGGCTTGAGCAGCCGCCACGTGGCGCCCAGGCGCAACTGCCCGCGGATGTCGCGGGGCGCCGGGCCGGTGTCGGCGGCCGGGGCGTCGGGGCGGGGCATGGCGAGGGACATGGCTTGTACTCGGTCGAAGGGACTCCCGAGCATCCTAGCCAGGCAGGCTTAAGGACGCCTTAAAGGGGGGCGCCCGGCGCCGGAGGCGTGAGCAGGTCGGCGGCCGATTGCCGGACGTAGCGCAGCCAGGTCTGCACGGCGGGCGCCACCGGTCGCTGGGCCACCCGGACGATGCCGACCGGCGGCAGGCGCAGTTCCAGATTGAGCGGAAGCCAGCGAATGAACCCGTCGCGCACGTCGTCGCGCAACGTGACCTCCGGCAGCAGCACCACCATGTTCGTGGTGCGCAGCAGCCCGCGCACTACGCCATAGGCGGTCGTCTCGACGATGTGCGCGGGCGGGCGCACGCGCCGGTACCGGAAGAAGTCGTCGATGGCTACTCGGAAGTGATCGCTCGGCGGGGGAAGAATCCAGGGGTAGGTCAACAGGTCGTCGAGCGTGAGGCCGGCGTGCGCCGCCAACGGATGGTGCGCGCCGGCCGCGATGCGAAACTCCGAATCGAACAGCGGTTCGTTGACGAGACCCGACTGTTCGCCCAGCCAGAAGCGGCCGATCAGCACGTCGAGGTCGCCCTGCATGAGGCGGGGGAACAGCGATTCGGAACTGCCTTCGAACACCCGCAGGGCGATGCCGGGATGATCCTGGTTCAGCCGGGAGACGGCCTGGGGTACGAGCGAGGTCGTTGCGACTGGTAGCGATCCGACGATGACCTGGCCGACGTGGCCCTCGTGGAACAGCTCGATGTCGTGCTCGGCATCGCGCAGTTCGGCCAACACCTGCCGGGCCCGGTGGCACAGCAAGTGTCCCACCGGTGTGAGGGCGCTGCCCGTCGCCGTGCGAGTGACCAGGGTTTCTCCCAGCCCCGCTTCCATCTGCTTGAGGGCCTTGGTGGCCGCCGGCTGGCTCATGTGCAGCAGCTGGGCAGCGGCCAGCAGCGAGCCGGAGTCCGCGATGGCGACGAGCAGGCGCAGGTGGGTCAGGCGGACCCGGTTCAGCAAGGGGTGAAGGCTGCTCATGAGGACGTTCGCGGGAACCGGCACGGCGAGATCATATAACCAAAGGATATACGGTTGCCCAGAAAATTCAATACTAAAGTAATAGCTGTGTTTCTACAGTGACGGTTCCGGTCGATGGGGGCCCCAGACACCGTACCTACTACCCGTACAGGAGACACACCGTGGATGCGTCCACCCGCTTTTTTCCCATGTTGATTGACGGCAAGGCGGTCGAAGCCCGAACCGGCCGCAGCTTCGAGACTCTGGACCCCTATACCTGCAAACCCTGGGCCAGCGTTCCGGACGGTGGGACTGCCGACGTCGACGCCGCGGTGGCCGCGGCGCGGCGGGCGTTGCAGGGGCCGTGGGGCGGCATGACGGGCTTCGACCGCGCCCGGCTCATGCATGCCCTCGCGGACAGGCTGGAGACACAGGCCGAGAGTCTGGCTCGCACGGAAGTCCAGGACTCGGGCAAGCTGTACCGCGAAATGATCTTCCAGCTCCGCTACCTGCCGGTGTGGTTCCGTTACTTCGCCGGTCTGGCCGATAAGCTGGAGGGCCGGTGCATTCCGACGGACAAGCGCAACTTTCTCGTCTACACCACGCGCGAGCCCGCGGGGGTCGTGGCGGCGATCACGCCGTGGAACGCCCCGCTGATGCTGATGGCGTTCAAGCTGGCGCCCGCGCTGGCGGCCGGCTGCACCTTCGTCGTCAAGCCGTCCGAACATGCGCCTGCCTCGACGCTGGCGTTTGGGAGACTGCTGGAGGAAGCGGGTTTTCCGCCCGGAGTATTCAATGCCGTGACGGGAAGTTCGCCGGAGCTGGGTGCCTACCTGGCCGCGCATCCCGGGGTGGACCGGGTACTGTTCACCGGCTCGTCGGCGACCGGGCGCAAGGTGGCCCAGGCTGCGGGCGGCAACCTGAACGGCGTCGTACTGGAACTGGGGGGGAAGTCGCCCCAGGTAGTGTTCGAAGACGCCGACGTCGAAGCGGCCGCCAATGGCGTGATTGCCGGCATCTTCGCTGCGGCGGGCCAGACGTGCATGGCGGGTTCCCGCCTGGTCATCCATCGCGACATCCACGACGCCGTGATCGAGCGCGTGCTGGCGCGGGCCCGGACCATACGCCTGGGCGATCCGCAGGACGAGGCGACGGAGCTGGGGCCGATCTCCAACGCTCCGCAGTACGAGCGCATCCTGTCGCATCTTCGGACTGCCCGCGACGAGGGCGCCACGTGCGTGTACGGCGGCCCCGATGAAGAGCTTGGCGGATGGTTCATCAAACCCACCGTGTTCACCAGGGTGAAGGCCGGCATGCACATCGCGCGCGACGAGGTGTTCGGACCGGTGCTCTGCACGCAGACCTTCGAGACCGAGGAGGAGGCCCTGCGCATCGCGAACGATACGGAGTACGGGCTGGCCGGATCCGTATGGACCAACGACGTGCGCCGCGCGCATCGCGCGGCGGCCCGACTGCGCGCTGGCACAGTGTGGATCAATTCCTACCGGGCGGTGGCGCCTAGCGCTCCGTTCGGCGGCTTCGGGGCGAGCGGCATGGGGCGGGAGAACGGCCTGGATTCCATCAACGACTTTCTGGAGTCCAAGTCGATCTGGGTCGAGCTGGCGGGGGCGACCCGCGATCCTTTCCGCATGGCCTGAACCCGAGGAGAATCCGCATGAGCATCGAACAGTCTTCTACCGTCCGTGGCGTTCTGGCGGGCAAGATCATCGTCGTGACCGGCGCCGGCCAGGGCATAGGCACGGCCTACGCCAGGCGGCTGGCGCGCGATGGCGCCACCGTCGTTCTGACCGATATCAACGAGCAGGGATTGGCCGACGCGGTCCGGAGACTGGCCTCGGAAGGCCTGGCCGTCGGCCAGTTCGCCATGAACGTGGCCGACGCCCGCGACGTGGGCGCCTTCGCCGACTGGATAGGCGAGCAGTACGGTCGCCTGGACGGACTGATCAATAACGCGGCGATTTTCTCCGCCCTGACCCTGAAACCGTTCTGGGAAATCGAGGAGCAGGAATGGGACCGCGTCATGGCCGTCAATGTGAAAGGGCCGTGGCTGCTGGTGAAGGCCTTGCTGCCGCACCTGCGGCGTTCTCCGGGCGCCAGCCTGGTCAACATCGGGTCGGACGCCGCCTGGATGGGCAAGACGGGATACCTGCACTACGTCGCCAGCAAGGGGGGCATCTTTGGCATGACCAATGCGATGTCGCGCGAGCTCGGGGCGTACAACATCCGCGTGAACTCCTTGTCCCCGGGTTTCATCGAGACCGCAGTGCCCCGCGCCACGTTCACCCAGGAGCAATTGGCGGCCATCCTGAAGTCCCAGGCGCTGGCGCGGACCGCTGATACCGGCGACATGGTGGGGGTGGCGAGCTTCCTGATGAGCGACGACAGCCGTTGGATCACGGGCCAGACCCTGCACATCAACGGCGGCATGATGAATCATTGACCGCGAGGCGGCGGGCGCGATCCGCGTCCGCCGACAAGAACCTGCTCGAGAAGTGGGAGGAGACCCCATGTTGACTACATCGCTGATCCGTTCCCTGCGGCGCCTGGCCGTGGCCACGGCCGTTGCGGCATCGCTGGCATCCCCGGCCTGGGCGTCCGATGCCGGCCTTCTGCCGGCGGCTGGCCCGGTCAGGATCATCGTTCCCCTGACGGCCGGCGGCGTGGCCGATACCAGTAGCCGCAACCTGGCGGGCGAACTTGGCAAGATCCTCAACCGTCCAGTCATCGTCGAGAACAAGCCAGGCGGCCTGTTCACCATCGGCATGCGCGCCCTGCATGCTGCCCCGCCCGACGGGTTGACGCTGCTCTATCTCTACAACAGCCTGGCATCCGTGCAGGTCGTGCAGAAGCAGTTCGACCTGACCCGCGACCTGCTGCCCCTTACCCAGACGACCGTGACGCCCATGGTGCTGCTCGTGCCGGGCAATTCGCCCTTCAGGTCGCTCAAGGACCTGGTGGCGTTCGCGCGGCAGCATCCCGGCAAGCTGAACTATTCGTCCCTGGGCGTCGGCAGCACCGAGCACCTGAAAGCGGTGCAGTTCGGCCGGATCGCAGGGTTCGACGCAGCCAACGTTCCCTATAAATCGGGGCCTGACATGATGACGGACCTGATCGCCGGCCGCGTCGATTTCACCATGACCGCGGCGACCTTCGCGTCCATGTATGTGCCCAAGGGACAGGTGCGCGCGCTGGCGGTGGTCGACGACAAACGGATGCCGGACATGCCGGATGTTCCCACCGTGGCGGAAGCCGGCTACCGGGTGCCGCCGCTCGTGCTCTGGGGAGGCTACGGCATCCGGGCCGACACGCCGCCGGCCGTTGCGCAGGCCATGAGGCAGGCCGTCGCGAAGGCCGCCATGGCGCCGCAGGTTCGCGAGAGTCTGGCGACTTTCAGCATTCATCCGGCAATCAGCTCCAGCAGCCGAGACTTCAAGCAACTGATCGAAGCGGACCTGGTCTGGATGGGCGAAGCGGCCAAGGGGTTGAAGCTGGACGCGAACTGAGCGACCGGAAGGACGGTCAGGCGCCCGTGTCGGTGGCGGGGGCGAGGGCCGCCAGCCGGGCGGCCCGCACGGCCTCGCGTATGCCGCCGGGCTGATCGGCATGCCGGGCGGCGATGGCGCCCGCGTCGACCGCCCTGACCGTGTCCCGCCACGCCGTCCACTGCGCCACGTCCACCGGCATCCGCCGCTGCGCGGCGGCCAGCAGTTGTTCGAAACGCTCGGGCTTGCGCAGGGCGTCGGCGCGTTCCAGCAAGGCCAGCACGCGTTCGGGATCCCGGCCCGCGCGCGGCAGTTCGGCCAGGGCCCGTTGCAGCAGGCGCGCCATGTCGTTGCAGTCGTTCGAGGCGCGCAGCCGCTTGCCCAATCCGGCCGGGTCGGCGCTGTCGGAGCACAGCAGCGCGTAGCGCGAGGCCAGCGGCAGTCCCGCATCGGCGGCCAGGTCCAGAATGGCCAGCAACGGGCCGTCCACCGCCAGGCCGGGCGCGACGCGCGGCAGCGCGTCGGTGTCGGCCAGCACCTGCAGCATGCGGGAAGGCCGCTCCTGCATCAGGCCGCGCGACAGTTCGCGCCAGACGCGTTCGGGCACCAGGGCGTCGACCTCGCCGTCGGCCGCCATGCGGCGGCACAGCGCCAGGGTTTCCGGCACCACCTCGAAGTCGTGGAAGCGGGCCGCGAAGCGCGCCAGCCGCAGGATGCGCACCGGGTCTTCGGCGAAGGCCGGGCCGACGTGGCGAAAGCGTCGGGCGCGCAGGTCGTCCTGGCCGCCGTAGGGGTCGATCAGGCGGCCGTCGGGCGCCTGGGCGATGGCGTTGATCGTCAGGTCGCGTCGGCCCAGGTCGTCTTCCAGCGTGACCTCGGGGCCGGTGTGGAAGGTGAAGCCCTTGTAGCCGCGTCCCGATTTGCGTTCGGTGCGGGCCAGCGCGTATTCCTCGCGGGTGGCCGGGTGCAGGAAGACGGGAAAGTCGCCGCCCACGGGCACGAAGCCGCGGGCCGACATCTGTTCCGGCGTGGCGCCCACCACCACCCAGTCGCGGTCGCCCGCGGGCAGGCCCAGCAGGGCGTCGCGCACGGCGCCGCCCACGACGAAGACCTCCAGTCCGTCGGTGGCCGGGTCGGGACCCGGCGCCGGCCGGGCGAGGTCAGCGTCGGCCATGGCGCATGCGGAACATGTCGAAGCGCGTGTGTTCGGCCTGTCCGAGATAGTCGGGCGCCAGCGCTTCCAGCGAGCTGGGATGGATGCCCAGCTCCGGCGCCAGCGGCCCGTCCAGGACTGCATCCCGCGTCAGCGTATCGAGGTTGTCGCGCGTGATCAGCGGCGCGCCGGGCAGCATTGCCATGGCGGCCGCCTGGAGCTTGCCCAAGCCCATGGGCAGCGGCAGCACGCGGCGGGGATGGCCGCTCCAGGCGGCGGCCTTCTCGACCAGTTCCCGCAGCGTATAGGCCTGCGGCCCGGCCACGGCATAGGTCTTGCCGTAGGTGCGGTGGTCGTCCAGCGCGTTGGTCATGGCCTCGGTCAGGTCGCCCACGTAGATGGGCTGCAGGCGCGCCGATCCGCCCGCCACCGGCAGCACCGGGAAGCAGCGCGCCAGCGCGGCGAAGGTATTCAGGAAGCGGTCGTCGGGGCCGAATACCACCGACGGCCGGAAGATGGTCAGCGCGCCCTCGGGCCAGGCATCGAACACGCCGCGCACGGCGGTTTCGCCGTCGCCCTTGGAGCGCTGGTACATGCTGGCGCCGTGGGAATCCGCGCCCAGCGCGCTCATGTGCAGCATGCGGGTCACGCCATGCGCCACGCAGGCCCGGGCCAGGCGCTCGGGCAGCTCGACGTGCAGCTTGCGGAAGGTCTTGCTGTAGGGCGTGCCGCGGTCGCCGTGCAGCGTGCCGATCAGGTTGATGACCGCGTCGCATCCCTGGACCAGGCGGTTCAGGGTGGCGTCGTCGGACAGGTCGGCCTGGGCGATGTCCACCGTGGGCAGCGGCAGCAGGTGGCGGGCGCTCATGTAGCGGCGGGTCGGGACCAGCAGCTTGCGGCCCTGGGCCGCCAGGCGTGCGACCAGGTGGCTGCCGATGAAGCCCGAACCGCCCAGCACGAGTATGCGTGGATAGATCATGGTCATGGCGTGCGCTTCCTCAGGGTATGGCGGTGGTCTCCACCGTTTGCGGGGCGACCGTTCCCAGCCGGGCCTTGAGCGACTGCGGCTGGCCCGTGAACAGGGCCGCGTAGTACGTGGCGTTGGACAGCACCTTCTTGACGTAGTCGCGGGTCTCGGTGAAGGGAATGGTCTCGGCGAAGATCGCCCCTTCCACCGGGCCCGGCAGGGTCGAGCGCCAGGTATGGGGCCGGCGGGGACCGGCGTTGTAGCCCGCCGAGGCCAGCAGGGGCGAACCCCCCAGGTCGTCCAGCACGATGCGCAGATAGCTGGTGCCCAGGGTCAGGTTGGTGTCCATGTCGTTGACGCGGTGCTGCGCGTAGTCGCTCATGCCGATGCGGCGCGCCACCCACTTGGCGGTGGCCGGCATCAGCTGCATCAGGCCGGAGGCGCCGACGCTGGAGCGGGCATCCATGACGAAGCGCGATTCCTGGCGGATCAGGCCATACACCCAGGTCGCGTCCACGCCGATCTCGCGCGACTTGTCCACCAGCTGGTCGCGGAAGGGCGTCAGGAAACGCAGGTTGAAATCGTGCTGGTCGCGCGTGCGCTCGGCGGTGTTCACCGCGCGGTCGTACAGGTTCTCGCGGTGGGCGAGCTGGGCGGCGGCCAGCAGTTGCCGGTCGTTCATGCCGCGCAGCGCGTAGTTCCATTCGCGCACCCCCTCCGTGCGCCAGCCCAGCCGGAACAGCGCGACCGCGCGTTGCAGGCCGGGGTTGTACTGCGCCTTGGCCAGTTCATCCGGAGTGATCGGCGCGGTGGAGGTCGGGATGGTGGTGGCAATGCCCAGTTCCTCGGCGGCCAGCTGGCCGTAGAAGTTGAACTGCCCGGCGATGCTGCGGTAGCCCGCCTGGCCTTCCTGCACGGCGCCCTGCGCGACCAGGCCGCGCGAGTGCCAGTAGACCCAGGTGGGGTCCTCGCGCATGGCCGGCGGCATCTGCTCGATGTAGCGGTTCAGCGTGCGCCAGTCCACGGGCTGCTGGCGCAGCACCATGCGGGCGCGCCAGCCCTGGTTGTATTCGGTCAGCCTGCCGCCTTCGCCCGCGCGGTACCAGGCGACCGCGACCGGATCGAGCTTGAACGAGGCGTGCAGCGCGAACTGGTTGCGCACCCAGCTGGCATCGTCGGCCGGCAACTGCCGTGCCCAGCTGCGTTCGAAATAGTCGTAGCCCACCTGCAGGTCGTTGCGCGCCAGGCGGCTTAGCGCGGTCACCACCAGTTCGCGGCCGGCCCGGTCTCGCGGCAGGGTGTTCTGCCGCACCAGCCAGATCATGGGCTGGTCCAGCAGGCCGTTCAGCGTTTTCTGCTGGGCGGGGTCGAACACGTAGCGCGCCATGCGCCTGGCATGGGCCAGCGAGTTGGTCTCGAACAGGTTGCGCATCTGCGTGGCGAAGTCGTCCCACTGCATGACGCCGTCGGCCTGGAGCCGGTCGTACAGCGACCAGCAACTGTCGCCGGGCTCGAACTTGGACATGGCCAGTTGGGCCGTGACCCGTTCGCCGCGCGCATGCATGGCCAGCAGCACCGCACAGTCCACCTGCGGCGTGTTGACCGTGGTGTCGGCCAGCGTGCGCACCGTGGCGTAGTCGGCCTGCTTGGCGGCGGCCAGCAGCCATTCGCCGCGCAGCCGCTCGGCCAGGTAGGTGCCGCGATGGGCGTTCACGAATTCGTTCAGCTCGGACTCGGGCAGCGGCTTGCGCGGATCGTTCAACTGCTGCCGCAGCACCCAGTACTGCGGATAGGCCGCCAGTACATGGCCTTCCAGCCGCGGGATCAGCGATTGGACGATGTCCCAGTTGCCGGTCTGCACCGCGGTGCGCGCCGCCAGCAGGGCGTCGTCGGACCCGGGCGCCGAGACCTGCGCGCAGGCGGAGCCCACGGCGGCGCTTGCCAGCACGGCGGCAAGTGCTGTAATGCGGATTCTGTTGAAGAGAGCTGAATAGGCCATGGCAGCAAGAATAGCATCGGGTAAACCCAGGGAGGCCACCGCCGCGGCCCTGCGTCCACGCCTGCGCGCCCTGCGCGCGGCCATGAGCGCCACCGAGCGCGCCGCGGCCGACGCCCGCATCGCCGGCCTCCTGCAAGGCAGGATACACGACTACCTGGCCGTGGCCCCTGGGGGCGGCAGGCGCGTGGTGCTGTCGGCTTTCTGGCCCATCGGCGACGAACCCGACCTGCGCCCCGCCTTGCAGGCCTGGGCCCGCGACGACCGGCTGGAACTGACCCTACCCGTGATCTTGACCAAGGCCGCCCCCCTGGAGTTCCGCGCCTGGACTCCCGACACCCCCATGGCCCCCGGCGCCTACGGCATCCCCGAACCCCGGTCCACCGAGCCCCGTACCCCCGACATCGTCCTCGTCCCCACCCTGGGCTACACCGTCGACGGCGACCGCATCGGCTACGGCGGCGGCTACTACGACCGCACCCTGGCCGCCCTGCGCCAGGGCGGCCACGAGACCCTGGCCCTGGGCATCGCCTACGCCTGCGGCCGCCTGGCTCCCGACGTGCACGTACCCGAGCCGCACGACATGCGGCTCGACGCCATCATCACCGAAGAAGGATGCATGCCCGGTCCCCACACCACCGACCAAGGCCGGAAACAACCGTCTAAAGAACCCTAACGTCCAAGAGACGTCACCGCTCCAATTCCTTCCAGACAGCCTGGGTAGCGTCCGCCTGGTTCATCGTATAGAAATGCAGCCCCGGCGCGCCCCCGTCCAGCAAGGTCTGGCAAAGCTCCACCACCACGTCGTGCCCGAACGCCCGGATGGAAGCCCGATCATCCCCGTACGACGCCAGCCGCAACCGTATCCATCGAGGAATCTCCGCCCCGCACATATCCGAGAACCGCGCCAGCTGCGTGTAATTCGTGATCGGCATGATCCCCGGCACGATGGGCGCCAACACGCCCTTCGCCGTCGCCCGGTCCACGAAATCGAAGTACGCATCAGCATTGAAGAAATACTGCGTGATCGCGCTGTCCGCGCCCGCCCGCATCTTCTCCACGAACCGGTCCAGATCCGCCTCCGGCCCCTGGGCCTGCGGATGCATCTCCGGATACGCCGCCACCTCGATATGGAACCAGTCCCCCGTTTCCTGGCGGATGAACTCCACCAGGTCCCGCGCATAGCGCAGCTCGCCCATGTCGCCCATGCCCGACGGCATGTCCCCGCGCAGGGCCACCAGGCGTCGGATCCCGGCCTGACGGTAGGTATAGAGAATGTCGCGCAGGCTTTCGGGGGTCGAACCTATGCACGACAGATGCGGCGCGGCCTCGTAGCCCAGCTTCTGCAGCATCGACACCGCCAGCATCGTGCCGTCGCGGGTCGAACCGCCCGCGCCGAACGTCACGCTGGCGAAATGGGGATGCAGGCCCTGCAACTGCTTGGCCGTGCGTACCAGCCGTTCCTGCGCCGCGATGTCGCGCGGCGGAAAGAACTCCAGGCTGAAGACCGGCGCGGCGTCAGCCGGCGCCGGGTCGGGAGATAAGGATGAACTCACTTGCGGGCAACCTGTAGGTAAAGGGTCAGTTCGGCACGATGGCCGACAACAGGCCCGAGATCAGACTGTAGAGCAGCGCCCCGATCACGGCCCACCAGAAACCGCTGACCTGGAAACCCTTCAGGATCGAACCCGCGAACCAGAACAGCAGCGCGTTCAGCACGATCAGGAACAGGCCCAGCGTGACCACGGTGATCGGCAGCGTCAGCAGCACCAGCACCGGCTTGACCAGCGAATTGAGCAGGCCCAGCACCAGCGCCGCGATCAGCGCCGAACCGAAGCTCGCCACGGTGATGCCGGGCAGCAGATAGGCCACGACCAGCAGTGCCACGGCGTTGAGCAACCAGACGAGTAACAGGGTCATCGCGAACTCCTTGCCAGAGGGAAAAGGGGGGCGTTCCGGGGCGCGGGGCCCCGGAAGGGAACGATCAATAGCGGTAGTGCTCGGGCTTGTAGGGGCCTTCGACCGCCACGTTGATGTAGGCGGCCTGGTCGGCGCGCAGCTGGGTCAGCTGGACGCCCAGCTTCTTCAGGTGCAGGCGCGCGACCTTCTCGTCCAGCTGCTTGGGCAGCACGTAGACCTGGCCCTTGGCGTAGTTCTCGTTGCGGGTCCACAGCTCGATCTGCGCGATGGTCTGGTTGGCGAACGAGGACGACATCACGAACGAGGGGTGGCCGGTGGCGCAGCCCAGGTTCACCAGCCGGCCCTGCGCCAGCAGGATGATGCGCTTGCCCGAGGGCAGGACGATGTGGTCGACCTGCGGCTTGATCTCTTCCCACTTGTACTGCTTGAGCGAGGCGACGTCGATCTCGTTGTCGAAGTGGCCGATGTTGCAGACGATGGCCTCGTCCTTCATCGCCACCAGGTGCTCGTGCGTGATGACGTGGTAGTTGCCGGTGGCGGTGACGAAGATGTCGGCCTTGTCGGCCGCGTAGTCCATGGTCACGACCTTGTAGCCTTCCATCGCGGCCTGCAGCGCGCAGATGGGATCGACTTCAGTCACCCAGACCTGGGCGCGCAGCGCGGCCAGCGCCTGGGCGCAGCCCTTGCCCACGTCGCCGTAGCCGCACACGACCGCGACCTTGCCCGCGACCATGACGTCGGTGGCGCGCTTGATGCCGTCCACCAGCGATTCGCGGCAGCCGTACAGGTTGTCGAACTTGGACTTGGTGACCGAGTCGTTGACGTTGATCGCGGCGAAGGCCAGCTCGCCCTTCTTGGACATCTGGTAGAGGCGGTGCACGCCGGTCGTGGTTTCCTCGGTCACGCCCTTGATCTGGGCGAGGCGGGTGGAGTACCACTTCGGATCGCGCTTGAGGGTGCTGCGGATCGAATCGAACAGCGCCACTTCCTCTTCGCTGCCGGGCTTGGCCAGCACGGTGGCGTCCTGCTCGGCGCGGGTGCCCAGATGCAGCAGCAGGGTGGCGTCGCCGCCGTCGTCCAGGATCATGTTGGCATGGGCGCCGGCCGGCCATTCGAAGATCTGGTGGGTGTATTCCCAATAGTCGGCCAGCGACTCGCCCTTGATCGCGAACACCGGCGTGCCCGAGGCGGCGATGGCCGCCGCGGCGTGGTCCTGGGTCGAGAAGATGTTGCACGAAGCCCAGCGCACGTCGGCGCCCAGGGCCTTGAGCGTCTCGATCAGCACGGCGGTCTGGATGGTCATGTGCAGGCTGCCGGCGATGCGGGCGCCCTTGAGCGGCTGGGTGGCGGCGAATTCCTCGCGGATCGCCATCAGGCCGGGCATCTCGGTCTCGGCGATGCTGATCTCGCGGCGGCCCCAGTTGGCCAGTGCGATGTCGGCGATGCGGTGGTCGGGGGTCTGGGCGTTGGGTACAGCGTTCATGAGGACTCCAAAGTGCTTGCCCTTTGACGCCGCGGCGTGAGCCGGGAAGGCTCGCCGCATGGCCTGCAAGGGGCAGGATGTGGGGCGAGCGCCGTTGCCGTGGACCGGTGCCGCCCAGGCGGGCCGCGGCCGATCCGTTACCTGAGCCTGGCGGCCTGGCGGGGATGCCGGTCGTCGCAACGCTCCTCAGGTGGCTGGCATTGTAGCGGGTTCCCGCGTCGCCGGCATGACAGGAGAGGGCGCGCGGCGCGGGATTCGGGCATCAGAATGTTGCGGGAACCAGGTCCGGATTGCGCTTGAGTTCGGCCAGCAGATAGTCGGCCAGCGCCCGGCAGCGCAAGGGGATGTGGTCGCGCTGGGGCAGGTAGAGATGGACGTCGACCTGGCGCGAGACGTAGCCGATGGACAGCGGGCGCAGCCTGCCCGCGCGAATGTGCGGCGCCGCGTAGTAGCTGGCGATCTGGCCGATGCCCGCGCCGTGCAGCACCGCGCGGTGCTGGCTTTCGGCGTCCTGCACCGACAGCGCGCCTTCGGGATTGAGCGTGACGATGTCGCCGCCCGACTGGAAGGTCCAGGGCCAGAGCCTTCCCGTGCGGGGGTGGCGCAGCAGCACGCAGCGATGGTCGCGCAACGCGTCCACGTGGTCCGGCACGCCCCGTTCGTCCAGGTAGTCCGGCGAGGCGCACAGCACGTGGTTGAAGGCCCCGGCCTTGCGGGCGACCAGCGAGCTGCTGGGAAGCTCGCCGCCGATGATGCCCACGTCCACGCCGTGCTCGACCACGTCCGGCAACTGGTTCAGGGTCAGCATGTCGACCCGGACCTGGGGATAGCGGTCCATGAAGCGCCCCATCAGCGGCGCGACCAGTTCATAGCTGATGGCATAGGGCAGCGCCAGCCTGACCGTGCCCACCATTTGCTCGGTGCGGTCGCGCAGGACGTCGAGCCCGCCCTGGATGGTTTCCATGCCGGCGCGGCAGCGTTCGTGGAAGGCCCGGCCTTCCTCGGTCAGGTTGATGCTGCGGGTGGTGCGGTAGAACAGGCGCACGCCGACCTGTTGTTCGAGCTGCCGGATCTGGGCGCTGACGGCCTGCGGCGTGACGCCCAGCGTGCGGGCCGCCTTGCTGAAGCTGCCCGCTTCCGCCGCCCGGGCGAACGTGACGATGAGCCGCAGGTGGTCCATGGATTTACAAATACAGATTGAAAGTGATTCAAGCGATTATCCACTACACGATAAATATCGACCACCCTAGACTGCGTTTGCATCGAACGCCTTTGGGAGAGCAAGCATGGATGGCAAGCGCAAGGACGGCATGCGGCCCGGCCGGCGAGCGGGGCTGCGCGCGGGCGCCGGGCTGGGGGCCTGCTGGCTCGCGGGCGGGGGGCTGCTGCCGCGGCCCGCGATGGCCCAGGGATTTCCCGCCAGGGCGGTGACGCTGGTCGTGCCGTTCCCGCCAGGGGGCGGGGTGGACCCCATCGCCCGGCTGCTGAGCGAGAAGCTGGGCAAGGCCTGGGGCCAGCCGGTGGTGGTCAGCAACCGTCCCGGCGGGGGCAGCAGCATAGGCACCGGCATCGTGGCGCGTGCAGAACCCGACGGCTACACCCTGCTGGTCACGGCCAACACCTTCGCCATGGCGCCCCACGTCCTGCCCCGGAACCTGGGCTATACCTTCGACGTGCAGCGGGACTTCACGCCCATCGCGATGATTTCCTCCACGCCCATGCTGCTGCTGGCGCATCCCGGCCTGGGCGTGAAGAACGCCCGCGAACTGGCCGGACTTGCCCGGACCGGACCGCCGCTGGCCTATGCGACCTCCGGCAACGGGTCGCCCATGCACATCGCCGGCGAACTGTTCAACCGCGCCGCCGGGCTGTCGCTGCTGCATTCTCCGTACCGTGGCGTGGGGCCGGCGCTGAACGACGCGCTGGGCGGACAGGTCAAGCTCATCTATCTCGGCTACGGCGGCGCCAAGCCCTACATCGAGAGCGGACGGCTGGTGCCGCTCGCCGTGGTGGACGAACGCCGCAGCCCGCTGATCCCCGACCTGCCCACGATGGCGGAGCAGGGCTTCCCCGGTGTGTTCGTGAACATCTGGTTCGGCGTCTACGGTCCGGCGGGGATGGCGCCCGCGCTGGCCGACTCGTTGAACGCGCAGATCAACGCGGCCCTGCGCGAGCCGGATGCCGTGGAGCATTTCAAGCAGCGCGGCGAACTGGTGGTGGGCGGCCCGCGCGAGGTGCTGGCCAAGGCCACCCGCGACGACTACGAGCGTTACGGCGAGATCGTGAAACGCTTCAAGATCCAGGCGGACTGAGCCATGGCCGCGCCTAACATCCTGATCTTCATCACCGACCAGCACCGGGCCGACCATCTGGGCTGCTACGGCAACCCCGTGCTGCGCACGCCCCACATCGACGCGCTGGCGTCGGCGGGCGTCCGCGCCGAGCGTTTCTACGCCGCCAGCACGACCTGCATGTCCAACCGCGCGACGCTGATGACGGGACGCCTGCCATCGGTGCACGGAGTCGTCCACAACGGCATCAACCTGTCGCTGGACCAGACCACCTTCGTGGAACTGCTGCGGGATGCGGGCTATGCCACCGCGCTGATCGGCAAGTCGCACCTGCAATGCTTCGGCTACGACCATCCCGACAAGCGCGCCTGGCGGCCCGTCGAGGGGCGCCGGTCGCCCGCCGAGGGCCTGCGCGACGCCACCAAGCGGCCGCGCATGGGGGACGGCTACGGCAACGAATGGACGCCGGACTGGAAGGCGGGGCGGCGCCAGCGCGTCGACACGCCCTACTACGGCTTCGATCACGTCGAACTGTGCACGCTGCATGGCGACCAGGTGCAGGGCGACTACGCCCGCTGGCTGGCCGAGCGCCATCCGGATCCCGACAGCCTGCGCGGGCGGGACCATGCCTTGTCCGCCGAAGGGTACGGGGCGCCGCAGGCCTGGCGCACGCGCCTGCCGGAGTCGCTCTATCCCTCGTCCTACATCGGCGAGCGGGCCTGCGGCTGGCTGGAGTCCCGGGCCGCCGAAGCGGGACCGGCATCGCCGTTCTTCCTGATGTGCTCCTTTCCCGACCCGCACCACCCCTTCACGCCGCCGGGCCGGTTCTGGGACATGTACGATCCGGCGGACGTGCCGCTGCCGGCATCGTTCCGCGCGCCCGGCAGCTCGCCGCTGGTTCGGGGCGTGCACGACTACGGCCGTGACGGCGGCACGCGCGAGGGCTATACGGCCTTCCCCGTCTCGGAGCGCGAGTGCCGCGAGATCACGGCCCTGACCTACGGCATGATCGGCCTGATCGACGAGCAGGTCGGCCGCGTGATGGCGACGCTGGACCGCCTGGGCATGCGCGAGAACACCATCGTCGTCTTCACCAGCGACCACGGCGACATGATGGGAGACCACGGCGTCATGCTGAAGGGACCCATGCATTACCAGGGCGTGGTCAGGGTGCCGTTCATCTGGAGCGATCCCGCGTTGCCGGCAACCCGGCGCGGAACGGCCTGCGGGGCGCCGGCCGGGACCCTGGACATCGCCGGGACCGTGCTCGACCGGGCGGGCATCGCCGCCTACAACGGCATGCAGGGCCTGAGCCTGCGCCGGATGCTGGAGCACGGCGCCCCGCTGCCGCGGCCGGGCGTGCTGGTGGAGAACGAGCCGGTCATGTTCCAGTTCGGACGTCCGCGGCGCTTCCGCCTGCGTACGCTGTTGACCGGACGGTGGCGGATCACGCAGTCGGACGACCGGGCGCTGTGCGAACTCTATGACCTGGAGCAGGATCCGCTGGAGCAGCGTAATCTCTGGGACGATCCGGCCGCGGCAGGCCGCCGCGCCGAGCTGACCGATCTCCTGCTGGCGTCCATGATCGAGCATGCCGACGCATCGCCGCTGCCCGCCGGGGTTGCCTGAGGCGTCAGCGGTGGCCGTGCGGCGGATGCAGGTCCGGGTAGGCCAGGGATAGTAGCGCCAGGTCGCGCAGGTCTTCCGTGGACAGCGCGGTCGGCTCCAGCGTGTTCAAGGCCCGCATGCCCTTGCGCAGCCAGGCCCGCGATTCGCGGCTGTCGGCGAAATAGCTGCCGGCGAAGATCAGCGCCTTGGCGATGTCCGGGCGCGAACCGTCGCGCCAGTGGCGCGAGAAGAAGTGGCGCAGGTAGCGGACCTGGACGACGAGGCTGCGGCGGGTGGTCTCGCTGGCCAGTCCGCCGCCGCGCAGGTCCCATTTGATCCAGTTGACGATGCGGGGCGCCAGGCTGGGCGCCTCCCATCCGGGGCCGCGGCCCGGGCCGTTGGAGACGGCCCAGTTCAGGACCAGCGCCCGGTGCCAGTCCCGCCGCTGCTCGGCGTCGGCGGCATTCAGGTCGTCGAAGCGGTGCAGTTGGGCGATCCAGTCCTGGCCCCAGGGCTGGTGATGCCAGCCGCGCGAATCCGGCAGGACGCGTTCGATGCCCTGGAAGGAGAAGGCCCGGGGCGCGGTCATGGAGCGGGGGCCGCCGCCGGCCGGCCAGCGCCGAGCGGCGGGCCGCAGCGCCGGGGACCGGCCGTGCACGGGGTCCATGAGATAGCGCTCGTGACGCTTCATGCCGTGGACGTAGTTGCGGACGAGCCTGGACAGGAGGCGGCGCAATCCGGTCGGGGAGCGCCGGTCGCCCCGGACGTGGCCTGCCCCGCCGGTGGCGCCGGCGGCCTGCCGGGTCACAGGAAGTGGCGCAGATCCGTCAGGCATGGGGACTTGAGTAGACGGGCTAGGCATGGCGTCTTGGGCGGAACGGACAAGGTGAAGGGGACGCCGGGCTCGAGCAGCAGGACGATCTGGAAGTCCCGCGGCAAGTGGGTGTACAGCGGCGTCAGTTCTCCCAGGTCGAGGCTGGGCAGGGAGACGTTCAGGAACAGTGTCGTCGGCTGCCATTCGGCCAGGGTCTGGAGGAGGTGCCGCCGGTCGTGCACGGCACGCGCATGGCAGCCCTGCTGGCTGAGGAAGTCGCAGACGTCGGCGCAGAACCGCTTGCCCATGTCGGCCACCAGCACGCGCTTGTTGGTGCGCGCGGGCGGCGAAGAGGGGGTGGCGATGGCCAGGGCGAAATCGTTGCGGGAGATGCGCTTGGCGCTGCGGCGCGGCGTCTTGCGCGCGGGGCGGGCCTTGGCGGCGGGGTCGGCTTGTTCGTTCCGGGCGGGGGCGGTGGTCATGGAGGCGGGTCCGGTCAGTGGCGTTCGCCGGCGCAGGCCGCCAGGCGCCAGGGGCTGTGCCGCAGCCAGGGAGCATGCAGCGCCGGAAGGCCCGCCATGACACCCTGGATCCATACGCCGGCCTCGCGCGGCAGGCGCAGCAGGTCGGCGGGATCGTCCACGCCCTGGATGACGATCGCCGGCGCCAGCCGGCGGCACAGCCGGATCAGGCCGGAGGTGCCGCCGACGCCATGCAGGCGCCGCGCGCGATGCAGGTACGCCGGGGCGATCCTGACGATGTCGGGACGGGCATCCAGCAGGAAGTCCACGGTGCCGCCGGCCGCGCCGAAGTCGTCGATGGCCAGCAGGCAGCCCAGTCGCCGCAGCCGGCCGGCAAGGCCGAGGGCTTGCCGCGTTTCCAGCCGGTCGCCACCTTGTGCCAGTTCGATCACCAGCCGCCGGGCGAGCCGGTTGTCGGCGCGGAGTTCGCCCAGCAGGGGAGCCCAGCCGGCCTCGTCGGCCAGCATGTCGGGCGAGACCGCGCAGCCCAGCGTGATCCAGGGGTGGTCGCGCAGGACCGCCATCACGGCCTGGACGAGCGGGAGGCCGGGCGCGTCCGGCACGTCGTCATCCGGCGCCGCCAGCAGGCGGGCCGTGACGCTCTGGTAGAGATTGCACGTGCCGTCCAGCAGCGACGAGATGGGCTGGAAAGCCAAGGCCCGGACATCGGGGCCGGGCATGGCGGGCGTGACGGCGTAAACGGGGGGAGGGAGGGGGAAGGAGAGAGGGAGGGCCGGCTGCGCTGGCGATGGATGGGTAACCTGCATGGGATGCTGCCTTCGACGTCAGTTCTCTCGACCTGCCGCCCATGCCCATGGACCGATAGTCAAGGATGCAAAGGATAAGGGGGGCATCGCATCCTTATCTGAGCAAATCTGAGCATCGGTCCCGATTCCCCGATTCAGACCGTGGCGGCCATGGTGCGGCTGCAGTCCAGGACCCGTTCCAGCATGGCCTGGGACGCCGGGCTCAGGCTGGCGTCGCGCTGCGTGATCAGGTCCAGGCTGCGGGTCGCGCCATGGTCGGCCAGCGGCAGCAGGCGGACCGTCCGGCTGGCCGTGACGGCCATGGTGGGCAGCAGCGTGACGCCGAACCCCTGGGCCACGAAGGTCAGCAGCGACGTGGTGTTGTGCAGATTCAGCGGCGCCTGTTCCACCAGGCGCGACAGCTCGGGCGAGGAAAAGCGCGAACACAGGCCGTTGGCGATGAACTCCGCCGGATCGATGTCGCGCCAGCGGACCGGCCGTTTCAGTGCGTTCAGGCGGTGGCCGGCGGGGCAGACCAGTACGAAGGGATCCTTCAGCAGCGGTTCGGCATTCAGGTCCGGATGGGCACTGGATGCGGGCGCCGTGGCGATGCCGAAGTCGACGACGCCGGCGGAAACGGCCTGGATGACCGCCGCCGAATCGATGTCCCGCAGGTCGATGCGCACGCCGGGGTGGGTGGCCCGCATGCGCGCGATCGCGGCCGGCAGCAGGCGAGTGGCCGCCGACGGCACGGCCGCGATCCGCGCGATACCCTGGCCGCCGCGGGCGTAGCCGCGCATCTGGGCCAGCGCGGCATCGAAGGCATGCAGGGCCCGCTGCGCCTGGAGATGCACGTGCCGGCCCAGCGGTGTCAGCCGGTTCTTGCGTTCACCCTCGAACAGCGCGCCGCCCAGTTCCGATTCGATCTGCTTCAGGGTCATCGACAGCGCGGCGGGCGTGCGGCCCATCCGGTCGCCCGCCTCGACCAGCGCGCCCGTGTCCACCACCGCGACGAAAGTCCGTAGTTGGTCGATCTTCATTTAAGAAAAATTTGAATTTATTGAATATCTTTTAGTTTGACTGAATTTGCCCCGGATCTCTACAGTTTCGCCATCCATATCGCAGGAGCTGGAACCGGGAATGGGCAACGACAGGACGCAACCCTTTCGCATCGACGGGCTGCAATACAACAACTGGTCCGAGAAGATCTTCCGCCAATGGCGCGAGGGCGGCCTGGACGCCGTGCACGTCACCATCGCGTACCACGAGAACTTCCGGGAGATGGTGCAGGTCATCGAACGCTGGAACCGCTGGTTCGAGACTTTCCCCGAACTCATCGTCCTGGCCCGCGGCGCCGACGACGTGCGCCGGGCGCGCGGCGAAGGGCGCACGGCGGTCGTGTTCGGATGCCAGAATCCCTCGCCCATCGAGGACGACATCGGTCTGGTGGAAGTGCTGCATACGCTGGGCGTGCGCTTCATGCAGCTGACCTACAACAACCAGTCCCTGCTGGCCAGCGGCTGCTATGAAGCGAACGACGGCGGCGTCACCCGCATGGGGCGCGAGGTCATACGCGAGATGAACCGCGTCGGCCTGGTAATCGACATGAGCCACTCGGGCGAGCGTTCGACGCTCGAGGCGATCGAGCTGTCGCAGCGCCCCATCGTCGTCAGCCACGCCAACCCGCATGCCTGGGCGCCCGCGCTGCGCAACAAGTCGGACACGGTCATCAAGGCGCTGGCCGCGTCCGGCGGCATGCTGGGTTTTTCCCTGTATCCCCATCACCTGAAGGACAAGTCGGCCTGCCGCCTGGAAACTTTCTGCGAGATGGTGGCGCGGACCGCCGAGCTGGCGGGGGTCGAGGCATTGGGCATAGGCTCGGATCTGTGCCAGGACCAGCCGGACTCCGTCGTGCAGTGGATGCGGATGGGGCGTTACACCAAGCGCATGGACTATGGTGAAGGATCGGCCGCGCAGCCGGGGTTCCCGCCGCAGCCGGACTGGTTCCGGGACAGCCGCGACATGGCGCGGATCGAGGCCGGGCTGCGCGCCGTGGGCTTCTCCGACCGGGACACCGCGATGGTGCTGGGCGAGAACTGGCTGCGCTTCTTCGAAGCGGGTTTCGGACCCATGCCAGCCGATGCGCGGGAGGCCGCGTGATGAGCATCCAGAGAATCGGACCCGGCAAGCGCATGTCGGAAATCTCGGTCTTCAACGGCGTCCTGTACCTGGCGGGCCAGGTACCCCGGGAGACCCGCGGGCGCGACATCCGCGAACAGACGGCGGAAGTGCTGGCCATGATCGACGGGCTGCTGGAAGGCGTGGGCAGCAACCGGTCCCGGCTGCTGTCCTGCCAGATATTCCTGCGGGACATGGCGCTGTTCGCGTCCATGAACGAAGTCTGGGATGCCTGGGTCGCCGCCGGCCAGGCCCCGGCCCGCGCCACGGTGCAGGCCGCGCTGGCTTCGCCCGGGTGCGACATAGAAATCGTCGCGATCGCCGCGGCCTGAACCATCAAGAAGGAGACCTCTCATGTCCATGCATCGTATCGCCGCCGCCGTCCTGGCGCTGTCGTGTGCCGCGGGCGCCCACGCGGCGTCCTTTCCCAGCAAGATGATCCACCTCGTCGTGCCCTTTCCCCCCGGCGGCGTGGCCGACCTCGTGACGCGCACGGTGGGCCAGAAGGTGGCCCAGGACATCGGCCAGCCCGTGGTGGTCGACAACAAGCCGGGCGCCAGCGGCATCATCGGCGCGGAACACGTGGCGCGAGCCGCGCCCGATGGCTATACGCTGCTGGTGGCGAACCTGCCGGTCCTGTCCATCAACGAGCTGCAATACTCGGACCTGCCTTACTCCGCGAGCCGCGATTTCACGCCCGTCGTCATGCTGGCGGACCAGCCGTACATCATCGCCGCCAAGCCCGGCCTGCCGGTCGCCGACCTGGCCGCGTTCACCCGGCTGGCCAAGCAGAAGCCCGGCGCGCTGACGTTCGGCTCGGCGTCCAGCTCGACCTACCTGGCGGGCGAGCTTTTCAACGCGCGGGCCGGTACGCGGATGACACACGTGCCCTACAAGGGCAGCGCCCCCGCCATCAACGACCTGCTGGGCGGACACATCGACCTGTTGCTCGATCCCGTCATCACGCTGCTGCCGCATGCGCGGGCCGGGAAGATCCAGGCCCTGGCGGTGACCTCGCCCACGCGCATCGACATCGCGCCCGAGATCCCTACCTACAAGGAAGCCGGCCTGGAGGGGCTGGACATCACGTCCTGGCAAGGCATCGTGGCGCCGGCCGCCACCCCGCGCGAGGTGGTCGAGACCTTGAACGCGGCGTTCAACCGCGCGCTCAAATCGCCCGAGGTCGCGGCGCGCCTGAAGGAGCAGGGGGTATCGGTGAAAGGAGGCTCCGCCGCCCAGTTCGCCGCCTTCGTCGAGGGCGAGAACCAGCGGTGGGCCAAGCTGGCCCGGGAAGTGGGCTTCCAGCCCACTAAGCGCTAGGAGGGCCGCCCATGTCGAATGCCGATGAACGCCTGCGCGCACTGGGGCTTGCGCTGCCGCCGCCCACGCCCACGCTGTTCTCCTACGCGCCGGCGATCCGGCACCGAGATACCATCCACGTCGCCGGACAGATCCCCAAGACCGGGGCCGATACGCTCCTGGCGCAGGGAGTCGTGGGCGAATCGGTGGACGCCGGCGTGGGCCGCGAGGCCGTCAGGCTGTGCGTGCTGCATGCCCTGGCGTGGGTGCAGCACCTGGCCGGCGGCACGCTTGCCGGTGTCGACCGCGTGCTGCGCGTGAACTACTTCTTCCAGGTCGGGCGCGAGCGCGGCCGGTGGTCGGAGCTGGCCGACGAAGGGTCCGAGCTGCTGGTGGCGCTGTTCGGCGACCGGGGGCGCCATCCGCGTTCCGTCATCGGCGTGAGCGAGCTGCCGCGCAATGCGCCGGTGCTGGTCGATCTGGACGTCGCGCTCAGGGAAGGTACGCCCGGCGCCTGAGCGCGGGACCGCTACACCGCGCCCTGGGGATACCAGTCCAGGTCGGCCTTCTCGCGTTTCGGATCGGCCGGCACCTGCAACTCCAGCAGGCGCGAGGCGATGGCGGTCCAGCTGTGCTCCAGCGCATGCTGCCGGATGTCGGTGCCCGACAGTTCCAGCGCCCCCATGCAGGCCGCGCGCAGGTCGTCGTGCAGGACGCCGGTGCGCCCTTCGCTCACGACCGCCATCGGCGCCTCGCTGCGATAGGCGGCCACCGGCGTGCCGCAGGCGATCGCCTCCAGCATGACCAGGCCGAACGTATCGGTCTGGCTGGGGAAGACGAACACGTCGGCGCCCGCGTAGTAGCGCGCCAGTTCGCTGTGCGGCTTCATGCCAAGGAAGACCGCGCCGGGGAACTTGCGCCGCAGCCGGGGCTCGTCCGGGCCGCCGCCCACGACCACCTTGGTGCCCGGCAGGTCCAGGGACAGGAAGGCATCGAGGTTCTTTTCCCTGGCCAGGCGGCCCACGCTCAGGAAGATGGGGCCGGGGTAGGGCAGCGCGTTGCCGGCCTCGGGCCGGAAGCGCTCGGTGTCCACGCCGCGCGCCCAGATGTGGAGGTTGCCCAGCCCCTTGGCCGCGAGCGTGTCGCGCACGGTGGGGGTCGGTACCAGCACCCGCTGCGAAGGCCGGTGGAACCAGCGCATGAAGCGCCACGTCCAGTTCGCCGGGATGCCTATCCGGGCCTGGAGATAATCCGGGAACATGGTGTGGAAGGACGTGGTGTAGCGCCAGCCCCGCTGCCGCGCCAGCCGCCGCGCCGCCAGGCCCAGCGGCCCTTCGGTGGCGATGTGCAGGGTGTCGGGTTCGCGGTCCGCCAGCGTGCGCAGCAGGTGCCGGCGTGGCTCCACGCACAGCCGCACGTCGGGCTCGGTAGGGGTGGGGATGGTGCGGCTGCCGACGGGACTGACGATGATGAGTTCGTGGCCCCAGGAGGTCAGCGTTTTCTGCATGTACGTCCAGGTGTGGACGACGCCGTTGATTTGCGGATGCCAGGCATCCGTGACGAGGACGATGCGCATGGGCGGTAGAGGTCGGTGCGATGGCGCCCATTTAGCCTGCGGCATGTGACAGGCCGAAGACTGTCATGAAGCGGGCCGCGGCCCCGCGCGGCCGGTCAGCCCTTGCGCCGGGGGTAGCCCTGGGCCCGGATCCGCTGCCACACGACCTGTTTTTCCTCGGGACTCATCTGCACCCAGTTGGCGACTTCCATCGCGGTACGGCCGCATCCGCGGCAGATTTCGTCGAACAGGGTGGAGCACACCGCCACGCAGGGCGAATCGGGAAGGGAGGCGGAGGGTGGGGGATCGGAAACGGGTAACTTGGCGGTCATATGAAGGCAGTGTAACGCCAACCGCGGCCCCTTCCGGCAGCGCGCGCCAGGCCTGCATATCCTTACTTCCAGGGAATGGTTCCAGGAAGCGCCGGGGTGTTCTAGCATAGGTGGTTCCTTCCATTCCTACCGACGCATCCACCATGACCTTGGCCACCACCCGCCTGGGCCGCACCGGCCTGACCGTCAGCCGCCTCGCGCTCGGCACCATGACCTTCGGCCTGCAGACCGAGGAATCCGTCGCCCGCCAGATCCTGGACAAGGCCGCCCACGGCGGCATCAACTTCCTGGACACCGCCGACGTCTATCCGCTGGGCGGCGGCTTGAAGACGATAGGCGCCACCGAGGAAATCCTGGGCCGCTGGCTGCGCGAGGCGCCGGGCCGGCGCGCCGGTTTCGTCGTGGCGACCAAGGCCTTCGGCCGGACCGGTCCCCACCCCTGGGACCAGGGCTCGTCGCGCAAGCATCTGCTGGATGCGATCGACGCCTCGCTGGCACGGCTGCAGACGGACTACGTCGATCTCTACCAGCTGCATGGCGACGACACGCGCACGCCGCTGGACGAGACCCTGGAGGTCCTGGACACCATCGTGCGGTCCGGTCGCGCCCGCTACGTGGGCGTGTCCAATTTCCTGGCGTACCGCCTGGCCCGCGCGCTGGGCAAGTCCGAGCTGCACGGCCTCGTGCGCTTCGTCTCGGTGCAGCCCCGCTACAGCCTGTTGTTCCGCGAGATCGAGCGTGAACTGCTGCCGCTGGCGCAGGAAGAGGGCCTGGGCGTGATTCCGTACAACCCGCTGGCCGGCGGGCTGCTGACCGGCAAGCATCGCCGCGGCGCGCCCACCGAAGGCACCCGCTTCACGCTGGGCACCGCGGCCGAGCGCTACCAGGAGCGTTACTGGGCCGACCGGTATTTCGACACGGTGGACGCGCTGCAGGCGCTGGCGAAGGAAGCGGGGGTATCGCTGACGACGCTGTCGGTGGCCTGGGTGCTGGCCAATCCGCTCGTTACCGCGCCGCTGCTGGGCGCGAGCCGGCCCGACCAACTCGACGATACGCTGGCGGCGGCCGACTACGTGCTGGACGCGGGACTGAAGCAGCGGCTGGACGAGCTGACGCAGGTCTACCGCTGGGGCGACTCGGCGCGTTGAACCTGCCGGACGCGGTCGATCACGAGAAATAGAAGCGCAGCGCGTTGCCGCCGAAGATGCGGCGCCGGTCGGCCGCGTCCGGAATCGTTTCCTCCAGCCACGTGATGGCGGCCTCGTAGGTCATGGTCGATTCCGCGCCCACGAAGGGGCAGTCGCTGGCCCACATCAGCCTGTCCACGTCCACTTCGCGGTACAGCGCCTGCGCGCATTCGCGGGCATTGGCTCCCAGCCGGTACGCGCCCGACATCTTCACCCAGGTGCGGCCCTTGCGGACCGATCGCAGCATGGCCTGAAAACCTTCGCTGGCCGTTCCCGAGACCGGATCGGGCCGGCCGATGTGATCGATGACGATCTTCACGCCCGATTGCTCGAGCAAGGGCAGCACCGCCGGCAGCCGGGGCCCCTCGATGTGCACGTGCACGTGCCAGTCCAGGTCCACCAGCCGGCGCAGGAACTTGCGATAGTTCCACGAGTCCAGGTCGGGCAGTTCCGGCAGGCCGATGAAGGGCAGCCGCACGCCCCGCATGCCGGCGGCGTGCATGGCGTCCAGCGAGACCTTCTCCACGGCGGGGTCGGCGATGATGGTGCCGCGCAGCCGCGCCGACTTGCCCAGGGATTCGAGCACGTAGTCGTTGTAGTCCCCCCAGGGGCTGGCGGCGGCGATGACGGCGTAGTGCACGCCGTGCCGGTCCATGGTGTCGAGCAGTTGCTCCACCGTGAAACTGTAGTCCGGACTGTGCCGGGGATTGGGCACGAGCGGCATGTCGCGCGTGAAGACGTGGACGTGGGCATCGACCAGCACGGCGTCGGCCATGGAAATCGCGAAGGTCACGGAAAAACTCCTGCTAGTTCTGCTGCATGGGGATGCCCGCCTTGCGGATGACGTCGGCCCACTTGGCGATGTCGCGCTTGAACACGTCGGCGAGTTCCCCGCGCGTGCTGCCCTGGGCCTGCGTGCCGAGTTCCTCCAGGCGCTGGCGGATGGCGGGCTCGCGCAGCACTTCGTTCAACGCGGCGTTCAGGCGGTCCAGCCTGCGGGGCGGCGTGCCGGCCGGCGCGAACAGGGCGTTCCAGCCCGCGACTTCATAGCCGGGCACGCCGCTCTCGGCCACGGTGGGCACCTTGGGCAACCAGCTCGAGCGGTGGCTGCCGGTGGCCGCGATCGGCGTTGCCTGGCCCGACGTGATGGCGCCCCTGAGCGCGGCATACGACTCGAACATCACGTCGACGTCGCCGCGCAGCAAGGCGGTCAGCACTTCGGGCGTGCTCTTGAAAGGCACGATCATGGCGTCGACGCCGGCCATGGACTTGAACAGTTCAGCCGACAGGTTCTGCGTGCTGCCCGGGTTGATGGTGCCCAGCACCAACTGGCGTTTCTTGCCCTCGGCCAGCAGCGCGGGCAGGGATTGCAGCTTGCCCTTGGCGTTGGTCAGCAGCACCAGGTCGAAGTAGGCGACGGTGGAGATGGGCTCGAAATCGGCGACGGGATCGTAGGGCAGCTTGAAAAGCGTCTTGCTGATCGCCGTGCCGTTGGCGAATACCGCCAGCGTGTAGCCGTCGTGCGGCGCGCCCAGCACGGCGTTGGCGGCCACCACGCCGCCCGCGCCGGGCTTGTTCTCGACCACGACCTGCTGGCCCAGGCGTTCGGACAGGCGCTGCGTGACCAGGCGCAGCGAGATGTCGGCCAGCCCGCCGACGCCGAAGGGCACGACCACGCGGATGGGCTGCTCGGGGTAGCGGTCGTCCTGCGCGTGGAGCGGGGCGATGGCGGCGAACATCAGCGCGGCGGCAATGGGCCGCGCGGCGCGGTGGAACATGGCGGTCTCCTCGTGGCGCGGTCCGGGCCCGCGCCGGGAGCATGCGGGAGGACCGTCGATTCGCCGCCAGTCTAGGCAGTCGGGGTGGCGCGGACAAATGAATTGTTTGGCGGATTCATGCGCGCCGTTCATGGACCGCCGCCAGGCGGCCCCGGATCTCGGCCACGAGCAGGTCGCGCATGGCCTGCGCGGCCGGGGCAAGCACGGCGCCGTGGCGCGTCACCACCGCCAGATGTCGCGCCACCGCGGGGCCGGCCAGCGGACGCGTGACCACGCCGGGAGCCTTGGTGGCCGACAGCGCCGGCACCACGGTCAGTCCCAGTCCGTTGGCGACGAAGTCCAGCGCGATCGACGTGTGCTGGGCCTCGTAGGCCCAGCGGAACCGCAGGCGGCGATCGCCCAGCGCGTCGTCGATGGTGGCCGCGTTGCCGGCGGGCAGGCTGATGCGGATCAGGGGTTCGCCGCGCAGGCGTTCCCAATCCACTTCCCTGGCCCGCGCCAGGCGATGGCGGGGCGGGCAGGCCAACACGAACGGTTCTTCGGCGAACACGTCCATGTCCAGGCCGAACCGGTTCGAGCTGGCCAGCGACACGCCGAAGGCCGCGGTGCCGTTGTGCACGTGCTCGGCGATCTCGCCGATGGAGTCGTCCAGCACGCGCACCGAGATGTCCGGATGCCGCGTCGCGAAGCGCAGCAGCGCCGGCGACAACTGGGTGATCGCCAGGGTCGGCAGGCAGCCGAACACCAGCCAGCGCGGCGCGGTGCCGGCGTGCTGGCGCACCGTGTCGTAGGACAGTTCCAGTTCCTGCATGGCCTTGCGCACGCGCGGCAGCAAGGCGCGGCCGGCGTCGGTCAGTGTGATCGCGCGCGTGGTGCGGGTCAGCAGCTTCATGCCCAGGCTGTCCTCCAGCTTGCGCAGGCGGTGGCTGACCGCCGTCTGGGACAGATTCAGGTGGGTGGCGGCCGGCAGGAAGCCGCCTTGCTCGACGATGCAGAGAAAGGCCTGCATGCCGAGGAAATCGATTTGCATGGATGCCTCGTCGGGGGAGAAACGGCACAGCGACATCATCATCACGCGGGGGGCGGCATGCAAGGAATTCATGGAGAGGTGCAAAACAATCATTTGAAGCGGGCCCGGCGGGACCTCTAAGCTCAGCGTCCCGCAAACCAGGAGGCGAGACCCGATGCCGTGCCCATACCCTGTCCGTCGCGCGTGGCTGCATGCCGCCGCCTGCCTTGCCGCGAGTGTGGCGCTGGCCGCTCCGGCGCAGGCTGCCCGCTATCCGTCCCGGCCGGTCACGCTGGTGGTGCCGTTCTCGGCCGGCGGATCGGTGGACGCCGTGGCGCGCATGCTGGCCGCGCAGCTCGGCCGGCGGCTCGACGCGCAGTTCGTGGTCGAGAACGTTCCCGGCGCCGGCGGCGTGATCTCCACCCAGCGCGTCGCGCGCGCGGCGCCCGACGGCTACACGCTGCTGTTCACGACGCCCAACCACACCATCAATCCGGCGATCACGCCGCGCCTGTCCTTCGATACGGAAAAGGACTTCGCGCCCATCGGACTCGTCGCGCAGATTCCCGAGCTGCTGGTGGCCAGCGGCAACCAGCCCTTCGACGATTTCAAGGGCTTCGTCGATTTCGCCCGCAAGAACCCGGGCAAGCTGACCTACGGATCGGCGGGCAACGGCACGCTGCCCCACGTCACGACGGAACTCCTGCTGGAGCGGCTCGGCATCCAGGTCGTGCACGTGCCGTACAAAGGTGCGGCGCCGGCGCTCAACGACCTGCTGGGCGGCCAGATCGCGGTCAAGATGGACACGGTCACCACCTCGCAGCCGCATTTCGCCGGCGGCAGGATCAAGCCGCTGGCCATCGCCAGCGCGAAGCGCTCGGCGTTGCTGCCCGACGTGCCGACCATTGCCGAGTCCGGCGTGCCGGGCTACGAAGGCCTCCTGTGGCTGGGCGTGCTGGCGCCGGCGGGTACGCCGCGCGAGGTGATCGACGTGCTGAACCGGACGATGGCGGATATCGGCAAGGACCCCGTCTGGAACAGCCAGTTGCAGGCGGCGGGCGTGGAGCCCAGGACCAGCACGCCCGAAGATTTCGCCGCGATGATCTCGGCCGAGATCCGGCAATGGAAGGACGTGGTGCGGCGTGCCCGCATCACCGCGAACTGATGGAGAACCCCATGTCCGGCCAGAACGCGCTTCCGCTGACGCCGCCGCCCGATCCGCATCCGCGCAAGCCCCGGCTGGCCGCGCCGGCGGGCGCCATCGATTGCCACGTGCACCTGTTCGGACCCGCCAGCCGCTATCCGTTCCACCCGGGCAGCAAGTACCGCTCGGCGGACGCGCTGCCCGAGACCAACATCGCCTTGCAGGACACCTTGGGATTGTCCGGCGCGGTGGTGGTCAGCGGCGCCGGCTACGGCCAGAATCCGGACCACCTGGCCGAGGTGCTGCGGCGTTTCCCGGATCGTTTTCGCGGCGTGGCGCTGCTGCCCGACGACGTGGACCGCGCCCGCGTGGCCGAGCTCGACGCGCTGGGCGTGCGCGGCGCCCGCTTCGTCAGCCATGGCCACCGCGGCGCCTTGCCCCGGTTGTCGTCGCCGCGCATTCCCGAACTGATCGCGGAGTTCGGCTGGCACGTACAGTTCTATCCCCACGGCACCGATCTGGTCGAGCATGCCGATGCGTTGCTGCGCCTGCCCAACCGCATCGTGCTGGATCACTTCGCCTGCATCCCCGCCGCGGGCGGAGTGGACCAGCCGGCCTTCCGGCGGCTGCTGGAGCTGCTGGATACCGGGCGCGTGTGGGTGAAAATTTCGGGTCCGATGCGCAGCACGGCGCAGGACTACCCCTATTCCGAGGTCACTCCCCTGGCACGCGCCCTGGTGCGTCATGCGCCCGAACGCCTGCTGTGGGGCAGCGACTGGCCGCACACGAACATGCAGGGCAGGGGCATGCCCAACGACGGCGACCTGTTCGACCTGCTGGCCGAGTGGGTGGAGGACCGTTCGGTGCTCGAACGGATCCTGGTCCGCAACCCGCGCGAAGTCTACGGCGAGTTCAGCGGGTAGCGGGGAGTTAACGCGCCGACCGCAGCGCCGCCGCCTTGTCGGTGGCTTCCCAGCTGAACTCCGGCTCCGAGCGGCCGAAGTGGCCGTAGGCGGCCGACTTCTGGTAGATCGGGCGCAGCAGGTCCAGCATGTTGACGATGCCCTTCGGACGCAGGTCGAAGTGCTCGCGTACCAGCTTGGCGATCTGGTCGTCGGGGATGACGCCGGTACCGTAGGTGTCGACCGTGATGTTGATGGGCTCGGCCACACCGATGGCGTAGCTGACCTGGATCTGCGCGCGCGTGGCCAGGCCCGCGGCGACGATGTTCTTGGCCACGTAGCGGGCGGCATAGGCGGCCGAGCGGTCGACCTTGGACGGATCCTTGCCCGAGAACGCGCCGCCGCCGTGCGGGCATGCGCCGCCGTAGGTGTCGACGATGATCTTGCGGCCGGTCAGGCCGCAGTCGCCCTGCGGGCCGCCGATGACGAAGCGGCCGGTCGGGTTGACCAGGTAGCGGGTTTTGTCGGTGATCAGGCCGTCGGTGAAGGTCTTCTTGATGATCTCTTCGATGACGGCTTCGCGGATGGTGTCCTGGCTGACGTCGGGCGAGTGCTGGGTGGACAGCACCACGGTGTCGACCTCGACCGGCTTGCCGTCGACGTAGCGGAAGGTGACCTGGGACTTGGCGTCCGGGCGCAGCCACGGCAGGCGGCCGTCCTTGCGCAGCTCGCTCTGGCGCTGGACCAGGCGGTGCGCGTACCAGATCGGCGCGGGCATCAGGTCGGGCGTTTCGGTGCAGGCGTAGCCGAACATCAGGCCCTGGTCGCCGGCGCCCTGGTTCAGGTAGTCGTCCGAGGCGCGGTCCACGCCCTGGGCGATGTCGGGCGACTGCTTGTCGTAGGCGACCAGCACCGCGCAGCCCTTGTAGTCGATGCCGTAGTCGGTGTTGTCGTAGCCGATGCGCTTGATGGTGTCGCGCGCGACCTGGATGTAGTCGACGTTGGCGCGCGTGGTGATCTCGCCCGCCAGCACGACCAGGCCGGTGTTGCACAGCGTTTCCGCGGCCACGCGCGAGGTCGGGTCCTGCGCGAGGATGGCGTCCAGGATGGCATCCGAGACCTGGTCGGCGACTTTGTCGGGGTGTCCTTCGGAGACGGATTCCGAAGTGAAGAGGTAGGAATTGGCCACTCGATAGTCCTTTGAAAGCTGACCGGCGCGCACGCCGGCTATCGGTTCCGCGGCGTGTTGCACGTTGCTGGGTCTTGGACCTGTGGCGAGCAGCGACGCTTTAGCGGCATTTATGCGCGCACCGGACGGACCGGCGCCGCGATCGCCCCGCAAGTTGTCTGTTAACTCGGCGATCTTTTCCATTTTAGGGGAAAATCCGGATGGAGCCCACCCCCCCTGCCGGCATGGTGGCCGCGGGGCTTGTTCTTCGAGGTTCGGATCGTTCGATGCTGCTGACTTTCTATCGTTTGCTCGCGCGGCTGCCGCTGGGCTGGCTGCACCGCCTGGGGCGCTGCCTGGGATTGCTGGTGTATCGCAGTTCCGCCGACTATGCCGCGCGCCTGCGCGCCAACGCCGCCCTGGGCGGCTATCGGGGCGAGGACTTCGCGCGCCGTTCGGCCGCCGCCGCCGGCGAGGGCGCGCTGGAGATCCCGCGCGTCTGGTTCAGGCCCGACCGGGCGCTGGCCGAGTGCCGCACCGATGACTGGGATGCCGTGCAGGGCGCGCTGGACGAGGGCAAGGGCATCCTGTTCCTGACGCCGCACCTGGGCTGCTTCGAAGTCGCGGCGCGCTACTACGCCCACCGGGGCGGCCCCATCACGGTGCTGTACCGGCCGCCGCGCAAGGCCTGGGTATCGCAACTGGTCGAGGGCGGCCGGCGCGGGCCCAACCTGGATACCGCACCCGCCAATCTGCAGGGCGTGCGCCAGCTGGTGCGGGCCCTGCGCCGCGGCGAGGCGATCGGCATCCTGCCGGACCAGGTCCCCGGCAACGGCGAAGGTGTGTGGGCGCCGTTCTTCGGCAAGCCCGCGTTCAGCATGGTGCTGCCCGGCCGGCTGGCGGCGCAGACCGGCGCCGCCGTGGTGCTGGCGGCGGGCGAACGCCTGCCCGGCGGGCAGGGCTGGAAGGTCCATTTCGTGCGGCTGCCCGGCCCGGTGCCCGAGACGGCGGAGGACCAGGCCGCCTGGGTCAACGCCGGCATGGAGGCCATGATCCGCCGTTGTCCCGAGCAGTACCTGTGGGGCTACAACCGCTACAAGGCGCCACGCGGCGAGACCCCGCCCGCGGCATGACGCGCGCTTCAGTCGGTGAAGAACTTCGCTCCGCCGAAGAAGCGGTTGGGCTTCATGAAGACCGACAGGAAGGTCGCGCCTTCCGGGGCGCGGGCGATGTGGATGTTGCCGCCCGGCCGCCAGACGAATCCCCCCGGTCCTACTTCGCCCTCGTCGTCCACCAGGCGTCCGGACAGGATGTAGGTCTGCTCCAGCGCCGTGTGTTCGTGCAGGGGCACGACCGAGCCGGGCGCCATCCGGAACAGGATGGTCGACATGCCGCTGTCGGCATCGGCGTAAAGGATTTTCATGTCGATGCCGGGAAAGTCGGTCGGATGCCAGGCCATGGCGGCTGCGTCGACGTAGCGCGAGCGAAGGTTCGAAGGCTGGCTCGGCCGGGCGGGCGAGCGCTGTTCATGCGGTTGTGTCATGAGGCATTCCGTCGGAAGGGACAAAGGGTGAAGGGCCGGCCAGCCGCAGGCTGAACGCGCGTTCGTGGGACAGGCCGGGCAGTTCCGCGCGGACCCGGGCCACGGCGGCCAGGTCCAGCGGAACGACCAGGCAGCCGGGTTCGTCGTCCAGTTCGCCCAGCGTGTCGCCCCAGGGTCCCAGCGCCAGGCTGTGGCCGTAGCTGGCCCGGCCGCCGGGGCTGTCGCCGCAGGTGGCGGGGGCCAGCACGAAGGCACCGTTCTCGATCGCGCGGGCGCGCAGCAGCGCATGCCAGTGGGCGGCGCCGGTGGCGCGGGCGAAGGCGGCGGGGACCACGAGGATCTGCGCGCCGGCCAGCGCCAGCGCCCGGTACAGGCCGGGAAAGCGCAGGTCGTAGCAGATGGAAAGTCCCACGCGCCCCCAGGGGGTATCGACCGCGACGGCCTCGTCGCCCGCGGTATAGGCGGACGATTCGCGTATCGTCCGGCCATCGGGCAGCGTGGCGTCGAACAGGTGAAGCTTGTCGTAGCGGGCGGCCAGGCGGCCTTCGGCGTCGAACAGCAGGCTGCGGTTGAACATGCGCTGCGGGCCGTCGGGCACCACCATCGAGCCCAGCAGCACCCACATGCCCAGGTCCCGCGCCAGGCTGCGCACGGCGGCCTCGACGTCGTCGGCGCGGTCGGCCGCGGCCCGCATGGCCTGCCGGCTGCTGTGCAGCATGGCGGCGTACTCGGGCAGCAGCAGCCACTGCGCGCCCTTGCGGCGCGCCTGCAGGGCCATGGCCGCCAGCTCGTCCAGGTTGCGGTCCAGGTCCGGGCCCGGCCGCACCTGCGCCAGCGCGACGCGCAGCGGGTCTTCCGTGGTCATCGCGGCCGCAGTCCGATCATGCGCCGAGCCTGGTCGGGCGTGGCGGGTTCCATGTCGAGCGCATGCAGGATCTCCACCGCGCGGCCGACCAGTTCCGCGTTGCTGCGGGCCTGCACGCCCTGTTTCAGGTACAGGTTGTCCTCCAGCCCCACGCGCACGTGGCCGCCCAGCAGCGCGGCCTGCGCCAGCATGCAGAACTCCTGGCGGCCGATGCCGAATGCCGCCCAGCGGGAGCCCGTCGGCAGCTGGCCGCGCAGGTGCATCATGGTCTCGCTGTTGGCGGGCGCGCCCCACGGCACGCCCAGCACCAACTGCCACAAGGGCTCGGGTTCGATCACGCCGCGGTCGATCAGGTGCCGCGCCAGCGCGATGTGGCCGGTGTCGAAGATTTCCAGTTCGGTCTTGGAGCCGGCCTTCCGGATCACGGCGGCGATGGCCTCGATGTGGTCCGGCACGTTGATGAGCGCCCCCTTGCCGAAGTTGAGCGATCCCATGTCCAGCGTGCAGATCTCCGGCCGCAGTTCCAGGATGTGGGCGCAGCGCTCGGCCGGCGGGCGCAGGTTGGAGCCCGCCGCCGCGGTGTTCGGCGCGGACGCATCGGGCAGGAAGCGCGCGCCGGCGCCGGTGGTCAGGTTCAGGATGACGGGCGAGCCGCTGTCGCGCACGCGTTCCACCACTTCCCGGTACAGCGCGGGGTCCAGCGACGGCTTGCCGGTGGCCGGGTCGCGCACGTGGATATGGGCGATGGCCGCGCCCGCGCGGCAGGCCTCGATGGCCGATTCCGCGATCTGCCGCGGCGTGACCGGAACGGCCGGGAATCGCCCGGCCGTGTCGTCCCCGCCCGTGATGGCGCAGGTCAGGATGGGGGTGGGCACCATCTCCTCCTTAAATACATACGTTTGTTTAAATTATAGGCGAGGCAAAATAAGGCGGTCAACGCTTCCGACGTACAATCGGGACTCGTTCCCGCTACGGCCTTCCATCCATGACCCGTAAATCCGCTTCCGCCGTGTCAGCCCCGCCCGCCACGCGAGTCCGGCCCCGTGGCTCGCAGAACGCGGCGGGAGAGGAAACGCGCACCACCATCCTCGACGTGGCCGAGCGCATCTGCGCGGCGGAAGGGTTCGAAGCCTTGTCGGTGCGTGCCATCAGCGATGCGGCCGGCGTCAACCTGGCCGCCATCACCTACCACTTCGGCGGCAAGTCCCAGTTGTTCGAGGAAATGTTCCGGCGCCGCGTCGTGCCGCTGAACGATGAACGGCTGGCGCTGCTGGATGCGGCGCTGGCCAGCGGCGCCCCCACGCTGGAAGCGGTGGTGCGGGCCTTCGTCGAGCCGCCCATGAAGCTGACCGCGGCGATCAACGCCCGCAGCAACAACTCGGCGCTGGTGGTCATGCAGTTCCTGTCGCGCGCCTTCGCCATGCCGGGCGAGAACGAATTCCTGCAGACCTACTACGAGCCCGTGCGCAGCCGTTTCATCCTGGCGCTCAAGCACTTCCTGCCCAAGCTGCCGCTGGAGGAAGTGATCTGGCGCTACAACCTGATGGTGGGCGGCATCATCTACGCCATGGGCGGCTGGGAGCGCATGGAGCGCCCGCCCGCGGCCTTCGCGTCCGCGCCGTTGCCGCACGTCCACCACCGGCCCGACGACATGGTCGACCGCATGGTGCGCTTCTTCCTGGCCGGCCTGCTGGCCGACTAGCTTTCCGGCGCGGTCCCGCGCCGCAGCTTCCCTTTTCGCGTTTTCCGTACGCCTCCCTGCGCACGCCGCCCGGTGGCGCGTTCGTCGTGCCGGGCGCATGCTTTTCGATCCGTCCATGCCAGGGTTAACCCCGGTGGCGAGGGGTCGATGACGGCCTATAATCGGCATTAATAATTCAAACGTTGGTTTAATAAATGCCGGAGACAAGCATGGCTCGACACTTTTTGGCGGCTTTGGCCGCCTTGGCGCTGGCGGGATCCGCGCACGCGGCCGCCGGATCCTGGCCGACACATCCGGTCACCATCGTCGTGCCCTATGCGCCGGGAGGCGCGACCGACGCGGTCGCGCGGCTGGTGGGGCAGCGCATGGCGGAAAAACTCGGGCAGCCGTTCATCGTCGAGAACAAGCCCGGCGGCAGTTCCAACATCGGGATGCAGGCCGTGGCGCGCGCGGCGGCCGATGGCTACACCCTGCTGTTGGTGGCCAACTCCATCGCCACCAACAACAGCCTGTTCGCCGACCTGCCGTTCGACGGTCAGCGCGACTTCGCGCCGGTGGGCATGATCGCCTCCGCGCCGCTGGTGGTGGCGGTGCCGGCGGGCTCGCCCTTCAAGACGCTGGGCGACCTGCTGGCCCGCGCCCGCGCCAAGCCGGGGGAACTGACCTACGCGTCGCCGGGCATAGGCAGCTCCGCCCACCTGGCGGGCGAGTCGCTGAAGCAGGCGGCGGGCATCGAGGTCCTGCACGTGCCCTACAAGGGCGCCGCGCCCGCGCTGGCGGACATGCTGGGCGGGCGCATCTCGTTCATGCCGCTGAACACGGTCGAATCCATGTCGCACATCAAGGGCGGCAAGTTGCGCGCGCTGGCGATCGCGCGCGCCAGCCGCATGGACCTGCTGCCCGACGTGCCGACTGCGGCCGAGGCGGGCGTGCCCGGTTACGAGGAATCGGTGTGGTACGGGCTGGCCGCGCCCGCGGCCACGCCGCCGGCGGTGCTGGACAGGCTGAACGCGGTGCTGCGCGAAGTCGTGGACGAGGCGGGGGTGAAACAGCGGCTGGTAGACCTGGGCGCGACGCCGTCGCCAGGGACGCGCCAGCAGTTCGCCGACTTCATCGCCCGCGAGCGCGTCCGCGTCGCCAAGGTCGTGAAGACCGCCAACATCCAGGCCGAGTGACGCCATGCCCTCCAACGAGCCGGCACGCGGGGCGCCGACGGTCACGATAGGCGCCGTGGGCGACCTCTACATCGGCAAGCCGCTGCGTGGCGAGACAGACCCGGGCTTCGCCGCGGCGGTCCGGGCCTTGCGCGAATGCGACGTACGCTTCGCCAATCTCGAAGTCCAGTTGCTGAGCCACCCGACGGTGGCCGCGGCCCAGGCGCCGGGCGCCTGGGCCGGCGCACCCGCGGCGCTGGCCGGGGACGTGGCCTGGCTGGGTGTCAACGTGGCGTCCACGGCCAACAACCATGCCGGCGACTATGGCGTCGACGGCCTGCGCCAGACCGAGGCCACGCTTCGTGACCTGGGCATTCCCCATGCCGGCACCGGCGCCGACCTAGAGCAGGCCCTGCGCCCCGCCGTGGTCGATACGCCGGGCGGCCGCGTGGCCGTGCTGGCCGTTTCCTCCAGCCATCTCGACCACGCGCGGGCAGGGCGGTCGCGAGACGACACGCCGGGCCGGCCGGGCGTCGCGCCGCTGCGCTTCGGCACGCGCTACCGCGTCGATGCCGAGGCCTATGCCGCGCTCGAACGCATCCTGGAACGACTGCCCGCGGGCCATCATCGCGAACATCCGCTGACGCGCGCCTATGACGACGAACGCGGACCGGCGCTGTCGCTGCTGGGCGCGCGCTTCGTGCGCGGCAAGGATTTCGGCGTGGAGTCCTGGGCCGCGCCCGATGACGCGGCCGACATCGAGGCGGCGGTGCGCGCGGCGCGCCGCGACGCCGACTGGGTGCTGCTGAGCATGCACACGCACGAGTACGACGCGCGGCCCGACATGCCGCCGGACTTCGCGGTGGAGATGGCCCGCCGCGCCATCGACGCCGGGGCCGATGCCGTCATCGGGCACGGCGCGCACGGCGTACGGGGCGTGGAGCTGCATCGCGGCCGGCCCATCTTCCATGGCATCGGCGCCTTCGTGTTCCAGCCCTATCTGTTTCCCACCCAGCCCGCGGACTTCTTCGATGCCTACGCGATGCGCGACCGGCCTCTGGCCGACGTCTACCAGGCGCGGCGCGACAACGCCGGTTTCTACCGCAGACGTTCGGCCTGGGAAGCCCTGTTCATCCGCCTGACCTGTGGCCGCGACGGTCCGCCCGCGTTCACGCTGCAGCCGCTGACCTTGTGGGCCGAGGGAGAAGGGCCCGACGGCCTGCCCAGGCTGGCGCGCAACGGCCAGGGCCTGAAGCTGCTCGAGAAGGTGCGGGACCTGAGCCGGGAACTGGGTACCGACCTGCGGCTGGACGCCGCGCAACATCTTTTGCATGGGCATGGCGCAGCCGTGCCCGCCCAACCAAGGAGGCTGTAATGCGTATCTGGTATCAGCTCGTCTCGTCCGAGACCGGCATGGCGAATTTCCTGCGTGCCACCCAGGCGCTGTGCGACGGCGCCGCGCTGCCGGGGACCAAGGTGGAAGTGCGCGGCACCCAGCAGGGCGCGCTGGGCGACCAGTTCCGCCTGTTCTGGAACTACGACGTGCGCGAGATCATCGACAACGCGCTGGCCATCCGCCAGCAGGGCGGCTACGACGCGTTCGTGCTGGCCAACTCGCTGGACCCCGCGCTGGTCGAATTGCGCGAGATCCTCGACATCCCCGTGGTGTCTTTCATGGAGGTCTGCTGCTTCCATGCCTGCACCATGGGCGAGCGCTTCGGCCTGGTCGTGCCCAACGAGAAGATGGTGCCGCGCTATCGCGAGATCCCCATCGGCTACGGGTTGCGCGACCGGCTGGCCTCGGTCGAGTACATCGAGTTCTCGAATATCCGCGGCTTCGATGCCGTGTTCACAGATACCCGCGCCGGCGACGATTGCGTGGAGCAGATCCTGGCCGCGTCCCGCAAGTCCATCGAGCGCGGTGCCGAAGTGGTGATCCCCGCCGGGCCGTCGTCCACGCTGCTGGCCCAGCGCGGCATCTTCGAGGTCGACGGCGTGCCGCTGCTGGACTGCTACCGGCTGCTGCTCAAGGCGACGGAAATGGTCGTGGCCATGAAGGAGATGACCGGCGTGCACGTCAGCCGCAAGCTGCTGTACCAGGCCCCGCCCGAGGAATACGTGCGCAAGGTGGCCGAGGTGCGCAACATCGACGCCCTGCGGTCGCGGTAATGGCGCGCCGCACCGGCGGGAGACGCGCATGATGCGGGAGCGTCTGGCCATCAACCAGATCACCACGCCCGCCTGGTCGCTGGAGGAGGCCATTGCCGGCTACGTGCGCCACGGCGTGCGCGGCGTGGGCGTGTGGCGCGACAAGCTGGCCGAATGCGGCGTGGCGCGGGCCCGCCGGCTGCTGCGGGACGCGGACGCCTGGGTGCCGTCGCTGTGCAAGGCGGGTGACCTGGCGCTGCTGCGCGCACGCGGGCCGGGCGCTGCGTTGGCCGATTGCCGGCAGGCCATCGACGAGGCGGCCGAAATCGGCGCGGGGGCCGTCGTGTTCGTCTGTGGAGGCGGCGCGGCGGCGGGCCTGGCGCGGGCGCGCGGGGAAGTGCGGGACCTGTTGTGCGAGGCCGCGCCGCTGGCGGCCCAGGCGGGCGTGACGCTGGGCATCGAACCCTTTCACCCCATGCACGCGGCCGAGCGGGGCTGCGTGAACACGCTGGCGCAGGCCCTGCGCCTGTGCCAGGAAGCCGGGCCGGGCTGCGGCGTCGTGCTCGACGTTTTTCACACCTGGTGGGATCCCGACCTGTACGACAGCCTCGCGCCGCGGCACCTGCCCTACATCGCCACCGTGCAGTTGTGCGACTGGCGCGTGCCCACCCGCCATCCGGTCAACGACCGCGCCATGATGGGAGACGGCGCGGCCGACCTGGCGGGGCTGCTGGCCTGCCTGGCGCGCAACGGCTACGCCGGTCCGTACGAAGTCGAGATCTTCTCCACCGATTGGTGGGCACGCGATCCGGACGAGGTGGTGCGCATCGCCATCGATCGCTGCCGGACCCTTCTTTCAAACCCATGCAACGGAAACACACCATGCAAGCCATATCGCTGATCGTCGAGTTCTCCATCAAGCCCGAACACCGCGAGGAATTCCTCGCGGTCATGCAGACGCACGCCGCCAACTCGCTCAAGGAAGAAGGCTGCCTGCAGTTCAAGATCGTCACGCCGTCGGCGCCGATGGACGACCGCGTCTTCCTGTTCGAGGAATGGAAGGACCAGGCCGCGCTGGACTGGCACCTGGCGCATTCCGCGCTCAACGACACGCGCAAGCGCTACGACACCTGGATCTTCAACCGCCACATCACCCACGGCCGCGTGGTCGCGCCCGCCGCCTAGGCCGGGCGCCGCCCTTTCGACAACGAGGAGACCCCCATGCATGCCTTGCTGCGCTTCATCGTGTTCACGTCGGCCGTCGCGCTTGCCGGACCGGCGCCGGCCCAGAACGGCTATCCCGCCAAACCCGTGCGCATCGTCGTCGGCGCCGCGCCTGGCGGACCCACCGACCTCGTCGCGCGGCTGCTGGGGGACAAGCTGTCGCAAAGCATGGGGGTGCCCTTCATCGTCGAGAACCGCGGCGGGGGCGGCGGCGTCATCGCCGCCGAGACCGTGGCGCGGGCGGATCCCGACGGCTATACGCTGCTGATGGGCACGGTCAGCACGCACGGCATCAATCCGACGCTGTACCGCAAGCTCGGCTACGACGCGGTCAAGGACTTCACGCCGATTTCCCTGGCCGTTACCTATCCGCTGGTACTGGCCATCAATCCCGCCACCGTCCCCGTTGCCAACATGACGGAGTTCCTGGCCTATGTCCGCCAGCATCCGGGCAAGGTGAACCGCGGCTCCGCCGGCAACGGCACCTCGATGCACATCGCGGGCGAGCTGTTCAACAGCCTGGCGGGCACCCGCATGACCCACGTTCCCTATCGCGGCAGCGCCCCGGCCGTGGCGGCCCTGCTGGCCGGCCAGGTCGGCGTGGACTTCGAGAGCATTCCCGTGGTCATGCCGCACGTGGAGTCGGGCAAGCTGCGAGCCCTGGCGGTTACCAGCGCCAAGCGCTTCGAGTCGCTGCCGGACGTTCCCACCGTGGCCGAGACGCTGCCGGGCTACGAGTTCGTCGGCTGGCTGGGGCTGGTCGCGCCGGCGGGAACGCCGCAACCCATCGTCGAGACGCTGTCGCGCAAGATCGCCCTGGCCCTGCGGGACAAGGAGGTCAAGGCCAGGCTGCTGGCCCAGGTCATGCAGCCGGTGGGCGATACGCCCGAGGAGTTCGGGCGCTTCATCCGCAGCGAGATCGCCAAGCTGGGCGCGGTGGTGCGAGAGTCGGGCGCGACGGTGGACTAGCCATCGACAGGCCTCAGGCCGTGCTTTCCAGTATCGCGGCCAGCCCGTGCTCCATCGCGTGCCGCGACACCACCAGTTCCAGCCGCAGCATGGCACGCGTGGCGCCCACGAAGAGCTTGCGCGCCGTCCGCTCGTCCAGGTGGTCGAAGTCGACCTCGGTGAACACGACGGCGGGCGCGGCCTGGCCCTTGAAGCGGTAGACCGATTCCATCAGCACTTCGCCTTCCGAGAATTCGGGCTTGCCGAACAGGTCGTAGCGCCCGGTGAAGGTGCGCATGGCATGCGGGCCGAGCTGGGTCTGGCCCAGCACGGCCGAGCTTTCGCGGCCCCGGAAGCTGACCACCGCGATGTCGGCGCGCTTGAAGCCGGCGGCCAGGCATTGCGAGATGGCCTTCTTGGTGTGCGCCAGCAGGTCCGCCTCATTGTCGTAGACCAGCACGCCCAGCCCGCCGGCGGCGATGGGGCCGCGCGGCTCGATGTGCTGGTCGTCGGGCAACAGGCGGTCCAGCAGCTTCACGATGCTGCGCGGGCTGCGGTAGTTGCTTTGCGCGCGCAGCGTGACCCAGTCCGGCAGGTGCACGGCCGGCTTGCCGTACAGGTTCTGCATCGGGTCTTCCAGCCAGACCATGCGCGCGTGCTCGCGCGCATGGCGCAGGATCTGGTCGCGCCATTCATCGGAGAAGTCCTGGCCTTCGTCGATGATGATGGTGTCGAAGCGCAGGTGGTCGGGCACGGCTTCGCGCGCGGCGCGCGACACCAGGCTGGTGAAGGCGTCGGGGCCCGAGAAGTCCACCGGCTGCCCGGCGGCGTGCAGCACCTTGTCGCACAGGGTGTGGAAGGTGCACGCCAGCCCGCCTTCGGGCGCGATGCCGTTGAAGTGGTCCGCCAGCGGCCGGTTGAAGCAGACGTACAACGGCCGGCGGCCGGCATCGATGGCGGCGCGGAACTCGGCGTGGGCGAGCTGGGTCTTGCCCGACCCGGCGGTGCCGATCACCCGCAGGCGGAACGGGTCGAACTCCAGCCGCCGCGCCCAGTGCGCCAGGCCGCCCGAGATGCGGGTGACCAGCGCCCGCGCCTGCCCCACCAGGGCGTTGGCGTCGGGTTCGAGCTGGATGATGTCGTCCAGGAAGCGGCGCACGGCTGGCGCGGCCTGGGTGGCGGGCGCCTGCGGCAGCGCCAGCTGGATGACCGCGCACAGGCGGTCGCGCTCGGCGGCGTCGACGATGCGCTCGGCCGACAGCCCGGCGGTCTCGGGATGGCGCACCGAGTAGTCCGGGCAATACAGCAGGTACTCGACGCGGATGGCGTCCAGGTGGGGGCGCCGGGCCAGCCGGCCGCGCAGCACCGCCAGCTGGCGCGCGATCTGTATCGGCACGTTGGTGCTGTGGCTGGGGTATTTCTTGCAGAGCCCGTCGGCGGTTTCCTCCAGGAACCCGCTGACCTGCTCGATCAGCAGCAGGTCGCCGGCGGCGTTGACGACGGCGAAGTCGATGTCGCCATAGACCGAGAAGCCATGTTCCACGTTGGTCCAGTGGACGGCATGGTAGACGGTGTAGGAATCGGGCAGGCCGCGTTCGAGCGTGGCCAGGGTTTCGATTTCCCGGCGGGCGGCGCCGGTGGCGTTGATTTCCCGCCAGCCGTCGGGGACGATACGAGCCATTGCAAGTTCCAGTAGACCGGCCAATCGCCAGAATACCAAGCTCCGACCCCGGCGGCGCGCGGTGCTTGGCGCGGACTATAATTCCGGCATGACCTGGCACTTCACCAAAATGCATGGCGCGGGCAATGATTTCGTCGTCTTGGACGGCGTGCGCCAAGATATCCGGCTCACCCCCGAGCGGGCGCGCAAGCTCGCCCATCGGCAGTTCGGGATCGGCGCCGACCAGATCCTGCTGGTCGAGCGGCCCACCCGCTCCGACGCCGACTTCCGCTACCGCATCTTCAACGCCGACGGCGGCGAGGTCGAGCATTGCGGCAACGGCGCCCGCTGCTTCGTGCGCTTCGTCCACGAGCAGGGCCTGACCGACCGCAATCCCGTGCGCGCCGAGATCTGCACCGGCATCATCGTGCTGAACGAACAGGACGACGGCGAGGTCAGCGTCGACATGGGGCGCACCAGCTTCGATCCGGCCGCCGTGCCGTTCGACCCGGCGGGCCTGACGCCCCGGCGCGAAGGCCAGGACGACGTCTGGCCGCTGGACGTGTCGGCGCCAGGCGAGGCCGAGCGCGTCGTCTGGGTGTCGGCCGTCGGCATTTCCAATCCGCACGCGGTGCAGGTGGTCGACGACGTCGACCTCGCGCCGGTGGCGTCGGTCGGCCCGCGGGTCGAGAGCCATCCGCGCTTTCCCCGCCGGGTCAATGCCGGCTTCATGCAGATCGTCGGTCGCCACGACATCCGGCTGCGCGTCTACGAGCGCGGCGCGGGCGAGACGCTGGCCTGCGGCACGGGCGCCTGCGCGGCGGTGGCCGCGGGCATCCGCCGCGGGTTGCTGGAGTCGCCGGTGCGCGTGCAGACGCGAGGCGGGGTGCTGACCATCTCCTGGGACGGCGAGCAACTGCTGATGACCGGCCCGGCCGTGACCGTGTTCGAAGGCACCGTCGACGTCGACCGCCTCCTGGGTTAGAGGGGGAGGGGAATCCACCTCCTACGCGCTTCGCGCGCCCTTGCCTTATATCAACAATGAATTCCGGAACGTACATGGACGCCAACGAAGTCGCGCAATACCTCAAGGACAACACCGATTTCTTCGAACGGCACGCCGAGCTGTTCTCCACCATGAAGGTGCCCCATCCCCACGAGGGCAAGGCCGTCTCGCTGGCCGAGCGCCAGGTGCTGGCGCTGCGCGAGCGCGTGCGCGGCATGGAACTGCGGGTGTCGGAGCTGGTGCGCGCCGCGGCCGAAAACGAACACATTTCCGACCGGCTGCTGCTGTGGAGCCGCGGCCTGCTCAAGGAACGCGACCCGCAGGCGCTGCCCGCCGCCGTGGCCGGCGGCCTGGGCGAGATCTTCAGCGTGCCCGACGTGGCGCTGCGCCTCTGGGCCGACACCGCCCCGGGCGATGCCGAGGCCCCCTGGCGCGGCGAAGTCTCGGCCGATGCCCGCACCTTCGCCAATGGGCTGATGTCGCCGTACTGCGGCCCGAATTCGGGCTTCGAGGCCGCCGCCTGGCTCGACCGCGAAGTGCGTTCGCTGGCCCTGATCCCGCTGCGCGTGGGCATCGCGCCCGAGGCCTTCGGGCTGCTGGTGCTGGCATCGCCCGACGCCGAGCGTTTCACGCCCTCGATGGGCACGACCTTTCTGACGCGTATCGGTGAACTGGCCAGCGCATCGCTGTCGCGCCTCCTGACCGAGGCGCCGCGCGCCTGACACGTACCGTGGCCGACGATCCCCATCCCGGTTCCGAGGCCACGGGGCCGGCGCTGGCCCGGCCCATGCTGGAATGGCTCGAACACCTGGGCTCGGGCCGCCGCTATTCCCCCCACACCCTGGCCGCCTACCGGCGGGACCTCGCCCATCTGGTCGAACTGGCGGATGACGTGCCGCTGGAACGCGTGTCGCAGGGGCACGTGCGCCGCTACCTGGGACAACTGCACGCGCAGGGCCTGAGCCCGCGCAGCCTGGCCCGGCTGCTGGCCAGCTGGCGCGGCTTCTACCAATGGTGGGCGCCGCGCGTGGGCATGCCCGGCAACCCGGCCGCGGGCGTGCGCGGCCCCAAGGCGCCGCGCGGCCTGCCCAAGGCCTTGTCGGTCGACCAGACGCAGGCCCTGCTCGACCACGCCCCGCCCGTCGCGGCCGAAGTCACCGGCCAGAGCGCCGAGCAGCGCCATGCCGTCGAAGTGCGCGACACCGCCATGTTCGAGCTGTTCTATTCCAGCGGCCTGCGCCTGTCCGAACTGGTGGGCCTGGACACGGCCTATGCGCGCGAACCCGGCTACGAATCGTCCAGCTGGCTGGACCTGGCCGAGGCCGAGGTCAGCGTGCTGGGCAAGGGCAGCAAGCGCCGCATCGTGCCGGTCGGCAGCCAGGCCTGCGAGGCGCTGCGCGCCTGGCTGGCGGCGCGCCCCACCCTGGTGGCGGGGGGCGGCGACGTCCATGCGCTGTTCGTCGGACTGCGCGGCCGCCGCATCTCGGCCCGCGTGGTCCAGGCGCAGCTGGCCAGGCGAGGCCAGGCCGCGGGCGTGCCCACCCACGTCCATCCGCACGTGCTGCGGCACAGCTTCGCCAGCCACGTGCTGCAATCGGCCGAGGACCTGCGCGCGGTGCAGGAAATGCTGGGCCACGCCAGCATCTCGACCACCCAGATCTACACCCGGCTGGATTTCCAGCACCTGGCCAAGGTGTACGACAAGGCGCATCCCCGGGCGGGCCGCAAGGAGCCCGGGAAGAAGGAATAGGGCGGGCTATTTCAGGTAGCTTTCGCCCAGTTGCGCCGAGACGTTCTGCACGCAGTCCATGAACAGTTTGTCGCGGGCGTGCAGGGCGCGGTCGCGCAGATGCAGCAGCGAGATGCGGCCGAACACCGGGGGCAGCGTCACCGGCACGATGGACAACTGCCCCGAGGACGCGAACAGCGTGGCGGTGGGCAGGGCCGCCACCGCCAGGGCGCGGCTGTTCTGCATGATGACCATGTTGGCCAGCACCGAGGCGCACTCGACGCCGAAGCGCGGGGGCGCGCCGCCCGCCTCCATGAAGATCAGTTCCAGGCCCCGGCGGGTGATGCCGTCGCCGGGCGGCAGTATCCACGGCCATTGCGCGAGCTGGGCGAGCGTGGCGCGCCGCCGCTTCAGGATGGGATGGCCGTTGGCGCAGACGGCGACCATGCGGATGTTGAAGAGTCCGATGTTCTCGACGTTGTCCAGGTGCTCGGCGGCGTGGAAGCGGCCGAGCAGGAAATCGAGCCGGTTGGCGCGCAGGCCGGCCATCAGGTCTTCGAAGGCGCCATCGTGCACCCGCACGGTCACGCCGGGCAGCAGCGACTTGATCCGCAGGATGATGTGCGGCAGCAGCAGGGCGGTGGCGGAGGTGTTCGCCCCGACGTTGATCACCCCGTCCGCGCCCGCGTCGACTGCATCCAGGTCCTCGCGCATCCGGCCCAGCGAGCCCAGCACTTCCCGGGCGCGTTCGACGATGCCCAGGCAGTGCGCCGTCGGGGCCAGGCCCTTGGGCAGGCGTTCGAACAGGCTCACGCCCAGCATCTTTTCCAGTTCGCCCAGGGCCTTGGACAGCGCGGGCTGCGTGGTGTGCAGCAGCCGGGCCGCCTGGCTCAGGTTGCGCACCGACGCGAGCGTTACCAGGATCTGGAGATGCCGCAGCTTCAGGCGGTCGCGAAGATACCAGTCCTCTCTGAGCATGTGCGTGTCTTCCCTTGCGTGTCCCGGTGCCATATCCGGATGAATATGGCCCGCGGCGAATTCGCGATTGGCCTGCCGCCCGGGAAGCGGCCATCATTCCTGGCAAAGGACTTCAATCAGATCCCCGGGAGGCACGGCGATGAATGCGCCCATGGTATCCAAGTTGGCAGGCGCCTGGTTTCTCTGCCTGGCGTGTTCCGCGCCACAGGCGTCGACCTATCCCTCGCGCTCGATCACGATCGTCGTGTCCTCGGCGCCGGGCGGCGCGCTGGACACGGTGTCGCGCATCGTCGGCAATCAACTGGCCAAGGGGCTCGATACCCCGGTCGTGATCGAGAACCGGCCTGGGGCCAATGCCAGCATAGGCGCGAGCGCGGTCGCGCGGGCCAGGCCGGACGGCTATACCTTGCTGGCGACCAGCGAGAACGCCCTGACCATCGTGCCCGCGCTGATGCCGGACCTGCCCTACGACGTGCGGCGGGACTTCACGCCCATCTCCCTGCTCGCGACCCTGCCGATGGTCGTGGTGGCCAGCCCGGCGTCGGGACTGCGGTCGCTGGAGGGCCTGCTCGATGCCGCCAGGCGCAGCCCGGGCAAGCTGCGCTTCGGATCGGCCGGCGATGCCTCCGTCCACTACGTCGGCATGGCGCTGATGCAGAAGGCGGCCGGCATCAGCATGATGCATGTCCCCTACCGGGCGGGTCCGCAGGCCATGAACGACGTCATGGCCGGCAACATCGACACCATGCTGCTCGCCCCGGGGCCGGCCGACCAGCAGCGCAAGGCCGGCCGGATGCAGGCCCTGGGCGTGACCTCGGCCCGGCGGCTGGACTTCATGCCCGACGTGCCGGCCGTGGCCGAGACCTTGCCCGGCTATACGTTCGAGGCCTGGTTCGGCCTGCTGGCCCCGGCCGGCCTGCCGGCGGATGTCCTGGTCAAACTCCATGCCGAGGTCGCGCGGGTGCTGGCGCTGCCCGAGGTATCGCGGCAACTGGCCGAGGCGGGGATCGTCGCGACGTCGTGCTCGCCGGCCGAGTTCGCGCGGCGCATCGCGTCCGAACGGGACCAGGTCCTGAATACCCTGAGGAAATGAGCGGATACCAGCGCATGAACATCATCTTCATCACGTCGGACCAGCACCGTGGAGACTGCTACGGCTTCGAGGGCCGGCACGTCAGCACGCCCCACCTGGACGACATGGCGCGGCACGGGACCCGCTTCGCCCACTGCGTGACGCCCAGCGTGGTCTGCCAGCCGGCGCGCGCCTCGATCCTGACGGGCCTGCTGCCGATGACGCATGGCGTGAGCGACAACGGCATCGACCTGCCGGCGGCAATGGGGGAACGCGGATTCGCCGCGGCGCTGTCGAACGCCGGCTATCGCACCGGATTCATCGGCAAGGCCCACTTCGCCTCGCACCTCACCTTCGAGCCCACGGGCAGCCCGGAGTGCCGCCACAGCCAGGCGAACTTCGGCGCCGACTGGAACGGTCCCTACATGGGGTTCCAGCATGTGGAGCTGATCGTCGAGGGGCACAACAACCATCCCCCCTTCGAACCGCCCGCCGGGCAGCACTACTCGCGCTGGTACTACGGCGATGGCCGGGGGGCGGAGCGCAACGCGCTGTATTCCCGGGACCTGGGCCCCTCGACCGGCGGCGCCTGGGAAACGCATTACTCCGCCCTGCCGGTGGCATGGCACAACTCGACCTGGATCGGCGACCGGACCCTGGAGTTCATACGACGCAACCACGACCGCCCGTTCGTCGTCTGGGCATCGTTCCCGGATCCCCATCATCCCTTCGACTGTCCCGAGCCCTGGTCCAGGCTGCACGCGCCGTCGGACATCGACCTGCCACGGGTGCGGACGCGCCGCCTGGAGGACAAGCCGTGGTGGCACCGAGCCTATCTGGAGGGCGTGTCGACCGTGGGCCGCGAGGACCTGCGGAGCCTGCGCATCCGGCCGGCGAACGAGCCGCCGTCCGATGCCCAGCTTCGGCACATCATCGCCAACTACTACGGCATGATCTCGCTCATCGACCACCAGGTGGGCCGCATCGAGGCGCTCGTCTCCGAACTGGGCCTGGCCGGCGACACCCTGGTCGTCTTCACCTCCGACCATGGCGAATGGCTGGGGGACCACGGCCTGCTGCAGAAGGGACCGATGCTGTACGACGGATTGATGCGCGTCGGCATGATCGCCAAGGGGCCCGGCATCCCGCCGGGCAAGATCGTGGCCGATCCGGTATCCACGCTGGACGTGGCCGCCACGCTGCTCGACTACGGTGGCGTGCCGGCCCCCGCGCCCATGCACGGCGCGACGCTGCGCGGCCTGATCGAAGGGCGCGACCGCCGCGAGCATGCCCTGTGCGAATGGGACCTGGGCGCCGGCCGCAGGGGGGTGCCGCTGCAGCTGCGGGCCGTGCGCACGGCGACCGCCAAGCTGACGGTGGAGATGGGCAGCGGAGACGGCGAGATGTACGACCTGCAAGCGGATCCGCAGGAGACGCGCAACGTCTTCCACGAACCCGGATATGCCGGCCTGCGCGCGCGGCTGGAGGCCATGCTGGCAGCGCGGCCCGACGACGTGTATGCCAGCAAGCCGGCGTATGCCGGCCTGGCCTGAGCCGGCTACCGGACGGGCAGGATTTGGGCCTCGGGCCCGGCGGCGGTACCATGGCGGCCTGCCATCCGGCCCCATCCCGCTTTGAAGAAGTCCCGATGAACGACGTCGTTCTCAAGCCCGGCAAGGAAAAATCCCTGCTGCGGCGCCATCCCTGGGTCTACGCCACCGCCGTGGCGCAGGCCGTTGGCCGGCCGCAGGCCGGCGATACCGTGCGCGTGGTCGACGGCCGCGGCAATTTCCTGGCCTGGGGCGCTTACAGCCCCGATTCGCAGATACGCGTGCGCTGCTGGACCTTCCGCGAGGACGAACCGGTCGACGCCGGCTGGATGGCCGCCCGGGTGGCCGACGCCGTGGCCCGCCGCGCCGCGCTGGCCGGCCGTACCGACGCGGTCCGGCTGGTGTTCGGCGAGGCCGATGCGCTGCCGGGCTTCGTGGCGGACCGCTACGCCGGCCAGTTGGTGGTCCAGTTCCTGGCCGCCGGGGTCGAGCGCTGGCGCGACGTCCTGATCGACGCGCTGGTGGCCGCCACCGGCTGCGCCGACGTGTACGAGCGCTCCGATGCCGCGGCGCGGGAGCGCGAGGGCCTGGCGCCCCGCACCGGCGTGCTGCGGGGGGCGGAGCCGCCCGCCGAGGTCGAGATCGTCGAGGACGGCGTGCGCTACGGCGTGGACGTGGTCCACGGCCACAAGACCGGCTTCTACCTGGACCAGCGCGAGAGCCGGCGCCGGGTGGCGGAACTGGCCGCGCTGGCCGGACCCGGCGCCACGGTGCTGAACTGCTTCTCGTACACGGGCGGTTTTTCGCTGGCGGCCATGCGCGCCGGCGCGGCCCGCGCCGTGTCGGTGGATTCGTCGGCCGACGCGCTGGCGATGGCCGCCCGCAACGCGGCCCGCAACGGCCTGGACGAAGCCGCCTTCGAGTGCCGGGTGTCCAAGGTGGCCGAGGCGCAGAAGGCGCTGGCCGCCGAAGGGCAGTTGTTCGACATCGTGGTGCTGGACCCGCCCAAGTTCGCCCCCTCGGCGCACCACGTGGACAAGGCGGCGCGCGCCTACAAGGACGTCAACCTGAAGGGCATGAAGCTGGTCAAGCCGGGCGGCTACCTGCTGACCTTCTCGTGTTCGGGCGCCATCGGCGTGGACCTGTTCCAGAAGATCGTGGCCGGCGCCGCGGTGGACGCGCGCCAGGACTTCGTGCTGCTGGAGCGGCTGGCGGCCGGGATCGACCATCCCATGCGCATGACCCACCCCGAAGGCGAGTACCTGAAAGGGCTGCTGTTGCAGCGGGTCTAGGGCGTATTCGTCCGCTTTCGTCGCAAACGGTTACCAAAATCGGCCGAAAGGCTTGAATTCCCCCAAAGCGCCCCCATATCTCGCCTCTGCCGGCGGCGATTCGTGGTACACCGTCCGGTGCTTTTTGCCTGGGGCGGTTTCCCCGGGGGAGAAGCAGTTTGCGCCGCAGGGCGGACCGGGGGTTAGTCCGGGTTTGCCCTGGCAAAGCGGCTTGTGCTGTAATCCGGCCCCGCTTGGCGGGCCGAACGGAAGGAGCGACGCGTGGAGGATCTGGCCCGCGAGGCGATACGTGCCCAAGGCGCACGAGTCACCGCAACCCGGGTGCATGTCTTGGCGACCCTGATGGAGGTGGCGAGCGCGCTGTCGCACCAGGAACTGTTCGACCGCATCGGGTCGTCGGTGTCGGTCGACCGGGTCACCGTGTACCGCGTGCTGGAGTGGCTGGTGCAGACCGGCCTCGCGCACCGCATCGCCGGGGAAGACCGCGTCTGGCGCTTCAGCGTCGCCCGGCCCGGCGACGATGCGGGAACGCCCCACGCGCATCACCACCACGGCGAGCCGCATGGGCACTTTCAATGCGATGTCTGCCGGCGCATGTTCTGTATCGATGCACCGGTGGGTATCCAGCAGAATCTCGATCGCCTGCCCGACGGTTTCGAAGGGCGCGATGTGGAAATGGTCGTGCGCGGGCGCTGTCCCGCCTGCGTCCAGGCCGGCCGCGAAGCCGGCGACGAACGCAAAACGCATTGACGCGTCCCTGGACGCATGTGCAAGGAGCTGTATAGATGAAGGCTGCGGACAAAACACCGAAGCAGATTCCGGTCACTGTCCTGACGGGGTTCCTGGGCGCGGGCAAGACCACGCTGCTCAACCGGATTCTGACTGAGCACCATGGCCGCCGGATCGCGGTGATCGAGAACGAGTTCGGGCCCGAAGGCGTGGACAACGATCTCCTGATCCAGGACCGCGACGAACAGATCATCGAGATGAACAACGGCTGCGTGTGCTGCACCGTGCGTGGCGATCTGGTGCGCATCCTGATCGACCTGAAGGACAAGCAGCGCGCCGGCGCGCTGAAGTACGAGCGGGTCATCATCGAGACCACCGGCATGGCCAACCCCGGCCCGGTGTGCCAGACCTTCTTCATGGAAGACGAGGTGGCCAGCTACTTCAGGCTGGATGCCGTCATCACCGTGGTGGACGCCAAGCACGGCATGCAGACGCTGGACGAGCAGCCCGAGGCGCTCAACCAGGTGGGCTTCGCCGACCGCCTGCTGGTTTCCAAGGTGGACCTGGTCGACGACGCCGACTACCAGGCCCTGCGTTCGCGCCTGGTCCACATCAACCCGCGCGCCACGATCACGCCGGTCAACTTCGGCGAAGTCGACCTGAAGGAAATCCTGGACATCAATGGCTTCAACCTGAACGCCATCCTGGACATCGATCCGGAGTTCCTGGCCGACGAACATCCCGATGCCGCGGCGCATGACCACGGCCATGACCATGATCACGGGCACGATCATGGCCACGACCACGGTCACGAACATGGCGAGCAGTGCGCGGTCGACGGCTGCAACGACCCCGGCCATCATCATGCGCACGGCCATCACCACCACCATCACGACGACGCCATCGGCGCCTTCGTGTTCAAGTCGGACAAGCCGTTCGACCCCATGCGCCTGGAGGAATTCCTGGGTGGCGTGGTGCAGGTGTACGGAACCGATTTATTGAGGTACAAGGGTATTCTGTACATGAGTGGCGTGAACCGCCGGATGCTGTTCCAGGGCGTGCACATGCTGATGGGCGCCGATGCCGGCCGGGCCTGGGCGCCGGGCGAAAAACGCGGCAGCAAACTGGTCTTCATCGGCCGCAACCTGCCCCGCGATGTCTTCATGCACGGCCTGGAGCAATGTCTGGTGGAGTAGAGGCCCCCCCCTACGCGCTTGCGCGCGCCCCCCAGGGGGCGATGCGGGTGGACCGGCAAAGCCGGATCCACCGCATCCTGGAAATTACCCGGCTTGCCGGGAGCGATTGGAATATGCGGTGCTGTGTGGGAATTGGAAAGCCTTATTGATTCGCGCGGAGCATTTTCATGGCAACGAAAGCGTCGAGCAAAACCTTAAAAGTCACTCAGGAGGACGCGTTGGAAAACGTGATGACCAAGCCGGCCGAGGCCGTGCTCTCTGAAAAAGAGTTGTTGGCCATGCCCGAGGCCGACTATATGAACGAAGCGCAGCTTGCCTTTTTCAAGAGCCGGCTCCAGGAAATCGAACGCGAGCTGCTGCAGAACGCCGGTGAAACCACCGAGCACCTGCGCGAGACGCCTTTCGTGCCGGATCCAGCCGATCGCGCCACGATCGAGGAAGAGCATGCGCTGGAACTGCGCACCCGCGACCGCGAGCGCAAGCTGCTGAAGAAGGTCCAGCAGGCCCTGGGCCGCATCGAGTCGGGCGAGTACGGCTGGTGCGAGGAAACCGGCGAGCCCATCGGCGTCGCCCGGTTGCTGGCGCGGCCCACGGCCACGCTGTCGCTGGAGGCGCAGCAACGCCGCGAACTGCGGCAGAAGCTGTACGGCGACTGACGCGATCGTCCGCGCGATCCGTATGAACGGCGCCTCTGGCGCCGTTTTTTTGCCCGGTCGGCCTTGAATCGGGACTTTCGCGCCCCCACCTACCGTAGCAGTCGTTTTCGCTCGTCGGCCCGGCGCGCCAGCGCGGGGCCACGGGCCCATCAGGAAGAGCAAATGGAACAATTCCACGGCACGACCATCATCAGCGTGCGCCGCGGCAACCGCGTTGCCCTGGGCGGCGACGGGCAGGTCACCCTGGGAAACATCGTCATGAAGGGCAGCGCCCGCAAGGTGCGCCGCCTGTACAAGGATTCGGTGCTGGCGGGTTTCGCCGGCGCCACGGCCGATGCCTTCACGCTGATCGAGCGTTTCGAGGGCAAGCTGGAAAAACACCAGGGCCACCTGCTGCGCGCGGCGGTGGACCTGACGCGTGACTGGCGTACCGACCGCGTGCTGCGCCGGCTGGAAGCCATGCTGATCGTGGCCGACCGGGAATCGACGCTGGTGCTGACCGGCAACGGCGACGTGCTGGAACCCGAGCACGGCCTGGCGGCCATCGGCTCGGGCGGCGCCTATGCGCAGTCCGCCGGTCTGGCGCTGCTGCAGAACACCGACATGGCGCCCGAGGACATCGTCAGGAAGTCGCTGTCGATCGCGGGCGATCTCTGCATTTACACCAACCAGCATCACACCGTCGAGGTACTGGAATGAACATGATGACCCCCGGTGAGATCGTCTCCGAACTGGACAAGTACATCGTCGGCCAGGACCGCGCCAAGCGTTCAGTGGCCATTGCGCTGCGCAACCGCTGGCGCCGCCAGCAGGTGGCCGAGCCGCTGCGCCACGAGATCCATCCCAAGAACATCCTGATGATAGGGCCGACGGGCGTGGGCAAGACCGAAATCGCGCGCCGCCTGGCCAAGCTGGCCGATGCGCCCTTCGTGAAGGTCGAGGCTACCAAGTTCACCGAGGTGGGCTACGTGGGCCGCGACGTCGACACCATCATCCGCGACCTGGCCGAGGTGGCCGTCAAGCAGGTGCGCGAGGCGGAGATGCGCCGGGTGCGCACGCAGGCCGAGGACGCCGCCGAGGACCGCATCCTGGACGTGCTGGTCCCGCCCGCGCGCGACGCGATGGGCAATCCCCAGCGTGACGACAATGCCGCGCGCCAGACTTTCCGCAAGCGCCTGCGCGAAGGGCAGCTGGACGACAAGGAGATCGAGATCGAAGTGGCCCAGTCCGTGCCGCAGATGGAGATCATGTCGCCGCCGGGCATGGAGGAAATGACCGAGCAGATCCGCGGCATGTTCGCCGGCATGGCCCAGGGCAAGAAAAAGGTCCGCAAGCTGAGCATCAAGGAAGCCTTCAAGCTGCTGGTGGACGAGGAAGCGGGCCGCCGCGTGAACGAGGAAGAGCTGCGTACCAAGGCGCTGGCCAGCGTCGAGCAGAACGGCATCGTGTTCCTGGACGAAGTCGACAAGATCGCCACCCGCCAGGAAACCAGCGGCTCGGACGTCTCGCGCCAGGGTGTGCAGCGCGACCTGCTGCCGCTGGTCGAGGGCACGACCGTCAACACCAAGTACGGCATGGTGCGCACCGATCACATCCTGTTCATCGCGTCGGGGGCCTTCCACCTGTCGCGGCCGTCGGACCTGATCCCCGAGTTGCAAGGGCGCTTCCCGATCCGGGTCGAGCTCGATTCGCTGTCGGCCAAGGATTTCGTGCGCATCCTGTCCGAGACCGACGCCTCGCTGGTCAAGCAATATACGGCGCTGCTCGAGACCGAAGGCGTCAGGCTGGAGTTCACCGACGAGGGCATCGAGCGCCTGGCCGAATTGGCCTTCGCGGTGAACGAGAAGACCGAGAACATCGGCGCGCGCCGGCTGTACACGGTGATGGAAAAGCTGCTGGAAGAGCTGTCGTTCGATGCGACCCGCAAGAGCGGGGAAGTGGTGCGCATCGACACCGAATACGTCAACCGGCAGCTGGAAGAGGCCGCGGCGCACCAGGACCTGGCGCGCTACGTGCTGTAGGCCTTACTTCGGCTGGATGGCCGTGATCGTGTACTGGCCGTTGATCTTGTCGGCGGCGAAGCGCACGTTGTCGCCGGCCTTGATCTGGTTCAGCATCGAGGGGTCCGCCACCTTGAAGACCAGCGTCATGGCCGGCAGCTGAAGGTTCGAAATGGGGCCGTGCTTGAGGGTGACCTTGCCGTTCGCCGCGTCGATGCGGCGCACCTCGCCTTCGGCATTGAGCGCCTGCGCAAGCGCGGCGCCCGCGGTCAGCGCGAGGGCGGCGACCGTGGCGATCAGGGCGAGTAGACGTTTCACTGCGTTCTCCTTCTGGCGATAGACGCGGCGGGCTGGCCGCCGATACCTGAAATGCTAACAGGGTCCACCAGCGCGCCGCCCGGGCATGGGGATTGGTTTCATCCGTTGCAGGTGTGCTCGGCCAGGCCGCGCGTGCCCATGCCGGGGGTGGCTAGGCCGCTCAGGATGGGGCACTCCGGACGGTGGTCGCCGTGGCAATGGGAGGCTAGCTGCTCCAGCGTGGCCTTCATGGCTTGTAGACCGCGGATCTTCTCGTCCAGTTCATCGATGTGCGCGCAGGCCAGGCGCTTGACCTCGGCGCTGGGGCGGCCGCGGTCGTTCCACAATTCCAGCAGCGTCCCGATCTGGGGAATGGAAAAGCCCAGGTCGCGCGCGTTGCGGATGAACTGCAGCATATGGACGTCGCTTTCGCCGTAGAGCCGATAGCCGGACTCGGTGCGGTGGGCGGGCGGTATCAGTCCTATGGATTCGTAATGCCGGATCATCTTGGCCGAAACGCCCGAGGCGTCGGAAGCCTGTCCTATGTTCAGCGCTTGCATGGCAATCTCCTTGGCAGATGGAGCGGATTCTAGACCTTGCCATCATGTCAAGGTAAATACGGCCGTTAGCCGGTATTTCAAGCCGTGCCGGCTGCGGTGGAAAACCCTGGGGACAAGGCTGTGGAAAGCCGTTGGAAACCCATGTGGAAAACTTGTGGGCAACGGTGTGGAAAGGCTGTGGGCAAGCTGTGGGTTTCCTGGGGAAATCAGGTGGACAACCGGGGGCAGCCATGTGGAAAAGCTGTGTGGAACCCTGTGGGAAAGCCGTGGACAGCCCTGCGGACAAGCCTGGGGAAAAGGCCGGGACAAGCCCGGGATAACGGCGGGATATCCTGTGGACGGAATCCGGCGGGCGCAGTGGCTACAATTGAGCCTGTTTGCCATTCCTTCCCTCAGGCGCGCCGCCATGACCGACACCAACCAAGCAGATTCCTCGTCTTCCGAACACGGGCCGCTGGCTACGCTCACGCCACGGATCAAGGCCGGCGTGCTGGCCGAAGCCCTGCCGTACATCCGCCGTTTCCATGGCAAGACGATCGTGGTCAAGTACGGCGGCAACGCCATGACGGAAGAGCGCCTGCAGCGCAGCTTCGCGCATGACGTGGTGCTGCTCAAGCTGGTGGGCCTCAATCCCATCGTGGTGCACGGCGGCGGCCCGCAGATCGACGATGCGCTCAAGCGCGTCGGCAAGCAGGGCACCTTCGTGCAGGGCATGCGCGTGACCGACGCCGAGACCATGGAAGTGGTGGAGTGGGTGCTGGGCGGCCAGGTCCAGCAGGACATCGTGATGATGATCAACGAGTTCGGCGGCAAGGCCGTGGGCCTGACCGGCAAGGACGGCGGCCTGATCCGCGCCCGCAAGATGCTGATGCCGGACAAGAACAACCCCGGCGCGCAGCTGGACCTTGGCTTCGTGGGCGAGATCGCGTCGGTCGATCCGTCGGTGGTGAAGGCCCTGCAGGACGACCAGTTCATTCCTGTCATCTCGCCCATCGGCTTCGGCGAGGACGGCATGGCCTACAACATCAACGCCGACCTGGTGGCCGGCAAGATCGCCGAGGTATTGCACGCCGAGAAGCTGATCATGATGACCAACACCCCGGGCGTGCTGGACAAGAACGGCAACCTGCTGACCGGCCTGACCGCCAGCAAGATCGACGAGCTGTTCGCCGACGGCACCATCTCGGGCGGCATGCTGCCCAAGATCTCGTCGGCCCTGGAAGCCGCCAAGAGCGGCGTGAATTCCGTGCACATCGTCGACGGCCGCGTCGAACACTGTCTGCTGCTGGAAATCCTGACCGCGCAAGGCGTGGGAACCATGATCAAAAGCCACTAGTAGAAGGCCCCCCCGTACGCGCTTACGCGCGCCCCCCAGGGGGCGGCACTGGCGGACCGGCAGAGCCGGATCCGCTGTGCCCTGGCAACTCATCGGTTGGTCGAGGGTAGTTTTCGTTCATGAGTCAGGATATTTCCCCGCAAGCTCCCGCATCATTTTCTTCGGACCCAGGATGCGGCGGATCCGGCTTCGCCGGTCCGCTCGCATCGCCCCCTGGGGGGCGCGCGCAGCGCGTAGGGGGGGACCTCTACCTAAGTGAAGTGGCGGCGGCGGTGACCGGCGTGCCTTCGGTGGCGTCGGCGCCGCGGCGGCAGGTGCGGCGGCCGCTGAGCCGGGTGCGGGTGACGCGGCGGCCGGTGGGAGCGGGGAAGGGGCAGCCGGTCTGGTTCTTCGACCTGGACAACACGCTGCACGATGCCTCGCACGCCATTTTCTCGCACATCGATTTGTCCATGACCCAGGCGGTCATGGAGACGCTGAACGTGTCCGAGGAAGAGGCCCATGTGCTGCGCAAGCGCTATTGGCAGCGCTATGGCGCGACGCTGATCGGCATGGTCCGGCACCACGGCGTGTCGCCGGCGGAGTTCCTGCACCGCAGCCACAGCTTCGACATCCGTCCGCTGGTGCGCGCCGACAAGGATTTGCGTAACCGGTTGTCACGGCTGCCCGGACGCAAGATCCTGTTGACGAACGCGCCACATAATTACGCCCGCACCATTCTCCGCCACCTGGGCATCCTGCACTGCTTCGACAGTCTCTGGGCGGTCGAGGACATGCGGTTCCACGGCGAATTCCGGGTCAAGCCTTCACCGGCTCTGATGCGCCATGTCATGGCGATGGAGGGAGTAAGCGCTAACAATTCCGTGCTGGTCGAGGACACGTCCGCCAACCTGCGCGGTGCCCGCAAGGCCGGCATGCGCACGGTCTACGTGCGGCATCCGGGCACGCCGTTCGCCAAGACGCATCGAGGACGTCCGCTTTTCATCGACCTTCAAGTAAACTCCGTCAGTCACTTGTTGTTACAGCGTCGCGCCCTGCGCCGCAGCTAGCCGTTTCCGCTGGAGTCGGCTCTTCGAAGCGGGCGATTTTTCCTCCTTTGCACGGAAACCCACCGCGACATGGCCTCTAGCAAGACGGGCGAGCGCAAGACCCAGATCCTTCAGATGCTGGCCGAGATGCTCGAGCACCCCAAGGGCGAACGCATCACCACCGCGGCGCTGGCCGCGCGTCTCCAGGTTTCCGAAGCCGCGCTGTACCGGCATTTCGCCAGCAAGGCCCAGATGTTCGAGGGCCTGATCGAGTTCATCGAGACCTCGGTGTTCGGCCTGTTCAACGTCATTTCCGAATCCGAGACCAGCGGCCTCGCCCAGGCGCGCAAGGCGATCCTGATGCTGCTGACCTTCGCCGAGCGCAACAAGGGCATGACGCGGGTGCTGATCGGCGATGCGCTGGTGTCCGAGGACGAGCGGCTGCAGGAACGCATGAACCAGTTCCTGGACCGCATCGAGGCCTCGCTGCGGCAGTGCCTGCGCAACGCGCTGGCCTTGAACGAGCTGCCTCCCACCGACGACATCCACGCGCGCGCCAGCCTGATCCTGCATTTCATCCTGGGGCGCTGGCAGCGCTATGCCAAGAGCGGCTGGAAGAAGTCGCCGTCGGAGTTCCTGGACGTGCAGATCCAGATCATGCTGGCCTGATCGCCGCTGCCCGGCGGTCAGTCGCGGCTGGTGCCTTCCCAGCCGCTTTTCGAGATGTCGAACACCACGCCGAAGGGGTCCTTGAACTTCTTCTCGAAGTTCTTCTTTTCCGGATCGTTGCCAAGCGAAAAGAAGAACTTGCCGCCCGCAGCCTCGATCCGGCGCTCGGCCTCGGCCAGGTCGTCGACCTGGAAGCCGAAGTGGTGCACGCCGGCAAAACCGCTGGACGGCGCCAGCGGATGGCCTTCCTTGTACTGCAGCAGCGCCAGGTTGGTGCTGCCGTCCGACAGGTAGATGCCCGAGCCCATTTCCAGGTCGTCGCGCCCGACGCGCTTCATGTCGAAGGCGGTTTCGTAGAAGGTGGCGGCGGCCTCGAGATCGGGGACGACCAGCGCGATGTGCTTGATTTTCATGGGGACCTCCCGGGACGCTGGCCGCATACCGGGCAGCCCGCGTCCCGGCCCACCCGCACTTCGTGCCACTTCATCGCCAGCGCGTCCAGCATCAGCAGGCGCCCCGACAGGCTGGTGCCGATGCCCGCCACCAGCTTGATCGCCTCGGCCGCCTCGGTCGAGCCGACGATGCCCACCAGCGGCGCGAATACGCCCATGGTGGCGCAATTGACTTCGTCCACGTCCTCGCCATCGGGAAACAGGCAGTGATAGCACGGCGCGTCGTCCCGCCGCAGGTCGAACACGCCGACCTGGCCGTCGAACCGGATGGCCGCGCCCGATACCAGCGGCTTGCGGTGCCGGACACAGGCGCGGTTGATGGCGTGGCGGGTCGCGAAGTTGTCGGTGCAGTCCAGCACGATGTCGACGGCGGCCACCTGGGCGTCAAGCGCCTCGTCCATCAGCCGCTGGGTCAGGGCGTGGACGGCGACCTCGGGGTTGATGGCGGCCAGCGTCTGCTTGCCGGACTCCGCCTTGTAGCGGCCCACGCGGTCGGTGGTGTGCAGGATCTGGCGTTGCAGGTTGGTCAGGTCGACGGTGTCGTCGTCGGCCAGCACCAGATTGCCCACGCCCGCCGAGGCCAGGTAGAAGGCGGCGGGCGACCCCAGGCCGCCCGCCCCGACGATCAGGGCACGCGCCTCCAGGAGGCGCTGCTGCCCTTCGATGCCGATTTCGTCCAGCAGCACATGCCGCGAATAGCGCAGTAGCTGCTCGTCGTTCACTTGGCCGGCGCGGGAACGGGTTGCTCGGGCGGCGCGGGGACGGGCGCGGCGGGCTTCTCGTCCTTCGTGGCGTCCTTGGCCTTTTCGGCGGGGGTCTTGTTGCGCTCGGCCAGTTCGGCGGCGGCCTTGGCCACGTCTTCCGCCTTGGCCAGTTGCACCGGCTTGCCGGCCAGCAGGTTCATCGCCTGCGCGAGCTGGAAATCGTCGGCGCTGCCGAATTCGATCGGCTTGATGGCCTTGCGCTCGGCGGCCTTGGCCGGATCCTGCGCCGCCGACTTGATCTCGCCGTTGGGATCCTTGTCGTTCAGCAGGTGCTTGGCCAGGTCGGCTTCGCGCGGCCGCTCGTACAGATCGCCCTCGGGCGTATCGGTGACCGGGTAGTCGGGCACGATGCCCTTGGCCTGGATGGAGCGTCCGTTGGGCGTGTAGTAGCGCGAGGTGGTCAGCTTGATGGCCGAATCGCGCGAAATCGGCAGGATGACCTGCACCGAGCCCTTGCCGAAGGTCTGGGCGCCCAGCACCCGCGCGCGCTTCTGGTCCTGCAGCGCGCCGGCCACGATTTCCGAGGCCGAGGCCGAGCCGGCGTTCACCAGCACCACCATGGGCACGGTCTTGGTCCAGGCCGGCAGGCGCTTGATGTAGTCGTCGCTGCTGCGCAGGTAGTCGGCCGGGTTGGTCTGGTACTTGCGCTTGGCGTCGGCGGTGCGGCCGTCGGTGGAGACCACCAGGGTGTTCTGCGGCAGGAAGGCGGCCGAGACCGCGATCGCGCTGTGCAGCAGGCCGCCCGGGTCGTTGCGCAGATCCAGCACCAGCGCCTTCGGCACGCCGCTCTTGCCCAGGCGTTCGAGGTGCGTGGCGAGGTCGGCGCCCGTCTGTTCCTGGAACTGGGCGATCCGCACGTAGGCGGTATTGCCGTCCAGCGTCTTGCTGCGCACGCTCTGGACCTTGATGATGTCGCGCTCGATCTTGACGACGATGGGCTGCGCCTCGTTCTTGCGCACCAGCGTCAGGGTGATCGAGGTCTTGGGCTTGCCGCGCATCAGCTTGACCGCGTCGTTCAGCAGCAGGCCCTTGGTGGACTTGTCGTCGATCTTGATGATGAGGTCGCCCGCCTTGACGCCCGCGCGCGCGGCGGGGGTGTCCTCGATGGGCGAGATGACCTTGACGAAGCCGTCCTCGGTGCCGACCTCGATGCCCAGGCCGCCGAACTCGCCTTGCGTGGCGGTCTGCATTTCGCGGTAGGCATCGGCGTCCAGGTAGGCCGAGTGGGGGTCGAGGTCGGACAGCATGCCGGCGATGGCGCCGTCGATCAGCTTCTTGTCCTCGACCGGCTCGACGTAGTTGTTCTTGATGGTGGCGAAGACATTCGAGAACTGCCGGAGTTCTTCCAGCGGCAAGGGGCCGCGGGTTTCCCGTTGGGCCACGGCGGTGATGCCCAGGCTGACCAGGACGCCGGCGACCACGCCCAAGCTGACCAGGCCGATACTGCGAACTTTACTCTTGCTGCCCATGTATTCCTCCGGGCCCCGGTTGGGGACGTCCAACGTTTGACATCCCAGGGGCCTCGCGGGTTCTCGTCGATAGGTTGAATGTGCTGGGGAAGGCGCGCAAATGCGCGTGCAATCAGGATATCCGGGTAGGGGGGTCAGCGCAACGAGGCCCACCGCAGCGGGTCGAACGGCGCGCCTTTGTGCCGCAGTTCAAAGTATAGGCCCGATTCTGCCTGTCCTCCGGTGGCGCCCACGTTGGCCACGATGTCGCCGCTCTTGACGTCGTCGCCGACGTGGCGAAGCACCGACTGGTTGTTGCCGTAAATCGACAGGTACTGGCTGCCGTGGTCGATGATCAGGAGGTTGCCGAAGCCCCGCAGCCAGTCCGCGAAGACCACCTTGCCGGCTGCCACGGCCCGCACCTCGGTGCCTTCGCTGGCGCGGATGAAGACGCCCTTCCAGGTGCCGCCCTCGCCGCGGGCGGCGCCGAAGCGGCCGACGATGTCGCCCCGCACGGGCAGGCGCAGGCGGCCGCGCAGCTTTTCGAACTGGCCGGACAGCGAGGCGTCGGGCAGGGTGTCGTTGCGTGCGACGGCCCGCTCCGGCGGCGGCTCGGGTGGCGGCGGCGGGGGAGGCTTGCCCGCTTCGCGCGCGGCCTGTTCGGCGGCGCGCTGGGCGGCGGCGCGCCTGGCGGCCTCCTCGGCCCGGCGGGCGAGTTCCGCCTTGCGCGCCTGCTCGGCCTTGCGGCGGGCTTCCTCGGCGCGTTTGGCCAGCATGCGGGTCAGGTCCTCGATCACGCGCGACAGGCGCCGCTCGTCGCGCGCCAGGCTGGCGGCCTGGCGGCGCTGGCTGCTCAGCTTGGACGAGATGTCGGCCAGTACCTTGCGGCGCTGGTCGGACTGCTTGAGCAGTTCCTGGCGCTGGTTGTTTTCCTCGGAAGCCAGTTGTTCGAGCTCGCCGCGCTTGGTGTCGGCCTGGGCGCGCAACTGGGCCAGCTCGTCCAGCTCGCCCTGCAGTTCGGTCACGGTGGTGGCCCGGGCCTGGGCGATGTAGCCCAGGTAGGCCAGATTGCGGTTGAGCCGCTGCGGGTCGTCGCCCGACAGCAGCGCGCCCCAGGGCGTGAGCCCGCCCACCGCGTACTGACGGCGTAGCAGGTCGGCCAGGTGCGCCTGGCGCTGGGCCAGGTTCTTTTCCTTCTCGGCGATGGCCTGCTTCTGGCGCTCCAGCTCGGCGTTGGCGCGGCGCTGGGCGTTGCTCAGCTCGACCAGCCGGCGGTTGACCTTGGAGATGGTCTGTTCCGACTCCTTCAAGGCGTCGGCGGCGTCGGCGTGTTCTTCCTCGCCCTCGGCGATGTCCTTCTTGAGCGCCTCCAGCCGCTTGCGCAGGGCTTCGCGCTCGCGCGCCACGGCGGCCGGGTCGGAGGACGCCTTGCCCGCGTCGGCGGCGGCCGCGGCAAGCGGCCAGCCCGACGCCGCGGACAGCGCGATCAGCAGTATCGCCGCGAGCCGTTTCACTTGGCCTTGGCCTTTCCTTGCGCGGCCACGGCGGCCATGGCCGCGGCGATCTCGTCCGCGTTGCCCAGGTAGTAGTGGCGGATGGGCTTGAGGTCGTCGTCGAGTTCGTAGACCAGCGGCTGGGCCGTGGGGATGTTCAGGCCCACGATGTCGTCGTCGGAAATGCCGTCCAGGTGCTTGATCAGCGCGCGCAGGCTGTTGCCGTGGGCGGCGATCAGCACGCGCTTGCCGGCCTTCAGCGAGGGCGCGATGGTTTCGTTCCAGTAGGGAACGACCCGGGCCACGGTGTCCTTCAGGCACTCGGTGGCCGGCAGCTCGCTGGCGGCCAGGCCGGCGTAGCGGGGGTCGAAGCGCGGATGGCGCTCGTCGTCGGCCGCCAGGGGATTGGGCGGGATGGCGTAGGCGCGGCGCCACACCAGGACCTGCTCTTCGCCGAACCGGGCGGCGGTCTCGGCCTTGTTCAGGCCCTGCAGGGCGCCGTAGTGGCGCTCGTTCAGGCGCCAGCTGTGCTCGATCGGCAAGTACATGTGATCCATGGCGTCCAGGGCGATCCACAGGGTGCGGATCGCGCGGCGCAGGACCGAGGTGTAGGCGAGGTCGAAATCGTAGCCTTCCTGCTTGAGCAGTTCGCCCGCCTTGCGGGCCTCTTCGCGGCCTTTGTCCGTCAGGTCGACGTCGGTCCAGCCGGTGAAGCGGTTTTCAAGGTTCCATTGGCTTTCGCCGTGACGCATCAGTACGAGTTTGACCATGTCCCAGGAGCGCAGGGGCGCTGCGCGTAAAGGTTGAATACAATTCGGCTGCCCGCCCGGAAAACGGCGGGGACGGACGGCAGCCCGTTGAAAAAACGGCTGCCTATCCCGACATTTTATAATCCTGCGGCATTGTCTTTGCCGTGGGACCGGAATCGGGCCGCCGCAATGGCAAAAAACCGGCGGATCATGTGGTTTTCCCGCCGTTTTGCGAATTCGTAAGCGCGCGTAACGCCAGGCTGTCCGGCCGGCGGCACGTGTGTTCCTCTCACCAGGTTTCCCAGGGTCCGCTCGTGAAATTCATCCTCGACAACATTCTCCTGATCGCATTGGCTCTCGTCTCGGGCGGCCTGCTGCTGTGGCAATCGCTGCGCGGCGGCCAGTCCGGCGGCGCCATGAGCGCGGCCGAGGCCACGGCCGCGGCGAACCAGCGCCAGGCGGTGTTCGTCGATGTGCGCCCGGCGGCCGACTTCTCGGCTGGCCACATCGCCCAGTCGCGCAGCGTGCCGCTGGCCGACCTGGCGCAGAAGGCGGCCGGCCTGCCCAAGAACAAGCCGCTCATCCTGGTGGGCAGCAACGGCCGCGACGCGGCCAAGGCGGTGGCTCAGTTCAAGGCCCAGGGCTTCGCCGAAGTCAGCAGCCTGTCGGGCGGCCTGTCCGGCTGGGTGCAGGCGGGCATGCCCATTGCGAAGGGATAGCGCCATGCAGAAAGTCCTGATGTATTCGACGGGGTATTGCCCCTTTTGCATGCGCGCCGAGATGCTGCTCAAGCAGCGCGGCGTGCAGGAGATCGAGAAGGTGCGCATCGACGCCGAGCCCGAGCGCCGGGCCGAGATGATCGAGCGTACCGGCCGGCGCACGGTGCCGCAGATCTACATCGGCGATACGCACGTGGGCGGTTTCGACGAACTCGCCGCGCTCGACCGCGCGGGCGGGCTGCAACCGCTGCTTGCCGGCCCGGCGAAGCAGGACCATTGATTTCGTTGTGGCCGGGGCGTGTCCCCGGCATGTTCTTTTGGTGCATACGTTTCGGCCCCGCGCGTACCGGGGGCCGGGTTCAGCCAGCAGGCTTTCCGTTTCCAGACTTTCTCCCATGTCCGACAATCAAGAGCAGCAAGCCCCCGTGTTCAACATCCAGCGCGTCTACCTGAAAGACCTGTCGCTGGAGTTGCCCAACGCGCCCCAGATCTTCCTGGAAACCGAGCAGCCCGGGGTCGAGGTCGCCATCGACGTCGGCGCCCAGGCGCTGGCCGAGACCGTCTTCGAAGTGACCGTGACCGCCACCGTGACCACCAAGGTCGGCGACAAGGTCCTGTACCTGGTCGAAGGCAAGCAGTCCGGCATCTTCGAACTGGCCAACATCCCCCTGGAACAGCTCGACCCCATCCTGGGCATCGCCTGCCCCGGCATCATCTACCCCTACCTGCGCAGCAACATCGCCGACGCCATCACCCGCGCGTCGATGGCCCCGCTGCACCTGGCCGAGGTCAACTTCCAGGCCATCTACGAGCAGCGCGTGGCCCAGGCCGCCGCCGAGCAGCAGGTGGCCCAGGCCGGCAACGACGCCGGCCTGATCCTGCCGCCGGGCACCAAGCACTGAGCGGCGCCAGCACCGTGGCGGACATGGCGCCGGGCCTGCGCGTCGCCGTCCTGGGGGCGGGCAGCTGGGGCACGGCCCTGGCCGCCGCCTGCGCCCGGGGCCATGCCACCATGCTGTGGGCCCGCCGGCCCGAGCTGGCGCGCCGCATCGCCGATACCCACGAGAACGCCGACTACCTGCCCGGGGTCGCGCTGCCGCAGGACCTGCGCTGCACCAGCGACCTCGATGACCTGTTCGAGCACCTGCGCGGCGCCCCGCGCCCGCTGCTGATCCTGGGCGTGCCGGTGGCCGGCATGGAGCAGGCCTGCCGCGAGGTGGCGGCGGGCGTGGCCCGCCACGGCCTGAACGACCTGGCGGTGGCCTGGACCTGCAAGGGCCTGGACGCGGACACCGGCCGCCTGCCGCACGCCATCGCCGAGGCCGCGTTCGCCGGTGCGGCGGGGCTGTCCACCGGTGTCCTGTCGGGGCCGTCTTTCGCCAAGGAAGTGGCGCGGGGCCTGCCGGTGGCGCTGACCATCGCCAGCGCCAGCGCGGAACTGCGCGGCCGCGTCACCGATGCGCTGCACGGCGGCGCGATCCGCGTCTACGGCAGCGAGGACATCGTCGGCGTCGAGGTGGGGGGGGCCGTCAAGAACATCATGGCCATCGCCTGCGGCATCGGCGATGGCCTGGGCATGGGCGCCAACGCCCGTGCCGCCCTCATCACCCGCGGCCTGGCCGAGATGACGCGCCTGGGCGTGGCCCTGGGCGCGCAGGCAGACACCTTCTCCGGCCTGACCGGACTGGGCGACCTGATCCTGACCGCCACCGGGGACCTGTCCCGCAACCGCCACGTCGGCCTGGAGATCGGCCGCGGCCGGTCGCTGGACGAGATCCTGGGCGACATGACCCAGGTGGCCGAGGGCGTGCGCTGCGCGCCGGCCGTGCGCGACCTGGCTCGCCGCCGCGGGGTCGAGATGCCGATCACCGAGGCCGTCTGCGCGGTGCTGTTCGACCGCGTGCCGCCGGCGCAGGCAGTGTCGCGCCTGCTGGCCAGGGATCCAAAAGTCGAGGGAATTTAGATGGATGCGGTTTGTGTGTATTGCGGCGCCAGTGCCGGGAACGATCCTTTCTTTGCCGACGTGGCGCGCGACTTCGGGCGCGCGGTGGCGGGGCGGGGAATGCGGCTGGTATATGGCGGCGGCAGTGTCGGGCTGATGGGGCACGTGGCCAATGCCGCGCTCGAGGCGGGCGGGCAGGTGACCGGCGTCATCCCCGAACGGCTGTGGGAAAAAGAGGTCGGCCACAAGGGCCTGACCGACATGTACGTCGTGCCGACCATGCATGCCCGCAAGGCCCGCATGGTCGAACTCTCGGACGCCTTCGTCGCGCTGCCCGGCGGTTTCGGCACGCTGGACGAACTTTTCGAGGTGCTGACCTGGCAACAGATCGGCTACCACTCCAAGCCGGTGGGGTTGCTCAACGCCAACGGCTATTACGATGCCTTGCTTGCCTTCGCTCGCCATGCCCATGAACAGGGTTTCGTGCGCGCGGTGCATCTCGAGGCGCTGATCGTCGACACGGATATCGACCGCCTGCTGGACCGCCTGGCCAGCGCGCAGCCGGTACATGTGGGCCGATGGGTCAAGAACAGCGACGCGGTCTGAAGCAGCCCCGCCCGCCAGTCCAACACCAAATAACGGAGATATCCATGCATTCTTCCGCTTCTTCCGCGTCGGCCCTGCGCCGCGGCCTTCTGGGCGCGGCCGTGGCCGCCGGCCTCATGGCCGCCACCCCCGCCTTCGCCCAGCATGACTGGCCCAGCCGGCCCATCAAGCTGGTCGTGCCGTTCCCGGCCGGCTCGTCGCCCGACATCATCGCGCGCGTGATCTCGCAGCCGCTCGCCAAGCAGCTCGGCCAGGCGATCGTGATCGACAACAAGCCCGGCGCTGGCGGCAACATCGGTACCGGCACGGTGGCCCATGCCACGCCGGACGGCTACACCATGCTGTTCACCATCAACGGACCGCTGGCCACCGCCCCCGCGCTCTACTCCAAGCTCAACTACGACCCGCTGAAGGACCTCGCGCCCGTCACGCTGGTCGCCACCAGCCCCAACGTGCTGGTCGTGCCGCCCTCGCTGAACGTCGACTCGGTCGGCGCCTTCACCTCGCTGGTGAAGAAAGAGCCCGGCAAGCTGAACTTCGGCACCGTCGGCGCCGGCAGCTCCGCCCACCTGGCGATGGAACTGCTCAAGGGCAAGGAGAACCTGGACATCCTGCACGTGCCGTACGCCGGCTTCCCGCAGGTCGTGACCGCCATGCTGGGCGGCCAGGTGCAGGCCGGTTTCATGGTGCCCGCCATCGCCATGCCGCAGGTGCGCGACGGCAAGCTCAAGGCCCTGGCCGTGACCAGCGCCAAGCGCAGCCCGGCGCTGCCCGACCTGCCGACCATGGCGGAGCAGGGTGTGCCCGACTTCGAGGTGATCTCCTGGCAAGCCATCCTGGTGCCCGCCGGCACGCCGCAGCCCATCGTCGACCGGCTGAACAAGGAACTGGTGCAGATCATCAAGAGCGAGGAAGTGCAGAAGCAGCTGACCGCCCAGTACTTCACCGCCGCGCCGTCCACCCCGGCCGAGCTGACCGCGCTGATCAAGAAGGAACAGCGGACGCTGGGCGCGGTGATCAAGCGCCTGAACCTGACGCTGGATTGAGCCGGGCGGCATCTGTTCCCCGCAAAAACGGCGCCCCTCGGGGCGCCGTTTTTTTCTGGTGCTTCAGGCCGAATGCGCCGCCCGCGCCAGCATGAACATGCCGGCGGCGGCCAGGACCAGCCCGGCGATGCGCGCCACCCGCAGGCCGCCGGGCGCGAGGCGTTCGCCCGCCGTGGCCGCCGCGGTGATCGCCATGGCCCGCCAGTCCATCATGCCGACGGCAAGCAGGCTGGCGGTCAGGCCGGCGCAGGACACGCCGCAGCGCAGGCCCAGCCGCAGTCCGTGGCGCCAGGCCGCGCCGCGGCGCGCGCACGGGATGGCCTCGCAGGCATCCAGGCGGCAACCGGCCAGGTAGCGGGCCTTGAACGCGGTGAGCTGGAACAGGCCGCCCGCCAGGACGGCCAGGCCCGCCGCCGCGGGACCGAGGCGCGCCAGCGCGGGGGCCTGCGCCTCCAGCACGGCCACGATGGCGCCCAGCGGAAACACCAGCAGGCCGATCAGCGCCCACGTGCAGAAGTAGCCCAGGGCGGCCGTCGCGGCCAGTCCGTCCGCGCGGCGCGAGCCCGATGCATGCAGCCGGCGGCGATAGCGCCACAGCGCGGGCGCGACGGCAGGCAGCATCATCGCCACCGCCATGGCCGTCCACATGCCCAGGAAGGCCGCCAGCACGCCGAGCCACGTCCCGCCCGGTGGGGGTAGCCAGGACATCGCCATGTCCCCGCACAGGACGGCCATGCCGGCCATGATCCGCATGGCGGTGGCCCAGGCGAGGAGGGCGGCGGCCATCGCCAGTGCCAGCATGCCGAAAAAGCGCAGGCCGGCGCGCCGTTCCGCCGGCGCGGGCGACGCGGCTGTCGGCTCAACGCCTGCCGTACTCATCGCGCCGCCGCCACCACACGCCCTGCTCGTTGCGCCCCAACGGCGCCCGGTCCAGCCACTGGTACATGCCCCAGAGCCCGTCCAGGCCGCGCGCGTAGGTGGAGTAGGTGTGATAGACGGTGCCGTCCTGGATGGCGAAGGCGCTCATGCCGGGGCGTTCGCGCAGGTAGGTGTTCGTGTCGGTGCTGCACATCGCGGCCAGGCGGCCCTCGGGGCTCTGGCCGCTGTCGGCGGGGGCCGGGTGGCACCCGCAGGCGGGTTCGCGCCGGTAGTTGTAGGCTATGCCTTGCTCGAACTGCTGGGCTTCGGTGTGCGAGACGCTGAAGTCGAAGTTGAAGTCGGCGTCCTGGGACGAGGCCCAGGGGAAGCGCCAGCCCATGCGCTGCTTGTATTCCCGCAGCCTGGCCAGCGGGGCGCGCGAGACCGCCATGAGCATGACGTCGTGATTGGCCAGGTGGACCGCGAAGCCGTCGAAGCCGTCGGCGATCGACGAGCAGGACGGACAGCCGGCCTGGTAGTCGGGGCCGAACATGAAGTGATAGACGAGCAGTTGCGAGCGTCCCTGGAAGAGGTCGGCCAGCGAGGCGCGGCCCTGGTCGATGTCGAAGCGGTAGTCCTTGTCGACCACCACCCAGGGCAGCGCCTGGCGCCGCCGCGCCAGTTCGTCCGACTGGCGCGTCAAGGCCTTTTCGGCTTCCAGCAGGTCCAGCCGCGCGGCCAGCCATTCTTCCCGTGTGCCTGTCGTATGTCGCATCGTTTTCTCCTTGGATGTCCCGTCGACCGCGCCCGGCTGGCGCGACGTATCTGCGGGGGGCGTGTGCTAGATTAGGTTCGGGCCGCCGGACGGCGGGAGTGACAAGTGTGGCGGGATCCGGATGGATGCATTGATAGCCGAGGCCGCCCAGGCGCTGGCCGCGGGTGATCCCTTCGGGGCCTTGAATCGCGTGGCGCTGCGCGACGATCCGCCGGCGCTGGCGCTGCGCGGCATCGCGATGGCCCAGCTTGGCGAGTTCGCGCGTGCCCGGATGCTGGTGCGGCGAGCGGCCAGCGCGTTCGGCACGAGGCAGGCCCTGGCCCGCGCGCGCTGCATCGTGGCCGAGGCCGAGATCGCGCTCGCCTCGCGCGAGCTGGCCTGGCCCGACAAGGCGCTGGCCGCCGCGCGCGCCACGCTCGAGTCGCATGGCGATCTGGCCAATGTCGCGCACGTGCGCCAGCTGGAAATCCGGCGCTGCCTGCTTATCGGCCGGCTGGACGAGGCCGAGCACTTGCTGGCCGGGGTCGATGCCCGTCCCCTCACGGTCGCGGCGGTGGCCATCCATGAGTTGCTGGCGGCGGGGATCGCGATGCGGCGCCTGCGCACGGCCGCCGCCCGCGCCGCGCTGGCGCGCGCGGAACAGGCCGCGAACCGCGCCGGCATCCCCGCGCTGCAAGCCGAGGTCCGGCAGGCGGCTTCCGTGCTGGACATGCCCGCGGCGCGGCTGGCGTGGCGGGGAGAAGAGCGCCTGATTGCGCTGGCCGAGGTGGAAACGCTGCTGGCCTCGGATGCGCTGGTGATCGATGCCTGCCGCCACGCGGTGCGCGAGGCGGGACAGGTGGTCCCGCTGGCGCGGCGGCCGGTGCTGTTCGCGCTCGCGCGTGCGCTGGGCGAAGCCTGGCCCGCCGACGTGGCGCGCGAGACGTTGATCGAACGTGCTTTCCGTACCCGGCATCCCGACGAGACGCATCGCGCGCGGCTGCGCGTGGAAATCGGTCGCTTGCGCAAGGCGCTGGCGGGGCTGGCCGACGTGGCGGCGACCCGGCGCGGCTTCGCGCTGGCGCCGCGCCGGGCGCTCGACGTCGCGGTGCTGACGCGGCCGGTCGAGGGGCCGCATGCGCCGGTGCTGGCCCTGCTGGCGGACGGCGAATCATGGTCGAGCTCGGCGCTGTCGCTGGCACTGGGAGCCAGCCAGCGCACCGTGCAGCGGGCCCTGGATGAGCTGGCCGAGGCGGGCCGGGTGCAGGCCACCGGGCGGGGGCCGGCCCGCCGCTGGCTGATGCCGCCGGTGCCGGGGTTCGCGACAACCTTGTTACTCCCGGCCGCGTTGCCGGAGGGCTAGGATGCCTCCATGGACATCCTCTTCGTCAACTTTTGCAGCGAGCAGACGCCATGAAGACATCGACAGCCCACATCCTTCGTGAATATGGTCCTTTCCCCGAGGCCGACGGCGTGCACGGCGTGACCTATGACGGCAAGAACGTCTGGTTCGCCATCGGCGACCGGCTCTGTGCCATGGATCCGGCCAGCGGCGAGGTGCAGCGCTCGATCCAGACGCCGGCAAACGCGGGCACCGCGTTCGATGGCCGGCACCTGTACCAGATCGCCGATGGCCAGATCCGCAAGATCGACCCGGACTCCGGCCGTGTGCTGGCCACCATCCCGTCGCCGGCCGGCGGCGAGGACTCGGGGCTGGCATGGGCCGAGGGATCCCTGTGGGTCGGGCACTACCGCGCGCGCAAAATCCACCAGATCGATCCCGAGACCGGGAAGATCCTGCGCTCGATCACCTCCGAGCGCTTCGTCACCGGCGTGACCTGGGTGGACGGCGAGCTTTGGCACGGCACCTGGGAAGGCGATGCCAGCGACCTGCGGCGCATCGATGCGCAAAGCGGCGAGGTTCTGGCCAGGCTGGAGATGCCGCCCGGCACGGGGGTCTCGGGACTGGAATCCGATGGCGGCGACCGCTTCTTCTGCGGCGGCGGCAAGAGCGGGACGCTCAGGTCGGTACGGCGGCCGGCGCGCGCCTGAGCGTTCGCCCGGGCCGGAGCGTCAGATCCGGCCCAGCAGATTGGTCCGCGCGTGCACGATGTGTTCGAAGATTTCCCGCCGCGCGGTGTCCGCGTCGCGATGCTTCAAGGCTTCCACGATGCGGCGGTGTTCCGCCTCGTATTCCCTGCGCCGCTCGGGCGTCACGATCTTTTTCTTCAGGAAGCCCCATTCCCCGCTGTTGCGCACCTCCGCCAGCAGCCTGAACACGCTCACGAACAGCGCGTTGTGCGTGGCCAGCGCCAGGTGCTCGTGCAGCGCGTTGTCCCAGTGCTCGAATTCCTCCAGCGTGTCGGCGGTCTCGGACCGGGCGCAGCAGGCCTCGAGCCGTTCGAAGTCGGCCAGGGTCGCGTTGCTGACGATGAGCTCGACGATCATGGGCTCGAGCAGCAGCCGGGCTTCCATGATTTCGGCCGGGCTGGCCGAGGGAATCGTGAGCAGCTTGCCCGCCGCCGCCACGATGTCCGGCGCGGTGCCGGACGGCGTGTCCGACACATAGGTTCCACTTCCCACCTTCTGCACGATCAGGCCCTGGTCCCGTAGCTCCTGCAGCACGCGGCGCAGGGCCGACCGGCTGACGCCGAAGTCCGCGCACAGGCTGCGTTCGGTCGGCAGCCGGCTGCCGGGCGCCCACTTGCCGGTGCGCAGGCCATCGAGCAGTTCCGTGCGCAGCGCCTGGACGGGGTCGGTGCGGACCTGGAGGCTGGGAGACGGGTACATGGTTGCGCTGGCCCTTGATTGGTTCAAATTGGTTTTATTGTAAAGCGCAAATTCGCCGTGAATCTAGGTGAAAACCCCGTATATTTGGTGAGAGAATGGCTTTATAGTTCGACAAATCAATACCATTTAAAACCAAATTAAACCAATTGGTCGGGCCAGATAGCGAATCCGACCATCCAGCAAGGACTGCCATGCGACTCGCCACTTTCATGCTCGACGGCCAACGCCATGTGGGAATGGTTTCCGACGACGCCCGCCATGTCACGCTGCTCGACCTGCCCGACGGCGCGGCGGACCGGGGCGTGCTGCCGCTGGTCGAGATGGCCGCGCGAGGCGTCGACATCGGGACGCTGCGCGGCAGGACCGTGCCCTTCGACGGCGTACGCCTGGAAGCACCCATTCCCGTTCCCCGCCGCAACGTGTTCTGCGTCGGCCGGAACTACCACGCCCATGCCAAGGAACTGTCGGGCTCGGTCTTCAAGGCCAGCAACACCGACCCGGCCGCGTGGCCCATCGTGTTCACCAAGGTGCCGGAATGCGTCGTCGGCCCGGCGGACGACGTCGTGCTGCCGGGCGAGGTCTCGACCCAGATCGACTACGAGGCCGAACTGGCCGTGGTGATCGGCAAGGGCGGCAAGAACATCTCGCGCGACGAGGCCCTGGGCCACGTCTATGGCTACACCATCGTCAACGACGTGACCGCCCGCGATGTGCAGATGCGGCATCAGCAGTGGGACCTGGGCAAGTCCTTCGATACCTTCTGCCCCATGGGGCCGTGGGTGGTGACCGCCGACGCGCTGGACGGGACCGACACGCGCGTGCGCTGCTGGGTCAACGGCGAGCTCAGGCAGGACGCCGGCACCCGCGATTTCATCTTCGACATTCCGACGCTGATCGAGACCTGCTCGCGGGGCATCACGCTGCACCCCGGGGACATCATCGCGACGGGCACGCCCGCTGGCGTCGGCATGGGGCTGACGCCGCCGCGCTACCTGGCCGCGGGCGACGTCGTCCGCATCGAGATCGACGGGCTGGGCGTGATCGAAAACCGGTTCGTCGCGCCGCGATGACCGTCATGCGGCCCGGATGCCGGGCCGTCCGCAAGGCGCCGCCAGAGCGCGACAAGACCACCTTCTCATGGAGACAGACCATCATGAAAACCACGCTGTGGGCCGCGGCGTTCACCGCCCTGTCGCTGGTCGCCGCGCCGGGCGCGCGGGCGGAGTATCCCGACCGGCCGATCAACCTGATCGTTCCCTTCCCGCCGGGCGGCACGGCGGACAACATGGCTCGCGCGTTGCAGCCCGCCCTCCAGCGCGCGCTCAAGCAGACCGTGGTCGTCATCAATCGCCCGGGGGCGGGCGGCGCGATCGGCGTGAGCCAGGTCGCCAACGCGCCGGCGGACGGCTACTCGATCCTGTGCTCGCTGCTGAGCGTGGCCAGCCTGCCCGAGCAGGCGGTGGTCAACAAGCAGAAACCGCCGTTCACGCTGGAGCAGCTCACGCCCGTCGCGATGCTGAGCGCCGAGCCGGTGGCCATGGTGGTGCCCGAGGCCAGTCCCTACAAGACTTTTCCCGAACTGATCGCGGCAGCCAAGGCCAGGCCCGATGCCCTGACCTACGGATCGACCGGCTTCTTTGGCGAGGTGCACGTGCGCACCGCGGCGTTCGCGGACACGGCGCACATCAAGGTGCGGCACATTCCCTACCAGGGGGGTGGTCCGCTGGTGACCGCGCTGGTGGCCGGCGAGGTCGATTTCGCGCTGCTGTCGCGGTCGCTGTCGCTGACCCAGGTCAAGGCCGGACGGCTGAAGTACCTGGCCACGGCCGGCGACGAACCCTGGGCCGATCCCGCGGGCCTGCCGCGGATGAAGGACGGCGGCGTGGACTTCGACTCGGTCGCGGGCACGGCCCTGTTCATTTCCTCCGGCACGCCGGAGGCCGTGGAGCGGAAGATCCGGCAGGCGGTGGAGGCCGCGGCCCGCGATCCCGAGTTCAAGAAGATCGTGTCCAGCGCGGGCGGCGAGGTCAAGTATTCCGCCGGAACCAAGTTCGCGACGTTCTGGGCATCCTACGTGAAGTCGATCGCGGCCATCACGCACCGGATCGCCGCGACCGAGACGCGGGAGGTGGCCAAATGAGCGGCACGGCGCCGGTCTTCATCGGCACCGACGCGGTCGAGCGGGTGCTGACCTGGGACGCGCTGGTGGCCGCGCTGCGCGATGCCTATGCCCAGCGCCACGACGAGCACATCAGCCCGCCCCGCACCTTCGCCCGGGGCGACGGCGCGTCGCTGCGCGCCCTGGCCAGCGTGCCGCCCGGCAAGCGCTTCATGGGCGCCAAGGTGTTCGGCCGCGGCCGCAATCGCGGCATGAACTACCTGATCTCGCTGGCGGACCAGGACACGGGCGAGATCCGCGCGCTGCTCGATGCCAACAAGATCACCGCCTACCGCACCGCGGCCACCTCGGCGCTGGCGGTCGACTGCCTGGCGCCCCGGCGGCCGGTGCGGCTGGGCGTGCTGGGCAGCGGCGCCGAGGCGCGCGCCCACGTCCAGGCCATCGCCTCGCTGCGGCAGGTCGAGAGCTTGCGGATCTACAGTCCGACGCCGGCCAACCGCGAGCAGTTCGCGCGTGATTTCGAGGCGATGCTGGGCGTGCCCTGCCGGCCGGCCGCGACCGCCGCGCAGGCCATGGAAGGGGCCGACATCGGCATCGCCGCCGCCCGGTCGCGCGACGAGACCCCCATCCTGCATGCCGACGCGCTGCGCGACGGCATGGTGCTGGTGTCGGTCGGCTCCACGCTGCCGCAACAGCGCGAGATCGACGCCTCGGTGGTGGAGCGCTGCGATCTCATCGTCTGCGACATGCCCGACGAGGTCAGCGCCGAGTCCGGCGACATGCTGGAGGCGCGGGCGCGCGGTATCGATTTCGCGCCCAGGCTGCGCTCGCTCAACCAGCTGGTGCGCGGCGAGATCGCGGCCGGCGCCCGGCTGCCGATGTTCAAGTCGGTGGGCTCGGCCTTGCAGGACATCGTCGCGGCCGAGCTCGTCTTCGACCTGGCCACCGACGCGGGGCTGGCCGTCGAGCTGCCCATTGCCTTTACCTACAAACAATAGATTTCTTCGACCAGGAACTGGAACATGGCCTCCTACAAACGACACGAAGCCCGCGACTGGGCGCACGAACACCTGCGCGGCGTCGCCAACGTCGTGATCCCCTCGTTCACCGCCGACCTCAAGGGCCTGAACGAGCAGGGCATCCGCCACGACATTCGCCACGAGATCGAGCTGGGCTTCTCCGGCACGCTGATGGTCTCGGAAGTGGCCATCACGCTGCCCGAGTACGAGCAGTTCTTCGCCTGGGCGAACGACGAATCGCGCGGGCGGCTGAAACTCATTCACCACGCCAGTTTCAACACGCTGGAAGAGAACATCGAGGCGGCGAAGATTGCCGAGCGCAACGGTGCCGAACTCATCCTGCTGTCGTACCCGGCCAACTTCTACGCCCGCACGTCGCAGGACATCTACGACTACACCAAGGCCTTCTGCGACGCGACGGACCTGGGCGTGATGCTGTTCCAGGTGCCGCACTGGGGCTTCGAGCGCGTGCACCCGTCCGACCTCGAGGCGCCGCTGATCCGGCGCCTGCTGGACGACTGCCCGAACATCGCCGCGCTGAAGGCCGAGGGCGGCATGCCCAGTATCATGGGCTGGGTGGAGGCCTATCGCCTGTTCAGCAAGGACGTGGTCGTGACCATGCCGCTCGAACAGTACGCCCTGGCGCTGGCCCAGCTCGTGCCCATCCAGTTCATCGGCACCAGCGACACCGAATACTACGGCGGCATGATCCCGCGCATCTTCAACCTGATCCAGGAGAAGAAGTACGACGAGGCCACCCGGCTCTACTGGCAGTTGACGCCGGCGCGCAAGGCCCGCGCCGCGGCCAACTCGTATTCCTCGCAGACCCAGTTCCTGAACCGCATGCTGTGGAAGTTCGAGGGCTGGCTCAACGGCTTCAACGGCGGCCCGGTGCGCCAGCCGACCATGCGCATCAACGAGAACACCATGAACAGCCTGCGGCAGGCGCTGGTCAAGTCGGGCCTGACGCCCACCGACTCGCCCAACGGCGATTTCTTCGTCGGCCGGCATCCCATGGATACCGCGGCCTGAGCCCATGCGCGAGACCCCCATGCTATCCATCGCCAATCTGCCCACCGATCTCTACATAGACGGCAACTGGGCCAAGCCGGCCCAGCCGCGTTCGTTCACGGTCTCGGACCCGGCCACGGGCGAGCGGGTCGCCCAGGTGGCCGATGCCGGCCTGGACGACGCGCGCGCGGCCGTCGACGCGGCGGCGGCGGCCCTGCCCGCGTGGCGCGACACGCCGCCCCGCACCCGGGCCGAGGTGCTGCGCAAGGTCCACCTGCTGATGCTGGAACGGCTGGAGGAGCTGGCGCGCATCATCACGCTGGAGAACGGCAAGCCGCTGGCCGACAGCCGGGCCGAGACCCGCTACGCCGCGGAGTTCTTCCGCTGGTATTCGGAAGAGGCCTGCCGCAACCTGGGATCGGTCAGCCACGCGCCGGCCGGCGGCTACCGGATCCTGGTCCAGCACCAGCCCATAGGCGTCGTGGCGCTGGTCACGCCCTGGAATTTTCCCTCGGCCATGGGGGCGCGCAAGATCGCGCCCGCGCTGGCGGCCGGCTGCACGGTGCTGGTCAAGCCGGCCTCGCTGACGCCGCTCAGCATGCTGGCGCTGGCCGACATCCTGGCCGAGGCGGGCGTGCCGGACGGCGTGGTCAACATCGTGCCGACGTCGCGCTCGGGTCCGCTGGTGGATCTTTGGCTGCACGATCCGCGCGTGCGGCTGGTGTCCTTCACCGGCTCGACCGAGGTGGGGCGCATCCTGCTGAAGGCCGCCGCCGACCAGGTCTTGAAGACGCCGATGGAGCTGGGCGGCAACGCGCCGTTCCTGGTGCTGGACGACGCCGACGTGCAAGCCGCGGTCGACGGCGCGATGATCGCCAAGATGCGCAACATGGGCGAGGCCTGCACGGCGGCCAACCGCTTCTACGTCGGGGCGGGCGTCTACGACGCCTTCGTCCGCGCTTTCGCAGAACGGATGCGCGCCCAGAAGATCGGCCACGGCCTGGACGAGGCCAACCAGGTCGGCAGCCTGATCGACGCCGCGACCCGCGACAAGGTCGAGGAACTGGTCGAGGACGCCGTCTCGCGCGGGGCGAAAGTGCTGTGCGGCGGGGAAAGGCTGTCCGGTCCCGGCTATTTCTATCCGCCCACCGTCCTGGGTGATGTCCCTGCCGACAGCCGCGTGCTGAGCGAGGAGATCTTCGGCCCCGTCGCGCCCATCGTGCGCGTGGCGTCCGAGGACGAGATGGTGGAACTGGCCAACGGCACGGAATACGGCCTGGCCGCGTACCTCTATACGCGCGATCTGGCCAAGGGCCTGAAGCTGGCCGAGCGGCTGGAGTTCGGCATGGTGGCGCTGAACCGGGGGCTGGTCTCGGACCCGGCGGCGCCGTTCGGCGGCGTCAAGCAGAGCGGCCTGGGCCGGGAAGGCAGCTGGGAAGGCATGCAGGAATACATGGAGACGAAGTACGTGGCGGTGGAGTGGTAGGCGGCGGCCCGCGGGCGCGGGCCGCCGCCTCCGTGTCCGCCTATCGGGCCGCGCTGGCCCGGTCGGCGCCGTCGCGCAGCGCCGACAGCTTCATCCAGGTCACGGCCGGATCGATCTTGCCGTAGTTCGCGAAGGTGCCGAAGCCGCAGTCGGTGCTTGCCACCACCCGGTCTTCGCCCATGAACGAGACGTAGCGCTCCAGCCGCTGGCGGATCAGTTCCGGATGCTCGACGTAGTTCGAGCAGCTGTCGATCAGCCCGGGTGCCAGGATCTTGTTCTCGGGCCTGGCCGCGCGCCAGATCTCCCATTCGTGTTCGTGGCGCGGATTGGCCGCTTCGAACAGCACGGTGGCCGGCCGGGCGGCCAGGATCAGGTCGATGATTTTTTCCAGCGCGATGTCGCAGTGGTGCGGACCTTCGTAGTTGCCCCAGCAGATGTGCATGCGCAGCTTCTCGGGCAGGATGTTGCTCGTGGCCGCGTTCAGCGCCTCGACGTTCTGCCACGCCCGCTGCACGAATTCGGCTTCGCTCAGGTTCTGGTAGCCGGTGTGCGCGGCCATGGCCAGGTCCGGGCAGTCCAGTTGCAGGTCGAAGCCCGCCGCCACGATGGCCTCGTATTCAGGACGCATGGCCTCGACCAGGTCCGCCAGGTAGGCCTCGTGCGTCGGGTAGTGCTTGTTGGGCTGGAACGCGGTCACCAGCCCCGGCGAGGCGGCGTTCATGAAGGCCCGGCGGCCCTGGCCGTGCCGCTCGACCGCGGACTTGAAGCGGCGGATGTCGGCATGGCAGGGCTCCATGGTGCGCAGCTTGACCGGGCCGACGCAGGCGGCGCGCACGAATTCCTGGGACCCCATGATCGCGGCCAGCTTCTTGCGCAGGTCGGGGAAGTCGGCCAGATCCTTGGCGGGCTGCCGGTCGATGTGGCCGCCGAAGCCTTCCAGCCGTTCGGTGATGTAGGTGGCGTAGCCGACCTTGCCGAGTTCGCCGTCGCTCATGATGTCGACGCCGGCCCGGACCTGCTTCTGCACCGCGCCGTCGATGGCCGCCTGCACGGTCCGCTCGAATTGATCGGGGTCGACCTCCTGGCCATGGTCGCGCGCGAGCAGCAGCTGCGCCAGCTCGTCACCGCGGGGAAGACTGCCGACGTGGGTGGTCAGTATGGGCATCGCGTTCCTCCTTTTTTCGTATCTTACAGGCCGCCTTCGTAGCCGGATTGCCGCCAGGCCTCGAACACCGTTACCGCCACGGAGTTGGACAGGTTCAGGCTGCGCTGGCCCGGCCGCATCGGCAGGCGCAGCCGCTGTTCCTCGGGAAAGCCGTCGCGGATGGCGGCGGGCAGGCCGGCCGTTTCGCTGCCGAACACGAAGGCGTCGCCGGGCTGGAAACGGACCGCGCCGAACAGCCGGGACCCACGCGTCGTGAAGGCGAACACGCGGTCCGCCGCCGCGCCGGTGGCGGCGATGGCGGCGGCGAAATCGTCATGCACCTGGACCGAGGCCCATTCGTGATAGTCCAGCCCCGCGCGCCGCAGCTTGGCGTCCTCGAGCTCGAAGCCCAGCGGGCGCACCAGGTGCAGTTGCACGCCGGTATTGGCGGCGAGCCGGATGGCGTTGCCGGTGTTGGGCGGTATTTCGGGGTGGACGAGGATGACGTGGAACACGGTGCGGGACGGAGCGGGACTGGGTGGGCCGATGGTACCGCATCCCGCCCGGCAGGCGCGCTACAGCTCCAGCACCAGTTTCCCGGCGCACGCCCGCGAACAGCAGGTCATCATCCGGTCGTTCGCCTCGCGCTCGGCCTTGGTCAGCACCATGTCGCGATGGTCGACCTGGCCGGCCAGCACGCGCACCTCGCACGAACCGCACAGGCCTTCCTCGCAGTCGCTGGGCACGTCGATGTTGGCGGCGCGCAGCGAGGCCAGCACGGTGCGATCCGCCGGGACCGTCACGGTGATGCCGGAATCCTTCAGTTCCACCTCGAAGGCGTGTTCCCTGGCCGGGTCGAGCTGGGCGAGATTGGACTCGAAGTGCTCGATGCGCAGCGCATCGTCCGGCCAGGCCGCGCAGTGCGCTTCCAGGGCTTGGAGCATGCGCTTGGGGCCGCAGGCGCAGATCTTCCAGCCTTCCCGGGGCTGGCCCAGCAGCGCGGCCAGGTCGTTGCGCTGGCCTTCTTCCGAGACGTACACGTGCAGGCGCTCGCCATGCAGGGTGGCCAGTTCGTCCAGGAAGGCCATGCCGGCGCGACTGCGGCCGCTGTAGTGCAGCTCGTAGTCCATGCCCAGTTCGCGGGCGCGGCGGGCCATGGCGGCGATGGGCGTGATGCCGATGCCGCCGGCGACCAGTATCAGTTTCTCCGCCGTCTCGTCCAGGCGGAAGTGGTTGCGCGGGCCGCGTATGCGCAGCTTGTCGCCCACGCGCACGCGGCCGTGTATCCAGGATGATCCGCCGCGCCCCTCGGGTTCATGCAGGACAGCGATCTCCAGAGCGCCCGCGTCGGCGGGGTCTCCGCACAGCGAGTATTGGCGCGAGCGTTCGGGTTCGCCGCACTCGACGTCGATGTGCGAGCCGGGGGCCCAGCGCGGCAGCGCGCGGCCGTCGGGCGACACCAGGCGCAGCTTGACGATGCCGTCGGCCACCGGGGTGGCGCTTTCCACCACCACGCTGCGCGCGATGGCGTGGCGCGAGGGTTCGCCTATGCGCACCGGCGGCTGGATTTGCAGCAGCGTGGCATCCTGGCGCTCGGGGTTCCGTGCCGGGTCCCACTCCACCCACAGGTGCTCCGGCCCGCGGAACGAGGTATTGGGCACGTAGCTGAAACGCTGGTCGGCCAGGCGCATGTGAGGCAGGCGGCGCGTCAGCTCCTGCAGGAAAATCTGCATTTCCATGCGGGCCAGGTTCTTGCCCATGCATTGGTGCGAGCCATAGCCGAAGGTCAGGTGATCGCTGGCATTCTCGCGGCGGATGTCGAAGAAATCGGCGTCGGCGAAGTGGCGGTCGTCGTGGTTGGCCGACGAGGTCACGATCAGCAGCTTCGATCCGGCGGGGATATCCACGCCCTCGATGCGCGTGTCGCGGGTCACCAGGCGGCGCCATGCCGCCACCGAGCCGTTGTGGCGCAGGCATTCCTCGACCGCGCTGGGGATCAGGCCCGGGTCCTCGCAGATTTCGCGCCAGGCGTCGGGATGCTGCAACAGCAGCTTGATCGCATTGGCCGTGGCGTTGGCGGTGGTCTCGTGGGCGGCGACGATGCCGGCCATCATCATCGAATGCAGGTAGGAGTCGGTCACCACCTCCGGGTGCTCCTGCTGCTTGCGGATGCCGTAGCGCATCCAGCCGGGCTGGTCCGGGGCCTGGCGCATCTTTTCCAGCACCTTGCCGGCGTATTGCCAGAAGTTGCCGACGGCATGGGCCACCGCCACCTGTTCCTCGGGTTCGGGACGGCCCCAGGTGTTGACGGTGTGGGCGATGGAATAGCGCCGCAGCGTGTCCATGTCTTCCTCGGGCACGCCCAGGAAATGCAGCGCCACGGTCAGCGGCACTTCCCACAGCATCTGGTCGACCAGGTCGGCGCGGCCGTCATCGACGAAGCGGTCCACGTATTCGCGCGCCAGCCGCCGCACCATGGGTTCGTGGTGCTTGAGGTGTTCGGGCGTGAAGGGCTCCATCAGGACGCGCCGGCGCGGCATGTGCGCCGGCTCGTCCTCGTTGACCAGGGTGCGGTTCATCGCGTAGCCGTACTGTTCGAGCACCGCGTTGGCCTCGGGGCCGGTGGGGGTGATCTTCTCCAGCGCGATCGAGGGGCTGAAGGTGATGTTGTCGCGGAAGATGGCCTTGATGGCCTCGTAGCGCGTGACCACCCAGTAGCCCAGCCGGGGGCTGTAGAAAATGGGTTCCTGTTCGCGCGCCCAGCGCACGTACTCGGGCGGATCCTGCTGGTAGCCGTCTTCGAACGGGTCGAAACCGGCGGCGCGCGCGCTGACGGGGCAGCCGGTGGGGCCGACGCCGGCGGACGCGGCGTCGTGATGGATCGGGCAGCCTCCGGCCCGGGGCGGGGGTGCGGACATGGCGTGTCTCCTGTTGCCGGATCCCGAGGGGAGGGGTCCATTTGCGTAATTATTATACGCAATGCGTAAAATTAAATCGGGAGAATCACCACCCCCCCATGACCGAGCCGCTTGCTGACCGCGGCCGCTGCCTGTCGTACCGCTCCAGCGATTTCGCCGCCGGGGGAGGGGTCGAACGCGCCGGATGGCCCCAGCGCGGTGATCACCACGGGCACCGCGCCATCGGCGTTGCGCACCGGGGCGGCGACCGCGCTGATGCCGTTCAGGTACAGGTCGCTGACCGGCGCGCAGCCCCGCGCGCGGATTTCCTCGAACAAGTGATCCGCTGCGCGGCGATCGGCCAGCAGTGCGCGCTGCCGGGGCGTGGCGATTTCCAGTTCGTGCGCGATCAGCGCCTCGAGTTGCGCGGTCGAACGCGAGAAGGCGCCGAATGCGCGGCCGGTGGCCGACCACAATACCGGCATCACCGAGCCGATCCTTACGTTCACGGCGACCGGCTGCGTCGGTTCGCTCCAGCGCACGATGGTCGGACCGCAGTTGCCGAGCACCGATACGAAGCAGGACAGGTTGCGGGACTCGCCCAGCTGCACCAGCTCGGCCGCCGCCAGGGTCAGGGGGTCGGACTGCCGCATCGCGGCCAGTCCGATGGCCAGCGATTCCGGGCCCAGCACGTAGTGTGAACTGGAGATGTCCTGCACGACCAGGTCGGCCTCCACCAGGCTGGCCAGATAGCGGTGCACCTTGGACGGGTTCTCGTCCACCCGGGCGGCCAGCGCGGTCAGCGAGGCCGCGCCGCCCATGCCGGCCAGGGCTTTCAGTATGGACATGCCCATGCCGGCCGACTGCACCTTGCTGCGCCGGTCCGGCGCGGCGGTTTTCGTGGCGGCGGGGGCGGGGCGTTTGCTGTTGGGCATGGGCGGGAGCTCCTGCGCGGGCGCGCGGCGGTGTCAGTGCGGTGAGACGAATAGTACGCAAAAGCGGATCCGCGGCGCAGACGAGCCTAGGGTGTACCCGGACGTTGCGTTGTATAGAACAATCTTCCACTGCACTCCTACACTGCGTCCCGCAAGCGGCACCACGTGAAGATGCCGCGAGGAGACCCAGATGGACCATGCTCATCCGCTCGGCGCATCGCAGCTGTTTATCGACGGGCAGCGCCGGCCTGCGGCCGATGGCAGGACGTACCCTCTTTACAACCCCGCCCGGCCCGGCGAACTGGTCGGCCATGCGGCCCGGGCGGGTGTCGCCGACGTGGAGGCGGCGTTCGATGCCGCGCAGCGGGCGTTCCCCGCCTGGCGCGATCTGTCGTGTGCCGAACGCGCCGAATACCTGCAGCGCATCGCCGTGCACCTGACCTCGGACGAGGCCGATTTCGAGGCGCGCATCCGGCTGTTCACACGGGAACACGGCAAGGTGCTGAAGGAGTCGCGCATCGAGATGGGCCGGCTGGGGGGCCGCTTCGTGCAAGTGGCTTCGTATGCGCAGCGGCTCGACACGCAGGACGTCATGAAGGGCCCGCCGTTCGATACCGTGGTGGAGCACCAGCCGCGCGGAGTCGCCCTGCTGGTCGTGCCCTGGAACTGGCCGCTGTCCATCCTCGGGGCGAAGCTGCCGCAGGCGCTGCTGGCGGGCAACACCGTCGTCATCAAGCTTCCCGAGAATTCGTCGATGGCGCCGGCCATGACCGTGGCCCGCATCGCCGAGGCCCTGCCGCCCGGCGTGGTCAACCTGATCACCGGTTCGTCGTCCGAGATCGGCGACGCGATGCTGACGCACCCGGCGGTCCGCATGATCAATTTCACCGGCAGCATTCCGGTGGGTCGGCACGTGATGAAGATGGCTGCCGGGCAACTGGTGCCGGTCACCCTGGAACTGGGCGGTAACGATGCGGCCCTGGTGCTGGAGGATGCCGTGCTGGACCAGGCTGCCTTCCAGCGCATGTACCTGGGCGCGTTCATGACCTCGGGCCAGATCTGCATGGCGCTCAAGCGGCTGTACGTGCATCGTTCGCGCTACGACGAAGTGGTGGACGGTCTGTCTGCCATGGCCGCGGCCCAGGTGGTCGGCGACGGCCTGCTGCCGGAAACCACCATGGGCCCGGTGAACAATCGCCGCCAGTTGAAGGTCGTCACCGACATGCTGGCGCAGGCCCGCGCCGCGGGCGCCGAAGTCCGGGAGTGCGGTACGGTGCCCGACGAGGCGCTCTATCGAGCGGGCTTCTTCCAGAAGCCCGCGCTGGTGCTCGATCCCGAACCACACCTGGACATCGTGCGCGAAGAGCAATTCGGGCCGGCCCTGCCCATCATTCCGATCGACGACGAAGCGCAGGGCATGGCGATGGCCAACGACACGCGCTTTGGCCTGTGCTCGTCGGTATGGACCAGCGACATGGCGCGCGCGTGGCGGCTCGCCCGGCAGTTCGAGGCCGGCTACACCTACATCAATACGCACGGGCCGCTGGGCCAGGATGACCGCGGACCGTTCGGCGGTTTCAAGCAGAGCGGCGTCGGTCGCAATCTCGGCTTCGAAGGGGTGCTGTCGTTTCGCGGCTATCACACCATTACCGGTCCGCAAGGGAGTCTCGCGTGAGCATGGAACCCATCCTGACCGAAGATCGTCTTCCTTCCGCTGCCGAGCAGTTGCTGCGCGTCTGTTCCAGCCTGGGGGTCGAATACCTGTTCACCAACCTGGGCAGCGACCATCCGGCGTTCATCGACGCCTTCGCCAGGCTGGAGCAGGAAGGCCGCCCCATGCCGCGCATCATCGTCTGTCCGCACGAGATGACCACGCTCAGCGCGGCCCACGGCTATGCGATGGTGACGCGTCGGCCGCAACTGGTGCTGGTGCACGTGGACGTCGGCACCCAGAACCTGGGCGCGAGCGTGCACAACGCGGCCAGGGGCCGGGTGCCCGCGATCGTGGTGGCGGGCCTGTCTCCCGTTTCCACCCATGCGGGCACCGTGGGCCACCGCAACGAATACATCCACTACACGCAGGATGCACCGCGCCAGGCTGGTATCGTCGATCAGTACATGAAGTGGTGCTACGAACTGCGCAGTGCCGAGATGACCGACAAGGTGGTGCGCCGCGCCCACCAGCTGGCGTGCTCCATGCCCCAGGGACCGGTGTACCTGACGGGCGCGCGCGAGACGTGGGAAGCCACGGCGTCGCCGCCGGAAGACGCGGCAGGGAATTGGGCGGTCTCGAAGTTCGCGGGACTGGCGCCGGACGATCTGCTCGAGTTGCATCGTGCGCTGGCGCAGGCGCGCCGGCCGCTGGTCGTGACCACGTATCTGGGATACCAGCAGGAAAGCGTGGGGCGGCTGGTGGAGCTGTCCGAGCGCTTCGGCATCGGCGTATGCGAACTGGGACCGCATTACCTGAATTTCCCGGGCGATCATCCCCACCATCTCGGTTATCAGCGAAATACCCTGATTGCCGAGGCCGACCTGATCCTGATGGTGGACGTCGACGTGCCCTGGATCGAGTCCCGGGTCACGCCTGCCAAGGGAGCCAGGGTATTTCATGTCGACCTGGATCCGCTCAAGCCCGGCCTGGGCTACTGGCATTTCCCCGCCCAGCGCAGCTACCAGGCCGACAGCCGTCAGGTGCTCGAGCAATTGCTCGGCTTGCCGGCCAAGGATGCGGACCGGCTGCGGGCGGAGAGGCTTGCCTGGATCACCGAAGCCCGCCGCGCCCATGCGCCGGCATTCGGACCGGACGGCGGCGACGGCGCCATTACGCCGGTGGAACTGACGCGGGCCGTGCGCGAACTCGTCAACGAGCGGTCGATCGTGCTGGTGGAGGCGCCGTCAGCGTCGCAGATGATCCCCGCGATCCTGCGCATGAACCGGCCCGGAAGCTACTACGGCAATCACGGCGCGGGGCTGGGTTGGGGCGCGAATGCCGCGATCGGCGTGAAGCTGGCGAATCCTGATGCCGAAGTCATCACCCTGCTCGGCGACGGTTGTTTCATGTTCGGCGTGCCGAGCAGCGCGTACTGGGTCGCGGGCGCGTACCGCGCGCCTCACTTGACCATCGTCTACAACAATGGCGGCTGGAAGTCGCCGCGGATGTCGACGGTCTACGTCCATCCCGAAGGGCCCGCGCAGCGCAACGATACCTATTGGGTGGCGGCCGGTGCGGGCACGCAGTTCTCGGCGGTGGCCGAGGCAACAGGTGGCGCGGTCGGGTATCGCGTCGACGGCCGTGAACAACTGCAAGCCACGCTGCGCCAGGCGCTCGCCACGGTACGCAGCGGCAAGGCGGCGGTCGTGGACGTGAGGCTGGCGTCCGTGACCGGCCAGGTGCTCGCCAGGTAGCCATACGGGCCGTGGCCGCCCGGTATCTCGGCCGCAACGTTCCTGGAGAAGGAAAATGCAAGCATCGTTCGTTCGCGCCCGCCGCGCGCTGGGGCAGGGACTGTTGTTGTCGCCGCTGGCCTGGGCCCTGGGCACACCGGCCTGGGCAGATGCCTGGCCCACGGGTCCGATCCGGATCGTCGTCAACAATCCCGCGGGAGGCGCGGTCGACGTGGTGGCCCGCCTGGTCGCCACGCCGCTGGCTCAGGTCCTGCACCAGCCCGTCATCATCGAGAACCGCGGCGGTGCGAACGGCAATATCGGCGCCGAGGCGGTGGCCCGCGCCGCGCCGGACGGCTATACCCTGCTGGCCAGCGCGGGCGGCGTGTTCGCGGTCAACACTGCCCTGTATCCCAATATGTCCTTCAGCGTCGACCGGGACTTGCAGCCGGTGGCGGGCATCATGCGGGTTTCGGTATTCCTGACCGCCAATGCGTCGCTGCCGGTTTCGAACGTGCGCGAGTTCATCGAATGGGGACGCACGCATCCTGGCAAGCTGTCGTACGGTTCGGCCGGCACCGGCAGCCTGCCGCACCTGGCGGGGGAAATGTTCAACGAAGCGGCGGGTATCCGCTCCCTGCACGTACCGTACCGAGGCGCCGCCCCGGCATTGGCGGACCTGTTGGGCGGGCAGGTGCAGTACATGTTCGATCCCGGCATCGGCCTGGCCCAGGTGCGCGCGGGCAAGCTCAAGCGGCTGGCCATTGCCGACCTGAAGCGTTCGCCGCTGTTTCCCGAACTGCCGACCTTGGCCGAATCGGGGCTGCCAGGGTTCGAGGCGAACTCGTGGTACGGCATCTATGCCCCGGCCGGCGTACCGGCCGACATCGTCGATCGCCTCAACACGGAGATCAACCGTATCCTCGAACGGCCGGAAGTCAGGGAAGGGCTGGCGACCCTGGGCGGGCAGCCATTGGCGGTCACGCCCGCGGAGCTGATGCAGAAGGCGCGTTCCGACACCGAACGTTTCGGCGCCGTGATCCGGGCCCGCAGCCTGCGCATCGACTGAGCCGGGCCAATGGGGCTCAAGCCAGCGCGCGCAGGCTGGCGCGCAGCCGATCCGCGTCCTGGTCCGGCAATCCGGCCTCGACGTCCGCGTGCGTGGCCCGCCAGATCGGCAGGGCGCGGGCCAGCGCAAGATGGCCCGCGTCGGTCAGGACCAGCAACCGGCTGCGGCGGTCGTCGGGATCGATCTCGATCCGCACCATGCCGTCGCGCTCGAGCGGCTTGAGCGCGGCCGTCAGCGTGGTGCGGTCCATCGCCAGCAGCGTCGCCACCGGTGCGATGGAGGGCGGTTGCGGACGGTTCAACGCCATCAGCAGCGAGAACTGCCCATTGGTCAGGCCCGCGGGCCGCAGGGCATCGTCGAAGCGCTTGGCCAGCGCCCGCGCCGCGCGCTGCACGTGCAGGCACAGGCAGGTGTCGCGCACTTCCTGCGTGGCGTCGAACGGAATTTTCTTTGACATGATGAAGCTATTATGTTGATATCAACATAAATGTCAAATTGGCGAGGCATGATCGCCAATGAAGGCCGGTCCGCCGCGGGGGCGGACCGCCACACCCGCAAAGGAGATCGACGATGGCGATGAAATATGTGGAGGGTTTCCTCGTGGCCGTGCCGGCCGCCAACAAGGAGCAGTACATCAAGCACGCCGCCGACGCGGCGCCGCTGTTCAAGGAATTCGGCGTCACGCGCATGGTCGAGTGCTGGGGCGACGACGTGCCCGACGGCAAGCTGACCGATTTCCGCCGGGCCGTGCAGGCCAAGGAAGACGAAGTGGTCGTCTTCAGCTGGTTCGAGTATCCGTCCAAGGAAGTGCGGGATGCCGCCAACCAGAAGATGATGTCCGATCCGCGCATGAAGGCCATGGGCGAGACCATGCCTTTCGATGGCAAGCGCATGATATTCGGCGGCTTTGTTCCCGTCGTGGACGTCTGACGCACGCCGGGCCGGCCGTCACCGCGTGGACGAATCCGCCTGAGCGCCGTCCCGCGTGGACGCCAGGGCGTCCGCATGCCAGCCTCCGCCCAGCGCGGCGATCAGGTTCACGCTGGCGGTCAGGCGATTGCCCAGCAATGACAGCGCGGTGCGCTCGTTGCTGAGCGCCGAGGTCTGCACGGTGACCACGCTCAGGTAGTCGATCAGGCCGGATTCGAACTGGTTGGTGGTGAGCCGCAGCGATTCGCGCGCCGCATCCAGGGCGCGCTGCTGCACGACCTGTTCCTCTTCCATCACGCGTAGTTGCGACAGGTAGTTCTCCACCTCGCCCAGCGCGGACAGCACGGTCTGCCGGTAGGCGGCCACCTGCTGGTCGTAGGTGGCTTCGGCCTGGCGGGTCTGCGCGCGGCGCAGGCCGGCGTCGAACAGCGGCGCGGCCAGCGAGGGGCCCAGCGACCAGAAGCGCGCCGGCGCGGTCAGCCAGTCCGAGAACTGCGAGCTGCGATAGCCCATCGAGGCGGACAGGGTCAACGAGGGGAAGTAGGCCGCCTTGGCGACGCCGATGCGCGCGTTGGCCGCCTGGACCTGGCGTTCGGCCGCGGCGATGTCGGGCCGGCGCTCCAGCAGTTCCGAGGGCAGGCCCACCGGGACCGCCGGCAGCATGGCCTGGAAAGTCGTGGGGGCAAGGCTGAACTCGGACGGTGGCTGGCCGGCCAGGATGGCGATGGCGTGCTCGAGCTGGGCGCGCTGCCAGCGCAGGTCCACGGCCTGGGCCCGGGTCGATTCCAGTTGGGTGCGGGCCTGGGCGATCTCGGCCTTGGCCGAGACGCCCACCGCATAGCGGTTCTCGTTCAGGCGCAGCGAGCGTTCATAGACCTTGATGGTGGCTTCCAGCAGGCGCTGCTGCTCGTCCATGATGCGCAACTGGAAGTAGTTGCGCGCCAGTTCGGCCTGCGCGCTCAGGTGGGCGTTGGCCAGGTTGGCCGCGCTGGCCTGCGCGCTGGCGGTGTCGGCCTCGATGCTGCGGCGGATGCGGCCCCACAAGTCGGCTTCCCAGCTGGCCGTGGCGCTCATGCTGTACTGGTTGCGGATGCTTTGCGAGCCGCCCTGGCTGATGACGACGCCGCTGCTGTTGGTGGTGGTGCTGCTGCTCGTGCCGGTACCGCTGCGCGTGGCCGAGGCGCTGCCGCTCAGCGTGGGGAACTGCCCGGCGCGCGTGGCCTGCACGGTGGCCAGCGCCTGCCGGTACTGCGCCTCGGCCTGCGCGATGGTCTGGTTGGCGGTCTCGACCTGCGCCATCAGGCGCGACAGCTCGGGGTCGCCGTAGACCTCCCACCACGGGCCGCGGCCCACGTCGTCGCGAGGCTCGGCGGCCTTCCAGCCGGCGGCTTCCTTGAACTGGACGCCGCTGTTCACGGTCGGCCGCACGTAATCGGGCCCCATGGCGCATCCGGCCAGCAGGGCGGCCAGCGCGGCACATGCGGCCAGGCGCGCGCCGCCGGCCCGCGGCGGGCGGCGATCGGCAAGCGGGGAAGGGCAGGGCGTGCCCGCCACGGCAGGCCACGTCTTGGTCATAGATTGTCTCCGGGTAGCGCGAGGCCCGCCGATCGCGGCCGGCCCCAGCGCCGTTGCGCCCGCCAGTGCAGGCGGTCGAGGTACAGATAGACCACCGGGGTGGTGAACAGCGTCAGCAGCTGGCTGACGACCAGCCCGCCGACGATGGTGATGCCCAGCGGCTGGCGCAGCTCGGCGCCGGCGCCGGTGCTGATCACCAGCGGCACGGCGCCCAGGATGGCCGCCATGGTGGTCATCAGGATGGGACGGAAGCGCATCAGGCAGGCTTCGTGGATGGCCTCGCGCGAACTCAGGCCGCGCCGCCGTTCGGCATCCAGCGCGAAGTCCACCATCATGATGGCGTTCTTCTTGACGATGCCGATCAGCAGGAACACCCCGATCAGCGCGATCAGCGAGAACTCCCGGCCCAGCATCATCAGCGCCAGCAGGGCGCCCAGCCCGGCCGAGGGCAGGGTGGACAGGATGGTCAGCGGATGGATGTAGCTCTCGTACAGCATGCCCAGCACCAGGTACATGGTGACCAGGGCGGCCAGGATCAGCCAGGGCTGGGCGCTCAGCGACGATTGCAGCGCCTTGGCGCTGCCGGCGAAGCCCGCCTGGATCTCGGTGGTCGGCAGGCTGATGCGGGCCACCGCCTCGTTGACCGCGCGGGTGGCCTGTTCCAGCGATACGCCCGGGGCCAGGTTGAAGGCGATGGTGTCGGCGGCGAACTGGCTCTCGTGCGAGACGCTCAGCGGCGCGTTGGTGGTGCGCCACTTCGCGAAGGCCGACAGCGGCACGCGGGCGCCGGTCGAGGTGATGACGGTGACCTGCTGCAGCGCGTCGGCGTTCTGGGCGAAGCGCTGGTCCACCTCCATGACCACGCGGTACTGGTTGAGCGGGTTGTAGATGACCGAGACCTGCCGCTGGCTGAACGAGTTGTTCAGCACCGCGGCGATCATGGACATGTTCACCCCCAGCCGCGTCGCGGTCTCGCGGTCGATCTCCAGCGAGATCTGCCGGCCCTTGTCCTCGACGTCCACGTCGATGTCGGTCAGTTCGGGCAGGGCCGCCAGCGCCCGCTGGACGCGCGGCATCCAGGTCCGCAGCGTCGACAGCTCCGATGCCTTCAGCGAATACTGGTAGCTGGAGTTGGACATGCGCGCCCCGATGCGTATGTCCTGGTTGGGCATCAGGAACATGCGCGCGCCGGGCACGTTGCCCAGCTTGCCGCGCAGCCGGTTCATCACGTCGTCCACGGATACCTTGCGTTGGGCCAGGGGCTTGAGCTGGATCATCATGAAACTGGTGTTGCTGCCGCCGCGCCCACCGCTGTAGCCGACCATGCTCTCGACCGCCGGATCGGCCAGCACCACCTTGCGGAAGTACTCCAGCTTGGGGCGCATGGCCTGGAAGGACGTGCCCTGGTCGGCGCGGATGAAGCCCATGAGCTGGCCCGTGTCCTGCTGCGGGAAGAAGCCCTTGGGCACCTTCACGTACAGGTACACGTTGAGCCCGACCACCACGCCCAGCACGATCAGGGTCAGCAGCGAATGGCGCAGCACCCAGTGCAGCGCCCGGCCGTAGCCCCGCGCCATGCCGGCGAAGCCGGCTTCCATCAGGCGGGAGATCCGCCCCGGGGGCCGCGCTTCGCGCACGGGGCGCAGCATGCGGGCGCACATCATGGGCGTCAGCGTGACCGACACGATCAGCGACATCAGGATGGCGGCGGACAGCGTGACGGAGAATTCGCGGAACAGCCGGCCGACGATGTCGCCCATCAGCAGGATGGGGATGAACACCGCGATCAGCGACAGGCTCATCGACAGCACCGTGAAACCGACCTCGCGGGAGCCCACGAGGGCGGCTCGCAGCGGCGACATGCCGGCCTCCAGGTGCCGCGAGATGTTCTCCAGCACGACGATGGCGTCGTCCACCACAAAGCCGGTGGCGACGATCAGCGCCATCAGCGACATGGTGTTGAGCGAATAGCCGCACAGGTACATGACGGCGAAGGTGGCGATGAGCGAGACCGGGACCGCCACGCTGGGAATGATGGCGGCGCGGACGTTGCGCAGGAACAGCAGCACCACCAGGATGACCAGGATGACGGCGATGACGAGCGTGTGCTCGGCCTCGGCCAGCGAGGCGCGGATGCTGGGCGTGCGGTCCTGCGCCACCGTGAGCGCGACGTCGCCCGGCAACAGCGCCCGCATCTGCGGCAGCGCCTCGCGGATGCGGTCCACGGTCTCGATGATGTTGGCGGCGGGTTGGCGGCCCACCACCAGCAGGATGGCGGGGCTGTTGTTCAGGAACCCCATGTTGAAGAGGTCTTCCACCGAGTCCTCGACCCGCGCCACGTCGCTCAGCACCACCGGCGAGCCGTTGCGGTAGGCCACGATCAGCTGGCGATATTCGGAGGCTTTGCGCAACTGGTCGTTGGTGGCGACCTGCCAGCTCGTGTCGCTGTTCTCGAGCACGCCCTTGGGTCCGCGCGCGTTGGCGTTGTTCAACGCGGTGCGCACCTCGTCCAGCGCGATGCCGTACTGGTTGAGCGCGGTCGGGTTCAGTTCCACCCGCACCGCCGGCAGCGAGCTGCCGCCGACCTGGACGTCGCTGACGCCCTTGATCTGCGCGATGCGCTGCGCCAGGATGGTCGAGCCCACGTCGTAGAGCTGACCCTGGTCCAGCGTGGGCGAGGTCAGCGCCAGCACCATGATGGGCGCGGAAGCGGGGTTGCGCTTGGTGTAGGTCGGGTTGCTGCGCAGCGAGCTGGGCAGCATGGTGCGCGCAGCATTGATGGCGCCCTGCACGTCGCGCGCGGCGCCGTCGATGTCGCGGCTCAGGTCGAACTGCAAGGTGACGCTGGTCGAACCCTGGGTGCTGCGCGAGGTCATCTCGCTGATGCCGGCGATGCTGCCCAGCGAGCGCTCCAGCGGCGTGGCGACGCTGGAGGCCATGGTCTCGGGGCTGGCGCCGGGCAGGCTGGCGCGCACCGATATCGTGGGGAAGTCCACCTGCGGCAGTGGCGCGACAGGCAGCTTGACGAAGGCCAGGGCGCCGGCCAGCACCACCGCGATGGCCAGCAGCACCGTGGCCACCGGCCGCATAATGAACGGCGCGGAGATGTTCATGCCGTGCCGCCCGGCTGGCCCACCGAGACCGTGCGCCGCTCGCGCCTGCGGTTCATCGCATGACCCAGGCGGTCGAACATCAGGTAGATGACCGGCGTCGTGAACAGCGTCAGCAGCTGGCTGAACAGCAGGCCGCCCACCATCACGATGCCCAGCGGCTGGCGCAGTTCGGCGCCGCTACCGGTACTGAGCATCAGCGGCACCGCGCCGAACAGCGCGGCGAAGGTGGTCATCAGGATCGGCCGGAAGCGCAGCAGCGCCGCCTGGTGGATGGCGTCGCGCGGCGCCATGCCCTGCTTGCGCTCGGCCTCGAGCGCGAAGTCGATCATCATGATGGCGTTCTTCTTCACGATGCCGATCAGCAGGATGATCCCGATGATGCCGATCATGTCCAGATCGCTGCCCGCGATCATCAGCGCCAGCAGCGCGCCCACGCCGGCCGAGGGCAGGGTGGACAGGATGGTGATGGGGTGGATGTAGCTTTCGTACAGCACGCCCAGCACGATGTACATCGTGGCGATGGCGGCCAGGATCAGCAGCAGGGTGCTGTTCAGCGAGGCCTGGAAAGCCTGGGCCGCGCCCTGGAAGCTGGTCTGGATGCCCAGCGGCATGCCGATCTCGTGCTCGGCCTGGAGGATGGCGTCGACCGCGCCGCTGAGCGAGGCGCCATGGGCCAGGTTGAACGACACCGTGGCCGACGGGAATTGCCCCAGGTGGCTGATCGACAGCGCCGTGGTGCGCTCGGACACCCGCACGATGTTGGTCAGCGGCACCTGCTTGCCGTCGCTGGTGGCCACGTAGATCTGCGACAGCGACGACGGATCCTGCCGGAACTGCGGCGCGACCTCCAGCACCACGCGGTACTGGTTGGCCTGGGTGAAGATGGTCGATATCAGCCGCTGGCCCAGCGCGTCGTACAGCGCGTTGTTGATGTCGGCCGCCGTCACGCCCAGCCGCGAGGCGGCGTTGCGGTCGATCTCGACGTAGGTCTGCAGGCCGCGGTCCTGCAGGTCGTGAGTCACGTCGGCCAGTTGCGGCAGCTGCTTGAGCCGCTCGACCAGCTTGCGCGTCCAGGTGCCCAGCGTGTCCAGATCGGGGTCTTGCAGCGTGAACTGGTACTGGGTGCGGCTGACGCTGTCCTCGATGGTCAGGTCCTGCACCGGCTGCATGTACAGCCGCAGGTCCTCCAGCTTGTCCAGCTGCGGCTGCAGGCGGGCGATCACCTGCGCCGCCGACGCGCTGCGTTCGCCGTGCGGCTTCAGGTTGATCTGCAGGCGGCCGGCATTGAGCGTGGCGTTGGTGCCGTCCACGCCGATGAAGGACGACAGGCTGGCCACGTCCGGATCGCGCAGGATGACCTCGGCCGCCGCCTGCTGGCGCCGCGCCATGGCGGCGAAGGACACCGACGGCGAGCTTTCGCTGATGGCCTGGATGACGCCCGTGTCCTGCTGGGGGAAGAAGCCCTTGGGAATGACGGCGTACAGCAGCACGGTCAGCAGCAGCGTGCCCAGCGCGACCAGCAGCGTCAGCGGCTGGTGCGACAGCACCCAGCGCAGCATGCGGTCGTAGCCGGCGATGATGCGGTCGAACCATTCGCCGCTCTTGCGGTAGAACCGGCCCTGCTCCTCGTCGGGGATGTGGCGCAGGTACTTCGAGCACATCATGGGGGTCAGGCTGAGCGAGATCACCAGCGAGATCAGGATGGAGACCGCCAGGGTGATGGCGAATTCGCGGAACAGCCTGCCGATCACGTCGCCCATGAACAGCAGCGGAATCAGCACGGCGATCAGCGAGAACGTCAGCGAGATCAGCGTGAAGCCGATCTGCGCCGCGCCCTTCAGGGCGGCCTGCACCGGCGTCTCGCCCTGTTCCAGGTAGCGGGCGATGTTCTCGATCATGACGATGGCGTCGTCCACCACGAAGCCGGTGGCGATGGTCAGCGCCATCAGCGTGAGGTTGTTGACGCTGAAGCCGGCCAGGTACATGACGCCGAAGGTGCCGATCAGCGACAACGGGACGACCACGCTGGGAATGATGGTGGCCGTGAGATTGCGCAGGAACACGAAGGTGACCATGACCACCAGCGCGACCGCCAGCAGCAGCTCGAACTGCACGTCCTTGACGGACGAGCGGATGGATTCGGTGCGGTCCGACAGCACGGCCACGTCCAGCGTGCTGGGCAGCGCCGCCTGCAGGTCGGGCAGCAGCTTGCGGATGTTGTCCACCACCTGGATCACGTTGGCGCCGGGCTGGCGCTGCACGTTCAAAAGGATGGCCGGCTGGCCGTCGGCCCAGGCGGCCTGGCGGGTGTTCTCGGCGTCGCGTTCGATCTCGGCCACGTCCGACAGCCGCACCGGCGCGTTGTTGGCGTAGGCGATGATCAGGTCGCGGTACTGCTCGATGGTCTTCAACTGGTCGTTGGCGTCGAGCGTGGTGGCGCGGCTGGGGCCGTCGAAGTTGCCCTTGGGCTGGTTGACGTTGGCGCCGGTGATGGCGGTGCGCACGTTGCCGAGGTTCAGCCCCACCGAGGCCAGGGCGCGCGGGTTCGCGCGGATGCGCACGGCCGGTCGCTGGCCGCCGGCGATGCTGACCAGGCCCACGCCCGAGACCTGCGAGATCTTCTGCGCCATGCGCGTGTCCACCAGGTCGCGCACCTGGTAGAGCGGCAGCGTGGGCGAGCTGATCGCCAGCGTCAGGACCGGCGTGTCGGCGGGATTGACCTTGTTGTAGATGGGCGGCGCGGGCAGATCGTTGGGCAGCAGGTTCGAGCCGGCGTTGATGGCCGCCTGGACCTCCTGCTCGGCCACGTCCAGCGGCAGGTCGAGGTTGAACTTCAGGGTGATGACCGAGGCCCCGCCCGAACTGATGGACGACATCTGGTTCAGGCCGGGCATCTGGCCGAACTGGCGTTCCAGCGGCGCCGTCACCAGCGAGGTCATGACGTCGGGGCTGGCGCCGGGATACTGCGTCACCACCTGGATGGTCGGATAGTCGACCTCGGGCAGCGCCGAGACCGGCAGCATCTTGTAGGCGATCAGGCCCGACAGCAGGATCGCCAGCATCGCCAGCGACGTGGCGATCGGGCGCAGGATGAACAGCCGCGACGGATTCATGGCGCCGCGCGTCCGTTGCCGCGGCGGCGCGCGCCCTGGCCGGCACCGCGCTGCAACTGCGAGCCGGCCGCCTCGGGCACGGCCTCGCCGCCGGTCACGACCTGCACCGGTGCGCCGTCGCGCAGGCGGTCCACGCCCTCGACCACGATGCGGTCGCCGGGCTTGAGGCCTTCCTGCACCGATACCCGCTCGCCGTCGCTCGGGCCGAGCTTGATCACGCGCAGCGAGACGGTGTTGTCGTCGTTGACCACATAGACGAAGGTGCCCGGCGTGCCGCGCTGCACCGCGCCGGCGGGAATGACCGTGGCGCCGGCCAGCGTGCGCACGTGCAGCCGGGCGTTGACGAATTGGTTGGGGAACAGGCTCTCGTCCTTGTTCTCGAAGCGGGCCTTGAGCTTGACGGTGCCGGTGGTCGTGTCGATCTGGTTGTCCACCGTGGTCAGCACGCCGTCGGCGAGGTGGCGCACGTCGGCCCGGTCATAGGCCTGGACGGCCAGCGTCTTGCCCGCCCGCAGCTGGGCCAGCACGTCGGGCAGATCGCCCTCGGCAATGGTGAACAGCAGCGAGATGGGCTGGGTCTGGGTGATGATGACCAGGCCGTTGGTATCGCTGCTGCGCACGAGGTTGCCCAGGTCGACCTGGCGCAGGCCCAGGCGGCCGGAGATCGGCGCGGCGACGCGGGTGTAGTCGAGCTGCAGCTTGGCGTTGTCCACCGCCGCCTGGTTGGTCTTGAGCGTGCCTTCGTACTGGCGCACCAGGGCCACCTGCGTGTCCACCTGCTGGCGCGCGATGGAATCCTGCGCGTACAGGGTCTGGTAGCGTTCCAGGTCGCGCCGCGCGTTGTCGAGCTGCGCGCGGTTCTGTTCCAGCGTGCCCTGGGCCTGGGCCAGCGCCACCTGGTAGGGGCGGGGGTCGATCTGCACCAGCAGGTCGCCGGCCTTGACGAACTGGCCTTCCTGGAAAAGGATCTTCTGCAGTTCACCGTCCACCTTGCTGCGCACCGTGGCCGTGTTGTACGCGGTGACCGTGCCCAGCGCCTTCAGGTAGACCTTCATGTCCTCGGCCCGGGCGGGCGAGACCCGGACCGGCGTGGCGGCCTGGAAGCCGCCCGGCCCGCCTGGTCCACCCGGCCCGCGCGGCGCGCCGACGCCTGGCTTGCCCGCTTCGGGCGCCGCCTGCTGGCGCGCGTGCCACCACCAGTATCCGCCGCCGGCCAGGGCGACCACGACCGCCAGCCAGAGCCAGCGCTGTTTTTTCTTGCCGTTCGACGGGGAAGACGACGGAGCCCGTTCGGGCTGGGGGGGAATGTCGGCCATGGAGTTCCAGATAAGGCTTGCCTGATTCGCGCCGCGGGGAAAATGCCCCGGATCGCGGCGCCCTCTAAGGTATTCCAGTTGCGGCGCAATGTGTTGACAAGAAGCCCGGGTTTGAAATCGATCGAAATCGTTTGTTGCCTCAGTCCCGACATTCTGCCCGCGGCCTGGCACGCAAACCGGCGGGAAATTGCCCCGGGGTGCGCGCCACGGCCAGTGCGACCACCGAGGCGGCCCCGGCCATCCGCAGCGCGGCCGCCGCCGCGTGCAGGGTGCTGCCCGTGGTCATGACGTCGTCCACCAGCCCGACGCACAGCCCCCGGGCCTGCGGCGCGCAAGCATACAGCCCCCGCACCGCCTCGCGCCTGCCCAGGCGCCCCAGGCCGCTCTGCTTGGCCTGTTCGCGGCGGCGGCGCAGCAGGTCGTGGCGCACCGGCAGCGCCAGGTCGCGGCCCAGGGCGCGGGCGATCTCGGCGGCGGGATTGAAGCCGCGTCGCCGCAACGACGCGAACGAGGCGGGAATGGGAACCAATACGGTCCCGGACTCCAGGGGTTGCGGCTGGTGGCGCACGGCCTCGGCCAGCAGGTTGCCCAGCAGGTCGGCGCGGCCGTAGCGGCGGCCGTTCTTCAATTGCAGCACCAGGGCGTCGGCCGGCGGCGCGTAGTCGAAGGCGATGATGGTGCGCGAGAACGCCGGCACGAGGTCCGCGCAGTCGGGGCAGGCGGTGTCGTGCTCCGGCAGGGGCAGCGCGCAGCGGGCGCAGCGCCACGGCAAACCCAGGCCCGGTAGGGTGCGGGCGGTCCGGCAGGCGGCGTCCTCGCAGGCGGCGCACAGCATGCCGCCGCGGCCGCGGCTGGCGCACAGGGGGCAGTCGGACGGCACGAGCGCGCGCAGGCGCGCCGCCAGGTGCCGCCAGCGCGGCAGGGGGAAGGGTGTGGGCATGAAAAACCTGTCGGTGGCATCATGGAGGGTGGACGCGGCTACCGCGTCCGGGCGCTTTTGCGCCGCAGTTTAGGAATTCCTTGGATTTTCGTGCGTGTTGCAATGACAGAAAGCTCCCATCCAGAACGCCTGCCGACGCTGCCCCTGGCGCGCGAGCACGTGGCGCTGCAGTTCGGGCGCCGGGGCGACCTGGAGGCGGCGCAGTTCCTGTACGGCGAGATCGGCGCCCGTATGTTCGAGCGCCTGGAATACATCCGGCTGGCGCCGAAAGCCATGCTGGACGCGGGTTGCGGCGCCGGCGCGGCGCTGGAGCGGCTCCAGGCGCGCTATCCCGGGGCCGCCTATACCGGCGTGGACCTGAGCGCGGCCGTGCTGGCCCATGCGCGCCGGCTGCACCTTCCTGCGTCGATGGGCGCGCGCCTGCGCCATTCCGCGCTCAAGCTGGCCGGCCGCGGCGCGCCGCCGCTGCCGGCGTTCGTCCAGGCCGACATGGCCGCCACGGGCCTGCCGCCCGAGTCGCTCGATCTCGTCTGGTCCAACATGGCCCTGCACTGGCACCCCGAGCCGCACGCGGTGCTGGCCGAATGGCGCCGCCTGCTGCGCGTGGGCGGGCTGGCGATGTTCAGCTGCCTGGGGCCCGCGACGTTCCGCGAGCTGCGCGAGGCGGTGGCGCGGGCCGGCCTGGATACGGTCACGCCCGAGTTCGTCGACATGCACGATTTCGGCGATCTGCTGATCGAGAACGGCTTCGCGGATCCGGTCATGGACCAGGAGGTGCTTACCTTCACCTACCGGCACGCCGACAGCCTGCTCGACGACGTGCGGCGGCTGGGCGGCAATCCCGCGCGCGGCCGCAGGAGGGGGCTGGCCACGCCCGCGTGGCGCGCGCGGCTGGTCGAGGCCATCGAGGCGGGACGCGGGCCGGACGGCCTGATCCGCCTGACCGCCGAAGTCGCGTACGGCCATGCGTGGCGTGCCGCGTCATACCGGTCGGCGCCCGGCGAGACGCATGTTCCGGTCTCGTCCATAGGGCGCGGCGGGGTGCGCTGAGCCTGCTCAAAGTGGCTCGGGTTGCTGGTCCCGTCTGGCACCCCGTATAATCTTGCGATTCTATGCGCTAGCAACATAATTATTTTCCACGGCGCATGGTGAGGAGTTTTGTGGCGGTGGGGGCCCGCGCAAGCTGCGCACGGTGTCGGCTGCCTGAATAACACTAAACGCTGTTCTTCGAGGTCGGACATGAAGAAGTGGTTGGGTGGGTCGTTGGGGGCGTTGATGGTCAGCATGCTGGCCGGCAACGCAGCATTTGCCGTCAACGACAGCGTGGGCGGCCCGAAAGTCAATCAGCTCAATCTGCACGAGCCTGTCACCAGCATCGCCGCGCAGATCGAGTGGCTGCACTGGATGATGCTGGCCATCTGTATGGTCATTTTCATCGCGGTGTTCGCGGTGATGTTCTATTCCATCTGGGCGCACCGGAAGTCGCGCGGGGCCAAGCCCGCGTCGTTCCACGAGAGCATAGGCGTCGAAGTCGCCTGGACCGTGATTCCGTTCCTGATCGTCATCGGCATGGCCCTGCCGGCCACCAAGACCGTGGTCGCGATGAAGGACACGTCCAATGCCGACGTGACGGTGAAGGCCACCGGCTACCAGTGGAAATGGGGCTACGACTACCTTAACGGCGAAGGCGAGGGCATCTCCTTCCTGTCCAACCTGTCCACCCCGATCGAGCAGCGCAACGGTACCGAGCCCAAGGGCGACAACTACCTGATCGAGGTCGACAATCCCCTGGTCGTGCCGGTCAACAAGAAGGTCCGCGTCATCACCACCGCCAACGACGTCATCCACGCCTGGATGGTGCCGGCCTTCGGCGTCAAGCAGGATGCCATTCCCGGCTTCGTGCGCGACACCTGGTTCCGTGCCGAGAAAACCGGTGAATTCCGCGGCCAGTGCGCGGAACTGTGCGGCAAGGACCACGCCTTCATGCCCATCGTCGTGAAGGTCGTGTCCCAGGAAGACTATAGTAAGTGGGTCGAGGAGCAGAAGGCCAAGCTGGCCGCGCAAGCCGACGACCCCAACAAGACCTGGACGGCCGACGAACTGAAAACCCGCGGCGAAAAGGTGTTCGCGTCCAACTGCGTGGCCTGTCACCAGGCCAACGGCAAGGGCGTGCCGGGCACCTTCCCCGCGCTGGACGCCGACCCGACCGTACTGGGCCCCAAGGACAAGCAGATCGAAACCTTGCTGAAGGGCCGTCCCGGCACCGCCATGGCCTCGTTCGCGCACTTGTCCGACGTCGAGATCGCCGCGGCCATCACCTACACCCGCAATGCCTGGAGCAACGCGGGCAAGGGCCAGGATCCCGTCGTGCAGCCCGCCGATGTGAAGTCGGCCCGCTAAGGACGCGCCGCCGCCCCGAGGGGGCGGCCATGCAGTACCGGTTCAGTTTTCACATATTGAGCGCCTTCGTCACGATAGCGAAGACAGCAGTACGGAGCAGCAAGGAGCCATCATGAGCAGCACCGCGATCGATCACGCCCACGGGCACGATCATGACGACCACGCCCACGGTCATCCGACTGGCTGGCGGCGTTGGCTGTTCGCCACGAACCACAAAGATATCGGTACGATGTACCTGATCTTTTCCTTCACGATGCTACTGGAAGGCGGACTGCTGGCGCTGCTGCTGCGCACGGAGCTGTTCGAGCCGGGCATCCAGTTCTTCCAGCCCGAACTGTTCAACCAGTTCACCACCATGCACGGCCTGATCATGGTGTTCGGCGCGATCATGCCGGCCTTCGTGGGCTTCGCGAACTGGATGATCCCGCTGCAGATCGGCGCCTCGGACATGGCCTTCGCGCGGATGAACAACTTCAGCTTCTGGCTGCTGCCCGTGGCCGCCATCCTGCTGACGGTTTCGTTCTTCGTGCCCGGCGGCGCCACCGCCGCGGGCTGGACGCTGTATGCGCCGCTGTCGGTCCAGATGGGACCGGGCATGGACTTCGCGATCTTCGCGGTCCACATCATGGGCGCCTCGTCCATCATGGGCTCGATCAACATTATCGTGACCATCCTGAACATGCGCGCGCCCGGCATGACGCTGATGAAGATGCCGCTGTTCTGCTGGACCTGGCTCATCACCGCCTACCTGCTGATCGCCGTGATGCCCGTGCTGGCCGGCGCCATCACCATGGTGCTGACCGACCGCCACTTCGGCACCTCGTTCTTCAACGCGGCCGGCGGCGGCGACCCGGTCATGTACCAGCACATCTTCTGGTTCTTCGGGCACCCCGAGGTCTACATCATGATCTTGCCGGCGTTCGGCATCGTGTCGGCCATCGTCCCGGTGTTCGCCCGCAAGCGCCTGTTCGGCTATGCCTCCATGGTGTATGCCACGGCCTCGATCGCCATCCTGTCGTTCATCGTGTGGGCCCACCACATGTTCACGACCGGCATGCCCGTTACCGGCCAGCTCTTCTTCATGTACGCGACCATGCTGATCGCGGTGCCCACGGGCGTGAAGATCTTCAACTGGCTGGCCACCATGTGGCGCGGTTCCATGACCTTCGAGACGCCGATGCTGTTCGCGATCGGCTTCATCTTCGTGTTCACGATGGGCGGCTTCACCGGCCTGATCCTGGCCGTCGCGCCCATCGACATCCAGGTGCAGGACACCTACTACGTGGTGGCGCACTTCCACTACGTGCTGGTGGCCGGTTCGCTGTTCGCGCTGTTCGGCGGCACCTACTACTGGCTGCCCAAGTGGACGGGCGTGATGTACGACGAGAAGCTGGGCAAGATCCACTTCTGGTCCTCGCTGATCTCGTTCAACATCACGTTCTTCCCGATGCACTTCCTGGGCCTGGCCGGCATGCCCCGCCGCTACGCGGACTACGCCGCCCAGTTCACCGACTTCCACCAGATCGCCACCATTGGCGCCTTCTGGTTCGGTCTGTCGCAACTGCTGTTCCTGTACGTCGTGCTGAAGGCCTACCGGGGCCATGGCGAGCCCGCTCCCGCCAATCCCTGGGGCGCCGAGGACGGCGGCCTGGAATGGACCCTTCCTTCGCCGGCGCCGTACCATTCGTTCGAAACGCCGCCCCAGGTCAAGTAGATGGTCACGTCCGAGCAGCGCCGCCGCAACCGGCGCACGGGCCTTGCACTCGCAGCTCTGGTCGCCGCGTTTTTCCTGGCGGTGATCCTGCGCAAGGTCTTCCTCGGCTGACCCGATACGTGTCGCAGGTGCCCCCATGACGCCTCCCGACTCCAGGCAACCCGCCAAACCCGCATCCGAGAACAGCCGGATGCTGGGCAAGCTGGCCGTCATCATCGCGATGATGTTCGGCTTCGGCTATGCACTGGTTCCGATGTACCGCGCCATTTGCGAGGTGACCGGCATCAACGTGTTGACCAAGGTCGACGCCGATGCCGCCGCCTTCGCGCGCAATACGCAGGTCGATACCAGCCGTACCGTCAAGATCGTGTTCGATGCGAACATCCACGGTCCGTGGCGGTTCCGTCCGGTGCAGTCGTCCATGGACGTCAATCCGGGCGAACTGGCGACCATCGTCTACGAGATCGCCAACCAGCAGGACCGCGAAATGGCGGGGCAGGCCATCCCCAGCTATGCACCCATGCTGGCCGGCCAGTATTTCAAGAAGCTGGAATGCTTCTGCTTTTCCCAGCAGGACCTGAAAGCGCGCGAGACGCGCCAGTTCCCGGTGGTGTTCGTGGTGGACCCCAAGCTGCCGAAGGATGTGAATACGATCACGCTGTCGTACACGTTCTTCGAGGTGGGCGCGCCGGCAGCCGACGCGCGGCCCGCCGAGTCCGGAGGCAAGAGTTGAGCGACGATCTGAAATCGGCGGCCGGCCGCAAGCTCAATTTCTTCCAGACCCTGGGTGCGGTGCTGTGGTCCTTCACGGGCTTGCGGCGGGGGGCGGACTACCGCAACGACGCCGCCAAGCTCAATCCGATCTACGTCATCATCGCCGGTGTCGTGATGGCGGTGGTGTTTGTGGTAGTGCTGCTGTTGATCGTCAGGACGGTCGTCGGCTAGAACAACAAGGATGGCCGGGACGGCCGTCTCCGAATCATGTGCGGTTTTGTGGAATTCGCGAAGGAGAGTTGAGATGAGTGCAAGTCACTCGGTTTCGGGCAAGGAGGCGCCGTACTATTTCGTGCCGGCTCCATCCGTGCATCCCGCCACGGCCAGCCTGGCACTGCTGTTCTTCCTGCTGGGCATGGCCCTGTGGGTCAACAGCGTGAGCGTCGGCCCATGGTTCGTGCTGGCCGGCGTACTCGGCTTCCTCTTCGTGCTCTACCGCTGGTTCGGCGACGCCATCGCCGAGTCCACCGGCGGGCTCTACAGCAAGCGCGTCGACGTCTCGTACCGCTGGAGCATGAGCTGGTTCATCTTCTCCGAGGTCATGTTCTTCGCGGCCTTCTTCGGCGCGTTGTTCTATGCCCGCGCGATCACGACGCCCTGGCTGTCCGACCTGGACACCCGCATGGTGCTGTGGCCCGATTTCGCCGGCGCCTGGCCCAATACCGGCCCGGCCGGGACCATCGAGCCCTTCACCGCGATGGGACCCTTCTGGATCCCCACCATCAATACGGCCCTGCTGCTGACCTCGGGCGTGACGCTGACCATCTCGCACCACGCGCTGCTGGCCAGCAACCGCACGAAGGCCGCGTTCTGGCTGTTCGTCACCATCCTGCTGGGCGCGACCTTCATGGGCTTCCAGGCCTATGAGTACTTCCACGCCTACACCGAGCTGAACCTCAAGCTGACCTCGGGCGCCTTCGGCTCCACCTTCTACATGCTGACGGGCTTTCACGGCTTCCACGTCACCATGGGGGCGTTGATGCTGGCGGTGATGCTGCGCCGCCTGATCCGGGGCGATTTCACGGCTACCCACCATTTCGGTTTCGAAGGCGCCGCCTGGTACTGGCACTTCGTCGACGTGGTCTGGCTGGGCCTGTACCTCTTCGTCTACTGGTTCTAGAAGGGATCCCCCCTACGCGCTGACGCGCGCCCAGCATGGTGAGCCCCCAGCCGCTACGCGGCAGCCCCCCGAGGGGGCCGGGACCCGCCTTGGGGCGGCCCGGCGCCGGGCCCCGTAGGGGCGGCACCAGCGGACCGGCAAAGCCGGATCCGCAGTGCCCTGGAGTGGGGGGCGGGTGTGTGAGGGAGCGTTGATCTGCCCTCGCGCCGCCTGCGACAGTTGGCCGCTTCCGGGGTGGGTGGGGCGCTGGCACACTAGCAGGCTAGGGCCTTCCGGTGGGCCGGACAGGGGCCTGCCCGTCAGGGCCGCCGCGGCCGTCCAGATGTCGCGCCGCCTGGCGCGGACCGGTCAACGCAGGCCGGTGCTCTGGATCCAGCCCATCCAATGGGCGAACAGCACGAACAGGAACAACAGCACCGACAGGCCGATCCGGGCCGTCAGCGCGTAGACCATGCGCTTGCTATTGCCGGTATCCCTCATCAGGTAGATCAGGGCGGAAGCCAAGCTGTACAGAATGCCGACGAAGGCTATGCCTACTATGATGCGCATCGAATCTCTCCTCCAGCCCGCGATTATGGCAGTCCACGCGGTGCCGTGCGCTTCTTCCGCCGCATGAAACGCCCGGCGTCCGATCTTGCCGGCATGCCGGCGCCAGTTCCGGCGGCTGTCCGCCGGCATGCCGGCGGTGGTTCCGTCCCGCTGGCCCTGGTGCTGCTGGCAGCCACGGTCGTGGTGACGGTCGCGCTGGGCCGCTGGCAGCTCGGGCGGGCCGACGAGAAAGCGGCCACGCTGGCCGCCCTCGAGGCGGGCCGCACCCTGGCGCCGCTGGCGCTGGGGCCGGACCGCGCGGGCGAGGACCTGATTCCCTGGCGTTCGGCCCAGGCGTCCGGCCACTGGCTGGCCGACCGGACGGTGCTGCTGGACAATCGCATGGCCGACGGCCGGCCGGGGTTCTGGGTCGTGACGCCCCTGGCGTTCGACGACGAAGGCCGGCAGGCCGTGGCCGTGCTGCGGGGCTGGCTGCCGCGTCCGGTGCCGGATGCCCCGGTCACCATACGTACGCCGACCGGTCCGGTTACCGTGCGGGGCGAACTCGTCCCGCGCGTGCCGCGCCTGTTCGAACTGCCCGCCCTGAGCGGACGCAAGCGCGACGAGCTGGCATCGAGCCTGCCCGGCTGGCCCGGCGCGCCCCCCCGGGTACAGAACCTGGAACTGGGCACCTACGCCAAGGCCGCGGGCGTGGCCCTGCTGCCCGCCGTGCTGGAACAGACCGGCGATGCGCCGGACGGGCTGGTCCGTGACTGGGCCGGTCCGCCCACCAATATAGACACGCACCGCGGCTATGCGTTGCAGTGGTTTTCGTTCGCGGCCATTGCCGCCATCGCCTTTGGAGTCATCCTTGTCCGAGTCCTCCGCCCGAAACGCTAGCGGCGCCGCCGCCCGGCCCCGGCGCTCGCTGTTCGCCCTGTACGCGGTGCTGGCGGTCTGCGCCGCGCCCGTGCTGGCGGCCGCGCTGGTCTATTTCCTGGAATGGCGCCCGGGCAGCGCCGGCACCAACTACGGCGACCTGGTCGAGCCGCAGCGCGCCGTTCCGCCGGCCGAGCAGTTGCAACTGACGAATCTGGATGGCACCCCGTTCGACTTGCGCAGCCTGAACGGCAAGTGGGTCATGGTGGCTGCGCACGGCGGCGATTGCGGCGACGAATGCGCCAAGAAGCTCTACATCATGCGGCAGACGCATGCCAGCACGGGCAAGAACGTGGGCCGTATCGAGCGCGTCTGGCTGATCCTGGACGACGAGCCCGTGCCGACCGTGGTCATCCGCGCCTATGAAGGCACCCACATGGTCCGGGCCCGGAGCGAGCAGGTGGGGAACTTCCTCGCGCTGCCGTCCGGTGTCGACGCCACGCCTGCCGCGCTCGGCCAGCACATCTGGCTGATCGACCCCCGCAACAACCTGATGCTGCGCTTCCCCGAGAATCCCGATCCCTTGCGCCTGCGCGACGACATCGGCAAGCTGCTGCACGCTTCGCGCATCGGCTAGGGCGGGACCATGGACACGCAACGCCCCGAACAGGGGACCTCCCGGATCCGCGCCCGCTATGCCAGGCTGGTGGCGATCACCATGTTCCTGACCTTCGACCTGATCATGTTCGGCGCCTTCGTGCGGCTGACCGATTCCGGCCTGGGTTGTCCCGACTGGCCGGGATGCTACGGCAATGCGTCTCCCATCGGGGCGCGGCACGACATCCACGCCGCCGCGACGGCCATGCCCGAGGGACCGGTTACACTATCCAAGGCCTGGATAGAGATGATCCACCGCTACGCGGGCACCCTGCTGGGCATCCTGATCATCGGCATCGTGTTCATGGCCTGGCGCCACCGCAAGGCGCTGGCGCAGTCGCCCCGGCTGGCCACGGTGATCCTGCCGGCGGTCTGCCTGCAGGGGGCCTTCGGCGCCTGGACCGTCACGCACCAACTGATGCCGGCCGTGGTCACCGCCCACCTGCTGGGCGGGATCAGCCTGCTGGCGCTGCTGACCTGGCTGTCGGCCAGGCAGACGGTGCTGCCGGATATCGTGCCGGAAGCCGGACGTTGGCGGAAGTACGTCGCGGTCGGCCTGGTGCTGCTGTATACGCAGCTGGCGCTGGGGGGCTGGGTCAGCACGAACTACGCGGCGCTGGCCTGCATGGATTTCCCGACCTGCCATGGGCAGTGGCTGCCGGACATGGATTTCCATGGCGGCTATTCGATCGTGCGCGGGCTGGGCGAGCTGCCCTCGGGCGAGATCATCTCGCAAAGCGCGCTCACCGCCATCCACTGGACGCACCGCAATTTTGCGTTCGTGGTCCTGATCTACCTGGGCGCATTGGCGTTCAGGCTGCGCCGCTACGAAGGCCTGCAGGGGCCGTCGCGAGCGTTGCTGGCCATGCTCGTGGTGCAACTGCTGACCGGGCTGACCAGCATTTTCCTGCAATGGCCTATAGTGATCGCCGTGTTGCATAACGGCGGGGCCGCCGTCCTGACCATCCTGTGCGTGACGCTGCTGGTCAGGCTGGGCCGGGCCCGCCACGCGCCGGATAACGGCGCGAGGGCCTACTGAAGTTCGGGAATCCTCATGGAAAGCATTACTGTGTCTACCGTCAGTCTGCGTCTTCGGCAATATTGGGTGCTGACCAAGCCTCGCGTCAGCCAGCTTGCCGTTTTCTGCGCGGTCATCGGTATGTTCCTCGCGACCCCCGCGGTGCCGCCGTGGCAGACCGTGATCGCGGCGACGATAGGCATCTGGCTGCTGGCGGCGGCCGCCTTCGCCATCAACTGCCTGATCGAAGAGCAGGTCGATGCGCGCATGGCCCGCACCGCCCACCGGCCCACCGCCCGGGGCGACATCGGCGCGCTGCAGATCATCGCCATGTCGGGCGTGGTCGGCGGCCTGGGCATGACGGTGCTCTACACCCTGGTCAATCCGCTGACCATGTGGCTGACCTTCGCCACCTTCGTCGGCTACGCCATCATCTATACCGTCATCCTGAAACCGCGTACGCCCCAGAACATCGTGATCGGCGGCCTGTCCGGCGCCATGCCCCCCGCGCTGGGCTGGGCCGCCGTGGCCGACAGCGTCCCGGCCGAGGCCTGGCTGCTGGTGCTGATCATCTTCATCTGGACGCCGCCCCATTTCTGGGCCCTGGCGCTGTACCGCACCAAGGATTACGAGAACGCCGGCCTGCCCATGCTGCCCGTCACGCACGGCCAGAAGCTTACGCGGCTGCACATCCTGCTGTATTCCGTGGCGCTGTTCGCCACCACGCTGCTGCCCTATGTCATCCGCATGAGCGGCCTGGTCTACCTGGCCAGCGCCGTGGCCCTGGGCGTGGTGTTCGTTGGCTACGCCTGGAAGCTCTACCGCCACTACAGCGACGAGCTGGCGCGGCGCCTGTTCCGCTATTCGATCCTGTATTTGTCGCTGCTGTTCGCGGCGCTGCTTGTCGACCACTGGATGTGAGGTAGTCATGGCCGAGTTTGCTGTTTCCCGCCGTTTTGTCCTGCGCGCCGGCGCTGCCGCCGTGGCGGCGGCAATGCTAGCGGCTTGCGAGAAGAAGCCTTCGTTCAACAGCACGGATGTAAGCGGGTCGGACCTGGGCACCGATCTGTCGCTGACGGACTCCAACGGCCAGGCCCGCACGCTGCAGGATTTCAAGGGCAAGGTCCTGGTCGTGTTCTTCGGCTTCGTGCAGTGCCCCGACGTCTGCCCGACCACGCTGGCCGAGTTCGTGCAGGTCAAGAACAGCCTGGGCAAGGACGGCGACAAGGTCCAGGTGGCGTTCGTGACCGTGGACCCCGAGCGTGACACGCCCGAGATCCTGCGCGCCTACGTGACCCAGTTCGATCCCAGCTTCCTGGGGCTGCGCGGCGACGCCGATGCCACCGCCCGCGTGGCCAAGTCCTTCAAGGTGTTCTACGCCAAGGTTCCCGGCAAGGAACCCGGTTCCTACACCATGGACCACACGGCCGGCGTCTACATCTACGACCCCGAGGGGCACCTGCGCCTGTTCGCCCGCCACAATGCCGGCGTCGACGCCCTGGCCAGCGATATTCGTCAGCTGTTGTAGCGCTTGCGGCGGTTTCCCTAGCGTTTCGGCCCGCCTTGCCCGCGGGCCGTTTCACTTTTGGCAAACGGTCAACGCAGTTGTGACCGGAATGCAGATTGTCTTGGCCATCCGTTCGACACACCATGGCGAACACTGATCGCCAAGGAGATCCGATGGCAACATTCCAGGCAGCCCGTTTCATCGCGCTGGGCCTCGCCGCCTTAGGGCCGGCGCTCGCGGCCGCGCAGCCCTATCCCACGGGGCCGGTGACCATCGTCGTGCCCTACGCGGCCGGCGGTCTGGCAGACAACATCGCGAGGCCGATCGCCGACGCCCTGGGGCGCGAATTGAAGCAGCCGTTCATCGTCGAGAACAAGGGCGGGGCGGGTGGGGTGATAGGCATGGGGGCCGTCGCCCGAGCCAAGCCGAACGGCTACACCTTGCTGCTCTCGCTGTCGGGAATCTCGGGCTTGCCCGAGGCGGACCGCCTGCTGGGCCGCAAGCCGGCATTCCAACTGGACCAGTTCGCGCCCATCGCCCGCATTACCGCCGATCCCAACCTGCTGGTGGTCCGGGCGGATGCGCCCTGGCGTTCGGCGGCCGAGCTGGTGGCCGCCAGCAAGGCCGATCCGCAGGCGCTGAACTACGGGTCGTCCGGCGTCTACGGCGCGATGCACCTGCCCATGGAAATGTTCAAGGCCGCCAGCGGGGCCCGGATCACGCACGTGCCGTTCTCGGGCGGTAGCCCGGCGCTCGTATCGCTGATGAGCGGCCAGATCCAGACCGCGGCGGCCGGCGTCGCCAACGCGACCACCTTCCTGAAATCCGGCAAGATGCGCGCGCTCGCGCACTGGGGCAGCGCTCCGCTTGCGGCGCTGCCCGATGTCCCGAGCTTGAAATCGCTGGGCTACGACGTGGAGTTCACACAGTGGTCGGCCCTGTTCGTCCCCGCCGGCGCCCCCGACGAGGTCACGACGCGCCTGCGCGCAGCCATGAAGAAGATCGCCGCCCAGCCCGCCCTCCAGCAGACCTTCGCCTCCTTGGGCAGTCCCATCGACTACATGGACGCCCCCGACTTCGCCCGCTATTGGCAAGCCGACGCCCAGCGCGTCCAAGCCGCTGTCCGCCGCATAGGGAGAGTGGACTGACCCCCTACGCGCTTCGGGCGCCCAGAATGGTGGGCCCCCAGCCGCTACGCGGCAGCCCCCCAAGGGGGCCGGGACCCGCCTTGGGGCGGCCCGGCGCCGGGTCCCGAGGGGCGAAACCGGCGGACTGGCAAGGCCAGATCCGCGGTTTCCTGGGTCCAGGGAAACTATCTTGGACTGAATCACTGTTGCTACCGCTGGCAGCCAGCGATAGCACCGGTGCCACAACCCAAGAAACGGGCACTAGACCCAGGATGCGGTGGATCCGGCTCCGCCGGTCCACCCGCATCGCCCCCTTGAGGGGGCCCGCGTAAGCGGGTAGGGGGTGGGCTCCCCCTAAAAAAAACGGGACACCGAAGTGTCCCGTGAATATCCGCCTCAAGTGGGGGGGAGGGAGGAGAAAAGCAGAGGCGGACGTATCGGCTGGTACCGGCAGACTGCACCGGAAGAAACGTCGAGCGGGGGGAAGCCCGACATTCCGACACGAGGGCGTTGCACCCAAAGCGTGTCCCACCTGACGGTTAGTCCTCTCCCCAGCGGGGAAGTTCACCCGCCACCCGTGTTTCCACGTAAATTTCCGCCAATTCTGTAACCTGATGTGACATATGCCGCGGGCAAGCAAAAAGGGCGGATCCGGTGGTCCCGGAATCCGCCCTTGGGGCCCATGCCGATGAAGCGGCCGTGGCGGTCGGGTCAGGCGTACTCGGCCAGCGCGCCGCGCATCTTGGTCATGGCGCGCGCCTCGATCTGGCGGATGCGCTCGGCGGACACGCCGAACTCGTCCGCGAGCTCCTGCAGCGTGGCGCCGCCTTCGTCCTTCAGCCAGCGCGCTTCGATGATGCGGCGCGACCGTTCGTCCAGGCTTTCCAGGGCCTGAAGGAGTCCGCTGCCGTGCAGTTCGTCGCGGCGGCGTTCCTCGAGGATGGCGCTGGGCTCCTGCTGGCCTTCGTCCGAGAGGTACGCGATGGGGGCGAAATCGTTTTCGCCGTCATCGGTGCCACGGCCTTCCAGGGCCATGTCCTGTCCGTACAGGCGCACTTCCATCTCGGTCACGTCCTGCGGACGCACGTTCAGGCTGGCGGCGATTTCCTCGACCTGGTCCGGCGTGAGCGCGTGCGAGTCCGGCTTCAGGCTGCGCAGGTTGAAGAACAGCTTGCGCTGGGCTTTGGTGGTGGCCACCTTGACCAGGCGCCAGTTCTTCAGGATGTACTCGTGGATCTCGGCCTTGACCCAATGGATGGCGAAGGACACCAGCCGCACGCCGCGGTTGGGGTCGAAGCGCTTGACGGCCTTCATCAGGCCGACGTTGCCTTCCTGGATCAGGTCGGCATGCGGCAGCCCATAGCCCAGGTACTGGCGGGCGATGGCGACCACCAGGCGCAGGTGCGACAGCACCAGTTCGCGGGCGGCGTTGAGGTCCTGCTTTTCCTGGTAGCGCTGGGCCAGCTCGTGTTCCTGCTCGGCCGTCAGCACCGGCAGGCGGTTGACGGCGCCGATATAGGCTTCGATCGTGCCAAGGGCGCCCGGGTTGGCGATGGCCAGGGCCAGCGCGCCCGGACCGCTCGTGGCGGGTGCGAGGACGTTGGACTGATTCGACGAACGTTTCATAAACGGCTTACCTCCATGTCTGAAGGTTAGCACTCTCGAACAAAGAGTGCTAATGGGTGTTTTTGATGGGTGCGATAAAGCGAATCGATCGCTGTGCGATGCAGCACGGCGGGCGAATCCGGCCAGGTCGGCGCCAGGGCGTCCGGTAGAAGGCCAGAGGTGGGCAGGCGATCAGGGTTTCATACTGCATAGACCATGAAATCGGCGTATCGTTCGCGGAAACCTGCATTTTCCGACCTTCGATATTGATGCGTCCCTAAAAATGGCCCGTTTGCCCCGCCTGTATGCCCCGGATCTCCCCCATCTTGCCCAGGCCCGTTTCACGGTGCCCTTGTCGGCCGGCGGAGACGGCGGCGCCATGCTGGACCAGGTCGCCGCCTGGCTGGAGGCAGACGCCAGGCAGCACGGGGTGGCAGTGCATGGGTGGGCGCTTACTTTCGACCAGTTGCTGCTGCTGGCCACTCCCACCGGCCCGGGAGGAATCTCGGCCGTGATCCAGTCCCTGGGGCGCCGCCTGGCCGCCCGGCTGCATATAGGAAGGGTCTTCGCCGGCCGGTTCCGGTCCACCCTGGTCGAACCGGGCGCCTGGGTGCTGCCCGGCCTGATCTGGCTCGAAACCGTCCCGCTGCGCCAGGGGCTGGCGGGGGATGCGGAGCTGTGGCGATGGTCCTCGGCCCCGGCGCACATGGGAGCCGCGTCGGCCGGCATGCTGCACGACCATGCCGATTACTGGGCATGCGGCAACACGCCGTTCGACCGCCAGGCCAACTACCGCGCCAGGATGGCCGAAGGCGTGGCCCAGTCTGTGGCACAGCGCATCGAGCAGGCGCTGTACGGCCAGTGGGCACTGGGTGGACCGGCCTTCGTGCAGTCACTGGAGGGCACCAGCAGCCGGCGGGCCACCGCCAGCAAGCGGGGGAGGCCGCGCAAGCAGCCCAAGGTCCAGGAAGAAAACGCACGATAATGGTGCGTCCCTTATTTAATTTCCACGATTTGTAGCCTGGATAATAATTAGGGACGTTCCCCGTTTTATTTTTCTTGCAGCCCCTGGTGCGCCGCAGTATCGTCGATTCCCCTCGGCGCCGCACGCCTGCGCGCGCCGTGTTCGGAATCCCGATGTCCAGTACCCCGGATTCGTGCCCGGCACACGGATCCCCCAGCGGAGCGCACCATGCCCCTATCCAGCCAGGACCACCTCTCGGCCCCGTCGTCCCGGACGGCCGTCATCGACGCCTCCCGCATCGGCCTGCCCGCGCCGCGCCAGCCGGACGCCCAGGGCCTGTACGACCCGTCCAACGAACACGACGCCTGTGGCGTGGGCTTCGTGGCCCACATCAAGGGCCAGAAAAGCCATTCCATCATCCAGCAGGGCCTGAAGATTCTCGAGAATATCGACCACCGCGGCGCGGTGGGGGCCGATGCGCTCATGGGCGATGGCGCGGGCATCCTGATCCAGATCCCGGACGCGCTGTATCGCGAGGAAATGGCCGGCCAGGGCGTGGCCCTGCCCGCTCCCGGCGAGTACGGGGTGGCAATGGTGTTCCTGCCCCAGGAAATGGGGTCGCGCCTGGCCTGTGAGGCCGAACTCGAGCGTGCCGTGCGCGCCGAGGGCCAGGTGGTACTGGGTTGGCGCGACGTGCCCATCGACAAGGACATGCCGATGTCGCCCAACGTGAAGGTCATGGAGCCGGTGATCCGGCAGCTCTTCATCGGCCGCGGCGGCGACGTCATGGTGCCCGATGCGCTCGAGCGCAAGCTGTACGTGATCCGCAAGATGGCCTCGCACGCCATCCAGAAGATGCATCTGAAGCACGGCAAGGAATATTTCGTGCCGTCCATCTCCAGCCGGACCGTGGTCTACAAAGGCCTGCTGCTGGCCGACCAGGTGGGCCGCTACTATCGCGACCTGGCCGACTCGCGCGCCGTCACGGCGCTGGCCCTGGTGCACCAGCGTTTCTCGACCAACACCTTCCCGGCCTGGCCGCTGGCCCACCCCTACCGCCTGATCGCCCACAACGGCGAGATCAACACGGTCAAGGGCAACTTCAACTGGCTGCGCGCGCGCGAAGGCGTGATGCAATCGCCGGTGCTGGGCGACGACCTGAAGAAGCTCTATCCCATCGTCTACGAAGGCCAGTCCGATACCGCCACGTTCGACAATTGCCTCGAACTGCTGGTCATGTCCGGCTATTCCATCTCGCACGCGATGATGATGATGATCCCCGAGGCCTGGGAACAGCATGCCGAGATGGACGAGGCGCGCCGCGCCTTCTATGAATACCACGCTGCGATGATGGAGCCCTGGGACGGCCCGGCCGCCATCGCCTTCACCGACGGCCGCCAGATCGGTGCGACGCTGGATCGCAACGGCCTGCGCCCGGCGCGCTACATCGTCACCGACGACGACCTGGTCATCATGGCATCGGAATCCGGCGTGCTGCCGGTCCCGCAAAGCAAGATCGTCAAGAAGTGGCGCCTGCAGCCGGGCAAGATGTTCCTGATCGACCTGGAACTGGGTCGCATCATCGACGACAAGGAACTGAAGGACCAGCTCGCCAACAGCAAGCCCTATCGCCAGTGGATCGAGCGCATCCGCATCAAGCTCGACACGCTGCCCGAGCCCGTCCGTGAAGAGATCGAGGAAGGCCGGTCGGCGGTGCCCATGCTCGACCGGCAGCAGGCTTTCGGCTGGACGCAGGAAGACTACAAGTTCATCCTGCGCCCCATGGCCGCGCTGGGCGAGGAAAGCACGGGCTCCATGGGCAACGACGCGCCGCTGGCCGTGCTGTCCGGCAAGAACAAGAGCCTCTACAACTACTTCCGCCAACTGTTCGCGCAGGTCACCAACCCGCCCATCGACCCCATCCGCGAAAACCTGGTGATGTCGCTGGTGTCGTTCATCGGGCCCAAGCCCAACGTGCTCGACATCAACAACGTGAACCCGCCGCTGCGCCTGGAAGTGGCGCAGCCGGTGCTGGACTTCGCCGACATGGCGCAGATCCGCCACATCGAGCGGGTCACCAACGGCAAGTTCAAGAGCTTCGAGCTGGACATCACCTATCCGGCCGCCTGGGGCAAGGAAGGCATCCAGGCCCGCGTGGCGGCGCTGTGCGCCCAGGCCGTGGACGCAGTCAAGAGCGGCTACAACATCCTGATCGTGTCCGACCGCCTGGTCGACAGCGGCCGCGTGGCCATACCCGCGCTGCTGGCCACCTCGGCCGTGCACCAGCACCTGATCCGCGCCGGCCTGCGCACCAGCACCGGCCTGGTGGTGGAAACCGGCTCGGCCCGCGAGGTGCACCACTTCGCGCTGCTGGGCGGCTACGGCGCCGAGGCCGTGCACCCCTACCTGGCGATGGAAGCGCTGGCGCACGAGCATGAGCACGACGCCAAGGTGCCGGTGGACAAGGCCATCTACAACTACGTCAAGGCCATCGGCAAGGGCCTGCAGAAGGTCATGTCCAAGATGGGCATCTCGACCTATATGTCGTACACCGGCGCCCAGATCTTCGAGGCCGTGGGCCTGAACCGCCCGCTGGTCGAGCAGTATTTCCCGGGTACCGCCAGCAACATCGAGGGCATCGGCATCTTCGAGGTGGCCGAGGAATCCCTGCGCATGCACAAGGCGGCCTTCGGCAACGATCCGCTGCTGGAAGGCGCGCTGGACGAGGGCGGCGAGTACGCCTTCCGGATCCGCGGCGAAGAGCACATGTGGACGCCCGACGCCATCGCCAAGCTGCAGCATTCCACCCGTGCGGACAACTACCGCACCTACAAGGAATACGCGCAGATCATCAACGACCAGAGCAAGCGCCACATGACGCTGCGCGGCCTGTTCGAGTTCAAGTTCGATCCGGCCCACGCCATTGCGCTGGCCGAGGTCGAACCGGCCAAGGACATCGTCAAGCGCTTCGCCACCGGCGCGATGTCGCTCGGGTCGATCTCGACCGAGGCCCATTCGGTGCTGGCGATCGCCATGAACCGCATCGGCGGCAAGTCCAACACCGGCGAGGGCGGCGAGGACGAGCTGCGCTATCGCACCGAACTGCAGCACGGCAAGGCCGGCATCAAGGACGGCGACACCCTGGCTTCGGTGCTGGGCGCCGATCGCGTGGTGGCCGACGTGCCGCTGAAGGCGGGCGATTCGCTGCGTTCGCGCATCAAGCAGGTGGCCTCGGGACGCTTCGGCGTGTCGGCCGAATACCTGGCCAGCGCCGACCAGATCCAGATCAAGATGGCGCAGGGCGCCAAGCCCGGCGAAGGCGGCCAGCTGCCCGGCCACAAGGTGTCCGAATACATCGCCAAGCTGCGCTTCTCGGTGCCCGGTGTGGGCCTGATCTCGCCCCCGCCGCACCACGACATCTATTCCATCGAGGACCTGGCCCAGCTCATCCATGACCTGAAGAACGCCAATCCCCAGGCGTCGATCTCGGTCAAGCTGGTGTCCGAGGTCGGCGTCGGCACGGTGGCCGCGGGCGTGGCCAAGGCCAAGTCCGACCACGTGGTGATCGCCGGCCACGACGGCGGCACCGGCGCTTCGCCCGTGTCGTCGATCAAGCATGCCGGCACGCCCTGGGAGCTGGGCCTGGCCGAGACGCAGCAGACCCTGGTGCTGAACCACCTGCGCGGCCGCATCCGCGTGCAGGCCGACGGCCAGATGAAGACCGGCCGCGACGTCGTGATCGGCGCGCTGCTGGGCGCCGACGAGTTCGGCTTCGCCACCGCGCCGCTGGTGGTCGAAGGCTGCATCATGATGCGCAAGTGCCACCTGAATACCTGCCCGGTGGGCGTGGCTACGCAGGATCCGGTCCTGCGCGCCAAGTTCCAGGGCAAGCCCGAGCACGTCGTCAACTTCTTCTTCTTCATCGCCGAGGAAGTGCGCGAACTCATGGCCCAGCTGGGCATCCGCAGGTTCGACGAGCTGATCGGCCGTTCCGACCTGCTCGACATGCGCGCCGGCATCGAGCACTGGAAGGCGCGCGGCCTGGACTTCAGCCGTGTGTTCCATCAGCCTCGCGTGGCGGCCGAGGTGGCCCGCCTGCACGTGGACGAGCAGGACCATGGGCTGGCCAAGGCGCTGGACCACCAGTTGATCGAGCGCGCGCGCCCCGCCATCGAGCGCGGCGAGAAAGTCTCGTTCATCACGACGGTGCGCAACGTGAACCGCACCATCGGCGCCATGCTGTCCGGCATGGTGGCGCGCAAGTACGGCTACGAGGGCCTGCCCGACGACACCATCCACATCCAGTGCAACGGCACGGCGGGCCAGAGCTTCGGCGCCTTCCTGGCCCACGGCGTGACGCTGGACCTGGTGGGCGACGGCAACGACTACGTCGGCAAGGGCCTGTCGGGCGGCCGCATCATCGTGCGCTCGCCCAATGATTTCCGCGGCCATGGCCCCGAGCACATCATCGTCGGCAACACCGTGCTGTACGGCTCGCTGTCGGGCGAGGCCTATTTCAACGGCGTGGCGGGCGAACGCTTCGCGGTGCGCAACTCGGGCGCCGCGGCGGTGGTGGAAGGCGTGGGCGACCACGGCTGCGAATACATGACCGGCGGTACCGTGGTGGTGCTGGGCGAGACCGGCCGCAACTTCGCCGCCGGCATGTCGGGCGGCGTGGCCTACGTCTACGACCCGGACGGCTCCTTCCGCCTGCGCGCCAACCTGGCCATGGTCGAGCTGGAAGAGGTCGTGCCCGCGGCGGTCCAGGAGAAGGAAGGTTCGCAGCGCCTGTGGCACAGCATGGTGCGAGGCGGCGAACGGGATACCGACGAGGCCATCCTGCGCCGCCTGGTCGAGAACCATTTCCGCTACACCGGCAGCTTCCGCGCCCGCGACATCATGGATGCCTGGGAAACCGCCCGCACCCGGTTCGTCAAGGTCATGCCGACGGAATACCGGCGCGCGCTGGGCGAAATGTGGGATGCCCGGAATCCGCAGAAGCTGGCCGCCTAGGCACGCCTTGCCGCCGGGAGGCGGCGCGAACCGTAACGAAATCGGAGCCGGCGCGGCGTACGCGCCGGCTCCAAACAGGATAGTCAGGAAAGAGCCATGGGTAAGGTCACCGGATTTCTGGAATACCAGCGTCTGCAGGAAGCGGCGCAAGCGCCCGAGCAGCGCGTCAAGCACTGGAAGGAATTCGTCCTTCATCTGAACACCGAGCAGGCCAAGCAGCAGGGCGCCCGGTGCATGGACTGCGGCATCCCGTTCTGCACGAACGGCTGTCCGGTCAACAACATCATTCCCGACTGGAATGACCTGGTGTATCGCCAGAACTGGAAGCAGGCCCTGGCGGTGCTGCATTCCACCAACAATTTCCCCGAGTTCACTGGGCGCATCTGCCCGGCGCCCTGCGAAGCGGCGTGTACGCTCAACATCAACAGCGACGCCGTCGGCATCAAGTCGATCGAGCACGCCATCATCGACCATGGTTGGGAGCACGGCTGGGTCGTTCCCGTGTCGCCCAAGGCCAGGACGGGCAAGAAGGTGGCGGTGGTCGGCTCCGGCCCCGCCGGGCTGGCCTGCGCCCAGCAACTGGCGCGCGCCGGGCATGAAGTGACGGTGTTCGAGAAGAGCGACCGCATCGGCGGGCTGCTGCGCTACGGCATCCCCGACTTCAAGCTGGAGAAGTGGCAGATCGACCGCCGCATGGCGCAGATGGAGCAGGAAGGGGTCGTGTTCCGTCCCTCGACCTTCGTCGGCCGGGCCGAGGACGCCAAGGCCCTGGGCATTTCCGCCTCGGTGAAGACCCCGCAGGAGCTGCAGGCCGAGTTCGACGCCATCGTCGTGTCGGGCGGCTCGGAAACCCCGCGCGACCTGCCCGTGCCGGGCCGCGAGCTCCAGGGCGTGCATTTCGCCATGGACTTCCTGCGCCAGCAGAACAAGGTGGTGGCGGGCGACAAGCTCAAGGACCAGATCATGGCCACGGGCAAGCACGTCATCGTGATCGGCGGCGGCGACACCGGTTCGGACTGCGTGGGCACCAGCAATCGCCACGGCGCGGCCTCCGTCACGCAGTTCGAGGTCATGCCCCAGCCGCCGGTTGCCGAGAACAAGGACCTGACCTGGCCGTACTGGCCGCTGAAGCTGCGGACCTCCTCGTCCCACGAGGAAGGCGTGGACCGCGACTGGGCGGTGTCGACCAAGACCTTCAAGGGCAAGGGCGGCAAGGTGACGTCGCTCGTGGCCTGCCGCGTCGAATGGGTACGCGGCGACAACGGCCAGATGAAGATGGCCGAGGTCGAGGGCTCCGAATTCGAGCTGCCCGCCGACCTGGTGCTGTTCGCCATGGGCTTCGTGTCGCCGGTGCAGCAGGTGCTGGAAGCCTTCGGCGTCGAGCGCGACGCCCGGGGCAACGCGCGGGCCAACACCGACGACTACCGCACCAACGTCGACAAGGTCTTCGCGGCCGGCGACATGCGGCGCGGCCAGTCGCTGGTGGTCTGGGCCATCCGCGAAGGCCGCCAGTGCGCGGCCTCGGTCGATACCTTCCTGATGGGGGCGACCGAGCTGCCTCGCTGAATTAATGATCGCTTAAAAGCATCGTGCCACCATGCCCCGAGTCGTCCGGCCGGACCTCGGGGTTTTTTCATGGGGATATACGGGCCAGCCGGGCGTTTGTTGTAAAAAACGTAAACCGGCGCGAGGCGCCGTGGTTCATAATCTTCACTCTTCCATGGGCCATGCTGGCCGGGATCCGGCGCGCCATGGACAGGACGATCATGCGCCGCCGGCAAATCGCGGTACATGAGCCGGGGACAAAACCCGCTGCTGCCTAAGGGTTAGCACGGTGCCCAGGCGTGCTGCTGTTAGAATCCCTCGCTGGATTCCTCTCGAACCCACCGGTTTTTTGCAAGCAACGCCCATCTTTTCAACTCTTCTTGCCTCTACATGCCTGATTCGGCACGATCTACGCATTCCCCTACCGATGTGGCGCTAGCCTTCGACGGCCTGTCGGTGGGCTATGGCGACCGTGTCATCCTGCGGGACGTCGACATGCAGGTCCGCCGCGGGCAGGTGGTGGCCATCATGGGCGGCTCGGGGTCGGGCAAGACCACGCTGCTGCGCGCCGCCACGGGCCAGTTGCCGCCCCAGGCCGGCAAGGCGCTGGTGCTGGGCGAAGACATCGGCCAGTCGTCGGGCGACCGCCTGTTCGACCTGCGCAAGCGCATGGGCGTGCTGTTCCAGCAGGGCGCGCTATTCACGGATCTGGACGTCTATGAAAACGTGGCGTTTCCGCTGCGCGAGCATACGTCCATGACCGAGCAGGAAGTCCTGGAGCGGGTGTTGTCCAAGCTGGACGCCGTGGGCCTGAAGGCGGCCGCCTTCCTGCGCACCTCGGAAATCTCGGGCGGCATGGCGCGCCGGGTCGCGCTGGCGCGGGCCGTGGTGCTGGAGCCCGAGTTGATCCTGTATGACGAGCCCTTCGCCGGCCTGGATCCCATTTCCATGGGCGTGACCGCCCAGCTGATCCGGACCATGACCGACCGGCTGGGCTGCGCCTCGGTGCTGATCACGCACGACGTGCAGGAATCCTTCCACATCACCGACCAGGTCTATCTGCTGGGGCGCGGCACCATCGTCGCCTCCGGCACGCCGGCCGAGCTGTCCGCGTCGCAGGATCCGTTCGTGCACCAGTTCCTCCACGGCGAGCCCGACGGTCCGGTGGCTTTCCAGTATCCCGAGACGCCTGCCTACCAGGCCTGGCTCGAGCGCCAGCGGAGGGTGCGCTGATGGCCCTGACCCGTTTCCTGATCTCGGTGGGCGCCGGTACGCGCGCATCGCTGGTCGGCCTGGGCACCTTTGCCCGGTTTTTCGTCGAATTGCTGTTCAAGAGCGGCACCGCGCTGCGCCGTCCGCGGCTGGTGGTGCAGCAAATCCACTTCATCGGCAACTATTCGCTGGTGATCATCGCCGTATCGGGCCTGTTCGTCGGCTTCGTATTGGGGTTGCAGGGCTACTACACCCTGAATCGCTACGGCTCCGAACAGGCGCTGGGCCTGCTGGTCGCGCTCAGCCTGGTGCGTGAATTGGGGCCGGTCGTGACCGCGCTGCTGTTCGCCGGCCGGGCCGGGACCTCGCTTACCGCCGAGATCGGCCTGATGAAGGCAGGCGAGCAACTGTCGGCCATGGAAGTCATGGCCGTGGATCCCGTGCGCCGGGTGCTGGCGCCGCGCTTCTGGGGCGGCGTGATCGCCATGCCGCTGCTGGCCGCGGTGTTCTCGGCGGTCGGTATCCTGGGTGGCTGGGGCGTGGGCGTGCTGCTCATCGGCGTGGACGACGGCGCTTTCTGGTCGCAGATGCAGAACGGCGTCGACGTCTGGAAGGACGTGGGCAACGGCGTGCTCAAGAGCGTCGTCTTCGGCGTGGCGGTTACGCTGATTGCGCTCTACCAGGGCTATTACGCCAAGGCCACGCCCGAGGGCGTGTCGCGCGCGACCACGCGTACCGTGGTCGCCGGGTCGCTGGCGGTGCTGGGCCTGGACTTCCTGCTGACGGCCTGGATGTTCGGCAACTGAAAACGTGACGCGGCGCCCGCCGGGCGGCCGCTGCAAGCAATTGGCTAGGGACCCGCCGTGGGCGAGGTACCGGAGGAATACGAGATGTCGCGAGAAAAAGTCGATCTCTGGGTGGGAATATTCGTGCTGGTGGGCGCGCTCGCCCTGGTCTTCCTGGCGCTGAAGGCAGGCAACCTGCTAAGCGTGCTGTCGGTGGGCAAGACCTATGCGGTAACGGCCAATTTCGACAACATCGGGGGGCTCAAGCCCCGCGCGGCGGTCAAGAGCGCCGGCGTGGTCGTGGGGCGGGTGTCCAGCATCGCGTTCGACGACAAGATGTTCCAGGGAGTGGTGACGCTGGACCTGGATGCGCGCTACCTGTTTCCCACCGATTCGTCCGCCAAGATCCTGACCTCGGGCCTCTTGGGCGAGCAGTACATTGGCATCGAGCCGGGTGGCGACGACAAGAATTTCACCGCCGGCGACAAGATCCGCTATACCCAGAGCGCGGTCGTGCTGGAGAATCTGATCAGCCAGTTCCTCTACAGCAAGGCTGCCGAGGGCGGTAACAGCAAGCCGGCGGAAGGCGGTTCCGCGGGCTCGGCAGAACCCGCCGCGAAATGACGACGAGTGTAAGAAAATGAATAAGAAAATCCTGGCAGTGATGCTGGCCGCAGGGCTGGCGGGCTGTGCCACCGCACCGGAAGGGCGGCCGGCCGACCCGCGGGATCCCCTGGAGGGATTCAACCGCAGCATGTACAAGTTCAACGATACGGTCGACCGTGCCGTGCTCAAGCCGGTGGCTCAGGGCTACGTGGACGTGGTGCCGTCGCCGGTGCGCAGCTGCGTGCGCAACATGTTCGCCAACGTGGGCGACGTGATGTCGGCCATCAACAGCTTCCTGCAGAACCGGGCACCGGATGGCATCAACACTTCCTTCCGCGTGTTGCTGAACACCACCATGGGCGTGTTCGGCTGTTTCGATCTCGCCACGCAGAACGGCCTGCCTCGCAACAAGGCCGATTTCGGCCAGACCCTGGGTGTCTGGGGCGTCGGTTCCGGCCCGTACCTGGTGCTGCCGCTGCTGGGCCCCAGCACCGTCCGCGACGCGGGCGGCACGGCGGTGGACTTCCTGGCCGATCCGGTCGCGGTCAGCAACATCGACAACGTGCCCGTGCGCAATAGCGTCTATGGCCTGCGGGTCGTGAACGCGCGCGCCAACCTGCTCGAGGTGGGCAACCTGCTCGACCAGGTCGCGCTGGATCCGTATACCTTCACCCGGGATGCCTACCTGCAGCGACGCGCCAGCCTGATCCGCGGCGCCAATGGCGCGGAAGGCGCCCTGCCGGATTACTCGCTGCCCAACTACGACGACGATGACGATGCCGCGGCGCCCGCCCCGGCGTCGGGTACGCAGAAAAAGTAAGGATTTCCATGATTTCGCAAGACATGACGATGCCGGCGGCGGCCACGCCCCGGATCCTGAACTGGCTGGCGGCGCTGGCCGCCGGCATGGTGCTGGCCATCGGCGGCATGCAGGCTGCCCGGGCGCAGGGCGCCGGCTCGCCCGAATCGCTGATCCAGCAGGTCACGGGCGAAGTCCTGACCGCCATCAAGGCTGATCCCTCGGTGCAGTCCGGCAGCCCGCAGCGCCTGCTGCAACTGGTGGACCAGAAGATCCTGCCCTACGTCGACTTCGAGAAGACGACGCGGCTGGCCGCCGGCCGCTACTGGCGCCAGGCGACGCCCGAGCAGCAGAAGGCGCTGGTCAAGGAATTCCGCACCACGCTGGTGCGCACCTATAGCGGCGCGGTCTCGTCCGTGAAGCAGCAGACCGCCGTGGAGTTGCGTCCCTCGCACTATCCGGCCGACGCTACCGACGTGGTGGTGAAGACCGTGATCAAGCAGCCGGTCGGCGATCCCATTCCCGTCGACTATCGCATGGAGAAGGCGGGCCAGGGCTGGAAGATCTACGACGTCAACGTCCTGGGCGTGTGGCTGATCGAGAACTATCGCAACCAGTTCTCGCAGCAGATCGGCCAGAACGGCGTCGATGGGCTGATCAAGTCCCTGGCTGAGCGGAACGCAGCGTTTAGGTGACCCCCCCTACGCCCTTCGGGCGCCCCCCAGGGGGCGATGCGGGGGGACCGGCGGAGCCGGATCCACCGCATCCTGGGGGGCGCTACAGGATGGAGGGAGGGGTGTTCGTGCCCGTCTTGCCCATCCTCTATAATGAGGGATTGCCCGGCGTTTGCCGGGATTTGCGCTTTTTGGGGGCTGCGAGGCCCTTCCGGCGCGGTAGTGTTTTCTGATCAAGCCATGTCATCCGCCGTTCGCATCGAGCATGTTTCCAAGGTGTACCCCAGGCAGACCCGCCTGTGGCGGCGCATGGGCGCTGGCCAGGCGGTGGATGGGTTCCAGGCGCTGAACGATGTCAGCCTGGACATTGCCCAGGGCGAATTCTTCGGGTTGCTGGGGCCGAACGGCGCGGGCAAGACCTCGCTGATCGCGATCCTGGCGGGGCTGTCGCGCGCGACCACGGGCCAGGTGTCCATCTGCGGCTACGACGTCGTGTCGCAGTTCCGTGCCTCCCGGCGGGCGCTGGGCGTGGTGCCGCAGGAACTGGTGTTCGACCCGTTCTTCACCGTGCGCGAGACGCTGCGTATCCAGTCGGGCTATTTCGGGCTGCGCAACAATGACGCCTGGATCGACGAGATCCTGGAAAACCTGGGCCTGACCTCCAAGGCCGACGACAACATGCGCGCCCTGTCGGGCGGCATGAAACGGCGGGTGCTGGTGGCGCAGGCGCTGGTGCACCGGCCGCCGGTGATCGTGCTGGACGAGCCCACCGCCGGCGTGGACGTGGACCTGCGGCGCACGCTGTGGCAGTTCATCTCGCGCCTGAACCGCATGGGCCACACCATCCTGCTCACCACCCACTATCTGGAAGAGGCCGAGGAGCTGTGCGGCCGCATCGCCATGCTCAAGGCCGGCCGCATCGTCGCGCTGGACACCACGCGAGCGCTGCTGGCCAAGGTTGGCGGCTCGCGCCTGGTCCTGCACATGGGGGCATCGGGCTGGCCCGCGGGCAAGAGCCGCGCGCTGGACGAGCGGCTGGTGCAGCGCCAGGGTAACCGGGTGGTGCTGCGCCTGGACACCAGCACGGAGCTGGAGTCCCTGCTGGCGCAGGTGCGCACGGCGGGCGGCGCCATCGAGGGTATCGAAGTGCTGCCGGCAGACCTCGAAGATGCTTTCCTGAACATCATGCACGGGGGCTCCTCCTCGGCGTCGCTGGAGAAGGCGGCATGAGCGTTGTCGCACGGCCGCCCGAGGGCGCGACCACGAGTACCGGTTCCGAGACCGCCAAGCCGTCGGGTTTCGTCGGCTTGCAACCCAACCTGAACGCGGGCTCCGGCTTCCTGACGCTGTTCTGCAAGGAAATGCTGCGCTTCTGGAAGGTGGGGTTCCAGACCGTGGGCGCGCCGGTGATGACGGCGGTGCTGTACCTGCTGATCTTCGCCCACGTGCTGGAAGGCCGCGTCACGGTCTACGACACCGTGCCCTACACGGCCTTCCTGATCCCCGGGCTCATGATGATGAGCATGTTGCAGAACGCGTTCGCCAATTCCTCGTCGTCGCTGATGCAAAGCCGCGTCACCGGTAACCTGGTCTTCATGCTGCTGCCGCCGCTGACTCACTGGGAAGTCTTCTGTGCCTACGTGCTGGCGGCCATCGTGCGCGCCCTGTTCGTCGGACTGGGAATCTACGCGGTGTCGCTGTTCTTCGCCGCGCCGCATTTCGCCGAACCGCTGTGGATGCTGGTGTTCGCCGTGCTGGGTAGCGGCATCATGGGGGTGCTGGGGCTGATCGCCGGGATCTGGGCCGAGAAGTTCGACCAGATGGCGGCCTTCCAGAACTTCCTGATCATGCCGGCAACCTTTCTGTCCGGGGTATTCTATTCCGTGCATTCGCTGCCGCCGTTCTGGCAGGCGGTATCGCACTGGAACCCGATCTTCTACACCATAGACGGCTTCCGCTACGGATTTTTCGGAGTCTCCGACGTCACCCCCTGGCATAGCCTGGCGGTGGTCGCGGGGACGTTCCTGGTGGTGGCCGGGTTCGCGCTGCGCCTGTTGTCCACCGGCTACAAACTGCGTTACTGAAAGCATGACTCTTCCGACTCCGGAGCAGGTCCGGCAATACATCGTCGACGGACTGCCCTGTGAACATGTCGACGTGCAGGGCGACGGCCAGCACTTCGAGGCGGTCATCGTCAGCGCCGAATTCGCGGGCAAGCGCCCCATCGCGCGGCACCAGCTGGTCTATGCCGCGCTGGGCGAACGCATGCGGGAAGAAATCCATGCCTTGTCGATGCGCACCCTCACTCCCCAGGAATTCAAGGCGGGCAATTGATGGATAAGCTGCAGATCACCGGCGGCCGCCCCCTGCGCGGCGAAGTCGAGGTGTCGGGCGCGAAGAACGCCGCGCTGCCTTGCCTGTGCGCCGCGCTGCTGACCGCCGATCCGGTCACGCTCGAGAACGTGCCCCAGCTCAACGACATCGGCACCACGCTGCGCCTGCTGCGCCAACTGGGCGCGAAGGCCGAGCGCGCCAGCCAGCCGGGCGACCGGGTGGTGCTGGACGCCAGCCGCGTCGAGTCGCTGGAAGCGCCGTACGAACTGGTCAAGACCATGCGCGCGTCGATCCTGGTGCTGGGCCCGCTGGTCGCGCGCTTCGGCGAGGCCCGGGTCAGCCTGCCCGGCGGCTGCGCCATCGGCCAGCGTCCCATCGACCAGCACATCAAGGGGCTGGCGGCCATGGGGGCCGAGATCAGCATCGAGCACGGCTTCGTCGTGGCGCGGGCCAAGCGCCTGAAGGGCGCCACCATCCGCACCGACATGATCACGGTGACCGGCACCGAGAACCTGATGATGGCGGCCGTGCTGGCCGACGGGTTGACGGTGCTCGAGAACGCGGCGCGCGAGCCCGAGATCGTCGACCTGGCGGAATTGCTGATCAAGATGGGCGCTCGCATCAGCGGCCATGGCACGGACCGGATCGTGATCGAGGGCGTGTCCCGGCTGCACGGCGCCACCCACCGCGTCATGCCGGACCGCATCGAAGCCGGCACCTTCCTGTGCGCGGTGGGCGCGGCGGGCGGAAAGGTCGTGCTGCGCAACGCCGATCCGGCCAGCATGGGCGCCACGCTGGACAAGCTGGCCGAGGCCGGACTGGCCATCGAGTGCGGCCCCGACTGGATCGAGGCGGGCATGAATGGCCGGCCGCGCGCGGTGGGCTTCCGCACCCTGGAATATCCCGGCTTCGCGACCGACATGCAGGCTCAGCTGATGGCCCTGAATGCCATCGCGGAAGGAACCGCGGTCATCACCGAGACCATCTTCGAGAACCGCTACATGCACGTGCAGGAACTGCGCCGGCTGGGAGCGGACATCGAGATCGACGGCCACACCGCCGTGGTCAAGGGCGTGGCGGGGCTGTCGGGCGCCACCGTCATGGCGACCGACCTGCGCGCCTCGGCCAGCCTGGTCATCGCCGGCCTGGTCGCCGACGGCCAGACCACGATCGACCGCATCTATCACCTGGACCGCGGCTACGAGCAGATGGAGCGCAAGCTGCTGCAGCTGGGCGCCGATATCCGCCGCGTGGGCGGGTCCGGAGGGCAGGCACGATGAGCGCCTTCGCCCCGGCCGACCCGAACACGCCTATCACGCTGGCGCTGTCCAAGGGCCGCATCTTCACCGAGACCATGCCCCTGCTGGCCGAGGCCGGCATCACGGTGGTCGAGGACCCGGAGAAGTCCCGCAAGCTCATCCTGCCGACCAGCGACCCCGGCGTGCGCATCATCATTGTGCGTGCCTCGGATGTCCCCACCTATGTCCAGTACGGCGCCGCCGACCTGGGGGTGGCCGGCAAGGACGTGTTGATCGAGCATGCGGCCCAGCATCCGGGCGGCCTGTACCAGCCCGTGGACCTGCGCATCGGCAAGTGCCGGCTGTGCGTGGCCGTGCCCGAGGGCTTCGACTACGCCAGCGCGGTGCGCCAGGGCGCCCGCCTGCGCGTGGCGACCAAGTACGTGCAGGCCGCGCGCGAGCATTTCGCCGCGAAAGGGGTGCACGTCGACCTGATCAAGCTGTACGGGTCGATGGAGCTCGCGCCGCTGGTGGGGCTGGCCGACGTGATCGTCGACCTGGTGTCCACCGGTGGGACATTGCGGGCCAACAACCTGGTCGCGGTCGAAGATATCATGGACATATCGTCTCGCCTGGTGGTCAACCAGGCGGCCCTGAAGACCCGGCGACACCGGTTGCAGCCTCTGATCGACGCCTTCGCGCGCGCCAGCCTGGCCATGCCGGCCTGACCTGGCGGCATCCGCGGAGCGCTCGCCGCGCGGCCAGCCCGCCGCGCCATGCAGAGGCTGCATCGTCCATCGCCACGCGCCGCCGGCGCGGGGCAGGGCTGCCTTCCGGAAACCGATTTTGCAGAGCTAGCGTATGTCCCTCATCAACCGACTCGATACCCGTAGCGACGACTTCCGAACCCGCCTGCACGCGCTGCTGGCCTTCGAAGCGTCCGAGGACGCGTCCATCGAACGCGCCGTGGCCGACATCCTGCTGGACGTCCGCACCCGCGGCGACGGCGCGGTGCTGGAATACACCCGCCGCTTCGACCGCGTCCAGGCCGCGTCCATCCGCGAACTGGACATCCCCCGCGCCGACTGGGTCGCGGCCCTGGAGGCGCTGCCGCGCGAGCAGCGCGCCGCGCTGGAAGCCGCCGCCGACCGCATCCGGGTCTACCACGAGCGCCAGCGGGCCGAGACCTGGACCTATACCGAGCCCGACGGCACCGTGCTGGGGCAGAAGGTCACCCCGCTCGACCGCGTGGGCCTGTACGTGCCCGGCGGCAAGGCGGCCTACCCGTCGTCGCTGCTGATGAATGCCATCCCGGCCAAGGTGGCCGGCGTGGCCGAAGTCGTCATGGTCACGCCCACGCCCGACGGCGTGCGCAATCCCATGGTGCTGGCCGCCGCCGCCATCGCCGGCGTCGACCGCGCGATCGCCATCGGCGGCGCGCAGGCGGTGGGCGCGCTGGCCTACGGCACGCCGTCCATCGCTCCGGTCGACAAGATCGTCGGGCCCGGCAACGCCTATGTCGCCGCCGCCAAGCGGCGCGTGTACGGCACGGTGGGCATAGACATGATCGCCGGCCCCAGCGAGATCCTGGTCATCTGCGACGGCAGGACGCCGGCCGACTGGATCGCCATGGATCTCTTCTCGCAGGCCGAGCACGACGAGCTGGCCCAGGCCATCCTGCTGTGCCCCGACGCCGGCTACATCGAGCAGGTCGAGGCCGCCATCGCCCGGCTGCTGCCCACGATGCCGCGCGCGGACATCATCCGCACCAGCCTGGCCAACCGCGGCGCGCTGATCCTGGTGCGCGACCTGGAAGAGGCCTGCGCCATCGCCAACGACATCGCGCCCGAGCACCTGGAAATCTCCACCGCCGAGCCCGAGCGCTGGGCCGACCTGATCCGCCACGCCGGCGCGATCTTCATGGGCACGCACAGCTCGGAGTCGCTGGGCGACTACTGCGCCGGCCCCAACCACGTGCTGCCGACCTCGCGCACCGCGCGGTTCTCGTCGCCGCTGGGCGTGTACGATTTCCAGAAGCGATCGAGCCTGATCAAGGTCTCGGGCGCCGGCGCGCGTACCCTGGGCCGCGTCGCCGCCACCCTGGCCTACGGCGAAGGGCTGCAGGCGCACGCGCGCAGCGCCGAATACCGCCTGGACGACGGCAGCGCCTCGTGACGCCGCCGCCCATTCAACCCGACCATCCGGAACCGATCATGCGTACCGCCGAGATCACCCGCAACACCAACGAAACGCGCATCCGCGCGGTCGTCAACCTCGACGGCACCGGCAAGCAGAACCTGCAGACCGGCGTGCCGTTCCTGGACCACATGCTCGACCAGATCGTGCGCCATGGCCTGATCGACATCGACGTCGTGGCCGACGGCGATCTGCACATCGACGCCCACCACACGGTCGAGGACGTCGGCATCACGCTCGGCCAGGCGGTGGCCAAGGCGGCCGGCAACAAGGCCGGCATCCGCCGCTACGGCCATGCCTATGTGCCGCTGGACGAGGCGCTCTCGCGCGTGGTGGTGGATTTCTCGGGCCGTCCGGGCCTGGAATTCCACGTTCCCTTCACCCGGGCCATGATCGGCCAGTTCGATGTCGACCTGACGCGCGAATTCTTCCAGGGCTTCGTCAACCATGCCCTGGTGACGCTGCACATCGACAATCTGCGGGGCGCCAACGCCCACCACCAGTGCGAGACGGTGTTCAAGGCCTTCGGCCGGGCGCTGCGCATGGCGCTGGAAGTCGACCCGCGCGCCGGCGGCACTGTGCCGTCGACCAAGGGAGTGCTCTAGATGACGCGCATTGCCATCGTCGACTACGGCATGGGCAACCTGCGCTCGGTCGCCCGGGCGCTCGAACACGTCGCGCCCGAGGCCGAGGTGCGCATCTGCAGCGATGCGGCCGGCGTGCGAGCGGCCGACCGGGTCGTGTTCCCGGGGCAGGGCGCCATGCCCGACTGCATGCGCTACCTCGAGGAAACCGGCCTGCGCGAGGCGGTAGTCGAAGCTTCCCGCAGCAAGCCCCTGCTGGGCGTGTGCGTGGGCGAGCAGATGCTGTTCCAGCGCAGCGAGGAAGGGCCGGCCGACGGCCTGGGCATCTTCGACGGACAGGTCGTGCGCTTCGCCGGCCCGGCCTTCGAGGGGCCCGAGCGGCTGAAGGTGCCCCACATGGGCTGGAACCGCGTGCGGCAGACCTTGTCCCATCCCTTATGGGACGGCGTGGCCGATGATACCTATTTCTACTTCGTGCACAGCTACTATGTGGCGCCTGCCGATCTAGGGGTAATTGCCGGTCAATCCGATTACGGGGTCGCCTTTACCTGCGCGGTAGCCAGAGATAACATCTTCGCAACTCAGTTTCACCCTGAGAAAAGCGCGGGGGCGGGCCTGCGTATCTACCAGAATTTCGTGCGGTGGAACCCGTGAGTCCCTTTAGCCGACAAGGCCCCCTTTTTCCGTCCCGCAGCCCAGTTAGCGCCACTGATTCGAACGACATCCTGATTCGCCATGCTCCTCATTCCCGCGATTGATCTCAAAGACGGTCGTTGTGTCCGCCTGCGCCAGGGCGATCTCGACGATGCCACCGTATTTTCCGAAGAACCCGCCGCCATGGCCACGCACTGGCTGGAGCAGGGCGCGCGCCGGCTCCACCTGGTGGACCTGAACGGCGCCGTGGCCGGAAAACCCAAGAACGAAGCCTCCATCAAGGCCATCCTCGACGCCGTGGGCGATGACATCCCGGTGCAGATCGGCGGCGGCATCCGCGACCTCGACACCATCGAGCGCTACCTGGACAACGGCATTTCCTACGTCATCATCGGCACCGCGGCGGTCAAGAACCCCGGGTTCCTGCACGACGCCTGCAGCGCTTTCCCCGGCCAGATCATCGTCGGCCTGGACGCCAAGGACGGCAAGGTGGCCACCGACGGCTGGAGCAAGCTGACCGGCCACGACGTGACCGACCTCGCCAAGAAATTCGAGGACTACGGCTGCTCGTCCATCATCTACACCGACATTGGCCGCGACGGCATGCTGTCGGGTGTCAATGTCGAGGCCACGGTCAAACTGGCCCAGCACGTGCGCATCCCGGTCATCGCCTCGGGCGGCATCGCCAACCTGACCGACATCGAGCAGCTCTGCGCCGTCGAGGACGAAGGCGTGGAAGGCGCCATCCTGGGCCGCAGCATCTACGAGGGCACGCTGGATTTCCAGGCAGCGCAGGCCCGCGCCGATGCATTGAGCTCCCCCCCTACGCCCTGACGGGCGCCCCCCCAGGGGGGCGATGCGGGTGGACCGGCGGAGCCGGATCCATCGCATCCTGGGGGAACAACCGCGCTGATCCGCGGGGCCCAAGGTGGGCTGCTCTCTTGGGAATGGGCGTATCGTAGTGGTTGGGCGGAGGGATTCTGCGCCCGGCAACGTGTGTTTTTGGAATTCTGTGATGTTGACGCGTCGTATTATCCCTTGTCTGGACGTGACCGCTGGTCGCGTGGTCAAGGGAATCAATTTCGTGAATCTGGTCGATGCCGGGGATCCGGTGGAGATCGCGCGCCGCTATGACGACCAGGGCGCGGACGAGATCACGTTCCTGGACATCACGGCGTCGAGCGACCAGCGCGACATCATCCTGTCCGTGATCGAGCAGGTGGCCTCGCAGGTGTTCATTCCGCTGACCGTGGGCGGCGGCGTGCGGCAGGTGGCGGATGTGCGCCGGCTGTTGAACGCGGGCGCCGACAAGGTGGGCATCAACACCTCGGCCGTGACCAATCCCGACCTGGTGCGCGAGGCCTCCGGCCGCTACGGCGCCCAGTGCATCGTGGTCGCCATCGATGCCAAGCGGGTGTCGGGCGAAGGCGAGGCGCCGCGCTGGGAGGTCTTCACGCATGGCGGGCGCAACGCCACCGGGCTGGATGCGGTCCAATGGGCGCGCAAGATGGCCGAGTACGGGGCGGGCGAGATCCTGCTGACCAGCATGGACCGCGACGGCACCCGTTCGGGCTTCGACCTCGCGCTCACGCGTGCGGTGTCCGACGCGGTGGCCATCCCCGTCATCGCTTCCGGCGGCGTCGGTTCGCTCAAGGACCTGGCGGACGGCATCACCGAAGGCCATGCCGATGCGGTGCTGGCCGCCAGCATCTTCCACTACGGGCAGCACACGGTGCAGGAGGCCAAGCGCTTCATGGCAGACCGCGGCATACGCATGAGGCTGGACGACTGATGGATACCGCACCCCAGACCCTGTCCGCCGACCAGGAAGCCTGGCTGGAAGCCATCGTCTACGACGATAACGGCCTGGTGCCCGGCATCGCGCAGGACGTCACGACCGACAAGGTCATCATGTTCGCCTTCCTGAACCGGGAATCGCTGCGCGAGACCCTGCGCACCGGCAACGCCACCTACTGGTCGCGCTCGCGCAACCGCCTGTGGCGCAAGGGCGAGGAATCCGGCCACGTCCAGCGCGTGCGCGAGATCCGGCTCGATTGCGACGGCGACGTGGTGCTGCTGCGGGTCGAGCAGGTGGGCGGGATCGCCTGCCATACCGGCCGCGAACGCTGCTTCTACCGCCGCCTGGAAACCGAGGGCGGCGCGCACTGGGTCGAGACCGACCCGGTCCTGAAGGACCCGGAGAGCATCTACAAATGAACGATTTCCTGGCGCAACTGGCCGACACCATCGCCAGCCGCCGGCCCGACCGGGGCGGCTCGCCCGAGACGTCCTACGTGGCCCGGCTGCTCAGCAAGGGGCCCGACGGGATCCTGAAGAAGATCGGCGAGGAAGCCACCGAGACCGTGATGGCGGCCAAGGACGGCGTGCCGGAAAAGATAATTTACGAGACAGCCGATCTCTGGTTTCATTGCCTCGTCATGCTGGAGTATTACGGTTTGCGTCCCGAACAGGTCGTCGCCGAGCTCGCGCGGCGCGAAGGCCTGTCGGGTTTGGATGAAAAAGCCGCCCGAGCCGGCAATGCCCCGAAACAATGAGATGAGTGACAACTGTATTTTCTGCAAGATCGCGCGCGGGGAAATCCCCTCGCGCAAGGTCTACGAAGACGACGAAATCTTCGCCTTCCACGACATCAATCCCATCGCGCCGGTACACTTCCTGGTCATTCCCAAGCGGCACGTTCCGTCGCTGCAGGACGTGGCCGCGAGCGACGTACCGCTGTTGGGTAGAATGCAGGTTCTGATCCCCCGCCTGGCGCTCGAGCAGGGCTGCCGCCCCGGTCCGGAAGGCGGATTCCGTCTGATGGCCAATAACGGCGCGGACGGTGGACAGGAAGTGCCGCACCTGCACTACCACGTGATAGGCGGTCCCCGCCCCTGGAAGCGCGACTAAGCCGGGCGATTTCCGCCCCTATTGACTGGACGATTTTCCGCCGCAAGGCGTGGAGCATGTAATGGGTAGCTTTAGCATTTGGCACTGGCTGGTTGTCCTGGTGATCGTGGTTCTGATCTTCGGCACCAAGAAACTGAAGAACCTCGGGCAAGACCTGGGCGGCGCCGTGAAGGGATTCAAGGAAGGCATGAAGGAAGGCGGCGACGCCGCGGCTTCCAACTCGGAAACCACTTCCGCCGACCCCAAGCGCGTCTCCGCCGACACCATCGACGTGGAAGCCAAAGAAAAAGAACGGACCTGACAGGGGTTTCCCCTCCAGATCCATCATCAACACGAAGGCGCCCCGCGCCAAGATAACCGACCCACTCCAGGGCACCGCGGATCCGGCTCTGCCGGTCCGCTAGTGCCGCCCCCTTGAGGGGGCGCCCGTCAGGGCGTAGGGGGTGTTCCCATAGGCGCTGAATGTTCGACGTCAGCTTTACCGAGCTTCTCACCATAGGCGTGGTGGCGCTCATCGTCATCGGGCCCGAGCGGCTGCCCAAGGTGGCGCGTACCATCGGCCACCTGCTGGGCCGGGCGCAGCGCTACGTCAACGACGTCAAGAGCGATATCCGCCGCGAGGTGGAGCTTGACGAATTGCGCAACCTGCGCAAGGAAATGGAAGACGCCGCCCGTTCGCTCGAGACCACGGTCAAGACCAACGTGGACGAGTTGCACAAAGGCCTCAACGAGGTCCAGCAGACTGTCGAGGGGGCCGCCCGCGACGTCAAGGACGCGGCCAGCGGAACGCCGGAACCGGCTGCCGAGGCTCCCGCGCTGGATGCGCCGGCCGCCGAAGGGACAGCAACTGCGCCGGTTGACGCGCCCTCCGCGGGGCAGGCCATCGAGCCGGCCGTTGCCCACGAGGCGCCGTCCGAACAGGATCTCGCCCAGGGCTCGCTGTTTCCGACGGACCCGCTGCCGCCGTCCGCCAATCAACCCGCCGCCGGCCAGCCGGCCGAGGCTTCGACGGTACGCGAAAGAACGTGACTGACAAAGACGTATCGCAGGAAGACAGCTTCATCTCCCACCTGGTGGAGCTGCGCGACCGCCTGCTGAAGGCCATCGTCGCGGTCGTGGCCGTTTTCATCGTGCTGTTCCTCTATCCCGGCGCCTCGGCCATCTACGACGTGCTGGCCCAGCCCATGCTGGCGACCCTGCCGGCGGGCACGCGCATGATCGCCACCGGCGTGATCACCCCCTTCATGGTGCCGGTCAAGGTCACGCTGCTGGCGTCCTTCATTGTCGCGCTGCCCTTCGTGCTGTACCAGGCCTGGGCCTTCGTCGCGCCCGGCCTCTACCAGCACGAGAAGCGGCTGGCCCTGCCGCTCATCATGTCCAGCACCGTGCTGTTCCTGTCCGGCATGGCGTTCTGCTACTTCGTGGTCTTCAAGACCGTCTTCCACTTCATCGCCACCTTCGCGCCGCAGTCCATCACGCCGGCGCCGGATATCGAGGCCTACCTGAACTTCGTCATGACGATGTTCCTGGCCTTCGGCCTGACCTTCGAGGTGCCGGTGGCGGTGGTGCTGCTGGTCAAGACCGGGGTGACCACCGTGGCCAAGCTGTCCGCGGCGCGCGGCTACGTCGTCGTCGGCGCGTTCGTGCTGGCGGCCGTCGTCACGCCGCCGGATGTTGTCAGCCAGTTCCTGTTGGCGGTACCTTTATGCGTGCTCTACGAACTGGGCCTGGTGGCGGCCCGTTTCGTCAAGAGCCGGGAATCGGATTCGACCGAGATCGAGAAAGTCTGAACCCGCCATGCTCCGGCGCCGTCCGCGCGGCCGGGGCAGGGGTTCGGTTCCAGAACAAGCACAAGTGGGGACCTTCATGTTTTCCTTGAACAAACTGGCCCTGGCCGTGGGCCTCGGCGTTTTCGCGGCCGCCGCGCATGCCGACATCACCGTGGGCGTCAACGTGTCCGCCACGGGGCCGGCCGCCTCGCTCGGCATCCCCGAGAAGAACACCTTCGCCCTGATGCCCAAGACCATCGCGGGCCAGAAGGTCAACTACATCGTGCTGGACGACGCCAGCGACACCACGACGGCGGTCAAGAACGCCCGCCGTTTCGTGACCGAGGACAAGGTCGACGTGATGGTCGGTTCCACCATCACGCCGAACTCGCTCGCCATGGTCGACGTCGCCGCCGAAACCGGGACCCCGGTGGTCTCCATGGCGGCCTCGGCCGCCATCGTCGAGCCCCAGGACGCCAAGAAGCGCTGGGCCTTCAAGACGCCCCAGAACGATGCCGAGATGGCCAAGGCCATCGTCGAGCACATGCAGGGCCAGAAGATCAAGTCGGTGGCCTTCATCGGCTTCGCCGACGCCTACGGCGAGGGCTGGTACCAGGAGTTCTCGAAGGCGGCCCAGGCGGCCGGCATCAAGGTGCTGACCAACGAGCGCTACAACCGCACCGATACGTCGGTGACCGGCCAGGTGCTGAAGATGATCGCCGCCAAGCCCGACGCCGTGCTGGTCGCCGGCGCCGGCACTCCCGCCGCGCTGCCCCAGAAGACGCTGAAGGAGCGCGGCTATCGCGGCAAGTACTACCAGACCCACGGCGTCGCCAACAACGACTTCCTGCGCGTGGGCGGCAAGGACATCGAAGGCACTTTCCTGCCGGCCGGCCCGGTGCTGGTGTCGGCCCAGTTGCCGGCCGACAATCCGGTCAAGGCCTCGGCTACCGAGTACGTGCAGAAGTACGAGGCGACCTACGGCAAGGGTTCGGTGTCCACTTTCGGCGCCCATGCCTGGGATGCCGGCAAGCTGATCGAAGCGGCCGCTCCGGCCGCCCTGAAGAAGGCGCAGCCGGGCACGCCTGAGTTCCGCGCCGCCCTGCGCGACGCGCTGGAAAACGTCAAGAACGTGGCGGGCGCGCACGGGGTGTTCAACATGAGCCCCACGGACCACGTCGGCCTGGACAACCGTTCCCGCGTGATGGTCGTCATCGAAAACGGTGCCTGGAAGCTGATCAAGTAATTTTCTGGTGGACCAGGGCGGATCTCCGGCCCTGCCGGAGCTGACATGGATCTACAGATCGCCCTTTTCCTGATCCAGGACGGCGTCGTCAACGGCGCCATTTATGCGTTGCTGGGGATGGCGCTGGTGCTGGCCTTCACGGTCACGCGCGTGATCTTCATTCCCCAGGGCGAGTTCGTCGCCTGGGGCGCCCTGACCCTGGCGGGCTTGCAGGCCGGCCAGTTGCCGGGAACGGTCTGGCTGCTGGCCATGGGCGGCAGCGCCGTCATGCTGGTGGAGCTGTGGACCGCGTGGCGGCGCCAGGACTGGCGCGCCATTCCACGCGCCGCCGGCTGGAACCTGCTGTATCCCGCGTTGATCTTCGCCGCGGCGCGTTTCGTCGATTTCCAGCAGATGCCGCTGGTCGCGCAGATCCTGTTCGCGTTGCTGGTCGTGGTGCCGATAGGGCCCATGGTCTGGCGCCTGGCCTTCCAGCCAGTGGCCGAGAGCAGCGTGCTGGTGCTGCTGATCGTCTCGGTGGCGGTGCACGTGGCCATGGTGGGGCTGGGGCTGCTGTTCTTCGGCGCCGAGGGAGCGCGCACCTCGCCCTTCACCGACGGCGGCATCGAGCTGGGCGGCATTCCGGTCTCGGCCCAGACGCTGTGGGTGGTCGGTTCCTCCATCGCCCTCATCCTGGCGCTGACGGTGCTGTTCGGCCGGACGTTGTACGGCAAGGCCCTGCGCGCCACGGCGGTGAACCGGGTCGGCGCCCGCCTGATGGGCATCCCGACCAGCCTCGCCGGCAAGCTGAGCTTCACGCTGTGCGCGCTGATCGGGGCGTTCTCGGGCATCCTCATCGCGCCCATCACGACCATCTACTACGACACGGGCTTCCTGATCGGCCTGAAGGGCTTCGTCGCCGCCATCATCGCCGGCCTGGGCAGTTATCCCCTGGCCGCCGCCGGCGCGGTGCTGGTGGGCCTGCTGGAGGCCTTCTCGTCGTTCGCGGCCAGCGCCTACAAGGAAGTCATCGTGTTCACGCTGATCATTCCGGTGCTGATCTGGCGCTCGCTCGCCTCGCGCCACGTGGAGGAAGAATGATGCGGCTGCGTCCCATCTGGTTCGTCGGCGCCGGCCTCGTCCTGCTCGTCGCCGCCGTGTTCGGGATGTCCGAGTTCACCGTCACGCTGCTGAACTACATCGGCCTGTACGCGCTGGTGGCGCTGGGGCTGGTGCTGCTGACCGGCGTGGGCGGAGTGACCTCGTTCGGCCAGGCGGCCTTCGTGGGCCTGGGCGCCTACACCAGCGCCTGGCTGTCCATCGCCGCGCTGCCGCCCGCCTTCGCGTGGCTGGGCGGCTCGCCCTGGCTGGGGCTGCTGGCCGGCCTGGTGGTCACGGCGGCGGCGGCCTGGGTGCTGGGCGCGATCGCGCTGCGCCTGTCCGGGCACTACCTGCCGCTGGGCACCATCGCCTGGGGCCTGAGCCTGTACTTCCTGTTCGGGACGCTGGATTTCCTGGGGGGCCATACCGGACTGTCCGGCCTGCCGCCGATCTCGATCTTCGGGCTGGACCTGTCCAAGGGCCGGCAACTGTTCTGGCTGATCTGGGCGATCCTGCTGCTGGCCATGCTGCTGGTCAGCAACCTGCTGGACTCGCGCGAGGGCCGGGCCATCCGGGCGCTAAAGGGCGGCATGGTGATGGCCGAGTCCATGGGGGTGGATACCGCCCGCTCGCGCATCGCGATCTTCATGATCGCGGCCCTGCTGGCATGCGTGTCGGGCTGGCTGTACGCCCACATGCAGCGATTCGTGAACCCCACGCCCTTCGGCCTGCACATCGGCATCGAATACCTGTTCATGGCCGTCATCGGCGGGGCGGGGCAGGTCTGGGGTGCGCTGGTCGGCGCCGGCCTGGTCACGATGCTCAAGCAGTGGCTGCAGGACCTGCTGCCCAGCCTCCTGGGCGCTTCGGGCAACTTCGAGAGCATCTTCTTCGGCATCCTGCTCGTGGTCGCCCTGCAACGCGCGCCGGACGGGCTTTGGCCGGTGATCGTCCGCCTGGCCCGGCGCTGGCTGCCGTTGGCCCAGTCCCAGCGGGCCGTCGACGAAGGGGCGCAGCCGCTGGCACGGCGCGCCCAGCCGGCGCATGGCGAGGTCGTGCTGGAAGCCCGGGGCCTGACCAAGCGGTTCGGCGGGCTGGTGGCGAACAACAACATCAGTTTCACCGTCCCCGCGGGCGGGGTGCTGGCGCTGATCGGCCCCAACGGCGCGGGCAAGAGCACCATGTTCAACCTGCTGTCCGGCGTGGACGATCCTTCTTTGGGGAAGGTGGTCTTCCGCGGGCGGGACGTGACCGGCCGGCCGTCGCGCGAAATCGCGGCGCTGGGCATGGGCCGCACGTTCCAGCACGTGCGCCTGCTGCCGCAGATGACGGTGATCGAGAACATCGCGCTGGGCGCCCACCTGCGCGAGCGCCCGGGGCTGCTGTCGGGCCTGGTGCTGGGCAGCCTGCACCTGGATCGCCATGAAGAGGCGCGTCTCCTGGCCGAGGCGGCGCGGCAGGCGCGGCGCGTGGGGCTGGGCGACTCTTTGCACGTGGCGGCGGGCTCGCTGCCGCTGGGCAAGCAGCGCATGCTGGAAATCGCCCGCGCGCTGTGCGCCGACCCCTGCCTGCTGCTGCTGGACGAGCCGGCGGCCGGCCTGCGCTACCTCGAGAAGCAGGCCCTGTCGGACACCCTGAAGGCGCTGCGCGCCGAGGGCATGGCCATCCTGCTGGTCGAGCACGACATGGATTTCGTCATGGGCCTGGCCGACCGCGTGGTGGTGATGGAATTCGGAGAGAAGATCGCCGAGGGCTTGCCCGAGGACGTGCAGCGCGATCCGCGCGTGCTGGAAGCGTATCTGGGAGGTGTGGAATGACGGGTCCGGCGGCAATGGCCGCGTCGCTGCTCGAGGTTTCCGGCCTGTCCGTGTCCTACGGCAAGGTCGAGGCGCTGCATGGCATAGACCTGGCGGTGCCGGCGGGCACCATCGTGACCGTGATCGGCCCCAACGGCGCGGGCAAGACCACGCTGTTGTCGGCCATCATGGGGCTGCTGCCGGCGCGGGGCGCCATCAGCCTGGAGGGGCGGCTCCAGCGGCGCGTCGACATCGAGCAGATGGTCGCCGCGGGCCTGAACCTCGTGCCCGAGAAACGCGAACTGTTCGGCGAGATGAGCGTCGAGGACAACCTGCTGTTGGGCGCTTTTCAGCGCTATCGCTCGGGCCACCGCGACCAGGCCGCGTCGATGGAGGAGGTCTACGGGCTGTTCCCCCGGCTCAAGGAGCGCCGCCAGCAACTGGCCGCCACCCTGTCGGGCGGCGAGCGCCAGATGCTGGCCCTGGGGCGCGCCCTGATGGCCAAGCCCCGCCTGCTGCTGCTGGACGAGCCCTCGCTGGGGCTGGCGCCGCGCATCGTCAAGGAAATCTTCCTGATCATCGCCGAACTGCGGCGCCGGGGCGTGGCCATCCTGCTGGTCGAACAGAACGCCCGCGCGGCCCTGCAGACGGCCGACTACGCTTATGTGCTGGAGACCGGCCAGGTGGTGCTGGCCGGCCCGGCCCGCGAACTGGCGGACGATCCGCGCGTGGTCGAGAGCTACCTGGGCCTGGGCCGCAACAGGTAGGGCCCGGCCCGGCATCAGGGCTGCTGGACTTCGCGCTTGGGCTTGGGTCGCGTGCCTATGGTCACGCTGGTTTCCATTTCCTGCCCGCCGCGGACGATCTTGATGGCCACCTTCTCGCCCGGCGGCAACTGGGCGATGGCGTTGAGCATGGTGGTGGTGTCCAGGATGGCCTTGTCCGCGACCGATACGACGATGTCGCCCGTGCGGATCCCGGCCTTGGCCGCCGGCCCGCCGCGCACCACGCCGGCGATGATGACCCCTTCCTTGCGCGACAGCTTGAAGGCGTCGGCCAGCTCGGCCGTCAGGTCCTGCGGCTCGACGCCGATGTAGCCCCGCGTGACCGTGCCGGTCGTGATCAACTGCTCCATCACCTGGCGCGCCGTGCTGACCGGAATCGCGAAGCCTATGCCCAGCGAACCGCCCGAGCGCGAATAGATGGCGGTATTGATGCCGACCAGGTTGCCCTGGGCGTCGATCAGCGCGCCCCCGGAGTTGCCGGGGTTGATGGCGGCATCGGTCTGGATGAAGTTTTCGAAGGTATTGATGCCCAGGTGGGTGCGGCCCAGGGCCGAGACGATGCCCATGGTCGTGGTCTGGCCCACGCCGAACGGATTGCCGATGGCCAGCACCACGTCGCCCACCTGAAGGTCCTCGGCCCGGCCGAAGGTGACCGAGGGCAGGTTGGGCAGCGCCAGTTTCAGCACCGCCAGGTCGGTTTCGGGGTCGGATCCGACCAGCGTGGCCTTGCCCTTGCGGCCGTCGGCCAGCGCCACTTCGATCTCGTCCGCGGCCTCGATCACGTGGTTGTTGGTCAGGATGTAGCCTTCGGGGCTGACGATGACGCCCGATCCCAGGCTGGAGACGGGCTCCGGGTTGGTGTCGGGTTCGCCGAAGAAGCGCCGGAACACCGGATCGTCGGAGAACGGATAGGCGGGCTGCTGGGGCGTGTCCTTGCTGGTGAAGATGTTCACCACGGCCGGTGCCGCCTTGTGGGTGGCCGCCGCATAGGACGCGGTGGCGCCGCCTTCGCCGGTCGGCGAGGGCGAGGCCTCGAAGAACGGGACGACGATGGCGTTATTGCTGCCCGGGCCCCCGCGGCGTGGCAGCCATTCGGGTCGCAGGGTGGCGACGATGAATAAAATGGCCAGACAGACGGTGGTGGTCTGGGCAAAGATCAGCCATAGTCGGCGCATGTGCAAAATACTTTTCCCTAGCTTAGGAGATTGACAATGATCGCAGGCGAGCAGGCCTCAGCGCAAACCCATGCACCAGCGGGGGGCGCGGGTGGCGTCAGCGCCGAGGAACTCGCATCCTGGCTGGCCGCCGAACTGCAGGTTGCCCGGTTCCGCGACTACTGCCCGAACGGCCTGCAGGTCGAGGGCCGGCCCGTGGTCCGGCATATTATCGCCGCCGTGACCGCGTCCGAGGCCGCCATCCGGCACGCCATCGACGCCGGGGCGGACGGCCTGCTGGTCCACCACGGCTGGTTCTGGAAGAACGAGGACCCGCGCGTGCGGGGCACCCGGCGCACCCGCCTGTCGCTGGTCCTGGGCCATGACCTGAACCTGTTCGCCTACCACCTTCCCCTGGATGCCCACCCCCGGTGGGGCAACAACGCACAACTGGCCGAGGTGCTGGGCCTGGCCCCCCATCTGGTGGAGGGCGTGCCCCAGACCACCGGCCACGACGGCCTGATCTGGCTGGGCCAGGCCCCGGGCCTGGCCACGGTAGGCGACCTGGCGGCCCGCATCGCCCAGCGCCTGCGGCGCGAGCCCATGCTGATCGGCGACCCCTCCGGCCCCGTGGGCCGCATCGCCTGGTGTACCGGCGCGGCTCAGGGCATGCTCCAGGACGCCATCGACGCCGACGCCCAGACCTACATCACCGGCGAGATCTCCGAACCCACCGTCCATCTCGCCCGCGAAACCGGCACCGCCTTTCTGGCCGCCGGCCACCACGCCACCGAACGCTACGGCGTCCAGGCCCTGGGCCAGGCCATCGCCGCCCGCTTCGGCATCCGGGTGGATTTCATCGACATCGACAACCCCGTCTGAGGGGGGGGGGGGTGGAGCCCACCCCCTACCCGCTTACGCGGGCCCCCTCAAGGGGGCGAAACCGGCGGACTGGCAAAGCCAGATCCGCGGTTTCCTGGGTCTAGGGAAACTATCTTGGACTGAAGCACGGTTGCTACCGCTGGCAGCCAGCGATAGCAACGGAGCCACACCCCAAGATAACGGTACTAGACCCAGGATGCGGTGGATCCGGCTCCGCCGGTCCACCCGCATCGCCCCCTGGGGGGCGCCCGAAGGGCGTAGGGGGGGGGCCTACCTACCTCTTGAGCAGATCGCGGATTTCGCGCAGCAGTTCGACGTCTTCCGGGGTCGGCGCGGGCGCGGGGGGCGGGGCTTCCTTGGTGAAGCGGGCCTGGGCGCGGTTCATGGCCTTGACCATCCAGAAGATGACGAAGGCCAGCAGCACGAAGTTGATCAGAATCGTCAGGAAATTGCCCCATCCGAGCAGGGTGGCGCCGGCCTTGCTGAGGGCGTCGTAAGTCTGCGGGCCGGCGTAGTCGGCCGGCGCCCGGAGTACGATGAATTTGTTGCTGAAATCGACGTTGCCGCCCAGGATGACGTTGACGATCGGCATGACGATGTCTTTGACCAGGGAATCGACGATCTTGCCGAACGCCGCACCGATGATCACGCCGACCGCGAGGTCGACGACATTGCCGCGCATCGCGAAATCGCGGAATTCCTTCATGATGCTCATGGACCACCTCCCGTTTGTTGTTGCGCGAAAGTATCCCTTATTTCCTTGCGCCGCGGGAAGCTCGACCGTAATAGTGCGAGTGCGAATGTGCTACGAAGTCTGTCGGGGCCTGTAGGCATTGCGTTATACTCGAAGGTTACTATAAGGCGCCGGTCCGCCAAGAGCGCCAATCTGCTTTCAAGTGCTAAGAGAAGAAGTAATCTTGAGGGTCAATCAATGAGTCAGGACAAAGTGGTAGACGCCGACCGCCGGTTTTGGGTCGGAACCACCTGTGCTGTCGGGGGAGTCGCGGCTGTAGGCGTGGCCGTTCCTTTCGTCAGCACGTTCGCCCCGTCCGAACGGGCGAAGGCGGCGGGTGCTCCGGTGGAAGTCGAAATTGGAGACATGCAGCCGGGTGAAATGCGCACCGTCGAGTGGCGCGGCAAACCGGTCTGGATCATCCGCCGTACGCCCGAGCAGCTTGCCACGCTGAAGGAAGTCGACGCCCAGCTCGCCGACCCGAATTCCGAGCGCAATCCGAACGAAATCACGCCCGAGTACGCGCGCAACGAGTACCGCTCGATCAAGCCCGAGTACCTCGTCGCCGTCGGCATCTGCCCGCACCTCGGGTGCTCGCCCACCGCCCGGTTCGCCACCGGGCCCCAGCCCAGCCTGCCGGCCGATTGGCACGGCGGCTTCCTGTGCCCCTGCCACGGGTCGACCTTCGACATGGCCGGACGGGTGTACAAGAACAAGCCGTCGCCCGACAACCTGACGATTCCTCCCTACGAGTTCCTGTCCGACACCAAGATCGTGGTCGGTGTCGACAAGAACAACAAGGCCTGACCGTCAGTCATTCGCAGCGGGGGAGGCGATAGCCGCGTCCTCCTGTCAAACGTAGCCATAGAAACACGTCGGCGTTGCGGCACCAAGCAGCGCAGCGCCGAACCCGCCGAGCAAAAGGAGCAGCAGCCATGGCTGGCGAGAAGAATGTCGAGACAACTGGCCTTCTGGGCTGGATCGACGCCCGCTTTCCGCTCACCTCGACCTGGAAAGCGCACCTGTCCGAGTACTACGCACCGAAGAACTTCAATTTCTGGTATTTCTTCGGCTCGCTGGCGCTCCTGGTGCTGGTCATCCAGATCGTGACCGGGATTTTCCTGGTCATGCACTACAAGCCCGACGCCGAACGCGCGTTCCAGTCGGTCGAATACATCATGCGGGAAGTGCCGTGGGGCTGGCTCGTCCGGTACATGCACTCCACCGGCGCCTCGATGTTCTTCGTCGTGGTGTACCTGCACATGCTGCGCGGGCTGTTCTACGGCTCGTACCGCAAGCCGCGCGAACTGGTCTGGATCTTCGGCGTGGCGATTTTCCTGTGCCTGATGGCCGAAGCCTTCATGGGCTACCTGCTGCCCTGGGGCCAGATGTCCTACTGGGGCGCCCAGGTCATCGTGAACCTGTTCTCGGCCATCCCGTTCGTCGGCCCCGACCTGGCGATCCTGATCCGCGGCGACTACGTCGTCTCGGACGCGACCCTGAACCGCTTCTTCTCGTTCCACGTCATCGCCGTACCGCTGGTGCTGCTGGGCCTGGTCGTCGCGCACGTCATCGCGCTGCACGAAGTCGGCTCCAACAACCCCGACGGCGTCGAGATCAAGGCCAAGAAGGACGCCAACGGCATCCCGCTCGACGGCATTCCGTTCCATCCCTACTACTCCGTGCATGACCTGTTCGGCGTGGCCATCTTCCTGATGATCTTCAGCGCGATCGTGTTCTTCGCGCCGGAGATGGGCGGCTACTTCCTGGAATACAACAACTTCATCCCGGCCGACCCGCTGAAGACCCCGCCGCACATCGCGCCGGTCTGGTACTTCACGCCGTTCTACTCGATGCTGCGTGCCTGCACCGACGACTTCACCTGGGTGCTGGCGTTCGCCGCGGTCGCGGCGGCGGTGTGGTTCCTGCTCAAGAGCCGTGTCAGTGGCGTCGCCAAGATCGCCATCGTCGTGGTGCTGCTGGCCATTGCCGTCCTGCTGCGCGTCTGGGACGCCAAGTTCTGGGGCGTGCTGACGATGGGCGGCGCGGTGGTCATCCTGTTCTTCCTGCCCTGGCTCGACCATTCGCCCGTCAAGTCCATCCGCTATCGTCCGGGCTGGCACAAGTGGATCTACGGCATCTTCATCGTCAACTTCCTGGTGCTGGGCTACCTGGGCACGCAGGCGCCCACCGAGGTCTTCAACCTGATGTCGCAGATCGGTACGGTCCTCTACCTGGGCTTCTTCCTGTTGATGCCGTTCTGGAGCCGGCTCGGCACGTTCAAGCCTGTGCCCGAACGCGTCACTTTCTCCGCCCACTGAGGATGTTCACCGGGCCGGCGGCGGTTGCGCCGGCCTGACAGACTACGGATATCACGATGAAGAAGCTGCTCGGTCTACTGATTCTGATGCTGGCCTGCACTGGGGTGCAGGCAGCCGAAGGCGGGTATCACCTGGAGAAGGCGCCTACGCGCCTGAACGACCTGCCTGCCCTGCAAAACGGGGCCAAACTGTTCGTCAACTATTGCCTCAACTGCCATGCCGCTTCGGCCATGCGGTACAATCGGCTCAAGGACATCGGCCTGACCGACGAACAGATCAAGGACAACCTCCTGTTCTCGGACGGTAAAGTCGGCGACATGATGACCGTTGCCATGAGCGCCAAAGAGGCGAAGGAATGGTTCGGCGCCGCGCCTCCCGACCTGTCGGTCATTGCCCGGGCGAAATCCGTCAACGCCGGACCGTCGGGCGCCGATTACCTCTACACCTACCTGCGTACGTTCTACCGCGACGATACCCGGCCCACGGGCTGGAACAACCTGGTCTTTCCCAGTGTGGGCATGCCCCATGTGCTGTGGGAGCGCCAGGGTCCGCGCGAACTCACCACCGTCGCCATGCACCGGGGCGAAGGCGAACACGGTTGGGAGCGTGTCACGACGACTTACGACGTGAACGGCGCTGCTACCGTCAAGCATGAGCCGGTCGCCGACTACCACGGCCACGAAACGATGGAAACGCGTTTCACGGCCAAGGATCCGGCCCGGGTGCAGGCGTACGACAACGACGTGGCCGATCTGGTCGCGTTCATGTCGTGGATGGCCGAGCCCGTGCAGCAGCATCGCGTGCGACTGGGGGTGTGGGTGCTGATTTTCCTGGCTTTCTTCACGGTCATCACCTGGCGCCTGAACGCCGTGTACTGGAAGGACGTCAAGTAGTTCTCGAACTACCTGTCCGGGGCCAGCATCCTTTTGGATGGCTGGCCCTTTAACGTTTTTACATACCCTCTCGGAGGCCCCGCCATGATGGTGCTTTACTCCGGAACCACGTGTCCGTTCTCCCAACGCTGCCGTTTCGTGTTGTTCGAAAAGGGCATGGATTTCGAAATCCGCGACGTCGACCTCTACAACAAACCCGAGGACATCGCCGTCATGAACCCGTACGGCCAGGTGCCCATCCTGGTCGAGCGCGATCTGGTGCTGTACGAGTCGAACATCATCAACGAGTACATCGACGAGCGCTTCCCGCATCCGCAGCTGATGCCCGCCGATCCGGTGATGCGCGCCCGTGCGCGGCTGTTCCTGTTCAATTTCGAGAAGGAACTGTTCTTGCACGTCGGCACGCTGGAGGCCCGGGAAAGCCGCGCCGACGAGAAGGCGCTCGAGCAGGCGCGCCAGCAGATCCGCGACCGCCTTTCGCAGCTCGCGCCTATCTTCCTGAAAAACAAGTTTATGCTTGGCGAAGAGTTCTCGATGCTGGACGTGGCGATCGCACCGCTGCTCTGGCGCCTGGACCACTATGGCATCGAGCTGCCGAAGAACGCCGCCCCGTTGCAGAAGTATGCCGAGCGCATCTTCTCGCGGCCGGCGTACATCGAGGCGCTGACGCCGTCCGAAAAGGTCATGCGCCGCTGATGCGCAGCGCACGGATCATCCGCCGGCCCCGTGGGGCGGCCCTTATTGTCCGGGCCGCCCGCCAGCCGCGGCATGCCGCGCGAGGGATGCAACCATGAGTGAAATCTCCACCAAGCCTTACCTGATCCGCGCACTGCACGAGTGGTGCACCGACAACGGCTATACGCCCCACCTGGCGGTAACCGTCGACGAGCGGGTGGTGGTGCCGCGCGAGCATGTCAAGAACGGCGAGATCGTCCTGAACGTCGGCAGGCTGGCTACCCACAAGCTGCAACTGGGCAACGAGTTCATCGAGTTCCAGGCGCGCTTCGGCGGCGTGGCGCGGCAGATTTCCGTTCCGGTGGATGCGGTCACGGCCATCTACGCGCGCGAGACCGGACATGGCATGGCTTTCGAGGCCGGACCGTCCGCGGCGGCGGGCACGGGCGTCGCGCCAGACAGCCCGGTGGTCGACGATGCGGCCGCCGCCGAGCCGCAAGAGAACGTGTCGGCGCCTCGTCCGCAACTGTCCGCCGTGCCGGCGGGCGAAACGCCGTCGGCCTCGTCCGACGAGGGTCCGGAGGATACGGATCCCGCGCCTTCGGGCGGCCCCGATCGCGGCCGGCCGAAGCTGACCGTCATCAAGTAAGTCCTTCCCCGAGCCGGCGGGGCAACTGCCCCGCCCGCGCTCTCCCGCTTTCACGCGACGCATAACGAAACTCGGAAACATTCGTTAGCGGGCGCGGCGGCCGTCGTTATTCTGGTTCTCTTTCGCGAGACGAATGACGATGAACGCATTGCTCAAACCGCTGCATCGGCCCGCGGACACCGAGCTGCACCAGCCCCGCATCCTCGACCCCGAGCTTTATCGCTACGACGAGACGCGCCTGGGCGAAATCCGCATCCAGCCCTATTCCCCCATCGTGGGCGGCCTGGTCCAGGGATTCCGCTTCCAGCCCGAGGTCCGGACACCGGACGAAATCCAGGCCTTCCTTTACCGCTCCCTGCTGGAGTACGGTTTCCTGTCGTTCGAGCCGGGATCGGTCGCGGCGGGTGACTTCGAACAGTTCGCGGCACTGTTCGGCGCGCCCCGGTTCGCCGGCAATCCGCAGGCGCCGCGCGTGGGCGGCGAGGCCAACGCCATCGACTCGGCGCGCAAGAAGACGCGCACCAACTACATCTGGCACATCGACCAGGCCTATCGCGAGCGTCCGCAGAAATTCACGGCCCTGTACGCCGTGCAAGCGCCTCGGCACGGGGGCGGGACGCTGTTCTCGAATGCCACGGCGGCCTACCGGCTGCTCGACCCGCGCTTCGCGGCCTATCTGGACACGCTGACCATTCTGCACAACGCCGACCAGATGGGGCTGGTGTCCATGTCCTACGGCGATCCGGAGCGGCTGGCCCAGGCGCGGCTCGACACGCCGCCGCTGGAGGTACCGCTGGTGCGGGTGCATCCGGAAACCGGCGCCCGCCAGCTTTTCGCCTGCGAACTCTATGCGCAGCGGGTGCTGGGCGTGCCCCGGCTGGTCAGCGACCATCTGCTGGGCATCGTGTTCGAGTTCATCAAGTCGCCCGAAGTCTGCACCGAGTATCGCTGGGAGACCGGCGCGGCGCTGATCTGGGACAACCGCATCGTCCAGCATCGGGGCATCTTCAACTACGCGGGACAAGGCCGCGTGCTGCATCGCGCGGTGCTGGATTGATAGCCATGAAAAACCTGAAAGAGCTGTTCCGCAGGGCCGGCACCACGCTGGCCGTGGGGCTGGCGTTGAACGCCACGGTATCCGCCGCCCAGGCGGCCGAGCCGCTGCCCAAGCTGGCGGTCACGGTGTTTTCGCCGCCTTCGCAAAGCATATGGATACCGGTGCTGATCCAGCGGCTGGGGCTGGACCGCAAGCACGGGTTCGAACTGACCGTTACGCCCAAGCCTTCCAACGTAGCCTATACCGATTTCGCCACGGGCCGGGACCCGGTCTGCTTCTGCGCCGCGATCGCCGCGGTCAGCCGCTTCAAGCAGCAGGGCGCCGATTTCACGTTGTTGTGGAATATCTTCAACTTCGAGTCCGACATCGTCATCCGCGATCCCGCGATCACGGACGTCAAGCAGCTCCAGGGCAAGGTGGTGCAAACCGACACCATCACGGGAAGCTGGGCGTTGTCGAAGTGGTTCCTGCAGGCCCGGGGCGTGGACCTGGGCAAGGTCACGATCAAGTCCTCGAGCGCGCGCGGCGCAGCCGGGCTGGCCGAGTTGCAGCTCGGGCGCGTCGACGCGCTGCTGGTCAATCCCACCGAGGGCGCCGCCGCGGTCGCGCAGGGCAAGGGGGCGCTGCACGCACTGCCGGTGTTCGACAAGGCCGTCTGGCAGAAGGCATCGGGCACGGATTTCGTGCCGTCCATCACGCTGGGCGTGGCGTCGCCGTGGATCGCCCAGGCCTCCAACCAGGCGTTGATCCGCAAGTTCTACGCGGCCAACCGGGAAGCGGCGGAGTTCATCCGGCAAAAGCCGGCCGAAGCCGCCCGCCTCGTGTCCAAGGACGCGCAGGTCGAGGTGGGCGCGCTGCAAGGCGTGCTGGAGCGTTATCGCGACCTGACCCGTATCGAGCCCCTGCGCCGGCACATCAAGACGGTGGCGTTGCTGACCCAGAAGCTGCTGCCCGAGGGCGGCCAGTTGCCGCGCCCGCTGACGGATGCGGAACTCGATTCGCTGGTGTCGGCCTTCGACGTGGAAGGAAGGAATGAATAGCCTCGCGGATCCTGACACGGCGGCGCGGCGGCGCGGCGCGGGACTGCCGTCCTGGCCGGCCGTGCCGTGGGAAGGTGCGCTGGCCATTGCATTGATGCTGGGGGCGTGGGAATGGGCGTCGCATCATTCGACCCCCATGTTCTTTCCCTCGCTGTCGCAAATAGCGGCCACCGCGGGCGACCTGTTGGCCTCGCCCGAAGGCTGGTCCGCCATCGCCATCACCTACGGGCGCATCTGGGCGTACCTGCTGGCGTCGTTCCTGGTGTCGTCCCTGCTTGGCGCGGCCGTGGCCGGCAACGTCCACGTCGAGCGCTTCCTGGTGCCGCTGGTCGAGCTCAAGCAGGGCATTCCGTCCCTGTGCTGGGTCATCTTCGCCATCCTCTGGTTCCGCGACGCCGAGGCGCGCATCGCCTTCGTCGTGGTCACGTCGGCGCTGCCCGCGTTCTTCTACCAGGCCCGCGACGCCCTGCGCGGCATCCCACGCGACTGGGTGGACCTGGTGCAGTCCATGCGGCCCACGCCGTGGCAGCGGGCGCGCATCCTGTGGTGGCCGGCGGTCCTGCCGTCGCTGCTGACGGTGTGGCGGATCAATATCGGCAATGCCACTCGCGTCACCATCATGGCCGAGCTGCTGGGCGGAATCACCGGCATCGGCCACCAGTTGCGCGTGTCGCAGGAGATGTTCCGCATGGACCAGACCATCGTCTGGACGGCCGTGCTGGTGGCTTTCGTCATCCTGAGCAATCAGGCGCTGAGCGGCTTCGAACGCCGTTTCCTGTCGTATCGCGGCCATGACGGAGTACGCAGCCATGCCTGACGCCATCGCATTCGCCCAGGTCGAGAAACGGTTCGGCAAGGGCCACGCGCCGGCCATCGCCGACCTGAGTTTTTCCGTGTCCCCCGGCGAACACGTCTGCATCGTTGGCCGCACGGGCTGCGGCAAGTCGACCGCGGTCAACCTGATCCTGGGTCTGTCTCAGGCCTCGGGCGGCCGGGTGCGGGTGCTGGGGGTCGATCCCCTGCGCGACTTCACCCGCCTGCGTGGCCGGATAGGCTGCGTGTTCCAGACCGATCGCCTGCTGCCGTGGCGCACGGCGCTCGACAACGTGCTGGTGCCGCTGGAGATCCTGCGCACCCGTTCGCCGGACACCGAGGCGCAGGCCATCGAACTGCTGCACAAGGTCGGCCTGGCCGGCCACGAGCAGGCCTATCCCCAGCAACTGTCGGGCGGCATGCGCCAGCGGGTGGCGCTGGCGCGGGCGCTGATCACCCAGCCCGAGGTCATGATCGCCGACGAGGCCTTCGGCGCGCTGGACGAGGTAACCGCCGCCGCACTGCGCGGCGACTTCCAGCGCATCGCCAAGGCGCATGGGCAGACCGTGCTGCAGATCACGCATTCGCTGGACGAGGCGTTGTCCATGGCCGACCGGGTGCTGGTGTTCGACCGACCGGGACGGGTGGTGGGTGAATTCCCGCGCGCGCAATGGGAAACGCCAGCGCAGCGGCAGGCGGTCCGGCAGGCGCTGCGCGCGCTGATCGCGGGCGAGGCCGAGGCGGATGCCGATGCGGCCGGCGTACGCCGGGCGGCCTGATGCCTCCCGCAGCCACCGCGGCGGCCGCGCCGCCCGAGCGCCTGTCGCCGCAGACCCGGCGCACCGCATGGATCGTCTCGTCCATCTTCTTCGTCGAACAGCTCGACGCCACCAGCGTGGCGTCGGCGCTGCCCGCCATGGCGGCGGACCTGGGCTCGGATACGGTCACGCTCAGTGCGACCATTACCGCCTATCTGCTTGGGCTGACCGTCCTGATTCCGCTCAGCGGCAGGCTGGCCGAACGCCACGGCGACAAGCGGGTGTTCGCCGGCGCGATCTGGCTGTTCCTGGCCAGTTCCATCGCCTGCGGCTTCGCGCCCAACGCCCTGGTCCTGATCGCGCTGCGCTTCGTGCAAGGCATGGCGGGCGCCCTGATGGCGCCCGTGGGCCGGCTGATCGTGCTGCGCACCGCCGCTAGGCACGAACTGGTCGAGGCGATGGCGCTGGTGATCCTGCTGGCCATGATCGCACCCATGGTCGGACCGTTCCTGGGCGGCCTGCTGACGACCTACGTGGGATGGCGCTGGATCTTCTGGATCAACGTGCCGCTGTGCCTGGGCGCGCTATGGCTGGTCCGGCGCTTCCTGCCCGCCACCGAAGGCCGGGGTGGGGGCGCGTTCGACCTGCGCGGCACCCTGCTGAGCGGCATCGGCTTCGCCTGCCTGATGTGGGGGCTGATGGCGCTGGCCGAGGCCCAGGTCCGGACCGGGCCGGCCGTGGCGGCGCTGGCGGCCGGCGTGCTGCTGGTGGCGGCCTATGTGCGGCACGCGCGGCGCACGGCCGAACCCGTGCTGGCCCTGGACCTGCTGGCGCTGCGCAGCTTTCGCGATGCGATGGCGGGCGGCTCGGTGTTTCGCATCGCTGTGGGCGGCGTGCCCTTCCTGCTGCCCGTGACCTTGCAGCAGCGCGACGGCTACAGCCCGCTCGAGGCGGGGCTGGTCGTGCTGATCCCGGCCGTGGGAGGCTTCGCGATGAAGTTCTTCAGCGGCAAGATCCTGCGCCGGACCGGATATCGCAAGGGGTTGTTCCTGCATGGCGCGCTGGCGGCGGGCTGCCTGGCGGCCGCGGGGTGGGTGCCGCCGCGCGAGGCCATGGCCGTGTACGCGGCGATGCTATTCGGCTTCGGCTGGGCGCGCTCGTTGCAGATGAACGCCTACGGCACGCTAGCCTATGCCGACGTGGCGCGGCCTCGGCTGGCCGCCGCCACCAGCTTCTTTTTGGCCATCCAGAACCTGACCGTGGCCATGGGCGTGGCCGCGGCCGCGCTGCTGCTCAAAAGCGGAGCCGCGGCCGGCTTGGGCGATACCACCTATTCCTGGGTCTACCTCGGCCTGGGCGCCGTCGCCCTGGCCAGCGCGGCCATGACGCTAGCGATGCCGCCGTCGGCCGGCCGGGACCTTCTCCAAACCAAACGCTGATCCTTCACAAGGAACCCTCATGAGCGCGATTCTTCCTGCTTCCGGTACGCATTCCCCCTTCATTTCCGCCGAAAATCTGGCGGCGGCCCTGGCTTCCGGAAACGTGGCCGTGGTCTATGTCGCACCCGATGCGGGCCCGGCGCCGGCCGAACTCGTTCCAGGATCCATCGAGACCGCGCTGCCCACGCACTACGCCGAGCCCGGCGATCCCGGCCTCGGCCGCCTGCCGTTGCCGACACCGGAAGCGGTCCGCCGCTGGACAGCCGAGGCCGGCCTGAGTGCGGATGGCGACATCGTCGTCTATGACGCCGCCAACGGCTCGGCCGCCGCGCGCGCGTGGTGGGTGCTGACCTGGGCCGGACTGCCTCGTGTCCGCATCCTGGATGGCGGCCTGGCAGGCTGGGCCGCCCGTGGCGGCGACGCGGCGCCGTCGCCCGGGCAGGTGACCCCGCCTGAGCTGTCTCCCATCGAAACCGACGCTATCGTCGCCGATCTTCCGGGATATCGCCTGTTTGATGCCCGAACAGCCGCGGCCTATGCGGGCGACGGCAAGCAGCAGTCCCACCTGCCTGGCGCGATCAGCAGCCCCGCCGGCATCTGGCAGGATGCGAACGGCCGCCTGCTGCCCTTCGCCCAGCGCCAGGCCCTGGCGCGCAAGCTCGGCCTGCTCGACGACGACGAGCGGCCGGTGGTGGCCTATTGCGGGTCGGGCGTGGCGGCGGCGTACTGGATCGCCGCCGTGCAGGACCTGGGCGTGAAGGCGTCTCTGTACGCGGGCTCGTGGAGCGCCTGGTCCAGCGATCCGGCGCGGCTGGCCGTCGCGGCCCCGGCGTGACGGACATCGATTTCCATTACAATCCCGCCTTCTGCCGGTGTAGCTCAGTTGGTAGAGCAGCTCACTTGTAATGAGAAGGTCGAGGGTTCGATTCCTTTCACCGGCACCAGAGATATCAAGCGCTTAGGCCGATTCCTGTGGGGTCGGCCTTTTGCTTTTGTGTAGTTTCCGTGTAATCGTGCCAGAGATGCGGCTTTCCAGCTTGTCCATTGCGGACTGTATGTGGTCGCCGTCTTGGTGGGCATAGTGAGCCACCATGGCGAGTGTTTTGTGGCCGCTCACGCGCTGCACGGTGGGAAGGTCTACGCCGGCCTGAACGAGATGGGAGACCGCGGTATGGCGGAGGGTGTGCCGGACTACTTGCCGGGGGTCCAGGCCTGCCCTAGCTACCGACTCGCGAAAGGGCTTCTCGATGGCCACCGTATGGCCTGATTTCGAGCCCCTGGGGCTAGGAAAGAGCCATGGGGTGTCACTTGGCACCGACTGCTCCAGGTAGGTGCGTAGAAACGCGGTCAGGGCGGCCGTAATGGGCTGCTCCCGCGCCCCGGCCTTCGCCTTGGGGATGAAGATCATGCGGCGGTCTAAGTCGATGTGTTCCTTCCGGATCCGCAGGATCTCGCCCTTACGCATGCTGGTTGAAACCGCGATCAGGACGAACGGGTAGAGCTGGGGGTTATCCGAATCCTTTGCGGCATCAAGAAATTTCCGAGCTTGGGGGACGGTCAGGTAAACAATGCGCCTCCCGCCGGCATTGATCTTCTCGATCTTGGGCCGCGCCGTCGTGATCCACCCTTGCTCCGTTGCGATCGAGAACAGGTGAGAAAGCGTGGCCAGCTCCCGGTTTACCGTCCCCGGTGACGTGGTCCGGCCTTCGGTGCGCGGCTTCCGGTCCTTGCTGCGTTGATCGCCCCCGGCCTGCACAACCTCCTGGAGCCGCTGAGCCTTATAGCGCCCAATATCGTCGCTCGTGATCTTGGACAGTGGTCTGTCGCCAAAGAACGGCGTTAGATGCAGTAGCAGCGCGCTTTTCTTGGCCGGGACGTCCTTGCCTCCAGACGCTCTCAGCACCTCGATGTATTTGCCGGCCGCAGCATGGAAGGAAAGGGCCACCTTGCGCCCCTTGGGCAGCGCCAGACGGTCATGGCGGGCGTCTGTCCGGGCCTTCTCGATGAACTGTTCGGCTTGGGTGCGGGTAACACCGTCTGACTCGCGTCCAAGCACCCGATGGATGCGCTGGCCGTCCACCATGATGTTGACGCTATAGACCCCATCTCCATTGGCCAGCCGTTGGAACTCGATGCCGTGTTCCATGACCTTCTTGCCGGGCGCCAGCTCTCGGAGCCTGCGGCGGTCCAGCTTGGTGAAGGTCTTAACCATCCTTCTTGGCCGCTTCTAGCTCGGCCTTCAATTTCTTCAGGTTATCGATGATCTCCTGAAATTTCGCGATGCGGCGCTCTATGTTGGACGACGTGGGAGGGTTCTCGAGAAAAACTTCCATGACGACATCTGGATCGATGTTCTCTTCGATAGCCCGGGTGAAGATGTCCCAATTTTCGTCTACGAAATCACTTTGCTGACCACTTTGCTGTGCGGCGTTAGTTCCGAGCCCCGCTGCTGCAAGCGCCTTGTTGATCAAGTCGATGAGCCGTTGCTCATCGTAGGTCAAAAGGGCCGGGTAGAGCTGGACTAGCTTTGCCAGGCGGTCCCCTGGGCGAATCTTCCATAGCAGGCCGGCTTCTTCAGCAACCGTCGTTTTATCGGAGATGTGGACTTGTTTGAAGGATTCTTCGACCGCCCATTCGACGAAATTGGTAACTGTGCGGCGTTGAATCCGTGCGCACAAGTCCAGCAGGTACTTCGTTTTTGGGTCAAAACGGATCGCCACCTGCTCGGTACGGGCCATGCCTTTTCCACCCTTCTTCCGCTCCGTTGCCATTGCATTCCTTTGATATGGTCAAGCAAATGGTACCAAAAAAAGACGATGCTAGACATTGACCGCGATCGTTGGCGTAGATAGAATGCTTATCGCTATGTTTTGCTACCGTTTCACATTTATCTATCGGAAGGCCAATGATCGATACTCCTGAAGTCATCGTGCACCCAAACGGGTGCCTCAATCGGCGCAATGCTGCGAAGTATCTGGGCCTCACGGCCGGAACATTATCCCGCTGGGCCAGCGAAGGGACAGGTCCCAAATTCATAAAGAGGGGCCGAGCCTGGTACCGCAAGGAGGATCTGGACGCCTGGCTGGACGCCGGCGAAGTGACGAGTGCGGCGCAGGCTCGCGCACGCGGGGCGCGGTAATGGCGCCCCAAAAGGAAAGCCCCACCCAGCGCTGGAACGCTGATGGGGCCGAAAACGCAGTGTCCCCTACGAAAGGAACCTACGCCGTGAATCCTATCACACCTTCCCCCAATCAAGCCTATAACGCGCCTGATCCTGACTTTGAAGCAGGGCGCGCAGCTGCCTTGGTCTGGTTCGGCCAAGCCTTCAAATCGATGGGTGCGTACCGCGATGCCGCTCGCTGCGCGCTGGTGCGCAACATCGAGAACGAATCGGAAGCGGCCGCGGCTTCCTGCCTCTTCAACGAAGGCTTTGCCAAAGGCATTGCCGACGCGATTGCGGGGGTGCGTCATGGCTAAGGTTGAGGTGTCTTCCTCCAGCGATCGATCGAAGATTCAAGCCAAGGCGGCGCAGCTCTCGGCGCTCATGTCGTTGATTCACGATGCATCCTTGGAAGATTTCGTGAGCTTGGCTGAAAGCGATCGGGTCAATATTCTGTGGCTGGCTTCTGACCTCGCTTGGGAGATCAACCAGCAGATCAACGACCTGGAGAAAGACCATGTGGATTGACGCTAAGACGATTACTGCGCCCGATAGGGGGCCGACGTTGAACGAGACCATTGCCCGCTTGGCATGGGAGATTGAACAGCCCAACGGCCATCCGCTAGTGCTGTACATGCCCCTTATTCGGGCCATTGGGCGCCGGCTGTACGGGCCCCATAGCGGCCCCCAAGAGGAGCGGGTCATGCGTCTTCTCTCGGAGGCTGGCGGGGAAGGTGGTATGGGCATGGAGGTGCGCCATGGGTAACACTGCACAGATCCGCCTTTCTGACAGAGAGGACTCATCGCATCCGATCGCGCTCACGACGCCCGACGAGCTGGTCATTTGCATCAATCCCCATCGAACGGGCTTCGCGGAATTCGTTGGCACCCGTGCCATGCTGGAGGCCGAAGGCGTTCTGCCGGAAAAAGTCATCTGGCCAGATGGCTTCGATGGCAAGTGCTGGAATGACGGTCAGTTTCGGTACTGGCTGCGGCGGCAACGCCCGAAGGGCGCCAAAGGGCCTCGAAAGGCTTTCCAGGGCGTCGACTGGTGGATGTTGAGATGGGAACCAGTTAACGGTCCGGATTTTCGCGAGCGAGAGCTGGCCGAGAAGAAAAAAGAGCTGGAAGACATGATTTACCTGAGGAGTCCGGCGGGCATTCGGGAAAGCGGCATTGCGTCGGAGCGGTACTGGGCAGCCGTCGATGACAAAAAATTCCAGGCGTTCAAGACCTGCATTCCTGGGTGGGTGAAGCCACGTCGCGGCCGGAACACCCCGAGTTCTGACGGCGGCGATAGCGAAGGAGTGACGGGTGGCGAAGTCGCATTCAAAGCGCCCCGCTGACCCGCGAGGAGGGCACGCCAGGATCTACTGGGAGCTGATTGACTCCCACGCCTGGCGTGCCCTCGCGCACTCCTCCCAGGCCCTGTACCTGCTCCTACGGAGGAAGCTCCAGGCCACCAACAACGGCAATATCAGTGCGACGCTGGGTGACCTGCGCCACTACGGATGGACGGCTTCGGCGACGTTGGCCAAGGCCCTGCGCGAGTTGCAGGCCGCCGGCTTCATCTCCGTGACACGCCAGGGAGGCATAGCCTGGGGCAAGCAGGTGTGCAGCCTGTATCGGTTCACAGACGAACCCGTGTTCGAGCAGCCGGCCATAGGCATCCAGAAGATGGGCGCAACGAACGAATGGCGTCGGTTCGAGAAGTTGGTGGAGGCCTCCCAGGCGATAGAAAACGCACATGAAGCTGCCAGGGCTCAGGCCGGAAAAAACAAGTCAGGCCTTCAGAAGTTGAAGCACCCCGCTTCAGAAATTGAAGCGCAAACCGGATTTAACGCTTCAGAAATTGAAGTAGATGGCCCCCAGCTACTTCAGAAATTGAAGCAGGGGAAAAACATCAAATCGACCGGAGAGGCGCATGGTTATTAGCTTTCCCACCATTGGTGGAAAATTCCGCCAATGTGCCTCACTGCTTCAATTTCTGAAGTCCTTTACATACTGCCATCCCTGCCGCGTTCTGGGGGTGGGTTGCAGCCTGCCATTTGAGGGCAAATCCATGGTCCAGGGAGGATGGGACCCCGGGCGCCGCTCGCGCGCACTTGGCGCTTGGCGCCGGTCCTGCGCTTGGCGCAGTGGTGCGGGTGGTGCGCATGGCTGAATCCCATTCGCCATGTAGAGGGCTTCCGATCGCTGGCGCGGCCTCTGCGCTGGGTGTTCGCCAGGGGACACTGCGGAGATGGGTAAGGGAGGGCTGCCCGACAGTTCGCCGGGGGCGTCGAGGTCGCGGGTGCTCGGTCCTTGTCGATGTCGATGTTGTTCGGCGGTGGAGGCAGGCCAACGCGCACGATGCCATCATCCTGGATCTCGCGAACGCGCTCCCCGGCGTATTGGCAGAAGCTGCCCGGGAGGCATGGTGCCAAGTCGAAGGCAGCGACAAGCGTCGGATGGCTGGCGCTATGGCTGCCACGTGGTACGTGATGTCGTGTCATGTGCTGGATCACCTGAGAGCTAAGTGCCCGACGGTTCCAGAAATTTCCGGGGGCCTCCCCGAATCAATTGAGCGGCTTCGGAAAATCGCACGAGATTGATCGATTTTTGTGGGTTTTGCCATGATGGTTCGACTTGTTTAGAAAAGGAACCATCGCCATGGACGCTCTTGAATTTGCAGCCCTGAGTAGAGCACGCTCAGCTCTGGACACGATGGCCCAGTCCTTCGTTGGCCGCGATATCAATCAACAGTCCAAAGCCTTTGTGGACATGGCTATGGCCATGTTTCTGAATAATGACCGAGCTTCCTCGGTCGCAGCGTTGAAACAGCACGTCAATAGCTTGGTTAGCAAGGCAGCGGCCCACGCCGTTCTCGAACCGGACCTATGGAACGGTGAGGATGTCGCCCAGCTGATGGCTTCCTACCTGGCCAGCATTGCCGAGATTTCGATACTGGATCAACTGAAGAAATATGCCCGTGTCCTACCGCGCTACGTTTCTCGCGTGATGTCCGCTTCGGATGCGGTGGGCAATGTCGTGGCGGAGGGTGATCCGAAACCTGTTAGGAACCTGAATTTGTCGCTGGGAAACATGACGACGACAAAATCCGCCGCGGTTCTCGTCATGACGCAAGAGCTGGCAATGGCTGGTGGTGCAGAGGCGCGTCGCATGTTTGAAGCGGAATTGTCCAAGGCTGTCTCCCGGGCAACAAACCGGGCACTGCTGAGCAATCTGGTCGACTCGAACGCGGTGACTATTGGTGGTACCGGTGACCCGTTGGACGACCTGCGGGCAGGGTTGCGAGCCGCCGAGCCGTCCTATGGGTACGTGGTCTCTATGCCCGCGGGTGATGTGTTGGATCTGTCCACCCGCGTGGAGAATCGTGGCGGCATGGGGGTGCGTGGCGGCACATTTGTTCCGGGAGTGGAAGTGGTCGCCATCGACGACGCCACAGCAATGCAGATTATTCCGGCATCGCGAATAGCACTGCTGGATTACGGCCTCCAGCTTCGATCCGCTGAGCACGCAACGCTAGACATGCGTGACACCCCGGAATCTCCTGCGGAGGCGGTCAGCCTATGGCAAACCAACAGCTTGGGTTTGCTGATCGAGCGCGAGTGGCATATCGCCTCCGCAGTGGATGTGGTGCTTGTGGAGAGCGGGAGCTGATATGTTGACCGGTCATCAAACGTATCTCGCCATAAAAGCACTTCAACGGGAGGACGGCCGTTGGATCGAAGGATGGGCGACCACAGGTAGAGAAGATCGCGTGGGCGACGTGGTTGTGCCGGATGGTGCCCTCTATTCCTTGCCGTTGCCGCTGCTTTTCGCCCACAAACACGATCAGCCCATTGGATCGGTCGTCCGCGCGGAGGTTACCAAGGCCGGGATCCGCATCCGAGCAAAGCTGACCGAGGGAGTCGCGCGGGCCGAGGAGGTCTGGAAGTTGCTCCAGGACGGTGCTCTGACTGCGGTTTCTATCGGGTTCCAGGCCCTCAAGTATTCGGCATTGCCCAATGGAGGCACTCGCTTTGACAAATGGGAATGGCATGAGCTGTCCGTGGTGTCTGTGCCTGCGAACCCAGACGCTCGCGTTTCGGTCGCAAAGTGCGTGGTGGTGCCGGCGGGATCTCCTCGGATTGAGGAAATTCCCACGGCAACCCGACTGGCGAGCGGAAGTATCAAGCTGCTGGACCATCGTGCAGAGATTAAGCGTGTCACGACAACGCAGGGTGCCATTGACGTCAAGCTCTTCGCCGGGATGCTGGCCGATGTCGTTTTCAGTCATACCGAGCCGCTAAGGAAGCGCATAGCAGAGTTGGAGGCAAGACCAGCTCTTTCGTTTCAAGGCGAATGGCAATCGGCCCTTCCCTATAAGCCTGGTGCAATCGTTCGCCATGGTCGAGGTGCGTATGTGGCGCTGCGTGCTATCGAGCCTGGTAAGTGTCCGCCCGCTAGAAATGGCGGCGGCTGGGAAAGAATCTTCAGGGAAGAAGAGAAATGAGCACTGTTGCACTTAGCGCAAGCTTCATCCGTGAAGCCTCGGAACAAATCGTTCTGCACCAATGGCAAGCCCATGCACTTCCAGCCCTCGCGCAGATATTTAGCCCCATGCGTGAGAAAGATATCAACAAGATGACCGAGATCTTTGTTAGATCGGAAGCGTTCAGACTGGCTGTCGATGCGGTCATGCAGCAGATCGAGGCTCATTCATCCGGCCGTGTGCATTGAAGTGCAGAAGGAGGCGATATGACTAGATCCTTGGGGACTCTAACGCTGAACTTGATCGCAAAGACAGGCGGATTTTCGCGGGGAATGACCGAGGCCGAACGCATCGCTGATCGGAAGTCGCGTGAAATTGCTAAGAAGCAGAAGCAACGCGCCAAAGAGATCGAAGATGCATGGAAGGGAATCAGCCGGGCGCTCTCATTGGCGTTTGCTGGATTCACTGCGGGAGCTGCGATACAGAAGGTCGTCCAAGAGACCCGCAACTTCCAGAATGAGCAAGCTCAGCTCGCAGCAGTGTTGCGGTCCACGGGAAATGCCGCGGGATTCACCCAGCGAGAATTGAACAAGATGGCCTCCGAAATGGAGGGGAAGAGCATCTTCAGTGCTGGGGAGGTCAACCAAGCCCAGGCTCGCCTTCTGTCATACAGCAACATTGTCGGCGAGCAATTCCCGCAAGCCATGCAAGCGGCCATCGATATGGCGGCGCGCCTGGGAATGGATGTCAGTTCCGCGGCAGAGACTGTTGGACGTGCGCTCGACTCTCCTAAGGAAGGTCTCACTGCGCTTCAGCGTCAGGGGTTTCGCTTTTCTAAAGATCAGGAGGCGCTTGTTGAGCGGTTACAGGAAACAGGCAAGACCGCCGAAGCGCAGGCGATTGTCCTGCAAGCGCTGGAGTCATCATATGGTGGTGCAGCGGCCGCCGCACGCGATACGCTTGGTGGAGCGATCACCGGATTGCAGAACCAACTGAACTCGTTGCTGACCGGTGAGGGCGGAAGCTTTGATGAGGCAACCCGCGCGATCAATCGGCTGACTGCACAACTTGGTTCTCCCGAAGTGCAGGCAGTCTTCGCGGAATTTACAGGCTGGGTCGCGGGCTTGGCCGCAAGCTTCGTTCACCTGATCGCGAACATGGCCGAGTTCAAGGCATCATCCAACAAGCTTGGGATTGTCCTGGGAACCGACGCACTATCAAAGCAGCAGGAGCAGGTTAAGTCGTTTGGCCGTGAGCTGGAGAACCTCACCAATCGTGCGGTGACGATGGCCAGTGACCTGGAACATGTCCAGAAAGGGCTTTCCACGATTTCCCTCGATCAGATTACGGATCCCGACTTGCGGCGCATGCGTGAGGGATACGACAGGATCCGAGGGATGATCACGGATGTGCAGCGGCGCGCCAAGGCAGCGAACACCGATTTGAGAAAGATGATTGGTGCTGTGGTTGAAGGCGATACTGACCCTGCTTCCTTCTATCAGATGGACTCCAGAATCGACAAGCGCTCGGGCAATGCAATCGACGCCGCTGGAGAGGCTGAGAGGAAAAGAAGGGCAGAGGAAGCGGCCAAGCTAGCGAAACAGCAACAGGCGCAAGCTCAGCAGTACCTCAAGAATCTTGAGGAGCAGGTTGTAAAGGCACAAAATTTGACAGCCTATGAAAGGCTGGCTTACGACATCAAGCAAATGAATGTGTCCCTTACTGGTGAGCAACTTGATAAGGCCCAAGGGCTTGCCACCGCCATTGATATGGCTGCTGAAAGGGACGAGGCAAGACGACTCGTACTGAACTTGCAGAACGCCGAGCTGTCGGCCCAACGAGATTTGTTGTTGCAGATGACTGGCTATCAGCAGGCGCTGGCCGCCTATGGCATGAGCGACCGGGCCGCGGCGGATATGCAGGGGCGGCTGCAAATCATGCAGCACTACGCCGCCCGCATCCAGGAGCTTGAAGACCAGCAACGCCAGACGCTCTCACTGAACAATGATCCGAGCAAGATAGAAGGAATCCGCAAGCAGTACGAAGATCAGATCGCCATCCAGCAGGAGTACCAGGCGAGGGCACTAGAGGAGTACGACCGGTACATCCAGGCTCGCAACCAGAAGGAGGGGAGTTGGCAGGATGGGGCAATTAAAGGATTGCAGAACTATCTGGCTGAGTCACAGAATGTTTATAGCCAGACCCGACAAATGGTCGACCGTGCCTTTGGCGGCATGGAGGATGCGCTGGTGGACTTGGTAATGACCGGCAAGGCCGACTTCAAATCGCTGGCCGCTTCTATCATCAGCGATCTCGTCCGCATGGCGATTCAAGCCACCATTACAAAAGCTGTGATGGCGTTTCTTGGGTTCTCCGAGGGTGGCCCTGTGCCGTCGACATCAGGCGGCCCGCTGTCCTGGTTTGGATTCGCTGAAGGCGGCTACACAGGCGCTGGTGGCAAGCAGGAGCCCGCAGGCATCGTTCACGCTGGTGAATACGTTATTAATGCGGACGCCACCCGGAAGCTAGGTCTTGGCTACCTAAATGCGCTGAATAGCTATACGGGCGCCGGAGCGGTAGGTGGCTTGCCGCCTGCCGCTACCAGGAGGCCCCCGGAGGTCGAGCCCGGCGTGATTGTGAACATCCACAATGCGCCGCCAGGGACCACGGCTAGCAGCAGACTGGAAGATGAATCCTTCGTGATCGACGTGGTGGTGTCCGACATCGCAAGTGAAGGCCGAATCTCGAAGTCTGGGAAGCAGGCGTTTGGCTGGAAGAGGCACGGAAGATGAGTATGGGGGGTAGGAAAAAAATCCGATCCCCTCTTCTCCCGGAAACCGCGCCCCACCTCACGCGCAGAAAATTTCCTCTTTTAACAGGCTTGTTAAATCGGCTTGTTAAAGGGTTGACCCCCACCGCTGGTGGAAGTGACTCTCACCCCTGCTCGTTCCGCTCGAGCCATGTGCCCACCATAGATCACTTATAAATCAAGCACTTAGAAGGAAATCCAGCCCTGCAAGGCCCACCCAAAATTCCGCCCAAACAGGCATCGAGGAGGGGGTAGCGTTTCGCGACCCCCTCTGAAAAATTGACCGGCGCAGGTTGTTAAATTTAACAAGGTGCCGCCGCATTTCTTGCAGGATGTGGAGGCGGTTCTCCAAGGGCATGCCCAGAACTGGGCACACCCCCCCCAGTGGCCGCCCTGGGTAGTGCGAGATCCGCATCAGTCCGGATGGTTCATCTCTGATCCATCCACCAACGGTGGTGGGAGGGTCGATACAGGAATTCCTATATCGGTTCACGCCGACACGTAAGGCCACCGTGAACCACGGTGGCCTGCGGTGCGGGGTGGCGTGTAATTCCTGTGTAATCGTGCCGTTAAAACAAGTAAAAATTCAGCATCAAATGGCTGTTGTTGCAATCCCGCGAACGGCTGGAAATCCGCATGATTGCTAGGTTTGATATAGAACGCGGAAGTTCAACAACTGTGGCGCAGCGTTCTTGTAATGAGAAGGTCGAGGGTTCGATTCCTTTCACCGGCACCAGTTTTTAGTCTCAGGTCGTATCCGGAAGTCTACGAAACCCGCACTAGCGTTGGGCGCTGATCCAGGCTGCTACTCTGCCAAAGGGAGCATGCAGGGTGGAAGACAAGCAGGGCGAGCTCGAGAGGCTGCAAGCTGAAGCCCTGGCGCTGGAGTACGCCGAAGAAGAGGAAATCGAGCGACTGGAAACTATGGGAGAAGCTGTATATCGACGAGCGGATATGGACCCGCGAGCGATTCTCGGGTTCTCCGCCTGATCTGGTGGCACGACAGTCTGCGATTTGTTCGCTGTCGTGCACTATGCTTGCTCGCGGTAGGTGAGTGGACAGCCCGTTGGTCATTTGACGACGGGCTTTTGTTCCGTTGGGCTATCCCTTCAGAGATCTATTGAAAAGATCTCTGACTTCCGATTCGAATACGTCCGAGTTTATTTGCGCGCCGTCGAACGTACTGAATAGGCCGCCTAGTGGCCCAACCAAAGTGGGACCTATCGACTCGAGTGCGGTGTCGATGGGGACGGTAAGTTGAGTCATATGGACATCGTCTATAGCAGTGCCGCCTGGTGGTAGAAAGCGCCAAGGGTTGGCCCAGGCAGTAAGCTCCCGTCCACGTAATCCGCTCCATTGAAACGCGAAATGCAGCTTCGTGTTTTCACGCCTGTACTGCATTGCTTTAGCGAAGGCAAGTCCGACTGCGATGGCCTCCGCGCAGCGAATTATCGGCAATGCAAAATCAAAGATTGTGCCTGGCTTTACACGATCAGGGGCTCGGTCTTCTTGTAGCGCCCGTCGCTGGAAGAACTGTCCGGTCGGATCGTAAATCATGAAGTCTGATGCATCGCCTTGACCAAAACCGCCATATAAACCCTCGTAACGGTTGTTGACGACGTGCGGTCGATGAGGGCTGACTAGCGGAACGACCCATACAGGCCATCCCGTATAGTCCGGATTCTGCGATTCGATAAGACGAAGGAATTCTGTAGTGGAGTGCCATTCCTTAGCTCTTTCGCCTTCGATAATGAGCGCAGTATCCCACCAACCGTGGTTGGTTATGTCTATGCCGCGCTCATCAATTAATGCGGCAAATCGCTTGGCGCCTTTCTCGAGTAACTCAATTAGTTGTTTCCGGTAATCCACGGCTGGCGTCGGCTTAGCGCTCGCGAGCAGGGGCGCGAGAGCTGATAGGTCTATGGACGTAAGGTGGCGTCGTACAAATCGCCCTATGTCCGCTTCGCGGTTGTCGAAACAGCGATCGAATAGGTCGCGCCAGTCGTTCCACCCGGCTTTTGATGTTCCCACCACGTGGCTGCTGCTTAGCGTCCTTACAAAAACGTCGCCTATCGCGATCAGCGTGCCGCCGCCGGAGTTTGACAACTGCTTCTTCGCAGCGACCGGGAATTGCACCCCACTCGAGACAGACAGGCCCGTGCAAAGAACCCCGTCGACTTCAACGAAATCTACAGTCACTTCGAACGGCGCTGAAGCGTATCTATTTACGAGTGCACTGACAGCGTCTGCGTTGAATTTAGCACGCACTGAGTCGGCATCCCAACCGGCTGGATAAGGCGCAGGGCGCTTTGTCATGTCATCGATTCCGATGATTAGAGTGCCTCCATTTTGGTTTCGAAGAGCCATGCAGGTTCTGACAATTTTGTCCTGGCCAGAGGGTTCGCTAGGATCGATCCAAGATTTGAATTCGGTGTTGAGCGTCTCGGAAGCGCTTTCAATTAGCACACGAAGTTCATCTGCGGTAGGCATCTCGCTTTCCATTTCTCTCGTAATGGGCGGTAACGTAGGGTGCTATTCGCGCGTAGTCAAGAAAGTCGTTGAATTTAATGATATTGGGAAGGACTGCGCGTGTTTGTGCGGGTGGATGTGGGCTACTCCGTAAGCGCAATCTGCGGTATGTCTGGCGGTAATACAACGCTGCACCTGCAAGAAGGCTCTCTCGCCAATGGCGTGGCGGCTACTGGGTGACGTGCTGCTGACGCCGGCAGGCGCGCGCGGTCGCTCAATCGCTGCTCGCCGCCGAGGACAATGCGGGCGGCCCTGCCATTCGCCTGTACAAGCCTAGGTCGCATCGGTACAAGCCTTCCTGACTAGCGTCTGTAACTGCTCTACGTACCCCGGGTTGTCCGACTACGCGCGCTCTGCTCGTTCGTAGCATCGTGGTGCGAGTGCATGTTAATAGTGAGCAACCGCGCCGCATGATGGTCGACACTGCGCACGGTATTGATGTGGTGGACGAGACAGACGTAGAGGGCAAACTGGCGCTGACCGCCAATCGGAGTACCATGCAGCGCAAGCAGCTCAGGCTCCTGGGCCTCAACGTGGTGTCCCATGCCGCGGCTTAATACTTGGCGCGTCGTTCGGCTCGACACTGCATTGCAGCGCCCCGCAACGTTAGGGCCGGATCTTGATGCACTAGCAACCAGCGTAGGGCGGTCCTCGGTTGACGGCGCATGCAAGAAAGCTTGCCAGCCAGCCGACAGCGGGCTTTTTCGTCACGTGGCCTTTGCGTTTCGAGCAGTCTTTTCGTACTTCTGGCGCAGCTCTTCATATTCATCTGGGCTGATTTGGACGCCATCTGGAGTTTGATTTCTGACGAAGTAGCCCCGAGCTTCCGTTTCACTGTAGCGCGGCACGTCGAATATTTGATATGGCGTTATCCTGACATCATGGACCCATCGCCCGTTACTAAGGCGATTGTCAGCTCGGGTGATTTCGATTTCCGTTGAAAAATACCAGCCGGTGGTTCGTTGCGCCTTTCCTCGTCCATGGATTTGGGCGTGGCAGCGCGGCTCGGACAACATTCGGTAGACTGTTTGCCGGGCTTCGTCGTGAAAGTACAAATAGTTCAAATTTTTCTCCCTTGGTGGCGTAAGTGCTGCTCAGACGCTAGTCAATAGAGGCGGGTCTTTCTATTCAAGTGGCGATTTTCCATGCGCATATCACCGTAGCGAAGAAGGCCATCATGTAGGGGAAAAGCACCTCTAAAGCGCCTTCGGAGTATAGGCATGCTTCGAGGTGGCTCGGCGCCCTTATTCGCACTGAGTCGATTGAGGTAGATGAAACTGGTGCTGCTTCACTTCACTGATTGGGATGCCTTCATCCTCCGCAGCGCGGGCGGCGTAGAGCTCGGCAAATGTTCCTTCTAGATATTCGATGTCGAAGTCGCTAGGTGCGAATTGCCACGTTTCGTCCGTGAATGAGTCATTTCTTTTGGATTTCGTCCGGGCAATGGCGGCTTGCCTGCATTGGTTACGACGACCTGCCCCAATCTCCTGAACGCCGCGCTTAACGCGGCGATCCATCCTTAGGCTGTGGTCCTCGAGTGCGCGCGCACCTGCTGTTCGCCGGGGCTCGCTGAAGTGGTCCCGAAGCGTGCTTTAGAGAAAAACAACGAGAGTAGCTATCTAGGCGCGCGGCAGCGAGGACGCTGGCACTTTTACAATGCCCCATAGAGCCGGATTTCCTACCTCGATATTCAGCCACCATACGGCGACTATCGCAGTGGAGAGTACGACGACGTTGCGGCACAGCTTTTCTGGTGTGTCATCTACCGAGGTGACCATTGCCGTCTCCAAATGAGATTTGCAGCAAGGTACATCAACTTTCCGTGTTGGGGGATAGCAAGGCCGTTAACTTCGAGCTTGTCTCACGGCTTCAACAGATCACATTCTTTCGTTGCGTCTCTTAATAGAGGTGCTCCGGGCAGGGCCAGCCCCATGGCGCAGCCCCGATGCTGTCCGGGGCCGGTGTGGCGCCGTCACTCTCTGGCTGGAAGGCATCATGAACTAACCAACGAATCCCGTGTTGCTGCGGAGCGTAGCGTACATCTGCGCGCGAATCGACGGCCATGCAGTACCATCCGCCATGCGCAATCCTCCGATGTGACGTTGCACTTGCACAGCGAGGAAGTCACGCCGTTAGCCGCTGGGGGTTATGGTGTGATGTCGGTGTCGCTAGGTATCGTCCCTCACGCCCGGCCAAGCGCGAGCGATGGCGCAGTCGTTGTTGGCCGCTGCCGATAGTGCGGGCGGTGCGCCGGTTGCGGAACCGCCCCTGCAACCTAGTTCCACGAAGTCGGAGCCTGGGCGCTCGAAGCGAGCTAGGAGCGCGGCGGCGTGAGGTGCCTATGACCTGCCAGGCTACGTTCCTTGCGCTTCCTGTATTAGTTTGCGTAAGCCATGCAGGGCGTAGCTGAGTTCGGATTGAACGTCGTCAATGCCGCGTTGCCATTCTGATGATTTTGGGTTGGCGTCTACGCGCAAGCGAAAGCTTGCCGACGCAGAACGGATTGCGGGGCCATAGAAGCAACGCTCAAGCTCCGTTGGCTCTTGCCTGCTCCCCGAGAGTGTTCCATGTTTCGCGGCTTGTTTGATAGCTCCCTTGGTAAGACGAAGCCGTTCTTGAAGCGAGGTGGCATCGTCCCGAGTTATGCCCGGTCTGGCTGAAGTATCCGCAATAGATTCAAGTTCATCATGGAATGCTTGCAATGCGCGTTCAATTGCAAGGGCTTCGATGATATCAACGGTGTGCACCGGCTCTCCATTCGATGTTGGGTGTGTTACGAACACGGCTTACACGGTGTAAGACTTATACCGTGTAAGCGCAAAAGCGCCGCACAAGTATGGCCGAAAAAAAGTTGATACGGCGAGGGCTTAAGCTGGGGGCCCCTGGAAGAAGCGGCCGGATAGGGGGAGTTCGAATCCCGCACTGTCTCTAGTCACGAGGCCCCCTATGGGGGGTGATAATAATTCCCCCGTTGAAACCCGCATGGTTGCTGGATTTCGTCTGTTTTGAGACTGCTCCGTGGCTACGTGGGAGGGGCAGCTGTGAACGGAAGAAGGGGGTTATAGGTTCGGTTCGCTTCAGAGGCGATGTTACAAATCAGCGACATCAGGCCCCTCGGCATTGGCTGATTGTCGGGTGAAGCCATGAGCGTGAAACGTGCGATGCACCGTATCCAGCGTCGCCGCGTCTCGACAAATTTCGGCAAGGCCGATTGCCGCGGTATAGGAAAGGGCCGTTGACCATCGGAGGATCTGCCGCGCCCGAACCGGGTGTGGATCTCTTCCAACGTGCTCGTACGCCAAGCGTAAATGTATCTGGCGCGAGCCTCCGTGCGTGAAGTCGTGGAGTGCGCCTATGATCGCTACAGCGTTCTGCAGCAATACGCTGATAGGGCTCTCAGGCATTGAGAGCACGAAGTTTTTCACTTTCCCAATCGCAGGCAGTTCTTCCTTGCCTTTCAGGACCTTCTGTAGCGCCGGGGTGTCCGGTGCATGGAGAAGCCAAACTGCGCGTAAGCATGCCTCCAACTGTGGGCGGAGCAAGGCCGTCGCTGAAGCGAGTTGCGCCGCCGAGATCAACACGTGGACCGACTGGCTATGTTCGAGAGATAGATCAAAGAGTGCTGCTGCCCTTCGGGTGCGTGCGTTGCTCTCACGCAATATCTGCCCGTCCAACAGCCTGGTGCAATCTTTCATCCAGGCAAGGGTCTGCTCTAAGGTCTCTGAGAGCCGTTCGTCAGCATCTCGTGTCACATGGCCTCCGCTCGTGAGTGCCGCAGATCGGAGCATGGTAGGGGCAAAGCTTGGCAGGGTGTTCACCAGCTCTGGGTGAGTGACGGCATTCTTGACGGTATGTGGTGCATCCTCCAATGGGAGGTGCCAATAGTGGCGCGGCCAAGCGGCGTTAGTTCGATTCCTTTCACCCACCAACCACCAGATTAGTCGTCTACACATATCCGGGCCCGCATCGCTTTCTGCGCTGCGAGCTTCTTGCCGGCCGTGGCGTTCCATTGCACGCTCCACCCAGCACGATTCGTGTTCCCCCTCTCGGATTTCGAACCAGCGGGGCTGCGCCGCGAAACAGCCTTCCTTGCTAGTGTTGACCCAGGGTCAGGTGCTTGATGCCGGGCGCGGTAACAAGCGGACCCAAGGGGTTTCCCGGTCATAGCAAAAAAGAGATAAAATTCATGGTGTGGAAGGTGGTGCTATTACCCCAAGCGGCCGTTGAATTGACGGCCTTACCTGTACGGAAAGAAGCCCCGCGATGAGCGACCTCGAAAAACTCAAGCGCCGCCTGCTTGCAGATCCGGACGTGAAAGCGGAATACGAAGCTCAGGCGCCGGAGTTCGCCTTGGCGCGAGAATTGATCGCGGCCCGGGTACGCGCCGGCTTGACCCAAGACGAGGTGGCAGAGCGCATGCATACCACGCAGTCCACGGTTGCTCGTCTGGAAAGTGGCCGGTCCATGCCATCCATGCGTACGTTGACCCGCTATGCCGCGGCCACGGGTACGCGCGTCGCCGTGCGTTTGGAGTCTCCAGACCCGAAGCGCGGCAGGAGGCCCACCGTTGTCTGAGTCAGATGGAAAGCTTCCTGATACAGCCGATTTGACATCTCGAGCTTTCCAGTCCATAGTCCGCCAGCCACGGCCTTCAAGAGTCGTAATCCAGGTCAGTCAAAGTCCACGATAGCGGTCTTCGTCGTTCCCATTTCTTCCTTGAGTGTCGTGTGTTGACGGGAAATCCGTTTTTTTTATCACCAAGGAAATGACATGGAACAAACAGGCATCGTCAAGTGGTTCAACTCCGAGAAGGGCTTCGGCTTCATCGTGCCGGACGCGGGCGGCAAGGATCTGTTCGCGCACTTTTCGGAAATCCAGGGCAGCGGCCACCGCTCCCTCGAAGAGAACCAGCGCGTGAGCTTCATTCCCGGCCAGGGCGCGAAAGGCCCGGCCGCGACCAAGATCAAGGTGCTCTAAGCTTGCGCAAGCAGGCTGACTGAAAGCCAACAGCTCCCTCGGGAGCTGTTTTCATTTGGACGACCGCTTTACCTTTTCCGGGGCTTGGGGCCGGGGGCGGCGGCGGGACGTCCCGCGATATGGCGGAACGTGATGCGGCCCTTGGTCATGTCGTAGGGGGACATCTCTAGCGTGACGTCGTCGCCCGCCAGGACGCGGATGTTGAATTTACGCATCTTTCCGCCGGAATACGCCGTGATTTCAAAGCCGTTTTCCAGCGTGACCCGGAACCGTGAGTCAGGCAAGACCTCGTTGACCACGCCACGCATTTCGATCAAATCTTCCTTGGGCAAACTGCTCGCTCCTAAATGGGTCTGGCGAAAGCCTGTGACCCGGTGGTGGGCCATGTTGCCCTGTTTGCCGCAATTGGGCAACCGCCGCGATCCACGCAGATCGTCAGGAACCTTAGCGGTATCATGAAAGGCAAACCCCCGGATCACCGGGCGGGACGCCGCTTTCCCCTGGCATCCCCGACAAGCGCGACGCAAGAGACTCGATGACAAGCACCGCACCGGCTTGGCTGATGCCTGTAGTGGCCATTTGCATTTTGCAGACAATTTCGTCGTTTTTGACCCGACTCATTCCCATTATCGCGCCGGCCATGTCCGCGGAGTTCGGCTGGAGCGGCAGTTCCATCGGTTACCTGACCGCCAGCAATTCGATGGGGGGACTGGCCATCCTGCTGGCGGGCTCCGCCCTGCTCAAGCAGGTTGGCGGGATGCGCACCCTGCAACTGACGCTGTCGCTGGGGGCCGTCTGCCTGGCGTTCCTGCTGTATCCCAGCCTGGGCGTCGCGCTGGCCGCGTGTTTTGCCATGGGATTGAGCAATGGCGCCGCCAACCCGGCCGGCAGCGAGGTCCTGCAAAGATTCTCCCCGCCGGGCAAGCGCAACCTGATGTTTTCGATCAAGCAGGCCGGGGTGCCGCTGGGCGGCGTGATGGCGGGGCTGCTGGTGCCCGCCGTGGTGGCGCTGGCGGGCTGGCGCATCGCGCTGCTGGCCTGCGCGGTGGTCGTATTGCTGCCCATCGCGCTGACCTGGCGGCTGAGCGCCGGCCTGGACGAGATCCCCGAGCGCACGGGCCGCTCCTTCCCCGTGCCGACGTGGCGGTCGCTGCGGACCCTGGGCGTGCCCCTGGCCTCGCTGATGCACAACCGCGGCCTGCTGAAGATTTCCGTCGTCGGCAGCCTGTTCGCCGTATCCCAGAGCTGCTGGTTCACGTTCACCGTGGTCTATCTGGTGGACGGGCTGGGTTATTCCCTGGGGCGGGCCGGCATGGTCTTCGCGGTCATGCAGGCGGGCGGGGTGATCGGCCGTATCGCGCTGGGCTGGCTGTCCGATTATCTGCGGTCGGCCACCGCGGTGCTGTCGATCGCGGCCGTGCTGTCGGCGGTGACGACGGCGCTGCTGGGTCTTACCAGTCCGGCGTGGCCGCTATGGGCGGCGCTTCTGCTGGCGTTCGTGGCGGGATGCTCGGCCGCGAGCTGGAACGGCGTGCAGATCGCCGAAGTGGCGCGCCGTTCGCCGCCGCACATGATTTCGGAAACCGCCGCGGGGTCCAGCATCCTGGTCAACCTGACCAACATGGTCGCGCCCACGCTGTTCGCGATATTCGTCTCGGCCGGTGGGGGCTATGGCGTTGCCTTCATCTGCGCCGGGGCGTGTTCGCTGCTGGTGCTGGCTTGCCTGCCGCGTGACCGGGGCGAGGCCGGCGCACAGGAAGGTCGGGCGCGCTAAGGGACGTCCCCGCCGCCGTAGCGGTCAACCCAAGGTACCCCGCCGTGTTCGCCGGGCACGTGGCTGGGGCGCAACGCCTAGGCGCGGGTCGCGCGCCCTGGCGAGTTCTGCCAGTCTGGCCGCGGTGGTTTCGAACTCCGCGTGGTCCTGGGGCAGGTACAGCCACTTGCCCAGCACCGCGTGGGGCCGCAGCGCCGGCTCGTCGTCGATCAACGCCGCGTGCCGGTCCTTGGACGTGCACACCAGCAGGCCGCTCCAGGGATCGCCCCGGTCCGCCACCACCAGGCACAGCAGGTCGTCCAGGTAGGCGGCGAGGCAGCCGAACATGCGCTTGCTGGAATAGCCGGCATCCCGTTCCAGCGGCTCGAATATCCATAGCAGCGAGTTGCGCGGCGCGGCGGCTTGCCGGCGGGGTGGCGCGAAAGGGACGGGGCGGTCCTTGGGCATGGGTGGGGCTAACTCGTCAGCAGTCCCGGCAGCCTTCCTGCCGCCGTCTGTCCAGGATACAGCGTTTGCAGCGTACGCCCCGGGTCCAGCGCGAAGCACTCGGCGGCCGTGGCGGCGATCAGCGTGGGCAGGCCGAGGGTGGGCCGCAGGTCGCGCGCTTCCAGAAGCTGGGACGGACCCAGCCCCGGCCAATCGGCGATGACGCGGCCGCCCCGGACCGCGCCGCCGACCAGCATGGCGGCGGAGCCCGTACCGTGGTCGGTGCCGCCGGTGCCGTTGACGGCGGCGGTGCGGCCGAACTCGGTGGCGACCAGGACGACGGTCCGGGTCCAGGCATCGCCCAGGTGTTCCTTCAACGCGGCCAGCAGCGCGTCGAGGTTCTTCAACTGCGCGGCCAGCCGGGCGTTCTGGCCGGCATGGGTATCCCAGCCCCCTGTCTCCACCATGGCGATGCGCGGACCGTCGGGGCGCTTCAGGAACGTGGCGGCCAGCTTGCCCAGTTCGGCGGGATTCTGCCGGGTCCGGCCGGGGCCCGCCATGTCGCGCGCTTCCAGGGCGGCGTCCCACAGCGTGTGCAACTGGGCATCGGGTTCATACAGTTGCTGGACGCGCAGCAGCAGGTCGTCCGGCGGCGCGGGCAGGGCGGACGGCGCGTACGACGCAACCCGCCCCTGGCCGCGCAGCGCCAGCGGAACGGTGGGGGCCAGGGCGATCGCCTCGGCATCTTTAAGGCCGGGCAGCATGCCCAGCAACCGGTTCAGCCATCCGTCCTTGCGCTGGTAGGGGCGGGTGCCGCCGGTCTCCAGCACGTTCTGGCCGTCGAAGTGCGAACGTTCCCGGTAAGGCGACGCGACGGCATGCAGGAACAGCGCCTGTCCGGCGCGGTAGAGTTCGCCGGTGGCCGCCAGCGCGGGATGCAGGGCGAAGCTGCCGTCCAGCCGTATCGCCTGCGCGGGATCGATGGCCAGTTCGCGCCGAAGCCCGGCATAGGCGGGGTCCGCGTAAGGAATCACGGTGTTCAGGCCGTCCGCCGCCCCGCGCTGGATGATGAAGACGAAGCGCCGGTCGGTCTCGGCCCGCGCGAACAGCACGCGCGGCGCGAATGCCGTGGCGGCCGCGGCAAGCGCGGTCTGCTGGAGCCAGCGGCGCCGGGGATGGGCGATGGTCATGGCTTCATCTCCTCAGGAACTCGGGCGACACCAACAGCAGCGCCATCGCGGTGCGTCCGGATTCGGCGCGCGACAGCGCCGTGGCGGTGGCCTCGCCCAGTTGTCCGGGCAACAGCCGGGGCGCCAGCTGGCGCGCATCCATGCCGGCGTCCGGCAGGCTGGCCAGGCGGCCCGCCAGTTCCACGCGCCGCATCAGGGCGTCGGGGGCGGCCCAACTGCCCGCCACGTCGTCGTAGCCGGCGGGCGAACCGGGGCGCCACAGCGGCTGGCCCAACTGCTGCATCAGGGCCGCCACCCGCACGCCTTGCAGGTCGGTGCGGCCCAGCCCGCGCAGCGCGGACACCAGCCATTCCCAGGGCGTCTTGAACTTGGCGGGCGCGGGGCGCCAGGCCTCCGGGGACGCGATCAGCGCCTGGTAGACCGGCTTCAGTTCACCGTCGTGATCGCGGTAGGCGCGGGCCAGCCGCTCGACCACCGCGGGCGGCGGGTTGTCGGCCACGAAGTGGCGGGCGAGCTTGGTCGCCACGTGGCGCGCGGTGGCATCGGCGCGCGCGAAATCGCGGATGATGGCGGCGGCCTGCTGCTGCCCGGCCTGGCCGTAGCGGCGGCCGAGCACCGTGCGCGGGCCGGGCTCGTGGCGTTCGGCCTGGAACGCGTAGCCCGTGCCTTGGTCCAGTTCGACGCCGCGCCGGGGCGTGTCGGGCGCGCCCAGGCCGGCCACCGACCAGCCCGTCAGGGCGCGCGCGAACTCCGTCACGTCTTCCTGGCCGTAGCCGCTGCGCACGCCCAGTGTGTGCAGTTCCATGATCTCGCGCGCCAGGTTTTCGTTCAGCCCGCGCTGCTGTGCCGGATTGCGCCGCGTGGCGCGGGTCGCGGCCACGCTGCCGGGGCCGATCGACGCATTCTGGTTCAGGAACAGCAGCATCGCCGGATGGCGCTCCACCGCCAGCACCATGTTCTCGAAACGGCCGAGCACGTGCGGGCGGATGGCGTCGGCCTCGAAGCTGCCCGCCAGCATCGCGACGGCGGGATTCTCGGCCGAGATGGCGAAGTGATTGGCCCAGAAATGCACCAGCCGTTCGACGAAGGGCGTGGGCGCATCCAATGCCGACAGCGTGCGCATGTCGATGGCATCCAGGTAATGCTGGCGCTGCGCCTTGCGCAGGGCCTCGCGGGCGGGAGCCTGCTGGTCCGAGGGCGTGTCGCGTATTTCGCGCTGGCGGGCGACGGTGTCCCGGACCAGGTCGCCGGAGGCCGGCAGGGGGTCCCAGGCGGCCGGGCGAGGCTCGTAGCGGCCAAGCTGTTCCAGCAGCCACCGCCTGCCGTCGGCGGGCGCCGTGTCGTCGGGTCGCGTGCCCAGTCCGAAGCGGTTGAGGGCGATGCCGGGCATCGCGGGTTCGTGTACGGCCATGCCTGCTCCCAGGGGTCCTGCCGTTGGACCCGCCGTTTCACGATTCTTTCGCGGCGCGGGGTGTGGGGGTGTAAGCGCGTGTAAGGCCGGCTGGCTTCTCGCGGCCAAGCGGGGTCACGCTGGTTCGTGCGTCTCCAGCCATTCTTTCAGCGCGGTATCGACGCGTGTCTGCCAACCCGTGCCAGATGCCTTGAAGCGTTCCACGACCTCGCGCGAAAGCCGGATGGTGACCGGAACCTTGGTCGGGGTTTTTTGAGGACCACGCCGCCGGGTGCCGATTCTCTCCCGCAGGGATTCGGGAAGAACTTCGTGTGGGGAACCGAAGTGCTTCAGATCTTCCGCGCCAAGCTCCCGGGCTTCTCCGGAGTCATCGGTCAACGGCCGTTTGTTTCTGCTCATAGGCTCGGACCTCGCGAGAGTTGGCCTTGCGCAGGCTGATGATGCGCACGCCCGTTGGGATTTCCATCAACACTGCAACGTGCAGCCGATGGCGACGTATCGGATTTCTTCATAGTCCCGGCGAATATCGCGGGCGATCAGAGCCGTAAAGTCTGGCTAAGTGCGGGTAAAGCTCGCCGTGGACAGAAATGTCTCGACGGGTCAGTCTTGCTGCTGGTCGCACACCGCCTGCGCATCGGCATAGGGAACGACGGTTTCCGGGGCGGCCATCATGGTCGAGCCGCCCGCTGCGTGCCACTGTCGCACGGATTGGCCTTCCTGGTAGGACACGGCATAGACCCGGCCCTGGCACAGTTCGTCCAGGCGCTGGTCGAGACGGGCGCGCAGCGCCGAGGGGGAATCGCCGGGCTGGCCTACCACCCGGACGGCGCGCGCGCCCGGGCCCAGTTCCGTTTCGATCGCCTGCGGTTCGGCGGCGGCCGCGCTGGCGGCCAGGCAGCCGCCCCAGGCCAGCATGCGCCATGTCGTTCGTATCGTCATCCCGCGTCTCCTTGCCTGCGATGCGGAGCAACGATACGTGGGCTTGCCGCGGGCAGCAAGCCTGCCTGGTGTCGGTCAGGCGGAGCCGAACGCTCCGAGGCGATCGTAGTTGCGGATATCCTCGTCGGACATGCGAAGCATGTTCGTCAGCACGCTGGCGTTGTGCTCTCCCAGCGCGGGATTCGGCGATAGCGGCAACTGGTGTTGCCGGACGAAGCGCAGCGGCGAATGCGGCAGCGCGATCCGTCCCAGCACCGGATGGTCCATGTAATGCAGTGCGCCTCGCTGGTGCAGGTGCGGATCTTCGCTCAGTTCACGCAGGTCTCGGACGGGCGCCGCCGGGAAACGGTTACGCTGGGAGAGCCGGAAAATTTCTTCCTTGCCGTGCTGGCGGGACCACGACGAGATGAGTTCGTCGACTTCGTCGATGGCCTCGGCGCGTGCGCGGTTGCTGGCATAGCGGGAATCGTCCGCCAGTTCCGGACGGTCCATGGTGCGGGCCAGATTCCGCCAGTGCGCGTCCTTGACGCAAATGATGGCGACGTGGCCGTCCCGGGCCGGATAGACGTTGTAGGGGACCACCGACAGTCCGCCGTGCCGGTTGCCCGTTCGAGGCGCGGGCCGCCCCTGTTTGTGCATCATGCTCAGATTGGAAGCCAGCGTGTGGTAGCACATGTCGAACATGGCGGTCTCGACCGCGCAGCCTTCGCCCGTGCGCTCGCGCTGCAACAGGGCAGTCACGACGGCGCCGTACAGGTGCGCTCCGCCCAGGAAGTCGCTGACGGCGGCGCCGGCCTTCACCGGCGGGCCATCGGCGAAACCGGTCACCGACATCATGCCTCCGATCGCCTGGATGGTGAGGTCCATGGCCAGGACGTCGCGATAGGGGCCGGTCGATCCGTAGCCGCTGCCCGAGGCGTAGATCAGCCGGCGGTTGCGCGCGCACAGAGCGTCCGCGCCCAGGCCCAGCCTGTCCATCACGCCAGGCGCGAAGTTTTCCAGCAGCACGTCCGCCCGATCCACCATGCGCAGCAGCAGGTCCCTGCCGGCCTGGGTCTTCAGGTCCAGGGTCATGCCTTCCTTGTTGGCGTTCAGCATGGCGAAGGCCAGCGAGTTGCCTCCGGGCGCGTCGGCGCGGCTGCGCACGGAATCACCGCCGGGCGGCTCGATCTTGATGACTCTCGCGCCGCCAGTGGCAAGCAGAAAGCCACAATAGGGCCCTTGGTACACCTGTCCGAGGTCGAGGACGGTGATGCCTTCGAGAGGAAGATTGGCCGTCGTCACGTTGCCGTGCTCCGGGTGGCGGCCCGTTGCACGAGCTCGTGGTGATCGGGGGTGAAATGCGCCAGCGCCTGGAATGCCGCGGACATTTCCAGTATCGATTCGAGCCGGGCATGCTGTGATTCGCGCAGCAGGCGCTTGGCCATGCGCAGCGCGTGCGGAGGGTTGGCGGCGATGCGGCGGGCCAGGTCCCAGGCTGCCTCCATCAGGCCGTCAGCCGGGAGTACCTGGGAAACCAGTCCGCAGGCCAGGGCCTGGGTGGGATCGATGGTGTCGCCGGTGAAGATCATCTCGGCCGCGCGCGAGGGGCCGACGATCCGCTGCAGCAGCCATGCTCCGCCATCGCCCGGAATGATGCCCAGCTTAACGAAGCTCTCGGCGAACCGGGCGCGATCGCTGGCCAGGCGGATGTCGCACATGCACGCCAGGTCCAGCCCGGCACCCATGGCCGGGCCGTTGATCGCCGCGATGGTGGGGACCTCGAGTCCGTACAGGGCCTGGACGATGCGGTGGATGCCCTCCTTGTACCGGTAGCGTTCGTCGGCGGCAACGGCGCCGGGCGCGCAGATGCGCTGCCACATGTTCTTGACGTTGCCGCCGGCGCAGAAGGCGCTGCCGGCGCCGGTCAGGATCACGGCGCGGATTTCGCGGTCGGCGCCGACGCGTGCGCATGCGGCTTCGACCGCGGCATAGTGTTCCGGCCCGCTCAGCGCGTTGCGGGTGGCTGGCGCGTTCAGCGTCAGGACCGCCACGCCGTCGCGCGTCGCGATATCGATGAAGTCCATCTGGATCAATCTCCGGTGAAGGCGGGAGGACGGCGGTCGCGCCGGGCCGCGCGGGCCTCGGCGTAGTCGGACGATTGCCTGGCGGCATCGAGTTCGCGGTTCGCGCGATGCAGCGACTCGATGAATGTCTGCTGGGCGGCGTCGCGCAGCTGGTTCTTGATGACGGCCATCGAGCGAGGCGAGCAGTTGCGCGCCAGGTCTTCGGCGTACTCGCGCACCAGTGCGTCGAAGGCGTCGGCATCGGCGACGTGGCTGGCCAGTCCCATGTCGAGTGCCTGGGTGCCGCTGAACAGGCGACCCGACAGCAGGAGTTCGCGCGCGATGCCGCTGCCCAGCAAGGCGGGAAGCAGGTGGGCGATGCCGTATTCCCCGACCAGCCCCAGCCGCGAATACGGGAAGCCCAGCTTGGCGTCGCAAGTCGCCAGCCTGATGTCGCAGCACGCGGCAAGGACGAGCCCCACGCCTATCGCCGCGCCATGGATGGCGGCGATCACGGGTTTGGGCGACTCGAGCAGGTAGCCGAAGCGGAACTCCGCGAGACGAGCCGGACACGGCTGCCAGGAAAGCGGTGATTGCGTGCCTCCAGCAGTGTCGCGATCGGCGCCCGAGCAGAATCCCCGGCCCGCGCCTCGTATGATGATGACCCGGCATTGGGGCGAGTCGCTCGCGATGTCGAAGGCGGCCCGCAATTGCCGGTCCATCTCGACGGTCATCGCGTTGAGCCGGTCGGGCCGGTTCAGGGTCAGTGTGGCGACGGGTCCGGACAGATCGGCCTGCACGCAGGAGGAAGTTTCCATGTCAGTCGAAGGCAATGCCGATTTCCTTGACGACCTTTGCATAGGCAGGCACTTCCTCGTCGATCTGTTCCCGCAGCGCGATGCCGGGTAGAAAGCCGGGCGAGACGCCGATGGCGGTCAGTTCCTGGCGGGTCTTCGGGTCTTGCAGCGCGGCCTGCAGCAAGGCCTGGAGCCGGTCGATGACGGCATCTGGCGTGCCGGCCGGCGCGGACAGCCCCAGCCAGGTCGAAAACTGGTATTGGCGGGGTGCTTGATAGTCTTTCAAGGCCTGCTGGATGGTCGGGGCGTCCACCAGGTCGGGGGATGGTTCAGGATTCGTCACCGCCAGGACCTTGACCAGCTTGCCCTTGATGGCACCCTCGATGGTCGAGAGGCCGCCTATCATGAGATCGATGTGGCCGCCCGAGATATTGGTCAGGGCCTGGGCGGAGCCCTTGAACGGGATGTGGGTGATGCGGATGCCGGCATAGCGGTTCAGCACTTCCCCCGACATGTGGGCGCCGGTCCCCGTGCCCGGCGAGCCGTACGTCAGCTTGCCCGGATTCTGTTTCGCCAGATCGACGACTTCCTGCAGGGTGTTCGCCGGCAGGTCCTTGCGCGCGACGATCACGGTGGGAAGGGTGCAGAAGCGGCCCACGTGGCGAAAATCCTTCGTCGGTTCGAACGGGAGGTTCTTGAACAAGGCGCCGGAGGACGAGAGGGAGGATGAGCTGAGCAGCAGGGTATAGCCATCGGCCGGCGCCTTGGCGACGATTTCCGCGGAGATGTTGGCGCTCGCGCCGGGGCGGTTCTCGACGACGAACGACTGGCCCGCCAGGCGCGACATGGTCTGGGTGACGATGCGCGCGGGACCGTCGAGCGTGCCGCCGGCGGGGTAGCCGACGATGACCTTGATGGGGCGGTTCGGGTAGGGCTGCTGGGCGTGGGCCGGCAGGGTGGGGCCCAGGGCAAGCAACACCAGGGCCGTCAGGTACGGGCGTTTCATCGTGGTCTCCGTCCGGTTGCGAGGTTCGACCTTGTTTGCTCGGTCGATGTTTTGGGCGGAGTATAGGCAGCGCTGGAAAGGCCTCTCAATGACCCGATTCCACTTGCCGGAACGGTGCGCGGGCTGGCCTCGTGCTGGGAAGCCGCGCTTGGGGCTCAATGGCACGGTGCAACGAAGGGGAGCTATCCATGGAGAGTCGGCGGGCCGCGATGCGGGCCACGCGTAGCCACACCGAAGCGGCCGCGCAGGAGAAAACGAGCGCGTCGATGAACCGCTCGCTCGAGCGGGGACTGTGCATTCTGCGTTGCTTCCGGCCTGGTCTGGGCGCCTTGGGGAATGCCGAGGTCGCCGAGCGAACGGGCCTGCCCAAGGCCACGGTAAGCCGCCTGATGCAGACGCTCGCGCACGGCGGCTTTCTGAAGAAGGATCCGGTCCTGCAGACCTACAGGCTGTCGTTCTCGGTGCTTAGCCTTGCGCATGCGGTCATGCTCGACTCGCAGGTCGTGCACGAAGCGGTGCCCCTCATGCAGGCGCTGAGTGCCAGGCAGCACATCAACGTCGGCCTGTCCGTGCCGGACGAACTGGACATGGTCTATCTTCACGTGGCGCACGGCGATCGTTCGCGCCTTTCCCGGCGCATCGAACCCGGGCACCGCCGGCCGATGGAAACGAATGCCGTCGGCCGGGCGTATCTGGCCAGCCTGTCTCGTCGCCAGCGAGCCGGGCAACTGCTGCGCCTGAAGGCGCGCCATGAGCGCAACTGGCCTGCCGTCGCGGCCGAGATCGAGGCGAGCCTGAGGCGCTTCGAGGCCGAAGGCCATTGCTCCGTGGTCTGGGGCCACGGCACGGAATCGACCGCGATGCCGCTGATCATGGACGAGGGCACCTTCGTGCTCAACGTCAGCTACAGCATCGAGGAGTTCTCGAACCGGCACATACGGAGCGTATTGCTGCCAGCCCTGCACGAACTGGCCGAGGCGCTGCGTGCAAGGCTGGCCGGCTGCGTCAGGACTGCCGCAGCGGCAAGTTCAATGCGGCCTACTCGTCGGCCTTGATCCCTTCCGCCCGGATCAGGTCGCCCCACTTCTTGGCATCCTTGCGGCTCAGGTCGTCGAACTCCTTGGGCGTGGTGGGCGAGAGCTCGACCCCGCTCGATTCGGCATAGGCCTTCAGCTCGGGCGAGGCCAGCACCTTGCGGACTGCGGCGTTCAATGCGGCGACCTTGTCGGCCGGGGTTTTCTTGGGCGCGTACAGGCCGTACCAGTTGTTGGCGTAGACGTTGGGCACGCCCAGTTCGTCGAAGGTCGGGACGTCGGGCAGGAGCGGCGAGCGCTTGGGTGCGGCGATGGCGAGCGCCTTGACCTTGTTCGCCTTGATGTTGGACATCAGGCCCGAGATGTCGCCAATGAAACCGTCGACCTGTCCGCCTATGGTGTCGGTGATGGCGGGCGCCGCGCCCTTGTAGGGCACGTGCAGGATGTTGGCCTTGGTCGAGAGCTTGAGCTGCACGATGGCCATGTGGGGCATGCTGCCCACGCCGGACGAGGCCATGGTGGCTCCCTTGGCCGACTTGGCGTGGGCGACGAAGTCCTTGGCGGTCTTGCTGGCGCTGTCCGGGCCGACAACCAGTACCTCGGGCGTGGAAACCAGCAGGGAGACCGGCGCGAAGTCCTTGGCGGGATCGTAGATCAGCTTGGGGTACAGGGCGGGGTTGATCGAGATCGCGCCCACCGAGCTCAGGAACAGCGTCTGGCCGTCGGGCCGTGCGCGGGCCACCTGGCTGGCGGCGATGGCGCCGTTGCCGCCCGGCTTGTTCTCGATGACGACGGTCTGCTTGAGCTCTTTCTCGAGCTGGGTGGCGACGACGCGCGCGAGCGAGTCGGCGGGGCCCCCGGGCGGGAAGGCGACGACGATGCTGGTGACGGACTGGGCCTGCGCGCCGAAGGCGGCCAGTCCCAGCAGGGCCGCGGCGAGCGGCGCGAGGGCGTGGAAACGGGTCGGATGGAACATGGTGTTCTCCTTTATCGTTTTGGAGATCAGGGCGCGGGCGTTCAGCCGCCGGGGGCGCCCTGGGTATTGACGAACAACGAGTAGATCGACGTGCTGGACGCCATGAACAGGCGGTTGCGATGCTTGCCGCCAAAACACAGATTCGCGCAGCGCTCGGGCAGGGCGATGCGGCCCAGGAGTTCCCCCCGGGGCGAATAGACGCGGACCCCGTCGAGCTCGGGCGTGCCCATGCCCCAGCCGCACCAGAGATTGCCTTCGACGTCGACGCGAAAGCCGTCGGGCGTGCCGTCGGCGGCGTCGAACAGCACGCGCTGCGGGCCCAGCCGGCGGCCGTCGTCCGACGCATCGAACACCAGGACGTTGCGGGGGCGGGCGCGCGATTCGATCACGTACAACTGCTTCTCGTCGGGCGAGAAGGCCAGCCCGTTGGGGCCGTTGACCGTATCGCAGACCAGGTCGACCGCGCCGCTGTACGGGTCGATGCGATAGATGGCGGCGGGGATTTCCTGTTCGGCCTTCTCGCCCTGGTAGTAGCCGATGATGCCGAAGGGCGGGTCGGTGAACCAGATCGAGCCGTCGGATTTCACGACGACGTCGTTGGGCGAGTTCAGGCGCTTGCCCTGGTAGCGGTCGGCCAGCACGGTGATGCGGCCGTCGTGTTCGGTTCGGGTGACGCGGCGCCCCTGGTGCTCGCAGGTGACCAGGCGCCCCTGGCGGTCGCGCGTGTTGCCGTTCGCATGGCCGGACACGGGCCGCCAGACATGTGCCTGCCCGGTGATTTCGTCCCAGCGCATGATGCGGTCGTTGGGCACGTCGCTCCACAGCAGGTAGCGGGCATCGCCGAACCAGACCGGCCCTTCGGCCCAGCGGCATCCCGTGGCCAGGCGCTCGACCGCCGCCAGCGGCAGCGTGAGTTTCTCGAAGCGCGGATCCAGCGCGATGACGGCCGGATCGGGATAGCGCACGGGGGCGTCAGTCGCAGCGCGCACTCATGCCTCCGTCGACCACGATCTCGGTGGCGGTGATGAAGCGGGCTTCGCTGGACGCCAGGAACAGCGCGGCGTTGGCGGTGTCCAGGCCGTCGCCCATGAAGGGCAGCGGGATGCGCGACTGCCGCTGCGCCAGCAACTGCTCCACGTCGCCGCCCGCGCGCTGCCCGGCCAGCCGGACTTCGACCATGGGGGTGTGCATCTGGCCCGGAATGACGGTGTTGCAGCGGATGTTCTTCTTGGCATATTCCAGCGCCACGACGCGCGACAGCTGGATGACGCCGGCCTTCGCGCTGGAATAGCCGACCTGGGCCGAGCCGGTCCAGCGCGTGCCCGAGGTCGAGGCGATGTTGACGATGGCGCCGCCGCCCTGCTCCTCCATCAGCGGCAGCACATGGCGGCAGCCCAGATAGACGCTTTTCAGGTTGAAGTCGATCTGCGCGTCCCACGCCGCTTCGTCCAGGTCCACCGGGCCGCCCTTGCGCGAGCCGCCCACGTTGTTGACCAGGATGTCCACGCCGCCCCAGGTGTCGACGCAGGCGCGCACCATGTCGCGGACCTCGTCCGACGAGGTGACGTCGCAGCGCCAGATGGCGATCTCGCCGCCGATTTCGCGCACGCGGGCCACGGTTTCTTCCATGGCCGCGGGATCGCGGTCGACGGCGAAGACGCGTGCGCCTTCCTGCGCGAAACGGTATGCGATGGCGCGGCCGTTGCCCCAGCCGGGGCCGACGCTGCCCGCGCCGGTGACGATCGCTATCTTGCCTTGCAGGCGGCCAGTCATGATGGGTATCTCGTTCGTGATGATGATGATCGGAAAGGCATCAGCGCCCGAATTCGACGGTGCTGCCGTCGGGCGTGGGGATGTCGAAGACGCTCAGCGTCATCGAGATCAGGGTGTAGTAGCCGGCCATGCCGACCAGGTCGACGACGCCGTCCTTGCCCAGGACCTCCAGGGCCTCCTGGTAGAGCGCGTCCGGGACTTGCCGCGTTTCCACCAGTTCGCGCACGAAGCGGTAGACGACCGACTCGTCGCGCTGGGCGAACACGGGCGTGGCGCCGGCGCGGATCTGCTCGGCCACGTCCGCGTCCAGCCCTGCCTTCAGGGCGATGGGATGGTGCGCCCACCATTCGAAGGGGGCGCGCCACAGCGCGGCCATGGTCAGGATGGCCAGTTCGGACAGGCGCGGCGGCAGGCTGGAGTCGTAGCGGCAATACTGGCCCAGGGCCTGCGCGTGTTCGGCCAGGCCGGGGCGGTGCAGCCAGATCGCCAGCGGCCCGCGCACCTTGCCGCGCGGGCCCGAGGCGATGGCGTCGTAGACGCGGCGCTGGTGTTCGGACATCTGTTCGACGTCGGGGGGATTCAGTCTAGGCATGGTCGGGTCTCCTGGAGTTCTGGGCGCAGTGGAACATGCGCCGCGTCATGGCGCGAACCGGAACAGCGCGTGCGGGTTGTCCGCCAGGATGCGCTGGCGCGTGGCCGCATCGGGGCACAGCCGCAGGAAGGTGTTCAGCAGTTCGCCGTCGTCGGGCATGTCGCCGTGCACGTTCGGATGCGGCCAGTCGGTGCCCCATAGCAGGCGCTCGGGCATGGCGTCCAGCAGCGCCGACACCAGCGGTTCGGCATCCTGGAACGGCCGCTTGCCGCTGCTGGACGTGCGGTCCAGCCCGGAGATCTTCACCCAGGCGCCGGGATGGTCGCGCAGCGCGAGCAAGGCCCGGAAGGCCGAACCCTGGGTGCCTTCGGCGGCGGCCACGCGTCCCATGTGATCGATCACGAATGGAACGGGCAGCGTCCTGAGCCTGGGCAGCAAGCCTTCGAGCGAGGCCTGGTCCGAATGGATGCAGACGTGCCAGCCGAAGGGCGCGATGCGGGGCACGATCCGCGCCAGTTCGTCCCAGCCGGCGTTGGCCAGGTGAGCCACGAAATTGAAGCGCACGCCGCGCACGCCGCGCCGGTCGAGTTCGGCGATGCGGGCCTCGTCGGTGGCCGGATCCAGCAGGGCGATCGCCCGGTACTGGCCCGCGCCGCGATCCAGTGCATCGAGCGTGACCGACAGGTCGTAGCCGTGGCAGCCCGGATGCACGATGATGCCGCGCTCGAAGCCCAGCCGCCGGTGCAGATCGCGCAGCCGTTCGAAGGGCGCGTCGGGCGGCGTATAGGGACGGTCGTCGGCGTAGGGGAAGACGCCGGCGGGGCCGAAGACGTGGAAATGGGTGTCGCAGGCGTGCTTGGGCAGGGGCTCGGCAGGAGGCGTGATCTCGGCCAGGGGAGGTGCGCAGTCGGGCATGGTGGGGGTGCGATAAACGTCAACCCCGCATCATGCGCAAGCCCCCGGGGCCGAGCAATGCGCCCAGCCTGACTTCTGATATAGGAAAAACGTATACCATTGCATCCATGGACCTCCGGCAACTCCGCTACTTCATCGTCGTCTGCGAAATGCGCAGCCTTTCCCGCGCGGGCGAGGTGCTGGGCGTCTCGCAGCCCTCGCTCAGCCGGCAGATCCAGTTGCTGGAAGCCGAGCTGCGCCACCATCTGCTGGTGCGCACCGGCCGGGGCGTCGAACCCACCGAGGCCGGGCTGCGGTTCCTGGAGCATGCCAAGACGCTCGATGCCATGGCCCAGCATGCCCGCCAGGACATGCGCGCCTTCCGCGCCGCCGCGCAGGACAAGGTCCGGCTGGGCATGCCGCACCGCGTGGCGCGCCGGATGGCGCCGGACATCGTGCAGTCGTTCCGGCGCCTGCATCCCGATGCCGCGCTGACGCTGGCCGAAGGCCTGAGTTCCGAGATGAATGAATGGCTGGTCAAGGGCAGGGTGGACCTGGCGCTGCTGTACGACCCGCCGTCCTCGTCCCTGCTGCGGTTCGAATCCATCTACCGGGAGGACCTGGTGCTGGCCTACGGCAAGGCCTGCCGGCCCGTGCCCCCGCCGCGCGTGCGCGCGAGGGACCTGGGCCGCTATCCGCTGGTGCTGCCCAGCGCGCCCAATACCATCCGCGCGCTGGTGGACCGCACCTGCCGCGAATTGAACGTGACGCTGGACGTCGTGGCCGAGGTGGACGTGGTGCATACCATCCTCGAGACCATGGCCAAGGAAGGCATGTTCACCATCATCCCGCGCTCGGCGCTGAGCGACATGGCGGGCCAGGATTTCCTGGCCTTCTCGTCCATTGCCGAGCCGGTCATCATGAACAACCTGACCCTGGCCACGCCGTCCAGCGGCCCGCTGCCTCCGTTGGCGGAGGCGACCGCGCAAATCATCCGCGGGCTGGAGATGAAACGGTTCTTCGAGTAGCGCGGGCTCTTACGCCATCGCTTCCGGCCCGAAGAACTCATACCGCGTCTGCGTCTCCGGCACGCCCAGTTCCTTCAGGTAGCGCTGGACGTTGCGCATGAACGGCTTGGGACCCAGGAAGTAGACGTCGACGTCGCGGTCCTGCGGCAGCCACTGCGCCAGTTGCTCCTTGGTCAGCAGGCCGACCGCATCGGGGCGCTGCGCCGTCTCGCCGGGTTCGTCGTAGCAGTAGAAACGCTTGAGCTGCGGGAACTTGCCCGCCGCGGCATCCACGTAGTCGCGGAAGGCGTGGACCGCCTGGTTGCGGGCGCAGTGGATGAAGTGGATCGCGCGCGAACCGCCCAGGGCCGCCTGCAGCATGGCCAGGGTGGGCGTGATGCCGACGCCGCCGCTGATCAGCACCAGCGGCTTGTCGCTGGCCTGCAGCGTGAAGTTGCCCGAGGGCGGGAAGAGTTCCAGCGTGTCGCCTTCGCCGATCCGGTCGTGCAGGTGGTTGGAGACGACGCCGTCGCCCTGGCGCTTGACGCTGATGCGGTACTCGCGGCCGTTGGGGGGCGCGGACAGCGAATAGTTGCGGCGCACTTCCTCGCCGTCGACGACCAGCTTCAGGCCGATGTACTGGCCGGGCTGGAAGTCCAGCAGCGAACCGCCGTCGGCGGGCACCAGGTAGAACGAGGTGATCTCCTCGCTTTCCTGTTCCTTGCGGGCGACGCGGAAGGCGCGCGAACCGCGCCAGCCGCCGGCCGCCTTCTCCTGGGTCGCGTAGCACTGTTCCTCGGCGCCGATCAGCAGCGTGGCCAGTTGCTGGTAGGCCGCGCCCCAGGCTTCGATGACTTCGTCGGTGGCGACGTCGGGGCCGAGCACTTCGCGGATGGCGCGCAGCAGGCACGTGCCGACGATGGGATAGTGTTCGGGCAGGATCTGCAGCCCGACGTGCTTGTTGACGATGCGGCCGACCATCCCGCCCAGGGGCGTGAGGTCGTCGATGTGGCGCGCATAGGCCAGCACGCCGTTGGCCAGCGCGCGCGGCTGGTCGCCGCTGGCCTGGTGGGCCTGGTTGAACAGGGGCCGGACCTCCGGGTACTCGGCCAGCATCAGGCGATAGAAATGGGTGGTCAGGGCTTCGCCGCCGGTTTCCAGCAGCGGGACGGTGGCCTTGACGATGGCTCGTTGTTGAGCGGACAGCATGGTATCTCCTGCAAGAGCGGCCGGCCGGGAAAGGGGACAGCCTTCGTTTTCCCTTATTCAAGATGCGTGCCAGGCCGATTCTCGCGGCGCTGCGCCATTTTCCATGCCTGGGAGTCATAATGACCTATAATCTTCATGTGTCTTTATGACCTCAAATTAGTCAAAATGACTGCAAATGCCCTGCTGCACGCTCTTGTTCCACTGGTGGACGATCTGGCGCGGGATCTCGCCGAAGGGGAACGCTACCGCCGCCTGCTGGAGGCTGTCCGTACCCTAGTTCCTTGCGATGCAACAGCCCTGCTGCGGCTGGATGGAGAATGGCTCGTGCCGCTGGCCGTGGACGGCCTGAGCAGCGATACGCTGGGCCGCCGTTTCAAGGTGGACGAGCATCCCCGCTTCCAGCTGCTGCTCCAGTCCGACGGCCCCACGCGCTTCCCGGCCGGGAGCCGCCTGCCCGATCCCTACGACGGCCTGGTCGAAGGAATGGAAGGCGAGCAACTGGAGGTCCACGATTGCCTGGGCTGCGTCCTGCGGGTGGGCGAGCGCCCCTGGGGCCTGCTGACGCTGGATGCGATGGAGGCCGAGCGTTTTTCCGCGCAGGACCTGGATGCCTTGCAGACCTTCGCCAGCCTGGCCGCGGCGACGGTCAGCGTGGCCGATCGGTTGCAGCTACTGGCCTCGCGCGCCAGCGACGAGCACCAGCGCGCGGAAATCTATCGCGCGGCGGCGGGCGAAACCGCACCGCGTCCGCTGCTGGGGCACAGCGCCGTCATCCGGCGGCTGCTGGACGAGGTTCGCACCGTGGGCGCCAGCGACCTGACCGTGCTGGTGACGGGCGAGACCGGGGTCGGCAAGGAACTGGTGGCCCAGGCGCTGCACGCGGCCTCGCCGCGCGCGACGCGGCCGCTGGTCAGCATCAACTGCGCGGCCTTGCCCGAGGCCCTGGTGGAAAGCGAGCTGTTCGGCCACGTCAAGGGCGCGTTCTCGGGAGCGGTGGGCGATCGGCGCGGCAAGTTCGAGCTCGCCGACGGCGGCACCCTGCTGCTGGACGAGGTCGGCGAGCTGCCGCTGGCGGTACAGGCCAAGCTGCTGCGTGTGCTGCAAAGCGGGCAATTGCAGCGCCTGGGCTCCGATCGCGAGCATCACGTGGACGTACGGCTGATCGCGGCCACCAACCGTGACCTGGCCGAGGAGGTCCGCAAGGGGCGTTTCCGCGCCGACCTCTACCACCGCCTGAGCGTGTACCCGCTGCGGGTGCCGCCCCTGCGCGAACGAGGCCGCGACGTGCTGCTGCTTAGCGGCGCCTTCCTGGACGAAAACCGCTCGCGCCTGGGGCTGCGCAACCTGCGCCTGGCCGCCGAGGCGCAGGCGGCCCTGCTGGCCTACGATTGGCCGGGCAACGTGCGCGAGCTCGAACACCTGATCAGCCGCAGCGCGCTGAAGGCGCTGTCCCGGCAAACCCCGCGTCCGGCCATCCTGACGCTGACGGTGGCGGACCTGGGGCTGGAGGAAGGGGAGGCCGGGTCGCCCGCTTCCGCGCGCGAGAACCCGGCGGCGGCCCGCGCGCGCGTTCCCGCGCAGCCGCTGAAGCAGGCGGTCGAGGGCTACCAGCGCGGCCTGATCGTCGCGGCGCTGCGCCGCCATGGAGACAACTGGTCGGCCGCCGCGCGCGAACTGGGCGTGGACCGGGCCAACCTGGCGCGGCTGGCCGCGAGGCTGGGGCTCAAGTCGGCGGCTGCCGAGCCCTGACGAAGCTTGCGGCGCAAGCGGAAAAGGAAAGGACATGGACCTGCAAAGCCTGAAGACCTTCGTCGCATGCGTCGAGGAAAAAAGCCTGAGCCGTTGCGCCGACCGGCTGAACGTCGTGGCCTCGGCGGTAAGCAAGCGGCTGGCGGAGCTCGAGCGCGAGCACGGCGTATCGCTGCTGCGGCGGACCGGCCGGGGCGTCGAGCCCACGGCCGCGGGCGAGGCGCTGTACCGCCATGCGACCTCGCTGCTGTCGGCGGCCCGCCAGTTGGAGCGGACCCTGGCGAGCTTCCGCGACGACGGCGAGTCCCACATCCGGATCGCCGCCTGCCGGTCGGTCGTGCTGCAGTACCTGCCGCGCGCCATCAGCCTGCTGCGCCGCGTGTGTCCAGGCCATCGCGTCGACATCGTCGAGGCGTCCAGCGTTGAGATCCCGGCGCTGGTCACCCAGGGGGAGGCGGAGATCGGAATCTATCACGCGCCGTTTCCGCCTCCGGGCCTGCACTTCGTGGAGTACCGCCGCGAACGGGTCGCCCTGGTCGTCCCGATGGGGCACGCGCTGGCACGGAGTGGTCCGGTGCGTTTCTTCGACACGCTGGATCATGACTACGTCGGCTATTTCCCGCGCCACGACCTGGCCAACTTCCAGCGATTGATCGGCGAAAACCTGCCCCGGCCCATCAACGTCAGCGCGCAGGTCTCCAATCCCGAGGCACGCTGCATGCTGGTGCGCGAGGGGCTGGGCCTGGCCCTGATGGCCGAGGGCCTGGCGCGGACCTATGCCGAGCGGACGGGAGTGGAGGTCGTCGCGCTGGCGGACGAATGGGCGGGCCGACAGATCTGGATGGCATGCGTCGATCCCGCGGCCCTGCCCGAAGGCGCGCGCGAACTGTTCGCCCGCCCCCAGGCCTGAGGTCTGCGCTCAGCCCCGCTTGAGCAGCAGGCCGCCATCGACCGGAAACAGTACGCCGGTCACGTAGCGCGCCTCGTCCGAGGCCAGGAAAAGCGCCGCGTTCGCGACGTCGGCGGCTTCGCCCATGTAGCCCATCGGCACCAGCGCATCGCGTTCGCGGCGGATCACTTCGCGGGGGACCCCGGTTTCCTCCGCGCGCCGCTCGATGGCCATGGGCGTGTCGATCAGGCCCGGCAGGATCGCATTGGCGCGCACGCCGTGCTTCGCGTTCTCGAACGCGATGTGCTGGGTGAGCGTGTTGACCGCGCCCTTGCTGGTCTTGTAGGTGACCGTGGGCCGGCCCGACAGCGAGGACGTGGACGATACATTGATGATGCAGCCGGACCGCTGGGCGACCATCTGCGGCAGGGCGTGCTTGCACATCAGGAACATGCCGGTCAGGTTGGCGTCGATGATGCGCTGCCAGGAGTTCAGCGACAGTTCGGCGGTGCGGGCATCGCCCTTGGAGAAGCCGACGTTGTTGTGCAGGATGTCCACGCGTCCCCATCGTTCGACGCAGGACGCCACCACCTGACGGCAGTCGTCCTCGCGGGTGATGTCGGCAATCGCCACCTCCGCCGGGGCGCCCAGCGCGCGCACCGCCGCCAGCGTGTCCTGCGCCCACTCGCCGTTGATGTCCACCAGCAGAAGCCTGGCGCCTTCCCGCGCGAAGCACTCCGCGGTCGCGCGCCCATTGCCCATCGTCGTGCCGGGGCGCTGGCCCGCGCCCACGATGATGGCCGTCTTGCCAGCCAGCCGTTGGCCGTTCGTCGTCATGTTCAGTCCTTCAAGTGGTGGTGATCTTGCCGTCGTGGATGACCTGGCGCCAGCGCGCCTGCTCGGACTGGCGGAAGGCGCGCATCTCCTGCGGCGTGCCGGCCGCCACCTTCATGCCGTCGGCCGAGACCCGCGACTTGTAGCCGGGATCGTTGGCGGCCTTGTTCAAGGCGCCGTTCAGCGCGGCGACGATGTCGGGCGGCGTGCCCGCCGGGGCCAGGATCGCGTACCAGACCTCGGCCGAATAGCCGGGCACCCGTTCGGCGATGGTGGGAATGCCGGGATAGGCCGGCGTGCGTTCGCGCGAGGTCAGCGCGACGGCTTGCAGCGTGCCTTCCTCGACGTATTTCGCCACGCCGCCCGCGGTGGCGAAAACGAAGTCCAGGCGGCCGCCGACCAGATCGGTGTAGGCCTGCGCCGCGCCCTTATAGGGGATGTGGGTCAGGTCGACGCCGGCCTTCATCTTGAACAGTTCGGCGGCCAGGTGGACGGCCGAGCCGTTGCCCGAGGAACCGTAGGTCAACTTGCCCGGATTGGCCTTGGCGTAGCGGATGACGGCGTCCAGCGTCTTGAAGCGGCTTTTCGGATGGGTGACCAGCACGTTCGGCCCGACGCAGATCAGGCCGATGTCGCTGAAGTCGCGGTCGGTGTCGTAGGGCAGGTCCTTGACCAGCGTGTCGTTGATGGCCAGGGCGGTGGTCGTCAGCAGCAGCGTGTAGCCGTCGGGCTTGGCCTTGGCCACGATGTTCGAGCCGATGACGGTGCCGCCCCCCGGCCGGTTGTCGACCACGATGGACTGCCCCAGCGCCTCGGACATGGCGGCGGCCAGGGAGCGTCCGACGACGTCCGTGCCGCCGCCCGGGGTGAAGGGAACGACCAGGCGCAGGGCGCGAGTGGGGAAGTCCTGGGTGCCGGCGTCGGATGCCAGGGCGGGGATGCCGGGCAGCGCGCCGGACGCGGCGGTGGCGCCCAGCAGGCCCAGCATGCGGCGCCGGCCGGTCGAGGTGTGGCTCATGACGTGTCTCCTATGTGCTGTTCTGATCAGGGCATCATAGGAAGCGGCGCTGCCGCCGGCGTGAAATTCAGGAACGGAAGCGGTTCCCGGATTTCACGTTGGGCCGGGTCAGTCCGTCCGGTACCGCTCGATGAACTCCGGATCGAAGTCCACGCCCCAGCCCGGCCCCTGCGGCAGGGCGTAATGGCCGTTCTCGATCGCACCGCGGCCGATCAGCATCTGGTGGAAGATCGGGTCGCGGTCGGGGTGGTGGGTTTCGACGTAGGTGCCGTTTTCCACCGCGGCCAGCAGGTGCGAGCCCACCATGGGTTCGCCGTGGTGGCCCATCTGCACGCCGAAGCAGGCCGCCATGCGGGCCACCCGCAGCCAGGCGGTGGGGCCGCCGCCCCAGCTCGCGTCCAGGTTGCAGACGTCGATGGCGGCGTCCAGCATCAGGTCGCGGCAGTCCTGGGTGGTGATCTCCGATTGGCCGGCGGCGATGGGCATGCCCGTCTGCGCGCGCAGCAGCGCGAGGTCGCGCCGGTCGTCGTCCCAATGGCAGGGTTCCTCGAACCAGCGCAGGTCCAGGTCCGCCGCCTGCCGGCAGAAGGCCAGGGCCTGGGTGCGGCTCCAGGCGCGGTTGGCATCGGCGAACAGCACGAAATCGTCGCCGCCCGCGCGCCGCGCGGCGCGGGTGCGCGCCAGGTCTTCCTCGACCCCGCGCCCGCCTACCTTGAACTTGCAGCCGGCCAGGCCCAGCGCGCGGTATTCCTCCATCTCGGCGCCGTAGTCCTGCGGCGCGTAGCCGTCCCGGTACTGGCCGCCGATGGCGACGATGGGCAGCGTGTGGCGCGCGCCGCCCCACAATTGGTACAGGGGCAGCCCGGCGCGCTTGCCCAGCAGGTCCCACAGCGCGCTGTCGGCGCACGCCACGGCGCGCACGGCCGCCCACTTGTCGCGGCCGCCGCGATGGGTGGCCGCCCACATGCGCGACCACAGGGTCTCGATGGCGGTGGGGTCCTGGCCGATCAGCAGCGGCGCCAGTTCCTGGTCGACGATGTCGCGCGCCTGCCGGTGGACCTCGAAGTTGCCTTCGCCGTTCACGCAGTGGCCAACCAGCCCCTCGTCGGTGTGGATGCGGGTGATGATGGCGTTCTTGCGCGGCACGCTGTAGACGCTGCCGCCATAGTCGCGATTGAGCGCGATGGTCAGCAGGATGGTTTCGACGCGGACGATTTTCATGCGGGGTTCCTGCGTGGAGCGGCCGGAGCCGCGATCATTGCCTGGGGATGCCGGCGCGCTCGACCAGCTCGATGTAGGTGCGGGCTTCGGTCGGAATCATCCGCGCGAGCTGCTCGCCGTCCAGGACCTGGGCTTCGCCGAAGGTCTCGGTCAGCTTGGCGACGTTGTCGGGCGTGGCCATGACGGATTTCGTCGTCTGGCGCAGCGCGCGCAGCACGTCGGCGGGCGTGCCGGCCGGCGCGAACAGGCTGATCCAGTTGACGACCTCCACGCCTTGCACGCCGGCCTCGGCGGCGGTGGGCACGTCGGGCAGCTTGCCGTCGCGCCGCGAGCGCAGGATGGCCAGCGGCCGGACCTTGCCCGACTCGATGTTGCGCAACTGGTTGGTGAGCGAATCGAACATGACCTGAACGTGGCCGCCGGCCAGGTCGGTGGCGGCCGGAGCCCCGCCCCGGTAGGGGACGTGGACCAGCTTGGTGCCGGTGCGGGCCTGGAACAGTTCGCCGCCGAAGTGCTGCACGGTGCCGATGCCCGACGAGGCGTACGACAGCTTGCCGGGGTTGGCCTTGGCGTAGGCCACGAGTTCGGCCAGCGTGCGAATGGGAAGCTGGCTGTTGACCACCACGACCTGGCCGGGGGTGACGATGCCCCAGACGGGCGCGAGGTCCTTGACCGGGTCGTAGGGCAGCTTCTCGTATAGCGCGGCGGCGAAGGAAATGGGCGAGGCCGTGGTGACCAGCAGCGTGTGGCCGTCGGGCGCCGCCTTGGCCACGTAGTTGGCGCCCACGGTGCCGCCGGCGCCGGAGCGGCTTTCGACGACGACGTACTTGCCCCAGGCCTGCTCCAGGTTCTGCGCGACGAGCCGGCCGACGTATTCGACGGGCGATCCGGGCGGGAAAGGGTTGATGACGTGCACGCCCTTGGACGGAAAGTCGGGGCGGGGCTGGGCGTGGGGCGCTCCCCAGGCCAGCAGTGCCGCCAGGGCCAGCGCGGGAGCCAGCAAGCGTTTCATGGAAGTCTCCTGTCATCGTGGGGCGCCGCGGGTGGCGCCCTGGAAGCCAGGCAGTATCATCGTCCGGGGTGGCCCGGGGCAACGGGCCGGTAGCCTATATGAGATATAGGTAATGACCTATCGGAGGATGCATGATCAGCCTGTCCCCGCGCGGACTCGAGGTGCTGGTGGCGGTGGCCGAGACCGGCAGCTTCGCCGGCGCCGCCCAGCAGCTGGACATTGCCCAGCCGTCGGTCAGCCAGCATATCCAGGCCCTGGAGCGCCGGGCGGGCACGGCCCTGTTCCTGCGCCAGCGCGGCCGGCGCGCCACGCTGACCGAGGCGGGCGAGCGCGTGCTGGCGCATGCCCGCGCGGTACTGGACGATGCGGCGCGATTGTCCGAGGACCTTGGCGGCGACCGCCGGGCCGGGGAACGGCGCATCGTCTTGGCCTGCCAGCGGCCGGTGGCCAACTCGGTGCTGCCGTCCGCGCTGGCTGGTTTCGCCCGCGAGCATCCCGAGTATGAGCTGGCCATGGTGGCCGGGACGCTGGACGAAGTCCTCGCGCAACTGCGCGACGGCAGCGCCGACCTGGGCTGCTTCCTGAGCCGGTGGCCGCCGGAGGGCGTGGCGGGCCGGGCCATAGGCGTCGAGCGTTTCGCGCTGGTGGCGGCGCCTTCCCATCCGCTGGCGGGGCGGGGCGCGGTGCCGCCGCGCGAACTGGCCCGGCACAAGTTCGTGCGGGCGGCGCATCGTTCGGGCTTCGCGATCCACATGGCCGACATGCTGCGCGCCGCCGGCATCGCCGGCACGCCGGTGGCCTCGCGGGCCACCGAGTCGGGCATGGTGCGGGAACTGACGGCGGCGGGCGTGGGCATCTGGTGCGTGCTGGCCAGGACGGTCCGGCAGGATATCGAGTCGGGCCTCCTGGCCGAGCTGTCGCCCGGCGGGCCGCCCATGACCATGGGGTTGTGGCTGGCCCATGACGACAGGCGGCCGCTGTCGGCGGCGGCGCGGCGGCTGGAGGACTACATCGCCGCCTGCGCCATGGTCGAGCGCGAGGCCCCCCGCGCGTCGTCGTGATTGGCAGGGTCGCCTTCCGTTGGTATCGTAGGTCCGACGGGAGCGCCGTGCGATCCGCGGTTTTCCCGTTCCGCCTCCGGATCCTCGCCCGCCCAGCGGGCCGCCCCACGCGCGCCGCCGCGTCCGCCACACCAGGGAGATCAGCATGGAAGGACCCTCCACCGAAAACCTGCGCTGCATCCTGCTTGCCACCGACCTGAGCGCACGCTGCGACCGTGCCCAGGACCGGGCCGTACAACTGGCGCGCGAGCATGGCACCAAGCTGGTCGCGGTGTGCGTGAACGAGACGTCGCTGGGCGACGTGCTGACCGCCCGGCGCGGCCAGGTGGTCGACCGCAATGCCGCCGAACGGCGCTTCCGGGCCGGGCTGGGCAGCGTCGACGTCCAGGCCGAGCTGGTGCTGGAAACGGGGCACGCGGTCGAGATCATCCGCAAGACGGCCGAGGCGCGCCATTGTGACCTCATCGTCACCGGCGTGGCCCGTGACGAGACCCTGGGCCGCCTGTTGCTGGGCACCACGGTCGAGAAGCTGGCGCGCGAGGCCGTCCAGCCCATCCTGGTCGTGCGCGAACGCCCGCATCACGACTATCGCGACTTCGTCGCCGCCGTCGACTTCTCGGAAGGATCGCGCCAGGCCCTGCAAGCGGCGCTGACTTTGTTCCCGGCTGCGCGCCCGCTGTTGTTCCATGCCTTCTCCACTCACCAGGCCCATGCCGAGGCGGCCGTGGTGGAACAGGCAAGGGCGCGGGCCGACAACGAGGTGGCCGAATTCATGAAGCGCAACGCGGCGCTGTTGAACCGGCCCGACATCGAATGGAAGATCGAGCACGGCCTGCCCGAGGACGTGGTGCCCGACTACGTGGCGCGCCATCCCACCGAGCTGCTGGTGGTGGGCACCCACGGCCGCACGGGGATATTGCGCACGGCCATAGGCAGCGTGGCGGAACAGCTGATCCAGCACACGCCCTGCGACGTGCTGATCGTGCGCCAGCGGCAGCCCTGACCTAGCCGGCGCGCCGCCCGTATTCGCCGGGCGGCACGCCCGCCCAGCGGCGGAAGGCGCGGGCGAATATCTTCTCCGAGCCGTAGCCGACCAGTTCGGCCACGTCGGCCAGGCGCACCGATCCCAGCCGCAGCCGTTCGGCGGCCCGCTCCATGCGGCGCGCCGTCAGGTAGGAGATCGGCGACACCCCCACCAGCTCTCGGAAGCGCGCGCTGAAACGCGAGCGCGACATGCAGACTTCGTCGGCCAGCGCGGGCAGGGTCCAGGGTTTCTCGGGCCAGCGGTGCATCAGCATGATGGCCTGGGCGATCTTGGGGTCGGCCAGGCCGCGCAGCCAGTTCGGCTCGGTGTCGCGGTGCCGCAGCAGGTAGGCGCGCAGCACGTGCACCATCAGCAGGTCGCCCATGCGCGCGGCCGACAGTTTCCAGCCCGGCTCGCGGTTCAGGCTTTCCTCGATGAACAGCCGCATCGTCGGCGCCAGGCACGAGGCCAGGTTCACGTCGTCCTCGCGCAGGTGGATCAGGCCGGGCAGGAAGCGCAGCACGGTGTTCTGGCCGACGGGGCCATAGTCGACGATGGTGGTGAAGAGTTCGGTGGGCGTGCCGCCTTCGCCGTGCGTGAACACCAGCGGCTTTTCCCCGCGTTCGCGCATGCCGTGCGCCGCCAGCACCTCGGCGAAGGGAACGGGCGCGAGCCCCGGCTCGGACGAAATGGTGTGCCGGCCGCCGCGCGGCAGCACGACGAGGTCGCCCGCGGGCACCCGCACGGGCGCCATGCCTTCGGGCTGTATCCAGTAGGGCGCGCCCCGGGCGATGCGGAACATCGCGCCCTGCAGGCCCGTCGATTCCAGCGACCACGGGGCATGCAGCGTGAAGCGGCCGGTCGTGGCGCTGTCGGCCCGGCAGCCGGACAGAACCTCGCTCAATACATCCACTTCTTCCTCCGTCGATCGCGCAGCGTCGATTTTATCGGCAGGCGGGACGAATTGCGCCCTAATGAGGCGTTATTGGGGTGGAGGCGGGCCGATTTTCAGGGAAGAATCTGCCCTTCTCCGCGTTCGGAGGCGCCGGCCGCGCCCCGCGCGGCGTCGTCCGCCCCGCATTCTCATAGGTGCCTCCATGTACGCATTGCTTCGCAAATTCGCCCTGGCCCTGGGCTGTCTGCCGTTTGCCGCGCTGACCGCGCATGCGCAAGGGAACGACTTCCCCGCCAAGCCCATCACCATCATCGTCGGCTACCCCGCCGGCGGCGGGCCGGACATCGGCGCGCGCATGCTGGGCGAGAAGCTGGCCGCGCGCCTGCACCAGTCCGTCATCGTCGAGAACCGCCCGGGCGTCAGCGGCATGATGGGCGCCTCCGCCGTCGCGCGGGCGCCGGCCGACGGCTATACGCTGCTGTTCGCGCCCAACACTTTCCTGATCGCTCCCCACGTACTGTCCAAGGGCACGAACGTCAATCTGGATGTGTTGAACGACTTCGTGCCGGTCGTGGCGCCGTCCAAGGGCGCGATGATGATGGTGGCCCACCCGTCGCTGGGCGTGAAGAACGCCAAGGAACTGGTCGCGCTGCTGAAGAAGCAGCCCGGACTGGCCTACGCCACCCCGGGCAGCGGCTCGCCCATGCACATCGCCGGCGAACTGTTCAAGAAATCGGCGGGCGTGGACATGCTGCACGTGCCCTACAAGGGCGTGGCGCCCGCGATCGCCGACGTGCTGGGCGGCCACGTGAAGATCACGTACGCCAGCATCGGCGTGGTGGCGCAGCACATCGCCGCCGGCCGCCTGGTGGCGTTGGGCATGGCCGAGAAGGAGCGTTCGCCCTTGATGCCCGAGCTGCCCACGCTGGCCGAACAGGGCTACCCCAACACCGCGACCGGCGCCTGGTACGGCGTGTTCGCGCCCAAGGGCACGCCGCCCGCTGTGGTCGAGAAGCTGAACCAGGAGTTCAACACCGTGCTGCGCCAACCGGACACCGCCGCCAAGCTCAAGCAGCAGTGGGAAGTGCCGCTGGGCGGCTCGTCCGAGGACCTTGCCCGCATGGCCAGGGCCGAGTACGAAAGCTACGGCAGGATCGTCAAGGAATTCAACATCTCGGCCGATTGATCGCATGGACCCGCGCGTTTCCAAGCGGCCCAACATCCTGCTGGTCATGACCGACCAGCAGCGGGCCGACCACCTGGGGTGCTACGGCAATCCCATCGTGCGCACGCCCCATCTCGACGCGCTGGCGCGCGACGGGGTGCGGGCCTCGCAGTTCTACGTGGCCAGCCCCACCTGCATGTCCAACCGGGCCACGCTGATGACCGGCCGCATGCCCTCGCTGCACGGGGTGCTGCATAACGGTATCCCGCTGTCGCGCGAGGACGTCACCTTCGTCGAGCTGCTGCGCGACGCCGGCTACGCGACGGCGCTGATCGGCAAGTCGCACCTGCAGAACTTCGGCTACAACAACCCGCCCATACGCGGCTGGGAAAACCTGAACGGCGGCACGCCGCCTTCGGACGCGATGAAAGACGCGCACCGGCATCACCGGCGCGGCCGCGACTACGACAACGAGTGGACGCCCTACTGGAAGGCCGATCCGTCCTTCCACGTGCAGACGCCGTTCTATGGCTTCGACGACGTGCGCCTGTGCACCATGCATGGCGACCGCGTGCAGGGCGACTACGCGCGCTGGCTGGCCGAGCGCCATCCCGACCCCGACAGCCTGCGCGGCCGCGAGAACGCCATTCCCGACGACCGCTACGATTCGCCGCAGGCCTGGCGCACGCGCATGCCGGTGGAACTGTATCCCTCGACCTACGTGGCCGAACAGACCTGCGAATGGCTGGCCCGGCATGCGCAGCGGGACGATGATGCGCCGTTCTTCATCCAGTGCTCGTTCCCCGACCCGCACCATCCGTTCACGCCTCCCGGCAAGTACTGGGACATGTACGACCCCGCGGATATTCCGCTGCCGCCCTCTTTCCACCAGGAGAACATGCCGGCGCTGCTGCGGGCCGTGCACGAGCGCACCCGCGCGGGCGCCTCGCGCGAGGCCTACGTGCCGTTCGCGCTGAACGAGCGCGAGTGCCGCGAGGTGACGGCGCTGACCTACGGCTCGATCAGCCTGGTCGACGATTCGGTCGGCCGGGTGCTGGCCAGGCTGGATGAACTGGGGCTGCGCGAGGACACCGTGGTCATCTTCACCTCCGACCATGGCGAGATGATGGGCGACCACGGCATCGCGCTCAAGGGCGTCATGCACTATCGCAGCGTGACCCAGGTCCCGTTCATCTGGCACGACCCGCAACTGCCCGGGCAGCGGCGCGGCGCGGTGGTGGACGGCGTGGCGGGCACGCTAGACATTGCGCAGACCATCCTGGCGCGCGCGGGCCTGGCGCCCTTCAACGGTATCCAGGGCGCGAACCTGCTGCCGGCCATCCGTGGCGACGCCGCGCCGGCGCCGGAACGCGCCGGCATCGTGGTCGAAAGCGAGCCCCTGCAATACGCGTTCGGACGGCCGCGCCGCTTCAAGGTGCGTACGCTGTTCGACGGCCGCTACCGGCTGACGCTGTCGGACGATCCGGCGGTGTGCGAGTTCTACGACCTGGAAACCGATCCGCACGAGGTCGAGGACCTGTGGAACGAGCCGTCGGCCCGCGGCCAGCGGGATCGCCTGGTGGCCGCGCTGGCGGTGGAGATGATCCGCCTGTCGGAAAGTTCGCCCCTGCCCAGCGCGCAGGCCTGAGGCCGGCGCTCAGGCCAGGTCGAACCTGAACAGCGCGGCATAGCGCCATTCCGATCCGGCCGGCGCCGAGGCATACAGTCCCAGCGTGCCGAAGCGCGCCGGCGGAATCGCCGGCATCGGCCGGGGCAGGTCCGGCATGGACTGGCCCGCCTTGAAGCGTGCCAGTGTCACATGCGGCCGGAAGGGGCGGCCCTCCACCGGCAGCCCCATGCCGCGCACGATGCCTTGCGTGTCCTCGACCAGCCGGCGCAGCGGCGCGGGCAGCGAGAAGCTGGCCACCGCCACGCGCGGCCGGGCCGGCTGTGGCCACAGTTCCAGCGATTCTCCGTCCAGCACGGGCAGGGCGCGCGCCAGAGGTGCCAGCGCCGCGCGCAGCCGGGTCTCGTGATCGGCCGTCAGGCTGCCCAGGAAAGCGATGGTCAGATGCAGGTCGGCGGGCAGCAGGCGTGCCGGCGGCAGGCTGGCGCCCAGCGCGGCCAGGCGGGCTCGCGTGTCGTCGTCGGGGCCAAGGGCGATGAAGCAGCGGGAACGGTCGGAGGCGGTGGCGGGCATGCCTTAGGATACCCCGGCCGGTTCAGTGTGCCCGGATCAGGCCGCCCATGGTTTCTATCCGGTTCGTCCAGACGTGGCCGGGAAAGCGGGCCGGCACGCGTGCCAGGTCCGCCGGCGTGTCGATGCCCGAGCTGAAGCCGCCGCCCGAATAGGGGCCCATCACGATGACCTCGCTGCCCGCTTCGCGCAAACGAGCGGAGAAACGATAGGGCCAGCCCCACAGGGCCCACCCGTAGTTGACCGGCACGATCACCAGCGTATTGCGGCAGGCATCGGGCACGATGCCGCTCCAGCCCTGGAGTTCATAGCGCAGCAGGCACGACAGCGTGGAGGCGCGGTCGTAGCCGCGCAGGCCGGGGACGCGGGCAATGCTGGCGCGGGTGGGCTCGGCGCCGCCGTAGACGCCCATGACCGCGTCGCGCCAGGCGGGACGGGCCGCGAGCATGTCCGCCAGGGCCCGGCCTTCCTCTTCCCGCCGGCTCTTGAAGTTGACCAGGAAACGGCCGCCGGGAAACGCGTCCAGCACCTCGTCCAGCGTGGGCATCTGGCCCACGCCGCGGCCCCGCAGCGGCCAGGTCCCGCCGCCGTCGGCGGTATAGCCATGGCCGATGTCCAGGGTTCGCAGCACCGTCATGGGGGTGTCCTGGGTGACGCCGTGGCCGTCGGTGCGGCAGTCCAGCGTCCAGTCGTGGAAGACCGCGAATTTCCCGTCCGGGGTCAGGTGCACGTCCAGTTCGACGGCCTGGGCACCGGCGTCGTAGGCGGCACGCATCGAGGCGAGCGTGTTTTCCATATAGCCGTGCACGGGCGGCCGGATCCTGGCGGCGGTGCAGGTGTCGGCGTCCAGGTCCTGCACGGCATAGGCCTGGTGCACGCCGCGGTGCGCCAGGGGAAACGGGTGGCCGTCCCGGGGAGCGTGGAACAGCGAGGTATTGCCGGCCCATAGCGCCACGGCGGCCAGGGCCACGAGCGCGGCGATCGTCTTCATGTCGTCGGTTTCGCAAAAGTGAACGCAGTTTACGCGGGCCTTCCGCCGGAGTGGCCCGGCCCGGGTAAACCCCCGTGGCCCTCATGGTCACTCGCTTGCTAGGATTTGATCAAAGATCGAATATCCAAGATCGAATTCTGGCGCGCACTTCAGAGGACCCATGCCGGCAGACATCGCCCACCTCATCGACGACAGGCCGGGGGACGGCGTATTCCGCGTCCACCGCGACGTATTTCGCCGCGACGACGTCTACGCCCGGGAAATGGACCGCTTCTTCCACGGCGGCTGGGTGTTCGTCGCCCATGTCTCCCAGGTGCCCGATCCGCAGGACTACCTCACGACCAGCATCGGCCGCCAGCCGCTGGTCGTCATGCGGGGGCAGGACGGCGCGCTGCGCTGCTTCCACAATTCCTGTCGCCACAAGGGCGCCCTGGTCTGCCACCAACGGCGCGGCAATCGCCGCACCCATGTCTGCCACTACCATGGCTGGGCCTACGGCAGCGACGGGCGCAACCTGGGCGTCAAGGGCAAGGCCCAGGGCGACTATCCCGCCGCCTTCGACGACGACAGCCACGACCTCCAGCCCGTGGCCCGTTTCGCGGAATACCGCGGCTTCCTGTTCGCCAGCCTGACGGCGGAGGTGCCACCGCTCGAAGAACACCTGGGCGACATCCGGCGCTTCATCGACATGGCGGTCGACCAGAGCGAAGCGGGCCTGGAGATCGTGCCCGGCGCGGTCACGTACACCTATCGCGCCAACTGGAAGCTGCAGCTGGAGAATTCCACCGACGCCTACCACTTCACGTCCACGCATCCGTCCTACCTGCGGCTGCTGGACCGACGTTCGGGCATGGCCGGGCGCACCGACGTCGAGGCGGCGATCTGGCAGGCCGGCGGCAAGAAGCGCGAGGAAATGATGGGGTCCTTCGGTTTTCCCAACGGACACGCGCTGGTGTGGACCACCTCGCCAGTGGAGAACCATCCCCTGTATGCGCGCCTGCCCGAGTTGCGCGCGCGCATGGGCGATACGCGCGCGGAGTGGATGCTGCGTACGCGCCAGTGCAATGTCTTCCCCAATCTGCAACTGGCTTCCAATGCGGCCCTGCAGATGCGCGTCATCCGCCCGCTGGCGGTGGACCTGACCGAGATCACCTCCTATTGCCTGGCGCCGGTGGGCGAGGGGGCCGAGCAACGGCGCCAGCGCCTGCGCCAGTACGAGGATTTCTTCAATCCCAGCGGCCTGGCCACGCCGGACGACACGGTCACCTTCGAGGACTGCCAGCGCGGTTTCGAAAGCGGCGAGATCGAATGGCAGCAAGGCTATGCGCGCGGCATGGGGCGGGTGGTGCGGGGGGCTGACGCCCATGCGGCGGAACTGGACATCGCGCCCGATACGTCGATCTCGGGGCCGTTCGAGATGAGCGACGAGACCGTGTTCCACGCGCTCTATCGCAACTGGTCGAGGAAGTTGAAATGAGCAGACTGGCGCTGGAAGTGCGGGCCGATGCGCAGGCCGTCGTGTTCCAGGAGGCCGCCCATCTGGACGCGCAGCGCTGGGACGACTGGCTGTCGCTGTATGCCGAGGACGCGAGTTTCTGGCTGCCCGCCTGGACCGACGAGCATCGCCTGTCGGTGTCGCCGGACAGCGAACTGTCGCTGATGTATTGCGCCGCGCGCGCCGGCCTGGAGGATCGCGTCTGGCGGGTGAGGTCGGGGCTGTCGGTGGCGTCCACGCCCTTGCCCCGGACGTGCCATGCCGTGACGGGATGCGTGGCGACGGCGGCCGGCGAAGGCCGGGTGCGGGTCGAGTCGGCCTGGACCTGCCATGTCTACAACGTCAAGCATCGCGACCAGCACACGTTCTTCGGCCGCTACGAGCACCTGCTCCGGCCCGAGGGCGACGGCTGGCGCATCGCCGCCAAGAAGATCGTATTGATGAACGACGTCATTCCCACCATGCTCGATTTCTATTGCGTCTAGGATGGCTGCCATGCTCCCTGCCCTGGGCGACATCAAGCCCGTCGTGCGGTCCTCGGTGTCCGACGCGGTCTATCAGACCCTGCGCAACAAGCTGATGCACGGGGAATATCCCGCCGGCCAGCTGCTGGGCATCCAGGACCTGGCCAATGCGCTGGAGACCAGCACCATGCCGGTGCGGGAAGCGCTGCGGCAGCTGGTGGCGCAGCAGGGGCTGGAACCCATGCGCAGCGGCACCGTGCGCGTGCCGCTGATCACGCGCGAGCGGCTGGACGACATCCGCCGCTCGCGCGTGCTGGTCGAGGGCACCGTTACCGAGTGGGCGGGGCCGCGGCTGACCGTCCGCCAGCTGGACGACTTGGAGCAGCTGGCCGCCGAGATCACCGTGGCGCGCCGTTCGCGCGAAGGGCTGATCGACAGCCTGGAGAAGAACCGCATCTTCCACTACACCATCTACCAGGCCGCGCAGTCGCCCGTCATGCTGGCCATGATAGACAGTCTCTGGCTGCAATCGGGCGCCTACCTGCGCGCCACGCGCGAGTTCCTGCACACCGACACCATCGCCGCCGACCGCCTGCACGAATCGGCCGTGATGGCCCTGCGCGCGGGGGACTACGCGCAGGCACGAAAATTCATCGAGACCGACGTGAGCTGGGTGTTCGACCGGCTCAGCGCCGTGCCCGATGCCATGAGCCGATAAGGCCGGCAACGAAGACCCAGAATCCGGAGTAGAAGAGAATGAAAACCAAGCGCCTGAGATCCGACATCACCCGCGAGGGCCTGGACCGGACGCCGCACCGCGCCTTCATGCGCGCCACGGGCCTGGACGACGAGGACATCGCCAAGCCCATGGTCGGCATCGTCAGCATGCGCGGCGACCTGAGCCCCTGCAACATGACCCACGCGCCGCAGGTCGAGGCCGCGCGCATGGGCGTCGCCTCGGCCGGCGGCACGCCGCGGGAGTTCTCGACCATCTCGGTGTCCGACGGCATAGGCATGAACCACGAGGGAATGAAGTTCTCGCTGGTCAGCCGCGAACTGATCGCCGATTCCATCGAGGCCGTGGTGCACGGTCATGCGCACGACGGCCTGGTGGCGTTCGGCGGCTGCGACAAGACCCTGCCCGGCGCGATGATGGGCCTGGTCCGCTGCAACGTGCCGGGGGTGTTCGTCTACGGCGGCAGCGCGCTGCCGGGGCGTTTCGAGGGGCGCGACATCACGGTGCTGGATGCGTACGAAGCGGTGGGCGCGGCGCAGACCGGCAAGATGACCGAAGAAAAGGTCATGATGCTCGAGCGCGCCTGCAAACCCACCATCGGCGCCTGCGCCGGCCAGTTCACGGCCAACACCATGGCCATGGTGGCCGAGGCGCTGGGCCTGACCGTGCCGAATTCGGCCATGGTGCCGGGCGTGTATTCCGAGCGCCTGGACATCGCTCGCCGCGCCGGCCAGATCGTGATGAAGCTGATCGAGAACGGCGGTCCGCTGCCGCGCGACATCGTCACGCGCAAGGCGCTGGAAAACGCCTGTGCGCTGGTGGCGGCCACCGGCGGCTCGACCAACGCGGCCCTGCACATCCCCGCGATCGCCAACGAGGCCGGCATCGCCTTCGACGTGGACGACGTGGCGGCGGTATTCGCGCGCACGCCGCTCATCGGCGACCTGCGGCCAGGCGGCAAGTACGTGGCCAAGGACGTCTACGACATCGGCGGCGTGTCGGTGCTGATACGCGAGCTGATACGCAGCGGGCACATCGACGGCAGCTGCATCACCGTGACCGGCCGCACGCTGGCCGAGGAGCATGGCGCGGCGCCGGCGCCCGACGAGAAGGTCGTGCGCCGGGCCGACCAGCCCATCCTGGTCGACGGCGGCCTGGCGGTACTCAAGGGCAACCTCGCGCCCAGCGGCGCGCTGCTGAAGGTCGCGGGCCTGGCCAAGCGCGTGCACGAGGGCCCCGCGCGCGTCTTCGACGGTGAGGACGCCTGCGCCGAGGCCGTCAGCCAGCGGCGCTACGCCGAGGGCGACGTGCTCATCATCCGCTACGAGGGCCCGGCCGGCGGCCCCGGCATGCGCGAGATGCTGGGCGTGACGGCGCTGATCTACGGCCAGCAGATGGGCGAGAAGGTGGCCCTGCTGACTGACGGCCGGTTCTCGGGCGCCACGCGCGGCATCTGCGTCGGGCACATCGCGCCCGAGGCGGCCGCGGGCGGCACCCTGGCGCTGGTGCGCGACGGCGACCGCATCCGCGTCGATGGCGACGCGCGCACCCTGGAACTGCTGGTGGACGACGCCGAGCTGGCGCGCCGCCGCGCCGCCTGGCAGCCGCCGGCGCCCAACCACAAGGCGGGACTGCTGTCCAAGTACGCCAAGACCGTGGGACAGGCCGACACCGGCGCCGTCACCCATGACGGCGGCGCGCAGTGGCCCGAACCGGCGGCCCCCTCCGCTTGAACCGACACGGCATTCGAAGAAAAGGAAGCATCATGAGTAGTACGGCACGATTGGGATATCTGGGCATGGGCCTGATGGGCCTGCCCATGTCGCTGCGGTTGCGGGCGGCGGGTTGCGAGCTGGCTGTCTGGAACCGGTCGGCGGCCAAGGCCGAGCCGGCCCGGGCGGCTGGCGCGCGCGTGGCGGCCAGCCCCGCCGACGTGGCGCGCGAGGCCGATATCGTCTTCATGTGCCTGACCGACGCCGCCGCGGTCGAGGACGTGGTGTTCGGCGCGAACGGGCTGGCATCCGTGCCCGGCCAGGGCAAGGTGGTGGTCGATTTCTCGTCCATCACGCCGGCCGCCACGCGCGACATCGGGGCCCGGCTGGCCGCCGCCAACGGCATGCGCTGGATGGACGCGCCGGTGTCGGGCGGAACCAAGGGCGCCGAGGAAGGTTCGCTGGCCATCATGGCGGGCGGCAGCCAGGAAGACTACGACCGCGTGCGGCCCTACGTGGCGCAAATGGCCCAGCGCTTCACGCTGATGGGGCCGCTGGGGGCGGGGCAGACCACCAAGCTGTGCAACCAGATCATCGTCGGCGGCACGATGGCCATCCTGGCCGAGGCCACCCGGCTGGCGGCGAACTCCGGCATCGACCCGATGCTGCTGCCGCAGGCCCTGGCCGGCGGCTTCGCCGACTCCAAGCCATTGCAGCTGTTCCTGCCGCGCATGGCGCAGGGCATTCATAATCCCCCCATCGGCCACACCTATACGATGCTCAAGGACCTGGACAGCGTGGTCGAACTGGCCCGCCAGACCGGCACGCCGGTGCCGATGACCGCGGTCGCCTCGCAGATGTTCCGGCTGGTCAACGCCACGCGTGGCCCCGAGTCCGAAGCGCTCGAAATCTACAAGCTCAGTGAAAGTCGATGACCCCCCGAGCATCGTGGAACTGAAATCCGATCGTCAATCTGCCAGGAGTCATTCATGAAGAAAATCGCAGCGCTTGCCCTGACCGGCCTCATCGCCGCATGGTCCGTTCCCGCTTCCGCGCAGCAGGTGATCCGCGTGGGTTGGCTGATTCCGGCCGAGGAAGCCAAGTACTGGATGATGAAGCGGCCCGCCGAGTTCCCGCAGCTGGGTTCGAAGTACAAGATCGAGTGGGTGCAGTTCCAGGGCACCTCGCCCGTCATGCAGGCCTTCGCCGCCAAGGCGGTGGACTGCGGCACGCAGACGCCGCTGTCCGTGGGGCAGGGCCTGATCGAGGCCAAGGTGCAGACCTCGATCATCGCCCAGCACGTGTTCGAGACGCCTACCAGCTTCTCGGTGTACTGGGCCGTCAAGGACGATTCGCCCATCAAGTCCGTCAAGGACCTGAAAGGCAAGCGCATCGGCGTGTCGGTGCTGGGGGCGGGCGTCTATGCGCCGCTGGTGCAGATGCTGGAGAAGAACGGCCTCGACCCCAAGACCGACGTGAAGCTGATCGAGACCGGCTTCGCGCCGTCCGAGGACGCCATTCGTTCGGGCCGCGTGGACGCCGGCGTGCTGAACCAGCCCTTCGCGGCGCGCGCCGAGGCCAAGGGCGGCCTGCGCAAGCTGTTCTCGGTGGCCGACCAGCAACCGAATTTCGTGCACATCCTGGAAGCGTGCCGCAAGGACTTCGTGGACCAGAACCCCGAGCTGGTGAAGGCCTACATCCGTGACCTGACCTCCGCCATGGGCAAGGTGCTGGCCAACCGTCCCGAGACGCTGAAGGTCGTGTCCGAAGTGACCCGGGCGCCCGTATCCGTGCTGGACACCTACCTCCTCAAGGGCAACGACTTCGCCCGCGATCCCGGCATGGCCCCCAACTTCCCGGCCATCCAGAGCCTGCTCGACAGCTTCACGCAGGCGGGCCTGATGTCGCAGAAAGTGGACGTGGCCTCGTTCAAGAACGGCGACATCCACGCCCCGATCAAGTAGCGCCCCCGGCGCCGATGCAAGGACAGGCCCCGCGCAGGCGGGGCCGCGCTCTGGAACCTTTCCATGATTGCCATCAAGCACGTTTCCCAGGTCTTCGCCGTCGGCAAGGGCGAGCGGCATGTCGCGCTGTCCGACATTTCCCTGGACCTTCGCGACGGCGAGTTCATTTCCATCCTCGGTCCTTCGGGCTGCGGCAAGTCCACGCTGCTGTACATCGTGGGCGGATTCGTCAAGCAGACCTCGGGCTCGGTCGAGATCGACGGCCGGCCGGTCACCGGTCCCGGCCCGGACCGCGGGCCGGTGTTCCAGGAGTTCGCGCTCTATCCATGGAAGACGGTGCTGGGCAACGTGGCCTACGGCCTGCGCCAGCAGGGTGTGGCCCGGGCGCCGGCCGAGGCCCGGGCGCGCGAGCTGCTGGCCATGGTGGGCCTGTCGGGCTACGAGAATTTCTACGCCAAGCAGTTGTCGGGCGGCATGAAGCAGCGGGTGGCCATCGCCCGCACGCTGGCCTACAACCCCGCCGTCCTCCTGATGGACGAGCCGTTCGGCGCGCTGGATGCGCATACCCGCAACCGCCTGCAGAACGACCTGCTCAAGATCTGGGAGCGCGACCGCAAAAGCGTCCTGTTCGTCACCCACAGCGTGGAAGAGGCGGTCTATCTGTCGGACCGCGTCGTGGTGCTGACCAAGTCGCCGGGCCGCATCAAGGAAATCGTCGACATCGACCTGCCCCGGCCGCGCGTGCGCGCCGAACTGCTGCTCAATCCGCGCTATCAGCAATACGTCATCGACATCGAGGCGATGATCGACAACCAGCCCGAGCAGGAGGAAGCGGCGTGAAGAAGGTGCTGCGAGCGCCGGGCGTTTCCGCGCTGCTGGTATGCCTGGGGCTGCTGGTGGCGTGGGAGCTTGCCGCGCGCCTGTACGACAACCCCGGCCTGCCGACGGCCGCGCAGGCGCTGGCCGAACTGCCGCGCATCTTCGCCGATCCGCAGGCGGCCTTCGACATCCTGGATTCGCTGCGGCGCATGCTGATCGGCTTCGTGCTTGCCTTGATGGTGGCGGGCCCCATCGGCCTCCTGATGGGCCGCTCGCCGCTGGTCGAGACGCTGATGAATCCGCTCTTGATGGTGGTCTATCCCATTCCCAAGGCGGCGCTGATGCCGCTCATCATGCTGTGGCTGGGTGTGGGCGATGCTTCCAAGATCCTGGTCGTGTTCCTGGGGGTCAGCCTGCCCCTGCTGTACCACAGCTACCAGGGCGCGCGCGCGGTCGAGGAAAAGATGCTGTGGTCCGCCGCCGCCATGGGGATGAACGGCGCGCAGCGCATGTTCCGGATCGTGTTGCCGGCCGCGCTGCCGGAAATCCTGACCGGCTGCCGCACCGGCATCGTGATGGGCCTGATCACCATGATCACCAGCGAAATGATCGCGCGCCAGACCGGCGCGGGCAACATCCTGTTCAACGCCATGGACATGGCCCAGTACGAGACCGTGTACGCCATGATCATCGTCATCGGCGTCCTGGGCATCGTGCTCGACATGTGCTTCGAGGCCGTGCGCGCGCGGCTGACCCGCTGGGCCGACCGGCAGTCCGATGCCACCGTGGAGGCGCTATGAAGCCGGCCCGCCGCATTTCCCCGCTCATCGGCATCCTGCCCCTCATCCTGATCCTGGCCGCGTGGCAAGGGCTGGCCATGTCGGGCCGGGTCACGGAAAACCAGCTGCCCAGCCTGTACGTCGTCGTCATGCGGCTGTTCGAGCAACTGGCCTCGCCGGCCTACCTGTCCGACGTCGGCATCACCTTGTTCCGGCTGTTCGTGGGCTTCTTCATCGCCCTGGTGCTGGGCGTGGGCCTGGGCATGGCGGCGGCCCGGTCGCGCGTCGGCGCCGCGGTCGTGGTGCCCGTCGTCCGGGTGCTGGGCCCGATTCCCAAGGTGGCGCTTTATCCGGCCTTCATCCTGTTGCTGGGCTTCGACCATTCGTCCAAGATCGCGCTGGTCGTGGCCGACGCCGCCTTTCCCATCCTGCTGGCGACGCTGCACGGAGCACGGTCGGTGGAACCCAAGCTGATCTGGTCGGCGCTGGCCGCCGGCACGCCGCGTTCGCGCATCGTGACCTCCATCGTCCTGCCGGCGGCCATGCCGTCCATCCTGACCGGCTGCCGCATCGGCCTCGTCATTTCCTGCGTGGTGGTGTTCCTGGCGGAGATGATCACGTCCACCGACGGTCTCGGCCACCAGCTCGTGATCGCCTCGCGCAGCTTCCTGACCGTCGACATGTTCGTCGCGCTGATCGCGATCTCGCTGCTGGGCCTGGTGCTGAACTTCCTGCTGGGGCGCGCCCGCCGGTTCTTCCTGCGCGGCTTTCCCGAAGAATCCTGAAACCGTGCCCGCCCTTGTATCGAACCTGACCTGATCCCGCCATGATCCGATTCTCGGCCAACCTGTCCATGCTGTTCCTCGAGGTGCCCGAACTCGAACGGCCGGCCGCCGCCCGCCGGGCCGGCTTCGATGCCGTCGAGGTCCAGTTTCCCTATGGCCACGAGGCCGGACAGTGGCGCGACGCGCTCCAGGCCGCGGGGGTCGACCTGGCGCTGTGCAACGTGCCCGCGGGCGACCTGATGTCGGGCGGACAGGGCCTGGCGGGGGTGCCGGGAAGGCAGGCCGCCTTCCGCGAGGCGGTGGCGCAGGCCGCACAGGTGGCGCAGGTGCTGCGGCCCCGCCACATCAACGTGCTGGCCGGCTGCCCCGGGCCCGAGCACGAACGCGAGCGCTGCCTGGACACGCTGGCCGGCAACCTGGCCCATGCCGCGCAGGTCCTGGGCGACCTGGGCATAGGCGTGGTGACCGAAGCGGTCAACACCGTGGACCGCCCCCGCTACCTGATCGACACCACGCGGGCCGCGCTCGAGGTCATCGACCGCGCGGGGCATCCCAACCTGCGCATCCAGTACGACCTCTATCACATGCAGATCATGGAGGGCGACCTGATCCGCAGCCTGCGCACCCACTGCGCGCGCATCGGCCACATCCAGTTCGCCGACACGCCGGGGCGCCATGAACCGGGCACGGGCGAGATCCATTTCGCGAACGTGTTCGCCGCGCTGGATGAACTGCCTTATGACGGCTTCGTCGGCGCCGAGTACGTGCCTTCGGGGCGGACCGAGGACACGCTGGGCTGGATGCAGGGGCGCCGCCGCTGAGGCGGTTATGAAAGTCGATGCCTTTTATCGGCTTATGGCGGGATGACGGTATGCTAGGATTCGAGCCCTGTGCCGCCTAGCGCCAGGGGGGAGCAGCGCGGCACGCTACCGGGGGGAACCGGGTGGTTTTCAAGCAGACTGCGCCGCGAGCCAGGAGCCGGCGATGACCGTTCCGGCAAGCGTGCGCGCATCGATCATCGTGCCGGTCAGGAACGGGCAACGCTTTCTGGCGCAGGCCCTGGCCAGCATCGTCGGCAATGCGTCGGCCGTCGACGAACTGATCGTCATCGACGACGGCTCGACGGATGGCACGGCCGGGATCCTGGATGCCTTCTTGCAGGACCACGCCTGCCTGTGCCTGAGGTCGGACGGCGTCGGGCCGGCCGCTGCCCGCAATCTGGGGCTGGAGGTGGCGGCGGGACGCTTCGTCGCGTTCCTCGATCATGACGACCAATGGCCCGCGGGCCGTCTCGATGCGCATTGCCAGGAACTGGAACGGCATGATGCCGCCGTGATCATGGGCAGGACGCAATACCTGATCGAGGATGCGGCGCAAGCGTCGCGCTTCCGGTTTCCCGACGGCCAGCAAGCCGGCCATTTGCATCACCTGGGCGCCAGTACCTTTCGGCGGGAGGTCTTCGCGCGGCACGGCCGGTTCGATCCGGCCCTGCGTTTCAGCGAGGACCAGGATTTCTTCCTGCGCCTGATGGACGCCGGCTGCGATATCCGCCGGGTGCCGGAAATTGGCCTGCTGTACCGGGTCCACGAAACGAATATGACCCGTGGCGTTCCGACGCGCAACCTGGGCCTGTTCCAGGTACTGCATGCCTCGATCCAGAGGCGGCGCGCGGCGGGATCCCGGGCAGTTTGATCCTTCACGTATTTGGAAAGCGCAGCATCATGGATTTCTCCAGCTCGTACACGCTACAGTCGCCGCCGTGCATCGCCGAGGTGGTCGGCAATGAAACCATCGTGATCAACCTGGACGTCGGCAATTACTACAACCTCCAGGGTACGGCGGTCGAGGTCTGGCAGGCCCTGATGAACGGCGTCACGCCGGAGCAGCTGGCCAGCGCCAACGGCTGGAGCGACGCCGCGCGCGACGCGTTGGGCAAGCTGGTGCGGCAGGCGCTGGACGAACAGATACTGGTCGCGGCGCCGAGTCCGGCCGATGTCGCCGTGCCCGCCATCCAGATCGCCGATCCCGCCGAACTGACCATGGCGGTCTACGCCGACATGCAGGAAATCCTGGGGCTGGACCCGATCCACGAGACCGACGTGGTGGCGGGCTGGCCGCAAAAACCCGCCTGAGGTCATGGCGTACCGGCAATGGTTCGATGAACTGGCTGACCGGCTGACGCCGTTCGGCCGGGCGCAGGGGGACTGGGTAGTCCATGCCGTGCGTGCCGGTCCGGTTCGTTTCGACGTGATCGCGGATGCCCGGTCGGGCTTTGCCGACATCGTCCGCGCGTTCTACGCGGCAACGAAGCTGGATCGCCCCGAGCCCGGTGTCTTCCAGGTCTGGTGCCTGGACGGACGCCATGAGCGCACCCTGCCCAGGCTGCGCCTGTCGGGCGCCGAGACCCGTGCCTGTTTCGAAGCGGCCAGGCAGGGGGCGACGCAGCAGTTGCTGTTGCCGGATCCCGAGCGGGGATTGATCACGGCTTTCGACGCCTCGCGCGGCCTGGGCGTGTTCCATGCCCCGGATTGCGCGCGGCTGCCGCCCTGGGAACGCTATTCGCCGCTCAAGTGTTTCGTCCATCTTCTGGCCTTGCAGGCGGGTGCGTGGCTGGCGCATGGCGGCAGCGTGGCGGATGCCCGGGGGCGGGGCGTGCTGCTGGCGGGGCCGGGCGGCTCGGGCAAGTCCACCACGACGCTGGACCTGCTGAGGCAGGGCATGCGTTCGGCGGGCGACGACTATGCCGTGCTCGCGCCTGGCGGGGACGCCTGCCAGGTCCATACGGTGTATCGCACGCTCAAGCTGCATCCGAGCGCGCCGCTGGCAAGCGGTTCCGGCCTGGGAGGCGAACCCTGGGAAGTGGACGCCATGACCGGCAAGCAGGTGCTGCTGGCCAACCGCGCGGGCGAGGGCGGCAGGCTGGTTCCGAACTTTCGCCTGGCCGCCATCGCCGGGCTGCGATTGGCGCCGGAAGCGGGCGCGGCACCGGCCCGCGCGGCGCCCGGGTTCATGCATTTCGCGCTGAGCAGCGTGCAGCAGGCGCCCTACTGGGCGGACCGCTCGCTGGCCATGGCCAAGCGGGTCTACGAGGTGGCGCCCTATGTCGACGTGCCCATCGCCCGCGGGGCGGCGGGCCTGTCGGGGGCCGGCCGTCGCATTTTGGAAATCTTGGAGAGGTGATGGTCGTTTCCGGTCTTTCGGTCGTGATCCCGGTGTTCAACGGTGCCTGTTTCGTGGAGGAAGCGGTCGACAGCGTGCTGGCGCAGTCGGCGCCGCCGCGCGCGTTGCAGGTCTGCCTGATCAACGATGCGTCCACCGACGGCAGCGATGCCGTGTGCCGCCAATTGGCGCAACGCCACCGCGCCGTCGAATATGTCGCGCTGCCACGCAACCTGGGCGTGGCCGGGGCGCGCAACGAAGGCATACGCCGCGCCCGCCATGAGTACCTGGCATTCCTGGACCAGGACGACCGCTGGATGGCCGACAAGCTGGCCTTGCAGGGAGCGGTGTTCGCCGAACGTCCGGACACGAGCCATGTGCTGGGCATGCAGAGGTTCTTCCTGGATGGCGTGAGCGACTATCCGTCCTGGTGCCGTGGCCATTGGAAGGAGGGCCCGCAGCCGGGCTATCTGCTCAGCGCCTTGCTGATCAGAACGGAGCGCTTCCGGCAGATCGGGATGCTGGACGAGGCCTACCTCTACAGCGACGACGTGGACTGGTTCGCCCGCGCGCGGCAGGCCGGCGGCACCGAGGTCATGCTGCCCGACATCGTGCTGGACCGGCGCCTGCATGCCCATAACGCTTCCGCCCTGGCCGCGCGCGCCAGCCACGAACTGCTGCACGTGATCAAGGCCAAATTGGAGCGCCACCGATGAAGACCAGCGTGATCATGCCCGCCTACAGGGCTTCCGCCTACATCGCCCAGGCGCTGCGCTCGGCGCTGGATGAACTGGCGCCCGGCGACGAAGTGATCGTGGTCGACGATGCCTCTCCCGACGACATTCGGGCCATCGTGGAACAGGTGGACGACCCGCGCATCCGCTACCGCCGCCTGCCGCGCAACGGTGGCGCGGCCGCCGCCCGCAACGCAGGACTGGCGATGGCCGGGGGCGACCTGATCCAGTTCCTGGACGATGACGACCTGTGGGTGCCGGGCCGGCAGGCCGTGGTGCTGGACTTGATGGCGGCGCCGTCGGTCGGGGTCGTGTCCGGTTGGGTCGAACACTTCCTGAGTCCCGACATGCCGCCGGAGGCGCGTCAGCGCTACGTGCTGCCGCCGCCCCAGGCCGCGGTCCTGGGCGGCTCCACCGCGATACGCCGCGAACTGCTCGAACGGGTGGGGGATTTCGACACCGGTCTGGTCAGCGGCGAATTCATCGACCTGGCTTCGCGCCTGATGGCGACGCAGGCCGGCTGGGCGCGCTCCGACGCGCTGTTCCTGCGCCGGCGCATACATGGCGGGAACCACACGCTTTCCAAGGCCGGGCACGGCGCCGCCTATCTGGCGGTGGTGCGCGCCCATCTGCAGCGGCAGCGGGGGCTGGCATGATCTCCCTGTTCGGGGTCGCCGATCCGACCGTCCAGCGAGCGCTTCTGGAGTTGTCATTCGCGGCCCGGCCAGCCGAACGCGACCTGGCCGTGCTGGAACAGGCCATCCAGGCGGATGCGCTGACCGATGGGCAGCGCCGCATGCTGCCTTTGGTGGCCAAGCGCCTGCCCGATGGCGGCTTGAGTCCGTTCGCCGAATCGCGCGTGCGGGGGACCTACAAGCACACCTTGTATCGCAATCACCTGCTGCTGGATCGTGCCCAGCGGCTGCGCCAGGCATTGTTGCAGGCCGGGTGGGGAGAGTGCGTGTTCTTGAAAGGCGTGGCGACGGCGCTGACGAACCCCCACGGGCTGGGGGCTCGGCCGATGGCGGATATCGATCTGCTGTTGACCGGTGTCCAGCGCCGGCCACAGGAGATCCTGGAGTTCTTTGGTGCGCAAGGCATGCTCAAGAAGGGAGCCTCGTTGCGCTCCATTACCTGGGTCAGTCCGGAGGGCTTCGAGTTCGATGTGCACTGGTATCTGCACAACTGGGCGCTTCGGCAATCCAGCGTCGATCGCATGTATGCCGAGGCGCATGTCATCGAGCATGGCAAGGGCCGTTTTACGATTCCTTGTCCCGAGCACAATCTGGCGCACATCCTGGCACACGGACTCTTGACTCCATCTGTGCACTATGACGCGCGTTGGTCGGTCGATGCGCTGTCCATGCTGGTCCAGCGTCCGGTGCTCGACCCAGCTCGCTTCCACTCCTTTGTCAATGAGTTCACGGTTCCTGATGCGGTCCGGGTTGCGATGCGGATGCTGGTGGAGCAGACACCCGAGTCCATAAATTTCGACCGCGACGCCGTGAAGGAACTGGCCTCGGGAGTCCGGCGCGGCCGGCCTGGTTCGTTCGGGCTGTACTACCGTCAGCCCGGCCCGGGGGATGTTCCGGGTCAGGTAGCGAGAACGTCCCTGCGATACTATCTGAAGGCGATGGTTCGCTTGCGGCTGCTAGAGCCGATGCAGTTGGCTCGCTACAACGGCGAATCATTCTGGACCGGTGTGCGGGCCATCGATTTTCCCCCTGTCAGTACACCGGAGTTCGGCCGCTGGGTATTGCGTGGCATCCGTCGAGTGTTGAAGTCACGTTGGTCCGAGCGTGCCAGTGTCAGGCTCAAGTCATGAGCCGAAATCGGTCACTTTCGGAGCCGGCAGCGCTGCAACTGGTGCAGCGCCTGTGGCATTGGATGCCTGGCCGGGATCGTCGTCAGTTGATAAATCTGTTGCCGCTTGCCCTTCTGGTCTCGGCAACTGAGATCCTGACCATCGGTTCGGTCGTCCCGGTACTGATCATGCTGGTCGACCCCGCCGGCCTGTCCATGTGGGACCGGCTGACCACGTGGGTGCCCGCGCTGGCTTCCATGGACCCGGCACAGGTGCTGGGCGCCGGCATGGCCACGCTGGCGCTGGCCGCCCTGGCCACGGGGGTGCTGCGGGTATGCCTGGTGGCGCGCCTGCAGCATGCGGCCCAGCGTATCGGGCAAGATCTGGCGCGGGCTTGCCTGGACCGCACGCTGCACCTGCCATTCCCGGCGCATACCGAGCGCCATTCCAGCGATACCCTCAGCATCCTGTCGTACAAGGTGACCGTCGTGGCATCGCAGGTCGTGGTGCCCTGCATCCTGATCTGCACGTCCTCGATCATCGCGCTGGCCATCGTCGCTTTCCTGCTGATGGTCAGCGCGCCCATCGCGGGCGGGCTGGCGCTTGCCTTCGGGCTGATCTACGGCGGCATCGCGGTCCTGTCCAGACGCCGCCTGCTGGACTCGGGCCGGCGCATCGCCGTCAACCATGGCCGCGCCCTGCAGGCGGCGCAGGAAAGCCTGGGGGCGATCCGCGACGTGCTGCTGTCGGGCCAGCAGCGCAGCTACGTGCAGGCCTACGGCCAGCACGAGGCCGAGTTCAGGAAGGCGCAGGCCGAGAACAATACGCTGGTGCAGTCCCGTCGCTACGTGGTCGAGACCATCGGGCTGCTGCTGGTGATCGCGTTGACGTATGGGCTGACGCGCACGGCGATGCCCTCGGGCATGATCATCCCGGTGCTGGGCGTGTTCGTGCTGGCCACCCAGCGGCTGTTGCCGGTGCTGCACCAGATCTATTCGGGCTGGGCCACCCTTAACGGCGCGGCGCCCGTGCTGCGGGACGTGCTGGATGCGCTGCCCGCCGTGCCAGGCGATCGTTTGCCGGATCACCGGCAACTGAGCCTGCACGACAGCTTCGGGCTGGTCGAGGCCAGCTATTGCCATCCGGGGCGCGTCGAACCCGTGATCGAGCGGCAGACGCTGCTGATCCGCCGGGGCGAGCGCGTGGGCGTGGTGGGAAGCAGCGGCGCCGGCAAGAGCACGCTGCTGGACCTGCTGTCGGGCTTGCGGGCGCCGCAGTCGGGTGCGCTGTGGGTCGACGGACGGGCATTGGCGCCCGCGGATATGCCGCTGTGGCAGCGCAAGATCGCCTATGTGCCGCAAAGCATCTTCTTGTCCAGTGCCAGCATCCGCCAGAACATCGCCTTCGGCGTCGATCCGGCCGCCATCGACGAGGACTTGGTGCGATGGGCGGCGCGACGGGCGTGCCTGGACGGCATGATCGACCAATTGCCGCGAGCTTATGAAACGCCCTGTGGCGAAGGCGGCGTCCGGCTGTCGGGCGGCCAGCGCCAGCGGCTGGGCATCGCGCGGGCGCTTTATCAGCGCAAGGAGGTGCTGATCCTGGACGAGCCGACCAGTGCCCTGGATGCCGCCGTCGAGGCAGAACTGCTGGGAGTCATCCGCGGGCTGCCTTCCGAGACCACGGTCATCGTGGTCTCACATCGCCCCAGCACGCTGGATTTCTGCGACCGCATCCTGCGAGTCGAAGCGGGACGGATCCGGACCGTCGATTGACCGGACGCCCGCCTCGCGCCGACGATCGCCGGTGCGAGCCAACCCGATCGCATCCCCGACGAGGATTATCGCCGGACTGCCCAAGCCTGCTTCGCGCGCATCGTCCGCGAGCCGGCCCAGCCGGGTAACCAGCCTGGTCTCGCGTGGCGTCGAGGCCCACTGCACCACCGCTGCCGGCGTGCTTGGCGGCAGGTGCGCCAGCAGGCTGGCCGTTACTTCCTCGATGCGCCGCATGCCCATGTAGATGACCAGCGTGGTCCGGCTGCGCGCCAATGCCTGCCAGTCCGGCGGCAAGCCGTCCTGCGTGTGGGCGGTGACGAAGCTCACGCCGTGGCAGTGGTCCCGGTGCGTGAGCGAGATGCCCAGCGCCGCGGCGGCCGCCATGCCGGAACTGATGCCGTTCACCAGTTCGACCTCGATGCCGGCGGCTTCCAGGAAGGCGATTTCCTCGCCCGCGCGCCCGAACATCAGGGCTTCGCCACCCTTGACGCGGACCACCGTCCGGCCTTGCAGCGCGTAGCGGCGCATCAGCCGCTGGATGAAGGGCTGGGGCGTGGAGCGGCAGCCGCCGCGCTTGCCCACGCGCAGCACGCGTGCCCGCGGCGCGAGTTCGGCGATGTCGGGCGGCACCAGTTCGTCCAGCAGCAGCACCTCGGCCGACAGCAGGGCGCGCACCGCCTTGCGGGTCAACAGGTCGGGGTCGCCGGGGCCGGCGCCCATCAGGATCACTCGTCCTGGCTTCATGTCATCGTCCTCGTCGATGCGGAGTCATGCCGACATCCGCGAGGTCCCGCACAGGCGGGACAGTTCCGGCACGCAGGATCCGCACACGGTCCCGCAGCCCAGCGTGGTTTTCAGCGCCGCGACGTCGGCGCCGCGCGCGATGGCGGCGGCAATGGCCGATTCCGGCACGCCCTTGCATTGGCAGATCGTGCGGTCACGCGCGGGGGCGCTGCCGTCCGGGGTGAACACCCGCAGGCGCGAGCCGCTCCACGGCGCGTCGGACAGCAGGCGCTCGATCAGCGGTTCCGCGTGACTGGCGTCGCCGGCCAACAGGAAGGCGCGCAGCCGGCCGGTTTCCCAGCGCGCGCATTTGCGCACGCCCTGGCCACGGTCGCGGTACTCCAGGACGTCGGGACTCGCGCCCATACCTAGCGCGCCGGCCAGCGCGTTCAGCCAGGCTTCGTCCGGAGCCGCCATCGCGGCGGTCAGCGCGAGTACGGAGCGCGCGGCGTCGCCGCGCAAACCCAGCGCCGCATAGCCGCACGGCGCCAGCAGGGGCTGCAGGGCGGCGCGCAGCCGCAGCGCGTCTTCCTGGTCCGTGGCCTCGATCGCGGCGCGTATCCTCCATCCCAGGTCCGCCTTCTCGACCCGGACCGCGCTGTGCTTGAGCTCGGGCTGGAAGGATTTGTCGTCCACGGCGGCATTGCAGACTTCGTTGATGCCGCCGCTGTTCAGGAACTGTGCGTTCCAATGCATGGCCGCGAACAGGCTGCCCGGCGGCAGGTCGTCCGTCAGCCGCAGCGGCAGCACCATCGCGCCGTCGCGGCTGGCCACGCGCACCAGGTCGCCGTCGGACAGCCCGCGCCGGACGGCGTCGGCCGGATGCATGTCCAGCGTGGGGTCGGGCGCGTGCGAGAACGCCTGGGCCAGGCGGCCGGTGCGGCTCATGCCGTGCCATTGGTCGCGCAGCCGGCCCGTCGTCAGGTGGAAAGGATGGCGCGCGCTGGTCGCCACCGCCACGGGCCGGTAGGAAACCGGTTGGAAGCGCGCGCGGCCGGATCCGGTCGCATAGCGGCCATCGGTGTAGCGGCGCGCGAGGCCCGCTTGCCGGCCGGGAAGGAAGGGCCATTGCTGGGGGCCGCACGCCTCGAGCAGATCGTAGTCCAGGCCGCCGATGTCCAGGTCGCGGCCGCGGGTCAGTGCCCGGTGTTCGTCGAAGATCTCGCGCGGCGCCTGGTAGGGGAACAGGTCCGGCGCGTCTGGGCGGAGCAGCGCCTGCATGCGCCGCCCGACCTCGGCCGCGATGCGCCAGTCGGCAAGGGCTTCGCCCGGAGGCGCCACGGCGGGCCGCACGCGCGAGATGCGACGTTCCGAATTGGTCACGGTGCCATCCTTCTCGCCCCAGCTGGAGGCCGGTAGCAGCACGTCGGCGTAGGCCACGGTGTCGGTGTCGGCATAAGCTTCCTGCACCACCACCAGCTCGGCCTGGCGCAGCGCGCGGCGCACGGCGGCGAGATCCGGCAGGGAATGGGCCGGGTTGGTGCAGGCTATCCATATCGCCTTGACCTTGCCGGTCTCCAGGGCCTGGAACATGTCCACGGCGGCCAGGCCCGGCCGGTCGGAAACGGCGTCCACGCCCCAGAAGGCGGCCACTTCGGCCCGGTCCGTCTTGCTGGCGATGTCCCGATGGGCGGCCAGCATGGTGGCCATGCCCCCGACCTCGCGGCCGCCCATGGCGTTGGGCTGGCCGGTCAGCGAAAAGGGGCCCGCGCCCGCGCGGCCGATCTGGCCGGTGGCCAGATGCAGGTTGATCAGGGCCAGGTTCTTGTCCGTGCCATGGCTGGACTGGTTCAGGCCCATGCAGTACAGCGACAGCGTGGCCGGACTGCGGGCGAACCACTCCGCCGCCTGGCACAGGTCGCGTTCGCGGATGCCGCACAAGGCCGCGGCCACCGACGGGGGCGTGTCGCGCACCAGGCGCTTGACGGCGTCGAAGCCTTCGGTGCTGTCCGCGATGTGCGCGGCGTCCAGCCAGCCTTCCCAGATCAGGTGGTGCAGCATGCCGTTGAACAGCGCGACGTCGGTGCCCGGCTGGATCGGCAGGTGCAGGTCGGCCATCGCCGCGGTGTCGGTGCGCCGCGGGTCCACGACGATCCAGCGCGTGCCGGGCCGCGCCTCGCGCGCGGCTTCCAGCCGGCGATACAGCACGGGATGCGCATAGGCCATGTTGCTGCCGGCGATCAGCACCGTGTGCGCGTGATCCAGGTCCTCGTAGCAGGTGGGCGGCCCGTCCGCGCCCAGCGACAGCTTGTACCCGGTCACGGCGCTGGACATGCACAGGCGCGAGTTGGTGTCGATGTTGTTGGTGCCGACCAATCCCTTGGCCAGCTTGTTGAAGACGTAGTAGTCCTCGGTCAGCAACTGCCCGGATACATAGAAGGCCACGGCATCGGGGCCGTACCGCCGCACGACGTCGGCCAGCCGGGTGGCCACGTGGTCCAGCGCGGTATCCCAATCGACCGGCGCGAGCGGCGCATCGCGCCGCGGCCGCCAGGCCGGACGCAGCGCGCGGCCGGCATCGCTGTGCGCGGTCTGCGCCAGCGACAAGCCCTTCGAGCACAGCCTGCCGGCATTGGCGGGGTGATCGGGGTCGCCGCGCACGCCCGTGATGCGGCCGCCCTCGCTGTCGATCAGGACGCCGCAGCCCACGCCGCAGTAGCAGCAGGTCGATGCGGTGGTTCGTGGCTCGTCCATGACGTCCTCCCGTCCTCAATCCAGGCCCAGGTACACCACGCCCTCGTCCACGCGCACGGGGAAGCGCCGCGCGCATCCCTCGTCGGGAGCCCGGGCGCGGCCGTCTTCCAGCCCGAGCTGCCAGCCGTGCAGCGGGCAGGTCACCGATTCGCCGTGCACGATGCCTTGCGACAGCGGCCCGGCCTTGTGGGGACAGCGGTCCAGCAGCGCGAAGACCTTGTCCTGGGCGGTGCGGAACACCGCCAGGTTGCCCTCCGCGCGCTCGACGACGCGGCTGCCCAGGCGCGGGATGTCGTCGACCCGGCACAGGCGTATCCAGGGGGGGGCGGCGTTGGCGTTCATCATGCGATTTCCTCGGAGACCAGTTTCAGGGGGATGTATTCGCGGGCGGCCTTGCCGTCCACCCGTTCGGCCCAGGGGTCGCGCAGGCCCTGCAAGGCATGCAGCAAGCGCTCGTGCAGCGCGCGCCGGCCCTCGGCGTCCTCGACGATCCGGCGCTTGATGTAGTCCAGGCCCACGCGCTCGATGTAGTGCACGGTCCGGTCCAGGTACCAGGCCTCCTCCCGGTAGAGCTGCAGGAAGGCGCCGGCATATTCCTTGACCTCCTCCGGCGTCCGGACCTTGGCCAGGAACTGCGCCACCTCGGTCTTGATGCCGCCGTTGCCGCCCACGTAGATCTCCCAGCCGCTGTCGACCGCGATCACGCCCACGTCCTTGATGCCCGATTCGGCGCAGTTGCGCGGGCAGCCCGAAACCGCCAGCTTGACCTTGTGGGGGCTCCACATGTTGGCCAGCATGGTCTCCAGTTCGATGCCCATCTGCGTGCTGTTCTGCGTGCCGAAGCGGCAGAACTCCATGCCCACGCAGGTCTTCACGGTACGGATGGACTTGCCGTAGGCATGGCCGGAGTTCATGCCCAGGTCGCGCCAGACGGACACCAGGTCTTCCTTCTTCACGCCCAGCAGGTCGATGCGCTGTCCGCCCGTGACCTTGACCATGGGAATGGCGTACTTGTCCGCCACGTCGGCGATGCGGCGCAGCTCGGCGGCGTTGGTCACGCCGCCTTTCATCTGCGGCACCACCGAGAACGTGCCGTCCTTCTGGATGTTGGCGTGCGCGCGTTCGTTGATGAAGCGGCTTTGCGGGTCGTCCACCGCCTCGTGCGGCCAGGTCGAAACCAGGTAGTAGTTGATCGCGGGCCGGCAGGTGCTGCAGCCGTTGGGCGTGCGCCAGTCCATGAAGTCGTGGACCTGGGCGTGGCTCAGCAGCCGGTGTTCGCGTATGGCCTGGCGCAGCGCCGCGTGGCTGTGGTCGGTACAGCCGCACACGGCCTTGGTCTTGGGCGCTTCCTGGAAATTGGAGCCCAGCGTGTTCATCAGGATCTGTTCCACCAGGCCGGTGCACGAGCCGCAGGAACTGGCGGCCTTGGTGTGTTTCTTGACGTCGTCCACGGTGAACAGGCCCTGGTCCTGGATGGCGCGCACGATGGTGCCCTTGCAGACGCCGTTGCAGCCGCACACCTCGTCGGCGTCCTGCATGGCGGCCGCGCGGCTCTGCCCCTGCACGCCGGCGTCGCCCACGCTCGATTCGCCGAACATCAGGCGATCGCGCAGTTCGCCGATGGCCCGGCCGTCCCGCAAGAGCTTGAAGTACCATGCGCCGTCCACCGTATCGCCGTACAGGCAGGCGCCCACCAGCTTGTCGTCCTTGATGACCAGCCGCTTGTAGACGCCGCCGGCCGGGTCGGACAGCACGATGTCCTCGGTGTCGGTGCCGCCGGTGAAGTCGCCGGCCGAGAACAGGTCTATGCCCGTGACCTTGAGCTTGGTCGACAGCACCGAGCCCTTGTACGCGCCGTAGCCCAGCTCGGCCAGGTGGTTGGCGGCCACCTTGGCCATCTCGAACAGCGGCGCCACCAGGCCATAGGCGGTGCCGCGATGATTGACGCATTCGCCCACGGCGTAGATGCGCGGATCGAAGGTCTGCAGCACGTCGTTGACGACGACGCCGTGGCGGCAGTGCAGGCCGGCGGCCTCGGCCAGCGCCGTGTTGGGCCGGATGCCCACGGCCATCACCACCAGGTCGGTGTCGATTTCCGAGCCGTCCTTGAAACGCACGCCGCGCACGCGGCCGGCCTCGTCGCCCAGGATCTCGCTGGTCGAGCGGCCCAGCAGGAAATCCAGTCCGCGATCGGCCAGCGAGGCCTCCAGCATCTTGCCCGCCGTGCGGTCGAGCTGGCGCTCCAGCAGCCACTCGCCCAGATGCACCACGCTTACGTCCATGCCGCGCAGCTTCAGGCCGTTGGCCGCCTCCAGGCCCAGCAGGCCGCCGCCGATGACGACCGCGCGTCGCTGGGTGCGGGCCGCCGCGATCATCTTCTGCGTGTCGTGGATGTCGCGATAGGTGATGACCCCGTCCAGGTCCTTGCCCGGGATCGGCAGGATGAAGGGGGTGGATCCGGTGGCCAGCAGCAGGCGGTCATAGGGTGCCTCGGTGCCGTCGGCCGCCACCACCACGCGGCGCCGCCTGTCGATGCGCGCGACCGGTGTGCCGGTGCGCAGGGCGATGCCGTGCTGCTCGTACCAGGACAAGGGGTTGAGCACGATGTCCTGGAAATCCTGCTCGCCGGCCAGGACCGGCGACAGCAGGATGCGGTTGTAGTTCGGGTGCGGCTCGGCGCCGAAGACCGTGATGTTGTAGCGGTCGGGCGCCAGCGCCAGCAGCTCTTCCAGCGTGCGTATGCCCGCCATGCCGTTGCCCACCACAACCAGTTTCGCTCTGTTCATCATGTTCGACTCGGTCAGACTGTTCCGGAAGCGACAACGGCGTCCCGCCGCAGCGGGGCTGCGAGGGGACGCCGTTGTCCGGGTTCGGGCCGCGCAAGCGGCCGTATCCGGTATTAAGCAAGGGGCGTGCCGGCCCGGCGCAAGAGCAGGGATGCCCGGTGTATGCGGGCGGGATGCAGGATGGATGGGGGAAGCGGGCCTGGCGCGGTGCACCGGCCTTGTGCATGCCGGGCATGGGCCGCACCCTGGCGGGGCGGCCCATGCCCGATCCCGCGCGCGGGGTCGGCGGCGTCAGGCCCGGATATCGAAGCCGCGCGCGTAGCCCGCGGCATGGCCCCCGTCCCAGGTCCGGCCGTCGATGAGCCGGCTCGAACGCATGGTGGAGACGGGTACCGCCACGCCCAGTTGCGCGGCCGCCTCGCGATACAGGTCCAGGCGGTTGATGGACTGCGCGACGCGCAGGTAGTCCGGGTCCTCGCGCAGCATGCCCCACCGCCGGTACTGGGTGGCCATCCACATGCCGTCCGACAGATACGGAAAATTCGCTTCGCCGTCGGCGAAGAAGCGTATGCCCGGCGCGCTGCTGTCCATGGCCTTCTCCGGCAGCAGGCGCGAAGCGATCACGTCGCGCGGCGCGTCGACGAAATCGGGCAGCGCCAGCCACGAGGCCGCTTCCTCCCGGTGGGCGGGCACGTCCAGGTAGCGGCACGCTTCGAGCAGCGCCATGATCAGGGCCCGCGCCGTGTTCGGATGGCGATCGGCGAAGTCCCGGGTGCAGGCCAGCACCTTCTCGGGATGGTTGGGCCACACTTCGGAAGTCAGCGCGACGGTGATGCCCTTGCCCTCGCTCTGCGCCAGTGCGTTCCAGGGCTCGCCCACGCAATAGCCGTCCACGTCGCCGCGCCGCAGCGCCTCGGCCATCTGGGGCGGCGGGATGACGGTGCTGCGCACGTCATGCAGCGGATGGATGCCGTGCGCGGCCAGCCAGTAGTACAGCAGCATGGCGTGGGAACCGGTCGGAAAGGTATGGGCGAAGGTCGGACGCTCGGGCGACCCATGGATGACGCGGGCCAGCGCCGCGCCGCTGCGCGCCTGGGAACCCAGCGCACGCGACAGCGTGATGGCCTGTCCGCCCTGGTTCAGCGACATCAGCATCGCCATGTCGCGCTGCGGACCGCCCAATCCCAGCTGGATGCCATATCCCAGTCCGTACAGCGCGTGCGAGGCGTCCAGGTCGCCCGACAGCAGCCTGTCGCGCACTGCCGCCCACGAAGGCTGCCGTTGCAGGACGATCTCCAGCCCGTACTTGCGGTCGTAGCCTCGCGCCACCGCGATGACCAGCGGCGCGCAATCGGTCAGCGCGATGAAGCCCACGCGTAGCTGGGGTTTCTCGGGCGCGTCGGACCCCGCGATCACGTGGCCCGCCTGCGGCGTTGGAGGAGAGGACATGGTGGTAGCTCCGTTCATGGGCCCGCCTGGCCCGGCATCGACAGCAGCTGCCGCGCGACGTCGCCCAGCCTGACGCCTTGTTTCATGGCCTGGCCGCGCAGCAGCTCGAACGCCTCGGCTTCGCTCAGCCCGTGCCTGTCCATCAGCCACCCCTTGGCGCGGTCGATGTCCTTGCGGTCGGCCAGTTGCTGCTCGACCTCGGCCAGGCGCCGCCGCAGCTTGTCTTCCTCGTCGAAGCGGGCACAGGCCACTTCCAGGATGGGCGCCAGCTTCGCGGGCGCCATCCCGTCGACCACGTAGGTCGTGACCCCGGCGCGCACCGCGGCCCGGATGACGGACTGGTCGGCGGTGTCCGAGAACATGACCACCGGCCGTGGCGCCGCGGCGTTCATGACCGCCAGTTGTTCCAGCGTGTCGCGGGTGGGCGACTCGGTATCGATCAGGATCACGTCCGGCCGCTGGGTCTCGACCGCGTGCAGCAGCGCGCGGGCATGCGCGACGTCGGCCAGGATCTCGTAGCCGGCCCGCTGCAAGGCCTCGCGCAGTTCGGCGATGGGCTTGTCGGTGTCGTTGACCAGCAGGACTCGGGGCATGGGAAGACGGTCAGGCCGCCTCGCGCGCGGGATGGCTCTGCTTGCGGTACAGGAAGTCGATGACGGCCGTGCGGCAGGCATGGTAATGCTCGTCGTCGGCCAGTTCGACCCGGCTGCGCGGCCGGGGCAGGCGCACGTCCAGGATCTCGCCCACGGTGGCGGCCGGACCGTTGGTCAGCATCACGATGCGGTCCGACAGCAGCACCGCCTCGTCCACGTCGTGGGTGACCATGATCACCGTGCTGCCCGTCTTGGCCACGATCTCCAGCAGCTCGTCCTGCAGGTGCGCGCGGGTCAGCGCATCCAGCGCGCCGAAGGGCTCGTCCATCAGCAGCACGTCGGGTTCGATCGCCAGCGCGCGGGCGATGCCCACGCGCTGTTTCATGCCGCCCGAGATCTCGTGCGGCAGTTTGTGCTCGGCGTGCGCCAGGCCGACCAGCTGCAGCGCGGCCAGCGTGCGTTCGCGCAGCCGGGCCTTGCTTTCGGTGGCGCCGAACACCCGTTCCACGCCCAGGTGGATGTTCTTGTAGCAGCTCAGCCAGGGCAGCAGCGAATGGTTCTGGAACACCACCGCGCGCTCGGGGCCGGGGCCGTCGATCTCTCGCCCCGCGCAGATCAGCGCGCCGGAGGTCGGCCGCGTCAGGCCCGCCACCAGATTGAGCAGCGTCGACTTGCCGCAGCCCGAATGGCCGATCAGGGAAATGAACTCGCCCTTGGCGACGGTCAGGTCGATGTCGCGCAGGGCCACGAAGCTGCCCTTGCGGGTCTTGAAGACCTGGCCCACGTTTTCGATGCTGAGGAACTTGTCCATGGCGATTTCCTTGGGATGTCAGTCGGCGTAGGTGAAGCGCTTGACCAGTTGCGTCAGCAGGGCTTCCAGCACCAGGCCGACGATGCCGATCACGAAGATGGCGATCACGATGTGCTCGACCTTGAGGTTGTTCCATTCGTCCCACAGCCAGAAGCCGATGCCCACGCCGCCGGTCAGCATTTCCGCGGCGACGATCACCAGCCAGGCGGTGCTGATGGACAGCCGCACGCCCGTCAGCATGTAGGGCAGCACGGCGGGAAGCAGCACGCGGGTCATCACCTTCCATTCCGACAGCTTCAGCACCCGCGCCACGTTCATGTAGTCCTGCGGCACGCGCGTCACGCCGACGGCGGTGTTGATGATCATCGGCCAGATGGAGCAGATGAAGATGGCCCAGATGGCGGCCAGGTTGGCCGCCTTGAACAGCAGCAGGCCCAGCGGCAGCCACGCCAGCGGCGATACCGGGCGCAGCAGGCTGACCAGGGGCGAGACCACGGCGCTGACCGCGGCGAAGCGGCCGATGATGAAGCCGGCGGGGATGCCGACCAGCGCCGCCAGGCCGAAGCCGATGGCCACGCGGCGCAGCGACGACAGCAGGTTCCAGCCTATGCCCTGGTCGTTCGGGCCGTTGTCGTAGAACGGATCGGAGAACAGCGCCAGCGCCGCCTTGCCCGTCACGGCGGGGGTGGGGATCTCGGGGATGGCGTTGGACACCAGTTGCCAGACCAGGATCAGCAGGGCGAAGCCCAGGCAGGGGCCGGCCACCGTCCTGACCAGGGTTTCCCAGACGCTGCGCCAGTCGACGCGGGCGAGCAGGGGCGGGCGGGGTGGCATCGCGGCGGCCGGCGGCACCGCCGCATGCAGGTCGATGACCTCGGCGACGGGCGGGGCGGCGGCGGGGTCGGGGGAAAGGGTACGTGCCGTGGCGGTCATGGCGGGGCTCCCGGGGCGGCGCTCAGGCCGCGTTGATCTTGAAGCCGTCGGCATAGGCGGCGGGATTCTTCCCGTCCCAGACGACCCCGTCGACCAGCTTGGACGAACGCATTTCGGACTTGGGCAGCGAGACGCCGGCCGCGCTCGCCGCCTGTTTGTAGACGTCGATGCGATTGACTTGCCGCGCCGTCGCGAGATAGTCGGGATGGCTCTTGAGCAGGCCCCAGCGCTTGTGCTGGGTCAGGAACCACATGCCGTCCGACAGGTAGGGGAAGTTGGCGGCGCCGTCGTTGAAGAATTTCATGGCGTCGGGGTCGTCCCAGGTCTTGCCCAGCCCGTCCGAGTAGCGTCCCAGCATGCGGTCCAGGATCACGTCCACGTCGGTGTTCACATAGGATTTGGCGGCGATGGTCTCGGCCGTCTTGCGGCGGTTGGAGGCCGAGGCGTCGATGAACTTGCCCGCCTCCAGCACCGCCGCCGTCACGGCGCGCGCGGTGTTCGGATAGCGCTGCACGAACTCCGCGGTCGTGCCCAGGACTTTCTCGGGATGGTCGGTCCAGATGCCCTGCGTGGTGGTGGCGGTGAAGCCGATCCTGTCGATGATGGCCCGCGCATTCCAGGGTTCGCCCACGCAGAAGCCGTCCATGTTGCCCACCCGCATGTTCGCCACCATTTGCGGCGGCGGCACGGTGATCACCTTGGCGTCGCGCATGGGGTTGATGCCGTAGGCGGCCAGCCAGTAGTAGATCCACATCGCATGCGTGCCGGTCGGAAAAGTCTGCGCGAAGGTGTATTCGGCCTTCTCGCTCTTCATCAGCTTCGCCAGCGAGGCGCCGTCGCGGGCGCCCTTGTCCCGAAGCTTGTTCGAGATGGTGATGGCCTGGCCGTTGTTGTTCAGGCTCATCAGCACGGCCATGTCCTTGCGCGGGCCGCCTATGCCCAGCTGCACGCCGTAGACCAGGCCGTACAGCACGTGGGCCAGGTCCAGTTCGCCGTTGATCAGCTTGTCCCGCACGCCGGGCCACGATGCTTCCTTCACCGGCGTGATCTTCACGCCGTACTTCTTGTCCAGGCCCAGCGTCGACGCCATCACCACCGAGGCGCAGTCGGTCAGCGGGATGAAGCCGATCCTGACCTCGGCCTTCTCCGGCGCGTCCGAGCCCGCCGCCCAGGCGCCGGCGCGTACCAGCGGATCGACCAGGCTCATGAGGCCCGTGGTGGCTCCGGCGGCCAGCAGCCTGCGCCGCCCGCCATCGGGCGTGGCGGCTACGGGGGAAGGGTCATGCGTAGGGGTGGGTTTCATCCGGCGCTCCAGGCAAAAAAGCGTTCCGCGCGAACAAGGCCGTGCCTGGTCGCTGCGGAACGCCGTTGTTCCTACCGCTGAGTTGTCTGCCGGCCCTCATTGGCCGGTACATCGATCAAGCAATAGGCGTGCCACCACTCGTACGCCAGGGAAATCCGCGAATGGCGCCCGGTGCGCACCCCAATCTTGTGCGATGCACCACAGAAGTGCCCAGAAACGAGGCGGGGCCTCGATTCGACAAATGATGATAAGAATGATTACTATTCGTGTGTTTCAGCTTGTTGTAAGTCAGCTTTTTGTCAGGTTCGTCCAAGGCGTTCTGCGGCGCCTGGGTCGGATCTCCCCCTTCACCTGGAGAATTTCAAGAATGGCTTTAGCCAACCGGGGCGTTCCTTTCCTGCTTTCCACGTCCCATCTTGCCGTCCTTGCCGCGCTCGCCTCCGGCAAGGTCCTGGCGCAGGAACCCACGACCGAACTCGCGCCCATCGTCGTGACCGCGACGGGATATGAACAGGAAATCAAGAACGCTCCCGCCAGCATCACCGTGATCGGGCAGGAAGCCCTGCAGGAGAAGCGCTACAACAACCTGGCGGAGGCCCTGAGCGAGGTCGAAGGGGTGGACGTGCGGGGCAACACCGGCAAGACCGGCGGCCTGAACATCAGTATCCGCGGCCTGCCCAGCGACTACACGCTGATCCTGATCGATGGCCGGCGCCAGAATGCCGCCGGCGACGTCACACCCAACGGCTTCGGCGAGACCAGCACCAGCTTCATGCCGCCGCTCTCGGCCATCGAGCGCATCGAGGTCATCCGCGGGCCCATGTCCACGCTTTACGGCTCGGACGCCATGGGCGGGGTGGTCAACATCATCACCAAGAAGGTCGCCACGGCCTGGGGCGGTTCGGTCACCTTCGACAAGGGCATCCCGCAGAACAGCGACTTCGGCGATACCTCCAACGCGAACTTCTACCTGAGCGGCCCGCTGGTGCCTGAAGTGCTGGGCCTGGCCGTGCGCGGCGGCATCTTCAACCGCGGCGCGACCGACATCGACCTGCCCGAGGGCACCGGCAGCATCAGCAAGCGCGGTCCGGCGCCGGTGGAGTCGCGGATCTACACGGCCGGCGCCAAGCTCACGCTAACGCCGAACAAGCAGCACGACTTCTGGCTGGACGTCGACCGTTCCCGCCAGTGGTACAACAACGACGAGAGCCAGCTCGGCACGCTGGACGACCCGTCCACCAACACCTACAACGGCTATAGCCGCGACCTGCGCTTCAACCGCGACCAGGTGGCCGTCGGCCACATCAGCCGGTTCGAGTTCGGCACCGTGCAATCGAGCCTCATGGTCAACAACACCGAGACGCTGGGCCGCACGGTGCCCAACATCGCGGCCAATTCGCCGCTGGCGGCGGTGCTGGTGCCGGGGGCGCCCCGCAAGCTGGAAACCACCAACATCGTGCTGGACACCAAGCTGGTCAAGGCCATCGGCGACTCGCACATGCTGACCGTGGGCGGCCAGTACTGGGACGCCGAGATGACGGACGGCCTGGCCACCAAGCGCTACAAGCAGGCCACCAAGTCGCTGTTCGCCGAAGACGAATGGCGCCTGCGCGAGGACCTGGCGCTGACCACCGGCGTGCGCTACGACCACCACGACGCCTTCGGCGGCCATTTCAGCCCGCGCGGCTACCTGGTGTGGAACACCACGCCCAACTGGACGGTCAAGGGCGGCGTCAGCCGCGGCTACCGCACGCCGCGCCTGAACCAGCTGCATGACGGCATCAACGGCATCAGCGGCCAGGGCCGCACGCTCACCATCGGCAACCCCAACCTCAAGCCCGAGGTCAGCACCAGCACGGAATTCGGCGTCAACTACGACAACCTGGCCGGCCTGACCGCCAACGCGACGCTGTTCCACAACCGCTTCAAGGACAAGATCTCCGCCGCGGCCAAGGGCATACCCAACTGCGACTACGCGGCCAACCCCAACCAGCCGGGCTGCATCTCGATCGGCGCGCTGCCGACCCAGGCCGAGTTCGGCCAGCAGGTCAACCTGGAGCAGGCCACCACGCGCGGCCTGGAACTGGGCACCCGCGTGCCGCTGGCCCCGCGCTGGACGCTGGCGCTGAACTACACCTTCACCGACAGCGAGGTGAAGAATGGCGGTGTCTACGGCGGCAAGCTGGCCGACACGCCCAAGCACATGGCCAACGCCAACCTGCGCTGGCAGGCCACCGACAAGTTCGCCATGTGGCTGCGCGCCGAGTTCCGCGGCAAGAGCCGCCGTTTCGACGGCGATCCGGGTTCGCTTACCGGCGACAACCTGCGGGCCCAGCAGGCGGTGGGTGACCTGAAGGCCTATTCGCTGCTGCACCTGGGCGGGTCCTACAAGGTCTCGAAAACGGTGACCCTGACCGGCACCGTCTACAACCTGCTGGACAAGGACTTCATGAAGTTCAAGTCCTACGTGAACGGCGCGGGCGACACGGTGTACCTGAACGAGTACATCCATTCCTCGCAATCGACCCGGGGCACCATCCAGCCGGGCCGCACGTTCTGGCTGGCCGCCAACATCACGTTCTGATGCGGGCCACGGTCCGGCTCCAGCCAGGGGCCGGGCCGGCCGGGGCAAAGGCGGTAAACTGCCGGCCATGCGCATACGTCCCGACTCCGCGGCATTCGTCCTGCTTCTGGCCTCATTGTCCGCGTTGCCGGCGCTCTCCACCGACATGGCACTGCCCGCCCTGGCGGCCATCGGCCTGGACCTGCACGTTCCTCCCTCCAGCGCCGCCCTGACCCTGAGCCTGTTCCTGGCCGGCTTCGCCATCGCGCCGCTGGCCTATGGTCCGTTGGCCGACCGCTACGGCCGGCGTCCCATCGTGCTGTTCGGCGGCGTGCTGTTCTCGCTGGCCAGCGCGGCGTGTGCGCTGGCGCCCAGCCTGGCTTCGCTGCTGGTGTTCCGCGTGCTGCAAGGGGTGGGGGCGGGCGCCGGCTCGGTCATGGCGCTGACCATCGTGCGCGACCTGTTCCAGGGCCACGTCGCGCGCGCCCGGCTGTCGTACGTCGCCAGCATGCGCATCGTTGCGCCCATGATCGCGCCTACCTTGGGCAGCTGGGTCATGTACTTCGCCGGCTGGCGTTCGATCTACTGGGTGATGGCCCTGGCGGGCGTGGCGACGACCCTGGCGGTGTACCTGGGCATGGCCGAGACCCGGCCCGCCGGCGCCGAGCCCGTGCGCATCTCGGTGGGCGCGCTGCTGCGCACCTATGCGCGGGTGCTGGGCAATCCCATCCTGCTGGGCAACACCCTGGTCAACGCGCTGACCTTCGGCTGCCAGTTCGCCTACATCACCGGGTCGCCGCTGTTGATGATGCAGTTGCTGGGCATGTCGCCGCAGGCCTTCGGCGTCGTGTTCGCGATGACGGCCTTCGGCATCATGGCGGCCTCGCTCATCAACGGCCGCCTGAACGCGCGCGGCATCGCGCCCCACAAGCTCTTGTGGACCGGACTGGTCCTGTCGAGTTCGACCAGCGTGGCGCTGGCGGTGCTGGGGTTCGCCGATGCCTTGTCGGCGTGGTCGCTGGTGCCGCTCCTGATGCTGAACACCTTCTCGTTCGGCATGATCGCGCCGAATGCCTCGCACGCGGCGGTGGAGCCCCTGCCCGAGGTGGCCGGCATGGCCTCGGCCGTGGTCAGTTGCGTGATGATGGCGGTGGGCGCGCTGTCGGGGTCGCTCGTGACCCTGCTCTATGACGGCCACAGCGCGCGGGCCATTACCGGCATCATGGCCGTGTGCACGCTGTCGGCCCTGTCCCTGTATGCGTTCTGGGTGCGGCGGCTGCCCGCGGCCGCGCCCAGGCGGGCCTGATCAGCGCAGCACGAAGCCGCCGACCTTGCCGCCCTGCAGGTTGAGCGTGCCGACCAGGTCGTCGCCGCCGTCCTTGAACGTGATCTTCCACAGCGAGAACTCGTAGGACTGCTGCCGGTAGTCGCCCAGGCGCTGCACCTGGTAGCCGGCGTGCAGGCGCGGTCCCAGCTGCGTGGCCACGGCGTCGAACTGGGCCCGGTCCAGCTTGGCGAAATCGGTGCTGCCCGAGGCGACGAACTGCTGGTAGTTGCCGCCCTCGATGGCGGTCAGCAGCGTCTTGAGCATCTGCGTCTCGGTCTCGATGGCGGCCGCGTCGGCGGCATGGCCCGGAGCATGGAGCGCGGCGGTCAGCGCCACGGCCGCGAGCGCGTTGCGCGTGAGATTCATGATGACTCCTGGTGGGAGGGAGAGGCCGCGTGCGCCGCGGCGATGGCTTGCAGGCAGTCGTCGGGGCCGCCCTGGACCAGGGTGACGCTGCAGGCCAGCATCAGGTTCAGGCCCAGTTCGAAATTCTCGACCAGATGGCCTTGGCCGTCCACCGGGTTGCCTGCGGCGTCCGTGCCGGTGGCGATGCGCCGCGCCATCGGCCGCGTATCGTCGGCGTAGCCCCAGACGGGCTTGCCCCGCGCGGCGGCATAGCCGATCTCGAACGCGGTGCCCGAGTCCGGCTCCTGCCCGCGGAAGGGCGCCAGGTTGGCCATGACCACGTCGGCCCGCTCCAGCAGCGCCAGGTTGGCCTGGTAGATGCTTCGCGCGATGTCCTGGGGCGCGGCGTGCGGCGCCGGCTCATCCAGGGGGAACAGGCCCTCGTAGCCGTGCCGGGCGCAGGAAGCCTTCAGCCGTTGGCCATGGGCGCGGGCGTCGGGCCGGAACACGTCCGGCCCGGCAAGATAGATCCGCATGGCCCGGCCGGTTCCTGCTCAGGCCACGACGCCGGCGTCCGCCAGCAACTGCTTGAGCTCGCCGCTTTCGTGCAGCTCGGCCAGGATGTCCGAGCCGCCGATGAACTCGCCCTTGATGTAGAGCTGCGGGATGGTGGGCCAGTTGGAATATTCCTTGATGCCCTGGCGCACCGCGTCGTCTTCCAGCACGTTCACGGTGGCCAGCTGGCGCACGCCGTTGGCCTTGAGCAGCTGGATGGCGCGCCCCGAGAAGCCGCATTGCGGGAACTGGGCGGTGCCCTTCATGAACAGCACGACAGGGTTGTCGGTAACGGTCTGCCGGATGAAATCTTGCACGTCGCTCATGGCGATCCTCGTACAGAGTGAAAGGTGATGATGTCGATTATAGGTATCCGCCGGAAATCCGCTCGATGCCGGCCAGGTCGCGGCGGCTTTCGACGCGGACGAATCCGGCGGCGTCCAGCAAGTCCCGCACCTGGCCGGCCTGGTCCCAGCCATGCTCCATCCACAGCGCGCCGCCCGGTTTGAGCCAGGCCGGGGCGCCGCGGACGATGGCGCGCAGCGCCTCCAGCCCATCGGCCCGGTCCGTCAGGGCCAGCGGCGGTTCATGGCGCAGGTCGCCTTGCGACAGGTGCGGATCGGCGGCGGCGATGTAGGGCGGATTGGAAACGATCGCGTCATAGGTGGGGGCGGGCGCGGCACCGTTCAAGGCCCCGTACCAGTCGCCCGGCAGAAACGCGACGGCCGCGCCCAGCCGCCGGGCGTTGGCGGCGGCCACCGCCAGCGCGTCGGCGCTCAGGTCCGTGGCCTCGACCACCGCGTCGGGGCGGGCCAGCGCGATCGAGACGGCGATGGCGCCGCTGCCGGTACCCAGGTCCAGCACACGCGGGGTGGCCCGGCCGCGCAGGTGCTCCAGCGCGGTTTCCACCAGCAGCTCGGTTTCGGGGCGGGGAATCAGCACCGCCGGCGACACCTGGAAATCGTGGCCCATGAACTCGCGCTCGCCCACGAGATAAGCCATGGGCTCGCCATTGCCGCGCCGCCGCGCCCAGTCCCGGAAACGCGTGACCGGATCCTCGGGCAGGGCCTCGTCGTCGTGGGCGATCAGCCAGGCGCGGCCGACGCCCAGGGCCCGCTCCAGCAGCATGCGGGCCTCCAGCAGCGGCAGGCCGCAGCCGGCGATCAGCTCGCGCGCGGTGGCCATGGCGCTCAGTCGTCGCCCAGCGCGGCCAGCAACTCGGCCTGGTGTTCCGAGGCCAGCGCGGAGATCAGCTCTTCCAGGTCGCCGTCCAGCACGTTCTGCAGCTTGTACAGCGTCAGGTTGATGCGGTGGTCGGTCACCCGGCCCTGCGGGAAGTTGTAGGTGCGGATGCGCTCGGAACGGTCGCCCGAGCCGACCAGGCTCTTGCGGTGCGCGGCTTCCTTGGCATGGCGCTCGCGTTGTTCCTTGTCCTTGATCCGGGCCGCCAGCACCTTCATCGCCTTGTCGCGGTTGCGGTGCTGCGAACGGTCGTCCTGGCATTCGACCACGATGCCCGTGGGCAGGTGGGTGATGCGCACCGCCGAATCGGTCTTGTTGATGTGCTGCCCGCCCGCGCCGCTGGCGCGGAAGGTATCGATGCGCAGGTCGGCGGGATTGATCTGCACCTCGGCCACTTCGTCCGCTTCCGGCATGATCGCCACCGTGCACGCCGACGTGTGGATGCGGCCCTGCGTTTCCGTGGCCGGGACCCGCTGCACGCGGTGCCCGCCCGATTCGAACTTCAGCTTGCCGTAGGCGCCGTCCCCCGCGATGCGCGCGATCACTTCCTTGTAGCCGCCCAGCTCCGACTCGCTCATCGACATGATTTCCACCTGCCAGCGATTGCGCTCGGCATAGCGGGTGTACATGCGCAGCAGGTCGCCCGCGAACAGCGCGCTCTCGTCGCCGCCGGTGCCGGCGCGCACTTCCAGGAACAGGCTGCGGCTGTCGTCGGGATCGCGCGGCAGCAGCAGGATGCGCAGCTCGCCCTCAAGCGCTTCCAGCCGTTCCCTGCCCGCGCGCAGCTCTTCCTCGGCCATGGCCTTCATGTCGGGATCGCCCAGCATCTCCTGGGCCGTCTCGATGTCCGCCTCGGTGCCTTCGTACTGCTTGAAGCCATTGGCGACCGGCTCGATCTCCGCGCGCTCGCGCGACAGCTTGCGAAAGGTGTCCATGTCGCTGGCGGTTTCAGGCGCCGCGAGCAACGCGTCCAGTTCGGCAAGGCGTCGAGACAACTGCTCGAGCCGGGCCCGCATCGATGCTTTCATGAAAGGCTAATGGTTGCGCTCGGAACGCGACGAGAACAGGCGCGGCAACCAGGCCAGCAGCTGCTGGCGGTCGGCGCCTTCGCTATGGTTGAGGGCGGACAGCGGGCCGTGCAGGTACTTCTGCGTCAGGCCGTGCGCCAATTGTTCCAGGACTTGCTCGGGCGCATCGCCTCGGGCCAGCGCCTTGCGGGCGCGATCCAGCTCGGCCTGCCGCATCGCGTCGGCCGCCTGGTGCAGGTCGCGGATGACCGGCACCACCGTGCGCGTATCCATCCAGTGCATGAAATTCTGCACCCGCGTCTCGATGATGGCTTCGGCCTGCACCACCGCCGCCTTGCGCGCGTCGGACGCGTTCTGCACCAGCCGGCCCAGATCGTCCACCGAATACAGATACACGTCGTCCAGCCGGCCGACCTCGGGTTCGATGTCGCGCGGCACCGCCAGGTCTATCATCACCATCGGCCGGTGGCGACGCGTCTTGGTGGCGCGTTCCACCATGCCCAGCCCCAGGATGGGCAGCGAACTGGCCGTACTCGACACCACCACGTCGAAATCCGCCAGCTTCTCGGGCAGTTCCGACAGCCGCATCGCGCCGGCCGAGAACTTCGAGGCCAGCGTCTCGGCACGTTCCACCGTGCGATTGGCCACCACCATCTTCTTCGGATGATGCGCGGCCAGGTGCGTCGCACAGAGCTCGATCATCTCGCCCGCGCCGATCAGCAGCACATTGACCTCGGCCAGATCGCCGAACACCCGCTCGGCCAGCCGCGCCGCGGCCGCGGCCATCGACACCGACTGCGCGCCGATCGCGGTTTGCGAACGGACTTCCTTGGCCACCGAGAACGTGCGCTGGAACAACTGGTGCAACAGCGTGCCCATCGCCCCGGCTTCCTCGGCGGCGCGCACGGCGTCCTTCATCTGCCCGAGAATTTGCGGCTCGCCCAGCACCATCGAATCCAGCCCGCTGGCCACGCGGAACGCGTGCCGGACGGCGTCGTGCTGGATGTGGCGATAAAGATGGGGTTGCAGCGACCGGTCGTCGAACTGCCGATAGCTCGCCAGCCAGGCCGGCAGGTGCTCGGCCACGCCCGGTTCGGCCGCACAGTAGATCTCGGTGCGATTACAGGTGGACAGGATGGCCGCCTCGCGCACCGCGCCGCCGAACGCCGACCGCAGCCCCGCCAGCGCCGGGCTGACCAGCTCCAGCGGCAGCGACACCCGTTCCCGCACCGAGACCGGGGCGGAGACGTGATTCAGGCCGAATGTAAGGACGTCGACGGACATGAGACAGGAGGGAAAAAGGCCACGGATGAGGAGGGCCACCCGCCATTATAAAGGGTAGGGAGGGGGGAGGGGTGCGACGTGGGGTCGCCAGGGGGTGCACCGGGGGATTGGGCGGGGTGTTTTGCCAACGGTCCAAAAAGTGTGTAATATCCTGCGTTCTTTACGGGACGCGCGTAATTCAAGCGCCGCCGGTGAAGCTTCGTTGCAGCGTTCGTTGCGACACGGCCTGGTAGCTCAGTTGGTAGAGCAGCGGATTGAAAATCCGCGTGTCGGTGGTTCGATTCCGCCCCAGGCCACCAAGAATATGCCAAGCAATGCCCAGCGTTGCCCCGAAACCCGCAAAGCCTAGCTCTGCGGGTTTTTTTGTGTCCACTGAGCAGCGCCAAGTGAATCAGTCGATTGAGCCAAGCAGCGAGGCGTTCTGCTTCAGCAGGCTTTGGATGCGCTGAAGCGAGAGGGCCAGTTCTTCGGCGGTGTTGACTGCGCCGGTGGCAATGCGTATCGCATTGGGGGCCTGTGCCGGATCTACTGCGAACATCTTTCCTGGCGCCACCAGGACGCCTTCCTGCCGTAATCGATCCGCGAATTCGGACGCGTCCCACTGGCCGGGAAGAGGCAGCCAGAGAAAGAGGCCTTCCTCTGGAATGGCCGCTGCTTGTCCGGCCAGCAGCCGCTGCGCCAGTGTCTGGCGCACCTGCGCTTCGGTGCGGACCTGGGCTATGAGTTCAACCAGCGTCCCTTGGTTAATCAAACGCGTGGCCAGTGCGGCTTCCAAGGGGGGCGCCGTTTGCATCGTGGCGCGCAACACGTCGGTCAGGCGTCCCGCCTTCTGTGGGTCGGGCGCCACGACGTAGGAGATCCGCAAGCTGGGCGAGATCAGCTTGGCCAAGCCGAACAGGCTGTAAGTGATATCGGGAGCCAGCGCCCCCAGCAGCGGTGGTGGCGCTGTTTGCAGGCCGCCATAAGCATCGTCTTCGATGATGGTCAGGCCGCGCCGCTTGGCGACCGCGAGGATTTCGCGCCGCCTCTCCAGGCCCATCACGGCGCCGGTCGGATTCTGTACGGTGGGAACGCAGTACAAGGCGGTCGCCTGGGATGCGTCTGCCGCCTTTTCCAGTGCCTGCGGCACCAATCCTTGCTCATCCAGTTGCACCGGTACGAGCTTGATGCCCAGGAGCGCCGCCACTGTACGGATGGTGGGCCAAATCATCGCTTCCACCAGCAGACTGCCGCCGGTGCCCACCAGGCTGGACAACAAGGCTATCAGCGCGTTGCGCGTGCCGGCAGCCATTGCCACGCGTCCAGCAAGCGGCGCGTCGAAACGGGGCTGGAGCCAGGCTTCGCCCGCGGCAAGATCCAGGGCGGGCACCGTGCCTCCTCGGCGCGCCAAAAAGTCAAAAGTCCGCTCTTGGGCAAGGAGCCGTACTTCCGTGGCCAAAGTCGCCGCGATTTCAAGGTTGGGTGGCCAGGTTGAAGTGAGATCGATGGCCTCTTGAGCCTTGCCGGGCGCTCGAGGTTCCACGCCGGTCTGCGCGATTTCCTTCTCGCCCGCCACGAACGTGCCCTGGCCATGACGGGACTGAATCAGGCCCAAGCGCTTGGCCTCGTCATAGGCGCGAGTGACCGTCGTGAAATTGATCCCCAGCTGTCTTGCCAACTCCCGCTGCGAGGGCAGCGGGTCGCCGGTCTTCAAGCGGCCTTCCCGCACATCCTGCAGCAGCAGTTCGACGATGCGCAGGTAGGTTGGGCCGCCCAGATCGTCGATGGATGCGCGCCAATGGGTTGTCCCTTTTTTGCTGTAGGGTTGTTGTTTGCGTACAGATGGCATACACTTTAATCGTAAATGTAGAACTGTATGGTATCTCATGCATACAGTTAAGTCAACCCACAAGCAAGAAAGAGAGAGGCATATGAAAGACGGATCCGCGGTTGTGGTTGGCGGCGGCATCATGGGGCGAGACATCGCCGCCATTTTTCTGAGGGCCGGTTGGGCTACTCAGGTAGTGTCGCCCGCCACACACGAATGGCCCTCGGTGTCTGCGCACGTCGCGCAGTCCGTTGCACAGTTGGACGGACAGCTTTCCGGCGAGTTGTTGCACCTGCGTCCCTCGCTCGCGCAAGTCGACTGGTCCAGCGTCGATGTCGTGATTGAAACCGTTACCGAAAACCTGCAAGTCAAGCAGGAGGTGTTTCGTCAGCTTGATGCATGCGTGCCCAGCCATGTGCCTATTGGGTCCAACAGCAGCGGCATGCGCATCACGGATATCGCCGCGTCATGCGGCAGCAAGGCCCGAATGGCCAATGCCCACTTCTTTCTGCCGGCCCATCTGGTGCCCCTGGTGGAGGTCGCCAAGGGGGAGTTCACGAGCGATGAAACGGTGCATCAACTGATCCGGATCTTTGCCGCCGTGGGCCGTATTCCCGTGCGTGTCAATCGCGACGTACCGGGTTTTCTGGCGAACCGCATCCAGCATGCGCTCATGCGAGAGGCTTTCGCAGTGATCGACGACGGACTGGCTTCGCCCGAAGACGTGGATGCGGCCGTACGTTTCGGGTTCGGGTTTCGCTATGTGGCGGCGGGGCCGATCCTGCAGAAGGAGTTCGCGGGACTGGACACGCAACTCGCGGCGGCTTCCTCGATCTACCCGAGCCTGTGCAACACCGCCGTGCCCAGCCGGACGCTACGCGAGAAAGTTGCGGCGGGCCGTTATGGCACCAAGAGCAACCATGGCTTCTGGGAGTGGACCGACGAACAGATCGTGGCCGAGCGCGCGCGCTATGAGCGAGCGCTGCAGCAGGCCGCGCAACTGCTCACGCCCACGCTGGTACCTCGCGCGGCCGTGACGACCCCGGTGGAAGGTGTGCAATGACATCGGCAATGTTCGTCGATACGCCGCTGAAGTCGGCGGCTGACGTGGATGCCGTGTTCCGCGCTGCTGAAAGGATTCGTGACCATGTCGTCACGACACCATTACTGCGCTCCGGAGAATTGGATGCGCATTCCGGTGGGCGAATCTTCCTCAAGGCCGAGAATCTTCAGCGAAGTGGTTCCTTCAAGTTCCGCGGGGCTTGCAACCGCATGCTGGCGATGTCCGCCGCAGAACGGGCTCGCGGTGTGGTGGCCTACTCATCGGGAAACCATGCCTTGGCAGTCTCGGAAGCCGGGCGTCTCTTGGGCGTGCCGGCCGTGGTCATCATGCCGGCGGATGCGCCAGCCATCAAGATCGAGGGCTGCCGCCAGCGCGGTGCGACCGTGTTGCTCTATGACCGCGAGCACGACGACCGCGAAGCCATAGGCCGCCAACTCGTCGAAACCCAAGGGCTGACGCTGGTGCCGCCATTCGACGATGCGCTCGTCATGGCCGGCGCGGGAACGGGTGCGCTGGAAGCCCTCGGGCAGATACCGGACGTGCCGATCGACACGGTGCTGGTCTGCTGCAGCGGAGGGGGCTTGGCCGCTGGCTGGAGCCTGGCGGTGCGCGCTTCCTGCCCGCGTGCGCGGATCGTGGTGGTCGAGCCGGAGGGCTTCGACGATACCGGGCGTTCGCTTCAGGCGCGCCAGCCATTGTCCAATCAACGTCGAACCGGCTCGGTTCTTGATGCGCTGCTCGCTCCCGCGCCCGGCCGGCTCACCTTGCCTGTTCTCCTGGCGCAGGATGCCTCCGGGGTGACCGTGTCGGACGCAGACGCGCTGGCGGCGATGTACTTCGCCTTCAGCACGCTCAAGCTTGTTCTCGAGCCAGGCGGCGCGGCGGCGCTTGCGGCCGTTCTGGCGCGCAAGACGCCACTTGAGGGCCGCAATGCGCTGGTGGTCTGTTCGGGCGGCAACGTCGATCCGCAGCTTTTCGCGCGGTGTCTGGAGTCTGGAATCTCCAAGGGGGAAGGGCCGCCATGAGTGCATCGACGGCAGAATCGCGCGCGCGCCAGCTTGGTTTGGACATTCCCGAGACTCTGGCGCCGGCGGCCAACTACGACTTGCTGACTTCACACGGAGGTTTGCTGTACGTGAGTGGGCAACTGCCCCGCGTGGGTGACCAGGTGGCTGTGACCGGTCGGGTCGGCAGCGACATTCCCCTGGCGCAGGCTCGCCATGCCGCGCAGCTTTGCGCTCTCCGGGCGCTGGGCGTCTTGCGGCAGGCCCTGGGTTCGCTGGACCTCGTGGAGCGCATACTCAAGCTCCAGGTCTTCGTGCAGTGCACGCCGGAGTTCGACCAGCACAGCGAAGTGGCCGACGCGGCCACCGACCTGCTGATCCAGGTGTTCGGGGCGCTCGGAAAGCCGGCCCGCACCGCCGTGGGCGTATATCAGCTTCCCAAGGGCGCGAGCGTCGAGTTGGATCTGATCGCCGTGGGGCCGGCTGGCCTTCGTTTCAGGGAGTTCCATCATGCAGCAAGCCGCTAGCGCCTTTTCACCCCCAGCGCCGGCCCTGACCCCGGCCCCCAGTGAACGCCGGGGTTGGCAGGCACGCTTCGACGCCTTCAAGGCACGCCGCGTCGTCATCGACATGACGCGCGGGAAACCGTGCACCGAGCAGGTCGCGCTGTCGGACGCCATGCTCGAATGGCCCGGACTCGGTGGCTATCGCACCCAGGAGGGAGGCGATGCCCGCAACTACTATGGCAGTCCTCAGGGCCTGCTCGAGGCACGCACCCTGTTCGCGGCGATGCTGGACGCGCCCCCCGAGCAGGTCGCGGTGGCCAACAACTCCAGCCTTTCGCTGATGCACGACATGATCGTGTATGCGCTGCTGCATGGGGTGCCCGGCGGCGATGCCCCGTGGCAGGCGAAGCGAACGAAGTTCCTCTGTCCTGTGCCGGGCTATGACCGGCACTTCGCCATCTGCGAGGCCTTCGGCATCGAGATGGTGCCGGTACCAATGACGGGGCGCGGGCCTGACATGGCCGCGGTCGAGACTCTGGTGCGCGACCCGCAAGTCAAGGGCATGTGGTGCGTACCGGTCTATAGCAACCCCACTGGCGAGACCTATGCGCCCGAGGTCGTTGAGCACCTGGCGCGCATGGCGACGGCAGCGCCCGACTTCCGGATCTTCTGGGACAACGCCTACGCCGCGCACCACATCACCGACCAGGAAGAATCGGTACCCGGCATCCTTGCGCTGGCCGCGCAGGCTGGCCATCCGGACCGGCCCCTGGTCTTCGGCTCGACCTCCAAGATCACCTTCGCGGGCGGCGGCCTGGGCCTCATGGCCGCCTCGCCGGCCAACATGGCCTGGTACGTTCGTCACGCAGGCATTCGCTCGATCGGGCCGGACAAGCTTAATCAACTGCGCCACGTGCGGCTGCTACGCGACCGCGACGGGCTGCGTGCGCACATGGCCCGGCACCGTGCCATCCTCGCGCCCAAGTTTGCGCTGGTCGAGGCCGTTCTGCAGCGCGAGCTGGCTGGCCGCGGCCTCGCGAACTGGACCACGCCGCGCGGCGGGTACTTCGTGAGCCTGCAGGTGCGCGAGGGCTGCGCGCGCCGCGTCGTGGCGCTGGCCCGCGACCTAGGCATCGCGCTGGTGCCGGCCGGCAAGGCCTTTCCTCTTGGGAACGACCCGCACGACAGCCATCTGCGCCTGGCGCCAAGCTTTCCCACGCTGCAGGAACTGGAGCGCGCGATGGAGGGTATTTGTCTGAGCATTCTGCTCGCCACGACCGAGGAGCCACTGCCATGAAGGGTCATTTCATCGCCTTTTCTCACTACTTGGAGCGTACTGCCCAGCCCGTGGGCCAGCCAGCGATCTGGCGCAAGCTCGATGTGGAGGCCGCGCTAACGGCCCAGCCTCTGAGCAGCCAGCGGCTCACACGGGCCATGGCGCTCACGCGCAGCGACGAGTCCGAGGCCTTCGCCCTGAATGGAAGCATCTCGCTGATCGTCCAGGCCCTGGGACCGGGCGAACGGGGGCGCATGCACAGCCACTCGTTCTGGCACCTGTATTTCGTGCTCAAGGGGCAGGGCGCTTCCCTGATCGGCGGCGAGCGTATCACCTGGTCGGACGGCGACAGCTTCTATGTGCCAGCCTGGGTGGAGCACGACCTGCAGAATCTTAGCGATACGCAGGATGCCATCGTCTATTCCGTGCAGAACCTGCCGGAGCAGGCCTCCAACGGATCGCTCATGCGCAAGGAGCCAGGTGGTGGCTACGTGCATATTGCATCGGATCTTGCGGAGGACGTCGCCGCTGATGTTCCCAAGGGCTGAACGGGCCTGCGCCTCTCGTTCACGCTTTTCCACGTCTTTCAACGTTCTTCAGGAGTTCCCATGCACCCCGCCAGATTCCTGCGCGCGGCCGCAGCCGCCCTCGGCTTGCTCGCGTCTCTTGCTGCACATGCCCAATCACTCGGTGACCGACCCGTTCGCATCATCGTTCCGTTCGCCGCCGGAGGCGCCACCGACATCGTGGCCCGCGCCGTTTCCGACGCGCTTGCCAGGGAACTAGGCCAGCCGGTCATCGTCGAGAACCGCCCAGGCGCGGGCGGTGCGGTCGGCGCCAACTTCGTCTCCAAGGCGCCACCGGACGGTAACGTGCTGGGCTTGGCCACCGTCTCCACGATGGCGACCAACCCGGCCATCAATCCCAAGAATCCCTATGACCCGGTCACCGGGTTCACGCCGATCATCACGCTGGCCACGGTGCCCGTGGTGCTCGCGGTCAATGCGACACGGCTGCCGGTGAACACCTTTGACGAGCTGGTCGCGCAAGTCAAGCGCTGTCCGGTGCCTTGTACCTTTGCCTCCGCAGGCATGGGTGGCGTGGGCCATCTGGACGGTGAGCTGTTCAAGGCGCTTACCCGCACCGAACTGGTCCATGTCCCCTACAAGGGCGCCGGACCTGCAATCGCGGACCTGCTTGCCGGCCAAGTCGACATGATGTTCGACAACCTGCCGTCCATGCTGCCGCACATCCAGTCGGGCGCCTTGCGCGGCATTGCCGTCATGAGCCCTCAGCGCAGCCCCAGCCTGCCGCAGGTGCCGACGTTCACCGAGGTTGGCATGCCGGAGATGGACAACACGGCGTGGATGGGGCTGGTGGCACCGCCGCGTCTGCCGCATGTGATCCGCGACAAGCTTCATGCCGCTGCGGCGCGCGCGCTGGAGGACCCCGCCGTGCGGCAGCGCTTCGAGAAGGCCGGTATCCAGCCCGTCGGTGGTGCCTCGTCCGCGTTCGCAACACTGATCGAACGTGAGCTCGCGGTGCGTCGCAAGATCGTCGCCGAACGCCAGCTCAAGCTCGAACCGTGAGGGCCGGTGTGATGCGCACGAAACCCGCGCCTCCCTATCCGTTGTCGCGCGACTTCCGGATCCAGGTGACTGAGCTGAGGCCGGCCTTTGACGGTCTCAAGAGTCCCGAGTGCATCCTGTCGAACCAGGAGGGTACGTTCCTGATGTCGGACCGGCGCGGGGGCTTCACGGTGATCGGGCCGGACGGCCGCGCCCAACTGGTTCGCGGTGTTACGTCGACCGGCGGCGCGCTGCATGCCAACGGGATTGCGCTGCGCGGCAACGGCAGGGTGCTGGTCGCCCACCTGGGCGACACGGATGGCGGTGTCTACGAACTGGGCGTCCGCGGGCCGGCCGTGCCCATCGTTACGCAGTTGGAAGGCCGGCCGCTGCCGCCGACCAATTTCGTGCTGGAGGATGCCTCCGGCACCGTGTGGTTCACGGTCAGCACCCGCCTGATTCCGCGCATGCAGGCCTGGTACCCGGACGTCGCGGACGGCTATATCGCGGTGCATGATGCCAGAGGCACCCGGATCGTGGCTGACCGCCTGGGCTACGCGAACGAGTTGGCGTTCTCGCCGGACGGGCAGTTCGTATACATCAACGAAACCCACGCACGGCGCCTGACGCGGTTTCGCCTGCTGCCCGGTCCGGAGCTTGCCGATCGCGAGACGGTATGCAGCTTTGCCCCTGGCGACCAGCCCGATGGCGTGTGCTTCGATGCGTTCGGCGGCGTTTGGGTCACATGCATCGTCAGCAACAAGGTCTATGTCGTGCGTCCCGATGGTGAATGCCAACTCGTACTTGCCGACACGGACGACGCTCACGTGCGGCGCTACGTGCGCGATTTGCAGGAGCGGCGCTTGCAGCGCGACAGCATCTGGACCTGTGGCGAGAGCGCGCTCGGAAATGTGTCCAGCCTGTGTTTCGCAGGACCCGATCGCAAGACTGTCTACCTCGGCTCTCTGCTGGGCGAGCGCGTCCTGCGCTTCGACAGTCCCGTGCCTGGAATGGTGCCGCTGCACTGGAGCCGGCGCTTCGCGTCGGGTCCCGCTCCCGACCTGCGGTAGGTCTGGTAAGCGAAGTAGGCCGTGCGCGCCCCGATCTTTTTTTGGAGAAATCCGATGCCACGTCTTTCTCAGTTTTTTCTTGCATTCCTTACGGCCGTCGGCGCGTTGATCCCAGGTGCCAGCCGAGCCGAGCAGGCCTGGCCCCAAGGCACCATCCGCGTTATCGTGCCCTTCGCGCCCGGCGGGTTGACCGATGTGATCGGGCGTACGCTGGCCAACGAGTTGGGGCAGTCGCTGAAGGTGCCAGTGATCGTCGAGAACAAGTCTGGCGCGTTCGGCCTGGTCGGCACCGAGTATGTGGCGCTTGCCAAACCGGACGGCAACACGCTGCTCGTCGGTGGCGGCATCGTCGCGCTGGCGGATGCCCTGTACCCGAAGCTGCGCTTTGATCCACGCAAAGACCTGACGCCGGTCTCCATGATCGAGCGCAACGGGCTGTTGCTGGTCGCGACGAACGCCGACGAACAAATGCGAAACGCCAAGCTGGCGGATCTGCTTACCGCAGCGCGAGAGCGTCCGGCGAGTCTCGCGGTGGCCAGCTTCGGTTCGGGCAGCATCAGCCACATGGCGCTCGAAGCACTCGAGTCCAGTCAGCGCGTGGACTTGCTGCACGTTCCCTATCGCGGTACGGCGCCGGCCATGCCGCACTTGATCGGCGGCCAGGTTCCGCTGATGTTCGACAACAGCGTGACGGCGCTCCCCCAGGTCCGGGCGGGTAAGATCCGCGCGCTCGCGTACACAGGCAGTCAGCGGCTGCCCCAGTTGCCGGACGTGCCGACGTTCCTGGAGCTTGGGATGCCCGAGATGAATGTCTACAACTTCTTTGGCTTGTATGTGCCGTCGGGCACTCCGGCGGCCATCGTCGAACGCCTGAATGCCGAGGCCAACCGGATCTTCAGCGCGCCGCAGGTGATCGCCAAGTTCGCCGAGATGGGCGCCGAACTGCATCCTGGTTCGGCGGCGGATTTCGCGCGGTTCCTGGAGGGAGAGCGTTCCCGCTGGGGAAGCCTGATCCGGACGCGGGGGATCCGGCCCGAATGATGACGAGGGTGCCGGCGTCGGTAGGGCGGTCTACACGCTGAAGCCTGGAGCAAGACATCACGCCCCAAGCCGCAGCAGCCGCCTGGCGTTCCCGCTTTCGATCGCCGTGCGGTCCTCCGGCGGCAATGCGAGCCTGTCCATCTGCTCTGCCGCATGCCGCAACGGGAACCGATCGTAGTCGCTGCCGAACAGGATCTGGCTGACGGGAACCCGACTCATGAGCAGCGCCATCTGTTCCGGCGAATAGGCCTGCGCGCACTCGAAATACAAGCGGCGGAACTCGGCGGTGATGCCTTCGGGAAACAGTTCGGCCATGCGCTCCGGTCCCACCTTGACCCAGCCCGAGAAGCCTTCCAGGCGCGCGATCAACGGAGTGAAGGCGCCTCCACCGTGGCAGAACACGAACTTGATGCGCGGGTGCTTGCGTAGTGTTCCGGTCACCATCAGGTGCAGGATCGTCCGGGCCGTGTCGAAGGGATATTCCAGCCAGGCATCGCTCAGGTGCGGCGCCTGGTAGTCGAGGATGCCGCAGTCGCAGGCGCCCGCCCATCCTTGCGGATGCACGAACACCACGGCCTCGCGGCGATCCAGCTCGTTCCAGACAGGTTCGAAGGCGGCGTCTCCCAACCACGAGCGCGCGTAATGGGTGATCAGGCCGATGCCGTTCGCTTTCAACACGTCGAGTGAGTATTCGATCTCGCGCAGCGCGCCGTCCACATCCGTCAGCGGGGGCGGCGATGCGAACAGGCCGAAACGCTTGTGCCGTCCCTGGACGATCTTCGCGCCGAACTCGTTGAGCATGCGGGCGCGATCGCGCGCCGCCTGCACCGTCTCGGCGGCGACCGGCCCGGGCCACCCCATCGCCATTGCCACGCCCGCCGCGTCCATCTCGCCGATCGCCTTCTCGGGTGTCCAGTCAGGCTGGCCGCGCCCGCCCGACGCGTTGAAATGATGGTGCACGTCGATCTTGCCGGACGCGGTCGTGTCCTTCTGCTCAAGTGCGCTCATGATTACTCCTTGGGAATGACCCCACTGGCCACGAGCGCCTTGTTGCTCTCGGATTCCGCACGGATCAATTTCGCCATCGCATCCGCGGTCCCGACGCGCACCTCCATGCCTTGCTCGGAGATACGTTCGCGAACGGCAGGCTTGTCCATCGCCTTCAGCAGATCGGACTCGACGCGGCGCGCCACCGCGGGCGGAATGGCGGCCGGCGCGACGATGCCGAACCAGTTTTTCAGGTCGAACCCCGGATAGCCGAGTTCGGCCGCGGTCGGGACGTCGGGCAGAATGCTGGCGCGCGTGCTGGTGCTGACAGCCAATGGAATCAGCTTGCCTTGCCGGATGAGCGGATAGGCTCCGGAAATGCCGGACCACATCGCGTTCACCTGGTTACCCGCCAGGTCCACCAGCGGCGACTTGTTGCCGTAAGGTACGTGCAGGAGTCGGATGCCCGCCATCTGCTGCAGCCGGAGCATCGACCGGTTGTGCACCGATGCAGGTCCTTGCGACGCATAAGTCAACCCATCCGGAGCCGCCTTGGCCTTCGCGACGAAATCCTTGAGGGTGCGCACACCCAGTTGAGGCGGCACGACAAGAACGACAGCTGCATCGACCGCCTGGGCGATCGGCTTGAGGTCGGCCATCGGCCGGAACGGCAGCTTGTCGTTGACGTAGGGCAGCATGGTCAGCAGGGAGTCGGACGCCAGCAGGAGCGTAGTCCCGTCGGCCGGCGCACGCACGACCTGGCTTGCCCCGACCACGCCATTGGCACCGGGCCGGGATTCGACGATCACCGCCGTGCCACCGCGGACTTCTTCCAGGCTCTGCGCGATGGTGCGCCCCAGGAGATCGGGCACCGATCCCGGAGGGCCGGTCACCACCAGCTTCACGGGCTGGGTCGCGTAGGCATCGTTCGGCGCGGGCTGTGCCACGGCCGCTAATGCGGCCAGCGCGGAACACGCGCCCATGGCCATCTTGAAGATCGGTGTCATCCATGTCTCCGGGGTTTTTTTAGAGGTGATCGGCGGGCCGGACAGGCCGGACGCGTCAAGCGCGCCAGCGCGGAAACAGCTGCGCTGCGTTTCCCGAGCGCAGTTGCTGTTTGCGGTCCTCGGACCAAGGCAGTGCGGCAATGCCGCGCGCCGCGGTGGTCATCTGGTCCTTGGGGCCGAATGGGTAGTCGCTGCCGAACAGCAGACGGTCCATCCCGACCTCGGCGACGAGCGCATCGAGCGTGGTCGGCGACAAGGACAAGGCGCAATCGAAATACAGTTTGCGCAGCTCCGCCGAGAACCCTTGCGGGATTCGCTCCCGCAAGGCGGGCTTGTTGGTGGTGAGCAGCTCGACCCGCCCCGCCAGGTAGGGAATGGCGCCCCCCGCGTGCGAGAAGATCCAGCGGATGCGGGGATAGCGGGTCAAGACGCCGGCAAGCACGATGTCGGCCACCGCGCGGGTGGTGTCGAACGGAAATTCGAGCGTCGACGGCGACAGGCCGGCGACCAGCTGCATGCTGGCCGGCGCCGTGGGATGGACGAACACCACCGCGCCGCGTCGATCCAGTTCCTCGTACAGGGGATCGTAGAGGGCGGATCCGAGGTAGTGCCCGCCGTGATGGGTCAGCACGCACACGCCATCCGCGCCCAGGCGGTCGAAGCCATGCTCCACCTCGCGCAGGCTGGCGTCGATATCCGGCAACGGCAGCGCGGCGAAGAAGCCGAACCGCCCCGGGTGGTCGGCGCCGATCTGCGCGGCCAGCTCGTTGCACCAGCGTGCCAGCGCGGCGGCCGGTGCTGCGGCCAGCGGAGCGAAGCCGGGCGCCGAGATGGAGTTGATGGCCGTGCGGATGCCCGCCGCATCCATGCCCTGGAGGGCGCCTTCCACGCTCCAGGGCGGCAAGCGCGTCGATGAACCTTGCGCGGTGATGTAGGCCTCTCCAACTTCCTGGACGTACCGGGCAGGGAGGATGTGCTGATGGACGTCGATCATGTTGAGGTCTATGCCTGGAGCCGAGTCGGTTCAACTAGGCATCTTTTGAGTTTCTAATTATGAGATTATTGCATCAATAATTTTGATTTTTCAAGAAAAAATATCTAAATTTGATATTTCATTGATTTGGTCGGGGCCGATGCGGTGAGCAGACGCATGGGCTACGGGGTCTCTGGACGAGAGCGCAGGACGAGCCGGGTCCCGCAGGACGGGACGGTCTGCGTGCAGGGCACCTGATCTGGAAAGATGTCGCGGCTCGGCCGGGGCCGGGCGAACCGCCGTTACGCCGGTGTCTCTACCGCGGCGGCCTCGTCCGCTGTCCTCGGCGACTGGGCGAGGCGGCCGGAGATCTCGCGCGCACGCTCCATCACCAGGTTGCCGAGCCGGTCCGTGTCCAGGAATTCGCCGTGCGGGAGTTGCAGGAGAAGAGTCAAGGCGCCCGCCACCCCGCCCTCGGCGTTGAAGAGGGGGGCCGCCACGCCGGCTACGTCGCTGTCGACCTCGCCTTTCGAGACATAGAAGCCGCGCTGGCGGATGGTTCGGAAGTATTTGCTGAATTCGGGCCAGTCCTGCCCCAGCGCCTGCACGTCCGGCTCGTTCCCGTGGTCGTCGAAGAGCCGCTTCAATCTGGCCGACCCCAGGTGCGCGAGAACGACCTTGGACGCGGCGCCGCGAAACGGCGGCAGCGCGCGGCCTCTGCCGAAGCTGGCGGAGACGTGCGCGCGATGTTCGTCCTGATGGATGTTCACCACCTTGTCGCCGAAGACGCCCGACAGCATGGCCGAGCATTGGGTTTCTTCGGTCAGCCGGGCCATGACATCACGTGCGGCAAGCAGCAGCGGGTCCGATCGCCGGCTGCGGTAGTCCAGTTCCATGATCCGGGCACCGATCGCGTAACGGCCCGACAACCGCGATACCAGGCCCGTTTCGGTAAGCCATCTCAGGTAACGAAAGGCGGTGGGTCGAGAAACCGCCAGCAGATCGCTGACCTCCTCGGCACTCAATGTGGTTCGCTCCTCGGTGAAGAGGTCGAGCACGTCGAAGACTTTCTGGAACTGGGACATGGCCGCAGTTTACTTGAGGCTCATGGGCTCAGTCGGACTAAGGGTTAAGTATTGAAATTTGATACTAAAAGTCTTTTTGTTTTAAATTTACAATGATAGTATCTATTTTTGATACTTAATGGCAGTAAGTCTACCCATGACGCAGCCTACCCATGCCGCCCCCGCCACAGGGGATAGCGACCTGCATCGGATCCCGCCGCTCGGAGCCGACCTGTTGGCAACCCATCCTTTCACCCCTCCGCCGGAACTCGGCGGCCGGGGGGCACCGCATCCACACCCCGTCGGGATCGTCGGTGCCGGGCCCGTCGGACTCACGCTGGCGCTGACGCTGGCGCGTGCGGGCGTGCGATCCGTGGTGCTCGAGAACGACGATCGCGTCTGCGGCGGCAGCCGCGCCCTGGGCCTGTCACGGCGGACGCTGGAAATCTGGGACGCCTTGGGGGCGGCTGAGCCGGTGGTGGCGTCCGGCAAGCAGTGGAACGGCGGGCGCAGCTTCTTCGCCGGGCGGACCATCCTGCAGTTCGAGATGCCCGACGACCCCGCGATACGGCATCGTCCGATGCTCAACCTGCAACAGTGCTACTCCGAGCACTTCCTGGTGTCCAGGGCAGCGATGTCGCCACTGATCGATCTGCGCTGGCAGAGCCGCTTCACGGGTCTGCACCAGGAAGGCGACACGGTTCGGCTCGAGGTCGAGACGCCGCAGGGTAGCTACGCGTTGCAGGCGAGCCATGTCGCCGCTTGCGATGGGGCACGCAGCGCCGTGCGAGCGGCCATGGGGCTCAAGCTGGAGGGGACCTCCTACGAAGCGGATTACGTCATCGCCGATATCGAGATGGATACCGATGCCCCGACCGAGCGGCGCTGCTGGTTCGACCCCCCTTCCAATCCGGGGCTGAGCGTGTTGATGCATGGCCAGCCGGGTGGAGTCTGGCGCCTGGACTATCAACTGGGCGCGGGAGAAGATCCGAAGGGTGCCGTCGAGCCCGCACGTGTGCGACGACGCATCCAGGAACACCTGGACTACATCGGAGAGAACGCCGCATGGCGTCTCGAGGATGTGAGTCACTATCGCGTTCACAGCCGTTCGCTGCGCAGCTTCCGTCACGGCCGCGTGCTGTTTGCCGGCGACGCGGCCCATCTCATGCCCATCTTCGGCATCCGCGGCCTGAATTCGGGCGTCGAGGACGCGTGGAATCTCGGTGTCAAACTGGCGCAGGTGGTGCAGGCCACGGCCCCGGAGGCGTTGCTGGACGTGTATTCGCAGGAGCGGCTTGCGGTCTTCGAAGAGAATGCGGCGGCGGCGAACCGCAACGCTGCCTTCATGACGCCGCCTTCGGCGGGCATGCGGCAGGCTCGGGACGCGGCCCTTGTACTGGCGCTTGGCGATACGCCCCTGCAGGACCTGCTCAATCCGCGGCAGGCCGCCTGCGTGCCGCTGCGGCAGTCTCCCCTGTCCACGCCGGATTGCGACGAATGGAAGGGCGGACCCGCTCCGGGCGAAGTGCTTCCCGATCTGCAGTTGCCCACGCTGCCGCAAGGCCATCTGCTGGCGGCGATCTCGACCCGTCCGTGCGCGATATGGTTTCGGGATGCGGCCGGCACTGGTCTGACCGAGGCAGCGCTGCAACGACTCGGCCTGGACGTCATCGTCGTCACGCAGCACGCGCCGCCTGCGGGCGGCGAAGGGGTTCACCCTGACGGAACATTGCGTGACCGGATGGCGGCCGATCCCGGCACCCTGTATCTGGTCCGGCCGGACCACAACATCGCGGCGCGTTGGAAACGGCCGGACCTTCGCAGCGTGCGAGAGGCGGTGAATCGCCTCGTCCTGGCCAAGATACCGAACCAGGAGTCGACATTGCCGCAGCCTGCGCTCAGCGCGGCCGAGCGGGTGTACAACAGCTTGGGCGAGCTGCTGGACCGTGCGTCGAACAAGCTGGAAACACTTGCGGCCCTGGCGCTGCGGCTAGGCGCGGACTTGGGCGACGCCGCGGTCTTCGAGCGGGCGGTGCAGGCGGTCGAGACCGCACAGGATGCGCGCCAGCGCGCGCGGCCTGCGCCGGGCGCGTCACACTGATTCACGCCGCCATCGTGGCCGGCTCACTCACGCCACCGGGCCCTTCCAATTCCAGGAAGCGCTGCGCGTCGAGCGCGGCCATGCAGCCGCTTCCCGCGCTGGTGATGGCTTGGCGGTAGATGTCATCCTGGACGTCGCCGGCCGCGAATACGCCGGCGATGCTCGTCATGGTGGCGAACCCATGCCGGGATGTGCCGGTCACGACATAGCCGTTGCGGGTTTCGAGCTGGCCGCGAACGATGTCGGTGTTGGGATGGTGGCCGATGGCGATGAAGCAGCCTTTCAAGGCCAGTTCCTGTATCTTGCCATTGACGGTGCTTTTGATGCGCACGCCCGTCACGCCGCTCTCGTCTCCCAGGATTTCGTCGACGGTCTGGAAGAGCTGAAGGCGGATCTTTCCGCTCGCCGCTTTCTCAAGCAGCTTGTCGACCAGGATGGGCTCGGCCCTGAATTTGTCCCGGCGATGGATGAGCGTTACCGTGCGGGCGATGCCGGACAGGTAGAGGGCCTCTTCCACGGCGGCATTGCCTCCGCCCACCACGCACACATCCTCGCCCTTGTAGAAGAATCCATCGCAGGTTGCGCAAGCCGATACGCCGCGGCCGGCAAACGCCTGCTCGGAGGGCAAGCCGAGGTATTTCGCCGATGCGCCGGTTGCAAGGATCAGCGCGTCGCAGGTGTAGGCGCCGTTGTCGCCGTGCAGGGTGAAGGGGCGGCTTCCCAGTTCGACGCCATGGATATGGTCGTAGGCCATGGTGGTTCCGAAGCGTTCGGCGTGCGTCAGGAAGCGCTGCATCAGTTCCGGCCCCTGCACGCCGGCGTGGTCGGCCGGCCAATTGTCCACGTCCGTGGTGGTCATTAACTGGCCGCCGGGGGACATGCCGGTAATGACCATCGGCCGAAGGTTCGCGCGGGCCGCGTAGACGGCTGCCGTGTAGCCGGCGGGGCCAGCCCCCAGGATGATGACGGGGGCATGTCTTTTTTCCATGGCGTGTCTCGGTTGGTGAGGGGGCTTCCCGGGTCACTTCAGGGCGTTGGCGGCGCCCGAGATCCGGACGAGTTCCGCGGATTTCCTGATTTCGGAATGGAGGAACTGGTCGAATTTCGTATCCGTCAGAGAGGAGGGCGCTGCGCCCTGGGCGGCAAGCTTCTCCTTCACGTCCTGCGACTGCAGGGCTTTCTGGATATCGGAGGCGAGGCGTTCGATGACCGGTTTCGGGGTTGCCGCGGGCGCGACCAGGCCATACCAGAAGTCGTACTGAAATCCGGGCAATCCCGATTCCGCGACGGTGGGCGTGTTGGGAAGCGCGGGCGAACGTGCCGCGGTGCTGACCGCCAGGGCCTTGACCTTGCCCGTGTTGACCAGCGGCAGGGTGGCGCCCAGCGGAGCGAAAAAGTACTGGACGTTGCCGCCCATGAGATCGGTCAAGGCTTCGGGCGTGCCCTTGTAGGGGACGTGGGTCGCTTCGACCTTGGCATCGAGATTGAAGAGTTCGGTGGCCATGTGGCCGGCACTGCCTACGCCGGGCGAGGCGTAGTTGTATTTGCCCGGATTGGCCTTGAGCAGCGCAATCAGTTCCGACACGTTCGTGGCCGGCACGCCTGGGGAGGTGACCAGCACGCTGGGCACGACCGCGACCAGGCTGACGCCCCGGAAATCCTTGGCGGTGTCGAAGCGCAGCTTGTCATACAGGGCCGGGTTGATGGCGTGCCCATTGGCCGTCATCAGCAGCGTATAGCCGTCGGGCGCGGCGGCGGCCACGAACGCTGCCGCCAGCGTGCCGCCGGCGCCCGGCCGATTTTCCACGATCACCGGCTGCCCCAGGCTCTGGCCCAGCTTCTCGCCGACCAGGCGGGCCAGAATGTCGACCTGGCTTCCGGCGGATAGCGTCACGACGATTCGTACGGGGCGCGACGGATAGGTGTCCTGCGCCGATGCGGTGCCTGCGGACAGGCCTGCAACGGCAAGAAGCGGAATGAAGCTGCGGCGGAACGGCGACATGGTGGCGACCTCTTCAAGGTTGGCTGGGGGATTCCGCTCCTGAAGCCAGTTCAGGGTGGTCCAGCAGGTCGTGCACTCGCTCGACGTGGCGGTGCACTTCTTCGACGGCATCGTCGATCCGTTCGGCCGTCAGCAGGTCGACGATGCGCCGATGTTGGGCAAGTGCGTCATGGACCCGCTGGCGGCGGGCGGGCAGGCGATGGCGCAGCACGCGCACCTGGTCGGAGATTTGCCGATAGGCCGCGACCAGCCGGGAGTTGCCGCACATCGCCACCATCGTTTCGTGGAACTGGGTGTCGAAGGTCTCGATCATGCGGAAGTCGCCCGCTTCGATGGCGAACGCCATGTGCGCGACAGCCTTGTTCAGTTCCATCACCAGGGACGTCAGGCCGGCAGCCGCCGCGACACGCAGGGCGCCGGCTTCGAGCAGCCCGCGCATCTGGCAGATCTCGGCGATGTCTTTCGGCGAGGGATCGAACACATAGGTGCCGCGTTGCGGATAGCTCACGACCAGGCCCGCGGACCGCAACTCCAGAAGCGCCTCGCGCACGGGCGTACGGCTTATCTGATATTCCAGTGCCAGTTCCTTGTCGGACAGCATCTGCCCCAGCCCGAGTTCGCCGCTGACGATGCGGGCGCGTATCAAATCCGCCAATTTTCCCTGTTGAGAGGCCGGCGGAGTGGCGGTGGAAGTCGTGTCGGATATGGTCATGGGGCGGTGCTTGTTGACGTCTGGTGGATGTGAATCTAGTATATCAGTTGGAAGCCGTCAATACGTGATTTTGCGAAACAACAGGTACTGAGCAGGTGCCATCCGAGGAGTCGCCATGTCTGACATATCAGAAGCCAAGCATTTTGCACACGAGGCCGTGGAGGACGGCTACGTTCTTTTCGTCAAGGAGGCCTGCGAGACCTGCGCCATGTTGCGCCCGGTATATCAGCAGCTCCTCTCCGCAGGGTTCAACCTGAAGGTCTTCGTACAGGACGATCCGGCGTTCTACGAAGGGCTTGCGCCCATCGACGACACCCGCCTGGAGTCCTCGTTCCGGTACGACGTGGAAACCGTGCCGACCCTGATCAAGGTCGAAGGCGGCAGGGAGGTCGGACGCGAATTCGGCTGGCAGCGCGATGCGTGGCAGGCGCTGACGGGCCAGCCGGACCTGGGGGGAAGCCTTCCCGCGTGGCAACCGGGGTGCGGCTCCAAGAGCCGCGAGCCGGGCGTGTACGAGCATCTGGTCGAAGCCTTCGGCGATCCCGGGCTGCAGGCGCGCCGCATCGAGGTGGACCACTGGGACGATCCGGTCGAGCGCTGCTACGACCGGGGCTGGAGCGATGGCTTGCCCGTGGTGCCGCCGACCGACGCACGCATCCTGCGCATGTTGTCCGGGACCTCGCGCCGGCCGGATGAAATCGTGGGGCTGGTGCCGCCCAACCTCGCGCCCTGCAGCGTTGAAAAAGTCGCCATCAACGCGGTCCTGGCCGGCTGCAAGCCCGAGTACATGCCCGTGCTCCTGGCCGCGCTGGAGACCGCGCTGGAGCCCGTCTTCACCATGCACGGCCTGCTGTGCACCACGTGCTTCTCCGGCCCCATCGTGGTGGTCAACGGCCCGATCGCCAAGCGCATCGGTATGAACTGGGGCATCAATGCCCTGGGCCAGGGCAATCGCGCCAACGCCACCATCGGCCGGGCCCTGCAACTGATCATCCGCAACGTCGGCGGCGGGATTCCCGGCGAGCTGGACCGCTCCACGCTGGGTGGCCCGGGCAAGTACACGTTCTGCTTCGCGGAAGACGAGACCGATCCCAGCTGGGAACCGCTGTCCGTCGCGCGCGGCATCGCGCCGGGCAAGAGCGCCGTGACCCTGTTCCAGGGCGACGGCATCCAGGGCTTCATCGACCAGCGTTCGCGCACGCCGGAGGAACTGACCCGTTCGTTCGCGTCCGCGCTGGTGGCCGTCGGCCATCCGAAACTGGCCCAGTTCACCAACGCCATGCTGGTGCTGTCGGCCGAGCACTACGAGATCTACAGGAAGGCCGGCTGGGACCGCCAGCGCATCACGGCCGAACTGCACGCCGCCTGCGTGCGTCCCGCCGAAGACCTGGTGCAGGGCGCCCACGGCATCGGCGAAGGCATCCATCCGAGCCGCAAGGACGAAGGCGGCGTACCGAAGTTCTGGGACGACGGCCTGCTCATTGTCCGGGCCGGGGGCCAGGCGGGCCTGTTCTCCGCCATTCTCTGCGGGTGGACCGGCGGCCGTTTCCGCGACGAGTCGCAACCCGTCACCCGTGAAATCAAGGAGTAAATGCCATGTACGAAAGCGTTCTGCGGGACCCTACCCCCGAATTGGCGTCCCTGCTGCGGCCTCGCAAGGCCCCGCCCGCGTCGCTGGAAGGCAAGACCGTCGCCTTGATGGATATCGGCAAGATGCGCGGCGACGAATTCATCGACCGGCTGGAGCAGCTTTTTGCCAGCGTGGGCGTGGCCACCCACCGCTACAAGAAGCCGACCAATACCCGCACCGCGCCGGTGCCGATGATTCAGGATATCGCCCAGAACTGCGACCTCGTGGTCATCGCGCTGTCCGATTGCGGCTCCTGCACCTCGTGCAGCACGCATGACCTGAACGACCTGGATCAGCGGGGGCTGCCGGGGGTAAGCGTGCTGACGACCGAGTTCCGCGATGCCTTTGCCAAGCAATGCGCGGCAATCGGCTTCGAAGGGGCGTCGCTTTATGTGCCGCATCCCATGCAGAACCGCACGACCGCGGAACTGCACGGCCTGGCGGAAGAATCGTTCGAAAGCATTCTTGCCAGCCTGACCGCTAGTGCCTAAAGCCGCATGCTGGCGGGCGCGGAAGCTGACTTTGCCCGCCTGCGCGATATCCGCTTGCGCCGCCAGACCAGGACGCCCGTCACGCTCAGCATGGCGACCACCAGCCCCGCCACCGAAACGAGCGCCTGAAGCGGCCAGCCCCATCTCGCGGCCATGTGCAGGCCGGCCAGCCAACTGGTGATCGTGTCGCCGCCGGCGGCGCCGGTGGGAAGCCAGGCCAGGCGCAGCTCGCCCGTGTTGCCATCGAAGGCGACGAGGGTGCGGCCCACGCGCTCGCGCACGTCCAGGCTGCTGCGCACGTAGTAGCTGAACAGCGCGCGCCGCGGGTCGTAGTACAGCAGATCTTCGCGCAGCACGGAGAATCCCCCTGACGAGGCCTGCTGTTCCATCAGCAGCCGGCCGGTCTCCAGTGCCTGGTGCCAGCTCAGGCCGGGCTGATCCTGCGGCACGGCCCGCATCGGCAATGAGCGCGTGGTGGCCTGGAACGACAGGCCGGCGCGTGCCATGACCGTGTCGTACGCCGGTGCCAGGTTGAACGCCACGCTGCTCCACGCGAGAACGAAGAGCATGGCCCAGATCCAGAGGCCGCCCGACCGATGCAGGTCGAACGTGAGCTTGTAGCTGCCGCCATGCCAGCGTACCCACCAGGAAGGCATCCATCGCCGCAGCCAGGACTTGCCGGCCGTGCCGCCGGTCCGCCGCTGCGAGGCCACGGCGGCGGGCAGGGTCAGCCACAGGCCGATGAAGCAGTCCACCGTCCAGAGCAGCGCCGCGGCGCCCAGCATCAGCGTGCCAGCCAGGTCCAGCGCCAGCGAATGATGCAGGCGATAGATGAAGGGCATGACGTACCGGGCCCCAAGTGCGGCTTGCCCGAGCACACGATCGCCCAGTACCTGCCCGGTATAGGGCTGGACCAGCACCTGCGCCACCGGCGAGGCCGGCTTGCCGGTGTCGCCGGGAGCGGGCGCGACAAAGAACACCGCCGATCGGCCTGGAGGCTGGCTTAGCGGTACATGGTTGACCTGCCGCTGCGGGTAGGCCTGCACCACCCGCGCACGCAAGGCCAGGGCATCCAGCGGCTGCGCGGCGCCAGGAGACGGGGGCGCCGTCAGCAAGCTCGGTGCGAGCAAGGCATCCAGTTCGTCGTACCAGGCCAACAGCGCACCGGTCAGGCCCGCGACCAGCAGGAAGCCCGCGGTCGCCAGTCCGATCCAGCGGTGCAGCCGCCCGATCACCGGCCGTAGACGCACGTCGGGCTCAGAAGTCGATCGTGGCCGAGAGGTAGACCGTGCGCGGCGCCGACAGTACGATGCCGCCGGAGCCCGCGCTGCCTTCCCAATAGCTGCTGTTGGTCAGGTTCAGCACGTTCGCGCGCAGGGTGACGGGGTACCCAAGCGCCCTTGTCCGGTAGCGCGCGCCGGCGTCCCAGCGGGTCCAGCCGGGCAGCCGCAAGGTGTTCGCGGCATTGACGTATTGCTTGCCAGTGGCCAGCACGCGCGTGGTCAGCGTCAGGCCGGGCAGGAAGGGGGCGTCCCACTCCAGGCCGACGTTGGCGATCCAGCGCGGCGCCACGATGGCGTCCTTGCCGTCGTTGGTGCCGCCCTGCGTGCGCATCTGCTTGGCCTGCAGGTATGTCATGCCTCCCAGCAGCCGCACGCCGCGCGCCAGTTCGCCGAAGGCGCTGAATTCCACGCCGCGGTTGCGCTGCTCGCCATCCATCACGTAGCGATAGGCCAGCGGCGTGCTGCCGGGCACGGTGATCGCGTTGGGCTGCCTGAGTTCGAACAGGGACACCGTACCGATCACGCGTCCGAAATCCATTTTGGCGCCCAGTTCCTTCTGCCGGGTCTTCACGGGGGGAAAGATCTCCCCGCTGTTCTCGGCATCGGCCGGTGCCGTGGTGCCGGGACTCAGTCCTTCTATGTAGTTGGCGTACAGCGAGACGTTGTTCCAGGGTTTGACGACCAGACCGACAGCGGGCGAATTGACCGTGCGTTCGTAACCCGACGTGCGCGGATTGACCGGTGCGGTGGCCGCATAGTTGTCCACGGTGATCTTCTGCCGGCGCACGCCCAGAACGAGACGCACCGTGTCGTCGTTCCAGGAAATGCTGTCGGAGATGCCCACCGACGACAATTGCGTCTCGGAGGCCTTGCGGGTGTCGAGAAAGCCTGCGAACGGCGCGCCCGTACGCAGCGGGTCCGGGATCGTGGCGGGCGCGTACAGGTTGGAAGCGACGCCCGCCCACTGCGCAAAGCCATAGCCGGCCGTGGTGTCCAGGGAGGATGCCGCCACATTGAGTTCATGTAGCGCGTTCAGCGCCTCGAACTTCATCCGGGCGCCCGCCAGGAACGATTTGGATTTTGACGTTTCCGGATAATTGACGGGCGACGTGGCGAGATCACCCGCCGGGTTGAGGATGCGCGACTCGGTGCGGTAGTTGCTGTGCCGGTGGTCGCGCGCGCCCACGGCGCCGTAGACCATCAGCGCGGACGACACGTCGAACTCCGCCTGCGCGACCTGGTAGTCGTCCACATACTTGCGGCGTTCCCAGTCCTGGGCGAAGCGCGCCCCGGTCTTCGGTGCGGCGGGCACGGCCGTGAGCGCGGGAGCCAGGCGATAGCCCACGGACGCGGCGCGCGCGTCGTCGGACTGGTACCCGAGATCCAGCGAGGCACGAAGCCGCTCGCCCCGGTAGTCCAGGCCCACCGATGCCGCTCCCAGCTTGACCGATTGTCCCGACGTCGCGGTGTCTCCGCTGCGATAGACCCCATTGGCTCGCACGCCGAACTGGTTCTGTTCGCCGAAGCGCCGGCCCAGGTCCACATGCGTTCCCCAGAGCGAATCGGAGGCATAGCTGGCCGTCAGCCGCGTGATGGGGGCATCGGTCGCCCGCTTGGGCACCACGTTGATGGCCCCGCCCACGCCGCCACTGGGGGCCATGCCCGTCAACAGTGCGCTCGGACCCTTGAGCACCTCCACCCGCTCTATCGTTTCCAGCGACAGCGTGCCATAGGGCAGTACGCCATACAGGCCGTTGAGCGAAATATCGCGGTTGCCCAGCCCAAAGCCGCGCAGGAAGAAGTTGTCGCCGCCGCCGACGCTGGTATTGCGTCCGCGTGAACTCATGCGCACGGCAGGGTCGTTGTCCAGTACATCGGCCAGCGTGGCCGATTGCTGGTTCTGCATCAGCTCGCTGGTATAGCTAGCCACGTTGAAGGGCGTATCCATCACGTCCTGGTTGCCCAACAGGCCCAGTCGGCTGCCGCGCGCGACCTGTCCACCGGCGTAGGGCGGGGGAAGCTCGGCCTCGGACTCGCTGCGGGCCGTCACGGTGATGGTCGGCAGCGTCGTATCGCTGGTCGACGGTTGGAGAGGGGCGGCGCGCAGGACATAGCCACCACCGGCCGTGGCCACCGCCTCCAGCCCCGAGCCGGCCAGCAGGTGCGCCAGGCCGTCACGCACGCCGAAATTGCCCGACAGGCCCCGGCTGGTCTTGCCGGCCGTAAGCGCGCCGTCGATCGACAGCGTGATGCCGGCCGTGGCGGCGAAGCGATTGAGTGTCTGGTCCAGCGTGCCCGCGGGAATCTCGTGCCGCAGTACCGTATCGCCTCGCGCCGCGGCCTGAGCCCGGGTGGCGAGGGGGTGCGCCAGGCTGCCCGCCGCCAGGCAGAGCATCAGCGCGGCGCGTGTCAGCGGCGTACGCGGGAATGGGGACGAAGTATTGGATCGGCTGCGGGTGCGCGAAGGCATGGTCTTCCTTTCCGTGGGTTGCGCGGCGCCTCGTATTTGCGCGAGGGCCTTTCCTGATATCCCGGACGAAAAGGAAAAAGTGCTACGGCAACTGAAAGAAAAATCCGGCCCGGCCCGGAAGGCGCGTGTGCCGGCACGGTCTCTAGCCCGCCCGCGCGCGTACGGTTACCCAGTATCGCGTCACGCTGTCGATACGCACCGGCAGCGCATGGGCCAGGGTTGACAGGGCCAGATCGGTATCGTCGAGCGGGTACACGCCGGAGACGACCAGGTCCTGCACGGCCGGATCACAGCGCAGCACGCCGTTGCGATAGCGGCCCAGCTCGGCCAGGAAGTCCCGCAGCCGCATGCGTTCGGCAACCAGCAGACCACGTGTCCAGGCGGGATCTCCGGGAATGGAGGCCGTCGGCGGTTCCACCGCCGCCTCGGAGAACCAGGTACGCTGCCCCGCTTCAAGCCGTACCGGACCAGCGGAGGCCAGACGCGGCTGGACCCGCACCGCGCCTTCGTCCACCGACACCATCGATTTCCCGTCGGACAGCCGCACCGCGAACCGCGTGCCGATCGCTTGTACGGCGCCATGCCGCGTATGCACGGAGAACGGACGAGGGGGCAGTCCCTGGGCGCCGCGCGGGTCCGGCGCGGTCGCGATGAAGACCTCGCCCGCGCGCAGGAGCACGTCGCGCGCTTGCGCGGTGAATCGCAGGTCGATCGCAGTGTCGGTGTCGAGCACCAGGCGCGTGCCGTCGGGCAGCAGCAAGTTCTGGCGCTCGCCGCGGCGCGTGCGATGTTCGGCCAGCATCGATTGGACCGGCGGTGCGTTTCGAGCCGTGTAAACGGCCACGCCGGCCGCCGTGAACAATCCCATGGCTCGCAGCAGGGTGCGGCGGGTGCCGGTTCGGCGAGCCGCATCCGCCGCGCGCAGCGCCTCGCCTTCCACTGGTCCGGTCAGCGACCGGACGCGCTGGCCGGTGCGTTGCACCTGGTTCCAGGCCCGCGCATGTCCAGGGTCCTGCGCCAGCCAACGGTCGAAGGCGGCGCGTTCGCGCGGCGTGATTTCGCCCGACCAGAATGTCACCTGCCATTCCAGCGCCCGCTGCACCGCGGATTCGGAGACGCCGGAAGACTCCGGGGCCGGTGAAGCATGCGCGGCACTCACCGCCCGTTCACCCCTTCCGAGGCCAGCATGGCCGCGTGCAGCGATTGGGCCGTCCGCAGCATGTATTTGCGCACCGTGGCGAATGAAATGCCCAGGGTTTGGGCGATCTGGGAATAGGTCAGTCCATCGAGTTGCGACAGCAGGAACGCTTGGCGCACCTTGGCCGGCAGGGCACCCAGCACGCGGTCCACCAGCAACAGGTCCTCGATGGTCAGCGCCCGCTGCTCAGCCGACGGCGTCTGCGCCTGGGGCAGGTGCGACAGGGCGTCCAGGTAGGCGGCCTCCACCAGGCGGCGGCGGTGAAGGTCGATCACCAGGCCTTTGGCGACCTGTGTCAGGTGGGCGCGCGACTGCTCGGCTTCCGGTGTCCTCCCCGTCAGCAGAATGCGCAGGAAGGTGTCATGCGCCAGATCGGCCGCATCCCCCGCGTGGCCCACGCGCCGGCGCAGCCAGCCCTGCAGCCAGCCGTGGTGGTCGCTGTACAGGGCGTGGAATTTGAGGGTGGTGTCGCCGGAGGACATGTGGGCCCGCGCGGTTGCGGAGGAAATTGATGAGAACGATTCTCATTATATACGTTGATCAGGTTGTGGCAATGGGGACGTCGAGGCCAGAGGTCCCAGCATGCCATCGGCGAGCCTCTGTGCGGTATTGACCGAGTCGGTCATGCCGAGATGGCCGTGTCCCACGGCCAGCCAGAGGCCGGGCTCGGCGGCTGGGCCGATGACGGGCAGGGAGTTGGGCATGCAGGGACGATGGCCCATCCAATGCGTAGTCGTTGCGGCAGCCAGCCCGTCGAAGGTTTCGCGCACGATGCGTTCGAGCAGGTGCGCGCGGCGCATGTCCGGGGCGCGGTCGAGGCCCGCGATCTCGACCGTGCCGCCTACCCGCAGTCCGTCCTCCATGGGGGCAAGGAATATCTTCCGGTCGGCCAGCACCACCGAGCGCGAGACCAGCCCGGCGCAGCCCGAGAACTGTGCGTGGTAGCCGCGCTGGCTTTCCAGGGGCAGTCGTATGCCGAGCGGACCCAGCAGGCGTGTCGACCACGCGCCGGCGGCCACGACGACCCGGGAAAAGCGTTCGCTGCCGCTCCCGGAAACCAACTCCCACCCTTCGCCGTCGCGCTTGAGCGCCCGCACCTCGTCGCGCCGGACCTCGCCGCCGCGCGCGGCGAATGCCCGTACGATGGCCTGGACATAGCGCAGCGGATTGAGGATGGTTCCGTCCTCGGGCAGGAACACGCCGACGGTGTAGCGCCCGCCTACATGGGGTTCCAGTTCGAGGATGCCTGGGCGGTCGAGAAGGGTGAAGGGCAGGCCGTGCGAGGCACGCAGCCGCCACGCGGCTTCATCCTTGGCTTGGGCGCGGCTGTCGGGGTAAAGGTGCAATTGGCCGCGCTGCAGGATGAGTTCCGGGACGCCGACTTCGCGGGCGAGGGCCTGGTGCGCCGTGATGGCGCCGGCGTGCAGGCGTGCCAGCGTGCGCGACGCTTCCGCGACCTTCGCGGCGCGGGCCGAGGCCAGGAACCTGAGCAGCCAGGGTAGCGCGCGAGGCAGGTAGGCCAGGGGCAGGAAGAGGGGACTTTCGGGATCGCGCAGCATGCCTGGCAGCGAGGCCAGGACGCCGGGCATGGCCAGCGGGGCGACGGAACTCATGCTGATCGCGCCCAGGTTGCCGAAGCTGCAGCCGCGGCCCGGTTCGTCACGGTCGATCAGCACGACGTCGGCGCCACGGCGGCGCAATGCGTGGGCGGTACAAGCGCCGACGATGCCGGCGCCTATCACCGCGATGCGTTGTCCCGGGCCGGGTGATGGGGCAGCAGCCGCTATCCGCATATCTCGCGGAATACCCGCAAGTAGTTCGCGCCGACGATCTTGGCGACGGTGGATTCGGCCATGCCCCGACGCAGCATGGCCGCGGTCAGGTTGGGCCACTTGTCCCAGGTTTCCATGTCCAGGGTCTGCGCGTTCGGGTCGAAGCGGTCCTGCGGGCGCCAGCCCACCCAGTTGAAACTGCCGCTTTCGGGCCGGATCATCGATGGTGTCCACGCCAGCGCGTTGTAGTAGGGCTTGCCCCAGTCGGTGCCGAGGCCGACGTGGTCTTCGCCCATCACGTTCACCAGGTGCTGGAGATGGTCGACGACGGTGTCGAGCGTGGCCCAGTTTCGCGGCTTGCCGTATTTTTCGGCACGGCCGTCGCCCTCGGCGGGCAGGATGAAGGCCGGCAGGATCACCACGCCGGCGTAGCCTCCGCCGTTGGCAATGCCCTTCAGGACATCGTCGGGCAGGCCGCGCGGATGGCCGCTGAGCGCGCGGGCGGCGGTATGGGTGGCCACGACCGGTGCCTTGGACGCGGCAACCGCATCGCGCGCGGTGTTCGCGCTGGCGTGCGAGAGGTCGACCATCATGCGCCGCGCATTCATCCTCTCGACCAGCGCGGCGCCGAAGCGGCTCAGGCCGCCGTCGTTCGTCTCCAGGCAGCCGTCGCCGAAGCGGGTACGCAGGTTGTACGTGAGCTGCATGCTGCGCACGCCGAGTTCGTGCAGGATCTCCACCCGGTCGAGGTCGGCCCCGACGGGCTCGGCGTTCTGCAGGTTGTACATGACCGCGTGCCGGCCATCGCGGTGCGCGGCTTCGATTTGCGCGGCATCGGTGGCCAGCGTCACCTGCCCGCCCAGCGACGCCATGAGTGTTTCGGCGCGCCGCGCGCTGGCGATCGTCGCGTCCAGCGCGGTGTCGGGCGGACCGGATGCGTACAGGGTGTGGTTGCACGCCGTGACACCCGAGCGCCGCCAGTACGACAGATAGGCTTCGCGCGTTTCAGGATCGTGCGCGCACTGGGCGATGAGATGTTCGGCCATGGCCTTCTTGATGGCGGGGCGCGAGCCGCCCTGGGCCTGCAAGGCCTTGCCGATCTCGATCATGGCGGGCGTCAGCGCCCATTCGTCGACGAAGCTGGGCGCGAGCGAATCGATGACGATGTGCTCGGCGTGGATGCGGCGGGCGGTCTCTTCGGCTTGCCCCGCCGTGGGAGTCGGCTTGTTCATGGTTGCCCCCGTGTCATTGCGGCTGGATGCCGGCCAGCGAGACCAGCTCTTTGAGCTTTGCGATGTCCTGCTTGATGATCGCCGCGTACTCTTCCGGCGTGCCTCCCAGCGGGCGGGCGCCCGCCGCCTGCATCTGCCGGATCGTCTCGGGCGACTTCAGGATCGCGTTGATCTCGCGATTGAGCCGGTCCACGATGTTGCGGGGGACGTTGGCCGTCGTGAGCACGCCCTGCCAGCTCCTGACCGCGTAGCCCGGCAGGCCCGTTTCGTCGCAGGTGGGGGCATCGGGCAGCAGCGTGCTGCGCCGGACGTCGCCCAGGCAGACCACCTTGAGGCTGCCGTTCCTCAGGTAGGGCAGGTAGGCGGTGACGGCGTCGACGCTAGCCTTGATCTCTCCGGAAACGATGTCGCGTATGGCTTCGCCCGTGCCTTTGTAGGGTACGTGATTGACCTTGATGCCGGCCATGCTGGTGAACAGGACCTGCGCCATGTGGCTGGACGAGCCGATGCCGGTCGAGGCCATGCTGACGCCGCCAGGGTTCGCCTTCGCGTAGGCGATGAACCCGGCGGCGCCGCGCACGGGCAGGGATGGGTGGGCGATCAGCGCATTGAGGGTGGTGGTCACCGTGGTGATGGGCTGGAAATCGGTTACGGGATCGAAAGGCAGCGACTTGTAGAGCGCGGCGTTGATGGCGTGAGCTGCCGAGGTGTACAGCAGGGTGTAGCCGTCGGCGGGTGCTTTCGCCACGGCGCTGGCCGCGATGCTGCCGCCCGCGCCGGGACGGTTCTCCACGACGACCGATTGTCCGAGCCGCTCGGACAACTGCAGCGCGATCATGCGCGCCGACAGGTCGGTGGCACCGCCCGCGGAGAATCCGACCAGCATGCGGATCGGCCGGTTGGGATAGTCGTCCGCAGCGCGCGCGCCGGGGGCGAAGGCCAGTCCGCCGACCAGGGCGGCAATCGACGCCTCCAGAGAGAACTTCAAGCCCCACGCTGTTGCATGTTTCATGATCTTTCCCCCGATTTTGAGCACTATCATTTCTATGGATGCGCTACGGTCCCCAGCATACCGATGCCGAAATCCTTGATCCAATCCTGTTTTTCTCTGAATCCATAAAAATCACCTATACCCTGTCCCGCCATGTTCAAAGTGCGTCAGCTCGAAGCTTTCCACGCAGTGATGGTCGCGGGAACCGTGACGGGGGCCGCCGTCCGGCTCGGCCTGTCGCAGCCCGCCATCAGCGCCCTGATCGCGGGGCTGGAGTCCGATCTCGGCTTTGGCCTGTTCGTACGCGAAAAGAGCCGTTTGCAGCCTACCGACGAGGCCAAGTATCTCCACGGCGCGGTGGTGGCCGCGCTTCAGGGGCTGGGCAGCATCGAGCAACTGGCTGCCGACATCCGCGACGCGAAGGCGGGCAGTCTGCGGATCGCGGCGCTGCCGATGCTCGCGCTCGAGTTCCTGCCGCGCGTCGCCGCCCACTTCCTGCGGGACTATCCGGGCGTCAACGTCACCTTGCAGGCACGCAGCTCACCCACGGTCGTGACCCTGGTCACCACCCAGCAGTTCGACATCGGGTTTTCGGAGACGGCGTATGACCCAGGCTGGGTCGACGCGGAAAAGCTGCGCCTGCGCTGCGTCTGTGTCCTGCCCGCGCAGCATCCGCTGGCGGGCAACGAGGTCATTCGCCCGGCCGACCTGAGCGGGTTGCCCATCGTGACCGCGCCGCGCGACCACATCCGCACGCAGCGCCTGCAGGAGCTGTTCGCCGAAAACGGCGCCACCTTGTCGATCAAGGTCGAGACGCCGCTGTTCGCGTCGATGTGTGCGTTCGTGGCCGAAGGCGTGGGCTACAGCATCGTCGATCCCGTCACCGCCCACGATTTCTCGGGCCGCGGCCTGGTCGCGCGCCGGTTCGAGCCGGCGTTCTTCAATGATTTCGCGATGCTGTTTCCGGCGGGAAAACCCCGGTCGCTGGTCACGCAGGCGTTCGTGCGCCGGGTTACCGAGTTCCTGGAGGACTACGACTAGGGTGTCGCGCCAACCGGTACACGGACTGGCCCGGTCAGGCAGAGACGCCCGAGGCAGCAAGCACGATCCTGCCCATCATCGACACCCCCAGCACCACGAAGATGCCCGCGACCGTCCGGTTCGCCACCGCCAGCAGCCCGCTCCCCGGCGCCAGCCTCCGCCCCGCCCGCGCCAGCATCGAATAACCCATCAGCGCCGCGAACGAGAAAATCGACAGGACCGAAGTCAGTGCGGCGAACTGAGGCAGCAGGGCCCGGTCGCCCTGGATGAACTGCGGCAGCAGCGCCAGGAAAAAGAGGATGGCCTTGGGATTGGACAGCGCGACGAGCAGGCCCTGGGTGAACAGGCTGGCCGGCGGCGGCATGTCGCCAAGCCTGGCTGCCTCGGGCCGCATGTCGGCCGCACGCCACTTTTTCACGCCCAGGTAGACGAGGTAGGCCGCGCCGGCCAATTGCAGGACCGCGTAGGCGACGCCGGAAGCGGCCAGCACCCCGCCTATGCCGATCAGGGCGGCCACGGCCAGCGTGACCAGGCCGGCAACGTTGCCCAGTGTGGAGAAGACCGAGGCGCGGCAGCCCCAGGCCGCGCCGTTGGACATGGCAAGCAGGACGGCGGGGCCCGGGCTCAGGGTGCTGGCCAGGACGATGGACAGGTACAGTCCCCAGTGCGCGGCGGTCATCGGCGGCCTGGGGATGCGGGGATGGGGGAACAAGGCATCCCCCGGAGTTTACTTGCCCCGGCTGGCCTTGCTCACATACAGCGCCAGGGCTTCGATGTCCGCATCGCTCATCGTGGCCTTGAACGACGGCATGCTGCCGATGCCGTCGCGCAGCGCGCGGGCGACGCGGGGGGCGTCGGGTTGCAGTTCGTCGAGCACGGGGCCGATGGCGCCTTCGGCGCCGGCGTCCTTGAGCGTGTGGCACACGGCGCAGGCCGGGGTGGCGGTGGTGAACAGCTTCTTGCCGCGCGCCATTTGGGCGGCGTCGTCGGCGGCATGCGCCGCGGTGGCGGCCAGGGCCGAGAAGGCCAGCGTACAGAAGGTGAGGACGTTCTTCATTTCGGGAGTGGTTGGCTTGAAGGGAGACGTGCCCGGGGGAAGCCCCCCGGGGCGTACCGTTGCCTAGGCGACGGTGATGGTGACGGCGTGGTCGGCCCAGCTGGTGTTGTTGTAGCCGCTCTGGTTTTCACCGCGCGTCTCGGGCTGGACGTTGCCCCGGTCGTCGGTGGCGCGGCTGGCCAGCACGTGCTTGCCCTTGGGCAGGGTGGCCTGCAGCACGAACTGGCGCCAGGCGTATTTGCCCATGTCGGGGCCCACCAGGCGCGCCGCGCGCCAGGTCTTGCCGCCGTCCAGCGAGACTTCCACGCCCTTGATGCCATTCAGGCCGCCGAAGGCCACGCCGTGGATCTGCACGGTGCCGGCCGCCTGGGTGCCGTCCTCGGGGACGGGGCTGTTGATCCAGGACTTGACGCTCATTTCCTGCACCGACGGCTGGCTGGGGTCGCCCTTGCCGCCGGGGGGCGTCATGCGGTAGCCGTGCGACATGATGCGCGCGTCGCTTTCCTTGGGGGTGAAGGCGAGCTGCTTGACGTACTTGATGTTGTTGACGCCGGTGTAGCCCGGCACGATCAGGCGCAGCGGGCCGCCGTGGGCCAGGGGGATGGGCTCGCCGTTCAGTTCCCAGGCCAGGATCGCATCCTGCATGGCGGCGACGGGCACCGAGCGTTCGACGATGACGGTCTTGGGGTCGATGCCGGCGGGCAGCACTTCGCCGCCGGTGCCGGTCATGTAGGGCACGCCGTCCATCAGGCCGCCCAGGGCCTGGACGACGTCGCGCACGGGCACGCCGCTCCAGGTCACGCAGCCGGCGGCGCCGACGGTCCACGGGGTGCCGCTGGGCTTGCTGGGGAAGAAGCCGCGGCCGTTGCCCGAGCATTGCAGCACCATGGTCACGGTTTCCAGTCCCATGGTCTTGAGTTCGCGCAAGCTGACCGTCCGGGGTTGCTTGACGCCCGAAACCTGCAATTGCCAGGCGTCGCGATCGGCCACGATGGTGTCGGCGGGCGTGGGCAGGTTGTTGCGTACGTAGAGCTGGTTGGTGGGCGTGACCACGCTGGTGCCGAAGGCGCTGCGCTTGGTCTCGATGGTGGTGCCGCTGTGCACGACGACGGCGTCGGCGTTCTTCCAGCCGGCGTAGCCGGGCAGGGGTTTGGCCGCGGCGGGCGCGGCGGCGGCCTGGGCCAGCGCCTGGCCGTGCAGGCCCGCCAGTCCGGCGGTCGCGGCCACGGTGGCGCCGCCCGCGAGCAGGCGGCGGCGGGGCAGGGAGGTGGGGGGGGTGTCGTGCATGGTCTCTCCTTGTTGTTGTGGACGAGAACGGGAAATCAGGAAGCGGGGGCGGCTTCGGGCTGCCCCAGCGCGCGCGAGGCCACGGACAGGGCCTGCTTCTTCTGGGCGATGAGTATCAGCGGACGGCCTTCGTGCGAGCGCACGACCTTCCAGTAGGTGTTGGCCCACCAGCCCTCGCCGTCGGGGATGCGCTGGAACTGCTCGAAGGACAGCACGGTGACGATGCCGCCCTTCTCGAAGAAGGTGGTCAGGTGGTAGGCGCGTTCGCGGTCGATGTCGCAGGGGCGCATCAGCTGGATGTAGCCGGGCAGCGCCTGCTGCGGCGGCAGGTCCAGGTGGCGCGCCATGTCGGTGGCGGAAATGAAGCTGCCGCGCAGCGTGCGCTCGTAGTATTCGTGCTCGATGGCCGAGCGCACCAGTTCGGGCGGGCGCATGGCGAAGACGGCACCCGCCGCCGAGCAGCCGACCAGCAGGGTGGCCAGCATGCCGCGCAGGCCGCGCCGCGCGTGCCAGGGGGTATGGCGCAGCAGGTGCGCCGGCGGATCGCCCGGTTCGAACGCCAGGGCCAGTTCGGCGCGGGCGCGCAGGTCGAATTCCGTATCTTGGGGACTGTCGTCGCGATTCATGGGGTCTGTTTCCGCAGCGGGATGACACTGGCCGCCGTTTCCGGCGCGGCACGGCGCGGGGGAGCTTGGAGGGCGGCCTTCAGGGCATCGCGGGCGCGCGCCAGGCGCGACAGCACGGTGCCGGGCGCGATGTCCAGCGCTTCGGCCATCAGGGCGGTGGGCATGTCGTCGAAGTAATAGAGCACCAGGACTTCGCGGTGGATGGGGGCGATGCGGGACAGGGCCTTGACCACGTCCAGTTGTTCGTCCAGCGCATGGGCGCGGGGATCGGCCTCTTCCTCGACCTGGCCGTCCCCCTGGGCGGCCGTCTGGGCCGGATCGAGATTGCGGTACGCATGGCGCCGCATGATCTGGAACAGCCAGGCGCGTGCCATGGCGGGATCGCGCAGCTGGTCGCGAAAGCGCCAGGCGCTGGTGAAGCAGTCCTGTACCACGTCCTCGGCGATCGCCCGGGAGCCGGTCAGGGCCCAGGCGCTGCGCAGCAGGAAGCGGTAGTGTTCGCGCACCCATTGGTTGTAGCGCGACTCGGCGGAAGAGATCATGTTGTAGAAGAGCGCGTTGGGCGGGGTTTCATTCCATCCGATGTGGAACCAAGGGTATTCCCTGTATTGGCCGTCACGACCCGGGCACCACCATGCGGGCCCCTTTCCAGGTGCCATTGGCCACCAGCGTCTCGCACTGCGTCCGCAGCATCCGCAGGAACTGCCACAGCCCGGGCGTCATCGACCGGTTGTTCGCATAGGCGATGACCAGCCGGCGGGACAGGTCGGGCTTGCGGATGGGCAGCGCCGCGAGCCGGCCGCTCTCGACCTCGTCGTGCACACCGGAGAACGGCAGCACGGTGCAGGCGAGGTCCGTCATCGGCATCTGCTTGGTCAGCGTCAGCGAGGTATCGAACTCGTGGCGCACGTCCAGGCGCACCCGGTGCACGGCCGCCTGGTCTTCCAGCAGTTCGCGCAGGCCGTGGGGGCGGCTGGGCAGGGACAGGGGAAAGTCCCCCAGCTGAGAGAAGCTGACGGATTTCTTGTTGCGGGCGCGCGCGGGCGTCATGACCAGGCACAGTTCCTCGTCCATCAACGGGTCGGCATGCAGGCCCGCGATCGGGATCATCGTGTAGAGCAGCGCGAAATCGAGATGCCCCCGGTGCAGGGAATCGACCAGGGCGCGATGGAAGCCCTCGACGACATGCATGCGCAGCGTCGGCAGCGTGGTCCGCACGGTATCCAGCAGCCGGGGGCCCAGGATGTTGGCGATCGACGGCGGCAGGCCCATGGTGACCTGGCGCAGGCCGGCGTCGTCGACTTCCGCCATGGCAAGCCGGCGGCCGTTCAGGAGCTGCTCGAAGCCCGGCAGCACGGCCTCGTAAAGGCGCCGCCCCGCCACCGTCAGCGTCACGCCCCGGCCCACCCGTTCGAACAGGCGGGCGTGCATCTCGCGTTCCAGCTTCAGGACGTGGCGGCTGAACGTCGGCTGGCTGACGCCGGCGCCCAGGGCGCCGCGCGACAGCGATCCCGCCTGCGCGGCCAGCACGAAGAAGTGCAGCGAGGTGAAGTCGGCATTCTGGAGTTCTCCGAATTTCACGGCCGGCGCTCCTTATTCGATTATGAATAATAAGTATACGAACTTGTATGCATGACTGGAGTGCAGCCCAGTAGAGTGGAGCCACAACACAAAGCACAGGAGACATGCCATGGCTTTCATCCGGGTACTCGTCATGCTTGGCGCATGGGCCGTGATCCACCATCCCGCGCAGGCCCAGGACTACCCGGACCGGGCCTTGCGCCTGATCGTTCCGTTCTCGGCCGGCGGCGTTACCGACCTGGTGGCGCGGATCTATGCCAGCGAGCTGGCCAAGGGGCTGGGGCAGACGGTGGTGGTGGAGAACAAGACGGGCGCGGCCGGCGCGGTGGCGATGGATGCGGTCAAGCAGGCGGCGCCGGACGGCTACACCCTGATGCTGGCGACGATAGGCACCCAGGCCATCAACCCCGCGCTGCTGCCGAACCTGCGCTATGCCCCGGGCGACGTGGACTACGTGACCATGCTGACCACCGTGCCGCAGTTGCTGGTCGTGAACGCGAAGTCGCCGATACGCACGGTGGCCGAACTCGTGGACCACGCGAAGAGGAATCCGGGCAAGCTGTCCTACGGCTCGTCGGGCATCGGTTCGGCGCCGCATCTGGCGGTCGAGATATTCGCCGCGCGGGCCGGGTTCCGGGCGGTGCACGTGCCCTATCGGGGCAGTTCGCAGTCGATCACCGACCTGATCGCCGGGCAGCTCGATTTCATGATCGATCCCGTGACGACCACCCTGCCGTACATCCAGTCCGGGAAGCTGCGCGCCCTGGCGGTGTCGACGCCCCAGCGCCTGCCCGCGCTGCCGGACCTGCCGACCATCGCGGAATCCGGATACGCCGACTACGACGTGGGCGTGTGGAACACGATCGCGGTGCTCAAGGGCACGCCGCGTCCCGTCGTCAAGCGCCTGGCCGCCGAGTCGGCCCGCATCCTGGCCTCCGAGCCGGTGCGCAAGCGGCTGCTGGACGTGGGCGCGGTGCCGGTCCCGGCGTCGCCGGACGAGACCCGCGCGTTCGTGGAGCGGGAGCAGGCCAAGTACCTGCAGATCGTCCGGGATGCCAACCTGAAGGTGGAATAGGCATGGATCTCGGTCTTCAAGGACGCCGCGCCGTCGTGTGCGCGGCCAGCAGCGGCCTCGGACTGGCCTGCGCCGAGGCGCTGGCCGGCGAGGGCGTGGAGGTCACCATCGTGGGGCGCGACCAGGCCCGGCTGGAGGCCGCGGCGCGGCACATCGCCGGCGTGGCCGGCGCGCGGGCGGTGGTGAAGACCGTCGTCGCCGACCTGTCGGATCCGCGGGCGTGCGGCGAGCTGCCGCGCCGCACCGGCGTTCCGGACATCCTCGTCGCCAATGGCGGCGGACCGCCCGTGCGGCACGACGCGACCGGCATCGAAGGCGAGTTGTGGGAAGCGGCCATGAACGGCCTGTTCCATGGTCCGGTGGCCCTGATCGGCGCCTGCGTGGGCGAGATGCGCGCGCGGGGCTTTGGCCGCATCGTCAACATCTCGTCCGCCGCGGTGCTGAGCCCGCGCTCCGGGTTCGCGTTGTCGGTGTCGCCGCGCGCGGCGCTGATCGCCTTCTGCGACCTGCTCGCGCGCGAGGTCGCGCCTCACGGCGTGACGGTGAACCATCTGCTGCCGCACAGCATCGAGACGCAGCGGCTGCGCGAGAACCTGGCGGCCGAGGCCGCCAACCTGGGCATCGGCGCCGACGAATTGCGCGCGCGCCGCGTGGCGTCGATTCCCGTGCGGCGGCCGGGCCGTCCGCAGGAGCTCGGCGCCTTCTGCGCGTTCCTGTGCGGCGCGCAGGCAGGCTATGTGACGGGGCGCAAGCACGTCATCGACGGTGGGACCCATATCTGATGGAGAAGGATGCGATGAACGAATCCGCGACGGCATCGCCGAGCGGCGGCGAGCTGCTGGTGCGCTGCCTGATCGAGCAGCAGGTGGACCTGGCTTTCTGCGTGCCGGGCGAAAGCTATCTGGATGCCCTGGATGCGCTGTTCGAGCAGCGCGAGCGGCTGCGCCTGATCGTGTGCCGCCACGAGGCGGGGGCCGCCAACATGGCCGAGGCCTACGGCAAGCTGACCGGCAAGCCGGGCGTGTGCTTCGTCACGCGCGGGCCCGGCGCGACGCATGCCAGCATCGCCGTGCATACGGCGCACGAGGACGAGACGCCGCTGGTGCTGTTCGTCGGACAGGTCGCGCGCGGGCACATGGGGCGCGGCGCCTTCCAGGAGGTCGATTACCGCGCCATGTTCGGCAGCATGGCGAAATGGGTGGCCCAGGTGGACGACCCGGCCCGGCTGCCCGAGATCGTCGCCCGCGCTTTCCAGGTCGCGGCCGGCGGCCGGCCCGGGCCGGTCGTGGTGGCGCTGCCGGAAGACGTGCTGGAAGCGCGTGTTTCCGGTCCCGTCGCCGCGACGCGGACGTGGTCGCGGTTCGACATCGAACCGACGGCGGCCGCCATCGCCGACGTGTACGGCGAACTGGCGCGCAGCCGCAAGCCCCTGCTGGTCGTCGGCGGCGGCGGGTGGAGCGCGCCGGCCTCGCGGGCGCTGGCCGATTTCGCGCGCGCCTTGCAACTGCCCGTGGTGGCCGAGTTCCGCTGCCAGGACTATCTGGACAACCGCCACGACAGCTATGCCGGGGACCTGGGGCTGTCCACCAACCCGTCGCTGGCGGCCCGCGTGCGCGACAGCGATCTGCTGCTGGTGCTGGGGGGCCGGCTGTCGGAAGCCCTGACCGGCGGCTATCGGCTGGTCGACGTGCCTCGGCCGAAGCAGCGGATGATCCACGTGCATGCCGACGTCGATGAGCTGGGCCGCGTCTACCAGGCCGACGTGCTCGTGCCCGCGACGCCGGAGTCCTTCTTGCGCGCGGCGCTGGCGGCTCGCGAAGCCTCGTTTCCGGATGCTCCGCCCTGGCAGGACTGGACCCGGGGGGCCCGTTCCGACTATCAGCGTTTCCTCGCGCCCACGCGCGAAGGCGGCACGGTGGACATGGCCCAGGTGGTGGCGGCGCTGGATCAGGAACTCGCGCCGGATGCCATCGTGACCAACGGTGCCGGCAACTATACGACGTGGCTGCATCGGCACTATCGGTACAAGCACTTCCGCGGCCAGCTCGCGCCGCTGAACGGCGCCATGGGCTACGGCCTGCCCGCGGCCATCGCCGCCAAGATCCACGAACCGGGGCGTCAGGTGGTGTGCCTGGCGGGCGATGGCTGCTTCCTGATGAACGTCCAGGAACTGGAGACGGCCGTCCGGTACAACGCCGCCATCGTCATCGTGGTCGTGGCGAACGGTTCGTACGGCACGATCCGCGCCCACCAGGAGCGCCGCTTTCCCGGGCGGGTCTACGCGACCGACATCGGCAATCCGGACTTCGTGGCGCTGGCCCGTTCGTTCGGCCTGGCCGCCGAGCGGGTCCCGCGCCACGAGGACTTCGCGCCGGCGCTGCGGCGCGCGCTGGAAGCCGGCGTGCCGAGCCTGATCGAGCTGCCCACGGACATCGAGCACCTCAGCGCCCAGAGCCGGCTGTCCGCCGTCCGCGACCGCGCGCTGGGCGCGGCGCGGCAGCATTCTTCCCAACCCTAGATTCCAAGAGCGTCACCATGATTCCCAATCCTCTCGTCAAGAAACTCGCCGCCTCGCAGACCGTGCTGGGTGTCGCGGTCCGCCAGGCCCGCACCGTGGACATCGCGCGCATCATGAAGACGGCGGGCTACGATTTCCTGTTCATCGATACGGAACACACCCCCGTGCCGGCGGACGTCGTGAGCCAGATCTGCCAGGCCGCCCTGGGCTCGGGCATCGCGCCCATCGTGCGCACGCCCAACCTGGAGCGCGTCCACGCCATCCATGCGCTGGACAGCGGCGCGCAGGGCCTGGTCTTTCCCCACGTGGAGAACGCCGACGAGGCGCGGCACATCGTCGACATCTGCCGCTATGCGCCGGCCGGCCACCGCTCCATGGCCTATGGCCTGCCCCATGTGGAATTCGCCAGCCACGATCCTCGCGAGCTGATGGATTTCGTGAACCGCGAGACGCTGATCGCCGTCATGCTGGAGACGCCCCAGGCCATCGAGCGATGCGAGGAAATCGCCGCCGTGCCCGGCATAGACATCCTGCACGTGGGTACCCAGGATCTGTCCGCCGAGATGGGCATTCCGGGCGAAGTGGGCGCGCCGGCCGTCGCCCAGGCCATCGCGCGCGTGTCGCGCGCCTGCGCCGCCCATGGCAAGGTGCTGGGCGTGGGCGGGTGCTACGAGCCGGAGTTCATCCGGCGCTACGTCACGCAGGAGCAGGCCCGCTTCTTCGTGGTGGGCAGCGACCTCGGCTATCTGCTGGGCGCCGCCCGCGCACAGGCCGCCAAGGTGCGCGCGTCGCTGGAACTTCAGGGCTGAACGACCATGGACGAGGAGAAGAACGCCATGCAGGACATCCATCAGCGCCTCCGGTCCGCCGGCGCCAGCACCGTGTGCGCGGTGCTGGACATGCTGGGCGTGGCCGGCACCATTACCGGGCTGCCCGCCATCCGTCGCGGCGCTTCGTTCGCGGGCCCGGCCTTCACCGTACAGGCTTCGACGGGGCCGCTCGGAACCTATGACCCGGGCGATTTCGACATCGCGCGGTATGCCGATCACGCCGGCGCGGGGCAGGTGATCGCGATCGACGCGGGCGGCGCGCGCGTCTCGGTGGCCGGCGGCATCGCCGCGCTGGCCAGCGCGCGGCGCGGCGTGGCCGCCTGGGTGGTCGACGGCGGCATGCGCGACGTGGACGAACTGGGGGAAGCCGGCATTCCCATCCACGTCCGCCACGGCGTGGCCGTGACCGGCCGCACCCGGGTCCGCATCGAACGGGTCAACGGCCCCATCGCCATCGACGGCGTTGCCGTGGCGCCCATGGACGTGCTCGTCGGCGACGCCAGCGGGATCGCCTGCGTGCCGGCGCACCGGCTCGACCGGGTCGCGGCCATGGCCGACTGGATCGCCGGCCGGGACCGGATCGCGGGCCGGCTGGTCCGGGAAGGACTATCGTTTTCCCGCGCTTTCAAGGAAGCGACCGCGGAGTACACGGCCTTGCACGGGCCGCTGGAAAACTGAGCCCGCTCAAACTTTTCACTCATCGAAAACTTCCAAAACTCGCCTTGATGGCGCGGGACGCCGGGGTGCATCCTCTTTCGCGGAGACGGCATGCATGCCTGCCGCGCCCGGCGACACCGGCAAAGCCTTTCCCGTCTCCAGCGCTGCGCGTCCGACAGGTCGGACACGCAGCGCCTGCATTCATCGAAAAAAGCGGAGCCCGCTTTCCGCGGGCTTCTCGACACGCTGAACACAGCACATGGAGACAACGATGAAGCCGTACCCATCCCCCCGCGCATGCGCCACCCTGGCCGCGCTGATACTTGCCCTGCAGGGGGCCGCCGCGCAGGCGGACGGACCCTGGCCCAGCAAACCCGTCCGCGTGATCATGCCCTTCGCCGCCGGCGGCAGTTCCGACCTGGTGGGGCGGCAGGTGGCACAAAGCCTGAGCGCGCACTACGGCCAGCAGTTCGTGGCCGAGAACCGCTCGGGCGCCGGTGGCAACATCGGCGTCGACGCGGTGGCGAAGTCCGCGCCGGACGGCTACACGCTGGGCATCGGCACGTCCGGCCCGCTGGCCAACAACAAGTCGCTCTACCACCCCATGCCGTTCGACGCCGAGAAGGACCTGACGCCGATCGCGCTGGTCGGGGAAATCCCGGTCGTGATCGCGGTCAACCCGTCGGTGAAAGCGAACACGCTGGCCGAGTTCGTGGCCTTGAGCAAGTCGTCCGCCAACGCGGTGACGGTCTCCAATCCCGGCAACGGCACCATCGGCCACCTCGCCACCGAGTACCTCAGCATCCAGACCGGGGCGAAGCTTCAGCCGGTTCCGTACAAGGGCGATTCGCCGGCGATGGTGGATGCGATGAGCGGCTCGGTTTCGGCGGTCGTGGCGCCGGTGACGTCGCTGATCCCCAATATCCAGGCCAACAAGCTCAGGGCGCTGGCGGTGATGTCCAAGACCCGGTTCCCGGGCCTGCCCGATGTGCCGACGGCCAACGAACAGGGCGTCAAGCTGGAAGCCACGGTATGGAGCGCCATGGTGGGGCCCGCCGGCCTGCCGAAGTCCATCGTGTCGTCGCTGAATGCCGAGATCAACAAGTACACGGCGTCGCCGGAAGGCAAGGCCAAGCTGAACTCGCTGGGCATGGTGCCGCTGTCGGGCACGCCCGAGCAATTGCGCGAACTGATGAGGAACGAGGCGACGAAGTGGCAGGAAGTCGTCAAGTCGGCACGGATCTCGATCGAATGACCATGGATGCGTTGAAGTTCTATATCGACGGCGCCTGGGTGGACCCGCTGGAGCCGAATAGCCTGGAGGTCATCAATCCGGCCACCGAGGAAAGCTTCGCGCGGGTCAGCCTGGGCGCGCCCGGGGATGTGGACCGGGCCGTGCGCGCCGCGCGGCGGGCGTTCCCGGCCTATGCCGCGACCAGCGTGCAGGCGCGCCTGGGCTGGCTGGAGAAGATCGTCGCCGGTTTCCGCGCGCGGCTGCCGGAACTGGCGCGCGCGATGACGCTGGAGATGGGCGCGCCCATCACGTTCTCCACCGAGCGCCAGGCCACCGTCGCGCTGTTCCACTTCGAGGAGGCGTTGCGCGTGCTGGCCGACTACCCGTTCGAGGAACGCATGGGCAGCGGCATCGTGCGGCGCGAGCCCATCGGCGTCTGCGGGCTGATCACGCCCTGGAACTGGCCGCTCAACCAGGTGGCGTCCAAGGTGGCGCCGGCGCTGGCGACCGGCTGCACCGTCGTCCTCAAGCCCAGCGAGATCGCGCCGCTCAGCTCGCTGCTGTTCGCCCGGATCGTGCACGAGGCCGGATTGCCGCCCGGAGTCTTCAACCTGGTCAACGGCGACGGGCCGACCGTGGGCGAGGCGATCGCCAGCCATCCCGAGGTCGACATGGTGTCGTTCACCGGCTCCACGGGCGCGGGCGTGAAGGTGGCCAAGCTGGCGGCCGATACCGTCAAGCGCGTGGCGCAGGAGCTGGGCGGCAAGTCCGCCAACATCATCCTGCCCGACGCCGACATCCGGGCCGCGGTGATCGCGGGCGTGCACGCGTGCAACACGAACGCCGGCCAGAATTGCCAGTCGCCCACACGCATGCTGATTCCGCGCGACCGACAGGGCGAGGCGTTCGCGGCCGCGCGCGAGGCGGTGGAGGCGATACGCCTGGGCGACCCGATGGACCCGGCTTGCACGATGGGCCCGCTGGTCAGCCAGGCGCAGTTCGACAAGGTCCAGCAATTGATCCGGTCGGGCATCGAGGAGGGCGCCACGCTGGTCGCCGGCGGCACCGGCCGCCCGCCGGGGCTCGAGCGCGGCTACTACGTGCTGCCGACGGTATTCGGCGACGTCACGCCCGACATGCGGATCGCGCGCGAGGAGATCTTCGGCCCGGTGCTGTCCATCATGGGCTACGACACCGAGGACGAGGCCATCGCCATCGCCAACGACACGCCGTTCGGGCTGGCGGGGTTCGTGCAATCGCCGGACCTGGAGCGGGCGCGGCGCGTGGCCAATGCGATACGCGCCGGTCGCGTCTATCTGAACGGCGCGCCGTTCGATCGCAGCCTGCCCTTCGGCGGCTACAAGCAGTCCGGCAACGGACGCGAATTCGGGGTCTTCGGATTCGAGGAATATCTCGAGGTGAAGGCCATACTCGGCTACGGAAACTGATACATGACGACTGTTGCAACGCCTGCTTCCCCGTCCGCCGCGAACGGCGGGGAGGCCCGCTGTTTCGAGGATTTCCAGGTGGGCGAGCGCTGGACCAGCGAGCCCACGGTGATCACCGAGGAGGAGATCATCGCGTTCGCCCGCGCCAACGATCCCCAGCCCATGCACCTGGACCCGGAGGCGGCGCGGGCCGGCCCTTTCGGCACGCTGATCGCCAGCGGCTGGCAGATCGCCGCGCTGTCGATGCGCGTCTTCCTGCAAGCCGGTGGCTATGGCAAGACGCCCATGGTGGGCATGGGCCTGGACGAGTTGCGCTGGACGAAGCCCGTGAAGGCCGGCGACACGCTGGTGGTCGAGCGCGAGGTGATCGAGACCGTGCGGTCGAAGTCGCGTCCTGGCATGGGCATGATCCGCACGCGCGTCACGGTGCGCAACCAGGACGGCGATGCGGTGATGTCGCTGGTGTCGCTCGGCAGGGTGCCGGCGCGCGCGCCGGCCTGACGGTTTTTTCACAAGGGAGTCGTCATGGTGGTTCTCGACCGTCCCGCCGATTTGAAGGCGTGGATAGGCAAGGAAATAGGGGTCAGCGAATGGCTGGCCATCGATCAGTCGCGCATCGACGATTTCGCCCGGATCTCGGGCGACGATCATTGGCTGCACGTGGACGTGGAACGCGCGCGGCGCGAGATGCCGGATGGCAAGACCATCGCGCACGGCTTCATGACCTTGTCCCTCATTCCCTATCTGGTCCGCTCGGTCTATGCGATCACGCACCGGGGCCGCGGGCTGAACTACGGCACCAACAAGATCCGCTTCGTCAATCCGGTCCAGGTCGGCGACCGCATACGCCTGCGCCAGCGCATCAAGGCGGTCGAGCGCGGCCAGGGCGGGGGCCAGGAGGGCGCCACGCGGGTGGTGTCGGACTGCACGATAGAGATCGAAGGCAAGGAACGCCCGGCGCTGGTCGCCGAGTTCCTGATGCTGGTCTATGACGAGTGACGCCGCGATGACCCAGAACGTGCGCGACATCCTGGCGCGGCAGGCGCAGCAGCCCTTCGTCGACTTTCCTTCCCTGATCGCCCGGCATGCGGGCGAGCGGCCCGGCGCGCCCGCCTTCGCGTGCGGCCACGAGACGCTCGACTGGGCGGGACTGGCCCGGCAGGCGGACCGCGTCGCCGCCGCATGCGCCGCCATGGGCGTCGGCCCCGATGGCAAGGTCGCCCTGCTGGCGTCGCCCGGCCTGCGCGCGATCCAGGCTTTCTTCGGCGTGGTGCGGGCCGGCGCCTGCGTGGTGCCGCTGGCCATCTCGGCGACCGCGGCGACCCTGATGGGCATGCTGGGCGATTCGGACGCCACGGTGCTGGTGGCCGATGCCGACGCCCGCGAGACCTTGAAGGACGTCGAGACCGAGTTGATGGCCGCCTTTCCCCGGCGCCTCGTCGCCCTGGATTTCCAGGCGCCCGGCTGGCTGGACTGGGCAGACTGGCTGGCCGGGGGCGGCCAGCCGCCTGCTGTCGATTTCCGGGCCGACCAGGCCTTCAACCTGATCTACAGCTCGGGCACCACCGGCAAGCCCAAGGGCATCCTGCATCACCACGGCATGCGGTCGCGGCAGGCCAACCGCCGCAGCTTCGGGCTGGGGCCGGACAGTGTCATGCTGCTGTCCACCCCGCTGTATTCGAACACCACGCTGCAGCCCATGCTGGCTACCGTGGCCAACGGCGGGCTGACGGTGTTGATGCGCAAGTTCGATGCCGCCGCATACCTGCGGCTGTGCGCCGCGCATCGGGTCAGCCACACCATGCTGGTGCCCGTGCAGTACCAGCGCCTGCTCGCGCACGACGATTTCGCGCATACCGACCTGTCGTCCTTCGTGCTCAAGCAATGCACCGGAGCGCCGCTCGACGCCCGGCTCAAGTCGCAGATCCTGGCGCAGTGGCCGGGCGGACTGCGCGAGATCTACGGCATGACCGAGGGCGGATGCAGCTGCGTGCTCGACGCCCACGAATTCCCGGACAAGCTCGGCACGGTCGGCCGCCCGGCGCCGGACCACGACATGCGCATCGTCGACGACGACGGGCGGGTGCTCGCGCAGGGCGAGGTCGGCGAGATCGTCGGCTGGTCGCCGTACATGATGGCCGGCTACTACAAGCAGCCGCAAGCCACCGAGGCCTTCTACTGGCGCGACGAATCGGGTATCGCCTTTCATCGCAGCGGCGACATCGGCCGCTTCGACGAGGAAGGTTTCCTGATTCTGCTGGACCGCAAGAAGGACCTGATCATCTCCGGCGGATTCAACATCTACGCGACCGACCTGGAGTCGGTGACCGCGGCCCATCCCGAGGTGGCCGACGTGGCGGTCATCGGCATCCCCAGCGAGCAATGGGGCGAGACGCCGTTGGCGCTGGTCGTGCTCAAGCCGGGCAGCGCGCTGGATCCGGAGGCGCTACGGTCATGGGTGAACGGGCAGGTCGGACGCACGCAGCGGCTGGCGGCCGTGGAATATCGAAGCGAGTTGCCGCGTTCCGCGCTGGGCAAGCTGCTCAAGCGCGAACTGCGCCAGCCTTACTGGACATGAAAGGGGAAAGCATGGAGCAAGTCTGCCTGGTGACCGGCGCGACCGGCCGCAACGGCGCGGGGTCGGCCACGATCAAGTTCTTCGCCAGGCAGGGCTGGCGTGTCGTCGTCAATTACTCGCGCGACGAGGGAGCGGCGGAGGCGGTCGCGGCCGAGTGCCGGGCGCTGGGCGCGGCCGACGTGCTGGTGGCGCGGGCCGACGTGACCAGCGACGAGGCCTGCCGCGCGATGGCGCGCGACATCGAGCAGCGCTGGGGGCGCCTGGACGCGCTGGTCAACAACGCGGCCGTCACCACCTTCAACGACCACAAGAACCTGGACGGCCTGTCGTTCGACGACTTCCAGCGCGTGTTCGCCATCAACGTCTCGGGGGTCTATGTCGTCACGCGGGCAATGGCCGATCTGCTGCGGCGGACCGGCAATGCCTCGGTGGTCAACATGTCATCGGTGGGTGGACTGCGCGGCACGGGGTCCAGCATGGCCTACGCCGCGTCCAAGAGCGCGCTCAACGCCATGACCTTCTCGTTCGCGCGCGTGCTGGCGCCCGAGGTCCGCGTCAATGCATTGCTGCCGGGCTTCATCGAGGGCGACTGGCTGATCAACGGGATGGGGCGCGAACGCTACGAAACCGTGCGCGCCGCGCTGATCGCCAAGAACCCGCTCAAGTCGGTGCAGACGCCGGACGAAATCGCCGAGGCGGTCTGGTGGCTGGTGCACGGGCCGGCCGCGCTGACCGGCGAGCTGGTGCAGCTGGACGCGGGAGGGCGCCTGGCGGTGTAGCCGTGCGCGATCAGTCCAGCTTCCTGGCAAAGCCGCGCTGCACGGCGGGCCGTCCCATCAGTGCCGCATACCAGCGCGCCACGTTGGGATAGGCCGCCAGGTCGACCTGATGGCGCTCGTGCCGCCAGGCCCAGCCCAGTATGGCGAAGTCGGCGATGGACAATTCGCCCGCCACGTAGTCGGTCGCGGCCAGGCGGGTGTCCAGCACGCCATACAGGCGGTGCGTCTCGACGCTGAACCGCTGCAGGCCGTAGCGGCGGTCGGTCTCGTCGGCCACCGCGCGGAAATGATGGACTTGCCCCGGGATGGGGCCGAAGCCGCCCATCTGCCACATCAGCCATTCCATCACCGCGGTCTGCGCGCGCAGGTCGGCCGGCAGGAACTTGCCGGTCTTGCGCGCGAGGTAGAACAGGATGGCTCCGGATTCGAACACGCTGATCGGCTGGCCGCCGGGTCCGTCGGTGTCGACGATGGCGGGAATCTTGTTGTTGGGACTGATGCGCAGGAAGGACGCCTCGAACTGCTGCCCGTTGCGGATGTCGACGGGCACCACCTCGTAGGGCAGTTCCATTTCTTCCAGGGCCACACTGATCTTGCGGCCGTTGGGCGTGTTCCAGGCATGGAGCTCGATGGTCATGGGCGCGGTAGCGGTTGGTGGAGGTCGGGGCCATTATCCTCCACTGGCGGCCGGCGCTCCATCGTGTCCCGGACCTAGGACGAGAACGCCGCGCCGGCATCGGCCAGCGTCTCGCTCAGCTTCACCGCCTCCGCGTTCATCATGCCCACCACTTCCTCGCGCCTGTCCCCCCGCAGCCGATGGTTCAGCGCCACGATGCTGATCGCGGCGTAGTGGCTGCCCAGCAGCGTCGGCACGACCACGCCCAGGCCCGTTACCTCGGGCAGGATGTCGCCGTCGTTCAGCGCGTAGCCCAACTGGCAGGCGCGCTCGACCATGTGGTCAAGCACGGTCTCGGACAGTTTTCCGTAGCGGTTCAGCCGGTGCCGGTTCCTGCGCATCACGTCGTCGCGCTCGGCCGCGGGCATGGCGGCCAGCAGGGCCAGGCCGCCGGCCGTGCTGCCCAGCGGGCGCCGCTCGCCCACCATCTGCGTCAGGGCCTTGACCGGATAGCTGCCTTCCGCGCGTTCGATCACCACGCTGTCGGTGCCGCTGCGCGTGGTCAGGAAGACGGTATCGCCGGTGTCGCGCGCCAGCCGGTTCAGCACCGGGCCGCACAGTTCGCGCAGGTTGAAGTGGCAGTTGGCCGCCAGTCCCAGCTCATAGGCCAGCATCCCCAGGAAGTATTCGCGCCTGGTTCCCCGCTGCATCAGCAATCCCTGTTCGACCAGGCAAGCCAGGATGCGATGGGCGGTGGGGGACTTGAGCCCGGTCTCGCGCGCCACCTCGGCCAGCGTGATGCCGGCCGTATTGCGCGCGGCCACCTTCTTCAGGACCAGGATGGTCCGCTCTATGCTTTGCGTGCCCGATGAGTTGGCCTGATTTTCCATATTATGGACTCGTATTGACAGTGATTTGCTGGATAAAACACACTGGATTCACTCTAAACGAGTAAATAAGTGGAAATATATTCCATATTGTGGAGTATGGGGTTTATTTCACCCGGACACACCAGCCTGCTATCCAGGGAGACAGGAAGATGGCGCAGCAACTCAATCAGGCGCACTACGACGTCGTCGTGCTGGGCGGAGGCGCCGCGGGCGTCGCGGCCGCCGCGGCAGCGGCCAGGAACGGCCGCAAGACGCTCATCATCGAGGCCAACCCCATTCTGGGCGGGGAGCTGCTTAGCGGCATGTCGCTGGACGGCGTGCTGAACGCGCGCGGCGAGTACGTGGTGGGCGGCATCTCCGACGAACTGTTCGACGAGTGCAAGCGCATGAACGGTTTCATCGGTCCGGTGCACGACCATCGCCTGATCTGCTATGTGTGCGTCGATCCCGAGATCATGAAGATCGCCGTGATGCGCGTGCTCGACCGCCATGGCGTAACGGCCTGGGTCAATTCGTTCGCCGAGGACGTCGTGGTCCGGGACGGCGTGGTCACCGGCCTGGTGGTGGTCAACAAGAGCGGCCGCACGCTGGTGACGGCGGACCATTTCCTGGACTGCTCGGGCGACGGCGACCTGGCTGCCCGCGCCGGCGCGCCGTTCGAAATGAGCGACGACAGCGGCGACCTGCAGCCGGTGTCGCTGATGTTCCGCGTGGGCAACGTGGACAGCGCGACGCTGCTGCGCTTCGCGCGCGAGAATCCCGCGTCGATGGCGGTGGGCGAAAGCGATTACATCCGCGGCGACAAGACCGACGAGCAGTTGCTGGACCTGCTGGTCGAGCAGGGCCAGCCCTCGGTGTTCTTCAAGAGCGAAGGCCCGTTCCTGGGCGATGCGATCCGCCGCGGCGACCTGGCGCCCACCGCGCTGATCATGATCCAGCCGACCTCCGCTGCCCGCAAGGAGGTCTGCGTCAACGCCACCCGGGTAGGGGGCAACATCGACGGGACCGACACGGCGGCGGTCAGCGCCACCGTGGGCACGTTGATGGAGCAGGTCTGGCAGACGTACGAATTCGTCAAGGGCCACCTGCCGGGTTTCGAGAACTCGGTGTTCGCCGGGCTGGCCCCGCGCGTGGGCGTGCGCGAGACGCGCCGCATCATGGGCGACTACCTGCTGACCAGGGACGACGTGGTGTCGGGCCGCAAGCAGCCGGACTCCGCCGTCGCCAAGGGGGCGCAGCACGTCGACATCCACCAGTCCGGCACGACCCAGATACGCATTCCCATCGCCAACGGCGGTTCCTATGACATCCCGTTCGGCTGCCTGCTGCCCAAGGGACTGAAGAACGTCATGGTCGCGGGCCGCTGCCTGTCGGCCACGCGCGAGGGCATGGGCACGGCGCGTACCATGGGCCCCTGCATGGCCATGGGCCAGGCCGTGGGCACCGCGGCGGCGATGTGCGCCGAACGCGGCGATGCCGACGTGCGCGCCCTGCCGGTGAAGGAATTGCAGGCCAGGCTGCGGGCGCAAGGAGGCGTGATCGACGGCGTGTATTGAACGCCACGCCGCCCGGCGCCACCTTCCGGAGACAAGCGAGGGGGCGCCGGGCGTTTTGCCGACAACGAGGAAGGAGACCAACCATGCATCGTTATCTTGCCAAGTTTTCCCTGGCCCTGGCGCTGGGCTGCACGGCTTTCGCGGCCTGGGCGGGAGCCTATCCGGACCGGCCGCTGAAGATGATCGTGCCTTTCGCCGCCGGGGCGTCGAGCGACATGCTGGGGCGTACCGTGGCCGACGGCCTGGCCACGCGCCTGGGGCAGCCCGTGGTGGTCGAGAACCGGGCCGGCGCGGGCGGCAACATCGGCGCCGATCTCGTCGCCAAGGCCGCCCCGGACGGCTACTCGCTGGGCATCGGATCCATCGGCACCCATGCGACCAACAGCCTGATCTACGGCTCCATGCCGTACGACACCGTGAAGGACTTCACGCCGATCACTCTGGTCGCCGCGGTGTCGCTGGTGCTGGTCGTGCATCCCTCGGTGCCCGCGCGCGACGTCAAGGAACTCATCGCCTACCTGAAGGAACGGCCGGGCAAGGTCAGCTATGCGTCCGGCGGGGTCGGCGCGTCCCAGCACCTGGCCGGCGAACTATTCAAGTATCTTGCCAAGGTGGACATGGTCCACGTGCCCTACAAGGGCAGCGCGGGGTCGGTCCCAGACCTGATCAGCGGCCGCGTTCCGGTCATGTTCGCCGACCTGCCGCTGGTGCTGTCCTACATCCAGAACGGCTCGCTGCGCGCCCTGGCGGTGGGCGACCGCGAGCGCAGTCCGGTGCTGCCGTCGGTGCCCACGCTGGCCGAATCGGGCGTACCCGACTACCAGGCCAACGCCTGGTACGGCTTGTTCGCGCCCGCCGGTACGCCGCCGGACATCGCCAACCGCCTGCAGCGCGAGGTCGCCGCCATTCTCCAGCAGTCCGACGTGCGCAAGCGCCTGATCGCGCAGGGCGCCAATCCCAGCGGCATGGCGCCGGATGATTTCAAGGCGTTCCAGCGCAAGGAGATCGATCGCTGGAAGACGGTGGTGCACGCGGCGAACATCAAGATGGATTGATTCCTAGGGTAAACCCTAGGTTTGAGGTAGAATAATTCCTGATCGCGCCTGTGCTTCGCCGCAGGCGCCGACGCGCTGAACGCTCCGCCACGCAGGCGGAGCCGTCCCTTTCGCGGTCCCCCTCTCCTCCGCCGGTCCGGTATCCGCCGTTCCGGCGCGCCCGCGTTGCTCCGGCAGGTCCGGCGTAACGCGCGTTTTTTCAGGATGCCCATGATTGACGAAGACGATCGCCGTCCGACCGCGCCTGCCCGGCCGCGTCGAACGACGCGCGCCACCGCGGCGCGCTACCTGCTGACTCCCGCCCAGTTGGAAGAAAGCCTGGCCATGGCCGCGCCGCCGTCCGTGCGCAACGCCGTGGTGGCCGGGATGCAGGCGACCCTGGCCGTGGTCGCGGCCCTGGCGTGCTTCCACTATTCGCCGTGGCCGCAACTGGTGGGCTTCGGCGCCCTGGGAGCGCTGGCCTCGCTGTTCGGCCGCTACGCTTCGCGTGCCCGCCGCCGCCGCATGGTCTTCCTGAGTGCCTTCCTGCTGGTCGCGGCCACCTTCGTGACGTCGGTGGCGGCCCATGCCGGGGCCTCGCCCACGACGATGGTGCTGGTCCTGGCGCTGGTGGCGGGGGTGTCCACGGTCGCGGTGTCGAGCTGGAGCCTGGGCGGCCCGGGCGCCGTCATCATCGTGTTCGCGGCGGGCGCAGCGCTGGGCGCGGCCGGGTCCTGGGAGGCGGTTTTCGCGCGCGCCGCGGCCACGGCGGCGGGCGGCGCGCTGGCGTGGGTCATCTGCGTGCCGACCGACCGCCTCAGGCACGAAGAGCCCGCGACGGGCGCCTTTCCCAGCGAGCCTCCCCGCCCCATGCGGCACCGGCTGATCGCCGCCGGCCGCATCGCCACGGGCGCCGCCGTGGCCGCGCTGCTGGCGCACGCGGCCGGCTGGCAGCACCCTTCGTGGGCGGCCATAGGCGCGACCGCCGTCATGCAGGGCGGGCACCTGCACATCACGATGAGCCGCGCGCTGCAACGGATGGCCGGCACCGTCGCCGGCGCCTGCGTGGCGGGCGCGATCCTGGCGCAGTCGCCCTCGTTCTGGATCGTGGTGGCCCTGATCGCGCTCTTCCAGTTCGTGACCGAGATCATCATCGGCTACAACTATGCGCTGGGACAGATCACCGTGACACCCATGGCCCTCCTGATGACGCACCTGGCCGCGCCCGCCGTGGCCGGCAACATGGCGCTCGAGCGCGTCTTCGACACCATGGTCGGCGCGGCGGCGGGCATCGTGCTGGCGGTGCTGTTCTCCAGCCTGGACGACCGGGCCTATCTGGCGCGCCACCGCCGCGCGGCCGCGCTGGGCTGACGCGATGCCCGATCCCCTGGACCCGCTGTTCGATCGCCTGTCCCGCTCGGCTTTTCGCCGACGCTTCCGGCTGGGCCGGCAGGACCGGGACTATCTGGAGGACCGGGGCCTGGAGTCGGTGCTGGCGCACGCGGCGGCGTTCATCGCGACGCGGCTGGCCCCGGCCTTGACGGCGGATGAGCAGGCCTATGTCGTACGCGTCATCGGACGATGGCTGCAAGGCCAGGAGCAGGGGCCGGAAGGGGGGGCGCCGCCGCGCCAGGGGCGGTTGTTCTAAGGCCCGGCGGTGCAGGGCGCGCCTGGGGAACGGGCTGGAAATGCTTTATCATCGGGCGGCTCTTACGCGCAGGCGCCCATCGCCGCGCGGATTCCTGCAGCGTGCCATGCTAGACCCCATCAGCGTCATCTTCGTCACGATTTTCTCCGCCATCATGAGCACGGCGGTGCTGGGGTCGCTGCTGCCCACCGCCATCCCCGGCGTCAGGCGCTGGTTCAACGCCAGCGTGATGGCCATCGTGGCGCTGGCCCTGTTCCTGCTCCAGAACATCGGCCCGCGCTGGCTGACCATCCTCGTCTCCAACCTGTTGCTGGCCATGGCCATGCTGGTCATCCTGCAAGGGTGCAGGCAGTTCGTCGGGATGCAGCCCGTGCGCCGCGCGGAATACGCGGGCTGGGCGGCGCTGCTGGCGGCCATGGCCTACTGGACCTATGTGGTGCCCGACATCGGCACCCGCATCGCGCTGGTGTCGGCGTTCTACACCTACGCTTATGTCGTGGTCGCCGTGATCGTGTTCATGGCGCGTCCGCTGTCCCGTCCGCATTACGCCTATTGGTTCGTCAGCATAGGCGCGTGCCTGGGAGCGGTCGGCCATGTGGGCCGGGGGCTCGCCTACGGCGTGGGATGGGTCCGGCAGACCGAGCTGCTGCAATCGACGCCGGCCAACATCGCTTTCCTGGCCCTGGGCGTGCTGGCGCTGCCCTGGCTGTCGATCGGCATGGTGCTGTTGACCCATGACCGCCTGGCCCACCGGCTCGAACGCCTGGCCAACCTGGACGAACTGACCGGCATCCTGGCGCGGCGCGCGTTCCTCGCGCAGGCCGACGCCGCCGCGCGCACCGCGTCGCGCTCCGGACGGCCGCTGGTGTTCGCCATCGTCGACATCGACCATTTCAAGAACATCAACGACACCTATGGGCATGCCGCGGGAGACCGGGTGCTGGCCCATTTCACCGGCGTGGTGGCCAGCAACCTGCGCGCCGGCGATGCGTTCGGCCGGCTGGGCGGCGAGGAGTTCGCCATCCTTTGTCCGGACACGTCCATGCGGGATGCGGTCAAGCTGCTGAACCGGCTGCGCGCCAGGATCGCGCAGGCTGAAAGCGCGCTGCCGGGGCGCAAGCTCAAGGTCACGTTCAGCGCGGGAGTCGACCAGTACCGCCCCGGCGAGGAACTGAGCAGCCTGATGGCGCGGGCGGATGCCGCGCTGTACACGGCCAAGGCCATGGGGCGGGACCGTGTCGTCACGGTGGCCGCCGACGAGGACCCGGTTCCCGCCGAAGGATCGCCCCGCCTGGCGGAGTAACGGGCCGGCCGCGCTCAGTCCGCGGGCGCGCCCGTCTGCTGCATCAGCCAGCCGCGAAACGCCTGCAAGGCCGGCAGCGTGACGTTCGCCGGCGGATAGACCAGGTAGTACGAAGTCGGCGAGCGCACCACCGGCCCGAAGGGCGACACCAGCCGGCCGTTTTCCAGTTCTTCCTCCACCAGCAGGCGCGGCACCACGGCGGCGCCCAGGCCCGCCACGGCCGCCCGCAGCACCAGCGAGAACGATTCGAACCTCATTCCCCCGGCCGTGCCTTCGGCGGGCAGGCCGCTGGCGGTCAGCCAGTCGTGCCAGGCGTGCGGCCGGAACGTCATCTGCAGCATGGGCACGCGCGGCAGGTCGTCCGGCGAGCGCAGGGTGGTGGCCCCCATCTCCGGCGTACAGACCACGATCATGTGCTCGTCCATCAGCCAGTCCGACCGGGCGCCGGGCCAGCGCGTGTTGCCCAGATTGATGGCGGCGTCCAGGCTGTTGTTGTGGAAGTTGAACGGCAGCCGCGTGACCAGGGTGAGCGTGATGCGGGGATGTTCGCGCTGGAAGCGGGGCAGGCGCGGGATCAGCCATTGCGTGGCGATCGCGGGCACCACGCCCAGGCGCAGCACGCTGGAGGCCGGTTCGGTCGACACCGTTTCGATGATGGCCGACTCCAGCGCGTCGAGCGCCGGCGTCAGCCGCAGCAGCAAGATCTCGCCCGCGGACGTCAGTTGCAGGCGCTTGCGCACGCGCTCGAACAGCCGCACGCCCAGAAAGTCCTCCAGCGCCTGGATCTGGTGGCTTATGGCGCTCTGCGTCAGGTTCAGCGAGTCGGCCGCCTGCGTGAAACTCAGCGTGCGCGCCGACAGCTCGAACGCCTGGAGCATGACGGGCGAGGGGATCTTGCGGCGCATGTCATTAATCCTGCTAATGAATTCATGATGAGACGTCGCTTGTGGGCAGGCGGGCGTCTCCGATAACTTAGTCCCGCGTTTTCGTGGTTGCGGCACCGGCATTGTGCAGGAAGTCTGCTTGCATGGGAGTGAGTCGATGAATCGTCGCGATGTACTGCGTCTGGGAATGGCCGCGAGCCTTGGGGTCGCGGGCAAGGCATGGGCGCAAGAAGCGTTTCCGAACCGCCTGATGAAGGTGGTCGTACCGTATCCCCCCGGGGGCATTACCGACCTGCTGGGGCGCGTGCTGGCGGATATCCTGGCCAAGGAGTTTCCCGCCAAGCCCGTGATCGTCGAGAACAAGGGCGGCGGCACCGGCACCGTGGCCCAGCAGTACATCCTGCAGCAGCCGCACGACGGGCACCTGCTGCTGTCCGGCGGCCTGGGCGGCCTGATCCTGCCGACCATCCTGAACCCCAGCCTGCCCATCAACCCGCAGGAGAACTTCGTTCCCGTGGCGCAACTGGCCGAGCTGATGAACGTACTGGTGGTGGGGCGCGACGTCGAGGCCCGCACGCTGCCGGAACTCGTCGCTTACGGCAAGACGCGCGTGGGCAAGCTCAACTACGGCTCCAACGGCGTCGGGACGCTGGCCCATTTCACCTCGGTGTTGTTCAACCAGCGCGCGGGCACGCATTTCGTCCATATCCCGTACCGCTCCAGCGGCGAGATCATCACCGGCCTGAAGAACGGGGACATCCAGGTGTCCTTTGCCAACCTGCCGTCGGTGGCGGCATTGGTGCGCTCCGGTTCGCTGCGCGCGATCGCGGTGACGGGGGCCAGGCGCGCGCAGGCGCTGCCCGACGTGCCGACCCTGGTGGAACTGGGCATGGAGGACTTCGTCGCGACGGGATGGCTGGGCGGCTACGCGCCGGTGGGCACGCCGCAGGCCAACATCGACAAGTTGTCCGATGCCATCGTCAAGGGCGGCAGGCAGCCCGAGAACATCCAGCGGCTGCAAACGGCGGGCTTCGAAGTGACGGTGCGCGGCCATGCGGACTTCGCCGCCTGGAACCGCAGCGAATTCGTCAAATGGAACGAACTGGCCCGCCGGGAAAACATCCGGCCCGAGGCCTGACCGGGAATTGTCAACGAGGACTGCACATGCTGCCCACCGCAAGAAAACTGGTTTTTTCGGAAGTGCCCATCGTCGATCTGGGGCCGGCCTGGCGTGATGACGCCGGCCGCGCCGAGGTGGCGGACGCCATTGCCGCCGCCGCGGGAACCGTGGGCTTTTTCTACGTCAGGAATCACGGCCTGGCCGAGCAGGATGTCCGCGACATCTTCCAGACCGCCGTGGATTTCCACAGCCTGCCGCTGGAAGCCAAGATGGAGGTTTCGCTCAAGCTCAACGACCATGCGCAGGGCTACCTGCACGGCATGACCAAGGGCAACGACGCGAACATCAAGGAGAACCTCCAGGAGGCATTCCAGATCCGCCGCCCGCTGGCCGACGACGATCCCGACCTGCTGGCCGGCAAGCCGCTGCACGGGCGCATTCCCTGGCCGTCGGCCATGCCGGACCTCAAGCCGCGGATGATGGCGTACTACGACAAGATCAACGGCCTGGGCTATCGGCTGCTGGAGCTGTTCGAGCTCAGCCTGGGGCTGGCGGCCGGCACGCTGAAAGCCAGCTTCGCCAAGGACATGAACTCGCTGCGCCTGCTGCACTACCCGCCGCAGCGCCCCGACGAGTCGGGCGAGCACCTGGGTGCCCGCGGACACACCGATACCAACGCCTTCACCATCCTGGCGCAGGATGCGAACGGCGGGCTGGAGGTGCGCAACCGCGACGGCGAATGGGTGGCCGTGCCGCCGGTCGAGGGGACACTGGTAGTCAACGTGGGCGAGGTGCTGAAGGTCTGGACCGACGGCGTGTTCACCTCGGCGGTGCACCGGGTGATCAACCGCTCCGGCAACGAGCGCTATTCCATTCCGTTCTTCATGTATCCCAGCTTCGATGCGTGGATCCAGCCGCTGATCCGCAATCCCGACCCCGCCAACGTCGCGCCCGAGGACCTGCCGACGTCCTTTCCGCGCGACCGGCCCTTCGTCTACGGCGAACTGAAGGCGCGCAACGTCGCGCGCATCATGCCGCAGAAGAGCGTGGCCTGAGAACGGCGATCGATCATCGAAGGACCCGGAGGGAAGGACATGGCCGCCTACGTCATCGGAGAAGTGAAGATTCTCAAGCCTGCGGAAATGGGCGAGTACGGCCGCATGGTGGCCGAGGCGGTGGCCGCGCATGGCGGGCGCTATCTGGCGCGCGGCGCCGAGCCCGTCGTCCTGGAAGGCGGGCCGGCCCACAACGTGCTGTTGATCGAATTCCCGGACAAGGATGCGGCCCTGGCCTGGTATGCCTCGCCCGCCTACCAGGCGGCCAGGAAGCTGCGCGAGGGCAAGAGCAACCTGAGGCTGATCGTGATCTGAGGCGTCAGCGCGTGGACGCGAGCGCCGCGGGATAGAGCTTGCGCAGGATCTGCTGGCAGGCGTCTTCCAGCACCTTCGTCAATTCCTCGATCGCGGGCTGCGGCTCGGCTTCCTGGCGGGCGCGGGCCCAGATGCGCTGCAGCGCGGCGTCCCGGGCCTGGACCACGTCCATGACTTCGTTGCGCCAGAACGCCGGCGCCTCGCCTTCGACGTAGTCGCCCCGGCCCCGGCCGAAGTGGATGATGGCGAGATAGCGCAGCAGGTCGGCCACCACCAGCGCGTGCAGGAATTCATCGGTCAGGCGGGCCGTGGCGTGGTCGGCGCCCTTGGCCTTGTTGATCCCCCATGCCGCGCCGGCGAAAGTAGCCGCGCCGACGACGGCGCCCACCAGCATGCCGCCGCCCAGGGTCAGGCCGCCGGCCAGCAGGTCGGCCGACGCGCCGGTGGCGGCGCCCGACGCGATGGCGCCCAGCAGCCCAGCCTGTTTCACGTCGACCGGCGCGCTGAAGGCGAAGTTCTCGCGCAACCGCTGGTTCAGCGGGGCCGCCGCGCTGCCCTGGAGTCCGTGCAGCGCCAGCAGCCGGGCCGTGGTTTGGGCGCCGGCGCGCGACAGGCGCGTGGTGATGGCGGCCATGGCCGCTTCTCGCGAGCTTTCCGACGCGGACCGGGCCAGGCCCAGGGTGCCCAGCGCCGACCGGATCGCCGAGGCATCGCCCACGGCTTCGGCATCGCGGGCCGCCTCGACGATCTGGCGGGCGATCAGATCCATGGACTGCTGGAAGCGGTCGAGATTGCGCTTGTCCCAGGCCGCCGCCAGCCGGGCGCTGCCGGGCTGCGCGGCCGCCGGCAGGCAGGCGCGGATGGCGTCGAACAGCACGCGTTCGTGCACCCAACTGCGGGCGAAGGCGTCCAGCGGCACGACGTTGCGCACCACGCCATAGGGCCGCAGGTGGTCCGTCCAGCGCGAGACGTCCTGCTGTTCGCGGGCCGCGGGGCGAGGCGGGCCCATCTGGTTGAGCAGCACCACGACGGGCTTGCCCAGCCACTGGAGGATCTGCATCTCGGGTGCGACGTAGCCCGCGTCCTGCGGATCTTCCGAGGCGTTGACCAGATACAGCACCACGTCCGCGTTGTCGCGCGCGGCCTGCAGCGCGCGCTGGCTGAGCCAGAAGGCGCGGTCGCTGACCCGGTCCCACACCTCGGTCAGGAACCAGCCGACCGGGTTGCCCGCCATCTCCAGCCGCTTGGCCAGCCGCGCGGAATCGCCGAAGCCCGGTGTATCCCACAGGTACAGTTCGTCGCCGTCGGCGGTCGCGAGCAGGCGGTAGGCGTCGGCGGTCTGGGTGACGTGGGCCGCGTCGCGGACCTCGCCCACGTCCGCGCCCAGCAGGGTGCGGGCCAGCGTCGTCTTGCCGGCGTTGGTGTGGGAGACCAGGCAGAGCTGTATGCGGACGGGTTTGTCAGGCATCGGGGGGATGGAGCAGATCGACGAAGGTGACCGGCACCTTGTGCAGCGTGCCGAAATCCTGCCACAGGCGCCGGCGTTCTTCCAGACGGAGGCCGGCGCCGGCCTGGCCGTCGAGGCGCGCCGCATAGGCCGACTGGTCGACGGCCAGCACGATCTTGCCGGGCAGGGCGCGCGCCAGGTGATCCAGGAAGGCGCCGTGGTTCTCGGCTTCGGGCGTGGCCGACAGGTTCACCAGCGCGGCGGTGACGGTCGCGCCTTCGTCCGTCGCGTCCGGCGCGGGCATGCCCTGAGGATCGGCACCGTAGTCCCAGCCGGGCATCACCGCCGCCTGGGCGGTGTCGCCCAGCATGGAGCGCGCCACCGCCTGCAATGCCTGGCCGCGCGTTGCGTCGACGGCGAAGCTGTAGGGAATCACGCGCAGGCGCAGCGGCACGGGGCTGAGCGAACCCAGCAGCTTGCGGTAGTAGGGCAGGCCCATGTCCAGGGGAAAGGCCGCGCGCAGGCGGGTTTCCTTCCAGCGGGCCATCGCCGCCAGCACCAGGCGGGGGATCACGACCACGATGGCCAGCAGCGCAGCGTACAGATGGACCCAGCGGGCGCCGCCCGGGACGAAGCCGGCGGCGTCGAAGCGCAGCGCGGCGATCTCCGCGGGCGTGAAGCCCGGCAGGCGGAACAGCCACGTCGCCGGGGCGAACAGCACGCTCAGGATCGCGTGCACCTGGCCGGCATCGAGGAAGGTGCTTTCCCAGCCAACGCGGTATTCGACGGTCAGGCCGCGCGCGTACAGCGACAGGGCCACGCCGGCGCCGAACAGCGCGGCGCACAGATGAAGAACGCGCTTGCCCCGCGCCTGGTGCAGCGGCGCCGCCAGCCGCTGCCAGTCGAGCGCGAAGCGCGCGCCGGCGGCGGCCAACGCGGGCGAGCCCCGGCGCCGGAGCCAGCCTTCCGGCAGCCAGGGCCGCGCGAACAGCGCCGCGCCCCGTCGCCGCAGCGGCGGTACCGCGAGGGAGACGGCCAGGATCGCGTACATCAGCAGATTCCAGCCCAGCACGCCCAGCAGCGGCGGCGACAACAGGTCCATGCGGTGGGGATTGGCGATGCGTTCGGTCAGCGCGCCGGCCAGGAAGGCCGCCAAGGGAAGCAGCCAGCCGGCCAGGGCGGCCAGGCGAGGAGGATGGCGCATGGCCTTGAGCGCCGGCGTGCGCCGTTCCAGCCCATCCAGCAGCAGGGCCGCGCGGGTTTGCAGGAAACTGCCGGCCGGGTCCCGTCCGGCGTCGCGGCCGCCTTGCAATCCGCACAGATTGCGGGCGCTCAGGCTGGCCTCGCGGCGATCCTCGGCGCGCAGCAACTGGTGTTCGTCGTCGGTGGTTTCCAGGGCGTGGGCTAGCACCACGTCCCTGGCCGCTCGTTCGTCCATCGGCGTCCTGATCGGTTCTCCAAGCCGACAGACTATATAGGAATCGGCATCCGGGGGCAGGGCCCTAGTGCGACGTGTCGGCGGCGGACATCGCCTGGGCCTTGCGCCGTGGCGGCCGGTCCAGCGTCGCGCGCAGGGAGGCGTACTCGTGTTCGATGCGCGTCAGCCGCGTCTGCCGCGCGGCTTCGTCGGTCCAACTGCCCTGCAACGCGCTTTGCCGATCGAAGCGGTACACGAGGCTGGCGTTGTCCAGCAGCGCGGCGTCGCCCGCGGGCTCGAATCCGGCAAGATCGTGCCGGGCCAATTGTTCCTGGCCCGGACGCGTCTGTTCCAATGAAGTCAGGTGGGCGGCCAGGCGCGCCCGCACGGATTCCGGCAGCGCGCGCCGGGCCACGACCAGCGGCGCGGGCAGCGGGTCCGATCGCCACAGCACCGCCAGCCGGCCGTATTCCATCGGAAAACGTTCCTTGAAGCGCGCCAGGTCGGAGCCGGTGGTCAGGCCCACGTCGGCTTCGCCGTTGGCGACCGCCAGCGCATTGGTCTGGTGGCTGCCCTGGACCTCGGTCGCGAAGAAGGCCTCCATGCGCAGCCCGCGCGGCAGGAACAACTGGAGCTGCGGCACCAGATAGCCCGAGAAGGACCGCACCTCGCCCCGCGCCAGGCGCCACTTGGTCGACAGGGCCAGCATCTGGTCCAGCGTGGCGGGCGCGGCGCCGCGCCGGGCGATGAGGACGGTGCGATGGCGGTCGGAGTCGGCGGGCAGCCCGCGGGCGATCACCGTCATGCCATAGCGGGTGACGGCGTCGATGGCCAGTTGGCCCGACAGCACCGCGAGGTCGATGTCGCCCCGCCGCAGGGCCGAGGCCATGGCGTCATAGGACGTCGGCGCGAGCAGCCGCGCCGGCTGGCCGAGCGCCCGCGACAGGTCCGTGACCAGGGGCACCCAGTCGTTGCGCGTTTCCAGCGGACCTTCGACCGGCAGCACGCCCAGCCTGAGCGACTGGCCGTGGACGGCGGAGGCGGCGGCCACCAGCCCCAGCGCCGCCAGGCGCAGCAGGGCGGGCGCCACGAACCGGGAAAGGCGCCGCGGCGGACGGCGAAAAACAGGCATGGGCGCGTCCTGATGAATCGGATCTGTGCTTATGGATTTATTTTTGGTATCTTGTTTTGCTGTAATTGGATTCTTTTTTTGTGTCCATTGCAAGGCGCGTCACAATATTCCCCTTCGAGCCCCTCCTGCCCATGCCCCTGCAAGCGCCCGCCCCGGCCGACCCGGTATTGGAGTTGCTGCTTTCGCGGCTGCGCCTGCACGACACCGTCACCACGCCGTACTACATCCAGTTGCAGCGCCAGATCCAGGCGTTGATAGACGGCGGCGACCTGCGCCCCGGCCACGGGCTGCCGTCCGAGCGCGTGCTGGCCCAGGCGCTGAACCTCAGCCGCACGACCATCAAGCGCTGCTATGACGCGCTGCGCGACGCCCAGGCGGTGGCCAGTTCGCAGGGGCGCGGCGGCACCGTGGTCAAGGCGGCTCCGCGCGTGTCGCCGGCCATGCAGCGGCTCAAGGGCTTCACCGAGGAAATGCGGGAACTGGGGTTGGAGCCCTCGGCCCGGGTGCTGGAGCGTGCCGTGGTCCAGGACCGCATGGTGGCGTCGATCTTCGGGCGGCCCTCGAATGCCGAGTTCCTGAAGCTGGTGCGCGTGCGTCTGGCCGACGACGCGCCCATGTCGCGCGAGGTCGCGTGGTACGACCTTGCCGTCGCGCCCGCGCTGGCGGCATGGGACGGCAAGGGCTCGGCGTACGCCTACCTGCGCGAACATTGCGGCATCGAACTGGCCTGGGCCGACCAGTCGGTCGAGGCCGTGCTCAGCTCGCCGCAGGAAGGCGAGGTCTTCGGTTTTTCCCAGCCCGGCCCCTGCCTGCTGCTGAAGCGGCGATCCCATTCGGTCCACAACACGCTGGTCGAATACGTGGAAGGCACGTTTCGCGGCGACGCCTACGTCTACCGGCTCAAGCTCCGGTCCTGAGCATGGCCTGGAGCCCGGCGTGATCGGGCAGCGAGGCCAGGATGCCGGCGTGGGCGACCGACCACGCACCACAGGCGCCGGCTGTTTTCAGCGCGTCCGCCATGTCCCTTCCACCGGCCAGCGCCCAGCAAAGGCCGGCGCTGAAGGCGTCGCCCGCGCCTATGGTCTTGACCGCGCGGGCGGGAATGGGCGCGGCCACGTGGTGCGTGCCGTCGCGATGCCACGCCGCGCTGCCCTGGTCTCCCAGCGTGACGACCAGCCAGCTCCCGGGCCAGCGCCGCCACAGCATGGGCAAGGCCGCCGCGATTCGGCGCAGCCGCTCGTTCCGGCCGGCTGGCAAGGGGCATTCCAGCAAGGACTGCGCTTCGCCGGCGTTCACGACCAGCACGTCGGTGCAGGCCAGGAGGTCGTCTGGCAGGGCCTGCCAGGGAGACGGATTCAGCACGGACAGGATCCCGTGCGCGCGGGCTCGCGCCAGCGCCGCGCACACCGTGTCGAGGGGGACTTCGAGCTGGGCATAGAGCAGCGCGGCCGAAGCGATGTCGCCTTCCGCCGCGGCGACCTGGTCCGTTCCCAGCGCCTCGTTGGCGCCGGGATGCACGACGATCTGGTTGTCGCCGTTGGCGTCGATGAACCCCGCGCCGTGGCCCGAGGGCTGGCCGCAGCGCAGGACCCGCCGGGTGTCCAGTCCTTCGCCGTGCAGCCATGACAGCAGGCGGTCGGCCGGGGCATCGTTGCCGATCGCCATCAGCAGGTCGACCCGGGCGCCCAGCCGATGGCATCCCACCGCCACGGCCAGGCCCTTGCCCGCCGCCTCGGCGACGAAGCCGCGGGCCCGCAGGGTCTCGCCCAACCGGGGCAGCCGGTCCATTTCCCAGCAGCAGGCCTGCATGAAACTGCCCAGGACGACGATGCGCGGCGGCGTGTCCGACAGGCTCGGGACCTGGTGTCGCGGGTGGCCTTTCATGGTCGAGCAAACCCCTCCTGCGCCGGCGAGCGTCTTGCATTACGACTTCGTAATGGTCTTTGGCGCCCGAATCGCGCGCATGGCGGGCGTGAGCGCCAAATGGCCCCTTTCCGGATAGTAACCGTCGCGACGGTTACGGCGGGGGTGCCGCCACTAGACTGGAAGTTCTCAATAGGAGGACTCGCCATGGCAACATTTCTGGTCTTTATCGGCATCATCGCGGCAACGGTGGCCGTCATATACATCCTGGTCAAGCTCCTGATGATGTTCAACGGCTCGGACAAGGATGAAGAGACCCGGCAGGATGCCACCCCCTCCAACCACCATCACGGCAAGGTGGAAACGGCCCGGAAATAGCGCGGGCCGCGCGCGGCCTTACTTGTCCGAGAACTCGTCGAAGATGAGGCCGCGCAGCCACTGGTTGGACGGTTCGCGGTGGAACTTCGCGTGCCAGAATAGATTGATGCCGATCCGGGGCAGCGCCACCGGATGGTTTACCGCGGTCAGGTTGAACGGTTCCAGGCACTCGTCCGCGTAGCGCTCGGGCACGGTGGCGATCATGTCGGTCGACCGCAGGATGTGGCCGACCGCCACGAAGTGCGGCACGGTCAGGCGCACCTTGCGCTGCACGCCTTTCTTCTTCATGAATTCATCGACGATGCCGTGCCCGGTGCCGGCCGATACCGCCACCACGTGGTCGGCCTTGCGGAACGCGTCCAGCGTCAGCTTGCGGCCGTCCAGTTCGTGGCCGCGCCGGAACATGCAGACGTAGTTCTGCGTGAACAGGCGGCGCTGGAAGAACCCGGCATTGAGCTGCGGCAGCAGCCCGATGGCCAGGTCCACGTGGCCGGCTTCCATTTCATCCCTGAGGTTGACCGTGGTGTTGCGCACCGTGTTGATCGACACGCCGGGCGCGATCCGGGCGGTAGCCTCCATCAGCCTGGGCAGGAAATAGATCTCGCCGATGTCCGTCATGCCTACCGTGAAGGTGCGGCTGCTGCTGGCCGGATCGAAGCTGCTGCGGAAGTTCAGCGTGTCCTGGATGGTGCCGAGCGCATAGGCGATCGGCTCGGCCAGTTGCCGCGCATAGGGCGTGGGTTCCATGCCGCGGGTGGTGCGCAGGAACAGGTCGTCGCCCAGCAGCTTGCGCAGCCGGTTGAGCGCGTTGCTGACGGCAGGCTGCGTCAGCCCGAGCTTCTGGGCCGCGCCGGACACCTTGCGTTCCATCAGCATCTGGTTGAAAACGACCAGCAGATTCAGGTCGATGTCTTTCAGTTCCATGAGGCTACCATTCACGCTGGTGATTGAGTCTATTCACGATATTCTATATATAAATAATTGACCCGTTCCTATACTTTCGTCGACGAAACCAACTACTCCAAGACGCGAGACACACATGGAATTGGTCGTTCAGCCCATGGGCCGCTCGCTGGCGGTGGAGCCGGGCGCGAATCTGCTGCAGACCCTGCGCAGCAACGACGTGCCGGTGTCCTACAGCTGCATGGCCGGCCGTTGCGGCACCTGTCGATGCAAGGTGCTGGACGGCGGCGTGCTGGAGTCGGGCCGCGAGGCCAAACTCACCAATCCGCACGATGGCCGCTACGTGCTGGCCTGCATGAGCGTGCTGACGGACAACTGCACCATCGAAATCCCCGAGGTCGACGAACTGGTGGTGCATCCGGCCAAGGTGCTCAAGGCTTCCGTGGCCAGCGTCGAGGCCGTCACCCACGATATCCGCCGCGTGGTCCTGCGATCAGCCAAGACGCTGGAATTCTCGCCCGGCCAGTACGCGACGCTGCAATTCACGCCCGAGCACATCCGGCCGTATTCCATGGCCTGCCTGAGCGGCAACGAACTGGAGTTCCACGTGCGGGTGGTGCCCGGCGGCCGCGTCTCGGGCTACATCGACACCCAATTGAAAGCAGGCGACCAGGTGCGCGTCAGCGGCCCGCTAGGCACGGCCTACCTGCGCCGCAAGCACGCCGGCCCGATGCTGTGCGTGGCCGGCGGGACCGGGCTGGCGCCCGTGCTGTCCATCGTGCGCGGCGCGCTCGAGGCGGGTATGCGCAACGCCATCCACCTGTACTTCGGCGTGCGTTCCGAGCAGGACGTCTATGGCAAATCCTGGCTCGACGAGCTGGCGGCCCGGCATGACAATCTGCACGTGCACGTCGTCGTGGCGGCCGGGGCCGAACTGCCGGGACACCGCAGCGGCCTGGTGACGGACGCGGTCGACGCCGACTGGGCCGGCCTGTCGGGCTGGCGCGCCTACCTGTGCGGGGCGCCGCCCATGGTCGACGCCGCCACGCTGGTGCTGGCGCGCAAGGGGCTGTCCGCCGACCACGTCTACGCCGACGCATTCTACGCAAGCAGCGATTGACCGCGCCCGCGCGCGATCCCAACCATCACGACAAGGAGGCAAGCATGGGCGAAACCACCGTTTTCCCGCGCGAACTCGAATGGAAGGACAGCGGTTCCAGCCGCATCCCGTTCTGGGCCTATACCGACGAGTCGCTCTACAAGAAGGAGCTGGAACGCTTCTTTTATTCGGGCCATTGGAACTACATCGGCCTGGAGGCCGAGATTCCCAATCCGGGCGACTTCAAGCGCACCGTGGTGGGCGAGCGCTCGGTCATCATGACCCGCGCCGAGGACGAGACCATCCATGTGATCGAGAACGTCTGCGCGCACCGGGGCATGCAGTTCTGCCGCGAACGCAGCGGCAACCGCAAGGAACTCGTCTGTCCCTATCACCAGTGGAACTACACGCTGAAAGGCGACCTGCAGGGCGTGCCGTTCCGGCGCGGGGTCAAGCAGGGCGGCAAGGTCAACGGCGGCATGCCGGCCGACTTCAAGACCGCCGACAACAACCTGAACAAGCTCAAGGTCGCCACCCGGGGCGGCGTCGTGTTCGCCTCGTTCGACCATGACGTGCCGTCGCTGGAGGAATTCCTGGGGCCGGTCATCCTGGGCTACTTCGACCGCCTGTTCAACGGCCGCAAGCTCAAGCTGCTGGGCTACAACCGCCAGCGCATCCCGGGCAACTGGAAGCTGATGCAGGAGAACATCAAGGACCCGTACCATCCGGGGCTGCTGCATACCTGGTTCATCACCTACGGTCTCTGGCGCGCCGACAACAAGTCCGAGCTGAAGATGGACGACCGGTTCCGCCACGCCGCCATGATCTCCACGCGCGGCTCGGCGGGCGTGAAGTCCGAGGTCACCGCCGGCGTGACCAGCTTCAAGGAAACGATGGAGATCAATGACAAGCGCCTGCTCGACATCGTCCACGAGCCGTGGTGGGGCGAGCCCACCGCCGTGATGATGACGATCTTCCCCAGCGTGATCTTCCAGCAGCAGGTCAACAGCGTTTCCACGCGGCACATCCAGCCGAACGGGCATGGTTCGTTCGACTTCGTCTGGACGCACTTCGCCTTCGACGACGACACGCCGGAGATGATCCAGCGCCGCCTGGTCCAGGCCAACCTGTTCGGCCCGGCGGGCTTCGTGTCGGCCGACGACGGCGAGGTCATCGAGTTCTCGCAAAGCGGTTTCGAGCAGAAGCCCTACCACCGCGCGCTGGCGGAGCTGGGCGGGACCGGCGTCGAGAACACGGACCACATGGTGACCGAGACGCTGATCCGCGGCATGTACGAATACTGGCGCAAAGTGATGGATGTCTGAGGGGCCTGGAGAAACGAACATGAACGATTTGCAGACCTACCTGGAAGTGGTCCGCCTGCATGCCGACTACGCGGCGGTCGTGGACAGCCGGCAATGGGCGGAGTGGCCCGACTTCTTCCTGGACGAGTGCGAGTACAAGATCCAGCCGCGCGAGAACTTCGACCGCGGGCTGCCGCTGGCCACGCTCTACCTGATCAGCAAGGGCATGCTGAAGGACCGCGTCTACGGCATCAGCGAGACCCTGTTCCACGATCCCTATTACCAGCGGCACGTGTGCGGCCTGCCCCGCATCCTGAAGGACGAGGGCGGCGAGCTGCACGTGGAGGCGAACTACGCCGTGTTCCGCACCAAGCTGACCGGCGAGTCCACGGTGTTCAACGTGGGCCGCTACATCGACCGCATCCGGCGCACCCCCGAGGGACTGAAGTTCGCGTCGCGCGTGTGCGTGTTCGATACCGAGATGATTCCCAATTCCCTGATCTATCCGATTTGAGGTGACCATGGCAGACTGGACCGATGTGGCGGCGACGGATGACGTGCCGGAAGACGACGTGATCGGCGTGCAGGCGGCGGGCAAGGACCTGGCGCTGTACAGCGTGGAAGGAGCGTTCTACGCTACCGACAACATCTGTACGCACGGCCACGCACGTTTGTGCGATGGCTTCCTGGAGGGCGCCGAGATCGAATGCCCGCTGCACCAGGGCCGCTTCGACGTGCGCAACGGCAAGGCGATGTGCGCGCCGTTGACCGAAGACATCAAGACCTACCCTCTCAAGGTCGAGGGCGGACGCATCTGGCTGCAGCTGAGCTAGCCCGATGCGGTACTTGCGACAAGGAGACATGCATGCAGGAGCCTGACCAGGCCGGCCGCCCGCTACGGGCCTATACCGATCCGGCCTATCGCCCGCTGTGCGCGACGCTGGCCGAGGTCCGCGCCAACATCGACCGGCTCGACGACGAGATCGTGGCGCTGCTGGCGCAGCGCGCCATGTACGTGAAGGATGCCGCGCGCTTCAAGAAGGACGCCTTCCAGGTCAGCGCCCCGGCGCGCCAGGCCGAGGTGTTCGCCAAGGTACGCGCGCTGGCCACCCGCCACAACCGGGGGTTCGAGGGCCTGGAGGACGTGGTGGATGCCGGCTACCGGGCGTTGGTGGCCGCGTTCATCGCCGTCGAGCAGAAGTATCATGACAGAATGACCAGTACGGAGGACGGACATGCATAAGGAATGGAAGCGCGCCGCGGCGCGAGGAATGATGGCCGCGCTGGTGGCCTGCGCGCTGCCGCTCGCGGCCCAGGCGCAGGCCTGGCCGGCCCGTCCGCTGAAACTGATCGTGCCGTTCGGACCCGGCTCCAGCCCCGACCAGGTCGCGCGCGTGGTGGGCGATCGCCTGGGCGGCCTCCTGGGCCAGACCGTGGTGGTCGAGAACCGCCCCGGCGCCAGCGGCAACATCGGCACCAACGCCATCGCCAAGGCGCCGCCCGACGGCTACACCTTCGGCGTGTCGATTACCGGCCCGCTGGTCAACAACACGGTGCTGTTCGACTCGCTGCCCTACGATCCCGCCAAGGACATCGCGCCGCTGACGCTGGCGGTGCACCAGCCCAACGTGCTGGTGGTGCCGGCCTCGTCGGGCATCGCCAACGTGGCGCAACTGCTGGATACGCTGAAGAAGAACCCCGACAAGTACAACTTCCCGTCCACCGGCGCCGGCACGGTCTCGCACCTGTCGGTGGAGCTGATGCTGCAGCAGATCGGCGCCAAGGCGGTGCACGCGCCTTATCCTTCGTCTCCGGCCGCGCTGACCTCGCTGCTGTCCGGCGACACCCAGTTCGCCGCGCTGCCGCCCATCGCCGTCATGCCCATGGTGAAGGACGGCCGGCTCAAGGCCCTGGCGGTGACCTCGTCCAAGCGTTCGGCCCTGCTGCCCGACATCCCGACCCTGAGCGAAGCCGGCGTGCCCGGCATCGAGGGGTCGGCCTGGATAGGCTTCGTGATTTCGTCCAAGGTGCCGGCCGACATCCAGAAGAAGCTGTCGGATGCGCTGATCACCGCGCTGAAGGACCCCGAGGTCGGCAAGAAGCTCGAGACGCAGTACATGGAGCCCGCCGCCACGACGCCGCAGGAGTTCCGCCGCTACATGGACGACGAGCTCAAGCGCTGGGCGCCGTTGATCAGGAAGCTGGGGTTGAAGGGGCAATAGCGGTCATGCCGTCGGGCTGGACAAGGTCAGGGGAACATCTGCGCCGTATGCTTGAGCCTCAGGATTTCCGCGATGCGAGCCTTGGCCTGTATACGGTAAAAAACGATGTAGTGCCGATGCACTACCAGTTCCCTCACGAAGCCAGGCAGGCCCGGCCTGCCGGTACGGCCGCTCTTGGGATGCTGCGCGAGCAGCAAGGTCTTATCGCGTAGTTCCCGGCCGAACGCCAACGCTTCGGCCGGACTGTCCTGGGCAATGTAGTCGATGATGCTTTCGAGGTCCGCCTCGGCCAGGGGGCGCCAGAGGATTTGGTAAAGCGGTGTCGTCTTCGACATTGGTTCAGGAGCGTTTTGCTGCTGCCGTCTTGTGGCGGGCGACGCGGGTTTCCATCCTGGTCATGATGTCATCGTGCGGGGTGCTCGGCCGCGGATCGTCGATGGCCGCCTGGATCTCGTCGGCTATCCATGAGTTATAGGCGGCCGCTTCGTGGGCCTTGCGCAGCGCTTGAGCGCGGCCGTCGCTGGAGCGGGCGACCGGTTCGCGAGCTGCTGGATCCCATTCGCTGGCATCGAAGCGGCCCATAGTAATGCCCGCGATGCGCAGGACGTTCAATGCTGCGGCCGGGTTGCTGAAACGCCGGGGTTCGCTGCTGCGCGCCTTGGTCAATACGGCGTCAGATCCGTTGCGTGTCGATATCTGGACAAGGAAGGCGCCGCCTTGTCCTTTCAGTGTCACGTCGGTAACGCCGCCGACCTCGCTGACAGTGCGAAGCTGCTCAAGGGTCATGCTTAGCATGGCGTTCTCCTGAAGTGAAGGAAATCAATAACTATTGTGCAGAGTTTATTGATTTCATGCAATTTCAGGACAAGAAGTATCACCCGTGAACTGGCGGGCATGTTGCAAAATAGGAGCCGGCATCACACAAGCCGGCCCGCCGCGCATGCCGGGGATCATCAGGATGGCTCATCGCATATGAAGAACGAGACTGGAACGAAGCGCAAGCCTCAGGCCGAGCCGGAGAAGGCGGCAAACCCGAAGCCGGGCCGGCGCACGGCGTCGGCGCGAGGCGTCAAGACCGACCTGCAGCGGGCCGATTGGGTGCGCGCAGGCCTGCGCGTGCTGGCTCAATCCGGGGTGGACGCCGTGTTGATCCCACGCCTGGCCACGGATCTGGGAGTGACCAAGGGCAGCTTTTATTGGCATTTCGAATCGCGCGACGACCTGCTGCTCGCGCTGATCGAGGAGTGGAAGCAGCACGCGACCCTGCGCGTGATCGAGATCGTCGAAAGCGCGTCTACGTCCGCTCAGGAAAAAATCCGCCTGATCGCCTTCATCGGCACCAACTCGCCCATCGACGAATTCGGCGGCGCCATCGAACTGGCCGTGCGCAACTGGGCCCGGACGAATCCCGCCGTGCGCAGCGCCGTGGCCGACGTCGACCAGCAGCGGCTGACCTACCTGACCAGCTTGTATGCCGAGATGGGCGCCAAGGTCGATCCGGAACTGCTGGCCTGCCTGCACTATAGTTTTTCGACGGGCCTGCGCCTGATCTTCGCCTACCCCGAGCAGCAGAAACTGGCGATGCGGCAGGCCGCGCTCGACACCATTTTCTTCCCTTCGCCCGTCAAGTAGCCCGCCCGGCCAAGCGTTCGAGATCCGCCAGGGCCTGGGCATATTCGGCCGCCAGTCCATCGACGATGGCGGCGGTGGATGCGATCTCAGCGACCGCGCCCACGCCCTGGCCGGCGCTCCAGACGTCGCGCCATGCCTTGGCCTCGCCGCTGTCCGCCCGCTTGCCGAATGAAAAACTGCGGCGTTCGCGTGACGCCAGCGTGCCGATGTCGACTCCCGCCGCCTCGAAACTGCGGACGAGGTAGTTGGCGGGCAGCCCCGTGACCGCATCGCTGCAGACGATGTCGGCCGCCGTCGCATCCACCACCATGTTCTTGTAAGACGACTGGGCGTTGGCCTCGTGCGAGGCGATGAAGCGCGTGCCGATGTAGGCCAGGTCGGCCCCCATTGCCTGTGCGGCCAGCACCTGGCGGCCTTCGGCGATGCACCCCGACAGCACGATGAGCCCATCGAAGAAACGCCTCGCCTCCGCGGTGAACGCCATCGGATTGATGCTGCCGGTATGTCCGCCGGCCCCCGCGCAAACGAGGATCAGGCCATCGACGCCGGCATCGACGGCCTTGCGCGCATGGCGCAGCGTCGAGACGTCGTGCAGCACGATGCCACCGTAGGCGTGTACGCGCTCGACCACGTTGCCGGGCGGATTCAGGCTCGTGATGACGATGGGGACCGCGTGCCTGCATACGACGTCCAGATCGTGCGCGAGGCGCGGATTGCTGGGGTGGACGATGAGATTGACCGCGTAGGGGGCAGCGGGCCATGGCGGCGAGCCGCGGTTCCATTCATCTATCTGCGCCTGCACATGGGAGAGCCAGAGCGACAGCTCGCTTTCCGGGCGCGCGTTCAAGGATGGGAAGGCTCCGATGATGCCCGCCTTGCATTGCTCCGCCACCAGTTCCTTCGACGAGACGATGAACATGGGTGAGCCCATCGCGGGGATGCGCAGGCGCCATGGATGAGTAACGCGGTGCGATCGCGGAGGAGGCGTGTTCAAGGGTTTCTCCCAGGGTTGACGGTCATGGGGGCGTTCAATAGAGTAGCTTCCATACCGACCAGTATGGAACGGAATCCAGTTCAAGGCAAGAAGCAATGACGAGCTCCGACCACTCCTTTGGCCCAGCATCCGGTCACGCGTCGATCGGCGAACGCAGCGTTGCGCTGCGCTCGCTCTGGTCTCGCGGCGCGCGTCTGGCGCAGGGCCTGCGCGAGGGAGGCGTCAGGGAAGGCGACGCGCTCGCGATACTGATGCGCAACGACCTCTGCTTCCTTGAGTCCATGATCGCCGCCAGCCTGCTCGGGGCCTATGCGGTGCCCATCAACTGGCACCAGAAAGCGGACGAATCGGCATTCATCCTTGCCGATGCGGCGGCGCCGGTACTGCTGGCCCATGCGGATCTGCTGGCGGGGATGGGCGGGGCGATATCACGCGGCGTGCGGGTCATCGCCAGTCCCACGCCGCCCGAGATCCAGCGGGCCTACGGGTTGGACGCCGGATGCTGTGCCGTGCCTTCCGGGGTGGAGAGCCTGGAGCAAGTGATCGCGGCCCATGGCGAGCTGGAGGATCGCTCCGCGGCGGGTACTCGCGGCAGCATCATCTATACCAGCGGAACCACGGGGCGGCCCAAGGGGGTGCGGCGCGCGGCGCTCGAGCCGGACGCGGCCCGCCGCTTCGCGGCGCTGTCGCAGCAATGGTTCGACCTGCGCCCCGGCGTGCGTACCGTCATGGCCGGCCCCATGTATCACAGCGCGCCCAACACCTATACCCGGTCGGTCCTGAACTCGGGAGGCAGCATCGCATTGATGCCGAGATTCGATGCCGAGGAATTGCTGGCGTTGATCGAGCGCGAGCGCATCACCCACCTGCACCTGGTTCCCACCATGTTCGTGCGGCTGCTTCGCCTGCCCGAGGCGGTCAGGGCGCGCCATGACCTGAGTTCGCTGGAGTTCGTCATCCACGGCGCGGCGCCCTGTGCCCGCGAGATCAAGCAGGCCATGATCGATTGGTGGGGGCCGGTCATCCACGAGTACTACGGGGCGACGGAAACCGGCATGGCCAGCCGCAGTTCGTCCGAGGAGTGGCTGGCCCGGCCAGGAACCCTCGGCCGGGCCTGGCCGGGACGGGAACTGCGTGTCTATGGCGAGAATGGCGAGCGCCTTGGCGCCGGGCAGATCGGCGAGATCTACGTGGGACTGCAAGGGGTGCCCAACTTCACCTACCTGAACGCCGACGCGCAGCGGGTCCAGGTCGACCGCGACGGGCTGGTTACCAACGGCGACATCGGCTATCTGGACGAAGACGGCTACCTGTTCCTGGTCGATCGGAAGAAGGACATGGTCATTTCCGGTGGCGTGAACATTTATCCCGCCGAGATCGAATGCGCGCTGGCCGAGCACGAGGGCGTGGCCGACAGCGCGGTGATCGGCGTGCCCGATGCCGAGTACGGGGAAAGGCTGGTGGCCTTCGTGCTGCCGTCCGATGGCCTTGCCCTGTCGGAAGACGCGCTGCGCGGCTTCCTGAAGAGCAAGCTGGCGAATTTCAAGGTTCCCCGGGAGTTCGTCTTCGTCGATGAGCTTCCCCGGGACGACTCCGGCAAGCTGATGAAGCGCAAGTTGCGCGATCCCTATTGGGCCGGGCGGGCGGCGGCCATCTGAACGAGCACGCACCGAGGAGACGACGATGCGAACTATTGCGGTCGCGGCGGCCCTGTCGGCCGCCTTGGCGGGATTCCCCTGCTGGGCGAAGTATCCGGAACGCCCCATACGGCTGATCGTGCCGTATCCGGCGGGCGGCACCACCGACGTGCTGGCGCGCCTGGTGGCCAAGGTCATGGCCGAGGCATTGGGGCAGGAGGTATTCGTCGACAACCGGGCGGGCGCGGCCACCATCGTGGGCGTGGACGCGGCAGCCAGGGCTCCCAACGATGGCTACACCATCCTGCTCGCGACGGCCACGTCGTTCGCGGTCAATCCCCACATCTACAAGAAGCTCCCTTATCGCCTGGACGAGTTCATTCCGATCGGGTTCATCGGCGAAGCGCCCATCCTGCTGGTTTCTCCCGTGTCGTATCCCGCACGCAACCTGCCCGAACTGGTCTCCAGACTGAAGGCCGATACCGCCGGCACGGCCATCGCGACTACCGGCAAGGGCGGCTTCTCGCATTTGACGGCCGCCATGTTCTTCAACGCCATCGGCGCCAAGTACCGCGACGTGCCCTACCGTGGGGAAGCTCCGGCCATCCAGGACGTGGTGGGGGGCCAGGTGAACCTGTACTTCGGCAGCATGCCGGGCACGCTTTCCCATGTCAGCGCCGGACGACTGCGCGCCTATGGCGTGACGTCGGAACAGCGGTCGCCGTCGGCGCCCGCCATCCCCTCATTCGCCGAGCAGGGACTGCCCCAGGTGGTCGCCACGTCCTGGTTCGGGCTGTCGGCGCCCAAGGGAACGTCGTCCGACATCATCGCCACGTTGGGGGCGGCGCTGGCGAAGGCGATGAAGGAACAGAGCATGCGCGACAGGCTGGCGCAGGAAGGCGCGGTCACGCGCGAGATGTCGCCGGCCGGGTTCGCCGATTACATTCGCCGCGACAACGAGCGCTGGGGCGTCATCGTGCGGGCGGCCGGCGTGGAAGCGGAGTAGGCCATGAGCGGATACATGCTGGAGCAGGTGCTGTACGACCTGGGAACGCGCCGCGATGCGCGTGAGGCTTTCGCGGCTGATGCCGCGGGGTTTCTTGCACGCTACCGCCTGGAACCCGCCCAGGCCAGGATGGTCGTGGAATTCGACGTGGCGCAATTGCAGCGCGAGGGCGTCAGCCCATTGCTGACCTATGGCTATTGGATGATGAACGCGCCGTCGCGGACGAGGGCCTCCTATCTGGCGAGGCTGCGCGAAGCGCGGGAGGAGGGGGCATGGCAAGCATCGTAGGCGGCTTCGTCATGCCGCATGAACCCGGCATCTTCTACATGCCCAGGGAGCGCTGGACGGAAGGCCAGCACCGGGTCATGGCGGCCTATGGCGAGATCGCGCGCCGCATAGGCGAACTGGAAGCCACCGCGGTGGTCGTGGTCGGCGCCGACCACTACGTGTTGTTCGGGCCGGGATGCCTGCCGAGCTATCTGATCGGGATAGGCGAGGTCAGCGGACCTTATGAGAGGTTCGCCGGCATCGACCAGGGCGCGATTCCCAACCATGCGCCGCTTGCCGGGCACATCGCGCGCCATGGCCGGGACCATGGATACGACTGGGCCGTGGCCAAGGTGCTGCGCGTGGACCATTCGATCGGCCTGCCCGCGCGCGTGTGCGCGCTCGTCAATCCCTCGGTGCGCGGCGTGATACCGGTCTACCTGGCCAGCGGCGTGGAGCCGGTGATATCGCTGCGGCGGGCCCACCAACTGGGCGGCGCCCTGCGCGCGGCGGTCGAGGCCTGGGACACCGACGACCGCGTCGTGGTGATCGGTTCCGGTGGCATCAGCCATTGGGTCGGCATGCCGCAGATGGGACGGGTGAACGAGGCCTTCGACCATCGCGTGCTCGATTGCGTGGCGCGAGGCGATTCCCATGGCCTGCTGGAGATGAGCGATGCCGAGATCCTGGAGCAGGGTGGCAACGGCGCTTTCGAGATAAGGAATTTTCTTTGCATGATGGGCGCGCTGCCGGGCCGGACCGGACGAGTGCTGTGCTATGAGCACGGCGAAGAATGGGTGACCGGCCTGGGGTTCGCCGAAGTCCTGGAGCCAGCATGACGACTGACGTTATTCAACCCGGTCCGGACGAACTCCGCGCGCTGGTGGATCTGGAACGTGGCGCGATCGACCGCCGCGTGTATTGGGACGAGGCCGTCTACCGGCTGGAGCTCGAACGCATCTTTGCCCGTTGCTGGCTGTTCGTGGCGCACGAGAGCCAGGTCGCGGAACCCGGCGACTTCCTGACCACCTACATGGGCGAGGACGGGGTGATCGTGGCCCGGGACGGCAATGGCGCGATCAACGTCTTCCTGAACTCCTGCACGCACCGCGGCAACCGCATCAGCCTGGCCGAGGTCGGCAATCGCCGGCGCTTCACCTGCAACTATCACGGCTGGACTTTCGGGCTGGACGGCGCGCTGGTGGCGCTGCCCCAGGAGGACGTCTATCGGCAGACCTGCCCTGGCTTCGATCCGGGCGATCTCGGCCTGCACCGGGCCCGGGTCGTGTCCTACAAGGGACTGGTGTTCGCGACCTTCGACGAGGAAGCGCCCGGCCTGGAGGATTACCTGGGCGACTATCGCTGGTACCTGGACGTGCTGCTGGACAACGATGAGGACGGTACGGAATTTCTGGAAGGCAGCATCAAGTCGCGCATGGCATGCAACTGGAAGTTCCCGGCGGAGAACTTCGCCGGCGATTCGTACCACGCCGCCTGGACGCACAACTCGGGCGCGATGGCGATGCTGGGGATGGGCGTGGGCAAGTCGAACCAGGAGAACAGCTACCAGATCAACGTCAACGGACATGGCTGGCAATTCGGCCTCGACATGGTCGGCAACGCGATGGTGCTGGGCGAACAGGACATCGTCGACTACCTGCGCGAGCGCGAGGAGAAAGTAGCCGCCCGCCTGGGCAAGCTGCGATCGCGCATGGTGGGGTCCATCAGTTCGGCCAACCTGTTTCCCCATATGTCCTTCCTGCCCGGCCAGAGCACTTTCCGCACCTGGCATCCCAAGGGGCCGAAGGGAATAGAACTGCATACCTGGGTGCTGGTCAACAAGTCCGCGCCTGAAAGCCTCAAGAGCCTGTACATGAAGGGGGTCATGAGGACTTTCTCGCCGTCGGGCACCTTGGAGATGGACGATGGCGACAACTGGGAGAACTCGACGCAGACCAACGATGGCGTGGTGACCCGGCGCCAGAAGCTGCACTACGCGCTGGGCCTGGACAGCGGCATCCAGCATCCCGAGCTGAAGGGGGCGGTGCATCTGCGCAAGTACAACGATTCGAACCAGCGCGCCTTCTACCGCCAGTGGCTGAAGCTGATGTGCGACGAGCGCGCGCACGCATCCAGGAGCTGAGCATATGCCCGTGAACCTAGGCGAGACCCCCATCCTGCGCAAGCCGGTCGCGCCGCCGCCGCCGATGCTGCCGCCGCGGGACCTGGTGTTCGAAGTGGAGCAGTTCCTGTATCGCGAGGCCCGCCTGCTGGACGACGAACGCTACCAGGAGTGGCTGGGACTGATGACCGAGGATGTCCATTATTGGATGCCTGGTATCCAGTCGCGCCACCGGCGGGACAAGAAGCCCAGGCTCGATCCCCGGCGCATGGCATTCTTCGATGACGACCTGCTGAACATGCGGCGGCGGGTGACCCGTTTTCTCGATCCGACGGCATGGGCCGAGGATCCGCCGACCCGCTCCTGCCACATCATCTCGAATATCGAGGTCGAACTGACCGATGCGCCCGGCCAATGCCGGGTGTACTCCGCCTTCGTCAATTGCCGGGGCAGGGGCGAGGCGGAAGAGTACTGGTTGTCCGGCCGCCGCAACGACGTGCTGCGGCGCGTGGAGGACGGCGGCCTGCGCCTGGCGTCGCGCGAGATCGTCATCACGCAGACCGTCCTGCTGGCCAAGAACCTGAACGTATTCCTATGAATACACGGGCTCTCGAACGCGGCGCTTCTTCCTCGTCCGGCTGGCTGGCGGGGCAGGTCGCGGTCATTACCGGAGCGGCCAGCGGCATCGGCCGCGCGGTGGCCGAACGCTACCTGGAAGAAGGCGCGCTGGGCGTGGTATGCGTGGATGCCGACCGGGCTGGCCTGGACGAGTTGGCCCGGGAGCACGGGAGTCGCGTCGAACCGGTGGTCGGCGACGTACGCGACCATGCGGTCCACGAACGGGCGGTCGAACGCGCGCGGGCAAGCTACGGCGGCCTGGACGTGCTGGTGGGCAACGCGGGGCTGTTCGATTTTCGCCGGCCCTTGAGAGGCTATACCGCCTCGGCCCTGGCGGCGACGATGGACGAGTTGTTCGCGGTCAACCTGCGCGGCTATCTGTACGCGGCCATGGCCGCGCGCGAGGCGCTGGAGGCAGCCGGTGGCTGCATGATCTTTACCGCCTCGGTGGCCAGCTTCCATGCGGGGGGCGGAGGCGTGCTCTACACCATGGGCAAGCACGCCGTGGTCGGCCTGGTGCGTCAGTTGGCCCTGGAGCTGGCACCCAGGGTGAGGGTGAACGGCGTCGGGCCGGGCGGCACGCTGACGGGACTGCGGGGCACGCAGACGCTGGGACATGGTGGCCGCCAGATCGATGCCGATCCGCGCGCCTTTGACGAACGCGTATCGGCGGCGGTGCCGCTGGCGTTCGCGCAGCGGCCGCGCGACCACGCCGGCCTTTATGTGCTGCTGGCCAGCCGCGACAACGCGCGCGCGGTCACCGGCGAAATATTCATGAGCGACGGCGGCGTGGCCGCCCGCTCGATCTGAGGAAACGGGCATGGACATTTCCGCGAGACATCCGGCCGTGGGCAAGACCGTCGAGGCCAACGGATTGCGCACGAACTATCACGAGGCGGGCGACGGGCCGCCGGTCATTTTCCTGCACGGTTCGGGGGCAGGGGTCAGCGGCTGGGAAAACTGGCATGGCGTCATGCCCGCGTTCGCGCGCCGGCACCGGGTGCTGGTCCCGGACATCGTCGGCTTCGGCTTCACCGAGCGGCAGCCGGGTGCGCGGTACAACATCAAGGTATGGGTCCAGCATCTGCTGGGATTCATGGATGCCATGGGCGTGCAGCAGGCCGATCTGGTGGGCAATTCGTTCGGCGGCGCGCTGGCGCTGGCCGTGGCGCTGCGCAATGGGCATCGCGTCCGCCGGATGGTGCTCATGGGCACGCCGGCCGGAGAGTTCGAGCAGCGCGCCTCGTCGGCGCGGTCCTGGTACTACCAGCCGTCGCTGGAGAACATGGCGGAGCTGCTGCGCACGTTCCCCCACGATCCGGCCGTGATCACCGACGAGATGGTAAGGCTGCGCCATGAGGTCAGCCTGCTGGCGGGGGGAATGGACGCCTACCGCAAGCTGTTTCCCGAGCCTGGGCAGCCGGGAGAAATCAGGATGGTCAAGGGCATTCCGGAGCCGGACCTGGCGTCGATCGAGGCCCCCGTCCTGGTGCTGCACGGCCGCGACGACCAGCGGGTGCCCGTGGAATGCGGCCTTCGCATCGCCAGGCGGTGTCCGCGCGCCGATCTGCACATGTTCGGCCAATGCGGCCATTGGGTGCAGATCGAGAGGCAGGAAGCCTTCGTCCAACTGGCCACGTCATTCCTGGCATGAGTGTCATGCCGTTCGCGTGAAACGCATTCACTCTCCGACAAGGAAATCCCGTGCTGGATCCCGATACATCATTGCGGCTCGCGGTGGAGCTGGAGGCGGCTCAGCTCAGCCGCGTGCCGGTGCGGCAGTTTTCGCTGCGCCACCCCGACATGACGGTGGACGACGGCTATGGCATCCAGCGGGCCTGGATGCGCCTGAAGCAGCAGAGTGGCCGGACGCTGCGCGGGCACAAGATCGGACTCACCTCGCGCGCCATGCAGCAGTCCAGCCAGATCGACGAGCCCGACTATGGCGCCCTGCTGGACGACATGTTCCACGAGTCGGGCCATGACATTGCGCATGACCGCTTTCTCGCGCCGCGTGTGGAGGTGGAGCTGGCCTTCGTGCTCGGCCGGCCGCTGCGCGGACCGGGGGTGACTGTCTTCGACGTGCTGCGCGCCGCGGACTACGTGGTGCCCGCGCTCGAGATCATCGATGCGCGCATCGAACAGATGGACAGGGAGTCGGGCCGGCCGCGTAAGGTTTTCGACACCATTTCGGACAATGCCGCCAGCGCCGGCGTGGTGTTGGGAGGCCGGCCGGTACGGCCGGATGCCGTGGACCTGAGGTGGTGCGGCGCCTTGCTGCACAAGAACGGAATCATCGAGGAGTCGGGGCTCGCCGCCGCCGTGCTGGGCCATCCGGCCACCGGCATCGCGTGGCTGGCCAACAAATTGGCGCGGCATGACGAAGCGCTGGCCGAGGGCGAGATCGTCCTGGCGGGATCCTTCACCCGGCCCGTGGCGGGCGCGCGTGGAGACACCTTCCATGCGGACTACGGGCGGCTGGGGTCGATCAGCTTCCGTTTCGCTTGACGAGGGCCACCGCATGAATCTGCCCGAGAATGCCTTCAAGCGCGCGTTGACCGAACGCCGGCGGCTGATCGGCCTGTGGGCCGCGATGGCCGATCCCTACAGCCTCGAGATTTGCGCCCAGGCCGGATTCGACTGGCTGTTGCTGGACGGAGAACACGGCCCCAACGATCTGCGCACCGTCCTGGCTCAGTTGCAGGTATTGGCGGCCTACGCGCCGGCACCGGTCGTCCGCGTGCCGGAAGGCGATGCCGTGCTGTTGAAGCAATACCTGGAGATCGGCGTCCAGAATTTCCTGGTTCCCATGGTCGAGTCCGCCGCGCAGGCGAGCGCGATCGTGGCGGCGACGCGATATCCGCTGCACGGCACGCGTGGCGTGGGCAGTTCCATCGCGCGGTCCTCGCGCTGGGCCCGCTATGCGGACTACCTGCACGCGGCGAATGGGCAGATATGCGTACTGGCCCAGGTCGAGACCGCGGCGGGCGTGGAGCGTGTCGCCGAGATCGCCGGGGTGGAGGGCGTGGACGGCATCTTCATCGGTCCGGCCGATCTGGCCGCCTCCATGGGACGGCTGGGGGATCCGGGCCATCCCGAGGTGCGGGCAGCCATCGACCTGGCGCGGCGACAGGCGCTGTCGCAGGGCAAGGCCGTGGGCACGCTGGCCACCGATCCCGCCGTGATCCGGCAGCATCTGGAGCAGGGCGCCAGCTTCGTCGCGGTGGGCGTGGATGCCGCGTTGCTGGCGCGGGCCACCCGCGATCTGGCCGCCGCCTGGGTCAATCCAGCTTGACCTTGGCCTTGCGCACGACCTCGCCCCACTTGGCGCGGTCGGCCGCGATGAACGCCGCGAATTCCGCCGGCGTGTTCCCTTTCAGTTCTCCGCCATACGAGCGCCATTTCTCGGCCAGCTCCGGCGACTGCGCGGCCTTGCGCATGGCCTCGCTCAGCTTGTCGACGATGGCCTTGGGGGTGCCGGCCGGCGCCAGCAGCCCCTGCCAGGCAATGGGCTCGAAATCGGCGATGCCCGATTCGGCGAAGGTCGGCACGTCGGGGAAGGTGGGATGCCGCTGCTTGCCGGTGATCGCCAGCAGCTTGAGCTTGCCCGCGCGGATGTTGCCCGCCGCGGCCGGGAGTCCGTCGAACATCAATTGCACCTGGCCCGCCAGCAGATCGGCATAGGGGCTGTTGCTGTTGTACGGCACGAAATTCAGCCGGGTGTTCGCGCTGAATCCGAACCATTCGCCCGACAGGTGGGAGTAGCTGCCCGGCCCCTGCGTAGCCACGTTGACCGCGTCGGGCTTGGCCTTCATCAGGGCCAGCAGGGCGCGGACGTCGTTGGCGGGCAGCTTGGGCGTGGCGATCAGGCCGGTGTTCAGGATGCCGAGCAGGCTGACCGGCGTGAGGTCCTTGGCCGCGTCGAAGGGCAGCTTGGAGTACAGGTGCGGCACGACCGACAGCGTGCTGGTGGTGCCGATATACAGGGTGTAGCCGTCGGGCGTGGCGCGCGCGGCCGCCTCGGTGCCGATGATGCCCGAGGCCCCCGGCCGGTTGTCCACGAACACGTTCTGCCCCAGGACCTTGGTCAGCTCGGCCGCGATTTCGCGGGCATTGGCATCGGGCCCGGTGCCGGCGGCGAAAGGGGCGATGATGCGGACCGCCCGGGCGGGGTAGTCCTCGGCCTGGGCGCCGGCCGAAACGAGGGCCGCCAAGGCGATGGCGGGCAGGTCGATGCGGCGTAACAGCGAATTCATGGGTCGTCTCCTGGGATCATCACGTTCCGTGATTTTTGTAAGTCTATTATCAAATTAAGAGAATTCGTATATATTAAAAACACACGACAACCAAAAAATCAACTTTTATTCTCTTTTAAAGAGAACGAAAGGAGGAAAAATGGCAGTGCAACCCTCCCATGCTCCCCAGGCCGGCCTGCCGCTCGCCTTCAGCCATCTGGGGCTGTATGCGCGCGACATCGATGCGATGGCGCAGTTCTACCGGACCGTGCTGCGGTTCACCGAGACGGACCGCGGCAACCTGGGCCATACCCGCCTCATCTTCCTGAGCCGCGACCCGGCCGAGCATCACCAGATCGTCCTGGCCTCGGGGCGTCCCGAGGATCTGCGGTTCAGCGTCGTGAACCAGATCTCGTTCCGGGTCCCCGACCTGTCCACGTTACGGCGTTTCCACGAACGCCTGGTGGCGGCCGGCGTGGACGACATCCAGCCCGTCACCCACGGCAACGCGGTGTCCATCTATTGCCGGGATCCGGAGGGCAACCGGCTGGAACTGTTCATGGACACCGACTGGTACTGCGAGCAGCCGCTGCGCGAACCGGTGGACTTTCACGACAGCGACGAGGAGATCCTGCGCAAGGCAGAGGCCATCGCCCGCCGCTACCCCCGCTTCCAGCCGCGTGCCCAATGGCAGGCCGAGGTCGCCCGTCGCATGGAAGCCGACCAGCATGCGTGAACGTCCATCGATGACGGCCGACGTGGCGATCGTCGGCTACGGGCCGGTGGGGGCCATGCTGGCCAACCTGCTGGGGCAGGCGGGATTGTCGGTGCTGGTGCTGGACAAGGAGCGCCAGGTCTATCCCTTGCCGCGTGCCATTCATTTCGACGGCGAGGTCATGCGCATCTTCCAGAGCGCCGGCCTGCGGGAGGCGGTGCTGGAGGCGGCGCGGCCGGGCAGCCAGGGCATGCATTTCGTCAACGCCGAAGGCCGGACCCTGCTGATCCGGGGGGGCACGGCCGACGACGGGCCGCACGGATGCGCCAACAACTACTACTTCCACCAGCCCGAACTGGAGCGCGTGCTGCGTGAAGGCGTTGCCCGCCACGCCGGCGTGGCGGTCCGGCTGGGCTGCGAAGTGACGGCCTTGTGCGAACGCGGCGACTGGGTCGAACTGGACTTGTCGGACGGCGGCACCGCGCGCGCGCGCTATGCGGTCGGCTGCGACGGCGCCCGGTCGCTGGTCCGCAAGACCATGGACAGCAGGATGGAGGACCTGGGCCTGCACCAGCCGTGGCTGGTCTTCGACGCGATCCTGAAGGACGACGGCTCGTCCTTGCCGGCGCACACCGTGCAGTATTGCGACCCCGCGCGGCCCATGACCTATTGCAACGTGGTCGGACGCCGCCGGCGCTGGGAGATCATGGTCATGCCGGGGGACGACACCGCGGCCCTGGTCCGGCCCGATACGCTGTGGAAGCTCGTGCGCCGCTGGGTCACCCCCGAGCAGGCCGACCTCGAACGCGCCGTGGTCTATACCTTCCACTCCGTGCTGGCGCATGGCTGGCGCAAGGGCCGCATGCTGCTGGCTGGCGATTCCGCGCATCAGACGCCCCCTTTCCTGGGGCAGGGCATGTGCGCCGGCATGCGCGACGCCGCCAATCTGGCCTGGAAGCTCGAGGCGGTGCTGCGCGGGCGTGCCGGCGATGCACTGCTGGATTCCTACGAGTCCGAGCGCGCACCCCATGTGCGGGCCTTCGTGGAACTGGCCGTGCGCCTGGGCGCCATCATCCAGGCCACCGATCCCGATGCGGCTCGGGAACGCGACCGGCGCTTCTCGGCCGGCCAACCGGAGATCTTCGAGTTCCCCTCGCCCGCCCTGGGGCCGGGACTCCAGGGCGATGCGCCCGCGCCCGCGGGGCTGCCATTTCCGCAGCCGCGCCTGGATGACGGCAGGCTGCTGGACGAGGCGCTGGGCAACCGCATGGCGATCATCGGCGAGCCCGGCGTGGTGGGCGGGGTGGGGGAATCCACGCGCGAGCGGTGGCGCGCGATGGACGCGGTGGTGCTCGACCGTCCGGGCCGTACACTAGCGGCCTGGCTCGACGCGCACGGCGCGCGCGCCATCGTGCTGCGTCCCGACCGCTACGTGATGGGCGTGGCGCACACTTCCGACGAACTCGAGCGCATCACGGCCCGCCTGCCGGCGGCCGAGGTGGCTCTGTCCCGATGACCGCATGGAAGAAAAATCCGCCACCAGCCTGGAACGCATGCTGCGGGTGCTGGACCTGTTCGACGACGAGCACCTGGTCCGCACCGCCGAAGAGATCGCGTCGCTGCTGGACGTGTCCCTGCCCACCGGCTATCGCTACGTGAAGACGCTGGGCGACGCGGGGCTGCTGCAGCGCGCCGGCGATTCGCGCTATGCGCTGGGCCCGCGCATCGTGGTGCTGGACTACTACATCCGGCGGGCCGATCCGCTGCTGCAGGTCGCGATTCCCCACATGGCCGAACTGGTGGAGAAAACCAGCTTCGATTGCGTGACCTCGGCCTGGTTCGGTTCGCAGATCCTGGATACGCACCGCGAGATGGGCAAGGCACCCGCGACGCTGTCCTACGGACGCGGGCGGCCCCGCCCCCTGTTCAGCGGCGGCGCGCCCAAGGTCATCCTGGCTTCGTTTCCGCCCGCGCAGCTGCGCAAGCTGTTCGATGCGCATGCGGCCGACATCGCCCGGGCCGGACTGCCCACGGAATGGCCGGCGTTCCGGAAGTACTACGCCGCGATCCGCCGGGCCGGCTACTACGTGTCCCGGGGTGAACTCGAGCCGCAGCTGGCCGCCATCGCCGCGCCCATACCCAAGGCCGAAGGCGTGGTTTGGGGCGCCTTGTCGGTAGTGATAGACATGCCGCGCATCGACGTGGTGGACGTGCCGCGCGTGGTGCAGCTGGTCAGGCAGGCAGCGGGCAGGATCGCCGACGAACTGGCGGCCTGAGGGCCGGCCTCAGGATCGGTCCGCTTGCGTGGCGCGCGCGGTCTTGCTGGCGTGGGCCTCGATTTCCGCGACGAAGGCGAGCAGGTGCGCCTCGGCCAGCCGCCCCGCGGTCGCCCCGTCCCGTTGCGTCAGGGCCTCGATGATCTCGTCGTGCTCGTCCAGCGCGGCTTCCACGCGTTCGCCGAAGCGGACCGTGCCGACGCCGGCGCTGATCAGGAACTCGCCCCGGTCCCACAACGAAAAAGCCAGTTCGTTCAGGTTGGTCGCGCGCGCGATGGTGTGCAGCATCAGGTGGAATTTTCGATTGCCGAGCCGATAGGCCTCGTCCCTTCCCGATGCGGACGAGGCCCGGTTGAAGGCCTTTCTCATCCGGTCGTTGATCGACTGCAGTTCGTCGATTTCCTCGGGCAGCGCCCGCTGCGCGGCCAGCCGGGCGAAATAGCCCTCGATCACCGCGAACAGGCCCAGGAAGTCGGTGACGTCGGACAGCGACGGCGTGGATACGCGGCAGCCCACCTGGGGCGTGATCTCGACGAACTTCTCGATTTCCAGGCGCTTGAGCGCTTCCATGACGGGGAAGCGGCTGCTGCCTATGGCGGCCAGGACGGCGTCGATGTCGACCAGCGCACCCGCCGGCAGCTCGCCGTTGAGCATCTGGGCTTTCAGGTAGTCGTAGGCCTGGTTCGCGAGCGGTTGCTTGCCCCTTGATTCCATGCGTATCTCGTATTCGTGATAGGCCCGGCACTGCAAGCTCCGGAGCAGTGCTGCGCCTTCCTGTGACGCGGCTGGCGGGCATTATAGCCGCGGGGTCATGACGAACGACGCCGCTTGCTCAGGCGTGCGAGGCGGGCGCGTCGCCGGAGAAACGGCCGAAGCGGCCACGATAGTAGACAAGCGGATCGGCATCGCCGCCGGACTCCACCGCCACGACGCGCCCGACCAGGATGACGTGGTCGCCGGCGTCGTACTCGCATGCGGTGTCGCACAGCATGGACGCATGCGTGTCCGGCAGATGCGGCGGTTCCAGGCCGGCTTGCGGCGCCGCCGGCTGGGCGAACTTGGCCACGCCGCGCTTGGCGAAACGCACCGCCATGCCGGCCTGCTCCCGCGCCAGCACATGGACACGGAATTGCCTGCTGCCCGAGAAGGCCTGGCGGGACAGCGCGTGCTTGTCCAGGCAGAACAGGATCAGGGGGGGAGTCAGGGAGACGGAGGTCAGGGAACTGACCGTCACGCCCACGGGCGTGCCGTCCGCCGCGGTGGCGGTGACCACCGCGACCCCCGTGGGAAAGCTGCCGATGCAGCGCTTGAATTCTTCGGACGAGAGCATGTCGCTGGCCTTTCAGAACGTATTGACATGTTAACATGTTAGTCCTACGATGCGGACAAATCAACAAGGCTCAAGGAGAGCGTCGATGGGTGTGCGCAGCGGATCGGAATACCTGGACCATTTGCGGTCCCATCCTCGGGAAGTGTGGGTCGAGGGGCAGCGGGTCGAGGATGTGACGCGGCATCCGGCCTTCGGCCGCACCGCCAGGCAGGTCGCCCGGCTGTACGACCTGCAATCGGATCCGGAGCACGCCAAGGTCCTGGCCGCGGCCGTCGATGCCGGGGGCCGGTCCTGCGCCACGGCCTTTCTCGTGCCCAAGAGCCAGCAAGACCTGCGGGTCAGGCGGGCGGCCTTCGAAACCGTGGCCGAACAGACTTTCGGGCTGCTGGGCCGCTCGCCCGATTTCATGAACACCATGCTGGCCGCCTTCCTTGACGGCCGGGACTATTTCCGCAAGGCGGGCGCTCGGTTCGAGGACAACCTCGTGCGCTACGTCGAGCACGTGCGCGACAACGACCTGTTCCTGACGCACGCCCTCATCACGCCGCAGAACGACCGGTCCAAGGCCTCGCACGAGCAGGCCCAGTCCGACCTGCACCTGGGCGTGGTCCGCGAAACCGACGAAGGCCTGATCGTGCGCGGCGCCCGCATGCTGGCGACCATGGGGCCGGTCGCCGACGAGGTGCTGATCTACAGCCTGCCCATGCTCAAGCCGGGCGACGAGCGCTACGCGGTCGCGTTCGCGCTGCCCCTGTCGACGCCGGGCCTGCGCCAGATCGCCCGGCCGCCGTTCGAGAAGGGGCTGGTCAAGGACCATTACGAGCATCCGCTGGCCAGCCGCTTCGAGGAGCCCGATTCCCTGCTGGTGTTCGACGACGTGCTGGTGCCCTGGGACCGGGTGTTCATCAACCAGGACGTGGAACTGTCCAACGGGATGTACGGCGGGACGGCGGTGCGGCAGTTCACGGCGCAGCAGACTTCGGTGCGAGGCCTGGTCAAGCTGAAGCTGATCACCGGCGCGATGATCGCCGTCGCGCGCGCGATCAAGGCCGACATCCACCTGCACGTGCAGAACATGATCGGCGAATGCCTGGACGCGATCGAGATGGTCGAGTCCTGCATCGTGCGCGCCGAGCTGGAAGCGCAGGCCGCGCCCAACGGCACCTTGCGTCCGAACTTGCGGCCCTATCACGCGATCCGCACCTTCCTGCCCACCATTTATCCGCGCGCCGTCGAGTACCTGCAAAAGGTAGGAGCGGGCGGCCTGCTGATGATGCCGGCCGAGTCCGACTTCGGCAGCCCCGTCGCGCGCGACGTGATCAAGTACTACCAGGGCGCGGCCACCGGGTCGGTCGACCGCATCCGCATCTTCAAGCTGGCGTGGGATCTGTGCGGCGACGCTTTCGCCAGCCGGCAGATGCAGTACGAGCGCTATTACGTGGGGGATCCCGTGCGCCTGCTGGCCAGCTCCTATCACGAGGGCAACCGCTCGGCCTGCACGGCGCTGGTCGATCGCGCCATGGAACTGGCCGGCGAGCCGGCGGGGATGAGCGGCAACTAGCACGAGGCCACAGGCCAACATCCAACCAGAACAAGAGGGGGAGACATGCATTGCAAGAAATCTTTCATGGCCCTGGCCGCGGGGCTCGCCGGCGCGGCCGTCGTCGCGCATGCCGCGCCGGGCGGTGCCAGGCCCGAACTGCCGGCCGCGTATCCCCAGGGGTGGGACGTGACATTCACGCAGCGCGCGCCGCTGAAGGTTGGCGAAGGCTTCTGCCAGCCGGCCGCGTCCGGTGCGTCGGGGCTCTGCTATGGGAAGTACCACGGGTTCGATCCGAAGAAGATCATCTACGCCAAGGGGACGCGTCTCTTCGCTTCCACGCTGCCGCTGGCCTGTGACATCGAGATGGACCAGGACGTCGCCATCACCCTGCGCGACGGGGTGAGGATCTACGCCGACGTGTTCCGCCCCGCCGGCCAGGGCAGGCTGCCCACGATCATGGCCTGGGGGCCGTACACGAAATCCGTGCCCCAGGATCCGGCCTGGGTCTATCCCAAGGGGATGCTGGATCCGGCCTGGATTTCCGGCCTGGCGGCATTCGAGACGCCGGATCCCGGCTACTGGTCCTGCCATGGCTATACCGTGGTCAACGTCGATCCGCGCGGGGTCGACATGTCGGAAGGGAACATGCAGTCCTTCGGCCGGGTGAACGCGGCCGATGGCTACGAGGCCATCGAGTGGGCGGCCGGGCAGCCCTGGAGCAACGGCAAGGTCGCGATGCATGGCAGCTCGTGGCTGGGGATGGTCCAGTACCAGATCGCCGCGCTGAGGCCCCCGCATCTGGCGGCCATCGCCCCGATCGGGGTCCACATCTCGGACCTGTACCGCGACCGTCTCATGAAGGGCGGGATCCCGAACACGCGGCTCAACACGTTCCTGCTCAGGAGCATGCGTGGATCGAACCTGTACGAAGAGCCGTCCGTCACGGCGCAGCGGCATCCGCTCATGAACGCCTACTGGGAGGACAAGATCGCCGACATGTCCCGGATCGAGATCCCGATGTACCTGGTCGGCAGCTATGGCCTGGAGATCGCGGCCGCCGAACTGGACGGATTCCACCGGGTGGCATCGCGCGACAAGTGGCTGCGCATCACCGAGAAGGGGCTGTGGAACGACCAGTACACGCCCGAGAACGTGGAGGACTACCGGCGTTTCCTGGATCGCTACCTGAAAGGGGCGGACAACGGTTGGGAGCAAACCCCCCGGGTCCGCATGACGGTGCTCGATCCCGGCGGCAGGAATCAACGGCATGTGCCCGCGGGCGATTGGCCGCTGCCGAACACGCAATACCGGAAGGTCTACCTGGACGCGGCCAGGGGCTCGCTGTCGCCCGCGCCGGTCGGCACGGCATCGGCGGCGAGCTACGACGCCAGGGCCGGGACGGCCGTGTTCGTTCACCGGTTCGACAAGGATACGCGCCTGATCGGATACCTGAAGCTGCGCCTGTGGGTGGAGGTGGCGGGTGCCGATGACGGGGACTTCTTCGTCACGGTGCAGAAAACCGGTGCCGACGGGAAAGTCCTGGAGACCACCGAGGGATACAAGGAAACGGGTGGCCGTTTGCGGGCCTCGATGCGCGCGCTGGACGCAGGCCGGTCCAAGGACTTCATGCCGGTCCATGCGTTCCGCAAGCCTGAGCGCCTGCGGGCCGGGCAGGTCGTGCCGCTGGACATCGCGATCGCGCCGACGGGCATGGTGTGGCGCGCGGGCCAGGAGCTGCGGCTGACCGTGGCTGGCGACGCGTTGAAAGGTGTCACGGCGCCCAGCAACGCGGGCCGCCATGTGCTTCACACCGGCGGCAAGTACCAGGCCTACCTGCAGCTTCCCGTCATCGACTGAAACGTAGTCTCTTCGTGCCGTGCCTCGCATCCGCGACGCGTGGCCAGCAACGTGTATCCCAGGAGAATTGGATGAACCAGGCTTTCGTGGCAGCACCCGTTTCCTCGTCCCCGCTGCGTCGCCGCCTGTCTGTCGTGGCCGGCGTCCTGCTGCTTGCCGCATCCGGCGCACAGGCCCAGACATGGCCGGCGCAGACGGCGTCCATCGTCGTGCCCTATCCGCCGGGCAGCGCCCCGGACGTGCTGGCCCGCGGCCTGGCCGAGCGGCTGGGCGCCGCGGCGGACAAGACCGTCGTGGTCGAGAACAAGCCCGGCGCCAATGCCATCGTCGGCAGCGACGCCGTTGCCAAGGCCGCGGCCAACGGCAATACCTTGCTGCTGGTCGACCGTCTGACGCTGTCGGTCAACCCGGTGCTCTACGCCAAGCTGCCGTATGCCGCGCGGGACCTGACCGGCGTGTCCGACGTCGCCAGCGTCGACCTGGCGGTCGTCTGCCGTGCCGATGCACCGTTCAAGACCTGGGGCGAGATGATCGAGCACGCGCGCAAGCATCCGGGGGCGCTGATGGTCGCCACGGGCGGCCAGGGCAGCGTGCACCACCTCAGCCTGGAACTGATCGAACGTCACTACGGCGTGCAGATCACCGACGTGCCGTACAAGGGCATGGTGCCGGCGGCGGCCGCCGTGGTGGGCGGCGACGTGCCCTGCGTGGTCACGGGGCCCGAGACCGTGCTCGAACACATCCGCTCGGGCCGGCTGCGCGGGCTGGTCGTGGGCAACGCCAGGCGCTCCCCGCTGATGCCCGACGTGCCGACGCTGGCCGAGGTCGGCGCGCCCGGCGATCTGCTGATCCCTACCCATTTCACCCTGTTCGCTCCCGCGAAGACGCCGCCGCAGGTGATACGCGGCATCAACGCCGCGGTCGCGCGGGCCCAGGCCGATCCAGGCTTCATCTCGACTTTCGCGGCACGCGGGCTGGTGATCGCGCCCAGCACGCCCGAGCAGGTGAACGCGGGCGTCGAGGCCGAGACGGCGCGGCTGGGCAAGCTGATCCGCGACGCGAACATCCGGCTGGAATGAGATGCGGCCCGAAGCGCCTCAGGCCTGCGCGCCCTGCGAGATCCGCCGCGTGATTTCCTCGGCGGCCTCGCGCAGCCGTTTGGCCAGGTATTCCTCGTTGAATGCCTGGAAGCGGTCCACCGATCCCACGGCGGTGATGCTGCCCAGTATCCGCTTGCGTTCGTCGAAGATCGGGGCGGCGATCCCCGCCTTGTCCGGGTCGAGGTCGCCCACGGACAGGCAGTATCCCGCGCGCCGTATCTCCAGCATGGCGCGCGAGAAATCCTTCCAGCTCGCGCCCAGCCGCTGCATGTCCGCTTCCTGCGCGTGCTCGTCGTACAGGCGGCGCAACTGGCGGGGCGGCAGGCTGGCCAGCACCACGCGCGCCGTGGCGCTGCGCAGCAGGGCCATGGGGCGGCCGCGGCCGAAGCGCAGCGGCTCGGCGTCGCGGCCCGGGTGGTGGTGCACGGTGATGACCGTGCTGCCGTACAGCTCGCTCAGCAGCACGTTCAGGCCCGTTTCTTCCCCCAAGGCCTCGATCAGGTCCCGGCTCTCGGTAAGCATCGGGTCGTATTCGCGCATCTGCAGGTCGAGCTGGATCACGCGCGGCCCCAGCGCATATCCCCCCGGAAGCCGCACCAGGAGGCCCACCGCGCAAAGCTCGCGGATGTAGCGATAGGCCGTGGCGGGGGCGTAGCCGAGCTGGTTGCAGATCACGTCGACGTCGACGGCAGGCTGGTCGGGCCTGAAGAGGTCGAGGACGTCGAGCATGCGGCGAAGGCTGTTCATGAGAGGCGGAAGGCAGGGGAAAACGAAGCCCGCCAGGGTGCCGCAATGGCGCCGCTTTGGCAAGCCGGGCCCTTTCGTTGCCTCCTCTGGTTATGCAAATTTATCAAATAAGCAAATTTCTATCGAAATAATGGGGGCAATATTTTTATTGAATTTACGTTTTTATCGAATAGCGATAATACTGAAAAAAAGGAGTTCGACATGACGACTGGAGCGCAAGCCTTGCTGGCGGCCTTGCAGGTGGAAGGCGTGGAGGTATGTTTCGCCAATCCCGGCACGACGGAACTGGATGTCGTGCGAGCGTTCGATGCCGTGCCGGGCATGCGCTGCGTGCTGGGCCTGCAGGAGAACGTCTGCACCGGCGCCGCCGACGGCTACGGCCGCATGCGCGGCATGCCGGCGGCCACGCTGCTGCACCTGGGGCCCGGCTTCGCCAACGGCATCGCCAACCTGCACAACGCCCGGCGCGCGCATACGCCCATCGTCAACCTGATCGGCGACCACATGAGCTGGCACCTGCCTTTCGATGCGCCACTGACCTCCGACATCGAGTCGCTGGCGCGGCCGGTGTCGGGCTGGGTGCATCGGGTGACCAGCGCCGGGGACGCGGCGCGGGCCGGGCGGGACGCCGTGCGCGCCAGCCTGGCGCGAGGCGGGCAGGGCGCGACCGTCATCTTCCCCGCTGATTTCCAGGTGGGCGAGGCTGGCGGCGATGAGGCCGCAAGTGCCGACACCCGCGAGGAACCGGCGCCCGCCCCCGACCTGGCGGCGTGCGCCGCGCGGCTGAAGTCCGCGCGCAAGGTCCTGTTTCTGCTGGGAGGCGGGGGGCCGGCCAGCGGCCTGGGCGCCCGCGGGCAGCGCGCCGCCGCCCGGCTGTGCGCCGCGCTGGGCGCGTCGGCCTATGCCGAGACCTTCCCGTCGCGCGCCGAACGCGGGGGCGGCCTGCCCGATTTCGATCGCCTGCCCTATTTTCCCGAACCCGCCCGCGCGGTGCTGGACGAAGCGGAAGTGGTGGTACTGGCCGGCGCGCTGCCGCCCGTGACCTACTTCGGCTACGAGGGCCATCCCAGCCAGATGGTGGAGCCCGGCCGGCTGCTGCCGTTGGGAGAGCCGGGCGCACCGGTGGCCGACTATCTGGAGGCGCTGGCCGGGATGCTGGATGCCCCCGCCTGGGAAGCCGCCGCGCCGGCGCTCCTGCCGCCGCAGCAGGGCCGGCTGACCCCCGCCGCGATCTCGGCCACGGTCGCGCGCCTGCTGCCCGAGGACGCCATCGTCTCGGTCGAGGGCGGCACTTGCGGCTATCCGTTCTATGCCGCCTCGGCGGCCTCGGCCCGCCACACCGCGCTGACCAACACCGGCGGCGCGATCGGGCAGGGCCTGCCGGTGGCGCTGGGCGCGGCCATCGCCAGCCCCGGACGCCGGGTGGTGGCGCTGTTGTCGGACGGCAGCACGCAATACACGGTGCAGACGCTCTGGTCGCTGGCGCACGAGAACCTGCCGGTGGTGGTGCTGATCGCCGCCAATCACCAGTACGGAATCTTGCGCAAGGAGCTGGCGCGCGGCGAGCAGCCCGGCCCGCAGGCCGAGGCGCTGACCAGCCTGGACCGGCCGCGCATCGACTGGACGCGGCTGGCCGACGGCTACGGCGTGCCGTCCAGCCGGGTCGAGACGGCCGAGGAACTGGCCGAGGCCTTCGCCGCCGCCTGCGCGCGCCCCGGGCCGACCCTGATCGAAATGCAGCTGTAGTGCCGCCGGCCCTGGGGGCCGCGCCGACAACGATTCATTGGAGAAATGATGGACCTAGAACTGAAAGGCCGCGCGGCGGTCGTGACGGGCGGCAGCCTGGGCATAGGACGGGCGACCGCCGAGGCCCTGGCGGCCGAAGGCGTGAACGTGGCGATCGTCTCGCGCAACCAGGCCCAGCTCGATGCGGCCGCGCGCGAGATCCGCGCCGCGCACGGCGTGGACGTGCTGCCGGTGGCGGCCGACGTGTCCGACACCGCGCAGGTGGCGGCGATGATGGACCGCGTGGCCGCGCACTTCGGCCGCCTGGACATCCTGGTCAACGGCGCGGCCCATCCGGGCGGGCTGGTGCGCAGCGAGATCGAACTGGCCGATCCCGAGGGGCTGCTGCAGGACATCAACATCAAGGTCGTGGGCTACATGCGCTGCGCCAAGGAAGCGGCACGGCACATGAAGGCCGGCGGCTATGGCCGCATCGTCAACATCGGCGGCCTGACCGGGCGCGGCAGCAAGCAGCTCTCGGGCATGCGCAACGTGGCGGTCTGCCACATGACCAAGACCCTGTCGGACCAGCTCGGGCCCCATGGCATCACGGTCAACGTGATCCATCCCGGCGTGGTCGACACGCCCCACATCCGCGAGCTGTACGAGAAGGAAGCCGCCAAGCAGGGGTTGAGCGTGGACGAGGTCGAGGCCAACTACATCCGCGCCACGCCCATCCGGCGCACGCTGACGCCGGCCGAGATCGCCGACACCATCCTGTTCCTGGCTTCCCCCCGGGCGGCCGCCATCACCGGCGAGTCGATAGGCGTGGACGGCGGCATCACGCGCGGCATTTTCCTTTGAGCGGGAGAAACACCATGCAAGGCACGCTACTGGTGGGAACGGCCGGACAAGGCATATTGCGCAGCGTCGACGACGGCGCGAGCTGGCACCGGCTGGGTCTGAAGGAAGCCATCGAGTTCGACGGCGTGGTCCGCTGCCTGGCGGTGGATCCGGCCGATCCGAGCCGCGTGTTCGCCGGCGCCGATTGCGGCATCTGCCTGAGCACCGACGGCGGCGCGCATTTCTCGCGCATCGATTCGCCCGCGGACGGCATGACGGTCTGGGCCTTCGCCATCGATCCGCGCGATCCCGCCGTGATGTACGCCGGCACCGGCGCGCCCTCGCGCGCGGCCATGTTCCGGTCGCTGGACGGCGGCGCGAACTGGACCCGGCTGCCGCCGGAGATACCGGAGTTCTGCCGGGGCGTGAACCGGCCCCGCATCCTGGCCATCTGCGTGGATCCGGACGCGGCGGGCGAGGTCTGGTTCGGGGTGGAAGAGGGCGGCGCCTGGCGCAGCGGCGACCGGGGCGACAGCTGGACGCGCGTCGACCAGGAAGGCGCGCGCGAGGGCGCGATCGCCAATCCCGACATCCACGGCGTCACCATTCTTGCGTCCGCCGGCGGACAGCCCAAGAAGACGCTGGTGCTGTCGGTCAACACGGTCTATGCCAGCACCGACGAAGGGCGGACCTGGGCGGGCGAACCCTCGCGCCTGCGCTTCGACGGCATGTACTACACCCGCACCGCCCAGCCTTTGGCCGACGGCAGCGCATTGCTGCTGGCCATCGGCGACGGCACGCCGGGCACGCGCAGCCACATCTACCGCTCGGCCGACCGGGGCGCGACCTGGGAACGGGCACAGCTGCATACCGCGCCCAACTCGACCTTCTGGGCCTTCGGCACGCACGCGGCCGATCCGGGCTTCGTGCTGGCCGGCACCAAGTACGGCCACCTGTTCCGCTCCATGGACGGCGGGCGCAGCTGGTTCAAGGACTGGCGCGATTTCAGCGAGATCACCTCGGTCGCGTGGACGCCCCACGTGGCGCCGGTGCACGCGCATCCGCAATCCATCGCCTGAGGAGACCCGCCATGTCGCACACCGCACAGGACATCAAGCCCCGGATCACGCGCACGCATCTTTCCCTGTTCGTGGCCGACCCGTTCAAGTCGGGCCCCTGGTACGAGGACGTGCTGGGCATGACCGAGACCGCGCGCGGCGAGAAATGGGTGTTTCTCTCGTTCGGCGTCAAGCACCACGACATCGCGCTGATTCGCGCCGAGTCCGCGGACGGCACGCCACTGTCGCGCGGCCAGATCAACATGCAGCACTACGGCCTGGAGATAGACGGCGACGTCGACGAGCTGCGCCGCCTGTACGGGATGCTGCTGCGCAAGGGCGTCGAGGTGGTCAAGACCACCGACCACAAGGTCGGCTACGGTGTCTATTTCCACGATCCCGACGGCCACCGCCTGGAGTTCTTCTGCCACACGGTGCACGACGACGAAGAGGGCAAGCGCATCCTGCACCAGTATCACGCGCCCAGCGATCCCATCGACCTGCAGCCGCTCTGAACCATCATCGAATCATGGAACCCATCATGAAATCCCCCAACTTCGGCCCCTACCATATCCGCAAGTGGTACCTCCAGATCGAGGACACGCTGGCCACCGAGTCGGGCATGCCCGCCGACGGCGCCCCGCTGCGCAAGATCGTCGTGGGCGCGGTGCTGCACAATCCCTACGCCGGCCGCCACGAGGACAACCTGGGCGCCTACATCGAGCCCTCGAACCTGCTGGGCGCGGAGTTCGGCCGCCGCATCCAGGAGGCCGCCGCCGGCACGCCCATCGAGAGCTACGGCAAGGCCTGCCTGGTGGGCGCGGACGGCGAATACGAACACGGCAACGCGCTCCTGACCACGGTGTTCGCCAATCCCGTGCGCGACGCGCTGGGCGGCGGCCAGTCGTGGGTGCCGTCCACCGGCAAGCGCGGCGGCCCCGGCACGGTCATCGACATTCCGCTGGCGCACAAGGACGCGCTGTACGTGCGCTCGCACTACGACACGGTGTCGGCCCTGTTCAACGACGCGCCCAACCGCGACGAGGTATTGATCGCCTTTGCCTTCGCCACGCGCGGCCGGCTGCATGCCCGCCTGGGCGGACTGAAGGCCTCGGAAATCATCGGCGACGGGCTGAACTGACATGGACCGCCGCGACCATACCGTCCGCTGCGGGGACCTCAAGCTGCACGTCGCGGACTGGGGCGATGCAGGTGGTTGGCCGGTGCTGATGCTGCACGGCATACGCAGCTTCGCCGACACCTTCGAGCGACTGGCCGGCGCGTTGCAGCCGGGCTACCGGGTGCTGGCGCTGGACCATCGCGGCCGCGGGCAGAGCGACTGGGACCCGGGGCGCAACTACTACACCGATGCCTATGTCCAGGACGTGCGGGCGGTGGCCGAGCAACTGGGGTTGTCCCGATTCGACCTGCTCGGGCACTCCATGGGCGGCATCAACGCCATCGTCTATGCCGCCGCCCACCCGGACCGGGTGCGCAGGCTGGTGGTCGAGGACGCCGGACCCGGCGCCTTCGACGACAGCGACGGCGCGCGGCGCATACGCGCCGAGCTGTCCCGCACGCCCGAATCCTTCGCCGATTGGAGCGCGGCCGAGGCCTTCATGCGCGAGATCCGGCCGACCGTGACCCCCGAGGCCATCGCGGCCCGGCTGCGCCACATGCTGGAGCCGGACGGCGGCCGCCTGCGCTGGCGCTACGACCATGCGGGCATCAAAGCCGCCCGTCTGGATCCGGACCCGGCACGGGTGGTCGACCTGTGGCCGCCGGTCCAGGCGCTGCGCTGTCCCACGCTGGTCCTGCGCGGCGGCCGGTCGGACTACCTGAGCGTGGCGACCGCCCAGGCCATGGCGGCGCGCAATCCGGCGATCGCCTGGCGGGAGATTCCCGACGCGGGCCACTACGTCCACGATGACCAGCCCGAGCGGGTCGCGCGGGCCGTCACGGAATTCCTGGGTACGGCGCCCACGCCCTGAGGAGATGCACATCATGATGGTGGAAATGCGGACCTATACGCTGGTGCCGGGCGGCGGCGCGGAATACCTGCGCCTCTATAACCCGTCCGCCCGGGCGCTGCAGACGCGCATCCTCGGCAACCTGGCCGGCCTCTACCAGTCCGAGACCGGCGAACTCAACCAGCTCGTCTTCCTGTGGGCCTACGAATCGCTGGACGAACGTGCCAGCCGCCGCGCGGTATTGGCCGCGGACGCCGAGTTCGCCGCCTTTCGCAAATCGGTCCGGCACCTGCTGGTGCGGCAGGAAAGCCGCATCCTCGCGCAGGCCTGAGGCGCATCGGAGAACAGCGATGAACAAGTCTTGCGACGTGCCCGTGCTGGTCGTCGGCGCCGGGCCGGTGGGCGCGACGCTGGCCAATCTGCTGGGGACCTACGGAGTCGGCACGCTGCTGGTCGACCGCAGCCCGGCGATCCTGGAGTATCCGCGCGCGGTGGGCCTGGACGACGAGGCCATGCGCACCTTCCAGGCCGCCGGCCTGGCCGAGGCGATGCTGCGCGACATGATCCAGAACGTGCCCATGCGCATGTATGGCGCGCGCAAGCAATGCTTCGCCGAGATCCTGCCCGCCACCCGCGAGTTCGGCTGGTACCGCCGCAACCTGTTCTCGCAGCCGCTGGGCGAGCAGACCCTGCGCGACGGCCTGTCGCGTTTCCCGCACGTCGCGCTGGAGCTGGGGGTCGAACTGGTGGCGCTGGAGCAGGACGACGGCGGCGTCACCGCGACGCTGCGCCGTGCGGACGGCACCGAACGCCAGGTACGCGCCGCTTACCTGCTGGCCGCCGACGGCGGCCGCAGCACCGTGCGCGAAGGGCTGCTCAAGCTGCCCTTCGGCGGCCAGACCCATGCCCACAAATGGGTGGTGATCGAATGCGACCGGGATCCCCTGGACGCGCCCTATACCGCGCTGCATTGCGAGCCCGCGCGCCCCTATGTCTGCCTGAAGCTTCCGTATGGCCTGCGCCGCTGGGAGTTCATGCTGTTCGACGGCGAGGACGAAAGCCAGATCCTCGATCCGGCCAAGGTACGCGAACTGCTGGCGCCGCACGTGCCGGATCCGGACGCGTTGAACGTGATCCGCGCGCGCGTCTATACCCATCACTCGCGCATTGCCGGATCCTTCGTGGCCGGACGCGTCTGTCTGGCGGGCGACGCGGCGCACCTCACGCCGCCCTGGATCGGGCAGGGGCTCAACGCCGGCCTGCGCGATGCCTGCAATCTTGCCTGGAAGGTCGCCTGGATCGTCGGCGGCCGCCTGCGTCCGGAGGCCTTGCAGTCCTACCATGACGAGCGGCACGCGCACGCCAAGGCGATGACGGACCTGGCCGACCGATTCGGCGCGGTGCTGTCGCTGCGCAACCGCTGGCTGGCCGCGCTCCGCGACGCGTTCTTCGGCGCCATCCGCGGCATACCGGCGGTGCGCGACTACGTCCTGCAGATGAAGTTCAAGCCCATGCCCCGGTATCGCGCCGGGGTCGTGCAGGACAGCGGCCAGGCGGCGCGCGACGAGCGCGTCGGCCGCATGTTCATCCAGCCGCTGGTGGAGAAGGACGGCGGCGGTTTCCAGAAGCTGGACGATGCGCTCGGCCCGGGCTTCGCGCTGCTGGTGCGCGCGCCGGCAGCGCCGCTGCCGGCGGGGCTGGACGAGGGGCTGCGGCGCATGGACTGCCGGCTGGCCGCCGTCGCGCTGCCCCGCAGCGGTCCCGCGCCGGGTGCGCGTCCGCCGTCGCCAGCCGGCATGAGCCTGCTCGAGGACACCGAGAACGCGCTGCACCGCTGGTTCGCGGCGGCGGGCGCCGATTGGGTGTTGCTGCGTCCCGACCGCTACGTGGCGGCGGCCGGCAGGCACGCCGACATGCATGGCGCGCTGGAGCGTTTCGTTGCCCGGTTCGTGCCGGCCCCGGCCGCGCCGGCAGCCGCCACGCCCGTCCTGGAGGCCGCCGCATGAGCGCGCTGAACGACACCCCGACCTCCGCGGCGCGCAACGTGCTGTTCATCATGTGCGACCAGCTGCGGGCGGATGCCTTGTCCTGCTACGGCGGAGGCGGCGCGCTGCGCACGCCCAACATCGACCGGCTGGCGGCGATGGGCGCGCGCTTCGAACGCGCCTACGTCAGCTCGGCGGTGTGCGGGCCGTCGCGCACGTCGTACTACACCGGCCGCTATCCCGGCTCGCACCGCGTGACCTGGAACCGGGTGCCCATGCCGGCGGACGAGTGGAGCCTGGGCGACTACCTGGCCGAGGCGGGCCGCGACTGCTGGCTGCTGGGCAAGACCCATTTCGTGCCCGACCGGCGGGGGCTGGCCGCGCGCGGCCTGTCCGCGGCGGGCGCGGCCGGCGAGCGTCTGATGGAAGGCGGCTTCAAGGTACTGGAACGCTATGACGGCCACTTCGAGATGGATGCGGACAGCGGCTATCGCCGCTACCTGATCGAACATGGCTACGACCGCGACCGGCCCTGGGAGCGCGACGTGATCGGCAGCACGGGCCCGGACGGCGGCTTCGCCACGGGCTGGCTGCTGCGCAACGCGGGCCTGCCGGCGCGGGTGGCCGAGCGCGACTCCGAGACCGCGTATCTGACCGACCGGGCGATCGATTTCATCGCCGGGCAGGGCGAGCAGCCGTGGGTGCTGCACCTGTCCTACATCAAGCCGCACTGGCCCTACAAGGCGCCCGCGCCCTACCACGACATGTACTCGGCGCAGGACGCGGCCGCCCCGGTGCGCGGCCAGGCCGAGCGCGAACGGCCCCATCCGGTGCACGGCGCCTACCAGCGCCACGAGGAATCCCTGTCGTTCGCGCAGGACGAGGTCTGGCGCGCCGTGCGGCCGGTCTACATGGGGCTGGTCAAGCAGATCGACGACCACGTCGGCCGCCTGCTCGATCACCTGGAGCGCGCGGGCCGCCTGCGCGACACGCTGATCGTCTTCTGTTCCGACCATGGCGACCTGCAAGGCGACCACTGGCTGGGAGAGAAGGAGTACTTCTTCGAAGGGGCGGTGCGAGTGCCGCTGATCGTCTACGACCCCTCGTCCGCCGCGGATGCGAGGCGCGGCCGCGCCGTGGCCGAGACGGCCGAGTGCGTGGACGTGGTCCCGACCATCCTGGATGCGCTGGGCCTGGACGTGCCCGCGCACCGCGTCGAGGGACGGTCGCTGCTGCCCTGGGTGCGCGGCCAGTCGGACGAGCCTGTGCGCGAGTTTGCCGTCGGCTTCCTGGATTACGCCTATCGCGAGGCGCGGCTGTTCCTGGATCGCGGCGTGACCGAGTGCAACGGGATGATGCTGGCGGACGGCCGCTACAAGTTCCTGTACTGGCAGGGCTTGCGCCCGCAACTGTTCGACCTGCGGGAGGACCCCGGCGAATTGCGCGACCTGGCCGAAGAGGCCTGGGCCGCCCCGGTCCTGCGCCGCATGGGCGATGCGCTGTGCGACTGGAGCTGGCGCCGCCAGCGCCGCTGCACCGAGACCTTCGAGCAGGTCGCCGCCCGCACGCATGCGCACGAACGCATGATGAACATCGTCATCGGGCGCTGGTAGGCCCGCTTCCTCGTGAGGCCGGGGAGTCCCGGCCCCGTCGTCATCGGAGAGCATCATGGCAAGTCTGAAGTCCCTTTGCGTCTTTCTTGCGCTGGCCTGCACGCTGTGCCTGCCGGTCCGGGCCGAAACACCCTGGGGGCCCGAGCAGGTCCGCATCGTCGTTCCCTATCCCCCCGGCACCGAACCCGACGTGCTGGCCCGCGACCTGGGCAACCAGCTGGCCAAGCGCACCGGCAAGGTTTTCGTGGTGGAGAACAAGCCCGGCGCCAACGCCATCATCGGCGCGGGCAACGTGGCGAAGTCGGCGGGCGACGGCTCGGCGCTCCTGATGGTCGACCGGCTGGCACTGGTCGCCAACCCCTTCCTGTACGCCAACCTGCCCTACGACTGGCGCAAGGAGCTCAAGCCCGTGGCGGACGTCGGCCACATCGACCTGTACGTGGCCGTGCGCAGCAGCCTGGGCGTGAACGACTACAAGGGCTTCATGGAGAAGGCGCGCGCCGGGCGCGGCGGCATCAACGTCGGCACCGGCGGCAACGGCCACGTGACCCACCTGGGCATGGCCATGCTGGCCGCCTCCGAGGGCGTGGACTTCACCTACGTGCCCTTCAAGGGCGTGGCGCCCGCGCTGACGGCACTGCTGGGCGGCGAGGTCGACGCCTTGATGGCCGGCGGCCTGGTGATGAGCCAGCAGGTACAGAGCGGCAAGATCAAGGTGCTGGTGAGCGGGGCGGACAAGCGCAGCGGCTTCATGCCCGAGGTACCGACGCTGGCCGAGGCCGGCGGCAAGCCCGGATCCATTCCGTCGACGGTGTTCTCGGTGTTCGCGCCGGGCACGATGTCCGATGCCCTGGCCGCGCACATCAACAAGGAAATCCGCATGGCGATGGACGATGCGGCGCTGCGCGGCAACTACGGCAAGCGCGGCGTGGAGATCCGCATACCGGCCCCCGAGCAGACCCGCGCCGAGATGGAGCGGGATGCCGCCGTGTACGGACCGCTGATCAAGAAACTGGGCGTGACGGCGCAATGATGGAACTTCGGACCGGGAGCACGGACATGTACCGCAAGCTGGCTTTCTACATCGACGGCGAATTCTTCGAGGACACCGGCGGTCCCGGCGGCGAGGTCGTCAACCCGGCCTCCGGCCAGGTCATCGGCCGCCTGCCGCACGTGGGCGCCGCCGAGCTGGACCGTGCCATCGCCGCCGCCGAGCGCGCGTTTCCAGGCTGGCGCCGCACCTCGCCCCTGGCACGGTCCGACCTGCTGCGGCAGGTGGCGGCCCTGGTCCGCGCGCGCGCCGCGCGGATCGCGCGCGACATCACGATGGACGAAGGCAAGCCTCTGGCCGAGGCCCTGGTCGAGGTAGAGTCCTGCGCCGAGCACGTGGAGTGGCACGCCGAGGAATGCCGGCGCATCTACGGCCGCGTGATCCCGCCGCGCCAGCCCGACGTGCGGCAGTTCGTGGTGCGCGAGCCGATAGGCGTGTGCGCGGCTTTCTCGCCGTGGAATTTCCCGTTCGCGCAGGCCATCCGCAAAGTGGCCGCCGCGTTGGCGGCCGGCTGCACGCTGATACTGAAGGGACCCGAGGAATCGCCCAGCGCGGTGGTCGCGATCGCCGAGTTGTTCCACGATGCCGGCTTCCCACCGGGCGTGCTCAACATCGTCTGGGGCGATCCGGCGGCGATTTCCCGCCATCTGATCACCGCGCCGGCCGTGCGCAAGATTTCCTTCACCGGGTCGGTGCCGGTGGGCAAGCAGCTGGCCGCGCTGGCGGGCGCGCACATGAAGCGGATGACGATGGAGCTGGGCGGCCATTCCCCGGTCCTGGTGTTCGCCGATGCCGACATCGACCGGGCGGCCGCGATGCTGGCGCGCTTCAAGCTGCGCAATGCCGGCCAGGTGTGCGTGTCGCCGACCCGCTTCTACGTCCAGCGGGCCGCCTATCCGCGCTTTCTGGACGCCTTCGCGCAGGTCATGGCCGAGACCCGGCTGGGCGACGGCCTGGATGAGGGCACGCAGATGGGGCCGCTGGCCAACCCCCGCCGCGTGGCCGCCATGGCGGGGCTGGTCGAGGATGCGGTGGGCCGGGGCGGCCGCATCGTGACCGGTGGCGCGCGGCGTGAGGGGCAGGGTTTTTTCTTCGCCCCAACCGTGCTGGCGGACCTGGCCGACGATGCGCGCATCATGCAGGAGGAGCCCTTCGGCCCGGTGGCGCCGGTGGTGCCCTTCGACACCGAGGGCGAGGCCCTGCGGCGCGCCAACGCGCTGCCGTTCGGCCTGGCCTCGTACGTCTTCACCGAGTCGCTGAAAACGGCCGCGCGCGTGGCCGACGGGCTGGAGGCGGGCATGGTGAACATCAACCATTTCGGCATGGGCCCGGCGGAAATCCCCTTCGGCGGGATCAAGGACAGCGGGGTGGGAACCGAGGGCGGCACCGAGACTTTCGACGGCTACCTGGTGACCAAGTTCATCACCCAGGTCTAGGGTTCCCGGTCGCCGGGGCCGGCGCGCAGCATCTGGATGGCGAGTTCGCAGGCCGGGTGCCGCTCGCCCGCGCGCAGCAGGATGGCGCCTATTTGTTGCGGCGGCAGCGCCAGTCCTTCCACGCAGGACACCGTGCCCGCCTCCACCAGCCGCCGCGCCTCGCTGCGCGGCGCCAGCGCCAGCACCGGCTGGGTTTCCACCAGCCGGACATCGCCCGGCCCCAGCGTCGAGACGATGCCGGGCGCGGGCGGGGTCAGGTTCTCGGCCAGGAAAGCCTGTTCCACCAGATGGTGGGCGAAGGTGCCTGGCGGCGGCAGCACCCAGGCCTGGCCCGACAGTTCTTCCAGGCTGGCCGCCTTGCCCGCCAGGGGATGATGGCGGCCGCACACGACCGCATAGCTCTCGGTGTACAGCGGGTGGTATTCGAAGTCGGGCAGGCGGAATCCCGCGTCGCAGCGCCCGAACGCCACGTGGATGGACTTGGCCGCCAGTTCGCTGTGCATCTGTTCGCGCGTGCCGTGGCGCAGGCTGACGCACACGCCGCGCTCGGCCAGGGCATAGGGCAGGGCCGTGGCCACTACCGCTTCGGCGATCCGGGTCAGGCCCAAGCCCAGCGGCGCGTCGCCGGCGCGGCCGCGCCGGGCGGTGTCGCGCTCCAGGTCTTCGACGTTGCGCAGGATCGCGCGCGCCCGTTGCAGGGCGGCCTTGCCGGCCGGCGTCCAGGCCAGTCCGTCGGGCGTGGGCTCGAACAGCGCATCCTGCAGGATGTCGCGCAGGTCGCGGATGGCCTTGGAGACGGCGGGCTGGGTGATGTGCAGCAGTTGGGCCGTGCGGGTGACGCTGCCGAGTTCGCCCAGCATGACGAGCAGGCGCAGGTGACGCAGGGTGAGTCGGCGGATGAGGTCGCTCATGGGCATAAACCGCGGGTTATGGGCGGCACTGCGCTTTTCATTATCCGGGCGGCGGAGGGGTCCCTAGAATGAGTGCTCCATCCCGCTTTGGAGACGACGATGCTCACCCGGCGCCACTTCCTCAGTGCTGCAGCGGCATCCATGATGACTTGCCGCGCGGCACGCAGTCAACCGGCCACGCGGCTCAGGCTGCTGGTGGCGGGACCTGCCGGCGGCGCGGTCGACGTGGCCGCGCGCATGGCCGGCGAACAGTTGCGCGGCGCCGGCTATCTGGCCATCGTCGAGAACCACGCCGGCGCCGCCGGGCAGATCGGCGTCGAGGCCCTGCTGCGATCGCCCGCCGACGGCGGCGCCGTGCTGATCACTCCGCCCGGCGTGTTCACGATCGCGCCGCACGTCAACGCGGGCCTGGGCTACAGGATGGGCGACGTCGCCGGCCTGACCACGCTGTGCGGCTACCAGTTCGGCTTCGCGGTCGGCGCCGCCGCGCCGGCGCGCACCATGGCCGATTTCCTGGCCTGGGCCAAGGCCCACCCGGGCGAGGCGTCCTACGGCACGCCCGGCGCGGGCACCGAACCGCATTTCATCGGCACCGAGATCGAACGCCTGTCGGGCGTGCCGCTGATCCACGTGCCCTACCGCGGCGGGGCGCAGGCCTTGAACGACATCTCCGGCGGCCACCTGCCGGCCGTGATCTCCGCGTTGCCCAACCTGGTCACGCCCTACAGGTCGGGCAAGGCCCGGGTGCTGATGATGACCGGCACGCGGCGCAGCGCCTTCATGCCGGACGTCCCCACGGTGGCGGAATCCGGATTCCCCGATCTGGCCAGCGACCTGTTCTACGGCGCGTACACGCAGGCCGGGGTGCCGGCCCCGGTCCGGCAGGCCCTGGCCCAGGCCCTCGTCAAGGCTTGCCAGGCGCCGGCCTACCGGGAAGGGCTCGAGCGCATGTCGCTCGATCCGCTGTCCTTGTCCAGCCAGGAGCTCGATGCCTCCATGCGCGCGATGGACGCCAAGTGGGCGGCGGTGGTCAAGCGCACCGGCTTCTCGCTGGAGAAATGACGCCATGGCCGAACCCACCAATGTCCTGGTGCTGCTGTCCGACGAGCACAACCCGTGGATAGCGGGCTTCGCCGGCCATCCCTGCGTGCGCACCCCCAACCTGGACCGGCTGGCGCGCCGCGGGACGGTGTTCGAGCGTGCATGGACGCCCAGCCCGCTGTGCGTACCCGCGCGGGCCAGCCTGGCGACGGGAAGATACGTGCACGATCACCGCTATTGGGACAACGCCATCGCCTATGACGGCCGCGCGCGCTCGTGGATGCAGGAGGTGTCCGAGGCCGGCCTGCTGGCCGAGTCCATCGGCAAGCTGCATTTCCGCCGCGCCGAGGATCCCACCGGTTTCCAGCGCCAGTGGCTGCCCATGCACATTCCCGGCGGCATCGGCCAGGTCTGGGGATCGGTGCGCAACCCGCTGCCGGCAAGCTCCATGCCGTCGGGCATGTTCAAGTCCCTGGGCGCGGGCGAGTCCACCTACAACGAATACGATCGCACGGTGGGCGCCACGGCCTGCGAGTGGTTGCGCACGCATGCGGCCGACCCCGCGCCGTGGGCCTTGTTCGTGGGCATGGTCGCGCCGCATTTTCCGCTGGTCGTGCCGGAACGCTACCTGCGCCGGGTGCTGGAGGATCCGCTGTTCGACGGCTGCCTGCCGGAGCCGGCCGCCGCGCGCCACCCCTGGGTCAGGCGGTCGCTGGCCTACATCGACCACGCGGCGGCGCTGGAAGGGCCCGAGCGCGCCCGGCTGGCGGTGGCGGCCTACTTCGCGCTGGTCGAGTTCATGGACGAGCAGATGGGCGCGGTGCTCGACACGCTGGACGACACCGGACTGTCGGCGCGGACCACGGTGATCTACACATCCGACCATGGCGACAACCTGGGCGCCCGCGGCCTGTGGAACAAGGGCACGCTGTATCGCGAGGCCTCGGGCATTCCCCTCGTGCTGGCCGGTCCCGGCGTGCCGGCCGCGCACCGGTGCCGCACCGATGCCAGCCTGGTGGACGTGTATCCCACCGTGCTCCAGGCGATGGGCCTGCCGCCGGCCGCGGCCGAGCTGCCGGGCCGTTCGCTGCGGGACCTGGCCGCGGGCGCGGACGAATCCGATCGCGTCGTCCTGGGCGAATACCACGGCGTCGGATCGCCCAGCGCCGCCTACTACCTCGTGCGCGGCCGCTACAAATACCACCACTACGTGGACTATGGCCCCGAGCTGTTCGACATCGTGGCCGATCCGCACGAACGCACGGATCTCGCCGCCCGTCCCGAAATGGCCGCCACCGTGCATGCCATGCGCACCGCGCTGTGCGCGCGGCTCTATCCCGAAGAGATCGACCGGCTCGCCAAGCGCGACCAGGACGAACTGGTCCGCCGGGCCGGCGGCCGCGAAGCCGCGCTCGGCACCGGGCATCGCGGCGCCACGCCTGTTCCTCAATCCGCCACCGAAGGCCTGCATTCATGAGCGCATCGATTTCCAACCGGCACACCGTGGGCGATGCCCTGGTCCAGTACCTGCACGAACTGGGCGTGCGGCAAGCCTACGGGGTCCTGTCCATCCACAACATGCCGCTGCTCGATGCGCTGGGGCGCGACGGGCGCATCCGCTACATAGGCGCGCGCGGCGAAGCCGGCGCCGTCGGTATGGCCGATGCCTGCGCCCGCGCCACGGGCGCGCTGGGCGTGGCCTTCACCAGCACGGGCACGGGCGCCGGCAATGCGGCCGGCGCGCTGGTCGAGGCCTGGACCGCGGGCACGCCGCTGCTGCACATCACCGGGCAGGTCGCGTTGCCCTACCTGGACCGGGGCCGTTCCTACGTTCACGAGGCCAAGGACCAGCTTGGCATGCTGCAAGCCGTCTCCAAGGCGGCGCTGCGGGTATGGTCGGCCGAGACCGCCCTGGCCACGATCCAGGAGGCGGTGCGGCTGGCGCTGACCGTGCCCATGGGGCCGGTCAGCGTGGAGATTCCCATCGACCTGCAGGGTGCCCTGGTGGACGTGCAGCCGCCGCCGGCACCGCCTGTGCCGGCGCCGGTCGAGCCCGACGAAGCGACCGTGGACCGGATGGCCGACATGCTGGCGGATGCACGGCGGCCGGTCCTGTGGATAGGTGGCGGCGCCCGCCACGCGCGCGCCGAGATCACCCGTCTGCTGGACCTGGGCTTCGTGGCCGTGACCACCTTGCAGGGCAAGGGCGCGGTGCCCGAAGACGATCCGCGCACGCTGGGCGCCTTCAACGGCCAGCCCGCGATCGAGGCCTTCTACCAGGGCTGCGATGCGATGCTGGTCGTGGGCTCGCGGCTGCGCGTGCCGGAAACGCTGACCCATACGCTGCAGCTGCCGCGCAGGCTGATCCAGATCGACGCGGATCCGCTGGCCGAGCAGCGTGCCTATCCGACCTCCTTGTTCGTGCGGGGCGATGCGCACCTGACGCTGGCCAGGCTGGCCGACCGGCTCGCGGGGCGCATGCGGGCCGATGCCGGCCTGGCGGACGAAGCCGCCCGCGCCAGGCAGCGCGCCCAGGCCACGATGCGCGGCGCCATCGCGCCCTACGACCGTATCGCCGACGCGCTGCAGGCCGTGTGCGGCCGCGACTTCGGCTGGGTGCGCGACGTCACCATTTCCAACAGCACCTGGGGCAATCGCCTGATGCAGGTCTTCACGCCGGGGCAGGGCATCCACGCCGTGGGCGGCGGGATCGGTCAGGGGCTGGCCATGGCCATCGGCGCGGCCACCGGCCGGCCGGACCGCAAGACCTGGCTGCTGGCCGGCGACGGCGGGTTCATGCTGAACCTGGGCGAACTGGCCACCGCGGTGCAGGAGCGGACCGGCATCGTCATGCTGGTGATGAACGACGGCGGCTACGGCATCCTGCGCAATCTCCAGGACGCGGACTACGGCGGACGCCGCTATTACTGCGACCTGCACGGCTTCGAGCTGGGCGCCCTGGCGCAATCGGTCGGCATGGACTACATCGCGGTGCGCGACCTGGACGGCCTGGAGCGCGTGCTGCGCGATGCGGCCGGCCGCGATGCGCCGGCCGTGCTGGTGGAGTTCGACATGCGCGCCATCGGGCCCTTCGCCAAGCCGTTCGCGGGGCCGCCGCTGGCGCGTGGCTGACGCCCCGCGGCGGGTTCAGTCCGGCGTCAGCCGCGTGCTGCTCGGCTGGCGCCGCTCGATGCTCCACTTCAGCAGCGCGGCGCATCGATAGATGCCGTGCGCGAACTTGCCGTAGGGCAGGGTCAGGAACAAGGCCATCACCACGCCCAGGTGCACGGCCAGCAGCAGGCCCATGGCGCTGGTCTCGCGCACGGCCAGCAGCGCGAGCCCGGTCAGGCTGGTCAGGAACAGCAGGCAGATGAAGCCGCGGTCCATGGGACGCTGGTCGGGATCGCCGTGCTCCGGGTGGCGGCGCAGGTTCAGCCACAGCAGGCCGGCCGGTCCGATCAAGAGGCCGATGCCGCCCGCGGTGCCCAGCAGCACGGGCAGGCTGGTCAGCGCATACGGCGCGTGCAACCCCAACGCGTAGTGATAGAGCGTGGCCACGCAGGTGGCGGCGAAGCACAGCATGAAGCCGTAGAAAGTGAAGTGGTGGAACCGCCGCCGCGCCAGCGTGAACGCGTCGTTTTCCTCGTTGCAGCCCTTGCCGTGTCCGCCGTCCAGGTACTTCAGGCGCAGCGCGTCGTGCGCGGCCTCGGCTACGGCCGGACCGGTGGCCGAGCCGGGGGACACGTTGCGCCAGAAGCGCGTCACGCCCACCCCCAGCGCGACGATGGCAAGCACGAACACCGTGCCGAACAGCGCCACCAGCAGGTTGTGCGGGAAGATGGCGTAGAAGTTGCCGGCCAGCGGTTCGTGCCAGATGCCGCCGTTCATGCCGGCGGCCAGCACCAGGAACAGCGCCAGCGCGAACGCCGTCGCCAGGGCCAGCGCGACGCCGTTGTGCCGGTACAGGCGTCCCAGGACACCGGGCCAGGCGTAGTCGCCATAGGTCTGCACGCGCACCTTGGCCATCGCCCGGGGCACGTTGACGCCGAATTCGTTCGGCGGCGCGTACTGGCAGGCGTGCAGGCAGGCGCCGCAGTTGTGGCACAGGTTGGCCAGGTAGTGCACGTCGGCCTTGCCGAATTCCAGCCTGCGCATCATGGCCGGGAACGTCGCGCAGAACCCCTCGCAATAGCGGCAGGCATTGCATATCTGCAGGACGCGGGCCGCTTCGCTTTCGTCGGCGGTCAGCGTGGTCGAACAGGCGCCGCCTTGCGCGGCGGCCTGGGTCCGCCATTGGACCGGCACGGCCTGCACGCCGGCCGCCAGGGTTTGCGCGTCGTGCGCGAGGTCCTCAAGCTGCTTCAAGATTGGATGCTCCGTGAGTACGGGGGTGCCGCGCGGCCTCGGCGGCGCGGGTGCCGGCGATGCGGCCGAAGGCCGTGCCGATGGACATGCCGACGCCGGCCGTATAGCCCTTGCCCAGCACGTTGCCGGACATCATCTCGCCGGCGCAGAACAGGTTCGGACTGGGTTGCCCGCCGAAGTGCACGGCGGCGTTCTCGTCGACCCGGGTGCCCAGGTAGGTGAAGGTGATGCCCGGCCGCAGCGGATAGGCGAAGTAGGGCGGCGTATCCAGCGGCCGGGCCCAGTGCGTCTTGACGGGCGAGATGCCCTCGGTGCGGCAGTCGTCCATGATGGTGTGGTCGAAGTGTTCGCCCCGGCAGGCCGCGTTGAAGTCCCGCACGGTCTGCATCAAACGGGTTTCGTCCAGCCCCGTCAGCCGCGCGAGCTCGGGCAGGCTGTCGGCCCGGATGCCGGTGAACACTGGCGGCATGAAACGCCCGACCGCCTTGGCGTCGATGATGGAATAGGCGATCTGGTCCGGCTGGAAGGCGACCAGGCGGCCCCAGATCGCATAGCGCTTGGGCCAGAAGTCCTCGCCCTCGTCGTAGAAGCGCTGGGCGTCGCGATTGACGACGATGCCCAGCGACACGCAGTCCAGGCGGGTGCAGATGCCGCCGTCGTACAGCGGCGAGCGCGCGTCGATGGCGACGCAGTGCGATTGCGTGGGATCGCCGATCATGTCGGCACCGGCGTCGATCATGAACTTCAACAGGGCGCCCTGGTTGTAGCGGGTGCCCCGCACCAGGAAGTTGTCCGCCGGCCATTCGCCCCGCTCGTTCTGGCCCCAGGCCTCGCGTACCCATTGCAGGTTGGACTCGAAGCCTCCGGCCGCCATGACGCAGGCCCGGGCCGGAATGCGTTCGTTGCCGGCCAGCGCCGCCACGAAGCGGTCGCCGTCCAGTTCCAGGGCATGCACCGGCGTGCCGTAGCGGATCTGCACGCCCAGCTTCTCGGCGCTGCGGTAGTAGGCGTTGACCAGTGCCCGGCCGCCGCCCATGAAGAAGGCGTTGGTGCGGGCGATGTGCAGGGTTCCGGACAGCGCGGGCTGGAAGTTCACACCATGCTTGCGCATCCAGTCCCGGCAGTTGGACGAGGCCCGGATGACCAGGCGCGCCAGCTTTTCATCGGTGATGCCGCCGGTGACCTTGAGCAGGTCCTGCCAGAATTCCTCTTCCGGGTAGCTGTCGACCAGCACGTCTTCCGGACCGTCGTGCATGCAGCGCAGGTTGCGCGTGTGCTGCGAGTTGCCGCCGCGCCATTCCTTGGGCGCGGCTTCCAGCAGCATGACGCTGGCGCCCGCCTCGCGGGCCATCAGGGCCGCGCACAAGGCGGCGTTGCCGCCGCCGATGACCAGGACATCTATCATTCCGCTTTCCTATCAGTGAGGAATCACTGTAGGCGGAGCGGTCCGACCAGGCTAGACGGCGCGCGGGCAATGGGTATTCACGATTCGTGAATGGTGGCTCCCGGCCAATGGCCGTCGCGCACCAGCGTGCGCATCAGGTCCGCCAGGACCACCCGCGCGGCCAGCGCCGCCGGGGACAGCTCGTCGTCCGAGACGCTGGTCACGACGTTGCGCCGGAACAGATAGGGATCGTCCAGCGGATACAGGCACAGGCGCCCCTCGTGCATCCCGCCGGCGGCGACGCCCGGCTGGATGGTGGCGATGGGGGTGTCGATCACGGTGTTCATCAGCGTGGTCAGGCCGTCGATCTCCAGCGCGATGTCCGGTTCCACGCCCGCGCGGTCGAACGCGGCATCGACCAGGATGCGCAGGCCATGCGTCTTGCTGGGCATCGCCAGCGGCAGCCGCGCGGCCTCGGCCACGGTCATCGGCTGGCGGGGCTGGCGGTCGGACACGAGATCGGGCCGGGCCACCACGAACAGCTTTTCGTCCAGCAGCGGCAGGACGCTCCAGTGCCGGCCGCTGTCGGTCTGGAACAGCACGGCCAGGTCCAGCAGGCGGGCGTTCAGCATGCCGGCCAGGTGGCCGGACAGGCTTTCCACCAGATGCAGCCGCACGTCGGGGTAGCGGTCATGCATGGCGGCGATGAAAGGGCGGGCCAGCAGCGAAGCCGTCGACGGCGCGAAGCCTATGCTGACCGCGCCCGACAGCCGGGCCTCGCGCGCCGCGACCACGGCCTGATCGGCGTGCCGCAGCGCCATCTGCGCCTGCCGCCAGAACGCCAGCCCGGCGTCGGTGGGAATGACGCCGGTGGCGGTGCGCTGCAGGAGGCGCGTGGCCAGCTCGCCTTCCAGGCGGCTGATCTGCTGGCTCAGGGCGGAGGGCACCAGCCCCAGCTCGCGCGCGGCGCGGCCCATGCTGCCCAGTTCGACGACGCGGACGAAATAGCGGAGTTGGCGCAGTTCCAAGATGGGGGATCAGTCCTCTGTCAGCAGGCGGTACAGCGACGACCCCGATCGCATCTGCGGCTGGCCGTCCACGGTCGAGAACTCGAGCTCGACCAGGTCCCGCCCGTGATTGACGGGCACCTGTATCGTCATTCTGGCACGGTCGTCGCCATCGGGCCGCAGCAACTGGCCATCGCTCCACATCACATACCCTGGCAACTCGGCCAGCTCGTCCAGCGTGGCGATGCCGCCGCCCAGGGCCAGCGCCACGGACTCGGGCGATTCATTGGTGGGTTCCCAGCGCGTGCCCAGGCGGGCTTGCCAGGCGGCGGACAGCGGGGGCAGGGGCGCCAGGCGCTGGCCCACGGACATCGTCAGCCGGTAGTGCCCCCAGCCGGCCGGTACGCGCTGGATCATGTAATGCTTGCCGTCCAGCGTCAGCCAGCGGTAGCTGTTCCCCGACGGCGCGTCGTTCCACCACCAGCCGTCGGCGCGCAGGGTCAGGCCCGGAGCGACCGGATCCCAGGCGTCGCCCTTCCTGTGCAGCACGTCGATCGTGCCGGCATTGACGGCCTGGACCTTGTACGGTCCTTCGAAATTCGCATAGATGCCCGCCAGCCCGGCGGCATCGACGGAGGGCGCCGCCGCCGCGGGGATGCCTTCCAGCGCCGCCGGCACGGCGGGAATCGCGCGCGTGGTGGCCAGGGCCCGCAGCAGCACGCCCTCGGCGATGCGCAGCGGCCCGTAGGTGGTGCCGGCCCCCGTCAGCAGCAGGGCCATGCGCTGGTCGGGCAGTACGAAGAACTCGGTCGAGAAGAAGCTCGTGCCGCCGTTCTTCTGCCAGGCCTTGATGCCGACGCTGTCCAGGCCGGGGTGCAGCGCCGAGTCCCAGCCCAGGCCCCAGCGCCATTCGGGGCAGGGGTTGATGCGCAGGCCCTTGGTCTGGTCGGTGCCCATCTCCTGCACGGCCGCCTGCGACACCAGGCGCTTGCCCTGGTACATGCCCAGGTCCAGGAACATCTTCGCCAGCCGCATCATGTCGCCGGGCGTGGAGGCCAGGCCGCCGGTGGCGTAGGCCGACACGAATTCCTGTCCCATGCGCCGCCCTTCGTAGACCGGGTGCACGAAACTGCCTTCGGGAAAGGCCTGCACGGGATAGGCGGAATGGCTCATGCCCAGGGGTTCGAGGATCTCGCGCCGGACGAATTCGGCGTACGACTGGCCCGTGACCGCGGCCACCAGGTTCTCGACCATCGTGAAGCCGTCGTTGCAATAGACGGCCAGTTCCCCCGGCTGGTGCTTCAGGTGGAAGTAGGCCAGCCCGTCCTGGGTGTCCTGCGCGTATCCGGCAATGGGTTCGAACGCGAAGATGTTGCGCCAATTGGTGCCGGGCAGCCCGGACGAATGGCTGAGCAGGTGGCGCAGCGTGATCCGACCGTACTCGCTGGACAGCATCGAGAAGCCGGGCAGATAGCGGGTAATCGGCGCGTCCAGCGCCAGCTTGCCCCGGTCGCACAGCACCATGGCGGCCAGCGCGGCCAATACCTTGCTGACCGAGCCGATATTGAAGCGGGAGTCGACGGTGGCGGCGACGTTGCCCTGTGGATCCGCGACGCCGAAGGCTTCCTGCCAGATCACGCCTTCGCTGGTCATCAGCGCGACCGAGACCGCGGTGGCCTGGTTCTTCTGCACGGCCTGGCGGATGGCGTCGCGCCCCCACTGGATGGCCTCGGACAGCCGGCCAGCGTCGGGCGCGGGATCGTCGCCGCCGCCGCAGCCGGGCAGCGCGTGGAGCAGGGCGCCGGCGCCGGCGAACTGCATCCAGTGGCGGCGCGACGGGGAAAGCAGGGTGGCCGCTTCGGCCGGTCGGGCCCCGGTGGGGCAATCCAGATTCAATTTCGTTGAATGCATCTCGATTACCCCTTCGTGGCCGAATATCGGGAAAATGATTCTATCCCGGCTCGACCATACGCAGGGGATGCGCATGTCTTATATAAGATATAAGACAGTTGCAGCTCGCCGCCGCTAGTCCTACAATCCCGGCGATCGCCCTCAATCCCTTCATACCGGGACACTTCCAATGCTTGAATCCTACCGTCAACACGTTGCCGAGCGGGCCGCGCTTGGCATCCCCCCGCTGCCGCTGTCGGCGCAGCAGACCGCCGACCTGATCGAGCTGATCAAGAACCCGCCCAAGGGCGAAGAGCAGACCCTGGTCGATCTGCTGACCCACCGCGTGCCGGCCGGCGTGGACGACGCCGCCAAGGTCAAGGCGTCCTACCTGGCCGCCGTCGCCCTGGGCAAGGAAGCCTGCCCGCTGATCGACCGCGCCAAGGCCACCGAGCTGCTGGGCACGATGCTGGGCGGCTACAACATCAGCGCGCTGATCGAGCTGCTGGACGACGCGCAGGTCGGCACCATCGCCGCGGAAGGCCTGAAGAAGACCCTGCTGATGTTCGACGCCTTCCACGACGTGAAGGAAAAGGCCGACAAGGGCAATGCCAACGCCAAGGCCGTGCTGCAAAGCTGGGCCGACGCCGAGTGGTTCACCAGCCGCCCCGAACTGCCGCAAAGCCTGACGCTGACCGTGTTCAAGGTCACCGGCGAAACCAACACCGACGACCTGTCGCCCGCGCCCGACGCCTGGAGCCGCCCCGACATCCCGCTGCACGCGCTGGCCATGCTCAAGAACCCGCGTCCGGGCATCGAGCCGCAAGAGCCCGGCAAGGTCGGTCCGCTCAAGCTCATCAATGACCTGAAGGAAAAGGGCCATCCGGTCGCCTACGTCGGCGACGTGGTCGGTACCGGCTCCTCGCGCAAGTCCGCCACCAACTCCGTGCTGTGGTGGACCGGCGAAGACATCCCCTTCGTGCCGAACAAGCGCTTCGGCGGCGTCTGTCTGGGCAGCAAGATCGCTCCCATCTTCTACAACACCATGGAAGACGCCGGCGCGCTGCCGGTCGAGCTGGACGTCTCCAAGATGGAAATGGGCGACGTCATCGAGCTGCGCCCCTATGAAGGCAAGGCGCTGAAGAACGGCGAAGTCATCGCCGAGTTCGAGATCAAGTCCGACGTGCTGTTCGACGAAGTGCGCGCCGGCGGCCGCATTCCGCTGATCGTGGGCCGCGGCCTGACTGCCAAGGCGCGCGAGACCCTGGGCCTGCCGCCCTCGACCCTGTTCCGCCTGCCCAACAACCCGGCCGACACCGGCAAGGGCTATACGCTGGCCCAGAAGATGGTCGGCCGCGCCTGCGGCATGCCGGAAGGCAAGGGCATCCGCCCGGGAACCTACTGCGAGCCGCGCATGACCTCGGTCGGCAGCCAGGACACCACCGGCCCCATGACCCGCGACGAGCTGAAGGACCTGGCCTGCCTGGGCTTCTCGGCCGACCTGGTGATGCAGTCGTTCTGCCACACCGCCGCCTATCCCAAGCCCGTGGACGTCAAGACGCACCACACGCTGCCCGAGTTCATGAGCAATCGCGGCGGCATCTCGCTGCGCCCGGGCGACGGCGTCATCCACTCGTGGCTGAACCGCATGGTGCTGCCCGACACCGTCGGCACCGGCGGCGACTCGCACACCCGCTTCCCCATCGGCATCAGCTTCCCGGCCGGCTCGGGCCTGGTCGCCTTCGCGGCGGCCACCGGCGTCATGCCGCTGGACATGCCCGAATCGGTGCTGGTCCGCTTCAAGGGCAAGCTGCAGCCCGGCGTCACGCTGCGCGACCTGGTCAACGCCATTCCCTACTACGCGATCCAGCAGGGCCTGCTGACCGTCGAGAAGCAGGGCAAGAAGAACATCTTCTCGGGCCGCATCCTGGAAATCGAAGGCCTGCCGGACCTGAAGGTGGAACAGGCCTTCGAACTGTCCGACGCCTCCGCCGAGCGTTCGGCCGCCGGTTGCACGGTGCGCCTGAACAAGGAACCGATCATCGAGTACATCAACAGCAACATCACGCTGCTGAAGTGGATGATCGCCAACGGCTATGAAGACGAGCGTTCGATCGGCCGCCGCGTCAAGGCCATGGAAGCCTGGCTGGCCAACCCGGAACTGCTGCAACCCGATGCCGACGCCGAGTACGCCGCCGTCATCGAGATCGACCTGGCCGACGTGCACGAGCCCCTGGTGGCCTGCCCGAACGACCCGGACGACGTCAAGACCCTGTCCGCCGTCGCCGGCGCCAAGATCGACGAAGTGTTCATCGGCAGCTGCATGACCAACATCGGCCACTTCCGCGCGGCGTCCAAGCTGCTCGAAGGCAAGCGCGACATCCCGGTCAAGCTGTGGGTTGCTCCGCCCACCAAGATGGACCAGCAGCAGCTGACCGAGGAAGGCCACTACGGCGTCCTGGGTTCGGCCGGCGCCCGCATGGAAATGCCGGGCTGCTCGCTGTGCATGGGCAACCAGGCGCAGGTCCGCGAAGGCGCGACGGTCATGTCGACCAGCACCCGCAACTTCCCGAACCGCCTCGGCAAGAACTCGTTCGTGTACCTGGGTTCCGCCGAACTGGCCGCCATCTGCTCGCGCCTGGGCCGCATCCCGACCAAGGAAGAGTACATGGCCGAGACCGGCGTCCTGGCCGAGCACGAGAAGACCATCTATCGCTACATGAACTTCGACCAGATCCCTGACTTCAAGGATGTGGCCGATTCGGTCGGCGTGTGATCGACAGGTGACGAAGGACGGCCCGTCCGGGCCGTCCGGCAGTGTTGAAAGGCGCTCCGAATGGGGCGCCTTTTTTGTTCGTGCCGATCGGCTGCCCGCCGTATGGCGAAAGCGCGTGAGCTATCATTGCCTGGGCCCAATGATGTTCACGATTATGCGCACTCAAGACTATCCCATCGATCGCAGCATAGGCTTCCTGCTCGGCAGGACCTTCCGCCGCCTGCGCCCGATCATGGAACAGCAGATCAACAGCGCCGGGATTTCGTATGGCATGTGGTTCTTCCTGCGCGCCCTGTGGGAAAAGGACGGCGTGAGCCAGCGCGAGATCGCCGAGATGGTGGGGTTGACCCAGCCCACCGCGTGGGCGGCGCTGCGCAAGCTCGAGGCGCAGAAGATGGTTACCCTGCAGCCCGACTCCGTGGACAAGCGCAAGGTGCTGGTGTCCCTGACCGAAAAGGGCAGGAGCCTGGAAGAAGTGCTGCTGCCCCGGGTCGAGAACATCAACGAGGTCGCCTTGCAAGGCATCACCAAGGCCGACCTCGCGACCTTCATGCGCGTGCTGGGCCGGATCGAGTCCAATATCGGACCCGGGGAGTAAGGTCCGGCCCGACGGCCTCGCGGGTCAGATGGCGTTGATGACGCCGCCGTCCACCTGCAGCGCCGTGCCGTTGATGTACGAGGCGCGTTCGGAGCAAAGAAAGGCGACGGCGCTGGCGATGTCCTCGGGCTGCCCGAAGCGGCCCACGGGGATGCCGGCCAGCTTGCCGGCCGTGTAGGCCTGGCTGTCCGCCGCCAGGTCCTGGCCGCCCTTGAAGCGATCGGTCATGATGCGCCCGGGTACGATGGTGTTGAGCAGGACGCCGTCGGCGGCCACTTCCTTGGACAGGTACTTGAACAGTCCGTTGACGCCCGGCCGGGTGGACACCGAGGTCACCAGGTCGGGAATGGGTTCGCGCACGGCCCGGGACTGCACGGTGACCACGCGGCCCCAGCCGCGGGCCCGCATGCCGGGCAGCGTGCGGTTCAACAATCGGAAGGCGGCGATGACCGACATTTCGAAGGCGTCGCGCAGGTCCTGTTCGGTAATGGCATCGAAGCCGCCGCGCTTGGGCGAGCCGCCGATGGAAACGAGGATGTCGATGCCGCCGTGCCGCCGTTCGGCGGCCTCGACCAGCGCGTCGATGTCCTGCGCCGAGGTCAGGTCCGCCGGGATGGCGGTGACTTCGCCGCGTGCCACGGCCCGGACTTCCTCGGCGGCCAGTTCCAGTTGCTGACGTCCGCGCGCGCACATGACGATGTTGGCGCCCTGGCTGGCCAGTTCCATCGCGCAGGCCTTGCCTATGCCCTTGCTCGAAGCCGTGATCAATGCCGTGCGTCCCGCGATTCCCAGATCCATGGTGTCATCCTTGCGATGGGGTGGTTGGCCGCGTGCCCGTCATGCCGACAGGCTGCGGTCCAGAAACGTGCGATCCCAGACGTCTTCCAGCCGGAGCGCCGGGCGCGAGCCGTCGGCATACAGGTCGATGACCCGCTGCAGGCCGGCTGCGGACGGATGGGGCTGGCGCTGGAAGCGCCGGGAATAGACATCGTGGACGGCCAGCGCCTGCGCGTGATCCAGGAAACCCAGGTGGCGCCGCATGCTGGCCAGGACGCGCTGCGGCTGGTCGATGAACAGTTCGATGGTGCGCACGTAGGCGGTCACGGCGCGCTGCACGCGGTCGGGATGCGCCCGCGCGTAGCGCCGGGTGGTGGCGACGATGGGGCCCTGGAACCGCAGTTCCTGGCCCAGGTCGGCCAGGCGGTGCAGGCCGAAGGCGACCGAACCGGCAACGCCGTAGTCGGCGGTCAGCACGCCGGCGGCGATGCCGCCGTCCTGCAAGGCGCGATAAATGGCGGGATAGGTGCCCAGTTCCACCAGTTCCACGTCCTGGCGGGGAAGCGCCCACTTGTCCAGCATGGCGGCGGCGCTGACGCCGGTCTGGCCGGCAATGCTGAGCACGCCGATCTTCTGTCCGAGCAGTTCGCCCGGCGCGCCGATGCGGGCGGCGCCGAGCAGGTACATGGCATTGGTCTGTTCGGCCGCCAGCAGGATGACCGGGTCGTGTCCTTCATAGACCGCCTGCACCAGCGGCACGGCGCCGAATTCCGCCAGGTCGTATTCCCCGGCGACGAGGCCGCGCACGCCCTCGGGCCCGGCGGTTTCCTCGCGCGCGATGACCAGGTCCAGTCCCTGTTCGCGGAAGACGCCGGCATCGCGGCCGATGACGCCCAGGCTTTGCGCCGTCGAGCGCAGGCCGAGCGCCAGCCGCACGGTGGGCAGCGGCGTCATCGTCCGGCTCCGTCGAAGATCGCGACCGCACAGCCGGTGTCCCAGGCTTCGATCGGCTCGTAGGCCAGCGTGCGGGGACGGCGGTCGTGGGCCGCGCCCATGGCGGCCACCCACAGCCGCACCTCCCAGGCGCCGAAGCCCGCCTCGTCCAGCCGGGCGGCGGGAATGGACAGGATCGCGTCCAGGTCGCCCCGGTCCAGCATGGACAGAAACTCGCGGTCGAACGCCTCGTCCAGCCGATCGGCCTCGGCGGCGCCGGGCGCGTGGGACAGCCCGCCCGAGCCCAGCACGCCCACGCGCAGGCCGCTGGCATCGATGGCGGCGCGGATGGCGCGGCCCAGTTCGTGGCAGCGGGGCAGGGACATCAGCGGCGGGACCTGGCAGTTCATCATGACCCAGACCACGGGGATGTCGAACGCGGGTGTGACCAGCGAGAGCGGAACGATGACGCTGTGTTCCAGCTCGGTCTGCGCGGCGCCGGCGGGTTCGATGCCCCGGCCGTAGGCGTGCCGCATGACCAGGTCCGCCAGGCCCGGCGCGCCGGGAACGTCCATCCTGGGCATGCCCAGCCAGTCTTCCACCGGGCCGCTGTAGCGCTCGTTCAGCGAGACACAGCAGGCGGGCATGTTGGCCATGAAGAAATTGGAGAAATGGTCGGGCGCGATCACCACCATCGCGTCCAGCCTGGCCGCGGAGGCAGCCGCTTTCAGGGTGCCCGCGGCGTCGACGAAGGCCTGCCGCTGCGCGGCGGGGGCGGCCTGGGTGAAGGCGGCGATGCCCGGAGCATGGCTCATTGCCGCGGCGAATTCTAGGGATCCCATTCAAGCCTCGCTGTGGCCGTCGAGCCGGTAGTCGCTGGAGAAATGGCGGGCGCCCTTGAGCGGGGCCAGCGCGCGTTGATAGTCGGTGCGGGACAGGCCGGCCATGCGCGAGTACGGCGCGAGCAGCAGGGGGTGGACGCCCATCAGATAAAGCCCGGCCAGATCCCCGCCGGCCAGGGCGTCGCGCTCCGCCTCGGTCAGGCCGGCATCCCGCAGCGCGGCGTGCGGATCCGTCCGCAGCAGCGCGGCCCGGGGCTTGTCGTGCTTGAGTTCGAAGATCACTCTCTGGACCGCGTAAAGACTCATGGCGCCATCCTGAAATTAATTAGATAGCAATCTAAATTGTTTGGTGTATAGTGTCAATCAACATCGGAGCCGGGAGGTACCGTGAGCGCGATTCATCCAGAGGGCCATCCATGGCCGCCAGGCGCCAGCGAAAGCGCCGCCTTGTTGCGGGCCGGCCGGCTGGCCAGCGTGGATCTGATCGAGTCCGCCCTGGAGCGGATGCGGTCGTGCAATGCGGCGCTCAATGCCATCGTCGCGCAGGTCGATGCGGAATCCCTGCTGGCGCAGGCCCGCGCCGCCGATCGGCGATACGCGGCGGGCAATCCCGACGGCGCGCTCGACGGCATCCCGCTGACGGTCAAGGACAACCTCTGGGTGCGGGGGCTGCCGGCGACCTGGGGTGTGGACGCACTGGCCACCTTCGTGCCCGATCATGACGAACCGGTGGTGGGCCGCGTGCGCGAGGTGGGCGCGATCATATTGGGCAAGACCAACGTCCCGCCCATGGCCCTGGCGGCCACGACCGGCAACGGCGTGTACGGCCCGACGCGCAATCCCCTGGACCCGGCCATGACGCCGGGCGGCTCCAGCGGCGGTGCCGCCGCCGCGCTGGCAGCGGGCATGGGCGGGCTGGCGCTGGCGACCGACGCGGGCGGATCGATACGGCGGCCGGCGGCCTATACCGGCACCGTCGGCTTCAAGCCCTCGGCCTGCGCGGTGCTGTCTTCCTCCGGCTTCCCTCGCACGTCTCTGGATTTTCAGGTCGTCGGTCCCATGGCGCGATCGGTGGAGGACTGCGCCCTGCTGGCCACGACGATCGCCGCCGGCGCGTCGTACTTTCCCGGGCAGGGGCAGGCGGTCCGGCCGCAGGCCTGGCTGCGCGAGCGGGCCCAGGCGCGGCGCGCGCGCATCGTGGTAGTCGTGCCGCCCGACCAGGGGCAGGAACCCGTGGTCACGGCGGCGTTGAACGAATGCGTGGAACGCCTGGCGCGCGCGGGCCATCGGGTCGACTGGCAGCCGATGCCGTACTCGGTCGCGCAGGTCGACGCCTTCTGGCTGGAGCTCATTCCGCATGGCGTGCGCGCCGCCGTCGAGGAATTAGGCCTGGACGAGTCCGCGCTGCCGGCCGCCTTGCGCGATCTGGCGCGGCGCTCGTCGGAGCCGTCGGCCGTGGACGTGTACCGCACGATCGCGCGCCTGCTCGACTGGCGGCAGCGCACGCGGGCGCTCTGGGCCGAGGCGGACGTGGTGCTGTCTCCGGCTTCCCCCTGCCTGGCCTGGCCGCTCGATGCACCGTATCCGGCCAGCATCGATGGTTGCCAGGCATCGCCGCGGGCGGGCGCCCTGTACGCGACCTTCGCCAACGCGGCGGGGGCGCCGTCGATCTCGGTGCCGGTGCCGTGGCATCCCGGCATCGGCATGCAATTGACCGGAGCGCCCGGCGACGATGCGCAGTTGCTGGCCTGGGCGTGGGAATGCGAGCAGGCGATGCAGGCATGAATGGCTTGGAGTTTTCTTTTAATAAAACGTTAGCTATCTAATTGATTGAGATGGCCGGCGTCTTGCCCGACAAGGAGGAGAAGGTGAGCGACAAGCAGGATGGTCCCGAACTCGTCCGCGGCGTACCGCGAGGGTTGGAACGGGGATTGAGGAACTACTGGTATCCCGTGATGCAAAGCGAGGAGCTGCCCGCCGGCAAGCCGGTCGGCGTGCGGTGCCTGGACGAGGACCTGGTGGTGTTTCGCGACGGCGCCGGCGTGCCCGGCGTATTGTTCGACCGGTGCCCGCACCGGTACGTGCAGCTCTCCAGCGGCCGGGTGCTCGATGGCCAGTTGCAATGCGCCTACCACGGCCTGCGCTTCGACGGCACGGGGGCGTGCACGCTGATCCCGTGGGATACGGAGGCCAGCGCCGGCCAGTTGGAGAAGGCGCGCGCGCGGTCCTATCCCTGTGCCGAACTGGGTGGCTATGTCTGGGCCTACATCGGGGACACCGACCGCTTCCCCGCGCCGCCCATCGAAACGTGCGTGCCGGAAGAACTCCTGCACCCCGATCGCTTCGTGCATTTCCGGCTGCCCACCGAAGAGTGGGACGCGAACTGGCTGCTGGTGATCGACGGCAGCGATGCCTATCACGCCGTCACGCTGCACATGGAGTCGCAGTATCACGAAGCCGTGGCCCGCTATCTGGGGGACGAAGAAGGCGGCGCGGCGCAGAAGCTGACGCCGCTGGAGGACCGGCGGGTGAAGATCGTCGAGACCGACGGCCACGGCCTGCGCGGCATCTCGGTGGACCTGGAAGGGAACATGCTGGACCACGGCCATGGCCTGGACAGGATCCAGGGCGAGCGCTTCAACCTGCCGGGGCTGGTGTCCAACGTGCTGCGGCCCAAGGCCGACGCCGCGCCCTATGTGTCGCGGCTGTTCCAGGTGCCGATCGACTATCGCCGCACGCGGCTGTTCCGCTATGCGGCCTGGCGCGCCGACACGCCGGAGGCACGCGAGCAACTGGCGCGGCATTTCGAAAGCGTGGTCAAGCCCAGGCAGCTCAAGACCGCGGCCGAGGACCGGGAAATGGCGCGCGTGGCGGGCGATCTGGTGGAGTCCCGCGCGAACGAGATCCTGTTCGGCCCGGACCGCGACATGATCCGGATCAGGCGGCGTATTGCCGCGGCGTTCGAGGCACAGCAGACTGACGGTCTTCGCGCGCCCGCCGACGAGCCGACACCCGCGCCGGCCTCATTGGTGTTTCCGGTCTGAGCAAGGCCGTGGCGGTACCGTCTGGCGGCGGCGGTCCGGGCGGACCGCCGGCCGTGTCTTCCGAAGTTCACCCGGCTGCCCGCAGGGGAGCCGCATGGCGTCTAGCAGAGGTGGAGCATGAAGAAGCTTGTGACAGTCCTGGGGATGGGAATCGCGGCCGTGCTGGCCTGTCCGGCGCAGGCGCAGGGGCCTGCCGACTATCCCGCAAGAGCGGTGACCCTGGTCATGCCCTACAGCGCGGGGACGGGCATCGACACCGCCACGCGGGCGCTGGCCGAGAAGCTGCGCGTGGGCATGAAGGCGCCGTTCATCGTGCAGAACAAGGTGGGTGCGGGCGGCAACATCGGCAGCGAGTTCGTCGCGCGCTCGGCGCCTGACGGGTACACGCTGCTGGTGGTGGCCAACACGCTGGCCATGAACCCCAGCCTGTACAAGAACCTGCCCTACGACCCGGTCAAGGATTTCGCGTCCGTGGGGCTGCTGTTCAAGGGGGCGATGGTGCTGGTGGCCTCCAGCAAGGTGCCGGCCCGCAATCTCGCGGAGTTCATCGCGGCCGCGGCGAAGGCGCCGGGCCAGTACAACTACGCGTCGTCCGGCGTCGGCACGCCGCAGCACCTGGCCATGGAGCTGCTCAAGGAGGCGACGGGCATGAACATCGTGCACATTCCCCACAAGGGGGCGGGCGAGGCCGTGACGGCCATCGCCGGCGGGCAGGTGGAGGTGGGCTTCGTGCCCATCCAGTCGGCGCTGGCGCAGATCGAGGCCGGCAAGATGCACGCGCTGGCGGTGTCGAGCCCCGTGCGCCAGGAGGCCCTGCCCAGCGTGGCGACGGTGGCCGAGTCGGTGGGCAAGCCCTTCGACGTGGATCTCTGGTACGGGCTGTTCGCCCCGGCGGGCACGCCCCCGGCGGTCATCGACAAACTGCACCGCCAGATGCAGGCTGCGCTGGCCGAGCCGGACATGCGGCAGAGCCTGAAGGCCCAGGGCATGACGGGCGCGGTCAGCACGCCAACGGAGTTGAATGCGCTGGTGCGCGCGGACCTCGCGCGCTGGGCCCGCGTGATCGAGGCCCGCGGCATCGCTGCAAACTGAGGATCCGCTTGCGCGCCCATCGTCTCAATACGTGAGAAATTCCGTTGACGCCGGATATCCGGCGCGGGATAGTTCGCCCAACAGGAACGAAACGCCATGGGTGGAACGAAACAATGGAATTGGGCGCATCGCTGCATCATCTGCATTTGACCTCGCCGGACCCGCGGCGGCTGGCGGACTTCTATGCCCGCACCCACGGACTGGCCGCCAGCGAGCAGGCCGGCCGCTGGGTGTGCGCGGCGCCGGGGCGCACGCTGGTGTTGTCGGAAGGGCCGGCCAACCGGCTGGAACACGCGCTGTTCGGCTTCGCCGACGCCGGGCGCTGGCAGGCGTTCAAGGATCGCGTCGGCGCGCGGATGACGGCCGAGGTGCCGCCGCTGCCGGTGGCGTGCGACGACGCGCTGGCCGTGCGCGACCCCGACGGCAACCTGGTCGTCTTCGCGCTGCGCCCCGGCACGCCCGTGGGCGTACCGTCCCGCGACACGCTGCCCGAGGCCCATTTGCAGCACTTCGCGCTGCGCACCCTGGACCCGGCGCCCATGCTGGCCTTCTACGAAGGCGTGCTCGGCTTCACGCTGTCGGACCGCGTGCAGGACGACGAGGGCGTGCTGCGCGCCTGCTTCCTGCGCACGGAAAACCTGCACCACGCGCTGGCGCTGTTCCGCGCCCCGGTGCGCTGTTTCGACCACCAGTCCTTCGAGACCACGTCGTGGGACGACATGAAGGCCTGGGGCGACCGCATGGCCGCCATCCGCGAGACCATCGTCTGGGGCATCGGCCGCCATGGTCCCGGCAACGACGTTTTCTTCATGGTGCGCGATCCGGACGGCAACCTGGCCGAGATCTCGGCCGAGATCGAGGTCTGCCCGCCGGACCGCCCCGCGGGGGTGTGGGTGCACGAAGAGCGCACCCTCAACCTCTGGGGCAAGGCCATCATGCGCGATTGAGGCCATCGTGTCCGAACGCCTGCTGCGCATACTCGAATCCTTCGACCTCAGCCGCCCGGTACGCAAGCCGGCCCAGCTCATGGACGAACTGGGCGTGTCGCGAGCCAGCATCTACCGGGACCTGAAGGCGCTGGAAGAGGCCGGCCTGCTCGAACGGGTGGCCGACCGGGGGTATGCGCTGGGCCCGCTGATCGTCGAGCTGGATCGCCAGATCCGGCTGGCCGATCCGCTGCTGCAGGCGTCCGGCAAGCTGCTGCGCAAGCTGGCGGCCGAGACGGGCGGTACCGTGCTGCTGTGCCGCGTGCATGGCGACAAGGTCCTGTGCATCCACCAGGAAATGCCTTCGGACCCGGTCACGCCGGTCAGCTATGAGCGCGGCCGCGCGATGCCCCTGTACCGGGGCGCGACCTCCAAGGTCATCCTGGCGCACCTGCCGCGCGCCGAGCTGGAGCGGCTGTGGCACCGCGACCGCGCCGCCATCGTCGCGGCCGGTTTCCCGTCCGGCCTGCAAGGCTTCCTGGCCGAGCTGGAGCCGCTGCGCGAGGCCAAGGCCTGCGTGACGCACAGCGAGGTCGACGCGGGCCTGGCCGGACTGGCCGTCGCCCTGCTGGACGGGCCGCGCGTGCTGGGCAGCCTGAGCGTCGTGATCCCGCTGGCCCGGCTGCCCGCGGCGCGCAGCAAGACCGTGTTGTCCAAGGTCTTCTCGGTCGCATCCTCCATCGAATCGACTCTCGAAAACGAACGTCTGCGGGCTCGCAGCAAAAGATAGCAATCATGCACGCAACTTCCCACTATCCGGTCATCGTCCTCGGTGCCGGCCCGACCGGCTTGACCCTTGCGAACCTGCTCGGGGGCTACGGCGTCCGCACGCTGCTGCTGGAACGCAATGCCTCGACGGTGGACGAGCCCCGCGCCGTGTCGATCGACGACGAGAGCCTGCGGACCGCCCAGTCGGCGGGCCTGATCGACGAGATCCTGCCGTCCATCGTCCAGGGCTACGGGGTCCATTACTTCTCGTGGTCGGGGCGCGAGTTCGCGCGCATCGAGCCGCAATCGACCGAATACGGCTACCCCAAGCGCAATGCCTTCCGACAGGCCGTGCTGGCGGCGCAGCTGCGCGACGGCCTGCGGCGCTTCCCGCACGTCGAGACGCGGTTCGGACACGAGCTGCGGCGCTTCGAGCAGGCCGGCGACAGGGTGGTCCTGGACGTCGACCATGCCGGCACGCCGGTCACGCTGAGCTGCGACTGGCTGGTTGCATGCGACGGCGGCCGCAGCGGCGTGCGCGAGCAATTGGGCATTCCGTTGTCGGGCAACACCTTCGCCGAAAAATGGCTGATCGTGGACCTGCTCGATCGCAAGACGCCTTTCCGCCATACCCGGACCTATTGCGACCCGGTCCGTCCGGCCATCCGCCTGCCGGGTCCGCAGGGCACGGTGCGCTACGAATTCATGCTGAAGGAAGGGGAGACCGCCGAGTACGTGCTGGACGAGGCCCGGCTGCGCGGCTGGATCCGCGAGCGCGAGCCGCTGGACGAGGACCTGCCCATCGCCCGCAAGGTGGTCTACACCTTCCATGCCCGCCTGGCCGAACGCTGGCGCGAGGGGCGGGTGCTGCTGGCGGGCGACGCCGCCCACCTGACGCCGCCGTTCGCGGGCCAAGGCATGAACAGCGGCGTGCGCGATGCCACGAACCTGGCCTGGAAGCTGCATGCCGTGGTGCAGGGGCGATGCGATCCTGCGCTGCTCGATACCTACGAGATGGAACGCAAGCCGCACGCCTGGGCGCTGATCGAGATGGCGATACGCATCGGCCGCTACATGCAGCCGAAGTCGCGGCTGGAGGCCATGGCCGCGCAATGGGCGCTCAAGCTATGCAGCCTGTATCCGCCGGCGCGGGACTATGTGCTGCAACTCAAGTTCAAGCCCAAGCCGCGTTTCGGGGAAGGTTTCTTCGTGTCCTGCCAGGCGCCCGATACGGCGATCAAGGCGGGACAACTGTTGCCGCAGCCCCGCGTGGAATGGCCCGGGGGGCGCAGGCGCTTGCTGGACGAAGCGCTCGGCCCCGGCTTCGCCTGCCTGTGCCGGGCGGGCCAGCCGCTGGATCCGGAGGTCGAAAGCTGGATGGCCGCGATGGACGTCCGCCGGGTCGAGCTGGTGGCCGCCCAGGACGATTTTCCCTGGCCCGAGACGCCGGAGCGCCTGGTCGTGCGCGACTGCGAGGGCGTCCTGACGCGGGTGATGGCCGAGGCCGGCGCGCAGGCCATGCTGGTCCGGCCCGATCGCTACGTGCTGGCCTTCCTGCCGGGCGGCCAGGACGACGCCGCGCCGCTGCGGGCGCTGCTGGCCCGCTACCGGGCGTAGCGGCGGGCCCCGCCGCCACGGGGCGGTCTACCAGGCGATCTGGCTCATCGGATCGCCGTCTTCCTCGCGTCCGGCCATCAGTTCTTCCGCGATCTGGTCCCGCACCCAGCGGTGCAGCGGGCTCAGGTGCGTGCGGACGTGCCAGGCCATCGCGAACTCGAACTTGGGCAGCGTGTAGGGCAGCGGATAGCTCTTGAGCGTGGACATCATGCCGCGCGCCAGCGAGGTCGGAAACACCGAGACGAAGTCCGTGTTGCGCAGCACGCGCTCGGCCACGAGAAAGCTCGGCACCGACACCACGGTCTGCCGCGACAGGCCCATTTCCTTCAGGATTTCGTCGGTGACGTCGTCGAACTCCCCGCCCAGGGGCAGCACGATCACATGCCGCATGGCGATGAAGTCCTTGAGCGTCATCTGCTTCTTCCGATAGGGATGGTCCCAGCGCATGGCGCAGACGAAGGTCTCGTCATGCAGCGGGCGCACGTGCAGCCGGTCGGGAAAGGCCGAGCGGCGCGAGATGACCAGATCCACCTGGCCCGAGGCCATGTGCTGCTCGACGTCGGGCACCGTCGAGCGATTCGCCGTGACGAAGCCTATCTGCACGCCCGGCGCCGTATTGGCGAGATTGCCGAACCACTTGGCCAGCCGGCACTGGGTCGCGTCGTTGGTGCCGATCAGGATGCCGCCCTGCGCGGTCCTGGGGTCGAAGTGGTCCGGCTGGACCAGCGTCCGGAAGCCGTCCAGCAGTTCGGATAGCCGCGGGGCAAGCTCCAGCGCCCGCGGCGTGGGCGTCATTCCCCGGGCGCCGGGGATCAGCAAGGGGTCGTCGAACATGCGCCGCAGCCGCACCAGTTGCGCGGACACGGCCGGCTGGCTGCTGTTGAGCTTGACCGCCGCCTTGGTGACGTTCAACTCGTTGAGCAGGGTCTCCAGGGTCAGGAGCAGGTTCAGGTCCACGCGGCCAACCATAATCCAATCCTTATGCCAATAATTCGACTTATTGATTTCAATTATGCCTTCAAAAGGCGCAATATTCCTACACGGTCAATCAAGCAATTAGCACATACCCTTGATTCAGGCTGAAAGATCAACGAGAAAAACGGAGTTCATCATGAAGACCTTTGCATATACCGCCCTGATTGCCGCTTCCCTCATCGGCGCCGCTGCCCATGCCGACCAGGGCAACAACTACGGCAACGATTTTCCCCCTCCCGGGATCTCGGCCACGCATGAATTGACCCGCGCGCAGGTGCTGGCCGAGCTGGCCGAGGCCAAGGCCAATGGCGGCATCGTCTACGGCCAGGAAGGCTTCCCCGACGAAACGGCCCAGAAGGCCGCGCCGGTCAGCCGGGCCCAGGTGGTCGAAGAGCTCAAGCGCGCCGAGCTGGCCCGCCGCGCGGGCGGCCCGGGCGAATACCCGAACAACCTGTAAGCCGCGCCGCGAGCCGGCCGGGGCCGCATCCCCGGCCCGGCCGCGCGCCTGACCAGATCCTGGAGTACCCGTCATGAAAGTCCAAGTCTTTTCCTTCGTCGCCGCGGCGCTGATCGGCCTGGCAAGCGTCTCGGCCCATGCCGCGTCGGTCCGCCCGGATCTGCTGGGTTCGCCGGTCACCGTCGAGAGCGCCGAACGCGCCATCGCGTTGAACGACGGCACGCGCTACATCAACGTGCAGTACGGCGAAACCGTGCGCTTCGACGTCAACGGCAGGAGTTTCGCCGTGAAGTTCAACGGCATCCGTGGCGCGTTCGACCTGAACGACCTGGCCCCCGCCGGTGTGCTGAACCACACCATCAGGGCCTACGTCAGTCCCTCCCCCCTGGACGAGCGCGGCCTCTGATTCCCTCCCGCACCGCGCCATCCCACCCGGACGGCGCGTAGCCCGCAGGCCATCCGCCTGCGGGCTTTTTTACGTCATGTGGCTATTCAAAGCGGTAGCCGATGTTGGTCAGCAGCAGCGTGTCCGACTTCTTCACCCCCGGCTGCGGATTGCTCATGTAGCGGTTCGACAGCGTGACCTTGAGCTCGATCTTCTTCGTGATGGACGTGGTGATGCCGGCGTCGAACTGGATGCGGTACTCGCCGCCGTCGCTGATGTTGGGGTAGAGCGCCAGGCGCTGGTTGAGCGAGGTCGTGTCCGAGATCATGTGGGTGGACTCTTCCCCCAGCAGCAGTTCGGTCGAATTGCGGGTCTCGGTGGTGAAGCGTTCGTGGTTGTAGGCCAGGCCGGTGAACAGGTCGAAGATCGTCTTCTCGGTCTTGATGATGTGCCGCCCGACGCCTGCCGCCGCGACGCCGCGCATGTCCAGTTCCTGCAGCTTGTCGTGTTCGATGTCCAGCGAGCCGAAGCCGAAGGTCCGGTCGGTGATGTCGCGGTCGTACTTGCCGCCCATGCGCAGCAGGTTGGCGGTTTCGCTGCTGCTGCCGTTTTCCTTCTTGGTGCCGTAGAGCGCGGTCAGCGTGAAGTTCAGGCGGTCCAGGTCCGTGGCGCGGCCCGCGTTGGCGCCCAGGTTGAACGACGTGGAGTCGGTGTTGCCGGAAGCCAGGCTGGCGCCGGCATTGATGGAGCCGCGCCACTTGCCGTCGGTTTTCAGCGGCGCCTGCGCCCAGGCGGGAGCGGCTGCGAGGGCGAAGGCGAGGGGAGCGATATGACGGGTCTTGAACATCGATGCGTTCTCCTTATTGCACCAGGCCGCATGGCGCGCATGCGGCGGGACATCCTCAATGACGGGTTGCCATTCGGAGTGGGGTTGGACGAGTCCGCCGCCGTTTGCTGCGTGGCCGCGAACGGCCGGGGCGGGGCTCGAAGGGAGTGCGTCGCGAGACGCGGTCGGGCACGGGAGAGCGGCGCGGCCGCTTCCCGGGTGGGGCACGCCGCTTGCAGGGCGCGCCGCCTGGGCGACGATGCGCCCAGGCGTCACCATACACCGCGCATGTGGCCGGTGCCAACGTAGAATGGCGTGATCGCTCATTCAGGCGCATGCCTTTTCGCTTCATGGATGTCATCGTTTCGCTCTGGGACCGGCTGGTGGCGTGGTTCACCGCCTCCGACACTCCCGCCCAGCTCGTGGTGTCGCTGGTGGTGCTGCTCGCTGCCATGTTCGCCACGCGCGCCACCACGCGCTATTACCGGGGCAAGGGCTCGGGCTCGACCGAAGAGCGCCGCACCAGCTACCTGACCGTGCGCAACTCCATCGTCATCGTGACGATGCTGCTGATGCTGTTCATCTGGGGCGGCCAACTGCGCCATTTCGCGCTGTCGGTGGCGGCGCTGGCGGCGGCGGTGGCCATTGCCAGCAAGGAATACGTGATGAGCGCCCTGGGCTCGCTGATGCGTGCGACCCAGCGGACCTACTCGGTGGGCGACGTGATCGAGATCGGTGGCATGAAGGGCGAGGTGCTGACCATCGATCTGTTCACGACCGCGCTGCTGGAGCAGACGTCGTCGGGCCTGGTCACGGGCCGCGTCTGCCGCTTCCCCAACATGATGCTGCTGCTCAATCCCGTGCGCACGATCTCGGCCATGGGCACCTTCGTGCTCGAGTCGGTGCGGGTGCCGCTGGAGCCGGGGGACGACATTCCGGCGGCCCAGGAGCGGCTGCTGCGGGCGGGCAGGGAAGTGTGCGAGCCCTGGCTGGAACAGGCCGACGTGCATTTCCGGCACATCGAGGGCGCCTACCTGATCGCGCTGCCCGCCAGCGAGCCGCTGGCCGTGATCGAGCCCGTGGATCCCAAGCGGCTCGACGTGGTGCTGCGCTTTCCCTGCCCCAGCAACCGGCGCGTGCGTACGGGCCAGGAAGTGCTGACCCACTACTACCGGCAATTGCAGGACCAGGCGGCGGAAGGCTGAGTCCGGCGCTGTACACTGGCGCCTGTAACGTCGTTCCAGCCATGATCCAAGCCACTTCTTCCCAAGCGGACATCCTCGTCGTCGGCACCGGCATCGCCGGGCTGGCCGCCGCGCTCGCGCTGGTCCGCCAGGGGCTGCGCGTGGGCCTGCTCGGGCCGCGTGCGCCCTTGCCGGCACCCGAGGCGGGCAGCTTCGATCCGCGCGTCTACGCGCTGTCGCCGGCCAGCCGCGACCTGCTGGCGGATCTCGGGATCTGGGATGCCCTGCCGGCCGAGCGCATCACCGGCGTGCGGCGCATGGAAATCCTGGGCGACCGGCCCGCCTGGGGCGATCGCCCCGGCCGGCTGGATCTGTCTGCGTGGCAGGCCGGTTGCGACTACCTGGCCTGGATCGCCGAATCGCGTGAACTGGAGCGGGTCCTGCGGCAGGCGGTGCAGTGGTCCGGCATACGCTGGACCACGGAAGATTTCGTCGGGCTCGAAGCCGGGCGCGACGGAGAAGGCGTGACCCTGCGGACCTCCGGCGGCCAGGCCCTGCGGGCGCGGCTGGCGGTGGCGGCCGACGGGGCCGACTCGACATTGCGCGAGGCCGCGGGGCTGTCCGCCCAGCGATCGGCCTATGGGGCGACCGGCGTCGTCACGCACCTGAGCGCGGAGCTGCCGCACCAGGAATGCGCCTGCCAATGGTTCACGCCCGATGGCATCCTGGCCCTGCTGCCCATGCCCGACACCCAGGATGGGCCGCAGGTCTCGATGGTATGGTCGATGCCAGCCGCACAGGCCGCCGCCTTGCTGGCGCTGCCCGAGCCGGACCGCGCGCATGCGCTGCAGGCCCGGCTGGCCGCGGCCACCGGGGGCCGGCTGGGCGCGTTGCGCGTGCGCGGTCCGCTGTTCGGCTTTCCGCTGGTCCTGCAACACTGCTCCCAGCTCGCCCACCGGGGCGTCGTCCTGCTGGGCGATGCCGCCCACGTGGTGCATCCGCTGGCCGGGCAGGGCCTGAACCTGGGCCTGGGAGACGTGAAGGCGCTGGCGCAGGCGCTGGGCGGCCGCGAGCCGTTCCGGCCCGTCGACGATCCGCGCCTGCTGCGCCGCTACCAGCGGTCGCGCGCGGAACCGCTGCTGGCCATGCGCGCAGTCACCGACGGGCTGTTCCATCTGTTCGGTACCCAGGCGGCGCCGGTCGCGTGGCTGCGCAACGCCGGGCTGGATCTGGTGGACCGTATGCCCCTGCTCAAGCGTATGCTGGTGAATGGCGCTTCGGGTACAGGAACTCGCGCCTGACGGGCGCGGTCCGATTGTTTAGGAGATTCGATGAAACGCATGCTGACTTCCCTGTTGCTGACCGCGGCCATGGCCGCGCCCGTGTCCATGGCGTGGGCGCAAGCGGCGAACAAGAACGCCCCCACCACCGAGGAAGCGGTCAAGCAGCGCTTCGTGCAGCGTTTCGGCGAAGTGGGCGTCGAAGGCGTGTCCCGCACGCCCTACGGGTTGTACGAGGTGCGCATCGGCGGCGAGCTGGTCTACACCGACGAGAAAGTCAGCTTCGTGCTGGACGGCAACCTGATCGACGCTTCGACCCGCAAGAACGTGACGCGAGAACGCAAGGAACAACTGCTGGCCGTGAAGTTCGACGAGCTGCCGCTGAACCTGGCCATCAAGCAGGTGCGCGGCAACGGTTCGCGGCGCATCGCGTTGTTCGAGGACCCCAACTGCGGCTATTGCAAGCAGTTGCGCCGGTCGATGGAAGGCATCGACAACGTCACCATCTATACCTTCCTCTATCCCATCCTGTCGCCCGATTCCACCGTCAAGTCGCAGGCGGTCTGGTGCGCGCCCGACAAGGGCAAGGCGTGGGACGAATGGATGCTGAACGGCAAGGCGCCCAAGGCCGGCACCTGCGACGCGCCGCTCAAGGAATTGCTGGCGCTGGGCAAGAAGCTGCAGGTAACCGGCACTCCCACCATCATCTTCGGCGACGACACCCGGGTGGGCGGCGCGATTCCCGCCGAACGGCTGCGCCAGAAACTCGATTCCCTGGGCAAGGCCAGCTAGCATCCGCAGGCCCGGCCGGCACCGGCGTTCAATTGGGGCGCAGGCCGGCCTTGGCGATGAACCGGGTCCAGGTGTCCAGCTCGGACCGGATCAGCGTCCCGAATTCCGCCGACGTGTGAGGGTCGGCGGGCGTCATGCCCAGTTCGCGAACCTGCTTGAGCACCTCGGGCTGCGCCATGATGCGGGCCAGTTCGTCATGCCACTTGGCGATCACCGCGGCCGGCGTGCCGGCCGGTGCGACCAGGCCTTCCCATTCCTTCATCCTGAAGCCGCGCACGCCGCTTTCCTCCAGCGTGGGGACGTCGGGCAGCGTGGCCAGGCGCGTGGGGCTGGTCACCGCCAGCGCGCGCAGCTTGCCCGCCTTGACCAGCGGCACGGCCACCGACGAGGTCGCGAACATGGCCGAGACGTCGCCCGACAGCAAGCCTTGTACCGCCTCGGCCGGCCCCTTGTAGGGCACGTGCAGCATCTGCGCGCCGACGAATTGCGCGAAGCCTTCGCCGATCAGGTGCGCCGGAGAGCCGTTGCCACCCGATGCGTAGGTGACGGTGCCACGGGCATTCCTGGCCCGCGCGATCAGCTGGTCCAGCGTGGCGATGTCCGGTCCCTGCGGCACGGTCAGCACGTTGTAGATCCAGACCAGGTTGGAGATGGGCGCGAAGGCGTTGGCGGTGTCATAGGGCACCTTGCCGAACAGCGCGGGCAGCACCGTATGGGTCAGGAACATCATGCCCATGGTGTAGCCGTCGGGCTGGGCCTGCGCCACGGCCGCCAGCCCGATCATGCCGGTGGCCCCCGGCCGGTTCTCGACCACCACGGGCTGGTGCCAGGCCGCCTGCAGGCGTTCGCCCACCAGGCGCGCCAGCACGTCGGGCGGACTGCCGGGGGGCAGGGGCACGATGATGCGCATCGGCCGGGACGGGTAGTCCTGGGCACAGGCCGGACCTGCGGCCAGGGCGGCCGTCAGCAGGGCCGCGAATACGCTACGTAACAGGGGCATGGCTGGGCACTCCGTGGAAGAGGCAACCGGGGTGGTTTCAGGCGGCGGCCGAGACCGGCGGCAGGAAGACGACGTCGTATTCGCGGGCCGTCTGCACGACCTCGGCCGGGTTCGACATATTGTGGATGCGCTGGTAGAGCTCGACCAGCTTGCCCGAGGGGGCCGCCCAGAACAACGCCGTCGCGGGGGCGCCGGAGTTGTTGTAGAAGGCGTGCGGGATGCCGCGCGGCATGCGCACCAGGTCGCCCGCGCCGGCGGTCTGCTTCCTGCCGTCCAGGATGAGGTCGATGCGGCCGGCCAGCACGAAGATGTACTCGTCCTGGTGGGGATGCATGTGCGGCGGCACGAAGGTCTCGACCGGGAAGGTGGCGTGCCACGAGAAGCTGTCCTCGGACATCTGCTTGGGCACGTACACCTGGCCGAGGATGTTCCACGACACGCCGTCGATGCCGGTGTGGGCGCGGGTGATGTCGGGCGTTTCGTTTCTCATTGCGGGGCTCCCTGCTTGCCCGTCAGGCGGTCGAGGGTCGACCGGACGAGCGGGTTGGTGGACGAGAACCGGGGCTTGAACGACTGCCGGGCGCGGGCCAGATCGTCCTCGTCCCAGTAGCCGATCAGGATGCCGCCCTCGGAAATGCGGGGCTGGACTTCCACCGATTCGATCGCGGCGTCCGGCACGGTCACGCGCTGGCGGGGCCGCAGCGCCCATCGGAACAGCGCCTCGTGCAGGCGCCGCCGCGCTTCTTCGTGTTCGGGCGCCGGCGACGCGCCCAGGTCCATGAACTCGTCGGGATCGGATGTGAGGTCGAACAGCATGGGCCGGTAGCCCTCGAACAGCACGTATTTCCAGCGCCCGTCGAAGATCATGCGCATCCACGCGTCGCGCGGGGCGGTGCCCAGTTCGATGCGGGCGTCCTGGAACGCGTAGTCGTACTCGCACACCACTTCCCGCCGCCAGTCCGCCGGGCGCTGGCCGAACAGCAGCGGGCGCAGCGAACGGCCGTCCATGACGTGCGGCACCGGCGCGCCGCCACAGACGTCAAGGAAAGTGGGGGCCAGGTCCACCGCCTCGACCAGGTCGGCGCAGCGGGTGCCGCGCGTGGCGTCGGCCCGGGCGTCGGGGTCGTACACGATCAGCGGCACGCGGATGACGGGCTCGTGGAACAGGTCCTTTTCCCCCATCCAGTGATCGCCCAGGTAGTCGCCGTGATCGGACGTGAACACGATCATGGTCGAGTCCATCAGGCCCGCTTCCTCCATGAACGAGAACAGCACGCCCATCTGATCGTCGATCTGCTTGATCAGTCCCATGTAGGCGGGAATCACCGCCTCGCGCACGCCGTCCTGCGAGAAGGTGCGCGACACGCGGTGCTTCATCATGGCGGCGTACACCGGATGCGGATCCTGGCGCTCGGCCTCGCTGCGCGCTACCGGCGGCACGTCCTGCGGACCGTACATCGAGGCGTAGGGCTCGGGCACGATGTAGGGCCAGTGCGGCTTGATGTACGACAGGTGCAGGCACCAGGGCTGTTCGCCGGCCTCGCGCATGAAGTCCATGGCCCGCCGGGTCATGTAGGGCGTTTCGGAGTGCTGCTCGGGAACGCGGGCGGGCAGCCGCGAGTACTTCAGGAACCAGCCCGAGCGCGCCTGGCCATCGCTGTCGGTGCCGGTGTTGGCCCAGGCTTCCCAGGGGTTGTCGCCGTCGCAGCCGTTGCGCCGCAGGTAGTCGTTGTAGGCGGGGTCGGGGTCGTGGCCCGAGTAGGGGTGGATGCCGTCGTCGCGTTCGTAGGGATCGAAGCCGCATTCGCCTATCCGCACGCCCACCGTCGAGTCCGGGTCTATGCCCAGCCGGGACATGCCGGCCAGGTCGGCCCGCATGTGCGTCTTGCCCACCAGCACCGAGCGCACGCCCAGCGGCCGCAGGTGATCGCCCAGGGTCATCTCGCCGGCCTTGAGCGGCACGAAGTTCCAGCTCGCGCCATGGGACTGGACGTAGCGCCCGGTGTAGTAGCTCATGCGCGAGGGGCCGCAGACCGGCGATTGCACGTAGGCCCGCTCGAACAATACGCCGCGCGCGGCGAGGCGGTCCAGGTTGGGGGTCATCAGGCGCTCGTGCCCGTAGCACGACAGGTAGTCGGCCCTGAGCTGGTCGCACATGATGAAGAGAATGTTCTTCACGCGCTTGGACAATTGCGACTCCCGGAGTAAGGTTTGGCCGTTCTCGTTACGGACAATCCTAGGCTTCGCGGCGCGGACAGGCTCTTCGCTTTTTTTGATATCGATTACTTGGGGTTATCACCCTCCGGACGATGCGCCTCCAACAATTGCAGCTCCTGCTCGTGCTGGCCCAGACCGGCAGCCTGCGCGCGTCGGCCGAGACGCTTCACGTCTCGCAGCCGGCCTTGACCAAATCGCTGCGACAGTTGGAAGACGAGTTCGGGACCACGCTGGTGCTGCGCACGGCCAAGGGCGTGCGGCTGGCGCCCGCGGGCGAGATGCTGGCCGCCCGCGCGGCCACCGTGATGCGCGAACTGGGGCGCGCGCGCGAGGAGATCGCCTGGCACACCGAGCATGCCCAGGCCAGCGTCACCGTGGGCTTGTCGCCCGGCGGCGCCATCCTGCTGGGGCCCGGCGCCCTGGCGCGCTTCCGGGCGCGCTGGCCGCAGGTGCGGATCCGGCTGGTCGATACGCTGTATCCGCGCATGTTCGCGCAATTGCGCGCCGGGGAACTGGACCTGGCGATCGGGCCGCTGCCGGTGGAAGGCGCGCGCCGCGACCTGGCCATCCACCCCATCTTCACGAGCCGGAACCTGATCGCCGCCCGCCGCGGCCATCCGCTGGCGGACCGTACCCGGCTGGCCGACCTGGCCCAGGCGGCCTGGGTACTGACGGGACCGGCGGGCGGGCCGGGCGACCCACGGCGGATGGACTTCGAGTCGCGCGGGTTGCCCGCGCCCGACGTGCACCTGGAGTGCGAGTCGTTCTCCACGCTGCTGGCCATCCTGCCGGACCTGGACATCCTGGGCGTCGTGCCCGAGGGATTCTTCCAGCGGCATGGTCCGGCGACGAATCTCGTGGCCCTGCCCATCGCGGACGATCTGCCCGCGACCACGATCCACCTGGTGGCGCGGGCCGACGCGCCGCTGACCGTCCCGGCCCAGCGGCTGTACGAAGCGTTCGAGCAGGAGGCGCGCGGCCTGCGCGCCGACGTGCAGCCGGCGCGCGCCCGGCGGCGCAAGAGTTAGCGCGCGGGCGCCGGCACCCCTTCGTTCTTCGGCCACAGCACCCACAGCCGGGTCGGCTGCTTCATGCGGCCGGCCATTTCCCCGGCCTCGTCGCCGAATCCCCAGAACAGATCCACCCGGGCCGGGCCCTTGATGGCCGTGCCGGTGTCCTGGGCCAGGGCCACGACGTTCATGGGTTGGCGCGAGGCCGGTTGGGTCGTCGACAGGAACACCGGGCTGCCCAGCGGCACGATGGACGGATCCACGGCCAGCGAGCGATGGGGCGTCAGGGGCAGCCCCATGGCGCCGCGCGGGCCCTCGGACGGATCGGCCACGGCTTCCTCGCGGAAGAACACCACCGCCGGGTTGGCGTTGAGCATTTCCTTGACGCGCGCCGGGTTGCGCTGGGCCCAGGCCCGTATGCCCTGCATCGAGGCCTGCGCCAGCGTCAGTTCCCCCTTGTCGATCAGCCACTTGCCGATCGACACGTAGGGATGGCCGTTGTGGTCGGCATAGGCCACGCGTATGGTGCTGCCCTGGCCGGGGCCGGTGTCCAGCACCGCGCGGCCCGTGCCCTGCACCTGCAGGAAGAAGGCGTCGACCGGGTCGTTGACCCAGACGATGGCCGGCGGCTGGCGTTCGGGCCGCTCGATCTCGCCGCGGGTGTCGTAGGGAACGACGCGCTTGCCGTCAAGCTTGCCCCGCACGCGCTTGCCCACCAGCTCCGGATACAGGCCGCCCAGGTCTATGGTCAGCAGATCGGCCGGGACCGCGTACAGCGGCCACTGATAGGCGCCGCCGCGCTCGCGCGAGGCGTGGACCAGGGGCTCGTAGTAGCTCGTGGCCAGGCCGGAGGCGACTTCGCTGCCAGGGCCGCGCACCGACCAGGGCTGCAGCCAGTGTTCCATGAACGCGCGCACCTGGTCGGCCGAGGGCGTGGGCGGCAGGTCGCGCGCGGCGGCGCACGCCTGCTGCCAGGCATACGGATCGGCCATGGGCGGGGCGGTATTCGAGACCGGCCGGCCGGTGCGCAGGATGATGGACCGGCAGTTGGCCAGGAACGGCCGCCATATGGCCTCGACCGTATCGGTCCGCCAGCCGGGCAACTGCTGCCAGGATCCTCGCACGAAGTGCTTGCTGCTCTGCAAGGCCGGCTTGCTGGACGGGCGGGGGACCGGCGGGGGCAGCGGCCGGGCGCTGTCGGGTACCGGCGCGGGCGCGGCCGTGGCCGGCGGGGCGGTCACGGCGGGCTGGGACGGCGCCGCGCCCGCGTCCTGCTGGGGCTGCACCGTGCCGGCCGGCTGCGCGCAGCCGGCCACGGCCGCGGCCAGGGCAAGCGCGGGCAGGGGGAAGCGGTTAAATTGGCGGCAATGCCAGTTTCTGGCAATGAACTCGCGAAGGGACATTATGTGGTTGCTCCTGCTGGAAGCGCTCCTGGCGCTTTCCATACTCGTCTTCATCGTGGTGTGGACCATGCGAGGTAGGGTCAATCCCCCCCCTACGCGCTCCGCGCGCCCCCCAGGGGGCGATGCGAGCGGACCGGCAAAGCCGGATCCGCTGCATCCTGTGTCCCCACCGTTGCGTTCTGGGACAGATGCCGGCGAGGAGTAGGGGCGCTCATCAGTGCAGCGTACGGGGCATGGCCAGGACGAATTCGGGGATGTCGACCTCGAAGGGCATGCCGTTCTCGCCGACGCAGTGGTAGGTGCCGCGCATGGTGCCGACCGGCGTCGAGAGCGGGCACCCGCTGGTGTATTCGAAGCTTTCTCCGGGCTGCAGCAAGGGCTGCTGGCCCACGACACCCAGGCCCCGGACTTCCTGTTCCTGCTGGTTGCCGTCGGTGATGATCCAGTGACGGCTGATCAACTGGGCGGGTTCGGATCCGCTGTTGGTGATGCGGATGGTGTACGCAAAGACGTACTGCCGCTTGCCCGGATCGGATTGGTCGGCCAGGTAGCGGGGCTGTACGGTAACCGTCAGTTCATGAGATTTCATGCGTGCGCCATAGGGGTCTGACAAGCTTCTACAATGGGAGGCATCCGGCCGGGCCGGCATCCGCGGGCTCGGCGTCCGCTGGGATGTCCCGCGGCTTGCTCCTGTAAACGGAATATCTTATGCCAGCCTTCACCATTTCCGGGCCCGCTTCCACGCGTATCGCCCCCAGCATTCTATCCGCCGATTTCGCCCGCTTGGGGGAAGAGGTGCGCAATGTCGTGGCCGCCGGTGCGGATTGGATACATTTCGACGTGATGGACAACCATTACGTGCCCAACCTGACCATCGGCCCCATGGTCTGCGAGGCCATCCGCCCCCACGTGCAGGTGCCCATCGACGTGCACCTGATGGTGGAGCCCGTGGATGCGCTGATCCCCATGTTCGCCAAGGCCGGCGCCGACGTCATCACCTTCCATCCCGAGGCTTCGCGCCACGTCGACCGCACCCTGGCGCTGATCCGCGACCACGGCTGTCAGGCCGGGCTGGTGTTCAATCCCGCCACGCCCCTGGACTGGATGGATTACGTGATGGACAAGCTGGACATCGTGCTGCTGATGTCGGTCAACCCCGGCTTCGGCGGCCAGAGCTTCCTGCCGTCCACGCTGGACAAGCTGCGCCAGGCGCGCGCCCGGCTGGACCGCTGGCAGGCGGAAACCGGCCGCGCCATCGCGCTGGAGGTCGACGGCGGGGTGAAAGTCGACAACATCGCCGCCATCCGCGCGGCGGGCGCCGATACCTTCGTTGCCGGGTCGGCGATCTTCGGCAAGCCCGACTACGCGGCCGTCATCAAGGAAATGCGTGCGCAGATCGCCAAGGGCGACGCGTCCTACGCCTGAGCCCGAACCCGGGAAGCAAGGAGCCAGCATGAGTTTTCGCGCCGTACTGATCGACCTCGACGGGACCCTGGTGGATTCCGTGCCCGACCTGGCGCGCGCCGCGAACATCATGCGGGTCGAGTTCGGCCTGGTGCCGCTGCGCGAGGACGTCATTGCCACCTTCGTCGGCAAGGGCATGGAGAACCTGGTGCACCGCGCGCTGTCGGGCAGCCTGGACGGCCGCGCCGAGCAGGAACGCTTCCCCGAGGCGCTGGACGTCTTCCGCGATGCCTACCAGGAGGTCAACGGCGAGACCGCCCGCATCTTCGACGGCGTGCTCGAGGGCTTGCAGGCCATGAAGGCGCAGGGCCTGCGCATCGCGGTCGTGACCAACAAGCCGGCCGAATTCACCGGCCCGCTGCTGGAACGGATCGGGCTGCGCGCCTATTTCGACGCCGTGGTCAGCGGCGACAGCGTCGCCCGCAAGAAACCGGATCCCGATCCCGTGCTGCACGCCTGCGAACTGCTGGGCGTCACGCCGGCCGAGGCCGTGGTGGTGGGCGACTCCATGAACGACGCGTCGGCGGCCAAGGCGGCCGGCTGCCGCGTGCTGCTCGTGCCCTACGGCTACAACGAGGGGCGGGATGTGCATGCCATCGAGTCCGATGGTATAGTTTCCACGCTTGTCGACGCGGCGCTGTGGATTTCCCAGTCGCAGGTCCTGTCCCGGACCACGGTGGTTCCGCCGGCGTCGTTCTAGTTCGTTGCTCCAGATACTCCCAGGGTCTTTCCCCGTACATATGGTTGCCATGATCCGGTCGTCCGCCCAACCCCGCGCCTGGTGGCGCTGGTGGCGTTCGTCTGCCGGGTGGTGGTGATTCTCTCCGGCCGTCAGCCAGCGCGCTGACCGGCCCCTAGCAAAAAACCCGATACGAATCTCCCCGCCCGAGTCCTGCCGGACCGTCGGGGCATGTCTGCTCGTGCGTTCCGGACAAGGTCTCCGGCGGAACCGCAACATTCCACGCGATACGAGGCAAGCATGACCGAAGTCGAATTCCAGGCCCTGGCCTCCCAGGGATACAACCGCATCCCGCTGGTGTCCGAGACCTATGCCGATCTGGATACCCCCCTTGGGCTCTACCTGAAACTGGCCCAGAGCGGGCCCCGGCGCGGCGCCATGAGCTGCCTGCTGGAGTCCGTGGTGGGCGGCGAGCGTTTCGGGCGCTATTCCTTCATCGGCCTGCCCGCGCGCACCTTCATCCGGGCGCGCGGCCGCAACGTCGAGGTGGTGACCGACGACCAGGTGGTCGAGCGCCACGAGGGCGACCCGCTGGCCTTCATCGCCGAGTACCAGAAACGCTTCAAGGTGGCGCTGCGCCCCGGCATGCCGCGTTTCGTGGGCGGCCTGGCCGGCTACTTCGGCCACGACATGGTCCGGCACATCGAGCCCCGGCTGGGCCCCTGCACCAAGCCCGATCCCGCCGGCATGGGCGATCCGGTACCCGATCTGCTGCTGCTGTTGATCGACGAACTGGCCATCATCGACAACCTGAGCGGGCGGCTCTACCTGATGGTCTACGCCGACCCTGGCCAGCGCGAGGCCTATGCCCGCGCCCGCACCCGCCTGCTGGACTTGCGCACGCAGCTGCGCCGCCCGGCCGAGATCCCGTACAGCCAGGCCAGCATGGTCACCGAGACGCGCCGCGACTTCCAGAAGCCGGACTACCTGGCGGCCGTGCTCAAGGCCAAGGAATACATCGCCGCCGGCGACCTGATGCAGGTCCAGGTGGGCCAGGTCATCGCCAAACCCTTCCGCGATTCGCCGCTGTCGCTGTACCGGGCGCTGCGTTCGCTCAACCCCTCGCCCTACATGTACTTCTGGAACTTCGGCGACTTCCACGTCGTGGGTTCCTCGCCCGAGATCCTGGTGCGGCAGGAGGCGGTGCAGGAACAGGGCGAGACCCGCAGCCGCGTCACGATCCGGCCCCTGGCCGGCACCCGCCCCCGCGGCGGCACGCCCGAGGAAGACCTGGCGCTGGCCGAGGAACTGCGCGCCGATCCCAAGGAAATCGCCGAGCACGTCATGCTGATCGACCTGGCCCGCAACGATGTCGGCCGCATCGCCGAGATCGGCTCGGTGCAGGTGACCGACCAGTTGGCGATCGAACGCTATTCGCACGTCATGCACCTGGTGTCGAACGTCACCGGGCTGTTGCGCCGGGGCATGAGCTCCATGGACGTGCTGCGCGCGACCTTCCCGGCGGGCACGCTGTCCGGCGCGCCCAAGGTGCGGGCGCTGGAACTGATCGACGAACTGGAGCCGGTGCGGCGCTGCGTGTACGGTGGGGCGGCGGGCTACCTGAGCTACGGCGGCGAGATGGACTTGGCCATCGCCATCCGCACCGGCGTGATCAAGAACGGCATGCTGTATGCGCAGGCGGCCGCCGGCGTGGTGGCCGATTCCGAGCCCGAGAAGGAATGGGCGGAAACGGAGGCCAAGGCCCGGGCGGTGCTGCGGGCGGCGGAGCAGGTGCAGCTGGGGTTGGATGATCCGGTCTAGGGCGAAGCCTGTCCGTCAATCCGCCGGCGCCACCGATACGCCCTCGATCCGGTGGCGTTCCAGGGCCTGGGCCACGAAGCCGGAGGCCTTGGCTTCTTCCACGTAGGTCCGCAGCACCCGGGCGGCCGCATCGCCGCGGCCCTTGGGCAGGCCCATGGCCTGGCGTATTTCCATGAAGCGTCCGGGCAGGAGGCGCAGTCCTTCGCGGTTCGCCATGTCGGCCTCCAACTGCTGGCGCACGCCGGCGGCGACGTCGGCGCCTTCCTTCACGAAGACCTCGACCACCGATGGCGAGGTGGGCGCACGCAGCAGCGTCGCATGCTGGAGCGCGCGGGTCAGGAACAGGTCGTAGGCGCTGCCTCGGCCGACCACGACGGTGGTGCCGGCGGCGTCGACTTCGTCGTTGTCGCGCAGCGGCGAATCGTGAGGCACCAGGTAGCATCCCTCGATGATCACGTAGGGCGCGGTGAAGCCTATGCCCTGGCCGCGTTCGGGGTCGATGGCGAAGAAGCCGACGTCGGCCTGTTCGTCGGTGACCGCGCGCACGGATTCGCCGGCGCTCTTGAAGACTTTCAGTTCGATGGGGAGGTCCAGCCGGCGCGCCAGTTCCCGCGCCAGGTCTACCGAGACGCCGCGCGGGGTGTCGCTGCCCGCATCCAGCGAGGCAAGAATGGGATTGCCGATGTTGATGGAAGCGCGCAGCACGCCGGTGGGGGCGAAGGCGGCGCGTACGTCGGGAGTGATGGGCATGGTCAGTCGTTCGCGAGTTCAGAGAAATCGAGCCGGGGTGCGCAGCAGAGGTCGATCCTGGCCTGTTGCAGCGTTTCGCTGAACCAGACGCCGATTTCCGCGGCGCGTTCGCCCACATAGACAGGGCGGCCTTCGGCGTCCAGGCGCATGCTCAGGTCATGGCCGGGGACCAGCAAGGTGCCGGGCCGCTGTTTCCAGAGCTGCCAGATTTTTTCCAGGCTGCGGGCGCTGGCCCGCGCGTCGTCGGTGTCCGCCACGCTCATGCTGAGCAGTTCGGCGCGGTTCTTGGCCGCATCGCCGGTGAACAGCACCGGTTCTTCCGTATCGGTCAGGTAGAACAGGAGATGGCCGGGCGTGTGGCCGGGGGCCGCGATGGCCTGCAGTCCGGGCAGGAAGGTTTCGCCGTCGCGCACGCGCCGCACGCGCGGCGAGGCGCACAGCTCGCGCACGTAAAGCTCGGGAATGGGGTTGAAACCCGGCGGCTGCGCGGCGGCCCAGCTCAGTTCCTCGTCGCCGATCCAGACGGTGGCCCACGGAAACAGCGTGAAGTTGACCGCATGATCGTAGTGGGCATGGGTCAGGACCACGTCGGTGACGTCGGCCGGCTGCACGCCGCGTTCGGTAAGCGCCTTCAGGATGGGCTTGCGGGCGCCGAAGGCGCCGACGTCGACGAGGATGTTGCGGCCGCCCGTGCGCACCAGCGTCACCGTGCTCCAGCCCAGGCCGCCGTGATGGGTAGCGCGTCCAGGGTAGCCCTGGACCAGGACATCGATCATGGTGGTCATGTTCATTGCATCCTGATGTTCGCGTCGTGGATCAGACGCCGGTACATGTCGAGTTCGGCCGTGATCAGCCGGGCGAAATCCGCCGGGGAGCCGGCAACGATCTCGTAGCCGCCTTCGTCGGCCAGGCGCTTGACCACGTCGGGTTCCCGCATGGCGGCGCCCACCGCGTCGTTGAGGATCTTCACGATGGCCGGATCGGTGCCGGCGGGAGCAAGCATGCCCTGGAACTGCGTGATGTGAAAGCCCTTGTAGCCGAGCTCTTCCATGGTGGGCACGTCGGGCAGCGCGGGCGAGCGGGTCGGGCCGGACACCGCGAACGCGCGCAGCTTGCCGGCGTGGACGTGTGGCACGGCGGTCACTATGGTGTCGAAGGTGAAGGACAACTGTCCGCCCAGGATGTCGGCCAGCGCCTGGGCGTTGCCCTTGTAGGGGACGTGGGTGAGTTCGGTCTTGCTCATCAGCGCCAGCAGTTCGCCGGCCAGGTGGCCGCCGGCACCAATGCCGGCGGAGCCGTAGCTGAGCTTGCCCGGCTGCGCCCGCGCCGTCCGGATCAGATCGTCCAGGCTGCGCAGCGGCGAGGCCGCGGGCACGACCAGCGCATACTGGTAGCTGGTCAACTGGCTCACGGGCACGAGGTCCTTCGTCGGGTCGTACGGCACCTTCTCGTACAAGGACGGGTTGACGACCAGCGGCCCGCTGGCGTCGGCCAGCAGGGTGTAGCCGTCCGGCTTCGCCTTGGCGACGAAGTCCGTGCCTATCATGCCGTTGGCGCCGGGCTTGTTCTCGACGACGAAGGTCGCGCCCAGGCGGTCCGAGAGCTTCTGGGCGACCACCCGCGTGGTGATGTCGGCGGCGCCGCCTGCGACGTAGGGCACGATGACCCGCACGGGCCTGGATGGATATTTGTCCGCGGCGGGCGCGTGCCCGGGCAGTGCCAGGGCGAGCATCGCCAGCGTTGCCAGTGTCTTCATGTCTTCCTCCTTGGTCTGGCCGTGGCCTTAACGAGGCGCGGCGTAGGCGGCCAGCAGGGCGGCCGTGTCGGCATCCAGTTCGATGCCCTCCGCGCGGCTGCGCGCCAGCCGGCCCAGTTCGATTTCCCCCGGGACGATGACGGGGTGGGCAGGATCGATGGGCGAGCTGCCGTGCAGGATGGCGGCGAAGTCCTTCATCCTCTCGGCCAGCCAGGCGGTGGAGCCGAGCCGGCGCGTATCGATCAGGATGAAGAAGTGCCCCAGGTTCTGCGGCTCGTCCGGCGCCTCGACCCACGACTTCACGTGGGTCAGGTAGGCGGCGTTGGACAGCAGGCCGGCGAACAGGTCCACCATCAGGGCCAGGCCATAGCCCTTGTGCCCGCCGATGGGAAGCAGGAAGCCGTCCAGCGCGGCGGCCGGGTCGGTGGTGGGGCGGCCGGCCTGGTCGGTGGCCCAGCTATCGGGGATGGGCTGGCCCTGCTTGAGGGCCCGGCGGATCTTGGCGCGGGCGACGACGCTCATCGCCATGTCGAGCAGGAAGGGATCGCCGCCGGGGTTGGGGACGCCGAATCCGATCGGGCTGTTGCCCAGCCTGGCGTCGCTGCCGCCCCAGGGGGCGATGGTGGTGGTGGCGTTGCTGCCGATGATGCTGGCGAAGCCGCTCTGGGCGGCGATCAGCGAGTACGGCGACACCGGGCCGAAATGATTGCTGGCGCGGGCGAACACGACGCCCACGCCGCATTCGCCCGCGGCCTCCATGGCGGCGCGCAGGGCATGCATGCCGACCAGCGGGCCGACGCCGTTGCCGCCGTCGACCAGGCGCAGCGCGGGGGCCGCCGTGCTCACCGTTACCTGGGCGCGCGCGGCGATACCGCCGACCTTCAGGCGATCGCCATACGATTCGAGGCGGCTCAGGCCGTGCGTCGACAGGCCGAACATGTCGGCCAGCACCAGCACGCGGACGACGTCCTGGGCGTCCTGCTCGGGCAGGCCGAGCGCGCGGAATGCCAGGATGCCCAGGCGGGTCAGTTCTGCTTCGGAATATTTCGTGGGCGGGACAACGGTGGCGGGCATGAGGCGTTCCTGCGTAGGGAAAGAAGGCTATGGAACGCATCTTGGGCGACGGATAAATGGGAGTAAAGTGCAAAAATTGGATGGATTCTTGACGAAAACGCATGAAATTCGACCTGGCCGATCTGCGCGCCTTTCTTGCCGTGGCGGACCTGGGAAGCTTCCGGGCCGCTTCCGAGTCCCTGCACGTGTCGCAGTCCGCGCTGTCCCGGCGGGTGGACAAGCTGGAGGATGCCCTGGGCGTCAAGCTGTTCGAGCGGACCACGCGCAAGGTCCAGCTGACGACCATAGGACGCGGCTTCGTGCCGCGCGCAAGAAACGTTCTGAACGAGCTCGAGAGCGCCCTGATAGGGATCCAGGACGTGGCCGAGAAGCTGTCGGGCGAGGTCACCATCGCCTGCGTGCCGTCGGCGGTGGCCTATTTCCTGCCCGAGGTCATCCACCAGTACCACCAGCAATATCCGCGCATCCGTATCCGCATCATCGACGAGTCATCGTCCGAAGTCTTGACGGCGGTGGCGCGCGGCGATGCCGATTTCGGCCTGACCTACATCGGCACGCAGGACGCGGAGATCACCTACCAGCCCCTGCTGAACGAACCCTTCGTGGTGGCGCTTCGGCGCGACCACCCCCTGGCGGCGCGGCGCACGCTGACCTGGGCGCAACTGGCCGATCATCACTTCATCCGGCTGGCCCAGGGCAGCGGCAACCGCTTCCTGATGGACCAGGCGCTGGCGCATAGCGCGCAGCAGCCGCGATGGTTCTGCGAGGTCCAGCACGTCCCTGCGCTGGTCAGCCTGGTGGAAGCCGGGGTGGGCATAGGCGTCGTGCCGAAATTGGCCATGCCCAAGGGCCGGCATGCGGCCCTGGTCAGCAAGCCCCTGCGCGAGCCGGCCGTCAGCCGGGACATCGGGCTGATCCACCGGCGCGGCAGGCAGCTCAGTCCGGTGGCGCAGTTGCTATACGACATGTTGATGAAGACGCGGCGCACGGTTTGAGCCGAATCTGCTCGCGCAGGAAATCCGCCAGGGCGCCCACCGTACGGTGGACGGGAAGCGAGGCCGGCGACACGATGCCGATCTCGATGTGCCCGGCCGGCGCGAGCGTCAGCACGCGCAGCGGATCCGCGCCGAAAGGCGGGACGCTGATGCGGCTCACGATGGCGGCACCCGCGCCGCCGCGCACGAGTTCGATGGCGGTCCAGGCATCGCGCACCTCGATGTCGAAGCGTGGCGTGACGTTCGCCGCCGAGAACCAGCGGTCGACGATGGGGCGGATCACGCCGCTGGGCTTGAGCCCGATCAACGGGACGCCCGCCAGGTCGCCCGGGGTGATGGTGTTCGGCCGGGGCGGTTCGTGGTGCGCCGGAAGAACGCAGACCAGATCGCTGGTGAAGACGCTGGTCGCCACGATCCGATCCGTTTCCACCGGCAGCGACAGCACCGCCAGGTCGGCGTGGCCCGACAGCAGGCGGCGCAGGATCGTCGCCCGGTGCGCGGTATCGATGTCCAGGCGGATGCCCGGGTGCCGCGCCGCGTAGCGGCCGATGGCCTGGACGCAGGCGCCCGTGGACAGGGCGGGGGTCAGCAGGATGCGCAGCACCGCGCGCTGGTGATTGGCGATCAGCCGCGCCACCGCCTCGACCTCGTCCACGCTTTCGTATAGGCGGTCGACCTCGTCGATGAGCTGGTGCGCCTCGGGCGTGGGAATGAGCTTGCCCTTCTCGCGCCGGAACAGCGCGAAACCCACGGCGCTTTCCAGCGATCCGATCAGGTAGCTGACGGCCGGTTGGGTGATGGCCAGCGCCGAGCTGGCCCGCACCATGCTGCCTTCCCGCATGACCGCCCGGAAGGCTTCGATCTGCCTGAGTTTCAATGCCAAGGTCTATCGTCCGCCTGGAAGAAAGCCGGAGACGATGATCGGGCAGAAACGCCGGCTAGTCCACCGAAATCTGGGCAGTCCTGCGGATGGCCGCGATGCTGTCCATGTCGCGCCGGATGGTCGCCGCGAACTGCTCCGGCGTGCCCAGGGCGGGAAACACGCCTTGTCCGCGGTACTTTTCCCGCAGGCCGGGGTCGTCCAGCGCGGCCCGCATGGCGGCCCGCAGCGCGCCGCGCGCGTCCCCGGCAAGGCCGGCCGGTCCCACCAGGCCGTACCACGTCGGCTGGTTGTTGTCCGGCCATCCCGCCTCGGCATAGGTCGGCACCGCGGGCAGCATGTCCAGGCGCCCGGGCCAGCTTACCGCCAGCGCGCGTACCCGGCCGTTCCGCAGATAGGGCATGGCCGAGGCGACCGAGGTGAAGGTCGAATCGACCTGGCCCGCCACCAGGTCGGCCAGGGCCTGCGAGGCGCCCTTGTACGGCACGTGCAGCATGGCCGTGCCGGTCGAGTGCTTGAACTGTTCGCCCCAGACGTGGCCGATGGTGCCGTTGCCGGGGGACGAATAGGTCAACTGGTCGGGATGGCTGCGCAGATGCTGCACGAATTGCGCCAGCGTCGTGGCCGGCACCTTGCTGTTGACCAGCAGGATGCCGGGCGCCTGCGCGATCTCCCCAAGCAGCGTGAAGTCGGTCAGGGGATCGTATCCCACCTTGCGGTAGACGACGGGGTTGACCGCGTGGGTCGATTGCGTGGCGAGTCCCAGCGTGTAGCCGTCGGGGGCGGCGCGCGCGACTTCCGAGGTGCCGATCGACCCGCCCGCGCCGCCGCGGTTCTCCACCACCACGGTGGCGCCCAGGTGTTTTCCCATCAGCACCGCGATCTCGCGCGCGATGACGTCGGTCGCGCCGCCGGGGGCGAAGGGGACCAGCAAACGGATCGGCCGGCTCTGGGACCGGGCCGTGGGCATCGCGGCGGCCGCCGCCAGGCCAAACAGGAATCGTCGTCGTTCCATGAGGGTTTCCTTGCAGGGTAGGTGCGAACGGCGCCGCGTCAGGTCGCGGCCAGCTCGGCCGCCGCCGCGGCCAGGGCCAGGGCCCCGGCCTCGATGGCGCGTTCGTCGCAGAAATAATCGCTTTGGTGCAGTTGTGTCGAGGAGCCCGCGCAACGGGATCCGATGCGCAGGTGCGCGACGGGGACATGCTGTCCGTACCAGGCGAAATCCTCGCCGCCCATCGACAGCGCATCGAGTGCGACCAGGGCGTCGGCGCCCAGGCCGCGTTCGATCGCGCGGATGGCCCGCTCCAGGGTGTCGCGGTCGTTGACCAGCGCGGGGGCCAGGGTGCGCCATTGCACGTCCACCGCCGTCCGCGTGGCCGTGGCCGTGCCTTGCGCCAGCCGGCGCAGCGCGGCCTCGACCTCGCCGCGCACGGCGTCGTCGAGCGTCCGGCAGGTGCCTTCCAGCGTGACCGCGTCGCAGATGACGTTGCGCGCGCGGCCGCCCTGGATCCGGCCCACGGAAAGGATCAGGGGCTGGTCGGCGGCGACTTCCTTGGCGCGTATCGCGTTGAGCCCGGTCAGCAGCATGGGCAAGGCCTGCAAGGCATCCACGCCGGAGCGGGGATGGGCGGCATGGCCGGCCGCGCCGCGAACGTCGATGACGAAGGCGCTGGACGAGGCCATGGACGCCCCGTGCCGGTAGCCGATCCGGCCCGTGTCCAGCTGCGGTGAATTGTGGCAGCCCAGCAGCACGTCCACCGCCGGCGCCTCGAGCACGCCCGCCTCGATCATCGCCCGCGCGCCCTCCAGCGTTTCCTCGGCAGGCTGGAAAAGGAACTTGAAGCGGCCGCGCAAGGTGTGCCGCCGCTCGCACAGCAGCGAGGCCGCGCCCAGTCCGATGGCGCAATGCACGTCGTGGCCGCAGGTGTGGGCCGCGCCCGGCACCTCGGACTTGAACGGCACGTCGGCGGTTTCCGTCATGGGCAGGGCGTCCATGTCGACGCGCAGCCCGACCGTGCGCCCGGGGCGACCGGTGTCCAGCACCGCCACGACGCCGGTGCCGGCCACGCCGGAAACGGCGTCAAGCCCCAACTCGGCCAGGTCGTGCCGGACGATGGCCGCGGTGCGCCGCTCCGCGAACGCGAGTTCGGGATGGCGGTGGATGTCGCGCCGGATCCGGACCAGTTCGTCGTATCGCTTGGGCTCCAGGGAGAACGGGGTCATCGCGCCGTCTCCGCCAGGATCCGCGCGAACGCCTCGTCCGTGCCGTTGAGCGCGGCCAGGCGCCCGCCCGCGCGGACCCGGGCATAGCGTTCCGCCTGCGCGGACTGCCGCGCCTTCGCCTCCGGCGCGCATGCCAGCAGGCGGGGGCCGTCCACGAAAAGCACGCCGTTCTCGTCGCCCAGCGCCAGCATCCCGGGGGCGATGTCCATGCCATCGATGGAGACGGGCTCGCAGAATGTGCCGCCTTCATAGTGGCGCTTGCAGGTCAGCGCGGTCAGGCCGACCGCCCAGACGGGCAAGGCCAGTTGCCGGAGTTCCTGCACGTCCGTGACCGGGCCGTCCACCAGGATGCCGGCGCAGCCCGCTCGTTCGGCGGCCAGTGCCAGACCGCCTCCCAGGCAGGCCTCGGGGCGGTCCGGGCCGCGTGCGATGACCAGGAAATCGCCGGGCCGCAGGCGGGAAACCGCGTGATGCACGATGGCGTTGTCAGCGCCGGGGCTGAGGCAGGTCACGACCATGCCCACCGACGGCTCGCGGCGGCCCGCCAGATGGCGGTGGCGCGGTCCGGTGAAGCCTTGGTCCAGCAGGTGGCCCAGCGCGGCGGGTTCCAGGCCGTCGGCCAGCGCGCGCAGCTCGGGCGGCAGGGGCGCCGGCAAGTCGCCGAAGCGGAAGGCTGCCTCAGGCATGGGCCAGCTCCGCCGCGATCGGCCGCTCGCCCTCGACGGTGGTCCGATGCAGGCGCCGCACGGATCGCGGGTCGAAGGCATCGCGCTTGTGCAGCAGGCAGCGGTTGTCCCACATCATCATGTCGCCGGGCCGCCATTGCTGCGCCCAGACGTGGCGGGCATCGGTGGCCGCCGCCCACAGGGCCGCCAGCAACGGCGCCGCTTCGTCCTGGGGCATGCCGGGGATGGACTGGTGCGGACGATCGCCGCCCAGGTACAGGCATGGACGGCCGGATCCGGGATGCCGCCGGACCAGCGGGTGATCGACGCCGGCCCAGGCGGCGTAGTCGTCGGATGCCGGCGGCGTCTTGCCCAGCCTGACCTCCCCGCGTCCGTCGACGACCGACTGGTGATGGATGGCGAGGCCGTCCAGGCGTGCCTTCATTGCCGTGTCCAGGCTCTGGTAGGCGGCATACATGTTGGCGAAATACGTGTTGCCGCCCTGGTCGGGCAGTTCGACCGCCCGCAGAATGGCGGCCGACGGCGGCTGTTCGACGAACCAGGTGTCCGTGTGCCAGCGCACTTCGCCGTCGCCCAGGTCGCCCGCCGGCGAACCGTCGGCCTTCTTCTTGTTGCTGATGACCAGGATTTCGGGGAACTCGGCATTCCTGCCTTCCTGGAGCTGCCGAGGATGGAACACCGCCGGGCCGAGCGCACGGCTGAAGGCCACCTGCTCCCGATCGCCGATCCGGACGCCGCGAAAGCGCAGGACCGGGTAGCGGAACCACGCCGCTTTCAACTGGGCAACGGCATCCTGGTCGATGGCATCGAAGGGGAAGTCCTCGATTTCGCCCACGAAGTCCTCGACTATCTCTGTTACCGCGAATCGCATCGACACGTCTCCGATTGGCCCCGGATGCGTCCGGCCGCGCCGGGGCATCGAGGTGGGATGATTATGCGAACGCGAGCGGCATCGGCGCCAATCGAATCGAGGCGGTGGGCGATAAAGGGATTTGATAGGGCCGGTCAGGCGTGGGCGGTATCGACCAGGAAATCCACGAAGCTGCGCACCGTGGCGGGCACATGGCGATTGCCGGGCCAGACGACGGAAACCGGCTGGGCTGGCGGACGCCACGCGGCCAGGACCTCCACCAGGCGGCCGCTGCGCAGGTCGTCCTCGACGGTGAAGTCCAGCAACTGCGCGAGGCCGGCGTCGCTTAACGCGGCCGCCAGCGTGCCCAGCGGATGGTCGAAGTTCATCGCGGGCTGGAGCCGGACCTGCGTGGCCATGCCATCGGCCGACGGCGCGAAGGTCCAGGGCATGGCGCGGCCGCTGTCGGGCATGATCAATCCCAGGCAGGCGTGGTTGGCCATGTCCTCTGGCGTGGCGGGCGTGCCGTGCCGGCGCAGATAGGCCGGCGAGGCGACGATGCGCGGGCTGGCCGGGTGCAGCGGCCGCGCGACCAGCCGCGAGTCCGCGACCTCGCCGATGCGTATCGCCATGTCGACGTCGTCCATCACGAAATCCGCCACGGCGTTGCTGACCGAGACGGTCACCTTCACCTGCCCGTGATGGCGCGCCACGTAGCGCGGCACGAGCGGGATCAGCCGCTTGATGCCGTAGCTGGCGGGAGCGCTGATGCGCAGCTCGCCGCGTGGCAGCCGGTGCCCCGTCAGCGAACGCTCGATGTCGTGGATGTTTTCCAGGGCCTGGCTGCACGTGCGGTAATAGGCCTGCCCGTCGTCCGTCAGCCGGATTGCGCGGGTGGTTCGCGCGAACAGCTTGACGCCCAGCCTGTCCTCCAGGCGCCGCACGGCCTTGCTGATCGCCGAAGGCGTCGTGCCCAGCACGGTCGCGGCCGCGGTGAAGCTCCCGGCCCGGGCCGCCGCGCAGAACATCTCCACCGTGTCCAGTTTGCCTGACGCTTCGTTCATGCCGTTCGCCCCACATCGTCCGACGAGCATTGTGCGCGCAATCGTCCGCGCGATCCATGGATTGATGCCGGCTGGGCACAAATGAAGTGCCCGCCGTCCCCTTCATCGGCATCGCCCCCAAGCCTAGAGTAGGGCTTCTCGGGCCGGCTACCGCGGCCTTCCATCATCCAGGAGCGCCATCATGGCATCGCAAGCACTCGTCACCACTTCCGAAGCACTTCAAGCTGCCGTGCAGGACGCCGGCAGGCAGGTCATCGCCGTAGGCGGGCTGCTGTCCGGCCTGCCTTCGATCCGGCTGCTGCCGGGCCAGTCCCTGGTCGGCGGGGAAGCCGGCGCGGTCCTGGCCTTCGCCGCGGGCAGCGATGGCGTGCAGCTGAGCGAGGACAACGAGATCCGTGACCTGCGCATCGAAGCCTCGCCCGACCGGCGAGCCATCTTCAACGATCCCGGGGTGGACGGGCTGGGCCGCATCCGCCTCGCGGCGGTGACCACCGTCGGACAGGTCCAGATCCTGGCCCGCGACAAGGTCCGCGCGGGCCATGTCGAGGTCGACGGACTGGACATCGTCGCGGCCGATGCGCGGGCCCGGGCCGACCGGCCGCAAGGCTATGGCGTCTACGTGACCCAGGGCGCCTTCACGTTGTGGAACATGCAGGACGATGCCGCCGTGACCATCAGCGCACGCCTGACCGGCCTGTCGGCCGGCCGGCCCACCGCACCCGTGCTGGGCAGCGGGATCTTCGTCAGCGGCATGTCCGGGGGAGGGCGCCTGGCTGTGTCCCTGCTGGAAACCGGCGCGGTCCATAGCGACGGCCGGATTCCCGCCGGCACGCCCGACCAGATCACCGGCGGCGTGTTCACCGTCAGCAACGCCTTCGTCGACGTGGTGCGCAACCTCGGGCCGGTCGTGACCTACGGCGTCAACGACATGGTGCTCGACAACTGGGGCACGGTGGATCGCTGGGACGCGCGGGAAAAGCTGACCTCGTATGGCCCCAGCGGTATCGGCTTCGTCAACTTCGGCGTGGTCAACGAACTGCGCGTGCACGCGCCCATCGAAACCTTCGGGCAGGGCGCGCGCGCCTTCAACGTCTACGACGGTACCGTCAACGTGGCGGAGTTCGACCGGCTCGTCACGCATGCGGACGGCGCGGTCGGGATCCAGATCAGCCAGCCCATCGGCCGCCTGTCGGTGCGCCGCGGCATCGAGACCTTTGGCGGCACCGGCGATTCGCTGGTCAAGGGCGTGGTCGTGAAGCTGTCGGCCATCGCGCTCAGCGTCAAGTCCGGCGGTTCGGCGCGCGAGATCGAGATCGCGGGCGGCGTGGTGGTCCACGGCAAGGACATCGCGCCGATCGAGATGCACGGCGCCATCGGGACGCTGCGGATCGACGGCCTGGCCGTGGCCGGCGCCTGAACGATGACAGGAGAATCTTCATCATGACCGAACGCCTTGTATCCGCCGTGCTGCCCGCGCAGCGCGTCATCGATGACGGCGACATGCTGCTGTGGCGCGCGTTGCCGCAGCGGGACCGGATTTCGCTGGGGCCTTTCGTTTTCATCGACCACTATCGCCATCGGTCCCGGCGCGGCATCGGCGATTCGCCGCATCCGCACGCGGGCATAGAGGTGATCAGCTACCTGCTGGAGGGCGAGGTCGAGCACCGCGACAGCGAAGGTTTCCGCGACCGCCTGGGCGCGGGCGACGCCCAATGGATACGGGCCGGCCGGGGCATGCTCCACGCCGAGCAGCCGGCCGGCGGCCGCCATGGCCTGCAGCTCTGGACCAGTCTGCCACCCGGACAGAAGCTGATCGAGCCCGCCTATGCGTCCTTCCGGCGCGGCAGCATTCCCGAATTCGAACAGGGCGGCGCGCGCGTGCGCGTGATCGCGGGAAACATCGGTGGGCATGCCGGCCCCATGGCCACGACCATGCCCACGCTGCTGGCACATGTCCGGCTGGCTTCGGGAGGGCGTACCGTGCTGCCGGTGCCGGAAGAGGAGCTGGGCCTGGTCGTGCTGGACGGCCAGTTGGATCTCGGCGATGGCAGGACGCTCGGCGCCGGCGCGCTGGCGGTCCTGGCGCCCGGCGACTCGGTCGAGCTGCGGGCCACGGCGCAGGGCCCCGCAGACGTCGCCCTGCTGGGTGGGCCGCCGGCGCAGGGGCAGATTTTCTTCGGTGGGCCGTTCGTGATGGACACGCCCGAGCGCCTGCTGCAGGCCAAGCGCGACTTCGCCAGCGGCAAGATGGGGCGGTTGGACGGGGTGCCGTTTTAGGGAAGAAGGCGGTGGGGACGTTCTTGTTCCGTCCCCATTTCTTCCGTTCGACAAGCGAAACGCGGACGCGCTAGAATTCCCGCCGGAGCTGAAACGCGCACATGGCCGCGGCTCCCGACTCACTTCAAGACATGAACCGCATCGTTTCGAACCAAGCAGCTCAGTGGTGGCGCTTCCGCTAGGAAGCGGCACGTTGTTGCGGTTCGAGAACTGCACCCTGCCGCCGTAACCGGTGGCAGGTCGCGAATTCACACAGCTCCCCCGGCACGGCGGCTCCCGATCCAGGAGATTGTCCGTGTATCCAGCAGTATCCCCCCTTGCCAGCCGAACCCCCGCACACGTGCATCGTGGCTCGTCGCTCGCGTGGTGGCGCCAGCTCCCGGACGGCGCGATCGCCGACGTGTTCCCGGCCACCGGCCTGTTCGATTCCACGGGGAGAGCGGCATGCTGCTGATGCTCGACAATTACGATTCCTTTACCTACAACCTGGTCCAGTACTTCGGCGAACTCGGCGCGGACGTGCGGGTGTATCGCAACGACCAGATCACGCTGGACGAGATCGCGGCCCTGGCGCCCGAGCGCATCTGCGTCTCGCCCGGGCCGTGCTCGCCCGCCGAGGCCGGCATCTCGGTGCCGCTCATCCAGGCCTATGCCGGCAAGGTGCCCATCCTGGGCGTGTGCCTGGGCCACCAGTCCATCGGTGCCGCGTTTGGTGGCAAAATCGTCCGCGCGCGGCAGATCATGCACGGCAAGACGTCGGCCCTGACCCATACGGGCAGCGACGTGTTCCAAGGCTTGCCGTCTCCCTACACGGTCACCCGGTACCACTCGCTCGCGGTCGAACGCGACAGCCTGCCCGACTGCCTGGAGGTGACGGCGCAGACCGACGATGGGGAGATCATGGGCCTGCGCCACCGCAGCCTTCCCGTCTACGGGGTGCAGTTCCACCCCGAATCCGTCTTGAGCGAGCATGGCCATGCCTTGCTGCGCAATTTCCTGCAGTTGAACGCATGAACCAGCGGCAACGATTTCCCAAGGAGTCCATGGTGTCCATTACCCCGACCGAAGCGCTGGTGCGTTGCATCGAACACCGCGAGATATTCCACGACGAGATGCTGTCGCTGATGCGCATGCTGATGCGCGGCGAGATGTCGCCGGCGACCGCGGCCGCGCTCATCATGGGCCTGCGCGTCAAGAAAGAGACCATAGGCGAGATCACCGCGGCCGCGCAGGTCATGCGCGAGTTCGCCGACGGCGTGCAGGTTCCCGATACCGACCGCCTGGTCGACCTGGCCGGCACCGGCGGCGACGGCGCGCATACCTTCAACATCTCGACCGCGGCCATGTTCGTGGCGGCGGCCGGCGGCGCCAAGATCGCCAAGCACGGCAATCGCGGGGTCTCGTCGTCCTCGGGCAGCGCCGACGTGCTGGAGGCGCTGGGCGCCAACGTCATGCTGCCGTCCGCGGCCGTGGCCGAATGCATCGAAGCCACCGGCATCGGCTTCATGTTCGCGCCCGTTCACCACTCGGCCATGAAGAACATCGCGCCCATCCGCAAGGAACTGGCGGTGCGCACCATCTTCAACCTGCTGGGGCCGCTGACCAATCCGGCCGGCGCCGCCAACCAGCTCATGGGCGTGTTCCATCCCGACCTGGTCGGCATCCAGGTGCGGGTGCTGCAGCGCCTGGGGTCCAAGCATGTGCTGGTGGTCTACGGCAAGGACGGCATGGACGAGGCCTCGCTGGGCGCGGCCACCATGGTGGGCGAGCTGCGCGACGGCGAAGTGCACGAATACGAGATCCATCCCGAGGACTTCGGTCTCCAGATGGTGTCCAACCGCAGCCTGAAAGTCGCCAATCGCGACGAATCCCGTGAACTCGTGCTGGAAGCCTTGTCCAACGTACCAGGCCCCGCGCGCGACATCGTCGCGCTGAACGGCGGCCTGGCCATGTATGCCGGCAATACCGTGTCATCGGTGGCCGAGGGCATACGCAAGGCCTTCGAGCTGATCGCCAGCGGCGCCGCGCGCGCGCGGCTGGACGAGTTCGTATCGTTCACCAGGAAGGCGGCGCAATAAGCCGCCTTCGCACAGGAATCTTGATGGGTGGGTCATGAGTGACATTCTCCAACGCATACTGGAAGTAAAGGCCGAAGAGGTCGCCACCGCGCGCCTGCTTCGCAGCGAGTCCGACCTGCGGCGCGAAGCCGAGGCCCGGCAGGACGTGCGGGGCTTCGCGCAGGCGATCGAGGCCAAGGTGGCGGCGGGCCAGTCCGGCGTCATCGCCGAGATCAAGAGGGCCTCGCCTTCGAAGGGTCTGCTGCGCGAGAACTTCCAGCCCGACGAGATCGCGGCCTCGTATGCCACGCATGGCGCGGCCTGCCTGTCCGTGCTGACCGACGTGCAGTTCTTCCAGGGATCGCAGGACTACCTGCGCCGCGCCCGCGCCGCGTGCGCGCTGCCCGTGCTGCGCAAGGATTTCATCGTCGATGCCTACCAGGTGGTCGAGGCGCGTGCGATGGGCGCCGATTGCATCCTGCTGATCGTGGCCGCGCTGGCGCCCTCGCAGTTGCGGGACCTGGAAGCGCTGGCCCTGGAACTCGGCATGGACGTGCTGGTGGAGGTCCACGGCGCGGCCGAGCTGGATACGGCGCTGGAATTGCGTACCAGCCTGCTCGGCATCAACAACCGCAACCTGCGGACTTTCGAGGTCTCCTTGCAGAACACGATCGACCTGCTGCCACGTATTCCGGCCGGCAAGCGCGTGGTCACGGAAAGCGGCATCCTGGGCCAGTCCGAGGTCCGCCAGATGCGCGAGTACGGCGTCAACGCCTTCCTGGTGGGCGAGGCCTTCATGCGGGCGCCCGATCCCGGCGCCGAACTGTCGCGGCTGTTCGCATGAGCGCGCCCGCCCGGCCGCCCGAAGGGCGCGCGACCTCCCTCGGGGAGGATGTCGCGCAGCGACAGGAGGGTAGTCCAGTGAGCGCGCCCGCCGATCTGTTCGCGGCGGAGCCGGACAACCGCCTGGCCGAACCGCTGCAAGGCCACGTGGATCGCCTGCCTGCCGGCTGGCGCGATTTGCTGGCCGAGGCGTTGGCCAGCCCGTCGTTCGACGCGCTGCGGCGCTTCGTCGACCTGCGCCGGGAAGCGGGCGCGGTGATCTATCCGGCCTTGCCGTTCCGCGCGCTGGATCTGGCCACGCCCGAGTCCACCCGGGTCGTGATCCTGGGGCAGGATCCCTATCACGGCCCCGGCCAGGCCCAGGGCCTGGCGTTCTCGGTGCCGGACGGCTTCAAGCGGCCGCCCAGCCTGCGCAACATCTTCAACGAGATCGCGGCCAGCTTCGGCGGCAATCCCGCCGCTTTCGGCAACGATCTGCAACGGTGGGCCCGGCAGGGCGTGCTGCTGCTCAATACGTCGCTGACCGTGGAAGACGGCGCGCCCGCCTCGCACGCGAAGCAGGGCTGGGAGGCGTTCACCGACGCGGTCATCGCCGCGATCGCGCGCGAACCTTCGCCCAAGGTCTTCATGCTGTGGGGCGCGCACGCGCAGGCCAAGCAGGCATTGCTGCCGCCCGGCGGCAGACACCTGGTGCTGATGGCCAATCATCCTTCGCCCCTGTCGGCCCGGCGTCCGCCGGTGCCGTTCCTGGGGTGCGGGCATTTCGAAACCGCCAACCGCTGGCTGGCGGAGCAGGGGCGGGAACCCGTCGCCTGGTGAGGGCCGGCGGCCGGGTCAGGCCGCCGCGATCACGCACTCCGTTTCCGGCGCCGGCTCGAGCTTCACCGTGAACCGGCGCAGTTCATCGCGCCGGAACGCATGGATCTCGACCAGGTCGCCGGGCCGGTAGCGCGCCAGGAGCTTGTCCAGGTTGCCGTTCTGCACGCGCAGGCCGTCGATGGCCACCAGCACGTCTTGTGCCGACAGCCCCGCCCGGTGGGCCGGGCCGAGCGTGTACACGGTGGCCAGGCGCAGGTCCTCCCCCTGGCGCGCGGTCTTCACGCCCAGGGAAGGAAGCGGCGACGAGGCCTTCCAGGTCAGGGCATGGCCCTGCTGCGCGAGCAGTTCCGCCAAGGGTACGTCCTCGCGGCCGTAGGCGTGGCGGCGCAGGAAATCGCGCGCGTCCACGCCGGTGGCTTCCCGGATCAGGTCCGGCATGGCGTCTTCCTCGACGCCGCGCGCGCCGCCCCGGTAGAAATCGCGGCCATAACGCGCCCACAGCTGCCGCATCACGTCGTCCAGGCTGTGGCGCCCGCCGGTTTCATGCCGCAGCAGCAGGTCCAGCCCCAGCGCGACCAGCGAGCCCTTGGTGTAGTAGCTGACGATGGCGTTGGGCGAGTTCTCGTCCTGGCGGTAGTAGCGCGTCCAGGCGTCGAACGAACTTTCCGCCACCGATTGCTTGAAGCGGCCGGGTGCCGCGTGCACCAGGGATACCGTCCTGGCCAGCGTGCGCAGGTAGTCCGGTTCGGTGATCACGCCGGCCCGCAGCACGAACAGGTCGTCGTAATAGGACGTGAAGCCCTCGAACAGCCACAGCAGCCGCGTATGGTTCTCACGGTCCAGGTCGTAGGGCGCGAAGGCCGCGGGCTTGATGCGCTTGACGTTCCAGGTGTGGAAATACTCGTGGCTGACCAGGCCCAGGAAGTTGCGGTAGCCGTCGGTCTGCTCGGGCCGTCCCTGCACGGGCAGGTCCGAGCGCGAGGTCATCAGCGCGGTGGACGAACGGTGTTCCAGGCCCCCGTAGCCGTCGCCGGTGACCATGGTCATGAAGACATAGCGGTCCGAACTGTCCAGGAACGGCGCCCGCCGCGTCCGCGGTTCGAAGAAGGCGATCTGCTTCTCGCAGATCTTGCGGATGTCCGTCACCAGCCGTTCGAGATCCAGGTTGGGAATGTCGCCGGTGAAGACCAGCTCGTGCCGCGCGCCGTAGGCCTCGAAACTGGCGACCTGGGGCGTGCCCATCTCGATGGGGTGATCGGCCAGCGCGTCGTAGTCCGGCGCGCGGTACATGCCGAAACCGTGGCGCGGCGCACGCTGGGGATGCCCCTCGGCCTCGGGCAGGCTGGTGTAGACCTTCCAGTCCAGGCCGCGCGGTGCCACCAGTTCCAGCAGGCAGGGCACGCCGTCGTGGCCGGCCGCGCGCAGGAAGACGCTGGTGCCGTTGAAGAACCCGTGGCTTTCGTCCAGGTGCGCGGCGCGCACCGACAGGTCCCAGGCGTAGATCTCGCAGACGATCTGCAGCGGCCCGCGGCAGGGCGCGGCCTGCCAGGTCTGCTTGTCCAGCTTGCTCAGTTCGATCTTGCGGCCCCACGCCCGCGCCTCGATGCTTTCTATCTGCCGCGCGAAGTCGCGGATCATGTAGCTGCCGGGTATCCAGGCGGGCAGGCTGACGCACTGCCCGGTCGGGTCGGGGTCGGGAATGGACATCGTGACCCGGCAGCGGTGCCCGGCCGGATCGATGAGTTCCAGGCGATAAGAGATGGCTTCGGCCATGGGCGTGCCCGGCTGGGACGCGCGCCGGCGAGGCGCGGGGCGATTGGAAACGGCGGTCCGTTGCATAGGTTCCTTCATGTTGGTCATCCATGGCGCTGCGCGTCAGCGCCTAGGGGCTCCTCATCCCAGGAGCGTCGGGCCCGGCGCCAGGTCGTCCGGCGTGTCGACGTCGCGAACGCAGCCCGGATCTTCCACGGCCAGGGGGGTGACCTGGCCGGAGATCAGGGCGCGGGCGCCTTCGTCGCCTTGCAATTGCGCCAGCGCCGCGGCCCAGTCCGCTCCAAGCAGGACCGGGTGGCCGCGCATCTGGCGATAGGTGGGCGCGAGCACCGCGCGTTCGCGCCGGGACGGAGGCAGCGCCAGCCAGGCGTCGCGCAGCGCCGCCACGGTATCGGCACGCACCCAGGGCATGTCGGCGGGCATGATGCACCAGGCGGGCGCTTCGTTGCCGGCCGCTTGTTCCCGGGACGACAGCCACGAGACGGCCTGCGCCAGCGTGCCGCCCATGCCTTCGGCGGCGCGGTCGCACACGATGACCTCGCATCCGGCCTGCCGCAGCGCCTCGCCCACCCCGGGAGCCGTGGGCGAGACCGCCGCCGCCACCCGGGGCAGCGCCCCGCGCAGGGCCTGGGCCGCCCCGGCGCAGACCGGCCGGCCGTCGACGCGGGCCAGCAGCTTGTTCGCGCTGCCGTCCGCCGAAAAGCGCGATCCCCGGCCCGCGGCCAGCAGCAGTCCGATGATGCTGCGGCCGCTGCTTGCTCCTCCAGCCATGTCCTTTCCTCGAGATACGGAACCGAAGATGGTGCGCCATGGCGGGGGGAAACTCAAGCCGCGGGGGCCGCGGGTGCGGGTATGCTTGAGGCGCCCCCGGGGTACATCTATATATAGGAAGGAGTGTGGACGTGAGCGAAGCTCTGGTTTTGGTCGAAAATCGTGGCCGGGTCGGCCTGCTGACCCTGAATCGTCCCAAGGCGCTCAATGCGCTGAACGACGCGCTGATGGACGAGCTGGGAGCGGCGCTGCTGGCGTTCGACGCCGATCCCGATATCGGCGCCATGGTCATCACCGGCAGCGAAAAGGCCTTTGCCGCGGGCGCCGACATTGGCGCGATGAAAGACCTCTCCTATATAGAGGCCTACGCCTCGGACTTCATCACCCGCAATTGGGAGACCCTGCGCCGCATCCGTAAGCCGGTGATCGCGGCCGTGGCCGGCTATGCGCTGGGCGGCGGCTGCGAGTTGGCCATGATGTGCGACATCCTGGTGGCGGCCGAGACGGCGCGCTTCGGGCAGCCCGAGATCAAGCTGGGCATCATTCCCGGCGCCGGCGGCACGCAGCGCCTGCCGCGCGCGGTGGGCAAGGCCAAGGCCATGGACCTGGTGCTGACCGGCCGGCTGATGGACGCGGCCGAGGCCGAACGCGCGGGCCTGGTCTCGCGCGTGGTGGCCGCGGACAAGCTGCTGGACGAGGCGATCGAAATGGCCACCGTCATTGCCTCGATGTCGCTGCCCTCGGTCATGATGGCCAAGGAAGCGGTGAACCGCGCCTTCGAGACGCCGCTGGCCGAAGGCATGCAGTTCGAGCGACGCCTGTTCCATTCGCTGTTCGGCACGCACGACCAGAAGGAAGGCATGGATGCCTTCATCGCCAAGCGCCCTCCGTCGTTCCAGCATAAGTAGTAGTGGGGCAGGAGCCCCTGCCAGCGAGTCGTAAAAATTTTTTTGCCCATGCCAAACGGCGATACAGCGCGCTTTGCGCGCTGTATCGGGGCCTGAAAAGGCCCGATTCCAGTCACGAAACTGACAAGAAAGCCTGGATCGATTTGCGTGCCGATTTCAATGCGTGCTATAGTCTCTTTCTCGACGCAAACAACGCAACGCGAACAGCGCAGCGAAGCAAGCGAAGGGTGAGGAAGGCAGTTTCAGCAGCGGTTACGCATAAGCGGGCGCAGCGAAGCAGCCGACCAAAAGAAGGGGCCTTGCGGCAGGGTGGTAGCGCAGCAAGGGTCTGACGAATCGAAATTAGCAGCGCTAACGACGATTTGACAGACGTAAAAAACTTCTTCATAATCTCGTTTCTCTGCTGATGACGCAGCGCTAGCAAAACAGCGCAGCGAACGGCAAGGAAGCGAAGCAGTAAAGGCAGTACCGCTCTTTAACAAATAAACAGCCGATAAGTGTGGGCACTTGGTTGGGTGCGAGACGGTTGGGTCGGGTAACCGGTTCAGTCGATCGACGCAAAAGAAATCAAGTGCTCATATAAAGAAGTTTGTAGGTAAATCATTTATCTGCAATTTCTTTGAGTACGCAAGCGATCGTGCCATGGGTTTCGACCCATAGTACGAACAAATCTAGAGATTAAACTGAAGAGTTTGATCCTGGCTCAGATTGAACGCTAGCGGCATGCCTTACACATGCAAGTCGAACGGCAGCGCGGACTTCGGTCTGGCGGCGAGTGGCGAACGGGTGAGTAATGCATCGGAACGTGCCCAGTAGCGGGGGATAACTACGCGAAAGCGTAGCTAATACCGCATACGCCCTACGGGGGAAAGGGGGGGATCGCAAGACCTCTCACTATTGGAGCGGCCGATGTCGGATTAGCTAGTTGGTGGGGTAAAGGCCTACCAAGGCAACGATCCGTAGCTGGTTTGAGAGGACGACCAGCCACACTGGGACTGAGACACGGCCCAGACTCCTACGGGAGGCAGCAGTGGGGAATTTTGGACAATGGGGGCAACCCTGATCCAGCCATGCCGCGTGTGCGAAGAAGGCCTTCGGGTTGTAAAGCACTTTTGGCAGGAAAGAAACGGCGCCGGATAATACCTGGCGTAACTGACGGTACCTGCAGAATAAGCACCGGCTAACTACGTGCCAGCAGCCGCGGTAATACGTAGGGTGCAAGCGTTAATCGGAATTACTGGGCGTAAAGCGTGCGCAGGCGGTTCGGAAAGAAAGATGTGAAATCCCAGGGCTCAACCTTGGAACTGCATTTTTAACTCCCGAACTAGAGTGTGTCAGAGGGGGGTGGAATTCCACGTGTAGCAGTGAAATGCGTAGATATGTGGAGGAACACCGATGGCGAAGGCAGCCCCCTGGGATAACACTGACGCTCATGCACGAAAGCGTGGGGAGCAAACAGGATTAGATACCCTGGTAGTCCACGCCCTAAACGATGTCAACTAGCTGTTGGGTTCTTCGGAGCTTGGTAGCGCAGCTAACGCGTGAAGTTGACCGCCTGGGGAGTACGGTCGCAAGATTAAAACTCAAAGGAATTGACGGGGACCCGCACAAGCGGTGGATGATGTGGATTAATTCGATGCAACGCGAAAAACCTTACCTACCCTTGACATGTCTGGAATCCTGAAGAGATTTAGGAGTGCTCGAAAGAGAACCGGAACACAGGTGCTGCATGGCCGTCGTCAGCTCGTGTCGTGAGATGTTGGGTTAAGTCCCGCAACGAGCGCAACCCTTGTCATTAGTTGCTACGAAAGGGCACTCTAATGAGACTGCCGGTGACAAACCGGAGGAAGGTGGGGATGACGTCAGGTCCTCATGGCCCTTATGGGTAGGGCTTCACACGTCATACAATGGTCGGGACAGAGGGCAGCCAACCCGCGAGGGGGAGCCAATCCCAGAAACCCGATCGTAGTCCGGATTGCAGTCTGCAACTCGACTGCATGAAGTCGGAATCGCTAGTAATCGCGGATCAGCATGTCGCGGTGAATACGTTCCCGGGTCTTGTACACACCGCCCGTCACACCATGGGAGTGGGTTCTACCAGAAGTAGGTAGCCTAACCGTAAGGAGGGCGCTTACCACGGTAGGGTTCATGACTGGGGTGAAGTCGTAACAAGGTAGCCGTATCGGAAGGTGCGGCTGGATCACCTCCTTTCAGCGCGTAAAGTGCTTGATCAAGTGTCCACTCTTATCGGTTGTTCATTAAGCTGGATCGGTGAGGAAAAGGGGCAAGCGTGTTGATGCTTGACGTTCCTTGGCCTGGGATGCAGATCCGAAGAATATGGGTCTGTAGCTCAGTCGGTTAGAGCACCGTCTTGATAAGGCGGGGGTCGTTGGTTCGAATCCAACCAGACCCACCAGTTAGCAGAAGCGGAAGTTTCTGTGGGGGTTTAGCTCAGCTGGGAGAGCACCTGCTTTGCAAGCAGGGGGTCGTCGGTTCGATCCCGTCAACCTCCACCATTTTCGGTGGGAATTCCTCGGATCACCAGAACTTAGGTTTAAGCGCAGCGTGCTGCGCTTAAAGCTGGGCTTTGGCTCGGTGTAGTACGATTTGGCTGTTCTTTAACAATTTGGAAGAAGCAACAACAGTAATGTTGTTCGACACGCTGGTTAAGAGCCAGTGGAGTTATTGTCGGACAACGGGTTGTGATTGCATATATCAGTTCCAGAATGCTCATGTTCTGGAACGGCACAAACGCTAGAGTAAACCAGCCTATAGCCGCTACGGTTATAGGATCAAGCGACTAAGTGCATGTGGTGGATGCCTTGGCGATCACAGGCGATGAAGGACGTAGTAGCCTGCGATAAGCTGCGGGGAGCTGGCAAACAAGCTTTGATCCGCAGATTTCCGAATGGGGAAACCCACCGCTTCGGCGGTATCGTTAACTGAATACATAGGTTAACGAGGCGAACCGGGTGAACTGAAACATCTCAGTAACTCGAGGAAAAGAAATCAACCGAGATTCCGAAAGTAGCGGCGAGCGAAATCGGATCAGCCTGTACGAGTTAGCTTCGGTGATAGAAGAACGGATTGGAAACTCCGGCCATAGCAGGTGATAGCCCTGTATTCGAAATCACTGAGGTGGGACTAGGCGTACGATAAGTAGGGCGGGACACGTGTAATCCTGTCTGAAGATGGGGGGACCATCCTCCAAGGCTAAATACTCGTGATCGACCGATAGTGAACCAGTACCGTGAGGGAAAGGCGAAAAGAACCCCGGAAGGGGAGTGAAATAGATCCTGAAACCGCATGCATACAAACAGTCGGAGCCTCCTTGTGGGGTGACGGCGTACCTTTTGTATAATGGGTCAGCGACTTACATTCAGTGGCAAGCTTAACCGAATAGGGGAGGCGTAGCGAAAGCGAGTCCGAATAGGGCGTTCAGTCGCTGGGTGTAGACCCGAAACCAGACGATCTATCCATGGCCAGGTTGAAGGCACGGTAACACGTGCTGGAGGACCGAACCCACTAGTGTTGAAAAACTAGGGGATGAGCTGTGGATAGGGGTGAAAGGCTAAACAAGTCTGGAAATAGCTGGTTCTCCCCGAAAACTATTTAGGTAGTGCCTCAAGTATTACTCCAGGGGGTAGAGCACTGTTATGGCTAGGGGGTCATGGCGACTTACCAAACCATTGCAAACTCCGAATACCTGGAAGTACAGCTTGGGAGACAGAGCACCGGGTGCTAACGTCCGGACTCAAGAGGGAAACAACCCAGACCGCCAGCTAAGGTCCCCAAATATCGCTAAGTGGGAAACGAAGTGGGAAGGCATAGACAGTCAGGAAGTTGGCTTAGAAGCAGCCATCCTTTAAAGAAAGCGTAATAGCTCACTGATCGAGTCGTCCTGCGCGGAAGATGTAACGGGGCTAAGCGATATACCGAAGCTGCGGATGCACAGTTTACTGTGCGTGGTAGGGGAGCGTTCTGTAAGCCTGCGAAGGTGGCTTGTAAAGGCTGCTGGAGGTATCAGAAGTGCGAATGCTGACATGAGTAGCGATAAAGAGGGTGAAAGGCCCTCTCGCCGTAAGTCCAAGGTTTCCTACGCAACGTTCATCGGCGTAGGGTGAGTCGGCCCCTAAGGCGAGGCAGAGATGCGTAGCTGATGGGAAGCTGGTTAATATTCCAGCACCGTCGTTTAATGCGATGGGGGGACGGATCGCGGAATGTCATCGGGGTGTTGGAAGTCCCCGTTGCTGCATCGAAGAAGGCACTTAGGCAAATCCGGGTGCGTAATTCAAGGGTGTGGCACGAGCGAACTTGTTCGCGAAGTGATTGGAAGTGGTCCCAGGAAAAGCCTCTAAGCTTCAGTTAAACGAGACCGTACCGCAAACCGACACAGGTGGACGGGATGAATATTCTAAGGCGCTTGAGAGAACTCAGGAGAAGGAACTCGGCAAATTGATACCGTAACTTCGGGAGAAGGTATGCCCTGGTAGCGTGAAGCGCCTGCGCGCTGAGCGTGAAAGGGTCGCAGAGAATCGGTGGCTGCGACTGTTTAATAAAAACACAGCACTCTGCAAACACGAAAGTGGACGTATAGGGTGTGACGCCTGCCCGGTGCCGGAAGGTTAAGTGATGGGGTGCAAGCTCTTGATCGAAGCCCCGGTAAACGGCGGCCGTAACTATAACGGTCCTAAGGTAGCGAAATTCCTTGTCGGGTAAGTTCCGACCTGCACGAATGGCGTAACGATGGCCACACTGTCTCCTCCTGAGACTCAGCGAAGTTGAAATGTTTGTGATGATGCAATCTACCCGCGGCTAGACGGAAAGACCCCATGAACCTTTACTGTAGCTTTGCATTGGACTGTGAACCGGTCTGTGTAGGATAGGTGGGAGGCGTTGAAACCGAGTCGCTAGATTCGGTGGAGCCAACCTTGAAATACCACCCTGATTTGTTTGCGGTTCTAACCTTGGCCCGTTATCCGGGTCGGGGACAGTGCATGGTGGGCAGTTTGACTGGGGCGGTCTCCTCCTAAAGGGTAACGGAGGAGTTCGAAGGTACGCTAGGTACGGTCGGAAATCGTGCTGATAGTGCAATGGCATAAGCGTGCTTAACTGTGAGACTGACAAGTCGAACAGGTGCGAAAGCAGGACATAGTGATCCGGTGGTTCTGTATGGAAGGGCCATCGCTCAACGGATAAAAGGTACTCTGGGGATAACAGGCTGATACCGCCCAAGAGTTCATATCGACGGCGGTGTTTGGCACCTCGATGTCGGCTCATCTCATCCTGGGGCTGTAGCCGGTCCCAAGGGTATGGCTGTTCGCCATTTAAAGAGGTACGTGAGCTGGGTTTAAAACGTCGTGAGACAGTTTGGTCCCTATCTGCCGTGGGCGCTGGAGATTTGACGGAGCCTGTTCCTAGTACGAGAGGACCGGAATGGACGTACCGCTGGTGTACCGGTTGTCATGCCAATGGCATTGCCGGGTAGCTATGTACGGAAGAGATAACCGCTGAAGGCATCTAAGCGGGAAACTCGTCTGAAGATAAGATCTCCCGGGGGCTTGACCCCCCTGAAGGGCCGTTCGAGACCAGGACGTTGATAGGTCGGGTGTGGAAGCGCAGTAATGCGTTGAGCTAACCGATACTAATTGCCCGTGCGGCTTGATCCTATAACCCTGGCGGTTGTAGCGTGTGCCGCAGTCACACACCAGGTAGCCTCGCTACCAACACTGTTGTGCTTCTTCCAATTGGGCAGGTTGTTCGAGCCTGCGACGCAGCAACCCTGCGCGCGATCAACACCCCGCCAACAAGTTAAAGCCTGACGACCATAGCAAGGTGGTCCCACTCCTTCCCATCCCGAACAGGACAGTGAAACGCCTTTGCGCCGATGATAGTGGACGGACGTCTGTGAAAGTAGGTCATTGTCAGGCTATCTACAACCAAAACCCCCGACCGGGACTCCGGCCGGGGGTTTTGTCTTTTACGGCCGCGCATTCCGCGTAGCGTCTTCCTACCTCTTGTTTCCTGTGATAGGACCTCCTGTGGGCCCGCAGGGGAACGGCTGCGCCTTTTTCCCGGTCAAGAAATGATCGCGGACAAGGAGAACGACATGAGATCAGGACGCTGGATGGCCGGATGGGTCGTGGCGCTTGGCATCACGGTGGGCGCCACGTCGGTGGCCCAGCCCGTGCGGCCAGGGCAGGACGTACCCATGACTCGCGCGGCGTTGCCTGCCGGGGTGCAGTTGTCCACCTGGGCCGAGGGCCTGGAGCACCCCTGGGGTCTTGCGCTGCTGCCGCAAGGGGGCGCCCTGGTAACCGAACGGCCCGGACGCTTGCGCGTGGTGTCGGGGCAGGGGCAGGTCTCGGCGCCCGTGGAGGGCGTACCCAAGGTGGATGCTCGTGGCCAGGGCGGTTTGCTGGACGTGGTGCTGCATCCGGATTTCGCGCGCAATGGACTTGTGTACCTGAGCTATGCCGAGGCGGGCGAGAGTGGGAACAGTACTGCGGTCGCGCGCGGAAAGCTGGTGCAGGAAGGCGGCCACTGGCGCTTTGCCGACTCCCGGGTCATCTTCCGCCAGTCTCCCAAGTTCGCCAGCACGCTGCACTTCGGTTCCCGCCTGGTGTTCGCGCGCGACGGCAAACTGTTCATCACGCTGGGCGAACGCTCCAGCCGCCAGACCCGTCCGGACGCCCAGGGCTTGAACACGCATCACGGCAAGGTCGTCCGGGTCAACGACGATGGCAGCGTGCCGCGCGACAATCCGTTCGCTGGCGACAAGGGGGCGCTGCCCGAGATCTGGTCGCTGGGCCATCGCAATCCCCAGGGCGCGGCGCTGAACCCAGGTACTGGCGAATTGTGGATGATCGAGCATGGTCCGCAGGGCGGCGACGAGTTGAACGTCGTGCGCGCCGGCAAGAATTACGGCTGGCCCCTGTACACGTACGGCGAAGAGTATGGCGGCGGCCGGATCGGGCAGGAGGCGTCGCCGCCGGGCTTCGAACCGCCCTTGTACAGCTGGGTGCCGTCGGTGTCGCCGAGCGGGTTGGCGTTCTATACCAGCCAGGCCATTCCTTCGTGGACGGGCAGCCTGTTCACCGGCGCCTTGAGCGGACAGGCGTTGATACGCTTGCAGCTGGACGGCGAGAAAGTCGTGCGCGAAGAGCGTCTGCTGACCGGCATGGGCAGCCGGATCCGCGATGTCGTGATGGGGGCGTCGGGAGAACTGTATCTGCTGACCGATGCCAGGCAGGGGAAGATCCTGATCCTGCGCGGCGCGGGCGCCGGAGGTTCGTAGGCCGGGCGAGGCCGGGCCTGCGATGCGCCCGGACCATGTTGGCCGGGCGCTGGCGGGAGTCCCGTCGGACGGGGCTGCCTGCTTATTTCAGGTGAGCGTTGACGATCTTGGTCAACTCGAACATGTCGACGCTGGGCTTGCCGAACAGCTCCTTGAGCTTGGCGTCGCCGTTGATGTTGCGCTTGGCCTTGGGATCCTGCAGCTTGTGCTTCTTGATGTATTCCCAGATCTTGCGCGTGACTTCGGTACGCGGCAGCGGGGCCGGGCCGATGATGGCGGCCAGCGTGGCGCTGGGGGTCATGGGCTTGAGGAAGGCGGCGTTGACCTTGCGGGGAGCCTTGGTCGCGGCCTTCTTGGCCGGAGCGGCCTTCTTGGCGGCCGGGGCTTTCTTAGCCGGAGCGGCTTTCTTGGCGGGCGCGGCTTTCTTCGCCGGCGCCTTCTTGGCTGTGGCCATGCTGTACTCCTAAAAAGGGGTTCAATCGTCAGATCGTTGGCAGGGCCACACCGCAGTGCGCGAGAGGCAGACTCCAGAACTGCGGAATAACCCCGCGAGCGCAGCATATCGCCTTGCTGGGCAAAGCCACAACAAAATTCCAACAGAAACGGCGTTTCCCCGGGGTTTTAGACGGGGATGCAACGCTTGGCGGGCCGCTATGGCCGGTAGAATGGTCACATTGCCCTCCATGCCCTTGCCGGGATGCGCTCGCCGATGTTTGCATTTGTTCCGTTTCGTATCCGCTCGTCCGCTTTGTGGCTGGCTTTCGCGGCGCTGCTCGCGGGCTGTGCCGGACCCACCCCCGAGCGGGCCGAGCAGGCGGACCCGGTCGACGGCGCCGCGGCGTTGATGCTGTCGCAGTCGTCCTCGACCGTGGGCGAGACCCCGGGGGGATGGCGGCCTTGGATCATCCGGCCCGACAAGACCCGGACCCGCTACCAGGTCGTCCGCGCCAGTGTGGACGGACACGAGCGCCCGGTGCTGCATGCCGTGGCGGAATCGGCCGCGAGCGGGATGTGGGTGCCCGTGCACCTGCCTGCCGCGCAGGCCCCGTATGTGCGCTGGTCCTGGCGCACCGACACGATGATCGAGCGGGCCGACAGTTCCCGTCCCGAGACCGAGGACGCGCCCGCGCGCCTCGTGCTGGCCTTCGACGGCGACTGGCGCAAGCTGCCGCTGCGCGACCAGATGCTGGCCGAGACCGCGCGCATGCTGCTGGGGCGCGAGGTGCCCTACGCCACCTTGATCTACACCTGGGATACCGGCAAGCCGGTGGGCGCCAACCTGGCCAATGCCCACACGTCCCGCATCCGCCTGAAGGTGGTCGAGTCCGGTCCCGAGCGCACGGGCCGCTGGCTGGACTACGAACGCAATTACGTGCAGGACTACATCGAGCTGTTCGGAGAAGAGCCCGGCACGCTGATCGGCGTGGGGGTCATGACCGACTCGGACAACACCCGGGGCTATGCTGAAAGCTGGTATGGCGACATTCAGCTTTTGACACCAAGTCGTACCGCGCTGGGGGAACTCCCGGACGGACCGGTTATCGATTGACATTCGGGCCGCCGAGCGGCCGCAGGACCGGAGAGCAGGAATGGATGCTGGGGTGGCGTTGCGTTCGCCGCTGGAAGCCATACGCAAATTTCACGATGATCTGACGCTGCTGCGGCGCGACCTGCACGCGCATCCCGAGCTAGGATTCGAAGAGGTCCGCACTTCGGGCATCATCGCCAAGGCGCTGGAGCTGCTGGGCGTGGAGGTGCACCGGAACATAGGCAAGACCGGACTGGTCGGCATCATCCACGGCCGGCGTTGCGACAGCGGCCGCATGATCGGCCTGCGGGCCGACATGGACGCGCTGCCGATGGCCGAGGACAACGCCTTCGCGCACCGTTCCAGCAAGCCGGGCCTGATGCACGGCTGCGGCCACGACGGCCATACCGCCATCCTGCTGGGCGCGGCGCGCTATCTGTCCAGGACGCGCAATTTCGACGGCACCGCGGTGCTGATCTTCCAGCCCGCCGAGGAAGGGCTGGGCGGGGCCCGCGCCATGATGGACGATGGGCTGTTCGATACCTATCCTTGTAACGAAATCTACGCGCTCCACAACTGGCCCGGGCTGCCGGCCGGCAAGGTCGGCATCAATCCCGGACCGATGATGGCGGCGTCCGACCGCTTCGAGATCGTCATCGAGGGCAAGGGCGGCCATGGCGCGCACCCCTACCAGACGATCGACCCGGTCGTGGTGGCGGGCCAGATCATCACCGCCACGCAGTCCATCGTCTCGCGCAACGTCAATCCGCTGGATTCGGCGGTGGTGTCCATCTGTTCGGTGCAGGCCGGCAATCCCGGCGCGATGAGCGTGATTCCGCGCGAGGCGCGCCTGGTGGGTACGGTGCGGACCTTCCGGCGCACGGTGCAGGAGATGGTCGAGACGCGGCTGCGGGATCTGTCCTCGTCGATCGCGGCCGCGTTCGGGGCGACGGCCACGCTGAAGTACGACCGCATCTATCCGGCCACCATCAATACGCCGCGGGAAGCCAATTTCGTGGCCGACGTGGCGACCGCGATGCTGGGCAAGGAAAACGTCATCCGCGACCTGACGCCGTCGATGGGCGCCGAGGATTTCTCGTTCATGCTGCAAGGACGGCCGGGCGCCTACTTCCGGCTGGGGCAGGGCGGCGCGGAGCGGGGCTGTTTCCTGCACAGCAGCAGCTACGATTTCAACGACGCGGTGATCCCCCTGGGCGCGGGCATCATGGCCTCGCTGGTCGAACGCAGCATGCCGGTGGTGGACTGAGCCCGCTCGAGGGGGCGGGTTTGCACCAGCCTTCCTTCCAATTGCTTTAGAAATAAACTTTGTACATCTAAAGCAAAATGGGAGGATGACATGGCGAACGAAAAACGCTCGGCGGCCTACGCCGGGACCGGTGGCCTGGACCGCCGGGACTTCCTGCGCGGCGCGATGGCGGCGGCGGTGGCCGGAACCGGTATCGCCGCGGCGGGCCCGGCGCGGGGCCAGGCGGAAGGGGCGCGGGCGCCAGGCCGCGAGTTCCTGATCTCCGGCGGCCATGTGCTGTCGATGGACCGGAGCGTGGGCGACCTGCCCGAGGGCGACGTCCACGTACGCGACGGCGCCATCGTCGCGGTGGGCCGCAAGCTGTCCGTGCCCGGCGCGCAGGTCATCGACGCGCGCGGGATGATCGTCATGCCGGGCTTCGTCGATGCCCACTCCCATCTGTGGAACGCCTTCCTGCGCGGTTCGGTGCGGGGCGACGATCCCCTGCGCGGCTATTTCCCGACGACCAATCGCGCCGCGCCGCTATGCACGCCGGACGATGCCTTCCATTCGGTCCGGTTCGGGCTGATGCAGGAGTTGCTGTCGGGCGTGACCTGCCTGAACAATTTCTCGCACAACACGCGGTCCGTCGCGCACGCCGATGCCGAGATCCGCGCGGCGCTGGACGTCGGGGCCCGCACCCGTTTCTCGTACGGCACGCCTGGCCGGGGCGAGCGCCTGGACCTGGCCGGCGTCAAGGCGACGCTGGCGAACTGGGGCCGCGCGGACCCCAGGTTGAGGCTGGGCGTCAACCTGCAACTGCCGTCGCCGGCGGTGCTGAAGGCCGGTGGCAGCGACGAGACCTTCGTCGGCGAAGTGCGTGCGTCGCGGGAGCTGGGGCTGCCGATCTCGCTCCACTACGGCGACACGGCGCACGGACTCGTGGGGCTGATGGATCGAAGCAACCTGCTGGGGCCGGACATCCTGATGATCCACACCCAGGGCTACACGGCCGCCGAGCGCGAGCTGATGGTGAAAAAACAGGTGCACTTCAGCATGTCGCCGGCCATCGAGATCCCGTATTCGACGGTGCGCAACGGCTACATCCAGTTCGCGGAGCTGGAGGCGCTGGGGGCCAGCCTGAGCCTGTCGGTCGATGCGTCCAGCGCGCTGGCGACGGGCGATTTCTTTACCGTCATGCGGGCGCTGCTGTGGGCCCACAAGCAGCGCGCCGACGTGGACCGCAAGCTCGAACCGCGCCGCATCGTCGAGATCGCCACGCTGGGCGGCGCGAAGGCGCTGGGGATGGATGACGCCATCGGGTCGCTGTCGGCCGGCAAGCAGGCCGATATCATCCTGGTCCGCAAGAACGACATCAACATGGCCCCGGTGATCGACCCGTACTACTCGCTGGTCTATTCGGGCATGCCCGCCAACGTCGATACCGTGATGGTGGGGGGGCGCGTGCTGCTGCGGGGCGGGCGGCACGCGACGCTGGACGTCCAGGAGGTCGCGGACCTGGCCGCGCGGGCCGGGAGCCGGATGCACGAGCGGCTCGAGGGCATCATCTCGAACCGGAAAGAGAACCTGGGCGACCTGAACCGGAAAGGATGAGCGGGAACGCGCGCGGGCGCGGGGGTTGGCGCGGGGCCGGGTTCGGGCCGTAAAATGAAGGCAACCTAGCCGGCGAGCGCGGCATACGCGTGCGCGCCGGCCGACCTTCCGATACGCCCCTTGGCCGCATCCATGACCCTTTCCACGCTGACCATCACCCGCCCCGACGACTGGCACCTGCACCTGCGCGACGGCGAGGCGCTCGAGGCCGTCGCCGCCCATTCCGCGCGCCAGTTCGCCCGGGCCATCATCATGCCCAACCTGAAGCCGCCGGTCACGACCACGTCCCGGGCGCTGGCGTATCGGGACCGCATCCTGGCGGCGCTCGGCAAGAGCGGCATCGGGCCGGACGCGTTCAAGCCGCTGATGACGCTGTACCTGACCGACAATACGGCACCCGAGGAAATCCAGCGCGCCCGCGAATCGGGCGCGGTCCATGCGGTCAAGCTGTATCCGGCCGGCGCGACGACGAACTCGGATGCCGGCGTGACGGACCTGCTGGGCCGCTGCGCCAAGGTCCTGGAAACCATGGAGAAGGTCGGCATGCCGCTGCTGACCCATGGCGAGGCCACCGACCCGGCCATCGACGTATTCGATCGCGAGCAGGTCTTCATCGACCGGGTCATGATTCCCCTGCGCCGTGCGTTCCCGGCGTTGAAGGTGGTGTTCGAGCACATCACCACGGCCGATGCCGCGCAATACGTGCGCGATGCCGAGGGTCCCATCGCCGCCACCCTCACGCCCCAGCACCTGCTGTACAACCGCAATGCCCTGTTCCAGGGCGGCATGCGCCCGCACTGGTACTGCCTGCCGGTGCTCAAGCGCGAGACGCACCGCCAGGCCCTGGTCGACGTCGCCACCAGCGGCAATCCGCGCTTCTTCCTGGGTACCGACAGCGCGCCGCACGCGCGCGGCCTGAAGGAGCACGCCTGCGGCTGCGCGGGCTGCTTCACGGGGCTGCACGCGATGGAGCTGTACGCCAAGGCCTTCGACGACGCCGGCAAGCTGGATGCGCTGGAAGGCTTCGCCAGCTTCCACGGCCCCGATTTTTACGGCCTGCCGCGCAATACCGGCAAGCTCACGCTGGTGCGCGAGTCTTTCCGCATTCCCGACGAACTGTCGTTCGGCCACCAGACCATCGTGCCGCTGGCCAGCGGGGAGACCCTGCCGTGGCGGGTCTCGATCTGACCCACATCGACTGGGGCCAGCCCTGGTTCGCCGGCATCGCCCACAAGGGCGAGCTGCTGGCGCCCTCGGGCGACGAGCCCTTGTGCGACAGCCTGAACCGGCTGCTTACGGCGGGCGAGGGCGGCCACGGCGCGCGCGGACGCACGCGAGTGGCCTCGGGCAAGCCGCTGGTGTTCGTGCCGCAGTCCGACCTGCCCGAGGGCCGGGCCTACGAGGCGCACATCCACCAGACCGGCCGCATTCCCACGCGGGACAACCTGCACGATCTCTTCAACGGGCTGGCGTGGTTCGCCTTCCCGCAGACGAAGGGGCGGTTGAACGCGATGCAGGCGCGCGCGCTGAAGAAGGCGTCCGCCGCCGAAGGCCGGGGGCCCTTGCGGGACGCGGTAACCATCTTCGACGAGAACGGGCTGGTGCTGGCCTGCTCCAGCGACGAGCTGGCCCAGGCGCTGCGCCGCTTCGACTGGCGCACGCTGTTCGTCGAACGCCGCACCGCGACGCTGATGCAGACCGAGCCCTGGGCGGTCGGCCACGGGCTGCTGGAGAAGCTGGTGCGGCCCTACAAGGCCATTACCGCGCACACGCTGATCGTGCCGGTCGACGATTCGTATTTCCGGGCTTCCCCCCAGCAGCGGCGCACCACCATCGATCGGCTGGTGGCCGACTGGCTGGACAACTGGCCCTTCTTCACCGCGCGCGACCTGTGTCCGCTGCCGGTGCTGGGCCTGCCCGGCTGGTGGCCCGACAACACGTCGCCGGGGTTCTACGACGATACCGAGGTTTTCCGCCCCGGCCGCACCCGTCAGCGGTAAAATAACGGCGCAGAGCAGATCAGGCAGTCGCGGTGCCTTCGGGCATCGAGGAAGGTCCGGACTCCACAGGACAGGATGGCGGCTAACGGCCGTCCGGCGATCGCCAGGGCGCAAGCCCGGGCGCGAAGCCGAGGAACAGGGCCACAGAGACGAGTCTGCGGCGAGGGCGGACGATGTCCGCACCGGTACGGCCACTCCGTACCGTTCGTACGGGCAACCGTGCGAGTCGCGGCAGGGTGAAACGCGGCAACCTCCATCCGGAGCAACACCAAATAGGCATGCGCGCGGCTTCGGCCGTTCAGGGCGGTCCGCCCGAGCATGCGGGTAGGTGGCTAGAGCCGTCCGGCAACGGCCGGCCCAGAGGAATGACTGCCCGCGGGCGACGCCCGTGTACAGAATCCGGCCTATCGATCTGCTTTGCCTTGATTCTTTGCGCCTGGCCGTCCATCCGGGGCAAGTCCTTCGCCGCGAGCCCCATGACCGCCGCCCTGCCTACCCCTTCGGATCTTGCCTTCGAACTGGCCCCCGTCGGCCTGCTGGTGACGCGCGACCGGGTCATCGAGCGCTGCAACCGCGCGTTCGCGAGCATGTTCGGGTACAGCCGCCAGCAACTGGTGGGCCAGACCACGGAAATGCTGTATCCCTCCCATTCCGAGTACGAGGACATCGGCGCGCGCGGCGTGCGCAGCATGCTGGCCGAGGGCATCCACCGCGACGAGCGCATCATGGTCCATCGCAACGGCGAGCTGTTCTGGTGCGCGGTGTCCGGACAGCCGGTGGACCCGGCCCAACCCTATGCCTGCGCCATCTGGGTATTCGAGGACCTGCGCCCGGTGCGTCCGGTCCGCCTGGCGCTGACCCCGCGCGAGCGGGAGATCTCGGCGCAGATCCTGGCCGGACGGACCAGCAAGCAGATCGCCAAGGACCTCGCGCTGAGCCCGCGCACGGTCGAGACCTACCGACTGCGGCTGATGCGCAAGCTCGAGGCCCGGACCGTGGGCGAACTCATTTCCCGCCTGCTGGGCCTGCCCTAGCGGCCGTTCCCTAGACCGGGATGCGGATGGGAAACGGCGGCGGCGACGGCACGTGCGGCGCCACGATGCGGTTGCGCAGCGTGCCCAGCCCGCTGACCTCCAGTTCCAGCACGTCGCCGTGCTTCAGGAAGCGGCCCAGTTCGTTGCCGCAGCCTCCGCCCACGGTGCCCGATCCCAGGACCTCGCCCGCGTACAGGGTTTCGTCGGACGATACGTAGGCCAGGATGTCCAGGAAAGTATGGTGCATGTCCCGGGAGTTGCCGCGCGACCATTCCTCGCCATTGACCCGGGTAACCATGGTCAGCGCCTGGGGGTCGGCGATCTCGTCGGCGGTGACCAGCCAGGGGCCCATGGCGTTGCCGGTGTCGAAATCCTTGCCCTTGGCAGGGCCCAGGCCGCCCTGCATCTCGGTGTACTGGGCGTCGCGCGCCGAGAAGTCGTTGAAGATGGTGTAGCCGAAGATGTGGGAGGCGGCCTCGGCCGCGGGGATGTTCTTGCCCCCGCGCGAGGTGACCATCCCGATCTCCAGTTCGTAGTCGATGACTTGCGAATACGCCGGCCAGTGCACGTCGGTGCCGTCGCCCACCACGCTGAAGGGATTGCCCTTGTAGTAGATGGGGCGTTCGTACCAGACGCGCGGCAGCTCGACCGAGGCAGGGTCCAGCCGCTGCGTGCCGATGCCGAACAGGTAGCGGTTGGCGCGCGATTGCCGGAAGTGCGTCTCGAAGCACAGGCAGTCGCGCAGGCGGCGGGGCTGGGGCAGCGGCGCCTGCCGCGCCACGGCCGACACGGCATGGGTGGCGCCGGGGCGCTCGACCAGCCGGCGCGCGTGGTCGAGCGCCGCCGGCCCGGCGTCGATCAGGTCCAGCATGCTGCGGAAATAGGGCGCGGCGTCGGCCGCGGTGAAGTCCGTGATCGTGGCTTCGCCAGGCAGCAGCGCGCCGATGTGCGCCGTGCCGCCGGGGGCAAGGAAGGTGGTCAGTTTCATCAGTGGTTCCCGTCGCAGTGTTCGTGTCCGCAGGCGTGCGGCTTGCGCGCGAAATGGCGTTTGCCCATCAGCGCCAGCATGTCCATGACGTTGGGAGCCGGGAGCGCGCCGCCCGAGATTTCGCGGTAGCAGGCGTAGACATTGACGCACAGCCGTTCGTCCTCGCCCCAGTTCGCCCAGCGGTCCATCGAAATGGCGTCCACCGCCTGCTCGAAGGACATGCCCGCTTCGAGGCAGCGGCGGGACTCGGCCAGCAGGTAGACCAGGTAATCGCGGAATTCCCGCACGCCATCCTTGTCCGTGATCGGGCCATGGCCGGGCACGATGGTCTCGACGTCCCAGCCCAGCATCCGGTCGCAGGCGGCGATCCAGTTCGAGACCGGGCCGGTCCAGATGGCCGGATGCGCGCCGACGAACATGATGTCGCCGGTGAAGACGGTGCGGTCCTGCGGCACGTAGACCAGTACGTCGCCGCGCGTATGGGCCGGGCCGACTTCGATGAGCTGGACTTCCTTGTCGCCGACCTTGAGGTCCATGCGGTGGTCGAAAGTCTCGGTGGGCAGCGTCAGGCGGATGCCGCTGAAGTCGAACCGCGAACCGATCACCTCTTGCCAGAACTTGCCGGCCATGCCCATGTTCGGCCAGTCCTTCTGCCATCCCGCGTATTGTTCGGGTGGGCGGTGCTTCATGTCCTCCACGCAGCCGTTGGAGGCGATGATGCGCGATCCCTCCAGCAACTGGTTGCCGAAGGTGTGGTCGCCGTTGCCGTGGGTGTTGACCAGGGCGCCTATCCGCTTCGCGGCGGGCACGGCGTCGCGCATGCTGGCCAGCATCTCGGACGTCATGGGCAGGTCGAACAGGGTGTCGACCAGCAGCGATTCGCCGCCGTCGGAAATCAGCCCGGCGTTGGACCAGCCCCAGCTCCCGTCGGGAACGAGGTAGGCGTGCAGGCCGTTGCCCAGATCGTGCAAGCCCTTGGTGAAGCGCCATTTGGCGGTCGAGGTCGTCATGTCGTCTCCTTCTGGTTGTCCCGCGTTCTGTGTATATCCACCGGTGGTGGCTTAATCGAGCCGGATGTTCGCGTTGCGGATCACGGCGCCCCATTTGTCGTAGTCGCGCCGCACGATGTCGCGCAGTTCGGCAGGCGTCGATCCTACCGGCTCCAGGCTGGCGGTGGCCAGGCGCTCGCGCACGTCGGGCATGGCCAGCACGCGGGCGACGTCGGCGCTGATCTTGTCGACCACCTCGGGCGGCGTGCCCGCGGTGGCGAACAGGCCGTGCCAGGCGTCGGCCACGTAGCCGGGCACGGTTTCGCCCACGGTCGGCACGTCGGGAATGTTCTCGCTGCGCTTGGCCAGCGTTACCGCCAGCGGCCGCACCTTGCCGTCGCGTGCCGCGGCGACGCCGTTGGTATAGGGCTCCATGGCCAGGTCGATCTGCCCGCTCAGCAGCGCCAGCACCTTGTTCGTGTTCATGGGAACGTGCAGCATGCGGGTGCCGGTCATGCTGGTCAGCAGCTCCATCACGATGTGGTTGCCCGAGCCGTTGCCGGCGGACCCGTAGGTGAGCTTGCCGGGATTCTTCTTAGCATAGGCGACCATCTCGGCGATGTTGCCGACGCCCAGGTCGCTTCGGGCCAGCAGCACGTAGCCCAGGTTGACCATGAGCGACACCGGCGCGAAGCTCTTGAAGGCGTCGTAGCCCAGCTTGCCGTACAGGTGGGGGTTGGCGCACAGCACCGAGTTGACCGTATAGAGCAGGGTATAGCCGTCGGGCTGGGCCTGGGCGACCGCGGTCGCGCCGATGGCGCCACCCGCGCCCGGACGGTTCTCGACGATCAGGGGCTGGCCCCAGATGTCCCCCAGTTTCTGGCCGACGATGCGCATGACCACGTCGGGCGAGGTGCCGGCCGCGAACGGGATGATGACCTTCACCGGCCGGGTGGGGAAGCTCTTCTCCGATCCGTGGGCGGGCCAGGAGGCGGCCAGCGCGAGGGCCAGCGCGGCGCGGCCGAACAAGCGTGCAACAGGGGTCTTCATGTCGTCTCCTTGGGGGGGGCTGGCTCGTTGCGGCCGCCGGCAAGCGCGGCCTTGAGCTCGGTTTTCAGAACCTTGCCGTAGTGGTTCTTGGGTAGTGCATCGACGAAGTGGTAGCGCTTGGGGCGCTTGAAGCGCGCGATCCGGTCCAGGCACAGGCCGTCGAGCGCCGCCGGATCCGGCGGCGCGCCGTCCCGGGGCACGACGAAGGCCACGACCTCCTCGCCCCACTCCGGGTCGGGCGCGCCGACCACCGCGACTTCGGCCACGCCGGGATGGGCCAGCAGCACTTCCTCGATCTCGCGCGGATAGATATTGGAGCCGCCCGAGATGATGACGTCCTTGGAGCGGTCCTTCAGCGTCAGGAAGCCCTCCGCGTCCAGCGCGCCGACGTCGCCGGTCCACAGCCAGCCGCCACGCAGCGCCCGGGCACTGGCCTCGGGGTCGCGCCAGTAGCCAGCCATGACCACGTCGCCGCGCACCTGGACCTCGCCGATTTCGCCGTCGGGCAGGGGGGCGCCGTGCTCGTCGGCCACGCGCATCTCCACTTGCGACTGGGCGTAGCCCACCGAGGCCAGGCGGTCCAGCCAGCGCGGATGCCCGCGGTCGGCCAGTTGCTGACGCGGCAGCGCGGTGATCGTCATGGGTGATTCGCCCTGGCCGTAGATCTGGACGAAGCGGTCGCCCATCACGGCCAGCCCCCGCCGGATGTCCTCCACATACATGGGGCCGCCGCCGTAGACCAGGGTCTTGAAGCCGGAGGGGTCGGCGTCCGCCGCCTCGACGTGGGCCACCAGCCGCTTGACCATGGTCGGGGCGGCGAACATCGACAGCCGGCCCACGCTCGATGCCAGGCCGGCTAGCTCCGCCGGGTCGAAGCCGCCGGACGCCGGCACCAGGTGGCGCGCCGCCGCGGCCATGTGCGGCAGGCTGTACAGCCCCGCGCCGTGGGACATGGGCGCGGCGTAGACCGCGGCATCGTCCGCGTCCACGGGATCGACGTCCGAGAAGTAGCAGGCCGTCATGGCCAGCAGCATCCGGTTCGTCTGCATGACGCCCTTGGGGCGCCCGGTGGTGCCCGAGGTATAGAACAGCCAGGCGAGGTCCTCGGGCCGGCGCGGGGCGGGCGCCACGGGGACGGCGCCCAGGAGGTCCCGGTAGCCGGCGGTGCCGGTCTCGAATACGTGGCGGATCGCCGGCGCCTCGTCCAGCAGGGGCAGCAGGCCCGTCGCCAGGTCCGGACTGATGAACAGCGCGCCGGCCCGGGCATGTTCCAGGATGAACAGGGCTTCGCGCGGATGCAGCTTGGCATTGATGGGGACGACGGCCAGCCCGGCCCACCAGGCGCCGTACAGGGCTTCCAGGTATTCCGGGCAATTGGCCATGAACAGCGCCACCCGGTCGCCGGGCACGAGACCGCGGCGGCGCAGGCCACCGGCCACGGCCGCCGCGCGTGCGGCCAGCCCGCGGTAGTCGAGCAGCCGCGAGGCCCCGTGGTACAGGGCGGGGCGATCGCCGTGGGTCCGCGCGGCGCGCACCAGCAATTGGACGACATTCATCGGCATCGGTCCTAGACGGCGCGTTCCAGCACGCTGACATAGTTGGCGACGACGGAGCCGCCCATGTTGAAGACGCCCGCCAGTTCGGCACCCGGCACCTGGATGTCCCCGGCCTCGCCGCACAGCTGCATGGCTGCCATGACGTGCATGGACACGCCCGTGGCGCCGACCGGATGGCCCTTGGCCTTGAGGCCGCCCGACGGGTTGACGGGCAGCGCGCCGCCCGGAGCCACCGTGCCGTCGTCGACGCAGCGGGCACCCTGGCCGGCCTCGGCCAGCCCCATGGCTTCGTAGCTGAGCAGTTCGGCGATGGTGAAGCAGTCGTGGACCTCGGCCAGGTCGAGGTCGCGGATGCCGATACCGGCTTCGTCCAGCGCGCGCCGCCAGGCCCGGCGCGGTCCTTCGAAGGCGACCGGATCGCGCCGGGACATGGGCAGGAAGTCGTTGACCTGGACGGTGGACCGAAAGCGCACTGCGCGCCGGAAATCGCGCGCCAGCGGGGCGGCGGCCAGCACCAGCGCGGCGCCCCCGTCGGCGACGGTGGAGCAGTCGGTCTTGCGCAGCGGTGCCGCGATAAGCGGATTGCGCTCGGACACCGTGTTGCAGAAATCGAAACCCAGGTCGCGCCGCAGGTGGGCGAGCGGGTTGCGGGCGCCGTTGGCGTGGTTCTTGGCGGCGATCCGCGCCAGCGTCGCGCCGTGGTCGCCGTGGCGGGCAAAATATTCCTGGGCGATCAGGGCGAAGATGCCGGGAAAGGTCAGGCCGCGCGCGCCTTCCTCGCGGTGGTAGCTCGCGCGGGCCAGCGCCGCGGTCACGGCCGGGCCGTCGGCGGCCGTCATCTTCTCGGCTCCCACCACCAGGGCGGTGCGGATGCGGCCCGAGCCGATCGCGTCCAGCGCGGCGTGGATGGCGGCCGACCCGGAGGCGCAGGCGTTCTCCAGGCGCACGGCGGGCGTGAAGCGGAAGTCGTCGTCGGCACCGAAGGGCAGGGAGGACGGGAAGCCGTCGGGCACCATGCCGGCGTTGAAGTGGGACACGAATACCGCGTCCACGTCCCCCGCCCGCAGCCCGGCGTCGGCCAGCGCCAGGCGCGTGGATTCGACCATGAGTCCCTCCAGGTCGAAATGGTCCAGGCGGCCGAACGGGGTATGGCCCCATCCCACGATGCAGGGGGTCTCCATGGCGTCTCCTTGGTGGCGCCGGCCGCGGTGGGACGGCGCATGTCGTTATGGAGGCCATTATTTCCAGCCAAGCAGGCCGGGCCTAGTCGTAGGAATACGCTAGTAGCGCCCCCGGTCGCAGGGTCCGGCAGCCGCCGGACCCGCGTGGCGCCTGGGCCAAGGGCAGTGTTTTGTTACCTTGTCGCCCCTTTTATGTCACTTCTCCGGTTTTTCTTCACGCGACACCTTCACTTCAAATGCCAATGCACTGATTTCATAGAGTATTTCGCAATGTGAAGGTTTGAGGAAGTGCGCCTAAGTCCTTGTTACTACTGAAGAAACCGTGATCGGGCGGCTTGACCCCGCGTAATCGCTCATTTAGAGTGGGAAATAGTAGAATTTTGTGCAAAAAAGTGGGGTGAAAAGCCGTGTTTCAGGGTAGCAGCGCGCTGACGCTCGATGCGAAGGGAAGGGTGTCTATCCCTACCCGGCATCGTGACGCGCTGATGATGCAGGCCGAAGGCCGCTTGACCCTGACCCGGCACCCCGACGGTTGCCTTCTGATCTACCCCCGTCCCATCTGGGAGGTGAAGCGCGAGCAGATCGCCGCATTTCCGATGCAGGCGCGCGCGCTGCAGCGGCTGCTGCTGGGCAACGCCCAGGATGTCGAGCTCGATAGCGCGGGCCGCATCCTGATCGCTCCCGAGCTGCGCACCGCCGCCGCCCTGACGCGCGAGGTGATGCTGCTCGGCCTGGGCGCTCACTTCGAGCTGTGGGACGCTGCCGTTTTGGCCCAGCGCGAGCAGGAGATGCTGGCGCAGGGCATGCCCGAAGTCCTGAACCAGTTTTCTTTCTGACGCCGTGACGACCCCATTCCTGCATCGGCCCGTCCTGCTCGAGCCGACGATAGACGCGTTGGCCGTACCCGCCGACGGCGTTGGCGCCGGGGTATGGGTCGACGCCACTTTCGGCCGAGGCGGCCACGCCCGCGAACTGCTCGCGCGGCTCGGGCCCGAGGCCAGGCTGGTGGTGTTCGACAAGGATCCGCAGGCCATTTCGGTGGCTCGCGCGCTGGCTGAGCAGGACCGCCGGGTGACGGTGGTCCACGAAGGTTTTGGCGGACTGGCCGAGGAAATGTCCCGACTGGGGATCGCCCGCATCAGCGGCCTGATGATGGACCTGGGTATTTCGTCTCCGCAGATCGACGACGCCGAGCGTGGATTTTCCTTCATGCGCGATGGCCCGCTCGATATGCGGATGGATACGACGCGCGGCGAAACCGCCGCGCAATGGCTCGCCCATGCGAGCATCGATGACATGCGGGAGGTCATAGCACGCTATGGTGAAGAACGGTTTGCTTTCCAGATTGCAAAGACGATTGCAGCTGGCCGCGAGAAACGGCCTATCACGACCACAGGCGAGCTTGCCGACATCGTGGCTGGTGCAGTCCGCACGAGGGAGAAGGGCCAGCATCCAGCGACCCGCACCTTTCAAGCTCTACGGATTCACCTCAATCAGGAGCTTGAAGAGCTCCCGCGTGCGCTAGCCGCGGCGCTCGACCTGTTGGCGCCCGGCGGCCGGCTGGCGGTGATCAGCTTCCACTCGCTGGAAGACCGCATCGTCAAGCAGTTCATCGCCGCCGCGGCCCGGCCCGGCGCGGAAACCGCGCGCCTGCCGCTGCGCGAGAGCGAGCGGCCGCAGCCGGTGCTGGCCTCGATCGGCCGCGTCCTGCCCACCGAGGCCGAGGTCGCCGCCAATCCCCGCGCCCGCTCGGCGGTGCTGCGGGTGGCCGAGCGTACCCACACGGCCTTGCCGGCCGAGGGCGGCAGGGCTTTTGTCAAGACGCCCGAGACGCCCGCCGCCAAGCGGCGCCCGCCGGCCCGGACGCGCACCCCGCGCGCCCATACTTTCGCCAGCGCATAGGAGGCCGGCATGGGGCGCCTGCTCTTCGTCCTGACGGTGGCCCTGATAGGGTGCGCACTGTCCCTGGTCAGCAGCCAGTACAAGGCGCGCAGCCTGTTCGTCGAACTGGAGCGCGCCCAGGCCGTGGCGCGCGACCTGGACGTGGACTGGCGCCGGCTGCAGCTCGAGCAGACCGACCATGCCAAGCACGCGCTGATCGATAACGTGGCCCGCAAGACGCTCAAGATGGAGCCGGTCACGCCCGCGCGCACGATCTACCTGGCGCAGTCGCGCGACGCGCAGAGCGGTCCGGCCCTGCTGCCCTATGGTCCGCCGGGCGTTCCCCTGCCGGCCAAGCCGAAAGCGGGAGGTGCGCGATGAAGCGCCGTGTCCGTTTCTCGTCCGAGAATCCTGTCCTGAACCTGAAGCTGCCGGCGTGGCGGTCGCGCTTCGTGCTGTTCATGCTGTTCGCCGGATTCACGGCGCTGGCCGTGCGCGCGCTGTACCTGCAGGGGCTGTCGAACGAGTTCCTGCAAAAGCAGGGCGAGTCGCGCTATGCCCGTACGCTGGTGCTGCCGGCCTCCCGCGGCAAGATCACCGATCGCAACGGGGTCGTGGTCGCCTCCAGCGTGCCGGCCCGCGCCGTTTGGGCCATTCCCGAGGACGTCAAGGCGCCTCCGGGCACGCTGGCCGAACTGGCCAAGCTGCTGGAGATCCCCCTGCGCGACCTGCAACGCAAGCTGGCCAACGAAGACAAGACCTTCGTCTACCTGAAGCGGCAGGTGCCGGTGGATGTGGCCGAGAAGGTGGCGGCGCTGGGCCTGGACGGCATCCACCAGCAGCGCGAGACGCTGCGCTATTACCCCGAGGGCGAGGTGCTCGGCCATGTGCTGGGTTTCACCAACGTCGAGGACCGCGGGCAGGAAGGCATCGAGCTGGCCTACAATTCCCAGTTGGCTGGCCGCGCGGGCAGCCGCCGGGTCATCAAGGACCGCCTGGGCAGGGTGGTCGAGGACGTGCAGGCGGTGCGCGCGCCCGCCAACGGTCACGACCTGACCCTGTCCATCGATACCCGGGTGCAGTACCTAGTGTTTTCGCAGTTGCAAGAAGCCGTCGAGCGCCACAAGGCCAAGGGTGGCGCCGCCATCGTGGTGGATACCCGCACCGGGGAGATCCTCGCCCTGGCGAACATGCCCACCTACAACCCCAACCACCGCGAGACCCTGACCGGTGCGCGCCTGCGCAACCGGGCGCTGACCGACACCTTCGAGCCGGGCTCGACCATCAAGCCGTTCTCGATCGCGCTGGCGCTGGACCTGGGCCGGGTGCAGCCCTCGACCGTGGTCGACACCGGCGGCGGCCGCATGACCTTCTACGGGCGCACGATTTCGGACACCCACGGCTATGGCAAGCTGGACGTGGCCGGCGTGGTCCAGAAGTCCAGCAACATCGGCACCACCCTGATCTCCCAGCGTATCGAGAACAAGGAGATGTGGGAGAAATACACGGAACTCGGCCTGGGCCAGGCGCCCAAGCTCGATTTCCCCGGCGCGGTTGCGGGCCGCCTGCGGCCCTATGAAAAATGGCGGCCCATCGAGAAGGCGACCATGTCCTACGGCTATGGCCTGTCGGTGTCGCTGGTGCAGATGGCCCACGCCTACACCGCGTTCGCGCGCGACGGCGACACCGTGCCCCTGACCTTCCTGAAGACCGAGCGCCCGCCCGCCGGCACCCGCATCTATTCCTCGAAGACCGCGCGCACCATGCGCCAGATGCTCGAGGCGGTGGTGGGGCCGGGCGGCACGGCCTCGCAGGCACAGGTCATGGGCTATCGCGTGGCCGGCAAGACCGGTACCGCGCGCAAGATCATCAACGGTGCCTACGCCACCAAGTACGTCGCGTCGTTCTCGGGCTTCGCGCCGGTGTCGAATCCGCGCATCGTCGTGGCGGTCATGATCGACGAACCCACGGCGGGCAGCATCTACGGCGGCGCGGTGGCCGGACCGGTGTTCTCCAAGATCACCGGCGGGACGCTGCGCATGCTGGGTGTCGAACCCGACGCGCCGTTCAAGTCGCTCGTCATCCCCGAGCATCCGCTGGAGGACAGCCTGTGACGATGGCGACGTCTCCCGCCTCCATCCTGGAGTGGCTGCGCAAGCATGCCTCTCCAGGTTCGCATTTGCGCCTGGACTCCCGGGCGGTGCAGGCGGGCGACATCTTCCTGGCCTATGCGGGCGCCCGCAGCGACGGCCGCGATTTCATCGGCCAGGCGCTCGAGCGCGGGGCGAGCGCGGTGGTGTTCGAAGACACCATGGCCGACCGCACGGCCGCGCTCAGGCGCAACCTGGCCGAACGGGGCATTCCGGCTCTGCCGGTGGCGGGCCTGAAGGCCGCGCTGGGCATCGTCGCCTCCGGCTGGTATGGCGACCCTTCGCGCGAGATGAAGGTAATCGCCGTCACCGGGACCAACGGCAAGACCTCGTGCACGCAGTGGATCGCGCGCGCGCTGACCGATGGCGGCATGCCCTGCGGCGTGATCGGCACGCTGGGCATCCAGATCCCTGGGCCCGACGGCGGTTCGCGGGCACTGGCCACCGGCCTGACCACGCCGGATGCGGTAGCCCTGCACCGCGCCCTGGCCGACATGCGCCGCGACGGCGTCGCGGCGGTGGCGATCGAGGCGTCGTCGATCGGCATCGCCGAAGGGCGGATGGACGGCCTGCACGTCGACATCGCCGCCTTCACCAACCTGACCCGCGACCATCTGGATTACCACCCCGACATGGCCGCCTACGAGGCCGAGAAGGCGCGGCTGTTTTCGTGGCCGGGCGTGGCCGCGGCGGTGGTGAACCAGGACGACGAGGCCGGCCGGCGGCTGCTCGCCTCGCTCCAGGCCAGCGGCCGGGCCGTGGCGCTGACCGCCTACACGCTGGAGCCGGCGCAGGCCGGCGATGCGGCGCCCCGGGTGCTGCGCGCGTCCGACCTGCATGCCACCGGCAGCGGCATGGTCTTCACCCTGAACTGGCAGGCCCACGCGGTGCAGATCGCCACACCGCTGCTGGGCGAGCACAACGTTTCCAACCTGCTGGCGATGGCGGGCGTGTTGCTTGAGCTCGGATGGAGCGTGCAGCGCGTGTCGTCCGCCCTGTCGTCCGCCCAGCCGGCGGCCGGCCGTCTGCAGGCGGTGCCGGCGCCGGGCCGTGCCCCCGGCGAAAGCGGGCCCCTGGTCGTGGTCGACTACGCGCACACCCCGGACGCCCTGGCGCGCGCGCTCGAGGCCCTCGTGCCGGTGGCGCGCACCCGTGGCGGCCGGCGGATATGCGTATTCGGCTGCGGCGGCGACCGCGATCCCGGCAAGCGGCCGCAGATGGCCCAGGTGGCGTGCGCCCATGCTGATCTCGTCGTGGTGACCAGCGACAATCCCCGCAGCGAGCGGCCCCAGGCCATCATCGACCAGATCCTGGCGGGCGTGGCCGAGGGCTGCCCCGTGCGCGTCCGGCCCGACCGCGCGCTCGCCATCCGGGAAGCCATCGTCCAGGCAGGGCCCGACGACATCATCCTGCTGGCCGGCAAGGGCCACGAGGCCTATCAGGAAATCGACGGCGTTCGCCATCCGTTCTCGGACGTCGAACAGGCCGCGGCCGTCCTGGCCACCTATCGCGCCGAGCCCGCCCCCGGCGGGTTGATGACGGTAGCCGACGCGGCGCAAGCCATGCGGGGCGTCGTGCACGGCGAGGCCGGTGCCGACCGCATGGCGTTCTCCCACGTCGGCAGCGACTCGCGCAACGTGGCCGCCGGCGAGTTGTTCTTCGCCCTGAGCGGCGAGCGTTTCGACGGCCATGCCTACGTGCGCGCGGCGCACGAGGCCGGCGCGGCGGCGGCCGTGGTGCAGCGTCCCGTCGAGGATGCCGGAATGCCGCAGGTCGTCGTGGCCGACACCCGCCGCGCCCTGGGCGACCTGGCGGCCGCCTGGCGCGGACGGTTCGCGATCCCGGTGGTGGGCGTGACCGGCAGCAACGGCAAGACCACCACCAAGGAAATGATCGCCGCCATCTTCGCCGCGCGCCATGGCGTCGACGGCCGGCTGGCGACGCAGGGCAACCTGAACAACGAGATCGGCGTGCCGCTTACGCTGATGCGGCTACGCGATACGCACCGCTGCGCCGTCATCGAACTGGGCATGAATCATCCCGGCGAGATCGCCGAGCTGTCGCGCATCGCCGCTCCCACCGTGGCGCTGGTCAACAACGCCCAGCGCGAGCACCAGGAGTTCATGCACACGGTGGAAGCCGTTGCGCGCGAGAACGGCGCCGTCATCTCGGCCCTGGCGGCCGATGGCGTTGCGGTGTTCCCCGGCGACGACCCCTATACCCCCGTCTGGACCGAACTGGCCGGCGCTCGCCGCTGCCTGCGCTTCGGCCTGTCGGGCGAGGTCGAGGTCACGGCCGCGGACCTGCGGCTGGATGCCTTCGAGACCCGCTTCCAGCTGCGCACGCCCGACGGCCAGGCCGACGTGGCGCTGGCCGCGGCGGGCCTGCACAACGTACGCAATGCCCTGGCCGCCGCCGCCTGCGCGCTGGCGGCGGGCATGGACCTGGAGGTCATCGCCCGCGGCCTGGCCGAGTTCGCGCCGGTCAAGGGCCGCATGCAGCGGCACCGCCTGTCCGGCGGGGCGTTGCTGATCGACGATACCTACAACGCCAACCCCGACTCGGTGCGCGCCGCGATCGACGTGCTGGCCACGCTGCCACGCCCACGGGTGCTGGTGCTGGGCGACATGGGCGAAGTGGGCGACCAGGGCCCGGCCATGCACGCCGAGGTTGGCGCCTATGCCAGGGAACGAGGCATCGACGCGTTGTTCGCGCTGGGCGAGGCGACGCGCGACTCCGTCCAGGCGTTCGGCGCCGGCGGCATGCATGCCGCTGCGGTCGAGCTGGTGGCGCCCGCCGTGATCGCGGCCGGTCCCGCGTCGGTATTGGTGAAGGGCTCGCGTTTCATGCGCATGGAGCGGGTGGTGCAGGCGTTGCAGGCCGGCCCCCCGTCGGATCATTCTTCTATTGGTAATAAGCATGCTGCTTGAACTGGCCCAGTGGTTATCCGAGGATTACCGGGCTTTCTCGGTGTTCAGCTACATCACGTTGCGCGCGGTGCTCGCGTGCGCCACGTCGCTGCTCATCGGCCTGATGGCGGGACCGTGGGTGATCCGCAAGCTCACCGCGCTCAAGATCGGCCAGGCCGTCCGCACCTACGGTCCGGAAACCCACCTGATCAAGAGCGGCACGCCCACCATGGGCGGCGCGCTGATCCTGATCTCCATCGGCGTGTCGACGCTGTTGTGGGCCGACTGGAGCAACCGCTTCGTCTGGGTCGTGCTGCTGGTCACCTTCGGTTTCGGCTGGATAGGCTGGTCGGACGATTACCGCAAAGTCGTGCGGCGGGATCCGGAAGGCATGCCCGCGCGCGAGAAGTTCTTCTGGCAGACGCTGATCGGGCTGGTCGCGTCGGTGTACCTGGCCTTCGCCATTTCGGCGCCGGACGCCGGCGGCACCTGGTCGTTGTTCGTCGACTGGATCTCGGGCGGCTTCGGCTACCACCTGCCGCCGCGCGCCGACCTGATCGTGCCCTTCTTCAAGAGCGTGAGCTATCCGCTGGGCGTGATCGGCTTCATCGCGCTGACCTGGGCGGTCATCGTCGGCAGCAGCAACGCGGTCAACCTGACCGACGGGCTGGACGGCCTGGCCATCATGCCCACCGTCCTGGTGGGCACGGCGCTGGGCGTGTTCGCCTACGTCGTAGGCCGCGTCGACTATTCCCGCTACCTGTTGTTCCCCTACATCCCGGGCGCCTCCGAGCTGATGGTGATCTGCGCCGCCCTGGGCGGCGCGGGGCTGGCTTTCCTGTGGTTCAACGCCTATCCGGCCCAGGTCTTCATGGGCGACGTCGGCGCGCTGGCGCTGGGCGGCGCGCTGGGCACCATGGCGGTGATCGTGCGGCAGGAGATCGTGTTGTTCATCATGGGCGGCGTGTTCGTGGTCGAGACGCTGTCGGTCATCCTGCAGGTGAGCTGGTTCAAGTACACCAAGAAACGCTACGGCCAGGGCCGGCGGATATTCAAGATGGCACCGCTGCACCATCACTTCGAGGTCAGCGGCTGGAAGGAAACCCAGGTCGTCGTCCGGTTCTGGATCATCACCATGATGCTGGTGCTGATCGGACTGGCGACGTTGAAGTTGCGTTGAACCGTGTCGGACGAATCGCTGAACATGCAAACCCCCGTTGAAACCGCCGCGCGAGCGCCGTTCACCCTGGTCCTGGGCCTGGGCGAGTCGGGCGCGGCCGCCGTGCGCTGGTGCGCACGGGCGGACGGGGGCCTGCGCGTGGCCGATTCGCGCGCCGAACCGGCGGGCCTGCAGGCCCTGCGGGAAGCGGCGCCGCATGCCGACTTCCGGCTGGGCGCGGACGCCATGCGGGACAGCGGCGGTACGAGCGTCTTCGATCCCGCCCTGCTGGAAGGCGTCGAGCGCGTCGTCATCAGCCCGGGTCTGCCGCCGCATGCGGCGCCCGCGGGCGATCTGGTCGGCGCCGCGCGCGAGCGCGGGATTCCGGTCATCGGCGAGATCGAACTGTTCGCGCTGGCCCTGGCCGAACTGGCCGCGACCCGCTCGTATGCGCCGCGCGTGCTGGCTGTGACCGGCACCAACGGCAAGACCACCGTCTGCGCGCTGACGGGGCACCTGGTCGAAGCCGCCGGCCGTTCGGTGGCCGTGGCGGGCAACATCAGCCCGGCCGCGCTGACCGCGCTGATCGCCGCGCTGGACGAGGACCGCCTGCCGGACGTCTGGGTGCTGGAACTGTCCAGCTTCCAGCTGGAAACCACGCACAGCCTGCGGCCCGACGCGGGCGCGGTGCTGAACCTGACCCAAGACCACCTGGACTGGCACGGCGACATGCGCGCCTACGGCGCGGCCAAGGCCCGGCTGCTCGCGGCCTCGTCGGTGGCTGTCGTGAACCGCGACGATGCCCAGGTGGCCGCCATGGTCGAGCGGCTGGATGCCGAGCACGTGCGCAGCTTCGGGCGCGAGGCGCCGGTGGCCACGGGCGACCTGGGGCTGGACCACAGCCACGGCGTGGCCTGGCTGGCCGAAGCGGCGGCCGAGGATTTCGACGCGCCGCCGCCCAAGCGCAAGAAGGGCGAGGTCGTGACCCGTCCCGACGGCCGGGTGAACCGCCTTATGCCGGTCGATGCGCTGCTGATCCGGGGCCTGCACAACGCCTTGAACGTCCAGGCGGCGCTGCTGCTGGCGCGCAGCCTGGGGCTGCCCTGGGCGCCGCTGCTGCGCGCGGTGCGAGAGTACCGGGGCGAGCCGCATCGCGTGGAATTCGTGCGCGGCATCGCCGGCGTCGACTTCATCGACGACAGCAAGGGCACCAACGTGGGCGCGACCGTCGCCGCGCTGGAGGGGCTGGGACAGCGCAGCGTGCTGATCGCCGGCGGTGTCGGCAAGGGGCAGGATTTCTCGCCGCTGGCCCGCGCCGTGGCCCTGCATGCGCGCGCCGTGGTGCTGATCGGCCGCGACGGGCCGCTGATCGCCGAGGCGCTGAAGGACGCCGGCGTGCCGCTGGCCACCGGCCACGACCTGAACGCCGCCGTGCGCACCGCCCTGGATCTGGCGCAGCCGGGCGATGCCGTGCTGCTGTCGCCGGCCTGCGCCAGCTTCGACATGTTCCGCGACTACAAGCACCGCGCCGACCAGTTCGTCGACGCCGTGCAGTCCCTCGCGGCCGACCGGGGGGAGGTGTAGCCCGATGAGCCTGTTCGCCGAACTGACCGGTAGCGTCAACGCCGTGCGGCCCAGCCGCACGCGGATGCTGAATTACGACGCCGCGCTCGTCACCTCGGCCCTGTCGCTGCTGCTGATCGGGCTGGTCATGGTGTATTCCGCGTCGGTCACGCTGTCCGACTCGCCCAAGTTCGCCAACTACGGCAACTACTATTTCCTGATCCGCCATGCGTTGTACCTGGCGCTGGGGGTGGTGGTGGCCGCGGCCACGTTCACCATCCGCATGGACGTGTGGCAGAAGTTCTCGATGCCCGTGTTCGGCGTGGCGCTGTTCCTGCTGGTGGCGGTGCTGATTCCCGGCATCGGCAAGGAAGTGAACGGTTCGCATCGCTGGCTGCCGCTGGGCTTCGTCAACTTCCAGCCCTCCGAGCTGATGAAGCTGGCCGTGCTGATCTATGCCGCCGACTATACGGTGCGCAAGCAGGCCTACATGCAGAATTTCGTGCGCGGCTTCCTGCCCATGGCCTGCGCGATGGCCGCCACGGGCCTCTTGCTGCTGCTCGAGCCCGATCTGGGCGCCTTCGTGGTCATCGTCGCGATCTCGATGGGCATCCTGTTTCTGGGCGGCATCAACGGCAAGCTGTTCGGCGGCCTGACCGCCGTGCTGGTGTCGACCTTCCTGCTGCTGATCTGGGCCGCGCCCTGGCGGCGCGAGCGGCTGTTCGCCTACCTGGATCCCTGGACCGAGGTCAACGCGCTCGGCAAGGCCTACCAGCTGTCGCATTCGCTGATCGCCTTCGGCCGCGGCGAGTGGTTCGGCGTGGGGCTGGGCGCCAGCGTGGAGAAGCTGCACTACCTGCCGGAGGCGCACACCGACTTCCTGCTGGCCGTGATCGGCGAGGAACTGGGTTTCGTCGGCGTGCTGGTGGTGATCACGCTGTTCTTCGTGATCGTGCGCCGGGGCTTCGAGATCGGCCGCCAGGCCATCGCCATGGACCGCGTGTTCAGCGGCCTCGTCGCCAAGGGCGTGGTGCTGTGGATAGGCGTGCAGGCGCTGATCAACATGGGCGTGAACCTGGGGCTCCTGCCGACCAAGGGCCTGACGCTGCCTTTCATGAGCTTCGGCGGCTCGGGCATCATCGCCAACATGGCGGCGCTGGCCGTCCTGATGCGCGTGGACTACGAGAACCGCATCCTGATGCGCGGAGGGCGCCTATGAACGCGCCGCGCACGCTGATGGTCATGGCCGGCGGTACCGGCGGCCACATCATGCCGGGGCTGGCGGTAGCCGGCGCGCTGCGCGCGCGCGGTTGGAACGTGGTCTGGATGGGCAACCCGGACGCCATGGAGGGCCGGCTGGTGCCGCCCCAGGGCATTCCGATGGCGCCCGTGCGTTTCTCCGGCGTGCGGGGCAAGGGCCCGGCCACGCTGCTCAAGCTGCCGTTCACGCTGGCCCGTGCCGCGGCCCAGGCGTTGTCGGCGCTGCGCCGCCATCGTCCCGACGTGGTGCTCGGCATGGGCGGCTATGTGGCGCTGCCCGGCGGGCTGATGGCGCGCCTGCGCGGCACGCCGCTGGTGGTGCACGAACAGAACTCCGTGGCCGGCATGACCAATCGTGTGCTGGCGCGCTGGGCCAGCAAGGTGCTGACAGCCTTCCCCGGCGCCTTGCCCGGCGAGCTGACCGGTAATCCCGTCCGGCCCGAGGTGGCCGCCGTGGCGCCGCCGGCCGAACGCTTCGCCGGCCACGCCGGTCCGCTGCGCCTGCTGGTCGTGGGCGGCAGCCTGGGCGCGCAGGCGCTCAACAGCACCGTGCCCGCCGCCCTGGCGATGCTGCCGGCGGACGCGCGTCCGCAGGTGGTGCACCAGGCGGGCGAGAAACACATCGACGAACTGCGCACCGCGTATGCCCGGGCGGGGGTCGACGCCGACTGCCGCGCGTTCATCGCCGACATGGCGTCCGCCTATGCCGAGGCCGACCTGGTCATCTGCCGGTCCGGCGCGATGACGGTGGCCGAGGTCTGCGCGGCGGGCGTGGCGGCCCTGTTCGTGCCGTTTCCCCACGCGGTGGACGATCACCAGACCACCAATGCCAAGTATTTGAGCGATGCGCAGGCCGGATGGCTGCAGCCGCAATCGGCCCTGACGGCCGACTGGCTGGCCGGCTGGCTGCGCCAACGCACACGGGCCGAACTGGCCGAAACCGCGACCCGCGCGCGAGCGCTGGCGCATCCGTTCGCTACCGAGCGGATCGCCGACATCTGCGAGGCGGCGGCGCGACGCTGATACATCATGAGACATCGAATCCGACACATCCATTTCGTTGGCATAGGCGGCTCCGGCATGAGCGGGATCGCCGAGGTGCTGTTGAACCTCGGCTACCGCATCAGCGGCTCCGACCTGGCCGACAGCGCCACCACCCGCCGGCTGGCGGAGCTGGGCGCGCACATCACGCAGGGCCACAGCGCCGACAACGTCGAGGGCGTGGACGCCATCGTCACGTCCACCGCGGTCGCGGGCAACAACCCGGAAGTGATCGCCGCGCGCAACAAGCGCATCCCCGTCGTGCCGCGCGCCGTCATGCTGGCCGAGCTGATGCGCCTGAAGCGCGGCATCGCGGTGGCGGGTACGCACGGCAAGACCACCACCACCAGCCTGATCGCCAGCGTGCTGGCGGCCGGCGGGCTGGATCCGACCTTCGTCATCGGCGGCCGCCTGAATTCGGCGGGCGCCAACGCCAAGCTGGGGCAGGGCGAGTTCATCGTGGTCGAGGCCGACGAGTCGGACGCCTCGTTCCTGAACCTGCTGCCGGTCATGTCGGTGATCACCAACATCGACGCCGACCACATGGATACCTACGGCCACGATTTCGCGCGGCTCAAGAGCGCGTTCGTGGAATTCACGCAGCGGATGCCGTTCTACGGCACCGCGGTGCTGTGTATCGACGACGCCAACGTGCGCGAGGTCCTGCCCTTCGTGTCGCGGCCGGTCACGACCTACGGTTTTTCCGCCGATGCCCAGGTGCGGGCGACCGAGGTCCACACCGACGGCCCGCGCATGTGCTTCACCGTCAGGCGGCGCGACCGGCAGGTCGAACTGCCGCCGCTGGACATCACCTTGAACCTGCCCGGCGAGCACAACGTGCGTAATGCGCTGGCCACCATCGCGGTGGCGACCGAGCTGGGCGTGCCGGATGACGCCATCCGCGAGGCGCTGGCGGCGTTCAAGGGCGTCAATCGCCGCTTTACGCAGGCGGGAGTGTTCCCGGTGAAGGCCGAACACGGTGGCGGCAGCTTCACGCTGATCGACGACTACGGCCATCACCCGGTGGAAATGGCCGCCACGCTGGCAGCGGCGCGCGGCGCCTATCCGCGGCAGCGCATCGTGCTGGCGTTCCAGCCCCATCGTTACACACGCACACGGGATTGCTTCGAGGATTTCGTCAAAGTGCTGGGTACGGCCGATGCGCTGCTGCTGGCCGAGGTCTATGCGGCGGGCGAGCCGCCCATCGTGGCGGCGGACGGCCGCTCGCTGGCCCGCGCCGTGCGCGTGGCCGGAAAGGTCGAGCCGGTGTTCGTCGAGGACATCGCCGACATGCCGCAGACCATCGCGGATTTCGCGCGCGACGGCGATGTCGTCATCGCGATGGGCGCCGGCTCCATCGGCAGCATGCCGGCAAGAATGGGAGCGCTGTTCGCTCCAGCATCGGATCAGGAAGGGACAGGGCAATGAGCGCGCAATTCGGCAAGGTCGGTGTGTTGTACGGCGGGAAGTCCGCCGAGCGCGACGTGTCCATCATGTCGGGCACCGGCGTGCACAAGGCCCTGCGCAGCGCGGGCGTCCAGGCTCACCTGTTCGACACCGGCGTGCGCTCGCTGGCCGAGCTGGCCGAGGAACGCTTCGACCGCGTCTTCATCGCCCTGCATGGACGCTATGGCGAGGACGGCACGATCCAGGGCGCGCTGGAACTGCTGCGTGTCCCCTATACCGGCAGCGGGCCGCTGGCCTCCGCGCTGGCCATGGACAAGACCATGACCAAGCGCATCTGGGTCCACGAAGGGCTGCCCACGCCGCGCTTCGAGACCCTGGACCGCCAGTCCGACCTGGCCGCGGTGGCCGCGCGCCTGGGCCTGCCGCTGATCGTCAAGCCACCGCACGAGGGATCCACCATAGGCGTGACCAAGGTCACGGACCTGGCCGGCATGCGCGCGGCCTACGACCTGGCGGCCGAGTACGACGAGCACGTCCTGGCCGAAGCCTTCATCCAGGGCCGCGAGCTGACCGTGGCCGTGCTGGGAACCGGCGCCTCGGCGCGGGCCCTGCCGGTGGTCGAGATCGTGGCGCCCGAAGGCAACTACGACTACGAACACAAGTATTTCACCGACGACACCCGCTACCTGTGCCCCGCGCAGTTGCCGCCCGCGGTCACCCAGCGCGTCCAGGAAATCAGCGAGGCCGCGTATCGCGTCCTGGGCTGCGAAGGCTGGGGGCGGGTGGACGTGATGCTGGACGCCGACAACCAACCCTATCTGCTGGAGGTCAATACTTCGCCCGGCATGACCGGCCATTCCCTGGTGCCGATGGCGGCCGCCGCCGACGGCATGAACTATGAAACCCTGTGCGTGGAGATCCTGAAGGACGCCCGCTGCAAGGTTTCAGGCCGGTCTTCGTAAGAGATTGAATCGGACACTCTGTGTGGAACGACTCCCGTACCCTGAACCTCATCGCCAATACCCTGTACCTCGCCGCGGCGCTGGTGCTGACGGCGTGCGCGCTGCTGTGGCTGGCGCAGCGACCGGTATTCGCGTTGCAGACGATCTGGATCGAGGCCGAGGACGGCACGCTCCAGCATGTGACGCCGGCCAGCGTGCATCCGGCCATCGCCGGCCGGCTGACGGGCAACTTCTTTACCGCCAACCTGGAGCAGATGCGCCAGGTGTTCGAGACGGTGCCCTGGGTGCGGCAGGCCTCGCTGCGCAGGCAATGGCCCAATTCGCTGGTCGTGACCATACAGGAGCACCAGCCGCTGGGGCTGTGGAACGAGAACCGCTTGCTCAACACCTACGGCGAATCGTTCACCGCCAATCTGGGCGAGGCCGAGGACGACCGCCAACTGCCGATCTTCGGCGGCCCGGAGGGCTCGGAGAAGCTGGTGGCGCAGCGCTACGCCGAACTGACGCGCTGGTTCGCGCCGGTCAAGCTCGATCCGCTGCGGGTGGTGCTGACGCCCCGCTACGCCTGGCAGGTGGAGCTGTCCAACGGCGCGATCATCGACCTGGGACGCGAGCCGACCACCGCGCCCGGCACGGACACCGCATCGCTGGAATCCCGCGTGCAGCGCTTCGTGCAGGCGATTCCGGTGATCGAGTCGCGCATCGGCAAGCTGGAACATGCGGACCTGCGCTATCCGAACGGCTTCGCGGTCACCACCGCCCGGCCGCCGGCCAGCGCCAAACCGAATCCAAGGAAACCTGCATCAACCATGCAACCTAACCAGAAAAGACCATGACTCGTGAAACCAAGGATCTGATCGTTGCCCTCGACATCGGCACCAGCAAGGTGGTGGCGGTCGTGGCCGAGATGCTGCCTGAAGGGCGCTTCGAAGTGCTCGGTCTCGGGCAGCATGAGTCGCGCGGCATGCGCAAGGGCGTGGTCGTCAACATCGAGACCACGGTCAACTCCATCCAGCGCGCGCTGGAGGAGGCCGAGCTCATGGCCGACTGCAAGATCCGGGACGTCTTCACGGGTATCGCCGGCAGCCACATCCGCAGCTTCAATTCCAGCGGCATGGTGGCGATCAAGGACAAGGAAGTCACCGCCACCGACGTGGCGCGCGTCATCGAGACCGCCAAGGCCATCAACATCCCGACCGATCAGCAGGTGCTGCACGTGCTGACGCAGGAGTTCATCGTCGACGGCCAGGAAGACATCCGCGAGCCCATCGGCATGAGCGGGATACGCCTGGAAGTGCGGGTGCACATCGTGACCGGCGCGGTCAGCGCGGCCCAGAACATCGTCAAGTGCGTGCGCCGCTGCGGCCTGGAAGTGCAGGACCTGATCCTGCAGCCGCTGGCCTCGAGCCTGGCCTGCCTGACGCCCGACGAAAAGGAACTGGGCGTGGCCCTGGTGGACATCGGCGGCGGCACGACCGACATCGCCATTTTCACCGGCGGCGCGATCCGCCACACCGCGGTCATTCCGATTGCCGGCGACCAGATCACCGGCGACGTCGCCGCGGCGCTGCGCACGCCCACGCCCGATGCCGAAGAGATCAAGCTGCGCTACGGCGTGGCCAAGCAGGTGCTGGCCAGCCCCGACGAACGCATCGAGGTGCCCGGGCTGGGCGACCGCGGGCCGCGCCAGTTGTCGCGCCAGGCGCTGGGCGCCGTGATCGAGCCGCGGGTCGAGGAACTGTTCACCTTCGTGCAGCAGGTGATCCGCGAGTCGGGCTACGACGAGCTGCTGTCGTCGGGCATCGTGCTGACCGGCGGCACCTCGCAGATGCCCGGCGTGGTGGAACTGGCCGAGGACATCTTCCTGAAGCCCGTGCGCCTGGGCGTGCCCGAATACACCGGCAGCCTGGCGGACGTGGTCCGCAGCCCGCGCTTCTCGACCGTGATGGGCCTTTTGGCCGAGGCCCGGCTGCAGCGCGTGCGCGGCCGCAAGGTGGCGCAGCAGACCGGAAATGTCACACAGGTTTTCTCTCGTATGAAAGAGTGGTTCCTGGGGAATTTTTGAAGCGATCCCCCGTCGCATACGTTGCCCGAATCGTGCAGTCCTTCGCAGTCCGATGAAGCAGTGCCCGTTCTTTGAGTCCGTGCAGTTGCAGGTCCAGAGTATCCAGCAGTCCGTTCAAACCAGTTTTTTTATTTGAGTCGAGGAGGTGCGTGACCGGGGAAGGTGAAACGTGAAGCGCGATCCCAAGGCGGGGTCAGTCAGATGGTCGATTCCGGCCCGATCACATTTCACATTTCACATTTCCCAGCCGCCACTTATCCGCCAGAACCCCCGGAGGTCATTATGAAATTCGAAATGCTAGACACCGATACCCGTGGAACGGTCATCAAGGTGGTGGGTGTGGGCGGCGCCGGCGGCAACGCCGTTGCTCACATGATCCGTCGCGGCGTGCAGGGCGTGGAGTTCATCTGCGCCAACACCGACATGCAGGCGCTGTCGCATACCAACGCGCCGGTGCAGATCCGCCTGGGCCGCAGCGGCCTGGGCGCCGGCGCCAAGCCCGAGCAGGGCCGCGCCGCCGCCGAGACCGCCCGCGAAGAAATCCGCGACGCGCTGCAGGGCGCCAACATGGTGTTCATCACCGCCGGCATGGGCGGCGGCACCGGTACCGGTGCCGGCCCGGTGGTGGCCGAGGTCGCCAAGGAACTCGGCATCCTGACGGTGGCCGTGGTGACCAAGCCCTTCAACTTCGAAGGCAGCAAGCGCATGCGCATGGCCGAGGAAGGCATCGACGCCCTGACGGAGCACGTGCATTCGCTGATCGTCGTGCTGAACGAGAACCTGTACGAACTGCTGGGCGAAGACGCCACGCAGGAAGACTGCTTCAAGTCCGCCGACGACATCCTGCACAACGCCTGCGCCGGCATCGCCGAGATCATCAACGTGGACGGCAACGTCAACGTCGACTTCGAAGACGTCAAGACCATCATGAGCGAGCAGGGCAAGGCCATGATGGGCACCGGCATCGCCAGCGGCGTGGACCGCGCCCGCGTGGCGTCCGAGCAGGCCATCGCGTGCCCGCTGCTGGAAGGCATCGACCTGAACGGCGCCCGCGGCGTGCTGGTCAACATCACCGCCAGCCGTTCGCTGAAGATGCGCGAGACCCGCGAGATCATGGACACCATCCGCAGCTACGCCGCGGAAGACGCCACCGTGATCTTCGGCGTGTCGTACGACGATGCGATGGGCGAAGACCTGCGCGTCACCGTCGTGGCGACCGGCCTGGGCCGCACCAAGGCCAAGCCGCAGCTGGTGCAGAACACCATGCAGCAACTGCGCACGGGCACGGACAACGTCCCGGCCTACAACGCCCAGGCGGGTGGCACCAACTACCACGACTACGACACGCCCACGGTCTTCCGCAACCCGCGGGATGCGTCGATGCGCGTGCAGGCGCTGGAAAGCTCGGGCATGGAGCACCTGGACATCCCGGCGTTCCTGCGCAAGCAGGCGGACTGACAGGCCGATAGACCCCCTCTGCGCGCTGACGCGTTCCCCCAGGAAACCGCGGATCTGGCTTAGCCAGTCCGCCGGTTTCGCCCCCTGGGGGGCGCGCGTAGCGCGTAGGGGGGGTATTTTTATTTGTTGCTTTGCTTGGGAGGGCGGCGGCGCGGGCCTATACTGCCCATCCGGTGTTTTTCCCTTCCATACAAGGAGTCTTCCATGACCATCAAAGTAGGCGATCGCGTCCCCGACGGTACCCTGACCGAGTTCATCGCCGTGGAGACCGAGGGCTGCTCGCTCGGCCCCAACGCGTTCCAGGTCGCGGATCTGGTCAAGGGCAAGAAGATTGCCGTGTTTGCCGTGCCGGGCGCCTTCACGCCCACCTGCTCGGCCAAGCACGTGCCCAGCTACCTGCAGAACCATGACGCCCTGAAGGCCAAGGGCGTGGACGAGATCTGGTGCGTGGCCACCAACGACGCGTTCGTGATGGGTGCCTGGGCCAAGGACCAGGGCAGCCAGGGCAAGGTCCGCATGCTGGCCGACGGTTCGGCCAAGTGGACCAAGGCGCTGGGCCTGGAGTTCGACCTGACCGAGCGTGGCATGGGCGTGCGTTCGCAGCGCTATTCCATGCTGCTGGACGACGGCGCCGTCAAGGTGCTGAACGTCGAGGCGCCCGGCAAGTACGAAATCAGCGACGCGGAAACCTTGCTCAAGCAGCTGTAATTCCGTTTCCGGCACGGCCGCGGCACGGTGTGCGCGGCCGTATCGGAACCTGTGGCGTCCGACCCGCTCTAACACGGAAACGTTACAATATAGTATTAACCCGGATTCCTAGCCGCCATGCTTTGCCAGCGCACAATAAAAAGCGTCACTCGAACCACCGGAGTCGGTCTGCATTCCGGGCGGCGCGTCGAGATCACGCTGCGTCCGGCGGCGCCCAATACCGGCATCGTCTTCCACCGCATCGACCTGCCCGAACCCGTCGACCTGCCCGCTTCCGCGATGGCCGTCGGCGACACGCGCATGGCGTCGGTGCTGCAGCAGGGGGACGTGCGGGTCTCCACCGTCGAACACCTGATGTCCGCCTGCGCGGGCCTGGGCATCGACAATCTGCACGTGGACCTGACGGCCGAGGAAGTGCCCATCATGGACGGCAGCGCGGGTACCTTCGTGTTCCTGCTGCAATCGGCGGGCATCGAGGAACAGAACGCGGCCAAGGAATTCATCCGGGTGCTGGAGCCGGTCGAAGTGCGCGAGGGCGAAGGCGCCTCCGCCAAATGGGCTCGGCTCGAACCCTATGACGGCTTCTCGCTGGCCTTCTCCATCGACTTCCACCATCCGGCCATCGATGCCACGTCGAATTTCGCCGAAATCGACTTCGCCAAGCATTCCTACATCAAGGAAATCGCGCGCGCCCGCACCTTCGGTTTCATGCAGGACGTGGAAAACCTCCGCGCCGCGGGCCTGGCGCGCGGCGGCAGCCTGGACAATGCCATTGTGATGGACGAATTCCGCGTCCTGAACAGCGATGGGCTCCGCTACGACGACGAGTTCGTCAAGCACAAGATCCTGGACGCCATCGGCGACCTGTACCTGGTGGGCAAGCCCCTGATCGCCCGCTACGTGGCCCACAAGTCGGGCCACGGCATGAACAACCAGCTCGTGCGCGCCCTGCTGGAGCGCCGCCACGCCTGGGAACTGGCCACCTTCGAATCGAAGTCGGTCGCCCCCCAAGCCTTCCGCGAAGACTGGGTGACCGTGTGACCCCCCCTACGCCCTTACGGGCGCCCCCCAGGGGGCGAAACCGGCGGACTGGCAAAGCCAGATCCGCGGTTTCCTGGGTCTAGGGAAACCACCTTGAACTGAATCACCGGTGCTACCGCTGGCAGCCAGCGATAGCAACAATGCTACGCCCCAAGACAGCGGTACTAGACCCAGGATGCGGTGGATCCGGCTTTGCCGGTCCACCCGCATCGCCCCCTGGGGGGCGCGCGTCAGCGCGTAGGGGGGGGTAACCTCTTTTTCAGTTCGGCCAGGGTCTGGGTGCCCAGCTCGGTGGCCTGGCGAGTCGGGGCCCGCGGGGCCGGGCGGGACAATTCGGTCTCTTCCAGGCGGGTAAGCGTTGCTTGAACGCGGACGGCGATTCCGTTAACCTGCCACCCTTGCTTTTCCAAGGCCGCCACCAGCCGGGGCGCCAGCTGGCGCAGTTTGGCCGAATGGGCCGCGGCCGGTACGCCCAGCGTCAATTGGCCATCCTCGAAGCGCAGCACGTGGCAGGCTGGGCCCAGGGGCGCGGGCAGGGCGGCGCAGACCTGGCGTTGCAGGTCCAGCAGGCGGCGGGCGGTGCCCAGCAGGCTGGCACCCTTGCCGTCACGTCCCAGGCACGCCAGCGTGGCGGTGTACTGCGCGGGATCTGCCTGGGTCTGCGGCTTGCGCCGCTTCCGGAAGGGCGCGGCGGGCCGGGTACGAAAAGTTTCGATCACGAACTCCCTGGAGTCTCGGGAACATTCAAGAGGATACGGGGCGCCGAGCAAGGCGCGTCTCTCACGCCAGGAGGCACGTTCCGTGCAGATCATCATAGTGCATCCGCGCCTGTCCGAGGCGAGGACGCTGACCATAACCCCCCGTTTCGCCGCGGGGATGATCGCCGCAATCGGTGCCGCCCTGATTCTCGGGGCCGTACTGTTGAATTACGCCGCGTCCGGCATCGCCTGGCCCTGGAGCGATTCCGGCCTGTCCGAGCGCAGCCGCGAAGAAGCCCGCCAGCAGGCGGTGCTGCGCGAGAACATCAACCTGCTCGCCAAGCGCGTGGGTGAAATGCAGGCCAAGCTGATGCAGCTCGATGCGCTGGGCGAGCGCGTCGCCGGCCTGGCGGGGGTGTCCCCGGCGTTTTCCGCCAAGGGCGTGCCGGGCCGCGGCGGGCTGCTGGTGTCGCCGCAGCCCATGTCGCCCCAGGACGTCAGCTCCGAACTCGATCATCTCGAAGCCCAACTGGCCGAGCGCTCCGACTATCTCAGCGTCCTGGACGCGCAATTGACGACCCTGTCGGTGCGCAAGGCCATGACGCCCACCGTCATGCCCGTCACGCAGGGGTACAACGGTTCCTCGTTCGGCTGGCGGGTCGATCCCTTCACCGGTACGCGCTCCCTGCACGAAGGGGTGGATTTCTCCGCGCCGTCGGGCACTTCCATCGTGGCGGCGGCGGGCGGCGTCGTGCAGGTGGCCGAATTCCATTCCGGCTACGGCTACATGATAGACATCGACCACGGCAATGACCTGGTCACCCGCTATGCCCATGCGTCGAAGCTGCTGGTCAAGCCGGGCGACCTGGTCAAGCGCGGCCAGCGCATCGCCGCCGTCGGCAGCACCGGCCGCTCCACCGGCTCCCACCTGCATTTCGAGGTGCGGCTGGGCGGCGTCGCCGTCAACCCCAACAACTTCCTGACCCACGGCCCCGGCAAACAGCCCGTCGAACCGTTCTCCAAGGTCGTCACCCTGCCAGCCCCCGGACCGCTGGACTAGAGAGAGGCCCCCCTACGCGCTGACGCGCGCCCTGGATGGTGAGCCCCCAGCCGCTACGCGGCGGCCCCCCGAGGAGGCCTGGGCCCGCCTTGGGGCGGCCCGGCGCCGGGCCCAGGGATCGAAACCGGCGGACTGGCAAAGCCAGATCCGCGGTTTCCGGCTGGTACCAGCCTCTTGGCAGGTCGCACGGTTGCTACCGCTGGCAGCCAGCGATAGCAACCGTGCCTCCCCCCAAGATAACGGTACTAGACCCAGGATGCGGTGGATCCGGCTTTGCCGGTCCACCCGCATCGCCCCCTTGAGGGGGGCGCCCGAAGGGCGTGGGGGTGGGCTTCCCTTCCGGTCCACCCGCATCGCCCCCTGGGGGGCGCCCGAAGGGCGTAGGGGGGGGACCATAATCGGCCGAGACCTCCCGCAGGCAGCGCATCAGGCGTTCGCTGGCGGGGGACAGCGCGCGCTGCTTGCTCCAGGTCAGGCCGATGGGGCGCAACAGGCCGGGGAGTTCCAGCGGCAGGATGGCCAGCATGCCGAGATCGCTGTAGTGCCGCGCCGCGACGCGGGACAGCAGGCCGACGGCCTGGGTGGACTGGAGGTAGGTCGCGATGACCGGCACCGACAGGGTTTCGATGTAGTCGCTGGGCATGGCGATGTCGTGTTCCTGGAACACGGCCTCCAGCGGTTCCCGGGGCAGGGACGCGACCGGCGGCAGAATCCAGGGATAGGGGGCCAGGTCGCGCCAGTGCAGGGACGACGCCCCGGCCAGTGGATGCTGGCGGCCCACGACGACCATGCTCGACCCCTCGAACAGCGGAGCTTCCTCGAAGTCCGCCGACGGCCAACTGGACAGGCGGCCCACCAGGACGTCCAGGTCGCCGCGCCGCAACTGCGGCAGCAGCGTGTTCATCGAGCCTTCCTGCACGTGCACCGTGGTCGTGGGCGAAACCCGCTTGAGGGCGGCCAGGGCCTGGGGCACCAGCGCCGAAGTCATCGCGGGCATGGCGCCCAGCGCGGCCCGGCCGGATGCGCCGGACAGCAGCGCGCGCAACTCGTCGCGGGTCTGGGCCAGGGTGTTGAGCATCACGCGGGCCTGGCGGATCAGGCATTCGCCGTAGACGTTGGGTTGCACCCCCCGGGCCGTGCGGTCGAACAGCTTGAAGCCCAGGCCTTTCTCCAGCTCGGACAGCGCCAGTGACACCGCCGGCTGGGTGATGTTGAGGCTGGCGGCGACCTTGCCCAGGTTGCGCAGCTCGTCCAGCGCCACCAGCAATTGGAGGTGGCGCGGCTTGAGGTTGGCGCGGATGTACCAGTCGAGTCTCGCCATGGCGGATCTCTCCGGAATTTCATAAGTGAATGCTTATGATAATCGCCGGATTATTAAGTGGTTTGCTTATGTTGATGCGGGCATGATGGGCGCCTTCGATCAGGAGTCCCCGTGTCCCATCCCAAGCCGACATCGATCATCGATCTTCATACCCACGTCATCGCCTCGGACCAGCAGGCCTATCCGCTGGCGCCGCTGTCCGGCCGGCAGTCGGACTGGTCGCGCGAGCGGCCGGTCACGCGCGAGGCCATGCTGGCGGCCATGGACGAGGCAGGCATCGCGCAGGTCGCGCTGGTGCAGGCTTCCACCTGCTATGGCCACGACAGCAGCTATGTCGCGGATTCCGTCGCCGCCCGGCCGGACCGTTTCATCGGCGTCTATTCGATCGGCCTGGCCGAGCCCGGCGCCGCCGAGCGCATCGCCTATTGGCACGGCCGCGGGCTGCAGGGCATGCGCGTGTTCATCGCCGGCCACACCGCGGCCGACCACGCCGCGCGGCTGGACGACCCGCTGGGCTTTCCCGCCTGGGAGCAGGCGCAGGAACTGGATATCCCCGTGTGCGTGCAGCTGCGGGCCGATGGCCTGCCGCAACTGGAGAATATCCTGCGGCGCTTCCCGCGCGTGCGGGTGCTGCTGGACCACTTCGCCCGGCCCCGGCTGGACGACGGCCCACCCTATGCGGCGGCGGCCAGCCTGTTCGCGCTGGCGGACCATCCCAACCTGTTCTTCAAGTTCACCACCCACAACGTCCGGGAGGCCCGCGAAGGGGCGGCCACGCAGGCCAGCTTCCTGCGGCGCGCGATCGACGTGTTCGGCGTCCGCCGCATCGCCTGGGGATCGAATTTCCCGGCATCGGCGGGCAGCCTGGCCAGCCTGCTGGGCGAGGCCCTGGAGGCCACCGCCTCGCTGTCCGGCGAAGAACGGGAATGGATCTTCCATCGCACGGCCCGGGCTCTGTATCCCGCGCTGGACGCCGCCTCGGCAAGGGGGGCGTGATGGGTTCGACGACGCTGCGCACCCTGCTGGGTGATTATCCGAACACGCTGGCCCTGAAGCGGGGCGAGATCGCATCGGCGTCCGTCGGTTTCGAGTTCGATCCGGTCAAGACCGCCAACCGGGCGTTCAAGCGCGTGGTGCGCGAGGGCGCCTTCGACGTGGCGGAACTGGCGCTGGTGACCTTCCTGCAGGCCAAGGCCTACGGCAAGCCCCTGGTGCTGATGCCGGCCGTGGTGGGGGCGGGCCGCTACCAGCATCACTGCCTGGTCCACAACATCGAGCGTGGCCGCCTGCGGGTGGCGGAGCTGGCCGGCAAACGCATCGGGATCCGGGCCTACGCCCAGACCACGGTGGCCTGGGTGCGGGGCATCCTGGCCGACGACTATGGGGTGGACCTGAACGGAATACGCTGGGTGACGTTCGAGGACGGGCACCTGGCCGAATTTGCCGATCCGCCCGGGGTGACGCGGGCCGAGGGCCGGAACATGGTGGAGATGCTGCTGGCGGGAGAACTGGACGCGGCCATCATCGGCACGGACCTGCCCGACGATCCGCGCCTGGCGCCGGTGCTGCCCGATCCCCATGCGGCCGCCGCCGCGTGGGGTGCCCGGCACGCCATGGTGCCCATCAACCATATGGTGGCCGTGGACCGGGCGCTGTGCGAGACGCGTCCGGAGGTGGTCCGCGAGGTCTACCGGCTGCTGCAGGAAAGCAAGGCCGCGGCCCGGCGGGACGCCGGCGGGCCGGATCTGACGCCGTTCGGCGTGGAGCCCAACCGCCATGCGCTGGAACTGATCATCCACTACGCCTACGACCAGAAACTGATTCCGCGCCGCTATGCCGTCGACGAGCTGTTCGACGACGTGACCCGCGTGCTGTGACCGGCGCCGGCCATGGGGCCGGTCCGTAAAGACTATCGCGGCGGCGGGGACCGCCGCCTTCATTCCCAGGAGACAACATGAAATGGTTCGCAATCCTGGCCGCCTGCGTGGCGGCCGCCGTTCCCACGCTTCCCGCGCAGGCCCAGGTGGGCGGCCAGGTCACCCGCATCGTCGTGCCGTTCGCGGCGGGCGGAGCCCGGGAACTGCTGGCGCGCACGTTCTACCAGGAACTGGGCCAGCAGCTGGGCCAGACCATCATCATCGAAAGCCGGCCTGGCGCGGGCGGCGCCATCGGGACGTCCAACGTCGGGCGGGCCGATCCGGACGGTCGCACGCTGCTCATGGCCGCGTCCAGCCACTTCGTCACGGCCGCGCTGGGCGCCAAGCCGCACTATGACCCGGTCAAGGATTTCACGCCGGTGGCCAATATCGGCACCCAGAGCTACGTGCTGATGATCAGCAGCGCGCTGCCGGCCAGGAACGTGGCCGAATTCATTGCCTATGCCAAGAAGCGCCCGGGCGAGCTGAACTACGGCTCGGCCGGCATCGGCAGCTCCACCCATCTGGCCATGGCCTATTTCCTGAGCACGGCCGGGCTGGACATGCTGCACATCCCCTACAAATCCACCCAGGAAGCGGCCAACGACGTGGCCGGCGGGCGGGCGCAGGCGGTGATCGTGCCCAATGCCGGCGTCGGCGCCTACCTGCAGGATGCCAGGCTGCGCATCATCGGCGTGACCTCGCGCCAGCCTTCGCCCCTGCTGCCCAGCGTGCCGCCCATCGCCCAGGCCGGCCTGCCTTCCTACGTGTTCGAGTCGTGGTTCGGCCTGCTGGCGCCCGCCGGCACGCCCGCGCCGGTGGTCCAGCGCATCAACGCCGCGGTGGCGAAGGTGCTGGAGATGCCGGTCATCAAGGAGCGCCTGGCCACCCAGGGCGTGGCGCCGGATGCCATGAACGTCGATGAGTTTGGCAAACTGTTCGTCCAGGACAGGCAACTGATGGCCCGCATCGTCAAGGAGGCCAGGCTCACCCGGGATTGACCCGGACCGGTCCCGGCCAGGGGCGGGCGCCGTCTCCGGGCCGGGCCAGCCTCCGGGGCGGCGGCCGGGCGGGGATGTCCATGCGGACGGCGCGCGCGATTCAACGTCCTCCCACGGTGCTAAACTGGCTGGCTTATCCCCTATCCCGGCTGGGATGCTAGGCCACGGCCCGGCCCCGGTTGCTTGCAAATATCGCGCATGGTTTCCTCTCTGCTCAAGAAAATTTTCGGCAGCCGCAATGACCGGCTGCTGAAGCAGTACGGCAAGTTGGTCGCTCGGATCAACACGCTGGAGTCCCAGACCGCCGCACTCAGCGACGAGCAACTCACGGCCCGCACGCAAGAGTTCAAGCAACGCTACCAGAACGGCGAGTCGCTGGACGACCTTCTGCCCGAGGCCTTCGCCGTCGTGCGCGAGGGCGGCAAGCGGGTGCTGGGCATGCGCCACTTCGACGTCCAGCTGCTGGGCGGGATCGTGCTGCACAGCGGCCGCATCGCCGAAATGCGCACGGGCGAGGGCAAGACCCTGGTGGCGACGCTGCCGACCTACCTGAACGCCATCGCCGGCAAGGGCGTGCACGTGGTGACGGTCAACGATTACCTGGCGCAGCGGGATGCGGCCTGGATGGGCCGCCTGTACAAGTTCCTGGGCCTGTCGGTGGGCGTGGTGGTCTCGCAGCAGCCCAACGAGGAAAAGATCGAGGCCTACCGGGCCGACATCACCTACGGCACCAACAACGAATTCGGCTTCGACTACCTGCGCGACAACATGGAATACCGCGTGGAGGACCGCCGCCAGCGCGCGCTGTTCTACGCGGTGGTCGACGAGGTCGACTCCATCCTGATCGACGAGGCGCGCACGCCGCTGATCATCTCGGGCCAGGCCGAAGACCATACCGAGATGTACATCCGGATGAACGCGGTGCCGCCGCTGCTGACCCGGATGGCGTCCGAGCCCAAGTCCAACGAGCCCGAGCCCGAGGGCGACTTCTGGGTGGACGAGAAAAGCCATCAGGTCTACCTGTCGGAAGCCGGCCACGAGAAGGCCGAGCAGATCCTGGAGCGCCAGGGCCTGCTGCCCGAGGGCGAGTCGCTGTACGAGCCGCGCCACATCAGCCTGATGCACCACCTGATGGCGGCGCTGCGGGCGCACAACCTGTTCTTCCGCGACCAGCACTACGTCGTGCAGAACAACGAAGTGGTCATCGTCGACGAATTCACCGGCCGCCTGATGGTGGGCCGCCGCTGGTCCGACGGCCTGCACCAGGCGGTCGAGGCCAAGGAAGGCGTGAAGATCCAGAACGAGAACCAGACCCTGGCCTCGATCACCTTCCAGAACTACTTCCGGATGTACGAGAAGCTGGCTGGCATGACCGGCACGGCCGATACCGAGGCCTACGAGTTCCAGGAAATCTACCGCCTCGAGACCGTGATCATGCCGACCAACCGGCCCATGATCCGCGCCGACCAGAACGACCAGGTCTTCAAGACCGACCAGGAAAAGTACAACGCCATCCTGGAAGACATCCGCGATTGCCAGAAGCGCGGCCAGCCGGTGCTGGTGGGTACCACCAGCATCGAGAATTCCGAGCTGCTGTCGGCCATGCTGGTGAAGGCCGGCCTGAAGCACGAGGTGCTCAACGCCAAGCAGCACGCGCGCGAAGCCGAGATCGTGGCCGAGGCCGGCAAGCCCGGCCACATCACCATCGCCACCAACATGGCGGGCCGCGGCACCGATATCGTGCTGGGCGGCAGCGTCGACAAGCAGGTGGACCTGATCCGCGCCGACGACGCGCTGTCCGAGACCGAGAAAGACATCCGCATCGCCCGCGTGCGCGACGAATGGAAGCCGCTGAACGAGCAGGTCAAGGCCGCCGGCGGCCTGCGCATCATCGGCACCGAGCGCCACGAATCGCGCCGCATCGACAACCAGCTGCGCGGCCGCGCCGGCCGCCAGGGCGATCCGGGTTCGTCGCGCTTCTACCTGTCGCTGGAAGATTCGCTGATGCGCATCTTCGCCGGCGACCGCGTGCGCGCCATCATGGAGCGCCTCAAGCTGCCCGAGGGCGAGCCCATCGAGGCCGGCATGGTCACCCGCTCCATCGAGTCGGCCCAGCGCAAGGTCGAGGCCCGCAACTTCGACATCCGCAAGCAATTGCTGGAGTACGACGACGTCGCCAACGACCAGCGCAAGGTCATCTACACCCAGCGCAACGAAGTCCTGGAAGCCCCCTCCATCGCCGACGTGGTCGCCAACCTGCGCGTGGCCACCTTCACCGAGACCTTCCGCGGCTACGTGCCCGAAGACTCGGTCGAGGAACAATGGGACGTGCCGGGCCTGCAGAAGGCGCTGGAGCTGGAATGGCAGGTCGAGCTGCCGCTGGCCGAGATGGTGGAAGCCGAACCCAACCTGACCGACGACGACCTGCTCGAGCGCGTGCTCAAGGCCTCGGCCGACGCCTACGATGCCAAGGTGACCCTGGTGGGCACCGAGATGTGGGGCCAGTTCGAACGCTCCATCCTGCTGCAGTCCATCGACACGCACTGGCGCGAGCACCTGGCCATGCTGGACCACCTGCGCCAGGGCATCCACCTGCGCGGCTACGCCCAGAAGAATCCCAAGCAGGAATACAAGCGCGAAGCCTTCGAGCTGTTCTCCAACATGCTGGACCGCATCCGCAACGACGTCGTCAAGGTGCTGATGACCGTGCGCGTGCAGTCGGCCGAGCAGGTGGAACAGGTCGAGCAGGACGCCGCCCTGCCGCACGTGCAGAACGTGCAGTACCACCACTCCGACTACGACGAGGCCCTGGCCGCCGCCAATGCGGCCGCGGGGTCCGGACAGGAACCGATGCGCAACGTGCTGCCCAAGGTCGGACGCAACGATCCCTGCCCCTGCGGCAGCGGCAAGAAGTACAAGCAGTGCCACGGCCGGCTCGCCTGACGCGGCGTCCCGCAACGTGACGAGAAAAGACCGGCGCTTGCCGGTCTTTTCATTGGTGGTGGGGTAGTATTCCGCCGGCATGCCTCCCGCGGGCCGATCATTCCGGAGCTTCGTCCATGTTCTCCGTGCGCCACATCGAAGCCTTCCAGGCCGTCATGGTCACTCGAAGCATGACGTCGGCCGCCGACGTGCTGTTCGTGACGCAGTCCGCCGTCAGCAAGCTGATCAAGGAGTTCGAGGAGCAGGTGGGATTCGAACTGTTCACCCGCAAGCGCGGTGGACTGGTGCCTTCCCCCGAAGCCCACTCGCTGCTGGCCGAGGTCGACCGGCTGTTCCTGGGGCTGGAAAAGATCGCCTTGGCCGCCGAACGCATCCGCTCCAAGCGCCACGGGCAGCTGCGCATCGTGGCCATGCCGTCGCTGACCACGGGCTTCCTGCAAGGCGTCGTCGCGGCATTCAGCCGCGAGCATCCCGACGTGAGCGTTTCCCTGCTGACCTACAACTCGCCCGAGGTGGTCGAGCTGGTCGCCTCCGGACAGTTCGACCTGGGTTACGCGATGACGCCGATTTCGCGGGATCGAGGGCTGGTGGCGCGCGTGTCGCTGGTCGACTGCGTGTGCATTCTTCCGCCCCGGCATCCGAAGCGGCGCAGGCGGGAGCTCGATCCGGGCGACCTGGCGGGCGAACCTTTCGTGTCCCTGGCGGCGGATAATCCCACGCGCATGAAGGTCGACGCGTTGTTCAAGAACGAGAACATCCACCGGCACCTGGCGTTCGAGGCGGGGTGGTCGGCGGCCGTGGTCGGCTTCGTCGCCCAGGGCATGGGGGCCTCCATCCTCGACCCCTTCTCGACCGACATGGCACTGGCTCTGGGTTGCTCGGTGCATCGCATGACCCAGCCGATTCCTTTCTCGTTCGCCGAGATCAAGGCCAGCTCGACGACCCGCAACGACCTGGCGGATCTTTTTTCCGCGCAGCTCGAAGAGCGGCTGCGCGGACTGCACGGCTACGCCCGCCCGCGGCGTGCCGCCAGCTAGCTACTCCAGCCGGGCGCCGGTACTTTTCACGAGCTTGCCCGTTTCCGCATAGTCGGCGGCCAGAAAGGCGGCGAACTCGTTCGGACCCATGAGTGCAGGCTCGATCCCGGCCTTCTGCAGCGCGTCCCGGACACTGTCCTGCCGCATGGCTTTCTCCGCGGCGGCATGCAGCTGTTCGATGCGGGCCCGGGGCGTGCCCGCCGGCGCAAGCAGGCCGTACCACGCGTCGTAGTTGAAACCCTGGACGCCCGCATCGGCCACCAGCGGAAAGTTCGCGAACATCCCCGTATGGCCGACCTTGGAGGTCATGCCCAGGATCCTGGCGCGCTTGTCCGACACGGCCAGTACGGCGCCTATGGTCGCGGGCATGATGAGGTGCGAGCGGCCCGCCAGCACGTCGGTCATGGCTTCGCCGGTGGACTTGAACGGGATGTGCTGCAACTGGATGCCGGCCATCTGCGCGAACAGAGCCATGCCGAGATGGCCGTTGCTGCCGTTGCCGGCGGACGCGTAGTTGAGCTGGTTGGGATGGCGCTTGGCGTAATCGACCAGTTCGGCAACCGTGTGGACGGGAAGGGCGCTGGACACCACCAGGGCGAAGCCCGTCTTGCCTATCATTGCCACCGGCGCGAAGCTCGCCAGCGCGTCGTACGGCATCTTGGGGTAGAGCCAGGGGTTGCTGGCGTGGTTCGAGGCCACCAGCGCCAGCGTCTTGCCGTTGGGCGCGCTGGCCGCAACCGTGGCCGTGCCCACGGTGCCGCCCGCCCCCGCGCGGTTCTCGACGATGATCGGCTCCCCCAGCGCCTGTCCCAGCGCGTTCTGGATGACTCTGGCCATCAGGTCCTGCGTGCCGCCCGCCGCAAAGGGTACGACCAGCCGGACGGGATCGGCGGCATGCGCCGCGAAGGCGCACAGGCCTGTCGCCAGTGCGAGGATGAAACGGGTGCTGCGCAAGAAGTTCGCCATCATTTTCTGTCTCCTCATTGTCGCCTGCACGGCTACAGCGCGGCCGTTTCCGCCTGTAGCTGCGTGTCGGCATTGCTCACCATTGCCTGGAACGTCTCCAATTCCCGCCGTGTGTCCGCCAGCTCGCGCAGCGCGCGGGCATGCAGCGCCGTGGCATCCTCGATCGCCGGGCCACCCGAGCCCCGGCGCCGCTGGAGGGATTGGCCGCTGTCGAAGGCCGCGCGGATTTCCTCGTTGCCCAGCCGCAGCTCGCGGCCCAGGATCTCCCGCGCCGCGCGCGCGACCAGCGGTGCCTTGATGTCCGTCGGGGAAATGCCATCGTCCAGCGCCAGGCGGACCACGCGCCCGGTGACGTGATGGGCCTCCTTGAAGGCCAGCCCGTGCCGCATGACCAGGTAGTCGGCGAAGTCGGTGGCCGTGGCGTAGTTCGCATCGGCCAGTTCCCGCATGCGTTGCCGCCGGGGGCGGACCCCGGCGACCACCGAGCCTGCCACCGGCAGCAGGCCGGCCACGCCGAGCAAGGCGTCCCACAGGAATTGCAGGCTGTCGGCGTTTCCGTCCAGCACGTGGCTGAAGGGCTTGGCATGGAAGGCGCTGAAGGCGGTCGTCATCGCGCCGATCAGATGGCTTTGCCGCCCCTTCAGGAATTCGAGCACGGCCTGATTCTTCTTCTGGGGCATGAGGCTCGACGTGATTGCCAGGTTGTCCGGCAGGTCCAGCATGCCGAATTCATAGGTCGTCATGAGGTAGAAGTCCTGCGCCAGCCGGCCGACCGTCGTCGTGGCGAACAGCGTGGCGGTCAGCAGTTCCATGATCGCGTCCTTGGAGGCCACCGCATCCAGCGCATGGGGCACCGGCGCGGCAAAGCCCAGCAGCGACGCGGTATGCGCCCGGTCGATCGGGTAGGGGGTGCCGGCCAGCGCGCCGGCGCCCAGCGGGCACTGGTTGATATGCTCCAGCGCCGCCAGCGTGCGACGAGTGTCCCGTTCCAGCGACCTTTCTATGCCCAGCAGGTAGAAGCCGAAGGTGATCGGCTGCGCATGCTGCATGTGGGTGTAGCCGGGCATCACGCAATCGAGGTTGCGCGCGGCCTGCTCGAGCAGCACTCCGCGCAGGTCCAGCAGCGCGGACGCGAGTTCCTGGCCCAGGGCACGGGCGCGCATCCGGTCCAGCGTGGATTGCAGGTCATTGCGGCTGCGGGCGACGTGCAGCCGCGATCCGGTGTCCTTTCCGGCGATCGCCAGCAACCGGGCTTCATAGTTGAAATAGACGTCTTCGAGCGAGCCGTCGATGACCAGCTTCGCCGGTCCTTCCGCCTCGATCTGGAGAATGGCGCGGTCCAGGGTGGCCGCCTCGGGCGCGCTTATCAGTCCCGCGCGGCGGATCGCGACCAGGTGCGCGCGGTTGAGCCGGGTCAGGAACGGAATGGACGCGGCCAGCGACGCCTGGATCCAGGGGATGAAGATGGCCTGTTGTGCCTGTTGGGAAAGCGGTTCGTGCAGAAAGCCGCTGACGGGGGATTGCGCTTCCATGAGGGGGCAGAGGGTGGAGTTGGGACGGCCCCACTTTGACTCAGCCCATTACATGAGATCAAGGCACTTTTTCTACTGTTCAGATTCCTAAAACTCATTCTAAGCACGAGCATGGAATCATGCCCCGATCGGTACGCGGCGCGCTGCGGAAGCCGCTCACACCACCTCGAACATGGCCTCGATCTCGACCACCACGCCGTGCGGCATGCTGTTCACGCCCACGGCCGTGCGTGTATGGGCGCCGGCTTCCCCGAACACCTCCACCATCAGGTCCGAGGCGCCGTTCACCACCTCGGCGATGCGCACGAAGTCCGGCGTGGCGGCGACGAAGCCGCGCAGGTTGACCACCGACACGATGTCGTCCAGGCCGTGGGGCAGGGCGGCGTGGGCCTGGGCCAGCACGTTCAGCGCGCTGGCGCGCGCGGCCTCCTGGGCCTGGGTCAGGTCCAGGGTGTCGCCCACGCGGCCGACGTGGCGCAGTTGCCCGTTCACGCTGGGCAACTGGCCCGAGACGAACAGCAGGTTGCCCAGCTTGCGCGCCATGCGGATGCGCGCGGCGCGCGCCGCGGGCGCGGGCGGCAGGATGATGCCCAGGGCCGACAGGCGGGCGTCGATGGGGCTTGGCATGGGTGGGACTCCCGATGATGACAAAGGAAGCCATTCTCTCGCCCGGGCTCATGGCGCGGGCTGATTTTTCGCGCCGGGGCCATAACCATCCGGTTGGAACCGCGGGCGAAACTGGAATGCGGCCGCTGCCGGGGGCTCCGTATCATGGCCGTTTCGACAAGGAGCACGCATGCTGTACATCATCTATCAGGAAGACCGGGACGACGGCGCGGCGGAGATCCGCAAGCAGGTCAAGCCCGCGCATCTGGACTATCTGGCCCGGTTCGAGTCCAGGCTGGTGCTGGGCGGGGCCATGCTGGCCGAGGACGGCGTCGGGCGCACGGGCAGCGTGCTGATCCTGAACGTGGGCAGCCTGGCCGAGGCCGAGGCGTTCTCGCGCGACGAGCCGTTCCGCAAGGCCGGCCTGTTCAAGAGCGTGAAGATCTCGCGCATGCGGCGCGGACAATGGAATCCGGCCGCCGCGCCCGCCACCGCCGAGGGCAACTGACCGGCATCAGGCTGCGGGCGGGCGGTGGTAGAGTTCGCCGGCGGCCTGCTCGAGGCTGTCCACCATGCGCAGCGCGGCGGCCGACAAGCTGTTGTGGGCGTGGGTGATGATGCCCACGGGCAGGGCGGGATAGCCGATGTCCACCGGCAGCTTGGCCAGGATGCCTTGCTCGATGTCGGCCTGGACGATCTGCCAGGGCAGCGCGGCCACGATGTCCCGTTGCAGCAGCAGCGCGCGTATCAGCGGGAACGACAGGGTCTCGACGATGCGGGCGGGCAGGTCCAGCCCCTCGCGCGCGAAGAACATATGGATGGGCGTGCGCGCGACGCTGCTCGCGTGCGGCATGACCCATTCCTGCGCGGCCAGGTCCGCGGGCGTGGGCGCGGCCTTGTCCGCCAGTGGATTCTGGCGTCCGGCCACCAGCACGATGGGTTCGAAGTACAAGGGGATCTGCCGGATCTGCCCGTGGCCGTCCTGCTCGGACATGCGTCCCACGACGATGTCGATTTCTCCCGATTGCAGCCCGCTCAGCAGCCTTTCCTTGCTGCCGTCCACCACCGACACGCGCGTGGCGTCGCCGCCGGCGAAGAACAGCGACAGCGCGCGCGGCAGCAGCGTGGGCAGCGCCACCATGTAGCTGCCTATCGCCAGCTTGCCGGCCGATCCCTGGCGCAGGGCGGTCAGTTCCTCGGCCGCGCGCTTGAGTTCCGCGTGCAGCGAATGGGCATAGCGCAGGACGTGGCTGCCGAACACGGTGGGCACGACGCCCTTGGCGGTGCGATCCAGCAGCCGCTCGCCCAGCAGCGTCTCGAGTTCGTGGATGGTCTTGGACACCGCGGGCTGCGACATGTGCAGCGTTTCCGCCGCGCGCGACAAGGCGCCGCATTCGGCCACGGTCTTGAACATCAGCAGATGGCGCAGCTTGACCTGGGTGGTCAGCACGCGCTCGATCGATCGCTCGGCTTCCATGTATGAACCCCGACGGCAGGAAGGAGAGGGTGGAGGCCGACCCATAACCATTTGGTTTGCCCGGCCGCCCGAATGCGAATGATCGCACGGCCGGGCCGCTGATAGAGTGGCCGCATCCCTGCCATGCCGGAGAGTGCCTTGAAGATCACCGCTTTTTCCCTTGACCACCTGAGCCTGCCCGACGAAGATCCCAACTGGAAATTCGCGGGCCAGGCCTATCCGACCAACGATGCCGTCGTGCTGACCCTGACGGCCGAGGACGGCACGCAAGGCTGGGGCTATGCCGCGGCCTTTCCCCATCTGGCCGCGACGGCGCTGGGGGTGGAAGGCGCCTTGCAGCGCATCTGCCCGGCGCTGGTCGGCCAGGACGCGATGGCGATCGAGGCGAACCTCGTGCGCGTTCAGGCCGCGCTGGTGGGCAACAATCCCGCCAAGGCGGCCATCGACTGCGCGCTGCACGACCTGAAGGCGAGGCTCCTGGGCGTGCCGCTGTACGAGCTGCTGGGCGGCAAGACCACCGACCGTATCGCCATCTGCCGCATGCTGGGCCTGAAGACGCCTCCCGAGATGGCCGAGCGCGCGCAGCGCCTGGTGGACCAGGGCTACCGCCACCTGAAGCTCAAGGTGGGCGGTTCCGTGCGCGAGGACATCGAGCGCCTGCGCGCGGTGCGGCGCCAGGTGGGCGACGCCGTGCGGCTGGTGGCCGACCCCAACCAGTCCTACCGCGCCAAGGACGCCATCGTGTTCGCCCAGCGGGCCGTCGAATTCGACGTGGACATCATCGAGCAGCCGGTGCGGGCCGACGACCTGGACGGGTTGCAGGAAGTCACGCGCGCCTCCAGCATCGCCATCGAGGCCGACGAAAGCGCCTACGACGCGTCGTCGACCTACCGCCTGGCGGCGAGCCGCTCGATCAACGCGGTCAGCCTGAAGGTGCCCAAGATGGGCGGCCTGCGCGCCGTGCAGACGGCCGCGCGCATCTGCGAAGTCGCGCACCTGGGATGCCGGATGGGCGCCAACGTCGGCAGCCAGTTGCTGGCCGCCCATGCCCTGCACCTGGCCGTGGCGCTGCCCAACATCACCTATGCCTGCGAGCTGGCCGAGTTCCAGAAGCTGCTGAACGATCCGTTCGAGGGCCTGAAGGTCGTGGACGGCCATCTCCACGTTCCGGAAGGCCCGGGCGTGGGCGTCGTCCGCCGCGCGTCCTGATCGCGTCCGTCCGTACATTTCTTTTCAAGGAACGTCCATGGAGTTGACCATGCTTCCCCGCCGCCCCCTCCTGCAATCCGCACTGTTCCTGCTGGCCGCGACGCTGGCCGGCAACGCCGCTGCCCAGCCGCTGCCGCGCCAGATCCGCATGGTCGTGCCGTTCTCGCCCGGCGGCCCGGCCGACCTGATCGCGCGCAAGCTGTCCGAGCGCCTGGGGCCGCAGCTGGAGGCGACCGTGATCATCGACAACCGCCCCGGCGCCAACGGCACGATAGGCGTGCAGGCGGTGGCCAAGGCCGCGCCCGACGGCGGGACCCTGTTGTTCGCGACCTCGGGCATGCTGACCATCAGCCCCGTCCTGTACAAGGACCTGAACTACGACCCGTTGAAGGACCTGAGTCCGATCGGCCGGGTGGTGGCCAACGGCACCGCCCTGCTCGTGGGCAAGCAACTGCCGGCCAAGGACATGAAGGAGTTCGTCGCCTACGCGCGCCAGTCCGCGAATCCCGTTCCGATCGGTTCGGCGGGGACGGGCAACATCACGCACCTGTACATGGAGCTGATGAAGGATGCCACGCGCGGCAACTTCGTCCACGTGCCCTACAAGGGGGTGGCGCCCGCGCTGACCGACGTCATGGGCGGCCAGATCGCCGGCGTGTTCGTCGACCTGCCGGCGGCGCTGCCGCTGCTCAAGGGGGGGAAGGTGAAGGCCCTGGGGCTGGTGGGCACCGAGCGCAGCCCGTCGGCGCCCGAGATTCCCACCATTGCCGAGCAGGGCTATCCGGGAGTGGATGGCGTGAGCTGGTTCGGCGTGCTGGCGCCCGCCGGCATGGCCGCCGACAAGGTGCAGGCCATTCACGCGGGCATCGCGCGGGTCCTGGCCGATCCGGCCATGATCGAGAACCTGAAGGAAATCGGTTCGGTTCCCGCCTTGAACCAGCCGGCGCAGATGACCACGCTTATGCGCGACGAGCAGGCGCGCTGGGCGCGGTTGATCAAGGCGCGCAACATCCAGGTCGACTAACCGCTTGGCGGGCGGCCCGCGGGGCCGCCCGGGCCGGTTCAGTTGCCGGCCGTATTCTTGTCCGCGGCGCCGTGCTTGGCGCGGACCTTGGCCACGTGGTCGGCCAGCAGCTGCCTGGCCAGTTCGCCGTCGCGCGCCACGATGGCCGCCAGCATCTTGCGGTGCCGCTGCACCAGCCGCTTGCCCACCGCCGGCGTCGTGTACGGATTGACCGAGCGGTACAGCACGTACGAGATCGCCTTCATGATCGACGACAGGAACTGGTTGTGCGAGGCGTCGACGATGGACTGGTGGAAGGCCAGCGAGGCGGTGGTCAGTTTCTCCGGCGTGAAGTCTTCCGGCGAGGACACCAGTTCCTCGACCCGTGCCAGGCACGCTTCCATCTTGGCGATGTCGTCGGCGTTCGCGAGCTTGGCGGCGATCTCGGCGGCGCTGGCCTCGATGATGAGCTGAGCGTCGAAGACCTCGTCCGAGCCGACGCCGATCAGCTTGAGCTGGATGGCCAGCGCCTCGACTACCGGCGCGTCGTTGCCATTGGCGATGCGCGTGCCGCCGCCCGCGCCCGTGCGCACGTCCACCACGCCCAGCGCCTGCAAGCGCCCCATGGCTTCGCGGATGGGCAGGCGGCTGACCTGGAACTGCTCGGCCAGATCGTTCTCGGAACCCAGAAAATCGCCGGGTTGCAGCTTGCCGTCGAGCACGGCTTCCTTGATCTGTTTTTCAACGCGCATGGCCGTGGATTCGGTGCGTCCGGCGCGCCACACAGGTAGATCGGCTCTCGTACGTGCCATTTTTTCTGTTCCACCGTTCATAAGTCGCAGACTGTATGAGCGATTATATCCGCTCTCATGACCTCGGGCCCCCTGCCGCGATACGGCGACCCGGGCTCAGTATAAACACTAAAAAATCCGCTCATCTCATCAAAAAACATTACGGAATCAATGCGTTAAGACGGCCTGCCCGGTCCGCGCGCGTGTCGGGCCGCGAGGGAGCGGCCTTGACACTCCTGGTGATCACTCATACAGTATGACTATTAAAATAACTTACCAGAAAACGGGCAAATGGAGACACATCGATACGGCTCGAGGGGCGCGGCATGGCGCAAATAGTCCTCGGGCTGGGAACCTCGCACGGGCCGCAGCTTTCCACGCCTCCCGACAAATGGCGCCTGCGGGTGGAAGCGGACCGGGCGGAGACGGCGCATCCCTATCGCGGCGCCACCTACGGCTTCGACGAACTGGCCGCGATGCGGGCGGCGGAAGGCCTGGACGAACGCGTCACGCCTGATGCCATGGCCGGCCATGCGCAGCGCTGCGCAGAGGCGGTCGACTCACTGGCCGCGCGCCTGCAGGAAGCCCGCGTGGACGTGGCCATCATCGTCGGCAACGACCAGCGCGAGGTGTTCGGCGCGCGCCTGACGCCCGCGCTGTGGATGTACGCGGGGGCCGAGGTCGCCGACGAGCCCGTGCATCCCGAACGCCTGGCGAAATTGTCGCCGGCCATTGCCATTTCGGCAACGGCCATCAAGCCCGCCGTGTCGTCGCGCTACCCCGGCCACCCGCAACTGGCGGCGCACCTGGGCGCCGCGCTGGCCGACGCCGGCTTCGACCTGGCGCAGTCCGACGAGATGCCGCAGCGCGGACCCGGTCCGGCCACGGGCATGCCGCATGCCTTCGGCTTCGTCTATCAACGGTTGATGAAGGGCAGCGTGCTGCCGCACGTGCCGTTCATGCTGAACACCTTCTATCCCCCCAATCAGCCCCGCGCCGCACGCTGCATGGACTTCGGCCGGGCCCTGGCCCAGGCGGTGGCCGCGTGGCCGCAGGCGCTGCGCGTGGCGCTGATCGCCTCCGGGGGGCTGAGCCACTTCGTCATCGACGAGACCTTCGACCGCGCCCTGCTGGATGCCATGCGGCGGCGCGACGAGGACTGGCTGCGCGGCATCGACGAGGCGACCCTGCAATCGGGCACGTCCGAGTGCAAGAACTGGCTGCCCGTGGCCGCGGCGTGCGCCGAGGCCGGGCTGGAGATGGAACTGGTGGACTACGTGCCGTGCTACCGCTCGCATGCGGGTACCGGCACGGCCATGGCATTCGCGGCCTGGCGATAAGGCCGCGGCAAAGGAGCAAGAAGTGCTGTCCAGGAAAGACAACGACATGCTGACACAGGTGGGGCCGGGAACGCCCATGGGCGAGCTGTTCCGCCGGTTCTGGCTGCCGGCCCTGCTGGAAGAGGAACTGCCCGAGCCCGACGGCGCGCCCGTCAGGCTGCGGCTGCTGGGCGAGGACCTGGTGGCGTTCCGCGACACCAGCGGCCGGGTCGGGCTGGTGGATGCCTATTGCGCGCACCGCCGCGCGGGGCTCTATTACGGCCGCAACGAAGAGAACGGCCTGCGCTGTGTCTACCATGGCTGGAAGTTCGATGTGGAGGGCCGCTGCGTGGACATGCCGTCCGAGCCGCACGAGACCAACTACAAGGACCGCGTGCGGATCACGTCCTATCCCACGGCCATACGCGGCGGTGTCGTCTGGGCCTACATGGGACCCGAAGGCACCCAGGGGCCGCTGCCGGAATTCGAGTGGTCGGAGCTGCCCGTCGCGCAGCGCACGGCCACCAAGCGGCTGCAACGCTGCAACTGGGCGCAGGCTGTGGAAGGCGGCATAGACTCGAGCCACATCTCCTTCCTGCACAGCCGCAAGGAGGGCACGGACTCCGGGCCGCGCAATCCCTATCACCAGAGCGACCGGCATCCGGTGTTCGAAGTGAGCGAGAGCGAGGCCGGGCTGGTGATCGCCGCCCGCCGCAACGCCGAGCCTGGCCATTACTACTGGCGCGTCACGCAGTTCCTGCTGCCGTTCTACACGATGATCCCGCCGGTGGGCGCGTTCAAGGAATCCAGCCGCGAGCCCTATGACGGCCATGCTTGGGTGCCGATCGACGACCACACGACCTGGACCTGGTCGTTCAGCGCCAGCCCGGCACGCCCGTACTCGGACGAGGAACGCGAGACGCGCGGCGGACGCAAGGGCTTCTGGGGGCCGGTGGACGAGGCCTACCTGCCCCTGCTGAGCGCCGACAACGACTACGGCATCGACCGCGAGAAGCAGCGCAACGACAACTTCACCGGCATCACCGGCATTCCCAACCAGGACGCCGCCGTGCAGGAAAGCATGGGCGCGGTGGTCGACCGTTCCAAGGAAAACCTCGGCCATTCGGACCGCGGCATCGTGAACTTCCGCCGGCTCATGCTGCGCCTGGCCAAGGCGCTGGCGGCCGGCGAGGTGCCCGAGGCCGCGCGGCGCGGCGACCTGTACCGCGTCCGCTCGGCCTCGGTGGTGCTGCCGGCCGACGTGCCGGTCGAGACCGGCGCCGCCGGATTGCTGAAAGCGGCGCCCGCCCCGGCGGACCGCTGACACGCCAAACAAGGAGGAGACACTATGCAAGGCAAGAGACTCGCCACGATGCTGGCCACCTGTATGCTGGCCTGCACGGCCGGCGCGGCCTACGCGCAGAAAGCCAAGAACACGCTGCGCATCGGACTGGTCGAACCCATCTCCAGCATGATCCTGTACGACGGGCCCAATCCCGAGGTGGGCATGTTCTCGCGCGGGCTGTTCGATCCGCTGCTGTGCTTCGACAATCGCACCGGCAAGTTCGCGCCCAATCTCGCCAGCTCCTGGAAGTGGCTGGACGACCAGACGCTGGAACTGAAGCTGCACACCGGCGTGAAGTTTCACGACGGGTCGGCCTTCGACGCCGACGACGTCATCTATACCTTCGGCTGGCTGACCGATCCCAACAACGGCCTGCGCTTCGCCGAGAACTACGCGCCGTTCAAGCGCGCCGAGAAAGTCGACCAGTACACGGTGCGCATCCACACCAACGGCCCGGCACCCACGGCGATGCTGCGGCTGGCCTACTCCACGCCCATCGTGCCGTCCGACCTGCACGGCAAGTACAAGAACAAGGGCGATTTCGGCCGCAAGACCCCGATCGGCACCGGACCGTTCAAGGTCGAGAGCTTCACGACCGACAGGATCGTGCTCGTGCCCAACCCCGACTACACGCACGGCACGCCGTGCAAGCCGGCGGCACGCGTGGCGCGGGTCGAGGCCGTGCCCATGCCGGACACGCAGACCCAGATCGCCAACCTGGCGACCGGCAACATCGATTTCATCAAGGTATCGGACAAGGCCCAGGCCGACATGCTGTCCAAGCAGCCGACCCTGAAGATGAGCGCCAACGAGGGCCTGACCTTCCAGTTCATGGCCATCGACTCGGCCGGCCGCTCGGGCAACGCCGCGCTGTCGAACCTGAAAGTCAGGCAGGCGATGGCGATGGCGGTCAATCGCACGCTGGTGGCGCGCAGCGTCACGCCGGGCGGCGATGCCGTGATGGCGCCGGATGCGCTGTGCCTGCCCATCCACCGCGCCTGCGCCTACTCGACCAAGCCCCCGGCCTATGATCCGGCGGGCGCCAAGAAGCTGCTGGCCGAGGCCGGCTACCCCAACGGCTTCGACGTCGAGCTGACCGCGACGCCGGGGTCCACCGGGCTGGCCGAGGCGGTCGCGGGAGAACTGCGCAAGGTCGGCATCCGGGCCAAGGTCGATCGCATCACCTTCGCCGGATATCGGGAGAAGCAGCGCCAGGGCAAGCAGCAGGTGCTGATCAGCCTGTGGACCTCGGGCGGCCTGCCGGATGCCTCGTCGCCGGTCCAGTTCCTGTTCGCCCCGGGCGCGCGCGACTACTGGCACGACAAGCAGATCCAGGCCTGGATGAAGGAGGGCATGGCCACCACCGACGAAGAGCGCCGCGAAGCCATCTACAAGAAGGCCTACGACCGGGTCAACGAACAGGCGTACGTGGTGCCGCTGTCGACCAAGCCGGACGTATTCATCCACAACCGCGACCTGGTGCTGGACAAGACCTCGGGCGGCGTCTACGGACTCGATTTCTACGAAGTCCACTGGAAGTGAGGACGGCATGCTCCAGTTTTTCATCCGCAGGCTGGGCGTCTCGCTGCTGGTGGCCGTCACCGTCTCGGTGATCGGCTTCGCCCTGCTGCGATTGTCCGGCGACCTGGCCTCGGCGCTGGCGGGCGAAACCGCCACGCCCGAGGAGATCGCCCGCGTGGCCGCCATGTACGGCCTCGACCGGCCGCTGTACGTCCAGTATTTCGACTGGGTGTGGAGCGCGCTGCATGGCGACCTGGGTACCTCGCTGTTCTCGCGCGTGCCCGTGCTGGAACTGATCGTCGATCACCTGGGCGTGACCATCGCGCTGGCGCTGTGCTCGCTGCTGCTGTCGCTGCTCGTCGCCATTCCGCTGGGCGTGGTGGCGGCCATGCGGCCCAACACCTGGATCGACCGGACGGCGCTCGCGCTGGCCGTGTTCGGCCAGGCCATTCCCAACTTCTGGTTCGCGCTGATCCTGATCTTCGTGTTCGCCGTGAAGCTGCAATGGGCGCCGGTCTCGGGATCGGACACCTGGGTGCACTTCATCCTGCCGACTGTCACGCTGGGGCTGGGGACCATGCCGGCCAAGATGCGGCTCACGCGCACCGGCATGATCGATGCGTTGTCCTCGGACTTCGTCCGCACGGCGCGCGCCAAGGGGTTGTCGGCCCGTGCGGTGCTGTTCAAGCACGCGCTGCGCACGGCCATCCTGCCGGTGGTCTCGGTGTCGGCGGTGTCGCTGGGTTTCCTGCTGGGCGGCTCGGTCATCGTCGAATCCGTGTTCGGCCTGAACGGTATCGGCCAACTGGCCTTCCAGTCCATCAGCCAGATCGACTTCCCCGTGGTGCAGTCCATCCTGGTCTTCCTGGCGTTCTGCTACATCTTCCTGACGATGCTGGCGGATCTGATCAACGCGCGCCTGGATCCGAGGATCAAGCTATGAGCACTGTCATGGACGCAAACCTGGCGGACCCAAGCGCTGCGCGCAGGGATCCGACTTCGCCGCGGGCGATCATGCGGCGGCGCGCCCGCTCGCACGTCGGCTTTCTGATCGGCGCGGGCATCGTGCTGGCGGCCGTGCTGGTCGCGGTGTGCGCGCCGTGGCTGGCGCCCTACGATCCCTATGCGCAGGATCTTTCCAAGACGCTCGTCGATCCGGTCTGGACCACGGGCTCCTGGGAGCACGTGCTGGGCACCGACTCGCTGGGCCGGGATTACCTGAGCCGACTGATCTACGGCGCCAGGGTGTCGCTGACGGTGGGCTTCGGCGCCGCCGCCATCGCCGGGGTGATCGGTTCGCTGCTGGGCCTGGTGGGCGGATACTTCGGCGGCCGGGTCGACACCTTCGTGGTGTACGTGCTGAACGTCAAGCTGGCGCTGCCCAGCGTGCTGATCGCCCTGTCGCTGGTTTCCATCGTGGGCGGGTCGATGACGGCCATGGTGGTCATCCTGGGCCTCCTGACCTGGGACCGCTACACCGTGGTCACGCGCAGCGTGGTGCAGCAGATGCGCAGCAGCGAGTTCATCCACGCGGCGCGGGCCATCGGCGCCTCGCACACGCGGGTGCTGTTTCGCGAGGTCCTGCCCAACGTCATGAACCAGATCATCGTCGTGGCCAGCCTGGAGATCGCCATCGTCATCCTGATCGAGGCGGCCCTGTCCTTCCTCGGCCTGGGGGTGCAGCCGCCCACGCCGTCCTGGGGCCTGATGGTCTCGGAAGGGCGCGCGATGATGTTCTTCAAACCTTATCTGATCGTGTTGCCCGGCATGGCGATCTTCCTGCTGGTCATGGCGATCAACCTGGCGGGCGACGGACTGCGCGACATCACGGCGCCGGAGGGCAGGGCATGAGCGCGAATTCCCAACCCCTGCTGCAGGTCGACGGCCTGTCGGTGGAAATGGACGTGCCGGCCGGCCTGCTGCACGCGGTCAGCGACGTCAGCTTCGAGGTCGGCGCGGGCCGCACTTTCTGCCTGGTGGGCGAGTCGGGCTGCGGCAAGACCATGACCTCGCTGGCGCTGATGCAGCTGCTGCCCCGCAAGGCCCGGCTGTCGGCGCGACGCATCCTGTTCGAGGGACGCGACCTGGCGCGGATGTCGCCGCGCGAGATCGCGCGGCTGCGCGGGGACCGGATGGGCATGATCTTCCAGGACCCCATGACCGCGCTCAATCCCGTCTACACCATCGGCGACCAGCTGGCCGAGGTCTACGTGCGCCACCGGCGCGCCAGCCGCGGGCAGGCGCGCGACCGGGCAGTCGAGCTGCTCGAGCGCGTCGGCATCATGTCGGCGGGGCAACGGCTGGCGCAGTATCCGCATCAGTTGTCCGGCGGGCTGCGGCAGCGGGTCATGATCGCCATGACGCTGATGTGCGAGCCCTCGCTGGTCATCGCCGACGAACCCACCACCGCGCTGGACGTGACCGTGCAGGTACAGATCCTGCAACTGCTCAAGAAGCTGCAGGCCGAGATGGGCATGGCCATCATCCTGATCACCCACAACCTGGGCGTGGTGGCGCGCATGGCCGACGACGTGGCCGTCATGTACGGCGGGCGCATCGTGGAGTCCGGCTCGCCGGCGCAGGTTTTCGGCCGCGCCAGCCATCCCTATACGCGCGGGCTCATGGCCTGCATGCCCACGCGGGGCGAGGCGGGTCCCGGCCAGCGCCTGGGCTCCATACCGGGCACCGTGCCCTCGCTGGTGGGCGCGCCCCAGGGCTGCGCGTTCCGCAATCGCTGCGCCCACGCGGGCGAGGCTTGCGGGCACGGCGTCATCGCGATGCGGGATGCCGGCGCGGGGCACCACTACCGCTGCGTCCTGGCCGCGGGGGCCGAAAGCGGACGCCATGCCGTCCAGGAGGCGCTGCAATGAACACGGTTTCCCTGGATACCGCGCGTCCCGCCGTGGCCGCGGACAAGGCCACGGTGCTGTCCGTGGAGCATCTGTGCAAGACCTATCCGGTGGGCGGCGGGCTGTTCAAGCCGCCCCGCCCGTTGCGCGCGGTGGACGACGTCTGCCTGACGGTGCAGCGCGGCGAGACGCTGGGCATCGTGGGCGAGTCGGGCAGCGGCAAGACCACGCTGAGCTGGATGATGCTGGGCCTGCTCCGGCCCAGCTCGGGCGAGATGACGGTGGAGGGCCGCCCGATCGCCTCGTTCGACCGGCTGGAGATCGCCCGCAAGATCCAGCCCATCTTCCAGGATCCGTATTCGTCGCTCAATCCCCGCCAGACCATAGGCGAGATCGTCGGCGCGCCGCTGGCCGTGCACCGGGTCGGCGACGCCGCCCAGCGCACGCGGCTGGTGCGCGAGATCATGGACAAGGTCGGCCTGCCCGCGCGCTTCGCCCATGCCTATCCCAGCCAGATGTCGGGCGGGCAGCGCCAGCGCGTGGCGATCGCCCGCGCCCTGGTGCTCAAGCCCGAGATCGTGGTGTGCGACGAACCGACGTCGGCGCTGGACGTCTCGGTGCAGGCGCAGATCCTGAACCTGCTGAAGGACCTGCGCCAGGAGCTGGGACTGACCTATGTCTTCGTGAGCCACGACCTGGGGGTGGTCGAATACATCTCGGACCGGGTCGCGGTCATGTACATGGGGCGGGTGGTGGAAACCGGCAAGGCCTCGCGCCTGATGTCCGCGCCGCGCCATCCGTACACCCAGGCGCTGATGGGGTCCATCCTGACGCCGGATCCGGCGCTGGGGCTGCCCGAGCTGCACCTGGGCCGGGGTTTTCCGGATCCGCTGAACGCGCCGCCGGGATGCCACTTCCACCCCCGCTGTCCGGAGGCCGCCGATATCTGCCGCACGACGGCGCCCCCCCAGCGGCACGACGAACAGGGCATGGTGGAGTGCCATCTGCGAGGCGGCGCGCCCGCGCAGGTCATCTCCTGGAAAACGGGCACCTAGGCCTTTTCACGGTATTTTCCCCATCATTCACGCGGAGTTACATCATGGGTCATTCTCAGGCAGCGGCGGCGGACGCCTCCAGGCTTTCCGCATTCGGCGAATTCTTCCATACCATCGACGGCAAGCCGGAAAGCAGCGGCGCGCACTTCGACGTCGTCAATCCTTCCACGGGCCAGCCCTTCGCCCGCTGTCCCGACGCCTCGCGCGCGCAGCTCGACAGCGCGGTCGCGGCGGCGCGACGGGCGTTCGTGCCCTGGCGCGAACTGTCGTTCGCCCAGCGCCGCGAATACCTGCTCAAGCTCGGACAGGCCCTGAAGGAGTCGATCGAGGAGCTGGCTCCTCTCCTGACCTCGGAACAAGGCAAGCCGCTCGCGCGCGCCCGGGAGGAACTGAACCGCGCGGTGGCGCAGTTCGATCTGCTGTCGCGCATCGAGATCAAGCCGGAAGTGTTCCGGGACGACGCGCAGGGGCGCACCGAACTGCACTACCGCCCGCTGGGCGTGGTCGGTGCGATCACGCCCTGGAACGTGCCCATCGTGCTGGCCGTGCCCAAGATCACGCAGGCCCTGTATGTGGGCGATACCGTGGTCGTCAAGCCTTCGCCGTATACGCCGCTGACGACGCTCAAGCTGGGCGAGCTGGCCCAGCGCGTGCTGCCTCCGGGCGTGCTGAACGTGGTGGCGGGCGGCAATGACCTCGGCCAGTGGATTACCGAGCACCCCGGCATCGACAAGATCTCGTTCACCGGATCGGTGGCCACCGGCAAGCGCGTGCTGGCCAGCGCCGCCGGCACGCTCAAGCGGGTGACGCTGGAGCTGGGCGGCAACGACGCGGCCATCGTGCTGGAGGACGTCAAGCCGGCCGAGATCGCGCCCCGCATCTTCCAGGCCGCCTTCGTCAACAGCGGCCAGGTCTGCATGGCCATCAAGCGCCTGTACGTGCATGACAGCATTTACGATGACATGTGCGCCGAACTGGCGGCCCTGGCCGGGAAGGTCCGCGTCGGCGACGGTTTCGATCCGGACGTGACGATGGGACCGGTGCAGAACAAGATGCAGTACGAGCGGGTGCTCGGCATCCTGGAAGACACCAAGGGAACCGGGGCGCGCATCCTGGCGGGCGGCAACGCGCGGCCGGGACCGGGCTACTTCATCGAGCCCACCATCGTCGCCGACATCGCCGAGGGCACCCGCCTGGTGGACGAGGAACCCTTCGGTCCGGTGCTGCCCGTGATCCGCTACACCGACGTCGACGACGCCATCCGGCGCGCCAACGATACGCGCTTCGGCCTGGGCGGTTCGATATGGACCAACGACCTGGTGCGCGGCGAAGCGCTGGCCTCGCGGCTGGAAGCCGGGACGACCTGGGTCAACCAGCACGTGGGCACCGAGCCCGGCGTGCCCTTCGGCGGCTGCAAGGAATCGGGCCTCGGGCGGGAATATTCGGAACTGGGCCTGAAGGGCTACATGGAGGCGCAGGTCGTCAAGGTGGCCCGCGCCGGCTGACGGGGAAACGCAAGCCGGGAGCGGGGCAGGGCCCCGCGGCCGGCGTGTACAATTTTGCATCCATTTTCCCCATGCTCCGCCTCATGACCGATTCCAAGCGCGCCAGGCAAGGCCGCGCAGGCGCCGAAACTGCATCGGCCACGCCCGCGTGGGAACCGGTCCACATCGAGACGCTGTCCAACCAGCTTATCCAGCAGATCCGCGATTCCTTCCTGGCCGGCCGGCTCAAGACGGGCGACTACCTGGGCAGCGAGCGTTCGCTGGCCGAGCAGTTCGGCGTTTCGCGGGTCGCCATCCGGGACACGCTGCGCTCGCTGGTGGCCATCGGCCTGATCGAGGTGCGCACCGGCAAGGCCGGTGGCGCCTGGATCGCCGCCGGCAATATCTCCCACTACGCCGATCTGCTGTCCATCCAGTTGCGGATGATGGGGGTGACGGAACTGGAGATGGTCGATGCCCAGGCGGCCATCGAGATCCAGGCCACCGGGCTTGCCGTGCTGCATGCCGGCCCTGACGACCTGGCGCGGCTCGAGGAATTCGTGGCGCGCCTGCACGCCTCGATGAACGAGCCGGAAGTGTTCACCGGCCTGGCGATGGATTTCCACGCCCTGGTGGTGCAGGCCTCCAAGAACCGCGCGCTGTCCGCGCAGTTCCTGGCCATCCGGCAGATCCTGCAATCGAACTACAGTCTGCACGCGCGCCAGGACCGGGCCGAGCGCACGGTGGCATTCGCCCAGAAGATGCTGGCGCATTTCCGTGCGCGAGACGCGGTGGCGGCGCGCAACGAGATGGCCGCGCGCCTGGCCCACATCCGCACGGCCACGCTGGACCTGACCGGCGCCTATTGGCTGGAACCCGAACCGCAGGCCGCCCCGGCGCCCGCACCGGCACCGCGCCGCGCGCGCCGGGCCTGATCCCTCCGCCTACATCCCCACCCAGACCCGGCCGCCGTCGACTTTCGTGGCGAAGGTCCGCACGCCTTTCTTGCAGGGAGCGGACAGCGCCTGCCCGGTCCGGATGTCGAACCTGCCGAAGTGCAGCGGGCACTGGACGGTGCCATCCTTGACGTAGCCGTCGGACAGGCGCGAACGCATGTGCGTACAGATGTCCGACGTGGCGTGATAGCCGTCGTCAAGACGAAAGAGCGCCAGTTCCAGCCCTCCCGTTTCCACGTGCAGCACTCCGCCGCTTTCCAGGTCGTCCGCGCCGCATACCGGATGCCAGGACAGCGCCTGGTCCGCGTCGGTCTCCACTGCCGCAATACGCGCTTGCATGTTCCACCTTCTCGTCGGTTATCGATGGGCTTTCTTTTTTGCATATGGTAGCATGGTAAAACAGTATGCGTGTTTGTAAGACGCAAGAGAACATCCGTGAAGAGGAGAGCATCGTGTCAGGATTCGCAGACTATCCGGGAGACCAGGTGCGGGCCAAGGTCCGCCATCCCATCATCGACAGCGACGCGCACATCATCGAGTGCGAGTTCGTGCTGAACGACTACGTCAAGGAGATCGGCGGCGCCGAGCTGATGGAGCGGTCGCGCCAGCGCGGCCGCAAGGGGCCGGCGTTTTCCGACAACGCCACCAAGGGGCTGTGGTGGGGCGCGCCGTCGGGCAGGAACACCAGCGACCGCGCCATGGCCATGCTGCCCAAGTACTTCCGCTCGCAGATGGACCGCGCGGGGCTGGACTTCGCCCACATGCTGACGACCAACGGCATAGGCGGCCTGTACATCCCCGACGACGAGCTGCGCCAGGTCCGCTGCCGCGCGCTCAACACCATGTACGCGGACATGTTCAGGGACGTGGGCGACCGCATCCGCCCGGTGGCCGTCATTCCCACCTACACGCCCGAGGAAGCCATACGCGAGCTGGATCACGCGGTGCTCGAGCTGGGACACAAGGCGGTGATGATAGGCACGGAGATCCGCACGCCGCATCCCGACGTTGCCGCGGCCGCGCCGGACCTGGCGGCGCACGCGCAGAAGGTGACGTCCATCGCCATGGACAGCCCGCACGACTACGACCCGTTCTGGCGCCGTTGCGTCGAGCTGGGCGTGGCGCCGCTGTGCCACACCTCGGCCCATGGCGCCCGTACGCGCAACTCGCCCACGAACTACGTTTTCAACCACCTGGGCAGCTTCGCGTCGGGATCCGAGTACTTCTGTCGCTCGCTGTTCCTGGGCGGCGTGACGAACCGCTTTCCGACCTTGAAGTTCGGTTTCCTGGAGTGCGGAGCGGGCTGGGCGCTGACCTTGCTGAACGACATCGTCGAGCATTGGGAGAAGCGCAACGTGCGCTATCTGCAAAGCAGCCTGGACCCGGACAAGCTGGACATCGCGCTGATGGCCGAGTTGTTCGAGAAGTTCGGCGACGCGCGCCACACGGCCGAACGCTTCCTGCAGAACCCGCACCACGGGCTGGCCCGGCCGGGGCGGCCGGCGCTGTTCGATGAATTCGGCGCGGCCGGCATGACCGAGGTGCGCGACCTGCGCCGGCTGTTCTGCGACAACTTCTATTTCGGCTGCGAGGCCGACGACCGGATGCTGTCGGTGGCGTTCAACCGGCGCCTGAATCCGGTGGGCGCCACGCTCAAGGCCATGTTCGGTTCCGACATCGGACACTGGGACGTGATGGACGCGCGCAGCATCCTGTCCGAAGCCTACAACCTGATCCAGGCCGAGCTGATCACGGAAGAGGACTTCAAGGCGCTGACCTTCGACAACTGCGCGGAAATGATGCTGTCGATGAACCCGGCCTATTTCGACGGAACGGTCATCGAGGATGCGGCGCACGCGTTCCTGCGGGACCGCACGCCGGCGGCGGCCTGATCCGCCGGCGCTCCGGACGGGGTCCGGAGCGCGCCGTGTTCAGGCCAGCGCCGCCAGGCGCTCGCGCCAGCGCGGCAGCGCCTCGGGGTTGCGCACGTGCAGCGGCGTTTCCCCCCGCAGCGCGCGCAGGGTGTTCTCCAGCGCGACCCCCGGCATGCGGGCATACAGCTCTTCCGAATGGCCGACGACGTGGCCGGTGCCTATCACCGCGGGATGCCGGCGCAGCGCGTCGTCCGCCGGCAGCGGCTCGGTCTCCCAGGTGTCGATGGCTGCGCCCGACAGCCGGCCCGATTCCAGCGCGGCCAGCAGCGCCGCTTCGTCCACGCAGCCGCCGCGGCCGACGTTGATCAGGCTCGCGCCGGCCTTCATCTTCGCGATCGCGGCCGCGTCGATCAGGTGATGGGTTTCCCGGGTCAGCGTGACCAGGACGACGGTGGTATCGGACTCCGCCAGCAAGGTGTCCAGCGATACCAGTTCGGCGCCGTGGTCCCGGACCACGTCGGCCTGCACGTAGGGGTCGGCGACGAGGATGCGGCAGCCCCAGGGGGCCAGCATCCGGGCAACGGTGCGGCCGATATTGCCGAAGCCCACCAGGCCAACCGTGGAGCCATGCACCATGCTGCCCAGGGGCGCGGGGCGCCAGACGCCGTCGGCCAGCGTGCGCATCTTCGCCAGCAGCCGCTTGCGCAGCGCCGCGATCAGCATGACCGACGCCTCGGCCATGCCGACGAAGTTCTCGGCCGCGGCACCGTGCGCTACCACGATGCCGAGTTCGGTGGCCCGGGCGACGTCTATGTGTTCGGTGCCGATGATGGGGGAGGTGACCACCTTCAGCCGGGGCGATGCCTCCAGCACTTCGGCCGGAATGCGGATGCCGTTGAACATGCCGACGTAGGCGTCGGCTTCGGGACAGAAACGGGCCATGAGTTCCGGGGTCCAGTGCTGCGCCTCCACCGGCAGCCGGCTGACCGCGCAGCCGGCCGATGCCAGCAGGTCGGCCAGGCTTTCGTAAGGCCCCAGGCGGGCCGAGATGACCACGTTGTATGCCATTGCTTTGCTCCTCTCTTCCGGTTGCCAATCGTTTTATACAGATATACCATTATACTAATTATTTGGTAATACCAAATAAGCAAACCCCCGGTAGGAGAGAGACATGAGCAAGAAAGACATTGCTTCGTTGGTGGACGACCGTCCCGAGGACGGCGTCTTCCGCCTGCACCGCAGCGTGTTCAGCGACCCCGAGATCTTCGAGATGGAAATGAAGTACATCTTCGAGCGGAACTGGGTTTTTCTGGGCCTGGACTCGCAAGTCCCCCATCCCCATGACTACATGACGACGACGGTGGGCCGCCATCCGGTCGTCGTCATGCGCGACGGGGAAGGAAACCTGAATGCCTTCATCAACAGCTGTCCGCACAAGGGGGCCAGGCTGTGCCACCTCGCGCAGGGCAATCGCAAGATCCACGTCTGCCAGTACCACAGCTGGTCGTTCGACAGCGCGGGCCGGATACGCGGGCTGAAGTTCAAGGACGACGGCCAGTACAGCCCCGCCTTCGACAACGACAGCCACGATCTGGCGGCGCTGCCGCGCTTCGAGGTCTACCGGGGCTTCATGTTCGGTGCCCTGTCCGCCGACGTCCTGCCGCTGTCCGAATACCTGGGCGAGGCCAGGACCTTCATCGACATCGCCGTCGATACCAGTCCGCAGGGTCTGGAGCTGGTGCCGGGGGTGGTCGGCTTCACCTTCGAAGGCAACTGGAAGCTGCAACTGGAGAACTGCTCGGACCAGTATCACTTCACCTCCACCCACCCGTCCTATCTCAAGGTGCTGGACCGGCGCGCCGAGAAAGGCTGGGAAGGCACCGTGCGCGCCAACGTGCGGGGGCGGGGCGGGCGCAAGGCCATGCAGTTTCCGGCCGACGGGCTCGAGCACATCGCCGGCGGCTCCACATCGTTCGAGCACGGCCACAACCTGAACTGGAACCGGCGCACCGTCAACGACAGCCATCCCCTGTTCGAGCGCGCGGAGGAACTCAAGGAACGGTTCGGCGAAGCCCGGCGGGACTGGATGTTCAACACCCGCAACCTGACGCTGTTTCCCAATGTGCAGGTAGCCGAGAACGCCTCCAGCCAACTGCGCATCATTCGCCCGATCTCGGTCGACAGGACCGAGATGCTGACCTATTGCATAGCGCCGGTCGGCGAAAGCGCCGCGGCGCGGGCCCAGCGCATCCGGCAATACGAGGACTTCTTCAATCCCAGCGGCCTGGCCACGCCCGACGACACCATCAACTATGAAGACTGCCAGGACGGCCACCTGAATCCGGTCTCCCCCTGGCTGCAAGGCCACGCGCGCGGCATGATGCTAGCCGGTCCCGACGGCGATCCGTTCATCGACCGGCTGGGCGTCAAGGCCTTGTCGTCGGTCATCGGCGGCGTGGAACTGGGCGACGAGACCATCTTCCACACCTATTACCGTTCCTGGCGGGCCTTGCTGCAGGCGGGCCAGCGCGCCGACGAGGCCGCCGCACGCAGCCAGCCCGCACCCGCATCCGCCCGCCTCGTGGAGACCGTACGATGAACCAAGCCCTGACGCCTGCCCACGCGGCGGAATACCTGTACCGCGAGGCCCACCTGCTGGACCGGCAGCGCTTCGACGAATGGGTCGACCTGTACACCAGCGACGCGGTCTACTGGATCCCGGCCTGGAAGAGCGAACATCAGCCCACGGAGAACCCCGAGACCGAACTGTCGCTGGTCTACTGCGCGTCGCGCAATGCGCTGGTGGACCGCGTCTGGCGCCTGAGCTCGAACCTTTCGGTCGCCTCGATGCCACTGGCCCGCACGGCCCATGCGGTGTCCAACGTCATCGTCGAGCAGGCCGGCGACGACACGATGGACCTGCGCTCGAGCTGGACCTCGCATGTCTACAATCCCAAGTACAAGTCGCAGCACGTCTACTTCGGATCGTACGAGCACCGGCTGCAGCGCGTGGACGAGGGCTGGAAGATCGCCCGCAAGAAGATCACGCTGATGAACGACTTCATCCCCACGGTCCTGGACCTGTACATGGTGTGAGCGGGAAACGAAGAAGGCCGCCGGGGCGCGAACCCCGGCGGCCTTTTTTCCATTGCGCCGCCGCCGGCCTCAGAACCGGTGCATGATGCCTATGCCCACGAGCTGCGGGTCGGCCCCCACCGGCAGTCCGGACGGCGCGGAACTCATGCTGTTGCCGTTCCAGTCCAGGTTGTAGTTCCTGTCGTTCAGGATCTTCTGGTAGTTGACGTACAGGTTGGTGCGTTTGGACAGGAGGTAGCGGAAGGCCAGCAGGTAGCCGTGGGCGCCCGTGTCGTCGCAGCGCGAGGCCACGTTGCAGCCGCTGATGTTGGCCAGGTGCATGTACTCGGCGATGAAGTGGTAGCGCTTGCCTTGGCCGAAATACTGCGACATGCCCAGGACCAGGCCGCGCTGTCGCAGCTTGTGGGCGCTGGGGTCGGCGGTGGCGCCGACATTGAGCGACGCGCCGCCGTTGGTGATCTGGCTTTGCAGCAGGATCAGGCTGACCTGGCCCGTATCCGAGTAGGAGTAGCGCAGCCTCAGCTTGTGACCTTCGCTCTGGCCCTGGGTGCCGGCAGGCAGCGCCCCGCTGGGCGTGGTCAGTTCGTTGCCGCGATTGCGCGCGTAGTCGTAGCCGTACCCGAAGGGGCCTTTCGTGCCTTGCAGGGTCAGGGCCCAGAGCGAACCGTTGTTCCTGGTGGTCGCGTTGATCGTCTCGCGGTGGGTGCTCGAGGCTCCCACGATGACCTCGAACAGGCCGAACAGGCGGGGAGATATGTATTTGACGGCATCGTTCACGCGGACCACGCCCACCGCCATGCCGCGTCCGATTCCCCCGCTCTGCACGCCGAAGCCGCTGGAAACCCAGTCCGAGCCGGTCTGGTTGATGTAGGGGCTGGTCCAGAACAGGTCTTGCCGGCCGAAGCGCAGCGTGCCCAGCGCGTCGCTCTTCAGGCCGACGTAGGTGGTGCGCGACCCCAGGGTGCCGGTGGACGTGTTCGGCTTGCCGTTGGGGCCGATGTTGCCGCCGTTGTCCATGTTGAAGCCGCCTTCGATGACGAAGTGCGCGCTTAATCCGTTGCCCAGCGATTCCGTGCCCCGGAAGCCCAGCCGCGAACCCGAGTCGTACAGGCGGCGCACGCGGGGAATGTCCGAGGCGGGGCCGGCGGTGGCGCCGGCCGCCTTGTACATGTCCAGGCCCACCGAGGCCTTGCCGTAGATCTGAACTCCGCTGCCACCTCCTGCCTGGGCGTGCGCCTGGCCGATGCATGCCGCGGCAAGGGCGGCCACGGTACAGGACAGATGCAGGCGATTGCCGTTACGGCGACGATCCAGTTTCATCGTTGTCTCCTCCTTTTTGATATTACTGTATGCGTGTTATTGTTTTGCGCATACTGTATGAGCAAAAGAAAGGAGTGTCAACGAAGAAAAACCCGGCATGCCGGGTTTTTGCTGGCGGGCGCGCGAGCAGGCTAGTGTGCCTGGACGTCCTCGTCGCGCAGGCCCATTGCCTGGCGGTACGCGGCCTTGACCTCGTCCGGCTGGCCGGCCTGGAACGGATAGTCGGCCAGGTGCTTGCCGAGTATCGGATGCGCCAGCAGTTGTTCGCGGGTCAGGCCTTCGGTGAACAGGTGGCGTCCGGCGATGGGCAGTTCGACGCATTCGTTGGCGGCCGGATCGCGGATCAGACCGCTGGGATCGCGTCCGTCGGCGACGGCGTCCATGTCCTCGCCGAAGCGCTTGCGCAGCATGGCGATGCCGCGGTCGCTGGAGGCCAGGTTTTCCTTGGTGCGGTCGGCCACGGTGCCTTGTCCGACCCAGGCCACGAAGTCCTGGTTCATGACGTGGCTGGAGATCCAGCGGCCGGTGTCGGGGTCCACCACGGGCCCGTGCCAGGCCGGGATGGGGCCTTGTTCATAGGGTTCCTGTTCCTTGGGCACGCGCGAGAACGCCCAGGCGATGCTGAGCGTGTTCTCGTCGTCGATGGGAATGCGCCACTCGATGTGGTCGCCCAGGCAGAAGGCCTGCGGCCACAGGCAGACACGGCCCACGGTCCACAGCGGATGGCGTTCGCTGGTGTCCTCGCGCAGGCGCTTGTAGATGATGCCGTAGTCGAATTCCTCGAAGTCCACCTTGACGTGCGTGGGGGCGTAGGGGCCGGTCTCGCCTTTCAGGCGGATGCTCCAGTTCGAGTGCATCCATTCGAAGTGCACGGGGTCGATCGAATTCTCCTGGCATTGCAGCCAGTTGCAGGGAATCTCGGAGATGACGATCTGGGCGAAGCCATTCTTCCAGGTGAAGGGTTCCCAGTTGGGAACCAGCGGCGCGGGCTGCGGGCCGAGATAGGCCCACAGCATGCCGGCCTTCTGCTCCACGGGATAGGCGGTGATGCGCAGGCGTTCCTTCATGCGCGCGTGCGGCGCAGCGATGTCCTCGTAGGGTTGCTCGGTACAGCGTCCGTCGCGGTCGAACAGCCAGCCGTGGTAGTTGCAGCGCAGGCCCGACTGTTCGACGAAGCCATAGGACAGGTCCGCGCGCCGATGGGCGCAGCGGCGGTCGATCAGGCCGAAGTTGCCGCCCAGGTCCTTGTACAGGACGAGGTCTTCCCCCAGCAGCCGGATGGGCTTGGTGTCCATCTTGTCGAATTCGCTGGCCGCCGCGATGGGGTGCCAGTAGCGCCTCAGCAATTCTCCCATGGGGGTGCCGGGCCCTACCTGGGTCAATTGGCGGTTCTTCGCTTCGCTAAGCATGTGTCGTCTCCCTCTGCATCCGGCGACCACCATGCGGGGCTGCCTGCAAGTCGTTCATTGTCGGTGAATCAAGTCTGCTATTTAACATACAGTATGCGTGTTAGGGCGTTCGTGTCAAGTTGGAACGGCACGGACAGTCGTGGCGCACGAGCATGTCTGGCGATGTTCCTCGGGAAATCCCTGGTCAGGATTATAGACTTAATCTATATAATGGTATTACAGTTAGTGCAAATGCAGATCACGACCATTCACTCGAAGCCAGGGATCAAGATGAGACAAGACCAAGCGAATGCCGCCCCCCAGGGCGGCGAAGTCATTCCGGCGCAATCGGTAGGCGAGTCCTACCTCGCGCTGCTCAAGCAACGCGGTATCGACTACTTCTACGTCGGCGCGGGCACCGATACGGTATCCATCGTCGAGGCCTACGCCCGCGCGGACCAGTCCGGCATCGCTTTCCCGACGCCCGTGCTGTGTACGCACGAGAACCTGGCCGTGGGCATGGCACACGGCTACTACATGATTTCGCAGAAGCCCCAGGTCGTGATGCTGCACGTCAGCGTGGGCGCGGCCAACGCGGTGTGCGGGATCATGAACGCCTCGCGCAGCCAGGTCCCGATGCTGTTCACGGCCGGGCGCACGCCGCTGTTCCAGGACGGCAAGCGCGGTTCGCGCAACGGCGAAATCCACTGGGCGCAGGAGATGCTCGACCAGGGCGGCATGGTGCGCGAGCTGGTGAAGTGGGACTATGAACTGCGGGACGGCTGCAACATGGAGCAGGTGGTCGACCGCGCCATCGGCATCAGCATGACCGAGCCGCGCGGACCCGTCTATCTGATGCTGCCGCGCGAGATCCTGGCCCAGGAAGTGGACGGCTTCCGGCCGTCCAAGCCCGTGGCCATTCCCGCGCCGCCCCATCCGGATGCCCAGGCCGTGCGCGAACTCGCCCGGCGGATCGCCGCGGCCAGCCATCCGGTCATCGTCACCACCGCCAGCGGCGCGGATCCGGAAACCGTGGGCCTGCTGGTCAAGCTGGCCGAACGATTCGGCGTGGGCGTGGCCGAGGCCAAGGCTCGCCACACCAATTTCCCGTCCAGCCACGCGCTGCACCTGGGACACGATGCGGACGCGGTCTTCGCCCAGGCTGACGCGCTGCTGTTCCTGGAGACCGACGTGCCCTGGATCCCGGGCAAGACGCGGCCGCGCGACGAGGCCTTCGTCGCCCATGCCGGCACCGATCCGCTGTTCAACCGCTATGCGGTGCGCAGCTTCCGCTCCGATCTGACGCTGACGACCAACGCCCGCGCATTGATCGAGGCGCTGCATGCCGCGCTGGAAGAACTGGGCGCGGCCGACGGCGCGGCCGCCCGCCGTGCCGCCCTGGAAGCGTCGGCCGCCGCCACGCGGCAGGCCGCGGCCGGCGTGATGCAGCGCGTGCTGGCCAAGGACGGCCCCATCACCAAGCTGTTCCTGACACACTGCCTGGACGAGGTGCGTCCGCAGGACGCGATCCTCGTCAACGAGTATTCGGCCATCCGGCCGCAGATGTGCTTCGACGAGCCCGGCACCTACTTCGGCAATCCGTCCGCCGCCGGCCTGGGCTGGGGCCTGCCCGCCGCGCTGGGCGCGCAGCAGGCGGCACCCGACAAGACCGTCATCTGCGTGGTGGGCGATGGCGCGTACATCTTCGCCAATCCCGCCGCCTGCCACCACGCGGCGGCGGCGCACAAGCTGCCGGTGTTGACCGTGGTATTCAACAATGCCCGCTGGGAAGCCGTGTATCGATCGACGCTCACGGTCTATCCGGGCACGCATGCCGCCCGCTATGCGGAAGAGCACGAGACCAAGACCGGTCCGCTGTCGTCGCTGGACCCGGTGCCGGACTTCGAGAAGTACGCCGAGGCCTCCGGCGGCTGGTCCGAGCGCGTGACGCGCCGCGAAGACCTGGTCCCCGCGCTCAAGCGCGCGCTGGAGGTGGTCAGGAAGGAAAAGCGCCATGCGCTGCTGAACGTGATCGGCGCCTGACCCCGGGGGCCGGTATCGTGAGCGCCAGCCTCCACGTGCACATCCGCGCCATCCGCTACGAGGCGCGGGGCATTCTTTCGTACGAGCTGCGGCCGCTGCCGCACGAGGGCGGCGCGGAACTGCCGCCCTTCACCGCGGGCGCCCATGTCGACGTCCACCTGCGGGACGGCATGGTGCGCAGCTATTCCCTGCTCAACGACGATGCCGAGCGCGGGCGCTACGTCATCGCCGTGAACAAGGATCCCGCTGGCCGGGGCGGATCGCGCTACATGCACGAAGCCTTGAAGGTCGGCGACAGCCTGGCGATCAGCGCGCCGCGCAACCACTTCGCGCTGGACGAAGGCGCCAGGCATTCGGTCATGATCGCCGGAGGCATAGGCATCACGCCGCTGTGGTCCATGGTCCAGAAGCTCGAACGCCTGGGCCGCTCGTGGGAACTCCACTACAGCGCTCGGACCCGGCAGCACGCGGCGCTGCTGGACCGGTTGGAGCAATTGCCGCCGCAGGCCCGGCGGCGCGTGCACGTCAACTTCGACCAGGAGCCGGGCGCGCGGATGCTGGATCTTGCCGCCATCGTATCCGCGGCGGCGCCGGATGCGCATTTCTATTGCTGCGGTCCCGCCGGCATGCTGCGCGCCTTCGAAGCGGCCACCGCGTGCCGCGATGCGGGCTGCGTCCATCTGGAGCACTTCGGCGCCGACGCCGCGCCGGCACCGGCGCGGGGGGGATTCACGGTCCATCTGGCGAAGGCCGGCCGCGACGTGGCGGTGCCGGCGGGTTCCTCCATCCTCGACGCCTTGCTTGGCGCGGGCGTGGACGTGGGCCATTCGTGCCTGGAAGGCGTGTGCGGCAGTTGCGAGGTGGCGGTGCTGGAGGGCGTGCCGGAGCATCGCGACCTGGTCCTGACCCGGGCGGAGAAGGCCAGCAACCGGAGCATCATGGTCTGCTGCTCCGGCTGCAAGGGCGAGCGCCTGGTCCTGGATCTTTGAACGGGGCGGGAACGCCGCCCCGCCGGCTTCAGGCGCCCGCCAGCCGCTTCTCCACCAGGCCCTGCACCGCCTTGTCGTAGCTGGCCGCGAACTCCGCGAACACCGGGTCCGATTCCATGGTTTTCCACCAGCGCGCGATCCGGCCCGTGCCCGCGGTCGGATCCGCGAGTCCGAACATGGGCGCGGCCACGCGGCGGATCTGGACCATGGGCGGCAGCAGCGCGCAGTCGGCCAGGGACGGCTGGCTGCCGGCGGCATAGGGCGCATCGGCCATGTGGCGTTCGACGTGGGCCAGCCCCGCCGCCAGGCCTTCGAGCGCCGCCGCACGGGCCTTCAGGTCGGCGTCGGCCACGCCCACCTGTCGCATCAGCGTGGTGCTGTGCGCCGCGGCATACAGGTCGTAGACGCGGGCGATGAGACGGGCCCGCGCCTTGTCCCGCGGCGTGCCCGGCAGCCCCGGGCGCTCCGGATGCAGGTCTTCCAGGTAGTCGCAGATGACGCTCGATTCGGGCAGCGACTGGCCGTCGTCCGTTTGCAGCACCGGTATCTTGCCGATCGGGTTGATGGCCTTGAACTCCGGCGAATGCAGGCCGCCGGGGGGCGATTCGCGGGTCAGGTCCAGGCCCTTGAGCCGCGCGAACAGCATGACGCGGGCGGTATAGGGCGAGGGGGGAAAGCCGATGAGTTTCATGAGGGTCTCCTTGGGTGGACGAGTGGCGCAAGGCTTGCACCATTATGTATATAGTAATACAGTATGCGTAATTAAGAATCCAAGTCAAGGCAGGGGACAGCCATGCATATCGAGTCGGTGTCGTGCATCGACGACCTGCGGCGTGCCGCGCTGGCGCGGATCCCGCGATTCGCCTACACCTTTCTGGCCGGCGGCGCCGGCAACGACGCCGGGGTGCGCCGCAACGAGGAAGCGCTGGCGCGCCTGCTGTTCGCCCCGCGCGGCATGGCGACGGGGCGCGTGGACACGAGCGTGCGGCTGTTCGGCCGCGCCTATGCGCAGCCCTTCGGCTTCGCGCCGGTCGGCATGGCCAACCTGGCCTGGGCCGGCTGCGATCTCATGCTGGCCGAGACGGCCCAGCGCGAATCGCTGCCCTATGTGATCAGCACGGCCGCGTCGACCGAATTGGAGGAACTGGCCGGGCGCGCGCCCGACAGTTGCTGGTTCCAGCTCTATATGCTGCGCGACGATGAACTGAACTTCGCGCTGCTGGACCGGGTTGCGGCGGCGGGCATCGAGGTCCTGGTCGTGACCGTGGACACGCCGGTGCGCTCGCGGCGCAACGGTTCCATCCGCGAGCGCTTCGAGCAGCCGTTCCAGCCGCATCCGCGCTTCGTGCTGGACGTGGCGCGGCATCCGCGCTGGGCCTTGCGCACGGCGCGCGCCGGCATGCCCAATCTGATGAATTATTCGCGCTACGTGGAAGGCGGCGACATCCACCGGGTGGCCGCCTTCATGAAGGCGCAGTCGCGCGGCGGCGTGAGTTGGGGCGACATCGCCATGCTGCGCCGGAAGTGGAAGGGCCCGCTGGTGGTCAAGGGCATCCTGGATGCCGGCGATGCTTCGCGCGCGGCCCGGGAGGGCGCCGATGCCGTCTGGGTGTCCAACCACGGCGGCCGGCAGCTCGAATCCGCGCCGGCCACCATCGCGGTGCTGCCGGCGGTGCGGGAGGCGGTGGGGACGCTGCCGGTGCTGTTCGACAGCGGCGTGCGCGGCGGCGAGGACATCGTCAAGGCCGGCGCACTGGGGGCCACGATGGCCTTCTGCGGGCGCGCGCCCATCTTCGGCGCGGCGGCATTCGGCGCCGCCGGCGTGGCCAAGGCGCATGCGGTACTGGCCGACGAGGTACGGACGACGCTGGCGCAGATCGGCTGCCGCCGCTTCGGGGATTTGTCGCCGGCCTTCATCCACCGCGGCGAGCCCGGGCAGGGCGAGCCTGCCGAGGCGGCCCGCGCGGCCTGACGAGCCTCCCACGAGACGTGGATTATTCCGGGCTGATGCCTTCGGCCTTGATGACCTGCTTCCAGCGATCGAATTCGGAACGGGTAAGGCGGCCCAGGTCCTCGGGCGAGCCCAGGGCCACGTTGAAGCCCGTATCGGCCAGCGCGGTGCGCATGGCCGGTGCATCGAAGATGGCCTTCAATTCGCGGTTGAGCCGCGCCACGACAGGCGCCGGCGTGCCCGCCGGCGCGTACAGCCCGACCCAGACCGCCAGCCGGTAGCCGGGATAGCCCAGTTCCTCCAGCGTGGGCACGTCGGCCATCAGCGGCGAGCGCGCGCCGCCCGTCTGCGCGATGGCCTTGAGCTTGCCCGAGGCAACCAGCGGCCGCGCCGCCTCGATGGGCGCGATCATCATGGTCACGCTGCCCTGGACCACGTCCATGAGCGCGGTGTTCAGGCCGCTGGCGGGGATGTGGCGCATCTTCACCCCCACCATGTTCTGCAGCACGGTCGTATACAGGTGGGCGGTGGACGCGATGCCCGGCGAGGCATAGGACGCATCGTCGGGACGGGCCTTGAGCAGGGCCACCAGTTCCTTGAAGTTGCCGGCGGGCGTGTTCGCGCCGGTAACGACGACCTGGGCGCTTTCGGCGATCTGGCCCACGGGTACGAAGCTCTTGACCGGATCGTAGGGGGTGGGGCGGAAAGCGGGCGTGATGACCAGCGTGGTGGGGCCGACCATCAGCGTGTGGCCGTCCGGCGCGGCGCCGGCGGCATAGGCCGTGCCGATGATGCCGCTGGCGCCCGAGCGGTTCTCGACGTAGGTGTTCTGCCCCAGCCGCTGCGACAGTTGTTCGGCCGCGCGGCGGGCAATGGCGTCGGCGCTCGTGCCCGGGCTGTAGGGCACGACGATCTTGATCGCGCGGCGGGGGTAGGGCGACGGGGCGGCCGGGTCGGGCTGCGCCTGGACGCCGGTGCAACAGACGAGCAGCCCGACCGCGAGCGGCAGTCCGGCTGAGAACGGGAACGCGTGAACCATGGCTGTCTCCATATTGGGGTGGGACCGGCTTTCTGTGCGCCGGGCTCTATCTATAATATATAATATATATAAATCTTGAAAAGAGAAAGCATGCTTCGCACGTGACGGCGCCCGCCGCCTTTGATCAAAGGCGGCGGGCCGGGTCCTAAAAAAAGTGGGGGCGTCAGTCCCCGCGCGAGGCGGGATCCGCTTCCTGGGACAGCGTCCTGGCGCGCTGGTAGGCCAGCCGTTCTTGCATGAGCCGGGCCGCCTCCAGGCCGTCGCCGGACTCGATGGCCTCGAGCAGCAGCTTGTGGTGGCGCACGATGCGGACCGCCGAGGCCGAGGTGAGGTTGGGGCGCAGCACCGGTTCGAGCACGAAGCTCAAGGCATGGAACTGGGCCAGCAGGATGCGGCTGTGGGAGGCGCGCACGATGGCTTCGTGAAAACGCATGGCCGCATCGGCGAAGCGGTCGAGTTCATTTTTCAGCGCAGACAGCTCGGCCAGGACGGCGCGCAGATGTTCCAGGTCGGCCTCGTCGCGCCGTTCGGCGGCCAGCCTGGCGGCCATTTCCTCGATCGCCATCTGGGCGTCGAACACTTCGCCCGAGGTGATGCCGATGAGCTTCAGATGGATGGCCAGCGCGTCGGCCAGCCGGTCCGGGTTGCCCTGGGCGACCCAGACGCCGCCGCGTGCGCCCATGCGGATCTCGACGATGCCGAGGCCTTCCAGGGTGCGCAGGGCATCGCGCGCCGCCATGCGGCTGACGCCGAACTGCTCGGACAGCGCGGCTTCGCTGCCCAGGAACTGCCCGGCGACGATTTCCCGGCTCAGGACCGCCGCCCGTATCTGCGCCACGATGCCGCCCGACAGCGTGGCGTTGGGGACGGCTGCCCACGACGGGGGCGAAGAAAGGGACTTGCTGGCCAATCCGGTTCCTTTGAGCGCAAAGCGTGATGGCGGTGGACCGCATTATAGGGTGCCATGCCTTGTCGGATTTAAGTATGATATATAATATAGATAGGCCAAGGAGCCTCGCGCTCTTCCTTTCGATCCTTAGACACTGGCTGATCATGCTGAACCAAGAGAAGAACGAGTTGCTGACCCGCGTGGGACGGGGCACGCCCATGGGGGACCTGCTGCGGCGCTACTGGATGCCGGTCGCGGGCGTCACGGAGTTCGAGCGCCGCGCCACCAAGCCGATGCGTCTGTTCGGCGAAGACCTGGTGCTTTATCGCGACCTGGAGGGCAAGTGGGGGCTGGTCGATCGCCACTGTCCCCACCGCCGGGCGGACCTCGTCTACGGCTTTGTGGAGTCCGAGGGGCTGCGCTGCAACTACCACGGCTGGCGTTTCGGCGCGGACGGCGCCTGCCTGGAGCAGCCCTACGAGGACGTCGCCCATCCCGAGGCCCGGATGAAGGACCGCATCCGGATCACGGCCTATCCCGTACATGAAAAGGCGGGTCTCCTGTGGGCCTACATGGGGCCGGCGCCCGCGCCGCTCCTGCCGGACTGGGAAGCCTTTTCCTGGCCCAACGGCTTTCGCCAGATCGTCATCTCGGAAATCCCCTGCAACTGGTTCCAGTGCCAGGAGAACTCCATCGACCCGGTGCACTTCGAATGGATGCACAACAACTGGAGCCTGCGCCAGCGGGGCGTGCTGCAACCCTATTCGCCCGCGCACAAGGAAGTCGGCTTCGAGGAATTCGAGCACGGTTTCCTGTACCGGCGCGTCCGGGGCAATGGCAGGAAGGAGGATCCGATGTGGGCGGTGGGGCGCGTGTGCCTGTGGCCCAACGCCGTCTTCCTGGGCGACCACTTCGAATGGCGCGTACCCATCGACGACGAGAATACGCTTAGCGTGTGCTGGTCCTACACCCGCGTTCCCCGTGAAAGCGAACCCTACGTGCAGGCGTCCATTCCCACCTGGCACGGTCCCATCCGCGACGAAAACGGCGACTGGATCTCGTCGCACGTGATGAACCAGGACTTCGTGGCATGGGTGGGGCAGGGGCGGATCGCCGACCGCAGCCTGGAGAACCTCAGCGCCAGCGACCGGGGCATCACCATGATCCGCAAGAAATTCTTCGAGGAACTGGACGCCGTGGCGGCGGGCGCCGACCCCAAGGGGGTGCTGCGCGATCCGGAGCGGAACCACAAGGTGGAACTGCCGCTGGCCTTTCGCGAGATCCTGACCGGCGGCATGCCGCTGGCGGAACTGAAGGCCCATCCGATATTCGGCCGGCACCTGCACGACTACGTCTTTCAGGCCGGCCAGCCCGAGCCGGTGGCGCGCGCCTATCGCGAAGCCATGGGTCTGGACGAGGGCGGCGGGCACTGAGCTCTGGTCCAAACGCGGTGGATATGTATAATACTGTATGAGTGTTATAGCGAGGATGGAGGAGACCCACCCATGATCATCGATTGCCATGCCCACGTAAGCGCGCCCACGGAACTGTGGGCCTACAAGGCGAGCCTGCTCGCCAGCCGCGGCAGCCACGGCCGCGGCAAGGTGAAAGTCACGGACGACGAGATCCGGGCCGCCGCCAACAAGGCCGAGACCTGGCCGATGGGGCACCTGGACTACCTGAAGAAACACGGCACCGACCTGCAACTGGTGTCGCCCCGGCCTTTCCAGTTGATGCAGTCCGAGCGCCCGGCGCGGATCATCGACTGGTTCACCGAAGAGTGCAACAACATCATCTACCGGCAGACCCAGCTCTTCCCGGAGACCTTCGCCGGCGTGGCCGGCCTGCCCCAGGTGGCGGGCGAACCGGTCGAACGGGTGCTGCCCGAGCTAGAGCGCTGCATCCGCGAACTGGGCTTCGGCGGCTGCCTGCTGAACCCCGATCCGTTCGAGAACGGTTCGGAAGAAGCGCCGCCGCTGGGCGACCGCTACTGGTATCCGCTGTACGAGAAGCTGTGCGAGCTGGACGTGCCGGCGCACATCCACGGCACGGGCTCGCGCTCCGAGCGGGTGCCGTACTCGCTGCACTTCATCAATGAAGAGACGGTGGCGGTGTTCGGCCTGCTGAACTCCAACGTCTACAAGGACTTCCCCGACCTGAAGGTGGTGGTGAGCCACGGCGGCGGCGCCATCCCCTATCAGCTGGGCCGCTTCCAGGCGCCCTCGCTGCGGCGGCCGGAAGGTGACCGCTTCACGGATCGCATGGAAAAGCTCTACTTCGACACGGTGCTGTATACCGAAGAGGCGCTGCGCCTGCTGATCAAGACGGTGGGCGTGGACCGCTGCCTGTTCGGCACGGAGTGCCCGGGGGTGGGGTCGTCGGTGAATCCGGCCACCGGCCGGTCGATGGACGACGTCAAGCCCATGATCGAGGGCTTCGACTGGCTGAGCGCGTCCGACAAGAAGAAGATCTTCGAGGACAACGCCCGCAAGGTCTTCAAGCTGCGGCAGTAGGAACCAGGACGGGGCCGCTGCCGGCGCGCCCCGCGCCCGAAGGGACGGACATGAGCACGACCGCCATCGCGCCCGCGCTGCGCACCCCCGTATCGCTGCTGACGGGTTTCCTGGGCAGCGGCAAGACCACGCTGCTGGGCCGCCTGATCCGCCATCCGGGCATGGCCGACACCGCGGTCATCATCAACGAGTTCGGCGAAATAGGCCTGGACCATCACCTGGTCGAGGCCGTCAGCGGCGAGGCCGTGCTGCTGGCCAGCGGCTGCGTCTGCTGCACGATACGCGACGACCTGGCCGCCACGCTGCGCGAGCTGCACGACAAGCGCGAACGGGGCGAGATTCCGGCCTTTCGCCGGGTCGTGATCGAAACCACGGGGCTGGCCGATCCCGCGCCCATCATCCATTCGCTGCTCAAGCATGCCGACGTCCGCCAGCTGTACGCGCTGGACAGCGTGATCTCGACCGTCGACGCCGTCAACGGGGAAGCCCAGCTCGATCGCCAGCCCGAATCCGTGAAGCAGGCGGCGGTGGCCGACCGGCTGGTGCTGACCAAGACCGATCTGGCGGACGAGGCCCGGACCGAGGCGCTGCTGCGGCGGCTGGCGCGGCTGAACCCCGAGGCCGACGTGGTACGCGCCGACCGGGGCGAGGTGGATCCGGCGCGCCTGTTCGAGGTGGACGCGCTGCCGCGGCATCGCGCCTCCGAATCCGGCGATGAACCGGAATCGGACGGCTACCTGGCCGACGTCATGCGCCACGTCTGCAGCCCGGACTGCGACCATGCGGGCAGGCCGGGCCGGCACGACGCCGGCATACGCACGCATGCCTTCCGCTTCGCGCAGCCCCTGGACTGGGAGCGCGTCAGCGCCTGGCTGGGCGGGCTGGCCTATTTCCATGGCGATGCGCTGCTGCGGATGAAGGGCCTGCTGAATCTGCGCAACGAAAGCGCGCCGGTCGCGGTGCACGCGGTGCAGCATCTGTTCCACGATCCCGTCACGCTGGCGCGCTGGCCCGACCAGGACCGCGATTCCCGCCTGGTGTTCATCACGCAGGGCCTGGACCGGGAGGTGATCGCCGATGCGCTCGCCCTGGCCATGGCCGAGGACTGACCATGACAATGTATCGAACGCACGCCGTGATCCAAGGAGAAGGAAATGGCTGAGGTAGTGTGCGCGCTGGCGTGCTCGCACGGCCCCCTGCTGGCGACGCCGCCGGATATGTGGGACCTGCGCGCGGGCGCCGACCGCGAGAACAAGCGGCACTGGTTCCGGGGCCGGCAAATGGACTACGCCGCGCTGCTGGCCGAACGGCAGCCGGGCTTTCACGACGAGGCCGGCCTGCCGCAGCGGCAGGTGCGCTACGACGCCTGCCAGCGAGCGCTGGACGAGATGGCGCGGCGCTTCCGCGCGGCGCGGGCGGACGTGGCCATCATCCTGGGCAACGACCAGCGCGAGGTCTTTCGCGAGGACCTGACCGCCGGTTTTACCATTTACGCCGGCGACGAGATTCCCAACACCCCCTTGTCCGAAGAGCAGGTCCGGCGCCTGCCGCCTGGCGTCGCGGTGGCCGAGGAAGGCCACTGCCCGCAGGGGGGCGCGGTCTACCCGGGCGACAAGCGGATCGCCGAGAGCCTGGTGCAGACGCTGGTGGCCGAGTCCTTCGACGTGGCGGTGTCGTACCGGCTGCCCGGCGGCATGGACCGCCAGCACGGCATCCCCCATGCCTTTGGCTTCATCTATCGCCGCATCATGGAGGATGCGCCGCCGCCGTCGGTGCCGGTCTTCACCAATGTGGGCGTGCCGCCTAACCGGCCGCTCACGCAACGCTGCCTGCAGATGGGGCACGCGCTGGCCAAGGGCATCGCGGCGTTGCCGTCCGACCTGCGGGTGGCGATCGTGGCCTCGGGCGGGTTCACCCATTTCGTCGTGGACGAGGAACTGGACCGCCGGATCCTGGACGCCATGCGCCGGGGCGACGAGGCGGCGCTGGCCGCGGTGCCCGAGTCGCATTTCGAGGGCAATACCTGCGAGATCAAGAGCTGGTATCCGCTGGTGGCGGCCATGAACGACCTGGGCCGCAAGATGGAAGTGATCGACTACGTGCCGTGCTACCGGACCGAGGCCGGGACGGGCAGCGGCATGGCCTTCGCGTCGTGGCAGTGACGCGGCGCAAGAACCAAGGGAACGCAAGACATGGATAGCAAGGACATCGTGCGGCGCATGCAGCGCATCGACAGCTGCGCCTTTTCGGATGCGCTGGACAAGCTGGGATTGAAAGGGACGGTGACGGGCCTGCCCAGGCGCGCCGCCAGCCGCCGCATCGCCGGGCGGGTGGTGACGCTCAAGCTGGTCGAGGCCTCGCAGGCGCCCCGGCACGACGGACCGCCCCGGCACCTGGGCACGACCGCGATCGAGTCGGCCGAGCCGGGCGACATCGTCGTCGTCGAGCAGCGCACGGGCGTGGACGCGGGATCGTGGGGCGGCATCCTGTCGCTGGGCGCGAAGCTGCGAGGCCTGGCGGGCGTGATCGCCGACGGCCCGGTGCGCGACGCCGATGAGGCGCACGAGTACGACTTTCCCATCTATGCGCGCGCCACCACCGCGTTCACCGCGCGCGGCCGCGTGGCCGAGGCGGGCACCAACGTGCCGGTGCGGATCGGCGACGTGACCGTCGAGGCCGGCGACTACGCGGTCGCCGACAGCAGCGGCGCGGTGTTCATTCCCGCCGCCCAGGCCGAGGCCGTGCTGCGCGTGGCCGAGGAGATCGCCGCGCGCGAGGCCGCCATGGCCCGGGCGCTGATGGCCGGCCGCCGCATCACCGACGTGATGGGCGCCAACTACGAGAACATGCTGGCCCGCTGAGCGCGGACCGGCAACCAGGAACAACCGGAGACGACATGGACAAGAACGTAGAACGCATCGCCAGGCTGGATACCGCCACGCTGAGCGACGCGCTGGACAGGCTGGGCATCCAGGGCCAGTGCCACGGCATCAAGCCGCGCACCGCCGGCTTCCGCCTGGCGGGGCGCGCCTTCACCATCCTGTACGGCCCCGCTTCCACGCCGCCGGGCACGGTGGGCGATTTCATCGACGACGTGCCCGACGGCCACGTGGTCGTGCTGGACAACGGCGGACGGGTGGACTGCACGGTGTGGGGCGACATCATGACCGAGATCGCCCATCGCCGGAAGCTGGGCGGTACCGTGATCGACGGCATCTGCCGTGACGTGTCGCTGTGCATGGACCTGGGCTACCCGGTGTTCAGTCGCGACCACTGGATGCGCACCGGCAAGGACCGCGTGCAGGTCGAGGCCACCAACGTGCCGGTCAACATCGGCAATGCCCGCGTCGCGCCGGGCGACCTGTTGCGCGGCGACGCCGACGGGCTGATCGTGGTGCCGCAGGTGCACGAGGAAACCGTGCTGGCGGCGGCCGAGGAAATCGCGATGGTGGAGGACCGCATCCGCGAGGCGGTGCGAGGCGGCATGCGCCTGGACGAGGCGCGGCGCGAATTCGGCTACCACACCCTGCAGACGAGGAAGAAATGAGCCAGAGCCGCTTCCCGTTCATGTCGCTGCCCACCGTCACGGTGGACATCGAGCGGCCCAGTCCGGCCCAGCTGGAGCAGGCTTCGGCGCTGCCCAGTTCGACCCTGCACGAAGCGGCCGGCAAGATCGGCGCGCTGCCGTCGGCGATCAAGCCGGTGCATCCCTCGTTCCGCATCTGCGGCGCCGCCGTCACGGTGCAGTCGCCGCCGGCCGACAACCTGTGGCTGCATCGCGCCATCGTCGCCGCCCGGCCGGGCGACGTGCTGGTGGTGCATGTCGGCGGCCACTACGAGGCGGGCTATTGGGGTGAGGTCATGTCGCAGGCGGCCCGCGCCCGGGGGCTGGCGGGGCTGGTCATCGACGGCTGCGTGCGCGACGGCGCCATCCTGGAGCGCTTCGGCTTTCCCGTCTTCGCGCGCGGCCTGTGCATACGGGGCACGGGCAAGGACTTCGATGCGCGCGGCTGGATCAACGCGCCGACGCTGTTCGGCGACGTCACCGTGCAGCCGGGCGACCTGATCGTCGGCGACACCGACGGCGTCGTCGCCATCCCCCGGGCCCGCGTCGACGAGGTCCTGGCCAAGGCCCGCCAGCGCGAGGAGGATGAAGCCAGGATCATCGAACGCCTGGCGGCCGGCGAAAACTCCCTGGACATCTATAACTGGAACCGGTGACCGGCTATAGGAGGAACAGCGTCGCCAGGCCCAGGAAGATGAAGAACCCCATGGTGTCGGTCGCGAAGGTCAGCAGCACCGAGGAGCCGATGGCCGGGTCCTTGCCGAAGCGGCTGCGGGTCAGGGGGACCAGCATGCCTATGCAGGCGCCGACCAGCAGGTTCAGGGCCATGGCGGCCATCATGACGAGGCCGAGCGAGTAGCGGCCCGAGATCGCCCAGGCGAACAAGGCGGCCACCGCGCCGCCGCCCAGTCCCACCACCAATGCGATCTCCAGCTCGCGCCGCACCAGCTTGCCGACGTTGGCCGAGTTGATGCGGCCCACCGCCAGCGCCCGGATGATCAGGGTCATGGTCTGGTTGCCGGAGTTGCCGCCTATGCCCGCGACGATGGACATCAGGAAGGCCAGGATGACGATGTGGCCCACGGTGTCCTCGAAGCGCGAGGCGACGAAGGCGGCGGTCGAGGCGGTGCACAGGTTGACCAGCAGCCAGGGCGCGCGGTTGCGGATGGCCTGCGGAATGGGCGCGAAGATGTCTTCCTCCTGCAGACCGGCCTTGGACAGCGCCTGCTCGTCCGAGGCCTCGCGGATCACGTCCACCACCTCGTTCACGGTCACGCGCCCGATCAGGCGGCCCACGGCGTCCACCACCGGCGCCGACACCAGGTCGTAGCGCTCGAACGCGGCGGCGGCCTCGTCGGCTTCGTCCAGCGGCGCCAGGGTCAGGATCTCGGTTTCCATCACGTCGGCCACCTGCGTCTCGGGGTCGCTGACGATGAGGCGGTTGATGGCCAGGCTGCCCATCAGCTTGTCGTGCCGGTCGACCACGAAGATCTGGTCGGTGTGGTCGGGCAGTTCCTGCAGGCGCCGCAGGTAGCGCAGCACCACTTCCAGCGTGACGTCGTTGCGCACGCGGACCATCTCGAAGTCCATGATGGCCCCGACCGAATCCTCGGGGTAGCTCATGACTTCGGTCAGGCGGGCGCGTTCCTCGTCGGTCAGGCCCTTCTGGACCTCGGCCACCACCTCGGGCGGCAGGTCGGGTGCCAGGTCGGCCAGCTCGTCGGCTTCGAGGTTCTCGGTCGCGGCGACCAGTTCCTCCTGGTCCATGGTCGAGATGAGCGACTCGCGGACCCAGTCGGCCACTTCGAGCAGGATCTCGCCGGCCCGTTCGGGGCGGACCAGTTGCCAGACCGCCTGCCGGTCTTCCTTGGGCAGCGATTCGAGGATGAAGGCGATGTCGGCCGGATGCAGGTCCTCGAGCAGCGCGCCGAGTTCGGCGTCATGCTGGCGATGGACCAGGGCCTCGACCAGCGGGGCGCGGGTATCGCCGGCTTCCTGCCGGTGCACCAGTTCTTCGACCAGGTGCTGGCGTCGCAGCAGTTCCTGGACATGCTCCAGGGCTTCCTGGGCATCTTCGGGCTCGAGCCGGTTGCGCTCGAGCGATTTGAGTTGGGTTGCTTGTTCGACCATCGCGCGGGAAAACACAAGACGGCCCCGCACGGGCCTTGGGTCTGGCGCCTGACGCGGGCGGACTCAGATGGGGCTCGAACGCGGGCCGGGGAACAAAAGGCCGGCTGGTAGTAAGGGTCTAGGTCGTGGCTGTGAGGCCATACCGGGAAAGCAGCACGCACGCACTGCGAAGTTGACGACGCGGCAATTGTACGCGCGCCACATGACATTCGTCTGCGTGGCTCCGCCAGTTGGCGCGCTTGGTTGCAATTGCGTCACGGAATGGCCGCGCCCGGCATCCAGCGCAGCAGGCGGTCGGTGCGCGAGGCAAGGTAGGCCGAGCCCCGGTTCTTGTCGTAGAAGCGGGGCCGGGGCAGCATGGAAGCCAGCCGCGCGGCCTGGTAGGACGACAGGTTGGCGGCCGAGGTCTTGAAATAGTGGCGGGCCGCCGCCTCGGCGCCGAAGACGCCCTCGCCCCATTCGGCGATGTTCAGGTACAGCTCCAGGATGCGCTGCTTGGTCATGACCAGTTCGATCATGTAGGTGATGACCACTTCCTGGCCCTTGCGCAGGTAGTTGCGGGAGTTGGACAGGAACAGGTTCTTGGCGACCTGCTGGGTGATGGTGGAGCCGCCGCGCATGGGCCGCGAGGGCGGCTTGCGGCCGCGGGCCATCGCGCGTTCGGTCGCTTCGGCCAACTGGCGGTTGTGGTCGTAGGCCTTTTCGACCGCGTTCCAGTCTATGCCGCCATGTTCCAGGAAATTGGCGTCCTCGGCGGCGACGGCGGCGCGCTTGAGGTTGTTGCTGATGCGGCCGTAGTCCACCCACTGGTAGTTCAGGCGCCGGTGGGGATCGCGCTCCTGCAGGCGCGCAAGCTCGCTGCGCATGACCGAGGTCGAGCCCGGCGGCATGTAGGCATACCAGAGCACCCAGCCGAACAGCCAGACCTGGTACAGCAGCAACAGCGCCACCGCGGCCAGCACCAGGCGCATGGCCATGCCCGCGACGCGGCCGGCCAGCGGACGGCGGCGGGTGGCGCGTGGGGGGCGGCGGGGAGGCATGTCAGGCGGAGAGCAGCTTGCGCAGCGCGGCCAGCACCGGTGCCGGATCGGGCCGCACGCCGCGCCAGATGTGGAAGCTCTCGGCCGCCTGGCCGACCAGCATGCCCAGGCCGTCGGCGGTGGCCGAGGCGCCGTCGGCCACCGCCTGGCGCAGGAAGGCGGTGGGCCGGGTGGCGTACATCAGGTCGTAGGCCATCGCGCCGGGGGCGTAGGCGCCGGCGGGCAGGGGCGGGGCCTGGTCGTCCAGGCTGCTGGCGGTGGCATTGATTACGAGGTCCCAGCCGCCGCCGGCCTGCAGGTCGGCATAGCCGCTGCCCCGCAGCGCGGCCTGCCCGGCCGGGAACGCAGCCGCCAGTTCCTCGGCGCGGGCCGCCGTGCGGTTGGCGATGTCGATGCGGGCGCAGCCGGCCTCGATCAACGGCAGCAGGATGCCGCGCGCGGCGCCGCCGGCCCCGGCCAGCAGCACGCGCGCGCCGGCCAGGCGCGCGCCCAGCCGCCGCAGGTCGGCGATCAGGCCGACGCCGTCGGTATTGCAGCCGTGCAGCCGTCCGTCCGCCATCCACAGGGTGTTGACCGCCCCGGCCGCCATGGCGCGGGGGCTCAGGTGGGCGCGGGCCAGTTCGAAGGCCTGCAGCTTGAAGGGAACGGTCACGTTCAGTCCGCCGCCGCCCGCCGCGAAAAATCCGGCCACCTGGGCGGCGAAACCGTCGACGGGCGCGCAGATGGCCTCGTAGGTGAGGGCCTGGCCGGTCTGCTCGGCGAACCGCGCGTGTATCCAGGGCGATTTGCTGTGGGCGACGGGGTTGCCGATGACGGCGTAGCGGGCGGGAGCGGAGGACATCAGCCGGGTTTCGCGAGTAGCTTGTCGTTGGTGAAGTACCAGGTGCGCGTGATGGCCAGCACGTCGGTGTCGCGCGCGATCTGGGGCGGGAACGGGGCGAACGGCGTGGCCAGCGCGACGATCCGCCTGGCCGCGTCGTTCAGTATTTTATGTTCTGAAGGCTTGTCGATGTCCATGCGTTCGACGGTGCCGTCGCTGCGTATATATACCGTCATGCGCAGGGAGCCGTACACCTTGCCGCGGGCGGCGGCCGGATAGTTCCGGTTGCCCAGCGTCTCGACCCGCTGCCGCCATTGCTCGACGTACACCGCGAAGCGGTATTCCGAGGTGGATGGGGCGAAGAAGTGCCGGCGCGGACGCTTGTTGTAGTCGTCGACGCGCTGGGAGATCTCGGCGAACTGGCGGGCGAGCTGTTCCGCCCGGACCTGGGTGGGGTTGCGTTCGGGGGCGGGCGCACCCAGCGGGCCGGGAGGCGTGGGCGCCTGGCCGTGGTCGCGCGACAGCGAAGCCGTCAGGCGGCGCTGTTCGGCCTCCAGCGCCGCCTGGCGCTGCTGCAGTTCGGCCAGCAGCTTGCCGTCGCGGCTGGCGGCCGAGTGCGGCACCGGCGCCTTGGCATGGCCGGACGCGGCATCGCCGCCGCCGTCGCTGGCGACCTGCGCCCGCAACTGGGCCTGGGCCGGGGCGTGGCCGGTGCCGGCGTTGAGCAGCACCACTTCCAGCCCGTCGTCGCGCTCGGGGCGTGTGGGCCGGGGCGCGGTGAAATGCAGCGCGAACAGGATGAGGTGGGCGAACAGCGAGATCGCCAGGGCACTCATCAGATAGCGCCGGTCGGGGCGGGTGGTCCAGTCCTCGGCCAGTTGGTCGAGGACGCGCGCGCCGGCGCGCCGAAGCCGGCGCGGCAGCGGATCCTGCGTGGAAGAAGGCCGGGGGCCGGAGGCCGCGGGCTTGCCGTCAGGGGGGAGGGGAGCGGGGGAATGCGACACCCCGCGATTGTAAAGCGTCAGGCGGAAGCGGATGGCCGTACGGCGTAGCGCGGCGGGCGGCCGGCCAGGCCGTCTTCCAGGCTCTCCAGCATCATGTCGAGCTGCACCAGGATGGCCGCGGGCGAGCGGCCCGAGATGTGGGGCGTCAGCACGACGTTGTCCATGCCCGCCAGCTCAGCCAGCAGCGCGGCGGGCGGCTCGGGTTCTTCCTCGAGCACGTCCAGCCCGGCGCCGGCCAGTTGACCGGCGCGCAGCGCCTCCAGCAGGTCGTCGGTCTTGAGCACCGATCCGCGCGAGACGTTGATGACGACGCCACCGGGCCCCAGGGCCTGGAACATCTCGCGGTTCAACAGGTGGCGCGTGCGCGGGCCGCCGGGGCAGCAGGCGAACAGGAAATCGCTGTTGCGGGCGAGCTCCAGCGGATCGGCGTAGTAGGTGCCGGGCGCGCCGGGCTTGGGGGAAGGGTTGTGATAGCCGATGTCGGCGCCGCAGGCGGCGGCGCGGTCGGCCACCATCCGGCCGATCTGGCCCAGGCCGATGACGCCCACGCGGGACTTGTTCAGGCTGGGGCGGGGCGCGCGCAGGGAGGTCCAGGCTTCGCCGCGGGCCAGCCGGTTGCCCAGGGTCCGCAGGCCCCGCGCGACCGCGAGGGCCAGGCCGATCGCATGGTCGGCCACCGTGGCGGCATTGGCGCCGGGGGCGTTCGTGACCACGATGCCTCGGGCATGGGCACCGGCGATGTCGATGTTCTCGGTGCCGGCGCCCATGGAGCAGACCACCCGCAGGCGGGGCAGCCTGTCCATCTGGGCGGCGGTCAGGCCGATCGACCCGTTGGTGACCACCGCTTCGACGTCGGCGGTGGCGCCGTCGCCGAAGTCCGATGCGCTCTCGTGCAGGTGATAGTGGCGCGCGATACCGTCGCGCAGCGCCGGCGGCAGGGGAATGGTGGTCAGGACGTGTCGGGTCATCGGGGGCTTCCAGGAATGGGGCGGTGCGTCGCGCGCGGCGCAGGGGCTCGGACGTTTCAGCCGGCCGGCTTGACTTCCTTCACGGCGCCCTTCCAGCCATTTTCCGTGATGTCGAAGACCGTGCCGTCCGGCATCCGGTATTTGACCTCATAAAACACGTTGGGGTCGGTTTCCTTGCGGCCGGTCAGGTAGGTGCCGCCGGCTTCGGTGATGCGCTTCTCGGCGGCTTCCAGGTCGTCGACCCACATGCCGAAGTGGATCACGCCGCGCACGTCCTTCAGGCCCGCGTAGCCGGGCACGGTCTCGTTGGCGAAGTTCAGCAGCGCCACGTTCATGACGCCGTCGGTCATGTAGACGCCCCGCATGGCCTTGCCGGCCCGCGTCATGCCGAAGGCTTTTTCGAAGAATTGGGCGGCGGCTTCGGGATCTTCCACCGAGAGGGCGATGTGCCTGAGTTTTTCCATGAATGCTCCTGGTCGTTCGAGGGATGAATGGGGGCTTCCCATTTTTTGGTGTTCCATTCTATATTACAGGTATACCAAAATTAGAAAAGGATTTTTGTTGTTGGTTTAGTGAATACCTAAAAGTGATTTGGCATGTAAGTTGCATCGGATGTCTCCGTGTGGCCCGGCGCCTCGGGCGAGTGCGTCATGGGTCACCCCACCAAACTGGAGCTCGGAATGAAAAAGCAACGCAGGTCTTGCATGAAGGCGGGGGCCGTGGTCCTGGCCATGGCGGCATCGGGGGCGGCCTTCACGGCCGGCGCGGCCGCACCCTCCTGGCCGGTGCGGCCGATCACCATCGTGGTGCCCTATGCACCCGGCGGCAACACCGACCTGATGGCGCGCCTGATCGGCGAGCAGCTCGGCAAGGCGCTGCACGTGCCGGTCGTGGTCGATAACAAGGCCGGTGCGGCGGGCCTGATCGCGGCGGAATACGTGGCGCGTTCGCCGGCCGACGGCTACACCTTGTTCATGGGCACGCTCACGCAGATATCCACGGCGCCGTTCACCAACAAGATCCGCTACGACCCGGTGAAGCACTTCGTGCCCATCGCCAACGTGGGCGGCAATCCGTTCGTGATCACGGTCAACGCCCGGGTTCCGGCGCGGAACGTGCAGGAGCTGATCGCCTATGCCAAGAAGAATCCCGGCAAACTCAACATGGGGAACGCCGGCGTGGGCGGGTTGACGCACCTGTCGGCGCTGGTCTTCGCCAAGTACACGGGCATCGATGTGGTGGAAGTGCCGTACAAGGGGGCGTCGCTGGCGCTGGGCGACGTGGTGGCCGGCCAGATCGACATGTATTCCGGCAACCTGTCCGAGGTCGTGCCTTATGCCCGCGACGCGCGCGTGCGGCTGCTGGGCGTATCCAGCAAGAATCGGGTCAAGCAGCTGCCGGACGTGCCGGCGCTGGCCGAATCGGTACCCGGCATTCCCGAGGTCGAGACCTGGAACGGGCTGCTGGGGCCGGCGGGCATGCCGGCCGAAGCCGTGGACCGGATCTCCGGTGCGGTGCTGGCGGCTCTGGCCGACCCCGCCTTCCGCAAGAAGCTGGAGGATGCCGGCATCACCCCGCTGCCCGAGGTCAAGGAGCAGTTCGCCCAGCGCATTCGCCGCGACATCGAAGTGTGGAAGCCGATGATCGAAATGGCCGGCATCAAGCCCCAATAACCCAGGAGAAGGATCATCATGCAAGCAGACAAGCAGCGCGTTCTCATCGTCGGGGCCGGCCCCGTGGGCATGGTGTGCGCGCTGGCGCTGAACCGGCAGGGCATACCGGTGACCGTGTTCGAGCAGGAGCCCGGACCGGTCAAGGACCAGCGCGCCGCGTCCATCCACCCGACCACGCTGGAAATGCTGGACGAACTGGACGTGACCCGGACCATCGTGCCGCGCGGCCTGGTGTCCGAGACCTACCAGTACCGCGACCGGGTCAGCGGCAAGCTGATCGCGGAGTTCGACCTGCGCGCGATGGCGGACGTCTTCCGCTTTCCCTTCGTGCTGCAGTACGAGCAGTACAAGCTGACGGGCGATATCGCGCAGCAGTATGCCGACGAGTCGGATTTCGACGTACGCTACGGGCATGCGGTCGAGCAGGTCGAGGAGCATGCCGACCACGTCGAGATCACGGCCCGGGGGCCCGACGGCATACGGCGCTATCGCGGCGCCTACCTGATCGGCGCCGACGGCGGGCGCAGCACGGTGCGCAAGGCCGCCGGCATCCCGTTCGAAGGCTTCACCTACCAGGAACGTTTCATCAAGATCGCCACCAGTTTCGATTTCCAGGGGGCCCATCCCGACTACGCCTATCGCAACTATTTCTCCGACCCGGACGAATGGTGCAACCTGTTCAAGGTCCGTGGCGAGGCCGGGGAAGGGCTATGGCGCGCCATCTTCCCGACCCGCGTGGACGAGTCCGAGGAAGAGGCGCTGAGCGAACGGGGCGTCGAGGCCCGGCTGCAGAAGTTCTTCCCCAAGGCCGGGCGCTATGAGGTGGCCTATTGCAACGTGTACGGCGTGAACCAGCGCGTGGCGCAGGTTTTCCGGCGCGGCCGGCTGCTGCTGGCCGGCGACGCCGCGCACGTCAACAATCCCATCGGCGGCATGGGCATGAACGGCGGCATCCACGACGCCATCAACCTGGCCGGCAAGCTGGGCGCGGTGCTGCGGGGCGCGGACGAGGCGCTGCTGGACCAGTACAGCCGCCAGCGGCGCCATGCCGCGGTGGCCTTCGTGCAGGCGCAGACCATCGCCAACAAGAAAATGCTGGAAGAAAAAGACGAGCCCAGCCGCCAGAAGAAATTCGAAGAGCTGGCTCGCATCGCGGACGATCCGGCCGGCGCGCGGCAATACATGCGCCGTGCCTCGCTGCTGGAGAGCCTGGAAACCGCCAATGCCATCACCTGAGGACACCATGATCGACCCCACCCGCACGCTGGGCAGCCTGCCGCCCGAGCAGGCCGCCGAACTCGAGCGCGCCGGCCCCGTCTGGGGCACCGACATCAACCGCTTCCGCGACCTGGTCGTCAAGCTGTATTCGCCGCTGGTCGCGGCGGCGCCCAAGGACGGGATCGCCGTCGCGCGCGACCTGCCGTACGGGGACAGCGCGCGCCAGGTACTGGACGTCTTCACGCCCGACGGCGCGCGCGATGCCGATGTCGTGGTCTTCGTGCATGGCGGCGCCTTCATCCGTGGGTCCAAGAGCTCCAACGGCCATATCTACGACAACGTGTCGTACTGGTTCGCGCGCCAGGGCATGGTGGCGGTCAACATGGAATACCGCCTGGCGGGCGAGGCGCCGTTCCCGGGCGGCGCCGACGACGTGGCCGCCGCCGTGAGCTGGCTGGCCGGACACGTGTCCGCCTACGGCGGCAACCCCCGCCGCATGTTCCTGATCGGGCATTCGGCGGGCGGCACGCACGTGGCTACCTATTGCTTCGATCCGCGCCGGGGCTACCGGCCCGACCCCGGCGTGCTGGGGGCGGTGCTGGTCAGCGCCCGGCTGCAGGCCGACACGCTGCCGGGCAATCCCAACGCCAGGGCGGTCGAGGCCTACTTCGGCACGGATCCGGCCCGCCACGAGACCGATTCGCCCATGGCCTACGCCGCCGAGTCGGACCTGCCGGTGATGATCGCCATCGCGCAGTACGAGAATCCCTACCTGGACCTCTACGGGCTGGAGTTCTGCCAGCGCGTGGCCCGCGCGCGCGGCTATGTTCCCCGCTTCGTGCAGATGATGCGGCACAACCACACGTCCATCGTGGCCCACTTCGACAGCGGCGAGGAAACGCTGGGCCGCGAGATCCTGGATTTCTTCCGCAGCATCGCCTGATCTTCCTTCTTCGAGGTTCCCCATGAGTGATTCCGCCACGCTTGCCACCCGCGCCCAGCCGCTGGGCAAGTATCCCCACTACAAGACGATGGGCGACAGCATCTACCTGTCGGGCATCAGCGCCCGGCTGCCCGACGGCTCCATCGCCGGCGCCACCCGCCATGCCGACGGCAGCGTGACCCGCGACATCGAGGTCCAGACCCGCGTGGTGATCGAGAACGTGCGGGCCACGCTGGCCGAGGCCGGCGCGACCCTGGCCGATTGCATCGACATCCTGGTATTCCTGACCGATATGAAGGACTTCCCGAAATACAATGCGGTCTACGGCGAGTATTTCGATGCAGGCGGCCCCACCCGCACCACGGTGGCGGTCAGCGAGCTTCCGCGTCCCGACATGATCGTCGAGATGAAAGTGGTGGCATGCCGGCCCCGGCCGTGACCGCATGCGGCCTACTGACCAATCGGGTAGTCATGTCCACGATTTCCTCCAAGATATCCAAGCAGCTGGCTGAACAAATCATCGACGGCACCTATCCGCCGGGCACCAAGCTCGAGGAACGGTCGCTGGCCGAGAAGTTCAACGTGTCCCGCACGCCCATCCGCGAGGCCCTGCGCGAACTGGGCAGCCGGGGGCTGGTGGAGGTGATGCCGCGCCGGGGCGTGGTGGTCGCCTCCATCGGCGTCAAGGAGCTGGCCAAGCTGCTGGAGGCCGACTGCGAGCTGGAGGCGCTGTGCGCGCGCCGCGCCGCCGAATGCATGACGGCCATGGAGAAGAAAGAGCTCGAGTTCATCTACGAACAGAGCGCCGAGTTCGCCCGGAACGAGGACGTCGCCGGGTATCTGAACAACAACCGCCAGTTCCACGCCCAGATCCTGGCCGGCGCCCACAACGAGGTGCTGGCCTCGATGGTGGCCGACCTGCGCGAGCGGCTGGCGCCGTTCCGCCAGGCCCAGGCCCACGTGCACGACCGGCTGTCGGTGTCGCAGGACGAGCACGGGCCCATCGTCCATGCCATCCTGGGCGGCGACTGCGAGGCGGCGTACAACGCCATGCGCAGCCACCATGCCCGCCTCAGCAATCACGTGCTGCGGCTGATCCGCTCGCGCCAGGACGAGGACGCCTGAGCCCGGACCGGCCGGCGACCGCTGAGGCCAGGGTGCCTCAGGCCCCTTCTTCCGGCTTCGGCCCGTCGTCAGGGGCGGGCGCGCCCGCGCCGTCCAGGCGCTGGTCCGTGGCGTCGGGGCCGTCCGCCGCGTCGGTCTCGGCGATTTCCGCCGCGGCTTCGGCCGTCGGCTCGTCCTCGATGTCCTCGGCGTCCCCCTGCGCATCCACCACGTCCAGGAAGCGGCAGTCCAGGCTCAGGTCGAGTTCGTCGTCGCCCATCACTTCCAGCAGGACGTGGCGGCCGCGCTCCAGGTCGGGCAGGGTGCCCACGCGGGTATAGAAGGGCGCGTCCTTCAACCTGACCAGGTCTTCGCGCAGGACCACGGCTTCGATCCGGCGCAGGCCTTGCTGCTTGATCCAGCGCAGGCACCAGAAGCGTTCCATGGCCTGCTGGAAATCGGCATAGGCACCGTACTTGGCCTCGAAGGCGCTGATGACGGCGTACAGGTCGGCCTCGCGCGGCTTGAAGGGGGCGACCAGGCGTGCCGATACGCCGTGCTCGATGGCGGCGATCAACTGGCCCTGGTTGACCAGGTCCACATAGCGGCGCAGCGGCGAAGTGCACCAGGCGTACTGCGGCACGCCTATCGAATCATGGGGCGCCGCGGCGGTCCCCATCCGCACCCGGCCCATCTGCTGCGAGCGGTAGATGCCCGGCACCCCGCAGGACGACAGCAGCCCGCCCCAGAGGTTGTTGGCCAGGATCATGTATTCGGCCACCAGCCGGTCCAGCGGCGCGTTGCGCTTGCGCTGCTCGATGCGCACATGCGCCGACTCGGGGTGATCGGGGTCGCCGTCCACGTAGAAGCTGAAGTCGACCCGGTTGTTCGACTCGGGCTTGCCGCGGACTTCGTCGCGGCGGCGGGACAGGGCCTTGGCCAGCCGCCACAGCGGGCGGAAGACGTGGCCGTAGGGCAGTTCGGCGGCGGGGTCGTCCAGCTGTTCTTCGCCGACCAGATCGTCCAGCGTGTTGTGGCGCAGATTCTCGCGCACGACGATGCGCTCGATGCGCGATTCGTGCGACAGGACCTCGCCGGTGTCGGGATGGGCGACGACGTACAGCGACAGCGCGGGCACGGGCCGGCCGGCATCCAGCGAGAAGGCGGCGATCACCTCGTCGGGCTGCATCGGGATCTTGGCGCCCGGCATGTAGACGGTGGACATGCGCGCGCGGGCCAGCGCGTCCAGGTCGCTGTCGCGCGTGACGGCCAGGGCCGGGGCGGCGATGTGGATGCCGACCCGCAGCGTCCCGTCCTCCAGCGCCTGCACCGACAGCGCATCGTCGATCTCGGTGGTCGTGATGTCGTCCACCGAATAGGCTTCGACCTCGGCCAGCGGCAGTTCACGCGTGATGGCGGGCACCTCGGCCGGGGCGAAGCCCGTGCCACGCGGGAACTGCTGGGTATAGAAGCGGCGCTTGTGGATGGCGATCGCGCTGGGGAAGGCGCCCAGGTCCATCAGCAGCCGCTCGGGGCGCTTCTGCAACTGGGTGCAGGCGGCGTCCAGCGCCTTCCACTCCAGGGTGTTCTTGTCGGGCTTGAACAGCAGGGTCTCGGCCTGCCGGGCCAGCGGCTCGGGCAGGGTGCCGGCCTTGATCTCGTCCACCCAGGCCTGCTGCTGTTCGGCCTGGCGTTTCTTCTTTTCCAGCGCGGCCAGCGCGGCCGCCAGGATGTCGGGCGGGGCGGGGCGGTACTTGCCCTTGCCGCGGCGGTGGAAATAGACCGGCGCGCCGTGCACGCGCAGCAGCATGGCGGCCTGTTCCACCGGGGTGGGCGGGTGGCCGTAGTATTCCTCGGCCAGCACGGGGATGTCGAAGTCGTCCTTGGGCGCGCATTCCCACAGGAATTCCAGGTCCAGGTCCTGCGAGGCCGCGTCGGCCTCCTTCAGCAGGGCCTCGGGCGACGGCTGCTCGAAACGCACGATGACCGCGGATTTCTTGATCTTGCTGCGCTTGCCGCTGGCCGCCTCGACCTGCAGGCTGGTGTCGGTTTCGCTCAGGACAGTGGCGGCCTTGAATCCGCCGTCATCCTCGTAGAGGACATGCATCGTGTGTTTACCCAGGGAGTGATTCGTCGTCTGCCGCGGCGTCGGCGAAAGCCAGGACGCCGGGCAGGTAAGGCTCGAAGTCGGTGATGCCGTGGTCGCCGCCTTCGATGATGTGCTGCCGCGCGCCCGCGTAGTGGTCGCGCATTTCGCGCCAATCCAGCACTTCGTCGCCGGTGGCCGCCAATAGATAGTAGCGGGAGGGACGGGTGATGCGCGCGACGGCGTAGGCGCGCAGCTCGTCCACGTGGCCGGCGGTGAAGCTGAAAGGCTGGCCGTCGTGGTAGGACAGGTGTTCGCCCACCTGCGTGGCGAGGTCGCGCGCCCCGTGCACGACGGGGTTGAGCAGCGCGGCGCGGCAGCCCAGCCGTTCGGCCAGCCAGGTGGCGTAGTAGCCGCCCAGCGAGGAGCCCACCAGGGTCAGTTCGCCGCCGTTCGCGCGCGCATGCTGCTGCATGTCGCGCGCCAGCGGCTCGACCAGTTCCATGGCCGCGCGCGGGCTGGCCGGCAACTGCGGGCAGGCCCATTCGCGCCGGCGGCCGCGTTCGGCCATGGCCTGCGCCAGCTGCCGCGACTTGGCCGAGGCGGGCGAGGACCGGAACCCGTGCAGGTAGAGCAGCATCATGCGCCCCCGGCGCCGGGAGCGCGCTCGCGCAGCGCCCGCAGCAGCTTGTCGTGCACGCCGCCGAAGCCGCCGTTGCTCATCACCACGACGTGGTCGCCGGGGCGCGCGGCGGCGGCGATGGCCGCGACCATGGCGGACAGGTCCGACCAGCCGCTGGCCCGGTCGCCCAGCGGCGCCAGCGCCTCGGCCGGGTCCCAGCCCAGCGCGTGCTTGCCGTCCTGGGCGCCGAAGCAGAACACCAGGTCGGCGTCTTGCAGCGAGCCGGGAAGCTGGGCCTTCATGGCGCCCAGCTTCATGGTGTTCGAGCGCGGTTCCAGCACGGCCAGGATGCGCTGGCCCGGCACCCGGGCACGCAGGCCGGCCAGGGTGGTGGCGATGGCGGTGGGATGGTGGGCGAAGTCGTCGTAGACCCGCACGCCGTCCACGGTGCCGCGCAGCTCCATGCGGCGCTTGACCCCCGCGAAGCGGCTCAGGGCCGCCACGGCGTCCGCCGGGGCGACCCCCGCGTGCTCGGCCGCCGCGATGGCCGCCAGGGCGTTCATCCGGTTGTGTTCGCCGCTCAGCGTCCAGGCCACATGGCCAGCGGACCTGCCCCGGTGGACGACCTCGAAGGTGCCCGAGGCGTCCTCCGGCCCCGCCTGCCAGTCGCCTTCGGCGCCGAATGTGACCGTTTCCGACCAGCATCCGCGCGCCAGCACCCGATCGATGGCGGGCGTGCGGGTGGGCGCCACGACCCGCCCCTGGCCGGGGATGGTCCGCACCAGGTGGTGGAATTGGGTTTCGATCGCGGCCAGATCCGGGAAGATGTCGGCGTGATCGTATTCCAGGTTGTTCAGGATGGCGGTGCGGGGCCGGTAGTGGACGAACTTCGAGCGCTTGTCGAAGAAGGCCGTGTCGTACTCGTCGGCTTCGATCGCGAATACCGGCCGCGCGGCGCCCCGGCCGGGCAGGAGGCGCGCCGATACGCCGAAGTCCTGCGGCACGCCGCCCACCAGGAAGGACGGCTGCAGTCCGGCCGATTCCAGGATCCAGGCCAGCATCGAGGTCGTCGTCGTCTTGCCGTGCGTGCCGGCCACGGCCAGCACGTGGTGGCCGGGCAGCACGTGCTCGCCTAGCCATTGCGGACCGGAGGTGTAGGGCAGCCCCTCGTTCAGGATGGCTTCCATCAGCGGATTGCCGCGGCTTACCACGTTGCCGACCACGAACAGGTCCGGCTTCAGCGCCGTCTGGCTCGCGTCGAAGCCTTCGATGAGTTCGATGCCCTGTTCCATGAGCTGGGTGCTCATGGGCGGGTAGACGCCGGCGTCGCAGCCGGTGACGCGGTGCCCGGCCGCCCGCGCGATCAGCGCCAGGCCGCCCATGAAGGTGCCGCAGATGCCGAGTATGTGTAGATGCATGGTTGCCTGCTTCCGGTCGGGGTATGGATTGTAGACGCCCGGGCCGGACCGGGCCGCCGCGGGTCGGACCGGGGACGAAGTATGATGTCGGGGTCACCTCCTCGGAGCAATCATGTCGTTTTCTTCTTTGCGCCAGGAAATCGCCGCCGCCGCGGCCCGGATGATCGCCGAGGACGGCCTGGACTACAGCACGGCCAAGCGCAAGGCGGTCAAGCAGCTGGTCGGGGCGGGCAGCCTGCCCCGCGGCGACGTGCTGCCGGACAATGACGAAATAGAGAGCGAGGTCCGCGAATATCAGGCCTTGTTCATGGGGGATACCCAGCCCGCGCGCCTCGCCAGGCTGCGGCGGGTGGCGCTGTCGGTCATGGACCTGCTGGAACGATTCCAGCCCTACCTGGTCGGTCCTGTCTGGAACGGCACCGCCGGCGAGCATTCCGACATCGCCCTGCAGTGCTTCGCCGATTCGTCCAAGGAAGTCGAGATATTCCTCCTGAACCATGGCATCAAATACGAAGTGGGCGAGCGCCCGGATTTCCGCGGCCGCGGCAAGGTCGAGGCCCTGTACTTCCTCTGGCAGGAGGAAGGCGTCATGTTGAGCATCTATGATGGCCTGGCGCTGCGCGGGGCCTTGAAGCCCGGCCCGGACGGCCGCCCCGAGCGCGGCGACGCGCGGGCCGTCGCCCGGCTGCTGGACGACGTGGAGGGGCGGATGCAGGGGGAAACGGCATGAGCGCGCCCGCCCGGCCGCCCGAAGGGCGCGCGACCTCCCGCGGGGAGGATGTCGCGCAGCGACAGGAGGGTAGTCCAGTGAACTCGTCTTCCCGCCGCCGGCTGCTGGTGTACGGCGGCACGGGCGTCGCGGCGGCCCTGGTGGGCGGCGGCGTGGCCTGGTGGCGCCTGGCGCCCGATGCCGCGTCCGACCGGGCGGTGAATATCCTGTACGCGCAGACGCTGGAGGGGCTGGACGGCCGTGCCTATCCGTTCCAGCAATGGCGGGGACAGCGCCTGGTGGTGAATTTCTGGGCCACCTGGTGCCCGCCCTGCGTGGACGAGATGCCGGAACTGGACATGTTGCACAAGGAGTTCGCCAATACGGCGCAGTTTGTCGGGATCGGCATCGATTCGGCCGCCAACATGCGGAAATTCGTCGAAAAGGTGCCCGTGGGTTATCCTTTGCTGATCGCCGGCAATGTCGGTACGGAACTGGCGCGCGAGCTGGGCAACGCCAGCGGCGGCCTGCCGTATACGGTAGTGATCGACGAAAAAGGGGGAGTAATCCATCAGTATTCCGGCCGGATCAAGCCCGACACCCTGCGGGGCGTGCTCAAGACTGCCTGAATGCGGTGCGGATCCCCGGGGCATCCCCGGCGCGGGATGTTCCCGACATAGGCAGAATCGTCGAATTCGTTACAATTGATAGACAATATGGCGTGTTTTGCGTAAAAATCGCGCCCTTCCGTATCGCATCGCAGGCATATGGCCCATCGCATCCTGGTTTTGCACGGCCCGAATCTGAATCTGCTCGGCACGCGCGAGCCCGGTATCTATGGTGCGACGACGCTGGCCGACATCGATGCACGGCTGCTGGCCCTGGCACAGCAGCACGGCGCATCGCTCGCCTCGTTCCAGAGCAACCACGAAGGTGCGCTGGTCGACCGCATCCAGGCGGCCGCGGGCGAAGGTGTCGATTTCATCGTGATCAATCCGGCGGCCTACACGCATACCAGCGTGGCGGTCAGGGACGCGCTTGCGGCGGTGGCGGTGCCGTTCATCGAAGTTCATTTGTCGAACGTGCACAAGCGGGAAGCCTTCAGGCACCGTTCTTATTTTTCCGACCTGGCCGTGGGCGTGATCGCCGGGCTGGGCGCCGATGGCTATGAAGCGGCCGTGCGCTACGCGCTGTCGCATTGAAGAAAATTACTGGGGAAGCCCCATGGATCTTAGAAAACTGAAAACCTTGATCGACCTGGTTGCCGAGTCCGGCATCGCCGAGCTGGAGATCACCGAAGGCGAAGGCAAGGTACGCATCGTCAAGTTCGCGCAAGGTGGCCAGTTCACCGCCGCGCCGGCGGTCCAGGCCTATCAGGTCATGCCGCAGGCCGCCGCCGCGCCGGCTCCGGCCCCGGAAGCCGCGCCCGCCCCGGCGCCCGTCGTGGCCCAGGGCCACGTCGTCAAGTCGCCCATGGTCGGCACCTTCTACCGCGCGCCCAACCCCGGCGCCGCGGCGTTCGTGGACGTGGGCCAGGCCGTCAAGGAAGGCGATCCCCTGTGCATCATCGAGGCCATGAAGCTGCTCAACGAGATCGAGGCGGACAAGGCCGGCACCATCAAGGAAATCCTGGTCGAGAACGGCCAGCCGGTCGAATTCGGCCAACCCCTGTTCGTGATCGGCTGACCGGTCCACACCATGCGCATCGACACCTTGCCCGTTGATGCGCTCCACACCGTGTTATCAGTCGGGCGCCGGGACCGGCGCGCCAGTCCCGGCAAGGCATCGTCCGCCGCGACGCCGCCGGAGGAAGGCGCCCCGACCAGCCGTCCGACTTTTTCAGGACATTCGTTCATGTTTGAAAAGATCCTGATCGCGAATCGCGGGGAAATCGCCCTGCGCATCCAGCGCGCCTGCCGCGAGCTGGGGATCAAGAGCGTGGTCGTGCACTCCGAGGCCGACCGCGAGGCGAAGTACGTCAAGCTGGCCGACGAGTCGGTCTGCATCGGGCCCGCGCCTTCGCGCGAGAGCTATCTGAACATGCCGGCCATCATCTCGGCGGCCGAGGTTACCGACGCCGAGGCCATCCACCCGGGCTACGGCTTCCTGTCCGAGAATGCCGATTTCGCCGAGCGGGTCGAGAAGAGCGGCTTCGTGTTCATCGGCCCCAAGCCTGAATCCATCCGCATGATGGGCGACAAGGTCAGCGCCAAGCAGGCCATGATCGCGGCCGGCGTTCCCGTCGTGCCCGGTTCCGACGGCGCGCTGCCCGAGGACCCGAAGGAAATCATCCAGATCGCCCGCAAGGTCGGCTATCCGGTCATCATCAAGGCCGCCGGCGGCGGTGGCGGCCGGGGCATGCGCGTGGTCCACACCGAGGCCGCGCTGCTCAACGCCGTGACCATGACGCGGTCCGAGGCCGCGGCCGCGTTCAACAATCCCGACGTGTACATGGAGAAGTTCCTCGAGAACCCCCGCCACGTCGAGATCCAGATCCTGGCCGACGGCCAGCGCGGCGCGATCTGGCTGGGCGAGCGCGACTGCTCGATGCAGCGCCGCCACCAGAAGATCATCGAGGAAGCGCCGGCGCCGCACATCCCGCGCCGGCTGATCGACCGCATCGGCGACCGCTGCGCCGACGCCTGCCGCAAGATCGGCTATCGCGGCGCGGGCACGTTCGAGTTCCTGTACGAGAACGGCGAGTTCTATTTCATCGAAATGAACACCCGCATCCAGGTCGAGCACCCGGTCACCGAGGCGATCACCGGCGTGGACCTGGTGCAGGAGCAGATCCGCATCGCCGCCGGCGAGAAGCTGCGGCTGCGCCAGCGCGACGTCGTGTTCCGCGGGCATGCCATCGAATGCCGGATCAACGCCGAGGATCCGTTCCGCTTCACCCCCAGCCCGGGCCGCATCACCAACTGGCACGTTCCCGGGGGCCCCGGCATCCGCGTCGATTCGCACGTCTACAACGGCTATTTCGTGCCGCCGAACTACGATTCCATGATCGCCAAGGTCATCGCCTATGGCGATACGCGCGACCAGGCGCTGGCGCGTATGCGCATCGCCCTGTCGGAAATGGCGGTCGACGGCATTTCGACCAACATCGCGCTGCATCGCGAACTGCTCCAGGATGCCCGCTTCATCGAAGGCGGAACCAACATCCATTATCTGGAGCATCGCCTGTCCCAGCGTCCGGACTGAAGGCAGCGAGTCCGTATGCGCGAACTGGTGTTCGACTGCCCCGAGCAATTGGCCGAGCCGCTGTCCGACGCGCTGCTGGAAGCGGGCGTGTTGTCGGTGTCGGTCGAGGATGCCGATTTCGGCACCGAGGCCGAGCGGCCTTTGTTCGGTGAACCCGGCCTCGAGCCGGAAACCCAGGCCTGGTCGCGCAATCGCGTCGTGGCGCTGCTGCCCGACGGCGAGGACCCGGCCCAGTTGCTGGCGGTTGCCTGCGCGGCCTGCGGTATCGACGAGCTCCCCGCCTGGCAATTGCGCGACGTGCCGGATGCCGACTGGGTCCGCCTGACCCAGTCGCAGTTCGAGCCCATCGAGGTCGATGCCCGGATCTGGATCGTGCCGACCTGGCACGAGGTGCCGGACCGCCCGGGCACCATCTCCATCCGCCTGGACCCGGGCCTGGCCTTCGGTACCGGCAGCCATCCCACCACCCATCTGTGCCTGGCCTGGCTGGCCGCCAACCTGCAGGCCGGCCGCAGCGTGCTGGACTACGGCTGCGGATCGGGCATCCTGGCGATCGCCGCGCGCAAGCTCGGTGCCGGCGAAACCGTGGGCATCGACATCGACCCGCAGGCGGTCCAGTCCGCCCAGGCCAACGCCCAGGCCAACGAAGTCGAGGTCCTGACCGGACTGCCCGACGTGCGCCAGGGCTGGCGCGCCGACGTGGTGGTCGCCAACATCCTGTCCAATCCGCTCAAGGTGCTCGCGCCCATGCTGTGCGACCGCGTGCTGCCGGGCGGCGACCTGATTCTGTCGGGCGTGCTCGAGCGGCAGGCCGACGAAGTCGCGCAGGCGTACGCCCCGTGGATCGAGATGAAGGTCTGGCGCGCGCTGGACGGCTGGGTCTGCCTGCACGGGCAGCGTCCCGCCTGACGGACGCCAGGCATGACGCTCGCCACTCGCTGCCCCCAGTGCGCCACGGCGTTCCGGGTGGCTCCCGACCAGATCAAGCTGCGCGGCGGCTGGGTGCGCTGCGGGGTCTGCAACGAAGTCTTCGATAGCAGCCAGAGCCTGATCGAGCTGGACCCGGCCGGGGGCGCGCCGCGCCCGGTGGCCGCCGGGCCGGTCTCCCCGCCCGAGGTGCCGGCCGAGCCGCACGTGCTGCGCCGGCGCGGGGAAGGGCTGGTCGCTCCCGCGCCGGACGACGACGAGCCGTCTTTCGCGCCGGAACCCGTGCCGCCGTTCTCCGCGTTGCCGGCCGGTGCTGGCAACGAGCCCGTCGATCCGCCCATCCGCGAGGCCTCGCCGTCCGGGGCCGAGCCCGCTTCGATCGCGGTCGATGCTGTGCCGCAAGCGTCGGACGAAACGGCCGACGGCACCCTGCCTTCGGTATTGCGGTCTCGTCGCGCTGCGCCGGTCGGCATGCCGGATGAAGTCCCGGCCGAGCCGGGCGTGGAGCCCGGGCAGGAACCCGCCGCCGATGACGCCCACGCCCCCATCGTGGGCGACTCCCGTCCACGCGCGCAGGAGCCGCGCGGCGCAGATGCGCCCGATTTCCTAGACGAAGAGATCCGGCAGCGCCGTCGGCGTGCCCAGTGGCTGTGGGGCCTGGCCGCGCTGATCGCGCTGCTGGTCCTGCTGGCGCAGGCGGCCTGGATCTTCCGCGCCGAGATCGCGACCCGTGTGCCCATGCTCCGCCCCGGCATGGAGCGGCTGTGCCAGCATTGGCAGTGCACCGTGGGCTATCCCCGCGCCCCGGAACTGCTGGTCATCGAATCGTCGTCCGTCGAGCCCTGGTCGCCCGAGTCGCCCGGGTTCGCGCCGCCCATCGCCGACGTGGCCGAGTCGGCTCCGGGCGAATCCTCGGAAGTCGTCCTGCCCACGCGCCAACTGGCGCTGCGGATGGTGCTGCGCAACCGCGCCACGTTCCCGCAGTCGTGGCCCGCCATCGAACTGTCGCTGATGGACCTGTCCGACGCGGTAGCCGCACGCCGGGTCCTGCTGCCGTCGGTCTACCTGTCGCCCCGCGACTTCGCCCAGCCCCTGGGGCCGCTCCAGGAGCGGGTCCTGCGGATTCCCATCGAAACCCTCGACGCCCACGCCACCGGCTATCGCGTCGCCATCTTCTATCCGTGACCGCCATGGCCCATCCCGAAACCGCTCCCGTCATCATCTGCGGCTCCGTTGCGTTCGATACGATCATGGTGTTCGAAGGCAAATTCCAGGAACACATCCTGCCGGAGCAGGTCCACGCACTCAGCGTCTCCTTCCTGGTGCCGTCCATGCGCAAGGAGTATGGCGGTTGCGCGGGCAACATCGCCTACAACATGCGGCTGCTGGGCGGCACGCCCGTGCCGGTGGCCACCGTGGGCGAGGACGCGGGCGACTACCTGCACCGCATGCGCGAGCAAGGCACCAACGTCGACTGGGTCAAGGTCGTTCCCGACACCTTCACCGCGCAGTGTTTCATCACGACCGACCTGGCGGACAACCAGATCACCGCTTTCCACCCCGGCGCCATGTCGGCGGCGGCCACCAACGACCTGACCGGGGCGCCCGGCGTCTGGGGCATCGTCGCGCCCGACGCCAAGGACGGCATGTTCGCGCATGCCCGGCGGTTGCACGCGCAAGGCATTCCCTTCATCTTCGACCTGGGCCAGGCCATGCCGCTGTTCAGCGGCGAGGACCTGGAGGAAATGCTGGCGCTCGCGCAGGTGCTGACGGTCAACGACTACGAGGCCCATGTGGTCGAGCAGCGCACGGGCCGCAGCATGGCCGACATTGCCGCCGGCCTGCAGGCGGCCATCGTGACCCGGGGCGAGAAGGGCTCGACGCTGCTGACCGGCGGCCACGAGATCCAGATCGACCCCGTCAAGGCCGAGGCCGTGGTGGATCCCACCGGCTGCGGCGACGCCTACCGCGCCGGCCTGCTGTACGGGCTGACGGTGGGCTGGCGCTGGGAAGATTGCTGCAAGCTGGCCAGTCTGATGGGCGCGATCAAGATCGCCTGCCGCGGCCCGCAGAACCATCAGATCAGCCGCGAAGAGATTTCGTCGCGCCTGGAACGCAGCTACGGACTTTCGTTGCCCCAGGGCTGACGCGGCCCATCGCGGTCATGGTTTGAAACAACCTGGCCGGTCCGGGGCGGGCGCCCACGGGCCGGGGGGCGAACCGACAGGGTATAAATCCAGTCCAAGACCTTTGTTTCATACCAAAAAGAGGGCGCTGCGGCGTTTCTCCGCTTTTCCATCAGGATGGCTCTATGAATCCAAACAATTCGTCTCTTTCCCTGGCTGCCGGACGCGGGCGCGTTCTGGCCGTGGCCGCCGCGTTGTCCGCGCTGGCGCTTCTGGCCGGATGCGCGACGGGCAGCAACTCGGCGTCGGTCTATGACCGCAACCAGGCGCAGCGCGAGCAGGTAGTGCGCATGGGGACGGTGGAGTCGGTGCGGCGCGTCACGATCGACCGCGGCCAGACCGGCGTGGGCACGGCCGGCGGCGCCATCGTCGGCGGCGTGGCCGGCAGCAGCATAGGCGGGGGCCGTGGCCAGATCATCACGTCGGTACTGGGCGCGATCGCCGGCGGCATCGCCGGGCAGGCCGTGGAAGGCGGCATGTCCAAGCGCGAGGGGCTGGAGATTACCGTCCGCTTCCAGAATGGAGAAATGCGCTCCATCGTGCAGGAAGCCGACGAGATGTTCTATGTCGGGGATCGCGTGCGTGTGCTGAGCGGCACCGGCGCCACCCGCGTCACGCACCTGTAAGGCGGGCAGGGCGGGCGCTGCCTGCCCTGCGTCCGCCGGGCGTCACAACCCGAAGATGGGCAGGCCGATGCGCGACAGCACCATCAGCGCGATCTGCGTCAGCAAGAACAGGACCAGCGGCGACAAGTCCAGGCTTCCCAACGAAGGCAGCACGCGCCGGATCGGATCGAGCAGCGGCGCCGTCAGCGCCTGAAGGACCGGCATCGCCGGCGCGCCGGGATTGACCCACGACAGGATCACCATCAGCAGCGTGACCCACATCACCAGGTTGATGGACCACTTCAGCATCAGCATCAACGCGATCCACAGCCCCTCGGGCAGCATGGAAAGCGGATTGCCGCCCGCCACCAGCATGATGGCCGTGAGATAGACCAGTGCCGTCAACCAGGCCGCCACCAGGCTGGCCCAATCCACGCCACCCCGCCCCCCCAGCACCCGCCGCAGCGGAATCACCACCCAGTCGGTAACCTGGAACACGGTGCGCGAAACCGGGTTGTACGGCGGCATCCGCACGAACTGCAGCCACAGCCGCAGCAGCAGCACGGCCCCGTAAAGGGTGAAAACGACGTTGAGCAGAAAACGGGCGATATCGCCAACCATGAGGACTCCGGGTACCGTACTGCTATTCAGCAGGCTGTAAGCAAAAGATTATAGCTCCCCCCTACGCCCTTCGGGCGCCCCCCAGGGGGCGAAACCGGCGGACTGGCAAAGCCAGATCCGCGGTTTCCTGGGTCTAGGGAAACTATCTTGGATAGAAGCACGGTTGCTACCGCTGGCAGCCAGCGAAGCACCGGCGCCACAACTCAAGACAGCGGTACTAGACCCAGGATGCGGTGGATCCGGCTCCGCCGGTCCACCCGCATCGCCCCCTGGGGGGCGCCCGAAGGGCGTAGGGGGGCCACAAAAAACCCCGCCAAAGCTTGCACCTTGGCGGGGTTTGAACCAGAGCGCAAGGCGCTCCGATTAGGGCTTACGGGCGGCTGCCCGTAGGGAAGGGCCAAGCAGCGGCAGGGTTGAGCGCCGTTTTCGCGCCCGGCGCAGCCGCGGTCGAGGGCGCAGGGGCAGGCTTTTTGGCAGCAGGCTTCTTGGGAGCCGCCTTCTTGGCCGCAGGCTTCTTCGCCGCAGGCTTCTTGGCAGCGGCAGCCTTCTTGGCCGGGGCCTTCTTCGCAGCAGGCTTCTTGGCGGCAGCTTTCTTGGCCGGGGCCTTCTTGGCTGCAACCTTCTTCACTGCGGCTTTCTTGGCCGGGGCCTTCTTGGCCGCAACCTTCTTCACTGCGGCTTTCTTGGCCGGAGCCTTTTTGGCCGGAGCCTTCTTGGCTGCAACCTTCTTCACTGCGGCTTTCTTGGCCGGGGCCTTCTTGGCCGCAACCTTCTTCACCGCGGCTTTCTTGGCCGGAGCCTTCTTCGCCGCAACCTTCTTCACTGCCGCCTTCTTGGCCGGGGCTTTCTTAGCCGGGGCTTTCTTGGCTACCGCTTTCTTCGCGGCCTTTTTGGCTGTCGCCATGGTCTGCTCCTTTACGAGACGTTCAGGGACCCAGAACACGAACCCGCTCGGACCATCCTCACGGGCTATTCATCGGCGCAAGCCCTGCTGGTGAACGAAACCTCAACAGCGGAATCAGTTTGCGCTAATGAATGCTTTACACAGCCATTCGACATACCCCGCACCCGGTGCGACCCATGTCGAATGACTTGGCAGACGGTTTCCCGCCTGCCGGATGACACCCCCGTTTGCCCGGCCGCCTATGCTTTGTCTTCGACAAAGCAACATGCGCAGGGGCCGGATGGTGCGCTGGGCGAGGGGGCCTGCCCCAACCGCCGCGTCTGAACTCATCCGGGCCCTGCCGGGCGCCCGAGGGCGCCTGATCCTGTCTACGTGCGGTCTAGTCCCAGCTCAGCGCCCCGCCGGTCTGATACTCGATCACACGCGTTTCAAAGAAATTGCGTTCTTTCTTCAAGTCGATCATTTCCGCCATCCACGGGAAGGGGTTCTCTTCCTGCGGGAACAGCGGCTCGATGCCGATCTGCTGGCAGCGGCGGTTGGCGATGAAGCGCAGATACGACTTGAACATCGGCGCATTCAGGCCCAGCACGCCACGCGGCATGGTGTCTTCGGCGTAAGCGTATTCGAGTTCGACCGCCTTGCGGAAGAGGCCGCGGATTTCCTCGCGGAATTCCGGCGTCCACAGATGCGGGTTCTCGAGCTTGATCGTGTTGATGAGGTCGATGCCGAAATTGCAGTGCATGGACTCGTCCCGCAGGATGTACATGTACTGCTCGGCCGCGCCGGTCATCTTGTTCTGCCGGCCCAGTGCCAGGATCTGGGTGAAGCCGACGTAGAAGAACAGGCCTTCCATCAGGCATGCGAAGACGATCAGCGACTTCAGCAGGGTCTGGTCGGCCTCCGGCGTGCCCGTCTTGAAGTTCGGGTCGGCGATGGCGTCGATGAAGGGGATCAGGAACTCGTCCTTGGCGCGGATGGACGGAACTTCATTGTAGGCATTGAAGATTTCCGACTCGTCCAGATCCAGGCTTTCGACGATGTACTGGTAGGCATGGGTGTGGATCGCTTCCTCGAAGGCCTGGCGCAGCAGGAACTGCCGGCACTCCGGGGCGGTGATGTGGCGATACGTGCCCAGCACGATGTTGTTCGCGGCGAGCGAGTCGGCCGTGACGAAGAACCCCAGGTTGCGCTTGATGATGCGGCGCTCGTCCTCGGTCAGGCCTTCGGGGTTCTTCCACAGCGCGATGTCGCGCGACATGTTGATTTCCTGCGGCATCCAGTGGTTGGCGCAGGTGGCCAGGTATTTTTCCCAAGCCCACTTGTACTTGAACGGGACCAGCTGGTTGACGTCCGTCTGGCCGTTGATGATGCGCTTGTCCGCGATGTTGACGCGGCTCGTGGAGGCGCCGCCGGACGCGGCAGCGTCCGAGGCCAGCGCGACCTCGTCGAACGCGCCGGCGCGTTCGCGCGGCGCGGCGGTGCCCGCCGGCTGCATGGCCGGCGTGGCGGAGGGGGTGGATACTTCTTCGTCCCAAGACAACATAGATCGACTCCGGTGTTCAGCGGGGGTTATTGGCAGGCTTCGCATTCTTCGAAGCCAGGGTCACCCGGCTTCATGGTGCATACCGCCCCGACGATTTCCGGTTCCGGAAGGTTGGTGCCCGACGCGGACATTCCCGCATTGGACGATGCCGTGGGCACGGCGTTCAATTCGCCGCCGCGTCCGGTCGATTTTTCAGCGCTGGTCGCACCCAGGGTGCGCAGGTAGTAGGTGGTCTTCAGGCCGCGCTGCCAGGCCAGCTTGTAGGTCTCGTCCAGCTTCTTGCCCGACGCGCCCGCCATATAGATATTGAGCGATTGCGACTGGTCGATCCACTTCTGGCGACGCGCCGCGCATTCCACGAGCCAGCGGGGCTCTACCTCGAAGGCCGTCGCATACAGCTTGCGCAGCTCGGGAGGCACCCGGTCGATCTTGGCGAGACTGCCATCGAAGTACTTCAGATCCGCGATCATCACCTCGTCCCACAGCCCGAGCTTCTTGAGATCACGCACCAAGTAATCGTTGACGATCGTGAATTCGCCGGAGAGATTCGATTTGACGTACAAGTTCTGATAAGTCGGTTCAATGCACGCAGATACGCCAATGATATTGGAAATCGTCGCCGTCGGGGCAATAGCGATGCAGTTGGAATTGCGCATGCCGTGCAGTTTGATGCGCTCGCGCAACGCATTCCAGTCCATCGACGCGCTTTCATCGATGTCGACGTAGCCGCCGCGCTCTTCGCGCAGCAGCTTGATGGAGTCCTGCGGAAGAATGCCGCGGTCCCACAGCGAGCCTTCGAACGACGAGTAGCGGCCGCGTTCTTCGGCCAGTTCGGTCGACGCGAGGTAGGCGTAGTAGCACACCGCTTCCATCGAGCGGTCGGCGAATTCGATGGCGGCATCCGAGGCGTAGGGCACGCGCATGATGTGCAGCGCGTCCTGGAAGCCCATGATGCCCATGCCGACCGGGCGATGGCGCAGATTGGAGTTGCGGGCCTTGTCGACGGCGTAATAGTTGATGTCGATCACGTTGTCGAGCATGCGCATGGCGACGTGGACCGTGCTGCGCAGCTTGTCGTGGTCGAGCTCGACCGTGCCGTCGGCGTTGGTCTTCAGGTGCGCGACGAGGTTGACCGAGCCCAGATTGCAGACCGCGATCTCGGACTCGTTGGTGTTCAGCGTGATCTCGGTGCAAAGGTTGGAGCTGTGGACGACGCCGACGTGCTGCTGGGGCGAGCGGATGTTGCAAGGATCCTTGAACGTGATCCACGGATGGCCGGTCTCGAACAGCATCGACAGCATCTTGCGCCACAGCGACATGGCGGGGATCTTCTTGAACAGCTTCAGTTCGCCGCTGGCGACCTTGGCTTCATAGCCCAGGTAGGCCTGCTCGAATTCCTTGCCGACCTTGTCGTGCAGGTCGGGGCAGTCGGACGGCGAGAACAGCGTCCATTCGGCGTTGTCCATGACGCGCTTCATGAACAGGTCGGGGATCCAGTTGGCCGTGTTCATGTCGTGGGTGCGGCGGCGCTCGTCGCCGGTGTTCTTGCGCAGTTCGAGGAACTCCTCGATGTCCAGGTGCCACGTTTCGAGGTACGTGCACACGGCGCCCTTGCGCTTGCCGCCCTGGTTGACCGCCACGGCGGTGTCGTTGACCACTTTCAGGAAGGGGACGACGCCCTGGCTTTCACCGTTGGTGCCCTTGATGTGGCTGCGCAGCGCGCGCACGGGCGTCCAGTCGTTGCCCAGGCCGCCGGCGTACTTGGCCAGCAGCGCGTTTTCCTTGATGGCGTCGTAGATGCTTTCCAGGCTGTCGGCCACCGTGGTCAGGTAGCACGACGACAGCTGCGAGTGCAGCGTGCCGGCGTTGAACAGGGTCGGCGTCGAGCTCATGAAGTCGAACGACGACAGGATGTTGTAGAACTCGATGGCGCGGGCTTCGCGGTCGGTTTCTTCCAGGGCCAGGCCCATCGCGACGCGCATGAAGAAGGCCTGCGGCAGTTCGATGCGGGTGCCCTTGATGTGCAGGAAGTAGCGGTCGTACAGGGTCTGCAGGCCCAGGTAGGTGAACTGCAGGTCGCGCGTATCCTTCAGCGCCGCGCCCAGGCGCGCGAGGTCGAAGGTGGCCAGCTTGGCGTCAAGCAGGCCGCCCTCGATGCCGCGAGCGATGAACTGCGGGAAATATTCGGCGTAACGCGTGGCCATGGCAGCCTGTTCGACCTCCTCGCCCAGCACTTCCTTGCGGATGGTGTGCAGCAAGAGACGTGCCGTGACGGTGCTGTAGGCCGGATCCTTTTCCAGCTGCGAGCGCGCGGCCAGGATGGCGGACTTGAAGATCTCGTCGGTGGAGACGCCGTCGTACAGGTTCTTGACGGTTTCCTTGAAGATGCCCTCGGCCGAGGCGAATTCTTCCAGGCCCGAGCACGCGGCCTGGATGATGGCCTGCAGGTGCTGGGGGTCGAGGGGGATGCGCAGGCCGTTCTCGGTGACGTGCACGACGGCCTGGTCGGACGAGGTGTGCATCAGCGCGCGCTGCTGGGCGCGCTTTTCACGGTACAGCACGTAGGCGCGCGCGACGTCATGCTCGCCGGAGCGCATCAGCGCCAGTTCGACCTGGTCCTGGATGTCTTCGATATGGACGGTGCCGCCGCTGGGCTGGCGGCGGATCAGCGCGTGGACGACCTGTTTGGTCAGGCCTTCGACGAGCTCGCGCACACGCGCGGAAGCAGCGCCCTGGCCGCCGTTGACGGCCAGGAAGGCCTTGGTCAGCGCGATGGAAATCTTGCCGGGTTCGAATCCGACCACGGCGCCGTTGCGCCGGATGACCTTATGGTCGGAATACGCGGTCTGGTCGGCTTCGGTCTGTGCGGGCTTGGAAGCTAGCGGCGCAGCGGTCGATTGGGCCGAGGGAGTCGAGAGTTGCATAAGGCCTCCTGGATGCATGAAGGCGCGGGGGGCCGCGCCGGTACTCGGTGTTCTGGGATTTGCAGCGAAATATTCTGGATTACAAGGGCGTCAGGCCGCGCCGGAGCGCGGCTTGGGGCCTAACGACGAAACGCGGAGCGGCATGCGCCGCCGCACGTCCGGGCTGGTATGGATAAGCCATGTTTTCCCCCTCCCTTGCAGCGCGGGCACTACATCTAGTGGTGTGTGACCGGCAAGGCACTAATTCTAGGGGGGTGCTGATTGTACGGCAAGTGTCAAAATGTTGCTGACGGAGAGAATCCGGCGCTCGCATAGGCAATTCGGGCTCTATTTATTAGACAGCTAGCAACCATGCGTGTTTCACGCGGAAAGGTGCACAAAGCAGGCGTGAAATGCGGCATTTGCAGCGCGTGAAACAGAGCGGGCGTGGCCTGAGCCTGAACGGGCCGGGGTTGGCGAGGGCGAGATTCTACAGGAGGGGGAGGGCGGTCCAGCCGGTTTCGCGGCCGTAGCGGGCCCAGTCGAAGGCGGGGCCGGGGTCGGTCTTGCGGCCGGGCGCGATGTGTTCGTGGCCGCGGACGGCTTGCAGGGGGTGGCGGGCGCGCAGGGCGGGGGTCAGCCAGGCCAGGGCGCGGTACTGGGCGTCGGTGAAGGGCAGGGTGTCGCAGCCTTCGAGTTCGATGCCGATGGAGAAGTCGTTGCAGCGCTCGCGGCCGGCGTAGCACGAGACGCCGGCGTGCCAGGCCCGCCGGTCGGTGCTGGCGAACTGGACGATGGCGCCGCCGCGGTCGATCAGGAAGTGGGCCGAGACCTTCAGGCCGCGCAGGCAGTCGAACCAGGGATGGGCGTCGCAGTCGAGGGTATTGGTGAACAGGGCCTCGACGTAGGGGCCGCCGAATTCGCCCGGCGGCAGGCTGATGTTGTGCAGGACCAGCAGCGAGACGTCCGTGCCGGCCGGCCGTTCGTCGGTGTTGGGGGAGGGGACGCGGCGCACGGCGGGGTGGTCGATCCAGCCCCGGTCGTCCAGCCGGGCGGCGGTGTTCATTTGCCGGGGCCCTTCAGCGAATGGGCCAGGCTGCAATAGTTATAGCCCTTGCGCCGCACGGCTTCGGACGGCGGCAGGTGGATGCCGCAGTGGGCGCAGCGCACCATGCCGTCGGCCGGGAAGCGGCTGGCATCGGCGCGGCGCGATTCGCGGCGGTGGCCCTTGACGGCGCTGCGGGCGGCGATGCGGGCCACGAGCAGCGCGGCCACGATGACGAACACCCAGAAAAGTAGCTTGCCCATGGTGGTTGGGGGTCCTGGTTTCGGTTGCGCGGCTAGCGGTGCAGGATGAATTCGAGCACGAACCGGGTGCCGGTGTAGGCCAGCAGCAGGAAGGCGAAGCCGACCAGCGTCCAGCGCAGCGCGATGCGGCCGCGCCAGCCCCAGACCTGGCGGCCCAGCAGCAGCAGGCCGAAGGTCAGCCACGAGAGCAGCGTGAAGACGGTCTTGTGGTCCAGCGGCAGGGCGGTGCCGGACAGCGACTCGGAAATGACGATGCCGCTGATGACGGCCAGGGTCAGCAGCACGAAGCCGATCCAGATCAGCCGGAACAGCAGGCGCTCGAGCACCAGCAGGGGCGGCACGGCGTCGAACAGGCGGGCGTAGACCCGGGCCGAATGCCGGGGCTGGGGCGGATTGCTGGCCGAGATATCGTGCAGGCGCCGGTCGGCCGAGGCCATCAGCAGCGCGTGCAGGGCGGCGATGGTGATCATGCTGTAGGCGGCCAGCGCGATGGCCAGGTGCACGCGCAGCCAGCCGCTGTCGGCGTGGGCGATGACGCGGCCCTCGGGAAAGATCACGGGCAGCACGGTGCCGATCACGCTCAGCGGCATCAGCCAGAGCCGCAGGCCGCCGATCGCGACCCACAGGCTTTCGGCCCAGAAGACGACCAGGCCCAGCCACAGCGCGGCCGAGATGCCCAGGGCGAAGCCCAGTTTCAGGTTGCCGTCCCCCAGCATGGCCTGCTGGACCGCGAGGCCGTGCACGATCAGCACCAGCGCCAGCCCCAGGCGCTCGGCGGAGCCGGTCCGGGGTTCAGGGTGCGACGAGACGGCTCGCCACGCGAGTACCGTCAACAAGGCGTAACCGGCCGCGGCCAGTGCGTGCAATACAATTCCCATATCCATGGAAGTGTAAGCGAATCCCATTCATGCTCGATAACCTTACCGCTCGCCTGTCGCGCGTCGTCAAGACCCTGAAAGGGGAAGCGCGCCTGACCGAGGCGAATACGCAGGAAATGCTGCGCGAAGTCCGTCTGGCGCTGCTGGAAGCCGACGTGTCCCTGCCGGTCGTGCGCGAGTTCGTCGCGCGGGTCAAGGAAAAGGCGCTGGGCGAGGACGTCACGGGCAGCCTGACGCCGGGCCAGGCCCTGGTCGGGGTGGTCCACAAGGAGTTGACCGCCCTCATGGGCGGCGACCTCGGGCCCCACGCCAGCGAGCTGTCGCTGGCCCAGCAGCCGCCGGCCGTGATCCTGATGGCGGGCCTGCAAGGGTCGGGCAAGACCACCACCACGGGCAAGCTGGCCCGCTGGCTGGCCGAGGGCGGCCATGTCCAGGCCGGCCGCAAGACGGGCAAGAAGAAGGTGCTGGTGGTCAGCGCCGACGTCTACCGTCCCGCCGCCATCGAGCAGTTGAAGACCGTGGCGGCGCAGGCCGGCGTCGATTTCCTGCCCTCGTCCACCGACCAGGCGCCCGAGGCCATCGCCCGCAACGCGCTCGACCATGCCCGCAAGCACCACTACGACGTGCTGATCGTCGATACGGCCGGCCGCCTGGGCATCGACGAGGCGCTGATGAACGAGATCCGCGCGCTGCACGCCCTGCTCGACCCGATCGAGACCCTGTTCGTGGTCGACGCGATGCTGGGCCAGGACGCGGTCAACGTCGCCAAGGCCTTCAACGACGCCCTGCCGCTGACCGGCGTGGTCCTGACCAAGCTGGACGGCGATGCGCGCGGCGGCGCGGCGCTGTCGGTGCGCCACGTGACCGGCAAGCCGCTCAAGTTCGTCGGCGTGTCCGAGAAGCTGTCCGGCCTCGAGCCCTTCCATCCCGAGCGCATGGCGCAGCGGGTGCTGGGCATGGGCGACATCCTGTCGCTGGTGGAAGAAGCCCAGCGCGCGATCGACGTCGACGAGGCGCAGAAGCTCGCCGCCAAGCTCAAGTCGGGCGACAAGTTCGACCTGAACGATTTCCGCGCCCAGATCGCGCAGATGAAGAACCTGGGCGACATGGGCTCGCTGCTGGAGAAGCTGCCGGCGCAGTTCTCGCAGGCAGCCTCGCAAATCGACAGCAAGCAGGCCGGCAAGCAGATCCGCCGCATGGAGGGCATCCTGAACTCCATGACCGAGCTCGAGCGTGCCAAGCCCGAACTGATCAAGGCCTCGCGCAAGCGCCGCATCGCCACCGGCGCCGGCGTGCAGGTGCAGGAGGTCAACCGCATGCTGTCGCAGTTCGAGCAGATGCAGTCCATGATGAAGCAGATGAAGAAGGGCGGCATGGCCAAGATGATGCGCGCCATGGGCGGCATGAAGGCGCTGCGCGGCATGAAGGGCTTGCCTGGACTCAAGTAAAGCCCCGACAATCGCGGTTCCGTGGCCCCGTCTCCAGGAACGATGAGCGTAGCACCGCAGCCAGGCCGTCTAGTGTGGGATGCCGCAACCGGGGCCGGGCGCCTGTCGGTCGAAGGCGACTGGACGCTGGCGGGCTTCGAGGCCCTGCGCCGCGAGGTGGCCCGGTTCGATGCGGGCGCCCAGGTGCGCGCGCTGGACCTCGGCCGGCTGGGCGCCCTGGACACCGCGGGGGCCTCGCTGCTGGTCGACCTGCTGGGCGCCGAGCGCCTGCCCGGGCTCCTGGCCACCGGGCCCCAGGTGGACGCCTCGCGCCGCGCGCTGCTCGACACCATCATCCGCGCCCAGGGCGCGGTCCAGCAATGCAAGCCGCCCGAGCCGCCTTCTCCGGTGGCCGAACTGCTGTGCCATGTGGGCGAGGCCGCCGAGCAGTTCTGGAAGCACGCCGTGGGCCTGTGCGGGTTCATCGGCCTGACACTCGAAGGCCTGGGCCGTTCGCTGTTGCGTCCGCGCTCGTGGCGGATCACGGCCACCGTCGCCCAGATCGAGCAGATCGGGCTGAACGCGGTCCCCATCGTCGCCCTGCTGACCTTCCTGGTCGGCGCCGTCGTGGCCTTCCTGGGCGCCACGGTGCTGCGCGACTTCGGCGCCACGCTCTACACCATCAACCTGGTCGGCTTCGCCTTCCTGCGCGAATTCGCCGTGCTGCTGACCGCCATCCTGATGGCGGGCCGGACCGCCAGCGCCTTCACCGCGCAGATCGGCTCGATGAAGGCCAACGAGGAAATCGACGCCATCCGCGCGCTGGGCCTGGACCCCATCAACATGCTGGTGTTGCCGCGCGTGCTGGCCATGCTGGTGTCGCTGCCGCTCCTGACCTTCATGTCCATGCTGACCGGCATCGCGGGCGGCATGGTGGTGTGCGCCTGGAGCCTGGACATCCCGCCGTCGCTATTCCTGTCCACCCTGCGCGAGAGCCTGGATGTGCGGCATTTCTACGTGGGCATCGTCAAGGCGCCCATCCTGGCCTTCATCATCGCCGTGATCGGCTGCCTGGAAGGCTTCAAGGTCAGCGGCAGCGCCCAGTCCGTGGGCGAGCACACCACCTCCAGCGTCGTGCAGGCGATCTTCATGGTGATCCTGATCGACGCGCTGGCGGCGTTGTTCTTCATGGAGATGGGATGGTGACGGCCGACGAACCCATCGTGCGCGTGCGCGGGCTGGTCAACCGCTTCGGATCCCAGACCGTGCACGAGGGGCTGGACCTGGACATCCGCCGGGGCGAGATCCTGGGCGTGGTGGGCGGGTCGGGCTCGGGCAAGTCGGTGCTGCTGCGTTCCATCGTGGGGCTGCGGCGGCCGACCGCCGGCCGCGTGCAGGTGTTCGGCCAGGTGCTGGACGAGCTGTCCCCCGAGATGCGCTCGCGCCAGGAGCGCCGGATGGGCGTGCTGTTCCAGCGCGGCGCGCTGTTCTCCTCGCTGTCGGTGACCGAGAACGCCGCGCTGCCGCTGATCGAGCACGCGGGCCTGGCCCGGCCCGAGGCCGAGCGGCTGGCGCGGCTCAAGCTGGCGCTGGCGGGGCTGCCGGTCGAGGCTGGCGCCAAGTCCCCGGCCTCGCTGTCGGGCGGCATGGTCAAGCGGGCGGCGCTGGCGCGCGCCCTGGCCCTGGATCCCGACCTGCTGTTCCTGGACGAACCCACGGCGGGACTGGATCCGATCGGCGCGGCCGCCTTCGACGACCTGATCCGCACCTTGCGCGATGCGCTGGGGCTGACCGTGTTCCTGGTCACGCACGATCTGGACACGCTCTACGCCATCTGCGACCGGGTGGCGGTGCTGTCGCAGCGCAAGGTGCTGGTGGTGGACCGGCTGGAGGTGGTGGAGCGGGTCGACGATCCGTGGATACAGGAGTATTTCCAGGGGCCGCGCGGACGCGCGGCCTCGCGGGCGGCCGAACGGTCGCGCAAGGAGGAGTAGATGGAAACCCGGGCGCATCATGTCGTGATCGGCCTGTTCCTCGTCATCGCGGTGACGGGGGCGCTGCTGTTCGCGCTGTGGCTGGCCAAGAGCCATTCGGACGCCAGCGTGGCGCAGTTCGACATCGTGTTCAATGAAGCGGTCAACGGGCTGTCCGAGGGCAGCGCCGTCATGTACAGCGGCATCAAGGTGGGCGACGTGGCGCGGCTGCGGCTCGATCCCGTGGATCCGCGCAAGGTGGTGGCGCGGATCCGGATTGCCAGCGACGTGCCGGTCAAGGAGGACACGGTGGCGCGCCTGCGCCTGACCGGCGTGACGGGCACCTCGGTGATCCAGCTCGGCAGCGGCACGCCGGAAAGCCCGCGCCTCCTGCCCAAGGGCGACGAGGTGCCGGTCATCGTGGCCCTGCCGTCGCCGATCACCCAGCTGCTGGCGGGCGGCGAGGACCTGATGCTGAACATCAACGAAATGGTCGCCAGCGCGCGCCAGATCATGTCGCCCCAGAATGCCCGGCAGATCAGCCGCATCCTGGAGCACCTGGAGGAAAGCACGGCCGAGCTGGCCGCGCAGCGGGAAGGGTTCGCGAAGCTGAGCGGGCAACTGGGCGAGATCGGCCGGCAGACGTCCGAGGCGCTGGCCAAGGCCAATTCGCTGATGACGCACACCGACGAACTGGTGGGCTCGCACGGCAAGGAGACCATGCAAAGCGCCCAGCAGGCCATGACCTCGCTGGCGCGCGCCAGCGACAGCATCGACCGGCTGGTGCAGGAAAATCGCGGCGCGCTGGGCAGCGGCGCGCAAAGCCTGAGCGAACTGGGCGGCGCGCTGCGCGAGATGCAGGCGACGATGGCATCGCTGCGGGCCATCACCCGCCGCCTCGAGGACAATCCGGCCGATTACCTGCTGGGCCGCGAACAACCCAAGGAGTTCACCCCATGAGACGCGCGGGCGCAATCATCCGTTGGGCGGGCATGTCGCTGGCGGTGCTGGCTTCGGCGTGCACGCTGCTGCCGGAACAGAAGACGGTCGACATCTACCGGCTGCCGGCCGCGCAGGCGGCGGCTTCCCCGGGGGGGCAGGCCCAGGCCTGGTCGCTGCGCCTACGCAGCCCCCATGCCAACGCCATTCTGGACAGCGCGCGCATCGCCGTCATCGTCCAGGGCGACCAGATCAGCACCTATGGCGGGGCGCGCTGGACCGACGCGCCGCCGACATTGGTGCGCACCCGCCTGGCCCAGGCCTTCCGGCTGGACGGCCGCGTCGCCTCGATCTCGACCACGGACAGCAACGTGCGCGCGGACCTGGAACTGGACAGCGACCTGCGGGCCTTCCAGAGCGAATACCGCGGCACGGTGCCCCATGCGGTCGTCGGCCTGGATGCGCGCCTGATCTCGACCTCGACGCGGCGCGTGGTGGCCTCGCGTAGCTTCGAGGTCGCGCAGCCGGCCGGCGGCACCGAGGTGCCCGCCGTCGTGGCGGCCTTCGGCCTGGCCACCGACGCGCTGGCCGCGCAGGTGGTCCAGTGGGCGGTGGAGCAGGGCGCTGCCGCTCACCCCAGCAGGCCGGAGTAGTCGCCGCCCGTACCGGGATTGTGGATGTCCTCCTTTGTGGATACTATCAACTATATGGTTGATTTCATCAATCATATACAGGCGCCCGCCAGCGGCGCCGATGACCACATGGCCAAGGAGACGTTCGATGATCGTTCTGGAAAGGGTGAGGCGCAGGGTCGGAGGTGTGTTCTGCATGGCGGCGGCCGCTTGGGCGGGAGGAAGCGCCTGGGCCGCCGAGCCATCCGCGGCGGAGTTTCCATCGCGCACGGTGCAGGTAATCGTGCCCTATCCGCCGGGCGGCCTGACCGACGGACTGGTCAGGCAGTTGGCGGCTGAGCTGGGCCAGGCCTGGAAGCAGAGCGTGGTCGTCGAAAACCGGGGCGGCGGGGGCACGACCATAGGCACCGCGCAGGTGGCGCGCGCCCAGCCCGATGGCCACACCCTGCTGTTCACCAGCACGGGCCTGGTCACCAACCAGATCCTGATGAAATCGCTGCCCTACGAGGCGGACGCGCTGTCCGCCGTGGCGATGGGCGGTACCGCGCCCAACGTGCTGTACGTGCGGCCAGGGCTGCCGGTCCAGTCGGTAGCCGAGTTGGTCGCCTACGCGAAGGCGCGGCCCGGCGAAGTGAAGTTCGCCTCGACCGGGAACGGCTCGAGCCCGCACCTGACCGCCGAACTGCTCGCCTCCCGCGCGGGCATCTCCATCCTGCACGTACCCTACAAGGGCGCGGGGCCGGCCCTGACCGACCTGCTGGCGGGCCACGTCGACGCCATGTTCCATTTCCCCGCCTCGCTTGCCCTGGCGAAGCAGGGCAAGCTGCGCGCGCTGGCCGTGGCCGCCGACGAGCGCCTGGCCGATGCGCCGGACCTGCCCACCGTGGTGCAGGCGGGCGTGCCGGGCGTGGTGTCCGGCAGCTGGTTCGGGTTCTTCGTGCCGTCCGCGACGCCGGCGGCGATCCAGGACAGGATCCATCGCGACGTGGCACAGGCTCTGCGAGCGCCGACAGTGCGGCGCTACATGCAGGAATCGGGGCTGGTGTCCCCGCCCATGTCGCGCGCCCAGTTCTCGGCCTTCATCACGCACGAGCGCGACAAATGGGCCGAGCTCATCCGGACGCGCAACATCCGGCTGGAGTAGCCTAGGCCAGCCGGGCCAGGGTGGCGGCCAGCGCTTCGCCCACGGGGATCTTGGCGGCTGCTTCGTCGCCGCGTCCCTGCAGTTCGACCTGCCCGTCCTTCAGGCCGCGGTCGCCGATGGTGACGCGGACCGGCACGCCGATCAGTTCCCAGTCGGCGAACATCACGCCCGGGCGCTCGTCGCGGTCGTCCAGGATCGCGTCGACGCCTGCTTCCTTCAGGCCTTCGTAGAGCTTGGTCGCGGCCTCGCGCACCGCTTCGCTCTTGCCCCAGCCCACCGGGCAGACGACCACTTCGAACGGCGCCAGCGCGCGCGGCCAGATGATGCCGCGCCCGTCGTGGTGCTGTTCGATCGCGGCGCCCAGCAGGCGCGTGACGCCGATGCCGTAGCAGCCCATCTGCAGCAGCGCGGGCTTGCCGGTCTCGTCCAGGTAGGTGGCCTTGAGCGCCTCGGAATACTTGGTGCCCAGGAAGAACACGTGGCCGACCTCGATCCCGCGCTGGATCGCCAGCGGGCCGCTGCCGTCGGCCGACGGGTCGCCGTCGACGACGTTGCGCAGGTCGGCCACCAGGTCGGGCTCGGGCAGGTCGCGTCCCCAGTTCACGCCCACGTAGTGGTGGTCGGCCTGGTTGGCGCCCGTGACGAAGTCGTGCAGGTTGGCCACGGTGCGGTCGGCCACCACCTTGACCGGCTTGGCGGTGCCCACGGGCCCGATGAAGCCGGGCACGCAGCCGAAGTGCTCGACGATCTCGGCATCGGTGGCGAACCGGTAGCCGTGGTCCAGGCCGGGAATCTTGCCGGCCTTGATCTCGTTCAATTCGTGGTCGGCACGCAGCAGCAGCAGCCAGATCTGGGCCGGCTTGCCGGCTTCTTCCGGCTCGACCGCCAGGGCGAGGGACTTCACGTGGCTGGCCAGCGGCAGGCCCAGCAGTTCGGCCACGGCCTCGCACTTGGTGGCACCGGGGGTGGGCATCTTCTCCAGTGCCCGGCCGGGCGCCGCGCGCTGGGCAACCAGGCAGGGCGCCTCGGCCAGCTCGATGTTGGCGGCGTACTGGGTGGCCGGGTTGTAGACGATGAGGTCTTCGCCGGTGTCGGCGATGACCTGGAATTCATGGCTGCGCGTCCCGCCGATGGAGCCGGTGTCGGCCGCCACGGCGCGGAAGGTCAGGCCCATGCGGGCGAAGATGCGCATGTACGCGTCGTACATGGCGTCGTAGCTCTTCTGGGCGGCGGCCTCGTCGCGATCGAAGGAATAGGCGTCCTTCATCGTGAACTCGCGGCCCCGCATGACGCCGAAGCGCGGCCGGCGCTCGTCGCGGAACTTGGTCTGGATGTGGTAGAAGTTCTTGGGTAGCTGGCGCCAGCTGTGGATCTCGTTGCGGGCGATGTCGGTGATGACTTCCTCCGAGGTCGGCTGCAGCACGAAATCGCGGTTGTGGCGGTCCTTCATGCGCAGCAGCTCGGGGCCGTACTGCTCCCAGCGGCCCGATTCCATCCACAGCTCGGCCGGCTGCACGACCGGCATCAGCAGCTCGAGCGCGCCGGCGCGGTTCATTTCCTCGCGGATGATGGCCTCGATCTTGCGAATGACCCGCAGGCCGATGGGCATGTAGGTGTAGATGCCGCCGGCCAGCTTGCGGATCATGCCCGCGCGGGTCATGAGCTGGTGGCTGACGATCTCGGCGTCGGACGGTGCTTCCTTGAGGGTGCCGATATGGAACTGCGATGCGCGCATTGCGGTGCTCACGTGGATGGATACGAGTTTGGCCCCCCTGGGCCTATAATTGACTCAATTGTATGAGAATCGCTGGGGTGGCTCATGCTGGATCGTGAAGGTTACCGTCCCAACGTCGGCATCATCCTCGTCAACCAGAAGAACGAGGTCTTCTGGGGCAAGCGCGTCAACGAACATTCCTGGCAGTTTCCGCAGGGCGGCATCAAGCACGGTGAGAGCCCTGTCCAGGCGATGTTCCGCGAGCTCCATGAAGAAGTGGGCCTGCGGCCCGAGCATGTCCGCATATTGGGTAGAACACGCGACTGGTTGCGCTATAACGTGCCCGACCACTTCGTCAGACGCGAATGGCGCGGGCACTACAAAGGTCAGAAGCAGATCTGGTTCCTGCTTCGCATGCAGGGGCGCGATTGCGACGTCTGCCTGCGGGCCTCGTCGCATCCTGAATTCGACGCGTGGCGCTGGAGTTCCTACTGGGTCCCGCTGGAGTCGGTCATCGAATTCAAGCGCGACGTGTATACGCTGGCCCTGAACGAGCTTGCGGTCGTGCTTTTCCGCCGGAACCACGAGACCCGGTACCTGCGCCAGCACATCGGTTCGCACCGACGCGGCCAGGGTGAACCGGCACCGCTGTCCAAGGAAGCGCCCGAGGTCTGAACCCCCGCGACCCCCTGCGCGGGGTTCGGGTATCGTGTCGGGTGCAACCTGTATATGGAAAACACTTATGCCTAGTCAGTTCGCCGGGGCGCGCCCGATGCGTCCCGCCCGCCGGGCCCTGCGCGCCGCCGCCTGGGCCGGCGCCGGATGCCTGGCCTTGTTACTCGCCGCCTGCGGCAGCCAGCCGCGCGGCGATGGCAACTACCTGCTGGACGATATCGATGCCCAGCGCACCCTGCCCGATGCCGGATGGGAAGCCCTGAAGTCGGAGTTGCCGCCGGTGCCCACCGAGGCCGACGTGCTGCCGGTGGAAAACCTGTCGCGCAACGAGCGTTTCCGTTTCGGCGTGGATCCGCGCTCCATCCAGATCGCCCCGGGCCTGATCGTGCGCTATACGCTGCGCGCGGTCAGCGACCTGGGAGCCGAGAACATTTCGTACGAATCGGTCCGCTGCGGCACGCGCGAATGGCGCACCGTGGCCCTGTACCGGCCCGGCGCCGGCTGGCAGCGCCCGGTCCACGACGAATGGCGTCCCTTGCTGCCCAATACGATCCAGCACGTGCTGCGCAACGGCGTACTGTGCTCGGGCGGCGGCCCGGCCGGCGCCAAGGCGTCGGACCTGGCCTATCGCGTGCGCCACTGGGAGCGCTATGCCGACGCCATGGCGGGCCGCAGCATGCAGTAGCAGCGGATTCGCGGCACGGGCAAAAACAAAAACGCACAGCCTCGGCTGTGCGTTTTGCGTGCCTGGCTACAGGCTTGTCGACCAGATCAATGGTCGGGGCGAGAGGATTCGAACCTCCGACTCCTGCGTCCCGAACGCAGTACTCTACCAGGCTGAGCTACGCCCCGACTTGTCGGTCCGGCCTGCCGGATACGGGCTTGTACAACTTGCCCGGCAGGCCGTCTTTCTTTTCAGCGATCTCGGTTGATCGCGAAAGCGCAGAATTCTAGCAGAGAATCTCGGAAAGCGGAAACGGGGTAGGTGGATATCGCCGCGACCGCCGCATCCGCCTCGATCCGGGCCCGGGCGCGGGTGTAGTCCAGGGCGTCCGATTCCCGGATGGCGGTGGCGACCGCGACGAAATCGCCTTCGCCGTTCTCGATGGCGGTGCGCACCAGCATCTGCTGCGCCGGCGTGCCCACGTCCAGCAGGCGGATCAGCGGCAGTGTGGGTTTGCCTTCGCGCAGGTCGTCGCCCAGGTTCTTGCCCAGTGCCTCGGCCTCGCCGCTATAGTCGAGCACGTCGTCGATCAGCTGGAACGCCGTGCCGGCGCGGCGGCCGTATTCCGCCGCCGCGGCTTCCTGTTCGGGCGTGGCGCCCGCCAGGACCGCGGCCAACTGGGCCGAGGCCTCGAACAGGCGGGCGGTCTTGTAGCGCACCACCTGCAGGTAGCGTTCCTCGGTCACCAGCGGATCGTGCACGTTCAGCAGTTGCAGGACCTCGCCCTCGGCGATGACGTTGGTGGCGTCGGCCAGGATCTGCATGACGCGCACCGAGCCGGTCTCGACCATCATCTGGAACGAGCGGGAATGCAGGAAGTCGCCCACCAGCACGCTGGCGGCGTTGCCGAATACCGCGTTGGCCGTGGCCCTGCCCCGCCGCAGCGCCGATTCGTCGACCACGTCGTCGTGCAGCAGCGTGGCCGTATGGATGAATTCCACCACCGCGGCCAGCAAATGATGCTGTTGCCCCTCGTATCCCAGCGCCCGGGCGACCATCAGCAGCAGGGCGGGACGCATCCTCTTGCCGCCCGCGCCGATGATGTAGTCGGCAATGGTGCGGATGAGCGGGACGTCGGAGTCGAGTCGTGCCCGGATAACGGCGTCGACGCGCTGCATGTCGTCGGCGATGGGGGCGAACAGGGTCGGCAGGCTCAAGGGGAATCCGTGGGTAGACTGGCCGTTGCCGGCCAGGTGTGCAACAAAAGCCGAGATGCAACAACCGGCGGCATGGCGTGACTGGGAGGCCCGCGAGCGGGCGGCGGCGCCCGAAAGCGCCGTGGCAACGAAATTATACCGGGGCTGTGCGCGGGACGAGGCCGGGATTGACGCTCCGGCACAACTCCGGTTATAGTCTATGGTTCGACCCCTATTGGGGCTCGAGCTTTGAACAACCCAAGAGGTCATCCCATGTACGCGGTCATAAAAACCGGCGGAAAGCAGTATCGCGTTGCCGCTGGCGAAAAGCTGAAAATAGAACAGATACCGGCAGACATTGGGCAAGAGATCACGCTGGACCAGGTCCTGGCAGTGGGCGAAGGCGATCAACTCAAGATCGGCGCGCCTCTTCTGTCCGGTGCCGTGGTCACGGCCAAGGTTCTTGCACACGGTCGCCATGACAAGGTCCGCATCTTCAAGATGCGTCGGCGCAAGCATTACCAGAAGCGCCAAGGCCACCGTCAAAACTACACCGAAATCCAGATCGGCACCATTTCCGCCTGATGGGGGCCCGGCGCGGCCGGGCACCGGAATGTAGGCAAGAATCGGTAACGAACAAGCAGGAGTGCAAACATGGCACAGAAAAAGGGCGGCGGTTCCACACGGAACGGCCGCGACTCAGAAGCGAAACGCCTGGGCGTCAAGGCCTACGGCGGTGAATTGATCCCGGCTGGCTCGATCATCGTGCGCCAGCGCGGCACCCGTTTCCACCCCGGCGTCAACGTCGGCGTGGGCAAGGACCACACCCTGTTCGCGCTGGTCGACGGCCGCGTGCAATTCGCGGTCAAGGGCGCCCTGCGCAAGCATACCGTCTCGATCGACCCTGTGTAATAGACCCCCCCCTACGCGCTGACGCGCGCCCCCCAGGGGGCGGCACTGGCGGACTGGCGGAGCCAGATCCGCTGTGCCCTGGATCTGGGGGGCGGCTGCGTGGGGGAGTTCGAATAGGCAGTGGCGAGGGCTTTCGCGCTTCGCCAAAATAGCGCCGCCGCGCGATGTTACGCGTGGAGGCGTTTTTTATTATCATCGCAAGTTCTGCTTGCAAGGACTCTCAAGTCCCGCCCGAACGTGCCGGCGTCCCATTTCCTGGGTGCCGTGGATCCGGTCCCGCCGGTTCGCCAGCGCTACCCTCTTTTGACGGGGGAACAGCCGTAGGCCGCAAGGGGGTGGGCTTCCCTTTATGAAATTCGTTGACGAAGCCACCATCGAAGTGATTGCCGGCAAGGGCGGCAATGGCGTGGCGAGCTTTCGCCGCGAGAAATTCATTCCCTTCGGCGGACCCGATGGCGGGGATGGCGGGCGGGGCGGCAGTGTGTATGCCGTGGCCGACCGCAACATCAATACGCTGATCGACTACCGCTACGCCCGCCTGCATCGCGCCCAGAACGGCGAGCAGGGTAGCGGTTCCGACCGCTACGGCGCCGGCGGCAGCGACATCACGCTGCGCATGCCGGTAGGCACCATGGTGTACGACGCCGAGACCAACGAGCTGCTGTTCGACCTGGCCACCCATGGCCAGAAGGTCGTGCTGGCCGCCGGCGGCAATGGCGGGCTGGGTAACCTGCATTTCAAGTCCAGCACCAACCGCGCGCCGCGGCAGTTCACCCACGGGCGTCCGGGCGAACAGCGCAAGCTGCGGCTGGAGCTGAAGGTGCTGGCCGACGTCGGCCTGCTGGGCATGCCCAACGCCGGCAAGTCCACGCTGATTCGCAAGCTGTCGAATGCCCGGCCCAAGGTGGCCGACTACCCGTTCACCACCCTGCATCCGAACCTGGGCGTGGTGCGCACCGACGCCGAGCGCAGCTTCGTGATCGCCGACATTCCCGGGCTGATCGAGGGCGCGTCCGAGGGCGCCGGGCTGGGGCACCAGTTCCTGCGCCACCTGTCGCGCACGCGCCTGCTGCTGCATCTGGTGGACGTGGCGCCCATGGATCCCACGGTGGACCCCGTGCACGAGGCGCGCGCCATCGTCGAGGAGTTGCGCCGCTATGACCCCGCCCTGTACGAGAAACCGCGCTGGCTGGTGCTCAACAAGGTCGACATGGTGGACGACCCGCAGGGACTGAAAGAGGCGTTCTGCCTGGAGTTCGACTGGGACGGCCCGGTGTTCTGCATTTCCGCGCTGGCCGGCGATGGCACCCAGGAACTGGCCTGGGCCGTCCAGAACTGGCTGGACGAGCAGCGCGAGGCCGAGCAGGCCTTCGACGAGGACCTGCGCTTCGTCGAGGCCCAGGCACCGGCGCCCAAGCCGGCGCCGGTCCGGCGCCGTCCGCGCCGCGTGCCGGCCGATGGCGGTGACGCGGGCGCCCAGACCCCCGAGGATGCCCCTGATACCGATGGTGGCGATGCCGGCGGCGAGGGCGGCGATGGTGGTGGCGACGGCGATTGAGTTCCACGATGAATAGCACTTCCGTGATCGCCGCCGCCCGGCGGCTCGTGATCAAAGTAGGCTCCTCGCTGGTCACCGACGAGGGACGGGGCCTGGACCGGAGCGCGCTGCTGCGCTGGGCCGGGCAGATCGCGCACCTGCGCGCGCTGGGCAAGGAGGTCGTCCTCGTGTCCAGCGGCGCCATCGCGGAAGGCATGCTGCGCCTGGGCTGGGACAAGCGGCCCACGCTGGTGCCCGAATTGCAGGCGGCCGCCGCGGTCGGCCAGATGGGCCTGGCGCAGGCCTACGAAAGCGTGTTCGCCGAACATGCGCTGCATACCGCGCAGATCCTGCTTACCCATGAAGACCTGTCGGACCGCACGCGCTACCTGAACGCGCGGTCGACGCTGTTCACGCTGCTGCGACTGGGTGTCGTGCCCATCATCAACGAAAACGACACGGTGGTCACCGACGAGATCAAGTTCGGCGACAACGATACCCTGGGCGCGCTGGTGACCAACCTCATCGAGGCCGATGCGCTGGTCATCCTGACCGACCAGGCCGGCCTGTATTCGGCCGATCCGCGCCGGAATCCCGACGCGAAGTTCGTGTCGCACGCGCGCGCGGGCGAATCGGAGCTGGAGTCCATGGCCGGCGGCGCGGGCAGCAGCCTGGGCAAGGGCGGGATGCTGACCAAGATCCTGGCCGCCAAGCGGGCGGCGGGCAGCGGCGCGCATACCGTGATCGCGTCGGGCCGTGAGCCCGACGTGCTGGTGCGGCTGGCCGGGGGAACCTGCATAGGGACCGAGCTGCGCGCCTCGCTGCCGCTGTTGTCGGCGCGCAAGCAGTGGATCGCCGATCATCTGCAACTGCGCGGCCGCGTCACCGTCGACGAGGGCGCCGCCCTGGCGCTGACACGCGACCACAAGAGCCTGCTGTCCATAGGCGTGACGGCGGTCGAGGGCGAGTTCGAGCGCGGCGACGTCGTGGCCTGCGTGGACGCTTCCGGCAGGGAGCTGGCGCGTGGTCTGATCAATTATTCCTCCAGCGCCACCCGCCGCATCATGCGCCAGCCCTCGAGCCGGATCGAGGCGCTGCTGGGCAGCATGGAAGAGCCCGAGCTCATGCATCGGGACAACATGGTCATCCGCTAAGCGCGATGCCGGCGGTTCGACAATAAGAAACAGGTCGGGAGGATGCGGCGATGGACGCCGGGCCTGTCTTCCTGTTATTTTGTGTACGCTGTACACATTTACTGTTTCCGTTCCTTCCATCCTGCCATGCCGCGCGCCGGCATGAGGAGCTCATCCGTGAATGCCGACCTCGACCGCCGCAAACGCTGGCTGGCCTTGATGGTGCTGTGCCTGGGCGTGCTGATGATCGTGCTCGACACGACCATCGTCAACGTGGCGCTGCCCTCGATCCGCGACGACCTGAAATTTTCCGAGACCGCGCTGGTCTGGGTGGTCAACGCCTACATGCTGACCTTCGGCGGCTTCCTGCTGCTGGGCGGGCGGCTGGGCGATCTGTACGGGCACCGGCGGCTGTTCGTGGCCGGCATCGCGCTGTTCACCGTGGCCTCGCTGGCCTGCGGGCTGGCCCAGTCCCAGGCCATGCTGGTGGCGGCGCGCGCGGTGCAGGGCCTGGGCGGCGCGGTGGTTTCGGCGGTGTCGCTGTCGCTGATCATGATGCTGTTTCCCGAGCAGGAAGATCGCGCCAAGGCCATGGGCGTCTACGGCTTCGTGTGCGCGGGAGGCGGCAGCATAGGCGTGCTGCTGGGCGGCTTCCTGGCCAGCGTGCTCAGCTGGCATTGGATCTTCCTGGTCAACCTGCCCATAGGCGCGGCCGTCTATGGATTGTGCATGGCGCTGCTGCCGGCCAAGGGTGGGCAGCCGGGCGAGCGGCTGGATATGGCCGGCGCGGCGGCGATCACCGCCTCGCTGATGCTGGCCGTGTATGCCGTGGTCAACGGCAACGAACGCGGCTGGACCTCGTTCCATACGCTGGGCCTGCTGGGCGCCGCCGCCGTGCTGCTGGCGGCCTTCCTGGCCATCGAGTCGCGGGTGCGCGCGCCGCTGATGCCCCTGGGGCTGTTCCGGCTGCGCAACGTGGCCACGGCCAACGCGGCGGGCGTGCTGTGGGCCGCCGCCATGTTCGCCGCCTTCTTCATTTCCGCGCTGTACCTGCAGGTGGTGCTGGGCTACAGCCCCATGCAGGTGGGGCTGGCCTTCCTGCCGGCCAACGTCATCATGGCGGTGTTCTCGCTCGGCCTGTCGGCCCGGCTGGTGATGCGCTTCGGCATCCGCGCGCCGCTGGCCTGCGGGCTGGCGGTGGCGTCGGTCGGACTGGCGCTGTTCGCGCGGGCACCGATCCAGGGCGACTTCCTGATCGACGTGCTGCCGGCCATGTCGCTGCTCGGCCTGGGCGCGGGCGTCGCATTCAACCCCATGCTGCTGGCGGCCATGAACGACGTGGATCCCCGCGATGCCGGCCTGGCCTCGGGCGTGGTGAATACCTCGTTCATGATGGGAGGCGCGCTGGGCCTGGCCGTGCTGGCCAGCCTGGCGGCGGCGCGGACGAACTTCCTGCTGGAGCGGGGCGCCGCCCAGGTTGCCGCGCTGAACGGCGGCTACCAGATGGCCTTCGCCCTGGGCGCCGCGTGCGGCGCGGTGGCCGCGGTCCTGTGCGCGATGCTGCTGCGCCCGCCCGCGGCCGCGCGGGCGGGCGATTCCGCGTCGACGGCGTAGCTACGCCTGGATAGCTGGTGCGTGGCCCGGTCGGGGTCAGGTGCGTGCGGGCGGCGCTCGCGCTACCATCTGCCTGCGTCTTGACCGACGCGTCCACGCAACGCAGGTTTCACCAGGTCTCCTCCGTATGCGCTACATCCTTTCGCTGGACCAGGGCACGACCAGCTCGCGCGCCCTGCTGATCGACCATGCCGGGCAGATCGTCGCCGTCGCCCAGAAGGAATTCCCCCAGTTGTTTCCCCGCCCGGGTTGGGTCGAACACGATCCCGAAGACATCTGGGAGTCGCAATTGGCCGTGGCGCGGGCCTGCCTGGCACGGGCGCCCACCTCGCTGGTGGGCAACGGCTATTCGCGCGCGCCCGCCATCGCGATCGGCATCACCAACCAGCGCGAGACCACGGTGCTGTGGGACCGTGTCACCGGCAAGCCCGTGGCCCGCGCCATCGTCTGGCAGGACCGCCGCACGGCCGAGCGCTGTGACCAGCTGCGCCGGGAGGGGCAGGAGGCGCTGATCCAGCGCAAGACCGGGCTGGTGCTGGACGCCTATTTTTCCGCCACCAAGCTGCAATGGCTGCTGGACCATGTGCCCGGGGCGCGGCAGCGCGCGCGCAACGGCGAACTGGCGTTCGGCACCGTCGATGCCTGGCTGATCTGGAAGCTGACCAATGGCCGCGTGCACGCGACCGATGCCAGCAATGCCTCGCGCACGCTGCTGTTCGACATCCATCGCATGGCCTGGGACGAGGAACTGCTGGACCTGTTCGATATCCCCGCCAGCGTGCTGCCCGCCGTGGTGCCGTCGTGCGCGGTGCTGGGCGAGACCGACCCCGACCTGTTCGGCGCGGCCGTGCCGATCGCCGGCGTGGCGGGCGACCAGCAGGCGGCCACGTTCGGGCAGGCCTGCTTCGAGCCCGGCATGGTCAAGAACACCTATGGCACCGGCTGCTTCATGCTGATGAACACGGGCACCCAGCCCATGCCCAGCCAGAACAAGCTGGTGGCCACGGTCGGCTGGCAGGGGCCGGCCGCGGCCGAGCCGACGACGCGCACCGCCTACTGCCTGGAAGCGTCGGTCTTCATGGCGGGCGCCACCATCCAGTGGCTGCGCGACGGCCTGAAGATGATCGCCAGCGCACCCGAGGTCGAGCCGCTGGCCGCCAGCGTGGCCGATTCGGGCGACGTCTATCTGGTGCCGGCCTTTACCGGGCTGGGGGCGCCAGACTGGGACGCCTACGCGCGCGGCACGCTGATCGGCCTGACGCGTGGCACGACCCGCGGCCACATCGCCCGCGCGGCGCTGGAGTCGATCGCATTGCAGGCCACCGACGCGCTGACCGCGATGATGGGAGATTCCAGCCTGGCCATCCGGGAACTGAGAGTGGACGGCGGCGCCTGCGGCAACGACTTGCTGATGCAGATGCAGGCCGATTTCCTGGGCGTGCCGGTGGTGCGGCCCCAGGTTACCGAGACCACGGCGCTGGGCGCGGCCTACCTCGCGGGCCTGGCTACGGGGTTCTGGGCCGACGGGGCCGAGATCGCCGCGCAATGGGCGCTGGACCGGCGCTTCGAGCCCTCGATGTCCGAGACCGCCCGCCGCGCCAAGGTCGAACGCTGGCGCGAGGCCGTCGCGCGTTCGCGCGCCTGGGCCCGGACTTGACCGCGTCCACGCAGGCGCCGCTGCGCACCGACCGGGCCGGATTGCTGGCCCGGCTGGCCGAACCCGGGGGTTACGACGTGGCGGTGATCGGCGGCGGCGCCACCGGCCTGGGCGTGGCGCTGGATGCGGCCACGCGGGGCCTGCGCGTGGTGCTGGTCGAGGCCCACGACTTCGCCAAGGGAACGTCCTCCCGCGCCACCAAACTCATCCACGGCGGCGTGCGCTATCTCGCCCAGGGCAACCTCCCGCTGGTGCGGGAGGCCCTGCGGGAGAGACAAATCCTTCTGCGCAACGCCCCGCACCTGGCCCAGCCGTTACCTTTTGTCGTGCCCGCCTATCGCCTGGGTGAGAGGCCGTTCTACGGGACAGGACTGGTCCTGTACGATGCCCTGGCCGGCAAGGCCGGGCTCGGCCGTACCCGATGGCTCGACGCGCGCGCAACCTTGGCGCGACAGCCGGCGCTGCGGGCGCAAGGGCTGCGCGGCGGGATCGAATATTGGGACGGGCAGTTCGACGATGCGCGGATGGCGATCGCATTGGCGCGCACGGCCGCGCAGGCGGGCGCGCTGCTGCTCAATTATTGCGCCGCCGTGGACTTCATCCGGGAAGGCGGCAAGGTGGCCGGGCTGCGCTGCGAGGATGCCGAAACCGGGCGGTCATACGGGATACGCGCGAAATGCGTGGTGAACGCGGCGGGCATCTGGGTGGACGCGGTGCGCGGCCTCGGGCGCGAGACGCCGCAGGCCGAGCCGACCGTCACCTTCAGCCAGGGCGCGCACATCGTCGTGCCCCGCACGTTCCTGCCAGGTGATCGCGCCGTGCTGATTCCACGCACGCGCGACGGACGTGTGCTGTTCGCGCTGCCATGGATGGGCAGGACCGTCATCGGCACCACCGACACGCCGCGTCCCCGCGTCGTGCTTGAACCGCGACCGCTGTCGACCGAAGTGGCCTTCCTGCTCGGCGAGGCGGGACGCTACCTGGCCCGCGCGCCGGGCATCGACGACATCTCTAGTGCCTGGGCGGGATTGCGCCCGCTCGTGCGTCCGGGCGGCTTCGTCAGCACTAAGAACATCAGCCGCGAGCACCAGGTGCGGATCGACGGCGACGGGCTGGTCACGGTGGCGGGCGGCAAATGGACGACGTACCGCGCCATGGCCGAGGATACGCTCGACGCATGCATCGCGGCGGGGCTGCTGAAGACCGCGAAATCGAGCGCGACCGCCGACTGGCCGCTGGTGGGTGCCGCGCCGGGGCGGCACCGTGTTGCCGACATGCCCGACATCCGGGGATATGGCAGCGAGCAGGAGGCGGTGCTGGCGTTGCACGGCGCCCAACGAGACCTGGGCGGCGGGCTGACCGAAGCCATGGTGCGGTTCGCCGCGCGCCACGAATACGCCCGCACCGTGGAGGACGTGCTGGCGCGCCGCTCGCGCCTGCTGTTCCTCGATGCCCGGCTGGCGCGCGCGGTGGCGGCCGAGGTCGGGCGCCTGCTGAGGGAGGAAACCGGCGCGGATCCGTGCGTCGAGGTCTTTTGCGGGCTGGCCGAGGCCTACTTGCGCTGGCCCGAGGAGGTGTCATCCTCGGGTAGCACCAGTTTCTCCAGGTAGGCCAGATCCCAAGCGCTTAAGCGAGTCAAGCACGCTACGGGAAGAACCGCGCCCCGAACACGGCCTGGATGTCGTCGGCTATGGCGCCTGTAGCCAGCAACAGCGACAACAGCAGGCGGGCCTTGCTTGCAGACAAGCTTCCTGCTGGCAACAACCCGCGGGCGAGCAGATCGGTTTCTGATCCGGCGAACCCATAGGTCCGCGTGAATCCTCTTCCCGCCGGCACTCTGGTTGCCAGCACGACCGGCATCTGGCCGGCAAGCGAGGCCAACGCCTCGACAGCCTTTGCCGGCACGTGTCCGGCGCCCATGGCTTCGACAACCGCTCCGCCATAACCCAGGTCTTCCAAGGTCGCGGCAATACGCGCGTCTTCATCCAGCCCTACGGATAGCTGCGCCACGGGCACCCATTCGGGCTCGGCCGGATCCGCCATCCGGGCCAGAACCGACTCGACACGATTGCGGACCGGCCGGCACCCTATCCGCGCCTGCCCTTCGGCCACGAGTCCCAAGGCGCCAGCGCCGGGCGACGTGAAGGCGCTGGGCAGCGCAGTGTGCGATTTCCGGGCCAGGCGGGCGGCATGAATTTCGTCGTTCAAAACCACCAGTACGCCACAACGTGCGGCATCCGCGCTTGCCGCGACGGTAACGGCTGCGAGCAGATTGGCGGGGCCATCCGCGCCGGGCGCCTGCGCGCCGCGCATGGCGCCGGTTACGACGACGGGCCGTTCCAAGTCGAGCAGGACGTCCATGACAAAGGCCGTATCTTCGATTGTGTCCGTGCCCTGCACCAGTACGGCGCCAGCGAACTCGCCGGAGCGCAGTCTCTGCCGCAACAACTGGGCGACCTGCCACAAATGCCCCAGGGTCAGCGACGCACCCGGCAACATGAAAGGCGTCGCCACCTCGATCCGGGCCACTTGCTCCAACTGCGGCACGGCCTTCACCAACTGCGTTCCATCGAGCGTCGGACGAATGCCGCCGCCATCGTCCGCAGTCATGGTAATGGTGCCGCCCAGGGTCACCACCAGCACACGCGGCAAGGTCATTTTCTCTCCGGCTGCTGCGCATTGAACCAATCCAGGATCTGCTCACCGGTCCATACCAGGACTCCTTCGTGGGACAGCACGTGGTCGTAGAGCTGTTCCAGATACCCAATGCGATGCGGTACGCCGCTCAGATAGGGATGAACAGAGATCGCCATGATTCGCGGCGTATCTGCGCTGTCCTGGTACAAACGATCGAAGTGTGCCTTGCCCCGGCGCAGCATTTCGTCGGACGGATGCTGCTGCACAGCTGAAATCACCACATCGTTGAGTTCCACGGTATAAGGAATCGACGTCATCGACCCCTTGGAGGAGCGCAAGCGGACGGGCTGGTCGTCCAGGACCCAGTCCGCGACGTACTCGATGCCGCACTCGGCCAGATAGTCGACAGTGTCGTCGGTTTCAGTCAGGCCCGGGCTCTCCCAGCCGCGTGGCGCCTTGCCGGTAAAGCGCTGGATCTCATCGATGGTTTCCCGTATGGCGGCACGCTGGTCCTCGACCTTATGCATCGGGCGCTGCACGAGGCCGTGGCCCATGAATTCCCAGCCTGCGTCCCGCGCCGCGGTGCAGACTTCCTCGTAACGGGGGATTGCCGCGCCGTTGAGCGCAAAGCTGGCCGGCATCGAACGCGCGCGCAAAGCATCGAGGATCCTCCAGAAGCCCACCCGCATGCCGTATTCATGCCAGGCCCAATTGGGAACATCCGGCAGCATGGGCGCGCCCATGGGGGGAGAGAGCACCGCCCGCGGCATGGCTGCTGTCGGCTCCCAGACTTCGACGTTGACAATGTTCCACAGGACGACCCGCGCGTCGCCCGGCAAGGTCAGGCGGGGACGACGCACGATGGACTGATAGGGTGCGCGAGCCAGGACGCTCGAGCCGATGGGTTGGGTCATGATGCGCTTTGGTAGGGGAAGTCACTGAGACCCTGCATGATCTTCAGCCCGTCCGCCAAGGTCAACGCCGGCCGCCTGGAGTTCCATATATTGGACACATCTGGACGACTGGGTCGGGCGCGCCGCCGAGCCGCACCAACAGTGATCTGGAACCCGCATGCCATGGCCGGCGTTGGTGCGCGGCGCACCGTCATGCATGTCTTAAGTTCCAAATAGAGAAACATTAGACGAATGTGTTGACGGTGAAAATTGCCGACTTATAGAGTGGTCTGGACTATTCCGCCCTGACGGGCGACCCATCCACCGCCCTGGTTCATAACCATGAAAATAGCCACTATTTCGCTTGCCTGCTCGCTGCTCTGCGCGATCCCCCTCGCTCCTGCTTCCGCGGAAACCCAACCGTACCCGGTTAGGCCCGTCACCATCGTCACCGGCTTTCCGCCCGGCGGCATTTCCGACGTGCTGGCCCGGGCGCTTGCGGCGCGGCTGTCGGTTCAGATGGGCCAGAGCGTCATCGTGGAAAACCGGCCCGGCGCCGGCACCACCATCGCCTCGGCCTACGTCGCCAAGGCCGCGCCGGACGGCTACACCCTGTTGTTCCAGGATATGACGACGCATGCGATCAATGCCGAGGCCTATAAGCGTTTGCCGTTCGATGCGCTGAACGACTTCAGCCTGATCAGCCTCGTCGCGTCGACGCCGCTGATGATGGTTTCCAGCCTTGGCTCCAGGGCCGGCGACGTCAAGTCGCTCGTCGAACTAGCCAAGAAAAAACAAAGCCAAGTAAGCTACGCCTCCTCGGGCAATGGCACCATCATGCATCTCGCTGGCGAGTCCTTCAAACAAGCCATGGGCATCGATTCTCTGCACGTGCCATACAAGGGAGGCGCGCCTTCGGTGCAAGCCGTGGTAGCCGGAGAAGTGACCTATAGCTTCTTGAGCATGCCGCCCGCCGTCGCCCAGGCGAAAGCAGGAAAAATCCATGCGCTGGCGGTAACAACGGCCAAGCGGGTGGCCGCGATGCCCGATGTACCTACCTTCAAGGAACAGGGCATACCCTTGGAAATCGTCTTATATAGCGGCCTGATCGGTCCCAAGGGCATGCCGCTCGCCGTCGTTTCCCGCTTGAACGAGGAAGTCAGAAAAGCGCTCGAATCGCCGGAGATGAAGCAGACCCTGGTCAATGCCGGCGCCGACGCCTTGGCCAGCACGCCCGCGGAGTTCGACAGGCTGTTGAAATCGCAGGCCGCAGCCATGGCGCAGGCAGTCAAGCTCGCCAGCGTCACGTTGGATTGAAGAAAGCCAGACCCATGGCCACGACGACCATCGATGTGCATGGCGCCCAGACCGTCAGCCGCGCGGTCCGGGCTTTGCAGATCGTGGCGGCTCAAGCGCCAGAAGGCGTACGCCTGGTGGACGTCGCTCGAGAACTGGCCCTGCAGCGGCCGACCGCGCACCGGCTGCTCAAAGCGCTGACGATCGAAGGACTGTTGCAACAGGACGACCGGTCGCGCCGCTATACCCTCGGGCCGCTACTGTTCGAACTGGGTATTTCTGCAACGCACCAGTTCAATCTGAAGGAAGTGTGCCAGCCAGTGTGCGACTGGCTGGCGGAGCAGACAGGCGACACGACCTTCCTGTTCCTGCGCAGCGGCTATGACGCCGTCTGCATATCCCGCACCCAGGGCCCCTACCCGATTCAGACGCCGTCGGTGCCGCTGGGCAGCCGCCAGCCGCTCGGCGTGAGCGCCGGAGGACTGGCGCTGCTCGCAGCGCTGCCGGAAGACGAGATCGAAACGGTCATCCAGGCCGTCGCCCCGCGACTGGGCGCCTATGGCGATCTCGACGCGGACGAACTGCTGGAACTGGTCGGCCAGGCCCGTCTTTCCGGATACGCTGTCACGGGCAATCACGCGGCGCCTGGCGTGCGCGCCATCGGCCTGCCTATCTACAACGCCGCGGGCAGCCCTATAGCGGCCCTTGCCGTCGCTACCACGCAAGCGCGCATGACCGATGAACGCATCCGCGGCATTCTTCCAAAACTGAAAACCGCAGCCCGAGAAGTCACGCGCCTGTTGCGCCAATGATCGACACATGAACCGCTACCCTACACCCAACCTCGCCGCGCGCGCCGACAAGTCCATGGCCCGCAACATGACGTTACTTGCCCATCATGAGCTGCAAGGCTATGGCGGCCTGGGCGAAGGCATCGCCATGCAACAATGCGCCGACGGCCGACGCATCCTATGGCTGGCGCACGAGGCCGCGCCGAAGAACTTCACCGGCGTCGACGTGACCGACCCGCGCGCACCGTACGTGATCGTCCAGACCGAACTTCCGCACATGAAGGTACGTTCGAACTCGCTGGAAATCAGCGGCGACCTCATGGCCGTGGCCTACCAGACACAGTCACCGGGCATGAAACCCGCCGGCTTCGATCTGTTCGACATTAGCAAGCCGGAGTCGCCCCGCCTGGTCTCGCATTTCGACTGCTCGGGGCCGCATTCGCGCGGCGTGCATGCGTTGTGGTTCGTCGACGGGCAGTTCGTCCACCTGGCCTCCGGCGCGCCCGACTTCGAGCCGCGCAATCCGCTGGACGATCAGTTCTACCGCATCATCGACGTGCGCGAGCCTTCGCGCCCGGTGGAAGCCGGCCGCTGGTGGCTGCCGGGCACCCGTGCCGGCGACGCCGCCGAGCCCCCGGCCCGCCTGCCAAAGCAGTTCGACACAGGCTTTCGCGTGCACAACACCAACGTCTTTCCCGAACGCCCCGACCGCGCCTACATCGGCTATATCGACGGCGGCTCTATCGTGCTCGACATCTCCGACATGAGCGCCCCCCGTGCCGTTTCGAGCTGGAACCACTCGCCGCCTTTCAACGGCTTCACCCATACGGTGCTGCCGCTTTTCAGCCGCGATCTGTGGATCGTGAGCGACGAATGCGTCCAGGACAATGGCGCGGACTGGCCCAAGCTCGTCTGGGTCGTGGATGCCCGCAACGAAGGCAACCCGGTCCCGATCGGCACCTTCCCAGCGCCTCCGGTCGAGGCCTTCGCGCGACGGGGCGGCCGCTTCGGCGCCCACAATCTGCACGAGAACCTGCCGGCGCCCTGCTCGTTCCGCTCGGACCACATCATCATCGGCACCTTCTTCAACGCCGGCGTACGCGTCTACGACACCAGCAACCCCTGGCAAGTTCAGGAGCTGGCCTACTACGTCCCGGCTGCGCCGGCGCTGTCGCCCGTCGGCGCGATTCAGCTCAACGACGTCTACGTCGACGACCGCCGCATCGTCTATACCGTCGATCGATTCTGCGGCGGTCTTTATATTCTTGAAATGAACATCGGATGAGCTCTCCCATGAATCCAGGCTCGTCCGATCCGATGGCGGGCCGCTTTCCCCTGACCCTGGTAACGGGTTTCCTTGGCAGCGGCAAGACCACGATGCTCGCGCGGATGCTCACGCATCCGTCAATGAGGAACGCGGCGGTCGTCATCAACGAAATCGGCGAAATCGGCATCGACCACGATCTCGTCTCGTTCTCGTCCGAGAACGTATCCGTGCTCGCCAACGGCTGCATTTGCTGCACCGTCCGGACCGACCTGCAGGAAACCCTGCGCGAACTTTTCGGACAACGCCGGGCCGGCGCCATTCCAGACTTTGACCGCGTCATGGTCGAAACCACCGGCCTGGCCGACCCCGCGCCCGTCGTGCAGACGCTGCTTAGCGATACGATGCTGGCCGCCCACTTCCGGCTGGACGGCATCATCACATTGGTCGACGCGGTCAATGGCGGGCAGCAACTGGAGGAGTTCCCCCAGGCGGTCAAGCAAGTCGCACTGGCCGACCGCATCTTGCTTACCAAGACCGATCTCGCGGCGCCGGACGACACCGCCTCGCTGGAACGGGCGCTGCAAGCCGTCAATGCCAGCGCCGCCGTGCTGCGCGTCCAGCATGGGCAAGTGGAGCCTGCGCAGCTTACGGGACTGGGACTGGCCAGCACCCGCCTGTCCGCCCAGGCATTGAGTTTCCTGGGCGCGGCGCTTGATGCGCCCGACGACCAGGACGACGCCGAAGACAAGCCGCTGCGCCCCCACCTGCAGGACATCCGCACGATGTCGCTGCGGTTCGACGAGCCCTTCACATGGCCTGCCATCACAGGCGCCATGGAAATGCTCACCGCGCTACGCGGCCCGGACATGCTGCGCATGAAAGGAATCCTCAATGTCGAGGGGGATCCCGTTGTCGTCCAATGTGTCCAGCACATATTCCATCCCGCCGTACCGCTGGATCGGTGGCCCGACGAAAACCGGCAGTCGCGCCTCGTCTTTATCATGCGGGCAGTCGAACCGACAGTGGTGGAGGCGGTGTTCAACGCGGCTCAGGCGCTGGTGCGTAATGTGCGGTGAACGAGTGGGGCTCTGAGGGCTTCATGGCGCAGGCCTACTTGCGCTGGCCCGAGGAGGCGTCATCCTCGGGCACCACCAGCTTCTCCAGGTAAGCCAGGTCCTCGCGCAGCAGCCGCAGGGACTCCTTGACGTCGGGCACCCGCGCCCGGCGCGATTCGTCGCGGCGCAGGGCATGGATGGCCATGTCGGCGATGGCCTCGGCCACTTCCTGCTGGCCCAGGCGCCCGCTGGGCTTGAACCACCACGCGGTCCAGTTGCACATGCCGATCAGCCCGAAGGCCGCGACATGCGGGTCGGCCATGCGGAAATGGCCGAGCTGGATGCCGCGCTCGATGATGCCGCTGAAGTCCGCCAGCACGCTGCGGCGCGCCGTATGCATCGAGGCGCGCTGGCGCTGCGTGAGGTCCGACTCGTTGCGGTCGGCCACGCGGAACTCGGCCGGGCGCGACAGGATGAGATTGGCGTAGTCGGTGACCAGCTCCCGCAGCGCCTCGGCTGGATCGCGGTCCTGGCGGGAGACGGCGGCGTTGGCCAGTTCCCGGGCCGAGGTCAGGATTTCCTCGGTCAGCGCCCGCAGGATCGCGTCCTTGTTCTTGAAATAGTAGTAGACGGCGGTACGGCTCAGGCCCAGCGATTCGGCGATGTCCTGCATGCTGGTGCCGCCCGTGCCGCGTTCGATGAAGAGCTTGGCCGCGGCGTCCAGGATGGCGCCGCGCAGGACTTCCCCTTTCATCGTTGCCTTGGTGGGAAGCTCGTTCACGGATAGGGACTTTCCAGGATATGGGGCAGGAACGGGTGCCGGCCCAGGAGCCGATTATGGCATGTCGAAACCCCGTCTTCCCAGGGAAAAGGGGCGCGTCGGCGAGTTTTTTTGACACTTCTGTCGGAATTTCTACGTATATTGACAGTTAAGTCAAAAAGTAGTCGAATGTGACAAAAGACGGTTGCATCAGCCGTCCGCGTCATCAGGAGACCCATCGTGAGCACCGGCGCCAACGCCCCCCAGCACGTCACCGCAGGCTTCTTGAACACCGACTGGAACCCCCGCGATCTTCCGGCCGGCGCCTCCACCCGCAACGTCGTCCTGCGCACCGATGACGACGCCGCCACCACGGGCTCGCTCTACCTGCCGGCGGGCCCCCGGCCCCGGACCGTCGTGTGCGTGATGCACCCGCGCGAATTCATGGCCTGCCACTACCTCATTCCCGACATCGTCGGCGCCGGCTATGCGGCCTGGTCGCAAGGCGCGCGTTCGGTCGGCAACGACCTGCGCCTGGAGCACGAGACCGCGCTGCACGACGTGGCGGCCGGCCTGGCCTTCCTGCGCGGGCAGGGGTTCGAGCACATCGTGCTGCTGGGCAATTCGGGCGGCGCGGGCCTGTATTCCTTCTACGCCCAGCAGTCGTCGCTGCCGGCCGCCGAGCGCATCGCCCGCACGCCGGGCGGCAAGCCTTCCGGCCTGGCCGGGCTCGACATGCCCCAGGTCCAGGGCCTGGTGCTGGTGGGACCGCATCCGGGGCAGGGCGCGCTGCTGATGAATTGCATCGATCCCTCGGTACTGGACGAAGGGGACGCGCTGTCGGTCGACCCGACCCTGGATCCGCTGAATCCCGACAACGGCTACCGCCCCGGCGGCCAGGCGCGCTATGTGCCCGGGTTCGTCGCGCGCTACCGGCAGGCGCAGCGCGACCGGGTCGAGCGGCTGGACGCGCTGGCGCGGCAGTCGATCGCGCAGCGGCTGGGCGCGCGCAAGGCGCTCAAGGGCCGCGAGGACGCTTCCCAGGCCGAGCGCCGCGTGGCCGCCCATACACCCGTGATGACGGTCTGGCGCACGGATGCCGACCTGCGCTGCCTGGACCTCAGCCTGGATCCGTCGGACCGGCATTCCGGTTCGCTGTGGGGCCGCGATCCCTATGCCTCGAACTACGGCGCCGTCGGTTTCGCGCGCTTCTGCACGCCCGAGAGCTGGCTGTCGACCTGGTCCGGCCTGTCGTCCAACGCCAGCCTGGCGGCCGCCGCGGACGCCATCGTCCAGCCCACCCTGATCATCGAATACACGGGCGACCAGGCCTGCTTCCCGGGCGACGTGCGCGCCATCCACGATGCCCTGGCCACGGCCGACAAGCGCCACCTGCGGGTGCGCGGCGACCACCATGGCCGCGCGCTGGCCGAGGGCGAGGAGCCGGGCCGCTACGAGGCCGGCCGCCAACTGGCCGCCTGGCTGCGCGAGCGCTTCGCGCGCTGACCACCATCCATATGCAAGGGGAAACGACATGAGCACCAGCCTGAACGCCAGCGCCACGCCGGCAGGCAAGACGACCGAAGCCGCGCCCGGGGCGCCGTCCGCCCACGGGCTCGCGTTGCGGGGCGTCGATCACACGGCGCGGCCCACCTGGAAGCTGCGCGAGACCGTGGCGTTCTACCGGGACATTCTGGGCCTGCCCCTGATCCATGTGATCTCGGCGCGCGGCTGGGGGCCGGCCACGCATCCGGACTTCCTGCATTTCTTCTTCGACAGTGGAAACGGCAGCACCATCGCCTTCTTCTATTACCTGGGCTCGGAGCCGCCCGTGGCCATGCGCGATCGGCCGCCCATGGCGCCCGTGCCCGACGACCACGTGTTCGACGCCACCCACACCGCATGGCTGGTCGAAGGGCAGGACGAACTGCGGGCCTGGAAGAAGAAGCTGGAGGACGCCGGCCTGCAGGTGTCGGTCGAAACCACGCACGAAGTGATCGAGTCGATCTACGTGCGCGATCCGAATGGCTACTTCATCGAGTTCACCCGCAAGCTTCGCCCGTTGACCCAGGTGGATGCCCTGGACGGACAACTGACGCTGCAGGCCGCGCTCGAAGCCGAGGACGAGGCCCGGGCCGGACAGCGGCGCGTGTCGGACATCGCCGAGATCTGGTCGCGCAAGGCCCGGCTGGTCGCAGAACACGTGCGGCCCGGCCAGGCGCAGGTATCTCCGGCGGTGCGCATCTTCGTGCCCCGCGTGCGCGAGTTCGCCGCCCTCGTAGACGATGCGCGCGGCCGCGGCGACTGCCGCGTCGACACCCTGGGCGACTACGACCGCATCGAAAGCGACGGCCCCATCGAGTTCCGCCGCAAGGCGCTGGGGCTCAAGCCCGCCATCTGGTATGGCCTGTTCACCGGCGGCGTGCAGGGCCGCATCGAAACGCTGGACCGGGATTGCGCTCGCATCGTTCCAGAGGCCGCCTGAAGTCCAGGCGGAGGAGACCATCATGCAAGACATACGGCACCCGATAGAAGGGGTCATCTACCATCCGGCCGAGCGCGCCGCATCCTACCTGGACAGTGGCGCGTGGATGCGGTCATCGGTGGGCGATGCCTTGCGCGCTACCGCGCGGCGCTTGCCCGGCAAGGCGGCGTTCATCACCGACGAAGGCAGCCTGAGCTTCCAGGAGCTGGACGAACAATCGGAACGGCTGGGGGCGGCGCTGCTGGAGACGGGCCTTGCGCCCGGCGACCGCGCCATCTTCCAGATGGGGACCACGCTGGAAACCGTGCTGGCGCTGGCGGCCTGCTACAAGGCCGGCATCGTGCCCGTCTGCTCGCTGCCCCAGCATCGCGAGCTGGAGATCGGCCAACTGATCCGGCAGTCGGCGGCGCGGGCCTATTTCGTGCAGGCCGATTTCCATCCCAGCTTCGACCTGACCGCCTTCGCCCGCAAGATGGCCGAGGGCAGCGACACGCTGCGCCATCTGATCGTCGCCCGCGGGCCGGCGGGCGAGGGCGGCCTGGCCCTGAGCGACCTGATCGCCGGCATGCCGCTCGAGGCCGCGCGCCAGCGCCTGGCCGAGGCGCCGCCGGGGCTGGGCGACGTGCTGAGCTTTCAGCTCTCGGGCGGTACGACGGGAATGCCCAAGATCATCCCGCGCTTCCACGCCGAATACCTCGGCCATGCGCTGGCCTGCGCGGGCATGTACAAGCTGCGCGAGGACGACCGCTTCATGTGGGCGCTGCCGCTGCTGCACAACGCGGCCCAGGTATACGTGCTGATCCCCGTGTTCGCCATGGGCGTGTCCGCCGTGCTGATGCCCAAGCTGGACCTCGTCCGCATGCTGGAACTGATCGAGGAACACCGGGTCACCCGCGCCGTCTCCATCGGCCCCATCGCCCCGCAGCTCATGACCTATCCTGACCTGGCCCGGCACGACCTGTCGGCCCTGCGTCTGTTCATCACCATGAGCCGCGCCGACCGCCTGGAGGCGCACCTGGGCGTGCCGTGCTCCAACCTGTTCGGCATCACCGAGGGACTGCTGCTGGGATCCCCGCCCGACGCGCCGCAGGCCCGGCGCTTCCAGACCCAGGGCTGCTCCGGCTGCCCGCAGGACGAACTGCGCCTGTTGGAGCCCGACTCGGAAAAACCGGTGGCGCCCGGCCAGATGGGCGAACTGTGCTTTCGCGGCCCCGCCACGCTGCCGGGCTTCTTCAACGCGCCCGAGGCGAACGCCCAGGCCTACACCTCGGACGGCTTCTATCGCACCGGCGACATGATGAGCGCCCATGTGGTGGATGGTGTCACCTGCTACGCCTTCGAAGGCCGCCTGCGCGACAACATCAACCGCGGCGGCGAGAAAATCGGCTGCGAGGAAGTCGAGGGCCTGGTGGGCGCGCACCCGGCCGTGGCCGAGGCGCGGCTGGTGGCCATGCCCGATCCCGTCTATGGCGAGAAAGGCTGCATCTACATCGTGCCGCGCCCCGGACAGGCCGCGCCGCAGGTCAAGGAACTGGCGGACTTTCTGGTCGCCCAGGGCCTGGCCAAGTACAAGTGCCCGGAGCGCGTCGAAGTGATCGAGGTCTTCCCGGTGACCAAGGTGGGCAAGCTGGACAAGCCCGCGCTCAAGCGCATGATCGCCGAGAAGCTGGCGGGCGAGGCCGGTGCCGGCGGCCAGGACCCCAAGCAGGAGAGGCCGGCATGACCAGCACCGAACACGTGATCTCGACCACGCCCTTCGTCGTGCGCCGCCGCGTCAAATGGGGCGACTGCGACCCCGCCGGCGTGGTCTACACCGTGACCTTCGGCGAATACGTCATCTCCGCCGCCGAACTGTTCTACGGCATGCTGTTCGATTCCACGCCCCAGCGCGTCAAGGACGAACTCGGTTTCGGCACGCCCAGCCGCGCGCTGTCCTTCGACTTCCGCGCTTCGCTGTGGCCGGACGACGAATTCGACATGCGCGTCACCGTGGAAGCCATCCGCCAGCACACCTACGCGCTCGACATCACCGCCACCACGGCCGCCGGGCAGACCGCCTTCATCGCCAAGCTGACCCCCATCTGCGTCGCCCGCGGCGAGCGCCGGGCCATTCCCGTGCCCGGCGTGCTGCGCGACGCCTTGTCCTCGTACCAGACCGCCTGCGGCGCCGCCGCGGCGGCAGGGAGCCTCGCATCATGAAAATCGCCGTCATCGGAGCCGGCCCCGCCGGCCTGTACTTCTCGCTGCTGGCCAAGAAGCACGACCCGTCCCACCAGATCCAGGTCTACGAACAGAATCCCGCCGGCGCCACCTACGGCTGGGGCGTCGTGTTCTCGGACGTCGGCCTGTCCTTCCTGCAGGAAGCCGATCCCGAGTTCTTCAAGGCGTTCGTGGCCCACCACGAACGCTGCGACTACATGGAAATCGTCCATCGCGGCACCCACGTCCAGGTCCATGGCAACCACTTCTCGCGCACCGCTCGCATCGACATGCTTCGCGTGCTGGAAGACGCCTGCCGGCGCGAAGGCGTGAAGATCGAATACAACCGCCGGATCGACGACGTATCCGCGCTGGCGCGCGAGGTCGACCTGGTGGTGGCGGCCGACGGCGGCAACAGCGCCGTGCGCAAGCAATTCGCCGACCACTTCCAGCCCAGCTTCGAGAAGCGTCGCAACAAATTCGCCTGGTACGGCACCCGCCAGCGCTTCCACCCGGTCTCGCTCATCTTCCGCGAGACCCCGCACGGCGTGTTCATCGCCCACAGCTACCAGTACAGCCCCGAACTGAGCACCTTCCTGGTCGAGGTCGACCCCGACACCTGGCAGCGCGCCGGCCTGCATGAAGCCAGCGAGGACGAAAGCCGCCGCTATTGCGCCGACGTCTTCCGCCCCGAACTGGGCGGCAACGAACTCCTGACCAACCGCTCGCTCTGGTTCGAGGCCAACATCGTCCGCAACGAACGCTGGACCTGCGGCAACATCGTCCTGCTGGGCGATGCGCTGCGCACCGTGCACTTCTCGCTGGGCTCCGGCACGCGCATGGCCATGCAGGACGCCATCGCCCTGCACCAGGGGCTGGTGCGCCACCCCGGCGACCTCCAGGCCGCCTTCGCCGCTTTCGAGACGCAGCGCCGACCCGCCTCGTCCAGCTTCCAGAACGCCGCCGCGCGCAGCCTGGACTGGTACGAGAACGTTGCCGACAAGATGCACCTCGACCCCGTCTCGTTCGCCTACGACTACATGCGACGCACCGGCCAGGTCAGCCACGAGGACCTGAAACAGCGCGACCCCCATTTCGCCGCCGCGTGCGAGGCCCTGTCCTGCCACCAGCCGGCGCCCGCCACCGCCTGATCCCCACACCAACGAAGCACAACACGAGGAGACACCATGAAAACCATCCTGCGCGGCGCCGCCGCCCTAGCCCTGGCCCTGGCCCTGAGCGCCGGCCATGCCGGTGCCCAGGCACCCGCCTATCCCTCCAAGCCCGTGCGGGTCGTCCTGCCCTACTCGGTCGGCAGCGGCCCCGACGCCGTCACCCGCCTGGTCGGCGAAAAACTGTCCAAGGCCTGGGGCCAGCCCCTCATCGTCGAGAACAAGCCGGGCGCCAACGGCTGGCTCGCCATCGGCGACGTCAAGCGCGCCGCGCCCGACGGCCTGTCCCTGGTCGTGGTCGACAACACCCACATGACCCTGCACCCGCACCTGTACAAGAAACTGCCCTTCGACCCGGTCGCCGACTTCGAGCCCGCCTCGCCCGTCTACACCACCAACTTCTTCATCGTCGTCTCGGCCAAGTCGCCCTGGAACAACGTCGCCGACCTCATCGCCGACGCCAAGGCCAAGGGCGGCAACCAGACCTACGGCACCTGGGGCCTGGGCAGCGTCGCCCACATCGGCGCCTCCATGTTCCAGACCCAGACCGGCACCCGCATGACCCACGTGCCCTTCAAGGAACTGCCCCAGCTCTACACCGCCGTCGCCACCGGCGAAGTCGACTGGGCCTTCGGCACCGCCGCCACCGTGGCCCAGCTCTACCAGGCCAAGAAGGTCAAACTGCTGGCCCTGGCCGCGCCCAAGCGCCTGGCCCTGTATTCCGGCGTGCCCACCGTCTCGGAGGCCGGCGGCCCGGCCAACTTCGAACTCAAGACCTGGGTCGCCCTGTTCGCGCCCAAGGGCACTCCCAAGGCCGCCATCGACGCCATCAACAGCGGCGTCGCCAAGGCCGTGGCCGAGCCCGACGTGCGCAAACAGTTCGATACCTTCGGCTTCGAAGCCTGGCCCGCCTCGGCCGCCGACCTCGCCCAGGCCGTCAAGGCGGACACCCAGCGCTTCGAGTCGGTCGTCAAGATGGCTAATATCACGCTGGACTGACCGTGAATTGGCCGAGGTCGCGCGCCAACCGCAGCGGCGCGCTTCCATCCATCTCAGGGCTCGTAGCCGTTCGGATTCCGGGATTGCCAGCGCCAGCCGTCGGCGCACATGTCTTCGAGGGTGCGGGTGGCCTTCCAGCCGAGCAGGGCTTCGGCGGTGGAGGGGTCGGCCCAGCACTCGGCGATGTCGCCGGGGCGGCGGGGCTGGAACTCGTAGGGGATGTTTCGACCGCTGACCGCACTGAACGTGTTCAGCAGCTCCAGCACGCTGGTGCCGCGGCCGGTACCGAGGTTGACCGCAGCAAAGCCTCCGGTCGTTCCCCATGCGTGCTCCAGGGCTTTGACGTGGCCGATGGCCAGATCCACGACATGGATGTAGTCGCGCACTCCGGTGCCATCGACCGTGGGGTAGTCCTTGCCGAAAATATTCAGGTGCGAGCGCCTGCCAACGGCCACCTGGGTGATGAACGGAAAGAGATTGTTGGGTATGCCCTGGGGCGCTTCCCCCAGCATCCCGCTGGGATGGGCTCCGATGGGGTTGAAATACCGCAGACAAATGGCCCGTCGTTCGGGAAACGCGGCGCACCAGTCACGCAGGACTTGCTCCACCATGGCTTTCGTCTGGCCATACGGATTCACCGGCGCGATCGGATGCATTTCGGTGTACGGCTGTTCGCGTGGAATACCGTAAACGGTTGCGGATGAACTGAAGACGATGGTGCGGACCTGTGCCCGGTCCATCGCCTGCAGCAGGGTCAGCGTCCCGGCGACGTTGGTCTGGTAGTAGTCCAGAGGCGCGGCGACGGATTCGCCCACCGCTTTCAGGCCGGCGAAGTGCACCACCCCCTGGACGGAGGCTCCGCGTGCCGCGGCCTGGTGGAATACTGCATCCAGCGTGGCCGCATTCCTGATGTCTCCTTCGATGACGTCGAGAGCATGGCCGGTCAATGCTTCGACACGCTTGAGCGCATGTACCGAACCGTTCGAAAAATCATCGAGGACGATCGGGCGATAGCCGGCCTGGATGAGCTCGATCAGGGTATGGGGCCCGATGTAGCCGGCGCCGCCGGTGACGAGCAGGGTCGGGCTGGAAGCTCGCTGCAAGGAGTGACCTCGAAGGCTGGATGACATGGCGCCAACCATACCGGACCGGCGCGTGGGTATTGTAACGAAAAGCGCGGGTATTCCCGTGGATGAGCGAGGTGGTCGGGTTAAACTGCGGCTTCGCCGTCGGCCGACTGCGTGTCGGGCTTTTTTCTTCGTCTTCTAGGACTACTGCCAGATGGGACTTGTTCCAATCATCCTCTCCGGAGGCAAGGGTACGCGCCTGTGGCCGGTATCTCGGGAACTGCATCCCAAGCCTTTCATTCGTTTGGCGGATGGCGAAAGTTTTCTCCAGAAGGCGTATCGGCGGGCCATCGGGCTCGATGGCGTCTCCCGGGTCATTACGGTCACGAACCGGATGCTGTCGTTCAAGACGATGGACGAATATCGGGCCTTGGGTCAGTCCCAGATCGAATGCGGGATGCTTCTCGAGCCCGAGGGACGTAATACCGCGCCCGCCTTTGCCGCTGCGGCCGCTGCCGTCTCCCGGCGTTTCGGGCCACAGGAAGTGTTGCTGTTTCTTACCGCTGATCACCTGATCCAGGATTTTCCCGCGTTCAGGCAAGCCGTGGAGCAAGCGGTGCAATTGGCGCAAGCCGGCAGGATCGTGACCTTCGGGATTCGCCCCGAGTCCCCGGAGACCGGGTACGGCTACATCGAGGCTTCAGGAACGGATGTGCTGCGATTCGTGGAGAAACCATCGCTTGACCGTGCGCAGGAATTCCTCGCCAGCGGCCGTTATCTATGGAACTCCGGCATGTTCTGTGTGCGCGCGGACGTGGCAGAAGAGGAGCTGAAGCAGCATGCTCCCGAAGCGTGGCAGGCCGCCGAGCAGAGCCTGGCGGCAGGGCGCACACTGGAAGGCCAGCACGAATGGCAAATCATGCTGGACGAGAAGGCTTTTGCCTTGGCTCCCGACATTTCCGTTGACCATGCGCTCATGGAAAAAACGGGACGGGCCTCGGTCGTGCCCTGCGACATCGGTTGGAGCGACATCGGGTCCTGGGCCGCGTTCGGCAATCTGTTCCCGAGCGATGGCAAGGGAAATCAGATCGACGGCGACGTCATCGCGGTCGACACCGAGAACTGCTATGTGCATAGCGATGCCCGGGTGGTCGGGGCGATAGGCCTGAAGGATCTTGTCATCGTCGATACACCGGATGCCCTGCTGGTCGCACGCAAGGACAAATTGCAGGACATCAAGAGCGTCGTGGCCCATCTCAAGGAGCGAGGCGACGATGCCTATCAGATCCATCGCACGGTTCATCGGCCCTGGGGGACCTATACGGTCCTCGAAGAAGCCGAGCGCTTCAAGATCAAGCGCATCGTCGTGCATGCGGGGCAATCGCTCTCGCTGCAGATGCACCATCACCGAAGCGAACACTGGATCGTCGTGAGCGGCGTTGCGCGCGTCACCAACGGCGAAGACACGTTTCTGGTGAACAGCAACGAATCCACTTATATTCCCGCAGGCCACAAGCATCGGCTGGAAAACCCGGGCATCATCGATCTCGTGATGATAGAGGTCCAGAGCGGTGAATACCTGGGAGAGGACGATATCGTCCGGTTTGCCGACATCTACGGCCGCAATTGACTACTCGTTTATCTCGAATACTCGTCAAGGTTCCAAATGTTTTTTCATAGCATGCGGCATGAGCTCGTCGAGACAGTCCGCAAGCCCCACCTATGGGCGCTGCTCGCCTGGTACGACATCAAGCAGCGCTATCGGCGCTCGGTGCTTGGCCCGTTCTGGTTCACGATCAGCACCGCGATCCTGATCGGCACACTGGGCCTCTTGTGGGCCACGCTTTTCAAGATGAACCTGCACGAATACCTGCCGTATTTCGCGGCAGGCAACGTGATTTGGACTTTCATCGCCATGCAGTTGAACGAGGCGACGACAGGCTTCACCCAGTTCGAAAGCCTCATCAAACAGACGCGGCTGCCGTATCCGTCCTATGTGCTGCGGCTACTTTGTCGCAACTTCATCATCTTCCTCCACAACTTCATCATCGTTATCGTGGTGGTGACTTTCGTGGGCAATGGCTGGGGGTGGGTATCTCTGCTTGCCATACCCGGTTTCCTCTGCCTGGCTGCCATCACGCTGAACGTGTCGTTCGCCTTCGCCATCATCTGCACCCGGTATCGCGACATGATTCCCGTCGTGCAGAACCTGGTCACGGTCGCCTACTTCCTGACGCCCATCATGTGGCAGTCCAGCACGCTTCCGCCCCAGCATCAATGGGTCGCCCAGCTCAATCCAATCAGCCATCTGCTAGATGTGGCCCGCATGCCGTTGCTGGGGGAGGTCCCCTCCATGGTGAGTTGGATGACGGCCCTGGGACTTTGGTTGGTGTCCGCGGGATGCGCATGCTGGCTGTTTGCGCGTACGCGGCATCGTGTCGCTTATTGGATCTAGCATGTCAGCACACATTCGCGCCGAAAACCTGTCGGTCGAATTTCCGATCTACAACGCCTCGCACCGCTCGCTGAAGAAGGCGATCATCAGTGCAAGCACCGGCGGCAGGATCGCATCCGATGCCGGCCATCGAGTCTCCGTTCGCGCTATCGATGGCCTGAACCTCGATATTCGTCCTGGCGACCGGGTTGGACTGCTCGGGCACAACGGAGCCGGCAAGACCACGCTGCTGCGTGTACTTTCTGGGGTCTATCCGCCATCGTCCGGCTCGCTTTCCGTTCAGGGAAGAGTGGTGGCGCTTACCGATATCGCCCTGGGCATCGACGGCGAATCGACCGGGTTCGAGAATATCGTGCTCCGTGGCGTGATCATGGGATTGTCTCCCAAGGAGATCGCCGACAAGATGGATGAGATAGCCGAGTTCAGCGAGCTTGGCGAGTATCTCAACATGCCCGTCCGGACGTATTCCAGCGGCATGCAACTGCGGTTGGCTTTCTCGGTGTCGACCTGCATGACGGCCGACATCGTGCTAATGGACGAATGGTTGTCCGTGGGCGATGCGCAATTCAATGCCAAAGCTTCGCAGCGGCTGGAGTCGATCGTGGCGAAATCGTCCATCCTGGTGATTGCGTCGCACGACCGTGGCACGATCGAGCGGCTGTGCAACCGGACGATCATGCTGGAGCACGGCAAAGTCGTGGAGCAGACCTGAGCGGGCGGGTTGCCCGCCGGTCTCAGGTGGCCGCCCGCATGCGTTCGCGGTAGTAGGCCTCCAGCCGCTCCACCATCAGGTCGGCCGTGTAGTCTGTCTCGTATCTTCGCCGCGCGGCCCGTGACAGACTCGCACGTAAAGGCGCATCTTCGATGGCCCGTTTCAGGACCGCCCCCAGCGCCTGCGCATCGCCGGGTGTGAAAAGCAGCCCATTCTGGCCGTCTGTGATGATTTCCTTGACCCCGCCCACGTCCGGCCCGATTACCGTCTTCGCGAAGACGGAAGCTTCCACGAAGATCAAGCCGAAAGATTCATACCGGCTCGGTGCCACGAAAATATCGCAGGCCTGGTAGGCTTGCTGAAGAGCCTCGGCCGACATCGGACCTGTGAAGCGGACTCTGTCCAGCCAAGGGGCGTCCGCATGCCGGGATTCGAATTCGCCCTTGTAGTCTTTTTCTCCGGCAACGGGTCGGTTCTCGCCCACCAGAGTGAAGGTCAGCTCGGGACGGGCAGCGGCCAGACCGGGAATCGCCTCCAGCAGCAGGTCGATGCCTTTGCGGTATTCGAAGCGGCCGACGTACAGCACGTTGAGTTGGCCGGGGGCTATGGCAGGGGCTGAGCCCGGGCCGGCATCGCCCAGGCCGTGCGGCACGACCGTCGCTCCTGCTGTCGCCAGACCGTAGCAACTCCGAATATCCGCCAGCACGGAATGGCTGTTGGCCAACAAGGGAACCCCGCTTCGAAGAACCAGGCGTTCGGCGGCAATCATCTTGTCGACCAGCGTCGATCGTATGGTCGCGTTGCGTTGCCATTCAGGTTTGTGCGGCAGGGCCAGCCCATAAGTGGTGTGCAGGCTCATCACGGTCTTGAACTGGCCGCTGGTTGCGCACGCCAGACCTTCCAGGTCCCAGATGGGAAACGAGATCAAGTCGAGGCCGCGGTGTGCGGCAATGCGCAACGCTTCGTTGTAGACCGCATAGCAGCCTGCCCGGATGTCGTCGGGCAGGTCGGGCAGGGGCGGGTTCGCCTGCGTCGTGAACGTCGGGGCCGATATCCGGTGCACCCACACGTTGTTCACCACGTCCACCGTAGGATCCTGTCCCTCCGCCACGCGGGTGATGACGCTGACCTCGTGGCCGCGCCGGGCCAGGCCTTCCGCAACCAGTCTTGTCCAGACCGCGATTCCACCTACGGCTCCGTCTAGATACTCGCGTGAGATCAATGCCAACCGGAGCCGTTCTCCCGGTTGCAGGATGGCTGGAAAGGGCTTGAACGGGAGAGAAGTGGAAGGACGGTATCGGGCGAGCGTGTGCTGACCTTCCGGATGCTGCCCGGCGTCTTCCATGCCATCCACCACCCCTTTCTCCAGTTCCTGGATCAGGCGGTCGCGCGTGGCCGCATCGATCTTGCCGGCCAGATGCAGCGTGCGCATGTCCCCGCTCGTTTCAGCCTGGTACGAGGCCACGCGTTGCCTGGCAGCCGCCTCGTCGCCGGGCAGCGCGAACTTCATGCAGAAATAGGCCTTGCTCCGCGCAGGATAGTACAGACTGGTCGGCAGCCGCTCGGCGTTGCGCAAGTGACTGGCCGCATACTTGTGCAGGACCTGGGCGGCTCCCGCCATTTCGAGGTCGTAGCCTGCTTCGACCACCCGCAGGCAGACGTCGGTCTCGTCCAGGAAATAGGCGTACTCTTCATCGAAGCCGCCTATTTCCTCCAGCACCGATCGCCGGAAACTGGAGTTGCAGCCGGTCAGGCTGAAATATCGCCGCGTACCAGGCCGATGGATGGCCTGCGCGGTTTCGGGGCTGGGGAAGCCTTGGTTGTCGCCGTAGCGGTCGCAGACCACGACCTGGGCCTGGAACAGAAGGCCGGTGTGGTTGCGGATGAAGCCGCCAACTCCTCCTACGTCGGGCCTGCGGTATCCGCGTACCAGCTTGTCCAGCCAATCGGGTTCCGGGATGCCGTCGTCATCCAGGAACGCCACGATGTCGCCAGAAGCCTGGGCAATACCGATATTTCTGGCCTTGGAAAGATTGGTAATGTCGCAATGCGCCAGCTTGATGTCCGGCAGGTACGTGGCAAGCATCTCTTCCGAACCGTCGGTGCAGGGACCCAGCACCACCACGACCTCGAATTCGGGGTATCGCAGATACTTGAGCGCCTGGAGCGTGACGCGCAGTGCTTCCTTCCGATTGTAGGTACAGATGACAACCGATGCTTTCACCGAGGATGCTCCGCGCCTTGCTGCCCGGCCCCCGCGGCCGGCGCGCCGTCGCTTTTCGAGGCCAACTGCGTCTTCAGCATTGCAATCTGTGCCCGCAGGTCGTCCTGTTCGCGTTTCAGATCGACGATGCAGGCCCGCAGGGAATTGATGTCTTCCAGCAGGTACATCTGGCTGCGACTGTAGCGCAACCACGAATGCATCCGCTTTGCCGTACGGTGGATGCCGGGCGTGACCAGGCCCGAGCGCAAGCAGGCCCGATAGGTTTTTTCGAGAATTTGGATCATTTCGACGTTTTATCTAAGGCGCCTGAGCAGGCGAACGGCTTTTCCGACGATAGTGCGTGTAGCCGCAAGAACGGGGCCGACGAGGGGCAGATCATACAGGCCCAGGTACATTTTCCAAATGCGATAGCCCTTGGACAGCTGGAAGTCCAACGGCTCGAAAGGAGAGGTACGCAGAGTGTCCAGGCCGGCGCGCTGGTCGGCCTCTTCGGCGTATTTGAGCAGGCGTTTCCGGAGATGCTGGACTTCCTCCTGCAAGGCCTGTATTTCTTCATCACGAGGCACAGGACTTGCGGACGGGGAATGAGAGATGGGATTGAGAGTCATCGTTGCGATAGCGGTAAGCCTGTTCAATTGCCCGTTGGTCCGAAAATCGAAGCGACGCGTTGGCGATGCGCTTCCTCCGAATGTCGTTCTTCTATCAGACGTTGGGCATTGCGAATAAGAGGCAGCGGCTGGATGCTGCCATTGGCAATAGCGGCCAGAGCATCAGCATAGTGTTCGATCAACACTTCATCGTCCGCCTCATGTGCAATGAGTACGCCGGTCTGAGGTGTGATGACTTCCCGCAGGCCGCCTACGTCGGGCGCGACAACAAGCATGCTACAGGAAAGGGCCTCCAGCACCACGTTAGGGAGCCCATCATAGGACGATGTGTACAGAAACAGGTCATACTGGTCATGGGGAAGGCTGCTGAATCCACGGAATGCTCCTCGGTGACGGACAGGCCCGTCACGACTTACGCCCGCGGGCATGGAGTAGCCGAACACCGAGCTACCGTACATATCTATGGATGCCTTCACTCCACGCTCTTCCAGCTTTCGTGCGATCCTGGGGACCAGGTCGGGCCTTTTCTGGGTATCGATACGGGAAGCCCACAAGATGCGCAAAGGCCTGGAGCCAGGCGAGTACGGTAGCCGTGTGACCGATTCCGCCGAGGGAGGTACCGGGGCATACAGCGTCTCGGCCTTCGCCGGCGCCAGATGCACCGTTTTTTCAAGGTCCCCAAGGATTCGACCATGATCCGAGATGACCCAGCCTATCCCATTCAACGCTTCTGAAAGAAAATTTAGCGAACTGCCGTAGGTGAAGTGTAATTGTTGGTGAGGCAGCGTTTCCGCACAAAAATAATAGTAAGCAATTCGATTTTCCGGAAGGGCTCGGTAATAGCGAAGCAGGAAATCAATCGCGAAGCCAGGCCCGTTGGTATGGAGCCTTGCACGAGGGGCGGAGGATTGAATGAGGCGGAGCAGGAGTGGACCCAGGTCTTCGACGCCATGCCTGTTCGCTAATGCTCGCAGGTCCAGGAAATCGACATTGGCGGGTAGTTGATCCACGCCCTCGTGTTGCTCGAATTCTTGTCCCGTCATGATCAGGACGCGTTGCGCCACATTCGTCGCAAGCAGGGATTTCGAGACTTCGAGGAGAAATTTCTCGGCTCCGCCATTCGACAGGAAAGGCAGAAGAACGACATCGTCGTAGATGCCGCCGTTCAGTTTTTCGAGCGCCTCGAAATAGGCGGACGCGAGACCAAGTGCCTGCTGGTACGGCCAACCGACGTTGGACCCCATGGGCATGTATTTCAGGTGTTCGAAATCGATACCGGGTTCGATCTGATTCGCCGCATAAACCAGTTCAAGAAAAACCTGGGAATTCATGCAGTACAGGCGAGTACCTTCGGGTGCATATTTCGGCACCTTGGGCGATTTGCGGGCGGCATCATGGGAGACTCGCAATCCCTTCAGGAAATGGTCGGCTGAAAAATACTTGGAGTAAGGACAAAGTTTGTCATGTCCTTCCTGAGCCATAATGCTGGTCGAGCGTTGGCGGTAGAAAAGAATGGTATTGGCCGCCGTTCGGAATTCATACCCTGCGGCAACGGCCTCGCAGTTGAATTGCCAATCTTCGTAGGCAAAAAAGCGAGTTGCCTTCGTATCCACGTACCGGATGTCCTGAGCAAGCTCCCGAGGAAAAAAAACCCTGGAGCAAAACGGGTGGTATCCGAAAAATGCAAGCTTGGAAACGCGGTCCGTACCGAAGTACTGCCAGAGATGATAGCGAGTGCCAAAAGCGTAAAGAAATTCGGGGACAATGATGGCACGGGGATTCCGTTCGGCTTCCTCCATCATCGCCGAAAAAAAATTGAATGAAACGAGGTCGTCGCCATCTGCAGTGGCAATATATCTGCCGCGTGAAGCCGCGATTCCCGAATTCCGAGCGGGACCCAGCGAGCCGTGCGATACCTCGAGAATGCGAATTTCGCCCATCCCGCTGAAGTCCATGGCTGCGACCTTGGTTGCAGTTTCCGGGGTGGCGTTGTCGAGCACGATGACGAGTTCAGCGCTCACCCCGTCGGCGCGTGCATAGGCCATGGCTTCGCGCAAGGAAGCGACTGTCCGGTCAAGGAAACGTGCCTCGTCATGAAGATTGAGTACGATCGAAATGTCGATGCTGGGCAGGGCAGGGGAAGACAATGGGGATTCCCGCGATTAGACCTTGGCAAGCCGGTGAATATATCACTCGGTATCGCCGGGATAGTGGGACATTGTCGGGCGATTGGAGAACGGAGTCGATGCAGATTGCGACAAAAGGTGAGCATCGTTCCGGTGGATACCGATAGCATCTGGGGGAACACGATTGGCGCTTTCCATTGCAAGATGTGAGTGCTTACAAGATTCCGCGGGCTTGCCTCCATACGCGAATGGCAGGACCTGCGGCATAGTCATCGCAGACGGCGCCTCATAGCTCCGATGAACCGTTTGGATCTTGTCCTGGCCTGGCGAAGCAGCAGGTATACGAAATGTTCGGTCTGTCGAGGCTCGCTGATGGCTTCAGGTGCTTCCGGTGGTGAAACGGCAACGGGTGCCTCGACGGGAGGCAGCGGGCTGCTTTCGATGTGTGTGGCCAAGCTCAACAATATGTTCGCATCGAGCGGTGATAAGCCATCCAGACTGTGTACGAGGCGCCGGCGTTTCAGGAAGGAGGCAGTTTCTTCTCCGTCGCCGCGCGGCGTCGGCACCAGATGCCCCGGTTGGGGAACCAGCGAAAAGCGCTGCTTCCTCCACGCCAGCCGGGTGTAGGTGGCCGTTCCATCCCAGGTGTTCGCGTCCAGATCATCCCAGCCGCCCGAGTCTTTCCACGCCGCCGTGCGAACCATAGCGCTGGCTGCCATGTACTGATCTTCCCTGAGTGCCAGCGCGCGCGCTTCCGGAATGCCCAAAGGTTTTCGTGTCTTGCTTTCCGTCGGCACGCCGCCAGACCGGGGAAAGCACGCGGATTCGACCGCGTTCAAGGCGAAGCCGGTTGCAGCGAGCAATTTCGGGTCGGTGGCCAGCGCGTTCCAGCCGTCCTCGAGCGTGCGAGGCAAGAGTATGGCGCCATCATCCAGAAAGAACGCGAATTCGGTCTGGATCTGCTGCAGGCAGATATCCCGCGGCCCGGTACTATCGGTGGTATGCAGATGCAGCTTGATCTCTAGATCCGAATTCTTTTCATCCAATGCCCATGCCTCCAGTGCTGCGGCGGCCAGTTCATCCGATCGTCTTCCGACCAGAATCACTCGGGTAGGCTTCAGTCGCGAGCGGCGAACGGACAGCACGAAGTCGTCCAGTTGATCGAGCGTCCGATTGTCGGCAAAGGCGACGACGGTGACTGCCGGCGATGGCAGTTCTACAAAGCGAGGCCATTCGGGACTGGGCGGCGAAGCACCATTACGTCCCCACCACTCATTGACTTCCCGCTGACGTTGTCGGAGACGGCCGCGCGCCTGGCTGGCCTGGACCTGGTGCTCCTTGGGCGATAGCCGGAGGACATCTTCGATCCTGCGGGCCAGCGCCTGGGGGGTAGGATCGCAGAAAAAGCGCGAGACATAGTCCGGATCGTCCACGACCTCTATCACCCCGCCGGTGTTGTAAGCGACCAGCCGTGCACCGAGCAGCAACTGCTCCAGCACTACGTAGGAGAAGCTCTCCCCTCGCGACGGGACGATGAATAGCGTGTCCTCGAGATGTTGGCTGATGTACTCCAACAATTGCTGATGCGAGAGATGAGTCCAGCTGTAGTTGGCGACGCCGCTCAAAGTCGCCACGTCTTCACCGGAAGGAACGCCGGGAGCCAGCGAGATAACCTCTTGTACTTGCCCGGTCGAGAGGAGTCCCATCGCCTGGACGAAATCCGCCCATCCCTTCAACTGCAGGTATTTCCCTACGAAAGCGATGCGTCTGATGGCCCCGTAGTCAACCGGTCTATCGTCCGGCAGCAATGAGAGGTCGAAGGGGAGGCGAACAATGGTCTGGTTCGCGACCTCATAGCCGTATTCCTCCTGCATGAGATGCTGGCCCAGGTATCTGGAGGGGGCGTAGCAACTGTCCGCATGTTTGAAGACGTAGCTGTCCCTGATTGCCAGCGACGCTTCGAAGGGGGAATAATTTATCGCCCCTTCATCGCGGAAACCGTACTTCAGATAATCAATGGCCCCATGCATGAAAATACGCAAGTGCAGCCAGGACGGGAGCATGCCCGTACGCTTGGCCTGTACGATCCGGAACAAGATGGATTGGTAGTCCTGCGCCTCGACAAGCGATACGTTGGGCAGCAGGTACAGCGCATTGCGCAACACTTCCAGCGAGTCGTGGCCAAGGTGGAAGTCCTCAAAACTGACATCCGCGAGCGACCGAGGGGCTAATGTCCTTCGGTCCAGGTCGATGGGTTCGGCCCGGGCATCACACATCAAGACGGCGGCTCGCGGGTCGAGGAGCTTGATGTTCCGGACGTAAGTGCCTATCCCGCCGGCAGGCCCCAGTCCTGCATCCTCCGTCGTCAAGAGCAGCCAATCCGCCGTGGCCAGTCGCCTGTCCCATCCACCGTCCTCGAGATAGGCGGCGTAATCGTGAAGCGTCAGAGTGGCAGTCATCCAGCCGTCGTCCCCGGCCTGTAGGGGAAAGCCGCCGGCCGCCAGAAAGTTGGAGAACGCTTCCCGGGACCAATGCCTGAATCGTCCCGGCACGTTTTCATGCACGAACATGACCGTACCGCTACGTGCAAGGCAGACGCGCTTGAGCGCGGCGAGCAGCGGGCGTGGGTCGGCGAGATCTGACAGGAATTGCGATCCGAGGACCCAGAGCGTGTCGTGTTGATCGTATGCCCGAACGAACGCGTCTACCTGGCCTCTCCAGTTGTCCACGAGCCAGTCGGCAGGCAGGGTCCCTGCCGCGAAGGCTTCCAGGGGACGGTGAATGTCTGCCTGATCGGAGCAGGGTTTGGACAAATGGCCCAAGACGACGGCGGAGCGATAGGGCGAACCCCGGAGCGTCTCTTTCAGTCGGTTCGCATCGATAGGACTGAGTTGGCCCGTGGAGACGTCCCGCGCCGATAGCGGAACGGGTTGTGCGCCAAACTCGGAAAACGCACTGGTTAGATGTAGATTCATCTTTCTTCCGCAGATCGGTTCGATTCTTTGGCGGGCCGGCCATACCTTCGAAGTATTCGAGGGGCTGCTCGCGATCCGGGAATTGTAGGGGGAGTTCGGGACGAAACGATGTCGCTGATGATCGGGGCGGAGCTATCGGTTTCCGTGCTCAGGGACCAAGCGTCCCTCCCTTGCTGACCCTGTGCTGGATATGCCTTTCCTGTCTGATGAGAATTTCTTAGGGTGTGCCATGTCGCGTTTCCGCTTCAAGGATGATCTTTCTGGTGCAGAAAGACTCCTGTACCAAAAAATCCGCTTGATTAGCGCAGCGTTGGGCTTGGGAGCGCTCGCCTTGATATTCGTTGATTTGGGTCTGGTTTCGCAGGGTTGGGGTCGCTGGCGGAATTTTCTTTTTTCTTGTCTCCGCCGTCTTCAACAACGCTCGGCATTTCAGCGTTCGGGTCATTTGGTCGAGATGGGCTCGATGTGACAACGGTTAAATGGAAGCTAGGCTGAGCACGATTCGCTACGCTCCGTACGCTTAGGGAACGATTGATAAACAGAGCTATACATATCGAATCGATTCAAATGTTCTAGGATATGGAGGAAGCTCAGCCGGGCAGAGTCAAATCTTGTCTCTCGGCTATGGCGGGGGAGGACGCTGCGCCCGGCGAGGTTGTCGCGGAGCTGCTAGCACGCAATAGTGGCTATGGATATTGCTTGAGGCTATGCCGGCCGGATCAAGTTGCTGTCGAGCGGCAAGGTCATGAGGCTTCTGTATTCGTGGGCGACGCTGTCGACCATGATCACGTTATGGTGCAGACTGTCCTGATTGACGAGGTGGATTTCTATCCACTAGAACTGAAAGTTTTTCGCCTAGACGGAAAATCTCTATGCACTCCTTTGGAGGTGTTGGAGTTTAACTTGGTAAGGGAAGATTGATTGATGGTGATGCCTTTTCTCGTCAATATAGGGCTCGGCCAAGGCTGATTGAAAATACGTAAGTTTTCCACCATGGCAGTTGTTAGCCTTTAGACGTATTGGCTGCTTCGTCCCCGCTGACCGCGCGTATCGGCTTGCCCCCCGCCTGAACAACCGTACCCCCACTGCCCTGAGTCATCCACAAACAAGAACACCACCGGTGTCATTAGTGAACTCGAGAGCGTCGATGTGATTGATCCGCCCAGTACCGTAAACGCCATCGCGCCCGGAAGCTCGGGTCCCGGCCCGGGCTGACTGTGATCGGCACAGACCGGCAACAGCACGCATCGTAGCTCTGTCTATGACATCCTGGGCCAGCCGACGAGTTCGACTATGACCCTGGCGGGAGGCCTCCAGGGGAACCTGATCTATGCGGGCCATGCGGCCGTGGGATGTGCTAGTGGCGAATTGCAGGGAGGTGGTTGCCTGCGCGGTGCCGCCTCTGCCGTGGCCGGCAAGCTGATGACGGTCAATGCAAAGGGCTGGGAGGACTATGAGCGATTCGCCATGACCGTGGCAGTTGGCGGAACGGTCTCTGTTATCGGTGGCGGACAATTCGCCAATGGTGCTATGTCTGCGGTTATGGGTTATCTATACAACAAATGCAGCCATGAGGGGTGTTGGACTACGTCTAAAGAAAAGGGATTTCTTAACAAGGTGATTATTTAAGCTACTACGGCGAGGCGTATGGTCAGGGGGATTCTTACGCATGTAAAGCATATTCTGTGGCGGCAGAAGAGGGAGCGTGGGGTAAGGTAGCGCAGGGAAACCTTCATTTCAGGGCAGCCCTTTCAGGCGTGGAGTTGACATCTGGTGTTAAAGATGGGATTAGATTGGATCTTGCAAGGTCCTATGCGGCGTTGCTGCCGAATAATGCCAGTCATGCTGTTTTTCCCACTGCGGAATGTATTACTAAATTTCATTGGGAAGTTTTCGATAAGTACGGTCTCCCCTCCTCTGCTTTCACCGCAACTCCGGCTGGCAATACTAGTTATTTCGGCAAGGCAGTGAATCGTATCATTGGCCCCATTGGTCAAACGTGGGGACCTGCTTGGTGCACAGGTACATGCAAATAAATTGAGAGTAATAGGTGTAGTGTGAAAGTAAATCGAGATTTTCTGTTCGGCTCGTTGTCGATACTTGCGCTCGTGCCCGCTACGGTTTTTCTCGGAGGAGTTTTAGTTGTTTTTGTTTTGACCGTATGGGCTTTGATAGAGGGCTGGAGGGAGGGGGCGAGAGTAGATGGCCAGTTGCTCTACGTGATCGTTTGTTATGGAGCCGGTGTAGTGGCTATAGGCGAACTCTGGAAGGGAGTCATTAAAAAAATAAAATTTTCGGATAGAGTTTCCGCAAGAAAAATGTGGGTAGTGATCGCTTTTGGGGGGGTGGCTGGGAGTGGAGCGCTCTTAATTGGCGGGCCCCCTCTTTTCCTGAGTGTGGTTCTACCCCTTGTCGTTCCTGTCGCATGGCTTTGGAACGTGATGTCTCGCGGGTTGTAGAGGAAAAAGAGAAATTATATGCAGAGGGAATTGCCGCCTATCATATTGATTTCACCATCTGGAGTCTGTGCGAATTCGTGCAGGTTTCTGATTGGCTTGAATAATACAGTCCAATTGCCAGTGAAAATGTGATTTTTTGGTCTGCATCTCCCTGTTCCCGTTAGTATTGGGCGAAGAATAAAAATATCGAGTTTCTTGTCGTTTAGCAGGGCGTCGTGTGTGCTGTTCTTGGTCGCGTGGCTATCATTGAGGGTAGGGGTTTTTACTGGCGAGGACAAAATTTCATAACGAGATCTAGTTGGTCCTAATGTTTTCCGCATGGTTGGTTTCACCATGAGGGCAGGTCATAAGTGAGGCTCTCGTGGGTTGCCCAGAGCTGCTGGCGGATTGCTTCCGACACACTGAGTGCGACTATGGATCAGAAACATCCCAGGCACGCCCTGTTGCGCTTCTCACCGCGCAGCATCGGTCTGCCCCCGCCTGAACAACCGCATCACCCACTGCCCAAAATCATCCACAAACAAGAACACCACCGGTATCACCAGCAAACTCAGAAACGTCGACGTGATCAGCCCTCCCAGCACCGCGATCGCCATCGGCGACCGGAAGCTCGGGTCGGCGGCTCCGTAGCCGATCGCGATCGGCAGCATCCCGGCGCCCATCGCCATGGTGGTCATGATGATGGGCCGGGCCCGCTTGTGGCAGGCATCGACCAGCGCATCCCAGCGGCTCATGCCCGGCACCGCCGGCCGCACGTCGGTGGCGGGGTGTCCCCGCCGCGCCAGGATGGCGTATTCGACGAGCAGGATGGAGTTCTTGGTGGCGATGCCCATCAGCATGACCAGGCCGATCAGCGAGGGCATGGAGAAGCTCTTGTGCGCGATGAGCAGGCCGACGAAGGCGCCTCCCAATGACAGGGGCAGGGCGGCCAGGATGGTGACGGGGTGCAGGAAGTGTTTGAACAGCAGCACCAGCACGACGTAGATGCACAGTACGCCGGTCAGCATGGCCAGGCCGAAGCTCTGGAACAGTTCGCCCATGACTTCGGCGTCGCCCACGGTGGCCTGGCGCACGCCGGGCGGCAGGTTCTTGATGGTGGGCAGGTCGGCCACGCGCTGGGCGACTTCGCCCAGGTCCATGCCGGCCAGTTCGATCTCGAAGTTGATGTTGCGCGAGCGGTCGTAACGGTCGATGACGGATGGTCCGGCCGAGAAGTCCAGGGTGGCGACCTGTTCGAGCAGGACGGGGCCGCGGGTGCCGGGCACGGACAGGCGGCCGAGCAGAGAGAGGTTTTCGCGCGCGGCTTCGTCCAGGCGTACGACGATGGGGACCTGGCGCTGTGACAGGTTGAGCTTGGGCAGCGAGATGTCGTAGTCGCCGACGGTGGCGATGCGCAGGGTGTCGGCGATGGCGCTGCTGGTGACGCCCAGGTCGGCGGCGCGGGCGAAGTCGGGGCGCACGGCGATCTCGGGGCGGATAAGGCTGGCGGTGGACGAGATGTTGCCCAGGCCCGGGATGGTGCGCAGTTCCTTGGAGACGGCCAGGGCAACCTGGTTCAGCGCGTCGGGGTCGTCGCCGGTCAGCACGAGCACGTATTTGTTGTTGGACCCGCCCAGGCCGACGCGGCTGCGCATGCCGGGGATCTCGTCCAGGGCGGCGCGCATGTCTTCTTCGATGCCTTGTTTCTTGGGCCGGTCGTCGCGCGGGTCGAGCTGGATGGTCAGGGTGGCCTTGCGGACCTCGGCCGCGCCGGCCATGGCGAAGGGGTCGCCGCCGGCGGTGCCGCCGCCGATGGTGGTGTAGACGCTGCGCACGTGCGGCACCTTGGCCAGCCGCAGGCGCACGAGTTCGGCGGTGTCCAGGGTCTGGGCCAGGGTGGAGCCGGGTGGCAGTTCGACCACGACCTGGGTCTGGGAGTTGTCGTCGGCGGGCATGAAGCCGGCGGGCAGCAGGGGGATCATGCCGATCGACAGGATGAAGAACACGGCGGCGCCGAGCACGGTCAGCCAGCGGTGGCGCAGGCAGGCGGCGACCCAGCGCATGTAGGTTTGCAGCCAGCGCGGTTCCTTGCCCGCGTGCACGATGGGCTTGAGCAGGTAGGCGGCCATCATGGGCGTAAGCACGCGCGCGACGATGAGCGAGGCGAACACGGCCAGCGAGGCGGTCCAGCCGAACTGCTTGAAAAAGCGTCCGGCGACGCCGCTCATGAAGGCGGTGGGCAGGAAGACGGCGATCAGGGTGAAGGTGGTGGCGACGACGGCCAGTCCGATTTCGTCGGCGGCTTCCATGGCGGCCTGGTAGGGGCTCTTGCCCATGCGCAGGTGGCGCACGATGTTCTCGACCTCGACGATGGCGTCGTCGACCAGGATGCCGATGACCAGCGACAGGGCCAGCAGGGTGATGACGTTGATCGAGAATCCCAGGAAGTACATGCCGGCGAAGGCGGGGATGACCGACAGCGGCAGCGCGACGGCGGAGATCAGCGTGGCGCGCCAGTCGCGCAGGAACAGCCACACCACCAGCACCGCCAGTAGCGCGCCTTCGTAGAGCAGGCGCATGGAGCCGTCGTACTCTTCCTGGACCGGGGTGACGAAGTTGAAGGATTCGGTGATCTGCAGGTCGGCGTGCTGGGCCTTGAGTTCGTCCAGCGCGCGCTGGACGCCCGCGGCCACGTCGAGTTCGCTGGCGCCGCGGCTGCGGGCCACCTCGAAGCCGACGACGGGCTGGCCGTCGAGCAGGGCGGCGGAGCGGCGTTCGGCGATGGTGTCGGTCACGGTGGCGACGTCGGACAGCCGGATGGGCCGGCCGTCGCTCAGGACCAGCCGCAGGTTGGCGAGTTCTTCGGCGGTGCCCACGGTGGCCAGGGTGCGCACGGGCTGTTCGGAGTCGCCGATGTCGGTGCGGCCGCCGGAGCTTTCGCGCTGCACCTGGCGCAGCTGGCGCGAGATGTCGGCGGCGGAAGCGCCCAGGGCCTGCAGGCGCTGGGGGTCGAGCGCGATGCGTATCTCGCGGGTCACGCCGCCCACGCGGTTGACCGCGCCCACGCCGGGCACGTTCAGCAGCTTGCGGGCGACGTCGTTGTCGACCAGCCAGGACAGGGCCTCGTCGTCCATGCTGCTGGCGCGTACGGTGAAGGCCAGCACGGGTTGGCCGGCCAGGTCGACCTTGTTGATGATGGGGTCGCGCAGGTCGGCGGGCATGTCGGCGCGCACGCGGGACACGGCAGAGCGGACGTCGTCCACCGCTTCCTGTAGGGGCTTCTCGAGTTCGAATTCGGCGGTCAGGCTGACGCTGCCGTCCTGGATCTTGGTGTAGACGTGCTTGAGGCCCTGCAAGGTGGCGATGGAGTTCTCCAGCTTGCGCGCGACGTCGTTCTCCAGCTGGCCGGGCGAGGCCCCGGGCAGCGCGGCCGTGACCTGCACCATGGGCAGGTCGATGTCGGGGAAGTTCTGCACCTTCATGGCGCTGAACGACAGCAGGCCGGCGAAGGTCAGCAGCACGAACAGCATGACCGACGGAATGGGGTTGCGTATGGACCAGGTCGAGACGTTCATCGCGTGGGCTCTCAGCGCGTCACGGCGGTGGCGGGGGTGGCCGCGGGAGCGGGCGTGTCGACCACGCGTACCAGGTCGCCGTCGGTCAGGAAGCCGGCGCCGCGCACGGCAACGCGGTCGGTGGGCGCGAGGCCGTCCAGGACCTCGACGCGGTCGCCGTCGCGCCGGCCGGCCTGGATCTTGCGCTGGGCCACCCGGTTGTCCGCCCCCACGACGAAAACGTAATTGAAGGCTTCGCGCATGACGACGGCCTGCTGTGGCACGGTCAGGCCCTGCGCCGCGCCCAGTTCGAACTCCCCGCGTGCGAACATGCCGGCCTTGGCCGAGGAGTCCGGCGCGTCGGCCCCGGGCAGGTCGACGTAGACCAGGGTGTTGCGCGTCTGCGGATCGACGGTGGGGCCGACGGTGCGGACCTTGCCCCGCAGGCGCTCGCCGCTGGCCGCGACGACGGTGACGGGATCGCCCACGCGCACGCGGCCGACCTCGGCGGAGGTGACTTCGCCGCGCCATTCCAGGCGGCCCTTGCGGATCATGCGGAAGAGTTCGGTGCCGGCGCTCACGACCGCGCCCACCGTGGCGGTGCGCGACGAGATGACGCCGCTGTCGGGGGCGCGGACCTGGGTGAATTTCAGGCGCAGTTCCTGCGCGGCCAGGCTGGCGCGGGCGGACTCCACGCGCGCCTGGGCGGTCTGGCCGCCGGTCACGTACTGGTTGATTTGCGATTCGCTCAGCGCGCCGGAGGCCTTCAGGGACTGGGCGCGCTCGGCATTGGCGCGTGCCTCGGCGGCGCTGGCTTCGGCCTCGGCCAGCGCGGCACGGGCCTGGGCGATGTCCGCGCGCACGGTTTCCTGGGCGAAGGTGGCCAGTACCTGGCCGGCCTTGACGGTATCGCCTACGTTGACCAGGACGTCCTGCAGGCGCAGGCCGCCGATCTCGGCGCCCAGGCTGGCTTCCTGCCAGGCCATGATGTTGCCGTTGGCCTGGAGCGCGACGCGCAGGGATTGCATCCGCGGTTGGGCGACGGTGACGGTCAGGGCCGGCCGGACGGCCGCAGGGGCGTCGGTATCGGCGGCGCGCAGGGCGGGGGCGAGGACGGCACCGGCCAGGATGGCGCCGAGCACGGCGGCGGCGATGAGAGGGCGTAGCGGCATGGACGGGATCATGGTTGGGATGGGGCCGGGGCCTGGGGAGACCCCGCGGCGACGCGTTTCGTGAGAGGTTCCGTCAGGAGGGATGGGTGGCCGGCGCGGTGGATGCCGCGGGCGGCGTGTCCGGCGGCAAGGGCGCATCCTGGCGCCAGCCGCCGCCCGCCGCGCGGTACAGCGCGATCCAGGCCGCCATGCGTTCGCGCTCCAGGGCGGACTGGGTGGTGCGGGCCGTCAGCAGCATGCGCCGCGACTCCTCCAGCTCCAGCAGGCTGGCCAGACCGCCGCGATAGCGCTGCTCGGTGGCTTCGAACGAAGCCTGGTATCCCTCGACCGCGGCGCGCGCGTCGGTGGTGCGCGCGGCCGTGCTTTCCAGGTTGACCAGGGCTTCCTCCACTTCGCGCACGGCTTGCCGGGCCGTGGCCCGGTACTGGGTGACGGCTTCGTCGTAGCGGGCCTGGGCGGCATTGATGTCGGCGCGGCGCCGGCCGCCGTCGAACAGCGGGAGCGTGACCGACAGCGGGCCGATGGACCAGGTCGAGACGTCGACGTTCGTGCCGCGTGCCCTGAACGAGGCCGCGCCCACGCTGCCGGCCAGGGTCAGGCGTGGGTAGCGTTTGGCTTGGGCGCTGCCGACCTCGGCGCTGGCCGCCGCCACGTTGCGGTCGGCGTTGAACAGGTCGGGGCGCTGCGATAGCACGGCGGCGGGCAGGTGGTCGATGGCGAACAGGGCGTCGGACGCAGGCTGCGCCGGCGTGGCCAACCGGGCTCGCAGCGCGGGTTCGTCCAGCGCGGTTAGGGCCACCAGTGCCTTGACGCTGATGTCGCACAAGGCGCGCTGCTGGCGGGCGCGGGCGGCGGCTTCGGCGCTGCTGGCGCGCGCCAGCGCGGCGTTGGCGGTGGACTGGAAGCCCGCGCGCATGGCGAGATCGGTCAGGCGCGAGCTTTCCGCGCGCGAGGCCGCGTCCGATTCCTGGATGGCGAGTTCGCGGCGGCAGCTGCGAAAGTTGTTCAACTCGTTGGCCACTTCGGCGGCGACCGAGATGCGCGCGTCGTGCCACTGGGCCTGCGCGCCCTCCAGGCGAGCCTGCGCGGCGTCGCGCGTGGCGGCGTTGGCGCCGAACAGGTCGATTTCCCACGAGGCCTGCAGGCCGGCCTGGTTCTGCGTGGCGACGCCGCCCGCGATCTGGGAGAACCCGCGGCTGGTCTGGGCGGTGGCGTCGAGCGTGGGCCCCAGGGCGGCGCCGGACGAGACGCGGGTGGCGCGGGCCTGGAGAAAGCGCGAGCGCGCGGTGCCCACGGTCGGGCTGGCCGCCTGTGCGGCTTCGATCAGCCCGGGAAGTGCCGGATCGCCGGCTTGTTGCCACCATTCCAGCAGACGCTGTTGGCTGGAGTGGTGCGGCAGGGAGGGGCCGGCGGCGAGGGGCAGCGGGGCTTGCCAGCCGGTCGGCGTGGCCAGCGGCACGGACGGCGCGGGCGGCTGCAGGCTGCAGCCGGCAATCAGCAGCAGTGGGGCCAGGCCCAGGCCGAGCAGGCCGGGGCGGGGGAACGAGGAAGCAAAGGACTTGGCGCGAGCGAGAGACATGCTGGAGGGCGGATGCCGGCGGGATCACCGTCGGTCCGCACAGTTAAGATGCATGGACGACTCGATAGCGTAATCGAAAAGATATTAGGAAGTCGTGAATATCGAGAATATTTCTCGATACGGAAGGGACGCGGGGCAAGCCACGGTGCCCGCCCCGCGTGCTGCCTACCGGGACAGCGAGGCCAGGTCGTAGCCCGCCACGCGCTTGTAGCCGTTGGAAATGGCGGCCAGCTCCTCCTGGCTGATGACGTCGTCGATATGCCGGAACGGACGGTCGCCCGTGCGTTCGTAGACCTCCTTCAGGATGGCGTCGGGAGGCGTCTTGCGGTTGGTCAGCACGATGTCCGTCGTGGCCGGCCGGCGCTGCGCTTCATACCGGCCCAGCGCGGCCGGCACGTCCGGTTCCGCGGCCAGCGCGGCGGCCAGGGCGCGCGCGTCCAGGATGGCCTGGCCCGCGCCGTTCGAGCCGCGCGGGATCATGGGGTGCGCCGCGTCGCCCAGCAGGGTGACCCGGCCCTGCGTCCACCACGGCAGCGGATCCTGGTCCACCATGGGGAATTCGAGCAGGACGTCCGCGGCCCGGATCATGGCGGGTACGTCCAGCCAGTCGAAGCGCCAGTCCTCGAAGACGCCGATGAAGTCCTCCAGCCTTCCGCGCCGATTCCAGTCGCGGCGTTCGTAGCGGGGCGTCGTCACCTCGGCCACCCAGTTGATCAGTTGCAGTCCGTCGGCGTCGAGCGCGTTGCGGATCGGGTAGATGACCATCTTGCCCGGCGTCAGCCAGCCGCCGCGGACATACGTGGCGCCGTCGAAATAGGGCTTCCAGCGGGTGACGCCGCGCCACATGTTGACCCCGGAGTAGACCGGTTCGCCTTCGCCGGGATGCAACTGCTTGCGGATCACCGAGTGCAGGCCGTCGCAGGCGATCAGCGCATCGGCCGTGCGGGGCGCGAGAGGGTTGCCCGCGGGATCGACGAACGAGGCGGTGACGCCGCCGGGCGTCTGCGTGAACCCGGTGCAGCGATGGCCCGCGACGATGCGGTCCGCGCCCAGGCGCTCGCGGCAGGCTTCGAGCAGGATCCTCTGCAGGTCGCCGCGATGGACCTGGAACTGCGGCCACTCGTAGCCCGCCTGCCGGCCGGTCGGCTCGGAATAGACGTGTTGCCCGAAGCGGTTGAAGAAGGTGGTGGTCGTGGTGGTGACGGCCACCCGCGCCAGCGCCTCGTTCAGGCCCAGTTCGCCCAGAACGCGGGTCGAGTGCGGCAGCAGGCTCACGCCCACGCCCAGCGCCTGGATTTCCGGCGCCGCTTCGAACACCCGGGCGGCGATGCCCACCTTGTGCAGCGACAGCGCCAGGGTCAGGCCGCCTATGCCGCCGCCCACGATCATGACTTCCATGAAGACTCCTCTTGGTATTGGGATATTGGTTTCTATTGGGATGAAAGGCCGGCCTGCCGGATGACGCCGGCCCAGCGCTGGAAGTCGTCGCGGGTCAGCCGCGCGAGGTCGTCCGGGGTGCCGCCGCTGGGCTGCAGGCCCTGCATGGACAGGCTCTTGACCACGTCCGGCATCTTCAGGATCCGAGCGACTTCGGCGTTCACCTTGGCGACGATGGCCGGCGGCGTGCCGGCGGGCAGGTAGAGGCCGTACCACATGTCGACATCGACGTCGGCGATGCCGGAGGCCTCCGCCAGCGAGGGGATGTCGGGCGTCACGGCGGTGCGCCGCGTGCCGCCGGCGGCCAGCATCTGCATCTTGCCGGCGCGGGCGAATTGCAGCGCCTGGTGGACGGGCACGAAGGCCAGGTCCACCTGGCCCGACAGCACGTCGTTGACCAGCCCGCCCGAGCCTTTGTAGGGCACGTGGACCACGTCGATGCCGGCGCGCTGCTTGACCAGTTCCATGGCCAGGTGATGCGGCGTGCCGGTACCGGGCGAGCCGTAGTTGAGCTTGTGCGGCTGCTTCCTGGCCAGCTCGATCAACTGGGGCACCGACCTGGCGGGGAAGTCCGGACGGGTCACCAGCGCGAGGCTGCCGATGGCGATGGGCATCACCGGCGCGAAGTCCTTGACCGGATCGAAGGTGACGCCCTGCATGAAGCTCGGCGTCATGATGATGGTGTTGGCCGTCATCAGGTAGGTGTAGCCGTCGGGAGCGGCCCGCGCGGCCAGGTCGGTGCCGATGTTGCCGCTGGCGCCGGGGCGGTTTTCCACCACCGCGGCGTACTGCCAGGTCTCGGACAGTTTCTGGCCGATGGTCCGGCCCAGCACGTCGATGCCGCCGCCGGCGGAGAAGGGCACGATGATGCGGATGGGACGCGTGGGATAGGGCTCGTCCGCGTGGGCCGCGCAGGCGGCCAGCGCCAGCAGCCCGGCACAGGCACTACGGAACGAGCGACGGGAGATGCAGCGACGGGTGGGCATATCGACCTCTCTGGTGGGACAGGAACGATCGCCATTCAATACGAGCTTTATACGTGAGTGAAATATGAATAAAGTATGAATTGATCAGATATCTGCATCAATGCACCGACATGAACATTTCCCACCGCCAGCTCAAGGCCTTCCTGTTGCTGGCCCAGCAGCGGAATTTCTCCCGCGCGGCCGAACAACTGCACATCGCCCAATCTGGCCTGAGCCTGATGATCCGGGAGCTGGAAGGGCAGCTGGGCTTTCGCCTGTTCGACCGCACCACGCGGCAGGTCACGCTGACGCAGTTCGGCGCCGAGTTCCGCGCCGTGGCCGAGCAGAACGTCAAGCGGATCGAGGAGATCGTGGAGCAGGTGGGGCGGTCGGCGCAGCGCGCCAATACCACGCTGTCGGTCGGCGCGCCGCCGCTGACCTGCTCCTACCTGTTGCCCCCGGTCGTGGCGGCCTTCGAGCAGCGTCATCCGGGCGTGCGGCTGACCATCGTGGATACCGACCTGCCTTCGGTGTCCAGCATGGTGCGCGCGGGGCACCTGGACGTCGGGCTGGGCATGTTCATCAAGGCGGCGCCGGGCCTGCTGCGCCAGCCGCTGTTTCATTTTTCGCTGGTGGCGGCCAGCGCCGCGCCACGGTTCCAGCTGGCGCGGTCACCCCGTTCGTGGAGCGCGCTGGCGGGAGAATCCTTCATCAACCTGCCTTTCGACAATCCCTTGCAGCAGTTGATCGACAAGAACCTGGCCCTGGTCGGCCATGAGGCGCCGCCCCGCTTCGTGGTCAATTTCATCGAAACCCAGATCGGCCTGGCCGAGGCCGGGCGCGGCATCGCCATCCTGCCGTCGACCGCCGTCCCCGCCTGCCGGGGGCGCGGCATCCGGCTCGAGCCGCTGGGCTCGCCCTTGGTCGAACTGGAGTTCTACGAATTGCGCGACCGGGGCCGCAAGCTGCCGCCGTGCGCCGACGATTTCTGCGATCTCCTGAAGCGGTCCATCCCCCGCGCGGTGCGGGGCGGATAGGGCGCGCCCAAAAAGAAAAACCCGGGCCGTTTCCGGTCCGGGTTTTTTCCAGCGTACGCCCAGGGGGTTCTGGGCGCGTGCGGGAGCGCGCCAGGCGCTCCCACCGCCGACTTAGAACATGTGACGCAGGCCGACGCCGAATTGGCGGGTGGTCTTGTCGCCGGTCGTGACGGCGCTGCCGTAGTGACCAACGTTGTCCATGTTGCTGAAGAAGGCGTAGGCGTTGGTACGACGCGACAGCGGGTAGGTGTAGCCGACGCTGAAGCCTTCGATGTCCCAGTCCTTGGCCTTCTGGTACGAACCGAACAGCGAGCCGGTGCCGACCGGAGCCGACGCGCCGACCATGTACGACAGGGTCTTCTTGGCGAAGCGGCCATTCCAGCCCGGGATGTCGCCAACGTTGACCGCGACGTTGCGCTGGTCGGCGATGGCGGCGTGCAGCTTGACCACGCCGAAGTCATACGTACCGCCCAACTGGGTCGAACGGCCGACGTTGCCGCCGGTCGAGGGCTCGACCTGGTCGTAGGTCAGGGCGACTTCGATGGGGCCGTTGGCGTAGCGCAGGCCCGAGGTGATGGCGCGGTTGTTGGTGCCGGCGACCGGGCTTTCGTTGGTCGAACGGTTGAAGCTGTAGCCGATGGCGCCTTGGAAGCCGTTCCAGGTCGGCGAGAAGTACATCACGCTGTTGCTGTTACGGACCTGGTTGGCGGCGATGAAGGTCGAGCCCATGCCGGCCTGGCGGAAGGTCGTGCCGAACGGATCGATGTTGGTGAAGAATTGCGAGCCCAGGATGAACTGGCGGCCCAGACGGATCTCACCCAGCGTGTTGGACGACAGGCCCACCCACGACTGGCGGTTGAACAGGCCCGACTGCGACGAGGTGCCGTCGTCGGCGTTGATGCCGGCTTCCAGCAGGAAGTTGGCCTTCAGGCCGTTGCCCAGGTCTTCCGAGCCACGCAGGCCGAAGCGCGATTCGCTTTGCAGGCCGCTGTCCAGCGCGTTGCGGGCCTTCATGCCTTCGGTCTTGGAATACAGGTAGCCCATATCCATGATGCCGTACAGGGTGACCGAGCTTTGCGCGTGCGCGGTACCAGCCATGCCAGCCAGGACGGCGGCAGCGATCAGGGTCTTTTTCATTCGTACATCTCCATGATTGATCTGGCTGTCGCGGCAGACGGGGGGTGCGAGGCGCCGGATGGAATGCGCGGATCCATCGTCGGGTATCCGTTTGCTGCGGGAAAACCAGAGCTTCCTGGTAGGAAGTTGGTCATATTGCAGCAAAGAATGCGGGTTACTACCAAGTGCGGAGGCGGGTGAGGGCCGGGTTTTTACTTATTCTTACGGCTTTCGTTGTTTTTCCGCAAAAAACTGACGAAAAAGCCCGTCTTCAGCCGAACCGAAGACGGGAAAACACTCACTGCTGAAGTAAGCACTTCGAAACATGGGCCGGGGCGACCCGGCCCATGGGGAGCAGGGCTTAGAACTTGTGCTGCAGGCCGATGGCGATTTCGCGCTTGTCGCCCAGGGCCTTGTTGTCCGTGCGGACGATCACGTCGGTGTACTGGTTGAGCAGGGCGTAGATCATGGTGCGCTTGGACAGCTTGTAGTTGTAGCCGATGGCGTAGCCGTTGATGGACTTGTCGGCGCGGCCGGCGTTGATATTGGCGTTGTCGTTGCGCTGGTAGCTGGCGAACACGGAGTGGGCGCCGAACGGCACGGTCACGCCCAGCAAGTACGAGTTTTCCTTCTCGGAGCTCGACTTGTAGCCCGAGTTCTGCAGGCGGCCGTAGCCGGCGTGCAGCTTGGCCACGCCGAAGTCGTAGGTGGCGCCCAGCTGGATGTTCTTCAGGTCGGAACCGCCCACGCCCGCACCGGGAGCCAGGTCGGCGGCATTTTTCTGTTCATAGGTCAGGACGGCCAGCAGCGGGCCGTTCTGATAGCGCAGACCCAGCGAGTACACCGAGTTGTCGGCGTCGTTGCCGGCGGTTTCGCTGCTGTTGGCGTTGAAGCTGTAGCCGGCGCCGACCTGGAAGCCGCTGAACTTGGGCGACAGATAGAACGCGCTGTTGCTGACGCGGTCATCCACGCCGCTCACGTTGAAGACGGTCTTGCTCTGGGCTTGCGAGTAGGCGTTGCCGAAGGGGTTGATGGCGCCGCGGAACCAGTTGAAGCCCAGGGTGTCCTGGCGGCCCAGGCGGACTTCACCGAAGTTGCCCGACACGCCCACCCAAGCGGCGCGGTCGAACAGCTGGCCGCTGGCGCTCTGGATGCCGGTGTCGGCCTTGAAGCCGCTTTCCAGCTGGAAGTTGGCCTTCAGGCCGTTGCCCAGGTCTTCCACACCGCGCAGGCCGAAGCGCGAGCTGCCGGCGATGCCGCTATCCAGCCCGTTGACGGCGGATTGGCCGTCCTGCTTGCTGTTCATGAATCCCATGTCGACGATACCGTACAGCGTCACGCTCTGGGCTTGCGCGGTGCCGGCGAAACCGGCCAGCAGCGCGGCGGCGATGAGGGTCTTTTTCAATTGAGAACTCCAGATGGATTTGTGATGGGGCACGAGGAAATTGCTCAGGTGCTCGGACGAGAGGATGACGATCCAACATGAGGCGAAAATGACAGCGGGGTTGCGTCGCGCCGGACGTTGTTCAAGAACAACGAATCGGGGATTGCCTATACTGGAATCTGTTCGTGTCGCTGTCCGGCCGTGTCCGGACCGGAGGTCGCAAATGTCGGGAACCGCATCCTTTCGCCGTATTTCCCTGCTGGATCGGGTGCTATCCGAGGCGGACCGCGCCGTGTGGGTGTTGACGGGCTCGGTGTCCGCGCAGCGTCCGAATCCGGCGGGGCGCCTGTCCGCCGTCGACGACTCGTCCGACGAGGCGGGCGGGCCGGCATTGACGGAGTCCGAGCGCAAGCACGCGGCCGGCCTGATGCGCGTCAATCACGTAGGGGAAGTGTGCGCCCAGGCCCTGTACCGGGGGCAGGCGCTGGTTTGCGACAAGCCGGATACGCGCCAGGTGTTCCTGGACGCGGCGGCCGAGGAGACCGATCACCTGGCCTGGCTGGACGACCGCCTGCGCGAACTGCGTTCGCACTCCAGCCTGTTGAATCCGTTCTGGTACGCCGGGGCCTTCGGGCTGGGCATGCTGGCGGGCAGGGCGGGTGATGCCTGGAACCTGGGTTTCATGGCGGAAACCGAGCGGCAGGTGGAGCGCCACCTGGACGGACACCTGGGTACGCTACCGGCCAACGATGCGCGCTCGCGCGCCATCGTCGAGCGCATGGCCGCCGACGAGCGCCAGCACAGGGTGACGGCGGAGCAGCGCGGCGGCGCCGAGCTGCCCGCGCCGGTGCGGGCAGCGATGCGGTGCGGGTCCAAGGTCATGACCTCCACCGCCTATTACCTCTGAGCTGCGTCAGTCGGCTTCGACGATTTCCACCGACCAGGTCAGTTCGGCGGTTTTTTCCAGCATGGCCGAGGCCGAGCAATACTTTTCGTGGGAAAGCTGCACCGCGCGTTCCACCGCTGCGGCCGGAAGGTTCTTGCCCGTGACCGTGAAGGCGAAATGGATCTTGGTGAAGACCTTGGGATCCGTATCGGCCCGCTCGGCCTTGAGCGCCACCGTGCAGCCGCGCACGGCGTGGCGGCCGCGCTTCAGGATCAGGACGACGTCATAAGCCGTGCAGCCGCCAGTGCCGGCCAGCACCAGTTCCATCGGCCGGGGGGCGAGGTTGTTGCCCCCGCCGTCCGGCGCGCCGTCCATGACGGCGACGTGGCCGCTGCCCGTCTGGGCGGTGAACAGCATGCCCTGCGGGCCGCCCCAGCTTACGATGCATTCCATGATATTCCTCGTGCTGCGATAGAAGTTGGCTAATCAGCACGATGATAGCGGGTGGGAAGCGGGTTTCGCGGCTGTTGGGGAGCCAGGCTATGCTGCGATGCAGCGAAAACTGCGACAAATGGTCGCGCCCCCCGGCCAAGCTGTTCCCGCCCTTGATTTTTGGTTGATAGTGTTGCGGAGTGGGTGGGTGGTTTGTATTTAAGTGATTGATTTGATGTGGTTTTTTTTGTCCGCATCCACATTGGTTTTTGTACGTAGGCAACAACCCTAGGAGGTTCTTGCATCGCACAAAACATCTCTCTATAATTGATCTAACGGATGACGCTTTGTATGTCGACACGGCCCCAGGCCCCTCGGCATCGTCGGATAGCCCCGCAAAGCTCATCTACCGGTGTCTCCTCCACCCTCCTCCTTTGGTGGATTAGCCCGAAGCCGCAAGGCTTCGGGCTTTTTTTTTTGCCCGATTCTTGCTGCTTTGCATCAAAATAAGCGAGGAGATGGAGCGCTGCATGGCAGAGCATGCCGCGACTCGACAGGAAAGAGCCGGGGAAGGAAGCTCCGTGATGGGGCTAAATGAATAATTAACCTATTGATATAAAAAGAATTTTTGCCTGTTGAAATTTGAAACCGTATTGTGGTGAACAGGCCAAAAAACTTCTTGCAACGCACAAACTGCTTCCCTATAATGGGTTCAACGGATGTCGCTTTGTATGCCGACACGGCCTCGGGCCCCTCGGCATCGTCGGATAGCCCCGCAAAGCCCATCTACCGGTGTCTCCTCCACCCTCCTCCTTTGGTGGATTAGCCCGAAGCCGCAAGGCTTCGGGCTTTTTTTTGCCTTGGCGGGGTTAGCGCATCATCGTGCCGCCGCCCGTGGAACCGCCATAGCCACCGCCGGTGGAGCCGGTGCTGCCGCCTTGCATCAGCGCGCCATAGCGCTGCATCAGGGCGGGATCCTGCTGGACGGCCGCGTTGATGGCGTTGAATTCCCGTACGGTCAGCCCTTCGCTCCAGACCGCCTCGGCCTTGCGGCCGTTGGCTTCGTCGAAGGTGGCGTTGGTGGGCTCGCCGGTCGGCGTGCTGGAGGCGGCGGCTCCGGTCCCCGGCGAGACGGCATTCACCTTCCTGGCCGCGTTGGCGAAGCGCTGCAACTGGTCGTCGGTGACCGATTGCGGCGACATCGTCGAGGCCTGCTGGGTGGGCATGTCGCGCTGGGGAGCCGCGCAGGCGGCCAATCCCGCGGCCACGGCACCGGCGGCCAGCATCGTCTTGATCGTTTTCATCGGACGGATCTCCATAGGGCTCTGTGAACGGACTAGTGTCTGCCCTTACGCCGCGCCGGAATCTTTTCTTATGTGTGGATGTTTATCAAAGCATGAAGCGCGGCCTGGGCGTCACGGGGGAAGCGGGGGGCTGCGTCGGATATCGTTACAGCTGCGCCGGGCGCGGCGCGGGCCGTGCGGCGAGCTGGCGCGCGGCCTTTGACTTCGCCGGTCTATCCGGGTTATCATCATCCTCTTGCCCTTTTTCCGTACCTGCAGTTCACAATGCCGAGGCGGGATCGGGGTGATACGCCGTCAGCAAGCCCGTAGGGGGCTTACGGGCACCAGATATGTCACAGAGATCATCATGAAAACCTTCGTTGCGAAACCGCATGAAGTGACGCGTGACTGGTACGTGATTGACGCCAAGGACAAAGTCCTAGGTCGTGTGGCCAGCGAAGTCGCACGCCGTTTGCGCGGTAAACACAAGCCTGAATTCACGCCTCACGTCGATACCGGCGACTACATCGTCATCATCAACGCCGCCGATATCGTCGTTACCGGCAACAAGGCGCAGGACAAGCGCTACTACCGCCACTCGGGCTATCCCGGCGGTATCACCGAAACCACGTTCCTGAAGATGCAGCAGCGTTTTCCTGGTCGTGCGATCCAGAAGGCCGTCAAGGGCATGCTGCCCAAGGGTCCCCTGGGCTACGCCATGATCAAGAAGCTGAAGGTGTACGCAGGATCCGAACATCCGCACACCGCCCAGCAGCCCAAGCTGCTGGACATCTGAGGAGCCGCGCATGATCGGTAACTGGAATTATGGAACCGGCCGCCGCAAGACCTCGGTGGCGCGCGTGTTCCTGAAGAAAGGCTCGGGCAAGATCACCGTCAACGGCAAGCCCGTCGACGAGTACTTCGCTCGCGAGACCGGCCGCATGATCGTTCGCCAGCCGCTGGAACTGACGGGCCACCTGGAAAGCTTCGACTTCCACGTCAACGTCAACGGTGGTGGCGTGACCGGGCAGGCCGGCGCGGTGCGCCACGGCATCACCCGCGCGCTGATCGACTACGACGCGACGCTCAAGCCCGCGCTGTCGCAAGCCGGCTTCGTCACCCGCGATGCCCGCGAGGTCGAGCGCAAGAAGGTCGGTCTGCACAAGGCGCGACGTCGCAAGCAGTTCAGCAAGCGCTGATCGGCTTCGATCTCCCTCGTCCCGTTCCGGCTCCGGCCGGCGGACGAGACAAGAAAGGCCGCAGCGATGCGGCCTTTTTTTCGCCTCGAGCGGCGTGCCGGCCCGCGGGTCGTCACATCGATGCTGCCGAGCGTGGGGTATTCTTACTCATCATCTGTCGCAGGGCACCGTCCCGCTTTCCCGGGCCGGGAAGCGCAAGGGACTCCAGGAGATTGCAATGGCCAAGATCAAGGTAGGTATCGTCGGCGGCACGGGCTACACCGGCGTGGAGTTGCTGCGCCTGTTGTCGCAGCATCCGAACGCGGAGCTGACGGCGATCACGTCGCGCAAGGAAGACGGCATGCCGGTGGCCGACATGTATTCCAACCTGCGCGGCAAGGTGGACCTGGCGTTCTCGTCGCCCGACAAGGCGCGGCTGACCGAGTGCGACGTGGTGTTCTTCGCGACGCCCCATGGCGTGGCCATGGCGCAGGCGCAGGAACTGCTGGCCGCCGGCGTCAAGATCATCGACCTGGCCGCCGATTTCCGCCTGCAGGACCAGGCCTCGTTCGAGAAGTGGTACAAAATGCCGCACGCCTGCCCCGACGTGCTGCGCGAATCGGTCTACGGCCTGGTCGAATTGAACCGCGAGCAGATCCGCGGCGCGCGGGTCGTGGGCAACCCCGGCTGCTATCCGACCACCGTGCTGCTGGGCCTGGCGCCGCTGCTGGAAGGCCGGGCCGGGACCTCGCCGCTGGTGGATGCGTCCACGCTCATCGCCGACTGCAAGTCGGGCGTGACCGGCGCCGGACGCAAGGCCGAGCTGCACATCCTGTTCTCGGAAGCCAGCGACAACTTCAAGGCCTATGGCGTGTCGGGCCATCGCCATCATCCCGAGATCGTCGAACACTTGCAGACGCTGCACGGCGGACCGGTGGGGCTGACTTTCGTGCCTCACCTGACCCCCATGGTGCGTGGCATGCACTCGACCATCTACGCCCGCATCGATCCGAAGGCGCGCGACGTCGATTTCCAGAAGCTGTTCGAACAGCGTTATGTCGGTGAGCCCTTCGTCGACGTGATGCCCGCGGGCAGCACGCCCGAGACCCGCTCGGTGCGGGCCTCCAACATGATTCGGATCGCCGTCCACCGTCCCGGCAACGGCGACCAACTGGTCGTGCTGGTGGTGCAGGACAACCTGGTGAAGGGCGCATCCGGCCAGGCCGTGCAGAACATGAACCTGATGTTCGGGCTGCCCGAGGACGCCGGGCTCGGCCAGGTGGCGGTGCTGCCCTGATGAAGCGCCGGCCGCTGTTTCCGGCGCTGGTGCCGCGCAGGCTGCGGCGCGGCGCGGCGGCGGGCGCGCGGGCCGACGGGACGGGGCTGCCAGCGGCCTCGCCATGGCGGATCGTGGTCCTGGTTCTGTTGCTGGCGCTGGGCGCGGCCCTGGGAACGGGGTTGTACGAGTCGGCGCGGCGGATGCTCGGCGGGCCCCAGATCTCGGCGTCCGAGCTGGCGCAATTGCGCGCCGAGCATCAGCGCCTGATCGCCGACAACGAGCGCTTGCAGGGCAGTCTCGCGGCCGCGGAAAGCCGCCTCGAGATCGAACGCGCGGCCAAGGACCAGTTCGCGGCCGATCTGCGTGCCGCGCAGAAGGAAATGGGCGACATGCGCAATGACCTGGCTTTTTTCGACCAGCTCATTCCCATGGATCCGCGCCAGGCCCAGGTCAACATCCGTTCCGCGGAACTGGAGCGGCAGGGCGAGCTGCTGCGCTACCGGGTACTGCTGATGCGCGGCGGCCGGCCTTCGGGCGAATTCAGCGGGCGCCTGCAGTTCTCGGCCTCCGGCGTGCGCGCGGGCACCTCCACCACGATAGACTTGCATCCGTTCTCGGTGCCGACCGAGGCGCTCGCGGGGGAGGTCGCTCCCGTGGTCCCGCCAGCCACCGACCCGCTGGCGGTGCGGTTCCGGCAGTATCAGCGCGCCGAGGGATCGCTGGCGGTTCCGGCCGGTTTCGTGGTGCGCAGCGTGACGGTGCGCGTGGTCGAGGGGGGCGTGGTGCGCTCGCAAAGCACCGTCAACCTGCCGGCCTGAGGCCGTGGGCTTGAACCTTGGCGGCGTGCCCGCATCTAAGCGGTATGGCCGCCCACGGGGCGGGCAGGCGCCGCTTTATAGTGTCCCTGGCGGCGCCGGGGTTGAAATCAGGCGCCAATAGCGGTTGAATTACCCATTAACCAGACGATTTACAGCGCATGCGCGGCACGGGCCGCGCGTACGCGTAGGCAAGGAGCAGTCATGAACGCAGCAGTTGAACAAGCCAGCCTCGAAGCCCCGCCGATGGGCCTCGTCTTCACCGATGCGGCGGCCGCCAAGGTCAAGGAGCTGATCGACGAAGAAGGCAATTCGGCGCTCAAGCTGCGCGTGTTCGTGCAGGGCGGCGGCTGTTCCGGCTTCCAGTACGGCTTCACCTTCGATGAAGACGTCAACGACGACGATACGCAACTGGACAAGAACGGCGTGCAACTGCTGATCGACTCCATGAGCTTCCAATACCTGGTCGGTGCCGAGATCGACTACAAGGAAGGCCTGGAAGGCGCGCAATTCGTGATCAAGAACCCGAACGCCACGTCCACCTGCGGCTGCGGGTCGTCGTTCTCGGTCTAGCCCAGGCGCCGGGCGGGGGCCTCTGGGGCCGCGCCCGCTCCGTCCTTTCCTCCAGGGCGCCCTCGCGCAAGCCAGGGCGCTTTTTTCGTTTTCGTCTCCTGACCGGTCCTCCCGGCGCGCTTCATGGCTCTTATTGCTCTGACCGACATCGAACTGGCCTACGGCCACGTCCCCCTCCTGCACCGCGCCGGCTTGTCGGTGGAAGCCGGCGAGCGGGTGGGGCTGATCGGCCGCAACGGCACCGGCAAGTCGTCGCTGCTCAAGCTGCTCGATGGCCGCTCGCTGCCCGATGACGGCCTCATCTCGCGCCAGGACGGGCTGAAGGTCGCCACGGTGGAGCAGGAGCCGGTGTTCGACGAGTCGGGCACGGTATTCGATGCCGTCAGCGAGGGCCTGGCCAAGGGGCGCGACCTGCTGCGCGCCTACCAGCGGCTGACCCACGATCTGGCGGAAACGGCCGGCGGGACGGACCACGACGCGCTGCTGGCCCGGCTGCAATCCTTGCAGGCGGAGCTGGAGGCGCACGACGGCTGGACGGTGCAGGCGCGGGTCGAGGCCACGCTGGCCCGGCTGAACCTGCCCGCCGATGCGCCGGTGGCGGGGCTGTCGGGCGGCACGCGCAAGCGGGTGGCGCTGGCCCGGGCGCTGCTGGGCGACCCTGACCTGCTGTTGCTGGACGAGCCGACCAACCACCTGGATTTCCAGGCCATCGCGTGGCTCGAGGAATTGCTGAAGACCTTCCCCGGCAGCATCGTTTTCATTACCCACGACCGCCGCTTCCTGGATGCGGTGGCGACCCGCATTGTCGAACTCGATCGGGGCGAGCTCGCCAGTTTCCCAGGATCCTTCTCCACCTATCAGGCGCGCAAGGCCGAGATGCTGGAGGCCGAGCGGCTGGAGCAGGCGCGTTTCGACAAGCTCCTGGCCCAGGAGGAAGTCTGGATACGCAAGGGCGTCGAGGCGCGCCGCACGCGCAGCGTCGGCCGGGTCAAGCGGCTGGAGCAGCTGCGCGTGCAGCGGGCCGAGCGGCGCGAGCGCATGGGCAAGGTCACCATCGACGTGGCCGAGGGGCAGCGGTCGGGCAAGCTGGTGGCCGAACTGACCGGGGTGTCCAAATCGTTCGGCGACAAGGCCGTCATCCGGTCGTTCTCGACCACGGTCATGCGCGGCGACCGCATCGGTTTGATCGGACCCAATGGCGCGGGCAAGACCACGCTGCTCAAGCTCATCCTGGGCGAACTCGCCCCGGACGCGGGCTCGGTCAGGCAGGGCACCAACCTGTCGGTGGCCTATTTCGACCAGATGCGCAGCCAGCTGGACGAGGACATGGCCCTGGCCGACGTCATCAGCCCGGGCAGCGAATGGATAGAGATCAACGGCCAGCGCAAGCACGTGATGAGCTACCTGGGGGATTTCCTGTTCGCGCCCGAGCGGGCGCGTTCGCCGGTCAAGAGCCTGTCGGGCGGCGAACGTGCCCGGCTGCTGCTGGCGCGGCTGTTCGCGCGGCCGGCCAACGTGCTGGTGCTGGACGAGCCCACCAACGACCTCGACATCGAGACGCTGGAACTGCTGGAGGAGTTGCTGCAGGACTATTCGGGCACGGTCTTCCTGGTCAGCCACGACCGCATGTTCCTGGATAACGTCGTGACGCAGACCATCGCCTACGAGGGCGACGCGCACTGGCGCGACTATGTGGGCGGCTACGACGATTGGGCGACGCAGCGCGCCAGGGTGGAAGAAGCCAGGTCGGCCGCGGCCAAGCCGGTGCGCGAGGCCGTTCGCGAGGAACCCGCCGCCCCCGCGCCGGAGAAGGCCGCGCCGGCCAAGCCCGGCCGGTCGCGCCTGAGTTCCTGGGAAGCCAGGGAACTGGAAGGCCTGCCCGCTGCCATCGCCGGGCTGGAGGCCGAGCAGCAGGAACTGAACGGGAAGCTGGCCGACGGATCGATCTACCGGGACGATCCCGCCGGCGCGACCGCCATCCAGCAGCGCCTGGCGGCGATCGAGGACGAGCTCATGGCCCGGCTCGAACGCTGGGAACTGCTGGAAAGCAAACGGGGCTGATCCCGCCGGCCCGTCAGCGGCCCGCGCCCGCGGGCCGCGTGACCAGCTTCATGGCCTGCCGGATCGCCGTGGGTTCGTAGGTGGGGTCGATGTTGCCCATGACCGTCAGCGCGATGCGGGACAGCTGCCGGCTCATGATCTGGATCGCCCGGTCCTGGTCCCGCGCCGCATAGGCGTCGACCAATGCGCTGTGTTCCTCTTCCGACGCCAGCCAGGAATACGGCTGCTGCTGCCCCATGAACGACTTGCGGGCGCGTTCGGAGTTGGTGCGGCAATTCTCGTAGGCGTTCACGATGTGGTCGCCCGCGTGCATGATCAGCAGCTTGTGGAACTCGATGTGGCGGTGCGCCCAGTCGCCCGCCGGCTGGCTGCCGTTCATGGCCTCGAGCGCGGCGCGGATACGCGCGATGTCGCCTGCATCCAGGCGAGGCACCGTCAGCGAGATGCCCAGGCAGGCCATCAGCAGCCACATGGCGTAGACCGAATCGATTTCCTCGGGCGTGATGGGAACGACCCGGATCCGATGCTGGAAATTGACCTCGACCAGGCCTTCCGCCTGGAGCATGCGCAGCGCTTCCCGCACGGGGGTGCGGCTGACGTTCAGCCGCTTGGCGATATGCACCTGGTTCAGCATGGAGCCGGCCGGGATGCTGCCATCCAGGATGTCGTGGCGCAAACGTTCGTAGACGTCGTGCAGGTCCCCGCGCGAGGCGCGGGGCGGGGCGGGCGGCGGCACGGGAGGGCCGGCAAGGGGGCCGTCCTGGCCGTTCTGATGCAACGCCGCGTCGCTGCCGGTCGAGTCGTGGGTCACTGAGTCACCCTGTGATTCCGATGGTGCCTGAAGAGAGTCTTGATCTGGGCTTGTGCTTCAGACAGTATCACATCTGCAAAAAGCCAAAAATGTATTCATTTTTAATATCTCAAGATGATGTGCTTGGGTGATATCGGCTGATTTATAGGGAATTTTTGGTGTTTACCCTAGGAATTAGACAAAAATGTATCCTTTTTTGGAGATTGATGTAATCCTAGTGCATCCATTTTCAGGAGGCGGCGATGAGCACAGCGGGGGTGTTGCGCGAGGCATGGCGGGCCGGGAAGCCGGTGTTCGGCGGCTGGGCGGTGCTGCCCACGCCGTTTTCCGTGGAGCTGATCGCGCAGCAGGGCGTGGGCTACGTCTGCGTCGATCAGCAGCATGGGCTGATCGACTATGCGCAGACCCTGGACATGTATCGCGCCGCCGAGGGCCGGGGCGCGGTGCCGTTCACGCGCGTGCCGGCCAACGAGGGATGGATGATAGGCAAGGCGCTGGACGCGGGCGCCCAGGGCGTCATCGTGCCGCTGGTCAACAGCCGCGAGGAAGCCGCCGCGGCGGTGCGGGCGTGCCGCTATCCGCCTTCGGGAATACGGTCCTACGGCCCCATCCGCGCCGCGCTGGTCAGCGCCACGCGCGACACCCAGGCCCTGGGCGACGCCGTGCTGTGCTTCGTCATGGTCGAGACCCGCGAGGCACTGGACAACATCGACGCGATCGCGTCCACGCCGGGCCTGGACGGCATCTATATCGGCCCCGCCGACCTGGCCCTGGGGCTGGGCCTGCCGCCTGACCTGGACAAGACCGAGGCCGAGCACGTCGCCGCGGTCGAGCGGATCTTCCAGGCCTGCCGCCGGCACGGCATCGTCGCCGGGATCCAGTGCGCCACCGGGACATCCGGCCGCGCCTACGCCGAACGCGGGTTCGGCCTGATCACCGTCATCAAGGACTCCGCCCTGCTGCAGGCCGGCGCGCGCCAGGAAATCCGCGCGGCGCTGGGCGAGACGCAGGGGGCCGCCAAGGCCCAGGGCTATACCTGACCCCGGGCGTTCGTCCGGACTCTTGGAGAAAGGCAAAGTGACAACGACTTCCGATCGCATGCTGCGGGCCCTGGCTGCGTTCTCCCGGCATGCGGCGCTGGAATGCGGCGCGTCGGTGGACCGCGCGGTGAAAGCCGCATTGCTGGATACGCTGGCCGTGGCGCTGGGCGCTCTGACGCACCCCGCCGCCGTGGCGGCCCGGCGCTACGCGCGCCATGCCATCGTGGCCCAGGGGGCGACGATATGGGGCACGGGCGAATGCGTTACCGCCGAAGCCGCGGCCTTGGTGAACGGCGTGCCGCTGCGCGCCTATGACTACAACGACCTGTACATCGGCAAGTCGGGGGGCCATCCCAGCGACATGATTCCGGGCCTGATGGCCCTGGCGCAGTGGCGCGGCATCGACGGCCAGGGGCTGATCGGTGCCATCGCGCTGGGCTACGAGGTCGCGGTGGCGCTGTTCGACGGCCTGCGCCTGCGCAACGGCGGCCTGGACTATCCCAACATCGTGGCCATTGCCTGCACCTGCGCGGCGGCCCGCATGCTGGACCTGTCGGAAGAGCAGGCTGCCGACGCCCTGGCGATCACCGTGATTCCCCATTCCGCCAGCCTGGAGGTCGAGTCCAACGACCTGAACCGGCGCGGCGACCTGACCATGTGGAAGCGCTTCAACGGCAGCGACGCCGTCCGGCAGTCGGTGTATGCCTGCCTGCTCGCGGAAGCGGGGGCCGAAGGGGCGGTCCGGCCGTTCGAGGGCAAGTACGGTTTCCTGGCCCGTCTGGAACTGGCCGAGGAAGACCGCGAGGCGCTGCTGCGCCGCCTGGACCCCGCGCAGCCCCTGTCGGCCGTCGAACGGGTGACCTACAAACTGTGGCCGGTCGGGTCGCGCGGGCAAAGCGCAATCCAGGCCGCGCTGGAAGCGCGGCGCCGGATTCCCGATCCCGCCCGGATCGCCGGCATCCGCGTGCGTGCCGACGAGGGCGTGTACGACCATCTGGTCAGCCAGCGGGCGGACCCGTGGCATCCGGTGTCGCGCGAGACGGCCGATCATTCGCTGCCCTGCATCGTTGCGATGGCGCTGCTCGACGGCCGGGTGGACACGGGCACCTTCGACAAGGAGCGGGTCATGCGTCCCGACGTGCGGACACTGCTGAACGACCGGCTCGTGGTCGAACCGGCCGCCGAACTGGGCGGCGGCGCGGCCGCGGGATTCCTGGCGCGAGTGGAGGTCACGCTGGACACCGGCGAGGTGATCGTGGGCGAAGCGGGCCCGCCGCCCGGGCACAGGCTCAAGCCTTTCTCCGATGCCGACTTCGAGGAAAAGCTGCGCGTCAACGTCGAACCGGTCATGGGCGCCCAGCGTACCCGGGACATCCTGGAAGCGGTTCGCGCGCTGGACGCGGCGGCCAGCATCCAGCCGCTGTGCGCCCTGTTGGGAGCCGGCGCGAAGGGCGTGGAGGCGCCATGACGCCAGGCGTGGTCATCGTCGGTGCCGGCCATGCGGGGGCGCGCTGCGCTCATGCCCTGCGCCAGGCGGGCTATGCCGGATCGGTCACGCTGCTGGGCGACGAGGGTGCCGAGCCCTACGAGCGGCCGCCGCTGTCCAAATCGTTCCTGCTGGAGGACGGCCGCCTGGCGCCGATCGCGCCGGCGGCCAGCTATGAGGCCGCCGGTATCGTCCTGCGGCCTGCGGTCCGGGCCATGGCCATCGATCCGGCCGCGCGCCGCGTGGATCTTGCCGATGGCGCATCCCTCGCCTATCGCCACCTGGTGCTGGCGACCGGCTCCGTGGCGCGGATGCCGGCCTTCGCCGGCCTTGCGCCGGGCGACGTGCTGGCGCTGCGCAACGCGGCCGACGCCGCGCGCCTCAGGGAAGCATTGCGCCCCGGGCAGCGCGTGCTGCTGATCGGCGGCGGCTTCGTGGGACTGGAGGTGGCCGCGTCCGCCACCCGCCTGGGGTGCCGCGTGACGGTGGTGGAGAAACAGCCGAGGCTGTTGCCGCGCGCCGTCAGCGCGTGGGCGGCCGAACGCGTGCTCGCGCTGCATGCAGGGCAGGGCGTGGAGGTGAAGCTGAGCCGCGCGCCCGTCGACATCGCGCGCGCGGGGCCGGCCTTCCGGTACGTGCTGGACGATGGCGCGCAGGGCGAGGCGGACGTGGTGCTGGCCGGCATGGGCGCGCTGCCCGACGTCGCGCTGGCCGAGCGCGCGGGCCTGGCCCTGAATCCGCCGCCCGTGCACGGCGTCCTGGTGGACGCGGCGTGCCGGACGTCGGCGCAAGGCATCTATGCGATCGGCGACATCGCCGCGCCGCGCGAGGCCGGTGGCGGCTGCCGCATCCGCCTGGAGTCCTGGGAGAACGCCGAGCGCCAGGCCGTACGGGCCGCTGCCGCCATCGCGCGCATCGAACAGGGCGGCGGGCCGCTGCCGGCGGAGCCCGCCGCCGACGAGGCGCCGTGGTTCTGGACGGACCAGTTCGACATGAATCTGCAGATCGTGGGCCGGCCGGCAGGCGCCACCCGGTACGTCGCGCGCGAGGCCGGCGCGGGCAAGGCGGCGGGTTTCCACTTCGACGCGGCCGGCGTGCTGGTCGGGGCGGAGTTGTTCAACAGTGGCCGGGACCGCCGTATCGTGCGCCAGCTCGTGGCCGCGGGCCGGGGCGTGGATGCCACGGAACTGGCCGACCCGGCGGTGCCGCTGGCAACGGCGCTGCGCAATGCCCAGCAGCGCGGCCCGGCCGCGGCGCCGGACGATTCCCGGTCATAGACGGAGCTTTCATGGTCTGGTGCCAGACGATCAAGTTCGACGACGTACCCGAGGGCGATGCCGTCTCGGTGTGCGTGGAGGGCGAGCCCCTCGCGCTGTACAAGCTGGACGGCCGCGTCCATGCCACGCACGACATCTGCACGCACGCGAAGGCGCACCTGGCGGAAGGCTTCGTCAGCGGCGACTGCGTGGAGTGCCCCTTGCACGAAGGCGTGTTCCACATTCCCACCGGCCGTCCGGTTTCGGGCCCGGTCAGCATTCCGATCCAGGTGTATCCGGTACGTATCGAGGAAGGCATGGTGCTGGTCGACGTGCCTCCCTCGGGCTGACGCCGCTGGCGTCCTGCAGCAAGGCGCGGAGGAGGGTCCTCCGTGTCCGTCCATATCTTGGGAGAGTCAAATGCGTATCACGTCGTGTGCTGTGCTCCTGGCCTTTGGCTGCGTATCGACCGCCGTGGCAGCGGCCGACGCGGCGGTCGATTTCCCGTCCAAGCCCTTGCGCTTCATCGTTCCCTTCACCCCGGGAACCGGCATGGACAACATCGCCAGGCTGGTCGGCGAAAAACTGTTCGAAAGCTGGAAGCAGCCCGTCATCGTCGAGAACAAGACCGGCCTGGCCGGCCACCTGGGGGCCGAGCAGGTGGCGCGCGCGGCGCCCGACGGCTACACGCTGGTGGTGACCGCGAGCAATCTCGTCATCACGTCCATCCTCTATCCCTCGCCGTCCTTCAATCCCATGAAGGACCTGACGCCGGTGATGATCGCGGCGCGCGGCACCAATTCGCTGGCGGTGAATCCCGGCAAAGGCTACCGGACGATGGCCGACCTGGTGGCCGCGGCCAAGGCCAACCCCGGCAAGATCAATTTCGCGTCCGCGGGCGTGGGCTCGCCGTCGCACATCCTGCTGGCCGAGTTCGAGGACGCCACGCACACCTCGTTCCTGCACGTGCCCTACAAAGGCACGGCGCCCGGCGTCAATGACGTGATCGCGGGGCACGTGGACGCCATGTTCGTCGCCACCCATACGCTGCGCCCCTTCATCGAGTCCGGCCAGTTGCGCAACCTGGGCGTGTCGAGTTCCGAGCGCCAGCGCAGCGCGCCGGGCGTGCCGTCGTTCGCGGAACTGGGGATCACGCCGGGCATGCCCGCCTGGTACGGCTTCCTGGCGCCCAAGGGAACGCCGGCCGCCATCATCGACAAGCTCAACAAGGAGATGACGCGCATCCTGGAGCTGCCCGACGTCAAGTCGGCCCTGGAGAAGACCGGGCTGGACGTGAAGCCGTCTTCGCCGCAGGCGCTGCAGGAACTGATGGACATGCAGCTGGCCCGCTTCAGCGCCATCATCCGCAAGAACAACATCACGGCCAACTAGGCCCCAAGCCGGGAGGAAGCCGTCATGGATGACACGCTCAAGTGGGATGCGCCCGGTGATCCGGCGGAGTTCGCCGGTTCCGCCGTCGTCCTGGTGGGCGGCGCGCTGGGGTCGGGCCCGGAACTGCTGCGGGCCTTCGCGGCGCGCGGCGCCAAGGTCGTGGTCGGCGTGACATCGGCGGAGGACGCGGCGCATGCGGCGTCGGTGGCGGGTGCCTGCGGCGCCGCCTGTCTGCCGGTGGAGACGGACGACGAAGCCGAGGTCGAGCGTTTCTTCGATGCCTGCGTGTCTCGGCTCGGCGGGCTGGACATCCTCGTGAACGTGGCCGCGCCGGTCAGCACCGCGGACGCGCTGGATACGCACGCGGCGCGCTACCGGGACGTGATCGAGCGGGAACTGGTGGGGCCCATCCTGTGCATCCAGTCGGCGGCGCGCCGGATGAAGGAGCGCGGCGGCGGACGCATCGTGTCGTTCTCCTCGATGTCCGGCAAGACCGGCGTCCATCGGCACGTGGCGCCCTATGCGGCGGCCAAGGGCGGGCTGATCGCGTATTCGCGCGTGATGGCGGCGGAGCTGGCGCCCCACGGCGTGACGGTCAACGTGATCGCCACGTCCCTGTTCGACGTGCAGGTGGCGGGCGCCAGCGAGGCCCGCATGGAGGAAGTGGTCAAAGGCATTCCCGTCGGCCGCGTGGGCCGGTCCATCGAGGCGGCGCACGCGGTGTTCTACCTGGCCTCGCGCCACGGCGCGTACGTGACGGGCGAAACGCTGAACCTGTCGGGCGGCAGGTTCATGGATTAGTGGTTGGAGGATAGGAATCGATATGTCTGCGATGTTTGCAAGAGAGCATGGAGGCGGGGAGGCCGGCCTGGATCCGTCGTCGCTGATCTGGCAGGACGAACGCCATTTCCGCGTGCACACGCGCGCCTATACCGATCAGGCGGTGTTCGACGCCGAGATGGCGCGCGTCTTCTCGAAGGTCTGGGTCTATGTCGGCCATGAAAGCGAGATCCCCAACCCGGGCGATTTCAAGACGGCCTACATCGGGACGCAGCCCGTCATCGTCTCGCGGGCGGCCGACGGCACGGTGCACGTGCTGGTCAATCGCTGCGTGCACCGCGGCGCGGTGATCGCGCGCGAGACCCGCGGCACGGTGCGCGACTTCACCTGCCCGTACCACGGCTGGGTGTTCGGCCTGGACGGCAAGCTGCTGGCGGTGTCCGAACGCAACGACTCGGGCGGCTATGCCCCCGACTTCGACGCGCCCGAAGGCTTGCACCGGGTGCCGAAGGTCGATGCCTACCGGGGGCTGATCTTCGCCAACCTGGACCCGGACGCCGTCGACCTGGACACCTACCTGGGACGCGCCAAGAAGACCATAGACCGCAAGTTCGGGCGTTCGCCGGCGGGGCGCATCGCGCTGCGCGGCAAGCCATTCGTCATGCGCTACCAGGGCAACTGGAAATTCCAGATCGAGAACATCGTCGATGCCTACCACTTCCTGCATACGCACAAGGGCTTCGTCGCGCTGCAGTCCAAGTACGGCGAAACCACCGGCGACTATGGCGCGCACAAGGGCGGGTCGGCCAAGGCCATGCGCCAGATCCGCTTCAAGGGATCGAGCTGGGCGCTGCGCCACGGCCACGCCCAGCTGGAGAATTCCGGCACGGCCGATCCCGAGGCCTTGCTGAACGGCCCGCACCGCGCCTACTACGAGGCCTTGCGCGACATCCACGGCGAAGAGGAATTCGCGTTCGTGGTCGGGCGCATGTCGGGCACGATCTTTCCCAACCTGGGCCTGATCCACCAGCAGATCCGCACCTGGCGCCCGATCGCGCCGGACCTGACCGAGGTCACCATCTACCTGTACGACCTGGTCGACGCGCCGCGCGAATTCAACGAGGGCTGGATGCGCAGCCAGGAGCGCTTCTATGGGCCGGCCGGCCACGGCATGGCCGACGACGTGGACATCTTCGCGCGCAACCAGCAGGGGCTGGCGGGCAGCGCGGTGGACTGGCTGGTGCTGGAGCGCGGGCTGCAAACGGACGAGAGGCTGGCCAACGGCGACATCAAGGGTCTGCCGGCCAGCGAGGCCCCCCAGCGCGCGCTGTGGCTGGCGTGGAAGCAACTGATGGCGCGACGCTGAGGAGACCGGGCGCATGCATTTCCCCACTACATGGACTCGCGCGGACGCGGAAACCCTGCTGATACACGAAGCGGACCTGCTCGACACCCGGCAGCTGGACGACTGGCTCAAGCTCTTCACCGAGGACGGGCTGTACTGGATACCGCTGGATCCGGCCGAGGAGCCGGGCCAGAACGCCGCCATCGTCCACGACGACACGCTGCGCCGGGAAGAGCGGGTCTATCACCTGCTGCACGTGGAATTTCCCGCGCAGTCGCCGCCATCGCGCACCCTGCACCTGATCGGCAACGTGCGCGTGCAGGAACATGCCGAAGGCTTCCTGGTGAAGTCCAACCAGGTGATCTACGAGATGCGCACCGGCGACAGCGCGCAGGTCGGCATCGGCGAGATCCAGCCGCTGGTGACGACGATGGAGCACATCTGCCGCCCAACGGCCCAGGGCGTGCGGATCGTCCGCAAGACCATCACGCTGATGAACCACGATGCGTGGCTGGGCAACCTGACCTTCCTGCTATGACGCGGGCCGCGGGCCGTCGTCCAGGCCCAGTTCCCTGAGTATCTCTTCCGTGTGCTGCCCGAGTCCCGGCGCGCCCCGCCGGTACGAGGGCGGCGTGGCGCTCCAGCGCGCGGGAAAGCCCGGCATGCGCAGATCGCCTTGCGTGGGGTGCGGCGCATGGATGAAGAAATCCACCGCCGCCAGGTGCGGATCGTTCACCAGGTCGGCGATGCCGCGCACCGGGGCCGCCGGTACCTCGGCCTTCTCCAGCAGCGCCAGCCAGTGCGCGGTGGTGCCGCCGGCGAACAGTTCCCGCAACTGGCGATCCACGGCTGGCGCTTCGCGGGCGCGCGCGGCGCGGGTGGCGAACGAGGGATGCCCCAGCAGGTCGGTCCGGCCTGCCGCCTCGAGGAACTTGCGCCACTGGCGGTCGGTGTTGATGGCGGCGCACAGGTGGCCGTCCGCCGTGCGGAAGTAGGTGCGCTGGCCGTTCAGGTAGCGGTCGTATCCGGGTGCCGACTCGGGCGGATCGAAGACGCTGCCTATCATGTGGTCGGCCAGCACCAGCTGCGCGATCACTTCGAACATCGGGATTTCCAGCTTCTGCCCCGCGCCGTCGCGGGCGACGGCGGCCAGGGCGGCGCTGATGCAGAACGCGGCATAAAGGCCGGCGTAGCGGTCGGCCAATGGAAAGGGGCACGACTGCGGCATGCCGTCGCCGTCGCGTGCCCGGGCCGCCGCCAGCCCGGTCATCGCCTGGATCACTTCGTCGAACGCCGGCCGGCCGGCATAGGGGCCATCCTCGCCGAAGCCGGTGCAGCTCACGTAGACCACCTTGGGATTCACGCGCCTGACGCGATCGTAGTCCAGGCCCAGGCGCTCCAGCGCCTGCGGACGCATATTGCTGACGAACACGTCGCACCAGGCGATCAGCCGCTCCAGCACTCGCCGCGATGCTTCCTGCTTCAGGTCCAGTGCCATGCTGCGCTTGTTGCGGTTCAACTGCAGGAAGGACGGGCCCATGTCGTTCGTGCGGCGCGGTCCCACGGCCCGCATCGGGTCGCCCTCCGGGGCTTCGAGCTTGATGACGTCGGCGCCGTGGTCGGCCAGCATCTGGGTGCAGAAGGGGCCCAGGATGACCCAGGTCAGGTCCAGGACCTTGACGCCGGCCAGCGGGCCGCTGCGCGGCGTGTCTGCGAGTGTCACGTATGTCTCCTGCGCGGGATCAGGGTTGGCCCAGGGCGAGAAAGCGCGTGCGCGCCGCCTGGAACTCGTCTTCCAGCCAGTCCACGACCTGCGCCACCGGCGCGATGTCCCGCACGGCGCCCAGCCCCTGGCCCGCCGACCAGACGTCTTTCCACCGCCGGGTCTCCTTGCTGCGGCCGCTGTCGTAGACGCGTTCCCCGGGCGAGGGCAGGTTGGCCGGGTCCAGGCCGCACTGCACCAGCGAGGGCACCAGCCAGGAGGCCGGCGTGCCGGTGACGGCGTCGCTGACCAGCAGGTCGCCGATGCCGCAGGCGGCGACCATGCGCTTGTGCGCCTCGGCGGCGATGCTTTCCCGGGTCGCCAGGAAGCGCGTGCCCATGTAGACGAAGTCCGCGCCGGCCGCCAGCGCGCCGGCGATGCCCCAGCCGTCGGCGATGCCGCCGCCCGCGACGATGTAGCCGTCGAAGCACGCGCGGACCGCGGAGACGAAGGCGAACGGCGACAAGTGGCCGGTGTGTCCGCCCGCGCCCGCGCACACGCAGACCAGGCCGTCCACCCCGGCCTCGGCGGCCTTGCGTGCCAGCCGCAGGTCGATGACATCGGCGAACACCAGGCCGCCGTAGCCGTGCACGGTTTCCATGACCGGGCGGGGGCTGCCCAGCGAGGTGATGACGATGGGGGGGCGAAAGCGCCGGACCTGTTCCAGGTCGCCGGCCAGACGGGTATTGGTCGAGTGCGTGATCAGGTTCGCCGCCCAGGGCAGCGCCCCGGACGCCCCGTGCGAACCCAGGGCGTCGCTGATTCGCCGCAGCCAGTCGCCATAGTCCTCGCTGGTGCGGACGTTGTTGTTGGGAAAGGCGCCGATGATGCCGGCCCGGGCGGCGGCGATGACCAGTTCCGGTCCGGACACCAGGAACATGGGGGCGGCGAAGACCGGAAGACGTAGACCTGCAAGGAAGCTCATGGTGCTCCTGGAGGCCGGGATCACCCCGGTCTGGTCGCTAGAAAAGATCTGAGGAAATGTATGTATTTTTATGTTCGCGGTCAATATTTTCCGGTGGATTCTAGGTGTTTAACCTAAATGGTTGCTCTGTTAATTGATAAAAATGTATTCATTTTAGAGATTGGGCGAATGCAACCCAGGCGTGGCATGGAAAGAAAGCGGGGGAGGGAAAGCCGCCGGAAGCGGTGCGGCGCGGCCTACGCGGGGTAGTAGGCGCCCAGCACGCGGGGTCCGGCCGCGCCGGTCACGGCGGGCAGGTTGCCGGGCAGGCCGGCAACGTGGCGATGGGCCAGCCAGGCGAAGGCCAGCGCCTCCATCTGCTGGGCCGGTACGCCCGCGTCGTCGGAGGGCGCCACGGGGCAGGGCAATGCTCCGGCCAGGGCCCGCATCAGGCCACCGTTGCGCGCGCCGCCGCCGCAGACCCAGACCTGTTCGCAGGCGGGCTGCTGGCGGCGTATCTCGCGCGCCACCGTCTCGACCGTCAAGGCTTGCAACGTGGCCTGCACGTCGGCCGCCGCCAGCGTGCCGTGGCGGGCCTGCCAGGCCTGCAGGCGCTGGTCCAGCCACGCGGTGTTGAACAGGTCGCGCCCCGTGGACTTGGGCGGCGGAACCGCCAGCCACGGTTCGGAGGCAATGAGTTCCGCCAGCAGGTCCGGCCGCAGCGTGCCGGAGGCGGCGTAGCGGCCGTCTTCATCGTAGTCCCGGCCGGTGTGCCGCGCGCACCAGGCGTCCAGCAGCAGGTTGGCGGGGCCGGTGTCGTAGCCCACGACCCCGGCGGGCGACAGCAGCGTGACGTTGGCGATGCCGCCCAGGTTGACCACGGCCCGCGGCCGCCCGGTGCCGAACACCGCCGCGTGGAAGGCCGGCGCCAGCGGGGCGCCATGGCCGCCCGCGGCCACGTCGCGGCTGCGCAGGTCGGCCACGACCGCGATGCCCGTTCGTTCGGCCAGGCGGGCAGGGGCGTTCAATTGCACGGTGTAGCCGGCATCGGGACGGTGGCGGATGGTCTGTCCGTGGGCACCGATCGCTCGGACCCCGGAGGCGTCCAGGCCGGTCCGCGCCAGCAGTTCGGCGACGACGCGGGCATACAGGTCCGCCAGGGCCAGGCCGGCTTGCGACATCCTGTGGATTTCGTCCGGGCCCGGCGTGTTCAGGGCCAGCAGCTCGGCCCGCAGGGCCTGCGGCATGGCAAGGTCGGTGTGCGCGAGGATGCGGGGGCGGCCGCCGTCGAACACGGCGGCCACGCCATCCACGCCGTCCAGGCTGGTCCCCGACATCAGGCCGATGTACGGTTCGGCCATGAAGGACCGCCTTACTGGGCGGCCAGCGACATGTCGCCCGCCGGCATGCTGTAGTCCTTCAGCTGGGCCAGCAGCGACATCTGGTGCCGCAGGGGATCGGTCTGCTGCTTGAACAGGGCGAGGCCGCGGGCATTGAGCTCGGGGGCCTGCGGCAGCGCGACGGTGAGCGGATCGACCGGCTTGCCGGCGATGCGGAACTCATAGTGCAGGTGCGGGCCGGTGGCCCAGCCGGTCGAACCGACGCGGCCGATGAACTGGCCCTGGCTGACGCGGGCGCCCTTGGACAGGCCCGGCGCGAACGCGCTCATGTGGGCGTACAGCGTGGAGTACTGGCCATGGTGACGGACCACGACCACGTTGCCGTAGCCGTTCTGCTTGCCGATGAAGTCGATGGTGCCGTCGGCGGTGCTGCGGATGGGCGTGCCGGTAGGCGCGCCGTAGTCCACGCCCTTGTGTTCGCGCCAGGTCTTCAGGATGGGGTGGAAGCGGCGCGAGAAGCCGGAGGTGACGCGGGTGAATTCCATGGGCGTGCGCAGGAAGGCCTTGCGCAGGCTCTTGCCGTCGAACGTGTAGTAGCCGCCGCTGACGCCCGACTGCTGGTCGAACCAGATGGCCTGGTAGGGCGTGCCCTTGTTGACGAACTCGAGCGCGATGACCTTGCCGGCCCGCACGTAGTTGCCCTGGTGCGTATAGGTTTCGTAGACCACGTTGAAGTGGTCGCCGCGGCGCAGGTCGCGGTGGAAGTCGATGTCGCCCGACAGGATCTCGGCGATCTGGGTGGCGACGCTGTCGGGGATGTTGGCGGCGTCGGTGGCGCCGAACAGCGAGCTGTAGATCTCGCCGTGGGCGATGCGGGTCTCGCGTTCGGTGTCGAGTTGCACGTCGCGGGCGGACAGGCCCTGCGCCGAGCGCTCGATCTGCAGCATGCGCGAGACGACCTTGTCGCCGGACTCGGCGCCCGGGGTGTGGATGTAGCGCAGCCAGCGGACCTCGCCCAGCGCGTCGGTGGACGCCTGGACCACGCGGCCGGGGTAGAGCTGGTAGAAGCTGCGGGCGTCGGGCGAGGTGCGGATGAAGCGTTCGAGCTCGGGGTCGTCCACGCCCAGCCGGTTCAGCAGCGTGGCGACCGAGTCGCCACGCTGGACGCGTTCCTCGCGGATGAAGTCCGGCGCCTTGGCTTCCTGCTCGGCGACCTGTTCGGACAGGTCCGGCAGGGTCAGCGACTCGACGATGCGGGTCGTGGGCAGCATGGAGGCGTCCGGCGCCAGGGGCGCGACGCCGATGGCGGCGGCGGTGACGAACAGCCCGGCGGCGCCGGTGCCGATGACGATGCGGCGTTTCAGCGGCGACGACGTGATGGTAAGGGTGGCGGGATGGGAGGTGATGCGGGAGAAGGTTTGTTGCACCGCTGCGGCGATGCGCTTGAGCATCGCGCCGGCGATGCCGGAAAACTTACGGTTCATGCGGCCTGGCCCCTGGGGTCGGTTGGGCTAGAATTGCTTCGGAGTGCGGGTCCGGAGCGCGGCGTGTCTCGGGTCCTGTTGTATTGTCGCAACATTGTTGCGGAGCACAAATAGCGTCGCTGGGCTCGATTCATGAACCGAACCCGCGCCTTCATATTTGTAACAACGGGATGTCGCCGAAACGGGCCGAGTATATAGAAACTCCCCCGGGCCTGCCAATACGATTGTTTACACTTGACACACTTTCCAGAGCAGTTCGCGCCATGACCGAAACGAAACCCGACTCGTCCGTATCCCTCCCCTCTGGCACGTCCGGGGCGGCGGCGACATATCCGGTTACACCCGAGGTCGAGCGGGACCTGGCCATTGTGCGCCGCGGCTGCGACGAACTGCTGGTCGAGGCCGAATTCGCGCGCAAGCTCGCCCGCAGTCGGGCCACCGGCGTGCCGCTGCGCATCAAGCTCGGCCTGGACCCCACGGCGCCCGACATCCACCTGGGTCACACGGTGGTCCTGAACAAGATGCGCCAGCTGCAGGAGCTGGGCCACACGGTCATCTTCCTGATCGGCGACTTCACCTCGATGATCGGCGACCCCAGCGGCCGCAACGCCACCCGCCCGCCGCTGACGCGTGAGCAGATCGAGGCCAACGCCAAGACCTATTACGCCCAGGCGAGCCTGGTGCTGGACCCGGCCCGCACCGAAGTCCGCTACAACTCGGAATGGTGCGACCCGCTGGGCGCGCGCGGCATGATCCAGCTGGCCTCGCGCTACACCGTGGCCCGCATGCTGGAACGCGAGGATTTCACCAAGCGCTTCAAGGGCGGCGTGCCGATCTCGGTCCACGAGTTCCTGTACCCCCTGATGCAGGGCTACGACTCGGTGGCGCTGAAGGCGGACCTGGAACTGGGCGGCACCGACCAGAAATTCAACCTGCTGGTGGGGCGCGAGCTGCAGAAGGAATACGGCCAGGAGCCCCAGTGCATCCTGACCATGCCGCTCCTGGAAGGGACGGACGGCGTCGACAAGATGTCCAAGTCCAAGAACAACTACATCGGCATTTCCGAGACGCCTGAATCGATGTTCGGCAAGCTCATGTCGATTTCCGACACGCTGATGTGGCGCTACTACGAGTTGCTGTCGTTCCGTTCGCTGGAGGACATCGCCGGTCTCAGGCGCGAGGCGGAGGGCGGCCGCAATCCGCGCGACATCAAGGTGATGCTGGCGCAGGAAATCGTTACACGTTTTCACTCGGCGGCTGCCGCCGAACAGGCCCTGGCGGACTTCGAGGCCCGTTTCAAGCAGAAGGCCATTCCCGACCAGATGCCCGAGGTCTCGCTCGCGGGCGCACCCCTGGGCATCCTGCAGTTGCTGCGCGAGGCGGGGCTGTGCGCCTCGGCGTCCGAAGCCCAGCGCAATATCGAACAGGGGGGCGTGCGCGTCGATGCGGCCAGGGTCGAGGACAAGGGCCTGAAGCTGGATGCCGGCACCTACGTCGTACAAGTTGGTAAACGAAAGTTCGCCCGCGTCACGGTACGATGAGGGGACCGGAGTCCAGGTAGACGATTTTTAGGAGTATCGCGATGAAGCTCTGGAGCAATTCCTTCATGGATGGCGAACCCATCCCCGCGCGTTATGCCTTCGGCAAGATCGACCCCAAGACCCAGGTGACGCTGTCCGACAACGTCAATCCCCACCTGGCCTGGAGCGACGTGCCCGCCGGCACGCAATCGTTCGCGATCATTTGCCATGACTACGACGTGCCCAGCAAGGGCGACGACGTCAACCAGGCCGGCAAGCAGGTGCCGGCCGACCTGCCGCGCGTGGACTTCTTCCACTGGGTGCTGGTGGACGTGCCTGCAGGCAAGACCGAGATCGAGGAAGGCGAGTTCTGCAACGGCGTGACGCCCCGCGGCAAGGCCGGCCCCATGGCCCCCGGCGATACCCGCCAGGGCGTCAACGACTACACCGGGTGGTTCGCGGCCGACCACGACATGAGCGGCGACTACTACGGCTACGACGGCCCCTGCCCGCCGTGGAACGACTCCATCATCCACCATTACGTGTTCACCGTGTATGCGCTGGACGTGCCCAGGGTGGACGTCGACGGCAAGTTCGGCGGGACCGACGTGCGTCGCGCGATCGACAAGCACGTGCTGGGGCAGGCGGCCATCACCGGCACCTACACGCTGAATCCGGCCCTGGCGCCGCGCCGGATCGCGCCCAATGACTGAGCTCTGGCTGATCCGGCACGGCGAGACCGAATGGAACCGGCTGCGCCGGGTGCAGGGCACGCTCGACATCGCCCTGAACGCGCTCGGCCGCGCCCAGGCCGAACAGGTCGCCGCTCGGTTCCGGCCCGGGCGCGACCACGTGCATGCCATCTATAGCAGCGATCTCGCGCGGGCCCACGACACCGCGCGCCCCACTGCCGCCCGGCTGGGGCTGGACGTGCGGCTCGATGCCGGCCTGCGCGAACGCAAGTACGGTGTCTTCGAGGGGCTCAGCTTCGACGAGCTGGCCGAGCGCCATCCCCAGGCCGCGGTGGCCGTGCGCGAACGGCATCCGGACTACGAACTGGACGGCGGCGAGTCGCTGCGCCAGTTCCACCAGCGCGTGGTGGCCGCGCTGGGCCGCATCGCCGCTGCCCATGCCGGCGAACGCGTGCTGGTGTTCACCCACAGCGGCGTGCTGGATACCGCCTATCGCCACGCCGAAGGGCTGTCGCTGCGGGCCGAGCGCCGGCACACGCTGCACAACGTCAGCATCAACCGCCTGCTGGTCGACGACGCGCGCTGGCGGGTGGACGGCTGGGGCGACGTGGCCCATCTGGAAGGCGCCGGGCAGGACGCCTGGGAAGAACCGGCCGACGCGGCCTAGCGGCCGGCGCCCGCTACCGCCGTGGACCTCAAGCAGCTCGAATACTTCGTGAGCGTGGCGGAACTGGGCGGTTTCACGCGGGCCTCCATCGCGCTCGACATCGCCCAGCCCGCGCTTAGCCGGCAGGTACGCCAGCTCGAAGTCGAACTGGGGCAGAGCCTGCTCAGGCGCACCGGGCGCGGGGTGGTGCCCACCGAGGCTGGCAAGATGCTGCTCGAACACGGACGGGGCATCCTGCACCAGGTCGCGCGCACCCGCGAGGAACTGGGGCGGCTGCGCGGTGCGCTGGCCGGCCGGGTGGCGATCGGCCTGCCGCCCCGCTTCGCCAAGATGCTGACCGTGCCGTTGACCCGCGCGGTGCGGGCGCAACTGCCGGAAGCGGCGCTGTCCATTTCCGAGAGCCTTTCCACAGGCTTGCAGGAGTCGCTGCAAAGCGGCCGGCTGGACATCGCGCTGTTGTACAACCCCGCGCCGTCGCCCGACATCGACAGCGTCGTGCTGCTGGAAGAAGACTTCTACCTCGTCACCCGGCGCGAGGACCGGGCGCGCAAGTCGATCAGCGTGCGCGAACTGGCCGACCAGCCCCTGGTGATTCCGACCCGGCCCAACACCATACGCATGCTGGTCGAGGCCGAACTGGCCAACATCGGGCTGCATCCGCGCATCGCCATGGAGATAGACGGGGTGGCGGCCATGCTCGACCTGGTGGCCGAGGGCGTGGGGGCCGCGGTGCTGTCGGTCAACGCCGTGCGTACGTCCGGCCGAGAGGAAGTGTTCCGCGCGGTGCCCATCGTCAAGCCGCGCCTGCGCAGCAAGCTGGCGCTGGCGGTCAGCGCGCAGCGGCCCGCCACGCGCACGCAGCAGGCCATGCAGGACATCATCCGCGAACTGGTGCTGGACCTGCGCATGTAGCGGCGCGCGCCTGGCGCAGCCATGCCAGTCCGGCCGAGGTGCCGCCCGGCCGATCGCCCAGCCGGGGGTGGTATTCGCAGCCGACCCAGCCGTCATAGCCCAGTTCGTCCATCAGGCCGAACAGATAGGGATAGTTGATCTCGCCGGTATCGGGCTCGTGGCGGTCCGGCACGCCCGCGATCTGCACGTGGCCGACGCGCCCGGTGGGCAGGTAGCGGCGCAGCCGGGCGGCCAGGTCGCCTTCCACGATCTGGCAGTGATAGAGATCCATCTGGATCTTCAGGTGGGGCGAGCCCACTTCACGGACGATCTCGTGGGCCTGCTCCTGGCGGGTCAGGAAGAAGCCGGGCACGTCGCGGGGATTGATCGGTTCGATCAGCACCGTGCGCCCGTCGCGTGCGGCCCGGTCCGCGGCCCAGGCAAGGTTCTCGACGTAGGTCGCGTGCAGGGCCGCGGGATCCGCCTGCGCGGGCATCCGGCCGGGCATGACGTGCAGGCTGCCGCAATCGAGCGCCGCGGCATGGTCGAGCGCGCGCACGAAGCTGTCGCGGAATTCCCGCTGCCGGCCCGGCAGGCAGGCGATTCCGCGTTCCTCCGGATGCGACCTGGGCGTGGCGTTGAAGAACACCAGGCGCAGGCCGTGATCGCGCAGGCGGGCCGCCAGGTCCGCTTGGGGGTGGTCGTAGGGAAAGAAGAACTCGACCGCCGTGAAGCCGTCCCGCATCGCGCAGCCGAACCGCTCCAGGAAGGGGCGGTCGGGATAGAGCATGGAGAGATTGGCGGCGAAGCGCGGCATGGTCGATTGCTCCGTGGGGTGTTCAGACCGGGGTCAGGACCTGTCCGCCACGGAAGTAGGCGTCCAGGTTGTCGCACACCAGCCGTTCCATGTCGGCGCGCGATTCGCGCGTGAAGCCGGCGATGTGCGACAGCGCCACGACCTGGTCCATCTCCAGCAGGGCCGGCGGCACGTCGGGCTCGTGTTCGAACACGTCCAGCCCCGCGCCGCCCAGGCTGCCAGCCTGCAGCGCCTGCACCAGCGCGCCTTCGTCCACCACGCTTCCGCGCGCGATGTTGACCAGGATACCGCGCGGACCCAGCGTCTCCATGACCTCGGCGTTCACCAGATGGCGGGTGGCGGGGCCGCCCGGGCAGGCCACGACCAGGAAGTCGGCCCAGCGGGCCAGTTCCACCAGCGAGGGTTCGTGTTCGTGCGGGGCACCCGCGACCGGCCGGCGCGTGTGATAGCGCACCGCCATGTCGAAGCCGGCGGCGCGGCGCGCGACGGCCTGGCCGATGCCGCCGAAGCCCAGCAGGCCCATGTTCTTGCCGTGGACGCGCGTCATCAGCGGACGCTGGCCGGTCTTCCAGCCGCCGGCCCGCACGAAGCGGTCGGTCGTGGAAATGCCGCGTGCCACGTCTATCGCCAGGCCCATGGCCAGGTCGGCGACGCAGCCGTCCAGGACGCGCGGCGTGTTGCTGATCTGCATGCCGAGGCGCTTGGCGGTCTCGACGTCGATCTTGTCGTAGCCCACGCCGAAGTTGGCGATGACGCGGGCATGGGGCACGGCGTCCAGGATGTCGGCGCCGCAGGCATCGCGCACGTGCACGGCGATGCCCTCGAAGGCAGACCCGTGTTCGGCCAGGAACGCGGCGCGATCGGGCTGCTTCCACAGCGGGGCGATGTCGTAATCGCGCGCCAGCCGCTCATCGGCGGGGGCGGTGATGGGGCCTATCTGCAGGATGCGGTGTTTCATCGTGGTGGCTCCCGGCGTCAATCGCGATAGCTCGTGTCGCGGCGGTCCAGCATCCGCAGCAGCGCCGGCCACTCGCGTTCGCCGTGGGGGGGATGGGTGCCGTCAGGATTGGGCGTGGGCGCGTGGCGCAACTGCTGGTAGGCGCGCTCGGCCACGGCCGGCGCCGGCATGTGCAGGGGGCTGCCGGCCGACAGCGTCAGCAACTGCGTCTGGCACGCCCGTTCGAGCCGCTGCATGTTGACGAAGGCCTCGGCCACGGTCCGGCCCACGGCCAGCAGCCCGTGATTGCGCAGGATCATGACATCGCGGTCGGCCAGGTTGGCGGCCAGCCGCTGGCGCTCGTCCACGTCCACCGCCACGCCTTCGAAGTCGTGGTAGCCCACGCCGCCGGCGAAGCGCATCGCGGTCTGGTTCAGCGGCAACAGGCCGCATTGCAGGGCCGATACCGCCATGCCCGCGGGCGTGTGGGTATGCAGGACGCAGGCGACGTCCGGCCGCGCGCCGTGGATCGCGCTGTGGATCACGTAGCCGGGCAGGTTGATCGTGTACTGCGCGTTGGGGTTGTGGATCACCTTGCCCGCCAGGTCGACCTTGATCAGGCACGACGCCGTGATTTCCTCGTACATCATGCCGAAGGGGTTGATCAGGAAATGCTCGTCGTCGCCCGGGACCCGCGCCGAGATGTGGTTCAGGATCATGTCGCTCATGCCGAACAGGTCTATCAGCCGGTAGCAGGCGGCCAGGTCTATCCTGGTTTGCCTTTCCTCCTCGGTAATGGCGGCGGTCGTTTCTTGCGGCGCCGAAGGCGCCGTGCTGCGGTGGGTCATGACGGTTCCGTTTGCCTGGTCGGGTTTCATTGTTTCTCGATGCCGGCTTCCTCGATGACGACCCGCCACTTGGCGGCGTCCTTCTGGAAGACCTCCTTGAGCGCCTCCGGCGTGCTGCCGCGCGGTTCTATGCCCAGCGCGATGAAGCGCTGGCGCACGTCCGGCGATTGCAGGGCCTTGCCGATTTCCTGGTTGAGCTTGCGCACCACCGCCGGCGGCGTGCCGGCGGGGGCGACGATGCCGTTCCAGGAGTCCGATTCGTACCTGGCCAGGGCCGGGTTGCCGCTTTCCGCGATGGTGGGCACGTCGGGCAGGAACCCTATCCGCGTGGAGCCCGTGGTCGCGATGGCCCGCAGCGAGCCCCCGCGGATCTGGCCCAGCGCGCCGGTGACGGTTTCCATGCCCACCTGGACATTGCGTCCACGCAGGGCGGCGATGACGTCGCCGGTGGACTTGAACGGGACGATGGGGACGTCCAGTCCCGCCATGGTCGCGAACAGGCGCGCCGACAGATGCTGGGCGCTGCCGACGCTGATCGTGCCGATGTTGAAGTGCGCCGGATCCCGGCGGGCGGCGGCGACGACGTCGTCAACCGTCTTGAGCGGACTGTCCTTGTCGGCCACCAGCAGGAAATGGAAGGTGCCGATGGTGGAGATCATCGAGAAGCTGTCCACCGGATCGTAGGGCAGCGACTTGAACAGATAGGGGCTGAACGCGTTCTGGCCGCTGACCAGCAGCAGCGTGTACCCGTCCGGCGCGGCACGGGCGACCATCGAAGCCGCCGTGATGCCGCCGGCGCCGGGCGCGTTCTCGACCACGACGCTCTGGCCCAGCGACTCGGCCATCTTCTGCGCCAGGGTGCGGACCACGGTGTCGCCCAGTCCGCCCGGGCCGAAGCCGACGACGATCTTGACCGGCTTCTGCGGGAAGGCCTGCGGCCACGCGGCCGGCGAGGCCAGGAGGGTGGCGAGCGTGAGCAGCAATGGGGAAAGGAACCCGCGCCGGGGCGGAAGGTGGTGGCGGTCCATGATGTCTCCTGGTGGTCCGGCAGTGTCGTCCTGCCTGGAAGAGCATTGTGGACAGGCGCGGCACCGGCCGATACCGTTTTCGATGGACAGCTGTTATGCCGTTTTGATATGGCTGGGGGCGGCCTAAGGGTTTCCGCCGTCGGGCGGCCCAGGGCGATCGGCTATGCTTGAACCCCGCTTTCCACCCACTTTCCAGACATGGCGATCTCCACTTCCCGCACCGTTTCCCGCTCCATCCGCCGCCGCCTGCTGGCCGCCGCGCCAGCGCTTGGCCTGGCCGTCGCCGCCGCTCCCAATGCCTGGGCCCAGGGCCGCAAGCGGGTGACCCGCATCATCGTGCCGTTCGCGCCGGGCGGCGGGAACGACGTGTTCGCGCGCCAGCTCGCGTTCAGCTTGAACGCGATGACCCAGAAGGACGTCATCGTCGAGAACAAGCCGGGCGCCGGCGGCAATCTCGGCACGGAACTGGTGGTGCGCGCCGCGGCCGACAGCAACACCTTCCTGCTCGGCCATACGGGCACGATCGCCATCAATCCGGCGCTCTACAAGAACCTGGCGTTCAACGCCGCCACCGACCTGCAGCCGGTCGCGATGTTCGCGTCGTCGGCACTGCTGCTGGTCGTGCCGGCCGCCTCGCCCGTCAAGAGCGTCGCGCAACTGGTCGACGCGCTCAAGGCCAAGAATGCCGACCTGACCTATGCGTCCAGCGGCGCCGGCACGGGCGGCCACCTGACGGCGGAAATGTTCCTGCACGCGCTGGGGGCGCGCGCCGTCCATGCGCCGTACAAGGGCACGGCGCCGGCGCTGGCCGACGTGGCCGGCGGCCAGGTGGATTTCAGCTTCAGCGTGATCCCGGCCGCCATGGCGCTCGTCAAGGCGGGCAAGCTGCGGGCCCTGGCGGTCACGAACGCGAAGCGGCTGGCGCTGCTGCCAGACGTGCCGACCGTTGCCGAGTCCGGTGTCCCGGCGCTGGCCGGCTTCGAGAGCACGCTGACCTACGGCATCCTGGCCCCCAAGGGCGTGCCGCAGGCGGACGTGGCGCAACTGGGCGGCGAGATCCTGAAGGCGGCGTCCACGCCCGAATTCCAGTCCAAGCTCGGCATCGAAGGCGCCGAGCCGATGCTGGGCGGCGCGGCCGAATACGCCCGCAAGGTCCAGGAAGAAAGCCGCAAGTGGTCCGAGGTGGTGAAGTTCTCGGGGGCGTCGGTCTAGGGCTGCGGGGGCGCGGTGATGTAGGTCCCGCGCCCGCTCGCGATCAGCTTGCCGTCCTGGAGCACCTGCGCCTCGCAAACCGAGAACTGGCGTCCGTGCTTGATGACCCGGCCCCTTGCGATCAGGTCGCCGGGCTTGGCCAGGCGGTGGTAGTCGACGCGCAGGTCGATGGTGGGCACGCCGTGGCCGATGCGGCGGACCAGGGCGAAGTCGGCGGCGAAATCGATCAGCGAGGCCAGGATTCCGCCGTGCGTCTGCATCAGCCGGGTGCTGGCCACCCATTCCTCGCGCCAGGTGGCGCTTACCTCGATGCTGTCTTCTTCCAGCGCCAGCACCTTCAGGCCCAGCCACTGCAGGTAGGGGCCGCGCGACACCAGCGCCTGCAATTCTTCCAGCGTCATAGGATTCTCCATGCCAGATGGCCCGGCGGCCGAGCCGCCGTGCGGGGTCAGGCGCCGACCGCGCGGGCCTGTTCGCTCAGTTCGCGCGCCTGCGCCTCGAGCGCCTTGCGGTCGATCTTGCCGACGCCGTTCAGCGGCAGCGCATCGACGAAGATCACCCGGCGCGGATACTGGTAGGGCGGCGCATTCTCCAGCGAGTGCGCCTTGACCGCCTCGGCGGTGAGCGGCGAGCCGGCACGCTTGACGATGAAGGCATAGGGAATGCGATGCTTGATCTCGTCGGGCACCGGCACCACGATGGCCTGGTCGATGTCGGGATGGCGCTCGAGCATCAGCTCGACGTCGCCCGGATAGATGTTGTGCCCGCTGGAAACGAACATGTCGTCGGCCCGCCCGACGAAGTAGTACCAGCCGTCCGCGTCGCGCCGCAGCACGTCGCCCGTGTCGAACCAGCCGTCTTTCATGCGGCGGGCCATTTCCTCGGGGTTGTTGTAGTAGCCGTTCATCATGCCCGGCCCCTGCACGTACAGCGTGCCGAAGTCGCCGTCGCCGGCGTCGCCGACCAGACGGAAGCGGTTGCCGGCCACCGGCCAGCCCACCGAATGGCGGGGGCGCGGCTTGCCCTGCGGGTGCGGGCCGAACAGCGCGGCGCTGGTCTCGGTGGTGCCGAAGATGGTAACGATCTCGGCGCGCGGGAACATGCGCGCGACCTCGTCGATCAGCACGTCCGAGGCCGGCGCGCCGCCCATGGTGGCGAGCCGCACGAAGGAATAGTCCTGGCCTTCGATCAGGTCGCGCTGCTGCAGGATCATCGCGAAGATGGTCGGCACGCCCGACAGCACGGTCACGCGGTGGCGGGTGATGGCTTCGATGTAGCGCCGGGGTTCGAACTTGCGCATCAGGACCACGGCCGAGCCGCCCACCAGCACGCACTTGATCGAGTTCATCGCGTGCTTGTGGTAGAGGGGCGCCGCGACGATCATGCGGTCGGTGGCGCAGAAGCCGCGGTCATGCGAAATGGTCTCGGCCACCCAGGTATGGGCGCGGTGGGACAGCAGCGCGCCCTTGGGGCGGCCGGTCGAGCCGGAGGTATAGGGCTGGAACGCCACGTCGTCGTAGGCGGGCGCGTAGGGTTCGAACGGTCCGGGATCCTTGAAGGCTTCGTAGGGCCGCTGTCCGTCCGCGTCGACGTCGACACAGGGTACGTCGCCCGGCAGGTTGGCCCGCAGCGCGCCATCGCAGAACACCAGGCGTACCTGGGCATCGTGCACCACCCATTCGACGGTGGCCTTGGGTTGCAGGATGCCGATGGGAACCGGGATGATGCCCGCCCGCATGGCGCCGAAGAAGATCTCCAGGAATTCGAGGCGGTTCGAGCACAGGATGCCGATCCGTTCGCCGGGCGCCAGGCCGTGGCGGCGCAGTCCGCGCGCCATGGCGTCGCACGACGCGTGGAAGGTCGGGTAGTCCACCTCGCGCGGATGGTCCGGGTCCGACAGGTCGATGACGGCGGGACGTGCGTCGTTGCGGAATTCGCTGCCGATGCAGCCGAGGTTCTTGATGGATGGGCTCATGGGTTCACGATCACCTTTCCGAAGATGCGGCGGTTCTCGAGCAGGCCGACGCCTTCGGCGGCGCGTTCGAGCGGGAGGATGGTCTCGATGACGGGGGCGAGCCGGCCCTCGGCGACATAGGCCAGGCAGGCCTCGATGTCGCTGGGCAGGTAGGCGCGCGAGCCGATGATGTCGATCTCGCGGTGCCACACGTAGCGAATGTCGATGGGACAAAGATGGCCAGCGGTCGAGCCGCAGGTCAGGATGCGGCCGTTGACCGCCATGCAGCGCTGGGTCGGGATCCAGGTGTCGCCGCCGGTGAAATTGATGGCGACGTCGACTCCCTTCTTGCCGGAAGCGGCCCAGACCGGTTTGGAAAAATCGGGATGCTCAGCGTAGTTGACGATGTGGTCGGCGCCCAGTTCGCGCAGCTTGCGGCCTTTCTCCTCGCTGCTGGTGCAGGCGATGACTTCGGCGCCGGCCATCTTGGCGAACTGCACGCAGGAAACGCCCACGCCGCCGCTGGCGCCCAGCACCAGCACTTTTTCGCCGGCCTGGATCCTGCCGCGGGTGAACAGCATGCGGTGCGAGGTGCCGTAGGCGATGGGCAGGGCGGCCGCTTCATTGAAACCCACTCCCTCGGGGATCTCGATCAACTGGCGCTGGTCTACCGCGATGTATTCGCATAGTCCGCCATTGCCGTGCTCGCCCAGCACGCCGCCTTCGGGAAAGCGCGGGAACAGCGCCACGCGTTTGCCTACCCAGTCTCGCGGCACGCCTTCGCCCACGTCGGCCACGACGCCGGCGACGTCGCCGCCAGGAATGCGCGGCATGGTCGTGTGCAGGTCGGGCATGCCGTGCAGCACGAACACGTCCATGTAGTTCAGTCCGCAGGCCTTGATCTGCACCAGCGCCTGGCCCGTCGCGGGGCGCGGCACCGACCATCGCTCCAGCTTCAACTGCTCCAGGCCGCCGTGCTCGTTGAGCGCGATCACTCTCATCGTCGTAGTCATGGATCCCTTGCGTGGTAAGTGGCGCACCGGCTCTGTGCCCGATGCGCGGATGGCGAAGGAATCGTAAGAGTGGGCTTTGATCAGTACAAATTACTAGTTTTGGTGGATTGATCGTCGCCGTCGATAGATGCGTCGTGGCGGCGGTGGAAAGCGGCCGTCGGCGATCTATCGGCAAAAGTGAAGAATGGACAAAAACGAATTGTTTGTGCTGATGAAAGCGTCGAACTTAGGATGCCCTTGCCTGTCCGGCGTGCCGCCCCGATGCGGAGCCGGCGGGCCATGCCGGTGCCTCGTTGCACACGGTCCCTTGTTCATTCAATCAGACAGGGAGCATCCATGTCGGCCGATTCCTCCGCCGAAAACTGGCCCGAGATCGTCGTACGCGCGCTCAAGGCCAACGACGTCAGGCTCGTGGCCTATGTGCCGGATAACGTCCTGGCACCTTTGATCCGGCTGGTCCACGACGATCCGTATTTCACCGTGGTCTGTCCCGCCCGCGAAGAAGAGGCCGTGGGCATCGTGGCCGGCGCCTACATGGCGGGCACGCGCGGCATCGTCCTGATGCAGACCAGCGGTTTCGCCACCCTGCCCAATGTGCTGGCCTCGCTTCTGAGCCCCTATCGCATACCGGTGCCGATGATGATTTCCGAGCGCGGCGCGGTCGGCGATTTCCAGCTCGGCCAAGCCATGGTGTGCCGCACGATGCGGCCGGTGTTGACGGCGTTGGGCATTCCGCACTTCGCCATCGAGCGGCGCGACGACGTCGAATTCGTCGTGGGCAGCATGATCGGCCAGGCCTTTGCCACGCATGAACCGGCCGCGATGATCCTGTCGCCGCTGCTGACCAAGAAACCGGTCCCGACTGCCGCTCATGCGGCGGCGCGCTGAAGGAGACCCCCATGCCGGACAGCGAACTGAGATCGATCTCCCGCGCCAGCGCCAAGGTCATGAATCGCGCCGACCTGACACGCAGGCTGGTGGCCCGGCTCGAGCGGGAAGAGGCCGTCATCGGCGGTATAGGCAACAGCAACTTCGATCTGTGGGCCAGCGGCCAGCGGCCACAGAACTTCTACATGCTGGGCAGCATGGGGCTGGCCATTCCCATCGCGCTCGGCGTGGCCATGGCCCAGCCGGCGCGCCGCGTATTCGCGCTGGAGGGCGACGGTTCGCTGCTGATGGAGCTGGGCGCGCTGGGAACGGTCGCGGCGCAGGCGCCGCGCAACCTGGCCATCGTCGTCTGGGACAACGGTATGTACCAGATCACCGGATCGCAGAAGACGCTGACGTCATCGACGGTGGACCTGATCGGGGTGGCGCGCGCGGCCGGCCTGGCGCGCAGTTCGTGGGCGCTGGACGAAGCGCACTTCGAGTCCCTGGTGGAGCAGGCGTTGGACGGCGACGGACCGTGGGTCATCGGCGCGCGCATCGATGGCGAAAAACCGGCCGGTACGACCGAGCGCGATCCCGCCAAGATCCGCCTGCGTTTCATGCAAGGCCTGGGCGTGGCGGCCTGAAGGAGCGAGACGATGTCCAGACTGCTGATCAATGGCCGTTGGGTGGATGGCGCATCCTCCCAGCCGCTCACAGACAAATACGCGGGCCGCGTCTACGGCGAGATGGCCGTGGCGTCGAGCGCCCAGATCGACGAGGCGATCGGCGCCGCCCGGCGCGCCGCCGATACCGTGCGCATGGAACCGTATGCGCGCTATCAGGCCCTGACCGGCGCGGCCCGCATCATCGAGAGCCGCATGCGGCAGTTCGTCGACCTGCTGCGCGACGAGGCCGGCTTCACCCGCGCCGATAGCGAGAACGAGGTGCGGCGCTGTGCCCAGACCCTGGAGCTGTCGGGTGAAGAAGCCAAGCGGCTGGTGGGCGACCTGATTCCCATGGCGGCCGGCCGCGGGGTCAAGGACCGCCTGGGGTTCACCGTGCGGGCCCCGCTCGGGGTGATCTGCGCCATCACGCCGTTCAATTCGCCGCTCAATACGCTGGCCCACAAAGTGGGGCCGGCGCTGGCCGGCGGCAATTCGGTGATCATCAAGCCTTCGACCTTCACGCCGCTGGCGGCGGTCGAACTGTGCAAGGCGCTGATCGACGCCGGCGTGCCGGGCGAACTGCTGACCCTGCTGCACGGGCCGGGGGGCTCGCTCGGCCGGCAACTGCTGGCCGATCCGCGTATCGCGTACTACGCCTTCACCGGTAGCACGCAGGTGGGGCGCGAGATCCAGCAGGCCGCCGGCCTGCGCGGCACGCAGCTCGAGCTAGGCAGTATCGCCAGCACGATCGTGTGCCACGACGCCGATATCGAAATGGCGATCCCCAAGATCATCAATGCGGGCTTCCGCAAGGCGGGCCAGGTCTGCACCTCGGTGCAGCGGCTGTTCGTCGACCGGCGCATCGCGCCGGCCTTCGTGCCGCGCCTGGTGGAGGCCGTGCGGGCAACGCCGGTCGGCGATCCGGCCGATCCGCGCACCGTCATCGGTCCGATGATCAGCGAGCATCACGCCCGGCGCGCGGCGTCGTGGGTGGACGAGGCCGTGAGCCAGGGCGCGCGCCTGCTGACCGGCGGCACGCTGCGCGGCCGGGTGTTCGAGCCGACGGTCCTGCAGGACGTGCGCAGCGACATGCGGGTGGTGTGCGAGGAAATCTTTGCGCCGGTGCTGTCCATCATCGAGTTCGACGACATCGCCGAGGCGGTGGCCGGCGCCAACGCCAGCGACTTCGGCCTGGCGGCAGGCCTGTTCACGGCCGATCTGCATACGGCGCTGCGCACCGCGCTGGCTTTGCGCTTCGGCGGCGTGCACATCAACGAAGCCTCCAGCGCGCGGGTCGACGCCATGCCCTTCGGCGGCGTCAAGGACAGCGGCCACGGCCGCGAAGGGCCGGGCTACGCCATCAGGGAAATGACCGAGGAGCGGTTGATCACCATCGCCTACTAGCCGCGTGCGTGGGACGGCTTCGATTCAAACTGAATGGGATAGAGAGAGCGTGAACACATCTGCTGCAGGCTCCAGTACCTTGCGCGTCGCCGTGGATATCGGCGGAACCTTCACGGACGGCGTGGCAACCTTGCATCCGCAGGGCCGGATCTGGGTCGGCAAGACGCCGACCACACCGTCGGACCCCGGCGAAGCGGTCTCCACCGTCATCGGCGACCTGTTGCGGCAGATCGCGGTCTCGATGGGCGGGGCGGCGCCGTCGCTGGGCGAGGTGCTGCACGGCACGACGCTGGTCACCAATACGCTGATCGAACGCAAGGGCGCCGCTACCGGCCTGATCACCACCGCCGGCATGCGCGATGCGCTCGACATCGGGCGCGAGTGGCGCTATGACCCTTATGACCTGGACATCGTGCTGCCCCGGCCGCTGGTGCCGCCCGAGTGCCGGGCCGAAGTGGCCGAGCGGCTGGGCGCGCATGGCGACGTGCTCGAAGCGCTGGACGACGCGGATGTCGCGGCGGCGATCCAGGCGCTGGCGGACGCGGGCGTGACCTCGGTCGCGGTGTCGCTGTTGCACGCCTACATGGACGACAGCCATGAACGCCGCATCGAGGCGGCCATCAAGGCGCGTCTGCCCGACATGGCGGTGTCGACCTCGTCGTCGCTGGCGCGCGAGATCGGCGAGTTCGAACGGACCTCCACCACCACGGCCAATGCCTACGTCAAGCCGGTGGTGGCCGATTACCTGCGCCAGCTCGAGGCGCGCATCGGCGACATCCGCCGCGGCATTCCTCTGCGCGTGATGGTGTCCAGCGGGGGGTTCACCTCCGCCCGCGCGGGCGCCGAGTCACCCATCATGCTGCTGGAGTCCGGGCCGGCCGCGGGGGTGCTGTCGGCGCTGAACACCGCGCGGCAGAACGGCGTGGACCAGGTGCTGGCGTTCGACATGGGCGGCACCACGGCCAAGGCCTGCGTCGCCATCGACGGCGAGGCGCCGGTCGCGCACAGCTTCGAATGCGCGCGCGTGGAGCGTTTCAAGCGCGGGTCGGGGCTGCCCATCCTCATTCCCAGTATCGAGTTGATCGAGATCGGCGCCGGCGGCGGTTCGATCGCCTATTGCAACCGGCTGGGCCTGCTCAACGTCGGTCCGGAATCGTCGGGATCGGTGCCTGGACCGGTTTGCTACGGCCGTGGCGGCACGCAGCCGACGGTGACCGACGCCGACCTGCTGCTGGGCTATCTGAACCCGGCCAATTTCCTGGGCGGCGAGATGGCGCTGGACCTGGAGGCTACCCGCGCGGCCATGGCCCGGCTCGGCCAGCAACTGGAGATGCCGGCCGAGGGCGTGGCCTGGGGCATCTGCAACATGGTCAACGAGAACATGGCGAGCGCGGCCCGCATCCACATCGCCGAGACCGGCCACGATCCGCGCGAACTGTCCATGGTGGCGACGGGCGGCGCGGGCCCGGTGCACGCGGTGGACGTGGCGCGCAAGCTGCGCATCCCGCGCGTGCTGGTGCCCATCGCCGCGGGCGCCGGGTCGTGCCTGGGCATGCTGGCCGCGCCGGCGCGCGTGGACCGTGCCTGGTCCAGTCCGCAGCTACTGGCCGACGCCGACTGGGGCCAGGTCGCGCGCGTGCTGAGCGCACTCAAGCAAGAGGGCGAGGCCGAGCTGGCTTCGGTGGGGGCCCGCGATGTCGAGTGGCGCATCGGTGCCGACATGCGCTACCACGGCCAGGGGGCCGAGGTGCCTGTTTCGATTCCCTATGCAGAGGCCGACGCCGGCACTGGCGCGCGCGTGCTCGCCGCGTTCGAAGAGCAATACCGGCGCCTGTACGGCCGCCTGGTACCGAATGCCCGGCCGCAGGTCACGACCTGGCGCCTGGTCGGCAAGGCGCGCACCGAAGGCAGCCATTTCGAATGGGGCGACACGCGCACCAGCGGCGGCGCGCCGGCGGGCTCGCGGCCCGTCTACCTGCCGCTGCGGCGGGCGTACGGCGAGGTGCCGGTGCACGACCGCTATTCGCTGCCGGCGGGAACCACTCTGCCGGGGCCGCTGATCCTGGAAGAACGCGAATCCACCCTGGTCGTCGCGGTGGGGGCCGACGTGACGATTCTTCCGGACCTGACCGTATCCGTGACCATCAAGGAATTCGAATAATGGACAAGACTTCCTCGCGGCGGCGTCCGGCCGCCCGGCAGACGAGTTTCGACGCGGTCGAACTGGAGATCCTGTGGAAGCGGCTCATCAGCGTCGTCGACGAAGCCGCCGCCGCGTTCGTGCGTACCTGCTTTTCCACGCTGGTCAGGGACGGCAACGATTTCGCCATCGTGCTGACCGATGCCCAGGGGCGTTCGCTGGCGCAATCGGCCATGAGCCTGCCCGGTTTCATCGGCTGCCTGCCGGCGACGGTGCGCCATTTCCTGGACAAGTACCCGGCCGACACCATCAAGCCGGGCGACGTCTTCATCACCAATGATCCGTGGAAAGGTTCGGGCCACGTGCACGACGTCACCACCGTCACGCCCATCTTCTTCGAGGGCCGGCTGGTGGCTTTCGGTGCGGTGGTCTCGCACCTGCCCGACATCGGCGGCAAGCTGCGCAGCAACAGCAGCCGCGAGATCTACGAAGAAGGCCTGCAGATTCCGCTGATGAAGCTGCTCGACGACGGCAAGCCCAACGAGGTGCTGATCGAGATGATCACCCAGAACATCCGCGTGCCGGAGCAGGGCATGGGCGATATCTGGGCGCAGGTGGCGGCGTGCCGGATGATGGCCGATCGCCTGAAGGGGCCGCTGGAAACGGTGGACCTCGAGGCGCTGGGCGCGGAAGTGCGCAGGCGTTCGGAAGAGGCCATGCGCGAGGCCATCCGTGCCTTGCCCGACGGCGTCTACCGCTCGACCGTGCAGCACGACGGTTTCGAGGAGCCCATCGTCATCCGTTGCCAGCTGACCGTGGCCGGCGACCGCATCGACATCGACTACGCGGGAACGTCCGCGCAGTTGCCGCGCGCCCTGAACGTGGTGCCGATCTACGTGTTCGCCTACACCGTGTACGGCCTGAAGGCCTTGCTGTGCGCGGACATTCCGAACAACGAAGGCAGCTTCCTGCCCATCACGACCCAGGCGCCGCTCGGTTCGCTGCTGAATCCGACCTATCCCGCGGCGTCGGGCGGCCGCAGCGCCATCGGCCATCTGTTGCCGGGCGCCGTCTTCAAGGCGCTGGCCGAGGTGCTGCCCGAAAAGGTCTGGGCCTCGGGGTCGCCGAATTCGTCGATGACCATGTCGGGCGAGTACCGGGGCAAGCGCTACGCCGTTGTCAACTTCCTGAACGCGGGGCAGGGGGCCAACGCGCGCCGGCCTGGGTTCTCGGCGCTGAGCTTTCCGGCCAACCTGGGCAATACCCCGGTCGAGATGATGGAGTTCCTGGCGCCCATCCGTGTCCTGCGGCGCGAGATCCGCCGCGGCAGCGGCGGCGAGGGGCGCCAGCCGGGCGGCTGCGGCATCCGCTTCGAGTACGAGTTGTTGCCCGATGCACCGGATGCGGCAGCCTCGTTCCTGATGACCCAGCTCAAGTCCGCGCCGTCCGGGCTGGCGGGCGGCGGCGCCGGCCAGCCCGGACGCCTGGCCATCAACGGCCAGGCCGTCGATCCCACCGAGCCGCGCGTGCTGCGCGCCGGCGACCGCGTATTGATGGAGACCGCCGGCGGCGGCGCCTATGGATCACTGGAGAAGAAAGCATGAGTGACATGACACGCATCGACCAGAGCGCGCGGCGCAGCCGGGCGCTGGTTCACCACGGCATTGCCTACCTGTCGGGCCAGGTGCCCGACGACCGCTCGCAAGACATCGCCGGCCAGACCCGCCAGGTATTGGCCAAGGTGGACGAATTGCTCGGGCAGGCGGGGACCGACAAGAGCCGGATGCTGAGCGCGCAGATCTGGTTGAAGACGATGGACGATTTTGCGGCGATGAACGCGGTGTGGGATGCCTGGGTCGTGCCCGGGCAGACCCCCACTCGTTGTTGCGGCAAGGTCGAACTGAATGACCCGGCATGCCGAGTCGAGATCGTGGTGGTGGCCGCCGTCTGAGGCAGGTTGCAGGACGGAGGAGGCGACATCCCGTAGTTCCCTAAACACGTGAGGCTGAGATGATCGAGAGAAGCTCTGGCAGGTGTTGTAAGGTGAAGTCGCCATCCACGCGGGCCGGGTGGGCCGTGGCCGGGATGGCCATGGTGTGCGCGGCCTGGGTGACGCCCTCCGCAGCGGTGGCCGACGAGTTCCCCAGCAAGCCGATCCGGCTGGTGATTCCGTATGCGACCGGTGGCGTATCCGATTCGATCGGACGGGTGCTGGCCAAGTCCATGAGCGACGCGCTGGGGCAGTCGGTGGTCGCGGAAAACCGCGGTGGCGGGGGCGGCACCATAGGCGCCGCGGTCGTGGCCGCCGCCCCGCCCGACGGCTACACGATCCTGTTGACCAGTCCGCCCATGGTCGTGGTGGCGCCCGTGCTGCTCAAGAACCTTTCCTACCATGCGATCGACGATTTCACCGCGATCGGCACGCTGGTGACCACGCCCAACATCCTGGCGGTCAACAACGACCTGCCGGTGAAGTCCCTGGCCGACATGGCCAGCTATGCCAAGGGCGAAGGCCGGAACAAGCTGAGCTTCGCCTCGGCCGGGCCGGGCAGCACCGGCCACCTGTCGGGCCAGATCCTGCAGAACGCGATGAACATCACCATGACCCACGTGCCGTACAAGTCGTCGGGGCTGGCCTTTCCCGACGTGATCTCGGGACGGGTGTCGATGGTGTTCGATTCGCTGCCCTCCACCATAGGCTACGTGCGCGCCGGGCAAGTGCGTCCGCTGGTGGTGATGTCCAAGGAGCGCTCCTCGATATTGCCCGACGTGCCCACCGCGATCGAAGCGGGATACCCCTCGGCCACCATGAATTTCTGGATGGGCATAGAAGGGCCGGCCCACATGCCGCCAGCCGTCGTGGAGAAGCTCAATGCCGCCATCCACAAGGCGGTGCAGTCGCCGGAGATGCGCAAGCAGCTCGCCACGCTGGGCGCGGAACCCTATCTGATCAGTTCGACGGAGTTTGCCCAGTTGCGCCGCCACGACGCCACGACTTACCGTAAGCTCGTCAAGGACATGGGACTGGAGCGCGACTGATGACCGACAAGGATGCGAGCGGCTCGTCCACGGCGACGGCAAAGGGGATCGGGGCGCGCCTGCGCCGCCGGGAGGACTGGCGCCATCTGCGGGGGCGTGGGCAGTTCGTCGGCGACATCCGCGTGCCGGGCATGCTGGAGGTCGCGTTCGTGCGCAGTTCCAGCGCCCACGGCATCGTGCGCGGCATCGTCATTCCCGACGAGTACCGCGACCAGGTGTTCACCGCCAGGGATTTTCCCGCCGTCAAGCCCATCGTGGCGGTCCCCAAGATCGACGGCTTCAAGTATTCCGAGCATCCGGCCCTGGCCACCGATCGCGTCCGCTTCGCCGGCGAGCCGGTGGCGATGGCGATCGCGCCCACACGGGCGATGGCCGAGGACATCGCCGACTCGGTGCTGGTCGACATCGAGGAACTGCCGGCCGTGGTCGATACCGTCGCGGCCACGCTGCCCGGCGCGCCCCTGATCCGCGAGGAATGGGGCGACAACGTGTACGTGGCGCGCGACGCCGAGTTCGGCGACCTGGCGGCCGCGCGGCGCGAGGCCGCGGTGGTGATCGAGCGCGAATACCGGATGAACCGCCAGTCCGCCGTGCCGCTGGAAGGACGCGCCATCCTGGCGGTGTGGGACGACCGGCTGGACGAACTGTGCGTCTACACGGGCAGCCAGTCGCCGCACCAGACGCGGGTCGGTATGGCGCAGGTGCTGGGTATCGAGGAGCGGCGGTTGCGTCTGATCTCGCCCGACATGGGCGGCGGCTTTGGCGCCAAGCGCGTGCTGTATCCGGAAGAGCTGATGGTGGCGGCGCTGGCGCTCAAGCTCAAGCGGCCGGTCCGCTGGCTGGACGACAAGCGGGAGCACCTGCTGAGCGCCATCCATTGCCGCGAGCATCATCACAAGGTGAAGGCCTACGCCGACGCACGCGGCCGCATCCTGGGCCTGGACGTGGAGGTCTATGTGGATGCCGGGGCTTATTCGCACTGGCCCAACAGCCCTTTCATGGAGACGGGCATGGTTGCCAAGAACATCCCCGGCCCCTATGACGTGCCCAGCTATCGTTGCCGCAGCTATACCGTGGCCACAAACAAGTCGCCCATAGGCGCATATCGAGGCGTGGCGCGCCCGGCCGCCTGTTTCACCATCGAGCGCACCATCGACGAAATCGCCCACGCCGTGGGCCGCGAGCCCTGGGAGGTGCGTGTGGAAAACATGGTGCCCGAGCACGCCATGCCGTACCGGTCCATCACCAATCTGCTCTTCGACACCGGCAACTACGGCGAGTCGGTGCGGCGTGCCGCCGGGTTGATCGAGCTGGCCGGGGTGCGGGCGCGCCAGAAGCAGGGCGAAGCCGACGGCCGCCTGATTGGCGTGGGCTTTGCGGCGTTCACCGAGCAGACCGCGCACGGCTGCGGCGAATGGGTCTCGCGCGGCACGCCGGTGATCCCGGGCTACGAGTCGGCCACGGCGCGGATGATGCCCGACGGATCGCTGATGCTGATGGTGGGCATCGTGTCGCATGGACAGGGCCTGGAGACGGCCTTGTCGCAGATCGCCCATCACGAATTGAGCATCGATCCGGCCCGCGTGTCGGTCCGGCATGGCGACACCCAGGTCTCGCCGTTCGGCATGGGGACCTTCGCTTCGCGCAGCATGGTCATGTCTGGGGGCGCGGTGGCCCGGGCGTGCCGGCTGCTGCGCGCCAAGATGGCGGCTATCGCCGCGTACGCCATGAAGTGCGAAGCCGAGGCGCTGCGCTTCGAGGACGAACGCGTGCACGGGCCCGAAGGGTCGATGGGCTTCGACGAGATCGGCCGCATCGCGCATCTGCGGCAGGAGGCGCTGCCGCCGGGCATGGAGCCCCTGCTCGACGTGACGACGACCTACGAGCCGCAGGTCGACACCGGTGTGTTCACCTATGCGACGCATGCGGCCGTGGTGGCCGTGGACCCGGATACGGGCAAGATCGATCTGTTGGACTACGCCTGCGTCGAGGACTGCGGCACCGTGGTCAATCCCATGATCGTCGACGGCCAGATCATCGGCGGCATCGTGCAGGGCATAGGCACGGCGCTGTACGAAGAGATCCCTTATGACGAGAATGGACAGCCGCTGGCGACGACGCTGGGCGATTACCTGATGCCGGGCGCGCCCGAGGCGCCGCCCATCAAGATCGGCCACATGGTGACGCCCACGCCGCACACCGAGTACGGCATGAAAGGCATGGGCGAGGGCGGCGCCATCCCGCCGCCGGCCGCGATCGCCAACGCGGTGCGCGACGCGCTGCGCGGCCTGGGCGCCGAGCTGAACGAAACGCCCATGACGCCGCAGCGCGTGCGGGCCGCCATCGTCGCGGCAGCCGAAGGCACGCCGAGCGCAACCCGCGCGCATCGGGAAGGCGAGGTGGTGCAATGAAGGCCGCGCCGTTTTCCTATCGCCGCGCCGCGACCCTGGACGAGGCGCTGGCGGCCGGCGGCGAGACCTCCCGCTTCCTGGCCGGCGGCCAGTCGCTGGTGCCCATGATGAACCTGCGCCTGACGCTGGCGGACACCATGATCGACATCTCCGGACTGGCCGAACTGCGGCGCAGCGCGGCCGAGGACGATCGCGTGTTCATCGGTGCGGGCGTCACGCACGCCATGATCGAGGACGGCAGGATCGAGGATCCGTCGCGCGGCTACCTGCGGCACGTGGCCGGCGGCATTGCCTTTCGTTCGGTGCGCAACCGCGGCACGCTGGGCGGCAGTCTGGCCCACGCCGATCCCGCGGCGGACTGGCCCACGGCGCTGCTGGCGCTGGGGGCCGAAACCGTCATCCGCGGCACCGGCGGCGAGCGCCGGCTGCCGTTGGCGCGATTCCAGCTCGGATTGATGGAGACCGCGCTGCGGCCGGACGAGATCCTCGTCGGCGTGACCGTGCCCGTCCTGTCCGATCTGGCTCGGTGGAGCTATCAGAAGTTCTGCCGGAAGTCGGGCGAGTTCGCCCATTCCATCGCGGCCGTCGTACGCGATCCGGCTCGGGAACTGGCCGAGGTGGCGCTGGGTGCGGCGGGAGACAAGCCGTGCCGGCTGGGGCGCGTATCGGCGTTGCTGGCCGAAGGGGATCGGGTCGATCCGCGGCAGCTCGGGCAGGTGGTGGACGCGGACGTGCGGGACGCTACGGGGTTGGCCGCGTCGTCCTACGAGTTCCATCTGCATCGGACCATGGTCGTACGCGCGTGCGCGCGCTTGCAGGAGCAGACATGAAGCTTGCATTGACAGTGAACGGTGCGCCGGTGGCGGGCGAGGTCGAGGACCGCATGACGCTGGCCGATTTCGTCCGCGACCACTGCGGCCTGACCGGCACCCATCTGGGCTGTGAGCACGGCGTGTGCGGCGCCTGTTCGGTGCTGGTGGACGGCGAGCCCGTGCGGGCCTGCATCACGCTGGCGGCCGCGGTCGACGGCCGGTCGGTGAGGACCATCGAAGGCTTCGAGGACGATGCCGCGATGGCGGTCATCCGCGAATGCTTTTCCGAGGCGCATGGACTGCAATGCGGCTTCTGCACGCCCGGCATGGTCATCATGGTGCGCGATGCGCTGGCGCGCGGCTGCTGCGCATCGGAACACCAGATCCGCGACCAACTGGCCGGGAACCTGTGCCGCTGCACCGGTTATGCCGGCATCGTCAAGGCCACCGAAATGGCGCGCGACCGGCTGGCCAAGGCCGGCTGAATCCGAAACCCCCTCAAGGACATTCCATTCATGAACATCACCGGAGAACGGCAACTGGCCGTCGATCGGCAGACCGCCTGGGAAAGCCTGTTCGACCCGGCCATCCTGCAGCAGTGCATACCCGGCTGCGTATCGGTCGAGCGCGAGGACGACACCCGCTACCGGGCCGTGGTCGTGATGGCCATCGGCCCCGTCAAGGCGCGGTTCTCGGGAACCTTCACCATCGCCGACGCGCAGGCGCCGGCGCGTTGCCGGCTGGTGTTCGAAGGCAGCGGCGGGGCGGCGGGCCTGGCAAAAGGCGGCGCCGATGTGGTGCTGGACCCCGCTGACGGCGGTACGCGCCTGGCCTATGATGCCCAGGCTCAGGTCGCAGGAAAGTTGGCCCAGGTGGGAGCAAGATTGATCGAAGGAGTCGCCAGGAAGCTCGCAGGAGAATTCTTCGATCGCTTCGAGACGGCGGTCACGGCGGGCCAGACCTGATCCGCCCACGCCGCACGGCGGGAGCCCGGCGCGAATACCGCGCTGCAACACGTCCAGGGTTGTTCGAGCGGTGTCTTTCGAAGGCTCGCCATCATGAGAAAGATTTCCCTGCGTCACCTGCGGTGTTTCGTCGCCATTGCCGAAACCGGTTCGTTCACCCTGGCCGCCGCGCGGCTGTTCCATACGCAATCGTCCCTGACCGCCACCATCCAGCAGTTCGAGGAAGCGGTCGGGCTGAAGCTGTTCGACCGCACGACGCGGCGCGTGGTCCTGACTGACGATGCCGTCCGCTTCAAGGCCGTGGCCGAGCGCATCCTGCGGGACTTCGACAGCGCCATCGGGGATCTCCAGGCCATCGCCAAGAGCCAGCGGGGGCACGTGCGCATCGCCGCCGCGCCGTCGATGATCATGCACATCCTGACCCCGGCGCTGGCGGCGTTTCGGCGGGCCTATCCCGCCATCACCGTTTCGGTGCGCGACGGCGGGTCGGACAAGATCGAGCGGGCCGTGCTCGACGGCGACGTCGATTTCGGCCTGTGCAGCCGCCTCAACAACTATCCCGAGCTCAATTACGTGCCCATGCTGGCCGACCCGTTCGGCGTGATCTTTCCCAACGACCACCCCTTGGCCTGTACCAATGGTCCGATCAAGTGGTCGGACCTGGCGCAGTACGACTACATCGGGCTGACGGGAGACACCGGCATCGGCGCCTTCCTGGAGAACTACCCGGAACTGGGCCTGCACGACAGGGCCCAGCTGCACGACAACGTGTCCAGTACCCATTCCCTTTACGCCATGCTGGGCTTGGGCGGGAAAATCTCGGTGGTGCCGGCGCTGGCCGCCCAGGCGGGACCACTCAATGAACTGAAGTTCCGGGAGTTATGCGAACCCCGCATTTCGCGGGAAATATGCCTGACCACCCGGCACCTTCGTTCTTTTTCGGTCAATACCCGCCGCATTCTCGAAGTGCTGATGACCACCATCCAGGATGCCGGCAACCTGAGCGGTGTCGAAGTCATCCTGGACCAGCGCTGGTCCGCGTCCGAGACCTGGGAGGGTGAATCCGCGCGTGGGCAGGCCGACGCGCGGCAGTTGATGGAGCTTTAGGGAACCGGGTTCAACACCTGCCCGGTGCGGAAATACGCATCCAGGTTGTCGCACACGCGGGCTTCCATGTCCGCCCGCGATTCGCGGGTGAAGCCGGCGATGTGCGAGACCGCCACCACGTTGTCCATCTCCAGCAAGGCCTGGGGGACGTCGGGCTCGTGCTCGAACACGTCCAGCCCCGCGCCGCCCAGGCGGCCGGCCTGCAGCGCCTGCACCAGCGCGGCCTCGTCCACCACGCTGCCGCGCGCGATGTTGACCAGAATGCCGGACGGGCCCAGGGCCTCCATGACTTCGGCGTTCACCAGGTGGCGGGTGGCCGCGCCGCCGGGGCAGGCCACCACCAGGAAATCAGCCCACCGGGCCAGTTCCACCAGCGAGGGCTCGTGCCGGTAGGGGGACCCGGCGACCGGGCGGCGCGTGTGGTAGCGCACGTCCATGTCGAAGCCGGCGGCGCGCCGGCCGATGGCCTGGCCGATGCCGCCGAAGCCCAGCAGGCCCATGTTCTTGCCGTGGACGCGCGTCATCAGCGGACGCTGGCCGGTTTTCCAGCCGCCGGCCCGCACGAAGCGGGTGGTGACGGAAATGCCGCGCGCCGCGTCGATCGCCAGCCCCATGGCCAGGTCGGCGACGCAGCCGTCCAGCACTTCCGGGGTGTTGCTGATCTGCATGCCCTGGCGCCTGGCGGTGTCGATGTCTATCCGGTCGTAGCCCACGCCGAAGTTGGCGATGACGCGGGCGTTGGGCAGGGCGGTCAGGATGTCGGCGCCGCAGGCGTCCCGCACGTGGATCGCGATGCCTTCGAACCCGGCGCCGTGCTCGGCCAGGAAGGCGGCGGGATCGGCCTGTTTCCACAGGGGCGCCACGTCGTAGTCGCGCGCCAGGCGGGCGTCGACGGCGGGCGTGATGGAGGCGATCTGCAGGATGCGGTGCTTCATCGGGAGAGTCCTGGAAGTCGGTTGTCGGTCGCGGTCAGGCTGCCACGATAGCCCATGTTGCGCCGCCGCGCAGACCGGTGCCGGGGCGCGCCAGTCTGGGGTAAACTACTCCTTGCCTTCACCCTGCGTGACTGGCGACTCTAGGCCTGGGGCCTAGGTGGGTTTACCACAAGGAAGCGCAGGGTTCCGGCGGTTCGGTTCGTCCCATCCGGGGCGCGGCCGCGCCGCCCGCCGTTCGCCTGGGCAGCCGTTAGGCAGATTCGTAGATCGCGTCACGCCGTCTTTCGTTTCGGCTGCCCTGCCGCGCAGGCGCAGCAGGACGATGTGGCGCGGTTTCCGTCATATCGGCTGGCCGTCGCTTTGAACCCGTCGGTTGGCCCCCGTTCTGCACAGGAAGGAAACCGTCATGTTCGACCGCAACCGCACCATCGCCCAGGCCGATCCCGAACTCTGGTCCGCCATCGAGCTGGAAAACCAGCGCCAGGAACAGCACATCGAGCTGATCGCCTCGGAAAACTACGCCAGCCCCGCCGTCATGCAGGCCCAGGGCACGCAGCTCACCAACAAGTACGCCGAAGGCTATCCCGGCAAGCGCTATTACGGCGGCTGCGAGTTCGTGGACATCGTCGAGCAGTTGGCCATCGACCGCGCCAAGCAGATCTTCGGCGCCGATGCCGTGAACGTGCAGCCCAATTCGGGCTCGCAGGCCAACCAGGGCGTGTACATGGCCGTGCTCAAGCCCGGCGATACGGTGCTGGGCATGAGCCTGGCCGAGGGCGGCCACCTGACGCACGGCTCGCCGGTCAATGCCTCGGGCAAGCTGTACAACTTCCTGTCCTACGGCCTGAACGCCCAGGAGGAAATCGATTACGACCAGGTCGCGCGCCTGGCCGCCGAGCACAAGCCCAAGCTGATCGTGGCCGGCGCCTCGGCCTATGCGCTGCGCATCGACTTCGCCCGTTTCGCCCAGATCGCCAAGGCCAACGGCGCGCTGTTCATGGTGGACATCGCCCACTACGCCGGCCTGGTCGCCGGTGGCGCCTACCCCAACCCGGTCCCGCACGCCGATTTCGTCACCTCGACCACGCACAAGTCGCTGCGCGGCCCGCGCGGCGGCCTGATCATGTGCAAGGCCGAGTTCGAGAAGGCCGTCAATTCCGCCATCTTCCCGGGCATCCAGGGCGGCCCGCTCGAGCACGTCATCGCCGCCAAGGCCGTAGCCTTCAAGGAAGCGCTGGATCCCTCGTTCAAGCAGTACGCCGCCCAGGTCGTGGCCAACGCCAAGGTGATGGCCGAGACGCTGGTCGAGCGCGGCCTGCGCATCGTGTCGGGACGCACCGAAAGCCACGTCATGCTGGTGGACCTGCGCGCCAAGGGCATCACGGGCAAGGACGCCGAACTGGCGCTGGGCCAGGCCCACATCACGGTCAACAAGAACGCCATTCCGAACGATCCGGAAAAGCCCTTCGTCACCAGCGGCGTGCGTGTCGGCTCGCCGGCCATGACCACGCGCGGCTTCAAGGAAGACGAGGCCCGCCTGACCGCCAACCTCATCGCCGACGTGCTGGACAACCCGCGCGACGAGGCCAACATCGCGGCCGTGCGCGAGCGCGTCAACGCCCTGACCGCGAAGTTCCCGGTCTACGGTGGGTAGGAGGGCCCACCCCCTACGCCCTTCGGGCGCCCCCTCAAGGGGGCGGCGCTGGCGGACCGGCAAAGCCGGATCCGCGGCGCCCTGGAGGGGGTGTTCTAGGTTGCAGAGGATCGAGGACCATACATGAAGTGTCCTTTCTGTCGCCATGAGGACACCCAGGTGATGGACACCCGGGTGTTGGAAGAAGGCAGCGCCATTCGCCGGCGCCGCCGCTGCACGCATTGCGATCGACGCTTCACGACCTACGAGCGGGTGGAGCTGTCGCTGCCGGCGGTGGTCAAGCGCAATGGCAGCCGGTCGGAGTACGACCAGGGCAAGCTGCGCGGCAGCCTGATGCTGGCGCTGCGCAAGCGGGCCGTCAGCGCCGACGCGGTGGAAGCCGCCGTTACCCGCATCGAGGAAGCCCTGATGACCAGCGGCCTGCGCGAGGTACCGTCCGAGCGCGTGGGCGAACTGGTCATGCAGGAACTCAAGAAGCTCGACAAGATCGCCTACATCCGTTTTGCCTCGGTCTACAAAAGCTTCGAGGACGTGGACGAATTCACCGACGTCGTGCGAGAGATCCAGGGGCCCCGGCCTCCCGCCACGAAATCCTGATCGCCGATGAGCGCCAAGATCGCCGAACGTCCCGAGGATGCCGCCTGGATGCGGCGCGCGCTGTCGCTGGCCGACGGCGTTCTGTACACGACTTCACCGAACCCACGCGTGGGCTGCGTCATCGTGCGCGACGGCCAGATCCTGGGCGAGGGCGCGACCCAGCCCGTGGGCGGGCCGCATGCCGAGGTCCGGGCGCTGCGCGACGCGCAGGCGCGCGGCCTTTCCGTGGAAGGCGCCACCGTCTACGTCACGCTGGAGCCGTGCAGCCACCATGGCCGTACGCCGCCTTGCGTCGACGCGCTCGTCGCCGCCGCGCCGGCGCGGGTCGTCGTGGCGATGGGCGATCCCAATCCGCGCGTCAACGGCGAAGGCCTGGCGCGGCTGCGCGCCGCGGGCATCGCCGTCACCGCAGGCGTGTGCCTGGACGAGGCGCTGGCGCTGAACGTCGGCTTCGTCTCCCGCATGAGCCGCGGCACGCCCTGGCTCTGGGCCAAGATGGCGGCGTCGCTGGATGGGCGCAGCGCGCTGCCCAACGGCCGGTCGCAATGGATTACCGGCCAGGCCGCCAGGGCCGACGGCCACCATTGGCGCGCGCGCAGCTGCGCCGTGCTGACCGGCATCGGCACCGTGCTGGCCGACGATCCCCGCCTGGACGTGCGCCATGTGGCGACCACGCGCCCGCCGCGCAAGATCGTGCTGGATACGCATCTGCGCATGCCGGCCGGCGCGCGCCTGCTCGATGGCGCGGAAACCTGGATCTTCACGGCGCGCGAGGATGCCGGCCGCGCCGCCGACCTGGCGGCGCGCAACGCGCGCGTCATCTGCCTGCCGGGCGCGGATGGCCGGGTCGACCTGCCCGGCGTCATGCGCTGGCTGGGGCAGCACGACATCAACGAAGTCCATGCCGAGGCCGGCGCGGTGCTGACCGGCGCCTTGCTGCAGGCCGGCTGCGTGGATGAACTGCTGGTCTACATGGCGCCCGTGCTGTTGGGCGAGGGCGCGGGCATGGCGCGCCTGCCGTTGATCGAGGACCTGGACCAGGCGCGCCGTTTCCAGTTCGTGGACGTGAGCGGGCTGGGCCCGGACGTCCGGCTGCGGGCGCAGGACCCGCAGCGGCTGGCGGCCGCGCGCGCGGCCGCCACGCCCGCGCGGCGGGCCTGATCCGCCACGCTCAGGGCGCCGTCCGGCTGCCCAGCGTGCGCGACAGTTCGGCGGCTTCCCGCATCACGCGTTCTCCGAATTCTTTGATGCGCTCGGCGGGCAGCCGGGCGCCGGGGCCGAACACGCCCAGCGAGCCCGCCACCTGGCCGCTGCGGTCGAAGAACGGCGCGGCGATCGCCACCGCGCCCTGTATCAGTTCGTCCCTGCTGACGGCATAGCCCCGCTGCTTCACCATGTCCAGGTCCTCGGCCGGCTGCGCGATGTCCAGGCCACGCTCGGCCGCGTAGCGGCGCCGGTCCTCGTCGCCCTGTCCGATGTTGGCCAGGATGGCCCGGCCGCTGGCGCCCACCGAGATCCGTTCCCGATAGCCGATGCCGCGCTTGAAACTCAGGGGCTGGGGGCTGGGCAGTTCGGCGATGCAGAGCCGGTCGCCGCCTTGCAGCAGGAACAGGGCGACGGTCTCGCCGGTCTGCTCGCGCAGCCGCTGCATCGGCGGCGCCGCCAGTGCGCTCAGGTCCAGGCTGGAGGTCCAGACGTGGGCGAGCTGGCCCACGGCGGGTCCCAGGCGGAATTTCTGCGGATCGCCCTCCGACACCACGAAGCCGCATTGTTCCAGCGTGTACAGCAGGCGGTACAGCGTGGGCCGGCTCAGGTCCACGCGCTTGAGCAACTGCCCCACCGTCAGCTCGTAGTCCGTGGCCGTGAAGGCCAGCAGGATCTCCAGGGCCCGGTCCACGGCCCGCACGCTTTCGCCCGGTTTCTCGGTTTCCGCCACGCCTTTCCTCATTCGTCTCTGTCCATCGAGCCCGACATCGTAGCCGAGCCGCCGCCGGGTTCTGCTGCCGCGTACCCGTTGACAATCCGTTTTATGTCCGTAGAATGGACTCAATTATCATAGAACGGACATTCCCGGCAGGAGAAAGTGGAGTTATGAACAAGGAAACCTCGGAAATCCTGGTGCGCACCGGCCCGGGCACGCCCATGGGCAATCTGCTGCGGCGCTACTGGGTCCCCATCCTGAAATCGAACGAGATCGCCGAGCCCGACTGCCCGCCGGTGCGGGTCCAGATCATGGGCGAGAAGCTGCTGGCGTTCCGCGACAGCAGCGGGCAGGTGGGGCTGATCGACGAGTTCTGTTCGCACCGCGGCGTGTCGCTGTACTTTGGCCGCAACGAAGAGGACGGCATCCGCTGCGCTTATCACGGCCTGAAGTTCAACCGCCTGGGCGAATGCGTGGACGTGCCGTCGGCGCCGCAAAGCTGCAGCCGCATGGGTATCAAGGCCTATCCGTGCATCGAGCGCGGCTCCGTCGTCTGGGCCTACATGGGTCCGCCCGAAACCCAGCCCAGCCTGCCCGAGGTCGAATGGTGCGGCCTGCCGGAAAGCCACATCTACGTGTCCAAGCGGCTGCAGGAATCCAATTACCTGCAGGCCATGGAAGGCGGCATCGACACCAGCCACGTGTCGTACGTGCACCGCTACGAGGTCGACGTGGATCCGCTGCACCAGGGCACCAAGGCCAACGACTACATCAAGGCCGACGGCAACGTCGTGTTCGACATCGAGAAGAACGATTTCGGCCTGTCGCTGTACGGCCGCCGCAACGGCGAACCGGATTCGTACTACTGGCGCATCACCCAGTGGCTGTTCCCGTGGTTCACGCTGATTCCGCCATTCGGCGACCATGCCCTGGGCGGCCACGTCTGGGTACCCATCGATGACCACAACTGCTGGGCCTGGAGCATCAATTTCCATCCCGACAAGCCGCTGTCCGAGCAGGAGCGCGCGGACCTGGACGCGGGCCGGGGCATCCACGCGCCCTGCGATCCCGTCACCTTCCGCCCGCTCGCCAACAAGGACAACGACTACTTGATCGATCGCGTGGCGCAGAAAGAGAAGCGCGCGTACAGCGGCGTGTTCGGCTTCGCCATGCAGGACGCGTCGCTGCAGGAAAGCATGGGACCCATCCAGGACCACGAGGCCGAACGGCTGCTGCCCACGGATCGCGCCATCGTCATGGCGCGCCGCATGCTGCACGAAGCCGCGGTGGGCCTGGCCAACGGTTCGGAACCGCCGGCGCTGGACGGCGCGGCGCAGCGCGTGCGCGCCGCCGGCGTCCTGCTGGACCGTGCCGCCGATCCGATGGAGTGGGCCAAGAGACACCTGGCGGACGGCCTGAACGAGCCGGTCTACAGCGTGTAGCCATGCGGTCAAGGCCAAGCCGGCCGCTTCAAGAACGAGAGGGTAAGGAGACTTTCATGCAAGCATTGCTACGCAACGCGGCCTGTGCGCTGGCCGTCTGTTCCGTCGTCCCGGCGGCCGTGGCCGCCGAGGAATGGGCGCCCACCAAGCCGGTGCGCATCATCGTGCCCATCGTGGGCAGCACCAACGACGTGCTGGGACGGCTGGTCGCGTCCAAGCTCGAGGGCATACTCGGGCAGCCCGTCATCGTCGAGAACAAGCCGGGCGCCGGCGGCAACATCGGCGCCGACCTGGTGGCCAAGTCGCCGCCGGACGGCTACACGCTGCTGGTGGGCTACAACGGGCCCATCGCCATCAACAAGACGCTGTTCGACAACATGCCTTACGACCCCGTGACCGACCTGGCGCCGATCACGCTCGCGGTCAGCTCGCCGCAGTACCTGGTGGTCAACCCGGGACTGCCGGTCAAGAGCGTGGCCGATCTGGTGGCCTGGTCCAAGGCCCATCCGGGCAAGCTGTCGTACGGATCGGTGGCCACGGGCAGCGCCTCGCACCTGACCATGGAAATGCTGAACGAGGCCTCGGGGCTGGGCGCCACGCACGTGCCCTATCGCGGCGCCTCGCCGGCGCTGGTCGACCTGGTGGCGGGCAACGTGCAGGCGGCTTTCATGGTGCCCGGCAACGTCCAGCAGTACGTGAAGGAAGGGCGGCTCAAGCTGCTGGCCTCGACGGGCGAGAAGCGCTTCGCCAGCACGCCAGGCATCCCGACCATGATCGAGTCGGGCTATCCCCATTTCGTCGCCACGTCGTGGATAGGCTTCCTGGCGCCGGCAGGCACGCCGCGCCCCATCATCGACCGCTACAACAAGGAGATCGTGAAGGTCCTGCACATGCCCGACGTGCAGCAGAAGCTGCGCGACATGGAGTTCGAGGTCGTGGCCAACACGCCGGAACAGTTCGGCGCCTGGATACGGACCGAAGTGGAACGCTGGGGCAAGGTCATCAAGGCCACCGGCGCCAAGGCGGGTTGAGCCATGGCCAGACTTGCCGAACGCAGGGCCCTGATCACCGGCGGCGGCGCGGGCATAGGCGCCGCCATCGCTCGGGTCTTCTGCCAGGAAGGCGCGGCGGTGCTGCTGGTGGACCGCGATGCCGACGCGCTGGCGCGCACCGCCGCCGCGCTGCGCGAGCAGTACCCGCGGGCCCGGGTCGAATACCTGGCCGCCGACGTGGCCGACGAGGACGCGGCGCCAGGCGCGGCCGAGCTGGCCGGGCGGACCTGGGGCGGGCTGGACGTCCTGGTCTGCAACGCGGCCATGCGCAACTACTCGCCCTTGTCCACGGCCCGGCCCGAGGAGTGGCGCGCCATGGTGGATGTCAACCTGATCGGCACGGCCAACTACTGCCGTGCCGCGCTGCCCGCGCTGCGCGAGTCGGGCAAGGGGAGCGTGGTGATCGTCTCGTCGTGCTATGCGGTGACGGGCAGGGCGGGCATGGGCATCTACGACGCGACCAAGGCCGGCCTGCTGGCGATGACCCGCACGCTGGCGTTCGAGGAAGCGCCATACGGCGTGCGCGTCAACGCCGTGTGCCCGGGATCGACGCTGACCGAGTTCCACGTGGGCCGGGCCCAGGCGCGCGGCAAGGCGGTCGAGCAATTGAAGGGCGAGCGCAGCGACACGTCCCTGCTGCGGCGCTGGGCGGCACCCGAGGAGATCGCCTGGCCGGTGCTGTGGCTGGCCTCGGACGAGGCCTCGTTCATGACCGGGACCCACGTGCTGGTCGATGGAGGACTGTCGGCGATGTGATGCGCAAGATGCGCACTATTGGCCTGTTTTCTTTATCATGTCCCCAACAGGCGCGGCTGGCGGGGGATGTCCGGCCCCGCCGTTCTTTTCGGGGGACGGGATCCGTGCATGCGTCGACGTCCAGGGGTTGGCAGTTCCGTTCGGGCACGGGTGAGCCGCGGCGGTGGGCAGTGCGCGGGGCCATGGCCGGGGTGGCCGTCGTCCTGCACGCGGGCGCGGCGGCCCAGGCGCTGCCCGCCTTGAGTTTCCAGGCGGCGCAGCAGCAGGTGCTGGCGCGGTCCGACAAGCTGGGCGCGGCGCGGGCGGCGGTCCAAAGCAAGGAACTCCAGCTCGAAGGCGTGCGCAACCTGGGCGGGCCTTCGCTTAGCGTGTCCGCCTCGCACATCCGCTACGAGGCCAACGCCAATCTCAGCCTGTCCGGGCTGAACAACCTCGGCATTCCGCTGCCCCTGCCTTCCAACGTGGAGCTGGAACGGCACGGGTCCCTGACCAACAAATCCCTGATCGGCATCTGGCCGCTCTATCTGGGCGGGGCCACCGACGCGGCGCGCGGCCTGGTCCATGCCCAGGCCGACGAGGCGCGCGCGGACGCGACCCAGGCCGGCTACGAGGTACAGACCACGCTGGCCAAGCGCTATTTCGCCGCGCAACTCGCCGCCCGCGCATGGGACCTCCGCCGCGAGGCCCTGCGGGCCATCGGCGAACACGACCGCGCCGCCGAGCGCATGATGGCCGAAGGCACCATCGCCCGCGTCGATCGGTTGCAGGCGCGCGTCGCGCTGGAGGATGCGCGGCGCGAGGAGCGCAAAGCGCAGGACACGCTGGAACTGGCGCAGGTCGCGCTGGGCCGCACGCTGCGCATGGACGAGGCCGTGCGGCCGTCGACGCCGCTGTTCATCCTGACCCAGGCCATCGAGCCGCTGCCGTACTTCCTGGATGCCGCGATGCACGGCCACCCCGCGCTGGGCAAGGTCGCGGCCAAGGAAGAGCAGGCACGCCAGCTGCATGCGGTGGAGACCGCCACCCGGCGGCCGCAGGTGTTCGCCTTCGGCGGGCACCAGATCCGCAGCGAGAACGGTAGCTGGCTGGTGGGCCTGGGCGTGCGCTGGACGCTGTGGGATTCGCTCGACCGGCCGTCGCTGGACGCCGCCAGCGACAAGACCGTCCTCCAGGCCCAATTGACCGAGGCCCAGGCGCGGCAGGACATCAGCCTGCTGGTGGAAAGCAAGTGGCGTGCGGTGGACCAGGCGCGCCGCCAGTTCCTGGCGACCGGCGCCAGCGTGGAATTGGCCGACGAGGTGGTGCGCCTGCGCACCAGCGGGTTGCGCGAAGGCGTCAGCACCGCCACCGACCTGATCGATGCCGAGACCAACCGCGCCAAGGTGCAGACCGAAAGAGCGCAGGCCGCCTACGACTACATCCAGTCCCTGGCCGAGCTGCTGGAGGCGAGCGGACTGAGCGGCGAGCTGCCGCGCTACATCGAACGGGCGGACGTGCGCCTGCCGCTGGCGGCCGTGGTCGCCGATCCCGCCCGCGGCCCCTGACGACAACGAGACCGAGCTGCCATGAGCGCAAGAAAATCCACTCTCGCCATCGCCGTTGCCGGCGTGCTGGCGCTGGCCGTCGTCGCCTATGGGTTCTGGCGCGCGTCGCGGCCCGCGCCCGAGCAGTTCCAGGGCTACATGGAGGCCCAGGAAACCGACGTCGCCGCCAAGATTTCGGCGCGCGTGGCCGAGGTGGCGGTCAGGGAAGGCGACCGGGTGGAGCGCGGTTCGCTGCTGGTGCGGCTGGACAGCCCCGAGGTCGCCGCCAAGATGGCCCAGGCCCAGGGGGCGCTGGCGGCGGCGCGGGCGGTGCAGGCCAAGGCCGATCGCGGCGCGCGCCCGCAGGAGATCACGATGGCGCAACTGAACTGGCAGCGCGCGCAGGCGGCGGCCGACCTGGCCGAGGTCTCGTTCCGCCGCGTGGACAACCTGGCGCGCGAGGGGCTGGTGGCCGAGCAGAAGCGCGACGAGGCGCGCGCCAACTACCATGCCTCGCGCGATGCGGCGCTGGCGGCGCGGGCGCAGTACCAGCTTGCGCTGGATGGCGCGCGGCCCGAGGACAAGGAGGCCGCGGCGGGCCAGGCCCGGCAGGTGGCCGGCGCGCTGGCCGAGGCCGAGGCGGCCGAAGCCGAGGTCAACCTGAAAAGCCCCGTAGCTGGCGAGATCACCAAGGTCTATGCCAAGGTCGGCGAGCTGTCGCCGCAGGGTGTGGCGGTGGCCACCGTGGTCGATCTGGCCGACCAGTGGGTGGCCATCAATGTGCGCGAGGACCGGCTTTCGCGCTTCGCCGCCGGGACGAGCTTCGAGGCCGAACTGCCGGCGCTGGACCGGCGCCGCGCGCGTTTCAAGGTCTATTACGTGGCCGTGCTGCCCGACTTCGCCACCTGGCGCACCACCCGCGCCAGCCAGGGATTCGACGTCCGCACCTTCGAGGTCCGGGCCCGTCCGGAGGCGCCGATAGACGGGGCGCGGCCGGGCATGAGCGTGCTGGTGCGGTGACGGCATGAGCGCGGCCGCCGGGCCTTCTTCGCATACGGCCGGCAAGTCCGCGAAGCGGCAGGCGCGGTCCGGCGTCTTCCTGCGCGCGGCGGGCCGGGAGGCCGCCTGGCTGCGCCGGCATCCGCGCGAACTGGCCATGATCAGCTGGGTGCCGCTGCTGGCCGTGCTGCTGCTGTGGTGGATGTTCTCGGCAGGCATCCCCACGCGCCTGCCCATCGCCATCGTGGACGACGATCATTCGGCCCTGTCGCGCCAGCTCGCGCGCATGCTGGAGGCGGCGCCGGGCCTGCGCATCGCGCGGCGCGACGCCAGCCTGGCCGAGGCGCGGGCCGGCATGGAGCGGGGCGACACGTACGCGGTGGTGGCGATCGAGCGCGACTTCTCGCGCGACATCAAGCGCGGGGCCAGCGGCCACGTCACGCTGTATCACAACGCCCAGTTCTACACGGTGTCGGGTCTGGTCCTGCGCGACGTGCAGACCGTGGCCATGACGCTGTCGGCCGGCGTCGAGATGGCGGCGCGCAATCGCCGGGGCGAGCCGGCGCGGGCGGTGGCGGTCAACGCCGAGCCGATCCGGCCCGGTTCGCTGGCCTTGTTCAACCCCAGCCTGAACTACGAACAGTTCCTGGCGGCCGCGCTGATTCCGGCGCTGCTGCATATCCTGGGCATGACGGCGGGCGCCTGGGCCGTGGGCCGGGAGATCCGCGACCGAACGGTGGGCGCCTGGCTCGCGGCCGCCACGGGGGCGGGGACGGCTCCGGACGGCGGCGTGCGCATCGCGGCGGGGCCGGCCCTGGCCGCGCTGGCCGGCAAACTCGCGTGGCCGTGGACCGGGCTGTCCGGCGTGGGCCTGGCGGCACTGTTGTGGCTGACCTGGGGCCGGGGCTGGCATCCGCCCGGCAGCCTGCCGTGGGTGGCCCTGGCCCTGGTGGCCTTCATGGCCTTGTCGATCGCGATGGGCGCGGCCGCGGCGCTGGCGACGCGGTCCCTGCGCACGGCGCTGTCGCTGGCCGGCGTCGTGACGGCGCCGGCCTTCGCCTTCAGCGGCATGGGCTTTCCGCTGGCCGCGATGCCGGTCGGCGCGCGCGCCTGGGCGCTGGCGCTGCCCTATACGCATTACATACGGCTGCAGGTGGAGCAGTTGCAGATGGCGGCGCCCCTGCGCCAGTCGCTGCCGGCTTTCGTGTCGATGCCGGTGGGCACGGCGCTGCTTGCGCTGGCGGGCGCGTGGCTGTTGTGCCGCGTGGCGGCCGAGCCCGCGCGCTGGGGAGGCCGCTGATGGCCGCGCGCGGCTGGGCCGCCGCCTGGCGGGACACGCTGGCGGAACTGCTGCGCGACAAGGGCGCGCTGCTGCTGATCGTGCTGGCGCCGGTCTTCTACGGCTTCTTCTATCCCTGGCCCTATGCCACCGAGGTCCTGCAACGCGTGCCGGTGGCCATCGTGGACCTGGACCACTCCAGCCTGTCGCGCCAGATCGTGCGCTACGCCGATGCCAGCCCCGACCTGCGTGTGGCGATGGTGACCGGGGATGAGGAAACCGCCAGGCAGGCGATGTGGCGCGGCGAGATCGAAGGCTACGCGCTGCTGACCCGGGACCTTAGGCGCAACGTGCTGCGCGGCCGGCCGGCGCCGGTCGTGGTCAGCACCAACGGCAGCTACGCGCTCTACAACAAGGCGGTGATGACCGGGTTCACCGCCGTGATCGGCACGGTGTCGGCCGGCATCGAAATCGCGCAGCGCAGCGCGCGCGGCCAGGGGCGGGCCCAGGCCATGGCCGGCCGCAGTCCGGTCGGCGTCAGTGCCGTCGCTCTCTACAATCCCACCGGCGGCTATGGCAGCTACGTCGTGCCGGCGGTGGCGCTGATCATCATGCAGCAGACGCTGCTGATGGGCGTCGCGATGCTGGCCGGCACCTGGGCCGAGGCCGGGCGCCTGCGGGCGCCGGCCGCGGTCTGGCTGGGGCGCGTGCTGGCCTTCTCCACCGCCGGCCTGTTCGCCGGGCTGGTCTACTTCGGCTGGATATTCTGGCTGCAGGACTACCCGCGCGGGGGCAATCCGCTGGGGGCGCTGGTGCTGCTGCTGTGCTATGCCCCGGCGGTCAGCGTGGCGGGGGCGCTGCTGGGCGCCTGGCTCAAGGACCGCGAGCAGGCCTTGCAGGCATGGCTGTTCACGTCGCTGCCCATCGCTTTCCTGTCCGGCTTCGCGTGGCCGGTGGAAAGCCTGCCGCCCGTGCTGCAGGCGGTGCGCTGGATCTTTCCCAGCACCGCCGGGATCGATGCCTCGCTCAGGCTGAACCAGATGGGGGCGCCGCTGGCCGACGTGGCGGGATCGCTGTCGTGGCTGGCGGCCTGGGCGCTGGCGGGCTTCGCCGCGCTGGCCTGGTGGATGCGTCCCCGGGAGCCGGGGACGCTCCGTGGCAACGTCAGATCTGCGTGATGAACTTGGTCACGAGATAGCCGTCGAAGGTCTCGACGCCGCCTTCGCTGCCTATGCCCGAGTCCTTCACGCCGCCGAAGGGCGTTTCGGCCAGGGCGACGCCGAAGTGGTTGATGTTGACCATCCCGGCTTCCAGGCCGTTGGACACGGCGGTCGCGGTCTTCAGCGAGTTCGTGAACACGTAGGAAGCCAGGCCGAACGGCAGGCTATTGGCGCGCTTGAGCACTTCCTCGGTGGTCTTGAAGCGCGTGACCGGGGCGATGGGGCCGAAGGGTTCCTCGGTCATCAGCTTGGAATCGTCGGGGATGTCGGTCACGACCGCGGGCGAGAAGAAATTGCCTTTTTCGCCCATGCGCGAGCCGCCTGTCACGATGCGGCCGCCGCGCTGGCTGGCGTCGTCCAGGAAGGTTTCCATGGCCATCAGCCGGCGCTCGTGGGCCAGCGGACCCATTTCCACGCCCTTGCCCAGGCCGTCGCCGACCTTGATGGAGGCGATGGTATCGGTGAAGCGCGCCACGAACTTGTCGTAGGCTTTTTCCTGGACGTAGAAGCGGGTGGGCGAGATGCACACCTGGCCGGCGTTGCGGATCTTCATGCGCGCCAGCATCTCGGCCGCCGGCTCGACGTCGGCGTCGTCGAACACCAATACCGGCGAGTGGCCGCCCAACTCCATGGTGGTGCGCTTCATGTGGGCACCGGCCAGCGCCGACAGCTGCTTGCCCACCGGCACCGAGCCGGTGAACGAGATCTTGCGCACGATGGGCGATTCGATCAGGTAGGAAGATATCTCGCTGGGTACACCCCAGACGATGTTCAGCACGCCCGGGGGCAGTCCGGCGTCGTGGAACAGCTGGGCCATGGCCACCACCGCACTGGGCGTGTCTTCCGGGCCTTTCAGGATGATGGTGCAGCCGGCGGCGACGGCCGCCGAGACCTTGCGGATGGCCTGGTTGAACGGGAAATTCCAGGGCGTGAACGCGGCGCACACGCCCACCGGCTCGCGCACGACGAACTGGCGCACGGCGGGGTTGCGCGGCGGGATCACGCGGCCATAGATGCGGCGGCATTCCTCGGCGTGCCATTCGGCGTGCTCGGAGCAGGTCATGATCTCGGCCACGGCCTCGGCCAGCGGCTTGCCCTGGTCCAGCGTCAGGTTGTGTCCGATCTGCTGGGCACGCTCGCGCGCCAGTTCGGCCACCTTGCGCAGGATGCGCGAACGCTCCAGGGGCGAGGTTTTCTTCCAGCTTTCGAAGGCCCGCTGGGCCGCCGCGAGGGCGCGGTCGAGATCCGCGCGCGAGGCGTGGGGCAGCTTGCCGAGCACTTCCCCGGTGGCGGGGTTGACGACGTCCTGCTCGCGCCGGTCGCCGCCTTGGATGAATTCGCCGTCGATGTAAAGGGCGAGGTCCTGATACATGCCAGTCTCCTGAGGTCGGAGTCCGGAACGTTCCGGACTCCGGAAGCGAAAAGCAACCCCATAGACTAGCATGGCCGGGCGCTTTTCCGCATGCGCCGCCCGCCCTGCGTGCTATCTTCCCGGGTACTTTTCCCCTACACCGAAACTTGCGTATCCCCCGCGGCATGCCGGCAGCACGAGACCCGAAAACACCGCCCGGCGACAGCCCCCGCTACCGCCAGATCCTGGATGCGCTGCTGGCTCGCATCGAGCACGGCATCTACCCGGTGGGCGGCCACGTCCCCACCGAAGGCCAGCTGTGCCGCGAGTTCGAGGCCAGCCGCTACACGATACGCGCCGCGCTGGCCCACCTGGTCGAACACGGCATGGTCGAACGCCGCGCGGGCATCGGGACGGTGGTGTTGGCGTCGCGGTCGCGGCGCGCCTACCAGCAGTCGATCGCCTCGCTGTCCGACCTGTTCCAGTACGCGCTGGACACCCATGTGGAGATCCGCGCCTCGACCCTGGTGGCGCTGGACGCGGCCACGGCGGCCATGCTGGGCGCGCGCGAGGGCGACCGCTGGCTGCAGGTGGACAGCGTGCGCTGGACCGAGCGGGGCGGCGCGCCCATCTGCTGCACCAGCTCCTTCCTGCCCGAGCGGCTGGCGTGGATAGGCCCCGAGCTGCCCGGCTGCGTGGGGCCCTTCTATGCCCATATCGAGGCCCGCGCGGGCGAATCCATCGTGCGGGCCACGCAGGAGATCCGCGCCGAACCCATGCCGGCCCATCTGCGGCCGCTGCTGGGCGACCAGCGCGAGGCGATCGCGCTGTGCCTGATCCGCCACTATTTCTCGGCGGCGGGCAGCGTCATCTGTTCGTTCAACTGGCACCCGGCGGCCAGCTTCAGCTACCGGATGGAGATCGAGCGCCGGCGTTAGCGCGCCTGCCTCTACATGATGGCCGGCTTGTCCGTGTGCGGCGCGCGGGCGCCTTCGGCGGCCAGTTCGGCCGGCAGCGATTCGTTCCATAGCCGCGCGATGTAGCGTTCACCGGTGCGGCCGTTGGAGGCATCCGAGCACAGCCACAGGATGCCGCGCCGCATGATGGAGGCGGGCAGCAGGCTGCCATCGGCGCCCTTCCTGTTTGGGCCGCTGGGCAGGAAGTCGGTGTCGGCGGCCCCGCCGGGCAGGTAGACGTTCACGTCCACGCCGGTGCCTTCCAGGTCCTGGGCCCAGATGCGTGAGGCGGCCTCCAGCGCGGCCTTGCTCGGGCCGTAGGGCGAATAGCCCCGGCGCACCATGGTCTGGTCGCTGGTCGAGATGTTGACGATCTTGCCAAAGCCCTGGGCCACCATCAGGGGCGCGGCGGCGCGCGCCATGTTGAAGGCGCCGTTGATGTTGGTGTCGATGATGGCACGCCAGGCCTGCGGGTCGGTCTGCCAGAAGCGCGCGGGCTCGGTGGTGAAGGTGTCGCTGATGACGCCCATGCCTATGCCCGCATTGTTCACCAGCACGTGCAGCGCACCGAAATGGTCTCGGATCTCGGCCACGGCGCGCGCGCAGTGCTCGAAGCGCGTGACGTCGGCGACGATGGCGAACATGCGCCCGATGCCGGCCGTGGCCTGGGCCTGCGCCATGGTCTCGTGCATGGCGTCCGAGGCGTGGGCGCCGGTGATCGCGACCCGCGCGCCCGCCGCCACCAGCGCCAGCGCCATTTCGCGTCCCAGTCCGCGCGTGCCGCCGGTGACCAGCACGACGCGGTCGCGCAGGGATGCCGTGTAATCTGCCGTCATGACGTTCGCTCCTGGAAGAGGCGCCCATCCGGCCGCACCGTCCGGTGCCCGTCTCGCGCCGCGCATGTCCCAGTGTAGCGGCTTGGTGGGCGGACCGGGGCTGTTGGCGGCAGCGGGATGCCAGTTTGTCCGGACAAAGCTATACTTTTCCCGACCACAGACACCAGGAGACCCGGCATGGACGGCCACGTGGAGATCATCGACGTCGCGCCGCGCGACGGCATCCAGAACGAGCGCGTGCTGCTGCCGGCGGCGGACAAGATCGAACTGATCCGGCGCATCGCCGATGCCGGCGGCAGGCGGATCGAGGCGGCCAGCTTCGTCAATCCGAAGCGGGTGCCGCAGATGGCCGATGCCGAGGCCGTCATGGCGGGCATCGAGCGCCGCCCCGGCCTGTCGCTGATCGGCCTGGTGCTGAACGAACCCGGCCTGGCGCGCGCGCGGGCGGCCGGCTGCGACGAAGCCAACGTGGTGGTGGTGGCCAGCGAGACCTTCTCGCGCAAGAACCAGGGCGCGGGCGTGGCCGACGTGGTCGCGGCCGCCTCGGCCATCCTGGAAGGCGCGCGGGCCGCCGGCATGCGCACGTCCGTCACGGTCGGGGCCGCCTTCGGCTGCCCCTTCGAGGGCGAGGTGCCCGCGCAGCGCGTGCTGGCCCTGGTGGAGTCGCTGCTGCCGGCCCGGCCGGACGAGATCGCGCTGGCCGACACCATAGGCTGCGGCGTGCCGACCCAGGTGCGCGAGCTGCTGGCGGGCACGCGCGCGCTGGCGCCGCGGGCGCGCCTGCGCTGCCATTTTCACAATACGCGCAATACCGGCATCGCCAACGTGCTGGCGGCGCTGGAGGCGGGCGTGGATGCCCTGGACGCCAGCACGGGCGGTTTCGGCGGCTGCCCGTTCGCCCCGGCGGCCACCGGCAACATCGCCACCGAGGACGTCGTCTACATGCTCGAGCGCATGGGCGTGGCCACCGGCATCGACCTGGATGCCGTGCTGCGGACGGCGCAGTGGCTGGGCGAGCGGCTGCAGCGGCCCGCCATCGGCGGCGTCAGCCGCGCCGGCCGCTTTCCGTCCGCGGCGGTACAGGCCTGCGCGTAGCGGTCGCGGCGCGGGCCTGGACTATCATGACGTCCTGAGAATGACGTGGAGTGGCAACGACGATGGACAACGTCGATCTGGACGTCCTGCGGCGCCTGGCCCAGTGGCGGCGGGAAGGGCACAAGGTCGTGCTGGGCACGGTGACACGCACCTGGGGCTCGGCGCCCCGGCCCATCGGCGCGATGGTGGCCGTGCGCGGCGACGGCTCGATCGCCGGCTCGGTATCGGGCGGCTGTATCGAGGACGATCTGTCGGACAAGGCGCGCGCCGGTGCATGGCCCACGGACGTGCCCAGCGTGGTGCGCTACGGCGTTTCGGCCGACGAGGCCACGCGCTTCGGCCTGCCCTGTGGCGGCACGCTGGAACTGGTCCTGGAGCCCGTGGCCGACCACAGCGGGGTGGAAGACCTGCTGGCCGAGCTGACCCAGGGCCATCGGGTGCTGCGCCGGCTGGACCTGGCCACCGGCCGTGCCGCGTTGGAAACCGCCAGCGACCGCGCCGACACGCTGTCGCTGACCGCCTCGGAGCTGGCCGCCACCCACGGGCCGAGCTGGCGCCTGCTGATCATCGGCGCGGGGCAGATGTCGCAGTACCTGGCGCAGATGGCGCTGGCGCTGGACTACGAGGTCATCGTCTGCGATCCGCGCGAGGAATACGCGCAGGGCTGGGAGGTGCCGGGCGCGAAGCTGGTGACCACCATGCCCGACGACACCGTGACCGAGATGCGTCCCGACCGCCATACGGCCATCGTCGCGCTGACCCACGATCCCAAGCTGGACGATCTGGCATTGCTGGAGGCGCTCAAGTCCGAGGCGTTCTACGTCGGCGCCATTGGTTCGCGGGCCAACCAGGCCAAGCGCCGCGAGCGGCTGGTGGAGTTCGACCTGACGCGGGACGACGTGGCCCGGCTGCACGGACCGGTGGGCCTGCGCATCGGCGCGCGCACGCCGCCCGAGATCGCCGTGGCCATCCTGGCCCACATGACGGCCGAGCGCTACGGATTCCACAAGCTCGAATTCGAGGCCCCGGACGACGGCGCGTAAACTATCGCGCCTTGTCGTTTCCTGGATTCGCCGTGCCCGCCGTCGTCAACATCGCCGCCTACCGTTTCCTGACCCTGGACGACCTGCCCGCGCTGCAGGCCGCGGCGCGGGACCAGGCGCTGGCGTGCGGGCTGAAGGGCACGGTGCTGTTGGCGCGGGAGGGCATCAACCTGTTCCTGGCCGGCACGCGCCAGGGCATCGATGCCTGGCTGGACTGGCTGCGCCACGGCCCGGCCTTCGGCGGGCGGCTGGCCGGCATCGAGGTCAAGGAAAGCCTGTCGGCACAGGTGCCGTTCCGCAAGCTGCTGGTGAAGGTCAAGCGCGAGATCATCCGCATGGACCACCCGGCCATCCGGCCCGAGGCGGGGCGGGCGCCAGCGGTCGAGGCCCGTACCCTGGCCCGCTGGCTGCGGCAGGGCCATGACGACGAGGGGCGGGAAGTCGTCATGCTGGACACCCGCAATGCCTTCGAGGTGGACCACGGCACGTTCCGGGGCGCGCTCGACTGGCGGATCTCCCGTTTCACGCAGTTCCCGGCGGCGGTGCAGGCGAACCGGGACCAGTTGGCCGGCAAGACCGTGGTGAGCTTTTGCACCGGCGGCATCCGCTGCGAAAAAGCGGCCATCTACATGGAACAGGCCGGCATCGAGCACATCTACCAGCTCGAGGGCGGCATCCTGAAATATTTCGAGGAAACCGGCGGGGAAGGCTACGACGGCGCGTGCTTCGTGTTCGACGGGCGCGAGGCGCTGGATCCGGGCTTGCGGCCTCGGCTGGACGGGCAGGACAACCCGCCCCCCGCGTCGTAGGCCGGGGACGGCGCCGGCCCCCTTACTGTCCCGGCATCCGGGTAAAATACCGGGTTTCCCGTACCGGCCCGACCGCCCGCGCCGCCTCCGGTACAGCCATGCAACCCGCGCCGGACGATCCTCATGTCTGCATTCATTTCTCCCGTTCCCGCCCCCAGCGGTTCCTCGGCCATCTCGTCGGTGCCGGAAATCGTGGCCGAGCTGCGTGCCGGCCGCATGGTCATCCTGGTCGACGAAGAGGACCGCGAGAACGAAGGCGACCTCGTCATGGCGGCCGAATTCGTCACGCCCGAGGCCATCAATTTCATGGCTCGCTACGGACGCGGCCTGATCTGCCTGACGCTGACGGAAGACCGCTGCCGCCAGCTGAACCTGCCGCTCATGGTGTCCGCCAACGGCACCAAGCACGGCACCAATTTCACCGTTTCCATCGAGGCCGCCCAGGGCGTGACCACCGGCATCTCGGCGGCCGACCGGGCGCGCACCGTGCAGGCCGCCGTGGCCCGCGAGGCCAAGCCGTCCGACCTGGTGCAGCCCGGCCACATCTTCCCGCTGAAGGCCGCGCGCGGCGGTGTGCTGGCGCGCGCCGGCCACACCGAGGCCGGCTGCGACCTGACCGCCATGGCCGGGCTTACGCCCGCCTCGGTCATCTGCGAAGTGCTCAAGGACGACGGGTCCATGGCGCGGCTGCCCGACCTGATCGAGTTCTCGCGCCAGCACGACGTCAAGATCGGCACCATCGCCGACCTGATCCAGTACCGCAGCGAGCACGAGTCGCTGGTGCAGCGCGTGGCCGAGCGGCCGATCCGCACGGCGCACGGCGTCTTCCGCGCCGTGATGTACCGCGACACGCCCAGCGGCGCGCCCCATCTCGCGCTGGTCCACGGCGACATCCATCCCGAGCGCGAGACCCTGGTGCGCGTGCACGAGCCCACCTCGCTGCTGGACGTGCTGGAAGTCGCCCGCAGCACGCACAGCTGGAGCGTGCCCAGCGCCCTGGAAGCCATTTCCCAGGCCGAGTCCGGCGTGGTCATCCTGCTCAACTGCGACGGCACGGCCAGCGACCTGGCGGTCGAGTTCCAGCAATTGATCGACCAGGACCGCACCGGCGCGGCCTGCGGCGACGCGCCGCCCCGCATGGATCTTCGCACCTACGGCGTGGGCGCGCAGATCCTGAAGGACCTGAACGTCGGCAGCATGAAGCTGCTGGCACGGCCGGTCCGCATGCCCAGCATGACCGGCTTCTCCCTTACCGTGACCGGCTACGAGGCCGGCCATGACCAACCCCCCACCAAGGACGGCGCCCCAACATGAACCCCTATACCATGACTCCCGATCTGAATGGCGAAGGGCTGCATATCTGCATCGTGCGCTCCCGCTTCAACGAGAACATCGGCGAACAACAGCTGCAGGCCTGCCTGGAAGAACTCGGCAAGCTGGGCGTCGATGAACGCGACATCATGGTCATCTCGGTGCCCGGCGCGCTGGAACTGGGCGTGACCCTGGCCCAGCTCGCCCATACCGGCGAGTTCGACGGACTGATCGCGCTGGGCGCGGTGGTCCGCGGCGAGACCTATCACTTCGAAGTGGTCAGCAATGAAAGCGCTGCGGCCATCAGCCGCGTCGCGCTCGAGACCGGCATCCCCGTCGCCAACGGCGTACTCACCACGGAAACCGAAGAGCAGGCCCTGGAGCGCGCCGCGACCAAGGGCCGCGACTGCGCCCAGGCCGCCGTCGAGATGGCCAACCTGCTGGCCACCCTCGAGCCCGAGGAAGACGACGAGGACGAAGACGACGAAGAGTTCGACGACGAGGAAGAACAGGATGACTGAGGCCAGCCGCCAGAACGCGCGCAGCGCGCGCCGCCGCGCGCGCGAGTTCGCCCTGCAAGGGGTGTACGAGTGGCTGCTCAAGGGTGGCGATGCCGGCGAGATGGGCGAGATCGATGCCCACATGCAGGACGGCGAAGGTTTCGCCGAAGCCGACCTGGGCCACTACAAGGCGCTGCTCTACGGCGCGGCCCGCGATGCGGCCGCGCTGCGCGAACGTTTCGCGCCCTTCCTCGACCGCCAGGTCGAGGAACTGTCGCCGGTCGAGCACGGCATCCTGCTGATCGGCACCTACGAGCTGCAGAACCACGTCGAGATCCCGTACAAGGTCGTCATCAACGAGGCCGTCGAACTCGCCAAGTCCTTCGGCGGCACCGACGGTTTCAAGTTCGTCAACGGCGTGCTGGACAAGCTCGCGGCCGAAGTCCGCGCCGCCGAGGTCCAGGCCGGCCGCCGGGCCTGAAATGGATGCGCTGACGCGCATCCTCCAGGGCGCCGCGGATCCGGCTTTGCCGGTCCGCCAGCGCCGCCCCCTTGAGGGGGCGCCCGAAGGGCGTAGGGGTGGGTCTGACCATGGGCGGTGAGTTCGAACTCATTCGCCGCCATTTCACCCGGACGGCGCCGGCGGACATGATGGGGGTGGGCGACGACTGCGCGCTGCTCGCGCCCTCGGCCGAGGCCACAGCGGTCAGTACCGATCTGCTGGTGGAGGGACGCCACTTCTTTCCCGACGTCGACCCGCGTGCGCTGGGCCACAAGTCGCTGGCCGTGAACCTGTCCGATCTTGCCGCCATGGGGGCGAAGCCGACGGCCTTCGTGCTGGGGCTGGCGCTGCCGCGCGTGGACGACGCCTGGCTGTCGGCCTATGCCGGCGGCCTGTTCGCGCTGGCCGACGCCCATGGCTGTTTCCTGGTCGGGGGCGACACCACCCGCAGCGACGCGGGCACGACGCTGTCCATCACCATTTTCGGCAGCGTGCCCGCCCAGGCGGCGCTGCGCCGCTCGGGCGCCCGGCACGGCGACGACATCTGGGTGTCGGGCATGCTGGGCGACGCCGACCTCGCGCTGCGCCTGCTGCTGGGCGAGCCGGAAGTGCCGGTGGCGGACCGGGCGGCGGTGCTGGCGGCAACCCGCCGCGCGCTCGAGTGGCCCGAGCCGCGCGTGGCGCTGGGGCTGGCGCTGCGCGGCCTGGCCAGCGCGGCGATCGACATCTCGGACGGCCTGCTGCAGGACCTCGGCCATATCCTGGCCGCCAGCGGATGCGGTGGCCGGCTGTGCGCCGACGACGTGCCGGTGTCGCCCGCCGTGGCGGCGCTGCCGCCCTTGTGGCGGCGGCGCTGCGCGCTGGGCGGTGGCGATGCCTACGAGTTGTGTTTCACCGCGCCGGCCGACGCCCGCTCGCGGGTGGCCGACGCCGCCGCGCGCGCGGGCGTGGCGGTCACGCGCATCGGCGCGGTGGAAGCGGGCGCCGGCTTGCGCGTGATGGATGCCGGCGGCAACCCGGTGCCGGATCTGCCCCGCGCGGGCTTCGATCATTTTCCGTCCACGGCCGGTCTGGCGGTGGACTCCTTGCCTGAGGCATCATGACCGACACTTCCTCCGCCGGCACGGTGCCGGCGAGCCCCAGCTTCGCCTGGATGCGCGCGCGCCTGTCGCGCACCATCGCCTTCGGCCTGGGCAGTGGCCTGATCCGCCCCGCGCCGGGGACCTGGGGAACGCTGCTGGCCTGGGCGCTGTGGCAGCCTTTGACGATGGTGCTGGGCGCGCCGTTGCACCAGGTCATCTTCCTGGCGGTGGCCTTCGCCGTGGGCATCTGGGCCTGCGACCGCACCGGGCGCGACCTGGGCGTGCCCGACCATGGCGGAATGGTGTGGGACGAGATGGTCGCCTTCTGGACCGTGCTGTGGCTGATCCCGGATTCCGCGGTGTCGCAGGCTTTCGGCTTCCTGCTGTTCCGCCTGTTCGACATCCTCAAGCCGCCCCCCATCGGCCATTTCGACCGCCGGCTCAAGAACGGCCTGGGCGTGATGTGGGACGACATGATCGCCGCGTTCTACGCGCTCTTGGTCTGCGCGCTGTACTGGCGTATCGTCAACTAAATCAATCCAGGGGGCGGTTTTCAACCAGGCTGACGATCGCCATTCTCGGCCGGCCTGGTCGTGCCCCAGGATGCGGTGGATCCGGCTTTGCCGGTCCACCCGCATCGCCCCCTGGGGGGCGCGCGTCAGCGCGTAGGGGGGAGCATATATGTTCGACCAGGAATCGCTGGATCTGTCCGCCGCCTTGGGGGACGCCCTGCAGCCGGCCGGCTGGATGCTGGCCGCCGCCGAGTCCTGCACCGGCGGGCTGGTGGCGGGGTTGGTCACCGCCGTGGCCGGTTCCAGCGCCTGGTTCGACCGGGGGTTCGTCACCTACACCAACGCGGCCAAGGTGGCCGAGCTGGGCGTGCGGGAAGATACGCTGGCGGCGCACGGCGCGGTCAGCGAACAGACCGCGGGCGAAATGGCGGCCGGCGCGTTGAAGGCGGCGCGGGCGCAGATGGCGGTATCGACGACCGGCATCGCCGGACCGGGCGGCGCGACGCCGGGCAAGCCGGTGGGCATGGTGTGTTTCGGCTGGGCGTGGACGACGCCCGAAGGCCCGCGGGTGCGCACGGCCACGCATCTGCTGGCCGGAGACCGCGCCGCCGTGCGCATGCAGGCGGTCAGGATCGCGCTGCGCGGCGTGCTGGAAGCGCGGGCGCTCGCGGCCGACCCGCTTCAGAACGAGTAGGCCAGGCCCACGCTGCCGAAGGCGGCGGTCTTGCGTTCGACGATGGGGCTGTCGGCCGCGTCGCCCATCAGGCTCTGGACGCCCAGCAGCGTGACGACGCGCCAGCGCTGGTCGAGCCGGTAAGTCCAGAGCGCGAAGGCCGAGCCCGAGCGCAGGCCCGACGACGGCCGGTAGGACGCAAGGCCCGCGCCGCTGTGCGCGGCCTGCTCGGGCGTCACGCCGAACCAGGTCTGCATGTGATCGCGGTTGCCCCATTCCAGGCCGGCGCCGACCTGCACGTCGTGCTTGCCGCCCTGCCAGATGGCGTACGAGCCGCGCACGGCCAGGGTGCCGCCATAGCCGCTCTTGGCCGCCTGGGTGTACGACACCGACGCGCGCCACCGGCCGGGCGCCCAGTCGGCGAACACGCCATACTGGGCATGGGCATCGATGTCGCCCAGGCCCGACAGCCGGTCGGACCGGCTTTCCTTGCGGCCCAGGCCGAAGCCGGCGCGCACGCCCACGTTCAGGCCGGGGGCGATTTCCGTCTTCAGCCCCAGCCCGGGCAGGCCCTGGCTGTTCGAGATGAAGAAGGGGCCGCGCTGGAAGTTGACGATGGGGGCGGGCAGCATGCGATAGCTGTCGGCGCCGGGATAGGCCGGGATGACGGCGAGGCCGCCGCCCACGAGGTCCTGCCCGACGGCGGGCTGCATGGCGCCCAGCAGGAAGCAGAGGCAGAGGCTGCGCGGATCCTGGATCATGTGGCTGGCTCCTGGAACCTGCCGCCGCGGGCGGTTCCGAATGGGGATGTGAAGGCGGCGGCCAGCCCGGCCCGGGCATGAGCGCGAGCCAGCCGCCACCGTGAATTCTGGGCGGAGCGGTTTAAGAACTTTTTAAAATCGGGCGACGATACTGGCCTTTGCCAGCCAATGCGGCCACGCGCGCCGCTCAGCCGAACCACCGGGACACCGATCTTGCGCCTCCTGCTCGTAGAAGACGACGTCATGCTTGCCGACGCGCTCGTCACCGCGCTGCGCCAGCACGACACCGTGGTCGAATGGGCCCGTGACGCCGCGGCGGCGCGGCTGACGCTGATCGACCACGATTATGCGGCGGTCCTGCTCGACCTTGGACTGCCCGGCGGCTCCGGGCTGGGCGTGCTGGCCGCGATGCGCGCCCGCTACGACACGACGCCGGTCATCATCATGACCGCGCGCGACCGCCTGAGCGACCGCATAGGCGGCCTGGACGCGGGCGCCGACGATTACCTGGTCAAGCCGTTCCAGGTCGACGAGCTGCGGGCCCGGCTGCGCGCGGTGCTGCGCCGCAGCCTGGGGCGCGTGGCCCCGGTGCTGCGCAGTGGTGACGTGGAGCTCGATCCGGCCTCGCGCGCGGTCGCCTGCCGCGGTCACCCGGTCGCGCTCAGCGCGCACGAATACCGGACCCTGCTGGCGCTGATGGAAAGGGCGGGCAAGGCCTTGTCTCGCACGGCGCTGGAGGAGGCGGTCTACGGCAGCGACGGCGTGATCGAAAGCAACACCGTGGCGGTCTACGTCCATCAGTTGCGCCGCAAGCTGGGCGAGGACCTGATCGAGACCGTGCACGGCTACGGCTACCGGCTGCGGGAGACTCGATGAGATCGCTGCGCACGCGCCTGCTGACGGGCATCGTCGCGACCATGCTGCTGACCTGGGCGGGAACGTTCCTGTGGTATCGGGCCGAGGTCACGCGCGAGTGGAGCGGGGAATGGGACGCCGCGCTGCGCGAGGTGGCGAACCTGACCTTGCTGTCCCTGCCCGTCGGACTCGAGAACAACGTCGCCGAACGCGGCTTTTCGCTGCCGGGCGAGCAGCGGCTGGACACTTCCCAGCTCCAGATGACCTTCCAGGTCTGGAACCTGGCGACGGGCCGCAGCGTGCTGCATTCCCCGACCGCGCCCGGCCGCCCCATCGTGCCGGACATGCACGAAGGCTACGGCACCATCATGGTGGGAGGCGAACCCTGGCGCGTCTATGCGGTCTCGGATGCCAGCGGGCGGATACAGGTGCAGGTGGGCAAGCCGCAATCGCTGCTGCGCAAGGAACTGCACGACCGCCTGACCCGCGGGTTGATGTTCGTAGGCATACTGGCCTGCATGCTGGCTTGCGTCGTCGGCTGCCTGGTCCAGTGGTCGGTCTTGCCCGTCACGCGGCTGTCGCGCCGCATCCTGCAGCGGCGTCCCACCGATCTGCAGCCGTTGCCGGCGAAGGAACTGCCGGTGGAACTGCGTCCGCTGGTCGAGTCGTTCAACGGCCTGCTAGGACGGCTGGACGAGACCATGCAGAACGAGCGGCGCTTCCTGGTCGATGCCGCGCACGAGCTGCGCACGCCGCTCGCGGTCCTGACGGTGCAGACCGAGAACGCCCTGGGGTGCCAGGACCCCGTGCAACTGCGCGCGGAACTGGGCAAGCTGCTGGCGACTACCCAGCGCAGCGCGCGGCTTTCCGAGCAGTTGCTGGACATGGCCCGGCTGGACGCCAACGGTTTCGGCGAGGACGACGTGGAGCTGCATACCGTGGTGTCGGTGATCGCGCGGGATTTCGAGAACGGCGCCGCCGAGCGCGGCCAGCGCATCAGCCTGGACACCGAGGACTGCCTGGTGCGCGGCCGGGTCGATCCTTTGGGCATCCTGGTGCGCAACCTGATCGACAACGCGGTGCGCTACGGCGGCCGCGACGCGCACATCGCCGTGGCCTGCCGGCGCGAGGCCGACGGCGTGCTGCTGACGGTGGCCGACGATGGCCCCGGCGTGCCCGAATCCGAATACCGGCGCATCTTCGACCGCTTCTACCGCGTGATGGGCACCACCGAACGCGGCAGCGGCATCGGCCTGTCGCTGGTCGCGCAGATTGCCGAATCGCACGCGGCCTCCATCCACGTGGGCACCGGCCTGCGCGGGCGCGGCCTGGGCGTGCGGATACGCTTCCCGTCGCCGCAGCCGGCCTGAGCCGGTGTGTCCCTCAGGCGCGGGGCGAGGCGCGCCGGGCTTCGTCCGCGCGGGCCTCGGCCAGGATCCAGTCGCGGAACGTGCACAGATGCGCGTCGTATTGCAGCCGCTCCGGATAGATCAGGTAGAAGGCGTTGTCGATGGGAACGCGCAGGCCGAAGGGCGCGACCAGCCTGCCTGACGCCAGATCGTCGGCCACCAGCGCATGCTGGCCCATGGCCACCCCCAGGCCCTCCAGCGCCGCCTGGTAGGCCAGGCTGACGCTTTCGAAGGTCAACCCGCGGTCCGGGTCGATGTCATCCGCGCCCGCGGCCTGCAGCCAGGTCGGCCAGTAGTCCGGCCGCGCCACCGATTGCAGCAGCGTGTACTGGCCCAGGTCGCCCGGATGGACGAGCGGGGCGCGGCCCTCCAGCAGGCGCGGGCTGCACACCGGCAACAGTTCGATGCCGACCAGGAAGCGGGAGATCACCCCCGGCCAGTCGCCGCGGCCCATGCGGATGGCGACGTCGGCATCGTGCTCGGTGAAGTCCACCGGCTTGAGCGAGGTGGTGAAGATGGCGTCGCGGCCGGGATGGGCGGCGTGGAACGCGGGCAGGCGCGGCACCAGCCAACGCATCGCGAAGGTCATCGGACACCAGATGTGCAACGGCTTGTCGCGTACCCCCTGCATGGCGCGCTGGGTGGCCTCGCCTATGCTGTCGAACACGTCGTTCAGGTCGTCCAGGTAGCGCCGGCCAACGGCGGTCAGCCGCACTTCGCGGTTCACCCGCTCGAACAGCCGGGCCCCCAGGAATTCCTCCAGGACCATGACCTGCCGGCTGACGGCGCCGGGCGTGACGTGCAGTTCGCGCGCGGCGCGCGTGAAGCTCAGGTGGCGCGCCGCGACCTCGAAGGTGCGCAGCGGGTTCAGCGGGGGCAGGCGAGTGGCCATTTTCTATGAGTAAAAGTCAATCATATTGACTATAAATCGATTGATGTACATTGGGAAAGCGATGAGAATTTTTCACATATGAAGACCGCCGCCGCGGATGGGCCGCAGGGGGCGGCGCGCCTCATTCCTCACGGAGACCACGCATGACCAAGACGCTGCTGGGCAAGATCGCCCCCGAACGGGTAAAGAGCCTCGACATCGAGCGCCCGCCCCAGGACCTGATCGACGGCTTCAAGGCGCTGGGAGACGCCACCGGCATCGTGTCCGACGTCATGGACCACCTGGGCATCGCCGGGACGCTGCCCGGCTCGCTGCTTCGGCCCACCATTCCCGGCGCCACCATCGTCGGCCCGGCCATGACCCTGCGCAACACGGTCCTGACCGGCCATCCCATCGACAACGCGCGCGCCCACCGCAACGGCATGGCCGAGATCGAGGCCCACAACATCGCGGAACAAGGCGATGTGCTGGTGATCGAGGGCGTGCCGGGGCTGTCGAACATGGGCGGCATCTCGGCCCAGGTGGCCAAGCGCCAGGGCGAGATCGGCGCCATCGTGTCGGGCGGGGTGCGCGACGTGGCGCATTCGCGCCGCGTCGGCTTCCCGGTCTGGGCCACCGAGGTCTCGCCCATCACCGGCAAGTGGCGCATCGAGACGATCGAGATCAACGGCCCGGTCCAGATCGAGGGCATACGCGTCAATCCCGGCGACCTCGTGGTGGCCGACGACACCGGTGTTTGCTTCATTCCGCGCGACCGCGCCCGCGAAGTGCTGGAGTTGTCGCGCAAGCGCGCCGCCGCCGAGGACGCGCGCTGCGACGCCATCGACCGCGGCATTGCCATCCGCGACCTGCCGTCGGCCAGCTGAGATGCAAACACCTGCTTCCCCGCGCGGGCGGCTGGCGCTCGCCTGCGCCGTCGCCGCCACCCTGTCCAGCGCCGGCGCCTGGGCGGCCCAGGACTATCCCAATCAGCCCATCCGCCTGATCGTGCCCTTCGCGCCCGGCGGCGGCACCGACATGATCGCGCGCGTCGTGGGCAAGAAGCTGGGCGAGCGGCTGGGCCAGCCCGTCATCGTGGACAACCGCCCCGGCGCCAGCGGCATCATCGGCGCCGAGGCCGTGGCCCGCTCCGCCCCGGACGGCTATACGCTGCTGATGGCCACGACCGCCATCAGCTCGAACGGCAGCCTGTACAACACGATTTCGTACGACCTGAAGAAGGACTTCGCCCCCGTCTCGCAGCTGGCCAACGCGCCCGCGGTGCTGGTGGTGAATCCCGGCCTGCCGGTATCGTCGCTGCAGGAACTGATCCGCTATGCCCGCGAGCGGCCGGGCCAGGTCAACTACGCGTCCTACGGCGTGGGCACGGCGCCCCACCTGGTGGCCGAACTGTTCCAGCAGAGCAGCGGCACGAAGCTCTACCACGTGCCCTACAAGGGCGGCGGCCCCGCCGTGCTGGCGACCCTGTCGGGCGAGACCCGGCTGCTGTTTCCCAGCCTGGTGCCGGTGATGAACCACATCCGCAACGGCAAGCTGCGGGCGCTGGCCGTGGCCTCGGACAAGCGTTCCCCCAGCCTGCCCGAGGTGCCTACCTTCCGCGAGGCGGGCATGGAGTTCGAGACCGGCACCTGGTTCGGCATCGTGGCGCGCGGCGGCACGCCGGCACCCATCGTGGCCCGGCTGCACCAGGAAATCGTCGCGCTGCTGAATGATGCGGACGTGCGCAAGTCGATCTCGGACGAAGGGGCCGAGGTCGTGCCCAGCCCCACGCCGGAGGCTTTCGGCAAGTTGATCCAGGCCGAGGTGGAGCGCTGGGCCAAGGTGGTCCGCACGGCCGGCATCAAGATCGAGAAGTGACCAGGGGGCCGCCCGGGACCGGGGGCTAGCCCCGGCCGGGGCGGAAGCCGTTGATGGCGTCGCGGGTCTCGCGCGCCACGCACGCCGCGGCCTCGCGCCAGTCGTCGCCGCCGCTGGCGTACAGGATGGCGCGCGACGAGTTGATCATCATGCCGGTGCCCGCGGCATTGCATCCCGCTTCCACGGTGGCCTGCACGTCGCCGCCCTGGGCGCCCACGCCGGGCACCAGCAGCGGCATGTCGGCGCCGACGCGGGCGCGCACCGCCGCCAGCTCGGCGGGGAAGGTGGCGCCCACCACCAGGCCGAGCTGGCCGTGGCGATTCCACTTCTTCGCCACCAGGTCGGCCACGCGCAGGTAGAGCGGTTCGCCGCCGGTTTCCAGGAATTGCAGGTCCGAGCCGCCGGGGTTGGACGTGCGGCACAACACGATCACGCCGCGATCCGGCCAGGCGAAATAGGGTTCGATCGAGTCCGAACCCATGTAGGGGCTGACCGTGACGGCATCGGCGCCGTAGCGCTCGAAGGCCTCGGCGGCGTACTGTTCGGCCGTCGAGCCGATGTCGCCGCGCTTGGCGTCCAGCACCAGCGGGATGTCGGGATGGTGTTCCTTGATGTGCCGGCACAGCGCCTCGAGCTGGTCCTCGGCGCGGCGGGCGGCGAAATAGGCGATCTGGGGCTTGAACGCGCACGCGTAGGGCGCGGTGATGTCGGCGATGGCCCGGCAGAAATCGAAGATGCGGTCGGTCCGTCCGCGCAGTTCGGCGGGAAAGCGGGCGGGATCCGGGTCCAGGCCGACGGTCAGCAGGGAGTCGGACGCGGCCCAGGCCTGCGTCAGTTTGCGGGTGAAAGACATGGTGCAAGGGGAACGGAGTCGATCCGCCATTGTAGGATCATCCGGCATTCGGCGCGAAACGGCCCGCAATTCCCCATGGAAGCGGGATCAGGCCAGCAGCCGGCCCGCCAGCACGTGTATCCAGAGCCCGGCCGAGAACAGCAGGGACAGCATCACGGCCGCGCTGCCCAGGTCCTTGGCGCGCCCCAGCAGCGGGTGGGTTTCCACCGACAGGGCGTCGGCCAGCGCCTCCACCGCGGAATTGAGCAATTCCACCACCAGCACCAGCAGCATGCTGAACAGCAACAGCAGGACTTCGGTGGTGTCGCGGCCCAGCCAGACCGCCGCCGGCACCAGGATGACGACCAGCGCGACCTCCTGGCGGAACGCGGCCTCGTATTTGAGCGCGGCGCCCAGGCCCTGCAGCGAATAGCGCCAGGCGCGGAAGACCCGCTGGAGGCCGCCGGTGCTCTTGTAGGGAGAATGCTGTTGATCGGTCATCGGAGCGGGGTAGGGATGGGTCGGCCGCAGGATACAGCGAAACGCGCCCGCGGCGCATGCTTGGGGTTTGCAACAATGGTCGGAGCCCGACGCCGATGTTGACATAGGCATCGCTGGAAAATTCCCCACCGATACAAGAAGGAGACGCACCCATGAGGCATTTCCCGTCATCGGCCCGGGCGGCCTGCCTGGCCGCCCTGGTTTCCCTGATATCCGCCGGCCCCGCCGTCGCGGCCTCGTATCCGGACAAGCCGGTACGCGTGGTGGTCGGTTTCTCGGCCGGCGGCACCACCGACGTCGCCGCCCGCATCATCGCCAAGGAACTGGGCGACGACCTGGGCCAGAGCTTCGTGGTCGAGAACAAGCCCGGGGCCGGCAGCAACATCGGCGCCGAACTGGTCGCCCGCGCCAAGCCCGACGGCTACACGCTGTACATGGTGGCCGTCACCAGCACCATCAACCAGACCCTGTACAAGAACCTGAGTTTCGACATCGTCAAGGATTTCGCGCCCATCGCGCTGGTCATCAAGGTGCCCAACATCCTGGTCGTCAATCCGTCGCTGCCGGTCAAGAACGTCAAGGAACTGGTGGCCTACGTCAAGGCGCATCCGGACAAGCTCTCGTACGCATCGTCGGGCAGCGGCACGTCCATCCACATGGCGGGCGAGCTGTTCAAGCTGCGGGCCGGCGTGGACATTCCCCACATCCCCTACAAGGGCAGCGCTCCCGCCCTGACCGACCTGATCGGCAACCAGGTGCAACTGATGTTCGACAACATGCCCTCGGCCTGGCCCCACGTGCAGGCCGGCAAGCTGCGCGCGCTGGCGGTCACCACCGCCGAACGCTCGGCCACCGCGCCCGATCTGCCCACCATGATGGAGTCGGGCTATGACAAGTTCGACGTGTCGTCGTGGTTCGGGCTGATCGCGCCCAAGGGCACGCCGCCCGACGTCATCGCCAAGGTCAACGCATCCGTGCAGAAGGCGCTGGCCAAGCCGGACGTGCAGCAGCGTTTCAAGGACCTGGGCGCCGTCACGGCCAAGACCACGCCGGAGCAGTTCGGTGCGTTCATCAAGGACGAAGTCGACACCTGGGCAACGGTGGTCAAGGCCTCGGGCGCGAAGGTGGAGTAGCCGCGCTGGCTTCCCAGAGCGTGGTCTCGCCGCCCAGGGGGCGTTGCAGCGAACGCTCCGGGATCTCCCAGACGATCAGGCGGGGAGGCGTGTCGCGGAATTCCTCGCTCTTGAAATAGGCCTGCGCGGCGCCGGCGAATTCGCCGCCGTCGCGGGCGAAGTTGACCACGCGGGTCTGCATCGCGGCCTCCAGGAACGGGACGAAGTTCGAGTTGCGCGAGTAGGATGTGCCGATCAGGGCCACCCTAGGCAGGTCCGCGTCGCCGAACAGGTCGTTCTCGCTGGCGGGGGCGGCGGTGTCCGCCACCGGCGCGAAGGCCGTGCGCGGCTCCAGGTCCAGGGCCGGCTGCAGCGAGACCGGCAGCCATTCTATGCCGGCCAGCCGGATCAGGTCTCCCTCCAGCGGTCGAGGCTGGCCCCGCGTCACGGCATAGGCCTGGTGCGGTTTCAGCGCCTGGTCGGCCGAGGGCAGCACGCGCGCCGCGGCGGCGATGGCGCCGGCCGCCGCTTCCGCGCCGGCTTCGTTCCAATGGGTGTCGGTGCGCAGGAAACCCGGCACGGGCAGCTTGCGCAGCGCGGACTCCAGGTCCACGGTCCGTACGCCGCTGGCTCGCAGCAGGCCGTTCCACGCGCGCAGGCGCTCGTCCAGCGCGGCCGGACGATAGACGCCGCAGCGTTCGGCGGCAGCGATGCGGCTCTTGTCGGGTACCGTGGCCACGAGCAGCTCGATGCCGCGCGCGGCCAGCCGCGTCCGCAGGTCGGCGACTTCCCGCGCCCGCGCCCGCAGGGCATCGTCGCCGCCGGCATGCGGCTCCAGTTCGTCGGCCAGGAACAGCCAGTCCGGGCAGCCCTGGCGCACGCGCGGGCCCAGGTCGCCCACGGCCAGCCAGCTCGCGCCGCGTTCCAGGCTGGCCGAGCCGGAGGGCAGCGGCGTCTTGGCCAGGGTGTCGGCGATCTCGGCGGTGACCCGTCCGTCCAGGAAGCCGGACCAATCGGGCGCGGTGCGGGTCAGGGGCAGTTGCTCGACCAGCAGTCCGTAGCCGTTGGACAGCAGCCCCGCCGCCAGGACGGCGGCCATGACGCAGCCCGCGAGCGCGTAGCGGGGGCCGGAGCGGGAACAGGTCTTGTCCATCAGAACTGGAAGTACAGGAAGGGGACCGCGCCGCGGCTGGCGATGAGCGAGAAGCCCAGCAGGAAGCCGGCCACCGGCCAGGCGCCGTCCCAGGCGCGCAGCAGCGCCGGCCGGCCGCCGCGCGCCAGCCAGGCGTCCATCGCCGGATACACGATGCACAGCACGCCCAGGACCATGGCCATCACGTGGGCGGGCCGAAGCTGGACGCGCAGGGCATCGCCCAGCGCGTAGCCGTTCAGGCCGAACTGGCCGGCATACATGTCCAGGGCCGAGCCGAAGGAGTGCGCCCGGAACAGCGTCCAGGCCAGCATGACGAACAGCAGGGTCAGCACCCGCGACAGCACGGCGGGCGGCTCGGGCAGCGACGCATGGCCCCACAGCCGGGTGCCGGCCAGGGCCAGGCCGTGGGCGATGCCCCACAGCAGGTAGTTCCAGTTGTCGCCGCCGTGCCAGAGGCCGGCGATGGCCATGGTCAGCAGCAGGTTGACGTAGGTGCGCGCCTCGCCCTTGCGGTTGCCGCCCAGCGGGATGTAGAGGTAGTCACGCAGCCAGCTCGACAGCGACAGGTGCCAGCGGCGCCAGAAGTCCTGGATGCTGGTGGCCAGGTAGGGATGGTTGAAGTTCTCGGGAAAATGGAAGCCCAGCATCAGGCCCAGGCCGATGGCCATGGCGCTGTAGCCGGCGAAGTCGAAGAACAGCTGCAGGCTGTACGCGAAGCAGCCCAGCCACGCGTCCAGGAAGGTGGGGGCGGACAGCGAGAAGGCGGTCTGCACCAGGGGCGACAGCGTGTCGGCGATCAGTACCTTCATGCCGAAGCCGATCATGAACCGGCGCGCGCCCTGCGTGAACTGGGGCCAGTCGACGGTGCGCTCGCGCAGTTCGCGGGCCACCCAGTCGTAGCGGATGATGGGACCGGCGATCAGGTGCACGAACATGGCCTGGTAGGCGCCGAAGTTCACCAGGCTGCGGTCGGCCGGCACGACGCGGCGCTGCACGTCGATCAGGTAGGAAATCGACTGCAGCACGATGAAGGACAGGCCGATGGGCAGCGCGATCTTCTGCCAGGGCACGGGCATCGCGCCGCTCCACGACAGCACCTGGTTGAAGGTTTCGACCAGGATGTTGGCGTACTTGTACCAGCACAGCACGGACAGGTTGATCGTGATGAACGCCACCAGCATCAGCATGCGCTGGCGTTCGGTGCGGGTGCTGTCGATGGCCATGCCGCCTATCCAGCCAACCAGGATGAGCGCGATGAACAGCAACAGCAGCAGCGGGCTCCACCAGCCGTAGAAGATCCAGCTGGAGAACATCAGCACGGCATTGCGCCAGGACGCCGGCACGGCCGCGTAGACGAGCAGGAACAGCGGCAGGAACAGCGTGAGGAATTCCAGCGACGCAAAGACCATGGAGACGACCTGTGGGGGAACTCGGGAAGCGGGGTCAGCGGGTCAGTGCGTCGTTGGCGAACAGCGTGCGGGGGCCCTGGGGACCGGGAACGACCAGGACCGTATAGCGCTGGCCTGCCTCGAGCGCGCCCAGGTCGCGGGCCGCGCCTTGCGGCTTGCCGTCGCAGGTCAGCTCCACCGACACGGCCACGGGGTTGATCAGGCGGCGTTTGACCTGGCCCTGGCCGACATTCTCGAAGATGCCGACGTTGCGGCCGGCCGTGCGCAGCCCGGCCTGGCGGCAGGCGGGATCGGCGTTGTAGAGCGCCAGCGAGGCGCGCATGGCGTTGAAGTCGTCGGGCGATTCCTTGATGACCACGGTCGCTTTCTTGTCCAGCGCGACGACGGTGGCGAACTCGCCGGGCTTGACCGTGACCGACACCGGCAGGTTCTGGCCGCCTCCGACCAGCGTGCCCTTGACCGGCTTGCTCGCGGCCACCGGCATGAAGCCGGAGGCGGGCCTGTCCGCCGGCAGCGCCAGCGTCGCGCTGGTGCCGGCGGCCTGGACTTCCAGCGGCGCGGCGGTGGCGTTGACGAAGCGCACGAAGGCCGAGTCCTCGGCGGGGCCCGTCGGATAGAGCGGGATGCCGGCCGCGTGCGCGGTCAGCGCGGGCAGGCAGGCCAGTGCTGCGGTCAGGGTGGGTTTCATTTGCCGTTGGCTCCCTTGGTTGCCGGCGCGCTGGCCAGCGCCTGCGTGATGGCCGAGCCCCACGCGTTGTAGCCGGCCTGCGTGAAGTGCTGGCCGTCCACCGTGGCCCATTGTCCGGGCTTGGCGAACTTCAGCGAGTCGATGTACTGGCAGGGCGGAACATTGGCCTCGAGGAACTTCGACATCAGCTGGACGCGGGGATAGGTCTTGCCATACTTGCCGCCTTCGCTGCCCCAGGCCGGCCCCACCCATGCGCACTTGGTGTTGGTGGAGGAAATGGCCTTGACCAGCGAGGTCGTCTGTTGCCAGGCCCAGGTCTTGGGGAAGTCCGGCTTGGTATAGGCGGCCATCGTGTCGCCGAAGACCAGGACGACGAGGTCGGGCTTTTCCTTGGCGATCAACTGAGAAATGGGTTCGGTCGCGGCGGCCTTGCCCTTGACGACGGCCTTGGCGTTGCCGATGCGCTCGGCGCCGCCGCAGGAGCCGGGCGTGGCGGTCAGCCACTCGGCGGGCGTCGTGCCGCACACGCCTATGGTGTGCACGCTCTTTGCCCCCTGCCGGAGCAGGCCGTCGTGCAGCGACCCGATCAGGTAGGACGGGGTGGCCAGGTGGCTGTCGCCGATGATGAGGATCGTCAGGCCAGCGATCAATGAAACCATTTCGTACTCCGGTGATACCTACAGCAGTAAGGTGATGCGTTTATTCACTCGCGTAGGGCGAGGCGAAGGGAGGTACCGGCATGGGGACCGGACCCGTTTGCGGCTCGAGAGCATAGCGTACGTAGACGCCCCCCTTGTATTGCCGATAGTCGCGCGCATTGTCGATACTGAAATTGCCGCCCAGGAACCACTTGGGCGCGAGCTGGTATTCGGCGGCCAGCGCGAGGCCGTAGCCGATGCCGGTCTTGCTCTGGCCGGCGTAGCTGGCCTGGGTGCCATAGGCCGCGGCGACGGCTTCGGCCTGGGCCTGGCGGGCCGGATCCGAGAAGTAGTTCGCGGCGTCCTGCTTGATGTGCTGCACGCCGATCGCGCCCTTGATCTGGTAGCTGAAGCGGCCCTGGCGCTCCGCCCACGCCAGCGGCACGCTGAGCGCGACGAAGCGCTGCGGGCTGAAATAGCCGCCATTGCCCACCGTGTAGTAGCCCTGGTTCTTGTCGTAGCCGAAGACGGTCAGGTCCAGGCCCGAGGTCAGGGTGCGGTTGGGTTCGCGGATGAGCTGCGTGTAGAAACCCGCGCCGCCCGAGAGCCGGCTGTTCGACTGCACGTTGTGGCCGTTCAGGCTGTGCCAGCCCAGGCTGCCGTAGAAGCCGTAGCCATCGTAGTTCAGGCCGCCGCGCAGGCGTCCGCCCGTGGCCGTCACGCCGCCCCAGCTTTCGCCGGTCCGGCTGTCGCGCGTGCCCGCGTAGGAGAGCACCGTGTCCGTAACCGCGCGGCGCGAGGCTTCCACGCCATAGGACAGGCGCGGGCCGTCCTCGTTGGCGACTTCGCCGTCGAAGCGGGCGCCGCCCACGATGTTCTGGTAGCGGAAACCGAAAGGCGTGACACCCAGGTCCAGCTTCAGGCCCGACAATTGGTAGCCCCCCGCGACGCCCACGCCGCTGGCGTTCTGCGAGCCGGGTGCGCCGACGGCACCCTGTTGCTGGGCATTCGCGGCGGCGGGGCCACCGCCGAACTGGCTGCTGGACGCGAAATCGCCGCCGACCGAGCCGGCGCGCAGGGTGACCGGGGTGGCCTGGACATAGGCGCGGCCGTCGCCGACGGGGAAGTCCACCGTGACCGGCGTTTCCACGTCCAGCATGCGGCCCATGCCGCCGGCGCCATTGTGCTGGCGGATGGTCGTGCCGACGGTGATGGTCGCGCTGCGGGCCTGCTGGATCGCATCCAGTTCTTCTTCCAGCGTCTTGGGCGCAGCAGGCGCGGCCGAGGCCCTGGCCAGGTTGGCCTGCGAGCCGCCGGGCCGGCGGAAGGGGGACGGCGGCAGGGTGGGGGCGGGTTCGAGGCCGATCACCGGGTCGGGAATGGCGCCGGGGGAGGGCGGCGGGACGGTACCCGGAGGCGGCGCCGATACCGTGGCGACGAACGGTGCCTGCACGGTCGCGATTCCAGGTCCGCGCGGACCGAGGAGCGACCGGCGCGGGCTCCGCGCTGGACGAGGCGCGCGCTGCCGGGACGGGCGCGGCCAGCGCCGCGGGCGCCGGCGCGGCAGCGGCGCGTCCGCCGTCTCCGCGTGCCGCCGCGGCGTAGGCGGCGGGCGCGGTGACCTGGGTACCGAAGACGGGGCCGCCGTAGGAGACGGTCGTCGTGTCCGCCGGTGCCGCGCCCGCCACCCGCTGGGCCGGCGGATTGCTGCGGACCTGGCCGGGGAGGCTGGCGAAAGGATTGTCGTCGTTGACCCGGGGAGCCGGCGCCGCTGCCACCGTCTGCTGGGCCGCCGGAACCTTGGCCGCGGCTTGCGCGGCCAGGGCCGCCTTCAGGTATTCCGCCGCCTTGCCGCTCTTGCCCATGCTGTTGTAGACCCGGCCCACCGAGGCCAGCACGGTCGGGTTCCTGGGTTGCAGGCTGACGGCCTTGGCCAGCGCTGCCTCGGCGTAGTCGGTATTCCTGGCCTGCACCGCGGCCTGGGCGGCGGCGGTCAGCAGTTCGGCATTGTCGGGATCCTTCTCCAGCAATTGCCGGTGCAGGGCCAGCGCCTTGGCGCCGTCGCCGGCCGCCGAGTACATGCGCGCCAGCGCCCCCACGACCAGCGGGTCGTTGGGATACTTCGCCAGCATCGGGGCCAGCACGTCGTAGGCGTCGGCGATGCGGCCGCGCTGGCGTAGCGCGTCGGCCTGGCGCACGGTGTAGAGCTTGCGAAGATCGTCGAAGCTGCGGGTCTGCCGATCGTTCAACGCCTGCGTCTGCAATTGCCGCAGGATGCCCGCGGCTTCCGCGTCCTGGTCGGTCTTGAGCAGCACGACCGTGTATTGCAGCAGCAGGTCGTTGTCGGGGGTGGACGTGCGGGCCACTGCCTGGCGCAACATGCTCAAGGCATGCATGTTGTCGCCGGCGTCGATGTAGGCCGACGCGAGCGAGCCGATCAGTCCCGGGCTTTGCGCCACCTCGGGTTCGAGCTGCGCGAGGATGGCCTTGGCCTGCTCCGGCTTGCCGGCCCGGGCGAGCGTGACCGCCTGCGACACCTGGTACTGGGTCCAGGCGAGTTTCTGCAGGTCGATGACTTCCTTGGTCCGGTTGCGGGCCGGGATCCTGTCCAGCGTCTTGAGCGCCGCGTCCCAGTCCTGGACTTCGGCGGACAGCAGGGCGCTGGCCTGTAATGCGCCGGGGTCGTCGGGGTTGGTCAGCAGCAGGCCGTCGACCACGCCGCGCGCTTCGGCGATGCTGCCGGTCTTCAGGTACAGGCGTGCCAGGTCCAGGCGCAGCCAGGCATCGTCGGGATTGGCGCGCAGGCCGTCTTCCAGCAGCCGTCGCGCGGCCGGGTAGTCGCCCCGTTCGCTGGCCTTGCGGGCATCGTTGCGTGCCTGGGTGGCGCGCAACTGGCCGACGCTGCCTATCTTCTGCTGGTCGGCCGGGCTCAGTTGCGAGACCAGCCGCAGCGCTTCCTCCATGCGGTCGGTCTGCGCCAGCACGTTCACCAGGCCTTGCAGGGCGGAAAGGTTGTCCTTGTCGCGCGCCAGCACGCCGCGGAAGATTTTCTCCGCCTGGGAGTATTGGCCGCGCTCGGCCAGCACGCCGCCCAGCGCGACTTCGGCCGTCCGATCGTTCTGCGACAGTTTGACGGCCTGTTCCAGTTGCTGCTGTGCCTTTTCCAGTTCGCCGGCTTCGCGGGCGCGTTCGGCGCTGGCGTTGAGCGACCAGTACCGGGCGACGCCCAGCACCTGTTGCCAGCCGCCGCGCGAGCGCGGCTGCCGCGTGGCGCGCGTGAGGAATTCCACGGCTTCGTCGGGACGCTCCTGCTTGAGGCGCAGGACGCCCATGCCACCCAGCGCGTCGGCGTGGTTGGGATTGGCCTGGAGCAGGGCGGTGAGGTCCGCTTCGGCGCTGTCGAGGTTGCCGCCTTCCAGTTCCTTGAATGCGCGGCTCAGCTGCGCGTCTTGCGGCGAGGGCGTGGCGGCGCGGGCCGCGGTGCCTCCTCCGGCCCTGCGTGTGCGGCTGTATTGCTGGCGGATCTCGGTGTCGTCCGGATGGGTCTTCAAGTAGGCTTCGAACAGGGGAGCGTCGGCGGGGCGGGGATCACCGTACCAGGTCAACGCCGCCCGCCAGCTTTCGTCGGCGTCGCCGCCGACGTCCTGGCGCGACGACAGCCTGGCCAGGCGGCGGATGCCTTCGGCCCGGGTGCTTTCCTTGCGGGTCAGCAGTTTGGCCAGCGCGAGCGAGACCTGGACGTTGTCGGGGCTTTCGCGTTGTAGCCGTTCCAGGCCCTGGCGCGCCTCGTCCCAGCCGTCGTTGGTGTAGCCGAGGTAGCTGTAGTATTCCAGCGCGATGCGGCCTTGCGGGGCCTTGCCGCCGAACACGGACCGGTACTGCACCACGGCCTTGTCGATCTCCCCCGAGCTGGCCAGCAGCCGGGCCTGTTCGAGCGTTTTCGGATTGTCGCCGGCGCGCAGGGTGATCTCCTGCTCCAGCCGCACCGCATCGACTTCAGCCGTCCCCAGCGCGCGCAGCTGCGCCAGGTACTCCCGTGCGCGCGCGGGCCGGTTGGCCTTCAGTTCGAGCAGGCCCAGGTTGTACAGCGCCTCGGTGTTCTTGGGATCCGCCTGCAGCAGGCGCCCCCAGGCTTCGGCGGCGCGCGCGTCGTTGTTGCGGGCCTGCCAGTAGCGGCCCTGTTCGAGCAGCGACGTGGTCGTGGCCGAAGGCGTCTGCGCGGGGGCTGCCGGCGGGGTCTGCGCGTTCAGGCTGGGGGAAATGGCCAGGGCGGCCAGCAGGCCGGCCGTCAGAAAACCACCTCCAGCGCGGCCCGGGCTTGGGGCGGCCCGGCGCCGGGGCGCTAGCGAGCGACGGTGGGCGGACATGTTTTCTCCCAGGATAGTTGCACTTGTCCAGTGCTTAGGAATCGATAGCGTTCTTCGGCCCAGCCCAATCCAAACAGGCTGAGCACGACGTCGTAGTAGGGGGGCTGGCGGTCGGGACCTGCCGTGCGCAGGCTTTCGTCCAGCAGGGCCTGGGCGCGGCGCTGCTGCAGGTCGGCCAGCCAGGGCTGTTTCTTGGCCGTGAAGTAGGGCACCAGCGCCGACGAAAAGCCGAACGGTCCGGTGCCTTCGGTCTGGCCCGTCATGGCGCGTACGCGTTCGGGGGGCGTGCCGGCGCTCGCGGTCGAGGCGGCCATGCCGCGCAGGGCTTGCAGCATGGGGGCGGCCAGCGGATCGCTGGTGGGGGCCATGCCGGCCCACAGGTAGGTACGGATGGCGTCGTAGCTGCCCAGGTCGCCCTTGATGGGGTCGACCACGAACAGGCCGCTGGCGGGCGAGGCGCCGCGATAGGCGACCCAGTCGGCCACGTAGCCCTTGGGGCTGACGGCGGCCAGCAAGGCCGCGGTGTTGTCGGCGATCCGGGCCCAGGGACCCGACGGCGAAACCGTGGCCAGCCGGCGCAGCAGCGGCAGCGGCAGGTAGCTGGGGTTGATCTGCCAGAGCGAGTCCGGCCGCGCGAAGCTGCGGCGGCCGGGAAGCAGCATGGGCCCGAGGCCTGGCAGTTCGACGGTCTCCTCGGCCTCGATGCGGGCCACGAGGGCCCGCGCGTCGCGCAGGTAGTCGTCGCGGCGCCATCTCTCGCCGGCCTCGAACAGCGCATACGCGAACCACAGGTCGGCGTCCGAGGCGGAGTTGTCGTCCAGCACGCCCCAGGTGCCGTCTTCGCGCTTGCCCCAGTACCACGCGGGCAGCCGGGCGCCGATGTCGCCGCCGGCCAGGTTGTCGACGGCCCAGCGCCACATCCTGTCGAAGGCGGCCGCATCGTTGGCGACCAGGGCGAAGAACATGCCGTAGGATTGCCCTTCGGACGAGGAGTGCAGGCGCGGTGTGCTGGCGTCCAGCACCCGGCCGTCGGGCTGGATGAAGTGCGTCCCGAATGCCTGCCACAGCGGCCACGCGGGCTTGCACGCGTCCGGGCCGGCGGCCGCGCGGACGGCCGCCGGCCCGGCCAGCGCGAACGACAGCGCCGACGCCATGGCGGCCAGGCGCCATGTCAGCCGCCCGATGGCTGGGTACGTCTTCATCTGGCCACCGGCGTCGCTCAGGCGTTCAGGCGGCGGGCCGCCCGGGCGCGAAGCGCGATGTAGACCAGGAGGCCCAGCAGCGCGATGCCGAACACGGCAAGCAGCAGCAGGATCCAGGGCTGGCGGGCGGCGTACCACTGGATGGTCTTGAAGAAGCCCAGCGATCCCACGTAGTAGGTCGGGCCCGAGACCAGCGAGTCGACCTGCTTGCCGCGCACGACGGACACGCTGCCCTGGATGAACTCGGTCCGGTCTTCGCCGATCAGCGCATCCACGGCTTCGGCCAGGCCTTCGGGGCGGGTGGCCGAGATCGCGACCACGCTGCGGCCGCTGCGCAGCGGCGATTCGAAGCCCGCGAATACCACGCTGGCGCCGTCGGTCGTGAAGGACAGCGAATTGCGGGCCTTGCCCGTGTCCTCGCGCGGATTGGGAACGACCCAGTTCCAGGCCTGGTAGACCCAGTCCGACAGGCTGAAGCGGCGGCCGCCCTCGGCCAGCGAGACGGGCAGCTGGCTGCTCCATTGCTTGAGCAGGGGCTGGTTGTCGCCCGATGCGATCACCAGCAGGTCCTTGTCGGCCAGGCCGGAAACCTGCTCGGCGCGCGCGACCGTGACGTTCAGTGCGGGATAGCCGGTCGATTCCGACAGGCGGCCCAGCACGCCCAGGTAGGCGCTGTACTCGGCGGTGCCGGCGCTGTCCGGAAGAATGATCGCGGTCTGCGACAGGTCCGCCATCCGGGTGAACGGGAAGCCGCTGTTGTGGAACACGGCCAGGTCGGGCAGGGCGATGTAGTGCTTGAAGCCGGAGATGTCGATGGTCGAATCCGGTTCGATCGCGCCGCGGACGTTGTCGATGATCACGTCACGGCACTGGCCTTCCTTGATGTAGTCGTACTGGTAGCGGAACTGCAGCCGCGAGCGCGGTGGCATCAGCTGCAGCGGCAGCTCCATCTGCGCCCGCACGGGAATGCTGCTGTCCGTCTGGAGCTTGGCCAGCAGGCCTTCGCCGCCGTTCAGGCGTTCGATCGACGGCAGCGGGAACGACTTCACCAGTTGGTCGTTCACGCCCAGGGTCATGGTCGAGCTGGTCGACAGTTGCTGGGGCGTGTAGCGATACCGCAGGTCCAGGGGAATGCCGCTCTCGCGCCAGCCGAACAGGTCGGGCGGCAGGCGCAGGTCGACCGGAATGGTGGGAGGCGCGAAGCCCGAGACGTTCAGGCTGGTGGGCGGCACCAGTTCGCCAAACTTGACCGGACGATCGCTGCGCAGCCAGTTGGGCGCGTCATAGGGCTTGCGCGGTTCGAGTTCTGCCAGTTGCGTGATGACCGCGCGCTGGCCGGTCAGCGCCTTGCTGCCCGTGACCACGGCCTGGGCGGCCCGCTTGAGTTCCTTGGCATCGCGGCCGCCCAGCACCAGCAGCTTGCCGTACATGTCGTTGGGATTGGGGACCAGGGTGACACTCGGCCCGCTGGGGGCGGGCAGGTCGAGCCCGCCCGAGCGCAGCTCGCCCGTGGTCAGCAGGATGGCGTTGCCCTTGGTGGGCAGCTGGTTGACGGCGGTCGGGAAGCGCGCGCCGCGGTAGCTCGCCAGTGCTCCGAACCACGACGACAGGATGCCGGCCGCCTCCAGGGTGGTGTTGTCCGGCGCGGCGGCGAACACGAAGGGCAGCGTCAGCGGCCGGCTGTCGCGCCGATCGAAGAAGGGCAGGGGCAGGATGGACAGGTCGTTGGCCAGCACCAGCGGCGTGACCGTGAGCTCCAGCGTGCTGCGGTTGCTGACGTTGGCCCACAGGCTGGAGTGCAGGGGATCCTCGCACTCCATCGTGTAGTGGCCAATGAGCTGCACGTTCAGGTTGTTGAATTGCGTGATGAGCTGCGAAGGCAGGTCGACCACGGTTTCCTTGGGCTCGCCCGCGCTTTCCTTGGGCACCGGCACCGAGGCCGCGACTTCGCCATTGACCAGCACGTTGATGTGCGACAGGTCGGCCAGCAGCGCGGGCGAATAGGTGTAGCGCAGGCGCAGCCGCGCCGAGGACACGACCTCGTCGGCGCGGATGTCGAAGGGCAGGCTGAAGCTGCCTTCCACGCCGCGGATCACCATGGGCGTGCCCGCGCCGAGCTGCTTGAGCGTGACGCCATAGGTACGGCCGCCCGACACCAGTTGCTCGGGCTTGGCGGGGGCCTCGCCGCCGGCCGGAGCCGGCTGGGTGGCGGCCTGCAGCGGCAGCGAGTTCAGCAGCAGCGCGGCGGCCAGCATCGCCGAGAGCGGCCTGGCGGACAATGCGTAGGCGCGCTTGCGGGGAAGATTTCTGGTTGTTGTCATCGATTCTTCATCCTGGTTTGGATAGGACGGGCTTGCAGCCGGGCGCGCACGGCCTGGCCTCCGTGTAGGGCGAGTTGCTTCATGCCGAGCACACCGATGCGCACGACCTCGCGCAGGCCGACCAGCGGCGCGTCGGGCGTGTTCTGGCCCCAGTTCTCGGCCCAGGTGTCGGCGCGCGCGAAGGTCATCTCGGCCATTTCCACCTGCTGTTGCAGCGTCAGCGATTCGAAGCGCAGGCCCAGGTGGTGGTCGGTCGAGAACACGATGGTGGCGGGAAAGACCCGCTGCTCGGTGCCGCGGAACAGGGCCACGTGCAGTTCCTGCCCGATCTCCAGCCGTTCCAGTTCCGGCGGCAGCTGGATGCCCAGGCCGGTCGCGGAATAGTCGGTGGTGCTGCACGCCACGGTCTTGCCGTTCGGCAGGCGCAGCATGGCCGGGATCTGCGCGGCGACGCGGGGCTGCGAGCGGAACTGCCGCTCCTCGCGGGCGACGGCGATGCTCGCGCTGGTGATGATGATGTTGTAGAGGGTCCAGACCAGGTTGATCGCCAGGGTGAACAGGCCGCCCGAGTCATAGTCGACGACGGCCAGCGAGATCAGGCCGGCGATCAGGCCGGCGATGTTCAGGGCCAGCAGCACGAGGTAGGGCTTGGCCATGTCCCAGTCGAACCACGCCTGGCCCTGGGCGCCGCCCTTGGCCGTGACGTTGAACTTGCCCAGCTTGGGGTTGATCAGGGCCAGCAGTGCCGGCCGCATGATGTACCAGGCCAGTACCGATTCGTAGACCTCGTTCCAGAACGAGTGGCGGAAGCGCCCCTGCATCCGCGAGCTGGTCAGGTTGGCGTGGATCAGGTGGGGGAAGGCATACAGCGTGATCATCAGCGCCGACGCCTGGAACACGTGCGCGCCGAAGAACAGGAAGGCCAGCGGCGCGGTCAGGAACACCAGGCGCGGCAGGCCGTAGAAGAAATGCAGCATGGCGTTCAGGTAGCACATGCGCTGGCTCAGGCTCAGGCCCTTGCCGAACAGCGGGTTGTCGACGCGGAAGATCTGGGCCATGCCGCGCGCCCAGCGCACGCGCTGGCCGATGTGGCGGGACAGGTTTTCCGTCGCCAGGCCGGCCGCCTGCGGGACGGCCAGGTAGGCCGTGTTGTAGCCCGCGCGGTTCAGCTTGAGGGCGGTGTGGGCGTCCTCGGTCACCGTCTCGGTGGCGATGCCGCCCACTTCCTCGAGCTGGCTGCGGCGCAGGACCGCGCACGAACCGCAGAAGAACGCCGCGTTCCAGAGGTCGTTGCCGTCCTGGACCAGGCCGTAGAACAGCTCGCCCTCGTTGGGCACCGCCCGGAAGGTATGCAGGTTCTTCTCGAACGGATCGGCCGAGAAGAAATAGTGGGGCGTCTGCAGCATCGCCAGCTTCGGATCCTTCAGGAACCAGCCTATGCAGATCTGCAGGAAGGAGCGGGTGGGGATGTGGTCGCAGTCGAACACGGCCACGTACTCGCTGCTGGTCAGCTCCAGCGCCGCGTTCAGGTTGCCGGCCTTGGCCGATTCGTTGTTGCTGCGCGCGATGTAGCCCACGCCCAGCTCGGAACAGAAGTCCTGGAATTCCTTGCGGCGGCCGTCGTCCAGCACGAAGATGTGCAGGCGGTCGGCCGGCCAGTCCAGCGAGACGGCGGTCAGCACCGACTGCTTCACCACGTCCAGCGGCTCGTTGTAGGTCGGGATCAGGATATCCACCGACGGCCAGGTCGCCGGATCGGCGGGCATCGCGGCCGGCAGCCGGCGCAGCGGCCAGATGGTTTGCAGATAGCCCAGCAGCAGTACCGACAGGGCATAGATCTCGGCCAGCAGCAGGCCATAGCCGAAGGCGATGTCCAGCCAGCTCTGGAAGTCCAGCGTCGAGGTCAGCCGCCAGTACATGTAGCGCAGCGACATCGTCGCCGACAGGAGCACCATCAACACCGTCGGCAGGCGCCCCGCGACGTTGCGCAATACCAGCGCGGCCACCAGGGCCACCAGGGACAGCAGCAGTTGCGGCAGCGCTTCCAGCGGGGCGGTGATGACGACGGCCAGGCTGAAGCAGGCCACGGCGGCCAGCACGATCCGGACAAGCGGGTGGCTCCACAGCGGCAGCGCGGCCAGGCGGTCGGCGCGGGCGTCTGCCGGTGCCTGGTGGGAGGTGGGAACGGCTGGCGGCAGCGGACTCACGCCGTTCTCCTTCGGGTCTGGCTCGGCTTCATGGATCAGTTCCTGAGCAGGCGCCGGAACAGCGCGGGCATGGCCTGGGGATCCGGCCGGCCGTCGTCGGCGTAGCCGCGCAGGCGTGCGAAGATCCCCGCGATCGGCTCGTCCGCGGAGGCAGGCAGTGACGGAGCCGGAGGCGGCGCGGCGGTCTGCGCCAGGGCGGGTTGGCCGGCGTCCGGGCCGGCGGCCGGCTCCTGGGCCACGGATGCTTCATCGGTGGCGTGGAAGCGGGTGGGCGGGACGTACACGGTGGACGGCTCCGCCGCCTGGTCGCCCGCGACGCTGCCCACGGCTGGCACCGCGCGGCGCTGGGCCAGGGCGGGCCAGCGGCTCACGGGCGGCAGGGCCGATGGCATGGCGGGCTGGGGCGTATCCCCCGCCTCGGGATGATTGGTCGTATCCATGGCCACCTCAGGCCGCTACGGGCGATCCCAGGCGCAAGCCTATGCCGCCGATGCTGTCGAAGTCGGAAACCTGCGAGACGCGCAGCCTGTCGCCGGCGCCCAGTTGCTCGAACCACTGCTGGTAGACACCCTCCAGGAACGAGGGCGTCCAGGCCAGGGCTTCACGGCCCAGCGCGGCCTCGAGGGGGGCGCAATAGTGCTGCAGGTGCAGATGATCGGTTTCGTCCGTGATCTCGACCCAGCCCCAGTCCAGGCGCGTCCAGATCTGGCTCATGGCCAGCTGGATGTCGTCCAGCGTGGTGCAGGCCGGCACGGGCAGCTCACGCCCGAAGCGCCCGCCCACGCGGCGCATGAAGGTGCGCAATTCGGCGGCCGAGAATTTCTCGGCCAGTTCCTGCGCGGTCGATAGCAGGAAGATCTTCCACTGCACCGCGCACTGGCGGCCGGAAAGATAGCTGATGACGGAAGAAGTGGCGTCCATGGGAAGTCCTTGTCATGAGTGAACATTTCGTCCACACGTGCCAATACACGACGCTTCCGGACGCGGGTGCGAACGGAGCGCGAAGGAATGCGGATACGGGTAACGGTGCCCGTTGGGGCGGGACAAGGGCCTCAGTGGGCCGGGGGGATTCGCTTCATGGGGTCTGCGCCCATTCTGGCAAGGCGGAGCTACGTGTTTCCGGCACGTATTCTTGAAGCATGACCTTGCGTCTTGATTAGTCTGCCCCCAGGGTAAAACAGGAGAGACATTCGGAATTTAGCCTAGATGCATGACCCACGCAATGTTTTGTTGCGTTGGTTTCATGTTTGTTTACGTTGCTTATCTGCATCATATCGGGGTACTGGACCGGGGGGGCGGCGCGCCGTGGAACGACAGCTCCGCGCCCAGGCGTTCGCCTTGGTGCACGCGGCTGATGGCGTGCTTCAGATAGACGCGGTAGTGGCCGCCCGAGCCCTTGGACGGGCGCGCCGCCGTGGCGATGACGGCCGCGTCGCCGAGCCTGAGCGGCAGCACCATGGGACGCGATTGCATGCGGGGACGCTGCTCCGTCATCACGAACTCGCCACCCTGGAAATCCCGGCCGGCTTCGGACAGCAGCGCCACGACTTGCAGCGGAAACACGTGCTCGCCTTCGCCGCGCTGGTGCAGCGGCACGTGCTCGCCCGCGCGCAGCCGGCTCAGGTACGACTGCGGCCAGTCCTGTCCCGCGCGCCGGTCGCGCTGGAGGAGTGCATCCAGGTCCGCGGGATAGCGGTCATCGTTGCCCAGCAGCGCGTTCCAGCGGTTGGCGATGATGGCCAGATGAGGATAGAACGTGACGCGCCACTCGGCCCACGGCGCCGGCAGCGGCATGCCGAAATGAAACCATTCGCCGTGGCCAGGTTTGCCGAAGGCCGGGGCGGCCCGCGTGGCCGCTGTCCGCCGAGCCAGGTCGCGTGCCGCCTCCGGGTCCAGCAGGCCCGGCAGCAGCGCATGGCCGTCCTGGTCCAGCCGTTCGGCGATGCCGGCCCAGTCCAGGCGGTCGATGGCGGTGGTGGATGCATGCATGCGAGCGCCCCTGGTCAGAACCCGGGAAGCGCCGCGGTTTCCACGGTGGCGGACTGTGGGGAGATCGCCTTCTCGTGTTCCAGCAGCCAGCGCTTGCGGGGCAGGCCCCAGGCATAGCCCTTCAGATCGCCGCTGCTGGCAATGACCCGATGGCACGGCACGATAATGGCGATGGGATTGGCGCCGTTGGCCGTGCCGATCGCGATAGCCGCGCGCGGATCGTCGAAGCCCAGTTCGTGGGCCAGCTTGCCATAGCTCGTGGTGGTGCCGGCCGGGATGCCGCGCAGCGCGGCCCAGACCCGGCGTTGCAGCGGCGAGCCGGCCGTCTCCGTCGGCAGGGCGTCGAGCGCGTCCAGCGTACCCGCGAAGTACCGGGCCAGGGCCCGCGCGATTCCGGCGGGCGGGGAAGCTTCGGCCAACTCGACACGGCCGTAGTGTTCGCGCAAGCCTCGATGCAGGTGCGCCTCATGGTCGGCGAAGTCCAGCGCGCGCACGACCTGCCGCGCGTCCGTGACGAGCAGCATGCCGCCCATGGGCGACTCGATGCGGCTCAGCAAAAACAGGGTAGAGGGGGTGTTCATGGCGCATCACTCGCTTCGTTGAAGGTGAGGCCAGTGTAGGAACCCGGGCGCGGCCCGGCACTCCGCTCCTTGCGGTCGAATTCGCGGGATGGCCAGGCGCCGTCAATCCGGGTGGGGATTCGGGCGAAGACGGCTGAACCGCTGTTCGGTGACTCTCGCCCCCCATTGTTCGCCTTCCGATTCCTGCACCAGGCGAAAGCCGAACGATTCGTACAAATGGCGCGCCGCGTCCAGGCCCTTGAACGTCCACAGACAGGTTTCCTGGAAACGGTCGTCCACGAACCGCATCGCGCGCGCCATCAGCTCCCGTCCGACGCCCGTGCCGCGCAGCGCATCGTCGACGATGAACCATCGCAGATGGGCGATGCCCGAGGCCGGATTGCCGTCCATGGCCAGGGAGGCCAGGGTGCGGCGGTTTTCCACGTAGAGCCACAAGGCCTTGCCGTCGGCGGGCAGCGCCTGCGCGAAAGCGGCCAGTTCCGTGGCCACCTTCTTCTCGAAGAAGACGCCGAAGCCCCAGTTTTCCGAATAGAAGCGGGCGTGCAGGCTGGCGATGTCGCCGACGCAGCCCGGGAGGTAGCCTTCATGGATGCCGGCGGAGGGCCCCCGGGCCGCGGCTCCGGAGCCGGTGCCTGCGGCCAGGGCCTCCGCATACTGGGCCAGCGCGCGGACGAGGGCCCGCTGGTCGACGGGAACGAGGCGCCGCAGCGCATCCGACACCTGGGCCGTGGCGAACCGGTCGATCTTCCTGCGCAGCGCCTGCCCCGCGGGGGTCAGATGAAGCGCCGCCGAACGCCCGTCGTCTTCGGCAGCCTGACGCCTGAGCAGGCCCCCCGCCTCGAGCCGGGCCAGTTGGCGGCTCGTATTTGACTTGTCCAGTTTCAGCAGATGACCGAGATCCTTCGCATGGATGCCGGGCGCGGCGCCGATCTCGAGAACGGCATGGACCGCCGAGGGCGCCAGATCCGTATCCGCCAGCGTGGCGCGCATGAAGCCGAGTTCGCGGACCAGCTTGCGGGAGAACTCGCGGAGTTCCTGGATGACAGAGTCGGCGGGAGGAGGGGGCGCTGCTATGGTTTCCATGGATTCTTGTTCATGGGTTGCGTATCGCAACAAATGTAGTTGCGATACGCAACCCGGTCAAGAGCCCAGGCCAACGTCAATTCGAATTGAACTTGCCTTCGAGGATGTATTTGCGTTTCGGGACCTTCTCGCGCGCCTGGTTGTTGGATCCTGAAACGAAGATGACGTTGATGGAGTCGACGGGCTCCAGGTGGATCGGATACACCTCGCCGACTTCGCTGCTGTCGATGGCTTCGACGATGACAGCCTGGGCGAGGCCGGAATAGCCCCCGCTCCGTTGTATGACCAGCTTGTAGCTGAGTCGATTCCGGTCCTCGTCGAAGCCCGAGGATAGCCAGAGCGGCTCCGGGGTCTGGTAGTTCCGGTGGGTGATCAGCTCGATGATCGTGCTTGGGGTGCAATCGTTGACGGCCACCGGTTCGCCCTTGAACCGGGCCGTGTCGATACGCACTGTGAACTTGCGGTTGCCCCCGTCGTCGCGATTGACGAACGAGCAATACGTCGCGCCGGAGGCGGCGCCGCAAAACAGCGTGGCCGCCCCGAGCAGGGCGAGCCGGGCCAGGCGGCGATGGAAGATCCTGTTGTCCGAGTCCATGGCGGAGCGGTCCTTGCCAAGTGTGTATGCACGCCCATGGTATGAACCGCTATTCGGCGAGTCATCCTCCAAATGCGGTAGCACCCGCCGAAACGAAAAACCCGCGAGCGCGGACGCTCGCGGGTTTCGAAGCAGTGTCCCGGGCGGGCCCGGGACCGGCGGCAGGACTTCTTAGAAGTCCATGCCACCCATACCGCCCATGCCACCCATGCCGCCGGGGGCGGGAGCAGCGGGCTTGTCTTCGACCAGCTCGACCACGGTGGCTTCCGTCGTCAGCAGCAGCGAAGCAACCGAGGCGGCGTTCTGCAGGGCGGTGCGGGTGACCTTGGTGGGGTCCAGCACGCCGGCTTCGACCATGTCGCCGTATTCGCCGGTGGCGGCGTTGTAGCCGTAGTTGCCCTTGCCGTTCAGCACGTTGTTGACGATGACGCTGGGCTCGTCGCCGGCGTTGGCGACGATGGTGCGCAGCGGCTCTTCAATGGCGCGCAGGACGATCTTGATGCCGGCGTCCTGGTCGGCGTTGGCACCCTTGGTGTCCTTGATGGCTTGCTTGGCACGCAGCAGGGCCACGCCGCCTCCGGGCACCACGCCTTCTTCCACCGCGGCACGCGTGGCGTGCAGGGCGTCTTCGACGCGAGCCTTCTTTTCCTTCATTTCGACTTCGGTGGCAGCACCGACCTTGATCACGGCAACACCGCCGGCCAGCTTGGCCACGCGCTCTTGCAGTTTTTCACGGTCGTAGTCCGAGGTCGCTTCTTCGATCTGGGTGCGGATCTGCTTGACGCGGGCCTCGATGGCCTTGCTGTCGCCGGCGCCGTCGATGATCGTGGTGTTTTCCTTGGCCACTTCGATGCGCTTGGCCTGGCCCAGCTCTTGCAGGGTGGCCTTTTCCAGCGACAGGCCGGTCTCTTCCGAGATCACGGTGCCGCCGGTCAGGATGGCGATGTCTTCCAGCATGGCCTTGCGGCGGTCGCCGAAGCCCGGGGCCTTGACGGCGGTGGTCTTCAGGATGCCGCGGATGTTGTTGACGACCAGGGTGGCCAGGGCTTCGCCGTCGACGTCTTCAGCGATGATCAGCAGCGGGCGGCTCGACTTGGCGACTTGTTCCAGGACGGGCAGCAGTTCGCGGATGTTGCTGATCTTCTTGTCGTGGATCAGGACGAAGGGATCGTCCAGGGCAGCGACTTGCTTGTCGGGGTTGTTGATGAAGTAGGGCGACAGGTAGCCGCGGTCGAATTGCATGCCTTCGACGACGTCCAGTTCATTGTCCAGCGACTTGCCGTCTTCGACGGTGATGACGCCTTCCTTGCCCACTTTTTCCATCGCGTCGGCGATGATCTGGCCGATCGACGAATCGCTGTTGGCCGAGATCGAGCCGACCTGGGCGATTTCCTTGCTCGACGAGCAGGGCTTGCTGATCTTCTTCAGTTCTTCGATGGCGGCGGCGACGGCCTTGTCGATGCCGCGCTTCAGGTCCATCGGGTTCAGGCCGGCGGTCACGTACTTCTGGCCTTCGTGCACGATGGCCTGGGCCAGCACGGTGGCGGTGGTGGTGCCGTCACCGGCGTTGTCGCTGGTCTTGGAGGCCACTTCCTTGACGAGCTGGGCGCCCAGGTTCTCGAACTTGTCCTTCAGTTCGATTTCCTTGGCGACGGACACGCCGTCCTTGGTGACGGTGGGGGCGCCGAAGGAGCGCTCCAGAACCACGTTGCGGCCCTTGGGACCGAGGGTGACCTTGACGGCGTTGGCGAGGACGTTCACGCCGCGGACGACGCGGGCGCGGGCGTCATCACCGAACTGGACTTGTTTGGCAGCCATTTACGAAATTCCTTGAATAGTGTGTTGAATGCTGGGGGATCGGACAGCGGGCCGCGAGGCTTACTGGATCACCGCCAGGATTTCTTCTTCACGGATGACGAGCAGTTCGTCGCCGTCGACTTTCACGGCCTGGCCGGCGTACTTGCCGAACAGGACCTTGTCGCCGACCTTGACGTCGACCGGCAGCACTTTGCCGTCTTCGGTCTTCTTGCCCGGGCCGACGGCCAGCACTTCGCCCTGGTCGGGCTTTTCGGCCGCGCTGTCGGGGATGACGATGCCGGACGCGGTTTTACGCTCGTTGTCCAGGCGCTTGACGATCACGCGATCGTGCAGGGGACGGAGGGCCATACAAACTCCTGATGTTCGAAGTTGACGTCTATTTGTCAGAAAAAGAGGCTGGAAAGCCGCATTTGGCCGGTGCCACGCCGTAACGCGGCGCCTCGGCCGGTTGCCGGAGGCCTGGACGCCGCGTGGGCGGCGTTGTTAGCACTCTCTGCAATCGAGTGCTAATTATAGGGATGGCATGGGGGGCTTTCAAGGGGGGGGGTATTCGGGAGAGCCCTTACCCGGACCTTCTTGTCCCGTGGGCATTGCGGTCCGATGTTCCGCCCTGCGAATAAGGCCGGCGGGACATACTTGCCGCCTCACGGATTCATGGGCACGGAAGGGGCAATGGGGGTCAATTGGAACGAGGGCATGATGCGCTGGGCACCTCATGTCGATGCGGCCGGCCGGGTCTATCCACTGACTCACCTGCATCCTTTCCGGTATGAGTTGCCCATCAGCGACCAGAGGCGCGTCGAAATTCGCGTGGCATTCGCCATGCACTGTTTCACGCGCGCGCGTGCAGAGAGTGGTGGCCATTCACAGCTCTATAAGGATGAGCGCGAAACGCGCTGCTTCTGTCCCGGTCGTTATGCTTTGTCCCCGCGATTGCCGACGATTGCGCGTGGATTGGCCACCCGCAGGTGCGGCTACGCCTAGAATGAGAACTATGTGACGGTAGACGTGCCTGTCACTGAGGGGAAGACCGCGCTGTATGGCGTGTTTTTCAACGTCCTCAGGGTCAAGGATTCAGCCGGTCCGGCAGTGTTGCTGACCATCCAGAGTGCCTATGAACTGGCCTTGAGCCGGCAATTGTCCATGCGGGGCTCCATCAAGTTCACACGGCTGGTCGAACTGACGCTGCAGGGCGTCAAGCCTCGGCCTCCCAGGAGCTGAAAAAGCGAAGGCCCCCGAAGGGGCCCCGTAGTCTGGCTGTCTGTTGCCTCCGCTTTTGGCGGAACCGCTTGCGCGGCAGTCAACGCTTTTGCCCTTAGGCTCACCAGCTATTGCGTTGTCGTCATTATTGCTCGAATTCGAGCAATGGGCAATCGTCCGTGCGGGCCTGCCCCGCCTCAGGCCCCGCTACGCGAGGTCATCCGCGTGGCGGCCGCCAGGAAGCGCGAGAACCAGGATTGCTGGACCGGGTGGATGACCGCGCGCAGGGCGCGGCTGTAGTCCAGCGTCAGGCCGGGGGTCCAGGCCATGACCTGGGCGCGTTGGCGCACCTGCGCGGCGATCCACAGTTCGGGCATCAACAGGGTGCGCAGCACCTGCCGCACGCTGCGGCTGCGGTCGTCCAGCACGCCGTCCAGGGCGGATTCCAGCGCGTAGGAAACGGAGCTGGAGCAGTTGCGCCGCGTCAGGTTGTAGATTTCCTGGCCGCGGTAGCGCAGCCAGAAGTCCTGGAGCTTCTGGTGGTCGTACCGCTCGAACCTGACCTGCCAGTTCGACGGGCACCAGGCCTTGGACTCGGTCGCGTAGTCGGGCTGGAACTTGCCCGGGACGTCGTTCTCCTTGACCGCCTTCAATAGATTGAAGAACTCGGACGGCGATCGGTCGATGTCCACCGCGGGGTACAGGCTGATGTAGGTCGAAGGCGGGACTTCCATGGCGGCGTGCCCGGTCGAGATCACGCCCTGCACGTCGACGGCGGCGATGTAGCGGTTGAACACCGGCCGCGACACGGTCTTGTCCTTGGCCGAGCCTTCCGGGGTCCAGACGTGGACGGTCAAGGGGCCGTCGGGCGCCGGCTGCTGCGCGGGCGGCGGCTCGCCGGCGTTCGTCCCGCGCAGATCCACGGGCGCCAGCAGGTCGAACATGGACGACTGCTCGCTCAGCTTCCGCGCCCGGGCGGCCACCCGCATGGTGTTGACGCCGGCGACCAGCATGGTGATGCCGATGAAGTACGAGACGGTGCCGGCGTAGTGGGTGGGGTAGGGCTGGAACAGGAACAGGCCGAACAGGACCTGGGCGCAGCCGCCCAGCACGGACAGGCGCCAGCGGTCGTAGCGCAGCACCCAGGCCGAGGCGATCTGGAACACGCCCAGCACGAAGTAGGTCAGGCCCAGGATGATGGCCAGCAGCAGGTTGCTGATGGATCCGCCGGCCAGGATCAGCAGGGCGACCAGCAGGAAGATGCCGCCCTTGAAGGCCAGCACCGCTTTCTGGGCGCCCATGCCGCTGCCGGCGACCGTCAGCGTGACCAGGCTTTCCAACAGCAGCAGCGCGCCGAATAGCGTCAGGGGGAAGTAGCGCGCGCCGTCCACGCCGTCCAGGGTGATGACCACGCCCAGGGCGGCCCAGACGAGGCCGACCAGGATGAGCAGATGGATGTTCCTGCGGACGAAGCCGGCGCCGAACAGAAGCAGGGCGAGCTGGATCATGGGTTCCCTTATGCGCCGTGGTGCGGCGTGGGCAGCCGCCAGCTGCCGATGATGAAGGCGCCGTCGGGCCCCATCATGGCCCCCCGGTTCAGGTCGACGACGGTCGTCCAGTGGTCGGGCGCGGTCGCCAGGCGGAACGGAAACGGGCGGTCCAGCCCGGGCGTTCCGTCGGCGGCCCGCAGGCGTTCCCGCAGGCCCTGGCGGTCGTCGGGGTGGACCTGCCGCAGCACTTCGTCCAGCGTCCCGGGGCCCGGACGGGCATCGGGCGGCGCGTCCCAGACGATGGTGCCCGAGGCGAGGTCCAGCCGGTACAGGGTCTCGCGGCCGTCGGCACCGGCCGTGCGCGGGCGCCGGATGCCGCGGGTCAGCACCCGCACGAAGACCTGCAGCATGGCGACCGAAACCAGGTAGCACTGGACCAGCAGCAGGGGTTCGCCCGGCAGGAAGCCGCGCAGGAAGAAGGGGCCGCGCCCGGCGTTGGAGTGGTAGATGACGATGGCCGCCATGGTCAGCACGGCCAGCGAACCCATGCGGTTGCCGCCGCTGAGCGTCGCCACGGTGGCCAGCGCGAGCGGGATGCAGGCCAGCCCCAGCAGCAGCGGGGCTTCGGACGTGGACGGGCGGTGCACGCCGAACACGTACCAGGTCATGGCCGCCAGCAGCAGCCAGGCGGCGATGCCCACGGTGCGGCCGATCGGCCCCGGCGGCGCCTCGACCGTGCGAAAACCCATGAATCCCATCAGCACCGAGACGCCGAACAGCACGCCGGTCACGGTGGCGGCCCACCATATCCACGCCAGGTCGGAGACGGCCTCCCACAGGACTTCGTGCTTGATCAGCGCCAGTCCCGCGCTGCCGGCCACGGCGGCGAGGGCGCTGACCACGAAGGTGACGGCCACCCAGCCGAGCACCGCGTGCAGATCGTCCCGGCCCTGGGCATAGCGCTGCGAGAGCCAGGCGATGCCGAGCGTGGAGGCGAGCGACAGGCCGGCGAGCCAGGCCGAGGGAACCAGGGGATGGCCGGTCAGCGCGGACAGGCCCAGGTCGGCGGCGAACAGCGCGGCCACCAGGGGCGCCCAGGCGCCGCGCGGCATGGCGAAGAAGGCGGCGACGGCGACGCCGGCGGGGAACCAGACGAAGGACACCTGCGTGACGGGATCGTCCAGGGAGAACGACAAATAGGCGCAGGCCACATAGAGCGCGGCCCAGAGCGCGAGGCGGCCAAGCAAGCTGGCGAAAGGCATGGCGGTTCCCGGTAGTTGTTCTTGTGGCCGTCGAAGCGGCTTTGCCCAGGCGAAAGTATAAGGAAAAAAGATGACCCGGCCGCTTAACGGCCGGGGTTCTCCACCTTCTGCAATTCATGGTTGCCGGCCAGCGGACCCTGGGGACGCGTGCCGTCCACATAAAGCTGGATGAGCCGCCCCTCGGCCACGAAATACTGCCGTCCGTCGCCGGCCTGGTCCAGGGTGATGCGCGTGCCGTCGGGCTGCCATGTGAAGCTGCCCTCGACGCGGTCGGCGCGCGGCTGGCGGTCGAGATACTGGGTCTCCAGTTCGTAGCGGCCATCCTGGCGCAGCGTGAGCCGGGTCCGGATGCCGGGGCAGTCGGCGCAGGGAAGCGTGCCTTCGTAGACGCCGTCCCAGTCCAGCGCGTTGCGGGCGTTGTGCGCGTCGGCGACGGGGCTGGCGGCTGGCGTGTCGTGTTCCCTGGGCGGCGTGTCGCAGCCGGCGATGAGTACGGCGGCGAGGCACGCGAAGGCGGCGGTTTTCATGATGGCTGCTCCGGTTGCCGGCGCGCGCGAGGCGCGGGGCTTCTCGCCAACGGTAGCAGGCGACGGCGGCCGCGCCGGCAACCGGATGTAAGGAGGTTCAGAACAAGGGGCGTTCCCGTGTCCGTTCGCCGGCGTCGGGGTCGAGCACGGCCTGGTTGCGGCCGCGGGACTTGGCGGCGTATAGCGCCGCGTCGGCGCGGCTGATCAATTCTTCCAGCGACGTGCCGGAGTGCGGGAAGACCGCGATGCCCGCCGAGGCGCCGACCTTGGGCGAGACGCCGGGATAGGGCTCGGACAGCACCGCCACCAGGCTGTTGGCGACGGCCTCGGCGGCGGCGGGACCGGCGCCGTCCAGCAGCACCATGAACTCGTCGCCACCGTAGCGGGCGACCACGTCGGAATGGCGGATGGCGTCGGCCATGCGGCGCGCGGCCATCTGCAGCACGGTATCGCCGGTGCCGTGGCCGTGGACGTCGTTGACGGTCTTGAAATGATCGAGGTCGATGGCCACCAGGGCGAGCGACGCCTGGGACCGCTGCGCGGCGGCGATCGCGCGGCGGGCCAGTTCCGCGAACAGGACCCGGTTGCTCAATTGGGTAAGCGGGTCGTAATAGGCAAGCTGGCGCGCGTGCTCGAGCGTATCGGCGGCGTGTTCGATGGCCTCGGCCACGGCCGCCGTTTCCTTGAAGTGCGGCGGCGGCACGCCGATGCGATGGCCGGCGCCCAGCGCCAGGGCGGGTTCCACGAGGTTGCCCACGGCCTGTTCGATCCGGCGCGCCAGCCGGTATGCCACGCCCAGGCCGAGCAGGATGGCCAGCAGGCCGCCGCCGGCCACCCAGGCCATGGCCCGGTAGAGATCCCCCGTGAAGGCGGCGGTGGGAGCGCCCACGGCGATCGTCCATTGGGTGGTGGCCAGGTGGCTGAACGCCGTCAGGACGGGGATGCCTTCCTTGGTCAGGCTTTGCAGCGTGCCTTCGCGCTCGCTTCGCACCGCGTCGGCCAGCGAGGACACGGCGCGCTGGCCGACGAACCGCGCCTCGTCGCGGGTCCGGCCGAGTATGGTCGCGTCGCGGTCGAGCAGCGCGGCCACCCAGCCTTCGCCCAGGGCATGGCGGTTCATCAGCGCGCTCAGGCGATCCGAGCCGAGGTCGGCGAAGAGCAGATAGCGGACTTCGTCGTCGATCAGGACGGGTACGCCGACGATGATCGTGAGGCCACGGCCCTGCCGAGGCGGGCCCAGCCTTGCGACCAGGGGATGGCTGCCGCCGCTGGAGACCTGCGGCAGGTCGGGCAGCCTGGTCGGAAGGGGAAGGGCGCCGGGATAGGACTGCGAGGTATCCAGCACCTCGTTGCCGCTGATGTCCGTCAGGACGTAGCGATCGATGTCCTGGTACTTCAGCGCCTCGATGGCCCGCCGGTGGAACGACGCCAGGTCCGCGCGCACCAGGTCGGTGGAGCTTGCCAGAACGCGCAGGCCGGATCCGATGCTTTCCAGTTCCTGGTCCAGGTCGGCGGCCACGCTGCGGGCGGTCAGGATGGTTGTTTCATAGATGCGCGTCTTGCGCAGCGCATAGGTTTCGTACACGGCCAGGCCGGCGACCAGCGTGGCGGGGAGCGTGCAGACGACGACCAGGGCGAGCAGGCCGACGCGTATCGAGATCGTTCCGCCGCGCCGGGCATGGCCGGCCGGCGTGTCGGATGAAGGGGACTGCGCTGGAACGGATGTCATCTGCCATGGAGCGGGACTGCGTGGCCCGCTGCCTTGTTTTTGCCCAGCCTACCATGCGAGACATCCGTTGCAAAATCCGTGCGCGCCTCAGGCGCCCAGGCCGCGCAGCCATAGGCGCAGTCCGTCCCAGGTACGGCCGAACCACGATGCCGCCGGCACCGGCTGGAGGGCGACCAGCGGCAGGCGCCGGGCCGGTTCGCCGTCCACGCGCACCTCGAGCTCGCCCACGCGCTGTCCCGCCGCCAGCGGTGCGATCAGCGGCGAGGCCGGATGCAGGGTGCGTTCGATCCGTGCGCCCGGGCGCACGGTAATGTAGGTATCGCGCTGGAAGCCCATCGGCACGGTCGAGCGGGCGCCCTTCCAGACGCGCGGCGAGCCGACCGGGGACCCGCCCGCATAGAGCCGCACCGTTTCGAAATTGCGGAAACCCCATTCCAGCAGTTCGCGGCTCTGCTGGGTGCGGTCGCGATCCGAGGCGGTGCCGACCACGACCGAGACCAGCCGCCGCTGCACGCCGGCGCTGGCGCGCCGCGCGGTCGCCACCAGGCTGTATCCGGCCGACTCCGTGTGGCCGGTTTTCATGCCGTCCACGCTGGCGTCCAGCCACAGCAGCCGATTGCGGTTGGGCTGCGTGATGCGGTTGTAGGTGTATTGGCGCGTGGCGTCGTAGGTGCCCGCCAGGTCGGGGAAGTCGCGCACGATCCGGGCCGCCAGCACGGACAGGTCGCGCGCGGTCGAATACGTTTGCGGATCGGGCAGGCCGTGGGGGTTGGAGAAGTGGGTCGAGGCCAGGCCCATTTCTCCGGCCTCCTGGTTCATGCGTGCGACGAAGGCCTCGACCGACCCGGCAACGCCCTCGGCCAGCGCGATCGCGGCGTCGTTGCCCGACTGTACCAGCAGCCCGTACAGCAGTTCGTCGACGCTGACCTGCTTGCCGGGTTCGAGGAACATGCGCGAGCTGCCCGGCGCCACCTTCCAGGCCCGTGTCGAGACCGTGACCCGCGTGTCGCGGGCCACGGCGTGGTCGCGCAGCGCCTGGAACACGACGTAGGCCGTCATCATCTTGGTGAGCGAGGCCGGCTCGATGCGCTTGTCCGGATCGTGCGCGCCCAGCACCTGGCCGCTGGTGGCATCCAGGAGCAGCCAGGCGCGGGCGGACAGGGCGGGGATGGGTACGGGCTGGGCGGCGGCGGTGGCGGTGCAAAGGGCGCAGACCAGCGCCGCCGCCATCTTCGATATGGGCATGTCTTAGCGGATGTCCTGAGTGGGGGGGCGACCGGCGTCCGCGTTCCATCGGAAATAGGCCATGCGATCGCGCTCTTCAGCCAGGCGCAGTGCCCGCAGCCGCAGGAGATCCTTGCGGCCCACGAGCCCCACCAGCTTTCCGCCGGCGCGGTCGACGATGGGTACGCGCCCAACGCCCGCGAGCGCCATGCGGTCGGCCAACTGGCTGGCGAGTTCGTCCGGATAGGCGACCAGAAGTTCCCGGTCGGCCAGCAGTTCGCCCATGGGCTGGTCGCGGTCTTCCTGTTCCACCGTCCAGGCCAGGCTGTCGGCGCGGGTGACTTCGCCCACCACCACGCCTTGCGCGTCCACCACGGGATAGCTGGTGTGGCGGCGCTCCAGCGTCGTGAAATGCTCCACGGCCTGGCCGACCGTCATCGACGCCGGCAGCGTTTCCACCTGCCGCGTCATCAGGTCGGTCACCCGCACGAGATCGAACGGATCCACGTGGTATTCGCGGGTGATGTGATGGCCGCGGCGGGCGATCTTCTCGGTCAGGATGGAGCGCTTGAGCAGCAGCACCGTCACGCCGTAGGCGAACGCGCAGGCAGTCAGCACGGGCACCATCACGCCGAAGTTGCCGGTCAGCTCCACGGCGAACAGCGTGGCGGTGAGCGGCGCGCGCATGGTGCCGCCCATCATCGCCGCCATGCCCAGCAGGGCCCAGAAGCCGGGCGCGGCTTCCGGCATGACAGGCGTCGCCAGGGCGCCCAGCGCGCCGCCGAAGATCAGCAGCGGGGCCAGCACGCCGCCCGAGGTGCCCGAGCCCAGCGCCACGGCCCAGATGACGACCTTGACCGCCAGCAGGAGCAGCACCGCGTGCAGCGCCAGGTCGCCGGCCAGCAGGTGGCGGATGTTGTCGTAGCCCACGCCCAGCGCGGCCGGTTCGATCAGGCCGCCCAGCCCGATGACGAGACCGCCGATGGCGGGCCACCACATCCAGTGGAAGGGAAGCTTGGCGAAGCCGTCTTCGGCGGCGTAGACCAGCGTCGTCAGCACGCCCGACCCCAGTCCGGCGACGATGCCGAGCGCGGCGAAGGCCGCCACGTGCGCGGCCGAGACATCGACCGAGCCGATATAGGGGAACAGCGGCGCGCCGCCCATCACGAGCGGGCGGACGGCGGCGGCGACCACGGCGGCCACCGCCACCGGCAGGAAGCTGCGGGGCTTCCATTCGAACAGCAGCAGTTCCACCGCCAGCAGCAGCGCGGCCACGGGCGTGCCGAAGATGGCCGTCATGCCCGCCGCGGCGCCGGCCACCAGCAGCGTCTTGCGCTCGGCCGAACTCATGTGGACCATCTGCGCCAGCAGCGAGCCGATGGCGCCGCCGGTCATGATGATCGGTCCTTCGGCGCCGAACGGGCCGCCGGTGCCGATCGATATCGCCGACGACAGCGGCTTGAGCACCGCCACCTTGGGCTGGATGCGGCTGCGGCCGATCAGGATGGCTTCCATGGCCTCGGGGATGCCGTGGCCGCGGATCTTCTCCGAACCGTAGCGCGCCATGAAACCGATGATGAGGCAGCCTGCCACCGGCACGAACACCGTGGTCCAGCCCAGCGGCGTGCCGGCGATGGGGAGGTCTTCGAGCGACAGGCGACCGTAGTAGGCCAGGTTGGTGCACAGCGTGATCAGCCGCAGCAGCAGCCATGCGGCGCCGACGCTGCACAGGCCGATGGCCGCGGCCAGGGCCATGAGCAGCAGGACTCGACGGTCGGTCGTGAAATCGCCGAGCCGGGAAGCGGGAACGGAATGAGACATGATGAAGGAGGGAAGGGAAGAGGGCGCCCCGGACATGGGGCGGCCATATATATCGTACCACGACATATATTAGAATGCCCCGGTGAAGAAAGCCGCTTCCTCGTCGCGCGGCGCGCGACCCAGCCTGTCGACCGCCGACTATGCGCTGCTGGCCGAGTTCCGCTACGCCCTGCGCCGCTTCATCGCGTTCAGCGAGGACGCCGCGCACGCGATCGGCCTGGCGCCGCAGCAGCACCAGGCCTTGCTCGCCATCAAGGGCGCGCCGGGACGCGATGGGCTGTACGTGGGAGAGATCGCCGAGCGCCTGCTGATCAGGCCGCATTCGGCCGCCGAGCTGGCCGGGCGGCTGGTGCGCATGGACCTGGTCGCGCGCATGGCGGATCCCGACGACGGCCGCAAGGTGCGGCTGGTGCTGACGGCGCATGCCGAACAACTGCTGGAGGAGTTGTCGGCGGCGCACCTGGAGGAACTGCGGGCGATCAAGCCGCTGCTGACGCGGCTGCTCGCGCGCTTCGACGACGGCGCGGCGGACTGAACGTTCCCGCCCGTCAATCCCTGGCGGACGCGCGGCGCAGCCGCCGGATGCCGGCGTGCCCCAGGACGAAATCCATGAAGGCCTGGGCCGCCGGCGAGACCGCCACGGTGGCGCGGTGCACGATCGACACTTCGCGCCGCACGACCGGGTCCTGCAACGGTTTCCAGGCGATCACGCGCCGGTCGGCCAGCGCGGTCGCGTAGCCGGGCACGATGCCCACCCCCTGCCCGGCCGACACCAATCCGATCAGCGTGCCGACGTAGGTCGCTTCCCCCGCCGGATCGAGCGCCATGCCCGCCGCGTTGCAGCCCCGCTCGGCCAGCTCGCGGAACACGCTGCCGCGCGGCAGCGTCAGCACGCGTTCCTGTTCCAGCCGGCGCCAGGGCAGGCGCCGCGCGCGCGCGAACGGATGGTCCACCGGAAATATCGCGACCAGCGATTCCTCGAACAACTGTGTGTGCTGCAACTCGGCCTCGGTGCGCCGGAAGGTGCCTATGCCGAGGTCGGCCGCGCCGCTGCGGACCTGCGGCAGCACTTCGTCGGGCAGTGAATCCTTCAAGACGAGTTCGATGCCGGGGTGGCCGGCCCTGAAGTCCGCGACCAGCGGCGGCAGCAGGGTGCCGGACAGCACGAGCGGCGCGGCCACGACCACGCGTCCGCGCTGGTGCGCCACCCATTGGTCGACGTTGGCGATGGCGTGGCCGATGTCGTCCAGGATGCGCTCGGCGCTGGCCAGGAATTCCCGGCCGACGGCGGTGACGCTGACGCTGCGCGTGGTGCGGTCGACCAGGCGCGTGCCCAGTCCCGTCTCCAGTTCGCGGACCAGCAGGCTGAGCGCCGACTGCGTGACGTGCATGGCGTGGGCGGCCTTGGTGAAGCTGCCCAGCCGCGAGACGAGCACGAAGGCTTGCAACTGACGCACCGTCAAATTCATGAGATCAGCTCATTTCTAGATAAGAAATATTCGTTTGAATTATAAGTGAGCCGATCGTGTAATACGGCCATCCGTCATGAGAGCGGCCGGGCGGACCGGCCCCAGTCCAGGGAGACACGATGAATCACCGCACATGGCTGGCCGCGTTCTGCGTGGCCGCATCCGCGTGCGTGCCGGCGGCGGCCGGCGCGCAGGACAAGTATCCTTCCCAGCCCATCAGGATCCTGGTGGGCTTTCCGCCGGGCAGCTCCACCGACGTGGGCACGCGCCTGATCGCCGGCAAGCTGGCGGCGGAACTGGGCCAGAGCGTCGTGGTCGAGAACCGGCCGGGCGCGAGCAGCGACATCGCGGCGCGCGCCGCCGCCAGTGCGCCCGCCGACGGCTACACGCTGTTCGTGGTCACCATCGCCAACGCCATCAATTCCAGTTCGCGCAACCCCGATCTGGTGGACGTGGTCAAGAGTTTCGCGCCGGTGGGGCTGGTGGGCAACGTGCCCAACGTGCTGGTCGCCCACCCGTCCCGCAACCTGAAGTCGGTGGACGACCTGATCCGCGCGGCCAAGGCCAGGCCCGGCGGCATCACGTTCGCCTCGTCGGGCAACGGCACCTCGCCGCATCTGGCGGGAGAACTGTTCGCCAGCAAGGCGGGCGTGCAGTTGCTGCACGTGCCCTATCGGGGCAGTTCGCCGGCCATGGCCGACCTCCTGGGCGGCCAGGTCGCCATCATGTTCGCGCCCGCGTCCACCGCGCTGCCGCACATCCAGTCCGGCAAGCTGGTGGCGCTGGCGGCGGCCAGCAAGGACCGCATCGCCGCGCTGCCCGACCTGAAGACCTTGTCGGAACTGGGACTGAAGGACTTCGACACCTCGGTCTGGTTCGGTCTGGCGGCGCCGGCGGGGACTCCCGATGCGGTCAGGCGGCGGCTGTCAGCGGCCATCCAGTCCGCGCTCGATACGCCTGACCTGCGGGCACAGTTCCGCGCGCAAGGGATCGAACCGTTCAAGGCCGGTCCCGAGGAAACCGCCCGCTACATCCGGGCCGAGGTCGACAAGTGGGCCGAGGTCATGCAGGCGGCGGGCGTCAAGCTGGAATAACCCCAAGCGGGCCTCATCATCACCACAGGAGCAAGACAAGCATGGCAAGAATCCAACTGGCCGAATGCCGGGAATTCATGCGCGCGGCGCAGGAAAAGGCGCTGGAGATGGGCGTGCCGGTGTCGATCGCGGTCGTCAGCGCCGAAGGGCACCTGATCGCGCTCGAGCGCATGGACGACGCGGGCTTCATCACCCCCGACACGGCGCGCGGCAAGGCCTATACCGTGGCCGCGTTCCGCTCCATGAGCCCGCGCTTCCAGGACGGGTTGATCATCCAGCAGTGGTTCAAGGAGCGCAATCCGCAGATGCTGATGAACGCCTCGGTGTTCACCAACGGCCAGGTCGTGGCCTCGGGCGGATGCGCCCCGGTGTTCAAGGGCGACGAGATGGTCGGTGCCTACGGCATCAGCGGCGCGACCTCGGACCAGGACGAAGTCATCGGCCGCTACGCGCGCGAGAAGGCCGGCTGGGCGCACAAGCCCGCCACCGACGACACGCCGGAGGACGTGAAGCGGCACGTCAACGAGATCTACGCCAAGGTCGGCCTGGGCGACCGCGCCCTGTAGGCAGGCGCTGTGCGCCCGCCCTCAGGTCCGGCGGGCGCGCAGCGCGGCTTCCAGCCCGCCGGGAAGCGCGACCGGCTCCGGCAGGTGCAGCATCAGGTTGAGGTATTTCCACGTCGAGCGCGAATGCTCGATCATCAGCGCCTGCGCGCGCGTTCCTTCCCGGTTCTCGATGGCGTCGACGATGTTGCGGTGCTGCTCCTGCGCGCCGCGCAGGATGTCGCGCACGCTGGCCTCGGCCGACGCGGGAACGTTGGTGAACGAATTGTTGACCGAGAAGGGAATGGCCACCAGCCGCTCGAGCGCCCGGGCCACCATGGGGCTTTGCGCGGCGCCGCAGATCAGGTCATGCAGCCGGTCGTTCAGGACGACGTAGTCGTTCTGGCGCCCGGCGACATCGGACGATCCCACCACCGCATCCAGTTCTTCCAGGCATTCGTGCATGGCCTTGAGGACGCGCGCCGGCGCGCCTTTTTCGGCGGCCATCCGCGCCGCCATGCCCTCCAGCGTGCCGCGGATCGAGATGGCGTCGAACACGTCGTCTTCCGTGAAGCTGGACACCACATAGCCGCCCGAGGGCTGGAGGGAGATCAGTCCTTCCTCGCTGATGCGCTGCATGGCGGCGCGGGCCGGCGTGCGTGACACGCCGAAGGCGTCGACCAGCGCCTGTTCCAGCACCCGGTCGCCGGGTTTGAGCTTGCCTTGAACGATCAGGCCGCGCAGTCCGTAGACGGCTCTTTCGGTTTGCGACAGGTTGGGATCGATGTCCATGTGAGAGCGTGAGGCAGGGAAGCGGCCATTATGGTCCAGAACCTTCATTTTCCGTTTTTCGAATACGTTGCGTATACAAAAATAGGGTTTTATGCGTAATAAATAAGCAAAAAATTGTCTTATTCAAATTTTACGTATACGCTGATTGGAAAATAAAGAACATGATTCCGTAAAAAAGTTTCTCCATCGTCCGCCCAAGGAGGCGAAATGTTCGTCAAGAATGCCTGGTACGTTGCCGCCTGGGCGAGCGAGGTGGAGGCCGCGCCCTTCTCCCGCACCCTGTGCGGTGTGCCCGTCGTGCTGTTCCGGGATCCGGGCACGGGCAAGGTGGCTGCCTTGCTCGACCGGTGCTGCCACCGCGGCACGCCCCTGCGGTTCGGCCAGGTCGTGCCGGAGGGCCTGGAGTGCGGCTATCACGGCATGGTGTTCGACGCGGCGGGCGCCTGTGTCCGGATTCCCGGCCAGGCCTCGATTCCACCCAAGGCCAGGGTGCAGTCGTTCCCGGTGGTCGAGCAGGACGAGCTGGTGTGGATATGGCTGGGCGAGCCGCAGCAGGCCGATCCCGCCCGCATCGTCTCCTACCCCTTCCACAACGATCACGCCGCGTGGCCGCACAAGTGCCAGGTCTATCACGTCAAGGCCAGCTCCATGCTGCTGGTGGACAACCTGATGGACCTGACCCACCTGGCCTTCGTCCACAAGAACACCATAGGCGGCAATCCGAAGGCGCATGTCGAGGCCAGGATGACGGTCACGCCCGCCGACGACGGCCTGCACTTCATCCGCTGGCTGATGGACTCCGCGCCGCCTCCCACCTACACCAAGGCGGTGTCCCTGGCCGACCGCATCGACCGGTGGATGGAGTTCCAGTACATCGCGCCGGGCGCGGTACTGCAATGGACCGGCGGCATAGACAGCGGCAAGGGCGCGGTGGAAAACCGCGACCAGCCGGGCTTCTCGCTGCGCATCTTCCACGGGCTGACGCCGGAAACCGAGACCACCTGCTTCTATTTCTGGTCGGCGGCCAACGGCTACCGGCAGGACGACCCCGCCGCGACCGACGCGCTGTTCCACGAGATCGACACGGCCTTCCGCGAGGACAAGGCCATCGTCGAGGCCCAGCAGGCCATGCTGGCCGACCGCGGCGAACAGGGCCTGATCGACATCGTCTCGGACGCCGCCCGGATCCACATGCGGCGCGCGGTCAAGCGGATGATCGCGGCGGAAACCCAGGCCGAAGCCGGCCACACTCCAGGAGCAGGAGCATGACCATGCACTTATCGCGATCCCTCGTTCTGGCCGCGCTGTTCGCCTGCGGCGCCGCCGCGGCGGCGCCGGTGAAGATCGGTTTCCTGTCGACCTTCTCGGGCCCTGGCGCGGCGCTGGGCGTCGACCAGTACGACGGCTTCATGCTGGCCGTGGACCAGGAGAACGGCCGGCTGGGCGGCGTCGAGGTCAAGGTCCTGCGCGAGGACGACGAGATGAAGCCGGAGAAGGGCGTGCAGATCGCGCGCCAGCTGATGGTGCGGGACCAGGTCCCCATCGTGACCGGCATCGTGTTCTCGAACGTCATGATGGCCGTGCATCGGCCCATCACGTCGGGCAAGGTCTTCCTGGTCGGCTCCAACGCCGGCCCGACGCCGATCACGGGGAAGGGCTGTTCGCCCTTTTTCTTCTCGACCTCGTGGAACAACGACCAGTTGCACGAAGCGGCCGGCGAACTGGTCAACCGCATGGGCTTCAAGCGGGTCTATCTGCTGGCGCCCAACTACCAGGCGGGCAAGGACGCCATGGAGGGGTTCAAGCGCACCTACAAGGGCGAGATCCTGGGCGAGGCCTTCAGCCGCGTGAACCAGCCGGACTATTCGGTGGAGATCTCCAACCTGGCCGCGGCCAGGCCGGATGCGATCTATACGTTCTACCCGGGCGGCATGGGAGTGAACTTCACCAAGCAGTACCAGCAGGCCGGCCTGATGACGAAGATCCCGATGATCTCGGTCTCGACCATCGATGGCTCCACGCTGCCGGCCCTGGGCGACCTGGCCCTGGGCGCGGTCACGAGTTCGCCCTACGCGCCGGACCTGGACAATGCGGCGAACCGCGAGTTCGCCGGCGCCTTCCGCAAGAAGTACGGCCGCGAGCCTTCCCTGTATGCGGCCCAGTCCTACGATGCCGCGCGCCTGATCGCCTCGTCGCTGCGGCGCACGGGCGGCAATGTCGACGACAAGGCGGCGTTCCGCGCGGCGTTGAAGGCGGCGGACTTCCAGTCGGTGCGCGGGTACTTCGCGTTCAACACCAACCAGTTCCCGATCTCGCCGTTCTATCGCGTGGACGTGGTCAAGGGCCAGGACGGGAAGGCGGCGCTTTCCAGCAAGGGCGTCATCTTCGAACGCAGCCGCGACTCCTTCGCGCAGGAGTGCCGGATGGATTGAAGCGCCTGGCCGGCTGACATCCGCATGTCGTTGACTATCGATCGAAACACTTGTTAACGTAGGCCCGCACGACCGCTCGTGCGGCCTTCATCGCACCCCCCGCTCTTTCCGCCTTGCCGTTCCGCCCAGCCGGCCCATGGCCGTCGACGACGTCTGGAGGTACCGCGGTGAGTTACCTGATCGATCGCCTCAAGTATTTCAGCCGGATCAAGCAATCGTTCTCCGGCGGCCACGGCACCGTCGTCCAGGAGGACCGGTCCTGGGAGAACGCCTACCGGGACCGCTGGCAGCACGACAAGATCGTGCGCTCGACCCACGGAGTGAACTGCACCGGCTCCTGTTCGTGGAAGATCTACGTCAAGGGCGGCATCGTTACCTGGGAAACGCAGCAGACCGACTATCCGCGCACGCGGCCGGACATGCCCAATCATGAACCGCGCGGCTGTTCGCGCGGCGCGTCGTACTCCTGGTATCTGTATAGCGCCAACCGCCTGAAGTACCCCATGCTGCGCGGCCGCCTGGCCCGCATGTGGCGCGAGGCGCGCAAGACCATGGCGCCGATGCAGGCCTGGGAACACATCGGCACTACGCCGGCGCTGGCGGCGGAGTACAAGTCCATGCGCGGCATGGGCGGGTTCGTGCGCACGACCTGGGACGAGGCCAACGAACTGGTGGCCGCCGCCAACGCGTATACCGTCAAGCGCTACGGCCCCGACCGGGTGGTCGGGTTCTCGCCCATCCCCGCGATGTCCATGGTGTCCTTCGCGGCCGGCAGCCGTTATCTCTCGCTGCTGGGCGGCACCATCCTGAGCTTCTACGACTGGTACTGCGACCTGCCGCCATCCAGTCCACAGACCTGGGGCGAGCAGACCGACGTGGCCGAATCCGCGGACTGGTTCAACGCCAGCTTCATCATGATGTGGGGCTCGAACGTGCCGCAGACGCGCACGCCCGATGCTCACTTCATGGTCGAGGCACGCTACCGCGGCGCCAAGATCGTGTCGATCTTCCCGGACTACGCGGAAGGCTCGAAGTTCGGCGACATCTGGCTGCATCCCAAGCAGGGAACCGACGCCGCGCTGGCGATGGCGATGGGGCACGTCATCCTCAAGGAATACCACCTGGGCGGCAAGAGCGAGTATTTCCGCGAGTACTGCCGCCGGTATTCCGACATGCCCTTCCTGGTCTGCCTGGAGCGCCACGGCGACCGCTACGTGGCCGGGCGCTTCCTGCGGGCGGCGGACCTGCCCGACGCGCTGGACCAAACCAATCATCCGGACTGGAAGACCGTGGCCATCGACGAGCACTCGGGGCGGCTGGTCGCGCCGCTGGGCTCGGTTGGCTTCCGCTGGGGCCAGAAGGAAGGGGGCGACCAGGGCAAGTGGAACCTGGAGTCCCGCGACGCCTCGGGCGGCGATGTCAGCCTTCGACTGTCACTGGTCGGCAGCCACGACGACGTGGTGCCGGTGGCCTTTCCCTATTTCGGCGGGGCCCAGCACGACTATTTCCAGGGCACCGACCACGACGAGGTCCTGCTGCGCAACATGGCGGCGCGGCGGGTGGCGACCCGCGAGGGCGAGGCGCTGGTGGTGACGGTATACGACCTGCTGATGGCCAACTACGGGCTGGACCGCGGCCTGGGCGGCGGCAACGTGGCGGCGTCCTACGATGACGACGTGCCCGGCACGCCGGCCTGGCAGGAGCGCATCACCGGCGTGCGGCGCGACGACGTCGTCACGGTCGCGCGCCAGTTCGCCGACAACGCCGACAAGACGCAGGGCCGGTCCATGGTGATCCTGGGCGCGGGCCTGAATCACTGGTACCACATGGACATGGCCTATCGCGGCATCATCAACCTGGTGGTGATGTGCGGCTGCGTGGGCAAGTCGGGCGGGGGCTGGTGCCACTACGTCGGGCAGGAGAAGCTGCGGCCGCAGACGGGCTGGACCACCGTTGCCTTCGGGCTGGACTGGGCCCGCCCGCCGCGGCACATGAACGGCACCTCGTTCTTCTACGCGCACACCGACCAGTGGCGCTACGAGAAGCTGAAGGTGCAGGATCTCCTGTCGCCGCTGGCCGACGCGGCGCAGTTCCAGGGCACCATGATCGACTTCAACGTGCGCGCCGAACGCATGGGCTGGCTGCCGTCCGCGCCGCAGTTGCAGACCAATCCGCTCGAGGTCGTCCGGGCCGCGCGCGCGGCCGGGCAGGAGCCGGCGGCCTACGTGGTGCAGGCGCTGCGCGAGGGGCGCCTGAAGATGTCCTGCGAGGACCCCGACCATCCCGACAACTTCCCGCGCAACATGTTCGTCTGGCGCTCCAACCTGCTGGGGTCCTCGGGCAAGGGCCACGAGTATTTCCTCAAGCACCTGCTGGGCGCGCGCCACGGGGTGCAGGGCAAGGACCTGGGCGAGACCGGCCAGCAGAAGCCCGACGAAGTCGCCTGGCGCGACGAGGCGCCTCAGGGCAAGCTCGACCTGCTGGTCACGCTGGACTTCCGCATGTCCACCACCTGCATGTATTCCGACGTGGTGCTGCCCACGGCCACGTGGTACGAGAAGAACGATCTGAACACCTCGGACATGCATCCCTTCATCCACCCGCTGTCGGCGGCGGTGGATCCGGTCTGGGAGTCGCGCAGCGACTGGGAGATCTACAAGGGCATCGCCGCGGCCTTCTCGGGCATCGCGCGGGACGAGCTGCCGGCCGCGCAGGACCTGGTGCTGACGCCGCTGCAGCATGACACGCCGGGAGAGCTGGGCGACCCCTATGGCGTGCGCGACTGGAAGCGCGGCGAGACCGAACCCGTGCCGGGCAAGACCATGCCGTCGATGACGGTGGTCGAGCGCAACTATCCCGAGCTGTACCGCCAGTTCACCTCGCTCGGCCCGCTGACGCGCAAGCTCGGCGTGGGCGGCAAGAGCATCTCGTGGAGCGCGGACAGCGAGTGCGACCTGCTCGCGCAGCTGAACTACGCGGTGGACGAAAGCGGCCCCAGCCACGGCCTGCCGCGCCTGGACACGGACATCGACGCGGCCGAGGCCATCCTGACCCTGGCCCCGGAGACCAATGGCCACGTGGCCGTCAAGGCCTGGGAGGCGCTGTCGGCCGTCACGGGGCGCGACCACACCCACCTGGCGGCCCCGCGCGAGCACGAGAAGATCCGCTATCGCGACATCCAGGCGCAGCCGCGCAAGATCATCTCGTCGCCGACGTGGTCGGGCGTGGAGTCCGAGCACGTGAGCTACAACGCCGGCTACACCAACGTGCACGAACTCATACCCTGGCGCACCCTGACGGGCCGGCAGCAGCTCTACCAGGATCATGCGTGGATGCGCGCCTTCGGCGAAGCCATGTGTACCTACCGGCCGCCCGTGGATACCGGCTCCATCCGGCCCATGCTGGAGGCCCCGCGCGACAACGGCAATCCGCAACTGGTGCTGAACTTCCTGACTCCGCACCAGAAATGGGGCATCCATTCGACCTATACCGACAACCTGCTCATGCTGACGCTGTCGCGGGGCGGCCCCATCCTCTGGATGTCCGAGATCGACGCGGCGAAGGCCGGCATCGCCGACAACGACTGGATCGAGGCGTACAACGTCAACGGCGCGCTGGTGGCGCGCGCGGTGGTCAGCCAGCGCGTGCCGCAGGGGATGACGATGATGTATCACGCCCAGGAGAAGATCGTGAACACGCCGGGGTCGGAAATCACAGGCACCCGCGGCGGCATCCACAACTCGGTGACGCGGATCGTGCTCAAGCCCACGCACATGATAGGCGGGTACGCCCATCTTTCGTACGGCCTGAACTACTACGGCACGGTGGGTTCGAACCGCGACGAGTTCGTGATCGTCCGCAGGATGGCCAAGGTCGACTGGCTCGACACGCCGGCCGCAGCCCAGGCAACCCGCTAGAGATCGGGAGACGACGATGAAGATCCGCGCGCAGATCGCGATGGTGCTGAACCTGGACAAGTGCATCGGCTGCCATACCTGTTCGGTTACCTGCAAGAACGTCTGGACCTCGCGCCAGGGGGTGGAATACGCCTGGTTCAATAATGTCGAGACCAAGCCCGGCGTCGGCTTTCCCAAGGATTGGGAGAACCAGAAGCGCTGGAACAGCGGCTGGCGGCGCCGCCCGGACGGCAGGATAGAGCCGCGCCAGGGCGGCAAGCTCAAGCTGCTGGCGAACATCTTCGCCAATCCCAACCTGCCCGAGATCGACGACTACTACGAACCCTTCACCTTCGACTACGACCATTTGCAGTCGGCGCCGGAACAGCAGGCCGCCCCTACCGCCCGGCCGCGCTCGCTCATCACCGGGCAGCGCATGGAGAAGATCGAGTGGGGGCCCAACTGGGAAGAGATCCTGGGCGGGGAGTTCTCCAAGCGATCCCAGGACTACAACTTCGAGGACGTCCAGAAAGAGATCTACGGGCAGTTCGAGAACACCTTCATGATGTACCTGCCGCGCCTGTGCGAGCACTGCCTGAATCCCAGCTGCGTGGCGAGCTGCCCGTCGGGTTCGATCTACAAGCGCGAGGAGGACGGCGTGGTGCTGGTCGACCAGGACAAGTGCCGCGGCTGGCGCATGTGCGTGTCGGGCTGCCCCTACAAGAAGATCTACTACAACTGGCACAGCGGCAAGGCGGAGAAGTGCATCTTCTGCTATCCGCGCATCGAGGCTGGCCAGCCTACCGTCTGTTCGGAAACCTGCGTGGGGCGGATCCGCTACCTGGGGGTGCTGCTGTACGACGCCGACCGCATCGAACAGGCGGCGGCGGTCGAGCACGAGAAGGACCTGTACCAGGCGCAACTGGACGTATTCCTGGATCCGCACGACCCGGCCGTCGCCGCCCAGGCGCTGGCCGACGGGGTCCCGCAGTCGTGGCTGGACGCGGCGCGCGTGTCCCCGACCTACAAGATGGCGGTGGAGTGGAAGATCGCGTTTCCGCTGCACCCGGAGTACCGCACGCTGCCCATGGTCTGGTACGTGCCGCCGCTATCGCCCATCCAGTCCGCCGCCCACAGCGGACAGATCGGCTCCTTCGGCGAGCTGCCCGACGTGAAGTCGCTGCGCATCCCGCTGCGCTATCTGGCCAACATGCTGACGGCCGGCGACGAGGCGCCGGTGGCCCTGGCGCTGGAGCGCCTGCTGGCGATGCGCGCCTTCATGCGGGCCCGTACGGTGGACCGGCAGGAGCGGCGCGACATCCTGGACCAGGTCGGCCTGACCCTGGCCCAGGTCGAGGACATGTACCGCTATCTCGCCATCGCCAACTACGAGGATCGCTTCGTCATCCCCACCGCCCATCGCGAGTACGCCGAGAACGCCTTCGACCTGAAGGGCTCCTGCGGCTTCACCTTCGGCGACGGCTGTTCGAACGGCGTCTCGCAGACCTCGCTGTTCGGCGCGCCGCCCCGCGACCGCGCGGAGCAGCCGGTGACGTTCATGGAAGTGCAGCGCAGCCGATGACCTATACCGTGCTTTCCACCCTGCTGGCCTATCCCGACGCCGAGATGGTGGCGGCGCTGCCCGAGCTGCGGTCGGCCCTGGCGCCGGCCGACGCCGCCACGCTGGCGCCGCTGTTCGCGATGATGGAGGGCAAGCCCGACCTGATCGCGCTGCAGGAGGAGTACGTGGCGACCTTCGACCGGCGCCCGGCCCATTCGCTGCACCTGTTCGAGCATGTCCACGGCGAATCGCGCGACCGTGGACAGGCCATGGTGAACCTGCGCGAGGAATACCTGCGGCATGGCCTGGAGCCCCGGCCCGGGGAACTGCCGGACTATGTGCCGATGTTCCTGGAGTTCCTGGGCCAGTTGCCGGCGCCGCAGGCGGCGGTCCTGCTGGGCGATGCGATCCACGTGCTGGCCCGCATCGGCGACAAGCTCGACGCGGCGGGCAGCCCGTACGCCCGGGCCTTCGACGTGCTGCGGCGCCTGACCGACGTCCAGCCCGAGGCCCTGCCCGAGCCGCCCGAGGGGGACATGGAGGAAGGCATGGTCACGTTCGGCCCCGGGGCCGGCATGACCGAGCCGGCCCTGCGCGCGCACGGCCAGCCGCAGCCGGTGCGCTTCCACGCAACCGACCCGCGGCGCGCGGCGGCCGGGACGGGCAAGGGAGGAAACCATGGGTGACTACCTGTACCACTTCTTCTTCGCGATCTATCCGTACATCGCGCTGGCGATCTTCCTGCTGGGCAGCCTGGCCCGGTTCGAGCGCGGGCAGTACACGTGGAAGAGCGACTCCAGCCAGTTGCTCAAGCGCGGCACGCTGCGCTGGGGCAGCAATCTTTTCCACATCGGCATCATCTCGCTGTTCTTCACGCATCTGGTCGGCCTTTTGACGCCGCCCGCCGTCTATCATGCGATGGGCATTTCCACCGGGCTCAAGCAGACGATGGCGATCGTCGTCGGGGCCATCCTGGGGCTGGTCTGCCTGGCGGGGCTGCTGCTGTTGATCTGGCGGCGCTGGTCCGAGCCGCGCATCGCGGCGACCTCGCGTTTCTCCGACTGGCTGACCCTGGTCTGGATACTGATCGTCCTGGCGCTGGGGCTCCTGTCCATCCTGACCTCGATGCAGCACAAGGACGGCGCGGTCATGATCGCGCTGGGCGAGTGGGCGCAGCGCATCGTGACCTTCCGCGGCGGCGCCGCCGAGGCCATGGCGGGCACGCCCGTCATCTACCACGTGCATATGGTGCTGGGCATGACGCTGTTCGCGATCTTTCCGTTCACGCGGCTGGTGCACGTGTGGAGCGGATTCGGCTCGGTCGCCTACCTGGGGCGCGCCTGGCAGCTGGTGCGGCCGCGCGGATGAGGGGGGACGGCATGATATCGGTCAACGGCGTCATCATCGACGAGGCGCGGCTGGCGTCGGAGGCCCGGCGTCACCAGGAGGCCGTCGATCCCATGGAAAGCGCCGCGCAGGAACTGGTGCTGCGGGAACTGTTGGTCCAGCGGGCCCGCGCGCTGGGCGTCGGCACGCAAGGCGACGAGGCGGTACGGGCCGTGCTGGCGGCGGACGTGCGCACGCCCAGCGCCGACGAGGCCGCCTGCCGCCGTTACTACGACATGCACGGCGAGCGCTTCGTGGTCGATGCGTGGGTCGAGGTCGAACACATCCTGTTCCAGCTGACGCCGCGCATCCGCGCGCCCGTGCTGCGCCATCGGGCCGGCGAGATCCTGCAGGCCCTGGCGCAGGCAGGCCCGGCGGCCTTCGCCGACATGGCGCGGCAATATTCCAACTGTCCCTCGGCCGTGGCCGGCGGCGGGCTGGGCACGATACGGCGCGGCGAAACGGTGCCGGAGTTCGAGGCCGAGGTATTCGCCATGCCGGCGCATACGCTGCGCGAGCGGCTGGTCGAGACCCGGTACGGTTTCCACATCGTCCGTACCGGCGCCCGGGACCCGGGCCGCACGCTGGCTTTCGAGGACGCCCACGCGCGCATCGCCGAGTGGCTGCAGGCCGCCAGCCTGCGCCGCGCCACCCACCAGTACCTGCAATGGCTCGTGGGCCAGGCCGACATCAAGGGGTTGGACATGCAGGGGGCGGATTCGCCGCTGCTGCAATAGCGCGTGGTGCGAACGCAGGCGCCGGACGGGGCGGGCCGTCGATCGGGAGAATGCTCATGACGACTCCATTCAAGGCGTACTCGGTGCTGTATGCCAGCACCCTGGCCTTCATGGTGTGTTTCGTGGTGTGGATGATGTTCGGCGTGCTGGGCATACAGATACGCGAGGAACTGAGCCTGGATGCCTTCCGTTTCGGCCTGCTCACCTCCACGCCCGTGCTGACCGGCGCGGTGTTCCGCCTGCCGCTGGGAATATGGACCGACCGGTTCGGCGGGCGCATCGTCATGACCGTGCTGCTGCTGGTCTGCGCGGTTCCGGTCTATCTCGTCAGCTATGCGCAGCAGCTCTGGCAGTTCCTGGCCATCGGGCTGTTCCTGGGCCTGGTGGGCGCTTCGTTCGCGGTGGGCACGCCCTATGTCGCGCGCTTCTTCCCGCCCGAGCGGCGTGGCTTCGCGATGGGCTTCTTCGGCGCCGGCACGGTCGGGGCCGCGGTGAACCTGTTCCTGACGCCGGTGCTGCTGGAGCTCTACGGCTGGCGTACGGTGCCGCGGATCTATGCCGTCGCCCTGCTGGCGACCGCCGCGATCTTCTGGCTGGCCGCCGCGCCCGATCCGGGCGCGGGCAAGAAGGGCGCGGGCTTGCGCGAGTCGATGGCCGTGCTCAGGAACCCCAAGGTCTGGAAGTACTGCCAGTACTACTCGATCACCTTCGGCGGCTTCACGGCGTTGTCGCTGTGGATCCCGCAGTACTTCAAGGCCGAGTACGGGCTGTCGCTGGCCATGGCGGCGGGGCTGGCGGCCGGGTTCTCGCTGCCCGGCTCGGTGCTGCGCGCGGTGGGCGGCGTGCTGGCCGACCGTTTCGGCGCCCACAACACGACCTGGTGGTGCCTGTGGGTGGCCTGGGTCTGCCTGTTCCTGCTGTCCTATCCGGATACCACGCTGGTGATCAAGACCATGGACGGCACCGCGAACCTGCACATCTACCTGCCGATGTGGCTGTTCACCGCGCTGCTGTTCGTGCTGGGCATGGTGTTCGCATTCGGCATGGCATCCACCTTCAAGTACGTGGCGGACGATTTCCCCGAGAACATGGGGCTGGTGTCGGGCGTCGTCGGGCTGGCCGGCGGCCTGGGCGGCTTTCTGCTGCCGCTCATGTTCGGCTTCCTAGCCGATCTCCTGGAGGTGCGTTCGAGCTGCTTCATGCTGCTCTACGGCGTGGTCTGGGTGTCGCTGATCATCATGTACCTGTCCGAGGTCCGGCGGGTGCAGATCTCGGGCGAAGTCATGGGCGCGGCGCCGTCCCGGTAGGCGCCGCGTCGGGTCAGGAGGCGGCCGTGCGCGGTTCGCGCGCCGCCTCGCGTTCCCGCTCCGCCATGCGCGCCAGCACCTGGCGCGTCAGCAGCGATCCGGCATCGAAGGGCACGCTGACGGCCCCGTGGACCACCGCGCCGTCCCGCAGGTGGTCGTGCAAGGCCTGCTGCGCTTCCAGCGCGATCACGTCCTGGTCCGCCACTTCCCGCGCGCCGCGGTCCATGCGTTCGAGCGTGGCCGGATCCACGCCTTCCCATTCCAGGGACACCCACGACCAGTAATGTGTGGCGCCGCAGCCGTCGGGTGTCATGAAATGGGTGGTCGAGAAGGGATAGCGTTGCTCCGGGACCTGCGAGGCCCAGACGGCCTGGCGGATGCAGACGGCGGAAGGCGCCCGGAATTCGAAGCGCTGGTCATGGTCCATGGGCGCGCCCAGCGGCAGTCCCATCACGTCCGACCACAGCGGCGGCGTGCTGGATTCGCGCATGATGCGCGTGCTGACCACCGTGTCGCCGTGCTCGCGCGCGCGGGGGATGACGCGGGCCAGTTCCGGGTGTCCCTGCTGATCGTGATGGACGTAGGGCACGTGCGAGAAATCCAGCAGGTTCTCGATCAGCAATTGGTAGTGCGCGCGCAGGTGGGCGTAGTACGAGACCTTGGCCGAGCCGTCCAGCCATGGACAGTCGGGTATGAGCGCGGGGTCGGCAAGCGCGGGATCGCCCGGCCATATCCACAGCATGTCGTGGCGTTCGGCCAGGGGAAAGCGCTGGACGCGCGCGTCGCGCGGAATGCGCGGGGACGAGGGGATGTGGACGCACTCGCCGCTGCTGGCGAACGTGAAGCCGTGGTAGCCGCAGCGGATGTCGTCGCCGACCAGGGCGCTGCGCGACAGGGGAAATTGCCGGTGCGCGCAGGCATCGAGCAGGGCGACGGGCTCGCCCGCCTCGGTCCGGTACAGCACGACGGGCGTGCCCAGCAGATGGCGTCCCAGCAGGGTGCGGCCGACCTCGGCCGAGGTGGCGGCGGCATACCAGGCGTTACGGATGAGGGGCGAAGTGGACGGCGCGGACATGGCGGTGTTTCCGTGAACGGGGGAAAGCCATCACGCTACCGGCGCGCCGCCGCCGCGGCCAACGAATAGTGGAAATACCCGGCATTCCCGCTGCAAATGCCGGCGCTTACGCAGGCGCGGCGCCGCCGTCCTGGAACAGGTCGGCGATGGTGCGGCGCAGCCAGGCGTGGCCCAGGTCGCGGTGGAAGCGTTCGTGCCACTGCTGCGTGATGTCCACCAGCGGCGCGTCGAACGGCAGCGGCAGGAAGCGCACGCCGGGGCTGCCCGCGCAGGCCTGCGCCAGGCTGGCGGGAACGGCCACCAGCATGTCGGTGCCGGCGATGATCTCCGGTAGGCCCAGGCCATGGGTGACCTGCAGCACCACCTGGCGGCGCAGGTTGTGTTCGGAGAACAGCTTGTCGATGACGTCCTCGAAGAACGCGTGGCTGCCCACGGCCGGGCGGTACACCACGTGCGGCGCATGCATGTATTGCGCCAGCGTCATCGGGCCCCGTATGGCGGGGTGGTCGGCCGCCGCCATGCAGACGTAGTGATCGCTGAACAGCTTCTGGCGGTAGAAGCCCGCCTGGAAATGCAGGAAGAATCCCAGCGCGAGATCGATCTCGCCCGCCGCCATCAGCCGCGGCGCGTCGCGGGGCGAGGCCTGCAGGGTGACGAGCTGTACGCCCGGGGCCTCGCGCCGCAGCCGCCCCAGCAGGCGGGGCAGGAAGACGCGCTGGCCGGTGTCGCTGGCGTACAGGACGTACTGGCGCTGCGACGCGGCCGGCAGGAAGTCCTCGCGGTCGTCGATGGCCTGCCGGATCCTGTCCAGGCCCTCCCGCAGGGACGGCGCCAGGCGTTCGGCCATCGGCGTCGGGCTCATGCCCTGCGGCGTCTTGATGAACAAGGGATCGTCGAAGGCGGCCCGCAGCCGGCGCAGTCCGTTGCTGACCGCCGACTGCGTCAGGCCCAGCTCTTCGCCGGCCAGGGTGGTGCTGCCGGTGCGCAGCACCGCGTCGAAGACCAGCAGCAGGTTCAGGTCCAGTGTGTTCAGGTTCATGGCCCGGCGGCTGCCTTCAGGGCATGCCCGCCGTCAACGCATGGTACATCCATCGTGGTAGGCGTCCTGGACGCCCTTCATCGGGGTTTCCACCGTCTTGAGGGCGACCTGGTTCTCGCCGTCGCGCACGACCTGGAACACGTGCAGGTCCTGGATGGGGAAGTGGTTGTTGCCGAACTTGAAGTTGCCGCGCACCGAGTCGAAGCGGGCGGCCTTCAGCGCCGCCATGAAGGCGGGCTTGTCCGCGACGTTGCCCTTGACCGCGCCGATCGCCGCGTCCAGCAGCCGGGCCGCGTCGTAGCTGGTGGCGGCGTATTCCGACGGGGTGCGGCCATAGGCGGCCTCGAAGGCGGATACGAAGCGGCGGTTCGCCTCGGCCGGCAGGTCGGGGCCCCAGGTGCTGCCCAGCAGCACGCCCAGCGCTGCCTCGCGTAGCGCGGGCAGCGACACGCCGTCGACCACCGCGACGGACATCAGCGGGGTGCGCTCGGCCAGCCCCAGCTGGCGGTACTGGCGGACGAAGTTCACGCCGGGGCTGCCGGGGTAGAACGCGAAGACCGCGTCGGGCTTGTGGGCGGCGACGCGCGACAGCTCGGCCGAGAAGTCGAACTGGTCGAGCGGCGTATGGATCTCTTCCACGACCTCGTTCTTGAAGTAGCGCCGGAAGCCGGCCAGCACGTCCTTGCCCGCCTGGTAGTTGGGCGCCATCATCACGACGCGCTGGTAGCCCCGCTGGGTCGCGTACTTGCCCAGCACCTCGGCCTGCTGGTCGCCCTGGCGCGACACGATGAACTGGTAGGGCGAGCACTTGTCGCCGGCGATCGGCGAAGGCCCGGCGTTGGTGCCGATGACGAAGACTTCGCGCCGCGTGGCCAGCGGCTGTACCGACATCATGATGTTCGAGAACGTGATGCCGGCGATGATGGGCACCTTCTCCTTCTCGATCAGCTTGCGCGCGACCTGGACCGCCACGTCGGGCTTGAGCTGCGTGTCTTCCCGCAGCACTTCCACGGGGACGCCGCCCAGCTTGCCGCCGGCCTGCCGGATGCCCAGCATGAAGCCGTCGTACATGTCCTGGCCGAGGCCGGCCTGGGGGCCGGAGAATTCGCCCAGGAACCCGATCCTGACGGGCGTCTGGGCGAAGGCGGGCAGGGTACAGGCGGCGGCCAGCAGCGCGGCGGCCGGAAGGGCTTTCAGGGGCATCATCGTCTCCATCGTTCTGGGCGGCTCGCGGCCGTTCTTCCAGGGCCCGCGTGGCGGGACACTGGCCAGGAGACGGTATCACCGGGGTCCGGGCGGAATCTAACGAATAGCGTAAATACCCGGCATTTACCGGCGAAATGCGCGCGGCGCTGCTGGCCCGCCTATCCGCGGGCCAGCAGCGCCGCCAGCTGCTCGTGCAACTGCTGCAGCTTCGCCCGTTCGACCAGCAGGAGCCCGCGGGTCTCGATGCCGTCCCCGGCCTCCTGGCGCGGGGCCGCCGGCTGCCCCGAGGCGGCTTCCTCCCGCGCCAGCATGGCCTGGGAATGCGCGGTCAATTGCGCGACGCATTCGAGGAATACGCCGCGCCGGGCGGAGGGCAGCCCGTCCAGCCATTCGGCGTTGCGCTCGACCGCGTCGGCGTGGATGCGCGCGTGCATGTCCGCACCCTGCGGCGTCAGGAGAAGATAGAACGAACGCTTGTCGGCGGGATCGTCGCAGCGTTCGAGCAGCCCGCGTTCTTCCAACCTGGCGACCAGACGGCTGCCGTGGCTCTTGTCCAGTCCGAGTTCGGCGCACAGACGGCGCAGCGAAATGGGCGCCTGCGCCCCGACGATGCCCAGGACATGGCACTCGACGCTGCGCAGGCCGAAGCGGCGCTGGTGCCGCAATTCGTTGCGGCTGGCCACGAGCGCGGCCAGCATCTCGAGCTGGAATGCCGGCAGGGTCTTGAAGGATGCGAGCTTCTTCTTGGCGGCGGGCATGGAGGGGACGGAAAGGCGAAACGCCAATGATAGGGGGTGGCCGCGCGCGGCGGGGCGATTTTGCATGTCGTTGACAATGCAATGATATGCCGTTAATTTTAATATCGTTGCTAAAGCATATAAAGGGCCGCGGCGTATCCATCGCGCTCCAGGCCCCGAGGAGACGACCATGTCCTGTATCCGCCGTGCGTGGCACGCCCACGTCCGCATTGCCGCGCGGGGGTTCGCCGCCGCGTCGCTGGCCTGGTTCGCGGCCGGCGCCGTCCATGCCCAGCCAGCGGGCGCCGGCGGCTTTCCCTCGCGCCCGGTGCGCATCATTCCCTACGGACCGGGCGGCAGCCCGATCGACCTGCTGGCCCGGGCCTATGCCGAACAACTGCGGCTGGCCTGGGGGCAGCCCGTGGTGGTCGACCCCAAGCCGGGGGCCAGCGGCATCCTGGCCGCGGACGCGGTCGCCAAGGCGCCGCCGGATGGCTACACGCTGCTCGTCACCCTGCAGACCACGCACATCAACAATCCCATTCTCCACGACAAGCTGCCCTACGACGCGGCCCGGGATTTCCAGCCGCTGTCCCAGCTCGCCATCGGCTCCGGCCCGGTGCTGGTGGCCGCCGCCTCGGCGCCGTACTCGAACCTGGCCGAGCTGGCGGACTACGCCAGGAAGCATCCCAGCCTGACCTACGGCACCTGGGGCGCGGGCACGATCGCCCATCTGTTCGGCGAACTGCTCAGGCGCGAAGCCATACCCGGCCTGATACACGTGCCCTACAAGACCGAATCCATCGCCCATCAGGACATGGAGGCGGGGCGGCTGGACCTGGCATGGGCCAATCCGGGCACCGCCCGCAACATGTCGCAGGCGGGAAAGATGAAGGTCCTGGGCGTACCGGGGCGCCAGCGCGCGCCCATACTCGCGGCCGTGCCCACGTTCCTGGAACAGGGCTTCAAGGGCTTCGAACTCGAAGGATGGATAGGCGCCTATGCGCCCGCCGGCATTCCGTCCGCGGTGCGCGACAAGCTCGTGGCCAGCCTGCAGGCGGCCACCCGCACGGACGAGGTGCGCACCCGCATCGTCGATATCGGATTCCAGCCGGTGGCCAACCGGCCCGACGAATTCACGGCCAATGCCCGCGCGGACTACGCCCGCTTCAAGCGACTGGTGGACGCCGCCGGGGTGACGCTGAAGAACTGAACCCAGGACACGAGGACGAGGAAACATGACGACCACGACATCGCCGGATGCCGGCACCGCGTACGAGCGCAAGCCCGCCACTTACAACGCCACGCTGACGCAGGTCGGACGCGGCACGCCCATGGGTGAACTGCTGCGCCGCTACTGGCATCCCATCGGCGTGTCGGCCGACGCGAGCGAAGTGCCGCGCCAGGTGCGCGCGCTGGGCGAGGACCTGATCCTGTTCCGCGACGGCCAGGGACGGCCCGGCCTGCTGTATCCGCACTGCGCCCACCGCGGCACCTCGCTGTACTACGGCCGTGTCGAGGACGGCGGCATACGCTGCTGCTACCACGGCTGGCTGTTCGACGTGCAAGGCCATTGCACCGACCAGCCCTGCGAGCCGCAAGGCGGCCTGTCGCGCGACCGCATCCGCCAGCCCTGGTACCCCGTGGAGGAGCGCTACGGCCTGATCTTCGCCTACATGGGCCCGCCGGGCAGGAAGCCGGTCCTGCCGCGCTACGCCGCGCTGGAAGACCTGGCCGAAGGCGAGTTCATCGAGGCCAACGACCAGAGCATAGGCGGGGGCGGGCCGCCAATCATCCCGTGCAACTGGCTCCAGCATTTCGAGAACGTGGTCGATCCCTTCCACGTCGCGATCCTGCATTCGAGCTTCAGCGGCACGCAGTTCGTGCCGCAGATGGGCGTGATGCCCGAAGTCACGTTCGACTACACGGACGCGGGCGTCAGCGCCACGGCGGTGCGGCGGCTGGACGACGGCAAGACGCTGCGCCGCGTGGGCGAGGCCGCGCTGCCCACCCTGCGGGTGATACCCAGCCCCCGGCTGGCCTACTACGGCACCGTGGAGTCGCTGGGCTGGGTGCTGCCCATCGACGACACCAGCTTCCGGATCTACACGGCGGGCCGGGTGCGCCGCGAAGGCGACATCGCGCGTTCGCGCTCGCGCATGAACGGCAAGCTCTGGGAGGAACTGACCGAGGCGGAGCACCAGCGCATGCCGGGCGACTACGAGGCTCAGGTCAGCCAGGGCGTGATCGCCTGGCATTCGGAGGAAAACCTGGCGACCTCGGACCGCGGCCTGGTCCTGTTGCGGCGCATGTTCAAGCAGCAGCTGGACATTGTGGCGGCCGGCGGCGACCCCATCGGGGTGAGCTTCGATCGCGCCGCGCCGCCTATCGTTTTCGCGGCGGGGAATTTCCTGGAATAGCGGCTCCCGTTCTTTCCTCCAGCACCCGCAGGATCTCGCCCCGCACCCAGGTATGCAGGGGCGAGGTGTGCTGCCGCTTGGACCACACCATGAAGAACTCGATGTCGCGCAGCGGCTCGGGCAGCTCGATCGAGACCAGCGGGAAGTGCCGCTGGTGCACCTCGGCCACGCAGGCGGGAAGGGTGGTGGCGTAGTCGGTCTCCAGCAGCACGTAGGGCGTGATGCCGAAGCCCGACAGATAGGCCGAGAACGCCAGGTCGCGATGGCGCGGCTTGAGCAGCCGGTCGAAGTTGGTGGGGCGCCCGTACATCTGCGCGAAAGCGAACCACTTGATGCGTTCCAGGTCGTCCAGCGACAGGCGCTTGCGCCGGGCCATGGGGTGCGCGGCCGACAGCAGGCAGACCCGGCGGTCGGCGAACAGCCGCATGGCGTGGAAGCGCCGGGGGACCTCGCTGAACAGGCCGATGGCGATGTCCATGCGTTCGGCATCCAGGTCGTCCGGGATGAAGTCCCCGTGCACGGACTGGAAGCGCACGACCAGGCGCGGCGCCGCCGCGCGCAGGCGCTGCAGCAGCGGCGCGCCCAGCAGCAGTTCGATATGGGCGCCGGTGCCGATGTTGATGGTGCCGGTGGCGCCGGCGGGATCGAAGGCCTCGGGCGGGCTGAGCGCGTGTTCGATCCGGTCCAGCGCGTCGCGCACCACGGCATGAAGCTCCAGCGCGCGCTCGGTGGGCGTGAAGCGGCCCTTGGTCACCACCAGCAGAGGATCGTCCAGGGTGCGCCGCAGCCGGGCCAACTCGCGGCTGATGGCCGGCTGGGTCTTGTGCAGCAGCGCGGCCGCCGCGGTGGCACTGCGCGTCTTCATGAGCGCGTCGAAGGTCAGCAGCGCGTTCATGTCCATCCGGCGCAGGTTGGGCAGCTTCGCGCGGTCGGTCAGGGTATGTCTGGTGGTCATGATGGAGAAAGACTATAGCAACAATGGTATGGATGTCTTGCGATCCCGGCATTGGCCCGGCAGACGGCGGGCTGGATATAGTGCCCGGCATCCGGCCGTCCACAGGCCCATACAGGAGACATCGATGCATTCCATCCCGCACGAGCGTGCCCGCCGCTGGACCGCGGCGCTGGCCGTCGGCCTTGCCGCCATGGCCGCATGCGGCGGCGCCATCGCCGCCGACTTCCCCGCCAAGCCCATCACCGTGGTCGTGCCCTATCCGCCGGGCGGCACGCCCGACATCCTGGCGCGGGTGCTGGGCGAGACCCTGTCCAAGACACTGGGCCAGCCCCTGATCGTCGAGAACCGTGTCGGCGCCAGCGGCAACATCGGCGGCCAGGCCGTGGCGCGGGCCGAGCCCAACGGCTATACGCTGCTGATGTGCGCGTTCGGCTGCGCCGTCGCACCGTCGCTGTACAAGCCGGCTCCCTATGACGTGGTCAAGGACTTCGCGCCGGTGGCCATGATAGGCACCGTGCCCAGCGTGCTGGTCGTCAATCCCGGCGTGCCCGCCAAATCGGTGGCCGAACTGATCGCCTACGCCAAGGCCAATCCCGGCAAGCTCAACTCCGCTTCGTCCGGCATCGGCACCTCGGCCCACCTGGCGACGGAACTGCTCAACACCAAGGCCGGCATCCAGCTCACGCACATCCCGTACAAAGGGGCGGGCCAGGTCGCGGCGGATCTGCTGGGCGGCCAGGTCGACATGTACTTCGACAACCTGCCCGCGTCGCTGCCCAGCATCCGCTCGGGCAAGCTGCGCGCGCTGGCGGTGGCCAGCCAGAAGCGTTCGCCGTCGATTCCCGACGTGCCGACCTTCGCCGAGGCGGGGGTGCCCGATTTCCTGATCACTCCATGGTTCGGCATCATGGCGCCGGCACGCACGCCCGAGGCCGTGCTGGAGCGCTTGAACCAGGCCGTCGTGGCGGCCCTGAAGGCGCCGGAGGTGCAGACGCGGATGCAACAACTGGGCGTGGACGTCGCGCCGGGCTCGCGGCAGGCCCTGGCCCGGTTCATCGCGGGCGAGAACGAGAAGTGGAAAGCCATCATCCAGGCCAACAAGATCCGCGTCGAATGAGCAGGAAACCAGCCGCCGGCGATGCCCGGCCCGGGCGCGCCGGCCCCTTGCGGCTGCGCGACATGGGCGCCTTCCACGTCGGCGGGCGCGAGGTCGAATTGCGGGGCCTGCCGCCGCGCGAGCTGCTGATGGCCGAAGGCGGGCAGCCCGTGCGGGTGGACCCGAACGGCCACTACCGGGTCGAGCAGATGTACGCGCAGTATTTCCTGGCCGACCCCGCGCCCGATCGCGCGCCCATCCAGTTCTGGCACGGCGGCGGCATGACGGGCGCGGCCTGGGAGACCACGCCGGACGGCCGGCCGGGCTGGCTGCACTATTTCGTGCGGCGCGGCTGGGACTGCTATCTGTGCGATGCGGTCGAGCGGGGACGCTCGGGTTTCGCCCGCGTGCCCGAGGTCTGGCCCGAGGCGCCCGTCATCCAGACCGCCGAGGACATCTACGAGCGCTTCCGCATCGGCCAGCCCGGCAAGGCCGGGCAACGGTCGTCGCAGCCCTATGCAAACACCCGCTTTCCGGTCGAGGCTTTCGACAGCCTGGTGCGTCAGATGGTGCCCCGCTGGACCAGCACCGACGCGGCCGTGCTGGCCGGCTACCTGGCCCTGCTGGAGAAGACCGGTCCGGCCATCGTGGTCTGCCATTCGCAAGCGGGCGTGTTCGGCCTGCGCGCGGCCCACGCCCGCCCGGACCTGGTGCGGGCCGTGGTGGCGCTGGAACCGGCCAGCATTCCCGCGCTGGAACCCCATCGCCCCTACCGCGTTCCCACGCTGGTCGTAATGGGCGACAACATGGATACCGATCCGCGCTGGCCGCGCATGCGCGCCCGCATCCGCGGCTTTGTGGCCGCTCATGACTCGGTGCGGCTGCTGTCGCTGCCCGAAAGCGGCATTGCGGGCAATTCGCACATGTTGATGATGGACCGCAACAGCCTGGAGATCGCGGACATCGTGCACGAGTGGCTGGCCGGATAGCTACTTCAGTCCGTGCAGTTGTCAGAACGCGTGGCGCGACATGCCGCCGTCGACCGGAATGACTGTGCCGGTGACATAGGCGGCACGCGGCGAGCAGAGGAATATCGCGACGTTGGCCAGCTCCTCGGCTTCGCCGAAGCGACCGGCGGGTATCTCGTGCCGGGCGAACTCCAGCTCGCTTTCGATGGTGGGGTAGCGCAGCGTCATCTGTTCGCTGTGGATGCGCCCCGGCTGCAAGCAGTTGACCGTGACGTTGTCCGCTGCGACCAGGCGCGACAGGCCCTTGGCCCAGATGTGCACGGCGGCCTTGGCGCTGAACGCGGCGTTCAGTATCTTGGGTTCGGACGTGCCGGTGATGTTGACCACGCGGCCCCACCGCCGCTCGCGCATGCCCGGGATCAGCGCCTGGGTCAGTTCGCGCAGGCGGAAGAAGTTGAGCGTCATCCCTTCCAGCCACAGGTCCGGACCGGCGTCGAAGTCCAGCGGCCGGCTGCCCCCTCCTGCATTGACCACGATGTCGACGTGCCCGAAGGCCGTCCGCGCCGATTGCACGATGCGTTCCACCGCGGTTTCCTGATAGAGATCGGCCTCGATGATGTGCGGCGCAGGGCCGCCGGCGGCCAGGATTCCGGCGGCGATGTCTTCCAGCAGCGGCCGGCGGCGTGCCACCAGGGCAACCCGCACTCCCTGTGCGGCAAGACCGATGGCGGTGGCCTTGCCTATGCCCTGGCTGGCGCCGGTGACTATTGCGGTGCGATCGCGCAGCTGCAGATCCATGTGGGCTCCTTCAGTGTGGGCTCGATGCGTGCATGCATGAAGCGTTGTCGCGACGACGCCCCCGTTCTTGACGCCTGGGCGTCTTGAAGCGGGGGCGTCCGGGGCCCGCCTGTCGGCGGGCCGTTCGCGACGGCTGTGGTCAGACGTCGAAGAACACCGTTTCCTTGCCGCCGTCCGGCGTGTCCTGGATACGGATGTCGAAGCGATACACCACCTTGCCGTCGCGTTCCTCGCGCTTGGCGATCAGCGTGTCGCGGCGGACTTCCCATTCGATGCCGTTGATGATGGGATCCTTGGCGTTGGCTGCCTTCTCGTCCTCGAAGTAGACGCGGGTATGCAGGCCGAGGTTGATGCCGCGGGCGAACAGGATCAGGCAGATGTGCGGGGCCTGCATCGTGCCGGGCTTGGCGCCGGGGACGGCGCCGGGCTTGATGGTCTCGAAGCTGTAGAAGCCGGTGTCGAAGTCGGCGCCGGTGCGGCCCCAGCCACGGAAGGCGGGGTCGATGGGCTTGTCCTGCGTGTCGGCCGGGTGGGCATACTTGCCGGCGGCGTTGGCCTGCCAGATTTCGACCAGCACGTCGCGCAGCACGGTGCCGCTGCCGTCGTACACCTGGCCTTCGAGGCGGATGCGTTCGCCCTTGGTCTCGGGCTTGACCAGCTTGTCGTCGAAGTTGTTCTCGAAGATGTCGAAGCCGGCCTGCTTGGGGGCGAGGCCGATATGCACGTACGGGCCGCCCGTTTGCGAGGCGGTTTCAGGAAGGAAGGTGATTTGGGTGCTCATGGTCCTGCCCTCGATCAATTTTCAAACCAGGTGGCGGTGCGGCCGCGCACCGTGATGTCGAAGCGGTAGCAGCGGCTGTCCAGCGCGATGAAGTTGCCGATGTCCTGCATGGCGATCAGGCCGCGGACCTGCTCTTCGTTGTTGATGGTCTTGAGGATGGGGCAGTGCGGGATGAGCGTGTCGCCCTCGAAGTACTGCTGCGTGATCAGGCGCTGGGCCCAGCCGTCGGCCAGGATGGAGAAGTGGATGTGCGAGGGGCGCCAGTCGTTGATGCGGTTGCGCCAGGGGTACGGACCGGGCTTGATGGTACGGAACATGTAGTAGCCGTTCTCGTCCGTCAGCATGCGTCCACAGCCGCCGAAGTTGGGGTCCAGGCTGCCGATGTAGGTGTCGTTCTTGTGGCGGTAGCGGCCGCTGGCATTGGCCTGCCACACTTCGATCAGGGCGTTCTTGACGGGGCGGCCGAACTGGTCGCGCAGGAAGCCGTGGACGATGACGCGTTCGCCGATGGGCAGGCCATCCTTGGCGAAGTTGGTGATCAGGTCGTTGTCCTTGGGGCCCAGCTCCTGGGGCTGGAAGACGGGCGAGGTGATCTCGGACAGCGTGCCGACGTTGGAGATCAGGGCCTTGCGCGGCGAGCGCAGCACGCTGGTCTTGTAGCCGGGAGTGAAGGCGGGCGGATGCGCGTCGCTGTCGCGCTGCACGAAGACGCCGGTCGTGGAGGGAGGCAGAAGGGGATTGCTCATGTCTCTGTACCGTTTGTGGGAATGTTCGCAGGGGCCACTGTAGTCACGCACCGGTCCAGGGGCAAGTGAAGAATATGCCGCTATGATATAACGGTGAGGAATATCTTGGGGCCCGGCCGGCCTTTAGGCGGGATCCCAGCCCAGGTCTTCGCACGCGGCCCGCCAGCGCACCGCCACGCCGCGCACCGTATCGGCCATGTCCCCGGCCAGCGGCCGGCTGGTGCCCGGCTGCGCCTGGGTGAAGAGTCCGACCGCCTCGGTCGCGGCCCCGGGCACGCGGCGCGCCACCAGCACGCCCTGTTCGAGGTCGGCCTTGACGGTGCTGAGCGAGGCGAACCACAAGGCATCGCTGTTCAGGGCCAGATTGCGCGCCAGGGGGATGGCCAGGGTTTCCAGGCGGTCATGGCTGGCGCCGGACCGCAACTGGCCCAGGAAACTGTCGGCCGCCTGGTAGATGCTGGTGCCGGGCAAGGGCAGAATGACCGGGTGGGCCGGCGCCTGCCAGGCCTGCCACTCGGTGCGCGCCAGCGGGTGCTGCGGCCGCATGGCCACGACCAGGGGTTCGCTCCATAGCGGCTCGAAGCGCAGTTCCAGCATGTGGTCGGGCTCGGCCAGCCGGCCCACGACCACGTCCAGCTCGCCTTGCCGCAGCCGCGCCAGCAGCTCCGGATTCATGCCGGTCTCCAAACGCACCGGGCCGTGGCGTCCGCGCGCGCGCCAACTGCGCAGGATCTCGTGCGGCAGGTCCACCGCCAGCGAGGGCAGCACGCCCAGCTTGACGGCATCGCCTTCCGGATCGCGCGCTTCGCCCAACGCCATTTCCAATGCCATCACGCCCTGGCGGGCATGCTGCACGAAGGCCATGCCCGCCGGCGTAAGGGCGACGCCGTGGCGCTGGCGGACCACCAGCGGCTTGCCGACGATCTCTTCCAGCTCCTTGATGATCTTGCTGACGGCGGGCTGGGTGATGGACAGGAACTCGGCCGCGGCCCGCATGTTGCCGTGCTGCGCGGTGGCGAGCAGGCAGCGGATGTGTTGCAGTCGGATGCGGTTGAGTTGCGGCGAGGTCATGCGGGCGGGCACCGTAAAGCCGTGATGGTACGGGCTTCCGGTGCCGCGGGCCAGCCGTCGCGGCGGGCTTATGGCCCTTTCGGCAGCGCGTACGCGATCACGTAATCCCCGCGGTCGGGCGACTGCCGCGCGCCGCCGGCCGAGATCACGACGAACTGCCGGCCGCTTTCGGGCGACATGTAGGTCATGGGCGTGGCCTGCGCGCCCACCGGCAGCCGGCCCTTCCACAGCTCCTTACCGGTCAGGACGTCGATGGCGCGCAGGTAGTAGTCCTGCGTGCCGGCATAGAACACCAGGCCCGATGCGGTCGTCAGCGGCCCGCCCAGCGTCGGCATGCCGATGGGGATCTGCAGGCCGGTCTTCATGCCGAGCGGCCCGGTGTCCTGCAGGGTGCTCAGCGGCGCCTGCCAGACGATCTTGCGGGTCTTCAGGTCGACGGCGGTCATGGTGCCGTAGGGCGGCGCGTGGCAGGGCACGCCCAGCGGCGACATGAAGCCGTTCTTCGAGATACCGTACGGCGTACCTTCCTGCGGCGCGTAGCCTTCATGGACCGAGGCGGCCTTGGTCGGATCCGGCGTCTCGTCGCGCGGGATCAGGCGGGCCCACTGCGGCATCCGGATGTCGTTGATCACCAGGTAGTCGAGCGCGGGCACGACCGAGACGCCGCCCCAGTTCATGCCGCCGTAGTAGCCGGGGTAGATCAGCGTGCGGCGGTCGGTGCGCAGCGGGGTGAAGTCGCCTTCGTAGCGCATCTTGCGGAACTCGATGCGGCACCACAACTGGTCGAAGAAGGTGGCGCCCCACATGCTGGCTTCGGTGAAGGGCGTGGTGCCGATGCCGGGCATGCCGACCGAATAGGGTTGCGTGGGCGAGGTCCAGTCGCCTTCCTGCGCGCCCTGCGGCACGGGGACTTCCTTGACCTCGGCCAGCGGCGTGCCGTCGCGCCGGTCCAGCAGGAAGATCTGGCCGCGCTTGGTGGCCTGGATCAGCGCGGGGACCGTGCCGCCCTTGCCGTCGGGCAGGTCGTGCAGGGTGGGCGGCGTGCCCACGTCGTAGTCCCAGAGGTCGTGGTGGGTGGTCTGGAATTTCCAGCGTTCGCGGCCGGTCTCGATGTCCAGCGCGACGATGGACGAGGCATATTCCTCGGCGGCCTTGCTGCGGTGGGCGCCCCAGAAGTCGGGCGGCGAATTGCCGGTGGGCAGGTACAGCAGGCCGAGCTTGTCGTCATAGGCCGGCGTGGACCAGACGTTGGGCGTGCCGCGCGTATACGAGCCGCCTTCGGGCGGCAGCTTGGTGATGGCGGGATTGCCCAGGTCCCAGGCCCAGACGAGTTCGCCGTTTTTCGCGCTGAAGGCGCGCACCGCGCCCGAGGGTTCGTCCACCGCGCGGTTGTCGTACACCCAGCCGCCGATGATGATGAGGTCGCGCGCGACCGTGGGCGCGGAGGTCTGGAAGTAGTAGCCGGGCTTGACCTCGCCCATGCCGGCCTTGAGGTCCACCGTGCCCTGGTTGCCGAAGGCCGTGCACGGCTTGCCGGTCCGGGCGTCGAGCTGGATCAGGCGGGCGTCGATGGTGCTGAGCACGATGCGTTGGCGGCAGGCGGCGTCGGCGGCGGCATCCGTCATCGAGGCGCCGGCGTCGTAGTAGCTCACGCCGCGGCAGCGCTGCCAGACCGGCGAGCTGGCCTTGGGATCGAATTTCCAGCGCTGCTCGCCGGTTTCCGCGTTCAACGCGAAGACCTGGTTGTGCGGCGTGCACAGGTACACGGTGTCGCCCACCTGCAGCGGCGTGTTCTGGTCCTCGGCGCCGTTGATGGCCGGCTCGCCGGTGCGGAAGGTCCACGCGACCTGCAGGTTGCCGACGTTGCTCTTGTCGATCTGGGTGAAGGGCGCGTAGCGGGTGCCCGCCGCGTCCCGCCCGTAGTGGTCCCAGTCGCCGCCCGAGGCGGCCGCCGGCACGGCGGTGGGAGCGTCACCGGTGGCGCTTACCGGGAAATGGGGCTGGAACATCAGGAAGCCGAAGCCGGCCAGCGCCAGCACGCACAGCACGGCCAGCGAATAGGCGCCCCGGTTGCCGCCCGGCGCGCCCACCGGACGCAGCAGCGGATGCAGCAGCGCGGCCACCAGCGCCAGCACGATCACGCCGACCAGGCGCGGCACCAGTTGCCAGAAGTCCGGTCCGACTTCCCAGAAGGACCAGATCAGCGTGCCGACGAAAACCAGCGCGAACAGCCAGGCCCCGGCGCGCGAACCCCGGGCATAGCCCAGGCCGGACAGCACCAGCCCCACGCCGGCGATCAGGTAGTACCACGAGCCGTCCAGCGAGACGAGGCGCACGCCGCCGGCGCCGAGCACGAGGCCGATCAGGATGAGCAGGATGCCGAAGATCAGGAGCGGAACGCGGCCCCGGCGGTGGGAGGGATAGGTGGAAGGATCGGTCATGGATTTCTCCAAAAGTGGGCCTTCCGCGAGCGCAAAGCGAGGACATGGCACGGGCGCCGCCGGCGAGGGGGGCCTTGCGCAGCAGCACGGAGCAGGCTGCGTCGTTGTTCTGTAGTAAGAACATAACCCTTAGATGCGTAACGGTGTGTGACGTAAAGTTGCCGTGATGAGCAAAATTTAAGGGTTAACCCGTAATCAATCCGTATGGAACGCGTAGAATAGGCGGCCATTCCGATAGGTCCCCCATGCCCAAACATGCCCTGACCATCGTGCTGGCGCTGCTGACCATGGTCGGGCCGCTGGGCATCGATGCCTATTTGCCGTCGTTCCACGCGATCGGCGCCACCTTCGACGCGTCGCCGCTGGCGGTGCAGCAGACGCTGAGCCTGTACATCGCGGGCATGAGCGTCATGACCCTGTTCTACGGCACCTTGTCGGACTCGTTCGGCAGGCGGCCGGTCATGCTGGTATCGCTGGTGCTGTTCACGCTGACCTCGATCCTGGCCGCGCTGTCCACCAGCATAGGCATGCTGGTCGCGGTGCGGGTGCTGCAGGGGCTGTGCGCCGGAGCCGGCATGGTCATCGCGCGCGCCATGGTGCAGGACAAGTTCCAGGGCGGCGAGGCGCAGCGGATGATGGCCATGATCACCATGGTGTTCGGCGTGGCGCCCGCGCTGGCGCCGGTCCTGGGCGGCTGGCTGCAGGCCACGCTCGGCTGGCGGTCGGTGTTCTGGGCGCTGGCCTTGTTCGGCGCCGGCCTGTGGGCGGTCAGCCGGCGGGTCCTGCGCGAGACGCTGCCGCCGGCCGGGCGCACGCCGTTCGACCTGCGCAGCATCGCCGCCAATTACCGGCGCTCGGTCAGCAGCCCCCGGTTCGTGCTGATGTCCGCCGGGATCGGCCTGGCGTTCTGCGGGCTGCCCTTGTACGTGGGCTCGGCCGCGGCCTACATCATGGACATCCTGCACCTGCCCGAGACCGCGTTCGGCTGGCTGTTCGTGCCCATGGTCGGCGGCCTGATGCTGGGCTCGGCCATGGCGAGCCGCTATGCGCATCGCATCCCGGCCGAACGCATGGTCCGGCTGGGTTTCCTGGTCATGGGGTTCGGCGTCGTGCTGTCCGTGATCTATACGAGCCTGTTCACGGCGGCCGTGCCGTATGCGGTGCTGCCCTTCGTGTTCTATACCTTCGGCCTGTCGCTGGCCTCGCCCAGCATGACGGTGATCGCGCTCAGCATCTTCCCCGAGATGCGGGGGCTCGCGGCCTCGATGCAGGGCTTCATCCAGATGGCGCTGTTCGCGCTGGTTTCCGGCCTGGTCGCGCCCATGGTGTTCGGCAGCGCGGCGGGCCTGGCCTGGACCCATGCCTTGCTGCTGGCGGCGGGACTGGGGTTCTGGGAGGCGGGCAGCCGGGCGCGCACGGCGCCGGCCGCCGGACCGAGAGCCTGATCCGGCTTCAGACCTGGCGGCGCAGCACGTCCAGGAAGCTGCGCGCGGCGGCCGGCAGCGACCGGCCGCCGCGCGTCAGGATGCCCATCTCGCGCGAGACGCCGGGTCCGGCCAGCGGGATGGTGGCCAGCGCCGACATGTCGATCAGCCGGAGCGCCAGCCGCGGAATGGCGGCGATGCCCAGCCCCGCGGACACCATGGCGCCCACGACCGAGATGTTGGCGCATTCATAGCGCGCCTCGATGGCCAGGCCGCATTGCGCCATGACCTGGTCGGCGATCTGGCGGATGCTGCTGGCCGGCCCGCTGGCGACCAGCGGCCGTTCGGCCAGCACCGACCAGGACACCCGCCGGCGCGAGGCCAGGGGATCGTCGCGGCTGCACACGCAGACGAATTCGTCGCTGATCAGCGGCTCGAACGCGAGTCCGTCCCGCCGCGGCGGCGCCACCGAAATGGCGAAGTCCGCGCTGCCGTCCAGGACCCGCGTCCGCACGAATTCCGCCGACACCGGCTCGAGCGCGATCGTGACGCGCGGATGGGTGCCCTGGAATACCGACATGGCCCGGGGCAGCAGCGCCGCGGCGGCGGACGGCAGGCAGGCGATGGCGATGCGGCCGCGGCGGCCAGCCACGAATTCGGACAGGTCGCTGAGCGAGTCGTGGAATTCGCCCACGATGCGGCGGGCGATGGGCAGCAGTTCCTCGCCTTCGCGGGTCAGCTCCACGCGCCGCGTATTGCGGTCGAACAGGCGGGCGTCGAGCTTGTGCTCGGCGGACTGAACCGACCGGCTCAGAGCCGGTTGCGAGACGTGGACGCGTTCGGCGGCCAGGCGAAAATTGCGCAGCTCGGCCACGGCCAGGAAGGCTTCCAGTTCATGCACGGTCAAGGTCGATCGCATGCGGCGCCATCAATGATGAAAATGCATTAAATCAATATGATAAATGCACTTCTCATATCAAGACCGTCTCCCTACACTGGTCCGAAAAACCCGGAGACGCCATGAAAACCCGCCTGATCCCGTTTGTCGTGCTCGCCTGCTCGCTGGCCGGTCCCGCCTCGGCCCAGACCTATCCCTCGCAACCGATACGCATGGTGGTGCCGTTCGCCGCCGGCAGCGGCACCGACCAGGTGGCCCGCGTGCTGGGCCAGGCCATGACGGCGGCGGCCAACGTCACGGTGGTGATCGAGAACAAGCCCGGCGCCAATGGCTTCATCGCGGCCCAGGCGGTCGCGTCGGCCGCGCCCGACGGCTATACGATGCTGCTGACGACCAACACCACGCACGCGGCCAACCAGCATCTGTTCAAGCATCTGCCCTACGATCCGGTCAAGGACTACACCCCGGTCGCGCTGCTGCGCAAGGGCTACCAGATCATGGTGGTGCGCGCCGATTTCCCGACGCGCGACGTGGCCGATTTCATCGCGCTCGCGCGCAAGCAGCCGGGCAAGCTCAACTTCGGCAGCGGCAGTTCGTCCAGCCAGGTGGCGGGCGAGCTGTTCAAGCAGATGGCCAACGTCGAGCTGACCCACGTGCCCTACAAGAGCAACCCGCAGGCGCTGAACGATCTCATGGGCGGCCAGATCGACGTGGTGTTCGTCGACACCACTTCGGCGATCACGCTGGTCAAGAGCGGCAAGCTGCGCGCGCTGGCGGCGACCCGTCCAAGCCGCCTGTCCATGCTGCCCGAGGTGCCGACGCTGGACGAGGCCGGACTCAAGGGCTACGAGATGTCGTACTGGACCGCCGCCTATCTGCCGCGCGGCGCATCCAAGGAGGTCACGGCCACGCTCAACAAGTTGTTGATCGACGCCGTGCATTCGCCCGAGATGGCGCAGTTGATGGCCAAGACCGGAACCGAGGTCTCCACCAGTTCGCCGGCGGAGCTGGCCACCTTCCAGGCGGCGGAGTCGGACAAATGGGCCCGCATCATCCGCGCGGCCAACATCCAGCCGGAGTGAACCCATGACCAAGACGCGCGTGCGCATAGGCGCCGGTGCGGGATTTTCCGACGACCGGTTCGAGCCGGCGCTCGAGCTGGCCGAGCGCGGCGAGCTGGACTACCTGGTCTTCGAGTGCCTGGCCGAACGGACCATCGCGCGCGAGACGCTGTCCCGCATCAAGGATCCCGAGACGGGCTACACGCCCTACATGCGGGACCGCCTGCGCATGGTGCTGCCCGCGTGCATGCAGGCGGGCATACGCATCGTGACCAACATGGGCGCGGCCAATCCGCTGGGCGCGGCGCGCGTCATCCGGCGCGACGCGCTGTCGCTGGGGTTGCCGCCGCCGGTGGTGGCGGCGGTGGTGGGCGACGACGTGACCGAGATCGTGCGCGCGCATCCCGAGCTTCGGCTGCTGGATACCGGCGAGCCCGTGGAATCGCTGTTGCCGCGCATGGCCGCCGCCAATGCCTACCTGGGCGCGGACATCGTGCGCGAGGCCCTGACCCGCGATGCGCAGATCGTGGTGACGGGGCGCGTGGCGGATCCGTCGATGTTCGTGGGCTGCATGCTGCACGGACTGGGGTGGTCCTATGACGATTACTCCCGCCTGGCCGCCGGCACCTTCACCGGCCACCTGCTGGAGTGCGCGGCGCAGGTGACCGGGGGCTGTTTCGCCGACCCCGGGAAGAAGGAGGTGCCGGACATGGCCCGCATCGGCTTTCCCTATGCCGACGTCGACGCCGACGGGTCGGTCCGGCTCGGCAAGGTCGCGGGCTCGGGCGGCCGCCTGGACGTGGCGACCTGCACCGAGCAGGCGCTGTACGAGATCCATGATCCGGCGCGCTACATCACGCCCGATTGCGTGCTGGACATCACCGAGGCCGAGTTCGAGCAACTGGGCCCGGACCGCGTCGGCTTCCGGGGCACGCGCGCGGCGCCGCGCACCGACACCTATAAGGTCGTGGTGGGCTACCACGACGGCTGGATAGGCGAGGGCGAGGTCGGCTATGCCGGCCCCAACGCGCTGGCCCGGGCGCGCCTGTCCGAGCAGATCGTGCGCGAACGGCTGAAGCTGCGCGGTTTCTCGTATCCGGAAATCCGCGTGGACTACATAGGCATGAGCAGCCTGCACGGCATGGGGGCGGGACGCCCCGAGCCCTACGAGGTGCGATTGCGCGTGGCGGCGCGCAGCCCGGACAAGAAAGCCGCGCAGGCGGTGGGATTCGAGATGCGCACGCTCAACGTCAACGGCCCGGCGGGCGGAGGCGGAACGCTGGAGGCGCTGCGCGAAGTCATCGGCGTGCGTTCGCTGCTGCTGCCGCGCCATCTGGTCCACCCCGAGGTCGTCATCGAGGAGCGGCCGTGAACGAACAGAACTGGAGGAGCGTGCCGTGAGCACCAAGGTCCACGAACTGGCCCACTCGCGCGCGGGCGACAAGGGCAATACCTCGAACGTCTCGGTCATCGCCTACGACCAGCCGGCCTGGGACATCCTGCGCCGCGAACTGACCGAGGAGCGCGTCATGCGCGCCTACGCGCACCTGGCCAGCGGGCCGGTCACGCGCTATGAGCTGCCGCGCCTGCGCGCGCTGAACTTCGTCATCGAAGGAGCCCTGGGCGGCGGCGTGACGATCTCGCTGGCGCGCGACGCGCACGGCAAGACGCTGTCCTACCTGATGCTGGACATCGACCTGCCGGTGTAAGGGGGAACGGCCTTCAGTGATTGATGGCCGTGATCTTCACGTCGTTGCGCTTGCCCACGCCGCCGAACCAGATCTCGCCCGAGCCGACGGAGATACCCTGCCAGTTGGCGAAGAGTTCGGAATAGGTCTGCCGGGACACGGCATCCTTGACCTTGGGCGTGATGATCCTGTCGTAGTCCGCGATGAAGTGGCCGGCATCGCGTATGGTCACCGCCTTGCCTTCCACGCGGGTCCGGAAAGGATAGTCGGCCATCGCGGCAACCGCCGCCTTGTCCCCGGCCGCGACGGCCTGCTTCAGCTTGTCGAAGAAGCCGCGGTAGGGCGCGTGTTCGCCGAACAGCGTATCGAGCCGCGCATCCATGTCGGCCGCGGTCTGCGCCTGCGCCGCGCCGGCGCCCAGGGCGATGAAGGCCGCCAGGCATGCGCCCAGCAGTTGCCGCGTCACCGTCTTTCGTTTTCCGTCTTGCATGGCAGCGTCCAGGACAGGAGGAAGGGGGGCTCAGGCCGCGCGGGCCTGGGCCGCGGGTTGGGCCAGGGCCCGGTGTACACGGGCCAGGACTTCGGGGTCGTCCAGCAGCCGCATGCGCTTGAGATCCGGCAGACGCTCGGGATGCGTCTCCAGGACCTCGTCGACCAGCTGCGTGCGGGCCGCCTCGATCAGCGGATGGCCGGGCAGGTGGCGGCCGGTGGCGAAGGCCCGGGCCAGCGCATTGGTGGCGGGATCCGTCAGCGCGTCCATGAAGCCGGGAGCGGGGCGGGCCTGGTTTTCCTCGTTGTAGCGCGCGGTGTCGTGCAGTTCGCGCGGCGGGGACGTTTCCTCGGGGATGCAGAACAGTCCGTCGTCGAAGGCGCCGCGCCCCAGGCTGACCCGGCTGGACATCACCGACAGCGGGATGGCCAGCAGCAGCGACGCCAGGATGGGGATCATCCACCACAGGAAGTTCGGATTCAGCCAGGCGACCAGCAGGCCCCAGCACACGCCCAGCAGCGTCTGCAGGCCGTGGCGGCGGAAGGCTTCGCGCCAGGGCGTCTCGTTGTTGGCGCGGGCCGGCGATTTCCATTGCACTTTCCAGCCCAGGAACGCCGCCACGACGAAGCGGGTATGGAACAGCATGCGGATCGGCGCCAGCAGCATGGAGAACAGCACCTCCAGCAGCATGGACCACAGGAGCTTGCCGGACCCCGCGTAGCCACCCGCGCCTTTCACCCACGCCAGCAGCACGCTCAGTATCTTGGGCAGGAACAGCAGCACCGCCGTGGTCGAGAACAGCGCGATGGCTTCCTCGGGATGCCATTGCGGCCAGATCGGGAACAACTGGTGCGGCGTCACGAAATACTGCGGCTCGGTCAGCGTGTGGACCGCCAGCAGCGCGGTGGACAACGCCAGGAACAGGAACCACAGCGGCGCCGACAGGTAGGACATGACGCCGGTCAGGAACACGGCGCGGTGCACCGGGTGCAGGCCCTTGATCAGGAACAGCCGGAAGTTCATCAGGTTGCCCTGGCACCAGCGCTGGTCGCGCTGCAATTCGTCCAGCAGGTTGGGCGGCAGTTCCTCGTAACTGCCCGGCAGGTCGTAGGCGATCCAGACGCCCCAGCCCGCGCGCCGCATCAGCGCGGCCTCGACGAAGTCGTGCGACAGGATGGCGCCGGCGAAGCTGCCCTTGCCGGGCAGCGGGGCCAGCGCGCAATGCTGGATGAAGGGTTCCAGGCGGATGATGGCGTTGTGGCCCCAGTAGTGGGATTCGCCCAGTTGCCAGAAGTGCAGGCCGGCCGTGAAGAGCGGGCCGTAGACCCGGGTGGCGAACTGCTGCACGCGCGCGTACAGGCTGTCCATGCCCGAGGCGCGCGGCGCGCTCTGGATGATGCCGGCCTCGGGGTTGGCGTCCATCAGCACCACCAGGCGCTTGAGGCATTCGCCGCTCATCACGCTGTCGGCGTCCAGCACGACCATGTAGTCGTACTCGCCGCCCCAGCGCCGGCAGAAGTCATCGATGTTGCCGCTCTTGCGCTTGACGCGCCGCCGGCGCCGCCGGTAGTGGATGCGGCCGAAGCCCTCGACCGTCTTGCATAGCTCGACCCAGGCGCGCTGTTCCTGCACGCAGTTGTCCGGCTTGTAGCTGTCGCTCAGGATGAAGAAGTCGAACTTGTCGAGCACGCCGGCCCGCGCGACCGACTCGTAGGTCGCGCGCAGCCCGGCGAACACCCGGCCCACGTCCTCGTTGCAGATGGGCATGACGAGGGCGGTGCGGGTGCCGGCCGAGATGGGAACGCCCTCGGCCACGGTGGCCGAGATGCTGTAGCGGTCGCGCCCCATCAGCAATTGCAGGAAGCCCATCAGCGCGGTCCAGAAGCCGGCCGAGACCCAGCAGAACAGCAGCGCGAACAGCAGCAGGATCGCCACTTCCAGGATCTGTCCGCCCTGGTAGGGCAGGACGGCCTTCATGTACCAGGTGGCAACGGCGGTCTGCGCCACCACGGCCACCAGCAGGGTCAGCCGGCGCAGCCTGCCGGCGATCTTCCAGCGCGGCTCGGGCGGGCGCGCGAGCCGTTCGGCCCGCGTCTTGTGCATCCGGCCCTGCACGCGGCGCCAGCCGCGCACAAAGGGATTGGTGACCCAGGGTTCGGGCACCATGGACGAGCGCTTGATGGCCGGCGCGGTCTGTATGCAGACGCGTCCGGCTTCGTCGCGGTGGACGACGCCGTATTCGTCCAGTTCGGGGCCGTAGGCCTCCAGCAGGGTCCGTTCCTGGGTCTCGGCCTCGCTCGCGCGCAGGGCGTCTTCTTCGATCGCTGCGGACATGGGATCACTCACCCGTTTCATAGCCTGGCAGCTGGTAGCTCCAGGTCTCGGAAACGGGGTTCTGCCCGTTGACCAGGCCGGCCCGCATCTCGACCGGCTTGGCCGGATCCTTGACCTTGATCCGCAGCGTGACGCGCCATCCGCCGGTGACCGGGTTGCGGCGCAGGCTGTTCTCGAGCACGTCGGCATTGCCGCCGGTGGAGAAGTTCAGAGAGACCGGCAGCGGCGGGTCCTTGGGTTTGGCCGGCGCCGGAGCGGAGAAGTCGATCAGGAATGCGGTGCTGCCGTCGGGGCGGCGGATCAGGTCGGTGCCGCGCGTCTCGCCCACCGAGCGCCGCGTCTGCAGGACGCGGGCCAGCTTGGGATCCTGCAGCGCGGCTTCGTTGCGCGTCCAGCGCAGCGTGTAGTTCATTTCCAGCGCGGTGCCGGGCTTGGGCTGGTGTTCGGGCACCCAGAACGCGACGATGTTGTCGTTGGTTTCATCCGCGGTCGGGATCTCGACCAGCTCCACCCGGCCCTTGCCCCAGTTGCCCGTGGGTTCCACCCAGAGCGTCGGGCGCAGGTCGTAGCGGTCGTCCAGGTCCTCGTACTGGCGGAAGTCCCGGGCCCGCTGCTGCAAGCCGAAGCCGCGCGGATTCTCGACCATGAACGAGCTGTTGGCCAGGCGGCGCGGGTTGTTCAGCGGCCGCCAGAGCCATTCGCCGTTGCCGGCGTGGAAGGCCAGGCCGTCGGAATCGTGCAGCTCGGGCCGGTAGTTGGGGCTGCTCGAAGGCTGCGTCGCGCCATAGAGATACATGCTGGCCATGCTGGCGATGCCGAGCTTGGCGACCGGGGCGCGCAGGTAGACGCGCGAGCGGACCTCGACCAGGGTGTCCTCGCCCGGGGTGATGGTGAACCGATAGGCGCCGGTGGCGCGGGGCGAATCCAGCAGGGCGTAGATCACGACGTGTTTGTCGCTGTTGGCCGGGCGGGCGATCCAGAACTCGCGGAAGCGGGGGAATTCCTCGCCCGAGGGCACGGCGGTATCGATGGCCAGTCCCCGCGCCGAGACGCCGTAGACCTGGCCCTTGCCGACCACGCGGAAGTAGCTGGCGCCCAGGAAGGACGCGAGTTCGTCGTCGCGCTTGGCCGGATCGTTCAGCGGATAGAGGATGCGGAAGCCGGCGAAGCCCAGGCCGCGCAGCAGCTTGGGATCGACCTGGCGCGGGCCGAAGTCGAAGTCGGCGGGATCGTACTTGATCTCGCGAACGCCTTCGGCATCGATCTCGTTGATCTTGACCGGAAGGTCGAAGGCCATGCCCGGGTGATGGAAGGCGATCTGGAACGCGGTACGGCCGTCGGCCCACAGATACTTGTCGCGCTTGGGCTGGATCTGCTGGTATTCGGCGTACTTGAGGTCGCGCAGTTCCTTGGGAAGCTGGCTCGTGGGCGCCTTGTATTTCTCGCCGGAGAGTTCCTTGGCGCGGCGGGCGACATCGAAGAAATCGAAGGCGCTGGCGGGGGCGGCGGCCAGGAGGCCGGCCGACAAGGCCAGGGCCGAGAGAAGCATGCGGGCGGCGAGCGAGCGCACCCCTGCGGAAGAAAGGGAGTTGTCAGTCACGGATCTTGGACGTCCGGCGTGGCCTGGAATGCTGAAACGGAGATTCTAGAGGGTATGGCCGCCCCTAGGGGGCTCCGGCGGCATACATGTACTACTGGATGTAGCCATGCGGCGCCAACCGGACCAGAATGGACGCCATTTTCACCAAATTGGTTCCCCGGCGCCCGGTTGGGGCGCGCGCCTAGCGCCCCGATGCGGTGCCTTCGCGCCGCGGATCGGCGCCGGCCCGCAGCAGTCCGTTGCTCAGGACCTCGATGCCGTGCAGGCCGCTGGGCATGGCCGAGACGGCCACGGGGTGCCCCATGGCGCGCAGCGCGGGGACCAGGCTTTCCAGGCGGGTATCGCTTTCCAGTTCCGTGGCATGGTTGCGGCTGCCGTAGTGCGGCAGGTCGATGGCGGTCTGGATGTCCAGGCCCCACGTCAGATTGGCCAGCAGCGTCTGGGCCACGTAGTTGGCGATGGCGCTGCCGCCCGGCGAACCCGCCACCAGCCGCAGCCGCGGGACCTCGCCGCCTGCGCGCAGCACGATGGTGGGCGCCATGGTGCTGCGCGGGCGCTTGCCGGGCTCGACCCGGTTGGCCACCGGCACGCCATGGTCGTCGCGCGGCGACAGCGCGAAGTCGGTCAATTCATTGTTGAGCAGGAAGCCGCCCACGAGGATCTTGCTGCCGAAGGCCTGCTCGATCGTGGACGTCATGGCCACCGCGTTCCCCTGGGCATCGACGATGGACAGGTGGGTGGTCGAGGGCAGCGCGGGCGTGTCGTCGACGCCATGGCGGGCCAGCGCGCCGCGCACGGGTTCGCCCGGCAAGGCCCGGCCCATCGAACGGTCGGCCGAGATCAGCGCCGCGCGCCGGGCCAGGTAGGCCGGATCCAGCAGGGCGGCCACCGGCACGTCCACGAAATCGGGATCGGCCACGTAGCGGTCGCGATCGGCATAGGCCAGCCGTCCCGCCTCGGAAAAGTAATGCACCGCGGCAAGCGATTCGGGCCGGGCCCGGGCGATGGGCGTGGCGTCCAGCAGCGCCAGCATCTGCAGCACGGCCAGTCCCCCGGACCCGGGCGGCGGGGCGCCGCACACCACATAGGTCCGGTAGGAGCCGCACAGCGCGGCGCGTTCGCGCGCCTGGTAGCGCGCCAGGTCTTCGGTCGACAGGTCGCCGGGCCGCGCATGGGCGCGTACCGCCTCGACCATGGCGCGGGCCAGCGGTCCGCGGTAGAAGGCGTCGGCGCCCTCGCGGGCGATGCGCGTCATCGTGCGGGCGAGTTCGGGATTGCGCAGCCGTTCGCCCTCGCGCAGGGCCGAGCCGTCGGGGTGGAAGAAGTAGGCGCGGGCGGCGGGCTGGGCAGCCAGACGCTGGTTGTCGCGCAGCAGCGCGGCCAGGCGCTGCGAGACCGGGAAGCCGTGCCGCGCGCGGTCGATGGCGTCGTCGAACAGCGACGGCCAGGGCAGCTTGCCATGCTGGCGGTGCGCCAGTTCCAGCGCCCGCAGCAGGCCCGGGACGCCGACCGACTTGCCGCTGTCGACGGCAAAGGCGAAGCGCATGGGCCGGTCGCCCCGCATGAAGCGCTCATCGTTCGCGGCGGCCGGGGCCGTCTCGCGGCCATCGAATACCGTGACCCGGTCCTGGCGGGCGTCGTAGTGGACCAGGAAGGCTCCGCCCCCGAGCCCGGAGGATTGCGGCTCGACCAGGCCCAGCATCATCTGCGCGGCGATGGCCGCGTCGACGGCGCTGCCGCCGCGCTCGAGCACGCGATAGGCAGCCTGCGTGGCGAGCGGGTGGGCGGTGGCCGCCATGAAGTGGCGGCTCATGACGGCCTGCTTGGGCTGGTAGGCGGTCTGCGCCTCGGGGTTGGCGTCGATGCCCGGGTCGGGCACGGCGGCCCGGACCGCCGAGGCGAGCGCGACGCAGGCCAGCCAGAGCAGGCGCGATGCGCGGACGAACGATGTCATGGATGAAGCTTCCTTGCGATGGCCTGGGGCCGGCCAGACCGCGACCTTACCATCGGCCGCGGCAAAGCGGCTTACACTTGGACACCCGTCCTTCCTCCGGTTTCATGAAGACGCCCCATCCCCGCGTGCTCGTCGTCGAAGACGACATGACGATCTCGGCCAATCTGTGCGCCTATTTCGAGGCCAAGGGCTACGTCGTCGACGTCGCCTACGACGGCCCGTCCGCGCTGTATCGGCTCGGGTCCGACGGCTTCGATGCCGTCCTGCTCGATATAGGCCTGCCCGGGCTGGACGGGGTCACGGTGCTGCATCGCCTGCGCGCGGAGCTGCATCAGGCCACGCCCGTGCTGCTGCTGACGGCGCGCGACGAACTGCAGCAGAAGCTCGACGCCTTCGCCCATGGCGCCGACGACTACGTCACCAAGCCCTACGCGCTGGCCGAGGTCGAGGCGCGCGTGCGCGCCTTGCTCAACCGCGCCTCGGGCCAGGTCGCCAATCCGGTGCGGCGTTTCGGCGCGCTGTCCTACGATGCCCGCACCCGCGAAGTGCACGTGGCGGAGCGGCCGGTGCGGCTCACGCCCAAGGCCAGCCGCATCGTCGAGGTGCTGATCCGCGATCCCGGCCGGGTAGTGTCGCGCGCCGACCTGGAGAGCGCCCTGTGGGGCACCGACGTACCGGAAAAGGATGCCTTGCGCAGCCAGATCCATCTGCTGCGCAAGGCCTTGTCCGAAGCAGGCTTCGATGGGCTGGAGACCGTGCACGGCGTGGGGTATCGCCTGTCCGGCGGCCCGGGGCGCGACTGATGGCCGGTCCCGCCATGCTCAAGCAGCGGGTCATCTGGGCGCTGACACTGGCCATCGCCTTGTTCGTGGCGGTGCAGGCCATCGTCGCCTATCTGGTGCTGGACAGGCAGGAAGACCGCATCGTCGACCAGATCGTGCTGACCGAGGCCGAGCGCCTGGTGCATCGCCTCGAGGCCGGCGAAATGGTCTGGACCGGCGGCGACATCCTGCTCGGCCCCAGCCTGCATGCATGGGTGGGAACGAACGGCGACGTGCCGCGCGTGCTGTCCCGGCTGGGCCCCGGGCAGTACCAGCTCAACACCGAGGGCGAGGTCTGGCACGTGGCGGTGGCCGATTCGGCGAAAGGGCGGGTGTACCTGCGCTACGATGCGACCGACAACGAGCACCGGGTCTACGAGTTCGGCGCCATCCTGCTGGGGCTCTGGCTGGCATGCACGCTGCTGGGATACTGGACCGCCCGCGCGCTGGCCGGCCGCGTGGTCGGCTCGATGGTGGAGGTGACCGATCGCATCGAGTCGTGGGCGCCTGGCAGCCCGGGCATGAAAGTCATGCGCAGCGACGAGGCGGGCCGACTGATCGAGGCCTTCAACCGCATGCAGGACAAGGTGGACCAATCCATCGCCCAGGAGCGCGAGTTCTCGGCCAACCTCAGCCACGAGATCCGCACGCCGCTGACCAGCATCCGGACCGACGCCGAACTGATCGCCCTGGAGTCCGAGCCGTCCGCGCAGGCCGGGCTGCGCCTGACGCGCATCGTCAGCGCGGTGGACGAGATCGCCTCCACGCTCGAGACGGCGCGCGCCATCAGCAGCGCGCAGGCGGGGCCGCGCACGGAAGTCGCGCTCCGGGCCTGCCTGGACGACGCCTGGAGCGGCCTGGCCGAGCGCGCGCACCGCGCCGGCCTGGTCCTGGTCAACGAGGTGCCCGAGGCGGCCATGGCCACGCTGGACCGCTACGGCCTTCTGATCGTGCTGCGCAACCTGGTGCGCAATGCCATCGACCACGCGGCCCCCGCCGTGCTGACCGCGACCTGGACCGGGGAGTGCCTGGCCCTGGCCGACAACGGTCCCGGCATTCCCGCCGCCGACCAGCCGTTCGTGTTCGAGCGCTACTACAGCGGCCGCCTGCGCGACAGCCAGGTGCCCGTGGCCGGGGACGCGGGCGTCCAGCGGGGGCTCGGATTGGCGATCGCCAAGCGGGTGTGCGACATCCAGGGCTGGCGGCTTACCGTGGCGTCCAGCACCGACGAACAGCACCGGGGCACTCGCTTCCTGCTGTGCTTCGGGGAAGGGGCGGCGCTGGTGGTGTCCTGAGGCTCAGGCGCCCAGCGCCTTGGCATGGAAGGCCATGTGGTCCTCCATGAACGTCGAGATGAAGTAGTAGCCGTGGTCGTAGCCCGCGTGGCGGCGCAGCTCCAGCGGCTGGCCGGCGTCGCGGCAGGCGGCCTCGAAGGCCTCGGGCCGCAACTGCGGCTCCAGGAACTGGTCGGCCAGCCCCTGATCGACCAGGATGCCGCCGGGGAAGGGCTGGCGCGCGGTCCGCATCAACTCGGTCGCGTCGTACCGCTTCCAGGTTTCGCGGTCGGGGCCGAGATAGTTGCCGAAGGCCTTGTGGCCCCAGGGGCAATCGACCGGATGGGCGATGGGAGCGAAGGCCGACACCGAGCGGAACTTGTCCGGATTGCGCAGGGCCAGCACAAGCGCGCCATGGCCGCCCATGGAGTGGCCGAAGATGCCGGCGCGTGCCGGATCGCCCGGCAGTTCGGAGGTCACCAGCCCGAACAGCTCGTCCACGATGTAGCTGTACATCCGGTAGTGGCGATCCCAGGGCGCCTGGGTCGCGTCCAGGTAGAAACCGGCGCCGGCACCGAAATCCCAGCTGTCGGTTTCGCCCGGCAGGCCCGCGCCGCGCGGGCTGGTATCCGGCGTCACCAGCATGATGCCGTGCTGCTGCGCGAACCGCTGCGCGCCGGCCTTGATCATGAAGGTTTCCTCGGTGCAGGTCAGTCCGGCCAGGTAGAACAGCACCGGCACGGGCCCCGCCTCGGCGTGCGTGGGCAGGAAGACCGAGAAACGCATCGGCAGGCCGATGGCGGAGGAGTCGTGGCGGTAGAAACGCTGCTGGCCGCCGAAGCACTGGTGCAGGCTGATCAGTTCGGGCATGTGGAATCCTTGCGGCCTTGATTAATACAGCACGACCGAGCGGATGGACTGCCCGCTCTTCATGAGGTCGAAGCCCTCGTTGATGCGTTCGAGCGGCAGGGTGTGGGTGATGAGTTCGTCGATCTTGATCTTGCCGTCCATGTACCAGTCGACGATGGTGGGCACGTCGGTGCGTCCGCGGGCACCGCCGAAGGCCGAGCCTTTCCATTCGCGGCCGGTGACCAGCTGGAAGGGGCGGGTGGCGATTTCGGCGCCGGCGGCGGCCACGCCGATGATGAAGGACTGGCCCCATCCCTTGTGGCAGCACTCGAGCGCCTGGCGCATGGTGGTGGTGTTGCCGATGCACTCGAAGCTGTAGTCGGCCCCGCCGTCGGTGAGCTGGACGATGTGGTCGACCACGTTGGCGACGTCCTTGGGGTTGACGAAGTGGGTCATGCCGAACTGGCGGCCCAGGGCCTCGCGCTCGGGGTTCAGGTCGATGCCGATGATCTTGTCGGCGCCGACCATTTTGGCGCCCTGGATGACGTTCAGGCCGATGCCGCCCAGGCCGAAGACGACGACGTTGGCGCCGGCCTCGACCTTGGCGCTGAAGACCACGGCACCCACGCCGGTGGTCACGCCGCAGCCGATGTAGCAGGCCTTGTCGAAGGGGGCGTCCTCGCGGATCTTGGCCACGGCGATCTCGGGCACCACGATGTAGTTCGAGAAGGTCGAGGTGCCCATGTAGTGGTGGATGGGCTTGCCGTCCAGGGAAAAGCGGCTGGTGCCGTCGGGCATCAGGCCCTTGCCCTGGGTGCTGCGGATGGCCTGGCACAGGTTGGTCTTGCGCGACAGGCAGAACTTGCACTGGCGGCACTCGGGCGTGTACAGGGGAATGACGTGGTCGCCCTTTTTCAGGGTGGAGACGCCGGGGCCGGCATCGACGACGATGCCGGCGCCCTCGTGGCCGAGGATGGCGGGAAACAGGCCCTCGGGGTCGGCGCCCGACAGGGTGTAGTAATCGGTATGGCAGATGCCGGTGGCCTTGACCTCGATCAGCACCTCGCCGGCGCGCGGACCTTCCAGGTCCACTTCTTCGATGGTCAGGGGCGCGCCTGCCTTCCAGGCGATCGCGGCTTTGGTCTTCATGGGCTGCTCCTAGGCTCTCGAGGGAATCATCCGGGATTGTAGTGGGGCGGCGCGGGGCCGATCGGCAAATAGTCCTAAAGTCCGGCGACCTTGGTGCCGTCAACCGTCATGAGTCGTTGTCCATACCAAGAGTCATGCGCAAGAATCTGCCCGTCACGTCGCTCGAGCGCTTCGTCGAGAAAAGCCGCCCCGTGGTGACCACCACCGACCTGAAGGGGCGCATCACCTATGCGAACCCCGCGTTCATCGAAGTCAGCGGCTTCTCGCGCGATGAACTCATCGGCCAGCCCCACAACATCGTCCGGCATCCCGACATGCCGCCCGAGGCCTTCGCCGACCTCTGGCAGACCATCAAGCGCGGCCAGCCCTGGCGGGCGACGGTCAAGAACCGCTGCAAGGATGGCGGCTTCTATTGGGTCGAGGCCTACGTCACGCCACTGTACGAGAACGGCAGGCACGTCGGCTACATGTCGGTGCGCAGCGCGCCCGACCGCGCCGAGGTGGCGTCCGCCCAGGCCCTGCATGCCGACGTGTCGGCGGGCAAGGTGAAATTCCCCGCCACGCCGCGTCCGCGCTGGTGGCACGCGCCCACCCCCTGGGGCGCGGGCGTGGCCGTCCTGTCGCTGGGCATGGCGCTGGGTGCCTGGCTGCTGCCCCACTGGGGCTGGATGCTGGGGCAGGTCGCGGTGGCGGGTGCCGCCGCGGCGGTGTGGCGGTACCGGGTCTGGGCGCCGCTGCGCCGTGTCGACCGCACGCTGGCCGCGATGGGCGAGGGTATGCTGTCGGTGGCCGTGGAAGGTCGTCATCAGTTCGATCTGGGCGGCCTGCCCATGCGTATCGAATCGACCCGCATCCACCTGCGTTCCACGCTGTGCGACGTGCTGCAGGTCGCGCAGGCGGTGGATGGCAACGCCGACCGCGTCAACGGCGAGATCGCCGCGATCCGGCAGGTCATCGACGAGCAGCGCGACCGCCTGACCCGCATCGCGGCGGCGGTCGAGCAGATGAGCGTGGCCATCCGCGAAGCGTCGCAGCACACGGGCACGGCCCTGTCCTTGTCCGAGTCGGCCCTGAGCGAGGTCGATACGGCCGAGGCCAAGATCGGCGATTCGGTGCGCGGCACGGATTCCGTGGCCAAGGCCGTCGGCCGCACCAACGAACAGATAGGCTCGCTGCACGACCTGGTCTCGACCATTTCCGGCGTGACCCAGGCCATCAGCGAGATCGCCAACCAGACCCGCCTGTTGTCGTTGAACGCGGCCATCGAGGCCGCCCGCGCGGGCGAGAACGGCCGCGGCTTCGGCGTCGTGGCCGAGGAAGTGCGCACCCTGTCCGATCGCACGGCCGGCAGCACGGGCGACATCGGCCACGCGCTCCAGGCCATCACCCGCTTCGCCACCGAGACTTCGACCTCCATGCAGGACGCGGTGGCCTCGGTGCAATACAGCGGCGAGCAGATCCGCGAAAGCGCCGGCTTCTTCGAACGGGTGCGCCATTCGTCGTCGCTGGTGGTGGAGCGGGCGCGCGACATTTCCGGCATGTTGCAGCAGCAGTCGGCGGCGTCGCAGGAAGTCGCCGACAGCATGGAAGGCATCTCGGGCGAAGTGGAACGCACCTCCGCCTCGGTCGCCTCGCTGGCCCAGGCCACCGAGGCGCTCAAGGGCACGGTGGGCGACATGCGCCAGTTGCTGGTGCGCTACGAGGCCTCGCTCCATCATTGAGCGGCATGCCGGCGGCCGCGCCGGGAACCGTTATGCTCTAGCCTGTTCGAACCACGGAACGGGAACAAGGGGGCAGGCGTTGTTGCAGAGTGGCGCGCGAGCCGGCGTGGCCGAGGGCCGGCGCGGGACGGGAAGAGCCGGGGGCAGGCCCGGCGCATGGATGCGGGCCGCGGCGGCAGTGTGCGCCTGCCTGGCATTCACCATGGCGCGGGCGCAGGACCTGCCCGCGGAATTGTCGGCGGCCTGGGCCGCCACGGGGTTGCCCGAGAGCGCGCTGTCGGTGGTGGTCGAACCGGTCGATGGCCCGCGCATGGTCTCGGTCAACGCCGGGCAGCCGCGCAACCCCGCCTCGGTCATGAAGCTGGTGACCACCTTCGCCGCCCTGGACAGCCTGGGGCCCGCGCATATCTGGCGCACCCAGCTGCTGGTGGAGCCGGGCACCACGATCTCGGCCGACGGCGTCCTGTCCGGTCCGCTGTACCTGCGCGCCAGCGGCGATCCCTTCTTCAAGCTGGAAGACCTCTGGCAGCTGCTGCGCGAGCTGCGCGTGCGCGGCGTGCGCAGGATCCCGGAACTGGTCGTGGACCGCTCGGTATTCGGGCCGGTGGCGATCGATCCCGGCGCCTTCGACGGCGATCCCTCGCGGCCCTACAACGCCAGTCCCGACGCCTGGATGGTGGGCTTCGGCGCGGTGCGCCTGCTGTTCACCCCGGACCTGCGCAGCAGGCACTGGCGGGTGACCCTGGACCCGGCCCTGCCCGGCGTCAAGGTCGAGGGCGGACTGAAATGGTCGGACAATCCGTGCCCCGGTTCGCCCGTGGTGCAGACCGAGCCGTTCCTGACCTCGTCCGGCGTGTCGCTGCGCGTGGCGGGAACCGTATCGGGGGGCTGCGGCGAGTTCAGCCTGTACCGGCTGGCACTGTCCCAGCCGCGGCATGCCGAGGCGGTCTTTCGCGTGCTCTGGCAGGAAATGGGCGGCAGCCTGGCGGGCCGGATACGCGAGGGCGGCGTGCCGGGCGATGCCGTGCTGTTCGCCACCCACGATTCGCCGTCGCTGGCCGAGGTCGTGCGGCATATCAACAAACAGAGCAACAACGTCATGGCCCGCCTGCTGCTGCTGACGCTGGGCGCCGCGTACGAGCCGGGCCCGGCCACCGTGGCCAGCGGCGATCGCGCGGTGGACGGGATCCTGGCCGCGCGGGGCCTGACGCTGCCCGAGCTGGTGCTGGACAACGGCTCGGGGCTGTCCCGCGACGGCCGGATCTCGGCCGACAGCCTGGCGCGGCTCCTGGCCGCCGCGTGGCGTTCGCCGGTCATGCCGGAGTTCGTTTCCTCGCTGGCCATTTCGGGCATGGACGGAACGGTGCGCCGCCGCATGCGCGACTCCGATGCGGCGGGCCTCGCGCACCTGAAAAGCGGGTCGCTGCGCGACGTGCGGGCCCTGGCCGGCTACGTGCTGGCGGCCAGCGGGCGCCGCTACCTGGTGGTCAGCGTGGTCAACGACGAACGTGCGCAGCAAGCCAACGGCTTCAACGACAAGCTTATCGCGTGGCTGGCCAGCCAGTGATGCAGGATGCAAGCGCGGGGTTGCAGGTGTTACCCGATGCTGCCCTCCGGATGCAAGGGTTCCGGTATGCGGGGGCGACTGCTATCATCGGATCGTCCAATCGTAAAAACAACGCAGGGAGCGCAACACGATGACTACCAGCACCGCAGGCAAGGAAAAACTCATCTCGGACGTCAAGGTCGTGCTGAACGACGCGGAAGACCTGCTCAAGCAAGCCGCTTCCAGCACCGGTGACCGCGCCGTCGAACTCCGCGAAAGCGCCCTGACCTCCCTCAAGCGCGCGCGCGAAAAGCTCCTGGACGTCCAGGACTCCATGCTGGAACGCAGCAAGGCAGCCGCCCGCGCCACTGACGACTTCGTGCACGACAATCCCTGGCGCGCCATCGGCGTGGCGGCGGCGGTCGGCTTCCTGGCCGGCCTGCTGGTCAACAGCCGCCGCTGATACGCGCAGCGTGTCCGCGTCGCCGCATCTGCTGGGTTCGCTCCGGGCGCTGGCTGCCACTTCCATCGGCATCCTGCGTACCCGGCTCGAACTCGTCGCCATCGAACTGGCCGAGGAAAAGTCGCGCCTGCTGGGCATGGTGCTGGTCGCCCTGGCGGCCCTGCTGTGCCTGACGCTCGGCCTGATGATGTTCTCGTTCCTGATCGTCGTGGTGTTCTGGGATACCGAATACCGGCATCTGGCCATCGCGCTGGTCGGGGCGGCCTATCTGCTGGTCGGGCTCATCATGCTGGTCATGGTGCGCCGGCAGGCCGTGCATGCACCCCTGGTGTTCGAGGATACTCTGGCCGAACTCGAACGCGACCGCGACATGCTCGCCGCGGTGGCCGAGTCCGACCCCGACAGCCGCCGGGGGCCGCGATGAGCGCCCGTCGCAGGGCGCGCGAGGCGGGAGACATCGAGGCCCGCAAGGAATTGCTGCTGGCCCGGTCGTCCATCGAGCGCATGGAGCTGGCGGCCCACCTGCACCAGATCAAGGAAGCCGTCACGCCGGGGCAGGTGCTCAAGTCGGTCCTGCCCAGCCTGGGCGGCAGCCGCGGCATGGCGACCGCCATGCAGGCCTGGCGTTTCCTGCGGCGCTATCCGATCGTATCGTCCGCTGCTTCGATGTTGCTGGCCCGCGTGCGGCTGGGCGGCGTCTTCCGTCTGTTGAAGCTGGGCGGCGGCGCGGTGGCCGCCTATCAAGCCTACAAGCTCTGGCGGGCCATCAAGGAAGACCGCAGCCGGCCCGACCCACGCTAGCGTCAGCAGGCCCCGTTGCTGGGGCAGCCGGATTCAGCCCGGCAGCCCCAGTTCCTGCCACAGGCCGTCCACCCGTTTCTTCACGTCCGCATCCATCACGATGGGGCGTCCCCATTCCCGATCGGTCTCGCCCGGCCACTTGTTGGTGGCGTCCAGGCCCATCTTGCCGCCCAGGCCCGAGACCGGCGATGCGAAGTCCAGGTAGTCGATGGGGGTGCGGTCGGCCAGCAGGGTATCGCGGACGGGGTCCATGCGCGTCGTGATGGCCCAGACCACCTCCTGCCAGTTGCGCACGTCGATGTCCTCGTCCACCACCACGATGAACTTGGTGTACATGAACTGGCGCAGCACGCTCCAGATGCCGAACATCACGCGCTTGGCGTGCCCGGGGTACTGCTTGCGCATCGAGACGATGGCCAGGCGGTAGCTGCATCCTTCGGGCGGCAGGTAGAAATCGACGATTTCCGGCAGTTGCCGGCGCAGCAGCGGCGTGAAGACCTCGTTCAGGGCGACGCCCAGGACGGCGGGTTCGTCGGGCGGCTTGCCCGTGTAGGTGGAGTGGTAGATGGGATCGCGCCGCATGGTGATGCGGTCGACGGTGAAGACCGGGAACCAGTCCTGCTCGTTGTAGTACCCGGTGTGGTCGCCATAGGGGCCTTCCAGCGCCATCTCGTAGCCGTTGTCGGGCGGGGCCGCGACGTCGGGGGCGGGAGTGGGGGCGATGGCGCGCGGATCGGAGGCCGGCAGCAGGTGGCCCTCCAGCACGATCTCGGCCGAGGCGGGTACGGACAGCGTGCTGCCCAGGCAGCGGACCACCTCGGTGCGGCCGCCGCGCAGCAGGCCGGCGAACTGGTATTCGGACAGGGCGTCGGGCACCGGCGTGACGGCGCCCAGAATGGTGGCGGGATCGGCGCCCAGAGCGACCGCGACCGGGAAGGGCTGCCCGGGGTGAGCCAGCATGTGTTCCCGGAAGTCCAGCGCGCCACCCCGGTGCGACAGCCACCGCATGATGAGCTTGTTGCGCCCGATGGGCTGCTGGCGATAGATGCCCAGGTTCTGGCGCTTGCGATTCGGTCCGCGCGTGACGACCAGCCCCCAGGACAGCAGCGGGGCGACGTCGCCGGGCCAGCAGTGCTGGATGGGCAGGCGCCCGAGGTCGACGTCGTCGCCTTCGAGCACGATCTCCTGGCAGGGCGCTGCCCGGACTTCGCGCGGCGCCATGTCCCACAGGGCGGATTTCAGCATCGCCACCTTGCCGAGCGCATCGCGCAGGCCGCGCGGCGGCTCGGGCTCGCGCAGCGAGGCCAGCAGTTCGCCCACGTCGCGCAGGGCGCCCACGTCTTCCGCGCCCATGCCCAGCGCCACCCGGTGGGCGGTGCCGAACAGGTTGGCCAGCACCGGCATGTCGGCCTGCTCGCGGCCGGGCTGCCGGGCGTTCTCGAACAGCAGGGCCGGCCCGCCTGCGCGCAATACGCGGTCGCAGATCTCGGTGATCTCGAGGCGGGTCGACACGGCGGTCGGGATGCGCTTGAGTTCGCCCCGCGCTTCGAGCTGGCGCAGGAAATCTCGGAGGTCGCGGTATTTCACGGGCGGGGCACCTTGATGGGGGAAGCCGGGGGAAGGGCCACTTTAACCCGCCGTGGCGGTTGCGGCGTTTGACGCACGGATGAGGTCATCGGGGTCCGTGGCGGTGTGAAACATGAAGTCCGGGACAAATTTTACATATGTTTCTGAATCTGATTCGATCGTGGCGATAGTGTATGCTTACTTTTATCTATCTTTCCATATACGGTCGCATGGGTACCGATAGAAAATCCCAATGATCGCGATTGTCTATCGGATGCACCAGAATGGTGAATTTTTACGGTTGACCACATCAAATCGCATTCCTACAATCCGCCAACTTTCAGCGTGTGCCCGGTGCCGTCGTCCTGACAGCCGCCCCCAAGTCGGGGCCGGACCAGACCACCGGGCTGCTTAACGGGCCATCGGGCGCCCACCATACTGGAGTTCTCTTAGCGGCGCGAACGCGCCCTCTGCCCGAAACAGGCATGGTCCCGAGCTGTCTCTGCGATAGCGACCATGCAGGTGTGCCGCCAGTCGTCCTGACTGCGGCGCGATGTGCAGCCAAGCAGGTTGTGGCCTTGATGTCCGGAGTCGTATCTCGATCGCTTCCGGATGCGGTTTTTTTGTGGCCCGCCGTTGCAAGGAGGTAAGTATGCCCGACGCGCAGTCGAGCTCGTCGACGGAGCAGCCCGACCCCCGGCCTCGACCGGGAATCACGGATTGGTGCCGCTCCATCAATAGTTATGTAGGCCTGGCCGTGCTCGCCATGGCCGCCGTAGTGTGGTCTGTTCCTGGTCTGCGTGACCAGGCTTCGCAATTCACCGCGTTCAACGGTGTCGAGACGCCCGTGGCCGAGCCGGCCCAGGTCGATGTCGCCTCCGCCGTTGCCGCGGCGGCCGCCGTCGCGGCCGTGGCCGACAACGTACAACCGCATGCCCAGGCGACGTCTTTCCTGGGCTCGATGGGTAATGCCGCCAAGCCGGCGCAGAAGCCGCACGCGACCAAGGTGTCGGCCGTGCAGTCCGAGTCCCTGGGCCGCTATATCGCGCGCAAGTACCGGGTCTCGAACGAGGCTACCCGCATGCTGGTTTCCACCGCCTATGGCGTGGGACAGGAAATGGGCCTGGATCCGCTGCTGCTCCTGGCGATCATCGCCATCGAGTCCAGCTTCAATCCGTTCGCCGAAAGCCATGTCGGCGCCCAGGGCCTGATGCAGGTCCTGACCCGGGTCCACACCGAGCGGTTCGAGCCGTTCGGCGGTAGCCAGGCCGCCTGGAATCCGGTGGCCAACATCCGTGTCGGCGCGTCGATCCTGAAGGAATACATCGAGCGTGGCGGTTCGCTGACGGCCGGCCTGCGCATGTACGTGGGCGTGGGCCCCGATGGCACCAGCCCGTACGGCGACAGGGTCCTGGCCGAACGCCGCCGCCTGGCCTCGGCCGCGGGCGTCAACACCGAACTGCCGGGCACCGCACCGGCCACGCCGGCGCGCTCGGCGTCGGCCAAGCCTATACCCATCCCCACCGATCCGTCCTCGGAAGCGGTGTCGGTCAAGGGCACCGAACCCGGCTCTCCCGCCGTCATGTAGGCTCGTCCCCGGGCCTGCGCCCGGGCGACGTTTCCGCCGGCCTTTCCGGCCGGTTGCCGGATGCGGCATCCAGATGCCGCAGCTTGTCCGGATTGCGCGTGACGTAGATCGCCGCCACCTTGTCCTTCTCGATCAGCAAGGCCGTTGCCTGCAGGATCCCTCCGCGCTCGATGGTCAGGAAGCCCGGCAGGCCGTCCAGCATGCGCGTTACCCGAGCAATCGCTCCATGCGCGCCACGCCTTCCTGCAACCGGGCCAGGTCGGTGGCGTAGGAAAAACGCAGGTAGGAGGCGGTCTCGGCGGTTCCGAAGTCGCGGCCCGGCACCGCGCACACCCCGGCCTCGTGCAGCAGGCGCGTGGCGAAGGCCGCGCTGTCGGCCGCATGCGCGCGCACATCGCTATATATATAGAAGGCGCCGTTGGGCTTGACCGGGACCGTCAGTCCCAGGCGTTCGAACTCGGGCAACAGGTAGTCGCGCCGCTGGCGGAAGGCTGCCCGGCGCGCCTCGAAGATGTCGAGCGATTCGGGCTGGAAGCACGCGAGCGCCGCGTGCTGGGCCAGCGTGGACGGGCAGATGACCAGGTTCTGCGCGAGCTTCTCGAACACCGAGACCAGTTGCGGCGGCACCACCAGCCAGCCCAGGCGCCATCCGGTCATGTGGAAGTACTTCGAGAAGCTGTTGACGATGATGAGATCGTCGGCCAGCGCCAGCGCCGACCGGCGGTCGCCTTCGTAGCTCAGGCCCAGGTAGATCTCGTCGACCAGGGTGAAGCCCTGGCGGCCGCGTACCTCGCGGATCAGCTCGGCCAGCGCGTCCGGCACGATGGAGGTTCCGGTGGGGTTGCCGGGCGAGGCCACGATCACGCCGGCGGTGCGCGGTGTCCAGTGGCGCCGTATGTGGTCGGCCGCAAGCTGGAAGCGGTCGCCGGGGCCGGCCGGGATCAGCACGGGCTCGCCGCCGGCCGCGGTCACGATGTGGCGGTTGGCCGGATAGGTGGGGTCGGGCATCAGCACCTGGGCGCCGGCATCGACGAGGGCGGTGCAGGCCAGGAGCAGCGCGCCCGAGGCGCCGGCGGTGACGATGATGCGTGACGGATCCACGGCCACGCCGAAGCGCGTCTGGTAGAAGCCGGCGATCGCCTCGCGCAGGGGGGCGATGCCGACCGCCTCGGTGTACTGGGTCCGTCCTTCGCGCGCGGTGCGTTCCAGCGCCTCGACCACGGCCGGGACGGCGGTGAAGTCGGGTTCGCCTATGCTCATCTGCACGATGTCGCGGCCCTGGGCCTGCAGGGCCGCCGCCTGCTTGACGACCTCCATGGCGTAGAAGGGAGCGATGCGGGCGATGCGGGGGGAGAGGCGCAGCATGGTGGTCGGACGGCGGGTGGTGGGTGGGCGGCGCCGTCGCGGACGCGGCGCCGATGGGGGCTCCATGCCGTCCATGATACGCCCCGCCGCAGGCAGGGGGCGGATGGCCGTCCGCGCGCCCGCGCCGTTACAATGGACGGCATGGCACCGCTTGTTTCGTTACGTTCCATCTCCGGCCGCACCTTCCCGCCGTCCTGGCCCGAAGGCCGGCTCGGCCTCCCTCCCGGGCCGGCTTCCGGCGCGGAGTCCCTGTCATGAAACCCGGCCGCCGCGCCTTTTTCCTGCCCCGCATGCTGTCGGACGCGCCCTGGCCGGCCTTCTGCCAGCGCCTGGCGCGCATGGCCCGTGGCCAGGTCAGCGACGAGACGCCGCAGGCCGATGCCCCCGGGCGCGGGCGCCTGGTCGTGGCCCGGGAAGAGGACGTCTATCATGCCGCCGCGCTGTGCCGCGAGTTCGGCGTGCTGCTGGTGCAGCCCGGCGCGCGCGAAGCGGCCCTGCCGGCCGACCGCGGCTGGCTGCGGCTGGACACCTCGCAACTGGCGGCGATCGAATCTTTCGACGAACGTGCCGGCACCATCGTGGTGCAGTCGGGCTGCTCCATGGGAGCGCTGCGCGAGCGGCTGGCGGGAACGCCGTGGCGCTGGCATGCGGGCGCCGACCTCGAACCGGTCGGCGCCTGGCTGCTGCGTACCCGCGGCTGGCTGCCGGGCCGCTGCCGGGACTCGGGCCTGGACGCCGCCCAGGTGCTGCTGGCCGATGGCGCGTTCGAGCAATTGGGCCCTTTCGGGGTCGAATCCACCCAGCCCCTGCGTTCCACGTCGGCCAGCCGCCTGGTGTCCGACCTGTTTCAACTGGCCACCGATTCGGCGGTCGCCGCGATGCTGGAACTGCCGGTCTGGCCGGCCGGCTACCGGATCGACGCGCTCGTGCCGCGCGCCGCCGCGGGCGGCGAGCCGGTGCCCAACCCCGCGCATTTCCTGCTGGGCAGCGAAGGCACCCTGGCCTGGGCCGGACGATTCCGGCTGCGTTTGCGCGATGCCGGGGAATCGCCTCCGGTGCTGTCCGTGCAGGAGCGCGAAGACCGGGCTTCGGGCCGGGAAACCCCGGCCGACCGGCTCGACGCCATGGTCAAGGCCACGTTCGACGCGGGGAGTGTTTTCCCCTCGTCGGTTGTATAACCCGTGCGGGGAGCGGATAATCCGCACCTCGCATAACTTCGTGTGACCGCCCTGCGGGCGTTATTTTTCCATGGCTCAACCCCTCGACCCCAATCTGCGCAAGGCCGCCCTCGAATATCACGAGTACGGCCGTCCGGGCAAGATTTCCATTGCTCCGACCAAGCAACTCGTCAACCAGCGCGACCTGGCTCTGGCCTATTCCCCGGGGGTGGCGGCGGCGTGCGAAGCCATCGTCGACGACCCCGCGGCCGCGTTCCGCTACACCGCGCGCGGCAACCTTGTCGGCGTGATCTCCAACGGCACGGCGGTGCTGGGCCTGGGGGCGATCGGCGCGCTGGCGTCCAAGCCGGTCATGGAAGGCAAGGCGGTCCTGTTCAAGAAGTTCGCGGGCATCGACGTGTTCGACATCGAGGTCAACGAGACCGACCCCGACAAGCTGGTCGACATCATCGCGGCGCTCGAGCCGACCTTCGGCGGCATCAATCTGGAAGACATCAAGGCGCCGGAGTGCTTCGCGGTCGAACGCAAGGCCCGCCAGCGCATGAACATCCCGGTGTTCCACGACGACCAGCACGGCACGGCCATTACCGTGGCGGCCGCCGTGCTGAACGGCCTGGCCGTGGTCGGCAAGAAGATCGACGAGGTCAAGCTGGTGGCGTCGGGCGCGGGCGCCGCGGCGCTGGCCTGCCTGAACCTGCTGGTCGACCTGGGCCTGCCGCTCGCCAACGTCTGGGTGACCGACATCGAGGGCGTGGTCTGGAAGGGCCGCACCACGCTGATGGATCCCGACAAGGAACGTTTCTCGCAGGAAACCGACAAGCGCACGCTGAGCGAGGTGATCGAAGGCGCCGACGTCTTCCTGGGCCTGTCCGCCGGCGGCGTGCTCAAGCCCGAGATGGTGGCGGCCATGGCCAAGCGGCCGCTGATCCTGGCGCTGGCCAACCCCACGCCGGAAATCCTGCCCGAGATCGTGAAGTCGGTGCGCGACGACGCCGTCATCGCTACCGGCCGTTCGGACTATCCGAACCAGGTCAACAACGTACTGTGCTTCCCGTACATCTTCCGGGGCGCCCTGGACGTGGGCGCGACCACCATCACGCGCGAGATGGAAATCGCCACGGTCCACGCGATCGCCGAACTGGCGCGCCAGGAGCAGAGCGAGATCGTCGCCGCAGCCTATGACGTGTCCGATCTCGCGTTCGGTCCGGAATACCTGATTCCCAAGCCCTTCGATCCGCGCCTGATCGTGCGCATCGCGCCCGCCGTGGCGCGCGCGGCCATGGACTCGGGCGTGGCCACGCGGCCGATCGCCGACATGGACGCCTATGTCGAGCAGCTGCAGCAGTTCGTCTATCACTCCGGCGCCTTCATGCGCCCCCTGTACGGCGCGGCGCGCCGCACGGTGCGCGAGGGCGGCAAGGCCCGCATCGTCTACACCGAGGGCGAGGACGAGCGCGTGCTGCGCGCGGTGCAGGCGGTGGTGGACGACGGCCTGGCCCGGCCCATCCTGGTCGGCCGTCCGGCGGTGCTGGCCAAGCGCATCGAGAAGCTCGGCCTGCGCATGCGCCTCGGGCAGGACGTCGAGGTCACGAACACCGAATTCGACGAACGCCACCGCAACTATTCCCAGACCTACTGGGACATGACCAAGCGCAAGGGCATCACCAAGGAATACGCGAAGATCGAGATGCGCCGGCGCCTGACGCTGATCGGCGCGATGATGGTCCACCAGGGCGATGCCGACGGCATGATCTGCGGTACGGTCGGCCCTTACGTCAACCACCTGCAGTTCATCGACGAGGTCATCGGCCGCAATCCCAGCGCCAAGGTCTACGCCGCGATGAACTTCCTGGTGCTGCCGCAACGCACCGTGGTGCTGGTCGACACGCACGTGAACGAGAATCCGGACGCCGACCAGCTGGCCGAGATCACCATCATGGCGGCCGAGGAAATGAAGCGCCTGGGCGTCGAGCCCAAGGCCGCGCTGCTGTCGCATTCGAACTTCGGTTCCAGCGATTCGCCGTCGGCGGTCAAGATGCGCCAGGCCCTGGCGCTGATCCAGGAACGCGCGCCGTGGCTGGAAGTGGATGGCGAGATGCACGGCGACTGCGCCATCGACGAAGCGGTCCGCAACCGCATCATGCCCGACAGCACGCTCAGGGGCGAAGCCAACCTGCTGGTGTGCCCCACCATCGAGTCGGCCAACATCGCCTACAACCTGCTGAAGACGGCGGCCGGCAACAACGTGGCCATCGGCCCCATCCTGCTCGGCTGCAAGGCCCCGGTCAACATCCTGACCGCCAGTTCGACGGTACGCCGCATCATCAACATGACCGCGCTGACGGTCATGGATGCCAACGCCTCGCGCCTGGATGGCAGCGGCGGACGTTGATCCCGCCGCGGGGGCCGCGCGCGCGGCCCCCACCGTGCCGGTGCTGCGGCCCGCATGCACCGGCCTCGTGCTTGCCGGCGGCGGCGCCCGCGCCGCCTACCAGGTAGGCGTGCTCAAGGCCATCGTCCGCATCCTGGGCGAGCGGCCCGGCGGCCTGCACGCCAATCCCTTCCACGTCCTGTGCGGCACCTCGGCCGGCGCCATCAATGCCGCCGTGCTGGCCTGCGGCGCCCATCACCTGCCGCAGACGATCGAGCATATGCTGGACGTCTGGGAGAATTTCCACGCCGCCCAGGTCTACCGGACCGATGCGCTGCACACCGTGCGCGGCGGGGGAAGCTGGCTGTCCATGTTGTCGTTCGCGCTGATGATGGCCCGCGTGGGCCGGAGCAAGCAGCCCGCGCTGCTGGACAACCAGCCCTTGGGAGAACTGCTGCGCGGCGTACTGGACTTCGGCCGGCTGGACGCCAACCTGGCCGACGGCGTGGTCCAGGCGCTGGCCATCGCCGCCACCGGCTACACCTCGGGCCAGCACATCACCTTCTACCAGTCGGCCTACGAGATCGAGCCGTGGCGCCGCTCGCTGCGCGTGGCGGTGCGGGCCGAGATCGGCGTCGAGCACCTGCTGGCGTCCAGCGCGATCCCGTTCGTGTTCCCGGCGCGCCGGCTGCTGGTGCACGGCGAGCCCGAGTGGTGCGGCGACGGCTCCATGCGCCAGCTCGCTCCCATCAGTCCCGCGATCCACCTGGGCGCCGGCCGCGTGCTGATCATCAGCGGCGGCCATTCCGAGGCGGATCCCCGGCGCCGGACCGGAGCGCCCACCTACCCGACGCTGGCCCAGATCGGCGGCCATGCCTTGTCCAACATCTTCCTGGACAGCCTGGACGCCGACATCGAGCGCATCCAGCGCATCAACCAGACCCTGTCGCGGCTGCCGGCCCAGGAGCGCTGGAGCGGGACGCTGCGCCCCATACGCGTGCTATCGATATCACCCAGCCAGCGCCTGGACGAGATCGCCGGCCGCCACCTGGACAGCCTGCCTCCGGCGATGCGCAGGCTGATGCGGGGCATGGGCGTCTCGTCCGGTTCCGAGGCGCTGACCGGCGCGTCGCTGGCGTCCTACCTGCTGTTCGAACCCGGCTACACACGCGAGTTGATCGCCCTGGGGTTTGGCGATACGCTCATTCGCAGCGACGAGGTGCTGGCTTTCTTCCGTACCGACGAGGAATAGCGATGTCTTCGACTCTAGGCCGTTTCCTGCGCGGATTCGCGATCGCGCTGCTGTGGCTGGTGCTGGGAGCCGGCGCCTGGGCCCGGGGGCCCGCGCCCGGCACGGTCGATGCGCGCGACCTGCCGCCCGAGGCGCGCCAGGTGCTGGCGCAGATCCAGCAGGGCGGGCCGTTCCGGCATGCCCGCGATGGCGTGACGTTTTATAACCGCGAACGCCTTTTGCCCGTGCGGGCGCGTGGGTACTATACCGAGTACACCGTGCCTACGCCCGGTGCGCGCAATCGCGGCGCCCGGCGCATCGTCGCCGGCAAGGGCGATACGGGCAACCCCGCCACCAGTGGAGAATACTGGTATACCGCCGATCACTACGCGTCGTTCCGGCGCATCCAGGAGTGATCCATGTCCTCGAATGCGAGAAACCTGAACGAATGCCTCAAGACCGGCGGCGCCCTGGCCGACCCGGACCTCGACGTGAAGGCCTTGCTCCAGGCCGCGCGGCACTTGAAGCTGGCCGTCTACGAGGTTGACTGTTCGCGTGCCAAGAGCAAGTCCGCCGTGTTGCGGGCGATCGCCAACGCGGTCGATTTCCCCGAGCATTTCGGCGGCAACCTCGACGCCCTGTACGACTGCCTGTGCGATACGGTGCTCGATCAGCCGGCCGGCATGGTGCTGGCGCTCTGGCAGTTGCACCAGGACGATCCCGGCCTGTCCGAGCATGCGGCGGCCATTGCCCAGGTGGGCGAGGACGTGGTCGAGTTCGCGCGCGAGAACGGCAAGGCCTTCACCTTCGTCCTGGACAAGGCCGACGGCGCCGCCGAGCCAGGCCGCACCCATTCCGCCTGAGTCCCGGCGCTTCCCCTATCCCTGCCGGACGCGGCGCCGGTACTCCGAGGGAGACAGGCCGAAGCGCTGATGAAAGCGGCGGGTGAAATACGCCTCGTCGCTGAAGCCGACGGCATTGGCTATTTCGAAAATGCGGTCTTCGCTGTGGGCAAGCAGGTCCTGGGCGCGGTCCATCCGCTTGACCGTCACCCAGTCGACGAAGGCCAGCCCCGTGTGCTTCTTCAACAGCTGCGACAGGTAGTTGGGCGACAGGAACGCCGCCTCGGCCACGCTGTACAGGGAAAGCGGCTTGTCCAGGTTCTCGTCGATGTGGCGTATCGCCCGTTTCAGGGCGTCGGTGCGGCCCTGAAGATAGATGCGCCGTTCGGTCAGGCCGCGCAATTCCGCTTCGAAGCGTTCGGTGGTGAAGCCGATCAATTCCAGCAGCGTGCCGCGTATGCGTTCCAGCGTGCCGAGCCGGCGCCGGTGGTTGAGCGCGGTCATGTGGCGCAGCAAGCCCTGGATGTGGGCGAACTCCTGGTCATCGAATTCGAAGTCGATGTGCCCTTCGTACAGGAAGGGGGCCAGTTCGGGGTAGTCCGTTAGCGAGACCTCTTCCATTTCCAGCGGCGACAGGTCGAAGTCGCGCCGCAGGAAATTGGTGGCGAAGTTGATGATGGTGTAGCTGGGCTCGCAGGGGTTGTATGCGCAGTGCACCCGGTAGGGCAGCACGAAGATCAGCGACCGCGCGCGATACTGGCGGCGCTGGCCGCTGATGACCTGGCTGGCGCCGCCCGTGGCATTGACCTGGATCTGGAAGAACTCGTGGCGGTGCGGCGTGGAGACCGCGGGCCGGACCGTGTGGTCCCGGATGTCGAAGTCCAGCCGTTCGGACCGCTCGACCATGCGGTAAGTCTTGATCGACGGGTCGTCGACCCGGATGCCCACGGCGTCGCTGTGCATGGCGCCTCCTGTTTCCCATGGTGGTGCCAGCGACGCTGGCGAGGCCGTGGCCTTATCTGATGGCGTGTTCCGGAGCCGGCCAGTCGCCGATGTAGGACATCAGCATGCGGTTCTCGAAGCTCTGCTGTTCATGGACCGCTTTGGCGACATCATGGAACGAAACCACGCCTTGCAGCAAGCCTCGGGCCACCACCGGGATGTAGGACTGGTGATGCGACACCATCAGCGAGCGCAGCACGTGCAGGTCCATGTCGGGCTGGGCGACGATGGGCTCGGGATTCATCACGTGCGACACCCGCAGCTCGGCCACGGGCGGGGTGGGCCCCTGCCGCAGTTCCTTCTGGCGCCGGGCCAGCACGCGGATCACTTCGCTGAAGGTCAGCAGGCCCGCCAGGATGTGGCGGTCCATGACGACCAGCGAGCCGATGTCCTGGTCGGCCATGGTGATGACGCATTCGGACAGGGGCGTGTCCGGCGCGACGGTGTACAGCGCCTTGTCCTGGATCCTGAGTATGTCGCTGACGCGCATCGTGTGTCTCCCTGGAGCATCTTCACGGTCTTGGCCCGGGCGGCGTGCCAAGCAGGAAATCGAAATCGCAGCCGCCGTCGGCCTGCAGCACGTGCTGCTGGTAGAGGCGGGCATAGCCGCGTTCGGCCCGCGGCGGCGCGGCTGGCGATTCGGCGCGCCGCCGCGCCAGTTCGGCCTCGGGCACCAGCAGGTCGATGCGGCGGTCCCTGACGCTCAGGCGTATGCGGTCGCCGTCGCGGATCAATCCGATGGGGCCGCCCGCGGCGGCTTCGGGCGCGACGTGAAGCACGATGGTGCCGTAGGCGGTCCCGCTCATGCGGGCGTCCGAGATGCGGACCATGTCCTTGACGCCGCGCGCCGCCAGTTTCTTCGGGATGGGCAGGTAGCCGGCCTCGGGCATGCCGCTGCCACTGGTGGGGCCGGCGTTCTGCAGCACCAGGAAGTCGTCGGCCTCTACGTCCAGGTCGGGATCGTCGATGCGGCGCGACAAGTCCTCCAGCGATGCGAAGACGACCGCCCGGCCTTCCCGTTCGAACAGCGTCTTGTCGGCGGCCGAGCGTTTCAGGATGGCGCCGCGCGGCGCCAGCGAGCCGAACAGCGCCACCAGTCCGCCCACCGGTTCGACCGGATCGCTGGCGCGCTTGACGACGGTATGGTCCACCCAGGCGCCGCGCTCGGCCTCCAGGCGCTCGCCCAGCGTCTCGCCGGTAACGGTCAGGGCGTCCAGGTGCAGGGTGGGCGCCAGTTCGCGCAGCACGGCGGACAGGCCGCCGGCGGCGTAGAAGTCCTCCATGTAGTGGTCGCCGGTGGGTTTCAGGTTGACCAGCACCGGCGTGGTGTCGGACCACGCGTTCAGTTTCTCCAGCGACACGGGGATGCCCAGCCGGCCGGCGATGGCCGTCAGGTGGATGATCGCGTTGGTCGAGCCGCCCAGCGCGAGCAACACGCGTACCGCGTTCTCCACCGACCTGGGCGTGATGACCTGGCTTGGCCGTATCGGCTGGTGGATGAGACGGACGGCCAGGGCGCCGCTGGCTTCGGCGGCGCGCAGCCGGTCCGCGTGCACGGCGGGAATGGCGGCGGTGCCCGGCAGCGACATGCCCAGCGCCTCGGCGATGCAGGCCATGGTGCTGGCGGTGCCCATGACCGCACAGGTGCCGGCGGTGGTGGCCAGCCGGCCTTCGACCTGACCGATTTCCTGGCCGGCGATGTCGCCCGCCCGGTAGCGGGCCCAGAAGCGACGGCAGTCGGTGCAGGCGCCCAGCTTCTCGCCCTTGTGGCGGCCGGTCATCATGGGACCGGTCACCAGTTGCACCGCGGGCACGTCGGCCGCCGCCGCGCCCATCAACTGGGCGGGCACGGTCTTGTCGCAGCCGCCGATCAGCACCACCGAGTCCATGGGCTGGGCGCGCACCATCTCTTCCACGTCCATGCTCATCAGGTTGCGGAACATCAGCGAGGTCGGGCTCAGGAACACCTCTCCCAGCGAAATGGTGGGAAAGTCGATCGGCAGGCCGCCCGCCGCGAGCACGCCGCGCTTGACCGCCTCCACCAGCTCGGGCATGCCGCGATGGCAGTTGTTGAAGCCCGAGCCGCTCGAGGCGATGCCCACCACCGGCCGCCTGAGCATCTCGGTGGAGTAGCCCATCGACTTGGCGAAGGACCGGCGCAGGTACATGGCGAAGCCGAAGTCGCCGTAGTTGGTCAGGCCGCGCGCCAGTCCGTGTTCCTGTTGTTCTTCCATGTCTTGGTCCTGTCGGGGGGCGCGGCGGTCAGAGGCGCGCGCGGATCAACTTGGGTTGCAGGTAGTCGTGGATGCCCAGCGAGCCGCCTTCCCGGCCCATGCCGCTTTCCTTGATGCCACCGAAGGGCGCTTCGGCGCAGGCCAGCAGCACTTCGTTGATGCCGACCATGCCGCACTCCAGCGCCTCGGCCGCGCGCGTGGCGGTACCGAGCGCGTTGGAGAACACATAGCCGGCCAGTCCGAAGGGCAGGGCGTTGGCGCGCGCGATCGCGTCCTCGAAGCGCGAGAAGGGCGTCAGCGGCGCCACGGGCACGAAGGGTTCCTCGTTCATGATAGCCGCGTCGGCCGGGACGTCGGCCAGCACCGTGGGTTCGAAGAAGTAGCCGCGCGGCAGGGCGGCGGGCCGCTTGCCGCCCGCCAGCAGGCGTGCGCCGCGGGCCAGCGCGTCGTCCACCAGCGATTGGGCGTGCGCCAGGCCCCGCGCGTTGGCCAGCGGCCCCATGTCGCTGTCGGCGGCCGATCCGGGCCGGAGCGACCGCGCCACGTCGGCGAAGGCGTCGCAGAAGGCAGGATAGATGGCCTCGTGCACGAAGAAGCGCGACGGCGAGATGCAGACCTGGCCGCAATTGCGGAACTTGGCGCGGGCCAGCGCCGTGGCGGCGGCGACCGGATCGGCGTCCTCGAACACCAGCGCCGGCGCATGGCCGCCCAGTTCCATCGAGACCTTCTTGATGCCGGCGGCGGCGTAGCCCAGCAGGCGGCGTCCCACGTCGACCGAACCCGTCAGCGACACCTTGCGCACCAGCGGCGATTCGATCAGGTGCTTAGAGATCGATCCCGAGTCCCCCGTGACGAGGTTGATCGCGCCGCGCGCCACGCCCGCATCGTGGCAGGCCTGCACCAGGGCCATGCACGAGCCTGGCGCTTCGCTGGCTGGCTTGATCACCACCGAGCAGCCGGCGGCCAGCGCGGCGGCCAGCTTGCGCGCAGGCAGCAGCGCGGGGAAATTCCAGGCCGAGAAAGCCGCCACCACGCCAACGGGGTCAAAGCGGACCGTCATCCTGACGTCCGGCGTGCGCCCCTCGATGGTCTGGCCGTAGATGCGCTTGGTCTCCTCGGCGTACCACTCGAACTGGTCGGCCGCCGCCTGGGTCTCGCCGCGGGCCTCGGCCAGCGGCTTGCCGGTTTCCCGGGCCATCAGCCGGGCGATGGCTTCCTCGCGCGCGCGGATCAGGTCCGCCGCGCGCCGCAGGGCCGCGCTGCGTGCCCAGGGCGATTCCTGGCGCCACCGCGCCAGCCCCTCCCGCGCGCTCGCCAGCGCGGCGTCGAGGTCGGCGGGCGTCGCGACAGGCACGAAGCCGATGATCTCCTCGGTGGCGGGGTCGAACACCTCGCGCGCGGCCAGGTCGCGCGCCGCCAGCCACTCGCCGTCGATGTAGAGGCCGTACTCCTGGTAAAGGCCGAATTGTTCGCGCTTCACGTCTGTTCCTCAGATGTCCATGGATAGATAGCGCTGTTGCACTTGCTCGCACCAGTTGCCGACGTTCCACGAACCGTAGGCCCCCAGCCCGCCCCGTTCGTCGCTGCCGGCATAGACCGGCACGTGCACGACCGACAGCCCCGGGTGGGCATGCGCCTCGCGCAGCGCCTGCTGCAGGCTCCTGGCGGTATGGCCGCCCCAGACGGCCTTGACGCCGCGCACGGCCAGGGCCATCGCCACGTAGTCCACCGCCACGCCGTCGTTGGTGCGGAAGTCGACGCCGTACTGCGCGTGCTGCAGGCTGGAGATCGCCGCCATCCGCCGGTTGTCGAAGATCACGATCATGCCGTTGGCGCCGTGCTCGACCGCGCTGATCAGCGCTTGCGGATTCATCATGAACGAGCCGTCGCCGGTGAACGCGACGGCATAGCGCGGCCGGGCCGCCAGGCCCGAGGCCACCACGGCGCAGGTGGCGAAGCCCATGTACGAGGCGCCCGACTCCGTGTAGGTCCGGAAGGGCGTGTCGTCCTCGACCGTCTGGAAGCCATTGGCCTGCACGTCGCCGGCGTCGAACAGCTTGACGGCGTCGATGTCGCGGGCGAAGTCGGCGACGATCTTGATCGCCTCGGGCTGGGTCAGCACGATGCCGTTCCAGACTTCGTCGTGAAGCCCACCCAGGTTTTGCCGCGACGCCAGGAAATCCTTCCAGGCGCGCTTGGCGGCGGCGCATTCGTCCAGCCAGCCCTGCCGGCCGAGCGAGGTGTCGCGCACGACCACCAGCGCCGACAGCAACTGGTCCAGCACGGCGCCGATGTCGCCATGCAGCCCCAGCGTGCGGTTGTAGTGCGCCACGTCGTCCAGGTCGCCGTTGATGTTGATCACGTCGCGCGCACGGGGATAGCCGGTGCCCGAGCAGTCCGACTGGCACACCGCGCGCGAGCCGATCACCACCAGCAGCTCGGCGCGTTCCATCGCATGGTTGCCGCTGATCGAGCCTTTCGATCCGCCCACGTGCATGTTCTGCGGATGGGCATCGGGCAGCACGCCGGTCGAGCCGGGAGACAGCACGGCGACCGCGCCGGTGGCCTCCACCAGCCGGCGCACCGCCGCCGCATGGGCCCGCGCGCCGCCGCCCGCCTTGACGACGATGCGGTCGTACTTGCGCAGCAGCACCGCGGCTTCCTCGATCGCCTCGGGGTCGGCCACCGCCTGCCGCGCCACCCGCAGGCGCTCGGGCAGGGCCGCCAGGTTGAGCTGCTCGATGCGCCGCGGCTGGGTGTTCAGCGGCAGCAGGAGGTAGAAGGGGCCCGGTTTGAAGGGATGATGGACGCGCCGCGTGCCGCGCCGCAGCGCATCGCGCAGCGCCTCGGGCGTGTGCAGCACGTAGGAGTCCCCCATCAGGGCCGTCATCTGCCCATAGACATGCTGGACGGGACGGGGCACCTGCTGCATGTTGTAGCCTTCGCCGTGGGTCGTCTCGTCGCCGTAGATGTGATAGAGCCCGACGCCGTTCGAGGCGGCCGCCAGCGAGCCCGCCATGGCCTGCAGCGCGCCGGGGCCGATGGAGGTCACGACCGCGCAGGTCTCGCCGTGGATCCAGGCTAGCGCGGTGCCGGCATGGGCCATCTCGACCTCGTTGCGGAAGTTGAAGACCCGCGTCACGCCGGCCTCGGTGTAGACGCGCAGGACCTCGCCCAGGTCGGTGGAGCCGTGGCCGAAGATCGCCAGGTACTTGCATACGCCCTGCCGCAGCAGCCCCAGCACCAGGGCTTCCGACAGCGAGACCGAGACGCGCCGGCTCAAGAGGCCTTGTTCGAGCGCCTCCTGCAGGCCGCCGGCGCGGGCGATGGCGGCCGCGCGGGCCTGCATGCCCGCGGAGTCCGGCAACTCGGTCCTGGGCAGATCCACCGTTTGATTCATGTCGTGCTCCCGTGCGGCCGCCGCCAGGCGGCCAGTGTTCAGAACTTCGCCTGCGGCTCCGGCGTCTTGCGCAGGCCCACGTCGGTCATCAGCTTGGCCAGCAGCACGTCCTCGGTGGCGATGGTGTGGCCGAAATCCGGCGCCGACTGGAAGGCCGGCACGAAGCCCAGCTTTTCCCCCTGGGTCTTGAACTCGGCGCTTTCCACGGCCTTGCGCACGGCCGCTTCCAGCCGCGCCACCACGGGGGCCGGCGTACCCTTGGGCACCGCGATGCCGCGCCACATGTCGGCCTGGAAGTCGAAGCCCTGTTCCCGGGTGGTCGGGACGTGGGGGAAGGCCGGCTCCCGGTTGGAGCCCATCACGCCCAGGACCTTCAGCGTGCCGGCCTTCACGTGCGCGGTCAGCGCGCCCGGAAGCTGAACCAGCGCGTCGATGTGGCCGCCGATCAGGCTGGTGACCACCTGGGATGCGCCGAAGGCGACATGGGTCACTTCGGCCCGCGTCTCGTGGAAGAAGGCCACCGCGGAGGTATGGGTATGGCTGCCGAAGCCGGAGTTGCCGAGCCGGATCTCGCCGGGCCGCTTCTTCGCGTCCGCGACCAGGTCGCGCAGCGAGTTCCACGGCGCGTCGGCCTTCACCGCCACCACGGGCAGTTCGACCGAGACCCGGGCCACGGGATCGAAGGCCTTGTAGTCGAACGGCACCAGTCCCTGGTAGTAGGCGGTGGAAATGGAGTTGGAGTTGAAGACGATCGAGTAGCCGTCGGGCTTGCGGGCCTGCACGTACTTGTAGCCGATGGCACTGCCGGCGCCGGGGCGGTTCATGACCGTGACGGGCTGGCCGAGTTGGCGCGACATGCCGTCGGCCAGGACACGGGCGACCACGTCGGCGGACGAGCCGGCGGGAAAGGGTACGGTCATCTCGACGGGCTTGTCCGGAAACTCGTCGGCCGTGGCGGATGCCGCGTGGGCGATGGCCAGGGTCGACATACCGATGGCGCACAGCCATCCCTTCGCTGTCTGCCTGCGAACGTTCATGGTCGTCTCCTACCTCTGTTTGACCGCCGGGACCGTCCGCGTCGTTGGCGTGTAGCGGCTAGGGGCGGTAAGTCGGGAAATGAGTCATGCCACCTTGCGTTGCTCCCTGGGTTGCACGGCCCGCTTCAGACGCAGGGCCTCCAGTACGCGCTCGGGCGTGGCGGGAAGGTGCGTCATGCGTACTCCCACTGCATCGTGGATCGCGTTCACGATCGCCGGCGCGGTCGGGGTCAGGCATGGTTCGCCGATGCCCTTGACGCCCAGGGGCGTCTTGGGGTCGGGTTCGTCGATCAGCACCGACGTGACATGGGGCACGTCCAGCGTGGTCGGCAGGATGTACTTGGCCAGTCCGGGCGTGGTGGTGTGGCCGGCGGCCTGGCTGTAGGCCTCCATCAGCGCGTGGCCCACGCCCATGACCACGCCGCCCTCGATCTGGCCCTCGACCTGCTGCGGGTTGATTACCCGCCCCACGTCATGGGCCGCCCAGACGCCCAGCACCTGCACCTCGCCGGTGTCGGTGTCCACCTCGACCTCGGCGATCTGCGTGCCGAACACATAGCTCTGCCATGGCGTCGCGGCGCCGGTTTCTGGGTCGAGCGCGGTGTGCGCCGAGGTGAACAGCCCGCTGCCCACGATGACGATGCCGCGATCCTTCTTCAGGACGTGCACCGCATGTTCCATGCTCATGCGCTGGCTGGGCGAGCCCGCGACCCAGACTTCGCCGGCGCGGGCGCGGATGGACGCGGGGCTGACCTGCCAGAGGTCGGCCATGGCCGCGGCGAACTTGCCGAAGGCCTCGCGGCAGGCCAGCGCCACCGCGTTGCCTATCATGTAGGTCATGCGCGTGGCGCCGGCGTGGGCGGCCTCGGGCACGCGCGCCGTGTCGTTGTCGGCCAGCACCACGTCCTCCGGGCGCACGCCGGTTTCCTCGGCGGCGATCTGGCACAGCCCGGTCAGCACGCCTTCGCCGATCTCGGTCACGCCGGTGGCCACCTTCAGCGTCCCGCCGTCGTCGATCTCGACCCAGACGGCGGCCCGATCCATGGCGGCGGTGCGGGCGATGCCGTACCAGCCGCAAGCCATTCCCCGGCCTCGTTTCTTCATGTCGTCTCCTTGTCGGTGGCCATCGTGCCCAGGCCCAGCGTGCAGGGCGCGCGGGTGCCCGGGCCGCCCAGGTCGATGCGCGCGGGCTCGCCCCGGGCTTCCCGGTGCGGCACGCCCGGATCCCAGCGCGCGGCCGCCAGCGCGGCGTCCAGGCAGGCGGTGGCCGCCACGCGGTCCAGCGGCTGCCGGGTATGGGTGGTCGCGCCGTCCTGCATGAGGTTGAGGCGCCGCAATTGCGCCGGGTCCATGCCCAGCCGTTCCGCGCACAGGTCCAGGTGGGACTCGGTGGCGAACTCGGACTGGAACGCACCGAAGGCCCGGAACGCGCCGCTGGGGGTGTTGTTGGTATAGACGCCGATGGCATCGACCCACACGTTGGGAATGGTGTAGGGGCCGGGCCCCAGGATGGCGGACTTGTTCATGACGCCCGGCGTCGACATGGCGTAGGCGCCGCCGTCCGACACCATGATCATCCGGGTGGCGACGATGAGCCCGCCGCGCCTCAGGCCCATGGTGTAGTCGATGCTGAACGGATGCCGCTTGGCGCTGGCCGCGATGCTTTCCTCGCGGGTGAACACGTAGCGAACCGGCCGGCGCGTGCGGATGGCGGCCAGCGCCAGCATGCCCTGGTACAGCATGTCCTCCTTGCCGCCGAAGCCGCCGCCCACGGTACTCATGATCATGCGCACCTTGTTGATGGGCCGGCCCAGGATCCTGGCCAGCATGTGGCGGTGGTGGGTGATGTTCTGGCTGGGCGACATCACGGTCACGCAGCCGTCGGGCTCCAGGTAGGCCAGCCCCGCCTCGGGCTCCAGGTAGGCGTGTTCCAGGGCCGAGGTGCGGTAGGTTTCCTGGACGACGAGGTCGGCCTCGCCCAGTCCCGCCTCGACATCCCCCTTGCGTATGCGCGTGTGCTTGCAGATATTGCCGGGCGCGAAGCCGTGCAGTTGCGGGGCGCCTTCCTTCATGGCCTCGAAAGGATCGAACACGCCCGGCAGGAGGTCGTAGGTCACGCGGATCCGCTTCACGGCCTCGCGCGCGATGTCCGCGGTCTCGGCCACCACGGCGGCGATCCCCTCGCCCACGTAGCGGACCATGCCGCGCGCCATGATGGGCTGGTCCTCGATGAAGACGCCGAAGTTGTCGACCCCGGGCACGTCGTCGCAGGTCAGCACGCATTCCACGCCCGGCATGGCGCGCGCCTCGCCCACGTCCAGCCGCTGGATGCGGGCGTGGGGGTGCGGGCTGCGCAGCACCTGCATGTGCAGCATGTTGGGCATCCACAGGTCGGCCGCGTACTTGATGGCGCCCGTGACCTTGGCCGGCGCGTCCAGCCGGCGGGTGCGCGAGCCGATGAAGCTGTCGGTGGCGGCTTCTTCCAGGTCTGTTTCCGGGCGCGTGCCGTTCAGCACGTCGCGGGCCATGGCCACGGCGTCCAGGATCTTCTGGTAGCCGGTGCAGCGGCAGATGTTGCCGCCCAGCCCTTCCTTGATCTCGTCCAGGCTGGCCCGCGGCCGCTTGCGCAGGGTGGACGTGGCGGCCATCACCATGCCGGGGATGCAGTAGCCGCACTGGCTGGCGCCACATTTGTGGAAGGCGCGCTGGATCACGGTCATGCCCTGGTCCGCGTCCAGGTCGTCCACGGTTTCCACGGTCCTGCCGTGGATCTTCTGCACGGGGGCGAGGCAGCTCTTGATCAGCGTGCCGTCGACGAACATCGAACACGTGCCGCATTCGCCCGCGCCGCAGCCTTCCTTGTTGCCCGTCAGCTTCAGTTCCTCGCGGACGAAGTCGATCACCCGGTAGTGGATGGGGACGGTACGCGCCACCTTGCGTCCGTTGACGGTCGCGACGATGTGCGTCGTGGGCGGATGGGCGGCATCGAAACCCGATGGGTCAGGCATGGACGATCTCCTGGGGCAGACGCTGTACCGCCAGCCCGCATTGTTCGAGCGCGGCGACCAGGCCGCGTTCGACGAAATTCACCAGGACTTCGCGGCGGTACTCCTGGCGGCTGCGCGAACGCACCCTGTCGGCGGCCAGCACGGCGGCCTCGCGTATCGCCGCGGGTGTCGGGCGCTGGCCGCGCAGGGCGGTCTCGGCGTCGCCCAGCCGCTCGGGCACCGGGCCGACCGCGCCGATCGCGATGCGCACGTCGGCCAGCGTCCTGCGCGCCGGCTCGAGCCGGGCCAGCACCGCCAGGCAGACCGTGGAGATCACCAGCGAACGGCGATGCCCGACCTTCTCGAAGGCGCCGCCATGGCCGGGCACGGCGTCGCAGTCGATGCGCACCAGGATTTCGTTGTTGCCGAGCCGGGTCCGGCCCGGGCCGGTGATGAAATCCGCCAGCGGCATCGCGCGCTCCCGGATGCCGGCGCCGTCGCGGGCGGCAAGCACCACCCGGGCGTTCATGGCCAGCAGCGCCGGCAGCGTGTCGCCAGCCGGCGATGCGTTGACCAGATTGCCGCCCAGGGTGGCCTGTTCGCGGATCTGATCGTCGGCGAACCAGACCGCGCACCGAGCCAGCAGGCCCGCGTCGCGCAGCAGCAGGGGATGCCGTTCGCACGCCGCGATGGACGTGGCGGCGCCGATGCGCAGCACGCCATCCTCGCCCGTGACGGCCGTCAGCGCCGGGATCGCACCGACATCGACCAGCGCCGGCAGGTGGACGTCGCCGGCGCGGCCCTCGCGCGCCCAGGGCAGCAGGTCGGTGGCTCCTGCCACCAGGCGCGCCCCCGGCGTGGCCTGCAGGGCGTCGAAGGCTTCGTCCAGGGTCGTCGCCGTCACGTAGCGATCGAAGGTCAGCATCGCCCGCTCCGTCAGGCCGCCTGCTGGTTCATCTTCACCACGACCTTGATGGCGTCGTCGATGCGCTCGCGCGCATAGCGCAGCGCCGTCGGCACTTCCTCGAGCGGAAAGGTGTGGGTGTGGATGATCTTGGCGTTGAAGCGCTTCTGCGCCATCAGGGAGGCAGCGCGATGGGTGGCGCTGCGGCCCTCGCCGCGGATGCCGAACAGATAAATGTTGTTGCGGACCAGGGCGGCCACGTCGATGGCAACCGGCTCGGCCGGGAAAGCGGCCAGGCAGATCCGGCCGCCGCGCTTGAGCATGGCCGAGGCGTCGTTGATGGCGTTCGGCGCGCCCGAGCATTCCAGCACGTAGTGCGCGCCGCCATTCGTGTATTCCTTGACCTTCGCCACCGCGTCCTCGTTGCGCACGTTGATGACATGGTCGGCGCCCAACTGGCGGCCGATCTCCAGGCGGTTGTCGCGGGTACCGGTCAGTATCACTTCTCCGGCCCCCAGCGCCTTGGCCACCGCCACACCCAGGAGGCCGATGGGGCCGGGGCCCATGACGACCACGGATTGCCCCGCCACCAGGCCGGCGGTCACGTCCAGGCCGTACATGGCGGTGCCCGCCGTGACGATCAGGGTGGCTTCCTCGTCGCTCATGTCGTTCGGCACGTGGGCCAGCGTATTGACGTTGTTGATGGCGTACTGGGCGAAACCGCCGTCGGTGGTGAAACCGTTGGCGCGGTGCCCCTTGTCCACGTCGCCGTAGTTCTGCCCGTAGTTCAGGCAGGCCGTGTACATGCCCTCGCGGCACCGTTCGCAGCGGCCGCAGCCGGCGTGGACCTCGACCGCCACGCGGTCGCCCAGCCTGAACTCGTCCACGCCGGGGCCCAGCTTCACGATGGTGCCCATGTATTCGTGGCCGGGCGTGAAATTCTTGTTGAACGGCAGGCCGCCCTGGATGAGCGCGGGCGGACCGCGATGAATGATCTCCAGGTCGGTGGCGCACACGGCGATCGCGTCGATCCGGACCAGCACCTCGGCCGGGCCGGGCTGGGGCACGGGCTTGTCCACGAACGACAGTTGCTCGGGGTCGTCCAGGACCCAGGCCTTCATGGTCTGCGGGATCGTGTAGGTGTTCTTGAACGCGGTTTCGGTAACGGTGTTCATCCGTGAGTCTCCTCTGCGGCGTGTGGGGATGGGCGGACTGTATAGGCGTGCCGCGGCCGCGAACAAGGGTTGCCGGACCCATCTCGCGGATCTGTTCAAGACTTTCCTGGTTTTGTCCAAGCCCTGGCCCGGATGTGACGATTCTTAACGGCGGACGTCTTTTTTCGCCGTCTCGCCGCCGTTACCATGGCAGTGGCAGGCGGCCGGTGCGCGGCCGTGCCCCACAAGGAGGAAGGTGCGATGAAACGCCACATTGCGGCAATGCTGTTCCTGGGAACGTCCACGCTCTGCGCGCCGGCCCTGGCCGACCTGTCGATTCCGATGGCCACCGTGGACGCCCAGGGCAAGGGGCAGGACATCGGCAAGGTCACGGTGAAGGAAACGCCCTATGGCCTGGTGTTCACGCCGGCGCTGAGCGGCCTCGCGCCGGGCCTGCACGGCTTCCACGTCCACCAGAATCCCAGTTGCGATCCCGGCCAGCAGGACGGCAAGCCGGTGGCCGCGCTGGCGGCGGGCGGCCACTACGATCCCAAGAAGACGGGCAAGCATGGCGAGCCCTGGGACGACGGCGGCCACCTGGGCGACCTGCCCGCCCTGTACGTGGACGCTGGCGGCAAGGCGAACTACCCGGTGCTGGCGCCCAAGCTCAAGAAACTGTCCGAGGTGCAGGGCCACGCGCTGATGGTGCACCAGGGCGGCGACAACCATGCGGACCACCCCATGCCGCTGGGCGGCGGCGGCGCCAGGATGGCTTGCGGTGTGATCTGACGGGGGCTCGCCCCCGTCAGATCCAGTCCAGCTTGGCGGACAGGGCCGAGATCAGCGCGGTGCCGGCCGTCTCGGTGCGCAGGATGCGGTCGCCGAAGCGGACGGCGCGTACGCCGTGGCGGGTGGCCAGGGCGTATTCCTCGGGCGACCAGCCGCCTTCGGGGCCGACCAGCAGTTCCAGGTCGGCCGGCGCGGCGGGCAGGTCGCCCAGCCACTGGGTAAGCCGGATCTCGGCGTCGGGGTCGCAGAACACCCGCTGGCTGCCGTCGGGCACGGGGCGCGACAGCCATTGCTCGGGCGTCAGCGGCGCGGACACGATGGGGACGCGGTTGCGGCCGCACTGTTCGCAGGCGGCAATCGCTACCCGCTGCCAGTGCTGCACCCGCTTCTCCAGGCGCTCGCCCGACAGCTTGAGGATGCTGCGGGCGGCCGCCAGAGGCTGGATGGCGTGGGCGCCCACTTCCACCGCCTTTTCCACCACCCAGTCCATCTTGTCGCCCGACGGGATGGCCTGGGCCAGCACGATGCGGCCCGGCAGCTCGGCCTCCCGCGAATCGTGGGTGCCCAATTGGGCCGCAGCCGCCCGGCCGTCCACTTCCAGCTGCGCGGGGTACTGGCCGCCTCGGCCGTTGAACAGGACGATTTCCTCGCCGTCGCGCAGGCGTAGCACGCGCAGGGCATGATGGGCGATGGGCGCGGGCAGATCGAGCCGGGCGCCGGATTGCAGGGGAAGGTCGACGTGGAAGCGGGGCAAGGGCATGGATGGGAGAGCGATGTAACTTTTGACAAGCATCCTGGCCCCCGAAAGGGCGGGGGACTTGTACGAATGTTAAACTCGAAAGCTTTGTAGCAGCGGGTTTTCCCGCCGGAACGAGTGTCTTCATGAGCAATCAAGCCGCCTCTCAACTCAATATGGCGGATGCCATCCGTGCACTGTCCATGGATGCCGTCCAGAAGGCCAACTCGGGCCACCCCGGGGCGCCCATGGGCATGGCGGAAATCGCCCTCGCGCTCTGGCATGGACACCTGCGCCACAATCCGGCGAATCCCGCCTGGGCCGACCGCGACCGCTTCGTGCTGTCCAACGGCCACGGCTCGATGCTGATCTATTCGCTGCTGCACCTCACGGGCTACGACCTGCCCATCGAGGAACTGCGCAATTTCCGCCAGATGCATTCCAAGACCCCGGGCCACCCCGAGGTCGGCATCACCCCGGGGGTCGAGACCACCACCGGTCCGCTGGGGCAGGGCGTGTCCAACGCCGTGGGCATGGCGCTGGCCGAGGCGCTGCTGGCGGCCGAGTTCAACCGTCCGGGCCTGCCCATCGTCGACCACTTCACCTATGCCTTCGTCGGCGACGGCTGCCTGATGGAAGGCATCTCGCATGAAGTCGCCTCGCTGGCCGGCACGCTCAAGCTGTCCAAGCTGGTCGTGCTGTACGACTCGAACGGCATTTCCATCGACGGCGAGATCAAGTACTGGTTCGCCGACGACACCGCCAAGCGTTTCGAGGCCTACGGCTGGAACGTGATCCGCAACGTCGACGGCCATGACGCCAAGGCCATCGAGGCCGCCATCGCCCAGGCCAAGTCGCAGGCCGGCAAGCACGGCGGCCCGACGCTGATCGAATGCCGTACCGTCATCGGCAAGGGCGCGCCCACCATGGCCGGTACCGACAAGGTCCACGGCTCGCCGCTGGGCGACAAGGAAATCGCCGCCACCCGCGAAGCCATCGGCTGGCCCTATGCGCCCTTCGAGATCCCGGCCGAGGTCTATGCGTTCTGGGACGGCAAGGCCAAGGGCGCGCAGACGGAAGGCGCCTGGAACGAGCTGTTCGCCCAATACGCCGCCCAGTTCCCCGAGCAGGCCGCCGAATTCGAGCGCCGCATGCGCGGCGACCTGCCGGCCGAGTTCGCCGAGAAATTCGCCCAGTTCCTGGCCGAGACCAACCAGAAGCAGGAAACCGTTGCCACCCGCAAGGCCTCGCAGTTCGCCATCACGGCGCTGGCCGGCATGCTGCCCGAGCTGCTGGGCGGGTCGGCCGACCTGACCGGTTCCAACTACACCGACTGGAAGGGCGTGGCGCCGGTGCGCGCCGGCAAGGACGGCATCGAGTTCGGCCGCCACATCAACTACGGCGTGCGCGAGTTCGGCATGGCCGCCATCATGAACGGCATCGCGCTGCATGGCGGCTACCTGCCGTTCGGCGGCACCTTCCTGACCTTCTCCGATTATTCCCGCAATGCCCTGCGCATGGCGGCGTTGATGAAGCAGCGCGTGGTGCACGTCTTCACGCACGACTCCATCGGCCTGGGCGAGGACGGCCCCACCCACCAGTCCGTCGAGCACGCGGCCAGCCTGCGCCTGATCCCCAACCTGGCGGTCTGGCGTCCCTGCGACACCACCGAGACCGCGGTGGCCTGGGGCGCGGCCGTCGAGCGTCCGGCCAGCATCGGCATGGATGTGCATGCCGGCGGCCCGTCGGCGCTGCTGCTGTCCCGCCAGAACCTGCCTTTCGTCGAGCGCGACCAGGCCACCATCGCGAACATCTCGCGCGGCGGCTACGTGCTGCGCGACGCGCTCAACCCGCGCGCCGTGATCATCGCCACCGGCTCGGAAGTCGCGCTGGCGCTGGCCGCGCAAGAAGCGCTGGCCAAGGACGAGATCTTCGTGCGCGTGGTGTCCATGCCGTGCACGCAGGTCTTCGACAAGCAGGACGACGCCTGGCGCCAGCACGTGCTGCCGCGCAGCCTGCCGCGGGTGGCGGTCGAGGCCGGGGTCACCGATTACTGGCGCAAATATGTAGGCCTGGACGGCGAGGTCGTGGGGATCGACACCTACGGCGAATCCGCGCCGGCCGGCGTGTTGTTCAAGCATTTCGGATTCACCGCCGAACGGGTCGTCGAGGCCGTCCGGAAGCTGGTGGGCTGAGCGGGGCAGTCGTCCACCAACGTCACAGATTCTTCTCATCAAAGCAAAGGAAACACCATGACCATCCGTGTCGCGATCAATGGCTATGGCCGCATCGGCCGCAACGTCCTGCGTGCCCACTATGAAGGTGGCAAGAAGCACGACATCGAAATCGTCGCCATCAACGACCTGGGCGACCCCAAGACCAATGCTCACCTGACCCGTTACGACACGGCCCATGGCAAGTTCCCGGGCACCGTCGCGGTCGAGGGCGACTACATGGTCGTCAACGGCGACAAGATCCGCGTGCTGGCCAACCGCAACCCGGCCGAGCTGCCCTGGGGCGAGCTGGGCGTGGACGTGGTGCTCGAATGCACCGGCTTCTTCACCAGCAAGGAGAAGGCCGGCGCCCACCTGAAGGGCGGCGCCAAGAAGGTCGTGATCTCGGCCCCCGGCGGCAAGGACGTCGACGCCACCATCGTCTACGGCGTGAACCAGGACGTGCTGAAGGCGGAACACACCGTCATCTCGAACGCCTCGTGCACCACCAACTGCCTGGCTCCGCTGGTCAAGCCGCTGCATGACAAGCTGGGCATCGTCTCGGGCCTGATGACCACCGTGCACGCCTATACCAACGACCAGGTGCTGACCGACGTCTACCACGAGGACCTGCGCCGCGCCCGCTCGGCCACCCAGAACATGATCCCGACCAAGACCGGCGCCGCCGCCGCGGTCGGCCTGGTGATGCCCGAGCTGAACGGCAAGCTGGACGGCTACGCCATCCGCGTCCCGACCATCAACGTGTCGGTGGTCGACCTGACCTTCGTGGCCAAGCGCGACACTACCGTCGAGGAAGTCAACGCCATCCTGAAGGAAGCGTCGGAAGGTTCGCTCAAGGGCATCCTGAACTACAACACCGAGCCGCTGGTGTCGTCCGACTTCAACCACGATCCCGCCTCCAGCACCTTCGATGCCACGCTGACCAAGGTCACGGGCAACCTGGTCAAGGTCTCGTCGTGGTACGACAACGAGTGGGGCTTCAGCAACCGCATGCTGGACACCACCGTGGCGCTGATGTCGGCCAAGTAAGCATGAGCAAGGTCATCACGCTGGCCGATCTGGCGGCCAAGGGAAAACTGGACGGCAAGCGGGTGTTCATCCGCGCCGATCTGAACGTGCCGCAGGACGACCAGGGCAACATCACCGAGGACACGCGCATCCGTGCCTCGGTGCCGGGCATCCGCCTGGCGCTGGACGGCGGCGCCGCCGTCATGGTGACGTCGCACCTGGGCCGTCCCACGGAAGGCACCCTGACGCCCGCCGATTCGCTGGCGGTGGTGGCCAAGCGCCTGTCCGAGCTGCTGGACAAGCCCGTGCGGCTCGTGGCGGACTGGGTCGACGGCGTGTCCGTCGCGCCCGGTGAAGTCGTGCTGCTCGAGAACTGCCGCGTCAACAAGGGCGAGAAAAAGGACGACGACGCGCTGGCGCGCAAGATGGCCGCGCTGTGCGACGTCTACGTCAACGATGCCTTCGGCACCGCGCACCGCGCGGAAGCCACCACGCACGGCATCGCCCGCTACGCTCCGGTGGCCTGCGCCGGCCCGCTGCTGGCGGCGGAACTGGACGCCCTGGGCCGCGCGCTCAGCGCGCCCAAGCGGCCGCTGGTGGCCATCGTGGCCGGTTCCAAGGTCTCGACCAAGCTGACCATTCTCAAGAGCCTGGCCGACAAGGTCGACCAGCTCATCGTGGGCGGCGGCATCGCCAACACCTTCATGCTGGCCAAGGGCCTGCCCATCGGCAAGTCGCTGGCCGAGCCCGACCTGCTGAACGAGGCCAGGGCCATCATCGAGGTCATGGAAAAGCGCGGTGCGGCCGTGCCCATCCCGACCGACGTGGTGTGCGCCAAGACCTTCGCCGCCGACGCGCCGGCCGAGACCAAGTCCGCCGATGCCGTTGCGGCCGACGACCTGATCCTGGACATCGGCCCCGTCACGTCCGAACGCCTGGCGCAATTGCTCAAGGCGGCCGGCACCATCGTCTGGAACGGCCCGGTGGGCGTGTTCGAGTTCGACGCCTTCTCGCATGGCACCGAAACGCTGGCCCGCGCCATTGCGGCCTCGCCTGCGTTCTCGATCGCCGGCGGCGGCGACACGCTGGCCGCGATCGCCAAATACGGCATCGCGGACCAGGTTGGCTACATCTCGACCGGTGGCGGTGCCTTCCTCGAGTTCCTGGAAGGCAAGGCCCTGCCCGCGGTCGCCATCTTGGAGGAGCGCGCCGCTCAAGGCGCCTGACCCTGTGGACGCACCTTCCGCTCGTGCCACGAAGATCGTGGCTACACTCGGGCCGGCTTCCAGCTCGGCCGACACGCTGGCGCGGATGATCCGCGCCGGAGTCGATGTAGTACGGCTCAATTTCTCGCACGGCACGGCGGAAGACCATGCGGCGCGCGCCGCCCTGGTCCGCGAGGCCGCGTCGGCCTGTGACCGCGAAGTCGCGATCATGGCCGACCTGCAGGGGCCCAAGATACGCGTCGGCAAGTTCGCCGACGGCAAGGTCCTGCTTGAACCGGGCCAGCCCTTCATCCTCGATGCCGCCTGCGAACTGGGCGACCAGGGCAAGGTGGGCCTGGATTATCCCGACCTGCCGCGCGACGTGCGGGCCGGCGACATCCTGCTCCTGAACGACGGCCTGATCCGCCTGCTGGTAATCCGCGTCGCCGGCACCGAGATCCATACCGAGGTGCTGGTCGGGGGCGAGCTGTCGAACAACAAGGGCATCAACCGCCAGGGCGGCGGCCTGACCGCGCCCGCGCTGACCGGCAAGGACATGGAAGACCTCCGGTCCGCGGTGCAGATGGGCGTGGACTACATCGCCATCAGCTTCCCCAAGAACCGCACCGACATGGAAATGGCGCGCCAGCTGGTGGCCATCGCCGGCGCGCCCACCGGTGTCCGGCCCCAGCTCATCGCCAAGATCGAGCGGGCCGAGGCCATCGCCGTGCTGGAAGAAATCATCGATGCCTCGGACGGCATCATGGTGGCGCGCGGCGACCTGGCGGTGGAGGTCGGCGCGGCCGCCGTGCCCGCGCTGCAGAAACGCATGATCCGGCTGGCGCGTTCGCGCAATCGCACCGTCATCACGGCCACGCAGATGATGGAATCCATGATCGTCAACGCCATGCCCACGCGCGCCGAGGTCTCGGACGTGGCCAACGCCGTGCTGGACGGCTCGGATGCGGTGATGCTGTCGGCCGAAACCGCGGTCGGGCGCTATCCGGTGGAAACCGTCGAGGCCATGGCCTCGATCTGCCTGGAAGCCGAGAAGTCGCAGCATTTCGAGCTGGACAAGGATTTCCTGGACCAGACCTTCCACCGGGTGGACCAGTCCATCGCCTATGCGGCGCTGTTCACGGCGCACCACATGCGCTGCAAGGCCATCTGCGCGCTGACGCATTCCGGCGCGACCACGCTGTGGATGAGCCGGCACGATAGTGCAACACCCATTTACGCCCTGACCCCGCGCGTGGCGACGCAGCGTAAGGTAGCGCTGTACCGCAACGTGCGGACGCTGCAACTGGAAGATTCCGGCGATCGCGACGCGTCGCTGCTGGCGGCCGAGAAGCTGCTGGTGGAGAAGGGCGTGGCGGGGCCGGGCGACCTGATCGTCTTCACCGTGGGCGAGCCGATGGGCTCGCCGGGCGGAACCAATACTCTAAAAATCGTGAGGGTAGGCCAGCAAGGCTGAACCCCCCAACCATTTCTTATCCAGGAGTTCACAATGGCACTCGTTTCCATGCGTCAACTGCTCGACCATGCGGCTGAAAACGGCTACGGCATCCCGGCGTTCAACGTCAACAACCTGGAACAGGTCCAGGCCATCATGGAAGCCGCCGACGAGACCAACAGCCCGGTCATCATGCAGGCCTCGGCCGGCGCCCGCAAATATGCCGGCGAAGGCTTCCTGAAGGCCCTGATCGCCGCGGCGGTCGAATCCTATCCCCACATCCCCGTCGTCATGCACCAGGACCACGGCCAGTCGCCCGACGTCTGCAAGGGCGCCATCGCCATGGGCTTCTCCAGCGTGATGATGGACGGCTCGCTGATGGCCGACGGCAAGACCATCGCCGACTACGACTACAACGTCGACGTCACCACCCAGGTCGTGAAGATGGCCCACGTGCAGGGCATCTCGGTCGAAGGCGAACTGGGCTGCCTGGGCTCGCTCGAGACCATGAAGGGCGACAAGGAAGACGGCCACGGCGCCGAGGGCACCATGACCCGCGAACAGCTGCTGACCGATCCCGAGCAGGCCGCCGACTTCGCCAAGCGCACCCAGATCGACGCGCTGGCCATCGCCATCGGCACCAGCCACGGCGCCTACAAGTTCTCGCGCAAGCCCAGCGGCGACATCCTGGCCATCGAGCGCATCAAGGAAATCCACCGCCGCCTGCCGACCACCCACCTGGTGATGCACGGCAGCTCCAGCGTGCCGCAGGACCTGCTGGCCGAGATCCGCGAATTCGGCGGCGACATGAAGGAAACCTACGGCGTGCCGGTCGAGGAAATCCAGGAAGCCATCAAGCACGGCGTGCGCAAGATCAACATCGACACCGACATCCGCCTGGCGATGACCGGCGCGATCCGCCGCTTCCTGGCCGAGAACCCCTCGAAGTTCGACCCGCGCGAATACCTCAAGCCCGCGCGCGCCGCCGCCAAGAAGATCTGCGTCGAACGCTACAACCAGTTCGGCACCGCCGGCAACGCCAGCAAGATCAAGGCCGTTGCGCTGTCGCAGATCGCCGCCGACTACGCCTCGGGCAAATTGGCCCAAATCGTCAAGTAAGCCCTCAACCGTCGAAGCAGGCCGCATCATGTCCGCACCGCTCTATCAGTCCACCATCCGTTCCCTGCCGCTGCTGGCGCGCGGCAAAGTGCGCGACATGTATGCTGTCGGCGACGACAAGCTCCTGATCGTCACCACCGACCGCCTGTCCGCCTTCGACGTCATCCTGGACGATCCGATCCCGGGCAAGGGCGAGGTGCTGAACTCGCTCACCAATTTCTGGCTGGGCCGGCTCGGCAACATCATCCCCAACCACCTGACCGGCGTCGAACCCGAGAGCGTCGTCGCCGCCGACGAACGCGACCAGGTTGCGGGCCGGGCGATGGTGGTCAAGCGGCTCAAGCCGGTGCTGGTGGAAGCGGTGGTGCGCGGCTACCTGATCGGCTCGGGCTGGAAGGACTACCAGGACACCGGCGGCGTGTGCGGCATCAAGCTGCCGGAAGGGCTGGTGCAGGCGCAGAAGCTGCCCGCGCCCATCTTCACGCCGGCGGCCAAGGCCGAACTGGGTTCGCACGACGAGAACGTCAGCTTCGAGCACGTGGTCAAGGAAGTCGGCCCGCAACTGGCCGAGCAGATCCGCGAAGTCTCGCTGCGCATCTACCAGCTGGCGTCCGAGTATGCCGCCCAGCGCGGCATCATCATCGCCGATACCAAGTTCGAATACGGCCTGGACGAGAACGGCGTGCTGCACTTGATGGACGAAGTGCTGACGCCCGATTCGTCACGCTTCTGGCCGGCCGATTCCTACGTGCCGGGCAGCAGCCCGCCGTCGTTCGACAAACAGTTCGTGCGCGACTGGCTGGAAACCCAGCCCTGGGACAAGACCGCTCCCGCGCCGAGGCTGCCGCAGAACGTGCTGGAGCGCACGTCGGACAAATACCGCGAGGCGCGGGTCCGGCTGGTCGGGGTCTGATCGCCGGCTTGCGCAAGGCAGGGTGACGGCGGGCAGGATGGAAACATCCTGCCCGCCGTTTTTCTTTTGGATGTCATGGCATAGAATATTTCCATGACCGCCGCCCTTGCCTTCGATACCTTGCAGTATTCCAAGCGCCTGCAGCAGGCAGGCGTGGCGGCGCCCTTGGCGGATGCGCAAGCCGAGGCGCTGGCGCAGGTGTTGACGACCGGTATGGACGCCTTGGCCACGCGGGCGGATCTCGAACGAATCACGCTGGCCACACGCGCCGATCTCGAGCGGGTCACCCTGGGCATGCGCGTAGAACTCGAACGAGTGGAAACCGGCCTCAAGGGCGATATCCGGGCCTTGGAAAACCGGTTGGTCAGCTCAGAAGGCCAACTGAGGTCCGAGCTCCGTTTGCTCGAACAGCGCATGACCATCAAGCTCGGCTCGCTGCTGGTGGTGGCAGTGGGTGTCATGACTGCCCTGAACAAGCTGCTCTGAATCAGATCAGCGCGATCTCCAGCCTGACCGCATCCCCCCGGTATATCCCTTCCCCCACGTAGATCAGCTTGCCCGACGTGTCGATGGCGCGCCGCACGACGTGCGCCACCGGTGCGTTCAGCGGCAGTTCCAGCAGCGCTGCCATCTCGCGGTCGGCGCTGCCCAGGGTCATGATCTGATTGGCCCGCGCGATGCGCTTGCCGGCAACCTCGTGCAGGATGGGCAGGGTGGCCTCGTGCCGGAACCGTTCAGGCGGTCCTTGCCTGAACAACTCGCTGTCCAGGATGAAGCGGGCCGCCAGATAGGGGTGGCCGTCGCGCGCGTGCACCCTGCGCATCATCGTGTAATGGTCGGCCGGTTCGCCTTCGCCGGCGGCGAAGGCGGGGAGTTCGTCCAGGTCCCGCTGTTCCAGGACCTCGATGTCCGCGCCCTCGTGGGCCGAGATCAGCGAGGCCCAGTCGATGGCCAGCCGGTGCGCGCTGCGTTCCTTGGGCGTTCGGCGAACGAAACTGCCCTTGGCGCGGAAGCGCTCGATCAGCCCTTCGTCCTCCAGCACGCCCAGCGCTTCGCGTATGGTGCCGCGTGCCACCTCGAAGTCCACGGCCAGGTCCGCTACGTTCGGGATGCGGCCGCCCACCGGCCAGTCGCCGGTAATGATCTTGTTGCGGAACAGCGATGCCAGTTGCAGATAGCGCGCCATCCGGTCTAGCGTGGTGTCGGTGAATGAGGACATGGGTCGGAAGCCTGGTTCGGGAGCTGCGGTCGGCGCCGGAGCGCCGACCGCGATTATTCCATCCCCGCCATTATCCTGCGGACCGTCCATCATTCGGGCCGGATGTTCAACTCGCGCGCGAGCTTGCCGAAGGCCGCGATGTCGTGTTCCACCGTGGACCGCATTTCCTCCGGGGTGCCCCGTGCCGCCTGGAAGCCGCTGTCGGCCAGTTTCGTGCGGATGGCCGCATCGGCCAGCACCTGGCGGATGGTGCCCGACAGGCGGTCGCGGATCGCGGCGGGCGTGCCGGCCGGCAGGGCGAAGCCGAAATAGGTGTCGGGGATGGTGTTCTCGTCGCCGCCGATCTCGCTCACGGCGGGGACGTCCGGCAGCAGCGGGAAGCGGCGGTTGCCGCCCACCAGCAGCGGCCGCACGCGGCCTTCGCGGATCGCGCCCAGCGCCGGTCCGATCGTGACCAGGGCCATGTCGACCTCGCCGGCCATGGCCGCGGTCAGCGCCGGGGCGCCGCCCTTGTAGGGCACGTGGGTCAGCTGTATGCCCAGGCGTGAGCACAGCGACTCGGTGCCCAGCTGGGTCATGCTGCCGTTGCCGAAGCTGGCATAGGTCAGGCGGCCGGGCTGCTTGCGCGCGGCGGCGACGAACTCCTGGATGGTCTTGGCTGGCTGCTTGGAGCCGGCCACGAGCACATAGGGGCCCCAGACCGCGATGCCGACGTAGGAAAAGTCCTTCAGCGGATCGTAGGGCAGCTTCTTGTACAGGCTGGGATTGATGCCCAGCGCACCGCGGTCGACGAACAGCAGGGTATAGCCGTCGGGCGCGGCCTTGGCCACGGCTTCGGTGCCGATCAGGCCGTTGGCGCCGGGCCGGTTGTCGACCACCACGGGCTGGCCCAGTTTCTCCGCCAGTTGCTGGGCCACCAGCCGCGCGTTGGAGTCGGCGCCGGCGCCGGCGGGGAAGGGCACGATGACACGGATGGCGCGTGTCGGGTAGGTGTCGCCCTGGCCGCGTGCGGCGCCGGCCGCGCCCAGGGCCAGGCCGGCGCTGGCGGCGATGAAGCCGCGGCGGGTGATCGAGGTGTCGCGATGGTCTTGCATGCGGTGTCTCCTTTTCTAAGTGGACGGACCTAGGCCGTCGTCCCCCGGACGGCGGCGATTTCCTGTTCCGACAGGCCGGCCTCGGCCAGGATGGCGGCGGTCTGCTCGCCCAGCGTGGGCGGAGGATGGCGGCTGGGCTGGCGCTGGCCGTCGTAGCGGATGGGCCGGCTCAGCGCCCGCACCGATCCCATCTCGGGGTGATGCAGTTCATGGAAACTGCCGGCGGCCGCGAACTCGGGATCGTCCAGGATGTCGGGCACGGTCAGGACCGGCGCGTGCGGCACGTCGGCGGCGCGCAGCGCGGCCAGCCAGTGGGCCTGCGGCTGCGTGCGGAAACGGTCCCTGAGCAACGCGGACAGCGACTCGAAGTTGGCGATGCGCGCGCCTCGGGTGGCGAAGCGTGGATCGTCCCGCAGTTCGGGCATTTCCACCGCCCGTACCAGGCCTTCCCAGAATTTCGACGGCGACGAGAGCTGCAGGCCGATGCGCGCGCCGTCGGCGCACTCGAACGCGAGGCTGTGCGAATAGGACGCGCGCGTGGTCGACCGCATGCGCGTGCCGTCGCGGGTATAGCTGGCGAAGAAGTCGGGCATGAAGGACATGGACGACTCGATCATGTTGACCTCGACCAGCCGGCCTCGCCCGGTGGCCTGCCGGGCGAACAGCGCGCCCAGGATGCCCTGGCACGCGTACATGCCCGCCAGCTGGTCCGAGATGGTGGGTCCGCGCACCTGCGGATTGGCGGGATCCAGGAAAGTGTCCAGCATGCCGCTCAAGGCCTGGCCGATGGTGTCGAAGGCGGGCTGGCCCTCGTGCCGGCTGCCGGGCAGGAAGCCGCCGATCGCGCAATAGACCAGCTGCGGCCGCCGGGCGCGCAGCGTCTCCCATCCCAGGCCCATCCTGTCCATGACGCCGGGACGGAAGTTCTCGATCAGCACGTCCGCCGTGTCCACCAGCCGCAGCAGGGCGTCGCGCCCCGCCTGGCGACCCAGGTCCAGCTTCACGCTGCGCTTGTTGCGGTTGAACGCGACGAAGTTCGGACTGTACTGGCCGTCGCGGAAGGCGCGGAAAGGGTCGCCTTCCGGCCGCTCGACCTTGATCACGTCGGCGCCCAGGTCGGCCAGCATCAGCCCGGCATAGGGGCCGGTGATGAAGTTGCCCAGCTCCAGCACCCGGATGCCTTGCAGGACGTCGCCGGAGGCGGGCGCGGACGAGGCGTTCATTGCGCGTCCCGCCGGTATTCGCCGAAACCGGGGCGATAGGTCTTCTCGTCCAGGAACTGGGTCATGGCCTGTTCGCGTCCGCCCTCGGTATCCATGAAGCGCATCTCGCGCTCCTTGGCCAGCAGGTAGTCGGCGGCCTGGTCCACGCTCATGCCGCGCACCAGGCGCAGGCTTTCCTTGATGGTGCGCAGCGTCTGCGGATTCTTGCGCGCCAGCGTGGCGGCCAGTTCCTCGGTGCGCGCGCGCAGGCGGTCGAGCGGCACGGACTCGGTCACCAGCCGCATCTGCGCGGCCGTCTTGCCGTCGAAGGGGTCGCCCGTCATCGCGTAGTAGACCGCGTCGCGGTAGGCCAGCCCGTCGACGATGACCTTGCCGACCAGGCCGCCGGGCAGGATGCCCCAGTTCACCTCGGACAGGCCGAACTGCGCTTCGTCCGCCGCGATGGCGAAATCGCAGGCGAACAACTGCACGAAGGCGCCGCCGTAGCAGTGCCCGTTCACCATGGCGATGGTGGGCTTGGGAAAGCTGCTGAGCAGGGTCCAGCGCCATTCGTGGTTGGCCAGCCGGGCCAGGTGCCGCTGCTTGGGCTTGTCGTCCAGGGCGCGGAAGAACAGGCCGATGTCCTGGCCGGCGCACCAGCTTTCGCCCGCGCCGGTCAGCACCAGCACGCGCACCGCCGGTTCCTCGGCCAGCTCCTTGAGCACGTCCACCATCTCGAAGTGCAGGTCCGGGCTCATCGCGTTGCGCTTGTCGGGGCGGTTCAGCGTGACCCAGCCTATGCCGTTGGCGATCTCGACTTTGACGTTCTTCAACTGATCGAATTGCATGCTTGTCTCTTCCTGGTTCAAAGCGTGATGTAGACGTTCTTCAATTGCGTGTAGGACACCAGTTCCTCGAAGGATTCCTCGCGGTTGTTGCCCGACTGCTTGTAGCCGCCGAAAGGAGCGGGGAAGAAATGCTTGGCCGCGTTGTTGACCCAGACGTAGCCCGCCTCGAAGCGGCCGGCGGCGCGGTGGGCCGTATCGAGCCGCGTGGTGTACACGCCGGCGGCCAGCCCGTACTCCAGCGAATTGACCTGGTCGAACATCTCGTCCTCGTCCGACCACTTGAGGATGGACAGCACCGGGCCGAATATTTCTTCCCGCGCGATGCGCATGTCCATGGTCACGTCGGTGAAGACGGTGGGCTCGATGAAGTATCCGTCGGCCAGCCCGGCGCCGTCGGGATGCTTGCCGCCCGCCGCCAGCCGGGCGCCTTCCTGCTTGCCCAGCTCGATGTAGTGCATGATCTTGTCGTACTGCTCGCGCGAGACGATGGCGCCCATGGTCGTGGCCTTGTCCGTGGGCAGGCCGGGGCGGTAGGCGCGCACGCCTTCCAGCACGCCCTGGACCACCTGGTCGTACACCGATTCGTGCACGAACAGCCGCGTGGTCGAGCTGCATGCCTGGCCGCACCAGGTGAAGCACATGCCGGCCACGGCGCCCTTGATGGCGCGTTCCAGGTCCGCGTCGGGGTAGACCACCAGCGCGTTCTTGCCGCCCAGTTCCAGGCTGACGTGCTTGAGGTGTTCGGCCGCGCCGCGCGAGATGGCCTTGCCGGTGGCGATGCTGCCGATCAGCGTGACCTTGGGCACCAGCGGGTGGTCGACCAGCGCCTGCCCGCACTCGGTCCCGCCCGACAGCACGTTGATGACCCCGGGCGGCGCGATGCCGTCTATCAGTTCCATCAGCCGATAGGCCGACAGCGGCGCCTGCACCGGCGGTTTCATGATGACGGTGTTGCCGGCGGCGACGGCCGCCGCCAGCCGGCTGGCGGTGAACATCATCGGATGGTTGTAGGCGACGATGCGGGCGCAGACGCCATAGGGCTCGCGCACCGTCATGTCGATGACGCCTTCGCCCATGGGAATGGTGGAGCCGCGCAGCTCATAGACCAGCCCGGCGAAGTAGTCGATGAGCTGGGTGGCGATGTCGACGTCGTGCATCAGCGCGGACACGGGGTTGCCGCAGTCGATGGCGTCGATCATGGCCAGTTCCTCGCGATGCTCGCGCATGACCTGGGCGATGCGGCGCAGCACCGTGGCGCGTTCGCCGGGCGCGGTGCGCCGCCATGAGCCATAGGCCTCGTGCGCGGCGCGCACGGCGGCATCGACGTCGGCGTGGCTGGCCACCGCGCAGGGGCCCAGGTTCTCGCCGGTGGACGGGCTGAAGGAGTCGGCATAGCCGCCCTCGGGGCGATGCCAGGCGCCGCCGTAATACAGGTCGCGATGCCTGGGCAGCAGTTTCTCGATGGACATGGTCTTCCTCCTGGGTCGTTGTTGTCGTGTCGTATCGGGTCGGCGGCCGGTTCAGTCCGCGGGCAGGAAGCCGCGCAGCACGCGCGCCAGGTCCCCGGGGTTGTCGCCGGCCAGGTCGTGGCTGCCGTCTATCTCTTCCGCGCGGCAGCGCGGGTTGGCCAGTCGCAGCTTGTCCAGCGTGGGCGCCTCGAACATGTCGGATCGGCTGCCGCGCACGAACAGCGCGGGCACCTTCAGTTCCCTGACCATGGCCCACAGGTCCGGCCCCGGCGCGGCGGGCTTGCCCTGCAGGGTCTGGCGGAAGCTGTCGCGGAAATGCAGGTCGCGCTTGAGTTCGTAGCCGCCGGGAACGGCTTGCAGGAAGGCTTCGTAGCGCTTCCTGGCGGGCGCGTTCGCGGGCAGGTCGGCGGGCAGCCCGTGGTAGGCCAGCGCTTCGTCCACGGACGCGAATACGTCCGGCTGGTTGCCGATGCGCACGGCGACGTTGCGGCGGCCCGCGGCGGCCACGTCGGGCGCGAAGTCCAGGCAGGCCAGCGCCGCCACCCGTTCGGGGTACCAGTGCGCGGCGCACAGGCAGATGCGTCCGCCCATGGAGTGGCCGGCCAGCACGGCGCGCGGCCATTGCAGGTGATCCAGCACGGCGACGAGGTCGCCGGCGAAGTCGCGCAGATCGTAGTGCCGGTCGGGGCTGCGGGTGGAGTCGCCGAAGCCGCGCAGGTCGACGGCGACCACCTCGCGGTCGGTGGCCAGGGCCTCGGCGATGCCGGTCCAGTCGTACGAGAAATACGACAGGCCGTGCGCGATGAGGACCGGCGTGGCGCCGGGCGCGCCGAAGCGGCGGTAGAAGATTTCGACGTCGCCGCTGCGGGCGGTGCCGGTGCGATGGGCTATGGGTGCCATGGGGGGTGTCCAGGTCGATGCGTGGTCGGTGTTTCAGCCGGCGGTGACGATGCCCATGCCGGTCAGCCACTCGGGAATGATCCGGTAGTAGCGCACCTGCATGGGATGCGTCTCGATCGCGCGCGCGGCGGCCGCGGCGGCCACCCAGGCCCGGATCTCGTGTCCGCCGAAGCCGCCCTGGCGGTCGATCTCGGCATCGTCGATGGCATCCAGGGCCTCGGTGTCGTAGGCGCACAGCTTGGCCATGAAGGCTTCGTCCCATTTCCGGTCGGGCGGCATGCAGGGGCCCTTGCCGACGACCAGGTCGCGGCCGGCCTGGATCACGCGGGCCTCGCGCGCGGCCAGCTCCTCGGCCGTGGGGGTATGCCGCTTCACGAGCCGTTGCGCGATGTCATGCGGCACCTGGCGCAGGCGCGGCGTGGGGGGATCGTGCGACAGGCCGCCCGAGCCGATGATGGTCACGCGCAGGCCGCGCGTGGCCAGGAAGCGGCCCACGGCCTCGCCGAACAGGCGCGACCGGCGCATGGACGGACGCGGGTCGGCGGCGCAGTTCAGGAAGATGGGCAGCACGTCGTAGCGCGCCAGCGCGCCGGTCAGCTGCGTCAGCGAGATGGCGTTGCCGTGGTCCACGCACATGTCGTAGGAGATGGCGGTGTCCAGGTCCTGGCGATGCAGCGCCCGGGCGCATTCCAGCGCCAGTTCGGTGGGTACGCGCAGCGGGCCGCCAGGCAGCCCCCAGTCGCGCGTGCCGTGCGCCGCCAGGCCCAGGCAGAACGCGGGCATCAAGTCGTAGAAGAAACCGTTGAAATGGTCGGGGCCGAAGCTGACCACGAGGTCGGGCGCGAAGGCATGGACTTCGCGCGAGACCGTTTCCATTTCGTCGAAGAAGGCGCGCTGGCCCTCGGGATCGGACGCCTCGATGTCGGCCAGCATGAGCGGACTGTGCGAGCAGCAGATCAGTTGCGCGGGCATGGGCGGCTCCTAGATGTGGACGGGGTCGAGCGTGCTGGCCGCGAACAGTTCATCCACGCCCAGTTGGCGGACGGCCAACCCCTGTTCGTACGAATAGCGCGTCATCGCTGCCAGCGTCTTGCGGTTGGCTTCCACGCCGTAGGGCCAGAAATCCCGGCCCATGACGGCCTCGGTCGATTCCAGTTCGGCGGTCACCCACGGCAGCCCGATCTTCAGCGCGGTGACTTCGCGCAGGTCGCGCTCGGCGATTTCCTTGGCCTGGGCGAACGCCTTGTACAGGCTGGAGGGCAGCCACGGATGCGCCTGGGCGAGATCCTGGCGCACGCCCAGCGCGTGCATGATGGGGAACAGGCCGGTGCGGGCGTAGTACGCCTGCTCGACCGCGCGGTAGTCGGGGTACAGGCGCTGGACCCGGGGATGGCCATCGAGCAGGCACGACGGCGCGCGGGCGGAGATGACGGCGTCCAGTTCACCGCTGGCCAGCAGGTTCGACAGCGAGCGGCCTTCGGGTGCGCTCGACAGCGGGAAGCCCGGCGGGAGGTTGAGCGGAAACTTGTCCTTGCGGCCATACTGTTCCAGGCCACCCTGGACCCAGTCGATGTCGGCGGCCTCGATGCCGTACTCGTCCTTCAGGAAGCCCCGCACCCACAGCACGGCGGACATCTGGTACTCGGGCAGGCCGATGCGCTTGCCGCGCAGGTCGGCCGCGCTGGCGATGCCGCGGTCGTTGCGGATGTAGATGGCGGAGTGGCGGAAGGTGCGCGACAGGAAGACGGGCAGGGCGACGTAGGGCGCGATGCCGCGCGACAGCGCGATCAGGAAGGGACTGAAGCCGATCTCGGCGACGTCGAACTCCCCGTGGAAATAGGCGCGGTGGAAACATTCCTCCACCGGCATGGGAAGGTAGTTGACCTCGCAGCCTTCGACGGTGACGCGGCCGTCCAGCAGCGGACGGACCCGGTCATAGTCCCAGGTGGCGATGGTGATGGGTAAGCGGGCCATGATGCTCCTGCGGTTCGATCATCGGCGCCCATTCTAGACCTCAAAAAATCAAAAGTATAGATTTTTGAGTTTTAGAGGTTTAGCATCGAGTCTGCGCATGCCGGACCATCCATTCGAAAGACACAGGCATGCGTATACGAGGAGACTTCCATGCACCGATCCATCGCGCGTTGCGCGCTTGCCGCCGTGTTCGTCTGCGCGTCCGCGGCGGCCCAGAAACCTTCCTATCCCGACCGGCCCGTGCGCGTGGTCGTGCCCTATGGACCGGGCACGGCGCCGGACATGATCGCGCGCGTCGTGAGCGAACAACTGTCGCGCCAGACCGGCCAGTCCTTCGTGGTCGAGAACAAGCTGGGCGCCGGCGGCAAGATAGGCACCGAAGCCGTGGCCGATGCCAAGGCCGACGGCTACACGCTGCTGCTGGGCGGCAAGGACACGCACGGCATCCTGACCCATCTCTATCCCGACTGGCGCATCAAGCCGGAGAAGGACTTCGCGCCCGTCGCGCTGCTGGCCCGTATCCAGAACGTGCTGCTGGCCAGCCCCAAGCTGCCGGCCTCGAATCCGCAGGAGTTCCTTGCGCTGGCCAGGCAGAAGGAGTTGCGCTATGGCACGCCCGGCGTCGGCACCAACCTGCACCTGGCCGCCGCCTACCTGCAGAACAATTATGGGCTCAAGCTGCTGCACATCCCGTACAGCCGCAGCTTCGCCGAGGCCTTGCCGGCGCTGGCGCGCGGCGAGCTGGACCTGGTGGTGGCCGGCCTGCCGCCGGCCATGCCGCTGCTCAAGGACGGCCGCATCAAGGCCATCGCCGTGACGGGCACCCAGCGTTCGCGCTTCGCGCCGGACATTCCCACCTTCGCTGAATCCGGCGTGTCGGGCCTGGAGTCGGGCGGCTGGTTCGCGCTGTTCGCGCCCAAGGGCGCGCCTCAGGCCGCCGTGGATGCATTGTCGAAAATGGTGGCGACGGCGCTGCGCGAGCCCGCCGTGGCAGAGAGACTGTCCGGCGTCTATGCCGACCCGGCCCCGTCCTCGCCCGCCGAACTGGGCAAGCTGGTCGCCGACGAAACGCAGCGCTGGGGCAAGGTCGTGGCCGATACCGGCATAAAAATCGAGTAGAAGAAGAGGACCCCCCCTACGCGCTGACGCGCGCCCCCCAGGGGGCGAAACCGGCGGACCGGCAAAGCCGGATCCGCGGTTTCCTGGGTCTAGGGAAAAGATCTTGGACTGAAGCACGGTTGCTATCGCTGGCTGCCAGCGGTAGCAACGGTGTAGCGTACCAAGAAACAGGCACTAGACCCAGGGCGCCGCGGATCCGGCTTTGCCGGTCCGCCAGCGCCGCCCCCTTGAGGGGGCCCGCGTCAGCGGGTAGGGGGTGGGCTTCCCCTGGGGGTCAAAATAGTACCGTCGACAGTTTGCGGCGGTACTGCGAGACCAGCTCGGGTTGGGCCGAGGCCATGTCGAAGACGGCGATCAGGGTCTTGCGGCCGATTTCTTCCTGGAAGCCGCGGTCGCGCTGGACGATTTCCAGCAGTTCGTCCATCGCGCCGGCCCAGGCGCGGCGCGCGATGCGCTTGTTGGCCAGGTCCAGGCGCGCCTGCAGGTCGCCGGGGTTCTGCTGGATGCGGGCCAGCAGCTCGGTTTCCTCGGGCGAGTCCTGCGCCTGTTCGACCGCGTTCAGGGCGGTCTCCAGGTTGGCGTAGTGGGGATCGGCCTTGGCCTGCGGCGTCAGCAGCGCGAACTGGGCCTTGGCGTCTTCGGGCCGGCCGGTGGTCAGCAGCAGCTCGACGTAGTCCATGCGCGCCGGATCGTAGGCCGCGTCCAGGACCAGCGCCGCGCGCAGGTGTTTCTCGGCCGTGGGGACGTCGCCGGCCTGCATGGCGGCCATGGCCTGCTGGTGTTCCTGCTCGTGGGGCAGCGGCAGCAGGCGGTCGATGAAGGCGCGGACCTGGCCTTCCGGCAGCGCGCCGTTGAACTGGTCGACCGGGCGCCCATCCAGGATGGCGACCACCAGGGGAATGCTGCGCGCCTGGAAGTGGGCGGCCAGTTGCTGGTTTTCGTCGACGTTGACCTTGACCAGCTTGAAGGCGCCGCCGTAGTCGCGCTCGAGCTTTTCGAGGATGGGGGTCAGCGAGCGGCAGGGGCCGCACCAGGGGGCCCAGAAATCGACCAGAACCGGCTTTTCGCGCGAGGCCTGCAAGACCTCGGCTTCGAAATTGGCGAGCGTGACATCCATACCGGGAATCCTATGGCTATGAAGCAGTAATCAAACAGAGATTGTGCTTCATTTTTCCCGAGGGCGGGCCGGGTCTCCGGTTGCGGCTGCATCGTGCGCGAAGGCCCGCAGGTAGGCCGTCAGGCGCCGCACGCCGGGCGTGGCGAGCTTGCGCGTGTGGGAGATCAGGTAGAACGAGCGGTCGAGGCGGGGCAGGTCCGTCGGCAGCTCGACCAGTTCGCCGGTCGCCAGCATGTCGCTGACCACCCAGCGCGACAGGCAGGTGATGCCCAGTCCGCCCGCGGCGGCGCGCTTGATCGCTTCCGAGTTGCCGAACTCGATGCCCGATTTCATGTGGTGCAGGTATGGGGTCAGCGCTTCGCGTATGGTTTCGCGGGTGCCGGAGCCTTCCTCGCGCAGCAGCCACGTGGCGGCGCGCAACTGGGCGGTGGAGATCCGTCCGCCCGTCGGCGGCACGATGGGGTCGCGCGCCCCGGCCACGATCACGAGTTCGTCGGTCAGCCAGGGTTCCACGGTCAGCTCGGGCTGTTCGCACGGCCCCTCGACCAGGGCCAGGTCCAGCTCGAAGTTCACCACCTGCGTGGCGATGGCCAGCGTGTTGGCGATGGCGACGTGGGCGGTCCATTGCGGCTGTCCGCTGTCCGCCAGGTCGCGCTGGAAGCCCGCCAGCAGGGTGGGCAGCACGTAGTTGCCGATGGTGGTGCTGGCGCCTATGCGCAGCCCGCCCACGTGGCCCTGGCCGTCGCGGGCCCAGCGTTCGATCGCGGTGGCGCGGTCCAGCAGTTCGCGCGCCTGGGGCAGCAGTTCCCGGCCATTGTCGTTGAGCACCAGGCGCTTGCCCACCCGGTCGAACAAGGCCATGTCCAGGGCCCGCTCCAGGTCGTTCAGCGCCGCGCTGGTGGCGGACTGGGACAGCGCCACGGCCGTGGCTGCGGCGCTGGTGCTGCCGGTGTCGGCGACGGCGGCGAATATCTGCAATTGGCGCAAGGTCAGGCGCAAGGCTTCCATATAACTCGAATTACCAGTTTTCCAGTTTGAATATACAAAAATAAACCGTTTTGACGGATCGAAGGGCTTGCTTAGAGTGGAGGGCATTCATTCCAGAAGTTATTAGCTTATGTCGAATTCGTCTGCTACCCACGTCGCCGCCGCCGGCCAGCCCTCCCAGGGCAAGGCCGGATTCTTCAGGCAGGCGGCCCCCGGTCTCCTGCTGGCCGCGGCCATCGGGGTCGCCGCGATGGGGCTGGCGGGGTGGGATTTCTTCGCCAGCCGGGGGTTCAGCGCGCTGACGCTGGCCATCGTGCTGGGCATGCTGGTGGGCAACACCGTCTATCCGCGCATCGCGGCGCCCAGCGCGGTCGGGGTGGGCGTGGCCAAGCAGACGTTGTTGCGCGCGGGCGTCATCCTGTATGGCCTGCGCCTGACCTGGCAGGACATAGGCGGCGTCGGCGCCGCAGGCGTGGCCATCGACGCGGTCATGCTGCTGTCGACCTTCGGCCTGGCATGGCTGGTGGGCACGCGGGTGTTCAAGCTCGACCGGACCTCGGCCTGGCTGATCGGCGCCGGCGGCTCCATCTGCGGCGCGGCCGCGGTCATGGCCACTGCGCCGGTCCTGCGCGCCAAGGCCGACCAGGTCGCGGTGGCGGTCGCGACCGTGGTGGTGTTCGGCACGGTGTCGATGTTCCTCTACCCCTTCCTGTACGAGCTGAACCAGCAGTGGGGCCTGATCCCCGGCGGCACCCACGGTTTCGGCGTCTACGTCGGTTCCACGGTGCACGAGGTGGCCCAGGTCATCGCCGCGGCCCGCGCGGTGGGAACCGAGGCGGCCGACACCGCCGTCATCGCCAAGATGGTGCGGGTCATGATGCTGGCCCCGTTCCTGCTGGCGCTGTCCGCCTGGCTGGCCTGGGAATGCGCGCGCGGCAAGGCCGAAGGCAAGGGCGAGGGCAGCGGCCTGTGCATCCCCTGGTTCGCCGTGGGCTTCATCGCCATGGTCGTGTTCAATTCGCTGGTGGCCATCCCCGACTGGCTGATGTCGGCCGCGATCGACTTCGACACTCTGCTGCTGGCCATCGCGATGGCCGCGCTGGGGCTGACCACCCACGTCGGCGCCATCCGCCGCGCCGGGCTGCGTCCGCTGCTGTTGGCCGGACTGCTGTTCGTCTGGCTGGTGGGGGGCGGAGCGCTGGTGAACGCGCTGATCGGCTAAGACCTGTCGCGGGATCGCCCCAGGGACGGGCATCCCGCTGCGGCGATGCCGTGGCGGGTTAAAATCGCGCTTTTCGACGCTCGCCCGCTGCCCCGGCACGCCGGGTGCCCGCAAGGTCCCACATGTCCAGTTCCCCTTCTTCCTCTTCTTCCTCCGGGGCGGTGCAGATCGGCATCGTCATGGGGTCTTCCAGCGACTGGGAGATCATGAAGCATGCCGTCGTCGTGCTCGACGAGTTCGGCGTGGCGCATGAAACCCGCGTGGTCTCGGCCCACCGCATGCCGCTCGACATGGTCGAGTACGGCGCCGAAGCCACCCGCCGGGGCCTGCGCGCCATCATCGCGGGCGCCGGCGGCGCGGCCCACCTGCCGGGCATGCTGGCGGCGCTGACTCCGGTGCCGGTGTTCGGCGTGCCGGTGCCGTCCAAGTACCTGCGCGGCGAGGATTCCCTGCTTTCCATCGTCCAGATGCCCAAGGGCGTGCCGGTGGCCACCTTCGCCATCGGCGAGGCGGGCGCGGCCAACGCGGCGCTGCACGCGGTGGCCAACCTGGCCTGTACCGATCCGGCGCTGCGCAAGAAGCTCGAAGCCTTCCGCGCCCGCCAGACCGAGGCCGCGCGCGCGATGGCGCTGCCCCCGGGAGGCCAGGCATGAGCGGGGACAAGCAGGCGCGCGTGGTGCAGCCCGGCGGCTGGCTGGGGCTGCTGGGCGGCGGACAGCTGGGGCGGATGTTCTGCCATGCCGCGCAAAGCATGGGATACCGCGTGGCGGTGCTGGATCCGATCGCCGATTGTCCCGCCGGCGCGGTGGCCGACCTGCACATCCGTGCCGGCTACGATGACGAGACCGGCCTGGCGCAGCTGGCCGAACGCTGCTCCGCCGTCACGACCGAATTCGAGAACGTCCCGGCGGCCAGCCTGGAGAAGCTGGCCTTGCGCTGCCAGGTCAGCCCGGCCGCTGGCGCGGTGGCCATCGCCCAGGACCGCATCGCCGAGAAAGGCTACATCGCCTCGATAGGCGTGCCCGTGGCGCCCTATGCCGAGATCCGCTCCGAGGCCGACATCGCCGCGGCCTCCGCCTCGCTGTATCCGGGCATCCTGAAGGCCGCGCGGCTGGGCTACGACGGCAAGGGCCAGGCCCGGGTCGAGTCGGCCGAGCAGGCCCGCGCCGCGTTCGCCTCGTTCGGCAACGTGCCCTGCGTGCTCGAGGCCCGGCTGCCGCTGGAGTTCGAGATTTCCGTCGTGGTCGCGCGCGGCTTCGACGGCGAAGTGGTGACCTATCCCGTCTCCGAGAACGTGCATCGCGACGGCATCCTGGCGATCTCGACCGTGCCGTCGCCGCGCGCCTCCGAGGACATCGTGCGCCGCGCCCGCGCCGCGGCGCTGCAGGTCGCGGCCGGGCTGGAGTATTGCGGCGTGCTGTGCGTGGAGTTCTTCGTGCTGCCGGGCGAGCGCCTGATCGTCAACGAAATCGCGCCGCGGCCGCACAACAGCGGCCACTACAGCATCGATGCCTGCGTCACCAGCCAGTTCGAACAGCAGGCGCGGGTGCTGGCAGGCCAGCCGCTGGGGTCGTCCGATCCGCTGGCCGCCTCGGTCATGCTCAACATCCTGGGCGACATCTGGTTCCAGGCGGGCGAACAGGCCGCCGAGCCGGCCTGGAGCCGGGCCTTGCAGGCGACCGGCGCCAAGCTGCACCTGTATGGCAAGGCCGAGGCGCGGCGCGGCCGCAAGATGGGCCACGTGACCTGCCTGGGTACCGACCGGGCGCAGGCCGAGCGCAGTGCCGCGCAGGTGGCGGCGGCGCTGGGCATTGCCTATCCGTAGCGGCATGAGCGCGCGCATCCTGCCGCCCACGCCCGACGCCATCGCGCAGGCGGTGGCGCTGCTGCGGGCCGGGCAACTGGTGGGCCTGCCCACCGAGACGGTCTACGGCCTGGCCGCGGATGCCTCCGACGCTGGGGCGGTCGCGCGCATCTTCGCCGCGAAAGGCCGGCCCAACGACCATCCCGTCATCGTTCATGTCGCGGCCGACACCGACCTGTCGCGCTGGGCCGCGAATGTTCCCGACGTCGCCCGCCGGCTGATGGACGCGTTCTGGCCCGGGCCGCTGACGCTGATCCTGCCGCGCGCCGCCGGCGTGCTGGATGCCGTGACGGGCGGGCAGGACACGGTGGGGCTGCGCTGTCCCTCGCATCCCGTCGCGCAGGCCCTGCTGGCCGCCTTCGACGGCGGACTGGCCGCGCCGTCGGCCAACCGCTTCGGCCGGGTCAGCCCGACCACCGCGGCCCACGTGGCCGACGAGTTCGGCGACTTGGTGCCGCTGGTGCTGGACGGCGGTCCGTGCGAGGTCGGCATCGAGTCGACCATCGTCGACGTTTCCACCCAGATTCCCATCCTGCTGCGTCCGGGCCATGTCTCGGCGCTGGCTCTGTCCGAGGTGCTGGGCAGCGCCGTGCTGACCCGGGCCCAGATGGACGCGCAGCGCCCGGTGCCGCGCGTATCGGGATCGCTGTCGGCGCACTATGCGCCGCGCACGCCGCTCAGGCTGGTCGATGCCGGCCGGCTGGCGGGCGAGATCGCCGCCGAGGCGGCGCGCGGCCGCTCGGTGGGGGTATGGTCGCGGCAGGATCCGGGCGGTGCCGCCTGCTGGCTGGAGGCGCCCGCCGATCCGGAGCGCTACGCGCAGTCGCTGTACGCGACCTTGCGCGAATTGGACGGCAAGGGAGTGGATGTCCTGCTGTTCGAACAGCCGCCCGGCGCGCCTGCCTGGACGGCGGTGCGCGACCGCCTGGGGCGGGCGGCCGTGGGGTCGGGCGAGGCCTGAGCTACTGCTTGCGCGCGTAGGCGAACCAGCCCGCCGACTGGCCGCTGTTGGTGGCCATGATCAGCAGCAGCGGCTGCTTGTCCTTTTCCGTCAACCGCATCGCCACGCCCTGCATGCTGGCGCCCGCGTGCTGGCTCAGGCAGTTCGTGGCGCTGCCGAACGAGAAGGTCGTGGTCGCGTAGTTCTTGCCCGACGAGGCCTTGGCCAGCTTGCCATTGATGCTGCACGTGTCCGGTCTGCCGCTGACCTGCGAGTTGGCCGAAAAATCGCCGTTGGACTGGATGGTGAATGTCACGGACGAGCTGCTGATGCTGTCGCGGCCAGTCCATGTGCCGGCGTAGTTGGCCAGGTCGAAGGCGTCGTTGTACTGGCTGCTGAAACTGGAGGAGAAGGTCACGTTCTGGCCCAGGTTCCCGTCGAAGCTGGCCGCGCTGGTGACCGTGCCGGTCAGGTTGGCCGTCTCGACCGTGGTGTCGCCGGTGCCGAAGGTCTTGCCTGTGCCGGTGAAGGCCTTGCCGTTCAGGGATCCGGTGCCGCGGGTCATGCGCCGGACCTGGCTGAAGCCCTCGCTCCAGGACATGGCCCACAGTTCGTTGCTGGGCGTGACCAGCATGCTGAGCGACAAGGTGTCGCTGGTGAGGTTGCCGGTCCAGATGCCCTGCGCGTCGCTGTTGCTCCCGCCGTCTCCGCTTCCGCCATCGCCGTCGCCGCCCGAGCCGAAATAGCCGTTGCAGGCGGTCAGGGACAGGGCGCAGAGCAGGGCGAGGACGGTGCGACGATGCATGGGAAGCCTGGCGGGTAAGGGGTTCAGGGGGCCTTGCGCGGCCGCTGCGGTGTCAGGTCGAAGCCGCCGGCATGGAACACCAGCGGCATGGCGTCGGTGTGGCCGCAGTGCTCGACTTCACCGACGAAGATGCAGTGGTCGCCTTCGCGATACCTGCTGCGGTTATAGCATTCGAACCAGGCCGTGCAGCCGTCGATCAGCGGGGCGCCGTGGCGGCTGGGCCGCCAGGTGACGTGCGCGAAGCGCTCGGCCGGATGGCCGCGCGTGGCGAAGCGCCGGGCGACGTCGATCTGGTCGGCCGCCAGCACGTTCACCGCGTAGTGGCTGGCCGCTTCGAGCACCGGCAGGGATCCGGAAGTGAGCGACAGGCTCCACAACACCAGAGGCGGGGACAGCGACACCGAATTGAACGAACTGACCGTCAGGCCGACGGGATGTCCGTCGGCGCCCATGGCGGTGACGACCGTCACGCCGGTGGCGAAGCGGCCCAGGGCGGAGCGGAAGGCGGTGGAGTCGAAATCCGGAAGAGCTGCGGGCATCCAGGGGGAGGGCTGACGCACCCAGGGTGCGGGTGGCGTGGCTGATGTTGCTGTAAACCCTCATTCTATCCGGGAGGCGCGGAGCGTGTCGCGATTTCCCTTGCCAGGAGCTCGAGCGTCAGGGGGGCGCTGCCCTCGGCCTTGTTGTTGGCCACGATCCAGGCCGGCTGGCCCGATGCGTGGGCGGCCAGCGCGGCCTCGGCCAGGACCCGCCGTGTCTCGGGGTCCTGGACCTGGATCTTGTCGAAAGGCGAGAAGCGTGCCTTGGCTGCTTCGTAGCGCTGGCCCGCCAGCAGGCTCCAGCGCACCACCAGTGGCCCGGGGCCGGTCGCGGCCACGGCTTGCATCTGGCGCGCCGCCGACGGCATCCGCGCATGGATGGCCACGCAGTAGCGCACGCCGCGTTCCGCCAGCATCTTCATCATGCGCGGCGTGACCGCTTGCGGGTCGCGGAACTCCACCGCGTAGAAGGGGCGTTCATGGCCCTGCGAGGCAGGCAGCGGCGGCAGCGCGGCCAGGAAGGCCGACAGGCGGGCAACCCAGCCGGCGGGGTCGCCCAGGATCTCGGGCGGCAGCGGAGAGAACTGGAATACCAGCGGGCCCGCCTTGGTGCCCAGGCCTTCCAGGCAGGGCGTGACGAAATGGTCGGTGGCCAGCACCGGATCCAGGAAACTGGGGTTGGGCCCGGACGGCGCGCCACGATCGTCGCGAAGCACGGCATCGGTTACCAGGTTGGGCGCCTTGACGACGAAACGAAAGCCCACGGGCACCTGGTGCGCGTAATGGGCGTACTGCTCGGCGGTCAAGGGCGCGTAGAAGGTGCGGTCCAGGCTGACGCTGTTGAGCAGGGGGTGCGAGGAATACGCGGGCAGGCCCTCGCGCGACAGCAGCGATTCGCTGGCCTTGGCGCCGTAGACGATGCCGTTCCAGCCGGCGAAGGCCCACGACGAGGTGCCCAGGTGCAACTGCCCGGGCATCGCGGCGCCCAACTGCCGCAGCGCGTCGGGGTGCTCGGCGGCCGGGATCGTCTTGGCCCGGCTCTTGGCCTTGGCCGGCTTCGGGGCGGGCGCGTCGCCGAAGAACGAGCGCTGTGCGCCGTCCTCGCCGTCCGCCGGCTCGTCCGGATCGGAAGACGGGTCCTGCGGGATCATGCGGCGGTCATGGCGCCAGGCGCACGATGTGCCAGCCCCCTTCGGACCGGGGGCGATAGAGCAGGCGGTCGTGCAGGCGGGACGGCCGGCCCTGCCAGAATTCGACGGCGTCGGGCACGACGCGGTATCCGCCCCAGTGCGCGGGGCGGGGGGGATGCTCGCCCAGCTCGGCCAGCAACTGGGCTTCGCGCGCCCGCAGCACGTCGCGGTCGGGAATCTCGGTGCTCTGGTCCGAGGCCCAGGCCCCGATGCGCGAGGCCAGCGGCCGGCTGTGGAAATAGGTGTCCGATTCCTGGTCCGAGGCCAGTTCCACGCGGCCTTCGATGCGGATCTGCCGTTCGTGCAAGGGCCAGAAGAACAGCAGGCTGGCATAGGGCAGATGAGCCAGGTCTCGCCCCTTGCGAGACCGGTAGTTGGTGTAGAACACGAAGCCGCGTTCGTCGTAGCCCTTGAGCAGCACCGTACGCGCGGCCGGGCGGCCGCGTTCGTCCACGGTGGCCAGCGCCATGGCGTTGGGGTCGGGCAGCTTGTCGGCGACGGCGCGGCCGAACCAGGCTCCGAACAATTCGAACGGCGAGGCGGGGGCGTCGGCTTCCAGCAAGGCGCCCTGCTGGTAGATCTGGCGGATGTCGGCGATGGACATGATCGGCGGAAAGAAAGGACTCCAGCCCTCACTATACCGGGTTGCCGCCGTCGTCCCCGCCCGTGGCGGCCAGGCATTGCGCGAGGCGTTCGAGCGCGCGGTCGCGTATTCCGTGGGTGCGCAGCGCCCGCGCGGTGTCCAGCACGTAGTCCACGCAGGCGCCGTAGCGGCCGTGGCCCTGGCGGATCGCCGCCAGCAGTTCGGTTTCCCGCAGGCCGCCGGCATAGCCCGTGCCGCGCCGGTCGATCACGAAGGCCAGCGCGTCGACGGGGCCCTGGGTGGTCTGGCAGCGCAGCCAGCGGGGCAGGTAGGAGCCCATCATCATTTCGCGTTCCCAAAGGGTGGCGAAGACGGGCCGGACGTCGGCGGCGGCGATGCGCAGCGCGAAGCCGCGGCAACTGCCGCCCCGGTTCAGGCCGAACACCAGTCCCGGCGCGGACAACGTGCCGCGATTGATGCGCGACCACAGGCACAGCGAACGGTGGTAGCCGCGCACGACCGCCTGGCGCCGTTCCTGCAAGGGAAAGCCGGCATTCCAGATGAGCGAGCCATAGGCGTACACCCAGACGTCGTCGCGCGGGCGCCAGGCGCTCAAGGCCGCGTCGATGGACGCCTGGCGCTGGGCTTCGGTAAGCAGCAGCGGGTGGTATTCGGGCGGGAACGTATCGGTGGACACGTCAGTTGGCCTCGCTGCGCCGCGCGGCCACGGGCCGCTTGGGCGCGCGGTTGAAGATGCCGCCCGCCAGCAGGCAGGCCGCCACGGTCCAGAAGGGCAGTCCCAGGCCGGCCAGCGCGCTCAGGCTGCCGAAGGCCAGCGGCAGCACGAACTGGCCGCCGTTGATGGTCGCCATGCGCAGCCCCAGCGCCTCGGCGGCGCGGCCGGGCGGCGCGTGCGCGTGCAGCAGCGCCAGCAGGCTCGGCTGGCCGCTGCCCAGCGCCAGGCCCAGCAGGAAGGCCAGCATGATCAGGATGGGGACGTCGCGGAAGAACGGATACAGCACGTAGACCGCGCTGGCGGTGAACATGGCGGTGCGCAGCAGGGTCCAGGGCGCCAGGCGCCGCTGTATCCACGGCAGCAGCATGCGGATGACGAAGGTGGCCACGGCGAAGGCCGACAGGATGACGCCTATGGTCGTGGCCGACAGGCCGATCGAGGCGCCGAAGATGGGCACCATGAAAGAGTTCAGGTCCCAGGCGCCCGACAGCAGGGCCGTGGCGACCAGCACGCGGCGCAGGATGGGGCTGGCCAGCAGGTCGCTGACCTGTTCGCGCGAAGCGGGCCGGGTGTTGCTGGCGGCGCGCGGCAGCCGGTGCTGCTGCCGCAGCAGCAATCCCAGGGCGCCCAGCTGGCACAGCAGCAGCACGCCGAAGGCCCAGCGCACGCCCAGGTGGTCGATGGACAGGCCGGCCACCAGCGGGCCGCCGAAGCCCGAGATCGACAGTGACAGGGACAGCCGCGAGAAATTCAGGATGCGCCGGTCGGGCGTGGCATGGATGCCCATGACGTTCTGCACCGCGATCTGGCACACCATGCAGCCTATGCCGGTCAGGCAGCTGGACAGGAACAGCACCTGCGTATCGGGCACGATGAAGGGCAGCAGGTTGCCCGCGATCAGCAGGCTCACGCCTATGCGCAGCGGGCGCCGCGCGCCGATGTGATCGACCCAGCGGCCGGTGTGGACCGACAGCAGCATGGGGACCAGCGCGAACAGCGCCATCAGCACGCCCACCGTGAAGCTGGAGGCACCCTGCGCCAGCGCGCCCAGCGAGACGGTCACCCGGCCGCCGGTCAGCGCCATGTGGCTCAGGATCGCCAGCGTGCAGAAGACGGCGACACCGCGGTCGTCGAGCGGCGCGTCGTGCGGCTGCTCGGGGGCGGGGGCGTCCTGGCGCGGCGTGGGTGCAGGCAAGGTGGGGAGCGAACGGGAAAAATGTCGCCGTGGTCTCGCGGCGGTTTCTTATGGCGGGGTCCATTCTACCCCCGGGGGCCGGGGAAGAGGGCGGCCCGGCGGGCTGCTAACATCGGAGCCGTCTTCGTTCCGGCCGCTGGCAGGCTGTTTCCATGTCTTCTCGTCTTTCCCTCCCGGAGTTCCCGTCATGAGCTGCGACCTCGACACCGAGCGCCGCTTCGGCGGGCTGGACCGCCTGTACGGGGCGGGCGCCCTGGACGCGTTGCGCGCGGCGCGCGCCACCGTGGTGGGGCTGGGCGGAGTGGGATCGTGGGCGGCCGAGGCGCTGGCCCGCAGCGGCATCGGCACGCTGACGCTGATCGACCTGGACCACATCGCCGAATCCAACATCAACCGCCAGGTCCACGCCCTGGGCCGCACGCTGGGGCAGTCCAAGGTCGAGGCCATGGCCGACCGCATCCGCGACATCTCCCCGCGGTGCGTGCTGAACCTGGTCGACGATTTCCTCGAGCCCGGCAATGCCGCGCGGCTGCTGGCCGACGAGGCCAGCGTGGTGCTGGACTGCACCGACCAGGTGTCGGCCAAGATCGCGATGATCCTGCATGTCAGGCGCAGCGGTGCGCCGCTGGTGGTGTGCGGCGGGGCGGGCGGCAAGACGGACCCGCTGGCGCTGCGCGCGGGCGATCTGTCGGAAGCCGTCAACGACGCGCTGCTGGCCAAGATCCGCAACCAGCTCCGGCGCCAGCACGGCTATCCCAAGGCATCGACCGCCGCGGGCAAGCCGGCGCGCCGGGTGCCCAAGATGAAGGTACGCGCCCTGTGGGTGGACCAGCCCGCCCGGCTGCCGGCGGCCTGGACCCAGGACGTGGACGCGCCGGCCGGGGCGCCGCAGGGCCTGTCCTGCGCGGGCTACGGGTCGGCGGTCACGGTGACCGCCGCCATGGGGCTGGCGGCGGCGCATGAGGTGCTGCGGGTGGTGTTTCCGGCGGAACGCTAGGGCCCATTCCCGGCCTGTGCGAGGCTCCTTTTAGCGGGAACAGGCCCTAGTCCAGGACCACGTCGAACCAGCCGCGCAGGGCGTTGGACAGCCGCAGCCCCCGCGCACGGCCAAGGTCGGCGCGCGTCACCACGGCTTCTTCCACCTTTTCCTCGTCCAGCAGCGCGGCGCGCTGCACGCCGGGCAACAGGCCGCAGGACACCGGCGGCGTGACCCAGCGCCCGTCCAGCAGCAGATAGGCGTTGGTGCGGCTGCCCTCGCACAGTTCGTCGCGCTCGTTCAGGTACAGCAGGTCGAAGTGGTCGGGGTGGCCGGCCAGCCAGGCCGCCGCGCTTTCGTACCAGGGGCGCCACGTGGTTTTGTGGCGCAGCAGCGCCGTGCCCGAATCCAGGCGCTCGGCGGCCAGCGCCACGCGGGGGCGGGACGGCAGCGGCGGCAGCGGCGAGGTCTCGACCTCGACGGCGCCGTTGTCCGCGACCAGCACGCGCATGCGGTGGCCGGCGCCTTCGGGCAGCGTGGCGGCGGCCCGGGCGATGGCCCGCTGCACCGCGTCCACCGACCAGTGGTAGGCCAGTTCCGAACACGAGGCACCCAGCCGCTCCAGGTGCCAGGGCAGCAGCGGCATGCGCCCGTCGTGCTCGACCCGGATGGTCTCGATCAACTGCGGCCGCATGCTCAGGACGCCTTGGCGGCCGCTTCCTGCGGCGCCATGAACTCGGCCAGGACCCGGCCGGTGTGCGAGCGCGCGCGCTGCGCCATGACGTGCTCGGGCGTGCCCTGCACGACCACCTGGCCGCCTTCGTTGCCACCCTCGGGGCCCATGTCCAGCAGCCAGTCGGCCTCGGCGATGACGTCCAGGTTGTGCTCGATCACCACCACCGTGTTGCCGGCGTCCACCAGCCGGTGCAGCACGCGTATCAGCTTTTCCACGTCCGCCATGGACAGGCCCACGGTCGGTTCGTCCAGCACGTACAGCGTGTGCGGCGCCTTGTAGGCCCGGCCGGTGCGCATCGTGCCTTCGTCCAGCCTGGCCTTGGCCAGCTCGGTCACCAGCTTGATGCGCTGCGCCTCGCCGCCCGACAGCGTGGGCGAGGGCTGGCCCAGCGTCAGGTAGCCCAGCCCCACGCTTTGCAGCAGTTGCAGCGGGTTCAGGATGGACGGATGGGCGGCGAAGTACTCGACGGCGTCGTCGATCTCCATCGCCAGCACTTCGCCCACGCTCTTGCCGCGCAGGTGCACGGCCAGGGTCTCGCGGTTGAAGCGGGCGCCGTTGCAGGCGTCGCAGGGCACCTTCACGTCCGGCAGGAAGTTCATCTCGATGGTGCGCATGCCCTGGCCCTCGCAGACCGGGCAGCGGCCTTCGCCGGTGTTGAAGCTGAAGCGCCCGGCGGCCCAGCCGCGCATGCGCGCCTCCATCGTGTCGGCGAACTGCTTGCGGATGGTGTCCCAGAAGCCGACGTAAGTGGCGGGGCAGGAACGCGGCGTCTTGCCGATGGGGGTCTGGTCGACCTCCAGCACGCGGTCGATGCCCTTCCAGCCGTCGATGCCGGCGCAGCCGGTCCAGCCGCTCTGTTCGGCGGCGTCCTTGCCCACGCGGCGTTGCAGGTTGTCCAGCAGCACGTCGCGCGCCAGCGTCGACTTGCCCGAACCCGACACGCCGGTCACGACGGTCAGCCGGCCGACGGGGAAGCTGGCATCGACGTCGCGCAGGTTGTGCAGGCGCGCCTTGCGCACCGCGATGCGCGGCGTATCGTCGTTGATCGCGCGCCGGGGCTGGAGCGGATGCTGCAGGGGATGGGCCAGGTACTTGCCGGTCAGCGACGCGGGGTTGGCGATGATGTCCTGCACCCGGCCCTGGGCGACGACGGTGCCGCCCCGCACGCCGGCACCCGGGCCGATGTCGATCACGTGGGCGGCGCGCCGGATGGTGTCCTCGTCGTGCTCGACCACGACCAGCGTGTTGCCCTTGCCTTCCAGCCGCGACAGCGCGTTCAGCAGGATGCGGTTGTCGCGCGGGTGCAGGCCGATGGTCGGCTCGTCCAGCACGTAGCAGACGCCCTGCAGGTTCGAGCCCAGTTGCGCGGCCAGGCGGATGCGCTGGGCCTCGCCGCCGGACAGCGTGGGCGCGGCGCGGTCCAGCGCCAGGTAGCCCAGTCCGACTTCCTCCAGGAACTCCAGCCGGCTGCGCAGCTCGGCCAGGATGTCCCGCGCGATGTCAGCCTCGCGGCCCGCGGTTTCCAGGTCGCGGAAGAAGGCGCCGGCATCGCGCACCGCCAGCGACGACAACTGCGCGATGGAGCGGTCGCGCCAGCGCACCGCCAGCGCGTTGCGGTTCAGGCGCTGCCCGTGGCAGTCGCCGCAGGGCTGCGCCTCGCCTTCGTACCAGGCGTTCCAGGCCGTTTCCTCGCCGGTCTGCTCGGCGTCGAAGCCTTGCAGCTTGAGGCCCGTGCCGAAGCAGGACGGGCACCAGCCGTGCTTGGAGTTGTACGAGAACATGCGCGGATCGGGCTCGGGAAAGCTCAGGCCGCACGAGGGGCAGGCACGCTTGACCGAGAACACGCGCTGCTCCAGGTCGGGCGCCGGCGCCTCGGCGCCGCTGGCCATCGCCACGCGCAGCTTCTGCAGTGGCCAGGCCACGCTCATCACGCCGTGGCCGTGTTCCAGCGCCTCGTGCACGGCGGCCCGCAGCGCCGCCTCGTTGGCCGGGTCGACGACGAAGTCGGCCACCGGCAGGTCGATGTCATGTTCCTTGAAGCGGTCCAGCCGGGGCCACTTGGCGGTCGGGATAAAGGCGCCGTCCACGCGCAGATGGGTGTAGCCCTTGTTCGACGCCCACTTGGCCAGGTCGGTGTAATAGCCCTTGCGCGCGCTGACCAGCGGCGCCAGCACGCCGATGTGCTGGCCCTTGAGCTCGCGCATGATGCGGCTGACGATCAGGTCGAAGGTCTGGGGCTCGACCGGGATGTCGCAGTTCGGGCAATACTGGGTGCCCAGCTTCATGTACAAGAGGCGCATGAAGTGGTGGGTCTCGGTCATCGTGGCCACGGTCGACTTGCGGCCGCCGCGGCTGGTGCGCTGCTCGATCGCCACGGTGGGCGGGATGCCGAAGATGGCGTCCACGTCCGGTTTGCCCGCGGGCTGGACGATGGACCGCGCATACGCGTTCAGCGATTCCAGGTAGCGGCGCTGTCCTTCGTTGAACAGGATGTCGAAGGCCAGCGTCGACTTGCCCGAGCCCGACACCCCCGTGATGACCGTGAAGGTGTTGCGCGGAATCTCGACGTCCACGTTCTTCAGGTTGTGCTCGCGCGCGTTCTTGATCTCGATCGCCCGCGCGGCGTGGCGGCGGCGGGACAGCAGGTTCTGCAGCGGCACGCCTTCGGGTTCGTCGTTGCGCGCGACCACGTAGGGTTCGAAGCGCTCGGCCACGGCGGGCGCCGGGACGGCGGCCTGGGCATCGGCCAGGCTGCCGATCTCGGCCTCGTATTCCCGCAGCGCGCGGCCGGTGTGCGAGGCCGGATGGTCCATGATGGCCTGTGGCGTGCCGGTGGCCAGGACTTCCCCGCCGGCGTCGCCGCCTTCCGGGCCCAGGTCGATCAGCCAGTCCGAGGCGCGGATCACGTCCAGGTTGTGCTCGATCACGACCAGCGTGTGGCCGGCCGCCAGCAGCTTGCGGAAGGCGCCCATCAGGCGCGAGATGTCGTCGAAGTGCAGGCCGGTGGTGGGCTCGTCGAACAGGAACAGGCTGCCCTTCTTCGACAGCTTGGCGCCGATGGTGGAAATGCCCGAACGCGCCGCCTCGGCCAGGTGGCCGGCCAGCTTCAGGCGCTGCGCCTCGCCGCCCGACAGGGTCGGCACGGGCTGGCCCAGGCGCACGTATTCCAGGCCCACGTCGGCCAGCGGCGCCAGGCCGTACTGGATGTCGCGCTCGCCCTCGAAGAAATCCAGGGCTTCGGTCACGGTCATCTCCAGCACGTCGGAGATCGAGGCCGCCCGGCCCTTGCGCTCGATGGTGACTTCGCGGATCTCGGGCCGGAAGCGGGTGCCGTCGCAGTCGGGGCAGCGCAGGTACACGTCGGACAGGAACTGCATCTCGACGTGTTCGAAGCCGGTGCCGCCGCAGGTCGGGCAGCGGCCGTCGCCGGCGTTGAAACTGAACATGCCGGCCGTGTAGTCGCGTTCCTTGGACAGCCGCGCCTGGGCGAACAGCTTGCGCACGCCGTCGAACGCGCCCACGTAGCTGGCCGGATTGGAGCGCGCCGTCTTGCCGATCGGGGACTGGTCGACCATGACCACCTCGGCGATCCAGTCGTCGCCCAGGATGCGGTCGTGCGCGCCGGCGGCCTCGGTGGGCTTGCCCTTGAGCTTGAGCAGGGCGGGGTACAGCACGTCCTGGATCAGCGTCGACTTGCCCGATCCCGACACGCCCGTCACGCACACCAGGCGCCCCAGCGGGAACTCCACCGTCACGTTCTTCAGGTTGTGCTCGCGCGCGCCCTCGACGATCAGCCGGGGCGTGTTGGCGTTGACCGGCATGGGGCGCGGCGCCGCCACGTGGCGGCGGCCCGACAGGTAGTCGCCGGTCAGCGTTTCCGCCTTGCGCAACTGCGCCGGCGAGCCGTTGAAGACGATGTTGCCGCCGCGCTCGCCCGGCCCCGGGCCGATGTCGATGACGCGGTCGGCCGCCAGCATGACCTGGGGATCGTGCTCCACCACCACCAGCGAGTTGCCGGCGTCGCGCAGCCGGTGCATGACCTCGACGATGCGGTTCATGTCGCGCGGATGCAGGCCGATGGACGGCTCGTCCAGCACGAACAGGGTGTTGACCAGGGATGTCCCGAGAGCGGTGGTCAGGTTGATCCGCTGCACCTCGCCGCCCGATAGCGTGCGGCTCTGGCGGTCCAGCGTCAGGTAGCCCAGGCCGACGTCGCACAGGAACTTCAACCGCGCGCGCACTTCCTGCAACAGCAGCTCGGTGGCGGCATCCATCACGCCCTCGAAGTGCAGGGCATCGCAGAACGTGCGCACGCGCTCGATGGGCAGCAGCATCAGGTCATGGATGGACAGGCCGGGCAGGGCCGTCAGGGTGGCGTTGCCCCACGACACGTTCACCGGCCGGAAGCGGGCGTAGCGGCCGTCGGACTCGGGCAGTACCTGGTCGGCCTCGGCCTTGGTGCCTACCCGCCACAGCAGCGAATCGGGCTTGAGGCGGGCGCCGTTGCAGGCCGTGCACGGCGTGTACGCGCGATACTTCGACAGCAGCACGCGAATGTGCATCTTGTAGGCCTTGGTCTCCAGCCAGTCGAAGAAGCGCTTCACGCCGTACCACTGGTGTTTCCAGGCGTCGTTGCCGCCCTTCCAGTCGGGCGTGCCCTGCAGCACCCACTCGCGCTGGGCGTCGGTCAGCTTGCGCCAGGGTACGTCCAGCGGGATCCCCGCGCGGGCCGCGTACTTCACCAGTTCGTCCTGGCATTCCTTGTAGCTGGCCGTCTGCCAGGGGCGAATGGCGCCGCCGCGCAGGGTCTTGCTTTCGTCGGGGATGATCAGGCCGTAGTCCACGCCTATCACCCGGCCGAAGCCGCGGCAGGCCTCGCAGGCGCCCAGCGGTGAATTGAACGAGAACGAACTGGGGGTGGGGGTGGAATAGGCGATGTCGCAGTCGGCGCAGTGGATTTCGTCGCTGAACTTCCACAGCGCGGTTTCCTTGCCTTCCTCGTCCACCACGCGCACGTCCACCCGGCCGGCCCCGAGCCGCAGCCCGGCGTCCAGCGCCTCCATCACGCGGGCCCGCTCGGCGTTGCCGAAGCGGAAGCGGTCCTGCACCACGTCCAGCAACTGCACGGCGTTCTTGCCGGTGCCCACCTTGCGCTTGGCGTGCACCCGCGTGTAGCCCTGGCGTTCCAGGAAGCCGCGGATCTCGTCCTCGCTGTAGTTGGCCGGCACCTGGACCGGAAAGGTCACGACCAGGCGCGGGTCGCCGGCCTGCGCCGAGCGGCGCGCCAGCGAGGCGTGGATGGAGTCGGGCGTGTCCTTCTGCACCGGCCGCGCGCACTGGCGGCAGAACAGCCTGCCGGCCCGCGCGTACAGCAGTTTCAGGTGGTCGTTCAGTTCGGTCATGGTGCCGACCGTGCTGCGCGAGGTGCGTACCGGATTGGTCTGGTCGATCGCGATGGCGGGCGGGATGCCCTCGATGCGGTCGACCTGGGGCTTGTCCATGCGGTCCAGGAACTGGCGCGCGTACGGCGAAAAAGTCTCGACGTAGCGGCGCTGGCCTTCGGCGTACAGCGTGTCGAAGACCAGCGAACTCTTGCCCGAGCCGGATACGCCGGTCACCACCACGAGTTCGTTGGTGGGGATGGTCAGGCTCAGGTTCTTCAGGTTGTTCTGGCGCGCGCCCACCACCCGGATCTCGGGTTCGGCGGCGGTTTCCTGGGGGGAGTCGGGGGAGATGGGGGCGGAGGACATCGTTCGGTTCACGTGCCGGAAGGAGGCCGGCGATTCTTCAATCGTAGCCGTTTAGGAGATGCTGCGAAAATCGCAACGTTTGACAAGATTGCGTAACAGGAAGGTACGGCTATAAAAGGGCGGCCGGGTTACGATATTGCCTATGAGCAAGCGCAAATCCTCTCCGGTCGATCTGTTGGGTGCCGAGGCTGGCGTGTACATCCCGCCGCCCACGCTCGGCGACGTTCCGCCGCCGCCTCGCAGCCTGCGCGTGGCGGTGCTGGTGGCCATCGCGCTTGCCCTGACGGCCGGCACCGTCGCCGTCCATACCATTCCCGAAGTCGGCCATACCTGGCGGGTCGTCTCGCACCAGACCGAAAAGGCGCTGGCGCGGGTGCTGGGCAAGGCCGAGCAGAAAACAACGGAAGTCGTCGGCGGCGTTGCCGGAGGCGCCCCCCAGCGTTGAGCGGCTTGACGGCAACGCCGAAAAATCCGCTAGAATAGCGGGTTAGCCGGATTCAATGACTGGAGATCGACATGGCGGAAAAGAAACGCACGCGCCGCAATACCCTTGAGCGCCGTTGCCTGGGCAAGGCCTTCAAGCGTCTTTTTGTTGGGGCGCCGAAGGGCATTTTCAAGATGCTCGAGAAAGTTAAGCGGGCGTGATGGTTTAGTTTAGCCCCCCCTACGCGCTTACGCGCGCCCGGCATGGTGAGCCCCCAGCCGCTACGCGGCAGCCCCCCGAGGGGGCGGGGACCCGCCTTGGGACGGCCCGGCGCCGGGTCCTCCGGGCGGCACTGGTGGACCGGCGGAGCCGGATCCACTGTGCCCATGGTCTGAAAGCCTCCACTTCGTGGGGGCTTTTTTTTGCCGCGCTCCCTGGGGGGCGGGTATGGCTCAAGAGGCCGGCGTGACGCAGCGGAAGTTCTTGGCGTCTTCCAGCGAACCGCTGCCGGTGTAGCGGGCCTGCTGAGGGTAGGGGCACAGCGGGCGGGTGCGGTCGGGCCAGGGGGCGTCGGAGCCGGGGCGGGCGGAGGCCAGGATCGAGGCGGGGGCGACGCCCTTTTCGACCCAGTCCACGATGGCCGTAACCATGTCGAACTTGTCGGTGGCGGGGCCGCCGCTGCAGTGGTTCATGCCGGGTATCGTGAACAGCCGGGCGAAGTCCGATGCGTCGGCGTGGGCGCGGCGCAGGCCCTGGTACCAGGCGATGGTGTCGTTCACCGAGAACACCGGGTCGCTGTTGCCGTGGTAGACGATCATCTTGCCGCCCCGGGCCTTCAGGGTGCCCAGGTCGGTCGGATCGGGCGGCGTCATGAAGCTCATCGGCGACTCGGCATAGACCGGCGTGGTCGCGAAGATTTTCGGCGCGTCGGTGTCGAAGTCGAAGCCGAGCAGGTAGTCGATGACCTGCGTGCCGGTGCCGCGCACCTGGGTGGGAGGCGTGGTGAAGACGTAGGGCAGCGAGCCGCCGCCCAGGGTCGCGATCAGGGAATTGGGGACCTCGGTGGTCGAGGTCCCCAGCTTCCAGAAGCGCCAGCCCATGGTCGCCACGCCGGCGTCGTAGGGCCAGTCGGCGTACAGGGCCTCGCCCTTGCCGTTCTTCGGGCCGCCGAAGACTTTCTTCAGCGCATCCACCTGCGGGGTGCTCAGGCAGGTATCGGCCTTGGCGCCGGGGCAGGCCAGGTCCTCGGGCTTGAAGGCGGCCTTGCAGGCCACGGGGTCGTCGATCATGCCGTCGGCCGCGCCGTCCAGGGCGTCGCAGGCGGCCACCGTCCGGTCGGCCACCAGCTGCATGTCCTGGAACGAGAATGCCTGGCTGATGATGGGCCGGTCTCCGCCCGTGCGCGGCGCCACGGCGGCGAAAGCCTGGTTGTCCCAGGCGTGCTGCACGGCGGCCTGGGGCAGGTTGAAGCCCGGATTGCCGGCGACGATGCCGTCGAACTGGTCGGCGAAGCGCGAGGCGGCCACCATGGCCTGCCTGCCGCCATTCGAGCAGCCGACGAAATAGGAGTGGTTGGCGCCGCGTCCGTAGAAGCGCTCGAGGATGGCCTTGGCGGTCGGGGTGACCGTGCCGACCGCGTTGTAGCCATAGTCCACGCGGGCCTGGGGGTCGAGGCCGAACAGCGAGCCGCCGACGATGGGTTCGCTTTCGCTGGTATGGCCGCCGTCGGTGCTGGCGACGGCGAATCCCATGGACAGCGCGTTGGTGGAGGCGCCTGCCCCCGTCAGGGTGCCCAGGGCGGGGTTGACGGCGCCATCCGTGCCGCCGCCGCCCTGGAAGAAGAAGCGGCCGTTCCAGGTGTCCGGCATGCGCAGCTCGAAGCCGATGGCGTAGGCCTTGCCGTCGACGTCGCTGTTGCGCAGGTTCAGCCGGCCTTGCAGCCGGCAGTGCGCGGGCACGGACTGCGCGGGGTTATCCGCGGAGACGGCGGCAATGGTTTCGGGGGTGGCCAGTTCAAGCCGGGGGATTCCCAGCGCGGCCGCCGTGATGTCGGCGCAGGCAAGGCGGGGCGGATCGGAAGGTTCCGCGGCGGACGGCCCCGCGTCGTCGGAACCGCCGCAGCCGTGCAGCGCTCCCAGGGCGGCGAGTACCCCGCCGGCCAGATGGCGTTTTTTCATGCTTGTCTCCTCCTCGTGGGCGGCCGCGCGGGATGTCGATTGGCTTCTTCGGGGCGCGGCGGATGACGGATTCAACCGTCATTTATTTAATATAGTTAAATAAAAAAGAATCTTGATCAGGTGTAAACCCTAGAAAAATTGCTTGGAAAAAGAAATTTATTGTTTATTAAGATAATTAATTGTGTGAAGTCGTCCAGGCAAAGAAAAAGGCATGCCGGAGCATGCCTTTTTCGTGGCGCGGCCGGACCGGCCGCGGCGGGTGGCGGTCAGCGGTGCGCGGCCACCAGGACGTCGCCGCCTTCCAGGTCGGCTTCGATCTGCCGGGCGCCCGGGGCGCTCAGGGCCTGGTCCAGCCGGTCCTTGTCCAGCTCGCCTTCCCAGCGGGCCACGACGACGCTGGCCACCGCGTTGCCCACCAGGTTGGTCAGCGCGCGGCATTCGGACATGAAGCGGTCGATGCCCAGGATCAGCGCCATGCCGGCCACGGGGACCGAAGGCACGACAGACAGCGTCGCGGCCAGGGTGATGAAGCCGGCGCCGGTGATGCCCGCCGCGCCCTTGGAACTGAGCATCGCGACGAGCAGCAGCAGGATCTGGTCCACCAGCGACAGGTGGATGTCCGTCGCCTGGGCGATGAACAGGGCCGCCAGGGTCATGTAGATGTTGGTGCCGTCCAGGTTGAAGGAATAGCCGGTGGGGATGACCAGGCCGACCACGGGCTTGGAGCAGCCGGCGCGCTCCATCTTTTCCATGAGCGTGGGCAGGGCCGCCTCGGACGAACTGGTGCCCAGCACCAGCAGCAGCTCCTCGCGGATGTAGCGGATCAGCTTCAGGATGGAGAAGCCGTTGTAGCGGGCCACCGCGCCCAGCACGACGAGCACGAACAGCAGCGAGGTCAGGTAGAAGGTGCCGACCAGCAGCGCCAGGTTGGCGATGGAGCCGATGCCGTACTTGCCGATGGTGAACGCCATGGCGCCGAAGGCGCCGATGGGCGCGGCCTTCATCAGGATGGCGACCAGCCTGAAGAAGGCCGACGAGATGGATTGCAGGAAATCCAGGACCGGCGCGCCCTTGTCGCCCACGGCGCCCAGCGAGATGCCGAACAGCACGGAGAAGAACAGCACCTGGAGGATGTCGCCGCTGGCGAAGGCGCTGACCACCGTGTCCGGGATGATGTTCATCAGGAAGCCGACCAGGGTCTGGTCATGAGCCTTGGCCGAGTACGAGGCCACGGCCTTCGCGTCCAGCGTGGCGGGGTCGATGTGCAGGCCGGTGCCCGGATGCACGACGTTGGCCACGATCATGCCGATGATGAGGGCCAGCGTGGAAAAGGTCAGGAAATAGATCATGGCCTTGCCCACGACGCGACCCACTTTCTGCAGGTCGCGCATGCCGGCGATGCCGGTGGTGACCGTCAGGAAGATGACGGGCGCGATGATCATCTTCACCAGCTTGATGAAGGCATCGCCCAGGGGCTTCATCGATTCCCCGATCTGGGGATAGAAGTGGCCGAGCAGGATGCCGACCGTGATGGCGAACAGTACCTGCACGTACAGGATCTGATAGAACTTTTTCTTGCGCACGGGCGCCTGCGCCGTGCTGGGTATGTCGATCATCGGGATGTCCCCTTCCAATGGCCGCCTGCCCGCCGCGTCTTGGCGCGGGCGGGGGCTCGTTTTCAACGGTTGCCGAGCTCGTGGGAGCTTCGTTGACGCCACTAATGCAATCGGCATGCCCGTTTTGCGGTAGCGGCGGTGAATTCGTAACCTATTGATCGGACTGGATAATTTTCTCGTTGAAAGAAGCTTGCCAGGGACGGGAGTGCGGTTTTTCGCTCATGCGTGTTTTTGGTGTGCGAAAATCCGCACATCGCCTTCCCGTCCGCCGCCATGCCTGCTCCTTCCTTGCCGACCCCGGACGACCGCGCCGCGCCGTCGTCCTTCCGGGTTCCCGGCCATGGCCGGGCATGGGCCTGTTTCGTCCTGATCGGCGTCGCGCTGCTGGCGTCCGCGCTGTGGGCGGCGGGAGGCGTGGGGCGTGAGCAGGCCTATTCGGAGGTTGCGGCGGCGGCGCGCAACGCGGCGGCGCTGAAGGTCGCGCTGTTGACCGCCGAGCTCGACAAGCAGCGCTCGCTGCCCTTCGTGTTGGCGCAGGACTCCGAGGTCAGTGCGGCGCTGGCCACCGGGGACCCGGCGCGCTATGGCGCGCTGAATCTCAAGTTCGAGGCGCTGAGCCGGGATACCGGCGCCGCCGTCATCTACCTGCTCGATCCTCGCGGCGTGGGCGTGGCCGCCAGCAACTGGAACCAGCCCACCAGCTTCGTGGGCTCGGATTACGCGTTCAGGCCCTATTTCCAGGGGGCGGCGCATGCCGGCCAAGCCGAGTATTTCGCGCTCGGCAACGTCAGCAACCGCCCGGGGCTGTACCTGAGCCGGCAACTGGAGCGGGACGGACGGACGCTAGGGGTGGTGGTCGTGAAAGTGGAGTTCGACGGCGTCGAGGCCGGCTGGCGGCGCTTCCCGGATCCGGCGTTCGTGACCGACGAGCACGGCGTGGTGCTGTTGTCCTCGCAGGAGGATTGGCGCTTCCAGGTCTACGGCACGCTGTCGGCGGCACAGCGGGACGCGCTGCGGACCAGCCTGCAGTTCGGCGATGCGCCGCTGTCCGCCCTGCCGGCGCGGGCCGCCCCGGACCGCCCGGGGCAGGTGGTGGCGAGCCTGCCCGGGCGGGCTGAACAGGAATACGTGCATGTGCAGGAGCCGGTGCCGGGTACGCCGTGGCAGTTCCACCTGCTGGGCGCGACCCGCGAGGCCATGGCGCGCGCGGCGGCATCGGCCCGAGTGGCCGCCGCGCTGCTGGTGCTGTGCGCCCTGTTCGTGGCGGGGATCTGGCTGCATCGCCGGCACCGCGCCCACGATCTCGTGCTTGCCCAGGCTGCCGCGCGCCAGGAACTGGAGTCGCGCGTGGCGGCGCGCACGGGCGAGCTACGGGCCGCCAATGACCAGTTGCGGGCCGAGATGGAAGACCGGCGCCGCGCCGAAGCCGAACTGCACAAGTTGCAGGAAGAACTGGTGCAGGCCAACAAACTGGCCTTCCTGGGCCAGATCACCGCCGGCGTGGCGCACGAGATCAACCAGCCGGTCGCGGCCATCCGCAGCTACGCCGACAACTCGGCCGCCTACCTGGACCGGGGCAACGTCGAGCGGGCGCGCGGCAACATGGCGTCGATCGCCGCGCTCACGCAGCGCATCGGCGTCATCACCGACGAGTTGCGGACCTTCTCGCGCAAATCCTCCGGCGCTTCTTCCGGCCCGGTGCCGGTGGCCGCCGCCGTCGACGGCGCGCTGACGCTGGTGGGTGCCCAGATGCGCCGGCATGGCATCGCGCTCGAACGCACCGGCGTGGATGACGGCCTGGCGGTGCGCGCCGAGCGCGTGCGCCTGGAGCAGGTGCTGGTCAACCTTCTGCAGAACGCCATCGAGGCGCTGGAGCGGACGTCCGGTCCCCGGATATGGATACGCGCCACGCGCGACGCGAACCAGGTCGCCATCGAAGTCGGAGACAACGGCCCCGGCCTGCCCGACAGCGTCATGGCGGCCCTCTATACCCCCTTCGTCACCACCAAGCCGCGCGGCCTCGGCCTCGGGCTGGTCATCAGCCGCGACATCGTCGCCGACTTCGGTGGCACGTTGTCCGTGCACACCGCGGGGCGCGGCGCGTGTTTCACCATCCGTCTTCCCGAGGCTGCTTCGTGAACGCTTCCTTTTCCACCGATCCCACGCCGCCGGGGGCCGACGCCGTCGACCGCGTGCTGTTCGTCGACGACGATCCCGCCATGCGGGAAGCCAACCAGCAGACCCTGGAGCTGGCCGGTTTCCGCGTCGAGACCGCTGTCTCGGCCGCCGAGGCCCTGGAGCGGGTACCGGCCGATTTCGCCGGCATCGTCGTCACGGACGTGCGCATGCCGGTGGTCGATGGCCTGGAACTGTTCCGGCGGCTGCGCGAACGGGACCCGGACCTGCCCGTCATCCTGATCACCGGCCACGGCGACGTCGACATGGCGGTGGCCGCCATGCACGAAGGCGCCTACGACTTCCTGGCCAAGCCCTATCCGGCCGAGCGGCTGGCCACGGCGGCCCGCAACGCATTGGACAAGCGGCGCCTGGTGCTGGACAACCGCCGGCTGAAGCGGCTGGCCCGCGACGCGGGCGAGAGCCTGCCGTTGATCGGCGAGACGCCGGCCATGCAGCGCCTGCGCAAGACACTGGGCCATCTGGCCAGCGCCGACGTCGACGTCCTGGTGCTGGGCGAAACCGGGGCGGGCAAGGAGGTGGTGGCCCAGGCCCTGCATGCCTGGGGCGCGCGCCATGCGCAGCCTTTCGTCGGGCTTAATTGCGGCGCCTTGCCGGACACGGTCATCGAAAGCGAACTGTTCGGCCACGAGGCCGGCGCGTTCACCGGCGCCCAGCGCCGCCGCGTCGGGCGCATCGAGCATTCCAGCGGCGGCACGCTGTTCCTGGACGAGATCGAAAGCATGCCGCTGGCAGCGCAGATCAAGCTGCTGCGGGTGCTGGAGACGCGCGAGGTTTCGCCGCTGGGTACCAACGAGGTCCGTCCGGTCGACCTGCGCGTGGTGGCGGCCACCAAGACCGACCTGAGCGATCCGGCGCAGCGCGGCCAGTTCCGTGCCGACCTGTTCCATCGCCTGAACGTGGTGACCGTCCGCATCCCGCCCCTGCGCGAACGCCGCGACGACATCCCGCTGCTGTTTTCCTATTTCGTTTCCCGCGCGGCGGCCCGCTTCAAGATCGACCCGCCCGCGATCACGCCGGCGGTGCGCCAGCACCTGCGGACCCACGCCTGGCCCGGCAATGTCAGGGAACTGATGCACTACGCCGAACGCGTGGTGCTGGGAGTGGAAGAGACGGCGCCCGAAGCGCCGGAGACCGAGGCGACCCTGCCGCAGCGCATGGAGCGCTACGAGGCCGACCTGATCCGGGAAGCGCTGGCGCGCCACCAGGGCGACATCAAGGCCACCCTGCAAACCCTGGGTATTCCGCGCAAGACTTTCTACGACAAGCTGCAACGCCACGGCATAGACCGGGGTGTGTATCTGATCCCCCCTACGCGCTGAGGGGAAGCCCACCCCCTACGCCCTTCGGGCGCCCCCTCAAGGGGGCGGCGCTGGCGGACCGGCAAAGCCGGATCCGCGGCACCCTGGATCAAAGCAAACATGCGGTGCTTCGCACCGAGAACGACGACACAGACCACGACACGGTGGATCCGGCTCCGCCGGTCCACCGCCGTCGGCCCCCTGGGGGGCGCCCGAAGGGCGTAGGGGGGGGTCATCCTATACCGGGGACTACCGTGGAGAAGCCGGCGTCTACGTGCGTGACTTCGCCGGTTACGCCGGCGGCCAGGTCCGACAGCAGGAAGGCGGCGACGTTGCCGACGTCGTCGATGGTGACGTTGCGGCGCAGCGGCGCGAAGGTCTCGACGAAGTTCAGGATCTTCGAGAAGTCCTTGATGCCGGCGGCCGCCAGCGTCTTGATGGGGCCGGCCGAGATGGCGTTGGCGCGGATGCCCTTGGGGCCCAGCGACGTCGCCAGGTAGCGGGTGGCGGCTTCCAGCGCGGCCTTGGCCACGCCCATGGTGTTGTAGTTGTCGACCACGCGCTCGGCGCCCAGGTAGCTGAGCGTCAGCACCGCACCGGTGCCATTGCCTTCCGGCCCTTGCAGCAGAGGCAGGGCGGCCTTGGCCATGGCGGGGAAGCTGTAGGCCGAGATGTCGTGCGCGATGCGGAAGCCTTCGCGCGACAGGCCGTCCAGGAAGTCGCCGGCGATGGCTTCGCGCGGCGCGAAGCCGATCGCGTGTACCAGGCCATCCAGCTTGGTCCAGGTCTTGCCCAGGTCGGCGAACACGGCCTCGATCTGCGCGTCGTCGCCGACGTCGCACGGAAACACGAGCTGGCTGTCGAATTCGGCGGCGAATTCGGTGATGCGATCCTTGAAGCGGTCGCCTACGTAGGTGAAGGCAAGCTCCGCGCCTTCGCGGTGGCAGGCCTTGGCGATGCCATAGGCGATGGAGCGATTGGACAGCACCCCGGTGACCAGGATGCGTTTACCGGCGAGAAAGCCCATGTCTAGGGTCCCTGTAAAAGAATGTACCCCCTACGCGCTGCGCGCGCCCCCCAGGAGGCGGCACTGGTGGACCGGCGGAGCCGGATCCACGGTGCCCGGGCAACTGCCTGGGGGCTTATGGGGGCGTGGGAGGTGCGAGTTTACTGGATCTTCAGCGTGCGGCCGGCGGGGATGTTCGAGCCCTTGATGCGATTCAGGGCGCGCAGGCGGTCGACCGAGATGTCGTACTGGCGGGCGATGGAGCTTAGGGTGTCGCCCTTGCGGACCTTGTACGTCCGTGCCTGGACGGTCTTTTTCGCGCGGCCATTGCTCTGGACGGTGGCGCGCACGGGGGTGATGCCGGCGCTGGCGACCAGGGTGGGTTCGGCCTGGCGGCTGGTGGGCACCATGAGGATGTCGCCGGATCCGATGCGCGATCGGGTGCCCAGGCCGTTGGCCTTGCGCAGCGTCGCGACCGAGGTGCCGTATTTGCGGGCGACGGTGGTCAGGGTCTCGCCGCGGGCCAGCTCATGCGTGTGCCACGACGACAGCGAACCGCTGTAGGCGCGCAGGTTGGCCTCGAAGATGCTGATGCGGTCGGCCGGCAGCAGCAGCGTGGGCTCGTGGCTGCCCAGGATCACGCCGCGGTTGAACGACGGGTTGAGCGCCTTGAATTCGTCGAGCGGCATCTCGGCCAGCTGGGCGGCCAGCTTCACATCGATGTTGCGGCTCTTGGTGATGGTGACGAAGTAGGGCTGGTTGTCGATCGACGGCAGCGCGATGTTGTAGGCGGCCGGATTGGAGATGATGTTCTTGATCGCCTGCAGCTTGGGGATGTAGTTGCGCGTCTCGTCCGGCATGTCCAGCGACAGGTAGTCGGTCGGCTGGCTGCGCGCCGTGTTCTTGTCGATGGCGCGCTTGACCGAGCCTTCGCCCCAGTTGTAGGAGGCCAGCGCCAGGTGCCAGTCGCCGTGGAAGTCGAACAGGTATTGCAGGTAGTCCAGCGCCGCGCGGGTGGAGGCGATGGGGTCGCGCCGCTCGTCGCGCCACCAGTCCTGCTTCAGGTTGAAGCCGCGGCCGGTGGTGGGGATGAACTGCCACAGGCCCGACGCCTGCGAGCGCGACAGCGCCCAGGGGTCGTACGAGCTTTCCACGAAGGGGAGCAGCGCGAGTTCGGTCGGCATGCCGCGCTGGTCGATCTCTTCGACGATGTAATAGAGATACTTGCCGGCGCGCTCGGCCGTCCGCTGGATGTAGTCCGGGCGCGAGGCGTAGAAGTTCTCCCATTCCTTGACCAGCGGCGTGTCGATGTTGGGCACCGCATAGCCGCGCCGGATACGGGTCCAGATATCGGCCGGCTGCACGGTCAGGTCGACCATGCGCGGTTCCAGGCCGTCATCGGGCGTGTGCAGGCTCAGGGGCGAGTCGATGCGCCGGCCGACGGGGCGGGGTGCCTGGGAGACTCGCGGGGAGGAAGAGAAGCCGGCGGGGTTGTTGGCGCCGGTGGAGGGGGCGGTCGCCACCCCTTGCATGTCCTGGCCGGTTGCCGCGGGGCGTTCCATCGAAGCGCAGCCCGCCAGGACCATCACGCACCCGGCGATCAGGATTTTGTACAGGGAGGCTGGACGACCATCGCGGACGCCCGCCCGCAGATTCCAGACGCCGCGGGGGCGCAATAGCATGTTTCGTGTCCTTGACCACATGCCTCGCTGGGCCTCGTCCCGGAGGACGGGGCCCAGCGAGGCAGTTTCAATTTGGAGCCGCGGGGATTCCGGGAAGGGGCACAGGGCCCCGGCTCGGGGGACCGGCGCGACTCACGGTGCATTTAGCGCGGCATAGTACGAATCGAGAATGGTTTCCGTCAACCCGCTTTACAAATTCGAAGCTTTTGGCGGGCATTGAACGGAAATCGGGGCAAGATGCGGCGTGCTCTACCGGAAGTCGTTCTTCCATTCGCGCAGCGCGGCGAAAACCTCGACGGCGTCGGCCATCGGCCTGCCGGCATGGGTCGCCGCGGCCGCCGCCACCTCGGGAACGGCGGTGCGCAGGAAAGGATTGACCTGGCGTTCCAGATCCAGCGTGGTGGGCACCGTGGGCTGCGATTGTTCGCGCAGGTGGCGCGCCTGCTGGTGCCATACGTGCAGCGCCGCGTTGTCGGGTTCGACGGCGGTGGCCCAGGCCAGGTTGGACAAGGTGTATTCGTGCGCGCAGTAGATGCGCGTCCTGGCGGGCAGGGCCGCCAGTTTGTCCAGCGAGGCCTTCATCTGCTGCGGCGTGCCCTCGAACAGGCGGCCGCATCCCGAGGCGAACAGCGTGTCGCCGCAGAACACCAGCGGTTCGACGCCGGCCGCGCGGCCGGCATACGCGATGTGGCCGGCGGTATGCCCCGGCACGTCCAGCACCTCCAGGTCCAGATCCAGTTCAGGCAGGGTGACCCGGTCGCCCTGGGCGAGGCGGCGGTCGCAGTGGGGCAGTTTCTCGCCCGCGGGACCGAATACCGTGGCGCCGGTGCGTTCGACCAGCTCCAGGACACCGCCGACATGGTCCTTGTGGTGGTGAGTCAGTAGAATGGCACGAAGCTGGAGGCGCTGCTGCTGCAGCGAGGCCAGGACCGGACCGGCATCGCCGGGGTCCACCACGGCCGCCAGCGTGCCCTGCCGGATCAACCACAGGTAGTTGTCATTGAAGGCGGGGATGCCGGTTATGCCGGCCGCCGGGCCGGCATCTTGCGGGCCGGCCGATCGTTTGCTTCCTTTCGAGTCTTTCATTCCGATGCTGCCGTCTGACGTCCAGGATTCTCCGATTGTAGAGCTTGCCGCGTGGCTGGCGACCGATCCCGGCCGCCACGCGCTCGCCTGGGAGCAGGCGCGGCTGGACGAGGCGGTGTCCGACGTATTCGGCTTCCATGCCATGCAGGCCGGCCTGGCCGAACTGGACGCGCTGCGCGCCAACCGCATGCCCTTCAAGGGCTACGTCGCCGGCGCGATACCGTCCGAGCCGCAGCGGGCGCGCTGGAATGCGTTCGTGGTGGCCGACCTGGAGGCCTTGCCGTTCGATTCGCAAAGCCTGGACCTGCTGGTCCTGCCCCACACGCTGGAGTGCTCGGACGACCCCCACCAGGTCCTGCGCGAGGCCGAACGGGTGCTGATTCCCGAAGGCCGCCTGGTGATCACCGGTTTCAATCCGTGGAGCCTGTGGGGCGCCGGCCGCCTGCTGGGCCGGCGCCGGTCCTTCCTGCCGCCCGGCATCCAGCCGCTGTCTCCCGCGCGCATCAAGGACTGGCTCAAGCTGCTGTCGTTCGAGGTCGAGAGCGGCCGCTTCGGCATCTATGCGCCGGCCTGCCGCACCGAGAAATGGCTGCGCCGCTACGCCTTCATGGAAAGCGCCGGCGAGCGCTGGTGGCCGGTATGCGGCGGGCTGTACGTGGTGTCCGCGGTCAAGCGCACGGTGGGCATGCGGCTGATCGGTCCCGCCTGGAAAAAGCAGAAGGCGCCGCGCCGCGCCGCGGTGGCCACGGCCCGGGAGGTCCACCCGCTGCGGACCGGGCGCGAGCCCTCGCGGTAGGCCGCCCGCCGGGCGTCAGGCGTCGAACAGATTCTGCCGGATCTGCTGCAGGTGGCCCAGCAGGAGTTCGCGCGCCTGGGCGGCGTCGCGGTCCTTCAAGGCCTCGACGATGGCGCGGTGCTGCCGCTGGTACTGCACCCGCCGCTCCGGCGTGAGCGAACGGCGCTTCAAGCGGCCCCATTCCCCCTGTTCGCGGACACGGTTGGTCAGTTCCAGGATCTGCAGGAAGAACGAGTTGTGGGTGGCTTCGGCGAAGGACTTGTGGAGTTCGCCATCCCAGTGCTCGAAGGCCTCGATGCTGGCGGCGATTTCCGATTCCTCCACGCATTGCTGCATGCGGGCGAAGTCGGCGGCATTGGCGTTGCGGGCGATCAGGGCCGGCATCAGGGGTTCGATCAGCAGCCGCGCTTCCATGAGTTCGGCCGGGCTGGTGCTGACCTCGGGCGCGGGCGAGGGGCCGCCGGCCAGGGCCTGGGCGCCTTCGGCGACGAAGGTGCCGCTGCCCACGGACTGGATGATCAGTCCGCGGGTGCGCAGGTCGGCCAGCACGCGGCGCACCGACCCGCGCGAGATCGCGAAGCGCTGGCTCAGCTCGCGCTCGGGCGGCAGCTTGACGCCCACGTGCAGCCTGCCGCTGGATATCTCCCCCAACAGGTGGTGCATGAGCTCTTTGGCCCCGGGGGCGCGCGAAATGGGGCTGTGCGCTGCGGATTCGTCCATGGTGGCTGTCCCTCGTTCTGCCGCTACCTTAATTCAATGGTACCAATTGGTCAAATAAAGTGGGGCCGCACGCTTGATGAAGATCCAATTTGGTTTTATATTGGTATATGAATTTACCAATTGGATCTGTTAACGCATCATGAAATTCGTCCACCTGATCGCCGACGGCAAACCCGCCATCGCCCTTGCCGATGCCGACATGCGGCATTACTGGCCGCTGGCCGACCTCGTTCCCGGATTCTCCGGCGACATGGTCCAACTGGTCCAGGATTTCGACCGGATCCGTTCCAGCCTGGCCACGCGCGGGGCCGGACGGCCCTTGTCGGGCGCGCGGCTGCTGGCGCCCATCGACCGCCCCCGGCGCAACATCTTCTGCGTCGGCAAGAACTATTTCGAGCATGCGGCGGAATTCAGCAAATCGGGCTTTGATTCCAGCGCGAAGGAAGGCGAGCACGCGCCCGAAGCCCCCGTGGTGTTCACCAAGGGGTACAACACCGTGATCGGGCCGGACGCGGCCATTCCCTCGCACGAAGGGGTCACCTCCCAGCTCGACTACGAGGCCGAACTGGCCGTGGTCATCGGCAAGCCGGGCCGGAACATCCCGCGCGAGCGTGCGCTGGAGCACGTATTCGGCTACACCATCGTCAACGACTTCACGGCGCGTGACCTGCAGAAGCTGCATCGCCAGTGGTTCCTCGGCAAGTCGCTGGACGGCTTCTGCCCCATGGGACCGGCGCTGGTCACCGCCGACGAGCTGGATGCCGCCAACCTGGACATCCGCTGCTGGGTCAACGGCGAACTGCGCCAGGATGCCAATACCCGGCAACTGATCTTCGACATTCCGACGCTGATCGCGACCATCTCGTCCGGCATCACGCTGGAGCCGGGAGACGTGATCGCCACCGGCACGCCGGCGGGCGTGGGCATAGGTTTCAACCCGCCCCGTTTCGTCAAGCGCGGCGACGTGATCCGCATCGAAGTGCAGGGCATAGGCGTGCTGGAGAACGCCGTCGATTGAAGGCGCGCGGCGCAGGCCGCGCGCCGCCCGACATCCCCGGACACACGGGGGCGGGCGCCAACCCGTAGGGAAACGAGGAGACGACATGAAACGCACATTGCTGGTCTGGGCGGCCTGCTGCGCCGTCCTTGGCGGCGCGCCCGCCGCCGCGCAGGACTCCTGGCCGACCCGGCCCATCACCATGGTCGTGCCTTTCCCGCCGGGGGGCGTGGCCGACACCGTCGCCCGTCCGGTGGCCGAATCCATGAGCCGCTTCCTGGGCCAGGCCGTGGTGGTCGAGAACCGGGGCGGCGCCGGCGGCGGCGTCGGCATGGGGCATGTCGCCAAGTCGGCGGCCGACGGCTACACCATCATGATGGCGCTGTCGTCCATCTCCATTCTGCCCGAGGCCGACAAGCTGCTGGGCAGGGAGCCGATGTACCAGTTGTCCCAGTTCACCCCCATCGCCCGCTTCACGGCCGATCCGACCGTGCTGGTGGTGCGGTCCGACAGCCCGTGGAAGACGGCGCAGGAATTCATCGCCGCCCAGAAGAAGGGCGACCGTGGCGTGGCCTATGGGTCCTCGGGCAACTACGGCACCATGCACGTGCCCATGGAGATGCTGCGCAACGAAGCGAACCTGCGCCTGCTGCACGTGCCCTACACCGGCGCCGGGCCGGCCATCGTGGCGCTGCTTGCCGACCAGGTCCAGGCGCTGTCGACGGGGCCGGCCTCGGTGCTCCAGCACATCAAGGGCGGCAAGGTCCGGGCCCTGGCGCACTGGGGCACGGGGCGGCTGGAGTCCCTGCCCGACGTTCCCAGCCTGACGGAACTGGGACACCCGGTCCGGTTCGCGCAGTGGTCCGGCGTGTTCGCGCCGGCCGGCACGCCGGCGCCGGTGGTCGACCGCCTGCGCGCCGCCGCCAAGGCCGCAGCCACGGATCCCAAGGTATTGAAGACCATCCAGGGCGCGGGCAGCCCGGTCATGTACCTGGACGCGCCGGAGTTCGCCGCCTACTGGCAGGCCGATGCCAAGGTGCTGGCCGAGGCCGTGCGCCGGATAGGCAAGGTCGAGTAGCGGAAAACGAGGGTTTACGCGGGGCTCCGAAAGCGCGAGATCCCGCGCAATCGTCATGGTCCGATGCTAAAGTGGGCGATACACCTTGTTGCGCTTTCCGCTCGCTATAGTATGCAGAAGAGTTCGTTAGTCCCCGTCGTGGTGGTTGCCCTCGCCGTCGGGGCGGGAGTCGGCTATTTTTCCCCCCGCCTGTTCGGCACCGGCGCCCCGGCGGGCGGTGCTCCGCGGGCCACGGCGCCCGATCCGGCGGCCAGGGCCGCCGGACCGCAGGCCATTCTGGTCGAGGTCCAGAAGGTCGCGCGCCGGCCGTTCGAGCGCGGCATCACCGCGGTCGGCAGCCTGCGATCCAACGAATCCGTGACCTTGCGCCCCGAAGTGGCGGGCCGCATCAGCGAGATCCGGTTCACCGAGGGCCAGCGGGTGAACAAGGGCCAGGTGCTGATACGCCTGGACGATTCCGTGCCGCGCGCCGAGTTCGAGCAGGCCCGCGCCAATTTCACGCTGGCCAAGAGCAACTACGACCGCTCCATCGAGCTGCAGCAGAAGGGCTTCATCAGCAAGCAGGCCAAGGACGAGGCCGACAACGCGATGAAGGTGCAGCAGGCCGCCATGGTGCTGGCCCAGGTCCGCCTGGACAAGAACGACATCCGGGCCCCGTTCGGCGGCGTGATCGGGCTGCGCAACGTGTCGACGGGCGACTATGTCGCGGTGGGCCAGGACCTGGTGGCGCTCGAGGCCATCGATCCGCTCAAGGTGGATTTCCGCATCCCGGAAATCTACCTGTCGCAGACCCGAACCGGCCAGACCCTGCAGGTATCGCTCGATGCCATGCCCGACAAGTCTTTCGGCGGCACCGTCTATGCCATCAGTCCGCTCATCGATACCGGCGGCCGTTCCATCGTCATGCGCGCCCAGGTCAAGAACCCCGGCGGCCAATTGCGCCCCGGCATGTTCGCGCGCGTGAAGCTGCTGCTGGACACGCCTTCCCAGGCGCTGGCCGTGCCCGAGGCGGCGCTGGTCCCGGTGGGCGACGACCAGTTCGTCTACCGCGTGCAGAACGGCCGCGCCGAGCGGGTGCAGGTCGAGGTCGGGCAGCGGCGCGAAGCCATGGTCGAGATCACGTCCGGCCTGGCCGAGGGCGATGTGATCGTGGTGGCCGGCGCGCAGAAGCTGCGCGACGGCGTGCCGGTGAAGCTCGCCAGCGCCACGGCGTCGGCGCTCTGAGGCCCGGCACATGGTCCTGTCCGAAGTCTGCATCAAGCGGCCCGTCTTCGCGACGGTGCTGTCGCTGCTGGTCCTGCTGGTGGGCCTGATCTCGTATTCCCGCCTGACCGTGCGTGAATATCCCCAGATCGACGAACCGGTCGTGTCCGTCAGCACCGTCTACAAGGGCGCGTCGGCCGAGGTGATCGAATCCCAGATCACCAAGCCGCTCGAGGATTCCCTGTCGGGCATCGAAGGCGTGGAAGTCATGACCTCCACCAGCCGGTCCGAGCGCAGCAACATCAACGTCCGCTTCCGCCTGTCGATCTCGCCCGATTCGGCAGCGGCCGACGTGCGGGACAAGGTCGCGCGCGTGCGCGGCCGCCTGCCCGACGAGATCGACGAACCCATCATCGCCAAGGTCGAAGCCGACTCCCAGCCGGTCATGTACCTGGCCGTCGAGTCCGGATCGCTGTCGGCGATGGAAACCTCGGACTACATCAACCGCTTCATCAAGCCCCGGCTGTCCGTGCTGCCGGGCGCGGCCGAGGTGCGGGTGTTCGGCGAACGCCTGCCGGCCATGCGCATCAACGTCGATCGCGGGAAATTGGCCGCCTACCGCCTTACCGTCCAGGACGTGGAGGACGCGCTGCGCAAGCAGAACGTCGAGATCCCCTCGGGCCGGATCGAGTCCAGGGCGCGCGAGTTCTCCATCGTCGCCGCCACCAACCTGCGAACCAAGGAGCAGTTCGAGAACGTCATCATCGCCAACGTCGGCGGCTACAGCGTGCGCGTCGGCGACGTCGCCTCGGTGGGCCTGGGGCCGGTGGACGAGCGCGTGACCTCGCGCTTCAACGGCAGGCCGGCGCTGAACATCGGCGTGGTCAAGCAGTCCACGGCCAATCCGCTGGACCTGTCCAAGGCGGTGCGCGCCGAAATCGAGGAAATGAACGCCACGCTGCCCAGCGGCATGAAGCTGAACATGGCGTACGACACCTCGGTCTTCATCGAGAAGTCCATCGAGTCGGTGTTCCACACCATCGGCGAGGCCATCGTGCTGGTGGTGCTGGTGATCTTCCTGTTCCTGCGCAACCTGCGCGCCAGCCTGATCCCCATCGTCACCATTCCCGTGTCCCTGATCGGCGCCTGCACGCTCATGTATGCGTTCGGCTTCTCGATCAACACGCTCACGCTGCTGGCCATGGTGCTGGCCATCGGCCTGGTGGTGGACGACGCCATCGTCGTGCTCGAGAACATCTTCCGCCACATCGAGGAAGGCAAGTCGCGCATGCAGGCCGCGCTGCTGGGCTCGCGCGAGATCGGCTTCGCCGTCATCGCCATGACGCTGACGCTGGTCACTGTGTACGCGCCGCTGGCCTTCGCCACCGGCCGCACCGGCCGCCTGTTCATCGAGTTCGCGCTGGCCCTGGCGGGCGCCGTGCTGGTGTCGGGCTTCGTCGCGCTGACGCTCACGCCCATGATGTGCTCGCTCATGCTGCGCCACCAGGAGTCGCACGGCTGGCTGTACAACTTCATCGAAAGCGGCTTGAACGCGCTGACGCGCGGCTACCGCCGCGCGCTGTCGTTCGCGCTGGCCCATCGCGGATGGGTGGTGGTGCTGGGCCTGGCCGTGGGCGCGTGCAGCGCGCCCCTGTTCAAGACCATCAAGAGCGAGCTTTCGCCGGTGGAGGACCGCGGGGTCATCTACGGCCGTATCGTCGCGCCGCAGGGCGCCACGGTGGGCTACACCACCAGCTACCTCGAGCGCATGGAGGAGATCTACAAGGACATCCCCGAGATGGCCGCCTACCAGGCGGTGGCCGGCTTCCCGGTGGTGACCGAAGGCAACGCCGTGCTGCGGCTCAAGCCCTGGGAAGAGCGCACCCGCAGCCAGCAGGAGGTCGCGCGGTCGCTCCAGCCGAAGTTCGCCGCGCTGCCCGGCGTGCAGGCCTTCCCCTCCAATCCGCCGTCGCTGGGCCAGTCGCCCCGCTCCTCGCCCATCGAATTCGTCATCATGAGCCAGGTGTCCTATCCCGAGCTGGCTACGATGGCCGACACCTTCCTGGCCGAGCTGGCCAAGTACCCCGGCGTGCAGAACGTGCAGACCGACCTGCGCCTGAACACGCCCGAGCTGCGGGTGCAGGTCAACCGCGACAAGCTGGCCGACATCGGCGTCGATGTGGACCGCGTCGGCCGCACGCTCGAATCCATGCTGGGCGGCCGTCAGGTGACGCGCTTCAAGGACAACGGCGAGCAGTACGACGTATTGGTGCAGGTGATACCGCGCGACCGCTCCAATCCCGCCGACATCGCCGACATCTACGTGCGCTCCCGCAACGGCGAAATGGTGCAGCTCGCCAACCTGCTGTCCGTCCGCGAGGGCGTATCGCCGCAGACGCTGAACCACTTCAACCGCATGCGCGCCGTCACGATCTCGGCGTCGCTCGCGCCGGGCTACGCACTGGGCGAGGCGCTGGACGTAATGAACGGCATCGCCGCGCGCGTGTTGCCCGCCACCGCGCAGACCGACCTGAACGGCCAGTCGCGCGAGTTCCGCGATTCGTCGGGCAGCATCTACCTGGTGTTCGCGATGGCGGTGGCCTTCATCTACCTGGTGCTGGCGGCACAGTTCGAGAGCTGGCGCAATCCGTTCATCATCATGCTGTCGGTGCCACTGTCGATGACGGGCGCGCTGCTCGCGCTGTGGTTCTCGGGCGGGACGCTGTCCATCTACAGCCAGATCGGCCTGATCACGCTGGTGGGCCTGATCACCAAGCACGGGATCCTGATCGTGGAGTTCGCCAACCAGTTGCGCGACCAGGGCAAGGAACTGATCGAGGCGGTGTCCGAGGCCAGCGTGCTGCGGCTGCGGCCCATCCTGATGACGACCGGCGCGATGGTGCTGGGCGCCGTCCCGCTGGCGGTGGCCACGGGCGCGGGCGCAGAATCGCGCGTGCAGATCGGCTGGGTGATCGTGGGCGGCATGAGCCTGGGAACGGTACTGACCTTGTTCGTCGTGCCCTGCGTGTATGCGCTGGTGGCCGGCAAGCGCAAGCGTCCGCTGCCGGTGGGCGAACATCCGCTGGAGACGGATTCCCACTCCGCCCCCGTGGCGGCGGCCCCGGAATCGGTGGGCTAGGGAAGCAAGAGTCCTCGGCAACCGCTTGCGGCCGGCGGGGCCCCACCCCCCTCAGGGGCTGTTCGGAGCCGCCGCGCCAGGCAGGCAAAACGGGGAAGCAAGGGCGTGCATGTTTGAGCGCGGCAGTAGGGACAGTCCGGGGGACTGTCCCCGCGCGAGTTCACTCCCGCCCCGTTTTGCCTGCCTGGCGCGGGAAGTTTCGGCGCAGCCGAAACCGGCTACGTCAGCTCCTGAGGGGGGTGGGGCCCCGCCGGCCGCAAGCGGTTGCCGACGACTCGGCCAGCCAAATATCCTAAACTTAGGGGCCTCCGCAATTTCTCTCTGGTGCCCCCGCATGCGTTATGTCGTCCTGGATACTGAAACCACCGGCCTCGATCCGCTCCAAGGACACCGCGTCATCGAAATCGGCTGCGTGGAGATCGTCAACCGCCGGGTGACGCAGCGCCATTTCCACACCTACCTGAATCCCGACCGAGACAGCGATCCGGGCGCCCTGGAAGTGCACGGGCTGACCACCGAGTTCCTGTCCGACAAGCCCCGGTTCGAGGACAAGGTCGACGAGTTCCTGGACTTCATCCAGGACGGCCACGTCATCATCCACAACGCCGAGTTCGACATCCGCTTCCTGAATGCCGAACTGGCCCGGCTGCAGCGCGGCGGCTTCCGCGACAAGTGCGCGGGCGTCGTCGATTCGCTGATGCACGCGCGCGAACTGCACCCGGGCAAGCGCAACTCGCTGGATTCCCTGTGCGATCGCTACGGCATTTCCAATGCCCACCGGGTGCTGCACGGCGCCTTGCTGGACTCGGAGCTGCTGGCCGAGGTCTGGCTGGCCATGACGCGCGGCCAGGACAGCCTGGTGATCGACCTGGGCGATACCGGGGGGCAGGCCACGACCAGTTTCGGCGCCTTCGATACCTCGGTCTTGCAGGTGGTGCCGGTGGACGAGAGCGACCTGGCTGCCCACCAGGACTATCTGGCGGGCCTGGACAAGGAATCCAAGGGCCAGACCCTGTGGCGCAAGTGGGCGCCGCTTCCCACCGAATAAAAAAGATATGCTATAGTCATGGGCTGTCGCGATTGCGGCAGTCAAAACCGAAGGTTCTCTTCGGGCGGTTAGCTCAGTGGTAGAGCACTGCCTTCACACGGCAGGGGTCACTGGTTCGAAACCAGTACCGCCCACCAATTCCCCCCTCGTTCCCCATACCGTCTTTCCCCTCCCGGGAATGCGCTCGCGTTCGTGCGTCCGGCATCGGCTCGCGGTCAATTATTGCGTGAATAATCACGTAATTTTGATTGATTATTCACGAGTTTCTAGGTGTTTTCACCAGAATAATGGCTGAATTTATTGACTTGTTCAGCTATTGATAAATAATAAGACCGTGAAAATTCACCAAATTTCAAGTGAGCCGGCAGTTCCAGGCTTCTGAGTCGCACCTTTGTTTCGACGTGGAGCAATCATGAGAGCGATGCGAGCACTACCCCTGGCCGTCTGTCTGATCGTTGCAACCGTACCCAAGCTTGCCCATGCGGCAGAGGTCGTGCTGAAGGCGGTAAGCGCCTTTCAAGAGGGCACCTACTTTTCCAGGAACTTCGAGCGTTTCGTGAAGAAGGTCAACGAGGAAGGCAAGGGCATCGTCCGGATCGAGTACATAGGCGGACCCAAGGCGATTCCGACCATGGAGCAGGGGGCCGCGCTGCGCAACGGGGTGATCGATCTGGCCAACACCACGGCCACGTTCACGGCAAGCATCGTTCCGGAGGGACTGGCGCTGAATTACGCGACCCTGCCTTTCTCGGAAATCCGCAAGAACGGCAGCCTCGACTATCTCAACTCGATCATGCGGCAGAAGGGGCTGTACTACTTCGCGCGTACCGGCGATCGCATTCCCTATCACATCTATCTGAACAAGAAGATAGACAAGCCCGATCTCTCCGGTCTGAAGATCCGGATCACGCCCATCTTCCGGGACTTCTTCGTCAAGCTGGGAGCGGGGGTCGTCCAGATGGCGCCGGGCGAGGTCTACACCGGCCTGGAGCGCGGGGTGGTGGATGGCTACGGCTGGCCCGCGATCGGCATCTTCGACCTGGGCTGGCAGGAAAGGACGAAGTATCGATTGGAGCCCGGTTTCTACACGCTCGAGCTGGGCATCCAGTTCAGCGCCCGGCGGTGGGACAGCCTGACCCAGGAGCAGCGCGACTTCCTGCAAAAGCAGGTGGCCTGGCTGGAGAAGATGTCCCTGGACGCATCGCTGCGCGACGCGGCCGCCGATATCAAGAAGCAGTCCGAGGCCGGCATACAGCCCATCAGGCTGTCCGACGCGGATTCGGCGGCTTTCCTGGCCAAGTCGCAGGAAGCGGGCTGGGCGACGGTGTTGAGCGCCAGTCCCAAGCACGGGCCCAAGCTGCGCCAGATGATGGCGCCCTGAAAGCGGCAAGGGGCGACCGTGAAAATCTATGTGTGGATCTTGAATGCGTTCGGCCTGGTCGCCGGATTGCTGCTGGGCGGCATGGTCATCCTGGTCAGCTACGACGTCGTCGCCCGCAACCTGGGGATGCCGTCGTTCGCGGGGGCCATGGACGTTACCGAGCACCTGCTGCCGGTGGCCACGTGCATTGCCGCGCCATGGCTCATGTACAACCGCCAGCATATCCGCCTGGATGTGCTCAATGCGCTGTCCGAGCGGATCCGCTTCGCCATCTTCCGGGTCGCGGCGGTGATCGGCTGCGTCGTCAGCACCGTGATCGCCTACTACTCGATCGCCGTGATGCTGGATGCGTACGAGGCGGAAGCGGTCGTCATGAAGAGCATCGTCTTTCCCGAGTGGTTCATCTACATTCCCTTTCCCGCGTGCTTCGCGCTGCTGGCCATCGAGTGCGGCAGGCAGGCCGTGGTGGGGGAACGGACGAGTGACGAGGGCAGCGATTCGATACTCAAGCCGGAGAGCGTGCTATGAACTGGTGGGAGAGTCTCACGCTGTTGTTCGGGCTGCTATCCGTACTGCTGCTGGTCGGGGTGCCGGCCGGGTTCGCCTTCCTTGCGATCAACCTGGTCGGTGCGCTGGTCTATCTCGGCGGTGTGCCGGGCATGATGATGGTGGTGCGCAACGGCGTCGCGTCGGTCACCAGCTTTTCGCTCACGCCCATTCCCTTTTTCCTGCTGATGGGCGAGGTGCTGTTCCATACCGGCCTGGCCATGAAGGCCATCGATGCGTTCGACCGGGCGGTGCGCCGTGTTCCGGCCAGGCTGTCCATCGTGGCCGTCGTGGCCGGCACGGTGTTCTCCGCCATCTCGGGGGCAACCGTGGCCACCACCGCGCTGCTCGGCAGCCTCCTGCTGCCGGAGATGCTCAGGCGCGGCTACCATCCCCGCATGGCCATGGGGCCCATCATGGCCATCGGCGCGGTGGACATGCTGATACCGCCATCGGCGCTGACCGTGCTGTTGGGTAGCCTGGCCAATATCTCGATCTCGGGACTGTTGCTGGCGGGTGTCCTGCCGGGCCTGCTGCTGTCGGCGATCTTCGTGCTGTACATCGTCGTGCGTGCAAAGATGAATCCCGAGCTCGCGCCTAGCTTCGTCCGGGAAGAGGTAGCGGGTTGGGAGCGGTGGCGTCCCCTGATCGTGCACGTGACGCCGCTGGTTTCCATCTTCGCGGTGGTCGTCGCCTCGATGACCGCCGGATGGGCAACGCCAACGGAGTCCGCCGCGCTGGGGGCGTTGTGCACCGTGCTCGTGTGCGCGCTGTACGGCAGCCTGTCGTGGCGCATGCTGGTCAAGGCGCTGACCGGCACGGCCGCCATCAGCGGCATGATTCTCTTCATCATCATCGGCGCCACGACGTTCTCGCAGATCCTGGCGTTCTCCGGCGCGACCAACGGCCTGGTCGGCCTGGTCCAGGGATCGGGCCTGTCGAGCTGGCTCGTGCTGGCCGTCATGATGGGCATACTCCTGGTGCTGGGATGCTTCGTCGACCAGATCAGCATGATGCTGATGACCCTGCCGTTCTTCATGCCCCTGGTGGCGCACTTCGGATGGGATCCGCTGTGGTTCGGCGTCATGTACCTGATATGCATGCAGCTCGGCCTGCTGACCCCGCCGTTCGGCATGCTGCTCTTCACCATGCGCAGCGTGGCCCCGGCCCACATCCGCACCACGGATATCTTTGCGGCGGCCGTGCCCTACGTGCTGTTCGGCCTGCTGATGCTGTTCATGGTCATGCTCGTGCCGGACATCGCCACCGGGCTGCCGCGTTGGTTGATGGCGAGGTAGGGCCCGGGATTCAACAAGCGAGTGGCGCACCGCCACGTCGGAGGAAAAGATCTTGATACCCGCTCCAGACAAGCAGGAACGAAGAGGAACGCCGGAAGCGGAGCTGTTCCATGTCGCCGACTGGCCCATGCACTACATGCTGGCCATCGACCGCCAGCACGTCCACAACATGGCGAAGATACTCAAGCCGTTCGATTGCTCGCCGTTGATGTGGCGGGTGGTCAGCGTGCTTTCCGACCAGGACGGGCGCAGCGTGGCCGAGTTGGCCGAGACCACCGTCATCGAGCGCTCCAACCTGAGCCGCCTGCTCGATGCCATGGAGGAAGACGGCCTTGTCACGCGGTCCCACGGGGTCGAGGACAAGCGCCAGACCATGGTCTACGTGACGACGAAGGGGCGCAGCCTGTTCGAACGGTCGCTGCCGGCGGTGCTGGGCTACTACCAGATATTCCTGGCCGATATTTCCCCACCGGAAATGACGGTCCTGATGAAGGTGATCCGGACGATCAAGCGCAACGTCATGGAGTTCGACGCCCGGCCCGACGAGGATGAAGCGCCATGACCCGCCCCGAGAGCATCGCGGCGCCGGCGGCGGTCCGCAACGTATTGTTCATCATGTGCGACCAGCTGCGCGCCGATTATCTGGGCTGCTATGGCCATCCGTCGATCCGGACCCCCAACATCGATGCCCTGGCGTCGCAAGGCGTGCGATTCACGCGGGCCTATTGCTCGGCGCCGACGTGCGGCCCGTCGCGCATGTCCTTCTATACCGGGCGCTCGATGACCTCGCACGGCGCCATCTGGAATTTCATGCCGCTGTCGATCGGGCAGCCGACGATCGGGGATTGGCTGCGGCCCCGCGGGGTGGAAGTGGCGTTGGCCGGCAAGACGCATTTCGCGCCGGACCTGGACGGCCTGCGACGCGTGGGCGCGCAGGTGCCGCCGGCGGCACCGGTGCTCGAGGGCGGCTTCCTGGTGGTCGACCGCTACGAGGGACATGCCAATCCGGGGCCCGAGCATCCCTATACGAAGTACCTCAGGGCCGCGGGATACGACGTGGCCGATCCCTGGTCGGATTTCGTGATCGCCGGTGAAGACGAAGCGGGCCGTCCGGCCAGCGGCTGGGAGATGCGCAATGCGCACTACGCCGCCCGGGTCGACGAGCGGCATTCCGAGACGGCCTACACCACGAATGTGGCGATCGACTTCATCCGCCGCCAGCAGGGGCGTCCGTGGCTGCTGCATGTCAGCTACATCAAGCCCCACTGGCCGTACATCGCTCCCAGTCCCTATCACGCCATGTATGGCCCGGAGGACTGCCTGCCGGCATGCCGCGACGACGCGGAGCGCGACGATCCGCATCCCGTCTATGGCGCCTATCTGCGGCACGGCGAGTCGTCGGCGTTCTCGCAGGAAAAGGTGGCATCGCACGTCAAGCCCACCTACATGGGCCTGGTCACGCAGATCGACGACCATCTCGGCCGGCTGCTCGAAGCGCTGCGCGCCACCGGCCAGTACGAGGACACGCTGATCGTCTTCACGTCCGACCATGGGGACTACCTGGGCGATCACTGGCTGGGCGACAAGGATCTTTTCCATGATCCCTCGGCCCGCATCCCCCTCATCATGGTCGATCCCCGGGCCAGGCCCGACACCCGGGGCTTGAACGTGGACCGGCCGGTCGAGTCCATCGATTTCCTGGCGACGGTGGTCGATGCGTTCGAGGTGCCCGGCACCGACCACGTGATCGAAGGCATGTCGCTGCTGCCCTTTTCGCGCGGGGGCTCCGGCGCGCCGTGGCGGTTCGCCGCGGTCAGCGAGCTGGACTATGCCTTCCGCGAGGCCCGGGTCCTGCTGGGCCGTGACGCCCGCCGCTGCCGGGGCTACATGGTCAGGAGCGATCGCTGGAAGTACATCTACTGGGAAGGGTTCGCGCCTCAGCTCTTCGACATGCAGGAAGACCCGATGGAGTTCCGGGACGTCGCGGCGAACCCCGGCCATACCGGCGTTCTCGCCCTGCACAAGGAGTACCTGTTCGACTGGCTGCGGCACCGCAAGACCAGCCTGACCGTTCCGTCCACGCGCATCGTCGTCTCGCGGGACACCATCGAGCCGGCGCACGGTATCCGGATCGGTGTCTGGTAGGCCGGCCCCAGGCCGGCGTTTCATCGGTAATCAAAGGAGACGGTATGGAAAAAGATCAGATCCACGGCTGCCGGCGCTGCGACGCAGCATCGAAACCGGGACGCCAGTCCCGCCATGACAGACTCGGCATTGTCCTTTCCCCGCACCCGGGAAAGAATGGGCTACCCGGACGCGCGCCGCGCGCCGGTTCCAAGAAGGAGGTCGTATGAAAGGCTCCATTGTCGGCGGCTACCTCGCCCCGCATCCCCCACACCTGGTCTACGGCGAGAATCCCCCCCAGAACGAACCACGTTCCCAAGGCGGCTGGGAGCCGCTGCGGTGGGCGTACGAAAAGGCCCGGGCCTCGCTCGAAGCGCTCAAGCCGGATGTCCTGCTGGTCCATTCGCCCCACTGGATGACCCAGGTCGGCCATCACTTCCTGGGCGTGCCGCACCTGAGCGGAAAATCGGTCGACCCCATTTTCCCCAACCTGTTCCGCTACAGCTTCGAGCTGGACGTCGACGTCGAACTGGCCGAGGCCTGCTGCGAAGAGGCGCGAGAGGCCGGGCTGGTGGCGAAGATGATGCGCAACCCCAATTTCCGGGTCGACTACGGCACCATCACCACGCTGCACATGATGCGGCCGCAGTGGGACATCCCCATCGTGGGCCTGTCCGCCAACAATTCGCCGTACTACCTGAATACCAAGGAAGGCTTGCAGGAGATGGACCTCCTGGGCAAGGCCACGCGCCGCGCCATCGAACGCACCGGCCGGCGTGCCGTGCTGCTGGCCTCCAACACGCTGTCGCACTGGCATTTCCACGAGGAACCGGAGCTGCCGGAGGACATGACGCGGGAACACCCCGAGCGCTTCGACGGCTACAAGTGGGACGTGCGCGTCATCGACATGCTGCGCCGGGGCGAGGTGGACGAGTACTTCAAGCTGCAGCCCCAGTTCATCGACGAGGCCTTCGCCGAAGTGAAGTCCGGCGCCTTCACCTGGATGTTCGCGGCCATGGGATACCCCAACATTCCCGGCGAACTGCATGGCTACGGCACGGTGATCGGCACCGGCAATGCCGTGATGGAATGGAACCTGGTCGAGGCCGGACTGGCCGATGCGCCGGCGAAGGCCGCGGCCTGATACCGGCAACCCTGAAGAGAGAAAAGACATGCCCATAGCAAGCGCATTTCTGGTGCCGGGAACGCCGCTGCCGCTGCTGCGGCGGGACAATCCTCCCTGGGAGGCCATCGCCCGCGGCTATGAAGCCGCGGGGCAGGCGCTGGCCGCAAGCAAGCCCGACGTGGCGCTGATCTATTCCACGCAATGGATCGCCGTGCTGGACCAGTTGTGGCAGACGCGCGGCCGCATCCAGGGCTCGCACGTGGACGAGAACTGGCACGAGTATGGCGAACTGCCGTTCGACCTTCGCGTCGATACCGACCTGGCGAAGGCGTGTATCGCGTCCACGGCGCAGATCGGCGTGCGATCGCGCGAAGTGGACTACGACGCCTTCCCCATCGACACGGGCAGCATCGTTGCCACGCATTTCCTGTTGCGGGGACTGGACATCCCGGTGGTGCTGACGTCCAACAACCTCTATCACGACGGGCAGACCACCGAAAACCTGGGCCGCCTGGCCGCCCAGGCGGCGGATGCGCAAGGCAAGCGCATCGCGGTGATCGGCGTCGGCGGCCTATCGGGTTCGAGTTTCCGCCAGGACATCGACATCGCCACCGACCACATCGTCAACGACGAAGAAGACCGCGCCAACCGCGAGATGCTGGCGCTGCTGGAGCGCGGCGACGTGGCCGAGGTACGGGAGAAGGCGCCCGACTACGCGCAGTCCGCCCGGGCCGACATGGGCTTCAAGCATCTCTACTGGGTGCTGGGAGCGCTGGGAGGGCAGTACAAGAAGGCCCGCACCCATGCCTACGGCCCGGCCTTCGGCAGCGGCGCGGCGGTCGTCGAGTTCCAGCACTAGGGCTATGCCCGGCCTCTCGCGGCATGCCGCGAGGGGCTTTCATGCAGCGAGTCCCCTCATGGCATCTTCTTCATCCGCGGTCGTGTCCGGCCGCGCGGCTCCGCTCGGCCGCTACCCGCATTTCCGGCGGGCCGGTCCCTTCCTGTTCGTGTCCGGGACCAGCTCGCGCCGGCCGGACAACACCCATGCCGGCGTCGAGATCCTGCCGGACGGCGTCCGCCTGGACATCCGCGAGCAGACCCGCGCGGTCATCCAGAACATCGCCGCCATTCTGCAGGAGGCGGGAGCGAGCCTGTCCGATCTGGTCGAGGTGTCCACGTTCCTGGTCGACATGGATGACTTCGCCGGCTACAACGAGGTCTACAACGAGTTCTTCGGCTACGACGGCCCCGCGCGCACGACGGTGGCCGTGCGCCAACTGCCCCATCCCAACCTGCTGATCGAAATCAAGGCCGTGGCCTACGCGCCGCTGGACTAGGAGCAACGGGGCGCGGTGCCGTCGCGCAGCCAGGCCGAGACCTTCCGCACCCACGGGTGGGCCGGGTCCGCCAGTCCCAGCGCCGTGTCGAAATGGCCGTGCTCCGGATAAACCTCGCTCGTCACGCCCGAGGGCTGGCGCGCCAGAGTCTGGGCGGCCAGCAGGTTGCTGGCGATGATGCGCGGAAAATCGCGTTCGCCATGGCTCAGGAAAAAGGGCGTGCGGTTGCCTTCCATCTGGTGCAGGGGGCTGGCCGCCGGCGCATCTTCCGCCTGGGCCAGGAAGACCTCGTAGATGCGCGCTTCTCCGCTGCCCGGTTCGGGCGCGTCGAAGACGAGGTTCAACTGCGAGCTGACGGGAAAGCAGGCCTTGATCGTATCGGGCGGCAGGCCGGCCCGCCGGAGCAGGTCGTGCCTGAGCGTCGCCAGCGCGTACAGGTGCCCGCCGGCCGAATGCCCGCCCACGTGGATGCGATCCGGGCTGCCGCCGTAGTCCGAAATATGGTCGTGGACCCAGCGCAGGGCGGCCACGCAATCGTCCAGCGGAGCGGGAAACCGGACGCCGGGCGCGAGCCGGTACGAGACCGAGACGAAGATGGCCGGCGTAGCGACGATGGCGGGCGCCATCAACCCCATCCATTCCTTGTAGCCATGGCTCCAGGCGCCGCCGTGCGCGAACACCAGCACGGGCAGGCCGTCCAGTGGCTGGTCGGGCTGGTAGACGTCCACCTTCTGCCAGTAGTCGCTGCCGTAGGGCAGGTCCAGCACGCAGCGGGTGCGTCCCGCCGCTTCCCGCGATAGCGCCAGCGCCTGCCGGGCGTAGGTCTCGGCTTCCTCGGGATAGATGGGGGATTGGGCGGGCAGGTCGTCAAAAGCCATGGGATCGTCCAGGATGGGTCACTTGGGAACGAAGCGCGTGGTGAACGCGGCGGGCGGAACGCTGTCCAGGAAGCCGGCGCCCATGACCTCGTTGGACAGGCGCGCGAAGTTCCCCAGGTAGCGGATGTACTCGTCGTTCCAGGTCAGCACGTAGTCGGCGTTCACCCGTTCCTGCAGGATGCGCACGTTGTTGGCGTCGAAGCCGAACTGCTTGCCGTAGGCGACGAATACCTCGGGATGCGTCTTCACGTAGTTCACCGACTCGATCCAGGCGCGGACGAAATTGGCCAGCGCCTCGGGACGGGCCTTCATGAAATCGTCATTGGTCGCATAGCCGGTCCAGAGGAAGTCCTCGCCTACCTTCTCCTTGTAGACGTCGGCCAGGTTGCCGATGGAGCGGAACTTGCCCGAGGCGATTGCCTTGGCCGCCAGCGGATCGAACAGCAGGGCGGCCGAGATCTCCCCCTTTTCCAGCAACGAGGGCAGGAGGCCGGGGCCGGCATACTGCAATTGGCCACCGGTGCCCGGGTCATAGCCGAAATACTTGCTGGTCAGTACCCGCAGCAGCACCGTCGCGGTGCCGGCCGCGCCCGCGTACGAGCCGATGCGCTTGCCCTTGAGGTCGGCCAGCGAACGGATGGGGGAATCCTTGGCGACGAGCACGTCCAGCGAAGCGCCGCGGCCCACCGGATACAGCATCGTCACCGGCACGCCCTTGCTGCGGAATTGGGCGAAGGCCGTCCAGCCGCCGAAGCCGACGTCGACCTGCTTGCCGCGTATCGCGGTGAACAGGCCGTCCAGGGTGGGGTAGACCGAGTACTCCACCTTGAGTCCGTACTTCTTGTCGATGCCCTGGGACACCATGACCCCGGAGGCGATGCCGTTGACCGACTGCGCCAGGTCGCCCAGCCGGATCGTGACCGGTTCGGCGGCCTGCGCGGCCGGATACCAGGTTGCCGCGGCGAGCAGGGCCAGACGGCAAAGTCGAATTGCGAGCGATTTCCACATGCCAGTTCCTTGACGAAGATGATGGGCCGGCCGAGCCGGCGGATACGCCCGGAGCTAGGGCGTGGCAGGCGCCGCGGCTTCCGCGACTTCGAGAAACAGCTTCACCACCCTGCGGTTGATCTCGAAGATCTCGGGGTCGTCGTAGTCCCGCGGCCGGGCTACGTCTATGGGTATTTCCTGCTGCACTTCGCCCTGGGACATCATCAGGATGCGGTCCGACAGGAACGAGGCCTCGTACGAGTTGTGGGTCACGAAGATGATGGTCTTGCCGGTGTCGCGCCAGATGTCCAGCAGGTCCACGCGCAGCCGCCGCGCGGTCAGCTCGTCCAGCCCGCTGAAGGGTTCGTCCATCAGCAGCACGTCGGGTTCGACACACAGCGCGCGCACCAGCGCCAGGCGCTGGCACATGCCGCCCGACATCTGGTGGGGGTAGTGGCCGCGGAACGCATCCAGCCGCGTGAGGTGGAAGTGGCGGTCCTTCAGCTCGGCCCGGCGCGCGGCGGGAATGCGGCAGCTGCGCATGGCGAAGTCCACGTTCTGTTCCGCGGTCAGCCACGGCAGCAGGCGGGGTTCCTGGAACAGATAGCCGATGCGCAGCGGCGGCTTGCCCGCCTTGAACTTGCGGCCGCCCACGTCGATTTCGCCGCTGTAGCGGGGATCGAGGCCGGACAGGATGTTCAGGAAGGTGGACTTGCCGCACCCCGACGGGCCCAGGATGCAGATGAACTCGTTCCTGTGCACAACGAGGTCCAGGCCCTTGAGGACGCGCAGCGGCGCCGCGCCGTCGCGGCCCGGGAATTCCTTGACCAGGTTGCGGACGGAGAAGACGACATCGTTCATAGTTCCACCCTCGGGCGCCAGGAGAAGAGTCGATGCTCGATCGGCTTGAGAATCGCCAGTTCGATGATCAGCATCACGATGGTGAACAGCAGCGTCCACGCCAGCACCTGGGGCATGTCCGCGAGCTGGTACCAGTAGAAGAGCTGGAAGCCGACGCCGTTGGGGCGGCCGATGAGTTCGACCAGCACGGCGATCTTCCAGATGATCCCCAGGCCGAAACGCACCGAGGCCATCACATAGGGCAGTACCTGGGGCAGGACCACGCGCCGGAAGACGGTCCAGCGATCGGCTTCGAACACGCGGGCCATCGCCACCAGCCGGGTGTCGATGTTCTTGACCCCTTCCCACAGGTTGATGGCGATCGAGGGAGCGGCGGTGATGCCGATGGCCACGATGGTGGCCGCCTCGTTCAGCCCCAGCCAGATGAAGCACACCAGCGCGTAGCAGAGGCTGGGGACGGTCAGGCCCACCATCACCCACAGGTCCAGGGCTCGCTCGACCTGCCGGTACAGGCCCATCAGCACGCCGATGGGCACGCCTATCAGCAGCGCCAGCGCGAGGCCGGCGGTCACCCGGGCCAGCGTCATCCACAGGTGGACCAGGACGTTGCCGGCGGCGATGTTCTCCACCAGCGTCTGGAGCGTTAGCAAGGGGCCGGGCAGCACCGAGGCCGTGAAGGCCAGGGACAGCAGCCACCACAGCGCGATCGCCGCGGCGACGGAAACAAGCCTAATCATCATGGGGTTCCTTGGGAGGTCAGGGTGCGATGCCGCGGCTGGCGGACCCCGGCCTTGGCCAGGGCGTGCCCGGCCAGTTCCTCGGCGCGGTCCAGCAGGGCGGTTTCGTCGATCCGGGTCAGGCGGCGGCCCCGCATCAGCCATTCCCCGTCCACCATGGCATCGCGCACGTCCGTGCCCCGCGCGCTGAAGACCAGGGCCGCTTCGAGATCGAAGGCCGGCACCAGGTGGGGCTGGCGCAGGTCGAGCGTGATGAGGTCCGCCTGCTTGCCGCTTTCCAGCGAACCCGTCCGGCGATCCAGGCCGAGCGCGCGCGCCCCTTCGATGGTCGCCATGCGCAGCGCCCGCCGCGCGTCCAGCGCATGGGGATCTCCCGCCGCGGTCTTGGCGGTCGCACAGGCGTACTTCATGCTCTCGAACAGGTCCTGGCCGCAGTTCGCGGCGGGTCCGTTGGTGGCGAGCCCGCAGTTGATGCCGGCTTCGAGGAATGGCGTCAGGGCGGGAAATCCCGTGCCCCAGAAGAGCCGGGTCTGCGGATCGAGAACGACCGAGGTGCCGGTCTCGGCCAGCAGCGCGATCTCGTTGGGGGAAAGGTCCGACACGCCCACCGCCTGCACGTCGGGGCCGAGACAGCCGGTTTCGTGCAGCAGTTCGACGTTGCGCACCGGCCGGCCGTAGTGGCGCTCGATGATGCGGTTGAACTCGCGCGACTCGGCCACGTGCATGTGCAGGCTAATCCCCAGTTCCGTGGCGAGCGCCCGACTGGCGCGCAGCATGGATTCGTCCAGCGTCCACGGCAGCAGCGGGCCGAAGGACAGCCCCAGGCGCCCCTGGGCACGGCCGTGCCAGCGCGCATGCAGGCTGCGCACCCGCTGCGCCTGCTGCGCCGGTGTCTCGACGAATGCCGGATCGAAATGGATCGCCTCGAAGGCACGGGCCACCACGCCGCGAACACCCGTGCCTTCCATGGCGGCGAAGGCGCTGTCTTCCGGCGACACCGAGTCCGACCGGGGGGCGAACAGGTTTTCCACCAGCGTCGTGTTGCCATTCTTCAGGTTCTCGACGCAACCCAGCGTCTGCGCCGCCAGCATGGCCTCGGCATCCAGCGCGCGCATCAGCGGCATCTGCAGGTCCAGCCAGGACAGCAGGTCGGTATTCGTCGCCAGCGTGCGGCCGAAGATCATGCACAGATGCGTGTGGCAGTTGACGAGGCCCGGCATGACCACGTGGCCGGCGGCATCGTGGCGTCGCGCCTCGAGGTCGCGGGGCAGGCCTTCCCGGGGGCCGACATACGCCAGGCGGGAGTCCTCGACCAGCACGCAGCCGCGCTCGTGGATGTCGCCGGCCTGGTTCATGGTCAGGACCACGCCGTTCTCTATCAGTATCCGTGTCATGGCAACTCCGATGGGTCAGGCGGCGGAGGCGCGGCGGGACTGCGTGGCCGAGGCCGCGTCGCTGATGTGGCGCGCGGCGGCCACCACGTGCAGCACGGCCTGTTTCAGCACCTTGTCCTGGAGGCGGAAGGCCGGCGCGGCAAGGGTGATGGCGCCGATCAGCGAACCGGATGGAAAGAAGGCGGGGGCCGATACGCTGCGCACGCCGGCCTCGATCTCGCCATCGCTGATGGCATAGCCCTGCTCGCGTATGGCCGCCAGGGACCGCTCCAGCGCCTGCGGGTCGAAAGGCTTGCCCCCGGGCCGCGCCGCGCGCAGGCGCGGCAGCACGCGCGCGCGTTCCTGTTCTTCCAGGTAGGCCAGGTGGACCTTGGCCGATGAACCCAGGTGCAGCGGCACGTTGCGGACCGGATCGACCGAGACCCGGACGGCTTGCCGGCTTTCCAATGCCACCGTGCAGATGACGCGATCGCCGATGCGCGTGGTGAAGAGCACCGTTTCACCGCTCGTCAGGGCCAGCTCGTGTACGAAGGGCTCGGCGATGGAGGCCGAGGTGCTGGGATCCTCGCAACTGCGCACGAGATTGACGAAGGCGGATCCCAGGCGATAGTTGCCCGCTCCGTCCACGTCCTCGATCAGGCCGCGTTCGCGCAGGATCTGCAGGTAGCGGTAAGTGGAGCTGCGCGAGGTCCCGAACTCCCGGGCGATGGCTTGCGCGGAATGGACGGCGCCAGGGGTGACGAACGACAGCCAGATGTCGATGATGCGTTCGAACGACGGGTAATGCTCCACACCTTCTGCCTGGATCGCCATGATCGCTCCCTGCTGAGTCCGGCTATATCGGACAAGGTGTGTCTCATTATAGGAATGCGTTTTCGTCCCTCAACGGCCAGTCCAGCCATGAGGGAATCCGGTGCTCCTATGAGGGAAACTCCCAGGCTCTAGGCCCGTCGCTGCGATCCGATCGTGGCTACCCAAGCCACGCACCAGCCGATCGCGATGCCCAGGCTGTCCGCGAACAGGTCCGCCCATTCCGCTGACCGGTCGGGTGTCATGGATTGCAGGATCTCGATCAGCGCGCCATAGGCCAGGAGGCCCAGCAGGCGCGGCCACGCGGGGCCGGGATAGGCGAAGCGCGCCAGCGCGGCCAGCACGCCGAAGCCCAGCAGGTGATTGGTCTTGTCCCACCCCGTGGTGGGCAGGGGAGTGGCGGAAGGCAGGAGGGATAGCGCGAGTATCCCCAGCAGGGCCGCCCAGAACAGCGGCTTCCATCCGCCGAAGGCGGTCAGGCGTAGATTCATCGGTGTCCGAAGTAGGCGAAGGGCGGGGAAGCTTCCCCGCCCGCCATTATCGCCGTGCTTCGAGAACGCCCGGTGTCAGTTCGTTTCTTTTTCCAGCAGGTGCCGGTAGATCAGTCCGCCGATCGCGCCGCCGACCAGCGGCACGAGCCAGAATACCCACAGCTGTTCCAGCGCCCAGCTGCCCTGGTACACGGCCACGCCGGTGCTGCGGGCGGGGTTGACCGAGGTGTTGGTGACCGGGATGCTGATCAGGTGGATGAGGGTGAGCGTCAGGCCGATGGCCAGCGGCGCCATGCCGGCGGGCGCGCGCTTGTCGGTCGCGCCGTGGATCACGATCAGGAAGAAGGCCGTCAGCACCAGTTCGCAGACGACCGCCGCGGCCAGCGTATAGCCGCCGGGGGAGTGTTCGCCGTAGCCGTTGGAGGCGAAGCCGGCGCTGGCATCGAAGCCCGCCTTGCCGCTGGCGATCAGGTACAGGACCCCGCCGGCGGCGAGGCCGCCCACGACCTGGGCGATGATGTAGGGCACGGCGTCCTTGGCCGGGAGACGGCCGCCGGCGACCAGGCCTACCGTGACCGCCGGGTTGAAGTGCCCGCCGGAGATGTGTCCGACCGCGTAGGCCATGGTTACCACCGTCAGGCCGAAGGCCAGCGCGACGCCGGCGAATCCTATGCCCAGCTCCGGAAACGCCGCGGCCAGGACCGCGCTGCCGCAGCCACCCAATACCAGCCAGAACGTACCCAGGAATTCCGCGCAAAGCTTTTTGCTCATATATCCCCCATGTCGTGCAATGGTCGAGTAGCACGCGGAGCATGCTCCCACTGCGTTTCGTGCGCAATCGCGCCGTGATTCTATGAGGCATTTGCGCAACGCATGGCGCGGTGTTTGGGTTTGTTTAGCGTGCGGCCGTCAGGAGGCGGGCGCGGTCTCCATGGCCTGGAGGGCGTCGAGCACGTTGCGCTCGGTGCCGCCGATGTGACGGCGCAGCAGTTCGACCGCGCGGTCGGTGTCGCGCGCCAGCACCGCGTCGACGATGCGCTGGTGTTCGTCGTTCTTGCTGCGGTCGGTCTGTCGGTGGCGGGCCGAGAAGCGGCGGAAACGCTCCGCCTGGTCGAACAGGTTCTCGACCAGCCCCAGCAGCAGCGGCGAACTGCAAGCCGAATAGATGCCCAGGTGCAGGGATCGATGGCGGTCGGACCAGTCGTCGTCCAGCACCACGGGGCCGGACGCCAGGCGCTTTTCGACCAGGGCCAGGTTGTGGTGGGCCGCCACGACCCGGCCTTCCCAGAGGTCGTCGCCGTGTTCGATGGCGTCGCGCAGGGTCTCGGTTTCGATCATCAGCCGCAGGCGGGTCAGGTCGCGCATCGCGTCGGCATGGATGGGCGCGACGCGAAAGCCGCGGTTCTCCAGCGTCCGGACCAATCCCTGCTGCACCAGCCGGCTCAGGGCTTCCCGCAGCGGACTGCTGCTGAGCCCGAAGCGACGTTGCAGTTCTTCCACGCGCAGGCGCTGTCCCGGCTCGAAGTCGCCGCGCACGATGGCCCGGCGCAGGGCGAGATAAGCCTGCTCGGTCAGCGGCAGCGCCTCGGCGGCGGGGGTCTCCTGGATCATGCGGCGACTATGCCAGAAACGGATGTTGCGCACAAACCGAGTTTTATGCATAATAAATAAAAATATGCATAAAAAAGGAGCATGCATGCGATTCGTTTCTTTCCTCAGGAATGGGCGGGCCGGCTACGGCGTGGTCAAGGACGGCGGCATCGTGGAGCTGGGGGGGCGGCTGGACGCTCCCGACCTGCGCACGCTGCTGGCGCGCGGCATGCAGGATCAGGCCCGGGCGCTGTCGGCGCGGCTGGCGGCGGATTGCTCGCTGGCCGAGGTCCAGTTGATGCCCGTCATTCCCGAGCCCAGCAAGATCATCTGCGTGGGCATCAACTACGTGGCCCATGCCGCCGAGGCCGGCCGCACGGTCGGCAAGCATCCGGTCATCTTCCACCGGTTCGCCGACACTCTGATCGGCGCCGGGCAGCCGCTCCGGCGGCCCCGCGTGTCGGACCAGTTCGACTACGAGGGCGAACTGGCCGTGGTGATCGGCAAGGGCGGACGTCATATCGCGCCCGGCGACGCCATGTCCCATGTCGCGGGCTACACCATCTTCAACGACGCGTCGGTGCGCGACTGGCAGTTCCACACCCATCAATACGGCATGGGCAAGAACTTCGCCGCCAGCGGGCCGCTCGGTCCCTGGATGGTGACGGCCGACGAGATCGCCGACTACCGCGAGCTGGAGCTGCGCACCTACGTGAACGGCGAACAAGTCCAGGAAGGCCGGCTCGACGAGCTCGCCTTCGACATTCCCCATCTGATCGCCTATGTCTCGCAGGCGCTGCCCTGGAATCCGGGCGACATCCTGGCGACCGGCACGCCCAGCGGCATAGGCTTCAAGCGCACGCCGCCGCTGTTGCTCAAGCAGGGGGACAGCGTGCGCATCGAAGTGACCCGGATCGGAGAACTGGTGAACCCGGTCATGGACGAGTAGCGCCCCCGGGGCGCCGTCCGCGCAGCCGGCGCCCGATCCATTCCTACAAGAACCAGGAGGAGACATCATGCGCATGTGGAGATGGGTGGCGGCGGGCGCTTGCCTGGCCGCCGCGGGGACCGCGCACGCCGGCGATTTCCCGCAGCCGGGGCAGGCCGTGCGCATCGTGCATGGCTACGCGGCGGGCGGCAACGCCGACATCATTTCCCGGGTGGTCGGCCAGGAGCTGTCCAGGAACCTGGGCGTACCCGTCGTGATCGAGCCGCGCACGGGCGCGGGCGGCAACATCGCCTCGCAGTCGGTGGCGAAGTCGGCGCCCGACGGCCATACGCTGGTCATGCTCATGGGCGGCCACAGCGTGGCAGGCGCGCTGAGCGACAAGCTGGGCTTCGATCCGGTCAACGATTTCTCGATGATCTCGACCGTGATGGATTTTCCGTTCTTCATCATGGTCAAGCGCGATGCGCCTTACCGGAACATGGACGACCTGCTGCAAGCGATGAAGCGGCGCAGCGGCGGCGTCACGTACGGATCGGCCGGCGTGGGCACGACCCAGCACCTGACGGGCGAACTGCTGGCCGCGCAGGCGGGCGTGCCGCTGCTGCACGTACCCTATCGCGGCGGCGCCGCGGCGCTGACCGGCCTGCTGGGCGGAGAAGTGGATTTCGTCATCGACACGGCCACCGTGGCCGTGCCGCAGCTCAAGGCCGGGACCGTACGCGTGCTGGCCGTCACTAGCCGCGAGCGCTGGAGTGGCCTGAAGGACGTGCCGACGCTGGACGAGTCGGGCTTCGCGGGTTTCGACGTCAGTTCGTGGGCGGGCCTGGCCGCGCCGGCCAGGACGCCGGCCGCCGTGGTGGACCGCCTGAACGCCGAGTTGCGCAAGGCGCTGGCGGCGCCCGAGGTGCAGTCCCGGCTGGAACAGATGGGCGGCGCGGTCGCGCCAAGTTCGCCGGATGCGATGAAGCGCCGCATCGCCGGCGAGATCGACCGCTACCTGGCCGTGGCCAGGGACAAGAACATACCCCGGCTCTAAACTGCGGCCACTCCTAGACTCCAAGGCATGGAACCGTGAAACTCGTACAGATCCACCAGCCCGGCGGGCCCGACGCGCTCGTCATCGCCAACGTGCCGGCGCCCGTGCCCGGGCCGGGCCAGGTCCGCGTCGCGGCGCGCGCCATCGGCGTGGGCCGCCCCGACGTGCTGATGCGCAACGGCACCTATAAATGGATGCCGCCGCTGCCGGCGACGCCGGGGGGCGAGATGGCCGGCGTGATCGACGCGGTGGGCGAAGGCGTCGCGCCGGAACTGGCCGGCCGGCGCGTGCTGGTCAGCGCGCGGGAACTGGTCCAGCGCGGCGGCTGCTATGCCGAAGCGATCTGCGTGCCGGCCGATGCGCCGTTCGAACTGCCGGCGGCGATCTCCTTCGAGGCCGCGCTCAGCCTGCCCAATTTCCTGATGGCCGATGCGCTGCTGAATCGCTGCAACCCCGGTGTACGGGCGCGCCGCGTCCTGCTGACCGGCGCCGCCGGCGGCGTGGCCTCGGCCGTGATCCAGCTGGCCCGGCTGCAGGGCAGCGAGGTCATCGGCGTGGTCAGTTCCGACGAGAAGGCGGCCTTCGCCACCGCCATGGGGGCCGCGCACGTGATCGATCGCCTGCGGGAGTCCATCCCGGAGCGCGTCATGGCGCTGACCGGCGGCGAAGGCGTGGACCTGGCCCTGGATCACATCGGCGCGGGCATCCTGGTGGACTGCCTGCACGCGCTGGCTCCCTTCGGCATGGCTGTGTCCTACAACATCGTGGGCGGACCGCCGCAGCCGGAGATTTTCGGGGAGCTGCGCAAGCTGGTGGGCCGCAGCCTGGCCTTGCGCTGTTTCTCCATCCATAGCTTCGACCACGATCGCGCCACGCGGCGCGCCTCCACGGAAGGCCTGATCGGCCTGTTGGCCGAAGGGCGCATCACGCCGCCCGCGGCCACCCGCATGCCGCTGGACGCCGTCCGGGATGCCCATCGCATCCTCGACGCCGGCGAAACCATAGGCAAGATCATCCTGATCCCCTGACACCCTAGGAATCCTCATGCCGCTCGTTGCCGTTCGCAAGACCCAGTTGTCCATCGAAACCATCCTGCACGAACGCGGCCCCGCGGCGGCGACGCCGCTGCGGGTGGGCACGGCGCTGGCCGTGGTCGCCAACCCCTACGCAGGCCGCTACGAGCCCGACCTGCTGCCCTTCATGCAGGCGCTGCGCGAGCTGGGGCGCAACCTGTCGCGCCAGTTGGCCGACGCGTTGGGCGGGGCCGCGAACGTGCAAGCCTATGGCAAGGGCGCGATCGTGGGCGAGGATGGTGAACTGGAACACGGCGCCGTCTGGCACGAGGCGGGAGGCTGGGCCATGCGCGAAGTGCTGGGCGAGCGCAAGGCCATCGTGCCCGCCGCCAAGACCATCGGCCACGCGGGAACGCGGCTGATGATCCCGCTGGGCCATACCCAGGCAGCCTTCGTGCGCAGCCATTTCGGCGTGGCCGAGATGACCCTGTGGGATGCACCGCGGCGCGACGAGATCCTGTTCGGCCTGGCGATGGCCACGGGAGGGCGCGTCCATGCGCGGCTGGGCGGGCTGGCTGCCCGGGACGTACAGGGCCACGACGGCCTGCGCTGACGATGGACGGATAAGGGAGAAACCCATGGCGGTATCGGCATTGCCCAGCTTGTCCCATTTCGGCATCTACGTGCACGACGTGGAGCGCATGGTGGCTTTCTACACGCGGGTGTTCGGCCTGAAGGAGACCGACCGGGGCGAGGGATCCACGTTCCGCAACACCCTGGTCTTCCTGAGCGCGCGGCCCGAGCAGCACCATCAGCTCGTGCTGGCATCGGGCCGGCCCGCGGACGCTACCTTCAGCACCGTGATGCAGATGTCGTTCAAGGTGCCGGCCATCGACGACCTGCGGCGCATCCACCGCGATGCCCTGGCCCAGGGCGCGACCGGCATGCGCGGCCTGAACCACGGCAACGCGCTGTCCATCTATTTTTCGGACATCGAGGGCAATACCGTCGAGGTCTATATGGATACTCCCTACCACGTGGCCCAGCCGCATGGCGATCCGCTCGACCTGGACCTGCCCGATTCCGTGCTGCTGGAGCAGACCGAACGCCTGTGCCGGCAGGACCCGACCTTCATGCCGCGCGAGGAATGGGAGCGTCGCTTCGTCGCGTCGCTGGGCTAGGCCGCGGGCCCGGGTGTCAATGCTGGCAGCCGGGGTATTACCTTATGGGAAGGAGGGGCAGGCTACTATGGCGGCCATCTGCAATACCGCACGTTCCAGGAGCGAAACATGCCCCAAGCCCCCATGCGCCTTCCCGTCTACATGGACTACAGCGCCACGACGCCGGTCGATCCGCGCGTCGTCGACGCCATGGTGCCCTATCTGTACGAGAAGTTCGGCAATCCCGCCTCGCGCAGCCACGCCTATGGCTGGGAGGCCGAGGAAGCGGTCGAGGCCGCGCGCGGCCACGTCGCGGCGCTGCTGAACGCCGATCCGCGCGAGATCGTCTGGACCTCGGGCGCCACCGAAGGCAACAACCTCGCCATCAAGGGCGCGGCGAATTTCTACGCCGAGCGCGGCAAACACATCATTACCGTCAAGACCGAGCACAAGGCGGTCCTGGACACCTTCCGCGAACTCGAGCGCCAGGGCTTCGAGGCCACCTACCTGGACGTGGACGAGGACGGCCTGCTGCCGCTCGAGCGCCTGGAGGCGGCCATCCGCCCCGACACCATCCTGGTCTCGGTCATGCTGGTCAACAACGAGATCGGCGTGATCCAGGACGTGGAAGCCATCGGCAAGCTCTGTCGCGAGCGCGGCGTGCTGTATCACTGCGACGCCGTGCAGGGCGCGGGCAAGGTACCCATCGATGTCCAGTCCTTCCCGGTCGACCTGTTGACGGTGACCGCGCACAAGCTCTACGGCCCCAAGGGCATCGGCGCCCTGTACGTGCGGCGCAAGCCGCGGGTGCGCATCGAGGCGCAGATGCACGGCGGCGGCCACGAGCGCGGCATGCGCTCGGGCACGCTGGCCACGCATCAGATCGTCGGCATGGGCGAAGCCTTCCGCCTGGCCAGGCTGGAAATGCAGCTGGAGTCGGCGCGCGTCGGCAAGCTGCGCGACCGGCTGCTGGCGGGACTGTCCGAGATGCAGGAAGTCTATGTGAACGGCAGCCTCGAACACCGCGTGCCGCACAACCTCAACATGAGCTTCAACTTCGTCGAAGGCGAGTCGCTCATCATGGCGATCAAGGACGTCGCCGTCTCGTCGGGGTCGGCCTGCACCTCGGCGTCGCTGGAGCCTTCCTTCGTGCTGCGCGCCCTGGGCCGCAGCGACGAACTGGCACACAGCTCCATCCGCTTCACGCTGGGCCGCTTCACCACCGAGCAGGAAGTCGATTTCGTCGTCGATCTGATCAAGGGCAAGGTCGCCAAGCTGCGCGAGCTCAGCCCGCTGTGGGAGATGTACCAGGACGGCGTGGACCTGAGCACCATCCAGTGGGCCGCCCACTAAGGGACGAGACCGGAACGGCGGGGCCGCCGTTTCGCGTGCCGAAATAACCGAAGAAAGCCCGTCACGCCGCGGTCCGGCGGGGCTATGCTGCGCGGATCCGTTTGTTTCCGGCCGCGCAGCGCGGCCTTCCGCCATGTCCGATCCTTCCGCTTCCGGCGCCCGGCGCGCCCTGTCCGGCATTCGTGTCCTCGATCTCACCTCGGCGGTGGTCGGGCCGTATGCCGCCAAGATCATGGCCGACCACGGCGCCGACGTGATCAAGGTCGAGGCGGCCGACGGCGACGTCATCCGCTGGATTGCCGGGCCTTCCCCCACGCCCGGCATGTCGGGCAAGTTCATGCACCTGAACCGGGGCAAGCGCAGCATCGTGCTCGACCTGAAGCAGCCGCGCGGCCGCGAGGCCGTGATGCGGCTGGTCGCGCGCGCCGACGTGCTGCTGATCAACATGCGCCCGCAGGCGGTCGAGCGCCTGGGGCTGGACTACGGCAGCGTGGCGCGCGCCAACCCCCGGCTGGTGTATTGCGCGATGGTGGGCTTCGGCCCGGGGCCGTACCGCGACACGCCCGCCTACGATTCCATCATCCAGGGCGGGGCGGGCGTGGCCGCGCTGTCCGAGATGGCGACCGGCCAGCCGCGCTACGTGCCCTACGTCGTGGCCGACCGCACCGTGGGCCTGATGGCGCTCAATGCCGTCATGATGGCGCTGTTCCAGCGCGAGCGCACCGGCGAAGGCCAGTGCGTGGAAGTGCCCATGTTCGAGAACATGGCGGCCCTGATGCTGAGCGAGCATCTGTACGGCGCGACCTTCGAGCCGCCGCTGTCTCCGCCCGGCGACCTGCGCCTGATCGATCCGCAGGCCAGTCCCGTCAAGACGTCGGACGGCTACGTCTGCCTGACGACCAACACCGATGCCCAGGCCTTCGCGCTGATGCGCGCCATGGGGCATCCCGAGATGCAGACCGATCCGCGCTTCAGTACCAAGCAGGCCCGCGCCGCCCATAGCCGCGAGTACTTCGGCATCCGGGCCGAGGCGATCGCTCGCCGCACGACCGCCGAGTGGCTGGCCCTGCTGAAGGAAGCGGACATTCCGGCCATGCCCTACAACACGCTGGACAGCCTGCGCTCGGATCCGCACATCGTGGCTTCCGGCCTGCTGCGCGAAGTCGATCATCCCACCGAGGGGAAGATGTGGGACCTGGCCGATCCCACCCGCATGAGCGGCCGGGACGACGCGCCATCCCGGCCGGCGCCCAAGCTGGGCGAACACGGCGCCGAGATCCTGGCCGAGGCGGGTTATTCGCCGGAAGAGATCGAGGCGTTGGCCGGCACCGGCGCGCTGGGGCCTTCGTCGGCCTGATCCATGTGCCGCAGCGGCGCATGGGCCGCCAGGATCTCCAGGGCGGTCTGCCGCAGGATGGGGATGTGGCGGTCCAGGAAGTCCCGGGTCATCGTGGAGCCGAAGGTGGTCATGCTCAGCACGGCCAGCAGTTCGCCGTCCTCGGCCACCGGCACGGCGCAGGTCGCGCTTTCCCACTCCGCGGTGGGTTGCCGGACCGCGTAGCCGCGGGCCCGCGTGGCGTCCAGGACGGCCTGGAGTTCCGCCGGGGCTCCCTCGGGCAGCAGGAAGCGCCGTTCGGGTTCGGAACAGAAGGCCAGGTAGGCCAGCCCGACCGAGGATTGCGTCATCGGATGGCGGCGCCCGTACGTGGTGGGCAGGTAGGCCAGGGGGCTGTAGGGCATGGTGCTGTAGCGCACGGCCATGCGGTCGCCGTCCAGGGTCGACAGCCCCAGCGGCCACTTGATCCGGCGCGTGGTCCGGATCATGCAGGGAATGGCCGCGTCCACGATCAGCAGCCGTTCCGAGCAGCCGTCGCTCAGGTCGCGTACCTTGCCGGTCAATTGATAGCTGCCGCGGGCGTCGACCTCGCGTACATAGCCTTCATCCCGCAGCGTTTCCAGGATGCGGAAGACGGTGGGCTTGGGCAGGCCCGTGTCCCGGTGCAGGTCCGCCAGCGTGGAATGCATGCGCGCGTTCATCGCGCGCAATACCGCCAGTCCCCGGGAGATGGACCGTATCATCGCCGCGGTTCCTTCAGGTCCGGGCGTGGCGGTCAGGCATCGGCGCGAGGAGAATAGCGGGAGGCGGGCGGGCGTTCGAAGATCAGGTCCCATACGCCGTGGCCCAGCCGCAGGCCGCGGGTCTCGAACTTGGTCTGCGGCCGCCAGGCCGGGCGCTCGGCATAGCCTTCGCAGGTATTGCACAACTGCGACTCGCCGCTCAGCACTTCCAGCATCTGTTCGGCATACGGCTGCCAGTCGGTCGCGCAATGCAGATAGGCGCCAGGCGCCAGGCGGCTGGCCAGCAGCTCGATGAAGGCGGGCTGGATCAGGCGCCGCTTGTGGTGCCGCTTCTTGGGCCAGGGATCGGGAAAGTAGATGTGCACGCCCGCCAGCGAGGCCGGCGGAATCATGTCGCGCATGACTTCCACCGCGTCGTGCTGGACGATGCGCACGTTGCGCAGGCCCGAATCCTCGATGCGCCGGAGCATGGCGCCCACGCCGGCGTTGAACACTTCCACGCCCAGGAAGTTGCGCTCGGGCTGGGCCAGGGCGATCCGCTCGGTGGTCTCGCCCATGCCGAAGCCGATCTCCAGCACGGTGGGCGCCTCGCGGCCGAACACCTGGGCGAACGAGATGTGGCGGTCCGTGTAGGGCAGGGACCAGGTGTCGGTCAGGGTCTCGAGCGCTTCTTTCTGGCTGAGCGTGATGTGGCCGCGGCGGTGGACGAAGCTGCGGATGTGGGTGCCCGGCCGCGTGGCCTTGGGCAGTTCGCCGCCGGCCAGGGCCGGATCGGCCGGAATGGGCAGGGCGGGAGAAGGAGTGGTCATGTTCATCGTGATCCTAGCCTCCGCCGACGGCGACGACGATTTCGAGCCGGTCGCCATTGGCGATGAGGGTGTGCTGGTGCGCGCTGCGCGGGACGATCTCGCCGTTGCGCTCGATGGCCACGCGCTTGCCCGCGTAGCCCAGCGCCTGGATCAGATCGGCCACCGAGGAGGCTGCCTCGATGGTGCGCGGTTCCCCGTTCAATACGATATTCATGGCCGGGATTTTAGTCGGTCTCGGGCCGGTGGTGCGGCAAGCTCCGCGTCAGGTCGGTAACGGATTGCGGGTACCGGGCGATCATTCATGCGACTGATTGATTCGGGTTTACCCCATAGACCCGTGTCCAAGTGTGACCTACTATGTATTTATGCCATATATAAATCATCGTTTTATATATGGTACAAACCGGCCCTTCCGGTTTTCTCCCACTCATATGCCGGCGGGATGCTTCCCGCGCCAGGCCAGGCCGCCGCAATGGCCGGCGGCCACAACTGGAGTCCTTTCATGAAACGTCGTGAATTCCTCGGCAGCGCTGCTGCCGCTGCCGCCACGCTGCTGCCGCTGCCGGGCCTGGTGTCCGTGGTGCACGCCCAGGGCAAGGGCAAGCTGACCTTCCTGACGCCGTCGTCGTTCTCGCTGGCCTTCTCGCCGGTGCTGTACGCATCGGTGGCCGGCCATTTCGCCAAGGAAGGCCTGGACCTGAAGGTCGAGGCCGGACGCGGCGCCGCCCAGGTCGTGCAGTTGACCGCTGCCAAGCAGGTGCAGACCGGCCGCACCGGCGGCGCCAACTATATGATGGCGCGCGTCAACAGCAACGCCCCGGTCATCGCCATTGCCACCATCGCCCAGCGTTCGCCGTTCGCGGTGATCTCGTCCAAGGACGCCCCGATCCGCACGCCGCAAGACCTGGCGGGCAAGGTCATCGGCGTGCAGTCGGCCGGCGGCTCGATGGAAGCCACGCTGGACCTGATGCTGATGCGCGCCAAGGTCGATCCCAAGTCGGTGCGCCGCGAGCGGGTAGCCGATTCCGCCGCCTCCTTCGGCATGATCCAGTCCAAGCGCGTGCAAGGCTTCCTGGGCAATGCCAGCTCGGCCATCCGGCTGACCGCGCAGAACTTCCCCGTCTCCACCATGCAGATGGACGACGGCGTGCCGGGGCAGGTCTACCTGGCCGAGGAAGCCGAACTGGCCGCCAACAAGGACGCGTTCGTGGCCTTCCTGCGTGCCGCCTATCGCTCGGCCCAGGAACTGATCGCGATGGACGACGCGGCGTTGCAAAAGGCCGTGGCCCTGATGCGTGGCAAGTACGATATCCCCGGGTCGGACAACACGCCGATCGCGCTGGCCGACATGCGCGCCAACCGCGAGCTGTGGGCGACCGCGAACCCCAAGCAGGTCCTGCGCTGCAACGAAGCGCAGTGGACCGAGGGCGAGTCGCTGCTGCGCCAGGCCGGCCTGCTCAAGCAGCCGACCACCAAGCCGCTGTACACCAACGACATCTGGGAGGCCGCCAATGGCTGACAACATCGTGCGCGCGGTACCGCCGGCCGGTAACGTGCATGCGCTGAACGCCAGCCGCGGAACGGTGGTCCGCGTGGATGGCGTGTCCAAGCGCTTCGACACCAAGTCGGGTACCGTCCAGGCCCTGGCGGGCATCCGCCAGTCCATCGGCGCGGGCGAGTTCGTCGCCATCGTCGGACCCTCGGGCTGCGGCAAGTCGACCTTGCTGCGCATCCTGTGCGGCCTGGAAGAGCCCACCGAGGGCCGGATCGACTGGGGCCGGGAAGGCCAGGCGCCGCGCATGGGCGTGGCGTTCCAGGACCACCGCCTGCTGCCCTGGCTCAGCATCGAGCAGAACATCATGCTGCCGCGGCTCATGCAGGGCCGGGCCTCGGCCGCCGACATCGACCGCGCGCTCGCGCTGTGCAAGCTGGTCGGCCTGACCGGCTTCGAGAAGCGTCGTCCGGCCGAGCTGTCGGGCGGCATGAAGCAGCGCGCCTCGGTGGCGCGCGCGCTGTTCACCGATCCCGAACTGCTGCTGCTGGACGAGCCGTTCGGCGCGCTGGACGCGCTTACGCGCGAACAGATCACGGCCGATACCGAACGCATCTGGACCGAACAGGGATTCGCCGCGCTGCTGATCACCCATTCGATCAGCGAAGCCGTGCACCTGGCCGATCGCGTGATCGTCATGTCGGCCCGCCCCGGCCGCGTGGTGGCCGAATTCAAGATCGACCTGCCGCGTCCCCGCACGGAAGCCCTGGGTTCGCCCGAGTTCGGCAAGCTGTGCAGCGACATCCGGAAAAAGCTGGAGCTCTGACCCGACATGAAACGACTCGCGCTACAAGTATCCGCCGTCGTGGCCTTCTTCCTGATCTGGAAGGGATACGTGCATTTCTTCGACGTCTCGCCGCTGGTGCTGCCGGCGCCCGAACTGGTGGTGGTGGCCCTGTTCCGCCTGCTCGGTTCCACCGACACCTACTACCACCTGGGCATCACGCTGACCGAGTGCCTCGGCGGCTTCCTGTTCGCCATCGTGTTCGGCACCGTCGTCGGACAGCTCCTGGGCCGCGTCGCCATCCTCGACACGGTGTTCAAGCCCTTCGTGATCGCCTTGCAGGTCACGCCCAAGGTCGCGCTGATCCCGCTGTTCATCCTGTGGTTCGGCTTCGGGCTGGAGTCCAAGATCATCGTCTCGGCGGTGCTGGCTTTCTTCCCCGTGTTCGCCAACAGCTACCTGGGCGCCAAATCGGTGGACCGCGGGCTGTCCGAGGTGTTCACCGTGGGCCGCGCCAGGCAGTCGCGGCGTTTCCGGCTGCTGGTCATTCCCAGCTCGCTGCCCTACATCCTGACCGGGATGGAAATGGCCATCGTGCTGGCCATCATCGGCGCGGTGGTGGGCGAGTTCGTGGCCGGCACGCGCGGCCTGGGCTACCTGGCCACCATCAAGCTGCAGGAGCTGGAAGTCGACACGCTGTTCGCGGTCGTACTGCTGCTGGCGGCCATCGGCTTCTCGCTGTATTTCGCCGTCGGCTCGCTGCGCAAGGTGATGATCCCCTGGCACGAGTCCGCCAACAGGGTCGCCATCTGATGTCCAGATGCCGACACTGATGCGGGCGCTGGACGAACTGCGCGCGGCGTTGGGCGACGAGGTCGTCCGCGCCGCGGCCGACATCCCCGAGCGCCACCTGCGCGACTGGGTGGTGGCGGCGGGGCCCGAAGACCAGCCGCTGGCGCTGGCCTTGCCGCGCACGACCGACGAGGTCGCGCGCCTGCTGGCCTGCTGTGCCCGGCTGCGCGTACCCGTCGTGCCGCAGGGCGGCCTGACGGGCCTGTCGGGCGGCGCCACGCCGGTGCGCGGCAGCGTGCTGGTGTCGTTGCAGCGCATGCAGGGCATCGAGGAAACCGACGCCCAGGCCGGCACCCTGACCGTGCTGGCCGGCACACCCTTGCAGCGCGTGCAGGAGGCCGCCGACGCGGCCGGCTGGATGTTCCCGCTGGACATCGGCGCGCGCGGTTCGTGCAGCATAGGCGGCAACGCCGCCACCAACGCGGGCGGCAACCGCGTACTGCGCTACGGCATGATGCGCGACCTGGTCCTGGGGCTGGAAGCGGTGCTGCCTGACGGCACCGTCGTTTCCTCGCTCAACAGGATGCAGAAGAACAATGCCGGCTTCGACCTGAAGCAGCTTTTCATCGGCAGCGAGGGCACGCTGGGCGTCATCACCCGCCTGGTGCTGCGCCTGGCGCCCCGGCCCGCCAGCCAGAACACCGCGCTGTGCGCGCTGGCCGATTACGCCGCCGCCAGCCGGCTGCTGCGCCTGGCCCGCACGCGGCTCGGCCCGGCGCTGTCGGCGTTCGAGTTGATGTGGCCCGAGTTCTACGAACTCGCGCTGGCGCATGCCGCCCGCCAGGGACGCGGTGCCGCGCCCCTGGCCCACGGCCACGGGCTTTATCTGCTGATCGAGTCCTCGGGCTTCGAGCCGGAGCAGGACGCCGATCAGTTCACCTCCCTGATCGAGGCCGCCGTCGAGGAAGGGCTGGTCGAGGACGCCGCGCTGGCGCAGTCGCTGCGCGACACCCAGTCCTTCTGGGAACTGCGCGAATCCGGCAGCGACTTCCTGCCTGCGCTCGGCGCGCGCGTGGGGTTCGACATCAGCGTGCCCACGGCGCAGATCGGCGACTTCGTCGAAACCTGCCGCGAGCGCTTGCGAGCGCGCTGGCCGTCCTTGCGCAACATCGCCTTCGGCCATGCCGGCGACGGCAACGTCCACTTCATCGTGCAGGTGGACGACCGGCCGCTGCCGGTGCACGAGATCGAGGAAACGGTCTACGGCTGCGTGCAGGCAAGAGGCGGCTCCATCGCCGCCGAGCACGGCGTCGGGCTGCACAAGCGGCCGTTCCTGCACTATTCCCGTTCCGCCGCCGAGATCGCGCTGATGCGTACGATCAAGGCCGCGGTGGATCCGCTGGGAATCATGAATCCGGGGAAAGTGGTGGCGCGAGACGGCCAGCCGCGCGCCTCGGTGTCTTAGCGGGCGGCCTCCAGCCCCGACGCGCGGGCCAGTTCCGTCGCCTGCTCGACCTCGTCCTTCAGGAAGCCCGCGAACTCCTCGCGCGTCGTGCTCTTGGGCTCCAGCCCCTGCTTGATGAACGCCTGTTTGACGTCCGGCGCGCCGACCACCGCGACGATGGCGGCGTTCATGCGATCGACGACCTCGGGCGGCACGTTCTTCGGCATCACGACCCCATACCAGCCGTAGCGCGCGTATCCCGGCAGGCCGGATTCCCCGACGGTGGGCAGGTCGGGCATCACGGCGGTGCGGTACGGCGTGCTGACCGCCAGCAGCTTCACCTTCTTGGCGGCGGCCAGCGCCATGACGGACGGAAAGCTGGCGAACACCATGTCGATCTGGTTGGACGCGACCGCCGTGACCCCTTCCGCGACACCCTTGTACGGGATGTGCACGATCCGGGTCTTGGCCATGGTGTTGAACAGTTCATTGGACAGGTGCGCCGCGCTGCCCATGCCGGACGACGCGTAGCGCAGCTCGCCGGGGTGGGCGCGGGCCAGTGCGATCAGCTCGGCCACGTTCTCGACCGGCAGGGTCGGCTTGGCGACGAGCGCGAACGGCACGGTGACGACCAGCGAGACCGGCGCGAAGTCCTTCAACAGGTCGTACGAAAGATCCTTGTGCATCAGGTGTTGCGCGGCGTCGGCCGCCGACGCCATCAGCATGGTGTAGCCGTCGGGCGCGGAACGCGCGACCGCGGCCGTCGCGATCATCCCGCCCGCTCCGGGCCGGTTCTCCACGATGACGGACTGTCCGAGTTTCTCGGACAGCTTGGTGGCGAGCAGGCGGGCGGTGACGTCGGTGCCGCCTCCGGGCAGGAAGCCGACGAGCATCTTGATCGGCTTGTCGGGATACCCCGCCGCACAGGCGGGGACGGCGGTGGCAAGTCCCAGTACGGCAGCTACGACGGCAATCGCTTTCATGGTTGTCCCCTTGAATTATTTGGAACGTCGTATGGAGTGTCGAGGCATCGCGTCGCCTAGGCTACTTTCGGAAACTTCATGGCGCAATCGGTATTTCTAAATACTGGAACGCTTTTCTAAAAAATTGACATGCGCGCGGATTGACCCGTACATTACGCAGCCAGAGGGTGCGTGATTTGCCGCGCGAACATCGCGTCCGAGGGTATTCCCCGCCATCAGGAGGAGCAGTCCATGATTCAAGGCGTCGTCGATGCGGCAACCCTGAAGCGCATGCTCCACGACGGCGGCGAGATCGCGTTGCTCGATGTCAGGGAAGAAGGCGTGTTCGCCAAGGGGCACATGTTCCTGGCCGCGCCGGTGCCGTTGTCCCAGCTCGAGATCCGCATGCCCGTGCTGGTGCCGCGCCGCTCGACGCGCATCGTGGTGACGGACGGCGGCGAGGGCCTGGCCGAACGCGCGGCGGCAACGCTAGCTCGGTACGGTTATGGCGATGTCTCGGTGCTTGAAGGCGGCCTGCAAGCGTGGGTCGATGCCGGGTACGAGGTGTACACGGGCGTGAACGTGCCCAGCAAGGCTTTCGGCGAGTACGTCGAGCTGCACGACCAGACCCCTCGCATGGAAGCCGCCGACGTCAAGGCACGCGTCGACCGCGGCGATGACATGGTCATCCTCGACAGTCGGCCGTTGGCCGAGTACCGCAAGGTCAGCATTCCCGGCGCCATCGATTGTCCAGGCGCGGAACTGGCCTACCGCATTCACGATCTGGTGAAGTCCGATTCCACGCTGGTCGTCGTGAACTGCGGCGGGCGCACGCGCAGCATCATCGGCGCGCAGTCGCTGCGCAACGCCGGCATTCCCAACCGCGTCGTCGCCTTGAAGAACGGCACGATGGGATGGCATCTGGCCGGTTTCCCGGTGGACAACGGCAAGGACAGGACGGCGCCGCCCCCGACCGAGCCGGGCCTGCGCAAGGCGCGGGAATCGGCCCGACGCGTCGCCCGGCGCTTCGGCATCCGCTTCCTGGACGCCGCCGGCCTCGACGCATTCCGGCGCGAGGCCGACGCGCGCACCGTCTACCTGCTCGACGTGCGCAGCCCGGAAGAATATGCGAGCCGTCACTTGAAGGGCAGCGTCTCGGCGCCCGGCGGCCAGCTCGTGCAGACGACCGATACCTATGTGGCGGTGCGCAATGCCCGCCTGGTGCTGATCGACGACCATGGCGTGCGCGCGACCATGACCGCCTCGTGGCTGATGCAGATGGGCTGGAACGAGGTCTACGTGCTGCGTGATGCCTTGCAGTACGGCGAATGGGTGAGCGAACCGCCGGCGGCCGAGGTTCTGGGATTGGACGGCATACGGTGCGAGAGGATTTCTCCCCGGTCGCTCGCGGCGCTGTCCATCGAAGGAGCGAGCATTCTCGACCTCGATTCCAAGCCGCGCTATCGCGACGGCCACATTCCCGGGGCCTGGCACGGCATCCGCGCCAACCTCGCACGCAATCTTGCCCGGCTGCCCGCGGGTGGCTGCATCGTCGTGACCTCGGCCGACGGCCTCCTGGCCACGCTGGCCGCGCCCGAGATCGCCGCGATCACGGGCGGCGACGTCCGCGTCCTGGAGGGCGGCACCCAGGCCTGGCGCGCGGCGGGCCATCCCATGGAAGAAGGCGAGACGCGGCTGACCGACGACACGGACGACGTCTGGGTGAAGGTGCACGACCGCATCGAGAACCGCGACCAGGCGATGAAGGACTACCTGACCTGGGAAGTCGATCTGATGACGCAGATCGGGCGCGACGACGACGCCGGGTTTCGCCGCTATCCCACCGCTGAATAGGACCGCAAAGGAATCCGCATGAGCCAGAACTCCGCGATCGTGAAGAACGAGGCGAGCGCCGACGCGCGCTCGGTGTCGCAGCGCATCGCCGCGCATGTGGCCGAGCTGCGCCACGGCGCGCTGCCGCCCAGCACCGTCGAGGCGTCCAAGCGATTGATGCTGGACACGCTGGCCTGTGCGTGGGCCGGCCGCGATGCGCCGGGGGCGCCCGCGGCACATGGACTGCTCGCGGCCGATGGCGGCACGCCCGAGGCCACGGTGTGGGGCTATGGCGGGAAGCTGCCCGCCGCATCGGCGGCGTTCCTGAACAGCCTGTTCGGCGCGGCGCTCGACTATGACGCCGTGAACACCGTGCACGCGGACGTCTGCGTGCTGCCGGCGGCCCTGGCCGTGGCGCAACGGCAGCGCACGAGCGGCAAGGAGTTCCTGGTCGCCTACGCGCTGGGGACCGACCTGGCCTCGCGGCTGGGAGGATCGATCACCGGACAGCACCGGGGCTGGTTCACTACCTCGATCTATGGCGTGTTCGGCGCCACGGCCGCGGCCGCCCGCCTGCTGGGGCTGGACGAGACAGCCATCGCCCATGCCTTCGGCATCGCGCTCAGCCAGGCCTCGGGCACCCAGCAGGCCAATATCGAACAGGCCCTGACCAAGCGGCTGCAATCGGCCTTCGCGGCGCGGGCCGGGGTGTTCTCGGCGCTGCTGGCCTCGCGCGGCGTGACCGCGCCGCGGGAAGCCTTCGAGGGCCGGTTCGGCCTGTTCCAGCTGTACCAGGAAGGCAATCCGCTCAAGGTGCTCGACGGCCTGGGCCTGTCCTTCGCGCTGGAGCAGACCAATCTCAAGAAGTATCCGACCTGCGCCTGCAGCCATGCCGCGCTCGACGCCGCCTTCGCCCTGATCCGGGAGCACGATCTGAAGCCGGAGGATGTGAGCGCGATCGAGGTCGTGCACTCGCCGTTGATGCACCGGCTGGTCGGGGCGCCGTTCGATCCGTCGGGCAATCCGCAGGTGACGGCGCAGTTCAGCGTTCGCTACGCGCTGGCCAGCGCGCTGCTGCGCCGCAAGGTCGCCATCGACGACATCCAGGAAGCCGCGGTGCTCGACCCGGCCATCCGCGCCATCACGGAACGAATCGCCGTCGTGGTCGACGAGGACAACAAGAGTGCTCGCGCGCCCGCCACCGTCACCATGCAGACCCGGCACGGCAGGCTGTCGCGGACGGTGCATGAGTTCCCGTGGAGCGCGGAGGCGCCGCCCAGCGGCGAGGAACTGGCCGCGAAGGTCGATGCCTGCTTCGGCTACGGCGGCGACGCATTGGCCCCCGCCGCGAGGAAGACGCTGATCGAACGGGTGCGCCGCATCGAGGAAATCGACGACATGTCGGCGTTCTTCGCCGGCGTGCTGTAACGCTTCAGGATCCCTTGCCAGGACGAGCGCCGATGGACACCAGCATTTCCCGCCTGGCGGATTTCGCCGCCGGACTGCGTTTCGAGCATCTGGCCGCGAGCGTGGTTCACGATTGCAAGCGCCGTCTCATCGACGCGCTGGGCTGCGGCCTTGCCGCGTGCGACGCGCCGCCTTCGCGTATCGCGCGCAGGCTGGCCGCCCGCGTGGATCTGCCGGATGGAGTCCCGGTGCTGGGAACGCGCCGGCGCACGCTGCCCGAGCTCGCGGCTTTCGCCAACGGCGTCATGATCCGCTATCTGGACGGCAACGACACCTTTCCAGGCGGGGGCGGCCATCCGAGCGACGTCATGGCGGCGGTACTGGCCGCCGCCCAGGACGTTCGCGCCGACGGCCGCGCCACGATCGCGGCCATCGTGGCGGCCTATGAGGTGTACGCGGCCCTGTTTCGCGCGGTCAACATGCGCGAGCGAGGCCTCGACCACGTCTTCTATACGGCGGTGGCGGGTGCCGCCGGCGCCTGCAACGTCATGGGCCTGGATGCGGCGCGGACCGCGCAGGCGATAGCGCTGGCCGTGACTCCCAACCTTGCGCTGGAAGCCACCCGTCGCGGGGCCTTGTCCGAATGGAAGGGTTGCGCGGCCGGCAACGCGGCGCGCAACGGCCTGTTCGCGGCCCTGCTCGCGCGCGAGGGGTTGACCGGTCCGGAACAGGCCATAGAGGGCGCGCATGGCCTGCGCGAACTGGTCGGCGGCTTCGAGCTGCCCGACCTTGCCGCGCGGGGCGCGGACTTTCGCATCGGCCAGGCACACCTCAAGCGTTTCCTGGCCGAGTTCCATGCGCAGTCGCCGATCACGGCGGCGCTCGAGCTGGCCCGCAAGGTATCCCATGCCGACATCGCGCGGATCACCTTGCACACCTACCATTTCGCCTGGAGCGAGGTCGGCCACGAGCCCGAGAAATGGCGGCCCACCACGCGCGAGACCGCCGATCACAGCCTGCCTTACATGATCTCGGCGGCCCTGATCGACGGCGATTTCAGCGACGCCGTCTTCGAGCCCGAGCGGCTGGCGGACGAGCGCATCCACGCGCTGGCGGCCAGATTGACGGTCGAGGAAGACCTGGACCTGAGCGCGCGCTTTCCGGCCTTCGTCCCCTGTCGCCTGGAGATCGTGACGCATGGCGGCATGCGCCACGTCGCGACGGTCGACTACCCCCGCGGCCATGCCGCCAATCCCATGGACGATGCCGAGGTCGAGGAGAAGTTTCTGCGCCTGGCCGGCCGTCGTCTGGACGAGGCGAGCGCGCGCCGCGCGCTCGACATGCTGTGGCGCCTGGACGCCGGCAAGACGCTTGAGGAGCTTTGGTCGGTTCTGACCATAGGGGCGGAGGAGAGACCATGAAACACGGATTGCAGGGAATGCTGGCCATCGCGCTGGCGGTGGCGGCGGGGCCGGCCTGGCCGGCGGACGCCTATCCGTCGAAACCGATACGCATCGTGATCCCGTTCGCGCCGGGCGGCACCGTCGACATCCTGGGGCGGGTGCTGGGCGAACAACTCGGCACCCGGCTGGGGCAACCCATCATCATCGACAACCGGCCCGGCGCCGGGGGCAACATCGCGGCGGCCAACGTCGCGCGCGCCGACCCGGACGGCTACACGCTGTTCCTCGGCTCCATGGGCACACAGTCGATGAACGGCGCCATCTACGCCAAGCTCCCGTTCGACCCGATCGCCGATTTCGCGCCGATCACGCGCCTGGTCACCAGCGCCAACCTGCTGGTGGTGCATTCGTCGATCAAGGCGAAATCGGTCAAGGAACTGATCGACTACCTGAAGGCCAGGCCGGGGCAGGTGAACTACGCCAGCGCGGGTATCGGCAGCTTCAACCACATCTCGGCCGCCCTGTTCGAGATGATGGCGGACGTGAAGATGACGCACGTGCCCTACAAGAGCGGCGGCCAGGCGCTCAACTCCGTGCTGGCCGGCGAAACGCAACTGGTGTTCCAGACCATTCCGGCCGCGGTGCCCTACATCCAGTCGGGCAAGCTCAGGGCGCTGGCGGTCTGCTCGGAAGAGCGCCATCCCTTGTTTCCCGACCTGCCCACCGCCAGCGAGTCGGGGCTGCCCGGCTTCGAGATCAATACCTGGTACGGCATGCTGGCGCCGGCCGCCACGCCGCGCGCGGTGATCGACAAGCTCCACGGCGCGCTGGTGCAGACGCTGCAGGACACCGCGATCCGCAAGCGCCTGACGGAGCTGGGCCTGGATGCCGCGCCGGACACGCCCGAGCAGTTCGCGGCGCTGATCAAGACCGATGCCGTGAAGTGGGGCAAGGTGATCAAGACGGCCGGCGTGGTGGCCGAATGAGCGCGGCGCCATCCCGGTCCATGCAGGATGCCGTCGCCTGGGTGGTCGGCGGCGCCGGCTCCCTGGGGCAGACGATCGCCGCGGCGCTTGCCGAGGCCGGGGCCCGGGTGGTGGTGTCGTCCCGCAGCGTGGAAGGCCGCTGGCCGGTCCGGGAACCGGACGGCATCTGGCCGCGGGGCGCGGTCGCGCTCGACCTGGGGTCTGGCGCCCGGGTCGATGCGGCCGCGCGGGAAATCGAGGGTCGATGCGGCCGCATCGACCTGCTCGTCAATTGCAGCGCCGCGCCGGTCTTCGGCGATTTCCTCGAACTGGACGACGAGGACTGGGATACGGTGCTGCAGGCCAAGCTGCTGGGCTACATGCGGACCATGCGGGCCGTCCTGCCCGGGATGGCGGAGCGCGGCGCCGGCGCCATCGTCAACATCAGCGGACGCGGCGGGCGCCAGCCGACGCCGGCGCACCTGCCCGGTTGCTGCGCGAACGCCGCGGTCAACGTACTGACCAAGGGCGTGGCCGATATCTACGGGCCGCGCGGCGTTCGGGTCAACGCCATCGCGCCCGGTCCCATCGATACCCCGCGCCACCAGGAAATCGTCCAGGGCAATGCCCGGGTCGGTTCGCCCGCCTCGAAGAAGCTGCCGCCCGTGGGGCGCCTGGGCGAGCCCCGGGACGTCGCCGGCGCGGTGCTGTTTCTTGCCAGCCCGGCGGCCGCGTTCATCACCGGCATCACCCTACCCGTGGATGGCGGCGGAACCGCCACCGTATAGGCGAGCAAAGCGCGTAGACCAGGCGCGAAAAGGAGAGGAGATGAGGAGCATTCGAGGCATTGCCCGGCTCGCGGCCGGGTGTCTGTGCATCACCGCCGGTTCGGCGGTGGCGGACGGTTTCCCGACCCGCCCGCTTCGCGTCATCGTCGGCTACCAGCCGGGCGGGGCCGCCGATCTCGTGGCGCGGGTGGCGGCCGAAGGGCTGGGCGCCAAACTGGGCCAGCAGGTGGTGGTGGAGAACCGCCCGGGCGCGGGCGGGTTGATCGCCAACGAGATGGTCGCGGCGTCATCGCCCGACGGCTATACGCTGCTGCTGGTGAATTCGTCGTTCGCCTATCTGCCCACGATGTATTCGAAGCTGAAGTTCGACACCGTCAAGGACTTCGCGCCCGTCGCGCTGCTGGCGACGACGCAGAACGTGCTGGTGGTCAACGCCAATTTGCCGGCGAAGAACGTGAAGGAACTCGTAGCCCTGGCCAAGGCCAGGCCCGGCAAGCTGACCTATGCCTCGGGCGGTCCGGGCGGCTCCACCCATCTGTCGACGGAATTGTTCAAGAGCATGACCGGCACCGACATTCTGCACATTCCCTACAAGGGCAATGCGCCGTCCATCGCCGATCTCAGCTCCGGGCAGGTCGACATGACCATCGGCCCCATCCCGGCGCTGCTGCCCTTCATCAACGGCGGCGCGAACGGCAAGCTGCGCGCGCTGGCCACCAGCGGCGCCCAGCGCACGCCCATGCTGCCCGACCTGCCGACCATTGCCGAGGCGGGTGTGCCGGGCTACGACGCGGGGTCCTGGTACGGCTTCATGGTGGCAGCCAAGACACCCAAGGATATCCGCGACAAGCTGGAGCAGGCGCTGTTGGCGGTCGGCAAGTCGGACAAGTTCATCGAGCAGTTGAAGAGCGCGGGCGCGGAGCCGTCGGTGATGCCGGCCGACGAGTTTCGGCGCTTCGTTGCGAGCGAGACCGACAAGTGGGGAAAGATCATCCGGGAAACCGGCATCCGGGGCGATTGAGCACCCGCCGCAAGGAGCACTTCATGGTTGACACCACGCGCGCGGCGCAGCGCCCGCGCAGCATGTTCGAGAAGATCTGGGCCCGCCACGTCATCACCGAGCGCGAGGGTGGCGAGTCGCTGATCTACATCGACCGGAACTTCGTGCACGAAGGGCCGTTCTATGCCTTCGACGGCCTGCGGCTGGAGAACCGCAAGATCCACCGCCCGCTCAAGCAGTTCGCGATCGCCGACCACTACGCGCCCACACAGCATCGCGAAGCGGGCGTGGTGGCCATCCAGGATCCGGACATCCGGAGAATGATCGAACAGCTCGAACAGAACGCCCGCGATTTCGGCGTGCCGCTGATCGGCATGACCGATGCGCGCCAGGGCATCATGCACGTCGTCGCTGCCGAACTGGCCCTGGTGCAGCCGGGCATGATCACGACGGCGGCGGATTCGCACACGACCAGCATAGGCGCGTTCGGCGCGCTGGCCTTCGGCGTGGGGGCGTCCGAGATCAAGCACATACTGGCGACGCAGTCGCTCTGGTTCCGCAAGCCGAAGACGATGCGGGTCACCGTGGCGGGAAGCTTGTCCCGGGGCGTGGCGGCCAAGGATGTGATCCTGGCGGTGGTCGGCAGGGTGGGGCTGTCCGGCGGGACGGGCCACGTCATCGAGTACGCGGGGCCGGCCATCAGCGGGATGACGATGGACGAGCGCATGACGATCTGCAACATGTCGATCGAAATGGGCGCGAGGGCCGGCATGGTGGCGCCCGACGAGACCACCTTCGCCTACCTGAAGGGACGCCAGTACGCCCCCCCGCCCGAGTACTGGGACCAGGCGCTGGCGTTCTGGCGCGGACTGCCGACCGAGCCCGGCGCGCACTTCGACCAGGAGCTTGCCCTGGATGCCTCGCGGATCGAGCCCATGGTCACCTGGGGCAATCTGCCCGAGCACGCGCTGCCCATCAGCGCGCGGGTGCCGCACCCGGACGAAGCAGCCACCGAGAAGCAGCGCGGCCACTACGAACGCGCGCTGGCCTACATGCAGCTGGAGCCGGGCATGCGGCTGACCGACGTGGCCGTGGACCGCGTCTTCATCGGTTCGTGTACCAACGCCCGTTTCGAGGACCTGGCCGCGGCCGCCGAGATCCTGAAGGGCCGCCACGCGGTCGTGCCGGCCATGGTGTCGCCGGGCTCGACCGACGTGAAGCGCCGCGCCGAGGCGGCGGGGCTGGACCGCATCTTCAAGGAAGCCGGTTTCGAATGGCGCGATTCGGCCTGTTCGATGTGCGTCGGGTCGAACGGCGACTTCGCGCTGCCGGGCGAGCGTTGCGCATCGACGTCGCCGCGCAACTACGAGAACCGGCAGGGGCGCGGCGTGCGCACGCACCTGATGAGCCCGGCGATGGCGGCCGCAGCCGCCGTGACCGGCAGGCTGACCGACGTTCGCAACCTGGGCTAGGAGATCCCGCATGGAGCCGTTTACCCGCCTGACCGCCATCGCGGCGCCGCTGGACCGCGCCGACGTCGACACCGACATGCTGATTCCGCAGCGTTTCCTGCGCAAGCCCCTGACGGTGGGCTACCGCAGTTTCCTGTTCTACAACGACCGCTACGACGCCGCGGGCAAGCTCAAGGGCGACTTCCTGCTCGATCGCGAGCCCTATACGCAGGCGCGCATCATCGTCTCGGGGCCGAACTTCGGCTGCGGCTCGACGCGCGAAGGGGCGGTCTATGCCGTGGTCGATTTCGGCATCCGCGCCGTGATCGCATCGAGCTTCGGGCCGTTCTACGCCAGCAACGCCTACCAGAACGGGCTGCTGCCTGTCGTGCTGCCCGAGGACGCGGTGCGCGGGCTGCTGGACCAATTGGCGGCCGCGCCGGGCGCCGAGATATCCATCGACCTGCCCAGCCAGACGGTGACCGATCCGGCGGGCAGGCAATATCGTTTCGAGATCGAGCCGGCCCGCAAGGAGCGCATGCTGGGCGGCATCGACGACATCGCGGCCACGGGCGAGTTCGCCCAGATGCGCGATGCCCTCGAACGCAAGCTCGAAGCCGAGACGCCCTGGCTGACCGGCAAGGAACTGGCGGAGCTTACGTCGTGACGCATGCGCCGCTGACCGCCGCGCTGGGCGATTTCGTCGCGAAGCTCCGGTACGAGGACATCCCGGAGGCGGCCGTGGCCATTGCCAAGCAGGGCATCGCCGACTGCGTGGGCGTGATGCTGGCCGGCTCGGCCGAGCCGGCCGTCGAAGCGGTCCGAAAAGGGTTCGCGCCAGACACCGCCGGAGGCGGCTCGTCGATCTGCTTCGGTCCGGCGCGGGCGCCCGCGCACGTCGCGGCCTGGGTGAACGGCACCGCCGCCCACGTGCTGGACTACGACGACGTGGCGCTCAAGGGCAGCCATCCGAGCGCGGTGCTGGTGCCGGCCATCCTGGCCGAAGCCGAGGCGGTGGGCGCGAGCGGGCGCGACATGCTGCGGGCCTATGCGGCCGGGTTCGAAACCTGGGGCGAACTGATCTCCCGCGACAGTGGCAACTACCAGCGCAAGGGCTGGCATCCGACCGGCGTCTTCGGCGCCATGGGCGCGGCGGCGGCCTGCGCGGCCCTGCGCGGCGCGACGGCGCGGGAAGCGGCGCACGCCCTGGGCATCGCGGCCTCGCAGGCCAGCGGCGTGATGGCGAACCTGGGCTTCATGACCAAGCCCATGCATGCGGGCAAGGCGGCGGCCTGCGGCCTGCTTGCCGCGCGTTTCGCGTCCGCCGGGCTGACGGCCGCGCCGGACGCGATCGAGCACGAACAGGGCTATCTGGGCGCGTTGTCGCCCGCGGGCGAGATCGACCGCGAGCGTGCGCCGTCGCTGCCCCCCGCTCGCTGGCGCCTGGTCGAACAGGGCCTGGCGATCAAGCAGTACCCGGTCTGCTACCGCGCGCATCGCGCGATCGATGCCATGCTCGGGCTCGTCCGCGATCGCGGGCTGGAGGCCGACGCCGTCAAGGCGATCACCGTGCGGTTCAGTCCGTCGCACTCGGTGATCCTGAAGAATCACCGGCCCCGCACGGCCATCGACGCGAAGTTCAGCATCGAGTTCGCCCTGGCGTGCGCGCTGGTGGCGGGCAGGGTGGGGCTGCGCGACCTGGTCGACGAATTCGTGCTGAGCGAACCGATCCAGCGCCTGGTGCCGCGCGTGGCCATCGAGATCGAATCCGAGGAAATGCCGGGCACGTCGGGCTATGCGCCGTACGACCTGGTGCGCGTCGAGACCGCCGCTGGCGAGGCGATCGAGAGCGAGCACGTGCGCCACGCGCGCGGCGATCCCCAGGCGCCGCTCTCGGCCGACGCGTTGTGGACGAAATTCGAGGATTGCGCGCTGTGGTCCGGCCTGCCGCTGGATGCCCGCGCGCTTTTCGACAGACTGAACACGCTGGAGACCTGCCGCTCGGCGGCGGAGCTGCTGCGATGACCCGACTACTGATCGAATCGGAGATAGGCAATGAATCAGCCGGCAGATGCGGGATTCAAATCCTGGCTGTGCATCACGTGTGGCTTCATCTATGACGAGGCCGCGGGCCTGCCGGGCGAAGGCATCGCGCCGGGAACCCGCTGGGCCGACATCCCGGACGACTGGTCCTGCCCCGATTGCGGGGTGAGGAAGGTGGACTTCGAGATGGTGGAATTCGCCTGAACCCGCAGGGGAACCTGCCGATTCCAATATATGAAATCACGTTCTCCGAATTGACCCCCATGCTATAGTCGTTCCACGTTCAACTCCCGATGTCGTATCGCTTTGGACAAGACCGCCGCCAAGACCCTGCGCGCATTCGAACACATGTGCCGCATCGAAAAATCCATCGGGGTCAGCGCGCTCGCCGCGAAGCTCGACATCACCAAGAGCAACGCGCACCGCATCCTGACCACGCTGGTCGAGACCGGCTACGTGCAGCAGCTGGAAAACGGCGAGTACTTCCCGACGCTCAAGATCTGGGAACTGGGCAGCATGCTGCTCAGCCGGCTGGACTTTGTCCAGATCGCCAAGCCCCATCTCCGGCGCCTGAGCGAGGCCACGGGCGAACAGGTCTATCTGGCATCGATGAGCAGCGGCGCCGTCGTCTATCTGGACGTGATCGCCAGCAAGCATCCCATACGCACCTATGCCTCCATCGGCAGCGCGGCGCCCCTGCATTGCAGCGCGTCGGGCAAGGTGCTGCTGGCGTACAACCAGGCGCTGGCCGATGAATATCTCGCGGCGCCGCTGGAGAAATACACGCCGCGCACGGTGACCAAGGAGGCCGACCTGCGCAAGGTGCTCGACGAGGTACGCAAGAAGGGTTACGCCACGAACGATGGCGAGTGGCACGAAGGCGTATGCGGCGCGTCCGCGCCCGTCCATACGGCTTTTCGCGAAGGCGTGGCGGCCGTCGGCATCTCGGCGTTGAAGGAACGCACGCCGCGAACCAAGCTGATCCGCTTCGGCGAAGAACTCAGGCAGGTGTCGGTCCGGATCTCGCGTGAACTGGGCTATCACCCGGCCTTGCAGGTCCTAGGCTAGGTCCTTCAGCAGCTCGCGGGCGTTCGCCAGCCGGTCCAGTCCCAATACCCGGTCCACCAGACGTTGTGCCTGTTCGCCGTCCAGGGGCTGCACGCCCGCCCGCAGGCAGTCGAGCGCCTTCTCGCTGCGGTCGGCCTCGGCCAGGGGCGCTTCCCGCGACCCGGGGATATGGGCGACGTGGCGTTCGCGCCGCTCTCCCGAATGCAGGCGGACCACGACGGTGGCGGCGCGGCCGTTACCCCAGGATTCGTCGACGTGGACCGTTACCCGGCGCGCAAGCGCAAGCGTGGCCGGATCCAGCACGGCTTCGGGTTCGATGTCGCCCACGCCGAAGCGCCCGCGCAGCATGGCCGCGGCGACCGAATACTGGACGCTGAATTGCGCGGCCACCTGTGGGTCGCTGGAGGGATCGAACGGCGCGCCCACCAGGCGATGGACGTAGGGAGAGATGGTGACGTCCAGGTCCGCGATCCCGGATGCCTGAACCGGATGTTCCCGCGCCAGTTGCAGCGCCGCCTCGATCGCGGTGTGGTTGCAGGCGCAGCTCGGAAAACGCTTCACGCCGGTTTCCACGTGCGGATAGGACACTCCCAGGCCATCCAGCAGCCGGTCGGGTTCCCCCGGCTGGTATAGCTCGTAGAATCCGAACCGGCCCTCGAACGCCTGGCGCGCGGCGGTGATTCCCCGCGCGGCCAGCAGCGCGGCCAGGACGCCGCCCTGCGCGGCGAAGGCCGAGGAGTAGCGCTTGACCAGACTGCGTTCGATATTGGGCAACTGCGTCGAGCAGGCCTGGTTCACCGCGATGCCGAAGGCGTGCATGGTCTGTTCGGCGTCGAGCTTCATCAGGCGCGCCGCGGCCGCGGCGGCGCCCATGATTCCGTAGATCGAGGTCTGGTACCACCCCCGGTGCGGCAACGCGGACGCGGCGCCCAGGCGGGTGACGATGTCGTTGCCCAGGACCAGCGCCGCCACCAGTTCCTGGCCCGTGGCGCCGTGCTGTTCGGCCACCGCCAGCGCGGCCGGCAGCACGACGCTGTCCGAATGCACGCTGCCGCGTTCGGAGGCCCGCATGCCGTCGAAGTCCAGCGCCGCGGCGGCGGCGCTGTTCAGGAAGGCGGCGGAGCGGGCGGGAATCTTCGCGCTGGTTGCCCAGACGGCGCTTTGCGGCTTGCCGCCTTCGTCGATGAGCGCGTCGCGCACGGGTGGAATGCCCGGCGCGCTGGTGCCGGCCCAGGCCACGGCCAGGGTGTCGAGCGCCATGTGCTTGGCGGCCAGGACGGCCGCCGGCGGCAGCGCGTCCCAGGGGGTGTCGATGACGTGGGCGGCGAGCCGGGCCGAGAGCGTGTCGGGCGACATGGCGGCGGCGCTCAGGCGGCCGCGGGCCGGACGGGCGCCAGCAGCCGTTCGGCGTTGCCCGAACGGATCAGCGCCTTGTCGGCGTCCGAGATGTCCGGGTTGGCGGCCAGGAGCTGGACGTCCTTGTACTTCATGCGGCCGCCCGGGTCGTCGTGCGGATAGTCGGTGGCGAACAGGAACTGCGAGGCGCCGAACAGGTTGACGGCTTCGGGCAGTTCCGCTTCCTCGGTCTCGATGGTGAAGAACAGGTTCTTCCTGAAGTAGTGGCTGGGCGCCTGCTTGTTCTTGGGCTTGTAGTCGTCGACCGAGACGATGCGCTTGCCGCCTTCCAGCTTGCGGTAGTTGAAGCGCGGCGCGGCGTCTTCGGATTCGTAGTCGACGATCTCGTTGTTGAAGACCGAGTCCAGGTGCGAGACCAGCGGCTTGATGAAGCCGACGCCGGCCTCGGTGAAGACGAATTTCAGATCGGGGAAGTCATCCAGCAGTCCGCTCGTGACGAGCGAGACCAGGCTCATCTGGCCTTCCTGCGGCGCCAGCACGTCCAGTCCGTTGAACTGATAGTTCAGCAGGTTGGTGATGCGGTGGCCGTGCTGGATGTTGTGCAGGAACAAAGGCATGCCCAGTTCCTCGGCCCGCTTGAAGAAGGGCCAGAGTTCGCGATGGTTGCCCAGCGGATCGGAATAGCAGTGCTCGTGCACCGGAAAGACCTTGTCCATGATCACGGCGCGAAAACCATTGGCGGCGGCCCACTCCATCTCGGCGATGGCGCCGTCCACGTCCTGCAGCGCGACCAGGGCGCCGCCGATGAGGCGGTCGGGATAGCGCTTGAGCAGGTTCAGGATGGACAGGTTCCAGGAATGGGCCATGGCCGTGGCAAGGCGAGGTTCGACCAGGTAGGAGAACACCGTCGCCGTGAGCTGGGGGAACAGGAACTGCTTCTCGATGCCCAGCTTGTCGTAGTCGGCCAGACGCTCCTCGATGTAGTAGGTGCCCCGGTAGCGCGAACCGGTGCCCGGCGGAGGCAGCGGCGTGGCTCCGGGCACGCGCGGCGGTTCTCCCGGGAACTGGACGTCGACCAGCAGTCCGGAGTCATCCCAGGTCAGGCGTGGGCGAAGCGCCTCGAACTCCGGTCCGAGGTAGTCGTAGACATCGGGAGGCAGGAAATGGGTGTCGGCATCGATGATCATGGCTGGGTCTCGTCCAATCGTTTCTCGGGCAACGTCTCGCTTGGCCGAAACGCGCTGGAAACAGACTACTCCGCGGGTTTGGCGCCCGCAATACTGATTTTCTAAATAATAGAACAGCTTTCCAAATTTATTGACAGTCTTGCCGCTTGTCCGTAAATTACCCAGCCAATACGTCGTATCGCCACGAGCGTTTTCTTCCCTCCCACCCTTACACCCAGCGGGCCCGCACATGATCATCGACATGGACACCCACATCCTTCCGCGTGACATCTACGATCATGTCACCGGCAAGACCGCCGACCTGCGGCCGAGATTCGAGTTCGACAACGCGGGCATCCTGGTGAACTGGAGCTTCCCCGGCAACTACATCGTCAAGGGCTCGACGCCGTTGCCGCCGCCCGGCGCCGGCGGCAGGCATGTCGGGCTGACCGACATGGAATATCGCCTGGAGGAATACGACAAGCTGGGCATCGAGAAGCAACTGCTGCTGCCGCAGTTCTCGGCGATCTATTTCAACTACACGCTGGATCCCGAGCTTGCCGGCCAGATGGCGCATTCCTACAACCTGTCCATCCTCAATCTGCTGCAGAAGTACCCCGGCCGCCTGATCGGCTCCGCGCTGGTCGCGCTGCAGGACGTGGACGGTGCCATCGCCGAAATGGAATGGGCCCGCAAGAACGGCTTCCAGTCGGTCGCGGTCGACAAGGTGTTTCCCGTGCGCGAGCACCAGTTCTCGGAAACGCTGGGCAGCCGGCGCGAGCTGTGGCCCTTCTTCAAGCGAGCCGAGGCGCTGGGCATGCCTATCGTCCTGCACAACATCCAGCACGGCCATCGCATCAGCAACCTCAACATCTTCCAGCGCGACGGGCTGGACGTGGCGTCGCCGGCAGAAGGTCAGCTCAGCCTGATGTCGCTGTGCACCAGCGGACTGTTCGACGATTGCCCCAACCTGAAGGTGGTGTTCACCGAGGCCGGTTCGGCCTTCATCAGGCCGCTGGTGGAGCGTTTCGACGCGGCCTATGTGAAGCCGCCGCTCAACTACGAGGACGAGGACGCGCAGGCTCGCTTCCATCGCCGCGTCAAGCCGGGGGCCGAGCGCCTGTCGGCCGGCAAGCGCATCACCTCGGTCGAGGAATACGAAAGCCGCAACAAGGAGCCCGCCAGCTACTACTTCCGGAAGAACCTGTTCTTCACCATCGAGACGGAAGAACCCGAACTGCCGGATTCCATCGCGTTCCTGGGCGCCTCGCAGTTCCTGTTCGCCACCGACTATCCGCACGACGATCCGGGCGGCCGCATGAAGTACAAGGACGTCCAGCTCCTGCACGACCACCCCGGCATTTCCGAGGAAGACAAGGACATCATCCGCAGCGGCTCGGCCCTCGACATGCTGCCGGCCTGAACGGCCCACACACTTACCGGCCAGGGAGCGAGGATGGCTATCCAGACTGATGTGCTGATCGTCGGCGGCGGAAACGCCGCATTGTGCGCGGCGCTGGCGGCACGCGCGCACGGCGTCTCGGTGATGGTGCTCGAACGGGCGCCCGAGGACGAGCGGGGCGGCAACAGCCGCTTCACCGAAGGTTCGATGCGCTTCGCCTTCAACGGCGTGGACGACCTGCTGAAGGTCGTGCCCGACCTGACCGAGGACGAGAAGCAGAACACCGACTTCGGCGCCTACACCGAGGACGATTTCTTCGACGATCTTTTCCGCGTCACCGATTTCCGCAGCGATCCCGACCTGGCCGAGGTCCTGGTCAGGCGCAGCTTCGACACCGTGTGCTGGCTGCGCTCGCTGGGGCTGCGCTACGTGCCCAAGTACGGCAAGCAGGCCTACAAGATGGGCGGCCGCTTCAAGTTCTCCGGCGGGGTCGTGGTGGAGGTGGTGGGGGGCGGCGCGGGCCTGGTCGACTCGCTCTACAAGCTGGTCGCAGATCGTGGCGTCGACGTGCGCTACAACGCCCGCGCGCTGTCCCTGCTGGCCGACGACAGCGGCGTCCACGGCGTTCGCGCCCGCATCGACGGCAAGACCCAGGATATCGAAAGCCACGCGGTGATCCTGGCCTGTGGCGGCTTCGAGGCCAACGCGGAATGGCGCGCCCGTTACCTGGGGCCGGGCTGGGACCTGGCCAAGGTGCGCGGGTCGCGCTTCAACACCGGCGACGGACTGCGCATGGCGATCGACGCCGGCGCGCTGCCGGTCGGCAACTGGTCGGGCTGCCACGTGGTCGCGGGCGACCTGAACGCGCCGAATTATGGCGACCTCAAGTTCGGCGATGCCTTCCAGAAGCACAGCTACCCGTTCGGCGTGCTGGTCAATGCCGAAGGCAAGCGCTTCTTCGACGAAGGCTACGACTTCCGCATGTACACCTATGTGGAATGCGGGCTGGCGCTGGCGCGCCAGCCCAAGCAACTGGCCTACCAGGTGTTCGACGGCAAGGTGCTGCATCTGCTGCGCGACGAATACCGGCTGCGCAGCGTGACCAAGGTGCGCGCCGACACCCTGGAAGAGCTGGCCGAGAGCCTGGAAGGGGTCAACCCCCAGCAGTTCCTGGCCACGATACGGGAGTACAACGCGGCGGTCCGCACCGACCGCGCATTCGACCCGAACAGCAAGGACGGGCGCTGCACGGAAGGCCTTGCCCTGAACAAGTCGAACTGGGCCAATACCCTCGACGAAGGTCCGTTCGAGGCCTATCCGGTCACCACCGGCATCACGTTCACCTTCGGCGGGCTCAAGATCAATGCCCGTGCCGAAGTGGAGGACGTCGATGCGCGCGTCATCCCGGGCCTCTACACGGCCGGCGAGATGGTGGGGGGACTGTTCTATTCGAACTACCCCGGCGGCAGCGGCCTGATCTCGGGCTCCGTCTTCGGGCGGGTCGCGGGCGACGCCGCCGCGGAATACGTGCGTTCGCGCTAGATCCCATGGAAACAACCGGTTTCGCCGACGGCGACGAGATCCGCACCCGGTTCTCCCGCCGCATGTCGGAAATGTACCGGCGCGAGGTACCGCAGTACGGCGCGCTGCTCGACCTGGTCGCGGACGTCAATGCCGCCGCGCTGCGGCGCGATCCGTCGTTGCGCGAGCGCCTGGCGCGCGCCGGAGAGCTGGAGCGCCTGGGCGTCGAGCGCCATGGCGCGATTCGCCTCGGCTCCGCCGGGGAGCTCGCCACGATGCGGCGCGTCTTCGCCGTCATGGGCATGCAGCCTGTCGGCTACTACGATCTGTCGATCGCGGGCGTGCCCGTGCACGCCACCGCCTTTCGCCCCGTGGACGACTCGTCCCTGGCGCGCAATCCGTTCCGGGTGTTCACGTCGCTGTTGCGCCTGGATCTGATCGAGGATGCCGGCCTGCGCCGGGTCGCGACGGAAATCCTGGAACGGCGCCGGATCTTCACCCCCCGTCTGCTGGCCCTGGTCGAGCGGGCGGAGGGGCAGGGCGGGCTGGCCGGAACCGAGGCCGACGAACTGGTGGCCGAGGCGCTGCAGACCTTCCGCTGGCACAGCGCGGCCACGGTGGACAAGGCGACCTACGCCAGGCTGCACGATGCCCATCGCCTGGTTGCCGACGTCGTCTGCTTCAAGGGACCGCACATCAATCACCTGACGCCGCGCACGCTGGACATCGATGCCGTGCAGGCGGCGATGCCGGCGCGGGGCATCGCCGCCAAGACGGTGATCGAAGGGCCGCCGCCGCGCAAGGTGGCGCTGCTGCTCAGGCAGACCAGTTTCAAGGCGCTGGAGGAGCGCATCGCCTTCGCGGGCGAGGACATCCGGGCGCCGGGCACCCATACCGCCCGCTTCGGCGAAATCGAGCAGCGCGGCGTGGCGCTGACCCGCAAGGGCCGCGCGCGCTATGACGCGCTGCTGGCGCGCGCCCGGCGCGGCGCGTCGGGGCAGGATTACGCCGGCCGGCTGGCCGGCGCGTTCAAGGACTTCCCCGACGATCTGCCCACGCTGCGGCGCGAGGGGCTGGCTTTCTTCCGCTATGCGCGCACCGGCCGGGGCAACCGGGACGGCGTCAGCGCGCGCCTGCCCCTGGAGACGCAAATCGAGCGCGGCCTGGTCCGGGCCGATCCCATCGTCTACGAAGACTTCCTGCCGGTAAGCGCCGCGGGCATCTTCCAGTCGAACCTGGGCGAAACCGGACCACGCAGCTATGCCGGCAACGCCGCGCAAGCGGCGTTCGAGCACGCCCTGGGGGCGCCGGTGCTGGACGAAATCGCGCTGTACGAGGCGGCACAGGCCCGTTCGCTCGACGCGCTCGCGCAAAGGTGAGGCTATGAAGGTATTGGTCGCGGTCAAGCGGGTGGTGGACTACAACGTGAAGGTTCGCGTCAAGGCGGACGGCTCCGGCGTGGACATCGCCAATGCGAAGATGAGCATGAATCCTTTCGACGAGATCGCCGTCGAGGAAGCCGTCCGGCTCAAGGAAAAAGGCATCGCCACCGAGGTCGTGGCCGTCTCCTGCGGCGTCGCCGCGTGCCAGGAGACCTTGCGCACGGCCATGGCCATGGGCGCCGACCGAGGTATCCTGGTCGAGACCGACGAAGCACTGCAGCCGCTGGCCGTGGCCAAGCTGCTTAAGGCGCTGGCCGATCGGGAACAGCCGCAGCTCATGCTGCTGGGCAAGCAGGCCATCGACGACGACGCGAACCAGACGGGCCAGATGCTGGCGGCGTTGGCGGATCTGCCGCAGGCGACCTTCGCGGGCCGGATCGAGCTGCGGGACGGCGAGGCGGTGGTCACCCGCGAGGTGGACAAGGGCGTGGAGACCGTCGTGCTCTCCCTGCCCGCCGTCGTCACCGTCGATCTGAGGTTGAATGCGCCGCGTTTCGTCACCTTGCCCAACGTCATGAAGGCCAGGAAGAAGGCCATCGAGGTCGTCAAGCCCGACGAGCTCGGGGTCCAGGCCGGATCGCGCCTGCGCACGATCCGTGTCACCGAGCCGCGTCCGCGCACGGCGTCCGCCAGGGTGCCCGACGTGGCGACGCTGGTCGACAGGTTGCGCAACGAAGCCAAGGTCCTTTGAGGGAGAGTCGCATGGCCGCACTCGTCGTTGCCGAGCACGACAACGTTTCCATCGGTTCCGCCACGCTGTGTACCATCGCGGCGGCCGCCGCCTGTGGCGGCGAGGTCCACGTATTGGTGGCGGGCAGCGGGGTGGACGCAGCCGCGCGGGCCGCTTCCCGGATCGCCGACGTGGCCCGGGTACTGCAGGCCGAGGCGCCCTGCCTGGCCGATGGCCTGGCCGAAAACGTCGCGGCCCAGGTGCTTGCCGTGGCGGGCGGCTACAGCCACATTCTCTTTCCCGCGAACGCCAGCGGCAAGAGCGTCGCGCCCCGCGTCGCCGCGAAGCTCGACGTCTCCCAGATCAGCGACATCGTCCGCGTGGAAAGCGCGGACACCTTCGAGCGGCCCATCTATGCCGGCAACGCGCTGGCCACGGTGCAGAGCGACGATCCCGTCAAGGTGATCACCGTGCGTGCCACGGGCTTCGATCCGGTGGCGGCGACGGGCGCAGACGCGCCGATCGAAGCCATACCGGCGGTGGCCGGCCACGGCAAGAGCCGCTTCGCCGGGCGTGAGATCAGCAGCAGCGACCGCCCCGACCTGACCGCGGCGAAGGTCGTGGTGTCGGGCGGCCGCGGCCTGGGCAGCGCCGACCGGTTCCGCGAGATCATCGCTCCGCTGGCCGACAAGCTGGGCGCGGCGATCGGCGCCAGCCGCGCCGCCGTCGATGCCGGCTATGCCCCGCACGACCTGCAGGTGGGCCAGACCGGCAAGGTCGTGGCGCCGCAGCTCTATATTGCCACGGGCATCTCGGGCGCCATCCAGCACCTGGCGGGCATGAAGGATTCCAAGGTGATCGTGGCGATCAACAAGGACGGCGAGGCGCCGATCTTCGGCGTTGCCGACTATGGGCTGGAGGCCGACCTGTTCGAGGCGGTCCCGGAACTGCTGGCGCGGCTCTGACGCCTTTGCGCAAGGAATGCCATGTTTGATTTCCTGCGTTCCACCCCGCCCGTCCACGATCCGCTCGAGCCGCCCGCGCCCGGCGCCGCGAACGAGGTCAAGCACACGACCTGCTACATGTGCGCCTGCCGCTGCGGCATCCGCGTACACCTGCGCGATGGCGAGGTCCGCTACATCGACGGCAATCCGGACCATCCGCTGAACCAGGGGAAGATCTGCGCCAAGGGCTCGTCCGGCATCATGAAGCAGCACTCGCCCGCGCGGCTCACGGTGCCGCTCAAGCGCCGGCCGGGCACCGCCCGCGGCGACGGGGAATACGTCGAGATTTCCTGGGACGAGGTCTATGCCATCCTGACCGAGCGCCTGGGCCGCATCCGCGCCACCGACCCCAAGCGCTTCGCGCTGTTCACGGGCCGCGACCAGATGCAGGCCCTGACGGCGCTCTGGGCGCGCCAGTTCGGCACCCCCAACTACGCCGCGCATGGCGGATTCTGTTCGGTCAACATGGCCGCGGGCATGATCTACAGCATAGGCGGCTCGTTCTGGGAGTTCGGCGGCCCGGACCTGGAGCATGCCAGGCTGTTCGTCATGATAGGCACCGCCGAGGACCACCATTCCAATCCGCTGAAGACCGCGATCTCGAAGTTCAAGCGCGCCGGCGGCCGCTTCATCTCCATCAATCCCGTGCGCACCGGGTACTCCGCCATCGCCCATGAATGGATCCCGATACGGCCAGGGACCGACGGGGCGCTTTTCATGGCGCTGATCCGGGAACTGATCGCCACGGGCGAATTCGACCGCGATTTCGTCGCCCGCCATACCAATGCCATGGACCTGGTCGATCTGGACAGCGGCCTTATCGTCGGCACGGGCGACGCGCTGGAGGGCGAGCGCGAGGTGGCGGGCAAGCCCGCCAGGCCCGCCTTCGAGCTCCTGCGCGAACGCGTGGCGGACTGTACGCCGGAATGGGCCAGCGCCATCACCGGCATCCCGGCGGCGCGCATCGTCGCCCTGGCCCGCGAGATGGGCGAGACAGCCATGCGCGGCGCGTTCGAACTGCCCATTCCCTGGACGGATACCGACGGCGTGGAGCATGCCGGCGTCGTCGCCCGTCCCGTGGCGTTCCACGCGATGCGGGGCCTGGCTGCGCACTCCAACGGCTTCCAGACCATTCGCGCGCTGGCCATCCTGATGAGCCTGCTGGGCACGATAGACCGGCCCGGAGGCTTCCGCCACAAGGCGCCGTTCCCGAAGGCCATCCCGCCGGGCGTGCGGCCGCCGAACTCCTGGGACCAGGTGCGGCCGATGACGCCGCTGGGCGCCGCCCCGCTGGGATTCCCGGCCGGCCCCGACGACCTTGCCGTCGGGCCGGACGGCGAACCGATACGGATAGACAAGGGGTTCTCGTGGGAGCATCCGCTCTCGGCCCACGGCCTGATGCACAACGTCATCACCAACGCCTGGCGCGGCGATCCGTACCGCATCGACACCCTGCTGATCTTCATGGCGAACATGGCGTGGAACTCGACCATGAACACCACCCAGGTGCGGGCCATGCTGAACGACCGCGACCCGGGCGGCGACTACCGGATTCCCTTCATCGCGGTGTGCGATGCATTCGCTTCGGAGATGACCCAGTACGCCGACCTGATCCTGCCCGACACCACCTACCTGGAGCGGCACGACGCGATGTCGCTGCTCGATCGGCCGATTTCCGAGTTCGACGGCCCGGTGGACTCCGTGCGCATACCCGTGGTCGCACCGAAAGGGCAGTGCAAGCCTTTCCAGGAGGTGCTGATCGAACTGGGCTGGCGCCTGAAGCTGCCGGTGTTCACCGACCCGGACGGCGGGCGCAAGTACCAGGGCTACGAAGATTTCATCGTCCGCTACGAGACCGCGCCCGGTTCGGGCATCGGCTTCCTGGGCGGCTGGCGCGGCGCGAACGGCGACAAATCGCTGGTCGGCGAGCCCAATCCGCGCCAGTGGGAAAAGTATGCCGAGAACCATTGCGTGTTCCATCACGAGCTGCCGCCCGGCATGCAGTACATGCGCAACTGGAACCGCGACTATCTTGCCTTTGCCCGGCAGGCCGGATTCAACGGCGCGCCCGAGCCCATCCGCATCCATCTGTACTCGCCGGTCATGCAGGAATTCCGGCTGGCCGCCCAGGGCCGGCGCGCGGGCAAGCAGCCGCCGCCGCACCTGCGCGCGCGCATCGAACGCCACTTCGATCCGCTGCCTTTCTGGTCGCCGCCGCTCGAATACGCCGCGACCGATCTCGAGAAATATCCGCTCAACGCCATCACGCAGCGGCCCATGGCCATGTATCACTCGTGGGATTCGCAGAATGCCTGGCTGCGCCAGATCCACAGCCACAACTACCTCATGGTCAATCCGGCCACGGCGCGCGCCGCCGGAATCGAGGACGGCGGATGGATATGGGCCGAGTCGCAGTGGGGCCGGCTGCGATGCATGTGCCGCTACAGCGAGGCGGTCGAGCCCGGCACCGTCTGGACCTGGAACGCCATCGGCAAGTCGCGCGGCGCCTGGAACCTGGGGCCGCAGGCGGACGAATCCAGCAAGGGCTTCCTGCTCAACCATTTGATCTCGGAAGAGCTGCCCCTGCCGGGCGGGGGCCCGGCCGGAACGGTTTCCAACAGCGATCCGGTCACTGGCCAGGCCGGATGGTACGACGTCCGCGTGCGCATCAGTCCGGCGGACCCCGGCGAACCCAAGGAGGTCTGGCCACGGTTCCCCGCCATGAAGCAGATGCCGGGCACCGGCATCATCCGCAAGGTCCAGGCCTATTTCGCCGGCAACAAGTGATCCCATGACCCAACTCGCGCTAGTCATCGATCTGGACGTCTGCGTGGGCTGCCACGCCTGCGTGACCTCCTGCAAGCAATGGAACACCTCCGGCTCGGCCGGTCCGCTGGAGGACGCGAATCCTTACGGCGAAAGCCCGAGCGGCACGTTCTTCAATCGCGTGCAGACCTTCGAGGTGGGTGAATTCCCGCTGACCGAAACACTGCATTTCCCCAAGAGCTGCCTGCACTGCGAGGATCCGCCCTGCGTGCCCGTTTGCCCCACCGGCGCGTCGTACAAGCGCAAGGAGGACGGCATCGTGCTGGTGGACTACGACAAGTGCATAGGCTGCAAGTACTGTTCGTGGGCCTGTCCGTACGGCGCGCGCGAACTCGACGAAGGGCGCAAGGTAATGACCAAGTGCACGCTGTGCGTGGACCGCGTCCATAACGAAGCGCTGCCCGAGAGCGAGCGCAAGCCGGCCTGCGTGATGGCCTGTCCGACCAATGCACGGCTGTTCGGCGACGTGCACGACGAGGATTCCGAGGTATCGCGGGCGATACGCGAGCGCGACGGCTACACCTTGATGCCGGAGTGGGGCACCCGGCCGGCCAATCACTACCTGCCGCGCCGGAGCCGCCCATGAAGCCCGCCTGGTCGGTCATCTTCCTGACCACGCTGTGCGGCATGGCGCAGGGCCTGATGCTGGCGCTGGTCGGCGCGGACGTGTTCGGCGCGCCGCTCGAGCCGCTGGCGGCACAGCGTTTCTTCGGCGGCGGGGCGCTGCTGTGCGTGGCGCTGGCGGGCCTGGGGCTGTTCGCGTCGTTCTTCCACCTGGGGCGGCCGGAACGCTTCTGGCGCAGCGCGGCCATGTGGCGCACGTCGTGGCTGTCGCGTGAGGTGATCGCCGTGCCGGCCTTCATCGGCGCCGCGTCGTGGTATGCCTGGGCCCACCATGCCGGACAGGGCTACGCCCCGGCGGTGGGGCTGCTGTGCGTGGCCTGCGCGCTGGCGCTGTGGGTGTGCACGGCGATGATCTACGCGTGCCTGCGCTTCATCCGCGAATGGGCCAGCCCTTACACCCTGGCCAACTTCGCCGTACTGGGCTGCGCGTCGGGCTTCACCGCGGCGTCGGCCTGGGCGGCGTGGATGGCGCCCGGCTGGATGCCGGCCTACCTGTCGGCCGCTTATGTGACGCTGACCGCCGGCCTGGCGGTCCGGTTGCTGATGCTGCGCCGCAATGCGCGGCTGCGGCCGGTGTCCACCTTGCAGAGCGCGCTGGGCGTCCGGCATCCTGCGATCGCGCAGAAATCCATGGGCGCGATGGGCGGCACCTTCAACACGCGCGAGTTCTTCCATGGCCGCAGCGCGGCCGTGATCCGCGGCGTGCGCTGGGCGTTCCTGCTGCTGCTGTTTCCCGGTTCGGCGCTGCTGCTGGCGTGGGGGCAGCTTCGGGCCAGCGGCATGCTGATGGCGGCGGCGCTGGCGGTGCAGTACCTGGGACTGCTGGCGGAGCGGTGGTTCTTCTTCGCGCAGGCCAACCATCCGCAAAACCTGTACTACCAGGTGATCTCGTAGGGCCTGCTTGAAAAGCCTGTTCGGCGAAGCCGTCTATGATCGTCAATTATCGTGCGGCATCACCCGGCCGCGATTCTTGATTCGTGCGAACATTCATGGCAAATCCCTTATCCGCAAGCTCCGGCGACGGCCGTGGCAACGAGGCGCTCGCCGCCGTACCCGGCGAACTGCGTGTCTTTCAATGGCATGACCACGCCTCGCTCTGGTTCAGCCTGGGCGTGGGGCTGCTGGTCATGCAGATGGGCTCATACCTGGTGCCCGCCCTGAGTTCCACCCAGGCCTTGCTGGTCATCGTGCTGGGCTCCGTAGTCGGGGCCGGCCTGCTGGGCTGGGTCGCGCGGATCGGCTGCCGCAGCGGCCTGTCCAGCGCCGGGCTGATGGTGGCCGTTTACGGGCGCCGCTTCGCGCGCCTGCCCATCGTCCTGAACATCGTGCAGTTGCTGGGCTGGGGCGCGTTCGAGCTGGTGGTGATGCGCGATGCCACGGTCGCCGTCGGCCGCCATGGCGGCGCCATGACCGCCGATTACTGGCCCTACCTGGCCACGCTGCTGTGGGGCGCCGTGATCCTGCTGCTCATCGGCGGTTCCATGGTGCGTCTGGTGCGCCGCATCGTCTCGCGCGTGGCCCTGCCGCTGGTCGTGCTTTCGCTGCTGTGGCTGAGCTGGCAGTTCCTGTCCATGGCGCACAGCCAGGGCATGGCCGCCTTGTGGAGCCGGAGCGGCACGGGCGGCATGAGCACGCTGTCGGCCCTGGATCTCGTGATCGCCATGCCCATCAGCTGGCTGCCCCTGGTGGCCGATTACGCCCGCCACGGCAAGAGCGGCCGTTCGGCGCTGACGGGCGCCTGGGTCGGCTATGCCGTGGCCAACATCTGGTGCTACGGGCTGGGTGTGCTGGTCGCGCTGACGCTGCCGAGCCAGGACCTGATCATGGCCCTGCTGCAGGCCCAGGGCGGCCTGATCGCGCTGTCCCTGGTGCTGATCGACGAAGTCGACAACGCCTATGGCGACGCCTACTCGGCTTCCGTGTCGGCGCACAGCATCGCGCCGCGCTGGAGCATTCGCCGCTGGGGGCTGCTGATCGCCACGGCCTGCTGCCTGCTGGCGATGGTGCTGCCCATGCACAGCCTGGAGCCGTTCCTGCTGCTGCTCAGCTCCTGCTTCGTGCCTTTGTTCGGCGTCATGCTCGGCACCCTGGGCCTCGGCGCCGACGCAAACCGGCTACTGCGCCAGGCACCCGCGATACGGGTCAAGGCCGTGCTCATCTGGGGCGCCGGCATTGCCTGCTACCACCTGCTGCCGCTGGCCGGCACGGCGCTGGGTTCGGCCCTGCCCACCCTGGCGCTGAGTTTCGGCCTGGCCGTGGTGTTCATGCGGCGGCGGGAACAGGTAGAACCCGTTCCCGCCTAGCCGGCTTCAGCGGCAGACGTAGTTCGCCGCGTCATCCGGGTCGCCTGTTCCCTCGTAGGCCGCCTGCTTGGGGTAGGCGCACAGCGGGCGGGTCCTTTGTACCGATCCTCCCGCCATCCGTGATGCGACGAAGTCGTCCGGGGGCTTGCCTTGTTCCACCCACCGGTCCATGAGGGCCAGGATGTCGCGGCTCGGGTCCGGCGCGGCGTCGCCGTCGGCGCGCAAGGTGGTCGCGCCGGGGCCGCCGCTGCAGTGGCCCATGCCGGGAACCAGGAAGAGCCGGTAGAACTCATCGAGCGCTGTCCGGGATCCTTGCGCGGCGAGTACGCGATCGTAGTAGCCGATGCTGTCATAGGCACTGACCACCGGATCGCTCCAGCCGTGATAGACCATCAGCTTGCCACCCCTCGCCTTGAACGCCGACAGGTCGGCGCTGGTCTGGTCGACCAGTGGCGCGATCTTCGCATACGCATAAGAAACGTCGCGGTCGAAATCGAATGTCCACCAGTTCCACTGCGGATCGTCGAAAACCCAGTAGCGCCAGAAATCGGCCCGCACCGGTTCGGTCGATCCCATGTAGCCCGACCAGCCCGACTCGCTGCCCACGGGCCAGCCGGGATAGAGCTGGGCCTTCGTGCGGGGATTGCGCGGACCCTGGTAGATATTCCGTGCGGCGCCAAGCTGGTCGGAAGTGAGGCAGTCCGCCGCATCGCCGGCGGTGCACAGCAGGCTGGCGACGTCGAATTTGTCCGTGGTACAGGCGCGCGGATCGTCGATGACGCCATCGGCCACGCCGTCCAGCGTATCGCAGGCCGCGACGGCGCGATCCGTGATGAGCCGGAGCTTGGCCGGCGTCAGGAACTGCGTGAGATTGTCGTCGGTGGGGCGGTTGGAGCGGAAGCGCCACATGAACTCGATGTTGAGGGCGGTGCGGTTATTGCCGGGCGAGCCGGCAATGATGCCGTCGAAGTCCTCGGGGTAACGCTGCGCCTCGGCGAATCCCTGATGGCCGCCCGTGGAGCAACCCAGGTAATAGGCCCGGTGGGCCGCCGTGCCTCGCAGCTCGGTCAGCAACTGCTTGCCGGCGACCGTAATCGCGTTGATCGACCGGGAGCCCCAGTCGATGATCTTCTCGGGATTGCCGACGCCCCACAGCATGTCCTCCGTCTGATGGCCGGTGTCGCCGCCCAGGACGGCATAGCCTTGCCGCATGGCGTACGCCATGTCGCCGTAGCTCAGTGCCGGGCTGTAGCCGCCGTTGCCGGTCGTGACCAGCTTGCCGTTCCAGGATGTTCCTTCGGGCACCCAGAGCTGGAAGTTGATCCGCGAGCTGGTCGTGGGCGTGGCCACGGCGTCGATGCGGCAGAACGCGGGGACGTCGTTCAGGTCCTGGCGGCTGTCGGCGGGACGATAGGTGCCGGCGGGAACGGACGATACCGCCGTGATGCGCGCCGCGGGGATCCGCACATCGGCGAAGCTTTCCAACTGACAGGAGCGGGCAACGGACTCCGGAGGGGGCGGCGGCGTTCCGCCGCCGCTGTCACCGTCGCCGCCGCCGCAGGCCGCGAGCGAGGCAGCCAGGGCAAGCGCGAGAGGCAATGCGGTGTGTGCGGGAGGTGGGTATCCCATGACTTCTCCTTTGGTGTGGCGCCGCGCTCGTTGTCGATCTTGTGCGCGCGGCGAGATGGTGCGAAGCCTTCTTGTCCGCCGCACTCTATGCCGGGAGATTTCATTTGGGAATTCGAAAATTTACATGAATTGATCGATTGTTCAGGATAGTCGGGGCGGTGGACGATGGCGCGCCAGGCTGATCGCACCCTCGCCCACCAGGACCAGCACCGCCATCCAGATCGCCACGTAGGTCGGCCACTGCGCGGGGGAAATGGATTCGCCCAGCACCCCCGCGGCGACGGCGACCAGAAGGACCGGCTCCACATAGATCAGCAGGCCGAACAGCGTCACGTTCAGCTTCGGCGCCGATAGCGCCTGCAACCCCAGCGCCGAGGCGCTGATGATGCCCAGGCCGAGGATCAGCCACGGCAGGCTGGGCGGCGCATCGGCCGGCAGCGCGTAGCCGCCCTGCAGGACGAAGAACACACTGACGGGCAGGCCCAGCGTCATGTCCAGCCACAGCGAACCCAGGGTATTGGTATGGGTGGCGCGGCGCAGCCAGAAATAGCCGGGATAGCCCAGGCACACCAGCAGCGCGGGCCAGGACACGGTGCGGACGATCGCCAACTGGTAGGCGATGCCCACGAGCGCCAGTCCGCCGGCCAGCAACTGCATCCGGCTGATGCGCTCCTTGAACGCGAGCCGGCCCAGCGCGACCATCGCGATCGGCAGCAGGAAATAACCCAGCGACACGTCGAGCCCGTGGCCGTTGACGGGCGCCCACATGAACAGCCAGAGCTGGGCGCCGAGCAGGGTGGCCGACAGCACGCGCTGCGCCCAGAAGAACCGCTCGCGGCGCACCCGCGCGGCGAGCTGGCGGATTTCGTGCCAACGCCCCATGGCCAGGACCAGGAGAGTCAGCGCGGGGACCGTCAGCAGCATGCGCCAGCCATAGATGGCCGCGCCGTCCAGGGGGCGCAGCAGGGTGGTGTAGGCGGACATCAGCGCGAAGAGCGCCGAGGATGCGACGTTGAGCAGGACGCCGGTGGAGGTGTTGAGGGAGGGGGGGGCGGTCATCGGGATGGATAGGACGCAGGCAGGGAATGCCGCGTAGTGGGGCGTCCAGATAAGTGAGAATGACTACAATCTACAATATGAGGGCTTGCCCCTTATTTGCCGGCCTTCGAATTCGGGCTTAGAATTGCAGTCCTGTCGCGTCTAGCGGTAGTGTCTTCCGTCCAAGCGGTCAGCCTGGGCGTCCAAGGCGGGTGTAGTTCAATGGTAGAACGGCAGCTTCCCAAGCTTCATACGAGGGTTCGATTCCCTTCACCCGCTCATTTTGAATTTCCAAACCCGTTGAGAGGCTTTGGGAAGTTGACTAAGTCCTTGATGTTCAATGAATTTCTGAAAATTGGCCTTTGCCGGTGTTCAGAAGAGTTCGCCAGTTTTTACCCCCGATAAGTACATTTTTCTGGCCATCGATTTGATGCATTGGCGGCTTGTTCGCGTGCGTCTGTCGAGGTCCATTGGCGTCTATGGAGAAGAGCTGCACGGTCTCTGGAGCTGGGATGACGGACCTCCTTGCGGCTTGGTGTGCGCGGTCTATAGTCCACTGCCGTCCACCAGCATCCAGCGTTTTTAAGTCCATTTTCGGGCCGTAGTTCCGATGTTGTAACGGTGCTGATTTGTCGGGCCATTGTCCATGGCTCCCCATCTCGTCTAATTGGAGATTTGGAGTTGGAGCATGGCGCTCACCGAATTGCGTGTCCGGACCGCGAAGGAGATGGGAAAGGCCTACACCCTTGGCGACTATGACGGATTGTCGTTGTTCGTATCCGCCAAAGGTGGCAAGGCTTGGCACTTCCGGTACTACTGGCTGGGCAAGCAGTTGCGGATCTCCCTGGGCACGTATCCCGAGATCGGTTTGCGCGATGCGCGGGCCTTGCGGGAAGAAGCGCGGGGGCTGATCGCCAGAGGCGTCAATCCGAAGATCCATCGCAAGCAGAAACGGCAGGCGGCCAAGCTGGCCGGCGAGTACACCTTCATGGTGGTGTACGAGCAGTGGCTCGCGCGTCGAGAATTGGTGCTGGAAGAAGGGCGGCAGAGCACGCTGGAGCAGATTCGGCGTGCGTTCAAGAAGGATGTTCTGCCGGCGCTGCATCGGATGACTATTCACGAGATCACGAGGCATCACCTGTTGGAGGTGATCGAGCGGATCGAAAAGCGCGGTTCGTTGTCTGTCGCGGAGAAGGTACGGACCTGGTTCCGGCAACTGTTCGAGTACGCCCTGGTGGTTGTGCCTGGGATGGAAAGGAGCCCCGCGACAGATCTGCACGTTGTCGCGGCGCCCTTGCCACCGGTTCAGCACAATCCGTTCTTGCGGATGGAGGCGTTGCCTTTGTTCTTGCGCACCTTGCGTACCTATCAGGGAAGATTGACGACGCAGCTCGCGATTCGCTTGCTGTTGCTGATCGGGGTGCGTACTGGCGAGCTGCGGTTAGCTACGCCAGATCAGTTCGATCTTGACCGCGGGCTTTGGATCGTTCCCGTCATGTCGCTTAAGCAGCGCGCAATGCTGACTCGCAGGCGGCGTAAACGCGCAGAGGACATCCCTCCATATATCGTGCCGCTTTCGACCCAGGCGCAGGTGGTCGTTCGATCTATGTTGGACGAGTTCAAGCTAGCGCAGAAGTATGTGTTCGCGTCGGCTACGCGGCTGACGGATCGTATGAGCGAGAACACAGTCAACTTCGCACTGAAGCGCATGGGGTACAACGGGTTGCTGACCGGGCATGGGCTGCGGGCCACGATGTCGACGGCGTTGAACGAGATTGGCTATCCACGGGTGTGGGTGGATGCGCAGCTATCGCATGCTGATCCGAATCGGATCAGGGCGACGTATAACCATGCGCAGTATGTGGAGCAGAGGAGGGTAATGATGCAGGATTGGGCGGATCGGGTGGAGTTGCTTGAGCGGGGTGAGTTGGAGGCCGCGAACCGGCATCTGATTGTGCATCTGCAGGGGAGGGCAGAAATGACTTGGTCGGGTGATCATGCCTCACAACGTTCGAGAGTTCAGGCTTTACATCGTATGGAGGCTTATCCTCAACAATCCATACTGTCTCTGACAGAAACAGACCGTGCTGGCCTTTCTACATATATGGTCTGAGATGGTTGTGCTTGGAGGCTAACTGAAGTGGTCGACGGCTTTTAGGGCCTTGGCTTGCCAAGTTGGCCGTTATTAAAGCAGGTTATCTCTCGACTCTAGTTGGAGGCGACTGACTGTTTTCGGCCAAGAGCGGGCAGTAGAGCTCAGGCGGTAATGTGTCAAAATGCGGGAAATTCCTCCAACGCGTAACTACCAGTGCAGGTGAGGTAGCTAGTTTGGAAAAGGTGGCTCCCGAGAGAGGTTGTTTAGTACCAAAAATATCAGGGGTTGCAGGGGGTCTAGGTGATCAAACCCATTATTTAAATGGAAAATAGATGAAATCAATAGCCGTTTTCAATAACAAAGGTGGTGTTGGAAAAACAACACTTGCGTACCATCTGGCGAGCGCCATGGCGGATCTTGGAAGGAAAACTCTATTAGTAGATTTGGATCCACAATCCAATCTAACGCTGTATGGATACTCTCCGGAGGAGCTCGAAGATTTGTGGAAAGAAGAGGATGATTTCATCGAGGATTTTCCTCAGGCAAAAAAGGTAAGTACTCAAGCTAAGTATAAGAAAATCACCTCAACTACACGATCAATTCATTTTCTTCTAAAGCCGACAGAAGACGGTGTGGATGAACTAAAAAAACTCCCGCCACCTCGAAAACTTGCAAAAAATCTTGATCTTCTGCCTGGTCGTTTGTCCATCCACATGTTTGAAAACAAAATCGCCAGTCGATGGTCAGAGGCTTTTCAAAGTGATCCCTTGGCAATTCGGACGATTACAAATATCAGCAGAATAATAAAATCGTATGGCGCTACGAGAAAATATGATGTCGTGATCGTGGATACATCTCCAGCTCTCGGGATATTAAACAAAATAGTTATATCAACTTCCGATGCCTTTATGGTGCCATGTGCGCCCGATATGTTCTCAGTATATGGGATAAAAAATATCGGCAGAGCCCTTAATTCTTGGATAAGGGATTTTTCGCTTTTAGAAAAAATTGTGGGGGAACGCCATTCCAAGGATTTACCAGCAATACCTGTTTCTTTTCTCGGCTTTACTATTTATAACGCTAGAAAGAGAGGGGATGCTTCAAATGAGTGGAAGATTGCAAAGGCACATTATAACTATGCTAAACAAATCCCATTTGCTGTGGAGGAGTTTATTCCCAAAGAAACAATTAGCGAAAGTGTGAGCGATGTTATCTCTGATCCAATTGGTGGAACATCTGTCATGTATTCTCACTCTACTATTCCTGGGATGTCTCAAAAATATCGGGTGCCAATATGGAGCGTTCCGGATCATGAAAACTTAAGTTCAGAAGATCGATCAAGCGTTTCCCCAAATCGAAACCAATACGTAGAGACTAAATCTGCCTATAAGACTTTTGCCGAGGATGTGATTTCTCGGTTGGGGGTGTAAATTGATTGCACCGAAGAAGAAATCGGAGTCAGTGGCCAGTATTTTGAAAGCCATAAGAGAACAGTACCCAGTGATAGAAGGGTTTGGGACTACAGTTGAGGCAATTTTAACTAAAGACCCGAGGGTTGTTCCCGTAATTCATTCTTTTAAGAGAAGATTGAAGGAGGAAAAAAGTATCAAGGAAAAAATAATGAAGAAAAGGCTTTCTGGTGTGCAAATAGATTCAAACAACGTTTTCTCCGAGGTTACCGATATCTATGCCGTGAGACTTATCCATTTGTACCCTCATGACGTGAGAGTTGTTCATAATGTGATAGTCGATCATGCTGCGAAGAAGGATTGGATTCTTGTTGAAAAACCAAAGGCTTACACATGGGATCCTGATAGCATTAAGTTTCTAAAGTCCTTGGGCCTTAAGTGTGAGTTAAAGTCAAGTTTCTATACGTCAGTTCATTATTTGGTGAAACCTAGAAAGAATTCTGCTGCTATATGTGAAATTCAGGTGCGTTCATTACTCGAAGAGGTATGGGGTGAAGTTGATCACAAAATCAAATACAAAGGATTGACTGAAGATGAACGTATCAATGAGCATCTGGCTGTTCTGGCAAGGTTAATTAGCGCAGGATCTCGTATTCTATCTGCGATACAAAAGAAGTAACTTCTGTAGCGAACATTTGTTGGAGTTAGTAGCAATTGGTCTATATAAGCAAAGGCGTGAAAGCTCAATTATTTATTTAACGGAATTTTCCCTGAGACCGAAACGCCAGTTTTTCCCATCGCAGCAGGACTTGGTAAAGCGTATCCCTAATTTTTTTTTGGGAAACATCCAACTTTCGGATACGTAGGTGCAGGATTCGACTTCTCGCGAATCGAATAATTGCTTCGAATAAATCGAATGTCTGATGTGGGTCGAAAGCCGCTAAGCATTGGGAGCATTAAATGATTAAGTTCGATCCGTCGATGCTGTCTGATGATGCAGCAGACCAGTACACATGGAACTGGATGAAAGTTCGCACGGAGCCACTGTCCGCTGAAGACTATCTTTCATTCGCTACAGAGGATTTGGTTGATGGGAAAACACCTAGGAATTTGATTAATTCTTTGTCTAACGCCAAGAAGGCCTTACATTTGCGTCTCGAAGATCTTTGTTTGGGTTTTGGTGCCAAAGATTTAAAAAATTTGAAAGCATTTCCAGCACTGATAAATTACGCCCGGGAGTGTGGGTTCGTCGCACCTCGAGTATTAGATCGCCTTAACACGCAGCGTAACGCTGTTGAGCACGACTACATACTACCCATAGAGGCTGATGTTGAGACGTTGGTTGATATCGTTCACTTATTTATAGCTGCAACTGATCGGTGGGTATCTAGGCGTCCTTGTGAAGTGGGAATCTATAATGTAAAAATCATAAATGATTCATCCGAATTCGATTTGAATCAACTCGCCTTTGACTGGCCACAAGGAACAGCGTCCCTTGTTTTTGGAAAGTCGAAAAAGAGTGGGAATGAGTTGACTGAGACAATTGAATATCAATCACCTTCCCCTGAGTTTTTCCAATGCGTAAGATTCGCTCTTCGCAACTCAGATTAATTGCTTTGGAAAGGGACGCTGGCGAATTTCCGCTTGGGGTCGGGAGCCGACAAGGGAGAACGACCGTTTCCGACCGAGGCTGTGTGAAAACTCTTTGACGCTGCTACGGTTGTGTAGTTAGAGTTTAGTATCTCGATTCCGGGAGTCGACATGCCCCGATTCATGGAAGGTCAGGACCGGCAGCAGGTAGCGTTAATCCCGGAATGCCTGGATGACTTTATCGCCGACGACAACCCGGTGCGCATAATCGACGCATTTATCGACGAGCTCAACCTGGCATCGCTGGGATTTGAGAAGGCGGCGCCAGCAGCTACCGGCCGCCCGTCGTATCACCCGGCCGTGCTGCTGAAGATCTACATCTACGGCTACTTAAATCGGGTTCAGTCCAGTCGTCGACTCGAGCGAGAGTGCCAACGCAATGTCGAACTGATGTGGCTGGTCGGCCGACTGGCGCCAGACTTCAAGACCATTGCGGATTTTCGCCGTGACAATGGCTCGGGCATTCGCAACGTTTGCCGGCGGCTTGTTGCCGTATGCCGAGATCTCAAGCTATTCAGCCAAGCCCTGGTTGCCGTTGATGGAAGCAAGTTCAAGGCAGTCAACACGCGCGACAAGAACTTCACTGCCGCCAAGATAGACAAACGTCAGCAGCAGATTGAGGAGAGCATCCACCGCTATCTGGCGGCGCTCGACACTGCGGACCGAACGCAGCCTGTCGAGATCGAGGCCCGGACCAATCGGCTCAACGACAAGATCGAGCGCCTGCGCAAGCAAATGCGCGCACTGGATGACGTCAAGGAAAGGCTCAAAGATAGTCCAGACGGTCAACTGTCGGTGACTGACCCGGATGCCCGCTCGATGGCTACCAGCGGCCGGGGCTCAGGGATGGTCGGCTACAACGTGCAGATGGTTGTCGAAGCCAAGCACCATCTGATCGTCGCGCACGAAGTGACGAACCGAGGACATGACAGGGACTCATTGGCATCAATGACACAAGCCGCGCGGGAGGCTATGGGCAAGAAGCGACCGTGTGCGATTGCCGATCGCGGCTACTACAGCGCGCCTCAGATCAAGGCATGTGCAGAGACAGGTATTGATGCGATCTTGCCCAAGCCGACGACTTCCAATGCCAAGGCCGAAGGCCGCTTCGACCGTTCGGACTTCATATACATTGCGAAGGACGATGAGTACCTGTGCCCTGCGGGCCAGCGCGCCATTCACCGGTTTACGCGGGAGGAGAATGGTCTGCAATTGCGGCGCTACTGGAGCAGCGCCTGCCCACAATGCGCTATGAAGGAGCGATGCACACCTAGCGCGTATCGGCGCATCAGTCGATGGGAACATGAGGCCGTGCTTGAGGCGGCGCAGCGCCGTCTAGACCGAATGCCAGAAGCGATGAAGGTGCGGCGGCGCACAGTAGAACATGTGTTCGGCACGTTCAAGCATTGGATGGGCTATACACACTTCCTAACTCGTCGCTTGGGCAATGTGAGCACGGAAATGAGCTTGAATGTACTGGCCTATAACCTCAAGCGGGTCATGCGCATCCTAGGCTTCCAGCAAACAATGAAAGCGATGCTGTCGATGGGGGGCTGAGCCCCTCTTGTGGCCAATGACGCACTTCAAATCCTATCCGCGCCGCTCAAACGGCCTTTAGGGTGTCTCGCGTCGAAAAATCGAAGTGAAGACCGCCCAAGTTGATGCGGTCCAGGCGAACGCGCTGTAGTCGTTAGGGCGAGTGGAGTTTCCACACAGCCTCGACCCAGAGCGGAAGTTTGCGCTGCCCAGAAAATTGTCTGCTTTACATCGGATCGCAGCCATTGACCGAATTGTTGATGACTGGACGTGCTGACCTATGAACTCTTCGAGGGCGCTGATTAACTGTCCATTCTTTATGCTTCGGCGGTCTTGAACAGTAGTTCCCGCGCCGCGTAGTCAATGCGAAAGGCGTGCGGCTCCGCGAGTGCGCATTCCAGCGCTTCACCCGTTGCCGGCCCCCCGTTGAGCTTCACGGTCCAGAAATACGGATCGAAATATTTCAGTTCGACACCGTCCAGCTCTGAGTCGTCGCGCTCAAGTATTTCGTCGCCAGTTGGCCGATAAATGAAAGTCGTTTTGTAGGCAACCTCACCCGTTCGTTTGAAGCGCATAGCGAGCGTGTCCGAAGCATCATGGATGTGCTCCTCGCCGATAGCAAGCGCAGGTGGGTTGGCAATTAGTTCGGAAACATCTGGTTCCGAAGGTGGTGGTGCTGGCGGCGGCTTGTGAGCTGCAAACAGCTCATGAACGTTATCCCTCGTCGCAACGAGGAGCGTAGCTGTCATGCTTAGGCAAAGCGCAGAATAACTCTCCTCCGAAGGGCTTGGCAGTCCGCGCCCTCGGTCGTCTCCAGTATGCCCGATGCGATAGAACGACATGGGCAGCGCGTGGACATGACTCGAAAACAGCACATAGATCCAGCGGAAGGTTCTTAGGTCAATACCTGCTCGCTCCGCAATAACTTCCATCGGCAAGAGATACGCGGTCTGGCCATGGAGCAGGCGCTTGCTGTGCTTTTTGTCGATGGTGGCTAAGAATGGACTCTCGAGTAAGCGTGATCGAAGATCTTCGGCAACTGCGCGCAGAGCTTCTACCTGATCTGAATTTTCGAGAGCCTCGAATATGCGGATTCGAGACGTGCAATCATGAAGGTTGAATAAATTCCAGCGAAACCTCCATTCATCCTCTGGGCATTGGTCCACGCACAGATAATAGAAAGCGACGCGCAGCTCGATGATTGTGCGAGCGATGCCAGTCATCGAGCTGTAGTCCCAGTGCTCAATTTTCTTATCAGCCCAAGGCGTGTGCGGCGCCAGCATAAGAAGGCTAACGCACTTGGTAATCATGAGCGTGAATAGAACTGACGCGTAAAAATGTTGGCTCGTAGGTGAAGGAATGCCTCCATAGGAACGAGAAACAAACATGCACTCGCGAACAATCTCATCAAGCATCCGCAGACGCTCGAGATAGGATTTTGACGGCTCGGGACCGAGCGCGCCACGATCGACAATCTCCTCTAGATTCGAGGTGCTTACTTCGTCGGACGTCTGATTATCCACTTGTCGATGCAGATCGTGGTTCATGCTGCCGTTCCCAATAATAGCTGCGTCATCCGTTCGACTGAGCTCGTGAGTTGAATGATAGGGGTATTAGACCGAGCCAGGGGAGCTCGCATGCAGCTCAATGAAGCAATTCGCCAACGACTTAATCAAAACCAGCTGTCCGCTAATCGCCGGATTCCCGTAATCCCAAATTTCATCTTCGACAACTGCTATTGGCCGATCACTGACTACTCGGTGATCTGGCCGGCATCGTCTTACCCAGCTTCATCAGGTGAGAAACTATCGAATGTGCCAGCCGGAAAGCGGCACGCTGGCCGAAAGCCTTGTCTTTGCAATCCAGTTCACGAGGACTCTATCGGTGCGAGTCTTCAGTTCTCCGGTGGAGAAATCCCAAGCAAAGTCCACATGCTGCAACCGACCGGCTTTGCTGCAAGCTTGGGTAGCACCAAACCAATGCATGTCCCAACCGCCAGAAGGACCAAACGGAAGCCCGACGCTAAGTTGGTTAGCATGATTGCCAGGCGAAAATTCGAGCCGCGCCTCGCGGGATTGATGGTTAAAACATCCGCCAAGGTCAACCGGCCGAACGTCATAGGGTGATGCAGACCGTCGATATCGAACTGCCACGTCTTCCCCGCTACGAGCAGTATGGTGACCTCTGCGACCGTACCATCTTCAAATCCGATCTCAACCTGTGTGTTTTCGTAGCGATAGCAAACACGGTCATATTTCATCTCAAGCACGCATTGAATGCGATCGGGCGTACCTAAGATCTCAAGAACCTTCGCTTTGGGCGTTCCTAAATCCAAGAAGTTGATAAGGTTGCGGGGTGTCTTGGTTGTGGGGAGAATCAGCACATCCCCATCACCTTTCTCCGCAATCGTCTCGGCGATTGGCGGTGGCTCAAGGTAAAGATCGGCACCATGGAGGTCCTCGACTTCAAGTAGTGCGTCACCTCTGTGGTGGCCTGTGACGCAGGGCGTTACTTTTCCAGTGACATAAACATCGCCGTTGAGTTTGTCCCTATTTGCCGCGTATTGGTCTGATGACATCATCAAGTGAAGCACTTGCACATCAGGTTTGACGATGGGTTCGGCTTGAGTCGGCTCGAACGATCGGTAATTAAATCGGAACGGCTCGGGTAGCGTAAGTAGCCAATTGGTTTCGAGCGCATCAGTTCTGAAGTCTTCGTAGTTCGGTGGGCCTGCGAACGTTTGCCGAGACAGGTAGCCTTTGAATTGAATACGCTGCCCGTCGTAGATCTCGTCCGGAAGGGCTGGCTTCTGACCGCGCGGCGCATGATTCAGCCGCTCCGCGCCAGCCATGGCCAGGAACCAGGCATCCCGATGCCGGCGGAGTTCGCTAGGGCGGTATTTGGTCCCTTTGGGATGTCGGTCGTTGTAGTGGCCAACGTCCGCATGACAATCGAAGCAAAGTGGAATGCAGTTATCTAGTGTAGAAGGCCCGCCATCCGCTTCGGGCTCGATGTGGTGGAGTTCCATATTGACTCCGCAGAACCGATTACAGATGCAGCAGCGCCGTCCACAGGCGGACAATGCTCGTTCTCTAACGTCGGTCGGCCACATGCGATTTGTCTCCCCATCCGATTTCCCAAAGTCGGCCTATGAAGGCCGTAACGATCGGACCCAAGTGGAGCACATTCTGAGGCTACCAAGAAGTTCTGTCGAATGGCCGCTGGTGTCCGCTTTTGGCCGATTCTGTTGAAAAACTCGCCGCGGTCTCGGTCGTCTGGCAGAATTTCCAAAGTGCCAACGAGTTCATAGAGCACCGACATGATGGGTCATCAAGCGAGCGGACAAGAGCGGTTGTTCTACGCCTTCAACGTTGAAGACGTCATTCCGCCGACCCACCTTCTGAGAGCCATCGATCGCTGTCTGGATCTGAGTGAACTTCACCGACACCTGGCAGAGCACTACAGTCATACGGGCCGCCCCTCCATTGACCCCGAACTCATGATCAGGATGCTGATCGTTGGGTATTGCTACGGCATCCGCTCCGAGCGACGTCTGTGCGAAGAGGTTCAACTGAACCTTGCCTATCGATGGTTCTGTCGTCTCAGCCTCGAGGATGCAGTGCCCGATCACTCGACCTTCTCCAAGAACCGACACGGACGCTTCCGTGCCAGCGATACCTTCCGCTAGTTGTTCGATGAAGTGGTCCGTCGTTGCATGGCTGCGGGCCTAGTAAAAGGCGAAGGCTTCGCTGTCGACGCCAGCGTCGTGGCCGCTGATGCGAGCCGCCAGCGCGGTGTTCCTGCCAGTGAGGCCACCGACTGGTCGAACCCCGCACTCAGCACGCGTGCCGTGCGCGAGTACCTCGAAGCGCTCGACGACGAAGCGTTCGAGCAAGCCGTTCCCCGGCGGATCTCGCTGACCGATCCGCAGTCACGGTGGACGGCCGCCCCTGGCGGCCCCGCATTCTTCGCCTATTCGACGAACTATCTGATCGATACCGAGCATGGCGTGATCCTCGACGTCGAAGCCACCCCTGCACATCGCACCGCAGAAGTGGACTCTACCAAGACGATGGTGGACCGTATCGAGGAACATTTCGATATCACCCCTGAGCGGCTCATCGGCGATACCGCTTACGGCACGGCTCCGATGCTGGCGTGGATGGTGCAAGACAAGGGGATCGAGCCGCACGTTCCCGTCTGGGACAAAACCCAGCGCAAGGACGACAGTCTATCGAGCAGCGACTTCCAATGGGATGGCGAGGCCAACGAATATCGTGGCCCCGAGGGGCATGCACTGCGCAGCGAGCGGCGCATATTCAAGATCGAGCGCACTCACGTCACCAAGGCAGGCACCGTGATTTACCGGGCCAGCAATAAGGACTGCGGTACGTGCGCTATGAAGCCGCGGTGCTGCCCCAATACGCCGATGCGCAAGATCGCTCGCAGCATTCACGAGGATGCACGCGACGTAGCCAGGCGTATCGTCGCCACCGTGCAATACCAGCGCTCACGTCACGAACGCAAGAAGGTCGAGGTCCTGTTTGCACATCTCAAACGTATTCTGAAGATCGACCGCTTGCGGTTGCGCGGACTCACTGGTGCAGCAGATGAATTCACGCTTGCGGCAGCCGTTCAGAACCTACGCCGTCTTGCGAAGCTCACCTCACAGGGGCCACCGGTTCAGGGCACAGGTGCGCCCGCTTGAGGCGAAACCCACCGATTAACAAGGCAACCGGGCATCAGTACCCGGTTCCAATCGGAAAAAGGCGAAAGCCGCCTGGTCGTCGGGCTTGCAAGCGTGATTAATCGCGACGAGCAATCGAGTTTTTCAACAGAATCGGCTGAAAGCAGACGTCCGCACAGCTGCCTTCCCCTATGCCTTGTGTGCCGAGAACGCCCCTGCAGTCAAATCAATATCCGCGCTGCTAATGCGCATCCGACGAGCAGCGTCCTGCCAATGATCCACAACTACGATTACCTCATTCACAATTTTCTGAGCTTGCACATCGTCCAGCCCATAAAAAGCAGCCGTGCTGAGGACAGTCTCCAGGCTAGGCCGATTATCAACGTCGTCAATATTCAAGACATGCTCCGCCTTGTCGATATTCGGATTGATATCAAACGCGGGTGCAAGTCTCCATCCTGTCTTGCCAAGCACGAATCCGTGATTGCGAAGGTGGTCGTCGCGGTTGCCAACGGCGACGTTAAACACCACGCGCCGGAATAGTTGTTCCAAGTCTGCGTCCGTATGTTCGGCGTCGCCCTGAGCTCGGATGAACTGCGCCAGTTCCAGATAGCTCGTACCTTCACTTTGAGTCTTGCGAAGCAATGTCATCGCCGAGGCATAGAAGCATCGCGAACTGTTGGCACGATCGAACCTTTGGACACAGAAGGTATGGAAGTCGTTGTTTAGCTTGATGAGCTTCGCAGGCGGTACGTCTATCCCCGCTTCTTGCGCGAGTTGGTGAACGACATATTCCCAGGCCCCGACGTCTCGATCGTCATCCCTGGCTGGGAACTTGCCGATCCAGAGTGAGCCGTCGGTTTCGGTAAAGTTGGCCTTTGGCCTTGCTCCGCCTAAAGACGCGCCAGGTGCGACGAGCACGGCGAGCCACTTTCGTAGCGCATCTAAATCGTCGATACGCCGGTTGCTGAGCTGATAGGCCACGGCTTCCAACTCTCGTAGCGTCGTCACTGGCGGGGCCGCCATTTTCTCGTTGCCGAGAAACGCATCCGTACCTGATCGGCGAAAGCGCAGGGCGCCTTGGCGAGTGAGGTCTTGCACGCCGATGAGGAAGTCCCAGGCGTACAGCGTACGAGGAGAGCGTTGCTCATCCTTTGCCTGTAGGGCCTCGCGCCGCTTCATCAGTGTTTGTCCCCATCGGTCCGGTGACGAATCCAGGAAGATGCCAAAGTTGCCTAGCTCAGGCTTGGGAAAGAAGGGGTGTTCGTCGAGGGAGAGATCGGGGTCCAGCGCGAAGGCGCGAGGATCCGTCAACCAGTCACGTTCGTAATGAAAGCGGATCTGGCCGCGGTCATGGGCGAGCGTGCCGACTTGGCGTGCAGGGCCGAGGTCGTCGTCAAGCCATACGTCCAGGGTGTTGTCCTGCGTGCTCATGTTGGTTCCTCATCGTTTGAGGTTGATGAGGCCTTGGCCGTCTTGGCGCGGGTAGCGGTGCGGCGCTTGGGCGCTGGTTCCAGCGCCAGATCCTGCAATTTCCGCCCAACTCTATCGTCGGCTCCAAGCTGATTGAGGTCGCCCTCAAGCCCCAGCACGGCCAGGACCCGGACATAGGAGCCCAGCGTAGCCCCAGCATCTCCGGCCTCGACCTTGTATAGGGTGGTCCTTGAAATCCCCGCGCGTTGCGCGACGACGGCGTTGCTCAACTTGCGTCGCTTGCGGGCAAGACGCAGCCGCTCTCCCAGCGCGGAGAGCAGGCGCTGTTCTTGAGGGAAGACGATAGGCGGTTTGCGCGGCATGTTCGCTATTATGGCTCATATCGCTATTATTCGTCCATAATAGCGGGAAAAATGATTTTATGTTGGAGATCGCGGAGAGTGGAGCAGCGCAGCCGTTGCATCCATCTGCTCATGCTCGAAAGCCGCCGCGAAATCATCCAGTTCGTTCGGACGTAGTCCAACATCCGCTCCAAGAGCGGCCTGTCGCCAGCTCACGACGGCCCCATAGACCTCGGCCAAGACACCCAATGCCTGCTTTTCATCCAGTGCGAAGTACGACGCGCGAGCCAGCAGCATCTGCACATCGGTGATCGGACCATCTGTTTCAGACAGCCAGGTCTTGGATTCCCGCTCCTTGTCCGGAAAGGGGTTGATGTCGAAGGCGGGTGCAAGACGCCACAGTCCGTGCCCCACGTGCAGGAAGCCATGGTTCTGCAAGTGATCGTCCACGTTCGTAATCAACAGGTTGAACACAAGGCGACGCCATAGCTGGCGCAGATCCCGGGTAGGCTCATGACCGTGGGATCGGATGGCATCCGCGATTTCCGTGTAGCTGCGATCTTCCTCGCGCGAGGCCTGCAACAACGATGCGGCTGATTGGTATGGAATACGGCCATCGGCGCCGTCACGATCAAAGCGGCGGATGACGGCTATCGGCACGTCTGCCAGGGAGACGATGCGCGCAGGTGCGGCGTCGATGCCTGCCAGCGTCGCCAACTTTAGAGCCAAGACCTCACCGCGAGTGACGCTGCGCGTGTCGTTCACACTGGGGAACTTGCCGATTGCGAGCCAGCCGTCTTCGTCCACCATGGTGCACTTGGGCCGCATGCCGCCCAGCGAGGTGCCTTTGCCTTGCAGGTAGCGCAAGTCTTCGGCCGTCTCCTGCCCGCGCTCGACAGCGCGGCTGGCTTGATAGATGTGTTCGAGCTCGATCAACGGTGGGGTAGTGCGTCGGCCTTCGGGCACTGTTCGATGCCAGGCCCCGTCCGGGCCGTGTAAGCGCAGTGCGCCGACGCGACTGAAGTCATCGACCGCCAATAGATAGTCCAACTCCGTCAATGCAGCCAATTTGGGATCGATTCGGCGCCGTTTGGCATGATCGCGGGCGATGACGCGCCGGCCCCAGGCGTCTGGGGCAGTATCGGCGATCGCACCATGGAATACGGAGTCATGGGGCGAGGCAGCCTTGTGCGGCTGGTGGCCAGGCATCAGTTGCAGGTCGGCCGATACGTTGAAGCGCTCGGGGTTGGCCAGCCACGCCTCGTCATAGGCAAAGACGCAGTTTTCACGCCGACCTTGCTGGACGTATACAAGCGAGCCGAGCGGTAGCCCAGCCTTGCCGATGCAGACTTGAACTTGTTGGCGGATTGCTGCGGCGGTCGCCATTACAAGGCTCCCGAGGACTTGCCGGGCTTGTTGCGCACGCGTTTGGGCAAGTTCTCGTCCATCAGCGTCAGCCCAATCTCGTCGTTCGGTGTGTCTAGCAGATGCTCCAACGCTTGGATCTCGCCGAAGACATGCAACGCCCGGGCGAAGAAATGGATGGGCACGCGGACGTCGCCTTTCTCCATGCGGCGCACGGTGGACAGGGATGCACCCATGCGCTCGGCAAGCGAGGCCTGGGAGATATGACGTCGCCTGCGGGCCAGGGAAATGTCGCCGCCGAGCTTCCGGATCGCTCGTTCGACGGATAGGGGGATGGGGGAATCCATTTAAGTGCTCCCAAAGGAGCTTGAATTATAGTTAAGAGTTCCAGATAGAACAATTAAATGAAGAATAGGAGACTGCTTGAGGGATGATCTCGAAAGCCAACCGTGCAATGGCAGCCAGGCGCTTCGTGGCATTGCGGCGCTGGAATCCGTCCGGATCCTTGCGCTTCAGTGACTCGACCTGCTTCTGCAGACTATCCAGTTGCGCACGAAAGAGCGGATGCAGGTAGATGGTCCAACCGTTGACGGTGACGAGGACGCTCGATTCAGCCGTCATTCGTCATCTGCGGACAGCGGTGCATCAAGGTCGATATCTCCAGCCTCGCGCGCAGCCTTTTCCATGGAAGCGAGCAAGTCGCCCGACAGGGATGCCAGGCGTTCGGGATGCGACGCGATGTCGTGGGCGAGGAAAGCCAGGAATGCCCCGAGCGCGGGGTGTTGCTGGAAACGCATCTAGAATCCGAATGAAGGCGTTGACCACGAACTGGCGCCACTGTCAGGCCGCTGAGCCAGCGGCCCATCATGCTGAATCGTTGGCAAGCTTCCTGCTCACTCTCCGGCACTCTTCAGCCAGTTGCTCGGCTACGGGACTCAATTCCATGTCGCGTCGAAAGACCAGCCCGACGTCGCGCTGAACAAGCGGAGGCGCGAGAGGCCGAAAGGCCAGATCCCGCAACAAGGGGAGTGCGGCCACCAGGGCGGGTACCACGGCGGCGCGAATGCCGCTGCGGATCATCCAGTGCAGGCTTGTAACGCTGGAGACTTGGTATTTCGGCTCAGTCAGGATGGAGCCCAGGTCCGGCACGCTCTGCAATTGCTGGCGCGTGCTGGTGTCCAGCGTATGGCCGACGAGTTCGTAGCCGCGTAGTTGATCCCAATGCAACTGCCCGCCAAGTCGTGCCAGAGGATGATCCGCCCCGCATACCAGCCCGAGGTGATCGTGTGTCAGCGTCTCGAACATCAGGCTCGAGTCTTCCGCGGTACGGCTTGTCAAACCGAAGTCGGCCGATCGTGACCGCACGTGCCGACGGACTTCGTCGGCGCCCGCGTCGCGGATGGTGATGCGCACGGCGGGGTGGTTTTCCACGAAGGCTTCGATGGCAGGCGCAAGGATCGCTTCGAATGCGGAAGGCGCCGCTACCACGCTGATATGGCCCCGGCTGCCGCTCGCGAAGCCGCGCATATCGCTGACCGTGTGGTCCAGGTCCTGGAGCAGGCGTTCAGCGATGGGAAGCAGGTCCCGCCCGGCCTCGGTCAGCTCGACGTGCCGGGCCGACCGGTTGAACAGGCGTACGCCCAGTTCTGCCTCGAGTTTCTGGATGGTGGCAGTCAGTGCCGGCTGCGCGAGAGCCAATCGCTCGGCTGCCACGGTGAAATGGCCGGCTTTCGCCACGGCCACGAAGCAGTCCAATTGCCTGATGGTGACGCGCTGGGTCAAGGCAGCCAACTCCAACGGAAGATCTTCGTGGCGCCGTTCCCGGAACGAGGATCGCCAAATCCTATTGATTCATCGTGCATTGCGATTGGACTTCATCTGAGCTGGACACACATACTCACCCGATCTTAACAAGCGCCAGGCTCTTTGGAGGCCGAAAATGAGCAAGCTGAATCGCCGGCATGTATTTGTGCATGGCTTGGTTGCTGCAACCCTGCTGGGAAGCGGTGCCGCCTTCGCACAGGATAACTATCCATCGAAGCCGGTGCGCCTCATCTCGCCATGGCCGGTGGGGGGTTCCGCCGATGTCACGACCAGGTTGGTCGGGGATCGCCTGGCGGCCTTGCTCGGGCAGCCGTTCGTCGTGGAATCTCGTGGCGGAGCGGCCGGTACGATCGGGTTCGGTGCCGTCGCCCGTTCGGCACCGGATGGTTATACGCTGCTGCTGGGCACGAACAGCACCTATGGAATCGCCCCGCATTTACTGCCCCCCACGCCTTACAAGATATCGGATTTCGCGCCGGTGGCGCTGGTGGCAGCCAACCCCCAGATCATCAGCGTCCATCCGTCCGTTCCCGCGAAGGACCTGCCAGATTTCATCGCCCACGTTCGTGCCCATCCCGGCCGCTACTCCTACGGATCAGGAGGGAAGGGCGGCACCAGCCACATGGCTTCGGTGCTGCTGGCGACAACCGCCGGATTGAACATGCTGGACGTCCCGTACCGGGGAACCGGACCTTCCCTGCAGGCACTTCTTGCCGGGGAGATACAGATGGTGGCGCTCGACGTGGCCGTCGCCAAGCCCCTCGTCGAGGCCGGCAAGGTCCGGGCCCTGGCGGTGAGCTCAAGCCGCCGCTCGCCTGCCATGCCCGATTTGCCGACTATCGCGGAACTCGGCTATCCCGGTTTCGATTCGGCGACGGTCTACGCGCTTTTCGCGCCGGCAGGTACGCCGGCCAACATCATCGCGAAACTGAATCGCGCGATCAACGAGATGCTCAAGCAGCCCGACCTGCAAGAACGCTTCATCGCGCTGGGCCTGGACGGGATGGGCGGCACGCCGGAAGAGATGGCGCGCCACATCAAGGCGGAGTCAGACAAGTGGCGCGACGTGATCGCGCGCACCGGCATCAAGATTGAATGAACACTCGCGGAAAGCTAGGGGAGTCCTGTATGGCGTTTCGGCTTGCTTGCGACGTGGGCGGCACTTTCACGGATGTGGCGGTTCGACAGGCGGACGGCGGTGTTGTTTTCGCCAAGGTGCCGACTACTCCAGACGATCCGGTCGAGGGTGTGCTGAACGGTATCGCCGCGCTGGCGGAGCAACTTGGCCAGGATGCGCGCGAGTTGCTTTCATCCGCGGGCGAGCTCGTGCATGGCACCACGATCGCGACCAATGTGCTGGCCCAGGGGCGTCCCGCGCGCGTGGGTTTGCTCACCACACACGGGTTCCGGGACATCCTGGAGTTGCGTGACGGCACACGGAGCAATCGCTACCAATTGCGGGTGCCCAGTCCGGTGCCGCTGGTGGCCCGGCCTTACCGGCTGGAGGTGATGGAGCGAATGGGATTTGACGGTTCCGTCCGGACGCCGCTCGATGAAACGCAGGCGCGAGACGCCATTGCCTCGCTTCTCGACCTCGATGTGGAAGCGGTGGTGATCGGGTTGTTGCATGCGCACCGCAACCCCGCGCATGAACTGATGCTGGAGAAATGGTTGCGGGAATCGGACTGGATGGGGCCGATCGTGCTGTCGCATCGGGTGCTGCCGCAGGAGGGCGAGTATGTCCGCTTCTCGACGGCCGCGATCGAGGCGAGCGTCGCACCGGTGCTGGAAGGCTACCTGGAGCGCTTGGGCAAGCAGTTGGAAGCCAAGGCTGGCCGCCCGGTGCGCACGCAGGTGATGCAGTCTTCCGGCGGCCTGCTGCCGTTGACCGCGGCGGGGGATCGGGCCGCGCATTTTGTCAACAGCGGTCCGGCCGGCGGCGCCATTTCCGCCGCCAGCATTGCGCGTCAACTTGGCCGTGACGTGGTGGCCTTCGATGTCGGCGGCACGACCACCGACATCTCGGTCATTCACGGCGGCCAGCCGCAGGAGCGGCTCGTGACCAGCACCGATGCGTACGTCATCGGGCTGCCCACGATCGATATCCATGTGCTGAGCCTGGGCGGCGGTTCGATCGCGCGGGTCGGGGCGGACGGCGTGCTGCAGGTAGGACCGGAGAGCGCGGCCGCGGTACCAGGACCCGCCGCATACGGCCGTGGCGGAGCGAGGGCGACGCTGACGGATGCGGCGGTCGTGCTCGGATTGTTGCCGGCTGGCGATGCCGGCGAAACGAGCAGCCTGGGTGGGACCTCCGGTCTGAGCCTGTCCAGGAAGCTGGCTATCCAGGCGGTTACGCGCGATGTTGCCGTGCCGCTGGGGCTTTCGCTGGAAGCGGCCGCGCAAGCCGTGCTGACTCTCGCGGCCACCACGGTGGCCAGTGGGATTCGCGCGGCAACGGTCAGCCGGGGCATCGATCCGCGCGCGCTGGCACTGGTCGGTTTTGGCGGTGCCGGCGGTTTGCTGCTCGGCGCCGTGGCGCGGGAGACCGGCGTGGCGCTGGCGGTGGCACCGGCTGCGGGGTCTGTGTTGTCCGCCGCCGGGTTCCTCGATGCGGAAACGAGATACGACACGATCCGGCACGCCGGTCTGGCGATGAACGCGTTGCCGAAGGAGAGCCTGGCTGCGCTCGCGCGCGACATGGAGGATGAGATGCACCGCTGGCGTGACCGCCACGCCATGGCTTGGGGCGATGAACCGATGGAGATGGCCTGGGTCGCGGAATGCCGCTACGCACGGCAGGCCGGCACCGTGGCCATTTCACTCACTTCGGATGAGCTGGAGCGCGGCGCGGTGGACGAGGTGGCGGCCCGCTTCGAGGCGCGCTACACCATGCTTTTTGGCCATGCGCATCACAACGAGACCTGCGTGCTGGATGCCCTGCGGCTCGTGGCGACGCAGCCTTGCAGCGCGTCGGGGCGCCATAAGGGCCGCACGCGGCGCAAGCCGTCCGGGCAGACGCTCACGCGCTCGGTTCACCAAGGGGGGGGCTGGCGCGAATGGCCCGTCATCTCGGTTGATGAGCTTGGCGACGACGCCTCATGGCGCGGTCCCCTCCTGTGCGATTGCGGCGGCGTGGTGGTCGTGCGGGAAGGTGAAACCTTGAGCAGAGGAGAGCAGGGCTTGCTCATCCTCTCGGTGGAGAAGTGACGATGGCCGTGCAACCGGTGGACCCCGTGACATTGGCGGTCGTGCGAGCCCGCCTCGCTGCGATCGTGGACGAAACCGTCGAGGTGATGGCGCGTACGGCCTTTTCTCCGATCCTGAATCAGTCGCGCGACTTCTCGGCTTCGATCTTCGATGCGGATGGGGAGCTGTTGACCCAGGCGGAGCGCCTGCCCATCCATCTGGGCGCGTTGCGGTTCGCGTTGATGGCCGCGCGCGAGCGGTTCGGCGATCAGCTCGCCAACGGTGACGTCGTGCTGCTCAATGACCCTTACCACGGCGGAAGCCACTTGCCGGACATGACGCTGTGCCTGCCCGTGGTGATAGAAGGGCGAGTCGCATTCTGGGTGGTCAACCGTGCTCACCAAGGCGATATCGGCGGTATCTCGCCTGGCGGCTACAGCCCTCATGCCACGGAGATCTGGCACGAGGGCTTGCGGGTGCCGCCCGTCCGTCTGGTGCGGGCCGGGTTTCTGGACGAGGAGTTGCTCGATCTGCTTTGCCTGAATTCCCGCACGCCGGCGGACATGCGTGGCGATCTCCTGGCCCAGCTCGCGTCCGTCCAGGCGGGCGCCACACGGCTGCGCGCGCTGGCCGATCATTACGGGGCACCTTGCCTGGCCGTATGCGGCAAAGCGATCCTGGCGGCGGGGGAGGTGGCGATGCGAGCCACCATCAGCGCGTGGCCCGATGGAATACAGGAAGGCGAAAGCTGGCTTGACCCGATCGAACCCGGCGGTGCAGCGCCGCGCATTCACGTCCGGATCGAGGTGGAGGGCAACGAAGCGACGGTGGATCTGCGAGGCAGCTCCGATCAGGTCGTGCGATTCGTGAACTCGCCGCTGGCCAACACTACCGCGGCGGTCAACGCTGCTTTCGCATATGTCTGCGCGGGCGAGGGGCGGCAGAGCGGCGGCGCGATGCGTCCCATACGGCTTCTTACCCGGCCAGGCAGCCTGGTGGATCCGGTCGCGCCGGCGCCGGTCACCGCTTGTACCACCCTTACCGCGGCGCCGATCATCGAGGCGGTCCTGGATGCGCTCTCCAGGATCGTGCCCCATCAGGTCATCGCAGGCTTCGCGCGGCGCTTTCGCGTGGCGATCGCCTGCCACGACAGGAGCGGGCGCAGTGTGGTGTGGCACCACTTCGCCAACCGGGGGGCCGCCGGTGCGCATGCCTCGGGCGACGGTTGGTCCAACCTGGGTGTCGTGCAAAGCCCGGGGGGCACGCCTTCGCCCAGCGTGGAGAGGACGGAGTCGGTCTTTCCCCTGCATATCGAACAGTACGCGCTGCGTCCGGATTCGGGCGGCGAGGGGATGTATCGCGGAGGCCTGGGGGCTACCTATATCTTCCGCTACGAGGGCATGGAGCCGGGCCGCCTGACGCCAACTGGCGACGGCGTGATGGTGCCTCCCCCCGGTCTGGCGGGTGGCAGGCCAGGGCAGTCCAACGCCGTCCGTATCGTGCGGGGGGGCCACGATCTGACGTTGCAGGCGCTGTCCGGCACCGTGTCGATTCTGCCGGGTGACCGGATCTTTCATGAGTCGGCCGGCGGAGGGGGCTTTGGCCCACCTGAAGACCGCCCCGCCGCGCTCAAGGCGCATGATGCAAGCTGCGGCTATACCTCCCTGAAGGAATCCGCTGAATGACCGACTCCCTGGATTTGGCCGTCATCGGCACGGGTCCCATCGGTATTCTCTCGGCAACGCTGGCGGCTTCCGCGGGGCATCGCGTTGGCGTGTGGTCTCCACGTACTGCGGTGGAGGGCAAGCGGCTGACCTTGCGTTGCTCTGGCAGGCTGGAGTCGAGCGTGGAGGTCGAGAACATTTCCGGGCCGGAATCGCTCGCCGCATGGAGCCACATTCTGGTGGCTTTGCCTGCCACCGCCTATGCCGACGTGCTAGGCATGGCCGCGCCGTTCCTGCACGGGAAGCAGACGGTGATTCTTAGCGGTGCGCTTTCGCTGGTGCAATTCTGGTTGCGGGATTCCGTGGATTGGAAAGGCGCCGCTCCGGATCTGGTGGCTTGGGGGACGACCCTCGGCACCGCCAATCGCGTGGCGCCTTTGCATGCCCGTATCGCCACGGTGCGGCCGCGTCTGGGGGTGAGCGCGCTACCTTCTACTCGCATCGAGGTTCTGACGGGCCGCTGCGCGGCGCTGTTCGGTGATCGCTTCGAATCTTCGCCAGCGCATCTGGCCACATTGCTGGCCAATATCAACCCCATAGCCCATGCGGGCCAGGTTATCCCGAACCTGACGCGCATCGAGAACGGCGAGCCGTGGCGTCTGTTCGCCAATTTTTCACGCGCCGGAGCGCGCATTGCCGAGGCGATAGATGCCGAACGGCTGGAAATAGGGCGCCGCTTGGGGATCTCCCTTCGTTCCCTGGACGATCACTATCGCTTGTCCTATGCGGTGGAGGGCAGGGACCTGGCGGCGCTTGCCCAAGCCATCGAAGCAGCAGGACTCGGGGCTCCAGGGCCTGAGAGCACCCGTCACCGCTACATCGAAGAAGATGTTCCCTATGGGTTGGTGGTGCTTCAACGGATCGGTGCACGCGTTGGCGCAGCGACGCCCAATCTGGATATGGCCATCGCGCTGCTGAGTTGCGGCTTGGACAAGCCATACGCGCGAATGAATCCGATCCTGGCGGGACTTCGGCTGGAGACGGAAACGGCGGAATCCCTGGCGCGGCGCTTCGCGTGACGGAGCGCATCAGCCAGGCATGGGACTACCACGCGGGCACCGCGATTGCTGACGAGCGACAGCCACCCAGCACATACCCGTTGCCCTGCCGTCTGAGGAGCCTCGCATGGTCGAGCCTGTCCAGCATCGCCGCATCCGCGTCGACAATATCGATACCTTCTACCGCGTGGCGGGCCCGCCGGACGCGCCGGCCATCCTGCTGCCGCATGGCTACCCCTGTTCTTCCTACGAATTCCGCAATCTGATGCCCCGGCTGGCGGATCGTTGGCGGCTGGTCGCGCCCGATTATCCCGGCGCAGGCTACAGCGCCACGCCAGACGATTTCGATTACAGCTTCGATGGCTATGCGGCCTTCCTGGAGCGCTTCGTCCTGGCCCTTGGCCTGGACCGTTTTGCGCTCTATCTGCACGATTTCGGTTCGCCGATCGGGGCGCGGCTGGCGATCCGGGCACCCCATCGGGTGACGGCGCTGATCATCCAGAATGGCGACGTTCCCTACGAAGACGCCTTGGGCCCCAAATACGCGGACATCGAAGCCACCTGGACGCTGCCGCCAGCCGACATGCGCCGGGCCATCGGCAGCAGCATCACCGAAGCGAGTTTTCAGGATGAGTTCCTGAATCATGTCCGGCCGGACATCGCGGAGCGGATTTCCCCGGACTTATGGAAACTGCACTGGTCCCTGATGACGCCGCGCCGCAAGGAGGTAGCCATCGATCTGATCGCCGGCCTGAAACAGAACCGATCGTGGTTTGCACAGCACCGGCAATACCTGGCGGACCACCAGCCGCCCACATTGATTGTCTGGGGGCCACAGGATCACTACATGCCTGAAGCCTCCGCCCGTGCCTATCTGCGCGACTTGCCGGATGCCGAACTCCACCTGCTGGACGGCGGCCATTGGTTGCTGGAAACGCATCTGGATGAAGTGGCCGCGCTGATGCGGGTATTTCTGCAACGGGTGCATGCGGCCTGATCGGCCGATACCGCGCGGAGCCGAACGCCTCGGGTAGAGCGTTTCACCGCCTCAGCCGGCGCGAGGCGCGCCGGAATTCGGCCGCAAGCGCCGCAGCTGCTGCGGTCAGCGGCCGCATCGTCGGCGTGATCAGGTACTGCACGGCTAGCGGCAGATCGAGATCGATGGGCAGGAATTTCAGCAATCCCCGCTGCCGCAGGGGCTCCAGCGCCGCCAGGCTGTTGATCGCGACATAGTCGCCCTGGAGCAGCATGTCGACCAGCGCGCTGGCCGAATTGCAGTGCGCGACCAGCGTGGGGTCGGGCAGGCCCTGCTTGCGCATCAGCGAGACGATCATGGGGCCGCCGGACTGCTGCACGCTGTACAGCCAGCCGTAGGGGACGAGGCTGGCCAGGTCGCGGGCGTCGGCGGCGGGGTGGTCGGCGCGCACGATGATGCCCAGGTCCGAACTGCACAAGCGTTCGGTATGCAGGTCGGTGATGCTCTGGTCGGCCGGCAGCGGGCTGACCGCGAAATCGATCCTGGCCTCGCGCAGCGCCGCGATGGTGGAAGACGAGCGGCCGCCGTACACGCTGATCTGCGTGTTCGGCCTGCAGTCGCGAAAGCGGGCCACGGCTTCGGACAACAGCATCGCCTCGGCGGTGGCCGACAGGCCGATCTTGACCTGGCTGTGGTGTTCGCCGCTGAACCGTTCGATTTCCTCGTGCAGATTGCGCAGTTCGGCATCGATGACGCGCGCGCGGCGCAGTACCATGCGGCCGATCTCGGTGGGTTCGACACCTCGGGCGGAGCGGATCAGCAGGGGCACGCCCAACGATTTCTCGAGAGCGGTAAGGTTCTTGCTGACGGCGGCTTGTGCGAGGCCGAGTGTCCGGGCAGCGGATCGAACGCTACCCGTTTCGACAACCGCTATCAAATCGCGCAGATGAGCTTCGCGCACTGTGGATCTTGCCTCCCCATTGGATTTTCTTGATTTTCTTGCTTTGTGCGTATTCTATAGCGCCTGGGGCAGCGGCTTGCCGATCGTTTCGAACGGCGAGCCGCTGCCGACGTCCGTCAGTTTTTCTGGCTTACCACCAGCTTGTTGCCACCGCTGCCGTCCATGTAGCCGCTGGTCGAGAAATCGCATCCCGACGTGCAGGTGAAGGAGAAGATGCCGGTGTTGTTGCTGTTGTCCTGGACCAGGACACGGAACGTCGCCGGTTTGCCGTCGAAGGTGCCGCTGCCGTCGATCTGCACCGAGTTCCTGGCCGCGGTGATATCGCCGTCGGCATCGATTGCCGAGCCGAGTCGCGTCACCGAGGTCAGCTGCGCATCGTGGCCCTGGCCCTTGAGGGTCATGCTGGCCACGGCGGGGGCGCCGTTGCCGTTGCGGCTGGCTTCCACCGCGACGTCCAGGTTGCCCTTCGCCGAAACCACCTTCCCCTTGACGCTCGCGCCACGGCTCATGCAGGGGTTGTATTCGGGATTGGTCAACTCCACAGACACCAGGCCGCCCTGGTTCCAGCCCGTGTAGTACAGGCAGTTCTCGGTGTCATAGCGCGGGTCGGGGCGCGTGAAGTCCATCTGGTCGCTCGTATTGCGCTCCTTGATGTAGTAGGCGACCTCGATGGGGCGTGCGGGGTCCTTCCAGTCCACGAAGCGGATGCCGCCGTAGGCGCTCGCATAGACCGCCACGCGCATGTTGCTGCGGTCGTCGAAGCCGATGTAGTGCGTCATGCCCGCCCAGGTGTCCTCGGCCAGGTTCTTCTCGCAGTTCTCGGGCTTGTTGGCATCCGACTTGTAGGTGCCGACGACCTGCGGGTTCTTCTCGTCCGAGATGTCGATCATGCGCGCGTAGGATTGGTGCGCGCAGATTCCCGAAGGCGTGCCGCCCAGGCCGCCGCCCGACTCTTCGGTCGAGACGATGTACTCCTTGCCGTTGACGTGGCGCACCCACTCGGTCGCATGGGCCGACGCCGTTTCGCCGTTGCCGAAGTCGGGGTCGATCATCTGCTTGTCGTCGCACCACGAGACGAAGCTGATGTACTTCAACTTCGGATTGGCCACCCGCTTGACGATGTCGCTCGAGTCCATGATGAGCAGGCCGTTGCCGCAGCGCTGGGTCCGTGCCTCGATGGCGCTCTTGTTGCCCCCGCCCAGGGAGTTGGTGCCGCCATACAGCGCCATGTAGACGCGCGTTCCATCGTTATTGGTGCTGACGTCGTGGAAGTGGGTCGTGTTCAGGATCTTCCAGTCCAGGTTGTCCTGGACCTCCTGGGGCAGGTCCAGGCGGTTCCAGTTCAGCAGGGCCTTCGGTTTCCTTGGATCCGACAGGTCGGTCACATGCATGTCGATGCGATTGACGGCTTCGGGAACGACCTGGTTCTTGTTGCCGTTGTCGACGTTGCCGCGGCCGATGATCGGGTCGCCGCTGAACGGGATGCCGTAGTAAGTCTTGCCGTCGGGCGTAAGCCAGCCGTCGTGGTTGCCCTGGGGAGTGTTGTAGGTGGTGCTGAGCGGAACGGGGTGGAGGCAGTCGCTGACGTCATAGACGTCCAGCGGGTTGGTGACCTTGCCGGCCACGGTGGGGCCGTTGTCCTTGTAGGCGCCGATCATGATGTTGCCCTGGAGCTCGAGCGCCGAGTAGGCACGGATCATCGCGGGCGTGCGCAGGACTTTCCCATACGGATTCGGACCGGCCGGATCGAAGGAAGCGTGGCCGACCTGGTCGTCGTCGGGCGTGATCGCCATCTTCGTCGGGGTTTTCATGTCGAACACGACGGTCCCGACGTATTGCTTCTGGTCGGTAATCGGCTGGCCCAGGGCATCCTTGGCACCGTCGCGCCGGGAGGCGTAGGCACAACGGCCCTTGATTTGCAGATCGCCAAAGGCGCCCCGGTCGAACAGCTTGTGCTGTGCGACTTTGTGCGCGCCGCACCAGAAACCCTTGAAGGTCACGTTGTTTTTGACGGGGCCACGGTCAGCGGCGGGAATCCCGCCACGGATGCCGGTTTCGGGCTGGTCGCCGGGGCCCGGTTCGCAGTATTCGATTTTCTTCGCCGGGATGGGGTCGCCGGCGACCGGCGTGTCCGTGCCGGATACCGGGTCGTTATCGCTGCCACAGGCGGCGATCAACGCAGCCGTGGCCAAAGCGACCATGGACAGGCCGATGTGCGTTTTCACGTTTTGTCTCCTCTCATTCAAGAGTGGTTGTTGGTAAGCGGGGTGGGGCAATCGCGGGTCAATGCCCTTCGACTGCGTTCTCGGGCGCGGGCCCGCGATAGGCCTCGGGTAGTTGCTCGATGGGAAGCAGGGGAGGTGCAGGCGGGGCGGAAGCGGGCGGAGCCGGTTCCGCGGCGCCCGCGCCTGCGTCGGTCGCGGCCTGCGGCCAGGTTTCGATCGCGACGATGCCTGTCGCGCCGGCCAGCACGACCTTGCCGGATTCGATTTCGGTGACGACGAGGTCGTCGACGCGATCGCCCACGCGGAGCTGCACGAGCCGCGAGTCGGCCGTGTGACGCACCATCGCGAAACTGCCTGCGCCGCCGACGACCGTGCCTTCCAGCTTGAGCGCCGGCGCGGACGTCGCGGCCTGGCCCGGTGCGACGGACTTGTCCGCATCGTGGGCGCACAGCGGAGCGGAGTCCGGCATCAAGGCCGCCGCAGGTTCCGCTGGGTCGTCATGCCATGGTTGCCACCACGCGATCGATAGGGCAGCGATCGAGGCCAGGAACCACCACGGCCAACGTCTTGTCTCTGTCAGGGAAGATTGCATGTCATCTTGTTCGAATTCATCAACGCGGATTACCGAAGCCGTGCGAGCCATGGCCGTGGCCCCGGTTATAGTCGCGGCCCTGGTACGCCGGAAGACAACTGGCGGTTAACTCGTTCGGCATAGGTGAACGGGCAGGCATCGCCGTCGATGCGCCGCGCCCGCCGCACCTGATGAAAACCCGCGTGGATGCTGGTTCTTATGCCAGCAATCGATGTTTGCTCCGCGCATGAACTCCGCCCGGTTGCCGGCGTGGTCCCTCTTGCAAGCGTCCGCGGCGCTGGTTGATACTGCGAGCCTTCAAGCAAAGGACGGGGACGACGATGTTGCTGAAATGGATCTCGCGCGGTGCTCGGGTCTCGTTGATGGCTGGTGCCTTGCTGCTCGCGCTGGATGCCTCGGCCGATCCCGCATGGCGCGATGGCATGCTGCTCGCCGGCCATGACCCGATCGTCGACCCGGTGCTGCGGCGCTATCCCGGCAAAGTGACCGGCCTCGGCTCGCCCGGCAAGACGGGGCGCGTCTACACGCTGCGCCTGCAGCCGCTCGGTCCGAAAGCGGCACCGCCGGCACCCAATGCATTGCGCGGCTGGCGGTTGACCGTACTGAAAGGGGCGCGCTTCGGGCAGGTCTACTGGGTCCAGAGCAATACCGCGGATGCGATCACGGTGCGCAGCAAGGATGGCTCGCTCGACGGAATGGCCGCGGGCGACCTGTTCGTCGTCGAAGAACTCGACCCCGATCCGCCGGCAACCTCGCTTGGTGACGATGGGGGCAAGCCGCGTGTGGCCTGAACGGATGCGTCCGCTGCTCATGGCCGCGGGCCTGGTGCTGGCCGGCTCGGCGTGGGCGCAGAGCGCCAGACTCCCCGCCGATGCGGTAGATGGTTTCCACGCGGCCCTCAAGCGCAAGGATACGGGCGCGGCGCTCTCGCACCTGGACCGCGGGCTGGTCGTGTTCGAGTTCGGTACCATGGACCCGACGGTCGAGGCCTATGCGTTGAGCCATCTGCCGAACGATATCGACATGGCCGCCATTTCCGATTGGAAGCTGCAGGCCAGGCGCCTGGGCGGCAGCGGCAACGAACGCTGGGTGCTGAGCACCTACCGCGTCACCGGCAAGCTGCCCAACGGTAAGGAAATCGACCAGGTCACGCTGGAAACGGCGATCGTGCGGCGCGTTGGCGACAGCTTCCGTATCGTCCACCTGCACTGGTCGAGCGACAAGAGCGACTTCCAGTCCTGGGCGCAGGCGCAGCAGCAGCGCCCCACGCCCTGATATCAGCCGACGATGGGCTGGGCCATGATCCACAGGCTCAGGCTGGTATAGGCCACCATCAGCGCGAGCATCGGCAACTGGCTCATCAGCGCCGCGCGGTGGCTCTCGAAACGCCGCGCCGCTTCGACGTGCGCGACGATGACCGCCAGCACATGGCCGACGACGATCAGCGTGACGGCAACGTACCAGTAGACGGCCGGACTGACGATGCCGAGATCGACGGTGCGCCCGCGCGTGCCGAACAGGTTCCAGCCCCAGCCGAACGGATCCGACGCCAGCGGGATGATGAACTGGCCCGTGGTCAGCAGCAGCGACGCATAGTGGGCAAGGTGATAGGCCACGGCGATCGGCACGAGGCTCCATACCATCACGTTCAGATCGACCTGGGTATGGCCGGTGCTGGCAGTTGCGCCGGCCAGGCGCAACATCCATGCGTTGACACCGCGAAAGATCAGCACGAAGCCGAGCGGGAACAGCAACAGCAGGACGGTGTTCAGCCATTGCGTCTCGTCCAGCGCCGTGATGGAGGAGAGCGTGAACAGCGTCTCGGCCACGGGGCGCGACATCTGCGCGGCGGTTCCGATGCGATCCATCAGGGGCGTTTCATGGAACCCGTCGAAGGTGACGGTTGCGAGCATCAGCAGGACGAAGGCCGCCATCGAATTCGACACCGGTTCGTTGGTCAGCAGTCCGGCGGCGTAGGGACGCAGGCGCAGACACGCGGGTTCGGTGGGTGTCGAACCGCGAAGTTCGAGCGGTGCAAACCGGCCCAGCACCCGAAACACCATCGCGAAAGCGTCGGCCTGCCGGCGCCAGGCCTCGACACCGAAGAGCAGCATGCCGACCCAGCTCAGCGCCGAATAGGCCAGCAGGGCGGTGGCGAGGGCGCGCGGCACGTCCTTGTCCTGCCAGATCAGCTCGGCCCAGGCGAAGGCGAAGAACAAGGCGACCGCCGGCCATGTGGCCCATCGTGCGGGGTAGGTCCAGCCCAGCGATTCCCGGCAGCCGATCAAGCGCACGGCCGCGCGATACAGCACAGGCAACGGATTGACGATGTCCCACAGGTCGCCGATCAGCGCGCAGAAAAAGGCCATGCCCACCCACCACAGCACCCAGACCATCGTGACGGTCAGGTTCGCATAGGCGTCGGAACTCCCGTAGAAGCCCGTCGCCAGGATCAGCGCGAACAGCGCGCAACCGATGGCGCGCAGCAGAGCCGCGAGCGGATGGGCCACGCGGCGCAGCAGCGGGAACCGCAGCAGGTCGATACTGCGAAGGAATGACGCGCCGAAGTCGCGCCGGCGCGCGAACAGCGCCAGCGCTGCGAACGTGAGCACGATGGTTGCGCCGGCCCCGGTCAGCCACAGCCACAGCGGCAGCGGCAGGTCGAAGCGCTGTCCGAACCCGTGCGCCTGCGCGTCGGACGCGGCGCCCGCCAGGACGAGGACCGGAAAGGCCCCGTTCAAGCCTCGCGATGAGGACCTGCCAGGCGCCGCACGGCTATGGATGGACTTCGATGAACAGCACGGCACGATGATTGCCAGCCCCATGGGTGTGTACGTGCACGGGAAAGCGGCCGGCCAGGTCAGCCTTGAATGCCAGCAGCGCCGGCGCCGGCGGCTCGACCCTGGCCTCGATCTCGTAACCGTGCAGGTGCAGCATCATCGGCTGGTCGCTGGTCAGGCTGACCCGGACCTGGTCGCCCTTGCGCACCTTCAGCGTCTCGTCGCCCTTCACGCGGCCGCCAACGATCTGGACGGAAAAGGACTGCGTGGAAGCGGCGGCGACGGCGGTGCCGCCCAATGCCACCATCGCCGCCAGCGCAATCAGCCGCCGCCGAGAACGGTCAGTCATGACGGTCTCCGCGGTCATTGCACGTACTGTTGTCCGGCGGCCTTGATGACCGAACCCCATTTTTCTATTTCGGCTTCCACGAATTTCTTCTGTTCGGGGCCATTGACCCGGGCGTCGTTGATGATGACCGCGCCGAGCCCTTCCTGGCTTTTCACGAAGACGGGATCTTTCAAGGCCACCTTCAGCGCCGAATTGAGCTTGTCGGTGATTGCCTTCGGCGTGCCCTTGGGCGCGAACAGGCCGTGCCAGATGGTGACGTTGAAGCCTTTCAGGCCGCTTTCATCCAAGGTGGGCAGCGCGGCCAGTGCCGGCGTCTTCAGCCGTTGCTGCGTCGTCACCGCGAACGCCTTGACCATGCCCGCCTCGATCTGCGCGGTGGTGTTGGTCGTCTGATCGCACATGACATCGACCTGGCCGCTGATGAGATCGGTCATCGCCGGCGCGGTGCCCTTGTAGGAAATGGCTTGCATCTCGATCTTGAGCGCGTTTTGAAGCATGAGCCCGCACAGGTGCGAGGCCGAACCGACACCGGCGTTGGCGATGTTGATCTTCCCGCGATGGTCTCCCAGCCACTTGTGCAGCTCGGCGAAAGTGGCAGCGGGCAGTTTCTTCGTGCTGATGACGGTCATCGGCACCTCGTTGATCATGCCGAGATACTCGAAATCGTCCAAGGTCTTGTAGGGCAGCTTGCTGTACAGCGCGGGCGAGGTGGCGAGGCTGACGTGGTGCAGCAGCAGCGTGTAGCCGTCATTGGACGCACGCGCAGCCTTGGCGGCCCCGATCGTGCCGCCGGCTCCACCAGCGTTGTCGACAAGGACCACGATATTGCCCAACTGCTTGCGCAGTGCTTCCGCGAAGTCGCGTGCGACCTTGTCGGTCGGCCCGCCGGCGGCGAACGGCACGACGATCGTTATCGGCTTTTCGGGATACTCGGCCCGGGCGGGAAGGGCGGCGATGGCCGCCATGGCCATCATGATCGTGGACAGACGCTTCATGGGTCGTCTCGCAGGAGGTGAAACGGCGATCCTATCGAGAGCCGGCGCGGCGTAGAAGACGCACAACCGTTAAGTCGTTCACTTAAGGTGAACGCCAGGTTGCGGATCCGCTCACTTCGCGGTCGTCCAATGTATCGCAGTCCGAATTCGCCGGGTTCGGCGCACGCCCGGTCGTACCCAGCCCGTCACGGCCCTTCGCCATGCGTTTGCTATCATTGGCCGCGCCTGCCAGCGCTACACGAAAATCTAGACCGCGAATGGATAAAACAGTCATCAAAGCCTTCCAGGTGTTCGAGCGCCTGTGTCAGCACGACGGGCCGGTAAGCCTGTCCGAACTGACCCGCGAGACCGAGCTGCAGAAAAGCAATGTCCATCGCCTGCTCAACACGCTGATGCATCTGGGCTACGTGTGCCAGACGCCCGACGCGAGCTACATGCCCACGCTCAAGACCTGGACGCTGGGCAGCAGCATACGCGAGCGCTACAACGTGGCGGCGTTGGCCCGGCCGGCCTTGGTTGCCTTGCGCGATGAACTGGGCGAGACCTCGTATCTGGCCGCCCTGGACCGGGACAGCATCGTGTATCTGGACGTGGTCGAAGGCACTCACCGCATCCGCGTCAACGCGAAGACGGGCGGGCAGGCGCCCATGCACGCGACGGCTTCGGGCAAGGTGCTGCTGGCGTTCTCGTCCGGGGCCGTGCTGGATGCGCTGGCCGAGCCCTATCCGCGCTTCGGCCCCAACACGCCGACCACGCGCGCCGCGCTGGAGAAGATCATGGCGAAGGTCCGGCGCGACGGCTACGCGGTCAACAACGAAGAGTGGGCCGAGGGTGTGATGGGCATTTCCGTGCCCATCCGCGATGCCAGCGGCGAGTGCGTGGCGGCGATAGGCGTGACGGGCCTGGCCGTGCGACTGGCCAAGGCGCCGCCCAAGCGGATCATTGCGCTGCTGCAGGAGCATGCGCAGGCGATATCGGCGACGCTGGGCTTTCCCGGCTGAACGGGAAAGCCCTTGTCCGCGGGGTCAGTTGGACGCGGCGAGCTTGCCGTCAACGATGACCTTGTTCCAGTAGGCGGTTTCGGACGCCATGAATTTCGCGAAGGTGGGCGGGTCGCTGAAGTCCACCGGCATGCCCGCCGCATTGAAGCGTTCGATCACGGCGGGTTCCGACAATACCTTCTTCAAGACGCTGCTGTAGCGCTGGACGATGGCCGGCGGCATGCCGGCGGGTCCCGCCAGCCCCATCCAGCCTGACCAGTCGATGTCGCCGAAGCCTTGCTCGCTCAGCGTCGGCACGTCGGGAAGGTCTTTCGAGCGTTCCTTCGAGGTGACGGCCAGCACGCGCATCTGCTTGCTCTGGATATAGGGCATGACCTTGCTGGGAAAGCCGACCACCATGTCTATCTGTCCACCTAGCGCATCCTGCAGCGCGGGCGCGGCGCCTTTGTAGGGCACGTTGAGTAGTTCGAAATTGCCCAGGCGCTGGAGTTGCAGCATGACGAGGCTGCCCAGCGTGCCCTGCGAGACGCCATAGCTGGCGCTTCGGGGTTTCGCCCGGGCGGCTTCGGCGACGTCGCGGAAGGTCTTGTAGGGCCGTTGCGCGTTGACGCCGATGGCCATGGGCGCGCGCGTGACCAGGCCGATGGGCGTGAAGTCTTCCAGGGGGCGATAGCCGGCGTCCTTCAGCAGGCTGGGCACGATGGTGTGGGCATCCATGATCAGGCTGATGGTGTAGCCGTCGGGCTCGGCGCGGCGGACGAAGTTGGCGCCCAGCGAGCCGCTGGCCCCACCGCGGTTGTCGACGATGACGGGCTGGCCGAGTTCTTTCGCCATCTCGTTCGAGAAGGCGCGCGCCATCTGGTCGACCGGACCGCCCGCGGGGTAGGCGACGATCAACTTGATGGGCCTGGCCGGTTTCCACGTGGCGTCCGCGGCCTGCGTGGCGGGCAGGCCGCCCGCGCAGGACAGCGCGAGCACCGCGAGGCCAAGGACGGGCTTGCCGAGTCTTTGCTGTGTCATGAGATGTCTCCGGTGTTTTTATCGTTGCGCACGGCGCGCGGCCTCAGGCGGGCCGCTGCGGGGCGTAGGCCTGGAAGTTCAGGCTGCCGTCCAGGCGGGCCTGTTCCAGCAGGTCGACCTCCCACGACAGGTACTCGTCCATGGCCTGCCGGGTCTGGGTCGGCCTTTCGAAGGGGCGCAGCCAGACGTCTTCGGGTTCCACCGACCAGCGCTGTCCGTCGCTGGTCAACGGCTGGCCCGCCGCGGACCAGGCGGCGATCCCGCCCGCCAGGTAGTGGACGGGCTTGCTGGTCAGGGCCTGCGCCTCGGCCAGGGCGAAGCCCGAGATGCGGCCGTCCTCGCAGGTCAGCAGGTAGCCGGCGCTGTCGGCATGGGCATCCATGGCCGCATCCAGGTGGCTGCGCGAGGCAAACACGGCGCCCGGCACGTGGCGCCGCTTGTAGTGGCGGCTCCAGGACAGGTCCAGCACCGTCACGTCCATGGCCTGCATGTAGGCCTGGGCTTCGGCGACGTCCAGCCCCGGGCGGGCGGGCGTCGGCAGCGGCGCCGGCCGCGTCGCCAGCAGGGCGGCCATGTCGCGGACCTGGTGCGGCGGCGCCACGTAGACGTCGCGCCAGCCCATGCACCGCAGCCAGGCGCCCGTCATCAGCGCCCGCGTGTGTTCCGGATCGAGCAGGAGGATGCGCGATTGCAGGGTGCCGATATAGAGATCGGTTGCCTGCACGAGTTGGCCGCCAGGCGCGGGCAGCGTCCCGGGCAGCGGATCCCGCGCGGTTTCATCGGGCGTGCGCACATCCAGCGCATAGAGCGTGCGCGCCTCGCGCTCGTCCAGCCATTGGTGGAGCATGGGCAGGTCGGCCGCGCGTACGCCGGCGGCGTCGGCGAAGCGCTGCGCGGCCGCGCGCGAGGCCTGCGCGGCTGCGCGCGAAGGCGTGGCCAGGCGGCGTTCCGCGCCGGTTTCCACCGCCAGCCCCGCCAGGCGCCATCCCATGGTGCCGTTGCGCAAGGCGACGACGCGCTGCGGCAGGCCGGCATTGATGACGGACTGCGCCCCCAGGATGCTGCGGGTGCGGCCGGCACAGTTGATCACCACCAGGGTATCGTTGTTCACGACGGCTTCGGGAACGCGGAACGCCAGTTCCGCACCCGGCGCGCTGGTGGACGTGGGGATGGTCTCGGCGGTGTAGTCGTCGTAGGGACGCGAGTCGAATACCTTCACGTCGGCTTGGGCGTCGAGCAGGGCCTGCAGCTCCTGCGCGTCTATCGACGGCGTGTGGTAGGCATGCTCGACGAATTCCCCGAAGGCCTTGCTGGGCACGTTGACGCCGCTGAAGACCGGCAGGCCGGCCTGGGCCCAGCCCTCGAGCCCGCCTTCCAGGGCGGAGACGTCCGTATAGCCGAGGCGGGCCAGCCGCCCGCGCGCCTGCTCGTTCAGCGCCGAGTCGGCGCACAGCACGATGGGCGTCGATCGCCGGGGAACGCGCTGCGGCATCAGTACTTCCAGCCGCGACAGCGCGATGCAGCGGGCCTGCAGCAGGTGCGCGCGCGAGAAGGGCAGTTCTTCGCGAACGTCGACCAGGGCGAGTTCCCCGTCGCGCCGCAGGCGCTCTCGCAAGTCGGCGGGTGTCACGATCCGTTCCTGTCCAGGCGTGTTCATGTCGGTTGTTCCATGGTGCGGGGGGACACGTCAGCTCGCCCGCTGCGGGGTCATGCGGGTGACCGTTCCCGCCTCGAGATCGAACATGTCGCGATGGAAGGCATCGAGGTCGCGGCCGGTGACGCGCGCGAACACGGCCTGGTCGGGATAGTCGATCGCGTGGATGGCCCCCTGGGGAAACAGCCGGGCCTGCCCGGGTTCCAGCCGGAAGGACTCGGTCAGCGTGAGGTCGGCGTGGCCGGGCTGCCGGCCGTCGTCGTTGCGCCGGTAGTTGGTGATGTCCACCCAGCGGGTGACCTGGCCATAGATCGCCCACGATTCGCCGTGGTCGTGGGGCGGGGACTTGCGCGCCGCCTTGTTCAGGTGGACCAGGACCTCGAAGCCGAGCTCGGGATCGGTGTGGACGCGGTACAGCTTGCGTTCGAGCTCCGGCCCGCAGTACTTGTCGACGAATGCCGGCGATTGCAGCAACCGTTCGAAGTCGGCGCAGACGCGCTCCTGGCCGGCGCGGCCGGGGTCCTGGCGCAGCGTGGCGCGGGTGTTCTCGCAAAACTGCTCGAGCGTGTACGGGTGATTCGACATGGATCGCTCCTTACACGATCTGCGGCAGGCACCACACGCGCTCGGCGTGCTCGCGCGTGACGATGTCGAACACGACGCCGTTCGGGTCGCGGTACTTGCGCTCGGTGGCCGGGCCCTTGCCCACGCCGTTGATCTGGCCGTGGTACTCGGCGCCGGCGCCCAGCACCCGGTCCGCGGCGCTTTCCATTTCGTCGATCAGAAAGCCCATGTGATGAAGGCCTTCGCGTTCTTCGGCGTTGGGGTTCTTGGTCGAGCTGATGATGGCCAGGCTGACCACGCCGTCGGACATCATGACGGCGACGTTGGACTGGCGCACGCGGAACATGCCGAATGCCTGTTCGTAGAAGCGCGCGGTTTCTTCGATGTCCTTCACCGAAAGGGAGATGTGGCGGAGCTTGCCAAGCAGGGGTTGAGCCATGGTGGGGATGTGCCTTGTCATGTGTACCGAGTGCATCCGCCGGCCCCGCACTTTGTACATTCCAAATATTGGACCGACTGTTCTAAAATAATAATTGGCTGATCCAATCCGGGTCAAGCACGAAAAAACCATGGAGAAGTCGCACGATGTTCCATCCACATCCCGGCACCTTTGCCGATGCGCCCGCCGTTCCGGACAGCGTGCGCGCGCTCATGCGCGAACTGGGACCCATCTGGGGCCGCGACATCAAGGACCATACCCGGCGCATGATCGAGGCCTATGACGCGCTGCACGCCGCCGCGCCGAAGGTGGGCAGGCGCGAGATGGACCTGTCCTACGGTCCGCACGAGCGCAACCGGCTCGATGTTTACGTGCCGCCTTCCTCTGAATCTGAAGGGACGGGCACCCGCGCCTCCCGTCCCGTCCTGATGTTCGTGCATGGCGGGGCCTTCGTGGATGGGGAAAAGAACCGCACGCCCGAGATCTACGCCAACGTGCCGTGGTTCATGGCACGCCACGGCATCGTGGGCGTGAACGTGGAGTTTCGTCTCGCGCCGGACCATCCCTTCCCGAGCGCGACGCAGGACATCGCCGCCGCGGTCGCCTGGGTGCGCAAGCATGCCGGGGAATGGGGCGGGGATCCCGACCGGATCTTCCTGATGGGGCATTCGGCGGGAGGTACCCACGCCGGCCACTATGCCGGCGACAGCCGCTTCCATCCGGCGGGGCGGAGTGGCCTGGCCGGGCTCATCGTGGTGTCGGGACGGGTGCGCGCCGAGGCCGGCGCCGAGAATCCCAACGCCCGTCGCGTGGAGGCCTATTACGGGGTCGACCCCCGGCGCATGGAGGAAGGATCGCCGGTCACCTATGCCGCCCAGGGCTTGGCCAAGCTACCGATCATGCTGGCGGTGGCGCAGTATGAGAACCCGTTGATCGACGTGCACAACGCGGAGCTGTATCACGCCCTGAGCGCCCACCGGCGCAGGTCGCCGCGCTTCATGTGGCTGGCCGGGCATAACCACACTTCCATCATCGCGCACCTGAACACCGCCGATGCGGACTTCGGAATGGCATTGGTGGACTTCATTCGGGACGGTGCTTGACAGGCCGGCGGCTACTGGACCTGGGCGCGGCGTATCGTGGCGGCCGCCTGCAGCAGCGCCGCCGCGCACTCGTGTTCGATGCGGCATCGCTCATGCGGCATCGAGCAGGTATGCACGCCGGCGATCACCGCGCTGTCGCCGCCGGCCAGCGCGAACGGAGCGGCGATGAAGCCCACGCCGGACCGCCACGTGCCGAACGACGCGCAGGTGCCGCCTTGGACGAGGTCGTGGAAAGCCTGGTAGATGGTCGCGGCGTGGGTGTGTTCGGCCGGGTTCGCCGATGCGCGCATCGGCGTCAGCCATTCGCCCTGCGTGGCGGCCGGCTGGGTCCACAACCAGGCGTGGCCCGGTGCGGTGCGGGCGATGGGCAGCCGCGTCCCGGCCCTTAGCGGGCAAGGCTCCGTGCCGGTGCCGGCCTGGTGCGCGAGCACCAGCATGTCGCCGCGGTCGCGCACGCACAAGAGGCAATGCAGGGCGTGGCGGTTGGCGAGCAGTTGCAGCACCGGCGTCGACCTGCGCACCAGTTCCGAGCCCGACAGCACCGCCTGGCCCAGGACGAAGCTGGCGACGTGCAGGCGGAAGGCATCGCGATCCGGGACGCTGAACAGGAAGTCATGCGCGGCCAGCGTGTTCAACAGCCGGCGTGTGGTGGTCCGCGGCAGGGCCAGCCGGCGGGCGATCTCGGCAACGGTCAAGGCATTTTCGCCAGGCAGGAAGCAGCGCAGGACTTCCATTCCCCGCTGCAAGGAGTCGATGCCGCGATTGCCTTCGTCGCCGTTCGCGGCGTCCAGCACCGGGGTGCGCTTGCGCATCAGGAGCCTCCCGCGCCGCCGGCCGTTTCCAGGTCGGCTTCGATCCGGCCGCGCAACCCGAGCAGCAATGGACCGATTTCAGCGATGCAGCGCTCGCGGGGATAGCGAAAAGCCGGTACCGAGCAGCCGAGTACGTATGCGCCTGGGGATTGTGCGAAATCGATGGGCGTCGCGACGCTGTTGACGTCGGGCTCCAGCGAGCCGACCGTGACGCAGAACCGGGACCGGGCGATCTCGGCCGCCGCCTCGTCCAGCGCCGGATGAAGCGTGTCTTCGGGGAAGGCCTGTTCCAGTTCGCGCAGCATGGCCGCATGCCGGGCGGGGGCAAGAGAGGCCATCCAGGCACGGCCCATGGCCGAGCGCGGCAGCTTCAGCCGCGAACCCGCGGCGACGCGGATCGTGAGCGCGCCCCGCCCACGGCAGACCTCGTGGCAGACCATCACATTGCCTTCGCGTACGGCCAGCACGACCACCAGGTCGTTGTCATCCGCGAAGCGCTGCATGTGCTCGCGGGCCCGCACGCGGATGTCCTGCGTGGACAAGGCGCCGAAACCCAGCGCGACGGCGGCGTGAGCCAGGCGGTAGCGGGCCGATTCTTCCAGGTATTCGAGGTAGCCCAGGCGGGTGAGGGTCGCGGTCAGGCGCGACACGGTGGCCTTGGGCAATTCGGTCATTCGCGCCAGTTCGCCGTTCGAGCGGGCGGCGTTGCGCGGACAGAACGCCTTCAGCAAGGCCAGGCCGCGAGCCAGGACGCGGATTTCGCCGGTGGGCGCCGCAGTCCTAGGGAAAGTCCCTAGCGTGTCGTTCATGGAATGGAATTCGATGTGATGGAAAGAAACGATCCGGTGAATTTCCGCGCAATATCAATGACTTCGCGTCGATGCGCCGCGCCGTGGCATTGTGAAATTTGCCTGCTTTCCAGGCATTCCATGCCGCCATTCTACATAATTAAAATGGAATTAGACTTTTAAAAACGGAATAAGAATCTAGAATTCGGCCATCCCCTTTTCGCCATTCCCGCATGGAGGCCCGGATTCGATGATCACCCAGCCTTTCGACGAGCTGTCCGTGGGCCAGCGCCGGCGCTCCGGCGGCCGCACCATGACCGAGACGGACGTGGTCAATTTCTGCGGCCTGACCGGCAACTGGCTGGCCATCCACGCGGACGCGGAGTTCTCCAAGCGATCGCTCTATGGCCAGCGCGTCGTGCAGGGGGGATTGGTGTTCGTGGTCGTGAATGCGCTGCTCGGCTTCGATTCGAGCGTCGTCGAAGCGTTTTACGGCGTGGACAAGCTGCGCTTTCTCAAGCCCACTTTCATCGGCGACACCCTGCATGCCGAAAGCGAAATCATCAACCTGCGCGCCAAGGGCGACCGGCACGGCATCGCGACCACGAAGCTGGTCGCGGTCAATCAGCGCGACGAGACCGTGCTGAGTTGCGAGTTCAGCCTGCTCGTGCGCCGCCAGCGCCTGCCGGCCCAATGACGATTCCCCACCTTCCCACAAAGAGAGCGACATGGATTTCCTGAACGAAGAGCAGACGTTGTGGCGCGATACCGTCGCGCGGGTGATGGAGCAGGAGATCGGCCGCGAGTATGTGCGCCAATGCGACATCGACCGCGCCTATCCCTATGAAGCCTATGAAAAGGTGGCCAAGCTGGGCTGGCTGCGCCTGCTGATACCCGAGGACCAGGGCGGCGATGGCGGCACGATCTTCGACTACGCGCTGATGTGCGAGGGCCTGGCGCGCTATGGCTTCGATTTCGCGACCGCCTTCATGGTCGCGACGTTCACGGGCATGAACATCGTCAAGTTCGGCACGCCGGAGCAGAAAGAGCGCTACCTGCCCGCGTTCATGCGGGGCGAGCTGCGTTTCTCGATCTCGATCTCCGAGCCCCAGGCGGGTTCCGACGCGGCGTCGACGCGCACGCGGGCCGAGCCGCGCGACCAGGGCTGGGTGATCCGGGGCCAGAAACTGTGGTGTTCCGGCGCGGCGGCCCGGAACGTCGTGATCGCGATGCTGGTGCGTACCGACAAGGAAGCGAAGAAGCACAAGGGCCTGTCGGTGCTGCTGGTGCCCAACGACACGAAGGGCCTGGACATCCGGCGCCTGCCGACGATGGCGCGCCGTGCCACGGGCACCACCGAGATCTTCGTCGACGATGCGTGGGTGCCCGAGGCCAACATGATGGGCGAGCCGGGCGATGGCTGGCGCATCATCACCGACCACCTGGAACTCGAACGGATAGCGGTGTCCGCCGCCTACGTCGGCAACGCGCAGCAGGCCGTCAGCGACGCCCTGCGCTATGCGCACGAGCGCATCCAGTTCGACCAGCCGATCTACGACTTCCAGGTGATACGCCACATGCTGGCCGACATGCAGACCGCGGTCGATGCGTCGCGCCTCATGGTGTATCGCGCCGCCGACATGGCTTCGCGGGGCTTGCCCTGCTCGCGGGAAGTCAGCATGGCCAAGCTCATGGCGTCGGAGACCCTGCAGACGGTGACGCGCCAGGGCATGCAGATCCTGGGCGGGCACAGCATGCTGCCCGAGTCCGACATGGAGCGCTATTTCCGCGAAGGCATGCAATCGACCATAGGCGGAGGGACCTCGCAGATCCAGCGAAGCATCATCGCCAAGGCGATGCGCATGTGACCGCAGGCCGGGCGATCCCGGCGTTCCCCCCGTTGGACGTGCAAGGCCATCAAAGGAGACATGACATGAGAAAAATCCACACACTGCAAGCCCTGTTGCTGGGGGGATCGCTGGCGCTGGCCGCCTCGCCGCAGGTCCGGGCCCAGGCGGCGAGCTTCCCCAGCAAGCCCATCACCATCGTCGTGCCGTTCGGCGCCGGTACGACCACGGACCTGGCTGCCCGCTTCGTCGGCAAGCACATCACCGAGATCACCAAGCAGCCGGTCATCGTCGACAACAAGCCCGGCGCCAGCGGGTTCATTGCTTTGCAGCACGTGCTGCGCCAGCCCGCGGACGGGTACACCATCGTCGTCGGCACGAACACGACGCATGCCGCGAACCTCGCGCTGTTCAAGAAGCTGCCGTACGATCCCGTGGCGGACTTCGTGCCTATTACCGCGATGATCGTGGGCGGCGTGGTGCTGACGGTCGCGCCCGGCGCGCCTTACCACAACGTCCAGGAGCTGATCGCCGCGGCCAGGAAGAACCCTGGCAAGCTGACCTTCGGCTCCGGCAACTCCTCGTCCAGGGCCGGCGGCGAAGTGCTCAAGGAACTGGCCGGCATCGACATCCTGCATGTGCCGTACAAGACGTTGCCGCTGGCCGTCACGGACGTGATGGGCGGTCAGATCGACATCGTGTTCGGCGATGCGCCGGCGGTGATGCCGCACGTGCGCGCCGGAAAGCTCAAGGCCCTGGGCGTGTCCACGCCCACGCGCATGCCCGGCTACGAGGACATCCCGACGATCGCGGAGCAGGGCGTTCCCGGCTACGAGGCCAGTGGCTGGCTGGCGGTGTTCGCGCCCAAGGGTACCCCGAACGACATCGCCGACAAGCTCAATGCGCTGATCGTTCCCATCATGCAATCGCAGGAGGCCGCCAAGTACTTCGGCGACAACGCCTGGAAGCCGATCGCGGGGACCCGACAGGAGCTGGCGGAGTTCCAGAAGGTCGAAATCACCCGGTGGACGAAGCTGGTCAAGGCGGCGGGCATCGAGCAGCAGTGACGGACCGGCTACCGATCACAACCTGCGGGGGTAGCAAGAGCGACAGATAGACGCAGCGGCAGGAGCCAGGGGACGGCCCATGCATGAGCCCGAGTCTTCGGAGCTACGTATAATCCGCCCATTCTGTTGATCTTCGACGGTGAGCACGCATGATCATCCGGCCCCGCCCGCACTGGCTGCGCATGCTGTTTATCGTACGCGGCTCGGTGCTGCCCGGCATCCTGCCGCAACTGGCCGCGGCGACGCTGTTCGCCGCCCTGGTCACCGTGCTGCACGGCCAGGTCTTCGAATGGAAAGTGCAGCTCAATTTCGTGCCGTTTTCGCTGATCGGGTTGACGCTGGCCATCTTCCTCGGTTTTCGCAACAGTACCAGCTACGCGCGTTATTGGGAGGCTCGCAGCTTGTGGGGCACGTTGCTGAACGAGACGCGATCACTGGTCCGGCAGGCCTTGACCCTGACCGACGCGCCGGGCAGGGCGCGCGAGTTCGCCATGTGCCTGGCGGCCTTCGTGCACGCCTTGCGCCATCAACTGCGAGGCAGCGATGCCGGCGGCGATTTGCGGCGCCTGCTGGGCGACGAGGGCGCGGCCTCCATCGGCCAGGCCCGCTACAAGCCCGCCATGCTGTTGCTGCAGGCCGGGCGATGGGTGGGCGAGCGGCGCCGCGACGGTTCCCTGGACTCCGTGCTCGTGCCATCGATGGAAGCGTCGATGCGCAGGCTGAGCGAAGCGCTGGGCGGCTGCGAGCGGATCGCATCGACGCCCATCCCTTTCACCTACGCGGTGCTGATCCACAGGACCATCTATCTGTATTGCCTGCTGCTGCCGTTCGGCCTGATCGACGCCATCGGCGCCATGACGCCGGTGATCGTCGCCTTCATCGCCTATACGTTCTTCGCGCTGGAAGCCCTGGCCGCCGAGATCGAAGAGCCATTCGGCCTGGAGCCCAACGACCTCGCCCTGGACGCGATGTCCGGCATGATCGAATCGACCCTGCGCGAGATGCTGGGCGAGAAGCTGCCGCCCGAGGCCGACCGTTCGGATACCATCGTGCTGAGCTGACATCTTTCATCCCCCTGGACCCACCATGGAAAACTATCCCAAGGACATCTACACCGAGCCGGAACCGGATGTCCACACGCTGGCCAATCTCGGGCCGCTGACCGGCATGGCCGGCATCTGGACGGGCGCGCGCGGGCTCGACATCAACCCCAAGGCCGACGGTCCCGAGAAACAGGCCTTCATCGAGCACATGGAGCTGCAGCCCATCGATGCGCAGACCAACGGTCCGCAATTGTTCTACGGGCTGCGCTATCACACCCGCATCGTCAAGCCGGACGACGTCGAGACCTTCCACGACCAGGTGGGCTACTGGCTGTGGGAGCCCGCGACGGGCGCGATAATGCAGACGCTGTCCATCCCGCGCGGGCAGACGGCGATGGCCGTGGGCCAGACCACCGCCGATGCGAAGCGTTTCAGCCTCCAGGCCGTGCGTGGTTCGCTGACGAACGGGATCGTGTCGAATCCCTTCCTGGAATATGCGTTCAAGACCGAGAGCTACACCATCACGGTCACGATCAACGACGACGGCACCTGGTCCTATGAGCAGGACACGATACTGGTCATCCCCGGCCAGGCGGAGCCCTTCCACCATACCGACCGGAACACGCTGCGCAAGATCGGCGAGGCCACGCCGAATCCCACGGCGCAGGCGGCCATGAAGCAGGGGCTGCCGCAACTGTCCTGACGTGGCGCACCCCTTTTGTGTGTTAGTGCTTGCTACGTTTTGTAGCAACTAAATTCCGATAGTTACGAAAAAACGGGTAATTTTCGTGCGGTGGCAAGGGGGTATTGCCACAACACCGAAAATAAGCGCAACACACACCGGGGGGATCCGATGAGAGGATCAATGTGCACCCGCGCCCGCCATCTATGGCTGGCGCTGGCGGGTAGTATCGTGCTGACGCTGGCCGCCTGCGGCGGCGACGGCGCCAAGCCGGGGGGCGAGGAACCGCCTCCGGCATCGAGCAGCAAGGCCGTGATCGAAGTCCAGGCCGATCGCAGCAATGCTTCCGTGGGTAAACCGGTAGGCTTCAGCGTCGCCGCCGTGACGGACGGCACGAAGATCGACCAATACCGCTGGACGTTCAGCGATGGGCAGCGGGCCACGGGACAGCGGGTCTCGGCTTCCTTTGGCAAGGCGGGACCGGTGACGGCAACCGTGCAGGCCATCTCCGGTGGCCAGTCCGTGGCCGAGGCCAGCGCCGCGGTCGTCGTGATGGATGCCGGCAATTCGCCGTATGCCGAGTTCGGCATACCCTCGAAGATCGGCAACATCTCCGGCAATGCCAAGCCCGGCCTGGTCGATGCCATGCGCCTGGGGCAATACGTCGGGGGGTTGAACACGCTGAACGAGCTCCAGGTGGCGCGTGCGGACATCAACCTGGATGGCACCGTCGACGAAGCCGATGTCGCGCTGGCCATGCAGGCGGCCGCCGCCGGCCAGGAACTGCCATCGGCGCTTCTGCATCCCCAGGCCTATCCTGGAGCCGTGGTCGCGATGGTGTCTCCGGCGTTGTTGAATCCGGAAGCCCAGGTGGCCATCAAGGTGGACGGCGTTGCTTCGCCCCAGGTGTTCCGCATGCTGCCGGGCTATGCGTCGTTCCTGGTCCCGGCCGGGTTGGCGCGCAACGCGAAGGCGCAGGTCGTGGTGTCCGTCAACGGCGTGGCGAGCGAGACCCTGGCGCTGGATCTGCTGGCGCCGCTCCAGCCCAATGTACCGGCCGCCCAGGACGTGCGCGCCTTTTTCGATCGGATCGATCGCCTGATGCAGGCACAGCACGATGCCATCGTGGCCGAACCCAGCGGCTTGAGCGCCGAGGGCGCCGAGCAGTTGCGCAAGGTGGCGGCCGCCGGCCGCAGCGCCTTCGGCAACGCCAGGCTGGAACTCGAGCGCGTGCTGGCCGGGCCCAACGGCGATACGCTGGCCAAGGTGTTCCAGAAGGCGCTGCTGGCCAACGGCATGCGCGAGTTCCAGGCCGAAAGCCAGGAAGTGCTGGGCAAGGTGTCCGCGAATGCCGCCGCCGGTCCCATGGCGGCCGCCGTCTCGCCGGACCAGATCTGCGATTTCGTGCTGCCCGAGCTTTGCCGGTTGAAGAAGACCGCCGACATCCTGGGCGAGGCGTCGTCGATCGCCAGCGCGGCGTGCAGCGCGGTGACCGCCACCATCTTCATCGCCGGCGCGGTCATTCCCGCCGACGGCCCCGCCATCGAGATCGGTGCCGTGGCCGCGTTCGTGAAGTTCTGCGTGCCGCTGAGCGCGACGTTGTCTGTGGCATCCACGCTGGGCGAGATCGTCAAGCCCATCGATCCCAAGCTGTACCTGACGGTGAGCCCGCTCAGCCTGAAGCCGGGCGAGTCGGCGCTGGTCAAGCCGGAAGTGGCTTTCATCGGCCTGCAGCATCTATGCGGCATGGGCGCCAGCCAGGGAGCCGGGTATCTGGTCAAGCAGATCATCGGCAAACGCGTGGTGGCGGGCATCCTGCGCAGCAATACGGCAGCGCGGACGCTGGCGGATTTCTTCGCGAAGTATGCGGAGGATCTCTACGTCAAGCTGCTGGACGGCTTGGCCGATGCCGCAGGCAATGCCCTGGATGCCGCCGGCGTGATGGGCGCGATCGAGAGCTTCGTGACCAACCGCTGCGCCGTGGTGCCTGCGGGCCGGGCGCCGATGCCGGCGAACCGCGTGCTGACGCCGCTGAGCGCGGACAAGGGCAGCTACAGCTTCAACTCCGACGGAACGGCGAACTACAACTGCCCGAGCGCGTCGCCCACGGCGGCCGGCACGGCCACGCTGGAGGCATCCTGGCCGATGTGCGACGGACTAGGCAGGGCGACCGAGATCGTCGGCTGCAGCACGTCGGATGTCACGATCACGATGGGAGACAATGGTTCCGCGCTGGACGACATCTTCGAGGTCGTCGTGTTCGGCCAGACGGTGCTGACCAGCAGCTCGCCGGTGCGCAGCGTTTCCGCTTCGGTGCCGATTCCGGCAGGCCAGGCCGAGGTGCTGATGCGCGGCCTGGCCGCGCCGGACGGGATCGGTACGTACTTCATCACCTTCGGCGGCAATGCGAGGGTGGTGGGCGGGGATGCCTTGTCCGGCAGTGACCTGACACCGGGCGTGACCAAGCGATTCATTCTCGAGGTGCAATGACATGCGTATTCGTTCGTTCATTCTCCGGTCCGTGCTGGCCGGCCTGCCGCTGGCGGCGGCCATGAGTGGCGCCGCGCATGCCCAGTTCGTCGGCGACGCCTTCTTCGTCGATCCTTCGGTGACGGCGGTGGCCGGCGCCGAGGGCGCCATACAGGTGGCCGTGTTCTCCGGCACCCAGGCGGTGGGGGCGGCCCACGCCACGGTCACCTACGATCCGGCGGCGCTGGAGATCCTGGCCATCGAGCCGGTGGCGGCCGGCCGCGTCACGCCGGCCGTCCAATGGCGCAAGGACGGCAACGTCCTGCATATCGTGATGGTCAACGGCACGTCGCTGACGCAGCCCATCGGCACCGTGCCGCTGGGCAACATCCGCTTCAAGGTGCTGGGCCCGGCGCAGGCCACGACCACGCTGACGGCCAAGGCGACCGAGATCCTGAAGCCGGATGCGACGGCCATTCCGCCGGGTGCCGATGGCTACGACGGCGAGGTGACCTTCGTCGAGTCGGTGGCGTCGCCGGCGCCCCGGTTGGCGGGGGTGGTCCAGAAGTCCTCCAGTCCCGACCTGGTGTCGCGCGCGCGGCGGATGCGGCCGGCCGGCGGCACGGTGACGCTGCAGGTCGCCAACGGGTCGGGGCAGGCGCAGCCGGTGCAGGTTCGGATACCGGCCGCTACGGCGCCCAGGGAGTAAGGAAAAGGAAGGTTCGAGCCGGCGCCCCGCCGGCTCAGCCCGCCGTCAGGCTGTCCAGCAACTGGACGGCCAGGTACCCCAGTAGTGCCAATGCGATGACGGCCTGGAACACCGCGACGAACCCGAAGAGCAGGGGCGTTTCCCGGCGCCGGATGGTGCGCGGCGGGATGACGAGTTCGCCCTCGCGCAGCCCTTGCAGGTAAAGGGGAAGAAACGCCAGCGGCAGGCACAGCAGGAGGGCCTGCATGAGGCTGTCGGGCAGCGCGATCCATCCCTGCTGCCTGGCCCAGGCGGCAAGCACGATGGCGGCGAGCACCCCGGCGAAGATGGCCTGGCGCATGGAACGGCTCCTGGGATGACCGGAGGGATGAGGAAGTCTAACAGCCCTGGCTGCCATTGTTTTGGTTCCCGCCGCGGCGATGGTACGCTTGGCCGCGGCTGGATGTTCCGACCGTGCAGTCAGGACTTGCCGGCTACATTCCAATAAGACCTGCGGAGACTTCCTTGAACGCCCTTGTGCGCATCATCCCGTTCGCTTGTAGCCTGGCCGCTGCCGGAACCAGCCTGGGCGCGACCCCCGATTCCCGGGACATCCTCGAAAGCGCCAATACGCAGGCCGCGCAGGTGCAGGCCGCGCTGGATTTCTGCAAGCGGGATGCAACCCCGGTCGTCCGGGCCCTGGATGGATTGATCGGCGCCGCGGGCCTGTCCTTGCCCCAGCGCGACCACTTGCGGCGCGCCTACGAGCAGGCGAAGCGCGACGAGACGGCGCGCATCGCCGGCATCGCCAGCCAGAAGGGCTTCGCCCAGGGCGCCTGTCCGGCCGCGACGCTGGATACGCTGGACAAGCAGACGCCCGTCATCGTCAAGTCGCTGGACGACATGCGCCGCGGATGGCGGCAAACCGCGGCTCCAGCTCCAGCGCCCGCGCAGGCCGCCGACATCGCACCTGGCAAGTACACCTGCTACACCTTCGATGCAGGCCAGTTGAACTACGCCTATACCGATGTCGTCGTGCAGAAAAGCGGCCAGTACGCGGTGGGCGCCAAGGGCGGCAGCTATCAGCTGAAGGATGGCCGCGTCAGCTTCACCGGGCCGCTGTCCAACGCGACCGGACGCTACGCGGTCAAGCAGACCGGCGTGCCGCAGCTAGACCTCGTGTTCAACGGCGACAACCGGGCGTCGATGACCTGTCCGCGCGGTCGCTGAGCGGGAAGTTATCGCCGCCTTAGTTGCCGGGCTGGCCGGCGGGGCCTTCCGCGGCCGGCGCCGCCGCGGCCGGTGCATCGTTCCGCGCGACCTCGGCGGCGCCCGCGGGACCTTCCTTGGCTTTCTCGACGGCCGCCAGGCTTTGCGTGGGCTTGCCATCCTCGCGATGCATCCGGTCGAAGACCTGGGGCTCGCCGAAGATCAGTTGTACCCAGTCGGGATAGTTGTAGGCCACGCCCTTGCTGTGGTCGATGATGGCACCGATGCCGCCGCCGATGATGATGTTGCCGAACATGCCGGCGCCGGCGCGAGAGATCAGCCGGCCGGTGGCTGCTGCCGGCTCGCCGTCCTTCTTGCAGTCGATGGAGAGGTCTTCCGAGGATTTCCTGACCGAGACCGTGGCCGGGGTCGTGGCATTGAAGACGCCCCGGTCATTGGACAGCGTGCACGCCGCGCCCGCCACGCTCTTGCCGTCCTTGTCGAGTGTTTCGACCCGCAGGGTCTGCATGCTGTCGCTGGTGATCGACGCGCATGCGCCCAATGCGCCGATGCAGGCCGCGGCCATGGCTGAACGAATGAACATCTGCAACTCCCCCGGTGCTTTTCTATGAGGGAGTGAATGTAATGAAATATTTCAGAGGGAGCAAACGCCGGCGCCCCGGCACTGGCCGGGGCGCCGGCGATCAGAACGGCTGCGCCGTGGCCGACGCTTCCATTTCCGCGCCCTGGCTGGTCGAGCAGAACGACGGGTTGTACTGATAGACCCAGTTCGTCTTCGGAATGGCGGTGGGCGCCGTCCAGGAATTCATCTGGGTCATGGTGTCGAAGATGAGTTCGGAACGCTGGGTGACCTTGGTCGTGAAGTCGCCGCCGCTGGCTTCGACCGTGAACGAGGCCTCGGCCACGACGGGGGTGCTGTCGTTCTCGTTCAGGTACCAGAGCGAGACGGTGAAGTCGGCCCCTTGCTGGCCCAGGTCGCTGTCCGGACCATCGTAGGTTTTCTCCCAGATCGACAGGCCGCCCACCACGACGAGCGGGTCGTCCCGCACGACGTCCAGGCCGGTCGCGACGGGATAGAGGTCCGTGACGTCCTTCATCTTGTTCAGGTTCTTGCCGTTCGAGAAATCCTGCTTGGTCGACCGGGAATAGGCCGTGGCCGAGGCGGTCTTGTCCATCTCGAACTTGGAGTCGGCGCCCGATTCGCTGCCGGTGATGGTGACGCCCGCGGCAGCGGACTGGGAGCTCGAGCGGAACTTCAGCGTCGATTCGCGCTTGTCGCTCACGCGTTCGCGGAAGGAATAGGACTGCGCGCGCAGCTGGCAGCTGCCCGGCGAGTCATAGAAGCGCACGGTGCGTTCCTTGTCCTTGGCGAAGCTGCCGCCGATGCTGCGGTCGAAGCCGGCGGAGGCCAGCGCGGCCTTCAGGTCGGCCAGGTACGTGTTGGACGCGTTCTTGGGATGGTCCGCGAACAGCGCGGGCTTGAGCAGCACCTTGTATTCCCGCGATGTCGGGACGTCGGCCTGCGCCGCTCCGACCATCGCCCACGCCGCGCCCAGCGCCGCGACCTTCAGCCATGCCATGGTTTTCTCCTTTGTAGGGACCTCGCGCCCGCGGGAATGATCGTCGGCGCGTGTGTCAGGCATGTGTCGGCCGCATCGATCGATGATACGGCAGGCCGGGTCAGTCGATCGCCTGCGCCCACGGTTCGCCGACGAAGTGCGTGGTCAGGTACTCCATCAGCGCCTGCACGCGGGCCGGCCTGCCGCGTCCGGGCGGCGTGACGAGGTGCAGCGCGATGGGGTCGACCTGCCAGTCGTCCATGGCCGTTTCCAGCGTGCCGGATTGCAGGTCCTGCCAGGCCAGGAATTCGGGCTGCAGGGCCAGGCCGGCGCCGGCGCGCAAGGCGGGCGTCAGCGCCTCGGCATTGTTCACGCGCAGCGGCGTGGGCATGGCCTGGGTGAATTCGCCATGGCGCGCATGGCGGAAGCGCCAGCTCGACCCGCCGCGCGCGTAGGCGTACTGCAGCGCGCGATGCCGGGCGAGTTCACGCGGATGCCGGGGCCGTCCGTACTGTTCGAAGTAGGCGGGGGAACCCACGAGCAGGATGCGCACGGTGCACAGCCGGCGCACGAGCAGGCTGGAGTCTGCCAGCGTGGAAATGCGCAGCGCCAGGTCGAAGCGCTTTTCCACCAGATCGACCTGTTCGTCGCTGAAGTGGACATCCAGGTTGACCTCGGGATAGCGCGCGAGGAACGGAGGCAGTACCGGCGCCACGTGCGAGATGCCGAAGGACATGGGTGCGGTCATCCGTATCGGCCCGCGCGGGCTGCTGGACTGCTCGGCCACTTCCGCCTCGACGGCCTCGCCCTCTTCCAGGATGCGCGAGGCGCGCTCCAGCGCGGCCAGCCCGCTCTCGGTCAGGGAGATGCGGCGCGAGGTGCGGTGGAACAGCACGGCCTTCATTCGTCCCTCCAGGCGTGAGACCGCCTTGGAGACGGTGGCCTGGGACAGAGACAGTTCGGCCGCCGCCCGGGCGAATGACCCGGTTTCGGCCACCTTGGCGAAGATCGCCCAGGCTTCCAGGTCGGGGAGTCTGCTCATGGATTCCTCTCGAATGCGTCGGTGTAGACCTAAAAAATGGAAAGTATGGTTTTCAATTAATTCTATTTCAATGGTGCCGACGAGTTCTTATAGTTCTCTACATCGAAGCAAACGAAAGCGGAGAACATCATGATCGAACGTCGTCCCTACGAGAGCCTGGGTGGAGCCAACCACGGATGGCTCGATGCCAAGCACCATTTCTCGTTCGCCGGCTATGTCGACCCGGCCCGCATGAACTGGGGCGCCCTGCGGGTCTGGAACGATGACACCATCGCCCCGGGCACCGGCTTCCCGGCGCATCCCCATGCCGACATGGAAATCATCACCTACGTCCGGGAAGGCGCCATCACCCATCAGGACAACCTGGGCAGCCGCGGCCGCACCGAGGCGGGGGACGTCCAGGTCATGAGCGCGGGTTCGGGCATCCGGCACTCCGAATACAACCTGGAACCCGGCGTGACGCGCATCTTCCAGATCTGGATCTTTCCGGACAGCCGCGGCGGCCAGCCGTCGTGGGGGGCCAAGCCGTTTCCCAAGGGCGACCGTTCTGGCCAGTTCGTCGCGCTGGCCAGCGGCATGCAGGGGGACGAGGATGCCTTGCCCATCCGTGCCGACGCCCGGGTGTCGGGCGCCACGCTGAAGGCGGGCGAGACCGCGGAGTACCGCCTGGGAGCCGGCCGCTACGGCTACCTGGTGCCGGCCACCGGCCGCGTGGACGTCAACGGCGTGGAGTTGCGGGCGCGGGACGGCGCCGCGATCCGGGACGAGGACGTGATACGCCTGACCGCCATCGAAGATACCGAACTCGTCCTGGTGGACGTGGCCGGCTGACACATTTCCTGATCGTTTCCCCAACGGAGAACCGCCATGTCTCATTATCTAGACGTCCTGACCCCGCAGAACAGCCAGATCATCTTCATCGACCAGCAGCCGCAGATGGCTTTCGGCGTGCAGTCGATCGACCGCCAGGTCCTGAAGAACAACGTCGTGGCGCTGGCCAAGGCGGCCAGGGTGTTCGATATCCCGACCACCCTCACGACGGTGGAGACCGACAGCTTCTCGGGCAACACCTACCCCGAGCTGCTGGCGGTGTTCCCGCAGAACAAGATCCTCGAACGCACCTCGATGAATTCGTGGGACGACCAGAACGTGCGCGACGCGCTGGCCGCCAACGGGCGCAAGAAGATCGTCGTGTCGGGGCTTTGGACTGAGGTCTGCAACACCACCTTCGCGCTGTGCGCGATGAAGGAGGGCGGCTACGAGATCTACATGGTGGCGGATGCCTCGGGCGGTACGTCGCTGGATGCGCACAAGTACGCGATGGACCGCATGGTGCAGGCGGGCGCCGTGCCGGTGACCTGGCAGCAGGTCATGCTGGAATGGCAGCGCGACTGGGCCCGCAAGGAAACCTATGACGCCGTGACCGGCATCGTGAAGGAACATTCGGGCGCCTACGGCATGGGCATCGACTATGCCATCACCCACGTGCACAATGGCGCGGAGCGCGTCCAGCACGGCGAGCGGATCGGCCCCAACCCGGCCAGGTAAACCTCCGCGCGCGTGCCGGCTCCCGGCCGCGCGCGACAGTCGATCGTCGAGGTCAGCGATGAAACTCTATGTACTGTCATTGGGGGCCGGCCTCTTGGTCGGCATCGTCTACAGCCTGCTGAACGTCCGCTCGCCCGCGCCTCCGCTGGTGGCCCTGGTCGGCCTGCTGGGCATCCTGGTGGGCGAACAGGTCATCCCCGTCGGCAAGCAGTGGCTGGCCGGGTCCGCGTTCATGTCCGCTTGCGACAAGTCCTCGGCCGTCGCGCACGTGTTCGGCCAACTGCCCGGCCGCAACCAGGCCGCGCCTTCCACCCGGTCCACCGAGGAGCAATCATGAGCGCATCCACCGCCGACCTCATCCTGCGGCATGGCCGCATCACCACGTTGGATCGGGCCAATCCGTCGGCCTGCGCCGTCGCGGTCAAGGACGGGCGTTTCCTGGCCGTGGGCGACGATCGGGAAATCATGGCCCTGGCGGGGCCGGCGACCCGGATCGTCGATCTGGGCGGCCGCGGCGTGCTACCCGGATTGATCGACAACCACACCCACGTGATACGCGGCGGGCTCAACTTCAACATGGAGCTGCGCTGGGATGGCGTGCGTTCGCTGGCCGACGCGATGGACATGCTGCGCCGGCAGGTCGCGATCACGCCGCCCCCGCAGTGGGTGCGCGTGGTGGGCGGTTTCACCGAGCACCAGTTCGCCGAGAAACGCCTGCCGACCATCGCCGAGATCAACGCGGTGGCGCCCGATACGCCGGTCTTCCTGCTGCACCTGTATGACCGCGCGCTGCTCAACGGCGCGGCGCTGCGAGCGGTAGGCTATACCAGGGATACGCCCGAGCCGCCGGGCGGAGAGATCACGCGCGACGCCCAGGGCAATCCCACGGGGCTGTTGCTGGCCAAGCCGAACGCGCAGATCCTGTACGCCACGCTGGCCAAGGGCCCCACGCTGCCGTTCGACTACCAGGTCAACTCCACGCGGCACTTCATGCGCGAGCTGAACCGGCTGGGGGTGACCGGCGTGATCGATGCCGGAGGTGGTTTCCAGAACTACCCCGACGATTACGCGGTGGTTCGGAAACTGGCCGACGACGGCCAACTGACGGTACGCCTGGCCTACAACCTGTTCACGCAGAAGCCGAAACACGAGAAGGAGGATTTCCTGAACTGGACCTCCAGCGTTACATACAAGCAGGGCGATGATTACTTTCGCCACAACGGCGCGGGCGAGATGCTGGTGTTCTCGGCCGCCGATTTCGAGGACTTTCGCCAGCCGCGTCCCGAGATGCCGCCGCAGATGGAAGGCGACCTGGAGGAAGTGGTGCGCATTCTGGCGCAGAACCGCTGGCCGTGGCGCCTGCATGCCACCTACGACGAGACCATTTCGCGCGCGCTGGACGTGTTCGAGAAGGTCGACCGCGACATTCCGCTGAAGGGCCTGAACTGGTTCTTCGATCATGCCGAGACCATCTCCGACCGGTCCATCGACCGCATCGCGGCGCTGGGCGGGGGGATTGCCGTGCAGCATCGCATGGCCTACCAGGGCGAGTATTTCGTCGAACGCTACGGCGCCGCCGCGGCCGAGGCCACGCCGCCCATCGCCCGCATGCTGGAGAAGGGCGTGAAGGTGTCGGCGGGCACCGATGCCACGCGCGTGGCGTCCTACAACCCCTGGGTGTCGTTGGCCTGGATGATCACCGGCAAGACGGTGGGCGGGCTGTCGCTGTATCCGCGGCGCAATTGCCTGGATCGCGAGACGGCGCTGCGCATGTGGACCGAGAAGGTGGCCTGGTTCTCGAACGAGGAAGGACGGCGGGGCCGTATCGCCCCTGGGCAGTTGGCCGACCTGATCGTGCCCGACAAGGATTTCTTCGCCTGCGGCGAGGACGAGATCTCCTTCCTGACCTCGGAGCTGACCATGGTGGGCGGGCGCATCGTCTACGGCGCGGGTGGCTTTGCCGGCCTGGACGACAACCCGTTGCCGCCGCCGATGCCGGACTGGTCTCCCGCGCGCGTGTTTGGCGGCTATGGCGCCTGGGGCGAGCCCGAGGGCGCGGGCCGCCATTCGCTGGGCTACCGCCGGGTGGCCGCGTGCGGCTGCGCGCAGGCCTGCGGCCTGCATGGGCACGAGCATGCCCGGGCCTGGGCGTCGAAGCTGCCGGTGTCCGATGCGCGGGGTTTCTTCGGAGCGCTGGGCTGCTCCTGCTGGGCCGTCTGAGGAGGACGCGACGTGAGCGAAGCGGTCAAGAGCACTTCCCAGGGCGGCTTCGGTCCGCTGAAGCAGAAGCTGTTCGCCGTGCTGTGGGGCGCGACGATCATCGGCAACACCGGCAGCTTCATCCGCGACGTGGCCAGTTCCTGGCTGATGACGGACCTGTCGACCTCGCCCACGGCGGTCGCCATGGTGCAGGCCGCCGCCACGCTGCCCGTCTTCCTCCTGGCCATTCCGGCCGGCGTGCTGTCGGACATCCTGGACCGGCGCAAATTCCTGATCGCGATCCAGGTGCTGCTGGCCTGCGTCAGTATCAGCCTGATGCTGCTCACGGCCTGGGGCTTGCAGACCATCGGTTCGCTGGTCGCGCTGACCTTCCTCGGCGGCATCGGGGCGGCGCTGATGGGGCCGACCTGGCAGGCCATCGTGCCCGAGCTGGTGGACAAGAAGGACATCAAGAATGGCGTGGCGCTGAACTCGCTCGGCATCAACATCGCGCGCGCCATCGGCCCCGCGCTGGGCGGCTTGATCCTGGCGAGCCTGGGCGGTGCGGTCACCTACGGCGTGGACGTCATCAGCTATGCCTTCGTGATCGCCGCGCTGCTGTGGTGGCGCCGGCCGCCCACGCCGCACGACGAACTGTCGGAGCAGTTCCCGGGCGCGTTCCGGGCGGGATTGCGCTATGCGCGGGCCAGCCGTGAACTGCACGTCGTGCTGGTGCGCGCGTTCTGTTTCTTCGCGCTGGCCAGTTCGGTCTGGGCGTTGCTGCCGCTGGTGGCGCGCGGGCTGCTGGGGGGCGGGGCGGGGTTCTACGGCATTCTGCTGGGCGCCGTGGGCATGGGCGCGATCGGCGGGGCCGTGGCCATGCCCAAGCTGCGCGACAAGCTGGATGCCGACGGCCTGCTGTTGATGGCGGCGCTGGTGACGGCGGCGGTCATGGCTGGCTTGTCCTTCGCGCCGCCGCAGTGGTTGGCGGTGGTGGGCCTGCTGGTGCTGGGGGCGGCGTGGATCACCGCACTGACCACGCTCAACGGCACGGCGCAGGCCATCCTGCCCAACTGGGTGCGCGGTCGTTCGCTGGCCGTCTACCTGACCGTGTTCAATGGCGCGATGACCGCTGGCAGCCTGGCCTGGGGCGCGGTGGCCGAGTGGGTAGGCGTGCCCGCCGCCTTGCTGGCGGGCGCCGCGGGGCTGGTGATCGTGGGCGTGGTGTCCCACGTGCTCAAGCTACCCAAGGGCGAGGCCGACCTGGTGCCCTCGAATCACTGGCCCGAACCCTTGACGGCCGCACCGGTGGAGAATGACAGGGGGCCGGTGCTGATCCTGGTCGAGTACCGGATCGACCCCGCCGATCGCGTGGCCTTCCTGCGCGTGCTGGAGCGGCTATCGGCCGAGCGGCGCCGCGATGGGGCCTATGCCTGGGGTGTGACCGAAGACGCGGCCGAGCCGGGGCTGATGCTGGAATGGTTCCAGGTGGAGTCCTGGGCCGAGCATCTGCGCCAGCACAAGCGGGTCTCGAAGGCCGATGCCGATATCCAGGCGGAGGTGCTGCACTTTCACCGGGGGCCGGAGCGGCCCGCGGTGCGCCACCTATTGGCGGTTCATAGCCGGACGGCAATCTGATCGTATGTGTCCGAGATGTCGATCGTCTCGGTCGCGGGTTCTTCGCCGGCGTGCCAGGCCTCGGCTTGCTGGCTGTCCTGCAGAGCGGCCTCGGCGGCGGCCGGGCAGTCGGTCTGCAGTCCGCCGGGGTAGAGCATGAAGCCTTGCGGAATGCCGAGCTGGCTGAAGCGCATGACCCACCGGGTCTGGCATCGCAGGCAGACATAGCGGAGCTGATAGACGGGTGGGGGTTGCGAAGGATCCTGCGTGGTGCGTGCGACTTCCGTGGCTTCGAGACGAAGGTGGGAGTGCGGCGGGCAGTTGGGCTGGCAATCGAACAGCTGATCGCAGCTCTTGCAGACAAGGGAACTGAGTTTCATGCGTGCTTCCTTGGCCGAGCGCTAGGGGCTCTGCGGCTAAGCCGAGATGACGCACGGGCATGGGTCTTGGATAGAAGGATGGCGGACAGGCTCTTGGCGAGCGCTTTTCACAGGCTCGTTCGGAGGATAAAGAGGTGTCGCGTGCTTGGGTAGGCAAAGCTCCCGATACTAGCCATCGGTTCCATCGGGGCGCGGTCGCGGCGGCCGCGCCCCGGACCGCTCAACGCGCCGGTTGCAGCGTGATGCTGTCCGCCTTCAGGCTGTCGACCTTTTGCCGGCTGAAGGCCATGGGGAAGAGTTCCCCCTTGACCCACAGCGGCAGCAGGTTCTTGTAGTAGGGGCTTTCGGGATCGGATGACTGGCCCGGCACGTTCATGGCCAGCGAGTTGTCCCAGTTGCCCACATCGATGGCCTGCCGGTAGGACGCGCCGTGGATCTTGCGGAAATCGGCGCCATAGGCGCCCAGGTACACCGTCTCGATGTTGCCGCTCATCGGATAGCGTTCGGTCCCCAGCGCGGCGCGCTGGCCGGCCGGCAGCAGCGCCGCCAGCTGGTGGTCGAACTTGATGTGGAACAGGTCCCCCCATTTCCACTTGGCGGGATCGTTGCCCAGCACCTCCTTCAGGTTGGCGAGCCCCGCCTTCAGCGCATCGACCAGCAGCGCGTCGCGGCCCTGGACGGGTTCAGCACCGAAGGTCGCGTCGGGTTCCTTGAGCTTGTTCATCACCAGCCGCTTGTCCAGGTCGCCGAACGTGTCGCGGCTGGCGGCCGGCACGTACAGGTCCGAGACCTTGGCGACGATGACGTACTGCCAGAACTCATAGATGGTGGCGGCCACCGAGTCGGCGGACATGCGGTGGTTCCAGGCCTTGAGCCGTTGCAGCGCGTCGGCGACCTCGGCATCGGGCGAGGACAGGCCCGATGCCAGGCCCATCAGCTCGCGCGCGGGGATGGACAGATCGTCGTACTGCAGCTTGGCCGTGTCCTGTACGGTCAGGCCGCGCGCGCTGCCCAGGACCTCGCCGATGCGCTGCACCCGATTCGGGTCCGACCATTCGCGTGCCGACATGTCCTTGCGCGCATAGTCGTCCGGCACGTTGTACTCGTTGGCCGTGGCGTAGAACCCCTTGGCCGGATTCAGCACGCGCGGCAGCGAGGTGCCCGGCAGGATGCCGTCCCATTCGTAGGTGCCGTCGCCCGGGACCGGTAGCAGGCCCGACCATCCGGCCTTGGGCCGGATGGGGGCGAGCGCGCCGCCGAACCAGCCGATGTTGCCGTTCACGTCGGCATACACCATGTTCTCGCCGGGGGTGTAGTGGCGAGCCATGCCGGCGGTGAACTCGTCCCAGTTCCGCGCCTGGTTCAGGCGCAGGCTGGCCAGGTAGGCGGCGGTGCCGGGAAACTCCAGGTAGGCGGCGCGCACGGCGTAGGCCTTGCCCCGGGCGGCGTCCTCGTGCAGCACGGGGCCGTGGCGGGTGAATTTGATCGTCGCCTTCACGTCGGCCTGGCCCCGCACCTTGATCGTTTCCTCGATCCGGCGCATCTTTTCCCACTTGCCCTGGTAGCGGTATTCGTCGCGGTTGGCGGGATTGGTCTCGTAGACGTACAGGTCCTCCTCGTCGCCGAACGAGAAGATGGTCAGGCCGAAGGCGACGCGGTCGTTGTGTCCGATGGATACGCCGGGCAGCGCCGGCTCGCCCGCGCCGATGACGTTCCAGCCGGGCGAGTTCAGGTGCACCATGTAGCGCAGCGAAGGCATGGACAGGGCCCGGTGCGGATCGTTGGACAGGATGGGTCTGCCCGATGCGGTGCGCGCGCCCGAGATCGTCCAGTTGTTGCTCTCGTAGCGGGCGATGCGGCGCGTGTTGGCGCGGGCCATGCCCTCGGCCGCGCTGCTGGCGGCGGCGGGCTCGTCGGGACCCGACAAGGCCTTGGCCAGCGTGTCGCGGGCCTTCGCGCCCAACGGACTGCCGGGGAAGTCGCTGGCCTGGAAGCGCGCGGCGGCATGGCCGAGGTTGTAGGCGTTCATGATCGAGCCATCGATCTGCGACAGGTCCACGCCGCCGGGCACCTGCAGGTCGATGGGCGGTTCGAACAGGCTGAGTTCCTGCACCTTCTTCGCGCCCATCGCCGTGACGTCGCGCGCGAGAGCGACTTCGGAACCGATGTTGCGGGTGATGCCGTACTTGCGCACCAGCACCGTTTCCGGACGCCAGTGGCCGGGTTCCGTGCCTGTGAGCCGGAATTCCAGGGGTAGCCTGGACGGATCGGCCTTCACCTGGTCGATGTAGGCGTTGATGCCGGCCACGAAAGCGGAAATGATGGCCTGGCTTTGCGGATGGTAGCTGGCGTATTCCTTTTCCAGGTCGCCCCGGTACAGGAACATCCGGGCCGCCCGGTCGGCTTCGACGAAGCGCGGCCCGAACTGTTCGGCCATCCTGCCTTCGCCCTGGCGGCGCCATTGGTCCAGTTGCCACAGCCGGTCGCGCGCGGCGTTGTAGCCCTGCGCGTAGAACATGTCTTCCTGGTTCTTGGCGTAGATGTGCGATACGCCGTATTTGTCGCGGATGATCTCGACGCTTTCCTTCAGGCCGGGAAGCGTGTTGCCGCCGCCGGGCGGCGGTGCCGGATCGTCGTCTCCTCCGCCGCAAGCGGCCAAGAGCAGCGCGGCGCTGACCGAACAGGCCGTGGCGGTTCGTCTCCATGCGTGGTCCATCGATGTCTCCTGTCTAAAGGATAGATATGTGCCGCGCATTGCGAGCCGGAGCACGGTGGGGCTTTAGCAGGCGACGTACCCAGCCGGCAGGATCGTGCCATCCGGGCCTAACGCATTGATAGGAATGAGGATTTCTCTTTCGACGGGAGGGAATGGGCGGCACCGCTTTCCGGGATTCCGCATAAAGCGGGGCGGCGGGTTGGCGGGCCGCCGGAACGGCGGGCGCCGGTTGCCTAGGCCTGGGCGGCTAGCGGCCTGCCGCGTAATGCGCCGGGCGGCTGCCCGACCACGCGCTTGAAGGCCCGGCTGAAGGCGGCCAGCGAACCGTAGCCCAGGCGGTAGGCCACCGTTTCGAGGGGCTGGCGTTCCCGTTCTATCCATTGCACGGCAAGCTGCATGCGCAGTTCGGTCAGGTAGCGCAGCGGCGTCATGCCGGTCACGGCCAGGAAGCGTTCGGCAAAGACCGAGCGGGAGCTGCCCATCTGCGCCGCCAGCTCCGCGACCGTCCAGGGGCGGCCCGGATCGCGGTGCAGCGCGACGATGACCTTGCCCAGGCGGGGGTCGCGCAGCGCCTGCACCCAGCCCGTGGCATCGCCGCATCCGCACTCGACCCAGCCGCGCACGATGAAGGCGGACACCACGTCCGCCAGCCGCGCGAGGATGCCGGCGAAACCGGCGCGCCGTGTCCGCGCCTCGCGCTCCATGGCATCGAGCATGGGCCGGATTTCGGGGTAACGGTCGAGCAGGGTGCCAACCAGCATGACTTCGGGCATCGAGGCCACGAGCATCTGCATGCCGCCCAGATGGAACTCCATGCAGCCGCTGAAGACCAGCGGACCGCCGGCCGGGCAGGCGACCGGCTTGACCGCGCAGACCTGCTCGCAGATGTCGACCGACTCGAAGGCGGCGATGTCCCGGCTGGGCGTCTCGGGCGAGGACAGCAGTTCGTGCATCCCGCCATGCGGCAGCAGCACGGCATCACCTGTGTCGAGCCGGTGCAGCGCCCGGCTCGCGGTGCGCAGCAGCAGCGGGCCGCGGCCGACGAAGTGGAACTGCGCGCGCCCCGGCGCCTGGCCGAAACGCACGCCGCAGGGGGGCGCGAGTTCGATCCGCCGGTACTGGACGCCAACCAGCCGCATGCCGAGCAGCAGCTCACTGGCGGGATCGAAGTCGGGGACGGGTTGCAGGTCGGGCGTGTCCATGATTTCCGGACGATAGATCAATAAAACAGGATTCTACGTCATAGACAGTCCTGGCGTGCGGCCGATACGCTGCGGTTTTCGGCAATCCTGGAAGTCGTCATGAGTGAATGCATTTCTCCCGGCCGCCTGGCCGCCGCGCCGGACCGGCCCGCCTGGGGCGCGGTATTCGGGTTGGCGCTGGGCGTGTTCGGCCTGGTCACGGCCGAGTTCCTGCCCGCCAGCCTGCTGACGCCGATGGCCGCCAGCCTGGGGGTGACCGAGGGTCTGGCGGGGCAGACGGTGACGGCGACCTCGGCGGTCGCGCTGGTTGCCAGCCTCCTGATCGCGGCGGCGACGCGCGGCATCGACCGCAGGTGGGTGTTGATGGCGTTTTCCGTCCTGCTGATCGCCTCGAACCTGCTGGTCGCCTTCGCGCCCAGCCTGGCTGTCATCCTGTTGGGACGGGTGCTGCTGGGCATCGCCATCGGCGGGTTCTGGACGATGTCGGCCGCGACGGCGATGCGGCTCGTGCCCGAGGCCATGGTGCCGCGTGCGTTGTCCCTGATCTTCGGCGGCGTGTCGGTCGCGACGATCGCGGCGGCGCCGCTGGGCAGCTATTTCGGCCATCTGCTCGGATGGCGCAACGTCTTCCTGCTGGCCACGTCGCTGGGCGTGGTGGCGTTGATATGGCAGGCCCTGACCTTGCCGCGCATGGCGCCCTCGGGCACCACGCGCCTGGGCACGCTGGTCGATGTGTTGCGGCGGCCGGGCGTGGCGCTGGGCATGGGGGCCTGTATCATGGTTTTCACCGGGCACTTCGCCTTCTTCACCTATCTGCGGCCGTTCCTGGAAAGCGTGCCCGGCGTGGACGTCAACGGCCTGTCGGCCATGCTGCTGGGATTCGGCGTGGCCAATTTCGTCGGCACGTCGCTGTCGGGCCTGCTGCTGCAGCGCAGCCTGCGCATGACGCTGCTGCTGATGCCGCTGGCGATGGGCGGCATCGGCCTGGTTCTGGCCGCCACGGGGACGCTGCCCTGGATCGCGGCCGTGCTGGTCGCGCTGTGGGGCATGGCCTTCGGCGCGGTACCGGTGGCCTGGTCCACCTGGTTGACGCGGGTCGTGCCCGACGAGGCCGAGAGCGGCGGCGGGCTGATCGTGGCGGCCGTGCAACTGGCCATCACCGTAGGCGCGGCCGCAGGCGGCGTGGTGTTCGACGCGGGAGGCGCGCACGGCGTCTTCGCGGCCAGCGCGATGCTGCTGCTGGGGGCGGCGCTGGTGGTGTTCAGGGGGTTCTGGCGGCGGCCGGTACTGGCCGCCGCGCCCCTGGCCCGATAAGGCGCCAGGCCCGCGGCCGGTACGCTAGCCCAGGCCGGCGTTGGCGCCCAGCACCGCGAGGGCGGTCATGTTGATGATGCGGCGGACCGTCGCGCTGGACGTCAGGATGTGCACCGGCGCGTTCACGCCCAGCAGGAAGGGCCCCACCGCCACGTTGCCGCCAGCGGCGGTCTTGAGCAGGTTGTAGGCGATGTTGCCCGCGTCCACGTTGGGGCAGACCAGCAGGTTGGCTTCGCCCTTCAGCGTGGAGGACGGCAGAATGCGCAGCCGCAGGGCCTCGTCCAGCGCGCAGTCGCCGTGCATTTCGCCGTCGACCTCCAGGTCCGGCGCCTGTTCGCGCAGCAGTTCCAGCGCGCGGCGCATCTTGCCGCCCGAGGCGGAACTGCCCGAGCCGAAGTTCGAGCGCGACAGCAGCGCGGTCTTGGGTGCCAGGTCCAGCCGGCGCATGGCCTCGGCCGCCGCCTGCGTGTATTCGGCGATCTGCTCGGCGCTGGGGTCGTCGTTGACGTGCGTGTCCACCAGCGCGATGGTCCGTTCGTTCAGCAGCAGGATGTTCATCGCGGCGTAGACGCCGTGTCCGGGCCGCCGGCCGATGACCTCGTCGACGAAACGCAGGTGGTCGTGGTAGGCGCCCACGGTGCCGCAGATCATGCCGTCGGCGTCGCCCAGGTGAACCATCATGGCGCCGATCAGGGTCATGCGGCGGCGCATCTCCACGCGCGCCATCTCCTTGGTGATGCCGCGGCGGCACATCTTTTCCCAGTACGTCGTCCAGTACTGGTGAAAGCGTTCGTCGAACTCGGGATTGGTCACCTCGACGTCCTGGCCCAGGCGCAGACGCAGCCCGAATTTCTCGATGCGCGCGAGCAGCACGGCGGGGCGGCCGACCAGGATGGGCTTGGCCAGCCCTTCGTCCACGATCACCTGCACGGCCCGCAGCACGCGCTCGTCCTCGCCCTCGGTGAACACGATGCGGGCCTTGCCGCCGTCGCGCACGAAACGCTTGGCGTTGGCAAACAGCGGCTTCATGAAGGCGCCTGAGCGGTAGACGAACTGCTGCAACTGCTCGGCATACGCGTCCAGGTCCGCCAGCGGGCGGGTCGCCACGCCGCTCGCCATCGCGGCGGCGGCCACGGCGGGTGCGATGCGCACGATCAGGCGCGGATCGAAGGGCTTGGGGATCAGGTAGTCGGGGCCGAAGCGCAGGTCATAGGTGCCGTACGCGGCGGCCACCACCTCGTTCTGTTCTTCCTCGGCCAGGGCGGCGATGGCGTGGACCGCGGCTTTCTCCATTTCGCGCGTGATCGTGGAGGCGCCTACGTCCAGCGCGCCCCGGAAGATGTAGGGAAAGCACAGCACGTTGTTGACCTGGTTGGGAAAATCCGAGCGCCCCGTGGCCATGACCACGTCGTCGCGCACGGCGTGGGCGGCGTCGGGAAGAATCTCGGGCGTGGGGTTGGCCAGCGCCAGGATCAGCGGCCGGGCGGCCATGGCCGCCACCATGCCGGGCTTGAGCACGCCGCCGGCCGACAGCCCCAGGAACACGTCCGCGCCGGCGATGACCTCGGCCAGCGTGCGGGCGTCGGTCGGCTGCGCGAAGGACGCCTTCTGTTCGTCCATCAGCACCGTGCGTCCCTCGTACACCACGCCTTCGATGTCGGTGACCCAGATGTTCTCGCGCGGCAGGCCCAGGTCCATCATCAATTCCAGGCAGGCCAGGGCCGCGGCGCCCGCGCCTGAGGTCACGACCTTGACCTGTCCGATGTCCTTGCCGACCACCTTCAGGCCGTTGATGAACGCGGCGCTGACCGTGATGGCGGTGCCGTGCTGGTCGTCGTGGAAGACGGGGATCGTCATGCGCTCGCGCAGCTTGCGCTCGACGGCGAAGCACTCGGGCGCCTTGATGTCCTCGAGATTGATCCCGCCGAAGGTCGGGCCCAGCGAGGCGATGATGTCCACCAGCTTGTCCGGGTCGGTCTCGTCGATCTCGATGTCGAATACGTCGATGCCGGCGAATTTCTTGAACAGCACGGCCTTGCCTTCCATGACCGGCTTGGAAGCCAGCGGGCCGATGTTGCCCAGGCCCAGCACCGCGGTGCCGTTGGAGATCACGCCCACCAGGTTGCCGCGGGCGGTGTAGCGGAAGGCATTGGCGGGGTCGGCGACGATTTCCTCGCAAGCGGCGGCGACGCCCGGCGTGTAGGCCAGGGCGAGGTCGCGCTGCGTGACCAGCGGCTTGGTCGGGTAGATCGACACTTTTCCCGGAACGGGGAATTCATGGTAGTCGAGGGCGGCCTGGCGAATCGTGGTGCTCATCTTCCTGTCCTTCCGTGCCTCTGGGGCATAGGGTTGCATCAAGATCCAGCCATTCTAGGCAGCGGTTATCATTGAAATATTCTGATTGACGATGTATCCATAATATTTAGCTGATATCTTGGCGATTCCAGGCATGCCAGATTCCGGTTTTCCCTCTGATGACGTCGTCCGCCGGTTGGTTTCCCGGCTGAAGATGCGCCATCTGCAACTGATCGTGCAGGTCCACCGGCTCGGCTCCCTGACACGGGTGGCCGAACTGATGGCCACCAGCCAGCCGGCGGTGACCAATGCCTTGTCGGAACTGGAAGCCATGTTCGGCGCGCCGCTGTTCGTCCGCACGGCGCGCGGCATGGCGCCCACCGACATCGGGCGGATCGTGGCGGGCCGGGCGCGGGCCATGCTGCAGGACCTGGGGCATCTGGTCCGCGATATGGAGGCTTCCAGCGCGGGCCTGGCCGCGCGCTTGCACGTGGGGGTGACGCCCTTCGTGTCCGGGCGGCTGGTGGCCGAGGTCGTCTCCGCCGTGCAGGCGGAGCCCCGGCGGCTGGCCGTGCGCATCCACGACGGCACCAGCGAGAGCCTGTTGCGCGCGCTGCGCGATCACGCGCTGGACGTGGTCATCGCGCGGGCAAGTCCCATGCTGGATTTGCAGGGGCTGGCGTTCGAGCCGTTGTACCGCCAGCAGGCCCGGCTGATCAGCAACCGGCGCCTGGCGGCGCAACTGGGGCGCGCGCCGCTTTCATGGCACCGCCTGGCCGAACTCGACTGGGTCCTGGGCGAACCCCACACCGCGCTGCGCGAGCAGGTCGCCGGCCTGTTCATCGGGGCGGGCGTCACGCCGCCCGTGCCCGTCACCGAAGGCTACTCCGCCAAGCTCATCGGCGAGATCATCGCCGCGTCCGAGCGCGCGGTCTCGCTGCTGCCCGCCGACATTGCCGAAGAACTGGTGCACGTGGCGGGCGTGGCCATCGTCCCGTATTCCATCGCCTGGAGCCTGCCGCCGATCGCGGCCATCGTGCGCGAGGACAGCGGCGAGAACGAATCGCACCGGCGTTTCCTGGAGGCCGTGCGCCAGGCTTGCGGCGGCATGCGGCGGGACGCCCCGGATCCGGGGCGGCAGACCGAGTTCTGACGAGCGGCTAGCGCGCGCCGGCTTGGAGCAGGATGCGCTCGATGGCGGTGAAACCGCGTTGGCGGGCATGCCGCAGCGGGGTGACGCCGTTGCCGTCGGCCAGGTTCACATCGGCATGCGCATCGACCAGCAGGCGGACGATGTCCGTGTGGCGGGCGCCGCCCGTGCCCAGGATGATGGCTTCGAGCAGCGCGGTCCAGTGCAGATTGTTGACGTGGTTCACGTCCACGCCCGCCTTGATCAGCATGCGGACCGTCTCGACGTGGCCGCGTTCGGCGGCCGGGATCAGCGCCGTGCCGCCGTAGCGGTTGGTGCTTTTCAGGTCCGCCCCATGCGCCAGCGTCATCCGGAGGATTTCGTCGTGCCCCCGCGCGCCCGCATACAGGTAGGGGCTGTCGTTGATCCTGTCCTTGGCGTTGACGTCGGCGCCCGCGTCGATCAGGGCCCGGGCCGCTTCCACGTTGTTGCGGTGGGTGGCGGCCAGCAGGGGAGTGGCGCCCGCGGCATCGCGCGCTTCGATGTCCGCCCCCTGGCCGATCAGGGTGCGGACGTCGGCGGCCGTGCCCCGTTCGGCGGCGGCGCGCAACTGGCCGTCCAGGCTGGCGCCGTTCACGGGCGCCGACAGCGAGGCGAGCAGGGTCGCTGCGACCCCGAGGTGGATGGATAGGCGCTTCCACAGCATGCACGAGTCTCCTTGGATGAACGGAGACGTGATGTTAAGAGCGCCGTGGCGGATTGGAAAATCGTATATATGAATGGGCCGCAGTGGAAAAAGCTATGAATCCGGCAGGGTCAGGTGCGGTGCGCGGCCGGGTTGTCCACGGCCACCAATCGCAGGGGGTGGACGAATAGCGTCGCCTGGCAGCCGTGGCACCGGAAAAGCCGTCGCCCCGGGACGAGCCGCAGCCAGAAGCCCCGGGGCAGGCGCGATTTGCGTGCTTGGCACGGGCAAGGACGAAAAAGCATGGGAATCCTCAGGACTGTCCCGGCCACGTGCCGGGACAGCAATTAGAGGATGGGGCGAGTCCGGCGGCTATCCCGAGAAATGGGTAATCGGGGGCAGGTGGACGCGCAGGCGCGTGCCGCCCGCGTCCGACTCGATCTCCAGTCGTCCGCCTATGCGGGCGATGCGGGCCCGCATGCTGCGCAGCCCGATGCCCGCCATGGGGTGGTCGGCCAGCCCGACGTCGAATCCCGCGCCGTCGTCCTCGACGCTCAGCGCCAATACTCCGTGGCCGGCATCGCCCAGGGTCACGGTGATCGCGCTCGCGCGGCTGTGCTTGATCACGTTGGTCAAGGCTTCTTCAAGAAAGCGGGTCAGGGCGAGCAGGCGGGCCGGGTCCGGCTCCGCGGGCCAGTTCCCGGCGATCCGCCAGGCGCACCGGACCTCTTGTTCGTCGAACAGTTCGCCGTAGCGGCGCCGCAGCGGCGCGATCCAGTCCGCAGGCGAGGCCACGGCCGCGGGAGTGGCCGCGAAGCTCTGGTCCAGGATCTGCCGCAGGTCGTCCCGCAGGCTTTTCAGGATGGACACGTAGTGCTGCGGCGGCAGCGTGGCGTTGCCTGTTTCCGCCATGACGATGGATCGCACCAGCGAGCTGCCCAGGCCGTCATGCAGGTCGTGGGAGATCTGCAGCCGCTCGCTCAGCCGGGCATTGGCCACTTCCAGCTCGTGCTGCCGGCCCAGCGTGTGCGTGAGTTCCCGCCGGGCCCGGTCGACGTGGTCGGCCAGTTCGCGGTTGAACCTTTCCACGCGTCCGAGGGTGGTGGTGAAGCTCCAGGCCAGGACCAGGGCCATGCCTATCATCATCAACGGCGCGGTGGCGGAGGTGTAGCCATGGACGTCGTCGATGATGCGCAGGAAGGCCAGCATGTCGTGGGTGACGGCCACCAGGAAACTCAGCATGCAGGCCGCCAGGAACAGGTGTTCGGGGCGGCGCGTGCGCAAGGCGTGCAGCTGGAATTGCACGCAGGTTCCGACGAACACGGCGGCATAACCCATCGCCACCAGATAGAACACGATCTTGGGCTGGACCGGCCCCAGTGCCAGCAGCGCGACGCACACCGCGCCCGTGAGGGTCCACAGCGCCCTTTCCAGGCGCGGGAACCGCTGGCCGCCGAAGCGCCAGGCGAACATGGCGAAGGCGCTGCAATAGATGGTGAACACCAGGGTGATCCACGTGGACCAGCCGTGCGTGGTGGCGAATGGCCAGGGGGAAGTGACGGCCGAATTCAGGCCGAACAGCAGCCAGGCCAGCGATGTCAGCGCATACCATCCATAGGCCTGCTCGTTGCGCCGCAGAAGCCAGACCACCAGGAAGAAGCAGCCCAGCGTGATGGAGATGATCAGGTTGACCTGCGGGAGGACGCGCCGCAGCAGCCATTCCCGTTCGTAGAGCGGGCGGATTTCGTCGGGCGGGCCGACGTGTACGCCGCCCAGCCCGGAGCTGTAGCGGTCGTAGCCCACTGCCCTGAACCACAAGGTGTTGGTGCCGGCGCGCAGCGCCGAGGGCGGCAGCAGGGAGTAGCGTGGCAGGTTCCAGCCGCGCGACAGGGGTTCGACCAGGCTTGCGTCCGCCCAGAGCGTATCGTCGTTGAGACGTCCCGCGCCTGCCATCGAGAGGTATTCGAGGAAGACGGCCACGGCCTGGCCGGGGCAGTGCGTCCATTCGACGCGGTACCAGACCGTGCCGTCATACCCGGGCCAGCGCGTCGACCAGATGTCGGGCAGGGTGACGGTCTCCCAGCCCGTGGCGGGCGGCATGTCGGGGGCGTGGTCCGCGCGCGCGGCGCTGATGGAGGAAATCGCCGGACGGCAGGCTTCCGCGCGGATCGTGTCCGCCAGGCCCAGCCAGAGCGCCAGGATTACAGCAAGCCAAGCGAGCGCGCTTCGTGGATCGCGCGCGTGCGGGACGTGACCGCTAGTTTCCGATAGATGTTCTTGATGTGGCATGCGGCGGTGTGGGGGGAGACGAACAGCTGCTCGGCGATCTCGCGATTGGTGTGGCCCTGGGCGACCAGTTCGAGGATTTCCCGCTCGCGTTTGCTCAGCGGCGCCTCGGCCGGTGCCGGGACGGGCGAGGCGGGCGGGGGTAGCAGCGCCAGCAGGCGCCGGGCGACGAACGGGTCGATGGGCGCGCCGCCGCGCAGCACGCTGCGCAGGGACATCGTGATTTCCAGGTCGTCGCGTTCCTTCAGGACGTAGCCGGTGGCGCCCAGTTTCAGTGCCGCGAGGATCATGTCCTCGGTGGTGCAGGCCGAGATCACCAGGATGGCGGTCCGGGCATCGCGCCTGTGCAGCGTTTCGATCAACTCCAGGCCACTGCCGTCCGGCAGGCCGAGATCGATCAGGGCGAGCGCGAAGCGGGCGTTGCCGTCGAAGTGGAAGCGGGCCTCGGCCAGCGTGGCGCATGAGACCAGCGCGCCTGGGGGGTAGCCGAGCCCGGTCAGCAGACTCAGGATCCGTTGGCGCATCGAGGGCTCGTCTTCGACGACGAGGACCGGTGCGGAAAGAGGGAGGTCGGTCATGGTGAAACGGAACTGGCGGGCCGGGAACTTTCCGTCGGCCGTGTCCCGTGCCTGGCAAGGGACGGTAACGCGATGTTGCGGATATGAGGACTGTACCACCACGAAATGAAAAACGGCCGCGCCGGCGGGTCCCGTGGGGATTCCGCCGGCGCGGCCGTACGTCCGGACCCCGGTGTCAGGCGTCCTGCCAGACCTCGGACGGAATCAGCACGCTGCCTTCGAACAGCCGGCGGGCGGTGCGGATCACCGCGGCGCGCCGGATGGCGGGCGTGGCGCTGACCAGGTCCACGTCGAGGTCGATGGAGATCGTGCCGGACGGATGCTCGATGCGCACCACGCCCTGCGGCGGCGTGCTGTCCAGGCCCGACAGCCGGGATGCGATGGTGCCCGGCACTGCGCAGGCGGAAGCCACGCACAGCGCGCCGGTGACGGCGTGCGCGCGGTGGCAGGAATAGGGCACGAAGTAGCGCGACGAGATCGTGCCGCCGTTCTGCGGTTCGGCCAGCAGCCCGATCTTGGGCACGACCGACGCGCTGACGTCGCCCAGCCCCATCAATTCGCCCGCCTTGCGCCGGATGGCCTCCATCCTGGCGATCAGCGCGGTGTCGGCATCGAGGTCCTCGGCGCTTTCATGGCCGGTCTTGCCCAGTTGCGCCGCCGAGAACAGCACCATGGGCATGGCGACGTCCACGCAGCTGACTTCGATGCCGTCGATCACATCCAGCGGCCGGCCGGTGGGCAGCAGCTTGCCGGTGATGGAGCCGATGGCGCTGCGGAAGTTCAGCTTGACGGGCGCGGCGGTGCCGGGCACACCGTCGATCGCCGCATCGCCCGAGTAGGTCACCGAGCCGCCCGGCGTCTGCACGATGGCGTGGACTTCCGCCTGCGTGTTGACGTTGAAGATGCGCACGGTCGTCTCGTCGCCCTGCGCCGGCACCAGTCCGGCGTCGATGGCGTAGGGGCCGACCGCGCCCAGGATGTTGCCGCAGTTCGGGCGCGTGTCGACCAGGCGTTCGTTCACCAGGACCTGGGCGAACAGGTAGTCGACGTCTATGCCGGGGCGCTGCGAGGGGCTGATGATGGCGACCTTGCTGGTGAAGGGCGTGGCGCCGCCGATGCCGTCCACCTGGTAGGAATGGGGCGATCCCATGGCGGCCAGCAGCACCTCGTCGCGTCGCGCCGGATCGGACGGAAGGTCCGAGGCCAGAAAGAAAGGCCCGCGCGAGGTCCCGCCTCGCATCATGACGCACGGTATCTTCGTCTGCATGGTCATTCCACCTGGATCTTGGCGTCGGTCACGACGCGCTTCCAGAGCGTCAACTCCTTCTGGATCTGCGCCATCAACTGCTCGGGCTTGCCGATGGCGGGTTCTTCGCCGTTGGCCTTCAGTTGCTCCACGGTTTCAGGTAGCGCCAGCGCGGTGTTCATTTCCTTGTTCAGCCGCTGCTGGATGTCGGCGGGCAGGCCCTTGGGGGCGATCAGCCCGTACCAGACGATCACCTCGTAGCCCGGCACGCCGGCCTCGGCCACCGTGGGGATGGACGGCTCGGCCTGGATGCGCTTGGGCAGCGTCTCGGCCACGACCTTCAGCCGGCCGCTTTTCATGTAGGGAAAGGCGGCGCCCGCGGTGCTGAAGAAGAGGTCGGTCTGGCCCGCCACGGTGTCCGTCAGGGCCGGGGCCGTGCCGCGGTAGGGCACGTGGGTCATCTCGATGCCGGCGGTGCGCTGGAACAGTTCCGTGGCCAGGTGGGAGATGCCGCCCTGGCCGGACGAGGCGTAGGTCAGGCCGCCCTTCTTGGTCTTGGCGAGCTGGATCAGGTCGGCCAGACTGTTGACCGGCAGCGTGGTCGGCACCGAGATCAGGAGCGGGCCGCGCGCGATCATGCCGATGGGCGTGATGTCCTTGATCGGGTCGAACTTGATGGGATAGAGGCTGGGATTGACGGAATAGCTGTTGGAGATCAGCGTGAGCGTGTAGCCGTCGGGATCGGCCTTCACGCCGGCTTCCACGCCCAGCTTGCCGCCGGCACCGGCGCGGTTCTCGATCACCACCGGCTGGCCCAGCGAGTCGCCCAGGCGCCGGCCCAGAGTGCGGGCGATGGCGTCGTTGCCGCCGCCGGGGGCGAAGGGCACGATCAGCTTGATGGGCTTGGTCGGATAGTCGGCTGCCTGCGCGGCCTGCCACGAGGTCGCGGCCAGCGTGCCCAGCATCGCGGACAGCAGGGTGCGGCGCAAGGCCTTGAACGCCGAACCGGCGCGAGGCGTGAGGGGGTACGTCATGTAGGTCTCCGGGGACGGTTCTTGTGTCTGGAATGGTTGAACTGCCGAGCAAGGCGCGTGCCATGGGCCGCGGCCAGCGGGGTATCCAGCGACAAGCCTTTGATTCGTATGAAATTTCGAAGCGCGGCCGCGGTTCATGGTGGAGCGCTTCGGAATAGGTGGTGTTTCAATAATGTAACGTGTTTCGCCGAAACGGCATCATCGCCCGGTGGGCGCGTAGACCTCGCCCCGCATCAGCCGGCGCGCGGTACGCGTGACGGTGGTGCTTGCGACATGCGGTCGTGGTCCGCCGCTGACGGCGGCGCCTACCGGCAGCGAACCCGAGGCGTGGCCGATGACGATGTCGCGGCCGTCCGCGGGCACGCGGCCCAGTTCGGCGCCCAGGGTGCCGGGCAGGCGGACGCAGGCCGCCAGGCACATCGCGCCCGTCAGCGGCGTTGCCCGGTGCGGCTGGCCGGCCGAGAACATGCGGGCGGTGATGTCCACGTCCCGGGCCTGCAGCGGGGCGCCCGAGGGCAGCACCACGTCGGCGGGCGGCGACAGCAGGCAGACCAGCGGCAGGTTGCGCAGGCGCGTGCGCGCCTCGTCCTCGGTGGCGAGCCCCATCAGGACGGCGGCGGCCACGCGCAGTTCCTCGCATTGCCGGACCAGGTCCGGCCGCGCGTCGATCTGCGCCGCCGATTCGGTGCCGGCCAGGCCGAAGTCGGCGGCGCGCGCGAAGACCGTCGGATTGGAGACGTCGATGCACGAGACCTCGATCGTGCCCACGCCGGGGATCGTCACGGTGTCGCGCGCGGCGCCGGTGGGGAACAGCTTGCCGGTCGTGGCGCCGCCCGGGTCCAGGAAGGACAGCCGGATGGGCGAGCCGGTGCCCGCCACGCCGGGCAGCACGAAATCGCCGGCGACCGCGGCGCGGCCGCCGCTAAGGGCGAAATCGGCCACGATGATCTTGCCGGTGTTGGTGTTGTGGATGCGGACCGAGGCGCGGTCGCCCGATGCCCGCACCAGGCCTTCGTCCACGGCATAGGGGCCGATGGCCGCCGAGATGTTGCCGCAGTTGCCCCGGTACTGGACCAGCGGCGCGTCGATCGCGACCTGGCCGAAGGTGTAGTCCACGTCGGCATCGTCGCGCGAAGGCGCGCCCACCACGGCGATCTTGGACAGCGACGAGATGCCTCCGCCCAGGCCGTCCAGTTGCCGCTTGCCGGGATCCGGGCTGCCCAGCGTGGCCAGGAAGACATGGTCGCGGGCGTCGCGGCCGGCGGGCAGGTCGCGGTCGTGAAAGATCAGGGCGCGGCTGGTGCCGCCGCGCATGTAGACGGCTGGATAGGCTGATTGGGGCATCGAAGTCTCCGAATGGGATGGCCGCCTGTTGCAAGGCCCATGCCAGCCGGCTCCATGGTGCGGGAGCCCGGCACGGCGCGGCAACGGACGTGGTGTGTTTCACCGGATCTCGTGTTCATGTTTCAATATTGAAAAGGAGTGAACATGAGCATCGCCGCATCCGATGACCGCCGGCCCCTGATCTGGGCCATCAGCGCGCACCGGCTGACCGAAGTCTTCCGCACCGTCAGCCCCGAACTGGCGGACCGGGCCGCCATCGAGATCATCGACAAGGGCTTCGACGACGCGATCGCCGAGATCGCCCGGCGCAGCGAAAAGCGGGCCTGCGACGTCATCGTCGCGGCGGGCGCCCATGGCGCCTATCTGCGCCAGAACGTCAGCATCCCCGTGGCCTTCGTCAAGGTGGGCGGCTTCGACCTGATGGCCGCGATCTGCAAGGCGCGGCAGTTCTCCGACCGCATCGCCATGGTCATGCACCGCCGCGTGCCGCCGGCGTTGAACCGCTTCGCGACGCTGTTTTCTTTGCCCATGCAGATCCGCGCCTACCAGACCGCCGAGGATGCCCGGCATTGCATCCAGGAGCTGGCGGCGGCCGGCGTCGAGGTGGTGGTCGGTCCGGGCTTGATCGCCAACCTGGCCGACGAGGCCGGCCTGACGGGCATCCTGGTCTATTCGCTGGATTCGGTGCGTGCCGCCTTCGACGACGCCATCGAGATCGCCGCCGCCCAGAAGGCCGAGAAATCGCGCCGCACGCAACTCGACTCGGTGCTCTACCACTTGAACGACGGCGTCATCGCGGTGGACATGGCCGGCCGCATCGTCGCCGCCAATCCGTCGGTGGACAAGCTGACCGGGCGCCGCGTGCGTGACGCCCTGGGCCAACCGCTGCGCCAGGTGCTGCCCGACCTGGAGCCGGGGCAGGTCATGACACGCGGGGCGAGCGAGATCGGGACCGTGCAGGAGATGGGCGGCAAGTCCGTCGTGGTCGACCGCGTGCCGCTGCTGGACGAGGGCATGCAGACCGGCGCCATCTTCACGCTGCACGGATCCAGCGAACTGGAGCGCGCCGTCAGCAAGCTGCGGGCGCATACGCACCGGCGCTCGCGCGTGGCCCGGTACCGGCTGGACGATGTGGTGGCCGAGTCCGCCGCCATGCGCCAGGTGATCGCGCAGTGCCGGGTCTTCGCCGAGCACAGCGACGCGGCCGTGCTGATCCACGGCGAAAGCGGCACCGGCAAGGAGCTGCTGGCCCAGGGCCTGCACAATGCCAGCCGGCGACGCCGGCATCCCTTCATCGCCATCAACTGTGGCGCCTTCACCGAGACCCTGCTGGAAAGCGAGCTGTTCGGCTACGACGAGGGCGCCTTCACCGGCGCGCGCCGGCAGGGCAAGCCGGGCCTGTTCGAGTCCGCCAACGAAGGCACGCTGTTCCTGGACGAGATCGGCGAGATGCCGCTGCCGTTGCAGACGCGGCTGCTGCGTGCCTTGCAGGAGAAGGAGATCACGCGCGTGGGCAGCGTCGACACCATTCCGGTCGACGTGCGCATCGTCGCCGCCACCCATCGCGATCTGCTCGCGATGGTCAGGGCCGGCGCCTTCCGCGAGGACCTGTACTACCGCCTGAACATCCTGCAGGTGATGGTGCCGCCGCTGCGCGACCGGCCCGAGGACATCGAGGCGCTGGCGCGGCTGCTGCTGCCGGCGGCGCTGGGGCGGGCGGGGTTGCGGGAGGCCGTGGCGCCCATGCTGGAGGCGGCGCTGCCGGTGCTGAAGGAAGGTGCGTGGCGGGGCAACGTCCGGGAACTGGAGAACGTGTCGGAACGCCTGACCATGGCCTGCCTGACCGAGGGGCGGCCGCTGTCGCGCCGCGAGGTGCGGGCCATGCTGGCCGATGCGCCGGCCCGGCGCCAGGCGCCCGCGGCGCGCAGCCTGTCGGCGGTGCGCGCCAGCCAGGAGGCCGAGCATGCCCGCGCCGTGCTGGCCGAGTGCGCGGGCAATCACCAGGAAGCCGCGCGGCGGCTGGGCATCAGCCGTACCACGCTGTGGCGCAAGATCAAGGCGGCGCAAGCCTAGGCGCGGCGGTGCAAAATACAGGCAAACCCGCCGGCCGCAACGGCGGGCCATGGATCGGTACTGGAGAAGCCCGGTGAAACTCACGACCCTGAACGCGCTGGTTGCGGCGGTGGAGGAAGGCAGCCTGCGCGGCGCGGCGCGGCGGGTGGGCACGTCGCAGCCGGCGCTGACCAAGATGGTCAGGGAACTGGAACTCGAGCTGGGCGTGACGCTGTTGCAGCGGACCTCGCGCGGCGTCATGCCCACGGGCCAGGGCCGCATCCTGTACGAGCGCACGGTCAAGGCCCGGCGCGAGCTGAACCTGGCGGTGGACGAGATCCGGCAGATGTCGGGCTCCATGGTGGGCGAGCTGCACCTGGGCGCGGTGCCGGTGGCCGTGATGCTGCTGGTGCCCGAGGCCCTGCGGACCTTCAGCCAGGAGTTCCCCGGCATCCGGCTGCGCGTGAGCGAGGAACTCTACGTCGCGCAATTGCAGAAGCTGCGGTCCCAGGAAGTGGATGTGACCCTGGGCGGCATACCGGAGGATTTGTCGGCGGGCGAGTTCCACATCGAACCCCTGATCCGTACGACCATGGTACCCACCGCGCGCCGGGGCAGCCCGTGGCTGAAGGCGCGCACGCTGGCCGATCTGCAGGGGGCGCGCTGGGTGTTCACCGGCGCCGACGGAGAATCGGGCTACGCCCGGCCTCTGTTCGAGCAACACGGCCTGGAGCCGCCGGCGGTGGCCGCGGTGGCCAACTCGACCCTGGCGCTGCTGTCCCTGCTGGCGGCGGGCGACTATGTGGGCCTGATGCCGCGCCAGATCGCCATGCAGCCGCTGGCGTCCCAGTTCATGTCGGTGATCGACGTGGAAGAGAAAGGCTACGACCTGACGGTGGGCGCCATGCTGCGCAGCGATTCGCTGCCGTCGCCGCTGATGCGGCACCTGATCACCCACCTGCACCGTGCCGCGCACCACATCGGGTAGGACGCGGTCCTAGCGGACGACCACGCCGGCGTCGATCGTGCCGTACACGCTGATGCCGTTGCCGCTTTGCGCGGAGCCGGAGGGGGATCGAGGCGCGGGCGTGCAGGCCACGCAGAAGGCCGCCAGCAGCGGCCCGGTCGTCTTGAGCAAGAATCGAAGCATAGGGTTTCCTGTCCGCGTCAATGCAGGCCCCAGGCGGACATGCCGTCCGACGTCCCGGGCTGGGAGCCGCCGGCGACGAAGGCCCGGACCTGTTCGTCGACGATGAAGCTCGCGGAAGAGCTGGCGCGCAGGATTTCGTCGGGCGCCATGGGCTTGGCGATGGCCCAGCCCTGCACATAGTCTACCCCCAGCTCCGCCAGCGCTTCCACCGTGGGATAGTCCTCCACCCATTCGGCGATGCTGCGCATGCCGAGGTTGCGCGCCAGCTCTACGATGGCCTCGACGATGGCGTAGTTGGCCGGGTGCTCATGCATGCGCTTGATGAAACCGCCGTCGATCTTGAGCGCGTCGGCGGCGAATTCCTTCAGGTACGAGAACGAGGTGTAGCCGGCGCCGAAGTCGTCCAGCGCGATCTTGGCGCCGCAGGACTTGAGCCGGTCGATGAAGCGGCGGGAGTTGGCGATGTCGTGCAGGGCCACGCTTTCGGTGATCTCCATGCACAGGTATTTCACCACCGGCCCGAAGCGCGACAGGATGCGGAAGGTGTCCTCGATGAAGGCCTCGTCGTTCAGCGACGCGCCGCTCAGGTTGACGCAGACGAAGCGGGTGTTGGGCAGGCGCGGCAGGTTCTCGGTCAGCCACACCAGCGTCGAGGTCAGCACCCATTTGTCCAGTTCGCCGATGGTGCCGTTGGCCTCGGCCGCCGCGATGATCTTGCCGGCCGGCACCATCGAGCCGGACGAGTCCTGCATGCGGATCAGCACTTCGAAGTCCAGCGAGGCCTCGGGCGCGCGCAGCGACATGATGGGCTGCATGACCAGCGAGAGGCCCGTGGGCGTGAAGGTGCTGCCGAGCTCTTCGATCAGCCGCAGTTCCTCGGCGCGTTCCTGGAAGGCGGGTGCGTTTTCCTTGTAGATGACCAGGTGGCCGTGCTTGCCCTTCTTGGCTTCGCGGCAGGCCCGATCGGCCGCCGAGACGGCGTCCTGGACCCGCATCTCGGGCGTGATCTCGATCAGTCCGATGGACACCTTGACCTGGAACGAACGCCGGCGCAGCTGGAAGGGCATGTCGCAGATGTCGCTGATGATGCGGCGGCAGAGGTCGGTAGCCGGCAGCATGGCGGTGTCGCGCAGCACCAGGATGAACTCGTCGCCGCCGATGCGGCCGATGTGGTGGTGGTCTCCCAGCGACCACTTGACCCGCTGGCAGACCTGTTTGAGGACTTCGTCGCCGGTCTGGTGGCCGTACAGGTCGTTGATCAGCTTGAAGCGGTCCAGGTCCAGGTAGGCCAGGGCGATCGGGTGCGCCGGGTCGAACTGTTTCAGCGAGGTTTCGAGGATGTGCTCGATGCCCCGGCGGTTCAACGCGCCGGTCAGGGTGTCGTTGTTGGCCAGGAAGCGCAGCCGTTCGGTGGCCTTGCGCCGCTCGGTGATGTCCTGCAGCGAGCCTTCGATCCGGGTATGGGCCAGCGTGGCCTTGGCCAGGTACCAGCGCGGCTCCATGCCGCCTATGGGCTGGGCCTGGATCTCGGCCTCGCCGCCGCGGTCGGCGATCTCCTTGAGCCGCGCCAGCGCGCCGGGCTCGAAGTAGTTCTGCCAGCGCAGTTCGTGCAGCGGCCGGCCTTCCAGGCCCAGCTTTTCCTGCATGGCGGTGTTGGCGCGCACGAAGCGGCCGTCGGGCTCCAGCGTGAACAGGCCCACCGGCGTGACTTCGTAGGCGCGCTGCAGCTCGGCCTCGGCATGTTCGCGCTCGACCCGTTCCACGCGTATCTGCTCGGCGAACGCAAAGGCGGCCACGAGGCTGGACGCCAGCGCGGCGGTGACGCTGTTGAGGGCGCCGACCAGGGCCTTGAAGTCGAAGGCCGCGGCGATGACTTCGGAGAAGGTGGAGAACAGCACGATGCCCAGCGCCGCCGCGTACCAGAGCGCGATGCGCGAACGCGTGACGATGACGATGCGGGCCAGGAAGAAGATGACGACGAAGATGCCGAACGAGGCCACCACCCACATGGCGGGCAGGAAGGCGGCGAAGCTGAGGAAGACGGCCAGGACCAGCAGTACCAGGCCGGCGCGCGAGCCGGCGCGCAGCAGCCAGCCGTAGCCCACCCGGCTGAGCTCGGTGCGCATGAACTGGGCGAACAGCGTGTAGGTGACGATGTAGTAAGCGGCGATGGTCAGCTTGCGGGTCATCGCCATCCATTCATTGGGAATGGTGCGTTCCAGCCACTGGGTGTCGAATCCCATGGTGATGCCGCCCAGGCGCAGGTTGCCGACCAGCCAGATCGCGAACAGCAGGTAGCGCGCGTCGCGGTTGATCAGCGCCGTCATCAGCGTGAGCACGGCCAGGGTCAGCAGCCCGCCCTCGAGCACGCCCGTGGCATGGTGGTAGGCGAGATGGGAGAGGGCCAGCTCGGCTTCGGGCCAGGCCTCGACCGTGATGCGGGCCGGGCCCGAGAAGTGCGCGCGGCACAGGAGATCGAGGGGCCGCGCGTGCACGCCCAGGTCCAGCGCGAAGCCCGATTTCACCGACTGCAGGATGCCCGACGTGCCGCCGCGCGTGGCCGCGCCCAGGGGCACCAGGCCCGCAGCGTTCCAGCACGAGACTTCCTGCGCATGGCGAGAGGGGAGTTCCACGCTTTGCGGCGTGTTCGAAGGCGGAACGGTGAAGCGGAACCAGAACGGGGTCTCGGCCAGGCGGGTATCGTGGAACCGGACGGCGGGCGCGGACGCGAGGGCGGCCAGCGCTTCGGAAGGGGGCTGGCCGGTCTTGTCGGCGACCACGGCGAAGGGCAGGACGCGGTTGTCGTTGGTGTCGTAGATGCTGTGTTCCAGCGTGAGCGCCACCAGCGAGAATACGAAGATCGCGGCCGGTACGAGGTAGTACGAGAAGTTGCTTAAGAACCAGTCGATCTTGGCCGTAACCCAGGCAACGCGGGTAGAGGGTTCCGCCGGAGGGGGCTGCATGTTCGCCTTGTTCAGGAGGGGGGGCTTGTCGTTTCGCGGGCGGCCCGCCCCCCCGGATGGGCCGCTGATCGTGCCGGATCAGGCCTGCGGTTGAAGGAGATCTTCCCGTTCCCGCGAAGCGCTGCGCAGCGCGTCAATGTTAATCAAATTCCCATCGATGCGAATGTCCGGGTGATGGGTCTTGAACACAAACTGATACAAAGGGTGGCTGCCTTCGCGCCACCGCTTTTCGGCCGTCGCGATTTCGAAAGCCAGTACGCGGTGGGGGATGTTGCCGGCGTGGCGCATCGGCATGAAGCCTTGGCCGGGGAACACTTCGCGGAACATCAGCGCCTCGTACTGGCGATCGAGCGGGGACCGTCCGGCGATGACCATCCAGTCTATGCCCGCTTGCACGCAAAAAAGGAAATAAGCCTTGAAAAGGGCTGTTTTCGCGACGCGGCCCATGCGCTCGCTGGCCACGCCCAACCGGGTAGCCTCGGCCAGGGCATAGCCCGAGAGCCAATCGGGCAGCGTGACCGACTGTTCCAGCCACAAGGGGCCGCACATGTTGGTCTGGACGCGCATGGTGCCCAGCGGCGCGCCGTCGAACTTGGATTCGGCCAGCAGCACGACCGAGCCGGGATCGGAGTCGTGCAGCTCCGGTTCACCCAGGTTGCGGGCGATCTCCGGCACGTGGCGGCCGTAGGCCGACTGGCGCATGGAAATAGCTTTTTCCATGGCTTCACCGTCCCGGGCGATGCGGATGGTGAAGGGCAGGTTCTCGGGGGTCTGCTCGGAAAGCGGCAGCAGCAGGCCGGACCGGGTAGGCAGAGCGTTGTCATAAGACATTTGGACTTCCTTGTAAGAGTGAGACGGTATGGCCGTTGCGGATATCGCAGCGGTAACACCAGATTCGCACGTCTGGGCGGGAAGTTGCTTACAACTGTCGGGAAAAAGGGGGTTATGGGCCGGTTTTTGTTGTGCGCTGCACAATAAGCGGTTTCAACCGCCCAGGCTGGCCCAGATCAGGCTGGCGCCGGCCAGCATCAGCAGGCCGCAGACCAGCCATTCCACGGCGCGCCGGGAAATGGGGGGCGGATGCCGGGCCTGCCACCACGATACGCCCGCGACCACGGGAACGGCGCAGACGCCCAGCAGCAGCGAACTCCATTCGAAATGTCCGCTGGCGGCCACCAGCACCAGGCGCAGGGCGGCGCTGGCGGCGAACATCATGAACAGGCACTCGCGCACCAGGTTGCGGTCCAGGGGCTGCCGGTACAGGTGATAGACCATGGGCGGCCCGGAGGTGGAGAAGAGGCCGCCGAGCAGCCCCGACAGCACGCCGAAGAACCACAGCGCCGGCTTGCCCGACGGCTGGGCGCGGGGGGCGGTCTGCACGAGCAGCAGGATGGAGCAGCCGATGATGGCCACGCCCAGCAGCAGGCGCAGCGTCGTGACCGCGTTGGTGCTGAGCCAGGCCAGCAGCGCGACGCCGCCCAGCACGCCGACGAGGCTGCTGGTCAGGATGGGACGCAGCAGCGTCCAGTCGAAGGTGACGCGGTTGTAGCGCCAGTAGGCCCAGGCGTTCGCCAGGCTCAGGACGCTGGCCACGTTGGCCGCCTCGGGAATGGGCATCAGTCCGAAGGCGCCGACCATGCCGAGCAGCAGCAGGGCGAAGGCAAAGCCGGTGAGGTTCTGGCAGTAGGCCGAGAGGCCCACGCAGGCGAGAAATAGCAGGAAGGTCAGTACGGTCATGAGCCCGAAATACTAACCCGAAAAGCAGGGGTTTTCCGGGGGCGGAGCGCTTTCAGCTCGCGCGCAGCACCGCCGAGATGCTGGCCGCGCTGCGCAGCGCGTGCTGGGCCAGCGGCGCCTCGGGATCCAGCTCGTCTTCCAGCGCCAGCCCGGCCACGATCAGCGCGGCCACTGCTTCGTCGCCACGGCCGAACACCGGGCAGGCGAGCGTCCCCACGCCGGGCCGCATCTCGCTCAGTCCGAACGACAGGCCCCGGGCCGCGCGTATCGCTTCCAGCCGTTCCGAGACGGCCGCGTAGCGTTCCTCGCCCATGCGCGCGATGCCTTGCTCGCGCGGCCACGCGGCCAGGATGGCGCGCCCGCTCACGCTGGCGTCCAGCGGGAAATGGGTGCCGATGTCGGTGATGATGTTGAGCGGCACCGAGGGGGCCCAGATGCGTTCGATGATGACCACCTCGTCCAGCGCCGGCACCGAGAGCGAGACGATCGCCCGGCGCTTGCCCACGCCTTTCTCCTGCAGCTCGATCGCGTGCGGCAGGGCGGCCCGCCGTATGCCCAGCCGGTCGTGCTGGGCCGTTCCCAGCACCAGGCACTTGGGGCCCAGCGCATAGACGCCGTCCCGCGCCTGCACCATGCCCCAGAACGCCAGGGTGCGCAGCACGCGATGGACCGTGGTGCGGTCCAGTTCCGTGACCTGGGCCAGTTCGAGCGCCGAGGCGCCGCGCGGCATCCGCATCAGGACGTCGAGCAGGAGCATGGCCCGGTCGATGACCTGGACCCGATTGCCGGGCGGCGCTGCGGAGAGGGAAGGCTGGCGGGGCATGGGCACGGTCGGGAATCGTTGACGTCGCGACATGGTATCGCTAATCTCTGAGTGCGTATTGCAAGCTTTAAGTGCGTAATATGCACATAACCCCAGATCATGAGAGGTTACCGCCATGTCGTTCCCGCGTGTTTCCTGGTTTGCGTCGTTCCTTGTGCTGGCCGCGGTTCCCGCCGTCGCGGCGGATGGCTATCCCTCCCGGCCGGTCAGGCTGATCGTGCCGTTCGCGGCCGGCGGCGCGGTGGACGCGATCGCGCGCACGCTCGCGCTCCGGCTGTCCGAGCAGTTTTCGCAGAAGGTCGTGGTCGAGAACCGTGCCGGCGCTTCCGGCAACATCGGCGCCGAGGCGGTGGTCAGGTCGCCGGCGGACGGCTATACGCTGCTGTTCACGGCCTCGACCCTGGTGGTCAACCCGCTCATCATGAAGGACAAGCCGCCCTTCGATCCGGCCCGCGACCTGACGCATCTCGCGCTGGTCGCCTCGGGACCGCTGTTGTTCGTCACGCCCGCGTCCGCGCCGGCCGGGTCGGTCCAGGACTTCGTGGCCCAGGCCCAGGCCGCTCCCGACCGGTTCAATTTCGCGGTGGGCGGTTTCGGCGCGGCGGGCCACCTGGACGTGGAGTCCTTCAAGCATCGGGCCGGGCTGGCCGTGCCCACGGTGCTCTACAAGGGCACGGGGCCGGCGCTGGTCGACCTGATGGGCGGCCAGGTCAGCGGCATGATCGATCCGCTGCTGACTTCGCTACCCCCGGTCAAGGCCGGCAAGCTCAAGGCGCTGGCCATCACCGGGAACAAGCGCAGCACGCTGGCTCCCGACGTGCCGACGTTCGCCGAGGCAGGCTACCCCGAAGTCAATTTCTCGACCTGGTATGGCCTGTGGGGACCGGCGGGACTGCCGGCCCCCGTGGTGGACAAGCTGGAGGCCGCCGTCAAGCGCTTCGTGGCCGAGCCCGACACGCGCGCCTGGTTCGAGCGCCAGGGGCTCGAACCGTCGGGGGTGTCGGGCGCCCGTTTCCGGGCCTTCATCGACCAGGAAACGGCCAAGTCGCGCGAGATCGTGAAGCTGGCCAATATCGCCGAGCAGTGACGGGGCCTGCGGGCTCAGGCTTCGTCCACCAGCAGGGCCCGCACCTTGGCCCGCTGCACCTTGCCGTAGTGGGACTTGGGGATGGCCGGGGCGAAGCGGATCACGCGCGGTTTCTTGAATCCCGACAGCGACCGGCGGCAGTGTTCCATCAGTTCCTCGGCCGTGGCCGCCGCGCCCGCGTGCAGCACGACGGCGGCGCCGACGATCTCGCCCCACTCGGGGTCGGGCAGTCCGGCCGCGGCCGCTTCGGCCACGGAAGGGTGGCTGCACAGCGCGCGTTCCACCTCGTCCGGAAGTATGGACTTGCCGCCGCTGCGTATCACTTCCTTCAGGCGGCCGGTAATGCGCAGCACGCCCGAGGCGTCCAGGATGCCGAGGTCCCCGGTGCGGAACCAGCCGTCGCGGAAGACCCGGGCGGTCAGTTCCGGCTGCCGCCAGTAGCCGGCCGCGACGTGGGCGCCGCGTATCAGCACTTCGCCTTCCGTGTCCGCCGGCGCGGTTTCCCCATCGCGCCCGATGCGGATCTCGCAGCCGAACAGCGGCCGGCCCACGCTGCGCACGGCCCGCGCCCGGGTCGTGGGGTCGGCCAGGGCATCGGGCGGCTGATAGCAGCTCCACGATGCCTCGGTCAGCCCATACAGGATGCCGAAGCGCGGGCCGAAGGCCTCGATGGCGGCCAGGAAGGTGTCGGGCGGAATGGCGGCCGCGCCCACGTCCATGCAGCGCAACGCGCCCAGGTCGTGGTCGGCGGGCCGGGTCTCCTTCAGCAGCCGCACCAGATGGGTGGGCACCAGGGAAGTCGAGGTGGCGCGGTGGCGCGCCAGCAGCTCCAGGAAGCGCGCCGGTTCGAAGCGGCCCGCCAGCACGACCGCGCCGCCCGCGGCCAGCTGGGCCAGCACGATGATGGCGGCGATCGGCCATAGCGGCCGCATGTTGAGCATGACGTCGCCGGGATGCTGGCCGCGCGCCATGACGATGTTCTGCAGCGCGGAGGTGATGCTGCCGTGGGTGATGACGACGGCCTTGGGCGCGCCGGTGCTGCCGCCGGTGTAGTTGAGCGAGGCCATGGCGTCGGCCGCGGGCGTGGCCGCGGGCGCCTCGCGGCTGCCCGCGTCGGCTTCCAGTGGACGCAGGCGCAGGCCGGGCACGCGGGCGGCCAGCTCGCGCGCGCGTTCGCCGTATTCGGCGCCATGGGCCAGCAGGCCGGCCTGGGCATCGATCAACTGCGCGGCCTGTTCGTCGGCGCTGAGCGCCGGGTCGAGCGGCACCCGGACCAGTCCGGCCGACATCGCGCCGTAGTCCCACAGCAGGTAGGCGGGGGTGTTGTCCCCCAGGATGGCAACGCGGTCGCCGTCGCCGAGCCCGTCCGCGCGCAGCGCATGGCCCAGTCCGAACACGCGCGCGGCGAACGAGGGAAAATCCAGGACGCTGCCGTCGCGCGCGTCCACGATCGCGGGCCGGCCGGGCCAGCGCTGCGCGCAACGTTGAAGCAGGGCACCGATGTTCATAGCCAGCCCTGCATGATCACGCGGCCTTCCACGGCCTTGGTGTCGAGAAGCTCGTGCGCGCGGCGGATCTCGTTGAAGGGCAGGGTGGCGGAGATGACGGGGCGGATCTGGCCGCAGGCCAGCATCGCCAGCGCCTGGCGGATGTCCTCCAGCGTGCCGCTGCCCGATCCCATGACGCGTATCCTGCGGCCGATCAGCAGGCCGGGCAGCACGTCCACCGCCTGGCCGTCGATGTTGCCGAGCACCACCACCGTGCCGCCCTGCGCCATGCTGCGCAGGGTCTCGGGCAGCGACAGGCCCAGGTTGTCGATGGCGATATCCACGCCCTGCTTGCCCGTGAGCTGCCAGGCCTGGGCGCTGAACTTCAGGTCCGGCGCCACGATGACTTCGTCGGCCCCGAGCGATTTCAGGTGCGCGGCCTTGGCCGGGCTGGAGGTGACCGCGATGGAGCGGGCGCCCAGGGCGCGCACGATCTGGATCTGGTGCATGCCCAGGCCGCCGCTGGCGCCGGTGATGAGGACCGTGTCGCCGGGGCTGGTGCCGGCCAGGGTACGCAGCGCGCGCAGGCTGGTGCCGATCGGGCAGCACGACAGCGCCGCGGCTTCCCAGGGCAGGCCCCGCGGCACGGGGATGGCCATGGGCGCGGGTACGCAGACATATTCGGCGTAGCCGCCCACGGTGTCGACGGCCGGCAGGCCCAGCGCGCGGCACATGTCCTGCCGGCCGCGCAGGCAGTTGCGGCACAGGCCGCAGAACTGGCGCTGGTAGATGACCACCGGGTCGCCCACGCGGTGCGTGATCACGCCGTCGCCCACCGCCACGACCTCGCCTGCGGTCTCGTGGCCCAGGACGACGCCGGCGCGCGCGCCGGGCAGCTTGCCCGCGCGGTGCAGGACGTCATGGTGGCAGATGCCGGCCGCCCTGACCTGCACCAGGACCTCGCCCGCTGCCGGGGAGGGTGTGGGAACCTCGCGGATTTCCAGGGCGTCGGGGGGGCCGAAGGCGGAAAGGATGACGGCTTTCATGGAGGGATCGTCCTTGGTTGATTGTGCATATTATGCACATAATGTTTACTATTCACACATTTGCGGTATAGTTTGCATAGCCGGCACCCGCCTGTCAACGTATCGCCGGCGCCATTCATGGGAAGAGGCCTGCATGGGTATCGACTATCGTCCGCTCGAAGGCGGCATCCACGAGATCGTCATCAACCGTCCGGAGCGCATGAACGCGCTGGACGTGCCCGCCAAGCGGGAACTGGGCCGCATCTGGCGCGACGCGGCGCGAGATCCGGCCGTGTCGGTGCTGGTGCTGCGCGGCGCGGGCGAGAAGGCCTTCTGCGCCGGTTCGGACATCAAGGAAATGCAGGCCACCGGCACCATGGTGGACACGCGCACGCTGATGGAGGCCATTCCCGGCATAGGCGTCGAACTGCACAAGCCGGTGGTGGCGGTGCTGCACGGCTTCACCATAGGCATGGGGCTGACGCTGGCCATCCATGCCGATTTCCGCATCGCCGCCGAGACGGGCAAGCTGGGATTTCCCGAGGTGCAGCACGGCATGCTCTCGGGTGTCAGCGCCGTCACCCTGCCGGGGCTGGTGGGCGAACCGCGCGCGCTGGACCTGATGCTGACGGCCCGGCTGATCGAACCGCGGGAAGCGCTGCGCATCGGTCTGGTGGACGAGGTCGTGCCCGACAGCCTTGCGGCCGCGATGGCGCTGGCGCGGCGCATCGCCTCGAATTCCGCGGCGGCGGTGGCGCAGACCAAGCGCCTGATCCTGCTGGAGCGCCGCCGCCGTGCGCGCGATCATGCCGCCGCCATCGACGATGCGCGGCTGGCCATACTCGAGTCGAAAGAGTTCGGCGACGTGGTGGCCCACAAGCCCGGAGCGGGCCGCATTCGCTAGGCGGCGCGCCTATCCGTCCATGCGCCGCCCCGCGTCCAGCAGGCGGCCGATGTCCTGTGCCGCCAGCAGTTCCACCGTTCCCTGCGCGAGCTGCGACAGCGGCCGCTCGCGGGCGGTGGCCAACACAAGGTTGTTGCGCATGCGCGGCGAGCCGATGGTGGAGATCCGGAACGGGCCGCCTTCGACGATGCTGGCGATGGGTGCCGCGCTGCGCGGCACGATGGCATAGCCCTGCCCGCTCAGCGCGAGCTTGAGCAGGGTGTGCACGGCGTCGACCTCGGCCACGACGTTCAGCTTGATGCCGTGGGGCCGGCAGCCCGCCTCGATCACGTTGCGCACGGCGTTCGGAATGCTGGGCACGAGGACCGGGTAGCGCTCCAGCTCCCGCGCCGCCAGCCGCGCGGGCAGCGGGAAGGCGGGCTTGGGACGGCCGCACAGCACCATGTCCTCGCGATACAGGCTGCGGTACTCGAGCCGGGGGCTGGGCGGAGGGTCGAACAGCAGCGCGATCTCGATCTTGCCCAGTATCAGGTCCTCGCGCAGCGCGACGCTCAGGCCCTCGGACACGGAAATCGATGCCTCGGGGTAGCGCTTGCGGAACTGCTTGACCAGTTCCGGCGTCAGCACGTGCGCGATGCGCGGGGGCAGGCCCACGGTCAGCCTGCCGGTGGGCTGTTCGCGCAGCGCCTGGATGTCGGCGCGGGCCTGCCGCGTCAGCTTCAGGATGGCGTTGCCGTAGGACAGCAGGCATTTGCCGGATTCGGTCAGCTCCACGCCGCGGCCGGTGCGGACCAGCAGGTGGGATTTCAGTTCGAGTTCGAGCAGGCGGATGTGGCGGCTGAGCGTGGGCTGGGAGACGCCCGCCACCAGCGCGGCGCGGGTCAGGCTGCCGAGTTCGGCCACGCGGACGAAGGATTCCAACTGCTGCAGGTCCATGGTATTTAATTTTCGGATATCAGATGTAGAAGCTATTTTATTGATGAAAATGGCCGGCGTGCTCACAATGCCGCCTCTTGACGAAACGCCGCCAGCGGGATGCCGCCAAGGTGGCATGCACGAGGAGACCCCATGCACATGTCCCGCAAATTCCTGGTCCCGGCCGTTGCCCTGGCGCTGGCTTCCACGCTGGGTGCCGCGCGCGCCGAGGACTATCCCGACCGTCCCGTGCGCATCGTGATTCCGTTCGCGCCCGGCGGCAGCAACGACATCGTCGGCCGCCTGATCGGCGAGGAACTGTCCAAGAGCCTGGGGCAGCCGTTCATCGTCGACAACCGGGGAGGCGCGGGCGGTACCATCGGTACCGAGGTGGTGGCCAAGTCCCGTCCCGACGGCTATACGCTGTTGCTGATCTCGACCCCGCACACGGCGAATTCGACGCTGTACAAGAAGCTGTCCTACGATCCGAACAAGGACTTCGCGCCCATCGCCCGGCTGGCGACCGCGCCGCTGCTGATTTCGGTCTATCCGGGCCTGCCGGTGAAGACGCTGTCGGACCTGATCGCCTACGCCAAGGCCAATCCGGGCAAGCTCAACTACGTGTCGTCCGGCGTGGGCAGTTCGCAGCATCTGGTCAGCGAACTGTTCGAGATCCGGGCCGGCATCTCGATGACGCACGTGCCCTACAAGGGCGCCGGCGCGGCCCTGACCGACGTTGCCGCGGGCCATGCCCAGGTGTCCGTCGGCACCGTGTTGCAGGCGCTGCCGCACGTCAAGGCCAACCGCCTGCGGCCGCTGGCCGTCAGCGGCAACCAGCGCCAGCCCGTGCTGCCCGAGGTGCCCACGGTCCAGGAAGCGGGCCTGGCGGGCTATGACGGCGACAACTGGTGGGGCATCCTGGCACCGGCCGGCACGCCGCCGGCCGTCGTCGACAAACTGAGCAAGACCATCGGCGACATCCTGGCCAAGCCGGAGATGCGCCAGCGCCTCGCGGCCGAGAGCGCGTCGGTGGCCTATCTGTCGCCCGAACCCTTCGGCAAATTCATGGCCGGCGAAACGACCAAGTGGGCGGAGCTGATCAAGCGGCTCGGCATCCAGGCCGACTGACGCGTCCGGCTGGCCATTTCTGGAAGATGCATCTATGAGTAGACCCGCCGCGGTGTTGTTGCGGTATTCCCCGGTGCCCGCCGACCTGGCGGCCATCGAACGGCTGGCGGCCGAGGTGGCGGCCGCCCACCCCGGGTACTTCGAGCGCGTGGACGCCAACCGCGCGCTGGACGGTTCCCATCTGTACCTGTACTTCTGGTCCGCGCGGCCCGGCGGCCCGGAGCTGGCCGGTGCCATCGCCGAACGGGCCGGCCGGCTGCTGCCCGGCCAGGCGCCGGACGTCCTGGTCCTGTCGCCGGTGCAGGATCTGCCCGGCGTCTCGCAGGGGCAGCCGGCCACGCACCACTACGTGGTCGAGACCGACGTGCGTCCGGAGGTGGCCGAGGACCTGTCGAACTGGTACGGACAGGAACACCTGCCCGGGCTGGCCGCCGTGGCGGGCAACGTGCGCGCGCGCCGGCTGGTGGCGGACAATAGCGATGGCAGCCAGCGCTCGCTGGCCTGCTATGACCTGACCACGCCCGCCATCCAGCAGGATCCCGCCTGGCTGGCCGTGCGCGCGACCGACTGGAGCAGCCGCGTGCGCCCGCATTTCCAGAATACGCGCCGGGTCATGTGCGAACGGATCTACGCACTCGAACCCGGCCAAGGAGCGATATGACTTCCGCAATCCGACGAGACGGCGCGCCCGCCCTGGTGGACGCCCGCATCACCCGCATCGAGACCATCCCGCTGAAAGTTGAGCTGGAACGTCCGGCCACGGGCTCGACCCTGAAGCTGACCCATCGCTGCACCATCGTCACGCGCGTCCATACCGACGCCGGCGTGGTGGGCGAGTGCTTCAACGGCAACGACGACGAACTGCAGGCGGACATCATCCGCCTGATCCACGACGAACTGGAGCCGCTGCTCAAGGGGCGCCGCGTCGCCGCCATCGACGACGCCTGGGCCGCCACGCGGCGCGCGACCGAGCCTTTCCTGCGTGACCGCCGGGTGGCGCTGCGGGCCCAGGCCTGCGTGGACAGCGCGCTGCACGATGCCGTGGGCAAGCTGGCCGGCCTGCCGCTGCACCTGCTGTGGGGCGGCGCGCGCGAGCGGGTGCCGGTGGTGGCGCTGGGCGGGTACTACCGCCAGAGCGGCGACCTGGAAGCCCTGGCGGACGAAGTGGCCGAACTGAAGGCCTTCGGCATCCACGGCCTGAAGCTCAAGCTGGGCGGCAAGACCCCCGCCGAAGATGCCTTGCGGGCCCAGACCGTGCGCCGGGCCGGCGGCGATGACTTCGTGCTGGCTTGCGACGCCAACCAGGGCTGGAGCCGCGAAGAGGCGCTGGAGTTCGTGCGCCGGACCCGCGACCTGAACCTGGCCTGGTTCGAGGAACCCTGCCGCTGGGACAACGACCGTGCCGACATGGCGGTGGTGCGGACGGTGGGCGGCGTGCCGGTGGCGGCGGGGCAGAGCGAGCTGTCGCGCTTCGGCTGCCGCGACCTGCTGGTGGCCGGCGCCATCGACGTCTGCAACTTCGACGCCAGCTGGGGCGGCGGGCCGACCGAGTGGCGGCGCGTGGCGATGCTGGCCTCGGCCTTCAACGTCTCGGTCATGCAGCACCTGGAGCCGCAGATCGGCCTGATGATGTCGGCGGGCGTGGCCAACGGCCGCTATGCCGAGGTCATGCTGCCCTGGCGCGATCCGTTCTTCTACAAGCTGATCGCGAACCAGCCGGCGCGGCCGTTCGTCGACGGCTTCTATACGCTGCCGACGGCGCCGGGCTGGGGCATGAGCTTCGACCCCGAGTACCTGGAGTTCGCGCGGCGCAAGTAGCGGCCGCCGGTTCAGCGCGCCGCGAGCAGGGCCTCGACGGCGCGCGCCACCGCCAGCAGGCGGCGGTCCTGGCCGCCCGGCGCGGCCAGCATGAGCCCGACCGGCGCCGTGCCCGGTTCGTGGCAGGGCAGCGAAATGGCGCACCCGTCCAGGAAGTTGATGAAGGTCGGGTTGCGCAGCATCAGCAGGTTGGCCCGGCCATAGGCCTCGTCGTTGGCCAGCTCGCGCAGCGTCGGCGCGATCACGGGCACCGTGGGGCAGACGATCACGTCCAGCGTCTCGAAGTGCCGGCTCGTGCGCCCTATCCAGTCGGCGCGGCGGGCATGCAGTTCGGCAACGTCCCGGGCGGTCAGCTGCGCGCCTTTCTCGATGCGTACCTTGACGCGCGGATCGTACCGGTCGCCGTGCCGGGCCATCATGTCCCGGTGCAGCGGATAGGACTCGGCGGCCGTGTAGCCGCCCTTGGCATTGATGGCCGCCAGTTCCGAGAATTCCGCGAAGGGCGCGTCCACGATGGCCGCGCCGGCTTGCGACAGCCGTTGCAGCGCGGCCTGGAAGGCCGCGGCCACGTCGCCGTCCATGCCGTCCAGCACGAGGGTTTGCGGCACACCCATGCGCAGGCCGGCCAGGGGCGCCTGCTCGTGCAGGTACACCGGGTCGCCGGACAGGATGGCGTCGACGAGGGCGCAGCAGTTCACCGTGTGGCCGAGGCCGCCTATGCTGTCCAGCGTGGTCGACAGCGGAAAGGCGCCCGCCGCGGGCACGCGCGCCGCGGTGGGCTTGAAGCCGGCCAGGCCGGTCAGCGCGGCGGGGATGCGGCATGATCCGCCGGTATCGGTGCCCAGGCCCACGGCGGCCATGCCGTCGGTGACCGAGACCGCCGCGCCCGAGGACGAACCGCCGGGGATCCGGCCGGTCTTGCGGTCGTAGGGATTGAGCGGCGTGCCGTAGTGGGGATTGAGCCCCAGCCCCGAATAGGCGAACTCGGTCATGTTCGTGCGGCCCATGACGACGAAGCCCGCCTCGCGCAGGCGGGCGACCGCCACGGCGTCGCGCGCGGCGGGCGGGCCATCGGCCAGCACGCGCGAGCCGGCCGTCGTGACCTGGCCTTCGATGTCGAACAGATCCTTGATCGAGATGGGAATGCCCGCCAGGCGCCGGGTGCGTTCCCCCCGCGCGCGCGCCGCATCGGCCGCATCGGCGGCGCGCCGCGCGCCGTCGGTATCCACCCGGGTATAGGCGCGCGCGCCCTCGCCGGACGGATCGGCGATGCGCGCCAGACAGGCTTCCACCAGCTCGCGGCTGGTCGTGCGGCCGGCGCCCAGCTCGGCGCTCAGGTGTTCGAGGGACATCAAGGACGGCATCGCGGGGTCTCGTTCAGGCGGGGTCGTAATAGTGTATTTCCAGAAGGAGACAACCGCCGTTCGATTTGAAGGGGCCGTGCCAGGCGCCGGGCGGGCGCACCGCGTAGGTGTAGCCGGAGAACGGCGTGCCGCCGTTGCCGTCGGCGTCATTGCCCACCGTCAGGTCGCCGGAGACCAGGAAGACTTCTTCCCAATGGTCGTGGACGATGGCCTCCCGCGTGTGGAGGCCCGGCGGGAAGCGCAAGAGGCGCGTGCGGCTGCCGCGCTTGTTCAGGACGTCCAGCGCGCCGGCCAGGATCTTCTCGCGGGCGCCGGAGGCGGGGTCGTAGCCCTCGGGCAATTGCCAGCCATTCTCCATGTCCAGCGTATGGAATTCGTCGTGCAGTTTGTTCACGGGCATAGGGGGGCTCCTGATGGGAAACGGGATCAGCCGGCCACCGGCAGCGCCTCGGCGCGATAGCCGTGGCGCAGCGTGCGGTCCAGCACGGGGTCGTGCAATTCGAAATCGAAGCGGGCCGAGTGGCGGATGCCGCCGTGGGCCGGCAGCGTGCCGCAGAACATGGCGCCGCCTTCGGGCAGGGCGCCCGCGCCGTCGGCGTAGCCGGCGATCAGGTCGAGCGGATGGCGCATGGCCGACACCGGGCCTTCCTGGTAGGGCACGCGCCGGCCGTCTTCCTCGATGAAGGCGCGCAGCAGCAACTGGTCCCAATGCGGGGCGACGTCGTCGAACAGCCACCAGTCGGCGCCTATGGGTTTTTCGCACAACTGCTTGGAGATCGCCACCCCCATGGTCTCGACCTTGCGGTCGGTATGGTCCGAGCCTATGCCCACCCACAACTGCCCGCCCGCGCGCAGCATGACGAATTCGACCTCGCCGCTGGAGTCGGTGCCGCTGACCTCGATGTGGTCGCGAGTGGTCAGGCGCGACGCGGCGACGCGGTAGTACATGGGCGTGGCGGCCGGGCGCGGGACGCCCAGGGCCTCCAGTTCGGCGATGTGTTTTTCCATGGCCTCGCGGTCGCGACCGGTCCAGCCTGCGATGACGGCGTGCGAGATGGCGGTGTCGCGCGGGACCGTGCCCGCGCCGGTGATGAAGTTCAGAAGCATCGTGTTTCCATCGGGAAAAGCGTGGCGGCCGCGCATGCCGTGGCATGCGCGGCCGGATCGGTCCGGCGTCAGTCCAGCTGGGCGTTGGCGGCCTTGACCACCTTCTGCCAGCGGGCCGATTCCTGCGCGATGAAGGCGCGGAACTCGTCGGGCTTGTCGGCGATGATGGTCAGTCCCAGCGATTCCAGCCGGGCCGTGACGGCGGGGTCGTGCAAGGCCTTGGCGAACTCGGCGTTCAGCCGGTCGACGACGGGGCGCGGCGTGCCGGCGGGCGCGACGAAGCTGTACCAGTTGCCGGCCTGCACGTCGGGATATCCGGCCTCGGCCGAGGTGGGAATGTCCGGCGCCTGCGGGCTGCGTTCCTTGGCGGTCAGCGCGATGGCCTTCAGGCGGCCGCTCTTGACGTACTGGAGGACGTTCGACAGGTTGTCGCACATCAGGCCCACGCGGCCGCTCAAGACGTCCTGCATGGCCGGGGCCGGGCCCTGGTAGGGCACGTGCACCAGGTCCACGCCGGTGGCCGCCTTCAGCGATTCGCCGCACAGGTGGCTGGTGCTGCCGTTGCCGGCCGAGGCGAAGGTCAGTTCGCCGGGGCGCTTGCGCGCCAGTTCCACCAGTTCCTTCAGGTTGGACGCCGCGATGCCGGGGTGGGCCACCAGCAGGTTGGGGGTGGACGCGGCGTTGATGACCGGGTCGAAGTCCTTGGCCGGCGCGTACGCGAGCTTGCTGTACACCCAGGGGTTGATGGCCAGCACGCCCGTCGTGGCCATCAGCAGCGTATAGCCGTCGGCGGGCGAGGTCGCCACTTTCGCCGCGCCCAGCGAGCCGTTGGCGCCGGCACGGTTTTCGACGACGACCGTGGTGCCCAGGGCCTTCGAGACGTGGGGCGCCAGCAGGCGGGGAATGATGTCGCTGGTGCTGCCCGGCGGAAACGGCGTCACGATGGTGATGGGGCGGCTGGGGTACGGATCGGCCCAGGCCGTGGCCGACGCCAGCGCGAGGAGGGTACCTAGTGCGAATTTGCTGAACATGCTGAACTCCCGATGGAGGATTGGTGGGAAGGGGAGCGCATACGGCGGGTCAGGCTCCCTGGTGCATCTCCGGCCGCCGCAGGCTGCTGATCATGGACACCTTCAACAGGTACTCCCTGGCCAGTTGCCCGTCGCCGGCCGTGCGGGTCATCTCTTCGCGCCAGGTCTTCTGCCGCGCTTCGTCCCGCGTCTCCAGGTTGTTCTTGTTGGCGATGGTGATCTTGTTCACGTAGTCGAGCGCGACGGGCCGGCGTTCCGCCTCGTACCGGTCCAGCAGTGCGTCGTCGGCCTGCCCCAGGCACACGCGGGCGAGCTTGTCGGCCAGGTTGAAAGCATCATGTATGCCACCGTTCATGCCCATGCCGCCCAGCGGATTGTTCAGGTGGGCCGCATCGCCGGCCAGAAAAGCCCGGCCCACACGGTAGCGCGGCGCCACGCGCTGGTGCACGGAATAGATGGTGCGGTGCTCGATGGTGTAGCCGGCCGGGTTCGGGTGCACGCATTGCAGGCGCCGCTGGATGCTGGCGTCGGACAGGATGTCGGCGTCGGTTTCGTCGGCGCCCACCGGCAGCATCACGCGCCACAGGCCGGGCACGCGCAGCAGGAAGAACCACTGCTCGGGGTCCGCGAAGTAGCTGACTTCGGCCAGGCCGGGAATGACGTCGGCGAAGTCGAAGGGGGTGCTGGCGACCAGGAAGCGTTCAGTCCAGGTGAAGCCTTCCAGCACCACGCCCACCAGGTCGCGCACCGCGCTGCGGCCGCCGTCGGCGCCGATCAGCCAGGTGCCGCGTTCCGTCGTCTCGGCGCCGTCCGCGCGCTGGACGGTAAGCGTCACGCCGTCCGCGTCCTGCTGCGCGTTCGTCACGCGCGCGTCGAAGCGGACCTCGGCATGCGGAATGCGCGCCAGGCGGTCGACCAGGAGGCCGTTCAGCTTGAACTGCTCGCACTGGAGGCGGTAGGGGTGCGCGGTCTCGCCGCCGATGGCGCCGAAGTTGAACTCGGCCACCCAGCCCTGGCGATCGCGGTATTGCATGCGCGGGGCCACCAGGCCCATGTTGATGAGTAATTTCGAAATATCGAGGCGGGCAAGCAGGTCCAGCGTCGACGGCTGGAAGGTGGAGGCGCGCAAGGTCTGGGGCAGGCTGGCCTCGGCCTCGAACACCGTCACGGGTATGCCGGCATCCGCCAGCACGTTGGCGGCCACCAGGCCCACCGGGCCGGCGCCGGCGATCAGGACTCGTTCGTTGTTTGCGGTCATGGCTTGCAGGAATGTGGAGGAACGGGAGACATCCTAGGAGTCTTGTCCGAGGCCCGACAAACGATTTATTCTGGACACATCTTGAGTTTTTGGAATGATCCAATGCGACGCAGGCTGCCCAGCATCGGTGCGTTGACCGCCTTCGAGGCGGCCGCCCGCCACCTCAGCATCACCCGCGCGGCGGCCGAGCTGGCGCTGACCGAAAGCGCCGTGTCGCGGCAGATCTCGCTGCTGGAAGAACAACTGGGCGTGCGGCTGTTCCATCGCATCAAGAAGCGCATTTCCTTGACGCGCGCGGGCGCCATGTATGGCGAGCGGGTGATGCAGACCATAGAACGCATCGAACGCGACACGCAGGAAGTCATGGGACATGAAGGCGGCGGCGTGGTGCTCGAGATCGCCGCGTTGCCCACCGTCGGGTCGCAGTGGCTGGTGCCCAGGCTGGCCTCGTTCTACGATGGCCAGCCCGGTGCCACCGTGCACGTCAGCGCGCGCAGCACGCGCTTCTTCTTCAGCGAAAGCGCGCTGGACGGTGCCCTGTATTTCGGCGCGCCCGACTGGCCCGGCGCCGGCGTCGACCACCTGTTCGACGAGGTGCTGCTGCCGGTGGGCAGCCCGGCCTTGCTGCGCGGTGCCGCCTCGCTCGGTCCGCGCGACATCGTGGGCTGCCGGCTGCTGCACCTGATGACTCGCCCCGAGGCCTGGCGCCAATGGTGCGCGGCGGCGGGGCTGGCCGACGTCAACGTCATGCGCGGACCGCGTTTCGAGATCCAGTCCATGCTGATCAGCGCCGCCTGCGCGGGCCTGGGCGTGGCGCTGCTGCCGCGTTTCCTGATCGGCGACCAGCTGCGGTCGGGCAAGCTCAGGGTGTTGTCGGATCTGGCGGTGCGCAGCGAAGGCTCTTATTACTTCGCCTATCCGGTGGAAAATGCCGGCGACCCGGCCCTGGCGATTTTTCGCGCCTGGCTGCAGGCGCAGACCGAATCCCTCAGGAAACAGACACGGGCAAGCGATGCCGCTCCAGCCGCTCGCGGTCTATCCAGTCGTCCAGGCAAGGCGAGGACGGCAGTGCCACGCGGCCGCGCCGGATGAGCGGCTCGGCGGGCACGATCTGCTCGGCCAACGTCAGGAAGAAGGTCTGCTCCGCGGCGAAGGCGCTGTCGGCGGCAGGTACGGCCGCGGCCTGCTGCAGGTTGATCAGGGTGCCCAGCGCGCTTTCCGCATAGATGCCGGTGGCGATCCGGGCGCCGTAGTCATGTGCGAGTTTGCCGATGGCCAGTGTTTCTGTCATGCCTATGCGCCCGGGCTTGGCGCTGAGCGAGCGCGCGCCCCGTTCCAGGAACAGCGCCGCATCGGCGGCCGTGGCGCAGGGGCTGTCCACCAGGATGGGCAGGGGGGTGCCGCGCTGCAAGGCCTCGAAGTGGGTATCCGGGCGCAGCGGGCAGGGGTCTTCCGCGGTCTCGACCCCTTCGTCCTCGAGCAGGCGCAGGTAGGCCGCGGCCTCGTCCGGCGCATAGGCCGAGTTGGCGTCCACGTTGAAGACCGCGCCGTCGCCCACCGCCCGGCGTATGGCGCGCAGCGCCCGCTGGTCGACGTCCATGCCTTGTCCGCCCTTGATCTTGAACGCGCGTATGCCATGGCGCTCGGCCGCGCCGGCGGCCTCGCGCGCCATGACTTCCGGGGGCTGGCGGGTCACGGTCCAGGTCACCTCGACCTCGGGCGTGCCGCCCCAGAGTTGCCACAGCGGCTGCCGGGCGCGGGCGGCGCGCAGCATCCAGCAGGCGGTTTCCAGCATGCCCTTGGCCAGGCGGTTTTCCGGAAGGGGAGCCAGCGCCTGGCGCAGCGTGGCCGGATCGGAGACGTCCAGCCCAACCGCCGCCGGCATCACCAGATCCCGGAAAGCCGCGGCCAGCGAGGCCGGCGAGACGCCGGACCAGGTCGCCTTGACCGTGCCTTCGGCCATCCCGGCCAGGCCCTCGTCCGATTCGATGCGCAGCAGGGCGTAGATGCCCGCGTCTTCGACCGCGTTGGCCCAGACCACCTGGCGGCGGTAGGCCAGGCGATAGAAATCCAGCGACCAGCGGGCGATCTTCATGGCGGAAGGTCAGCCCATCGTGATGTTGGCTTTCTTGATCAGCTTGCGCCAGGTCTCCATCTCGCGCTCGACGTGGGTCCGGAATTCCTCCGGCGTGGTACCCAGCATCTCGACGCCCTGGGATTTGAAGTGCTCTTTGAACTCGGGCGATTGCACGATCTTGTTCAATTCGCGGTTCAGCTTGTCGACGATGGGCTTGGGCGTGCCGGCTGGCGCGACATAGCCCCACCAGCCCGAGGCATCGTAGCCGGGCAGGGTTTCGGCGATGGTGGGCACGTTGGGCAGTACCGACATGCGTTCCTTGCCGGTGACGGCGATCGCCTTCACGCGGCCGGGTTGCAGGTAGGCCATCGCCCCCGTGTAGGTGCTGAACGTCAATTGCACCTGTCCGCTGGCGACGTCGTTCAGGCCCTGTGCCAGGCCCTTGTAGGGGATGTGCATCAGGTCGACGTGGGCCATGTCCTTGAGCAGTTCGCCCATCAGGTGGGCGCTGCCGCCGTTGCCGGTCGATGCGTACGAGATCTTGCCCGGCTGCGACTTGGCCAGCGCGATCAGTTCGGGGACCGTGTTGGCGGGCAGGCTGGGTGTGGCGGTCATCACGTAGGGCGAGGTTCCCACCAGGGTGATGAAGCTGAAGCTCTTGATCGAATCGTAGGGCAGCTTGGCGACCAGGCTGGGATTGATCGAATGGGAAGCCGCCGTTTGCAGCAGGGTGTAGCCGTCGGGTTCGGCGCGCGCGACGTACTCGGTGCCGATGACGGTGCCGCCGCCGGGCTTGTTCTCGACGACGACCGATTGCTTGAGCGCTTCGGACAGTTGCTGCGCGACGCGGCGCGCCAGCACGTCATTGATCGCGCCGGGCGTGTAGGGAACGATGATGCGGATCGGCCGCGAGGGGTAGTTGGCCGCGGATTCGCTTTGCGCCCACGCGGGCAGCGTTGTCGCCACGGCAGCCGCGACGGCTCCCAATTGAAGGGCGAAACGGGTCTTCATGCTGTCTCCTCGATGGCGGCTGTCCGGGGGACTTGCCGTCCTTGCCGGGGAAAAGCCAGATTGTTGTCTAAATCAACTATGGATTTTATCAACTATACCGTAGCAAGTTGCCATTTTCAACGAAGAGGCGCTGGGGAAAACCCCGGGCGCCCCCGCCCGCATCGTTCATTCGTAGGAGAGAGTGTCGAACAGTGTTTGCACGGCCGCCGGCGGGGTGCCGGCGCCCAGCGCCAGCATCAGTGTGATGCGCGCCTTGTAGGGGTCCAGGCCGGCGGCCTGGATGAAGCCGCCGCCGGGCAGCCCGACCCGGCCGGCGCCGCAGCGGGTGGCACGCACGATCGCCAGGCCCTGCCGGCCGGCCTCGCGCAGCAGCGGTTCGATGCGGCCGCTGATCGAGCCGTTGCCGTAGCCGGCCCAGACCAGTCCGCGCGCACCGCCGCGCAGGACCGCTTCGACCATCGAGGTGGAAATGCCGGGATAGTCGAACAGGATGTCCACCGGCGCGAGCGGCGCATCCGGCGCGAAGCGCGCCGCGGGCCGGCGGGGCGGCCAGAACCAGCCCACGCGGCCGTCCTGGATGAAACCGGCGGGCCCGGCTTCCCCGCTGTCGAAGGCGTCCACGCGATGCGTGTGCGCCTTGCGCAGATGGCGGGCGTGATGGATCTGGCCGTTCAGGACGGCCATTACGCCATGCCGCGCTGCCTGCGGGCAGGCCGCCACCTGCACGGCCTGCAGCAGGTTCATGGGGCCGTCGGCGGAGGCCGCGGTGGCGGGGCGCATGGCGCCCGTAATGACCAGCGGCTTGGCCAGGGCCAGCGTCAGGTGCAGGAACCAGGCCGTCTCCTCCAGGGTGTCGGTGCCGTGGGTCAGCACCACGCCGTCGACATCCGGGTCCGCCTGCGCCCGCCCGACTTCGCGGGCCAGCATCTGCCAGAAACCGGGCAGCGCATCCTTGCTGTCCAGCGAGGCCAGTTGCCGCGCGTCCAGGCGAATGTCGTCCTGCGGGGGAAGGGCGGCCAGCAGCGCATCGACCGGAAGGGCGCCGGCGCGGTAGCCGCTGGTATCGCGAGGCGATGGCGCGGCGCCGGCGATGGTGCCGCCGGTGGCCAGGATGCGCACGGCGGGTATCCGGCGCGTCATGCGGCCTCCGCGGAGTATGCTCGCGTGGGGGCGCGCAGCCGCGCCCGCCTGTCAGGACGATCCGTATGCACGATGCGACACACCGCTTGCTGGCCGCGCTCAGGATGCGCCAGCTCGAACTCATCAGCACCCTGGCCGATGCCGGCAACATGCGGGCGGCGGGCCAGCGGCTGCACCTGAGCACCGCGGCGGTCAGCAAGGGCCTGCGCGAGGTGGAAGCCCTGTTCGGCACGGCCATCTTCCACCGCCTGCCGCGCGGCGTGGTCACGACCGCTGCCGGCGACCTGATCGTCCAGCGCGCGCGGGTGCTGCTGGGCGAGGTGGCCCAGTTGGCCGACGAGCTGGCCGCGCACGGCATGCCGGCCGACCAGGGCATACGGCTGGGCGCGCCGCCCTTCATCGCCTGGACGCTGGTGCCCCGGCTGCTGCGCGACCTGGCGGCCCACGGCGGCCTGCCGCCCGTGCGCATCGTCGAGGGCCGCCTGGCCGACATGTGCCAGAAGCTGGAGGCCGGCGACCTGGACGTGCTGGTCACGATGAACACGCCGTCCGAGCTTGGCGGGCTGAGGCCCGACGGTTTCGTGATCGAACAGATAGGGACCGAGGAATGGACCGTGGTGTGCGCGCCGGCGCATCCGCTGGCCGCTGACCGCCGCCGGCGCCACGCGTGGCGGTCGCTGCGCGACGAGGCCTGGATACTGCCGCCGCGGCCGACCAACGCCCGCATGATGGTGGAGCAGGTCATGCTGCACCACGACCTGGCGCCCATCGTGCCCCGGATCGAATCCACCAATGCCATCACCAATCTGCAACTGGCCGAACAGTCGCTGGGCGTGACGCTGGCGGCGCGCTGCGTGATCGAGGATCGCCTGCGGCGCGGGACCCTGGTGGAGATCGGCATGGAGGACCTGCCCGCGCCGGTCCCCATCGCGATGGTCTATCGCTTCAGCGGCGCTCATCGCGGCGGCGTGTCGGCGCTGCGCGAGGCGGCGCAGCGGCTGCGCAGCGCGGCGACGTCGCCCGAGGCCAGCCCCAGTTCGTCCACCAGGAAGTTCTCGGCCCGGAAATCGCGCGCATAGGCGGCCTCCAGGATGTCGATGCAGGCCGACAGCAGCGGCGACTCCACGCCCGCCGCCCGCGCCAGCGCTTCCTGGAACACCAGGCCGAAGGGCGCGTCTTCCAGCACGTAGCGGTGGTCCAGGCGGGCGGGGCCCGAGGGACCCATGCCGCGCGCCTGGATGGCGGCGGCCATCTCGTGCAGCGGTCCGGCCTCGATATGGTAGGAGCGGCTGTAGTGCTCGGCCAGCGTGGGCAGGGCGAAGCCCAGCGCCGCGGCGGTGGCCAGGCGTTCCCGGTCCAGGCCCGCGGCCAGGCGGCCGACCACCGGCGTGAAGCAGCCGAACAGCGGCCAGTCCTCGCCCCGGTCCATGCGGGTCAGGTTGGGGATGACCTCGGCGGCGTGGGCGATGGGGTTGATGTTGGCCAGCGTCGGCGCCAGCAGGTCGCCGGCATCGACGAAGCGGTCACCCAGCAGGGCGGCGCAGAGCGCCAGGATGCGGTCGCCCGCTCCGGTCGAGGCCATGTCGATGCGATGGCGCAGCGGATTGGCGTGCAGCCGGCCGTCGGGCAGGAAGTGCGCGGTCGTGGGCGTCGTGGCCCAGCCCGCGGCGTGCAGATCGCAGCCGCGCCGCGCCGCGCGCTCGCGCAGCCAGAGCGGCGCCAGGCTGAGCGCGCCGCTGACGATGATGGTCTGGCCGTCGCGCCACACCGGCGTCAGCCGTCCCAGCACGTCGGCATAGGCATTGCCCGGCAGGCAGACGATTACGGTGTCGAACCCGGCCAGCCGTTCCGGCGCGGCCAGCAGCTCGATCTCCACGTCGCCGTCCAGGGCGCCGGTGCAGGCGATGCGCGCCATGCCGCCGCGGCGCTCGAGCCGGGCGGCGGTGGGGGACCACAGGAAGGGACGGTGTCCGTGACGAAGCAGATAGGCCGCGGTGGCGCAGCCGATGGGCCCGGCGCCGACGACTGCGACGTCGAGCGCGGGGTGGGAATGCGATGCCATCCTAGTCCAGGGAAATGTGGCGTTCGCGGATGATGCGGGCCCACTTGGCGCTTTCCGCGGCCGCGGCGCGGCGCAGCTCGTCGGGCGAGCCGTCGACGATCTCGACGCCCTGGCGGCGCAGCTTGTCGCGCAGGTCGTTGCCCGACAGCACCTTGTGCACGGCCTGGTGCAGGCGGTCGATGATCGGGCGCGGCGTGCCCGTCGGCGCGAACAGCGCGAAGTTGGTCGTCGACTCGAAGCTGGGGACGCCGGATTCGCCCACGGTGGGAACCTCGGGCAGCAGGGGCGAGCGGGCCGTGCCCGTCACGGCGATGGCCTTCAGGCGGCCGGCGGCGGCGAAGGGCAGGGCCACGCCCAGGTCCAGGAAGGCCGCGTCGACTTCTCCCGCGGCCACCGCGTTGTTGGCCGGGCCGCCGCCCTTGTAGGGCACGTGCGTCATGGAAATGCCGGTCAGGCTCATGAACAGCTCCGCCGCCAGGTGGCTGGTCGAGCCGTTGCCGCCCGAGGCGACGTTCAGGCGGCCGGGCTGCTTGCGGGCCAGCGCCAGCAGATCCTTCACGCCGGATGCCTCCAGCGTGGGACGCACCGCCAGGATGAGCGGGCTCGAGGCCAGCAGCGAGACCGGGGCGAGGTCGCGTTCGTTCCGGTAGGGCAGCGATTTGTACAGGTGCTCGGCGATGGCGTAGGTGCTGTTGGTGGCCAGGATCAGCGTATAGCCGTCGGCCGGGGCGGCCGCCACCTGGGCGTGGCCGATGGTGCCGTTGGCGCCGGGCCGGTTGTCCACCACCACCTGCTGGCCGAGCTGCAGGCTCAGTTCCGTGGAGACCATGCGGGCCAGCAGATCGGTGGCGCCGCCAGGAGACCACCCGACCACCATCTTGACGGGCCGGGAGGGATAAGCGCCGGACTGCGCGTGGGCGGCCGGGACAAAGGCGACGGCCAGCGCGGCCCATAGGCTTATGGCGGGTAAGGTTTTCATCGAAGGGAGTCCGGGGTGAAGGGTACGATGAGTGTATTGAGCGCCTTCCCGCCTGACGAGCGACGTCTTTTCAAGCCTCGTCAACCCAGGGTTAACGCAGCGTGGCCATCGCCCGCTTCCCCGGTGGGCGCAACCCTTGCACGAGAGCAGAATGACCGCACTGTCCGTATTGGATCTGTCACCCATCTGCGCCGGCGGCACGGCCGCCGACGCCTTTCGCAACACCCTCGACCTGGCGCAGCACGCCGAGCGCTGGGGCTATCGCCGCTACTGGCTGGCCGAGCACCACAACATGCCCGGCATCGCCAGCGCCGCCACGGCGCTCGTGATTTCCCACGTGGCCGCCGGCACCACCCACATCCGGGTGGGCGCGGGCGGCGTCATGCTGCCCAACCACGCGCCGCTGGTCATCGCCGAACAGTTCGGCACGCTGGCCTCGCTGTATCCGGGCCGCATCGACCTCGGCCTGGGCCGCGCGCCCGGGTCGGACCAGGCCACCGCCCGCGCGTTGCGCCGGGGGCAGGGCGATACCGCCGACCGCTTCCCGCAGGACGTGGCCGAGCTGCAGCACTATTTCCAGGCGCCGAGCCCGGGGCAGCCGGTGCAGGCCGTGCCCGGCGGCGGACTGGACGTGCCGCTGTGGCTGCTGGGGTCCAGCCTTTTCAGCGCGCAACTGGCGGCGCAGATGGGGCTGCCGTTCGCCTTCGCCTCGCACTTCGCGCCGGGCTATCTGACGGCGGCGCTGGATCTGTACCGCACGCGCTTCCAGCCTTCCGAGGCCTTGCGGCGCCCCTATGTCATGCTGGGCATCAACGTGGTCGCCGCCGACACCCCGGACGAGGCGCGCCGCCTGTTCACGTCGCTGCAGCTGCAATTCGTCAACTTGATCCGCGGGACGCCCGGCAAGCTGAACGCCCCGGTCGACAACATCGAGGAAATCTGGAGCGGCGCCGAGAAGGCGCACATCGAGCGTTCGCTGTCCTGCGCGGTGGTGGGCACGCCGGAAGACGTCGAAACCGGCCTGGACGAATTCGCGCGCCGGCACGGGGCCGACGAGCTGATGGTGACGGCCCAGGTCTACGACCACGCCGCGCGCCTGCGTTCGTTCGAGATCGCCGCCGCCGCCGGCGCGCGGCTGGGGTGGCTGGAAAACGCGGCGTGAGGCTGGTCAGTCGTCCCGCTCGGGCAGGCGCTCGGCTTTCAGCGGCAGCACCTTGCCCAGCCAGAATCCGTGGACCAGGTGATCGCGGCGCGGAAGTCCCGTGTCCGGGTGCACCAGCACGTCCAGGCCGCGCCGGTTCAGCATGAGCCAGGGCACGAGCGAGGCAAAGACGGCGGGGTCGAACAGCAACTGATACATCGCCTGGGTATGCGGGCCGACGGGCACGTCGTGCCAGCGGCCGGCGCGCAGGGGAAAGCGCGCGACGGCTTCCTCGCGCACGATCGCGGCCACGTCGCGGGTGGCGGCGGGGTCGTAGTAGACATGGGCATGGAATGCGCGAATGATGCCGGTGTCGTAGGAGTCTGCCTGCATGGCTTCTGGCCTGGATGGCGGTGCGGACCGCGGTGGTGAATGAAAGAGAAGAAGGCGCGGCGGTGGCCGAGCCCTGTATCGATTCTATGTGACGGAGCGACAAGTGGACCTGGGATTGAAAGGAAAAGTGGCGGTGGTGACCGGCGCGACGGCAGGCATAGGCCTGGCGGCCGCGCTGAAGTTCGTGGAAGAGGGCGCCCGGGTGGCGATCTGCGCGCGCAGCGCCGACAAGCTGGCGGCCACCGTGGAGCTGTTGCGGGCCAAGGGCGGCGATGTCTTCGGGCTGGCGACGGACATCTCCAGGCCCGAGGAGATCGAGCGGTTCTTCACGGCCGTCGCGGATCACTTCGGCCGTATCGACATCCTGGTCAACAATGCCGGCACCTCGATGCGCGGCCCGTTCCTGAAGATGAGCGACGCCGACTGGGACGCCGATCTCGAACTGAAGCTGTACGGGGCGATCCGCTGCTCGCGGCTGGCCGTCCAGCACATGAAGAAGCAAGGGGGTGGCCGCATCGTCAACATCTCGACCATAGGCGGCAAGCAGCCCGCCGCCACCTCCATGCCGACCTCGGTGTCGCGCGCGGCGGGGTTGGCCCTGACCAAGGCGCTGTCGCGCGAGTTCGCCGCCGACAACATCCTCGTGAACGCCGTCTGCATCGGCAAGATCAAGGCCGGCCAGCACGAGCGCGCCGCCGCCTCGAAGGGCCGCGACGCCGACGACCTGTACCACGAGTTCGCCCAGGACATCCCCCTGGGCCGGGTGGGCGAGGCCGAGGAAGCCGCCAACGTCATCGTCTTCCTGGCGTCCGGGGCGGCCAGCTACGTGACCGGCTCCAGCGTCAACCTGGACGGCGGCGCATCCTCCGTGATGTGACGGCGGCGCGGGCTCCGGCCCGCGGCGGGGCTTGCAATTCCCGGCCTCCGCCTATATAGTTAGTTCAACTAACTAACTTATTGGGCGCAGCGCCCGCGCGCCCGCCCGCCAGGACCATGTTGGACCCCACCGGCAACGAATCGATCGACCTGGCCGCGCAATTGCGGCCGGCCATCCTGCGGCTGAACAGGCTGCTGCGGCGCGAGACCCAGGCCTTCGGCGTCTCGCCGCTCATGGTCATGCTGCTCTCGGCCATCGACAAGGAGCCCGGCATAGGCGTCAACGATCTCGCCAATCGCGAGAACATGCGCGCCGCCAGCATGAGCAATCACGTCAAGCAGCTCGAGGCCGGCGGCTACATCCAGCGCGACCAGACCCTGCATACGGACAAGCGCCGCGTCGGACTGGCCGTGACGCCGGCTGGCCGCAAGCTGGTGGCCGAGGTGCGCAAGCGCCGCACCGACTGGCTGGCGGGCCGCATCGCCATGCTCGATCCCGACGACCGCGCCGCGCTCGGCCGCGCGGCCAAAGCCCTGCAGCATCTCGGGGAGTGACAGCCATGGCCTTGTCCACCAACCATCACTCCCCGTTCATCGCCCGCATCACGCAGCGGCTGGCCCCCATGGTCGTGCCGCTCATCGTCGGCTGCGCGCTGTTCATGCAGATGCTGGACTCCACGGTCATCGCCACGGCCCTGCCGGCCATGGCTCATTCCTTCGGCGAGGATCCGGTCCGGCTCAACGTCGCGATCACCGCCTATCTGCTCAGCGCCGCGGTGTTCGTTCCCATCTGCGGCTGGGCCGCCGACCGGTTCGGCGCGCGCCAGGTATTCGCCTCGGCCATCGTGCTGTTCACCATCAGCTCCACGCTGTGCGGTCTGTCGCAAACGCTGGGCCAGATGGTGGCCGGCCGCATGCTGCAAGGATTCGCGGGGGCGATGATGGTCCCGGTGGGGCGCATCGTGCTGCTGCGCACCGTGTCCAAGTCGGAACTGGTGCGCGCCATGTCGTTCCTCAGCATGCCGGCGCTGCTGGGGCCCATCTTCGGGCCCGCCGTGGGCGGCTTCCTGGTCGAGTATGGTTCCTGGCGCTGGATCTTCTTCATGAATCTGCCCATCGGCATCCTGGGCGTGATCCTGGCGCTGCGCTACATCCGCGATACCGAGGCGGGCCAGCCGCAGCCGCTGGACATCATCGGCTTCCTGCTGACCGCCGTCTGCCTGGGCACGCTGGTGTTCTGCTTCGAAGCCGTGGGCCATGGCGTGCTGTCGACGCCCGTGGTGCTGGCGATGCTGGGCTTGGGCGGCGTGTGCGGGCTGCTTTACGTCAAGCACGCGGAGCGTTCGCCGCACCCCATCCTGGATTTCCGCCTGCTGAAGATCCCGACCTTCTCCATCGCGCTGCTGGGCGGCAACCTCTGCCGGCTCGCGGTCGGCGCCGTGCCCTTCCTGCTGGCCATGCAATTGCAGGTGGCGTTCGGCATGGGGCCCTTCGCCGCCGGGATGTTGACCTTCGCCGGCGCGCTGGGCGCGCTGATGATGAAGATGAGCGCCAGCCCCATCATCAAGCGCTTCGGTTTCCGCCGCACGCTCGTGGCCAACGCCTTCCTGACCGGGGCGTCCATCATCGGCTGCGTGCTGTTCACCTCGGTCACGCCGCATGCCGTCATCATCATCGTGCTGCTGCTGGGCGGGTTCTTCCGCTCGCTGCAACTGACCGGGGTCAATTCGCTGGCCTATGCCGACATCGGCCCCGAGCAGATGGGGCGGGCCACCGGCATGGCCAGCGCGGTCCAGCAGCTGGCCATCAGCCTGGGCGTGGCCGTGGCCGCCTTCGCGCTCAAGGCCAGCATGGCCACGCGCGGTACCACCACGCTCGATGCCTACGACGTGATCCCCGGCTTCCTGGTCATCGGCATCGCGATGATGATGTCGGTGTTTTTCTTCAGCCGCCTTTCCGCCAACGCCGGTTCCGCCGTCAGCGGAAAGCGGGAGCCCCCCCCTACGCGCTGACGCGCGCCCCCCAGGGGGCGATGCGGGTGGACCGGCAAAGCCGGATCCACCGCATCCTGGGTCTAGTACCGCTATCTTGGTTGGTGGCGCCGGTGCTTCGCTGGCTGCCAGCGGTAGCAACCGTGCTTCTATCCAAGATAGTTTCCCTAGACCCAGGAAACCGCGGATCTGGCTTTGCCAGTCCGCCGGTTTCGCCCCCTGGGGGGCGCGCGAAGCGCGTAGGGGGGGGCTTCGCCTCTACACCATGTTTTTCGGGATGACCCAGGCGTCGAACTGCTCGTTCGTCACATAGCCCAGGGCCAGCGCGGATTCGCGTAGCGACAGGTTTTCCTTGTGGGCCTTCTTGGCGATCTGCGCGGCCTTGTCGTAGCCGATGTGGGGATTGAGGGCGGTGACCAGCATCAGGGAGCGTTCCACCAGTTCGGCGATGCGGTCGCGGTTGGGTTCCAGGCCCGCCACGCAGTTCTTCTCGAAGCTTTCCATGCCGTCGGCCAGCAGGCGGACCGATTGCAGGAAGTTGTGGATCAGCATGGGCTTGAAGACGTTCAGCTCGAAGTTGCCGCTGGCGCCGCCGATGTTGATGGCGACGTCGTTGCCCAGGACCTGGGCGCCGAGCATGGTCAGGGCCTCGGACTGGGTCGGGTTGACCTTGCCGGGCATGATGGAGCTGCCGGGCTCGTTCTCGGGGATGCTGATCTCGCCCAGTCCGGAGCGCGGGCCGCTGGCGAGCCAGCGCACGTCGTTGGCCAGCTTGATCAGGCCGGCGGCCAGGGTCTTGAGGGCGCCGTGGGAGAACAGCAGGCCCTCGTGCGAGGCCAGCGCCTGGAACTTGTTGGGCGCCGACTCGAAGGGCAGGCCGGTTTCGCGGGCCAGCTCGGCGGCCACCTTCGCGCCGAACTCCGGATGGGTATTCAGGCCGGTGCCGACGGCGGTACCGCCTATGGCCAGCTGCAACAGGCTGCGCTGGGCGTGGCGGATCTGTTCCTCGGCCAGCAGCAACTGGGCCTCGTGGCCGGACAGCTCCTGCCCCAGGGTCAGGGGCGTGGCGTCCTGCAGGTGGGTACGGCCGATCTTGACGATGTCGGCATAGGCCCGCGCCTTGTCGCCCAGCGTCTTGCGCAGGCGCGCCAGGGCAGGCAGCAGGCGGGCGTGGATCTGCAGCGCCGCCGCCACGTGCATGGCCGTGGGGAACACGTCGTTGGACGACTGGCCGCGGTTGACGTGGTCGTTGGGGTGGACCAGCCGGGCCTCGCCCCGCTCGCCGCCCAGGAGTTCCGAGGCGCGGTTGGCCAGCACCTCGTTGACGTTCATGTTGGCCTGCGTGCCCGAGCCGGTCTGCCAGACGCTAAGGGGAAATTCGTCCGGCCAGCGGCCGGCGATGATCTCGTCGGCCGCCGCCTCGACGGCATGGGCGGTACGGCCGTCCAGCAGGCCCAGGTCAGCGTTGACGCGGGCGGCGGCGCGTTTGACCTGGGCCAGGGCCGTGATGAGCGGCACGGGCATCTTCTCGTGCGAGATCGCGAAGAACTGCAGTGATCGCTGGGTCTGGGCGCCCCACAAATGGTCGGCGGGAACGTCGATCGGACCGAAGGTGTCCTTTTCAACACGGGTTTGCATGGTCATCTCCTTGCCTGCCGGCCCGGCCTGCGGGCCTGGATGATTCCAGGTTAGCAGAAGCCATCCACGCATCGGCTTGTGTCCCTGCAAGCGACTGTGGTAAAGGATGAGCGATGCCAGAACCAGGGAGCTTTTCGTGTTCGAACGAGCCGAGCGGGACCCGTCCATGGACGAGCGGGAGTACGAGCGGCGCGAGCTCGTGCTGCGGACGGAACTGCTCCAGCAGCAGTACGAGCTTCTGAAGCAGCGCGACCGCGCCGTGCTGATCGTGGTGGCGGGGGTCGACGGCGCGGGCAAGGGATCCGCGATCAACCTGCTGAACGAATGGATGGACCCGCGCCACATCCGCACCCTGGCCTTTGGCGACCCCAGCGTGGACGAGGCCCAGCGGCCGGCCATGTGGCGCTACTGGAACGCGCTGCCCGCGCTGGGGCAGACCGGGATCGTCTTCGGCTCCTGGTATGCGCCCCTGTTCAAGGAGGCCGCGCGCAAAAAGCCTGACATGGACCGCATCGAGGCGATGGCGGCCGAGATCCTGCGCTTCGAGTCCATGCTGGCCAGCGAGCGGGTGCGTATGCTCAAGCTCTGGTATCACCTGTCGCGCGATGCGCAGGTGGCCCGCATCGATGCGCAACTGGCCGATCCCGCGACGGCCTGGCGGGTGTCCGAGGCCGACCTGAAGGTGCGCAAGAAATTCGACCGGCTGCGCACGGCCGGCGAGATTGTGCTGGGCGCCACCGACGCGGCCCATACGCCGTGGCGGGTGGTGCCGGGCGCCGATGCCCGGCTGCGCGCGGTCGAAACGGCCTCGGCCGTGTTGCAGGCGATGCGCGAGCCGCTGCCGCGCGCGCCGCGCCGGCCGCCGCTGCAGGGGGTGCGCCCCGGCGGCAGGTCCAAGGCGGTGCTGGAGCCCATGCCGGGCGCGGGCAAGCTGGACGAGGTCGATTATGAAAGGCAACTGGCCGGCTGGCAGGCGCGCTTGTCGGAGCAGGTACGCGCCAAGCGCTTTCGCAAGCGCTCGCTGGTGCTGGTGTTCGAGGGTGTGGATGCCGCCGGCAAGGGCGGCGCGATCCGGCGTGTCTCGCATGCGCTGGATGTGCGGAACTTCGATATCGTGCCGATCTCCGCGCCCAGCGACGACGAACTGGCCCATCCCTACCTGTGGCGATTCTGGCGGCATCTGCCGCTGCATGGCAGTGTGTGCATCTTCGACCGTTCCTGGTATGGCCGGGTGCTGGTCGAGCGGGTCGAGTCGCTGATTCCGCCCGCCACGTGGCGGCGCGCCTACGACGAGATCAACGACTTCGAGGACCAGTTGCGCCGCGGCGGCGCGGTGGTGCTGAAGTTCTGGCTGTCGGTCTCGCGCGAGGAACAACTGCGCCGCTTCAAGGAGCGCCGCGATTCCCCGTTCAAGAGTTTCAAGCTCACGCCGGACGACTGGCGCAACCGGCGCAAGTGGGACGACTACATGTCGGCCGCGCGCGAGATGATCGCGCGCACCGACACCGCGCACGCGCCCTGGATCGTGGTGGCCGACGACGACAAGCGCACCGCGCGGGTCAAGGTCCTGGAACACATCGTGAAGGCCATGGATGAAGCCTGATCCACGCCAGCCTTCCACCGCGTGGGTGCTGGCCGTCACGCTGGCGATCCAGTCGCTGGCCTCGGCCGCCACCATCGCGCCGGCGGTGGTGGCCCCGGTGGCCACGCGCGAACTCGGCCTGCCTTCCAGCGCCATCGGCTTCTACATGGCCCTGGTCTACCTGGGGGCGATGTTCACCAGCGTGATCGGCGGTACCCTGGTCACCCGCCTGGGAGCGGTGCGCTGCAGCCAGGCGGCCCTGCTGCTGTGCGGCCTGGGCACGGGGCTGCTGTGCAGCGGCGGCCCCACGGTCGCGGCCTTGGGCGCATTGATCATCGGTGCCGGGTACGGCCCCATCACGCCTTCCAGTTCCTACCTGTTGATGCGCAGCACGCCCGCCCATCGGATGTCGCTGGTGTTCTCGATCAAGCAGACCGGCGTGCCGCTGGGCGGGGTCCTGGCCGCGCTGGCCAGTCCGCAGATCGAACACGTGCTGGGCTGGCGCTGGGCACTGGGCATTTGCGCGGTGGCCTGCCTGCTGTGCATGCTGGTCGCGCAAAGCGTGCGCCGCAGCCTGGACGTGCCGGGCGAGCCCGCCGCCCCGTGGCGCTGGCAGGACCTGGCGCGGCCGGTCGGACTGGTCTGGCGCACGCCCGCGCTGCGCCTCATGGCCGTGTGCTCGCTGTTGTTCTCCTTCATCCAGCTGGCGATCACGGCTTACCTGGTGACCTACCTGAACCTGTCGTTGGGATGGACGCTGATCGCGGCGGGTGTGATCCTGTCCTTGTCGCAGGTCGCGGGCGTGGCCGGGCGGATCCTGTGGGGCATCGTGGCCGACCGCTGGGCGCCGCCGCGCAAGGTCCTGGGCGGGCTGGCCCTGACGATGGCGGCAAGCTGCGTCGCCACCGCCTTGCTGCAGCCCGCCACGCCCTGGGTGCTGGTGGCCGCCGTCGCGGTGGTGTTCGGCGCTTCGGCCATAGGCTGGAACGGCGTGTTCCTGGCCGAGGTCGCCCGGCGCGCGCCGGCGGGGCAGGCCGGCGCGGCCACGGGTGGGACTCTGCTGTTCACCTATTTCGGCGTATTGGTGGGCCAGCCCTTGTTCAGCTACGTGGCGTCGCTGGCGGGCCCGGCCGGGCAGCCCGGCTATGCCTGGGCATACGGGCTGCTGGTGATTCCCGCGCTGTTCTGCGCCACCTGGCTGCTGCGCGCGCGGAGCTAGCGAACCTGCGCGATGACGTGGGCCACCGCCGCGGTCAGCTTCTTCACGTAAGGAATGTGCAGGAACTCGTTGGGCCCGTGGGCATTGGACCGGGGGCCCAGCACGCCGGTGATCAGGAACTGGGCCTCGGGGAATTTCTCGCCCAGCATGCCCATGAAGGGAATGGTGCCGCCTTCGCCTATCCAGGCCGTGCCTTGCCCGAATGCCGACTGCGACGCCGCGTCCAGCGCGCGCGAGCCAGGGGGCGGTCGGCGGAGCGTTCCAGCCACCGGCGCCGCCCTCGCTCTCGAACCTGACCCGGGCCTGGTAGGGAGGGTCCTTTTCCAGCGCGGCTTTTATCGCATGCGTCGCGCGTTCGGCGTCCACCGTGGGCGGCAGGCGCATGCTGAGCTTGAGCGAGGTCTTGGGACGCAGCACGTTGCCGGCGGCGTCGATGGACGGCAGGCCGGCCGCGCCGGTCACGGACAGGGCCGGCCGCCAGGTGCGGTTCAGGATGCCTTCGACCGGGTCGGTGGTGGTGGGCTGGGCGTGGGCATGGCCGTCGGCGCCGTGCGAGCATCCCACCCAGGGGAATTGCTTCCACACCTGGTCGCCCAGGATGGCGCCCGCCGTGCGGGCCTGGGCCAGGCGCTCATCCGGGATGCCGGCATGGAGTTCGGGCAGCAGCACGCGCCCGGTGGCCGGATCGTCGATCCGGTTGAGCAACTGGCGCGCGACCCGGAACGAGGACGGCACCAGGCCGCTGGCCATGCCCGAGTGGACGCCTTCGTCCAGGATTTCCACCGTCAGCACGCCGCCGGTCAGCCCGCGCAACGAGGTGGTCACCCACAACTGCTCGTAGTTGCCACAGCCCGAATCCAGCCCCACCACCAGCGTGGGCGGGCCGATGCGCGGGGCGAGCAGGTCGAGATAGGCGGGCAGGTCGTAGCTGCCGCTTTCCTCGCAGGTCTCGATCAGTCCCACGCAGCGGGGGCGCGGAATGTCCTGCGCATCCATCGCGGCCAGCGCGGCCAGGGCGGCGTAGATGGCGTAGCCGTCGTCCGCGCTGCCGCGTCCATAAAGCTTCCCGTCCTCGATCTTCGGCGTCCACGGACCCAGGTCCTGGCGCCAGCCGGTCATTTCGGGCTGCTTGTCCAGATGGCCGTAGAACAGCACGGTGCGGTCCCCGCCCAGTCCCTGGGTGGCCGGCGCCTCGAAATACAGGCAGGGGGTGCGTCCCGGGATGGCGACGATCTCGACGTGCAGTCCGGTAACCGGCTGAGCGCGCGCCCACTTCGCCGCCGCCTCCACGACCGCGGCCAGATGGCCGTGCTCGGCCCAACTGGCATCGAACATGGGCGACTTGGCGGGGATGCGCACGTAGTCGGCCAACAGGGGAATCAGTTCGTCGTCATAGCGGCGCGCCAGCACCGCGGCAAGGTCGGACAGGTCCATGAAGGGGCTCCCGGATCAGGCTCCAGTGTAGAACTTGTAGCCGGGGAAGGCAGCTTGCAAGATTTACATGTAATTCTTACCTGAGGTAGGGTGGGAGGCCATGCAAATCTTATAAACACCCCTGCGCCTACCCAGCGCGACAGGCTTTTCAACGGGCAAGGCCGGCATGGTACGGAACGTGCTCGTTGTTTCCGGCACGACGCTTACCGCGTCGCCAAGACAGAACCCGCCATCAGCGGGACGAGTTTTACGGGAAAGCCAAGGAGAAGAACCATGTTGCGCTGGGCTACTATCTTTTTCGTGATTCCCTTGCTGGTTGCCGTCGCGGGATTCAGCGACTTCGCGGCCAGTGCCGCGAACATCGCCGTCGTCCTGTTCCTGGTTTCGCTGGGGGCCTTTCTCGCCACCTTCTTCATCCGGACGCCCGAGGACGTGGAAGAGGGCTACGAGGGGGAATGGTCCCGATGAACCCACAGTTCCTTTTCCGCGGTTGAACATGGTTGCAAGACGCGTTTCGCAGGCGGCCGGGCCGCCCGATTCCTCTTATCGCAGATTGGCCGAGCACGCGCCGGGCGTACTTTGGTCAGCCTCGGAGACAGGGGAGTGGCTGTATGTGAATCCGGCCTGGACCCGCCTGACGGGGCAGCCCGCCAAGGCGGCCCTGGGCTGGGGCTGGCTGGCCTGCGTGCCCGCCGACCAGCGCGACCGGGTCCGTGCCGCCGTCGCCAAAGGAGCCGCCGATGCCGCGCCCTTCGAGGTGGTGCACGGACTGGCCACTGCCGACGGACGGTGGGTGGATGCGCATACGCAAGCGCAGCCCAGCCTGGAGGCCAATCAGCAGTTCGTGGGATTCAGCGGTACCTGCCTGCCGTGGCGCGAGTTCGCCGCGGTTAGCCCGTCCGCCCAGGAAGAGCCCGACGGACGGCAATTGCTGGACCTGCTGCCCCATGCCGTCGTCGCCTACGACGCCTCCTTGCGCTACGTGTACGCGAACCGCGCGGCCGGCGAGCTGTTCGGCATCGAGCCCGCCGTCTTCGCCGGCAAGACCGCGCGGCAGTTGGGCGTGGCGCCCTATATCGCATCGGCATACGAACAGGCGGTGGCCGACGCGCTGGCCACGGGGGTGCCGCAGACCTTCGACTACCGCATCGATACCGGCTCCTCCACGCGCCACTTCCGCGCTCGCGTCGTGGCCGATGGTGACGGCCGGCGCGCGGTGGCTTCCACTTTCGACACCAGCGCCTGGGTGCGCGTCCAGGTAGAGCAGGACACGCTGCTCCTGCGCGAACAGGCGGCCCGGACCCAGGCGGAAACCGCGATCGGGATACGCGACCAGTTTCTATCCATGGTCTCCCACGAATTGAGGTCTCCGCTCAACGGCATCCAGAGCTGGGCTCACGTGCTGGAGAGCCGGGTCGATGCCGGCGTGCCCACGATCGCGCGCGCGCTGGCGGGCATCAGGACCGGCGTGCAGCAGCAGGTCGGACTGATCGACGAACTGCTCGACGCCACGCATGCCATGACGGGACGGCTTCAGCTTTCGATGGCGATGGAGGCGCTGGGGCCCATCGTCGAACGCGCGATCGCCCGCGCCGCCCCGAAGGCGGCCGAACGCAACGTGAGCCTGCGTGCCGAACTGCCGCCGGGCGAGATCCGGGTCTGGGGCAGCGCCGAGCGCATCGAGCAGATGGTCGGGCACCTGCTGGGCAACGCCATCAAGTTCAGCCAGCCCGACGGCCAGGTCGCGGTGCGGGTCGAAGCGACGCAGGACGAGGTGCGCATCGCCGTCGGCGATACCGGCAAGGGCATCGCGGCCGACGTCATGCCTTATCTGTTCGATCCTTTCCGCCAGCTCGACGCTTTTCGCGCTCGCCGCCCGGACGGCCTGGGCCTGGGATTGACGCTGGTGCGGCACCTGGCCGAATTGCAGGGCGGCAGGGTGGCCGCCCAGAGCGGAGGCGAGGGGCAAGGCGCGGTTTTCTCGATCTACCTGCCGCTGGCCGGCGATGGCGAGGCGCCCGTGCCGGCCGTGCGACCCGAAGCGGCCGGCGTGTCCGCCGGCATGCTGCGTGACATACGCATCCTGCTGGTCGAGGGGCACGCCGAGGCGCGAGCCGCGCTGGCCGATTCCTTGCAACAGGCAGGGGGCGCGGTGGTGGCGTGCGACTCCAGCGCATCGGCCCTGGAGCATCTGCGCCGAACCGGCCCGGGGGAGCTTCCCCATGTCATCGTCAGCGACATGACCCTGCCCGGCATGGATGGCAGCGACACGCTGGCCCGCATCCGCGAACTCGAACGCGGCGAGCCGGACCGTTTTCCTTCGCCTACTCCCGCGGTCGCGCTGACCTCGGCCAGCCGGTGCGAGGATCGTATCGGCGCGCTGGCCGCCGGCTTCCAGGTCTACCTGGCCAAGCCGGTGGAGTTTCCGCAATTGGTGGGATTGATCCAGAATCTGGCGCGGGCCGCCTCTCTGGAGCGACGCTAGCGAAAAGGCGGCCCGCAGGCCGCCTTTCCGGTCAGGCGTGCGCGCGCATCCGGTCGCGCAGTTCCTTCACCTGATCGTGGTTGCGCACGACGCCTTCATATTGCAACTGGATGAGTGCCAGGAGCTGAGGCGGAAGTTCCTCGCGCAGGGCAGCCTGGTAGCGGCCCTTGGCGACGTCCTCGCCGCGTTCGCACTCCTCCAGGATGGCGAGATCCGTTCTTCCCGCCACCGCCGATTTCAATCCCAGCCAGCCACGGTGCAGCGCGCCGGCCGCGGTGCCGCCTTCTTCCGGCTCGTCGCCCAGTGCCGATACCTGCTCCTGCAACTGGGCCGCGGCCGTCGAGCAGTCGCTCGCGCGCCGGGAGAAAAGCGTCTTCAACTCGGGATCGTGGGCGTCCTGGGCAGCTTGCCGAAAGCCGTACTCGCCGTCCTTGCAGGTCTCGACCAAGTCGTTCAGTACTGTCGTCACATCTCGGGCCATCTTCGTCTCCTGGGTAGTCCGAATGAACCGGGCCGCATCGGGCCCGGTCCGGGACTTCAGCAGGAAACGGGCCCGCCTGACGATGGCTATTTCTTGGGATGGCTGGGCTTGAGCTTCCAGTCCTTGTCGTCCTTGTCGGTACGGACTTCCTTCTCGGCATGGGCGGCGGCCCCGGGCGAGATCGGATCGCTGGCCGGGAAGGTATCCTCCAGCGAATCGTCCAGCAGTTCCTGGTAGGTCGGCAGCCCTTCGTCGGACTGCTTGGCCTTGTCCTTCGGATCCTTCTCCGAACGGTTCTTGGGTTCAGTCTTCATGCCATGCTCCCGCAAATTGTCGCGTGGTCGAGTCGGCAAGAGTCATGCCCGGGCCTTACGCCCCGGCGGCGCCGCCCGCCGACGGTGGCGGCACCGAAACCTGGGGTCCGTCGCCATCCAGGCGGCGGACGAAGCTGGCCTGCGGATTGGCAAACTTTATCCCCAACTGCTTGAAACGGCGATAGATGCGCTGGTTGAATCCGCGCTGCACCGCGGCCTTGCCGCGATCCAGCGTGCGGATCTGCCCCGCCAGCGTGACCGAGGCGCCGTCCACCTGATCCACGCCCCACAGGTCCAGGTCGGCCAGCATCAGCGGACCCAGGTTGGGATCGTTGCGCATTTCCTCGCCCACGTTGCGGATCGCGGCCATGACCTCGTCCAGGTCCGAATCGGCGCTTACGCTGACCCGCACCGAGGCGTTGCCGATGCCGCGGTTGCTGTTCGAGACCGTGCCCACGGCGCTGAACGGGACCACGTGCAGCGAGCCGTCGCCCGCGCGCAGCCGGACCGTCCGTATGGACAGATACTCGACCGTGCCCGACACGCCGGCCAGCGTGACCGAGTCGCCCACCTGCATCGCGTTCTCCATCAGCAGGAAGATGCCGGTGATGAAATCCTGCACCAGCTTCTGCGAGCCGAAGCCGATGGCCACGCCGATGATGCTGGCGCCGGCCAGCAGCGGCGCGATGTTGATGCCCAGCTCGTTGAGCGCGGTGAACAGCACGATCAGCGCGATCACGATGAACAGCGTCGTGCGCAGGATGGGGACCAGCGTGCGCAGCCGCGTCGCGCGGGCGAGGTCGCCGGCCCGGGTCCAGCGCTCCATGCGCCGGTTGATCGACAGGTTGGCGGCTTCCCAGGCGACCAGCGCCAGGATGCACGACACCGCGATGGTGGCCGTGGCCGAGACCAGCCTGCGGCCCACCGTGCCGGTCTCGAACCAGTCCAGCGCGCGCACGCCCCAGACCTCCAGCAGCGCGATCGCCGTGGCGACGAATACCAGGATCATCACCACGCGCTGCGCCAGCGTCTGGTAGGGCCGCCGGCCCGGCTGGCCGTCGCCCCCCGCGGGCGCGTCGCTGTAGAAAGCGCGGTCCAGCGCCCCGAGCAGGATCATGCTGAGCACGGTGGCCGCCAGCATGACCAGCGCCGTGCCCCAGACGTAGTGCAGCAGCTGCGACAGTCCGCTGGCCGTGCCCAGCGCCCATACCGCCCACAGGCCGGCGATCACCGCGATGGCCGTGGGTGCCCAGACATTGGCCAGCACCACTCGCAGTCCCTCGCGTTCCGGCCCGCGTATCCAGCGCGAGACCTGGCGCCGCCGCTGGACCACCATGATGATCAGCATCACGTGCACGGCCAGGCCCACCAGCTTGGACAGCACGTTGCGCGCGTCGTCGCCGGCCCCCAGCAGATAGGCGATCTCGGTCGCGGCCACGCCGAAGGCGCCGACCGCCACCACGCGCCGCAGCCACGTGTCCAGGTAGCGCGCCGCTTCGTCGCCCAGCCGCGACAGGCGCAGGCAGGCGGCCGACGGCGAGGTCAGGAGACGCAGCGCGGCCATCGTCAGGCGCATGGCGAGATAGGCGGCGATCAGCGGCAGGATGAACGGATAGAAATCGGCGGTCGGCGCGCCGAACAGCGTCATCAATACCGTCGCCACGACCAGGAAGCCGGCCAGCGGCACCAGGGTCAGGATGGCATGCGCCAGCGCGGCGGGCAGCCGGCGCACGATGCGCAGGTGCTGGTCGGGCTCGGCGGGCGTTTCCGTGTCGGCGTCCGGCGCGGAGGGCGGGACCGTGTCCGGAATGTGCCGGCGTTCCGCGTAGGCCATCAGCATCGCGCGCGGCCGGCGCAGCAGCCGCCCGATCCCGGCTTCCACGCCCAGGGCCGCGGCCAGGATCAGCAGGATGGTGCCCAGGCCCTGGAAGGTGGCCGCGCGGGCCTCGGGCGTGCCGAGGTAGTACTGCCACCAGGCGCCCGCGGAACGCAGCGACAACAGCGTCGCGCCCGTCAGCCGCAGCTCGTCCAGCGCCGAGTGCACCCAGCTGCCCGCCTGCGTGAAGGCCTGGGCGACCAGTCCGTCCTTCTCCAGCGCGGCGGGGACTTCGGGCGCGGAGGGTGCGGCCGCCTGTTGCTGCGTCGCTTCGGCGATGACGCCCAGCGTCTGTTCCAGTTCCGCCCGCCGGGCATCGTCGCGCAGCAGGTCCAGGACCTGGCGCGCCTGGGCGGGCGTCACGGCGGCGGGCGCGGGGGCGGCGGCGCCGGCTGGCCGCGACATCCAGAGGGCCAGGCACAGCAGGGCGAGGGCGGTCCAGGGGCGTGGGCGTCGTGTCTGCATGGGATCGGTCGGAAGGGGGATAGGGCGATTCTACCCAGCGGTGCGGGATGTCTGGGGGGAGTTGCGGGGCAATCAAAAAAACCGCTATAATCTTTCTTCTTTGCAGGGCTGTTAGCTCAGTTGGTAGAGCAGCGGACTCTTAATCCGTAGGTCGAGTGTTCGAGCCACTCACAGCCCACCAGAATTCGAAATCAACGCCTTAGCCGCTATGCGGCCTAGGGCGTTTTTTCTTTTGCGGCAACGCCTGTCAGGCATGGCTCGTAGCTTCTGGAATGAGCAACGCCGTCGAAGGACCCTCGAAAGAACCGTCATGGCCGTGGCCATGAAGGGCTTTCATTCTTGCAACCACATGTGGTGAAGATATGAACAAGCCTTTCATTTCGCTGTGTCCAGAGATCACTCGGGCAGACGCGCTGACGCTGATGGATTGGTTGGAAGATGAGCGCGTCATCCGCTACCTGAGCGATTCGCGCCACGTCTCCCGGTTCATCGAACAGGTCATCGGCCGGGTTCAGTTGCCGATCCTGACCCATCTGTTCAACCAGGGCGGCCGGTTCTTCATGGCCTACGACCGGCATGACGTGCCGGTGGGGTTCGTGCGTCTCGTCAAGACCGGTCCGGACTGCGAGATCGTCCTGGTCATCGGCAATCGCGACAACTGGGGCCGCAAGCTTGGCGCCAGCGCCATCCTCGAAGGCATGAAGCTCGCCTTCTTCGACATGCGGGCCGAGAAACTCATCGCCAAGGTCCACCCGGACAACGCGCGCTCGTTGAAAGCCTTCCTGCGCTGCGGCTTCCTGCTTGAAAGCGAAACGCCCACGCTGAAGTCATTTTCCATGACATTCGAGCGCTATCTCCGGCTGCTGCGCGAAAACGCCGTGGGCGACTCCACCGACATCTACATCACCGAAATCGACAAGGCCCGGCTCAGCAGCCTGGTCGGGTTCGAACAGGGGCCGGCTGTCGTCGACCTCGAGCACGAGATCGAACGAGCCATCGTCGTCGATTCGCGGCAAGTGGCGCGCAATGTCGTCACGATGAACTCCAGGGCCTTGCTGCACCTGGACGACGAGGAAGTGGAAGTCGCCCTGGTCTACCCCGAGGACGCGGACGGCAGCGCCGGGAAACTGTCGGTGTGCTCCGACGTCGGCGCCGCGATCCTGGGCTACCAGGAGGGCGATGCCATCGACTGGCGGATTTCGGACCGGACCCGCCGTATCTGCATCGAGAAAGTGCTTTACCAGCCGGAAGCCGCCGGCGATTTCCACCTGTAGCGTCGCACGCTTGCGCCTGCGCGGTTTGCATCTTCGATATGTGCCGTCCCCGCCGCCTAGCCGATGGACGGCTGGTGCCGCCGGTGCATGACCAGCCACTTGCCCACGGCGATGACGGATAGCGCGGCCACGATCTCCACCGCCAGTTCGACCATGGGGCCGGGTTCGCCCAGGTGTTCGACGACGAAGGTGTCGCTGATCAGCATGCCGCCGGCGATCCATCCCAGCATGCCCGCGCCCAGCGTGACGATCACGGGGAAGCGGTCTATCAGCTTCAGGACCAGCGTGCTGCCCCAGACGATGATGGGCACGCTGACGCACAGGCCGAAGATCACGTAGTACAGCTGGTGTCCGAGATGGGCGCTCTCGGCCGCGCCGGCGATGGCGATGACGTTGTCCAGGCTCATGGCGAAGTCGGCGATGATGATGGTCCGGATGGCGCCGAAGACGGACGTGCCGCCGTCGATGTCGCCGTGCGCGTCCTTGTCCTGGGCCAGCAGCTTGATGCCTATCCAGATCAACAGCGCACAGCCCACGATCTTCAGGAAGGGCATGCTCAGCAGCGCCAGCGCGAAGGCGATCAGCAGGACGCGCAGCAGGATGGCGCCCGCGGTGCCCCACAGGATGCCTTTGATCCGTTGCCGGGGCGGCAGGTTGCGGCAGGCCAGGGCGATGACGATGGCATTGTCGCCGCCCAGCAGGATGTCGATCAGGATGATCTGGAAGACGGCGCCCCAATGAAGCGTCTCGATGAGTTCGAACATGAGCTTGCCCCCGGAAAGAACAAGGAAGGCCGCATCGATACCGGCGCAAGAGCCGTACGCATAAGGATGAGCCGCGAAACATTCTATTCCTAGAATGTTTTAAACATTCTAATAATGGCACTATTAAAAGGGTCACTCGCCTTCCCGGAACGGCGGGACCGTATGTTTCCGCTGAAAAATAGATATCTGTTTATCGGATGGGATGTGACTTGTCCTGACCGATTGGTGGATGGAAACTGGCCGCCATGATCAATATTGGGGTGGTCGATGTCCATCAGGCCCCGCGTACCGCGTTTCCTTTGTAGTGCCGTGCTGTTCTGGGGCCACTGCGCGCGCAGGTTCCTGTCTGCCCGTGCGATCCAGCGCGCCATCCGCCGGCGCGAATTCCGCATGGTGTACCAGCCCATCGTCGCGCTCGACACCCTGGCGTTCAGTGGGGTCGAGGCGCTCGTGCGCTGGCACCGGCCGGGCCGGGGCGGCGTGCCGCCCGATCGGTTCATTCCGGTGGCGGAGAGCCGCGGCCTGATGGCCGAACTGACTCGCCACATCCTCGACCTGGTTGCCCGCGACGCCGTCAGCCTGGGGCTGGGGGCCCAGCATCGCCTGGCCGTCAACATCAGCGGTTCGTACCTGGCTACGCAGGCGTTCGCCGAGGACATCCGCCGTTTCATGGGCCGGCTTGGTCCCGACCGGCCCGTGGTCGTACTCGAACTGACCGAGCGCGAATGCCTGCCCGACAGTCCGCTGGTCCGGCACAACATGGCGCAGGCGCGTGCACTGGGCGCCCTATGGTCGCTGGACGATTTCGGTACCGGCCACAATTCCCTGGCCTGTCTGGACCGGTTTCCTGTCGATCATCTCAAGATCGACCGTTCGTACATACGCGGCATCGGGACCGGTTCGATCCGCGCCGTGGTGCTGGACACCCTCATCGACCTGGCCCGGCGGTTGAACCTCGCGGTGGTGTCCGAGGGCATCGAGACCGAGGCGCAGGCCGCCTATCTGCGCGATCGCGGCGTGGCGCTGGGGCAGGGCTATCTGTTCGCCAAGCCGCTGGAGGCGGCGGATCTCGCGGCCTGGCGCTAGCCGCCGGGGATCAGGTGCCGCCCAGGTTGCGCATCAGGCCGCCGTCGACGAAGTAGCTGCTGCCCGTCACGTAGCTGGCCTCGTCCGAGGCCAGGAACAGCACCACGTTGGCCACTTCCTGCGGCTGGCCCGGCCGCCCCTGCGGGATCTGCGAGGCCGACTCGCGTGCCTGCGCGGGATCTTTCAGGCGGTCCTGCGTCATGGGTGTGGCGATCATGCCCGGCGCGACATTGTTGATGCGTATGCCGCGCGAGGCCAGCTCGAGCGCCAGTGTCCGCGTGACCGATCGCAATCCCGCCTTGGACGCGTCGTAGGCCGCGCTGCCGGGCAGGGAAATTTCTTCATGTACCGACGTAATATTTATGATGACGCCGCCGGTGGACACCATGCGGCGGGCGGCCGCCTGGCACAGCAGCCAGGGCGATACGAGATTGATGTTCAGCATCCACGAGAATTCGTCGGGCGGGATCTCCAGCGAATCCTGGCGCGTGGCGCCCGCGCCGGCGTTATTCACCAGCACGTGCAGGCCTCCCATCCTTGCGTGGGCCTGTTCGAAGAACGCCTGCGCGCGCGCGGAGTCGGAGAAGTCCGCCTGCAAGACCTCGGCGCGCCGCCCGGCTGCCCGCACCTGCGAGGCCGTGGCGTTGGCTCCTGCTTCATCCCGGTGATAGTGAACCAGCACATCGGCACCTTCGCGGGCGAACGTCGCGGCCACCGCCTGGCCGATGCCGCTGTCCGCGCCGGTCACCCAAGCGATCTTGTCCTGGAGTTTCATGTCGGCTCCCTGGTCGTAGGCGGACTGGCGCCGACGCAAGCGGCGTGCCGCCCGTGCCGAAGGGTGTTGTAAAAAAGCCGTTTCCCCGCGCCGGGTGCGGCGCCCGGCGCTAAGATACGCGCCACCCCGGAACACAGGCGTCGCGTCGAACGCCGGTTCGCCACTCCCATAGGCCATGTCCGCCCCTTCCTCCCGCATGCCGCTGATCGATGCGATCAAGGCCGTCGCCTGCCTGGCCATCGTGCTTCATCACCTGGCCTTCTACGGCCCCATGTCCGAGATCGCCCACCCGCTCATGCCGCGCGTGCTGGATGCGCTGATGCACTACGGCAGGATGGCCGTCATGGCGTTCTTCGTGGTGTCGGGATTCCTGGCCGCGCGTGCCTTCGCCCCGGCGGGCGTGTCGCGGGTGGAGCAGCCCCTGGCCGCGATCAAGCGGCGGTATTTCCGGCTGGCCGTGCCCTTCATGGCGGCGCTGGTGCTGGCCATGGGCTGCGCCGCGCTGGCGCGGGCCTGGATGGAACACGACTCCATCCCGGATACGCCCACGGCGCCGCAACTGGCGGCCCACGTGCTGCTGAGCAACGGCCTCTTGCGCCAGGAGTCGCTGTCGGCGGGTGTCTGGTACGTGGGCATCGATTTCCAGCTGTTCAGCGTCATGGCGCTGCTGCTGGGGCTGTCTCGCTGGATCGGCGTGCGGCGTCCCACCTGGCGGTGGCTGGGCGCCGCCGCGATCGGCGGACTGACGCTGGCGTCGCTGTTCGTCTTCAACCGCAATCCCTATTGGGACGAGACCGCGCTGTATTTCTTCGCCTACTACGGCCTGGGGTGCTGCGCCTACTGGCTGACCGGCCGACCCAAGGGCGGCCTGTGGCTGCTGGCCATGGCCGGGGTGGTGGCCGCGGCGCTGGTCACGGATTTCCGTGAACGCATCGTCGTGGCGGCGGCCATCATGCTGCTGCTGGGCGCGGCCCGCCAGGCGGGCTGGCTGGAGACGGTGGCCGTGCCCGGCGTCCTGAGCCGGCTCGCGCGCATCTCCTATTCGGTGTTCCTGGTGCACTTTCCGCTGTGCCTGGTGGTCAGCGCCCTGGTGTTCCACTTCTTCCCGGAGCAGGCCTCGGCCAATGCGCTGGGCATGGGGCTGGCGGTACTAGTCAGCGTCGCCGGCGGTGCCGCCTTCCACCGGCTGGTGGAGTGCCGCACGCTGGACCCGATCGTGCGGCGCGCCGTCATGGGGCTCTTCGCCGTGGGCGGCGCGCTGGCGGTCTACTCCCAGGTCTAGGGCCCTACACCAGCCTCGGGCCCCGGGGCTGGTGCCGGGCTTCGGCGGCCGAGGTCAGTCCCGCTTCCTTCTCGAAATCCGCGCCCTGGCTCTGGACCTGGGTGTAGGCGTGCTCGCGGAACAGGTTTTCGGCGCGGTCGGCCTGCCCGCTTTCTATGGCGGTGACGATGGCATGGTGCTGCCGATGGGCGTAGAACAGGAAGTTGAACATCATGTCCCGGCTCTGCGTGTCGAACGCCAGCGTGAGCGGATCGGTGAACGGCACGATGTTGCAGCGGCTGACCAGGCTGGCCAGCAGGGGCATGTCGGCGCCTTCCAGGATCAGCGTATGGAAGCGCGCGTTCATTTCCGCATAGCGGATCTCGTCGTCGTCCGATAGTTTGCGCTCGGTGAAGATGCGGTCGCCCTGAGCCAGGCAGTCCTTGAGTTCGGCCAGCAGTTCCGCGCTGGCGCCGTTGGTGGCCAGCGCGCGCGCCGCCAGCCCCTCCAGCGCGGCGCGCACGTGCAGGGCCTCCGTGCTTTCGCGGGCGGAAAAGGCGCGTACCGCGAAGCCACGGGCGCCGGATGGCACCAGCAGGCCTTCCTGGGCGAGCGCGGGCAGGGCCTGGCGCACGGGCGTGCGCGAGGTGCCCAGCCGTTCGGCCAGGTCGGCTTCCCGTACCCGTTCTCCCGGCGCGAGTTCGCCCCGGAGGATCATTTCACGAATATGCAGCATGGTCGTGGTCTGCTGCATGCGTGCTCCCTGAGTGATGATGCGGTTGCCTCGCGGCTGGCGAGGTGGGTGCAAGTATAAGACTCGTTTGGGATCCCGTATTGGATCCCAAGCAGGCGCCTAAACCCGAAAAAACCCTTGATTGCTTTATTTTGGGATCCCATATAATCTCCGCTACGCATAAAAAAGGGCTGGTGGCGCATGGCGATGCGGCCGCGCCGCCTTCCTATCAGACGGAGCACGCATCATGGCAAGAATCATCGGCGGCATCGGCAGCTCGCACGTGCCGACCATAGGCGTCGCCTATGACAAGGGCAAGCAGAACGATCCGGCCTGGGCGCCGCTGTTCGACGGCTACAAGCCGGTGGCTGCCTGGCTGGCCGAGAAGCAGGCCGACGTGCTGGTGTTCTTCTACAACGACCACTGCACGACCTTTTTCTTCGACATGTATCCCACGTTCGCGCTGGGGGTGGGGGCAAGCTTTCCCATCGCCGACGAGGGCGCGGGCCTGCGCAACCTGCCCGCCATCCGCGGCAACGTCGATTTCCAGGCCCACATCGCCGAGTCCCTGGTGAACGACGAGTTCGACATCACCGTCTTCCAGGACAAGCCCATCGACCACGGCTGTGCCTCGCCGCTGCCGTTGCTCTGGCCGCACCAGCCCGACTGGCCGGGCACCGTGGTGCCCGTCGCGATCAACGTGCTGCAATATCCGCTGCCCACGGCGCGCCGTTGCTATCGCCTGGGGCAGGCCGTGCGCCGCGCGGTGGAATCCTATCCCGAGGACCTGAAAGTAGTGGTGGTCGGCACCGGCGGCCTGTCGCATCAGGTCCATGGCGAACGCACCGGCTTCAACAATACCGAGTGGGACATGGAGTTCCTGCGCCTGCTGGAGGAAGATCCCGAGGCGCTGCTGCGGATGAAGCATGCCGACTACGTGCGCCTGGGCGGCGCCGAGAGCGTGGAGCAGATCATGTGGCTGTCCATGCGCGGCGCGTTGGGCACCGGTCCGCTGCGCAAGCTGCACCAGAACTACTACCTGGCCACCACCACGGCGATGACGGTGGTGCTGTACGAAGAAGGCGAGCCCGTCGCCCGGCAGGCCGGCCCGGCCGCCGCGGCCGTGGCCTGAGGAGCGCGCGATGAATCCGCAACTGGAAGGCATCGAGCAGATTCCCGGCACCTACGCGTTCGACCTGCGCATCAGCAACCGTACGCTGAAGATCAATCGCTTTTTCTGGAACATGATAGGCGCCGACTGGCGCGCGCGCTTCATCGCCGACGAGGAGGGCACGATGGATGCCGCCGGGTTGACGGAAGAGGAAAAAGCCCTGGTGCGGGCGCGCGACTGGCTCGGCTTGATCCAGCACGGCGTCAACTTCTTCGTGCTCGAGAAGTTCGGCCGGGTCGTCAAGAAAACCAATCTCGAGATCTACGCCATCATGCGCGGCGAGAGTTTCGAGGAATTCATGAAGACACGGCTGGTCCCGGACGCTAGGTAGAAGACCCCCGTACGCGCTTCGCGCGCCCAGCATGGTGAGCCCCCAGCCGCTACGCGGCAACCCCCCGAGGGGGCCGGGACCCGCCTTGGGGCGGCCCGGCGCCGGGTCCCGTGGGGGCGGCACTGGCGGACCAGCGGAGCCGGATCCACTGTGCCTTAGCTACACCATTACATCGCAACACCACCGACGATAGGCGCAGCGCGCCAAGGAGAGAGACTATGCGAATCGGGAAACGCGTGGCGGGGCTGCTGTGCGCCGCCGCGGCCGTGGCGGCGGCGGGAACGGCCGCCGCGGCGGAAATCAAGGTCGGCCTGCTGAGCCAGTTCTCGGGCGCCTACACCTGGTGGGGCCGGGAGTATCAGCGCGGCGTCGACCTGTACCTGGCCCAGCGCGGCGGCAAGTTCGGCGAGCACACCATCACGGTGCTGTCGCGCGACGAGGCCGGTTCCAATCCCCAGCGTGCGCGCCAGTTGTCGCAGGAACTGGTGGTGCGCGACAAGGTGCAGTACCTGATCGGCGGCGTCTTCACGCCCACGGTGCTGGGCGCGGTCGATGTCATCAACCAGACCAGGACGCCCTACGTCATCCTGAACTCGGGCACGTCCAGCGTGACCGACAAGTCGCAATACTATGTGCGCGCCGGTTTCACGCAATGGACGGTCAGCATCCCGCTGGTGCAGTGGGCCTATGACCAGGGCATGAAGAACGCCGTGGTGCTGGCGGCCGATTACGCGCCGGGCCACGACGCGCTGGAGGCCTTCGGCCAGACCTTCGCCAAGCTGGGCGGCAAGGTGGTGGGCGAGATCAAGGTGCCCATGGGCACCACCGATTTCTCCAGCTACCTGCAGCGCGTGCGCGACCTCAAGCCGCAGGCGGTGTTCATGTTCATGCCGGTGGGCCCCATGTCGGCCGGCATGATCCGCAGCTTCAAGGAACGCGAGCTGGACAAGGCCGGCATCACGCTGCTGGTGACCAACGAGGCGCAGGAAGAGGATATCGCCCCCATCGGCGACGCCGCGATCGGCCTGACCTCGGCGCTGCACTATTCGCCCTACCTGGATACGCCGTTGAACAAGGAGTTCGTGACCGCCTACAAGGCCAAGTACGGCAAGGACGAACTGCCCAGCGTCGCGTCGGTGGCGGCCTACGACGGCATGCGGCTGATCGAGCAGATGGTGCGCGCCACTGGCGGCGTGAAGGACGGCGACAAGGCCATGGCCGCGATCAAGGGCTACAAGTGGGACAGTCCGCGTGGTCCGGTCAGCATCGATCCGCGTACCCGCGAGATCGTCCAGAACGTCTACATGCGCAAGGTCGAGAAGATCGACGGCAAGCTCGGCAACAAGGTGTTCCACACCTATCCCGCCGTGAAAGACCCCTGGCACGAGATCAACAAGTAATTCCCGCGCGGGCGCGGCCCTGGCGCCGCGTCCGTTCCCTTCTTCCTCGCGCCGGATGACGCATGACTTCGACGCTCGCCACTTTCCTCAGCCTTGCCGTGGACGGTATCGCCTACGGCATGATGCTGTTCCTGATATCGGTCGGCCTGACCATCACGCTGGGCGTGATGCGCGTGGTCAACCTGACCCATTCGGCCTTCGCCATGATCGGAGGCTACATCGCGCTCTGGTTCATCCAGCGCGCGGGCGTGCATTTCTTCCTGGCCGTGCCGCTGGCGGTCCTGGCCACGATGGCCATCGGCGCGCTGCTTGAACGCACGCTGTACCGCTGGGTCTACGGCACCCACGGACTGGGCCAGCTGCTGATGACCATCGGCCTGACCTTCATCATCACGGCCATCGTCAAGAACCTGGCCGGCACGCAGCTGCAGTCCCTGCCGCTGCCGCCTTCGCTGCAGGGCAATTTCAGCGTGGGCCCGCTCACGCTGTCGGTCTATCGCGCCTTCCTGATCGGCGCCAGCGCGGTCGTCGCCTTCGCGCTGTGGCTGGGCATCGAACGCACGGCCTTCGGCGCCCGCCTGCGCGCCGCGGTCGATAACCAGCGCATGGCGCGCTGCGTGGGCATCAACGTGCCGGCGGTGTTCTCGGCCACGTTCGCCATCGGCTGCGGGCTGGCCGCGGTGGGCGGCGCGCTGGGCAGCCCCATGCTGCCGCTGGAACCGTACTATGGCCTGAAGTACCTGGTCATCGTGATGATCGTGGTGGCCGTGGGCGGCCTGGGCAGCCTGCGCGGATCGCTGTACGCGGCGCTGCTGCTGGGCCTGATCGATACGCTGGGCCGCTACTACCTGCCCGCGCTGGGCGCTTTCGTGATCTATCTGGCGGTGCTGGCGATCCTGCTGGTGCGCCCCCGTGGCCTCGTGGCGAATTGATCATGACGACACCTTCCCTGAACTCATCCGTCGCGCGCGCGTTCTCGCGCCATCGCTACAACCTGCTGGACCTGGTGCTGCTGGGCGCGGCGGTCGCGACCTTCTTCCTGGCCGACCTGTACCTGGCCCTGGCCACCGCCGTGCTGATCATGATCGTGTTCGCGCTGTCGCTGGACATCGCGCAAGGCTACGGTGGCATCGAGACCCTGGGCCACGCGGCCTTCTTCGGCACCGGCGCCTATGCCGCCGGCCTGTACGCCATGCACGTCTCGTCCGAGCCGATCTCGGGCCTGTTCGTGGGCATGGCGGCGGCCGCCGTCGTGGGCCTGCTGTCCGGCCTGGCCGTGCTGCGCACCGCGGGCCTGACCCAGATCATGCTGACCCTGGTCTGCGCGACGCTGCTGCTAGAGCTGGCCAACGTGGCCAAGCCGCTCACCATGGGCGACGACGGCTTGACCGGCTATTCGGTGGCCCCGGTGCTGGGCCTGTTCCAGTTCGACATCGAAGGCCGCACCGCCTACTGGTACGCGCTGGCCGTGCTGGTGCTGGTCTACGCCTTCTGCAAGTTCCTGGTCAGCTCGCCGCTGGGCCTCACGGCGCAGGGCGTGCGCGAGAACCCGACGCGCATGGCGCTGCTGGGGGTGCCGGTACGCCGGCGCCTGCTGACGCTGTATGCCATCTCGGCCGCGCTGGGCGGGGCCGCGGGCGCGCTGTCGGCGCAGGTCAACAACATCGTCGGGCTGGACAGCCTGGGCTTCACCATGTCGGCCAACGTGCTGGTCATGCTGGCGCTGGGCGGCACCGGCCGGCTCTACGGCGCCTTCCTGGGCGCCATCGTCTTCATGCTGCTGGCCGACCGCGCGGCGGCGCTGGACCCGACCAACTGGCTGGCGGCGCTGGGCGTGCTGCTGATCGTCGTCGTGCGCTTCGCGCCCACCGGATTGTCCGGCTGCCTGGCCCGGTGGACGAACAAGGAGGGCACGCAATGAGCACCCCTCCGCTGCAGCTCGTGGGCCTGTGCAAGCAGTACGGCGCGCTGAGCGTGACCCGCGACGTGAACCTGACGCTGGAAGCGGGCGCCCGGCACGCGCTGATCGGCCCCAACGGCGCCGGCAAGAGCACACTGGTGCACCAGATCACCGGCGTGATCCGGCCCAATGCCGGCAAGGTCCTGCTGGAAGGACGGGACGTCACCGCCATGCCGGCCGAGCAGCGCGTCAAGCTCGGGCTGGCGCGCACCTTCCAGATCAATTCGCTGTTCAATCACCTGACCGTTGCCGAGAACATCGGCCTGGCGCTGTCCGCGCATCGCGGCCTGGACGGCCGCATCGGACGGCCGCTGCCGGCGCGCCCGGCGTTCGTCGACGAAGCCGTGGAGTGCCTGCGCGAACTGGGGCTGCTCGACCTGGCGGGCAGGCGGGTGAGCGAGCTGGCCTACGGCCAGCGCCGCCAGATCGAGATCGCGCTGGCCCTGGCGCTCAAGCCGCGGGTGCTGCTGCTGGACGAGCCGGTGGCCGGGGTGCCGTCGACCGAGGGCAAGCGCCTGTTCGAACTGCTGGAGCGCCTGCCGCAGGACGTGGCCGTGCTGGTGATCGAACACGACATGAGCCTGGTATTCCGCTTCGCGCGGCGCATCACCGTGCTGGTCGAGGGGGCGGTGCTGCTGGAGGGCAGCGTGGACGAGGTCCGGACGGATCCGCGCGTGCGCGACGTCTACCTGGGCAAGCGGGGGCATCATGACTGAGCGGGTACTGGAACTGCGCGACCTGAGCGCCGGCTATGGCGAGACCGTGGTGCTGGAGGACGTGTCGCTGCACGTGGACGCAGGCGAGGCGCTGGCGCTGCTGGGCCGCAACGGCGTGGGCAAGACCACGCTGCTGACCACCGTGCTGGGGCTGAACACGGTGCATGGCGGCAGCGTGCGCTACGTGGGCCAGGACATCGCCGCCTGGCCGGCGCACGTGCGCGCGCGCAAGGGCCTGGGGCTGGTGCCGCAGGAGCGGGAGATATTTCCGTCGCTGACCGTGCAGGAGAACCTGACCGTGGCGGCGACGGCGGGGACCTGGACCCTGGAGCGGGTGTACGAATTGTTTCCGCGGCTGGCGCAGCGGCGGCGCAACCTGGGCTACCAGTTGTCGGGCGGCGAACAGCAGATGCTGGCGATCGGCCGTGCGCTGATCGGGAACCCCAGGGTGCTGTTGCTGGATGAACCCTTCGAGGGACTGGCGCCGGTGATCGTCGACGCCCTGGTCGATGCGTTCGGCAAGCTGCGCGAGGGCGGGGCGCTGTCCATCGTGCTGGTCGAGCAGCATGCGGAACTGGCGCTGGACCTGACCGAGCGCGCCGTGGTGCTGGATAGGGGACGCATCGTCTGGCAGGGCGCGAGCCCGGATCTGCGCGGCGATCCGGAGCGGCTGGCGTCATTGATAGGTTTGGAGGAAGTGTAATGAGCAGTCTGTCGAATCCGCCCCTGGTGCTGCTGCCGGGCCTGCTGTGCGACTTCGCCGTCTGGGAGGACCAGCGCGCGCGTTTCGGCGATCGGTTCGCATGTCAGGTGCCGGACTACGGCATGCTGGATACGCTGACGGCGATGGCCGAGCACGTGCTGCGGCACGCGCCCGCCGACCGGTTCAACCTGGCCGGCCATTCCATGGGCGGCCGTGTCGCCCTGGAGGTGACGCGCCTCGCACCGGAGCGGGTGCTGCGCCTGGCGCTGATGGACACCGGCTACCAGGGCCTGGCCAAGGGCGTGGCGGGCGAGTCCGAGCGCGCCGGGCGGCTGGCGCTGCTCAAGGCCGCGCGCGAATCGGGCATGCGCGAGATGGGGCGGATCTGGGCGCGCGGCATGGTGCATCCCGACCGGCTGGACGGGCCGGTGTTCGAGGCCGTGCTCGACATGATCGAGCGCCGCACTCCCGAGGTGTTCGAAGCGCAGATCCACGCCCTGCTGAACCGGCCCGACGCCACGGGCCAACTGGCCGGCATCGCCTGCCCGACGCTGGTGCTGTGCGGCCGGCAGGACACCTGGAGCCCCTTGTCGCGCCACGAGACGCTGGCCGCCGAGATCCCGGGCGCGACGCTGGCCGCCATCGAGGATGCCGGCCACATGACCACGATGGAGCAACCCGGCGCGGTCAACGAAGCCCTGGCGCAATGGCTGCGGGCGGAGGTACGCCACTGATTTCGCAACCCTTCGCGCGGGGCCGGCTCGCGGCCCGCGGCGCGAAGTCATCACTGAGGAGACTCACATGTCGTCCAATCGCGGTGTCGTCTACGTAGGTCCCGGCAAGGTCGAGGTGCAAGGCATCGCCTTCCCCGAACTGGTAAGTCCGGCCGGCAAATCCATCGAGCATGGCGTCATCCTCAAGGTGCTTTCCACCAACATCTGCGGCTCGGACCAGCACATGGTGCGCGGCCGGACCACCGCGCCGGCGGGACTGGTGCTGGGCCACGAGATCACCGGCGAGGTGCTCGAGGCCGGGCGCGACGTCGAGACCCTGAAGAAGGGCGACATCGTTTCGGTGCCGTTCAACGTGGCATGCGGCCGCTGCCGGCTGTGCAAGGAACAGCAGACCGGCGTCTGCCTGAACGTGAATCCCTCGCGCGCCGGCGGCGCGTACGGCTACGTGGACATGGGCGGGTGGATAGGCGGGCAGGCCGAGTACGTCATGGTGCCGTACGCCGACTTCAACCTGCTGAAATTCCCCGACCGCGACCAGGCCCTGGCCAAGATCCGCGACCTGACCTGCCTGTCGGACATCCTGCCCACCGGCTATCACGGGGCGGTCACGGCGGGCGTGGGGCCGGGCAGTACGGTCTACGTGGCCGGCGCCGGACCGGTCGGCCTGGCGGCCGCCGCATCGGCCCGCCTGCTGGGCGCGGCGGTGGTCATCGTGGGCGACGTGAATCCCGCGCGGCTGGTGCATGCGCGCAAGGTGGGCTTCGAAACCGTGGACCTGTCGAAGGATGCCTCGCTGGGTGACCAGATCGCCCAGATCCTGGGCGTGCCCGAAGTGGACAGCGCGGTCGACGCGGTGGGCTTCGAGGCCCGCGGCCATGGACACGAGGGCGCCCGCCACGAGGCGCCGGCCACCGTGCTCAATTCGCTGATGGAGGTCACGCGCGCCGCCGGCAAGATCGGCATTCCCGGCCTGTACGTGACGGACGATCCCGGCGGCGTGGACAGGGCCGCCCAACAGGGTTCGCTCAGCATCCGCCTGGGCCTGGGCTGGGCCAAGTCGCACAGCTTCTTCACGGGCCAGACGCCGGTGATGAAGTACAACCGCGCGCTGATGCAGGCCATCCTGTGGGACCGCATCAAGATCGCCGAGGTCGTCGGCGTGGAAGTCATCACGCTGGACGAGGCGCCCAAGGGCTATGCCGAGTTCGATGCCGGCGTACCCAAGAAATTCGTCATCGATCCGCACGGGCAGTTGCCGAAGGCTGCCTGATCGTCTCCCCCATCCTAGGGAATGTACCGAGGCCCGCGGCGCCCACCAACGATTGACGTTGGGGGCGCCGTGTTTCATTATTCTCCTGCAATTCACCAAAACGTGAATTAAGCGCGAGCGACGGGATCCCGTGTTCGCGCCGCACCGGTTGCATGCGTATAAAAGACACCGCACCAGGAGACAACCATGAACTTCGTCCGCGCCGCAGCACTCGCTCCGGTATCGTGCCTGATCGCCCTGGCCCACGCGCCGGCCGGCGCCCAGGATGCCGCCTACCCCACCAAGCCCATCCGCGTGATCGTGCCGTTCACGGCGGGCAGCACGACCGACATCATCGCCCGCGCCATCAGCGACAAGCTCGGCGCCAGCCTGGGCCAGACGGTGGTGGTCGAGAACCGCGCCGGGGCCGGCGGCACCATAGGCGCGGCCCAGGTCGCCCAGGCCGCGCCCGACGGCTACACGATCCTGATCCACTCCTCGTCGCATACGGTCAATCCCTCCACCTTCGCCAAGCTGCCGTTCGATACGGTGAAGGACTTCGCGGGCGTGACGCCGATCTCGACGCTGCCCAACGTGCTGGTGATCGCACCGTCCAAGAACATCAAGTCGCTGTCGCAACTGCTGTCCACCGCGCGCAGCCGCCCGGGCACGCTCAACTACGCGTCGTCGGGCACCGGCAGCGCCACGCACCTGAACGCCGAGCGCTTCCGGCTGCAGGCCAAGATCGACGCCACGCACATTCCCTTCAAGGGTTCGCCCGAGGCCGTGTCCGAAGTCATCAGCGGCCGGGTCGACTACTACTTCTCGCCCGTGGCGCCGGTCATCGGCCAGATCAAGGAAGGCCACCTGGTGCCGCTGGCGGTGGGATCGCCGCGCCGCTCCAGCATCCTGCCCGACGTGCCGACCACGGCGGAAGCGGGCGTACCGGGGTCCGAGTTCAACTTCTGGATAGGCATGATGGTGCCGTCCAGGACGCCGCGCCCCATCGTCAACAAGCTGCAGGCCGAAGTGGCCAAGGCCCTGGCCACGGAAGAGGTCAAGACGCGCTTCGCCGCGGTGGGCGCCGATGCCTTCGTGCTGGCGCCCGAGAAGTTCGACGCCTACATCAAGGATGAAATCGAGTCGAACGCCCAACTCGTGAAGGCCGCGGGCATCGAGCCGATGTAAGGCGTGCTAGGCGATGGCCGGGTGGGGCCAGAGCGCGTTGCGGTCGATGTCCCGCAGCGTGCGGCAGCCGGCCAGGGCCATCGCGATCTCGAGCTCGGTGCGCAGCATGTGCAGCACGTGGATGACGCCCACGGCGCCGGCCGCCGCCAATCCATGCACGTAGCCCCGGCCCACCATCACGGCGCTGGCGCCCAGCGCCAGCGCCTTGAATATGTCGGTGCCGCGCTGGATGCCGCCGTCCATCAGGACCGGCAGGCGGCCACCCACTTCGGCGGCGATCCAGGGCAGGGCCTCCAGCGTGGCGGGCAGCGTGTCCAGGCCGCGGCCGCCGTGATTGGACACGACGATGGCGGCCGCGCCGGCATCGATCGCCAGCCGGGCATCGGCCGGCGCCAGGATGCCCTTGAGCACCAGGGGCAGCCGGGTGGCCGAGCGCAGCCAGGCGATGTCGTCCCACGACGGCGCGCCGTCCAGCGTGCCGCCGCCGAAGATGGCGCTTTCCCCGGCCCGCGCCACCGCGCCCGCCATGGGGCGCATGCCCCGCAGGTTGACAGCCTCGACGTCCGGGGGCAGCCCGAAGCCCTGGCGCTGTTCGCGGTTGCGCACGCCGTTGACCGGCGCATCCACCGTGACCACCAGCGCGCGATAGCCAGCCGCCTCGGCGCGCCGGACCAGCCGCAGGGTGTCGTCGCGCTCGCGCTGGAAATAAAGCTGGAACCACAGCGGCGCTTCGGCCGTGCGCGCCATGTCCTCGAGTCCGACGCTCGCCTGCGTGCTGGCCACCATGACCGTCTTCATGGCGGATGCCGCCAGCACGCTGGCCAGTTCGCCCTGCGGATGGACCAGTTTCTGGTAGGCCACCGGGGCCAGCAGGATGGGGAAGGGCAGCGGCGTGCCCAGCAGCTCGAGCCCGGTGCCGCCGCCCGTCAGGTCGCGCAGCACGCGCGGCTGTATGCGTACGCGCGCATAGGCCTCGCGGTTGGCGCGCAGCGTGTGTTCGTCGGCAGCGCCGCCCGACAGGTAGGCCCAGGCGGCGTCGCTCATGCGTTCCCGCGCGTAGTCCTCGTAGTCGGCCACGGCGGCGATCTGCGGGGGAATCTGCGTCAGGGGGGGCAGGGGCATGTCGGCTCCGGGGCGCCCGCTCAGGTCTGCGACCATTGCCGCAGCAGGTTGTGATAGATGCCGGTCAGCTGGACCACGGCGTCGCTGCCGGGGACTTCGCGGGACAGTTGCTGGATGGCCGTGTCCATGCGGTACAGCGTTTCGCGTTGCGTCTCGTCGCGCACCAGGCTTTGCACCCAGAAGAAGGCCGAGACACGGGCGCCGCGGGTCACGGGGGTGACGCGGTGCAGGCTGGTGCCGGGATAGATCACCAGGTGGCCGGCGGGCAGCTTGACGCGGTGGGCGCCGTAGGTGTCCTCGACCACGAGTTCGCCGCCGTCGTAGTCTTCCGGCGGCGTCAGGAACAGGGTGGCCGAGATGTCGGTGCGCACGCGGTGGGCGCTGCCGGGCAGGCTGCGGATGGCGTTGTCGATGTGGTTGCCGTAGTTGCCGCCACCTTCGTAGCGGTTGAAGGCCGGTGGCAGCACCTTCAGCGGCAGCGTGGCGGAAATGAACAGCGGGTTGGCGCCCAGCGCGTCCAGGATCTGGTTGCCCAGTTGCGCGCCCAGCGGATCGTCATTGGCCAGTTGCTGGTTGTGCTTGGCGTGGACCGCCATGTGCCCGGCCGTGGCGCGGCCATCGACCCAGGCGGCACCCGCCAGCGCCTGCCGGCAGCGTGTCACCTGCTCGGCCGTCAGCACGTCGGGAAGGGTCAACATCATGGCGGAGTATCCTCGTGAGTATCCCGGCAAGTTTACCCTTGCCGCCCAACCAGGAGCCCCGCATGCCCGCCGATATGCCCGACCTGCAATCCCTCTGGATGCCCTTCACCGCCAATCGCCAGTTCAAGGCCGCACCCCGGCTGCTGGTGTCGGCCAAGGGCATGTACTACACCGACGCCGACGGCCAGCGGATCCTGGACGGCACGGCCGGCCTGTGGTGCTGCAACGCCGGACACGGGCGCGAGGAAATCATCGAGGCCGTGCACGGGCAGATGCGCGGGTTGGACTATGCGCCGCCTTTCCAGATGGGGCATCCGCTGGCCTTCGAGGCGGCGCGGCGGCTGGCCGCGCTGATGCCGGCGGGGCTGGACCGTATCTTCTTCACGAACTCGGGGTCCGAGTCGGTCGATACCGCGCTCAAGATCGTGCTGGCCTACCACCGGGCGCGCGGCGAAGGCCAGCGCATGCGCTTCATCGGCCGCGAGCGGGGCTATCACGGCGTGGGGTTCGGCGGCATGTCGGTGGGCGGTATCGGTACCAACCGCAAGGCCTATGCGGGCAACCTGATGCCGGGCGTGGACCATCTGCCGGCCACGCTGAACCTCGCCGAGGCGGCGTTCACGCGCGGGCAGCCGGCCTGGGGCGCGCACCTGGCCGACGAACTGGAGCGCTTGCTGGCCTTGCACGATCCTTCGACGGTGGCGGGGGTGATCGTCGAGCCCATGGCCGGCTCGGCGGGCGTGCTCGTGCCGCCGCTCGGCTACCTGGAGCGCTTGCGCGAGCTATGCACGCGCCACGGCATTCCGCTGATCTTCGATGAAGTGATCACCGCCTTCGGCCGCTTGGGCGCGGCCACCGCGGCGCAGCGCTTCGGGGTGACGCCGGACCTGCTGACGATGGCCAAGGGGATCAACAATGCCGCCATTCCGATGGGCGCGGTGGCGATATCGCGGGAGATCCACGACACGATCATGGCGGCGGGGCCGGGCAACGCGATCGAGCTTTTCCACGGCTACACCTATTCGGGGCACCCCGCCGCGGCGGCGGCCGCGGTGGCCACGCTGGACCTGTACGAGAAGGAAGGGCTGTTCGCGCGCGCCGCGAGTCTGGAGCCGGTGTTCGAGTCGGCGGTTCACGGCCTGCGGGGAGCGCCGCACGTGAAGGACATCCGCAACATCGGGATGGCGGCGGCGATCGAACTGGAACCGCGCGCGGGGCAGCCGGGGGCGCGGGCCTACGAGGCGTTCCTGGCCTGCCTGAAGGCAGGGGTGCTGGTGCGGTTCACCGGGGACATCCTGGCGTTCTCGCCGCCGCTCATCATCGACGAGGAGCAGATAGGCGTGCTGTTTTCCGTGGTGAAGACGGCGCTGGATGCCGTGGGCTAACCAGGGCGCAGCGGATCCGGCTTTGCCGGTCCGCCAGCGCGTAGGGGGGTCAGCTATAGTCCGGCTGCTTCGCCGGCACGGCCTGCTGGAACGCGGGCTGCTGCTGGCAGTGCTCGTACACGGCCATCACCCGGGGGTAGGCCGAGGTGTCGCAGCCCATGCGCTGGGCGTTGCCGACCTGGGGGACCAGGCAGCAGTCGGCCAGCGTGGGGGCGTCGCCGAAGCAGTAGGGACCGGAGCCGTGGGCCTGGAGCAGGCGTTCGACGGCGGCCAGGCCGTCCTGGATCCAGTGGTCGTACCACGCCTTCTTCTGTTCCTCGGTGACGCCGATGACGTCGGTGAGGTACTTCAGGATGCGCAGGTTGTTGACCGGATGGATGTCGCAGGCGATGGCCAGCGAGACCTCGAGCACGCGGGCGCGCTGCATCTTGTCCTGCGGGATCAGGCGCGGCTCGGGATAGGTGGCGTCGAGGTAGTCGAGGATGGCCAGCGACTGCCCCAGTTGCACTTCGCCGTCGACCAGCAGCGGGACATTGGCCGAGGGGTTCCTGGCCACGTAGTCCGCCGCGCGGTGCTCCAGCTTGCGGATGTTGACGCCGTGGTACTCGTAGGCCAGGCCCTTGAGCGCCAGCGCGATGCGGACCCGGTACGAGGTCGAGCTGTTGAAGAAGCTATAGAGTTCCATATCGGCTCGTCCGGCCTCAGACCACGCGGACCTTCAGTTCGCCCAGGCCGGCCACGCCGCTTTCCATCAGGTCGCCCTTGACCACGGGGCCCACGCCTTCGGGGGTGCCCGTGAAAATCAGGTCGCCCGGTTCCAGGCGGAAGTACTTGGACAGGTAGGCCACCGTTTCCGCGATCGACCAGATCAGCTTGGAGGTGTCGCTGCGCTGCTTGTCCTGGCCGTTGACCTTGAGCCACAGCTCGGCCTTGTCCATGTCGCCGACGTCGGCGGCCTTGTGCAGCGGCGCGGTGGGCGCGCTCTGGTCGAAGGCCTTGCCGAGTTCCCAGGGGCGGCCGACTTCGCGCATCTTGATCTGCAGGTCGCGGCGGGTCATGTCCAGGCCGACGGCGTAGCCCCAGACGTGGCTCAGCGCCTGTTCGACCGGGATGTTGGAGCCGGCCTTGCCGATGGCGGCGACCAGTTCGATCTCGTAGTGGAAGTTCGAGGTCTCGGACGGGTAGGGCAGGTCCAGGGTCGTGCCGTAGGGCACGGCCACCACGGCGTCGGCAGGCTTGCAGAAGAAGAACGGCGGTTCGCGGTCGGGATCGAAGCCCATTTCGCGCGCGTGGGCGGCGTAGTTGCGGCCGACGCAGTAGACGCGGCGCACGGGGAATTGTTCGTTGCTGCCGACGACGGGCAGCGCGGTGACCGCTTCGGGTTGGAAGACGTACGACATGGGCGGGTAACCTTTGGTGGAGGGATGGGAAAAGGGATCAGGCGACGCGCTCTTCGCGCAGCAGCCCCAGCGCGGCCTGCACCGGACGATCAGAATAGCTGAATAGCACCGCGTCTTCGAGCGCGGCCAGTTGCACCGGTTTCCAGGGCGGCACGGAGAATACGTCGCGCGGCCCGAACTGGAAGACTTCGTCGCCGATGCGCACGCTGCCCTGGCCTTCGACCACGCTGAACACGGTGGAGTCCGAGGTGCGGTAGGTCTTGCCCTGGAAGCCGGCCGGCAGCCACTGCATGAAGGTCGCCATGGTGGGCATGGGGTAGCCGCCGGTGGCCGGGTTCACGTAGCGCAGCTTGACGCCGTCCCAGGGGTCGAGTTCGCCGCGGCGCGCCAGCTGGTCGAGGGCCTCGCGCGAGCGTTCGTAGGGATAGTTGAAGATGGGCGAGGACGTGCCGCTGAAGGTGTGGCGCACCGGCGCCATGTTGTAGCCGTAGCGGGCGAAGCTGTCCCCCTCGGGGCGCATGACGGGCTGCGAGGCCTCGGGGTAGTTTTCGGCGAAGCCGGCGTCCAGCGAGCGCAGCAGCGGGATGTCCAGGCCGTCGAGCCAGACCACCGGCTCGCCGCCTTCGGCCTCGGTGGGGTTGCCGTGGTCGTGCCAGGTCCAGGACGGCGTGATGATGAAGTCGCCGGGATGCATGGTGGTGCGTTCGCCGTTGACCGCCGTGTAGGCGCCCTTGCCTTCGACGATGAAGCGCAGGGCGGACTGGGTGTGGCGGTGGCTGGGGGCGATCTCGCCGGGCAGGATCAGCTGCAGGCCCGCGTACAGCGTCTGGGTGATGGCCGACTGGCCTTTCAGGCCGGGGTTCTCCAGGATCAGTACCCGGCGCACGGCTTCCTCGGCGCTGATGATGGAGCCCGACTCCATGACGTCGGCGCGCAGCTTCTCGTATTTCCAGATCGCGGGCACGCACTGCGGCTGCGGCTGGGGCGGGACGAGGGTATGCAGGGATTCCCAGAGGGGGCTCAGGTTCTTCTGCGCGATGCGGTCGTAGTAGTCGCGGCGCGCGGCATCGGGAGCGGTCTTGTCGAGCATGGATGTCTCCGTGTCTGGCGGAATGGCGCGGAGTGCCCCCGCAGCCGTGGTTTCGGCCATTGTATGCGTCGAGGTATGCAAATCGATATGAAATTATCTTATCAACCATATCAATAAAAATATGGCTTGCGGCATGTAGGCCGGCTCATCCATGCACCAACCGGAGGGCCGGGACTAGAATCGTCGATGATGCCGACCAGCGTGAGCCCCCTATGACCTATTGTGTGGCGACGCGCGTGGACCAGGGGCTGGTGTTCCTGGCGGACACGCGTACCAACGCGGGCGTGGACCACGTCAGCACCTTCCGCAAGATGACCGTGTTCGAGCAGCCCGGCGAGCGCGTCATGGTGTTGCTGACGGCGGGCAACCTGGCGCTGACCCAGTCGGTCGCGCAGCTCCTGTCGCAGCCGTCCGACCCGGACCTGTCCACGCCATGGAACGTGCCCGACATGTTCGAGGCGGCTTGCCTGGTGGGGCGGGCGGTGCGCGAGGTCCACCGCATGCACGGCAGCGCGCTGAACGATTTCAACATCGAGTTCAATTGCAGCTTCCTGCTGGGCGGCCAGATCCGGGGGCAGCCCATGCGGCTGTTCCAGATCTACGCGGCGGGCAACTTCATCGAGGCTTCGACCATGAGCCCGTATTTCCAGATCGGCGAGGCCAAGTATGGCAAGCCCATCCTGGACCGGGTGCTGACGCCGTCGATGCCGCTGGACGAGGCGGCCAAGTGCGCGCTGATCTCGATGGATTCCACGCTGCGCTCGAATGTGTCGGTCGGCCTGCCGCTGGACCTGCTGGTGTACGAGAAGGACAGCCTGCGCGTGACCAAGTTCGCGCTGATCGACCACGACAACGACTACTTCCGGATGATCCATTCGTCGTGGGGCGAGCGGCTCCGGCAGGTGTTCGCCGAGATTCCCGACCCGCAGTGGGCGCCGGTTTCGGCGCTGCCCCACGGCAAGTCGCCGATGCGCTCCGAGCCGCCGCTGGCGCCGGGGCACGGGCCCTACAAGTCGGTGCACGAGCCCGCCCTGGCACAGACCCTGGCGCAGTCGCCGGGGCGTCAGCCCGGGCCGGACTAGGGCCTGTTCCCCCTAGGCGATGGGCGTCAGCGCGTTTTCCAGCGCCTGGGCGGTCAGCGGCCGCGAGAACCAGAACCCCTGCGCTTCGTCGCAACCCAGTTCGCCCAGCCGGCGGGCGTGGGCGGCGGTCTCCACGCCTTCGGCGGTGACCTTGATGCCCAGCGCGTGGGCCATGCCTATGATGGCGCTGATGATGGCGTCGCCGTTCTTGACCGACGAGATCGCGCGTACCAGCGAGCGGTCGATCTTGATGCGGTTGACCGGGAAGCGCGCCAGGTAGGCGAAGCTGGAATAGCCGGTGCCGAAGTCGTCGATCGCGATAGCCACGCCCAGCTTGCGCAGGCTTTGCAGCGTGTCCGAGACCTGGCGGGTATTGTCCAGCAGCAGCCCCTCGGTAATCTCGAGTTCCAGGCAGCCCGGCGGCAGATGCCAGCGTTCGAGGGCGGAGGCGACCACGCCGTAGAGCTTGCGGTCGCGCAACTGCGTGGGAGAGATATTGATCGCCATGCACGGCGACTGGCCGAACTTGGCGTGCAGGCGCACGGCCTGCTGACAGGCGGTGTCGATCACCCAGGCGCCCAGTTCGTCCATCAGGCCCAGGTCTTCGGCCATGGGGACGAACTCGGAGGGACCGACGGCGCCCAGCCGCGGGTGCTGCCAGCGCAGCAGGGTCTCGGCGCGGGTGATGTGGCCGGTGCCCAGGTCGACCTGCGGTTGGTAGGCCAGCGAGAACTGGCGCGTTTCCACCGCCTCGCGCAGCAGCGTCTCGAGATGGTTGCGGCGCGCCGACTGCGTCTGCATGCCGAAATCGAAATGGCGGGCGGTGCCGCCGCCGCTGCGGCTGGCCGCGTGCAGGGCCAGCAGGGCGCGCTGCAGCAGGGCCCTGGCATCGTTGCCGGCCGTGGGATGGGAGCTGACCCCGATGCTGGCGGTGACGTGCAGCGTTGCCGAGGCGAACGGGATGGGCCGCGAGACTTCCGCCATCAGCGCGGTCTCGCGCTCGACGGACAGCGTGTTGCGGCCGGTGGAGATCATGACGAACAGCGAGCCGCGCATCAGTCCGAGCACGTGCTCGTCGCCGCACAGGCGCTTCAGGCGGGACGCCACCTGCTTGATGGCGGTGTCGGCGGCGGCATGGCCGAGGGTGTCGCGCAGCTTGCGCAGGTTGTCCAGCTCCAGCAGTACCAGCAGGACCGGATCGCTGCCGTTTTTCGCGCGTTCCAGCGCCAGCCCCAGGCGCTCTTCCAGCAATTCCTGGTTGGGCAGGCCCGTCAGGGGATCGTGGTGCAGCAGGTGCCAGAGCTGCAGGCCATTGCGGGGGCGGCGGGAGTTGTCGAAGACCGTGCCCACGTAGCCGGCGGTCTGGCCATCGGCCTGGGTCAACCGGCTCAGGGCCAGCGTGACGGTGACGCGGGCGCCGTTGCGGCGCATATAGGTCCAGTCGGCTTCCGCCCCCTGGCTGGCGATCATTTCGGAGTCGGGGTGCAGGCCGACGATGTCGCGCACCGGCGGCGAGGCCAGTTCGCCCTGGCGCAGCGCCAGTTCGGACGGGTCGTGAAGCGCGTCGAAACGCAGCTTGCCGATCAACTGGCCGGCGGAATAGCCGGTGATGCGCTCGTAGGCGGGATTCACCATGGTAAACACGCCATGCGCATCGCACATGAATATGCCGCAGGGAGCCGACTGCATCGCCAATTGATAGGCGGTGGCGGTCCATTGCTGAGCGGACCACGCCGTCGTGGTGCCCGCATCGTTGTGCACGGTCTCATTCCTCCACGACCAGGACATTCTGTCGTGCCGGCCCCGCCGGCACGGCATCTATTGAATCACAAGCGGCCACGGCGCGGCAGGCGATGATGGCGCTACGCCACGACTTTTCAGGGATCTCCCGGGGTGGCGCGTTCGGGGGGGCGACTTTTTGTCGCCGCCGGGCCGCCCCAAGGCAAAAAACGCCCCCTCGGGGGGGCAGCGGGAAGGCCGGCCCGGCCTCAGGCTTTCAGCCGGGCATCCATCGTGATCTGCGCGTTAAACAGCTTGGACACCGGGCAGCCCGCCTTGGCCGCGTTGGCGGCTGCCTCGAAGGCGGCCTGGGCGGCGCCGGGAATGGCGGCCTCCACGTCCAGGTGGACCGCCGTGATCGAGAAGCCATCGCCCACCTTGTCCAGCGTGACCGTGGCCGTGGTCGCTATGCTTTCCGCCGTCATGCCCGCCTTGCCCAGCTCGGCGGACAGGGCCATCGAGAAGCAGCCGGCGTGGGCCGCCCCTATGAGTTCCTCGGGATTGGTGCCCTTGCCGCCCTCGAAGCGGGTATGGAAGCTGTAGGGCGTTTGCGACAGCACGCCGCTCTCGGTGCTGAGCGTGCCCTTGCCATCCTTGATGCCGCCTTTCCAGACGGCCGAAGCCGATTTCTTCATGAATGCCTCCTGGTTGACAGAGCCGTCCAGCTTAACGCCGGGCGGCCGGCGCGGGCCGGGAGGGAATCGCAAGCGGCTGTAACGCCTTGAGGCGTGGGGCTGTCAAACTACAATCCACGCGATGCACGGAACACGAACGGACATGACGCGGAACGCCGCGGCGGACACGCGGGCCGCCGTGCCGCTGCGCGTGCTGCGCGCGGTCGCCGCGGTGGCGCAGGCAGGCGGCGTGACCCCGGCCGCGCTGGCGCTGCACCAGTCCGCCTCGTCCGTGACGCGGGCCATCCAGGAGGCGGAGTCGCTGCTGGGCATACGCCTGTTCGACCGTGGCGCGCGAGGCATGGCCGCCACGCCGGCGGGCGAAGTCCTGGCGCTGCGGGTCGCGCGCGCAATGGCCTTGCTGCGCGCGGCCGCGGAAGGGCTGCGGCTGCGCGGCGCGCCGGCGTCGGTCATGGCGCTGCCGCGACTGGTCGGCGACACCTCGCTGGCGGCGCTGGCCTTGCGCGCCGACCATGCCACCGAAGGCGCCGCGGCGGATGCGCTGGGCATTTCCCAGTCGGCGCTGCACCAGGCGCTGCGCCGGCTCGAGCACCTGGCCAAGCTGCCGTTGTTCGAGCGCACGCGGATCGGCACGCGGCTGAACGAATCGGGCCGCTGGCTGCTGCTGCACGCGCGCCGGGCCGTGGCCGAGATCCGCATCGGCCACGAGGAACTGGCACGCTGGCGAGGCCTGGGCGGGCGTCGCGTATCGATAGGCTCGCTGCCCATGACGGGCGACGTGCTGGTGCCGCGCGCGGCCGCGCTCGCGATCGGCGCCGAGTCCGATATTTCCCTGACCATCAAGGGCGGCACCTACGAAGCGCTGACCGAGATGCTGCGCGCCGCCGACATCGATTTCATGGTCGGTCCCCTGCGCGGAGCCGCGCTGGCGGCCGACTTCGTCGAAGAGGTGTTGTTCATCGATCGCTTCGTCGCGGTCGTGCGTGCCGGCCATCCGCTGCTGGCGCGCCGCCGGCGTCCCTCGCTGCGCCAGCTGGCGGCCTATCCCTGGGTCGGGCCCTTGCCCGGCACGCCCGCGCAGCGGGTGTTCGACCACCTGTTCGCGCAGGCGGGCATCCCCATGCCCGGCGTTTCCATGCAGGCCCACAGCACGGCGGTGGTGCGGTCCGTCCTGCTGTCGGGCGACCACGTGGCGCTGGTCTCGCCGCTGCAGGTCAGGGCGGAGGTGGCGGCCGGCCTGCTGGTCCATGCATGCGGTCCCCTGGCCGGCACGGAGCGCGGCATCGGCATCACCCAGCGGCGGGACGCCCTGGCGTCGTCGGCCTGCCTGGCCGCCATGGCGGCCTTGCGCCAGGCGGCGGCGGAGGCCATTTTCACGCCCATCGATAAGTAGAACGCAACGCAGGATCCCCAACACGCAAGGCTGGGCTCGCATCGGCAGGGGTGCAGTTCGTATACTGCCCGGCAAGGAAAACCTCCGGCGCTGCGTGGCGGCTTCACGCGATGCACGGCCGGTGGAAACGACAAGAAAACAGGGGAGACCACGACATGTGGAATAGCTTGCGCGCAACGATTTTTCTGACGGTCCCGGCCATCATGGCCTGCGCGGCCACCAGCGCGGTCCACGCGCAGGATGCCGCCGCCAATTATCCGAATCGGCCATTGCGTCTGGTGGTGCCTTTCACGCCGGGTGGGTCCACCGACATCCTGGGACGCACCATCGGCCAGCAACTGAACCAGGCCTGGGGCCAGGCAGTGGTGGTCGAGAACGTGCCGGGCGCCGGCGGCAGCATAGGCGCGGACAAGGTCGCCAAGGCGCCCGCCGACGGCTACACGCTGTTGATGGGCCACATCGGCACGCTGGCCGTGACTCCTTCGCTGTACACCAAGCTGCCTTATGACCCGATCAAGGCCTTCGCCGCCGTAGCCTGGGTGGCGCGCGTTCCCAACGTGCTGGTGGTGCATCCCTCGGTCCAGGCGAAGAGCCTGCAGCAACTGGTCGCCTATGCCAAGGCCCACCCCGACGCGATCAACTACGGATCCGGCGGTAACGGCAGCGCCGCCCACATCGCCACCGAATACCTCAAGCTGCAAAGCGGGGCGAGCATGCAGCACGTGCCCTACAAGGGCACCGCGCCAGCGGTCAACGATCTCGTCGCCGGCCACATCAAGGTCATGTTTACCGGCGTGCCCGCGGTGATCGCGCAGATCAAGGCCGGCCAACTGCGGCCGATCGCGGTATCCTCGCCCCAGCGCGTGAAGATGCTGCCCGACGTGCCCACCGTGGCCGAGAGCGGTTATCCGGGCTTCGAGGCGGACCAGTGGTATGGCGTGGTCGCGCCGGCGGGCACGCCGCGCGAAGTGGTGGCCAAGCTGAACAAGCAGATCAACCAGTCCCTGTCGTCGCCCGAGATCGAGCAACGTCTGGCCAGCGAAGGCGCCGAGGCCACGCCCAACCCGCCCGAGGTCTTTGCCAAACTGATCAACGCCGAGATCGCCCGCTGGCGGCCGGTGATCGAGAAGGGCGGCGTCAAGGTGGATTGATCGTTCTTTCCGCAACGACAGGACCAAGGGCCCGGCGTGTTCGCGTCGGGCCCTTGTTGCGTTGCCGATACGCCTGCCGTCATGCCGCTGTCACCCGATGACGCGGGAGCCGCGATAGATCGGCCCGCGCCAGCGGTCTGCCTGGGCGTCGGTGGAAAGCGTTACATCTGAGAAGGTAAAACATTCGCGAAAATCGGCTGGCAGCGAAGGCCATGGATTAAGCTTTGCCCAACCTCACTTCAAATGGAGGGCATGATGCTCGAGTGGCTTCGTAGGTGGGTACTGAGTCACGCCCCGACCCCGGAAAGAGAAGCAGAAAAGGCGCTGAACGAGGCGCGGCTGGCGCTGTATCGCGCCGAGCAGCGGGTTCGCGATGCGATCATGTACGCGGAGTACTACCGCGAGCGGGTCAGCTTCCTGAAGCGGGTCAAGGAAGAAGGCATCGAGAACGTGACCGACGTGCGGGCCATGCGTCCGTATGGGGGCCAGGCCGGAGGTTCGCAGGCGACGCTGCGGCTGCATCCGAAGGCGGTCACGAACGAGTAGCCGCGCACCGCTGGTCCGCAAGCAAGATACCGGCCGCGCGGCGGCAAAAAAAAGCCTCCGCTCTGGGAGGCTTCATGGCAACCATCCGAGGATGGTTGGTAGGGTGGGAGGGACTCGAACCCTCGACTCTCTGATTAAAAGTCAGATACTCTAACCAACTGAGTTACCACCCCACGTACTCACGGAGTTCGCTGTTCGATCAACTGAACTTGCGACCCGAAGCCCAAAATTATGGCAACCCAAAGACTCTTTGTCAAATGAAAAAGGCCGGTATATCCGGCCTTTTTCATTTGAGCGGGTATCGCGTCACTTCAGCAGTTCGAGACGATCCTTCGCGGTCTGCGCGGCGGGCACGCCGGGATAGTCGCGTACGATGCGTTCGAGCGTGGTGCGCGCACCGCGCCTGTCGTTCAGTTCGACCTGGCTGCCGGCGATGACCAGCAGCGCGTCGGGCGCGCGGACGTTGGAGGGAAAGTTCTTGACCAGCGCCTGCTGCTGCGTGATGGCCGCCTTGTAGTCCTTGAGCGCGTAGTGGCTGCTGCCGACATAGAACTGCGCGGCGGGCGCGTACGGGCTCTGGGGGTACTGGCGGACGAAGTTCGACAGGGCGGGGATGGCGTCGGCGTAGTTGCCGTTGCGGAACAGGTCGATGGCGGCGTCATAGGCGCGCTTCTCGTCGGCGCCCACGGTGGCCTGCTGGCCGTCTATCGAGGCCGTCTGGGGTTCGAGGCGCTTGAGGCGCGTGTCGAGGTCCAGGTAGATGTCTTTCTGGGCTTGCTGGGTGTCGGCCACCTGCTTGGTCAGAATTTCGATCTGACCGCGCAGGCGGGCGATTTCCTGCTGCAACTGCTCGATCTGCGAGGCAAGCTGCAACTGGCTGCGCTGGCTCTGGGCCAGGTCGTCGGTCAGTTTGCGGCCTTGCTGGTCGGACCGCTCGCGCACTTCCTTGCGCAGGTCGATGATGGCCTGGCGCGCCTCGTCGTCGGAGAACAGGGCCGCGTGGGCCGAGAAACCCGTCAAGCTGGCGCCGATGCAGGCGGTGGCGGCCAGCAGCCGGAGGCGGGAAGTGCGGAGCGTCATGAGGGCGGATCCTTAGCGGTAGGCGATGTCGGCGCGGCGGTTCTCGGCGCGCGAGGCTTCATCCGTGCCGGTGGACTTGAGCTTTTCCTTGCCGAAGCTGATGGCTTCGACCTGGTCGTCGCGCACGCCCAGCAGCACCATCATGCGGCGCACGGCTTCGGAACGGCGCTGGCCCAGGGCCAGGTTGTATTCGCTGCTGCCGACGTCGTCGGTGTTGCCTTCGATCACGACCTTGCGGTTGCGGTTGTTGTTCAGGAAGCGCGAGTGGTTTTCGACGATGGGACGGTACTGGTCCTTGACCACGTAGCTGTCGAAGTCGAAGTACACCGAACGCTGGGCCAGCACGCCCTTGGGATCGTTCAGCGGATCCAGGCCCTGCTGGGTGGTGTCGACGCGGGCGACGCCGTTGGGGTTGGCGCCGGTGTTCTGGCCGGAGCGGTCTTCGACCGGGACGTTGCTGCTCTCATCGAGCTTGACGGGGCTGCTGCAAGCCGAGACTACCGCGACAACGCTCGCCACGACGAACATTTTGAATGCACGAGTAGACATGATTTTTCCTTGGGTTCCGAGGGACGATAGTGGGTTGGAAAAGACGATGACCAGACCGAAACGTGATCCTAAAGTGTCACATGAGCCCCACGGCGCGCAAGGTTGCAAGACGTGACAACGATGCGGCGCCGCGACAGCGGGGCCCTTTTCAGGTAATCAATTGTTCAGGAAAGGCCCCCAGGTGGGTTCGCGTACGTCACCGTTGAGCACCGACAGAGTCTGGGTAACGCGACCGTCGCTCGAAACCGCAGCCAGCACACCGCGGCCGGACTGCGATGTTGCATAAAGAATCATCTTTCCGTTGGGGGCAAAGCTGGGGGATTCGTCCCGGCCGCCGTTGGTGAGGACGAGCTCATTACCGGTGGCGAGGTCTAGGGAAGCTATCTGGAAGCCGGCGCGGCGGGTGACGTACAGCAAGGTTTTGCCATCAGGCGACAACTGGGGAGAAATATTGTAAGTCCCTTTGAACGTGACGCGCTCGACTTGATTGTTGTCCACGTTCAGCCGGTAGATCTGCGGGCTGCCGCCACGGTCGCTGGTGAACAGAATGCCGCGGCCATCGGGCGTGAAAGTGGGTTCCGTATCGATGCCGGGAGACTGGGTCAGCCGGCGCAGGCCCGAGCCGTCGGCGTTCAGCATGTACAGCTGGGACAGGCCGTCGCGGGTCAAAACGACCGCCAGGCGGTTGCCATCGGGCGCCCACGCCGGGGCGCTGTTATTGCCCTTGAAATTGGCAACCGGTATCCGTTGGCCCGTGGTGATAGTGTGCACATACACAACAGGCTTGCGCGATTCGAAGCTTACATAGGCCAGGCGGGTGCCGTCGGGCGACCAGGAGGGCGAGATGATGGGCTCGCGCGAGCGCAGGGCCGTTTGGGCGTTCTGGCCGTCGGCGTCGGCGATCTGCAATTCGTAGATGTTGTCGCGCTTGAGCACGTAGGCGATGCGTGTTGCGAAAATGCCACGATCACCGGTCAGCTTCTCGTAGATGCGGTCGGCGATCTGGTGCGCGGTGCGACGCATTTCATTGGCGCCCGAGGCGAAGGCCACGCCGTCGATCTGGGCCTGCTTGACCGTGTCGACCAGGCGATAGCGAACGTCGTAGCGGCCGTCGCTGGTGCGTTGCACGCTGCCCACGGCCAGCGCGTCGGCGCCGCGGGTCTTCCAGGCGGCAAAGCCGATGACGGCCGAGTCCGACAGCGGGGTGTCGCCGGCATCGATGATGCGGAACAGGCCGGTGCGGTTCAGGTCGGCGCGGATGATTTCCGCGATCGCCTTGCCCTGCGGATCGGCCGACTCGAAGTTGGCGATGGCCACCGGATACTGGTTGGCGCCGGCGCCCGAGATCTGGACGGTGAGCTGGGCGCGGGCCGGGGCGGCGCCCAGGGCGAAGGCCGTCGCGGCCAGCGCCGCGGCGCATTGCAGGAGCCGCCGTCCTAGCCGGCTGCCGAGGTCACGCAGGCGAGCGCTGCCGGACAGGGCGGACGAGGGGGGGAAAGCGGGATTTGCAAATGTCATCAGTCGAACATCCGATATTGAACTTCTATGTTGGACTCGTACCGGCCGGAAGACGGCCGCGGGAAGGGGTCGCAACGCCGGATACCGGTCTCGACCGCGCGATCGAAAGCCGGGACGCCGGAGGAGCGGACGAGGCGCGGCGCGCCCGCCTGGTCCCCGGTGGGTAGCAACTGGACCCGGAACACGGCTGTGGGGTTCCCGCCGGAGGAACTGCCACTTGCACTATAAATGACTCCGGGTTTGATGCAAGCGCGCACCAGGTCCGCATAGCCGGGGTCGCCCCCGCCGCCGCCCGCCTGGTTGCGGTTGGCGGTGCCGCCCTCGCGGCCGCCTTCCAGGCCAGCCGCGCGGGCGGTGTCGTTGCGGAAGGCTTCGCGCAGCTTGCGGTCGCGCTCGGCCTGGGCCTTCTTGTCGGCAGCGGCCTTCTTGTCTGCGGCAGCCTTGTCGGCCGCGGCTTTCTTCTCGGCGGCGGCCTTGTCGGCGGCCAATTGGTCGGCCTTTTTCTTGTCGGCTTCGCGCTGTTCGGCTTCCTTCTTTTCTTGCGCGCGCTTGTCGGCCAGCTTCTTCTCTTCCAGCTTTTGCAGTTCGCGCTTGCGCTCGGCCTCGCGCTCCTCGGCTTCGCGCCGTTCAGCCTCGCGGCGCTTCTTTTCCTGCTCGATGGCGATGTCGGGCTTCTCCTGCGTCACCTTGGGTTCAGGCGGCGGAGGCGGTGGCGGGGGCGGCTTGATCGGCTCGGGTTGCGGTTCGGGCGTGGGGGTGGGCGGCTCGGGCTGGTTGGGCGCGGGCAGCGCCGTCCACAGTTCGGCCTGGACCGGCCCCGGCGAGCGCCGGTTCCAGTCCAGGCTGAAGATCAGGGCGGCGGCCAGCAGCACGTGCATCAGCACCGCCAGGCCGAAGGATTTCCACTTGCCGGGTTCCGGCGGTCGTCGGAGAGGTCGGTTGGATCGGTCGTTGGGCGCCATGGGCAATCAGGAGCCTTGTTGCTTGACCAGCAGGCCGACCCGCTTGACGCCCTGGCGCTGCAGGTCGTCCATGACTTTCAGCACGGACTCGTATTGCGCCTTGCGGTCGGCGGAGATGACGACGGGCTGGTCGGGATGTTCGGACTGGCGTTCGCGCGCGAGGCGGGCGAGGTCGTTGCGCGGGACGGCATGCGGCGTGCTGTCGCCGCGCTCGCGGTCGCGGATGGTGACATTGCCGTCGGCGGCCAGGATGATCTCGAGCGGCTTGACCGGTACCTGCGAGGCCTTGCCCACCGTGGGCAGGTCGATCAGGCCCGGCGACATCATGGGCGCGGTAACCATGAAGATCACCAGCAGCACCAGCATGACGTCGATGTACGGGACGACGTTGATCTCGTTCATGGAGCGGCGCCCACCTCGGCCGCCGCGGTTGCTGGAGCGGTTCGAGGGCATCAGCGCACCTGTCGTTGCAGGATGTTCAGGAACTCGTCGATGAAGCTGTCGAAGCGGATGGACAGCCGGTCGATGTCGTGCGAGAACCGGTTGTAGGCGACCACCGCGGGAATGGCGGCGAACAGGCCGATGGCCGTGGCCACCAGCGCTTCGGCGATGCCGGGCGCGACGCTGGCCAGCGTGGCCTGTTCGACGTTGGCCAGGCCGCGGAAGGCGTGCATGATGCCCCAGACCGTGCCGAACAGGCCGACGTAGGGGCTGACGGAGCCGGTGGAGGCCAGGAAGGCGAGGTGGGATTCGAGCGAGTCCATCTCGCGCTGGTAGGCGGCCCGCATCGCGCGGCGGGAGCCGTCCAGCAGCGTGTTGACGTCGCTCAGCTTGCTCTGGCGGCCCTTGACGAATTCGGCCATGCCGGCCTCGAAGATGCGCGCCAGCGCGCCTTGTTCGCCGCGCCGCGTGGTGACCGCCTGGTGCAGCATGTTCAGGTCGCCGCCGGACCAGAAGTCGGCCTCGAAGCGCTCGGTCTGCTGCTTGGCGCGCTTGATGGCGAAGTGCTTGCGGAAGATGTAGGTCCAGGACATCAGCGACACGATGGCAAGGATGGCCATCACGCACTGGACGGTAAAGCTTGCCTGGGTGATCAGGGACAGGATGGACATATCCTGGTTGACGTTCATGCAGAGTCCTTTGGGGGGGCGAAAGAGGATGCCTGAAGGGTTGATGTCGGGGTTAATCGGTTGCGGGTTCCGCCGCGAGCGGCGCGAGCGCCCGGACGAGATCGGGCGGCAGCGCGCGCGGCCGCAGCGTCGCGCGATCGACGCATCCTACCTGGACCTTGCCGGTCGCGAGCAGTTCATCGCCGCGCTCGCAAAACTGCAGGAAATCGATGGAGGCCTTGCCCAGGCGGGAGACCTGGCTGCGTATCGTCAGGCTGTCGTCCAGGGCGGCGGGCCGCCGATACTGGGTGTCGATGCCGCGCACGACGAAGATGCAGCCGGTCAGGTCCGCCAGCGCCCGCTGTTCGACGCCCAGCGCGCGCAGCCACTCGGTGCGGGCGCGTTCGAAGAACTTGAGGTAGTTGGCGTAGTAGACCACGCCGCCGGCGTCGGTATCTTCGTAGTAGACCCGGATCGGAAACCGGAAATCTTCACTGGCGGGTTGGAGCACGAGGCGGAACCTTGGACGAGTCTGGCGAGCTGAGGCCGATGAAGCCCCTGGGGCGAAATTGTAAACAACCCGCCGGTCCGGGGCATCCGGCCACCATGCGGGCATTGTGCCAAATGTGACGGCTTGTAAAGCGGGAAACTTTAGCGCGCCAGGGCCGTCAGACGCCAGGAAGCGTTGATTGCAAGCCTGTGCGGCTTCGGGTGCGTGGGTGGCGCCGTCCGGGTTATCGACGCTTCCACCCTTCTTTTACAGGTCGGGCGATTCTGCACCGAGCTGTCATGGCCGCGTCATCGACGCCGTTCATGATCTCGTCCGACTTGATGTCAACTGTGCCCTGCACAGTCGAACCCGTGACCTGGGGGATGCCCAGCACGGGTTTTGTTTTTGTACCCCCCTACGCGCTGACGCGCGCCCAGTATGGTGAGCCCCCAGCCGCTACGCGGCAGCCCCCCAAGGGGGCCGGGACCCGCCTTGGGGCGGCCCGGCGCCGGGTCCCGGGGGCGATGCGGGTGGACCGCCGGATCCGCCGCATCCTGGGTCTGCCTCGATCATTTCCGTATCAACTGGAAAACAGATCGCCACCGGTTTGCGTGGGCGGGGTCAGGCCCAGGTGGCGATAGGTGCCCTGGGTGGCGATGCGGCCGCGCGGGGTGCGTTGGACGTAGCCGTGCTGGATCAGGTAGGGCTCGATCACGTCCTCGATGGTGTCGCGTTCCTCGCCGATGGCGGCGGACAGGCTGTCCAGGCCCACGGGGCCGCCGTCGAACTTGTAGACGATGGCTTCCAGCAGCTTGCGGTCCATGATGTCCAGGCCGGCCGGGTCGACGTCCAGCATGGACAGGGCGGCGTGGGCGACTTCGCCGGTGATGCGGCCGCCGGCCTTGACCTCGGCGTAGTCGCGCACCCGCCGCAGCAGCCGGTTGGCGATGCGGGGCGTGCCGCGCGAACGGCGCGCGATCTCGCGGGCGCCGTCCTCGGCGATGGCGGCGTTGAGCAGGCCGGCGCTGCGGGTCACGATGGAGGACAGCTCGTCGGCGGTGTAGAACTCCAGGCGCGCGATGATGCCGAAGCGGTCGCGCAGCGGGTTGGTCAGCATGCCCGCGCGGGTGGTGGCGCCGACCAGCGTGAAGGGCTGCAGGTCGAGCTTGACGCTGCGGGCGGCGGGGCCTTCGCCGATCAGGATGTCGATCTGGAAGTCTTCCAGCGCGGGGTACAGGATTTCCTCGACCACCGGGGACAGGCGGTGGATCTCGTCGATGAAGAGGACGTCGTTGCGTTCGAGATTGGTCAGCAGGGCCGCGAGATCGCCCGGCCGCTCCAGCACCGGTCCGGAGGTCTGGCGCAGCTGGACGCCCATCTCGCGCGCGACGATGTGGGCCAGCGTGGTCTTGCCCAGGCCCGGCGGGCCGAACAGCAGGACGTGGTCCAGCGATTCCTGGCGCTTGCGCGCGGCGGCGATGAAGATCTCGAGCTGTTCGCGGATGCGGCGCTGGCCGACGTATTCGTCGAGCGCCTTGGGGCGCAGCGCGCGTTCGATGGCCTCTTCGTTGGGGGACGAGGCGCGTGGAGAGATCACCCGCATGTCGGGGGCGTCGTCTCGGATGGAAAGCTTGTCGGGCTGGATCGCCATGGGGGTATTCTGCCTTGAACTGCGGGTATGTTAGCCCGTTCCGCGCCGGGCTGCGGGCGCCGCCGCCGGCTTAGTAGTCCAGCCGTCCGTACAGTTCGCCGAAGGGCACCATGACGTGCTCGCGATAGGGCGCGCGCTGCTGCAGCCGCTGGTACCAGGCCCTGACGTGGGGTACGTCGGGCCGGGCGATGTCCAGGCCGAAATAGCGGTACAGCGCCGTGCCGGCGGGAATGTCGGCCAGGGTCAGTTGCTCGCCGCCCAGAAAGGGCTGGTTCGCCAGCCGCGCATCCAGCAGGCGGAAATAGCCGGCGCATTCCTCGACGCGGGCGCGGATCCGGTCGGGGTCGCGCAAGGGCTCGGGCGTCCGGTAGTAGCCCCAGAACACGCCGGTCAGGAAGGCGGGTTGCAGCGAGGTGTGGGCCCAGTCCATCCAGCGTTCGGCCTGCGAGCGGGCGGCCGGGTCGGCCGGCCAGAAGTCCGGTGCGCCATGGCGGGCCGCCAGGTAGCGCAGAATGGTGTGGGATTCCCAGACCACGGCGCCGTCGTCGTCGATGACCGGCACCCTGCCGTGGGGGTTCAGCGCGCGGAATTCCGGCGTGTCGATCAGGCCATGCTCGCCGCCGGCGGGGATGTGTTCGTAGGCCAGCCCCAGTTCGTTCGCGAACCAGAGCACCTTCTGCACATTGAACGAGTTGCGCCGTCCCCAGATCCTGAGCATGCGGCCTCCGTCGGCGCGCCTAGCGGGCCAGCGCCTTGAGCGCCTGCTTGATGCCTTCCGAGACGCCCACGCCGGCCGGCAGGTTCTTCACCGAGGCCACGGCCTCGCGTTCGGAATAGCCCAGCGCCACGAGCGCGTTGAGAATGTCGGTCTGGCCGTCGGCCACCACGTGGCCGGCCGCGGCCCCCAGGTCGGCGCCCAGCTTGCCCTTGAGTTCCAGCAGCAGCCGTTCGGCCGTCTTCTTGCCTATGCCCGGCACGCGGGTCAGGCGGCCGGCCTCCTGCAGGGTGACGGCCTGCGACAGCTCGGCTACCGTCATGCCCGACAGCACGGCCAGCGCGATCTTGGCGCCTACGCCGCTGACCTTGATGAGTTCGCGGAAGGTGACGCGTTCGGCCGCGGTGCCGAAACCGTACAGCACGTGGGCATCCTCGCGTATGGCCAGGTGGGTGAGCAGCGTCACCCGGGCCCCGAGTTCGGGCAGGGAATACAGCGTGCTCATCGGCACGTCCAGTTCATAGCCCACGCCGTTCACGTCCAGGCAGACGGTGGGCGGTTGTTTCTCGACCAGCGTTCCGGTCAGGCGTCCGATCATGAATTCACCTTGGCGACTTGTCTTCGCGCGTCATACTAATCTTCCGGCCCGCAGCCGGGTACCGCGGCGGGCGAAGGCGGGATGGCTGCCGTGTTCGCGCAGGCGGTCGGCCATGGGCGAGACGTGCGCATGGCAGATGGCGCAGGCCAGCGCGTCGGCGGCATCGGCCGCGGGGGCGCCGTCCAGCGCCAGCAAATGTTGCACCATGGACTGCACCTGGGTCTTGGCGGCGCGTCCGGTGCCGACCACCGATTTCTTGATCTGCAGCGCAGTGTATTCGTGCACCAGCAGTCCGGTGTCGGCCAGCGCGCACAGCGCCGCGCCGCGCGCCTGGCCCAGCAGCAGCGTCGAGGCGGGGTTGGTGTTGACGAAGACCTTCTCGACGGCGGCGAAATCGGGCGCGGTGTCGCGCACGACCTGCCGCAGGTTGTCCAGGATGATCTTGAGCCGCGCCGACAGGTCGTCGTCGGCGGGCACCACGATGGTCCCGCTGGCGACATAGCGCAGCCGCGGCCCCTCCGATTCGATCACGCCGAACCCCGTACGCCGCAACCCCGGATCCACCCCAAGAATACGCATAACGTCAGCCTACCCCGGATCCAGGGCGCCGAGGATCCGGCTCCGCCGGTCCGCCAGCGCCGCCCCAAGGCGGGTCCCGGCCCCCTCGGGGGGCTGTCGCGTAGCGGCTGGGGGCTCACCATGCCGGGCGCGCGTCAGCGCGTAGGGGGGGGCCATCTCTAGTGGCGGAAGTGGCGGGTGCCCGTGAGCACCATCGCGATGCCGCGTTCGTCGGCCGCCGCGATGACCTCCGCGTCCCGCATGCTGCCGCCGGGCTGGATGACGCAGCTCGCGCCCGCGTCCACGACCACGTCCAGGCCGTCGCGGAACGGGAAGAAGGCATCGGAGGCCACGGCCGAACCCTTGAGCGACAGGCCGGCGTTCTCGGCCTTGATCGAGGCGATGCGGGCGGAGTCGACGCGGCTCATCTGGCCGGCGCCCATGCCCAGCGTCATGCCGCCGCCCACGAACACGATGGCGTTGGACTTGACGAACTTGGCCACCTTCCAGGCGAACAGCAGGTCGTCCATCTGGGCCTCGGTGGGTGCGACCTTGGTGACGACCTTGAGCTGGTCGCGCGCGACGTTGAACGAATCGGGCTGCTGCACCAGCCAGCCGCCGCCCACGCGCTTGACGTCGAAGGCGTTCACGCCGTCGCCCATCGGGATTTCGAGCAGGCGCACGTTCTGCTTGGCGGCGAAGATCTCCAGCGCGCCGGCCTCGTAGGCGGGGGCCAGCAGCACTTCGACGAACTGCTTGCTGACCGCCTGCGCGGTGGCGGCGTCCACGGGGCGGTTGAAGGCGATGATGCCGCCGAAGGCGGACGTGGGATCGGTCTTGAACGCCTGCTGGTAGGCGTGGAGCGCGTCGGTCGACACCGCCACGCCGCACGGGTTGGCGTGCTTGACGATGACGCAGGCCGGCGCGTCGAAGGTGCGCACGCATTCCCAGGCGGCATCGGCGTCGGCGATGTTGTTGTAGGAAAGCTCCTTGCCCTGCAACTGGCGGTAGTTGGCCAGCAGGCCGGCGGCCGGCGCGGTGTCGCGATAGAAGGCCGCGGACTGGTGCGGGTTCTCGCCGTAGCGCATGGCCTGGCTCTTGGCGGCCTGGAAGCTCAGGATCTCGGGATAGGCCTCGCGCGCCGGCACGGCCTCCTGGGCCGGCGCGTCGGTCAGGCTGGTCAGGTAGTTGGCGATCGCGCCGTCGTACGAGGCGGTATGGGCGAACACCTTCTTGGCCAGGTTCAGGCGCAGGGCGTAGGACGTGGCGCCGGTGGCATCCATTTCCTTCAACACCTGGGCGTAGTCGGCCGGATCGATGACGACCGTGACGCCGCCCGCTTCGGTGCCGTGGTTCTTGGCCGCGGCGCGCAGCATGGCCGGCCCGCCGATGTCGATGTTCTCGACGGCGTCGGCGAAGGTGCAGTCGGGCTTGGCGACGGTCTCGCGGAAGGGATAGAGGTTCACCACCAGCAGGTCGATGCGGCCGATGCCGTGGCCGGCGATGGCGTCCAGGTGCGCCTGGGCGTCGCGGCGGGCCAGCAGGCCGCCGTGGATCTTCGGATGCAGCGTCTTGACGCGGCCGTCCATCATCTCGGGAAAGCCGGTGTAGTCGGAGACTTCCTGCACGGGCAGGCCGGCCTGGGCCAGCAGCTTGGCCGTGCCGCCGGTGGACAGCAACTGCACGCCGCGGTCGTGCAAGGCCCTGGCGAAGTCGACGATGCCGGATTTGTCGGAAACGGAAAGAAGCGCGCGTTCGATTTTCATGGGTGTGGGGCAGAATGGCGTGCCAGGGCCGGCACGGGACAATGGGGATAAAGGGGCCGGGTCAGAGCTTGATCTGATAGTGGTCGAGCTTCTTGCGCAGGGTATTGCGGTTGATGCCCAGCATCTCGGCGGCGCGCGATTGGTTGCGGTCGGCCTTCTCCAGCACGACCTCCAGCATGGGGCGCTCGACGGCCGTCAGCACCATGTCCCAGATGCCGCTGGTCGTCTCGCCTTCGAGATCCTTGAAGTAGCGGTCCAGGGTGTGGCGTACGCACTCTTCAAGCGTATGTTCTTTCATTGGGTTGTTTCCTTGATGCGCGATCTAGGCGGCCAGCCGCGAGGCTGGCGTGTCGATCGGGTGATCGAACCAGTCGGCCACCGCCTGCCATTGGTCGCGCGTGTTTTCTATCAAATTCAGCTGCGCACAGAACTGCGGCCCTCCCGGCAGCGAGCCCAGATACCAGCCGATATGCTTGCGCGCGGTCCGCACGCCCGTGTATTCGCCGTAGAAACGGTAGTGGTCGTCGAGGTGCTGCAGCAGCAGTTCGCGCATTTCCGCCTGCGTGGGAGCGGGCAGGCGGGTTCCGGTGCGCAGATAATGGTCGATTTCCCGGAACAGCCAGGGCCGGCCCTGGGCCGCCCGGCCGATCATGACGGCGTCGGCGCCGGTTGCATCCAGCACGCGCCGCGCCTTTTCGGGCGAGTCGATGTCGCCGTTGGCGATGACGGGAATGGCGAGCTCGGCCTTGACCGCGGCGATGGTCTCGTATTCCGCCTCGCCCATGTAGAGGTCCTCGCGGGTGCGGCCGTGCAGGGCCAGGGCCGCGATGCCGATGTCCTGCGCGCGCTGCGCGACCCGCAGCACGTTGCGGTCGGCCCGGCGCCAGCCGGTGCGGGTCTTGAGCGTGACGGGCACGCCCAGCGGCTCGCAGGCGCGCACGACGGCCTCCAGGATGCGGGCGACCAGGTCCTCGTCGCGCAGCAGGGCCGAGCCGGCGGCCACGTTGCAGACCTTCTTGGCCGGACAGCCCATGTTGATGTCGATGATGCGGGCGCCCTTGCCGACGTTGAAGACGGCGGCCTGCGCCATCATTTCGGGATCGCTGCCGGCGATCTGCACGGCGATGGGATCGCTTTCGCCTTCATGGTCCAGGCGGCGCGAGGTCTTGACGCTGTTCCACAGCCGCGGATTGCTGGCGGCCATCTCGGACACGGCATGGCCGGCGCCCAGCCGCTTGCACAGCTGGCGGAACGGACGATCCGTCACGCCTGCCATGGGAGCGACGAAAACGTTGTTCGGAAGGTCGTAGGGGCCGATGCGCATGACTGAATGCGCCGTCAGCCCTGTTCATCGGGGATGCGGCGCGTGAGGCAAAATGTCCGAGGAAGGCGGGGATTGTACCGCTGTCGGGGCGCCGCGGCGATCAGGCCCGCAGCCCCTCCATCAATTGTCGCGCCAGCGGTCCGCGCAGCGTGCGCGATACGTCCAGGCCCAGCAGGGCCAGGCCGCAGGCATGTTCGACGGGGGCCAGGCCGGTCGTGAAGATGCGCGGCATGAAATCGGTCAGGCCGCTGGTCAGCCAGCGGTCGGCCCCGCGGGCGCGGGCGTAGGCCGCCAGCAACGGCGCGGCGCCGGCGGACGGATCGCGCAGCAGGGGGGCGAGGCTTTCGGCCAGCCGAGCGGCGTCGCGCAGGCCGAGGTTCATGCCCTGGCCGGCCACCGGGTGCAGGGTCTGGGCGGCGTTGCCGATGGCGACGGCGTTGCCGTCGACCACGTGACGGCGCAGGTTGATGCCCAGCGGGTAGCGGTGGCGCGGACCGGCGGCGGCGAAGCTGCCCAGCCGGGTGCCGAATGTCTGTCCCAGGGCCTCGGCGAAGGCGCCGTCGTCCAGGGCCGCCAGGCGCTCGGCATGGCCGGGGCGGCAGCACCAGACCAGGGCGTAGCGGCCGGCGTTGTGGGCCGGCCCGGCGGGGTAGGGGAGCAGGGCCAGCGGGCCCTCGGTGGTGAAACGTTCCCAGGCCCAGCCCGGACGCGGACGGCTGGCGCGGACGATGGCCAGGACCGCATGCTGGCCGTAGTCGCGGTGCAGGTCGTTGCGGGCCTGGTGGTCGAAGGTGCCGCCTTCGGCGTGGACGCAGGCCCGGGTGGCCCATTCCTGGCCTTCCTGGCCGATCACGGCGGCGTCGCCTTCCTGGCGCAGGATGGCGGCGGGCTCGCCTGCGCGAACGGTGATGCCCGAAAGCGCCAGCGCGGCGTCCAGGGCTTCGACGATGGCCGGATAGGGTACGACCGTGCCCAGCGCCGGCACGCCGAAGTCACTGTGCGAGATATGGGTGCGGCCCAGGCGGCCCTTCTGCGAGACATGGACGTGCAGGATGTCGGCGCCGCCGTCCGGCCAGGCGTCCAGCGACGCCAGCAGCACCCGGCTGCCATGGTTGAGCGCCATCGAGCGCGGATCGGTCGCCGCGCTGGCGGAGGCGACGGCGGGGCGCCGGGGGCGGCACAGCACGATGCGTTCGGGCCGGGCGGCGGCGCGGGCCAGGAGCAGCGCCAGCGTGGCCCCGACGGGGCCGCCGCCCAGGATGGTGACGTCCGCGTGCATACCCGCGTCAGCCCCGCATCAGGGCTTCGATCTCGTCGGCGGCAACGGGCACGCCGCGGGTGATCAGGTCGCAGCCGGATTCGGTCACGACGGCGTCGTCCTCGATGCGGATGCCGATGTCCCAGAACCGCTCGGGCACGTCGGCGGCCGGGCGGACGTAGATGCCGGGCTCGATGGTGAGCACCATGCCCGGCCGCAGTTCGCGCCACGGGCGGGGTTCGTCCGCGGCCGGCGCCGTGCCCGGCTCGCGGTAGTCGCCCACGTCGTGCACGTCCATGCCCAGCCAGTGGCCGGTGCGGTGCATGTAGAAGCGGGCGTACTGCTGGGACTCCAGCACGCCGTCCAGGGTGCCCGTCAGCAGGCCTTCGTCGATCATGCCCTGCGCCAGCACGCGGACCGCGGCGTCGTGGCCCTCGTTCCAGCGCGCGCCGGGGCGGGTCAGGGCGGCGGCGGCGTTCTGTGCTTCCTGCACCAGGTCGTACAGCGCGCGCTGCGGACCGCTGAAGCGGCCGTTGACGGGAAAGGTGCGGGTGATGTCCGAGGCGTAGCCGTCCAGTTCGCAGCCGGCGTCGATCAGCAGCAGGTCGCCGTCCTTCAGTTCGGCATCCCCGGCGCGATAGTGCAGCACGCAGGCGTTGTGGCCGGTGGCGACAATGGAGTTGTAGGCCACGGCCTGCGAGCCGTGGCGGCGGAATTCGTGCAGCAGCTCGGCTTCGATCTCGTATTCGTGCAGGCCCGGCCGCGACGCCCGCATGGCGCGCACGTGGGCGCCCGCCGAGATGGCGCCCGCGCGGCGCATGGTCTCGATCTCGAAGGCGTCCTTGACCAGGCGCATTTCCGCCAGGATGGCGCGCAGGTCGTAGCTGCTGGCGGGCGCGGTGGCGCCGGAGCGGCCCATGGCGCGCACCCGGTCCAGCCAGCCGCGCAGGTGGGTGTCGAACAGGCGGTCGCTGCCCATGGGCACGAACAGCGCCGGCTGGTCGGCGATCAGCTTGGGCAGTTCGTCGGCCAGCGCCTCGACCGGCAGCGCGCGGTCGAAGCCGAACTGCTCGGCGGCCGCGTCGGGACCGATGCGGTAGCCGTCCCAGATCTCGCGTTCCAGGTTCTTGCTGCGGCAGAACAGGATGCTGCGGTCTTCCGTGCCGGCGATCAGGACCAGCCAGGCCTCGGGCTCGGGAAAGCCGGTCAGGTAGAAGAAGTCGCTGTCGAAGCGGAACGGGAACTCGGCGTCGCGGTTGCGGACGAGTTCGCGCGAGGTAGGCAGGATCGCGATGCCGCCGCCGCGGGCATGCATGGTGTCCAGCACGCGCCGGCGGCGCGCGGCGAAGGGGGCGAGGTCCGGGGCGGGAATGCTCATGGCGATGGATCCGTGCGCGGGAATGACCAGGGTTTATTGTAGGCTGGCGTCGAGCTCGGCCAGGCGCTGCGGCGTGCCCACGTCGGTCCAGCGGCCGCCGTGATGCATGCCGGCGACCTGGTCGCGGCCCATGGCGGCGCGCAGCAGGGGCGCCAGCCTGGCCGGCTCGCCCGCAGGCAGGCCGGCGAACAATGCCGGCTGGTAGACGCCGATGCCGGCGAAGGTCAGCCGAGGTTCGCCGTCCCGGACCAGGCCGGCGGGCGTCAGGCGGAAGTCGCCCGTGGGATGGTGGACGGGATTGTCGACCAGCACCAGCCAGGCCAGGCGGCCGTGCCGCGGCAGGTCGTCGGCCGCGGCGCGGGCCAGGGAGGGATCCCAGTCGGTCCAGATGTCGCCGTTGATCACCAGGAAGGGGTCGCTGCCCAGCAGGGGCAGGGCCTGGCGGATGCCGCCGGCCGTCTCCAGCGCGGTGGCCTCGGCCGAGTAGCGCAGGCGCACGTCCCAGCGCGAGCCGTCGCCCAGCGCTTGCTCGATGCGCGCGCCCAGCCAGGCATGGTTGACGACGATGTCGCGCACTCCCGCCCGCGCCAGCCGCTCGATGTGCCAGACGATCAGCGGCTTGCCGCCCGCCGGCAGCAGCGGCTTGGGCACGGTGTCGGTCAGCGGCCGCATGCGTTCGCCGCGACCGGCCGCCAGGATCATGGCGCGCATCAGAAGGTGTATCCGGTGGCGGACGTCTGGCCGTCAAGCTTGTCCAGCAGTTTCATCAGCGGCTTGAAAGCCAGGTAGCGGCTGGCCACCTGCCGGACGTAGGTATTGACGCGGGGCATGTGGTCCAGGTAGGCGAGCTTGCCGTCGCGGTGGGCCAGGCGGGCGAAGACGCCCAGGATGCGCAGGTTGCGCTGCAGCCCCATCCATTCGTAGGCGCGATGGAAATCGGCGAAGTCGGGCGCCACCGGCAGGCCGGCCTTGCGCGCCATTTCCCAGTAGCGGATGCCCCAGTCGAGCTGTTGCGGTTCGTCCCAGGTGGTACGGGCATCGGTCAGGACCGAGGCCAGGTCGTAGGTGATGGGGCCCACCACCGCATCCTGGAAGTCGATGACGCCGGGATTGGGGCCGTAGTCCGGTCCGCCCGCCGGCAGGTCGGTCAGCATCAGGTTGGGCGAGTGGTAGTCGCGGTGCACCAGGACGAAGGGCTGGGCCATATTGGCGTCGATCAGCGTTTCGAACACGGCGTCGAGCGCGGTCCGGTCGGCCGCGTCCAGGGGCTGGCCGCGGTAGCGCGCGGCGTACCAGTCCGGAAACAGCTCGAGCTCCGTCGCCAGGCGGGCCTTGTCATAGCGCACCAGGTCGGTGGTTGCGCTTTGTTGCAACTTCACCAGCGCCGCCAGCGCGTCCATGTAGATGCGGTGCGTATCGTGCGGGGTGGGCGTGCCCCGCAGGTAGTCGACGTAGGTGCTGCGCCCCAGGTCCGACAGCAGCAGGAAGCCCTGGCCCAGGTCCTGCGCCAGCACGCGCGGCACGTGCACGCCGGCGTCGTGCAGCAGACCCGCCACGTGGAGGAAGGGACGGCAGTCCTCCTTGTCGGGCGGGGCGTCCATCACGACCGCGGTGCTCGGGCCCATGGCGACCCGGAAATACCGCCGGAAGCTGGCGTCGCTGGAGGCCGGCTGGAGGGTGGAAGGGTCGAGCTGGAGCTGCTGGGGAAGGCCGGACAGCCAGGCGGCGACCTGGGTCCGCCTGGGGTCGGCGCCGGCCTGGCCGGCGGCTGGATCGGAAATGGCGTTCATGCCTCCTATAATACCGACCGATATCGGTTCCCGGAACGAGCCCGGCCCCCTTTTCGGCGGGGCCCGGCGCCCCCCGCCAAAAGCCGCGGGCCGCTATCTTTTTTTACCGCGCGCGGCCGTCGGCTCGCGTATTCTTCGACTTTCCGTTTTTTCATTCCTCGAGGCCCGTGCGATTGATCCGGTGGTTCAGCCTGTTTGCAGCATTTGCGGTAGCGCCGCTGGCCTATGCGCAAGACGGTCCGTCCGAATCCCAGGCCGGCGCCGGGCCGGTATCCGGCCCTGGCCTGCGCCTGTCGCCGGGCCTGCGCCAGCACACCTACGATCCCGACCAGTTGCCGGTGTTCATGCAGGCCGACACGCTCACGGCCGAGGACCAGGACAAGCTCCGGCTGGAGGGCAGCGCGCAGGTGCGGCGCCAGGACACCATCCTGAAGGGCGACACCATCGAGTACGACAAGGTCGAGGACGAACTGGAAGCACTGGGCAACGTGCGGCTGTTCCGCGAGGGGAATCTGCTGACGGGGCCGAGGCTCAAGCTCAACATGAGCAGCGGCACGGGCGAGATCGACAACGCCCGGTTCTTTTTCGGACTCAACGGCGGCAGCGGTTCGGCCGAGCGCATCCGCATGCTGGGACAGAACCGGGTGCGCGCCGACCGGGTGCGCTATACGGGGTGCGCGTGCGAGACGCCTGACTGGGAGCTTCGCGCCCGGCGGGCCGACTTCGATTATGACGCCGGTACCGGGGTGGGCTATGGCGGGGTGCTCTATTTCAAGGATTTCCCCATCCTGGCCTCGCCCATCATTTCCTTCCCGCTGAACAACGAGCGCAAGTCGGGCTTCCTGTCGCCCACGTTCGGCCTGACCAGCAAGAGCGGTCCGGAATTCTCGATTCCGTACTACTTCAACATCGCGCCCAACCGCGATGCCACGCTGACGCCCAAGTTCATGACCCGCCGCGGGCTGCAACTGTCGGGCGAGTTCCGCTACCTGGAGCCTTCGTTCAGCGGGGTGACGCGGCTGAGCTACCTGCCCGACGACCGGGTCGCGCAGCGCGACCGCTATCTGTTCAGTTCGCAGCACCGGCAGCAGTTGACGCCCAACCTGGGCTTCAACTGGAACGTGTCCAAGGCGTCCGACGACGCGTACTTCCGCGACCTGTCCGTGCTGGGCACGGGCCTGGCCTCGACCGCGACGCTGGAACGTTCGTTCTCGCTGAACTGGCAGCAGGGGTACTGGGAAGCCTACGGCCGCGTGATCAGCTACCAGACGCTGCAGGATCCGCTGGCGCCCATCGTGCCGCCGTACGGCCGCGAGCCGCAACTGCACCTGACCGGCCAGCGCTACGACTGGAACGGCTTCGACGTGCGGATGGACGCGGATGCCACGCGCTTTCGCAGCAATACGCTGGTGAACGGGTCGCGCGCCTATGCCTATCCGTCGGTGTCGTATCCCATCATCCGGCCGGGCGGGTTCTTCATCCCCAAGATCGGCATCCATTCCACTCGCTACAACACGGACTCCTACCAGGGGGCGGCGTCCTACACCGCCAACCGTACCGTGCCCATCATGTCGCTGGACACCGGCCTGATCTTCGAGCGCGACAGCACGCTGCTCGGCAGGGAGGCGCGCCAGACCCTGGAGCCGCGCCTCTACTACCTGCGCGTGCCGTACCGCAACCAGTCGAACCTGCCCATCTACGATACGGCGCTGGCGGACTTCAATTTCGCGCAGATATTCTCCGAGAATCTGTATTCGGGCTGGGACCGGATCGCCGAGGCCAACCAGCTGACCGCGGCGCTGACCACGCGCTGGCTCGACCCCAAGACCGGCGTGGAGCGCGCGCGCATCATGGGTGCCCAGCGGCTGTACTTCAGCGACCAGCGGGTCACCCTGCCGGGCGAGGAGCCCAGTTCCGACGGCCGTTCCGACTTCCTGGTGTCGGTCTACGGTGCGCTGACGTCCACGCTCAGCGGCGAGACGACGGTGCAATACAATCCCAAGATCGAGCGTGTGACCCGGTCCACGATCGGCGCGCGCTGGAGCCCGCAGCGTCTCAGCACGGTATCGCTGGCCTACCGCTACAAGCGGGAGATGGTCAGCGTGCCGGGGCAGGAGTTGATCGACATCGCCTTCCAGTGGCCGCTGGCCCCCCGCTGGTTCGGCATCGGGCGCATCAACTATTCGCTGCTCGAGAACCGGATCGCCGAGGCGGTGGCCGGGATCGAATACAACGGCGGGTGCTGCTGGGCTTTCCGCCTGGTCGGCCAGCGCTACGCGGTGGCCAAGGACAACGCCACGACCGCGATGTTCTTCCAGCTCGAGCTGACCGGATTCGGCGGCATCGGGGCGAGCCCGATGACGACGCTGCGCCGGAGCATCCCGGGTTATCAGGTAATCAACCCGCCGCCTGAGAAAGGGACGGTGTTCGAAAGGTACGAATGATGGTTTCCAAGGTATTGCCCAGAATGACGAAAGCGGCCCACGGTGTCGCCCTTTGCTGCCTGGCCGCTTTGGCGGGTGGGTCGGCGGTGGCCCAGGGGCTGCGCATGCCAGGTGACCTCGGCGGCGCGCCGGGCGGCAACGGGCCGACCCTGTTGGCACCGCAGCCCGCGCCGCAGTCCGCGCCGCCCGCCAGCCAGGCTCCCGTGGCCCCGGCCGCGCCGGCGGCCCCGGCTGCGCAGGCGCCGCGCAGCACCAGCGGTTCGCGCATCCAGCTGGGTGACAACATCGTCGCCGTGGTCAACACCGACGTCATTACCCGCCGCGAACTCGACGCCCGCGTGCACGCCGCCCAGGCCACGCTGGCGCGCCAGCAGATCGCGCCGCCGGACGCGGCCACGCTGGAGAAGCAGGTGCTCGAACGCATGGTGGTCGAGAAGACCCAGTTGCAGGAGGCCGCGCAGACCGGCATCCGCATCGACGACCTGCAGCTCGACCGCGCCATCAGCCGGATCGCCCAGCAGAACAACGTGTCGGTTTCGCAGATGCGTGACCAGATCGAGCGCGATGGCCTGCCGTTCTCGGTCTACCGCGACGACCTGCGGCAGGAAATCACGCTGATGCGCCTGCGCGAACGCGCGGTCGACAGCCAGATCCAGATCTCCGAACCCGAGATCGATGCCTATCTGTCCGAGCAGCACGAGGGCGCGCCTTCCGACCTGTCGCTGGCACAGATCCTGGTGCGCGTGCCCGAGGGCAGCTCGTCCGACATGGTGGCGCGCCTGCGCCGCAAGGCCGAGACCCTGCTCCAGCAGGCGCGCGGCGGCGCCGATTTCGCCCAGTTGGCGGCCTCGTCCTCGGACGGCGAGGAGGCCCTGCGCGGCGGCGACCTGGGCTCCCGTCCCACCGACCGCTGGCCGTCGATGTTCGTCGACGCGGTGGCGCAACTGAGCCAGGGCGGCATCAGCGAGATCATCCAGAGCGGCAACGGTTTCCACATCATCAAGGTGGTCGAGCGCAAATCGTCCGGCGGTGCCGGTGGCGGCGCTGGCGCGATGCCCGTGCGGCAGACGCATGCCCGGCACATCCTGATCCGGCCGACCCAGGTGCTGACCGCCGAGCAGGCGCGCGAGCGCCTGGCCAACATCCGCCAGCGCATCGTGCAGGGCGGGTCGAGCTTCGCCGACATGGCCCGGCAATATTCCAACGATGCCTCGGCGCCGCAGGGCGGCGACCTGGGCTGGCTGTCGCCCCAGGAAACCGTGCCGGAGTTCGAGCGCGCCATGGATGCGCTGCAGCCCGGCCAGGTGAGCGAGCCCGTGCAGTCGCCGTTCGGCTGGCACCTGATCCAGGTCGTCGAGCGCCGCACGCAGGACGTCGGCCGCGAGCGGCAGCGTGCCGAGGCGCGCCAGACGCTGTTCCAGCGCAAGCTGGACCAGGCGTACGAGGACTGGGCTCGGCAGTTGCGGGACAAGGCCTATGTCGAAATCAGACTGAGCCCCCCCCCTACGCCCTGACGGGCGCCCCCCCAGGGGGGCGGCACTGGCGGACCGGCGGAGCCGGATCCGCTGTGCCCTGGGGGACTACCCGGCTGGTGGGGGGCGGCGTTCTTGGCGCCGTTTTTGTTTTTTGAGGCCGGTGTTGGGCTGGCGGATGAGTGAGATGAGTGCGATGCGCAGGCTGGTCTTGACGACCGGCGAACCGGCGGGGATCGGGCCTGAGTTGTCGGTCGCGGCCGCGGCGTGGTTCGCGGGCGAGCGCGGGGCGGGACGGGTGCCGGCGGATGTGGAACTGGTGCTGGTGGGGGATCGCGATCTGCTCGCGCAGCGCGGCGGGCAGGATGCCGCGGCGTTGGCGGGGGTGGGGGTGCATCACGTGCCGCTGCGCGTGCCGTCCGAGCCGGGCAGGCTGGCGGTGGCCAATGGGCGCTACGTGCTCGACACGCTGGATGAGGCCATTGCCATGGTGGCCGATGGCCGGGCGCAGGCCATCGTCACGGCGCCGGTCCACAAGGGGGTGATCAACGATGCCGGCGTGGCTTTCTCGGGACATACCGAATACCTGCAGGAGCGGGCGGGGGTCGACAAGGTCGTGATGATGCTGGCCGGCGGCGGCCTGCGGGTGGCGCTGGCGACCACGCACCTGCCGCTGCGGGCGGTGCCCGATGCGGTCACCGCGCAGACGCTGGACCAGGTGCTGCGCATTCTGGATGCCGACCTGCGCCGGCGCTTCGGGCTGGCGCACCCGCGCATTGCCGTGTGCGGCTTGAATCCGCACGCGGGCGAAGGCGGGCACCTGGGGCGGGAAGAAATCGAGGTCATCGAACCGGCCATCGCGCGGGCCCGCGCCGCCGGCATCGATGCGCGCGGGCCGCTGCCCGCCGATACGCTGTTCGTGCCCGCGCACGTCGCGCAGTTCGACGCGGCCCTGGCCATGTTCCATGACCAGGGCCTGCCCGTGCTCAAGCACGCGAGCTTCGGGCACGGCGTCAACATCACCCTGGGCCTGCCCTATGTGCGGACCTCGGTGGACCACGGCACCGCGCTCGACCTGGCCGGAACGGGCAAGGCCGATCCCGGCAGTTTGCAGGAGGCCATCGTCACGGCCCTCCAGATGATACGAACCGGCACCCAGGCGGATGCCGGCTCCGGAGTTTCCGCATGAAACATCAGGCGCGCAAGCGCTTCGGCCAGCACTTCCTGGTCGACGAAAGCATCACCGACTCCATCGTCCGCGCGGTGAACCCGCGCCGGTCCGACAACGTGGTCGAGATCGGCCCAGGCCTGTCGGCGCTGACCCGGCCGCTGCTGGACAAGCTCGATCGCCTGAAGGTCGTCGAGATCGACCGCGACCTGGCGGCGCGCCTGCGCGGGCAGTATGCGCCCGAGCGCCTGCAGGTGACCGAGGCCGACGTGCTGACCGTGGATTTCGCGCCGTTCGGCGAAGCGCTGCGCGTGGTGGGCAACCTGCCCTACAACATTTCCAGTCCGCTGCTGTTCCACCTGATGGCCTACGCCGACCAGGTGCGCGACCAGCATTTCATGCTGCAGCGGGAAGTCATCGACCGCATGGTGGCCCGGCCGGGTGATGCCGACTACGGCCGCCTGTCGGTCATGCTGCAGTCGCGCTACGACATGGAGAAGCTGTTCGACGTGCCGCCCGAGGCCTTCGATCCGCCGCCGCGCGTGGTCTCGGCCGTCGTGCGCATGATTCCGCTGCCGGCCGACCGTCCGCGCGCGCGCAGCGAGGAAGCCCTGTCCGCCACCGTGGCCCGGGCATTCGCCCAGCGCCGCAAGATGCTGCGGCGGGGCATGGGCGACTGGGCGGCGCTGGTGCCGTGGCAGCAACTGGGAATACCGGAGACCGCGCGCGCCGAGGAGTTGTCGGTCGCGCAGTTCATCGCCATGGCCGACGTGCTGCACGCAGCCGGCGTGGCCTGACCGCGCCGGCCCGCCGCGACGGGCGCGTCATTCGGGCTGGATGCCCGCCTTGGCGACAATGCCCCGGTAGGTGTCCACGCTGCCGGCCAGCAGCGAGGCGAATTTTTCCGGAGAAGGATGCGCCTCGACCTCGAAGCCCGCGGTTTCCAGGCGTTCCTGAAGATCGGGCGAGGCCAGGGCTTGTTCGATGCCGGCGCGCAGTTTCTCGATCACGGCCGGCGGCATGCCGGCGGGGCCGAGCAGGCCCACCCAGGTGTCGGGTACGGCGAAACCGGGCAGGCCGGCCTGGGCCAGCGTGGGCACGTCGGGCGCGGCCTTGGCCCGTTCGGCCTGCAGCACGCCCAGCAGGCGCAGCTTGCCCGCCTTCACGTGGGGCAAGACGTTGGAAAGCACCAGGATGCCGACCGGCACCTGTCCGCCCACCACGTCGTTGAGCGCCGGCGCGCCGCCCTTGTAGGGCACGTGGATCATGTCTATGCCGGTCGAGGCCTTGAGCAGTTCGCCGCCCAGCTGCTGGGACGAACCGACGCCCGACGTCCCGTACGAGAGCTTGCCGGGCCGCGCCTTGGCGTAGGCCAGGAACTCCTTCAGGTCTTTCACGGGCAGCTTGGCGTTGACCACCATGGCCTGCGGCGCCGTGCCTATCATCGCCACCGGCGTGAAATCCTTGACCGGGTCGTAGGGCACGTTGCGCGAGAAGAACGGCAGCGTATTGTGGGGCGGCCCGAGCTGCATCAGCAGCGTGTAGCCGTCCGGGGCGGCCCGCGCCACCAGTTCGGAGCCGATCATGCTGTTGCCGCCGGCGCGATTGTCGACGATGAAGGCCTGGCCCAGCGCCTCGCCCAGCTTCTGGGCCACGGACCGCGCGACCGTGTCCGCGGCGCCGCCCACCGCGAAAGGCACGACCACCCGGACGGGGCGGTCGGGATAGGTTCCGGCCAATGCCGGCAAGGGCATCAGGCACAGGGCGGCCAGCGCCCGCCTCATGGGGTTCATGGTGTCTCCTTGATGTTCGTGGTCGCGGCCGCGCGAGCGGCGGCCGTCGCTGTGTCAGGCTTGCTGCGGGAAGCGCTCGGAATAGGAAATGAAGCCGATGCGGTTTTCGTTGACCCAGTGGGCCAGTTCGTCGTGCCGGGGAAACCAGACGCCGGGATGGGAGGCGATGTAGCCCAGCACCTCGTCCAGCATCGCGCTGATCAGCGGCCGTCCGCCGAAGTGGCCATGCACGGTGATGTTGATGAACGCGTTCGGCTCCTTGCGATACAGGAAATCGAAGGTGTCGCGGTAGCACTGGAAGAAGTCGCGCGGAGCCGCACGCAGCACCCGGTTGTCGGCGAAGTCGCTGTGCGGAATGGCGACCATGCCGCCGTGCCGGGTCTGGATCTGGCAGGGCAGGTCCAGGTAGTTGTAGTCGCCGTGCCAGAGCATGCCTTCCTCGGCCAGCAGGTCCGCGGTCCGTTCGGTGGTCGCGATGGTGGAGCTCAGCCAGCCTTGGGGCCGCACGCCGGAGGTGCGCTGCAGGATGTCCAGGCTCTTGCGGATCAGGGCGCGTTCCTGCGCCTCGTCCAGGCCGGGCAGCACTTCATCCTGCGCGTAGTTGTGCCCGGCCAGCTCGAAGCCCTGGCCGACGATGGCGTGGATGACCTCGGGAAACAGTTCTGCCACCCGCGCGTTGACGCAGAACGTGGCGGGCAGCCCGCGGTCGCGCGCCAGCCGCATCAGCCGGTAGGCGCCGGCCCGCGCGCCGTATTCCGACCAGGAGATGCCGGCCAGGTCCTTCGCGCCCGGCTTGGGCGGACTCGTCATGGGCGAGTAGGGCGGGGCCTTGCCCTCGGACCAGCTTTCGACCAGGAAGGTCAGCGCCACGACGATGCGCGCGCCGCCCGGCCACATGGATGCGGGAGTGGACATGAAGTCTCCGGTTGACGTTGCCCACGGTCTGGCCGTGGTGATGCCGCCCACTATCCGTGCTTCCTGGACTTTTAACAATTTTAACTTTTTTAATTAAAATTAAGTCTTATTGGAAATCGGCCGTTATCTCCATGCCCGACGCGTTCAAGATCCCCCAGCTTCGTCAGTTCGTCATCGCCGCCACGCGGCAAAGCCTGCGGGCGGCGGCCGAGGACACTCACCGCACCCAGGCCGCGGTCACGCTGGCCATGCAGAATCTCGAAGCGCAGATAGGCGGCAACCTGTTCGAGCATGGACACCAGGCCCGCCTCACGCCCCTGGGCGAATCGGTGCTGCCGCTGCTGCGCGAGCTGGTGGCGCTGCACGACCGCGTGCAGAACGAGGTCGGCCTGCTGGCCGCGGGCGAACAGGGCTCGATCGCCCTGGCCGTCATGCCGTCGCTGGCGGAGGAATGGCTGCCGCTGATGCTGCGGCGTTTCGCCGTGGACTATCCCGGCGTCAGCCTGAAGATCGCCGACGTATCCTCGCCCCAGGTCGGCCCCATGGTGGCCAGCGGCGAGGCCCAGCTCGGCATCGCCGGCGTGGGCGCGGAACTCGCGGGCCTGCGCTGCATACCCGTGGCCCAGGATACGTTCGGCGTCGTCTGCCGCCACGACCATCCCATCGCGGGGCGAGGACGGTCGGTACCCTGGCGGATACTGGAAGGCGAACCCATCATCGAGAACACCACCTTCCACGCACTGCGCGAGCATCGCATGGCGGCGTTGTTGCAGCGGCCCCATCTGGTGATCAAGAACCGCACGTCGCTGATCGCCGCCGTGAAGGCGGGCCTGGGCATTACCGTGCTGCCGACCCTGGCGCGGCCCGCGGTGGAACACGACCTGGCGTTCGTGCCGTTGACGGCGCCGCGCATCGAGCGCCGCGTCGGCGTGCTGCATGGCGCGGGCCGGTCATTGTCGCCGGCGGCGGCGCACATGCTGGCGCTGATGCTCGATTCGCTGCGGGCGTTCGCGCACGCCAAGGGCGCGCGGCCGATCGATCAGCCGAAGAACCAGTAGCACACGCCGATGGCGGCCAGCACGCCCGCCAGGTCGGCCAGCAGCGCGCAGCCCACGGCGTGCCGCGTGCGCTGGATGCCGACCGCGCCGAAGTACACCGCCACCACGTAGAAGGTGGTTTCCGTGCTGCCTTGTACCGTGGCCGACAGCAGCGCGGGGAAACTGTCCACGCCGTGGTTCTGCATGGTCTCTATCATCAGCGCGCGCGCCGCGCTGCCCGAGAAAGGCTTGACCAGCGCGGTCGGCAGGGCATCCACGAAACGGGTGTCGAAACCCAGCCACTGGATCGCCAGGCGCAGGCCGTCCAGCACGAAGTCGAGCGCGCCCGAGGCCCGCAGCACGCCGATCGCGCACAGCATGGCGACCAGATAGGGCAGCAGCCCCTTGGCCACGTCGAAGCCGTCCTTGGCGCCTTCGATGAAGCTTTCGTAGACGGGAACCTTGCGGATCGCGGCCACGGCCAGGAAGAACAGGATCAGCGCGAACAGCGTCAGGTTACCCAGCAGCGAGGACAGCGCGCCCAGCGCCGCCACCGACAGCGTGGACAGGAAGGCCATGAAGCTGCCCAGCAGCAGCGCGGTGCCGCCGACCCAGGCCAGCACCACGGGATCCCAGACCCGCAGGCGCTGCACCGCCGCCACGCACAGGAAGCCGGCCAGCGTCGAGGCGCTGGTGGCCAGCAGGATGGGCAGGAAGACCAGGGTGGGATCGGCCGCGCCCTGCTGCGCGCGGTACATGAAGATGGTGACCGGCAGCAGCGTCAGCGACGAGGCATTGAGCACCAGGAACAGGATCTGCGCGTTGCTGGCCGTGGTGGTGCTGGGGTTGAGCGTCTGCAGCGATTTCATCGCCCGCAGGCCGATGGGCGTGGCGGCGTTGTCCAGGCCCAGCACGTTGGCGGCGAAGTTCAGCGTGATCAGGCCGATGGCGGGATGGCCGCGCGGCACCTCGGGCATGAGCCGCGCGAACAGCGGCCCCAGGATGCGCGCCAGCGCATCGACCAGCCCGGCCTGCTCGGCGATCTTCAGGAAGCCCAGCCACAGCGCGATGGTGCCGAACAGCAGCACCATGACTTCCACCGACAGCTTGGCCATCGCGAACAGCGAGGCGACCATGGCCTGGAAGACCGACGGGTCGTGGGCGATGCCCCAGCGCGCCAGGGCGGCGGCGGCCGCGGCGATGAAAAATCCCAGCCAGAGTTTGTTCAGCATGCGCGACAGGAGTGGGGAAGGCGCCGGCCCGGCGGGCGCGGCAGTCCGCTGATTGTAGCGATTAGGGCCTGTTCACACTAAAAGAGGCTCGCATGCCCTAGCCTGGCGGGTGGTCAGCGGCGGCGGGCGTAGGCCGCCGGCGTCATGCCGTTCCAGCGCTGGAAGGCGCGCGCGAAGGCCTTGTCCGATTCGTAGCCGACGGCCGCGGCAACCTCGTCCAGGGTCAGGGCGGGATCCTTGAGTTTCTCGGCGGCGACGGCCATGCGGTATGAGGTCAGGTATTGCATGGGCGTCATGCCGACCAGTTGCCGGAAGCGTTCGCTGAACACGGTGCGCGAGAGATAGCAGGCCGAGGCCAGCATGGCGACCGTCCAGGGGCGCTCGGGATGGTCGTGGATGGCCAGCATGGCGCGGGCGATGCCCTGGTCCGCCATGCCGCGCAACATGCCGGTGCGGCGTTCGGCCGATGTGCGCAGATGTTCCCCCAGGATGTGCACCAGCAGCAGGTCGGCCATGCGCGCGGTGGCCAGCTGCCACCCCGGCGGTTGCAGCAGCGACTGGTCGACCAGCGAGGCCATCGTCTGCGCCAGCGCCGCGGTCACCGGCGTTTCGCGCTGGCGGATCACGATCAGGCGGGGCAGGGTGTCGACCAGCGTGCCCGGCCCGCTGTCCGGCATCCACAGGTGGAGCGAGAACATGCCGGTGACCGGTCCGTCGCCGCCGTGCGAGAACACGATGGGCCGATCGCCGTGGGCGCCGACCTGGTGCGCGGCGATCAGCGGCTGGAAGGGGCGCGCCGGCAGCCCGGGCGCGGACGAGATGGTGTGGGCGTCGCCGTGGGGCAGCATCAGGATGTCGCCGGCCTCGATCCGCTGCGGCGTATCGTGGTCGAGGGCGATCCAGTAGGGCGTGTCCGCCGCCATCCTGATCAGCGCGCCTTCCACGCCGTCCGACCGCAGGGCCCAGGGCGCGGACAGCGCGAAGCGGGCCGTTACCGCGCGATCGGATCGCCAGTGGGCCAGCAGGCGGCTGAGGAGGTCACCGGAGGCGTGCATGCGGGGTCGGAGGTCTGGGCGGGGCCGCGTGGCGGATTTCCGGACGCCTGGTGCCCGGATCCGGCGTCCCGAGGGTTGAGGCGGGCGCCGGCGGCATCGACACTTACGGCATCGACACGGAGATTATCATGCCTCGAATCGACCACGCCCTGATCGTCGGCGCCGGCATCGCCGGCTGTTCCGCCGCGATCGCGCTCGCGCAGCAGGGCATGCGCGTGACCATGGTGGAAAAACAGCGGGCCTGGCAATTCCAGAGTTCCGGCCTCTTCATCTACAGCAATGGCCTGCGGGCGCTGCGCGAGATCGGCGTGCTTGCGCCGATCCTCCAGGCGGGGTTCGCCGTGCCGGGCGGACGCAACCGCTATTTCGGCCCGGACGGCTCGTTCATCGTCGAGACGGTCTATCCCTCGCTGGACGGGCTGCCCGCCATCCTGGGCATCAAGCGCGCCGAACTCCATCGCATCCTGGCGGCTCGCATCGAGGAGCTGGGCATCGTGCTCAAGCTCGGCACGACGCTGGCAAGCCTGCCGTCCGGCCAGGACGACGGACCGATGCGCGTGGCCTTGTCCGACGGCACGCAAGTCGCCTGCGATCTCGTCATCGGCGCCGACGGCATCCGCTCCCAGGTACGGGCCGACGCGTTTCCGGAACTGGTGCCGAGCTATTCGGGTTTCGGCGTCTGGCGCAGCGTGCACGACCGCCCGCGGGGCCTCGATGCCAAGATCATGATGATGGGCACGGGCAAGCGCCTGGGCATCATGCCCATCAGCGACGAGAAGCTCTACCTGTTCGGCGTGATGCTCGAACCCCAGGACTCCTGGTACGAGCGTGCCGAGTGGCCGGCGCTGATGCGCGAGCGCTTCGCCGAGTTCAGGGGCCCGGCGGCGCCCTTCCTGGATCAGCTGGGCGAAGGCGCCGAGGTGCTCTACACCGGCGTGGAGGAGGTGATCGCCCCCTTGCCCTGGCACCGCGGGCGGATCCTGCTGATCGGCGATGCCGCCCATGCGTCGACGCCCTTCATGGGACAGGGCGGCGCGATGGCGCTCGAGGATGCGGTCGTGCTGGCCGAGGCGCTGGGGTCGGAAGCGACGCCGGAGCAGGCCTTGCTGGCATTCGGCCGGCGCCGCCATCCCATGTGCAGGCTGGTGCAGGATGTCTCGCGGCAGGTGGGGCAGGCCGGCGCGCTGGAAGACGCCCAGGGATGCGCGCGGCGCGACGAGGCGTTGCGGCGGGAAGGGCAGGCGAAGGTGGACGGCTTCTTCGCCGAGCTGGAGCGACTGCGCGCGGCGGGCCGGTAGCGACCGCCGCGATAGCGCGTCAGTCCTTGTGGGTGTTGGCCTGGATGAATTCGATCTTGTAGCCGTCCGGGTCCTCGACGAAGGCGATGACCGTGGTGCCGTGCTTCATGGGACCGGCCTCGCGCGTGACCTTGCCGCCCAGTTCGCGCACGCGGTCACAGGCGGCATAGGCGTCGTCCACCGCCACGGCGATGTGGCCGTAGCCGGTGCCGAGGTCGTACTTCTCCACGCCCCAGTTGTGCGTGAGTTCGAGCACGGAGCCGTCCTTCTCGTCTTCATAGCCGACGAAGGCCAGCGTGAACTTGCCGTCGGGGTAGTCCTTGCTGCGCAGCAGGCGCATGCCCAGGACCTTGGTATAGAAGTCGATCGAGCGCTGCATGTCGCCGACGCGGAGCATGGTGTGGAGTAGTCGCATGGGTTACCTCGCTAATCGTGGGAAGGGGAACAGGCCCTAGTGTAAACAGGCCTAGTCGAACCGCGGCAGGCTGCCCGGATCGTGGCGCCGCAAGGTATCGCGGGCGTCCTCGAAGCCGGGCATCAGCTGGCCGACTTCGGCCCAGAAGCCCGGGCCGTGGTTCATCTCGCGCAGGTGCGCCAACTCGTGCGCGATGACGTAGTCGATGATGCCGACAGGGAAATGGATCAGGCGCCAGTTCAGCAGGATGTTGCCCTCGCTGGTGCACGATCCCCAGCGCGTGGCGGCCGACGACAGCCGCCAGCGGTTGATGGTCAGGCCGGTGCGGGCCAGGAAATCCAGCAGGCGGACGTCGAACAGGACGCGGGCGCGGCCCTGCAGCCAGGCCTGGACGGTGTCGCGGATGCGGGCCGCCGTCGCGTCGGACGGCAGGCCCAGCCAGAGCACGTCGCCGTCGGCGGGCGCGTCGAGGTCGGCCGTGGCCAGCGCCGTGTCGCGCTGCGCGTCCAGGCGCATGACGATGCGGCGGCCCAGATAGGGCAGGTCGCCGCCGTCTTCCCAGCGCGTCTGGTTCAACGCCAGGCGTTCCCGGCGCAACTGCCATTCGTGCAGCTTGGACAGGATCCAGCGCGCCTTCTCGCGGACGGCGCCATCGATCTCGGCCAGGCCGACCCAGCGCGGCGCGGTCACGCGCAGGCCGTCGTCGCCGATCAGGAAGCCGATGGTGCGGCGGCGCGAGCGTTGCAGGACGAAGCGTATCCGCTGTCCCTCGGCCACCACTTCGTGCCAGCGCGCGCCGGGCGGCAACTGGATGGCGGGGGCAGGCGGCGGCGCGGCGGGCGCGCGGGCGACGGGTGGCGGCGGCGCCGGAACGGCCACGGCCTGGGGCGGCTCGGCGAACAGGTCGAGCTGCGCGGAGTGGGGACCGGACTCCCGCTGCGGAGCCGGGGGCGCGCCGGTGTCGGAAGCGGGGCGTGTGGCCATGGAGGCTAGCCGGCGGCGCGTTCGGCGCCCCGGGTATCCGGATAGCGCTCGGGGTTGAGCTGGCGCATCTCGGCCTCGATCCAGTCCTCGACTCGGCGGTTGATCTCGTCGGCGGTCAGGCCTTGCGGATCGATAGGCGGGCCGATGGAGACGGTGATCAGGCCGGGACGCTTGACGAAGGTCTTGCGCGGCCAGCATTCGCCGGCGTTGTGGGCGATGGGCACGACCAGCGCGCCGGTGCGCGCGGCCAGGCGCGCGCCGCCGCTCTTGTACTTGCCCTTCTTGCCCGGGGCGATGCGGGTGCCTTCCGGGAACATGACCATCCAGCGGCCCGCGGCCAGGCGTTCGCGGCCCTGCGCCACGACCTGCTCGAAGGCGTCGCTGCCTTTCTTGCGGTCGATGGCGATCATGCGCAGCCCCGCGAGGCCCCAGCCGAAGAAGGGCACCCAGTTCAGCTCGCGCTTGTACACGTAGCAGACTTCGCGCGGCATCCAGGCGGGAAAGAACATGGTTTCCCAGGTCGATTGGTGCTTGGGCAGCAGGATGGCCGGCTGGTCGGGAAGATTGTCCCAGCCCTTGATGCGCCAGCGCATGCCGGTGATCCAGCGGCCGCCCCAGATCATCAGGCGCGGCCATCCTATCGTGAACCGGTAGCGCCACCGCAGGGGCAGGGGCAGCCACAGCACGCAGAGAATGGCGTAGGGAATCACCGTGACGATGAAGAAGATCGAGAACAACAGCGAGCGAAGCCAGCGCATCAGTGCTCCTCGGCCTGGGCGGCGGTTTCGAGCGCGTCGGCGACTTCCCCCAGGTCGTTCCAGACCACCGTTCCCGGCGGCAGCTGGCCCTTGGCGAGGGTCTTGGGCCCGTTGCCGGTCAGCACCAGCCAGGGCGTGCAGCCGGCGGCCGCGGCGGCTTCCAGGTCGCGGGCCGAATCACCCACCGAGGGCACGCCGTGCAAGTCGGACTCGAAGCGCCGGGCAATCTCGCGATACAGGCCGGGCAGCGGCTTGCGGCAGTCGCAGCCCTCGTCCGGCGCGTGCGGACAGATGAAGATGGCGTCGATGGCGCCGCCGTGCTTGGCCAGCGACGCCCGCAGCTTGGCGTGGATGGCGTTCAGCGTGGCCGCGTCGAACAGGCCGCGGCCCAGGCCCGACTGGTTGGTGGCGACCACGACGCGATAGCCGGCCTGGTTGATGCGGGCGATGGCTTCGAGCGCGCCGGGCAGCGGAATCCACTCGTCCGGCGATTTGACGAAGTCGGGGCTGTCCTGGTTGATGACGCCGTCGCGGTCCAGGACCACCAGCTTGGGGCGGGCAGGAGTGGTGGGCATGTCAGGTATCCATGGTGTGGCACGATACGCATCGCATGAAACGAGCGCGACTCGCTCCGGGACGCAGCGGATCCGGCTTTGCCGGTCCGCCTGCGTCGCCCCCTGAGGGGCGCGCGTCAGCGCGTAGGGGGGGGCTCATCATGTCAGGCGGTTGCCAAACGGGACAGATCGGCCACGTGGTTCATCGTGCGGTGCAGTTCGGCCAGCAGCGCCAGGCGGTTGGCCCGCACGGCCGGATCCTCGGCCATGACCATGACGTCGGCGAAGAAGGCGTCGACCGGCTCGCGGGCCTGCGACAACACCGTCAGGGCGCCGGCGAAGTCGCCCTGCGCGAACTTGCCCTCGGCCTGCGGCCGCAGCGTGCGCACGGCTTGCGCCAGCGCCTGTTCGGCCGGTTCCTTGAGCAAGGCTTCGTCGACCGTGCCCGGCTCGCCCTCGACCTTCTTGAGCAGGTTGCCGATACGCTTGTTGGCGGCAGCCAGCGCGGCGGCCTCGGGCAGCGCCGAGAAGGCGACCACCGCGCGCACCCGCGCCGGCACCTGGGCCAGGGGCGGCGCCACGGCGACCACGGCATCGACCGCGGCGCGGTCGAACTGGCCAGCCAGCTGGTTGCGGTAGCGTTCGAACACGAAGGCGCGGACCTCATCGATCTGGGCCGCCGTGGGCGGCGTGGCGAAGGTTTCCGCCGCCCGCGCCAGCAGGCCGTCCAGCGTGAGCCCGGCGCCGCCGGCGGACAGGCGCCCACCCGCGTCGAGCTGCTCGAACGCGCTGATCAGCCCCAGCGCCGCGCGGCGCAGGCCGTAGGGGTCCTTGTCGCCGGTTGGGACCAGGCCGATGCTCCAGATGCCCAGCAGCGTTTCCGCGCGCTCGGCCACGAACAGCGCGGCGGCGGTGGCGCCGTCGGCATCGACGGGCTGGTCCAGGCGGATGCGGTACTGCTGGCGGATGGCCTCGACCACGTCGGAGGCCTCGCCGTCGGCCGCCGCGTAGTAGGCGCCCATGACGCCCTGCAGTTCGGGGAACTCGCCCACCATGCCGGTGACCAGGTCGGCCTTGGCCAGCAGCGCGGCGCGGTCCGCGTGCTCGGGATCGGCGCCGATCGCGCCCGCCACCCAGCGCGCCAGCGCGCGCACGCGCTGCGCGCGTTCGAGCTGGGTGCCGAGCTTGTTGTGATAGACGATGGTGCCGAGCTGTTCGACCCGGCCGGCCAGCGGCACCTTCTTGTCGGTCTCGAAGAAGAAGCGCGCGTCGGCCAGGCGCGGCCGGACGACCCGCTGGTTGCCCTCGACGATGTTGGACGGGTTGGCCAGGGCCATGTTGCTGACGATCAGGAAGCGGTGCGTCAGCTTGCCGGTGGCCGCGTCGAACAGCGGGAAGTACTTCTGGTTCAGCCGCATCGTCAGGATCAGGCATTCCTGGGGCACGGCAAGGAATTCGGATTCGAACTCGCCCACGTAGACCGTGGGGTACTCGACCAGCGCGCACACCTCGTCCAGCAGCGAGGCCACGTCGGCCTCGTCGCCCAGCGAGGCCTGCAGGCGCGCGGCCTGGTCGCGCAGCTGGCGTTCGATGGCGGCGCGGCGCTGGTCGAACGAGGCGATCACGCGGCCCGGTTCGTGCAGCAGCGCTTCATAGGCGTCGGCCGAGGGCAGTTCGATCGTCGCCCGCGACTGGAAGCGATGGCCGCGCGTGTTGCGGCCGGCGCGCAGGCCGAGCGCGCAGATGTCGACCACCGTGTCGCCGTGCAGCGCCACCAGGCCGTGCGCGGGGCGCACGAAGCGGACGGTGGTGACGCCGTCGGCCAGTTGATAGCTCATGACCTTGGGGATGGGCAGCTTGCCCAGCGTGTCTTCCAGCGCCGCCTGCAGGGCGGGCGCCAGCACCGCGCCCTTGGCGATGCCGCGATAGACGAGCTGTTCGTTCTTGCCGTCCGACTCGCGCGCGAGCCCGGACACGTCGACGCCTTCCAGGCCCTTGGCCGCGAGCTTCTTTTGCAGCGCGGGCGTGGGCTGGCCGCTGGCGTCCAGCCCCACGCTCACGGGCATGAGCTTTTCGGAGAATTCGCTGTCGGCCCCTTGCGGCAGCACGGCCGACAGGCGCACGGCCAGCCGCCGCGGCGTGGCATAGGCGGTGGTGGTGCTGCCGCCGGCCAGCAGGCCCCGGCTCTTCAGGCCGGCGGCGATGCCTTCGGCGAAGGCCTGTCCCAGGCGGTTGAGCGCCTTGGGGGGGAGTTCCTCGGTGAACAGTTCCAGCAGGAGGGGGTGAGCGGCCGGCATTTACGCGGCCTCCTTGCGTGCAAGCATGGGAAAGCCCAGTCGTTCTCGTGATTCGTAGTACGCCTGCGCGATGGCGCGCGACAGGTTGCGGATGCGGCCGATGTAGGCGGCGCGCTCGGTGACGCTGATCGCGCCCCGGGCATCGAGCATGTTGAAGGTGTGGGCCGCCTTGAGCACCATTTCGTAGGCCGGCAGCGCCAGCGGCACTTCCACCAGGCGCTTGGCCTGGGCCTCGTAGTCGTTGAAATGGCGGAACAGGGTCTCGGCCGACGAATGCTCGAAGTTGTAGGTGGATTGCTCGACTTCGTTCTGGTGGTAGACGTCGCCGTAGGTGACGCGCGTGCCGTCCGGCGCCTCGGTCCAGACCAGGTCGTAGACGCTTTCGACGCCTTGCAGGTACATGGCCAGGCGTTCCAGGCCATAGGTGATCTCGCCCATGATGGGCTTGCAGTCGATGCCGCCGACCTGCTGGAAATAGGTGAACTGCGTCACTTCCATGCCGTTGAGCCAGACCTCCCAGCCCAGGCCCCAGGCGCCCAGCGTCGGGTTTTCCCAGTCGTCTTCGACGAAGCGGATGTCGTGTTCCTGGGGATCGATCCCCAGCGCCTGCAGCGAACCGATGTAGAGGTCGAGGATGTTCGGGGGCGAGGGCTTGAGCACCACCTGGTACTGGTAGTAGTGCTGCAGGCGGTTGGGGTTCTCGCCGTAGCGGCCGTCCTTGGGGCGGCGCGAGGGCTGCACGTAGGCCGCGCGCCAGGGCTCGGGGCCGAGCGCCCGCAGGAACGTGGCGGTGTGCGACGTACCGGCACCGACTTCCATGTCGTAGGACTGCAGGAGGGCGCAGCCTTGCTGGCTCCAGTATTCCTGGAGTCGGAGAATGATTTGTTGAAATGTCAGCATGGTGTTGGAGTAGATGCGGCCGCGGGCGGCCTTGCGGCACGGCGAAACCCTGGATTTTAACTGGCCCTGGCGAAATGCGGAGGGATGGAGCCCCGGGGCGCCGCGGCGTATCAGTCCACGCGACGGATCCGCAGCCAGCCCAGCACCGCCAGCAGGGCCGCGACGATGAACAGGATGGGCACGTTGCCGGTGCGTGCGTAGGGCGTGAGCCCCGTGGTGCCCTGCACCGTCGCGTCCAGCGCGCCGACGCTGTGCGGCGCCAGTTCGCCCACCACCTGCGCCCGCTCGTCCACCACCGCCGTCATGCCGGTGTTGGTGGCGCGCAGCATGGGGCGCCCGGTCTCGCGCACCCGCATGCGCGACATCTGCAGGTGCTGGGGCAGCGCCAGTGAATTGCCGAACCAGGCCAGGTTGCTGACGTTGGCGAGGATGGTGGCGCCAGGATCGGTCGGGCCGGGCCGGACCGCGGGCAGCAGTTCCTCGCCGAACACGTCCTCGTAGCAGATGTTCATCGCGATGTACTGGCCGCCGATGTCGAACGGTTTCTGCCGTTCCCGGCCCCGGTCGAAGTCGCCCAGCGGCATGACCATTTCATCCACGAACCAGCGGAAGCCGGGCGGCACGAATTCGCCGAAGGGGACGAGATGGCGCTTGTCGTAGCGGTGCGCGACGCGGCCGGCTACCAGTTGTTCCGGCGAACTGCGGCCATCGAGCGAGATGACGCTGTTGTAGTAGTAGTCGCGGTCGGGATGGATGTCGCGCATGGCTACGCCCAGCGCGAACGTGCCGCCGCGCAGCGCGGCGCTGTCCACCCATTCCTTCCAGGCCTCGGCGCTGAGCTGGTCCTGGAATACCGGCACGGCGGTCTCGGGCAGCAGCGTAAGGGCAATGGGCTTGCCGTCGGCCCGCGGCGCCTCGGCCAGATCGCGGTGCAGGTCCATGCCCTGCCAGATCTGGGCCGGATCGAACTTGTCGGCCAGCGGGATATTGGCCTGCACCAGCCGGACCGTCAGCGGCGCGCCGTAGGGGCGCACCCAGTTCCAGGCCGCGCCCGCCATGCCGACGAGCAGCACGGCCAGCGCCGCCGCGGACGCCCGCCATCCCGGGCGCAGCGCGGCCGCGAGACTGGCGGTGCCGCGCTCGGCGGCGGCGCTGGCCGCCCAGACCAGCCCCGAGGCGGTCAGCGCGGCGGTGAAGGCCACGCCGTAGACGCCCAGCAGCGGTGCCCAGCCTTGCAGCGGGCCGTCGACGTGGGCATAGCCGATGTTGAGCCAGGGGAACCCGGTGAACAGGACGCCGCGCAGCCATTCCGCACCGGTCCAGGCCGTCGCCATCGCCAGCACGCAGGTCAGCGGCGAGGCAAGCCGGGCCGGGCCGTCCGCGGCGGTTGGCCGCTGCGACAGCCACCATGCCACGCCGGTGGCCAGCGCGGGATACAGCGCCAGATAGGCGGCCAGCAGGCCCACGCCCAGCGCCGCCAGCGGCGCCGCCATGAAGGCATAGACGTGCAGGCTGATGTAGATCCAGGACACGCCGACCAGGAAGGTGCCGGCGCCGAAGGCCGCGCCGATCCATATGGCGCCCCGCAGGCTCGTGGCGCGCCAGGTCAGCCAGCTCATGCCGCCGAAGGTGGATAACTGCAGCACCGGCAGGAACCAGGCTGGAAACGGAGTGGGCGCGAAGGCCAACCCCTGTAGCATGCCGAGGATCAGCGCTCCGGCCAGCGCGGCATAAGACAGGGGCACGGGCGGAGTCAACCTTGGTTGGGGAGCGGGGAGGCCGGCGCGGCGCCAGCTGCCAGGCGGGAGACGCGCAGCCAGAGCGCGCGGCGGGCATCGGCGCGGATCACGTCTATGCGCAGGTCGTCGCGTTCGATGCGGTCGCCGCGCCGGGGGATGCGGCCCAGGGTGCCGGCCATCCAGCCGCCCACGGTGTCGTATTCGTCGTCGTCCAGCGACGAGCCGAAGGTTTCGTTGAAGCGGCGGATGTTGGTCAGCGCCATGACCCGCCAGCGGTTCTTGCCGTCGGGGAAGATGGACTGCTCGACGGCGGCGTCGTCGAACTCGTCCTCGATCTCGCCCACGATCTGCTCGAGCACGTCCTCGATGGTGATCAGGCCGGCGGTGCCGCCGTGCTCGTCGACGACGATGGCGATATGGTTGCGATTGCTGCGGAATTCGCGCAGCAGCACGTTCAGCCGCTTGGATTCGGGAATGAAGACCGCCGGCCGCAGCAGCGTGCGCAGGTCGAGTTCGCGGTCGATCATGTAGCGCAGCAGGTCCTTGGCCAGCAGGATGCCGATGACGTTGTCGCGGCTGTCCTCGAACACCGGGAAGCGCGAATGCGCGGTCTCGATGATGGTGGGCAGCAGGACGTCGATGGGCTGCGAGACTTCCAGCATGTCCATGCGCGAGCGCGGGATCATGATGTCGCCCGCCGTGAGCTCGGAAACCGCCAGCACGCCCTCGATCATGGACAACGCCTCGGCGTCGAGCAGGTCGCGGCTGTAGGCGGCCTCGAGCACGGCCTTGAGGTCTTCGCGGTCTTCAGGTTCGCGGTGGATCAGCGCCGAAAGCCGTTCGAAGAAGGTTCTGGGAGGTTGTTTGGGCGTACGCGAAACGTACGCCGGACTAGGGGAGGTGTCTGACATCGTCCAATAGGACAAGTGTTGCAAAAGTTTAGGATACCCGATACGGGTCGGGTATTGCCATCTCGGCCAGGATACGGGTCTCCAGGGCCTCCATCCGCCGGGCGTCGCGGTCGTTCAGGTGGTCGTAGCCCAGGGAATGCAGCACGCCGTGGACCACCAGATGGGCGGCGTGATGCAAAAACGGCTTTTTCTGCGCCCGAGCCTCGGAAGCCAGCACCGGCAGGCACAGCACGATGTCGCCGCCCACCACGCCATCCGGATCCGCGCCGTACTCGAAGGTCAGCACGTTGGTGGCGTAGTCGCGCTGGCGGAAATCGCGGTTCAACCGCCGGCCCTCGGCGGCGCCCACCAGCCGCAGCGTCAGGGCGACCCCCGCCACGCCGGCCAGTTCGGGCGCCCGCAGCGCCTGGGTCACCCAGCGCCGCAGCCGCCAGCGCGGCAGCCGGGGCTCTTCCCGTCCGTACTGGATCGCAAGGGACAGCGCCGGCGCGGCGGCGGGCGCGTCAGCGGCCCGGGGCTTGCTGCTGGCCATGTTTCTCGTAGGCGTCGACGATGCGCGCCACCAGCGGGTGCCGCACGACGTCGCCGCTGGTGAACTGGGTGAACGACAGGCCCTGCACCGAGGCCAGCACCTGCGAGGCATCCAAAAGGCCGCTGCGCTGGCCCTTGGGCAGGTCCACCTGCGACGGGTCGCCGGTGATGACCGCCTTGCTGCCGAAGCCGATGCGGGTCAGGAACATCTTCATCTGCTCGGGCGTGGTGTTCTGCGCCTCGTCCAGGATCACGAAGGCATGGTTCAGCGTGCGCCCGCGCATATAGGCCAGCGGCGCGATCTCTATCGTCTGCTTCTCGAACAGCTTGGTCACGCGTTCGAAGCCGATCAGGTCGTACAGCGCGTCGTACAGCGGGCGCAGGTAGGGGTCGACCTTCTGCGTCAGGTCGCCCGGCAGGAAACCCAGCCGCTCGCCCGCTTCGACCGCGGGCCGCGTCAGCACGATGCGGCGCACCGACTCGCGCTCCAGGGCATCGACGGCGCAGGCCACGGCCAGATAGGTCTTGCCGGTGCCGGCCGGACCCATGCCGAAAGAAATGTCGTGCGCCAGGATGTTGCGCAGGTAGTCGCGCTGGCGCGGCGTGCGGCCGCGCAGGTCCTGCCGGCGCGGCAGCCGCAGCACCACCTCGGTCTCGCCCGGGGCGCCCTGCGGCGGCGTGTCCTCGTCGGTGTCGTGGGCGGCGGTCATCGCCCCCAGCTCGACCAGGTTCAATTGCAGCTGGTCCACCGACAGCGGCTGGTCCGCGTGTTCGTACAGATATTGCAGTGCCGCCGAGGCCGCGTCGGCGCGTTCGCCTTCCAGCGTGATGCGGTGGCCGCGGCGCGCCAGCTCGACGCCGTAGGCGGCGGCCAGCTGACGCAGGTTCTCGTCCAGCGGGCCGCAAAGATTCGACAGCCGGGCGTTGTCGTCGCCCAGCGAGACGACGACCGGCGCGGCGCGGCGGTGGGAAGCGCGGGAGGCGGCCGTCATGCGGACACCCCTCCGGCCGTCTCGCGCGTCACGACCTCGCCGCGCAGCGTGTGCGACAGCGCCGTGGTGATGCGGATGTCGGCCACCTGGCCGACCAGCCGCGCGGGCGCGGGGAAATTCACGATACGGTTGTTCTCGGTACGGCCCATCAGTTCGTTGGGATCCTTGCGCGACGGGCCTTCGACGACGACCCGCTGCGTGGTGCCGACCATGCCCTGGCTGATCGCCGCGGCCTGGTCGTTGATCAGCGCCTGCAGGCGCTGCAGTCGCGCCAGCTTGATCGTTTGCGGCGTATCGTCGGCCAGATCGGCCGCCGGCGTGCCGGGGCGGCGCGAATAGACGAACGAGAACGACGTGTCGAAGCCGACCTCGTCGATCAGCCGCATGGTCTTCTCGAAGTCCTCTTCGGTTTCGCCGGGAAAGCCGACGATGAAGTCCGACGACAGCGACAGCCCGGGCCGGGCGGCGCGCAGCTTGCGCACGATGGACTTGAACTCCAGCGCCGTGTAGCCGCGCTTCATCGCCGCCAGCACGCGGTCGCTGCCCGCCTGCACCGGCAGGTGCAGGAAGGACACCAGCTTGGGTAGCCGCGCGTAGGCCTCGATCAGCCGCGGCGTCATTTCCTTGGGGTGCGAGGTGGTGTAGCGGATGCGCTCGATGCCGGGGATGTCGTGCACGTATTCCAGCAGCAGCGCGAAATCGGCGATCTCGGTCGAGCCGCCCATGCTGCCGCGATAGGCGTTGACGTTCTGCCCCAGCAGCGTCACTTCCTTGACGCCCTGGTCCGCCAGGTCGGCGACCTCGGTCAGCACGTCCTCGAACGGGCGCGAGACTTCCTCGCCGCGGGTATAGGGCACGACGCAGAAGCTGCAGTACTTGCTGCAGCCTTCCATGATCGACACGAAGGCGGTGGCGCCTTCCACCCGGGCCGGCGGCAGGTGGTCGAACTTCTCGATCTCGGGGAAGCTGATGTCTACCTGCGACACGCCCGAGGCGCGCCGCCTGGCGATCAGCTCGGGCAGCCGGTGCAGCGTCTGCGGACCGAATACCACGTCGACGTAGGGCGCGCGCGCCACGATGGCATCACCTTCCTGGCTGGCCACGCAGCCCCCCACGCCTATGACCAGGTCGGGCTTCTCGCGCTTGAGCATCTTGGCGCGGCCCAGGTCGGAGAAGACCTTTTCCTGCGCCTTCTCGCGCACCGAACAGGTGTTGAACAGGATGATGTCCGCGTCTTCGGGACGGTCGGTGATTTCCAGCGGCTGGTCGGCGTTCAGGACGTCCACCATCTTGTCCGAGTCGTACTCGTTCATCTGGCAGCCGAAGGTGCGGATGTACAGCTTGCGGGGAGTGGGATGGCTCATGTCGATTGCCGTGACGGGGTTATAGCCCGGGGGCAGAAAGGCGGAACAGGACATTTTAACAGAGGGGGCGGGGTTGGCCGGACGCCACGCGGGCGCCGTGTTCAGGTCTCTGTCAGTCCCTCCGGGCTAGACTGAAGCCTCAGATGATTGCTTTGCCGCTACGGGCGCCGGCGGAATCCGCAGATCCCCAGCGCCTGGCAGGGTTGTTGTCCGACACCGATACCGCGCTTCCCCCGCGAGCATATTGAGGCGCGGCATTGTGTGCTCCCTATTGGCCCGACAGTTTACTGTCGGGCCATTTTTTTGGGTAATTCAGGGGCCCTGGTCTGGGCATGGCTGTCCATTTGCGTCCCGTTTCCTGACTGTATATAATCGCGGTCTTGGCTTTTTTGGCGCATTAGCTCAGCCGGTTAGAGCGACGGAATCATAATCCGCAGGTCCCCTGTTCGAATCAGGGATGCGCCACCAGAATTCATAAGGGTGCCCACGTAAGTGGGCACTTTTTTGTTCCGCAAACTTGTCTGAGTTGCGCCCAAAGCCTGCTAGTCTCCACGACAGCGGGCTTTTTCGATTTGGATCAGGCGTGTTTCAGCGTGTCGGGACGCAGCGCTATCTGAGCGATGTACGCCGAACGGCTGGCGCCGGCGGCGCGGGCCTTGGCATCGAGACGGGCCAGCACTCGACGAGGCAGCGTAATGTTCACGCGCTCGATGGTGTCGTCCATGACGGCGGGGTCGATTTCCGCGATGGCCCATATCCAGCCCTTGAATTCGGGATCGGCTTGTAGATCCGTGATGCTGCCGGGCTCGGGGATATCCTCCCCCGCATCGATGGCGGCTTCGATCCAGGCTTCGATTGCCTCCTTCGCATTCTCGATCGCTTCGTCAATGCCTTCATCGGCAGCCGAGAAGCAGCCGGGGAGATCCGGGACGACAACGCCCCACGCTTGAGTGGCGCTGCCAGGTTCGATGGCAATGGGGTATTTCATGGTGGTCATCCTTATTTCAGTCCAGCTTGTTTGAACCGCTTGGCTGCCGCATTGCGCTACTTCCTTCGGTAGCTCTTGTTCCCGCTGTCCGAGAGGCAGTACACCCCGCCGCGCGGTCCCGTGCAGTACGTCCCGCTTCGGCAATTGCACGATCCGTCCGCGGCCGGCGCGGCCCGCTTTGGCGCCGCCATCAGTCCCTGCCTGCCGCCGAAGGTCGCCTGGCAGGACTTCTTCGAGGCGCTGATCGAACCGTCGTTGCAGATGAACGTGTCCCCGTCGCACTGGGCGATGCCGCCTTTGCGGCCGGAGCATGGCTGGTTCGCGGCGTCTGCCGCCGGCCAGGCCAGCAGGCTGCCGATAGCCAAGGCGAAGCATGCGATCTGTTTCATGCGCGGCTGCGGTCTGCTCATTCCGGCAACCGCGCCGGAAGCACCAGCAACAGCCGCGCGCCATCTTCTCCCATCGTGAACGCCACACGCCCGCCCAGCTCGCGAGCCCGGCGGTGCATGTTGCGCAGCCCGTTCCCCGCGCCGGCCTGGAGCGGCCGGCCGCCATCGTTGAACACCGATAGCGCCGCCATTCCGTCCTCGGTCGTCCTGCCTTCGATAGCCAGGCGACGCGCGGGCCCGTGGCGGATGGCGTTGGTGACGGCTTCCTGGAGGATGCGCAGCACGGACAGGGCGTTCTGGGGCGTGACGCCGGTTACCGCGGGCAGTTTCTCGGTGGACCAGTGGAATTCGATGCCCAGGCGCCGCAATTGCGGTTCCAGCCGTTCGCGGAAGGCCGCCAGGGCCACGCCCAGGTCGCCGTCGCCCAGGTCCAGGGAATGGACCACCAGCCGCAGGTCGTCGAGCGCGGCGCGGGCCGCGCGCTCGATGGCGTGGCCGCCTTCCTGGTTGCGTTCGGCCAGCGCGATGATGGCGACGAGGTGGCCGCTCATCCCGTCGTGCAGGTCCCGCATCAGGCGCTGGCGCTCCTGTTCGCGCACCATCTGGCTGGCGTGGACCTTTTCCTTTTCGTGCAGCAGTCCCAGTTCCGTCTCCCGCGCCGCCAGTTTCTGCCGGAGCGTGTCGTTGGCGTGGTCCAGGCTGTTGAGGCTGCGGGCCAGCCGGCTCATCAGGATGACCATGATGGCCAGCAGCATCAAGGTGCGGGCGTACGAGGCCAGGAGGAAAGGATCGTCGTATCGTCCGGTCACCACGAGGATGTCGTGCACGCCGAACCAGACCGTCAGCGCGCAGGGGCCCACCATGATGGCGGCATCCCAGTTCCTGTCCTGCGCGAACTGATGCGCCAGGATGCCGGCGGCGACGACATAGGCGGTCAGCGTGATGCAGGCGCTCAGGAGTCCGATCACCGGAAACGGAACCAGCCCGGTCTGTCCCAGGACCAGGAGGAAGGCGGGAACGGCGATGACGGCCGGCAGCAACTGCCTGGGGCGGCGCCGTCCCACGATGGCCAGGGCCATGCCGATCGCCATCAGGCCGACGGCGGACACGAGCGAGATCGTCTGGAGTTGTTGCAAGGTGCCCAGCGGGGCGTGCGGGGATTGGCCAAGAACGACGAGGATGCTGGTGACCGACATCGCGGCCAGCCATCCAAAGACCGGGTCGTGCCTGCGGGCGGTCCAGATGCTGGCGATGCCTATCGTCAGGGCGATGTGCAGGGCGAAGGTCATGGCGCGGATTTCCTCGATCAGGAAATTCGACAACTGGTACGCGGGCATGACCGCGGCGGCGGTTCCCACGCTGACCTGGGAAAGGCGGCCCGGCAGCCATCCGATCTTGCGGGTCTGCCGCAGCAGGATTTCGTTGTCGCCCGCGTGAATCGCGCCGTCGGGAATCCGCGCCAGGAAGGAATAACCGCTGGTGGGCGTCGACCACACGGTATCCGGCGCCGTGTCCGCTCTCCGGCCGTTCACCCAGGCTTCGACGCGATGGCGCACGGCGGGGATGAACAGGAACATCGACTCGTCGGGCACGTCCGAGAGGTGAAAGGAAAGGCGATAGCTGCCGGTCGTGAGCTCGTACAGCGTCTCGGGCATCCATTGATGGGGCAGGGGGACGGTCTGTTCCGGGCTTTCCCCTTCCTGGATGAAGCGGGCCTGGGTGATCGCCAGGGCGTCCGGTGGCGGGGACGTGTCCACGAGGTGGGGCAGCGCGCCGATCGCCAGGATCAGCGCGATCAGGACGATCCCGGCGAGCAGTCTTCCATGATCGTGCGACAGGCCTGCGCGCAGTCCCATCACAGCTTGATGAGCCCGAGCCGCGAGGCTTCGAAGACGGCTTCGGAACGGTTGGTGGCTTGCAGTTTGCGATAGATGTTGCGGATGTGAACGGGAACGGTCTGCCGGGAAATGGCGAGCTTGTCGGCCAGTTCGCCATAGGTGTAGCCCTTGGCGATGCCCCACAGGATGTCCATCTCGCGTTCGGTCAGGGAGGGCTTGTCCGCTGCCTGCGCCGTGTCGCTGGCCACATGCCCCTGTTCGGCCAGGCGGCGGACCAGGACGCGGGCGATGCGCGAGGAAATGGGCGAGCGGCCGGCCATGACGTCCCGGATCGCGTCGAGCAGGTCGATGGAGTCGGCATCCTTGAGCAGGTAGCCGGCGGCGCCCGCCTCGATCGCGTCGAGGACGGAGCGCTCGTCGGCCAGGATGGAAATGACCATCGCCTCGGCCTTGGGCTGCCGCTTGGCCAGGAAGCGGATGGCGTCGATGCCGCTGCCGTCCGGCAGGTTGAGGTCGGTGATCAGGAGGTCGATCTCGTTGGCGCCGATGGCGATCAGGGTTTCCTCGAGGTTGGCGCAGGCCGCGCACAGGTCCGCCTCGGGCCATTCGCCGATGATGCGGGCGAGGCGCTCGCGTATGGGCCCATCGTCTTCGGTCAGCAGAATCCTGAGCGGACCCGTCGTCATTGCAGATCTCCTGGCCGCACTGCCGCCGCGGCCGTCCCGTCGGCCCATGGCGAGTGCGCATTTCTCGATTGAGCAAGTATCGCAGAGGGAACCGCGCCGACCATACCATGTACATGGTATTCAACCGGCGGCCCAGGCGTGACTAAGATGCGCCCATCGCGGCGATCGACTGCGCGAGTCCTGGGGGAATACCAATGAGAAGATACATCCAGCGCCTGGCGGCGGTGGGAGCCGCCACCGTCACGGGACTGGCCGGCTGCGGCGGCGGCTCGTCCAGCAGCGGCGATGGCCAGGCCGAGGGGCCGGATGCCAATCCGCCCAATATCCTGTTCGTCGTGATGGATGACGTGGGCATCGACCAGATGGCCGCCTTCGGCTATGGCGGCGCCACCGCGCCCAGCATGCCCAACATCGGCGCGGTCGCCTCGGCCGGCGTGCGCTTCCGCAATACCTGGTCGATGCCGGAGTGCTCGCCGGGCCGGGCCGCCTTTTTCCTGGGCCGCTACCCGACCCGCACCCGCATCTATCAGGCCATCGGGCCCAACGATCTCGCCAATTCGCAGGTGTCGCCGTACGAGGTGACGGTGCCCAAGCTGCTCAAGCGGGCCAACTACGAAAGCGCGATGTTCGGCAAGTTCCACCTGGCCGGCCCCGAGAACAACGAGGCCGGCAACGCCACGCCCAGCGTGCTGGGCTGGGACCACTTCTACGGCTGGATCGGCGGGCTGCCCGGCTCGATCGACTCGACCGCGGGCGGCATCGCGGCCGAGAAGACCTATGCCTGCGGCTTCGTGCCGGGCAAGGCCGCCGGCGGCGCGGACACGGGGGCCTGCTACCAGGCCGACAACAGCTGCACGACGGTCAGCCGCACCTCGCCCCTGCAGGACGCGGCTGGCCTGCAATGCCTGTCCGCGGGGGGCATCTTCGTGCCCCGTGAGAGCTGTGGCACGGCGCCGGCCACGCTGAATTTCGAGCGCGAGAACGCGTATTACGTGTCGCCGCTGGTGATCATCGACGGCGGCAAGGTCACGGAAGTTCCGCTGAGCGACCCGCGTGCGCGCGGTTATCGCACGCGCATCGAAACCGATGCCGCCATCGACTGGATCAAGTCGCGTCCGTCGTCGCGGCCGTGGATGGCCACCGTCAGCTACAGCGCGGCCCATACGCCCTGGCAGCAGCCGCCTCGCAGCCTGGTGCCGGCCAGCGGCAACGCGACGGCCGACGGCTGGGACTGCAACGGCACGCTGACCGGCCGCCGCATCCAGGACCAGATGACCGAGGCCCTGGACACCGAGTTCGGCCGCCTGCTGGTCGAGACCGGGCTGGCGCGCCGGAGCGATGACGGCCAGTTGCAGTACGACCCGAAGGCCGCCAACACGGTGATCGTGATCGTGGGCGACAACGGCACGCTGGGCTCGGCGGTCAAGCTGCCGTTCAGCGGTTCGCAGGCCAAGGGCACGGCCTACCAGACGGGCGTCTGGGATCCGCTCATCATTGCCGGGCCCCAGGTCGCGCAGCCCGACCGCGAGGTCGATCACATGGTCAACATGGTGGACCTGTTCCAGTTCTTCGGCGAGGTGGCCGGCATCGACGCGCACGCGGCGGTCCCGCGCACGATCGACTCGGTGGCCATCCTGCCCTACCTGACCCACCCCGACCAGCCCAGCCTGCGCACCGTCAACTTCACCATCGGCGGCTACAACCAGCAGGCCGAGGGCGGACGCAACGGCGCCTGCGTGATCAATACGAGCTGCACCCAGATCCCCGTCTCCAAGAGCGTGTGCGAGGACAACCAGGGCACGTGGTGGGGCGCCGGCTACGACGATCCCTCGGTGATTCCCAACGGAGGAGCCGGCTACGGCTCGTGCTGGAGCGTCAACCAGGCGCTCTACAAGGCCGACCGCGATCAGCTCGAGATCCTGCCCGAGATATCGGCGGCGATCCGCGACGACCGCTACAAGCTGGTCCGCAATACCCGCCAGGCCTACGACAGCGCGAGCGACAGCGGTACGACGATCGTGACCGAGGAACTGTACGAGGTGGACCAGGCCGCACCTGAGCCCTTGCTCGACACGCCCGATCGCAACCTGTTGCCGCCGGCCACTGCCGAGGCCAGCTCCGCCTATGCCGACCTGCGCGCCAAGCTCGACGACATGCTGGCTGCCGATCCTGACTGCCCGGGCGATGGCAACCGCGACGGCGTGGTCGATGCCGAGGACCTGTCCAACTGGAGCCGGCTGGCCCGGGACTGGGGCCTGTCCAGCGTCTACGACTTCGTGATCGCCAACGTGCTCGATGGGCGCACCAACGACGCCGATGGCCAGATCGTTCGAAACAACCTGGGCAAGACCTGCCCCAAGAGCCATGGCATCTATTGACCTGAAGAACAGCCGCCGGCGCCTGCTGGTGGGCGGCGTGGCCCTGGCGGCCGCGGGTACCGCGGCAGGCGGCGTCCTGGGCTGGCAGGCCTGGCGCAGCCGTCCCGCGCAAAAGCCGCGCGTCGTCCTGGGCGATGGCATCAAGACGCCCAAGGACATGGCCTGGGTGCCGGGCGGGGTGTTCCTGATGGGCAGCGACCACAAGCTGGCCTATCCCAACGAACGCCCCACGCACGAGGTGCGCGTTCCGGGATTCTGGATGGACGTCACGCACGTCACGAACGACCAGTTCGCCCGCTTCGTGCACGAGACCGGCTATGTCACCACCGCCGAGCAGAAGCCGGACTGGGAAAGCGTGCGCGTGCAACTGCCGCCCGGCACCCCGCGCCCGCCTGACGACGTGCTGGTGCCCGGGGCCATGGTGTTCGTCGGCACCGACCGGCCCGTGCGCCTGGACGACTATTCCCGCTGGTGGCGCTACGTCCCGGGCGCGGACTGGCGTCATCCCCAGGGGCCGGGCAGTTCCATCGAGGGCAAGGGCGGCCACCCGGTGGTCCAGGTCAGCCATGCCGATGCGCTGGCCTATGCCAAGTGGGCGGGCAAGCGCCTGCCGACCGAGGCTGAATGGGAATTCGCCGCGCGCGGCGGCCTGGAACAGGCCACCTATGGCTGGGGCGACGAGCCGCTGCTGGACGGCGCGCGCCAGGCCAACTACTGGGACGTGCGCGAGCGCCGCTTTCCCGTGGTCAGCCCGCGCGCGGGCGGCGCGGCCGGCACGGTCGAGGCCGGCACCTTCCCGCCCAATGGCTATGGCCTGCTGGACATGACCGGCAACGCCTGGCAGTGGGTGGCCGACTGGTATCGCGCCGATTACTTCGTGCAGCAGTCCAGGCTGCCGGTCCATCCCATCGACAACCCCCAGGGGCCCGCCGACTCCTACGATCCCGGCGAGCCCGGTGTTCCGCTCGACGCGCCCAAGCGGGTCATCCGCGGCGGTTCGTTCCTGTGCAACGAAGACTACTGCCTGTCGTACCGGCCCAGCGCCCGGCGCGGCTCCGACCCCTACAGCCCCATGTCCCACCTGGGATTCCGGCTGGTCAGGACTTGAGAGGGAGAACAAGCATGAAAACGATAGCGCGCGGCAAACCGATCATCCTGTGCGCGGCGGCCGCGGCCGCATCCGCGCTGCTACTGTCGAGCTGCTCGGACGATAGCGGCGCCAAGCCCTCGCCGCAGGCGGAGCAGAAACCCAACATCCTGTTCATCGTGATCGACGACTTCGGCCTCGATCAGCTGACCTCCTACGGCTACGGCGGCGCGGTGCCGCCCAAGACGCCCAACCTGACGGCCATCGCCAAGGCTGGCCTGCAGTTCCGCAATGCCTGGGCCATGCCCACCTGCACGCCCACCCGCGCCACCTATTTCACGGGCCGCTACCCGTCCAGCACCAACATCCTGAACGCGGTGGTGTCCACCGACCTGGCCAACTCCGAAATCTCGCCCTACGAGGTCACGCTGCCCAAGCTCCTGCGCACCCAGGGCTATACCAGCGCGCTGATCGGCAAGATGCATCTGACCGGCTCCGACCTGGGCACCGCCGCCAACCTGCCCTATGGCCACCAGACCATGTGGAAGCTGGGCTGGGACTACTTCGACGGCTATCTGGACGGCGCGCCCTATCCGATCGATACGCGGGCGGGCCTGGCCACCGTGGCCGAAGGTACCTACAAGTGCGGCTTCGTGTCGAACACGACGATGGATCCCGTCAACGGCGCCGATGGCGGCGCGTGCTATTTCGCCACGGGCGGTTGCGAGTCCATTGCCCGCAGCAGCGACATCGTCACGCCCGGCCGCAGCTGCATGGAGCGCGGCGGCATCTTCGACCCCGGCCAGTCCTGCCAGAGCACCCGGCCCGGCTACATCGACTTCAGCGCGCAGAACGGCTACTACACCGGCGAGTTCATCCAGAGCTGGGCCGATGGCAGTTCGCGCAAGGTCACGGCCACCGATCCGTCCGCGCGCGGCTACCGCAGCACGATGGAAACCGATCGCGCCGCGGCCTGGGCCAGCAAGCAGTCCAAGGACAAGCCCTGGATGATGTCGGTCGGCTATTCCGCCATCCACGCGCCGCTGCAAGTGCCGCCCCTGTCGCTGGTATCGGAATCCACGCCGGGCCGCAACGACAACCTGCTGTGCTCGCCTGCCAGCGACATCGAGGGCGCGCCGGGCCAGATCACGGCCCTGGTCGACGACCACATCGTCACCAACCTGATGGTGGAGGCCATGGACAAGGAAATCGGCCGCCTGCTGGTCGAGCTGGAGCTTGCCACGTGGAACGACGACGGCACGCTGAACTACCAGCCGGAGAAGACCAACACCATGGTGGTCGTCATGGGCGACAACGGCACCTACGTCAACAGCGTGAAGTTCACCGCGCCGGGCCGCTTCGATCCCACCCGGGCCAAGGGCTTCCCCTACCAGACCGGTGTGTCGGTGCCCCTGCTGGTGGCCGGCCCCATCGTGAAGGAGCCGGGCCGGGAAGTGCCGCATCAGGTCAGTTCGCCCGACCTGTACCAGTTGTTCGCCGAAATCGCCGGCGCCGACGTCAAGGCCACCGTACCCGCCAACCGTCCGGTGGATGCCCAGCCCATGCTGGCCTACCTGACCACCCCCGACCAAGGCGCCATCCGTACCCTGAACTTCTCCGAGATGGGCACCAATTTCATCAACCCGGCCACGGACATCACGCCCCAGCCCTGCGTCGTGGAGGCCGCCAACGTCTGCTTCACCATCTTCCCGAACAAGGCCTTGTGCGAAGACCAGAGCGGTGTCTGGTACGGTGCCGACTCCGGACTGGCGGGCGTGCCCGCGGAAGGCTTCAGCCAATGCGGCCAGGTGCTGTCCTACCGCAAGGCCCTGGAGGCGGACGACCCCGTGGACATCCTGCCTGATTCGCAGAAGGCCGTCAGCGACGGCAGCTACAAGCTGGTGCGCCTGAACCGCAAGACCTATACGGTGGATACCGCCAATCCGGTCAACTCGGCGTACGTGGAAAACAAGAACACCGACGAGCTGTACCGGATCGACATGGCCGTTCCCAACCCCACGCTGGACCGCAGCGGCAGCGCCATCGCCACGGGTACGCCCACCATCACCGCCGCGCTGGACGGCGAGGCGCAGCAGGCCTATGCCACGCTCAAGGCCGAGATGGACAAGCGCGACCAGGTGGCGGCCTACAACTACAGCTATGACACGCTCAACTGCCCAGGCGACGGCAACCGCGATGGCGTGGTCGACCAGAAGGACCTGGACAACTGGACGGAGCTCAGCCAGTTGAACCTGCACGAAGGTGTTGCGCAGTCCAGCTGGTACGACTTCAACCACGATGGCAAGACTGATGCCGCGGATCGCGCCATCATCCAGACCAACATGGGCAAGGCTTGCAAGCTGAGCGTGGCCGGTTGAGCGTGCGCGGTGGCCGAGGACTCAGATCGTCCTCAGCCACCTGCCACGGCTCTTGCGCTGCTGGCCGGCCAACGGCGGCAGGTCGAAGGGATGGTCGTCGTCGAACGGCGATTCGTACGGTGTCCTGATCAGTCCGGCCAGCTTGTAGGGCGGGGACGGCAGGGGTTCGAAGCGCCGGCCCGTGCGGGCCAGGCGATTCATCTTGTCGGCGTTGTACAGGCGCCAGCCGGGTGGATCGCCCGAGCGGCCATCGAGCTGCCAGGCGATCACGACCAGCGTGCCGTCGGTGGTGGCGCCCAGGCTGTGGGGATGGGCTATGCGCGTGGCGCCGTGGTAATGGAACTGGAGTTCGGACCGGACGGCAATGGCGGCGGACAATAGGGTGGAGCGGGTTTCGTTGTGCATCGCAGCTCGGGTAATCCTGATGGATTCCCTTGATGGTAGCGCCTGAAAAACCGGATCGCCAGGAAAATGTTGCGATGCACAAATACGGGTCGGAACGCACCATGACGGCGCGTCCGGGACCCTGTCCTGGTGCCTTGCCGGTCAGAGTTCGACCAGCTTGCGGTTGGCCGCACCCGGCAGCGTGGCGAGGCTCTGGCCCAACGATGCGCGATAGCCGCGGGCATGCACCGTGTCGACGTATTGCCAATCGGCGCGGATGCGCTCGGGCGTGACGGTCAGGACCATGTAGCCGCGCAGGCTGGTGTCGGCGTACTTCAGGCTGCCCGCCCACTTGTTGCCCGCGGGCAGGGTGGACAGGTTGGCCAGGCCGGTCAGCAGGGCAGCCAGTTGAGCCGGCGGCACGCCGTCGCCCAGGTATTCCTCGAAGCCGGGCGAGGTCACCGACGACGCGGCGAACTCCACGCCCACGGCGTTGCCGTCCTTGTCGCGCAGGTCGCTGGCCCAGGCGTTGTGGGTATCCCCGGCCAGCACGACCAGGTTCTTGTCCAACTGGCGCGCCATGCCCAGCACGGTCTCGCGCGCGGCCCAGTAGCCGTCCCAGGAGTCGAGGTTGTACGGGATGCAGGGCATGGCCAGGATGGCGCGTTCCTGCGCCGTCAGGGTCGGATCGCCGGCCTGCTGCCGGGCGACGAGCCGGGCGTAGGCCGCGGGGTCCATCGCGAACTGGGCGGGGATCTCGACGTCGCCCAACTGGCCCGTGGAGGCCAGCAGGCCCAGCAGGACCGGCATGGGCAGGTGCACCGGCGCCATCAGCACCTGCTGACCCAGGACCTGCCAGGTTGCGCTCGACGAGGCCATGCGATCGCGCAGCCAGGCGGTCTGGGCCTGCCCCATCAGTTGGCGATCGGGCGCGGCGACGTCGGCGGTGAACGCGGCGGCGAACTGCGCGAGCCCGGTCGCGGGGTCGGGACTGCCGAGCAGCGCGCCAAAATAGCTGGCGTAGGACAACTGCCGGGCGCGAGCCAGGACGCGCGTGTCGAGCATGTGGAGCGACAGCAGGTTGCCGAAGTCGAAGCTGCGGTAAATGACGTTGGGCGCCGACTGCGGACGGGTGGGCAGCCACTCGTGGTAGGCGCGCACCGCGGCCGCCTTGCGCAGCGCGAAGTCGCCCTCGGAGTCGGGCTGGTGGTTCTCGGCGCCGTTTTCCCAGGTGTCGTTGGCGATCTCGTGATCGTCCCAGACGGCGATGAAGGGCAGGGCGGCATGAACCGCCTGCAGGTCGGGGTCGCTGCGGTACTGGGCATAGCGGCGGCGGTAGTCCGCCAGCGACACGATCTCGTTGGCCGGTTCGGACGGCCGGCCCATGGCCTGCGCCTGTTCCGAGGCATAGCCGTCGCGGCCGTATTCGTAGATGTAGTCGCCCAGGTGGATGGCGGCATCCAGGTCGCCGCGCTTGGCCGCCTCGGCATAGACGTGGAAATAGCCGGCGGGGTAGTTGGAACAGGAGAAGACCACCAGCTTGACCTGCTTGACCGAGCCAGTAGGCAGGGTACGGGTGCGGCCGACGCCGGAAACCTTGTCTTCGTGCTTGAAGCGGTACCAGTAGGACGTGCCCGCGGCCAGGCCGGTGACGTCGATCTTGACGGTATGGTCCTGGTCGGCGCGGGCGCTGGCCGACCCGTTCTTGGCGATGTTCCTGAAGGCCTCGTCCGTGGCCATTTCCCATTCGATGTCGACGTCGCCGCCGCCGGCCGGGACGGCGCGGGTCCAGATGACGACGCGGTCGGCCAGCGGATCGCCGCTGGCCACGCCGTGGGTGAAGCTGACGTCGGTGGGATGGTCGTCGTCGCCGCCGCCGCAGGCGGCCAGGGCCAGGGTAGAGGCGGCGCCGGCGCCGCCCAGGGCGACGCCGCGCAGGAAGCGGCGGCGCGCAAGGGTATCGGTCATGTTCGTCGTGTTCACGTGGGGGAGACGCCGGGCAGCCTACCCGCCACGGGTGACAACGAAGTGAACGATCGGCTAGGGCGCCGGTTCCCCCAGCACGCGCTGGATGACCCCGCGCAGCCAGATGCTCTTGGGGTCGTCGTGGAAGCGTCGGTGCCAGTACTGCTTGAGGTCGTAGCGGCGGATGGGGAAGGGCGGTTCGATGATGCGCGCGTTGGCGCTGCGCACGTGCAGCTCGGCCACCGCGCGTGGCAGCACGACGATGAGGTCGCTGTCGTTGATCAGCGTGCCCAGGCTCATGTAGTGCGAGGTGTGCAGCGCGATCTTGCGCTCGATGCCGCGGGCGGCCAGTTCCTGCTCGAACATTTCCTGGCTGCGCCCGTCGTCGCGCACCAGCACGTGGTCCATGCCCAGGAATTCGTCCAGCGTCATGCGCGGACCGGGCAGCGGATGGGCCTGGCGCACGAGACAGGTCAGGTCGTGCGAATACAGCCGCTGCTGGAAAATGAAGTGGGATTGCAGATCGGGAAAATAGCCCAGTACCGAATCGACGCGGCCTTCGTACAGGGCGCCTTCCAGCTCGGCCGGCAGCAGGCCGACGGTGCGCAGCCGCGCACCGGGGGCCTCGGCGCGGATGCGCCGGTACAGGGCGGGCAGGAAGACCGCCTCGCCGATCTCGCTCATGCACAGCGTCAGTTCGCCGTCGAAACGGGCCGGCGAGAACTCGGGGTTGGGCAGGATCTCGTGGTCGATGACCTGGATGACCTCGCGCGTGCGGGCAATGATGTGCTGCGCGCGCGGCGTGGCTTCCATGCGGGAGCCGCGCCGCACGAACAACTGGTCGCCCAGGGATCCGCGCAGGCGCGACAGCGCGGCGCTGGCCGCCGGCTGGCTCATGGCAAGGCGTTGCGCGGCGGCGCTGACGCTGCCGGTGTCGTAGATGGCGACCAGCACGCGCAACAGATTCAGGTCGGTCTTCATGCGGCGGATATTATCCGAAAATCAAATAGTCGATATTGAAAATATTTGCTATTGAAATTCTGTCGGTGCCGGTAGATTGCTGGCTGAGCCCCGTTCCGGGGCCATCCAAGAACGAGGCGCCACGCGCCGACAGGAGATGATGCATGCAAGCAAGATATCCGCTGGCCGCGGCGCTGGCCTGGGCGTGCCTGGCCTCGGGGGCGCAGGCCCAGGTCAGGATCGGTTTCATGGGAGAGCTGTCCGGTCCGCAGGCCATGCTGGGCCAGGACATGTACGACGGCTTCATGCTGGCGGTGGAACAGGAAGGCGGCAAGCTGGGCGGCATTCCCGTGGCCATCGTGCGCCGCGACAGCCAGCTCAAGCCCGAGGTCGCCACGCAGATCGCCGACGAGTTGATCGAGCGCGAGAAAGTGGCGCTGGTGGCCGGCATGACCTTCTCGAACGTGGCGATGGCGGTGGCCCGCAGGTTCGCCGCGGCGCAGGTGTTCATGGTGTCGGGCAATGCCGGGCCGTCGCCCCTGGCCGGGTCCGCCTGTACGCCTTTCTTCTTTTCGGCGGCCAAGCAGAACGACCAGTTCGCCGAGGCCAGCGGCACCTATGCCAAACAGCAGGGTTATGCGCGCGTGATCGCGCTCGCGCCCAACTACCAGGCCGGCAAGGATTTCGTGGCCGGCTTCAAGCGCAACTACGGCCAGCCGCTGGCCGACGAGATCTATACCCCGCTGGCCCAACTGGATTTCTCGGCCGAGATCACCCGCATCGCGGCCGCGCGGCCGGACGCCGTCTATGCGTTCTACCCGGGCGCCAACGGTGTGGCTTTCGTCCGGGCCTACGGCCAGGCGGGCTTGCTGGGCAAGATCCCGCTGCTGACCAACGCGGCGGCCGACGGCACCAATCTGCCCGCGCTCAAGGAAGCCGCGCTGGGCGTGTTCAACAGCAGCAACTGGGGGCCGGATCTGCCCAACGCCGAGAACCGGCAGTTCGTCGCGGCCTTCGAGGCGAAGTACGGCCGCATTCCGTCCGAGTACGCGGCGCAGTCCTACGACTCCGCCCGGCTGATCGGCTCGGCGCTGAAGGCCACCGGGGGCAAGTTGGACGACAAGCAGGCCCTGGGCAAGGCCTTGCGCGCGGCCGATTTCAAGTCGGTGCGCGGCAACTTCCGCTTCAACACCAATAACTATCCGATCCAGGATTTCTACATGTTCGTGGCCGCGCGCGATGCCCAGGGGCGGGTCAGCCTGAAGACCGTGTCCAAGCCCTTGTCCGACGCCAAGGACAGTTTCCACGCGCAATGCCGCATGTCGTGAGGATGGCATGGAGTTCCTGAGGAATTGCTGGTACATGGCGGGCTGGAGCGAGGAGCTTGCCGCCGGGACGCTGCTGCCGCGCACCTTCCTGGAGCAGCCGGTGGTGCTGTTCCGCCAGCAGGACGGTGCGCCCGTCGCCCTGCTGGACCGCTGCCCGCACCGCGTGGCGCCGCTCAGCCGCGGCACGCTGGCGGGCGACACGCTGCGCTGCATCTATCACGGTCTGCGTTTCGATGCCCACGGGCGCTGCGTGGAAAACCCGCACGGCGCCATTCCGGCCAAGGCCAGCGTGCCGGCCTTTCCGATGGCCGAGCGCGACGGCGTGCTGTGGATCTGGATGGGGACGCCGGACGCCGCCGACCCCGCCCGGGTGCCCGATCTGAGCCACATGGCGCGCGTGCCCGCCACCGCGCAGTCGCGCGGCGCCATGCCGTCCGCCTGCCATTACCAATTGATCGTCGACAACGTCGCCGATCTCAGCCATGTCGAGTACCTGCACGCGACCACGCTGGGCGGCGGGGCCTTCGTCGAAAATCGTCCCGTCGTGTCCGAGCAGGGCACCGAGGTGGTCATCGAGCTGCGCAGCCAGGGCCAGCCGGCCCCGCCGGTCTACGACCGTTTCCTGCCGCAACCCGGCGTGCCGGTGGACTTCGTCAATCGCGTGACCTGGTGTCCCGCCGGACTGCTCAAGCTGGACATCAGCGTCACGCCCATGGGCGCGCCGCCGGAGCAGGGGCTGCGGACCTTCAATGCCCACATCGTCACGCCCGAAACGCGCACGTCGTCCCACTACTGGTATTGGCTGACGCGCGAATACCGGCAGGACGACGAGGACATGACCCGGCTGCGGCATGCGCTGATGACGCGCGTGTTCGTCGAAGAGGACAAGCCCGTCATCGAGGCGCAGCAGCGGCTGCTGGGAGCCGTCGACCTGTTCGACGCCCAGCCGGTGCTGCTGGCCACCGACACGGGCTCGATCCGTATCCGCCGGGTCCTGAAGCAGTTGCTCGCGCAGGAGGGCGGCCCGACGGCTTGAGCGCCGCGGTGTCGCGCCGCAGGAACGGTTCGCCCGGCTGATTGCAACATCGCCCCACCCGCGCCGCGCCAGGGGATTCCGGCCGCCAGTCGGCGCGGACATACGTTTGATTACGTATGTAGCAATGTATCAATATTGCCGCGGTGTACAGTCAGCTTGCCGAAAGCCAAGTGTGCTCGCCCACCCCGTGCGGGGTGGCACAGGAGGCGGCGGGTTAGAAGGAAACGACATCATGATCAAGAAGACGCTGGTGATAGCGATGGCCTGTGCCGGCCTCGCCCTGGGCGCTGCGGCCCAGGCCAAGGGCGACCGTTGGGACCGCGGCCATGGCCACGGCCATTACGACAAGCACGACCGGGGCGATCATCGCCGCTGGGACGATCGCCGCCGCGACCGCGACTACCGCCATGGCTATCGCGACGGTTACCGCGATGCGCCGCGCGTCGTCCATCGCGGCTGGGCGCCGCCTCCGCCGCACCGCTGGGCGCGCGGCGACCGCCTGCCCAACTACCATCGCGGCGGTTATTATGTCGTGAACGACTGGCACTCCCATCGGCTCTACAGGCCGCAGCCCGGCTACCAGTGGGTGCGCATGGGGTCCGAGTACCTGCTGGTCGCGATCGCGTCCGGCGTGATCGCCAGCATCATCCTCAACAACTGACCACCCCTGTCCGCAAGGACATTGGAGCGGGATTCCATGTCCATGCGGCATACGCGCCTCGCGGCGCGCGTGGCGGTCCTGGCGCTGGCGGCGGCGACGCCGCTGTCGGCCCAGACCATCCTCCACACGGAAAAATCGGCCTTCGAGGACATCGTCGTCTACGAGTCTCGGGGCGAGCGCTGCATGAAATTCGGCAGCGTGCAGGCGCCCGGGCGCCAGACCTGCCAGTTGCCGGCGCGGCCCGAGGAACTGCTGTTCGACTACACCCGGATGATGATGGCTTCGCTGTACCTGCATCCGGATCCGCGCCGCATCCTGGTGATCGGCCTGGGCGGCGGCAGCCTGCCCATGGCGCTGGCCAAGGTCGTGCCGCGGGCCCGCATCGACGTGGTCGAGATCGATCCCGCCGTGGCCCGCGTGGCCGAGCGTTTCTTCGGCTTCCGGACCGGGCCGTCCATGCGGGTGGAAGTGGCCGATGGGCGTGCTTTCGTGCAGGCGGCGGCCCGGCGCGGCGACCGCTACGACATCGTCATGCTCGATGCCTTCGACGAGACCTACATCCCCAGGCATCTGTCGACGGTGGAATTCATCCGCGAGGTGCGATCCATCCTGCGGCCCGACGGCGTGCTGGCGGCGAACACGTTCGCGTCCAGCGATTCGTACGCGAATGAATCGGCGACGTATGCCGAGGTGTTCGGGCCGTTCTACAACCTGCGCAGCGCCAATCGGGTCGTACTGGCGTCGGCCGGCGCGCTGCCCGGCCAGGACGTCGTGGCGGCGCGTGCCCGCGCGCTGCAACCGGCCCTGGCCCCCATGGGCGTCGATCCCGATCGCCTGCTGCCAATGTTCTCGACCCGCCCCGACTGGCAGCGGGACGCGCGGCCGCTGCGCGACTGACGCGGCCCACGCCGCGCGATCAGCGCAGCAGCGACGCCGGATCCTCGCGGTGCAGCCGGCGGACCGCGAACAATCCCGAGATCAGCGCGATCGCCATGACGAGGATGGCGCATACCACGGCCACCACGGGCGTCATGCGCACCGGCACGTTTTGTCCGCGCGCGATCGTGAGCAGGACGACACACAGGATGGCGGCCAGCGCGGTGCCGGTCACGCCCACGCCGAACGCCTGCTTCAATACCACCGTGCGCAGCGACGAGGCGCTGACGCCCATGGCCTTGAGCGTGGCATAGGCGCGCATGGAGCCGGCGATGGCGGCGATCAGGGTCTGGCTGGTGATGGCGGCGCCGGCCAGGAACACCACGCCGGCCAGGAACAGTACGCCGGCGCCGGCGCCCGTTTGCAGCAGCCAGTACAACTGCGTCTTCTTGGAAAATTCCTTGCTGCTCCAGACCTCGTAGGCGCCGAAGCTGCGCTGGTTCGCGATCCGCTCGCGCACCGCTTCGGCTTCCGACGGGTCGCGCACCTTGGCGACGAAGTAGGTGGGCAGGTCGCCTTCGTCCGGCGTGCTGATCAGCCGCGCGGTATCGGACGAGGCCAGCACGTTGGCGCCGTCCAGGGCGCGCAGGCCGCTGATGACGCCGATGACGCGTACGGGATGGCCGTTCAGCGTGGCCTGTCCGCCTTGCCGCGTACCCAGCTTGTGCAGGTCGGCGCGGTCCACGACGATGGTGCCGATCTCGGCCAGGCGCTCGCGCAGGTCGGGCGACAGGAGCCGCGAAAAAAGCATGCCGCCCGGCCGGACGTCCACGCCGGATACGGCCACGCTCATGCCGCCATGCACCTCGGGGCTGCGCCATTCGGCCGAGCGCAGGTAGAAGGGCTCCACCGCCGCGATGCCGCGGTCCATGCGCAGGGGCATCTCGATGTCGGGGTTCAGCGGCAGGCCCTGGTCGATGCTTTGCGTACCGGGCGAGCCTATCCAGATGTCGGCGTCCGACGCGGTGATGTAGACCGCCGCGTTGCCGAAGATGCCCAGCACCAGGCTGGCCTGGGCCAGCAGCAGCAGGCCCGAGAAGGCCACCGCCACTACCGCGGGCAGGAAACGCGGCCATTCGTGGATGAGAGTCTTGCGTGCGAGCATGTCGGTTATTGGGCGGAGGCCGCGGCGGTGGACGATGGTTCTTCGCCGCGCCAGGCGGGGGCGCCGCCCACGGCCTTGTGCAGCGAGATGAACGCGAGGTCTTCCGCCAGCGTGGTGGCCGACAGCGCGAGTTGGGCCTGGATGCGGCGCGAGGCGAGATCGGCGTTGTCGAATTCGCTCGACAGCTTCGAGGCCGTCAACCGGTCGGCGTGGTCGGCGGCCCGGCCGATCGCCCGCAGCGCGCGTTCCTCGGCTTCGCGGCGCTGCCGGTACTGGTCGAGTTCGATCAGCGCGGACTCGGCTTCCGACAACCCTTCCAGTACCGCCTGCCGGTAGGCCAGCAGGGCGGCATCGAGTTCGTCGCCGCGCGCATGCGCGGCGGCCTGCCGCTGGCCCCAGTCGAACAGGGGAATGTCGATCAGCGGCCCGAGCGAGAAGATGGTCTGGGTATAGGTGGGCGTGTTGCGCCGGTTGAAGTTGTTGGCGAAGTTGCTGGCAACCGTCAGCGAACCGCCTATGCCCAGGCGGGGATAGAGGTCGGCCCTGGCGATGCCCAGGGCGCCCGCCGCGTCCAGCACGCGCGCCTGGGCCATCTGGATGTCGGGGCGGGTGCGCAGCATGTCGGCGGGCGTGCTGGTGATCGCGGCCAGCGCGGGAGGGCTGGCCACGGGGGCCGGCATGCGGAGCCAGGCAGGGTCCGGCTCGTGGCGGCCGAGCAGCACGGCCAGCTTGAGCGCGCTCTGCCTGACGGCCAGGCCGGGGTCGGCCAGGGATGCGCGCGCCTGCTCCAGCGCGGCCTGCGTCCGCTCGACGTCCACCCGCGATGCGAGGCGTGTACGTTCCCGCAGCGAGATCAATTGCACCTGGCGTTCCTGAAGAGTGACCGCTTCCTTCAGCAACTGCTGCCGGGCCTGGGCGCTGCGCAGTTCGCGCCAGGCGCGCACGACTTCGGCGGCGACGCTGACGCGCGCGCCCTGCAAGGTGGCGGCCGCCGCATCCACGCTGGCGCGTGCCTGGCGCTCGGCGCCCTCGCTCCGGCCGAACAGTCCGAATTCCCAGGTGGCGTCGAACCCGGCCTGGAAGTACGAACTGCTGGCGTCCGCCGCCACGGCGTCGCGCGTGCGAAAGCCCAGGTTGGGCAGGTAGGGCGCGTCGGCCGCGTCATGCAGCTTGCGCGCGGCCTGCAGGCGGGCATGGGCCTCGGCGATGGTCAGGTTGCCGGCCAGCGCCTGCTCCACCAAGCCGTCGAGCTGCGGGTCGGCGAAGGCCTTCCACCATTCGGCGGGCGCGGGCGCGCCCGGCGCGGCGTTGCTCCATTGCGCGGGGACGTCGGCCTGCAGGTCCGGGGCCGGAACGCTCGCGCAGCCGGCCAGGGCGGCGACCGCCAGGACCAGCGCCCAGCGGAGGCCGGGGCGAAAAGGGGGGGACTGCGGAAAATAAAAAAAGGGCATGGCCAGGCGCGCAGAGGAACTGTGGGGCGTGGAGGCGGTACGCGGCCCCGGCGACGAAGGGGCAAATCGCGACAGGCGTGATCTTACTGTTTGTTGGGCATCGGGCGCGAGCGGGGCGGGGCCGGATACCGGGCAGGCTATAATTTTTCGGCGGGAATGCCTAACCGAATGGTAATGAAAATGTCCACCGTGGCCGTTTACCCTATGCGCCTCTTGCAACAGGCGCAGCCTACCGGCCGCGTTGACGATGGCAGTTCACGGCTTTTCTGCGATACTGCGCAACGACGGAGGGTCGGGAAGGTTGGCGGGGACTTCCCGTGTGCTTTCCCAGAACGATAAGCGGTGGGCGCCCAGCCTACAAGACCCGCGGCCGCAACTGATTTCCCCGAGGTTTCCCTTAATGAGCTCCGAATCCCAACTGCTTGCCGACGAAGCGCAATACTGCTCGTTCGGCGATACCGTCCATTACGTCAATCCGCCGAAGATCTTCGATCGCTGCGAAGGCAGCTACATGTACGATGCCCAGGGCACGCCGTACCTGGACCTGCAGATGTGGTATTCGGCCGTGAACTTCGGCTATGGCAACCAGCGCCTGAACAACGTGCTCAAGAAGCAGCTGGACGTGCTGCCCCAGGTTGCCAGCCAGTATCTGCACCCGACCAAGATCGAGCTGTCCAAGGTCATCGCGCAGGACGCCGAGCGCAAGTTCGGCTACAAGGGCCGCGTGCACTTCAACGTGGGCGGCTCGCAATCCGTCGAGGATTCGCTCAAGCTGGTGCGCAACGCCACGGAAGGCAAGAGCCTGATGTTCGCTTTCGAGGGCGGCTACCACGGCCGGACCCTGGGCGCCTCGGCCATCACCTCCAGCTACCGCTATCGCCGCCGCTACGGCCACTTCGGCGAGCGTGCCCACTTCGTGCCGTTCCCGTATCCGTTCCGCCGCCCGCGCGGCATGACGCCCGAGGAATACAGCGAACATTGCGTGGCCGGTTTCGCCCGCCTGTTCGAGACCGAATACAACGGCGTCTGGGATCCGAAGGTGGGGCAGGCCGAATACGCCGCGTTCTACGTCGAGGCCATCCAGGGTACCGGCGGCTACGTCGTGCCCCCGCCCGATTTCTTCAAGGGCCTGAAGAAGGTGCTGGACCAGTACGGCATCCTGCTGGTGGTCGATGAAATCCAGATGGGTTTCTATCGTACCGGCAAGCTCTGGGCCATCGAGCACTTCGGCGTCAAGCCCGACGTGCTGGTCTTCGGCAAGGCGCTCACGAACGGCCTGAATCCGCTGGCCGGCCTGTGGGCGCGCGAAGAACTGATCAACCCCACCGTGTTCCCGCCGGGATCGACCCACTCCACCTTCGCGTCCAATCCGCTCGGCACCGCCATCGGCCTGGAAACGATGAAGATGCTGGCCGAGGTCGACTACGAAGCCATGGTGATGGCCAGCGGCAAGCACTTCCTGGAAGGCCTGAAGGACCTGCAGAAGCGCCACCGCGAGATCGGCGACGTCGACGGCCTGGGCCTGGCCCTGCGCGCCGAAATCTGCACCGAGGACGGCTTCACGCCCAACAAGGCGCTGCTGGACCGGATGGTCGACATCGGCCTGTCCGGCGACCTGGACTACAAGGGCAAGAAGATGGGCCTGGTCCTGGACGTCGGCGGCTACTACAAGAACGTCATCACGTTCGCGCCTTCGCTGCACATCACGCCGGAAGAGATCGACCAGGGACTGGAACTGCTCGACCAGTTGCTGACTCGTGCAAAGAACGGCGGTTGAGGTTGCCGGTCCGGGGGCGACCCCGGACTTCCTGCGGCCGTACCTGAACAGGTTGGAACCCGAGGGGCTGGTGGGCCATTTCCTGGCTTGCCCGCCCCAAGGCTTTTCTGCATGGGTGACCGCCAGCGGCGGTCCGATGTTCCGTGCCCGTTTCGACCTGCTGACCACCGCCGACGACGGCGCCAAGCGCCTGGTTCGGCGCCTGCCGGGCTTTCGCTTCTGGAAGGGCCTGCTGCAGCCGCGCACCGCGTTCGTCGGTACGACCGTCTCGGAATACGCGCTGCTGGCAGCGGGCACGGAGCCCGCGCGCCTGGCCGCGCAGTTGAAGGCCGAGTACGGTGGCCAGCAGCCGTTCCTGATCGTCAAGGACCTGCCGCAGGATTCGCCGCTGCTGAGCGCCGAGGAAAACGGCTACGCGGCGGCGGTGGCCCAGGCCTGCCAGGCCGAGGGCTTCGTGCTGGTGGAAGGGCAGGCGCTGGCCTACGTGGCGATCGATTTCGCCAGCCTGGATGCCTACCTCGAAAGGGTGTCCTATTCGCGGCGCAAGAACATCCGCCGCAAGCTGCGCTCGCGCGCGGGGCTGGACATCGAGCGGGTCATGGCCGGCGATGCCCGATTCGCGCGGCCCGAGGTGCTGCGCGAGTTCTACGCGCTGTACCGGAACGTCTACGACCAGAGCGAGATGCATTTCGACCTGCTGACCGAAGATTTCTTCCAGCGGGTCCTGCAGGACGGCGACAGCGGCGGGATCATCTTCGTGTACCGCCGCGAAGGCCGGATGATCGGCTACAACATCTGTTTCGAGTGCGACGGCAACCTGGTCGACAAGTACATCGGGTTCCAGTATCCCGACGCGCGCGACAACAACCTGTATTTCGTCAGTTGGATGGTCAACCTCGAATACGCGCTGGAGCGAGGCCTGCGCCACTACATCGCCGGCTGGACCGATCCCGAGGTGAAGTCCTACCTGGGGGCGTCGTTCACGTTCACCCGGCATGCGGTCTACATCCGCAATCCCTTGCTGCGGGCCGTGCTCAAGCGCTTCGCGGGGCGCTTCGAGGGCGACCGCACATGGAGCGAGGGCGACAAGCCATGAACGCCGCGCCGCTCGTGCTCGATTTCGACGATGCCTGCGGCAAGGTGGACGGCGCCACGGTGCTGCCGCTGCAATCCTGGCAGGAATCCGTGCGTTTCGGCTGCTCGCTGGCCACGTTCCGCGCGCTGCGGCGCGAGCTGGACGGAACCATGCCGGCGCATCATGGCACGGTGCTGATGGGCAGCGGCGATTTCCATCACCTGAGCTGGCCCCTGATCGAGCGCATGCGCGCGCGCGGGCCGTTCCGCGTGGTGGTATTCGACAACCATCCGGACAACATGCGCTATCTGTTCGGCATCCATTGCGGGTCGTGGGTGCGCAAGGTGGCCGCGCTGCCCTTCGTGTCGCACGTCCATGTCATCGGCATCACGTCGGGCGACGTGGGCTGGTCGCACAGCTGGGAAAACTATCTGCGTCCGCTGGCGGGCGGCAAGCTCAGCTACTGGTGCATGAACGTGGATGCCGGCTGGGCCCGGCTGCTGGGCCTGGGCGGCGCGGTGCGCAGCTTCGACGGCCCGCAGGCGCTGATGGCGGCGGTGCTGCCCGTGCTGGCGGCCTCGTCCGAGCCCACCTACGTCTCGATCGACAAGGATGTGTTCCACCCCGAGGTGGCCCGTACCAACTGGGACCAGGGCATCCTGCGCGAGGAACACGTGGCCCGGGCGATCGGGGCGCTGTCGGGCCGCGTGATCGGCAGCGACATCACGGGCGAGGTCTCGCTGTACGAATACCGCGCCTGGTGGAAGCGGTGGCTGAGCGCCGCCGACGGCCAGGAGGCGCCTTCGGCGGAACTCCTGGCCCGCTGGCAGGCCCAGCAGCACGCGCTCAATGCGCGATTGATTGCCCGGCTGGCTGCCGCATCGCCGCACTGATCGCGCAGTCGGCGGCGATGCGCTGCTCGATGTGGGCCAGCGCTTCCTCCACCTGATCCACCAGGATCAGGCACAGGTCGCCCGCCCCGAGTTCATCCATGGCCGTGTCGATGGCCAGGAATTCCCCCCGGATCTCCCGCACGTCCTGCGCACGGGTCGCGCCCGCCAGTCCCTGGCGCAGCAGCGCCAGCACCTCGCCGTCCTCGCGGCCGCGCTGGCATTGGTCTTCGTACAGCACGACCTGGTCGAAGGCGGTGCCCAGGATTTCGGTCTGGCGGCAGATGTCCACGTCGCGGCGGTCGCCCGCCCCGCTGATGACCACCGAACGCCGCTTGGCGGGCATGCGCTCGATCGCGCGCACCAGCGCCTGGATGGCGTCGGGATTGTGGCCGTAGTCGGCGAAGATCGTGGCGCCGCGGAATGCGAAGCGATTGAAGCGGCCGGGCGCGGTCTGGGCGTCGTTCACGAAGCTGGCCAGGCCGCGGCGGATGACCTGCCAGTCCAGGCCCAGGGCCCAGGCGGCGGCGATGGCCGCCATCGCGTTCTCGACCTGGAAGTCGATCGCGCCGTCGTAGGTCAGGGGAATGTCGGCCAGCGCGATGCGCTGTTCCTCGGCGCCGCGCGCGGCGACGATGGCCTGGCCGTCGCGATAGACCACGCGCTGGTTCTTGGCGCGCTGGGTGGTGATCAGCGTGTGCTGGCGATCGTTCGAGAAGAAGATCACCGAGCCGGGGCAGCTGTCGGCCATGTTGGCGACGTTGGGGTCGGTGGCATTGAGCACGGCGGTGCCGGTGGGCGCCACGTTCTCGACGATCACCCGCTTGACCACCGCGAGGTCCTCGACCGTGCTGATGAAGTTCAGGCCCAGGTGGTCGCCCATGCCGATGTTGGTCACCACCGCCACGTCGCAGCGGTCGAAGCCCAGGCCCTCGCGCAGGATGCCGCCGCGCGCCGTCTCGAACACGGCCGCGTCGACGTCGGGGTGCAGCAGCACGTTGCGCGCGCTGCGCGGTCCGCTGCAGTCGCCCACGTCGATGCGCTGCTGGCCGATGTAGACGCCGTCGGAATTGGTCATGCCGACCAGGTGCCCGTTGACGCCCTGGAGGTGGGCGATCAGGCGCACGGTCGTGGTCTTGCCGTTGGTGCCGGCCACCGCGACCACGGGGATGCGGCCGTCGTCCTCGGGCGCGAACATGTCGGCGATGACGGCTTCGCCCACGGCGCGCGGCTTGCCGTACGACGGCGCGAGATGCATGCGCAGGCCGGGGGCGGCGTTGACTTCGACGATGGCGCCGCCCTGGCTTTCCAGCGGCTTGATGACGGTGCCGGCCACGATGTCCACGCCGCAGATGTCCAGGCCAACCGTGCGCGCCGCCGCGATGGCGTGGGCGGCGAATTCGGGATGGACTTCGTCGGTGACGTCGGTGGCGGTGCCGCCGGTGCTCAGGTTGGCGTTGTTGCGCAGGATGACCAGCGCGCCCTTGGACGGGACCGAATCCGGGGTGTAGCCCGCCTTGGCCAGGGTCGCGATGGCGATGTCGTCCAGGCGGATCTTGGTCAGGCTGGTGGCGTGGCCCTCGCCGCGGCGGGGATCCTTGTTCACTTCGTCCACCAGCTCGCGGATGGTGTGCACCGCGTCGCCGAACACCTGCGGCGGATCGCGCCGCGAGGCCGCGACCAGGGTGTTGCCGACCACCAGCAGGCGGAAATCGTGGCCGGGAATGTAGCGTTCGACCAGGACGGCCGACCCGTATTTCTCGGCCACGGCATAGGCCGCCAAGACCTGTTCGCGCGTCGAGATGTTGACCGCGACGCCCTTGCCCTGGTTGCCGTCGCGCGGCTTGACCACCACGGGCGCGCCGATCTCCTGCGCCGCCGCCCAGGCGTCCTCGGCATCCTCGACCGGACGGCCCTCGGGAACCGGGACGCCGGCGGCATGCAGCAGGGTCTTGGTCAGTTCCTTGTCCTGGGCGATGGATTCGGCGATGGCGCTGCTGCGGTCCATCTCGGCCGCCTGGATGCGCCGCTGCTTCTTGCCCCAGCCGAACTGGATCAGGCTGCCCTGCGTCAGGCGGCGGTACGGGATGCCGCGCTGGATTCCCGCCTGCACGATGGAGCCGGTGCTGGGGCCGATGCGGACGTCCTCGTCCAGGTCGCGCAGCTGCGTCAGCGCGGCATCGAGGTCGAAGGGCGTGTCATGCTCGGCGGCCTGGCACAGTTCCAGCGCGAATTTCAGCGCCTGCCTGCCGACCTCTTCCTCGGTGTACTCGACCACCACCTGATAGATGCCGGCGTCCAGCGTGGGGACGGTGCGCACGAAGGTGACGGGGCAGCCAGCCTGGGATTGCAGGCCCAGCGTGGCCAGCCCGAGCGCGCGGGCCATGGAGACGGAACGCTCCTGGCCCGCTGGCTGCAACAGGCCGATGGCGGGAAAGCGCGCGCGCAGGCGTGCCTCGAAGCCGGGGATGCCGGCGATGGCGCGCTCGGCTTCGGTACACGAGACGATCGCTTCGAGCGCGGTACGCCGGCTCCACAGATTGGGGCCGCGCAGTGCACGGATACGTGAGACTTCCATGATGTTTTCCTGTGCGTTTCCCAGGCTTTCAGGCCGTGGCGGCCGCGGCGGCCGGCATGCCGTAGGTTTCGATCCCGGCGCGGATGCAATCCTGCGGCAGGTCCAGCGCCCAGCCCGCGGCCACGGCGGCCAGGACGCTTTCGATCGGCAGGCCCGGCTGTCCGGCCAGGCAGGGCACGGAGACGAGCGGGGCCAAGGGAGTTTCGTTCGCGCCATGGGCGAGCACGATGGCATCGTCGCGCACGAAGACCGCGCGCTTGCCGGCGGCCCGGTGTTCGGCGATGCGGGGCAGCTTGCCGTCGCGCGCGAAGTACATCACGTCGCCGTCGCACAGCCGGGCCATGTCGGCGACCAGCTCGTCGGCGGCATTGAGCACGGCGCAGCCGCTGGGCAGCACGACGTCGACCTGGGTGCGCAGCACGTTGAAAATCTGCTGCGGCTCGACGATGGACAGGTCGGGGTGCGTTTGCGTGGGATCGAGGTCGGTCACGACGCCGACCTGGCAACGGTCGTAGGCCAGGCCTTGCGTCAGGATGGCGCGGGCACCGTTCTCGATCGCGGCCGCTTCCATCATGGGGTTCATCAGCGCGCGCTGCACGGCGGTCCAGCCGGCGGGGGCGCGATCGACCTGCCGGTGGTCGAAGTACAGGCCCTGGCTGGATGCCGTGGCCACGCGGCGGCCCGACAGCCGCAGGAACTGGCCGACCAGATGGACCACGCCGGTCATGCCGTGGCTGCCGGATACGCCCACCAGCGGGATGCGGCCTTCGCCGCCGTTGGGGAACAGGTGGTCGACGATGGCGCGGCCCACGGGGCGCGGCTTGCCGTCGGCGGGTTTCAGGTGCATCAGCAGGCCGGGGCCGGCATTGACCTCGACGATGGCGCCGCCCTGTTCTTCCAGCGGCCGCGAGATGTCCTCGACCACCAGGTCGACACCGGCGATGTCCAGGCCGACGATGCGCGCCGCGAGCCGCACGTGCGCCGCGACCGAGGGATGGACTTCGTCGGTCACGTCGAAGGCGACGTTGCCGTTGCGCTGGATCAGGACTTCCTCGCCAGCGGGCGGGATGGATTCGCCGTCGTAGCCCTGGCGTTCGAGTTCGATGCGGGCGGCGGAGTCCAGCGCGACCAGGTTCAGCGGATGCTCCTCGGTGTTGCCACGGCGCGGATCCGAGTTGAGCTGGCTGCCGATCAGTTGCTGGATGGTGGAGCGGCCGTCGCCGATGACCGAGGCCGTCTTGCCGCGCGCCGCGGCCACCATCCGGTCGCCCACCACCAGCAGGCGGTGTTCGTTGCCGGGCACGCAGCGCTCGACGATCACACCGCTGCCTTCGCCGCTGGCCACGCCGAACGCGGTCTCGATGGCCTCGCGCGTGCGCAGGTCCAGGAACACGCCGCGGCCGTGGTTGCCGTCGCTGGGCTTGACCACCACAGGCAGGCCGATTTCCTGCGCGGCTTCCCACGCGTCGTCCTTGCTTTCCACCGCGCGGCCCTGGGGCACGGGCACGCCGCAGGCCTGCAACAGGCTCTTGGTCAAGTCCTTGTCGCAGGCGATGCCTTCGGCCACGGCGCTGGTGCGGTCGGTCTCGGCGGTCCATATGCGGTGCTGCGCGGCGCCGTAGCCGAACTGCACCAGGTTGCCCTGGTTGAGGCGGATATAGGGAATGCGGCGGTCCTCGGCGGCCTGCACGATGCTTGCGGTGCTGGGCCCCAGCCAATGTTCGTTGACGAGGTCGCGCAGGGCCTCGATGGCCGCGGGCACGTCGTAGGGCCGGTCTTCGATCGCGGCCATGACGAGATCGCGCGCGGTATGGAGCGCGGCGCGCGTGACTTCTTCCTGGTAGGCGCTGACGATCACGCGGTAGACGCCGCGCGTGGACGTCTCGCGCGCCTTGCCGAAGCCGCCCGGCAGCCCGGCCAGGTTCTGCAATTCCAGCGTGACGTGTTCCAGGATGTGGCCCGGCCACGTGCCCTCGCGCACGCGGCGCAGGAAACCGCCGCGTTCGTCGTAGCTGCACCGGTGCTCGATCAGCGTCGGCAGCCAGGCCTCCAGCCGCTCGTAGAAGCCCGGAATCAGGTTGGACGGGAAGTCCTCGAGTTCCCCGATGTCCACCCAGGCCTCGAGGACGGGCGGATAAGTCCACATGCTGGGTCCGCGCAGGGACAGCACATCGAGGAATTCAATGTGTTTGCGTTTCATGACGAAGATGGGTCTGGGGCGGGGCGCACGGCGCAGAACGGAAAACCGGGGCGTGCGGGCGGCGCGGACAGGCTGAGAAGTTGGGACGAGGGTCCGGGTGGAACGATGCGAGCTGGGTGTACGCTCTCGGGGCGTACTCGAGTCAATCCGATGACAATCGTAGATGAGCGGAAATGTATTGCCCCCTTGCCTGGCAGGCAAGATGGAATACACGGTTTAGGGAATCCCCTAGATGCGACGCTACAACGCATCGGTTTCTCGAACAACGGAAGTTGGTGGGAACTATAATACTTACGTGAGGCTGACATATTTCCATGAATTAGAAATAGTTACAAATACTATGTTGCTTATTTGGGGCACCGCCCGCCGATGACTGCCGCGTCTCATCCGTTGTCTTCCCTGCCCGATGCCTGGCGCGGCCAGGCCGCCCCACCGCTGGCCGCAGGCGAAACCGTATGCGCCTGGCTGGAGCTGGATCTCGATACGGAACTGCGCTATGCCCGGGGCCTGCTGGTGCTGACCGAGACCCGGCTGCTGGCGGCCGCGGCCGATGCGCCGGGATGGCGCGACTGGCCGCTGCGCGAGGGGATGCGGCTGGCCCTGTCCGACCACGCGGGCGTGGTCGCGGTCGAGCTGGTGGATGCCCGGGCGCGACAGGCGCTGTGGCGCACGACCATGGCCCATCATGCCGGCGCGGTCCGGCTGGCCGACCAGTTCGAGCGCCAGCTGGCCGCGCTGGCGCAGGGCGGCGTGGCGGCTCGCCTGGCGCCGGCCTGCCCCCGCTGCCATGCGCCGCTGCCGGAAGGCGAGCAGGACTGCCCGGCCTGCGAGGCGGAAGCGCCGGTCGAGAACCGGGGCTGGGCCCTGCTGCGCCTGAGCCGTTTCGCGCGCCCCTATCGCGGCAAGCTGCTGCTGGGCTTCATCCTGACGGTCCTGGCCACCGCCGCGACGCTGGTTCCGCCTTATCTGACCATGCCGCTGATGGACGATGTGCTGATCCCGTTCCAGAACGGCAAGCCCATCGACTACGACCTGGCCGGGCTCTACCTGTCCGGGCTGCTGGGCGCGGCGCTGGTGGCGTGGGTGCTGGGCTGGTCGCGCACCTACATCCTCGCGTGGGTCAGCGAGCGCATCGGCGCCGACCTGCGCACCAGCGCCTATGAACACCTGCAGCAGCTGTCGCTGGAATACTTCGGCGGCAAGCGCACGGGCGACCTCATGGCGCGCATCGGCAACGAGACCGACCGCATCTGCGTCTTCCTGTCGCTGCACCTGCTGGACTTTGCCACCGACGTGCTGATGATCCTGATGACGGCCGGCATCCTGGTCTCCATCGATCCCTGGCTGGCGCTGGTCACGCTGCTGCCGCTGCCCTTCATCGCCTGGCTCATCCACCTGGTGCGCGACAAGCTGCGCCATGGGTTCGAGAAGGTGGACCGCAACTGGGCCGAGATCACCAACGTGCTGGCCGACACCATCCCTGGGATCCGGGTGGTCAAGGCCTTTGCCCAGGAAAAGCGCGAAGTGGAGCGTTTCCGCGAGGCCAACAACCACAACCTCGCGGTCAACGACAAGGTCAACACCACGTGGTCGATGTTCTCGCCCACGGTCATCCTGCTGACCGAGGTCGGCCTGCTGGTGGTCTGGATATTCGGCATCTGGCAGATCGCCAACCATCACATCTCGGTGGGTGTGCTGGCCGCGTTCCTGGCCTACATCAGCCGCTTCTACCTGCGGCTCGATTCCATGAGCCGCATCGTTTCGGTCACGCAGAAGGCGGCGGCGGGCGCCAAGCGCATCTTCGACATCCTGGACCGCGTCTCCAGCGTACCGGAGCCGGCCCATCCGGTGTCTATCGGCCGGCTGGAGGGGCGTATCCAGATCCGCGAGGCCACCTTCCGCTACGGCACGCGTGCCGTGCTGCGCGGCATAGACCTCGACATCCAGCCGGGCGAGATGATCGGCCTGGTGGGACACAGCGGCTCGGGCAAGAGCACGCTGGTCAACCTGATCTGCCGCTTCTACGACGTGGCGCAGGGATCGATCAAGGTGGACGGCGTCGACATCCGCGCGCTGTCCATTCCCGAGTACCGGCGCAACATCGGCGTGGTGCTGCAAGAGCCGTTCCTGTTCTTCGGGACGGTGGCCGAGAACATCGCCTACGGCAAGCCCGAGGCCACGCGCGCGGAGATCGTGGCGGCCGCGCGCGCGGCCCACGCGCACGAGTTCATCCTGCGCCTGCCGCATGGCTACGATTCGCTGGTGGGCGAGCGCGGACAGGCCCTGTCGGGCGGCGAGCGCCAGCGCATCTCCATCGCCCGCGCGCTGCTGATCGACCCGCGCATCCTGATCCTGGACGAGGCCACCTCCTCGGTCGACACCTCGACCGAACAGGAGATCCAGAAGGCGCTCGACAACCTGGTGCAGGGACGCACCACCATCGCCGTGGCGCACCGGCTCAGCACCCTGCGGCGGGCCGACCGGCTGGTGGTGCTGGACCGCGGCCGCATCGTCGAGCAGGGCCGCCACGAAGACCTGATCGCCAAGGGCGGCGCCTACTATCGCCTGCACCAGGCGCAGACCCGCCAGCTCGATCCTCCCGGCAGCGACAGCGACAACACCTGGGACGGCGACGACGAGGAGCAGGCATGAGCCATACCTTCCCCTATACGTTGAGCCGCAACGCCTACGGCCGGCTGATCTGCACCCCCGCCGACGGCGGGCCGGCCGAGGAAGTGACGCCCGTGCGCGCCTTCCCCATCGATACCGAATCCGAGGACATCTCGCTGGTCGGCCCGGGCGGGCATGAAGTGGCGTGGATTGCCCGCCTGGCGGACCTGCCGCCCGAGGCGCGGGAGCTGGTGCGCGAAGAACTCGGCCACCGTGAATTCATGCCCGAGATCCAGCGCATCGTGCAGGTGGCGAGCTACGTCACGCCCACGACCTGGACCGTCCGGACCAACCGCGGCGAAGCCCGGCTCTGGCTCAAGAGCGAACAGGACATCCGGCGCATTTCCCAGTCCAAGCTTCTGATCTCGGACGGCCACGGCATCCACTTCCTGATACGCGACCTGGAACGCCTGGACCGTGCGAGCCGCCGCATCCTGGACCGCTTTCTCTGAGTTCCGGAGCGCGTCAGGACGCCAGGGTCTTGCAGATCGTCTCGAATCGCTCGTCGTCCAGCCAGTGGCTGTTGGTGATCGACAGCGCGCGCGCCGCGAAATCGCGGGCGTGGGGCACCGGCGTGTCGGCGACGATGGGGCGCAGGTAGTCGTAGTCGGGCAGGGTGTGCACGAACAGGGGGCCCACGCCCAGTCCCGCGCCCCATAGCCGGTCCAGCGCGCGCTGCCGCGCCCGCGCGTCGGGCAGCAGCAGCATGAAGAACGGCCAGACGCCGTCGCCGCCGGCGGTGTCCCGCATCACCCGAATCCCGGGCAGGCCTTGCAGCCGTACCAGACGCGACTGGGCACGCTCCCGGGCATCGTCCAGGAAGGCCGGCAGGCGGCGGGCCGCCCGGGCGCCCACGCCTCGGCGCCAGCGGCCGACCCGGTGGATGGGGATGTCGAGCGGGAAATCGTCGCCGGCGGCCCGGACCGGATCGCCGGCGCGCAGGGCCGCGCGCTGCGGGTTGCCGTAGGCCAGGCGCATGCCGCGAGGTCCGTACAGCAGCGCGTAGGCCAGGAGTTCCAGGCTGCGGCGCGCCTCCCATCCCGGGCGGCTGCCGACTGTGCGTGCGCTGGTGGCCCGCAATTCGTCGCGCAGCGCGGGATCGCGCGCCAGCAGCAGTCCGCCTTCGTAGATGCTCAGGCCCTTGCCCGCGGCCAGGCTGAAGAAGCCGATGTCGCCGTCCAGGCCCACGCTGCGTCCGTTGCGGCGCGCGCCCAGCGCCTGCGCCGCGTCCTCGATGACGGCCGCGCCGCAGCGGGCGGCGCAGCGCAGCGCGGCGCCCGTGTCGGCCACGCGTCCGGCCAGGTGGGTGACCACGATGGCCAGCGTATCGTTGTCGCAGGCCGCCTCGAGCGCGGCCGGGTCGAGATCGAAATGCCCGGGGGCGAGGTCGCACAGCTTCAGCCGCAGTCCGCAGTGGTGGACGGCCAGCGCGACCAGCGGGCAGGTATAGGCGGGCAGGATGACGGTCTTGCGGGGGCTGCGCCGGGCCAGCGTCAGCAGGGACACGACCAGGCTGGCGGTGCCGGAGCATTCCAGTTGCAGGGCCGGGGCGCCCAGCCAGGACGCGATGCGCGCCTCCAGGTCGGCGGGGCCGCCGGGCAGGAGGTCGTTCCAGCGCAGCGGCAGGCCCGCCGTGGGCGGGATGTCGCGCCCGTGGGCGCCGGCCGCGAGCCTAGGCGTCGGCACGGCCGGACTCCGGCTGGAGGCGCCGCGATTCGCTGGCCTCGCCGAAGGCCAGGCAGACGATGCCGCCGATGATCAGCAGCGCGCCCAGCATCTGGTTGACGGCGATGTGTTCGTCGAACAGCCAGACCGACACCAGCATCACGGTCACGACTTCGAGGTGGGAGGCGGCGAAGGCCGGGCCGATGGGCGCGCGCTTGAGCAGCGACATCCAGGTGAAGAAGGCGCCGATGTAGCCGACGAAGGCGCCGTAGATCCATGGCTGGCCGAACACCCGCATCAGCCAGTCCAGGTCGGCCGCCAGCGGCATCGCATGGTTGGCGGCGTATTTGAAGCTGATCTGCGCCAGCGTGTCGAAGGCCATCAGCAGGCCGAAACCGATCAGGTAGAAGCGGCGCATCACGGTATTCCCACGATCGCCACACCGGCGGCGATCAGCGCGATGCCGGCCACCCGCAGCGGCGTCAGGTGTTCGTTGAACAGGAAGCGGCCGGCGATCATGATGGCGACGATGTTGATCGAACCCAGCAGCACGCCCTCGGACAACGGCACCAGCGACAGGAAGGCCAGCCAGACGACGAACTCCAGGATATAGCAGGCGATTCCTATCCATATCCAGGGGCGCCGCGCCAGCTCGCGCCAGTAGCGCAGGCCGCTGCCTTCGGCCGGCGCGGTGGCGGCCGCCTTGAAGGCCAGCTGGCCACCGGTGTCGACCAGCACGTTCAGCGTCCAGAGCAGGGCGACCAGCGGCGTCATCGCGCCGCCGCCTGCGGCATGGCGCCTTCGCGCTGCGCGGCGATCTCGGAGAAGAATTCGGCTGACTCGCGTATGACCTCGCGGCGCTCGCGGTCCACCGTGATCATGTGATAGCTGTCGTGCAGCAGCACCAGCTTGGCGGGGCCGCTGACGCGCTCCATGACCAGATGGGCGTTGCCGACGCTGGCCATGTCGTCCTCGGCGGCGTGCATGACCAGGCAGGGCGCGCGCACCTGGGGCAACTGGCGGCGCACCGTGGCCGACAGGTCGATGAGCTCGGTCAGGGAGGACCAGGGGTTGCCGGGCAGGCCGGCGTCGGCGCTGTCGCCGCCCAGCATGCTGGAGGACACCGCCGCCCGTAGCCGCTCGTCCTTCAGGCCGTAGGGCGGTTCTTCGTCGAAGGACTTGTCCTGGAACAGGTTGAAGCGCTTGAACCAGGGCAGCAGGAACGACAGGCGCGAGTACCAGGGAATGTTCCAGCCGTCGTAGCGGAAGGTGGCGCCGTATACGCCGACGCCGGCGATGTCGTCGGGCCGGTCGGCCGCGGCCTTCAGGGCCAGTACCGCGCCCATCGACAAGCCGGCGACGAAGCAATGGTCGACGTCGCGGCGCAGGCGGTCGACGCCCTCCAGCACGCTGGCGTACCAATCCTTCCAGCCGGTGCGGACGAGGTCGTCGACGTCGCCGCAGTGTCCCGCCAGTTGCATGCCGTAGACCGTGAAGCCGGCCCGGTGCAGGCCCTTGCCCACGGTACGCATTTCATTGGGGGTGCCGGTCAGGCCATGGATGAGCAGCACGCCCGCGCGGCCGCCTTCGAAATAGAAATCCGCGGATTTGATCATGAGGTGAAGAATGGACCGCCCGGGTTCAGGCGGTGCTGGCTGCTGCCGGCGCGATCGTGAAGCCGCGCGGAGGTTGCGCGATGGCGTGCAACTGGCCTTTCAGGATGAAGTCGAGCGCATTGCGGGCCTCGTCGAAGCCGGCAATGGGAATGTGCACCAGGCCGTGTTCGCGGCAGTAGTCGATCAGGCGGTGCTTGGCCAGCACGAAATCGACCGTGCCCGACACGCAGAAATCCGAGGCGCCGTCGCCCACGTACAGGATTTTTTCGTGGAGGCCGCGTACGCCCGAGCCGTAGGAGCACTTGCAGGTGCCGCTGGCCTTGCGGCAGGCGGCGTCGGCGTAGGGGAAGGTCAGCCGCCAGTTGCGGGGGCCGGCCTGTTCGAAGCGGTTGGCCACCACGGGCAGGTCGGCCAGCCCGTGGCGTTCCATGATGGCCGTGATCACGCCAGCCAGACCGTCGCTGACGATGTGCACCGGCGTGCCGAGGCGGCGCGCCTGGGCCACGAATTCAGGGAAGGCCGGGTCGATCTCGATGTTCGCCACCAGGGCGTCCAGTTCTTCCTTGCTGGCGTCCAGCAGCGCGACCTGCTTGGCCATGCACTCGCGCGAGCCGATTTCCCCCCGTTCCCAGGCGCCTTCCAGCTCCTGCCATCCCGGCCGGCCGAAATGTTCAAGCAGCGTATCGGTGACATCCTGCTTGGAAATGGTGCCGTCGAAGTCGCACAACACGATCCATTCGGATCCGGGCTGTTCATCGGCGGCGTACTGACTGAGCAACATGGCAAGCCTTTAGGGAAGGAAACGGACCAGCACGCGCTGGCCGACACGCAACTTTTCGGGGTTTTCGATCGACAGCAGGCTTTCGACGCCGCGGCGGCTGATCCGCTCCTGCGGGTCGTCGCCCGGCGACATGAGCTGGAACACGCTGCCTATGCGTTCCAGGCGCGCGGAGATGGGCGTGCCGCCGGGGGCGGACTCTTCCACGATCTCGGCCTGCATGCCGGTTTTCAACGCCGCGACGTAGGCCTCGTTCACCTCGGCACGGACGATCAGGCGCCGCTTGGGCAGCAGGCGCAGCATTTCCGTCTGGGCGGTGACCGCGTTGCCGACCTGCACTTCCAGGCCCACGACTTCGCCATCCACGGGGGAACGGACCTGCTGGCGTTCCAGCGTCCATTGCGCGGCGCGCAGTTTCTGGCGCGCGACGTCCACCGCCGCCTGGGAAGCCAAGGCCTCGGCCTCGGCCTGGGCCACGGCGTGGCGCGCGTCGTCGGCGGCCTGGCCGTCGATGGCGCCGCCGGCCGCCGCCTCGGCCATCCGCTGGGCGCGTTGCTTCAGCCCGGGCAGGCGGCTGCGCAGCACGCGTTCCTGGGCTTGCGCCTGGCGCAATTCGGCGTCGGCCGCATCGACGGCCAGCTGGGCCGCCGCCGGATTGAATTCGATCAGCGCCTGGCCCTTCTTGACCTGGTCGCCGTCGCGCACCGCCACCCGCACAACGGTGCCGTCCACGGCCGCGCCCACCCGCACCAGGCCGCCTTCGACATCCACGCGCCCGCGTGCGACGGCGGCGTAGGGCGGCTGGTCGGCCGCCGGGGCCTGCGCCTGCTGCTGGCGTGAACACGACGCCAGCAGCACGCCGCCCGTCAGCGCGGCCAGGATTCCAAGGCGAAGAGTAGTGAAAAGCTTAGGCACGAGCTCGAGAGTTCCTAGGTTTCGGCGACCAGCGCACCGGTGCGCCTGTCGTCCAGGATGCGTCCATCCTCCATGGTCAGGACGCGGTCGGCATGGCTGATCAGGCGCGGATCATGGCTGACGCACAACACCGTGGCGCCGTGGCGCTTGGCGATGCGGTGCAGGATGTCGATGACTTTCATGCCGTTGCCGGCGTCCAGCGCGCTGGTCGGCTCGTCCGCAAAGAGCAGTTCGGGTTCCTTGGCAAGCGCGCGGGCGATGGCCACGCGCTGCTGTTCGCCGCCCGACAGGCCGGAGGGCCGCTGGCGGGCTCGTCCGCTCATGCCCACTTCCTCGAGGGCGGCCCAGGCCTGTTCCTCGGCCTGCGGCTTGGACAGGCCCACGTAGCGCAGGGGCAGGACGACCTGTTCGACAGCCGTCAGGGCGGGAAAGAGGTTGAAGCCTTGGAAGACGAAGCCGGTATGCATCAGCCGGAAACGTTCAAGCTCTTGAAGCTGCAACAGGCCAAGGTCCTGGCCCAGGGCGCGCACCATGCCGGCATCCGGACGGAGCATGCCGCTGAGTATGGCCAGCAGGGTGCTTTTGCCGCAGCCCGATGGCCCAGAAATCAATGTCAGTTCGCCGGGCATGATGCTAACCGACAAATCTCGCAAAATGCGCTCGCGAACATTACCGGATAGAAAGGATTTGCTGAGAGACTCGGCGACGAGGCTCGGTGTGCTCCCGGGGGCGCCCCCTGGGGTACTCCCCGATGTGCGGCCTGTGGCCTGGGGCTGGGTCGCCCGCATGGCAAGGTCTCCAACTGGCTGAAAAAACAAAACCCGGCAAGGCCGGGATTGTAACGCTTGGTACGATAACCCAAGACTTGTGATCGTGGGAAGCCTTGCAACAATCCGCCCTGGGGCGGATTGTTGCAAACACGCCGCATCGGGGAAGGGCGCGGCGGGCCGCGCTTCCCCGCCGATATCAGTCCTCCAGGCGGTTGTCCTTGGTTTCCTTGATGAACAGGGTACCGATGACCAAACTCATCACCGCGACGATGATCGGGTACCACAGTCCGTTATAAATGTTACCGGTGGCCGCCACGATGGCGAAGGCGGTGGTGGGCAGGAAGCCCCCGAACCAGCCGTTGCCGATGTGGTAGGGCAGGCTCATGGAGGTGTAGCGGATGCGGGTCGGGAACATTTCCACCAGCATGGCCGCGATCGGGCCGTAGACCATGGTGACCAGGATCACCAGCAGCGTCAGCAGCAGCACCAGCATGGGTTTGTTGACCTGGGCCGGATCGGCCTTGGCGGGGTAGCCGTGGTTGCGGATTTCCGAGGTCAGCCGGGCCTTGAGCTCGTCGCCGCGGGTCTTGAGCTCGGCCGCCGCCAGGCCCGCGCCTTCGAAGGAGTCGATCGTGGTGTCGCCCACCTTGACCTTGGCCACGGATCCCGCCGGGGCCGCCTCGTTGCTGTAGTTCACCGAGTTCGAGGCCAGGAAGGACTTGACCTGGTCGCAGGAGCTGACGAACTTGGCGGTGCCCACGGGGTTGAACTGGAACGAGCAGGTTTTGGGATCGGCCACGACCACCACCGGCGCCTTGGCCTGTGCCGCTTCCAGCGCGGGGTTGGCGTAGTGCGTGATGGCCTTGAACAGCGGGAAGTAGGCCAGGGCGGCGATCAGGCAGCCGGCCATGATGATGGGCTTGCGGCCTATCCTGTCCGACAGCGAGCCGAAGATCAGGAAGAAGGGCGTGCCGATCAGCAGGGCGAGGGCGATCAGGATGTTGGCGGTGGTGGCGTCCACCTTCAGGGTCTGGGTCAGGAAGAACAGCGAATAGAACTGCCCCGTGTACCAGACCACGGCCTGGCCGGCGGTCAGGCCCAGCAGCGCCAGCAGGACCACCTTCAGATTGCCCCACTGGCCGAAGGATTCGGTCAGCGGCGCCTTCGATCCCTTGCCCTCGGCCTTCATGCGCTGGAAGGCGGGCGACTCGTTCAGCTTGAGCCGGATCCAGACCGAAATCGCCAGCAGGAAGATGGAGACCAGGAACGGGATGCGCCATCCCCAGGAAGCGAAGGCTTCCTCGCCGGTGGCGTTGCGCACGCCCAGGATCACCAGCAGGGACAGGAACAGGCCCAGGGTGGCGGTGGTCTGGATCCAGGCGGTGTAGGCGCCGCGCTTGCCCTGCGGGGCGTGCTCGGCCACGTAGGTGGCCGCGCCGCCGTACTCGCCGCCCAGCGCCAGGCCTTGCGCCAGCCGCAGGAGGATGAGGATGACGGGCGCGGCGATGCCGATGGACGCGTACGAGGGCAGTATCCCGACGATGAAGGTCGACAGGCCCATGATCAGGATGGTGATCAGGAAGGTGTACTTGCGCCCGACCAGGTCGCCCAGCCGGCCGAACACCAGGGCCCCGAACGGCCGGACCGCGAAGCCTGCCGCGAATGCCAGGAGCGCGAAGATGAAGGCCGCCGTGTCGTTGACCCCCGAGAAGAACTGTTTGGCGATGATGGCGGCCAGCGAGCCGTAAAGATAGAAGTCGTACCACTCGAATACCGTGCCTAGCGACGAGGCGAAGATCACGCGCCGCTCTTCCTTGGTCATGGGACGCGCGGCCGGAGTCGGCGCCCCTGAACTGCTGACGGTGGTGCTCATGAAGGAATGTCTCCTGGGTGGGCCTGCTGTAAAGGAGTAATAGTTGGAACGGCAGACTGGCCCTTAGCCACGGGAGCCTCGGGCTTGAAACCAGAGTAGAAACAGTTACTGACGCGGCGCTGACAAATTGCTGACGGGGAACTGAATTTTCACGAACTGGTGATATGGCCGGGTTTCGGACGTGCCGGCGCCGCCCGAGCGTGGCGGCGGCGAGACGCCATTGGAGGGAATCAGCGGACCGGCGGGGTGTCCGGCCGCAGGTGCTCGACCAGCCAGTCGACCAGGGCGGCGACGCGGGCGACGTGCTGCCTGCGCCGCGGGACATAGGCCTTGAACCAGGTTTCCTGCAGCGGGAAATCGTCCAGCACCGTCTCCAGCGTGCCGGCTTCCAGTGCCGGGCGGGCGACGTACGCGGGGAGGGCGGCGATACCCAGTTCCGACAGAGCGGCGTCCCGCAGCGTGAGGTTGTCGTCGGCCACGAGCCGGGGCGCGATGTCCAGGCTGATGCCGCCGCGGGCGCTGCGGAATTGCCAGGCGCGGCCGGATGGCTTGAAGACGAGGCAGGCGTGTTCGGTCAGGGCCTGCGGGTGGCGGGGCCGGCCGTGGCGGGCGAGATAGCCGGGCGCGGCGCACAGCACGGTGTCCACCGGACACAGCGGGATCTCGACCACGCCTTCGTAGCTGGCCGGCCGGCCGCTGATGGCCACGTCGTAGTCCCGCTCGGCGGGGTTGGTGGAATGGTCGACCAGCGAGATCTCCATCGTGATGCCATCGTGCCGTCGCAGGAATGCATTGAAGAGCGGCCCCAGCCGGACCGTGGTCAGCGTGGTCGGCGTTGCCACCCGCAGGTGACCGACCAGCTTGGAGGCATCCCGCTCCACGCTCTGCACCAGATCCTCGAAGCTGGCCACCAGCACGCCGGCGCGGGCGTGCAGTTTCTCGCCGGCTTCGGTCAGGCGCACCGTGCGGGTGGTGCGGTCGAACAGCCGCGCGCCCACGGTGGCTTCCAGCTGGCGGATGCGCTTGGCCACGACCGAGGGCACGACGTCCATCTGCCGGGCCGCCTCGGAGAAGCCGCCGCAGGCAACGACGGTGGTGAAGGTGCGCAGTTGCGTGATGGCGTCCAATTTATTCCCGATCGAGCTTGCTGATAGCTATTTTTTGAACAAATATTCGCCATTATTCCTTAATAAAATGCCTTCGCACAATGGGCCGCAAGCGACGTCCCACCGTATCCACGAAGAGGAGACAAGACATGTCCAAACCGCCGATCGCGCGCATGCTGGCCGCTGCCGCCCTGGCCGCGGCGTCCAGCGCCGCCGTCGCCGCCGCGCCGGCCTATCCGGCCCGGCCGCTCAAGATCGTGACACCGTTCGCCGTGGGCCAGGGCCCCGACGTGCTGCTGCGCATCGTCGCCGAGAAGCTGACCGCCACGCTGGGGCAGCAGGTGATCGTCGAGAACCGGCCCGGCGCCAGCGGCTTCCTCGCCTTCGAGGCCGGCCGGCGCGCCGCGCCCGACGGCTACACGCTGGTCCACATGGACAGCTACCACGTGGGCACCCAGCCTTACCTGTTCGCCAGGCTGCCGTACGACGTGCGCAAGGATTTCGATCCGGTCACGCCGCTGGTCCGCAACTACTTCTTCGTCGTGGTGCCCGCCGCTTCGCCATGGCGGACGATGGGCGACCTGATCGCCTCGGCCAAGGCCCGGCCCGGCGGCGTTTCGTATGGATCCTGGGGTGTGGCCAGTCCGGCGCACCTGGGCGGGCTGCTGCTGGAGGCGGCCACCGGCACGAGCATGATGCACGTGCCCTACAAGGAGTCGGCCCAGCTGTTCCAGTCGGTGGCCGTGGGCGACGTGAACTGGACGCTGGGATCGCCCGTTTCGGCCGGGCCCGTGTACCAGTCCGGCAAGGTGCGCTTCCTGGCCGTCGCGGCGCCCCAGCGCCTGCCGGGCTACGCCGAGGTGCCCACCGTGGCGCAGGCCGGCGGTCCGGCCAACTTCGAGGTCGGCGGCTGGAACGGCCTGTTCGCGCCCAAGGGCACGCCCGCCGGGATCGTGCAGCGGCTGAACGAAGGCATCGCCGCCGCGCTGAAGGCGCCCGACGTGCAGGAGAAACTGGCCACCTTCACCTACGAGGCCTATGCCATGCCGCCGCGCGACATGGCGCGGCTGGTGGACGAGGAAATCGCCAAATGGGGGCCCATCATCAAGGGCGCCGGTATCCACCTGGATTGACGCCGTACGGGAGCACAGTCGTGGCAAGCAAGCACATCGAAGTCGTGGTGGCCGGCGTCCGGCCGCTGACGCCGCGCATCAAGGAATTCCTGCTGGCCTCGGCCGATGGCAGGCCGCTGCCGCGCTACGAGCCGGGGGCGCACGTGGCGCTGCACATGGTGTCGCAGGAGCGAGGTCCCATCGTCCGGCATTATTCGCTGATCGGCGGACCGGCCGGGCGGGACGATCCACGGCACGTTTATCGCATCGCCGTGCAAAAAGAGGACCGGGCGCGCGGTTCGGCCTTCATCCACGACACCTTCGCGCCGGGCACGCGCCTGCGCGTCAGCGCGCCGGTCAACGATTTTCCGCTGGACCGGCGCGATGCCTGCTCCCTGCTCATCGCCGGCGGCATAGGCGTGACGCCCATCGTGTCCATGGCGCGCAGCCTGGCCCGGCGGGGCTGTCGGTACAGCGTCGTGTACGCCGGCCGCGATCCGGGCGCCATGGCCTATCGCGACATGCTGGAAGAGGTGGCCGGCGACCGCGTCCGTTTCCACTACAGCGACGAGGCCGGCGTGCTGGACCTGCGCGGCCTGCTGGCATCGCAGCCCGACGGGACGCGCGCGTACGTGTGCGGTCCCGCCCCCTTGATCGCCGCCACCCACGACGCGGGGGCCGCGCTGGGATGGGACCCCGGCCGCGTGCGCAGCGAAGTGTTCACCGCCGGCCCCACGGGCGACGAAACGGCCTTCGAGGTCGAGCTGCGCCGCTCGGGCAGGACCGTGCGGGTCGGTCCCGACGCCAGCATCCTGGATGCGCTGCGCCTGGCCGACGTGCCCGTGCTGTGGGACTGCGCGCGCGGCGAATGCGGCCTGTGCCCGCTGCCCGTCGTCTCGGCCGACGGCCCCATCGATCATCGCGATCGCTATCTGAGCGCAGAAGAGCGTGCCGCGGGCGAGACCCTGTGCATCTGCGTGTCGCGCATCCGCGGCACGCGCCTGGTGCTGGACGCCTGACCATTCCGAGCCATTCCTGCAGGAGCGTGCCATCATGAACCGCATCGCCGATCCCATCCCCGAACTCCGGGCCGATTTCTCCTTCGAACCCGGCGGCTTCGCCGACCACGCCACGCCGCTGGTGCGCAACTGCTGGTACGTGGCGGGCCTGTCCGGCGAGATCACCCGCGAGCTGAGCAGCCGGCGCTTCCTGGGCGTGGACGTCGCCCTGTATCGCACGCAGGCCGGCGAGCCGGTGGCGGTCCGCAACCGCTGTCCGCACCGTTCCTTTCCGCTGGCCAAGGGCCGCCTGGACGGCGACGAACTGATGTGCGGCTATCACGGCATGCGCTTCGATCCGTCGGGCCGCTGCGTGAAGATGCCGGCCATGCCGCTGGTTCCCACCAATGCCCAGGTGCGCAGCTTTCCCATCGTCGAACGGGCGCCGCTGGTCTGGATCTGGATGGGCGATCCCGACCATGCCGACCCGGCCCTGATCCCGGACACGAGCTGGCTGGCCAGCCCGGCGTGGAAGAGCGTGGGCGGGGCCTTCCACATGAAGGCGGACTACGTGTCCATGCACGAGAACTTGCTGGACCAGACCCACTTCCCCTTCCTGCATCCCGGCGCCATCGGCACGCCGGAGTACGCGCGCAGCAAGCTGGACGTGCGCCAGGAAGGCGACGTGGTCATCATCGACCGCGCGCTGAAGAACTCGCCGCCGCCCGACGTCTACGGCGTGCCCACCGGCCTGACCGGCAAGCCGGTGGACCGCTATTCGGAAGCGCGTTTTGCCTCGCCCGGCCTGCACGTCGCCTTCGCCCGCATCGTCGACAACCACGATGCCGGCGGCGCGCCGCGCACCTATCGCTTCAACATCACCCACGCCTTCACGCCCGAGACCAACGGCAGCATCCACTACTGGTGGTTCAACAGCCGCGACGCCAACCTGGACGATTCCGCCGCCGATGCCTATCTGCACGAGGCGTCGTCCAAGGCCTATCTCGAGGACGTGGATGCGCTGGAATGGATACTGGACGTGGTGACGCGCGACGCCGAGCCGCAGTTCGACCTGAACTTCGCGCCCGACAAGCCGGGGCTGCTGATGCGCCGTGCGCTGCATGACATGGCGGCGCGCGAGGCCGGGCTGGACTTCTGACGGGCCGCGGCCTCAGGCCGGCGGGAAGCGCACGCTGATGCGGGTGCCGGGCATGCCGGCGGCCGTGTCCTGCGGGTTGTCGGAAATCGACAGAATGGCGTCGTGCCGCTGGGCGATCTCGCGCACGATGGCCAGGCCCAGGCCGCTGCCTTCGGCGTTGGATCCCAGGATCCGGTAGAAGCGGTCGAACACCAGTTCGCGTTCCTCGGGCGGTATGCCCGGGCCGGAGTCCTCGACGTCCAGCGTCGCGCCCGCGCCGGTCGCCGCCACGCGCACGGTCACGGTGCCGCCGCCCGGGGTGTAGCGCAGCGCGTTGTCGATCAGGTTGTTGACCAGTTCGGCCAGCAGCAGGGCATTGCCGGCCACCGGAACCGGCGTCTCCGGGCCTTCCAGGCCCAGGTCTATCCCGCGTTCCATCGCCTCGTGCACCCAGTTCTGCGTCTGGTCGCTGGCGATGGCCAGCAGGTCGACGCGGGCGGAGACGTCCACGGGGCTGCCCTTGTCCTCGGCGCGTGCCAGCGCCAGCAACTGGTTCACCAGGCGCGTGGCCCGTTCGGCGCCCGAGATCAGATGCCGCAGGCTGGCCTCCATGTCTTCCGGGCTGGCGTTGCGCAGCGCCAGCTCGGCCTGCGTGCGTATGCCGGCAAGCGGCGTCTTCAACTGGTGCGCCGCGTCGGCGACGAAGCGCTTCTGCGCGTCGACATTGTCCGACAGGCGCTGCAGCAGCTCGTTCATCGCGCCGACCAGCGGCGCGATCTCCTGCGGCACCTCGCGATCATCGATGGGCGACAGGTCGTCCGGCCGCCGCGCGCGCAGCCGCGCCTGCAGCCGGCCCAGCGGGGCGATGCCGCGCGACAGGCCGAACCACACCAGCACCACGGCCAGCGGCAGCACGACGAATTGCGGCAGCACCACGCCCTTGATGATTTCGTTGGCCAGCTGCGAGCGCTTCTCCAGCGTCTCGGCCACCTGCACCAGTGCCGGTTGCGCGCCCGGGATCGTGGGCAGCGATACCCAGGTGTAGGCCACGCGCACCGCGAAGCCGCGCATCACGTCGTCGCGATACTGGACAATGCTGGGCAGGGGGCGCTCGAGCGACGGCAGCGGCAGTTCCCGGTCGCCGCCCAGGTATTCGCCGCGGCTGCCCAGGACGAGGTAGAACACGCTGTCGGTCTCGTCGGCGCGCAGCATCTCGCGCGCCGAGACCGGCAGTTGCAGCCGGGCCCGGCCGTTGACGTCCTTGATCTGCTGGGCCAGGGCCAGCACGTTGTTGGCCAGGCTGCGGTCGTAGGGCGCGACCGAGATGGACTGCGCGACCACGTAGGTGATGGCGACGCTGACGGGCCACAGCAGGAACAGCGGGACCAGCATCCAGTCCAGGATCTCGCCGAACAGCGAGCGCGCCGGCCGTTCGACGGCGGGGATGGGCTGCGGCCCCTGGCGGTCGTCGTCCATGCTCCCCAAGCCGGGTCAGGCCGCGCCGTGCTGGGCGCCGGGCTCGCGTTCCAGGCAGTATCCCAGCCCGCGCACGGTGGCGATCTTGACGCCGCCCGATTCCAGCTTCTTGCGCAGCCGGTGCACGTAGACCTCGATGGCGTTGGTGCTGACTTCCTCGCCCCATTCGCACAGATGGTCCACCAACTGCTTCTTGCTGACCATGCGGCCGCTGCGCGACAGCAGGACTTCCAGCAGGCTGACTTCGCGCGCGGACAGCTCGACGATCTGCTCGTCGATGGTCACCACCCGGCCGACCTGGTCGAAGGCCAGGCGGCCGTGACGCAGCACCGCCGGGCCGCCGCCCGCGCCGCGCCGCGTCAGCGCGCGGACGCGGGCCTCGAGCTCGGACAGCGCGAAGGGCTTGGCCATGTAGTCGTCGGCGCCCAGGTCCAGTCCCTTGACGCGCTGCTCCACGCTGTCGGCGGCGGTCAGGATCAGGACCGGCATGTGCGAGTTGCGCGACCGCAGCCGGCGCAGGACCTCGGTGCCCGACAGCCGGGGCAGGCCGATGTCCAGGATCAGCAGGTCGAAGGGTTGCGCCGCCAGCGCGGAGTCCGCCTCGAGTCCGTCGTGGACGGCATCGACGGCGTAGCCGTTCTGGCGCAGGGAGCGGGACAGGCCGTCGGCAAGGATGTTGTCGTCTTCGGCGATGAGGATGCGCATGGGGGAATTGTAGCTTCGGGGTAATGCATCGAGGTGCCCCGACGCATTGTCCCCCAGGCGCGCGTCCCCGTCACTAGCGCTATTCGATCTGATACATCCCCGTGCGGCGCGTCGCGTCGGCCCAGTAGGCGGTTTCCTTGTCCACGAAGCTGCCGAATTCCTGGGGCGTCATGGGCGCGACGGCCTCCAGGCCGAGCTGGGGCAGCTTGGCCACGATCTCGGGGGTCTGCAGCACCGCCCGTACGTCGGCGACGATGCGGGTCATGGTGGCGGGGGGCGTGGCCTTGGGCGCGAACATGCCGTACCAGGCGCGTCCCGGCAGGCCGGTCAGGCCGGCGCTGCTGGCCAGCGGCACGTCCGGCATGAGGGTGGAGGGCGTGTCGCTGCTGGTGATGGCGATGGCCCGGACCCGGCCCGATTTCACCTGGGGCATGGCGCTGGGCAGGGCGTCGATCATCAGCTTGATCGAACCGCCGATCAGGTCCGTGAACGCCGGCGGACTGCCCTTGTAGGGCACGTGCACGAGATCCACGCCCGCCAGTTGCTTGAAGACTTCCATGCTGAGGTGGCTGGTGGATCCCGTGCCGGGCGATCCGTAACTGAACTTGCCGGGATTGGCCTTCAACTGGGCGATGACCTCGCGCAGCGTGGTGGCGGGGAACTGCGCGTTCACCACCATGAGCATGTCGGTGGCGGCAAGCAGCGCGACGGGCTGGAAGTCGCGCCCTACGTCGTAGGGCAGGTGCTTGTACAGATTGGGATTGATCACGACCGGGGAGTTGGAGGTGACCAGCAGCGTGTACCCGTCGCCCTCGGCCCGCGCCACTTCCTGCAGCGCGATGGAGCCGTTGGCGCCGGCGCGGTTCTCCACCACCACCGGCTGCCCCCACTTCTGCGCCAGCTTGTCGCCGATGGCGCGGGCGAGGATGTCCGAGCCCTGTCCGGGCGGGAAGGGGATGATCACGCGCACCCGCTTGCTGGGGAACGCCTGGTCGGCAAGGGCGGGTTGGCTGGCCAGGCCCACGGCCAGGCAGAGCAGCGAAAGCAGTTTGTTCATGGGAAGGGTCTCCTCGCGAATGGTGCCATTGGTGTGGCTTTTCTGTTTCCGGATTTTGATATATTGTTATAACAAACTCAAGATGTCCTTTTCCAACATCGTCCGGGGAGCTTCATGTCGCTACTTCACGGGTTCCGCATTCTTGCCGTCGAGCAGTACGGCGCGGCGCCTTTCGGCACCCAGTTGCTGGCCGCGCTGGGGGCCGAGATCATCAAGGTCGAGCAGGCCGCGCAAGGGGGCGACGTATCGCGGCTGGTCGGGCCGCATTTCCTCGCGAACCTGCCCGACAGCGCGCAAAGCCTGTTCTTCCAGAGCCTGAACCAGGGCAAGAAAAGCATCACGCTGAACCTCGCCCATCCCGAGGGCCGGGCGGTGTTCCGCAAGCTGGCGGCCACGGCGCACGGCGTGGTCGACAACCTGCGCGGCGACGTCGCGGGCAAGCTGGGCCTGACCTACGAAGACTTGAAGGACGTCAATCCGGCCGTGGTCTGCGCCCACATATCGGCCTATGGCCGCACCGGCGAACGCGCGGCCTGGCCGGGCTACGACTACCTGATGCAGGCCGAGGCGGGCTATTTTTCGCTGACCGGCGAACCGGACACCGCGCCGTCGCGCATGGGGCTGTCGCTGGTCGACTACATGACCGGCGTGATGATGTCGGTGGGGCTGCTCAGCGGCATGCTGGAGGCCGCGCGCAGCGGCAAGGGATGCGACGTCGACACCAGCCTGTACGACGTCGCGCTGTTCAACCTCAATTACGTGGCGGCGTGGTACCTGAACGGCGCCGCCGAGACCGACCGCCAGCCCCGGTCCGGCCACCCCTCGCTCACGCCGTGCCAGCTCTACCGCACCGGCGACGGCTGGATCTACCTGATGTGCAACAAGGAAAAATTCTGGCGCAACCTGTGCGAGCGGATCGGGCGGCCGGAATGGATCGCGGATGCGCGCTTCGTCGACTTCGGCGCCCGGGGTCGGCATCGCGAGGAACTGACCCGCCTGCTGGACGAGGCGCTGTCCGCCCGCACCACGGCCGAGTGGATGCAGCACTTCGCCGGCACGGTGCCGGCCGCGCCCGTATGGTCCGTGGGGCAGGCGCTGGATGCGCCCCTGGCCCAGGCCGACGGCAGGGTCCGCCGCGTCGACCTGGCCGGCGGCGGCGCGCTGCGGGTGCTGGACAGTCCGCTGCGCACGTCGCGGCCGGCGGCGGCTGTCGGACCCGCGCCGGCCATGGGCGCCGATACCCGCGAGCTGCTGGCCGGCATCGGGATCGACGAAGAGGAGCAAGGTAGACTAAGGACCCTTGGTGTTCTCTGACGTGTCGCCTCATGTTCCAGCGCAGTGCCGGTTCGCAGTACAAGCTGTTGGCCCAGACCTTGATCCGGCGGATCCGCGACGGCGAATATCCACCCGGCAGCCTGCTGCCCACCGAGAACGAACTGGGGCAGCAGTTCAACGTCAGCCGCATCACCGTGCGCGGAGCCTTGCGCGAACTGGAAGTGCAGGGACTGGTCAGCCGCCGGCCCGGCATCGGGACCCGCGTGGAATCGGCGCAGCCCTCGGGCAATTTCGTGCACGTGGGCAACACGGTGGACGACATCCTGCGCTTCACCCGCGGTTTTCGCTTCCATACCCTGAACATCCGCGAGGTCGACGGCGACGAGGGCTCGGCCCGCGCGCTGCGGCTGCCCGCCGGCCAGCGCTTCATCCGGGTGACCGGCCTGCGCCAGGCCGAGGGCGCGCCGCCGGTCGTCTACAGCGAACACCACATCCCGCCGCTGTACGCCGACGCGCTCGAGCAACTGGATGGCTATCGGGCCTCCGTGGCCGAATGGCTGGCCGAACGGCGTGGCGACCGGGTGTGCGAAATCCGCCAGGAAATCGATGCCGTCCGGCTGACCCGGGCGCAGGCCGAGTTGCTGCAGACCCGCTTCAGCACGCCGACCTTGCGCACGCGCACCTGGTACTACGGCACCAAGAAAGACCTGATCGTCGCCTCGGTGGGACTCTTCCCCGAAGGGCGGCACCTGTTCAGCACCGTGATGCGGCGAGAGCCGATCGGCTGATCCGATCGCGCGGGCCGCGACCTTGTCCCGGAGAGCCCGTGTGACCCACCCCGTCGTTCCTTCCACCTTCCTGTTCTGTCCCGGCAACCGGCCCGACCGCTACGACAAGGCGCTGCGCGGCGGCGCGCCGGGCGTCATCATCGACCTCGAGGACGCCGTGCCGGCGGCCGACAAGGCCGCCGCCCGGCGCGACGCGCTGGCCTGGCTGGCGGCGCTGCCCGTGGCCGGCCCGGGGGCGCCCGCGGTGGCGCTGCGGGTGTCTTCCCCGCAGACCCCCGCGGGTCTGGAGGACCTTTACGCGCTGGCCCACGCGGGCGCCTTGCCCGCCCTGGATCTCGTGGCCGTTCCCAAGGCCGAAGATGCCTCCGAACTGCGCATGGTCCACACGCACGCGGCCGCGGCCAACCCTGCGCTGCGGCTGATGGCGCTGGTGGAGTCGGCGCGGGGCGTGCGCCGCGCGGCCGACATCGCGCATGCCGGGCCGTGGCTGGCGGCGATGGCCTTCGGCGCCGCGGACTTCAGTGTCGAGACCGGCGCGGACAACGCCTGGGACGCGCTGGCCTACGTGCGCGGGCGCCTGCTGTTCGAGACCGCCGGCAGCGGCGTGCCCATGCTGGACGTGCCGCATATCGCCATCGACGACGACGCCGGCCTGCGCGTCGATTGCGAACGGGCGCGCGCCATGGGCTTCTCCGGCAAGCTCGCCATCCATCCGCGCCAGTGGCCCATCATCGTGCAGGCCTTCGCGCCCGATCCACGCCGGCTGGCGTGGGCCGGCGAGGTGGCCGCCGCCTACGAACGCGCCGGCCGCCGCGCCTGCGCCGTGGGGGCCACCATGGTGGACGAGCCCGTCTATCAGAGCGCCCTGCGCATCCTGCGGCGTGCCGCCGCCCCGAACCCCTCCGCCGTTGGAGACCATCATGCATAGTTCCTACTACCACCTGGGCGACGGCCTGTATGCCGAACGCTTCGGCCTGGGCTTCGAGCACCTGTCGGCCGGACAGCGTTTCGTCCATCGGCCGGGCATCACGTTCTCGCAGCAGGACAACGTGGCCGAGGCCCTGGATTCCATCAATGCCGCCATGGTCCACTACGACGACTGCTACGCCGGGCTGACGGACTGGAAGCGGCCCCTGATGGTCAGCACGCTGACCCTGCAGCGGCTGATCGGCATGACGTCCAAGACCTTCGGCCGTCGCCGCCGCATCGTGTCCATGTCCAGCATCGCGCTGACCCGGCCCATGTTCGGCGGCGATACCCTGTATGTCGAAACCGAAGTGCTGGCCACCGAGCCGGTGGACGCGCACCTGGGCCGCGCCAGCCTGCTCACGCGCGGCTACAACCAGCGCGGCGAGCAGGTGGCCGAACTGCGCTACGTGGCCGAGCTATGGCACGGCGCGGCGGGGCCCGATGTGGTCGCGGGCGCCTCGGCGGCGGACGAGGCGCGCTTCCTGTCGCATGCCGCGCGCGAGGACGGCGCCTGGGTCGAGCAGACAGGCCTTTTCTTCGAGGACCTGCGGCAGGGGGAAACCTTCGTCCACAGCCCGCGCAAGACCCTGCTGGCCGAGGAAGCCACGCTGCACGCGCTGCGCGCCATGGAGTGGCAGCCGCAAAGCCACGACCATGCCTTTGCGCAGGCGCTGGGGCTGCCCGCGCCGGTCGTGCCGCAGACCTGGGGGATAGGCGTGGCCGTGGCGCTGTCCACGCGCACCTTCGGCCGGGTCACCGTCAACCTGGGATGGACCGACGTGGAGTTCGGCGCCGACCTGATGCCGGGGGACACGCTCGAGGCGCGTTCCACGGTCGAGGGCACGCGCCTGTCCGGTTCGCGGCCCGACCAGGGCGTGGTGACGGTGCTGACCGAGGCGCGCAACCAGCGGGGGGAGATGATCAACCGCTACCGCCGCGCGCTGATGGTGTACAGGCGGGGGGCCAATCCTTATGCCAGGGCGGGGTACTGAACGGGGGCAGGCGCTCCTGTTTCGAAATTTCCGTTGTTAATTTGGCCTGGGAGCTTGCAGTCCCATACTGTTTTTTTATACAGTATCGGGCAGTGCCATAATTCGCCCATCAACCCAAGGATCCCAGAATGGACGACACCAAAGCTTCCAAGGCCGCAGCCGCTGCCCAGAACGAAAAGACCAAGGCCCTGGCCGCCGCGCTGTCCCAGATCGAAAAGCAGTTCGGCAAGGGCTCGGTCATGCGCTATGGCGACAACGAGGTCGAGCACGACATCCAGGTCGTCTCCACCGGTTCGCTCGGCCTGGACATCGCCCTGGGCGTCGGCGGCCTGCCGCGCGGCCGGGTCATCGAGATCTACGGCCCGGAATCGTCCGGCAAGACCACGCTCACGCTGCAGGTCGTCGCCGAAATGCAGAAACTGGGGGGCGCCTGCGCCTTCATCGACGCCGAGCACGCGCTCGACGTCCAGTACGCCTCCAAGCTGGGCGTGAACCTGACCGACCTGCTGATCTCGCAGCCCGACACCGGCGAACAGGCCCTGGAAATCACCGACGCGCTGGTGCGCTCGGGCGCGGTCGACCTGATCGTCATCGACTCGGTCGCGGCGCTGGTGCCCAAGGCCGAAATCGAAGGCGAGATGGGCGATTCGCTGCCCGGCCTGCAGGCCCGCCTGATGAGCCAGGCGCTGCGCAAGCTGACCGCCTCGATCAAGCGCACCAATTGCATGGTCATCTTCATCAACCAGATCCGGATGAAGATCGGCGTCATGTTCGGCAACCCCGAAACCACCACCGGCGGCAACGCGCTGAAGTTCTACGCCTCGGTCCGCCTCGACATCCGCCGCACCGGCTCCATCAAGAAGGGCGACGAGGTCATCGGCAACGAGACCCGGGTCAAGGTCGTCAAGAACAAGGTGTCGCCGCCGTTCAAGAGCGCGGAGTTCGACATCATGTACGGCGCCGGCATCTCGCGCGAAGGCGAGATCCTGGACCTGGGCGTGCAGGCAGGCATCGTCGAGAAGTCCGGTTCGTGGTTCAGCTATAACGGCGAGCGCATCGGCCAGGGCAAGGACAATGCCCGCGAGTTCCTGAAGGAGCGCGTGGAAATGGCCATCGAGATCGAGAACCGCGTGCGCGACAGCCTGGGCGTGGCCGCCAGGGTCGCCGGCGCCGGCAAAGTGACCGAAGCCGAGCTTGAGGACGAGTGACGACGGCAAGCCCGCCTCCGGCCCTTCGTTGAAGGCCCGGGCGGTGGGCTATCTGTCCCGGCGCGAACACAGCCGCCTGGAACTGGGCCGCAAGCTTGCCCGTTTCGGGGAAGAGGACGAGGTTCGCGCCGTGCTCGACAGCCTGGAGAAGGAAGGCTGGCTGTCCACCCAGCGCTACGCGCAGAGCGTGGTGCATCGGCTGGCGGCCAAGCAGGGCACCCTGCGCATCATGCATGAGCTGCGCCAGCATGGCGTGGCGGATGCGCAGATCGCCGAACTGCGGGACACGCTCGAAACCACCGAACTGGCCCGGGCGCGCGAGGTGTGGCGCAAGCGCTTCGGCACGCTGCCCGCCGATGCCAGCCAGCGCGCCAAGCAGGTGCGTTTCCTGATGTCACGGGGCTTCGGCCAGTCCACCATCAGGCAGGTGTTGCGAGGCGTCGATCTCGACGACCTGGATCAAGATTAGGACCTAGGCCGCTTTCCCGAACCCCCGTACACTTTCCGCATCCGTTTTCGCCGCGAGGCCGCTATGCGTGCATTGTTCCTGGCCCTGTGCCTGAGCGTGTCCAGCCTGTGGGCCTGCGCCCAGTCCGCTCCCCAGGCGGGCGACGTGATCACGCTGGAAGGGCGTCTCGTGCTCAAGGGCAACGAGCCTTTCGTCGTCGCCGTGCTCGAATCGGGCGAGCGGCAATGGGACCTGCGCGGCCTGACCTGGCAGCAGATGCAGGACCTGCAATCCCGCACCGTCACGGTCACCGGCACGGTGGCCCGTTCCGCCAGCGAGGCTGGTGGCGGGATGCCCGCCCAGTTGCAGGTGCAGTCCATCCGCTAGTCCGCGTGCCATGGTATGTTGCGCCAAGGCTTCTTCGGCGGGGGCAAGATGAATCGCGAGACCGTGGGTACCATCCGGACATTGGCCGGAATCTCGTTGGCGGCGCTGCTGGCCTCCTGTGGCGGCGGGGGCAGCGAGGTGTCCGGATCGGGCGTGTTGTCGGTGGCGTGCAGCGGCGCGCAGTGCGGCGCGTCAGACGCCCAGACTTATCGCGGCAGCGGCGTCGGCATCTGGCGCTACGACAATAGCGGCTCGAGTTCGGGCACGTCCGTGCCGATCACCCTCAATGGCGTCAGCGGCCGCACCGTCACCCTGGTCTTCACCAATGTGTCCGACCGCGATGCCGGCATGGCCTCGGTCAGCACATCCGTGGCGGACCGGCCCGCCACGGCGTCGAAAATAGACGCCCCGTCCGATCCGGATCACCTGCCGGGCGTCAACCAGATCCCCGCGCATATCCGCGACTACCAGCCGCCGGTCGATCGCGCGTCCCAGCCGCAAGCCTCGGCGCGGCAAGGGCCCGCCGCCGCGGTGCGCGCCGCCGTCGAAGGCGATACACGGGAATGGCAGGACAGCGGCGGTACGCGGTTCCAGGCCACGCTGGCCCGCCGCTGGGCGGCCTCCGACGGGCGCTGGCTGAACATCTGGGTACAGGACGGCGAGCGGTCCGCCGCGAAGGTAAGCGAGGCCCTGCTGGACAGCCTGAAGAGCCGGTTCTCGTCGAACCAGGATTCCGTCTATCCCATCGTGACCGACCTCGCGGGCGAGCCCTGGGGCGATACCGTCGGCAGCGGCTATATCGGCGCTGACCAGGACCTGCACATCGTGCTGTCCAACATCACGCCCGACGGCAAGGCCTGGGGCGTGATCGGCTATTTCTTCAGCGCCAATGCCTTCCTGAAGAGCTACGAGGGGCTCAGCAACGAGGCGGTGGTGCTGTTCCTGGACACCGAGACCATGTACCTGGGCGGCCAGGCGGGCCGGAACACTGGCTATACGACGCTGGCGCACGAGATGACCCACATGGTCAATTTCTACCAGCGCGCCGCGCGCACGGGCGTGAGTCCGGACAACCGCTTCGCGGTCTGGCTGGAAGAGACCACGGCATTGATGATGGAAGACCTGGCTTCGGGCCGGGTGGTGCCGGGCTTCAACCCGTTGCGGGACGGGGACTACGGCAACTGGCTCCACCAGAGCCAGAACTGCGACTACATCCGGGGCTGGGACGCCAGCGTGTCCTCCAGTTGTTTCTCGTATCCCATCGCCGCCAACTACGGCGGCTACCTGCTGCGGCAATATGGCACGGATTTCTACCGCAGCCTGCTGCGCGGCACCTCGTCCACCGATTCGTTCACGCTGCTCGACCAGGCCGTCAGGCAGGCGGGTGGCGCGGGCGCGCGTCCGGCCTTGCGCGACTGGGGCGCGGCGCTGGCCCTGTTGCCCGCGTCGCCGCCAGCCGGGTTCGGCTATCCGCGCCGGACGCAGGGCGGCTACGACCTGCCCGCCATCAACGGCCCCGACTACGCCTCGCTGCGCACGCTGCCGTCCAGTTCGCCGTCCACGCTCAAGGCCTCGGGCCATTTTCCGGTGGTGCGCCGGCCGTCGGGCGCGTCGTATTCCGAAACCGTGGCGGTGCCGGCGGGTTCGGCCCTGACCGTCGTCGTCCAGTAGCTCAGGGCCCCGGGGCGGCCTGGCGTTCGCCGCGGGGCGCCCGGATGCCGGTCAGGTTCCGGAACGTCAGTTCGCGCGCGATGTCCAGGAAGTTCAGGATGTAGGGCGCGTCCTGGTCCTCGACCCGCACGCCCGCGTACAGCGTGCGCCAGACGCCTTCCGCGCCCAGGCGGCAGGCATGCAGCAAGCCCTGGTCCAGGTATTCGGTCAGCGCCCAGTTGGGGATGGCCGTCACGCCGCGGCCGCTTGCCACGAGCTGGATGATCATGGGCGTGAGTTCGGTGGTGCGGATTTGCGCCGGCTCCACGTCGGCAGGGTCCAGGAAGGCGGTGAAGATGTCCAGCCGATCGCGCTCGACGGGGTAGGTGATCAGTGTCTGTTCCGCCAGTTGCGCCGGCTCCAGGGTCTTGAACGTCGCCAGCGGGCTGTTGCGCGCCACGGCCAGCACCAGTTCGTAGCGGAACAGCGGCACGTAGCGCACCGCGTCCAGGCGGATGGGGTCGGACGTGATCACCAGGTCCAGGTCGCCGCGCACCAGCGCCGGCAACGGCGCGAAGGAGAAGGCCGCGGACAGGTCCAGGACGACCTCGGGCCATTGTTCGCGGAACACGTCCAGCGCCGGCATCAGCCACTGGAAGCAGGAATGGCATTCGATGGCCAGGTGCAGGCGGCCGGTGCGTCCCGCCGCCAGGCGCCCCAGTTCCCGTTCGGCGGCCCGCATGCGGGGCAGGACGTCGTCGGCCAGGGCCAGCACGCGCAGGCCGGCCGTGGTGAAGCGCAGCGGGCGCGTGCGCCGGTTGAGCAACTGCGTGCCCAGGCGTTCTTCCAGTTCGCGCAACTGGTGCGACAGCGCGGACTGCGTGACGTGCAGGCGCTCGGACGCTTCGACCAGGCTGCCGCCCTCGCGTATGGCGACCAGGGTTTCGAGATGGCGGATGTCTATCATGGCTGCCATCATAACTTGAGAAAAATTCATACTAGTTATGTAAAACTTGATTTTGATTCAAGCCATCCGCCTTGCACAATGCCGTGTTTCATCGGATAGGTCGGACGCGACACGGACATGGCTACGCTGCACAACCTGGGCTTCCCCCGCATCGGCGTGCGCCGCGAACTCAAGCGCGCCCTGGAAAGCTACTGGGCCGGGCTGTCCACGCAAGAAGCGCTGGAGCAGGCGGGACGCGAACTGCGCGCCCGCCACTGGGCCGTCCAGGCGGCATCCGGGGCAGCCCTGGTGCCGGTGGGCGACTTCGCCTGGTACGACCACATGCTGGAGTGGTCGGCCACGGTGGGAGCGGTTCCCGCGCGTTTCGGCCAGGCCGGCGATGCGCCCGTGACGCTGGACACCGTGTTCCGGATGGCCCGGGGCCGCGCGCCGGGCGGTTCGCCGGCTGCGGCGTGCGAGATGACCAAGTGGTTCGACACGAACTATCACTACCTGGTGCCGGAACTGCATCCGGGGCAGCAATTCCGCATCGCCCGCGACACCTTGTTCGAGCAGGTGCGCGAGGCGCGGGCGCTGGGCCATGCGGCCAAGCCCGTCATTCCCGGTCCGCTGACCTGGCTGTGGCTGGGCAAGGGCGAGGCCTACCGGGGCGCGGGCGACGCGGACAAGCTGGCGCTGCTGGCGGACCTGTTGCCCGTCTATGAAGAAGTGCTGGCGCGGCTGGCCGGCCTGGGCGTGCGCTGGGTGCAGATCGACGAGCCCATCCTGGCGCTGGACCTGCCCGCCGCCTGGCGCGAGGCCTTTGCCGCGGTGTACGAGCGGCTGGCCGGCGCGCCGGTCTCCATCCTGCTGGCCACGTATTTCGGCGCGCTGGACGACAATCTGCAGGTGGTCCAGGCATTGCCCGTGGCCGGGCTGCACGTCGACCTGGCGCGCGCGCCGGAGCAACTGGCGGCCGTGGCCGCCGGACTGCGGGCAGGCCAGGTGCTGTCGGCCGGCGTGATCGACGGCCGCAACGTCTGGCGCGCCGACCTGGATGCCTGGCGCGCGCGGCTGTCGCCGTACGCCGCGGCCCTGGGCGAGCGCCTGTGGCTGGCGCCGTCGTGCTCGCTGCTGCACGTGCCGGTGGACCTGTCGGCCGAAGAGCAACTGGACGACGAACTCAAGAGCTGGCTCAGCTTCGCCCGCCAGAAGCTGGACGAGCTGTCGCTGCTCGCCCGGGCCCTGGAGCTGGGCGAGGCCGCGGACGGCGTGGCCGGGGTAGCCGATGCGCTGGCCGTGCAGCGCCGCGCCCTGCGCACGCGCGCCGAGTCGCGGCGCATCCACCTGCCGGCGGTCCAGGCCGCCCTGCGGGATGCCGCCGGACTGGCTCGGGCCCGTGCTCCCTTCGCGCAGCGGACCGCCGCCCAGCGGGCGCGGCTGCGGCTGCCGGCGTTTCCCACCACGACCATCGGTTCGTTGCCCCAGACCCCGGAGATCCGAGCGCTGCGCCGCGACTGGCGGGCCGGGGCGCTGGGCGACGCCGCCTACGAAAAGGCCATCCGCCAGGAGATCGCCGACGGCATCGCCTTCCAGGAACGGGTGGGGCTGGACGTGCTGGTGCACGGCGAAGCCGAGCGCAACGACATGGTCGAGTACTTCGGCGAACTCCTGGCGGGCTTCGCCTTTACCCAGAATGGCTGGGTGCAGAGCTACGGTTCGCGCTGCGTGAAGCCGCCCGTCCTGTTCGGCGACATCGCGCGTCCGGCGCCCATGACGGTCGGCTGGACCGCGTACGCCCAGTCGCTGACCGAGCGGCCGGTGAAGGGCATGCTGACGGGGCCGGTCACGCTGCTCCAGTGGTCCTTCGTGCGCGACGACCAGCCGCGCGGCACGACCTGCCGGCAATTGGCGCTGGCCCTGCGCGGCGAAGCCCTGGACCTGGAGGCGGCCGGCATAGGCGTGATCCAGGTCGACGAGCCGGCCTTTCGCGAAGGTCTGCCCCTGCGGCGGGCGCAGCGGGCCGAGTATCTGGACTGGGCGGTCGACAGCTTCCGGCTCTGCACGGCCGGCGTGCGCGACGACACCCAGATCCATACCCACATGTGCTATTCCGAGTTCAACGACATCATCGCGTCCATCGCCGCGATGGACGCGGATGTCGTCACCCTCGAGACCTCGCGCTCGAACAGGGAGCTGCTCGGCGCGTTCGAGGGTTTCCGCTATCCCAATGACATCGGCCCGGGCGTCTACGACATCCATACGCCCAACGTGCCCCAGGCCGAGGCGATGGTCGGGCTGATCCGCCAGGCGGCCGCGCGCCTGCCGGCCGAGCGCCTGTGGGTCAATCCCGACTGCGGCCTCAAGACCCGGGCCTGGCCCGAGGCCGAGGCGGCGCTGCGGGAAATGGTGGCCGCGGCGCGCGCGCTCCGGCGGGGCGGCCCCGCCGCGGGGTAGAAGGGCCCGCAGGCAGGGGTGCTATACTCTCCGGGTTTTATCGCCCGCCCATTGCCTCCCGGCCACGCCCGGAATCTGCCGGCGCCCCCGATGCAATCGGCACCTTAGCGCATGCCCGTAACCGCCAATCGCCTCGCTATGCGACAGCCCGCGACTTTGCTCGTCCCGAGTACAGGTCCGTGGGCTTTTGTTTGCCCGGCCGCGGCTACGCCTGGGCTATCCCCATCCGTATCCAGGCGCATGACCCGTCATCGCGCTGGTCTTTTCCAACCGATCATTCAACGTCTACCCGACAGCGAAGGCTCCGCATGAAAATCCACGAGTATCAGGGCAAAGAGCTTCTGAAGAAATTTGGCGTCACCGTTCCGCGCGGCATCCCCGTGTTCTCGGTGGACGAGGCCGTCAAGGCCGCTGAACAACTGGGCGGCCCGGTGTGGGTCGTCAAGGCCCAGATCCATGCGGGCGGCCGCGGCAAGGGCGGCGGCGTCAAGCTGGGCCGTTCCATCGAGGAAGTGCGCACGCTGGCCGGCCAGATCCTGGGCATGCAGCTGGTCACGCACCAGACCGGCCCGGAAGGCCAGAAGGTCCGCCGCCTGCTGATCGAAGAAGGCGCCGACATCAAGAAGGAACTGTACGTCGGCATCGTGACCGACCGCAGCTCGCAGCGCGTCTGCGTGATGGCCTCGAGCGAAGGCGGCATGGAGATCGAAGAGGTCGCCCACGCCACCCCCGAGAAGATCCTGAAGGTGTTCGTCGACCCCGCCACGGGCCTGACCACCGATGAAGCCTCGCAGCTGGCCCGCGGCATCGGCGTTCCCGAAGGCTCGGTCGCCGACGCGGCTGACCAGATCCAGAAGCTGTACACCTGCTACGTCGAGACCGACGCCGATCTGGCCGAGATCAACCCCCTGATCGTTACCGGCTCGGGCAAGATCATCGCTCTGGACGCCAAGTTCAACTTCGATTCGAACGCGCTGTTCCGCCACCCCGAGATCGTGGCCTACCGCGACACCGATGAAGAAGATCCCGCCGAAATCGAAGCCAGCCAGTTCGGCCTGGCCTACATCCAGCTCGACGGCAACATCGGCTGCCTGGTGAACGGCGCCGGCCTGGCCATGGCCACCATGGACACCATCAAGCTGTTCGGCGGCGAGCCGGCCAACTTCCTGGACGTCGGCGGCGGCGCCACGGCCGAGAAAGTGACCGAAGCCTTCAAGATCATGCTGAAGAACCCCGGCCTGAAGGCCATCCTGGTCAACATCTTCGGCGGCATCATGCGCTGCGACGTCATCGCCGAAGGCGTGATCGCCGCGTGCAAGGCCGTCAGCCTGAGCGTGCCGCTGGTCGTGCGCATGAAGGGTACCAACGAGGAGCTCGGCAAGAAGATGCTGGCCGATTCCGGTCTGCCCATCATCAGCGCCGACACCATGGCCGAAGCCGCCACCAAGGTCGTGGCCGCGGCCAAGTAAGCGCACGAGCGCACAGCACAGGATATTAAGGACTCGAAATGTCGATTCTGATCAACAAAGATACCAAGGTGATCACGCAGGGGATCACCGGCAAGACCGGTCAATTCCACACCCGCATGTGCCGCGAGTACGCCAACGGCAAGAATTGCTTCGTGGCCGGTGTGAACCCCAAGAAGGCCGGCGAGGACTTCGAAGGCGTGCCCATCTACGCCAACGTTTCCGAAGCCAAGGCCGCCACCGGCGCCAACGTGTCGGTCATCTACGTGCCGCCCGCGGGCGCCGCCGCCGCCATCTGGGAAGCCGTCGAGGCCGACCTGGACCTGGCCATCTGCATCACCGAGGGCATTCCCGTGCGCGACATGCTGGAAGTCCGCAACCGCATGCGCGCCGAAAACAAGCGCACGCTGCTGCTCGGACCCAACTGCCCCGGCCTGATCACCCCCGATGAAATCAAGATCGGCATCATGCCCGGCCACATCCACCGCAAGGGCCGCATCGGCATCGTCAGCCGCTCGGGCACGCTTACGTACGAAGCCGTGGGCCAGGTCACGGAACTGGGCCTGGGCCAGTCGAGCGCCGTCGGCATCGGCGGCGATCCCATCAACGGCCTGAAGCACATCGACGTGCTGAAGATGTTCAATGACGATCCCGACACCGACGCCGTCATCATGATCGGCGAAATCGGCGGCCCGGACGAAGTGAACGCCGCGCAGTGGGCCAAGGACAACATGAAGAAGCCGGTGGTCGGCTTCATCGCGGGTGTCACGGCTCCGGCCGGCAAGCGCATGGGCCACGCCGGCGCGCTGATCTCGGGCGGTGCCGACACCGCCGAGGCCAAGCTGGAGATCATGGAAGCCTGCGGCATCAAGACGACCAAGAACCCGTCTGAAATGGGCAAGCTGCTCAAGTCCGTGCTGTAAATTAGAAGAGAGACGGGCGCGATTGACTATCGCGCCCGTCGCCATTTCAGGAGAAAAGCGTGGAATTTGGTTCAGCCGCCTTCGTACTGGCTCTTATTCAAATCATCTGGGTGAACATCCTGTTGTCGGGGGACAACGCGGTGGTCATCGCGCTGGCAGCTCGTTCGCTGCCCGCCCACCAACAAAAGAAAGCAATCGTGATCGGCTCTGCGGCCGCCATCGTGATGCGTATCATCCTGACGCTGGTTGCGGCCCAGTTGCTGCAACTGCCCTGGTTGAAACTGATCGGCTCGCTGCTGTTGCTGTACATCGGTATTTCGTTGTTGTTGCCGGAAGGTGAAGAGGACGAAGGCAAGCTGGCCAAGGACGGCCTGATGGCCGCCATCCGCACGATCCTGATCGCCGACCTGGTCATGAGCCTGGACAACGTGATTGCCGTGGCGGCCGCCGCCATGGGCAATACCGTGCTCCTGGTCCTGGGCCTGGCCATCAGCATCCCGTTGGTGATCTTCGGCAGCACGCTGCTGCTGAAGGTCATCGAGCGCTTCCCGCTCATCGTCTGGCTGGGCGCCGCTCTGCTGGGGTTCATCGCCGGCGAGCTGTTCGTCAACGATCCCGCGCTGCACACCGAGGCCGTCGAGGCATCCATGGGGCTGAGCCATCATGGTGCCGAGATCGCCGCCGGCGTGCTCGGAGCCGTCATCGTGCTGGTGGTGGGCAAGGTGCTGATGTCTCGGCGCCGCTCCGGCGACCAGCCCGCCTGATGGCCGGCAACGCTGCATAGTCGTGGTGCACCGGCCTGGCATTCCTGTGCCAGGCCGGTTTCGTCTTCGCCGGGGGATTTACGGGCATGCGGGTGCCTGGAAATGCCGTCCCGGAAGACGTGGTGAATTCGAAAAACAAGGAAGAACCTATCTTCCGTACAGGAAGATTCGCTCGTCCGGATCTGTCTTAGGGAGCTACACGTGCTTGAATTTTTCCAGACGCTCAGCTGGGCGGCCGTATTCCAGATCATCTTGATCGACATCCTGCTGGGCGGGGACAACGCGGTGGTCATCGCGCTGGCCTGCCGCAACCTGCCCGCCAAGCGGCGGATGCAGGGCATCCTGTGGGGGACGGCGGGCGCCATCGTGCTGCGCGTCGTGCTTATCGCCTTCGCGGTCACGATGCTGCAGATCCCGTTCCTGAAGATCGTGGGCGGCGTGCTGCTGTTCTGGATCGGCATCAAGCTGCTGGTGCCCGAGGATGAGTCGCACGACAACATCGAGGGCGGCGCCACGCTGCTGGGCGCGATCAAGACCATCATCGTCGCCGACTTCGTCATGAGCCTGGACAACGTCATCGCCATTGCCGGCGCGGCCCAGCAGGCGGACGAATCCCACCAGATCGGCCTGGTCATCTTCGGCCTGCTGGTCAGCGTGCCCATCATCATCTGGGGCAGCACCCTGGTCCTGAAGCTGATCGACCGCTTCCCCGTCGTGGTGACGCTGGGCGGCGCCCTGCTGGGATGGATCGCCGGCGGCATGCTGGCGACCGACGTCGCGGTCCAGTCCCATGTGATCCAGCCCAGTTCGCTGGCGGCCTACAACACCCAGATCACCTACGCCGCGGAAATCCTGGGCGCGCTGATCGTCGTGGGGGTGGGTATGTGGTTGGCTCGCCGCAAGAAGGCGCAGCAGCCGGCCAGCCACGCCTGACCGGAGCGCGGGGCCGCAAGGCCCGGCATGGCACGCCCTGCTTCGGCAGGGCGTTGTCGTTTGTGGGGCGTCATGCGTCGAAGGGCCGCTTGCCCAGCGCATCGACGACGTGGTCCACGAAGGCCGTGATGCGCGAGGCCAGGGCGGTGTTCCGGTAGTAGACCGCGTTGATCGCCTGGCGCACGTCCAGCGTCTGCCTGGACAACAAGGGCGCCAGCCGCCCCTGGCGGCGGTCGTCGCCCGTCATGAAATCCGACAGGCAGACGATGCCCAGGCCCGCCAGGGCCATGTGCCGCAGCGTTTCCCCGCTGGACGAGGCGATCGTGGGCCGGATGCGAACGGTGTTCCCGTCCGCGTCGCGCAGCGGCCAGTCGTTCAGGGTCTCGGGCTGGGTGAAGCCCAGCAGCGTGTGCCGCCCGAACTGGCCCGGGGAGGCCGGCGTACCGTGGCGTTCCAGGTAGGCGGGACTGGCGAGCACACGTATCCGGCTGGTGCCCACGGGGCGGGCGTGCAGGGTGGAGTCCTTCAGGGTGCCGATGCGGAAGGCCACGTCGGTGCGCTTCTCGATCAGGTCGATGATGCCTTCGTTCGAGTTCAGTTCCAGTTCCACCTCGGGGTAGCGGGCGCGGAAACCGTCCAGCAGCGGCACGAGGACATGCAGCATGAACGGCGTGGACGCATCCACCCGCAGCCGCCCGGCCGGGTGCAGGCGCCGGGCCGCCATCTGTTCCTCCGCTTCATCGACCGAGGCCAGGATGGCGCGCGCATGGTGCAGGAAGGTCGAGCCTTCCTCGGTCAGTTCCAGCCGCCGGGTCGTACGGCGCAGCAAAGTGGTCTGGAGCTTTTCCTCCAGCCGGCCCAGGGTGCGGCTGGTGGCGGAGATGGTCAGCCCGAGCACTTCCGAGGCCGCCGTGATCGAGCCGGTGTCCACGACGGCCACGAAGGCCTGCAACTCGTCCAGGGTGGTCTTCATTATTGAATCCAAATCAAATGATATTGGTTGATACCGGGCTTAATCTGCAAATATAAACCCGGCACACTGGCTGCATCCACAGAAAACCGTCCCAGGATGGCCGTCATGTCTCCCGCTTTCAACGATTCCAAGCCGGCCGCGGTGAAGTCCACCGCGGCCCTGTTCGCCCTGGCCATCGGCGCTTTCGCCATCGGCACGACCGAGTTCACCCCCATGGGGCTGTTGCCCGTGATCGCCGACGGGGTACAGGTCGACATTCCCGCCGCCGGCATGCTGGTGTCGGCCTACGCCGTTGGCGTGATGCTGGGCGCGCCGGTGATGACGCTGCTGTTCAGCCGCTTCGGCAAACGGGCCGCGCTGATGCTGCTGATGCTGATCTTTACCGTCGGCAACCTCTTGTCGGCGTTCGCGCCCGGATACGCGACCCTGCTCCTGTCGCGCCTGGTCACCAGTCTCAACCACGGCGCCTTCTTCGGCATAGGGGCGGTGGTGGCGGCCAGCGTCGTCCCCAGGGAAAAGCAGGCCAGCGCGATCGCGGCGATGTTCATGGGCCTGACCGTGGCCAACATCGGCGGCGTGCCGGCGGCGACCTGGATCGGGCAACAGGTGGGATGGCGCGTGGCCTTCGGCGGAACCGCCGCGCTGGGCCTGGTCACCATCGCCGCGCTGTGGCTGGCGCTGCCCAAGGGCGAGCCGGGCACGCGGCCGGACGTGCGCCGCGAACTGGCCGTGCTCACGCGCCCCGAGGTACTGCTTGCCATGGGCACGACCGTGCTGGGGGCGGGCGCGATGTTCGCGCTCTACACCTACGTGGCGCCCGTGCTGGCCGACATCACCCGCGCCAGCCCGGGCTTCGTGGCATTCGCGCTGGTGCTGATCGGCATCGGCTTCACCCTGGGCAATACCCTGGGCGGCCGCCTGGCGGATTGGTCCCTGGACGGCGCGGCCAAGCTCATCCTGGCCGCGCTCGCGATCATCATGGCCGTGCTGCCGCTGGTCCTGACCACCCATGTCGGCGCGGCCATCGGACTGGTCGTGTGGGGCGCCGCCGCTTTCGGTATCGTGCCGCCGGTGCAGATGCGCGTCATGCAGGCGGCGGCCCAGGCGCCCGGCCTGGCCTCGTCCGTCAACGTCGGCGCGTTCAACCTCGGCAACGCGCTGGGGGCGGCCCTGGGCAGCGCCGTCATCGGCCAGGGGCTGGGCTACGCCGCGGTGCCCCTGGCGGGCGCGGCGCTTGCCGCCGGTGGGCTGGGGCTGGTCTGGCTGGGCAACGCCGGCCGGCGCCGCGAACCGGTGTGCGAGTAGGCGGGGCGCCCGCGCCATCGGCGGCGTGAAACAGGCTAACCTTATGCCCCGTCGGATTTCGACGTATGTTTCTTATTGCCGCGCCCGCGGGGCGGCGCCAGAGGATGGAATGAAGAGCTTGCAGAAAGGGTTGACGCTGATGCAGATGCTGGTGCTGATCGGCGCCGTCGGCGTGGCGATCGCGGTCGCGGTGTCCTACCTGCGCTGACCGCCCCGGGGCTAGCGTTCGCGGTAGCCCAGCGCCATCGACAACTCCCGCGCCGCCCGTACCACGGCGGGGATCACGGTCCCGGCCACGACCTCGTCGGTGAAGGTGTAGATCATCGAGGTCGCGTTCAGTCCGGCCACGACTTCTCCCTGGGCGTTCAGGACCGGCGCGGCGATCGAACGCACGCCGCGGTGGAATTCCTCGTCGTTGTAGACGTAGCCGCGTTCGCGCGCGGTATCCAGCAGCGCGCGGAAGGCGGCGGGGTCGACCGTGGATTTTTCGGTCAGGGCGGGTATGGGCGCGCCGTCCAGGATGCGGGCAATGTCCGCCTGGGGCTTGTAGGCCAGCAGGATCCGGCCGATCGATGACGAGTGCGGCGGCATGCGGGACCCGACATGGATGTCGATCGAGGTCGGCAGGGGGATGCGGGCCTGCGCCACGTAGACCAGTTCGTCGCGGTCCAGGATGGCCATGTGCACCGAGGCGCCGACTTCGGTGCGCAGCCGGTTCATGATCGGCTGCGCCAGCTCGACCAGGGGCAGGCGGTTCAGGTAGGCGAAGCCGAGCTTCATCGCATGCGCGGTCAGGCGGTAGCGCCGGCCGACTTCCTCGCGCTCCAGGAAGCCCAGTTTCTCCAGCGTATGCACGAAGCGGTAAGGCTTGCTGCGGCTCCAGCCCAGGCGCTGCGCCAGTTCGGTCAGGGTCAGCGAGGGCTGCTCGCAATCGAAGGCTTCGAGCACGGACAGGCCCTGGGCGAGCGCGTCGACCCAGTAAGGATCCTTGCGGGGAGCGGAAGCGTTGTCGGGCGTGTCGTCGCCGTCTTCGATAGCCGGCAGTTGGGGGTCGGTCATAGGGGGCAGATAGGACGGGGCGCAGGGCGAAGCACCTTGCGCCCGGTCATTTTATAGTCTGCGCAGCCCTATCCGGTCGATCAACAGTTTTTCCTTCTGCATGGTGTCCGCGGCGAAGCGGGTGAACTGCTCGCTGCTCAGGTAGGCGGGTTCAAGGTCGTACTGCTTGAGCGCGGCGCGATAGTTGTCCATCTCCATGGACTGCTTGAAGGCATCGTGCAGGATGCGGACCACGCCCGGATCGGTGTCGCGCGGGGCCGCCAGCCCGAAGGGCGCATTCTGCACGATGTCGTAGCCGAGTTCCTTGAGCGTGGGCGCCGCCGAGAAGCGCGCGCTGCGCGTTTCGCCGCCGGTGGCGAGCAGGCGCAATTGCCCCGACTCGACGTATTGCGCCCAGCTCGGGCCGTCGGCGAGCGACATGATGTGTCCGCCCAGCAGCGCGACCAGCGCCTCGGCGCCTCCCTTGTAGGGCACGTGGTTGAACTTCACGCCGGCCTGGAAGGCCAGGTCTTCCATGGTCAGGTGGGGTGAGGACAGCGTGCCCGGCGTGCCGTAGGTCATCTTGCCGGGGTTGGCCTTGGCGTAGGCGATGTAGTCCGCCAGTGTCTTGATGGGCGAGGAGGCCGGCACCACGAGGCCGAAGGGGTAGGCCGCCAGGCCGATGATGTATTTCAGATCCTTGAGCGGATCCCAGGTGGTCTTGACCAGATAGGGCGTGCGGAACACCGATACGGCGATCTGCGCGATCGTGTAGCCGTCGGGCTCGGTGGTTTGCATCATCTGGGCGGGGATCACCATCCCGGCGCCCGGCTTGTTCTCGACCACGACCGGCTGCTTCAGGATGGCGGCCGCGTTCTGCGCCAGGACGCGGAACGCGACGTCGGTGGCGCCGCCGGGCGCGAAGCCGACCAGCATGCGAATGGGGCGCGAGGGGAAACCGGATTGGGCGCGCGCGACCGGGGCCGCGCCGGCGCCCGCCGCCGCGATCATGGTGCCGAGGAAATGTCGTCTGTGCATGGAATGACTCCGCAGGGGAAGGGAAGGGTTCAGTGCGCCCGCTCGGGCAGGGGTTCGGTCCAGGCGTCGTAGCCGTAGACCCAGTCGGCGTTCGTGTCCGAGCGCAGCCAGTCGTTCTGCAGCGAGCCGCGCTGGATGCGGCTGGCGCGTTCCAGCCGGGCCTGTTCGTAGCGCAGCAGGGCGGCGGGTACGTCGTCTCCGGCCTCGTCCAGGCAGCGGCTCAGCACCGCGGCATCCTCCAGGCCCATGGCGGCGCCCTGGGCCATGAAGGGCAGCATGGCGTGGCAGGCGTCGCCCAGCAGCGTGACGCGGCCATGGGTCCAGCGCGCCATGGGGTCGCGGGCGTAGAGCGCGGTCTTGAGGACGACGTCGCAGCCTTCCAGGATGGCCAGCGCTTCCTCGTGGAAGCCGGCGTACGCACGCAGCAGTTCGTCCTTGTGCCCCTGGATGGACCAGGACTCGTGCGTCCATTCGGTCTCGGGCACGGTGGCGAACACGAACAGCTCGCGCTGGCCGCGGTCGATCAGGAAGGTGAAGATCTGGCTGGACGCATCCGGCCCCCACCATTTGGTCGTCGGGGTCAGGTCATAGCGGGCGAGCGGCGCGGTGGGTACGATGGAACGGAACGCCACCTTGCCGGTGAAGCGGGGGGCTTCGGGACCGGCGATGGCTTCGCGCACCACCGAATGGATGCCGTCGCAGCCGACCACGGCGCGCGCGGCCACCCGCGATCCATCGGCCAGTTCCAGCCAGGCGTGGCGCTCGTCCTGGCCGATGGCGACTACCTTGGCGCCCAGGTGGACCGAGCCGGCGGGCAGGGTCGCTTCCAGCGCCGACAACAGGTCGGCGCGGTGGATGGTCAGTTGCGGCGCGCCGTAGCGGCGTTCTCCCTGGGCGTGCAATTCCAGCCGCGAGGTTTCCTGGCCGCTGTCCCACAGCCGGCTGACCCGGCAGGTGGGTTCGTAGGCGGTGGCGCGCAGCACCGCGCCCACGCCCAGTCCGTCCAGTACCTTGACCGCATTGGGCGTCAGGTTGATGCCCGCGCCCACGCGCCCGAACCGGGGTGCCTGTTCGTAGACGCCCACCTTGTATCCCGCGCGATGGAGAGCGATGGCGGCGGCCATGCCGCCTATGCCCGCCCCGATGATCGCGATGTCGACTTCCGTCATGCTTCCATCCTGATTGTTTTGTATAAGAAAACTTTTTTTGAATATAAAACTTAGAGCAGGAAGGAAGCAATAGGGGGAAGCCACGAAGGCGCAGGCGGGCACCTGCGCCGGGTCGCGGCGCATGTTGGGAAAGAGGGGGAAGGGAAGAAGGCGGACCGGAGGACGGTCCGCCATGCCGCCGGGGTCAGCCGGTGTTGCGCAGGCCCGCGGCGATGCCGTTGATGGTCAGGTGAATGCCGTTCTGGGTCCGGCCGGCCGGATCGGCCTTGGCGCGGCCCGCCTTGCCGAGGGTGGCGCGATAGCGGCGGATCAGTTCGATCTGCACGTGATTGAGCGGATCGATGTAGGCGATGCGGTCGCGGATCGAGCGTGCCAGCGAGGGATTGTCGGCCAGCAACTGGCGCTGGCCGGTAATCAGCTTCAGCGCGCTCATGGTGCGCTTCCACTCGTCGCTGATCGCGCCGAAGATGCGCTTGCGCAGCGCGGTGTCAGGCACCAGCTGGGCATAGCGCGAGGCGATGACCAGGTCGGTCTTGGCCAGCACCATTTCCATGTTGGACAGCAGCGTGCGGAAGAACGGCCAGTCGCGCGCCATGGCCTGCAGGTGTTCGATGCGCTGGCGCTTGGTGCCTTCGCCGTGGCGCAGGTAGTCGTCGATGGCCGCGCCCATGCCGTACCAGCCCGGCAGCAGCAGCCGGCACTGGCCCCACGAGAAGCCCCAGGGAATGGCGCGCAGGTCCTCGATGCGCCCGGTGGATTTGCGCGAGGCCGGGCGCGAACCGATGTTCAGGCCGGCGATCTCGGAGATCGGCGTCGAAGCGAAGAAGTAGTCGGCGAACCCCGGCGTTTCGTAGACCAGGGCCCGATAGCTGCGCATGGCGGTGGCCGACAGGCGGTCCATGGTCTGGCCATAGCTGGCGAACAGCGCGTCCTCGGCCGAGGCGCTTTCGGTGTGGTCGGCCAGGCTGGCCTCCAGCGTGGCGGCGGTCAGCAGTTCGAGATGCCAGCGGCCGATGTCGGCGTCCTTGTATTTGCTCTGGATGACCTCGCCCTGTTCGGTCAGCCGGATCTGGCCGGCCACGGTACCCGGAGGCTGCGCCAGGATGGCGTCGAAGCTCGAACCGCCGCCCCGGCCCACGGTGCCGCCGCGGCCGTGGAACAGGCGCAGCCTGACCTTGCGGGCGCGGAAGACCTCGACCAGCGCGCGTTCTGCCTGGTACAGGGACCAGTTCGACGTCAGGAAGCCACCGTCCTTGTTGCTGTCGGAATAGCCCAGCATCACTTCCTGCACGCCGCGCTGGGCATGGCGCACGCGCGCCTTGACCTCGGGCAGGTCGAGGAACTGCGCCATGATGGCGGGGCCGTTGGCCAGGTCGGGAATGGTCTCGAACAGCGGCACCACCATCAGCCCTTCGCCGTCGGCGGGAACGTGGCCGCTCGTGGAGCCGCCCCCCGGCGCGATCAGGCCGGTTTCCTGCTGCAGCACCAGGACTTCCAGCAGGTCGCTGACCGTTTCCGTGTGCGACACGATGGCGTGGTGCACGGCCTGCGCGCCCAGGCGCTGGCGGGCGCTGGCGGCGGCCCGGAAAATCTCCAGTTCGCGGGTCGTTTCCTCGCTGTAGCGCAGCCAGGGCGAGACCAGCGGGCGGACCTCCTTCAACTCGCGCCGCAGCAGTTCGATGCGCGCGGCTTCGTCCAGGCTGGCGTAGTCGGCCTCGACCCCGGCGCGCGCGAACAGCTCGGCCACCGTGCGTTCATGCACGTCGGAACTCTGGCGCAGGTCGATCGTGGCCAGGTGGAAGCCGAACACGTCCACCGCCTGGCGCAGCGCCGACAGGCGCAGCCGGGCGATGGGCGAGGCATGGTGGCCGTTGAGCGAATCGGCGATCACCGCCAGGTCGGCGGCGAATTCGGCGGGCTCGGCATAGGGTTGGGCGGGCGGGGCCTCGCGGCGGGCCAGGCCGCGGCCGGTCAGCACCCGCGCCGATGCCGCCAGGCGGGCGTAGATGCCGACCAGGGCACGGCGGTAGGGCTCGTCGCGGCGATGCTCGGAAAGGTCGCCGCCTTGTTCGGCCAGCGCGGTCAGCGCCTGCGAGGCGGGCGTCAGCAGCGCGCTCAGGGACAGTTCGGCGCCCAGCGCGTGGGTCTCGTCCAGGTAGTACTCGAAGGCCGTCGTGCTCTGGCGCAGCAGCGCCAGGTTCAGCGTCTCGGCATCGACGTTGGGATTGCCGTCGCGGTCGCCGCCTATCCAGCTCCCCATGCGCAGGAAGGACTTGAGCGGCGTGGGGTGCGGGCCGAACGGATCGGCCGGCTCGCGGCCGAGCAGACGCGAAAGATGGCCGTACAGCTGCGGGATGACGGACAGGAAGGTGCTGCGGTAGTAGGACAGCGCGTTCTCGATCTCGTCGGCCACCGTCAGCCGGGAGTTGCGCAGCATGCGCGTCTGCCACAACGTGGTGATGCGGCCCAGCAGGGCCAGCGTCTGTTCGAAGGATTCGTCCGTGGTGCGCGGGTCGTCGCGCTCCTGCAGCAGGTGGGCGATTTCCTTGTGCACGTCCAGCGTGCTCTTGCGCTGCACCTCGGTGGGGTGGGCCGTCAGGACCGGCGAGATCAGCGTTTCGTCCAGCAACTGGCGCATGCGCGCGTTGCCGATGCCCGCGGCCCGCAACTGGGTGACGGCGTCCTGCAGGCTGCCGCGCGCGGGGGCGTCCTGTTGCAGCAGGGTGGCGCGGCGGCGCCGGTTCTGGTCGCGGTCCTCGGCGATGTTGGCCAGGTGCAGGTAGTAGGTGAAGGCGCGGACCACGGAGTTGGTCTCGTCGGCCGCCAGCAGCTTCAGGCGTTTTTCCAGCGCGCGGCCGTCGGTGGCGTTGCCGTCGCGGCGAAAGCGCACCGCCGTGCGGCGCACGGTCTCGATGGTGTCGAAGACGCCCGCGCCTTCGCTGGCGCGGATCACGTCGCCCAGAAGGCGGCCCAGCAGTCGGATGTCGTTGCGAAGAGGTAGGTCGGGATCTTGAAGCGATGAGGTCATGGAGCGTCGCGCGTGTTGTCGTTGGAGTCGGCTGCTGCAAATGCTTGGAGACGGGCCCGAAGGCAAAAGAACGCGGTACGGGCGCCTCCAGAGCATGCCATGAAAAAAGGGCCCGTATCGAATACTTCTATAATCCCGAAGGGGGGCGCCGCGAGAGCGGAAGCCTGTCCGCACCGCAATCGAGATCCCCGCATTTTGAAAAACGATCGTTTGATCATCGCCACGCGCGAAAGCCAGCTGGCGCTCTGGCAGGCCGAACATGTACAGGCGCGGCTGCGCGCGCTGTATCCGCAGTATTCCGTCGAACTGCTGGGCATGACCACCCGCGGCGACCGCATCCTGGACCGCACGCTGTCCAAGGTCGGCGGCAAGGGCCTGTTCGTCAAGGAATTGGAAACCGCCCTGCAGGACGGCCGGGCCGACCTGGCCGTGCATTCGCTCAAGGACGTGCCGGTGGACCTGGCGCCGGAGTTCGCGCTGTCCACCATCATGGAGCGCGAGGATCCGCGCGACGCCCTGGTGTCGGCGCGCTACGCGGCGCTGGCCGACATGCCCGCCGGCGCGGTCATCGGCACCTCCAGCCTGCGCCGCGAGTCGCAGGTCCGGGCCCGCCATCCGCACCTGCAGGTGCGGCCCCTGCGCGGCAACCTGCAGACCCGCCTGGCCAAGCTCGATCGCGGCGAATACGACGCCATCGTGCTGGCGGCCGCGGGTCTGCGCAGGCTGGGCCTGGGCGACCGCATCCGGACCCTGCTGGCGCCCGAGGACAGCCTGCCGGCCGCCGGGCAGGGCGCCCTGGGTATCGAGATCCGCGCCGACCGCGAAGACCTGCGTGCCGTGCTCGCGCCGCTGTCGCATGCTGCCACCACCGCCGAGGCCCTGGCCGAACGCGCTGTGTCGCGGCGCCTGGGCGGCTCCTGTCAGGTGCCGCTGGCCGCCTATGCGCAGGCGCAGGGCGAATCGCTGCGCCTGCGGGCCCTGGTCGCGACGCCCGACGGCGCGCGCATCGTCCGGGCCGAGCGCACCGGCACCGCGCGGGACGCCGAGGCCCTGGGCCTGGCCGTGGCCGAAGAACTCCTCGCGGCCGGTGCGGCCGATATCCTCGCTACGCTGGGCTGAGCCGCGATGCCGGCCCAGCCATCCGCGCCGGTACCCGGGCGCACCGTCATCCTGACCCGTCCCGCCGGCCAGAACGACGGCCTGGCGCGGGCGCTCGCGGCGGGCGGATGGCGGCCGCTGGACCTGCCGGCGCTGCGGCTGACCCCGGAGGCCGGCCCGGTGCCCGATCCCGCGGCCTTCGATCTCGTCGTCTTCGTCAGCGGCAACGCCGTGCGGATGTTCCTGGACGCGTGGCGCGAGGCCACCGGGCCAGACCGGGCCTGGCCCGCCGCCACCGCGGCCGCGGTCGTCGGACCCGCCAGCGCGCGGGCGCTGCGCGAACATCCGGCCTTCGGCCAGGGGCCGCGGCTGCTGCAGCCCGCCGCCGACAGCCCGCATTTCGACTCCGAGGCGCTGTGGGCCATCCTGTCCGCCGCGCCGCTGCCGTCGCGGGTGCTGATCGTGCGCGGCGGCCGGGGCGAGCAGGGCAGCGGCCGCGACTGGCTGGCCGGCCGCCTGCGCGAGGCCGGCGCCGGCGTCACCCTGCACCGCGCCTACAGGCGGGTGCCCGAGACGTGGATGCCGGCCCAGGCCGAGCGCCTGCGCGAACTGGCCCGCGCCGGCACGCCCACCGCGTGGCTGCTGACCAGCGCCGAGGGCGTGGACGCGGTGCGCGGGCAGCTTGCCCGCCTGGGATTGCTGGACTGGTGGGCCGATTGTCGTCTCGTTGCAACCCATCCACGGATCGCCCGGCATTTAATAACGGTGATCGCCGAAGCATTGCCCGCTCGCGACCACCCGCCAATGTTACAAACTTGCGCGCCCCGGGATGAGGACATCCTGGCCGCGATAGAATCGGTGTCATGACTGCATCCGAGAACGCATCTCCCGCATCCGCGCAGGGTCCTGCGCCCAACGATACCCGTTCCGCAACCGAGCGCGCCGGCCGTGCCCCCAAGGGGCGGACGTCCAGCCGGTCCTTCCCCTGGCTGGGAACGGTGCTCGCTTTCGCGCTGATCGTGATCGTGGTGCTGGCGGCCGCGCTGTGGCGCCAGCAGCAACTGGTCGATGCCATCGGCCGCGAATCGGCGCGCCGCTTCAACGAGATCGACTCCTTCTCCCGCGATGCCCAGGCCCGCGCCCGTCAGGCCCTGTCCATCTCCCAGGGCAATACCGACAAGCTGGCCGTGCTCGAATCCAAGGTGCTGGAGTCGCAAAGCCAGCAGGCCGCGCTGGAGCAGCTCTACCAGGAGCTGTCGCGCGGCGAGGACGAGTGGACCCTGATCGAGGTCGAACAGGCCCTGTCCATCGCCGCCCAGCAGCTGCAGCTGGCCGGCAACGTGCAGAACTCCATCGCCGCGCTGCAGGTGGCCGACGCCCGGCTGGCGCGTGCCGACCGGCCCCAGTTCACCGCCGTGCGCCGCGCCATCGCGCAGGACCTCGAGCGGCTGCGCGGACTGCCGTCGGTGGACGTGTCCGGCCTGGTGGTCAAGATCGACCAGTTGATCGGTCTGCTGGACCGCCTGCCGCTGCTGGCCGGCGTGCAGCCGGCCCATGAAGCCGACGGCCAGGCCGCGCCGGCCGCGGCCGAAGCCGTCCAGGCGCCGGCGGCCGATGCGTCCTGGTGGAAGCGGGCCATCGCCTGGTGGGAACCCCTGCGGAACGGCTTCCTGGGCGACATGCGCGACCTGATCCGCATTCGCCGCATCGACAAGCCCGATGCCCTGCTGGTGTCTCCCGAGCAGGGCGCCATGGTGCGCGAGAACCTCAAGCTCAGGCTGCTCAACGCCCGCCTGGCCCTGCTGTCCCGGCAGGAACATGCCTGGCGCGCCGACCTGGACGCGGTCGGCCAGGCCCTGCCCGCCTACTTCGATGCCAATGCGCCGGCCACGCGCAACGCCCAGACGCTGCTGCGGCAGATCCGCGAGACCGACATCTCCATCGAGCTGCCGAACCTCAATGACAGCCTGGCCGCGGTGCGCTCGGTGCTGCCGCGCAATGCCGTTCCCGGCGCGCAGAGGTAAGGCATGCGCACCTGGTTCTGGACCCTGTTGCTGCTGGTGGCCGCCGTCGGGCTGGCGGTCGGACTGCGTTATCACTCCGGCAACGTCGCGCTGCTGCTGCCGCCCTACCGGGTCGAGCTGTCCGCCAGCCTGGCCGCGCTGATCCTGGTCGCGCTGTTCGCGGTGCTGTACGCCGCGCTGCGCGCCATCTCCTGGACCCTGGACCTGCCGGTGCGGGTGCGCCGCTGGCGTGCGCGGCGCGCGTTGACGCAGCAGCAGGAGCTGCTCGAGCGCGGCTGGATCAATCTGCTGGAAGGCCGCTATGCCAAGGCCGAGGCCGACATGAGCAGCGTGGCCGGACAGACCGACGTGCCGTCGCGCCGCGTCCTGGCCAACCTGTCGGCCGCCCGGGCGGCGCATGCCATGCAGGAATTCACCCGCCGCGACCTGCTGCTGGCGCAGGCCCGCGAGGCCGCGGAAGCCGACGCCGGACTCAAGCCCGCGGTCGTCCTGGTCGAGGCCGACATGCTGCTCGACCAGCAGCGGCCCGAGGAAGCATTGGCGCTGCTGTCGCAACTGCACGAGGGCGGGCCCAAGCACATGCATTCGCTGCGGCTCACCTTGCGAGCCCATCGCGACCTGGGGCATTGGGCCGAGGTCCTGAAGCTGGCGCGCACGCTGTCCAAGCGCAATGCCCTGCATCCGGCCGCCGCCACCCGCATGATCGCCACCGCCGCGGCCGAACTGCTGCGCTCGGCCAGCGATGCCGCCACGCGGCGCGCCATCTGGAAGGACCTGAAGGACGACGAGCGCATCCTGCCCGAAGTGGCGCAGGCCGGCGCCGCGGTGTTCGAGGCCGATGGCGACGAAGTGCGCACCCGCCGCATCCTCGAGACCGCGCTCGACGCCCAGCTCAGCCCGCTCCTGCTGCAGGCCTATGCCCGTTGCAGCCCCGAACACATACCTCCGCGGCTGGAGAAGGCCGAGAGCTGGCTGCGCCAGCATCCCAATGATCCCGACCTGCTGCAGGCGCTGGGCACGCTGTGCCTGTGCGGCCGCCTGTGGGGCCCGGCGCAGCGATATCTCGAACGCAGCCTGAGCGAGCGCGACGACCCGCGCACGCATGCGCTGCTGGCCAGCCTGTACGATCGCACCGACCGCGCCGTCGAGGCCGTGCGCCACTGGCGCCTGGCTACCGAGGCCGTGATCGGCCTGCCGGTCCTGAAGGCCGACGAAGCGGTCCTGTTCGGACCCGCCGCCGCGCGTCCCCAGTTCGAGAGCGAAGAGGACGTGGCGCCCGATCGCGCGGCTGGCCTCTAGCGGCGGTTTTTTTTCGATGTCGTACCGGCCCCGGGCCGGTCCACTTGTTTTTTCCAACCTTCCAGGCAGTTATGAATCTCGATCGAGTCGGTCCCGGCAAAAAGGCGCCGGAAGAATTCAACGTCATCATTGAGATCCCGATGAACGCGGATCCGATCAAGTACGAAGTCGACAAGGAAACCGGAGCCTTGTTCGTCGATCGCTTTATGATGACGGCCATGCACTACCCGTGCAATTACGGCTACGTGCCGCAGACCCTGTCCGACGACGGCGACCCCGTCGACGTGCTGGTCATCACCCCCCATCCGGTCACCGTCGGCGCCGTCGTGCGCTGCCGCCCCATCGGCATCCTGAACATGGACGACGAAGCGGGCGGCGACGCCAAGCTGCTGGCCGTGCCCGTGGACAAGGTCCTGCCCATCTACCGCCACTGGCAGAAGCCGGAAGACCTGCAGCCCGAGTACCTGCTGCGCATCCAGCATTTCTTCGAGCACTACAAGGATCTGGAAAAGGGCAAGTGGGTCAAGATCAAGGGCTGGGACGGCCCGGAAGCCGCCCGCCAGGAGATCGTCGGCAGCATCGAGCGCTACCAGCAGGCCGGCAAGTAAGGCGACGGTTGTGCCAGGCAGAAGACCTCCCGACGGGAGGTCTTTTTCATTGGGAGGGCGGCACCTGCGCGCGCCGTACGATCCCGCGCGCCGCCAGTTCCTCGATGCGCTGGGGCGACAGCCCGGCCAGCGTTTCCAGGATCTCCTGCGTGTGGGCGCCGGGCAGCGGCGCCGGCGCGTCGTAGCCGGCCTGGCCTGCGCTGAACTTGATGGGGAAGCCGGGGGCGCTGGCGGCCATGTCGGTGCCGGTCATGGGGTTGTGCACCGGGACCACCATGCCGCGCTCGCGCAGTTGTCGCCATTGCATGACCTCGTCGATGCTGCGCACCGGGCTGCACGGCACCTTGGCCGCGTGCAGGGCCTGGACGATGTCCTGGGTGGCGCGCGCCTCGGTCCAGGCGGACACGATGGCGTCGACCTGCGCGTTGTGGGCGATGCGCCAGCCCAGATCGTTCATCCGCGCATCGTCCGTCAGGTCGTGCCGCTCCATCGCGCCCAGCAGGGCGGTCCAGTCGGCGGCGGTGGCCGCGCCCAGCACTACCCAGCCGTCGCGCGAGCGGTAGACGTTGAAGGGCGAGAACCGCATGATGCGGCTGCCCTGGCGGTGGGGCAGGCCCAGCCGCTCGTAGCAGTCGAAGGGTTCGTCGAACATCAGCGAGAACAGGCAGTCGGCCATCGAGACGTCCACCGCCTGGCCGCGCCCCGTGCGCTGGCGGTGCAGCAGGGCGGCCAGGATGCCGGACGCGGCGAACACGCCGGCGATGGCGTCCGACAGCGGCGAGCCGGTCTTGACCGGGGGGCCGCCGGCTTCCCCGGTCACGCTCATCAGGCCCACCGCCGCCTGCACCATCAGGTCGTAGGCCTTCAGGTGGCGATCGGAGCCGGTCGCGCCGTATCCCGTCAGGGAACAATAGACGATGCCGGGGTTGACCGCCGCCAGCGCGTCATAGCCTATTCCCAGCCGGTCCGCCACGCCCGCGCTGAAATTGTCGATCACGACGTCGGCGCCGGCCACCATGCGCAGGAATACCTCGCGGCCCGCTTCCGATTTCAGGTCCAGCATGACCGATTGCTTGCCGCGCGCGCGTTTCAGGTAGGCCAGGCCCATGTCCGCGTCCGAGGTCCGCTGGAAGGACACGCCGCCGGGTCCGGCATAAGGAGGGGAAAACGCGGTGGGATCGCCCGTGGCGGGATCGTCGATCTTCACGACCTGCGCGCCCATGCCCGCAAGGAACAGGGTGGCCTGCGGACCCGAGAAAAAGCGGGTCAGATCCAATACGAGGGTCCCGGACAATAGCTTCTGCGTGATCTGGTTCATGGCGGGCAGTCTAAGCAGAACCGGCGATGGGGGCGTCATAGGACTTTGCGCGGGGGCCATATCCGGCCGCTATGGAACCTCCGCGGCCGCCAGCGCCGTGGCGCCGGGCCAGCCGCCCGCCGCGACGATGTCCCGCACCAGCTCGGGGATCAGCGCGGCCACGCTTTCCGCGGCGGAGCCCATGGCGACGATGTCCGGGCTGCACAGCGAGAGCCGCCGCAGGATGGGCGGGTCGCCCACCGACAGCGCCGACAGCCGGTCGCGAGCGCCTTCGCCCACCAGCGAGGAGAGCGACAGGATGGTGGCCGCCTGGCCGCGTTCGACGATGGTCTGGATGGTGGACAGCGAATCGAGTTCGGCCATGACCTGGGTGGCCAGCCCGCGCGCGGCGAATACCTGGTCGATGAGCTGGCGGGTGATGTTGGCGCGTCCGGGCAGCACCAGCCGCATCGCCGCGGCGTCCTCCAGGCTGACGCGGCCGTCGCGGGCGCCTGGGGCGGGCGTGGCCGACAGCAGGAACAGCTCTTCCTCGACCAGCGGGACGCGGTGGATGTGGGGCAGGTCGCCGCCCTCGCGCGCGGCCGCGCCCGGTGGCGGTGCCGGCTCGAACAGCAGGGACATCTCCAGGCGGCCGTTGCCCACCAGTTCGCGCAGGTGGCCGCTCAGGCTTTCGACCAGGCTGAGCTGGACGTCGGGATAGCGCTGCTGCACGGTGGCGATGAGCGGGCCGGCCAGCACGTTGGCGGCGCTGGTGGGCATGCCTACCGACACCGGGCCGCCGGGCAGCGCGCCGGCATGCGCGACGTCGCGGCGCAGGCGTTCGACCTGCCGCAGCACGGCCTGGGCATGCAGGTACAGCGTCTTGCCGCCGGCGGTGGGTGTGACGCCGCGCACGCTGCGCGCCAGCAGCCGCACGCCCAGTTCGGATTCCAGGTTCGCCAGCTGCGCGCTCAGGGCCGGCTGCGCGATATAGAGATCCTTGGCCGCGCGGGACACGCTGCCCAGTTCGACGATGCGAACGAAGTACCGCAACTGCCTCAGTTCCATGTTCTTCTCTCGTGCTCGCGGCGGAACACTGTAGACCATAGGTTCCGCGTATACCGGGATCGCAATGTCCTATTATTCCCGACGCATCGATGTCCCTACCATGGCTTCCCATTCCCGGAGAAGCCGCGCAAGGGCACGGACATCATGATCGACCTCTATTTCTGGACCACTCCGAACGCCTACAAGGTCTCGATCCTGCTGGAGGAACTGGGGCAGCCCTATCGCGTGGTGCCGGTGCACATCGGCAAGGGCGAGCAGTTCGATCCCGCCTTCCTGGCCATCAGCCCCAACAGCAAGGTGCCCGCCATCGTCGATCAGGACGGTCCGGACGGGCGGCCGCTGGCGATGTTCGAGTCGGGCGCGATCATGATGTACCTGGCCGAGAAATTCGCCAGCCCACTGCTGCCCGCCGATCCGGTGGGGCGCTATGCCACCGTGCAGTGGCTGATGTTCCAGATGGGCGGAGTCGGCCCCATGCTGGGCCAGGCGCATCACTTCCGCAAGTACGCGCCCGAGACCATTTCCTACGCGGTGGACCGCTACACCAACGAGGCGCATCGCCTGTACGGCGTGATCGACCGCCGCCTGGGCGAGGCCGAGTACCTGGCCGGCGATGCCTATACGCTGGCCGACATCGCCACCTATCCCTGGCTGCGGCCCTACAGGTGGCAGGGCCAGGACATCGACGCCTGGCCCAACCTGAAGCGCTGGTACGCGGCGGTTCGCGCCCGTCCGGCCGTGCAGCGCGGACTCGCGGTGCTGGCCGGGAAGGTGGACCGCAGCGGCGCTCCGCCCCAGGGCGAGCGTTGGAACAACCTGTTCGGCGGCGCCCGGCCGGGCGCGCGCCAAGTCTGAGAACCGCCACACCGAAGGAAACCCATGTCCGCCGCCTTGCCCATGCTCAAGGGATACCGCGTCCTGGATATGACGCAGATCGTGGCCGGGCCGACCTGCTCGCGCATCATGGCCGAGCTCGGCGCCGACGTCATCAAGCTCGAACTCGCGCCGTTCGGCGACCGCACCCGCATAGGCGGACTGCGTTCGCGCGATCCGCTGCACAAGAATTCCAGCCGCAGCACCTATTACTTCCAGCACAACCATTCCAAGCGCAGCGTGGCGGTGGACATGAAGCATCCGCGCGGCGTGGCGCTGATCAAGGCGCTGGCCGCGCGCTGCGACGTGCTGGTCGAGAACTTCAGCCCGGGCGTCATGGAGCGCGCGGGGCTGTCCTACGAGGCGCTGCGCGAAGCGAACCCGGGCCTGGTCATGTGCTCGATCTCGCTGGCGGGCCAGCGCGGGCCGCTCAGCCGCAAGCCCGGCTACGACTATGTCGCCCAGGCCTATGCCGGGATCACCGACCTGATCGGCGACCCGGACGGCGATCCGGCGATGATCACCATGGCGGTCGGCGACACGGCCACCGGGCTGACGGCGGCGATGGCCGTGGGCTATGCGCTGCTGCATCGCGAGCGCACCGGGGAAGGCCAGCACGTCGAGGCCTCGCTGCTGGACACCTATTTCCAGATGCACGAGGTGGCGCTGCCGCGCGTGTCGCTGCGTCCCGGCTATACGCCGCGCCGCACCGGCTCGCAGCATCCCGACGGCGGTCCGACCGGCCTGTTCCGCTGCGGCGACGGCCGCTACATCGCCCTGGCCACGCTGCCCCACCAATGGGAGGCGCTGGCCCGCGCGCTGGACATGCCCGAACTGCTGGCCGATCCGCGTTTCGCCACGGCGGCCCTGCGGCGCGACAACAACGCGGCGCTCAAGACCCTGCTGGAAGGGTGGCTGGCGCGCTTCGATTCCTGCGAGACGGCCGTGGCCGCGCTGGAGGCGCACCGCATTCCCTGCGCGCCCGTCCTGACGCTGAACGAGGCGATGGCGCAACCGCACCTGCGCGAGCGCGGCACCGTGCGGCGCGTCCATGACGAGGTGCTGGGCGATTTCGACATCCCCGGCTTGCCGGTCCGTTTTTCCGCCTGGGAACCGGCGCGCGAGCTGCGCGCCGATGCCCTGGGCGAGCACAACGAAGACGTGTTGAGCGAGGTGCTCGGGCTGGGGCCCGAGGACATCGAGGCGCTCTACGCGCAAGAGGTCCTGGTACAGGACAGGCTGATCGCGCGCGGCAGACGCGGGGCGGCCTGACGAGTCATCCATCCAAGGAGGAGGCATCATGCGGACATTCATGCTTGCGGCGGCATTGGCCGTGGCGGCCGGGCCGGTATCGGCGCAGACCTTTCCGGCACGACCCGTCACGGTGATCGTGCCGTTCTCGGCCGGCGGCCCGACGGACGTGGTCGCGCGGCACCTGGCGCTGGCCATCGGCGCCAACCTGGGGCAGACGGTGGTGGTGGACAACCGGCCCAGCTCGGGCGGCATCGTCGGCGCGGAAGCGCTGTTGCGCGCCGCGCCCGACGGCTACACGCTGATGATCCACAACATCGGCATGTCCACCGTGAAGGCGCTGTCCCCGGAGATCAAGTTCGATCCGGTGCGGGACTTCGGCTATGTGGGCGAAGTGGTCGACGTGCCCATGACGCTGGTCGGCAAGAAGGACCTGCCGGCCAGGAATTTCCAGGAACTCTCGGCCTATCTGCAGAGCCAGGGCTCGCGCATCAACCTCAGCAATGCCGGCATCGGCACGGCGTCGCATCTATGCGGGCTGATGCTGATGACGCGCCTGAAGGTGGCCCTGACGACCGTTCCGTACAAGGGCGCCGCGCCGGCCATGACCGACCTGCAGGGCGGCCAGGTCGACCTGCTGTGCGACCAGATCACGACCACCCAGCAACCCATCCTGGCGAACCGCGTGCAGGCCTATGGCAGCACCACGGCGGTCCGCCTGCCTTCGCTGCCGGAGCTGCCGACGCTGAGCGAACAGGGCCTGCCTGGTTTCGAGGTCACGGTCTGGCACGGCCTGTACGCGCCGCGCGCGACGCCGCCGGCCGTGATCGGCCGGCTGCAGCAGGCCTTGCAGGCCGCCCAGTCGGATCCGGCTTTCGTCGACAGCATGAAGAAGCTGGGGGCGATGCCCGTGGGAGCCGGACGAGCGACGCCCGCCGCGCTGGAACAGAAGCTCAAGAGCCAGGTTGCCACGTGGACACCGCTCATCCAGCAGTCGCAGGGATTGGTGCAATAGCACGGACGCGGATTTTTTCTGGAGCAAGACGCAATGAAGATCGAGATGTACTGGGACGTGGGCAGCACCAATACCTATTTCGCCATCAAGCTGATCAAGCCATTGCTGGCGCGCTACGGCGCCGAACTGGTGCTGCACCCGTTCAACCTGGGCTACGTGTTCCGCAGCAACAACTACGAACTGATGAAGGAACCCAAGGCGAAGCTGCGCAACCGCAAGCGCGACCTGATGCGCTGGGCCGAGAAGTACGGCCTGCCGTTCCAGATGCCGCGCGAGTTCCCGATCAAATCCAGCCGTGCCTTGCGCGGATCGCTGGCCATGCGCCGCCACGGCAAGGAACTGGAATTCGTCGAGCGGGTCATGGAGCGCTACTGGGAGCACGGCGACGCCAGCATCGCCGAGTATGCCGGCCTGCGTCCCATCGCCCAGGCGCTGGGGGTGGATCCGGACGCGTTCGAGCGCCTGAGCGCCTCGGACGAGATTGCCGAGGAACTGGCCCGCAGCACCAACGAGGGCGTCGCGCGCGAGGTGTTCGGCGTGCCGATGATCATCGTCGGCGACGAGCTGTTCTGGGGCAAGGACCGGATGGAGTTCGTCGAGGACGAGCTGCGGCGCCGGCAGGCCCGCGCGGCCTAGGCGCGCTTCTGTTCAGCCAGGCAATGCGGGCAGTAGCGGGCGTGCGGCTTCAGGTAGCGGTCGCATTCCAGGCACAGCGATCCTCCTCGCAGTTCGATCTCCCGCAGGCGCCGCCGCTTGCGCCAGGACGATCGAAGCTTGAGCAAGCCCAGCAGGAAGGCAACCGCGAGCGAGCTGTAGGCGAGGGTGGTCATGGCGCCTCGAAAACGAGGAATAGGGACTGTTTATTCTAGATTTTTCATGTTGCATTCTGTAAACATTTCCGCAATGTAATGTTGCAGTGGTGTTTTACATACAGATACAGGTTGGCCCGGCCCGGCGTAGCGGGTTCACGCGGAATGCGATTCGTGGGGCAGGGTGAAGCGCAGGGTGGCCCCCTTGCCCGCCTCGCCATGGGCGACGATGCGTCCACCGTGGCGTTCGATGATGCGGCGGCAATGCGCCAGCCCCACGCCGGTGCCGTCGAAATCCCGGTTGGAGTGCAGCCGGCTGAACATGGTGAAAAGCTTGCCCGCCTGCCGCATGTCGAAGCCGGCGCCGTTGTCGCGCACGTTGATGGCGACGGTCTGCTCGTATTCGTCGGCCCAGACCTCGATCCGGGCGTTCGGTGTGTAGCGGGTGAACTTCACCGCGTTGTCCAGCAGATTGACCATGACCAGCCGGATCAAATGAGGGTCGGCGAACACGCGCGGCAGCGCGTCGATGCGCCACGAAACCGATCGGTCGCCCACGCTGGCGGCCAGCTCCGACTGGATTTCCTGCACCATGGTGCTGAGCGGCCATAGCGAGGGCACGATGCCGGCGCGCCCAAGGCGCGACAGTTCCAGCAGGGCGTCGATGGTGCGGTTCATGCGCTCCGCGGTGGTCAGGAGCGCGGACAGCATGGGCTTGATGTCGCTGCCCGGCTGTCCGGTCTTGCGCAGCATGATGTCGGCGGCTGACATGATCTGGCGGGCGGGCGCGCGCAGGTCATGGCTGACCGAACTGGTGAAGGCTTCCAGTTCGGCCGTGCGTTCGGCCACGCGCAGCTCCAGGGTTTCGTTCAACTGCCGGATCTTGTCTTCGGCCAGCCGGTGTTCCGTGACGTCGACGCAGAACAATTCGACCCGCTGCTTGCCGTCCCGGGTGACGCTGATCGCGGCCAGCTCGACGTCGCGTTTCTGGCCGTCCAGCGCCACCAGCCGGTAGGGCCTGAACTCGGCGAAGCCCGGGGCCTGGGCGAGTTCCTCGATGCGCCGGCGGACCTTCTCGCGGTCCTTGTCGACGATGAAGTCCGAGAACGGCCGCCCGATGGCGCGGCCCGACCAGTCCGCCGACAGCATGAGGAGCGCCGCGGGGTTGGCATAGATCAGCAGGCCGTCGACCTGGGTCAGGATGCCGATGGGGGCATGCTCGATGACGGCCTTGTACATCGATTCGCGTTCGATCAGGCCGTGCTTGGCGCGCACCGCGTCGGTCACGTCGACCAGCATCATCAGCGTGGCCTGGGGGCCCGCGTCCGTGTCGGCGTGGGGCGAGAGGAAGACGTCGAATTCGCGCTTGACGTTGTCGGGCGTGGTGAACGGCAGTCGGAAGCTCGCGGCCTTGCCCTGCGTGGCCTGTTCCAGGTGGGGCGCGCACAGCGAGGCCGCGCGGCGCGGCCACAGCTCGCGCATGGTGCGTCCCAGCGCGACGGCGGCAGGCTTGTCGATCAGGGCCAGGTAGGGGCCGTTGGCATAGGCCAGCGAGCCGTCGGCGCCGGTGATCGCCATGGCGTGCGGCAGCAGGTCCAGCAGCGGTTCCAGGTGCGTGGCCGGCTGCGCGGGGCGGTCGAGGGCGGCTCGCGCGGCCAGCCGCTGGCCCGCTGCCTGCGAGGCCGACAGGCAAAGGTGGACCACGGCGACGGACAGCAGCGTGGTCACGGCGAACAGCGGCGCGACCGGGACGTCGGGCAGGCGCCAGACCAGTGGCAGCGGACCGATCATCCAGCCCCAGAAGTCCAGCAGCGACGTGAAGACCACCGAGGCCGCCGAGAGCAGCGTCGATTCGCGCAGGGGCAGCACGATGACGCCGGCGACCAGCGTGGAGATCAACGGAACGGCGATCGGCCATTGCAGGCCGCCGCTGACCGCACAGGCCAGCAGGGCCAGCGCGGAGCATCCGTATATCAGGCCTCGTCCCCGGACGGGAAGGCGGACTTGGGCGGAGGCAGCGGCTCCGGCGTCGCCTGCCTGGGCGCTTGCTCGGTCAGCCGACATTGGAGCTTGGTATCAATTGAAATAAAGGGTTACTTGTGGCAGCCGCGCCGGATTGTACCGGCTTCCCCCCGGACTGGGAATCATCGGTGTCAGGCGAGAACCAATTGGATCATTCCGCCGGGTCGGTCAGGCGGGTCTCGATATTGGCCAGCACGCGTGCCGACGCGCCCTTGGCCTCGAGCGCGAACAGCAGCAGCGAGTGGGCGGTGACCTGGTAGACGTCTCCCGCGTTGAACACCGGCAGGTCCTCGCGCACCGGCATGTTGGTGTCCAGCAGACAGGTCCAGGCATCGGGGCCGGGCACGTCCGGCAGCGTGAAGTTGACCGTATCGTGATGGGCGTTGAACACCAGCAGGAGGGTGGCGTCCGAGGCCGGGCGCTTGATGCCCGAGGCCTGGGCGCGGCCGTCGATCAGCATGCCGAAGCAGCGCATGGACTCGTCGGCCCATTGCTCGCCGGTCAGCGGCGTGGCCGAGGGCGAGAGCCAGCGCACGTCGGTGACGTCCAGGGCCTCGTTGTATTCGCCCGTCAGGAAGCGGTTGCGCCGCAGGACCGGCAGGCGCCGGCGCAGGTACAGGAGCTTGCGCACGAACTCCTGCAGTGCGCGGCCGTCGTCGTCGATGCCTTCCCAGTCCACCCAGCTGATCTCGTTGTCCTGGCAGTAGGCGTTGTTGTTGCCCCGCTGCGTGCGTCCGAATTCGTCGCCGGCCAGCATCATAGGCGTGCCCTGCGACAGCAGCAGGGTCGCCAGCATGTTGCGCTTCTGGCGTTCGCGCAGCGCCCGGATGCCCGGATCGTCGGTGGGGCCCTCGGCGCCGCAGTTCCACGAGCGGTTGTCCGAGTGCCCGTCGCGGTTGTCCTCGCCGTTGGCTTCGTTGTGCTTGTCGTTGTAGGACACCAGGTCGTTCAGCGTGAACCCATCGTGCGCGGTGACGAAGTTCACGCTGGCCCAGGGCTTGCGTCCGCGCCGGTTGAAGCGGTCGCCCGAGGCGGTGATGCGGGTGGCGAAATCGGCGGCCGTGCCCGCGTCGCCCTTCCAGAAGCCGCGCACGGTGTCGCGGAAACGGTCGTTCCATTCGGCCCAGCCCGGGGGAAAGCCGCCGACCTGGTAGCCGCCCGGCCCGCAGTCCCAAGGCTCGGCGATCAGCTTGACGCTGGACAGGATGGGATCCTGGCGGCAGCTGTCGAGGAAGCCTCCGCCTTCGTCGAAGCCATGGTCCTCGCGTCCCAGTATGGTGGCCAGGTCGAAGCGGAAGCCGTCCACCTTCATCTCCGTGACCCAGTAGCGCAGGCTGTCCGTCACCATCTGCAGCGTGCGCGGATGGCTCAGGTTCAGGGTGTTGCCCGTGCCCGTGTCGTTGATGTAGTAGCGCGCCTGCCCGGGCAGCAGGCGGTAGTACGAGGCGTTGTCGATGCCCTTGAAGGACAGCGTCGGTCCCAGTTCGTTGCCCTCGGCCGTGTGGTTGTAGACCACGTCCATCAGGACTTCCAGGCCGGCATCATGGAAGTGGTCCACCATGCCCTTGAATTCCTGCACGGCCTCGCCGGCGAAATAGCGCGGATCGGGCGCGAAGAAGCCCAGCGTGTTGTAGCCCCAGTAGTTGGTCAGCCCCTTTTCCAGCAGGTGGTTGTCGTTGACGAAGGTATGCACCGGCAGCAGTTCCACCGAGGTCACGCCCAGGCCCCGCAGATAGGCGATGACCTCCGGGTTTTGCAGCCCGGCCAGGGTTCCCCGCAGCTCGCGCGGCACGTCCGGATGCAGCCGGGTATAGCCCGCCGCGTGCATCTCGTACACGACGGTCTGGTCCCAGGGCACGAGCAGCCGTTCGGGGCGGCTGCCCGATGCCGAATCGACCACGATGCACTTGGGGACGAAAGGGGCGCTGTCGCGCTCGTCGAAGGACAGATCCGCGTCCGGATCGCCCACGCGGTAGCCGAACACTTCCGGCGACCACTGCAACTGTCCCGCGTGCGCCTTGGCATAGGGGTCCAGCAACAGCTTGTTGGGATTGAAGCGATGCCCTTCGTCGGGGGCATAGGGGCCGTGTACGCGATAGCCGTACAGCGTGCCCGGTTGCAGGCCGTGCAAGTAGCCGTGCCAGATCTCGTCGGTGAATTCGGGCAGTTCTATCCGCTCGGTCTCGTGGCCTTGGGCATCGAACAGACAGAGCTCTACCTTGGTGGCGTGGGCCGAGAACAGCGCGAAGTTCGTGCCCCGTCCGTCCCAGGTCGCGCCCAGGGGATAGGGGTGGCCTTCGGCAAGTCGATAAATTCCGTTCGCCATGCTGCTGCTTCCGCTACGAGCCGGGTCATAGCATGCAACAAAAGCGCTCGCCCAAGTGTCCTACGCGAGGTAAAAGAAGTAAGCGGACCGAAGGCTTCAGGCGTGGAAGCGTTCCGCCGTCAATCCATCCAGGTCGATGGCGGGCTGCCGGCCGGCCACGATGTCCGCCACGATGCGCGAGGTGCCGCAGGATTGCGTCCATCCGTTCGAGCCGTGGCCGCTGTTCAGGAACAGGTTGTTCCAGCGCGTGCGGCCCAGGATGGGCGGGCCGTCCGGCGTCATGGGCCGCAGGCCGGCCCAGAATTCCACCTGGTCCCAGTCCAGTCCCCGCGGGAACAGTTCGCCCACGACGTCGATCAGCAGCTTCCTGCGTGCCGGGTTCAGGCCCAGTCCGTATCCGGTCAGCTCGGCCATGCCGGCGGCGCGTATGCGGTTGCCCAGGCGCGAGATCATGATCTTGTTGTGCTCATCCATGACCGCCATGCGCGGGACCGCGTCGGGGTCGGACACGGGTACGGTGATGGAATAGCCCTTGAGCGGATAGACCGGCAGGTTCAGGCCCAGCGGCCGCACCAGGAACGGCGCGTGGCTGCCCAGCGCGACGACGTAGGCATCGGCGCGCAGCAGGCCCTGCGACGTGCGGACGGCATCGATGGCGTCGCCGTGGCGTTCCAGCGCGTCGATGTTCACGCCGTATCGGAAGTCGACGCCGCGCTGTTGCAGGAACGCGGCCAGCCCTTGCGAGAACTTGTAGCTGTCGCCCGAGGCGTCGGCGGGCATGTGCAGGGCGCCCGCCACCGTGGCGCGGCTGTGCGCCATGGCCGGTTCCAGCGCGCTGATGTCGGCGGCATCCAGGATGCGCCAGGGCACGCCGTATTCCTCGAGAGCCTTGGCCGACAGGCGGCCCAGGTCGAGTTCGGCGGGCGTGCGGAAGATCTGCAGCGTGCCGCCTTCATGGAAGTCGAACGACGGCAGGTCCTCGCCGCTGGCGATCTCGCGCAGGCATTGCAGGCTGTAGTGCGCCACGCGCTGCATGCGCAGCTTGTTGACGCGGAAGCGCTCGGCATTGCAGTTGCGCATCCATTGCAGCACCCAGGCCACCTTGCGGGGCTCGGGCAGCGGCGAGAACCGGATGGGGGAATCGCGCTGGACCGACAGCTTCAGCACCTTGGAGATCATGCCCGGCGCGGCCCAGGGGCCGGCGAAGCTCGGACACAATCCTCCCGCGTTGCCGTAGCTGGTCTCCCGGCCGGGGCCGGGCTGGCGTTCGACCACGGTGACTTCGTGACCGTCCTTCCACAGGTAGTAGGCGGTCGCGACGCCGACCACGCCGGCGCCCAGCACGAGGACTTTCATGAACCTTGCCGCTTATTCGACCGTGATCTTGGCCGCGTCGATGATCTTCTGGTAGCGCGCCATTTCCGAGTCGATGTACTTGGCGAAGTCGGCCGAGTTCTTGTAGGCCGATTCGAAGCCCAGCGACGACAGGCGTGCCTTCATCTCGGTCGAGGCCATGATCTTGGCCGCGGCGGCGTCCAGCTTCTTCAGGACCGGGGCCGGCACCTTGGCGGGCGCCCACAGGCCATACCACGAGTAGAACTCGAAGTCCTTGAAGCCGGCTTCGCGCATGGTGGGCACGTCGGGCAGCAGCGGGCTGCGTTCGCGGCCGGTCACGGCCAGGGCGCGCAGCTTGCCCGCCTTCACGTGCGGCAGCGACGACAGCATCGGGTCCATCATGGCCGACACCTGGCCGCCCACGAGATCCTGCAGCGCCGGCGCGGCGCCCTTGTACAGCACGATGGGGATGTCGCCGGTCAGGTGGGTGTCATGCAGGAACAGCGCGGAACTCAGGTGGCCGGCCGAGCCGAAGCCGCTGGTCGCGAACGTGTACTTGGTGGGGTTGGCCTTCAGGACGGAGACGAATTCCTGGACGTTGTGGGCCGGGACCTGGGGGTGGACGCTGAAGATCAGCGCGCCCTGGGCCAGCATGCTGACGGGGGCGAAGTCCTTGACCGCGTCGAACTTGATGTCCTTCTTGTACAGCAGCGGATTGATGGAGTGGATGGAGGCGTTGAAGTACAGCGTGTAGCCGTCCGGCTCGGCGCGCGCGACATAGGCGGCGCCGATCATGCCCGAGGCGCCGGCGCGGTTCTCCACGACGATCGATTGCTTGAGCTCGTCCTTGAGCTTGTCGGCGAACAGGCGGGCCGTGTTGTCGACCGCGCCTCCGGGGGCGTGGGGGACGACGATGGTGATCGTACGGGACGGATAGTCGCCCTGGGCATGGGCGGGACTGGTCAGGGCTGAGGCGCCGGCCAGGCCGGCAACGGCCAGGGTGGTGCGCAGGAAAGTGCGGCGGGTCGTGTGGTTCATGATTTCCCCATATTCGAAAAACAGAATTGTCTCCGTTTTCTATATATTTTGCGGTTATTAGAAAATGCTCCGGCTTCCCCTGTCGGGGCGGGCCGCAGCCCGCGCGTCCTGGGCCGTTCCGCAAGCGGGACGGCACGGACGCCTTGTTGTTCTCCTGTTTTCCTTCTTGTTCCCGGATCGGCGCCCGGGTTTCCGTCAGAACGTGCCCGGGTAGCCGCCGCCGTCGATCAAGAGGCTCTGGCCCGTGATGTAGCCCGTGTGCGCCGAGCACACGAAGGCGCACAGCGCGCCCAGCTCCTCGGCGCGCCCGTAGCGGCCGGCGGGGTTGTTGCTGCCGCGTTCTTCCCAGAGCTGGTCGAAGGTCTTGCCGGTGTCCTCCAGCATGCCCTCGATGTGGCGGCGCTGGGCGTCGGTGGCGAACACGCCCGGCAGCAGGTTGTTGATCGTGACGTTGTGGCGCACCGTCTGGCGCGCCAGTCCCGCCACGAAACCCACCAGGCCCGAGCGCGCGCCGTTGGACAGCCCCAGCTCGATCTGCGGCGTCTTCACGCTGCGCGACACGATGTTGACGATGCGGCCGAACTTGCGTTCGACCATGCCGTCCACCGTGCGGCGGATCATCTCGATCGGGCCCAGCATCATCGAGTCCAGCGCCTGGTGCCAGTCATCCAGCGTCCATGTGCGGAAATCGCCGGGCTCGGGGCCGTCGGCATTATTGACCAGGATGTCGGGAGCGGGACAGGCGGCCAGCGCCGCGTCGCGTCCCGCTTCGGTCGTGATGTTGGCGACCACGTAGCGCACCGGCGTGCCGGTTTGCGCCGTGATCTCCGCCGCCGCCTTCTCCAGCGTGGTCTGGGTGCGCGCCGCGATGGTCACGAGCACGCCTTCCTGCGACAACTGGAGCGCGCAGGCGCGCCCCATGCCGCGGCTGCCGCCGAATACCAGCGCGCTCCTGCCTTGGATGCCGAGGTCCATGAGTCGCGTCCGTCCGTCAGGCCGACTTCAGCTCGGGCGAGCTCCAGCCGTATTTCTTGTCCAGTTCCAGCTCGCGCACCACGCGCAGGCCCTTTTGCAGCGCCTCGGGGGCCAGGCTCTTGAGCGGCTTGCGCAGGTCGCCGGCGGGCAGGCCCACGGCCTTCATCAGCGACTTGATCGCCACCGGGTTGATGGCCGAGTACGAGAAGTGCAGCATGGGCAGCATGTGCAGGTACATGTCGCGGAAGCTCTCGGACACTTCCGGCGTCTTCCAGGGCTTGGAGATCGTGGCGATCTCGGCCGGGGCGATGTTGCCGGTCATGTTGGCGGTGCCGTGGCCGCCCAGGCTCATGGTCGGGACGACCAGGCCCAGGTTGGGCGAATCGCAGCACATCACGGCCACGTCGGGGCGGGCGCGCAGCACTTGCGCGACCTGGCCCACGCGGGTGGTCGATTCCTTGTGCACGACGTAGTTCGGGTGCTTGAAGATGCGCAGCAGGTTGTCCCAGTGCAGGTCGGTCTTCACGCGCGGCGGGTTGTTGTAGATGCCCAGCGGCAGGTCGGTGGCGTCGGCCACTTCCAGGAAGTAGTCCTCGATGTCGGACTCGGGGCCGCAGATATAGGCCGGCGCGGCCAGGATGGCGCCGTCCGCGCCGTTGGCGTGGGCGAAGCGCAGGTAGTCGATGGTGGTGTCGGTGTTGTTGCCGGTGCAGCCGTAGAAGAACTTCATCTTGCCGTTCTTCATCTTGGCCGTCTCGGCAATGATCTGCTGGCGCTCCTGCTGCGACAGCATCGAGACCTCGCCCGTCGAGCCCATGATCAGCACGGCGGAGGTACCGTTGTCTTCATGGAACTTGAGCAGGGTGCGGAAGCCTTCGAAATCGACGCTGCCGTCTTGATTGAAAGGAGTGATCAGGGCGACGAACGACCCTTCGATTTTCATCTTAGCCATGGCGATTCCACCGATTGATTAACTGTTACATGATACTCCGCGGGGAAACCCTCGTTCCCCGCGCGATACCTGGGTTTCCCGGTCAGGCGCGGCGCGCGACGGGGGGCGAATCGATTTCGGCCAGTGCGGCGAAGCCGCCTTCCAGGTCGGCGATCAGGTCGGCCGGATCCTCCAGGCCGACGTGCAGGCGCAGCGCCTGGCCGGTGTACGGCCACTTGGCGGTGACGCGGTCGCCCGACGGGTTGAAGGGGATGACCAGGCTTTCGTAGCCGCCCCATGACACGCCGATGCCGAACAGCTGCAGGCTGTCGATGAAGGCTTCCACCGCGGCCGGCGAGGCGGGCTTGAGCACCACCGCGAACAGTCCGGCGGCGCCCAGGAAATCGCGTTTCCACAGCGCGTGGCCGGGATGGCTGGGCAGCGCGGGGTGCAGCACCTTCTCCACCTCGGGCCGGGTCTCCAGCCACGAAGCCACCTCGACGCCCGACTTCCAGTGCTGCTGCAGGCGCACGTTCATGGTACGCAGGCCGCGCAAGGCGAGATAGACGTCGTCGGGACCGGCGGTCTGGCCCAGGTCCTGGGTGGTGCGCTTGATCAGCGGCCAGGTCTCCTCGGTGCAGGTGACGATGCCCAGCATGGCGTCGGAATGGCCGACGATGTACTTGGTCGCGGCCTGGATGGAGACGTCCACGCCATGCTCGAAGGGCTTGAAGAACAGCGGCGTGCCCCAGGTGTTGTCCATGACCACCTTGGCGCCGTGGCGATGGGCTACGGCCGCGATGGCGGGGATGTCCTGCATCTCGAAGGTCTCGGACCCGGGCGATTCGACGTAGACCACCCGGGTGTTGGGTCGCATGCTGGCTTCGATGCCGCCGCCCGAGGTCGGGTCGTAGATGGTGACTTCCACGCCGAAGCGGCCCAGCACCCGGGTCAGGAAGGTGCGGGTGGGCGAATAGGCGCTGTCGGTCAGCAGCACGTGGTCGCCGGCGGCCAGCAGGGCGGTCAGCGCGGTGGCGCAGGCGGCCAGCCCCGACGGGAACACCTGCGAGCGGTAGCCGCCTTCCAGTTCGGCGATGGCTTCTTCCAGCGCGTGGTGGGTGGGCGTGCCGAAGCGGCCGTAGGTGGTGGCGCCCGGCTCGTCGGCGGCGCGCCGCTTCTTCTTTTCTTCCCATTCGGCCATGGTCTCGTGAAGTATGGTCGACCCGCGGAAGATCGGGGTGTTCACGAGTCCGGCGAAACGCTCGGGGTGCCTGCCGGCGGTAACCAGCCTGGTCTTTTCTTTCATTGCTGCTGTTGTCCTCGAATACACAGACGGCGCCGGTGGCGCCGGACCCATCCGCGATACGGCCGGGCATGGAGAAAGTGTAGGGGGGATGGTGATTAAATTTTTTTCCTTATTGACACCGGTTTGTCAAAAAATGGGAAAATTATTTATCCTGTAGTCTCTAGAATAGTGATTGATTCCCCATGGATAAAAAAGACAGCAATATTCTTTCTATCCTCCAGGAAGACGCCACGCTCTCGGTCAACGAGATCGCCGAGCGGGTCAGCCTGTCCCCCACCGCGTGCTGGAAACGCATCCAGCGCCTGACGCAGGAGGGCGTGATCCGCAAGCAGGTGTGCCTGCTCGACAACCGCAAGCTGGGCGTGGGAGTGACCGTGTTCGTGGCCGTCAAGACCAACCACCACGACCTGCAATGGCTGCAGAAATTCGCCGCCGGGGTGCGCGACATGCCCGAGGTGGTCGAGTTCTACCGGATGAGCGGCGAGATCGATTACCTGCTCAAGGTCGTGGTTCCTGACATCCAGGGCTTCGACATGGTGTACAAGAAACTCATACAGGTCGTGGAACTCTTCGATGTCAGCTCGAGTTTCGCGATGGAAGAACTGAAATACACGACGGCGCTGCCGTTGGACTACGCTTGATCCCTGCCGAGACCGCCATGGCCGTAGACGTCAAACGCTTTCCGTCCCTGTCCCACTGGGGCGCCTTCACCGCGGTCGTCGCCGACGGCCGCCTGCAGGCCTGCGAGCCGTTCGCGCTCGATCCTGCGCCGTCGCCCATCCTGCAATCCATGCCCGGCATGGTCCACTCGCCCCTGCGCATCGCCCGTCCCGCCGTGCGCGAAGGCTGGCTGCGCGACCGCGAGCGGGCCGACCGCGCAGCGCGCGGCAGCGACCGTTTCGTGGAAGTGGAATGGGACGTGGCCCTGAAACTGGTGGCCGACGAGCTGGCGCGGGTGCGCGCCACGCATGGCGATGCCTCGATCTTCGGCGGCTCCTACGGCTGGTCGTCGGCCGGCCGCCTGCACCATGCGCGCACGCAAACCCACCGCTTCCTGAACGCGGGCGGCGGCTGCGTCAACCAGGCCGGCAACTACAGCTGGGGCGCGGCGCAGTTCCTGCTGCCGCACGTCATCGGCACCTATTCGCCGGTAACCGGACGCGTCACCGACTGGAACAGCGTGGCCGCGCACACCCGGCTGTTCGTGGCCTTCGGCGGGATACCGCTGCGCAATACCCAGATCACCTCGGGCGGCGCCGGCGAGCATTCCGCGCCGCGCTGGCTGGCGCGCGCGCGGGAAGCGGGGGTCGAGTTCGTGGTCGTCAGTCCCACGCGGGGCGACGTGCCGGAAGGCATCGACGCGCGCTGGATTCCCATCCGCCCGAACACGGACGCGGCCCTGATGCTGGCCATGGTCCACGTGCTGCTGACCGAGGACCGGCATGCTGCCGACTTCGTGCAGACCCACTGCGCCGGCTTCGACCGTTTCGCCGACTACGTCCTGGGCAAGACCGACGGCCAGGCCAAGAGCCCCGAATGGGCGCAAGAGCTGTGCGGCGTGCCGGCGGCCGACATACGCGCCCTGGCGCGACGCGCCGCCGACACGCGCACCATGCTGACCTGCACCTGGTCCCTGCAGCGCGCGCACCGCGGCGAGCAACCCTATTGGGCGGCCATCGCGCTGGCTTCGGCTCTGGGCCAGATCGGCCTGCCCGGCGGCGGCTTCGCCTTCGGCCACGGCTCCATGAACGGCGTCGGCAATCCACGGCCGGCCGCCGCCTCGCCCGAGATGTCCTCGGGCGCGAACCCCATCGGGCGTTCGATACCCGTGGCGCGCATCGCCGACATGCTGCTGCAGCCGGGCGAGCCCTTCGAGTTCAACGGCCGCAGCGACGTCTATCCCGACATCCAGATGATCTACTGGGCGGGCGGCAATCCCTTCCATCACCATCAGGACCTGAACCGCCTGGTGCGCGCCTGGAACAAGCCCCAGACCATCGTCGTGCACGACAGCTGGTGGACGCCCACTGCGCGCCGCGCCGACATCGTGCTGCCGGCCACCACCACGCTCGAACGCAACGACATCGGCGGTTCCTCGCGCGACCGCTTCGTGCTGGCCATGCACCAGGCCCTGGCGCCGCATGCGCAAAGCCGCAACGACTTCGACATCTACCGCGAGCTGGCGGCCATGGGCGGCTACGAGCAGGCCTTCACCGGCGGCCGCGACGAGTTCCAGTGGATACGCCACATCTACGACGGCATGGCCGCGGGATGGCGCGAGTCGGGGTTCGACGCGCCCGGCTTCGAGGACTTCTGGCGCGCCGGCTACCTGGAACTGCCCGAGCCGACGCGCGAGTTCGTGCTGTTCGAGGACTTCCGCCGCGACCCCGCCGCCCACCCGCTCAAGACGCCATCGGGCCGCATCGAGATCTATTCCGAGCGCATCGCCGGCTTCGGCTACGACGACTGCCCGCCCCATCCGGCCTGGGTGCCGCCGGCCGAATGGCTGGGCGCCGACCTGGCCGCGCGCTTCCCGCTGCACCTGGTCACCTCGCAGCCGGGCGACAAGCTGCACTCGCAGCTGGACGCCGGCATCGTGTCCACCGCCAACAAGGTGCACGGGCGCGAACGGGTGCGGATGGCGGCCGGGGATGCGGCGGCGCGCGGAATCCAGGACGGCGACCTGGTCAAGGTCTACAACGATCGCGGCGCCTGCATCGCGGCCGTGTCCGTGCAGGACGGCGTGATGCCCGGCGTGGCCATCATGTCCACCGGCGCATGGTTCGACCCCCTGGACGCGGCGCTGGAGCGCCACGGCAATCCCAATGTGCTGACCCTGGACGCGGGCACGTCGCGCCTGGCGCAGGCGCCCAGCGCGCTGTCGGCGCTGGTGGAGATCCGCAAGTGGGAAGGCGAGGCGCCGCGGGTCGAGGCGTTCGAGGTGCCGGCCCTGGCGGTCTAGCGGCCGCTACTCAGGCCGCGTCCGCATCGGGCGCGGCCTGGTGGTCGCGCTTCTGCCGGCGGAACTGGGCCGGCGTCAACCGGGTATAGGCCTTGAACCGCTTGGCGAAATGCGTCGCGTCCAGGAATCCGGACGAGATCGCGATCTGCTGCAAGGGCAGGTCCGTATAGGCCAGCAGATTCTTCGAATTCTCCAGACGGATCTGGTCCAGCAGCGGCTTGAACGACTTGCCGGTCTCGTGCTTGAGCAGGTGAGTGAGATAGGTCCCCGTCAGGTGCACCTTGCGGGCGACGTCGGACAGCGTTAGCGGGCGGTTGAAGTTTTCCTGCAGGAAGCTCAGCGCCGCGCGGGCACGCTTGTCCAGGCTGGGCGCCGCGGATTCGGCCTTGTCGATGCGCTTGAAATCCTCGCTGTAGCGCCTGGCCACCGCCGTCAGCAGCAGGGTCAGTTCGGCTCTGGCCTCGGCCTGGTCGAGGATGTCCTTGCGTTGGCAGGCGGCGCGGATGCGCTCGCACCGCGCCCGCATGTCCAGGGTGGCCGCCGCATCCAGCGCGTAAGTGCAGAATCTCTGGTAGACGAACGGGGCCAGCTCGGGCATGGCGTACAGCTGCGAATCCTGCACGGCGATTTCGGACACCGAGAACCCGCGCCGAAGAAAAGGCGCGTCGAAGTACAGGACGTAGCATTCGGCGTCTTCGGGGAAGGTGACCTGGTGGACGGTGTAGGGGCTGACGAAGAAAATGTGCCCGGCGCCGGCCTCGATGGTCCTGCCCGCGATGTCGTGGGTGGCGCTGCCCGACGCGACGAAGAATATCTGGAAGAAACTGTGGCGGTGCGCGGGCATGTTGCGCTCGGCGGATTCGGTGGTTCGGACGCCGATTCCGTCCCAGCAGAAACGCTTCTGCGCGAGCGAGAAGGTAGGTATCGTCTTGGTCCCCATGGAGCGCGACTCCGCAACGGCATCGCGCCAGCTTATGCGCTTGCCGGCCGCCGTTGAATAGGGCCTTCCACGAGGCCCAGGTCGATCAGCCGCAGGCACGCGTAGATGGCGCGCAGGGTCGGAACCTCCAGTCCGTGGTGGGCCGCCAGTTCGAGCAGCGCGCCCAGGATGGGATCCAGTTCCAGCCGCCGCCCGGCTTCCACGTCTTGCAGCATGGAGGTCTTGTGCCGCCGGCTGCCGCGAGCCCGGGCGAAGGCGGCCTCGGTGTCGATGGGTTCGGCCAGCCCGCAGGCCCGCGCCACCCGCAAGGCTTCCTCCATCAATTGGCCCGCCAGCCAGGTGCCCGGCGCATCGTCCAGGACCTGGCCGAAGCCCAGGTGGGAGATGGCGCCCAGGGGGTTGAAGGCGGCATTGATCAGCAGCTTGCGCCATTTCTCGAGCCGGATGTCGGCGGCCAGCCTGACCGGCAGGCCGCAGCCGGCCAGCAGGTGCGCGGGGCGGTCCGCCGCCCCCGAACCGGCCACCACGTCACCCAGGGCGAACAGGTCGCTGGCGACGACGGCTTCCACCAGCGTGGCGTCCGGCCCGAACGACAGGCCCTTGGTCACCGTGCAGCCGGCGATGCGTTCCAGGGGCAGCGCGCGCTCGGCGTCGCCGTCCGGGTCGACCGCATGCAGCCGCAGCGGCGGCGCCCCGGTGCCCAGGAACTGCCACCAGGGAAGGCCGTTCTGGGGCAGCACGATGACCGCATCCCGGACGTGACGGGCGAATTGGCGGGCCGCGGCCGGCAGGTCCTGCGCCTTGACGGCGAAGATGACCATCTCCCAGCCGGCTTCCGGCGGAGGCGAAAGCATGCATGGCAGCGGTATCGTCCGCGCCTGGCCGCCGTCCTGTCTCGCCAGTCGCAGTCCGTGGGCAGCGACATGGCGCAGGACGGGGCCGCGTCCATGCAGCGTGACGTCGATGCCCGCCTCGGCCAGGCGCGCCGCGAAGTAGGCGCCGATCGGACCGGCGCCGATCACCAGGGTGCGCATGGGGGCCTCAAAGCTCGTAGCCCCGCTCGCGCAGGGCCTCGTCTATCCAGGCGGAATCGTAGGCGCCGTCGGCGATCTGGGCGACCAGCCGCTCCTCCCGCTGCTGGATGGCGCGCGCGGCATCCGCGACCTCTTCCAGTTGCCGCCGGGGGATGGCGATGACGCCGTTGCGGTCGCCCACCAGCAGGTCCCCCGGCTCGACCACCATGCCGTCCAGCGATATCGCGATGTTGAGCTCGCCGGGGCCGTCCTTGTAGGGGCCACGGTGGGTGTAGCCGCAGGCATAGACCGGGAATTCGGATTCGGCGATGCAATCGATGTCGCGCACGGCGCCGTGGATGATGATGCCCGCCAGCCCACGCTGGCGCGCCCACGAGGTCATGATCTCGCCCACGATGGCCTGCTCCAGCATGCCCCCCGCGTCCACGGCCAGGACGTCGCCCGGCCGCGCGGCGGCGATGGCCTTGTAGACCATCAGGTTGTCGCCGGGCGGCAGTCTGACCGTGACGGCCGGCCCGATCATGGCGCCGCCGCGGTGCAGGGGCTTGAGCGCGGTGCCCGCGGGCGAGGTCTTGCCCAGGCTGTCCGAGATGTTGGGCGTGGGAATGCCCCGGAACCGCTCGCATAGCGCGGCGGGCGGAGAAGGCGGAGAGGGATGGATGCGAAAACCAGGTTTCATGGGAGGTCCTAGGGGGCGTTGACTGGGCGTCAGTCGTTCGCGTGCTGGTAGGTGAACGTGCTGGCGTCGATTTCCGGCTCCAGCCCGACGGCCTCGTCGGCGGGGAAGTTGAGTTCCACCTTCACCCCGTTCGGGTCGAACAGGAAGAGCTGGTAGAGCCCCTGGGCGTTGACGCGGCGCTGGCGGAAATCGACCTGCCTGGCCCGCAGGCCGGCCATCATGTCGTGCAGGCCGCTGCAGCGAAAGCCGATGTGGTCGATGACTCCCGAGCCGCTGGTCTGCTCGGACTGCTGGCCGAGGTAGCGCTTGCGGTTGTCGGTGGTCTTCCTGCCGCCGTGGGTAATGTGCAGGACGTCGCGGTCACCCAGGTACATCCACTGGACGGGGAAGCCGAAATCGGGCGTCGGCCCCGGCGCCATGCCCAGCACGTGCTGGTACCAGTGGACGGTTCCCTCGAAGTCCTCGGTCTGCACGAGATAGTGTTCGATGTATTGCAGGGGCATCGCTGTGCTCTCCTTGGCGCGGCGTCCGGCGCCGCCAGTGGGGTGCGTCACGCGTTCGAGGCGCGTTCCAGGGTCATGGCGGACGTGAATTCGCCCGCTTCCAGCAGCGTGATTTCCGCTTCGCCGGCCCCATCCAGCCGATGCTGTCTGGCACGCTGGTATTCCGGCGAGTGGTAGCAATCGAGCGCCTGCTGCAGCGAGGGAAACTCCAGCAAGACGAAGCGCGTGAAATGGCCGTCGCCCTCGACCTGCACGAAGGGCGCGCCCCGGGACAGCACCCGCGCTCCATATTTCTCGATGATGGCGGGAACCTGCTCCGCATATTTCATGTAGCGGACCGGATCGATGACCCGGCTGCGCGCCAGCCAGTAAGCACTCATGGAAGACCTCGACGAAAAGGGTCAGTCGGCGGGGGACAGCAGCCGCAGCGGCCGTTCGATGGCATCGCGCATCAACTGATTGGCGTCCTTGCCCGCCAGGCCACGGGCCAGTTCGCGCGCCTCGGCCACGAAACGGGAGGCGGGCAGGGAACGTCGATCGAGTTCGCGGGTCGTCCGGTCCGCCAGGTCGGCCATTCTTTCGTCGAGCGCCATCCGCTCGTGCGTGGGCAGCTCCAGGAACGCGCATCCCGCCGCCGCGAATCGTTCCCGCGCCAGGGCGCCGCCAAGGCCATACAGGATCTGGGTCTCGGCCTGGGCCTCGGCGCGCAGCCAGTCGTTCAGGATGGCCTGGAGGCCGGGTTCCAGCCGTTGCAGGAACGCGGCGCTCAGCCCGAACTCCATGTTCATCATGGAAACGCCCATCTCGATCCGATAGGGGGCCTTTGCGCCCACGCCGAAGACATCCGCCGATCCGTCGGCAAGCGAGACCGCATCGACGCGGCCCGCGAGAAAGGCCGGCAGCAGCTCCACCGAACTCAGCGCAACGGGCGTGGCATCGAGCGCCGTGGCGATCCGGCTGTCCAGGCCGGCGTTGACGGCGATCGACATGCCGCGCAGGTCCGCGAGGCGCCGGACCGGCTTGTGCGAGAACAGGTGGTAAGCACCGGTGGCCTTCAGGCGTCCCATCAGCAGGCCCGGCCTTTCGAACTCGGTCCGCAGGTATTTCGCATACAGCCGCTCCGCGACCTCGGTGCCGATCTCGCTGTTGGGAAAGAGTCCGGGCAGCGCCAGCAACTGGGCCATCGGGTAGTCGTCGGCCCGCCAGTTCGTGTAGCACGGCGCAAGGTCGGTCCGGCCGTCGGCCAAGGCCTCGAAGCCTTCAGCGGCGGGATGCGCGCTTTCCCCCCAATGGCCTTCGGCCACGAGCCGGCCGCGGGACATGCGGCGCAGCGCCGAGAACGACGGGTCGAATACTTCCCGGACCACGTACGCGTCGGCCGAGGGGTGCGCGCTGACGCGCATGACGACAGGGGGAGCGGCATGCGTGGACGGCTCGGCCGGTGTCTGGCCGGCCTCGCTCGACAGCCATGCGCGGGCGGCCGCGCATCGCATGAGCTCCTGCTTGACGGAGTTGGGCATGGGGTCAGGTTCGCTTGCGAGGGGAGAGGGGGCCTGGCCTTACCGCAGGCGCAGGCCTTCGATGACCGCCGCCATTTCGCCGCGCTCGGTCTGCCCCACCTGCTGAAGCTCGGCGGGGCTGCTGGCGCGGGCCCGCAGCCCGTAGCCGGCGATCTGGTCGCGGCTGGCCTTCTGGTCCAGCACGCCCTGGACGGCTTCGCTCAGCACGCGCAGCACCGGAGCCGGCGTGTTGGGCGGCGCGTACAGGCCGACCCAGGGCACGTACTCGAACTCGCGCACGCCGGCCTCTTTCAGCGTCGGCGTATCGGGCAGTTGCGGGGATCGCGTGCCACCGCCGACGGCCAGGGGCCGCAGCTGTCCCGTCTTGATGAACGGAACCGCTACGGACACCGCGATCCAGGTCGCCTGGATCTGCCCGGACACGACGTCCGCGACCGCTTGCGGGCCGCCGCGATAGGGAACGTGCAGGAGATCGGCGCCGGTGGCCGATTTCAGCATTTCCATGGCGATGTGCTGGGGGCTGCCCATGCCGACCGAGCCATAGGAAAGCTTGCCGGGATGCTGCCTGGAATAGTCCACGAATTCCCGCAGCGTCGAGGCCGGCAACGCGGCGGGCACGACCAGGACGCTGGGAAGTTCGGCAATCATGCTGACCGCCGCCAGCGTGCCGATGTCGAAGGATGGCCGGTCGGGAAGATTGGGAACGAAAGTGATCAGGCCGTTGTTCAGCGCCGCCAGCGTATAGCCGTCGGGCTTGGCGCCGTGGAGCCGGGAGGCGCCCAGCACGCCGCCGGCCCCGGGCAGATTCTCGACGATCACTTTCACGCCCAGTCTTTTCGACAGTTCGCCCGCGACGACCCGGGTCGCGATGTCCGAGGCGCTGCCCGCCTGCAACGATACGATGACGGTGATGGGCTTGGACGGAAAGGGTTCGTCGGCAAGCGCGGGGCGCCATGCCAGGCCGACGACGGCAAGCAAGAGCTGCAGTCCCCGGCGCAGCCCGGCGTGAGGGGCGGATGTCATGGGGTGTCTCCGGTCTTTCGTTATGGCCTCATGGTAAGCCGGCCACCCTGGTCCGTTATGTCTGTTTCCGATGGGCTATTGGCGTTTTCCGGCCTGTCCCGCCGGCGCGGCCAGCACGGCCTTGCGGCGTGAATACAGGAAATACACCGCGAGGCCCGCCAGCACCCACACGCAGAAGGCCAGCCAGGTGATCCGGTCCAGATGCGCGATCAGGAAGACGCAGCAGGCCACCGCCGCGAGCGGCACGTAGGGGACGCCGGGGCAGCGGAAGCCGCGCCGCAGGTCCGGATGGGTCCGGCGCAGCACGATGACCGCCAGCGAGATCAGCGCGAAGGCGGTCAGCGTGCCGATATTGATCAGCTCGGCCAGCACGGCCAGGGGCACGAGCCCGGCGATCAGCGCGAAGGCCAGCCCGACGGACCAGGTCAGCGTGAAGGGCGTCGCGTGGCGCGGGTGCAGGGTGGCCAGCCGCCGCGGCAGCAGGCCGTCGCGCGCCATGGCGTAGAGAATGCGCGTCAGGCCGTAGCTCATGACGAGGATGACCGTCGTCATGCCCAGGATCGCGCCCAGGTCCACCACGCCGGCCAGGCCGAGCTGCCCCGTGCGCTGCAAGGCCAGCGACACCGGGTGGTCGGAGTTGGCGGTGAAGTCCTGGTAGGGCACGATGCCGGTCATGACCAGGGTCACGAGCACGTACAGCACGGTGCAGATCAGCAGCGAGCCCAGGATGCCGAGCGGCAGCGACCGCTGCGGATTCCTGACTTCCTCGGCCGAGGACGCGACCGCGTCGAAGCCGATGAACGCATAGAACATCAGGGCCGCGCCGGCGTACACGCCGCTCATGCCGTAGGGCATGAAGGGCGTCCAGTTCTCGGTCCGCACGTGGGTGGCGCCGGCGGCGATGAACAGCACCACCACCAGGATCTTGATCACCACCATCGCGTTGTTGACGCGCTTGGACTGGCGGATGCCCAACGATAACAGGGCGGTGATGGCGGCCAGGACCAGGAAGGCGGGCAGGTTGAACAGCGAGGCGCTGCCGGACACGGCGCCCGGCGCGGCGCGCAGCGCCTCGGGCAGGTGCAGGCCGAAGCCGGCGATCAGCGATTGCAGGTAGCCGGACCAGCCGGCCGCGACGGCCGAGGCCGCCAGGCCGAATTCCAGGATCAGTATCCAGCCGATCAGCCAGGCCGGCAGTTCGCCCAGCGTCGCGTAGACATAGGTGTAGACCGAGCCGGAGACCGGCAGCGCGGACGAGAACTCGGCATAGGACAGCGCCGAGAAAAAACAGGCGATGGCCGCCAGGACGAAGGACAGCGACAGCGCCGGGCCGGCGATCAGGCTGCCGGTGCCGGTCAGGATGAAGATGCCCGAGCCGACCACCGCGCCCACGCCCAGCATGACGAGATCGAAGGTGGACAGGCTCTTGCGCAGGCCGGCCGTCTGGCGCTGCGCCAGCATGCTGTCTATGCTCTTGACGCGGAACAGGTCCATGGGCACCCCGCTGGATGTGGTGTCGGCGCGTGCTCGCTCGGTCCGTTGCCCGCATTCTCACACAGGTGTCCTGGCGAGGCGATTCTTGTCCCGGGAGCCTTTCTGCTGGTACAGTAGCGGGCTTGCGTCCCTGTAGTTCAATGGATAGAACAGGTTCCTCCTAAGAATCAGATCCAGGTTCGATTCCTGGTGGGGACGCCACCCGCCGCCTTCCCTTTCCGCTGTACCTCCCCGCTGTCATCCCCCTGCCGCCTCGGCCGACAACTGCACTTCCTCGGTGGTCGCACGCCGCAGCTCGCGCCGCTGCGCGAAGTCGAAGCGCCGGCCGCGATGCAGGGTGGCGGTGTTGTCCCACATGACCAGGTCGCCCACGCGCCAGTGATGGCGGTACACGAACTCGCGCTGGGTCGCATGTTCGAGCAGGTCGAGCAGCAGCATGCGGCCCTCGGCCACGGTCATGCCCACGACTTCGCACGCGTGGATGCCGACGAACAGGATCTTGCGGCCCGAGCGCGGGTCGGTCTGCACGAGCGGCCAGCGCACCGCGGGCAAGGCGTCGCGCTGGGCCTGGGTGTATCCGGTGTCGCCCAGCAGGAAGCGCGAGTGCAGGGCGTAGTGCACGGCCTGGAGATCGCCGATGGCGGCCTTCATGCCCTCAGGCAGGTGATCGTAGGCGGCGCGCAGGTCGGCGAACTCGGTCTGGCCGCCGTCCTGCGGCACCACCACCGCCGACAGCATCGAATACTTGGCCCGCGGGCGCTGGAACGAGCTGTCGCTGTGCCAGAGCTGGTTGGCGATGTTGCCGACGATCTTGGCGTGGTCGCGGCCGGCGACCGAGCCGTCGACGGTGACGTTCGAGATGTCGGCCAGTTCCGCATGGTCGAAGCGGTGGGCGCCTCCCTTGACCTTGCGCAATCCCAGGTCCAGCGGGCCGAAGCCCTGGGCGAAGCGGATCTGCTGGTCCTGGTCCAGCGGCTGGTTGCGGAACACCAGCACGGCGTAGTCGTCCATCGCCTTTTCGACGGCGCGGACGGCGGCCGCGTCCAGCGGCCGGGCGAGGTCCAGCCCCGAGGCTTCGGCGACGAAACCGGGGGTCAGGGGCGTGAGTGAAAGTGCCATGGTGCGAGTCTCTCCTTGTCGGGGTTCATTCGATCTTGATGCCGGCGGTCTTGACCACCTTGGCCCATTTGTCGATCTCCGTATCGATCAGCGCGGCGTATTGCTCGGGGGTCGAGCCCACGGGCTCCATGCCCAGCTGCTGCATGCGCGCGGCCAGGTCCGGCGCCTTCACGATGCGTCCGATGTCCGCGCCGACGCGCCGCCGCAGGTCGGCGGGAACGCCCGCCGGCTCGACGATGCCGATGGTGCTCATGGCCGAGAATCCCGGCACGGTCTCGGCGATCAGGGGAATGTCGGGGTGGCTGGCGGCCCGCTTGGGACTGGCGAGCGCGATCAGCTTGAGCCGCTTGTCCTCGACGTAGGGCATGGCCGAGAACATCACGTCGAACAGCAGCGGCACGCGTCCGCCCACCACGTCCTGCTGCGCCGGGCTGCTGCCCTTGTACGGCACGTGCACCAGTTCGATGCCCGCCATGTGGGCCAGCAGTTCGCCGGCCAGGTGCGTGCCGGTGCCGACGCCGGGCGTGGCGTAGCTCAGCTTGCCCGGATTCTTCCGGGCATAGGCGATCAGCTCGGGCACGGTGCCGACCGGCAGCGAGGGATGCGCGAACAGGCCGAAGTGCGTCAGCGCGACCTGCGAGACGGCGGCCAGGTCCTTGCGCGTGTCATAGGGCAGCGAGGGCTGCATGCTGGGGTTGATCATCAGCGCGCTGATGGCCATGCCCAGCGTGTAGCCGTCGGCGGGCGCCTTGGCGACCGTGTTGGTGCCGGTGATGGTGCCGCCGCCCGGCTTGTAGTCGACCACGACCGGCTGCTGCCAGGCGGCCTGCATCTTCTCGGCCAGCATGCGGGCGATCGTGTCGGTGGGGCCGCCCGGCGCGAACGGCACGATGAGTTTCACGGGACGGTTGGGCCAGGCCTCGCCCTGTGCGGCCGAGAGGCGGGGCGCGGCCGTGGCGGCCAGCAGGGCGGCCAGGGCGGTGCGCCGCCCCGGGTGGAAAGGAATGTCGGGCATGCGTGTCTCCTTGTGTTTTCTGGTCGTGGATGGGCGATGGCCTTATGCCGACGAGGCGGCCATTCGTTTGCGTGGAGCGGGCAGTGCGGCCGCCGTCAGCGCGGGGCCGCAGACGCCGCCGATCTCGTCGGCGAAATCGGCCGCCGCGCGCAGCAGCCGGGGAATGACGAGATCGTGCAGCTTGTCGGGCGTGATCAGGAACGAGGGGCCGCCGCAGTTGATTGCGAAGACCTCGCCGCTGGGCGCCCGCACCGGCGTCGCGACGGCGTTGATCTGCGCATGCCATTCGCCCTGCGAGGCCGCATAGCCCAGCCGGCGCGCCTTGCGCAGCGCGGCATCCAGGCGCGAGGCGGTCACGGTGCTGCCGGCGGCCAGCGTGTCGGCGCCCACGGTGGCGCAGGTCAGCGGATCCACGCCGGACAGCCACGCCCGCCCCAGCGCGGAACTCGCCAGCGACATGCGCGTGCCGACGTCGGCGCCCAGGAAAGCCACCGCCGACCGGGCGCGGGCCGCCTCGACCACCAGGATGTCGGTGCCGTCGCGCAGGCCCAGGAAGGCCGAGGCGCCACAGGCCTCGGCCAGCGCCACGAGATGCGGCCGCGCCAGGCGGCGCGCATCGATCGCGCCCAGGAAGGATTGCGCCAGGCGCACCACGCCGGCGGCCAGTTCGTACTTGTCGGAGTCCGGGCAGGGGCGCAACTGGCCCAGCGCCACCAGCGTGGAGATCAGGCGGTAGGCGGTGGGGCGGGGAATGCCGGTGGCCTCGGCGATGTCGCCGTTGCCCAGCGGTCCCGGGGCGCGGGCGAAGCAGTCGAGTACGGCGAAGCCGCGTTCCAGGGCGGTGACATTGGCGGGCGGCTTGGTGCGGCGGCGCATGGCGTGGGCGATATCCGGGTGGGCGGCCCGGGATGGCCGCCGTCGGAAATCACTCTAGGATCGCCGCCTGGTGAAAACAACCTTTTCCAAAAACCATTTTCATTTTTCGGCATTTGGATGCAAGTCCCTCAGGCCGGAGGCTCGGTGCTCAGCAGGGCTTCCTCGATCGCGGCGGGCGTCAGGTTTGGCGCCAGCTTGCCGACGAATTCGTACAGGTGGCGCGGCCAGTACGCACCGCGCCGGGCCAGCGCGTAGACGATGCTGGTCGGAAACAGGTGGTCCACCGGCCGCGCGTCGAGCTTGCGGTCGCGCGTGCGGGAATAGGCGATCAGCGGGATGACGGCCAGGCCCACGCCGGTGGCGGCATAGCTCTTCATGATTTCCACGTCGGTGCCGCGCATGGCGATCTTGGGCGACAGGCCGGCGGCGGCGAAGGCTTCGTTCACCCGCCGGCCGATGGCGTGCTGTTCGCTGTAGGTGATGAGCGGGTGGCGGGCGATGGCCTCCAGCGTCAACGGAGACGTCTCGAACACGGGATGGCCGCGCTCGCCGATCAGCACGTGCTTGAGCTTGTAGCAGGGGATGGTCGCCAGCGAGGGGGGAAGGATCTGCGGCGCGGTGGACAGGCCCAGGTCGACTTCGCCGGTGGCGACCAGGTCGGCGATCTCGGACGGCGTGGCCTGGACCAGGTGCAGGCCCACGCCCGGATGGCGGCGGGTGAAGCCCGGCACGATGTCCTGCAGCGCGTAGCGGGCGTGCGTGTGCGTGGTAGCGATGGCCAGCCGGCCGCCGGCCTCGCGCCGGTGGTCGGCCACGATCAGCGAGATGTCCTCGGTCGCCGCCAGGATGCCGCGCATGCATTGCAGCACCTGCCGGCCCACGTCGGTCAGCCCCAGGATGCGGCTTTTGGCGCGGATCAGCAGTGCCACGCCCAGGCCGTCCTCCAGTTGGCCGATCTGCTTGCTGACCGCCGACTGAGTAGTGTGCAGGGCGCGCGCCGCTCGCGACACGCTCATGTCGTGGTCGACGACGGCGCAGAAGGCGCGTACTTGCTGGAGTTTCATTGGGGTATTCCAGGAATACGTTTCCAAAATGGAATAGACATCCGCAATTTATCATTTCTCGGAAACAAGGGGCGGGTCTACGATGGGTTGGTACAAGAGAACTCCAGCGAGACAGCATCGTGAACTCCGACACCACGCCCGCGACACTCGAGGCGTTGCAAGCCTGGGTGGGCCGCAGCGAGACGAACGCCGACGTCGTTACCCCTCAACTGGCCGAACGTCTGTCGGCCACCCTCGAATCCTCGCGCGGCGCCGCGTTCGCGCGGGGCGCCGAATTCCCGCAGATGTGGTACAGCGTGCTCTTTCCGCGCGTCGTGCCGCGTTCCCAGCTCGGCCGTGACGGCCATCCGGCGCTGGGCGACTTCCTGCCGCCCGTGCCGCTGCCCAAGCGCATGTTCGCCGGCAAGCGCATCCAGTTCGTCGCGCCCATCCGCATCGGCGACGAGCTGGAGCGGGTGTCCACCATCGCCTCGATCACGCCCAAGCAGGGCAGTTCGGGACCCTTGGTGTTCGTGACCGTGCGCCACGTCGTCAGCAACGGCGCGGGCACCGTGGTGATCGAGGAGCAGGACGTGGTCTATCGCGACAGTACCCTGGCCAAGGACGGCGGCGCGGCCAAGGCTGCCGCCGCGCCCGCCTTCGAGGCCCTGCACCGGTCCGAGACCATCGTGGCCGATGCCGTGATGATCTTCCGCTACAGCGCGCTGTGCTTCAACGGCCACCGCATCCACTACGACCAGCCCTACGCCACCCAGGTCGAAGGCTATCCCGGATTGGTGGTCAACGGCGGCCTGGGGGCGCTGTGCGCCGCCGAGCATCTGCACGAGGCCTGGGGCGGCGCGCGCCTGTCGCGCCTGACCACCCGCAATACCTCGCCGCTGTTCGAGGGCGTGCCCTTCCGCATCGAGAGCCGCGCGGGCGCGGAGCCCGGCGCGATCGAATTCCGCGTCGTGACCGAGGCGGGCAAGACCACGCTGCAAGGCTCGGCCACCAAGGAGGCCGCATGATGGCATCCGTTTCCCGGCAAGCGGGGCGCGCGCCGCTCGAAGGCGTGCGCATCGTCGACCTGACGCAGGTGGTGGTGGGGCCCTATGCCACGCAGTTCCTGGCGGACTTCGGCGCCGAAGTCATCAAGATCGAGCATCCCTCGGGCGATCTGGCGCGCTGGATAGGCGGGCGTTCTCCCACGCCCGGCATGGCGGCGAAATACCTGCACCTGAACCGCAACAAGAAGAGCCTGGCGCTGGACCTGAAGAAGCCCGGCGCGCTCGATGCCCTGAAGAAGCTGATCGCGTCGGCCGACGTGGTGGTGCACAACATGCGGCCGCCGGCGGCGGCGCGCCTGGGGCTGTCGGCCGAGGACCTGATCCGGATCAAGCCCGACCTGATCTATTGCAGCGTGGTGGGTTTCGGCCAGGAAGGGCGCTATCGCGACAAGCCCGCCTACGATTCCATCATCCAGGGCGCCTCGGGCCTGGCGGCCATCAACAACGGCGGCGACGGCCAGCCGCGCTTCGTGCCCATGGTCATCGCCGACCGCACCGTTGGCGTGATGGTGGCCAACAGCATCCTGATGGCGGTGGTACAGCGGCTGCGGCATGGCGGCCCCCAGGTGGTGGAGGTGCCCATGTTCGAGAGCATGACCGCCTTCGTGCTGGCCGAGCACATGTTCCTGAAGACCTTCGATCCGCCGCTGGGCGCCACCGGCGACTCGCGCCTGCTCGATCCCAATTCGCGGCCCGTGCGCACCGCCGACGGCTATCTTTGCGTGACCGCCAACACCGACGCGCAGGTCTTCGCGATGTTCGACGCGATGGGCCGGCCCGAACTGCGGACCGATCCGCGCTTCGCCGAGAAACGCGCCCGCTTCGAGAACATCGGCGAGATGTTCCGCATCCGCAACGAGGTGTTCGCGACGCGGACCACGGCCGAATGGCTGGAGATCCTGGAAGCCGCCGATATTCCCGCGATGCCGCTGCACACGCTGGATTCGGTGCTGGACGATCCGCACCTGGCCGACACCGGGCTGTTCCAGAAGATCGAGCATCCCACCGAAGGCACGATCACCAACCTGCGCAACCCGGTCCGCTTCTCGACCTACGAGCCGGCGCTGAAGTGGGCCGCGCCGCACATCGGCGAGCACAGCATCGAACTGCTGCGCGCCGCCGGGCTGGGCGACGAGGACATCCAGGCCATGGTGGCCAGCGGCGCGACGGTCGACCATGCCGCCGCCCGGGAGGCAGCACGATGACGAGCATGGCCGAACAAGCCAAGCAGCGCGAGCTGCCGGTCTGGCGATCACTGCTGTACGTGCCGGCGAACGTGCCGCGCTTCATCGAGAAGGCGCACACCCGTGGCGCCGACGCCATCATGCTGGACCTCGAGGACAGCGTGCCGGCGACCGAGAAGGCGGCGGCGCGCGAGGCGGTCGCGGGCGCAGCCGCGCAGGTGCGGCGCGGCGGCGCCGACGTGCTGGTGCGGGTGAACCGCCCGCTCGGCCTGTGCGTGCGCGACGTGGAAGCCAGCGTGGGCGCGGACGTGGACGGGATCGCCATCACCAAGGTGGACGGCCCGTCGCACGTGCGGCTGCTGGACGAACTGGTGACCGAGCTGGAGGCGGACCGTGGCCTGGCCCTGGGACGCACGCGCTTCCTGGTCATGATCGAGACGCCCGAGGCGTTCGAGCAGATGACCGACATCGCCCGCGCCTCGCCGCGCGTGGCGGCGATCAACATAGGCGGCGAAGACTTCGCCCTGAACGGCGGCTTCGAGCCCACCGACGAAGCGCTGCTGATGCCCAAGCAGCGGATGATCCTGGCGGCGCGCGCCGCCGGCGTCATGCCGCTGGGCTACATCGGCACCGTGGCCGATTTTTCCGACTGGGACCGGTTCCGGGCCATGGTCAGGCGCTCGCGCCAGTTCGGTTTCGACGGCGCGAGCTGCGTGCATCCGGGGCAGGTCGCCATCGTCAACGAGGAGTACGGGCCGCGGCCCGATGACGTCGCGCATGCCGTGCGCGTCATCGAGGCGGCGGAGCAGGCGCAGGCCGAAGGCCGCGCGTCGTTCCAGCTGGACGGCAGGATGATCGACATTCCGGTCATCGAACGAGCCCGAAGGCTGATCGCGCGCCAGCGGCGCATCGAGGCCCGGGGCGCCCGTCCCTGAGCCACGGGGCGGCGGGCCCCAAGGTCCACCGCCCACATATCAATACATACAGGAGACCCATCGTCATGTTCAAGCAAGTCCTTACCTCGGCCATCGTCTGCGCCGCTTTCGCCGCTCCGCTGCACGCGGCCGACAACTACCCGTCCCGGCCCATCACCCTGGTCGTTCCGTTCACGCCGGGCGGCAGCACCGACATCATCGCGCGCGTCGTGAGCAAGCAACTGGGCGCGGCGCTGGGCCAGTCCATCGTCGTCGAGAACAAGCCCGGCGCGGGCGGCATCGTGGGCACGCAGTACGCCAAGTCGCAGCCGGCCGACGGCTACACCCTGATCATGGGCGCCATCGGCACCTTCGGCGCCAACGCCACGCTGTATCGCCGCCTGCCTTACGATCCGGTCAAGGATTTCGCCCCGATCTCGCTGGTGGCCGGCGTGCCCAATGTGCTGGCGGTCAATCCGGCCAAGCTGGATGTGCGCACGGTGGACGAACTGATCAAGGCCGTGCGCGCCAAGCCCAACGGCTACGACTACGCTTCGGGCGGCAACGGCAGCGCGGCCCATCTGGCGACCGAGTACTTCAAGCTCAAGGCCAACATCCAGATCCAGCACGTCCCCTACAAGGGAACGGCGCCCGCGCTGAACGACCTGGTGGGCGGCGTGACCTCGATGGTGTTGACCGGCTATCCGCCGCTCTCGCCGTTCCTCCAGGCGGGCCGCCTGCGGCCTATCGCCGTGGCCACCGCCAAGCGCCTGCCGCAGTTGCCCGACGTGCCGACCATCAGCGAGACCAAGGGCCTCGAAGGCTTCGAAGCCAGCCAGTGGTATGGCCTGCTGACCATCGCCGGCACGCCCAAGCCCATCGTCGACCGCCTGAACAAGGAGATCGTGGCGGTCTTGAAGAATCCGGAGACCCTGGAGCAGTTCCGCAAGGAAGGGCTGGAGCCGATGCACAACACGCCCGAGGAATTCGCCCAGTACATCAAGGACCAGATCCAGCTCTGGCGGCCGGTCATCCAGAAGGCCAACATCATCATCGATTGATGGCCCGCCGGTCTTGCGCTACTGCTTGAGGTTGAGCTTGGGCACCAGGGTCTTGAAGGCCTGGCCCTGCCTGGCCACGTCGGACGAGAACTCGGACAGGTCGGCGTAGGCCGGCGTCAGGTTCTGCTTGCGCATGGTGGTCTGGAACTCGGTCGACTGCGACAGGGTCCGGGCCGCCGCGCGCCATTTCTCCACCGCCTCGGCGGGGGTGCCCTTGGGGACCCCCACGCCGCGCCAGACGCTGAACAGCAGGTCGTGGCCCAGCTCCTTGAAGGTCGGGACCTGGCCCAGCGTCTCGATCCGTTTCTCCGACATCACCGCGAGCGTGCGCAGCTTGCCGGCCTCCACGTGCTGGCGCAGTTCCGCGTAGGCCACCGTGGTGGCCTGCACGTCGCCCGACAGCAGGCCCATGATGGCCGGCGCCGAGCCCTGGTAGGGCACGTGCGTGAACGCGATGCCCGCCGATTCGCCAAGCGCCGCGGCCGCCATGTGCGGCACCGTGCCGTTGCCGGCGTTCGAGATCGCGACGCGGCCCGGATTGGCCTTGGCGTAGGCCAGGAATTCCTGGATGGTCTGCCACGGCGCGTCGGCGCGGACCGTGATCGACGACGGGTCGTCGGTGAAGCGGGCGATGGGCTGGAATTCATCCACGGTGGTCTTGCCTATGCCCATCAGCGGTACGACCAGCATCTCCGGCGTCATGAGGACCAGCCGGTAGCCGTCGGCCGGGCCGGTGGCCACGTAGGACCAGCCGATCGAGCCGCTGGCTCCGGGCTTGTTGACCACGTAGACGGTCTGCGGAAAGATGGGGCGCACCGCGTCGGCGATGGCGCGGGCGGTGTTGTCGCTGCCGCCGCCGGGCTGGTAGGCGACGACGAGTTCCACGGGCTTGGCCGGATAGCCGGCGGCCCAGGACGAAGCCAGCGTGGACAGGCTGGCGAGCGAGGCGCAAAGCAGGCGGGCGAGGTTCATGGTGCGGTCCTTCTGCTGTGGGAAAGCCCCCGGTGGCGCCTGGCGCCGAGGGGGCGGGGGATCAGTAGTCGTATCCCAGCCGGCGCAGGCCGGCCTGGGTCTCGCGAACGATGGCGAGGGTGCGTTCCCGTTCGGCGCCCGACAATGGGAGCCGGGGCGGCTTGACGGTTTCCGCGGTGCCGTCGATCAGGTGTTCGGCCAGCTTGATGTGCTGCACCAGCTTGACCACGGTATCCAGGTGATAGAGCGGCGTCAGCACGCGATACAGCTCGCGGGCCTTGTCGAAGTCGCCGGCGGCGGCCAGCGCCAGCAGGTCCACGGATTCGCGCGGCACCGCGTTGGCCATGCCCGATACCCAGCACCGGACGCCTAGCGCGGCGCTCTCGACCACCAGGTCGTCGACGCCGCACACCACGGCCAGGCGGTCGCCGAAGCGGGTGATGAGGTCGGTGACGCGGGTCGTGTCGTAGGACTCTTCCTTGAGCGCGACGATGGTCGGCTCTTCCAGCAGGCGGGCCACGACGTCGGGCGTGAGATCCACGCCGTAGCCGCGGGGGTTGTTGTACAGCAGGATGGGCAGGGGCGAGGCCTGCGCCACCGACCGGTAGAAGGCCACCGTTTCGTCGGCGTCCGACTTGTAGGTCAGGCCGGGGAACACCATCAGGCCGTCCACGCCCAGCGCATGCGCGTCGCGGGCGAAGGCCGCGGCCCGCTCGGTGCTGGTCTCGGCCACGCCGGACAGCACCGGCACGCGGCCCTTCACGGTGTCCAGCGCGATGCGCAGCACTTCCTGTTTTTCCTCGGGCGACAACTGGGCGTTCTCGCCCACCATGCCCATCATCAGCACGCCGTTCACGCCCCGGGCGATCAGGCGTTCCAGGCCCACGCGGATGGCGTCGGCATCCAGCGAGCAGTCGGGTTTGAGCTTGGTCGTGACGGCGGGAAACACGCCTTGCCATCGGATCGTCATGCGGGCACTCCTTGGAATCTACAGTAAGGATATTGACTACTTTATATTGGATCCAATTTAAAAGTCCATAAAAAACGGCCAGGGAGGCCGTCGTCAGCCCGGCTGGTCATCGCCGGTAGCTGTTGGATAGTGGATCCAATATACTGATATTAAAACCCCAAGTCCGCGACGCGTCTGTCGGGGTTTACCTGGACCCCGCCATTCTTTCCCTTGCCATGCCCAGAAACGATCTTTCCCCGTCTTCCCCCGCGTCCCCCGGCAGCCGGCTGGTGCGCCGGACCACGTCCGAACTGGTGGCCGAGGCGCTGCGCGACCGCATCCTGTCGGGCGCGATCCCGCCCGGTTCGCCGCTGCGCCAGGAGTCGCTGGCGGACGAGCTGGGCGTGAGCCGCATCCCGGTGCGCGAGGCCATCCGGCAGCTCAGCGCCGAAGGGCTGGTGGATGCGATTCCCCACCGCGGGGCCTTCGTCTCCATGCTGTCGCGCGCCGAGGTCGAGGAATTGTTCGACATCCGCCTGCGCCTGGAGCCCTGGCTGATCCACGAGGCGGCCTCGCGGATCTCGGAAGAGGAGCTGGCACAGGCCGAGCAATGCGTGGCGCGCATGGATACCGCGGGTCCCGACCAGTGGGGCCAGTTGAACTGGCAATTGCACGAAGGGCTGTACCGGGCGGCCCAGCGGCCCGCCGCCCTGGCCATCGTGCGCGGGCTGCACGAGAAGTCCGAGCGCTATTTCCGCTTCCAGGTGGTCAATGCCCCGATCCGGCAGCAGGCGCACCAGGAACACCTGGCCCTGGTCGCGCTGTGCCGCGACCGGCGGGCCGACGAAGCCCGATCGGTGCTGGAGCGCCACATCGGCGACGCCGCGGAGCAGATCCTGGCCATCGTCGAACGCCTGCTGGACCAGGCGCCGGGCCGCGATCCGGCGTAGCGGGAGCGGTGCGACTACAATGCGCAGGCCGTGGCCGGTCGCGCACGCACCGGCGCCGCGGTTTTCACCGTCCAGTCCTTCATGCCGTCGCAGCCTCTTTCTTCATCGATCCCGTCGTCCCGTTCAGGAAACATCGTCGTCTGCGCGTCGCTCGTGCTGCTGTTCGCGATGGGCGTGCGCGCGACCTTCGGTTTGTTCATGCAGCCCATGGGGCTGGTCCACGGCTGGGGGCGCGACGTGTTCTCGCTCGCCTTCGCCATCCAGAACCTGGTGTGGGGCGTCTCGGCCATCCTGATGGGATCGGTGGCCGACAAATGGGGGTCGGGCCGGACCATCGTCGCGTCGGCGCTGTTGTGCGCCTTGGGCCTGGTCGGCACGCGCTACGCGGGATCCGAGGCCATGCTGTACCTGTGCGCCGGCGTGCTGGTCGGGCTGGGGCAGGCCGGCACGACGTTCGCCGTGCTGCTGCCGGTGGTGGCGCGCGCCGTGCCGCCCGAGGGCCGCAGCACCGCGATGGGCATCGCCAGCGCGGGCGGGTCCATGGGGCAGTTCGTGGTCGTGCCCGCCGGGCAATTGCTGATCGACCATATCGACTGGACCGGCGCGCTGTGGGCGCTGTCGGCGCTGATGCTGCTGGCCGTGCCGTTGGCCAGCCGCCTGACGGGCAAGCCGGCGCATGTCGCGGGCGCCCAGTCGCTGGGCGCGGCGGTGCGCCAGGCCATGGGGCACGGCTCGTACCACTTCCTGTTCTGGAGCTACGCGGTCTGCGGCTTCCACACGGCCTTCATCACGCTGCACCTGCCGGCCTTCGTGGTGGACGGCGGCCTGAAAGCCTCGGACGGCGCGCTGGCCATCGCGCTCATCGGCCTGTTCAACGTGTTCGGCTCGTACTGGGCCGGCCGCATGGGCGGCCGCCACAGCAAGAAGCACCTGCTGGCGCTGCTGTACGCGACGCGTTCGGCGGCGATCATGCTGCTGATCCTCTTGCCGCTGACGCCGGCGGTGCTGTATGCCTTCTCGGCCCTGATCGGCCTGGTCTGGCTGGGAACGGTGCCGCTGACCACGGCGCTGGTGGGACATATCTACGGCATGCGCTATGCCTCGACCCTGACGGGCATCGTATTCTTCGGCCACCAGATCGGCAGTTTCGTGGGGGTCTGGCTGGGCGGCAAGCTGTATGTCGCCACCGGCAGCTACGATGCGGTCTGGTGGATCTCGGTCGCGCTGGGCCTCATGGCCGCGGCGCTGTGCATGCCCGTGCGCGAGCGCGCATTGGTGCCGGCATGAGTCCCGCCGGAAACAGGAGCGACGCCCATGGCAGATGCCAGCCGGTACGAGCAAGCCAGGAGGCGCGGGCGCGCCTGGCGGACGGTCCTTGCCTATGCTTTGCTTGGCGCCGTGCTTGCGGTAGCCTTCCTGGGCTATCTGCGCCCGCAACTCGTCGTCGGATGGGAAGGGCTCATGGCCCTGTGCGGCTTTTGAACGCCGCCGGCCGGGGAAGGAATGGGTGCCCAAAAAATGGGCGTGCCAGTTCGACCCGCATGGTTAGGCCCTCCATCCGTAAAATACCCTTCATTTTCCACAGTCGCTGGGGATAACTTGGCCACTCGCTACAACGAAGCTTCCATCCGGGTGCTGAAGGGGCTCGAGCCCGTCAAGCAGCGCCCGGGCATGTACACCCGAACCGAAAACCCCCTGCACGTCGTGCAGGAGGTGATCGACAACGGCGCCGACGAGGCGCTCGCCGGCTACGGCAAACATCTGCAGGTCACCCTGCACACCGACGGCAGCGTGACCGTCGAGGACGAAGGCCGCGGCATTCCCGTCGGCATGCATCCCGAGGAAAACGCGCCGGTCGTCGAGCTGGTCTTCACCCGCCTGCACGCGGGCGGCAAGTTCGACAAGCAGGGCGGCGGCGCCTATTCGTTCTCCGGCGGCCTGCACGGCGTCGGCGTCTCGGTCACCAACGCGCTGTCCTCGCGCATGGAGGTCACGGTCTGGCGCGACGGCGCCGCCCACCGGCTGGTGTTCCAGCACGGCGACGTGGTCGAGGAACTCGCGCAGGTTTCCGATCCCACGCGCAAGAAGAGCGGCACGCGCGTGCGCTGCTGGCCGGATCCCAAGTATTTCGACAGCGGTGCGATCCCGATGGGCGAGCTGTCGCGCCTTTTGCGCAGCAAGGCGGTGCTGCTGCCGGGCGTGAAGGTCACGCTGCGGGTCGAGAAGACCGGCGAGACCCAGACCTGGCTGTACGAGCAGGGCCTGCGCGGCTACCTGACCGAGGCGCTGGCCGGCGCCGAACTGCTCATCCCCCTGTTCGAGGGCGAGCAGTACGCCGGCGGCGACAACGAGAACTTCGCCGACGGCGAGGGCGCCCAGTGGGTGGTGGCCTGGACCGAGGACGGCAACGTCGTGCGCGAGTCCTACGTCAACCTGATCCCGACGCCGGCCGGCGGCACGCACGAAGCCGGGCTGCGCGACGGCCTGTTCAACGCGGTCAAGGGCTTCGTCGAACTGCACAACCTCAGCCCCAAGGGCGTCAAGCTGCTGCCCGAGGACGTGTTCGCGCGCGCCAGCTTCGTGCTGTCGGCCAAGGTGCTCGATCCGCAGTTCCAGGGCCAGATCAAGGAACGCCTGAACAGCCGCGACGCGGTGCGCCTGGTGGGCGGCTTCTCGAAGCCGGCGCTGGAGCTGTGGCTGAACTCCCATGTCGAATACGGCAAGAAACTGGCCGAGCTGGTCATCCGCCAGGCGCAGTCGCGCGTGCGGGCCACGCAGAAGGTCGAGAAGCGCAAGAGCTCCGGCGTGGCGGTGCTGCCCGGCAAGCTGACCGATTGCGAAAGCAGCGATGCCACCCGTACCGAGGTCTTCCTGGTCGAGGGCGATTCGGCCGGCGGCTCGGCCAAGATGGGCCGCGACAAGGAGTTCCAGGCCATCCTGCCGCTGCGCGGCAAGGTGCTCAACGCCTGGGAAGTCGAGCGCGACCGGCTGTTCGCCAACAACGAGATCCACGACATCGCGGTGGCGATCGGCGTCGACCCCCACGGGGCAAACGACGATCCCGACCTGTCGGGCCTGCGCTATGGACGGGTCTGCATCCTGTCCGACGCGGACGTGGACGGCTCGCACATCCAGGTGCTGCTCCTGACGCTGTTCCTGCGGCATTTTCCCAAGCTGGTCGAGGCCGGGAACGTGTACGTGGCGCGCCCGCCGCTGTTCCGCGTGGACGTGCCGGCGCAAGGCAAGCGCCCGCCGCGCAAGCTCTATTGCCTGGACCAGGGCGAGCTGACCGCGGTCGAGGACAAGCTGCGCAAGGAAGGCGTGCGCGAAGGCTCCTGGAGCATCAGCCGCTTCAAGGGCCTGGGCGAAATGAGCCCCGAGCAGCTTTGGGAAACCACGATGAACCCTGACACCCGCCGCCTGCTGCCGGTCACCTACGGCGAACTCGGCGCGGACGAGACCACGCGCATGTTCGACATGCTGATGGGCAAGGGTGAGGCCGCACAGCGGCGCTCGTGGCTGGAAGAGAAAGGCGACCTCGCCGAGGTGGATATTTGATGACGGACGAACAACAACCCGGCCTGTTCGAGCGGCCGGGCGGCGATGCCGCGATCACGCTGGCGCGCTATGCGGAACAGGCTTATCTGGATTACGCGGTATCGGTGGTCAAGGGCCGGGCGCTGCCGGACGTCAGCGACGGCCAGAAGCCCGTGCAGCGGCGCATCCTGTACGCGATGCAGGCCATGGGCCTGGGTTCCAACGCCAAGCCGGTGAAGTCGGCCCGCGTGGTGGGCGACGTGCTGGGCAAGTACCATCCCCACGGCGACCAGGCCGCCTATGACGCGCTGGTGCGCATGGCGCAGTCGTTCTCGCTGCGCTATCCGCTCATCGACGGGCAGGGCAACTTCGGCTCGCGCGACGGCGACGGCGCCGCGGCCATGCGCTACACCGAGGCGCGGCTCACGCCCATCGCCCGGCTGCTGCTGGACGAACTGGACGAAGGCACGGTCGACTTCATTCCCAACTACGACGGGTCGTACCAGGAGCCCAGGCAGTTGCCCGCACGCCTGCCCGTGGTGCTGCTGAACGGCGCCTCGGGCATCGCGGTGGGCATGGCCACCGAGATCCCGCCGCACAACCTGCGCGAAGTGGCGCAGGCCGCGGTGGCGCTGTTGAAGAATCCGAAGATCGCCGACGACGAGCTGTACGGCCTGCTGCCCGGACCCGATTATCCCGGCGGCGGCCAGATCATCACGCCGCGGGCCGAGATCGCCCAGATCCTCAGCACCGGCCGCGGCTCGATCAAGGTGCGCGCGCGTTGGAAGTTCGAGGAAATGGCCCGCGGCCAGTGGCAACTGGTGGTGACCGAGCTGCCGCCCTCGACCTCCGGCCAGAAGGTGCTGGAAGAGATCGAGGAACTCACCAATCCCAAGGTGAAGGCGGGCAAGAAGAGCCTTTCGAACGAACAGCAGCAGACCAAGGCGGCGCTGCTCGGCCTGCTCGACGCGGTGCGCGACGAGTCGGGCAAGGACGCGGCGGTGCGGCTGGTGTTCGAGCCCAAGACCTCGCGCGTGGACCGCGACGAATTCGTCAACACGCTGCTGGCCCACACCTCGATGGAAAGCAGCGCCCCCATCAACCTGGTGGCGGTGGGCAACGACGGACGGCCGCGCCAGAAGTCCATGCGCGAGATCCTGGACGAATGGCTGGCCTTCCGTACCCAGACCGTCACGCGCCGCTCGCGCCATCGCCTGGACAAGGTGCTGGACCGCATCCATGTGCTGGAAGGGCGCATGGTGGTCTACCTGAACGTCGATGCCGTGATCAAGGTCATCCGCGAGTCGGACGAACCCCGGCCCGCGCTGATGCAAGCCTTCAACCTGACCGAGCGCCAGGCCGAGGACATCCTGGAGATGCGCCTGCGGCAACTGGCCCGCCTGGAAGGCTTCAAGATCGAGCAGGAACTCAAGAACCTGCAGGAAGAGCAGGGCAAGCTCGAGGAACTGCTGGCCAATCCGGCCTCGCTCAAGCGCCTGATCGTCAAGGAGATCGAAGCCGACGCCAAGCAGTACGGCGACGATCGCCGCACGCTGATCGAGGCGGCCGAGCGCGCCACCATCGAGGCCAAGGTCATCGACGAGCCGGTTACCGCGATCGTGTCGCAGAAGGGCTGGCTGCGGGCCCGACAGGGCCACGGCCACGATGCCAGCCTGTTCACGTTCAAGGCGGGCGACGCGCTCTACGGCGCGTTCGAGTGCCGGACCACCGACACGCTGATCGCGCTGGGCAGCAACGGCCGCGTCTACTCGGTGGCGGTCAGCGCGCTGCCCTCGGCGCGCGGCGACGGCGTGCCGGTGACCACGCTGATCGACCTGGAAGCCGGGTCCCGCATCCTGCACATGATCGCGGCGGCGCCCGAGAGCCGCTGGCTGCTGGCCACCGAGCGCGGCGTCGGCTTCGTCACCCGCCTGGGCGACATGGCCACGCGCCAGCGCGGCGGCAAGCAGTTCATGACGCTGGACGAAGGCGACAGCCCGCTGCGCCCCGTGCCGGTGTTCGACGGCGCCGATTCGCTCGCGCTGCTGACCGACAAGGGCCGCTTCCTGGTGTTCGGCCTGGCCGAGGTCAAGGCCTTGTCGTCGGGCGGACGGGGCACGGCGCTGATGGACATCGATCCCAAGGACACGCTGGCCCAGGTGGTGCCGGTCGGGCCGGCGGGGCTGCGGATCACGGGCATCTACCGCAACAAGCCGCACGAAGAGATCCTGTCCGGCGCAGGACTGGCGGTCTACGTCGGCAAGCGGGCACGCAAGGGCCGGCTGCTGGATGCCAAGCCCAAGCAGCCCGTGCTGTCGCCGGTGCTGTAGCGCCATGATGCGGCGAGGGGTGGCGGCGGTCCTGGCGGCCTGCGCGGTGGCGGGGTGCTCCCCCGTCAACCCGTACTACGATGCGACCCAGCCGCACCATACGCCGCACGGGTTCCACAACCTGTACTCGTATGCCCATCCGGGCACGCTGGACTTCTGGCGCTGGCAGTTCGACCGTTGGGCTCAGGGGCTACCGCCGCCCCCGACCGAGTCCCTGGCGCCTGTCGTCGCGGACACCGCGTGGCTGAAGGAGCCTTCGTCCGACGTGCGGGTCAGCTGGGTCGGGCATTCCACCCTGCTGGTGCAACTGGGCCATTTCAACCTGTTGACCGATCCGGTGTTCTCCGAGCGCGCCTCGCCCTTCGGATTCATGGGGCCCAGGCGCCACCAGCCTCCCGGCATCGCGCTGGCCGACCTGCCGCACATCGATGCCGTGGTGATCTCGCACAACCACTACGACCACCTGGATTTCGAATCGGTCAAGGCGCTGGCGGCCCAGCCCGGCGGCCCGCCCGTCTTCATGGTGCCGCTGGGCGTGGACGTCTGGTTCCGCCAGTACGTGCCCGAGGCCACCGATCTGCGGCCGCTGGACTGGTGGGGCCAGACGGTGGTGGGCGATGCCATCCTGACGCTGCTGCCGGTGCAGCACTGGAGCGCCCGCACGCCCTTCGACCGGAACGTCTCGCTATGGGGCGCATGGGCGGTCCGGACGCGCGAGCCCGCGTTCAATTTCCTGTTCGGCGGCGACTTCGGCTATTCCAGGGACATCGCCGCCATAGGCGAGCGCATGGGGCCCTTCGACCTGGCCGCGCTGCCGATAGGGGCCTACGCGCCGCGCTGGTTCATGCGCGGCCACCACATGAATCCCACCGAGGCCGTGCAGGCGCACCGCGAGCTGGGCGCCCGGGCCTCCGTGGCCATCCACTGGGGCACGTTCGAGCTGACCGACGAGGCGCTGGACCAGCCGCCCCGCGACCTGGCGCGGGCCCGCCGCTACGCGGGCGTCGCCTCCGACGAGTTCTTCGTGATGCACCACGGCGAGAGCCGGGTCTGGCGCGACGGCCGCTGGCTGATCCGCGCTCCAGGGGATTGACCCCCCCCTACGCGCTTACGCGCGCAAGGGAAGCCCACCCCCTACGCCCTTCGGGCGCCCCCTCAAGGGGGCGATGCGGGTGGACCGGCGGAGCCGGATCCACCGCATCCTGGGCCTGGGTTGTTTGTCTTGGTGGGCAGGGGAATGTTGTGCGGAATCGGCATTTGTCTTGATTTGGTCATTGATGCGCTGTATAAAAAACCAGTGAAAGATAGCGATAGGCAATCCATTTAGGAGAAAACTGTGGCTCATCTGGTTCTCGCGCTCGATGTCGCCGGTACGCCGGTGCATTGGGTCGACATCGAAAAAGCCATCTGCCTGCACGTGGCGGGAAGGGTGGCGTGGGAACTGGGGGACACCACCGTCACCTATCGCGGGGGCACGAACCGGCTGACCGGGCTCGTCTCCACCGTCAGCACCGCCAGCATCATCGCCGTGCGCGGCCGCGAGTTCCGCGGCGACCGTTCCGCCTCCATCAGCATCAGCCGCGAGCGCCTGTTCTCGCGCGACATGCATGTCTGCGCCTATTGCGGCGGCTGTTTCCCCGAATTCGAACTGACCATCGAGCACGTCCGCCCCGAGTCGCGCGGCGGTGCCAATACCTGGGAAAACGTGGTCACGGCCTGCCGCTCGTGCAATCAGCGCAAGGGCAACCGCACCCCCGAGCAGGCCGGCATGCCGCTGCTCTACCTGCCGTACCGGCCCAATCGCTGGGAAGGCATGATCCTGCGCAACCGCCGGATCCTGGCCGACCAGATGGAATTCCTGCTGGCCGGCGTACCCATTACGAGTAGGTTGGGGCCCCCCCCTACGCGCTGAGGGGAAGCCCACCCCCTACGCCCTTCGGGCGCCCCCTCAAGGGGGCGGCGCTGGCGGACCGGCAAAGCCGGATCCGCGGCGCCCTGGGTCTGGGTGGGGGCTGTTATGCTTGAAAAAGGTGCGCGCGGCCTTATCTAGGCCGCGTGAGCTTTTTGCTCCAATCGGACAACTTCCTTTCGTCAACCGCCATGCCTGGCGCGCCTGAACCCTGCGCGCCGGGATGGGCCTTGTTATTGCCATGAGTCAGACCAACACCTCCGAAACCCTGGGCTTCCAGACCGAAGTCAAGCAGTTGCTGCACCTGATGATCCACTCGCTGTACAGCAACAAGGAAATCTTCCTGCGCGAGCTGGTCTCCAATGCGTCCGACGCCTGCGACAAGCTGCGTTTCGAGGCCATCGACCGGCCGGAACTGCTGGAAGGCGACGGCGAGACGGCCATCCGCGTGGGCTTGGACAAGGCCGCGCGGACCATCACGATTTCCGACAACGGCATAGGCATGACGCGGGACGAGGCCATTGCCAACCTGGGCACCATCGCCCGCTCGGGCACGCGCGAGTTCTTCCAGCAACTGACCGGCGACAAACAGAAGGACGCGCAACTGATCGGCCAGTTCGGCGTGGGCTTCTATTCGTCGTTCATCGTCGCGCAGAAAGTCACCGTCATCAGCCGCCGCGCGGGCCTGCCGGCGGACCAGGCCATACGCTGGGAATCGGCCGGCGACGGCGAATTCACGATCTCGGCGGCCGAGAAGGCCGGGCGCGGCACGGACATCATCCTGACGCTGCGCGAGGACGAGGACGATTTCCTGTCGTCGTGGAAGCTGCGCGACATCCTGCGCCGTTATTCCGACCACATCTCCGTTCCCATCCTGATGAAGAAAGAGGAATGGGACGCCGAGAAATCCGAGCAGGTCGTCCGCGACGAGGAAGAAACCGTCAATCAGGCCAGCGCCCTGTGGACGCGCAGCAAGTCCGAGATCTCCGACGAGCAGTACGCCGAGTTCTACAAGCACGTGGCGCACGACTTCGAGGAGCCGCTGGCCTGGAGCCACAACCGGGTCGAAGGCCGCAGCGAATATACGCAGCTGCTGTACGTGCCCCGGCGCGCGCCGTTCGACATGTGGGACCGCAACAAGAAGCACGGGGTCAAGCTGTACGTGAAGCGCGTCTTCATCATGGACGACGCCGAGCAGCTGCTGCCCGGCTACCTGCGCTTCGTGCGCGGCGTGATCGATTCGGCCGACCTGCCGCTGAACGTGTCGCGCGAAATCCTGCAGGAAAGCCGCGACGTGCGCGCCATCCGCGAAGGCAGCGCCAAGCGCGTGCTGAGTCTCCTGGAAGACTTGGCGGAGAACCGCAAGGACGACTACGCGACGTTCTGGACCGAGTTCGGCCAGGTGCTCAAGGAAGGCGTGGGCGAGGACGCGGCCAACCTGGAGCGCATCCTGAAGCTGCTGCGCTTCGCCTCCACGCAGGAAGGAACGCCCGCGCAGACGGTGTCGCTGGCCGACTACGTGGCCCGCATGAAGGAAGGCCAGGACAAGATCTACTACGTCACGGCCGAGACCTTCGCCGCGGCCAGCAGCAGCCCGCACCTGGAAATCTTCCGCAAGAAGGGCATCGAGGTCCTGCTGCTGACCGATCGCGTCGATGAATGGATGCTGTCCTTCGTCAACGAGTTCGACGGCAAGCCGCTGACCTCCATCGCCAAAGGCGGCCTGGACCTGGGCGCGCTGGCCGACGAGGAAGAGAAGAAGCAGCAGGACGAGGTCTCGGAAGAACTCAAGCCGGTGGTCGAGCGGCTGAAGGCCGCGCTGGGCGAGGCGGTCAAGGACGTGCGCGTGACCTTCCGCCTGGTCGACTCCCCCGCTTGCGTGGTGGTGGACCAGCAGGACATGAGCCAGCACCTGCAACGCCTGCTCAAAGCGGCCGGGCAGGCCGCGCCCGAGTCGCGCCCCATCCTGGAGATCAACCCGGGACATCCGCTGATCGCGCGCGTGCGCCAGGCCGGCGAGGCCGACTTCGGCGCATGGGCCCGGCTGTTGCTGGACCAGGCCCTGTTGGCCGAGGGCGCGGCGCTGGAGGATCCGGCCGCGTTCGTGCGCAGCATGAACAACCTGCTGCTGAGCCAGGCCTCTTGAGCCGCGGGGCGCAACGGTCCGGGCTGGACCGGCGGCGGACCGCCGGTCCCAGTGAGCTCGACGAACCGACGTTCTCGGAAGAGCAGGGCGTTCGCTACCTGCATTTCGGCAGTCCCTGGATCCAGGGCGCGATGCGGATACGCAGCCCCTTCGTGCTGGAGCTGGAGTACACGCGCCAGATGATGGCGTGGCTGCTGTTCCTCGATCCGCCCGAGGCCGGCGGCGAGCAGGCCATCGGCACGCTGGGGCTGGGCGCGGGGTCGCTGACGCGCTTCTGTCTGAAGCAGACCGACAGCCTGGTGCATGCGGTGGAATGGAATCCCAGCGTGACCGCCGCCTGCCGCGCCTATTTCCGCCTGCCCGCCGACAACGAGCGTTTCAGGGTGACCCATGACGACGCGGGCGCGTGGGTGGAGGACATCGCCAACCGCGGCAGTTGCCGCGCCTTGATGGTGGACTTGTACGACCATGCCGCGCGCGGCCCGGTACGCGATTCCGTCGAGTTCTACCGCGGCTGCCGGCGGGTGGTCAGCGCCAACGCCAGCCAGGCCGGCATCGTGACCGTCAATCTGTTCGGCGCGCACGACAGCTACGAGCACAATCACGGCAACCTGGACGAGGCGTTCGAGGGGCGCGTGGCGGTCCTGCCGGAAATCGAGGAAGGCAACCGGGTGGCGATCGCCCTGGCCGGCCCGGCCTTGCGCATCGACGCGCAGGCGCTGCTGGCCCGCGCCGACGAGGTCGAGAACCGCTACGGCCTGCCGGCGCGCAAATGGGCGCGTTCGCTGGTGCCGGAGCTGGAGCGGTTGTGAGCGCCGCGGCGCAGCCCCAGCTCAGCGGTTTTCCGCCGGTCCTGGCGCCCGATGCCAGGGTACTGCTGCTGGGCAGTTTCCCGGGCGTGGCTTCGTTGAACATGGGGCAGTATTACGCCCATCCGCGCAACCAGTTCTGGCGCCTGCTGGGCGCCTGCCTGGATGTCGAGGCACTGCACCTGATGCCCTACGAGGAACGCCTGCGCGTCGCCATCCGGCATCGCGTGGGCATCTGGGATGTCGTCGCCAGTTGCAGGCGCCAGGGCAGCCTGGATGCCGCCGTGACCCAGGCCGAGGTCAATCCGCTTGCCGCCTACCTGAAGGAACACGCGCCGCGGCTCGAGTGCATAGGCTTCAACGGCGGCCTGTCGTGGAAGCTGGGCCATCACCTGGCCGATTACGGCTACCGCGTGTTCCGGCTGCCTTCTTCGTCGCCGGCGGCCGCGATGTATGGCTTCGAGCAGAAGCTGGCGCAATGGCGGCCCCTGTTCGCATGTCGGTCGTGATCTCCTGCTGCAACAGGTCGTCCGTCAGGTGGCGGATCTCCTGGATCAGGGCCTTGCTGGCGGTCGACAGCATGGTGTCGCGCCGGTAGGCGACGCCTATCATGTGCGTGCTCAGCAGCTTCTTGCCCACCGCCGGCTGGAGCGGCAGTTCCACGATGTTGCCGGTGTGTTTCTCCAGGCGCGCGGAGTCGTAGCGGGCCAGGCCGATGCAATCGCTGGCCACCAGCGTCGAGCGGAAAAAATAGAAGGAATCGGTGCGGATCACGTTGTTGGCGAAGGGCGTACCCTGCGCGCGCATCATCTGCCTGAGCGTGACTTCCAGCTGCGAGCATTCCGACAGCACCAGCCAGGGGTAGTCGGCCAGGTGGGTGCCGGTGCCGTCGAAGGTTTCCAGCACCGGATGGCTGGCGCGCACGAACAGCGCGGTGCGATCGGGAAAGAGCGGCTCGGACACCAGTTCGTCGGCGTATTCGTCGTCCTCGATGCCGACGATGACGAAATCCAGGTCGCCGCGCAGCAGCGGGCCCAGCATGCTGCTGCGATGGCCGAACCGATAGTTCACCGTGAGCCGCCGGGCGCGCTGCGTCAGGTTCAAAGTGGCCTTGGGCAGGATCTGGTTCTGCAGCAGGCCGGGCACCACACCCACGTTGACCTCGCCCATCGATACGTCGCGCAGCGCGCGCGCTTCGCTTTCCAGCTTGCGGAACTCGGCGTCGACCAGCCTGGCGCGGGTATAGATGGTTTCGCCGAAGGACGTCAGGCTCACGCCGCGCGCGTTGCGGGTGAACAGCTCCACCCCCAGGGCTTCTTCCAGGTCCTGCAGGTCCTTGGTCAGCGACGGCTGCGAGACGTTCAGGTGCGAGGCCGCCTTGTTGATGCTGCCGAGTTCGGCGATGGCCAGGAAGCGTTTGAGCGTGCGCAGGTTCATGGCGCCAGCATATCAATATTTACGATAGCTGGTGGAGAAAATTGTATTTGTTGTCTATAGCTAGCCTACGTATTCTGTCGTCCATGACGAGAGCCCGCCGCGTGCGGGCGCCAGAACACGAAAGGCCGGGCCGCCGCCGCCCGGCCGGTGGGAGAGACAGCAATGAGCGCGCAACTCAGGGAAGAGCGGGGCATCCGCTTGCGGACCGCCATGGACCAGGCAGGCCTGGACCTGCTGGTGGTGACGGGTAATGCCTGGCGCAGCGATTATTTGCGCTACGCGCTGGACGTGACGCCCATGGAAGGCCAGGCCGTGGCCTTCGTTACCGCCAGCGACGCCTGGCTGATGGTCGAGACCCCGGCCGAGGCCGAGCGTATCGCGGCCGAGCAACCCGGCCTGAAGGTGGAGTGGCGCGCCGACCTGCTGGCCCGCGCACGGCAGGCGCTGGATGCCGCCCGGCCCGAGCGCACCGGCCTCGCGCCCGCGCATTCGACCCCGGCCCTGCTGGCGCGCGGCGCCGCGGGCGCGGGCATGCAGGCGGCCACCGCCATGCTCGACGGCCTGATGGTGCGCAAGACCGCCGCCGAGGCCGACCGCGTCGAGCAGGCGGTGCGCCTGGCCGACGAAGGCTACGAGGTCTTTCGCGCGGCCGCCCGGGTGGGCAAGCGCGAATTCGAGCTGGTGGGCGAGCTCGAGGCCTGGCTGCGGACCCAGGGCTGTCCGGAGAATTTCATGATCATGGGGTCGGGCGGCAAGGAAGTCCGCACCATGCGTCCGCCGGGCGAGCGCCGGCTGGCCGCGGGCGACCTGGTCACGACCGAACTCACGCCCTGCCTGGACGGGTACTACGCGCAGATCTGCCGCACCCTGGTGCTGGGCACGCCCACGCGCGAACAGCTCGATTCCTACCAGGTGTACCTGGACGCGCTGGAGGCGGGCATCGCCGCGGTGAAGCCGGGCAATACCCATGGCGACGTGGCGCGCGCGCAGAACGACATCTTCCGCCGCCATGGCCTGGGCGAATACGTGACCTCCAAGTACACCCGCGTGCGCGGCCACGGCATGGGGCTCTACGTCGACGGCCCGCACGTGCTGGAAGACGTCGACCTGGTGCTGGAGCCCGACATGACCCTGGTCGTCCATCCCAACACCTACCACCCGGTGGCCGGCTACATCGTGCTGGGCGACACCGTGCGCGTGACCGCCGACGGCTGCAAGGTGCTGACCCGCACGCCGCGCGAGCTGCGCAGCGCCCCGGCCGGCCTGGCCTGATTCGATATTCACGGAAGGATTCGTTTATGCGTCGCGGACTCATGAGCTGGTCGCGGGAAGAATTGCCGGCCTCGGTGCTGGACGAGCGCGTTGCGCGCCTGCGGGCGGGGATGAAGCGGGAGGGCCTGGCGGCCGTGCTGGCCTACACCTCGTTCGCCGAGCCGGCCGCCGTGCACTGGCTGACCCATTTCACGCCGTACTGGAGCGAGGCCATGCTGCTGGTGCTGCCGGACGAGGCGCCGGTCCTGCTGGCGTCGCTCACGCCGCGCGTGCACGGCTGGATACGCGAAGTCTCGCACCTGGGCGAGGTCGTATCCGCGCCCCGGCTCGCCCAGGGCGTGCTCGACATGCTGGCCGGCAAGGGCGTGCAGCCCGGCGCGCGCCTGGGCGTGGTCGGCCTGGACGCCCTGCCGGCGGCGGTGGCCCTGCCGCTGATGAAGGCCTGGGGAGCCGAAGCCATCGTCGATGCCGCGCCCATGTTCGCCGCGGTGCGCCAGCCCTGCGGCAAGGAAGAACTGGCGCTGGCCGATCGTGCGCTGGCCATCGCCCGGGGGGCCGTGGCCGAGGTGCCGGACGATGTCCGGAACACTTCCACGCTGGCGGCCGCCATCGAGGCCAGCGCACGCGCCGCCGGCGCCGAGGAAGTGCTCTATCGCGTTGCGCCCGACCTGTCGCGCGCCGGCGCATTGGGCCGGCTGGAAGGAGAGTTTCCGCTGGGCGCGGCCTATGCCCTGGAACTGTCGGTGGCCTACAAGGGCCATTGGATCCGCCTGGGCGGCAGCCATGCCCGCGGCGCGGCGCCCGCGGGCTGGGAAGCGGCCCGGGCCTGGTTCGACGACAGCCTGTCGCGCCTGGCCGGACACGGCGCCGACGGGCTGCCCGCTGCGCCGGCAGACGCGTCGCGCTGGGCGCTGGAGTCGTGCACGGGCGTGCAGCCCCTGAGCCTGGCCCGCACCCATGAACAGGAATTCGTGCCCCTGCCGCCGGGCAGCCTGGCGGTGTTTTCCGCCCATGCCGCGCTGGAGGGCGGCCACTGGTACCGGAGCGCGCCACTGACGCTGGGCGGCGGCGGACAGCGCGGACAGGTGCTGCGCGGCTGACGCGCGGGACCCCAGACGAACACGGCGCATGGACGCGCCGACACACAAGGAGACAACACTATGTCCAAGCACATCGTGCGGCGGCTGCTGGCGGCCGCATCGCTGGCCCTGCCCTGTGCCGCGATGGCGGCCGGTTATCCCGAGCGGGTGATCAAGGTGATCGTGCCGGTGCCCGCCGGCGGCGCCGCCGATACCCTGGCGCGCCTGGCCGGCGAGGGGATCCAGAAGAAGTGGGGCCAGCCGGTGGTGGTGGAGAACCGCGCCGGCGCCAACGGCAACATCGGCGGCGAGGCCGTCTACCGCGCCGAGCCCGACGGCTACACCTTCCTGGTGTCGCCGCCCACGGCGATCGCGATCAACCAGAGCTTCTACAAGAAGCTCGCCTACGACCCGAACCGTTTCGTGCCGGTGTCCATCATCGCCGCCAATCCGAACGTGCTGCTGGTCAATCCCAAGGTGCCGGCGAAGACGCTGCAGGAATTGATCGCCTATGCCAAGGCCCATCCGGGCAAGCTCAACTTCGCCTCCGGCGGCACCGGTTCCACGCCGCACCTGGCCGGCGAACTGCTGAAGATGACGGCCGGCATCGACATGGTCCACATCCCCTACAAGGGCGGTCCGCCCGCCTATGCCGATCTGATCGCCGGACAGGTGGAAGTGATGTTCCAGGGCCTGGCCACCGCCTTGCCGCAGATCCGCGAAGGCAAGCTGCGCGTGCTGGCCATCGGCAGCGAGAAGCGCCATCCGGCCCTGCCGGACGTGCCCACGCTGAACGAGACCATGCCCGGCTTCATCTCGGTGTCGTGGACCGGCATGGTGGCGCCGCCGGGCACGCCGGCCGACATCGTCGCCAAGGTGTCGGCGGCGATACGCGAGGAACTGATGACCAACGGCGCCGGCAAGGACATCAAGGGCCTGGATGCGCGCGACCTGATCGCCAGCAGCCCGGCCGAGGCCGACCGTTTCATCAAGGAAGAAGTGGCCCGATGGGGCAAGGTGATCCATTCGACCGGCATCAGCATCGACTGACGCCGGTTCCTTCAGGAGATTTTTTCATGCGTGCAGCCATCACCGGACCGGCCACCTGGCGCGGCCCCGAAATCAAGGACAGCAAGGCCTGGGTGTACGAGTTCACTCCGGCCGAGATCGACGAGATCGACGCCGCGCTGCGCAACGTGCGCGCGCGGGGCAAGCTCATCTCGACCATGACGCGCGAGGACTTCCCGCTGCCGACGGTATCGAAGGTGATCGCCCATACCCGCGAGCAGATCGAGAACGGCCTGGGCCTGCAACTGCTGCGCGGCATCCAGGCCGAGCGCTACAGCAAGGACGACCTGCGCATCATCTACTGGGGTGTTGGCCAGCACATGGGCACGGCCGTCTCGCAAAGCGCCAAGGGCGACATCCTGGGCGACGTGCGCAACCTGGGCATCGACATCAACAGCCCGCAGGGCCGGGGCTATACCTCGAACCAGAAGCTGACCTACCACACCGATTCCTGCGACGTGGTGGCGCTGTTCGTGCTGCGCACCGCGCGCAGCGGCGGCCTGAGCATGATCGCCAGTTCGCAGGCCATCCACAACGAGATCCTGAAGCAGCGTCCCGACCTGCTCGAGGTGCTGTACCAGCCGTTCTACTGGAGCTGGCAGGGACAGGAAGAGCCCGGGCAACCGCCGTACTACCAGCAGCCCGTGTTCTCGATGCATGACGGCAAGTTCTCGTGCCGCTACGTGCGCACGCACATCCGCTCGGCCCAGCGCTTTCCCGACGTGCCGCGCCTGACGCCCATCCAGGAAGAGGCGCTGGATTTCCTCGACAGCCTGTCTGGCAGCACCGACTTCCATTTCTCGATGATGTTCCAGCCGGGCGACCTGCAATTCCTGAACAACCACATGATGCTGCATTCGCGCACCGCGTTCGAGGACTTCGAGGAACCGGAGAAAAAGCGCCACCTGCTCCGCATGTGGCTGTCGGTGCCCAACAGCCGCGCCCTGAGCCCGGCCCTGGGCACCATCTACCGCGACCAGCGCGCGGGCGCGGTGCGGGGCGGCTTCCCGTCGCGCACGGGCAAGCTGATCTACGAAACCGTCGGCAGCATCGAGTAAGGCGGAGGGCCTATGTTGTACGAAGCTGAGCGGGGCCGTATCAAGCTGGCGTTGGTTGGCGACATGATGTTGTCCAGGGCCTTGAAGCCTTACGCCGAAGACGACTATCTGGCGCTGGTCGATCTGCTGCGGGATGCCGATGCCAGCTTCGGCAACCTGGAGACCACCGTGCGCGAGTCCGGCGAAGGCGTGCCCAACTTCACGCAGGGCACGCCCATGAGCACCGCGCCGGGCCTGCTGGAAGACCTGAAGTGGATGGGCCTGGACATCGTGTCCATCGCCAACAACCATGCCACCGACTACGGCGTGTCGGGGGTGCTGGCCAGCCTGGCGCACCTGGACCGCGCCGGCATTCCGTACTCCGGCGCGGGCCGTACGCTGGCCGAGGCACGCCGGCCGGGCTACCTGGAAACGAACGCGGGCCGCGTCGGCCTGGTCTCGGCCACGTCGTTCTACCGGCCCTGGAATCGCGCGGCCGACGCGCGCTCCGACAGCGCCGGCCGCCCTGGCATCAATCCCCTGGGGTTCGCCACGTCCTATACGGTGGACGACGAATCGCTGGCGGCGCTGCGGCGCATCAGCGACGAGCTGGGCATGGCGCAGGAGCAGGTGCGGCACCGCTCGCAGTTCTACGCGCCGCACGAGGTGCCCAGCAATGACGACGACAGCGTGGCCCTGCTGGGCGCGAAGTTCCGCCGTGGCAAGGGCTTCGCCGTGTCGACCAAGGTCGACGCCAGGGATGCCGAAGCCAACCTGCGCTTCATCCGCGAGGCGCGCAAACAGGCGGACTGGGTGATTTTTTCCTTCCATTGCCACGAGTTCGGCAGTGCGGGCAAGCGCACCGCGCCCACCGACGTGGAGCTGGAAGAGTCCGCGCAGTTCGCCATCGAGTTCGCCCGCGCGGCCGTGGACGCCGGCGCCCACGTGGTGGCGGGTCATGGCCCGCACCTGACCATGGGCGTCGAGGTCTACCGGGGCGCGCCCATCTTCCACAGTCTGGGCAATTTCATTTTCCAGAACGAAACCATCAATGCCTTTCCCGCCGAGGCCTACGGCCGGTTCGGGCTGGATGCCGCCGCCACGCCTTCCGAGTTCCTGGACGCGCGCACCGGCAACGACAGCCGGGGTTTCCCTGCCACGCGCGAGTTCTGGGAAGGCTGTCTGGCCACCTGCCGGTTCGAGGCTGGCAAGCTGGCCGCGGTCAACCTGTATCCCATCGACATGGGGTTCGGGCGGCCGCGGGGCCAGCGCGGCCGCCCGGTGCTGGCCCGGGGCGAGGACGCGCATCGCATCCTGGCGCGCGTCGCCCGGCTGTCCCGCCCCTTCGGCACGCGCCTGGACATCGAGGGGGACGTCGGCGTCCTGCGCCTGCCATGAAGCGCCTGGCCATCCTGGACGACTATCTGCACCTGGCGCTGCGCTCGGCCGACTGGTCGGTGCTGGAAGGGCAGTGCCGGATCGACGTGATCGACCGCAAGCTGGCGGTGCCGGACGAGGCGGCCGAGGTGCTCGAGCCGTATCACATCCTCTGCCACCTGCGTGAACGCACGCCCATGCCGCGCGCGCTGCTGGAGCGGCTGCCCAACCTCGAGTTCATGACCGTGACGGGCAAGGCGCATCGCACGCTGGACCTGCAGGCGGCGACCGGGCGGGGCGTCGTCGTGTCCCACGTGTCCTCGGCCGTCCAGGGTTCCAACGCGACGCCCGAACTGGCCTGGGGGCTGATACTGGCCACCGCCCGCCACATCGCCTACGAGGACCGCGGCGTGCGCGAGGGGGCCTGGCAGCGTACCGCCGGCATGCTGCTGGATGGCAAGACCCTGGGGCTGCTGGGGCTGGGGCGGGTGGGCCAGCGCATGGCCGCCATCGGCCAGGCCTTCGGCATGCGGGTCGTGGCCTGGAGTCCCAACCTGACCGACGAGGCGGCGGCCGCCTTCCAGGTCCGGCGCGTGGACAAGGACGAGCTGTTCGCGCAGTCGGACGTGCTCAGCATCCATGTGGTCCTGAGCGAACGGTCGCGTCATCTGGTCGGCCGGCGCGAGCTCGCGCTGATGAAGCCCGACGCGCTGCTGGTCAACACCGCCCGGGGGCCGATCGTGGACGAGGCGGCGCTGGTCCAGGCGCTGGCGCAGGGCCGGCTGGGCGGCGCGGGGCTGGACGTCTTCGAGACCGAACCGCTGCCGGCCGGCCATCCGCTGACCCGGCTGGACAACGTCGTGCTGACACCGCACCTGGGCTATGCGACGCGCGAGACGATCGCGGGCTTCTACCAGGCCAGCGTGGCGGGCGTGCAGGCCTACCTGGCGGGCGCGCCCGTCGGCGTGCGCGGATCGTGACCGGCACGGCCGGGCGGTAGTTCGCGCGGTGGGTGGCCGTCGTACACCGGCAGGAACTGCCGGGGGATGGGCCCCTTGTTGCGTCCGCCCTGCTCGTGCTGTTCCCAGGCATGGGCCAGGATGCCCACCGAACGGGACAGGCAGAACAGGCCTCGCGCGAGTTCGGCCGGAAAGCCCAGTTCGGCGTAGACGGCCGCGGTGGCCCCGTCGATGTTCATGGGAAGACGGCGCCCCTTGCGCGCCTGGAGTTCGGACTCCACCGCCCGCGCGATCGCGACGTGGCGGCCCGGGATCACCCCTTGCGCGATGGCCTCGTCCATCAGCGCCATCAGGCGTACCGCGCGCGGATCGATGGGATGGAAGCGATGGCCGAATCCCGGTACGTATTTGCCGCGGCGGGCGATGCAGTCGTCCAGTCCGGCGCGCACGGCGTTGGCCAGGTCGATGCCGGTATCGAGACGCCGCGCGATGTCGCCGTACAGCTCGACCGCCTGTTCGCCCGCGCCGCCGTGCACGTCGCCGAGCACGTTGACCGCCGAGCCCATGGCGTTGTTCAGCCCGACCCCGCAGGTCATCGCCATGCGCGAGATGGCGATGCTGGGCGCTTGCGGCCCATGGTCCACAGCCGCCATCAGCGCCGCGTCCAGCAGGGCGCCTTGCCCGGCTCCGGGCAGCTCGCCGCGCAGCATGAGCCAGATCATTTCCGCGAAACCCAGGTTGCCGATCAGGTCCTGCACCGCATAGCCGCGATAGCGGATGCTGCCGGGCCGCATGTCGATGATGCCGGTGTGCCACCATTGGCCGCAGGCCTGTCCTTCGTTGCCGGCGTGGTCGTTCATATGGCCCCCTCGGTTTTCATCACGGCGATCTCGTCGTCCGTATAGCCCAGCTGCGCCAGCAGCGCCACGGTGTCCTGTCCCAGTTCGGGCGGCGGCGTATCGACCGCCGGCGGCTGCCCGTCGATCTTGTATCCCCCGCGCACGACCGCGATGTCGCGTTCCGCGCCGGGTACCTGCGCGAAGCGGCCGATCAGGCCGCGGTCGCGTATCTGCGGGTGCGCCAGTATCTCGTCCACCTGGTAGACGGGCCCGGCGGGTATGCCCCGCTCGGCAAGCAGGGGCCACCAGTCGTCCGCGGGGCGGGCGGCCAGGGCCTGTTCCAGCTCCGCCTTGAGCTGATCGCGATGGGCGAGGCGCGCCTGCCGGTCGGCGTAGCGGCTGTCGCGCGCCAGCTCGGGCCGGCCCACGGCCTGGCACAGGGCCTCGAACTGTTCCTGCTTGTTGGCGGCGATGTTCAGCAGTCCACGACCGGTCCTGAAGGTGCCCGAGGGGCTGGCGGTGAAGTTCTCGTTGCCCAGCGGCCGGGGCCGGTGCCCGGCGTTCAGGTAGTTGGACACCACCCATCCCATGGTCGAGATGACCGATTCCAGCATGGAGACGTCGATGAAGCGTGCCTGGGTGCGGGCGCCGTCGGCCAGCTCGGCGGCGATCGCGAAGGCCGCCGTCATGCCGCCTATGGTGTCGCCGATGGGGTAGCCGACGCGATAGGGCGCGGTCCGCTCGTCGCCAGTGATGCTCATCGTGCCGGACATGCCCTGGATGATCTGGTCGTAGGCGGGCAGGCCGCTTAGCGGGCCGTCTTGCCCGAAGCCGGAGATGGCGCAATAGACCAGGCGCGGCCGGTGTCGGCGCAGGACGTCGAAGCCCAGCCCCAGGCGGTCCATGACGCCCGGGCGAAAGTTCTCCACGACGACGTCGGCGGTCGCCACCAGCCGCAGGAAGGCCTCCTTGCCCCGCCGGTGTTTCAGGTTGACGGTGACCGAGCGCTTGCCCGCGTTCTGCGCCAGGAAGGACAGGCCCATGCCGCGCCGGTTGAGTTCGGGGTCGGCCCCGAGCTGCCGGGCGAGGTCGCCGGAACCGGGCACCTCCACCTTGATGACCTCCGCGCCCATCAAGGCCAGTTGCTGGCAGCAGAACGGTCCCGCCAGCACGTTGGTCAGGTCGAGGACGCGCAGGGACTGCAGTGGCTTGCTCATGGGCGTGTCACTTGATCTGGATGTTGGCGTCCTTGATGATCCCGGACCACTTGGCGGAATCGCTGGCGATGGTGTCGGTGAACTCCTGCACCGTTCCCCCCAGCACCACGTTGCCCTCGTCCATGATCTTGCGCTGCAGGTCCTGGCTCTTGAGTACGTCGTTCACCGCCTTGTTGACGGCATCCACCGCCGCCTGGGGCGTGCCGGCCGGCATGAGCAGGCCGGTCTTGGAGGCGGCCTCGAAGCCCGGCAGCGTATCGGCCAGCGGCGGGACGGCGGGCAGCTGCGGAATGGGCTTGAGCGTGGTGATGGCCAGCATCCGCACCTTGGGGTTGTCGACCTGGGACATGGCCGCGGGCGTCGAGGCGAAGAAGATGTCCACCTGGCCGCCCAGCAGGTCGTTCATGGCGGGCGCCGCGCCCTTGTAGGGCACGTGCAGGACGTCGATGCCGGCCTCGTGGGCGAAGTAGCGGCCGGTGATGTCGCCCACCGTGCCGGTGCCCGCATTGCCCACCGAGAGCTTGCCGGGATGCGCCTTGGCGAACTTCACCAGGTCGGCCACCGACTTGTACGGCTTGTCGGCGCTGACCACCAGGACCATGGGCTGCGACGCCACCGAGACGACGGGGGCGAAGTCCTTGGCGACGTTGTAGGAAACGTTGGTGTACAGGTAGGGGTTGATGGACAGGTTGGAGGTCTGCCCCAGGGCCAGGTTGTAGCCGTTGGCGGGCGCGCGGGCCAGGGCGCCCAGGCCGACCATGCCGCCGGCGCCGGGCCGGTTCTCCACGATCACGTTCCACTTGTACTTTTCCGTCAGCGCCGCAGCGACGAAGCGGGCCATGGTGTCGGTGCCGCCGCCCGGCGGGAAGGGCACGACCAGTTTCAGGAGCTGGCTGGGATAGGCGTCGGCGGCCCGCGCGGCGGACCCCGCCGCCAGCGCGCATACGGCCATGGCGGTCGCGGCGGCGTATTGTCGATAGCGATTCATGGTTGTCTCCTCGTATTGTTTATATCGGAAAGCAGGGTGCTACACGGGCAAGCCCTTGGCTCGCAGGACGGCGTCGAAGCGCTCGGGATCCGACGTGCCATGCTCGTTGGAACGCCGGATGGCGTCTTCGCGCTGCAGGTGCGCCTGCGCGCGCGGCAACAGCGCCTCCGCCTCGCGGGCGGGAATGCAGATGACGCCGTCGGCATCGCCCATGACCAGGTCGCCGGGCAGGACCGCCAGCCCCGCGCAGGCGATGGGCGCGTTGATGCGGCCCGGGCCTTCCTTGCTGGGACCGCGATGGGTATGCCCCCGCGCGAACACGGGCATGCGTCCATCGGCCCACTCGACCAGGTCGCGGATGGCGCCATCGATGACGAAGCCCCCGATCCGGTGTGCCAGCGCGGTGGTGCGCATCAGGCCGCCGATCAAGGCCTGGGTCAGGTCGCCGCCGCCGTCGACGACGATGATGTCGCCGGGTTGGGCCATCATCAGGGCCTTGTGGATCATCAGGTTGTCGCCGGGGCGTACCTGTACGGTCAACGCGGGACCGCAGAGACCCAGGCGCAGATTGTCGTGATAGGCCTTCAGGCCCATGGCGCCCAGCGATCGCCCCATGCAGTCGCCGGCCACCGCCACCGGGACGTCGGAAAACCGGGCGATCAGCCCGGGGTCCAGGTGGCGCGGCATTTCCTCGATGCTGTAGCCGGGCGGCCAGGTCTTATTGCCGGACATGCTTGTCTCCTTGGTGGGTGTTCGACAGATCGGTGATGTTCACGACGCAGCCCTCGGGCAGGATGCCCCGGGTGAGATAGTCCAGAACGTTGCGGGCCGCGCCTTGCGCCATGGCGGCCAGCGCCGCCGGCGTCGAGGCGCCGACGTGGGGCGTCAGCACCACGTTGGGCAAGTGCCGCAGCGGGTTGCCCCGCGCCATGGGTTCGACGGCCAGGGTGTCCAGGCCCGCCGCATGCAGGCGGCCGTGGACCAGGGCATCGGCCAGGGCCGCCTCGTCCACGACTTCGCCGCGCGCCGTATTGATCAGGATCGCGCCCTCGGGCAGCCGGGCCAGTTGTTCGGCGCCGATGAAGGCGCGCGTCGCGGGGGTCAGGGGGACATGCAGGCTGAGCACGTCGGAGGCCCGTAAAAGCTCATCCAGGTCGGACAGCATCTCGGCGCCGTCGTCCGGCGCCGGACGGACATGCGGGTCGTAGGCCATCACGCGCATGCCCAGGGCCGCGCCATAGGCGGCGACCAGGCGGGCCACCTGCCCATAGCCGACCAGGCCCAGGGTCCTGCCGCGCAGCTCGACACCGGTCCGCAGCCGGGTCCAGCGTCCGGCGCGCATCTCGGCGTCCATGTGAGCGATGCCGCGCGCGGCGGCCAGCATCAGGCCCAGCGTCAACTCGGCCACCGAGCGGGCATTGGCGCCGGGCGTCACCATGACCGGGATGCCGCGGGACGAGCAGGCCGGCACGTCGATGTTGCTTACCCCCACGCCATGCTTGGACACGACCTTCAGCGTGGGGCAGGCCGCGATCGCGCCGGCCGGCAGGTCGACGGTGCGCGATATCACCGCGTCCACGGGCTCGCGGGCCAGCACCGCCTCGACCTCCTCGACGCAGCCCGCGCGGTTCATGAACAGGACGCGGCATCCCGCCTGGTCCAGGACCCGCCGTCCGGCGGGACTCAGGGTGATGTCGGTGACGAATACGGTATGGGACATGTGGCGCGTCTCGTTGCGGCTCAGGCTGAGCTTTCGCGCCATTACATCCGAGCGTAATATGAATATCTATTCGATAATTTTGATTAATCAATTCCTGCGAGGAATGAATTGAATATCGAGATCCGGGACCTGCGCTACTTCGAGGTCATCGCCGAACTGGGCCACCTGGGCCAGGCGTCCGAGGTCCTGCACCGCAGCCAGCCGGCCCTGACCAAGTGCGTGCAGCGCCTGGAGGAAGAGCTGGGCGCCGACCTGTTCGAGCGCAAGGGGCGGGGCCTGGTGCTGACGGCGGTGGGCAAGGAGTTCTACCTGCGGGCGCGGAAAATCCGCGAGACCAACGACCGCACCCTGAGCGACATGAAGGACTTCGTGGCGGGCTCGGCGGGCAAGGTCCGCGTGGGCTGCGGACCCATCACCGCCGACTACCTGCTGCCCAGGCTCTGCAACCTGGCGCTGCGGCACCTTCCCAAGGTGTCGCTGGAAATTATGATCGGGACCAGCTACTTCCTGAAGGAGCAGATACGGGAAGAACGCCTGGACATGATCGTGGGCGTCGTCGAGAACGACAGCGAGTTCGCCTGCCGCGGCTTCATCGACGATACCGTGGTGGTTGCCGCACGCCAGGAGCACCCCATCTTCGAGTTGCGCGCGCCGCGCCTGCGCGATCTCGAGGGCTACCACTGGATCTTGCCCACGCCGCCCGTGTCCAGCCGGAAATGGCTGGACAGCGCCTTCGCGGCGCGCGGCCTGCCCAAGCCCACGCCCCACATCGAAACCAACTCCCTGCCGTCCATCCACGACCTGATCGGCTCGACCGACCTGCTGTGCTTCCTGTCCCGGCTGACGCTGGAGCACCCGAAGACACGGGGCATGCTGCGGGAGGTCCCGCTGAAGGAAACGACCATGACCCGGCAGCTCGGCATCACCTATCCCCACGGGCCGCTCACGCCGGCCACGCAGCGGCTCATCGACCTGCTCGACAGGCTGGCCTCGGAGTGAGCGCCGGAGCGGCTCCTGTCTACAATGCGAGGTCGAAGGTTCAGGCACAGGCGGGCATGGCGATGTCGCAGTACTCATTAATCGGCAACCTGGTCGTGCTGCGACCCCTGGCGCGCGGGGATGCCGCGGCGCTGGCGGCGGCGGCGCGGGACCAGGACGCGTGGCGCACCCCCTACACCCAGATCCCTGCCGAGCCGGCAGCGGCCGAGGCCTACATCGAGGCCGCGCTGCGCGCCCGCGGCACGGGCGAGTCCATGCCCTTCGCCACCACGCTGCGCGAGGACGGCCGGGTGGTCGGCTCGACCCGCTATTGCCGCATCGAGCCCGAGCATCGCAAGCGGGAGATCGGCTACACCTGGATAGGCGGTTCGTGGCAGCGGACCTTCGTCAACACCGAGGCCAAATACCTGATGCTGCGCCATGCCTTCGAAGGGCTGGGCTGCCAGCGCGTGCAACTGCAGACCGATGAATTGAACCAGCAGTCCCGCCGCGCCATCGAGCGGCTGGGCGCCCGGCTGGAAGGCATCCTGCGCAACGACCGCATCATGCCCGACGGGCGCAGGCGGCATTCGGCCCTGTACAGCATCATCGACCAGGAATGGCCGCAGGTGCGCGCCGGCCTCGAGGCCGCGATGCGCCAGAGGGGGCTCGAGCCGGCCATGGAAATGGTCGCGGGCTGAGGGGTTTTCATTCGACCAGCAGCTTGCGCCGTTTCAGGATGTCCTGGATCTGGCCCAGGCGGCTTTCCGGATCGTCGTCGGCCAGCAGATGCCGCTGTTGCGGCGGCAGCAGCGGCAGCATTTCCGCCCAGCGGTTCGCCACCCATGCGCATTCGTCCAGCCGGAAGGGGGGCGCGATCGGCAGGTCCGCGCGGGGGCCTTGATGCTGCTGGATGTCGGCGATCAGGCGGCCCAGCGTATTGGCCGCGGGTTGCAGGGCATCCGGGATGGGGACCACGGGATCGTCGGCCAGCGGTTCGACCTGCCCGACCCAGAGACCGTATTTGCCCTGTTCGCTCGACACCAGGCGAAAGCGGGTCGTTCCCACGCAGCGCAGTTGCAGCAGGCCTGGCATGGGCGCATCCCACTGTTCTATCTTCGCCATGGTGCCGAAATCGGCCAGGACCTCGGTGCCTTCGGGCGTGCGGACCTCGTGGCCGGCCAGCAGCGGCACGACGCCGAACGAGGCCTGGTCGGCGATGCATTGCTTGATCATGTCGAGGTAGCGGATCTCGAAGATGCGCAAGTGCAGCACGCCCTCGGGATACAGCGCCCGGCTGAGCGGAAAGAGCGGGGTCGTGTTCATGGCGGGTAGGCGGTTGGTTGCCCGAGGCTCCAGGATAGCGCTTCTACCAGGAATGCAGCGCAGGCCGCTTATTTCGTGCCACGCAGCCGCAGCGCATTGAAGATCACCGAAGCCGAGCTCAGACTCATCGCCAGTGCCGCAATCATTGGCGACAGGAGCCAGCCAGTGAACGGATACAGAACCCCGGCGGCAATCGGTACGCCAATACCGTTGTAGACGAAGGCAAACATCAGGTTCTGCCGCATATTGCGCACCGTATCGATGGAGACCTCGCGCGACGCCGCGATGCCGCGCAGGTCGCCCTTGATCAGCGTGATCTGACCGCTGTTCATTGCCACGTCAGTGCCCGTGCCCATGGCGACCCCGACGTCGGACTTTGCCAGTGCGGGAGCGTCATTGATGCCGTCTCCCGCCATGGCAACCACATGGCCTTCTTGCTGCAGCCGCGCCACCAGCGCCAGCTTGTCGGCGGGCTTGACCTCGCCATGCACTTCATCGATACCCAGCTTGGCCGCTACGGCCTTGGCGGTGGTGAGACCGTCTCCAGTCGCCATCACGATGCGCAGACCGCTGGCGTGCAGGGTTCGGATGGCGCCGGGCGTGCTGGCTTTGATGGGGTCGGTCACCGCCAGAATGCCCGCGAACCGCCCGTCGACAGCCAGGTGCATGATGCTGGCGCCTTCACCGCGCAGGCGCTCTGCGTCAGCCTGCAGGGACGAAACCGCCACGCTTTCCTGCTCCATCAAGGCCGTGTTGCCCAATGCCAGCCGCCGTCCCTCGACCGTGCCGCGCACGCCGATGCCGCTGTCCGACTCGAAATCGGCCGGTTTGGCCAGCGGCAGGCCCTTGGCTCGCGCTGCGCTGACAATCGCATCTGCCAGCGGGTGTTCGCTGCCCTGGTCCAGACTGGCCGCCAGCCTCAGAACCTCATCGGGCGTGAAGCCAGGCGCCGCAACGGCGGTGTCGAACGCGGGTCTGCCTTCCGTCAGTGTGCCGGTCTTGTCCACGATGAGGGTGTCCACCTCGCGCATCTTCTCGATGGCACCGGCATCGCGGAACAGCACTCCCTGCGTGGCGGCGCGCCCGGTGGCCACCATCACCGACATGGGGGTGGCCAGGCCCAGAGCACAGGGACAGGCGATGATCAGCACCGCCACGGCATTGATCAGCCCGAACACCCAGCTGGGCTCCGGCCCGAACAGGCCCCAGGCCAGAAAGGTAGCGATGGCGATCAGCACCACCGCCACGACGAACTTGCCCGCCACCACGTCGGCCATGCGCTGCATGGGAGCCTTGGAGCGCTGGGCCGAGGCGACCATCTGCACGATCTGCGACAGCATGGTGGCCGCGCCGATTTTCTCGGACCGCATGATCAGCGCGCCGCTGGTGTTCAGCGTGGCCCCGATCAACGGGGCACCGGCACGCTTGGTCACTGGCACTGGTTCGCCGGTCAGCATGGATTCATCGACCGCGCTGCTGCCTTCGGTAACGATGCCATCGACCGGAATTTTCTCGCCAGGGCGCACACGCAGCAGGTCGCCGACATGAACATGGTTGAGCGGCACATCCTCTTCGCTGCTGTCCGCGTTGATGCGCCGCGCAGTCTTTGGCGCCAGGCCCAGCAGGGACTTGATGGCCGCCGAGGTCTGGGAGCGTGCCTTCAACTCGATAAGTTGGCCCATCATGGTCAGGGAAATGATGACCACCGCTGCTTCGAAGTAGACGGCCACGCGGCCCATGAACATGAACGAGTCGGGGAAAGCGCCCGGCGCCACCGTGGCGACCACGCTGTAGACGAAGGCGGCGCCCGAGCCCAGGGCGATCAAGGTCCACATGTTCGGGCTGCGGTGGACGATCGATTGCCAGCCCCGCACGAAGAAGGGCCAGCCTGTCCACAGCACCACGGGCAGCGACAGCACGAATTCGACCCAGGTCTGGGTGGCCATGGCGAACCAGCCCAGACGATGGCCGAGCATGGCCAGGACGGTCACGATCAGAGTGAGGGGCAGCGTCCACCAAAAGCGGCGCTGAAAATCGATCAGCTCGCTGTTGCCTTCCTCGGCCAGCGGAATGATCGGCTCCAGCGTCATGCCGCACTTGGGACAATTGCCGGGGTGGTCCTGCCGCACCTCGGGGTGCATGGGGCAGGTGTAAATGGTGCCAGCCGACGCATCACTCCGTTCTCCAGACTGATGATGGTCATGGTGATGCGGATTCATGCTGTTCCCCTCGCGCCAGATCAAGGCTTGATGCTCCGCCTTGACACTATGGGAATGTCAAGTATTTTTGTGCGTGATCCGAGTACAGGATCGCATTGAGCACCTGCGAATATGCATGCAATCTTCATTCGTTGGCGTCAACACGACCTGGCCCAGCGCAACGACCGCTTCTAGTCCAGCGGAAACACCGCCTGGTCCGCGCAGGCGCGCAGCAGTTCGTCCACCGGCCCCTGGGGCAGCGTCATGCCCGGATCGATGTCCGACAGCGGGCGCAGCACGAAGGCGCGCTGGTGCATGCGGGGGTGGGGCAGGGTCAGCCGGGGCGTGTCCAGGCGCTGGCCGTCGACCGCCAGCAGGTCCAGGTCCAGCGTGCGGGGAGCGTTGCGATAGGGGCGTTCGCGGCCGTGGCGCCGTTCGATGTCCTGGAGCAGGTCCAGCAGCGCCAGAGGAGGCAGCGTGGTGCGCAGGCGCACGACGGCATTGACGTAGTCGGGACCGCTGGAGTCGATCGGCCCGGTGCGGTAGAAGCGGGAGAGCGCGTCCTGCCGCACCTGGGGATGGGCGGCCAGCGCGGCCAGCGCTTCGCGCAGGGTGGCGGCCGGGTCGCCCAGGTTTGCGCCCAATCCCACCCAGGCCGTCTGCCAGGCGGGTGCGTTCATCCGGCTACCGGGGTGCCGCCTTCCGGTCCGCCCTCGGCCGGGCCCCCCTGGCGCGAACGGCCGCTGCGCCGGCGGCGCTTGCGGGGAGCCGTGGCTTCCCCGGCCGCGCGTGGCTGGCGGGCCAGGTCTTCCAGCATCTCGGCGCGCGCCGCGTCGCTGGCGTCGGCCAGGTCCATCCACCATTGCGCCAGCGCGCTGTCGACCTCGCCGGCGGCGGCGCGCAATTGCAGGAAATCGCAGGCGGCACGGAAGCGCGGCTGTTCGAGCATGCGCCAGGCGCCCTTGCTCTGGCGCCGCTCGAAGCGCGGCTGCATGAACCAGATCTCGCGCATGTCGGACACGAAGCGGCGCTGGATGGCGAGCTTCTCGGTCTGGTCGTCCAGCACGGAATCCACGGCCATGCCCAGGGCGGGCATGGGCAGTTCGCCGTCGGCGCGGTACTGCTGCCAGCGGTGGTTGACCTGCTGCCACAGCAGCGCGGCGAACAGGAAGCTGGGGCTGACCGACTTGCCGCTACGCACGCGCACGTCGGTGCGTTCCAGGGCAAGCTTCACGAAGCGTTCGCCCCCCGGCTGTTCCAGCACCACGTCCAGCAGCGGCAGCAGGCCCTTGTGCAGGCCCTCGGCGCGCAGCCGGCGCAGGCAGTCCAGCGCGTGGCCGCAGGTCAGCATTTTCAGCATCTCGTCGAACAGACGCGACGCAGGCACGTTCTCGATCAGGTGGGCCATCTCGCGTATGGGCGCGAGCGTGGACGGCGCGATGGCGAAGTCCAGCTTGGCGGCGAAGCGCATGCCGCGCAGCATGCGGACCGGGTCCTCGCGGTAGCGTTTGGACGCGTCGCCGATGATGCTGACGGTTTTCTTCTTCAGGTCGGCCACGCCGTCGTGATAGTCGATGACGATCTCGGTGGCGGGGTCGTAGTACAGCGCGTTCAGCGTGAAGTCCCGCCGCGCGGCGTCTTCCTCCAGCGTGCCGAAGACGTTGTCGCGCAGGATGCGGCCGTGTTCGTCGGTGGTCTGTTCGTCCGAGCCCGAGGCGCGGAAGGTGGAGGTTTCGATGATCTCCTGGCCGAACACCACGTGCACCAGGCGGAAGCGGCGGCCGATGATGCGGGCGCGGCGGAACAGCGGCTGTATCTGTTCCGGCGTGGCGTTGGTGGCCACGTCGAAGTCCTTGGGCTGGGCGCCCACGATCAGGTCGCGCACGGCGCCGCCGACGATGTAGGCCTCGAAGCCGTTCTCGTGCAGCACGTCGCAGACCTTGATCGCATGGCGCGAGACCAGCCGGCGGTCGATGCCGTGCTTGGCCTGGGGCACGCGCAGCGGCGCATGCCGCTTGACGCTCAGGATGGGGCGCGCCGCGCGGGGGGTGAAGAGCTTGCTGATGAGCTTCTTGATCATGCGAACAGGTCCGTGATGCGCCAGCCTCGTTCGCGCGCCAGTTCGCGCAGCGCGGCGGATGGGTTGGCAGCGATCGGGTCGGTCACCGCTTCGAGCAGCGGGACATCGTTCATCGAGTCGCTATAGAAGAAAGACTGCCGGAAATCCGACAACTGCCAGCCGTGGCCGGCCAGCCATTGGTTGACGCGCACCACCTTGCCTTCGCGGAAGCACGGGATGCCCTGGATGCGGCCGGTGTAGCGGCCGGCGGTGTATTCCGGCTCGGTGCCCAGCAGCACGGGGATGCCGAAGGCGCGCGCGATGGGCGCGGTCACGAAGGTGTTGGTCGAGGTGGCGATGGCGCACAGGTCGCCCGCCTCCAGGTGCTCGCGCACCAGCGCGATGGCCTGGTCGGAGATGGCGGGGCGGATCACCTCGGCCATGAAGTCCTCGTGCCAGCGGGCCAGGTCGTAGGGCGTGCTGCGGGCCAGGAGGCCCAGCATGAACTCGGCCGACTCCATCGCGGTCAGCTTGCCGGCGTCGTAGCGCTGCATCAGCTCTTCGTTCCGGGCGCGGGCGGCCACGGGGTCGCCGACGTGGCCGGCGCGGGCGAGGAAATCGGCCCACCGGTAGTCGCTGTCGAGCGGCAGCAGGGTGTGGTCCAGGTCGAACAGGGCGAGGCGGGCAGGTGGCGCTTGGGTGGGGATCATGACAACGAAGAATACGACTGAATGGAGGGCGGTGGGGGCTGTTCGGCCAGCATGGCGCGCAACAGCGGCAGCGTGATCGGGCGCTTGGCCGCCAGCGAATAGCGGTCCAGGGCATCGAGCAGGGCGGCCAGCTGGCGCATGTCCCGCTCGTAGTGGGTAAGAATCCAGTTCACCACCTCGGGCGCGAGCTGCAGCCCGCGGCTGGCGGCCTGGCGGATCAGGGCGTCGGTCTTCTCGGCATCGGACAGCACTTCCAGCCGGAAGACCAGGTCCCAGCCCAGGCGGGTGCGCAGGTCCTCGCGAATCTCGAGCTGGCCCGGCGCGCGTTCGCCGGCCACGATCAGCGACAGGGCGATGTCGGTGGCCGAGGTTTCGCGCCAGCGGTTGTACAGCGAGAACACGCTGGCAAGCCGGGGTTCGTCCAGGAGGTGCAGGTCGTCGACGGCGATCAACGCCGGGCGGACGTCGGACTCCTCGGGCTGGGCCGTGCGGCGGTAGGCCGACACGGGGCTGTGGCTGTCCAGGTAGAGCGCGCCGGGCCGGTCGGACAAGGCCCGCAACAGGTGGGTGCGGCCGCAGCCGGCGGGGCCCCAGAGGTAGACGGCGCGGCCGGGCGCCAGCGCGCGCAGGCTCGCCAGGGCCTCGGTATTGGGGCCCGCGACATAGTTTTCCAGGGACGGAGCCGGCGCGGCAAGAACGTCGAGTAGCAACTGCTTCATGAGGTGCGGCTAAGAGACCCGCAGCGTCGGACGATCATGGCGTTGGGGGGCGACAGGTCGGGCCGGGCAAGGCTGCGCAGGCAGAAAAGGAACGCGGGGCGCGGCGGGTGCCACCGGGCGTTGCCCCGATGTAAATCCCTGTCCGCTGCATGGGAATACCAATCATCGTAAAATTATAGCTTTCAGGCGGTCCCGGCTGGTTTTTTTGCCGCGAAAGCCCGCGCCCATCCACTTTTCGGTCCATCCCATGTCCGCACAACAACCCAGCGCTTCCTCTCTAACCTACCGCGACGCGGGCGTCGACATCGACGCCGGCGATGCCCTGGTCGAGCGCATCAAGCCCCTCGCCAAGCGCACCATGCGCGAAGGAGTGCTGGCCGGCATTGGCGGATTCGGGGCCCTGTTCGAGGTGCCCAAGAAGTACCGCGAGCCCGTGCTGGTGTCGGGTACCGACGGCGTGGGTACCAAGCTGCGTCTGGCGTTCTCGTGGAACAAGCACGATACCGTGGGCATCGACCTGGTGGCCATGAGCGTGAACGACATCCTGGTGCAGGGCGCCGAGCCGCTGTTCTTCCTGGACTACTTCGCCTGCGGCCGCCTGTCGGTGGACACCGCCGCCACGGTCGTCGGCGGCATCGCCAAGGGCTGCGAACTGGCCGGCTGCGCCCTGATCGGCGGGGAAACCGCCGAAATGCCGGGCATGTACCCCGATGGCGAATACGACCTGGCGGGTTTCGCCGTCGGCGCGGTCGAGAAATCGCAGGCCATCGACGGCAGCCGCATCCAGCCCGGGGACGCCGTGCTGGGCCTGGCTTCCAGCGGCGCGCACTCCAACGGCTATTCGCTGGTGCGCAAGATCATCGAACGCGCCGGCGCCACGCCGGACCAGGACTTCCACGGCCAGCCCCTGCGCGACGTCGTCATGGCGCCCACGCGCATCTACGTCAAGCAAGTGCTGGCGGCCATCGCCAAGCACGAGATCAAGGGCCTGGCCCACATCACCGGCGGCGGCCTGCTGGACAACGTGCCGCGCATCCTGCGCCCCGGCCTGGCCGCGCGCCTGCACCGCGATGCATGGAAGATGCCCGAACTGTTCACGTGGCTGCAACGCGAAGGCCAGGTAGCCGACGTCGAGATGCACCGCGTCTTCAACTGCGGCATCGGCATGGTGGTGGTGGTCTCGGCCGACCAGGCCGACGCTGTTGCCGCGACGCTGCGCGAACAAGGCGAAACCGTCTACCGCCTGGGCGAAATCGTCGACCAACAACCCGGCGCCGCCCAAACCGAAGTGGTGTAAGCCCACCCCCTACGCCCTTCGGGCGCCCCGACAGGTAGTCCACCCCACGCGGCCTATGGCCGCGCCCCTCAAGGGGCGGCGCTGGCGGACCGGCAAAGCCGGATCCGCGGCGCCCTGGATCAAACCAAGCATGCGGTGCTCCGCACCGAGAACGGCAACACAGACTACGACACGGTGGATCCGGCTCCGCCGGTCCACCGCCGTCGGCCCCCTGGGGGGGCTTCCCTCAGCGCGTAGGGGGGATATCCCTCAATGCGCTTAGCAGCGCATCGCATTCGGCGTCGGTGCCGACCGTGATGCGCAGGTACTGGTCGATGCGCGGCTGCTTGAAATGCCGCACCAGGACCTTGCGTTCGCGCAGCGCCTTCAGCAGGGCCGCGCCATCGTGGCCGGGGTGGCGTGCGAAGACGAAGTTGGCGGCCGACGGCAGCACCTCGAAACCCAGTTCTTCCAGCTTGGCGGTCAAGCGCACGCGCGAGGCGATGACGGCCTGGCGGGTACGATCGAAATAAGCGGTGTCTTCCATGGCCGCGGTCGCGCCGGCCATGGCCAGGCGGTCGAGCGGATAGGAGTTGAAGCTGCTCTTGACCCGTTCCAGCCCCTCGATCAGATGCGGCTGGCCGATGGCGTAACCGACCCGCAGGCCCGCCAGCGAGCGCGCCTTGGACAGCGTCTGCACCACCAGCAGGTTGGGATGGGCCGCCACCAGCGGGACCGCCGACGTGCCGCCGAAATCGACGTAGGCTTCATCCACCACGACGACCGAATCCGGATTCGCCTTCAGCAGCGTCTCGATGTCCTCCAGGGGCAGCAGGCGGCCGGTGGGGGCGTTCGGATTGGGGAAGATGATTCCGCCGTTCGGCTGGCCGTAGTCCTGCACGCGCAGGGACAGGTCGTCGGCCAGCGGCACGGTGCGGTAGTCGATGCCGTACAGGCCGCAGTAGACCGGGTAGAAGCTGTAGGTCACATCCGGGAACAGCAACGGCAGGTCGTGCTTGAGCAGGCCGACGAAGACGTGGGCCAGCACCTCGTCCGAGCTGTTGCCGACGAAGACGTGGTCGGCCTGCACGCCATGGAAGCGCGCCACCGCCGCCTTGAACACGTTGGCGTCGGGGTCGGGATAGCGCCGCAGCGTCTCGTTGGTGGCCTGGCGTATGGCTTCCAGGGCGCGCGGCGAGGGCGGATACGGATTCTCGTTCGTGTTGAGTTTGACGAGTCCGTCTATCTGCGGTTGTTCGCCGGGGACGTAGGGCGTCAGTTGTTGAGTGACGCGGCTCCAGTACCTGTTCATGAATCTGTCGTCGAAAGCGCAAAGCGCGGCAACGGGCCGCGCACGCATCCAGCATAGCAGGGCCGGCGCCCCGGCGCACGCCGCGGCGGGCGGGGCGTGGCGCGGGCGCGCCGTCAGCGCGGATTGCCGGCCGCTTCCAGGGACGCGTCCAGCGTGGCGGCGGCCGCGTCGATCACGCGCGCCGTGCTGTCCGCCGCCAGGCAGTCCACCGCCAGCCGGTCGGGCAGGGCGCGCAGCCAGGTGATCTGGCGCTTGGCCAGTTGCCGGGTGGCGGCGACCGCCTGGCCCCGCATCTCGGCGCCGTGGATTTCCCCGGCCAGATAGCCCCAGACCTGGCGGTACCCCACGCATCGTATGGACGGCAGGTCGGGACTCAGGTCGCCGCGCGCCCGCAGGCGGCGAACCTCGTCCACCAGGCCGGCCTCGAGCATGGCGTCGAAGCGCTGTTCGATCCTGGCATGCAGGCCGGCGCGTTCCGAGGGTTCCAGGCTCAGGTTGACGTAGCGCAGGCCGGTGTCGGCCGGCGCGGCCTGGCCGGTCAGCAGGGACGACATGGGTTGGCCGGTCAGCGCATGGATCTCCAGCGCGCGCTGGATGCGTTGGCTGTCGTTGGGCGAGAGCCGCGCGGCGGTGGCCGGATCGACGCGCGCCAGTTCGGCGTGCAGGGCGGGCCAGCCGATGTCGGCGGCGCGGGCGTTCAGTTCCGCGCGCAGGACGGCGTCCGCCTGCGGCAGGTTGTCCAGGCCCTCGCGCAGCGCCTTGAAATACATCATGGTGCCGCCGGCCAGCAGCGGGATGCGGCCCCGGGCGCGGATGTCGGCGATCAGGCGCAGGGTCTCGGCGCGGAACTGGCCGGCCGAGAAATTTTCGGCCGGATCGCGGATGTCCAGCAGGTGCTGCGGCACGCGCAGGCGTTCCTCCCGGCTGGGCTTGGCCGTGCCGATGTCCATGCTGCGATAGATGGTGGCGGAATCGACGTTGACGATCTCGAGCGGCCAGCGGTCGGCCAGCGCCAGCGTGGCCGCGCTCTTGCCGGCGGCGGTGGGGCCCATCAGGCACAGGACGGGAAAGGGGCTGCGGTCGGCCATCTTCGGTGCGGACTCAGCGCCCGCGCAGGAACAGGCGGTCGAGATCGCCCACGCTGAGCTGCACCCAGGTCGGACGGCCGTGGTTGCACTGGTCGGCGCGTTCAGTCGCCTCCATCTGCCGCAGCAGGCCGTTCATCTCGTCCTGGTTGAGCCGGCGGTTGGCGCGCACCGCGCCGTGGCAGGCCATGGTCGCCAGCAGTTCGTTGCGCTGCTCGGTCAGCAGGCGCGAGGCGCCCACCTCGGCGAAGTCGCGCAGCACTTCGCGCGCCAGGGTCTCGATGTCGGCCTGGGCCAGCGGCGCGGGCACGGCGCGCACGGCGACCGAGGCGGGACCAGCCGGCCGCAGTTCGAAGCCGAGGTCGGACAGGGCTTCCTGCTGTTCCTCGACCAGCGCGACGTCGCTTTCCGAAGCCCGGAACACGACCGGCACCAGCAGGTTCTGCCGCGGCATCTCGCGCGCATCCAGGGCGTTCTTGAGCTGTTCGTACACGATGCGTTCATGGGCCGCGTGCATGTCGATCACGACCAGCCCGTGCGCGTTCTGGGCCAGCACGTAGATCCCGTGCAACTGGGCGATCGCCATGCCGAGCGGCAGGTCAGTGCCGTCCGGCAGCGGGCGGGGGCGGGCGCCGGCCAGGGCCTGGGCCATGCCGACGGCGCTGGGCGAGGGGGCGGGCGCCAGAGGTTCGTGCAGGGCCAGGATGCGCGCGCCCAGCTCGGGCCGATACGCGGACGGGGCATCCTGCAGCCGGAACGGCAACTGCGAGGACGAGGCCAGCGCGGGGGCCACGGGGCGCGTGGAACCCGGTTCGGACGAGACCGGCATGGGCAGGGCGCCCGCGCCGTCGACACGACCCTGGATGGTCGGCGCGGGCATGCCGTCGGCCTGGACCGTCTCGGACGGCACCGCCTGGGCCGCCGCGTCCACGCCGGTCGCCGCGCCCGCGGCATGGGCCAGGGTCTGGCCGATGATCTGCGTCACGAAGCGGTGTACCGCGCCGCTTTCGCGGAAGCGCACCTCGTGCTTGGCCGGATGCACGTTGACGTCCACCGCCGCCGGGTCCAGGTCCAGGAACAGCACGTAGGCCGGCTGGCGGTCGCCGTGCAGCACGTCGGCATAGGAGGCGCGCATGGCGTGGCTGACCGTGCGGTCGCGCACGAAGCGGCCGTTGACGTACAGGTACTGGCGGTCGGCACGGGCGCGCGAGGCGGTGGGGCGCGAGACGACGCCATGCAGGCGGATCGCGCCGGCGTCGGCCTGCACCGGCAGGCCGCCCTGGCCGAATTCCGCGCCCAGTACGTCATGGATGCGGCGCACCGGATCGGCGGGCAGGTGCTGCTGGTAGGCCCGGTCGTGGTGGAACAGGCGGAAGGCGATATGGCAGTGCGCGAGCGCGATGCGCTGGAAGGCCTCCACGCAATGGCCGAATTCCGTGGCTTCCGATTTGAGGAACTTGCGCCGGGCCGGCACCAGGTCGAACAGCTGGCGCACGTCCACCGTGGTGCCCGGGGGGCCGGAGGCGGGAGAGACCTGGCCGTCTTCCCATTGCCAGGCATGGTCGGCGCTGGCCGTGCGCGAAATCAAGGTGAGCCGGGCGACGGAGGCGATCGAGGCCAGGGCCTCGCCGCGGAACCCCATCGAGGCCACCGATTCGAGTTCGTTCAGCGACCGGATCTTGCTGGTGGCGTGGCGGGAGACGGCCAGCGGCAGTTCGTCCGGAGGAATGCCGCCACCGTCGTCGCTGACGGCGATCCGCCGGATGCCGCCGCCCTCGAGCCGCACGTCGACCGCGCGCGCGCCGGCGTCGATGGCGTTCTCCATCAATTCCTTGAGGACCGAGGCAGGGCGCTCGATGACTTCACCCGCCGCGATCTGGCTGATCAGGAGGTCGGGAAGCTGGGCGATGGGGCGACGTTCGGACATGGCCGGATTATAGTGGCCCCTCTTGGGGCGCAGGGATCCTGTCATGCTTTGACATGCGCGGAAACGCCTGCGTCGGCTATAGTGCCCGCTCGCCTTTTTCCTCGTCCCCTACCTCCGGCTTCCCATGCTCGAATTCCTGCAGATGTTGATCCATATCGACCAGACCCTGGGCGTGTGGGTCGCGCAATATGGCGCCTGGATCTACCTCATCCTGTTCCTGATCGTGTTCGCCGAGACCGGCCTGGTCGTCCTGCCCTTCCTGCCGGGCGATTCGCTGCTGTTCATCGCCGGCGCCTTCGCCGCCACCGGCAGCATGCATCCCATGGTGCTGATCGTGCTGCTGCTGATCGCCGCGGTCTCGGGCAATACCGTCAACTACTACGTGGGCCGCTACATCGGCCCCCGCGTGTTCTCGCAGAACATCCGCTTCCTGGACCGCGCGGCCCTGATCAAGACCCATGCCTTCTACGAGAAACACGGCGGCAAGACCCTGATCATCGCCCGCTTCCTGCCCGTGGTCCGGACCTTCGCCCCCTTCGTCGCCGGCGTCGGCTACATGACCGTCGCCCGCTTCCAGTTCTTCAACATCATCGGCGCGCTGCTATGGGTGCTCCTGCTCGTCCTGGCCGGCTACTTCTTCGGCAACCTGCCCCTGGTGCGCGAACACCTGAACACCATCGTCCTGATAGGCCTGGCCGCCGCCATCGTCCCCGTGGTCCTGGGCGGCCTGTGGAAACTGATAGGCGGCCTGAAGTCGCCCCCCCCTACGCGCTGAGGGGAAGCCCACCCCCTACGCCCTTCGGGCGCCCCCTCAAGGGGGCGGCGCTGGCGGACCGGCAAAGCCGGATCCGCCGCGCCCGGGATCAAGGCAAGCATGCGGTGCTCCGCACCAAGACAACCCCACCAGACCCAGGATGCGGTGGATCCGGCTCCGCCGGTCCACCCGCATCGCCCCCTGGGGGGCGCGCGAAGCGCGTAGGGGGGGACCCCTACGTCAGTTTGTTCTTCGACAGAGGCGGGTTCTTCGCGAAATAGCGCTGGATGCCCTGCATGATGGCGGTCGCCATGCTGCTCTGGTAGGACACGTCCGATAAGCGCTTTTCCTCTTCCGGATTGCTGATGAAGGCGGTTTCGACCAGGATGGACGGGATGTCGGGCGCCTTCAGCACGGCGAAGCCGGCCTGCTCGACCCGCGGCTTGTGCAGGCGGTTGATGTTGGACAGTTCGTCCAGCACCGCGCGGCCGAGCTTGAGTGAATCGTTGATCTGGGCCGTGGTGGACAGGTCCAGCAGCACCCGGGCGATCTGTTTGTCGTGCGAGCCGATGTTGACGCCGCCGATCAGGTCGGAGGCGTTCTCCTTGGCCGCCAGCCAGCGTGCCGCGCTGCTGCTGGCCCCGCGTTCGGACAGAGCGAACACCGACGAGCCGCGCGCGTCCGGCTTGATCCAGGCGTCGGCGTGCACCGATACGAACAGGTCGGCCTGCACCCGCCGCGCCTTCGCCACGCGCACGTGCAGCGGCACGAAGTAATCGCCGTCGCGGGTCAGCATGGCGCGCATGTTGGGCTGCTGATCGATCATGGCCTTGAGCCCGCGCGCGATCCGCAGCACGACGTCCTTTTCCCGCGTGCCGCCGCGGCCGATCGCACCGGGGTCTTCGCCGCCGTGTCCGGGGTCCAGCGCCACCGTGATCATCCGCGCCACCTGCGGCGCGGGATCGGACCGGCGGCGGATGGACGGTGCCTGGGGCGCCGCTTCCGGAATGGGCGCGCCGTTGGCCCCGGCCCCCGTGCCGGGTGCCGGGATGGCGTCGCGTTCGGACTGCAGGTTTTCCAGGATCTGCGCCATCGGGTCGTCGCCGCCCTTGTTCGCCAGCGCGACCAGGGGATCCTGGGCCGCCTTGGGGTAAAGGTCGAGCACGAGGCGGTGCTTGTATTCACCCACGGGCTTGAGGCTGAAGACCTGGGGGATGGTTTCCTGTTTCAGGTCCAGCACCAGCCGCACCACGTTGGGACGGTTCTGTCCGACGCGCACGCTGGCGATGTACGGATCGTCGGGCCGGACCTTGGACACCAGGTCGCGCAGCGCGGCGTTCATTTCCACGCCTTCGATATCCAGGACCACGCGGTCCGGATTGTCCAGCACGAAATGCTCGGTCTTGAGTTCGGCGTCCAGCTCCAGCGTGAGCCGGGTGTAGTCGGGGGCGGGCCACAGGCGCACCGCGACCAGTTCGGCGGCCCGCGTGGCCGTCGGGACCAAAGGCACCACCAGCGTGGCGGCCAGGCCGGCTACCAGCCGCCGGCGGGAGATGCCGCGGGGCGCGAGCACCCCTTGGGCCTGGGCATAGGACAGGGCCGGCGTGCCGGCCGGAAGGTCGGGGTCGGGTTCTAGCTCGTCGCGTCGGGAAAAAGTGTGTTCAGCCATGCCTGCCCTTTTGCGGTGTGGGCATCGAGCGTCACTCCGCGTCCTGCGCCTTCATAAGACAGCGCGATGTCCAGGTCCGGGACCGGGAGCGCACCGCCTGCGCGTTCCGCCCATTCGATGAGCACGAGGGCGTCATCGCGCAGGGCGTCCCGGAATCCGGCGTCGAGCCACTCGCGTGGATCGGTAAAACGATAAAAATCAAAGTGATAGCAGTATAAGTTCGAAACTTTGTAAGGTTCAACTAGCGTGAACGTCGGACTTTTGATTCGACCTGTAACGCCGACTCCGCGCAACAGTGCCCGGGCGAAGCTGGTTTTGCCGGCGCCGAGGTCGCCGTGGAGGTGGATGCGGCCCCCGTTGGCGACCAGCGGAGCCATCCGGGCGGCCAGGGCTTCGGTGGCGGATTCGTCGGGCAGATGGGCGTGGCGGGCGTTGGACATGGCGGGATGAAGGGCAGGGTTCATGGGCATGGGCTACCATGACAGTATGTCAGCGTCGCCCCCGTTTACCCCCGTTTCCACCCAGGACGGCCCCGACCTGGCCGCGCTGGCCGAAACCATACGCGGCTGGGGCCGGGAGCTGGGTTTTTCCGCAGTGGGGTTCGCCGACCTTGACCTGGACGAGGCCGGCCAGCGGCTGGCCGCCTGGGTGGCCGAGGGCATGCATGGCGAGATGGATTATATGGAGCGTCACCTGCCGCTGCGGCAGGATCCTGCTCAATTGGTCTCGGGGGCCCGCTCAGCCATCATGGTGCGCATGGACTACGCCCCGCTGGATGGACCCGCGCTGGCGGCGCGCCAGCGGCAGGCCCTGGAAGCGGGCGACCGGGCGGTCGTCGCCGCCTATGCCCTGGGCCGGGACTACCACAAGGTCCTGCGGCAGCGCCTGCAGCGGCTGGCGGACCGCATCGCCCAGCATGCCGGCCCCTTCGGCTACCGCGTCTTCACCGATTCGGCGCCGGTCATGGAAGTGGAGCTGGCGCGCAAGGCCGGGCTGGGGTGGCGCGGCAAGCATACGTTGTTGCTGTCGCGCGACGGAAGTTGGTTCTTCCTGGGCGAGATCCTGACCGACCTGCCCCTGCCGGCCGACCACCTGGAGACGCCGCACTGCGGACAATGCCGCCGCTGCATCGACGCCTGTCCGACCGGCGCCATCGTGGCGCCCTACGTGGTGGACGCCCGGCGCTGCATCTCCTACCTGACCATCGAGCTCAAGGGCAGCATTCCCGAGGCGCTGCGGCCCGCCATCGGCACGCGCGTATACGGCTGCGACGACTGCCAGACCGCCTGTCCCTGGAACAAGTACGCGCGCGCCTGCGCCGAGGGGGATTTCGCGCCGCGCCATGGGCTGGACACGGCATCGCTGCTCGATCTGTTTGCCTGGACCGAGCGGGATTTCGACCAGCGCACCCAGGGCAGCGCGATCCGCCGCATCGGCTACGAACGGTGGCTGCGGAATCTGGCGGTGGCGCTGGGCAACGCACCGGCCTCGGACGAGGCGCGCGCCGCGCTGCGCGAGCGGGCCGATCACCCCAGCGAACTGGTCCGCGAGCACGTGCGCTGGGCTCTGGCGTGCCAGGGTCGGGGAAAACGAGAGGTTTGACACGCATGGCGTGTCAAACCTGTTTGCTATTCTTTTGACCAGGCCCGCTTGAACCATGAGATCAAGAAGGCATGGTCGGCGCACAGCATGGAGACTCGTGCGCAGACACCTCCGCATCGTTGCGGCACGGGCCGATTCCGTGAAGGACCATCCACAAGAGGAGTACGCATGAAAGCAGCAAGAATCGCCGCTTCGCTGGCGGGGTTGACCGTGTCCGCCGCCATGCTCGCCGTGCCCGGCACGGCCGCCGCCCAGTCCTATCCCAACAAGCCGGTACGCGTCATCGTGCCGTTCGCGCCCGGCGGCTCGACGGACATCATCGCCCGGCTCGTGGGCGAGCGCATGGGCCGCGAACTCGGCCAGCCCTTCGTGATCGAGAACCGCGGCGGCGGGGGCGGGGCCATCGGCGCCAGCGAAGCCGCGCGCGCCGCGCCGGACGGCTACACGCTCAGCATCGCCACCGTCTCGACGATGGCCATCAACCCCGCGTGCAACCCCAAGCTGGGCTACGACCCGCTCAAGGACTTCCAGCCGGTCACCAACTTCGCCCACACGGCCAATGTGCTGGCCGTCAACCCCAAGGTCCCGGCCAACGACTTCAAGTCCTTCCTGGAACTGGCCAAGAAAGAACCCGGCAAGTTCTCGTTCGCCACCTCGGGCACTTGCAGCATCAACCACTTCCTGGGTGAACTCTTCCAGCTGGGTACGGGCGCCAAGATCGTCCACATTCCCTATCGCGGTTCGGGGCCGGCCATCGCCGACGTGGTCGGCGGCCAGGTGCAGATGCTGTTCGACAACCTGCCTTCGTCCATGCCCAACATCCAGGCCGGCAAGCTCAAGGCGCTGGCGGTCGCGTGGGACAAGCGGGTGGACGGCCTGCCCGACGTGCCCACGTTCAAGGAACTGGGCCTGCCGCTGATGAACGATCCGGCCTGGTACGGCCTGCTGGCTCCCGCCGGGACGCCCGCCGACATCGTCAACAAGCTGCGCGACGCCGCTGTGAAGGTGCTGTCCGATCCGCAGGTGAAGGACACCCTGGCCAAGCAGGGCGCCGCCGCCGTCGGCAACACGCCCGCCGAATTCCGCACCGAGATCGAGAAGGAACTGAACAAGGCGAAGGACGTGGTGAAGAAGCAGAACATCAAATTGGAGTAGGACCCCCCCTACGCGCTTACGCGCGCCCCCCAGGGGGCGGCACTGGCGGACCGGCGGAGCCGGATCCGCTGTGCCCTGGATCTGGGACGACCGCGAATACGGGAACGGCCTTGCATCTGATGCAAGGCCGTTCTCATTTGTGCTGACAAGAGGCAAGAATGTCTGTCCTCCGCCAGCCAGGTTGTACCCCAGGATGCGGTGGATCCGGCTTTGCCGGTCCGCCCGCATCGCCCCCTTGAGGGGGCGCCCGAAGGGCGTGGGAGTGGGTTTCCCTTCCGGTCCACCCGCATCGCCCCCTGGGGGGGCGCGCGAAGCGCGTAGGGGGCTAAATCCCTCTGGCCATGGCGGCGGCCAGGATGGGGAGGGCTAGCCAGCCCAGGAACTGGAGGCGGATGGCCTTGCGGACTTTGCCGATGTCGGCGGGCGATGGCTGGAAGGCGGGGTCGTTGCGGGCTTGCTGGCGCCAGCGCAGGTAGTTGATGGTGGGCAGGGCCGAGATGGCGCCCACGGCCAGGAAGACCGCGATCTTGGCCCAGAAGACGGGGTTGTCCAGGTAGAAGGCCGCGCCCTTGGGGCCCCAGGCGACGCGTGCCGCGCCGATGGCCAGGATCAGCATGGCCAGGCTGCCGTACCAGGCGTCGGTCTTGCCGAGCAGGGCCAGGGGAATGGCGGGGCGCGACGGGCCCAGGAGCGTCCATTGCATGGCCAGTGCCGCGGCCATGCCCAGGAAACAGAGGTGGTGCATCCAGGCGAGAATGAAGTCGGCGATCATGGTCTTGACGCTGTCTAGATAAAGAAACGCCACGATAGTCTTTGATGTTTACACTGTCAAGAAAAAATCCGGCCGTGCCGCCCGGCCAATTTGACGGCGTAAAGATTTCTTTGCGAAGATGGCGCATGCGAGCTGATCTTCCCCCGGGCGGCAAGCGCCCCCGTCGCACCGTTGCCCGCCAGGCGGGTTCCTATCACCACGGCGACCTGCGCCAGGCGTTGCTCGACGCGGCGCAATCCCTGCTCGACGAGCGCGGCCTCGAAGGTTTCACGCTGCGCGAATGCGCGCGCCGCGCCGGGGTCTCCCATGCGGCGCCCGCGCATCACTTCGGCGATGCCGCCGGTTTGCTGACGGCCTTCGCCGCCGAGGGGTTCCGGCAGCTGTCGGCCATGATGCGGGCCTATCGCGACAAGGCGACCGCCTCGCCGCAGGCCCAATTGCGGGCCGTGGGGCTGGCATACATCGATTTCGCCATCGGCCATCGCGCCCGGTTCCAGTTGATGTTCCGCTACGACCGCTTGTCGCCGGGCGATGCCGGATTGGAGCAGGCGGGCAGCGAGGCCGCCGGCCACTTGTCCACCACCTTGGCCGGCGCGCTGGCCGAGCGGGGGCTGGACGGGCAGGGCCAGGACTTCGAGCGGCGGCTGTTGCTGGCCTGGTCGGCGGTCCACGGTTTCGCGACCTTGCTGCTCGAAGGCCGGCTTGACGGCTGGCGTGGCCGGCAGTCTGTTCCCGCGTTCGCGTCCCGGACGGGCGACGACGTGCTGGCTGTCCTGGAAGTGGCCTTGCTGGCGCCGCCCGGCGCCGGCACGCGGCGGCGCAGCCGGGGGCGCACGGCATGAACGCGGCCCGGGACGGCCGGGGCCGGTCCAGGCAGGGGGTGGCGCGCCCGGATGACGATCCCGGCATCGCGGCCTTTCTCGAAGCCATGTGGCTGGAGGACGGATTGTCCGACAACACCCTGCGTGCCTATCGCCAGGACTTGTCGGCCTTCGACGCCTGGCTGAAAGAAAAACGCGCCTCGGCACTGGATCGCGCCCAGGCGCACGACATCGAGGCGTGGTTCGCGGCGGTCCACCACCAGAGCAAGGCCACCACGGCCAACCGGCGGCTGGCGACGCTGCGCCGCTATTTCCAATGGGCCCTGCGCCTGCACCGCGTGCAGGCCGATCCCTGCCTGACGCTGCGTGCCGCCAAGCAGCCGCCCCGCCTGCCCAAGACGCTGTCCGAGGCCCAGGTCGAGGCCCTGCTGGGCGCGCCGGACCTCGACACCGACCTGGGGCTGCGTGACCGCGCCATGCTGGAAACGCTGTACGCCACGGGCCTGCGCGTGTCCGAGCTGGTCGATCTGAAGTCCCTGGACGTCGGCTTGAACGAGGGCGTGGTGCGCGTGGTCATGGGCAAGGGCGGCAAGGACCGGCTCGTGCCGCTGGGCGCGGAGGCGGCGCACTGGATCACGCGCTATCTGGAGGCGTCGCGTCCCGCGCTGCTGGGCGGCAAGATCAGCGATGCGCTGTTCGTGACCGCCCGCGCTACCGCCATGACGCGGCAGAGCTTCTGGCTGATCGTCAAGAAATACGCGCTGCGGGCCGGCATACGCGCGGCCCTGTCGCCGCATGTGCTGCGGCACGCCTTCGCCACGCACCTGCTCAATCATGGCGCCGACCTGAGAGTGGTGCAGATGCTGCTGGGGCATGCCGACATCTCCACCACGCAGATCTATACGCATATCGCGCGCGAGCGTCTTAAACTGCTGCACGCGCGGCATCACCCGCGAGGCTGAGGCCGCCCTTCATCATGAGCAAAGCCCGACACGTTTCAGAAACTCCCGCCACGCAATTCCTGCGCAAGCACGGCGTCGCCTTCACCGAACATGCCTACGACTACGTCGAACACGGGGGTACGTCGGAATCGGCGCGCCAACTGGGCGAGGACGAGCACGCCGTGGTCAAGACCCTGGTCATGGAAGACGAGGCCGCCCGGCCGCTGATCATCCTGATGCATGGGGACAAGGAAGTGTCGACCAAGAACCTGGCGCGGCAGATCGGCGTCAAGAAGGTGGCGCCCTGCAAGCCCGAGGTGGCGCAGCGGCATTCGGGCTACCAGGTGGGCGGCACCTCGCCCTTCGGAACCCGCAAGGCCATGCCGGTGTACGTGGAAGGCAGCGTGCTCGACCTGCCGCGCATCCTCATCAACGGCGGCCGCCGGGGGTATCTCGTGGGGATGGCCCCCGGCGAACTGGTCCGCCTGTTGAAGGCCGTTCCCGTCGCCGCGGCGCTATGACGCAAGCGTGCGCGGCGGATTTCGTGCGCTTGCAGCGGGACAGTGTCCTGCCCAACCGGTAGAATCGCCGCCTGTCATGCCATCGTCACCGTGACGTGGCCACATAGGCCCAAGGGTTCCCCATCCATGATCACCGTCGCCGCCGCCGTCATCGCCTATCTGATCGGTTCCATTTCGTTCGCCGTGGTCGTGAGCCGGGTGATGGGGCTCGACGATCCGCGCTCCTACGGCTCGGGCAATCCGGGCGCCACCAACGTGCTGCGCTCGGGCAGCAAGGCCGCCGCGATCCTGACGCTGATCGGCGACGCCTTCAAGGGCTGGGTGGCGGTGTGGCTGGCCCAGGTCTACGCGTATCGGCTCGGCTTGGGCGAAACCACGATCGCGGTGGTGGCGCTGGCGGTATTCCTGGGCCACCTGTACCCGGTGTTCTTCCGGTTCAAGGGCGGCAAGGGCGTGGCGACCGCGCTGGGCGTGCTGCTGGGCCTGCAGCCCTGGCTGGGCGTGGCCACGCTGGCGACCTGGCTGATCGTGGCGCTGTTCTTCCGTTATTCGTCGCTGGCGGCGATCGTCGCGGCCGTCTTCGCGCCCATCTACTACGTGTTCGGCCACGGCGTGGCCTGGACCGCCGATTCCCGGATCGGCACCGCCATCGGCCTGATGGCGCTGATGCTGCTCTACCGCCATCGGCAGAACATCTCCAAGCTGATGGCCGGCAAGGAAAGCAAGCTCGGAGGGAAGGGGTCCCCCCCTACGCGCTGAGGGGAAGCCCACCCCCTACGCCCTTCGGGCGCCCCCTCAAGGGGGCGGCGCTGGCGGACCGGCAAAGCCGGATCCGCGGCGCCCAGGATCAAAGCAAGTACGCGGTGCTCTGCATCGATATATCCCCACGCAGACCCAGGATGCGGTGGATCCGGCTCCGCCGGTCCACCCGCATCGCCCCCTGGGGGGCGCGCGTCAGCGCGTAGGGGGGGGCTCCAATGGCCACCGGGGTTGGACCGTGAAGCTCATGTGGCGCTCGGTGGGGTTGGCCAGGCCGGCTTGCAGGCGCAGGGCGCCGGCGAAGGCGATCATGGCGCCGTTGTCGGTGCACAGTTCCAGCGGCGGAAAGAAGACCTGGGCGCGCAGGCGCGCGAGGTGGGTGGCCAGGCGTTCGCGCAGCAGCCGGTTGGCGCCCACGCCGCCGGCGACGACCAGGCGCTTCAGGCCGGTGGCCTCGAGGGCCTTGGCGGCCTTGGCGACCAGTACCGAAACGATGGCATCCTGCGTGGCCGCGGCCAGGTCGGCGCGGGCTTGCGCGTCGTCGGCGTCCAGGGTTTTCATGCGGGTCAGCACGGCGGTCTTCAGGCCGCTGAAGCTGAAATCCAGATCGGGGCTGTGCAGTTTGGGGCGGGGCAGGTCGAAGCGGTCGGCGCGGCCGGATTCGGCCAGCCGGGACAGCGCCGGTCCGCCGGGGTAGCCCAGGCCCAGCAGCTTCGCGGTCTTGTCGAAAGCCTCGCCGGCAGCATCGTCCAGGGTCTCGCCCAGCAATTCGTAGCGTCCCACGCCGTCCACCCGCATGAGCTGGGTGTGCCCGCCGGAGACCAGCAGCGCGACGAAAGGGAATTCGGGCCGGGGCGTCGCCAGCAGCGGCGACAGCAGGTGTCCTTCCAGGTGATGGATGGCGATGGAGGGCAGGTCGCGGGCCCAGGCGATGGCTTGCGCCACGCTGGCGCCCACCAGCAGCGCGCCGGCCAGGCCCGGCCCGGCGGTGTAGGCGACCGCGTCGACGTCGTCCAGGGTCAGGCCGGCATCGTTCAGGGCCTGCTGCGTCAGGGGCAGCACCCGCCGCACGTGGTCGCGGGAGGCCAGCTCCGGCACCACGCCGCCGTAGGCCTGGTGCATCTCGACCTGCGAATACAGCGCGTGGGAGATCAGGCCGCGTTCGGCGCTGACGACGGCGACGCCGGTTTCGTCGCAGGAGCTTTCGAAGCCGAGGACAATCATTGAAAAATGCGCGCGGACGCGATTATGATCAGAGTTAACCCTAGCGGCAGTGTAGCACCCGGGCTGCGGAAGGGTTGGCAATATGGAAAAGGATCTGCTATATTGGCAGGCTTGATCAACCCCTAGCAACCCCGAGGCAATCGTTACATGCCGACAATTCGCGTTAAAGAAAATGAGCCGTTTGAGGTCGCCCTGCGTCGTTTCAAGCGCACCATTGAAAAGACTGGCTTGCTGACCGAACTGCGCTCGCGCGAGTTTTACGAAAAGCCCACGGCCGAACGCAAGCGCAAGCATGCCGCTGCCGTCAAGCGCCACTACAAGCGCATCCGCAGCCAGCAGCTGCCCAAGCGCCTGTACTGATTGCTGCCGCGCCCTTGGCGCGACGAAGCTTTCCGGTAGTTTCGCAAAGTTGTTGTCAGAGCCGCTACGGCACCAGCCGGGCGGCTTTTGGCGTTTTTGCCGTTATCCTCTGTCCTGGCTCGCGCCTGTCGTGGCGCCCGGCTTCTCTCTTATCGCGGAATCCCTCCATGAGCGCAGATACCCTCAAAGCCCGCCTGTCCGATGAAATCAAGAGCGCGATGCGCGCCAAGGCGGCCGAGCGCCTCGGAACGTTGAGGCTGCTGTCGGCCGCGGTCAAACAAAAGGAAGTCGACGAGCGCCGCGAGCTGGCGGATGCCGACATCGTCGCCATCGTCGAGAAGCAGGTGAAGCAGCGCCGCGAGTCGATCGCCTCGTTTGAACAGGCCGGCCGGACCGAGTCGGCCGAGCAGGAGCGCGCGGAAATGGCGGTCCTGCAGGAGTTCCTGCCGCAGGCCGCTCCCCAGGAAGAGATCGACGCGGTGGTCGCTGCCGCCGTGGCCGAGGTTTCGGCGCAGGGCGTCACCGGTGGCGCGGCCATGGGCAAGGTGATGGGGCTGGTCAAGCCCAAGCTGGCCGGGCGCGCGGACATGGCCGAAGTGTCCAAGCTGATCAAGGCCCGCCTGGGTTGAGCCGGCGGTCCATGCATTGTCCTTTCGCGCTGCGCGCATGATCCCAGAATCATTCATCCAGGATCTGCTGGCCCGGGTCGACATCGTCGATGTCGTGGGCCAGCACGTGCAGTTGCGCAAGGCGGGCGCCAATCTGCTGGGATTGTGCCCCTTCCACGGCGAAAAATCGCCGTCCTTCACGGTCAGTCCCACGAAGCAGTTCTATCACTGCTTCGGTTGCGGCGCTCATGGCACGGCCATCCGCTTCCTGATGGAACACACCGGCGCCGGCTTTCCCGAAGCGGTGCGGTCGCTGGCCGGAATGGTGGGCATGTCGGTTCCCGAGGAGGAACGCAGCCCCCGCCAGCGGGCCGCTCGCCAGCAGCGCGAAGCCATGGTGTCGCGCCATAGCCAGGTGCTGGAAACCGCCAATACCTGGTACCGGCAGCAGTTGCGCGGGGCGGGTGCCGCCGTGGCCTACCTGAAAGGACGCGGCGTCTCCGGCGAGATCGCTGCCCGTTTCGGACTGGGCTGGGCCGGCGGCGAGCGCCAGGGCTTGTCCGCGGTCCTGCCCGGCTACGACGATCCGTTGCTGGTCGAGGCCGGACTGGTCATCCTGAGCGAAGATGGCCGACGTTACGACCGGTTCCGCGAGCGCGTCACGTTTCCCATCCGGAATGCCCGGGGCCATCTGATCGGTTTCGGTGGCCGCATCATCGGCAAAGGCGAGCCCAAATACCTCAATTCACCTGAAACCCCCATCTTCTCGAAGGGATCCGAGCTGTATGGGCTCTGGGAGGCGCGCCAGGCCATCCGCAAGGAGGGCATGGTGGTGGTGGTCGAGGGCTACATGGACGTCGTCGCGCTGGCGCAGCTCGGTATCGAGTGCGGCGTGGCCACGCTGGGCACGGCCACCACGCCCGTGCACGTGCAGAAGCTGCTGCGTGCCAGCGATAGCGTGATTTTCAGCTTCGACGGCGACAAGGCCGGCCGCAAGGCGGCCTGGCGCGCGCTGGAGGCTTGCCTGCCGTTGTTGCGCGACGACATCTCCATCCGCTTTCTTTTCCTGCCGGACGAGCACGATCCTGACTCGTACGTGCGCGAATTCGGCGCGGAGCGCTTCCGCAAGGCCCTGCGCGAAGCGATGCCCCTGTCCCAGTTCATGCTGGGCGAACTGGCCGAGCGGCATCAGATGGACGAGGCCGAGGGCAGGGCGCGCTGCGTGCACGATGCCAAGCCGCTGCTGCAGGCCATGCCGGCCGGCGCGCTGCGCATGCAGGTGCAGCGGGAATTGGCGCAACTGACCCGCCTGACCACGGAAGAACTGGGCCAGTTGGTTCCGTTGCAGGACGTGCCCAGCGGGCCGCTGGTGCAGACGCCGGCGCAAATGCGGGGAACTTCCCCGGCGCCGGGGCGCTCAGAGTCTAATAATGGCGTGCAGGGCAGTGCCGAAGCCCCGGACTGGGTGCCCGATCACGAACCGCCTGACGACCATTTCTACGAACCTGCCCCGGATTTTCACGAGCGGCCCGCCGGGCCGGCCGTGGGCGGCGGGTTCCGGCCGGGGCGCTTCAAGAGCGGGCGTTTCCGGGACCGCGACGGTCGCTACGGCGACGAGCGGCCGCAGGGCTACACGGGCCCGCGGGCCAGGGTGACTCCGATAGCGGGGCGATTGCTTCAGCTGCTGCTGACGCATCCCGGCCTGGTCCGGCACCTGGGCGAAGATGCCGAACATTTGCTGGAGGCCAACCAGGGATACGAATCGGTCAAGGCGCTGCTGGCGCTGGTGCGCGAAACGGGCGCCCAGCACGCGGGCGCGCTGTTGCAGGCTGCCGAGGGCAGCGCGTTGTCGCAGACTCTTGTGATGGCGTCGACGGCCACCATCTATGAAGAAGAGTTGCCGGATCCCGACGCCGAGTTGCATGATGCGCTGCGCATGGTGGCCCTGCATGCCGCCATTGCTGAACAGCAGCAACTGGCCGCCGCGGGTCTGCAAGACGCCCAGGACAAGGCGCGCTACCTCGCCCTGACTGAAAGAATCCTAGAGTTGAAGAAGCCGAGAGTGGTAGAATAGAGGGTTTACCGTAGGTTAGATCGGGAGAATTTTTTCCCGTTTTCTGGTATGGATTTTGCTTGGCGCGATCTTTGCCAGGGGCCGTTACCGGATGCGCGGGAAGCCGAGATCGGCGCACACGCGCCGACCCGCGGGTTGGGGGCTGGAGCAATCCAGCCACCGGATGAAATATTAGGAGTGGTTGACCGACCATGGCGAAAACGACAGGCAAGACGCTGACTGTGAACAAATCCAAAGCCGAAGGGCAAGACCAGGCCAAGGAGAAGGCTGCGTCCAAGACGGCGGCCTCCAGTGGCGTCAGGGTGACGGTCAAGTCGGCTGGCAGGGCCCGCACCAAGCTGTTGGACCCGCAGGCCGCCGCCCAGGCGGCCGATGCCGATTTCGACGCCGTGACGGCCGAGCCCGCCGAGAAGGCCAAGCCCGCCGCCAAGGCGGCCAAGAAGGCCACCAAGACGGCGGCCAAGACCGCGACCGCCGCCGACAAGAAGAACGCCGAGAAGAAGCTGGCCGAGCTGCTGGCCAAGCCGGCGGGCCGTCGGCCGGGCCGTCCGCCCAAGGACGCCAAGCAGGGCGAGTCTTCCGGTGGCGATTTCGACGACGTGGGCGATAACGACGGTGATGCCGAGCCGATCCCCGAGATCAAGATCCCCAAGGGCCGGGGCAAGCGCGGCAAGGCCGATCCCAAGGACCTGATCGCCCGCGGACCGGTGACGCCCGAGGAATACGAAGCGCGTCGCAACCGCCTGAAGCTGCTGATCAAGCTCGGCAAGGACCGCGGCTATCTGACCTATGGCGAGATCAACGACCATCTGCCCGATGACCTGGTCGACGCCGAGGCCATCGACGGCATCATCAGCACCTTCAACGACATGGGCATCTCGGTCTACGACCAGGCGCCCGATGCCGAAACCCTGCTGCTGAACGAGAACGCCCCGGTCGCTTCGTCCGACGACGATGCCGAGGAAGAGGCGGAAGCCGCCCTGTCCACGGTCGATTCCGACTTCGGCCGCACCACCGACCCCGTGCGCATGTACATGCGCGAGATGGGTTCGGTCGAGCTGCTGACCCGCGAAGGGGAAATCGAGATCGCCAAGCGCATCGAGGACGGCCTCAAGCACATGGTGATGGCGATCTCAGCGTGCCCGACCACGATCAACGAGATCCTGGAGAACGCCGACCGCGTCCGCGCGTCCGAGATCCAGATCGACGAGATCGTCGACGGCCTGATCGACCCCAACGACGGCGAGGAATACGCCGGATCGGGCGTCACCTCGTCGTCCGACGACGATGACGAAGAAGGCGACGACGCCCCCGCCGGCGGCATGAGCAGCAAGCAGGTCGAAGAACTGCGCGTGAAGTCGCTGGAGAAGTTCGACAGCGTCAAGCGCTGGTTCGACAAGATGCGCCAGGCCTACGAGCGCGAAGGCTACAAGTCGGAATCCTACATCTCGGCCCAGGAAACCATCCTGGAAGAAATGATGGGCATCCGCTTCACCGCGAAGATGGTCGAGCGCCTGGCCGACACGCTGCGCGCGCAGGTCGAGGAAGTCCGCAAGCTTGAACGCGCGATCATGCAGATCTGTGTGGACCGTGCCGGCATGCCGCGCACGCACTTCATCAAGGCCTTCCCGGGGCATGAAACCAACCTGGAATGGGTGCTTGGGGAAGTCAACGCCGGCCACGGGTATTCCGAGACGCTGTCGCGCCAGATCCCGGCCATCCAGGAGCTCCAGCAGAAGCTGATCGACCTGCAGGCCCGCGTGGTGCTGCCGCTGAAGGACCTGAAGGACGTCAACAAGCAGATGGCCACCGGCGAGGCCAAGGCCCGCAAGGCCAAGCGCGAGATGACCGAGGCCAACCTGCGCCTGGTGATCTCGATCGCCAAGAAGTACACGAACCGCGGCCTGCAGTTCCTGGACCTGATCCAGGAAGGCAACATCGGCCTGATGAAGGCGGTGGACAAGTTCGAATACCGGCGCGGCTACAAGTTCTCGACCTACGCCACGTGGTGGATCCGGCAGGCCATCACCCGTTCGATCGCCGATCAGGCGCGCACCATCCGTATCCCGGTGCACATGATCGAAACGATCAACAAGATGAACCGGATCAGCCGCCAGATCCTGCAGGAAACCGGCGCCGAGCCGGATCCCGCCACCCTGGCGCAGAAGATGGACATGCCGGAAGACAAGATCCGCAAGATCCTGAAGATCGCCAAGGAACCGATCTCGATGGAGACCCCCATCGGCGACGACGACGATTCGCACCTGGGCGATTTCATCGAGGACACCGCCACGCTGGCGCCCTCGGATGCGGCGCTGCACGGTTCGATGCGCAACGTCGTCAAGGAAGTGCTGGATTCGCTGACGCCGCGCGAGGCCAAGGTCCTGCGCATGCGTTTCGGTATCGAGATGAGCACCGACCAGACGCTCGAAGAGGTGGGCAAGCAGTTCGACGTGACGCGCGAGCGCATCCGCCAGATAGAAGCCAAGGCGCTGCGCAAGCTGCGCCATCCGAGCCGGGCCGACAAGCTCAAGAGCTTCCTGGAAGGCCAGTAAAAAGCCTTGTAGCAAGGGTCCGCCAAGGGAAATCCCTGCCCGCGCATGAGTGCTGGCAGGGATTTTTTTTCGCACGATATCAACCAACCGGATGGTTGACTAAAGGGAGAATGTGCGTATCATGGGCGCGTATCCAACGGGTATTCCAAGCCAAAGCGGGGTGCGTTGCCATGAAACTCGAAAGACTGTTTGCGATCGTGATTTGCTTCTCGATGCTCGCTGTCGGGATGCGGGATGTGCCCGCGCAGGAGGGGCGGAAAGTACTGCGCGTCATCAGCGGCGACGTGACCGAGCTGGATCCCACCCAGGGCAGCAACAGGGTGTCGCGTGTCTATTCGCAAATGGTCTTCGATACGCTGTTTGCGCTCGATGGCAAGCTGGTCGCCAAGCCGATGATGGTGGAGAAGTACACCGTCAGCAGTGACGGCCTGACGCGCGACTACACCTTGCGCGCGAACCTGAAGTTCCACGACGGATCGCCGGTAACCGCGCGCGATGTGGTGGCCTCGGTGAAGCGCTGGGCCGACAACACGGCCATCGGCGCGCAGCTCAAGTCGCGGTTGGCGTCGCTGACCGCTGTCAACGATCGTGACTTCCGGCTGGTCCTGAAGGAGCCGTTCGGGTTCGTGGAGTTCCTGCTGGCCGGAGCGGGCTCGCCGATTCCGGGCATCATGCGGGAGAAGGACGCGGCGCGCCCCTACAACACGCCCATGCCGCTTCCCGTGGTCGGTTCGGGGCCGTTCAAGTACGTCGATACCGAGAGGGTGGAAGGCAGCCGGGTGGTGTTCGCGCGCAATGCCGCCTACCTGTCCCGCAGCGAGCCGGCCGACGGCCTGGCGGGGGCCAGGATCGTCAAGGTCGATCAGGTCCGCTGGATCATCATGCCGGACGCGACGACGGCGTCGAACGCCCTGGCGGCGGGCGAGGCCGATCTGTGGGCCGAGGCGGATCCGGACCAGATCGCGTTCTTGAAGCAGCGGGGGCTCAGGCTCAGTCCCAACGGACTTCCCTTCGTCGAGTTCGTGCGCCCCAATTTCCAGCTTCCGCCGTTCAACGACGTCAGGGCGCGGCAGGCGCTGGCGCTGTTGGTCGATCAGGATGAAATCATGCCCGCCGTGGCGGGAGACGCGGACTGGAAGCCGTGCCATTCGTTCAGCGTCTGCGGCACCGCCTTCGGCACGGAGGCGGGATCCAAGCCGTTTCTCAAGCCGAACGTGCAGCGGGCCAGGAGCCTGCTGGCCGAGGCGGGATACAAGGGGGAGACGATCGTGCTGCTGAGCCTTCCAGCCGGTCCGAACATGGCCGTCGCGCAAGTGCTGGCCCAGCGCCTGAAGGAGGCCGGCGTCAAGGTTGATCTCCAGGTGACCGATCTTCCCACGCTCTTGCAGCGCGTCCGGGCCAAGGGCCAGCCTCCGGGCAAGGGCGGCTATCACCTGTTTCCATACAACGCCACGGGCAGCATCTGGTTTCACCCGCTGACGAATGCCGCGCTCGACATGTCCTGCGGCGGACACAACTGGCCCGGTTTTCCCTGCGACGAGGCCGGCGAGCGCCTGCGCCAGCGTGTCCTGCGTGCCTTGACTCCCGCCGAGCAACAGGAAGCGTTTGAAGCCCTGCAGGAGCACATGTGGCAATTCCTGCCCTACGTGCCGGTGGGGCAGTGGGATGTCGTCAGCGCCTATCGGCCCAACATCGCCGGCCTGCTGTCCGCCTACGTCCAGCCCTACTGGAACGTCGAGAAGCGGTGAGCGTGGCCGGAAGGCTCATTCCCTAGGAGAGGTCCATGCAGAGTCGTCAGGTAAGTCCCGAGGAAATGCGAAAGAGGGTGGCCGTCTTCCGCGAACTCCAGTCCAGCACCATGCCGCTGATCGATGCGGCGAGGCCCGAGTTCCAGCGCGAACTCCTGAGCATCATCGGCCAGGGCGTGGCCGAGGACGGCGCCATCGTTCCGCCGATCACGGATGTCGAGGGCTTCCATCTGTCCATCGTCCGGGTCGAACCGGGGAAGGGCAGCGCGCTGCACAAGCACCGGACGGTGGAGGTGTTCATGCCCCTGAATGGCCGGTTCTCGGTGCAATGGGGAGACCAGGGCGAGCACGAGATCTTTCTCGACCAGTACGACGTCATCTCGCTGCCGGTCGGCGTGCTGCGCGGATTCCGCAACGAGAGCTCCGGCCAGGCCCTGCTGCTGGTCATTATCGGCGGCGATGACCCGGGCAACGTCGAGTGGACCGACGAAGTGATGGATGCGGCGCGCCGGCAGGGCTTCGGCCTGGACGAGCGGGGCAAGATCACGGCCCGTTCCTTGAGCGAGGGAGGCTGAGCCGGCCATGCGACAGGACGAACTTTGCGGGTTGTCCGCGACGCGCCTGGCGGCTCTTGTCGCCGCGCGCCAGATTTCGCCGGTCGAGATCACCGGCGCGGTGCTCGACCGCATCGATCGGGTCAATCCACGGATCAATGCGTTTGCGCTGGTCTTGCGGGAAGAGGCGCAACGCGCGGCCCGCGAGGCCGAGCGGCGGGTGATGGCGGGCGAGGCGCTCGGTCCACTGCACGGAGTGCCCGTGACGGTCAAGGACAACGTCGCGGTGGCGGGCGTGCCGCTGGGCAACGGATCCATTGCCGTGGCGCCAGCCATACCCCGGAAGGATGCCGTGGCGGTCGAGCGGGTGCGGGCCGCGGGCGCGATCCTGATCGGCAAGACGACCCTGCCCGAGTTCGCGCACAAGATGTTGACCGAGAGCCTGGCGACCGGGGTGACGCGCAATCCCTGGAACCTGGACCATACGCCGGGAGGGTCGAGCGGCGGGGCCGGAGCGGCCTTGGCCGCGGGCATGGGGCCGCTGGCGATCGCCACCGATGGCGGGGGGTCCATCCGCTGTCCGTCCGCGTGGAATGGCGTGGTCGGCATGAAGCCGACCCTGGGGCGCGTGCCGATCGAGGCGGTGCCCGACGGCTTCGGAAACTTTGCCTACATCGGCCCCATGGCACGCACCACGCAGGACGCGGCGCTGCTGCTGTCGGTGATGCAGGGACCCTCTGCCGCCGATCCATTCTCGACCCGCGGGGCGCCACCCGCGTGGTCCGGCGGGATCCGCGGCATGCGGATAGGCTGGATCGAGCACTTCGGGGAATATCGAACCGATCCGGAGGTGCTGCGGATCACGTCGGCCGCCGTGTCCCGTCTTTCGGATCGCGGGGCGAGCGTCGAAAGCTTGCGCGAGGCCTGTTTCGATGGCCTCTATCCCTTGTATGCGACGCTTGCCAGCACGCATCGCGCCGGGCGGTATGGGGCCCTTTTCGATGCCGCGCCGGACAGGATGACGCCCACGCTGCGCGCGGGTATCGCACAGGGCCGTAGCTGGTCGGCCATCGAATTCCTGGCCGCCTGTGACCGGCGCACCGCGCTTTTTCGGTCGGTGCAGGCCATCTTCGAACGTTTCGACGTATTGGCCATGCCTACGACGACCGTCGCGGCCCCCCGTCTCGACACCGTCGACCCGGAGTATCCGGGGGCGTATCCGCAATGGGCGGCGGCGCTGCATCCGTTCAATCTGACGGGCCATCCCGCGCTTTCCACGCCCGTGGGATTCACCGGGGCAGGGCTGCGGCTGCCCGTGGGGCTGCAACTCGTGGGGCCGTGGGATGCCGAGCAGCGCCTGTTCATGCTGTCCCGGGCGCTGGAGCAGGACCTGGGCCTGTCGGGATGCATCGCGAACCTGGAGGATGCGCCATGCTAGGTTTCATCGTCCGCCGGATCCTGTCGACCCTGCCCGTCATGGGCGTGGTCGCGCTGCTGGTGTTCAGCCTGATGTACCTGGCGCCGGGTGATCCGGCATTGCTGATCGCCGGCGACCATGCCAGCCAGGAGGAGCTGGACCGTATCCGCGTGTCCCTGGGGCTGGACGAGCCGTTTCCCATCCGCTTCGCCACCTGGGTCTGGCAGCTTCTGCACGGCGCGCTGGGGACGTCGATCTTCACCAATCTGCCGGTGGGCACGCTGCTGCTGGAACGGATGGAGCCGACCGTGTCCCTGATGGCCGTGACGCTGGTCATCGCCACCAGCGCGGGGGTGCCGCTGGGGATCGCCGCCGCGGCCAGGGCCGATTCCTGGATCGACCGCCTGGTCATGACAGGAGCCGTGTTCGGATTCTCCGTGCCGGTGTTCGTCCTGGGTTATGTGCTGGCCTACGTGTTCGGGCTGCAACTGGGGATCCTGCCGGTGCAGGGATACCGGGCATTCTCGGAGGGGCTGGGCCCCTGGCTGCGCAGCGTGCTGCTGCCTTCGTTCGCGCTCAGCGGCGTCTATGTCGCCATCATCGCGCGCACGACGCGCGCCGCGCTGCTGGACGTCCTGCAACAAGGCTACATCCGCACCGCGCGCGCCAAGGGGGTCGGCCGGGTTCGCATTCTCTATGTCCATGCATTGAAGAATGCCGCCCTGCCCATCGTCACCGTCATCGGCATAGGCATGGCATTGCTGGTCAGCGGCGCGGTCGTGACCGAGAGCGTATTCGCCATTCCCGGCCTGGGCCGGCTGACCGCCGATGCCATCCTGCGCCGCGACTATCCCGTCATCCAGGGTGTGGTGCTGCTGTTCTCGTTTACCTACGTGATGGTCAATCTGCTGATCGACCTCGTCTACATCCTGATCGACCCGAGGGTGCGACTGTGAATGCCCATGCAACCACGACGTTTTCCGCGGAGCTTGCTCCGCCCGCGGCCAGGCCGCTGCCGGACCTGTTTCCCGAGACGCGTTCCGCCGGGGGCGCTTTCGGATTCGTCCGCCGTCATCCGACCATGGTAATAGGCGGCCTCCTGCTCCTGCTGATGATTCTGGTCGCCGTCTTCGCTCCCTGGCTGACGGCGCGGGATCCGGCCTCCGTCGCGCCGGCGCTGCGCAAGATGGAGCCCTCGGCCCGCTTCTGGTTCGGGACCGACATCCTGGGCCGGGACCTGTATTCGCGCGTGCTGTTCGGCGCCCGGGTGTCCCTGGTCGTCGGCTTCGCGGTGGCGCTGCTTTCCTGTCTGATCGGCCTGGCGATCGGCCTGGTATCCGGCTACGTCCGCTGGGCGGACAACATCGTGATGCGGGTGATGGACGGCATGATGTCGATTCCGCCCATCCTCCTGGCGATCGCGCTGATGGCGCTGACGCGGGCCAGCATCGGCAACGTGATCCTGGCCATTACCGTGACCGAGATTCCCCGTGTCGCGAGAGTGGTGCGCGGAATCGTGATCTCGCTGCGGGAGCAACCCTTCGTCGAGGCCGCCATCGCCTCGGGAACCCGGGCGCCGACGATCATGGTCCGGCACATCCTGCCCAACGTCATGGGGCCGCTGATCGTGCAGGCAACCTTCATCTGCGCCAGCGCCATCCTCATCGAAGCCGCGCTGTCGTTCCTGGGCGCCGGCACGCCGTCCAACATCCCGTCATGGGGGAACATCATGGCCGAAGGCCGGAGCATCTGGCAGGTCAAGCCGTACATCGTTTTCTTTCCCGCCTTGTTTCTCAGCGTGACCGTTCTGGCGATGAACATGCTGGGCGATGGCGTCAGGGATCTCCTGGATCCGAGGATGAACGAACATGTATGAGGACGCGAGCGTCGCCGCCGCCCCCTTGCTGGAGGTCGAGGACCTGCAGACGCAGTTCCTTGCCCGCGACGGCATCGGCCGCGCCGTGAACGGCATCAGCTTCCAGGTGGCCGAGGGAGAAACCGTGGCCATCGTGGGAGAAAGCGGTAGCGGCAAGTCGGTGACCGCCATGTCCATCATGCGGCTGCTGCCCGCCCGCACGACGCGCGTGGCCGGCAAGGTCCGGCTGTTGGGCAGGGACCTGATGGGGCTGACGGAGGAGGAAATGCGGACCATCCGCGGAAACGCCCTCAGCATGATCTTCCAGGATCCGATGTCCAGCCTGAATCCGGTGCTGACCGTGGGCCAGCAGATTGGCGAGGCATTGGCGCTGCACGCGGGACTGCGCGGCCGGGCGGCGCAGGACAGGGCGGTGGCGATGCTGGAGCTGGTCGGTATTCCCGAGCCGCGGCGCCGTGTCCGGCAATACCCCCACGAACTGTCGGGCGGCATGTGCCAGCGGGTCATGATCGCGATGGCCCTGGCGTGCGAGCCGAGGCTCCTGATCGCCGACGAACCGACGACCGCGTTGGACGTGACGATCCAGGCGCAGATCCTCGACCTGGTCAAGGACCTGACGCGCAGGACCGGCGCGGCCGTGGTGCTCATCACGCACGATCTCGGAGTGGTGTGGGAGGTGGCGCAGCGCGTGCTGGTGATGTATGCGGGACGGGTGGTCGAGGAAGCGCCCGTCGCGCAGGTGTTCCAGGATCCGCTGCATCCTTATACGCGCGGCCTGCTGGGCGCCGTGCCTACGCTGGACGCCCGGGCGTGCGCGGCGGGCGGCCGGCTGGCGGAGATCCCGGGAACCGTGCCCAGCATCAAGGAGCGCATCGAAGGCTGTGCGTTCGCGGGCCGGTGCGCCTTGGCCACGGATCTGTGCCGGGCGGTGGTCCCGGCCTTGCAGATCAAGTCGCAGGGGCATCGCGTGGCTTGCCATCGGGTCGAAGCGGAAGAAGGAGCCTGCTCATGAACGCGCCGCTGTTGAACGTCACGGGTCTGAAAAAATACTACGCGATCGGGTCCCGGTTTCCCGGGGCGCGTCCCCGGCAGCTACGTGCCGTGGACGATGTGTCATTCAGCATCGGGCATGGCGAGACTCTGTCGCTCGTCGGCGAGAGCGGCTGCGGCAAGTCGTCGGTCGGGCGGTCCATCCTGGGGTTGTTCCCCATCACGGACGGCTGCATCGAACTCGACGGAACGAGAATAGACCGGCTGTCGCCCGAGGCGTTTCGTCCCGTCCGCAAGACATTGCAGGTGGTGTTCCAGGATCCCTTTTCGTCGCTGAACCCCAGGATGAAGGTCCGGGATATCGTGGCCGAGCCCCTGCGCAATTTCCGGCCGGATCTGTCCAGGCCGCAGGTCGACCGCAAGGTCGGGGACATCCTGGAGCAGGTCGGCTTGCCGCGCGATGCCATCGGCCGGTGGCCGCACGAGTTCAGCGGAGGGCAGCGCCAGCGTATCGGCATCGCCCGGGCCCTGTCGGCCGAGCCGAAGCTCATCGTGTGCGACGAGGCCGTGTCGGCGCTGGACGTGTCGGTCAAGGCCCAGATCATCAACCTGCTACAGGACCTGCAGCGGGAGCTCGGGCTGGCCCTGCTGTTCATCAGCCACGACCTCGGCATCGTCGCCCACTTCACTCACCGCGTGGCGGTGATGTACCTGGGCAAGATCGTGGAGATCGGCACGCGCCAGGATGTGTTCTTCCAGACCCGGCATCCCTATACGAAGGCCCTGCTGTCGTCGGTGCCGTCGATGAAGGCCCGCGGTGCCGGGAGCCGGCGCATCATCCTGGCCGGCGACGTTCCCAGTCCGGTCCATCCTCCGCTGGGCTGCCGCTTCCACGCCAGATGCCCGTCCGCGATGGACCGCTGCAAGGTCGAAGAACCGCCCTTGGTGTCCCATGGGGACGGGCATGCATCGGCCTGCCACTTGAACGATACGAACGGAGCGCCCGAGCGATGATCCATCATGTTCCCGCCTCGCCCGAGAATGTCCGGGTCGGCATGTTCGACGCTGGCTTCGAGCCCATCCTGACGATCGAGTCCGGCGACACGGTCAGGGTGGAGACCGTGTCCGGCAAGTCTTCGCTGTTTCCGCAACCCGGGTCGGGGATGACCGTGCCCTCGGCGCTGCGTCGCATCGCCGAGGCGAACCTGCCCATGCTGGCTCCGCACATCCTGACCGGGCCGATCGGCATCGTGGGGGCGGAGCCGGGAGACATGCTGGAGGTCAGGATAGACGCGGTGGAGCTGGGCTCGGATTGGGGGTATAACTACATCCGCCCGTTGGCGGGAACGCTGCCCGAAGATTTCCCCGACCTGACGGTGGCCACGATTCCCATCGATCGTAAGACCCGCCGCGCGCGTCTGGCATGGGGCATGACGCTGCCGGTTGCTCCTTTCTTCGGTGTCATGGGCGTTGCGCCGCCACCTTCATATGCCTGCATTTCTTCGAAAGAGCCGCGCGTCCATGGCGGCAACATGGACAACAAGGAACTGGTGGCTGGAAGCACGCTGTTCCTTCCCGTCCATGTCGCCGGCGCGCTTTTTTCCGTGGGCGACGGCCATGCGTTGCAGGGCGATGGCGAGGTATGCGTCACCGCGCTCGAGACCTGCCTGGACGGCGAATTCACGCTCGCCGTCCACAAGGGGGGCGGAGCGGCCGATCCCAGGCTTCGTTTTCCTCGCGCGGAAACGCCGACGCACTACATCAGCATGGGGTTCCATGAAAGTCTCGACCAGGCCCTGAAGCAGGCGCTGCGCGAGATGATCGACTTCATCTGTGGGCGGACCGGTCTTGCACGCGCCAGCGCCTATCAGCTGTGTTCGCTTGCCGTCGACTTCCATGTGACGCAGGCGGTGAACGGCGAGAAAGGCGTGCATGGGATGCTCCGCCGGGAAATACTGGACTGACCGGGGCTTGCTCCATCTTTTTTCAGGAAGCGTCAAATTGACAGTTCGCAGTACCGACAAGAAAGACAAGCCGACTTTCTTCATTTCGGCGACGAGGCGGCCGAGCCGCTCCAACGGTGCCCGGGATCCGGAGCGCACGCGGCAGAACCTGCTGGACGCGGCCTACCGGGAGTTCTCCCATAGCGGATACCACGGCGCCAGCGTCGAGCAGATCTGCACCCGGGCGGGGGTCAGCAAGCAGATCCTGTCCCATCATTTCGGCTCGAAGGAAAATGCCTACCTGGCGGTGCTCGAGGCGGCCTATACGGCGTTCCGGTCCAACGACCCCAAGCTCGAGCTGAACGCCGCCGATCCGCGCGCCGCGCTGCGGGACTTCGTCCTGTTCACCTTCGACCACGTCCGCCACAACCGCGATTTCGTCAACCTGCTCAGCGGCGAGAACGTGAACAAGGGCAGGATCATTCGCAAGTCGGAGCGCTTGAAATCCATCTACGATCCGATGATCCATCGGATCGGCATGCTGCTGCAGGCGGGGGCCGAGGCAGGCCTGTTCCGGCCCGGGCTGGACGCGCGCCAGGTCTACATCAGCATCAACGCCTTGTGCTTTTTCAGCATTTCCAATTGCCACACGCTCTCGGCGGTGCTGGGCACCGATCTGTCGGACGATGCGGCGCTGGACGAGCGCCGCGAGCACGTCGTCGATTTCGTGATGGCCGCCATCACCGCGTGAAGCGCTTGGGCGGCGCCGCCGCCTCGCCCTCCAGCCCATGCTGCGCCCGGTACTGGGCCGCCTGTGCGGCCAGCCACTGCGCGAACAAGTGCAGGGGTTCGTGGTCGGCCTTCCATTCGGGCAGGACCAGGTAGTAGTTCTTGTCCCGCACCGACTCGCGCTCGCAGGCAACGATCAGCCGGCCCGACTCGAGTTCCTGCTCCGCGATCAGCCGTGGCACCAGGGCGATGCCCTGGCCGTGCACGGCGGCTTCCACCAGCATCGAGAACAGCTCGTAGCGCGGGCCGCCCAGGTCGTGCGGATGGCTGACGTTCTGCGCGGCGAACCACTGCCGCCAGGCGTAGGGGCGCGTGCTTTGCTGCAGCAGCCGGTAGGCCGAGAACTGCCCGGGCATGATGCGCTTGCGCACGCCCAGCAGCTTGGGCGAGCACACGGGCACCAGTTTCTCGGGCATCAGGAAGACCGCCTCGGTGCCCGGCCAGGGGCCGTCGCCGGCGTAGATGGCGGCGTCGAAGGGGGTGCCCTCGAACAGGAAGGGCCGGCTTTGCGGGGTGATGTTCAGGACGATGTTGGGGGCTTGGCGCTCGAAGTCGGCCAGGCGCGGCAGCAGCCAGCGGGTGGCGAAGGTGGGCACGGAGGCCAGTTCCAGCACGCCGCCTTCGCCGCGCCGGGCCATCAGGTCCAGGGTGTCGCGTTCGACCTCGTCCAGGCGGCGCGCCACGGATTCGCCGTAGGTCTGGCCGGCCTGGGTCAAGGTGACGCCGCGCCGGGTGCGGCGGAACAGCTTCAGGCCCAGGAAGGACTCCAGGCCGGCGATCTGGCGGCAGACGGCGCTCTGGGTCAGCGCCAGCTCGGTCGCGGCCTTGGTGAAGCTCTGGTGGCGCGCGGCCGCCTCGAAGGCGGCCAGGGCGGCGGTACTGGGCAGTTTGCGGCGCATGTCAGGGGCCCGGGATCGGAAGGTTCTACTTTAACAAGTGCGGAAAACGCACAGATAAGTGAAAAGAACTCGTTTGGCGTGGCCGCCGAATCCGTATATCTTGCAGGAAATTCGCCGGGAGGACACGGATTCTCCTGTTTCCCCAACTACTCGCGAGACATGAATCTTATGCACAAGCCTGCACAATTCAACTGGGCCGACCCCTTGCTGCTCGACCAGCAGCTGACCGACGACGAACGCATGGTGCGGGAAGCGGCGGCGGCGTACTGCCAGGACAAGCTGATGCCGCGCGTGCTGGAGTCGTTCCGCAACGAGCGCACCGATGCCGCCATCTTCCGCGAGATGGGCGAGCTGGGTCTGTTGGGACCCACCATTCCCGAGCAATACGGCGGCCCCGGCCTGAACTACGTCTGCTACGGCCTGATCGCGCGCGAGGTCGAGCGCGTGGATTCCGGCTATCGCTCGATGATGAGCGTGCAGTCCTCGCTGGTCATGGTCCCCATCCATGAATTCGGTACCGAGGCGCAAAAGCAGAAATACCTGCCCAAGCTGGCCACCGGCGAGCTGATCGGCTGCTTCGGCCTGACCGAGCCCAACCACGGCTCGGACCCCGGCTCCATGGTCACCCGCGCCACCAAGGTGGACGGCGGCTACCGCCTGAGCGGCGCCAAGATGTGGATCACCAACTCGCCCATCGCCGATGTGTTCGTGGTCTGGGCCAAGCTCAAGGACGAGGACGGCAAGGACAACATCCGCGGCTTCATCCTGGAGAAGGGCTGGAAGGGCCTGTCGGCGCCTGCCATCCACGGCAAGGTCGGCCTGCGCACGTCCATCACCGGCGAAATCGTCATGGACGAGGTGTTCGTGCCGGAAGAGAACTACATGCCCAACGTGGCCGGCCTGAAGGGACCGTTCACCTGCCTGAACTCGGCCCGCTACGGCATCGCCTGGGGCGCGCTGGGCGCCGCCGAGTACTGCTGGCACACCGCGCGCCAGTACGTGCTGGACCGCAAGCAGTTCGGCCGCCCGCTGGCCGCCAACCAGCTGGTGCAGAAGAAGCTGGCCGACATGCAGACCGAGATCACGCTGGGCCTGCAAGGCTGCCTGCAGCTGGGCCGGATGAAGGACGCCGGGACGGCGGCGGTGGAGATCACCTCCATCATGAAGCGCAACTCCTGCGGCAAGTCGCTGGACATCGCCCGCGTGGCGCGCGACATGCTGGGCGGCAACGGGATTTCCGACGAGTTCGGCGTGATCCGCCACGTCGTCAATCTCGAGGTGGTCAACACCTACGAAGGCACGCACGACATCCATGCGCTGATCCTGGGCCGCGCCCAGACGGGCATCCAGGCGTTCTGCTAGGTGTCACGGGGCGCCGGGCGGCGCCTCTTTCAGCTTGCGCCACAGCGTGGCGGGGCTGATGCCCAGTATCCGGCACGCCGCCGCGCGGTCGCCGTGGCAGGCGTCCAATACCCGGCGCGCATGGGCCGCCTGGCTGGCCCGGGCGATCTCGTCCAGCGACGCGAAGGCGGCCCCGTCCGGACCGGCGGGTGCGGTCTCGTCCGTGCCGCCGTACAACTCGGGCACGGTGATTTCCAGTTCCAGCTCCAGTTCCTTGCGGCCGATCTTGCGGCCCGCGTGCGAGACGGCCACCCGCTCCAGCACGTTCTCCATCTCGCGCAGGTTGCCGGGCCAGGCGTAGTTCGCGCACAGCGACCGGACGAAGGCCGGCAGGCGCACGGGCCGCGTCATGCCCAGCCGCCGCTGCGCGCGGGCGTAGAGTTCCTCGGCCAGTTCGTCGATGTCGCCTTCGCGCTCGCGCAGCGGCGGCATGGCGATGCGCAGGATGTTCAGGCGGTAGAACAGGTCCTGCCGGAAGTCGCCGGCGCGCACCATGGCCTGCAGGTCGCGGTGGGTGGCGGCGACCACCCGCACGTTGACCGCCACCGGTTCCAGCGCCCCCACCGGCAGCACCTGCCGTTCCTGCAGCACGCGCAGCAGGCGCACCTGCAGGGCCAGCGGCATGTCGCCGATCTCGTCCAGGAACAGGGTGCCGTTGTGGGCCGCCTCGAACAGCCCCGTCTTGCCGCCCTTGCGGGCGCCGGTGAAGGCGCCTTCCTCGTAGCCGAACAGTTCGCTTTCCAGCAGGGGTTCGGGAAAGGCGGCGCAGTTGATGGCGACGAAGGGAAAGTCGCGGCGGGGGCTGGCGCGGTGCATGCCTTGTGCCAGCACTTCCTTGCCGGTGCCGCTTTCACCCTCGATCAGCACCGTGGAGCTGACGCCGGCGTACAGCCGGGCCAGTTCGCGCACCCGCTGCATGGGACCCGAGCTGCCCAGCAGGTCGTCCAGGTCGTAGCGCGTGCCGGATGGCCGCGCCGGCGCGCCGGTACGCAGGTTGCGGTCCACCCGCTGGATGGCCTGGGCGTCCTGTGCCGTGACCACCGCGCCCAGCAGTTCGCCGCCGCTCAGGATGGGGATGCGGTTCAGGATCAGCACCTTGTCGCGAACCTTCTGGATGGTCTCCAGTTCCTTCTGCCCGTGCCGCAGGGGGCCGTCGAGCGAGATCGCCGGCGCGGCTTCCTCCAGCGGCTGGCCGATGGCCTGCTCGCGCCGCAGGCCCAGCAGGCGCTCCATGGGCGGATTGAGCGACTGGATGCGGCCTTCGGCGTCCACCGCGGCCACGCCCTCGTTCAGGTGGGACAGTACCGTGTTCAGGTATTCGCGGCGGCGCTGCTCGATGCGCGTGAGCCGGGCCGCCTCGATGGCGTCTTCCAGCGCGACCCGGATCGAATTGGTGGAGTACAGGAAAACGCCGGCCAGTCCCTGCTGTTCGGCCAGGTCCGAGACCAGTCCGGGGCCGACGATGACCTCCAGCCCGGCGCGCTTGAGCGCTTGGACCTGCAAGGCGGCGTCTTCGGTCGTGACGTAGCTGTGGCTGGGAAAGTCCAGCCCGAAGGCCTGCTTGAAGGCCTCGGCCTCGGGAAAGGTGGAGGCGTGCGTGACCAGGGCCAGGCGGCTGGACAACTGCCTGGCCGTGGTCAGGGCGTGCATGACGTCGAAGCCCGTGACCTTGATCAGGATGACCGGCACGTCCACATGCTGGCGCAGGTAGGCGCCGTTCGAGCCGCCCGCCACCACCGCATCGACCAGCCCCTGGCGCGCGGCCTCGTTGATCGAGCGGGCCGCCGTCTCGAAGCCTTCATCGACGATGCGGAAATCGGCCTGTCCGGCGTAGCCGGGCGCCAGTTCGGCGAAGGCGCGGGACACGCGGCTGATGCCCATGGTCCAGATGACGGGCCGGGATTGCGAGCGGGCGGGAAGGGCGGCTGGAAGGTCCATGGCAAGATCCGGATTGCAGATTTGATTATATAGATTTCAAATATGAAATGAATCTGGCGATCGAGACAGGGGGACGATGGTCGGGATGAGCAGGCCCGCCGCCAGGGAAGCCTTGGCCCATGCGGCTCGGCGCGGGGAAGCGCGGCGCGGGCCCACGCATGGCACGGTCTTTGCAGTAAGCTGAGTTTTCCCCCAGTCCGAGTCATCGCCATGACCTCCTCACGACCCGCCTCGCCCGGCGCCCGCTTCCGCCAGGCCCTGCGCGAAGAACACCCCCTGCAGATCATCGGCGCCATCAACGCCAACCACGCCTTGCTGGCCAAGCGCGCGGGCTTTCGCGCCGTCTACGTGTCGGGCGGCGGCGTGGCCGCCGGTTCGCTGGGCATGCCCGACCTGGGCATCAACACGCTGGACGACGTGCTGATCGACGTGCGCCGCATCACCGACGTGTGCGATCTGCCGCTGATGGTGGACATCGACACCGGCTTCGGCCCGTCGGCCTTCAACATCGCGCGTTCGGTCAAGAGCCTGATCAAGGCCGGCGCGGCCGCCTGCCACATCGAGGACCAGGTCGGCGCCAAGCGCTGCGGCCACCGTCCGGGCAAGGAAATCGTCTCGGCCTCGGAGATGGTGGACCGCGTCAAGGCGGCGGCCGATGCCAAGACCGATCCCGACTTCTTCCTGGTGGCGCGTACCGACGCCATCGCGGTGGAAGGGCTGGACGCCGCCATCGAGCGCGCCCAGGCCTGCGTGGAGGCGGGCGCCGACGGCATCTTCGCCGAGGCCGCCTACGACCTGCCCACCTACCGCAAGTTCGTCGACGCCGTGAAGGTGCCGGTGCTGGCCAACATCACCGAGTTCGGACAGACGCCGCTATTCACGGTGGAGGAACTGCGCAGCGCCGATGTGTCCATGGTGCTGTACCCGCTATCCGCCTTCCGCGCCATGAACAAGGCCGCGGAAACGGTCTACACGGCCATCCGCCGCGACGGCCACCAGAAGAACGTGATCGACATGATGCAGACGCGCGAGGAGTTGTACGATCGCATTGGCTATCACGCGTTCGAACAGAGCCTGGATACCCTGTTCAAGAAGAGGTAGACCCCCCCTTACGCGCTGACGCGCGCCCCCCAGGGGGCGATGCGGGTGGACCGGCGGAGCCGGATCCACCGCATCCTGGGTCTGGTAAGCGTTTCCTGGATGTGTGGCAATTGTTACGGAGCGAGTGAGACGATGAGCGCAACAGTATCGAATCAGAAGGACCAGCCGGCCGCGGGACCGAAGCCGAAGAAGTCGGTGGCCCTGTCGGGCGTGATGGCGGGCAATACCGCCTTGTGCACGGTGGGCCGCAGCGGCAACGACCTGCACTATCGCGGCTACGACATCCTGGATATCGCCGACGAATGCGAGTTCGAGGAAATCGCCTATCTGTTGGTGCACGGCAAGCTGCCCAACCGCAACGAGCTGGCGGCCTACAAGACCAAGCTGAAGGCGCTGCGCGGGCTGCCCGCGAACGTGAAGGCGGCGCTCGAATGGCTGCCCGCGGCCAGCCATCCCATGGACGTGATGCGCACCGGCGTGTCGGCCCTGGGCTGCGTGCTGCCCGAGAAGGACGACCACAACCTGCCCGGCGCGCGCGACATCGCCGACCGGCTCATGGCCTCGCTGGGATCGATGCTGCTGTACTGGTACCACTACAGCCATCGCGGCGAGCGCATCGACGTCGACACCGACGACGACAGCATAGGCGGGCACTTCCTGCACCTGCTGCACGGCAAGCCGGCGCCCGCCTCGTGGGTGCGGGCCATGCACACGTCGCTGAACCTGTACGCCGAACACGAGTTCAACGCCTCCACCTTCACCGCCCGCGTCATCGCCGGCACCGGCTCGGACATGTATTCGGCCCTGACCGGCGCCATCGGCGCGCTGCGCGGACCCAAGCACGGCGGCGCCAACGAAGTCGCCTTCGAGGTCCAGAGCCGCTACGACACGCCCGACGAGGCCGAGGCCGACATCCGCCGCCGCGTCGAGAACAAGGAAGTGGTGATCGGCTTCGGCCACCCCGTCTACACCGTGTCCGACCCGCGCAACCAGGTCATCAAGGGCGTGTCGCACCGCCTGTCCAAGGAGTCCGGCAACATGCGGCTGTACGAGATCGCCGAGCGCCTGGAATCGGTGATGTGGAACGTCAAGAAAATGTTCCCCAACCTCGACTGGTTCAGCGCCGTCAGCTACCACGAGATGGGCGTTCCCACCGCGATGTTCACCCCGCTGTTCGTGATCGCCCGCACCGCGGGCTGGTCGGCCCACATCATCGAACAGCGCATCGACAACAAGATCATCCGCCCCAGCGCCAACTACACCGGCCCCGAAGACCGCAAATTCGTGCCGCTGGCCAAGCGCAAGTAAAGAAAAGACCGCTTCATTCCTGCAATAACCAACATCCTTCAACCAATCAAACCCGCAAAGCGCAAACCGCCCATCCAGGGCACCGCGGATCCGGCTCCGCCGGTCCGCCAGTGCCGCCCCCTGGGGGGCGCGCGAAGCGCGTAGGGGGAGCCCCATGTCTTCCGCTATCTCTACCGTTCGTCCGAAGCCCGACCAGGTCCTGGTCGACATCGTCGACTACGTCCTGAAAAAGCGCATCACCAGCAAGCTGGCCTACGAGACCGCGCGCAACTGCCTGATCGACACCCTGGGCTGCGGCCTGGAGGCGCTGGAGTATCCGGCCTGCACCAAGCTGCTCGGACCCATCGTGCCCGGCACCGTCGTGCCCAACGGCGCCAAGGTGCCCGGCACCCAGTTCCAGCTCGATCCCGTGCAGGCCGCCTTCAACATCGGCACCATCATCCGCTGGCTGGACTTCAACGACACCTGGCTGGCCGCCGAATGGGGTCATCCCTCGGACAACCTGGGCGGCATCCTGGCCACGGCCGATTGGCTGTCGCGCCAGGCCGTCGCCGCGGGCAAGAAGCCGCTGACCATGCGCGACGTCCTGACCGCCATGATCAAGGCGCACGAAATCCAGGGCTGCATCGCGCTGGAGAACTCCTTCAACCGCGTGGGCCTGGATCACGTGGTGCTGGTCAAGGTCGCCTCCACCGCCGTGGTCGGCCAGATGATGGGCCTGACCCGCGATGAACTGATCAACGCCGTGTCGCTGGCCTGGGTCGACGGCCAGAGCCTGCGCACCTATCGCCACGCGCCCAACACCGGCTCGCGCAAGAGCTGGGCCGCCGGCGACGCCACCAGCCGCGCCGTGCGCCTGGCGCTGATCGCGCGCACCGGCGAAATGGGCTATCCCTCGGTGCTGAGCGCCAAGACCTGGGGCTTCTACGACGTCCTGTTCAAGGGCCAGCCCTTCAAGTTCCAGCGCCCCTACGGCAGCTACGTGATGGAGAACGTGCTGTTCAAGATCTCCTTCCCGGCCGAGTTCCACTCGCAGACCGCCGTCGAATGCGCGATGGACATCCACAAGCAGTTGCAGAAGCAGGGCCGCAGCGCGGACGACATCAAGAAAATCACCATCCGCACCCACGAAGCCTGCATCCGCATCATCGACAAGAAGGGCCCGCTGGACAACCCCGCCGACCGCGACCACTGCATCCAGTACATGGTGGCCGTGCCCATCCTGTTCGGCCGGCTGACCGCCGGCGACTACGAGGACGAGATCGCCAGGGACCCGCGCATCGACCAGTTGCGCGACAAGATCGTCTGCGTCGAGGACCCGGCCTTCACCAAGGACTACCACGACCCCGAGAAGCGCTCTATCGCCAACGCGCTGACCGTGGAATTCAAGGACGGCAAGAAGCTCAAGGAAATCGTCTGCGAATACCCCATCGGCCACAAGCGTCGCCGCAAGGACGGCATCCCGCTGCTGGAGGCCAAGTTCCGGACCAACCTGGCCCGCCGCTTCCCGACCAAGCAGCAGGACGCCATCCTGGGCGTGTCGCTGGACCAGCAGGCGCTGGAGGCCATGCCGGTGCATGAGTACGTGGATCTGTACGTGATCTGACCGGTCCCGGCCCAGGGCGCAACTCAGTGTAGAATTGCGCCCTCGGGCCTCTAGCTCATGCCTGGTTAGAGCAGCGGACTCATAATCCGTTGGTGCTCGGTTCGACTCCGAGGAGGCCCACCAAAGAATTGCTTAGGTATCAAGCACTTAGCGCCACCCTTGCGGGTGGCGTTTCTTTTTGTGCGATGCGGTTTGACTAAAAATTGACATGGTTTGCGTGCGCGGACATGCCGGCCTATTCGGGCTCCCTGTTGTGATCGGAGCCATCCATTTCATCGCGATTCAGGTGTGTGGGCATCGAACAGAAGCAAAAGCCTGAGTCTAGCCCTCCGGCCGCTCGACAACAAAAAACCCAGCTCTGGGGCTGGGCTTCTGAAGGCAACGCTAGCAAGACCGTTAGATCTTGGTTGCGATAAAAAAAGTGGCGGCGACCAGTAGCGTGCAAATACCGGTTGTCCACGTAATAAGTTTCCACGTCTGCGAATTCAGCTCCTTATGGAGATCTTCCTTCGTGGCGTAGTTTGAGCGAACGACAGCCATGGTCTCGCGAACCTGGACCATCGCATCCTCTAGGGCTTTGACTCTGCGTTCCATTTCGTCATGATCGGGCGGATCGCCATCCCCGTCAAGAGGTCGGGCCCTGTCCTTGACTTCGCTCAGATCGTGCAGCTTGGCACCGTAGCCCTCAGACGCCAAGGCGACACTCTTCTTCTGGATTCCAGATGTCATGATTCGCCCAAGTAGTTGTCAGGGATCTCGATGCGGGCGTCAGCAAGCGCCTGTTTGACTGGGTTCGCCTCAAATGCTTTGTGTGAGCCCGAAAGGGCGGCCGTGATGTCTTCAACATACCCGCGAAGGTAGCGCCCAGCGTGCTCGTCGCTGCTGGACCAGGCGCGCATGTCCTCCACGACAGCGATTAGTGCCCCATGCACACTCAGCATATTCAGGACTAAGTCGGTTGCCCCTTTCTCAAGGGTAACTCTGTCAAGGCTGGAAATTTCCGTGTCCGGGCTATCATCCGCCAGATTGGCTTGCCGCCATATCTTCGCCATAAATTTCCTCGGTTACTTCGTCCTGAGCGTCAGTCTTTCGAGCCCGCCAACGTCACTATACCAGCGTGCCTTGGCCTACCGCTGAGCCAGATACCACGCCACCAGCGCATTGGCATGCCCATGCCCCATCTGATGCTCCGACTTCAAATGTGTCACCAGTTCCATGTGCTTGAGCGGCCCAGCCTTCTTGAGCACCTGCATCCAATGCTCGATGGGTTCGCCGTGCTTCTTCTCGATCGAAGGGAAGTAGGACGCCGGACCGGTGACCTTTTCTTGGGTTGCCATGTGGACCTCGGTAGGATGTGTCGAGAGCCGGCCAGCCTGTGAGGCGACCGGTGCCACGGTACGACGAATGAAGGCGGCCGAAATCGACAGCTTATAGAGCCGATTCCGCGTCCTGGCTCCTGTAGCCTCGCGCCAACCACCCCGCGGCCAACTCATCCCCACTCAACGCCCGCGAAAAATAAAACCCCTGTCCCAAGGTAAACCCGATCTCCCGCAACTGGTTGCGCTGGGCCTCGGTCTCGATGCCTTCGGCCACCATGTCCAGGTGCATCGCGCTTCCCAACCCGTAGATCGCCTGGCAGACGATTTCCGCGTCGTCGCTGGCCCCCAGGTCGTCGATCACGCTCTTGTCGATCTTGATGCAGTCGAACGGCAGGGCTTTCAGGTGGCCGATGTTCGAGGCGCCGCTGCCGAAATCGTCCAGGGACAGCGGGAAGCCCAGGGCCTTGAGGCGGTTGAGCACGTTGATGGACAGGTTGGGGTTCGTCATGACGGAGGATTCGGTCAGTTCGAACTCGATCTGCGTGGGGCTCAGGCCGTGGTCCAGCACGCAGCGCAGGGATTTTTCAGGGAAGTCGTCGTCCAGCAGTTGTTTCGCGGAAAGGTTGACGGACGTTACCGGCGGGGTGAAGCCGCGCCTGCGCCATTCGACGAGTTGGCGGCAGGTTTCCTGGAGCACCCATTCTCCCAGGGGAACGATCAGGCCCGAGGTTTCGGCCACGGGAATGAATTCATCGGGAGCCACCTTGCCCAGGGCGGGTGAATGCCAGCGGCACAGTGCCTCGACGCCGTGGAGCTTGCCGGTATCCAGGTGGACCTTGGGCTGGTATTGCAGCAGGAATTCGTTGCCGGTCTCGACCGCGCGCCGCAGTTCCACTTCGAGTTTCATGGGGCGGACGGCTTGTACGATGGTGTTTTCGTCGTAGACCTGCAGCCGGTTTTCCCCCAGCGTGATGGAGCGCGCCAGGGCCTGGTTGCCGTGTGCGATGAGCGTTTCGAGGGCATCGTGGTCGCCCGAGGACGAACTGATGCCGATGTTCAGGCTCAGGTGCAGGTCGCGGCCATGGGAGTGGAAGGGGCGGCGGAAGGCGGCGAAGACGTTGTCGACCAGCGTGACAGTCTCGTCCAGGCGGTCGGCCATGACGAACAGGCCGAAGGTGCCGTCGTCGAAGCGCGACAGGGTGGGGTTCTTCACCACGTCCTCGAGCCTGCGGGCCGCCTCGGTCAGCAGGGACTCGGACAGGCTGGGGCCCAGCGTCACGCTGACGTTGCGCAGCCGGCGGATGGAGATGAGCAGCACGGTGATCTTGTCGTCGGAGCCGGCGAGTTTTCGCAGCGCGGCATCCAGTTCGAGCCAGAAGCCGGCCCGGTTCAGCAGGCCGGAGGCCCGGTCCCGGACCAGCAGCGTCCTGACCAGGTCCTGCTGTTCGTTGAGCTTGCGGCCGAGGTTGGTCTTCTGCTGGATGAGGATGAGCATGCCCCCGGCGATCATGGTTACGCAGAACTGGGAGAGCGGCATGACGATCAGCAGCGACCCGGTCACGTGGGCCAGCCACAGCGCCGCGGCCTGGTTCAGCGAAGCCCAGGCGCCCATCGTGGCAAGGGAGCCCGCCGAGACCGCGCCGGGTTCGGGCACCAGCCGGGTGCGCCAGCGCGCCAGGACGACGATGCCGAGGAAGATGGTGGCCAGGACGGCCACGCCTATGGGTGCCGCGGGGCCGCCTATCCAGCCGCGGGTGATGGCGCCGATGGCCAGGGACACGACCGCGGGGATGGGGCCGCCGAAAAGGTAGGCCAGCACCAGGATGGCGCCCCGCATGTCGGCGATCGTGTACTGTCCGTGGTGGACCGAGGACATCATGGCCAGCCACATCGCGGCGCCGAACAGCACCGACATGTGGAGATTCCCTTGCCTGCCGCCGGGCAGCCATGCCCTGAGCGCGACATAGACCGAAGTCAGCGCGATCGGAGTCAGGGCGGACAAAAGGAGGGGGAACAGGGTGTTCATACGTTCCCGCGCGGAAGGTGCGACTCCTCACCCCCGGCGCGGCGGATTACGGTCTGGCTTCAAAAGTGTAATCGCATAATCGATCCTGGACGTGGTGGAACGGTATTGTCAGGAACCCTTACCTTGGTCCCCCCTGGACGCCGGTTTCCTTCCTCCAGAGATCATCCCGGGGCATGCTGGGATTGGCCGGCCGCCGGTCGTAGTACGGAATCAGGGGCACATACAGGCCGTACAGGCGGCGCAGCTCGCCGATGGGCTCGTCGTGTTCGTCCACCCGCAGGTCGACCCAGGCGTAGGATTTCCTGTTGTGCACCAGCAGCGCGGCGGAGTGCTGCCCGGCCACCTGGCCGCCGGCGTCGCGCGCCGCTTCCAGCACGCCAACCAGGCGGTCGGCCAGCTCCAGGTCGGCGTGCCGCTCGAAGGCGTCGGACATGGCGGTAAGCGTGCGCTCGCTGGTCAGGCGGTTGCCCAGCACGACATAGTCCTGTTTGGCGATGTGGCCCTTCCAGTCCTCGTTGTCCTTGCCGGTCACGGCGGCGGTCCGGCCGTCCTTGTCGATGACGGCGATCTGCCGCCAGGCGATGTTGTCTTCCCCGTCGCTTTCGATGATGTCGTTCAGCACCTTGCGGGCGGAATAGCCCTGTTCCAGCAGCGACAGGCCCAGCGGCCCCAGGCGGGGGTCGCCGTTGGCCTGCACGACCAGCCCGCCCATGCCGGGCCGCAGGAACGGGCACTTGGCGCCGATGGCCATGGGGCGCGTGGCGATGGCGATGCCGAACATGCCCGTGCGCGGGCAGCGGGCGATCACGGAAAACGTCATGGATACCTCCTTGGGGACGGGGTGGTGGCTAGTCGACCTTGACGTTGGCCGCCTTGATGATGGCGGCCCACTTGGGGATCTCGGCGCGCAGGTAGGCATCGAACTGTCCGGGGCCGGCGCCGATGATCTCGGCGCCGAAGCCGTCCATGCGCGTCTTGATGTCGGGCGAGGCGAGCGCCGCGGCGATGTCCTTGTGCAGCCGTTCGATGACGGGCTTGGGCGTGCCGGCCGGCGCGAAGATGCCGAACCAGACGGCTACGTCGTAGCCGGGCAGGCCCGCCTCGGCCACCGTGGGCAGGTCGGGCAGCGACGCCGACCGCTTGGTGCCCGCCACCGCCAGCGCGCGCAGGCGGCCGGCCTGGATGTGGGGCAGCAGGGCGGGCGGGTTCTCGAAGGCCATCTGCACCTGGCCGGACAGGAGGTCGTTCAGCGCCGGGCCCGTGCCCTTGTAGGGAACGTGGACGATGTCGACGTGGGCCAGGTATTTGAAGAGTTCGCCGAACAGGTGCTGCGAGGAACCGTTGCCGGTGGACGAGAAGTTGAGCTGGCGGGGGTGGGCCTTGGCGTAGTCGATCAGCTCGGGCACCGAGCGGATCGGCAGCGAGGGATGGACCACGAGGATGTTGGGCACCACGGCGGCCAGCGTGACGGGCGCGAAGTCGCGCATGGGATCGTAGGGCAGCCGGGGATACAGGCCGGGCGCGATGGAGTGGGTGGGCGAGCTGCCCATGACCAGGGTGTAGCCGTCGGCCGGCGCCTTGGCAGCGTAGTCCGAGCCTATGGTGCCGGCCGCGCCGGGGCGGTTTTCCACGACCACCGGCTGTCCCAGCGATTCGGTCAGCTTCTGCGCCAGCGCCCGGCAGAAGATGTCGTTGGCGCCGCCGGGCGCCCAAGGGCTGACCAGCTTGACCGGCCGCGCCGGATAGTCCTGCGCGACCGCCTGACCGCTTCCTGTGGCGACCCCCAGCAACAGGTAGCGGGACCACTTCGACAACTTGCCTTTCCATCTGCTCGAGCGCATGGCGTGTCCTTAGAAAGACGACGAGGAATCAGTTGCCGGCTCCCGCCTTGGGATAGAGGGTGGCCGTGTATCGGTAGCGTTCGGGGTGATAGACCGCATCGACGATCTCCACCGGCCGGTTCTGCACGTCGTAGTAGATGCGGGTGGCGCGCAGCACCGGGGTGTTCCGCGAGATGCCCAGGCGGGCGGCGATCTCGCTGGTGGCCGCCATAGGCTCGACGAGCTGGTCGGCGTGGTCGATGCGGACGTTCAGGCGGGTCTGGAGGTATTTGACCGGCGGCAGCGGGCCGGCCACCTCGGCGGCGCCTATGCCGTCGGCCACGTGTTCGGCGAAGTAGAAATGGGCGTAGTCCAGCGGTTCGCCGGGCGCCACGTGGTTGACCGCGCGCACGCATTTCCATTTCTGCGTGCCCAGGCCGAACAGTTCGCGCAGCCTGGCCGGCAGGGGCGTCCAGGCCTCGTCCACGACGCTGACCTGGTTGCGCGGCAGGACTTCGTCGATCACGCCGACCAAGGTGACGTCCTTGGTGGCCCGGCGCGGATCGTTGACGAAGGTGCCGACGCCGCGGCGGCGGACGATCAGGTGGCGGGCCAGCAGTTCCTCGACGGCCTTGCGGACGGTGATGCGGCTGACGCCGAACTCGCGACACAGGCTGTCTTCCGGGGGCAGGGCGTCCCCGGGGACGAGCTGGCCGCTGGCGATGCGCTGGATGAGGTGCTCGGCCACCTGCCGGTACAGCGGCGCGCCGCCTTCGGTCAGCAGCGGGTTGGGAAGGTCCATGCGTGAGTCATGCCGTCATGATGTGAAGGCATCATGACGGCATGACATCATGATGTCAATGGAATGTTGACGAGATCGCGCACGCCGGCGGTTTCATGCCAGGGGGGCGGCATGAAAGAATAGCCATGCCGGTCTTCATCGAGGCCGGGGCCTAGACTCTTTGGATACTCTTTCACCATGAACAAGGTTTGCATCTTCGGCGCCGGGGCGGTGGGCGGATACATGGCGGCTCATCTGGCGCGGGCGGGCGTCGACGTGTCGGTCGTCGCCCGCGGCGAGCATCTGGCGGCCATCCGCCGCGACGGCCTGCGGTTCATCGGCCCCGACGGCGAGTTCACCGTGCGCGTGGCGGCCAGCGACCGTCCCGCCGACCTGGGGCCGCAGGACCTGGTCGTCTCCACGCTCAAGGCCCACGGCCTGCCGCCGGCGGCGTCATCGATGCGGGCGCTGCTGGGAGCCGATACGCCGGTGGTCTTCGCGGTGAACGGCATTCCGTGGTGGTATCTGGCGGCGTTGAGCGGGGGCGCATCCTCGGTATCCCGGCTCGATCCGGAAGGCACGCTTGCGCGCGAGCCGGGCCTGGCGCGGACGCTGGGCTGCGTGATCCGTTCGCCCAACGAGGTCGTCGCGCCAGGCGTGGTGCGCAACAATTCGCGCGCCAGCAGTTTCGTGGTGGGCGAGCCCGGCGGCGCGTTGTCGCCGCGGCTCGAGCAGGTGGTGGCGCTGCTGCGGCGCGGGCTGCCGGGCGCGGCGGCTACCGGGGACATCGGCCGGGAGATCTGGAGGAAGCTTCTGCTCAACGTTCCCAGTTCGCTGCTGTCCTGCCTGACTCAGTCGCCATCGTCGGGCCTGCTCGCGGATTCCGCCACGCGCGAGCTGTATGCCCGCCTTGCCCGGGAGACCTGCGCGGTGGCGGCCCGCTACGGCGTCGCCATGGAGTTCGACCTGGAGGGGCAGGTGGCGGCCACGGGATCGAACCCGCATCCGCCGTCCATGCTGCAGGACCTGCTGGCCGGACGCCCGCTGGAGCTGGACGCGCAGTTGTTCGCGGTCCAGGACCTGGCCCGGTCGGCCGGCGTGGATACGCCCATGCTGGACGTGATGCTGCCCTTGCTGGCGCACCGTGCGCATGCGCGGCCGCCCGCGCACGGCTGACGGGTGTTCGCCTATCTGTTTTCCGGCCGGCCGTAGAGCCGCCCCGCCAGTTCCGCCACCTTGGCGATGACCTGGTCCTTGACCTCGTCCGATACCCGCGTGCTGGCGACGTAGACCGACATCAGGATCGCGGGCCGTCCGGGCGGCCAGGCGAGCCCGATGTCGTTGGCGCCTACCTTGGCGTAGGTGCCGGTCTTCTCGCCGATGCGCCAGCTGGCCGGTATTCCCGCGCGCAGCCGCTTGTCGCCCGTCGTATTGCCGACCAGCCACGCCTGCAGGCGCTCGCGCGATGCGGGCGACAGAGCCTCGCCCACCGCCAGCTTGCCCAGCGTGCGCGTGATGGCGTGGGGCGTCGTGGTGTCCAGCATGCCGGTGGCATGGGGCACGTTCAGCTCGGGTTCGTAGCGGTCGCAGCGCGTGACGCCGTCGCCCAGGCTGCGGATGAAGCGCGTCAGCGCTTCCGGGCCGCCAAAGCTGCGCAGGATGAGATTGGCGGCGGTGTTGTCGCTGGTGGTCACGGTGGCATGGCAGAGCTCGGCCAGGGTCATGCCGCGATCACCGACGTGTTTTCCGGTCACGGGCGACCCATTGACCAGGTCCTGCCGGCTGTAGCGGATCCGCCGGTCCAGCGAGTCTTCGCCCCGGTCATGCCGGGCCAGCACGAATCCGGCGGCGAGCAGCTTGAAGGTGCTGAGCATCTGGAAGCGTTCGTCGGCGCGGCGGCCGATTTCCTCGCCGGAAGCGGTATCGACGATGCACACGCCCAGTCGTCCGTCGGCCAGCCGTTCCAGGCGCGCCAGCTCGTCCAGGGCGGCGTTGCGGGTCGAGACCGGCAGGGTGCCTGCCGGCTGGCCGGCCCAGGCGCCGCGCGCGCCGCAGGCAAGACCGGAAAGGACGAGGGCATGGAACGAGCGGCGTGTGGTCAAGGATGGTTCCTCCAAGGCAGGGAATGGCAGCCCGCGCGAAGGCGGGGCCGTATTCTAGCCTCGGTGGCGGACCGGCCCGGGCGTTAAGCTATTCGACATCCCAGATCCGTAAGATGACGGTACTTCCCGCGATAGGCCCGCCATGCCCCAGACCTTGCCGCCCGCTTCCGCCGACAGTGGTTCCCGGCTTCCTTCCGTGCTCCAGATCTTCCTTGCTTTCACCAAGATCGGCCTGACCAGCTTCGGCGGCGGGCTGAGCGGCTGGATGCTGCGCGAGTTCGTGCAGCGCCGGAACTGGCTGTCGGAGGCCGAGTTCCTGAGTGGCCTCGCGCTGGCCCAGGCCTTTCCGGGCGTCAACGTGGTCAATCTGGCGATCTGGGTCGGCTTCCGATTGCGCGGCGGCGTGGGCGCGCTGGCCGGCGCGCTGGGCCTGGTGGTGCCCGCCATGGTGCTGGCGCTGGTGGTGGTGGCCGCGTTCGCGACGATGGCGACGTCCGATTCGGTGCACCTGGCGCTGGCCGGCGTGGCGGCCGCGGCCGTGGGATTGTCGCTGCAGACGGGGCTGCGCGCCGCGCGCCGGGCCGCGCGAGGCGTGCCCGCCCTGGCCGTGATGGTCGTCACCTTCGTGGCGATCTTCCTGTTGAAGCTGCCTTTGCTGTGGGTGGTCGGCGCGATGGCGCCGCTGTCCATCGGGCTGGCCTATCTGCGCCTGCGCGAGGGTGGGCAGGCATGAGGCTCGCGCAACTGCTGGAAGTGGTCCTGGTCTTCGCGCCGCTGTCCTTTCTGACGGTGGGGGGCGGGCAGAGCATCGTGGCCGACATCCACCGCCAGTCGGTGGATGTCTATGGCTGGGTGACGAATCCGCAGTTCATGGACCTGTATGCCTTGTCGCGCATCATCCCCGGGCCGGGCGCGCTGCTGGTGACGCTGGTGGGATGGCAGGCGGCGGGGTTGGCGGGCGCATTGCTGGCGTCGGCCGCGATCTTCATTCCCAGTTCGCTGCTGGTCTATGCCCTGGCGCATCTGTGGACCCGGTTCAAGGGCACGCGGTGCATACGCGCGATCGAAGCGGGCCTGGTGCCGGTGGCGGCGGGCATGGTTCTGGCTGCTTCATGCACCGTGCTGCGCGCCGCCGAGGGCGGCGCCTGGGCCTGGGGCGTGGCGGCCGCCTCGACGCTGACGCTGATGTACACGCGGCTCAGCCCGTTCCTGATGCTGGGGATAGGCGCCGTGGTGTTCCTGGTGGCGCTGGGTTGAGGTGTGATGAGGGCGGGCGAATGCCGCGCCAAGGAGTCGAAGATGGAAGACTGGACGTTGCAGGCAAGAGGGTGGGTCAATGAACGCAATTTCGAGATCGATACCTCGCCGGGCGAGGACGGCTACCGGTTCCAGGTGCGGGTGCTGGGATTTCCGTTGATGCGGGACAGCGAGGTCTTCGCTTCCGCGGAGGAAGCCCGGACGGGCGCGGTGGCGTTCCTGGAGCGGCAGTTCCAGGCCCCGGTCGAGCTGGAATGAATCAGCCTGGATAGGCCCGGCGGACCGAGCGGATGAAGCCGCGCACGGCGTCGTCGTAGGCGGCGCCGCTGCGGCTGGCGCCGGAGTGCGACGCTCCTTTCAGCCAGACCAGTTGCTTGCGCGGGGATTGCCGTGCCGCCGCCAGCAGCGCCTCGCTCATGGCGGGCGGGACGACCCGGTCCTCGGTTCCGTGCATCAGCAGCAGCGGCACGCTTAGTGTTTCGATGGCGCCGCGCGAATCGAAGGGCTGCGTGACCAGCAGGCCGAAGCCGGGAATGCCGGCCCAGCGCGTGGTGGCGATCATGTCGCGGATGCTGGTGAAGCTGGCTTCGACGATCAGGCCGGCCACCGGTATCGGCGGATCGAGGCGGGCCATCAGGTCGATCGCGATGGCGCCGCCCAGGCTGTGGCCATAGACGAAGCGGCGGGCGGGATCGGGCTGGAGCCGGGCCAGTTCGCGCAGAGCCACCTGGGCGTCCTGCCGCACGCTGGCCTGGGAGGGCAGCCGGGGCGACGAGGCGCCGAAGCCGCGATAGTCGATGGCGAGCATCGAATAGCCCAGCCCGGCCCAATGGTCCATGCGGAACGCGCTGCCGTTCAGGTTCCAGCGCGAGCCGTGCAGGTACAGCACCGTCGGGGCGCCGGGATCGGGATGCCGCCAGTACCAGGTCCGCAGGGTATCGCCGCCCGGCATGGGCAGGTCATAGACCTGGGTGCCGGCCGGCGGCTCGCGCCACCACGAGCGTTCGCCCAGTTCGACCGAGAAGATCATCCCGCGCTGCCAGCGGTCGAGCGCGACATAGCCCGCGCTGGCAAGCGCGAGCACGCAGGCGAGGGCGGCAAGACGGCGGATCCACATGCTCATTCCGAGCGCCGGATCCGCCGGAGGTTCCCGCATGGGGCGGGAACGCCGGTCAATCGGCCTGGATGCCGAATTCCTTGACGACCTTGCCGAAGAACGCGTATTCGTCGGACGTCAGCTTGCCCAGGGCTTCGGGCGTGCTGGACTTGGCGAAGGCGCCGAAGACGCGCATCTTGGCGACCACGTCGGGCATTTTCAGGATTTCGGCCATGTGCCCGTTCAACGTGCGCACGACCTCGGCCGGCGTGCCCTTGGGCGCGTACAGGCCCTGCCAGGCGGCAATGTTGATGTTCTTGTATCCCAGTTCGGCCATCGACGGCGCATCCGGGGCGAGCGGGGTGCGTTCCGCCGCGCCGTTGGCCAGGATGTGGATCTTGCCCGAGGCAAGGTAGGGTTCCACCGGGCCGTAGGTCATCCAGCTTAGCGCCACGTGTCCGCCCAGCAGGTCGTTCACGGCGGGCGCGACGCCCTTGTAGGGGACGTGAGTGATCTTGACGCCGGCGGCCTGGTTGAAGAGTTCGCCCAGGATGTGCATGGGCGAGCCCGAGCCGGGGCTGGCGTAGGTCAGGGCCTTGCCCGCCTTGGCGTCCTTCAGGACCTGGGCGATCGAGGTGTAGCCCGAGGCCTGGCCGGCCACCAGCAGCAGGGGCTGGGACGCGGTCTGGGTGATGGGCGAGAAGTCGCGGGCGGGGTTGTAGGTGTCGGCCGAATTGGTCTTGACCACGTGGGTGGCCATCGAGAAGGTGCTGGGGGCCAGCAGCAGCGTGTAGCCGTCGGGCTTGGCGCGCGCGACGTAGTTGCTGCCGATGATGCCGCTCGCGCCGGCGCGGTTCTCGACGATCACGGGCTGGCCCAGGCGCTGCGTCAGCTTTTCGCCGAACAGGCGGGCCATGGCGTCGGTGTCGCCGCCGGCGCCGTAGGCGACGACGATGGTGATGGGCTTGGCCGGATAGTCGGCCGCCATCGCGGGAAGGGATGTGGAGATCGCGCCGGCGGTCGCCAGCGCGGCAGCCAGCGCGAGCGTGGCGCGCCTGCCGGATTGGAGTTGCGTAAACATCATGATGACCATCTGCATAGAAAGGAGAGTGGCTGGCAGGCGGGGACGGGGCTCGTGGCCCAGCCGGGGGACCGGCCGGCGGCGCATGCGCGTGCATGCGTGGCGAGGTTATACCGCAGCCGTTCGCGGCGCGGCTCCCGGCTTTGTATCTTCCAGGGAAAGCGATAGGTTGGCTGTCCGCAACATGCCAGGGGTGAAACGGCGCTGAAACGCGCGGACCCGTGATGGGGCGATCCCGCCGGAGCGGCGCGCGCCGATGGCGTAGACTGGCTGCTCCGCATGGCCGCAGGAGGCAAGATGGAGACAGGCATGGACACGGGGCACCGGCGCTACGTGGCGCGGCTGGCGCTGGCGTTCGCGGTGATCTGGGTGGCTCTGGCCATCGATCCGCTCGACCGTTCGGACTGGGCGCTGGAGAATGTGCTGGTGATTGGATTTTGTATCGGACTGGCCGCGAGTTGGCGGCATTTCCGGTTTTCGCGCCTGTCGTACACGCTGATCTTCCTCTTCCTGTGCCTGCATGCGATCGGCGCGCACTACACCTACGCGAAAGTGCCCTACGACGCCTGGTGGCAGGCGCTGGCCGGCCGCAGCTTCAACAGCCTGTGGGGCTGGGAGCGCAACAATTTCGACCGCGTGGTGCACTTCTCGTATGGCTTGCTGCTGGCCTATCCGATACGCGAGGTCTTCCTGCGCGTGGCCGATGCGCGGGGGTTCTGGGGCTATTTCCTGCCGCTGGAGTTCACGCTGGCGACCTCCGCCATGTTCGAACTGTTCGAGTGGATCGCGGCCGAGGTCTTCGGCGGCGACCTGGGCGTGGCCTACCTGGGTACCCAGGGCGATGTCTGGGACGCGCACAAGGACATGGCCCTGGCCGCCTGCGGGGCCGTGGTGGCGATGATCGCCACGGCGGCCGTGAACCGTTGGCTGCAGCGGGACTTCTCGCGGGAATGGGCGGACAGCCTGCGGGTCAAGGACCCGCGTCCCTACGGCGAGGACGAGATCGCCCGCATGATCCGGCAGGCGCACGAGTAGCGGCAGCCGGCGCCGCGGGCCCGAGCCCGCGGCGGACCGGGCTCAGGCTTCGCGTTTGAGCCTGCGCAGCAGCAGGGGCAGCACCAGCGCGGCTGCGGCCAGCGCGAGCAGCGTGGCCGAGGTCGGCGTCGACACCAGGATCAGCGGATTGCCCTCGCCCACGGCCAGGGCGCGCCGCAGCTGCGTTTCCGCCATGGGCCCCAGGATCAGGCCGATCAGGACCGGCGCGATGGGGAAATCGTAGACCCGCATGACGTAGCCCATCAGGCCGATGCCGAACATCATCGCCAGGTCGGTCCACGAGGTCGCCACGCCCCAGATCCCCACCATCGCGAAGATCAGGATGCCGGCATACAGGTAGGGGCGGGGGATCAGCAGCAGCCGCACCCACAGGCCGACCAGCGGCAGGTTCAGCACCAGCAGCATCAGGTTGCCGATGTACAGCGAAGCGATCAGGCCCCAGACCAGGTCGCCGCTGTTGGTGAAGAGGAACGGGCCGGGCTGCAGGCCGTAGCTCTGGAAGGCGGCCAGCAGCACCGCCGCCGTGGCGGACGTCGGCAGGCCCAGCGTCAGCAACGGCACCAGCACGCCGGCCGCCGCGGCGTTGTTGGCGGCTTCGGGGCCGGCCACGCCTTCGATCGCGCCCTTGCCGAATTCCTCGGGATGCTTGCAGAGCTTGCGTTCGATCGTGTAGGACAGGAAGGTCGGGATCTCGGTGCCGCCGGTGGGCAGCGCGCCGATGGGAAAGCCCAGCGCGGTGCCGCGCACCCAGGGTTTCCAGGACCGCTTCCAGTCCTGGCGCGTCATCCAGGTGCCGCCCGACAGCGGATTGATGCGCGGCGGGGCCTGGCTGTAGCGGCTGGCGACATACAGGATCTCGCCCACCGCGAACAGCGACACCAGCACCACCGTCAGCTCGATGCCGTCGAGCAGGTCGGCCGAGCCGAAGGCCAGGCGGGCCTGCCCGGTCTGGCCGTCGATGCCCACCACGCCCATGGCCAGGCCCAGGAACAGCGCGATGAAGCCGCGCACGCGCGAGGTGCCCAGCACCACCGAGACGGAGGTGAAGGACAGCACCATCAGCGCGAAGTAGTCGGCCGGGCCGAACACGAAGGCCAGCTCGGCGATGGCCGGCGCCACGAAGCTCAGGGCCAGCGTGGCGATGGTGCCGGCCACGAAGGAACCGATGGCGGCGGTGGCCAGCGCGGCGGCGCCGCGGCCGGAACGTGCCATCTTGTTGCCTTCCAGTGCGGTCATCATGGAGCCGCTCTCGCCCGGCGCGTTGAGCAGGATGGAGGTGGTCGAGCCGCCATACATGGCGCCGTACAGGACCCCGGCGAACATGATGAAGGCGGCGGTGGGCGCGATCTGCACGGTAACCGGCAGCAACAGCGCGATGGTGAGCGCCGGGCCGATGCCGGGCAGCACGCCGATGGCGGTTCCCAGCACCGAGCCCAGGAAGGCCCAGAACAGGTTCATGGGCTGCAGCGCGACGCCGAAGCCGGTCAGCAGGGCGTTGAAGGTATCCATCGATCACCACCCCGCCGGAGGAAAGGCCAGGCCCAGGCTCACGCCCAGGTGCGAGAAACCGAGCCAGCAGATCACGCCCAGCGCGAGGCCGATGGCGCAGTCGAACACTACGCGCCGCGAGCCGAAGGCCCGGGTGACCAGGGCGAACGACCCCATGGCGGTCAGGGGAAAGCCGAGCGGCTGCATGGTCAGCAGCGGCAGCGCGGCGCCCGCGGCGGCCCACAGCAGGGCCGGGCGCGAGGCGCCGGCATCGGCCTCGGCGTTCTCCACTTCCTGGGGTGAGAAGTTCTCGCCGCGGGCGATCTGCAACAGCAGCAGGATGCCCAGGACGATCAACGCCGCGCCGATGGCGCTGACGAAGAAGCCCGGGCCCAGGGCGGCATAGCCGCCGATCTGGGGCAGGGTGCCGCCTTCATAGAGCCAGACCGCGCCTATGATCATGACGGCCAGGCCCAGCCACCAGGGGCGCCTTCGGGGTGTTGTCATCGTGTCGTCTCCGATGGGCGCCGGCGGCGGCGCCCCGTGCCTTCTTATGTTGGCGTGGACCTTACTTGACCAGTCCGACGTCCTTCAGCACTTCGGCCTGGCGCGCCTTTTCCTTGGTCAGGAAGGCGGCGAAGTCGTCGCCGGCCAGATAGGCGTCGTCCCAGCCGCGATCGGCCAGCGCCTTCTTCCACTCGGCCGAGGCGTGCAGCTTGGCATAGCGCTGCAGCCACATGTCGCGGCCGGCCTTGCTCATGCCGGGCGCGCCGATGATGCCGCGCCAGTTGCCGATGACCACGTCATAGCCGCTTTCCTTGAGCGTGGGCGCGTCGACGCCCGGCAGGCGTTTCTCGGAGGAGACCGCGATGATGCGGATGCGGCCCTGGTCGACGAAGGTCTTCAATTCGGACAGGCCCGAGATGCCGATCTTGGCTTGCCCGCTGGCCAGCGAGGTGACGACTTCCGCGCCGCTGGTGTAGGGCAGGTAGTTGACCTTGGTCGGGTCGAACTTGGCCGCCTTGGCTAGCAGCGCGGCGGTGACGTGGTCGGTGCCGCCTATCGAACCGCCGGCCACGGCGGTGCCGCCGGGGTTGGCCTTCATCGCCTGGACCGCGTCGGCGATGGTCTTGATGGGCGAGTTGGGCGCCACCACGATCGCGCCGGCGTCGTCGGTCAGCCGTACCAGCGGCACGGTCTGGTCCAGCGTGATGGGGGACTTGTTGGTGATGATGGCGCCGATCAGGATCGCGCCCATGGACATGATGGCGTTGTCGTCGCCCTTGCCGGTGCGCACGAACTCGGCCAGCCCGATGGTGCCGCCCGCGCCGCCTTTGTTGGTGACCTGGAAACCGTCGGTGAAGATGCCGGTCTGCTGCATGATCTGCAGCGGCACGCGCGCCGCGCCGTCATAGCCGCCGCCGGGGCCGCCGGGGGCCATGACCTTGGCGGGGGCCGCGATGCCGGCCAGCGGCACGACGGCGATGGCGAGGGCTGCAACCGTTTTCTTGACGAACTTCATGCGTGTCTCCTTGCTGCGAGGGTCGGCGGAAAAGCCGCCTGATAAATAGGGAACGGCAAGGGGCCGTTCCGCTACGAATACAGTATCCGTCCAAACGCGCGCGGGCGGGAAGTCATTCCCACGGCGGTACCAGCACCACGCCGTCCATCAGCCTGCGGGCCGTGCGGCTCATGGCCACAAGTGCGACGCTCCAGCGCCCGTCCCGGCCATGCGCCTGGGCGCCCACCTTCAGCGTGCCCGACGGGTGGCCGAAGCGCAGTTCGCCGCGGGCGCCGCCCAGCACGTCGGCCAGGACCGTGCCGGGTACGGCTGCGGTGGCGGCGATCGCCACCGCGCCGGTTCCCGTCATGGCGTGGTGCAGCTTGCCCATGGAAAAAATGCGCACGTTCAGATCGATGTCGCCGGCGCCGACGGCGCGGCCGCTGGCGGCCGTATAGGCCGCGGCCGGGGCGGCGAAGGCGAGCTTGGGCGTGTGCTGGCGGTGTGCGGTGGCTTGGGCGGCGTCGGGCGCCAGTCCCATGGCCACGGCCGCATGGGCGCGGATGGCCTCGGCCCGGGCCAGCAAATCGGCGCGGCTGTTCACATCGGGTTGCAATTCCGTGCCGGCGAGCCCCAGGGACGACGCGGCGACGAAAACCGTGGGGTTGCCGGCGTTCACCAGCGTTGCGCGGATTTCCCCCACTCCCGGAACGGTCAGCACGTCGGCCGCGCGGCCGGTGGGAAACATCGCGCTGCCGGGGCCTTCGCCGCCGCCGGGGTCCAGGAATTCCAGCCGCACTTCGGCTGCCGGGAAGGTCACGCCGTCCAGTTCGAAATCGCCCAGTTCCTGGACCTGGCCGCCCCGCACCGGTACGTGGGCGATGATGCGCTTGCCCAGGTTGGCCTGCCAGATGCGGACCACGGCGATGCCGTCGCCCGCCGGCCGCACCAATCCGCGATGGATCGCGAAGGGGCCGACGGCGGCGCTGAGGTTGCCGCAGTTGCCGCTCCAGTCGATGACGGGCTGGCCGATGGCGACCTGGCCGAACCAGTAGTCGACGTCGCAGTCGGGGCGGGTGCTGGGGCCCACGATGACCACCTTGCTGGTGCTGGAGGTGGCGCCGCCCATGCCGTCTATCTGTTTCTCGTAGGGGTCGGGGCTGCCGACCACGCGCATCAGGACGCGGTCGCGGGTGGAGGGATCGGGGGGAAGGTCGGCGGGCAGGAAGAACACGCCCTTGCTGGTGCCGCCGCGCATGTAGAGGGCGGGAATGGCACGCTGTCTGTCGGTGGCGGTCATGGCGGGTCGAAGTGCCGGTTTCAGATTGTTTTCAGGAAACGCGCCCATATTTACGAGATTACTACGAGGCGCGAGGCGCGCGGGAATGCCCCGGCTGCCATCAGGGGTGTGGTACGCAACCCCTCCCGGCCTGGCCCGAATCGGTGCAAACTAGCTTCCTTCGCCGTTTCCTACCCGGAACCGGCGCGGCTCGCGTTTCGTTCCATCAACCCTTTCGACGAGATAGCCATGACCCGCAAGACCCCCATCGAGCGCTACCGGAACATCGGCATCAGCGCGCATATCGACGCCGGCAAGACCACGACGACCGAGCGCATCCTGTTCTACACCGGGGTCAATCACAAGATCGGGGAAGTCCATGACGGCAATGCCACCATGGACTGGATGGAGCAGGAACAGGAGCGCGGCATCACCATCACGTCCGCCGCCACCACGGCGTTCTGGAAGGGGATGGCGGGCAATTATCCCGAGCATCGCATCAACATCATCGACACCCCGGGGCACGTGGACTTCACGATCGAGGTCGAGCGCTCCATGCGGGTGCTCGACGGCGCCGTCATGGTCTATGACTCGGTCGGCGGCGTGCAGCCGCAGTCCGAGACCGTCTGGCGCCAGGCCAACAAATACCATGTGCCGCGCATGGCTTTCGTCAACAAGATGGACCGCGTGGGCGCGGACTTCTTCCGCGTGCAGCGGCAGATCGTCGACCGCCTGAAGGGGCGGGCCGTCCCCATCCAGATCCCGGTGGGCGCCGAGGACCATTTCGAGGGCGTGGTGGACCTGGTCAAGATGAAGGCCATCATCTGGGACGAGGCCAGCCAGGGCGTGCGCTTCGAGTACCGGGACATCCCGGCCGGGCTGCAGGCCACGGCCGTCGAGTGGCACGACAAGATGGTGGCCGAGGCGGCCGAGGCCGACGACGAGCTGATGGACAAGTACCTGAACGGCGACACGCTGACCGAGGACGAGATCAGGCGCGGGCTGCGCAAGCGCACCGTGGCGGGCGAGATCGTGCCCATGCTGTGCGGCAGCGCGTTCAAGAACAAGGGCGTGCAGGCCATGCTCGATGCCGTCATCGATTACCTGCCGTCGCCGGTGGACGTTCCGGCCATCAAGGGCGTGGACCTGCACGACCGCGAGATCGAACGCCATCCGTCGGACGACGAGCCGTTCTCGGCGCTGGCCTTCAAGATCATGACCGATCCCTTCGTCGGCCAGTTGATCTTCTTCCGGGTGTATTCGGGCATCGTGCGCTCGGGCGACACGGTGTTCAATCCGCTCAAGGGCAAGCGCGAGCGGCTGGGCCGCATCGTGCAGATGCACGCCAACGAGCGCCGCGAGATCAAGGAAGTCTACGCGGGCGACATCGCGGCCGCCGTGGGGCTGAAGGAAGCCACCACCGGCGATACGCTGTGCGAGCCGGACCATCCCATCATCCTCGAGCGCATGGTGTTTCCCGAGCCGGTCATCTCGCAGGCGGTGGAGCCCAAGACCCAGGTCGATCAGGAAAAGATGGGCATGGCGCTGAACCGGCTGGCGCAGGAGGACCCGTCCTTCCGCGTGCGCACCGACGAGGAGTCGGGCCAGACCATCATCTCCGGCATGGGCGAGCTGCACCTGGAGATCCTGGTCGATCGCATGAAGCGCGAGTTCGGCGTCGAGGCCACGGTGGGCAAGCCGCAGGTCGCCTACCGGGAAACGGTGCGCTCGGCGGTGCGCGACGTCGAGGGCAAGTTCATCAAGCAGTCGGGCGGGCGCGGCCAGTACGGCCACGTGGTGATTTCGCTGGAGCCGCAGCCGGCCGGCTCGGGCTATGCGTTCGTCGACGCCATCAAGGGCGGCGTGGTGCCGCGCGAGTTCATCCCCGCGGTCGACAAAGGCATCCAGGACACGCTGGGCTCGGGCGTGCTGGCGGGCTATCCGGTGGTGGACGTGAAGGTCACGCTGACCTTCGGTTCGTATCACGACGTGGACTCGAACGAGAACGCGTTCCGCATGGCCGGCTCGATGGCTTTCAAGGAAGCCATGCGGCGCGCGAGCCCGGTGCTGCTCGAGCCCATGATGAGCGTCGAGGTCGAGACGCCCGAGGACTTCATGGGCAACGTGATGGGCGACCTGTCGTCGCGGCGGGGCATGGTGCAGGGCATGGAGGACATCGCGGGCGGAGGCGGCAAGCTGGTGCGCGCCGAGGTGCCGCTGGCCGAGATGTTCGGCTACTCCACCACGCTGCGTTCGCTCACGCAGGGGCGCGCCACCTACACCATGGAGTTCAAGCACTACGCCGAGGTGCCGCGCATGGTGGCCGACGTGGTCATCGGCCAGCGCAAGCAAGGGGGTTAGGGCTGCGCGATCCCCGGCACGCCGCGCCGTATGGCGGCCGAGAAATCCGGATCGGCGTCGGCGTCCCGCGCCCGCTGGGTGATGCGGCCCAGCCGCTTCAGTTCCGCCAGCGGGTGCGAGGTGTCCAGCCCGCGCACGTCGTAGATGTAGCCCGGCAGGTAGCCGGCCAGGACCAGCCGGTAGTCCATGGGCAGGCCGGGAATGATCCGCGTCATCATGTGATAGACGATGGTCGTGCAGTTGGCCGTGATGGTGTGGTAGAAGCGCGGCGTCGACACCAGCTTGTTGGCTTCGTCCACGTAGGCCAGGAACAGCGACATCATGGCCTCGCGCGGCATGGATACCCGGTACAGGTAGTCGTCTTCCTCGCGGATGTTGGTGCGCACGCGGACGATGTCGCGTTCGTCCGCGGCCACGACGCTGGTCTCGAACTCCTTGAAGAAACCGCCGATGGACGAGAATTTCTCGTGCCGCTCCTTGCGGATCTCGACCGAGAATACCAACTGCCGGCCGTCCTCGAAGCCGAACGACACCAGCGTGTGAGCGATGGCCTCGATGGTCCAGTAGGACAGGATCAGGTCCACGCTGGCCAGTTTGGTCAGGTCGTAGCTGCGCGTCTCCCAGCGCGGGGTGTAGTCGGCCGGGCCGCGCCAGTCGAAGTTGCGCACGTTGCGCAGCGTGACCACGTGGCCGTCGACCTGGCCCGTGGTCATCTGGGCGACGTCGTCGGCCCAGACCCTGTCGTTCGACGGCGCGATGCTGTGCCACCAGGCCAGCAGCAGGCCGAAGCCCACGACGTACGCGCCCACGCCCCAGGCGGGCCGTCCCGCCAGCGTCAGCCACAGCATGCCCAGGCCGAAAGCCGCGCCGGCCACGGCCGCCGCGATCCGGACGGGCAACGGACCGGGGACCTGATAGCGCAGGGCGAAAGCGGCCCACAGCGTGGTGGGCAGGAAAACCAGGACGGCCAGCGCCGACAGTAGAAAAGTTCGCATGGACCCGAACATACCACCGCCCGCGACGATGCGGCAGTCCCCTCGAGAAGCCGCCCCGCAATGCGCTTGCTAGCTGGTACAGTTGTCGGCGACGTTCCTCGGCTTACCGCTCGCGACCATTCATGACGCTTCCTGTCTTTTCCGCCCGCCTCGTGGCCCGCTGGCTGCTGATTCTCATGCTGCTGGCCGGCGCCTACTTCTTCAGCGGGTTCCTGGTTCCTGGCCTGGCCGCGCTGATCATCGGCCTGGCCAGTTGGCCGCTGTACCGGCGCTGGGTCCGCATCTGCGGCGGCCGCACGGCGCTGGCGGCCTCCAGCGCGCTGCTGGTCATCGTCGTCGGGCTGATCGTGCCCTTCGCCTATTGCCTGTCCTATGCGATCCAGGAGGCCAGCAACCTCATCCGCTGGCTGCTCGAGGCCAACCGCGAGGGGCTGGCCGTCCCGCACTGGGTGGCCGGGCTGCCGCTGGTGGGCGAGCGCCTGGCGGGATACTGGGAGGAACACCTGACGCGGCCGCACGCGCTGGGCGCCTGGGTGCAACTGATCAGCGGCGAACACCTGGGCAACATCTACCGGGTCGTGCTGTCCACCACGGGCAACGTCTTCCACCTGGCGCTGACGGTGGTGTTCATGCTGATCATCCTGTTCTTCGTCTACAAAGACGGCGAACGCATGGTCGGCCAGCTCGACACCGTGGGCGAGCGCGTGCTGCCGGCGCGTTGGACCCGCCTCTCGCGCGTGGTGCCGGCCACCATCAGCGCGACCGTGACCGGCATGGGCCTGATCGCCATCGGCGAAGCCGTGGTGCTGGGCACCGCCTACTGGATCGCCGGCGTCCCGTCACCGGCCCTGCTGGGCCTGATCACCGGTTTCATGGCGCTGGTGCCCGGCGGCGCCCCGCTGGCCTTCACCATGGTTTCGCTGTACCTGATCGGCTCGGGCAAGCTCATCGCCGGCATCGGCCTGTTCGCCTGGGGCACGCTGGAACTCTTCATCGTCGACAAGACCCTGCGCCCCCGCCTGGTGGGCGGCCCCGTCAAGCTCCCTTTCCTGCCCACCTTCATCGGCCTGGTGGGCGGCGTACAGACCATGGGCCTGGTCGGCCTTTTCGTCGGCCCCGTCCTGATGGCCCTGCTGGTCGCGATCTGGCGCGAATGGCTACGAGAGGAAAGCCCCCCCCTACGCGCTTACGCGCGCCCCCCAGGGGGCGGCACTGGCGGACCGGAAGGAAAGCCCACCCCCATGCGGCCTCCGGCCGCTCCCCCTCAAGGGGGCGGCACTGGCGGACCGGCAAAGCCGGATCCGCGGCGCCCTGGGTAGGGGGCAAAACAAAATGGCCTCGCTTCAAAAAAGCGAGGCCATTTTTTTCATTTCCAACCGCCGGTAGCCAGCGAAGCACCGGCGCTACAACCCACGAAACCCGTACTAGACCCAGGATGCGGAGGATCCGGCTCCGCCGGTCCTCGCGCATCGCCCCCGGGACCCGGTGCCGGGCCGCCCCAAGGCGGGTCCCGGCCCCCTTGGGGGGCTGCCGCGTAGCGGCTGGGGGCTCACCAGACTGGGCGCCCGTAAGGGCGTAGGGGGGGGCTAGTACACGCCTTGAGCCATCATCGCGTCGGCCACCTTCACGAAGCCGGCGATGTTCGCGCCGTCCACGTAGTTGATGGAGCCGTCGGCGCGGCTGCCGTGGCGCACGCAGTTTTCGTGGATGTCCTTCATGATGGCGCGCAGGCGCTCGTCGACTTCGGCGTGGTGCCACGACAGGCGTTGCGAGTTCTGCGCCATTTCCAGGCCCGACACGGCCACGCCGCCGGCGTTGCTGGCCTTGCCGGGGGCATACAGGGTGCCCGCATGGGTGAAGACGTCCACGGCTTCCAGCGTCGAGGGCATGTTCGCGCCCTCGGCCACGCACAGCACGCCGTTGCCGACCAGGGTCTCGGCGTCCTTGTGGTCGAGTTCGTTCTGGGTGGCGCACGGCAGGGCGATGTCGACCGGGATGTGCCAGGGGCGCTTGCCGGCCTCGAACGACAGCTTGTTGCGCGCGGCGAAGTCGGTCAGGCGGCCGCGCTGGACGTTCTTGAGATCCATGATCTCCTTGAGCATGTCGACGCTGATGCCATCCTTCACGTACAGCGTGCCGTCGGAGTCGGACAGGCTCACGACCTTCGCGCCCAGGTCCAGCGCCTTTTCGGCGGCATACTGCGCGACGTTGCCCGAGCCGGAGATCGACACGGACTTGCCGTCGAAGCTCTGGTTCTTGCGATACAGCATCTGTTCGGCGAAGTAGATGGTGCCGTAGCCGGTGGCCTCGGGACGCATCAGGCTGCCGCCGAAGGCCAGGCCCTTGCCCGTGAACACCGCCGAGGCGCTGTTGGACAGCTTCTTCATCATGCCGGCCATGAAGCCCACTTCGCGGGCGCCCACGCCGATGTCGCCGGCCGGCACGTCGGTGTCGGGGCCGAGATGGCGGTAGAGTTCCAGCATCAGGGCCTGGCAGAAGCGCATGACTTCGCCGTCGCTCTTGCCCTTCGGGTCGAAGTCGGAGCCGCCCTTGCCGCCGCCCATGGGCAGGGTGGTGAGCGAATTCTTGAAAGTCTGTTCGAACGCCAGGAAGCGCAGGATGGACAGGTTGACCGACGGGTGCAGCCGCATGCCGCCCTTGAAGGGACCAATGGCCGAGTTGTGCTGGATGCGGAAGCCGCGATTGACCTGGGTCTGGCCCCGGTCATCGACCCAGCATACGCGGAACTGGATGATGCGCTCGGATTCCACCAACCGCTCCAGCAGGCCGTGCTCGGCGTAGCGCGGGTGCTTCTGCAGGAAAGGCCAGAGGCTGGTCATGACCTCCTTGACGGCTTGCAGGAACTCCGGCTGATGAGGATCGCGCAGGGCGACCTGCGAGAGAAAGCTGTCTAGGCTGGCGTGTTTCAATATCGGCTCCGTTGAATGTCCGGGCGCTTGGGGTCGTCCTGCCGCAATCAGCTGCGAGCGGCGTCGAGGGCTGCACCTTTTGCGTGCGGCAATTGCTCTGATGTGGTGCGTTACACCGAAAAAACGCGGCATTGTAATCGCGTTTTTCCGTCATCATGTCGGTAAACCCCGACTTTATGCACGTATTTAGTGCGATCTTTAAAAAGGGACGGAGCGGGGTAGTGAAGTGTTTTTCGGTATTTAAATAGGGACGGAACGAGGCGGGGACGACCCCGCTGGGCATGACGAATGGGGACGGCCCCGCAATGAGGATAAAACCATGGCTTGGACCCTTTTGATCATCGCCGGACTGATGGAGGTCGGCTGGGCGATCGGTTTGAAATACACCCACGGATTCACGCGATTGTGGCCGTCGGTGGGCACCATCGCCGCCATCGTCGTCAGCATGGCGCTGCTGGGCGTGGCGATGCGCACGCTGCCGGTAGGGACCGCCTACGCCATCTGGGTGGGCGTGGGCGCGGTGGGTACCGCGGCGCTGGGCATCCTGTTGTTCGGCGAGGCCGCCAGCCCGGCGCGCCTGGCCAGCCTGGGGCTGATCCTGGCGGGTATCATAGGGCTGAAACTGGCTTCCTAGCGCGCATTTCCATCCCATGACCACCGCCGCTCACGACGGACCCCTAGGCATTTTCGACTCCGGCGTGGGCGGCATCAGCGTGCTGAGCGCCATCCGGCAGTCTTTGCCGCACGAAAACCTCCTGTACGTGGCCGATAGCGGCCATCTGCCGTATGGCGAGAAAACGCCGGCCTACATCGTGTCGCGCGCCCTGCGCCTGGCCGAGTTTTTCCTGTCGCACCGGGCCAAGGCGGTAGCCATACCCTGCAACACGGCCACGGCGGTCGCGGTGGAGGCCCTGCGTGACCGCTACCCGGACCTGCCCATCGTCGGCATCGAGCCCGCCGTCAAGCCGGCGGCCCGGCTGACGCGTTCCGGCGTGATCGGCGTGCTGGCCACCACCGGTACGCTGCTCAGCGACCGCTTCCACGCGCTGGTCCGGCGCGAGGCGCCGGACGTGGAAGTGCTCCTCAAGCCTTGCCCCGGCTGGGTATCGCTGGCCGAAGAAGGCTGGACGCCGGACCAGGACCGTCTCGTGGCCGAGCCGCTGGCGGAGCTGGTCGAGCGCGGCGCCGACGTGCTGGTCCTGGGCTGCACGCATTTCCCCTTCCTGATCGATCCGATCCGGCGCCACGTGGGGCCGGACGTGGCAGTGCTGGAAACCGGCGTCCCCTTCGCCCGCCAGTTGCAGCGGCAATTGCTGGCCCATGGACTGGCGCGCGAGGCGGGCGGGGGCGGCGTTTCCTTCATGACCAGCGGGGACCCGGCCGAGACCGCGCGGCGCATCGCGCGCCTGACGGGGCAAGAGGCCGCCGTGGCGCGCCTGCCCCGGGAATATTGCTGAACCGCGGCGGCGGCCGGGATTCGGGATCGAGGTAGGGCCTTTCCGGCTACGCCCGGGGCGATGGGGTATCCTCACGCCTTCCGCGGGCCTTCGCGCCGCGCCCGGTCGGTCCAGCGCCGCCGTTTCCACGGATATCTCGGGAGCCTTCATGTCGCTCGAACAGAACTACACCTCCATACTCGAACAGCTCGGCGAGGACCCGGGCCGGGAGGGCCTGCGCGATACGCCCAAGCGCGCCGCCAAGGCCATGAAATACCTGTGCCAGGGCTATACGCAGAACCTGGACGAGATCGTCAATGGCGCCCTGTTTTCGTCCGACACCAACGAAATGGTGCTGGTCAAGAACATCGAGCTGTATTCCCTGTGCGAGCACCACCTGCTGCCCTTCATCGGCAAGGCCCATGTGGCCTACCTGCCCAACGGCAAGGTGCTCGGCCTGTCCAAGGTGGCGCGCATCGTCGACATGTACGCCCGGCGCCTCCAGATCCAGGAGAACCTCTGCCTGCAGATCGCCGAGGCCGTCCAGGAAGTGACCGACGCCCTGGGCGTGGCCGTGGTCATCGAGGCCCAGCACATGTGCATGATGATGCGCGGGGTCGAGAAGCAGAACTCGTCCATGGTCAGTTCCGTTATGCTGGGCGCGTTCCGCGAGAATCCCTCGACGCGGGCCGAATTCCTCGAGCTGATCCGCTAGCCGGCACGGCCGCGCCGCGCGGTCTGGCGCACCGGCCGGGTGCGGTTTCCTTTCTTCCCGCCCGTGGATGGTGCGATGCCGCACCGCCACGGCGCCTTGCGCCTCGTCGTAGGGGCCGGTTTTGCCCCTGGTCCGGAGTTTGCTACGGCATCGGTAGTGGTTTACCCCAGTCGCGCCTCCAAAATCGAGGCGCTATATTTTTGCCACTGTTCCGTATATGAGATGAGGTTTCGTATTTAAGACGACGAACGATGCCGGCCCAGCGATCGAATAACACTATCGCAGTGTCCGGCCCCCCGCAACCACGGGGATGGGGCAGTTCCGCTCCCGTTCGCCGCCGGATCGAAGCTTCGGTTCCTACAGGCCCGCAACATGAATGAAATCGAGTTCCGCAAGGTTGGCAAGCGCTTCATGGATCGCCAGACGGGAGAACCCCGCACCGCGGTCACCGACGTCAATCTCAGCATACGCAGCGGCGAGGTGGTGTCCATCATCGGCCCGTCGGGTTGCGGCAAGAGTACGTTGCTGAACATGGGCGCCGGCCTCTACCTGCCCAGCGAGGGCGAGGTCTACGTGGGCGGCGAGCGCGTCACCAAGCCCGTGCGCAAGGTGGCGTTCATGCTGCAGAAGGATTTGCTGATGCCGTGGCGCACCATCCGCGCCAATGTCGAGCTGGGACTGGAAATCGACGGTGCCCCGGCCCGCGAGCGCAAGGTGATCGCCGACGAGCTGTTGGCCAAGTGCCACCTGAAGGGCTTCGAGGAACACTATCCCTACCAGTTGTCGGGTGGCATGCGCCAGCGTGCCGCGCTGGCTCGCACGCTGGCCGTGGACCCGCAGGTGCTGCTGCTGGACGAACCGTTCTCGGCCCTGGATGCGCAGACCAAGATGGTGCTGCAGCAGGACCTGGCCAAGATGGTGTACGAGAAGCGCAAGACGGCGCTGTTCATCACCCACGACCTGGTGGAGGCCATCGCGCTGTCCGACCGCCTGCTGGTCATGAGCGAGCGTCCCGGCACCATCATCGAGGAAATCGTCGTCGACCTGCCCATGCGGGACAACCCGCTGGAGCGGCGCAAGCTGCCGGAAATCGGCCCGCTGCAGGGGCGCCTGATGGAGTTGCTGAAGGTCGGCAAGGAAACCGCCGAACTGCACTGACCGTCCATTTCTCCCGATCACGCACGTCGCGCCCGTGGGCGCCCATTCTTTACAGGAAGCCCTATGAAAAAAGCTCTGGTCTCGTTCAGCTTCAAACTGGCCGCCGTCGCCGTGGCTGTCGCCTCGCCCTTCGCCGTCCACGCCGCGCCCGAGGAAGTGAACTATCTGCTGCCCGCGCCGCCCACGCTGCCGGCCTTCGCCCCGTGGATGATCGCGCAGCAGCGCGGCTACTACGCCGATGAGAACATCAAGGTCAATTTCGTGCTGGGCAAGGGCGGCGTCGACGTCGCCAAGCAGATCGGCGCCGGCAATGCCGTGATCGGCGGCGCCATCGGCGACACGCCCATCATCGTCCGCGCCAACGGCGTGCCGGTGAAGGCCGTCGCCGTGCTGGGCGCCGGCTCGCTGTCGGCGCTGGCGGTCAAGAAGAACGGTCCGATCAAGTCGGTTCCTGATCTCAAGGGCAAGACCCTGACCGTGATCTCGTACAGCGACACGACCTACTACGCGCTGCTGGGCACGCTCAAGAAGTACAACCTGAGCAAGAACGACGTGTCCATCCAGGCCGCGGGCCCGGCCGGCGTCTGGCAGCTGTTCGCCGCCGGCAAGTCCGAGGGCATGGCCGCCACGCCCGACTGGCTGGTCGATGCCGACGAGGCCACCAACGGCAACGTCGAGTACCTGAAGGTCGACAAGCCGTTCAACAGCATGGCGCAGGCCATCATCGCCTCGGACGAAACGATCAAGAACAACCCGGACCTGATCAAGCGCCTGGTGCGCGCGACCCTGCGCGGCATGCAGGACGTGATGAAGGATCCCAAGAGCGCCGCCGCCACCTACGCCCAGGCCGCGCCGGCCTTCAAGGGCAAGGAAGAGAAGCTCGAGCGCATCCTGCGCCTGTACAACAAGTACGTGTACGCCGACCAGAAGGTGCTGGGCCAGATGGACACCGCCCGCCTGGCGGAAGTGCAGAAGTTCTACGTGTCGGAAGGCATCGTGTCCAAGGCCGCGCCCTTGACCGATCTTTATACGAACCAGTTCGTCGGGGTTGAGCGGTAATGTCTGTATCCGTATCCAACGAAAACGCGCCCGCCGCGGCGGGCGCCGCCAAGCCGGCGGCCCGCCCGTTCTTCTCGGGCAAGGTCGCCACGGCCGCCGGCAGCCTGCTGGTCCTGGTGGTGTTCCTGGCCGCCTGGGAATGGGGTCCCGGCCTGCTCAAGATGCCGGAATTCATCCTGCCCCGCTTCAGCCGCGTGGTCCAGGAATTCGGCCATATGTGGCAGACCAGCGAGCTGCTCATGCACAGCGGCATCACCGCGTTCGAGGTGATCGTCGGCTTCATCCTGGGCGCCTTGCTGGGCCTGGTGGTGGGCGTGGTGCTGGGCCTGTCGCCCACCACCGAATCCATCCTGTCGCCGTACATCCTGGCGCTGCAGATCGCGCCCAAGGTGGCCTTCGCGCCGCTGTTCGTGATGTGGCTGGGCTATACCATCTATCCCAAGATCCTGGTCGCCATCCTGATCGTGTTCTTCCCGGTCATGATCAACGTGCTGTCGGCGGTGCGCACCGTGGACCCGGACATGGTCAACCTGGTCCGCACGCTCAACGCCAGCCGCTGGCAGATCTTCCGCCTGGTCGAGTTCCCGTCGGCGCTGCCGGCGCTGTTCTCGGGCCTGCGCATCGCCTCGACGCTGGCCGTCATCGGCGTGACCGTGGGCGAACTGGTCGGGGGCAACCTGGGCCTGGGCTTCCTGCTGGTCGACGGCGAGGGGCAGGGCAATACCTCGGCCGTGTTCGTCACGATCGCGGTGCTTACGCTGATCGGCATCGTCGCCTACGCGGGCGTCGTCTGGGCCGAGAAGCGCGTACTTCACTATCTGCCGCGCGCGGCCACCACCACGGTCTGAGCGCGGGTAATGGGAGCAATGTTGGATTCAAGCACTATCGGTAATCTCCTGCGGGGCCGCCGCATCCTGGTGACGGGCGCGGCGCGCGGGCTGGGCTACGAGTTCGCGGTGGCGCTGTGCCAGGCCGGCGCGCAGGTGGCCATGGCCGACATCCTGGCCGACACGCTGAAAGAGGCGGTCGAGTCGCTGCAGGCGCGGGGCTTTCCGGTGCACGGCATCGAAGTCGACCTGGGCGACAAGGCCTCGGTCGAGCGGTGCGCGGCGCGCGCCGTCGAACTGCTGGGCGGGTTGGACGGGCTGGTGAACAACGCCGCCATCACCAATTCGGGTGGGCGCACGGCGCACCAGCTCGAGGTCGAGGTGTGGGACAAGGTCATGCAGGTCAACGTGCGCGGCACCTGGCTGATGTCCGTCGCCTGCCACGCGGCGCTGAAGGCGTCGGGCCGGGGCGCCATCGTCAACCTTGCGTCGGACACGGCCCTGTGGGGCGCGCCCAACCTGATGGCCTACGTCGCCAGCAAGGGCGCGGTCACGGCGATGACGCGGTCGCTGGCGCGCGAGTTCGGCGCCGACAACATCACCGTCAATGCCATTGCCCCGGGGCTGACCCTGGTCGAGGCGACGGAGTACGTGCCCGAGGCGCGGCACCAGCTCTACCATGACCAGCGGGCGATCCACCGCGAACAGGTGCCCGAGGACGTGAGCGGATCGGTGCTGTTCGCGCTGTCGGACCTCGCGCGCTTCGTTACCGGGCAACTCCTTCCGGTCAACGGCGGTTTCGTGATGAATTGAAAAAAGCGGGCGGCGTGGCCGGCACCGCCCGTCGGGACCGGTATCATTCCGTCCGCAAGCCATCAGACAGTCGGTCACACCATGAGCAAAGGGAATATCTCGGAGGTCGCGCAGGACAAGTATCTCGTCCCGGCGCTGGAGCGCGGCCTGCTGTTGCTGGGACAATTCAGCCACGTCGACCGCAAGCTGTCGGCCCCCGAACTGGCGCGCCGCCTCAGCCTGCCGCGATCCACCGTCTTCCGGTTGCTGATGACCCTGGAGTCCATGGGCTTCGTCCAGCGGGCCGAGGGCGGGCACGACTACCGGCTCGGACTGGCCGTGCTGCGGCTGGGCTTCGAATATCTGGCCTCGCTCGAACTGACCGAACTGGGCGCGCCCCTGCTGGAGCGCCTGCGCGGCGAGATCGGGTTCTCGTGCAACCTGGTCGTGCGCGATGGCCGCTCCATCGTCTACGTCGCCAAGTCGTCGGCGCCCACGCCCTTCACCAGCTCGGTCCACGTCGGCACGCGGCTGCCCGCGCACGCCACGGTGCTGGGCCGCGTCCTGCTGGAGGATCTCACGCTGGACGAACTGCGCGAGCTGTTCCCCGAGGAACACCTGGCCAGCTATTCCTCCAGCACGCCCACGACCGTGATGGATTTGTACGAGCTGGTGCAGAAGGACCGTGAACGCGGCTATGTGCTGCAGGAAGCCTTCTTCGAGGCGCGGGTCTCGACCATCGCCGCGCCGGTGCGCGACGCCACCGGTCGCATCGTGGCCGCGCTGGGCGCCACGATCCCCTCGTCGCGCTTCGAGCCCGAGCGTATCGACGACCTGGTCGGCCGGGTGCGCAACACCGCCATGGAGTTGTCCCGCCTGTTGAATTATTCGCCCGAGAAACTGGCCATGGGCCGGGTCGTCAACCTGTGAACGGTGCGCCGTGCCGGCCATGGCCGGGCCGTTGACCGCGTCCGGTCGCGCCGCCGTGGTGGGCGCCGGGCCGGCGGGCCTGATGGCCGCCGAGGTCCTGGCCGGGGCGGGCATCGCGGTGGACGTCTACGACGCCATGCCGTCGGCGGGCCGCAAGTTCCTGCTGGCAGGCATAGGCGGCCTGAACATCACCCATTCCGAACCGGCGGCGGCCTTCCTGGCCCGCTATGGCGATCGCGCCGAGGCGCTGGCACCCATGCTCGAAGCGTTCGGCGCCCGGGCCATATGCGATTGGGTGCATGGCCTGGGCATCGAGACCTTCGTCGGCTCCTCGGGCCGGGTCTTTCCCAAGGAAATGAAGGCCGCGCCGCTGTTGCGCGCGTGGCTGCACCGGCTGCGGGGGCAGGGCGTGCGCCTGCACATGCGGCATCGATGGCTGGGATGGGAGGAGGGCGGTGCGCTGGCCTTCGACACGCCGGCCGGCCGCGCGGTCCAGCACCACGATGCCGTGGTGCTGGCCCTGGGCGGCGCGAGTTGGCCGCGGCTGGGATCGGACGCGGCCTGGGTGCCGTGGCTGGCCGGGCGCGGCGTGCGCATCGCACCGCTGGCGCCTGCCAACTGCGGTTTCGAGATCGACTGGAGTCCGCATTTCCGCGAACGCTACGCGGGGCAGCCGGTACGCGCGGTCACGCTCGCCATGTCCGACGAGCAGGGCGAGTGGCGCCGCGGCGGCGAGTTCGTCGTGTCCGGCTACGGCGTCGAGGGCAGCCTGGTCTATGCCGCCTCGGCCCGCCTGCGCGAGGCCGTCGCTCGCCACGGCCACGCCGAATTGCGGCTCGACCTGGCGCCCGGGCTGGGCATGGAGCGTGTCGCCGAGGAACTGGCGTGGCCGCGCGGCAGCAAATCCATGGCCAACCATCTGCGCGCGCGTATCAAGGTGGATGGCGTGAAGGCGGGCCTGCTGCGCGAGATCGTGCCGGCCGCCGACTTCCACGATCCCGCCAGGCTGGCCGCCTGGGTGAAGTCGCTGCCCTTGACGCTGCGCGCGCCGCGTCCCATCGACGAGGCCATCAGCAGCGCCGGCGGCGTGGCGTTCGACGGCATGGACGAACACGGCATGCTGGGCGCGCTGCCCGGTGTCTTCTGCGCCGGCGAGATGCTGGATTGGGAGGCGCCCACCGGCGGCTATCTGCTCACGGCCTGCCTTGCCAGCGGCCGCTGGTCGGGGCAGGGTGCCGCCCGTTGGTTGGCGCGGCGCAACGGCGCTTGACCTTGCCATCGTGGGAAGGGAAATACTGGCTACACCATCAAGAAAGGAGTCATGCCATGTTTGAATTCCAGGTGCAGGGAATGAGCTGCGGACACTGCGTCAAGTCCGTCACCCAGGCGGTGCAGTCCGCCTACCCCCAGGCCCATGTCGAGGTCGACCTGGGCGCCGGGAAGGTGCGCGTCGACCAGGCCGGCGATGCCGCGCGCATCGCCAAGCTGATCGAAGAGGCCGGCTACACGGTGTCGGGTTCCGAAACCGTCGGCTGATCGCCGAACAGCGCGAGCTGTCCGCCGGGGGCGCCCAGGCGCACGCCCAAGCCCATCAGCCGCACGGCGCGCGGGTTGCGGCGGAAGGCCGTGGCCAGCAGGATGCGGAATTGTTCCTCGTCCAGCGCCGCGCCCACGCCTTCGGCGGTGGTGCGGTTGAAGTCCGAGAAGCGCAGTTTCACGAACAGTTTCTGGATGTGGTTCTGGGCATCGGCGCGCCGCACGCGCGCGTCGAGCTGGTCCAGCATCTCGCGCAGGAGCGCCTGGCACGCCTCCAGCGTGTGCAGGTCGGTCACGAAGGTCTGCTCCACGCTGACCGACTTGCGTTCACGGGTGGGCGAGACCTCGCGCAGGTCGATGCCGCGGCACAGGTCGTGCAGGCGTTCGCCGAACGCGCCGAATTCGTCGCGCAGCCGGTCGTGTTCCCATTCCCGCAGGTCGGCGCAGGTCTCGACGCCCAGCGCCTTGAGCCGCGCGCCGGTCACCTTGCCCACGCCGTGAAGCTTGGCGACGGGCAGGGCCGCCACGAAGGTGTCCACGTCCTGCGGGCGCACCACGAACAGGCCGTCGGGCTTGTTCCAGTCGCTGGCGATCTTGGCCACGAACTTGCTGGGCGCCACGCCCGCCGAGACGGTGATGCCGACGGCCTGGGCCACGCGCTGCCGGATCTCGCTGGCGATCCGCGTGGCGCTGCCCTGCAGCCGGTCGCTGCCGGTCACGTCCAGGTAGGCCTCGTCCAGCGACAGCGGTTCGACCAGTTCGGTGTAGTCGCGGTAGATGTCCATGATCTGCGCCGAGGCCACGCGGTACATCTCCATCCTGGGCGGAATGATGAGCAGGTCCGGGCACAGCCGCACCGCGCGCGCCGACGACATCGCCGAATGGACGCCGTACTTGCGCGCCTCGTAGTTGCAGGTGGCCACCACGCCCCGGGTCTCGGGCCGCCCGCCCACGGCCAGCGGCCGGCCGCGCAGGCTGGGGTCGTCGCGCATTTCTATCGATGCGTAGAAGCAGTCGCAATCGCAGTGGATGATCTTGCGCATGGCCGCATTCGCCGGTTGGCCGCGCCTATTTCAGGCTGAGCTTCGCATAGCGATAGAAGCTGCCGGCGGCCGCGGTGGCCGCGAGCAGGAACCCGTGGCGGCCGTCCAGGAAGCCGCGCTTGAAGACGTACAGCCGCACGAAGGTCCAGGCGCCATGCCCGATCGCGGCACCCACGCCGGCGCGCCGGCCGCGCGCGTGCAGGGCCTGCGCGCTGTCCGTGGAATAGCGGTTCATCTTGGCGATGGCGCTGTCCAGGTCGGGATAGGTGTAGTGCAGCAGATGCGGCGCCAGGTGTCCCACCGCGCCGTCGGCGACCACCTTTTCGTGCACCAGGTCGTCGCTGAAGCGGGCCGTGCCGCGCCGGAACAGGCGCAGCACGCGGTCGGGCCACCAGCCGCTGTGGCGGATGAAGCGGCCGCAGAAACTGGACAGCCGTGGCATGTCGTAGGCGTCGTGGCGCGGTGCGCGCAGGACGTCGGCGATCGCGGCGGCCAGTTCGGGCGTCACCCGTTCGTCGGCATCGATCGACAGCACCCAGTCGCCGGTGGCCAGGGCCAGCGCGCGGTTCTTCTGCGGGCCGAAGCCGGGCCAGTCGGGGGTGGTCTCGACCCGGGCGCCGTGCTGGCGCGCGATGTCCACCGTCTCGTCGGTGCTGCCCGAATCGACCACGACGATCTCGTCGGCGAAGCGGACCGATTCCAGGCAGTCGGCCAGGTTGCGGGCCTCGTTGCGGGCAATGATGATGACGGACAGGCGCATGTCGCATGCGGAGCAGGGTGGCGATGCCGCCATTACAGCATGGTGCGCCGGGGCGGCGGGCCCGTCCGCCGCCGGTTTTTCCTTCTGGCTGACAGGCTGGCTTTTGGGGTAAAATCTAAGTCTTTGATTTTTCTGGACTATTGATACGCATCATCGTGTTGCGGCATTGGTGGTCCCCCACCATGACAGATACAGCGGCATCAGGGCCCAGTTCTTTTGCCGATTTCGGCCTGCACCCCGACATACTCAAGGCGGTCGTCGCCACTGGGTACACCATTCCGACGCCTATCCAGGCGCAAGCAATTCCGGTCGTCACCAGCGGCCGCGACGTAATGGGCGCAGCGCAAACCGGAACCGGCAAGACCGCGGCTTTCACCCTTCCCATCCTCCATCGGCTCATGCCCTTGGCCAACCACAGCGCATCGCCGGCCCGGCATCCCGTGCGCGCGCTGATCCTCACGCCCACGCGCGAGCTGGCCGACCAGGTGGCCGATAACGTCAAGCGCTACAGCCAGTTCACGCCCCTGCGCGCGGCCGTGGTCTTCGGCGGGGTCGACATCGGCCCCCAGAAGGAAGAAGTGCGGCGCGGCTGCGAGGTGCTGATCGCGACCCCGGGACGCCTGCTCGACCACGTCGAGCAGAAAACCATCAATCTGGGCCAGGTCGGCATGCTGGTGCTGGACGAGGCCGACCGGATGCTCGACATGGGCTTCCTGCCGGACCTTGAACGCATCATCCGCCTGCTGCCCCAGCAGCGCCAGACGCTGCTGTTCTCGGCCACCTTCAGCAACGAGATCCGCAAGCTGGCGCGCTCCTACCTGACGCAGCCGGTCGAGATCGAGGTCGCGGCGCGCAACGCCACGGCCGACACCGTCAGCCAGATCGCCTACAAGCTGAGCGGCGACGCCAAGCGCGCGGCGGTCGTGCACCTGGTCAAGTCGCGCGGCCTGAAGCAGGTCATCGTGTTCTCCAACACGAAGATCGGCACCGCCCGCCTGGCGCGGCAGCTCGAGCGCGACGGCGTGCGGGCCGAGTCCATCCACGGCGACAAGACCCAGGCCGATCGCATGAAGGCGCTCGAGGCCTTCAAGGCCGGCGAACTGGAGGTGCTGGTGGCGACCGACGTCGCGGCCCGCGGCCTGGACGTGGCCGGCGTGCCCTGCGTGATCAACTACGACCTGCCCTACAACGCCGAGGACTACGTGCACCGCATCGGGCGCACCGGCCGTGCCGGCGCGACGGGCGAGGCCATCGCGCTGTTCGCGCCCGAGGAAGAGCGCTTCCTGCTCGACGTCGAGAAGCTGATCAAGCGCGAGATCCCGCGCGGCCAGCTGGACCTGCCGGCGTCGGTGCTGGCATCGTCGCGCGGCGAACGCGATCGCGAACGTCCGGTCCGCAGCCATGGCGGACGCGGCGAACGTGGCGAGCGCCATCGCTACGAGCCGCCGGCCAAGCCCGTCGACGATTTCTTCTTCCGCCCCTACGTGCCCGCGAACGGCACCGAGCCGGTCCACAGCGAGGCGCCTCCCGTGCCGCCCCGCACTTCCGCCAAGCGGCCGCTGGCCGTGCTGCTGGGCGGCGGCAAGAAGGACTGACCTTCTGCCGGCCATCGTCGGGGCGCTTGCCGCGCCCCGGCCTCATCCCCGATGTATTGCCCATCGCCGCGCCCAGCGGTCCGTCGCCTCGGCCAGGAAGGCGGGGACGTCCGCCGCCGGCAGCGGCTCGCATTGCAGGTGGCGCCACGCGGCCTGCAACGCGGCCAGCGGCCGCTGCGTATCGATCGCGGCCGCGCCGGTCTGTTTCGACAGTTTCTGCCCGTCGGCATTGACCACCACCGGCACGTGCATCCACCGGGGGACCGGCAGCGCCAGCAGCGTCTGCAGGATTTTCTGCCTGGGCGTGGAGCCGATCAGGTCCTTGCCGCGCACGACGTCGGTGACGCCCTGCTCGGCGTCGTCCACCACCACAGCCAGTTGGTAGGCCCACATCCCGTCCGCGCGGAACAGCACGAAGTCGCCCACCTCGTCCGCCACGTCCTGTTCGATCACCCCCATCCATCGATCGTCGATACGTACGGTGCCCGGCGGCACGCGCAGCCGCCAGGCGCGGGCCGGCTTGCCGTGCAGCCCGCCGCGGCAGGTGCCCGGATAGGGCAGTTCGCCGGCCGGCAGGTAGCCGCGCGCGCTCAGGACGGAATCGGCGATTTCCTTGCGCGTGCAGCCGCAGGCGTAGACCATGCCCTGGCGCCGCAGCGTATCGAAGGCCGCGCGGTAGGCCTGGTGGCGCGAGGACTGGTAGAGCACCTCGCCGTCCCAGTGCAGGCCCAGGGCCCGCAATTGGTCCAGGATGATGCGGTCGGCGCCTTCCACGACCCGCGGCGCGTCCAGGTCCTCGACACGCACTAGCCAGCGTCCGCCATGGGCGCGGGCGTCCAGATGGCTGGCCAGCGCGGCCGCCAGCGAGCCCTGGTGCAGGGGGCCGGTGGGGCTGGGGGCGAAGCGGCCGACGTAGTCCGATGGCGCGTGCATGGGGAGGCGTCGTTCCTTGAGTTCGAATGAGGTCCTCGAAGGATACGGCACAAATCGCCAAGGTTCTGCTGTCCGGCCCGCCCTGATAGACTGGAAGCCGACGAGGGTCCTCCTTCGCCCCGGGCGATTGAAATCGGTCGGCGTGTCCCACATATAAGACGGTAACCCCCCGGGCAGGGGCGGCACTTTACTTTGCGAGACCGCGGCTATGGAGTTCAAGGACTACTACGCTACTCTGGGCGTCGAGCAGGGGGCGTCGGACGACGATATCCGGCATGCCTACCGCAAGCTGGCCCGCAAGTACCATCCGGACGTCAGCAAGGAAGCCGACGCCGAGCAGCGCATGCGCGACGTCAACGAGGCCTACCAGGTGCTGAAGGATCCCGAGAAGCGGGCCGCCTACGACAACCTGGCGGCCGGCGTCTCGTCCGGCGGCGATTTCCGCCCGCCGCCCGACTGGGATAGCGGGTTCGAGTTCCGCGGGGCCAGCCCCAACGATGATGCGGCGTTCAGCGAGTTCTTCTCGTCGCTGTTCGGCGCGCGCCAGCGTCCGGGCGGCGCGCCCATGCGCGCCCGCGGCGAGGACCACCACGCCGCCATCGAGATCGACCTGGACGACGCCCTGCACGGCGCGACCCGCGACATCTCGCTGCGCTCCATCGGCCACGACGAGAACGGCCAGCCCCGGCTGCAGACGCGCACGCTGAGCGTGCGCATCCCGGCCGGGATACGGGAAGGGCAATTCATCCGGCTGGCGGGGCAGGGCATGCCGGGCCTGGGCGGCGGCGAGAACGGCGACCTCTACCTCGAGATCCGGATCAAGCCCCACCCGCGCTATCGGGTCGAGGGCCGCGACCTGTACATGGACCTGCCGGTCGCCCCCTGGGAGGCCGCGCTGGGCGCCACGGTGCGGGCGCCCACGCCGCACGGGCCGGTCGAGGTCAACGTGCCGGCGAATTCGCGCGACGGCCGCAAGCTGCGTCTGAAGGGCAAGGGCATCCCGGGGGACCCGGCCGGCGATTTCTATCTGGTACTGGAGATCGCCTGGCCGCCCGCCGACACCGAGAAGGCGAAGGCGGCGTATAGACACCTGGCGCAGGAAGTGCCTTTCGACCCGCGCCGGAACCTGGGAGACTGACGATGAAGACGGTTGCCGTCACCGCCACCCTGGTGGGCAAGGAACAGCCGCTCAGCACCGGGGAGCTGGCCCGGGCCTGCGGCGCGGAAGAGACCTGGGTGCTGCAACTGGTCCGGGTCGGCATCATCGAGGCCAGCGGCCGTCCGGCCGACTGGTGCTTCGACAGCGCCGCGCTGCGGCAGGCGCTGGCGGCGCGCGACCTGCAGCGCGATTTCGACGCCAGCCTGGACGCGGCGGCCCTGATCCTCGACATGAGCAACGAAATACGGCGGCTGCGCGCGCGGTTGCGCGTGCTGGGCCTGGACGCCGAAGGCCGCTGAGCGTTATATAGGGTTTACCCTAGTGACGACGGGAAGGCGGAGCGGCTATATTTCGTTCTGTTCCGTGTATGGATTATCAGTTCATATTTGAAACGACATTCATGCCCATCCCTTAGCTGCTCGAACGAACCCTGGCGCGCGCCGTGAACCCGCTTCTTCCTCAGGAAACTTCGCAGGACAAGTACGTCGTTCCCGGCCTGGAGCGCGGCCTGCGCGTGCTGTGCGAGGTCGGCCAGGCCCAGGGCGCCATGAACGCCCCCGAACTGGCGCGCCGGCTGGGCGTGCCCCGCACCACGGTATTCCGGCTGCTGGCCACGCTCGAGCGCATGGGATTCATCCATCGCGCGGACAACGGCCGCGACTACTTCCTGGGCATGGCCGTGCTGCGCCTGGGCTTCGAATACCTCGCCTCGCTCGAACTGACCCAACTGGGGGCCCCCCTGCTGGAGCGGGTGCGCAACGAGTTCAATCTTTCCTGTCACCTGGTGGTGCGCGACGGCGCGGACATCGTCTATGTCGCCAAGGCGGCCGCCAATACCCCGCTCGCCAGCTCGGTGAACGTCGGCACGCGCCTGCCCGCCCACGCCACGGTGCTGGGCCGGGTGCTGATGGCCGACATGTCCCTGGACGAACTGCGCGAGCTGTATCCGCAGGGCACGCTGCCCATCGTCAACGCGTTCACGCCGCGCTCCGTGGAGCAATTGCACGCGCTGCTGGCGGAGGACCGCCGGCGGCCCTACCTGCTGCACGAAGGCTTTTTCGAATCGGGCATCTCGACCCTGGCCGCGCCGGTGCGCGAGCAGGGCGGAGCCATCGCCGCCGCGCTGGGCGTGGCGATGCCCGCCGTGCCGCTGGAAGCCGGCCGCCTGGAGCGTCTGGCAGACAGCGTGTGCGAAAGCGCCGCCGAACTCTCTTCTTTGCTCAACTACCGTGGGCAGGATGCCGCCTACGGTCTCGATGAAAAACTGAACGGAATGGTTGCCTAATGACTATGTATAAGCTTGACGGGAAAGTCGCCGTCGTCACGGGGGGTACCTCGGGCATCGGTCTCGCGACGGTCGGCTTGTTGCTGGAAGCCGGCGCGGCGGTCGCCTTCTGCGGCCGCAACGAGGACAAGCTCAAGGAAGCCAGGGAAGGCCTCCTTGCCCGTTTTCCCGGCGCCCGCATCCTTGCGGCCCGCTGCGACGTGCTGGTGCCCGAACAGGTCGAGGCCTTCGCCGCCCAGGTGCAAAAGGAACTGGGAACGGCGTCCATCCTGGTCAACAACGCCGGCCAGGGCCGTGTATCCACGTTCGCCAGCACCGAGAACTCGGCCTGGCTGGACGAAGTCCAATTGAAGTTCTTCTCGGTCATCAACCCGACCCGCACCTTCATTCCGCAGCTTGAGCAGAGCGAGGATGCCGCGATCGTGTGCGTGAATTCGCTGCTGGCCATCCAGCCCGAACCGCACATGGTGGCCACGTCGGCCGCGCGCGCCGGCATCCACAACCTGGTGCGCTCGCTGGCCTTCGAACTGGCTCCCAAGAAGATCCGCGTGAACGGCATCCTGCTGGGCCTGGTCGAGTCGGGCCAATGGCGCCGCCGCTACGAGGAGCGCAAGGACCGCGCGCTGACCTGGGAGCAATGGACGGGCCGCATCGCCGCCGAAAAACAGATTCCGCTGGGCCGCCTCGGCCGTCCCGAAGAGCCCGCGCGGGCCATTTTCTTCCTTGCCACGCCCTTGTCTTCCTACACGACGGGCAGCCATATCGATATCTCCGGAGGGGTTTGCCGTCATGCCTAATGTCAACCGTATCACCGTCGGCGCAGCCATTGCGCAGTTCCTCGAGAACTGCGGCGTCAAGGCGGCATTCGGGGTCATCTCGATCCACAACATGCCCATCCTGGACGCCTTCGGCGAACGCGGGAACATCCGCTTCGTCATGGCCCGCGGCGAAGCCGGCGCGACCAACATGGCCGACGCCTATGCCCGCACCACCGGCGGCCTGGGCGTGACCGTGACCAGCACCGGCACCGCCGCCGGCAATGCCGCCGGCTCGATGGTCGAGGCCATCACCGCCGGCACGCCGCTGCTGCACCTGACCGGCCAGATCGACAGCCCCTACCTGGACCAGAACCTGGGCTTCATCCACGAAGCCAACCACCAGCTCGACATGCTGCAGGCCGTGTCCAAGGCCGCCTTCCGCATCCGCACGCCCGAGACCGCCATCGGCATCGTCAAGCGCGCGGTGCAGATCGCCATGACGGCCCCGACCGGTCCGGTCAGCATCGAGATCCCCATCGATGTGCAGGCCGCCCTGATCGACGAACCCGCCGACCTGAGCCCGCTGCCCGTGGCGGCGCTGGTGCCGTCCGAGGCCGCGCTGGACGAGCTGGCCCGGCGCCTGGCCCAGGCCAAGCGTCCGCTGCTGTGGCTGGGCGGCGGTGCCCGCCAGGCCGGCGAGCAGGTTCGCCGCCTGGTCAAGCTGGGCTTCGGCGTGATCACCAGCACGCAGGGCCGAGGCGTGATCCCGGAAAACGATCCGGCCTGCCTGGGTTCGTTCACGGTCGCCAAGCCGGTCGAGAACCTCTACCAGACCGTGGACGCGCTGCTGGTGGTCGGTTCGCGCCTGCGCAGCAACGAGACACTGAAGTACGCGATCAAGCTGCCCGCCACCCGTTACCGCATCGATGCCGATTCGCAGGCGGACGGCCGTGCCTACACGACCGATTTCTTCGTTAACGGCGATGCCACCCTGGCGCTCAAGGGCCTGGCCGACCGGCTGGAAGGCAAGATGTCGGTCGACCCCAAGTTCCTGGACGACATCCAGTCCGCCAAGCAGGGCGCGATGGCCAAGCTGCGCGACGACGTCGGCCCCTACACCAGGCTGATCGACACCCTGCAATCCGTGGTGGGCGAATCCTTCAACTGGGTGCGCGACGTCACGCTGTCCAACAGCATCTGGGGCAACCGCCTGCCGTGCCTGCATGAACCCAAGGCCGGCGTGCACGCCCTGGGCGGCGGCATCGGCCTGGGCCTGGCGATGGGCGTGGGCGCCGCCGTGGGCGCGGCCGTCAGCGGCTCGGGCAAGAAGACCTTCACGCTGGCCGGCGACGGCGGCTTCATCCTGAACCTGGGCGAGCTGGCGACGGCGGTGCAGGAACAGGCCGACATGCTGATCGTCCTGATGAACGACCAGGCGTACGGCGTCATCAAGAACATCCAGGACGCGGTCTACGGCGGGCGCAAGCACTACGTGCAGCTGCACACCCCGGACTACGCGCTGCTGACCCAGGCCATGGGCCTGGGTCATGCCCGCGTCAGGAACCTGGACGAGCTGGAAGGCGCGCTCAAGCAGGGCCTGGCCGCCAAGGGGCCGTTCATCGTCGAGATCGACATGCTGTCGGTCGGCGGCTTCAACACCAAGTTCGCGGGTCCCCCGGTCAAGGCCGCGACCGACAAGGCGGGAGCCTGAACCATGCTGATTTCCGACAAGAATCTTCCCATCTGCGTCGCCGGCGTCTGGCGCGAGGGCGGCGGCGACCGCTACGCCACGCTCTATCCGGCCACCGGCGAGCCCGTGGCCTACCTGAACGCGGCCAGCCTGGACGACGTCGAAGAGGCGATCCAGGGCGCGCACCAGGCCTTCCGCACCAGCGGCTGGGCCCAGCGCAAGCCGCACGAGCGCGCCGCCGTGCTGTACCGGATCGCGCAGCTGATCCGCGAGCGCGCCGAGGACCTGGCCCAGCGCCAGCGCCTGGACAACGGCAAGCCCATCAGCGAGACGCGCGCACTGGTGGCCAGCGCGGCCGGCACCTTCCAGTTCTTCGCCGCCGCCTGCGAGACGCTGGAGGAAGTGATCACCCCGTCGCGCGGCGACTACATGTCCATGAGCGTGTACGACCCCATGGGCGTGGTGGCCGCCATCACCCCGTGGAACTCGCCCATCGCCAGCGAGGCCCAGAAGATGGCTCCGGCGCTGGCCGCCGGCAACGCCCTCGTGGTCAAGCCCGCCGAAGTCACGCCGCTGATGGCGCTGGACCTGGCCGCCATCTGCGAGGAAGCCGGCGTGCCCAAGGGCATCATCAGCGTGCTGCCCGGCAAGGGTTCGGTCATCGGCGACGCCATCACCAAGCATCCGCTGGTCAAGCGCGTGTCCTTCACCGGCGGCACGACCACCGGCCGGCACATCGCCCACATCGCCGCCGACAAGATGATGCCGGTGTCGCTGGAGCTGGGCGGCAAGTCGCCCACCATGGTGTTCGAGGACGCCGACCTGGACCATGCCGTCAACGGCGTGCTGTACGGCATCTTCAGCTCGTCGGGCGAGTCCTGCATCGCCGGTTCGCGCCTGTTCGTCGCCTCGTCCATCTATGAGCAGTTCCTGGACCGGCTGACCCAGCGTGCCGCCGCGCTGCGCGTGGGCGACCCCGCCGACGAGCGCACCCAGATGGGCCCGCTCATCACCGGCCGCCATCGCGAGTCGATCGAGCGCTACGTCGAGATGGGCGTGTCCGAAGGCGGCCGCATCCGCACCGGCGGCCAGCGTCCGGAAGGCGGCATCTACGACAAGGGTTATTTCTATCGCCCCACCATCATCGAAGGCCTGGACAACCAGGCGCGCATCAGCCAGGAGGAAATCTTCGGGCCGGTGCTGGTGGCGATGCCCTTCGACAACGAAGAGAACCTGATCGAGCAGGCCAACGACAGCGTGTACGCGCTGGCTGCCGGCATCTGGACGAGCGACTACAAGCGCGCCTGGCGCGTCGGCCGCGCCGTGCAGGCCGGTACGGTGTGGATCAACACCTACAAGTTCTTCTCGATCTCCACGCCGTTCGGCGGCTGGCGCGACAGCGGCCTCGGCCGCGAGAAGGGCCGACTCGGCATCCTGCAGTACATGGAACAGAAAGGCATGTACTGGGGCATGAACCAGAATCCGTTGCCTTGGGCAAACTGAGGTAGGAGAGCAAAATGGACGTATTGGGTATAGACGAAATCACCTACGGCGCCGACGATCTGGCCGCCTGCAGGAAATTCCTGTCCGACTGGGGCCTGACGCTGGCCGAGGAAACGGACAAGTCGCTGGTGTTCGAGTCGATGAACAAGTGCCGGGTGATCGTGAAGACCACCGATTTCCCGGGACTGCCGCCGGCGATCGAGGACGGCCCGACGCTGCGTGAAGTGGTGTGGGGCGTGTCCAGCGACGAGGTGCTGGAGCGTTTCGCGGCTCGCCTGAAGGACAAGCCGGGCTACGTGAACGAAGGCGGCCGGGTCGGTTGTACCGATCCCAACGGCCTGGCCGTGCGTTTCCAGACCACCCGCAAGATCGACCTCGATCTCGACAGCCCGGGCATGAACACCTGGGGTACCAAGGCCCGTCGCAACGAGCGCAGCCCGATCTACGAGCGCGCCACCCCCATCGAAGTCGGGCATGTGGTGTTCTTCGTGAAGGATGTGAAAGCCTGCGAGCAGTTCTATACCGAGAACTTCGGTTTCGTGGCTTCCGACCGCTATCCGGGCAAGGGCGCCTTCCTGCGCTGCGCGCCCGAGGGCGGCCACCACGACCTGTTCCTGCTGCAGCCGCCGCAGCCGCGCGCCGGCCTGAACCACGTCGCTTTCGCCGTGCGCGATATCCACGAAGTGTTCGGCGGCGGCATGGCGATGGCCCGCGATGGCTGGAGCACGCAGCTCGGCCCGGGCCGGCATCCGATCTCGTCGGCCTACTTCTGGTACTTCAATTTCCCGGGCGGTGGCCTGATCGAGTACTACGCCGACGACGACTACCTGGATGCCGAGTGGGAAGCCCGCGACTTCGAGCCCGGTCCCACCGTGTTCGCCGAATGGGCGATCGATGGCGGCCTGGACGGCAATACCCGCCGCCAGAAGAACGCCAAGGCGCCCGACGGCAAGTTTCTTACCGAGAAGAAGTAGGGGCGACGTATGGCCGAGCCGGCGAATGTGATGTTGACCGTGCTGCTCAAGCACGATCAGTCGAACAATCTGGACGCGGTCCAGACCAAGCTGAAAGAAGCCGACTGGTGGGAGCGGTTCCCACCCGAGGGCGTGAAGATCGTGTCCTGGACCGTGGCGATGGGGCTGGGGCAGATCGTGACGCTCGAGGTGCCGTCGCATCTGCTGGCCACGGTCAACGTCGAACTCGAGCGCTCGGCCTGGGGTGTGTTCCGCACCGAGTGCTATCCCACTTATGACTTTGTTCCCGTTCGCGAACGCATCCGCGAACGCGTACGCAACGGAGGTAAATGATGCAACAAGACCGTTATCTGGACCCGCATCAGGCACGGCGCCGCACGCCCACCGAGTGGGAAAGCCTGCTGGGCGATTCGCTCGAGCGCGCCTTCGCGGCGGGCAAGCATGAACTCGCGCCCATCGTCGAATACCTGAACCATGCCGGCCCTCCGGCGCCCAACGGCGTGCCCTGGACCGAGGACCTGCTGCAATCCGAACTGGCCCGCCTGGCCGAGACCGCCTGAGGAGTCCGCCATGATCAAGATCGATAGCCCCGACACCCTGCTCGCGAACGGCCTGAAAGACACCTGGTACGCGATCTGTCCGTCCAACTTCATCGCCGACAAGCCCGTGTCGCTGCGCCGCCTGGGCATGAAGCTGGTGTTCTGGCGCGACGAGGCCGGCAAGCTGTACGCGCTGGAAGACCATTGCCCGCACCGCGGCGCGCCGCTGTCGCGCGGCATCCTGCTGGGTGACCGCATCGCCTGCGGCTACCATGGCGTGCAGGTGCGCGCCGACGGCGTGGTGACCAACGTGCCGGGCAGCCCCGGCTGCAGCCTGGAAGGCAAGCGCGCCGCGCGTTCCTTCCACGTGGTCGAGCGCAACGGCGCGGTGTTCCTGTACAACTCGGCCACCAACGTGGACGAGGCGCCCGACTTCACGCTGCCCGAAGAACTGGTCTCGGACGAGTACGCGGCCTTCCTGTGCTACACCGAATGGCGCGGCGACTATCGCTACGTCATCGACAACGTCATGGACCCGATGCACGGGACCTATCTGCACAAGCAGTCGCACTCGATGGCCGAGGGTTCCTCGGTGGCCGATTTCGGCGTGCGCGACACCGAGCACGGCTTCGTCTTCGAGAAGAAGGGCCAGCGCGGCGTGAACTTCGACTGGACCGAATGGGCGAACACCGGCCTGCACTGGCTGCGGCTCGAAATCCCGTATCCGTCCACCGGCGGCCCCGGCGGCAGCTTCGCCATCGTCGGCACCTACACTCCCATCTCCGAGAACCTCGCCGCCGTGTTCCACTGGCGCTGCCGCAAGGTCTCGGGCTGGCAGCGCCATGCGTGGCAGTTCCTGTACCGCAACCGGCTGGAAGCGCGCCACTGGGCGGTGCTGGAGCAGGACCGCGAAGTGCTGGAAGTCATGGAGCCCGACGCCAATCAGCGCGAGAACCTGTACCAGCACGACATCGGGCTGGTTCGCCTGCGCCGCCACCTGCGCAACCTGGCGACCGAGCAGTTCGAGCAACTGAAAGGGAAGACGGCGTGAGCCGCCTTGCCGGGTACGGATTCCCCGTCCGGGGAATCCGCGGCGCCTGGAGGCCGCGATGAGCGGCGGCGCGGCCGCGCGCCGCGTCGTCGCGTCGTCGGTGCCCGAGCGCGAAACGGCCACCTGGTCCAATTGCCTGGTCCTGGGCAATGAAATCTCGATGTCGGGCATGACGGCCAACCCCGAATCGACGGCCGCGTCGCCCCTCGGTACCTACGAACAAACCCTGATTGTGCTAGGCAAAATCCGAGCTTTGGTCGAGGCCGCTGGCGGAGGGGTGCAAAATATTTATAAACTGGTGATTTACGTGACGAACATTCAGGACAAGGATGAAGTCGGAAGGGCCCGCAAGGAGTTCTTCCAGTCGCCTTATCCGTGTTCCACGTTGGTCGAGGTGCGTGGCCTCGTTTTTCCCGGTCTGACCGTGGAGATCGATGCGTTTGCGCGGCTCGACATCGCCCTGCGTGCCGACGCATAACCGTTTCTTTCGACCTTTCATGAACAGCAGCTCACTCCTTACGGTACTGGTTCACGCCATCCGCCTTGAAGCGCAGGGCATCATCAGTGTCGAGTTCCGCTCGCCCACGGGCGATGAACTGCCTGCCTTCGCCGCGGGCTCCCACATCGACCTGCATCTGCCCAACGGCCTGGTGCGCAGCTATTCGCTGTTCAATTCGCCCGAAGAGCGGCATCGCTACGTGGTGGGAGTGCTGAACGACCGTAACAGCCGCGGCGGTTCGCGCTTCGTGCACGAGCAGCTGCGGGTGGGCTCGACCATCAAGATCGCGCCGCCGCGCAACAACTTCGAGCTGGACGAGTCGGCGGCCAAGTCGGTGCTGGTGGCCGGCGGCATCGGCGTGACCCCCATCTTCTGCATGTACAACCGCTTGCGCGCGATCGCCAAGCCGGTGGAACTGCTCTACTGCGCGCGCACCAAGAGCGAAGCGGCTTTCGTCGACGAACTGGTGGCCTCGGGTGGCCAGGTCACGACGCGCTTCGACGACCAGGCGGGCTGCCCGCCCAACCTGCGCGAGCTGCTGGCCGGCCATCCGGCCGACACGCACTTCTACTGCTGTGGTCCCACGCCCATGCTGGATGCCTTCGAGGCCACCTGCAAGGAGCTGGGCTACCAGAACGTGCACATCGAGCGCTTCGCCGCCGCCGGCGAAGTCACGGCCGCGCAGGAAGGCAGCTACCAGGTCGAACTGGCCAAGTCGGGCAAGACCATCGACGTGCCGGCCGGCATGGCGCTGCTCGACGCGCTGCTGGAAGCGGGCATCGACGCCGATTACAGCTGCCGCGAAGGCGTGTGCGGCGCGTGCGAGACCGCCGTGCTGGAAGGCACGCCCGACCATCGGGATTCGGTGCTGACCGAGCGCGAACGCGAGTCGAACAAGACCATGATGGTCTGCGTGTCCGGCTGCAAGGGCAGCAAGCTCGTTCTGGATATCTGACCCTCCCTGCGCCCTTCGGGCCCCCCAAGGGGGCGATGCGGGTGGACCGGCGGAGCCGGATCCACCCGCATCCTGGGGCGGGAGAGTGGGCATGTGAATGTGCGGCGGTGTCTTTGGGCACCGCTTTTTTATGTCTATTTGATAAGCATGCGTATCATGTTGCGGATTTTGATAAGCGTGCGTATTATTTGTCGGAGCCTATCCGAACCGCTTGCCGATCAATGTCCCTGCCCGAGAAAAAAGACCACCCGAACGTCGCCGCCCGCAACGACATCGACCGTTTCGCGGACAAGCCCGGCTTTCTGATCCGCCGCGCTCACCAGATCTCCGTGGCCGGACTGGACCGCCGGCTGCAGCCCTACGACCTGACGGTGCCGCAGATGGTCCTGCTGACCGCCCTGCATTTCCATCCGGGCGTGGACCAGGCCAGCCTGGCGGCCTCCGTGTCGGTCGACGTCGTGACCGTGGGCCGGATCGTCAAGCGCTTCGTCGAGCGCGGGCTGGTGGAGCGTTCCCGTTCCGAGCTGGACGGGCGTGCGCACGAGCTGCGCCTGTCGGTCTCGGGCGAATCGCTGCTGCAACGCATACAGCCCGAGATCGCCTCGTCCCAGAACGAGATCCTGGGCGACCTGAGCCAGGAAGAACGCCAGGCCTTCTTCGTCATCATGCGCAAGATCGTCGGCCTGGCCTGAATCGTCTCGCGCCGTTTCCGCAGCGTCCTTTCCTTGAAGGAACCGTCATGTCGCATCGTCGCTTGTCCTGTGTCCGTATCGCGGCCGTCGCCTGCCTGGCCGCTGTTCCGATGGCGGTGCCCGCGCAGAGCTATCCCGCGCGCCCGGTGCGCCTGATCGCGCCCTTCCCGCCCGGGGGCAGCGTCGACCAGCTTGCGCGCCTGCTAAGCGCAAAGCTGGCGCCGCAATGGAAGCAATCGGTGGTGGTCGAGAACCGTCCCGGCGCCGCCGGAGCGATAGGCGTGGACCTGGTGGCCAAGGCGCCGCCCGACGGCTATACCTTCGTGCTGAGTTCGCCCGGGGCGATCGCGATCAACCAGCACTTTCGCAAGATGCCGTATGACGCGGCCAGGGATCTGGCGCCGGTGACGATGATCGCCACCATTCCCACCGCCATCGCCGTTCATCCCTCGGTGCCGGTGCGCAACGTGGCGGACCTGATCGCCCTGGGCAAGGGCAGCAGGCAGGGCCTGCTCTACAGCGTTTCCGGCTCCGGCAGCCAGACCCACCTCGCGGGCGAATTGCTGGCCTCCATCACCGGCGCGAAGATGGCGGCGGTGCCCTACAAGGGCACGGCGCCGGCGGCGCTGGCGATCGCCTCGGGCGAGGTCAATTTCGGCATATCCGATCTCACCACGCTGCTGCCGCTGGTGCAGGACCGGCGCCTGCGCATCCTGGCCGTGGTCGACGCGCAGCGGCCCACATCGGCCCCCGACGTGCCCACCGTGGCCGAATCGGGCTACCCGGACTACGTCGCCAGCGGGTGGGTGGCAATGTTCGCGCCCGCGGGCACCCCGGCGGATATCGTGCGCAAGGTCAGCCAGGACGTGGGCCGCATTCTGAATTCGCCCGAGGGCAGGCAGGCCGTCATCCAGGGCGGCATGGAACCGGCGCCCGGTACGCCCGAGGCGCTGGGCGCTTTCGTGACGGCGGAGATCGGCAAATGGGGGCGCGTCATCAGGACCGCCCATATCAAGGTCGAGTGAGCGGCCGGCTTCATGAAGCTCGATGTGTTCTCGCATATCTGCCCGCGGCCCTTCCATGAGCGCATGGAGCGGGTATTGCCCGATGGCGGCGCGCGAGCCCGCCTGTTGTATGGCGTGCCGTCGCTGCATGACATGGACCTGCGGTTCCGCCTCATGGACAGGTTCGACGACTATGCGCAGATCGTCTGCATGTCCGGTCCGCCCATCGAAAGCATGGGCGGACCGGCGCTGGCCTGCGATCTGGCGCGTTGCGCGAACGACGAAATGGCGGAGCTCGTGGCGCGCCATGCCGATCGCTTTCCCGGCTTCGTCGCCGCGCTGCCGATGAACGACGAGGATGGACTGATGCGCGAAGCCGAGCGGGCCGTGCGCGACCTGGGGGCCGTCGGTGTCCAGGTCTATACGCATGTGCTCGGCCACCCGCTGACGTCGCCGCGAACGGTGGGCTTGTTCGGCCTGATGGCGGCGCTCGATCTTCCTATCTGGCTGCATCCCGAGCGGGAAGCCTCGCACGCGGACTACACCGCCGAGTCCAGAAGCCACTACGAGATCTGGTTCGCCCTCGGCTGGCCCCACGAAACCAGCGTGGCGATGGCGCATATCGCGCTGTCCGGACTGTTCGACCGGTATCCCGGGCTGAAGGTCATCGCCCACCAGATGGGCGGCACCATTCCGTACCTGGAGGGGCGCGTGACCAACGTCTGGGAACGGCTGGGCGCGCGCACCCCCGAGGAAGACTATTCATCCCTGCGGCGGGCGATGACGAAGCGGCCCGTGGACTACTTCCGCATGTTCCATGCGGATACGGTGGGCGCCATCGGGCAGCCGGCGATCGAATGCTGCCTGGATTTCTTCGGTCCGCGGAACATGCTGTTCGCGACCGATGCGCCGTTCGGCCCCGAACAGGGGGCGGGCTACATCCGCTCGGCCATCGCGGCCGTGGAAGGGCTGGCGTTGACCGATGGCCAGCGGCAGGACATTTTCGAGGGCAACGCCAGGCGCTTGCTCAAGCTCGGGGTAAAGGAATGAACGTATTCTCGATAGCCGATCGTCCGGTGATCCGGCTCGCGGCCGATGGCAGGACGCTGAATCCCGTGTCGCGCGTCGAACTGGAGCGTCGCTGGGCAGCGGTGCGCGGCGCCATGGCCGATGCCGGGGTCGATGCGCTGGTGGTGCAGGGCGCCAACGGCATTTCCGGCGGAGGCTATTTCCGCTGGCTGTCCGGCCAGCCTTCGGGCAACTACAACCCGCGAACCCTGGTCTTTCCCGCGGATGGGTTGATGACGCTGGTGGACCAGGGCCCTTTCGACGCCGTGCTGGAGTTCGACGGCGACGACCCGTCCAATCCCGGCGTGGGGCGCCGCTGCATGGTTCCGAGCTATCCGTCCGTGGCCTATACCGCCGACTACGACGCCGCGATCGTGGTGCGCGAGATACGCCGGCACGGCTACCGCCGCATCGGCATCCTGGCGGCGGCCAGCGCCTATTACCCGTTCGGCGCCTACCTGCGCGAGCAGATGGGCGCCGCGCTGGTGGACATGACGCCCGCGGTCGATGCCATCAAGGCCATCAAGAGCGAAGAAGAGATCGCCCTGATCCAGGACGCCGCCGCGATGCAGGACCGCATCGTTGCCGAGGTCGCCGCCGCGATCCGTCCGGGCATGCGCGACTTCGAGGTCATGGCGCATGCCCAGCACGCCGGGCAGTTGCTGGGCAGCGAGCAGGGCATGTTCTTCGGATCGTCCGCGGCGCCGGGCCAGGCGGCCGGTTTGCGGCCCCGCTTCCAGCAGGGCAGGGAACTGCGCGAGGGCGACATGTTCACGCTGCTGGTGGAAAACGCGGGGCCGGGCGGCATGTTCGCGCACATCGCCCGGCCCATCGTCCTGGGCCGGGTCGGCAACGACGTGCGCGATGCCTTCGACGCCGTGCTGGAAGCGCAGCGCGCGACGCTGGCACTGCTGCGGCCCGGGGCGCCGTGCGCGGACGTCTTCGCCGCCTACAATGCCTTCATGCGCGGCCGAGGCTGGCCCGAGGAGCGCCGGCTGCATTGCCATGGCCAGGGCTACGACCTGGTCGAGCGGCCCCTGATCCGGCAGGACGAAAGCCTGTGCATCGAAGCCGGCATGAACATCGCGGTGCATCCGGCGATCGGATCGGCGTCGATGTTCATGACCGTTTGCGAAAACTACCTGATCCGGCCCGATGGTCCGCCTTCGTGTCTGCACGGGACGCCGCAGCGGATCATCGAGCGCTAAGTCCCGATGACCGTACTCATCATCAACGCCGACGCCGACTATTATTGCCAGCAACTGGCGCGGGCTTGTCCCGGCGCGGATCTGCGCGCCGCCGCCACGCCCGAGGCGGCCTGGGAGCATGTCGAGGGCGCCCATGCCATCATGGCCTTCGCCAGCGCGCTGTCGCCGGGCCTGATCGCACGGGCCCATGGGCTCGAGTGGCTCCAGGCCCTGTCCTCCGGCGTGGATGGCATGCTCGATCTGTGCGCGGGGCGTCCGGATATTGCCATCACCTCCACGCGCGGCGTGCAGGGGCCGGCGGTGGCGGAGATGGCGTTCGTGCACATGCTGGCGCTGGCGCGCGACGTGCCTCGCCTTGCCGCGAACCAGCGCAGGGCGGTATGGGAACGCTATCCCCAGCCGCTGCTGCACGGCAAGACGGTGGTCATCGTCGGCACGGGAGCGATCGCGGGCGAACTGGCCGGGCGTTGCCGCGCATTCGGCATGTCGGTGCATGGCGTGTCCGCCGTCCCCCGTCCCATTCCCGGGTTCGATCGCGTGCACGACCGCCGTGACCTGGCCCAGGCGGCGGCGCTGGCCGATTTCATGGTGCTGCTGGTGCCGTTGTCCGACGAGACCCGGCATCTGGTCGATGCCCGCATCCTGGCGGCGATGAAGCCCGACGCGATTCTCGTCAACCTGGCGCGCGGGGGCGTCTGCGACGAGGCGGCCGTGCTGCGGGCTTTGCGCGAAGGGCGGCTGGGCGGGGCGGGGATGGACGTGTTCGAGACCGAGCCGTTGCCGGCCGATCATCCGTTGTGGACCGCCGACCGGGTCTTCGTGACGCCGCACCTGGGGGGAGAGTCCGATCGCTACGCGGACCAGGTGCTGCCCATCCTGCGGGCCAATCTCGCGGCCTTTCTGCAAGGCCGCCCACAGGACTTGCGCAATCTCGTGCGCTGAGGGCGAAGCCCCCGTGGTGTCCTACGAGGCCGCGCCGTCGGTGATCGGCGTGACGTTCGTGAAGAGGTCCGCGGGCAGGTGCTTGACTGCCTCGTAGGTCGTGCTGATGTGCTCGGACAGCAGGCGGCCGGCGCGCTCGCCATCCCGGGCCAGCGAGGCCTCCAGGATGTTGCGGTGTTCGTCGTGCACGTCGCGCGGTATGGGCTTGCGGGTCACGACCAGCCGCCGGTAGCGCTCGGCCTGCTGGTACAGGATGCCCAGGAAGTGGTGCATCCAGCGCGAGGTACAGGCGCTGATCAGCGCCTGGTGGAACTCGCGGTTGCGGTCTTCCCATTCGTCGAAGCGGTTGACGGGGTTGGTGGCCAGCCGTTCCTCGGCCCGGCTCAGGCGGTGGAAGGCGGCGATGATGCGGCTTTCCCAGACGTCGTCGCCGGCCTGGATGGCCTGCCGCAAGGCTTCGCATTCCAGCAGGATGCGATTGCGGGTGATGTCCAGGAAGTCTTCCATCGAGATGGGCGTGACGTGGAAGCCGCGCTGGCCGTGGGACACCACCAGCGCGTCCGACACCAGCAGCGACAGCGCCTCGCGCAGCGTGCCGGCGCCGACCCCATAGGAATCCTTCAGGTGCTCCACGCGCAGGCGCGAGCCGGGCGCAAGCTTGCCTTCGATGATGTCGCGCCGCAGGGCGGCATAGGCCGTGCCCACGAGCGTGGTGGGGGCGGCGGCGTGGGCCAGGGGCGGTAGTTCCAATGGAATTCCAGGCATGCGTCTCGGGCGGCTGGCTGCCCCCTCTCATGAGCGATGGCTAGATTCTAGTCCATTCTCGATGAAATCCATGGATATTAGGGAAATCCATAAAATCTCGATAAAAATATTTCCAACCGATATTTTGTGGCGTATCGTGTCCGTCTACGAAAGTGCAGGGGCTTTCCCGGCCCCCAGCTGGAGACACCAGTGATTCATCTACACGACATCCGCTACGTGCGGCTGGGCACGCCCGACCTGGAAGGCTCGGTGCGCTACGCGACCGAAGTGCTGGGCCTGGAAGTCGCCCGCCGCGTCGGCAAGGCGGTCTATCTGAAGTCCGATAGCCGCGATCACACGCTCTGCTATTTCGAAGGCGACGCGCGCGACCACACCTCGGCCTTCGAGGTGGACACGCCCGAGGAACTGGACCAGGCCATGGTGCTGCTGGAGCAGTCCGGCTACGCGGCCACCCGCGGCAGCGTCGAGGAAGCCGAGAAGCGCCACGTGCGCGACTTCATCAATTTCAAGGATCCGTCGGGCAACAGCGTCGACCTGGTCCATGCGCCGCACCACAGCGGCCGCCGCTATTTCCCGTCGCGCGACGCCGGCATCACGGGCTTCAGCCACATCGGCCTGCGCACCCTCAATCCCCGCCGCGACGAAGCCTTCTGGACCCAGCTGCTCAGCGCCAAGGTCAGCGACCGCATCGGCGAAGCGCCCCTGCTGCGCATCGACGAAGTGCATCACAAGATCGCGCTGTTCCCGTCCAGCTATCCGGGCGTGCAGCACATCAACCATCAGGTCGAGAGCATCGACGACGTGATGCGGGCCTATTACATCCTGCTCGAGAAAGGCATCCCCATCCGCTTCGGTCCCGGCCGCCATCCGACCTCGGGCGCGATGTTCCTGTATTTCGAGGGACCGGACGGGATGATCTACGAATACTCGACGGGCGTGCGCCTGATCACGGAAGAGGACGAGAAGACCTACCGTCCCCGCACCTTCCCCGCCATCCCGTCGTCGTTCTGCATGTGGGGATCCAAACCCGATATTCCGGAGTTCAAGACTTGAGCCAGCACGACCACGCACCGACCGCCCGGCAGCAGAGCCTGGTGCGGGCGGCGGCGCGCGCCCTGGCGCGCGCCAATCTCGTCCACGCCTACGGGCATTGCAGCCTGCGGCTGGACGCCGACCGGTTCCTGGTCTGCGCCGCCAAGCCCATGGGCATGATCGGCCCGCACGAAGACGGCACGGTGGTGCCGGTGAACGGCGAACTGCCCGAGGGCGTGCTGGGCGAAGTCCGCATCCACCAGCACATCTATCGCCTGCGTCCCGAGGTCGGGGCAGTGATCCGCAGCATGCCGCGCGACGTGATGACCCTGTCGTCCGCGCGCGTGACGCCGGCGCCGCGCCATGGCATGGGGTCGTATTTTTCGCCGGCGGTGCCGCTCTGGGACGATCCCCAGCTGATCCGCACCGACGAGCAGGCCGCCGGCGTGGCCGCGAAGCTGGGCACCGCCTCGGCCGTGGTCATGCGCGGCAACGGCGCGGTGGTGGCCGCGCCCAACATCGAACAGGCCGTGGTGCTGAACTGGTATCTCGAGGACGCCGCGCGCATCGAGCTGCAGCTGCGCGCGGCGGGCCTCGCCGACGGTCCGACGCTGTCGCCGGAAGAGGCCGCCCGCCGCGCCACCGGCGCCGGCCGCATCTTCGAACGCATGTGGGAATACCTGTGCGACGGGGATCCCGAATTTGCCAATGTCATCTAGGGGTATGTCCATGAACGAATTCAAGAATTTCATCAACGGCCAGTGGGTCGCCACAGGCAAGACCTTCGAGAACCGCAATCCCGTCGACAACAGCCTGATCGGCCCGGTGCACGAAGCCGGCCAGGCCGAAGTCGATGCCGCCGTGCGCGCCGCCCGGGCGGCGCTGTCCGGCCCGTGGGCCACGATGAAGGTCCAGCAGCGCGTGGAAATGCTGCACGCCATCGCCGACGGCATCAACCGCCGCTTCGACGATTTCCTGGCGGCCGAGATGGCCGACACCGGCAAGCCGCACGTGCTGGCCAGCCACGTGGACATCCCGCGCGGCGCCGCCAACTTCAAGGTCTTCGCCGACCTGATCCGCAACGTGCCGGGCGAAAGCTTCGACATGGAAACCCCCGACAACGGCTTCGCGCTGAACTACGCGGTGCGCGTGCCGCGCGGCGTGATCGGCGTGGTGTGCCCGTGGAACCTGCCGCTGCTGCTGATGACCTGGAAGGTCGGTCCGGCCCTGGCCTGCGGCAACACCGTCGTGGTCAAGCCTTCGGAAGAAACCCCCGCCACCGCCACGCTGCTGGGCGAAGTCATGAACGAAGTGGGCGTGCCGCCGGGCGTCTACAACGTGGTCCACGGCTTCGGCCCGGATTCGGCCGGCGAATTCCTGACCCGCCATCCCGACGTGGACGGCATCACCTTCACCGGCGAGACCCGCACCGGCGAGGCCATCATGCAGGCCGCCGCCAAGGGCGTGCGTCCGGTGTCGTTCGAGCTGGGCGGCAAGAACCCCGGCATCGTCTTCGCCGACGCCGATTTCGACAAGGCCGTGGCCGGCATCGCCCGCTCGTCCTTCGAGAACAGCGGCCAGGTGTGCCTGGGAACGGAGCGCGTCTACGTGCAGCGTCCCATCTTCGATAAGTTCGTCGCCGCGCTCAAGGCCAAGGCCGAAGCGTTCAAGCTGGGCGACCCGCACGACCACGCCACCAACTTCGGTCCGCTGGTCTCGCAGGTGCACCGCGAGAAGGTCCTGAGCTACTACGCCAAGGCCCGCGAGGAAGGCGCCACCATCGTCACCGGCGGCGGCGTGCCCGACATGCCCGGCAAGATGGCGGAGGGCGCCTGGGTGCAACCCACGATCTGGACTGGCCTGCCCCAGACCGCCGCGGTGATCCGCGAAGAGATCTTCGGCCCGTGCTGCCACATCACGCCCTTCGACACCGAGGAAGAAGTCATCAAGATGGCCAACGACACGCCGTACGGCCTGGCCGCCACGGTGTGGACGCAGAACGTGGGCACCGCCCACCGCCTGGGCAAGGCCCTGAACGTCGGCATCTGCTGGGTGAACTCGTGGTTCCTGCGCGACCTGCGCACGTCCTTCGGCGGCGCCAAGCAATCGGGCATCGGCCGCGAGGGCGGGGTGCATTCGCTGGAGTTCTACACCGAGCTGCGCAACGTCTGCGTGAAACTGTAAGGAGCGCGCCATGCCCCTCATCCAGGTGCAAATGATGGAGGGCCGCACCGACGAACAGCGTGCGGCCCTGATCGAGGAATTGACCGAAGCCACCCACCGCGCCATCGGTGCTCCGCGCGAGTCCGTGCGCGTGGTGCTGGTCGAAGTGCCCAAGACGAATTTCGGGATCGGCGGCAAGACCGCCAAAGCGCTGGGGCGCTGATTTCCCGCCATTTCCCGACGAAGGAGACATAGTCGATGATGAAGAAACAAACCGCCGCCCTGATCGCGGCGGCCCTGATGGCCGCTGGCGCGGCGCATGCCGAGGTCAAGGTCGGTTTTTCGGGGGTGCTGTCGGGCCCCATGGCCGCGCTGGGCCAGGACCAGTACGACGGCTTCATGCTGGCCGTCGAGCAACTGGGCGGCCAGCTGGGCGGCCAGCCCGTGACCGTGCTGCGCGAGGATGACCAGCTCAAGCCCGACGTGGGCGCGCAGATCGTCCAGAAGTTCATCGAGCGCGACAAGGTCGACGCCATCGTCGGACTGGGCTTCTCGAACGTGCTGATGGCCGAGACCCGCCGCATCAAGGACTCGGGCGTCGTCGCGCTGTCGACCAACGCGGGTCCGGCCCCGATCGCCGGCAAGGGCTGCATGGCCAACCTGTTCGTGATGGGCTGGCAGAACGACGGCATGTCCGAAGCCATGGGCAAGTACGCCAAGGAACAGGGCTACAAGAACGTCTACCTGATGACGTCGAACTACCAGGCCGGCAAGGACAAGCTGGCCGGCTTCAAGCGTTTCTACGGCGGCACGATCCAGAACGAGGTCTACACCCCGCTGGGCCAGCTCGACTACGCGGCCGAGATCGCCGCCGTCCAGAGCGCCAAGCCCGATGCGCTGTTCGTGTTCTATCCCGGCGGCGTGGGCGTGAACTTCGTGCGCCAGCTGAACCAGGCCGGCCTGATGGGCAAGCTGCCGTTCCTGTCCGAGAGCCTGATCGATTCGAACTCGCTGGCCGCGCTCAAGCAGCAGGCGATCGGGTCGGTCTACGGTACGCCGTGGGCCCCGGTGCTCGACAACCCGCAGAACAAGAAATTCGTGTCGGGCTACGAGGCCAAGTACAAGCGTCCTCCCACCGAGTACGCGGTGGCCGCCTATGACGCCGCCTACCTGCTGGACGCGGCGATCACCAAGCTGGGCGGCAAGGTGTCGAACAAGAAGGCCTTCGCGGCCGCCGTCAAGGAAGCCGGCTCCAAGTTCCCCACGGCCCGCGGCAAGTTTGCCTTCAACACCAACAACATGCCCATCCAGCACTACTACGCCTACGAGATCGTCAAGAACGGCGACGGCGTGGGCTACAAGCAGCTGTCGCAGGTCCTGACGGACCATAAGGACGCGTACGCTGCTGAATGCAAAATGTAGAAGATCCCCCCTACGCGCTGACGCGCGCAAGGAAAGCCCACCCCCTACGCCCTTCGGGCGCCCCCTCAAGGGGGCGATGCGGGTGGACCGGCAAAGCCGGATCCACCGCATCCTGGGTCTAGGTCCCTTATCTTGGGTCGGGGCACCTGTCTAAGTGGTACGGACTGGGCTTCCCTTCAGGGGTGGCACCGATGGATGATGGGGGCGGGCGCCGGTATGCTCGGATGGCGATCGCCGGAATGGGATCGGGGAGTGCATGGGCACTAAGAACGAAAGAACCGGGTATGCGGGGAAGACCTGGGTTTTGACACGGAAGTCTGTCAATGAATAGTTCGCTGTTTTTGTCGCAGTTGCTCAATGGTGTGCAGCTCGGCGTCCTGTTGTTCCTGCTGTCGTCAGGGTTGACCCTGATCTTCGGCATCATGAATTTCATCAACCTCGCGCACGGTTCGCTGTACATGGTCGGCGCGTTCATCGGGGCGGCCAGTTACAACGCGAGCGGGTCCTTCATCTTCGCCATTGCCGCCGCCATCATCGCCGCCGGGCTGGTGGGGCTGCTGCTGGAGCATCTGGTCGCCAAGCCGCTGTACCGGCACGACCACCTGTACCAGGTGCTCGCGACCTTCGGCCTGATGATGTTCTTCAATGAACTGGCGATCGTCATCTTCGGCAATCGTCCCTACTACGCGGCCATCCCGTCGGCGCTGAACGGCGCGGTGACGCTGTTCGGGTCGCAATATCCCGTCTATCGGATCCTGATCATCGCGGTCGGCGTGCTGGTGGCGCTGGGAGCCTGGTACCTGATCCAGAAGACGCGATTCGGCATGCTGATACGCGCCGGCGCCAGCAACTCGTCCATGGTCAGCGTGCTGGGCGTGAACATCGACCTGCTCAAGAAGCTGCTGTTCATGCTCGGGGCGGGGCTGGCCGGCCTGGCGGGCGCGCTGGCGGGTCCCATCCTGTCGGTGCAGTCCGGCATGGGCGAACCGGTCCTGATCCTGGCGCTGGTGGTCATCGTGGTGGGCGGCATCGGCTCCATCCGGGGCGCCCTGGTGGCGGCGATGATCATCGCCGTGATCGACACGCTGGGACGCGCCTACATCCCGCACCTGCTCGGCTCGTTCATGCAGCCGGCCTCGGCCAACGCCGTGGGTCCGGCCATGGCCTCCATGCTGATCTACGTGTTGATGGCGCTGGTGCTGGCGTTCCGGCCCAACGGCATTTTGAATAAGAAGTAGGCCCCCCCTACGCGCTGCGCGCGCCCCCCAGGGGGCGGCACTGGCGGACCGGCGGAGCCGGATCCGTGGTGCCCTGGGTCTGGTTGCGGCGGTAACTGATATTCCTGCAAGGTAGACGATATGAATCGCGTCAAATTCGGGGCCTGGATGATCCCGGTCCTGTTCATACTCCTGGCGGCCGTGCCATTCGTCGCGCAGGCGATAGGCGAACCGTTCTACGTGACGTTCTTCGCGCGCGTGCTGGTCTATGCGCTGGCTGCGTGCGCGCTGAACCTCGTGCTGGGCTTCGCCGGCCTGGTCAGCTTCGGCCATGCCATGTTCATCGGCCTGGGCTGCTATGCCGTGGGCATACTCAGCTTCTACGGCATCAGCGATGGCTGGCTGCAACTGCTGGCCGCCGTGGTCGTGTGCGCGCTGGTGGGCCTGGTGGTCGGCACGGTGTGCCTGCGCACCTCGGGCATCGGCTTCATCATGATCACGCTGGCCTTCGCCCAGATGTTCTACTTCCTGATGGTCAGCATGACCACCTTCGGCGGCGACGACGGGCTGAACATCAACGAGCCCAGCAACTTCGGGCTGTTCGAGCTGTCCGGCAGTACCGAGGTCTATTGGGCGACCTGGGCCGTCCTGCTGGCGGTCACGATCTTCCTGGCGCGGCTCAAGAAGTCGCCGTTCGGGATGGTGCTGCAGGCCACCCACATCAACCCGCGCCGCGTCAACGCGTTCGGCTATTCGGTCTTCCGCGTGCAACTGGCCGCCTACGTCATGTCCGGCGTGCTGACCGGCCTGGCGGGCCTCCTGCTGGCCAATCTGACGGCCTTCGCCTCGCCCAGCTACATGTCGTGGCCGGTGTCGGGCGAGCTGATCGTCATGCTGGTCATCGGCGGGCTGGGCACGATCACCGGTCCCATCGTCGGCGCGATCGCCTTCCTCGTCATGGAAGAATTCTTCAAGGGCCTGACCCAGCACTGGATGCTGATCATGGGGCCGGTCATCGTCGTGATCGCCCTGGTCAGCAAGAACGGCTTCGCGTGGCTGATCCGCCGGCGCGAGGAGCCCGCCCCGGCGCCGTCCGCGGCGCCTGCCGCGGCACCCAAGGTCGCCGCCGTTTCCGCGGGAGAGTCGCAATGAACGCCATCGGACTGCGTACCCAGGACCTGGTCAAGCGCTTCGGCGGCCTGCGCGCCACCGACGGCGTGACGCTGGAGATCGAACCGGGCGAACTGCACGCCATCATCGGCCCCAACGGCGCCGGCAAGACCACGCTGATCAACCTGCTGACCGGTGAACTGCGCTCGGACGAGGGCAGCATCGTGCTGGGCGGCGAAGAGGTCAGCGGTACCCCCGTGCAGCAGCGCGTGGGCATGGGCCTGCTGCGCTCCTACCAGATCACGTCCATCTTCGATGCCTTCACCGTGGTCGAGAACGTGTGCCTGGCGGCGCTCCGCAAGAATGGCGTGCGCTGGGCCGTCTGGAAACCCATGTCGTCCTACGGGGACGTCATGGAGAAGGCGCGCGGCATCATCGAGCAGTGCCATCTGTCCGACGTGGCCGACACCGTGGTGTCCAACCTGGCCTACGGCCAGCGGCGCCAGCTCGAGGTCGCCATGGCGCTGGCGGCGGATCCGCGCATCCTGCTGCTGGACGAACCCATGGCCGGCATGAGCGCGGCCGAAGGCGCCGCGGCCATCGAGCTGCTGCGTTCGCTGAAGGGCCGCTACACCATCCTGCTGATCGAACACGACATGAACGCCGTCTTCTCGCTGGCCGACCGCATCAGCGTGCTGGTCTACGGCAAGATCGTCGCGACCGGCTCGATCGAGGAAATCCGCAACCATCCCGAAGTGCGCCGCGCCTATCTGGGCGACGACGCCGACGCCTGAGGCAGGAGTTCACGCATGCTTTCCATACAAGGACTGGCGGCCAAGTACGGTTCCTGCCAGGCGCTGTTCGACATCGACATGGAGGTCAAGCGCGGCGAGGTCGTGGGCCTGATCGGCCGCAACGGCATGGGGCGCACGACGGTGATCAACTGCCTGTTCGGCCTGCTCAAGCCGGCGGCCGGCAGCATCACCTTCGACGGGCAGACGCTGAACGGCATGGCGCCGTACCGCGTGGGCCGGCTGGGGCTGTCGCTGGTGCCCGAAGGGCGCCAGATCTTCCCCACGCTGACCGTGGAGGAAAACCTGATCGCCACGTCCAAGCGCACCGACGCCTCGGCATGGACGCTGGACAAGATCTACGAGTTGTTTCCCCGCCTGAAGGAGCGGCGCGCCAACCTCGGCACGCAGCTGTCGGGCGGCGAGCAGCAGATGCTGGCCATCGGCCGCGCGCTGATGACCAACCCCCGCCTGCTGGTGCTGGACGAGGCCACCGAGGGCCTGGCCCCCATCGTGCGCGCCGAGATCTGGAGCGTGCTGGCCCGGCTCAAGCAGGAAGGCCTGACCATGATCGTGGTGGACAAGAACACCAAGGCCTTGCTGCGCTTGTCCGACCGCAACTTCATCCTGGACAAGGGCGTGACGGTCTGGCGCGGCACGTCGCCGGAGTTGTCGGAACGCCCCGAACTGATCGCCCAGTATGTAGGCGTCTAGGTCCCACCCCCTACGCGCTTCGCGCGCCCCCTCAAGGGGGCGGCACTGGCGGACCGGCAAAGCCGGATCCGCTGTGCCCTGGGGCACCACCGGGCTGATGATGGCCGGTGTTTTTCCCGTTTGTAACCATGGGATCGATTGGAGTAGCAATGAGGTTGAAGGACAAGACGGCGCTGGTGACCGGCGCCGCGGGCGGGATCGGACTGGCGATCGCGAAGCGGTACAGCCAGGAGGGCGCCAACGTGGTGCTGGTGGATCGCGCCGAGAAAGTCGACACCGAGGCCCTGGCGGCCATGGCCGGCCCGGCGCGCGCCATGCGCGGCGACGTCACCGACCCGGCCCAGGTGGCCGAGATGGTGGCCTTGTGCGAGCGCGAGTTCGGCGGGCTGGACATCTGCGTGTGCAATGCCGGCGTGATCCGCGCCGCCGAGTTCCTGGACGTGACGCTGGAGGACCTCGACTTCGTGATGAACGTCAACGTCCGCGGCACTTTCCTCGTGGCCCAGGCCGCGGCCAAGGCCATGGTGCGGGGCGGACGCGGCGGCAGCATCATCACGCTGTCGTCGATGACGGCCGAACTGGCGATGTCCAACCAGCTGGCCTACGGCGCCAGCAAGGGCGCGGTGCGGCAGATGACCAAGGCCATGGCGCTGGCGATGGCGCCGCACGGCGTGCGCGTCAACGCGCTGGGGCCGGGCAGCATCGACACCGACATCATGTCGACCATTACCGACAATCCCAAGGCGCTGCACACGGTGCTGTCGCGCATCCCGATGACGCGGCTGGGCCGTCCGGAAGAAGTGGCCGGCGCCGCGGTGTTCCTGGCCAGCGAGGACGCCAGCTACGTGACCGGGCAGACGGTGTTCGTCGATGGCGGCCGGCTGGCGCTGAACTACACGGTGGAAGTCCCGGGCGCGCCCCGGGAGTGAGCGCCGCGCGGTGATCGACGAAGGCCCCGGGGCATGCGCCGCCGGGGCCTTCGTATTTCAGTGCCGGGTTTTCGGACCGCGCGTCAGTCGAGCGAAATGTTCGCCTTCCTGATCACCGGCCCCCACAACGCGTGATCGGCCTTGATGCGCGCGGCGAATTCCTCCGGACTCGCGGTGTAGACCACCGAACCGTGCGCGTCATAGAGCTTTTTCATGTCCTCGGCCTGGACCGCCTTGGCGATCTCGCGGTTGAGCTTGCGGACGATGTCGGCCGGCACGCCGGCCTGGGCCACGATCCCCAGCCACACGGTGTCTTCCAGGCCCGAATAGCCCTGCTCGGCGAAGGTGGGGACGCCAGGCAAGCTGGGCAGGCGTTCCCGGGTGTTCACGGCCAGGGCCTTGAGCCGGCCGTCCTTGACCTGCGGCTCGATCAGGGCGGAGCCGGCCAGGTAGAGCTGGGTGCGGTCGCCGATCGTGGAGTTGAGCGCATCGGGGCCGGACTTGAACGGCACGTGCAGGACGTCGGCGCCGGTTTGCAGCTTGAACATCTCGAACAGCACGTGGGGCGGCGAGCCGGTGCTGGAGGACGCGTAGTTCAGCACGCCGGGCTTGGCCTTGGCCAGTGAGACCAGTTCCTTGAGCGATCCCGCGGGCAGGGCGGGGCTGGCGGTCAGCACCATGGGGATCACGGCGATAGGGCTGACGGCCTGGAGGTCGGCCTGCGGGTCGTAGGGCAGCTTGCTGAACAGGTACTGGTTCCAGACGGCGTGCGCGTTGGTGACCACCGCCAGCGTGTAGCCGTCGGCGGCGCTGTTCTTCAGGTTGGTCATGGCAAGCAGGCCGCCCGCGCCGGGGCGGTTGTCGATGACCACGGCCTGGCCCAGGGACGTCCGCATCTTCTCGGCGATGGGGCGGGCGAACAGGTCGGGCAGGCTGCCCGGCGCGCCGTTGACGATCAGGTGGATGGGGCGCGCGGGATAGGCGGTCTGGGCCTGGGCCGGCGCGGCGGCAAGCATGAGCAGCCCCAGAAGGGGGGCGGCAAGGTAGCGGGGTGCGTGCATGGCGGTGTCCTTGCGGGGGGATGGGGTCAGGCCACCAGACGGCGGCGCGCGATCTCGATCATCATCGACATGCCCACGGGCAGCACGTCGTCGTTGAAGTCGAACTTGGGGTGGTGGCACATGTGGCCGCCGTTGCCCAGGAAGAAATAGCAGCCGGGCTTTTCCTGCAGCATGTAGGCGAAATCCTCGGAAGCCATCAGCGGCGGGATGTCGGGCTCCAGGCCGTCCGGGCCCACCACCGCCAGGGCGGCCTCGCGAACGACCTGCGCCTGCTCGGCGTTGTTGATGGTCGCCGGCGAGGTTTGCAGGTGCTCGAATTCGATGCGGCAGCGATGGGCCTGCTCGGCGCCAGCGCAGATTTCCTTCAGGCGTTTGAGGACCTCGGCCTGTACGCCGTGGTCCAGCGTGCGCACCGTGCCTTCCAGCACGGCCTGGTCGGCGATGACGTTGATGGCGGTGCCGGCATGGAACTGGCAGACGCTGACCACCGCGGTCTGCAACGGGTCCACCGAACGGCTGACGATGGTTTGCAGCGATTGCACCAGCGCGCTGCCGACCACCACCGGATCCACCGTGCGGTGCGGGCTGGCGGCATGGCCGCCGACGCCATGGATGCGGATGCGGAACAGATCGCAGGCCGACAGCGTGGCGCCGTTGCGCACGCCGACTCGGCCGGGTTCCAGCGGAGGGTGGTTGTGCAGGCCATAGAGTTCGTCGCAGGGGAAGCGTTCGAACAGGCCGTCCTGGATCATGGTCGAGCCGCCGCGCAGGGTTTCCTCGGCGGGCTGGAAGATCAGGTTCAGCGTGCCGCGGAAGTCGCGGTGGGACGCGAAATGGCGCGCCACGCCCATCAGGATGGCGGTGTGGCCGTCGTGGCCGCAGCCGTGGAAGCGGTTGGGCCGCACGGACTGGTAGGGCAGGCCGGTTTGTTCCTGCATGGGCAGGGCATCCATGTCGGCGCGCAGGCCGAGGTTGCGGCCGGGGCCCAGCGCGCCCTGGATGACGCCGACCACGCCGGTGCCGCCGATGCCGGTATGGGTTTCGATGCCCCATTCGCGCAGCCGTTCGGCGACGAAGGCCGCCGTCTCGTGTTCCTCGAAGCCGAGTTCCGGGTTGCGGTGGAGCGTGCGCCGCCATGTGGTCATGTCCTGGGCGTGGGTGTCCGAGACCTCGATTTTCATTGCAATCCTATCGCGTGAAGCAAAAAATAGGATGCTATTTCAACTATTGAAAATTGCACTAAGTATTTACCCCGCTGGCGGCGCGCGGGCATACAATGCCGCGATGCCCCGCCGCCCGCACGAGACCGCCGTGACCAAGAAACTCGAGACCTATTTCACCTACAAGCTCGACCTCATCAAGAGCGAGGCGGTGCGGCAGGTCAACGAGCTGTATCGCAAGGAACTCGGGCTGGTGGTGCGCGACCTGCGGGTGCTGCGCCAGATCGGCGATGCGCCGGGCATCAGCGTGTCGGCCCTGCAGGCCGCCACCTTCATCGAAAAGACCGTGCTGTCCAAGGTCGTGTCGCGGTTGATCGCACTCGGTCTGGCCGAACGCCGCATCAGCACGCGCGATGCGCGGGCGTTCGAGCTGACCCTGACCGCCCGCGGCCGCCGCGTGCGCGAGCAGGCCGATCGCATCGGCGGCGGGCACGAGCGCGAGGTGATGTTCGGCGATTTCAGCGAGCAGGAGCTGCGCCAGCTCGATGGGCTGCTGGACAAGCTCATGCAGTCGCTGCGGGCCGCGCGCGACGGTGGGGCCGGGGAAGCGGCCTGAGCGTTCCGGCCCGTCAGCCGGCAGGATCTTCGGCCGGCGCGCCGGCGATGCTGCGCGCCAGTTCGTCCCACAGGGCGCGCGCGGGCCGGCTGAGCGTGGCGTCGCGCCGCCGCACCAGGCAGATGCGCCGCGCGATGGTCGGTCCGGTCAGGGGGATGGTCGCGACCCGCGTCGTCGCCGCCAGCGCCAGACGGGGCAGCACCGCCATCCAGCCGCCGTGTTCCAGGAAACCGATCATGGACGACAGGTGCTCCACTTCGTCGAACCAGGGAGCGGGCACGCCCGCCACGGCCAGCGCGGCATCGATCTGCTGGCGATTGGCGCTGCTGCGGCGCAGGGCCAGTACCCGCTGCCCCGCCAGGTCGGCCCAGGCGGCCTGGCCGCGAACCGCCATGGGATGGCCGGGCGCGCAGGCCAGCACATAGGGGTCGTCGCGCAGCAACTGGCTGGTCAGCTCGGGCTCGTCTTCCCACATGACGGTTATGCCGAACTCGGCCTCGCGCCGCAGCACCGCATCACGCACCCGTGCGCCGGTATCGTCGCGCAGGTCCACCCGCACGTCCGGATGGCGCTGCCGCAGGCGCGACAGGGCGGCGGGGAACAAGGAATACGCCACGGTCGTGATGCAGGCCACGGTCAACTGGCCGCCTTCGCCGCGCGCCATGCGCGCCGTGCCCGCCAGGCAGTCGTCCAGGCTGTCCAGCAGCGGCGCCAGGCGTTCGTGCAGGGTCTGGCCCAGCGGCGTCAGCACCATGGTGCGCGTGGTGCGTTCGACCAGGCGCCCGCCCAGGGCTTCCTCCAGCTTGCTGATGCGCCGGCTCAGCGCGGAGGGCGAGAGCGCGAGCATGTCGGCGGTCTTGTTGAAGCCGCCGCAGCGCACGAGGGCGCAGAAGGCCTGGAGATCGGGAAGATCGCAATTGGTGCGCATGGCGCAATAATATAGCAATAGTTTGCACTGGATTTCATTATCGGGCGCCGGCATCATGGTCGTCACGTCTTGTCCGTGACCGCCATGCCCGTCATCAAAGCTTTCGTTTCCAGCCCTTTATTGGCCGACGCGCCGCTCGCCGCGCTGGGTGCCGCCACCGAGCGCGCCTGCGTGGACCTGCTGGGCGCGCAGGCCGCCCAGGTGCAGATGGTGGTGGTGGCAGCGCACGCTGTCCCGCGCGGCTGCCCGGTCTACCTCGAGGTCCAGTTCCGCCGCAATGAACGCCGCGGCGCCGAGGTCGTCGCGCGCTTCATGGACGTCATGGAAGGTGCCCTGGACGCCTGTTTCGGCGCCGTGCCGCGCATCCGCTGCTTTTCCGAGGACCAGGATTTTCTCCATGCCCGCAACTGAGACCGCCCCGGACGAGATCTGCCTGCGCGCGATCGACAGCTTCCACGTCGGCGGCGCCGTGCGCACGCTGCGCGGCCTGCCGGTGGAAACCCGGCGCCTGGCCCAGGGCGCGGCGCCCCGGCCGGTGGATCCCAACGGCGATCATGTCGTCGGCCAGATGTACGTGCAGGCCTACCGACTGGCGCGCCCCCGGCATGCGTTGCCCGTGCTGCTCTGGCATGGCGGCGGCATGACGGGCGTGAACTGGGAGACGACCCCCGACGGGCGCCCGGGCTGGCTGTGGCGCTTCCTGCGGGCGGGGTACGACGTCTGCGTGTCCGACGCCGTGGAGCGCGGCCGCGCGTCCTGGGCGCGCCATCCGGAGCTGTATGCCGACGCGCCGCTGTTCCGCACGCTGGACGAAGCCTGGGACATGTTCCGCATGGGGCCGGCCGATGGCTACCGCACCGACCCCGCCGCGCGCCGGGCCCATCCCGGCCAGCAGTTCCCGGTCGATGCCTTCGATCAGTTCGCGCGCCAGTGGGTGCCGCGTTGGGCCGGCCACGAAGCGATTACCAGCGCCGCCTATCGCGCGCTGCTGGACCGGGTGGGACCCTGCATCGTCGTCGGACACAGCCAGGGCGGCGGATTCGCGCTGCTGGCGGCGCAGGAGCGTCCCGAGACCGTGCGCGCCGTCGTGGCGCTGGAACCGTCGGGGGCGCCGGGCGCCGGGCGGGCGGGGATTCAGCCGCACCTGCTGGCCTGGGGCGACCATGTCGACGATCACCCCGTCTGGCGCCGCTACCGCGCCACGGTGGATGCGCATGCCGCCGCGCTGGCGGAGCGGGGCGCGCCGGTCGAGGTGCTGGACCTGCCCGCCGGCGGCACGCGCGGCAATTCCCATTTCCTGATGATGGACCGCAACAGCGATCTCATCGCCGACCGGGTGCTGCATTGGCTCGACGCGCTCGACCTGCGGCATCCTTGAACCAGAAACCGGAGACAGCATGACCAAGCACATCCGCATGGGCGCCCGCGCCCTGGCTTGCCTGGCCGCATTCGGCGCCGCGGGCGCCGTGGCGGCCGATTCCTATCCCCATCGTCCGGTGACCGTGCTGGTGCCGTTCGGCCCGGGCAGCGGCGTGGACACGACCGCCCGCATCGTCGGCGAGGCGTTGTCGCGCGAACTGGGCCAACCGCTGGTGATCGAGAACCGCGCCGGCGCGCAGGGGGCCATCGCGGCCCAGGCCGCGGCGCGCGCCGCCGCCGACGGCTACACCCTGTTCTTCACCACGCAAACGACCCAGGCGGCCAATCCCGCGCTGATGAAGAAGCCGGGCTACGACCCCATCAAGGACTTCGCGCCGGTGGGGCGCGTGGCCTACACGCCGGCCCTGCTGATCGCCAATCCCGCGCTGCCGGTCAGGACCCTGGCCGATCTGGTCAAGCTGGCCAAGGCCCAGCCCGGCAAGCTGTCCTACGCCTCGGGCAGCGCCGGGACCCTGGTGCCGGGGGCGATGCTGACGACGGCCGCCGGCATCCAGATGCTGCACGTACCCTACAAGAGCATCCCGCTGGGACTGAACGACGTCATGGCCGGCCATGTGTCGGTCATGTTCACCGACATCGTGACCGGCACCCAGCAGGTCAAGGCCGGCAAGGTCCGCGCGCTGGGCATCAGTTCCGCCAAACCGTGGCCGCTCCTGCCCGAGGTGCCGCCCATCGCCGAGCAGTATCCCGGGTTCGAGCTGCTGGCCTGGTATGCGTTGTACGTGCCGGCGGGCACGCCCGCGCCGGTGATCGAGCGTCTCAGCCAGGCGCTGGAGAAGGCCACCCGCGATCCGGCCGTGCGCGAGCGCCTGGTCGGCCTGGGATTGGAAATGTCCTACAGCAGCCCGGCGGAGCTGGCCGTTTTCGGCCGCGCGGAACTGGAAAAATGGAGCCGGGTCATCCAGGCCGCCGGCATCGAGAAGGAATAGAGCGGTCCCAGGGAAAAGGGGCGCCCGGGGGGTAGCCCGGACCCGGCGCCGAGGGGCTAAAATGCCGGCATGTCCCAGTCGCCTACCCCCCCCTTCGTCCATCTGCGCGTCCACTCCGAGTTCTCGGTGTCGGACGGCATCGTCCGCATCTCCGACCTGGTCAAGAAAGTCGCCGCGCTGGAGCAGCCGGCGATCGCGCTGACCGACCTGTCCAACCTGTTCGGGTTGATCAAGTTCTACAAGGCGGCGCGGGGCAAGGGCATCAAGGCCATCGCCGGCTGCGACGTCTGGGTGACCAACGATGCCGACCGCGACAAGCCTTACCGCATGCTGTTGCTGGTGCGCGACCGCGCCGGCTACCTGAACCTGTGCGAACTGCTCACGCAGGCCTTCCTGACCAATCAGCATCGCGGCCGCGGCGAGATCCGGCCCGAATGGCTGGACACCTACGGTCCGGGGCTGATTGCCCTGTCCGGCGGGCGCCAGGGCGACGTGGGCCAGGCGCTGGAGGCCGGCAACCACGAGGCCGCGCTGGCGTTCGCGCGCCACTGGCTGAAGGTATTCCCGGGCGGCTACTACGTCGAATTGCAGCGCGCCGGCCGCGAAGGCGACGAGACCTACGTGCAGGCCGCGATGCGGCTGGCGGCCGAATGCGGCGCGCCGGTGGTCGCCACCCACCCGGTGCAGTTCATCGAGCGCGAGGATTTCCGCGCCCACGAGGCCCGGGTCTGCATCGCCGAAGGCGAGATCCTGGCCAACCCGCGCCGCCAGCGGCTGTATACCGAAGAACAGTACCTGCTGTCCTCGCAGGAAATGGCCGAACGGTTCGCCGACGTGCCCTCGGCCCTGGCCAATACGGTGGCCATCGCCACGCGCTGCAACCTGACGCTGGAACTGGGCAATCCCAAGCTGCCCAACTTCCCCACGCCCGAGGGGGTGACGCTGTCCGAATACCTGGTGCAGCTGTCCAAGGAGGGCCTGGCCCGCCGCATGGAACAGCTCTTCCCGGACGAGAAGGAACGCGCCGCGCACCAGGAGGAATACGACCAGCGGCTGGACAAGGAATGCCAGACCATCATCGACATGGGCTTTCCCGGCTACTTCCTGATCGTTCAGGACTTCATCAACTGGGGCAAGAACAACGGCGTGCCCGTCGGCCCCGGCCGGGGATCGGGCGCCGGCTCGCTGGTGGCCTTCAGCCTGGGCATCACCGACATCGATCCGATCCGCTACGACTTGCTGTTCGAGCGCTTCCTGAATCCCGAGCGGGTCTCCATGCCCGACTTCGATATCGACTTCTGCCAGGACAACCGCGACAAGGTCATCGAGTACGTCAAGCAGAAGTATGGGCGCGACGCGGTCAGCCAGATCGCCACCTTCGGTACGCTGGGCGCCAAGGCGGTCATCCGCGACGCGGGCCGGGTCCTGGACCTGCCCTACCTGTTCTGCGACGGCCTGTCCAAGATCATCCCGCACTCGCCGGCCGATCCGTGGAGCCTGGAACGCGCGCTGAACGAAGAGCCCGTCTTCAAGGAGCGCTACGACAACGACGAGGAAGCGCATGCGCTGATCGACCTGGCCCAGCCGCTCGAGGGCCTGACCCGGAACATCGGCATGCACGCCGGGGGCGTGCTGATCGCCCCGGGCAAGCTGACCGATTTCTGCCCGCTGTACTGCCAGCCGGGCCAGAGCCACATCGCGGTGTCGCAGTTCGACAAGGACGACGTGGAAGCCGTGGGCCTGGTGAAGTTCGACTTCCTGGGCCTGCGCAACCTGACCATTCTCGACTGGGCCGTGCGCTACGTGCGCGAGTTCAACGAGGGCATGCGCGACTTCGACGTCATGGCGCTGCCGCTGGACGACCTCGATTCCTACAAGCTGCTGAGCGACGGCAACACCACCGCCGTGTTCCAGCTGGAATCGCGCGGCATGAAGGAACTGCTCAAGAAGCTGCGCCCCAGCAACTTCGAAGACATCATCGCCGTGCTGGCGCTGTACCGGCCGGGCCCGCTGGGTTCCGGCATGGTGGACGACTTCGTCAACCGCAAGCACGGCCGCGCCAAGGCCGAATACTTCCACTCGGATCTGGAGGCGGTGCTCAAGAGCACCTACGGGGTCATCGTCTACCAGGAACAGGTGATGCTGATCTCGCAGATCATCGGCGGCTACACGCTGGGCGGCGCCGACATGCTGCGCCGGGCCATGGGCAAGAAAAAGCCCGAGGAAATGGCCAAGCACCGCGAGATCTTCCAGTCGGGCGCCGAAAAGAAGGGCTATGACCCCGACATCGCGGTCACGCTGTTCAACCTGATGGAAAAGTTCGCGGAATACGGCTTCAACAAGTCGCATACCGCCGCCTACGCGCTGATCGCCTACCAGACCGCGTGGCTCAAGGCTCACCATCCGGCCGAGTTCATGGCCGCCACCATGTTGTCCGACATGGACGACACCGACAAGGTCCAGATCTTCTGGGCCGATACGGTGGCCAACAAGGTCAAGGTGCTGCCGCCCGACATCAACCTGTCCAACTACCGCTTCGAACCGGTGCTGGACGAACATTCGGCGCGCGGCCTGCCGCCGCGCACCATCCGCTACGGGCTGGGCGCGGTCAAGGGCACCGGGCAGAGCGCGGTCGAGGAAATCCTGCGCGCGCGGGCCGAGAAGGGGCCGTTCGTCGATCTGTTTGATTTCTGCCGGCGCATCGACCGCCACCTGGTGAATCGCCGCGCCATCGAGGCCTTGATCAAGGCCGGCGCCTTCGACACGCTGTCGCCGAACCGCGCCGCGGTGCTGGCCACCCTGGGCACGGCCATGGACGCCGCCGAACAGGCCGCTCGCGCCGCCAGCCAGGTGTCGCTGTTCGGCGGGGACGACCACGCCGACCTGGCGGGCGACCTGGCCGATGTCGAACCTTGGGACGAACGCGAGCGCCTGGGCCAGGAAAAGACCGCGCTGGGTTTCTACTTCAGCGGCCACCTGTTTGACGCCTACCGCACCGAGGTCCGCCGGTTCGTGCGCAATCCCTTGTCCAACCTGCAGCCCAGCCGCGACCTGCAGTGGATGGCGGGCATCCTGTCCGCCGTGCGCACGCAGATGACGCGGCGCGGGAAGATGGTGTTCGCCGTGCTGGACGACGGCTCCGCGCAGGTGGAGATCTCGGTGTTCAACGAGTTGTACGAACGGCATCGCAGCCGGCTGCGCGAAGACCAGTTGCTGATCATTTCCGGCAAGGTCAGCAACGATGAATATTCGGGCGGCATGCGCATCGTGGCCGACGACCTGTTCGACCTGCAGATGGCGCGCGAGGCCAAGGCCCGGGCGCTGTCCATCCGCCTGAACGGCAACGCGCACGCGGATTCCCTGCGCGAAGTCCTCAACCCGCATCGCGCCGACCCCGAGAACGGCTTCCCGGGTACGCCCGTCGAGATCGTCTACAACCGCGGCGACGCCAAGTGCGTGGTGCGCCTGAGCGAGGACTGGCGGGTGCGGGTGCCGGACGTGCTGATCCAGCAGTTGGGCAAGCTGACGGGGCAGCCGGCCGATGTCGGGCTGGAGTACTAGGCGGCCGGGTCGTCCCGGCCGGCGCGTATCGCGATGGCCATCAGCGCCGCGATCATCAGGGTGTAGAACGCGGCGACCATCGACATCGCGAACATGACCTCGGTCATGCCGAATACCAGGAAGCCGATCGCCAGCAGCAGGCCCATGGTGCCGGCGATTTTTTCATCGCGGCCGCCACGGCGCGTGGCACGCGCGAAGAAGAGGGCGGGAACCAGCCAGGCCGCCGCGATCGCAATTCCCCCCAGGATGCCGAGCGTGGCCAGGTTGAACAGGAACTCGTTGTGCGAGTGCCGGAATTCGGCGGCGTGCTTGGTGATCAAGCCCTGCTCGGCCGCCTCGCGCATCGTGCGGCGGTAATCCTGCCGGCTCACGCCGACCAGCGGATGGGCCTCGAACACTTCCAGCGCCGCCGACCAGAGCTGCAGCCGGTTGCCCACCGAGGAATCGAGGGCCTGGCCCTTGCGATATTCCTGTATTTCCGTATAGGCCTCGTCCACGCGCTGGTTGACCAGGTCGCTGGCATGGTAGACGGCCAGCACCGCGCAGGCCAGCGCCGCCATGGCGAGTAGCTTGCGCCAGACGCTGCCCGACATCAGGAAGAAGAACACCAGCGCGAAGGCGCCCAGCGCCAGCCAGCCGCCGCGCGTGCCGGAGGCGTAGGCGACGTACAGGCCCGCCGCGCCGCCCAGCAGCTTCAGCGCGATGCCGATCCTGCCCCACACCGTGGCGCGGTCGGACCAGCCCAGGGTCAGCAGCGAGAACAGGCCCAGCAACAGCGTGATATTGCTGAACGGCAGCAGGTTGGAGAACAGGATCTGTCCGGGCCGGCCGTCGGGCGACAGGCCGAACTGGTGGTGGAGGATGCCGGCGCCGATCAGCGCGCCGGCCACGCAGCCCCACTGGATCTGCCTGAGCCAGCGTGAGGGCACGTTCAGCAGCAGCCACAGCAGCGGGCCGAACAGCGCCATGCGCAGCGGCGTATCGAGCACGCTGGGATCGTCGAACACGCGCGCATCGCGCAGGCCCACCACGACGGTGCTTGTACAGGCGGCGAGAAATTGCGCCGCCAGCGCGGCCCAGATCGGCCAGTATCGGCGGACGACGGGAACGAAACGGTCCTGGGGCGCCAGGCGGCCGCGCCAGGCGGTGCCGATCAGGGCGAAGAGCAGGAGCAGGAACAGCAACTGATTGGCGCTTCCCCGCACCCACAGTGCAAGAGCGGGTACCAGGGAAACGGCCAATGCGGAAAGAAACAGCAGCGGGACAGGCAGCCCGCCGTGCCGGGGCATGGAACGGCTCATGAAACCTCGGAGGGGGAGCGCAGGGATGCGGACAGGTTCAGGAGGGCCTCGACATGGGCGCGGGTGTCGGGGGCGTAGGAGAGATGGTTCAGCGGATCTAGCAGGCGGGCACGGCCCTCCCTTGCCCGCGATTCGGCCCGCACGACGGCGTCCGCGAGCGACGCCGGCGCATCGACGTCGAAGGTCAGGCAGGCTTCCCCGGACAGTGCCTCGGTGCTGCCTATGCCGCCCGGCAGCACGGTGGGCGTGCCGCACAGCACCGATTCCGGTCCGACCAGGCCGAAGGGCTCGTAGCGCGAGGCCAGGATGGTGTAGTCGGCCGCCCGATAGCAGTCGGCGATGTCCTGGCGGTAGCCGACGTAGCGGATCCTCGGGCAGCGCGACTCCACCGGCCGGCCGGCGACCAGCAGCGAGACCGGCAGGTCGGTCGCGCCGAAACAGGCTTCCAGCATCGGATAGCCCTTGCGTTCGTGGCCGGTGGAGGGAAACAGGAAGGCGGTGGTGCCTTCCGGAATGCCCAGTTCACGGCGAAGCTCGGCGCGCCGCGCGGCGTCCACCGGGCTGAAGGTCTCCACGTCCACCGGCGGGTACAGCACGCGTATCCGCGCCTCGGGTACGTCGTAGTAGCGGCGCAGTTCATCCGCCATCATGCGTGAATGCGCCAGCACCAGGTGCGCCTGGGCATAGTGGGCGCGTTCGAGCCGGATCTGCCAGCGGTCCCAGTGCGTGGGCCGCCGGTTCGCGTGGGCCAGGTGTCCCAGGTGCGTGCCGCCGCAGATGGCCACGTCGGACACGGCCGTGCGGCTGCAGCCGATCAGCAGGTCGACGCCATGCACGGCCTTCAGCGTTCGCAGGCGGGACGAGAAATAGTGGTCGCGCAGTTTGCCCGGCAGGGCCCAGACGGCGATGCGTACCGGTTCGACGAACGCGTACTCCGGGATGGCCGTATCGAAGCTGCGGGCGAAGACGACCGGCCGGATGCCGAGTTGGCGCAGGCCCTTGACGAGGTCCATGGCATAGCGCTCCATGCCTCCGCCGTAGCCGAAACGATGGCAGGCGATCCCCAGCTTCATGCGCCGGCTCCTTGCCTGGCCGGCGCGGCGGCGTCCACCAGGGATTGCGCCGCCGCGACCACGGTGGAGGTCGCGAGCGCGTCCAGGCAATCGCTGTGGCTGCCGCGATGCCGGTCGCAGCCTTCGCGCTGGCAGGGCACGCAATCGCGGACCAGCTCCTGCAGCATGAGCACGTTGCCGCGTACCTGCCGCGGCGCGGCCCTGGACCACGGCTGGTCCAGTCCGGCGGCGGGGCTCGGTCCCCACTGGCGGGGATCGGTGGGGCCGAACAGCGCCAGCGTGGGCGTGCCGCAGGCCGCCGCCAGGTGCGTGGTGGCGGTGTCGGGGCCGACGTAGACGTCGGCATGGCGCAGCAGGTCGGCAAGTTCGGCCAGGCTCAGCCGGCCCTGGACCCGGACGATGGCCCGCCGGACGTTCTCGTCCAGACCCTCGAGCAGGCTGTCGAGATATTGCGACTCGGCTTCGCCGGGGCCGCCGCTCAGGACCAGTTGCAGGCCGCGCGCGTGCAGGCTGGCGAACAGGCCGCGCCAGCCGTCGGCGTGCCACTGCTTGTAGCGCCAGCGGGGGGAAGGATGGATGACCGCATAGGGCCGGCGAGCATCGAAGGGCGGTGCTTCGGGAGCGAGGGCGGCCAACCGGGCGGTCCAGGCGTCGCGCAGGAGGTGGGCGGTGGGCGGCACGAGCGTGCGCGCCGGAGCAAGATCCAGCAGGGCCGCCACTCTTTCGTTCTCGTGCACGCGGTGCATGTGTTCGTCGATGACGAGCGGACGGCGCAGCGACAGCCGCTTCCACCAGGCGTGGCCGGCCTCGGGCGGCACCAGCCCGACGCGTACCCGGGCCGACGTCAGGCCGAACAGGTGGGGCTTGTCGCCGGGCTGCGGGACCAGCGCCAGATCGTAGCGGCGCCAGAGGCGGCGGACCATGGCGCGGACTTCGCCCTTGGCCGGGCGTTCGGCAATGGTGAAGACTTCGTGGACGTCGGGGTTGTTTTCCAGCATGCCCTCGGTTCCGCGGAACACCAGCATGTCGACCTGGCAGTCCGGGTAGCGTGCGCGCAGCGCATGGGGCAGCGGAGTGGTCAGCAGGACGTCGCCGAGGTAGCGCAGGGCGATGACCAGCACTCGTTGGGGGGCGCGGACGGGTATGGGGTTCATGTCGAAGAAGGGGGCACCAGGTGCCGTACCGCGTCGAGCACGTCGGGAAGGGCGGGCCAATGGCCTTCGGCGCCCAGGCAGATCGCGTCGGGGGACCAGGGGCCGGTGCGCTCGCGGCGCGTGACGCCGAACAAGGTGATCTGGCGCGCGCCGGCCGCCGCGGCGACGTGGGAAGTGCCCGAGTCGTTGCAGACGACCGCCGCGGCGCTGGCGGTCAGGGCGGCGAAGGCGCCCAGCCCCAGGGGCGGGAGCACGGTCGCCGCCGGGGCGGCCTGGCGGGTGGCTTCCATTTCGTGGGGCGGCGGGCAGACCACGCAGGCCACCCCCTGCGCGGCCAGCGCCCGCGACAGGTCGGCGAACAAGGGCCAGGCCTTGGGCTGTCCGTGATGCAGGCCGGTCGCGACCGGGGCCAGCAGGACGAAGGGGCGGCCGATGCCCGCATCGGCCAGCACACGAGCGGCCATGTCCCGGTGCGCGGGTGTCAGGGGCAGCTTCAGCCGCGGGCCGGGGGAGGCCGGCAGGTCGATGCCCGGATGCCAGCGTTGCAGCGTCTCGCGCGCCAGGTGGTGGAAGACCTCCACCTCGTGGAGCCCTTCCGGCTTGGTCAGGGCCCAGCTCAGGAACAGCGCCCGTCCGTCGCCGCGGTAGCCGGCCGCGCGGATGCCGGCCAGCCGGAACAGCGCCGCGCTGGAAAGCGAATTGGGAAAGACCACGCCGCGGGGCTTGCCGCCCGTGACCGCCGCCTGCCGGGTGGCGGTCAGGTTGGGGCCGAATGCCTTGCCCAGCGAGACGAATCCCGCGGGGGACAGCCCCTCGAGCAGTTCGCGCGCCCAGGGGCGGCCATGCAGGACCAGGGGGTGCCCGGCATGCCGGATCAGGTCCAGCGCGGGCAGGCACATGCAGGCGTCGCCCACCCAGTTGGGCAGCCGGACGTGTACGGGATCGGCTTCAGGCATCGAGGACGTCAACAAGGCAGGTCGGGCGTGGCGGCTGCGCGTACAATCGGAAGCTTTCTATTGTAAGCGGCGGGCCAGCCGTCGCGCGAATCGCGCGCCACTCGCGGCCGGGCCCACCACGAGCACCTTGTGAACTCCCAACCCGTCAAATCCGAACTGTGGCGCCGCGTCTATAGCCGTGTCCTGAAATACTGGAAGGCACTGGCCCTCGGCATGCTGTTCCTGGTCGGCGTGGCCGCGTCCCAGCCGCTGTTGGCGATCCTGATGAAACCGCTGCTCGACGGGGGCTTCAACGGCCAGAATCCGGACTATGTGTGGAAGATCCCGCTTGCCATCGTCGGTATCTTCCTCGTGCGCGGCACGCTGAATTTCCTGAGCGACTATCTCATGGCCTGGTCCGCCAACCACGTGCTGGCCGACCTGCGGCGCGAGATGTTCGACCGCCTGCTGCGCCTGCCCGACGGCTATTTCAAGCGCATGGGTTCGTCGGTCCTGCTGAACCGCTTCGTGGTCGACGCCTCCAACGTCATGCAGCTGGCCACCGAGGTCATCACGGTGCTGGTGCGCGAGACCCTGATCGTGATCTCGCTGGCCTGCGTGCTGTTCTACCTGTCGTGGAAGCTGACGCTGATCGCGCTGGTGGCCTTCCCGCTGTCCACCTTCATCATGCGCGCCATCGCGCGCCGCATCCGCCGCATCAACCGCGAGACCATCACCATGAACGGCGAGCTGACCCGGGTGGTGAGCGAGGCCATCGATGGGCAGCGGGTCATCAAGCTGTTCAGCGGCTATGCCCACGAGGAAGAGCGCTTCCTGCACATCAACGGCCGGCTGCGGCGCTTCGCGATGCGCAACACGGTGGCCGGCGCGGCCTCGGCACCCATCACGCAAGCCATCGCCGCCGTGGCGCTGGCGGTCGTGGTGTCGACCGCGCTCGGGCAGTCGGGCGCCAACCAGATCACCGTGGGCGGCTTTGCCGCCTTCGTGACCGCCATGCTGCAGATGCTGGATCCGCTCAAGCGGCTGGCCAATGTCGCCAGTCCCATGCAGCGCATGCTGGTGTCCGCGGAAAGCGTGTTCGCGCTGGTGGACGAGGAACCCGAAAGCGATAACGGCGTGCGCCTGCTGCCCCGGCCGGCGCGCGGGCATATCGAGTTCGAACAGGTCTCCCATCGCTTTCCCGACGCCGGCCGCGACACCCTGGAGCGGATCTCGTTCACGGTGGAGCCGGGCCAGACGGTGGCTTTCATCGGACGATCCGGCAGCGGCAAGACCACGCTGGTCTCCATGCTGCCCCGTTTTGCGCTGCCTACGGCGGGATCGATCCGGGTGGATGGCATTCCCGTCGACGAATTGACGCTGACCAGCCTGCGCGACGCCATCTCGCTCGTGAGCCAGGACGTGGTGCTGTTCGACGATACCATCGCCGCCAACGTGAGCTATGGCGCGAATACCGAGCCGTCGGAAGCGGCCATCCGCCAGGCCCTGGCCGACGCGAACCTGCTGGAGTTCGTCGATTCGCTGCCGCAGGGCATGCACAGCCAGGTGGGCGAGAACGCCGCCCGGCTGTCGGGCGGCCAGCGGCAGCGCCTGGCCATTGCGCGGGCGCTGATCAAGGACGCGCCCATCCTGATCCTGGACGAGGCCACCTCGGCCCTGGACAACGAGTCCGAACGCCAGGTCCAGGCGTCGCTGGAACGCCTGATGGCGGGACGCACGACGCTGGTCATCGCCCACAGGCTGACCACGGTGCAGAACGCCGACCGCATCATCGTGCTGGACCAGGGGCGCATCGTCGAACAGGGCTCCCATACCGACCTGCTGGCAGCGGAAGGCTTGTACGCGACGCTCTACAAGATGCAGTTCAGCGAAGCGGCGTGATCCCGGGCTGAAACCGGGGCGCGGCCGCCGGCCCTCAGGCGTTGCCGCGCTGGGCTGCCATGGTTCCGTCGTTCCAGGGCAGGCGCCCGGCCTGGACCGCCTCCTGGCCCCGCAAGCGTGCGAAGGTCCGGGCGACCCGGCCAGGCGTCAGCACGTACTTCCACAGCTTTTCCTTGAGCCGGCCGGTGGGTATGCCAGCGCTGCCTATCAACACTTGTCCGGGCCCCCAGTCGGGTCGCCAGGTCCTGGCGCCCCCCTGCCGCATGAACAGCGACAAGGTCGGGACATGAAGGTTGGAGGCGAGATGGCCGATGCCCGAGTCGTTGCCGATGAACCAGCCCGACTCGAATATCCACGAGGCGACGTTGTCCAGGCCACCGAGGTCCGGCAGCCCCAGCCCTTGGGCGCGCAGCAGGGGTTCCCATTGCGGGCGTTCGGCGGGGCCGACGATGAATTGCGGATCGAACCCTTCGTCGCGAAGACGGCCGGCCAGGGCGATGAAACGCGTGGGCAGCCAGCATTTGTCCGGCGTGCTGGCCGCGGGGTGGATGACCACGCGCGAGCCGTGCAGGCGGTGGACGAGGCCGGCAGGAGGCTGGAGACCGTTGTTCTTTTCCGCGTCCGCCAGTCCCAGGTCGTTCCGGCAGAACTCGGTCAGCCGGGTCGCCATGGACTTGGGCGAACGCATGCGGCACAAGTCTTCCAGGACCCAGGCGCGCGGATGCAGTTCGGTGAAGCGCGGGAGCGGCCTGTGATCGTGCAGCTGGATGGCGGTGTCGAACGCTTCCAGCGTGAGGCCGGCGCCGTCGGGCGAGAGGCCAGGCTGGATGTCGATGCCGGGGAACCAGCGCCGCAACGCGTGAATATGGGGGCCGAAGACGGTAACGGCCGATCCGGAGCGGCGGAGGTTGTGGGCCACTGTCATCGACAGCAGCGAATCGCCGATGGCGGGAGAGGTGACCAGGGCGACTTTCGCCAGGGAATCCTTGTTGGGCGGCACGATGTCTAGGCTAGGATGAAACCGTGGGCCGGGCGGCCCACGGGGTCCTATTGTATGCAACCCATGGCGATGCCACGGGTGCCTGCATCACTTCATCTGGCACTCGCCCGCATACGAGTCCTTGCTGTGCTCGTAGATCACGCCCTTGGTCACGAACGCCGGCTTGCCGCTGGCGTCCTTGGCCACGTCGACCCGGTAGAACGGCGCGATCGGGAACTGGTTGGTGTTGAACGCGAAGGAACCGCGCACGGAGTCGAACTTGGCTTCCCGCAGCGCCGCGCGGAACGCGGCCTTGTCGGACACGTTGCCCTTGGTCTTGGCCAGGGCCGAGGCGATCAGGCTGGCGGCGTCGTAGGACTGGGCGGCGTACATCGAGGGTTCGCGGTTGTATTTCTTGCGGAACGCGTCGGCGAATTTCTTGTTGGCCGGATTGTCGAGGTCGGGCGAGTAGGGCGCCGCCGTGACCGCGCCCAGCGCGGCGTCCTGCAGGGCGGGCAGGGTGGAGCCGTCGATGGTCGAGGTCGACAGCATGCGGACCTTGTCGAACATGCCGGCCTGCCGGTACTGCTTGACGAAGTTCACGCCCATGCTGCCGGGATAGAACGTGTAAATGGCCTCGGGCTTGCTGGCGGCCAGCGCGGAAATCTCGACCGAGTAGTCGGGCTGGTTGACCTGGGTGAAGGTCTCGCCCACCACCTGGCCCTTGAAGGTCCGCTTGAAGCCTTCCATGGCGTCCTTGCCGGCCTGGTAGTTGGCCGCCAGGAGCTGGACCTTCTTGATGCCCATCTTGTTGGCGAGCTCGCCGCCGGCCTCGTGCAACTGGTCGTTGTTCCACGAGGTGGAGAAGAAGTAAGGCGAGCAGCCCTTGCCCGTGATCGGGGTGGGCCCGGCGTTCGAGCCGACCAGGAAGACCTCGGCGCTGGTGATGGGGCGGTGGACCGCCATCATGACGTTCGAATAGATCAGGCCGGTGATGACCGGCACCTTCTCGCGCTCCAGCAACTGGCGCACGACCTGCAGGCCGACCTCGGGCTTCATCTGGTCGTCTTCCTTGAGGACCTGGACGTCGACGCCGCCCAGCTTGCCCTTGCCCTGTTCCACGGCCAGCATGAAACCGTCGTACTGGTCCTGTCCCAGCACCGAACCCGGACCGGACAGCGTGGAGACGAAGCCGATCTTGACGGCGGCGAAGGAGGGGGCGGCGAAGGCCGCTTGCAGTATCGATGCGACGGCTATCAGTTTGGCGGTTTTCATGCGGACTCCTGGCTTGCCTGCGGGGTGGATGAGGCCGGATACCCGGCCCCCTGGATACTGCGGTCGGCGGCGCGACGCCGGTGCCGGACGGCTATTTCAGCTTGCATTCCCCATGGTAGGGGTCCTGGTGGTCCGGGAACACGGTTTCCCGCGTGGCCAGCGTCACGCCGCCCGCGGGATCGCGCACCACTTCGAATGCGTAGTAATTCGATACGGGGAAGTGATTATTGTTAAATTTGAAGCCGCCCCGCACTGAGGGGAAATTCGCCTTGACCATTGCCTGTTCGAAGGCTTTCTTGTCGTCCAGGCGGCCGCCGGTGGCCTTGAGCGCGGCGTTCAGGGCCTGCGCCGAATCGTAGCCATAGGCCGCGTAGTGCGAGGGGACGCGTCCGTACTTCTTGCGGAACTGCTCGACGAAACTGCGGTTGGCCGCGTTGGGCAGGTCGGGCGACCACGGGCCGCCGGACATCACGCCCAGGGCCAGGTCCTGCAGCGCCGGCAGGGTCGTGCCGTCCACGGTCGAACCCGACAGCAGCGGCACCTTGCCCAGCATGCCGGCCTGGTGGTACTGCTTGACGAAATTCACGCCCATGCCGCCGGGGTAGAAGATGAACACGGCGTCGGGGCTGGCGGTGCGCAGCTGGGTGATTTCCACCGAGTAGTCGGGCTGGTTGACCTGGGTGTAGGTCTCGCTCAGGACCTCGCCCTTGAAGTAGCGCTTGAAGCCCGTCAGCGCCTCGCGGCCGGCCTGGTAGTTCGGCGCCATCAGGGCCACGCGCTTGTAGCCCTTCTGCTGGGCGTACTTGCCCATGGCCTCGTGCTGCTGGTCGTTCTGCCAGGACGTGGAGAAATACAGCGGCGAGCACATCTGGCCGGCGATCTGGCTGGGGCCGGCGTTGTTCACCAGCAGGAAGGTGCCGCTGTTGACGATGTCGCGATAGACCGCCATCAGCACGTTCGAGAAGCTCAGGCCGGTCACGATCTGCACGCGGTCGCGCTCGATCAGCTTCTTGGCGGCCTGGCGGCCCACCTCGGGCTTGAGCTGGTCGTCTTCCTGGATGATCTTGACCGCTTGCCCGCCCAGTTTGCCGCCGGCGGCTTCCACGCCCAGCATGAACCCGTCGTACTGGTCCTGGCCCAGCGTGCCCCCTGGCCCGGACATCGTGGCCAGGAAGCCGATCTTGATGTCGGCGTGCGCGGCGGCGGTGACGCCGAACGCGAGGCAAAGGCTGGCCACCAGGGCCGGAACGGGGCGCTGCAAAATCATGGACGATTCCTTGGACTTACGTTTTAAGTTTAAAGTAATTTTTGGAATTCGAAACGAAATTCGTGTTCGTCTTCCGGCGCCGCGCGGCGGATGTGGCCGGCGGTGGGGGCGGGGAAGTGGGCGGGCAGGACCAGCGTGCCGTCGCGGGCGCAGGCTTCCAGCAGCGATTGCCGGGTGCGGCGGGCGTGGTCGGGGTCGGCGCAGAAGCGCGTGCTCCACTGGGGGTAGCAGCACTGCAGCGGGTGGTGGAAGGCATCGCCGGTCAGCAGGACGCGCTGGTGCGTGCCCTGGATCTCGACGGCCACGTGGCCGGGCGTATGTCCGGGCGCGGGGACGAGGCGGATGGCTTCGTCGATGCGGTGGTCCATGTCGACCAGGTCGGCCAGGCCGGCCTCGAACACGGGCAGGACCGAGTCGCCTACGTAGTCGCCGGTGCGCACGAGGCCGGGATGGCCTTCGTGTGCCTTCCAGTAGGCCCATTCCTCGTGGGTGAAGAGGTAGCGCGCGTTGGGGAAGGTGGGGGCCCAGGCCCCGTCCACCAGCCGCGTGTGCCAGCCGACGTGATCGACGTGCAGGTGGGTGGACACGACCACGTCGATGTCCTCGGGGCGCACGCCGGCCGCTTCCAGGCGATCCAGCCAGCCCCAGTGCTGCCGGTCGAAATCGGCGCGTACCCGCGCCTTGCAGTCGCCCACGCAGGTGTCCACCAGGATCAGGCGGCCCTGGCTTTTCAGCAGGAAGGACTGGATGGAGATGACCAGCCGGTCGGAGGCCGGGTCGTAGAACCGCGGGGCCAGCCAGTCCAGGTTGGCCTGGATGGCCTCGGGGGTCGAATCCGGGAAGATCTCGGCGGGGCGCAGCAGAGGGCCTTCGGCCTCGACGATGCGGGTGAGTTCGACCCCGCCGAAGTCGAACCGTGCCGTCATGCGGTGCCCGGGATGTGCTTGCCGGGATGCACCGTGCCGCACGAGGGGCAGCGGCGCTTGTCTTCGCTGGCGTAGAAAGCCTCGAACAGCGGCGGCAGGTCGGTCACGATGCTCTTGAGCTGGACCTCGACGCGATGCACCAGGTGTCCGCAATGCAGGCAGTACCACTCGAAGCCGTCCAGCAGGCCTTCGGGGCGTTGGCGCTCGATCACGAGACAGGCACTGCCGGTCTCGGGACGCTGGGGCGAATGGCGCAGGTGCGGAGGCAAGAGGAAGATGTCGCCTTCCTTCAGGTCCACGCGCTCTTCCTTGCCTTCCACCCAGAGCTTCAGGTAGGCGTTGCCGCGGATCTGGTAGAAGAACTCTTCCAGCGGGTCGTCATGGTAGTCGGTGCGGTGGTTGGGGCCGCCGACCACGGTGACGATGAAATCGGAGTCCTGCCAGATCTGCTGGTTGCCGACCGGCGGTTTGAGCAGATGGGCGTTGTCGTCGATCCATTTCTGGAAATTGAGCGGAAGACCGTATTTGTACATGGTGCTCTCGTTGGGTCGGTAGGTCTGCGCCCGCGGAGCGGGCTCCCGCGCCGGGAGAAGGCAGTCGTGGCCTATCGTAGGCTAATTGCAGTCTATGTGAGCCAGGCGCCTGGCGAGAAATAGAAGTTGGCGCCCGGGGTATGCGTATTGGCTATGGCTCATCCAGGCCCCGCGCCCCGAGGGAAGCGTCAGGAGGCGGCGGCGCGCCGGCTGTCGCAGATGCGGTGCAGGTATTCGATCAGGTGCTGGCTGGCGGGCGTGAGCTGCCGGTTCGCCCGCACCGAATAGCCCACGCGCCCGAACAAGCCAAATTCGGCCAGCGGCAGGAGCTTGAGCAGACCGTGGTCCAGGAACTGCGCGGCGGCGTCCTGCGGCATCAGGGCGATGGCCTCGCCGCGCAGCAGGATGCCCAGGTTGGTCAGCAGCGACAGGGATTCGATGTGACGGGGCGGGATGCCCAGCCCCGTGCGGTGGAAGGTCTGCTCCACCGCCGAGCGCAGCGGCGATTCGGCGGAGGGCAGGATCCAGGGCAGATCCATCAACTGGCCCAGTTCCAGGTTTTCCGCGCGCGCCAGCGGGTGATGGGCGCCGACGACGGCATGCAGCTTTTCCTCGTACAGCGTATGGTGGGTGAGCGGATAGGCATAGCCCAGCGCGATGTCGCGCTCGGGCAGGCGTCCCACCACGATGTCGAGGTCGCCCGTGGCCAGGGCCGGAAAGAGCTGCGACGAGGGGCCTTCGGACACGGTGACGCGGATGCCCGGGTGCTCCTGCATCAGCATCGAGATCGCCTCGGGCAATAGCTTGGCCGACGCGGCGATCAGGGTGCCGACGATGACGTGCCCGCTTTCCCCCGTCAGCGCCGCGTTGAGCTCGTCGGTCATGTAGCGCAGCTCGGCCATCAACGTCTTGACCCGCCGTCCCAGCAGGTGCGCCAGATCGGTCGGGACCACGCCGCGGTTGGAGCGCTCGAACAGCGGCGCGCCCACGAACTTCTCCAGTTCGTAGATGGCCTTGGTGACGCTGGGCTGCGTCAGGTTCAGCTCATTGGCCGCGCGCGACAGCGACCGGCGCTCGAGCACCCGCTCGAATATCTGCAATTGGTGCAGCTTGAGCTTATGCCCCAGCGCGTTGGGAGTCAGACGAAAATTGGACATGGCGGCCGCAGGGGACATTCCCCTGCGATTATCGCCCATTCCTACTCTTACAGCTTCACGCAGACGTTGGTCGGCTCGGTGTAGAAATGCAGCGAGTGGCGGCCGCCTTCACGCCCGATGCCCGACAGGCCGCTGCCGCCGAACGGCGTGCGCAGGTCGCGCAGGAACCAGCAGTTCACCCAAGCCAGGCCGACTTGCATGGCCTGGGCCACGCGATGGCCCCGGGTCAGGTTGGTGGTCCAGACGGCCGCCGCCAGCCCGTAGTGGGTGTCGTTGGCGAGCCGGATGGCTTCTTCCTCGGTATCGAAGGGGGCGATGTGGCACACCGGGCCGAACACTTCTTCCTTGATGCAGCGGGCGGTCTCGGGCAGGCCGGTCCAGATGGTCGGCTGGATGTAGGCGCCCTGGTCGCGCTCGTCGCCGAAGGTCGGCACGCCGCCGCCGGTGACCACGGTGGCGCCTTCCTCGACCGCCAGGCGCAGGTAGGACAGCACCTTCTCGCGATGCTCGTGCGATACCAGCGGACCCATGGTGGTGGCGGTGTCCATGGGGCGGCCCAGCACCAGCTTCTCGGCTTCCAGCTTCAGCGCGGCGACGAAGCGGTCGTAGATCGGCCGCTGGACGTAGACGCGTTCGGTGCACAGGCAGACCTGGCCGCAGTTGGCGAAGACCGAGCGGGCCACGCCGGCGACGGCGGCGTCGAAGTCGGCGTCCTCGAACACCAGCGCGGCATTCTTGCCGCCCAGTTCGAACGACACCGGCTTCACGCCCGGCGCGACAGCCTTCATGATGGTGCTGCCGGTGGCCGATTCGCCGGTGAAGGTGATCCCGTCGATGTCCGGGTGGGTGGTGATGAATTCACCGGCCGAGTTCGGTCCGAAACCATGGACCACGTTGAACACGCCGGCGGGCAGGCCGACCTCGGCCGCCACTTCGGCCAGCAGGGTGGCGGTGGAGGGCGTGACCTCGGAAGGCTTGGCCACCACGGTGTTGCCGAAGGCCAGCGCGGGCGCGACCTTCCAGGTGAACAGCAGCAGCGGCAGGTTCCACGGCGAGATGACGCCCACCACGCCCAGCGGCTTGCGGTAGGCGTAGTTCAGCGCCTGCCGTCCGTCCGGGGTGTCGGTCATGAAGCTTTCCATGTCCAGCGTCCGGGCGATCTCGGCGAAGGCGCGGAAGTTGGCGGCGCCGCGCGGGATGTCGATCTGACCGGCCCAACCCACGGGCTTGCCGGTGTCGCCGATCTCGGCCGCCAGGAAGTCGTCGAAGCGGCGTTCGATGCCGTCGGCCAGCGCGTACAGATAGTCGGTGCGCTGGTTGACCGGCAGGGCCGCCCAGGCCGGCAGGGCCTGGCGCGCCGCCGCCACCGCGGCGTTCACCTGGTCGCGGCTGGCTTCATGCACGCGCGCCACCAGTTCCCCGTTGGCGGGATTGAGTTTGTCGAAGGTGCGGATGCCGTCTTCGAAGCGGCCGCCAATGAAGTTGCGCAGGGTTTTGACCGACATGGTGCTGGGTTCCGTTGAGGTTATAGTACGTATACGTCATAATATAGTGGAAATCAGCGCGACCGGTCCATCCCCGGGGGCATAACAACTTCGGCGCCAGCCATAACCGCTTCGAAGAATCGCCAGGGGGGTCGGCTGCCGGGCGCGCGACATCAGTTAAGATCTCAGGTCCGCTCCGGCTCGCCATCATGAATCGACCTTCCGCCCTGCGACGCCCGCCCGCCGCGCCGTCCTCCGAACCGGAAACCGTGCCCTGCACGGAGGCCGTGCGCGCGTTCGAGCTGACGGACGTCGTGTCGCACCTGCTGCGGCGTGCGCATTTCCGGGCCGAGGCGCTGTTCATGCAGACCTTCCACGACGAGGACCTGACGCCGCGCCAGAAGGCGCTGCTGATCACCGTCTGCAAGCATCCCGGCGCCACGCAGAACCAGTTGGCCGAGGACATCGCGCTGGACCGCAATTCGCTGGCCGACATGATCAACCGCCTGGTGCGCAAGGGATACCTGCGGCGCCGGCGCTCGGCCGACGACAAGCGCGCCTATGCCGTGACCATCACCCAGGCGGGCGTGGACGTGCTGGAGCGCGTGCTGCCCCGCGACAAGGAAGTCGAGGAGGCCATCATCGCGGCCCTCCCGCCCGAGTACCAGGCGCTGTTCGTCAAATGCCTCAAATTGATGGCGGGGGTGGGACGATGAGCCGCCACCATTGTCCGGGCACAGGTTTCTCCCGTATATTCGTACGTATACGGCATAAAGGTGTTTTTCTCTTTTCTTCAACTTCAAAACAGGACTACCCATGGGGCAGATAGGACAAGGGGGCGTCGCCGCCGAGGCGATCGCCGGGCTTGCGCAGCGCCTGCGCAGTGCTCATGAAAGCCGCGTCGCGATCGATCCGATCCGCGATCAGTTGCCGGCAGGCGACCTGGACGCCGCGTATGCGGTGCAGCAGGCCAATACCGACCACTGGGTCAAGCAGGGCCGCCGGCTGGTGGGCCGCAAGATCGGCCTGACGTCCAAGGCGGTGCAGGCGCAGCTGGGCGTGGACCAGCCCGACTACGGCATGCTGTTCGCCGACATGTCGGTGTGCGACGGCGAGGAAGTGCCGCTGTCCAGCCTGATCCAGCCCAAGGTCGAAGCCGAGATCGCCTTCGTCATGGAGCGCGACCTGGTCCAGCCCATGGCCACGATGGCCGAGCTGATCTCGGCCGTCGCCTATGCCGTGCCGGCCATCGAGATCGTCGACAGCCGCATCGCCAACTGGAAGATCAGCATCGTCGACACGATCGCCGACAACGCCTCGTCGGGCCTGTTCGTGCTGGGCAACCGGCCGGTCAAGCTGGGCGACTTCGACGCCCGCCTGTGCGGCATGGTCATGGAGCGCAACGGCGACCAGGTCTCGATCGGCGCCGGCGCCGCCTGCCTGGGCCATCCGCTGAACGCGGCCCTGTGGCTGGCGCGCAAGATGGCCGAGCGTGGCAATCCGCTGCGTGCCGGCGACGTCGTGCTGAGCGGTGCGCTGGGCCCGATGGTTGCGGTGCAGGGAGAGGAAATTCTGGAAGCGCGCATCGCCGGACTGGGCTCGGTGCGCGCGGTGTTTGGCGCCAAGGAGCAAGCATGAGCGGTCCGCTGTTGTCCCTACCCGAAGTGGCCCGCGAGCTGGACGAAGCCGCCAGCACGCCGCGCGCGGCCGAACAGTTCGTCGAGCGCCGTCCGCTCACGCTGGCCGAGGCCTACGAAGTGCAGCGCATGCTGATCCAGCGCCGCGTCGACCGCGGCCATCGCCGCATCGGCATGAAGATGGGCTTCACCAGCCGCGCCAAGATGGTCCAGATGGGCGTGCACGACATGATCTGGGGCCGCCTGACGCATGACATGCGCGTGGACGAGGGCGGCGAACTGAAGCTGTCGACCCGCGTGCATCCGCGCGTCGAGCCCGAGATCGCTTTCCTGCTGCGCAAGCCGCTGTCGGGCATGGTGTCGCCGATCGAGGCGCTGGACGCCGTCGAGGCCATCGCGCCCGCGCTCGAGATCATCGACTCGCGCTACAAGGCCTTCAAGTTCTCGCTGGAAGACGTGGTGGCGGACAATGCCTCGTCGTCGGGCGTGGTGCTGGGTGCCTGGCACAAGCCCAGCGTCGACTTCTCCAACCTGGGCCTGATCATGTCGTGCAACGGCAAGGCCCAGCAGGTCGGCACCACCGCCGCCATCCTGGGCCATCCCGTGCGTTCGCTGGTCGCGGCCGCGCGCCTGGTGGCGCAGGCGGGCGAGATCCTGCCCGAGGGGTCCATCGTGATGGCCGGCGGCGCCAGTGCCGCCGAGGCCCTCGTGGCCGGTACCTGGGTCGAGCTCGAGATGCAGAATCTCGGCCGCGTGGGCTTCCACGTCACGGCCTGAGGCGGCTCCCGGCCGCCGCCGGGCAGCCCCGGCCGGGGCTGCCCGATGCCCTGGCCCGCGCCCTCCGGGCGTATGGCCAGGAGCTATATCCCCCAGGTTCTTATATAACTTCATGTTATGTTGATATGGGGACTTGGTCTGAGCCAGCCCCTGGCCAGGTCTTAAAATTCTCAGGATGCCCACCCCCTGCGCACCGCGCGCAATCATCATGAGAATCCTTGCCATTCTTTCTGCCTGGCTGATCGCTTTTGCCGCAACGGCCGGCGCCCAGGCCGCTACGTCTCCCATCCTGTCGCCCGACGAACTGAAGGCGGTGCTGTCCTCGCCCTCGGTCACGGTCATCGATATCCGTTCGCCTGCCGACTACCTGCAAGGCCACATTCCCGGCGCCCTGTCTGCCCCTTATGGCTCGTGGCGGGGCCCGGCCAACAGCCCCGGCACGCTGCCGCCGCTGGACAAGCTGACCGCGCAGGTGCGCAAGCTCGGGCTGACACCCGAGCGCCATGCCGTGGTGGTGTCCTCGGGCGCGGACGTGACCGACTTCGGCGCCGCCGCCCGCGTGTACTGGACGCTCAAGTACCTGGGCCTGACCCAGCTGTCCATCCTGAATGGCGGCGTGCAGGCCTGGCAGCAGGCGCAGCAACCCCTGAGCCAGGATGCGCCGGCCCAGCCCGCGCCCAGCCGCTATGAACCCCGGCTGAACACCGCCATCAAGGCCACCCAGGCCGATGTGCTGGCGGGCACGAACGGCGGCGACACCCGGCTGATCGACGCGCGGCCCAAGAATTTCTTCGAAGGCCTGGTCAAGGCGCCGACGGCCGCGGTGCCCGGCACCATCCATGGCGCCCGGAACGTTCCGCACAGCGTCTGGTTCGCCCCCGGCAGCACGCAGATCGTCTCGGCCACCGAGGCCCGCGCCATTGCCGCCCGGGAGTTCCCGGACGCGGGCGGCGACAACATCGCGTTCTGCAACACCGGCCATTGGGCCGCCACCGACTGGTTCGCGCTGTCGGAGCTGGCGGGCCTGCCGCACGTGCGCATGTACCCGGAATCCCTGGCCGACTGGACCAATGCCGACCAGGCCCTGCCCATGGACAACGCGCCGGGCCGGGCCAGCCAGATCTCGGAAAAATTCAAGAAGTTGTTCGGCAACTCGTAACGCGGCAGAGGATCCCCCTGATGCAAACGACGCTTTCCCAGGCGGGCGCGCCCGCCGTATCGTCCCCCGTTTCGCCCGCGCTTGGCCAGGCGCGCTGGCCGCTGACCGCCGCCATCGTGCTGGCCGTGCTCGCGCTGGCCTGGTTCGTGACCGTGCGCCAGTCGGTGCTGTTCGTCATCGGCATCGGCATGGGCGGCCTGCTGGCCGGTGCGCGCTTCGGCTTCACCACCGGCTGGCGCCGGTTGATCGAGGCCCGCGACGCCAGCGGCGTGTTCGCCCAGATCGTGCTGCTGGCGGTGGCGGCGGCCATTTCCATTCCGCTCCTGGCGAAGTTTCCCGGCGACCTGGCCGCGGCCCTGGGGCCTCCCAGCATCAGTCTGCTGATCGGCGCCTTCGTGTTCGGCGTCACGATGCAGATCGCCGACGGCTGCGGTTCGGGCACGCTGTACAAGGCCGGGCTGGGCATTCCGCTGAACATGGGCGTGCTGCCGCTGTTCGCGCTGGGCAGTTTCCTGGGATCGGTGCACCTGCACGGCTGGCTGTCGCTGGGCGCGGTCGCGCCGGTCAGCCTGGTCCGCGACTGGGGCGCGGGTGGCGCGCTGGCGCTGACCTTCGCCGGCCTGGCCGTTTTCGGCCTGGCGGCCTGGATCTGGAGCCGCAAGGGCGGCGCGGCCGCGCCGTCCTCGCCATGGAACCGCAAGCTGCTGCTGGCCGGCATCGGCCTAGCCCTGCTGGCGGTGGCCAACCTGGTGGTGGCCGGCCAGCCCTGGGGCGTGGTCTACGGTTTCGGCCTGTGGGCAGCCAAGGTGGCGACCGCGGCCGGCGTGTTCGATCCCGCCGCCAACGCCTTCTGGGGCCAGGCGGGCAACCTGCGTACGCTGGACCAGAGCGTGTTCCTGGACGTCACCTCCATCACCAACATCGGCATCATGGCCGGCGCGCTGTGGATCGCCGCGCGCAAGCCGTCCAGCGGCAAGCCGTTGACGGGTCGCCAATGGGCGGCCGTGCTGGTCGCGGGTTTCCTGCTGGGCTACAGCTCGCGGCTGGCGTTCGGCTGCAACGTGGGGGCCATGGTCAGCGGCATTTCCACGGGCAGCCTGCACGGCTGGATCTGGGTCGTGCTGGCGTTCGCCGGCTCGCTGATCGGTGTGCGCCTGCGCCGCCGTCTCGGCGTTTGAACGGGAGGACATGGACATGACTTCCCGTACTTCCGCCATCCTGCTGTTCTGGGCCGTGCTGATCGTCTTCTTTGCCTGGGACTGGACCCACGCCAGCCCGGTCAACCACCGGAAGGAACCCGCCATCCTGGCCATAGGCTCGGGGCAGGCGCCCAGCGGAGGGCATTGCTCGGCGTTCTGACCCGCGCCCGCAAGGGTTTCTTAAGTGCAACAGCCATGCATATGCAATAGAGTTGCATTAACTTCGGATTTGAGCAAGAATGCCGCTCGCGGCCTGGCAAGGATGCCTTGTCGGCCGCCAGCGGCATTTTTGCGCCATCCATGAAGAAGGAACCGTGATGTTGGGAAGGCTGAACCCCCTCGTATTGGCTTTGATGAGTGTTTCCTGGGGCCTGCCCGCGGCCGCCTGGGCGCAGGCCGCCTCGCCGGCCGAGCCCGCGCCGCAGACCTTGAAGGAGGTCACCGTGTCCGCCACGCCCCTGTCGCGCAGCGAACAGGACCTGGCGGCGCCGGTCACCGTGCTGGATGAGAACGAACTGCTGACCAAGCGGGCCGCCACGCTGGGCGAGACGCTGGAGCAGGAGCCCGGCATCACCTCGTCGCATTTCGGCGCGGGCGCCAGCCGGCCCATCATCCGGGGCATGGACGGCGCGCGGGTCAAGATCGTTTCCGACGGTGCCGAGGTCCAGGATGCCTCCACCATCAGTCCCGACCACGCGGTGGGTCTGGAGCCCATGCTGTCGCAGCGCGTGGAAGTGCTGCGCGGGCCGGCTGCGCTGCTGTACGGCGGCGGGGCGATGGGCGGTGTGGTCAACGTGCTCGACAACAAGATTCCCACCGAGATGCCGGAGAACGCGGTGGAAGGCAGCGTGGAGCTGCGCGGCGCGACCGGTCCGCGCGAGACGTCGGGCGCGTTCGAATTGACTACCGGCGGCAAGGGCCTGGTGTTCCACGCCGAAGGGCTCAAACGCAACGCCAACGACTACAAGGTGGGTCGCGGCTGGGCCGGCGGCAACCGGGTGGACGGTTCGTACAACCATACCGAGACCGGCAGCGTGGGCCTGTCGTGGGTGGGCGACCGCGGCTACATCGGACTGGCCTACACCAGCCAGCGCAACCGCTACGGCCTGCCGGGCCATGACCACGCCTACGAGGGCTGCCATGCGCACGGCACGCACCTGCACTGCCCCGACGACGGCCATGGCCACGACCACGGCGACGAAGACGGCCACGATCACGACCACGGCGAGGACGGCGACAGCCACGGCGTGCCTTTCGTGAAGCTGCGCAGCCAGCGGTGGGACGTGCGCGGCGAGCTGCGCGACCCCTTCGCCGGCTTTACCCGGCTGCGCGTGCGCGCGGGCTTCACCGATTACCAGCATGACGAGATCGAGGGCGACACGATCGCCACCACCTTCAAGAACAAGGCGCATGACGGCCGCGTGGAACTGGAACACGCGCCCATAGGCGGGCTGCGGGGCGTGATCGGCGCGCAGACGACGCGCCGCGCCTTCAGTGCGCTGGGCGAAGAGGCCTACGTGCAGCCTACCGTCACGCGCAACAACGGCCTGTTCGCGCTCGAGGAATACACGGTGGGCGACTGGCGCTTCGAGGGCGGGCTGCGGCATGAATGGCAGCGCATCGACGTGCAGGGCGGCGCGCCCGATACCCGGCATCGCGGCACCTCGGTGTCGGCGGGCGCCGTCTGGAAATTCGCGCCGCAATATTCGCTGGGCGTGTCGGCGTCGCGCTCGCATCGCCTGCCGACCGCCGAGGAACTCTATGCCAATGGCCTGCACCTGGCCACGTCCACCTACGAGATCGGCAACGCCAACCTGAAGAAGGAAACGTCCAACAACATCGACCTCACGCTGCGCAAGTTCGCCGGACCCACCACGTTCTCGGTCTCGGTGTTCCACAACAAGATGGACAACTTCATCTATGGCCGCACGCTGGACGTCTACCAGAATCTGCAATTGCTGGAGTACACGCAGCACGATGCCACCTTCACCGGGCTCGAGGCCAAGGTGCGCCACCAGATCGACCGTATCTTCGCCGTCTCGCTGATGGGCGACTACGTGCGCGCGAAACTGGACGGTGGCGGCAATCTGCCGCGCATCCCCGCCTACCGGATCGGCACGCGGCTGGACGCGCGGTGGCAGGCCTGGAGCGGCGACGTCGAACTGTCGTACGTGGGGCGTCAGGACAAGGTGGCCGAGTTCGAGACCGAGACGGCCGGCTACACGATGCTCAACCTTGGCGCCGCCTATGAAGGCCGCATGAGCGGGACCCGTTACCAGATCTACGTCCGGGCCAATAACCTCACGAACAAGCTCGCCTACCGGCATACGTCGTTCATCAAGAATGCCGCGCCGCTGATGGGCCGGAACATCGTCATGGGCGTGCGGCTGACGTTCTGATTGTTACAGCGGTGACCGGGGGCGCGGCCTATCCTGAGTGGAGGTTTCACTCGAGAAAGGAGAGCGATATGGAGCAGGCCGTCAAGCCGCAAGCCCCCAGTGCCGAGAAGTTTTCCGTCGATGTGGAGGCCATCCGCGCCCGGGCGCGCAAGCACCTGGACGAGGGCGCGGTGACCCAGGATTACGGCGCCGATCGCGGCGTCGTGCTCGAGATGCTGAACGAGGCCCTGGCCACGGAGCTGGTCTGTGTGCTGCGCTACAAGCGCCACTATTTCATGGCGCGCGGCATCCATGCCGATCCGGTCGCGGCCGAGTTCGCCGAGCATGCCACCCAGGAACAGCAGCATGCGGACCAGATCGCCCAGCGCATCGTGCAACTGGGGGGCGAGCCGGATTTCGCGCCCGACAGCCTGTCCCGGCGCAGCCATTCCCAGTACGTCGAAGCCGGTACGCTCGAAGGCATGATCAAGGAGAACCTGGTGGCCGAGCGCATCGCCATCGACAGCTACCGGGCCATGGTCCGCTACCTGGGGGACAAGGACCCGACCACGCGCCGCATGCTGGAGGAAATCCTGGCGGTCGAGGAAGAGCACGCGGACGACATGTCCGATTTGCTCGCGCGCGGCTAGGCTGGACCTTGGGCGGAGGGCGGCTCGTGGCCCGCTCCCGCTCGCGGGGATGGCTGCGCCAGCGAAGCCGATGGCGCGCCGAACAGATAGCCCTGCGCGTATTGCGCGCCCAGCGCTGCGAGGCGGGCCAGGCTGGCCTCGTCCTCGACGCGCTTGAACACCACCTGGCACGAAAGTCCGGCCGCCGCCTCCAGCAACGGCGGCAGTTCGTGCTCGGGGTCAGCCACGGTGCGCAGGTCCAGCTTGATGACTTCCGGCGCATGCAGGTGCAGCAGCGATTGCGCCTCGCCCACGTTGTTGGCGTGTACGCCCGACAGGAAACCCGCCTTCTTGTAGTTGCCCAGGATCATGCCGGCCAGCAGCACGTCCTGCGCGGCCTCGCCAGGCAATTGCAGCACGATGCGCGCAGGCGGGACGCCCAGTGCCTCGACCATGCGGCGGAACGCCTGCCCGTGGTCATGCGTGATGGCGGCCAGCAGCCGGCCGTGGACGCGCAAGTACAGGGGATGGGTGGCGTCGGCCTTGGAGAAATAATTCAGCGTATGGACCAGGCGGCACAGCCGGTCCAGCCGCACCAGCGTGGCATCGTCGGCCGCGCGCGAAAACAGGCCCCAGGGGCTGATGACGTCGCCGTCGGTCGCGTGTGAACGGGCATAGGCGTCATAGCCGGCCACCGTCCGCGTATCGATCCTGACCACCGGCTGGAAGCCGCTGGCCAGCTCGAATTCGTAGAACCTGCCCAAAACGGTGCCGTCGGGCGCCAGGCGCAGCGACGCATGCAGGTCGGGCTGGCTGGAGAGTTTTTCTATCAGTGTCCGGACTGCCGCATAGGCCACGGAAAGCTCCTGAAGGGGACGCACGGAAGATTTCCCCGAGCGTACCGCCGATCACCATAACGCCAAACGATTGTTTTGCCGATCGGATATTCCTTCCGGTTCTGAAGGCTCAATAGCGTTGGCCGAGCTGCAGTTCCTCCAGCAGCCGGCCGTAGAGCGCATGGCGCTGGGGCGCGATCCGGCCGGCCTCCAGGGCTTCCAGTACGGCGCATCCCGGTTCGTGGATGTGGGTGCAGTTGTAGAAGCGGCAGTGGCCCAGGTAGGGCGAGAACTCGGGGAAGCCCTTCACGATCTGCGCGCCGTCCAGGTGCTGCAGGCCGAAGGCCTGGAACCCCGGCGAATCGATCAGGTCGGCTCCGGCGGCAAGCGTGGCGGGCAGGTGGTACAGGCGCGTGCTGGTGGTGGTGTGCTTGCCGGCGCCCAGTGCCTGCGAGTGTTCCTGGGTGGCGGCCAGGGCATCCGGAACCAGGGCGTTGAGCAGCGTGGACTTGCCCATGCCGCTCTGGCCCAGCAGCAGGCTGGCCTGGCCGGCTAGCCGGGGCGCCAGCGCGGCCTGCGTGGCGGCGGTGTCGCGGGCGCTGAGTTCCAGTACCGGCACCCCGAGGGCCTGGATCGGCGCCAGCTTGCGGCGTGCGACTTCCAGGCCGGCCGTGCGGTCGACCTTGTTCAGGATGACGATGGGGGCGATATCGGCGTTGAAGGCACCCACCAGGGCTCGGCCCACCAGTTCGTCGGAGAAATCGGGTTCGGTCGCCACGACGATCAGCAACTGGTCGACGTTGGCGGCGAATTGCTTGGTCCGCATTTCGTCCGAGCGATAGAGCAGGTTGCGGCGCGGCAGGACCGACTGGATGGCGCCTTCGGCCGGCCCCTCGGGCGCCACCTCGACCCGGTCGCCCACGGCGGCGGTGCCTTTCTTGCCGCGCGGGTAGCATTGGCGGGTCGAGCCGTCGTCGCATTCGACCGTGAAGTGGCGGCCGAAGGCGGCCACGACGCGGCCCTGCAGGCCGGCACCCGAAGCGCGCCGTGGCGGCTTCATGATTCGTAGCGCGCGTCTATCTTGGCCGCACAGATGAAGTCGTTGATGGAAATGCCGCCTATCTCGTGCGTGGTGTAGTGCACGCGTACGCGCCTGTGCGCGACCAGCATCTCGGGGTGGTGGTTCTCCTGGCCGGCGACCTCGGCGACGGCGTTCACGAAGGCGATGGCCCCGGCATAGTCGGCGAATTCGTAGTCGCGTTCCAGGACCTCGCCGCGCCGCGCCCAGATGGGCAGCACATGGATCTGCTCGTCGATGTGCGCCGAGCTCATCGGCGCCCGGTTCTTCATGGGCACGCAGCGGCCCGAGCGCAGCTGTTCGATACTCAATACGCGGTTCATGCCGGTTCCTGGAGGCGGTCGAGTGGGGCGGCATGCGGCGCGGCGGTCCGCAGCCGGCCTATGCGTATGCCGGCGGGCGGGTGCGAATCGTAGAAGGCCGAATGCACGGGGTCGGGGGTAAGGGTGGCGGCGTTGTCGTCGTAGAGCTTGACCAGCGCCGAGACCAGGTTCGCGGGATCGGTCTGTTCGCTGGCGAAGCGATCCGCCTCGAATTCGTGCTTGCGCGAGTACCAGCTCGCGAGCGGAATGAAGGCGAAGGTGAAGACCGGCGCGACAAGGAAGAACAGGATCAAGGCCAGGCCGTCGTTATGCCCGCCCAGCAGGGGTGCGGTGCCGAGACCGGTGTAGAACCACACCTGCCGGGACAGCCAGCCCAGCAGGGCGAAGAACACCAGCGACACGCCGAAGCTGAACATCAGGCGCTTGAGGATGTGCCGGTGCTTGAAATGGCCGAGCTCGTGCGCCAGCACGGCCTCGATTTCCTCGGGGGCCAGGCGGGCCAGCAGGGTGTCGAAGAAGACGATGCGCTTGCTCTTGCCGAAGCCGGTGAAATAGGCGTTGCCGTGCGCCGACCGCTTGGAGCCGTCCATGACGAAGAGTCCGTTCAGCGCAAAGCCGGTGCGGCGCGCCAGCGCCTGGATGCGCTCGGCCAGCGCCTGGTCGGCCAGCGGCGTGAACTTGTTGAACAGCGGCGCGATGACGGTGGGAAACAGCAGCATGACCGAAAGGTTGAAGACGATCCACAGGCCCCAGCCCCACAGCCACCAGTAGGTACCGGCACCGGCCATGAGCCACAGCAGGGCCGACAGCAGCGGCAGCCCGAACACCACGGCCAGCGCGAGACCCTTCACGGTATCGGCAGCGAACAGCCGCAAGGTCATCCGGTTGAACCCGAACCGGGCCTCCAGCACGAACTGGCGCCACAGGGTGAAGGGAAGATCCAGCAGCGAGAGCAGGGCGGCGGCCATCGCGACCAGCAGCAACTGGCGGACGAAGTCGGACGAGGCCAGCGAGGCGGCCAGCTCGTTCAGGGCCTGGAGTCCGCCCAGCAGCGTCAGGCCGATCAGCACCGCCGTATCGAACAGCAGCGCGACGATGTCGAAACGGATGCGGGCGATGGTGTAGTCGGCCGCCCGCCTGTGGCTGGTTTCCCCGATGCGGTCGGCGAATTCGGCGGGGACGCGATCGCGATGCAGCGCGACGTGGCGGGTCTGGCGGGTGGACAGCCACAGCCGGGTGGCGACGCCGGCCAGCAGCATCAGGACGAACAGCAGGGTAAACACGATGACGGCTCGTAGTCGGGGCATACGCGCAAGCCCCGATGGATCCCGACGCGGGTTCGGAAAGCGGAGGCGCCAGCCTGTGAGAAAATTGACATTTGTGCCCGCGCCGCCGTCATGGCGCCGCGCGCGCGATCATGCATAGTTCCGGAGCACCGATTATATGGCGTTGAACGAAAATCACCTGGTTTGGCTCGACATGGAAATGACGGGCCTGGATCCGGAAAAGGAAAGGATCATCGAAGTCGCGGTGGTCGTGACCGACGCCCAGCTCGAAGTGGTGGCCGAAGGGCCGGTCCTGGTCGTGCACCAGTCCGACGAACTGCTCGATGGCATGGACAACTGGAACAAGGCCACCCACGGCCGCAGCGGCCTGATCGACAAAGTGAAGGCTTCCTCGCTGGCCGAAGCCCAGGCCGAGGACATCCTGCTGGAGTTCCTGGGCCAGTACGTGCCGGCCGGCAAGTCGCCCCTGTGCGGCAACACCATAGGCCAGGACCGCCGCTTCATGGTCCGCTACATGCCCCGGCTCGAGGCCTTCTTCCACTACCGCAACCTGGACGTCAGCACGCTCAAAGAGCTCTGCCGCCGCTGGAAGCCCGAGATCTACAAGGGGTTCGAGAAGAAAAGCCGGCACGAGGCGCTGGCCGACATCTACGAGTCCATCGACGAGCTCAAGTACTACCGCGAGCACTTCCTGCGCGTCTAGGCCTGGGGGCGGGACTGCGCCAGCGTGGGGCCGGCCGGGCGCCGGGCGGCCACCCGCCAGTAGAAGAACTGCAGCATGAGCGACGAGACCGCCATGCTGAAGGTCGCCATCAGCCACATGGTCCCGGCGCCCGTGGGCGCGCCGGGCATCAGCACCGCGACCATCCCGCCCAGCGCGCCGGCGCCCGGGCCGAATGCCAGCCACCATCCTCCCAGCAGGCCGATGCCCCACAGCGCGCCGGCCTGGATCAGCATGGGCCCGACCGCCATCTTGTAGGCGCGCAGCAGGTAGCTGGTCATGCACTGCAATGAATCGAACAGATGGAAGAAGGCCAGCATGCCCAGCAGGCCGAGCGCGACGACACCGACCTCGGTATCGCTGGTGTAGGCCTGGACGATGGGGCCGCGCGCCAGGATCACGACCGCGATCGTCAGCAGCGCGCCCGTGGTGCTGATCATCAGTCCGGCCGATCCCGTACGCCGCGCGCGCAGCGGATCTCCCGAGCCGATGGCCTGCGCGGTGAGCGCGCCAGTCGATATCCCCAGCGCCAGCGGCATCATGAAGCACAGCGCGACCAGGTTCGCCATGATCTGGTGCCCGCCGGTGGCGTAGATGCCCTCGCGGGCCACCAGCAGCGCCATGAATGTGAAGGACGTGACCTCGATCAGGTAGGAGCCGCCCATCGGCAGGCCCAGCCGCAGCAGTTCTCCCAGTGTCTTCCTGTCGGGACGGCCGATGCGCAGGCCGAACTGCCGGTAGAACGGGTCGCGGCGCAGGATGAAGGCGCTCAGGCCCACGCTGATCCAGAACACCAGCGCGGTGGACAGCCCCGCCCCCACCGCACCCAGCGCGGGCAGGCCGAATTTGCCGTAGATGAAGAGCCAGTTGAACAATGCCTTGAAGCCTATGCCCGCGATGTTGATCATCATCACGACCTTGGGCCGCGACACCGCGGTGTTCAGGGCGTAGACCGTGCGAAAGACCAGCGCGGCGGGCAGGGCAATGATCAGCATGGCCAGATAGCCGCGCACCTGGTCCCGCACGGCCGGGTCGACATTGCCGGACATCGCCAGCCAGGTGTCCGGAAACAGCATCGCCAGTCCGCCCACCACCGACAGGCCCAGCGACAGCCAGACCGCCTGGCCCCAGGCGCGGCCGATCTCGGCCAGCCGGCGGCCGCCGAAGTGCTGGGCGGCGATGGGGATCAGCGCGTGCAGCACGCCGGTCAGGCCGATGAACACGGTGACGTAGATGGATACCGCCAGCGCCATGGCGGCCAGCGCCACGGGCGACGCATGGCCGGTCATCGCGGTGTCGAGCACGCCGAAGGCCATGCTGGCCCACTGGCCGACCAGGACCGGCCAGCCCTGCTGGAGGATGCGGCGCAGGGTCGCGCCCCAGCTGGAAGGGAGCGCGAGCCCGGTATCGGTCACGGGGCGGGGCGTCCGGCCGGGACCGGGCGCAACAGGATGAAGTATTCGCGGAACTGAGGGGCGCGGCGGAATTCCGCCGCGCGGGTGCCTTCCCACAGCACGCGGCTGCCGGCGTATTCGCCGCGCTGGACCGCGTTCAACAGCACGCTGGCGTTGCCTTGCAGCAGGACCAGCGGGCAGTCGCCGGACAGTTCGAAGCGCAGGTTGTCGAAGACCGCGAACGCGGCGCGCTGGGACAGCCCCAGGCCGGAGCTGCGCACGCACTCGTGCCGGCCGGTGCGGCCCTGTTCGGCGGCCAGCGCGTGGGCCATGCCGTTCGAGACTTCGCGGTAGCTCTTGTTATAGTTGATCGAGGGCAGCCACAGCGTCATGATCAGCAGCCAGCACGCGACCACGCCGCCCGCCGACAGCACCGTTCCGCGCCACAAGCCGGTGGGGCGCGAGCGGAAGCGCCAGATGATCAGCGCGATCCAGGCCACGCTGGCCGCGACCGCGGCGGTGAAGGCGAACAGCGAGAAATCGGCGTCGAAGCCCGGGGTCTGGCGCGCGATGTTGCGGGCGATCTTGGGCGGCACGCCGGTCATGATGGCGATCCAGCCCATCCAGACCACGCAGGCCGTTGCCGAGAACACCATGACGGCGAACCAGTCCAGGGCATTGATCAGGCCCCGCCGCAGCGTGGGCAGCGCGAGCGCGGCCAGCATCGCGCAGGGAATGACCAGCGCCAGGTATTCGGCGTCGACCGGCTCGCGGGTGGCGAACAGCATGACCAGGCCCGCCAGCATCAATGCCACGGGAATCTGCACGTGGGGCGAGCGCAGGTAGCCGCGCCATCGCCACAGCGCCAGCAGCGCCAGCGGTCCGGTGGGCCACAGGAACCAGGGCATGTTGCGCAACACGTCGGACAGCCCGCGCGGCGTCAGGATGCCGAACACGCTGGCGTTCCAGTGCCACCAGCCGCTCATCCAGTAAGGGTGGAGCTGGGCCGTGGCGAGCCACCAGGCCAGCGACAGCGCCAGGCCGAGCGGCAGGCTCAGGAGCGCGATCCAGCGCGCCGCCGGCCGCAGCGCCGAGCAGGTGCCGGCCAGGACGGCGACGGCCAGCAGTTGCGGCATGACGGCGGGAAAGCCGCGCGCCAGGAATGCGCCGCCCAGCGCCAGCCCCAGCGTCAGGGCGCCGGAGCGCGGGTGATCGAGCATGCGGGCGAGCGAATAGAAGGCGAGCGCGTGGAAGGCGAGGGCGGCCGGTTCGGCGGACGTTTCGTGGGACCGCCACAGGATGCCCAGGGTGGCCAGGAACAGGAGCAGCGCGGCGTCGGCCAGCATGCGTCCGTAGTCGCGCGGTTCCGGCTGGCCGCCGAAAGGCAGCGCCAGCGGCTGCGCCTCGGCCCGCCGGCCCAGCAGGTAGGCGCCGTACCAGAGGCTGGTACTGGCGATGCCGAACCAGATGAGGTTGGGGATGCGTCCTGCCAGGATATGGCCCAGCAGCGGCGAAAAAATGGCCATGCACAGCGCGCCCACCCATGTCGCCAGCGGTCCTTCCTGCGACACCGCCACGCCGGCCGCCTCGGGCGCCAGCCATTGCGCCCAGCCGCCGTCGTAGGCGGTCCACATCTGCGCCAGGCCGATGACGTCCTCGCTCTTCCAGGGCTCGCGCATGACCAGGCCGGTCACGATGTACAGCAGGCACAGGGCCAGCAGGCCCCAGCGCGGGAGTTTCGTGGCCGCGAGCGCGGTCAGCCGCGCGGGGGTGGGCGGCAGGATGGACGTATGGAAGGGCGACGGGAATCGGTGGGGCATCGAACCGCTGGGATTACCTAACAGGCGACAAGACGGATTCTAGTGTCCCGGCAGGCCGCGACACGCAAAAAAAGGCGGAATGCGAGGCCGGATTGCAAGCAATTGCAGCGAAGGGGCGGATTTCCGCGAGCCCCGGCCAGGCGGGCGGGAAGGTCGACCACAGAAAAAAGGCAGCCCGCAGGCTGCCTTTTTCGTGGCGCGGACGGTGCGGTCAGGCGGACGTCTTGCCGGCGCCGGTGGTGCGGGCGAAACGGGCGCGGAACTTCTCGACGCGGCCGGTTTCGACGATGCGGGTTTGCGCGCCGGTGTAGAAGGGGTGCGATTCGGAGGTCACGTCGCACTTGAACAGGGGGTAGGTCTTGCCATCGAGTTCGATGGTTTCACGCGAGTTCAGGGTCGAGCGGGTAACGAACTTGTTGCCGGTCTGCAGATCCTGGAACACGACGTCGCGGTATTCGGGGTGGATGCCTTCTTTCATGGTCTTCCTTGGGGGTATGCGGGTCGCCAGCCGGGACGAAGGTTCGCGCCTTGGGGGCGCTTTTCCTTAGGGCGGCTTCCGTGGTGACTTGCTAGGCGGAGCGCCGGTCCGACAACGTGCCCAATTTCTAGAGCTAAGCCTTGAATTATCGCGGGATTCTCGGGTTTGTGCAATCGGCACGATGTTTTTGGCGTATTTCGCGCTTCAAAGACATCGCTTGGCAGAGCGACCGAGACAAGATAACGGCACGAAAGAACACCATTTCCCGCCAGCCCGGTAGTTGCCAGGATGCGGTGGATCCGGCTCCGCCGGTCCACCCGCATCGCCCCCCGGGGGGGCGCGCGTAAGCGCGTAGGGGGGGGGCTATTTCTTCATCATGTCGAAGAATTCGCCGTTGTTCTTCGTCGAACGCATCTTGTCCAGGATAAATTCCATGGACTGGATCTCGTCCATGTCGAAGATGAACTTGCGCAGCACCCACACCTTCTGCAGCACGTCCGGCTTGATCAGCAGCTCTTCGCGGCGCGTGCCGGACTTGTTCAGGTTGATGGCGGGGTAGACGCGCTTCTCGGCCAGGCGGCGCTCCAGGTGGACTTCGCTGTTGCCGGTGCCCTTGAATTCTTCGTAGATCACGTCATCCATGCGGCTGCCCGTTTCGATCAGGGCGGTGCCGATGATGGTGAGCGAGCCGCCTTCCTCGATGTTGCGGGCCGCGCCGAAGAAGCGCTTGGGCCGCTGCAGGGCGTTGGCGTCGACGCCGCCGGTCAGGACCTTGCCGGAGGCGGGCACCACGGTGTTGTAGGCGCGGGCCAGGCGGGTGATGGAGTCGAGCAGGATGACGACGTCGTGCTTGAGTTCGACCAGGCGCTTGGCCTTCTCGATGACCATCTCGGCCACTTGCACGTGGCGGGTGGCCGGTTCGTCGAAGGTTGAGGCGACCACTTCGCCGCGCACCGAGCGCTGCATTTCGGTCACTTCTTCCGGACGTTCGTCGATCATCAGGACGATCATCGTGACGTCGGGGTGGTTGGCGGTGATGGCATGCGCGATGTGCTGCATCATCACCGTTTTGCCGGATTTCGGGCTTGCCACCAGCAGGCCGCGCTGGCCCTTGCCGATGGGGGCGAAGATGTCCATGATCCGGCCGGTCAGGTTTTCTTCGCTCTTGATGTCGCGTTCGAGGCGCAGCGGCTTGTTCGGGTGCAGCGGCGTCAGGTTCTCGAACATGATGCGATGCTTCATGCTCTCGGGCGCCTGGCCGTTGACCTTGTCCACCTTCACCAGGGCGAAGTAGCGCTCGCCGTCCTTGGGGGTGCGGACCTCGCCCTCGATGGAGTCACCGGTATGCAGGTTGAAGCGCCGGATCTGGGAAGGCGAAATGTAGATGTCGTCGGTGCTGGCGAGGTAGGACGTTTCGGGCGAACGCAGGAAGCCGAAACCGTCGGGCAGCACTTCCAGCACGCCATCGCCGAAGATCGGCTCGCCCTGCTTGGCGCGCCGCTTCATGATGGCAAACATCAGCTCCTGCTTACGCAGGCGGCTGGCATTCTCGATCTCGAGCGTGGCGGCCATTTCCAGCAGTTGCGAAACGTGCAGCGCCTTCAGTTCATTGAGATGCATCTCGGATAAAGCTCCGGGGGGAGTTCTTGGTGGTGACACGTCCTCGTGGGAGGATTTTGCGCGGAGAGTCTGGTGCTCTTGAGGCGGAGGGCTGGATCCCGAGGCCGGGGCGCGCCGCCGGTGCGCAAGGAGAGGGCGTGGTAAAGGTTGATCGGAAAGGACCGGCTCTGGGCCGGTCCGTGTCTTGCTACCTGTTTACAGCGAACTGTCCAGGAAGGCGGTGAGCTGCGACTTGGACAGCGCGCCGACCTTGGTGGCCACGACCTGGCCGTTCTTGAACAGCATCAGGGTCGGAATGCCGCGGATGCCGTACTTGGCGGCCGTGGCGTTGTTGTCGTCGACGTTCAGCTTGGCAACCGTCAGCTTGCCCTTGTACTGGGTGGCAGCCTCTTCCAGGATGGGGGCGATCATCTTGCAGGGACCGCACCATTCTGCCCAGTAATCGACCAGGACAGGCTCATTGGCTTGAAGTACGTCGGCATCGAAGCTGGAGTCGCTCACGTGCTTGATCGCGTCGCTCATGGTTTTCCTTCTGGAGGTGTGCGCAAAGCGCAGGAAGAGTGGTGCAGTGCGCGGTAAACGGATATGTGATTCGTTAGATATATGTGGGCGCGTGTGCTTGGATTCCAGACCCCTGAGGGGAATTTTTTTATATGCGCGGATCCTGACGGGAGTACCCCTGGGCGATGCGTGGGAAGCGCGAAACGCGAGGGGAGCGGGGCAGGTAGGCGCCGGAATCGGTCGGCGTAGAGCCCGAGATGAACCAATGGTAACCGCAATAAAGCGGTTTTTCCAAGTGCCGGCCCGGCTAGTGTGGTTTTTATAGCCCCGGCAAGGGAATTGGGTGGCGAGCCTGACTTCGGCACTGACGGTTTACAGCTATGGCTGCTTCGTTCCCGACCTGACCAGGTTCACCGCTCCGCCATGCGAAGGGGCCCGCCAATGCCAGTATAGCACCCCCCCTACGCGCTTACGCGCGCCCCCCCAGGGGGGCGATGCGGGTGGACCGGCAAAGCCGGATCCACCGCATCCTGGGTCTAGTGCGGTTTTCTTGGTTTATGGCACCCGTGCTTCGCTGGCTGCCAGCGGTAGCAACAGTGGCACAAACCAAGAAAACCGCACTAGACCCAGGGCACCGCGGATCCGGCTTTGCCGGTCCGCCAGTGCCGCCCCCTGGGGGGCGCCCGAAGGGCGTAGGGGGGTACAATATCCCCTATGACATATCTGGTGCTGGCTCGTAAATGGCGGCCGCGTTCATTCGATACGCTGGTCGGACAAGAACACGTGGTGCGTGCGTTGACGCACGCGCTTTCCACGCAGCGCCTGCATCATGCCTGGTTGTTCACCGGCACGCGCGGAGTGGGCAAGACCACGCTGTCGCGCATCCTGGCGAAATCGCTCAATTGCGAGACCGGCATCACGGCCACGCCGTGCGGCCAGTGCCGGGCGTGCACCGAGATCGACGCCGGCCGCTTCGTCGACTACCTCGAACTCGACGCCGCGTCGAACCGGGGCGTGGACGAGATGACGCAACTGCTCGAGCAGGCGGTCTATTCGCCCACTTCCGGCCGCTTCAAGGTCTACATGATCGACGAAGTGCACATGCTGACCGGGCATGCGTTCAACGCCATGCTCAAGACGCTGGAAGAGCCGCCGCCCCACGTCAAGTTCATCCTGGCCACCACCGATCCGCAGAAGATACCGGTCACGGTGCTGAGCCGCTGCCTGCAGTTCAACCTCAAGCAGATGCCGCCGGAGTCCATCGTCGGCCACCTCGAGCATGTGCTGGCGGATGAACAACTGCCGTTCGAGATCCCGGCCCTGCGCCTGATCGGCCAGGCGGCGCGCGGCTCCATGCGGGACGCGCTGTCGCTGACCGACCAGGCCATCGCCTACAGCGCCGGCAACCTGTCGGAAGAGGCCGTGCGCGGCATGCTGGGCACGATCGACCAACGCCACCTGGTGCGGCTGCTGGACGCGATCCGGGCGGCCGACGGCGCCGGCGTGGTGGGCGTGGCCGACGAGCTGGCGGCGCGCAGCCTGTCGTATGCCGGGGCGCTGGCCGACCTGGCGGTGATGCTGTCGCGCATGGGCATGGCCCAGCGCGTGCCGGGCGCGGTGTCCGAAGAGGATCCGCTGGCGGCGGACATCCAGCGGCTGGCCACGGAATTCTCCGCCGACGAGATCCAGCTGTTCTATTCGATTGCCGTGCACAGCCGCGCCGAACTGGCGCTGGCGCCCGACGAATACGCCGGTTTCGTGATGGCCTGCCTGCGCATGCTGGCGTTCACCGCCGAACCGCAGGGGGTATCCCAGGAAGCCCCCGCGCCGGCCCCGCGATCCGCGGCCTTGAAGGCGGCGCCGGCGGTGGCCGCGTCGATGCCGGCTCCGGCTCCTGCCCCGGTGCCGCCGGCCGCGCGTGCGCCTGCGCCCGCGCCTGCCGCGCCGGCCCGTGCGTCGGCGGCGGCCGAAGCGCTGGCCGCCGCCCGCAACATGTCGATGGCCGGCAACAAGCGTGCGCCCGCATCGGCGCCCGCCCGGCCCGCCGGCAACACGGCGCGGACCGCGCCGGCACCGGCGCCGGCCTCGCCCCCGGACGGGGCGGGTGCCGACGAAGACGGGCCGCCTGCCTGGCACTCGGAGATCGAAGCCGGGCTGCAGGACGGGCCGTCACCGTCGTTCGAGCCCGACGACGCGGGTCCCCCGGACACGATGCCGGTGGCCGCTCGTCCCGCGCCGGCCGTCCGGCCGCCGGCCCAGGCCGCCAAGCCGCCCGTGGTACGGGAAGCGCCCGCCGTGCCGGCCCCACCCGTGGTCCAGGCGGCGCCCCCCCGTGGCGGCGAAGGCGCTGCCGGAGCGGGCGGCAGTCCCATCGCATTGAACGAGCCCTGGCCCGTGCTGGCGGCGCGGCTGCCCATCAAGGGCATCGCCGCCCAGCTCGCGCAGCAAAGCGAGTGGGTGGGCGTCGAAGGCGGCACCGTGGTGCTGAAGGTCGCGACCCGCGGGCTGGCCGAAGGCGCGGGGGTCGAGCGCCTACGCGTCGTGCTCGAGCAGCATTTCGGCGTGCCCGTGCGGCTGCGCTTCGAGATCGGCCAGACCGGCGACGCCACTGCCTTCGCGGTGGCCGAGTCCGAGCGCCAGGCGCGCCAGGCCGAGGCCGAGCGCGCGATCATGGCCGACCCCTTCGTACGTGAATTGCTCGACAATTTCGGCGGCCAGATCGTGCCCGATTCGATCCGCCCGGTATCTTCCGAATCCCAACAAGGAACCCAGCCATGATGAAAGGACAGCTTGCCGGCCTGATGCGCCAGGCGCAGCAGATGCAGGAAAACATGAAGAAGGCGCAGGAAGCGCTGGCCGACATGCTCGTCGAAGGCGTCTCCGGCGGCGGACTGGTCAAGGTGACCATGTCCTGCCGCAACGACGTCAAGCGCGTCGCCATCGATCCCAGCCTGCTGGCCGACGACAAGGACATGCTGGAGGATCTCGTGGCGGCCGCGCTCAACGACGCGCTGCGCAAGGCCGAAGCCACGAGCCAGGAGAAGATGTCCGCGCTGACCGCCGGCCTGCCCCTGCCTCCGGGCATGAAGCTGCCTTTCTGAGCGGGACGGTCATGGCAGGCGATCGATTCGTCGGACCGGCGCCGCTGTCGGTACTGGTCGATGCCCTCAAGCGCTTGCCGGGGGTAGGCGCCAAGTCGGCGCAGCGCATGGCCTATCACCTGCTGCAGCACGACCCGCACGGCGCCCGCATGCTGGGCCAGGCCCTGGGCGACGCCGTCGACCGGCTGCGCCATTGCGTGCGCTGCAATACCTTCACCGAGTCCGAGATCTGCGAAACCTGCGCCAGCCCGCGCCGCGACGCCAGCCTGCTGTGCGTGGTCGAGACGCCGGCCGACCAGAACATGATCGAGGCCAGCCACAGCTACAACGGGCTGTATTTCGTCCTGATGGGCCGGCTGTCCCCGCTCGAGGGCGTGGGGCCGCACGAGATCGGTTTCGACCGCCTGCTCGAGCGTGCCACCGACGGCCAGGTCAGGGAAGTCATCCTGGCCACCAATTTCACGACCGAAGGCGAGACCACCGCCCACTATCTGGCCGAGCTGCTGCGCGCGCAGGGCCTGGGCGTGACCCGGCTGGCGCGCGGGGTGCCCGCCGGCAGCGAGCTGGAATACGTCGATGCCGGCACCATCGCCTGGGCGCTGATGGACCGCCGCGCGCCGTAGGCGCGCTTTTCCGTTTCAGTAGTGCGGAGGGATCTCGTCGCGCAGTGATGCCGGCGCGGCCGGTCCCTGCGTGCTCTGTTCCCGGACCCGGGCCAGCTCGCGCGCCAGCGCATCGATCTGTTGCTGCTGCCGGTAGACCAGTTCGTTCAATTGCTCGACCAGGTCTTCCATGAAGGCGAGCTTGATCTCGACTTCCATCAGTCGCTGGGGGGCGGGCGTGTCGGGCATGTAAGGCTGTCGTCAATAGGCCTTGCTGTCGTGGACAACCAGACGCAAGGTCATGAAAAGAATGCGGATGTCCAGCCAGGGCGACCAGTGCTGGATGTAGTAGCGATCGTACTCCACCCGCTTCATCATCTTGTCCAGCGTGTCGGTTTCGCCGCGCAGCCCGTTGACCTGAGCCCAGCCGGTAATGCCCGGCTTGACCGTGTGGCGCAGCATGTAGCCGCGTATCTGCTGCCGGTAGAACTCGTTGTGTTCCGCGGCATGGGGGCGCGGGCCGACCAGGCTCATGCTGCCGTTGAAGACGTTGAACAGCTGGGGCAGTTCGTCCAGCGAGGTGCGGCGCAGGATCCGGCCCACGGGCGTGATGCGTGGGTCGCCCCGGGTAGCCTGGTGGATCTTGCCGGGGTCCGGCTGGTGCGTGTACATGGACCGGAACTTCATGACCTGTATCGGCTCGCCGTCCAGGCCATAGCGGGTCTGGCGGAACAGGACAGCGCCGGGCGAGCTCAGCCGCACCAGCGCCGCGATCACCAGCATGGGGATGCCCGCCGCGAGCAGCATCAGGCCGGCGAACAGCAGGTCCATGCAGCGCTTGATGCCTCGCGCGATGCCCAGGATCTGGGTGTCGTGCAGGCGCAGCAGGGGCACGCCCGCCATGTTGCTGACGCTGACCTCGAAATCGCCCAGCGCGGGCGATTCCGGGATCAGGTAGATGGCCGACGTCGAATCGCCCAACTGATTCAGGATGGGCTGGGCGTAGGGGGTCTTCATCAGCGTCATGCTGATGAAGGCGACGTTGGATTTCTGTTCCTTCAGGTGTTCGACGGCCTGGGGCAGGTCGCCCAGGTAGGGCAGCGAGTCCAGCGGCTCCTGCCGCGGGGTGTCGTCGAAGTAGCCGTCCACCAGGATGCCCATGGCCGGCGAGCGGCGCAGCCGGATGGCCAGGGTCTGGGCCTGGAAGCCGGGCATGATGAAGATGGCCCGGCGGACGTACTGGCTGGCGCCGTACAGGTGTTGCGCGCTGAGCCGCATCAGCGCCAGGCCCGGCAGCAGCGCCACGGGTGTCAGGAAGGCCCAGGCCTGCAGGATTTCCCGGCCCAGATTGCGGTGCTCGATGGGCAGCAGAATGAAGGCGAGCAGCGTCACCATGACCACCTGCGACCAGGTCAGGATGGCGCGCCACAGCATGAAGGCCATGGTCCGCGTGCTGAGCAGCTGTTCGAAACGGTAGTAGGCGATGCCGGTGGCCAGCGCGATGACGAGCAGCAGCGCCCCGTCCTCGTTCGAGGGCTGGCGCCCGAAATAGACGCTGGTGGCGGCATGGCAGAGCAGCGCGATCACGGCTGCTCCGATGGCGGCCATGCTGTAGAACATGCGCTGGTGGGAGGGGAGGCGGCTGGTGGCCATGGGGTTTCCTGTCAGCGTCCGCGCACGCTGGAGCGATATTCCCGCCAGCAGATGGCGAAGAACCGGGGGTCTTCCTTCAGATAGCGCCGCCACAGCCTGCCGGGATTGCTGAGCAGGCGCCAGAGCCACTCCATGCCCACGCGCTGGACCAGCCGCGGCGCGCGCCGTTGCAGGCCGATGGCGAATTCCATGGCCGCTCCTACGCACAGCACCAGCCCGTGGGGCAGCGTGGCGGCATAGCGGCCGGCCCAGGTTTCCTGCTTGGGCATGCCCAGGCAGACGAAGACGAGGTCGGGCGCCAGGGCGCGGATGCGGTCCGCGGCTTCGCGCCCTTCGTCGCCCAGCGGGTCGAACCGCATCGACGGCGTCATCACGGTGACGTCGATGCCGGGATAGGTGGCGGCGAAGCGGCTTTCCAGCATGGGGCCGTCGCCGGGCATGCCGCCCAGGATCGCGATCTTCCAGCCGTGCGCGACCGCCTGCTGGCAGAGCGCCACGAACAGGTCCGAGCCCGTCACGCGCTCGGGCAGCGGACGGCCCAGCAGGCGGCTGGCCCAGACGATAGGCATGCCGTCGGCGAACAGGTATTCGGCCTGGCGGTAGATGGGCTGGAGATCGGGCTGCTTGTCCAGGCGCACCACGTGGTCGACGTTGGGGGTCGACACGATGCCCGCCGGCCCGCGCCGGCTGGCGACGGCGTCGGTCAGGATCGCGACGGCCTCGGGAAAGGTCGCCGCGATGATGTCCAGGTCGAAAAGCCGCATCCGGACGATATCGGGCTGGGCAGAGTGTGTAGGCATGTCGAAATGGAGGACGGGCGTGGTAAGCGCGGGGCAGGAGGAACGCCGGAAGAATGCTACAAAAAATTGCGCCTGTTATTTCCCGGCTTGGAGTTGTTTGCTGTTCCTTTGCCAGGCTGTTCTGCGAGAATGTCGCACCTGCGGTCCGTCCCTGATCCCCCTCTATAATCGGCGTGATGATTTTAGCGGGCGTTTCCGCGACTTCAATGGAGTAGTTTTGAGGCAATTACGCATATGTCTGCCCAGGATGCTGGCGGCGCTGGTGGCCTGGCTGGCGCTTGGTACCGCCTACGCCGCCGATGAGATGCCTCATCCCGGACGCCTGGCGCCGGCAACCGTCGTGCCCTCCGAAGTCGAAGGGGGCGCCGTCGCCACGGTGGGGCCGGGCGACACGCTGTATCTCACAGTCTACGGCCAGCCCGAACTGGCCGCCCAGGTCACCCTGGACGTCCGGGGGCACATCGTGGTGCCCTTCCTGGGCGACATGGCCGTCGGGGGCGAGGCCCCCTCGGCCATCGCCAAGCGAATCGCCGACGGACTGCGCCAGCGCGGTTACCTGAACGATCCCCAGGTGGCGATCGAGGTGCTGCGGGTCCGCAGCCGCATGGCGTCCATCCTCGGCAGCGTCGCCAAGCCCGGCCGTTATCCCATCGAGGGCAGTCTGACGCTGCTGGAATTGCTGGCCCAGGCCGGCGGCCTGAAGGACAACGCCGACGACGTCGCCGTCGTCCTGCGCAAGGACGGCCAGGCCGAAAGCGGCCAGCGCCGCATGGAGTTGCTGATCGGCAACAAGAGCCTGCCAGAGCGTCCCGTCGAAGACCTGCAACTGCAGGCCGGCGACGTCGTCTATGTGCCGCAGGCCAAGGTTTTCTACATCTACGGCGAAGTCACGCGGGCGGGCGCCTATCCCATGGAGCGGGGCCTGAACGTGATGCGCGCGCTGTCGCTGGCCGGGGGGCTCACGCAGCGGGCTTCCGAGCGCCGCATCAGCATCAGCCGGCCGGATCCCGGCACGGGCGAGCAACGCAAGCAGCGCGTCAACCTGGACGATCCGGTTGCCGCCGGCGACGTCATCTACGTCGACGAACGCTTTTTCTAGCCGGGGCGGGCGTGCGCGCGCACCAGCATTCCTCTGTCTGGCCGCCGGCGATACCGCTGGCAGCCGCCGTGTTGATGTGCGCCGCCTCGTCCGTGGCCTCCGCCCAGTCCGATGCCGGCGCGGACGCGATGATCGAGGCGGTCATCGCCAAGACCGTCGGCGTCGTGGCGCCGAAGCCGCCCGAACCCGCCGGGCCGGCACCTTCCCCTGAGCCGGACGCCGGGCGGGCGCCATTGACCCGCCGCGGCCTGGGCGCGGGCTCGCCGGTCTTTCCCGAGGGCATCGAATATTCGGTCCAGATCTCCCGCGTGATCCAGCAGGTCAGCAACCCCTACCGCCTGCCGGATACGGTGGGGGACCGGCGCCGCAGCGATCTTGCCGTGGGCGACGAGGTGCGTGCGGCCGCGATCATTCCCCTGGCGTCCGAGCGCACGCGGCTGCTGACCTCGGCGGCCTTCGGCAATGTCGATTACCGGCACCAGGGGCAGCTCGACCACCATCCCCACGCGCTCAAGACAACCTTGCAGTGGCACGCCGGCGATCTGCTCCAGGGCAGCGCCTCGATATCCGACCGGGTCCGGCTCAACCGCTACATGGCCTCCAGCTGGCCCGAGCGCGACCTGCTCAAGCAGCGGGTGTTCAACGCCGACATCGGACTGCGCGTGACCGAGTCGCTGACGCTGCCGATCCTGGGTGTTTCGCGCACGTCCTCCCGCAACGAGTTCGCGCTGAACCAGCAGCTGTACAACCGGGACGACAGCCAGATACAGCTTGCCGGCCGCCTCATGGGCCGGGACAACTCCTATGTGATGGCCGGCGTGTCGCGGGTGCGCAGCAGCTATCCGGACCGCACGCCGCTGCAGGTACAGCAACTGGACCGGGCTTACACCGACACGGAGTTCTTCCTGAACAGCATCTGGCACTACAGCGCCAGGACGGCCCTCGAAGGCTACGCGGGATGGCGCCAGCGCCGGTACGCGACACTGACCGACCGCAACGTGGATTTCGTCACCGCCGAGCTGCGCGCGTACTGGGATTATTCGGTGAAGACCGCGTTCCACGTCCACCTGTGGCACCGGCCGTTCGGCAACGAGGAAGACCCTTCCACGCTGTACTCGACGTTGACCGGCGGCCGGGTGAGCATGCGCTGGCAGGCGGGGGAGAAGACCTGGCTGTCGTTGAACGTCGTGCGGGAACGGCAGAAGAACTATCGCATCGGCGCGGGCGGCACGTCCGAGACGATGAGCTGGCGCGTGGGCCCGCGCCTGGAATGGCAGATGAATCCCCGCGTGCTGCTGACCCTGGACGGCTGGCGCGAGCGCGTCAGCGGGGCCGGGTATCCGGGCTACGGCGGCACGGTGGTCCGCGCCGGGGTCACCCTGATGTATGACAATGGCTCGCCGCGTCCGTCGCGCCTGTACATGCGCGAGGAGTGCGACGCGCCGCGCTACCTGGATACCCGGATGTGCGACCAATGACGATTTTCTTTTCCTGAGGCCCACCATGTTGCTCGACGCCAACACGCTGCCGCAGGACGCCCGGCTGCACGCCGACATCTGTATCGTGGGAGCCGGCGCGGCCGGCATCGCCATGGCGCTCTCGCTGGCCGATTCCGGCCTGGACGTGATCGTGCTGGAGGCGGGCGGCCAGGAGCCCGAGCCGCGCACGCAGGCCTTGTACGAAGGCACGGTCGAGGACGCCGCGCTGCACAGTCCGCTCGATCGCTACCGCCAGCGCGAACTGGGCGGTTCGACCACGATCTGGGGCGGACGCTGCATGCCCCTGGATCCCATCGATTTCGAGGCCCGCCCGTATATCGCCGGCAGCGGCTGGCCCATCGGCGCCGAGGACCTGGCTCCCTACTATCCGGCGGCCAATGCCTGGTGCGAGGCCGGCGACTATGCCTACACGATGGCCGAAGCATTCGCGGGGCCGCGCCGGCCCATGCTGGACGGTTTCGACGAAAGCCACTTCTCCACCCATACGCTGGAGCGCTTCAGCTGTCCCACGAATTTCGGCGGACGCTACCTCCAGCGTTTGCGGACGGCGCCGGACCTGCGAGTCGTCCTGCACGCGAACGTGACCCGGCTGGAGCTGGACGAGGCCGGCGAGGCGATCCGTCGCGTGGAATTCAAGACGCTCGATGGCAAGACCTTCGCCGTGTCGGCGGACAGCGTGGTGCTGGCCGCGGGCGGCCTGGAGGTGGTCCGGCTGCTGCTGAACAGTCCCGGCCGCACGGGACGGGGCCTGGGCAACGCGCACGACGTCGTGGGCCGCTACTACATGTGCCACCTGGCCGGGACCATAGGCAACCTCGTGCTGGCGCCGCCCCATCGCGCCTGGCACGGCTACGACGTCGCCGACGACGGCACGTATTGCCGGCGGCGGCTGGCGCTGCGGCCCGGCGTCCAGCGCGAGCAGGGCATCGGCAATTTCGTGGCCCGGCTGCATCACCCCAGGATCACCGATCCCGCGCACGGAACCGCCATCCTGTCGCTGCTGTTCCTGGCCCGGGCGTTCGTGCCCTACGAGTACGCCAAGCGCCTGCACGGCGACGAGCGGGTCACCGTGGGGGCCTGGCTGCGGCACGGCGTGAACGTGCTGCGGGGCGCGCCGTCGGTGGTGGGCTTCCTGTGGCACTGGCTGCGCGACAGGACCTTGGCCGCACGCAAATTTCCTTCCATCATCGTCTACCCCCGGACCGAGCGCTACAGCCTGGATTTCCATGCCGAGCAGGAACCCAATCGGGAAAGCCGGGTAAGCCTGGGGGCGTCCGTCGATGAACTCGGCATGCGGCGGCTGCACGTCGACTGGCGCTACACGCGCCAGGACGTGGCGACGGTGCAGAAATCCCTGGCCTTGCTGGCGGCCGACGTCCGGGATTCGGGCATCGGCGAATTCGATTACGATCCTGGCGTGGTCGAGCGGGAGATGACGCGCTACGGCGCCTACGGCGGCCACCACATCGGCACGGCGCGCATGGGCGACGATCCGCGCACCAGCGTGGTCGACAGGAACTGCCGCGTCCACGAGGTGCGGAACCTGTACGTGGCCGGGGCGGCGGTGTTCCCGACGTCCAGCCAGGCCAATCCCACCTTGACCCTCGTCGCGCTGGCGCTGCGCCTGGCGCGGCACCTGCAGGTCCGGCATGCCGGCGGTGAGCCGGCCGACCCTGGGAGTCCCGCATGAAGACCCGTGTCCTGATCCTGGGTGCCACCGGCTACGTCGGCCGCCGGCTTGCCGCCGCGCTGCATGCCTCCGATTGGGCCGAGCCCGTGGCCGCGACGCGGCGCAAGCCGGTCGCCGGTGGTGATATCGAGACCGTCTTCTGCGAGGCCACCGATACATCGTCCCTGACCCAGGCCGCGGCCGGCGTGGACGCCTTGGTCAATTGCGTGGCGGGCAGCGCCGAGGCCATGGTGGCCACGGCACGCGCGATGGCCGAGGTCCAGGCCTCGCGCTCGCGGCCGCTGCGCATCGTGCATTTCAGTTCCATGGCTGTCTATGGCGACGCTGTCGGCAGGGTGGACGAGGACCACCCCTTCGCCAGCCTGCCGGCCCAGTCCTATGGCGGTGCCAAGATCCAGGCGGAGGCGCTGCTGGCGGATGTGCCCCAGGTCGGCATCCTGCGGCCCGGCTGCATCTACGGCGCGGGCAGTCCGCAGTGGACCGAGCGCATCGTGCGCCTGCTGCGGGCCCGTCGCCTGGGCGATCTCGGGCCGGCGGGCGACGGATGCAGCAACCTCGTCCATGTCGACGACGTCGTGGCCGCGGCCGCCGCGGTGCTGCAACGGGGCGCGGACGGCGCGTTCAACCTCGCGATGGCCGGCGCCCCCAGCTGGAATGTCTATTTCATGCGCCTGGCGCGCGCCATGGGCGCGGTGCCGGTGCGGCGCGTGACCGCCCGGCGGCTCAAGCTGGAAGGCAAGGTGCTGGCGCCGCCCCTGAAAATTCTGGAGATCGCCGGCGGCAAGGCCGGTCTGCGCGGCCTGCCGCCCGTGATCTCGCCCGCGCTGCTGCGGCTGTGGCAACAGGACATCCGCCTGGACGTGCGGCGCGCGGAGCAGGTGCTCGGCATGCAATGGACAACCCTCGAGACCGGCCTGGCGGAATCCCTGGCCAGCCGGCCCGGGCAATCGGAAGAAACGAGGAACTGACGTGGCCTATCCCTACCGCGTGGCGGTGCAGATCAGCATGTACCCGATGGACGTGCGCCACGCCAGGCACCTGCTGGCCCACCAACTGAGGGTGTGGGGGCCGATGGTCGACCGCTTCGTCGTCACCATCGACGTGCACCGCAGCCGCGCGGGACGGTATCGCGGCGCCGGTTTCGACGAGAACCTGGCGGCCCTGCGCGCCATCGTCGACGAACTGCGGACCCAGGATCCTCGGGTATCCTGGCACGAGGTCGACTATCGCCCGGAAGCCCGCCGGGAAGTGGCCAACACCTATTTCGGCCGGGACGACATTCCGGTCAAGGCCTGGGACGGAGGACCGTTCTACGCCTATTTCCACGGCCTGCTGGAGGCGCGGGCGCGGTACGTGGTCCATTTCGACGGCGACATGCTGTTCGGTGGCGCGAGCCGGCAGTGGGTCGAAGAAGCGGTGCGCCTGCTCGACGGCGATGCCGACGTGCTGCTCGCGGGCCCGCTGCCGGGGCCGCCCAGGGAGGACGGGCGGATCTTCGGCCACGGGGAAGGTGCCGAACGCCTGGACCGGCCGGAGCTGGGGCTTGCCTACCGGTTCCAGCACGCCAGCACCCGCGTGTTCGTGATGGACCAGCAGAAGCTGCGCGAGAAGGTCGGGGTCCTGCCGCTGACGCCGCCGGTGCTGGCCAGCCGGATCAAGTCGCATCTGCTGGGCAATCCGCCCATCGCGCGCGAGGCCGAGGTCATCCTGGGCGAAGTGCTGCGCGAGCACGGCCTGTACCGGGTGGATTTCCTGGGGACGGCGCCGGGCATGTGGTCGCTGCATCCTCCCTACCGCAGCGACGAGTTCTATCGGCGGTTGCCGGAGCTGATCGCCGCGGTGGAGTCGGGCGACGTGCCCGAGGCTCAGCGCGGCGACTACGACATGAACGACAGCATGATCGACTGGAGCGCGCAGCGCCAGGCCAACCTCCGTTCCCGCCGCCTGTGGCGGCTGCTGAAAGACCGCCTCAACCTGTCGTAGCGCGGGTGGCCGGCAGCCGCCGGCGCGCGAACCGCTGCCCCAGCGGCCGTTCGACCAGCCGGTGGCAGGCGAGCCCGGCCAGGGTGGAGACGGCGATCGCGACCAGGCAGAAGGCCGCCATGCCCCCCGTCGTGCCGCCCAGGCCGGCCTTGCGCCAAGCCTGCGACAGGGCCGACAGCACCAGCGGGTGGATCAGGTACAGCGAATACGAGGCGTCGCCCACCCGATGCAGCAGCGGCCATGCCGGGGTGCCGCGAGCACGTTCGATCGTCAGGGCCCCGGCCACGATCAGGATCGAGGGCAGGCCCGCCTGCAACAGGCGCGACGTGCCGGCGGGCCAGGCGCCCGATCCGGCCAGCAGCGCGAGACCGGCCAGTACCAGCAGCCAACCCGCCGCGTTGCGCGACGGCCACCGGCCGCGGGCATAGACCTGGCCCAGCATCATGCCGGCCAGGAATTCCAGCATGATGTCCGACGTATAGAAGCCCGCCGCGGGCGAGGCGGGCCGCAGCCACCAGCCCACCGCCGCGAGCGCCGCCAGCACGAGGCCCGTGGCGGCCAGCCGGCGCCGTTCGGGCAGCAGCAGGGCGAGGCCGAACAGCAGATAGAAGAACATCTCGTAGTTCAGCGTCCAGCCCGGGACGAGCACGGGCTCCACATGGCCCGCCGGCGATGGCCAGGCGATGAAGGCATACGAGGCCAGCACGTGTGGCAGGTCGAAGCGTGCGGACTGCAGCAGATGCGGCGCCGCCAGCATGATCGCTACGACGACGGAGGTGATCAGCCAGTACAGCGGCACGATGCGGACGATGCGCCGGCGGTAGAAGTCCAGGGGCGTGACCGGGCGGCCCGTGGTCGTGGTCCACATGATGAAGCCGCTGATCACGAAAAAGATGTCCACGCCGTTGGACAGCCAGTCGGGCCAGGCGCCCTCGTAGCCCATGCGGGCCAGCTGCGGATGCAGGTGGAAGACGACGACCATCAGCGCCGCGATCGCCCGCAAGTGCTGGATGGAGCGGATTTCCATGTTCAGTTCCTTCTTGCGTCCGGCCCGGCGGCGCGCGGCGCGGGCAGCAGCAGGGCGCGCAGCGGCGCGACGCGGCCGGCCGCGGCGAAAAACAGGGTGGGTAGCGCCAGTCCGGCCAGCCAGGCCAGCAGGGCCGCGCCGGCGGTGCCCAGAGCGGGATGAAGTGCCTGCCAGGCCGCGGTCTGCACGGGCTGGTGGAAGATCAGGATGAACAGCGAGGCCTTGCCCAGGTAGCCGAGCATCGGGCCCAGCCCGCGCGCCGGGGCCAGGGCGCGGGCCACGGCCAGCGCGCCGGCGATGCCGATCAGTGCTGCCACCGTGGACAGCAGCGGATCGTCGTAGCGTCGCAGGTTCAGGTCGAGCGAGGCGGGCACCAGGGCATGCCAGGCCAGGAACGCGATGGGGGCTGCCCAGCACGCGATGCGCGTCGCCCGGCCGGTATCGGCCAGCACGTGGCGGCGCAAGGCGTAGCCCAGCAGCATGAAGAAGCAGCCTATGGGCAGCAGGTCGACGCTGAAGGGCAGGCCGCGCACGACGATCTGCTGGCCGAACAGCGAGACGGGCAGGTCCCAGGCCAGCGGGACGGCCAGCGCGCCGCCCCAGGCCAGCGCCAGCAGCAGCGCCGTGTGTACCGCCGCGCGCTCGGCCACCGCGCGCCGCTGGATCAGCCAGTAGGTCGCCAGCATGACCAGCCACGCATAGGGCAGGAACCACATCGGAATCCAGGTCAGCGTCTCGCCGTTGCCGTAGAGCATGGCGGCGGCACGGTCGATGAAGCGCTGGCCGCGCAGCGCCACCGCCGCCACGGCCAGCACCAGCAGCACCGTGAAATACGGCTTGAGCAGGGCCTGGGCCCGGCCCGCCGCGAACGCCGGCCACGAGCGCTCGGGGTGCAGCAGGACGCCGGACAGGAACAGGAAGATGGGCAAGTGGAAGGAGGTGATGACGTCGAGCAGCCGGGGCCGCGAATCGAACAGCCACCAGCCGTGGCCCAGGACCACCAGCGCGATGCCTATCCCCTTGGCGACGTCGATGTGCGCGTGGCGCGGCAGCTGGGGCACGGTCGGGTCAGCCATGCCGATGGGGCCTTGCCCGCTTGAACCGTTGCCAGCCCGCGCGCCAGTCCTCGTAGGGCGTCAGCAGTTGCGCCAGGAAAGCTGCCAAACCGGCCGTGCCGTCCACCGTGATCCGGGGCAACTGCCAGGCGTCGTCCCCCGCCCTGGCGCGCCCGCGCTGGATGGTGGTCGCGGTGCGATAGCCAGCCTCGCGCGCCAGTTCGGCGTGCCGTTCGTCGTAGCGTCCATAGGGGAAGCAGAAGGCATCCACGGGCTGGCCCGTCAGGGCCTGCAGCCGCTGGCGGGAGCCGGCGATCTGCGCCCGCGCCTGTTCGGGCTCCTGCCGGGTCAGGTCCACGTGGTCGGTCGTATGCGAACCGATCTCCTGGCCCGCCTCGGCCCATTGCCGCAGCTCGTCGGCCGACATCAGGGGCACCTGCCGGATGCCGTGCGCGGCGTCCCAGTCGTTCGTTCCGCCCACGCGGTTGGCCACCACGTAGTTGGTCGCGCTGAACCCTACGTCGCGCAGCACGGGCAGCGCGTGGCGCAGCACGTTCAGATAGCCGTCGTCGAAGGTGATCCCGAACACTTGGCCCCGCCGTTCGCCCGACAGATAGGGTTGCAGGTCCCGCATCGACAGGCCGCGATAGCCCAGCCTGTGCATCCAGCGCATCTGCGCGGCGAACGCGGCCGGCGTGACCGTCAGATGCCGGAACGGCGTGCCCGCGGGCGGCATCGCGTCGATCTGGTGGTACATCAGGATGGGGATGGCCCGGGTCACGGCAAGGCCTCCCGCGTGCCGGCCGCCGTCTCGGCGCGGCGCATCTCGGCGCGCGTGCAGACCAGGACGGCGGTGATGTAGAACAGTTCGCCGCATAGAACGCCGAACGGCGCGCCGGTCGCGCCCCAGCGCAGCATCGCCGCATAGCAGATGGCCAGCGACAGCAGCGCCGATCCCAGCGTGATGGCGGTCAGCAGGCGCAGCCGCTGCCGCAGCAACAGCAGAAGCATCAGCGGGTCCCGCAGCGACATGACCAGGAAGACGGCGGCCCACAGCTGGAACAGGACGTCACGCTGCGCGAAATCCTTGCGCATCAGGTCGATGAAGATCCAGTCGCGCAGCAGCCAGGCGATGCCCAGGTAGGCCAGCGTCATCGTCCCCAGGATGGCGGAGAACAGCGCGAGGCGCCGTGCGGTTGCGCGCGGCCCGAGCTCGTGCAGCCAGCCCGAGGCGATGGGCGTCAATTGCTTCTGCACGCCGGCCGTCACCAGGTTCACGGGCATCATGACGAGCCGGGACGCGGCCAGGGCGGCCACGGCAGTCAGGTCCAGCGTGGCCGCGGCCAGGAAGCTGTAGCCCTGGTTGAACAGCCAGTAGATGACGCCGCCCGAGGCCGCCCAGAAGCCGACGTGGGCGATCTCGCGCATGCGGCCCGGCGGGGCGCCGGCATCCATGTCGTCGCGCAGTGCGCGGCGCAGCAGCCTGCCGCAGGCCAGCGCGGACAGCGCGGCACCGCCCAGCGCGATCGTGGCGGCGATGGGCTGGTTCATGGCCAGCAGGCCCCCGGCGATCAGGCCCGCCACGTAGACCGTGTCGGCGGCCAGGACCGCGTGCGGCCGCTGGTAGACGAGCAGGATGCCGCGGAAATATTCCCGGTAGGTCGCGGCGGCCAGCAGGGCGACCGCCGCGATGCAGACGGGCAGGGCGTCGGGCTGCAGCGCGTCCATCGCCCAGGCCAGCCCGATGGCGGTCAGCGCCACGGCGCTGCCGGCCAGGGTCCAGCGCCGCTGGTCCCGCCACAGGCCGCCGATCCACGACCGGCGTGCGTCGGCGTCCAGGCCGGGCAGGCGTATCACCAGCGGCGTCGAGATGAAGGTGCCTTGCAGCGTGGTGGCGAGCATCATGCCGTTGAAGGCCAGCACGTAGTACCCGTACTGGGTCTCGCTGGCATAACGGATCAGGATGAGCCCGACCAGGAAGTTGGCGCCGGACAGCAGCGCCTGGTCGACGATCGAGCTGCCGAACAGCCGTACCAGCCGGGAAGAGAATGGCGAGCCTGTCATTGCCCGTCGCGCCGGGTCTTGACCCAGCCCTGTTCCCCGCGCCGCCGCAGGAGAGCATGGAGTTTCCACAGCACGAAGAACGGCGCGCGCGCCAGGTCGAGCAGCGCTCGCGGGCCCAGCGGCCCCAGTTGCCAGCCACGCAGGATGTGCGCGCCCAGGATGATGCCCATCAGGACCGCCCAGCCCACCCAGGCCCAGGCAGCGGGCGTGACCAGCGCGGCCAGCAGCGCGAGCACCAGCAGGGCGCCGATTTCCAGCGCGACGTAGCCGATGGGCAGGGTCAGCAGGTCCAGCGCGAGATCCATGCAGATGCGGTCCGGCCGAGTCAGTCCGGCGCGCAGCAGCCTGCCGGTGTAGATCCGGATGACAGCGAAGCGGCCGCCTTCCCAGCGCTGGCGCTGCGAGACGGAGGCCGATCCCGAGGCTACCAGCTCGGCGTCGGCGTGGGCCTCGTCCACGTACCAGACGCGGATGCCCTCCAGGCCCAGGACGATCCCCTGTTCCAGGTCCTCGGTCAGCGAGACCGAGCGGAACGGGTGGTCGCGCAGCAGCGCATGGGTGAAACCCATGCCGTTGCCGCGCAGGCCGCAGGAAACGCGCAGCCGTTCCCGGGCACGCCCACGGACCGCATGGAAGGCGCCGTAGGCGATGGTGATGATGCGCGTGCGCCAGGAGTCGTCGGGATTCAGCACGCCGTAGTTGGCTTGCAGGGCCTGTGCGCCTTGCTCGATGCGCGCGGCGAAGGCCGACAGGAAATTGGGCGAGACCACCGTATCGGCATCGACCACGGCGATGGCGTCCGCCCATCGTCCCGCGGCGCTGTGGGCGATGCCATGGGCCAGCGCATAGCCCTTGCCGCGCAGCGTCTCGTCGCGGCGCTCGATGACCGTGGCACCCGCGGCCGCGGCCAGTTGCGCGGTGTCGTCGGCGCAGTTGTCGGCGATCACGACGACGCGCATGCAGTCGGTGGGCCAGTCGATCTGCCGCAGGCTGGCGACCGTGCGTTCGATCACGGCGGCCTCGTTGTGGGCGGGGACCAGGATGTCGAAGCGCAGCGAGCGCGACGCCGGCTGCGGCGTGGGCGCGCGCCATGACAACAGCGTCATCAGGCCCAGGTAGAGGCAGGAAATGGTGGCGGGAACGGCCGCCAGGCAAAGCAGGAAATAGATCAGTCCCACGAATGGATCCTCAGGCATATTCGCGATAATGCCAGCCCGCGAGCACGGACAGTTTGCCGGCATTCGCACAGGCGCGCGCGAGCCAGTGCGCGCTGCGGTGCAGGCCGGTGGGCAGCGTGACCAGGGCCAGCAGCAGCGCGGCCAGCGCCTGCGCCAGGGCGCGGGCAAAGAACAGCAGCTTGTGCGTGAGTCCCGAGCCGCCAAGCTTGCCTTCCAGGAAGTGGCGGGCATAGTCCTGGCCCCCGCGCAAGGCGCGCGCCAGGATCCATTTCAGGCGCAGGCGGGACGGCACCACGTCCTCGGTGGCCACCGCCTCGTCGCTCCAGACGATCCGGGCGCCCTGGCCGACCAGCCGCATCAGCAGGTCGCCGTCCTCGCCGCCGGTCAGCCCGAACGAGGGATCGAACGGCCCCGCCGCCTCCTGGCCGGCCAGCCACCGCGCCGCGATCAGGGCGTTGCCGATGCGCATGACGTTCAGCGGCACGAGCGAGCCCGTCGCCATCCGGGGGCCGTCGTAGAACCCGCCACGCCGGATCCAGGCCGGCGCGTCCGCGGGCACGACCGGCACCACGGGGGCCAGCACGCCATCGGCGGCATGGTCCAGGGCGGCGGCGTACAGCGCCTGCAGCCACGTCGAGCCCACGCGCTCGTCGTCGTCGACGAAGGCCAGCCAGTCCGCGCGCGCATGGGCCACGCAGCGGTTGCGCGTCAGCGAGATGTTCTTTTCCGGCTGGATGTCGTAGACCAGGGGCGCCGGAAACGTCGCCCGGCGAGCCTCGACCACGGCGCGCGCGCTGCCGGCCGGATCGTTGTCCACCACGACCACCTGGCCCGGCCCGAGCGTCTGTCCGGCAAGATCGCCCAGCAGCGCGTCCAGGCGCTCGGCGCGCCGGTAGGTGGCGATGCAGACCGCGATGCGGGGCGGCTCATTCATGCTGGACTCCGGTGCGGCGGGCGGAGCCGCCGCGGACATAGGCCTTGCCCAGGAACAGCAGCCGCGTGATGCCCCAGCGGTCGAACACGATCTCCAGCAGGATGGGCAGCAGGATGCCGGAGGCCAGGCCGCAGACGAACAGCACCACCGGTTCGTGCACGTTCAAGTGGGTGAGCAGGATGCGGCTGCCGGCGGTGCCGAACACATGGAACAGGTAGATGGAATAGGAGTAGCCGCCTATGCGCACCAGCGGCTTCCATTGCCAGGCGATCGAATACAGGAACGCAATGCTGACGGCGGAGTACAACTGCCCCGACAGGGCGTCGGCCGACAGGTGCGGAACGTTCCAGCCGGCCAGGCTGGCCTGGTGCCAGACGAGGCAGACGAGCAGGGCCGCGGCCGCGCAGGGCAGCCAGTAGCGCGGCAGCGAGGCGGGCGCGTCCAGGCCAGGCGTGCGGCGCAGCGCGACGCCCAGCAGGAAGTAGGGCAGCAGGTAGAACGCACCGTTGATCGAGAACGGATTGGCGGCGAACCGGATGTGCGGCAGGACCAGGAAGGCCAGCAGCGTGACCGTCCAGAGCCAGCGGCGATTGCGGCCGGCTCCGGAGACGTCCAGGACGTAGATGACGATGAAGATCAGGAACAGCGCCTGCAGGAACCAGAAGTGGTCGTAGGCGTAGAACATGAACCGGAACCACGAGCCATCGTGTTCGACGTTGACTTCGCCGACATGGCGCTGCACGTACTGGTAGATCTGTCCCACCATCAGCAGCGGCAGCAGCAGCCGTCGCACCTTGCCGCGGAAGAAGGGCACGAAATCGCCGGCCTGGGCGGGCCGGCGCATGGCATAGACATAGCCGGACAGAAAGGTGAACAGCGGCATGCGCAGGTACACCAGGCTGTCCGAGAACCACCGCAGCCATGCATCGTCGGGCAGGCGCAGGCCGCGCACGTCGTCGCCGATCACGTGGTAGGCCACCAGCAGGATGCAGGCCAGGCCGCGCAAGGTCTCGATGCGCAGATCGCGTGAGTTCACGGACGGGTCTCCTGTCCGGCGGTGCCTCGGACGATCTCGAACCACGGGCTGGATTGTTCGGGCGCCGCGTACAGGCGCACGCGCACGGCCTGGTCGCCGGCAGCCACCGTGGGCAGGGGCGCCATGCGCCGCCCCGCGCCGTCCAGAGGGTAGACGGCGACCGGGCGGTCCGGCGTGGCGATCTCGAGCTCCAGCGGATGGCGGGCAAGCCAGGTGGGGCCGAGGGTGGCGCGCGGCGCCGACGGACCGGCCGCGCCCGCATCGGGCTCGAGCGTGATCCACCCCGGCTTGCCGGGGTAGGGAATCACGCGCTTGGGACGCGGCGGCTGGGAGCCCGGCTGCCTGCCGGCGGTGGCGCTGCCCACGGTCAGCAGCATGTGGCCGGAATCGGCCAGGGCCTGTCCATCCAGGGGGGTCAGCAGCAGCGACAGCGGGGCCGCGGGACCGGTGGGCCGAACCGAGATGCCCGGCGCGGACAGGCGGCCGGCCAGCGGGCCGAACACTCCCCATGCTTGGGGGGTATCGACGATGACGAGTCCTTGCGCCGGGTCATGGTGCACCTGTCCGTCGGGCGTGGCCTGACCGGAAGGCGGAGGGGGCGTCCAGGACGCATCGTCGGCGCCCGGCGCCTGGGCCAGCCGGAACGACCATGCGTGCGCGGGAACGACGGACAGCCGGCGCTCGACGCTGCGTTCGAGCGCGTCAGCCGCGGTCGACTGCGCGATGTCGAGCGCGGCGGATTCGGGCAGGGGAAGATCGAGGCTGCGCGCCAGGGGACGGACGTACGCCGAGCGGAACAGCAGGGCGCTTTGTCCGGCCAGGGCCAGCTTGCCCCAGTCTCCCGCCAGCGAGAAGCGTGTCGGCCCCTCCGGCGGCGGCCATTGGTCCGCGTAGTCGAAGAAGAACAGCCCGTCCCAGTCCTGCAGCGAAGCGAGGGTCGCCATGATGGGGAGTATCGCGGAGCCGCCGGGGTTGGGATAGGGTTGATTGTATTCGCTGACGACGAAGGGCTTGAGGGCGTCGCGCCGCAGCGACAGGGCCAGCAGGCGGGACAGTTCGGACGAGCCCGACGCGCTCGCGGCCGCCATGCGCCAGTCGTCCGCGCGGTCTTGCGCGCCGCCGGCGACGGGGTGGGCGACGTACACGTGCTCGTCCACGTAGTCCATGTCCCGCTGCGAGAAGAGATTCATGATGCCGCCGAACGCCATCTGCGTGCCGGTGACGGGCACGCGCGGATCGGTTTCCTCGTGCACCACGCGACGCAGCCGGGCGAAATAGGCCGCGTCGGTGTCGGCCAGGAACTGGACGAAGTCGCGCTTCTTGCGGGGAGGCGCCGCGCGTCCCGGCGCGCGGTCGACGCCCAGGCGCTGAAGCATCCGGTCCACGCGCTGGGCAGCAAGGTCCAGCGGCCCGTCCGGGCCGTCTTCGTCCTCCGGCGCCGGCAGGGCGCCGGCCCAGACGGCGCCCGGGCAATGGATCCAGGCGCGGCACGCGGCCTCGACCGACCCGTGGCGTTCCACCAGCCATGCCTGCCAGCGGCGTTCCAGTTCGGGAGCATAGTGGCGCTGCCTTGCCTCGGCCCAGGCACCGCGCCGGGTCCACGACCACAGCAGCGAGGCCTCGTTGTTGATCTCCACCATGGCCAGGCCGGGATGGTTTTTCAAGCCCAGGCGCCGGATCAACTGACGCGCATAGGTCTCCTGACGGTCGACCAGGGCGGAGGCGTACACGTGCAGCGGCGAGGCGATCGAGGTCGAGTCCCGGCCGGCGTCCAGGCGCGGCAGGCCGTCCACCACGGGCCGGAACCGGTAGCCCACGTGCAGGTTCAGATTCACGTACAGCCCTTCGCGCGTCAGGGCTTCGATCAAGGCCCGCAGCCGGGCCACCGCGTCGGCGTGGAAGCTCGGGTGGGGGCCGGCGGTCAGGATGCCGATGGGCGCGCCGTCGGGGCCGGACGGCAGCGAGTCCAGGTGGTGCAGGCGGACCGCGTTGAAGCCCAGCTTGCGCAGCCGCCGCGCCAGTGCGGGGGCCTCGCCGGCGGGCGGGAAGTTGGCGCCGAAGCTCAGGTTGATGCCGAACAGGCGGACCCGGCGGTCGTCTTGCGTGCCCGGGATGCCGTCGGTGCCGACGGCATAGAAGTGGCCCTGCCGGGCGACGATGCGGTCGGCGCCGGACAGCGGTCGATCGAGGGCGGATTGATCGGGCGCGCCGCCCAGGCGATCCTCGTCGATTGCATAGGGATACGGCGCCGGAGCGGCCTCCCGGGCGGTGGCGGGCGCCGGCGCGAGCGCGCACAGGCCGGCGGCGATCACCCAGGCCCCCAGGCGCGGCGCGGTCATGGCGAGTCCCGCCGGGCAAGCTGGAGCCGCGCCGACACGGTAATGGACGAGAAGACCAACACCATGTTCTGAAGCGAGACGTCCCGCAGGAACTGACTTTCCGAGAAATTGCTGATGACCATCAGCACCAGGATGGACAGATGCAGGGCCGCTTCGTCGCGGTCGACGCGCATCAGCAGGAACAGCGACACCAGGTGCCACAGCAGCAATCCGATGAAAAGCACGAGGCCGACGATGCCGAGCTCGTTCAGCAGGTCGATGTAGCCGTTGTGCCCGTGCGAAGGCATCCAGCCGAACTCGTCCGCGATGAACTGGGCCGGCCCGCCTTCCCCGATCCAGAAGGCGCCGTAGCCGATGCCGAAGGTCAGGTGCTGCCGGGCGGCGACCAGCACCAGTCGCCAGATTTCGGTGCGGCCGGTCAGGTCGGGGCTCTTGTTGAGCAGCGTGGCGATCGGCGCGATCACGTCCTGCCACGTGGGCAGGCGCCCGGTCGCGATATAGAAGACGTAGGTGAGTACCAGCAGCAGCGACAGCCCCACCAGGGAGGCGATCAGTCCCGCATGACTGTTCCGCACCCACCGCTGGCGTAGCGCGAGATAGATGGTGATGCCGACCACCGTCACCACCATGGACGTCGTGCTCTTGGACATGAACAGCACGAAGAGGCTGAACAGCGTGGCCGCCACCGTGCGGCCCAGGGGCAGCCGCCGCTCCATGCATTCGCGCAGCCACAGCATCACGCACAGCCCGGCCACCGCGCCCAGCAGGTTCTTCTGCCACATGATGCCGCGCCAGGCGCCATCCAGGAACAAGTCGACGCCGATGTGGGGCAGCGCCACGGCGACAAAGGCGGACACCACGACCAGCGCCGACAGGGTGCCCAGCAGAGCATGGGAGAACTGGCGCGGCGTGGCGATGGGCGGGGAGATGACGATGCCGGTCAGCAGCAGGCCGCCCAGAAGGATGACCCGCTTGATCGTGACGTTGGGCGCCGGCGACCAGGCGATCGAGGCCGCGCAATAGATCAGCAGCAGGATCAGGAACGGATTCATGCGCCGGAAGATGCCCAGCGCCTCGGCGGGATGCCGGTAGGCCAGCCAGCCGGCGGTCAGGAAGATGGTGCCGAACTGGATCTGCCGCAGCAGCGAGCCTTCCGCGATCTGGTGCCCCGCCTCGGGGCCGAGTTCGCCCATCTGGAAGGTCGTCGGCACCAGCGAGCAGATGAAGCAGAGCGCGACCAGCGCGCCGATCAGGAAGTGATCGAGGCGCCGCGCCGAGGCCGGGCCGTCCAACTCATGCACTCCGCGAAAGAAGCCCCGGCTTTCGTCCCGAAGCCCCCCGGGCGCCCGCGAATTCGTTGTAGACCGCGCCGAGGATCTCGACGCCGGCGCTGCGCAACTGGCCCGTGGCGGCGCGCATGGCCTTGAGCGAACTGCGGTGCTGGCGCGCCACGAGCACGCACGAGCCCACCTGGCCCGCGATGATCTGCGCATCGGCGGACAAGGTGGCCGAGGGCGTATCGACGACGAAGGCGTCGATACGCTGGTCGAGTTCGTGCATCAGCTGCCGCAGGGCCGAGGTGCCGAGTATCTCGGTGGGATTGGGTGGACGCGGCCCCCGGTCGATGACCTGCAGCAGCGGGAAGTCGGGCAGGGGCGGGCTGGCCTCGGCATCGGCGCGGCCGGCCAGCATGGTCGACAGCCCCGTGCCCTGTTGCACGCCCAGCAGGCTGGGGCGGTCCGGTCCGCGCATGTCTGCGTCGATGTAGAGCGTGCGCAGGCCGGCCTGGGAAAAGGCGATGGCCAGGCTCGCGGCCAGGTAGCTCTTGCCTTCGCCGTCATCCGGGCTGACCACGGCGAAGGCGATCCGGCGCTGGTCGCCGAAATGCAGCGCCAACTGGGTGCGGATCCGCCGGATGGCCTCGGCCTCGGGGCCGAAGGGCGCGTGGGCGATGGACAGCATCGGCGAGACGCCGGACTGCGGCGAAGCCGAGATCGCGTAGCGGAATTGCTGGGCCAGCACGGTCCGTATCTGTTCCTCGGTAAGCAGGCCAAGCCGGACCGCCGCTTCGCCGAAGCGCAGCCCCTGTTCGGCCTGGACCGCGGCGATGCGCGTCACCTGTTCCGGGGTCAGCAGGCCAGCCTGCTGGAGCAGCTCTCCCAGGCGGCCGTGGTCGTTGGAAATGGGGGGCGTCATGCTTGGGCTCCGATGGTGCCGAGCACGGGCAGCCCGAGATCGTGAGTGACGTCGTCCTCGCAGCGGACGCGGCGGAACGCCAGTTCCAGCGCCAGCGCCAGCATCAGCCCCAGGAGCAGGCCGACGGGCACGCCCAGGGCCATGGACCGCAGCAGGCCGGGGTTGGACGGGGCGCTGGGCGCTTCGGCCTGGCGCAGCACGGTCGCGCCGGGCAGGGTGATGCTGCTGGCCATCAGCAGCGAGTCGTACTTCTGCACGGCGGCGTTGTAGACCTGCTGGGCGCCCGCCAACTGCTGGCGGTAGGACGCCATCCGGTCGCGGTATTGCATCAGGTCGAAGACTTTCTTGCGCTGTTCCTCGATGGCGCCTTGCAGCGAGGCTTCCTGCAGGGCCACGCGGGACGAATCGCTGGCCTGGCGGTCCACCGCCGCGCGCGATTCGCGGGCCAGCTGGCCGCTCAGGTTCTGCTGCTCCTGGCGCAGGCTCTTGACCGTCGGATGGTTGACGCCCAGGGTGGCCTGCACTTCCAGCAGGCGCTGGTTCACGGCGTTCAGGCGGTCCTTCAGGGCGTTGATGACCGGCAGGCTGCCTATCTCGGGGATCTCGTCGGGACGCATGCCGTTCCTGATCATGGCCTGCGTGGTCTGGCGCTGTGCCGCGGCCTGCTGGCGCTGGGCCTGGTATTCGGCCAGTTCGCCCTGCATCTGCCGCAGCCGCTGTTCCTCCAGGCTTTCCGAGTTGGGCAGGTCGATGACGCCGGTCTCGCGCTGGTAGGCGCTGAGCTTTTCCTGGATCGTGTCCACCTGGCCGCGCAACTGCTCCAGCTGCGCGGTGTATTGCTCGGTGCGCGAACGGGCGGCCTGGTTGGCGATTCCCTGGCTCAGCGCGATATAGGCGTCGACCACCGCCTGGGCGTGGATGCGGGCCGATTCCGCGTTCCGGTCGGTGTACGAGACTTCCAGCACCCGGCTGCCGCGCTTGTTGGCAACCTCGGTGTTCTTGATGATCCGGGTGATCAGGCCGTCGCGCGCCCTGGCCTCGCCCACCTTGCCCGCCGCTTCGCGGAAATCGGCGCTCTCGTCCAGGTGCAACTGGTCCACCACCTTCTCGGCGATGGCCCGGCTCTTGAGCATGTCGATCTGGGTCTGGAGGTAGCTGTCGTCGAGCAGCGCGGAGAAGTTGCGGCCGGCGATGGGGTCGTTCTCGCGGTAGTCGACGTAGATGCTGGCCGTGGCCGACCACTTGGAGGCTTGCAGCAGCGAGATCGCCGCCGTCGCGACCAGGCAGGCGGCGGTGACGGCCGCGACCAGGGGCGCGCGGGCCCGCAGCATCGCGGCGATCTGCCGGACGGACAGGAGAGGAGAGGGGGCGGATGGCGAGGTCAAGTGTTTCCCTGGATAGCTGGCGGCCGGAGTGCCTGGCTGGCTCCGGCAAGACGGCTGGCCGCCGAATTGTGCCATCGAAGTCCGGTGGGCGGCATCCGGCGTTTATCCTTGTTTGACGGCATGCGCCGGCTCAGGCCGTTTCCAGCAGCCCATCGAGCTTGCGCGCATCGGCCACGAACGCGCGTATGCCCTCGGCCAGCTTGTCCGTGGCCATCGCGTTCTCGTTCAGCGCGAAGCGGAAATCGGCCTCGCCCAGCGGCGCCCCGGGCGGCACGGTGCTGTCCGGGGGCGTCAATTGCCGGGGCACTCCGCCCTCGGCCGCCTGCAACTGGCCCAGCAGCTCGGGGCTGATGGTCAGCAGGTCGCAGCCGGCCAGCGCCAGGATCTGCCCGGCGTTGCGGAAGCTGGCGCCCATGATCTCGGTCGGGACGCCGGCGCGCTTGTAGTGCTCGTAGATGTGCCGGACCGACTGCACGCCCGGATCGGCGCTGCCGGCATTGGCCGCCTCGTCCCAGGCCGCGTTCTGGTTTTTCTTGTACCAGTCGTAGATGCGGCCGACGAAGGGGGAGATCAACTGGACGTGTGCCTCGGCGCAGGCGATGGCCTGCTCCAGCGAGAACAGCAAGGTCATGTTGCAGCGCACCCCCTCGCTTTGCAGCACGCGCGCGGCCTGGATGCCCTCCCAGGTGGAGGCGATCTTGATCAGTACTCGTTCGCGGGGGATGCCGGCGGCCGCGTACAGCGCCATGATGGCGCGGGCGCGCTCGACCGTGGCGCGGGTGTCGAAGGACAGGCGGGCATCGACTTCGGTGGAGACCCGGCCCGGCACGATGTCCAGGATGGCCCGGCCGAAGGCCACCAGCAGGCGGTCCATCCGCTCGGCCGTGGAAGCGCCCGCATGGTCCCGCACCACCCGGTCCAGCAGGGGCCGGTATTCGCTCTTCTGCACCGCCTTCAGGATCAGGGACGGGTTGGTCGTGGCGTCGGTGGGACGGAACGCCCGCATGGCTTCGAAGTCGCCCGTGTCGGCGACGACGGCGGAATGCTGGCGCAGGGCTTCGAGCTGATTGGACACGGTTCCTCCGTATAACAGGTTCTATAAGCTATAATTGTAAGGTTTGACGTTCAAATTTCACGTCCTCCCCTTAGCGCGTACCCCGATCCCCGCTGCTGATTCGTACAACCGCGTGCTGCAAGATCATCTTTTGCAGCCGTAGCCGTCGAAGGCCTGGTGCCGCCACACGATTCGCCGTCCCGTGCCCGTTTTTCGGTGTCCGCAGGGCGGCGGCGGTGGCGAGTTGGCACCGCGCCAGGCCCGCGCAGGAAGCTGCGCAAGAATGGCTGACCGGGTTGTGCCGCCCGACACCTTGCGGCGCCTGTTGGCGTACCCTCGGGAGGAGGACTCCATTCGGAGATTCTCTCTTGTTGCCGTCTCTCTTTCCCGAGACTACCCCCGCAATACTGGCGCTTGCCGACGGCACGATCTTTCGTGGCACGTCCATCGGGGCGCCTGGCCATGCAGTGGGCGAGGTCGTGTTCAATACCGCCATCACAGGGTACCAGGAGATCGTTACCGATCCCAGCTACAGCCGCCAGATCGTAACGCTCACCTATCCCCACATCGGCAATACCGGCATCAACGACGAGGACTGCGAGGCCGCCAAGGTCCACGTGGCGGGCCTGGTCGTGCGCGATTATTCGCTGGTCGTGTCGAACTTCCGCTCGCAGCGTTCGCTGTCCGACTATCTCGTTCAGCAGAACGTCGTGGGCATCGCCGGCATCGACACCCGCAAGCTTACCCGTATCCTGCGCGACAAGGGCGCCCAGAACGGCTGCGTGTACGCCGGCGGCGACGAACAGGAAGCGCTGCGCCTGGCGCGTGAGTTCCCCGGCATGTCGGGCCTGGACCTGGCCAAGGTCGTGTCGGTGGACAAGGCCGCCGAGTGGACCGAAGGCATCTGGCGCCTGGGCGCCGGCCACGCGCCCAAGGGCGATGGCCGCTTCCACGTCGTCGCCTATGACTTCGGCGTGAAGTGGAACATCCTGCGCCTGCTGGTGGACCGCGGCTGCCGCGTCACCCTGGTGCCGGCGCAGACCACGGCCGCCGAGGTGCTGGCCCTGAACCCCGACGGCGTGTTCCTGTCGAACGGCCCGGGCGATCCCGAGCCCTGCGACTACGCCATCGAGGCCACCCGCGCCTTCTTCGAGCGCCGCATCCCGGTGTTCGGCATCTGCCTGGGGCACCAGCTCATGGGCCTGGCGCTGAACGCCAAGACGCTGAAGATGAAGCTGGGCCACCACGGCGCCAACCATCCGGTCAAGGACGTCGCCACCGGCCGGGTCTTCATCACCAGCCAGAACCACGGCTTCGCCGTCGATCCCGAGACCCTGCCTGCCAATACGCGCGTCACGCACGTGTCGCTGTTCGATGGTTCGCTGCAGGGCTTCGAGCTGACCGACCGGCCGGCGTTCTGCTTCCAGGGCCACCCCGAGGCCAGCCCGGGGCCCCACGATATCGTTGTGCTGTTCGATCGGTTCGTGCAGCTGATGCAAAACAGCAAAGGATGAACCCACCCCTACGCGCTTCGCGCGCCCCTCGAGGGGCGACGCGGGCGGACCGGCGAAGCCGGATCCGCGGCGTCCCGGATCCGCGACGGCAATTTCAGGCCTCACGCTCTAGCGAAGCACGTTGAACAACAAGGTTGACCGTAACATCATGCCCAAGCGTACAGACATCCATACCATCCTCATCATCGGCGCCGGTCCGATCGTCATCGGCCAGGCGTGCGAGTTCGACTACTCGGGCGCGCAGGCCTGCAAGGCGCTGAAGGCCGAGGGCTACAAGGTGATCCTGGTCAACAGCAACCCGGCCACGATCATGACGGATCCGGAAACGGCCGACGTCACCTACATCGAACCCATCACCTGGCAGGTGGTCGAAAAGATCATCGAGAAAGAGCGCCCCGACGCGCTGCTGCCCACCATGGGCGGGCAGACCGCGCTGAACTGCGCGCTGGACCTCGACAAGCACGGCGTGCTGGCCAAGTACGGCGTGGAGCTGATCGGCGCCAACGCCCACGCGATCGAGAAGGCCGAAGACCGCCAGAAGTTCAAGAACGCGATGACCAGCATCGGCCTGGAGTCGGCCAAGTCGGGCGTCGCGCACACCATGGACGAAGCCTGGGACATGCAGCGCCGCATCGCCGAGCAGACCGGCACCAGCGGCTTCCCGGTCGTGATCCGGCCCAGCTTCACGCTGGGCGGCACGGGCGGCGGCATTGCCTACAACGCCGAGGAATTCGAGACCATCTGCCGCCGCGGCCTGGAGGCCTCGCCCACCAGCGAGCTCCTGATCGAGGAATCGCTGGTCGGCTGGAAGGAATTCGAGATGGAGGTCGTGCGCGACAAGGCCGACAACTGCATCATCGTCTGCTCCATCGAAAACCTGGACCCCATGGGTATCCACACGGGCGACTCGATCACGGTCGCGCCGGCGCAGACGCTGACCGACAAGGAATACCAGCTGATGCGCAACGCCTCGATCGCGGTGCTGCGCGAGATCGGCGTGGACACCGGCGGTTCGAACGTGCAGTTTGCGGTCAACCCGGCCAACGGCCGCATGATCGTGATCGAGATGAACCCGCGCGTGTCGCGGTCGTCGGCGCTGGCCTCGAAGGCCACGGGTTTTCCCATCGCCAAGGTGGCGGCCCGGCTGGCGGTCGGCTATACGCTGGACGAGCTGCGCAACGACATCACCGGCGGCGCGACGCCCGCTTCGTTCGAGCCCACCATCGACTACGTGGTCACCAAGGTGCCGCGTTTCGCGTTCGAGAAATTCCCGCAGACCGATGCCCACCTGACCACGCAGATGAAGTCCGTGGGCGAGGTGATGGCCATCGGCCGTACCTTCCAGGAGTCGTTCCAGAAAGCGCTGCGCGGCCTGGAAGTGGGCGTGGACGGCCTGAACCAGAAGACCACCGACCGCGAGCGCATCGAGGTCGAACTGGGCGAGCCCGGTCCCGAGCGCATCTGGTACGTGGGCGACGCCTTCGCCCAGGGCTTCTCGCTCGAGGAAGTGCAGCAGCTCACCCACATCGATCCGTGGTTCCTGGCGCAGATCAAGGAAATCGTCGACATCGAGCTGGCGCTCGAGAAGAAGACGCTGGCCGATCTCGATCGCGGCACCTTCTGGAAGCTCAAGCGCAAGGGCTTCTCCGACCGCCGCCTGGCCTACCTGCTGGACACCACCGAGACCGAGGTGCGCAAGCTGCGCCACCAGTACGACGTGCGTCCGGTCTACAAGCGCGTCGACACCTGCGCGGCCGAGTTCGCCACGCATACGGCCTACATGTACTCGACCTACGAGGAAGAGTGCGAGGCCAACCCCACCGACAAGAAGAAGATCATCGTCCTGGGCGGCGGACCGAACCGCATCGGCCAGGGCATCGAGTTCGACTACTGCTGCGTGCACGCCGCCATGGCGCTGCGCGAGGACGGGTTCGAGACCATCATGGTCAACTGCAACCCGGAAACCGTGTCGACCGACTACGACACGTCCGACCGGCTGTATTTCGAGCCGCTCACGCTGGAAGACGTGCTCGAGATCGTCGACAAGGAAAAGCCGGTCGGCATGATCGTCCAGTACGGCGGCCAGACCCCGCTGAAGCTGGCCAAGGCGCTGGAAGCCAACGGCGTGCCCATCATCGGCACCAGCCCGGAATCCATCGACATCGCCGAGGACCGCGAGCGCTTCCAGAAGCTGCTGCACAAGCTCGGCCTGCGCCAGCCGCCCAACCGCACGGCGCGCACCGAGGCCGAGGCCCTGGCGCATGCCCAGGACATCGGCTATCCGCTGGTGGTGCGCCCCAGCTACGTGCTGGGCGGCCGCGCGATGGAAATCGTGCACGAGCAGAAGGACCTCGAGCGCTACATGCGCGAGGCGGTCAAGGTCAGCAATGACTCGCCCGTGCTGCTGGACCGTTTCCTGAACGACGCCATCGAAGTCGACGTGGACTGCCTGTCCGACGGCAAGCGCGTCTTCATCGGCGGCGTGATGGAACATATCGAGCAGGCCGGCGTGCATTCGGGCGACTCCGCCTGCTGCCTGCCGCCGTACTCGCTGTCGGCCGAGCTGATCGAGGAAATCAAGCGCCAGACCGGCCTGATGGCTCGCGCGCTGAACGTGGTCGGCCTGATGAACGTGCAGTTCGCGATCCAGCAGGGCACCGTCTACGTGCTGGAAGTGAATCCGCGCGCCTCGCGTACCGCGCCCTACGTCTCGAAGGCGACCTCGCTGCCGCTGGCCAAGATCGGCGCCCGCGCGATGGCCGGCCGCTCGCTCGACGACCAGGGCCTGGGCGAGGAAATCGTGCCCAAGTACTTCTCGGTCAAGGAGGCGGTGTTCCCCTTCGTCAAGTTCCCGGGCGTGGACACCATCCTCGGGCCCGAGATGAAGTCCACCGGCGAAGTGATGGGCGTGGGCGAGAGCTTCGGCGAGGCCTTCGTGAAGTCGCAGCTCGCGGCCAGCGTGCGCCTGCCGGAAAGCGGCACCGCCTTCATCAGCGTCAAGAACGAAGACAAGGGCAAGGTCATCGCGGTTGCGCGCGGCCTGCACGGCCTGGGCTTCTCGCTGGTCGCCACGCGCGGCACGGCGGCCGCCATCGAGGCCGCCGGCATCCCGGTGAAGGTCGTCAACAAGGTCACCGAGGGCCGGCCCAACATCGTCGACATGGTCAAGAACGGCGAAGTCGCGCTGGTGATCAACACCGTGGAAGAGCGCCGCAACGCGATCGCCGATTCGCGGGCCATCCGGACCTCGGCGCTGGCCTCGCGCGTGACCTACTACACGACGGTGGCGGGTGCCTGGGCGGCGGTCGAGGGTATGCAGTACATGCGCCAGGGAGCCGGCCTGCAGGTGTATTCGCTGCAAGAGCTGCACCGCTCGGTGGCCTGACCCCACCGGCGGTGCCTGCCCCGGATCAGAGCCTGGTCTCGGGCGGGCGGGGCTGCTCATCCCCATCCTCGGGGGTGAGCAGCCGGTTCCCCGATGTCCATTTCTGCAGCAGTTGATGAGCGGTCTGGCGGCCCCCCAGCCCGAACGCCAGCGCGCACGCCACCGCCGCGGCGCCCAGGATCAACCCGAAAGCCAGGTTCACGATCTCGTTGGCCAGCCCCATGAAGCGCAGGCCTATGGCCACCGCCAACGCGATGACGGCGTATTTCAGGATCGAGGGCAGCCCGCTCTCGCCGACGGAATCGCCCACGATGCGTGCGACGATGCGTCCCATGATGACGCCTACCAGGATGATGACGCTGCCGAAGACGACCTGGCCGCCCAGTTCGGTGACCTGAGTCAGCATCACCGCCACGGCGTCGAAGGCCAGCAGGCTGGCCGCCTCGACCGCCGCGAACAGCATGATGGCGACCAGGGCGATCAGGGCCGCGACCGACGACGGTTTCGTCGCCGGGCTGAAGGCGCCAAGGCTGCCCAGGGCGCGGTCGAAGCCCAGCGAAGCCAGGGTGCTGGCGACCAGCTGGCGCACCCATTGGGCGATGACGAAGGCAATGGCCAGGAGCAACGCGGCGGCCACCACGCGCGGAATCGCCGCCAGCACGGTCTGGAGCACCGCGACGGCAGGGTCGGCGATCGAGGAAATGCCCAGCGTCTGCAGGGCCGCGATCGACACGGGGATGATGATCAGCGTGAAGACGACGGCGCCGCACACGCGCACCAGCGAGTCCGCGCACTGGCCGTCGCCGGCTGGCTTGTCGGCCGACTGGCACAGGCCCAGCCTGGATCCGATGCGCTCGAAGTTGATCGCTCCCAGGGCCGCCTCGACGATGTTGCGGACGATCTTGGCGAAGATCAGCCCGACGCAGAAGATCAGGGCCGCGCCCACCAGTTGGGGGGCGTAGGCGAAGACCTGGTTGGTCAGGACATGGATGGGGGACATCGCCTGGTCCAACCCCAGCGGCTGCATGGCGACGATCAGCCCGACCAGCCAGACGATCCAGTAGGCCAGCGTGCCCAGGGAGGTGGCCAGGGTCTCTCCTGAACGATTGGTGGACCGGGTGAGGACGGGTAGGGCGCCTACGCCCCGCACGACGGCCCATTTCACGCCGCGCGCGATGAAATGGGTGGCGACCAGGATGACGATCGCGATCAGAATGCGTGGCCCCCAGATCGTAAACTGATCGCTCACATAGCTCATGCGTGGTGTGTTCTCGAACATGGCAATCCCCCGAGTTGGATGTGACGTGTAGGCAGAAACCGAGAGTCAGGATAGAGCAGGTGGGCGGGGATGTTTTCTTTATTAGGGGTTAACCCTTGGTTTTCAAACGGTAAAGTTTGCCCGAGGGCGCTTGCTTGTTCCCCTGAGTTTTTGGACAATCTACATTGATCGCCCCGGTTCCTGATCGAGCCGGGGTTTTATTTTTCACTTTCGCCATTCCTGGCCGCGCTCACGGTGCGGCGGGCGCCAGCTTGCGCTTTCGTGGGGGTGGGGAAATCCAACAGACGTAAAGGAAGTACACATGGCTGCCATTCCGCTGACCTTGCGCGGGGCCGAGCGCCTGAAGCAGGAGCTGCATCGACTGAAGACGGTGGAACGTCCCGCCGTGATCACCGCGATTGCCGACGCCCGCGCCCAGGGGGACCTGTCCGAGAACGCCGAATACGATGCCGCCAAGGAAAAGCAGGGCTTCATCGAAGGGCGCATCCAGGAACTCGAGGCCAAGCTGTCGAACGCGCAGATCATCGACCCGGTCGAGCTCGACGCGGACGGCCGCATCGTGTTCGGCGCCACGGTCGACCTCGAGGATCTGGAGTCCAGCGAGCGCGTCACCTACCAGGTGGTGGGCGACGACGAGGCCGACATCCGGTCCAACCTGATCTCGGTGTCCAGCCCCATCGCCCGGGCGCTGATCGGCAAGTCGGTCGGCGACGTGGCCGAGGTGCAGGCGCCGTCGGGCATCCGGGAATACGAGGTTCTGGACGTCCGGTATATCTAGTCCCCCCTACGCGCTTGCGCGCGCCCAGAATGGCGGGCCCCCAGCCGCTACGCGGCAGCCCCCCAAGGGGGCCGGGACCCGCCTTGGGGCGGCCCGGCGAAGCCGGATCCACCGCATCCTGGGCTTGAGGGGGGCGTGTCCTGATTCAATGTGTTGGTCTGCCCTGGAGGCTGATTGATGGCTACGGTGGTGCGGCTGTTGGCGGCGCTGTGGTGTGGGGCGCTCTGGACGATCGGGCTACTGGTGGTGCCGCTGTTGTTTTCGCAGCTCGAGCCCATGCGCGCGGCGGCGACGGCGGGGTCGTTGTTCCGGCTGCTGGCCTATGGCGGGCTGTTGATGGCCTTGCTGATGCTGCTGCTGGACCGGCTGGGGCGCGGGTTGCCGCTGGGAGCGGCGGGGCGCCGCACCGTGCTGGTCATGGCCGTGGGAGTGGGATTGGGGTATTTCGGCACCCGGCCCGTGATGGACTACGGGCGGGCCTTGATCGCCGCCGGCCAGGCCGTACCCGCCTGGGCGGATTTCGGGACCTGGCACGGGGTGTCGAGCGTGCTTTACTTCTTGGTGGCGGTTCTGGGCTTGCGGCTGGTGGCGGTCGTGCGTTGACCGCCTTCGGCCGGGCGCGCGCGGGCGCCGGCGCGCAGCGACAGCGCGCTGCCCGCCCGCTTGGCTGCCGGCTTGCCCGACGCGGTCTTGCGGGCCGCGCCCAGCGTGGAGCTCAGGCCCGAGGGCCGGCGTGCCGGCGTGGTGCGCGCGGCGCCCCGGCGCGAACCGGTTTCCTCGTGGGTGGAAGGCCGCTGGCGCTTGTCCGTGCCCAGGTAGCGTTCCCGGGCGGTCATGGGGCCGTCGTCGCGCTCGGCGCGGTCCTGACGTTCCGCGCGGGTGCGGGCCGGCGCCACGGGTTTGCCGGCCACCGCCAGTTTCTTGGGCAGGTGGGCTTCGTTGGCCTTGCGCGCGCCGGTACCCAGCGTGGATACGTCCGACTTGGGCTTGCGGGCGCCCAGCAGGTCGGCCGCGTCGGGATCGCGCTCGGTCGGGCGGTACAGGATGAAGACCTTGCCCAGGTGATGGACGGGCGCGCAGGAAAGTTCGCCGCAGATCTGGTAGAGCAGTTCGTCCCGCGTGGCGCGGTCTTCGCCGCCGGCGCGGACCTTGATCAGGCCGTGCGCCGAGAGGTTGCGGTCGATTTCCTGCAGGACGGCTTCGCTCAGGCCCTTGTCGCCGATGAGGACGACCGGTTTGAGCGGGTGGGCAGCGGCGCGAAGGGCGCTGCGCAGTGTCGAGTTGATGTCTAGGACTGGCATGACGAGATTGTACGGGAGCCGGGCCAACGGCGCGATGGCTAGAGGGAACAGGCCCTGGTCCGCAGTATGCTCCGGATAGCGCGGCAATGCCGCATTGATTTGAATCGATACCGACCCGGAAGACCGGGCAGATATGGCCAAGAACAAGTTTTCGAAGAACTGGTTGCACCAGCACATCAACGATCCCTATGTGAAGCTCGCGCAGCAGAAGGGATACCGTGCCCGGGCCGCCTTCAAGCTGACCGAGATCCTGGATACCGAGAAGCTCATGCGCCCGGGCGACGTGGTCATCGACCTCGGTTCGGCGCCCGGCAGCTGGTCCCAGGTCGCCCGCGAGCGCCTGGCCGGCCCGCAGGGTACGATACGGGGACGGATCATCGCGCTGGACCTGCTTCCCATGGAGCCGGTGGCCGGGGTGGAGTTCATCCAGGGCGATTTCCGCGAGGAAGAGGTGCTGCGCCAGCTCGAGGCCCTGCTGGGCAGCCAGCCGGTGGACCTTGTGATTTCCGACATGGCCCCCAATCTATCGGGGGTCGGTGCCGCGGACTCGGCGCGTATCCAGCATGTGTGCGATCTGGCACGGGAATTCTCGCAAGAGCACCTCAAGCCCGACGGGGCGCTGATCGTGAAGGCTTTTCACGGCAGCGGCTTTTCCCAGATCGTGCAGAGTTTCAAGCAGACTTTCCGCAGGGTGGTGGAACGCAAGCCCAAGGCGTCGCGGGACAAATCCTCCGAGACCTTTCTCGTGGGGGTAGGGCTGAAGAATCCCGGCGGCCGACAATAGTAGAATCGGACTTAGTGTCCGATCGGGCCGGGCATTTCCCGGCAGGTCGACCGATCGGCAATCAAGTAGGAGATCGACCTTGAACAATATGTTCTCCAAAGTCGCGGTCTGGATGGTGATCGCATTCGTCCTGTTTACGGTCTTCAAGCAGTTCGAGGGCCGTACCCGTCCGCAGGACACCGTGTCCTACTCCCAGTTCATGGAGGAGGCCAAGGCCGGGCGCATCCAGAAAGTGGATATCCAGGGCGACGTGCTGAGCGTCACGCCCAGCGACGGCCGTCCCTACAGCATCACGTCCCCCGGCGACCTCTGGCTGGTCAGCGATCTGATGAAGTACGGCGTCCAGGTGTCGGGCAAGGCCAAGGAAGAGCCCTCGCTCTTCATGAGCATTTTCGTTTCGTGGTTCCCGATGCTGCTGCTGATCGGCGTCTGGATATTCTTCATGCGCCAGATGCAGGGCGGCGGGCGCGGCGGCGCGTTCAACTTCGGCAAGTCGCGCGCGCGCATGCTGGACGAGAACTCCAACACCGTCACCTTCGCCGACGTCGCGGGCTGCGACGAGGCCAAGGAAGACGTCCAGGAACTGGTCGACTTCCTGCGCGACCCCTCGAAATTCCAGAAGCTGGGCGGCCGCATTCCGCGCGGCGTGCTGATGGTGGGCTCGCCGGGTACCGGCAAGACCCTGCTGGCGCGCGCCATCGCCGGCGAGGCCAAGGTGCCTTTCTTCAGCATCTCGGGTTCGGACTTCGTCGAGATGTTCGTGGGCGTGGGCGCGGCCCGCGTGCGCGACATGTTCGAGAACGCCAAGAAGCATGCCCCCTGCATCATCTTCATCGATGAAATCGACGCGGTCGGCCGCCAGCGCGGCGCCGGCCTGGGCGGCGGCAACGACGAGCGCGAACAGACCCTGAACCAGATGCTGGTGGAAATGGACGGCTTCGAAACCGGCCAGGGCATCATCGTGATCGCCGCCACCAACCGGCCCGACGTGCTCGACCCCGCGCTGCTGCGCCCGGGCCGCTTCGACCGCCAGGTCGTGGTGCCGCTGCCCGACATCCGCGGCCGCGAGCAGATCCTGAAGGTCCACATGCGCAAGGTGCCGGTGTCGTCCGACGTCGACGCGACCATCCTGGCCCGTGGCACGCCCGGTTTCTCGGGGGCCGACCTGGCGAACCTCGTGAACGAGGCCGCGCTGTTCGCCGCCCGCCGCAGCGGCCGCACGGTGGACATGCTGGACTTCGAGAAGGCCAAGGACAAGATCATCATGGGGGCCGAGCGCCGCTCCATCGTCATGCCCGAGGAAGAGCGCCGCAACACTGCCTATCACGAGTCCGGCCACGCCATCGTCGCCAAGATGCTGCCCAAGACCGATCCGGTGCACAAGGTCACGATCATCCCGCGTGGCCGCGCGCTGGGCGTGACCATGCAGTTGCCCGAGGGCGACCGCTACAGCATGGACAAGGACCGCATGCTGAACACCATCGCGGTGCTGTTCGGCGGCCGTATCGCTGAAGAAGTGTTCATGAATCAGATGACCACCGGCGCCTCGAACGACTTCGAGCGGGCGACCCAGATCGCGCGCGACATGGTCACCCGCTACGGCATGACCGACTCGCTGGGCCCCATGGTCTATGCCGAGAACGAAGGCGAGGTGTTCCTGGGCCGCAGCATCACCAAGACGACCCAGGTGTCCGAGGCGACCATGCAGAAGGTCGACGGCGAGATCCGCCGCATCATCGACGAGCAGTACGCGGTGGCGCGCAAGATCCTGGAGGACAACCGCGACAAGGTCGAGGTCATGACCAAGGCGCTGCTCGAATGGGAAACCATCGACGCCGACCAGATCAACGACATCGTCGACGGACGTCCGCCGCGGCCGCCCAAGGCCTCGGATTCGGCCGGCGCGCCGCCCAACACGCCGCCCAGCACCGGCGGTGTCGCGCAGAACGCAACGGCTCCGGCGTAGGGCCCCCCCCTACGCCCTTCGGGCGCCCCCCAGGGGGCGATGCGGGTGGACCGGCGGAGCCGGATCCACCGCATCCTGGGGTACCAACTGGCTGGTGGAGGGCGGCGTTTTTGCCGCCCTTTGTTGTTTTTGAGTGAAGGTGGGTATGCGGGATTCCGTGTCGGCTCATTCTGGTTCTGTGCTTCAGTGCGGTCGCTTTTCTCTTGAATTTTCCCGGCCGCTGGTCATGGGGATCATCAACGTCACGCCGGATTCGTTTTCCGATGGGGGGAAGAATCTGGCGTTGGACGCGGGGATCGCGCATGCGCGGCAGTTGGTCGCGGAAGGGGCCGACATGCTGGATATCGGGGGCGAGTCGACGCGGCCGGGGGCGGCGCCGGTGGCGCTGGAGGCCGAACTGGCGCGATTGTTGCCGTTGATCGAGGCGCTGCGGGAGTGCGGGGTGCCGTTGTCGGTGGATACCTTCAAGCCGGCGGTGATGCGGGCGGTACTGGATGCCGGCGCCGACATGATCAACGACATCTACGGTTTCCGGCAGCCGGGCGCCATCGAGGCGGTGGCGCGGGGCGCGAGCGGCTTGTGCCTGATGCACATGCAGGGCGAGCCGCGCACCATGCAGCAGGCGCCGGCCTACGGCGACGTGGTCGGCGACGTGACGGCTTTCCTGCGCCAGCAGGCGCTGCGCCTGCTGGCCGCGGGCGTGGCGCGCCAGCGGATCTGCCTGGATCCGGGGTTCGGTTTTGGCAAGACCACCGCCCACAACTACCAGCTCATGCGTAGTTTGCCCACTATCGGCTCGCTGGGATATCCGCTACTAATCGGGGTGTCCCGCAAGACCATGATCGGGGCGGTGACCGGCAAGCCCGTGGGGGAACGGGTGGCCGGCAGCGTCGCGGCGGCACTGGCCGCGGTGGACCGCGGGGCGGCCATCGTCCGTGTCCATGACGTCGCGGCCACGGTGGACGCCCTGAAGGTCTGGCAAGCGGTGCGGGCCTGGGACGAATGATGGCCGCGCGCTTCCCGCGCGGACAAGAACAACAAGCAGGGGGCCATCCAAGATGGTTGGACGACGCAAGTATTTCGGTACCGACGGCATTCGGGGCAAGGTCGGTTCAAAGGTCATCAATGCGGAATTCGCGCTGCGCCTGGGCTATGCCGCAGGACGCGTCCTGACGGCGGAGCATCGCGACGGAGGGCGGCCGGTCGTCCTGATCGGGAAGGACACGCGCATCTCCGGCTACATGCTGGAATCGGCGCTCGAGGCGGGGCTGTCCGCGGCGGGCATCGACGTCCTCCTGGCCGGGCCCATGCCCACGCCGGCCATCGCTTACCTGACCCGGGCGCTGCGCCTGTCGGCCGGCATCGTGATCAGCGCCTCGCACAATCCCTATTTCGACAATGGCATCAAGTTCTTCTCGGCCACCGGCATGAAGCTGGCCGACGAAGTGGAGCTGCGCATCGAGGCCGAGCTGGGCGAACCGGTCGGGTGCGTGTCCTCCGGCAAGCTGGGGCGCGCCAAGCGCCTGACGGATGCCGCGGGGCGCTACATCGAGTTCTGCAAGAGCGGTTTTCCCAACGATCTCGACCTGACGGACATGCAACTGGTGATCGACGCCGCCCATGGCGCGGCCTACCACGTGGCGCCCGCCGTGTTCGAGGAACTGGGCGCCACCGTGACCTGCATAGGCTGCGCGCCCAACGGGATGAACATCAACGACGGCGTCGGCGCCACGCACCTGGATGCGCTGGCCGAGGCGGTGCAGGCGCAGAAGGCCGGCCTGGGTATCGCGCTGGACGGCGACGCCGATCGCGTGCTGATGGTTGATGGCGACGGCAGACGCTACAACGGCGACGAACTGCTGTATGCCATCGTGACGGACCGCCTGCTGGCCGGGCCGGTGGCGGGCGTGGTCGGCACGCAGATGACCAACCTTGCCTTCGAACACCGGATGCGCGACCTGAACGTGCCGTTCGCGCGGGCCGCCGTGGGCGACCGCTACGTGCTGGCGATGCTGCGCAAGAAGGGTTGGCTGTATGGCGGCGAAAGCTCCGGGCATGTGCTTTGCCTGGATCGCCATACGACGGGGGACGGCACCATGGCCGCGCTCCAGGTGCTGGCGGCGATGCGCCGACAGGGCAAGTCGCTGGCCCAGTTGCTGGAACCGCTGCGGCTGTATCCTCAGAAACTGGTCAACGTGCCGCTCGCGCCGGGCGTGGATTGGCACGAGCATGCCGGTCTGGCCCAGGCCAGGGAAGAGGTCGAGCGGCGGCTGGACGGGCAGGGGCGGGTGCTGATCCGCGCCTCGGGCACCGAGCCCAAGCTGCGCCTGATGGTCGAGGCGGCCGACGAAGCGCTGGTCGACGACTGCCTGGCCCTCCTGTCCGCCAGCCTGGCCTAGCTTCGGCGGCGCCGCGCCCCTGTCAAGCCTCAGTCATGCCCCGCGGGCACAATCGGGAACTTCGATTATGACCATGCAAGCATCGTCCATGAACCTGATCCTCTGGCGGCACGCCGAGGCCGAAGACGGCCCGAACGACCTGCAGCGCGCCTTGACGCGGCGCGGGCACAAGCAGGCCGAGGCCGTCGCCGCGTGGCTTCGGGCCCATGCCCCTTCCGACCTGATGGTCATGGCCAGCCCCGCGGTGCGCACGCGCCAGACCGCCGATGCCCTGGGCTGCGACTACACCGTCGTGCCGGACCTGGCGCCCGAGGCCTCGCCGGCCCACGTCCTGGCCGCCACCGGCTGGCCCCTGTCGCCGCGATCGGTGCTGGTCGTGGGCCACCAGCCGACGCTGGGCCGCGTGGCCAGTACCCTGCTGGCCGGCGAAGACCTGCCCTGGAGCCTGAAGAAGGGCGGCCTGTGGTGGCTGGCCCGCCGCCAGCGCGACGAGGACTTCCAGGTCGTCATCCGCGCCGTCATCAATCCCGAGTTCGTCTAGGGGGGGGAATCCCACCCCCTACCCGCTTGCGCGGGCCCCCTCAAGGGGGCGAAACCGGCGGACTGGCAAAGCCAGATCCGCGGTTTCCTGGGTCTAGGGAAACCATCTTGGACTGAAGCACGGTTGCTACCGCTGGCTGCCAGCGATAGCACCGGTGCCACCCCCCAAGAAACAGGTACTAGACCCAGGATGCGGTGGATCCGGCTCTGCCGGTCCACCCGCATCGCCCCCTGGGGGGCGCGCGAAGCGCGTAGGGGGGACTCCATTCGTAAGCAGGCGTTTCCGGTGGGCCACGGGTATGCGGGCCACGGGTATCGTTTGATTCATGGTACCGTCATGATTCTGTCAATGACGTGAAACGCTAAGCACCGACACTCGACTTACCTGTCAAGGAGTGTGCATATGCTCGAATTCACCCGCATCGAAGCGCGTCGCGGCCTGGCCGACGAACTTCATGGCGGTGTCCAGACCCCCGGCCTGGTCGTGGGGTTGGCGCGTTCCTGGGAAGAAGTCCGGCAAGCCCAGCGCCTGCGTTACGAGGTGTTCACCGAAGACATGGGGGCCGTGTTCCCGACCGCCATCGACGGCATCGACGAGGACCGGTTCGATGCCTGGTGCGAACACCTCATCGTGCGCGAACTGGATACCGGCCGGGTCGTGGGCACCTACCGCATCCTCGGGCCCGACCAGGCCCGCCACGCCGGCGGCTACTACTCCGAATCCGAGTTCGACCTGTCTGGCCTGGGGGCCATCCGCAGCGAACTGGTCGAATTCGGACGCTCCTGCACCCACCGCGACTACCGCAGCGGAGCCGTCATCATGCTGCTGTGGTCGGGGCTGGCGGAGTTCCTGCGCCGTACCGGCAAACGCTATGTGTTCGGCTGCGCCAGCGTCAGCCTGCGCGACGACGGCGCGACCGCGGCGGGGGTGTACCGCTCGGTGGCGGCCGACATCGAACAGGCCCGCGACCTGCGCGTGCAGCCGCTGCACCGGCTGCCCGTCGAGCGCCTGGACTGCAATCTGCCGACCCGCGTACCGCCGCTGATCAAGGGCTACCTGAAAGTGGGCGCCCGCGTATGCGGCGAGCCGGCCTGGGATGCCGACTTCAACACCGCCGATTTCCCCATGCTGCTGTCCATCGACGCGCTGGACGATCGCTATCGTCGGCACTTCGGGCTGGAATCCCAGGTCTCGAGGCGTTCGTGAGGTCCGCGGTGTCGCGTGGCCGCCGCGTGGCGGCGGCGCTCCCGCGCCCGGCGGCAACGCGACGCAGGCGCTTGCGGTTGACGCGGCGGCTGCGCCGCACCGGAGTGAAGGTATTGCGCCGGCTGACCCGGCGCCTGCGTTCAGAGCTCAAGCAGCTCGAACGTGAATCCCACCTTGCGCCATTCTGATTCCTCGGCGCGCAGGGTGAAGTCGGTCAGCGGGTGGGCACTCATCCACGCCGCGTCAGTCTTGACGATGATGGACGATCCCTTGACCGACACCTTGACGGGCGGCGCGGTGATGTCCTCGCGCCGCCGGTAGAGGATGGCCGCCAGTCGCAGGCACAGGATGGCGATCCATTGTTCGTGGTGGTTGACCAGGTGCTGGAGCTTGGCCAGCTTGCCCTGATGGCCTAGCGCCAGGAGCGCGAGCAGGGCCTGGTCCTGGCGCGAGAAGCCCGGCATGTCGGCGTGTTCCAGGATGTAGGCCGAGTGCCGGTGATAGGTGTTGTGGGCGATGGACAGGCCGATCTCGTGCAGCTCGGCGGCCCAGCCCAGCACCCGGGTCAATTCCTGGTGTTCGTCGGCGGGCATGGGCACCAGCTGCTTGAACAGCTCCAGCGCCGTCTGCCGCACGCGCGTCGCCTGGGCGCGGTCCACCTTGTAGCGGCTCATGAACTGGCGCACCGTGTCGTCGCGTTTGTCCAGCGAGGCGTCGCGGCCGGCCAGGTCGTACAGCACGCCCACGCGCAGCGCGCCGTCGGCCGTGCGCATCACGTCCAGGCCCAGTTCGTCGAAAATCGCGCTCATGATGGCCAGGCCGCCCGGCAGCACCGAGATGCGGTCGGGCTTGATGCCCGCCAGTTGCGCGCGTTCGACCGTGCCCGCCTTGATCAGTTTGTCCTTGAGCTTGTCCATGCCGTGCCGGGTGATGCCCGACTCCGAGAAGCCGGACTCGGTCAGGATCGCGCCCAGCGCCTTGCTCGTCCCCGACGAGCCGTAGGCTTCCTGCCATCCGGCCTTGCGATACTGCTTGGCGATAACCTCGATCTCGCGGCGGGCGGCCATTTCGGCCTGCTTCATGGCATGGGCGTCGATGATGCCGTCGGGGAAGTAGGCACGGCTGAAGCTTACGCAACCCATGTACAGCGATTCCATCAGCTCGGGCTCGAAGCGCCGGCCGACGATGAACTCGGTCGAGCCGCCGCCGATATCGACCACCAGCCGCTTGGCCGGCGAGGGGGGCAGCGAGTGCGAAACGCCGGAGAAGATCAGGCGCGCTTCCTCGCGGCCGGCGATGACCTCGATGGGAAAGCCCAGGGCTTCTTCCGCCAGGGGCAGGAATTCGCTGACGTTGCGCGCCACGCGGAATGTATTGGTGGCCACCGCCCGCACGCGTTCCGGATGGAAGCTGCGCAGGCGCTCGCCGAAGCGGCTCAGTACCTGCAGGGCGAAATCGGTGGTCGAGCTGTCCAGCGTCTTGTCCGCCTGCAGGCCGGCGGCCAGCCGCACGGTTTCCTTGAGCCGGTCGACCGGGTAGATCTGGATGGTTCCGCCTTCGTCGACCACGCGGCCGATGACCAGACGAAAACTGTTGGAGCCAAGATCGACGGCGGCGAGCAATTGATTCATGGAATGGAAAGTTGAGATGCGAACTGCAAGAATAAGGCGCTTCAATGACAGAATGGTTGCACTGTCATAAGGTAGTCATCATTTTGACGCAAAAATAGCCCTCTCAGCTTCGTCCCCCATTTTTGCGGATATCCCATGGTTGCCAGATTGCCTGCCAAAGACCTGTTCCTGAATCGCGAGCTTGCCTTGCTCAAGTTCAACGAACGGGTCCTGGCCCTGGCCGAGGACGACCGGGCGCCCCTGCTCGAACGGTTGCGCTTCCTGTGCATCGTGGCTTCCAACCTGGACGAGTTCTTCGAGATCCGTGTGGCCAGCCTGCACGAGCAGGTGCGGCAGAATCCCGGCGCGCGCGGGCTGGACGGCCGGACCCCGGCCGAGGTCGTGCAGCGCGTGTCCGAGGCCGCGCACGCCCTGGTCGAGCGCCAGTACGCTTTGCTCAATCGCGAGGTGCTGCCGCGCCTGCAGGCCGAGGGTATCGTGCTGCACATGGCGCAGAGCTGGACGCCGGCGCAGCGCGCGTGGGCGCACGAGGTGTTCCGGCTGGACGTCATGCCGCTTCTGACGCCCATCGGGCTCGATCCGGCGCATCCGTTCCCGCGCGTGTTCAACAAGAGCCTGAACTTCGCCGTCCAGTTGTCGGGCCGCGATGCCTTCGGCCGCAATGCCGCCATCGCCATCGTGCAGGCGCCGCGCGCGCTGCCGCGCCTGACCCAGATGCCGCCCGAGCTGTCCGGCCACCCGCATGGCTACGTCATGCTGACCTCGTTCATGCAGGCGTTCGTGGGCGACCTGTTCCCCGGCATGACGGTGGACGGCTGCTACCAGTGGCGCCTGACGCGCAACAGCGACCTGTTCGTCGACGACGAGGAAATCACCAACCTGCGCCAGGCCCTGCAAGGGGAACTGACCCAGCGGCACTTCGGCGACGGCGTCCGGCTGGAACTGGCCGACTCCAGCCCGCCGGAACTCGAGAGCTTCCTGCTCAAGGAGTTCTCGCTCACGCCGGCCGACGCCTATCGGGTGGACGGCCCGGTCAACCTGGCACGGCTGATGCAGCTGGTGAACGGCATCAACCGGCCGGAACTGAAGTTCCCGCCGTTCCGCGCGGCCCTGCCGGCGCCGTTCGACCGCAGCAATCTGACGCCCGACGAGCTCTTCAAGGCCATCGCCGCGCAGGACCGGCTGCTGCATCATCCCTACCAGTCGTTCCAGCCCGTCATCGATTTCCTGACCGCGGCGGCGGCCGATCCCAGCGTGGTCGCCATCAAGCAGACCATCTACCGCACCGGCGAGGATTCCGAACTGATGCGCCTCCTGCTGGCGGCGGCGCGCTCGGGCAAGGAAGTGACCGTGGTGGTGGAACTGATGGCCCGCTTCGACGAGCAGACCAATATCAACTGGGCGGCGCGGCTGGAAGAGGTGGGCGCGCACGTGGTCTACGGCGTGGTGGGCCACAAGACCCACGCCAAGATGGCCCTGGTGCTGCGCCACGAGCGCGGCCGCATCCGTCGCTATGGACACCTGGGGACCGGCAACTACCATCCCAGCACGGCGCGCCTGTACACCGATTTCGGCCTGTTCACCGCCGACGCGCGCATGTGCGAGGACATGGAGCAGATATTCTCGCAACTGACCGGACTGGGCGCGCGCCGCCACCTGAAATGCCTGCTGCAGGCGCCGTTCTCGCTGCACGAGACCATGGTGGCGCTGGTCCGCCGCGAGGCGCGCCACGCGCGCGCGGGCAAGCCGGCGCGGATCATGGCCAAGATGAACTCGCTGCTGGAACCCTCGGTGATCGAGGAACTGTACAAGGCCAGCCGCGCGGGCGTGCGCATCGACCTGGTGGTGCGGGGCGTGTGCACCTTGCGCGCCGGGGTGCCGGGGCTGTCGGACAACATCACCGTGCGGTCCATCGTCGGCCGCTTCCTCGAACACTCGCGGGTGTTCTACTTCCTGAACGGCGGCCAGGAGATGGTCTACCTGGCCTCGGCCGACTGGATGGACCGGAATTTCTTCCGCCGCGTCGAAGTCGCCTTCCCCATCTTCGATCCGGCCTTGAAGAAGCGGGTGATCGACGAATCCTTCACCTTCGCGCTGCGCGACAACCAACTGGCCTGGCAGCAGCAGCCCTCGGGAGACTACGTCCGGGTGCGGTCGCGCCGCCGGCCGTTCAACCTCCATGCGCATCTGATGAAGGCGCTGGGCGGCTTCGACGAAACCGCCGGTTAGTTCCGGCGCGTCCGCAGCAGCGCTGGCGTGAGCACCAGCGTGGCCAGCGCCAGTCCGACACCCACCATGAAGCTGCCGCCATAGCCCGCCAGCGCGGCAAGGGCCATCAGCGACGAGGACGCGGCCATCTCGCCCAGGTCGCGCATGCTCTGCACTGCTGTCATGTCGGTGCCGGCCTGGTCACGCGCATGGGCGAAGCGCATGGCGGCGGTCATCATCGCGACGGATGCGCTGCCGGCCCCGAAGCTGGTCAGCAGCGTCGCCAGCCAGACCGCGTACGCGGGCAGGGCGGGCGAGGTCCACGCCAGCACGGTCCAGACGGCTGCCGCCACGCCCGCCGAGGCGATGCCGGCGAAGAACACCGGCCAGGTGCCCAGCCGCGACACCAGCCAGGCCCCGCCGCCGCATCCAAGAACAATGGTGACGGCGCCGCCGACCATGCCGACCTGGCCGATCTTCCCGAGCGCCCAGCCGGCATCGACCAGCAGCAGTTTGGACAGTCCGTGGCACGCGACCACGGTCACGGCGGACAGGAAGGCCGCGGCGATCAGCGCCCAGGCGTGCCGCCCCGAGCGCAGGAAGCGCCACAGGCTGGCTTGCCGTGGGCGCAGCCATTGTTCGGGCGGCGGCGCGGGTTCGCGCCAGGCCGCGACCATCGCCAGGCTGAACGCGATGGGCAGGGCCAGGAGCAGCAGCGCGCCGGTCAGGCCGACGCGCGCATAGGCCATCAGGAACACCGGGCCACCGTAGAAGAAGCCGATCATGGTGCCGGCGACCTGGACCGCGTTGGCGGTGCCGAGCGCGCGGGTTGCGAACCGTTCGGCGACCAGGCCGTCCGTGGCGATGTCCTGTGTGGCGCTGGCCAGCGACGCCGCCACCGAGAGCGTCAGCAGATAGGGCAGGGTGGCCTGCGTGACCCCGATCGCCATGACGCCAAGCAGCAGGGCCAGGACCAGCCCCTGCATGGGCAGGATCCAGCTGCGCCGGCGTCCCAGGCGAGGCGACCAATGATTGTCCACGACCGGGGCCCAGCCGCATTTCAGCACCCAGGGCAGGCTCACCAGGGGAAGATAGGCCAGGGCGCCGAGGCTGGCGCCCTGGCCGCGCAGGATGGCCGGCAGCGCTTCCATCGCGAGGCCGAAGGGGATGCCCTGGGAAGCGTACAGGCAGGCGATCATGGGCCATTGCAGCAGCGTGGCGCCGCGCCGTGCCGTCGAGGTGGGGGAAAGGGAGGGCATGTCAGTCTTCCTGGTCGTGAGGGCGGTGCAGGCGGTGTTCGCTGTCGGTGGCGGGGGTGACGAACATCAGGCGGCCCGGCTGGTGTACCTCCAGCCGGTGCCACCACCCCTGGGGAACGACGAGCGATTCCCCGGCGGCGACCTTCAGTTCGCGTTCGTCGCCCGCGTCCGCGGCCAGGACGACGCGCAACGATCCTTCCAGCAGCGTCAGGATCTCGTCGCCGCGCGGATGTCGTTCCCAGTGGTTGCCGTGGACCGATGCGGTGTCGGTGATGGGCTTGATGCCCATGATCCAGCCGGCCCGAGGCAGGCCATCCCGCTGGAACGGCATCAGGTGGACGGTTGCGTCGGCCTGGAGGACTGCCAGCGAGGAGGACAGCGCGAAGAGCCGGGGCAGGCGCGAGGCGTCGCCGGCGGGGGTGGGAAGTTTGTGTCGGGTCATGATGGATGACGAAAGGAAAAACGGGCGAGCCGCCACGACAGGGCGCCCGCCAGGATCAGCAGGAGGTCGAAGGCCAGTGCCGGCAGTTCAGCGGCCAGCGGGCGGCCGACCTGGCGCGCCAGGCTGGCGAGGGCCGCCAGCCAGAGCAGCAGGCCTGCAAGCCGCAGCGCGGCCGTGGCGCGCCGGCTGCCGTGTCCCGGCCAGGCGAAGCCGGCGGCCGCCGCCAGCCAGGAGCCCCAGAAGGCCCACACTTGCAGCGCGGGCCGGGCCGGCAGGGTGTCCGGCGTCAGGCTGGTGACCGCCAGGAGGACGCAGCATGAAAGCGTCAGCCCCAGGCAGACGCCTTGTGTTGCCCGCCGCGGCCAGGCCAGCGGACGCTGCGGCGTGGCTCGCCGCCGCAGCCAGAGCCAGGTGCCGGAGGCGGCCAGCAGCGCGGCGGCCAGACCGCCGGCCGCGTGCAGCCAGCGGCTGGCCGAGCCGCTGTATTGCGCGAAGTGCAGGGGCTGGATGGCGATGAACGCCTGGGTCCAGGGGCCGCGTTGCGCCGCGCTGTCGTGGCGCAGCAGCGCGCCGTCGCGCAGGCGGTAGTGGAAGCGCTCGAATACGCCGGTGCTCAACTGGCCGGCGCCATGGCCGCGCAGGGTGGCGTAGGCCTGCGCATCGCCCCAATGCCGGATGGCGATGCTCTCCACCTGGAACCTGGGGTGGGCCTGCCGGTGGCGGTCGACCAGGGCGTTCAGGCCGTGCATGGCGGCGGGCTGCCCCAGGGCCGGGAAGGCCGCGTTGTCCATCAGCGCCTGCAGGGCCTGGCGCGGGTCGTTGGGGAAGGCGTGCGGCGCCAGGTTGACGGTCGCCAATGCACCCACGCCCGAGAAGATGCCCGTTACCGCGATCAGCAGCAGGAGCGGCGAAAGCCAGAGTCCCAGCAGCTTGTGGGCGTCGAGCGCCAGCGTCCGCGTGTCCGCGCCGATGCGCAGCCGCAGCAGTCCCGAGGCCTGGCGGGGATGGTTGGCCACGCCGCCCACGACCATGAAGGCCAGCGCGAAGCCGAACAGGCTCACGACCACCCGCCCGGGAAAGCCCGCGTGTAAGGTGTTGTGCAGCGTGACCAGCAGGTCCGTCGCGCCGCCGTGGGGAGCGGGCATGGGGCTGGCGTCGTCGGCGCGCAGAAGCAACGGGGATGGGCCGGCAGCCGGCCCGCCGCCGGCGGGAGCCACGATGGCATGGCGCCGCAGGCCGTCCGGCAACTGGATCGTCAAGGAAGCGGCATTGCCGAATCGTGCCCGGCCCGCATGCAGCAGGGCGTCCAGGTCGAGGCGCGGGACGAGGGCCTTTCGCTCGGATGGCATTTCCCAGTAGCGGACTTCCTGCTTGAGCACGGCGAATACACCGGTCAGGCAGACAACGAACAGCACGAGGCCGACGATCATGCCGGCCCAGGCGTGCGTGACGGCCACGGCGCGGCGCATGGGCAGGGCTGCGCGCGTGCCCGGAAGCAGGCTGCCGCCCAGCAGCAGCAACTGCGCCAGCACGCCGATGAGCATGCCGGCATACAGCCTGTCCAGCGCGTCGTCCAGCGGTGCCCAGCGCGCGATGGCGATCGCCAGTCCGATGGCGGCCGCCGGGGCGGCCAGGACGGCCAGGACGGTGCGCAGGGGCCAGTGCGGAGCCGGCACCCTAGTACTCCACGCGCAGCGTCAGCGCCACGCTGCGGGGGTCGCCGTAGCGGTTGTTCCAACTGGTGCCGGACAGACTCTGGTAGTAGCGCCTGTCGAACAGGTTGTTGACGTGCAGCGCCGCGCTCATGTGTTTGTTGATGCGGTAGCCGATCCGCAGGCTGGCCAGGGCATAGCCGCCCTGGCGCAGGGTTACGCCGCCGGACTGCACGGTGTAGGCGCTTTGCGCCTGGATGCCCACGCCCGCGCTGAGCCGGCCGTCGTTCCCGGGCAGCACGGTGTTCGCCCAGAGCCTGAAGATGTGCTTGGGCGTGAAGCGGGCGAAGGGCTGCCCCTGCGACTGGGCGTCCTTCAGGTACTCCGTGGCGTTGTAGGTATAGCCCAGCGACAGGTCCAGCCCCGGCATGACCTGGCCGTTCACTTCCGCCTCGATCCCGCGGCTCTCGACCTCGCCGCCGGCGACGTAGTAGCAGGCCGACCCCGCGCAAGGATGTGCGGGGTCGGCCTGTGCGCGGTTGCGCTGCCGGATGTTGAAGAGGGCCAGGCTGGCATCCAGCCGCCCGTCCAGCAGGCCGCCCTTGATGCCGATCTCCCGGTTGCTTCCCTGGACCGGGTCGAGCATGCCGCCTTCCCACGTGGTCTGGGTCTGGGGCTGGAAGACCTGCGCGTAGCTGGCGTAGAGCGCCCACCGCTGCGCGATGTCCAGCACCAGGCCGCCATAGGGCGTGAACTCGCTGCTGAGCCGGGAACTGGCGGAAGAGGTGTCCTGCTTCCAGCGGCTCACCCGCCCTCCCAAGATGAGTTTCAGGGGGTCGGCCAGCGAGAACCGGCCCATCGCATAGATGCCCGACTGGACCATGCGCGTCGGACCGCGCGACGTGTAGGGACCGACCGCTGGTTCGGGCACGCTGCGCGGATCCCATTTCCATACATCCACCGGCATGCCGATCGGTGTCAGGAAACTGGCGGAGAACTGCTCGGTGCTGGTGCGCAGGTGGTTGACCCCGATCAGTGCCTCGTGCCTGCGGCCGAACAGCGTGAACGGGCCATTCAGATAGCCGTCGGCGCTGGTCTGTCGGTTCTCGAATTCATAGGCGCCGCCCGTCAGGCGCGGACCGGTGCCCGTCGCGGGATCGACCGCGCCATTGGCGCCGGCATATTTCAGGTCGACCTCGCCCGTCAGGTGGTTGACGTTGAGCTTGGCCGTCCAGCCGTTGTCGAACGCATGTTCCAGGCCGGCGAACAGCCGCGTGTTGTCCCAGTTGAAGCGGTCCCAGGCGACATCCAGATAGGTCGAGCGCGGCAGGCCGATGTCGCCGCCGTCGCGGTAGAAGGGCACCCCGGCCATGTTGGTGATGGAGCGGATGCGCTGGTGATGGACGCCCAAGGAAAGCACGGTGTCGGGGCCGAGGTCGAGTTCGGCCGTGCCGTACAGGTTGGTGGATTTCTGGCCCGCCACGTCGTAGAAGAAATCGCGGTCCTCGTGGCTGGCGACCATCCTTGCGCGCAGGCTGCCGCTTTCGTTCACCGGGCCGCCCACGTCCGCCTCGGCGCGGTAGCGGTTCCAACTGCCGGCGGTCAGCGCGCCGCGCGCGCCGAACTGCCGCGGCGCCCGTTTGGGGACGAGGTTGACGGTGGCGGCCGGGTTGCCCGTGCCCTGGAGCAGGCCGTTGGCGCCGCGCAGGATCTCCACCCGTTCGTACATGCCCATGTCCTCCGGCGCGCCGGCCGTCTGGCCCATGAGCACGGGTACGCCGTCCTGCTGGAAGGAGTCGATCTTGAAGCCCCGGGCGTAGTAACCCGTGGTGAGTTGCTGATAGGGCTGGACGGTGATCCCGGGTGCCTGCTGCAGCACTTCTTCCAGCGTCTGCAGGTTCTGCTGCTGCATGCGCTCGCGGTCGATGACCGTGACCGACTGCGGCGTTTCCCTGGCGGACTGCGACGTCTTGAGCAGTGACGACGGCGTGTCCGCGCCGCCCGTGACGGTGACCGCGGGCAGCGTGCTGGCCGGCGGCTCGGGGGCGGCCTGGGCATGGGCACTCGCGCCCAGCAGCAGGATGGCCGAGGCGAGGGCGGTGCGGGCCAGGCCGGGGTGGAAGGCGCCCTGGCGGGCATGAAATGGCTTGCGGGTATCCACGAAGACCCTCTCCCTTTTTTTGAATTGAGAATCAATCTCATCAATTCTAGGAAGGGAGACGGGTACGAATTGGCGATTGCCGGTATCAATCTGGCGGTCGGGCGTATCCGGCTAGGCTAGCGGCGAAGTCCGCGCGGCGCGAGGCCGAAGCGTTTCTGGAAAGCCTTGGAGAAGTGCGAGTCGCTGTAGCCGGCGGCGGACGCGGCCTGGGCCACGGTGCACCGGCCGGCGGCCAGCATGCGATAGGCGAGTTCGAGGCGCTGGTCGCGCACGAACTGATAGACGCTGCAGCCGAACAGGGCCCGGAACCCGCGCGTGAGCGTCGTCACGTTCAAGCCGACCTGGCGCCCCAGGGCCGCCAGGCCAGGCGGTTCGGAAAGCTGCTCGAGCAGTCGCGCGCGAGCCTCGTGCAGTGCGTCGAGCTGGCGCGGCGACAGCTTGAGCGCATCGGCCTGGGATGGTTCGGCGGCGGGCGCGAGTTCCAGGCCGGCCAGCACGGTAGCGGTCAATTCCAGGGCCTTGCCGGCCAGGTAGAGGTCGCGCAGGTTCCCGCGCAGGGGGCAGGCCAGCAATTGCCGGCCCAGGGCCTGCAGGATCCGGTTGGCCTGCTGGTCGAGGAAGAACGGGGCATCGGCACCGTTGCGCTGGCGGGCATGCCGGCCTATGTCGAGGTCCAGGCCTTGCTGCAGCGCTTCCTCGGGCATGCGCACGGCCACGTAGCGTAGCGGCGAGGCGGCATGGAAGGCATGGCTGACCGTGAACGGGCTGCGGCTCAGACTGAGGTGGACCGCAGGGCCCTTCAAGCCCACCTGCCGGTGTTTTTGCATCGAGTAACGCAGTTCCCCGCCCAGCAGCAGGACCAGCTTCAATCCGGCTTCATTCTGCTCGGTAATGGCCTGGTCGTGATCCGCGCGCAATATACCGCCGCTGATGGACAGCGAGGCGGTCATCGCGGGGACATGCCATTGTTCGGGCATCGGGGCGGATATCATGGATTTGAATGAGAATCGTTCCTGATTCTACATGCTCGCTCCATGACCGTCATGTGTTCTGTCATGGTCATGTCATATTTGCTACGTAATCTGACGCCGTCGTGAGCTTTACCTCCCACAAAAGCAGAGGACCTGCAAATGTTCAAACTCGTATTCAAGCAAGTTTCGGTGGGCGTCGTGCTGGGCGTTGCCGCGTTGTCCGCGCACGCCGCCGATATCACCGGTGCCGGCGCGTCGTTCCCTTACCCCATCTACGCCAAGTGGGCCTCGGATTACAAGGCCGCCACGGGCAACACCGTGAACTACCAGTCCATCGGTTCGGGCGGCGGCCAGAAGCAGATCATCGCCAAGACAGTGGATTTCGGCGCTTCGGATGATCCCATGAGCGGCGCCGACCTGGAAAAGAACGGCCTGGTGCAGTTCCCCGCCGTGATCGGCGGCATCGTTCCCGTCGTCAACCTGCAAGGCATCCAGCCCGGCCAACTGAAGTTCACCGGCGCGCTGCTGGCCGACATCTACCTGGGCAAGGTCAAGAAGTGGAACGACGAGGCCATCGCCAAGCTGAATCCCGGCGTGAACCTGCCCGCCGCCGACATTATCGTCGTCCACCGTTCGGACGGTTCGGGCACGACCTTCGGCTGGACCAACTACCTGTCCAAGGTTTCCGCCGACTGGAAGTCGTCCGTGGGTGAAGGCAAGGCCGTCAAGTGGCCCGCCGGCCAGGGTGGCAAGGGCAACGAAGGCGTCGCCAACTACGTCAAGCAGTTCGCCGGCGCCATCGGCTACGTCGAATACGCCTACGCCAAGCAGAACAAGCTGTCGCACGGCCAGGTCCAGAACAAGGACGGCAAGTTCGTTCAGCCGGAAGAGGCCGCCTTCGCCGCCGCCGCCGCGAACGCCGACTGGAAGAGCGCGCCGGGCATGGGCGTGATCCTGAACAACGAGCCGGGCGACAAGAGCTGGCCCATCACCAGCGCCACCTTCATCCTGATGCACAAGGCGCAGGACAAGCCGACGCAAGGCGCCGAAGTCCTGAAGTTCTTCGACTGGGCCTTCAAGAACGGCAAGAAATCGGCTTCCGAGCTGGACTACGTGGCGCTGCCCGACGCGGTAACGACGCAGATCCGCTCGCTGTGGAAGTCCGACATCAAGGACACCAGCGGCAAGTCGCTGTACTGATCCGCCGAGGTGCCATAGTGGCGTGAAACGGGGCCGGGCGGAGTCGTCCGCCCCGTTTTTCGCGTTTCCAGGCCCTCTGGCTCGACCTGTCTCCCTTTCCGGAAACCCCCATGAGCGCGGTCCTTGATAACATTTCGGGCGAGATTCGAGGAAATTCTTCCTCCGAGCCGACTACTACCGGGAATACGCCCCCGATGAAGAAAAACCGTAACGCGGCCATGGACGCGTTGTTCAAGAACCTGACCCGGTTCTTCGCCTTTGCCGTGCTGAGCCTGCTGGCCGCCATCCTGGTGTCGCTGGTCGTGGGCAGCCAGATCACGCTCGAGAAGTACGGCATCTCGTTCCTGTGGTCCTCGGAATGGGACCCGGTCAACAATGAATACGGCGCGCTGGTGCCCATCGTCGGCACGCTCGTCACCTCGGCCATCGCGCTGCTGATCGCGGTGCCGGTGTCGTTCGGCATCGCGCTGTTCCTGACCGAGCTGTCGCCCACCTGGCTGCGCCGGCCGCTGGGCACGGCGGTCGAAATGCTGGCGGCCATTCCCTCCATCATCTACGGCATGTGGGGCCTGTTCATTTTCGCTCCGCTGTTCAAGGAATACGTGCAGCCCTTCCTGATCGCCACGCTGGGCAACATCCCGGGCGCGGGCATCCTGTTCCAGGGGCCGGCCTTCGGCATAGGCGTATTCACCGCCGGCATCATCCTGGCCGTGATGATCATCCCCTTCATCACCGCCGTGATGCGCGACGTGTTCGAGCTCGTGCCGGCCATGCTGAAGGAATCGGCCTACGGGCTGGGCGCGACCACCTGGGAGGTCGTCTCCCGCGTGGTGCTGCCGTTCACCAAGGTCGGCGCCGTGGGCGGCATCATGCTGGGGCTGGGCCGCGCGCTGGGCGAGACCATGGCCGTCACCTTCGTCATCGGCAACGCCTACCGGCTGTCCGGCTCGCTGTTCGCGCCGGGCAACTCGATCGCCTCGTCGCTGGCCAACGAGTTCGCCGAGGCCTCCGACGACGTGCACCTGTCGGCGCTGATCGAGTTGGGCCTGATCCTTTTCCTCATCACCACCATCGTGCTCGCCTGCTCGAAGCTTCTGCTGCTGCGCCTGGCGAAGAGCGAAGGCGCCCGGTCCTAAGGAGCCGCGATGTCCGTCATCACCATGCAGAACACGGTCTACCGCCGCCGCCGGCTGACCAACAAGGTCATGCTGACCCTGTCGGCGGTCGCCCTGGTGTTCGGTCTTTTCTGGCTGTTCTGGATCATCCTGACGCTGCTGTCCAAGGGCGCCGCGGCGATCTCGCCCGCGCTGTTCACCGAGATCACGCCGCCTCCCGGACAGAGCGGGGGGCTGCTCAACGCGCTGGTGGGCAGCATCATGATGGCCGGCATGGGCACGCTGATCGGCACGCCCATCGGCATCCTGGCCGGCACCTACCTGGCCGAATACGGCCAGCGCGGCTGGCTGGCCCCGGCCACGCGCTTCATCAACGACGTGCTGCTGTCGGCGCCGTCGATCGTGATCGGCCTGTTCATCTACACCGTGTTCGTCGCGCGCATCCAGCACTTCTCGGGCTGGGCGGGCACGCTGGCCCTGGCCGTGATCGTGATCCCGGTCGTGGTCCGCACCACCGACGACATGCTCAAGCTGGTGCCCAACAGCCTGCGCGAGGCCTGCATCGCGCTGGGCTGCCCGCACTGGAAGATGATCACCATGGTGTGCTATCGCGCCGCGCGCTCGGGCATCGTCACCGGCATCCTGCTGGCCGTGGCCCGCATCGCCGGCGAGACCGCGCCGCTGCTGTTCACCGCGCTGAACAACCAGTTTCTGTCGTTCAACATGAACGCCCCCATGGCCAACCTGCCCGTCACGATCTTCCAGTTCGCGATGAGCCCCTTCGCCGACTGGCAGCGCCTGGCCTGGGCCGGCGCGACGCTGATCACGCTGCTGGTCCTGGCCATCAACATCATTGCTCGCATCATGTTCCGCAAACAGGCCGCCTGACGCCCGCGACAAATCGGACACGCCATGGAAAACATCGCCAACATTTCGAATCCCAAGCTGGAAGTCAAGAACCTGAACTTCTACTACGGGAAATTCCACGCCCTGCGCAACGTCAGCATGCAGATCCCCGAGAAGCAGGTCACGGCCTTCATCGGCCCGTCGGGTTGCGGCAAGTCGACGCTGCTGCGCACCTTCAACCGCATGTTCGAGCTGTATCCCGAACAGCGCGCCGAAGGCCAGATCAACATGGACGGCGAGAACCTGCTGACCTCGAAAATGGACATCTCGCTGATTCGCGCCAAGGTCGGCATGGTGTTCCAGAAACCCACGCCGTTCCCGATGAGCATCTACGACAACATCGCCTTCGGCGTGCGTCTGTTCGAGAACCTGAGCAAGGGCGAGATGGACGAGCGCGTGGAATGGGCGCTGACCAAGGCCGCGCTGTGGGAAGAGGCCAAGAACAAGCTGCACCAGAGCGGCCACAGCCTGTCGGGCGGGCAGCAGCAGCGCCTGTGCATCGCGCGCGGCATCGCGATCAAGCCCGAGGTCCTGCTGCTGGACGAACCCTGCTCCGCGCTGGACCCGATCTCCACGGCCAAGATCGAGGAACTGATCGCCGAACTGAAGAACGACTACACGGTGGTCATCGTCACCCACAACATGCAGCAGGCGGCGCGCTGTTCCGACTACACTGCCTACATGTACCTGGGTGAACTGGTCGAATTCGGCGTGACGGACCAGATCTTCATCAAGCCGACCAAGAAGGCGACGGAAGACTACATTACCGGCCGCTTCGGCTGAGTCTTCCCGCGTACGTGCCGGCATCCGGACACGGTGCCGGCCGCGCTGGCAGGGCGGTGGGGTACATTCGGGAAAAGGAATGTACAAGAAACTCATCGTCCTGATTGCCGCCCTGGCCGGCCTCCTTGGCGTCCTGAACGCCTACGCGCAATATTCCGTCCCGGCCGTCCCCAACCCGAAGAGCCAGGGCAGCGACCACTACGTCAGCGACCCCGACGGCCACCTGAGCGGCGATACCGTCGCGAAGCTGGACGCGATCAGTGCCGGCATCGAACGGAACAGCGGCAGCGAGTTCGCCATCGTGGTCGTAGGCGACTACCAGGGGGCCAGCGATTTCAGCTTCGCGCTGGATCTGTTCAACCACTGGGGCGTCGGCAAGCAGGGCAGCGACAACGGCCTGCTGCTGTTCCTGGGCATGGACCGGCGGGAGTATCGCTTCATCAGCGGCTACGGGCTGGAAGGCATCTTTCCCGATGCCCTGCTCAAGCAGATCGGCGAGACCTACCTGGTTCCCTACCTGAAGCTCGGCAATACCGACATGGCCGTGCTGGCCGCCGCGAAGGCGATCGAAAGCGTGTTCCTGTCGCCCGATCATGCCCTGGAGCTGGCGAACCTCGAGGCGTATCAGCCCACCTTCTGGAACCGCCACGCCGCGGCGCTGGAGCGGGCAGCCTGGGTGCTGGCGATATTCGCCGCCGGTTTCGGCTGGATCAGCCTGGCGCGCAGGCGCGTCCTGAAGAAATTCGGCATCAAGCGCACGCGCTACCGGGGCCATGCCTTCTGGTTCGCCCTGTTCACCTTCCTGCTGCTCCTGTTCCTGAGCCTGTTTGCATTCGTGATCCTGGACGTCGTGGAGCGCGTGTACCGGGTCGACAACCTGCCATACTTCCTGGCCGCGTTCGGAACCTTCGTGCTCCTGTTCCATTACTCCGGGTCGGCGCAGTTCCTCAAGAAAAGCACCAAGGATCCGAAAACCGGCCTGGACATGAGCGTCGCGTTCACGCGCCTGACCCTGCTGCCGCTGCTGCTCTCGCCCCTGTCCTACAAGGCCTACTACGATCTTGGAAGGAACAGGAAGCGTGCCCGCCTGCGGGATACCCCGCCAGACGGCACGGGGAAGTGGTCCCGCTTGAACCGCGATGCGCTCAAGCCCGCGAAACTCGATGCGTATCTGAGCCGGCAGCAGCTGGCGGAAGAAAAGCTGGGCGCCAAGTCCTACGAGATCTGGCTGAACGAGGAAACCGGCCGTACGCACATCGCGGCGTTCGACGGCGAGAAGATCGCGAAATACGAGGTGTGTCCGAAATGCCATGGACAGACCCTGGCCCCTCCCGCCATCAAGGTCCGCCAGCGGGCCACACAGACCTCGACCGGGGTGGGCGAACGCATGCGGACGTGTGCCTTCTGCAACCACGCCGTATCGCTGGGCATGGTGACGCTGGCCGCACTGGCCAGCCGCAGCAGCTCCGGTTCCGGTTCGGGAGGCGGGGGCGGGAGTTCCGGGGGCGGCAGCTCGGGAAGCAGTTTCGGGGGTGGGTCCAGCGGAGGCGGCGGCGCGGGCGGCCGGTGGTAGCGATGGGGATGCGCACTGGTAGGGGAGGCCGGTCGCGCATGGCTGACTAGGTCGGCGAAACCTGCGCCCAGACCGTATCGAACTCCTCGGCAAACGCGCGTTCCACTACCGACATCGGCCGGTAGCGGTTACGCAGGATACTTACCGACAGGGTCTCGGGTGATCGGAACGGCCGCACTTCCAGGCCCTCCAGCTGACCACCCGAAACGCCCGCGAGATCCACCACCGCGATACCGACTCCGGCCTGCGCAAACCAGCAGGCGGTGGCAGAACTGCCGCATTCGAAGTCGATGTGCATGCGGGCGGCCGCAGCCCCGAAGGCCCGGCGCAGCGTCTGCCCGAACGGCGTGCTCTCGGGAGATGCGATGATGCGCTCGCCCGCCAGATCGGCGGGTTTGATGGATTTGCGTTTCGCCAGGGGATGGTCGGCCCGCATGATGCAGGCGAGTCCGCAACGGTAGCCTTTCAAGACTTCCAGGTTCGGGTGCTCGTGAGCCTCGAGGGCGACCCCCAGGTTGAACGAACGCTCCAGCAGCAACTGGTTGACGAGCTCGGGCGACGTCACCTGCAACCGGCATTTCAGGTGCGGATACCGCATGTACAAGCGCGCGATGGTACGCGACACCAGGAATTGCGCGACGTTGGACGTACACGTCAGTTTGAGCACGGCACGTGTCGGTTGCGCCAGCTGCTGCGTCATGTCGCGGACTTTCTCGACCCTGTCCCACAAGCCAGTGACTTCGTCATAGAGCTGCTGGGCCTCTGGCGTGGGTATCAGCCGGCCCCGCACGTTCTCGAACAGCACCAGGCCGCTGGACCGCGCGGCTTGCGCCAGTACCTTGCTGATCGCCGGCGGCGAGACGTGCAGCAACTGCGCCGCGCTGTTGACGCCGCCCGTCAGCATCACGGCCCGGAAGACCTCCATCTGGCGTAAGTTCATGGTGGCTCCATCCCGCCGCTGGGTATTAACCCGTGGTTAACAGTGACGATTTTCTTTTCAATTGCCGGGCCGCGCGCTCGAGAAAATAATCGCATCAACCACTGTTAACCGCAACGCCTCGGCGCTGCGGAATTCTGGAAATAAAACCCGTCATGCTTACCTCCGTCAAATCGCCCGCCTTGCTTACTGTCCATAATCCGGTCGGCTACGCGCCCAGGATCCACCGCAAGCAACCGGCGCCGCGCCCGGCGAGCCTGGACGGCAGGACTGTTTATTTGATCGACAGCAAGTTTGACGATTCCGTCGAACTGCTCAAGCAAGTGCAGGCGTGGTTTGCCGCCCGGATGCCAGGCGTGCGCACCGAACTGCGCCAGATGTCCAGCTACTACGGCAAGGACGACCCGCAGCTTTGGAGTGAGATCCGGGAAAAGGGCCACGCCGCCATCATTGGCGTGGGCCATTGCAGCACATGCACGCCAGCGGTTGCGACCCATGCGATTACGCTGGAGACGCAATATGGTGTTCCCACCGTGGCCATCTACACGGACATGTTCGTGAAGATCGCGCAGTCGGTCGCGCGCATGGGAGGGCTGATCCAGTCGCCGATGGTCTTCGTGCCGCAGCCGGTGATGGGCAAGAGCGAATCCGAACTGCGCGCCTACGTCGAAGGCAAGGATCCCTATACCGGCCGACCCGTGATGCAGGAGATCGTCGAGGGCCTCACGCGCGGCCTTGCTGCCAGCGAAGCGGGCGACGAGCCCTATGCACGCGATGCGCCGCGGTTCGAGCAGCCGGACGCCGAGGAAAACCTGCACGCGCTGTTCGAACGCAACGGATGGACCGACCACCTGCCCATCGTGCTGCCCACGCAAGAGCGCGTGGCGGCCATGCTGGCGGGCACCCGCCGCGGGCCCGACGAGGTGGTGGGGCGCATGCAGCCCACGGCCAATCGCGGCCTATGGGAATATACGGTCGAGAAGGTCGCCGTCAACGCCGTGATGGCCGGCGCCCGGCCCGAGTATTTCCCGGTCATCCTGGCTCTGGCTTCCACCGGGGTGTCGGCTCGCGGCAGCACGTCGAGCTCCGCTTCGGTAATGAGCGTGGTCAACGGTCCGGTGCGCCACGAGATCGGCATGAACTGCGGCATCGGCGCCATGGGGCCCTACAACCATGCCAACGCGACCATTGGCCGAGCGTACGGGCTGCTGTCACAGAACCTGCAGGGCGGTTCGGTGCCGGGTGAGACCTTCATGGGGTCGCTGGGCAACAACTACACCTACAACGGCATCACCTTCGCGGAGAACGAGGAGCGCAGCCCGTGGCAGCCGCTGCACGTGGACAAGGGCTTCGACCGGGGCGCCAGCACCGTGACGGTGTTCCACGGGTGCCGTTCGACCACCTTCAGTCTGGGCCTGCGCAAGACCTACTGGAAGGAGCACGTCAAGGACATGCTTCTGGGCACGGATTCGATTACCGGGCCGGTGTTGCTGCTCGATCCGATTACCGCGCAGCAGTTCATCGACCGTGGCGGCTTCGATACCAAGGCCAAGCTGGTGCGCTGGCTGCACGAGGCCGCCGAGATGCCGGCCGGCCGCTACTGGGACCTGCAACTGGTGCAGAACTACGTCTATTCCAAGGCCACGTTCGGAGAGTCCGAATCCCCCAAGGCTCGCTACGTGGGTCTGCCCGACGACGCGCCGGTGCGCATTTTCGAGGAGCACGACATCCATGTGGTCGTGGTCGGCGGCGAGGCCAACGGCTACTGGCAGATGATGGGCGCGTTGCATCGCGCGACCGTCTCGGTGGACGACTGGCGCTAGGACCGCAGGCATGGATCAGACCGATCTCGTGGTCATTGGGGCAGGCGTCGCCGGCCTGGCCGCCGCCACGCATGCCGCGCGCCGGGGCCTGGAGGTGCTGGTGATCGAGCGCGTGGGAGCCGGAGGCCAGGTCATGGCCGTGGAGCGCATCGCCAACTACCCGGACTACCCCGGGGGCATTGCCGGCTTCGAGCTTGGCCCCGCGCTCCAGGCGGTCGCGGAAGAGGCAGGCGTCCGGTTTCGGCTGGACTCCGTGACGCGGATCCAGGCCGCTGGTGCCGGCGCGCGCCTGGAGGTCCAGGGCGAGTCCGGCAGCATCATGGCGCGCGCCGTGCTGGTGGCCGCCGGCTCGTCGCGGCGCGCGCTCGGGGTGCCTGGCGAAGATGCGCTCGAGGGGCGCGGCGTATCGCACTGCGCTGCATGCGACGGTCCATTGTTTCGCGGCGAACCGGTGTGCGTGGTGGGAGGCGGCGATTCCGCGGTGGGCGAGGCCGTCGTGCTGGCACGATACGCCAGCGAGGTCACGCTGGTCTTCGAGGGCGAGGCGCCGCACGCCCAGGCTTATCTGATGGATGCGCTGAGCGAGTGCGGCAACGTGCGTCTGCTGCGGCGCGCCAGGGTGACCGCGATCGAGGGCGGCAACGGTGTCACCGGTGTTCGCATCCGTTCGGGAGCAGCGGAACAATCGGTACCGGTCTCTGGCGTTTTCATCTATGCGGGGTTGCGGGCCGCCAGCGGCTTCCTGGACGGTCTGGTGGAACTGGATGGGGCGGGCCGCGTCGTCTGCGGCCCGACAGGGCGCAGCTCGATCGCGGGCGTGTACGCGGCCGGCGACATCCGCGCCGGCATTCCCTACACCTTGGTGGCTGCACAGCAAAGCGGCACGTCGACCGCGATGGCTATCGTGCATGACCTGATATCAATCGGAGACCTTGCATGAGCGATCTCGTCATCGATCGGCGCCGGCTGTTGCTGGCGCTGGCGGGCACGGCCCTGGCCAGACCTTCCTTCGCGGCCGACTTTCCCGTGGAGGGCCGTCCGATCAGCCTGACCGTGGGTTATCCGGCGGGAGGCGGGACGGACATGCAGGCGCGACTGCTTGCGCGGTTCCTGAGCCCCAGTCTTGGCGTGCCCGTGGTCGTGGTGAACCGGCCAGGCGCCGGTACCATACTCGCGGCGACGGAGGTCGCCAGGGCGGTGCCCGACGGGCATACGCTGATGTATACGCCCAGTTCCACCATCGCACAGTTGCCACATACGGTGCGGGCCGCCCGCTACGATGCTTTCCGCGACTTCACGCCGGTGGCGCAGTGTGCGCTAGGCCCGACCGTGCTGGTGCTGCACAACTCCATTCCCGCAACCAATACGCGCGAGTTGGCGGCGTACGGCAAGGCCCATCCCGGTCAACTCAACTACGTGTCGCAAGGGATGGGCACCGCCGCGCACATCTTCGGCCAGATGCTGGCGCGCCAACTTCAGATCGACATGGTTCATGTGCCCTACAAGGGGGCCAACGACGTGGCCAAGGACTTCATCACGGGACGCGTGCACCTGCAGTTCGCGTCGTCCTCGGGGGCGGTGGCGCTGGCCAAGACCGGCAAGGTGAGACTGCTGGGCGTGGTCGCGCTCAAGCGCAGCGCGCTATTCCCCGACCTGCCGACCATGGCCGAGATGGGCGTGCAGGGCATGGACATCGGCACCGAGCTGGGTTTGATCGGGCCGGCCGGCATGGCGCCGTCCACGGTGGCCCGGCTGGCCGAAGCCACGCGTGGCGTGATGGCCTTGCCGAATGTGCGAGAGGACTTCGTCAACAGCGGTGTCGAAGTCCAGTGGCTGAACGCGGCCGATTTCGCGCGCGACATTCGCGAGACCGATGGCCGCTGGAAGACGATGCTGGCCGCCATAGACTTCAAGATGGAATGACCGTGGCGGCCTTGGGCGCGTTGGCCAAGGCCGCCACACGGCCGCCTGCTAGTAGGACGCCGTATCCAGGCTGATCCAGCCCCGGACGTCGACGATACCCAGGCGGGCGTGGGTGCCCGAGGGCAGTTGGTCGCGCGTGCCACGGGAGATTTGCTGCTTGTCGATGACCGGCACGAACGGCACCGCGTCGGTGGCCGGCGGCGGAAACCAGCGCCCGAGGTTGCTTTTGTTTCGGGCCAGCCAGAGGGGTTGCACCGAGGCCTGGCGTGGTACGCCTTGCGGACGTGCCACACCAGCGGAGTCATTGTTCCCCAGGGCATTCAGGAATCCGGTGATGCGCAGTACGCCGGGTTTCGCGGCGTCCGACACGATCAGCAGGCCCCGTTGCAGGCGGCGCGGGTCGTCGGCGGGAACGTTGTCGTCAGGAGCGTCGTTGCGCAGGGTGACGGGGATCAGGAAGTTCTCGGGGGAGTCGACCGCGAAGCGCATGCCGTCCGGCAGCGCGGAGAAGTAGACGGGCGTGCCGGCGGCGTCCAGCCGGAACCAGCCTTGCATGAAGGCCGGATCGACGAGCTGGTCGACGGTGCCGTCCGTTAGCGGCTTGAGGGCGGTGATCCAGCCGGCGGCGTTCTGGACCGCGGCGAAGTCCTGGGCCACGAGTGCGCGGTTCACGGCGTTCAACGGCGCCTGGACCGAGGTCGGGGCCAGCGGGGTGCCGTCGTGCCAGTCGATGATGCCTACGGCGGGCAGCGGCAGCCGGGTGTTGTCGGTGCCGATGTCGGAATGCTGCCGGATGAAGGCGCGCTGGGTCTCGGAGACGAAGGACAGCGACGTGTAGGTCTTCGTGTCGGCCGAGGTCTCGGCCACGCGCTGGGGCAGGTAGAAGGTCAGGCCGGCGAGGTTGGAGAAGGCTGCCGTGTGTTTCTGATGAACCACCGCCTGTTCCAGGGCCTGCGTCAGCCGCTCCCGCTGCCCGTCGGCCAGCCTGAGGCTGCCCCAGCTGAACATGCCCAGATCGACCAGTTCCGCGGGCCCGGCGGACAGCAGGACGGAGCCGAAGAGGAAGGCCCGGGCGCGCGCGTCGGCGATGTCGAGCCAGGTCTGCACCGGATCGGCGGTCAGTTGTCCGTTCAGCGTGGCGGCAATGTCCGCGAGCGCCGCGCCCACGCCGTCTATCCGGCCGAGGTCGATCAGCGACAGCGTGGCCTCGGCGTCGGCGTCGTCCTTCAATTGCTTGGCGATGAAGGCATCGACGATGGTGCGGCCGAAGGCCGCGGTGCTGTCGGTGGGAGAGCGGGTCAGGTGCGACAGCAGCGCGGCCCAGTCCTGGCCGGCGCCGGGTTCGAGTTCCTGAGATCCGATCATGTAGTCGGCGTAGGGAGCCATTGCCTGGGCGACTTCGACCGATCCCATCAGGCAGGCGTCGAAGCCGACCAGCGCGAGCTTGCGCCCGGCGGCCTGCGTGGCGGGGGCGATGGCGCTGCGTATGTCGTCCAGCGACAGGGAGTTGTGGGTGAAGGGATCGGACCCTATGCCGCGGTTGGGGCCGCCGCCGTGGTCCCATAGCACCAGCATGGTCCGCTCGGCCGGGTAGGCCTTCATGCCCCAGGACACGAAGTCCTGCAAGGTCTGGGCGCTGCCCATGTCCACGTTGCCCAGATCGTCCAGCACGTCGACCTGCTGGCCGCGCACGCGCTTGCGCTGGACGGTGCGCCAGCCGTCCTTGTCGGCGGCGCCGGTGGCCAGCACGACGTTGACCCGGTCGCTGGGCGCGACGCTCCGCATCTCGTCGATGTTGCCCGTGGCCGAGCCGTCCTCGCTTTCGAGATTGGTGCCCATCATGTAGACGAGCAGGGTGACGTCGGCCTTGGCGGCGGGCTGGCTGCCGGACCCCCCGCAACTGACGACGAGCAGGGCCAGCGCCGCGATGGCGAAGGCCGATCGCAGGCGGGCCGCCAAGAGGCGGAAAGCCGGGAAATCGGGGGCGAACATGCGACTATCCTCTTGTTGATTGTTTCGGAAGCATTTTGTAACACTATCCCAAGCAATCGGCGAGGTCTTAGCGTCTCGGGCGCGGCGCCTGCGCCATCGAGGCCCGTGCGTAGGCCACGAACGAAGCCAGGTAGTCGATCGAGGCATCGGCCTCGCGCGTGCCCAGGAAGATCTGCTTGGCGATGCCGTCCCTGCCCAGCTTCACGCTGGCCACGGGCATGCGGTCGGCGTATTCCTCGGCCAGCCAGCGCGGCAAGGCCGCCACCCCGCGGTTGCTGGCCACCATCTGCAGCATGATGTCTGTCGTTTCTATGGTCTTGTGACGGCGCGGCGCGACGCCGGCGGGGCGCAGGAACTGGTTGTAGATGTCCAGTCGGTCGGTCTCGACCGGATAGGTGATCAGCGTTTCGTCCACGAGCTGCTCGGGCTTGACGTAGCGCTGCGCCGCCAAGGGATGGTCTTCCCCCACGACCAGCACCTGCTCGTAGTCGAACACCGGGTCGAAGCGCAGGCCGGGGCGCTTGAGCGGATCGGGCGTGACGAGTATGTCGATGTCGTAGCCGAACAGGGCGCCTATGCCACCGAACTGGAAGCGCTGCTTGACGTCCACGTCCACGTCGGGCCAGCGCGCCAGGTAGGGCGAAACCACCTTGAGCAGCCACTGGTAGCACGGGTGGCACTCCATGCCGATGCGCAGGGTGCCGCGTTCGCCCGCGGCGTACTGTTTCATGCGCGATTCGGCGTGCTCGAATTGCGGCAGCAGCCGCTCGGCAAGCGAGAGCAGGTACTGGCCGGCCTGGGTCAGCCGCAGGCTGCGGCCTTCGCGGTCCCAGATGGGCGTGCCGAGCTGCTGTTCGATCTTCTTGACGGTATGGCTGAGCGCGGACTGCGTCAGATGCAGCGTGCCGGCGGCCGCGGTCAGCGATCCCTGGCGATCGACTTCCCGGATGATGACGAGGTGTATGCGTTCAAGCATGAAGGCCCTACCCGGCAATGAATGAATAAATATAATGGATAAATGAAATAATGCCATTTTATTTCATTGATGGATGTCCCTATCATGACTGCCTTCCCGCGTCGTTTCGCGTACTCATTCATCGGATGGCAGGTCACATGGTCACCACTCACAATCTCGGTTTTCCGCGCATAGGCGCCAAGCGCGAGCTGAAGTTCGGGCTCGAGCGCTACTGGAAGGGCGAGTCCGCGCGCGACGAACTGAAGGCGCTCGGCGCGCAGCTGCGCCAGTTGAACTGGGCCAGCCAGAAGGAGCTGGACCTGGCGCCCGTTGGCGATTTCGCGTTCTACGACCAGGTGCTCGACATGAGTTTCACGCTGGGCAACCTGCCCTCGCGCGTGCAAGATTTCCATGGCGATGCGCTGGACAACTACTTCCGCGTGGCGCGCGGCCGTTCGGCCGAATCCGCGGATGCGCACGCCGCCTGCTGCGGCGGGGTTGCCGCCGGCGAAATGACGAAGTGGTTCGACACGAACTACCACTACATCGTCCCGGAGTTCACGGTCGACACGACGTTCAGGCTGGACGCCTCGCGCTACGTCGAACAACTGGCCGAGGCCCGCGTCCAGGGCGTCAAGGCCAAGCCCGTCGTCATCGGTCCCGTCACCTACCTGTGGCTGGGTAAGGCCAAGGACGACTCCGACAAGCTCGCGCTGTTGCCGCGCCTCTTGCCGGCCTACGTCGAGCTGCTGGCCACGCTGGCCGCCCAGGGGGCCGAATGGGTGCAGATCGACGAACCGGTGCTGGTCACTGAACTGGCCCCCGCCTGGCGCGAGGCCTTCCGCACCGCCTACGCCGCGTTCGCCGGTGGCCCGGCGAAGCTGCTGCTGGCTACGTACTTCGGCCAGCTCCAGGAGAACCTGCCGCTGGTGTGCGAGCTGCCCGTGCAGGGCGTGCACCTGGACGCGGTCAACGCGCGCGCCGAAGTCGAACCGCTGATCGCCGGCCTGCCGGCCGATCGCGTGGTGTCGCTGGGCGTGATCAACGGCCGCAACATCTGGAAGACCGACCTGAACGGCGTGCTGGACTGGCTGGCGCCGGTGGCCGCGCAACTGGGCGAACGCTTGTGGATCGCGCCGTCGTGCTCGCTGCTGCACGTGCCGGTGGACCTGGACAGCGAGCAGAAGCTGGATGCCGAGGTCAAGCCGTGGCTGGCCTTCGCGCTGCAGAAACTCGAAGAACTGAAGGTGCTGGCCGTCGCGCTGCGCGAGGGGCGCAGCGCCGCCCAGGCGGCGTTGCGCGCCAATCGCGACGCGATCGAGGCGCGGCGCGCGTCGCCGCGCGTGCACAATCCGGCCGTCAAGGAAGCCGTCGCCCGCCTGGCCGCCAATATGGGGCGCCGCCAGCACGCCTACGCCGAGCGGGCCGCGAAGCAGGCGGCTCTGTTGAAACTGCCGGCCTTCCCGACCACGACCATCGGTTCGTTCCCGCAGACCGCCGAGATCCGCCTGGCGCGCAGCCAGTACAAGGCCGGCGCGCTGGACGAGGCCGGCTACCTGGCCGCCATGCGGGCCGAGATCGGCCGCAGCGTGCGCGAACAGGAAGCCCTGGGCCTGGACGTGCTGGTGCACGGCGAAGCCGAGCGCAACGACATGGTCGAATACTTCGGCGAACAGCTCGAAGGCTATGTGTTCAGCCAGTTCGGCTGGGTGCAGTCCTACGGGTCCCGCTGCGTGAAGCCGCCCATCCTGTTCGGCGACATCAGCCGCCCGGACCCGATGACCGTCGCCTGGATCAAGTACGCCCAGTCGCTGACCGACAAGCCGATGAAGGGCATGCTGACCGGACCGGTCACCATCCTGAACTGGTCCTTCGTACGCGACGACCAGCCGCGCTCGGTCTCGTGCTACCAGCTCGCGCTGGCCATCCGCGCAGAAGTCCTGGACCTGGAGCGTGCCGGCATCAGCGTGATTCAGATCGACGAGGCCGCGCTGCGCGAAGGCCTGCCGCTGCGCCGCGCGCAATGGCAGGAATACCTGGACTGGGCGGTGGAGTCCTTCCGCATCACCGCCAACGGCGTGCGCGACGAGACCCAGATCCACACCCACATGTGCTATTCGGAGTTCAACGACATCATCCAGGCCATCGCCGACATGGATGCGGACGTCATCACCATCGAGACCTCGCGGTCCGACATGGAACTGCTGGATGCGTTCGACGATTTCAAGTACCCGAACGAGATCGGGCCGGGCGTGTACGACATCCACTCGCCCAACATCCCGACCCAGGCGCACATCGTGCAACTGATGCGCAAGGCGGCCGAGCGCGTGCCGGCCGAGCGCCTGTGGGTCAATCCGGACTGCGGCCTGAAGACCCGCCAATGGGCCGAGGTCATCCCGGCGCTGACCAACATGGTGGCCGCCGCCCGGACCTTGCGCGGCGAAGCGAGCTAAGAACATGAGCCTGCCCTTGAACCCCCCGTTCCGCGCCGACCACGTCGGCAGCTTTCTGCGTCCCGCCTACCTGATCGAGGCGCGCGACCATCACGCCAAGGGCGAAATCACGGCTGATGAACTTCGGCGCGTCGAAGACCGAGCCATCGCCGAGATCGTCAAGTTCCAGGAAGACGTCGGCCTGAAAAGCATCACCGACGGCGAGTTCCGCCGGACCTACTTCCACGTCGATTTCCTGCGCCGGCTGGGCGGCGTGTCCAGCGGCGAGCCGGTCGCGGTGCAGCGGTCCGACGGCAAGACCGAACTCGCGCCGCCCGTCATCTCCGTGGTCGACAAGGTGCGACACGTGGCCGACATCCAGCGCACCGATTTCGAATACCTGCAAGGCCAGTTGTCGCCCGGCAGCGTCGGCAAGGTGGCGATCCCATCGCCGACCATGCTGCACTTTCGCGGTGGCCGAGCCGGGATCAGCGCCCGGCACTATCCCGAGCTCGACCCCGACTTCTATGACGACGTCGCGCGCGCCTATGGCGACGAACTGAAGTCGCTGGCGGCGGCCGGCTGCCGCTACGTGCAGCTCGACGACACCAACCTGGCCTACCTGTGCGACGCCCGCATGCGCGCTGCGGCCACCGGCCGGGGCGACGACCCCGACGAACTGCCGCACCGCTACGCCCGGTTCATCAACAAGGTCGCGGCGCACAAGCCCGAAGGCATGGTCCTGGCCATCCATTTGTGCCGGGGCAACTTCAAGAGCACCTTCGCCGCCAGCGGCGGCTACGAACCGGTGGCCGAGGCCCTGCTGGCCGAGATGAACGTCGACGCCTATTTCCTCGAATACGACGACGACCGCAGCGGCGATTTCCGCCCGTTGCGCTTCCTGCCCAAGGGCAAGATCGCCGTGCTCGGCCTGGTCAGCACCAAGTTCGGCGAACTGGAGTCCAAGGACGACCTGAAGCGACGCATCGACGAAGCCGCGCGCCATGTGCCGCTGGAACAGCTTGCGCTGTCGCCGCAGTGCGGTTTCGCCAGTACGGTGCACGGCAATGACATCGCCGTGGCGGCCCAGCGGGACAAGCTCAGGCTGGTGCTAGAGACGGCGCGGGAGGTGTGGGGCGACGGCTGACGGCCGGGGCCGGACGCCGTCACTCCACCTGTGCCCCCGTCATCCTGATCACCTTGCTCCACCGCTCGCGCTCGCGCGCCAGGAAGGCCTGGGTCTGGGCGGAGTCGGTGCCGCCCGCCTGCAGATTGATGTCGGCCATGAGCTTGGCCAGCTCGGGGGTCTTGATGGCCGCCGCGACGTCGCCCGACAGCTTGTCGACGACGGCCTGCGGGGTGCGGGGCGGCGCGACCATCGCGAACCAGGTGGTCGACACGAAGCCAGGCAACTGTTCCGACATGGCCGGCACATCCGGCAGCAGGGGATCGCGGCGCTCGCCGGCCACCGCCAGCGGCCGCAGCGTGCCGGCACGGATATGTTGCAGCACCGAACTCAGCTCCACGAACATCATGTCCGTCTCGCCGCTGATCAGGCCGGTCAGCGCTGGTGAACTGCCCTTGTAGGGGACGTGCACGATGTTGATGCCGGCCATGGACTTGAGCATCTCGGCACTGAGGTGCGACGTGCTGCCGTTGCCCTGCGAGGCGTAGTTCAGCTTGCCGGGCTCCTTGCGGGCCAGTTCGATCAGGGCCTGCACCGACTGGATCTTCAGCCGCTTGCCGGTCACCAGCACGTTGGGCACGTCGGCGACGATGGAGATCGGCACGAATTTCTCGGGTTCGTAGCCGACCTTGGCGTACAGGTCCTTGTTGATCGCCAGGGGACCGGGCGAGGCGAACAGCAGGGTGTAGCCGTCCGGATCGGCACGGTAGACCATCTCGGCTCCGATGTTCCCGCCAGCCCCGCCATGGTTCTCGATCACGACAGGCTGGTTCCACTTGGCGAACAGCGCCTTGGCGACAGCGCGCGCCAGGACGTCCGTCGTGCCGCCGGGCGGATAGGGCACGATGAATTTCACCGGTTTGGCCGGGTAGGTCTGGGCCTGGGCCGGGAGCGTACAGGCCAGCATGGCCGCCGACAGCAGCGGGATGAGCCAGGTTTTTTTCATTGTCTTTCTTCCTCCTCGTTGGTGGTGCCGGCAGGGCCGGTCATTCCTGCGCGTGAATACCGGCCTGGGCCAGTACGTTCAACCAGCGGCTGCTTTCCTGCCGGATGAAGGACACGGCCTGGGCAGGCGTGCCGCCGACCGCTTCGATGTTCAGGGATTCGATCTGCCGACGAACCTCGGGCTCGCGCAGCAGTTCGTCCGTGGCGAGTGCCAGCCGTCCGGCTACCGCCGGCGGCGTGCCGGGGGGCGCGGCCAAGCCGAACCAGGTCACCGACAGGAAGCCGGGCAACGTCTCGGCCACGGTAGGGACGTCGGGCAGCGCGGGCTTGCGCGTATCGCTGCCCAACGCCAGCGCGCGCAACTGGCCCGAGCGCACGTAGGGCAGCGCAGCGCCCATTTCCACGAACATCATATCCACGTGCCCTGCCACCAAGTCGGTCAGGGCCGGTGCGACGCCACGGTATGGTACGTGGACAATGTGGGTGCCGGACATGGATTTGAACAGTTCGGCGGCCAGGTGCGGCGTGGAGCCGATGCCGCTGGATGCGTAGGTGAGCTTGTCCGGACGGGCGCGCGCTTCGGCGATCAACTCGGCCAGGCTATTGCGCCCTTTGTCCGGATGCACCACCAGCAGGCTGTGGCTGCGTGCAATGATCGAGACCGGCACGAAGGCATCCGGATCGTAGGGCAGGCTCTTGTACAGCCCCTTGTTGACGGCCAGCGGTCCGGCCGCCGACAGCATCAGCGTATAGCCGTCGGCCGGCGCCTTGGCGACGGCCTCGGCACCGATATTGCCGGCGGCGCCGCTGCGGTTGTCGGGTATCACCGGCTGCCCCCAGCGAGCCAGCAGCCCCTTGCCGACGATGCGCGCCAGCGTGTCGGTGGTGCCGCCGGGGGCATAGGGTATGACCAGGCGGATGGGTTTGACGGGATAGCCGTCGGCCCAGGCGGGCAGGGAGCAGGCCAGCAGAACGGACAGCAGCAGGCGGTCGATCATTGGTTCTCCCCGGCGGCGGCGGGATCGTCGCGCAGCAGCCGCCCGTGGCCCGGGATGGCATCGTTCACGCCGCAGCGGCGCAAGGCCTGCCACAGGATGGCCTGCAAGGCACCCACCACGCCTACTCCCAACTCCTGTTCGATCGGGTCGAGCGATTCGGCCACCGCCCAGTGCGGGCACGGCAGCCACAAGGTATCCAGGTCCGGTTCGCGCTCCAGCAACTGGCGAGCCAAGTGGCGCACGCGGTCGCGAGGTACGCGTCCCACCTCGGGGCCGGCATGGCCTCCGCCCAGCACGGCCAGCCGCTCGAAACCATGCGGTTCCAGGTAGCTGGCGAATTTCGCGTCCTGGTCGGCGGTGAACGGATGCACGATGCCGACCCGCCGCGCTTGCAGGCGCCGCAGCGCGTCCAGTTGCGCGGTGATGCTGGTCACCACCGGAACGCCGATGTCATGCTCGACCTCGCCTATCAGGCCCGCCACGTCGCTGCCGCGGGACAGGTTGATCGGCACGCCGCCCAACACCAGCACGTCCACCCCCACGCGCGCCAGTTCGCGCGCGGCACGCAGGCTCATGTCGTAGCTGCGGTCGACCTCGTCGCGGCTGCGTTCCAGCACAGCCAGGGTGGACAGAACCAGCGTGACGCCAGCGGGTGCCATCCGATAGAACTCGTACGGGAAGGTTTCCGTGGCTGCCATCGGCGAGGTATAGCCGATGCGGGCACGGTATCCGTACATGCTGGCTTCCCGATTCCGGGGTTGGCTGACTTTCATGTCGATGCTCCCATGTCGATGCTCCATAGACGGTGTCATTCGCGTACGCGGATGCCGGCGGCGCGCAATACCCGGCTCCAGCGTTCGCGTTCGTTCTTTATGAAGGCGGCCGCTTCGGCCGGTTGGTTGCCGATGGTTCGCACGTTCAGTCCGGCCAGGCGCTGCGCCACGTCGGGCTGCCGCAGCGCCTGTGCGACCGCGTCGGCGATGTGCGCCGCGATGGCGGGGGATGTTCCCGGCGGGGCGGTCAGGCCGAACCAGGTGGTCGACAGGTAGCCGGGCAGCGTCTCGGCCATGGTCGGCACGTCTGGCAGAACAGCTTCGCGCTGCGCGCTGCCGATGGCCAGCGCGCGCACCTGCTTCTCGCGGACGGGATTGAGCGCGGTGCTGAGTTCGACGAAGACCATGTCCACGTGCCCTGCCTGCACGTCGGCCAGTGCCGGAGCGCTGCCTTTGTAAGGCACGTGCAGGAGCTGTATGCCCGCCATCGATTTGAACAATTCTCCCGCCAGATGCGAGGTGGAGCCTACGCCGCTGGACGCATAGGTGAACGCTTCCGGACGGGCGCGGGCACGCTCGATCAACTGGCCGACCGAGCCGATGTCCAGTCCGGGGCGCAGTAGCAGTACGGTGGTGCTTTGCGTGACGATGGATACGGGGGTGAGTTTTTCGGGGTCGAACGGGAGCGCCTCGTACAGGCTCTTGTTGATCGCCAGCGGCCCGGGCGCGGCGAACAGCAGCGTGTGGCCGTCGGGTTCGGCGCGCGATACCAGTTCGGCGCCGATGTTGCCCCCCGCGCCGGCATGGTTTTCTACGATCACGGGTTTTTTCCATGCCACCGAGAGTGCGCGCGAGACGGCGCGTGCGGTGGCATCCACCGAGCCGCCCGGCGGATAGGGAACGATGACCTTCACCGCCTTGTCGGGATACGCCGTCACAGTGCTGGGTACCAGACAGGCCAGGCACAAAGCCATGCCGGCAAGCCGCATTTCCATGTCTCCTCCTCGGGGCCCGCTCAGCCGGCGGGCAGTTCGCGCAGCAACTGGCCGTAGCCGGTTCGCGGCGCATGGATGCGCAGCCGGCGCTGGATTTCCCAGCAGCGCGCCGGCACGGGATGCACCACCGGTACGCCCAGATCCGCCTCCAGCAGCTCGACCACCTCTAGCACGCGCCATCCCGATCCCAGCAGGTAGATGGCTTCGGCGTGCGGATGCTTCAGGAACGCCTTCTTGATGTGGGCGTAGACCTGCTGCGGCGACAGGTCGCCGACTCGCTCGAAGGGCACGTCGATGCCCTCCATGGCCATGACCTCGAAACCCGCGTGCTCGAAGTAGCGGCTGAAATGGCCGTTGACCTCGCCGGTGAAATAGGTGGCTCCGATGAAGCGCTTGACGTTCAGCGCGCGCAGCGCCCGCACGTGGTTGGTGCCGGAGGTGAAGACCGGCACGCCGTAGTCGCGTTCCCAACGCGCGATCAGCTCGGTCTCGCCGTCCCGGCCCAGCACCATGAACGGCGGCGCTCCCTCGGGGTGGATCAGGTCGACGCCGGCCTCGGCCAGGCGGGCGACCTGCGGTTCGTAGGCCGCGATCGCCTTCTCGAAAGTGGCGACACGGCCATCGCGGATGTCCAGGAACAGCGGGATCAATCCGACTCCGTCGGGCAGCATGCGCACCAGTTCCTCGACGCCGCCCGGGCGCATCGTGGGCTTGATGTTGCCGACCACCCCGCGCCAGCTTTCGAACGACATGGCGGCCTCCGTCAGGCGGGCTTGCCGGACCACCCCGGCGGGTTGGTGGCCTTGACCCGGCGCGCATCCTTGACCAGTTCACGCACCGCGCCGGTCACCGGCAGCGACAGGCCCGCGGCATCGGCCATCATGGACACGATCTGCATGTCCTTCAGCGCCCACGTGAAACTGGTCTGCTCCCAGTCCTCCAGCGCCTGCGACTTGCCCGAGCTCATCATCAGCGCCTCGCGCAGGCTGGGCAGGTCGATGCCGGTGGATTCGGCGATGCGGCCGGCTTCGATCAGGCCGATGGAATTGATCCACAGCAGCAGGTTGTTCATCGCCTTGGCGACCTGGCCGTGGCCGACCTCGCCCAGGTGCACCATGTCGGAACAGAAGGTGCCGTAGACCTTGCGTCCTCGGTCCACGACCTCGGCGGAGCCGCCGAACAGCGCCAGCAGCTTGCCTTCGTCGGCGAACCATCGGCCGCGGCAGATCGGCGCGTCGAGCACGCCCACGCCGCGCTCGGCCGCCCGGGCCGCCAGTGCCTTGACGGTGTCGGGGGCAACGGTGGACGACACGGCCACCACCGCGCCGCGCGGCAGGGTCTCGAGCAATCCGCCCGGGCTCTGGGTGACCTGGTTCACCTCGGCGTCGTAGCCCACCCCCAGGATGACGAAGTCCACGTTCGCGCCCAGCTCGGCCGGCCCGGCGGCGGTCGCGGCGCCCAGCTCCCGGGTCTTGGCCAGATTGTCCGCGCTGATGTCGAAGGCGGTCACGGCATAGCCGTGCCGGACCAGGTGCTTGACCATGGGTTGGCCCATGCGGCCGGCACCGACGATGCCGACGCGTTCCTTGTTGCGGGTCATGGATTCCTCGCGTTGTCGAATGAAGAAGAAAGCGATTGCCCGTACTGTTCGCGCGCTGCCGTGGCCGATACATAGCCCTCGGCCACGTCGGCGGCCACCGCCGCGGGACTGCGCCTGGCCGGATCGCCGAAGCCGCCGCCGCCCGCGCTCTGCAGCACGAAGCGGTCACCGGCCTTGAGCTCGAAGCGGCCCGACTGCGTGGCCTCGTGCTGGGCGTCGGTGCCCGGGCGCAGGACGAAGCGGCTGCGGCTGCCTGCCGCACCGCCGTTCAGGCCGTTGGGCGCGTGGCGCGCGCGGTCGAAGCGCCGGATCACCACGGCGTCTTCCAGCAGCTCGTACTCGCGCTGGTAGCTCAGGCCGCCGCGCCACTGGCCGGCGCCGCCCGAATCCGCCACCAGTTCGAAGCGGCGGATGCGGCAGGGATTCTCCGACTCCAGGATCTCGATCGGCGTGATGTGCAGGTTGCTCAGGTGGGTGGCGGTGGCGGAGGCGCCGTCGTGTCCCATGCCGCCGCCGTAGGCCGAACCCATGATCTCGTATTGCAGGTTCGATTGGCCCTGCCGGCCGCGCGACCACAGGATGCCCAGCGCGCTGGACGAGCCGGCGTTGGCGGCGGCGCGTCCCGGATTGAAATGCGCCAGCGCCTCGATGATCACGTCCACCAGCTTCAGGTTGGTCATCTGGTAGTTCGACACTGGCGCGGGCGCCTCGGAATTGGTGACCGTGCGCGGCGCGTAGGTGAAGGTCAGCACGTCGCGCATGCCGTCGTTGAAGTGCAGGTGCGGCCCCAGGCTGCCCAGCAGCGAATAGAACACGCAGGCTTCGACCATGGGCGGGCGCAGATTGATCGGACCGCGCGCCTGGGGGCCGCTGTCCGAGAAGTCGAAGTGCGCCGAGCCGTCCTCGACCGTGATGGTCACCGCCAGGCGCACCGGCTTGTCGATGTCGATGCCGTCCGAGTCGAACAGGCCCTCGGCCGATGCGGTGCCGGCGGGCAGAGCCGCCAGCGCCGCGCGAAGCTCGTCGGCGGCGCCTTTCAGGATGGCGGCGAAGGCCGTGGTCAGCGTGTCGCTGCCGAAGCGTTCGCACAGCTCGGCCACCCGTGCCGCGCCCATCTTCGTGATGGCGATCTGTGCCCGTACGTCGCCGCGCACCAGCTCGGGTTGACGGCTGTTGGCCAGGATCAGGCGCTCGACGTCGGGCAGGGCCTGGCCCGCCGCGTGGATCTTCAGCGGCGGCAGCAGCAGGCCTTCCTGGTACATCTCGGTGGCGTTGGCCGAGGTCGAGCCCGGTACGGTGCCGCCCACGTCGGCCTTGTGGGCGATGGAGCCGGCGAATGCCACGATCTCGCCGCCGGCGAACACCGGCGCCACGAAGGCCATGTCCGACACGTGCGGCAGTCCGCCCTCGTAGGGATGGTTGGACACGAACACGTCGCCGTCGTGGATGGCGCCGTTCTCGCCGCCGTCGTACAGGGCCCGGATGCGGCCCACCAGATGGCGGTACACCGGAGCGTGGAAGAACATGGGCGGGGCGACGATCAGGCGGCCCTCGCGGTCCAGGATGACGCAGCTGAAGTCGCGCGATTCGCGGATGATGGACGAGTAGCCCGACCGATAGAAATGGTAGTGCATTTCGTCGACCAGGCTGGCGACCTTGTTGCGCAGGATCTGGACGGTAATGGCATCCATCAGGCTTCTCCGTGTTCGAGCATCAGGTTGTGATAGCCATCGACGCGGCCGGTCCAGCCCGGCGGCACGATGGTCGTGGCGTCGAACTGTTCGACGATGGCGGGGCCGGCGATGACGGCGCCCACGTCCAGGCGATCGCGCTCGTAGACGGACGCGTCCAGCGCCTCCGGGCCGGCAAAGTAAAGCTGGCGCCGGCCTTTCAGCGCGTCGGCGGCCGGGCGCGGCGTGCCGCCCGGCTGCTCCCGCGGCTGGTACTTGGGTACCGCCACGCGCACGCGCAGGCGGTAGCTCACCACTTCCACCGGCCGGTTGGCTGCCGCATGCCCGTGGATCTGCGCATGCCGCTCGTCGAAGCGCTGCCGCGCCGCCGCCAGCGTGGCCGCATTCACCTGGTCCTGGTACAGGCCGTCGAGCGACGTACGCAGTTCATAGCCCTGGCCGGTGTAGCGCAAGTCCATCTCGCGCAGGAAACGGGCCGAACGCACGTCCATGTCTTCGGCGGCCAGTTCCTCGCGCGCCTTGTCCTCCAGTTGCCGGAATACCGATTCGACGTGCCCGGCTTCGAGGTCGGCCAGCGGCTTCAGGTCGGAGCGGATGTAGTCGTGGACCACGTCGGTGCACAGCAGGCCCAGCGCCGAGAACGCGCCCGGCCGGGGCGGCACCAGGATGTGGCGGATGCCCAGTTCCTCGGCCACCGCGGCCGCATGCACCGCGCCGGCCCCGCCGAAGGGCAGCAGCGTGAACGAGGTCAGGTCGACGCCGCGCCGGGCCGCGAACACGCGCACCTCGTCGGCCATGCGCATGTCGACGATGCGGCGGATGCCGACCGCTGCCTCGATCACCGTCATGCCCAGCGGCTGGGCGATGCGGCTTTCGATGGCCGCGTGCGAGGCCGCGACGTCCAGGCCTTGCGAGCCGCCCAGGAAGTAGTCGGGATTCAGGCAGCCGCACACCAGGTCGGCGTCGGTCACGGCCGGTTCGGTGCCGCCGCGTCCGTAGCAGGCCGGGCCGGGGGTGGCGCCGGCGCTGCGGGGGCCGATCGCCAGGAAGCCCGATCCGTCGACCCAGGCGATCGACCCGCCACCGGCGGAGATGGTCGTCATGTCCAGCGCCGGCACGTCCACCTGGCGGCGGGCGATGCTGCCCTCGGTGACTTCCAGCGGAATGCCGCCTTCGATGAAGGCGATGTCGGCGCTGGTGCCGCCCATGTCCAGCGTCACCAGTCCGCGCTGCGCGTGCGATTCGGCCAGGTAGGCGCTGGCCTGGGCGCCGGCGGCGGGCCCGGACAACAGCGTATGGACCGTCTTGCCGCCGCCCACCGCGGCGGTGAACGGCATCACGCCGCCGTTGGATTGCATCAGGAAGCGCTGCTGCGTGCCCAGGCGGGACTCGTCCAGCCCCTTGTTCAGGTGGGCGATGTAGCGTACCAGGACCGGCTCCAGATAGGCGTTGAGCAAGGTGGTGGACAGCCGCGGCCATTCGCGGATGCGCGGCAGCACCTCGCTGGACAGCGATACGTGGACCTCGGGCCATACCTCATGGATCAGGCGGCGGGCGGTTTCCTCGTGGGCCGGGTTCATGAACGAGAACAGGAAACAGACGGCGATCGATTCGACGCCCGCCTCGCGCAGTTCGCGTGCCGCCTGCCGCACGGCGTCATGGTCCAGCGTCACGAGCACGTTGCCGGCATGGTCCGAACGCTCGGGAATTTCGCGCGTGAGCCGCTGCGGCGCGATGGGCTCGGGCTTGGCGTAGAAATAGTCGAACAGGTTGCCGTCACGCGCCTGGTTCTGCACTTCCTGTACGGCGCGGTAGCCCTGGGTGATCAGCAGGCCGACGCGGGCGCCGCGGGATTCCAGCAGCGCGTTGGTGGTGATGGTCGTGCCGTGCGCGAAGAATTCCATGCGGCGGACGTCCACGCCGCGTTCGACGAAGCGCGCCACGCCGTTCAGCACGCCCAGCGCCGGGTTCTCGGGGGTGCTGGAAACCTTTTCCACCATCAGTTCGCCGGTGGCCACGTCCAGCACCACCAGGTCGGTATGCGTGCCGCCTACGTCCACGCCCAGGCGATAGCGATGCACGGGAGCGTCCATCATTCCCCCGCCATCATCGAGGTCACGCCGCCGTCGACGAACAGCATGTCGCCAACGATGAAGTCCGAGTCCTCGGACACCATGAACAACACGGCGCGCGCCATGTCGAGCGGCACGCCCACGCGGCCGCGCAGGTTGACCACCGGCCGGGTGGGATCGAATTCGTCCTTGCCCACGGGCGAGCCGATCTTGTTCGGGATCACGGCATTGACGCGGATATCGTGCGGCGCCAGCTGGACCGCCAGCGCGCGCGTCAGGTTGGCCACGCCGCCCTTGGCCGCGGCATAGGCCACGGCCCGCTTGCGGCCGTAGAAACCCGAGGTCGAGCCGACGTTGACGATGGCGCCCGGACGCTGCTGTTCCACTAGTTTCTTGGCGAAATAGCGGCTGAGCAGGAAAGGCCCGGTAAGCGTCACCGCGATCACGCGGTCCCAGTCTTCCTTGGTGATATCCAGCACGTGCTTGTTGTCGGAGATGGCCGCGTTGTTGACCAGGATGTCGGCCGCCTGCCCCCAGCGTTCGGCGACGGCATCGATCAAGCCGCGCACGTCGCTTTCGCTGGCGATGTCCACCACGAACTCGGCGGCATCGCCACCGGCCTTGCGGATGTCGGCGGCGACCCGGGCGCCGCGCCCGGCGTCCATGTCCACCACGGCGATGCGGGCGCCTTCGGCGGCCAGCAACCTGGCGGTTTCCTCGCCGATGTTGCGGCCGGCGCCGGTGATGATGGCGACTTTGCCTTCAAGCTTCATAAGGGTTCCTCGAACTTGGAGTGGAGCGGCGCATCGTCCGCGGGCAAGCCGGTGGCCTGCGGCCCGCGTGGGCCGCATCGATGCGCGATGGGATGGGGGCCGGGCCGGAGCCCGGAAGGGGCGACCTAGGCCGGCGGGAAGGGGGGCTGCATGGCTGTCTCGCTCTCGCTATGAGTTATTCTCGATAGCAGGCAATATATCGTCGCGTCATGAGAAGAAGAACGCCCCGACTGCAATTGTCTTTTTCAGTTTTTTCGCATGAAGCCGCCGGCCTCCGCGGCGCGCGCATTCCCCCGGCAAGGAGACGGAACATTGGACCGATGGGCAGAATTCGAACTGTTCGTGCAGATAGCCGAACTGGGTAGCCTGTCGAAAGCGGCCGAGGCGATCGACGTGTCGAACGCCACGGCCAGCCGTTACCTGGAGTCACTGGAACAGCGGCTGGGCGTGCGGCTGGTGGATCGCACCACGCGGCGCCTGGGCGTGACGGCCGCGGGCGAGGACTTCTACCACCAGTGCAAGCAGGCGCTGGGCACCATGCGCGAGGCCGAGGCCGCCATCAACGCGACGGCGTTGCATCCGTCGGGAACGCTGCGCATCACCAGCTCGGAACTCTTCTGCATGAAGCTGATCCTGCCGCTGCTGCCCGAGTTCATGGCGCTCTATCCCGAGGTGGATGTGCAACTGGTATCGGCCAGCCGCTATTTCGATTTCATCGAAAGCGGCATCGACATTGCCATCCGCACCCGCGAATACGAGGTCGAATCCAATATCACCGTGCGCCGGCTGGCACGCACGCGCCGCGTCGTGGTGGCGTCTCCCGCCTATCTGGCGCGCCATGGCACGCCGCGCACCATCGATGAACTGACGCAGCACAAGCTGCTGCTGTACAGCTATGTACAGCATCCCAACGAACTGCATTTCTCGCGTGGCGGCGAGACGCAGGTGCTGAAGGTCAAAAGCCTGCTGGAAGCCAACGACGGCCTGCTGCTGCAGGTGGCCGCGCTGGATGGCATGGGCATCCTGATCCAGCCCATGTATGCCGTGTACGACGATTTGTGCGAAGGCCGGCTGGTGCCGCTGCTGGAGGATTGGGAACTGCCGCTGCTGTCGATCAACATCGCCTACCAGACGCGCAAGCACCTGCCGGCCAAGGTGCGGGCCTTCATCGACTTCATGTCCCGCCATTTCGAGCAGAACGCCAACGAGCGAAAATGGATGTCGCGTTAGGGCGCGGCGGGGCGTTACGGCAGGGCGGTGGCCAGTCCGAAGTCCGTGCGCCAGACGCGCTCCAGCGCGGCCAGGGCCGAGCCGGGCAGGGGGCCGGCGTCGGACGCTGCGGCGATCTCCTCCAGTTGCTCCATGGCCGAGAATCCCCCCAGCGCCGTGCTGACCCCAGGGTGCGACAGCACGAAGCGGAAGGCCGCCTGTGCCAGGGTGCCGCCGGTGTCCGCCGCCAGGAAGCGCAGACTGCGCGCCCGCTCCATGTTCAGCCGTACCGCCCCGGCCGCGGGGTCGACCGTTCGCGCCACCGGGTGGCGCGGGCGCCCCGCGGCGCTGTCGTCACTCAGGAAGCCGCCCGCCAGCACGCTGTAGATGGCGGCGCCGACATCCGCCTCGCGCGCATGGCACAGCACGCCGCCGCCGTCGCGCGCCACATTCAGGCCAGGGGGCGGGGCCTGGCCGGCCGTCGGGTTGAGCAGGGTATAGGGAACGTTGATCATTCCGAACATCCCGGTCTGGAACAACCTTCGGGCCACGTTCACGTCGTCGCCGCGGCAGACGAAGCCCGCGTGGCGCACCTTGCCGTCGCGCAGTAGCCGAGCCAGGCCATCCAGGACGCCGCCGTCGCGCAGATAATCATCGATGCCCAACCGGGCGTAATAGACGCCTTCCATCGCCGGCGCCTCGTGCCACGGGGCATTGTGGATCTGCAGCACGTCCAGCGCATCGACTCCCAGCCGGCGCAGGCTGTCTTCCGTGGATCGCACGACATGGCCGGCGATGTCGTCCAGGTCCGCGCGGCGGATCTCCACCTTCGAGCACAGCAGCGGGCGTGCGCCCGCCGCTTTCAGCGCGCGACCCAGGTTGCGTTCGGCCGCGCCGTCGCCGTAATCGGGCGCATTGTCGAAATAATTAACGCCCAGTTCCAGCGCCCGTGCCACGATGCGGGCCTGCTCGGCCGCCGTGCCGCGCAACATCAGCCCGGCGTTGCCGCCGCAGCCGAAGCCGATCTCGGACACCGCGAGGCCGGTGCGGCCCATGCGCCGGTATCGCATCATGTCGCTCCACGCCGCAGCGCGCAGCGATGCAGATAGTCGAAATTGATGCCGAACTGCGCGGGCCGGTTCAGCTTGTCGTGCAGCTTCATCACGTCGTCGGCCGGAAACTCCTCGCATAGCCGGGCGCCGCCGGCCTCGGCCAGGAGCTGGATGGTGCAGGCCTCGTCCAGCATCAGCGCCAGCACCACGGTTTCCTGCACGCTGCGCGAGGCGATCGCCATCCCGTGGTGGCGCATCAGCACCGCCTTGCAGGGGCCGAGCGCGGCGGCCACGTCGGCCCCCATCTCGGGTGTGCGGACCAGGTCGATGCTGCCGGTGTAGACCGGCACGCCCTCGGCGAAGACGGCGCCCGGCTGGCTGATGGGCCGCAGCTTGCGCCCCGTGGCCGTGAATGCCACTACCTGGGCAGGGTGCGCGTGCAGGACGCTCTCCACGTCGGGCCGGGCGCGGTAGATCTCCGAATGGATGAACACCTCGCTGTGGCGGCCGGCGTGGCCCGCCACCTTGCGACCCTCCAGGTCGCAGGTGACGATGTTGTCCATCGTCATTTCGTCGAAGCCGAAGCCGTGGGGCTTCATCAGGAACAGCGAGGGATCGCCGGGCACGCGCACCGAGATGTGGCCGCGCGTCATATCGCCCTGCCCATGGGCGGCCAGCACCCGGCCGGCGGCGATCAGGGTCTGCTTGGCCTGATCCAGCGGAGTCAGGGCCGCGTCTTCTCCGGACAGCCGTGCGGGCGCGCTCATGCCGAGACCACCGTGTCGCCGGCCCGGCGCAGTTCGAATTCCTCGATCGCGCGATGCAGTTCCTTCACGGTTTCGATCAGCGGACCGTAGCGGTCGGCGTCGTCGTTCGCGAACCCCTTGTGGTAGTACTTGCGAAAGCCGTGCTTGTTCAGCGTTTCGGGTTTGCTGTAGTCGGGCGGCGAGCCGGTCGGGTGGATCATGTCCGGGCTTTCGCGGAAGAAATTGATAGGCTCCTGGCCTTGCTCGACCCGTGTGATCTGTTCGTCCAGCTGGCGGCGCAGCACGATAATGGGCAGGTCGGTACGGCCGAGCAGCTCCGTGCTGCGATCCGCGATCGGGCCTTGCGCCACCCACACGATCGCATCCTGCGCCAGCACGTAGTCCAGGATGGGGCGGCCGTTCTCGTCGTGGGTGGGCGGCACGTAATAGGGCACCACATCCTGCCTGGGCGCCTCGACCCCCGGCGGCGCGGCGTAGACCTGATAGCAGATATGGTAGGTATGGGTATCGTCCATCGGCACGCGGATCTGGTATTCGCTGCGCGGCGCTCCCGTCTTGCCGGTCTGGGTATAGAACGGGAAGATGACCGTCGAGTGCTCCTGGTCCTTGTCGGCATCGGCGCCCAGTTCCTTCGAATAACGTATTCCCTTGCGGAAGCCGTGCTCGGACTGGCTAGCGTAGATTTCCTTGATGCCCACGCCCACGCGCTTGCGCTGGTGCAGCGTGTGCAGGCTGTCCGAACTGCGCTCCTGCAGCTTGCCCCTGCGATTCAGCTCGTACTCGAACAGATGGCCGTGGGCCCACGCGCTATGGGTCGGATCGCCCGTGTTCTCCTGACATTGCAGCCAGTTGCAGTCGATGACCGTGATGCCGATCTGGCGAATGGCATTGGGCCACACGAACATGTCCCAGCGCGGCAGCGCCGGCGCCGGCGACGGTCCCATGTAGGCGAACACCAGGCCGCCCAGTTCCTGCACCGGATAGGCCACCAGCTTGTGCTTGATCTCTTCGTGCGGACGCAGCTCCATGGGCCGCTCCGTGCATTTGCCCGACTGATCGAACAACCAGCCGTGATACGGGCAGCGCAGGCCGTGCTCGTCGGGAATGCCGTACTTCAGGTCCACCTTGCGATGCAGGCAACGGTCTCCCACCAAGCCCATCTGGCCGCTCTTGTCGAGATACAGCACCAGATCCTCGCCCAGGATGCGCACCTTGCGCACGGGATCTTCCAGCAGTTGGGAATAGGGATAGATCGGGATCCAGTAGCGGCGCATCAGCTCGCCACAGGGGGTACCGGGCCCGACCCGGGTCAGGCGTTCGTTCATCGCTTCGCTCAACATCTCTGGTCTCCTCGTGATAGCGGCAGTGCTTTCCGGATGCAGGCATTCTGGTCAGTGCCATTCGTTCTGTCAAGAAGAATAAATTCTGTTAGATAGAACGGTTGAGGCGAAAAAAAAGCCAGCCCGGTATCGAACTGGCGGCTCGATCGTCGCGGCGGGATCAGCCCTGGTCGGTCAGATCGGTCATTTCCAGGGGTGGCAGGCGCGGTTCCAGCGCGCGCACGGCCTCCTGCAGCGCGCGCCGCGCCAGTTCGATCTGCTCAGGAGTGAAACGGTAGATCAACCCCGACACAGCCAGCGCGCCCAGCAGTTCCCCCTGAGCGTTGCGCACCGGCACGGCCACCGCCGCCAGGTCGGGATCGCGCTCGCCGCACGAAGCCGTCCACCCCTGCGTCCGGATCGCTTCCGCGTCATCCATGGGTTCGCCGCCGAAAGCCCGCAGGATCTTGCCCGCCGCGCCGCTGGACAGCGGATGTCGCGTGCCTTCCTCCAGATGGTGGCGGGCCGAGCGCGGCGAATTGACGCGATAGCGGCAGATGCGCTCGTCGCCGTCGCGTACGTAGAAAGACACCGTTTCCTGGGTCTGGGCCGACAGCTTCAGCAACACCGGCCGCATCAGCGGCGCCAGATCCACCTGGCTGTGGCTGAGCGCCCCCAGGCGGCGCAATTCCGGGCCCAGCCGGAACACCCCCATGGCATCGCGCTGCAGGAAACCCATGTGGATGAGCGAGGACGCCAGGCGCAGGATGGTGCTCTTGTACAGGCCCGAACGCTGCGCCAGCACGGCCAGCGACAGCGCCTCGCCCGGCTTCTCGAAGCACTTGAGCAGCAGCAGGGAGCGCTCCACGGCTTCGACACGAGGGCGGTCGTCGGTGGAGGAGTCGGCGGGGGCGGTGGTCATGGTGGGGAACGATAGCAGATGGGACGGGGGAGTCGGCGCATCATCGGCACGAGGTTCAGGCGAACGTAAGGATATGCGCCCGAGAATGGACGCCATAGGTTCGAAAGGAGACATCATCATGTCTCGACATCTACTGCGGGCCTTGCCCGCTCTGGCGTTTGTCCTGTGCTCCGGCGCATCGGCAGCCCCCGCTGCTCCCACCATCGTCCTGGGGGCCTCCATCCAGCTCACCGGCCCCGTCGCGAACACCGGACGCTATTACCGCGATGCCTACCAGATCGCGGTCGACCAGATCAACGCCGCCGGCGGCGTGAAGATCGGGGGCGTGCCCCACACGCTGGCGCTCAAGATCTACGACAACCAGTCCGACGTGAACCTGAGCGTGCGCCAGTACACGCAGCTCGTGACCCAGGACAAGGTCAACCTGCTGCTGGGCCCCTTCGCCAGCAACTTCGCGCTGGCCGATTCCGCCGTCGCGGAAAAATACAAGGTGCCGATGGTGCAGGGCGGTGGCGCTTCGGACCAGATCTTCTCGCGCAAATTCAAATACATATTCGGCACCTTGGCGCCCGCCAGCAATTACTTCGGCAGCACGGTCGACATGCTCAAGGCGCTCAAGCCCGTGCCGGCCAGCGTGGCGCTGCTGTACGCGGACGACGCGTTCGATGTGTCGGTCGCGCAGGGCACGCGTCCGCTGCTGAAGTCCGCGGGATTGCAGGTGGCGATGGACGAGCGCTACAGCACCAACGCCACGGACTTCGCCTCGCTCCTGTCGCAGATCAAGAGCAAGAAGGTGGATGCGGTCCTGGTGGCCGGGCACGAGACGGAGATCCTGAATTTCGTGCGGCAGGCCAAGAGTCTAGCCGTCGCGCCCAAGCTGTACTCGTTCACGGTCGGTGTCCCGTCCGAGGACTTCCGCAAGGCGCTTGGCGCCGATGCGGACTACGCTTTCGGCATGACGGCATGGCTGCCGTCCGCAGCGTTGAAGGACCGCTGGTTCGGCGACGCCGAGCAGTTCGCCCAGGCCTATAAGGCGAAGTATGGCTATGACCCGGACTACCATGCGGCCTCGGGCGTGGCCGACGTCCAGGCCCTGGTCCGGGCCATGGAAGGCGCCGACAGCCTGAACCCGCAGAAAGTGCGCGACGCCCTGGCCAAGACCCGCTTCGACAGCCTGTATGGCCCCATCGCCTTCAATGCCCAGGGGCAGATCGACTTGCCGCAGGTCGTGATCCAGGTGCAGGGCGACAAGCTGGCCGAGGTCTATGGGGCCAAGGGCTTCATCACGCAGCCCAAGTATCCGATGCCGGCCTGGGACGCGCGTTAGGCGGTTCAAAGCCACGGGGACACGCGATGGACCTGCTTGCGCAAATCCTTGTCAACGGCATCCTGCTCGGGGGGCTGTATGCCGTGATGGCGCAAGGGCTGGCGCTGGTTTGGGGCGTGTTGAACATCGTCAACCTTGCGCATGGCGCGTTCATCATGTTGGGCGCCTACGCGTCCTGGTACCTGTACACGGATCTCGGCGTGGATCCGTTCCTGGGGCTGCCGATCACCGCCGCCGCGCTGTTTGTACTGGGCTATGCCCTTCAGCGCGGGCTGTTGAACCTGGTGGTGCGGGCGCCGATGTTCAATACGCTGCTCATCACCTTCGGCCTGGAGGTCGTGCTGACCTACCTGGCGCAACTGGCCTTCTCCGCCGACTTCCGCACGATCAATCCGCCGTACGCGGGCGACAGCTACGCGCTCGGACCCGTGACCTTGCCCATGGCGCGGCTGGCTGCCTTCGGGGTGGCGGTGGCCTTGACGCTGGGCATGTGGCTGTTCCTGCTGCACAGCCGGCTGGGCCGGGCCATCCGTGCCACCGCGCAGAACCTGGTGGCGGCGCGGCTCTATGGCGTGGAGCCGCGCCATCTCTACGCCGTCACGTTCGGCCTGGGCCTCGCGCTGGCGGGGGCGGCCGGCGGCCTGTATGGAACGGTCTCGCAGATCAATCCCTACATCGGGGCCACGCTGACCGCGAAGTGCTTCGCCATTTCCATCATCGGCGGATTGGACAATCCCCTGGGTGTCCTGGTCGGCGGATTGTTCCTGGGCATCATCGAATCGCTCACGACGCTGTACGTGGGGCCGACGTTCGCCGATGTCGCCAGCTTCGGCATCCTGGTGCTGGTGCTGTTCCTGCGGCCCAGCGGCCTTCTTGGCAGAGCGGCATGAGCGCCCGGCGCGCGATCCTGGCACTGGTCGCGCTGGCGGCCCTGGCCGGCGTGCCCTGGTACGGCTCGGACGTGCTGGTGCAGTTCGGCATCAACACCCTGTTGCTGGCCGTGCTGGCCCAGGGCTGGAACATCATCGGCGGGTATGCCGGCTATGCGTCCTTCGGTAATTCGGTTTTCTATGGCCTGGGCAGCTATGGCGTGGCCATCGCCATGGTGCAGTGGGAGCTGCCCTTCGCGGCGGGGCTGGCGCTGGGCGTGGTGTTCGCGGTGGCCTTCGCGCTGCTGCTGGGCATGCCGGTGCTGCGGCTGCGCGGCCACTACTTTGCCATCGCCACGCTCGCGCTGGCGCAGGTCATGACGGCCATCGTCTCCAACATCGAGCTGGCCGGCCAGAACATCGGGCTGGTCCTGCCCCCGCTCAACAACGATCCGCTGTTCTACGAGTTGTCGCTGGGGCTGCTGGTGCTGGCGACGCTGACCGTCGCGTGGCTGACGCGCAGCAAGTTCGGTTTCGGCCTGATCGCGATCCGGGAGAACGAAGAGGGCGCGGCCGTCATGGGCGTGAACACCACCCTTTATAAAGTGGCGGCGTTCGCGCTGTCGGGTGTGTTCAGCGCGCTGGCCGGCGGCATCCATGCCTACTGGATCACGTTCCTGGATCCGGAAAGCGCTTTCGACATCAGCCTGAACGTCAAGATGATCATCATGGCCGTATTCGGCGGCGCGGGCACGGTGCTCGGTCCGGTCGTCGGCGCCTTTTCCCTGTCGGCCATATCCGAGCTGCTGTCCAGCGAAATCACCAGCGTCGCGGGCCTGTTCTTCGGCATGGTCATCGTCGCGGCGGTGGTGCTGATGCCCCGCGGGCTGGCCGACGTGCTGCGCCGCTACCGGAAATCGGGATGGCGCTATTTCATCGAAAACATCCGGATGCACAGGCTATGACCGCCATCCTGGAAATCCGCAACGTCACGCGGCGCTTCGCCGGACTGGTGGCCGTGAACCAGGTCAGCTTCACGCTGGGCGAAGGCGAGATCCTGGGCCTGATCGGGCCCAACGGCGCGGGCAAGACCACTTTGGTCAGCCTGATCAGCGGTACGCTTGCGCCCACGAACGGCGAAATCCTGTACCAGGGCAAGCCGATAAGCCATTTGCCCGCCTACCGCCGGGCACGCCAGGGCATCGGCCGGACGTTCCAGATCATGCGTCCCTTCCCGGGATTGTCCGTCCTGGACAACGTCGCGGTCGGGGCGTTGTTCGGCCGCGATGGCGGCCAGCCCGACCTGGGCAAGGCACGGGAACAGGCCCGCGCCTGCCTGGATTTCGTCGGCCTGGGCCGTACGGCGGGCCAGCGGGCCGACGAACTCGGCGGCCCCGGCCGCAAGCGGCTTGAACTGGCGAAAGCGTTGGCCATGCAGCCCCGGGTGCTGCTTTGCGACGAGGTCATGGCCGGGTTGAACCTGGTCGAGATCGACGAGGTCATCGAGGTGATCCGCAAGGTGCGCGCCACCGGTATCAGCGTGCTCGTCATCGAACACGTCATCAAGGCCATCAAGAGCCTGTCGGACCGGCTGCTGGTGCTGCACCACGGTGAGAAGATCGCCGACGGGGCGCCGGCCGAGGTGCTGGCCAACGCCGACGTGGTGCAGGCCTATCTGGGTAAGCAGCGCGCATGAGCGGGCCCGCGGAACCCCTCCTGGTCGTCGAGGGCCTGAGCGCCGGCTACGACGAGCTGCCGGTGCTGCACGACATCAGCCTGGAAGTGCGGCGCGCCGAGATAGTGGCGCTGGTCGGCAGCAACGGCGCGGGCAAGACCACGCTGCTCCGAGCGCTCTCGCGTGTCCTGCCCAGCACCGGCAGCATCACCATGAGCGGCCACTCGTTGGCCGGGGCCGAGCCTGACCAGGCCTTCGCTTGCGGGATGGTGCAGGTGCCCGAAGGCCGGCAGCTATTCGACCGCATGACGGTTCAGGACAATCTGCTGATGGGCGCTTATCGGCGCAAGGCCAAGGCCGACATCGCGCGCGACCTGGACAAGGTCTACGGATTGTTTCCGCGGCTGTCGGACCGGCGCCGGCAGCTGGCCGGCAGCATGTCCGGCGGCGAGCAGCAGATGTGCGCCATGGCCCGCGCGCTGATGGCCGCGCCCGTGCTGATGATGATCGACGAAATGAGCCTGGGCCTGGCTCCGGTGGTGGTCGAGCAGTTGATGGGGGTATTGACCGACATCCAGCGCGAGGGGGTGACGACGTTGCTGGTCGAACAGGACATCCACCTGGCCTTGTCGACGGCCGACCGCGGCTATGTCATGGAGACGGGGCGGATTGTGCATAGCGGTTCCGCCAAGTCGCTGTTGACGGACGAGAAAGTCCGGCGGGCGTATCTGGGAGTTTGAGCGCGGGAACCGATGGCAGGGGCGGGAAAAGAAAAGGGCCAGCTGAAAAAATCAGCTAGCCCTTCGATTCGCATGGTCGGGGCGGCGGGATTCGAACTCGCGACCCTCTGCTCCCAAAGCAGATGCGCTACCAGGCTGCGCTACGCCCCGACGGACCCGCATTGTACCTGATGCCCGGCGCCCTATGCCTGGTCGGCCATTTCCTGAAGGCAAACACCCAGATAAGCCATCAGGTTGACCTGCGGGATCCCCGGCAAGGCCCACCACCTCGAACGGCCAGTGCGCCAGGGTAATATCTTTCCATGCGGGCCAAGCCGCGTCCATCCGTCGGATGAGAAGCGGCGGCGGAATGGCCAAGGAGAGCTTCATGAACGAACAAGGGACCCTGGATCGCCTGGAACCGGGGATGATGATTCCTTACGGCGGTAACCGGTATACGCGCGTGGACGCGGAGCTGGCGCGCGCCTTCCAGGCGGGCGACCGTCTGCTGGTGGTGCAGGAAAGCGGGGCGCTGCTGCGGATCCCGGGGCAGGTAGACGGGGTGGTCCGTGCCCGGGTGGGCGAGGCGCGCGAGGCCTTCGAGGCGCTGGCGCAGGTGCAGCCGGGCGCGGTGGACCGGTTCTACGAGGCCTTTGCCGACGCGCTGGAGCGCGACGAGGTCTGGGCGCAGGTGGTGGCGGCCAACGAGGAGGACGTGCGGCGCGCCCAGCAGCGGGGCCGTTCGACCACGCGGCTGAAGGTGTCGGACAAGATGCGCGCCGCGATGATCGAGGGACTGCGGGTCTGGCCGGGCCTGGCGGCGCAGGATGACCGGGTGCTGGGCCGGGTGGACCATGGCGACTGGCAGGTGGATGTGCTGCGGGTGCCGTTGGGCGTGGTGGCCTTCGTGTTCGAGGGCCGGCCGAACGTGCTGGTGGACGCCTGTGGCGTGCTGGCCAGCGGCAATACGGCGGTGCTGCGCATAGGCAGCGATGCGCTGGGTACGGCCAGCGCGCTGTTGCGTGGCGCGCTGCGGCCGTCGCTGGAGGCGGCGGGGCTGCCGCAGGGGGCGGTCAGCCTGGTGGAGGTCGAGGACCGCGCGGCGGGCTGGGCGATGTTCAGCGACAACCGGCTGGCGCTGGCGGTGGCGCGGGGGTCGGGCACGGCGGTGATGCAGCTGAGCAGCGTGGCGCGGCAGGCCGGCGTACCGGTCAGCGCGCACGGCACGGGCGGCGCCTGGCTGGTGGCGGATCCCAGCGCGGACGGCGAGCGTTTCGAGCGGGCGGTGCGTCATTCGCTGGACCGCAAGGTCTGCAACACGCTGAATGTATGCTGCATCGTGCGCGAGCGAGTGGCGGACCTGATGCCGCGCTTCCTGCGCGCCATCGACGAGGCGGGGGCGGCCCTGACCGGGGCGCCGCGCCTGCACGTCACGCCTTCGGCGCAGCCTTTCGTGCCGGCGGAGTTGTTCGAGCGCCGCACGCGGGTCCGCCGTGCGGAAGGCGATGTGGACGAGCCCTATGCCAGCCTCTTGCCCGAAGCCCGGTTGGGGCAGGAGTGGGAATGGGAAGAGACGCCGGAGCTGTCGCTGGTGGTGGTGGAGTCGGTGGACGAGGCGGTGGCGCTGTTCAACCGCTATAGCCCCCGCTTCGTGGCCAGCCTGATCGCCAGCGATCCGCAGGCGCACCAGCGTTTCCGGCTGCGCATCGATGCGCCGTTCGTGGGCGATGGTTTCACCCGCTGGGTGGACGGGCAGTATGCGCTGGGCAAGCCGGAGCTGGGGTTGTCCAACTGGGAGCACGGCCGTCTGCTGGGCCGCGGGGGCGTGCTGACGGGCGCCGACCTGGCCGCCGTGCGGCTGGTGGCGACCACCGCGCAGGAACAGCATCGCTAGATCGCCGTGTCCAAACGTTCCCTGGATGTCGCGGCCATCGCGATGCTCGTGCTGCTTTGCGCGAGCTGGGGCGGGCAGCAGGTCGCGGTCAAGATCGCGCTGCCCGATTTCCCGCCTTTCCTGCAGATGGGCATACGCTCGGCCGGGGCCGGGCTGCTGGTACTGGTCTATTGCCTGGCCACGGGGCGGGGCAAGCTGTTCGCGCGGGACGGTTCGCTGTGGCTGGGCCTGTTCTCGGGGCTGCTGTTCTCCAGCGAGTTCGTGCTGCTGTACCTGGGCCTGCAATGGACCGACGCCAGCCGCACCTCGCTGTTTCTGTATACGGCGCCTTTCTTCGTGGCGCTGGGAGCGACCTGGCTACTGCCGTCGGAGCGCCTGCGCTGGCCGCAGTGGGTGGGGCTGGGCCTGTCGTTCTGCGGCACGGCCCTGGTGATGGGGGTCCCGCGCGGGGCCACGTCGCCGCATGCCTGGCTGGGCGATCTGATGATCATCGGGGCGGCGGTGTTCTGGGCTGCGACGACACTGGGCATCAAGGCGACGCGCCTGGCCACGGCGTCGCCCGAGAAGGTGCTGCTGTATCAACTGGCGATGTCGGCCGTGATCGGGCTGGGCGCGGGCATGGCCACCGGCGAGTCGGTGCGCGGGCTGAATCTGGCGCCGCTGCTGGCATTGGCCTATCAGACGGTGTGGATCGCGGCCACGACCTTCTTGCTCTGGCTGCGGTTGTTGACCCTGTATCCGGCCAGCACCCTGCAGGCGGGTACGTCGATGTCGCCGCTGTTCGGCGTGGCCGCCGCGGCGCTGATCCTGCATGAACCGGTCGGGCCGATGTTCCTGCTGGCCGTGGCGCTGGTGGTGTCGGGGCTGGTGCTGGTGAACCGCCGGCGCTAGCCGCCGGCTGCGCCCTGCGTGTTGACGTACAGCGCGTAGATGGACGTGCTGGCGGCCATGAACAGGCGGTTGCGGTGCCGGCCGCCGAAGCACAGGTTGGCGCAGCGCTCCGGCAGCGCGATGTGGCCGATGGCCTCGCCGTCCGGCGCGAACACACGCACGCCGTCCAGTTCGTCGCTGCCCATGCCCCAACCGCACCACAGGTTGCCATCCACGTCCACGCGCAGGCCGTCGGGCGTACCGGGTCCGGCATCGATCGCCGCGCGCCGGTTGGCCAGTTTCCTGCCGTCCGCGGCGACGTCGAAGGCCAGGATGCGGCGCGGTTTGGCGCGCGACTCGACCACGTACAGCACGGATTCGTCGGGCGAGAAGGCCAGGCCGTTGGGGCTGGCGATGTCGCCGGCCACGACCTCGGCCATGCCGGTCGCGGGGTCGAACCGATAGAGGTTGGAAGGCAGTTCCTGCCGGGCGGGAAGCCCCTGGTAGTAGCCGGCGATGCCGAAGGGCGGATCGGAGAACCAGACCGTGCCGTCGGACTTGACGACGACGTCGTTGGGCGAGTTCAGCGGCTTGCCGTCATGGCGGTCCATCAGCACGGTGACGGCGCCGTCGTGTTCGGTGCGGCTCACCCGGCGGCCGCTATGCTCGCAGGTGACCAGGCGGCCCTGCCGGTCGCGGGTCATGCCGTTGGCATGGCCGGACGGCGAACGGAAGACGCTGACCGCGCCGCTGATTTCGTCCCAGCGCATGACCCGGTCATTCGGAATGTCGCTCCACAGCAGGTAGCGGCCGTCGCCGAACCAGACCGGCCCTTCGTTCCAGCGGCAGCCGGTGGCCAGGCGCTCGACCGCGGCCGACGGCAGCCGGTATTGCTCGAACCGGGGGTCGAACGCGCGGACGGCGGGGTCGGGATAGCGCTGCGATGCTTGCCACATGGTGCCTCCTGGAGCGGGGCGCAACGGGAGGCGCCCGGACGCTTCGATTGTCGGCCATCGCGGCGCGGGCCGCCAGTCCGCCGCGATGGCAGCTTCTGCGCCGGGGGCGAGTAGATTTTTCATTTCCGGGCGAGCGCTTGCCCGGGAACGCCCGCGCGGGGCGCCTGGCACGAAGCCTGCTCGGCCCTGGCCATGGACTTCACCCATACTTGTGCCTCCGCCGTGGCCGCGCTGGCCGCCGACTGCGCCGCGCCCGAGCTGGTCTACGTGGACGATACCCGCCCGGGGTATGGCCGCAAGCGGTTCCGGGGGCGGTTCGTATACGTGGACCAGCAGGGCGAGCGCATCCGCGACCCGAGGGAGATCGCCCGCATCGATGCGCTGGCCATTCCGCCGGCCTATGGCGACGTGTGGATATGCCCGGATCCCGCGGGGCACATCCAGGCCACCGGCCGCGACGCGCGCGGCCGCAAGCAGTATCGCTACCACCCGCACTGGCAGGTGGTGCGCGACGCCGACAAGTATGGGCAACTGGCGCAGTTCGGCCGCGCGCTGCCGCGTATCCGGCGCCGGGTGCAGCGCGCGCTCGATGCCCCGGGACTGGGCGAGGAAAAGGTCCTGGCCGCGGTGGTGCGCCTGCTCGAAGCGACGCTGGTGCGGGTGGGCAACCGTGCCTACGCCCGGCAGAACCGCTCGTTCGGCTTGACGACGCTGCGGCCGCGCCACGCGTCGCTGTCGGGCACGCGCCTGCGGCTGCGCTTTCGTGGCAAGAGCGGGATCGAGCACGACGTCACCATTGCCGACCGACGGGTGGCGAGGGTGGTGCGCCGCTGCATGGAGATTCCCGGCCAGACCCTGTTCCACTACCAGGACGAGGCAGGCCAGCCGCGCGGCATCGATTCGTCCGCCGTGAACGCCTACCTGCGCGAAGCGGGGCGCGGGGATTTCACGGCCAAGCATTACCGGACCTGGGCGGGGTCGGTACTGGCGCTGGAGTGGCTGCGGGGCATGCCGAGCGAGGAAGGCGCGGCCGCGCGTCAGGCCGTGGCCGAGGTGGTGAAGGCGGTGGCGCAGCGGCTGGCCAATACGCCAGCGGTGTGCCGGGCCTGCTACATCCATCCGGCCATCATCGACGCTTATCTGCGCGGCGCACTGCCGGCGACGTGGCCCGCCTCCGGGCCCCGCGGCTTGAGCGCGGCCGAGCGGCGGCTGCTTGCGTTCCTGGACGGCCTGGGCTGACCGACAGCCCTAGGAACGCGCCGGCCGCGTGCGGCGCCGCTCCAGCCAGGCGCCCAGCTCGCCCACGATGCCGCGCCGGAAGGCCAGCACGCAAACGACGAAGATCAGGCCCGTGACGATGGTGACCGCGTCGCCCAGGCTGCCGAACCAGGCGATGCCGGTCGTGTTCGCCAGCGCGCTGCCCCATTCGCCTATCTTGTTCTCGACCAGGACGATGATGAGCGCACCCACCATGGGGCCGGTCAAGGTGCCCATGCCGCCCACCAGGGTCATGAGAATGACGAGCCCGGACATCTGCCAGACCACGTCGCTGAGCGTGGCCGAGATGAACACCACCGATTTCGTCGCGCCCGCCAGTCCGGTCAGCGCGGCGGACAGCACGAAGGCCAGCAGCTTGTAGCGGTTGACGTCGTAGCCCAGCGAGGTGGCGCGCGCCTCGTTCTCGCGTATGGCTTTCAATACCTGACCGAAGGGCGACTGAACCGTGCGGTAGACCAGGAAGACGCCGAACAGGAAGATCGCCAGCACGACGTAGTACAGCGCCATGTCGTTACCCAGGTCGATGTGGCCCAGCAGCGTGCCGCGCGGGATGGCCTGCAGGCCGTCCTCGCCGCCGGTGAAAGGCGCCTGCAGGTAGAAGAAGTAGAGCATCTGCGCGACGGCCAGCGTGATCATCGCGAAATAGATGCCGCTGCGCCGGATGGCGAGCCCGCCCATGACCAGTCCGATCGCCGCCGCCACCGCCACGCCGAACAGGATGCCCAGCTCGGTGGGCAGCCCCCAGGTCTTGAGCGCATAGCCGGTGGCGTAGGCCGCGCTGCCCAGGAAGGCGGCATGCCCGAACGACAGCAGCCCGGTGTAGCCCAGCAGCAGGTTGAACGCGCAGGCGAACAGCGCGTAGCACATCAGCTTCATCGCGAAGATGGGATAGACGCCGAGATAGGGCAGCACGCCCAGCCCCAACGCCAGTGCCAGGCAGCCGGCGAGATGTCGGTTCATGTGGCTTTTCCAAACAGGCCGGCCGGCCGCGCGAGCAGCACGAGGGCCATCAGCACGAAGACGACGGTGTTCGACGCCTCGGGATAGAACACCTTGGTGAAGCCTTCGATCACGCCCAGGCCCAGGCCGGTCAGGATGGAGCCCATGATGGACCCCATGCCGCCGATGACCACCACCGCGAAGACGACGATGATGAGGTTCGAGCCCATCAGCGGCGACACCTGCTGCACGGGTGCCGCCAGCACGCCCGCGAAGGCGGCCAGCGCCACGCCGAAGGCGTAGGTCAGCGTTACCATGCGCGGGACGTTGACGCCGAAGGCCTCCACCAGCCGCGGGTTCTCGGTGCCCGCGCGCAGATAGGCGCCCAGGCGCGTGCGTTCGATCACGTACCAGGTCGCCAGGCACACAGCCAGCGACGCCAGCACGATCCAGGCGCGGTAGTTGGGCAGGATCATGAAGCCCAGGTTGGTGGCGCCCTGCAGCAGGTCCGGCACGGGATAGGACTGCCCCGAGACGCCGTAGAAACTGCGGAACAGCCCCTCGATCAGCAGCGTCAGGCCGAAGGTCAGCAGCAGGCTGTACACGTGGTCGAGCTTGTACAGCCAGCGCAGCATCGTGCGTTCGATCACGATGCCCAGCAGGGCGACCGCCAGCGGCGCCAGCACCAGCATCCACCAGTAGCCGAGTCCCAGGTACTGCAGGCCCAGCCATGCCAGGAAGGCACCAACCATGTACAAGGCCCCGTGCGCGAAATTGATGACGTTGAGCAGGCCGAAGATGACGGCCAGCCCCAGCGACAGCACCGCGTAGAAGGAGCCGTTGACGAGCCCGAGCAGCAACTGCCCGAGCATCGCCTGCAGCGGGACGCCGAAGATCGTCATGACTTCTTCAGCAGCGGGCACTTGGACTCGGCGGGGGTGGTATAGACCTTGTCGCCGGGCAGCTTCTGCGCCACCTTGTAGTAGTCCCAGGGGCCCTTGGATTCCTTGGGCGTCTTCACCTGGAACAGGTACATGTCGTAGATCATGCGGCCGTCCGCGCGCACGTAGCCGTCATGCGCGAACATGTCGTTGATCTTGTTCGACTTGAACCATTTCATGATGGTGTCGGGATCGTCGGTGCCCGTGGCCTTGACCGCCTTGAGGTAGAAAGACGCGGCCGAGTAGTCGGCCGCCTGCAGCGACGACGGCTTGCGCTTGAGCTTTTGTTCGAACTTGGAAGCCCAGGCGCGCGATTCGTTGCTCTGGTCCCAGTACCAGCCGTCGGTCAGGTAGAGCCCCTGCGTGGCGGCCAGCCCCAGCGTATGGATGTCGTTGATGAACACCAGCAGGCCGGCGATCTTCATGGTCTTGGTGACGCCGAATTCCGCCGCCGCCTTGGTGGCATTGATGAAATCGCCGCCCGCGTTCGCCATGCCCAGTATCTGCGCCTTCGAGGCCTGGGCCTGCAACAGGAAGGACGAGAAATCCGAAGCCGCGAGGGGATGGCGGATCGATCCCACTACCGTGCCGCCGGCGGCCTTGACCACCGTGCTGGTGTCGGCTTCCAGCGAGTGGCCGAAGGCATAGTCGGCGGTCAGGAAGAACCAGCTCTTGCCGCCCTGGGCCACCACCGCCGACCCGGTACCGCGCGCCAGCGCGACGGTGTCGTAGGCGTAGTGGACGATGTAGGGCGAGCAATCTTCATTGGTCAGGCGCGACGAGCCGGCGCCGATGACGACGTAGGGAATCTTCTTTTCGGTGGCGACCTTGGCCATGGCCAGCGCGGTCGAGGAATTGGTGCCCCCTATCAGGAGGTCCAGCCCCTGCTGGTCTATCCATTCGCGGGCGCGGGCCGAGGCGATGTCGGGTTTGTTCTGGTGGTCGGCGTACAGGACCTCGATCTTCTTGCCGTTGACCTGGCCGCCGGCGTCGGCCACGGCCATGCGGATGGCGTCGGCCCCCGCCGGGCCGTCGATGTCGGCATAGACGCTCGACCCGTCGGTAATGAAACCTATCTTGATGACATCGCCGGAAATCTTCGGCGCTTGCGCCAACGTCGGCGCCGTGGATCCCAGAACCAAACCGGCCGTGATGGCCGCTGCAAGGGCTTGCTTCTTCATGCGCGTCTCCTAAGAGGTACTCCTCATACGCCAAGCAGTTCGTGCAGGGTGCCCTGCTTGGCGGCCAGATCCGACGATGCGAAGGCTTCGATCATGCGGCCGTGCTCCATGACATAGAAGCGGTCGGCCAGCGGCGCGGCGAAGCGGAAGTTCTGTTCCACCATGACGATGGTGTAGTTGCGGGCCTTCAGGGCGAGGATCATGCGCGCCAGGGCCTGTACGATGACGGGCGCCAGCCCTTCGGAGATCTCGTCCAGCAGCAGGAGGTCGGCGCCGGTGCGCAGTATCCGGGCCACCGCCAGCATCTGCTGCTCGCCGCCGGACAGCCGCGTGCCGGGGGAATGCCGGCGTTCGCGCAGGTTGGGGAACATCTCGTAGATTTCCTCGACCGACATGGCCCGTTCGCCGGTGCCGCGCAGGGGAGGGGGCAGCATCAGGTTTTCCTCGCAGGACAGCGAGGCGAAGATGCCGCGTTCCTCGGGGCAATAACCCACGCCCAGGTGGGCGATGCGGTGGGTGGGCATGCCTATGGATTCCACGCCGCCTATGCGTACCGATCCGCGGCGCGCGCCGGTCAGGCCCAGGATGGCGCGCAGCGTGGTGGTACGGCCCGCGCCGTTGCGGCCCAGCAGCGTGACGACTTCCCCGCGCGCCACGTCCAGGTCCACGCCGTGCAGGATGTGCGATTCTCCATACCAGGCATGCAGGTCCCGGATTTGCAGCGCCGGTCCGTTCATGCGTGGGCTCCCTGGAGCTCGCCTTCCACCGTGCCCATGTAGGCCTGCATGACTTCCGGGTTGCGGGACACGGCTTCGTAGGGGCCTTCGGCCAGCACCATGCCGCGCGCCAGGACCGTGATGGTGCTGGCGATGGAGGACACGACCTTCATGTTGTGCTCCACCATCAGGATGCTGCGGCCCGCGCCGACCTTTCTGATCAGTTGCGTGACGCGGTCCACGTCCTCGTGGCCCATGCCCTGCGTGGGTTCGTCCAGCAGCATCAGCTCGGGCTCCATGGCCAGCGTGGTGGCGATTTCCAGGGCGCGCTTGCGTCCGTAGGGCAGCTCCACCGCCGGGGTGGCGGCGAATTCGGCCAGTCCCACTTCGTCCAGCAGTTCCATGGCGCGGGGATTCAGGCGGTCCAGCAGCGAGACGCTGCGCCAGAACCGGAAGGTCCCGCCGTCGCGCCGTTGCAGCCCGATGCGGACGTTTTCCAGGGCAGTCAGGTGCGGGAAGATGGCGGATATCTGGAACGACCGGATGATTCCGCGCCGGGCGACCTGGGCCGGTGCCTCGCGGGTGATGTCGGTGCCGTTGAAGAAAATACGCCCGGAAGTGGGCGTCAGGAATTTCGTGAGCAGGTTGAAGCAGGTGGTCTTGCCGGCGCCGTTGGGCCCGATGAGGGCGTGGATGCTGCCGCGCGCCACGCGCAGGTTCACATCCTTGACTGCGACGAATCCCTTGAAGGCCTTGCTGAGGTCCCGGGTTTCGAGGATGAGGTCGCTCATGGTTTCCCGTATCAGGCTATGCCGCATGCGCCTGCTGCATTGTGTCGCAAATCCTTCTCTTGGGGGCCTAGGTGTTTGCCCGGAACCGGTGGGCGGCCGCGGGCCGGCATGGTGGTAAACTTCCGCGCTTCGGGGCGGCGGTAGCTCAATTGGATAGAGCACAGGCCTTCTAAGCCTGGGGTTACGGGTTCGATTCCTGTCCGCCGCGCCAGCCCGCACGCCTTTCTCTTTCCCCGCCAGGTCCGCTTCTTGCGAAACGTCCTTCCGTCGTGGCCACGGAGGATGCGCCTTGGACTGGTCCGGAATCTTCGCCTTTTCAATATCTCCCCTGGAAACCCTGGTCCGCGGCACGGCCATGTATTGGCTGCTGTTCCTGTTGTTCCGCTTCGTCGTCCGGCGCGACGTGGGCTCGATGGGGATCGCGGACATACTGCTGGTCGTGATCGTGGCCGACGCGGCCCAGAACGGCATGGCAGGCGATGGCAAGAGTGTGGGCGACGCGGCGTTGCTGGTGAGCACGCTGGTTGCCTGGAACATGATCCTGGATCGCCTGGCCTTCCATTTCCCGTGGATGCGCCGCTTCGTCGATCCGGAGAAGATCATGCTGATACGCAACGGCAGGAAGCTGCGCGACAACATGCGGCGCCAATCGATCACCGACGAGGAGCTCGAGGCCAAGTACCGGCAGCAGGGCATCGAATCGATCGAAGACGTGAAGGCGCTGTATCTGGAGGCCGACGGCAACGTCAGCGTCATCAAGCGGAAATAGCGGCGTGCTAAAGCGCGACGCGCGGACGCAGCCAGCGGTAGCCGTAGCCGCGCAGCCGCAGCCGGACCGGGTGCCCCGAGGGCGCGTCGTAGGGGCCGTCGGCCATCACGTCGGTCATGTGCTGGCAGTCGGCGTCGTGCAGGGTGAACTGCACCTCCTCTGGCCCGAGGTTGACCAGCGTCAGCACCGCCACGCCGTCCAGCTCGTGCCGCAGCGCCAGCACCTGCGGACACTCGATGGCCGCGGGCCGGCAGTGGCCCGCGCCTATCTCCCGCATGCCCAGCCGGGCGCGGATCATCTTGCCGGTATGGGTCAGCAGCGAGTCCTCGTCCAGCGATTGCGCATAGACGTTGACGTGCCGGTAGTCATAGGGGCCGGAGTCGATCAGCGGTACCGCCAACCGCTCGGGACGCGCGGCTGAAAAGCCCGCCCCGGGTTCGTCCGACCATTGCATGGCCGTGCGTACCGCCAGCCGTTCGGGCAACGACAGGTCGTCGCCCATGCCGATCTCCTCGCCATAGCGCAGGATGGGCGTGCCCGGCAGGGAGAACAGCAGCGCGTGCACCAGCGCCAGCCGCCGCTGGTCGCCGCCCAGCATGGGGGGCAGGCGCCGCCGGATGCCGCGGTGGTAGATGCGCATGTCGGGGTCGGGCGCGAAACAGTCCATGACTTCCCGGCGCTCGTCCTCGCTCAGGCGCTCCAGGTCCAGTTCATCGTGATTGCGCAGCCACAGCGCGTACTGCGCGCCTTCGGGCGGATCGGGCTGGCCAGCCAGCGCCCGCAGCAGCGGTTCGGCCTTGCCGCGCGCCAGCGCCAGGTAAAGGTAGTTGTTCAGCCAGAAGTTGAGCACCAGCGTCAGCCGGTCGCCCCGGCCGAAGTAGTCGACGTAGTGGCACGGAGGCACGTCCACTTCTCCCAGCAGCACCGCGTCGGCGCGCCTGCGGGAGACGAAGCGGCGCATGTCGTCCAGCAGCCAGAAACCGTCGTCGGCGGGATCGGAGGAGCGGGCGCTGTCTATCATGTGCGAGGCGGCATCCACGCGAAAGCCCGAGACGCCAAGCCGCAGCCAGAAGTCCATGATGCGCTCGACCTCTTGCCGGACCTCCGGGTTGCCCAGATCGAGGTCGGGTTCGTGCGAATAGAAAATGTGCTTGTAGTACTGGCCGGCCTGTTCGTCCCAGGTCCAGACGCTGTCTTCGACGGTGGGGAAGATCGGTTTCTCGTCGGTGGGCTCGGGGGTGTCGGCCCAGATGTAGTAGTCGCGGTAGCGCGATGTCCGGTCGCGGCGGGCGGCCTGGAACCACGGGTGGCGGTCGGACGTGTGGTGCACCACCAGGTCGATGATCACGCGCAGCCCGAGTTCCTCGGCCTTGGCCATCAGCGCGACGAAATCGGGCAGGGCGCCGAAGCGCGGATCGACCGCCAGATGGTCGGTGACGTCGTAGCCGCCATCGCGGAACGGCGAGCCATAGAAAGGCGTCAGCCACAGGCAGGTGACACCCAGGCCACGCAGATACTCCAGCCGCTCCGAGACGCCTGCCAGGTCGCCCAGGCCATCGCCGTTGGCGTCGCGGAACAGGCTGGGGTCGACCTGATAGATGATGGCGTTTCGATACCAGAGCGGCAGCATGTCTCAGTTCCCCGGTTCGAGCATCACGGCATGGTCGCCCGCCAATTCTCCGCCGAAGGCGGTGCCTGGCGCCTGGCCATCGCTGCACAGCGCGATGCGCCAGGTTCCAGGTGGCGCGAAACGCCGCGGCTGCGTGGCGAAGTTCACGCATACCAGGCGGACGTCGTCGCCCCGGCGGCGGCGAAAGGCCAGGACCTCGGGCGGGGATTCGAGTTCTTCCCAGTCCCCCAGCCTGAGCGCGGGGCTTGCCTTGCGCAGCGCCAGCGCCTGCCGATAGAGATGAAGGATGGAACCGTCGTCGGCCCATTGCCGTTCGGCCGCCCGCCCTGCCGGATCGGGCGGGAAGGGCAGCCACGGCGTGGCCCCGGCCCAGCCATGGGGCGGCGCCTCTTTCCAGGGAAGGGGCGCGCGGCAGCCGTCCCGTCCGCCCGGGTCGACCTGCCTGCGCGGATCGACGTGGGCGTCTTCCAGGCCCAGTTCCTCGCCCTGGAACAGGAACGGCGTGCCGCGCAGCGACAGCAGCAGGATCGCGGCCGCGCGCGCCCGGCGCAGCGAGCCGTCGTAGCGGGTGCGATGCCGGACATTGTCATGGTTGGACAGCACCCAGGTCGGCCAGGCGTCGGCCGGGCGCAGCAGGGCATCCACCTCGCGTATGCAGGTGCGGAAGACGACCGGATCCCAGGGCGCGTCCAGCGGCGGGAAGTTGAACGACATGTGCAGTTCGTCGCCTGCGCCGTAGTACTGGACGATGCTGGCGGTCGAACGGATGTTGACCTCGCCTACCAGGACGCGCTGGCCGGGGTAGCTGTCCACCAGCCGCCGTAGGCCGCGCAGCACCTCGTGGCTGTAGGGCTGGTCGTTGAAATCCACCAGCGGTTCTCCGGCCAGGCAGCGCGGATGGTCGGAGAAGGTCGGATCCTTGCCGATGCAGTGGGCCACGTCGATGCGGAAGCCGTCGACCCCGCGATCCAGCCAGAAGCGCAGCACGCCGTGCATGGCCTCGACCACTTCGGGATTGCGCCAGTTCAGGTCGGGCTGCTGGGGCAGGAAGAAGTGCAGGTAGTACTGGCCCGTGCGCTCTTCCCAGGTCCAGGCGCTGCCGGCGCCCAGCGCCGCTCGCCAGTCATTGGGCTCGTCGCGCCAGATGTACCAGTCGCGCCGTGGGCTGGCGCGGGACGAGCGCGCTTCCAGGAACCAGGGGTGTTGGTCGGACGTATGGTTGGGCACGAAATCGAGCAGCAGGCGCAGGCCTCGCGCGTGCGCCTCATCGATCAGCCGTTGCGCGTCGTCCAGCGTGCCGAACAGGGGATCGACGTCGCAATGATCGCTGATGTCGTAGCCGGCGTCCGCCATGGGCGAGCGGAATATGGGCGACACCCAGATGGTATCGGCGCCCAGATCGCGGACGTGGTCCAGGTGGGCGAGCATGCCGGGAATATCCCCCACGCCGTCGCCATCGGCATCGGCGAACGAGCGGGGATAGATCTGGTACACCACCGCGTTTTTCCACCAGGCTTCATCGGAGCGCGTGCCATTCATGCGGATTGCCGGCCTTGTTCTTGTCGGGGCGGGCGGTCCAGCAAGTGATATTCCCAAGGGAAATCCGCAGGCCAGATCGGTACGCTAGGCGACAGCGGTGGTTGAACTTTCGCCGCCGTGGCATTGCCTCATGGGTGTACCGTCTGCAGGAGACTTCTATGTCAGAAGGCGCAGGAGAGCACTACAAGGGTTATTACATACGAACCGTCGCGCGCGCGGTCAATCACCCCCGGGACGGCATGACGTCGCTGTTCGAGGGAACCGCCACGGTATCGCTGGATCCGGGGTCGCAATATCACCCCATTCCCCCCGACCAGCACCTGGGCGAGGACCAGGTGTTCGGCACTGAATTCGAAGCCCACCGCTACGCCGAGAAAGCCGCCAGGCGCTACATCGACAAACTCGAAAAAGGAAAGTAGCGCCGTGGCCGGATCCGTCCGGCACTGCCCGATCCGCGCTTTCCAGGATGCCGGCCAGGGCATGGGCCCTGGCCGGCCGATACGCTTCGTCCAAGCGTTTCTTTCTTACTGGCCGGACTTCTGTTGCTGCTGACCGGGCTTTTGCTGCTGGCCGGTCTGCTGCCGTTGCTGCTGTTCCTGCTGTTGTTGGCCTTGCCCCCGCTGCTGGCCTTGCTGCATGTCGGGATGCGGCGAGGACGTCCCTTTCTGCCCTTGCTGGTTGCCCGTTTGCTGCTGCTGGCTTTGCTGAGGGTTCTGGGGGCGCTGGCCGGCTTGCGTCTGCTGGCCGGAAGACGGTTGCTTCTGCTGATTCATGAGCCTACTCCTTGATTATATGGATGCGGGCAAGGGCGCGAATGCCCGCCGGGTGGTGGGTGCGTAACGCCGCTTTGATTTACCCGCAATTCCCGTTCCGTGCCCGGCGGACCATGCCGTGGATTATCGGAGAGGCTGTTGCCATGTAATTATTGGATGAGGAGCTTGTAAATTCTTCTCGGCCACAAATGCACGGGGACATTTTTCTTGTAGGTATTTACCTCATGCGGGAAAACGATAGGTTTAGGGGATTGATTTCGTGAAATCTACGCGTTAACCCTGGAAAAATTAGTTGATTTTGTCCACTTTGTTGCCGATGTGCCGCGCTATTTCTGGGAATGCGGCGTGCAAGGGTCATATCCCTGCATTTACGCAGGGATATATGGGTAAAGAAAAATTCATATAAAACACCCCACGCCCGGCAATATGCTTGTATCCGAAGGAAACGAAAACGAGTTGACTAAGCGCACGATGCGCCGCATAGTCATTTTCGAGGTGTCAGGCTAGGGTTCTCTCGGTTGGGTCGGCAAGTCGGCTTTCCATTTGGGCACGCCCCGTTCTTGATCCCGGTTAAGTGATTATCGCGGTACGCACATATTCAAAGAAGGAAATGCATCATGGCGACAGGCATCGTTAAATGGTTCAACGACGACAAGGGGTACGGGTTCATCATGCCGGATGATGGGGGGAAGGATTTGTTCGCCCACTTCTCGGAAATCCAGGCCGAAGGCCGCAAGACGCTGTACGAGAACCAGAAGGTGAGCTTTGAGGCCGTGCAGGGTCCGAAGGGCCCGCAGGCTTCCAAGATCCGTATCCTGTAAGCCGTTCGTCCCGGCCTGACAAAACGCCCCTGCGATGCAGGGGCGTTTTGTTTTTGGGGCTCTTGTAGGTCTGCGGCCTGCGAACAGGCAATAAAAAATCCCCGCGGCCGTCTGGCCTGGGGGATCGGCGCCACGCCTGGGTCGGCGCGGGTACTGAATGCGGGGTGGGGTGGCTGATGGGACTCGAACCCACGACAACCGGAATCACAATCCGGGACTCTACCAACTGAGCTACAGCCACCACTTGCAACGCCTGATCGGAAGCCCGAAGAAGCGAGACCGCTATTCTAGCGAATTTCTGGCGATTACGCGAATCGGGCCAGGGCGCTAGCGTTCCAGCCTGACCTCGAAGTAGGCCGTGTCGGTTTCGCCCAGTGCCGCGAAGCCTTCCTGGGCTGCCTTGACGGCCGCGCGCTGCCAGCGCAGCGCCAGCGATTTATCTTCTTCCGAGATTTCGTCCAGCGATTCCTCGGCCCAATTCCAGGCCTTGTAGGCGGCGGCAAGGCCTTCGGTGCCGCCCAGCGCCTTTTCCAGCGTGCGGGCGTAGCGGCGCTCGGCCTGGTGCCGGAGTTCCTCGGGCAGTTGGGGATAGTCTTGCAGGGTGACGGTATACATGGTTTTCGCGCACGTTACTGTATGTATGTACAGTATCCGCTGAAAATCATGACGAAAGCAAGAGGCTCGCGCGGCGGGCCTCGTGGCCGTCATGGGAATGGGGGTTGCTCGCCCTGGAGGGCGCCGCATCCGCGGCGTTTTTTTCAGGAGATCAACCATGCAGATCGCAGAAATCATGACGCGCGACGTCGCCTTCCTGTCCGCCGACGAACCCATCCAGCGCGCGGCGCAATTGATGGCCGACCTGGATATCGGCTCGGTTCCCGTTTGCGATGGCCGCCGGCTGGTGGGGGTCGTGACGGACCGGGACATCGCGGTGCGCTGCACCGCCGCCGGCGCGCCGGCCTCGACGCGGGTCAGGGAGGCCATGACGCCTCACGTGAGCTGGTGCTATGCGGACGAGGATGCCGAGACGGTCAAGGCCAAGATGCGGGACGAGCAGATACGCCGCCTGCCCATTCTGGGCACGAACAATGAATTGGTCGGTGTCGTCTCGCTGGGGGACCTGGCCACCCGGGCCGGGGGAACGGACGATGCGCTGGCGGGCATTTCGGAGCCCGCGCGTGCGTCGGGGGAGTTGTTTCGCTAGGCCGATCGATGCCCGGCAAGGCCCCGGCCGGATGGCCGGGGCCGGGGGGGTCACGAGCTTCCGGGGCTCGTCTGCACCGCTTCCTCGCGGGAAGGGCTCTGGGCCTGGGCCTGCGACTCCGCCGCGCGGCGCTGGCGGTGAGCGTGGCTCAGGGCGCCCGCGGCCCGGGCTTCTTCCGAATTGAATTCGTGCGCGTTACCCGACTGGTGGGCGGCGCGCCCCCCCTCGGCGGAAATGGCCCGCTGTTTCTGCGGATCCATGGCGGCAAAGCCCCGGGGGCGCTTCTGGCTCGTAAGCGTAGGCATGAAGTTCTCCAAGATAGGGAAGGGTTCTGCTGACGAGCCCGCCGGGTCGCAATCCCCGTGCCAGCCTGCTTGGGCTGCGCAGCCCGGCGGTATCGGACCCTGGCCAGGCCGGACGCCACAGCGGCGGGCAGGATTTACACGCAGTCTTGGCGATTTATGCATGCGGCCGCCGGGAGCTGGCCTTCCGGACGCGCCGGGTACGGTGCGTGCTGGAGCATGGCGTCGGAATCCGGGAGATCCGCATGCGGACCGTGGAAGAACTCGCGCGCGAGATGCGTGCGCGCAAGCTGCTGCTGGTTACCGCCGAGTCCTGCACCGCGGGCCTGATCGCGGCGATGCTGGCCGACGTGGAGGGGGCCGGCGCCTTGCTCGATTGCGCCTTCGTCGTGTATTCGCCCGATGCGAAGCGGCATGCCCTGGGCGTTCCCGAACGGATCCTGCGCGTCTACAACCTGACCAGCGAGCACGTGGCGCGGGCCATGGGCCGGGGCGCGCTGGCGCGCAGCCGGGCCAATGTGGCGATCGCCAACACGGGCGTGGCGGATGGGGGAGGCGACAGCGTTCCGGCGGGTACCCAGTGCTACGCGTGGGTGTTCCGGGGGCAGGGCGGGAAAATCACCGTCTATAGCGAGACGCGCCGCTTCTCGGGCGGGCGCAACGCCATCCGGGAGCGGGCGGCGCGGCATGCGCTGGAGCGCCTGCCGCACTATGCGGATCTTGCAGCGCGCGCCTGAAAGGGCGCGGCCGTCGCCGTCTCAGTGTTGCCCGGTCGTGTCGGACCCGGCTTCCTCGGTCTGGCACAGGGTGGCGATGACGTTCTGCCAGCCTTTCTTGAACGAGGGGTGGGCTTCGTTCAGCGTGGGCTCCACCTGTTGCGCGATGGCTTGCATCACCTGGCGCAGCTGTTCGGCGTTCGGGTTGGCCGAAATCAGCATGCTCACGACGTTTTGCAAGGCGGTGAGTTGTCCCTTCATGAATTCAGGGTCGGTCACGTTGGCTCCTTCTACGGCTTGTTCTGGGGAATTTGCAAGGCTCGGTTCGAGTCCAACCGGCATGTTAACGGTTCCCTGCCTGGGGTGTTTCAACAAGGGTTTTCGCCAACCACGGGATAGGTAGATATCCCAGTATGGTGGCGCTGACATCGAGGCCCGGTTGGTCTACGATGGGCGCACGCTGGAGGGCCGTATTCATGGCAACAATGGTGATTGATCGTAAGAAGCTGGTGTGTTTTGTCGTAGCGGCCACTGATCCGGCCGGCGAGTCGCGTTGGTGCGCGCTTAACGAAGATCGTGAGTGGCTGACCAACCTGGGTGCCGAACCCGCGGCCGCGGCTGAAAAGGCCGGCGTCTATTGCTGCAACCCCAGCCCCGAAGTGCGGCGCGCCGCCGCCGAAGCCCTGGGGGTCGACCCCGGCGCCGAATTCGTCGTCCATCGATTGTTCCAATCGTCGGACAGCGACGAATGCGCCGAGGTCATCGCCCGCAAGGTCGCGCGGCTGCACTGACCCGCTCAGGCGTGCCGGTTGGCCGCCCGGGTCCGGGCGGCCTTCTTGGCGGCTGCCGAGCGTCCGGCCGCGCCCTTGGTACGAGCCGCCTTCTTCGCCGCGGCCGACCTGTCCGCCGCGCTGCGGCGCTTGGCCGCCGTCTTGGCATGGGCGGCCAGGGCGCTTTTCGACGCTCCTGATTTGCCTTCCCGTTTCAGCGCGGTCTTGGTCGCGCGTGAGCGCGTGGCCGATTTCTTGTGCGGGGCCTCGTCCCCCTTGCGTACGTCCTGTTCGGCCTTGGCCCGGGTCTTCGCGCTGGCGCGGCCCGGCTTGGGAGCGGGCAGGTCCACGCCGGAGCGGCGGGCTTCCGACAGGCCGATGGCGATGGCCTGCTTGGTCGAGCGCACGCCGTGCCTGCCCTCGCGCACGTGGTGGATCTGTTCCTTGACGAATTCGCCGGCCTGGGTCGATGCGGACTTGCCCTGGCGCTTGTCCTGCTTGGCTTTCTCGATGGTCTTGCGTTCAGGCATGATGGCTCTCCTTGCGGAAAGTGTGCGTGCAGCAACCCCCGTGCCTACGGCGCCCGCCTAGCTGGCGCGGCCCGGCGCCCCGGTCAGCACGCAGTCGGCCACGGTGGGCATGCCGTTCTGCAGCGTGGCGCGCTCGCATTCCAGGTAGACCTTGAAGCCGCGCGGCAGCGTATCCAGCGCCACTTGCTCCGGACAGTCGCGCCCGCCGGCGCAGGCGGGATCGGATTTCAGCCAGACCCGCACCGGATGGGCCGGATCGGCCGCCTTCAGATCGAGTTGCAATTCACCGGCACCGACGATGTGGATCTTCTGCAAGCGTCCCGTCACGATGAAAGGACCCTGGCGGTATTTTTCCAGCGCGCGCGGATCGCGGGCGGCGAAGTCGACGTAGACCAGTTCGGCGTCGTAGCGGGGCGGGCCGTCGGCCGAGGCCGCCAGCGCGGCGGAAGGGAGGGAGTCCGGGGGGGACTTGGAGCAGGCGTACAGAGAGACCAGCGCAAGGACGAGAAGCGGCAAGCGGCGATACATGGGATGTCCTGTGGACGGGAAACGCGGCGTTTCCCGGAAGGCGCTCGTCCGCGTCGGGACGGTCCTAAGGCGTAGTGTAAACGGTCGCGCGGGCCGCCGGCCTGCCGGGCGGGCTGGCCATCGACGTGCCGGCGGGCGCGGCGTTGGCGCGGGCGCGGCCGGCGGGCAGCACCGGCGCGACCTCGGGGCGGACTTCCGTCAGGCTGTTCTGCAGCATGTAGTCGTTCATTTCCTTCCAGCCGGTGAAGATGGCGGCCTTGGACATGTGCGGATTGAACGTGTAGCAATCTTCCAGCGCTCGGCCCGCCTGGCGGCAGGCGCCGCCGATGGCACGCCCTTCGGAGTCCTTCCTGGCCTCGATCTGCGAGATGGGCTGCAGTCCCAGGTAATCGCAGCCAGCCGCCGCCAGCAGGACGCACGCGGCCAGCAGCCGGCATCCCGCGCGCAGCGTGCGGCGGGCCGGCGGGAGTGCGGAAGGACGAAGAAGCAAGGTTCGCGGGCTCATGAACGTCTTATCGGACGCTGGCCGGCGGAACTGTAGGGCGAACTCAATTTGCCCGCCGCGATGCCGATAAACGGGGCATGAACGGCCATATTCCCTCCCATCTTCCCCCCGACGGCACGCCCGGCGACCTGACCGCCGAGGACCTGGACGCCCTGGCTCGCTCGCCGCTGTTCGCCGGTTGCACGGCCGACCAGCGCGACCTGGTCCTGGCGTTCGCCTTCGCCACCCACCTGGCCCATGGCGCGATTCTGCTGCAGCCGGGCGAGCCCAATCACCATGTCTACGTGCTGGTCGAGGGGCAGCTGGCCGCGTTCCTCGACGCCGACCTGCAGAAGCGAGTGGCGCGTTTCGTCCCCGGCGACGGCCTGGGCGAGCATGCGCTGGTCGGGCCCGAAGGCGGTACCGTGTACGTGGCGGTGCAATGGCCCGCGCGGCTGGTGGCGCTGGAGGCGACGCGGCTGCGCGCGGTGATGGAAACCGTGCCGCGCATCGCGCTGAATGCGCTGGACATGCTGAGCGCCAGGCTGCGGGCCGCCAACCTGCGCCACGACCCGCGCGAGACCGCAGCCGGCATCGACTTCATGGCCAGTCACGATGCCGTCACGGGACTCTACAACCGCCGGTGGATGGCCACCGCCTATCCCGCCGAGATGGCGCGCGCCGAACGGGGCGGCGAAGCGCTGTGCCTGGCGCTGATCGACATCGACCGTTTCGACCGCCTGAATCAGGCGTTGGGCCGCGCCGCGGGCGATGCTATTCTGCGCCAGTTGGCCGATCTGACAAGGAATCTGCTGCCGTCGTTCGACATGCTGGCGCGAGTGGGCGGCGATCGCTTCGCCGTGCTCGTTCCGGCTTCGCTGGCGGAGACGCTCGCCATGTGCGAACGCCTGCGCCTGCATGTGGGCGGACGCCAGTTCGCGCTGCGGGGCAGCCTGGGCACGCAGATCACCCTGTCGGTGGGCGTGGCCCAGGCACAAGGGGATTTCGAGGCGACGCTGTCCAGGGCGCAGGCGGCACTGGAGCGCGCCAAGACACGGGGCCGCAATACGGTCGAACCCCCGCCGGGCTGAGTCGTTTCTTCCTAAACCGCCGTGCCCCCAAGGAGGGTTCCATGGATAGCCCGGGTACCGAATTCGACAGTCTCCTGCCGCCCCTCGGCCTGAACCGGCGCGGCTTTCTTACCACCACGCTGGCCGGCGGCTTCACGCTGGCCGCGGGGCCCGTCATGGCCCAGACGGTGGTTCGCACCGATACGAACGGCCTGGTCGCGGGCGAGGTCAGGATTCCCGTGCGCGACGGCGAGATCCCCGCCTACCGGGCGGCGCCGGCCGGCACGAAGAACGCGCCGGTGGTGCTGGTGGTGCAGGAGATCTTCGGCGTGCACGAGTACATCCGCGATGTCTGCCGCCGCTGGGCCAAGGCCGGCTACCTGGCGGTCGCGCCCGAGCTGTATGCGCGCCAGGGCGACCCGTCCAAGTACACCGAGATCGCCAGGCTGTCCGCCGAAGTGGTCAGCAAGGTGCCCGACGACCAGGTCCTGGCCGATCTCGACGCCACCGCGCGCTGGGCCGCCGCGCATGGCGGCAGCCGTTCCCGGCTGGGCGTGACGGGTTTTTGCTGGGGCGGGCGCATCGTCTGGCTGTACGCGGCCCACAATCCCGCGGTGAAGGCCGGCGTTGCCTGGTACGGAAAGCTGGTCGGCGATCCCACCGCCTTGCAGCCGCTCAATCCCGTCGACATCGCCGCGCAGGTGAAGGCGCCGGTGCTGGGGCTTTACGGCGGCCAGGATGCGGGCATTCCGCTCACCTCCCTCAACGCCATGAAGGATGCCCTGGCCAAGGGGGGCCGGGCCGCCCGCGAGTCGAGCTTCGTGCTGTTTCGCGACGCGCCCCACGGATTCCACGCCGACTACCGGCCAAGCTACCGCGAAGCCCAAGCGAAGGAAGGCTGGCGGCTGGCCCGGGACTGGTTCGCGCGGCATCTGTGAACGCGGTTCCTCCGATATCCCGGCCGGTGGCGGACCCCCCGCCGCTATGGCTGGTCCTGGATGCCTGCGTGCTGATGTCCAGCATCCTGCGGCCGCTGTTCCTGGACCTGGCGCAGTCCGGCTGGTTCCGGCCGGTCTGGAGCGAGCGCATCGGGCTGGAATGGCGGCGCAACGCGGCTCGCATCTGGGAGGTCGCGCCGGCGCTGCTGGAAGAGGAGTGGGCGGCCATGGGCCGCCGCTTTCCCGAGGCCGACGCCGGCGATGTCTCGGCCTACGAGGTTGGCCTGCACTACAGCGATCCCAAGGATAGGCATGTGGTGGCCGCGGGGCTGGCCAGCCGTGCCCGCGGCGCCTCGGCGGTGCGCCCCGAGGTATGCGTGCTGACCTGGAACCTGAAGGATTTCAACCGTTCGGAACTGCGGCGCCTGGACGTGTCCGTCAGGGATCCTGACCGGCAACTGGCGGCCTGGGTGGACGGCGACCGGGCCGGTCTCGTGGCCGCGCTGCGGCGCCTGCCCGACTATGCCCGGATCCTGGGGCGCGAGGAGTCGCCAGCCGCCATCCTGAAGCGCGAACGCCTGTTCCGCACGGCGCGGCTGTTGGCCGACGACATCGGTTCGTAAAACTCCGGAAGTTACGTATACTTCTGTTTCTGCAACTGAGTTTCACGAGCATCCCGTGACCTTAACCTACATCCTGCTCGCCACGCTGGCGAGCGGAGTCCTGTCGGTGGTCGTTGCCGGCTGGCTGGCCTTCCGGTATTTCGCCCGCTTTCTTCACCAGATGATCAGCTTTTCGGTCGGGGTCATGCTGTCGGTGGCGCTGCTGCACACGCTGCCCGAGGCGTTCGAGTCCGAGGCCGACACGCGCGTGCTGTTCGCGCTGCTGCTGGCGGGCCTGCTGGGTTTCTTCATGCTCGAGAAGCTGGCGATCCTGCGGCACAACCATCACCACGAGCACGATGGCCACGGGCATCCGCCGGGGCATGATGCCCACGAGGCGGGGCGCGGCGGGATGGCCGTGCTGGTGGGGGACGGGCTGCACAATTTCTGCGACGGCATCGTCATCGCCGCCGCCTTCCTGGCCGACCCCATGCTGGGGCTGCTGACCACGCTGACCATCGCCGCGCACGAGATCCCGCAAGAACTGGGCGATTTCATCGTGCTGGTCAACGCCGGCTTCACCCGCAAGAAGGCGCTGCTATTCAACGTGCTGTCGAGCATGACTGCCATCGCCGGCGGGCTGGTGGGCTATTACCTGCTGGCCGGCTCCAAGCAGTGGGTGCCGTATGTGCTGACCCTGGCGGCCAGCAGTTTCCTGTACATCGCGGTGGCGGACCTGATGCCGCAGATGCAGCGCCGCACCACGGTGCGCGAGAGCCTGCCGCAGTTCGTGCTGATCGCGGCCGGCGTGCTGGCGATCTACGCCGTCAATTCCGTGTTCCACCGCCACGCCCATGGGCCGGAGGTGGGGCAATCGGCCGAGGCGGCCATTACCGCCGACCCCGTTTCCCCGCCTTCGCGGCCCACGCATTGAGCGTCATTCCGGCGTCCCGGCGGCTTCCGGGGCGCCGGCCGTGACCGGGGCCGTGCCGCCGGGCGCGCTTAGCACCTCCGGCGCGGCATAGGCCGCCGATGCCACCAGATGGCTGTTGATGCGGCGCAAGTCGCGCAGCACGTCCAGGTGCAGGGCGCTGGTTTCGGTGGTGTCGACCCGGCCGCTGCGCAGGCGCTCGAAATGGGTTTGCGTGGCCTGGCCTTCCATGCCGCGGAAGGTTTCCTTCTCGGCCGCGAGCAGCCGCGCGGCACGCGCGTCGGCCGTCACGAACAGCGAGGCGGCCAGGCGCAGGTTCGCTTCCAGCCGCCCATGCATGTCGTCCAGCTCGCGCCGCCCCTCGGGCGAGAAGGCGAGCCCTCGCTTGGTCAGCTTGCTGATGTCGTTCAGCAGGTTCTTGTCGACGACGTCGCCGGCATGTTCCAGGTTGGTGATGAAGGTCAGGATCTCATCGGCCCTGCGCCGGTCTTCGCGCGTCAGTTCGTCGGGGTCCAGGCCCGCGACGTAGGTCTTGATCGCGCCGTTCAGGCGATCGAGCACGTCGTCCAGGCGCCGCGCTTCCGCGACGCGCTTGCGGTCGCCGGTGGCCAGCGCCTGGCGCGAGTGGTGCAGCATGGTCTGCAAGGTATCTGCCATGCGCAGCGCTTCGCGCGCCGCATTGCCCAGCGCCACCACCGGCAGGTCGCGCGCGGCGCTGTCCAGGTACAGGGGCTGCCCGGGATCGGCGGCGGGGTTGGCCGGCAGCCAGCGGCGCAGCAGCGCGGCGTAGGGCGTCAGCAGCGGCAGGAATAGGGCGGCCAGCACCAGGTTGAAGACCGTGTGGAAGTTGGCCACGGCGCGCGCGTTGTCGCCCGCCAGCTGCGACATCCAGGGATGGATGTGGTGCAGCATGGCGAGTCCGATCAGCACCCCGACGACGCGGTTCAGCAGGTTGCCCACGGGTAGCCGGCGCGCCTGCGGGTCGTCCTTGGCGGAGCCTTCGAGCAGCGGATTGATCGCCGTGCCCAGGTTGGCGCCCAGCACCAGCGCGAAGGCGACGCTGATGGGTAGCAGCCCCTGGGCCGAGAAGGACATGACCAGGACCACGATCGCCACGCTGGAGTGCGCGGCCCAGGCCAGTACGGCGGCCAGCAGGATCGCCAGCCCGGGCTGGCCCGACAGGGCCTCCAGCGCCGAGCGCAAGGCGGGCAGGTCGCGATAGGGCTCGAGCTGTGCGAGCAGCAGGTGCAGGGACAGCAGCAGCAGGCCCAGGCCGATGAAGACCCGCCCCAGGTCGCGCACGTGCGTGGCGTTGCCGCGTCGGAACATGACCACGCCGATCAGCACCAGGATGGGCGCGATGCGCGAGATGTCGAACGACAGTACCTGGACGATGAGGGTGGTGCCGACGTTGGCGCCCAGCATGGCGGCCAGTGCGGGCACCAGGCCCACCAGGCCGTTGGCGGCGAAGCCCGCCACGATCAGGCCGGTGGCGGTACTGCTTTGCAGGACGGCCGTCACGCCCAGGCCGGCGAAGAAGGCGTAGACGCGATTGCCCAGCGCCACGCCCAGGGTGGTGCGCAGGCGCGGACCGAAGGCCCGCTGGATGCCGGTCTGCACCATGTGTACGCCCCACAGCAGCAGGGCCACGAAACCGGCGATATCGAAGAGCGTGAGATAGGCGTTCATGACGTTCAGCGGCCGTCCGGGGGCCGGTGCACGTCGTGTGTGACGAACGGATGGTCGGCGCTGGGTACCTCGAGCCAGGACGGATGTTCAAGTGTACGGCGTATGTCCGCCAGGCCCCCGCTCCAGCGTTCTTCCATGCTCAGCCGGCCGAACTGGTAGTCCTTGTAGGGCGCCTCGCATTTCTCGCCGCGGTAGATCAGGTGCAGCACGTTGATGCGCCGGTCGCTGGCCAGCTCGCGCGCCCGCTTCATCCACGGCTCGCGGCCGTGCCCGGCCGGCATGTGCTTGAGCAGTTCGCGCAGCAGGCCGCGGTACTCCTGGACCTCGCGCATGTAGTCGGTCACCAGGCGCGTGCGGCTGGAATACTGGATGTCCTTCTGGCGGATGGGCACTTCGCTCAGGTTGCCCGGCACCTGGCCGTGCGCGCTCCACAGGTCGACCTGGAAGACCAGCGAATAGCGGCGCGGACTCGATTGCAGGATCTGATGCAGCGGCGTGTTCGAGACGACGCCACCGTCCCAGTAGTATTCGCCGTCGATCTGCACCGGCGCGAAGCCGGGCGGCAGGGCGGCCGAGGCCATGATGTGGTCGGCCGTCAGCACCCGGGTGGTGTTGTCGAAATAGGCGAAGTTGCCGGTGCGGACGTTGACGGCGCCCACCGAGATGCGGGTCCCGCCGTTGTTGAGCCGGTCGAAGTCGACGAATTCTTCCAGCGTGCGCTTGAGCGGCGTGCTGTCGTAGACGCTGGCGGTGCCGGGATCGTGCTGCGTGGGCCATGAGGGCACCAGCCTGGGCACGAAGAAGCCGTTCTGTCCTTCCAGCACCGCGCGCCAGGCCTCCCAGGCGCTGAGCGCGGCGCCGGCCGGACCGGGAAGATGCGCCAGCGCATCGCGCAGCGCGTCGACCGGCGTGGGCGGCAAGAGCGGCGGACGGCAGATATGGTCCCAGAACCGCTGCAATTGTTCGACCCGGCGCTCGGGCGGATTGCCGGCGATGACGGCGGCGTTGATCGCGCCGATGGAAATGCCGGCGATCCAGTCCGGATGCAGCCCGGCCTCGGCCAGGCCTTCGTAGACGCCACCCTGGTAGGAACCCAGCGCGCCGCCTCCCTGCAGGACGAGCGCGACGGTGTCGTAGCCGAGTTCGCCGCGCCGCGATTGGATGGAACGAGTCATTTCAGTCACCCATGGCGCACGTAGCGGATGTCTCCGGACCCAGGGCACCGCGGATCCGGCTCCGCCGGTCCGCCAGTGCCGCCCCCTGGGGGGCGCGCGTAAGCGCGTAGGGGGGGCTCCCATCTCTAGTGCATATACCAGCCGTGGCTGACGACGAACGATTGTCCGGTGAAGGCCGCCGTGGGGAAGGTGGCCAGGAACAGCACGGTCTGCGCGACGTCCTGCAGCGTGGTGAATTCGCCGTCCACGGTGTTGCCCAGCATGACCTTCTTGATCACTTCGTCTTCCGGGATGCCCAGTTCGCGGGCCTGCTCGGGAATCTGCTTTTCCACCAGCGGCGTGCGCACGAAGCCGGGGCAGACCACGTGCGAGCGCACGTTGTGCCGGGCGCCTTCCTTGGCCAGCACGCGGGCCAGGCCGAGCAGGCCGTGCTTGGCGGTGACGTAGGCCGACTTCAGCGGCGAGGCCTCGTGCGAATGCACCGATCCGGTATAGATCACGATGCCGCCGCGATCGTCGCGGTACATGTGCTTGAGGGCCGCCTTGGTGGTCAGGAAGGCGCCGTCGACGTGGATGGCCATGACCTTCTTCCAGTCGGCGTACGCGAACTGGTCGATGGGATTGACGACCTGGATGCCGGCGTTGGACACCAGGATGTCCACGCTGCCGAAGGTGTCGACCACCAGTTGGGTGCCGCGCTCGACCGCCGCTTCGTCGGTCACGTCGAAGTCCACCGCCATCGCCTGGCAGCCCTTGAGCTTGAGTTCGTCCACCACCGCCTGGGCGGCCTTCAGGTTGATGTCCGCGATGGCGACGGCGGCGCCCGCCGCGGCCAGCGTATCGGCGATTTCCTTGCCGATGCCGCTGGCGGCGCCGGTGACGAGAGCGACTTTTCCATGAAGCTGCATGTTGGATCCCTTGGTATGCGCGTGGGGGGGAAGCGGTCAGGCCATCAGCGCCGAGGCCAGCAACTGGTAGCTGCGGACCCGGTACTCGTGGCTGTGGATCTGGGAGTTGACCATGACCTCGTCGGCCTGCGTGGCCCGGGCCAGCGCGCCGATCGAATCGGCCAGCGCCTCGGGCGTGCCGATGTGGATGCGGGTGCGGTTGTACTGGCGCAGCGCCTCTTCGTCGGGCTGGTAGACGTAGGCCAGGGCCTCCTCGACGCTGGGCAGCGGGGTGCGGGTGCGGCCGCTGCGCGTGCGCATCATGCTGAGGTCGGCGGTGGAGGCCAGGCGCTCGGCTTCGTCGGCGGTGGGCGCGCAGACGGCCGACACCGCCAGGATGGCGCGCGGCTCGTGGCCGAACGGCGACGCGCGGAATTCCTCGCGATAGAGCCGCATCGCCGCATGGACGTTCTCGGGCACGATGTGATGGGCATAGGCGAAGCCGAAGCCGTTGGCGGCGGCCACGCGCGCGCCGAACAGACTCGAGCCGAGTATCCAGATGGGCGGGCAGGGCACGCCCACGGGCGTGGCGCGCACCCGCGCATGGGGATGGTCGGACGGCATGACGTCCTTCAGATAGCCGACCAGGTCGGCCAGTTGCTGCGGGAATTCATCGGCATCGGCATGGCCGCGGCGCAGCGCGCTGGCGGTGACGGGGTCGGTGCCGGGCGCGCGTCCCAGGCCCAGGTCGATCCGGCCCGGGAACATCGCTTCCAGCACGCGGAAGGTCTCGGCCACTTTCAGCGGGCTGTGATTGGGCAGCATGATGCCCCCCGATCCCACGCGCAGCCGGGTGGTGGCGCCGGCGATCCGGCAGATCAGCAGTTCGGGCGCCGAGCACGCCAGCATGCCCGTGTTGTGGTGCTCCGCCAGCCAGTAGCGATGGTAGCCCGCGGCCTCGGCCTGGCGCGCGAGGTCCACGCTGTTGGACAAGGCATCGGTGGGCGTGTAGCCGGCGGGGATGGGGCTCAGGTCGAGGACGGACAGCTTCAGGGACATGGGGGAGGGAAGGACGGCGGTTAACGCATCAAGTGTGAACCCGGCGGCGTTTTGCTGCAACCCAGCATGGCCGGCGGGAAGAGTTCGGTGCGGTCGACCGCGGGCTCAGGCCCGCCGGGCCAGCGCCAGCGTGCGCCAGGTCGAGACCAGGCCCGCCGCCGCGATCAGCACCATGCCGGCCCAGCCCAGCATGTCGGGATGGTCGTCCCAGAACAGGTAGCCGAGCAGGACCGAGAACGGGATGGTGCTGTACTGGAGCACCGAGGACAGGGCGGCCGAGCCGCGGCTGAACGCGCGCGTCATCGCGAACTGGCCCAGCAGGCCGCTGATCCCGACGCCCAGCAGGGTGAACCAGCCATAGAGCGAGGGCGGTTGCCAGCCGGTGAGCGAGGTGGCGACGCCGCCGGTCAGGCAGGACGAGAGCGCGAAGAACAGCACGATGCGCCATTCGGGTTCGCCGGACTGGCCCAGTGAGCGCACCTGCATCACGGCGATCGCGGTCAGGCTGCCGGCGGTCAGGCCCAGCAGCGCCGCCAGCCACTGCGAGTGGTCCAGTGTGGGTCGCAGGATCGCGATCACGCCGATGAAGCCGATGACGACCGCCAGCGTGCGCAGCCGGTCGGTCAGGTCGTGCTGGCGCCAGATCATCCAGCCGGCGATGAACAGCGGCGAGGTGTAGTTCAGGGTGATCGCGGTCGCCAGCGGCAGCCGGCCCATGGCGAAGAACGACAGCCAGATCGACCCCACCCCGGCGATATTGCGCATGATGTGCAGCCGCCAGGTCGGCGGGATCACGACGCGCCGGGTGGCCCAGGCCCAGGCCAGGATGCCCGCCGCCGTGGGCAGCCCGCGGAACAGGATGATCTGCCCCAGGCTGGCCTCCTCGGAGGCGAATTTCACGAACATGGCCATGATCGCGAACATCAGCGAGGCGAAAAGCATCCAGAGGGCTTGCATGGAGGGCGGGCGGCGATGAGGTGGCCTCGATTGTAACTGCTGGGGTTAACCCCAGTATTCACCTTGAAATCATCGTCCCGGCTACCATATAGCCCCAACCGGGAAACGGGTATCGTCCCTCTCGCCGTTCTGCGGCGGCCGGAGGGAACTTCCCGATGCCTGTTGCCGTCACATTCGGCGCCGCGCGGGGCGGTTCCCGGTGGCCGAGGGGAAAACCCACCCCCGGAAAAAACATCAAAGGTTTTCGGAGCTTCCTGCCCTCATGAAACGCATCGTGCTATTTCTGGCGACCAACGTCGCGGTCATGCTGGTCCTGACGGCGACGCTGAGTCTGCTCGGCGTCAACCGTTTTCTGACCGCGAACGGCCTGGACATCCAGGCGCTGGCCATCTTCTCGCTCGTCGTCGGCTTCACCGGCTCCATCATCTCGCTCCTGATGAGCAAGCCGATGGCCAAGTGGAGTACCGGCGCCCGGGTCATCGACCCCAACGCGCCCAACGGGGCCGAGGAACAGTGGCTGGTCGACACCGTGCACCAACTGGCCGACCGCGCGGGCATCGGCCGCCCCGAGGTCGCCATCTACGAGGGCGAGCCCAACGCCTTCGCCACCGGCGCCTTCAAGAACGACGCGCTGGTCGCGGTCTCCACCGGCCTCTTGCGGGGCATGACCGAGGAAGAAGTCAGCGCGGTGCTGGGACACGAAGTGGCCCACATCGCCAACGGCGACATGATCACGTTGACCTTGATCCAGGGCGTGGTCAACACCTTCGTGGTGTTCCTGGCGCGCGTGGTCGGCTACGTGGTCGACCAGATGGTGCTCAAGAACGAACGCAGCGGCGGCATCGGCTATTTCGCCACCGTCATCGTCTGTGAACTCGTGTTCGGCATCCTGGCCTCCATCATCGTCGCCTGGTTCTCGCGCCTGCGCGAATACCGCGCCGACGCCGGCTCGGCCTACCTGCTGGGTTCGCGTGAACCGATGATCCGCGCCCTGGCCCGCCTGGGCGGCATGGAACCGGGCGACCTGCCCAAGAGCTTCGAGGCGTCCGGCATCGCCGGCGCGGCCAAGGGCTTCGGCGCCTTGTTCGCGTCTCACCCGCCCATCGAGCAGCGCATCCGCGCCCTGATGAACGCAAAAGGCTAGTAGAGGGCCCCCTACGCCCTGTGGGCGCCCCCTCAGGGGGGCGTTTTGGCTGGTCGCTGGTTGGAATGAGAAAACGGCTTCGCTTGTTTGAGCGAAGCCGTTTTTTATTGCGTGCGCGTCAGCGCACAGGGGCCTCTATCGAGGACTGTTCTTCACCCGCAGGTCGTTGCGGACGCTTTGGACGCCTTCGACGCCCCGGGCGACTTCCACGGCACGGGAGGCTTCGGCTTGGGAGTTGACGAAGCCGGAGAGCTGAACGGTGCGGCGGAAGGTTTCGACGTTGACGTCGACGGCGCTGACATCCTTGGCCGCGACCAGGGCCGCCTTGACCTTGGCGGTAATGGCGGCGTCGCTGGTATATTCGCCCGCGGATTGCTGGGTGCGGGTTGCCGTGCAGCCGCCCATGACCGTGGCGGTGCCTATGATGCCGGCGACGAGCAGGGTACGAACGTTCATGATTTTTCTCCTTGGGCGTGAATCATTTTCGGAACAGGCCGCTCAGCAGCGACAGGACCGCAAGCACGATGAAAATGAAGAACAATATCTTCGCGATCGACGCGGCGCCGGCAGCGATGCCGCCGAATCCCAAAACCGCCGCGATGATGGCGATGACGAAAAATACGACTGCATAATGCAGCATGCTTTTCTCCCGTCTTTTCTTGCTATGGCGAAAATCCGGCCTATATGCATCCGGGCCCGGCTTTCGTTTTAAAAGCTACGCGCCGGCTCCCCTGTTGACAAGGCGGCAGTGTATATATTTGTAATGATGCGCATGCCGTCGAGTGGCCGTGTATTTATTACAGATCGGTGGGTAGCGCCTTCAAACCCGTCATGAGCGACGGGGGCTTGCGGCGATTGAAAAAAAGAAAAGCGCCCGTGAAGGGCGCTTTGATGGGCAGTCGGACAAAAGTTACGTCTTCACATATTTTCCGGTTCGTCCATTACCTTCCGATACCACTCGTGGAAGTGCTGCATGCCGTCCTCCATGGGGGATTGGTAGGGGCCGGCCTCGTTGGCGCCGCGCTCCATCAATGCCTTGCGGCCGGCATCCATGCGTTCCGCGATCTCGTCGTCCTCGACGGCGGTTTCCATATAGGCCGCCTGCTGGGCCTCGACAAAATCCCGTTCGAAATGGACGATTTCCTCGGGATAATAGAACTCGACGATATTGACCGTTTCCTGTGGGCTCTTGGGGTAGAGCGTCGACAAGACCAGCGTGTGCGGATACAGCTCGATCATGTGGGTCGGAAAATGGGTGACCCAGATCGCCCCGAATTCCGGCGCGCTGCCATTGCGGTAGGCCAGCAGGGCATCGTGCCAGCGCTGGTAGACGCCCGAGCCGGGGTGCGCCAGCGCGTTGTGCACGCCCACCCGTTGCAGGCTGTAGTAGTCGCCGAATTCCCAGCTCAGGTCATCGCAGGTGACGAAGCGGCCCAGGCCGGGGTGGAACGGGCCGACGTGGTAGTCCTCGAGGTAGACCTCGATGAACGTCTTCCAGTTGTAGTTGCACTGGTGTACCTGCACCCGGTCCAGGACGTAGTCGCTGAAGTCGAACTCGGGCCTGCCGTCCAGGGCGGCAAGCTCGGTGGCGATCTGGCGGCCGCCCGCGCGAGGCGATTCGAACAGCGAGCCGTTCCATTCCTGCAGCTTGAAGCGTTGCAGGTCGAGGCCCGGTGTTTCGCTGAACAGCGGGGCGCCGATCAGCTTGCCGCGGGCGTCGTAGGTCCAGCGGTGCAGCGGGCAGACGATGTTGCCCGGGCGGCCCAGGTTGCCGCTGCAGTGCGCGGCCTGCCGTTCGCCGCCAGGCTGGTACTTGCCCAGCATCAGCGCCTGCCGGTGACGGCATACGTTGGACAGCAGCTCGACGCCGGCGTGGTTGCGCACCAGCACCCGGCCGTCGTTTTCCTGTATCAGGGTACGGTAGTCCCCGACTTCGGGGACGCCTTTCTGGTGGCCCACGTACATCGGGGCCTGGCCAAAGACGTTTTGCATTTCGCGCGCGAAGCGCGCTTCATCGAAATAGGCACTGACTGGGAGCTGCGCTCGGCTCGCCGCCACGTGTGCCACGCGACCGATATCGGTCATGACTTCCCTCCGCGAGAGTTGTGAAGCCAGTCCCCCTCGCTGCGAAACCACCCCTTACGCGACCTGGAGCGGTGTTTGGACTTCGCAGATGGTACTGGCGCGAAGAAAATGATCTGCCCGATCAAGCCGGCTATTGTACCCCGGACGGCCCGAGAAGTCCCCGCCGCCGCCCCGGCCCGGCCCGCCCTGTAGCGGGGGTGGAATCCCGTCATCCCGTACAATTCCGGGTTCGATGCCGTGACGAGATCCAGGAGGCTTGATTGGCCGACAAATTCGTGAATGTTCCCGATGCGCAGGGCGACGCCCCCGCGCAGGCCCTGCCTCAGGACTTCGAGGCCGCGCTGGGCGAGCTCGAGGCGCTGGTGGCGATGATGGAGGATGGTTCCATGCCGCTGGAGTCCTCGCTGGCCGCCTACCGGCGCGGCGTCGACCTCGTGCGGGTCTGCCAGGACAGGCTGGCGCGCGCCGAGCAGCAGGTCCGGGTCCTCGAGGGAGAATTGCTGCGTCCTTTCGAAGAGGCCGGGGACTGAGTTGATGGCTGGCAGTCGCGAAGAGTTTTCCGCCTGGATGGCGGCGTGCGGGGTGCGCGCCGAACAGGCGTTGGCGCGCTTGTTGCCCCCCCAGGACGCCGAGCCGCGCACGCTGCATGGCGCCATGCGCTATGCGGTGCTGGGCGGCGGCAAGCGCGTGCGCCCCATGTTGACCTATGCCGCGGGCGAAGCCTGCGCGGCATCCGGCGCCGGCAGCGAGGCGGCGCTGGACGCCGCCGCCGCCGCGGTCGAACTGATCCACGCCTACTCCCTGGTGCATGACGACATGCCGTGCATGGACGACGACGTCCTGCGCCGCGGCCGTCCGACCGTGCACGTGGAGTTCGGCCAGGCCACCGCGCTGCTGGTGGGCGACGCCCTGCAGGCCCTGGCCTTCGAAGCCCTGGCGGGCATGCCGATTGCCCCTGGCCTGACCGTGCAGGCGGTGCAGGTGCTGGCGACGGCGGCCGGCAGCGTGGGCATGGCCGGCGGCCAGGCCATCGACCTGGGCAGCGTCGGCAAGCCCTTGCAGCGGGACGAACTCGAGGCCATGCACCGGCTCAAGACCGGAGCGCTGCTGCGCGCCAGTGCCGCCCTGGGCGGCATCGTGGTGGGCGCGAGCTCGGCCCAGCGCGCGGCGCTCGACGCCTATGCGCAGGCAGTGGGGCTGGCGTTCCAGGTGGTCGATGACATCCTCGATGTCACGGCCGACTCGACGCGCCTGGGCAAGACGGCCGGCAAGGATGCGGCCGCCGACAAACCCACCTATGTATCCATACTGGGCCTGGACGAGGCCCGGACCCTGGCGGAGCGTTTGCGCCAGGCCGCGCACGAGGCCATCGCTCCGCTGGGCGCGGGCGGTGCGCGCCTGGCTGCGCTGGCCGATTTCATCGTGCTGCGCGACCGCTGAACGGAGATACCGAAACATGCCCACCGATATGCTCGACCGCATCGAATCTCCGGCCGACCTGAAAAAACTGGACCGCTGCCAGTTGTCGGCGCTGGCCGATGAACTGCGCGCCTTCGTGCTGGAGTCGGTGTCCCGCACCGGCGGCCACCTGTCGTCCAACCTGGGCACGGTCGAACTGACCCTGGCGCTGCACTATGTCTTCGATACGCCCGACGACCGCATCGTCTGGGACGTGGGACACCAGACCTATCCGCACAAGATCCTGACGGGCCGGCGCGCCGGCATGGCGACGCTGCGGCAGCAGGGCGGCATCTCGGGCTTTCCCCGCCGCAGCGAATCCGACTACGACGCCTTCGGCACCGCGCATTCGTCCACCTCCATCTCGGCCGCGCTGGGCATGGCGGCGGCCGCCCGCTATGCCGGCATCGACCGCAAGCATATCGCCGTGATCGGCGATGGCGCGATGTCCGCCGGCATGGCCTTCGAGGCGCTGAACAACGGCGGCGTCATGCCCGACGTGGACCTGCTGGTGATCCTGAACGACAACGACATGTCGATCTCGCCGCCGGTCGGTGCGCTGAACCGCTACCTCGCGCGCCTGATGTCGGGCAGGTTCTATGCCGCCGCGCGCAACGTGGGCAAGGCCGTGCTGTCGCACGTGCCGCCCGTGTTCGAACTGGCCCGCCGCATCGAGGAACACGCCAAGGGCATGGTCACGCCCGCCACGATGTTCGAGGAACTGGGCTTCAACTATGTCGGCCCCATCGACGGACACGACCTCGATTCGCTGATCCCCACGCTGCAGAACATGCGCAAGCTGTCGGGCCCGCGCTTCCTGCACGTCGTCACCCGCAAGGGACAGGGATACAAGCTGGCCGAGGCCGATCCCGTCCTGTACCACGGACCCGGCAAGTTCGATCCCGCAGTGGGCATCAGCAAGCCGTCCACGCCGCCCAAGAAGACCTTCACCCAGGTGTTCGGCGACTGGCTGTGCGACATGGCGGCCGAGGACACGCGCCTGATCGGCATCACGCCGGCCATGCGCGAAGGCAGCGGCCTGGTCGAATTCGAGCGGCGCTTTCCCGACCGCTATTTCGACGTGGGCATCGCCGAACAGCACGCGGTGACCTTCGCGGGCGGCCTGGCCTGCGAGGGGCTCAAGCCGGTGGTGGCCATCTATTCCACCTTCCTGCAGCGGGGCTACGACCAGTTGATCCACGACGTCGCGCTCCAGGACCTGGACGTGACCTTCGCGCTGGACCGCGCCGGACTGGTGGGCGCGGATGGCGCCACACATGCCGGCAACTACGACATCGCCTTCGTGCGCTGCATTCCCAACATGGTGGTGGCCACGCCGTCGGACGAGGCCGAATGCCGGCTGCTGCTATCGACCTGTTATCGGCATCCCGGACCCGCCACGGTCCGCTACCCGCGCGGCGCGGGCCGGGGGGCGTCGCCGGCGGCGAATCTCGATGCCGTGGCCCTGGGCAAGGGTGTCGTGCGGCGCGAAAGCGGCCGCGCGCAGCCCGGCGGCAAGGCGGGCGTCGCGATCCTCGCGTTCGGCACGCTGGCCGTTCCCGCCTTGCAGGCGGGGCAGGCGCTGGATGCGTCGGTGGCGGACATGCGCTTCGTCAAGCCCATCGACCGCGAACTCATCCTGGACCTGGCCGCGCGGCACGCGGCGCTGGTGACGGTGGAAGAGGGCAGCATCATGGGCGGCGCCGGCAGCGCCGTCTGCGAGGTGCTGAGCGAGGCCGGCGTGAGCGTGCCGGTGATGCAGCTCGGCCTGCCCGACCGCTTCATCGATCACGGCGACCAGGCCGCGCTGCTGGCGGGCCTGGGGCTCGACGCCGCGGGCATTGAAGCGTCCGTGCGCGGGCGTTTTCCCGATCAGGTGAGTTGACCCGAATGCGGGAAGCAGCCGCTTCCCGCTTCAGGCGCGCCGTGCATGACCGAGGGTTAGCCCCGTATGTGTGCCGCTCCCCGACAGGCGCAGAATTACTTTTGCTGAAGCGCTTTGCGAAGCGTTGCAATCGCGTCCAGTAAAAGTGATGTAAAAGCGGTAGATATAACGCGCTGTCGTGGGGAGTATGCGTCAATGCCCGCACCTCTGAGATCCCCCAATCCGTCGGCGTCCTTGACGACGCTGCGCGAGATCCTCGGCTACAACGTACGAGCGTTCCGGGTCGCGCAGAAGATGTCGCAGGAGCAGCTCGGGTTTGCCGCCCACCTCGACCGGACCTTCGTCAGTCAGGTCGAGCGGGCACGTGTCAACATCTCGGTCGACAACATCGAGAAGCTGGCCAAGGCGCTCGAACTCGACCCCGCCATGCTGTTCAAACGCCCCGTGCTTTGAGTCCCGGCGGGGCGTCCATGATCGTTACGCGAGCAGGACCGCTCAGTCCCTGAAGTTCTCGAAGCCCAGGGGCAGGTCGGTCACGTCCTTCTTCAGCAGCGCGATGGCGCTTTGCAGGTCATCGCGCTTGGCGCCCTGCACGCGCACGGTGTCGCCCTGGATGCTGGACTGGACCTTCATCTTGCTGTTCTTGATCAGGGCCACGATCTTCTTGGCGGCGTCCTGGGGCACGCCGTTGCGCACCGTCAGCACCTGCTTGACCTTGTCGCCGCCCATCTTCTCGACCTTGCCGTGATCGAGGAATCGCACGTCCACGCTGCGTTTGGTCATCTTGTTCAGCAGCACGTCACGCACCTGGTTCAACTGGAAGTCGCTGTCGGCATAGGCCGTGAGTTCCTTGTCGGTCTGTTCGACGCGGGCATCCGAACCCTTGAAGTCGAAGCGGGTGGTGATTTCCTTGTTGGTCTGCTCGACGGCATTGCGCAGTTCGACCAGATTGGGTTTGCAGACGACATCGAATGTAGGCATGGGTGAGCTCCTTGCATGCGGCTTGCGGCCTATCTTGGAATAGGGGAATTGTAGTCAAGTAAGATGGCGGGGCTGCGGGAAATCCGTCCCGCCGCCCTTGTTCGTCCCGCCTGGTGCCCAGATTGGCTGTCGCTCCTGATTCCGGCGCTCGCACGGGCCTCGTGCCCGGTGCCTGCGATCTTTCGTCTCTCAACACCCTGGGGCTGGCCAGTTCGGCGCCGGCCTGCGTCACGCTGAGCAGCCGCGACGAGCTGCCGGCGCTGGCCTGCCTGGCGCGTTCCGACGGTGCGGGGCTCCTGGTGCTGGGCGGCGGCAGCAACGTGGTCCTGCCGCCCCGGGTGCGCGGCCTGGTGGCGCGGATGGCGCTGCGCGGCATCCGGCTGTTGGCCCAGGACGACGAGTCCCGCGTGGTCGAAGCCGCGGCGGGCGAAATCTGGCACGACTTCGTTACCTATTGTGTCGAACAGGGCTGGGGCGGGCTGGAAAACCTCGCGCTCATTCCCGGTACCGTCGGCGCGGCGCCGGTGCAGAACATAGGTGCCTATGGTGTCGAACTGCGCGACCGCTTCGCCGGCCTGACGGCCTACGACCTGCAGCGCGACGCCTGGGTGGAGATGGACGCTGCGCAATGCGCCTTCGCCTACCGGGACAGCGTCTTCAAACGCGAACCCGGACGCTGGGTCATCACCGCCGTGCGGCTGCGCCTGCCCCGGCAATGGACGCCCGTGCTGGACTATCCCGATCTGCGGCGGCACGAGAGCCTGGCGGGCTCGCCCACGGCACGCGACGTATTCGAGGCGGTCTGCGCGATCCGGCGCGCCAAGCTGCCGGACCCGGCCGTGCTGGGCAATGCCGGCAGCTTCTTCAAGAATCCGGTGGTGCCGGCCGCGCAATACGAGCGGCTGCATGCCCGCTTTCCCGGCCTGGTGGCGTATCCGCAAGAGGACGGCGGCTACAAGCTGGCCGCCGGGTGGCTGATCGACCAATGCGGCTGGAAAGGGCGCCGCATGGGGCCGGTGGGGGTGCACGAGCGCCAGGCGCTGGTGCTGGTCAATCATGGCGGCGCGCAATCGGGCGACGTGCTGGCGCTGGCGCAGGCCGTGCGGCACGACGTGCGCGAACGCTACGGCCTGGAGCTGGAGATCGAGCCGGTCGTGGTGCCGGGCATCGATTCCTAGGCGGCTTCCCGCAACGCGGCGTGCTGCCGGACGAAGCGCAGCAGCAGTTCGCGGGCCTCGGGCGCGGGCCGCAGGCGGGTGCTCAGCGCCTGGACGTCGAAGCCTTCCTCGCCCAGCCTGGGGCCGAAATGCGTGAGATAGGTCCCCATGATGTCGGGGCAGAACTCCGGATGGTACTGGCTGGAAATCACGCCATCGCCGTATTGCACGATCTGGTGCGCGTCGTGGTCGGAGCGCGCGAGCACGGTGGCGCCGGCCGGTACCTCCATCACGCTCTGCTGGTGGATCAGGTGCGCCGGAAAGTGCGAGGGCAGCCCCGCCAGCAGGGGAACGTCGCCGGCGGCGGGCAGCAGTTCGACCGTCTGGGTACCCACTTCACGGCCGCGTGGATGGAAATCGACCCGGCCGCCCAGCGCGTGGGCCAGCAACTGGTGTCCGTAGCAGATGCCCAGGATGGGCAGGCCCAGGTCCACCGCCCGCCGTATCCAGTCGGCCGTGCGTTCGCTCCAGTCGGCCAGGTCGGTGACCATGGCGGGCGAACCGGTGATGATGGCGGCGCGATAGCTCGAAGGGGGCCGCAACTGGGCTCCCTGGTGCACGGCCACGATCTCGATGTCCCCGGCGCGCAGCCCGGCCGCTTCGCGGATCATGCAGCTGAAGGTGCCGTGCCGGTTGGACACCGGTTCGGGCGGGAGCCCGGTCTGGATGATGGCCAGGGGCGGATGGGTGTTCTCGTTCATGGCGCTCGAAAAACAAATCGGCGGCCCGAGGGCCGCCGACGGTAGGTCAACGCCAGCCCGTCTCCGGGCTGGTGCTGGGCACAGGTTCGGACGGTTGGTTCATCCGCGCTTGCGACGGGCGTTTTCCGCGATGCGCATGCGCAGGGCGTTCAGCTTGATGAAGCCGCCGGCATCCGCCTGGTCGTAGGCGCCGCCGTCGTCGTCGAAGGTCGCGATGGTCTGGTCGAACAGCGTGTTCTTCGAGTCGCGGGCAATGGTGTAGACGTTGCCCTTGTACAGCTTCAGGCGCACCCATCCGTTCACGGCCTGCTGGGTATGGTCGATCAGCACCTGCAGCGCCTTGCGCTCGGGGCTCCACCAGTAGCCGTTGTAGATCAGGCTGGCGTAGCGCGGCATCAGGTCGTCCTTGAGGTGGGCGACTTCGCGGTCCAGCGTGATGGATTCGATCGCGCGGTGGGCGCGCAGCATGATGGTGCCCCCCGGGGTTTCGTAGCAGCCGCGGGACTTCATGCCGACATAGCGGTTTTCCACCAGGTCCAGGCGTCCGATGCCGTGCTTGCCGCCCAGCTTGTTCAGCTCGGTCAGCACTTCGGCGGGCGTCATCCGCTTGCCGTTCAGGGCGACGATGTCGCCGTGCTCGAATTCGACGTCCAGGTATTCGGGGGCATCGGGCGCGGCTTCCGGGGCCACGGTCCAGCGCCACATGGATTCCTCGGCCTCGGCCTTGGGGTCTTCCAGGTGGCGGCCTTCGTAGCTGATGTGCAGCAGGTTGGCGTCCATCGAGTAGGGCGCGCCGCCCTGCTTGTGCTTCATCTCGATGGGGATGCCCGCCTTCTCGGCGTAGGCCAGCAGCTTCTCGCGCGAGAGCAGGTCCCATTCGCGCCACGGGGCGACGACCTTGATGCCCGGTTCCAGCGCGTAGTAGCCCAGTTCGAAGCGGACCTGGTCGTTGCCTTTGCCGGTGGCGCCATGGGAGACGGAGTCGGCCTTGACCTCGCGCGCGATCTCGATCTGGCGCTTGGCGATCAGCGGGCGGGCGATGGAGGTGCCCAGCAGGTACTCGCCTTCGTAGATGGTGTTGGCGCGGAACATCGGGAAGACGAAGTCGCGGACGAATTCCTCGCGCAGGTCGTCGATGTAGATGTTTTCCGGCTTGATGCCGAACTTCAGGGCCTTGGCGCGTGCCGGTTCGAGCTCTTCACCCTGGCCGATGTCGGCGGTGAAAGTGACGATTTCGCACTGATATGTGTCCTGAAGCCATTTCAGGATCACGGATGTGTCAAGACCGCCCGAGTAGGCAAGTACGACCTTCTTTACTTCGCTCATTGATGTTCCCAGGGCATGGACGGCCCGCGCTTGGGCGGTGCAGCTTTCTGGCCGGTCAGGTCACCGGATATGGGGGCGCACCCAGGGGGCGCTCCGTGCCATATGCGCGGGATCGTGCAATCGCCCCCCGGCCTAACAGGGACGATCTGTGATTGTACCACCCCCTACCCGCTTCGCGGGCCCCCTCAAGGGGGCGGCGCTGGCGGACCGGCAAAGGATCCGCGGCGCCCTGGGCCTAGTGCCTGTTTCTTGGTACGCCACACCGTTGCTACCGCTGGCAGCCAGCGAAGCCTGGGTGCGCAACCCAAAGAGCCGGTACTAGACCCAGGATGCGGTGGATCCGGCTCCGCCGGTCCACCCGCATCGCCCCTGGGGGCGCGCGTAAGCGCGTAGGGGGGGCTATAGCCGGCCTAGAAGGAGAAATTCCATCAGGGCCTTCTGGACGTGCATGCGGTTCTCGGCTTCGTCCCAGACCACGCTCTGGGGGCCGTCGATGACGTCGGCGGTGACTTCCTCGCCGCGGTGGGCGGGCAGGCAGTGCATGAAGACCGCGCCGGGGTCGGCCACGGCCATCATGTCGCCGTCGACGCACCAGTCGGCGAAGGCGGCGCGGCGTTCCTCGTTCTCGGCCTCGAAACCCATGCTGGTCCAGACGTCGGTAGTGACCAGGTGGGCGCCCTTGCAGGCTTCCATGGGATCGGCGAACTGCTTGAGCCGCTCGGCGTCGATGACGCCCGCGCGTTCGGGCTCGAGTTCGTAGCCGGGCGGGGTCGAGACGTGGAGGTTGAAGTCCAGCAGCTCGGCCGCCTGCAGCCAGGTGTTGCACATGTTGTTGGAGTCGCCCACCCAGGCTACGGTCTTGCCCTGGATCGAGCCGCAATGCTCGATGTAGGTGAAGATGTCCGCCAGGATCTGGCAGGGGTGGAACTCGTTGGTCAGGCCGTTGATGATGGGCACGCGCGAATAGGCGGCGAAGCGCTCGATCTTGGTCTGTTCGAAGGTGCGGATCATGACCAGGTCGACCATACGGGAGATGACCTGCGCCGAATCCTCGACCGGCTCGGAGCGGCCGAGCTGGGAATCACCCGTGGTCAGGTGGATGACCGAGCCGCCCATCTGGTACATGCCGGCTTCGAACGATACACGGGTGCGGGTGCTGGCCTTCTCGAACACCATGGCGAGGGTGCGGTCGCTCAGGGTGAAATGCGGCTCGTAGTTCTTGAACTTGCGCTTGATCAGCGCGGCGCGGCTGAACAGGTATTCGATTTCCTCGCGCGTGAGGTCGTTGAACTGGAGGAAATGGCGCAGGGGAGGATTGGTCTTCGAGTTTTGCTGGGGAGTTGCGTTCATACGACGCCTCTGACAGAGAGTTGCCGAATCGGCGGGCGGCGCCATGGCGCCGCGGGCCATCGACTCATCGGCTCGTTTCGCGGAAAGGATCAATGATACCCGAGGCATTGTTACAGGCGGCGGGGGCCAGATGGTGCGCGATCGCGTCGGCGACGAAGGTGGCGTGAGTCTGCGCCAGATCGTGATTTCCGCCGGGAACGACCTGCAGCCGTGCATGGCGGAGCAGCGAGGCCAGGCGCTGCCCGACGGCCAGGGGGCTGACGGGATCCCGGTCGCCCCAGAGCAGGAGGGTGGGGGCCGCGATCGACGGGATGTGCGCCGACAGGTCCTCCGGTGGGTCGGCGATCCATCGGGCCGCCCCGGGGTAGGCCAGGAAATAGTCGGTGCGCCAATCGGCTCCGCCAAGGTCCGCGACAGGGATGCCGCCCGAGGTGGCGGCCAGAACCAGGCGGTTGACCCGAGAGGGCGCCGCGAGCGCCAGGCGGATCGCGACCAGGCCGCCCATGGATTGCGCGACGATGTCGACCGGTTCGGTCATGTGGCGCAACGCCAGGTGCACGAGGTCGTCGATCCCGTTCACGTCGGGGTGGGCGGGCTCGTTTCCCAGTCCCGGCCATGCCAGCAGGGTCCCGTCCCGCCCGAGGCGGTCGGCGACCGGTTTCCAGAACGAGGCGCTTCCTCCGGCACCGGGAAGAAAGAGGGTTTTGGTGGTGTGGGCGGTCATGGTTTGGGGGTGACGGAAATCGTGCCGTGCGCTTTCGCGCCGTTCAGCGTGAGGGTGGAGGCCGGGTGGGTCGATAAGCTACAATGCCGAGCTTCTCTGGCGGGGCGTAACCCCGCCCGTCGCGAGTCCTGCCGGGCCCTATCGGGTCTTGCCTGGCCCGCGTCGAGTCCCGCGCCGCCGCGCGGGGCGGTCCGGCCGGCGCATGCAGCGCCTGTGTGCGACAGGCCGGGCTCAAGATCCAACGGGTTCACGAGACCCCTCACCGCGGACTCCTTCCGCAGACAACGACGATGGCTGAAAGCGTCAGGCAGTTCATTATCCAGGGTATCACTTCCGGTGGCAGCAAGTTCCGCCCCAGCGATTGGGCCGAGCGCCTGGCCGGGGTCATGTCGCCCTTTCGGCCCAAGGGGAGCGTGGCGAGCCCCTTTACCTATTCCCCCTATGTCGTGCCCACCTTCATCGACGGCGTCAAATGCGTGGTGGTCGACGAGCGGCTGCGGGCGCTCGAGCCCCTGGCCTGGCAGTTCGTCAACGATTTCGCGCGCGACAACGATTTGCGCACGGTCGAGGCCTGCCTGATTCCCGACGCGCCGGGCAAGCCGAAGCAGCCTTGAAGGGCTGATCTAGCCTGATCCCCGGGTTGGGGCGGGCTCTTGTCATGAAATGTATGGACGAACGAAAGCCAGCTTGGCGGGAGGGTATCCTGCCAAGCTGGCTTTCGTTGCTCGCGCGCGGCGCCAGGCCGCGCAGCGGAATCAGATCAGGCCAGGGCCTTGACGGCGGCGGCCAGGCGGCTCTTGTGGCGAGCGGCCTTGTTCTTGTGAATGATCTTCTTGTCCGCGACGCGGTCGATGACGCTGGTGGCTTTCTGCAGCACTTCCGTGGCGGCGGTCTTGTCGCCGGCTTCGACGGCCTGGCGCACGCGCTTGATCGACGTGCGCAGCATCGAACGCAGGCTGGAGTTGTGCTTGTTGCGGACCACTGCTTGGCGGGCGCGCTTGCGTGCTTGGGCGGTATTAGCCATGAAAATTCCGTATCTGGTAGGGCGAAGTCACGACTTGCTATATATGCTATACGCGGCGGCAGGAGCTTCGCAAAGCCAGAGACTATAGCCCCAAATGGCCGTAAAATCAAATGCTTCGTGGCCGGGTCCCCGTAAAACCACGAGCAAGGCAACCATACTCGCGCGGCGCCCCGCGTACAAGGTCATCCATGAATTTGCTGCGCGCCGCGGCCACCATCAGTAGTTATACCCTGTTGTCCCGCATTACCGGCCTCGTGCGCGACGTACTGATCGCCCGGGCCTTCGGCGCCGGCAGCCTGACCGATGCGTTCTGGGTGGCCTTCCGCATTCCCAACCTGCTGCGGCGGCTGTTCGCCGAGGGCGCGTTCTCGCAGGCCTTCGTGCCCATCCTGGGGGAGGCCCGGAACCGGCATGCGCCCGAGGACACCCGCCGCCTGCTGGACCACGTCGCCTCGCTGCTGACCTTCGCGCTGATGGCGGTGACCGCGGTCGGCGTGATCGCGGCGCCCTGGGTGGTCAGCGCGATGGGCAGCGGGCTGCGGGGCGCGGAGCGCGCGGCCGATTTCCAGGCGGCGGTCTGGATGACCCGCGTCATGTTCCCCTACATATTGTGCATGTCCCTGGTGGCCTTTGCCTCGGGCGTGCTCAATACCTGGCGGCATTTCGGCGTGCCGGCGTTCACCCCGGTGCTGCTGAACCTGTCCATGATCGCCGCCAGCCTGTGGCTGGCCCCACACCTGGAGGTGCCGCTTTACGCCCTGGCGGTAGGCGTGATGGCCGGCGGGGTGGCGCAACTGGCGGTGCAGTTCGCCGCCCTGGCGCGGCTGGGCCTGTGCCCCCGCATCGGGCTCGGGCTGCGCGCGGCCTGGGCGGACCCCTACGTGCGGCGCATCCTGCGGCAGATGCTGCCGGCCATCGTGGGCGTCTCGGTGGCCCAGGTATCGCTGCTGATCAATACCAACATCGCGACCTGGCTGGCGCCGGGCAGCGTCACCTGGCTGTCCTTCGCCGACCGGCTGATGGAATTCCCGACCGCGCTGCTGGGCATCGCGCTCAGTACCGTGCTGCTGCCCAACCTGTCGCAGGCGCATGCCGCCGGCCACGCCGAGGAATACAGCGCGCTGCTGGACTGGGGGCTGCGCCTGACGCTGCTGCTGGGCCTGCCCGCCTGCGTGGGGATGGCGCTGATGTCCGAGGCCCTGGTCAGCACGCTGTTCCACTACGGCGCCTTCACCGCCGCCGACGTCTCCCAGACCCGGATGGCGGTGGTGGCTTACGCGGTGGGCCTGATCGGGCTCCTGTCCGTGAAAATCCTGGCGCCCGGCTTCTACGCCAGGCAAGATATCCGCACGCCGGTCAAGATCGCGCTGGTGGTGCTGGTGGCCACGCAATGCCTGAACCTGGTGTTCGTGCCGTGGCTGCATCATGCCGGGCTGGCGCTGTCCATCGGCCTGGGGGCCTGCATCAACGCGCTGGCCCTGCTGACCGGACTGCGCCGCCGCGGCGTCTACCGGCCGGCGGCCGGGTGGGGCGGCTTCCTGGCCAGGCTGGTGGCGGCGCTGGCGGCCATGGGCCTGACGCTGTGGCTGGCCGAGCAGCGCGTGGACTGGCTGGGGCTGCAGGCCCACGCCTGGCTGCGGGTGGCGTTGCTGCTGGGCGTGATAGGCGGCGCCGCCGTGGTCTATTTCGGCGTGTTGTTCCTGCTGGGCTTCCGGCTGCGCGACTTCCGGCGCCGCACGGCCCCGCCCAGGGAATAGCCCGCGCCGGCAACCGGGAGCACCGACGCGATGCCTGAGGCGCCGATCAACCGCACCAGCGAATACCTTCCGCATACCGCGTTCTGGATCCGCGACCAGGCCACCTCGGTCGGGCAGCCGCCGCTGCACAAGCACGAGTATTTCCAGATCTATGTGAACCTGGCAGGCCGCACCGAGCATGTGCTGGGCGCGACGGTCCGGCCCATCCTGCCGGGCACGCTCAGCTTCATCATGCCGCTGCGCGTGCATTGCATCCGGCACGTCGAACCGGCGGAGTTCTTCGTCATCAATTTCCGTCGCGATTTCCTGCGGCCGGAGTCGCGCATCGACCTGCTGGAATTGGAGGACGTTGCCGTCGACGAGATGCCCGAACTCGCGCCCTTCCTGTACCAGGAACACCTGGATTTCGAACTCGGCGCCGACGAACTGGCCGAGGTGCGCCGCTTGTGCCTGCGCATGCAGGCCGAGCACGGCGGGGGCGGTTTCTATGCCGCCGAGTTCATCCGCGCCGACCTGTTCCGCCTGATCGGCCTGGTGTGCCGCCGGCACCAGGACGATCTCCAGGCCCTGGCCCGGACCTCGATGCTGCAGGGCAGCCGCCGGGCATCGCTGGCGCGCGTGAGCCGCTTCATGCGCGAGCACCTGGCCGAGCCCATCACGCTGGCGGACGCGGCGGCCGCCGCCTATCTGTCGACCCACTACCTGGCGCACCTGCTCAAGCGGGAGACCGGCAGGACCTTCACCGAGATCCTGGCCGACCAGCGCATGGACCTCGCGTGCCGGATGCTGGCGGGGTCGCCGCGCCCGATCGCCGAGATCGCGGCCAGCGTGGGCTTTCCCGACGAGGCCTACTTCGCCCGGCGTTTCCGCCAGTTGCGCGGCGTGACGCCCAGCGCCTACCGCGGCCAGGCCGGCGGCCGCGAGAACCCGGCCCAGCGGGGCGAGGCCACGCACGGACGTGATTTGTCCAAATAGTCGCCAATCCCGTCCATGGCCGGCGGCGGCCGCGCTTCCTATACTTTTCAGCACCGGAAAAAGGGAGGGGCGCCATGCATCGACCGTTACGCCGTCTGGGATTTGCCGCGTGCCTGTGGGCATGCGCGCTGGGAGCCGCCGCCGCGGCCGATGCGGACTATCCGTCCCGTGCGGTCCGCATGGTGGTGCCTTATGTCGTGGGCGGCAGCACCGACCTGCTGGGCCGCCAGTTCGCGCAGCGGCTGAGTACCGCGCTGGGCCAGCAGGTGTTCGTCGAGAACCAGGGCGGCGCAGGCAGCACGATAGGCACCGCCACGGTGGCGCGGGCGCAGCCGGATGGCTACACCATCGGCCTGCTGGACACTGCCTTCGCCATCAATCCCAGCCTGTACGCCAAGCTGCCCTATGACAGCCTGAAGGACTTCGATTTTCTGTCGGTGGTCGCTACCGCGACCGGCGTGCTGGTGGTCAACGCCAAGCGGGTCAAGGCGCGGACGCTGCAGGAACTGGTGGCCGAGGCCAAGGCCAGGCCCGACCAGCTAAGCTTCGCGTCCGCCGGCGCGGGCACGGTCGTCCATCTGCACGGCGAGACCTTCAAGACGGCAGCGGGCATCAAGCTGCTGCACGTGCCCTACAAGGGGGCGGGGCCGGCGATCGCCGATCTCCTGGGCGGGCAGGTCGACATGATGTTCAACCTGCCGGCGCTGGTCGCACCGCAGGTCAAGAGCGGCGTGTTGGCGCCGATCGCGGTCACCGGCGGCAAACGCTCGCCGATGTTCCCCGACACCCCGTCCTTCGCCGAGGCGGGCTATCCGGGCGTCGATGCCGTGTCGCTGTGGGTGGTGGCCGCGCCCAAGGGCCTGCCCGCCGCCGTCCACGACAAGCTGGTGGCCGCCATCGGGCAGGCCATGGACGGGCCGGACATGCAGGCCAAGCTGGCCGAGAGTTCGTTCGAGCGCACGGTCGTGCCGTATCCGCGCAGCGTGGATTTCGTGCGCGAACAGATGGCCAAGTTCGCCGCCGCGGTGAAGGCTTCCGGCGCGACGGTGAACTGATGCGTATCGTCCAGATCATCGAGCGCACGGTCGCGCTGGAATCGCGCTTGTCCAATGCCCGCTCCGACTTCAGCCAGATGACCGCCACGGTGGTGGCGGTGGTGTCGGACGTGATCCGCGACGGGCGGCCGCTGGTGGGTTTCGCGTTCAATTCCTTTGGCCGCTATGCCTGCGGCGAGCAGATCCGCGACCGGATCGCGCCGCGCATCGTGGGGGCCGATCCCGACAGCCTGCTGGATGCGACGGGACGCAATTTCGACCCCGCGGCGATCCTGGCCTGCGGGCAGCGGCGGGAGCGGCGCGGCGGCTACGCGGAGCGCGCCATTCCCATGGGCACGGTGGACGTGGCCGTGTGGGACCTGGTGGCCAAGGTCGAAGGCAAGCCGCTGCACGCCGTGCTGGCCGAGCGCCACGGCGGCGGCCGGGCGCGCACGCACGCGCCGGTGTACGTCGGCGGCGGCTGGTACTTTCCGGGACAGAACGCGCGCGACCTGAAGGACGAGATGATCCGGTACCGCGACGCCGGCTACCGGATGGTGAAGATGAAGATAGGGGGCCTGTCCGTGGCCGAGGACTGCCGGCGCATCGAGGCGGTGCTGAGCGAGATGGGCGACGGCCGGGCCCTGGCCGTGGACGCGAGTTGCGCGTTCGGCCGCGACACAGCGCTGGACTATGCGCGGGCCATCGCGCCCTACGGCCTGCGCTGGTACGAAGAACCCTGCGATTTCCTGGAGTACGGCATCTACGCCGACCTGGCCCGCGCCTACGAGGGGCCGCTGGCCACCGGCGAGAACATGGCCTGCGGCAAGGAGCTGGACCATTTCCTGTCCTATGCGGGCTTTCGCGCGGATCGCGACATCATCCAGCTCGATCCGCCGCTGTCCTTCGGCATCACCGAATACCTGAACGTGCTGGCGGTCGCCGGCAGGCATGGCTTCGCCCGCTCCGCGATGTATCCCCACGGCGGCAACCTGATGTGCCTGCACCTGGTCGGCGGCCTGGGGCTGGGGGGATGCGAGTCCTACCCGGACACGTTCGGCATCTTCAGCGGTTTTGGCCAGGAGGTCGCCATCGCCGATGGGCAGGCCACGCTGCCGCAGTCGCCGGGCATAGGTTTCGAGCGCCAGCCCGGCCTGTACGCCGTGATGAAGGACATGGCGGGATTCTGACACCAAGCGAGGAGTGAAGATGAAGATAGGACGCATGGCCACCGTGGCCGGAGCGCACGTGTGCGCGATCGAGGGCGATCGCGTGGTCGACCTGGCGCTGGCCGCCCATGCGGCGGGTCGCGAATGGATGGCGCCGCTGTTCCACGACCTGCGGCTGTTCCTGGCGGCGGGCGACATGGCCCGCGACGCGGCCGCCGGCCTGGCCGCGTCCGGTCCCGCCGTTGCGCTGGAGTCGGTGCGCCTGCTGGCGCCCATCGAAGCGGGATCGAAGATCCTCGCGCACGTCGTCAACTATTTCGACCATGGCGCCGAGGGCAAGCTGACGCCGCCCGAGCAGCCGTTCTTCTTCACCAAGCTGCCCGGCACGGTGGTGGCCCCCGGCGACCCCATCGGCGGCCACGATTTCTCGCGCAAGATGGACTACGAGGCGGAACTGGCGGTCGTGATCGGCCGGGAAGGGCGCGACATCGCCGAAGCGGACGCCTACGACCACGTGGCGGGCTATACCGTCTGCAACGACGTGAGCTACCGCGAGCTGCAGGCCAACGAGGCGGCGCCCACCCTGACCGGCCGCTATGGCCAGAACTGGATACAGGGCAAGAGCCTGGATCGTTCCTGCCCGCTGGGGCCGGTCATCGCGCTGGCACGGGACATTCCCCGGCCGTATCCGCTGCGCATTCAGTGCCGGGTCAACGGCGAAATCCGGCAGGATGCGTCCACCGAGCAGATGATCTTCAAGATTCCGACGCTGGTCGCGCACATTTCGCGCGCGATGACGCTGCGGCCGGGCGACGTCATCGCCACCGGCACGCCCGCGGGCTGCGGGGTGGCCGACGGCCGCTACCTGCGGCCGGGCGATGTCGTCGAATGCGAGATCGAGAAGGTGGGAAGCCTGCGCAATACGGTGATGGCGGCGGTCCGGGCCTGAGGGGCCCGGGCGCCGCCACCGCGCCCGGCCGCTAGAGCAGCGGCACCAGCAGCAGCGCGACGATGTTGACGATCTTGATCAGCGGGTTCACCGCGGGGCCGGCCGTGTCCTTGTAGGGGTCGCCCACGGTGTCGCCGGTGACGGCGGCCTTGTGGGCCTCGGAGCCCTTGCCGCCGTGGTGGCCTTCCTCGATGTATTTCTTGGCGTTGTCCCAGGCGCCGCCGCCCGTGCACATGGATATGGCGACGAACAGCCCGGTCACGATGGCGCCCATCAGCATGCCGCCCACCGCCATGCGCGCCGATTCGCCGCCCATCAGCACGCCGATGACCAGGGCCAGCACGATGGGCACCACCACGGGCAGCGCCGAGGGCACCATCATTTCCTTGATGGCGGCCTTGGTCAGCATGTCCACGGCCTTGCCGTACTCGGGCTTGCCGGTGCCTTCCATGATGCCGGGGATCTCGGTGAACTGGCGCCGGACCTCCACCACCACCGATCCCGCGGCGCGGCCCACGGCCTCCATGGCCATCGCCGCGAACAGGAAGGGGATGAGGCCGCCCACGAACAGGCCGATGATGACGGCCGGCTCGGCCAGCGAGAAGTCGACGTTCTTGCCGAGGTGGTCGAGCGCGTGGGTGAAGTCGGCGAACAGCACCAGCGCGGCCAGGCCGGCCGAGCCGATGGCATAGCCCTTGGTGACCGCCTTGGTGGTGTTGCCCACCGCGTCCAGCGGATCGGTGATGTTGCGCACCGATTCGGGCATCTGCGCCATTTCGGCGATGCCGCCGGCGTTGTCGGTGATGGGGCCGTAGGCGTCCAGCGCGACGATGATGCCGGCCATGGACAGCATGGCGGTGGCCGCGACGGCGATGCCGTACAGGCCCGCCAGCGTGTAGGCGCCGTAGATGGCCAGGCAGACCAGGATCACGGGCGCGGCGGTGGATTTCATCGAGACCGCGAGGCCGGCGATGATGTTGGTGCCGTGTCCGGTGGTCGAGGCCTGCGCCACGTAGCGCACCGGCTTGTATTCGGTGCCCGTGTAGTACTCGGTGATCCAGACGATCAGGCCGGTCAGCACCAGGCCCACCACGGTGCAGCCGTAGAGCCGGCCCAGGCTGTTGCCGTCGTCCAGCGGGGTGCCGGCGAAGACCCAGGCCGTCAGCGGATAGAACGCCACCAGCGCCAGGATGCCTGCCACCGCGAGGCCGCGGTACAGCGCGCTCATGATGCGCTTGCCGGGGCTGGCCTTGACCGCCATGCAGCCGAGGATGGACGCGATGATGGAGAAGCCGCCCAGGACCAGCGGGTAGATGACCGCCTGCAGCGGCGCCACCTCGATCACCAGCGACCCCAGCAGCATGGTGGCGACGATGGTGACGGCATAGGTCTCGAACAGGTCGGCCGCCATGCCGGCGCAGTCTCCCACGTTGTCGCCGACGTTGTCGGCGATGACGGCGGGGTTGCGCGGATCGTCCTCAGGGATGCCGGCCTCGACCTTGCCCACCAGGTCGGCGCCCACGTCGGCGCCTTTGGTGAAGATGCCGCCGCCCAGCCGGGCGAAGATGGAAATCAGCGACGAGCCGAAGGCCAGGCCGATCAGCGGCTGCAACTGCTCGTGCAGCCCGGCGCCATCGGCGCCCGACAGGTTGGTGCCCAGCAATACCCACAGCAGCACGGTGATGCCGGTCAGCCCCAGCCCCACCACCAGCATGCCGGTGATGGCGCCGCCGCGGAAGGCGACGGTCAGGGCTTCGTTCAAGCCCCGCGTGGCAGCCTGGGCGGTACGCACGTTGGCGCGCACCGAGACGTTCATGCCTATGAAGCCCGCGGCGCCGGAAAGCACGGCGCCCACTGCGAAGCCCAGTGCGCACGGCCAACCCAGGCCGGGCACGAGGCCGATGACGATGAACAGCACCACGCCGACGATGGCGATGGTCGTGTACTGACGGGCGAGATAGGCTTGAGCGCCCTGCTGCACGGCCGTCGCGATTTCCACCATGCGGGTGTTCCCGCTTTCCTGCTTGAGAATCCAGAAGGTGGAAATCGCGCCGAACGCGACGGCCAGAAGGCCGCATACGAGCGCAAAGGACAGACCGGTTGCCATGCAACTCCTCCTTTTGTTCAACTACGAAAGTTTCAAAAACTACCGAGCAAACAAAAACAGTGAAGCAGTTACCGCACCCGACCCAACCCCACCTCCACCCAGACCGGGGAAACCGCGGATCTGGCTTTGCCAGTCCGCCGGTTTCGCCCCCTGGGGGGCGCGCGTAAGCGCGTACGGGGGGGCTTTATTTCAACGCATCGAACAGGCGGGTCTTGATCTCGTCGACCGAGCCGACACCGGAGATCTTGCGATAGCGGGGCGCCTTCGCATCGCCTTCGGCGGCCCACTGCGAGTAATAGTCGACCAGCGGCCGGGTCTGCTGGCGATAGACCTCGAGACGCTTGCGCACGGTCTCTTCCTTGTCGTCGTCGCGCTGGACGAGCGGTTCGCCCGTGACGTCGTCGACGCCGGCGTTCTTGGGCGGATTGAAGCGCAGGTGGTAGGTGCGGCCGCTGGCCAGGTGCACGCGGCGGCCGCTCATGCGTTCGATGATCTCTTCCTCGGGGACGTCCACCTCGACCACGAAATCCAGCGACACGCCGGCCGAGCGCAGCGCCTCGGCCTGGGGAATCGTGCGGGGAAATCCGTCGAACAGGTAGCCGTTGGCGCAGTCCGCTTCCTTCAGCCTGTCCTGGACGAGGCCGATGATGATGTCGTCGGAGACCAGTCCGCCGGCATCCATGACTTTCTTGGCTTCGATGCCCAGGGGCGTGCCGGCCTTGACTGCGGCCCGCAGCATGTCGCCGGTGGATATCTGGGGAATGCCGTAGCGGTCCTTGAGGAACGCGGCCTGGGTGCCTTTGCCGGCGCCGGGCGCTCCGAGCAAGATTAGACGCATTGATGCTTCCTGATTGAGTTGGTGTTCTTGGCCTGCGGCGCTACCGGCGCACACACCGCTGGCCCGGCCCATCAGGGTCCAGGCTGCGAGCGAGTCGCCGGGATGGTGATGAAGGCCGATGCGCTGCGGCATGCGGTCGATGTCGGTATGCCGACCCCCCTATGGCCGCGTGTTTCAGGCACGAGTGCCCCCAAACTTACCTCAAGCGCGCGGCGCCGGTCAAATCAGCCTTGGGCGTCCACCAGCCGCCGCACGAATTCGAGATCGGCGGCCGTGTCGACGCCGGGCGCGGGGGCCTGCGGCGTGACGTGGACCTGGATGGCGTAGCCGTGCTCGAGCGCGCGCAATTGCTCGAGCGACTCCCAGCGTTCCAGGCGGCCCTGGGGCAGCGTGGGGAAGCGGCGCAGGAAGCCGACGCGGTAGGCGTAGAGCCCGATGTGGCGCAGGGCGGGCAGGCCGGGCGCGAAGACGCGCTCGCCGCCGGCCAGCGCATCGCGGGCCCAGGGGATGGGGGCGCGCGAGAAATACAGGGCATGGCCGTCGGCGCCGCAGACGACCTTCACGAAGTTGGGGTTGAACAATTCGTCGGCGGTGTCGATGGGATGCGCCGCCGTGGCGATGGCCGCCGCGCTGTGGCGGTCCAGCGTCTGGGCCACGTGGGCGACCAGCGCGGGATCGATCAGCGGCTCGTCGCCCTGGATGTTGACCACGATCTGCGTGTCGTCGAGTTCGAGCGCATCGCAGGCTTCGGCCAGCCGGTCGGTGCCGGTCGGATGGTCGACGCGGGTCATCAGGCTGTCGAAGCCGTGGGCGCGCACGGCGTCGCGGATGGCGGCGTCGTCGGTCGCCACCAGGATGCGCGATGCGCCGCTGGCCTGCGCCTGCCGCGCGACGCGGACGATCATGGGGACGCCGCCGATGTCCGCCAGCATCTTGCCCGGCAGGCGCGTGGAAGCGGCGCGCGCCGGGATGATGGCGGTGAAGTCGGCCGGATCAGGCATGGGGCGCCTCGGCGGCCGGGGCATCGGATTCGTCCTGCCACGGCTGGGCCTCGGATTCGAGCATGACCGGGATGCCGTCGCGGATGGGGAAGCTCAGGCGGTCGGTGCGGCAGCCTAGCAGGTGCGCGGCGCGATCGTGGCGCAGCGGGCCCTTGCAGAGCGGGCAGACCAGGATGTCAAGCAGGCGTATGTCCATGGAGTCGGGTTTCCAGCCAATCGAAGAACGCGGGGTCGGACAAATGCGCCGAAACCGTGACGGCCCACACGCGCGGGTCGTCCGCAGCCGGACATTTTACGGCGTCCTTGTCGGTGACGAGGATGATATCGGCCTCGATCGCGGCGAACGGCGAGCGGGTGTAATCATAGTGGTCGGGCAGGCCCAGCGTGGTGTCCAGCCGGATGCCGGCGCGGCGCAGCGTGGCGAAGAAGCGCTCGGGATTGCCGATGCCCGCCACGGCGGCGATACGAGGCATCGAGCCCAGCTCCGCCAGCGGCAGGCGCTTGCCGTCGGCCACGCGCCAGGCGCCGTCGATGACGAGGTCCATGTCCACCGCGCGCACGCCGTCCGGCGCGGCGGGCAGGGCGCCGGACGTGCCGCCGCTGCGATTGGTGACGATCGCGTCCACGCCGCGCAGGCGCGAGGCCGGCTCGCGCAGCGGGCCGGCGGGCAGCAGCCGGCCGTTGCCGATGCCGCGTTCGTCCTGCACCACGATTTCCACGTCGCGGGCCAGCGCCAGGTGCTGCAGGCCGTCGTCGGACAGGATCACGTCGACATGGGGATGCGCCGCCAGCAGGGCGCGGGCGGCGTCGGCGCGGCGGGGATGGACGGCCACCGGGACGTCCGCCTGGTGCGCGATCAAGGCCGGTTCGTCGCCGAAGTCCGCGGGATCCAGCCGGCCGCAGCCCACGCGGGGGGCGGGGCCGACCCGCACGCCGTAGCCGCGGCTGATCACGCCGGGATGGCGGCCGCGCGCCCGCAGCGCGTGCGCCGCGGCCACGATGAAGGGGGTCTTCCCGGTGCCGCCGACATAGACGTTGCCGACCACGACGACCGGCACGCCTACCCGCTCGGCCCGTCGCCAGCCTGCCCGGTAGGCGAGGCGCTTGGCGGCGACGGCAGCGGCGGCCAGCAGGGACAGGGGGGCAAGCAGCCACGACAGCCATCCGCCCGTCTGCCACTGGCGCTGCAGCACGGTGCGCAGGGCCGGGCCCGGCGTCATCTGCCCGATCCCGCGGGCGCGGCCTGCGTGGTGAATCCTATGCGCGAGATGCCGGCGCGCCCCGCCGCTTCCATGGCCCGCACCACGGCCTGGTGGGTGGCCGAGGCGTCCGCGTCGATCACCAGCGAGGGATCGTCCCGTCCGGCCGCCGCCTTGCGCAGCGCCTCGGACAACTGGTCGGCGTCGGTGATGGGCAGCGCCTTGCCGTTGAGCGCGTAGCGGCCGTCGGCGGCGACCGTGACGGTCAGGCCCGCGGCTGCTTCGGCGGACTGGGCGGCGGCGTCGGGCAGGCGCACGGACAACTGGCTGAAGCGCGAGAAGGACGTGCTGGCGGCCAGGAAGATCAGGATGACCAGCAGGACGTCGATCAGCGGGATCAGGTTGATGTCGGGTTCGTCGGTCTCGAGGTGGCGGCGGAAGTTCATGGCTGGGCGCCGGGCGGCATCACTCGGCTTGCAGGCTGTCGGCCAGGCGGGCGGCGGCCCGTTCCAGGTCGTGCAGGCTGTCGGTGATGCGGGCGCGGAAATAGCGGTAGAAGATCATGGCGGGAATGGCGATGAAAATGCCCAGCCCCGTGTTGTACAGTGCGACCGAGATGCCGTGCGCCAGTTGCGCGGGGTCGCTGCCGGCCGGCGCGTACGAGCCGAAGATCTCGATCATGCCGACCACGGTGCCGAACAGGCCCATCAGCGGCGCCACCGCGGCGATGGTGCCGATCGCGCCGACGTAGCGGTTCAGGTTGTGCGCGACCGTCTCGCCCGATTGCTCGAGCGCGTCCTTGAGCGCGGGGCGCGAGCGGTGGGCGTTGCGCAGTCCCGTGGCCAGGATGCGGCCCAGCGGCGAATCGGCTTCGAGCCGGGTCACGATCTCGGGGGTGATGCGCCGTTTCTGCACCAGGGCCAGGACGTCTTCCAGCAACCTGGGCGGGGCGATCCTGCTGCGGCGCAGGGCAAGCAGGCGTTCGACGATGAGCGTCAGCGCGATGAACGAAGTGGCGATCAGCGGCCAGATGGGCCAGCCGGCCTCGCGGACGATGGCGAGCAAGAAACCTCTCCTTTTCGATGAAGGCGAGAATGTACGGGCGCGGACGGACGAGGGCAAGTCGCCGGCCGGAAAGTATCCACAGAATCTGTGGATAATTATGTGTGTAACTTGGCCCGGGGCCACGGAATATGCGGTTCTTGCTAGGATGCCCGCTTTTGATTCAGTGGCTGGTGAAGTCAAAAAATCAATCAAATCAATGGCTTATAAGAAAATAATGCCGTCTGTGACAGAGAAATTACTTGACAACCATAGTTTTCAAGCCTGTGGAAAGCTTCTTGCCTGGAAACCCTCATGAATTCTGGTTTTGCGTCCGCACATGACGATTTCTCGCGGGGGATTCTGACTATCTCCCAGCTAAACCGCGCGGTGGCGGGCTTGTTGGAGCGCAACATTCCCCTGGTATGGGTGAGGGGTGAGGTGTCGAATTTCACCGCGGCGGCTTCCGGCCATTGGTATTTCACGCTCAAGGACGGCGGCGCCGCCGCGCGCGGCGTGATGTTCCGCGGTCGGGCCATGCTGGTGGGCTTCACGCCCCGCGAAGGCGACCGCATCGAGATCCGGGCCCGGGTATCGCTGTACGAACCGCGCGGCGACTACCAGTTGCAGGTCGAGGCCATGCGCCGGGCCGGCCAGGGCGATCTGTTCGAGGCCTTCCTGCGGTTGAAGGAAAAGCTGTCGGCCGAGGGACTGTTCGATCCGGCCCGCAAGCGCACGCCGGTGGCCGTGCCGCGCGCGCTGGGTGTCGTCACCTCGTTGCAGGCGGCGGCGCTGCGCGACGTATTGACGGCGCTGGCGCGGCGGGTGCCGCACGCCCGGGTGGTGATCTATCCGGCTCCGGTCCAGGGCGACGAGGCCGGCCCGCGGCTGGCGCAGGCCATCGCGCTCGCGAACCGGCGCGCCGAGGTCGATACCCTGTTGCTGGTGCGCGGCGGCGGCAGCATCGAGGACCTGTGGGCGTTCAACCATGAAGGGCTGGCGCGGGCCATCGTCGCCAGTGCGATCCCCGTCATCAGCGGCGTCGGCCACGAGACCGACTTCACCATCGCCGATTTCGCCGCCGATCTGCGGGCGCCCACGCCCACGGCGGCGGCCGAGATGGCGGGCCTGCCGCGCGAACAGTGGCTGGCGCGCCTGCGCCAGGCGGCCCAGGACCTGCGGCGGGCGCAGCGACGCCGCCTCGAGCAGGCCGGGCAGCGGCTGGACCGGGCGGCGGCGCAGTTGATTTCCCCGCGTGAACGCCTGGCGCGGCAGCAGGAGCGGCTGGCCGCGCTGGTGCGCGGCCTGGACGCGGCCTGGACCGGCGCCCAGCGCGACCGCGAGGCCGAGGTCGGCCTGTTGCGGCAGCGGCTGATCGCCCAGTTGCCCGATCCCGCGCGGCTGTCGGCGCGGGTGGACGACCTGGCGCGGCGCGTGCGGCAGTGCCAGGCGTACCAGCTCGCCCGCCTGCAGCAGCGGCTGGCCTCGCATGCCGCGCATCTGCGCGCGCTCGGGCCCGAGCAGACGCTGGCGCGCGGCTATGCCATCGTGCGCGACGAGCAGGGCGGCATCGTTCGGCAGGCACGCAGCTTGCAGCCTGGCGCCCGACTCGACCTCCGCTTCGCCGAAGGCGCGGCCCAGGCCTCGGTGACGGCGGTCGAAGCCGATCGCGGGCTGGTGTGACGGCCAGAATCCGCGCGGCCGCCAGGGCATGACATGACTGCGTCGCCCTGGCGCGTTAACCTTGCGTAACGCGGGGACTTCCGGGCCAAGCGGCATACTTGCCGATAAAATGCCCCCGCAAACCTCCCAACCAGAAGCAGGAGCTCAGATGGAACACACTCTTCCGCAATTGCCGTATCCCCAGGACGCCTTGGCCCCCACCATCTCCAAGGAAACGCTGGAGTACCACCACGGCAAGCACCACCAGACCTACGTCACCAATCTGAACAACCTCATCAAGGGCACCGAGTTCGAGAACGCCTCGCTCGAGGACATCGTCAAGAAGTCGTCCGGCGGCATCTACAACAACGCCGCCCAGCACTGGAACCACTCCTTCTACTGGAACTGCCTGACGCCCAAGAGCACGCCGCCCGCCGGCAAGCTGGCCGACGCCATCAATGCCAAGTGGGGCAGCTTCGACGCCTTCAAGGACACCTTCAACAAGCAGGCCGCCGCCAACTTCGGTTCGGGCTGGACCTGGCTGGTCAAGAAGGCCGATGGCTCGATCGACATCGTCAACACCGGCGCCGCGGGCAACCCGCTCACCACTGGCGACACCCCGCTGCTGACCTGTGATGTGTGGGAACACGCCTACTACATCGATTACCGCAATGCCCGTCCGAAGTACCTCGAGAGCTTCTGGGGCATCGTGAACTGGGAATTCGTGGCCAAGAACCTGGGCTGATTCCCGTCGCGGCCCCGCGGGGCCGCCGCATGACGCGCGCTGTCGCAAGCTCAGGCTTGAATGCTCAGCGCGCGTTTTTCATTGCCCCGCCCCAAGGTGAAAAACGCCCCCTTGGGGGCAGCGCCACCGCGAAGCGGCAAGCGTGGGGGCATTTTCTCATTGCTTCGCCTCCATGAAAGTCCGACGCTCAGTGCCCTGGCGCGACCAGGCCTCCATCACCGTGCGACGCAAGGGCCGGCAGGTCCTGCGGGTGTCGCGCAAGACCTTCCGCTACGCGCTCGTCCTGTGCGGGGCGGCGGTGGTGGCCTTGCTGTCGCTGGCGTTCGCCTGGCTGGCCGAGATCGCGCTGGAGTGGAACCGCCACTGGACCTCGGCCGCGCCGTGGGCCGCGCTGGTGGTCATCCCGCTGGCGATGGCGGGCCTGCGCTGGTTGACCTTGCGGCTCGCGCCGATGGCGCGGGGCAGCGGCATCCCCCAGGTGATCGCGGCCACTTCCATACCGGCACCCATCGCCTCCTCGGGGCTGGTGTCGCTGCGGCAGGCGCTCTGGAAGATTCCCTTGACCGCCGTGGCGCTGCTGGCGGGTGCCTCGGTGGGGCGCGAAGGACCTTCGGTGCAGGTGGGCGCGGCGGCCATGCTGGCCTGGGGCCGGTTCTGGCAGGAGCGGATAGGCGTCAAGCTGGAGTTCCGGGCGAACGAGCTGATTGCCGCGGGCGCCGCCGGCGGCCTGGCCGCGGCATTCAACACGCCGTTGGCCGGGGTGGTGTTCGCCATCGAGGAGCTGGGGCGGGGCGCCGCCGTGCGCTGGAACCGCCTGGCGCTGTCGGGCGTGCTGGCGTCGGGTTTCATCGCGCTGGCGATCGCCGGCAACAATCCTTATTTTCATGCCGCGGCGGCGGCCGGGTTCGTCCAGGGATCGTGGGGCTGGACCCTGGCCAGCGGCGTGCTGAACGGCGCCATGGGCGGACTGTTCGCCGCCACGATGGTGCGCGGCGTGACCGGGCTGGCCCCCGCGCGCTGGCGTCCCTGGCTGCAGCGCCATCCGGTGCGGGTAGCCTTCTTGTGCGGCCTGGTCGTGGCGGTGCTGGGCTGCCTGACGGGAGGCGCCACCTACGGTACCGGCTATGAACAGACCGCCGCGCTGCTGAACGGCCATCCCGTCGAGAGCGCCTGGTTCGGTATCGCCAAGTGGGTGGCGACCGTGGCCTCGTACGTGTGCGGCATTCCCGGCGGCATCTTCACGCCGTCCCTGGCCATAGGCGCCGGCATGGGCGAACACATCGTGCAACTGGCCGGACCCGCCGCCGATCCGCGCACGCTGGCGCTGGTGTCGATGGCGGCTTTCCTGGCGGCGGCCACCCAGGCGCCCATCACGGCCAGCGTGATCGTCATGGAGATGACGCGCAGCCAGGACCTGATGTTCCACCTGCTGATGGCCACGCTCGTCGCGTCGCTGGTGTCCCGGCAGTTCTGCCCGCGGCCGTTCTACCATGCGATGGCGCTGCGCTTTCACAAGGAAGTCATGCACCCTCATCATCGGCCATCCGCCGGCCCGGCAAGCGCCGCGCCGCCAAGTGGTGCCCAAATGTAATTTTGTGAAGTCCATGCTTCACAATAGGCGGGCTCTCACCCTCTAATAGCGCTACGGAAAGCACGCACGAAGGCGTGTCCGGGGGATTTCATGGCAGACAGGAAAAAGGCGGCCGCCTGGGCCGCGGGCGTGGTATTGCTGGCCGCGGCGGTGGGCGGCGCATGGTGGGCGGGCAAGCAGTCCGGCGGCGGAGGGGGCGAGCCGCCCGCTTCCGAGCTGGTCGGCAGTGCCGATCCCTTCACGTTGCTCGAATGCCGGACGCGCCTGTTCGACGAGTCGCTGGCGCTGGCCGTGACGTTCTCGCAGCCGCTCGATCGCCGCCAGTCGCTGGGCAAGCTGCTGCAGGTGGTGGACCTGGGCGCCGCTTCCGGCGATGATGAGGCCGCCAAGACCCTGGGCAAGCCGCAGCCCGGCCAGGCCCTGCCGGAAGGCAAACCGGTGGCGGGCGACTGGTCGCTGGGCGACAACCCGCGCGTCGCCTACTTCCCCTACATCCAGCCGAACCGCCGCTATGCGATCGCGGTGCCCGAGTCCGTCAAGGGCGCGGGCGGGCAGGCGCTGCCCGAGGCCTTCGGCTGCGAAGTGGCTAGCGAGGCCATGCCGCCGTCCTTCTATTTCGCCAGCCGCGGCGTGGTGCTGCCCGCAGGCCAGAACGGCGGGCTGCCGGTGGTCACGGTCAATACGCCCGAGGTCGACGTGCAGTTCCTGCGCATCGATCCCGCGCAATTCCCCCGCTTCTTCGAACAGGTGCTGGGCGTGCGCCGGCCCGTCGCCAAGACCGACCCGGATGCCGAGGACGACAGCGACGAAGACGACGAGTGGCGCTACAGCGGCAACCGCAGCCTGAAGGGGACGGTGGGAAGCTGGGACCTGGATCGCCTGAAGGATGTGACGCGCAGCGTCTATGCCGGCCGTTTCCTGACCGACGACAAGGCCAATCGCCGCCATGTCACCTTCCTGCCGGTCGAGGGCATCAAGGAACTGAAGGAGCCCGGGATCTACGTGGCCGTGATGAGCCAGTCCGGACGGTTCCGCGACGAATACCAGGTCACCTATTTCTACGTCAGCGACATCGGCCTGCACACGCGGCGCTACGCCGGCCAGCTCGATGCGTTCGCGACCTCGCTCAAGAGCGGCAAGGCCATGGACGACGTCGAGTTCGAGCTGCTGGACGCGAACGCGAAGTCGCTGGGCCGCGCCAAGGCCGACGGGCAGGGGCGCGCCGTGTTTTCGGGCAGCTTCGAGGCCGCGCGCATCCTGTTGGCGCGCCGGGGCGCGGAGCTGTCCGTGGTGGCGCTGGCCGAGCCGGCGCTGGACCTGTCCGAATTCGACGTGGGCGGCTATCCGTCCCGCGACAACAAGCTGTTCGTCTACGCCGGCCGCGATCTCTACCGGCCGGGCGAGCGCTTCGACGTTTCCGTGCTGGTGCGCGACGCCGACGGACGGGCGGTGCAGGCCGCGCCGGTCACGGCCACGCTGAAGCGGCCCGACGGCCGTACCGTGCGCACCGCCTTGTGGCGGCCCGATGCGCAGGTGCCGGGCTATGTGCGCCAGGCCATCGAGCTGCCGGCCGACGCGCAGACGGGCACCTGGCTGCTGGAGACGCGCCTGGACCCGGCGGCCCGCTCGGCCGATGCCTCGTGGAAATTCCAGGTGGAAGAGTTCCTGCCCGAGCGCATGAAGCTGGACCTGAAGTCGCGCGAAGGCGTGCTGGAGGCTGGCCGGCCCCTGAACGTGAAGGTGCAGGGCGACTACCTGTACGGCGCGCCCGCGGCCGGCAACCGGCTGCTGGGCACGGTGTCCATCGATCGCGACCGCTATGCGCTGCCGCAGCAATGGCCGGGTTTCCTGTTCGGCGATTTCGCCGACGACGACCGCAAGCAGCGGCGCGACCTGGACGAGACCACGCTGGACGACAAGGGCGCGGCGGCGGTTGCCGTCCCGGTGGATGTGTCCGGCACCGCCTCGCCCATGAAGGTGAAGGCAAGCTTCAGCCTGCTGGAGTCGGGCGGCCGGCCCGTCGTGCGTTCCATCGAGCGCAGCGTCTGGCCGGCGCCGGCATTGATCGGCGTGCGGCCGCTGTTCGACCGCGACGTCGCGCGCGAAGGGACGATGGCCGAGTTCGAGGCGGTGCGCGCGGATCCGCAGGGCAAGGTCGTGCCGCTCAAGCAGGCGCAGTTGCGGGTGTACCGCGAGGAGCGGGTGTACTACTGGCGCTTCGACGACCAGCGCGGCTGGAACAGCGGCTTCACCGAAACCGAGGAACTGGTCGAGTCGCGCGTGCTGGCGCTGCCCGATCGCGTGAAGTTCGGGGTGCCGGTCAAGTGGGGACGCTACCGGCTGGAGTTGAGCGATCCGGAAAACGGCGACACGCTGCGCTACCGCTTCTATGCCGGCTGGGGCGCGCAGGATGCCGAGGAAATGGGCAACCGGCCGGACCGGGTGCAGCTCAAGCTGGACCACGCGCCGGTGCGCGAGGGCGAGACGGTCAAGCTGTCGATCACGCCGCCCCACGACGGCGAGGCGCTGATCGCGGTCGAGGGCGGCACCATGCTGTGGAGCCAGCGCACCAGCGTGAAGGCGTCGGGCTCCACGGTCGAGATTCCCATCGGCAAGGACTGGAGCCGCCACGACCTGTACGTGTCGGTGACCGTATTCCGGCCCGGCAGCCAGGGCGATCGCGTCACGCCGGCACGCGCGCTGGGCCTGGTCTACCTGCCGCTGTCCCGCGACGATCGCAAGCTGGCCGTGGAGCTGGCCGCGCCGCCCAAGGTGCTGCCCGAGAAGCGGACCACCGTGAAGGTCAAGGTGGGCAACGCCGGGCAGGGCCAGCAGGCGTACGTGACGCTGTCCGCGGTCGACGTCGGCATCCTGAACATCACGCGCTATGCGACGCCCGATCCCTTCGACTTCTTCTTCGGCAAGCATCGCTACGCGCCGGAGCTGCTGGACCTGTACGGCAAGCTGATCGAGAAGATGGAGGGCACGCAGGGCAAGCTGAAATGGGGCGGGGATGCCGCGATGCGCGACACCCGCAGCATGCCGGTGAAGGTGCGGCTGGTGGACCTGTTCAGCGGTCCGGTGCGGCTGGACGAGCAGGGCGAGGCGCAGATTCCGCTGGACCTGCCCGACTTCAACGGCACGCTGCGCCTGATGGCCTCGGCCTTCACGCCCGACCGCTTCGGCAACGCGCAGGCCGAGATGGTGGTGGCGGCACCGGTGGTAGCCGAATTGTCGACGCCGCGCTTCATCAGCCCGGGCGACGAGGCCGCGATCGCGCTGGACGTGACCAACCTGAGCGGCGCGCCGCAGACGCTGACGGTGAACCTGGAGGGCCTGGACCCGGTGCGGATACGGGGCGGGTCGCAAAGCGTGAACCTGGCCCACCAGCAGCGCGCCACCCTGCGCTTCGTGGCCGAGGCCACGGGCGCCTACGGGCTGGGCCGGCTGCGATTGACGGTCGACGGCCAGGGAGGCGCGAACCCCATCCGCATCGTGCGCGAGTCGCTGTTGCAGGTCCAGCCGCCGGTCGCGGCGACGCGCGACGTGCGTCGCGTCCGGCTGGGGCAGGGCGAGAGCCTGAAGCTGGAGTCCAGCTGGATCGACAAGCTGTATCCGGATTCGGCCAGCGCCAGCGTGGCGATTTCCAACAAGCCGCCTTTCAACGTGAAGCGCCTGGTGCAGGGGCTGCTGGACTATCCCTATGGATGCCTGGAGCAGACCGCCAGCGCGGCCTATCCCCACGTCTTCATCGGCGAGGACGAGGCCCGCGCCTGGGGGCTGACACCGCGCACGCGGGCCGAGCGCGAACGCATGATCGAAGGCGCGGTCGGCCGCATCGCCGGCATGCAGAAGGCCGGCGGCGGCTTCGCGCTATGGGGCGACGGCGCGCAGGAGATCTGGCTGTCGGCTTATGTGGCGAGCTTCCTGCAGGATGCCCGCACGGCCGGCTTCAACGTGCCTGACCTGGTGTCGCGCCGAGCCTCCGACTGGCTGCTGGCCCAGTTGCAGCAATCGTCGGCCAACTTCCCCAGCCTGCCGCAGAACCTGCTGGCCCAGCTTGCCGCCGGTCCTGGCCAGCGGCTGCGCGACAATGACTACAACCTGCTGCGCGACAGCCACCGCCGCTTCGCCGAGCTGGCCAACGCGGCCTATGTGCTGGCGCGCGAGCAGAAAGCGCCGCTGTCCACGCTGCGGGTGCTGTACGACAACTACCGCGACCGGTCGCGCTCGCCGCTGCCCCTGGTCCACCTGGGCATCGCCCTGAAGCTGATGGGCGACGAGACGCGCGCGCGCTCGGCCTTCGACGAGGCGATGACGCGCGGCTACGGCATCGACGCCAATCGCTACGGCGGCTATGGTGAATGGCTGGGCGACTACGGCTCGGCCCTGCGCGACTACGCGATGTCCTACGCGCTGATGATGCAGCACCAGATCGACCATCCGCGCCGCGAGGCCCTGCTGGGCGACGTGGCCGGCCGCCTGGGCAGCCGCAGCTATCTGTCCACCCAGGAGCAGCTGGCGCTGTTCCTGGCCGCGCGGGCGGCGGGCGGCGTGGCCGGGGCGCAATGGACGGCGACGCTGCGCACGGGCCAGGGCGAGCAGCAGCTCAGTTCGCGCGACACCGAGGCGCGCAGCTTCACGGCCGCGCAGTTGGCCGCCGGCGTGGACATCGTCAACACGCAGGCCGATCCGCTGTTCGTCGAGGTGGACGTGCAGGGCTACCCGCGCCAGGCCGAGGCGCCGCGCGCCTCGGGCGTCACGATCGCGCGCAGCTGGTACGAATCGGACGGACGGCCCTGGAACGGCCGCCCGTTGCAGACCGGCGAGATGCTGATCGTCAAGCTGGACGTCGCCTCTGGTCGCCGCATCGAGGACGCGCTGGTGGTAGACCGGGTGCCGGCGGGGTTCGAGGTCGAGAACATGAACCTGAGCCAGGGGCCGGACATGGCGGATTGGAAGGTCGGCGGCGTGCAGGTGTCCGAGGCGCTGAACGATACGCGCATCAAGCATCGCGAGTACCGCGACGACCGCTACGTCGCGGCCGTGAGCATCCAGGGGCCGGTCACCGTGTTCTATCGCGTGCGGGTGGTCACGCCGGGCCGCTTCGTCGTGCCCGCGCCGGTGGTCGAGGACATGTATCGTCCCGAGGTCCGGGCGGTGGGCGCGTCTTCCGGCCCGCTGGTGGTCAACGACCCGCGCGGAGGCGCGCGCTGAGGCGGCGCTGGGTCGCCGCCACGGCGGCGGGGGCGATCGCGCTGGGGGCGCTGTGGGCGGCGGACCGGATGCATCCGCTGCCGGCCCAGGCCTTCCGGCCGGCCGATGGGGGCCTGGTGGTCACATCGGCCGACGGCATCCCCTTGCGCACCTATCCGGGCGAGGACGGCATCTGGCGCTACCCGGTCTCGCCCGAGGACGTGTCCCCGCTGTATCTGCAGGCGCTGCTGACCTACGAGGACCGCTGGTTCCACTGGCACTGGGGCATCAACCCCTACGCCATGGCGCGTGCGGCCTGGCAGTGGGCGACTTCGGGGCGCATCGTCTCGGGCGGATCGACGCTTACCATGCAGGTCGCGCGCATGATCGACCCGGCGCTGCGCGGAGCCCCGCGCAGCATGGGTATCAAGCTGCGCCAGATGGCGCGCGCGGCGCAACTGGAATGGCACCTGTCCAAGCGCGACATCCTGACCCTGTACCTGAACCATGCGCCCATGGGTGGCATCGTGGAAGGCGTGGAGATGGCCAGCCGCGCGTATCTGGGCAAGCCGTCGCGCCAATTGAGCCATGCCGAGGCCGCACTGCTGACGGCATTGCCGCAGGCTCCGTCACGGCTGCGCCCCGACCGCGCGCCCGAGGCGGCCCGGGCCGCGCGCGACAAGGTGCTGGCCCGCCTGGCCCAACGCGGCCGCTGGAGCGCCGAGGTGGTCGCCGACGCGCGCATCGAACGCGTGATCGCGCAGCCGCTGCGCGGCCACTGGCTGGCGCCGCTGGCCGCCGAACGCCTGCGGCAGCGGCCGCAGCAGGGAACCGCCGCCTCCCGCCGCGTGGTCCGGTCGACCCTGGATGCCGAATGGCAGTCCATCGTCGAGGACATGCTGCTGGACCGCGTGGACACGCTGCCGCCCAAGGTGTCCATGGCCGTGCTGGTGATGGACAACGACAGTCTGGAGGCGCGCGTTTACGCGGGGTCGGCCGATTTCTCCGACGCGCGCCGGGCGGCCCACGTGGACATGGTCCGGGGCGTGCGTTCGCCGGGGTCCACGCTCAAGCCCTTCCTGTACGCGATGGCGCTGGACGAAGGCATGGTCCATTCCGAGAGCCTGCTGGTCGATGCGCCGCAGACCTTCGGCGGCTACCGGCCGGGCAATTTCCAGGCCTCCTTCTCGGGCGCGGTCAGCGTGTCCGAGGCCTTGCAGCGTTCGCTCAACGTGCCCGCGGTCGACCTGCTCGATCGCATCGGCCCGGCGCGCTTCGCGTCGGTGCTGCGCGCGGGCGGCCTGCGCCTGCGCATCCCGGCGGGCGCGGCCCCGAACCTGAGCCTGATCCTGGGCGGGGCGGGCACCACGCTGGAAGAACTGGTCGGCGCCTACCGCGCGCTGGCCCGCGGCGGCCTGGCCGGCCGCGTGCGGCTGACCGCCGACGAGCCGCGCGTCGAGTCCCGCATCATGAGCGAGGGCGCGGCCTTCATCGTGCGCGACATCCTGGAGAGTGGCGGCCGGCCCGACCGGCCCTTCTACGCGGGCGGCCGGGGGTTGGCCTGGAAGACCGGCACGAGCTTCGGCTTTCGCGACGCCTGGGCCGTGGGCGTGACCGATGCCTGGACGCTGGGCGTCTGGGTGGGCCGGCCCGACGGTACGCCCAATCCCGGTTTCTTCGGCGCCAACGTCGCCGCGCCGCTGCTGCAGGACCTGGTGGCGGCGCTGCCGGCGGCCGCACCCATCCCCCGCATGCCGCCCGCCTCGGTGCGCGCGCAGTCCATCTGCTGGCCTCTGGGCCTGCGAGCCGACAGCACGCCCGAGGACATGTGCCTGCAACGCCGCCAGGCCTGGTCGCTGGACGATGCCGTGCCGCCCACGCTGCCCGATCGCGGAACACAGGGGGGCCTGGTGGAGACGATCTGGGTCGATCCCCGCTCGGGAATGCGCACGGATCCCGGCTGCCGCGTGCCGGGCACGCCCAGGCAGGTCGCGCGCTGGCCGTTGGCCTTGCAGCCGTGGGCGGAGGCGGGAATGCTGCCGGGAACCGGCGCGGCGCGCTGGCATCCCGCGTGCGGATCGGGCTCGCATGCGGGCACGGGCGTACGGCTCGAAGGCCTGGACACGGGCGCGATCCTGCGCCCGGTGCCGGGGCGCGACCGGATCGACGTGCAACTGCGGACGCTGGGCGGCGACGGCGCGCTGTGGTGGATGCTGGATGGCAAGCCGGTTCGCCGTACGGATGGCGCCGGTCCGGTCTCGCTGCGCTTCACCCGCAACGGGGTGCATACCGTCACCGTGATGGACGAGGGCGGCCGCTACGACAGCGTGCGCTTCACCGTGCGCGGGCTGCCGGAACACGCTCGGAATGACGGCCCGGGAGGCTTATGATGACTCTGGCCTCTTGCCCCTCGTGCGTAATCGATGTTTAATATTCGAACAATAGTTCGCGTATAGAACTTTTCCGTTTTGCAATCAGGTACGCCGCCTGCGTCCCCCCGGACGGCAGGCATCGTGCGGAGACATAGATGATCAACAAAATCGTGGCTTCGGTGGCCGAAGCGCTGGCCGGCGTCAAGGACGGCTCCACCATATTGGTAGGCGGGTTCGGCACGGCCGGCCTGCCCAACGCGCTGATCGACGGTCTGATCGAGCAGGGCGCCAAGGATCTCGTGGTGGTGAACAACAACGCCGGCAATGGCTATACGGGCCTGGCCGCGCTGCTGCAGACCGGGCGCGTGCGCAAGGTGATCTGCTCGTTCCCGCGCCAGACCGACTCCTACGTGTTCGATGAACTCTATCGCGCCAAGAAGATCGAGCTGGAACTCGTGCCCCAGGGCAACCTGGCCGAGCGCATCCGCGCCGCGGGCGCGGGCGTGGGCGCCTTCTACACGCCCACCGGTTTCGGCACGCTGCTGGCCGAAGGCAAGGAAACGCGGCACATCAACGGCCGCGACTACGTGCTGGAATACCCCATCCACGGCGACGTGGCGCTGATCTCGGCCTACAAGGGCGATCGCTGGGGCAACCTGACCTATCGCAAGACCGCGCGCAACTTCGGGCCCATCATGGCGACCGCCGCCAAGATGGCCATCGCCCAGGTGCACGAAACCGTCGAACTGGGCGAGCTCGATCCGGAAGCGGTCGTGACGCCCGGCATTTTCGTCAAGCGCGTGGTGGCCGTCGGGGCCCAAGCCAACGCCCAACAGGCCGCCTGAGGAACACGCACATGAACAAGATGAATCGAGACCAGATGGCCCAGCGCGTGGCGCGCGACATTCCCGAGGGCGCCTACGTGAACCTGGGCATCGGCCTGCCCACCCTGGTGGCTAACCATCTGCCGGCGGACCGCGAGGTCCTGCTGCACACCGAGAACGGCCTCCTGGGCATGGGCCCCGCGCCCGAGAAGGGCCACGAGGACTGGGACCTGATCAACGCCGGCAAGCAGCCGGTCACCGCGCTGCCCGGCGCCGCCTATTTCCACCATGCCGATTCCTTCGCGATGATGCGCGGCGGCCATCTGGACATCTGCGTGCTGGGCGCCTTCCAGGTGTCGGTCAAGGGCGACCTGGCGAACTGGCACACCGGCGCGCCGGATGCCATTCCCGCCGTGGGCGGCGCGATGGACCTGGCCATCGGCGCCAAGCAGGTGTTCGTGATGATGGACCTGCTGACCAAGACGGGTTCGAGCAAGCTGGTGGAAACCTGCTCCTATCCGCTGACCGGCGTCGGCTGCGTGAGCCGCGTCTATTCCGACCTGGCCGTGTTCGATATCAAGAAGGACGGCGTCTACGCCAGCGACGTGGTCGACGGACTGTCGTTCGACGAATTGCAGCGACTGTGCGGCGTGCCGCTGCGCAAGGCCTGACGCCATGGACGCCTTCGTCTACAACGCCAACGCCGCCCGCGTGGTGTTCGGCGCGGGCTCCCTGCAGCACCTGGAGCGGGAGATCGGGCTGCTGGGCGCGCAACGGGCGCTGGTGTTGTCCACGCCGGGCCAGCGCAAGCTGGCCGAGCGCGTGGCCGCCCTGCTGGGGGCGAAGGCGGCGGGCATCTTCGACGGGGCGGTCATGCATGTGCCCATCGAAGCGGCCCGCCAGGCGCGCGACGAGGCGCGCCGGCTGGACGCCGATTGCGCCGTCGCCATCGGCGGTGGCTCCACGGTGGGGCTGGGCAAGGCCATCGCGCTCGAGTCCGGGCTGCCCATCCTGGCCATTCCCACCACTTATGCCGGCTCCGAGATGACGCCGATCTACGGCATCACCGAAGGCGGCCTGAAAAAGACGGGCAAGGACGCGCGCGTGCTGCCGCGCACCGTGATCTACGACCCCGAGCTGTCGACGGGGCTGCCGGTGGCGCTGTCGGTCACCAGCGCGATGAATGCCATGGCGCATGCCGCCGAGGGCCTGTACGCGCAGGACAGCAACCCCATCATGTCGCTGATGGCCGAGGAAGGGCTGGCGGCCATCGCCCGCGCGCTGCCGGGCATCGTGCGCCAGGCCGGCGACATCGAGGCCCGGTCGCAGGCGCTGTATGGCGCCTGGCTGTGCGGCACCGTGCTGGGCAACGTCGGCATGGCGCTGCACCACAAGCTTTGCCATACGCTGGGCGGCAGCTTCAACCTGCCGCACGCCGAATGCCATACCATCGTGCTGCCGCATGCGATGGCCTACAACGCTCCGGCCGTGCCGGACGCCATGGCGCGCATCGCGCGCGCCATCGGTGCCCAGGACGCGGCGGCGGGGCTCCACGACCTTGCCCGCGACAACGGCGCCCCCGTTGCCCTGCGGGATCTCGGCATGCCGGAGGCCGATCTCGATCGCGCCGCCGACATCGCGGTGTCCAATCCCTATTGGAACCCGCGTCCCATCGAGCGCACGGCTATCCGCGCGCTGCTGCAGAACGCCTGGGCGGGTGTACGCCCGGTTACCAACGTCAGTCGCAACCCCTAGAACAGCTTTATCCCCCATCCGAGACAGAACATGACTACACACGCCTTCATCTGCGACGCGATCCGTACCCCCATCGGCCGCTACGGCGGCGCCCTGGCATCGGTGCGCACCGACGACCTCGCGGCGATCCCGCTCAAGGCCCTGATGGAACGCAACCCCCGCCTGGACTGGGCCGCCGTCACCGACATCATCTTCGGCTGCGCCAACCAGGCGGGCGAGGACAACCGCAACGTCGCCCACATGGCCTCGCTGCTGGCGGGCCTGCCGCTGGAGCTGCCGGGATCGACCGTCAACCGCCTGTGCGGCTCGGGCCTGGACGCGGTCGGCACCGCCGCGCGCGCGATCAAGTCGGGCGAGGCAGGGCTGATGCTGGCCGGCGGCGTCGAGAGCATGAGCCGCGCCCCGTTCGTGATGGGCAAGGCCGAGTCGGCTTTCTCGCGCAACGCACAGATCCATGACACCACCATCGGCTGGCGCTTCGTCAACAAGCTGATGAAGCAGATGTACGGCGTGGATTCCATGCCCGAGACGGCCGAGAACGTCGCCACCGACTACAAGATCGAGCGCGAAGCCCAGGACCGCATGGCGCTGGCCAGCCAGGCCAAGGCCGCCGCGGCCCAGAAATCCGGTGTGTTCGACGCCGAGATCACCCCCGTCACGATTCCCCAACGCAAGGGCGACCCCGTCGTCGTGACCAAGGACGAGCACCCGCGCGAGACCAGCATGGAAGCGCTGGGCCGACTGAAGGGCGTGGTCCGCCCCGACGGCACCGTCACCGCCGGCAATGCCTCGGGCGTGAACGACGGCGCCTGCGCGCTGCTGCTGGCCAGCGAGGCCGAGGCGGGCCGCCACGGCCTGACGCCGCGCGCCCGCGTGGTGGGCATGGCCACCGCCGGCGTGCCGCCCCGCATCATGGGCATGGGCCCGGCCCCCGCCACCCGCAAGGTGCTGGCGCTGACCGGCCTGAGCCTGGACCAGATCGACGTGATCGAGCTGAACGAAGCGTTCGCCGCGCAAGGCCTGGCGGTGCTGCGCGACCTCGGCCTGGCCGACGACGATGCGCGCGTGAACCCCAACGGCGGCGCGATCGCTCTGGGCCACCCGCTGGGCGCCAGCGGCGCGCGGCTGGCCACGACGGCGATCAACCAGCTGCACCGCACCGGCGGCCGCTACGCGCTGTGCACGATGTGCATCGGCGTGGGGCAGGGTATTGCCGTCATTCTCGAACGGGTCTGATCCCGGGCACCGGCGCCGCCCACGCGGCGCCCGGTATCGATGCCCCGCGGCGCAAGCCTCGGGGCATCGTCGTTTCAGCCCAGCATGCCCACGGTTGCGTGGCCGACGTAGCCCTGGTCCGGATTGCCTTTCATCGCGACGGTTTGCGCGGCGATCTCGGCCGGCGAGTTGTCGCTGAAGATGCCGTCCTTCGCGAGGCTGATGCGCGCGTAGGCATGCAGGCTGGACTCGTAGCCACGGGCCTCGCCGTAGACCGCGCCGCAGGCGTCCTGCGGCAGCACCAACTGGGACGTCAGGTACTTGCGGTCGTAGCGCGGGGTACCGTCTGCCGTGGGGTAGACCTCCAGGTGCAGGTGCGGATAGCGGCCCGGGTAGCAACCCGGGAAGATGGTCTGGAAGCGGACCTCGCCCTGGGCGTCGGCCACCTGCACGCCGCGCAGGAAGTTCTCGTCGCGCAGTGCGCGGGTGTACAGCGAATAGCCGCCGTCGCGCGTGCAATGCCACAGGTAGACCGCCCGGCCCGGCAGCGGCGCGCAGCCGGTGCTGACGTCGACCAGCCTGATCGTCAATTGCAGCGGTACGCCCTGGGCTGTGCCGGTCGGGCCGCCGAAGCTGTCGCGCAGGTCGCTGCGCACGACGCCGGACGAGGCCAGGACGTTGGCCGCGCTGCTGGTGGGGCCGCCGCCGTTGGCCGGATAGGGGCCGGCGGTTTCCTCGGGCAGCGCGATGCAGGCGCCCGAGGGCGCGGCATCGCCGGCGCGCGCGAGACCCGGCAGGCCAAGCGCCGCGGCGCCCGCGCCCAGCATGCGGGCCAGCGCGAGCCGGCGGGCCGGAAGGCGGGCCATCCGGAGCAGGTCGCGCTCCAGTTCGGTTGGGGCAGGCACCGGTTGCGGTTCTGTCATGTGTCTTCCATCGCGGGTCGCCGTGCCGGGCGAAGGGAGGGGAGGAGGCCGCACGCGGCGGCGCCGCTATGGTACTTCGGCGCGCCGGCTCGCGGCATGAGCGTTTCGCAAGCAGACGCAACCGGGCTTGGGGCGTGAACAGGGCCCTAGTTGGCCCACTTGCGGTCGAAGTCCATCTTGCGGAAGTGTTCCACCATGAAATCGATGAACGTGCGCGTCTTGGCCGGCAGGTACTGCCGGTGCGGATAAGCCAGGTTGATGGTCAGGCGCGGCAGGTCCCAGTCGTCCAGCACCGGCACCAGCCGTCCGGCCACGATGTCGTCGTAGATGATGTACTTGGGCTGGACCAGGATGCCCAGGCCCTCGCGCGCCGCGGTGCACAGCACCTGGCCGTCGTTGGCTTCCAGCACGCCCTTCACCGGCAGCACGCGGACTTCGTTCGCGCGCGAGAAGCGCAGCTCGTCGTAGCGGTTGGAATAGGTGTAGAGCAGCAGCCTGTGGCTGGCCAGCTCGTCGATGGTGCGCGGCGTGCCGTGGCGGTGCAGGTAGCCTGGCGAGGCGGCCAGGATGCGTCGTGTCTCGGCCAGCCGGCGGATGGTCAGGTTGGAGTCGGATTCGTATTCGCGCGTGCGCACCGCCAGGTCGATGCCGTTGTCGATCAGGTCGTAGTAGCGGTTGGCGGTGATCACGTGGACGTTCACGTTGGGAAAGCGTCGGTTGTACTCGGGCAGCAGCGGCGCGATGTGGCGCATCGCGAACGACAGCGACGAGGTGACGCGCAGGTCGCCCACCGGATTGAGCACGGTGGCGTTGACGGCGGACTCGGCCTCCTGCATCTCGCCCAGGATGTTCTTGCTGCGCCGGTAGAACTCCTGTCCGACCTCGGTCAGGTACAGGCGTCTGGTGTTGCGCTCGACCAGCCGGGCCGACAGGCGCTGTTCCAGCGTGGCCAGGTGCCGGCTCGCGGCGGCGGTCGACAGGCCGGCGGCTTCGGCGGCGCGCGTCAGGCTGCCGAGTTCCGCGATGTGGACGAACAGCTCCAGTTCGCGCCAGCGGTCCATGCTTCTCCCTCGATTATTAGCAGAATTGCAAAAGTGATTTCCGTTTGCCGGGGCTATACCGGTGTTTTTTGTCCGGGCTGCGCACTTATAATCCGGAGCCTCACGACTATTCCGCCCAATCGGAGCTCTTCATGGCCATCATTTCGCAGGAAGCCCTGGACCAGTTGTTCACGTCCGCCCGCACGCAGAACGGCTGGCTGGACAAGCCCGTGTCCGACGAGCAGCTCAAGCAAGTCTACGACATTGCGAAAATGGGACCGACCTCGATGAACTGCCAGCCGATGCGCGTGGTGTTCCTGCGCACGCAGGAAGCCAAGGAACGGCTCGTGCCCGCGCTCAGCCCGGGCAACCTGGACAAGGTCAAGGCCGCGCCGGTCACGGCCATCATCGCCACCGACACGCGCTTCCACGAGTTCATGCCGCAGCTCTGGTTCCGCGAGGGCGCCAAGGAAATGTTCGAGGGCAATGCCGCGCTGGCCGCCGCCACCGCTGCCCGCAACGGCACGCTGCAGGGCGCCTATTTCATCATCGCGGCCCGCGCCATCGGCCTGGATTGCGGCCCGATGAGCGGCTTCGACATCGCCAAGGTCAACGCCGAGTTCTTCCCCGACGGCCGCCTGACCGCCAACTTCATCTGCTCGCTGGGCTACGGCGATACGTCCAAGCTGTTCGACCGCCAGCAGCGCCTGTCTTTCGAGCAGGCCGCCACGCTGCTCTGATCCTCCGGGCCCGCCGTCCGGTCCCGGCAGCCGCCGGGACCGATGGCACCGGGATCGGGCCTATTGCTGTTCGATGCCGGCTTTCTGCATGACCGTGCGCCACCGCTCGATCTCGGCGCCGACGTGGCTGGTCATTGCCTGCGGCGTGGAGGCCTCCGGCAGGCAGGCCGCCGCCAGCGTCTGCTTGCGGAGGTTCTCGTCGGCCAGCGCCCGGCGCACCGCCTGGTTCATCTTGTCGACGATGGCGGTGGGCGTGCCGGCCGGGAAGGCCAGCCCGTACCAGGTCGTCACGTCGTAGCCGGCCACGCCCGACTCCAGCGCCGTGGGCGTCTGGGGCAGGCCTTCGTAGCGCCGCGGCGAGGTCACCGCCAGGGGTTTGAGTTCCCCGGCGCGGATGTGGCCCAGCAGGGGCGAGGCCACGTCCACCAGCAGTTCCACCTCGCCGCTCAGCACGGCCGCCACCGCGTTCGGCGTGCCCTTGTAGGGGACGTGGACGATGTCGATACCGCTGACCTGCCGCAGCAGCTCGCCGGCGAAATGCTGGGTGCTGCCGATGCCGACGCTCGCGTAGTTCAGCTTGCCGGGCTGCGCCCTGGCCAGCTTCACCAGCCCGGCGATGTCGGCGGCCGGGAAGTTCTTGCCGGCCGCCACCACCAGCGGCTGGGCGCACAGCATGGAGACGGGCGCGAAGTCCTTGACCGAGTCGAAGGGCAGCTTGCGGTAGATGGCCGCCGAGACCGCGTGGCCATTGTTCATGACGAATACCGTGTGGCCGTCCGGCGCGGCGCGCGCCACCGTGCCCGCGGCCAGGGTGCCGCCGGCGCCGGGCTTGTTCTCCACCACGATGGGCTGGCCCAGGATTTCTGCCAGCGGCTGGGCCACCATCCGGGCGATGATGTCGGTGCCGCCGCCGGGCGCGAAGCCCACCACCATGCGCACGGGCCGGCTGGGCCAGTCCTGGGCGGCCGCGGGCAGGGCCAGGGTCATGGCGAGCGCGCACAGCAACGCGCCCGGCCGTTTCGGGTCGGTATGGAACATGGATAGTCTCCTGGGTGCTTCTTATTGTGGTTTGCCGCCGCTGCAGGGGCGGCGGCAAGCTTGCCCGCGAGGCGTCAGGGCCGCGCGGATCCCGCCAGCCAGGCTTTGCCGCGAGCGTACAGCGCCTGGACTTCCTGGCCGTGCAGGCCGGGCATGGTGGTCTTGACGTCCATGCCTATCTTGACCTGCAGATAGGCCAGGTGGCGATAGCCCTCGGGGAAGCGGGCCAGCAGCGCCGCGTCCAGTTCCGGGCGGGCGGCCGGGTCCACCGGGTCCATCCGGTCCTTTTCGTAGATCGGCTGGCGTTCGACCATGCCCCAGCGGCCGCCGCGCTTTTCCAGGAAATCGTAGAAGCGGCCGGTGCACACCACGTCGCACGGCACGCCGTCCACGGTGGCGCGCTGGGAAATGGTCATCTTGGTCTGGACGACGGCCCGGTCGCCTTCGCGGTCGATGGTCATGCCGCCCAGGAAGTGCAGGATGTTGACGCCGCGCTCCATCCCTTCGCGGCTCTGCCGGATGAATTCGGTGGCCGAGGCCTGGCACCAGGTCGCGTTCATGCGGCCGTCCTCATGCCAGACGGTGGCGAAGCGCTCCCAGTCGCCGGCGTCGCGCCACAGCGCCCAGTTCTCCACCAGTTCGCGTATGGCGAGTTTTTCTTGGTCGTACATGTCTCCTCCAGTCAGGGAAGTCAGGGGGCGGATCCGGACGCCGGGTTCAGCACGAAGTCGAAGTCCAGGGTGTGGAAGGGCTGCGCGCTGGTGCCGCCGTCGGGCGTGGGGCCGGGCTCGTGCCGCAGCCATTGCGCGATCAGCGACGAGCGCACGCCGAACACCGCGTCGGAATCCAGATACTGGTCGCCGTCGCGGAACACGTGGGTCACCAGGGTCTCGTAACCCTCGGCGCGGATCATGAAATGCAGGTGGGCCGGCCGCCAGGGATGGCGGCCCAGCGCGGCCAGCATGCGGCCGACCGGGCCGTCGTGGGGGATGGGATAGGCTTCGGCCAGGATGGAGCGGAAGTGGAAGCTGCCGTCGGGCGCGGAATGGATGCGTCCCCGGCCCCGATGCGTGGGATCGTCCGGGTTCTGCACGTCGTAGAAACCTTCGGCGTCCGCCTGCCAGACCTCCATTTCCGCGCCGCCCACGGGGGTGCCATCCGCACTCCGGACCGTGCCGCGCACGAAGCACGGATCGCCCTTGGCGCCGTTGGCGATGTCCTCGCCCAGCGCGTAGTCGGGCGCGCCTTCGACGAAGAAGGGGCCGAAGACCGTGGCTTCCGTACAGGCGGGCGGCTTGCGGTGGTTCATCGCCGTCACCAGCGTCGACAGGCCGAGCGTGTCGGACAGCAGGATGAATTCCTGGCGCTTGTCGTCGGTGATGTGGCCCGTGGCGGTCAGGAATTCGATGCCCGCGGCCCATTCGGCCTCCGTCAGCTTCACCTCGCGGGCGAATTCGTGCAGGTGCTGCACGAGGCTGGTCATGATCTCTTTGAGACGGGCGTCGGGCGCCTGGGCGTGCCGGGCCAGGACGGCCTGGGTGATGGTGTCTTCGTTCAGGTTGCGCATGGCGCCTGGTCTCCTGGATGCTTGGGTCTTTCGCCTGCGGTGGGCGTGCTCAGGCCGGCTACTGTAGACGTGGCCGGGAACGATTGAAATGGAAAAATCGGAAAAGAGTTTTACGCCAGGCGCAAGGCCGGGGGGACGGCTAGCGGGCGCGGGGTATGCCTTCCAGGCGCGAGCCGGCCTTCAGTCCGCGCTTGGCGAACCAGCCGCGCTCCATTTCCAGCGCGTAGCGGACGGGCTGGACCGCGCAGTGGCTGTCTTCCGTCTTGGGGGCCATGTCTTCGATGTTCGCGATGGTGCCGTCATCGGCGATGAAGGCCACCGACAGCGGGATCAGCGTATTGCGCATCCACATGCACTGGGTGCCGGGCATCTCGAAAATGAAGAGCATGCCCTGGTTGGGCCCCAGCTGTTCGCGGAACATCAGGCCGCGCTCGCGGGTGGGCGGGGTGCTGGCGACCTCGGCGTGGATGAGGTGCATGCCGGCCCGCAGCGTCTGCACGGGCAGCGTGGCCTGCGCCGAGGCGGCCGGGGCCAGGAGGGCGGCGGTAAGGCAGGCGCCTGCGGCGGTAGCCAGGCGCGGCAGGAAGGAACGGATGCGGGTCATGACGTCGGCAGGGAGCGGAAAAGGACACAGATGGACCGCCACGGCGCAAGGCCGCCGCGGGAGGCTCCCGGCGAGGGTAGCATGACCTGGCCCACGGCAAGGTTAAAGGCGCGTCGGGCCGGCGCTGGAGGCAGAATGTATAAGGCCCGCCGGAGCGGACAGGTCTGGCGGGCCGGGGGCGGTTCAGGCGGCGGTGCCGCGGCGGATCAGGCCGCCTCGCTGATGTTCAGCGCCTGCTTGCCCTTGGGACCCTGGGCGGCCTCGAAGGTGACCTTCTGGCCTTCTTTCAGGGTCTTGAAGCCGTTCATCTGGATGGAGGAGAAATGGGCGAACAGGTCGTCGCCGCCATCATCGGGCGTGATGAACCCGAAGCCCTTGGCGTCATTGAACCATTTGACGGTGCCGCTACCCCTCTTGCCTTCGTTGATATCGCTGGACATGACGTAATGCCTTCTTCTAGTCGGTTACAACATATGCGAGGCGCGCTCCCCCGGTGCCGTAGGCAAACGATTGTGCGCTTCGCAGGTGCGAGTTTTGGTGGGTTTGCTACTTCCGGGGCTTGATAAATCAGGCCCCGGACATCAAATAATGGGAAAGATGTCACGCTGCGTCAAGCTCGGGATGGCCCGGGCATATAGGAGTATGCTGACGGCTTGCGGGGCACTTTCAAGTGGATAGAATAGGCGCATGGGCACCGGGTTCGATTCTCAACCGGATCAGACAACGCTGCTTGAGCGGGAACCGTCGAAGACCAAACCACCTCCAATGTTCACGGTGGTGTTGTTGAACGATGATTTCACGCCGATGGAGTTCGTTGTGCTGGTATTGGAGAAATTTTTCAGCAAGGGGCGCGAGCAGGCCACCCAGATCATGCTCAAGGTGCATCACGAGGGTCGCGGCGTCTGCGGGGTCTATCCGCGGGACATCGCCAGGACCAAGATCGACCAGGTAAGCCGTTTTTCTCGGCAGAACCAGCATCCGCTTCAGTGCATCATGGAGGAAGCGTGATTTCTCAAGAATTGGAAGTTAGCCTTCACATGGCGTTCGTCGAGGCCCGTCAGGCTCGGCACGAATTCATCACGGTAGAGCATCTGCTGCTCTCGCTGCTCGACAATCCGTCGGCGGCCGAGGTGCTGCGCGCTTGCGCCGCCAACCTGGACGACCTGCGCCGCAACCTGCGCAATTTCGTCAATGACAACACGCCCGTGATCCCGGGCACGGAAGAAGCCGATACCCAGCCCACGCTGGGATTCCAGCGCGTCATCCAGCGCGCGATCATGCACGTGCAGTCCACGGGCAATGGCAAGAAGGAAGTGGCCGGTTCGAACGTGCTGGTCGCCATCTTCGGCGAAAAGGATTCCCACGCGGTCTATTACCTGCACCAGCAGGGCATCACCCGCCTGGACGTGGTCAATTTCATGTCCCACGGCATCACCAAGCAGCCGCAGCTGGAAGCCTCCACCACGCCCAAGGAACCCGAGGCGGAAGCCGAGGCCGAGGCCAAGCAGTCGCCGCTGGACCAGTACACCCAGAACCTGAACATGGCGGCCAAGGCCGGGAAGATCGATCCCCTGATCGGCCGCGACAGCGAGGTCGAACGGGTCATCCAGGTGCTGTGCCGCCGCCGCAAGAACAACCCGCTGCTGGTGGGCGAGGCCGGCGTGGGCAAGACCGCCATCGCCGAGGGCCTGGCCTGGCGCATCACCGAGGGCGCCGTGCCCGACGTGCTGGCCGACGCCTGCGTCTATTCCCTGGACATGGGCTCGCTGCTGGCGGGCACCAAGTACCGCGGCGATTTCGAGCAACGCCTGAAGGCGGTGCTCAAGCAGCTCAAGGAAAGCCCCAAGGCGGTGCTGTTCATCGACGAGATCCATACGCTCATCGGTGCCGGCGCGGCGTCGGGCGGCACGCTGGACGCCTCCAACCTGCTCAAGCCGGCCCTGTCCTCGGGCCAGTTGAAGTGCATAGGCGCGACCACGTACACCGAATACCGCGGCATCTTCGAGAAGGACCACGCGTTGTCGCGGCGCTTCCAGAAAATCGACGTCAACGAGCCCAGCGTCGAGCAGACCGTGCAGATCCTGCGCGGCCTGAAGCAGCGGTTCGAGGACCACCACAGCGTCAAGTATTCGTCGGCGGCGCTGTCGGCGGCGGCCGAGCTGTCGGCCAAGTTCATCAACGACCGCCACCTGCCGGACAAGGCCATCGACGTCATCGACGAGGCCGGCGCGGCCCAGCGCATCCTGCCCAAGTCGCGCCAGAAGAAGGTCATCGGCAAGGCCGAGATCGAGGACATCGTGTCCAAGATCGCCCGGATCCCGCCGCAGTCCGTCTCCAGCGACGACCGCAGCAAGCTGGCCACGCTCGAGCGCGACCTGAAGGCCGTGGTGTTCGGCCAGGATGCCGCCATCGATGCGCTGTCCGCGTCCATCAAGATGGCGCGCTCGGGGCTGGGCAAGCCCGACAAGCCCATCGGCGCCTTCCTGTTCTCCGGCCCCACGGGCGTCGGCAAGACGGAAGTGGCCAAGCAACTGGCCTTCATCCTGGGCATCGAGCTGCTGCGCTTCGACATGTCCGAGTACATGGAGCGCCATGCCGTGTCGCGCCTGATCGGCGCGCCGCCGGGATACGTGGGCTTCGACCAGGGCGGCCTCCTGACCGAGGCCATCACCAAGAAGCCGCACTGCGTGCTGCTGCTGGACGAAATCGAGAAGGCCCACCCCGAGGTCTTCAACATCCTCCTGCAGGTGATGGATCACGGAACGCTGACGGACAACAACGGCCGCAAGGCGGATTTCCGCAACGTCATCATCATCATGACGACCAACGCCGGCGCCGAAACCCTGCAGAAGAACGTGATCGGGTTCTCCGGCGCGCGCGAGCAGGGCGACGAGATGGCGGAAATCAAGCGCATGTTCACGCCCGAGTTCCGCAACCGCCTGGATTCGACCATTTCGTTCAAGGCGCTGAACGAAGAGATCATCCTGCGCGTGGTCGACAAGTTCCTGATGCAGCTGGAAGAGCAACTGCACGAGAAGCGCGTCGAGGTCATCTTCACCGATGCGCTGCGCGCCTACCTGGGCAAGAAGGGCTTCGATCCGCTGATGGGCGCGCGTCCCATGCAGCGCCTGATCCAGGACACCATCCGCCGCGCGCTGGCCGACGAACTGCTGTTTGGCAAGCTGGTCAGCGGGGGCAGGGTGACCGTGGACATGGTCGACGACGAGATCAAGCTCAACTTCGACGACACACCGCCCAAGTCAGCGCCGCAGCCGGAGGTGGAACTGGCTGATTAGGCCCCCCGTACGCGCTTACGCGCGCCCCCCAGGGGGCGGCACTGGCGGACCGGCGGAGCCGGATCCGCTGTGCCCTGGGTCTGTGTGGGGCCGTCGACGGTTGTTGGCGGCCTGTTTTTTTGCCGCCGGGCCGCCCCAAGGCAAAAAAGCGCCCTCTCGGGGGGCAGCGCCGCCGCGTAGCGGCAAGCGTGGGGGCATTTTTTGCTGCCGGGCCGCCCCAAGGCAAAAAAGCGCCCCCTCGGGGGGCAGCGCCGCCGCGTAGCGGCAAGCGTGGGGGCATTTTTTATGGGGTGTGTGGTTTTGCGGAGGGTGGGGGTATCTATTAGGGTAAATCTGGGGTATTATTGCTGTACTGCACAAATCACGCCACCGCCCTGTCGGGCACCGGTGTGGCCTTCATGCAGACGATCGGTAACCAGATGGGTTGACCGAAAACTGCATCGTCTCTGACCTCGTTTTTCCCTTTGCGTTGCGCGCACGGTGATATCGGTCGGCGCCGATGATCCGTCCGGAGCGGCCGTGTCCGTCTCCGCAGCGTAGCGCCAGCTTTCCAGGCTCGATGAATCCGGCACCGTCCTTTGGCGGGGCCATGGCCGCGTTTTGCGCGTCCGGGGAACATCCCGCGAGGGAAGGCTTGCGTTGCGCATACGTAACGTAAGGAATGAATATGTCTTTCACTGAACTCGGTCTTGCCCCCGCCATCGTTGGCGCGCTGACCGAAGCCGGCTTCGTGGAACCCACGCCGGTCCAGGCCCGGGCCATCCCGCTGGCGCTGGAAGGGCACGACCTGATGGTGTCGTCCCAGACCGGCAGCGGCAAGACCGCCGCCTTCATGCTGCCGGCGCTGAACAAGCAGGTCGAGACCTCGCCGCTGCGCACGCCCGGCGTGCGCGTGCTGGTGCTGACTCCCACGCGCGAACTGGCCCAGCAGGTCTCGGACGCCACGCGCACCTATGGCAAGGCGCTGGGCTGGCTGCGCACGGCCACGGTCGTGGGCGGCATGCCCTACGGCGCCCAGTTGAAGGCGCTGTCGCGCCGCGTCGATGTGCTGGTCGCGACGCCCGGCCGCCTGCTGGACCATGTCCAGTCCGGCAAGGTGAACCTGTCCGAAGTCGAGGTGCTGGTGCTGGACGAAGCCGACCGCATGCTGGACATGGGCTTCATCGACGACATCGAAGCCATCGTGGCGCGTACGCCCGCCACCCGGCAGACGCTGCTGTTCTCGGCCACGCTGGACGGCTCGGTGGCCCGCATGGCCGCCAAGATGATGCGCGAGCCCCAGCGTATCGAGATCGCCAGCCAGAAGGAAAAGCACGCCAACATCACCCAGGCGCTGCTGTACGCGGACGACATGGCCCACAAGATGCGCCTGCTGGACCACCTGCTGCGCGACGCCAACATCCAGCAAGCCATCGTCTTCACCTCGACCAAGCGCGCGGCCGATGAACTGGCCGATGCGCTGGCCGACCAGGGCTTCGCTGCCGAAGCCCTGCATGGCGACATGAACCAGCGCCAGCGTACGCGTACGCTGGGCAACATGCAGCGCGGTCGGGTGCAGATCCTCGTTGCCACCGACGTGGCGGCGCGGGGAATCGACGTGCAAGGCATCAGCCACGTCGTCAATTTCGACCTGCCCATGCAGGCCGAGGACTACGTGCACCGCATCGGCCGTACCGGCCGCGCGGGCCGCGATGGCCTGGCGTTCACGCTGGCCGCGCATGGCGAGCGCCACAAGGTCCGTTCCATTGAACGCTATACCGACCAGAGCATCCCGGTCCAGGTCATCCCCGGGCTCGAGCCGCAGCGCGCGCCGCGGCCCGGTTCCGACCGTCCGCGCCGCGGCGGCCCTGGCGGCAAGCCGGGCGGCTGGCGCCAGGGCGGCCGTAGCGGCTACCAGAATCGCGAAGACGGCCAGCGGCAGTACGAAGGCCGGGGCCATTTCGAGCGCAACCGCGACGAGCGTCCGGCTTTCGGCGACCGTCCGCGTGGCGATCGCCAGGAGCGCCGCTACGGCGACGCGCCCCAGGGCGCACGCCAGGGCTACGGCGAACGCCGGTACGAGCCGCGTATCCAGGACGACCGCCGCGAGCGTGCGCCGGAAGGCCAGGGCTACGCCGCCCGGCCGCGTGGCGACCGGCCGCAGGGCGAGCGCACCTGGGGCGATCGTCCCCAGGGCCGTCCCGAAGGCGACCGCCGCGAGCGCCCGGCCCAGGCCTGGGCCGACCGCCCCCGCGCGGCTCGTCCGGAAGGCGATCGTCGCGACGCCCCCGTGCGCCGCTTCGACTCCCGTCGCCGCGCCGCCTGACGGCATCCCGCGCGGCCGCTAGCCGCCGCGCCCCAGGGGCTTGCTCCGCGCAACCCCTGGTCCCGACGCCCCCGACCTGCGGTTCGATCCGCACGCGGGGGCGTTTTCACGTCCGCGCCATCGATCCCGTACAGATCATTCGCCTTCAATTGATTTGAACTGAAATATTATTAAGCGATATGATTTGCCTTGGTATTACCCGGGCAGCTCATGACTCGTTTTCTTCTCGCGATGTGGACGGCGGTAGGGGTGGCAGGCATCGCGCCTCCTGCGGGAGCGGCCGATACCGGGGCCGCGAACCCGCCCGACAGCCTGCAGCGCGCCATCCAGGCCGGCAGGCTGCGCATCGGCTACGCGAACGAAGCGCCGTTTGCCTACATGGACAGCCGGGCGGGTCGATTGACCGGCGAAGCGCCGGAGATCGCCCGCGTGATCCTGGGGCGGTTGGGCATAGGCGATGTCGAGGGCGTGCTGACCGAGTTCGGCGCGCTGATCCCGGGCCTTCTGGCCGGCCGTTTCGACATGATCGCCGCCGGCATGTACGTGCTGCCCGAAAGGTGCCGCCAGATCGCCTTCTCGAACCCCACCTACGGCGTGGGCGACGGGTTTCTCCAGCGTACGGACAATCCCCGCGAGCTGCACGGCTATGCGGACGTGGCGGCCGATCCGGCGGCCCGCGTGGGGGTAGTGGTCGGGGCGGTGCAGAACGACTATGCCGCGCGCGCGGGCGTGCCGCCGTCGCAGGTCGTGGTATTTCCCGACGTGGTCAGCGCGGTCGAGGGCGTGGTGGCGGGGCGCGCGGACGTCTATGCCGCGACGGCCCTGACCCTGAACTATGTGCTGACCAAGGTGCCGGACTGGCAGATCGATAAGGTGGCCCGGTTCGTCCAGCCCACCGAGAACGGCGAGGCGGTTCGGGGATACGGCGCCTTCGGCTTCCGCAAGGGCGACGTGGCGCTGCGCGTAGCCTTCGACCGCGAGCTGGCGCATTTCATCGGGACGCCGGAACACCAGAGCCTGGTCGAACCCTTCGGCTTCACCGGGACCGAACTGCCGGGCGGCGTCACCGCGGAGCAATTGTGCGGTCAGGCGCCCGCCGCGCCCGCCCCGGCTCCCGATCCGTCATGATCGACCTCCAGGAGCTGTTGCCGCCGCTGCTGCGCGGCCTGTGGGTTACCTTGCAGCTTACCGCCGGCGCGGCGGTGCTGGCGGTGCCGGCGGCGCTGCTGGCCGGCCTGGGGCGCATGTCGCGGCGGCCCTATCTGTCGTGGCCGGCGGCCTGCTACGTGGAGGTGTTCCGCGGGACCTCGGCGCTGGTGCAGCTGTTCTGGGTGTACTACGTGCTGCCGCTGCTGGGCCTGCGGTTGCCGGCGGTCTGGGCGGGCATCCTGGTGCTGGGCCTGCACACCGGCGCCTATGGTGCGGAGGTCGTGCGCGGCGCGATCGCCAACGTGCCCAAGGGGCAGGCCGAGGCCGCGGTCGCGCTGAACATGACGCCGCTGGCCACGCTGTGGCGCATTCTGGTGCCCCAGGCCGTGCCGCTGATGCTGCCGCCGGCGGGCAACCTGCTGATCGAACTGCTCAAGAACACGGCGCTGGTGTCGCTGATCACCATCACCGACCTGACCTTCAGCGCGCAACTGCTGCGCAGCGAGACCTTCCGCACCGTGGAGGTGTTCAGCATCGCGCTGCTGATGTATTTCGTCGCCGCCCAGGTGTTGAACGGCGGCATGCGGCTGCTGGAACGGCGCGCCGCGCGCCACCGGGAGCGGGCATGACCGCGGCCGCCAGCCAGCCGTTGTTCGACTGGGCCTACGCCCGCGCCGTGCTGCCCACCTTGCTGGACGGCCTGGCGATCACCGTGCAGGCCACGCTGCTGGGCATGGTGCTGGCCGTGACGCTGGGGCTGGTGCTGGCGCTGATGCGGCGGGCGCCGGTGCGGCCGCTGGCCTGGGGCGCTGCGCTGGTCATCGAGTTCGTGCGCAGCACGCCGTTGCTGATGCAGCTGTTCTTCCTGTTCTACGTGCTGCCGGTCACGGGCGTGCGGTTCTCGCCGCTGACCACCGGCGTGCTGGGGCTGGGGGTGCATTACGCCGCCTACTGCGCCGAGGTGTACCGGGCCGGCCTGGACAGCGTGCCGCGCGGTCAGTGGGAGGCGGCACTGGCACTCAATCTGGACCGCTGGCGGACGCTGCGCGACGTCATCCTGCCCCAGGCGATCCCGCCCATCGTGCCGGCGCTGGGCAATTACTTCGTCGCCATGTTCAAGGACACGCCGCTGTTGTCGGCCATCACCGTGGTGGAGCTGCTCCAGGCCAGCAAGATCGCCGGCTCGGCCACGTTCCGCTATACCGAGCCGCTCACGCTGGTGGGGCTGATCTTCCTGGCATTGAGCCTGTTGGCGGCCTGGGGCGTGAGGCGCCTGGGCGCCCGGCTGCGCTAGGGCGACGACATGAAGGAGGAAGCATGAGCGCCAGTGTCACGTTGGAGAATGTTCGCAAGCGCTACGGCGACGTCGAGGTGCTGCGAGGCATCGATCTGCACATTCCGGCTGGCCAGACGGTCGCGCTGATCGGCCCGTCGGGATCGGGCAAGTCCACGCTGCTGCGGCTGCTGATGACGCTGGAGCGGCCCGATGCCGGCCGCGTGCTGATCGACGGCGAATCCATGTGGACCGAGCCGCGGGGCGGCCAGGAGGTCCCGGCCCGCGCCGCCCACCTGCGCAGGGTGCGGGGCCGGATAGGCATGGTGTTCCAGCACTTCAACCTGTTCCCCCACATGACGGCGCTGCGCAACGTGGCCGAGGCGCCCAGGCACGTGCTGGGGCTGGGCCGCGAAGAGGCCGAGCAGCGGGCGCGCGAGTACCTGGACATGGTGGGGTTGGGCGACAAGCTGGACCAGTATCCGGGCAAGCTTTCCGGGGGCCAGAAGCAGCGCGTGGGCATCGCTCGCGCGCTGGCCATGCGGCCCGAGGTCATGCTGTTCGACGAGGTGACCTCGGCGCTGGATCCGGAGCTGGTGGGCGGCGTGCTGGAGATCATGCGGGAATTGTCCGCGCGGCGCACCATGACGATGATCATCGTGACGCACCAGATGAAGTTCGCCGAGTGCAGTTCCGACCGCACGCTGTTCTTCGAAGGCGGCCGCATCGTCGAGGACGGCCCGTCCGCCCAGGTGTTCGGCCATCCGGCCGAGGCGCGCACGCGCCAGTTCCTCGAGGCCGTCATCGAGGCCTGAGCGGGCGGGCCCCCATCGCGGCAACGAAGGGTAGACTATAAGGAGCCCGGCGCCGTCCATGCGCGCCGGATCCTCATCAGTCGGGAATCGTTAGCCGCCATGCGTTGCCTGGTCATCGAAGACGAAGTCGATACTTCGCGCTATATCTGCAACGGCCTGAAGGAAGCCGGCCACGAGGTGGCGGCCTGCCGCGACAGCGCCGACGGGCTCAATCGCGCCATGACCGAAGCCTGGGATGTCATCATCCTGGACCGCATGCTGCCCAACGACGTGGACGGCCTGTCCATCCTGACCACGCTGCGGGGCATAGGCAAGACCACGCCCGTGCTGATCCTGAGCGCGCTGGCGGGGCTGGACGAGCGCGTCAGAGGGCTGCGCGGCGGCTGCGACGACTATCTGACCAAACCGTTCGCGTTCTCCGAACTGGCGGCCCGGGTCGAGGCCCTCTACCGCCGGGCCAGCGCGCGCGACGACGTGCGCGAACTGCGCATCGCCAACCTGCGGGCCGACCTGACCAAGCGCACCGTCGAGCGAGACGGCAAGACCATCACGCTGCAGCCGCGCGAGTTCCGCCTGCTGGTCTACCTGCTGTTGAACCAGGAACAGGTCGTGACCCGCACCATGCTGCTCGAGGCGGTCTGGGACTATCGCTTCGATCCGCAGACCAACGTGATCGACGTGCAGATCAGCCGCCTGCGCAACAAGATCGACAACGGCTTCACGCCCCCTCTGATCCATACCGTGCGCGGGGTGGGGTACATGATTTCGGCGGCGCCGCGTTGAGCTCGGCCTACGACGACTATCCCGGCCGCCAGACCGGGCCGCTGGCCTTCGTCCGGCGCCTGTGGCAGTCGGTCGCGTTCCGGCTCGCGCTGGGCTATGGCGTGTCGGTGGTGCTGTTCATGATGGTGCTGCTGTCGGTGCTGTACGTGCAGACCATCGGCGTGCTGCAGAACCGGATCGACCGGCAACTGATCTCGGCCAACCACCGCATGGTCAGCCATTTCGAGGCTTACGGCCTGGAGCGGCTGGCCGACGACATCACCGAGACCTTGACCGACGGCGTCAACTCCGACACCGAGGTCTACCTGCTGACCACCGCCGCGGGCAAGAAGGTGGCCGGCAACATCGCCGTTTCCCGGGACCTGCTCAAACCCACCTTCGGGATCGTGGAAAAGCAGGTGCTGCGGGACGGGCGCATCTCCTACAGCCGGTTCCGCACGGAACTGCTGGCCGACGGCTCCGTCCTGCTGGTCGGCCGCGACATGCGCGACCAGAAGGACCTGGAACAATTGGTGGGCAACGCGTTGATGGCGGCGGCGGTGGTCTCGGTGCTGCTGGCCATCATCGGCGCCATCGTGTTCCGCGACCAGCTCGAGGGCCGGGTCGGCGCGATCCGGCGCACCGCCGCCCAGATCGAGGCCGGCGACCTGACGCAGCGCATCCCGGTGTCCGGCAAGGACGACGAATTCGCGCGCCTGAGCCACGACATCAACCTGATGCTGGACCGGATCGAGATACTGATGGACGGCGTGCGGCACGTCTCCAACACCATCGCCCACAACCTGCGCACGCCGCTGTCGCGCATCCGCGCCAAGCTGGAGGTGGCCAGCCGCCCGGGCACGGACCCGGCGCAGGTGGCCCAGGCCACGACGTTCGCCATCCGCGAGATCGAGGAACTCACCATCGTCTTCGACAAGCTGCTGCAGATCGCCGAGGCGGAGTCGGGCGCGCGGCGCCAGGCTTTCCAACCGGTATCCCTGAATGACATCGTGGCCGACGTGGTGGAGCTGTACGAGCCGGTGGCCGAGGAAAAGGGCGTGGAGCTGCGCGTGCGCATGGACGAGGACGTCATGGCGGCGGGCGACCGGGACCTGCTGGCCAGCGCGGTGGCCAATCTGCTGGACAACGCGATCAAGTATGCCGGCAGTCCCGCCCGCGTCACGGTCAGCACGCGGCGCGACAGCGACACGGTTTCGCTGGTGGTGCAGGATAACGGGCCGGGCATCCAGGCCATCGAACGTTCCAAGGTGGGGACCCGGTTCTTCCGGCTGAACCGCCGCGTGCCGGGCTACGGCCTGGGGCTGGCCAGCGTGACGGCCATCGCCAGCCTCCACAACGCGTCGCTGGATCTGGACGACGCCGCCCCCGGCCTGGTGGCCCGTATCACGCTGCCCAGGCTGGGGAACATGACTAAACGGTAATGTTTCGGCCATGCTTTCCCGCTCGCCCGGTCGCTAACATCACGCGATCCGGATTTCGAGTACGTTGCGCCGTGGGACGCGTCGACGATCGGTCCGAGCCGTAAAATCGTCAAAGGGTTCTCATGCCGCGTTTTGCCCATTTCGTCGCCGTCACCTGTCTGCTTGCCCTGGCGGCATGCTCGGACAAGCAGGAAGCTCCCCCGGCTCCCACCGAAAACGCCGCGCCGCTCGCGCCCGGCCAGGTCCGCGTCAAGCCTGCTTCGCTCAAGTACATGGAAATCCAGGAAATGGGGACCCAGGGCGCGATGCACGTCGTCTGGGCGCCTGCCCGGGTGGCTTTCCGCGAGGAACAGGTGGCCGAGGTGGTGGCGCCGGCGTCCGGCCGCATTCTCCAGGTCCAGGCCCAGGTGGGCGACGTGGTCAAGGCCGGGGCGCCGCTGGCGACGCTGTCCAGCCCGGACGCCTCGCGCGTGCGCGCCGACTACGCCAACGCCCAGGTCGAACTGCGGGTGGCGCAGGCCGAAGCCAAGCGGCAGCGGCTGATGATGGAGAAGGGTATAGGCATCGAGGCCGAACTGGTCGTGGCCGAGGCCAAGCTGCAGGAAGCTCAGCATAACGCCGACGTGGCGTCGCGGGCGGCCAGCTTCCTGGGCGGCGGCGGCAGCGACACCCTGCTGCTGCGCGCGCCCCGCGCCGGCGTGGTCATCAACCGCAACACCATGCCCGGCGCGTCGGTGGGGCCCGATTCCGGATCGCTGTTCACCGTGGGCGACCCGACCGCGCTGTGGATCAACGCCGACGTTTTCGAGAGCGACCTCAGCGCCATCACCCAGGGGGCGGCGGTGCAGGTCGTGGTGTCCTCGCTCGATCGCCCGCTGGCGGGCAAGGTGTTGCGCGTGGGCTCGGCCCTGAACGCCCAGACCCGCCGCGGCCAGGTGTTCATCACGCTGGACGAGTCCAATCCCAACCTGCGTGCCGGCATGCTGGCACGGGCCGGCATCCAGAGCCGTGCCGCCGAAGGATTGTCGGTGCCCGTCACCTCGGTGCTGATCAAGGACGGCCAACGCTCCATCGTCTTCATCCAGGTGTCGGACAACGTGTTCGAGGCACGTACCGTGTCGCTGGGCCAGCCGTCCAACGGCTACATCCCCGTGTTGTCGGGCATCCAGCCCGGCGACAAGGTGGTCACCAAGGGCGGCTTGCTGCTCGACGGCGCCGCCAACCAACTGCTGTAAGGATCCGCCATGCGTTCACTAATCGCGCTGGTGGTCCATCGCCGCCTGGTGGCGTTGACCGCGACGCTGATCGTCGCCATCTATGGCGTCTACGCCTTCCTGAACACCGCCATCGAGGCGTATCCGGACGTCACCAACGTCCAGGTGGGCATCATCTCGCTCGCGCCCGGCCTGGCGCCGGAAGAGGTCGAGCGGCAGGTCACATTCCCGCTCGAGCGGGCCTTGAACGGGACCCCCGGCCTGGTGTCGCTGCGGTCCGAGAGTTATTTCGGGCTGTCGATGATCACCATGGTCTTCGACGACAAGACCAAGAGCTTCGATGCGCGCGTGCAGGTCACCCAGCGGCTGCCGTCGGCCGACCTGCCCGACGGCGTGACGCCGGAGATGGCGCCCGACAACACGCCGCTGGGCAAGATCTTCTATTACCGGCTCAACAGCGACCGCCACACGCTGGCCCAGCTGCGTTCGGAGCAGGAGTGGACCGTGGCCCGGGTCCTCAAGCAGATCCAGGGCGTAGCCGACGTGGTCAGCATGGGCGGCTTCGTCAAGGAATTCCACATCGAGGTGGATCCGGCCAAGCTGATGGCGCACAACCTGACGCTGGACCAGGTGGTCGAGGCCGTCTCGAAGTCCAACCAGAACGTCGGCGGCGGGCTGCTGCGCCGCGGCGAGCAGTCCCTGATCATCCGCGGTATCGGCCTCTTGCGCACGCCGCGCGACATCGAGACCATCGTGCTGGACGTGCACAACAACACGCCGGTGCGCGTCAAGGACGTGGCCCGAGTGGTGCAGTCGTACACGCCGCGCCAGGGTTCGGTGGGCATGAACGACGAGGACGACATCGTCGAAGGCATCGTGCTGCTCAAGCGCGACGAGAATCCCAGCAAGGTCCTGGACCAGGTCCACGCCAAGGTGGACGAGATCAACACGCACATGCTGCCCGCCGGCATGCGCATCGAACCCAGCTACGACCGCTCGCACCTGGTCGGCCATACGCTGCAGACGGTCTATCACAACCTGTTGTTCGGCGCGACGCTGATCGTGGGCGTGTTGTGGCTGTTCCTGCGCAGCCTGCGCGGTTCGCTCATCGTCGCGGTGGTCATTCCGCTGTCGCTGCTGGTGGCGTTCATAGGCCTGCACTTCCTGGGCATGCCGGCCAACCTCATTTCCATGGGGGCGATCGACTTCGGCATCATCGTCGACGGCGCGGTGGTGCTGACCGAGGCCATCATCCACAAGGCCAGGCTGCGAAAACCCTCTTCGCGCCGCGACATGTTCGAGCTGATCATCGAGGCCGCCATGTCGGTGGCCAAGCCGACGCTGTTCGCGATGGCCATCGTGATCGCGGCGCTGATCCCCGTGTTTTCGCTGGAAAGCATCGAGGGGCGCATCTTCCGCCCGCTGGCCATGACCTATACCTTCGCGCTGATCGGCGCGCTGGTGTTCGCGCTGACGCTGGTGCCCGCGCTGTGCGCGCTGCTGCTGCGCCCCAAGGACGTGGTGGCGCCCGAACCGGCGGTGTTCCTGCGCATGCATCATGCGTATTCCCGCTGGATCTCGCGCGTGCTGGAAAGCGGCCGCAACCGGCGCAACGTGTTTGCCGGGGCTATGGTGGCGCTGCTGCTGGGGTTGTATGCCGGCTCGCACCTGGGCACGGAGTTCCTGCCTGAGCTGGACGAGGGCGACGCCTACGTGCTCGTGCAGATGCCGCCGTCGATTTCGCTGGAGAAAGGGCAGGAGCTGCTGCGCACCATACGCACGCGGCTGAAAGAGGTGCCCGAGGCCATTTCCGTTACCAGCGAGCAGGGGCGGCCGGAGGACGGCACCGACAACGAGACCATCAATGTCGCCAAGGTGCTGGTGCGCCTGAAGGAACGCGCGCAGTGGCGCAAGGGCTTGACCAAGGACGAACTGGTGGCCCAGATGCGCCAGTCGCTGGCCGACATCCCGGGCGTGCAGTTCAACTTCGCCCAGCCCATCCGCGACAGCGTCGAGGAATCGACCTCGGGCGCGCGCGGCCATGTGGTGCTGAAGGTGTTCGGCACCGAGATCGAGACCATGCGCGGCATCCTGCAGCAAACCAAGGAAGTCGTCAGCCATATCGACGGCGTGGTCGACCTGGACCTGTACCGCGACGCCCCGGCGCCGCAGCTGCACATCGAGTTCAACCGCGACGCGTTGGCCCGCTACGGCATTTCCATGGAAGTGGCCGATACCGCGGTCGAGACCGCGCTGGCCGGCAAGGTGGTCACCACCGCCTGGGAAGGCGAGCGCAGCGTGCCCGTGCGGGTGCGCCTGCCGTATGTGGACCGGATGGACGAGGCGCGCATACGCGAGATTCAGGTCTCGGCGCCCGACGGCACCTACGTGCCGCTGCACGCGTTGGCGAGCATCAGCTTCAAGGTGGGCAACTCCTCGATCTTCCGCGAGGGCAACGCACGCTACATGGCGCTGAAGTTCAACGTCCAGGGGCGCGACATGGGCTCGGTCGTGAAGGATGCCATCGCCGCCTTCAAGAAGGACGTGAAGATGCCCGAGGGCTACATCGCCCAGTGGGGCGGCCAGTGGGAGAACCAGCAGCGGGCCTCGGCGCGCCTGAAGATCGTCGTGCCGCTTTCGCTGCTGGTGGTGTTCGTCCTGCTCTTCAGCGCCCTGGGCAGCGCCCGCAGCGCATCCATCATCCTGCTGACCGCGCCGTTCGCCATGATAGGCGGCATCATCGCGCTGCACCTGACCGGCATCGACCTGTCCATCAGCGCGGCGATCGGCTTCATCGCGCTCCTGGGGCAGGTGGCGCTGGCCGGCCTGCTGGTCCTGAGCGCGGTCGAGAACCTGAGGCGCGAAGGCGTGGCGCTGATCCCGGCGTTGATCGAGGGGGCCGCCGAGCGCATGCGCTCCATCCTGATGGTGGCGCTGCTGGGCCTGATCGGCCTTCTGCCGATGGCTTTGTCCACCGGCGTGGGCAGCGAGACCCAGCGTCCGTTCGCCTCCGTGGTGGTGGGGGGCATGGCGGTGCTGCCGCTGGTGGCGCTGTTCGTCCTGCCCGTGCTGTACGCCTGGCTGGGGCCCCGGCGCATGCTGACCGCCGAGGAGCGCGACGCGGCAACTATGGACAACGATCATGCGTAAGTATCTAGGTATCCTGCTGGTGGCGCTGTGCCTGCCGGCCGCGCGGGCCGCCGATATTCCCCCGGCGCTGGGCACCGAGGTGTCGCTGCCCCAACTGCTGGAGCTGGTCAAGACCTCCAGCCCCGCGTTGCAGGCCGAGCGCACGCAGGTGGCGATGGCCGAGGCCGACCTGATGACGGCGCAGACCTTCTCCAACCCCAGCGTGGGCTACACCCACAAGCGGGGCGAGAAGGAAACCACGATCTCGCAGGACATTCCCATCTTCGGCCAGCGCGGCGCCCGCATCGAGAGCGCCAAGAGCGGGGTCGAGGCGGCCCGGGCGCAACTGCGCCTGGTCTATGCCCAGGCCTTGCAGGACGCGGCGCGGGATTTCATGTCGCTGCTGGTGTCGCAGGAACGCGAGAAGCGCTGGCTGGACGCCAAGGACGACCTGGAAGGCGCCTTCCGCATCGTGCAGGGGCAGGTGCAGGCGGGTGCCCGCAGCCGCTACGACCTGACCCGGCTCGAGGTGGAGCGTGCCTCGCTGGACGCGCAACTGGCCCAGGCCCAGGCCGAGACGCTGCAGGCGTCGGCCCGGGTGGCGGCCGCCGTGGGCGCGCCGGCATGGCGGCCGCGCGCGGCCGGTTCCATCGTCTCGCACTGGACGGCGCTGAACTTCGACGCCATCTGGCCGCAGGCGCAGAACCGCCTGCCCACGGTGCGCGCCGCACTGGCCCAGCAGGCCTTCGCCGAGAAACAGCTGGAAGCCGAACGGCGCCAGGCCTATCCCACGCCCACCTTCATGGTCGGGCGGCTGAACAACAGCGAAGGCCGCAGCACCGAGTACGGCGTATCGGTGGCCATTCCGCTGTTCGATCGCAATCAGGGCCCCATCGCGCGTGCCGCCGCCGAGGCCGATGGCATGCGCTTGCGCAGCCGCGCCATCGTCGTGGCCGCGGAAAGCGAGCTGCGCCGCGCCACCGAGCAGCTCAGCCGCCGCCAGCAACTGGCCGACCGCTTCGAGAAGGAAGGCCTGTCCATGATCCCCCGGCTGCGGCAGATGGCGCAGGATTCCTACACGCTGGGCCGGGGCAGCATCCTCGACCTGGTCGATGCGATCCAGGCCGTGGCCGAGAAGAAGAACACCTATCTGGACCTGCTCGAGGCCGTGATGCAAGCGGAAGTGGACGTGCGCATCGCCTCCGGCGAGCTGGGGGCGGACCTGCTCGAATGACCCGGGAACGGCCCGCCGCCGCCCCCCCCCGGCGGCGTAAACTAGCGGACATGGCCGGCCCCACCGCGTGGGTTTTTTCCGGCCGGTTCTCATTCCGGGGGTTCAAATGAAATCATGGGCATTGCGCGGCTTCCTGCTGGCCGGGCTGGCGCTGGCGTCGGCCGCGAAAGCGGACATTACCGTCGGCATCGACCTCGCCACCACCGGTCCGGCCGCGGCGATCGGCATCCCGTCCAAGAACGTGGTCATGATGTGGCCGCCCACGCTGGGCGGCGAGAAGGCCAACTACATCATTCTGGACGATGCGTCCGACCCCACCAACACCGTTACCAACGTGCGCAAGCTCACGTCCGAGCAGCACATCGACGTCCTGGTCGGCCCCAACACCACGCCGGCCGCGCTGGCGGTACTGGACGTGATCGCCGAAAGCCGGACGCCCATGGTGGCCCTGGCGGCCAACGCCTCCATCATCGAGCCCCATGCCGATGCCAAGCGCAAATGGGCGTTCAAGATGCCGCAGAACGATTCGCTCATGGCCAGCGCCATCGTCGGCCACATGGCCCGCGCCGGCGTGAAGACGGTCGGCTTCATCGGCTTCAACGATTCCTACGGCGAGAGCTGGTGGAACGAGTTCTCGCCGCTGGCGCAGAAGGCCGGCATCAAGGTCGTCGCCAACGAGCGCTACAACCGCACCGACACCTCGGTGACCGGTCAGGTGCTCAAGCTGATGGTGGCCAAGCCCGACGCCATCCTGGTGGCGGCCTCGTCCACGCCGGCGCTGCTGCCGCAGAAGACGCTGGTGGACCGCGGCTACCGCGGCAAGCTCTACCAGACCCATGGCATCGCCACGCCCGAGTTCCTGCGCCTGGGCGGCAAGGCCGTGGAAGGCACGCTGTTCCCGACCGGCCCCGGTGTGGTGGCGCACGGCCTGCCGGCCTCGCATCCGGTCAAGAAGGTGGCCACCGAGTTCGTCGACCGCTATGAAGCCAAGTTCGGCGCCGGCTCGGTCACCCAGTTCGCGGGCGACGCCTGGGGCGCCTGGATGCTGCTGGACGACGCCGTGGGGCGCGCGCTGAAGAAGGGGGCCAAGCCCGGGACGCCGGCCTTCCGCGCCGCGCTGCGCGACGCGATCGAGTCGACCTCCAACCTGACCGTGCCCAACGGTGTGCTGAACATCTCGGCCAGCGACCACCAGGGTTTCGACGAACGTTCGCGCGTGATGGGTATCGTGCGCGACGGCAAATTCGCGTACGAAGGGGAAGGCAAGAGCAGGTAGGCGGGGCAAGGGGCGGACAGGGAGTCCGCCTTTTTTCTTGTTCAATAAAATTGTCGACAATAATAAAACAGGCAATTATAGTGAGCTGAATTTCACCGATCCCAGGAGACGGCATGAGCTGGCGGGCGGAAGCGGACGAGATCCGGCGCAGGCGGGAACTGGCGCGGGCATGCGGTGGCGAGGCGTCGGTGGCGCGCCAGCACGAGGCCGGCAAGCTCACGGTGCGCGAGCGCATCGGCAAGCTGCTGGATGCGGGTTCGTTCCAAGAGGTGGGGCAGTTGGCGGGGCGGGCGGTCTACACGGAAGGCAAGCTGACCGGCTTCGAGCCCGCGCCCTATGTCATGGGCCTGGGGCGTATCTCCGACCGGCCCGTGGCGGTGGGGGGCGAGGACTACACCATCCGCGCCGGCACCGGCTTCGGCAGCGACCGCCGCAAGGGTGGGCAGGGCGGCTTCGTCGAGGACCTGGCCTTCCACTACCGGATCCCGCTGGTCAACCTGATCGACGGCACTGGCGGCACCGTCAACACGGTCAAGCGCAAGGGCTATTCGGTCACGCCCGGCTACGGCCAGGATGGCTTCGAGCGTTCGGTGTCGCTGATGGGCATGGTGCCCGTGGTGAGCGCGGTCATGGGCACGGTGGCGGGCGGCCCGGCGGGGCGCGCCATGCTGGCCCACTGGACCGTCATGGTGCGCGACAGCAGCCAGATATTCGCCGCCGGCCCGCCGGTGGTCGAGCGTGCCTTCGGCGTCAAGCTGCACAAGAACGACCTGGGCGGCGCCAAGATCGCCGCCGACACCGCCGGCACCATAGACAACGTGGCGCCGGACGAGGAAACCTGCCTGGCGCAGATCCGGCGCTTCCTGTCGTACATGCCGCAGAACGCCTGGGAACTGCCGCCCGTGCTGATGTCGGGCGATCCCGTGGACCGCTGCGAGGACGCGCTGGTCGACATCGTGCCCCGTTCCGAGCGCCAGGCCTACAACATGAAGAAGCTGGTGGGCATGGTCGTGGACCGCGGGTCGGAGTTCGAGATCCAGCCGGGCTTCGGCCGGGCCGTCATCACGATGCTGGCGCGCATGAACGGCAAGGTCGTGGGCGTGGTGGCGAACAACCCCATGTTCGGCGGCATCGTCGACGTGAAGGCGGCACGCAAGCAGACGCATTTCATCGACCTGTGCGATGCCTTCAACATCCCGCTGGTCTTCTTCGTCGACGTACCGGGCCTGCTGATCGGCGTCGAGTCCGAATCCGAGGCGATCATGCGCTTCGGCATCCAGCAGCGCTACGTGCTGGCGCAGGCCACGGTGCCGATCTACACGGTGCTGGTGCGCAAGTGCTTCGGCGTCGCGGGCGGCAGCGTGATCGACCGCGCCGGGCTGAACTTCAAGATCGCCTGGCCGTCCGCCAGCTGGGGTTCGCTGCCCATCGAAGGGGGCGTCAAGGCGGCTTACCGGGCCGACATCCAGGGCGCCGCCGATCCGGCCGCGCGCGAAGCCGAGATCGAGGCCGAACTGCGGGCGCTGTCCTCGCCCTTCCGCACCGCCGAGGCCTTCGCGGTCGAAGACCTGATCGATCCCCGCGAGACACGGCCCTACCTGTGCCAGTTCATCGATGCCGCGCAGGGCCGGCTGCGGACCACGCTGGGGCCCAAGCTGCGCGCGGGAGTGCGCCCGTGACACCGGCACGGCCCGCGCCGCCCGACACCAGCCGCGCCGCGGCGTTCCTGCAGGCCTTCGAAGAGGACCGCGGCACGCCCATCGCGTTCTGGTGGGTGTTCGCCGGGCCGTCCAACACGCTGACGCTGCCCGAGCAGATCGCGGCCAGCGTTGGCGACCGCATCATCTCGCATGCCATCGCCCCGGGCGAATGGATACGCGAACAGGAAATCGGCCAGCAGTTCGGCGTCAGCCGCAGTCCGGTGCGCGAGGCCATGCGTCTGCTGGAGCGCGAGGGCGTGGTGCGCATACACGCCAGGCGGGGCGCCCGCGCGACCTTCCTGGCGCAGAAGGAAATCCAGGATCTGTTCGAGGTGCGCGCCAGCCTGGTGCGCCTGGTCGGGCGCCGCGCCGCCGAGCACCGTCCCGAGCGGCTGCTGGAGCTGCTGGAGATCGGTTTCTGCACCCTGGGCGAGACGGCCGACGATCCGGCCGCCGCGCGCCGCTACGGCGAGACCGCGGCCCAGATGACCCTGCTGTGCGCGGCGCTGTGCGGCAACGACCGCCTGTTCCCGCTGATCGCCTCGCTGTCCATGCAGATGCTGCGCTACACCAGCCTGGGGCTGAAGTCCCGGGATCGGCGCCGCCGTTCCATCGTCCTGTGGCGCGGCGCCATCGATGCCATCCGGCGCGGCGATGCCGACGCCGCTGAACAGTTTTTCGCCAGTCGCCTGGAAGAGAACTGGCGGGAGATCCGCCGTTTGCTGGAGACCGAAGTGATCGCGTAGACCACATTCCCGTCAGGAGGGAAGCATGGAGACTATCTATCAGGGCCGCCGCCGCGCCATCGCCGCGCTGGGGACGGGCATGGGGGGATTGCTGCTGGGGGCGGCGGCACGGCCCGCGTGGGCCGCGTGGCGGCCGGACCAGAACGTGGAGTTCGTCGTGCCGGCCGGGCCGGGCGGCGCGCTGGACCAGACCGGCCGGGCGATGAAGCAGTTCTACGACGAAAGCCACGTGCCGGGCGGCAAGACCTTCCTGGTCACCAACAAGCCGGGGGCGAACGGCAAGATCGCCTTCGAAGTGCTGTTGCAGAAACGGGCCGATCCGCACTACCTGTCGATCAATTCCCACGGCTACATCTCGAGCTACCTGACAGGCAATCTCGACATCCTGCCCCATCGGGACCTGACTCCCATCGCCGTGATCCAGGACGAGTTCGTGGTGGCGGCGGTGCGCACGGAGTCGCCCGTGCAATCCGCGGCCGATCTGGCCGAGCGGCTGCGCAAGGATCCCACCAGCCAGCGCATAGGCGTGGCCACCAGCATCGGCAATCACATCCACATCGGCACCGCCAAGGCCCTGGGCGCGGCGGGCGTGGACGTGCGCAAGCTCGTGGTGGCGCCGTTCAAGTCCTCGGCCGAGTCCATGGTCGCGCTGGTGGGCGGCCACCTGGACGTGGTGGCCGCCACCACGCCCAACGTCATCGCGCTGAAGAAGGCCGGCAAGATTCGCGTGCTCGCGGTCAGCGCGGGCCAGCGGCTGGGCGGGCAGTTCGCGGACGTGCCGACGTGGAAGGAGCAGGGCATCGATTCGACCTTCAGTTCGGCCATGGGCATCGTCGCCGCCAAGGGCATCTCCGAGGACCAGATCCAGTTCTGGGAAGACATGTGCCGGCGCATGAGCAAGTCGCCGATGTGGGAGCAACTGGCCGAGACCAACCAGAGCCGGCCCAATTTCATGGGGCACCGCGACGCGGCGCGGTTCTACGAAGAGGAGTACCAGGGCATGCGCGAGATCGTCGCCAAGCTGGGCCTGCTGGGGGCGGGCAAATGAGCAATGCCAGGCTGACCGGGCATACCGGCCCGCTGAGCGGCTACAAGGCGATCGAGATCTGCTCCACGGTGGCCGGTCCCGCGTGCGGGCGCATCCTGGCGGATTTCGGCGCGGACGTCATCAAGGTCGAGCCGCCCAGCGGCGATCCGCTGCGCAACATGGGCAAGCACGTGGGCGATGTGTCGCTGTACGCCGCCACGGCCCTGCGCAACAAGCGTGCGATGGTGATCGACCTGAAGACCGAGGAAGGCCGGGACCTGGTGCGCCGGTTGGCGGCCAAGACCGACGTGCTGGTCGAGAACTATCGGCCCGGCGTGATGGAGCGGCTGGGGCTGGGCTACGAGGACTTGTCGCGTGACAACCCGGGCCTGGTCATGGTGCGCATCAGCGGCTATGGCCAGAGCGGCCCCTACAGGATGCGGCCCGGCTACGGCGCGATTTGCGAGGCGATGGCCGGCGTGCGCCACCTGACCGGCGATCCCGACCGGCCGCCGGCGCGCGTGGCGGTGGCCACGACCGATTACCTGTCGGCGGTTTATGCCGCGTTCGGCACGGTATCGGCGCTGCTGAACCGGACCCGCACGGGCAAGGGGCAGGTGGTGGACGTGGCCCTGTACGAGACGGCGTTCACGCAGATGGAAGTCTACGTGCCCGCGTTCAAGACCCTGAATCTGATTCCCAAGCGGGTAGGCCCCAACCTGCCCAACATGGCGCCCAACAGCCTGTATCCCACCCGCGACGGCGGCTATGTGCTGATCGCCGCCAACAGCAATCCCACCTTCGAACGGTTGATCGCCGTCATGGGCCGCCCCGAGCTGATCGATGATCCGCGCATGAGTTCGATCCGCGCGCGCGGATCGAACATTCCCTATTGCAACAGCGTCGTCAGCGAATGGACGCTGCAGCACGATGGCAGCGAGATCGAGCGCATGCTGCTCGAGGCGGAAGTGCCGGTGTCGCGGGTCTACACGATGGCCGACATCTTCGAGGATCCGCAGTTCGCCGCGCGCGGCATGCTGCCGGAAATCCCGCATCCCGAGCTGGGCTCGCTGCATCATCCCGGCATCGTGCCCAGGCTGAGCGACACCCCCGGCCAGATCATGCATACGGGCCCGGACCTGGGCCAGGATACGCGGCAGGTGCTGGCCGACGAACTGCAACTGTCGCCGCGCGAGATCGACGCCCTGGTCGAGCGCGGCATCGTGGCCTGCGGCGCATCCGGGGAGCCGGCATGAGGAGCGACCGCCATGTTCCATAAGGTGCTGGTGGCCAATCGCGGCGCGGTCGCAGCCCGCGTGCTGCGCGCGCTCAAGCAGCTCGGTATCCGGACCGTTGCCGTGTATTCCGAGGCGGACCGCGACCTGCCCTATCTGGCGTTGGCCGACGAAACCCGCGCGATCGGGCCCGCCGATGCGCGCGCCAGCTACTTGAACCAGGACGCGCTGCTCGCGGTGCTGGCCGACACGGGGGCCGACGGCCTGCACCCCGGCTATGGATTCCTGTCCGAGAACGCCGGCTTCGCGCGCCGCGTGGCCGAGCAGGGCGCTGGCTTCATCGGGCCGGGCGCGGACTGGATCGAGGCCATGGGCCACAAGACCCGGGCCCGCGACCTGATGGCCGCGCGCGGCATGCCGCTGGGGCCCAGTTCCGGGCTGCTGGACGACGATGCCGAGGCGACCCTGGCGGCCGCGCGGCGTATCGGCTATCCGGTATTGGTCAAGCCCGCCGGCGGCGGTGGCGGCATAGGGATGCTGGCCGCGCACGACGACGCGCAACTGCTGGCCGCCGTCGCGCAGGCGCGTTCGCTGTCCCAGCGCAGCTTCGGCTGCGCCGATCTCTACCTGGAACGCCTGGTCGAGCGGCCCCGGCACATCGAGTTCCAGGTGCTGGCCGACCGGCACGGCAACGTGCGGCATCTGTACGAGCGGGAATGCTCGGTCCAGCGGCGCCACCAGAAGGTCGTGGAAGAAGCGTCGGCGCCCGGTCTGCCGCGCGCCGCGCTGGATGCCGCGGCCGACCGTGTCACCCGCATCCTGGCCGACATGCGCTACGATGTGATCGGCACGGTCGAGACCTTGTACGACGGCGAGGGCGGCTTCAACTTCCTGGAAATGAACACCCGGCTGCAGGTGGAGCACGCGGTCACCGAGGCGGTCACCGGCATCGACCTCGTGCAGGCCCAGGTGCGGCTGGCCTTCGGCGAACGGCTGGATGCGGTGCTGCCGTCCTCGGTCGGCCTGAACGGCCACGCGATCGAAGCGCGCATCTATGCCGAGGACCCGCTGCGCTTCCTGCCTTCGCCCGGGCCGCTGGCCAGGCTGGAATGGCCGTCCGGCCCCGGCATACGGGTGGAGACCGGCTATGCCCAGGGCAACCGCGTCACGCCGTACTACGACCCCATGATCGCCAAGCTCATCGTGCATGCCGAGGATCGCCCGCGCGCGCTGGCCGCGCTGGAGGAGGCCCTGCGCGCCACGGTGGTCGAGGGGGTCAGGACCAACATTCCGTTCGTGCTGGCGCTGCTGCGCAACGAACGGTTCGTCAACGCGGACATCGACACCGGCCTGGCGGCCGAGGTCGTGCGGGACATGAAGGCGGCCGCCGCGGCGAACGCCGCGTAAGGCCGGCGGACATAGACAAGGGAGGGCGGCATGGCGCGTATCGAAGTGCTATCGGAAATCACCGGCACCGTGTGGAAGGTGGAGGCTTGCGTGGGGGCGGCCGTGGAGGCGGAGGCGGCGCTGTTGATCGTGGAGTCCATGAAGATGGAGATCCCCGTCCCGGCGCCCGCCGCCGGGACGGTACTGGAACTGCGCGTGGGCGAGGGCGACCCGGTCGAGGAAGGCCAGGTCGTCGCCGTCATCGAGGGGTAGCATCCGTCGCCAGGCGCAGCGCGTAGTCGCGCACGTCGGCCGGCCAGTCGCGCAGCTGCGCCGCGTAGCGTTCGCCGTCGCCCGCGAACAGCGCGCGGGCGGCTTCCTCGAACCCGGGCAGGTCGCCCGCCATGGCGGACATGAAATGGTAGGCCGCCTCGCGCGCGCGCCGCTGGCCGTCCTGGTCCGCGTGGGCGCGGCGGGCCTCCTCCACCAGCTTGCGCAGCGCCACCGACGCGCCGCCGGGCTGGGCATTGAGCCATTCCCAGTGGCGCGGCAGCAGCGTGACCTCGCGCGCGACCACGCCCAGCCTGGGCCGACCCTTGCCTCGTGGCGCCAGGGGTTGCTCGGCTGCGCTGGCTTCGTCGGGGACGGCTGACGGCGGCGGACCCAGGCGTGCCAGCACCTCGCGTTCCGAGCCGCGCGTGTCGATGTCGAAGGCTTTCCCGGTCGCGTCGTCGAAGATGAGAATCGGCGCGTGGTCCGGCGCGCGCGCGGCACGCCGCACGGCCAGCGCGACGTCGCGCAAGAGGCCGCTCGCGAGCAGGCGATGGCCGCCGAAGGCGGTGCAGGTCAGGGCAGTCATGGCATTCACCACAAGAAAGAAAGTGGTGATAATTTACCCGGATAAAAATAGAATTTCAATATTACCCGGGTAAATTTACGGGTATGTGGCAGCCCCGCAACGGCGGCTTCAGGTGTAGCCCGATGCGGCGGGATTGGCCGCGTCGCCGCGGGCACGCGCCAGCTCCTGCCGCGTGCCTGCCTGGAGCAGCGCGCTGTCCTTGGCGATGGTGATGAAGCCGAATCCCTGGTCGGCATAGCGGCGTCCCGAGGCGCCTCCCGAGCACTGGATGCCCGCCACGCGCCCATGGCGGCGGCAGGCCTCGAGGATGGCCGCGACGGCGTCGGCATGTTCCTTCTCCGGCTTGTCCAGGTCGGGCTCCAGCCCGAGTCCCAGCGCCAGATCGGCCGGGCCGACGTAGATGCCGTCCAGGCCGGGCGTGGCGACGATGGCTTCCAGGTTGTCGAGCCCCCGGCGGCTTTCGATCATCACGAAGCACATGGGCTCGTCGCCCAGCGTGGCCGTATCGCGCGCCTGGCGCACCAGCGCCGAACGGATGGGGCCGTAGGAGCGGATGCCGGTGGGCGGGTAGCGGCAGGCCGCGACCGCGGCGGCCGCCTGCTCGGGCGTCTCGCACATCGGCACGATCACGGCCTGCGCGCCCGCGTCCAGCGCCTTGGCGATCATCCAGTCGGTCGAGGCGGGCACCCGCGTCACGGGAATGGCGCCGGCGCGTTCGATGGCGGTGAACATGGGCGTGACGTCGGCATAGTCGATCAGGCCGTGCTGCTGGTCCACGCAGACGTAGTCCAGTCCTCCCGCAGCCAGGAGTTCCGCGCCGAAGGCGCAAGGTAGCGCGCACCATCCGCCGAACACGGTGCGTTTTTCGGCGATCGCCAGGCGAAGGACTTTGGACATGACTGCCTCCCGTTGGGGGTTTTCACGCATGGGCGTGGATTCGAACGAAAAGTGATTGACAAAGATTCTGGCTGCCAACAGACTAAAAGTGTATCCACTTTTTCACGACAGAGATAGTGTCAAAGGCAAGCATGAGCAGGACACCAGAGATCGATGTTGGGGACTACGTCCGCGAGATACCCGGGCAGCAGTTCCTGGTCCGCACCGAGGCGTATACGGACGAGGACGTCTTCGAGCTGGAGATGAAGCGCATCTTCGAGCGGACCTGGATCTACGTCGGACACGAATCCGAGTTTGCGTCGGCGGGCAGTTTCAAGACCGCCTACGCCGGCCGCCAGCCCATCGTTGTGATCCGCGACAAGGAAGGGAAGATCGGCGCCTTCTTCAACCGCTGCATGCACCGCGGCGCGACCCTGCTGCGCGAGCCGCAGGGCGTCGTGCAGGAAATGCGCTGCCCGTACCACGGCTGGATCTTCGACCTCGCGGGCAGGACGCGCCTGGTGTCCGAGCGGGGCGACCCCGGCGGCTACGGCGCCAACTTCCTCGAACCGCAAGGCCTGCTGCGCGTGCCGCGCATGGAAAGCTACCGCGGCCTTCTGTTCGTGTCGCTCGACGCCGGCATCGAGCCGCTGGCGTCCTACCTGGGCGAGCTCAAGGCCGTCATCGATGCCAAGCTCGACCTCTCGCCGGTGGGGCGCATCGCGATCGCCTCCAAGCCCTACGTCTGTCGATACAAGGGCAACTGGAAGCTGCAGACCGAGAACATCGTCGACGCCTACCACTTCATGCATACCCACGGCGCCTTCGTGAAGCTGCAGGCGAAGTACGGCGACAGCACCGGCGACTTCGGCGTGCACAAGGGACGCAGTTCGCGCGAGATGCGGGAGCAGCGCTTTCGCGGCGAGACCTGGTCCTGCCGGCAAGGGCATGGCTTCGCGCGGGTGCCGGCGGCCGATCCGGGCTATCTGCTCGACGGCGAGTTCGGACGCATGTATCGCGAATTGCTGGACAGGCACGGCGAAGCGGCCTTCGCGGGCATCACCGCCAAGGCGACCTCCACGGTATTCCCCAGCATGGGCATGATCCACCAGCAGATCCGGGTCTGGCGTCCGATCTCGGTCGACGAGACCGAGGTGCTGATCTACCCCTACGAGATCGAGGGTGCGCCCGATGCGTTCAACGCCGGCATGCTGCGCAGCCAGGAGCGGTTCTACGGGCCGTCGGGTTTCGGCATGGCCGACGACACCGAGATATTCGCCCGCGTGACGCAGGGCCTGCGCGCCAGCAGCGTGGAGTGGCTGGTGTTCGACCGCGGCATGGACAGCGACGAGAGGACCGAGAGCGGCGACTACCGCGGCCTGCCGTCCAGCGAAGCGCCGCAGCGCGCTCTGTGGCGGGCCTGGGAAAACATGATGCGGCAGGCATCGAAGCACGCTTGAGGCGGGAATCGAGTATGGAAAGCGCAATGTTGCAAGACATCACCCAGTTCATCTATCGCGAAGCCCGGTTGCTGGACGACCGGCGGCTCGACGATTGGCTGAGCCTGTTCGACGACGACGGCCTCTACATCGTGCCCCTGGTGGACGAGGCGCTGCCGGGGCGGCAGGCCGCCATCGTCAACGACGACAGGATGGCCCGCGAAGAACGCGTGTATCACCTGGTCAATCACTGGTTTCCGGCGCAGCAGCCGCCGTCGCGTACGCTGCACTTCGTTTCGAACGTGGTGGCAGACGAGCGCGACGGCCTCTGGTCCGTATCGAGCAGTCAGTTGATCCACGAGACCCGCGGCGGCGACTGGACCCAGGTCGGCCTGGGCGAGAAGAACGCCATCGTCGCCCGCGTCGACTATCTCCTGCGCCGCGGCGACAAGGGATTCCGGATCCACGAGAAACGCGTCCACCTGCTCGACCGCGCGGGCTGGCAGGGCAATCTCGCCTTCATCTACTGATACACGGGGAGCACGGCACATGAAGTTGGTCAGGTATGGCGCCCAAGGGTGCGAGCGGCCGGGCATGCTGGACGGGCAGGGCGGGTTGAGGGATTTGTCCGGACTGCTGCGGGACATCGATCCACGGGCCATGGCGCGTGGCCTCCAGGACAGCCTGGGCGCGGTCGACGCCGAGCGCCTGCCCCGGGTCGACGGGACGCCGCGCCTGGGATCGCCGCTGGCGCGGCCGGGCAAGATCATCGCCATCGGCCTGAACTACGTCGACCATGCCAAGGAATCCGGCATGGCGATTCCGGCCGAGCCCGTGGTGTTCATGAAGGCGCCGTCGACGCTGTCCGGACCGTACGACGACGTGCCCAGGCCGGCCAGGGCCGAGAAGATGGATTGGGAAGTCGAGCTGGGCATCGTCATCGGCAAGCCTTGCCGCGACGTGTCCGAGGTCGAGGCGGCCGGCAGCATCTTCGGCTACGTGTTGGCCAACGACCTGTCCGACCGGGCTTTCCAGCTCGATCGCGGCGGCCAGTGGGACAAGGGCAAGAGCTTCGATCGTTTCTGCCCCGTCGGGCCCTATCTCGTGACGCACGACGAGATCGCCGACGTGCACGCGCTCGACATCTGGCTCTCGGTGGATGGCGAGCGGGTGCAACAGAGCAATACCCGCCAGATGATCTTCAAGTGCCCGGCCATCGTCAGCTACCTGAGCCAGTGCATGACCCTGGAACCGGGCGACCTCGTCATCACCGGCACGCCGGCGGGCGTCGGCCTGGGCATGAAGCCCCCGCGCTACCTGCGGGGCGGCGAGCTGGTCGAACTGGGCATCGCCGGCCTGGGCACGCAGAAATACCGCATCACCCGCTGATCCGCCGTCAACCCTTCGCCACAGGAATTCCGCATGCGCGCTGTCTCTCCCAACGATGCGTTTCTTGACCACCTGGCCGCGTTCTGTATCCGTGCCCGCCGCTTCGAGATCGATGCCGTCTGCCGCGACGCCGTCAGGAAAATCGTGCTGGATTCGTTCGGCGTGGTGCTGGGCGCGCTGGACCACCGCGCCGCCCAGCGCGCGCGCAAGTTCGCCGCCTGTTTCCCGGTGCCCGAAGGCGGAGCCAGGCTGTGGGGAACCGGCGAGCGTGTCGGCATCGAACACGCCGCGCTGCTCAACAGCCCGCCGCTGCGTGCCTACGATTTCAACGACTTCTATCTCGGCCGCCTGGGTGGCGCGCATCCCAGCGACATCCTGACCGGCGTGATTGCCGTGGCGGAGTCGGCCGGCGCGGGCGGCCTGGACGTGGCACGGGCCCTGTGCCTGGGCTACGAGATGATCGTGGCCATGAGCGACTACATCGATCCCGACCGGGCCGGCTGGGACTACCCGTGCCTGACCGCGCTGGGCGCCACGGCCGCGATCGGCGGCATGCTGGAACTCGACCATGCGCAGTTCCGGCAGGCATTCTCGATCACCGTGAACGCGAACTATCCGTCGCTGGAAGCGGAGTCCTCCGAGTTCGATGCGCATGGCGAGCTGACCATGTGGAAGCGCTTCAACGGCGGCGACGGTGTGCGGCACGCGATCTACGCCTGCTATCTGGCCAAGTGCGGCGTGGAGGGCGTGGTTCGTCCCTTCGAGGGGAAGTTCGGCTATCTCGCCAAGCTGCAGGCCACCGCCGACGAGGCCGAGCAGGCCGTGCGGCGCATTCAGGGCATCGAGCGCTTCGAGGGCATTGCCCGCGGCAGCTTCAAGCGCTGGCCGGTCGGATCGCGCGGCCAGAGCGCCATCCAGTCGGCGCTGCGCGCGCGTGCCGCGTGGCGGGAGGCAGGGCGGTCGCCGGACGCGATCGCCAGGGTGACGGTGCATGCCGATCCTGGCGTGTATCGCCACCTGTACGAGATCCGCGTCGATCCGTTCGCGCCCCGCACGCGCGAGGCGGCCGATCATTCCCTGCCTTATATCGTGGCGGCCGCCCTGGTGCAGGGCGGCATCAGTCCGGCCAGCTTCGAGGCGCCGCTGCGCGAGTCGCCCGAACTGCGCCGGCTGCTGGATGGCCGCATCGAGGTGGTGCAGGCCGGGCAGGCCTCGCCGTCCAACCTGTTGTCGGAGGTGGTGATCGAGGACGAGTCCGGCCATCGCTGGAGCGGCGGCCGCGAGGCCGCGCCCGGGTCGGCCGGCGTGCCGATCTCGTTCGACACCCTGGTCGAGAAGTTCAAGGAGAACCTGGGGGCGGGCCGGGCCGCGCGGGCCGAGGCCTTGATCTCGGCGGTCGCGAACCTCGATGCCTGCGTCGACGTACGGAAACTGGTGGACGAGACGGTGGCCTGAAGGCCATCGCCTCTGGATGCCGAGCAGGCTATGCGCCTGCCGGTGGATGTGCCTGTGTAGAGCTTCTATGAGAGGTCCTTGCCATGCTTACCCGTTCAGTCTGGAAATTCCTGCTTGTCCTCTTCTGTGCCGCGAGTTCGTCAGCGGCGCTGGCCGACGATTTCCCCAACAAGGCCGTGCGGTTCATCGTGCCCTTCTCGCAGGGCACGGGGCCTGACCGCCTGGCCCGCCTGGTCGGCGAAGAATTGACGAAGGTCTGGAAAGTCCCGGTCGTGGTGGAAAACCGCCTCGGGGCGTCGGGCCACGTGGGCGCCCAGGTCCTGGCCCAGTCGCAGCCCGACGGCTATACCGTCGGCGTCATGGGCAGCAACATCTCGGTGACCGCCCACCTGATGAAATCCGATACCTTCGTACCGATGCGAGACCTCCAGCCCCTGGTCATCGCCGGCTATGGCGACATGACGCTGGTGGTGTCGGGCAAGTCGCGCTTCAATACGCTGACGGAGTTCCTGGACTACGCCAAGGCCAACCGCGGCAAGGTGGCGTTCGCCAGCGCCGGAATAGGCTCGCCCTCGCACATCTTCATCGCTCAGTTGCAGCAGAAGACGGGCACCGAGTTCCTGCACGTGCCGTACAAGGGCACGGCCCCGGCCGTGACCGATCTGATCGGCGGCCAGGTCGAGGCGTTCTTCATCGCCACCCATACCGTCAAGCCCTACCTGGCCTCGGGCCAGTTGAAGGCGCTGGGGGTGGGCGCCGAGCAGCGCAATTCCCATGCACCCGAGATTCCTTCTTTCGCCGAGCTGGGCGTGAAGGACTTCTCGACCGAGGCCTGGTACGGCTTCATGCTGCCGACCGGCGTTCCCGCGCCGATCGCCGAAAAGCTGTACCGCGACATCCATGCGATCGTCAGCAACGACCCCGTACGCGGCCAGCTCGACAAGTTCGGCCTGACGATGCGGCCGTCCACGACCGCCGAGATGCGTGAATTCGTCGGCAAGGAATTCCGGCGCTACGGCGAAGTCATCGCGCAATACAACATCAAGGCGGAGGAGTAAGGCGATGCAGGCAGGCGCGCAGCAGTTTCCCGCGGTGATCGACGTCACCGGCATGTCGGTGCTGGTGGTGGGGGCGGAGGGCGGTGTCGGGCCCGCCGTGGTCGACGGTTTCGACGCGCATGGCGCCAGGGTCCATGCCGGTTATCTGGCGCCGGGCGGCAGCAGCGCGGACCGGCCCGGCGACCGCGTGCCGGCCGGCGCGGATCCGGCCGCGATCCGCGATTTCCTGGATCGGGTGGAGGCCGCCAATGGTCCGCTCGATGCCTTGATCTTCGTCTCGCCGCCGGTCTCGGTGGGCAAGGCGCTGGACCTCGATCCGGGGCTGTACGCCCAGGTCGCGCGCGACGAGCTTGTCCTGCCGGTGCTGTTGCTGCGCGAAGCCGCCGGGCGCATGGCGGGACGCGGATTCGGGCGCCTGCTGTCGTTCTGCTCGATGTCGGGCAAGACCGGCGCGCACCCGGGCGTCAGTCCCTACGCCGCGGCCAAGGGCGGCCTGATCGCGTTCAGCCGTTCGCTGGCGGCCGAGCTGGCGCCGCAGGGGGTTACGGTCAATGCCATCGCCACCGCGCTGTTCGACGTGCAGGTGACCAAGACGGGGGAAGACCTGGAGCACGTGCTCAAGGGCATCCCGGTCGGGCGCGTGGGGCGCTCGCAGGAGGCTGCCGCGGCGGCCTTGTTCCTGACCTCGCGCCTGTCCGGCTACATCACGGGGGAAACGCTGAACATGTCGGGCGGGCGCTTCATGGACTGAACCCCGCCCCGGACTACAGGCGCACGCGCAGGACCGCGACCGCGTTCTGCATGAAGACCGGCGCGTAGTCCGGGTCGATCAGCTTGATCGACGCCGTGGCCGAACGCACGAGCTGCAGGGTCTGGATACGCTGCGCCGCCTGGAGATCTTCGGTTTCGTAGGCGTGCAGCAGCCCGGCATGGTCGCCCAGGTCGTCGGCGAAGAGCGAGGGCGAGGTCTGTTCGAGCGAGTAGCGCGCGCGTTCGGTCCGATGCCAGTATTCGTCCATCTTGTCGATGTACATCCGGCCCGCGGGCCGGTTCAGGCGGCGGTGGAAATCCAGGTGCAGGTCGCGCCAGTGGCTGGACTGCTCGTCGTCCTGGCGCGACATCCTGTCCACGACCTTCTTGCAGGCGGCCAGTTCGGTCCGGCTCAGGCGCCCCATGGAAACCTGGGTGGCGATGGCCTGGCAGGCGATCCACAGTCCGTAGATCTGGTCGACTTCCTCGGCCGTGAGCTGGGTGACCGTCATCCGGTACTTGAAGCGTGCCTCGGCCAGCCCGTCGGCCTGGAGCATGCGCAGCGCTTCGCGCACCGGCGTGCGGCTGACGCCATATTTCTGCGAAATATGGACCTGGTTCAGCTCATGGCCGGGTTGGAACTCGCCCTGGAAAATGCGTTTGCGCAGCGCCTCGTAGATGCGCACTGCCTCGAGATCCGTCTCGGCCCCCTCGCTGTCGGTCTTCGCCATGGACGCGCGGTCAATGCTTGCCGGTGCTTCCGAATCCGCCCGCGCCGCGGTCGGATTCCGTGAAATCGTCCACCACGTTGAAGCTCACCTGGGCTACCGGTACGATGATCATCTGCGCCAGGCGTTCCATGGGCTGGAGCACGAAGGCTTCCTGTCCGCGGTTCCAGGTCGAGACCATCAACTGGCCCTGGTAGTCGGAATCGATCAGCCCGACCAGGTTGCCCAGCACGATGCCGTGCTTGTGGCCCAGGCCCGAGCGCGGCAGGATCATCGCGGCGTAGCCGGGATCGGCGATATGGATGGCCAGGCCCGTGGGCACCAGCACGGTCTGGCCGGGCTGGATGGTTTGCGGGGCTTCCAGGCAGGCGCGCAGGTCCAGGCCGGCGGAGCCCGGAGTGGCGTAGGCGGGTAGGTAGTCGCGCATGCGCGCGTCGAGGATCTTCAGGTCTACGGATTTCATGCGTTGCGGTGGGATGAACGTTGATTGCGGTTGGGCGGCACGAAGGGCGGCAGCGTCGTGCCGGGTATGCCTTGCGCGCCGCGCAGCGTCTGGCGACCGCGCCGGAACAGCGAGCGCGCGACGAAGAACAGGATAAGGGTGCGGACGATGTTGAAGGGTTCGAGCGGATCGTGGTCCATCAGCGCCGAAGCGATGCTGCCGATGGTCAGGAAGCCGAACAGCACGCCCAGCAGGACCTGCACGGCGCCCTTGACCGCGCTGTTGCCCTGCGCCGCCAGCGTGGACTGCGAGGCCGGTTCGCTGACGCCGGCCGGCATGTTGGCCGAGGGAGCCGACGGCGCCGTGGGGGCGGACGGGATGCCGGTGCCGGCGGTGTATTGCTGGCCCGGGCTGCGCGTGTCCTTCTGCGAGCCCGGCAGCCGCAGCGCCGAGCGGAAGCCGCCCGTGCCGGTCTTGAGCAGGCCTTGTTCCCCTGGCGTGCCAGCGCCGCGGTTGACCATCTTGTCGATGTAGGCGGCGTAGTCGCCGTTTGGGGGTTCCGCGTCGAAGGGCATGACGGTCCTCCTCGGATCGTTCACGAGCCGGCGCGCCGGCCGATTTCTGCCACCAGCTGTCGCGCGGCCGCGAGCTTGGACAGGCGGGCCAGCGGATGTTCGCCGGCATCGTCGTACAGTACCAGGGTGGTGTCGTCGCGGCCCAGCACGTCCTGGGCCAGGTTGCCCACCAGCAGCGGCACGCGCTTGCGCGCGCGCTTCTCGGTGGCGTGGCGGGCCAGGTCCTCGGTCTCGGCGGCAAAGCCCACGCAATAGGGCGGGCGCGGCAGGGCCGCCACCGTACCCAGGATGTCGGGGTTCTGCACGAACTCCAGGGCCGGCGGGCCGCCGTCGGTCTTCTTCAGCTTGCTGGCGCTGACCTCCTTGACCCGCCAGTCCGCCACTGCCGCGACGGCGACGAAGATGTCGGCATTTTGCACGTCCGCCATCACGGCATCGAGCATGTCGCGCGCCGTCATCACGTCGACCCGGCGCACCCCGCGCGGCGCGGCCAGCGCGGTGGGGCCGGACACCAGCGTGACCTCGGCGCCGGCCTCGCGCGCCGCGCGCGCGATGGCATAGCCCATCTTGCCCGAGGACACGTTGGTCAGCACCCGCACCGGGTCGATCGGCTCGGAGGTGGGGCCGGCCGTGATCAGTATCCGCTTGCCGGCCAGGACCTTGGGCTGGAAGTGGGCGATCAGGTCTTCAAGGATCTCGTGCGGTTCCAGCATGCGGCCGGAGCCGACTTCGCCGCAGGCCTGGTCGCCTTCGGCCGGGCCCAGCAGCGTGACGCCGTCGGCGCGCAACTGCGCGGCGTTGCGCTGGGTGGCCGGATTGGCCCACATCTCGCGGTTCATCGCCGGCACCACCAGCAGCGGGCAGGCGCGGGCCACGCACAGCGTGGTCAGCAGGTCGTCGGCCATGCCGTGCGCCAGCTTGGCCAGGAAATCGGTGCTGGCGGGCGCGATCAGCACCGCGTCCGCGCCGCGCGTCAGGTTGATGTGCGCCATGTTGTTGGGCATGCGCGCATCCCACTGGTCCACGTAGACCGGCCGGCCAGACAGCGCCTGCATCGTGACCGGCGTGACGAAATGCGTCGCGGCCTCGGTCATGACCACGTCCACCGTCGCGCCGCGCTCGGTCAGGCGCCGCACCAGCTCGCAGATCTTGTAGCAGGCGATGCCGCCGGTCATACCGAGGACGAGGCGCTTGTTGGCGAGGTCGGACATGGGGCCGGACTGGGGAAATTGGAATGGTTCATTATACGGCTCCACTTCGCCGCGCCTTCCCCTGCGCGCAGGAGCCCGTGGGGCTCCTGTCAGCATGAACGGGCCCTCTACTCGAACCTGGACACTACACGCCGCTCCCGTTAAAATAGGGCTGAATTTAGCCCTATTTAGGAGGCGGCATGGAAGAGATCCATAGCTTGCTGAGCGTCAGCATCTCCGAGTTCAAGCAGAACCCTGGCAAGGTGGTCGAGGAGGCCCATGGACAGCCGGTGGCCGTGCTCAACCACAACCGCCCTGCCTTCTACACCGTCTCCCCAGAGCTCATGGCGAAAATGGCCGAGTTGTACGACGAACGCCAACTCGAACCCTTGGTGCGCTCGCGCCTGAAATCCCTCGACCAGGCTGTCGAAGTCAGCCTCGACGACCTGTAAATGTCGTACAAACTATTCTTCCTGCCTGAGGCTCGGCAAGAGTGGGATGGGTTGGATGGTTCGCTCAAGACCCAGTTCAAAGCCGCGTTAAAAAAGCGGCTGGAGACTCCACGGCTACCAGGCTCACAGCTTCGCTCGCCCTTGGTCGATTGCTACAAGATCAAGCTACGCGGCGTCGGCTACAGATTGGTCTATTTGGTGCGGGACGAGGCGATCCCACCAGACATTGTCGTTCTGGTCGTAGGGCGCCGAGATGGTGGGATCTACGAAGCTGCGGCCGAAATGCTGGAGTCAGGCCGCAACGTGGACAAATAGCTGCTCTATTATGCAGAGGAAGGTTTCTTCCTTACTTCATCGATGATCAGCAGCACCGCGCCGACCGTGATGGCCGAGTCCGCCAGGTTGAAGGCGGGGAAGAACCAGTCGCCGTAGTGCACCAGCACGAAGTCGATGACGTGGCCGTGGATGAAGCGGTCGATCACGTTGCCCAGGGCGCCGCCCAGGATCAGGGTCAGCGCCCACGAGAACAGCCGCTGGTGGCCGTGGCGGGACAGCATCCAGACGATGAAGCCGGAGACTCCCAGCGCCAGGATGGTGAAGAACCAGCGCTGCCAGCCGTCGGCGCCGGCCAGGAAGCTGAAGGCCGCGCCGCGGTTGTACAGCAGGGTGAAGTCCAGCACCGGCAGCAGCGGCAGCCGCTCGCCATAGGCGAACAGCTTGTCCACCGCGACCTTGGTGACCTGGTCGGCGACGATGATGAGCGCGGCGATGGCCAGCCAGGCCGCCAGCCGGGAACGCGGGGCGGGCGCGCCCATCAGGCGAACTCGCGCGGTTCGCCCGTGCCCTCGAGGTTGGCGACGCAGCGGCCGCAGATCTCGGGCTGTTCGGGATCGACGCCCACGTCCTCGCGCCAGTGCCAGCAGCGCTCGCACTTCTTGTGGCCGGACGGGGCGACGTCGATCCGCAGGTCGCCTTCGGCGGCATGCAGGCCCACGCGCGAGACGATCAGCACGAAGCGCAGGTCCTCGCCCAGGCTGGCAAGCAGCGCGTGGTCGGACGCCGGCGCGTGGATGTCGATCTCGGCCTGCAGCGAGGAGCCGATGCCGCCCGCCGCGCGGACTTCTTCCAGCTTCTTGGTGACTTCCCCGCGCAGGTGGCGCAGGCGGCCCCATTTCTCGAGCAGGGCCTGGGCGTCCGGCTGCGCCGGCACGGCGTGGAAGGTTTCCGTGAAGATCGTGAGCGAACCCTGTTTGACCAGCGCCCAGGCTTCCTCGGCGGTGAACGACAGGATGGGCGCCATCAGCTTGAGCAGCGCCTGCGTGACGTGCCAGAGCGTGGTCTGCGCCGACCGCCGGGCCACGCTGCCGGGTGCGGTGGTGTAGAGGCGGTCCTTCAGAATGTCGAGGTAGAACGCGCCCAGGTCTTCGGAGCAGAAGGTTTGCAGCCGCGCCGTGGCCGGGTGGAATTCATAGCGGTCGTACAGCGCCGTGATCTCTTCCTGCAGGCGGGCGGTCATGGCCAGCGCGTAGCGGTCGATCTCGAACATCTGCGCGTCGGGCACGGCCTGGGTGGCGACGTCGAAGTCGCTCAGGTTGGCCAGCAGGAAGCGCAGCGTGTTGCGGATGCGGCGATACGACTCCACCACGCGCTTGAGGATCTCGTCCGAGATCGACAGTTCGCCCGAGTAGTCGGTGCTGGCGATCCACAGGCGAAGGATCTCGGCGCCCAGCGTGTCGGAGATCTTCTGCGGCGCCAGCGTGTTGCCCAGCGACTTGCTCATCTTGCGGCCCTGTCCGTCCACGGTGAAGCCGTGGGTGAGCAGGGCCTTGTAGGGCGGCGTGCCGTTCAGCATGCAACTGGTCAGCAGCGACGAATGGAACCAGCCGCGGTGCTGGTCCGAGCCTTCCAGATACAGGTCGGCGGGCCAGGCGCCGTCGGCGGCGTGCGAGCCGCGCAGCACGGTCTGGTGGGTGGTGCCGGAATCGAACCAGACGTCCAGCGTGTCGCGGTTCTTCTCGTACAGGTCGGCCTCGTCGCCCAGCAGCTCGCGCGGATCCAGCGATTGCCAGGCCTCGATGCCGTCCTGTTCGATGCGCTGCGCGACCTGTTCGATCAGCTCGGGCGTGCGGGGGTGCAGCTCGCCCGTTTCGCGATGCACGAAGAAGGCCATGGGTACGCCCCATTGGCGCTGGCGCGACAGCGTCCAGTCCGGCCGGTTGGCGATCATGGCGTGCAGCCGCGCCTTGCCCCAGGAAGGGTAAAAGCGGGTCGCCTCTATGCCTTCCAGCGCGCGTTCGCGCAGCGTGCCGCCGCCTTCGGCGGGCAGGATGTCCATGCCGGCGAACCATTGGCTGGTCGCGCGGTAGATGATGGGGGTCTTGTGGCGCCAGCAATGCATGTAGCTGTGGCGCAGCTTCTCGACCTTGAGCAGCGTGCCGGCTTCCTCCAGCGTGGCGACGATCCGGGGATTGGCGTCCCAGATGGTCAGGCCGCCGAACAGCGGCAGCGTCGAGGCGTAGCGGCCATCGCCCATGACCGGGCTGATGATGTCCGCGTCCGGCATGCCGTTGCTCTTGCAGGAGATGAAGTCTTCGATGCCGTAGGCCGGCGCCGAGTGCACGATGCCGGTGCCGGTGTCCAGGGTCACGTAGTCGCCCAGGTAGACGGGCGAGAGCCGGTCGTAGCCCGGGTCCTTGCGGGCCAGCGGATGGTGGAAGGCGATGTGGTCCAGCGCCAGGCCCTTGCAGGTGGCGACGATCTCGCCTTCCAGGTCCCAGGCCTGCAGGCAGGCCTCGACGCGCTCGCGGGCGAGGATCAGCAGCGTGCCCCAGGCCTGCGGCGTCTTCACGCGCACCAGCGCGTAGTCGATCTCGGGGTGGACGTTCAGCGCCTGGTTGGACGGGATGGTCCACGGCGTGGTGGTCCAGATGACGATGGCGCCTTCCTCGTCGATCGAGGGCAGCCCGAAGGCCTTGGCCAGCGCCGCGCGATCGGCGAAGGGAAAGGCCACGTCGATGGCGGGGTCGGTGCGGTCGGCGTACTCGACCTCGGCCTCGGCCAGCGCCGAGCCGCAGTCGAAACACCAGTTCACCGGCTTCAGGCCGCGGAAGACGAAGCCTTTTTCAAGGATGGCGCCCAGCGCGCGCAGTTCGTCGGCCTCGTTGCGCGGATTCATGGTCAGGTAGGGGTGGTCCCAGTCGCCCAGCACGCCCAGGCGCTTGAAGTCCTTGCGCTGCCGGTCGATCTGCTCGGTCGCGTAGGCGCGCGCCTTGGACTGCACCTCGGCCACCGGCAGCCCCTTGCCGTATTTCTTCTCGATCTGGATCTCGATGGGCATGCCGTGGCAGTCCCAGCCGGGCACGTAGGGCGCATCGAAGCCGGCCAGCGTGCGGCTCTTGACGATGATGTCCTTCAGGATCTTGTTGACCGCGTGCCCCAGGTGGATGTCGCCGTTGGCGTAGGGCGGGCCGTCATGCAGCACGAAACGCGGCCGCCCGGCGCTGGCCGCGCGGATGGCCTGGTACAGGTGTTTTTCTTCCCAGGCCGCGACCCAGCCGGGCTCGCGTTTGGCGAGATCGCCGCGCATGGGGAACGGAGTGTCGGGAAGATTGAGAGTTTTCTTGTAGTCCATATCGTTGCCCCCCCCTACGCGCTGACGCGCGCCCCCCAGGGGGCGATGCGGGTGGACCGGCAAAGCCGGATCCACCGCATCCTGGGTCCAGGGGAAGTGTCTTGGCCTGCTGCGTTGTTGCTATCGCTGGCTGCCAGCGGTAGCAACGGTGCGTCAGCCCAGGATGATTTCCCTAGGTTCAGGAAACCGCGGATCTGGCTTTGCCAGTCCGCCGGTTTCGCCTCTGGGGGAGCGCGTCAGCGCGTAGGGAGGAGACCAAAATATTTGCGCGCCTGGAGAGCATCGTCTTCAATGGCCGCCTTCAGGGTCGGCAGGTCGACGAACTTCTCTTCGTCGCGCAGCTTTTTCAGGAATTCCACCTGCACGAGTTTACCGTATGCGTTGCCGCTGAAATCGAAGACATGGACTTCCAGCAGGACCCGGCCGCTGTCGTCGACCGTGGGGCGCACCCCCAGGCTGGCCACGCCGGGCAACGGTTCGGGGGCCAGCCCGTGCACCTGCACCACGAAGATGCCGGACAGGGCCGGGCAGCGGCGCGAGACGCGCAGGTTCAGAGTGGGAAAACCCAGCGTGCGGCCCAGCTTCTGGCCATGGATGACGTGGCCGCTGACGCTGTAGGGATGGCCCAGCAGTTCGGCGGCGCGGTCCAGGTCGCCGACCGCCAGCGCCGTACGGACGGCGGAACTGGAGATGCGCTGGCCCTGGTCGGTGACGGACTCCATGGATTCGACCTCGAAGCCATGCTGGGCGGCGCTGGCGCGCAGCATGGCGATGTCGCCGGTGCGGTGGGCGCCGAAGCGGAAGTCGTCTCCCACCAGCAGCCATTTCACGTGCAAGCCCTCGATCAGCAACTGGTCGATGAAGGACTGGGCCGGCATCGAGGCCAGGCGCGCGTTGAAGCGTTCCACCACCACGTGCTGCATGCCGTAGCGGGCCAGCGCGCACAGCTCGTCGCGCAATCCGGCGATGCGGGTAGGGGCCAGTTCGGGGCGCTTGTGCAGTTCGGCGAAGAATTCGCGGGGGTGGGGCTCGAAGGTCATGACCGTCGGCACGAGTCCCCGGGCATGGGCCGCTTCGCGCACCCGGGCCAGGATGGCCTGGTGGCCGCGGTGCACGCCGTCGAAATTGCCGATCGCCAGCGCGCACGGACGACGCAGCGAAGGCGGCGGCAGGCCCCGGAAGATACGCAGGGCGGACGGCGGAGCGGACGAGGCGGACGGATTCAAGCCGGTGGCAAAGCGGAAGCTGGGAGTCGAATTCTAGCTGCCCGGGGGCAGATCGTTGATTATAGGCGCGTCGCCGCCCGCCCGGGCGCCGCGCAGATTGACCACCACGCCCTGCAGGTGATCGCGCATGGCGTCGGCCGCTTCCCGATTGCGGCCGGCCTCGATCAGATCGAGGATGTGCAGGTGCTCCCGCGCCTGGCGGTAATAGCGCTGGCGGTCGACCATGGCGCGGTACACCAGCAGGCGGCGCACCTTGTTGACCCGGCGCAGCACGTCGCTGAAGAACGGGTTTTGCGACGCCTCGGCCAGGGTTTCGTGGAATTTCACCGCGTGTTCGTACAGTTCGTCGGCCGTCATGGTGTCGGCGCCGCCGGCCAGGATCTGGCCCTCGACTTCGCGCAGCCGGGCGGCGGCCTCGGGGCTCAGGTGAAAACTCGGTTCCAGCAGGCTGGCCGGTTCGATCGCCAGCCGCAGGCTGTAGGTCTGCTCCAGCGCCTCGGGCGTGCGCAGGATGGGCGAGAAGGTCCAGCCGTAGCCGATCCGCCGTTCCGCCCAGCCTTCGCGCGAGATCTTGCGCAGCAGTTCGCTCAACTGCCGGTGCGTGAGCCGGTAGGTCTGGCGCAGATAGGTTTCGGTGACGTGGTCCTTGAGCTGGCCGCGCAGCCGGTCTTCGGCGATCTGGAAGTAGACGCGGGTCAGTTCCGGCTGGGCGCTCAGGCCCAGTTGTTCGGGCGCCGCCAGTTCGGCGTCGGACAGGAAATAGCCGCGATTGGCCTCGTGGCGCAGCACGCCCTTGTCGGCCAGCAGCTGCAGGGCCTGGCTGACGGTCCAGCGCGATACGCCGAAATGATCGCCCAGCGACTGGGCCGTGAGGTGGGTGCCGGCAGGCAGCCCCTGGGCGTTGGCGTGGGCGAGGATGCGGCCGGCCAGTTCGGGGACGACGGCTGTGCGGGATTCGCTGCGCGGACGTTGGGCGGTCGACATGTTCCGGAGTGGGGACTATCAGCGTGTCGGAGAAAAGCAGAGGCTGCGCACCGCGAATCCGGCACGCAGACAAGATGTTAGCGGTTTTCCGCCGCCGCCCTGTCCTGGTCGGATTGCATCAAGATTGCATTTATATGCATAAATATGCAATCATGGGCCACAAAAAACGAGGAGACACATCATGAAGACCCACCTACGCACGATTCAAACCCTGTTCGCCGTGGCCGTACTGGCCGCCGGGGCGCCGGCCCACGCGCAGGACTATCCCAGCCGGCCCGTCAGCCTGGTGACGCCATTCCCGCCAGGAGGCGCGGCCGATGTGGTGATCCGCCTGATGGCCCAGGAGCTGGGCAAGGAAATGGATGCGACCTTCATCGTCGACAACCGCGCGGGCGCCGGCGGCGCCATCGGCACGAGCTACGTGGCGCGGGCCCATCCCGACGGCTATACGCTGTTGCTGACATCGTCCAGCACGATGTCGATCAACCCGCACCTGACGGCCAAGCGGCCATACGACCCGTTCACCAGCTTCACGCCCATCTCCCTGGTCGGCTATGCCACCAATGAACTGGTGGTGACGAGCACGCTGCCGTACAAGACCGTCGGCGACGTCATCGCCGCCGCCAAGGCCGCGCCGGGCAAGATCGCGTTCGGCTCCAACGGGGTCGGTACGCTCAGCCATCTGATGGGCGAGATGTTCATGCAGCAGGCGGGCGTGAAAATGCTGCACGTGCCCTACAAGGGCGCGGCGCCGGCCGTGGCCGATACCGCCGCGGGCCAGGTATCGGTGCTGTTTTCCAACTACGCCAGCGTGGCGCCCATGGTCAAGTCGGGCAAGCTGCGCGGCCTGGCCATCACCAGCCTGAAGCCAACGCCGCTGGCGCCGGGGCTGCCCACCATTGCCGAGTCCGGCCTGCCGGGTTTCGAGGCCAACCAGTGGTGGGGCCTGTGGGGGCCGGCTGGTTTGCCCAAGGAAGTCGTCGACAAGCTCAATGCCGCGGCAACCAAGATCCTGACCAGCCCCGAGGCCATCAAGCGTTTCAATGCGGAAGGGGTGGACCTGCTGAGCGGCACGCCGGCCGATCTGACGGCCTATCTGCGAGCCGACTACGATCGCTGGGGCAAGGTGGTCAAGGCCGCCGGCATTTCGCCCGAATGATGTTCCGCGCCGTCCCTTTCCGTCCTGCCGCCTGAAGTCCCTGCCATGAACCCAGCCCAATCTTCGTCCATTGCCGTCACCGACGAGCTGGCGCGCTTCGCCGCCGCGCTCGACTGGGAGACGGTGCCGCCGCATGTCCAGGCCATCATGCCGGTGCTGATGATCGACATGTTCCGCGCGGCCGCGGTGGGAAGCGACAAGCCCTGGACACGTGCCGTCGGGCAGGCCTTCGGTTCGGCCAGCGGCGCCGACTGCGCCAGCCTGCTGTACGCGGGCCGGCGGGTCGAGGCCGGCCGCGCCGCCTTCATCAACGGCACGGCCGCCGGCGGCCTGGACTGGGACGATTCCCACGTTGCCGCCATCATCCATCCCGGCGTATGCACCTGGCCGGCGGCGCTGGCCGCGGCCGAGATCGCCGGCGCCAGCGGCCGCGAGCTGCTGACCGCGGTGCTGGCCGGCTACGAGGTGGCCATTCGCGTCGGCATGTCGATCCAGCCCGAGCATTCGCTGCGCGGCTTCCAGGGCACGCCCACGTGCGGCGCGCTGGGCGCGGCCGTTGCCTGCGCGCGCCTGTTCCGGCTGCCTGCCGAGCGCCTGCGCGATGCGCTGGGTATCGCCGCCACCTTTGCCTGCGGCCTGTCGCAGTTCTTCGTGTCAGGGTCCGACATCAAGCGCTTCCATGCCGGCAAGGCGGCCGCCAACGGCATCGAGGCCGCGCTGCTGGCACGCGCCGGATTGACCGGTCCGCGCGACGCCATCGAGGGTAGCCAGGGATTCGGGCGGGCTTTTTCCGACCGCTTCGACCCGTCCACGGCGGTCAAGGACCTCGGCCGGCATTTCCCCACGGAATGGGTCTCGCTCAAGCCGCATGCCGGCAGCGTGCGCATGCAGGCCGCGATCGAAGGCGCGGCGATGCTGGCGCGCGCCGGCGCGCGGGTCGAACAGGTGGCGTCGATGGAGCTGGGCGTGCATGGCGCGATGATGAGCAAGCTGGCAGCCAACAGGCCGGTCGACTACCAGCAGGCGCAACTGAGCACGCCGTTCGCCGCCGCGATGGCCGTGGCGCTGGCGCCTGGGCGCGAAGGCCCGTTGACGCTGTCGGTCGACGATTTCGAGCAATATCTGGACGACCCCGCCATCCGCGACCTGTCGGCCCGTACCCGATGCGTGGTCGATGCCAGGGTCGAGGCATTGACGACGGCCGAGGCGGTGCCGGCGCGCGTCACCATCACGATGAAGGACGGCAGCCGGGTCGAGCAATTCGTCGAACACCCGAAGGGCTGTCCGCGCAATCCCATCACGGCCGACGAAGTCGTGCAGCGGTTTGCCGCCATCGCCGCGCCGCGCTTTGGCGCCGGTCCGGTCGATGCCTGGCTGGAACAGGCCCGCCATCCCGAACGGCTGGCGTCGGTGGCGCCGTTGTTCTCGCTGCGTGGATGAATCAGGAGCAATCATGGAAAGACCGGCCCCGACGCTGGAACTGGCGTCATTCGCCGCCGCGCTGACCTACGGACGGCTGCCGACGCCCCTGCGGTCCGCCTTGTTCGAATTCGCGCTCGACTACCTGCGCGTCGCATCGCTGGGCGAGCGCATGCCCTGGAGCCAGTGGGCGCGCGACTATGTCCGGCAGACCGGCGGCCTGGGCAAGGCGCCGGTGTTGTTCTCTGACCAGCGCACGGATCCGGCCAGCGCCGCTTTCCTGAACACGGTCTATGCCGGCAGCATCGATGCCGACGATACGCACGTCGGTGCGATGCTGCATCCCGGTTGCATCGTTTTTTCGGCGGCTCTGGCCATCGGCCAGAGCCGGGGGTTCGCGGGCGAGCGCATGCTGGCGGCCGTGGTGGCCGGCTACGAGGCGATGATCCGCATCGCGCTGTGCATCCAGCCCAGCCATTTCAAGCGGGGTTTCCAGAGCACGGCCACCTGCGGCGTGTTCGGCTCGGCGGTCGCGGCGTCGGCCTTGCTGTTCCCCGGCGACGCGCGCCGCATCGCGCAGACGATGGGCCTGGCGGCATCGTTCAGTGGCGGGCTGGTGCAGTTCTTCCATTCGGGGTCGACGGTCAAGCGTATCCATGCCGCCCAGGCGGCGCGTTCCGGCGTACATGCCGCCTTGTTGGCCGAGGCCGGTTTTTCGGGCCCGCTCGACATCCTTGAGGGGCAGGACGGCTTTGCCCGCGCATATGCCGATCAGATCGATTTCGCGCCGCTGTCCGACCGGCTCGGCTCCGTCTATCGGATGACGGAGGTATCGATCAAGCCGCATGCGTGCAGCGCCCGCGTGCTGGCGGCGGTCGAGGCGGCGGTGGACCTGTGCCGCGAGCACGATGTGGCGGCCGGCGACATCAAGGCCGTCACGCTGGGCATTCCGCGCGTCATCCAGGGCCGCCTGACCGGCAATGCGCCCGCCAGCCTGCAAGGCGCGCAAATGAGCGCACCCTTCAGCGTGGCGCTGGCGATCCGCAAGCGGATCCGCAGCGAGGTCTACGCGCTGAACATCGACGATTTCGAGGCAGGCCTGGAGGATCCCGTGGTGATGGGGCTAGCCGCCAAGGTCGAGTGCGTGATCGACGACGAGGCCGAGCGCGCCAGCACCGCCGAATCGGTCGGGGCCCGCGTGACGCTGGCCTTGCGCGACGGCCGGCGCGTGAACCGGTTTGTCGCGGCACCGAAGGGCTCGGTGTCGCGGCCCTATTCACAAGAAGACCACGTGATGCGTGTTCGTGCCGAACTGGCGCGGCGCTATACGGAACCCGAGGTTGACCGGCTGGTCGACCAGGTGCGGGGCTTGCCGCAGGCGAAGGACGTCGGTGTGCTGGCGCCGCTGGCGGCCGGTCGCAGATAGCATCGAGCCGCAGCGTCAGGGCATGCGCTGCTACAGATTCGCCGAAACGAAATCGAGGAAGGCGCGCGTCTTGGCGGGCATGAGCCGCGTCGCCGTCAGCGCGTAGGCCGACACCGGCGGGGCGCTCCAGTCGTCCAGCACGCGCACCAGACGGCCTTCCTGTACGTCCTGCCGGCACAGCTTCTCGGGAAGAATGGCGAGGCCACCACCTGCCTGCACGACCTGGCGGATGATGCCGACGCTGTTGAACGACATGGTGCCTCCGACCATGACCTCGATGCGCCGGCGGCCGCTGCGCAGCCGCCAGACGCCCTGGTTGCCGACGTGGTCGATGCGGGTGCCGAGTACGCAGGTGTGGGTCGACAGATCCGCCGGTACGGCCGGTTCGCCGTGCGCCGCGAGATAGGCCGGCGAGGCGTAGACGTACATCGGGATGTCGGCCAGCTTCCTGGCCGTCAGGCCGGAGTCGGCCGGTTCTCCGAAGCAGATCGCGATGTCGCAGTTTTCGCTGACGGGGTCGACCGGGCGCATGGTGAAGTCGAACTCCATGTGCAGTTCCGGGTGTTTCGCGGCAAACGCGGGCAGGTTGTCGATCAGGCGCAAGGCGAAACTGGTGGGGATCGCCACGCGCAAGTGTCCCTGGACCCGGTGCCGGGCGCTGAGCAATTCGTCGTGGGTGGCTTCCAGTCCTTCGAGCAGCGTGCGGCATGACGCGTAATAGTTCATGCCTTCCTCGGTCAGTTGGACGATGCGCGTGGAGCGCTTGAGCAGGCGCAGCCCCACGTCCCGCTCCAGCTCGCGGATGCGCCTTGAGACGGTGGACTTGGGCAGGTCCAGCGCGGATGCCGCCTTGGTGAAACTCCTGGCCTTGGCCACTTCGACGAATACCGCGACATTGCGCAGCAGTTCGGGCTTCATCGGTGCTCCTGGATTGTGCCGTGTATGGAACAATTATTTCCAAAAGACCCGATTGAATCAATTCGCTGATTCGCTGAATATCTGCCCCATACCCATGGCCGCACGCAGACGGCGCACAAGGAGACATCCCATGAGTTCTCGCAGAGCGTTGCTCGCACTGGCCGCGCTGGCGGCGGTGCTGCCGGCCGTGGCTTCGGCTCAGGCCTATCCCTCGCGCCTGGTGCGGATCGTCATCGGCGTTCCGCCCGCGGGCGTGCAGGACCTGCTGGCGCGCGGCGTGGCCGAGCGGTTGTCCAAGGCCTGGGGCCAGCCGGTCATCGTCGAGAACCGGCCCGGAGCCACCGGCAGCATCGCCGGCAATCAGGTCGCCAAGGCCGAGGCGGACGGTTATTCCATTCTCATGAGCACGGCCAACAACATGGAAGCCGCGCCGCTGCTGCAGAAGAACCTGCCGTTCGACCCGGTCAAGGACTTCATCCCGGTGGTCGGGCTGGCCCAGGTCCGGTCGGTAGTCTCCATCAGCAACGGCATTCCCGCCAACGACGTCAAGGAACTCGCCGCGCTGGCGCACAAGCAACCGGGTACCCTCAACTACGGAAGCTGGGGCGTCGGCAGCGTCGCCCACCTCGACGCCGCCGCCTTCGCCAAGGGGATCGATGCCGAGTTCTCGCACATTCCCTACAAGGGCGGCAACGAACTCATGCTGGCGCTGGCGTCCAATCAGGTACAGATGGCGGTGACCACCGTCAGCACCGCGCTGCCGCTGGCCAGGCAGGGCCGCATCAAGACCATCGCCTACACCGGCAGCCAGCGGTCCAAGCTGCTGCCCGATGTCCCGACGCTGGCCGAACTGGGGTACAGCTTCGACCGTCCGAGCGGGGTGTTCTCGTTCTACCTGCCCGCGGGCACGCCCAAGGCGATCGTCGACAAGCTTGCCGAGGACACCGCCAGGATCGTCGATGCGCCGGCGTTCGCCGAAGAGTTCCTCGATATCAACGGCATGGAAGCCTATCCCTATCGCGGCGCCGAACTGGCGAAGCAACTGGATGCCTCGCGCAAGAACTATCTCGCGCGCATGAAAGACCTCAAGATCGACTGAAGAGAGCACGCCCGCAATGAGCCACCCTTCCGAGTCCGCGGCGCCATCGGCGCTGCGGGTCGCCGTCGACATCGGCGGCACGTTCACCGACCTGGCCGCGGTCGACCCGAGTACCGGCGAACGCTGGTTCGCCAAGGCGTCGACCACGCCCGACGATCCGTCGCGCGGCATCCGCGACTGCCTGGCCAAGTTGGGCAGATCGCCCGAGGAGTTCGAGACATTCGTGCACGGCACCACGCTGGTCATCAATGCCTGCCTGGAAAAGAAGGGCGCGCGCACGGCCCTGATCACCACCGACGGCTTTCGCGATGTCCTGGAGATCGGCCGGGGCAACCGGACCGAATCATTCAATTACCTGTTCAAGCGCCATGAACCTTTCGTGCCGCGCGAGTTCCGGCTCGAAGCGAACGAGCGCATGGGCGCCGACGGCAAGGCCGTCGTGCCGCTGGACGAGGCGCAACTGCGCGAGGTACTGGCCGAGGCCCGGGACAAGGGCGCCGAGGCCACCGCCATCTGCTTCCTGCATTCCTATCGCAATCCCGAGCACGAACGGCGCGCGGCCGAGATTGCCGCCGAGTGTGGCGACTGGTTCGTGACGGCATCGCATACGTTGTCGCAGGAGTACCGCGAGTATGAACGCACGTCCACGGTGGTGCTCAACGCCTTCGTCGGACCCAAGGTCAGCACCTACCTGGGCAAGCTCGAGAGGCTGCTGGCCGAAGGCGGCTTCAAGGGCCGGTTTTTCCTGATGGAGTCGAACGGCGGCGTGGCCGACGTCGCGACCGTCAAGCGCCTGCCCGTGCTGCTGATGGAATCGGGGCCGGTCGGCGGGATCGCAGGCGCGATCAAGCTTGGTGAAAAGTTGGGGCGGCGCAATCTGATCACCTTCGACATGGGGGGCACGACGGCCAAGAGCGCACTCGTGCAGGACGGTGTGGTCAGCTTCGATTCGCTGTACTACGTGGATGGATTCGAGCACGGCTATCCGCTGCAGACCTCGGTGGTCGACATGGTCGAGGTGGGGGCCGGCGGCGGCAGCATCGCGGCGATCGACGAGCTTGGCGCGCTGCGCGTGGGGCCGTGCAGCGCCGGCGCCTATCCGGGGCCGGCCGCCTATGGCCTGGGCAACGACCAGCCCACCGTCACTGACGCCAACATCGCGCTCGGACGTCTGGACCCCACGCGCTTTCTGGGCGGGGAGATGAAGATCGACGGCGACCTGTCCATGAAGGCGCTCCGGAATCTGGGCGCGAAGCTGGGCTATGACGCCCGCACGATGGCCGCGGGCATCATCCGGATCGCCAACGTGACGATGTCGGGCGCGTTGCGCCGCGTCTCGATCGAGCGTGGCAAGGATCCGCGCGACTTCACCCTGGTGGCCTGCGGCGGCAATGGCCCGTTGCATGCCGCCGAGCTTGCCGAGGAACTGGGCATCCGGACGCTGCTGATTCCCAGCATGCCCGCGCACTTCTCGGCGTTCGGCATGCTGTACGCCGATGCCCGTTACGATGCCTCGCGCACCTGGACTTGCGACCTGCCCGAGCACGGAGCGGAGGTTCCCGGCCTGGCCGATGTGCTGCGCACGCTCGAGCAGGGCCTGGCGGGCACGGTAGCCGAAAAGCTGGGGGCGTCGCGCGAGATGCGGTTCGAGAACTATGCCGAGATGCGCTATCGTGGCCAGGACCAGACCGTCAAGGTGCGCCTGCTGGACGACCTGAGCCCGGCCGCGCTCCAGCGCGGCTTCGATCAGATCTATGCGGAACGCTACGGCCACGTCAGTCCCATACCGGTGCAGATCGTGTCGCTGCGCGTGAGCTGCCAGGCGGCGCTGGGAGACGGGCAGGATGCCAGCGTGCCGTCGGCGCGCGTGCACGAGGCGTCCACCTCGCGCCAGGTCTACTCGATTCAGGCCGGCGACTTCCAGACTTACGCCGTGCACCGCCGCGGTGGCATGGCTGCTGGTGCGTCCTATCCCGGACCTTGCCTGATCGAGGACCACGCGACCACCACGCACGTGCCGCAGGGATGGAACGTCAGGCTGCTCGAGGACGACGTGCTGGAGATGTCATGGAGCGAATGAGGTTCGCGCGACAAGGCCGCCGGGAATTGCCATGAAAATCGCCAAATACGGAAGCGGCCGAATCGCCGCCGTCGTCGGGGAACGGCTCGTCGACCTGAACCGCGCCCGTTCGGCACAGTTGCGCGGGGCCGACAAGGGCGAGGTGCCGGCCGATCTGCTCGATTTCATCAAGGCGGGCCCGGCGGCGCTCGATGCGGCTTACGCGGCCTTGAACTTCGTGCTGGCCGAAGGGTCGGCGCCGCGCGCCACGGCGGACGGGCCGCTGGTCATGGACCTGGCGGCCACGCCATTGCTGGCCCCGCTGCCCAGCCTCGGCTCCAAGCTGATCTGCATGGGCCGCAATTTCGCCGGGCACAGCAAGGCGGCGCAGAAAGCCAATGCGGAACGTGCCGCGGCGGGCGACACGCGGCCGCAGATGCCGGCCAGCGCTCAGATTCCCAAGCGGCCCGCCGGTTTCATCAAGTTCGCCGACACCGTGGTCGGGCCCGACGAGCCGGTCCTCTACCCATCGCGCACCCGCAAGCTGGACTACGAAGTCGAGATCGCCCTCATCATCGGCGCGCAGGGCAAGGATATTCCGCGCGAACAGGCGCTGCGCCATGCCTTCGGCTACACGGTGTTCTGCGACTACAGCGCCCGCGACCAGAACAGCGACCTCGAAGACATGAACTGGGTGCGGCACCACAAGAACTTCGATTGCGCCGCCTCGATGGGGCCGTGGATCGTGACGGCCGACGAAGGGCTGGATCCGCACGACGTGGCGATCCGCACGTGGGTCAACGGCGAACTGCGGCAGGACGGCACGACGGCCGACATGATCCACGATTTCGCCCGCATCATCGAGTACTACTCGGTGGACCAGACGCTCTATCCCGGTGACCTGTTCGCTTCCGGCACATGCGAGGGCACGGGCATGGAGAAAAAGGACGGCTCCTGGTTCCTGCAGCCCGGCGACCGCATCGAGTTCGAAATCCCCCGGATCGGGCGCTACGGCAACCCGATCGTCGCGAAACCCCCAGCAGGGAGCCCCGCATGACCGCCATGCCCAAGCCGCGTACCGGACCGGGCGCGCGCCGCGTCGACCCGATCACCCTCGAAGTCATCCGCTATTCGCTGGTGGCGATGATGGACGAGACCGAGGCCAATCTGACGCGTACCGCGTTTTCCACCATCATCCGCGAGTTCAAGGACTACAGCGTCGGCCTGGTGACGGCCAGGGGCGAGACCATCGCCCAGGGCCGCGGCAGCATTCCTTCGTTCGTGGCCGACCTGGGCACGCCCGTGCTCGACGGCGTGGCCATGTGGGGCGACGACCTGCACGACGGCGACTACCTGATCAACAACCACGCGGGCGTCTGCGGCCAGCACCTGAACAACGTCGTGATGTACACCCCGATCTTCGACGGCGGGCGCATCATCGCCTTCTCGGCGCTGCGCACGCACTGGCCGGATGTCGGCGGCGGCTTCCAGGCTCGGCCGGCCACCGAGATCTACCAGGAAGGCATTCAGTTCCGCAACGCGAAGATCTACAAGAACGGCAAGATCGACGTCGAGCTCGAACGCATCATCCGCTACAACACCCGGCACTCGGACGAGACCTTCGGCGACCTGGAAGCGCAGATCGCGGGTTGCCAGCTGGCCAAGCGCCGCTTCGAGGAACTGGTCGCGCGCTATGGCTGGGACCAGGTCGAGGCGGCGATCCACGAGTGCTGGGACCAGTCCGAGCGCTACGTGCGCCAGCGCATCCGCCAGATTCCCAACGGCCGCTATTACGCAGAGTCTTTCCTGGACGGCGACGGCATCACCGACGACCCGGTGCCGATCCGCGTCACGGTGGTAGTCGAGGACGAGGACATCACGGTCGATCTCACCGACATGCCGCCGCAGGTGGCCGGGCCGTTGAACTCGGGCGCCACGGGGGGAGGCGAGAGCGCCGCCAAGGTAGCCTTCAAGGGCGCGGTGGCGCCATTCCTGCTTCCCAACGAGGGCGAGTTCCGGCCGTTGAAGATCGCGCTGAAGCCCGGCACGCTGGTGAGTGCTTCGGAAGACGCGGCGATGGGACTCTGGTCGACGCCGATCAAGACGATCATCGACGTGATCCTGAAGGCGTTCTCGCAGGCTATTCCGAACGAGATCCCGGCGGGCAACAACGCGCAGTACGGGCGTGGGCGCGTGCGCGCCCGCTACGCCGGCACGCGCCAGTTCTGGCAGGGCGGCGGCAATACGCTGGGCGGCTGGGGCGCGCACTGGGGCGGCGATGGCCAGTCCGCATTGCACACGACTACCCATGGCGATTGCCGCCGTGTGCCGATCGAAGTGGAGGAAAGCGAGGGCCTGGGCCTGGTCCGGCGCTTCGAACTGGTGACCGATTCCGGCGGGGCCGGGCGTTGGCGGGGCGGACTGGGGACCCGCATGGAGGTGGTGACTCCGACGCCCGCCACGGCGACCCTGGACTTTGACCGCAGCAAGTTCCCGCCCTGGGGCCTGTTCGGCGGCAAGGACGGCATGCCTGGCCATGGCGAGATCCACAAGCCGGGGGAGGACCAGCCCATCACCGGGACGCGGGTGGCGGTGCAGGTACCCGCCGGGACCCGGGTCTGTGCCGCCAACAACGGTGGCGGGGGCTGGGGGGATCCGTTGGAGCGAGAACTGCCGGCCGTCGAATGGGACGTGCGGCAGGGTTATGTCTCGCGCGAGGCGGCGATCCGCGACTATGGCGTCGTGTTCGGCGCCGATGGCGGGATCGATGCGCCGGCGACCGAGCGGAACCGCGCCGCACGCAAGGAGGCCGCCGCGGGCTGATGCCGCTGCGCCGTATCAGCGCATGGCGGAAAACGCCGTCGGTACCAGGATCTGGTTGGAAATGGCGGCGACGATGGGGCCGTTCTTTTCGGTCTCGGCCTTGGCCGCGAGCCACTCGGGATCGCTCGCGAAGGCGTTCCATTTGTGTTCTCGCTCCGCCAGGTTTTCCCATTCCAGCAGGTAGTAGAGGTCCTGGCTGTCCTGGCCGATGTAGACGGTCCAGAAGCCGGCTTGGCGGATGCCGTGCCGTTTCCAGAGCGCGAGCGTGGTGGTTTCGAAGCGCCGGGCGACGTCCGCAAGGCGGCCGGGCATACAGCGGTAGATGCGAAGTTCATGCAGCATGGCTATTCTCTTTGGGAGTGGTCTGCGGCCGGGTTCAGCGGCGGGAGTCGGGAGGCTTCGGTGCCACGAAAGGATACCTCGCTCTGCCTTTGGCCTCCGTGGCCGATCCGTTCTCGCCGCTGCGCACGAATTGGCGGGAGGCGTCCCGGCGTGGCTCGTAGTCCCAGGGGGGGAACTGCCCGGCCTGGCGGGTGCGCTGGATGAACAATCTCTGTCCGGCGCTCGTCACCATGTCTTTCGCCAGCCGGGCGGTATCCCAATGGCCATGCACCAGCGCATGCAGTTCCTGCTCGATGCGCAGGGTTTCGCCACGGCCCGCAAGATTTCGCGTCTCGTCGGGATCGTCCTCCACCTGGAACAACTGGGGAGGGTCGCTTTCCGCGTAGATGTATTTCCACGGACCGCGGCGTACCATCAGGCAGGGGCCCAGCGCGCCGTCGGCATTCATTTCCGCGAATACCGGGCGATCGGGGCGGGGGCGCTGGCGGCCTTCCAGCCAGGGCAGCAGGCTTTCGCCTTCCATGTCCGACACCGGTTGCAGGTCCCGACCTCCTCCCAGGTCCATCAACGTGGGCAGCAGGTCCAGCAGCGACACCGGATCGCGGACCCGTCCTGGCAGCTGTCCCGGTGTGGCGACGATCAAGGGGATGCGGACCGCGCCTTCGAGCAGCGTCCATTTGTACCAGAGCCCTCGCTCGCCCAGCATGTCGCCATGATCGGAAGTGAACACCACCACGGTGTCGTCTTCCAGATCCATGTCGCGCAACGCCTGCAGGATGCGGCCGACCTGGTCGTCGACGTAGCTGATCATGGCGTAGTAGGCATGGCGCGAGCGCCGGACGTCTTCGGCGTCGACGCGGTACTCGTCGAAACGGTAGATCTCCCGCAGGCGGCGGCTGTGCGGATCGTCCTGCGCAGGGGCCGGTGGCGGCACCCGCGGAGCGTCGATGTCCGCGGGGTCGTACCGGTTCCAGTATTCGTCGGTGATGACGTAGGGATTGTGCGGGTGGGTAAACGACACGGTGAAGAAGAAGGGGCGGCAGGCCGGGTCACGTCCGTAGTCGTAGATGCGCTGGATCGCCCGGGCCGTGACTTCGTCGTCATAGTCCAATTGGAGGCTGCGCCGGCAGGTTCCGGACTCCACGACGCTGCGCAGGTTCAGGCCCGTGGCTGCCACGGGAATCATCAGCCGCCAGTCCGGGGTCCAGCCGAAATCCGAAGGGTAGATGTCGGTCGTCAGCCGCTCCTGGTAGCCGTGGAGCTGGTCGGGTCCGATGAAGTGCATCTTGCCCGCCAGACTGGTGTGATAGCCGAGCGCGCTCAGGTAATAGGCGATGGTGGGCGCGCTGGATGGAAACTCGCAGGCATTGTCGTAGACCCCGAGCCTGGACGGCAGCCGTCCGGTGAGCATGGACGCGCGCGAAGGCGCGCAGACGGGGAAGTTGCAGTAGCAGTTCTCGAACATCGTGCCGCGCGCGGCGAGCGCATCGAGATGAGGGGTCTGGCAGACGCGGTTGCCATACGCGCGAAGCGCGAAGGCGGTCAATTGATCTGCCATGATGTGAAGGATATTCGGCCTGCCGTTCATTCCCGCCTCGTTGTCGTTCTGGTTGCCCATGGTCGTACCTGTGCGACGGTCAGTCGGCGCTGGCGCCGGAATTGCGCACGACCGCCGACCATACTTTCAGTTCGCTGCCGATGAACTTGCCGAATTCCGCCTGCGACATGAGGCGCCGTTCCAGCCCCGTCGCGGCCAGGCGTTGCGACGCTTCGTCCGACATCATGGTGTCGCGCACCGCGCGCTCCAGGGTGTCCAGCACGGCGGGGGGCGTGCCGCGTGGCGCGAGCAGGCCGAACCATGCCGCTACGTCGAACGGTTTCACGCCGGCCTCTTCCATCGTCTTGACGCCGGGCAGGGATGCCAGCCGGCTGGACGTCGTCACGGCCAGCGCCTGCAGCTTGCCAGCCTTGATGTGCGGCAGGACCGACGAAATGCCGTTGAACATCAGGTCGGTCTGTCCGCCGAGCAGGTCCGTGGTCGCCGGGGCGATCCCCTGGTAGGGCACGTGGACGAGATCGATCCCGGCCGCCGCTTTGAACAGTTCGCCTGCCAGGTGGTTGGCCGATCCGACACCTCCCGAGGCGTACGTCAAGGCGGGTTTGCGCGTCCTGGCCATGTCGATCAGCCCGGCAACGCTGTCGGCGCCCAGTCCCGGACGGGTTACCAGGACCAGCGGGCTGGTAGCCAGCAGCGCCACAGGGGAGAAGTCCTTGATCGGATCGAAGCCCGGGTTCTTGTACAGCGAGGGATTGACGGCGAACGGCCCGATGTAGCCGATGACGAGCGTGTAGCCATCCGCGTCGGCCCGGGCCGCCTGCGCCGTGCCGATGTTGCCGCCGCCGCCCGGCTTGTTTTCCACGATCACCGTGGCCTTCAGCCGGCTCGCCAGGCCGTGGGCGACCAGGCGGCCCAGGATGTCGGCGGGCCCGCCTGCCGCGAAGGGTACGACGATCTTCACGGGACGATCCGGATAGGCGCCTGAGGCGGCGCCGCAGAATCCCAGCATGGTGGCCGCGGCGAGGCCGCTCGCCCGCGCTATTTGCGCGAGATATGTTCTTTCCATGGCGTGCTCCTTTTTTTGCGGTCGGACCGCTCAATGCCGGGCGATCATGTGGCCAGTTGCGTGACGAACTTCGGGGTCAGGTAGGCGGACAAGCCTTCGGTTCCCCCTTCCGAGCCGTAGCCGCTTTCGCGGACACCGCCGAACGGAGCTTCAGCGATCGAAATCGCCAGATGGTTGATGCCGACCATGCCGGCCGACAGGCCGCGCGATACTGCCGCCGCGGTACGTGGCGATTCCGTGAAGGCATATGCCGCGAGGCCGTACGGCAGGCCGTTGGCACGGGCAAGCGCCTCGTCCAGCGTATCGAACGTCGTCACCGGAGCGATCGGACCGAATGTTTCGTCGCGCATCGCTGCCGCGTGGTCCGGCATTCCGCTCAGCACGGTGGGTTCGAAGAAAAAGCCTGGCCGATCGGGTTGCCGTCCTCCTGTTTCCAGGCGGCCTCCGGCCTGCAACGCATCCTGTACGTAGTGCTTCATCGCCGCCAGTCGGCGCGGGTTGGCCAGTGGCCCCATCGTCGTGGCGGTATCCAGTCCGTTGCCCAATACGAGGGCCCGGGCGGCCTTGGCCATCTCGGCGGCGAAGCGTTCGGCCACGCTACGATGGACGTAGAACCGCGACGGCGCCACGCATACCTGGCCCGCATTCCGGAATCGTCCGGCGGCGCTGACCTGCGCGGCGCGCTCGACATCGGCGTCGTCGAAGACCAGGACCGGGGCATGGCCGCCAAGCTCGAGCGTGCAGCGTTTCAGTCCGTTCGAGGCCGCGAGTTGTGCCAGGTGCTTGCCCACCGGTATCGATCCGGTGAACGTGATCTTGCGTATGGGCGAACTGCGGACGAGGAATTCCGATATCTCGGCCGGCGCGCCGAAGACCACGTTCAGCACGCCGGGAGGCAGGCCGGCGTCGACGCAGGCGCGCGCCAGTTCGAGCGCGGTCGCCGGTGTTTCTTCCGACGGCTTGATGACCAGTGTGCAGCCAGCGGCCAGCGCGCCGGCGATCTTGCGGGCAGGCGTCAGTGCAGGGAAATTCCACGGCGTGAATGCCGCCACGGGGCCGACCGGTTCGTGATGCACTGCCTGGGTCACGTCCAGGGCCCGTGCGGGAATGATCCGTCCATACAGGCGCCGCGTTTCCTCGGCATACCATTCGAAAACTTCGATTGCCGTCGTCAGCTCGGCCTGGGCCTCGGCCAGTGGCTTGCCTTGTTCGAGCGTGAGCGTGCGGGCGATCGTGGCGCTGCGCTCCTCCAGCAGCCGGGCTGCCCGCAGTAGCACCTGCCGCCGGGCGAGGGCCGGCGTGGCCGACCAGGCGCCGAAGGCCCGTTCCGCCGCCGCGACGGCCCGCCCCAGCTCGTCGGGCGAGGCATGCGGCAAGCGCCCCAGGCTGTCGCCGGTCGCCGGGTTCACGACGGTTTCGCCATGGCGGCCGCCGCCGACCCACTGGCCGTCGATGAGCTGGCCCAGGCGATCGAAGGCGGATGCCGCGTTCTGGTTGTCTGTAAGCATGGAAAACTCCTGTCGAGGCGAGGTCAGGCCACCGGAACGAGGCCGTGTTGGGCAAGGCGCCATACCAGCAGATCGAAGCGGTCTTGGCCGAAGAAGGGTTCGTCCTGGAAGACGAACAGCGGCACGCCCCAGTGTCCCGCCGAGTGCTGGTCACGCTGGTTCGCCTGTACGGTCTCTTCGTGCGTTTGCGGATTGGCGGCAATGGCCCGCTCCATATCGGCCAGGTCCAGGCCCGCCCGCCGCGCTGCCTGAGCGAGATGGTCGCCCCGGTCCCAGCCATCGACGCTGCCGTCCCACAGCAGCCGGCTTACCTGCACGATGAAGGGCAGCGCCTTGCCACGCCGCCGTGCCTCGATGCCTAGGAGGGTCAGGCGCCGGATGTAGGGCTGATCGTGCGCGATCTCGAGCGTGCGTGGCTCCTGCACGATCGGATCGGGCACCGGGCGGCGGAATGGCATGCCAAGGAAAGCCGCGACGCGTGCCGAGTCGGCGAGAAAGTACGGACGCGCCAGTGCGTGTTGTCTGCTGAAGTGCTCCGGATAGCGGATGGCTAGCGGGTAGACGATCTTGACGTTGCAGTGCACGCCGTGCTCGCGCGCCAGCGCTTCGACGCGTGGCAGTACCAGGTAGCTGTAGGGACTGCGGAACGACCAGTACAGGTCGATGGGTGGGTTGACGGCCATGGCTGCCTCTTGTCATCGCTGCATGCCACGCGGCGGCGTGGAGTGACGGCAAGAGTAAATAGAGCTGTGATTGCCGTAAAATTTATTTTTCGGTCAATTTGATCTCTTTTTAGATATCAATTGCGATGGCTCCCTCTCCACATCCCCACTGGCTGCTGCGCAGCCGGCTCAAGATGCGCCAGATCCTGCTGCTTGCCACGCTGGGCGACCTCGGGAACTTGCGCCGTGCCGCGGCTCAACTGGGCATGACCCAGCCGGCCGCCACCAAGCTGCTACATGAATTGGAATCCGCAATGGGTGTCTCGCTCTTCGAGCGTTCGAGGCGGGGCATGACGCCTACCCTCTACGGCGATGCCATGATCCGGCATGCACGTGGCCTGCTTGCAGATCTCGATGCCGCTCGCGACGAACTGGACGCGCTTGCCGCAGGCGCGGCGGGTACCCTTACTGTCGGCACCATGACGTCCACCTCGTCCGAACTCGTGCCGCGCGCCGTGGCCGCGCTGCTCGAGCGGCACCCCGGCGTGCGGGTATCGCTCGTCGAGGGCGTCCACGACATGTTGATGGCGGCGCTCGCGCGAGGCGAGCTCGACCTGGTGCTGGGGCGGGTCATGGGCGGGGCCGCGATGGACGATCTCGATCTCGAACTGCTCTACGAGGACGAGTTCCTGGTCGTCTGCGGCTCGCGTCATCCGCTTCTGAAGGCGCGCGAGATACGGCTCGCCGACCTGACCGACCAGCGCTGGATCCTCCCGCATGCCAGTGCGCCGCTGCGCCAGCGGCTGGACATCCTGTTCATGGAGCAGGCGGGCGCGCGTCCGCGCCATGCTGTCGAATCCGTTTCGCTCCTGACCAACCTCGCGCTCTTGCAGGAAAGCGCGACGCTCGCGGTCATGCCGGCTGATATCGTCAGACAGTTCTCGGGCACCGGGCTGGTGCGGGCTTTGCCCGTTTCGCTGCCTGGGTTGTTCGGTCCGGTGGCGCTCATCACCCGCGCCGAGAGGCGGCGCTCGCCGGTGGTCGAGGCCTTCATCGACGACTTGAGGCGGCTGGCGGCCCGTTCGGATCGCCGTCTGCCGCAAACCACCGGCCGCCGCCGGGCCCGATGATACAATCCGCCGGTGAAAGCCTCTCATTTTTCCCCGGCCCGCCGGTGCCGTTTCGTCATCCTGATTTCCGGCCGCGGCAGCAACATGCAATCCATCACGCAGGCCTGCCGCGACCAGGGCTGGCCCGCCGAAGTGGCCGCCGTGATCGCCAACCGCGAACAGGCCTCCGGCCTTGAATGGGCCGCCGGGCAGGGTATCCCCACCCGGGTAGTGCCCCATCGCGACCATCCCGACCGTGCCTCGTTCGACGCCGCGCTGGCGCGCGAGATCGATGCCTTCGAACCCGACTACGTGTTGCTGGCCGGTTTCATGCGCATTCTCACCGACGATTTCGTGCGGCATTATGCCGGCAGGCTGGTCAATATCCATCCGTCGCTGCTGCCGCTGTTTCCCGGCCTGGCCACCCACCGGCAGGCCCTGGAGGCGGGGGTGCGGGTCCACGGCTGCACCGTGCATTTCGTCACGCCGGTGCTGGACCATGGTCCCGTGATCGCCCAGGGCGTGGTGCCGGTGCGCGCAGGCGACACCGAGGACACCCTGGCTGAACGCGTGCTGTCCATCGAACACGTGGTCTATCCGGCCGTGGCGTCCTGGCTGGCGCACGGGCGGGTAGGGCTGGAAGACGGCAGGGTCACGGTGGACGGCGTGGCCGACCGCGTGTTCGGCCTGGCGCCGCAGGCGGCGGTTTCGCGGGGAGACGAGGCATGACATCCGAGCGTTCGAGTTCTTCATCCCGGTCGGCGCAGGGCGCCCGGCGTCCCGGCGGCCAGCAGGCCCGGCCCGGCGCGCGGCGCACCGCCCCGGCGGGTACCCATCCCGTCGCGCAGCGCATCGAGCAGGTGCGCTCCGCGCTGGGCGAGATCCTGCAGTGGTCCGGTCCGGCCGACCAGGTGCTGTCCCGCTGGTTCCGCGACCACCCCAAGCTGGGCGGGCGCGATCGCGGCGTGGTGGCCGAGGCGGTCTACGACGTGCTGCGCCACCTGCGGCGCTACCGCAACGTGGCCGAGGGCGGACGGGGCGCCGCCACGCGCCGCCTGGCCATCCTGGGCCTGGCGTCCACGCTGGGCCGGGACGGTATCCTGCCCGTCCTCGACGCCGATGAAGCGGATTGGCTGCGCCGCGTGTCCGCCATCGATCAGGCGGCCCTGCCGCGCGAGATCCGCCTGAGCATTCCCGACTGGCTGTCCGAGGCGCTGGCGATCGAACCGGACAGCGACAGTCTGCTGGCCGCGCTCAATCGCGCCGCGCCGCTGGACATCCGGGTCAATCCGATGAAGGCCGATCGCGAAACCATCCTGGCCGAACTGCGGGCGGGCGTGGCTGCCGATCTGGCCGAGCCGACGCCGTATTCGCCGTTCGGCATCCGGCTGCAGGGCCGGCCGGCGCTGACCCGATGGGGGCGCTTCGAGGACGGCAGCATCGAGGTCCAGGACGAGGGCAGCCAGTTGCTCGCGCTGCTGGTCGCGCCCCGGCGCGGGGAAATGGTCATCGACTTCTGCGCCGGCGCTGGCGGCAAGACGTTGTTGCTGGGGGCGTTGATGCGTTCGACCGGGCGGTTGTACGCCCTGGACGTCTCGCACACGCGCCTGGCGCGCTTCAAGCCCCGCCTGGCGCGCAGCGGCCTGTCCAACGTCGTGCCGGTGGTGATCGCCAACGAGAACGACGCCCGCGTCAAGCGCCTGGCACGCAAGGCGCACCGGGTGCTGGTGGACGCGCCGTGCAGCGGGACCGGGACGCTGCGGCGTAATCCCGACCTCAAATGGCGCCAGAGTCCTGAAAGCGTGTCTGACCTGTGCGCGCTCCAGCGCAGCATCCTGGCATCGGCGGCGCGCTGCGTGGCGCCCGGCGGCCGGCTGGTCTATGCGACCTGCAGCATCCTGCGGGTCGAGAACGAAGGGCAGGTCGAGGCTTTCCTGGCGGCGCATCCCGAGTTCGAATTGCTGTCCGCCCCCGAGCTGCTGGCCGACCGGGCCGGGGCGTTGTCGCTGCCCGGCCCCTATCTGAAGCTGCGTCCCGACGTGCACGCGACCGATGGTTTCTTTGCCGCGGTGTTTCAACGACGCCACGGTCCGGCCGCTGCCCAGGCTGCCGCGGTCGAGGCCGAAATGCCCGAACCGGACGCGGAAGCGGCTGGCCTGGACGACGAAATCGAGGCTCCGGAAGGCGAACCCGCCCGGGACGAGGCCGGATCGGCCAAGAACCTCGGAGAAGAGGGACGATAACCCTGTTTCGATTAGGGTTATCCCCCTCTTTGAAAAGGGTCGTCCCGCCCCCAGATTCGCGTTATCGTGTCGGGCGCATGGCAAAGGGCCGGATTCCGGCCTTTTCGCCATCCGGTCGCGGGTTTCCCCTGGGGAACCACGGCTGTCGTCCGGTTTCTAAGACCTTGGTCCCGCTGGCTCCACCGGCGCCAGGACCGACGAGTTCCGTTTCTTCGAGGCGCGAGGCGCCTCCCGCGCCGGCACTGCCGCCGGCCTGCCTGTGAGGTGATATGGATTTTGTGCTTTCGTTCTTGTCCGATGGTCTGCTTGGCGCGTCGTGGTGGCAGATCGTCGCCTTCACGCTGGTAGTCACCCATATCACCATTCTTGGCGTCACGATCTATCTGCACCGCAGCCAGGCGCACCGCGGGCTGGACCTGCATCCGGCCATCGCGCATTTCTTCCGTTTCTGGCTGTGGCTGACCACCGGCATGGTCACCAAGGAATGGGTGGCGATCCACCGCAAGCACCACGCCCGCTGCGAGCGTGAAGGGGATCCCCATTCGCCCATGGTCTACGGTATCGGCAAGGTGTTCTTCCAGGGCGCCGAGCTGTATCGCGACGAGGCGACCAACCGCGAGACGATGGACAAGTTCGGCCATGGCACGCCCAACGACTGGGTCGAGCGCAACGTTTATTCGCGCTTCGGCTGGCAGGGCGTGGGCCTGATGATGGTGATCGACGTCGCGCTGTTCGGCGCGATCGGCCTGACCGTCTGGGCGGTGCAGATGATCTGGATCCCGTTCTGGGCGGCCGGCGTGGTCAACGGCATCGGCCATTTCTGGGGCTATCGCAACTACGCCAGCCCGGATGCCAGCCGCAACGTCTTCCCCTGGGGCATCGTCATCGGCGGCGAGGAACTGCACAACAACCACCACGCCTACGCGTCGTCGGCGCGCTTTTCCACCAAGTGGTACGAGTTCGACATCGGCTGGGGCTATATCCGGGCCCTGGAGATCCTGCGCCTGGCCAAGGTCAAGAAGGTCGCGCCCAAGGTGCGGCTGGCGCACGGCAAGCCGGTCGACCTGGAGACCCTGCAGGCCGTGATCACGCACCGCTACGAGATCATGGCGCGCTATGCCGACCTGCTCAAGCATGCCTGCCGCGACGAAATTGCCCGCCTGAAGGCCGCCAAGGAATCGCACCTGCAGTGGAAGCTGCTGCGGCGCTCCAAGGCCCTCCTGCATCGTGCCGACGACGAATCGCTGACCGATTCGCACCGTTCCGCGTTGAACACCCTGCTGGCCGACCACCGTTCGCTGGCCATCCTGGTCGAGATGCGGCGCGAACTGGCCGCCATCTGGGAACGCTCCAGCGCTTCCAGCGAACAGTTGCTGCGCGACCTGCAGGACTGGTGCAACCGCGCCCAGCAAAGCGGCATCGCACGGCTTGAAGAGTTCTCGGCCAGGCTGCGCAGCTACGCGACCTGAGCAGCCGGTCGGACGCAAGAAAAAAGGAGCCTCGGCTCCTTTTTTCTTTTGGCGGTCCGGCCAGGCGACGGATCAGCGACGGGCCGGTTCGCCGTCCCGGCGGCGGTAGCCGCTCAGTTCGGCGCCGGCGTTGGCCGGCAGTTCGCGGCATTGGGTGACGGCCAGCACGCCCAGCAGACCCATGGCGGCGAAGGCCATGGTGAAGTCCGTCAACTGCACCGCCGCATGGCCCAGCGCATGCATGGAGGTGTCCAGCACCAGAGCGGCCAGGCCGATGCCCAGCGCCGCCGTCATCTGCTGGTTGGTGCTGGCCAGGCTGGTCGCCGCGCTCATGCGGGGCTGCGGCACGTCGGCATAGACGATGGTGCCGTAGGCGTTGAACTGCAGCGAGCGCGCCAGGCCGCCCAGGAGCAGCAGCAGGTAGATCGCCGCCAGCGGCCATTCCGGCCGGAAGGCGCCGCACAGGCCCAGCAGCACCGCCGACAGCAGGCCGTTCCAGATCATTACCTTCCGGTAGCCGAAGGCTCGCAGGAAGCGCACCGAGATAGCCTTCATCACCAGGCCGCCCACGGCGCCGGCGAAGGTGATGGCGCCGCTCTCGGCGGCCGACAGGCCGAAGCCCAGTTGCAGCATCAGCGGCATCAGGAAGGGGAAGGAGCCGTAGGCCACCCGGTACAGGAAGCCGCCGCGCATCGCCACGCGAAATGTGGCGATGCGCATCAGGCTGAAGTCCAGCACCGGGTCGGCATGGCGGCGGCTGTGCCAGGCGTAGGCCAGCGCGCAGGCGGCCGCGGCGGCCAGCAGGAGCAGCGCGGTCGGGGACGGTCCGCCGTGGCCCAGTCCTTCCAGCCCGACGATCAGGCAGGCCAGGGTCGCGGCCGCCAGGATGAAGCCCAGGTAGTCGAACGACGAGGGCGGCGCGTCGCTGCGGATGTCGGGGATGTAGGTGGTGGCCAGCGCGATGCCGGCCAGCCCGATGGGCACGTTGATGAAGAAGATCCAGTGCCAGGACAGGTAGGTGGTCAGGAAGCCGCCGATCAGGGGGCCGACGGCGGGGCCGATCATCGCGGGAAACAGCACCCAGGACATGGCCGAGACCAGCTGGGATTTCTCCACCGTGCGCAGCAGCACCAGCCGGCCCACCGGCACCATCATCGCGCCGCTGGCGCCCTGCAACAGCCGCGCGCCGATCAGCCACGGCAGGTTCTGCGCGAGGCCGCACAGCACGGAACTGACGACGAACAGCGTGATCGCGCCGCGGAAGGTGTTGCGCGTGCCGAAGCGGTCGGCGATCTTGCCGCTGATGGGAATGAAGGCCGCCAGGCTCAGCAGGTAGGCGGTCATGGCGAAGTTCATGCGGACCGGATCCGTGCCCAGCGACTGCGCCATGGCCGGCAGCGCGGTCGAGATGATGGTGGAGTCCAGTTGCTCCATGAAGAACGCGCTGGCGACGATCAGCGCGATGATCCGGTAGCTGCCCTGGCGGGACGTGGCATGGCCCATGAAGCCGTGGTCTCTGTGCAATGAGTGGAACGCCCGCGCGGAATCGGGCGGGGAAGGGCGCGGCGGTGGCGGCCGCGCAAGCCCGCGATTTTAGTCCTTCGCGCGCGAACCTGCGGCGCTTCCCGCATGCGCGGCGGCGGCCTGCTCGCCGTAGGTCCGGACGGCATCGACCAGCGCCCGCACGCAGGCGGGCAGGGCCTCGAGTTCGCGCACCAGCAGGTCGCGTTCGCGCACGGCCCACGGTTCGTCCAGTTCCACGATGGACAGCTCCATGGTGCGCCGGTGGCGGCGCGCCGCCGACTCCGGGATCACGCCTATGCCGACGTTCGCCTCCACCATCCGGCAAATGGCTTCGAAGCTCGATACCTGGATGCGCAGGATAAGGCCCGCGCCCCGGTTCTCGACCTGTTCCCGCAGGAAGGTCAGCATGGTGCTGCCCTCGTGCAGGCTGATGTGGGGGTAGCGCAGGGTATCGTCCAGGGTGACCCGGCCTCGCGCGGCCAGCGGGTGGGCGGTCGGAACGGCCAGCACCAGCCGGTCGGTGCTGAAGTGCAGGCGTTCCAGGCCGGGGGCGTTGATGGGGCCGGCGGTGATGCCGAGGTCGGTCGAGCCGTCCATCACCCCGCGGACGATGTCGCGGGTCAGCCGCTCCTGCAGGTCCACCGTCACGCCGGGCCGGCCGGCCAGGAAGCGCGCCAGGATCTCGGGCATGAACTCGGTGACCGCGGTGGTGTTGGCGAAGATGCGGATGTGGCCGGTGGTGCCGGTGCCGCCGTCGGCGAAATCGTTCTTCAGGGAATCGACCTGCCGCATGACCTGGCGGGCGTGTTCCAGCAGCCGCCGGCCGGCGGGCGTCAGCTCCACCCCGCGGCTGTTCCGGTACAGCAGGCGGGCGTCGAGCCGGGTTTCCAGCGACTTGATGCGGGTGCTGGCCGCGGTCAGCGAAAGGTGGGCGCGCCGCGCGCCCTGTGTCAGGCTGGGAGCTTCGGCCACATGGATGAAAAGCCTGAGGTCGGCCAGGTCGAGATGCATGGCGGCGGGGGCGGGGGAAAGCGTCCACCTTACCTGATCCCTTCCGTTTTGGCGAAGACTGGATAACGAAAATCAAAATTTACAGAAGGCTGGCGCGGGCGCATGCTGGCGGCATTTCCACGCAAGGCGGCGCCCGCGGGCGGTCCGCAAGGAGCAAGCATGAGCCAGGACCAGGCTCCATCCCCACGCGACTGGATCGGGCGCACCGAGACCTCGGCCGACCAGATCACGAGCAACCTGGCGCGGCGCATCGCCGCCACCTTGGGGCAGCCGGCGCCCCAAGCGGGCGGCGGGCTGCCCGAACTGTGGCACTGGGCCTATTTCCAGGAGCCGGTGGACGCGGCCGGACTCGGCGCCGACGGGCATCCCGCGCGCGGCGGTTTCCTGCCGCCGGCCGAGCGGCGCAATCGCATGTGGGCCGGCGGCCGGCTGGCGTTCCACCAGCCCCTGGTGGTGGGCGAGGATGCCACGCGCCATTCGACCATCCTGTCGGTGGAAGAGAAGGCGGGCCGCACCGGTTCCCTGCTGTTCGTGACCGTGCGCCACGATTACGCGCAGCGCGGCGTCCTGGCGGTGCGCGAGGAACAGGACATCGTCTATCGCGAGCCGTCGCCGCCGCGCACCGCCGATCCGGAACCCCTGCCGCCGGCCGGGTGGACGGAAACCATCGTGCCCACGTCGACCCTGCTGTTCCGGTATTCGGCGGTCACCTTCAACGGCCATCGCATCCACTACGACTGGCCCTATGCCACCGCCGAGGAAGGCTACGCCGGCCTGGTGGTGCACGGCCCCCTGATCGCGACGCTGCTGGTGGGGGCCTTCGTGCGCGCCCATCCGTCGCTGCGGCCGACGCATTTTTCCTACCGCGGCGTGCGGCCGCTGATCGCGCCCACGCCCTTCGAGGCGGCCGGACGGATGGCGGGCGAGGGCGTGGCGCAGGTATGGGCCGGCAATGCGCAGGGCGCGATCCAGCGCGGCGAACTGCGCTACGTGCAGAGATAACAACGGCGGCCCGCGCCAGCGTGCGCGCGGCTGTCTGTCCATCGGAGACGGCATGCAAGAGTACGACGACATCCGCCAGGGCGTGCGCGCCCTGTGCGCCCACTATGACGCCGCCTATTGGCGCGGGGTGGACGAGGTCCGGGGCTTTCCCGAGGCTTTCGTCCGCGCGCTGACCGAGGCCGGATGGCTGGGGGCGATGATCCCCGCCGAGTACGGCGGATCGGGCCTGGGGCTGTCCGAGGCGTCGGTGATCCTGGAGGAAGTCAACCGCTGCGGCGGCAACTCGGGCACCGTGCATGGACAGATGTACAACCTGTTCACGCTGGTGCGCCACGGATCGAAGGCGCAGAAGGATCATTTCCTGCCGCGCCTGGCCAGCGGCGAGCTGCGCCTGCAATCCATGGGCGTGACCGAACCGACTACCGGCACCGACACCACCCGGATCAAGACTACCGCCGTGCGGCGCGGCGACCGCTATGTCGTCAACGGGCAGAAGGTCTGGATCTCGCGCGTGCAGCACTCCGACCTGATGATCCTGCTGGCCCGCACCACGCCCCTGGCCGAGGTCGCCAAGAAGACCGAGGGCATGTCCATCTTCCTGGTCGACCTGCGCGAGGCGATCGGCCATGGCATGGAGGTGCGCCCCATCGCCAACATGGTCAACCACGAGACCAACGAACTGTTCTTCGACAACCTGGAGCTGCCGGTCGACAGCCTGATCGGCGAGGAAGGCAAGGGCTTTCGCTACATCCTGGACGGCCTGAACGCCGAGCGCGCGCTGATCGCCGCCGAATGCATCGGTGACGGCCGCTGGTTCATCGAGCGCGCGCGCGGCTATGCCGGCGAGCGGCAGGTGTTCGGCCGCCCGATCGGCCAGAACCAGGGCGTGCAGTTCCCCATCGCCGAGGCCCACATCGAGGTCGAGGCCGCGGACCTGATGCGCTGGCGCGCCTGCCGCGAATACGACGGCGGCGTCCATGCGGGCGCCAGCGCCAACATGGCCAAGTACCTGGCCGCCAAGGCTTCGTGGGAGGCGGCCAACGTCTGCCTGCAGACGCACGGCGGCTTCGGCTTCGCCTGCGAGTACGACGTCGAGCGCAAGTTCCGCGAGACGCGCCTCTACCAGGTGGCGCCGATCTCGACCAACCTCATTCTTTCCTATGTGGCCGAGCACCTGCTGGGGCTGCCGCGTTCCTTCTGAGGCGTTTCCATGGACAAGACCAGCCTGGCGCGGGACGGCGCCACCGGCGCCCTGTGTGAATTCCTGGCCGCGCTGCGTTTCGAGGACCTGCCCGCGGCGGTGGTGGACCGGACCGAAGACCTGTTCCTGGACTGGGTGGCGTCGGCCCTGGCCGGGAAGGGCGGGCATCCGGTGCCGCTGTTCGAACGCTACGCCGCCGCGATGGGGCCGGCAGCGGGGCGCTGCGCGATCCTGACCAACCGGCGCACCACGTCGGCGCATTTCGCCGCGCTGGTCAACGGCGCGGCCTCGCACCTGGTCGAGCAGGACGATCTGCACAACAGCTCGGTGCTGCATCCGGCCACGGTGGTATTTCCCGCCGTGTTCGCCGCGGCGCAGGACCTGGGCAAGTCGGGCAGCGAGCTGTTGCTGGCCGCGGTGGCCGGCTACGAGGCCGGCGTGCGCATCGGCGAATTCCTGGGCCGGACGCACTATCGCATCTTCCATACGACCGGCACCGTGGGTACGCTGGCGGCCGCGGCCGGCGTGGCCAAGCTGCTGGGGCAGGATGCGCGGACGCTGGCGCACACGCTGGGGTCGGCCGGAACCCAGGCCTCGGGCCTGTGGGAGTTCCTGCGCGAGGCCGCCGATTCCAAGCAGCTCCATACCGGGCAGGCGGCCGCGAATGGGCTCCTGGCCGCCTATCTGGCACAGGATGGCCTGACCGGCGCGCACGGCGTGCTCGAAGGCCGGCAGGGCATGGCGGCGGGCATGTCCTCGGACGCGGATCCGAGCCGGCTGAGCGATCGCCTGGGCCAGCGCTGGGCCACGCTGGAGACGTCGTTCAAGTTCCACGCCTCGTGCCGCCACACTCATCCGGCCGCCGATGCGCTGTTGCACCTGATGCGTACCGAAGGCATCGCCCACGGCGACATCGCTTCGATCCGCGCCCGGGTGCACCGCGCCGCCATCGACGTGTTGGGCAACGTGGACGAACCCAGCACCGTGCACCAGGCGAAGTTCTCGATGGGGGCGGTGCTGGGCCTGATCGCGGTCCATGGCCGTGCCGGCCTGGAGGAGTTCCGCGACCATGCGCTGACCGATCCCGCGGTGGCGGACATCCGCCGGCGCACGACCATGGTGCTGGACGACGGGGTCGATCGCGCTTATCCCGCCCGCTGGCTGGGCCGTGTCGAGGTCGAGACGCGCGACGGCCGGCGCCTGGCGGCCGCCATCGACAGTCCCAAGGGCGACCCGGACAACACCTTGTCGCGTCCCGAGCTGGAAACCAAGCTGAGGCGCCTGGCGGCCTTCTCCGGCGCGGCGACGCCAGCGGAGATCGATGCGTGGATTCCCCGCCTGTGGAACCTGCGGCACGCGCGCGACCTGTCCGATTTCATGCCGGAGGAGTCATGAGCCCATCCCTTTCATCGACCGCGTCGCGCCCGCTGGACGGCGTCACCGTGCTGAGCCTCGAGCACGCCATCGCGGCGCCGTTCTGCACGCGGCAACTGGCCGACCTGGGCGCGCGCGTCATCAAGATCGAACGCCCGGGAAGCGGGGATTTCGCGCGCGGCTACGACGAGCGCGTGCGCGGTCTGTCGTCCCACTTCGTCTGGACCAACCGGTCGAAGGAAAGCCTGGCGCTGGACCTGAAGCAGGAGAGCGCGCGCGAGGTGCTGGAGCGGTTGCTGCCGCGCGTGGACGTGCTGGTGCAGAACCTGGCGCCCGGTGCCGCCGACAGGCTGGGGCTGTCGTTCGAGGCGCTGCACGCGAGGCATTCCAGGCTGATCGTCTGTGATATCTCGGGCTATGGCGACAGCGGCCCGTATCGCGACAAGAAGGCCTACGACCTGCTGATACAAAGCGAGGGCGGCTTCCTGTCGGTCACGGGCACGCCCGGCGAACCGTCCAAGGCCGGCGCCTCGGTGGCCGACATCGCCGCCGGCATGTACGCCTATTCCAACATCCTGGCCGCGCTGCTGCTGCGGGCCACGACGGGGAAGGGCAGCCGCATCGACGTCTCCATGCTCGAAAGCATGGTCGAGTGGATGGGCTACCCCATGTACTACGCGTTCGACGGCGCGCCCCCGCCGCCGCGCTCGGGCGCCTCGCACGCGACCATCTATCCCTATGGCCCGTTTCCGGCGGGCGACGGCGGCACCGTGATGCTCGGCCTGCAGAACGAACGAGAATGGCGCGTGTTCTGCGAACGGGTGCTGGCGCGGCCGGACCTGGCCGACGATCCCCGTTTCGATGCCAATTCGCGGCGCACCGACAACCGGGCCGCGCTGCGCGACATCATCGTGGAGGTCTTCGCCGGGATGACCGCCGGCCAGGTCATGGCGGCGCTGGACGATGCGCAGATCGCCAATGCGCGCGTCAACGACATGGCCGGCGTCTGGTCGCATCCGCAGCTGGCTGCCCGGCGCCGCTGGACTGAAGTGGCAAGCCCGGCGGGCATGTTGCCCGCGTTGCTGCCGCCGGGGACGGGCGGTGCGTACGCGGCCCGCATGGATCGGATACCGGCCCTGGGTGAAGATACCTTGTCCATCCTGGCCGAACTCGGCTATGGCGAAGCCGAGATCGCCGCGCTGCATGCGCGGCAGGAAATGCCGGGCCGTTAGCTGGCAGGGGGGCGACTTCGGCAGAAAAAATCGTGCCGCGCGTGATAGTGTAGGCACTGCGCGGCCGCCAGCGGCACGCGCCAAAACGAAAGCAAGAAACGACTCAGGAGACTACCAATGAATCGAGGCCGTGCGCTTTTCGCCGCCGCTTTATTGTGTCCACTCGCCGCGTTGGCGGCGGACAGCTACCCTTCCCGTCCCATTACGCTGGTCGTGCCGTTCTCGCCGGGTGGCGTGTCGGACACCACGGCGCGTCCGCTGGCGCCTGTCATCGCCAAGCGTCTGGGGCAACCGGTCATCATCGAGAACCGGCCAGGAGCAGGCGGTGGAGTGGGAATGGCCCATGTGGCCAAGGCGGCTCCGGACGGCTATACGCTCATGATGGCGTTGGCCAGTATTTCGGCAATTCCCCCCGCCGACAAGCTGACGGGCAAGGCACCTTCATATTCCACCTCGCAATTTGCCGCCATCGCTCGCATATCGGCCGATCCCACCGTGCTGGTGGTGCGCGACGACGCGCCCTGGAAGTCCGTGCGCGAGCTGGTGGAGGCGGCCAAGGCCAAGCCCGGCACGATCAGCTTCAGTTCATCCGGCATCTACGGCACCACGCATGTAGCGATGGAGCGTTTCGCCCACGCCGCCGGGATCAAGCTGCTGCACGTGCCGTATGGGGGCGGCGGCGAACAGGTGACGGCGCTGCTGGGTGGGCATGTCCAGGCCTCGACGCAGACCTACGGCAACATTTCCGGCCACATCAAGAGCGGCAAGTTCAAGCCGCTGGCGGTTCAAGGCGCCGAGCGCCTGGCCAGCCTGCCCGATGTGCCGACGCTGAAAGAGCTCGGCTACGACGCTGAATACTATCTTTGGGCCGGACTGTTCGCGCCGACGGGCCTGCCCGAGCCCGTCATGGCGAAGCTGCGTACCGTCGTCAAGGAAGCGGCGGCCGATCCGGCATTCGTCAAGGCCATGACAGGAATGGGGACGCCCGTCCAGTATCTGGATGCGCCGGAGTTCGAGGCCTTCTGGCGGGCCGACGAACGGCATCAGACGCAGATCATCAACAGCATCGGCAAACTCGAATAAAAAGGAAATCCATGAAATATGCAATGTATCGCCGTGATGGCGTCAAGCGCGTGGCCATCCTCGACGGTGCGTGCCTGGTTGATCCGCAAGCGGTCGAACAGGCCGTGGGCGGGCTGGGGCCGCAAGTGAGCTGGTTTGCCGACATGACCGAGGTCATCCGCCATGCCCCGCAGTCCCGGGAATTGGGCGCGCGGGCGGTGGTGCTGGCCGCCGAGCGAGGTGTGGGACGCGTGGCGCTGGATGATGTGCAGCTCTGCGCCCCCATGCTGCCTTCCACCATCCTGTGCGCGGGCAGCAACTACCTGAGCCACAATGCCGAAAAGGCCGGCTCCGACACAAGCGGCAAAGAGCCGGAGTTCTTCCTCAAGACCGCCGACTGCGTCGTCGGCCCGAACGACGAGATCGTCCACGATCCGGTGCTGACGCGCAAACTGGACGGCGAGGTCGAGCTGGGCGTGGTCATCGGCAAGCCGGGGCGGCACATCCCACGCGAACGGGCGCTGGAGCATGTGTTCGGCTATACCATCGTCAACGACGTCACGGCTCGCGACCGCCAGGTGCGCTTTCGGCCGGACGGCAGCAGTTGGTACGAGCTCGGGCGCGGTAAGGTATTCGATACCAGCGCTCCGCTGGGCCCGTACATCGTCGGCGCCGAAGACATCCCCGACCCGCAAAGCCTGGACATCCGTTCCTGGGTCAATGGTGAGCTGCGGCAAAGCAGCAATACCGCACAGATGATCTGGAGTGTGGCCGAACTCGTCCATGTGTTTTCCATCAACCTGACGCTGCGGCCGGGCATGGTGATCATCACGGGCACGCCCAGCGGTACGGCCTGGTCCACCGACAAGGAACTCGGCGGCAAATGGTCGGGAGGCAACGGCATCGTCCCCGCCTCGGGTTATTTGAGGCCGGGCGATCTGATCGAATGCGAAGTCGATGGTATCGGCAGGCTGCGCAATCAGGTGGTGGCCGCTTGATCCCGTGCGCAACCCTGCGCGCCGCCCGGGCGGTGGCGCCATGAAGCGCGTGCGCTCCGCCTTGTTCGTGCCGGGGGACCGGCCCGAACGGCTGCCCAAGGCGCTGGCCAGCGGCGCGGATGCCGTCATCGTGGACCTGGAGGACGCGGTCGAGCCCGATGCCAAGGCGGCTGCGCGCGCGGCCGTGGCGGCATCCCTGAGAACTTGCGGGGATCGGCCGGTGGTGGTGCGCGTCAATGCGGTCCAGACGATCTATTTCGACGAGGACATCGCGCTGTGCGCCGCCAGTCCCGCGGTGGCCGCGGTGATGCTGCCCAAGGCGGAGTCGGCGGCGGACGTGGCCCGGGCGGCGGCGGCCGGCCGGCCCGTCTGGCCGCTGATCGAAAGCGCGCGCGGCGTGCTGGCGCTGGAGGCCATCGCCGGTGCGCCGGGGGTGGAGCGCCTGGTGTTCGGCAGCCTGGATTTCGCGCTGGACCTCGACCTGGATCCGGTATCGGCCGCGGGCCGTGCGGTCCTGGACGATGCCCGGCACCGCATGCTGCTTTACGCGCGCGCCGCGGACCTGCCCGCGCCGCTCGACGGCGTGCATCCGGCACTGGACGACGCCGACGGCCTGCGCGCCGAAGCCGCGCGGGCACGCGGGGCGGGCATGGGCGGCATGCTGTGCGTGCATCCCATGCAGGTCGCCGCGATCAACGAGGCCTTCAGTTCTTCGGACGCGGAATTGGCATGGGCCCGCCGCGTCGTCGAGGCGGCGGCGGGGCAGCGGGGGGCGTTCCGGTTGGACGGGAGAATGGTCGATGCGCCGGTGCTGGCGCGGGCCCGGCGGACGATGGCGGCCGCCGGCGGGGCATAGCGGCGCGTTTGCCGCAGGCAAAGAAAAACCCCGCCTGGGCGGGGTTTTTTTGCAAAACCGAGCCGATTACTTCAGCTTGGTTTCCTTGTAGTCCACGTGCTTGCGCGCGACCGGATCGAACTTCTTGATCAGCATCTTTTCCGGGGTGGTGCGCTTGTTCTTGGTCGTGGTGTAGAAATGCCCGGTTCCGGCGGTGGACTCGAGCTTGATCTTTTCGCGAATACCCTTGGTGGCCATGGTGTGCTCCTGTGGATCCGGTGATTAAACGGCTTCGCCGCGAGCGCGCAGGTCGGCCAGGACGGCTTCGATGCCGTTCTTGTCGATGGTGCGCAGGGCGTTGGTGCTGACACGCAGGCGAACCCAGCGGTTTTCGCTTTCGACCCAGAACCTGCGGGATTGCAGGTTCGGCAGGAAACGGCGCTTGGTCTTGTTGTTGGCGTGGGAAACGTTGTTGCCCGTGATCGGACCCTTACCGGTTACTTGACATACTCGTGCCATGGCGACACCTCTTCTACTATTTCGTGAATTCGGGAGACGGATCCGGGGACCGGCAATGCCGGATAGTGCCCCGAAGTTCTGGCGCTGCTTGGCAGGATGGATGCCGACCCGGTTCGCACGGGTTCTCAAGGCATCCCGGCGCAGGGCCAGAATGCGTTGAAAACGTGCGCTAAAAACATCGCGAGCCAGGTTTGCCAGGCTCGAAACGTTTTATTTTCCCGGACCGAGTTTTCTCGCGGACCAAGGGCAACGCCGTAAAGCTCGCAAGAATAGCACGAAAGCCGCCGTTTTTTCAAGCCGTTGTTTGTGGCGCAGCTTGTTTTCCTGCGGAGCCGCCACGGCATTCTACGGCATCGGGCCGCCGACAACGCGAATGGGCCGCTCGCTAACCCTATGTTGACTGATCGATCAGTCAGGGCCTAGGCTAGCGCATCCCTACCCAGGAAGCGCGCCTTGACCGACCAGAACGCCCGAACCGCCATCCTCGACGCCGCCGAAGGGGTTTTCGCCGCCCATGGCTTCGACGGCACCAGCATGCGGCAGATCGCCAATGAGGCGGGCGTGGCCCAGGCATTGCTGCATTACCACTTCGGCACCAAGGAAAAGCTGTACGAGGCGATGTTCGCGCGCCGCTCCGACGCCATCAACGCCGTGCGCGCGGCTGCGCTGGACCGGCTGTTCGGGCCGGACGGGCAGGGCAGGCCCACGCTGGGCGACCTGCTGGAGGCCTTGTTCCGGCCCACGGTGGAGTTCGGCCACGAGGGGCCCGCGGGCAATCTGTTCTCGCGCGTGCTGGCGGCCACGGCCAATGCCGAGGACGAGCGTTCGCGCACGCTGATCGGCGCCCACTACGACGCGATCGCCCGCCGCTTCATCGACGCTTTCCGCCGCATCCTGCCCCAGTTGCAGCAAGAGGACGCGGTGTGGTCCTACATGTTCGCCATTGGCGTGGGCATGACCATGATGGCCGCCACCGGCCGGGCCGGGCGCCTGTCGGACGGCGCCTGCGACGACAGCGACGTCGATGCCGTCATGGCTCGCCTGGTGCCTTTCATCAGCGCCGGCATCGAGGCGCTGGCGGCCGATCGCGCCGCCGGCCGCACGGGCCGTCCTCCTGTTTTTCCCCCGCGCTCCGGTTCCGGAGCCGGCTGATTCCCCGGGGCGGCGCCCCGACCGAGAACCGGGCCGCAATGAGCCCGGCCCCCTGACAAGGAGACATGCATGCGTATTCTGCCGGCCGCATTGGCGGCTTTGCTGGCCACCACCACGATGGCGGTACAGGCCAAGACCATTACCGTGACACTGGTCAACGGCCACCCGCCGGTATTCCGCTGGGTCAAGCATCTGCAGGAGACCTTCGTGCCGGCGGTGAACAAGGCGCTGGAAGGTTCGGATATCAGGATCGAGTGGAAGCAGCAGTACGGCGGTTCGCTGGCCAAGGTCGGCGAAGAGCTGGAAGCGGCCCAGGACGGCGTGGCCGACGTCGCGCTGGTGCCCACGATCTTCGAGCCGGCCAAGCTGCCGTTGCAGAACGTCACCTACTACACGCCCTTCGTCTCGACCGATCCCGGCGTGGTCACCCATGCCGTGCAGGAAGTGCAAAGCAAGGTCCCGGCCATGGCCAAGGCCTGGGAAGCGAACGACGTGGTCTATATCGGCGGTGGTTTCGGGCTTGACGACTACCTGCTGTTCACGAAGTTTCCGGTCAAGAGCGTGGCCGATCTGAAGGGCCGCAAGATCGGTACGCCGGGCCCCTCGATCAACTGGATGAAGGGCACCGGCGCCGTGGGTGTCGCCGGCAACCTGACCGAGTACTACAACTCGCTGCAGACGGGGCTCTACGACGGCGTGGTCACCTTCGCCACAGCGGCCCTGCCGGCCAAGATCCAGGAGGTGGCTCCCTACATCACGCAGGTCGGCTACGGCGCGCAGTATTCGGGCGGCATCGCGGCCAACAAGGACTGGTACGACGCGCAGCCGGAAGCCCTGAAGAAGGCATTGAAGACGGGCGCCCAGGCCTTCGAGAAAGCCTATACCGACGACCTGCGCAAGGCCACGCAGGCCGCGCTGGACGAACTGGTGGCCAAGGGCGGCAAGCTCAATCCGGATTCGGCCGCCCTGCGCGGCGCCTATGCCAAGGTGCTGGAAGACCCGACCAAGGGCTGGATTGCCGAGCTGCAGAAGCAGAAGCTGCCGGCCAAGCAGGTGCTGGACGCCTACATGAAGGAAGTGCGCGCGGCCGGGGCCAAGCCGGTGCGCGACTGGGATCGGAACTGAACCGGGCGGCGAGGTCATCCATGTCTGAAGTCCCCACCACCGGGGAGGGCGATTTCCTCCCCGCGCCCGTCCACCCGCTGCTGCGCATCCTGGATGCCTGCACCGCGGTCCTGAACGCCCTGGGTACGCTGCTGATCGTCGGCGTGATGATCGCCATCAACTCGGACATCGCGGGCCGTGCCTTCTTCGGCCATCCCATCTCGGGCGTGCCCGAGATGGTCAGCATGTCCATCGTCGCCATCGTCTTTCTGCAGATTGCCCATTCGCTGCGGCTGGGCGGGCTGACACGGGCCGAGGTGCTGCTGGACAAGCTGCCGCCGCGGGGGCGCGCCGGACTGGAAGCCTTGTACTGCCTGATCGGCGCCGGGTTCTGCGCGGTGCTGTTCAACGGCCTCCTGCCGCTGTTCGAGCGGGCCTGGACACGCGATCTGTTCGTCGGCGCGATCGGCGACTTCACCGCGCCGATCTGGCCGGTGCGCCTGGTCATGCTGGTGGGGACGGCGGCCCTGGGCCTGCAGTTCCTGGCCAGGACGGCGCGCGCGCTGTGCGCGGCCGTGGCGACGAACGGCCGGGCCGTGGAAGCGGAGGCGTGAATGAATGATCTGATCATCGGCGCGCTGGCGCTGCTCGGGATGGTGGGGCTGATCTATGCCGGCATGCACGTCGCCATCGCGCTGGCCGTCTGTTCCTTCCTGGGCGTGCTGGCGATCAAGGGCAGTTTCCTGATCACGGGCCGCATGCTGGCCCTGGCCGCCACCGAGTCCATCGACTCCTACATCTTCGGCGTGGTGCCGCTGTTCGTGCTGATGGGCTTCGTCGTATCGCAGGCCGACATCGGCCGCGACGCGTTCGACGTCGCCAATCGCATGCTGGGACGCATCAAGGGCGGCCTGGGCATCGCCACCGTGGGCGCCAATGCGATCTTCGCCGCGATCACCGGCATCTCGATCGCGTCGGCCGCGGTGTTCACCCGGGTGGCCGTGCCCGAGATGCTGCGGCACGGCTACACCAAACGCTTCGCCTACGGCATCGTGGCGGGCAGCTCGGTGCTGGGCATGCTGATCCCGCCCAGCCTGCTGCTCATCCTGTACGGCATCCTGACCGAGCAATCGGTGGGCGACCTGTTCCTGGCCGGCGTGGTGCCGGGCATCGTGCTGGCGATCGCCTTCGGGCTGGGCGTCTACTGGATGGCCCGCAAGCGCCCCGACTTCGCCGGCTCCAGCATCTCCGAGGACGTCGCGCCGCTGTCCGCCGCCGCGATGGGACGCAAGGCGCTACCCATCGTGCTGCTGATCGCCCTGGTGCTGGGCGGCATCTACGGCGGGTTCTTCACACCGACCGAAGCCGGCGCAGTCGGCGCGCTGGGCGCGGTGCTGATCGGACTGTTCCGGCGCGCGCTGCCGCCCGGGCGCATCTGGCGGGTGCTGACCGACACCGGCCAGGTCACCGCCGCCATCTGCTTCCTGATCATCGCGGCCAGCATGTATTCGCGCATGCTGTCGCTCAGCGGCCTGCCGGAGTTCCTGACCGCGGCCCTGGCGGCCAGCGACATCGGCTACTGGGGGATCGTCATCGCCTACGTGCTGCTGGTCATCGCGATGGGGACCATCCTGGACAGCTCGTCCATCCTGCTGATCGTGGTGCCGTTGTTCTACCCGATCATGAAGGCCTTCGGCATCGATCCCATCTGGTTCGGCATCATCACCGTGATCGCGGTCGAGGTGGGCCTGCTGACGCCGCCGTTCGGGCTTTCCGTCTATGTCATCAAGGGGACCTCGCCCGACCCCGCGCTGAAACTGGGCGAGATCTTCCGCGGCGCCTTGCCGTTCGCCGCCATCATGGTGGCGGTGCTCGCCCTGATCCTGGTATTTCCGTGGCTGGCCACCGGCCTGCTCGGACGCTGAACGAAGGAGTCCATCATGCCTCGACGTTTCGTCGACCTTTCCGTCGCCCTCGACGACCGCATCGCTTCCGATCCGCCCGGCCACCTGCCGCAGATCGCCTATCTCGACCATCGCTCGACGGCCGCCGACATGGCGTCCTTCTTTCCCGGGCTGGACGTGGCCGATCTGCCGGGCGGCGAGGGGTGGGCCATCGAGCGGCTGAACGTCTCGACCCACAACGGCACGCACCTGGATGCGCCGTATCACTTCCACTCGACCATGGACGGGGGCGAGCGCGCCATCACCATCGACGAAGTGCCGCTGGAGTGGTGCTTCAGCCGCGGCGTGAAGCTGGACTTCCGCCATCTGCCCGACGGTCACGTGGTCACGCCGGACGAGGTCGAGGCCGAACTGGCCCGCATCGGCCACGTGCTCGAACCCTACGACATCGTGCTGGTGAACACGGCGGCCGGCGCGCGCTACGGCCAGCCCGACTATGTGTCGGCCGGCTGCGGCATGGGCATGGAGGCGACGCTCTACCTGACCGAGCGTGGCGTGCGCGTGACCGGCACCGATGGCTGGAGCTGGGACGCGCCCTTCGTGCACACCGCCAAGCGTTTCGCCGAAAGCCCGGATCCCGCCATGATCTGGGAAGGCCATCGCGCGGGCATGGCGCGGGCCTACTGCCACCTGGAGAAGCTCGGCAACCTGGAAAGCCTGCCGCCGCACGGATTCATCGTCTCGTGCTTTCCCTACAAGATCCGTGGCGCCTCGGCCGGTTTCACCCGCGCCGTGGCCATTTTCGAAGACTGAACCGGAGCCCGCGATGAACGACACCCAAGCCAAGCCCGCCAAGAAATCCGCGCCCAAAATCATCATCACCTGCGCGGTCACGGGCGGCATCCATACGCCCACCATGTCCGAGGCGCTGCCGTATCGCCCCGAGGACATCGCCGCCCAATCCATCGCGGCGGCCCAGGCCGGCGCGGCCATCCTGCACCTGCACGCGCGCGATCCCAAGGACGGCCGGCCCACGCCCGACCCGGCGGTGTTCATGCAGTTCCTGCCGAAGATCAAGGAAGCCACCGACGCCGTCATCAACGTCACCACCGGCGGCGGGCTGAACATGACGGTGGAGCAGCGCCTGGCTGCGCCGCTGCTGGCCAAGCCCGAGATGTGCTCGCTCAACATGGGATCGATGAACTTCGGCATCTACCCCATGGCCGATCGCTACAAGCAGTGGAAGTTCGACTGGGAAGAGAGCTACCTGCGCAACACCGACGACTTCATCTTCCGCAACACCTTCCGCGACATCGAGCGCATCCTGAAAATGCTGGGCGAGGAGCACGGCACCCGCTTCGAGCACGAGTGCTACGACGTCGGCCACCTGTACAACGTCGCGCATTTCGTCGACCGCGGCCTGCTCAAGCCGCCGTTCTTCATCCAGATGATCTTCGGCATCCTGGGCGGCATCGGCGCCGAGCTGGACAATCTCATGTTCATGAAACGCACGGCCGACCGCCTGTTCGGCAACGACTACCGCTGGTCGGTGCTGGCCGCCGGCCGCCACCAGATGAACTTCGCCACGCAGGCGGCCTTGCTGGGCGGCAGTGTGCGGGTCGGTCTGGAGGACAGCCTGTACATCGGCAAGGGCCAACTGGCGGCGTCGAATGCCGATCAGGTCGCCAAGGTGCGGCGCATCCTGGAGGAAATGGGGCACGAGATCGCGACGCCGGACGAAGCCCGCGCCATGCTGGCGCTCAAGGGCGCGGACCGGGTCGGGTTCTGAGCGCAGCCATGGCGGGCGCTTCCAATCCGCTGGACGGCTTCGTCGTCGATCCGGCCGCCATCGCCTATGCGGGGCAGGGGCTGCAACGCCCCGAATGCATCCTGGCCGAGCGCGACGGTTCGCTATGGGCCGCCGATGCGCGCGGCGGCGTGGTCCACATCCGGCCCGACGGCAGCCAGCGGCTGGTCACGCAGCAGGCCGACACGCACTTTCGCCAGGCCGCCGACGACGCCACCCGCTTCGTCGCGGGCACCTTGCCCAACGGCCTGGCCTTCGCCCGCAACGGCGACATCGTCATCTCCAATTTCGGCACCGACCGGCTGGAACTGATGACGCGCGAGGGCCAGACCCGCGTGCTGGCCGACACGGTGGACGGCCAGCCCATCGGCAAGGTCAACTTCGTGCTGCGCGACAGCCGCGACCGGCTGTGGCTGACCATTTCCACCCGCATCAGGAACTGGATGCAGGCCATGGATCCCAAGGTTGCCGACGGCTATATCGCCTTGTACGAGCACGGCCGGCTGCGCATCGTGGCCGACGGCTTCCACTTCACCAACGAGATCCGGCTCGATGCCCGCGAGGAATGGCTGTACGTGGCCGAGACCTGCGCCCGGCGCGTTTCGCGCCTGCGGGTGGCGACGGACGGCAGCCTGTCGGGCCGCGAGGTGTTCGGTCCCGCCGACCACGGCGCCTTCATCGACGGCATCGCGTTCGATGTCCATGGCAATCTGTGGGGCACGCACGTGATGACGGACCGGATCTTCGCGATCACGCCGGAAGGGGAGTTGCGGATCGTGCTGGACGACGATGGCGGCAGCGCCGCGGGGCGGGCGCTGATGGCGGCGTTCGAGCGGGGCGAGGCGACGCCGGAGATGATGCTGGCGTGCGGGGGAAGGATCGCGCCGTGGTTCGCGAGCGTGACGTTCGGGGGAAAAGACCTGCGGACGGTTTATATCGGGAGCTTGCGAGGGGAGCGGATTCCGTATTTCCGGGCTCCCGTGGCGGGGTTGCCCATGGCGCATTGGTAGGGGGCTTGAGACGGCGGAGGCCGGAGCGGACCCTACACCACTCCGCGCTCCGCCAGCGACGTCGTCTGCCCGCCCGCCACGATGATGTGATCGAGCAGGCGCACGTCCACCAGCGCCAGCGCGGCTCGGACGTGGCGGGTGAGGTGTTCGTCGGCCTGGCTGGGTTCGGCGTTGCCCGACGGGTGGTTGTGCGCGAGGATGACCGAGGCGGCGTGATGGCGCAGCGCGGCGCGGACGATTTCGCGGGGGTAGACGGTGGCCTGGGCCAAGGTGCCCTGGGACAGTATTTCGCTGGTGATGAGGCGGTTGCGCGCGTCCAGGTACAGCGCCATGCAGCATTCGATACGGCGGTGGGCCAGGGTGGCGGCGCAGTAGCGGCGGACCTGCTCGGGGCGGGAAAGCGCGTCGCCGCGGTGGATTTCCTCGGCCAGTTCGCGCCGGGCGAGTTCCAGGATGGCCTGCAACTGCGCGGCCTTGACTTCCCCCAGGCCGGGCACGTCCCGCAGTTCGTCGCGCGAGGCGCCGAACAGGCCGCGCAGGCCGCCGAACCGCCCCAGCAGGCAGCGACCCAGTTCGAGGGCGTTGCAGCCGTGCGTGCCGGTGCGCAGCAGCACGGCCAGCAGTTCGGCGTCGGTCAGCACCGTAGGGCCGTGGCGCAACAGGCGCTCGCGCGGGCGTTCTTCGGGGGGCAGGGCGGCCTGGAGGGTAGGAAGGGCGGTCGGCATGGCGGCAGGACGGGTAAAATCGGTTCTTTGGCGCACAGCATCGACACGGTGACACACTTTGGCTGCATCTTCTTCCCCCACGCCCCTCGTTGTCCGTGAGGACTCCTACGTAACCCTGCACTACCGCATTTCGCTGGCCTCGGGCGAGGGCGCGGGCGGCGTTTTCGTCGATACCTTCACCGGCCGTCCGGCCACGCTGCAACTGGGCCTGGGCCAGTGGGCGCCGGGCATGGAGGCGGCGCTGGTCGGCCATGGCGAAGGCGAGAGCTTCAGTTTCACCCTCGCTCCCGCGCAGGCCTACGGCGACCGCAATCCGGAGCTGATCCAGCGCGTGACCCTGGCGATGCTGCGCGAGCACGCGGGCGACGAGACCTTCGAGCCCGGCGACCTGGTCGAATTCGCCGCGCCCAACGGCGGCCGGTATTCGGGCGTGTTCAAGGAGCAGGGCGACGACTATGCGCTGTTCGATTTCAACCATCCGCTGGCCGGTTCGGCACTGAAGGTGGATGTGTCCATACTCGGAGTGATGTGATGGCGCAGGCGCCCATGGAAGTGGTCCTGGCCCAGCCGCGCGGCTTCTGCGCCGGGGTCGACCGGGCCATCGAGATCGTCGAGCGCGCCTTGCAGATCTACGGCGCGCCCATCTACGTGCGGCACGAGATCGTCCACAACCGCTATGTGGTCGAGGACCTGCGCGCCAAGGGCGCCATCTTCATCCAGGAACTGGACGAGGCGCCGGCCGGTTCGACGGTGGTGTTCTCGGCCCACGGCGTGTCCAAGGCGGTGCGCCACGAGGCCGAGCAGCGCGGCCTGCAGGTGTACGACGCCACCTGTCCCCTGGTGACCAAGGTCCACGTCGAGGTGGCCAAGATGCGTGCCGCCGGCAACGAGATCGTCATGATCGGCCACAAGGGGCACCCCGAGGTCGAGGGCACGCTGGGCCAGTCCGAGGCGGGCATGTACCTGGTCGAGACGGTCGAGGACGTGGCCGCGCTGGCCGTGGCCGATCCGGGCAGGCTGGCCTACGTGACCCAGACCACGCTGTCGGTGGACGACGCGGCGCAGGTCGCGGCGGCGCTCAAGGCCCGGTTCCCGAATATCGCCGAGCCCAAGAAAAGCGACATCTGCTATGCCACGCAGAACCGCCAGGACGCGGTCAAGATCATGGCGCCCGAGTGCGACCTGGTGCTGGTGGTGGGCAGCGTCAACAGCTCCAATTCCAACCGCCTGCGCGAGGTGGCCGAGCGCAAGGGCGTGGCCGCCTACCTGATCGACGGCGCCGGCGACATCGACCCGGCCTGGCTGGAAGGGCGCCGGCGCGTGGGCGTCACGGCGGGCGCCTCGGCGCCCGATGTGCTGGTGCAGCAGGTCATTGCCCGCCTGAAGGAGCTGGGGGCCGCCTCGGTGCGTACCCTGGCCGGTGCCGAGGAAGGCATCGCCTTCCCGCTGCCCAAGGGTTTGTCCAGGAACGTCCGCCTGTAGCCCCCCGGAGCCCCCATGCGTCTCTACAGCTATTTCCGCAGTTCCGCCGCCTATCGCGTGCGCATCGCGCTGGCCCTGAAGGGGCTGCCGTACGACTACCTCGCGGTGCACCTGCTCAAGGACGGCGGCCAGCAACTGCAGCCGGACTTCCGCCGCCTGAGCCCGGATGCCCTGGTGCCGGTGCTCGAGGACGACGGCCACGTGCTGACCCAGTCGCTGGCCATTATCGAATATCTGGAAGAGACGCGGCCCGAGCCGGCGCTGCTGCCGGCCACCCCGGCCGAGCGCGCCCGCGTGCGGGCGCTGGCGTTGAACGTCGCCTGCGACATCCATCCGTTGAACAACCTGCGCGTGCTGAAGTACCTGAAGAACCCGCTGGGCATCGACCAGCAGGGGCGCGACGAATGGTACCGGCACTGGGTGGAGGGCGGCCTGGCCGCGCTTGAACGCATGCTGGCCGATTCGCCCTATACAGGGCTGTGCTGCCACGGCGACCAGCCGACGGTGGCCGACCTGTGCCTGGTGCCGCAGGTCTACAACGCCCGGCGCCTGAAGGCGAACCTGGATGGAATGCCGACGGTGGCGCGGATCGCCGACCATTGCGCCGCGCTGCCCGCCTTCCAGGCCGCCCATCCCGATGCGCAGCCGGATGCGGAATAGCATTTGAATTGCCGAGCAAAGTTTTGCTAGAATAGCGGGCTAGCTTGAAGCCTGCGCCTTTGGCGCGGCGGTTCATCAGGCTGGGCAAGGTTTCGCCGGCATAGCTCAGTTGGTAGAGCAGCGCATTCGTAATGCGAAGGTCGTAGGTTCGACTCCTATTGCCGGCACCATCAAAAAGGGGCAGCCCATCGGGCTGCCCCTTTTTCTTTGCCGTTCCCGCAAGTCTTCACGGCGAAGGTTCCTCGTCATTCTGGTCATGCATGGTCCGCAGATCGCGGGTCAGGTGCTCCATCCTGTCCGCGATTGCGCGGAGCTGCGCCGGCGGCAGGACCATATGAGCCGCCAGGCGGAACAGATACAGGTGCGCGAACAGGGTGGGAATCGTCTCGTCCGTCCAGCCTGGCCAGACATCGTGGAGCGGGCCGTCCCGCTGGGATGGAGGGGCATCGGAGCCGGGCGCGACCCGGTCCATATCGGGTGGGGGCTTCATGCCCGCTGCCGCGAGGCGGCCGGCTGCATGGGCGTCAGGCAGTGCCGGCAGGCCAGGGAACCGGGGGAAACATAACGCCCGCATCGTGGGCAAAGCGCGCCTCCGCGCCGTGCGATTTCCGCCAGACGCCGCGTCCGGCGCCGGCTCCGGATGATAAGCGCAATGGATATGGCACATATCAGGACAATCAAAACCGCGAAAAGAAGATCCATTTGTCCCTCAAATTCGGAATTTCGAGTGAGGGTGGATGATATCCACATTTTGTTACCGTGGGTTTCATTTAAGGGGCGTTCCTCCTTCCACGAACGCGGAAGGGGGCGGGCTACGGCCGGTGGACGTGACGTCCGGTTGATCCAGGTCAAGCCCGGCCGACCGCGGCCGGCTTGCGCCACCCGGCTTCATGGCACGATGGGTTCTCCCCTAAAACAATGATGGAATGCCAGCATGGGTACCGATACTTGCAGCATCTTGCTTGCCACCGATTTGAGTGCCCGCGGCGACCGGGCCCTGGACCGCGCGATCGAGATCGCCCGCCAGAGGCGTTGCAAGCTCGTCGTGCTTCACGTCGTCGAGGAGTCGCCGCTGGTCGAGCGGCTGATGGCGCGCGGCAGCCGCGAAGCGGACAGGGAAACGGCCGAGCGGGCCCTGCGCGACATCGTGGGCGAGGTGGATGTGCCGATGGAGCTGGTGCTGGAGACCGGCAATCCCGTCGAGGTGATCCAGCGTACCGCCCGCGGCCGGCAATGCGACCTGATCGTGACCGGCGTGGCCCGCGACGAGACGCTGGGCCGGCTGTTGCTCGGGTCCACGGTCGAGAAGCTGGCGCGCGAGTCGACGCTGCCCATCCTGATCGTGAAGAAGCGTCCGCACCGTAGCTATCAGCACGTCGTCGCGGCCACGGATTTCTCCGAGGGCTCCCGCCAGGCGATGAACGCGGCGCGGGCGTTCTTCCCCGCCGCGCAAATGACGCTGTTCCATGCCTATCCCACGCTGAAGGCCGATCCGGACTTGGCGGAGGTCGAGGCTGCGCGGCGCGCGGCCGAACGCCTGGCCGACGGCTTCATCGCCAACAACCTGTCCCAGGCGGGGCGGGCGGGCACGCGGCTGGTCCTGGAGCACGGCCTGCCCGAAGGCGTGGTGCCGGACTATGTGCGCAGCCATCCGACCGACCTGCTGGTGGTGGGCACGCATGGCCTGACGGGGCTGCTGCGGACCGCGATCGGCAGCGTGGCGGAACGGCTCATCTACCTGACGCCCTGCGATGCCCTGATCGTGCGGACGATGGAGCGCTGAAACCGGGCGGCATGCCGGGGTCCTGATTCCGGCATGCCGTTGTTGTTACCTAACTGCGAATAAGTCGCATTTGTGATATCGTAGCGATCTTCACGGTCAGCTACGCGATTCATTCGAATGAGTGCCACCTTGCATTGGAATACGCCGGCCCCCGTCGGGCTGCGCGTCGGCGCTGGCGCCGCGGTGGTGCTTCTGCATGTGGCGGTGGTAGGCGCGATACTGGTAGCCAAGTCCGAGCCACAGGTCGCCAAGCCGGTCGAAACGGTCGAGGTCCGGTTCGTCGAGATCGCGCCCCAGGTCCAGGTGGCCGCCGCGCCGCCCGCACCCACGCCTCCCGCCCCGAAGCCCGAACCCAAGCCCAAACCCGTTCCTCCCAAGCCCACCCCCAAGCCCGTTCCCAAGCCGCCGCCTCCCAAGCCCGCGCCACCTCCGCCCGAACCGGCTCCCCCTTCCGAAACCGCCTTGTCGCAGCCCGCTCCGGAACCGGCGCCCGCGCCCGCCCCCGAGCCGGCCACGTCGCAACCGCCCAGCGGCAAGCCCGAGCCGTCCGACCGTACGGCCGCGCCGCAGGCGCCGGTTTCCAACGAGCCCAAGCTGGTCGGCCGCATCGAATACCTGGGGGCGCCCCCCATGCCGGAGTACCCGCGCACGTCCAAGCGCCTGGGCGAGGAAGGCAAGGTACTGGTGCGTTTGCTGATCAATACCCGCGGGCTGGTGGACAAGGCCACGCTGGAGAAGTCCTCGGGATTCAACCGGCTGGACGAGGCGGCATTGGAAGCCGCCCGGCGCGGCCGCTTCAAACCGTATACCGAAAACGGCATGGCGATCGCCGCCATCGCCATCGTGCCGTTCGATTTCACTCTCAGGAACTGACATGACCGAGACCCCAAGCCTGGGCTTTGCGCACTTCGTCTCTCAGACCGACGGTCTGGGCAAGGCGCTGTTCTTCATCCTGGTACTGATGTCGCTCGCGACCTGGTACCTGATCGTCGTCAAGGCCATCGCCAACATGCGTTCGCGGCGGCAGGGCGAGACCTTCCTGCAGCATTTCTGGAACGCGACCTCGCTCGAGGCCGTGGACCGCGAAATCACCACGCACGGCGCCAACGATCCGTTCTCGCACCTGACCAGCCATGCCCTGTACGCTCGCCTGCATCACGCGAAGTTCGGCGCGGCCAAGCTGGAAGAGGCCGGATCGCAGTCCGATTTCGTCACGCGCACCATGCGCAAGGTCATCGACGAGGAAACCGCCAAGCTCGAGAACGGCCTGACGCTGCTGGCCTCGGTGGGATCGACCGCGCCCTTCGTCGGGCTGTTCGGCACGGTATGGGGCGTCTACCACGCGCTGGTCTCCATCGGCCAGGGCGGCGCGGCCACCATCGACCGCATCGCCGGCCCGGTGGGCGAGGCGCTGATCATGACCGGCCTGGGCCTGGCGGTCGCCATTCCCGCGGTGCTGGCCTACAACTTCTTCACGCGCAGCAACCGTGTGCTGCTGGCGCGCCTGGACGCCTTCGCCCACGACCTGTTCGCGTTCCTGACCACCGGCCAGCAGATCGTCACGGACGGCAACGTGCGCGCGCTGAAGGCCAAGGCGGGCGAATAAGACTAGGAGTCTTCCATGGCTTTCGGCAGTTTCAACAGCGGTCGCGGCGCGGGAGCGCCGCAATCCGAGATCAACATGGTGCCGCTCATCGACGTGATGCTGGTGCTGCTGGTCATCTTCATCATCACGGCACCGCTGCTGTCCCACGCGGTGCGCATCGACGTGCCGCAGGCGACCTCGGCGCCGGTCGATTCCGACCCGGCCAAGATCGACCTGGCGATCGACGCCAGTGGCAAGGTGTTCTGGAACGACGCCGAGGTGACGCTGGAGGACCTTCCCGCCCGCTTCGCCACCGTGTCCAAGGACACGCCGCAGCCCGAGCTGCACCTGCGCGCGGACAAGAACACCCGCTACGAGATCCTGGCTCAGGTCATGGCCGACGCGTCCCGTTCGGGAATGAAGCGCATCGGCTTCGTCAGCACGCCGGAGCCGCCACCGGCGGCCAAGTAAGGGAATGGGGACCAGGCCCTAGCTTTCGGCAGCGCCTGGGTTTACCCTAGCGGCTTTCCCCTTTCTGGCTGCGCCGGTCCCCCGGCGCTTTGTCATATGCGTGTATTGGTCATCGAAGACGACGCCACCCTGGGGGGTGCCCTGGCCGAGTTCCTGGGCGACCAGGGCTACGCCGTCGATCTCGTTTCCAGCGGCGAGCGTGCCTCGGCCGCGCTGTCCAGCCAGGGCTACGACCTGGTGCTGCTCGACCTGAACCTCCCGGGCGAAGACGGCCTGACGGTGCTGCGGCGGCTGCGGGCCAACGAAAATCCGGTGCCGGTCGTGATCCTGACCGCGCGCGACGCGCTGGAAGACCGGGTCGCCGGCCTGGATGCCGGCGCCGACGACTACGTCACCAAGCCCTTCGAGCTGCCCGAGCTGGCGGCGCGGGTACGGGCCCAGATACGGCGGCGCGCGGGCCAGGTCAATCCGATCATGGAGGTCGGGGCCCTGAGCTTCGATACGATAGGGCGCGAGCTGCGGGTCAGCGGCGAACGCGTCGCGCTGTCGGTGCGCGAGCTGTCCGTGCTCGAGATGCTGATGGCGCGCGCCGGCCGCGTCGTGACCAAGCGGCAGATCGTCAATTCGCTGTCGGCCTGGGATGCCGATTTCAGCGAGAACGCCGTCGAGGTCTACGTCTACCGCCTGCGCAAGCGGCTGGAGAAGGCGGGGGTCAGCATCCAGACGGTACGCGGGTTCGGCTATCTGCTGGAGTCCGATGCCGTCGCGCAATGAGGCCCGGCCCGCTCCGGAGACCCGGGTCCTGCACCGGCGCTCGCTGGCCTGGCACCTGCTGGTGCGGCTGCTGCCCGCCGTGCTGCTGCTGGCCACGATGGACAGCGTCATCACCTATGTCCTGACCCGCAAGCTCAACACCCAGTCCCACGACCGCGCGCTGATCGATACCACCCGCGCGCTGGCGCGCCAGGTCGTCATGACCCCCCAGGGGCCGCAGCTCGACCCGGCCTGGAATACCACCCGCTTCCTGACCACGGACCCCGACGAGCGGACCTATTTCCGCATCAGCGTCGATGGCGAGATCATCGCGGGAACGGCCGTCCTGCCTTCGCCGCCGGTGGTGGACGATCCGGACAGCGCCGCGGATGGCGAGGCCGAGCCGCTCGCGCTGCTCGACCGCATCAACAAGGCCGTGCCGACGATCTACGATTCGCTCGTGGAAGGCCTGCCGGTGCGCGCGGTGGCGCTGGATTTCAGTGTCGACGACTACCTGGTCGAAGTGGCGATGGCCGAGACCCTGAACACCCGCAGCCGTTTCATCGAGGAGATCCTGTCGGTGCTGGTGGCGGGGCAGTTGCTGCTGATCGCGCTGCTGGGCTTCGTCATCGTCACCGCGGTCCGTTCGGGCCTGGAGTCGGTCAGCAAGCTGTCGGACGAGATCGAGAGCCGCAGCATCGACGACCTGCAGCCCATAGGCGGCGACGACGTGCCGAGCGAACTGACGCCGCTGATCGCCAAGACGAATTCGCTGCTGGGCCGGCTGGACGAGGCGGTGGCCGCGCAGCGTCGCTTCATCGGCCATGCGGCGCACCAGTTGCGCACGCCGCTCAGCGGGCTGAAGCTGGAGTCCGAGTTGATGCTGGCGCGTCCGGTGCCGGACGACGTGCGCCAGCGAGCCGAACGGATCAAGGCCGCCGCCGACCGCATGATCCGGGTCGGCGAGCAATTGCTGGTGCTGGCGCGTATCGATGCCAACGTGCGCTCGCGCGACACCTTCGCCCGGATCGACCTGACCGAGTTGACGCGCGAGTGCGGCGCGCGCTGGGTGCCGGCTGCGCGCCATGCACAGGTCGAGATCGTGCTGATCGCGCCGGACGAGGCGGTCTGGATCGATGGCGACGCGGTGCTGCTGGACCAGTTGCTGGGCAACCTGATCGACAATGCCATCCGCTACCACGGCGGGCCGGGAGAGATCGTGCTGCGCGTGAACGATTCGCCGCCCAGCCTGGTCGTGGAGGACGACGGGCCCGGCATCGCGGCCGAGGACCGGGCGCGGGTTTTCGATGCCTTCTACCGGGCGAAGAATTCGCAGGCCGGGGGCTCCGGGCTGGGACTGGCCATCGTCAAGGAGATTGCCGAGGCGCACGGCGCGCACTGGGATCTGCGCAGCCGTCCGGAGTTCGCCGGCACCCGCATCAGCCTGGTGTTTCCGGGGCCGCGCATCGGTGCCCATCTGAGCCGGGTGCGCAGCGAGCCGCGACAGCCGGATTGGTAGCCCCGACCGTTCCCGTCAGCGTATGACGGCGGTCTTGAAGTAAGGCACGGCGATGCCCACGATGCGTTCCATGGGGCCGGCCAGCACGCTGAAAGTCAGCCACAGCAGCAGCAGGCCCGCCAGCAGCGTGACCGCGAAGCCGAGGTTGAAGATGTTGAGCTGCGGCGCGCTGCGCGAGACGAAGCCCAGCGCGATGTTGATGGACAGGACCGCGGCCAGTACCGGCAGCGCGATCTGGAGTCCGCCGGCGAAGACGATGGTGCCCAGGTTGGCCAGCCGCATCCAGTCCAGGTTGTCCAGCGGATGGGGTGAAACGGGAATGATGCGGAAGCTGTCGCCCAAGGTCAGCAGCAGCGTCAGGTGGCCGTCGGTGGCCAGGAAGGCAAGCATGGCCGACAGCATCAGGAAGTTGGCCAGCAGCGGCGAGGGCGCGCCGCGCTGCGGGTCCAGGAAGGAAGCGAAGCCCAGGCCCATCTGCAATCCCACCAGGTCGCCCGCCAGTTCGAAGGCGGCGAAGACCGCGCGCAGGCCGAAACCCATGGCCGCGCCCACGATGATCTGCTGCAGGAGCAGCAGCAGGCCGGTCCCGGAGAACGCGTCCACCGGCGCGGCGGGCACGGCGGGGGCGACCAGGAAGGAGATCAGGAGCGCCAGGCCGACCTTGACCCGCTGGGGCACGGCGCGATGCCCGAACACCGGCGCGGTCTGCACCAGCGCCAGGGCGCGCACGAAGGGCCACAGCAGCGCCGCGATCGCGGCGTGGATGTCGGCGTCGGTGAAGCTGAGCACGGACGGCGCAGCTCAGCCGAGCATGAAGGGAATGTTCTCGAACAGCCGCCGGATGTAGTCGGTCATCATCGACAGCATCCATGGGCCGGCGATCAGCGCGGCGGCGAAGATGGCGACCAGCTTGGGCACGAAGGACAGCGTCATTTCGTTGATCTGGGTCGCGGCCTGCAGCACGCTGATGACCAGGCCCACGACCAGGGCTGACAGCAGCAGCGGGGCGGCAAGATAAAGGGCGATCTGCACCGCCTCTTGCGCCAGGGTCAGGATGCCGGCGGTACTGTTCATGGGTGGCCTTCGGACGGGTGTGCGGAGCACGGCGGGAGATGGTTCATCGGAAGCTGGCCACCAGGCTGCCGATCAGCAGGTTCCAGCCGTCGGCCAGGACGAAGAGCATGAGCTTGAAAGGCAACGAGATCAGCACCGGGGACAGCATCATCATGCCCATGGACATCAGCACGCTGGAGACGACCAGGTCGATGACCAGGAAGGGCAGGAAGACCATGAAGCCGATCTGGAAGGCGGTCTTCAGTTCGCTGGTCACGAAGGCGGGCACCACCACCCGCAGCGGCAGCTGGGCCGCCTCGGATACCGGCGGCGTGCCGGCCAGGCGCATGAACAGCGCCAGGTCGGACTCCCGGGTCTGCCTGAGCATGAAGTCCTTCATCGGCCGCTGGGCCTTGTCCACGGCTTCCCGGAAATCGATCTGCTTGCTGTCGAAGGGCTGGTAGGCCTCGGTATAGACCTTGTCGAGCGTGGGCGTCATGATGAACAGGGTCATGAACAGCGCCAGCCCGATCAGCACCATGTTGGGCGGCGAGCCTTGCAGGCCCAGCGCGCTGCGCAGCAGCGAGAGCACGATGATGATGCGCGTGAAGCTGGTCATCATCAGCAGCACGGCCGGCAGGAAGCTCAGCGCCGACAGCACCAGCAGCGTTTGCAGCGACAGCGACCAGGTGGTGGCGCCGCCCGGGCCGGGGCTGCTGGTCAGGGCCGGGATGCCGGCTTCCTGCGCATGGACGCCGCCGGCGGCCAGCAGCAGGAGCAGGGCGATGGGAAGCACAAGCGCGCGCATCATTGCTTGCCGAAGCGGGCCAGGAGCGTGCGGAAGTCGGGCAGCGGGGCGGCCGCGGCGGATTCCGCGGGGGCCGCGTCGCCGGGGCGCGGCAGCACGGCCAGCGGCCGGACGTTGCCGGCCGAGACGCCGGCAACGATCCATTGGTCCGCGATCTCGATCAGGACGACGCGTTCGCGCGGCCCGACCATCAACTGGCCGCGCAGCCGCAGCGGATGGCCGCTGCCCGCCTGGGGGCGCTGCACGCGCCGCAGCAGCCAGGCGCAAGCCATGATCAGCGCCAGCACGGCGATCAGCGCCAGCACGGTTTGCAGGGTCGAACCGGGGGCAATCATGGGGCGGCTAGCGGTTGAGGCGGCGCAGCCGCTCGGACGGCGTGACGATGTCGGTCAGCCGGATGCCGAATTTGTCGTTGACCACGACCACCTCGCCCTGGGCGATCAGGCAGCCGTTGACCATCACGTCCATGGGTTCGCCGGCCAGGCCGTCGAGTTCCACCACCGAACCCTGCGCCAGTTGCAGGATCTGCTTGATGGGGATGCGGGTGCGGCCCAGTTCCACGGTCAGGGTGACCGGGATGTCCATGATGATCTCGATGTCGTTGACCGTCCTGGACGTCTCGCCGCCGGGGGTGAACTGTTCGAACAGCTCGTCGGCGGGGCGCGCGGCCGCGCTGGCCTGCGACTGCTCGGCCAGCGCCGCGGCCCAGTCGTCGTCGGCCGTGGCGCCGGGCGACTCGGGCAGGTGTTCAGGATCCGCTTCCATTCTCATCTCCTAACTGGTTTTCCGATTGCAGGGTGGCCAGCACCTTGCCGATGCGGATCGCGTACTGCCCGTTGCTGACGCCGACCTTGCAGTCGAATATGGGCACGCCGTCCACGTAGGCGGGCAGCGTGGGGGCGATGTCGATCGGGATGACATCGCCCTTCTGCATGTTCAGCAGATCGCGCAACACCAGTTCGCTCTGGGCCAGGTTGACCACCATTTCGACGTCGGCCAACTGGATCTGCTTGGACAGCATGCGCAGCCAGCGTTTGTCGGGTTCCATCTGGTCGCCCTGGACGGGGCTGTACAGCGCATCGCGGATGGGCTCGACCGATGCGTACGGAAAACAGATGTGCAGGTCGCCGCCGGACGAGCCGAATTCGATCGAGAAGGTCGAGCAGACGACGATCTCGGACGGCGTGGCGATGTTGGCGAACTGCGTGTGCATCTCGGCGCGCTGGTATTCGAAGTGCATGGTGTGGACGGCGGCCCACGCCTTGGCGTATTCGTCCAGCACCACCGCCAGCATGCGCTGGATGATGCGCTGCTCGGTGGCGGTGAAGTCGCGCCCCTCGACCCGGGTGTGATAGCGGCCGTCGCCGCCGAACAGGTTGTCGATGACCGAGAACACCAGCCGCGGTTCGAAGATGAACAGGGCATTGCCCCGCAGGGGCTTGAGCGAGACGATGTTCAGGTTGGTCGGGACGACGATGTTGCGCAGGAATTCGCTGTACTTGACCAGCCGCACCGGACCGACCGAGATCTCGGGATTGCGCCGCAGGAAGTTGAACAGTCCCACGCGCAGCAGGCGGCCGAAGCGATCGTGGATGATCTCGAGCGACGGCATGCGGCCGCGCACGATCCGTTCCTGCTTGGCCAGGTTGTAGGGGCGTATGCCGCCGGCGGGCACTTCCTCCTTGGGCTGGTCATCGTGCTCGCCGGTGACGCCTCGCAGCAGGGCATCGACTTCGTCTTGCGAGAGGAATTCACCGGCCATCGTGGGCGCTCCGGGCGGCGTCGTGGGGATGCGTCATCGGCGTCACGGCGCAACAGGATCTACTGGATCACGAAACTGGAGAAGTGCGCGGCATAGACGCTGGTGCGGAACTCCGGCGCGATGTATTTGCGCGCGATGTCGAGGATCTGCGCGGCCAGGGCCTGCTTGCCCTTCAGGCTGAGCAGTTCGTCGGCGGACTTGGCGCTCAGCAGCAGCAGGATTTCGCTGCGGATGGGGGGAATGACCGAGGTCAGGGCGGCGCCCGCCTTGGCGTCGCCCACTTCGATCACGACGCCTACCTGCGCGAAGCGGTCGTTGTCGCGTTCGGCCAGGTTGGCGGTGAACAGGTCCAGGGCCGTGAAGACGTGCTTGCCCGAGCTCGCGGGCGCGGCCGCGGCCGGCGCGGCGGGGGATGCGGGCTGGGAGGCGTCGTCTCCCTGTTGCGATCCGGCGTAGCTGTAGGTCTCGAAGTTGGCCAGTTGCTTGTTGTGGACGAGCAGCAGCGCGGCCATGGCCGCGATCACGACCAGCAGTACGAGTCCGCCCAGCACGAAAATCCAGGTGCGGGCGCGTTTCACAGGAACAATGGCCTCGGCCATGAACAACATCTCCGGAGTCGGTGGGAAAGGGCAGCGAACTGTCCCCAGGTTGCATTATCCAGACACGGGCCGGCAATGATCGGTCGAACAGCAGGGGAAATCCTGCAGTTGGCCGGCCGATGCCGGTGTCATGCGTACAGGTCGACCATGCCGTTGCCCGAGGACGTGGCGCGGACGGCCCCACCCGCGACAGGGCTGGAGGCGTCGGTGCCGGTGGGCGGCGCGCGGTCCGCGGGCGCCTCGCGTCCGGCGAACTGGCGGGCGGCCAGGAAGCCGCTCTGCTGCTCGCTGCCGACCGAAGCCTGGCCCAGGCTCAGGCCGTTGGCGGCCAGCGCGTCCTTGAGGCCGGCCAGCGTATTCTCCAGCGCCTGGCGCGTCGATTCGTGGTTGCTTCCGAACACCACGCTGGCGGCGTCGCCGTCCAGGCGCAGGTGGATCGTGATCGGGCCCAGCGCCTCGGGATCGACGCGCAACTGCGCGGTTTGCAGGTTGCCCCCGGCCATCCAGCGCAAGGCCGTGTCGATGCGATCCTGCAAGGCGCCAGCGTGCAGCGGCACTGGCGCGCCCGGCACGGTGGGGGCTTCGCCGCGGACCGGGGGCGCCGGCGCGTGGTGGGACGGCGGGGCGTTGACCGGAACCGTGGCGGAGGCCTGCAGCACCCCGGCGGGGCCGGCCGATGCTTCGTGGGGCGCGGGCTCCCCGGCGGCCGGCTGGGAAGCCGCCGGCGGCTGGGTGCGAGCCGTGGGCGCCGTCCGGTCCGTGCGCCGGCCGGCGGAGTCCGGGGCCGTGCCGGAGGCGGGCGTCGTGGCGGTGGGGCGTGCGGTCACGCCGGCGGCCGGGGGTGTCGCCAGGGCGACGGCATCCTGTTCGGCCACGGTGGGCGGCAGGACGAGCGCATCCGCCGGGGTCGCGGATGCCGGTGCGGCTGCCGGGGCCAGGGCAGCGCCGGCATCGGCGGCGCCGTCCGGCGCAGGGGCCGTGTCCACGGACGTGGCGGCGGGCGGCGCGAGGTAGCTGGCCCACTGCGACAGCCAGGGCTGGTCCGGTGCAACCGTGGGATCGGCGCCGTCCTGGCCGCTGGGCGCCTCGGCATCCGTCGCTTCGGCCTGCGCCGGGGTGTCGGTCCTGGTGGATTCCGGAGGCCGGGACGCCGCCGCGAGCATGTCCTCGAAGGGACGGCCGCCAGGCGCGCCGTCGCCGGATCCGGCCGGAGCGGGCGAGGGCGGAACGGCGGGCTGGGCGAACGAGACGGGAAGCGCGTTCATATCGCGTATCCCGTCGGGGTGCCGTAGTGACGGCGGCTGGCGAATTCGTCGATCTGCTTCTGCACGCGCCTGGCCTCGGTCGATTCCTGGCGCTGGGTTTCCCGCTGGGCCAGGATTTCCAGGGACTTGAGCTTGCGTTCCTCGTCGAAGAACGCCGCCCGCATCGCGTTCATGTGGCCGGTGCAGCGCTCGACCTCCTGCGCCTGCTGCTCGACGGCCTCGGTCAGTTGCTGGATGAAGCGGGCGTAGTTGCCGACCAGCGTGCCGTCCAGGCCGATGCCGGTCTGGTTGCGCATGCGCGATTCGTAGTCCGACCGGTAGTTCTCGATCAGCACCAGGCGCTCGCGGGCACGCGAGTGTGCCGCGGCGGCCTGGGCGAACTCCTGGGCGGCCTTGTTCTTGCGGCCTTCCGCAAGTTCGATCAGCGTGGCGAGCGTGGTGGTGGACGTCATGGCGGGCCTCTGGGGCGGATCAGGTGTCGGCGCCGAAGTGTTCGGCGATGGCGGTCATCAGGGTCAGGCTGTCGGCATAGGGCGCGCGGTCCTGCATGTCCTGCTGCAGGAAATTGCCGATGGTGGCGTGCGCGGAGATGGCCTGGTCGAGTTCGGGGTCGGTGCCCGGCACGTAGGCGCCCACCTGGATCAGGTCGCGCGAGCGCTGGTAGCGCGAGAACAGTTTTTTCAGCGTGCGCGCATGGCGCTGCTGCTGAGCATCGACGATGTTGTGCATGGCCCGCGAGATCGATTGCTCGATGTCGATCGCGGGATAGTGGCCGGTGTCGGCCAGCGTCCGGTTGAGCACGATATGGCCGTCCAGGATGGCGCGGGCCGAATCGGCGATCGGATCCTGCTGGTCGTCGCCTTCGGTCAGGACCGTGTAGAACGCGGTGATCGAGCCGGCGCCGTGCGTGCCGTTGCCCGCGCGTTCTACCAGCGCGGGCAGCTTGGCGAACACCGACGGCGGGTAGCCCTTGGTGGCGGGCGGCTCGCCGATGGCCAGTGCGATCTCTCGCTGCGCCATCGCGTAGCGCGTGAGCGAATCCATGATCAGCAGCACGTTCTTGCCCTGGTCGCGGAAATGCTCGGCCAGCACCGTGGCGTAGGCGGCACCCTGCAGGCGCATCAGCGGCGCGGCATCGGCGGGCGCCGCGACGACGACCGATCGCGCCAACCCCTCCGGGCCGAGAATGTGGTCGATGAATTCCTTGACCTCGCGGCCGCGTTCGCCGATCAGGCCGACCACGGTCACGTCGGCCTCGGTGTAGCGCGCCATCATGCCCAGCAGCACGCTCTTGCCGACTCCGGAACCGGCGAACAGGCCCATGCGCTGTCCTCGCCCCACCGTCAGCATGGCATTGATGGCGCGCACGCCCACGTCCAGGGGGCGCTCGATGGGCTGGCGTTCGATGGGGTTGACCGGCCGCGCGGCCAGCGGCGCGCGCTGGGCGGAGGTGATCGGGCCCAGGCGGTCGAGCGGATGCCCGGCGCCGTCCACCACGCGCCCCAGCAGCGCGTCGCCGACGGGCAGGTGCTTGGTGATTTCCTCGGCCGGCAGGTCCGATCCGGCGGCGGCGTCGGCCGGCGGGTAGGCGGGGGCGGCGCGCTGCGGTTCCAGCGGCATGACCAGCGATCCCGCCGTCAGGCCATGCACCTCGCTGGAGGGCATCAGGAACAGCCGTTCGCCGTTGAAGCCCACCACTTCGGCTTCGGCGGCGCGGCCGTGGGCCTGCATGATTCGGCAGGTGCTGCCCACCGGCAGCTTCAGGCCCACGGCCTCCATGACCAGGCCGGCCACGCGCGTCAGGCGTCCCGATGCGGCCACGGGCGCCGCCGTGCGCACGCGGGCGGTGCAGCCTTGGACGAAGCGGGCCAGGCTGGCGGTGGCGTCATGCACGCTCGTCGCTCCACGGGCTGTCCTGCCCCAGCGTGGCCAGGGTGCGCTTCCAGCGCGTACCCAGGGTCGCGTCGATATCGGATTGCTGGGTGGATATCCGGCAGCCGCCGGCCTCGACGCCGGCATCCTCGACGATCTTCCATTGCCCCAGTTCGAGTTCCTCGCCCAGGTGGGCGCGCACCAGTTGCACGTCGGACGGGTGCAGCAGCAGTTGCTTACCGGTTTCGCCGCCGATGAGCTGGTTGAAGGCGTCGCGCACCACCGCCAGGATCACGTTGTTGTCCAGGGCCAGTTCGCGCTGGATGACCTGGCGCGCGATCTCGGCGGCCAGTTCCAGCAGTTGGGGCGCCAGGCCGGTCTCGAAGCGGTCGAACACGTCCGAGGCGGTCCGCGCCATCGCCTGCAAATGCTCGGCCTCGCGCCGCGCCGCGGCGCTGCCATGGTCGTAGCCCGCCGCATAGCCTTCATCGAAGGCCGCCGTCTTGATGCGTTCGACCTCGGCCGGATCGACGGCCGGTACGGGAACGACGGGACGCGGGGCCGCTTCGGCCACGGCGGGCTCCGGCGTCGCGGTTTCGCGCCGAGCGGCGTCCTCGCGAGCGCGGCGGTCGGCCTCCTGCGCGGCGGCCAGCGCCGTTTCGATCGCGCGCTTTTCCTCCGGCGTCTGCGGCCGGCGCCGGGCCTCGCCCTGCATGGACGCATCGCCGAAAGTGTCCAGGCGCCAGACGGGCAGGTTGCGGCCCTCGTCGGCGCGCAGGATGCGGCGGGCGCCCAGCAGCGGCTCAGACATATTGTTCCTCGCCCATGCCGTTGATGGCCAGGTCGCCGGACTCGGTCAGGCGGCGCGCGACCTTCAGGATTTCCTTCTGCTGCGCCTCGACCTCGGAAATCTTGACCGGGCCGCGCACGTCCAGGTCTTCGCGCAGCTGCTGCGCGGCGCGTGCCGGCATGCAGCGGAACACCTTGGCGCGCAGCTCGGTGCTGGCACCCTTGAGCGCGAGGATGAGCGAGTCGGGCGTGACTTCGCGCAGCAGCAGCTGCATGCCGCGGTCGTCGGCGTCGATGAGGTTCTCGAAGGTGAACATCTCGTCGATGATGCGCTGCGCCAGTTCCGTGTCGACCTGCTTGACGATGGACAGGATCTGGTTTTCGGACGACGAGCCCACGTAGTTGAGGATGTCGGCGGCGGTCTTGACCCCGCCCAGCTTGCGGCGCTTGATCTGCTCGTTGCCCGACAGCATCTTCAGCAGCACGTCGTTCAGCTCCCGCAGCGCGGCCGGCTGGATGCCGTCCAGCGTGGCGATGCGCAGCAGCACGTCGGCGCGCACGCGCTCGGTCAGGTAGTTGATTACCGCGGCCGATTGGTCCGCCTCCAGGTGCACCAGGATCGATGCGATGATCTGGGGATGCTCGTGGCGGATCAGTTCGGCCACGCTGGCCGGGTCCATCCACTTCAGGCTTTCGATGCCCGAGGTATCGCCGGTGTGCAGGATGCGGTCCAGCAGGAACCCGGCCTTGTCCGCGCCCAGCGCCTTGGTCAGCACGTTGCGCAGATAGGCGTCGGCATCGGCGCCCAGCCCCGTGTGCGCGCCGATGTCCGTCTCGAAGCGCTGGATCACCTGGTCCATGGCCTCGCGCGGGATCCCCTGCATCCCGGCCATTGCCGTACCCAGCTTCTGCACCTCGCGCGGCGACAGATACTTCAGCACCTCGGCCGCCTCTTCCTCGCCCAGCGACAACAACAGGATCGCCCCATCGGCCACTCCCTGGTCGGGTTCGGTATTGACTACGTTCATCATCGGCATATCACTTCGTTGCACCCGCCGCAGCCAGCGACAGCGCCGACGCAACAATCCAAGAAACTCGACCCGGACCCAGGATGCGGTGGATCCGGCTCCGCCGGTCCACCCGCATCGCCCCCTGGGGGGCGCGCGAAGCGCGTAGGGGGGGGCTACACATCGTTCACCCACTGCCGAATGACCGTGGCCACGACCTGCGGGTTCTCCCGGGCGAAGCGGCGGACCTTCTCCAGCGGATCTTCCGGTTGTTCCTCGGCGGTATCGACCGGGGCCTCGGCCATCATCGCGGGGCCGGCGGCGGCAAAGGCGGGTTCGGGCGGCGGCGGGGGCGTGGTCAGCTGCTTGATGGCGGGGCGGATCACGCCGATGATCAGGTACAGCACCGCCAGCGCAAGGACCAGCGCCACGCCTATGTCGCGTGCCAGGTTGACGAACTCCGGCTGTTGCCAGAACGCCGGCTCGGAGGCGGCTTCGGCGGCGGCTTCGTTGAACGGGATGCTGATGACCGACACCGAATCGCGGCGCTGCGCATCGAAGCCGACGGCTTCGTTGACCAGCGCCTTGATCTGCGCCAGTTCGGCATCGCTGAGCGGCGTGCTGACCGTCTCGCCCTTGACCACGCTGGTGCGATGGTTGACGACCACGGCGGCCGACAGGCGCTTGACGCGGCCCACGGGTTCGCGCACGTAGCGCACGGTCTTGTCGAGCTCGTAGTTGGTGGTGTCGGCCCGCTTCACGTTCTGCGCGGGAGGTTGGGCCTGCGTGCCCGGCGCGGGCGGGTTGGTGGCGGCGCCGCCGGTCGTGGGGGCGATGGCGACCCCGGGCGGCGTGTTGCTGAGCGTGCCCGGTACGCCGCCGTCCATGCCCAGCGCCGGTTCGTGCGACTCCGAGCTTTGCCGGCTGCGGATGGCCGCCTGGTCGGGCGAAGCGCCGTTGGGTCGATAGATCTCGTCGGTCTGCTCGTGCCGGCTGAAGTCCAGGTCGATCGCGACCTGCGCGCGCAGGTTCTGGGCGCCGACGATGGGCGAGATCAGTTCGGAGATGCGGCGGGTGTACTGGCGCTCCAGCGTGCGCAGGTATTCGAGCTGCGTGGCATCCAGGCCGTTCGGGTCGGTGTCGTTGGCCGACAGCAGGGTGCCGGTCTGGTCCACCACGCTGACCGCGCCGGGCGCCAGCTCGGGCACCGACGAGGAGACCAGGTGGACGATGCCGGCGACCTGGCCGCGTTCCAGCACGCGGCCGGGCAGCATCTGCACCAGCACGGACGCGGTGGGCCGGTTCTGTTCGCGCATGAAGATGCTGGGCTTGGGGATGGCCAGGTGGACCCGCGCGCTCTTGACGGTGCCCAGGCTCTGGATCGAGCGGGCCAGCTCGCCTTCCAGCGCGCGCTGGTAGTTGACCTGCTCCTGGAACTGGGTGAGACCCAGGCGGCTGTTGTCCATCAGCTCGAAGCCGACGTTGCCGGCGCGAGGCAGCCCCTGGGAAGCCAGGCGCAGCCGCACCTCGTGGACCTGGTCGGGCGCGACCAGGATGACGCTGCCGCCGTCGGCGACCCGGTAGGGAATCTTCTGCTGTTGCAGCGCGGCAACGATGGTTCCGCCGTCCTGGTCGGACAGGCCGCTGAACAGGACGCGGTAGTCCGGATCGCGGCTCCACAGCAGCGCGGCGACCACGATGGCCACGAGCATGGGAATGCCGATCAGCAGGGCGAGCCGGTGGCGGGTGGGCAGCCTGCCGAACGACTCCAGGAGCTTGTTACCGTGTGAGGCCCCGGCGGCGGGTGGGTTCTGCGTGTCGTCGGCCATGTAATGAAGCGGGGCGTTGAATGCCAGATAAGAAAGAAGGGGCGACCAGGCGTCCCATTTCCCAGGGCTTGTATTATTTGATGCAGAATGTCACAACCAAGGAAGGAATAGACGGGTTTTGCCCCGGTACTTCCCGGTCTGGATCCTTCCCGCCGCGGCTACTATCCCAGGCTCCACAGAACCGCCCACGGGAAACCGCATATGGACCGCATCCAGGACGTGCTCGCCTCTTCCGCCGGGCAGGCCGGCTCGACCGGCATGGCGCGCGCGGCGCAGATGCTGTCGCGGCCCGATGCCCTGATGGGCGGTGGCGCGGCTGCCGGCGCGGCGCCGGCCTCGTTCGCCAACGCCCTGGTCGATGCGATCCAGGGCGTGCAGCAGGCTCAGTCCGAGGCCAGCGCAGTCCAGAAGGCCTACCAGCAGGGCGATCCCGAGGTCGGCCTGGAAACCACGATGATCGCCATGAACAAGGCCAGCCTGTCGTTCCAGATGCTGGCGCAGGCGCGCAACCGCGTGATCGCCGCCTACAACGAAGTCATGAACATGCAGGTCTGAGCCGGGCTGGCGTCTAGCGTCCGTCCGGACCGGCGCCCGCTTCCTCGTCCTGCCTGTACACCCACGCCAGCACCTCCGCCACCGCCACGTACAACGAGGGCGGGATGCGGGCGTCCAGGTCCACTTTCATCAGCAGGTCGATCAGTTCGCGCGAGCTGTGCACGAACACGCCCGCTTCCTTGGCGCGCCGCAGGATTTCCTCGGCGATTGCGCCGCTGCCCTTGGCGACCACGATGGGCGTCTTGCGTTCTTTTTCGTAGCGTAGCGCCACCGCCTGGATGCGCTTGGGGTCGAGCGGGTCGTCGGCGGGCGGATCGGCGGGGAATTGGGTCATGTGCGGGCCGGCGAGCGGGAGGCCGTGGCGATCCTGAAGTCGGACATGCGCAGGCCCTGGCCATCGAGCGCCTGTTGCAGGTCCAGGCCGCCGGCGGTCAGGCGGGCTTGCAGGTCGCGCAGGCGCTGGCCGCGCAGTGTCCGGGTGTCGGGCTGGATGGCGATGCGGGTGTCGGTACCGTCCAGCGCGACGTCCACCTGCATGGTGCCCAGATGGCGGGTCTGGACCGAGATGCGGACGCGCCAGGTCCGCGGCAGGCCGGCATCGGCGCCCTGGCCTTCGTCCGGCTCGATTTCCAGGGTGAAAGGCTGTTCCGCCCAGGCGCCTTGCAGGAACAGGCGGCCGCTGGCCAGCGCGGCGATCTGGTCGTGCACGACCTGGCGCACGTCGGCTGGGATGGCGGCCAGGGCCGCTTGCAGGCCCTTGGCCGCGCTTTGCTCGGGCGTGGCGGGTTCCGCCGCGGGCGCCGGGGCGCCGGCCGAGGGTGCCAGGTCGCGGGCCTGGGGAGCGGGCGAAAGCGCCGCCTGCGGCTCGGCGCGCAACGCTTCGATGGGCAGGCGACCCTCGCGCCATTCCTGCAGGTGGGCTTCGTAGAACAGTCCGGACTGCTGCACGGCTTGCCGGATCTGGCGCGCGGCCTCGTCAGGCAGCGTGCCGGCCGGAATGCGCAGGGCGTCCAGGGGCACGCTGCGCTGCGTCCCGCCCGTCTCGTCGACCAGCGCGAGCAGCAGGCGGGCCGAGCCGCTCAGCATCACCTTGGTGTCGCCGGTCTCGAGCTTGAGCTCGGCCAGCGACGGCATGGGGACGGGCGAGACTCCGCGCATCGCCCGCGTGGCCACGTCGGGGGAAGCCGCCTCGGCATCGGCCGTGGCGGGCGCCTGGATGCCTGGTCCACGACCTCCACCGCCTTCGCCCGGCAAGCGCGGGCCGCCGATCCGGCCACTGTCCTGGCCGTGCAGGAAGGTGCGGTCGTCCAGCAGCCGCAGCACCACGGTCACGCCCGGGCTCAGCGCCTGGCGGGTATTGATCAGGTAGGGCTTGCCGGCGATGTTGACCAGCGCCTCGGTATCGCTGTTGGCCTGAAGCACGGTCGCCCGCACCAGCCCGTGCGGCAGTCCCGCCGAGCCGGATGGGCGCGCGCCGCCCGCCGCGTTGCCGCCGGATACGTTCAAGAGCCGCGCCAGCACCGCCTCGCGGGCATCCTCGCGATAGCGCTCCCAGCTCTGGATGGGGGAGACGCCGCTGACCGGCTGCGTCTGGCGGGTATCCGCTACCAAGCGCCTGCCCCTTCAGCGGTACATCTGCGCGCCGAAGGCGTGGCGCCGGGGTCGCAATATATGTTCCAGCTCCCGCATCCACGGCTCCGCGATGTTGCGCGTGGCGGCGTCGTTGGCAAGGATTTCGCGTATCAGGTGCATGCAGGTTTCGCGCTCGGCGGGCGGGCAGGTCTCGATGGGGCGGCGGCGCAATTGTCCCACGAGCTCGGCGCAGGCCGATTCGCTGGCCGTGACGGCATCCCAGTCGCCCCGTTGCGCCGCGGCCAGCATCGCGCGGCTGATCTCGGCCAGCCGGCCGTAGAGCGCGGGCAGTTGCTCGGGGTCGGGCGCCATGCCGGTATCCTGGCTCGCCATCATCAGGCAGCAACCTGGCTGTCGGCCTGGATCGACGCCCAGGCTTCGCGCAGTCCGTCCAGCAGGCGGACGCTTTCCAGGATGGGGGCGGGATCGTTGTCGATGCCGGCCTGCATCGTCCGCCGGAGCATGTAGTCGTACAGGGCGTTCAACTGGTTGGCCAGGTCGCCGCCGGCCTTGTGGTCCAGGCTGGCGCGCAGTCCTTCGTCCAGGATGCGCGTGGCGCGGCTGAGCGCCCGGGTCTTGCCAAGGGGGTCGTTGGCCTCGATGCAGCCGATGGCCTTGCGCAGCGACTCCAGCGCGCCGTCGTACAACATCAGGATCAACGCGTGCGGACTGGAGCTGGATACCCCGGTCTCCACCCCGACGCTGACATAGGCCCTGGCCCCGAAATTTCCGAATCCCGACACGTGCGACTCCTGCTGAACGCGTAGCGGCATGCCGCGTGCACGGCAGCCCTGACGGATTTAACGGCCTGGCGCGATGGACTTAAAGCGGGAATTGGCGCGGCAAAACCGCGGAGTTCCCTCTTGCGCGCCGGCCGCGTTACTTGTTGAGGTTCTTCAGCGCCTCGATCTGCTGGGTCAGGAAGCTGCCGGTGTTGTTGAGCTGAGTCAGCAGCGAATCGAGCGCCGTGAACTGCTGGCGGTAGCGCGCCTCGATCTGTTCCAGGCGATTGCTCATCTGGCTCTGCTGGGTCTCCAGCGTCTTGATCGTGCTTTTCAGGCCGTCGGTGCGGCTGTCGATCACGCCCTTGCTGTCGGTATAAGGCGACAGTTGGGCGGTGAAGCGCTCGACCAGGCTTTGCGAGTCTTCGCCGAAAGGCTTGGGGGTGAACAGCCGGGACACGGCGTTCGGGTCGGCGGCCATGGCCTTGTTGAACTTGTCGGTGTCCAGCGTCAGCGCGCCGTCCTGGTCGAAGCCCACGCCCAGCGAGGCCAGCGTCGTGTAGGCGCCGGTGGCGCCCGGCAAGGGCGAGAAGACTTCATTGCGCATGCGCGCGGTCAGGTCGCGCACCAGGCCGTCGCCCGCCAGTGGCCCGGTGGCGCCGGCCTTGCCCCGGGTTTCGCTGGGCGCGTTGGCCGACAGCGCCGCGGCCACGTTCAGGAAAGAGTTGTAAGCGGTGACCAGCGATTGCAGCGCCGCCGCGCCGCCGCTGGGCGACGGGTTGGTGGCGATGGTCGTGGTGCCGGATTTCTGCAGCGTGATCGTAACGCCGTCGAGCACCGAGGTGACGGTATTGGTGGCGCTGGTGACTTCCATGCCGTCCAGCTTGAACTGCGCGTCGGCGCCGGCCTGCAGCCGGCTCATGCCGGCGGGCGAGCCGCCGCTGGAATAGGACGGGGCGGTGGCCGGGTCATAATCGAAGAAGTCCAGCGAGCGGGTGCCGCCGGTGCCCGAATCCGAACTGGTGACCTGGAAGGCGTTGGCCGCGCCGGTGGTGGTGGACGTGAGCACCAGCCGCGATCCGGTGCCGTCGGTGACCAGCGAGGCCGTGACGCCGATTTCCGCCTTGTTGATGGCGTCGCGCAGGCCGGACATCGTATTGTTGGTGGTATCGATGACGACGGACTTGGCTTCGGCTTCGCCGGCGACGAAGCTGCCGTTCTCGACCTTGCCCAGCGTGAAGGTCAGGGTGCCGGTGTTCAATTGCGCATCATTCGCCAGCGCGCCGCTGACGGCCTTCTCGGCCAGGGCCAGCGAGGTGACGTCGAGTTTGTGGCTGATCTTGCCGGCCTTGTTGTCGGCCGTGATGAAGGCGACCGAGGCGTCCGACGAACTGCCGACCAGGCCGGTGAATTTTTCCGGCGTCAGGCCCGCGGCGGCCGTCAGCAGCGAAGACAGCGAACTCTTGAGCTGGCCCAGGGCCGAGATCTTGGTCTGGGCCGAGGTGGCCTGGGCCTGCAGCTTGGTGAGCGGCACCTTCTCGGCCGCCATCAGGTTGCTCAGCAGGGTGGACAGTTCGAGGCCGGAGCCCACGCCAAGGGCGGATCCTACGCTAGCCATGGAGTATTCCTGGTATCGGGTTGGCGGGCGGGTTCAGGCCTTGCGGCTGAACAGGGCGCCCTTGATCTGGTCCAGCGAGCGGCTGAGCGCCAGCGCTTCCTCGGACGGGATCTGCCGGATCACGTCCTGGGTGTCGCCGTCGACCACCTTGACCACGACCTTGCCGCTGTCGTCGTCGATGCTGAACGTCAGGTTGTGGGCCGCCAGCGGGACGAAGCGGTTGAAAGCGTCGACCGCGGCCCGCAGTTCCCCCACGTCCGGGACCTGGGCCGTCGCCGGCAGCGACGGATCGAGCAGGTTGGTCGAGCCAGCGGGCGCGATGGGCCGGGCGGCCGACGCGGCGGCGGCCGGCAGGCTGCGCAGGTCGGCGGCGGTATCGATGGCGTGGATGCTCATGAAGGTTCCGTGGCGATAGGGGGGCGATACGTGGATTAACGGGCCAGGGAAGGGAAACTTGAGTAGGAGTGGCATGGCAAAAAAAATCCCCACCCGGCGCAAGGCGGGGTGGGGACGATCCGCCGGAAGGACGCCGGCGGAAATGCCGCAATGCTTAGCCGCGGAGCAGCGTCAGCACGTTGTTGGGCAGCGAGTTGGCTTGCGCCAGCATCGCGGTGCCGGCCTGCTGCAGGATCTGGCCGCGGGTGAGCGAGGCGGTTTCCGAGGCGAAGTCGGCGTCCTGGATGCGGCTGCGCGACGAGGACAGGTTCTCCGAGGTGGTTTCCAGGCTGGAGACGACCGAGGTGAAGCGGTTCTGGATCGCGCCCAGCGAGGCACGCGCGTCGCTGACGGTGGACAGGGCGGCGTCCAGGGCGGACAGGGCGTTGGAGGCGCCGGCGACGGTCGAGATGTCGATGGCGTTCAGCGCGGTGCCGGTCTGGGTGATCGTGCCGGTCAGTGCGAAGGCGCCGGTGCTGCTGATCGAGCCGGTCACGCCGGTGGGGGCCTTGTACGAGACGTTCAGCGAAGCGCCCGTGGTGCCGGCGGCGGCCAGGCCGAAGTCGGACAGCGTGGTGGCGACGGCGGTGCCCAGCGTCAGGGCGCCGATCGTGACGTTGCGGCCGTCGGCGGCTTCGAGCTTCAGGCCCGAGCCGGTGTCGGTGGCGCGCACGCCGGTGGTGGCCGATTGCGCGTTGATCGCGGTCAGGGCGTTTTCGCGGTTGGTCGCGGCGTTGGTGGTGGCGGTCAGGTTGATCGTCAGGCCGTTCAGCGTGAAGCTGGCGGTGCCGGCGGTCGTGGTCGTGACGGTCGACGTGCCCGTGACTTCCGTGGCGTTCGCGGTGACGTTCAGGCCGGCGATGCCCTGGGTGTTCAGCGCGTTGGCGATGGCCTTGGCGTCGTTGGCGATGCTGCCGAGGTCGAACGTGCCGGCCGAGCCGATGGTGACGGTCTGCGCCGCGGCGGTGTCGCTGGCGGTGCCGATCGACAGGTTGGTCGCGTTGAAGCCGTTGTACTGGCCCAGCGTCGAGGCCTTGGCGTCGGCGATGTTGCTGATGGTGATGGTCTGACCGGCATTGGCGCCGACTTGGAACTTCTGGGCGGCGAACGAGCCGTCCAGCAGCTTGGTGCCGTTGAAGTCGGTGTCGCGGGCGACGCGGTCGATTTCGGCGGTCAGCTCGGCCACTTCCTTCTGCAGCGAGGCGCGGTCGTCGGCCGAGTTGGTCGAGTTGGCCGATTGCACGGCCAGCGTGCGGATGCGCTGCAGGTTGGTGCCGATCTGGCTCAGCGCGCCTTCGGCGGTCTGCGCCAGCGAGATGCCGTCGTTGGCGTTGCGCACGGCCTGGTTCAGGCCGTTGATCTGCGTGCTCATGCGCTCGGAAATGGCCAGGCCGGCGGCGTCGTCCTTGGCGCTGTTGATGCGCAGGCCGGTCGACAGGCGCTGCAGGGCGGTGTTGACGGCGCTCTGCGAGCTGTTCAGGTTGCGCTGCGCGTTCAGCGAAGCGATGTTGGTGTTGATGACTTGTGCCATGACCTATCTCCGTGAGGGTGAGTCATATGGTGTTTCAGGAGGGGCCCTGGGGGCCCGACGATGCATCCGCGGCTGGAGGTCCTTCCGCAATTGCGCCAGGGCCATCGCAGGCTGCATGCAGTGCCGGCGTGGCCGCGTTGAGGCAATTAACGGGGTGGTGATTTGAAAACTTTAGGCGGGGAAGGCGGCGGGATGGAAAAAAATACCGCTAAAGTTTCGCCGCGACGGTCCGATTGCGGGCGCCGCCGGGTGGGGTTTCAGGCCGGCGTTTCCAGCGTGAAGTAGAAGGTCGCGCCCTGTCCAGGCGCGCTTTCGGCCCAGATCTGTCCGCCGTGGCGGTTGATGATGCGGCGGACGGTGGCCAGGCCGATGCCCGTGCCGGGAAAGTCGCTGGCACGATGGAAGCGCTGGAAGGCGCCGAACATGCGTTCGGCGTTCTGCGAATCGAAGCCGGCGCCGTTGTCGCGCACGAAATAGATGGTGCTGTTGCCGCGCAGCAGGCTGCCGAACTGGATGTGCGCCCCGGCGCGTCCGCCGGTGAATTTCCACGCATTGCCCAGCAGGTTGTCCAGCACGATGCGCATCAGTCCGGCATCGCATTCGGCCAGGGCGGAGGTGGGGAGTTCCTCCTCGACCTGGCGGTCGGGCTGGCTGTGGCGCAGGTCGGCCAGGACCTCGCGCGCGAGGGCCGCCAGGTCCACCTGGCCCTTGAGCAGGCTGCTCTGGTTGATGCGGGCCAGTTGCAGCAGGTCGCCGATCAGCGCTTCCATGCGCTGCGCGTTGTCCGCGATGTGCCGCAGGTACGTGGTGTCGGCCTCGTCCGGCCGGCTGGCCAGCCCGCGCTCGAGCAGCCCGGCGAAGCCCGCGATCTGCCGCAGCGGCGCGCGCAGGTCATGCGAGACCGAGTACGAGAAGGCTTCCAGTTCCTCGTTGATCACGCTTAGCAGATGGGTGCGCTGGGCGACCCGCTTCTCCAGTTCGTTCTGGATGCGGCGGGCGCTTTCCTGTTGTTCCATGTGCTGCGTGACGTCCTGCGCATAGCCGGAAACGGCGATGGGTTCGCCTTCGTCGTTGCACAGGCAGCTCATCTGGATCTCGAACCAGCGCGGTTCGCCGTTCACGGTCCAGATCTGCTCGAAGCGCTTGCGAGCGCGCGACTCGAGCAATTGCCGATGGCGCAGCGCGTGTACGCGCGCGATCGAGGGGGGCATGAGTTCTTCCATGGCCCGGCCCAGGCAGTCGGCGGCCCGGGGGAGGCCGAGCAGGTCGGCGTAGGCCTGGGAGACGTATCGATACCGGCCGTCCCGGTCCACGACCCAGGTGGCTACGGGCAGCGATTCCAGTGTGGCTTCCAGCAATTCATGGTCGTTTCCGGCCCAGGGCGCTGCCTGCTGGATGGGTGGAATCGCATTTCGCATTTGCGTGTTCAAATGAAACAAGTGATACAGAATTTGTAAGAAAAATTCTTACACGCGAAGTTTACCTAAGCAGACGCGAATTCCAGCGGGGTTCCAATGTCAATTTGGTAACAAGTGTCCAATAATTTACATATTGAATTGGTCCCTGTGCCAGAGGAAAAGACTGGCCGGGGTGCTCTGTCTTTACCTCCCGTTTTACGGGGTTACCCTGAAAGGAATCGCGATGGTCCAAGTTTGCGACGTGGTCGATGCGGATGTGTCGGCTCCCGGGGCCGAATCTTCCCCCATGTCCCGGCTGAGTGAAGAGATCCGCGATGCCAATCTGACCTACCTGATGCTGGCCCAGCAGATGTTGCGCGTCGATCGCAGCGAGGCGCTCTACCGCCTGGGCATCACCAGCGAGGTGGCCGACATCCTTTCGTCATTGACCACGGCCCAGTTGCTGAAGATCGCCGGCTCGAGCATGCTGCTCGCCCGGTTCCGCTTCGATGACTCGCTGGTCTGGAACCTGCTGTCCTCGCCCAAGCGCGACGATGTTTCCCCCCGCATCCACGCCGCCATCCTGATGGCCGGACGCACCGCCGCGATGGCCGCTTCCTGAGCCGCGTCATGTCCTGCTGCAGTATCAGGAGGCCGCATGGTCCGCGCTAAAAGCGTCCTGTCCGAGGCGCGCCAGATCGAGATTGCCTCCGAATTGATCCGCCTCGATGCCCGCTTGCAGGTGCTCGAGGCGGAAGTGCAGCTGTCGCGCGAGCGCCTCCTGCGCCTGTACCGCGAGATCCGCGGAAAATCGCCGCCCAAGGGCATGCTGCCGTTCTCCACCGACTGGTTCATGACCTGGCAGCCCAACGTCCATGCCTCGCTGTTCATGAACATCCACCGCCATCAGGTGGGCCTGGACGATGCGACGGCGGTCGAGGCGCTGATCCGCGCCTACCGCCTATACCGGGAGCAGATAGGCCAACTGGGCCTGCCCGAGGTCCTGTCGATCACGCGGGCATGGCGCCTGACGCGGTTCTTCGACGCCGGCATGCTGGGCATGACGGCTTGCACCTGTTGCGGCGGCCAATTCGTCACTCATACCTTCGAGCTGGCCCACCAGTACGTCTGCGGGCTTTGCCACATGCCGTCCCGCGCCGGCAAGACCCGGCGTCCGGCCAATGCGGAAGTCGCCAAGGCGGCCCCCCGCTGATGCCGGACCCGGGAGCTTCCGCTCTCAAGTTTTGTTTTCGCCGGCCGAAAACCCGTTCATGGCTTCGCGCAATGTGCCAACGAAGCCCGATTGCCCCACGCTAGTCAGTCCCCCAGATTCCTGGCCCGGCAAGGCTCCCGATGCCCGCATCGACCCTGCCCAGACCCAGGATGCGGTGGATCCGGCTCCGCCGGTCCACCCGCATCGCCCCCTGGGGGGCGCGCGAAGCGCGTAGGGGGGGACATCTACATGCTCGTCATCATCGGCTACATCATTGTTGGGGCGTCCGTGCTGGGCGGATATGCCATGCATGGCGGCTCGCTGGGCGCGCTGTTCCAGCCGTTCGAACTGATCATCATCGCCGGCGCGGCGCTGGGCGCCTTCGTCTGCGGCAATTCCAGCAAGGTGGTGCGGGCGACCTTGCGGGCCTTGCCGACCACGCTGCACGGTTCGCGCTTCACCAAGCAGCGCTACCTCGACCTGCTGGCGCTGCTGTACGAGATCCTGAACCGCGTGCGGCGCGAAGGCCTGATGTCCATCGAGGCCGACGTCGAGGAGCCGCACAACAGTCCGCTGTTCCAGAAGTATCCCGCGCTGCTGGCCGACGAACACCTGGTCGAGTTCGTGACCGACTACCTGCGGCTGATGGTCAGCGGCAACCTGAATCCGCTGGAGCTGGAAGCCCTGATGGACCAGGAAATCGATACCCATCACCAGGAAGCCAGCGTGCCGGCGCACGCCATCCAGCGCATCGCCGACGGACTGCCGGCCTTCGGCATCGTCGCCGCGGTCATGGGCGTGGTCAACGTGATGGGGTCGGTGGGCGAGCCGCCGGCCGTGCTGGGCGCCAAGATCGGGGCGGCGCTGGTCGGCACCTTCGTCGGCATCCTGCTCGCCTACGGCATTGTCGGTCCGCTGGCCTCGGTGCTGGAGCAGAAGGTAAGCGAAAGCAGCAAGCAACTCGAATGCATCAAGGTCGCCCTGCTGGCGAGCCTGAACGGCTATGCGCCGGCGCTGGCCGTGGAGTTCGGCCGCAAGGTGCTGTTCTCGACCGAGCGTCCCACGTTCGGCGAGCTGGAAGACACGGTGCGGGGCAAGTCCGCGGCGTGACGGCACGGTAGGGAGTCGCGATCATGGCAGGCAAGGACGGCGCAGCGCCGATCATCATCAGGCGGTCCCGCAAACGGGCCGGCAAGTCCCATGGCGCGGGCATGTGGAAGATCGCCTATGCCGACTTCGTCACCGCCATGATGGCCTTCTTCCTGCTGATGTGGCTGCTGACGACCTCGGCCCAGGCCGACCTGGAAGGCATCTCCGAATATTTCCGTACGCCGCTGCGCGTGGCGGTCACGTCGGGCAGCGTGGCGGGGGATCCGGTCAGCGTGTTGACGGGCGGCCAGCACATGAGCCCCCGCATCACGCCCCAGCGCCGCGCCAGCGACGCGGAGCAGGAAGCGCGCGAGCACCGCAAGCTCGAAGGCCTGAAGTCGGAACTCGAGAGCCTGATCTTCACGCAGCCCACGCTGACGCAGTTCAAGGACCAGATCCTGCTGGACTTCACCGATGAAGGACTGCGGATCCAGATCGTGGACGAGAAGAACCGGCCCATGTTCGATACCGGCAAGACCGTGCTCAAGGACTACAGCCGCGTCATCCTGGATGAGCTGGCCCGCGTGCTGAACGGCGTCGAGAACAAGATCTCGATTTCCGGCCACACCGATTCGACGCCGTATGCCGGCGGCAATGGCGGCTACAGCAACTGGGAACTGTCGGCCGACCGCGCCAACGCGGCACGGCGCGAGATGCTGACGGCCGGGATGCAGGAGGGCAAGGCGCTGCGGGTGGTGGGGCTGTCGGATTCCGTGCCGTTCAACCGCGCCGACGTGAAGGCGGCCGAGAACCGGCGCATCAGTATCGTGGTGCTGAACAAGCGCAGCGAGGAATTTCTCAAGAAAGGCGGCGTTTATGTCGATGTACCTGCCATTCCCGGCAGCTTGAACGACGGGACGCCGCTGCGGGTGTCCGCTCTCGAATCGCAATGATCACTGGGCCGGCTTGGGCCGGTCGGTATGGAGGATGCTATGGGTGCCGGTGACAATCGGTTGATGGAAATGGTGGACGAGAAGGCCCGGCTGGCCGGTTCCAACAAGATGGAGCTGCTGCTGTTCTCGCTGGGCGGCAGCGAGGTCTTCGGCATCAACGTGTTCAAGGTGCGCGAGGTCTGCGAGACGATCCCGATCACCCGGACGCCGAACGTGCCGCGCGGGGTGGAGGGCATCATTTCGCTGCGCGGCGCGATCCTGCCCGTCATCGACCTGGCCACCACCATCAACATGCAGGTCGACGCGCCGCGCACCAAGCTGCTGATCACCGAGTTCTCCAGCCACACCCAGGCTTTCCTGGTGGCCGACGTGGACCGCATCGTGCGCATCGACTGGGACAAGGTCAAGTCGCCGCAGTCCATGCCCTCGAACAACACCTCGTTCATGACGGCGCTGACCGAGCTGGCCGACGGCAAGCTGGTATCCATCCTGGATGTCGAGCAGATCCTGGCCTCGGTCATCGGCGAGGACAAGATTCCGTCCGAGATCCAGCAGGTCGACGCCGACATCAAGGCGAACGTGTTCTTCGCCGACGATTCCTCGCTGGCGCGCAAGAAGATCACGGAAGTGCTGGATCGCATGGGGCTGCCGCACCAGCACGCCACCAACGGCGCCGACGCCTGGGACAAGCTCAAGGGCATCGCGGCCCGGGCCGAGGCGGAGAAGCTGCCGCTGGACCTGATGCTGGGGCTGATCCTGGTCGACGCCGAGATGCCCGAGATGGACGGCTACGTGCTGACCCGCCATATCAAATCGGATCCCCGCTTCGCGAAGATTCCCGTCGTGATGCATTCGTCGCTGTCGTCGGTGGCCAACAAGAAGCTCGGGCAGCAGGTGGGCGTCGATGCCTATGTCGCGAAATTCCACCCCTCGGAACTGGCTAGTATGATCGCCGCTCAACTCACACACATCAAGGCCAGAAAGGGAGCAAATGAAGCCTGACGATTTGAAGTTCCTTATCGTCGACGATTTCTCGACGATGCGGCGCATCGTCCGCAATCTCTTGAAGGAACTCGGCTACAACAACGCCGACGAGGCCGAGGACGGCCAGATCGCCCTGAGCAAGCTGCGCAGCGGCCTGTTCAATTTCGTGGTCAGCGACATCAACATGCCGAACATGAACGGCTTCGAGCTGCTGCGCGAAATCCGCGCCGACGACCAGCTCAAGAAGCTGCCCGTGCTGCTGGTGACGGCCGAGGCCAAGAAGGAAGACATCGTGCTGGCCGCCCAGATCGGAGCGAACGGCTACATCGTCAAGCCCTTCACCAAGGCGACGCTGGAAGAGAAACTGACCAAGATCGTCCAGAAAATGAGCGGGAGCACGTAATGGCCCATACCGGCGATACCGAAGACCTCGAAGCGCTGTTCGACCAGATCTCGTCCGAAACCCTGGCCAGGCTCGATGCCGAACCGGCGGCCGACGCGGCTCCGGCCGTGCAGGCGGCCGAGAGCGGGGGCGAAGCGGCGTCCGAGCAGTCGCCGGAGTTCTACCAGCGGGTCGGCATGCTGACCCGGCAGCTGCACGACGCGCTGCGCGAGCTGGGCTACCACCAGAAAGTGGAGCAGGCCGTCCATTCGCTGCCCGACACGCGCCAGCGCCTGGACTACATCGCGCGGCTGACCGGCCAGGCCGCCGAGCGCGCCCTGTCCAACGTCGAGAAGGGGCAGGAGATCCAGGACGGCGTGGAGCGGGAAGGCGCGCGCCTGAGCGGACAGTGGCGCGAACTGTACGATCGCCGGCTGGGGGTCGACGACTTCAAGCAGGTGGCGGCCGACACCAGCGCGTTCCTGGACCGCGCGCAGGAAGACGCGCGCGCCACCCAGGCGCTGCTGACCGACATCATGATGGCCCAGGATTTCCATGACCTGACCGGCCAGGTCATCCAGAAGGTGCTCAAGCTCGCCCAGGACTTCGAGGACGAACTGGTCAAGCTGCTGATCGAGAGCACGCCTGCGGACAAACGCAACGCCGCGCAGAGCGAATGGATGAACGGTCCCGTCATCGATGCCTCCAGCCGCGACGACGTGGTGGCCAACCAGGCGCAGGTCGACGATCTGCTGGAAAGCCTGGGCTTTTGAGCGAGTAAACGAGTGTCAGCCTTCTCCGACATGCAGGACCTGCTTGCCGACTTCCTGACCGAGGCCTCGGACCTGCTCGACGACGTCGATATCGGCCTGGTCGAGCTGGAACAGCGCCCCGACGACGCCGGCCTGCTCAACCAGGTGTTCCGCGGCTTCCACACCGTCAAGGGCGGAGCCGGGTTCCTCGAGGCGACGCCGCTGGTGGAGCTGTGCCACCGGGGCGAGAATCTGCTGGACCTGCTGCGCGGCGGCTCGCTGCGCATCACGCCGGAAATCATGGACGTGATCCTGGCGGCGACCGGCGAGGTGCGGCGCATGTTCTCGGAAATGGAGCGCGGCGCGATGCCCGAGGCGGCACCCGCCGGGCTGCTGCTCGCGCTGGAGGCCGCGGCCAAGGGTGAGACCGTCGACACCAGCACGCTGCGGACGGAGTCCCTGCCGGCGGGCGCCGCGGCCGAGGCCGCGCGCGTGCTGGCCCATGCCGCGGCGCCCGCCGCGCAAGCCGACGGCGAACCGGACTGGCTGGGCTACTACCGCGCGGCGTTCGGCGATCCGCCCGGCATGGAGGCCGGGGCCGCCCCGGTTGTCCAGGAAGCCGGCGCGGCGGCGTCGTCGCGGCCTTATCGCCCCGAGATGCTGGCCCCCGTGGGCGGCGCGCAGGCCGTGGCCAAGGACGCGACGATACGCGTGGACACGGCGCGCTTCGACCAGATCCTGAACCTGTCGGGCGAGATCGGCCTGACCAAGAACCGCCTGTCCTGCCTGCGCGACGCGCTCCTGGGCGCCAGCCGCCGGGACGACGCGGCGGCCGAGACGCTGGACGCCGTCTTCAGCCAGTTGGACACGCTGGTTTCCGACCTGCAGTCGGCCGTCATGATGGCGCGCATGCAGCCGGTCGGCCGGGTGTTCCAGAAGTATTCCCGCCTGGCGCGCGACCTGGCCCGCCAGTTGGGCAAGGACGTGGAACTGAACATCACCGGCGGCGAGACCGAGGTCGACAAGACCATCCTGGACGAATTGAACGATCCGCTGGTGCACCTGATCCGCAACGCCGTCGATCATGGCATCGAGACCATGGTCGAGCGCCGCTCGGTGGGCAAGCCCGCGCGTGGCACGGTGCACCTGTCGGCCCGCCAGACGGGTGACTCCATCGTGATCGAGGTGTCGGACGACGGCCGCGGCATGGATCCCGACGTCATCCGCCGCAAGGCCATCGAGAAGGGCGTCATCAGCGCGGAAGACGCCGCCGTGCTGGACAATGCCCATTGCCTGCAACTGATCTTCCTGCCGGGGTTCTCCACCCGCAGCGAGGTCAGCGACCTGTCGGGGCGGGGCGTCGGCATGGACGTGGTCAAGACCAACATCGAGAAGCTCAAGGGGCAGATCGACATCCAGTCCGCGCCGGGCATGGGATCGCACATCGTGATCTCGCTGCCGCTTACGCTGGCCATCCTGCCCGTGCTGATGCTCAAGCTGGTGGACCAGCCCTACGCGATCCCGCTGTCCGTCGTGCGCGAGATCATCCCGCTGCGCCAGGAGGAAATGCACACGGTGGGCAGCAACCAGGCCCTGACCATACGCGGCGAGATCCTTCCCGTCATCGACCTGGCCGTCCTGCTCGGCCGCCAGCGCGAAGAACCGCCATCGCTGGCCGTTGTCCTGGCCTACGGCGAACGCCAGCTGATCCTGGGCGTGGATGGTTTCATCGGCCAGGACGAGGTCATGATCAAGCCGCTGGAGGGCATCCATCCCAAGGGCGTGGCCGGCGCCACCCTGTCCGGCGACGGCACGCTGGTGCTGGTCCTGGAAATGAAACAACTGCTCGAAGGGGTGTTTTGACCCCCCGGCGCCGACACACACGCCCCGGGCGGGAGTAGCGTCGCTTTCCGGTGTCTGTTTCGGGCTTTGTCCGGGCGGGCTATCGCGAATAATCCATACGCCTGCATGGCTGGGCGGCGCACGTGCGCCCGGCCGGCGTAAGGCTCCCGGAGCGCGGATAGCGCGCCGGTGTTCGTCGATATCCGGAATACCGTGGCAGATAACCAGGAAAGCGGCCAGGAAAAAACCCTGGCGCCATCCCAGCGGCGGCTGGACCAGGCCCGAGAGGAAGGGCGCGTCGCGCGTTCGCGCGACCTGTCGGGTGCCGTGGCGACCTTCGCCTGCGTGGCGGTGCTGGCCATGGCGGGGGCGGGCATCGCCGATCGCGCGATGACCTGGATGAAGACCGCGTTCACCACGGCGGCGGGCACGGCCGCCACCACGCGCGATGATGCCATGCTGCTCAAGTCGCTGAACGAGGCCCTGGCCGATGCGCTGCTGGCGATCTCCCCCATCCTGGCCGCCGGCATGGCCGCGGGCATCCTGGGTTCGATCGGCCTGGGCGGACTGGTGTTGTCCGGCAAGGCGCTGGGTCCCGATTTCAGCCGGTTGTCGCCGCTCAAGGGCTTTGGCCGCATCTTTTCCCTGGCCGGACTGGGCGAGCTGGGCAAATCCATCCTCAAGGTCCTGGTGCTGGGCGGCGTGGCCGGCCTGCTGGTCTGGCACGGCGCCCAGGGCTGGCTGGCGCTGGTCCTGCCGTCGCCGCCGCGCGCCCTGGCCGAACTGGGCGGGATGCTGTCCAATCACGCGCTGGTGCTGGCCGGCGCGCTGTTCGTGATCGCGGCGGCCGACGTGCCGCTGCAGTGGTGGAACCACCACAAGAACCTGCGCATGACCTTCGAGGAGGCCAAGCAGGAGAACAAGGAAACCGAGGGCGATCCCCATGTGAAGGGCCGTATCCGCCAGTTGCAGCGCGATCGGGCGCGCTCGCGCATGATGCAGTCGGTGCCCTCGGCCGACGTGGTGGTGACCAACCCGACCCACTATGCGGTCGCGCTGAAGTACGACGACAAGCGGATGGGGGCGCCGCGCGTGGTGGCCAAGGGGGCGGACGCGGTTGCCGCGCGGATCCGAGAGCTGGCCGGACAGCACAAGGTGGCCGTGCTGGAGAGTCCTAGGCTGGCCCGGGCCTTGTACCGCCATGCCGACATCGACCAGGAAGTCCCGGTGGCGCTGTACCGGGCCGTGGCCCAGGTGCTGGCCCACGTCTATCAGTTGCGCGACTACGTGTCCGGGCCGCCTCCCGAGCTGCAGCCGGTCGAGATCCCGGCGGGATGGGACCCGCTGGATGACGCGCCGCTGCGCCGCGGAGGCCGGGCATGAGCGGCCGCAGCCTGAAGCTGGGAGGGCTGGAGTTCAATTCGGCGCAGCTGCGCGAGCTGGGCATGCCGGCCTTCATCCTGCTCGTGCTGGGAATGATGCTGCTGCCCCTGCCGCCGCTGATGCTGGATCTGCTGTTCACCTTCAACATCGCGATCTCGCTGCTGGTGCTGATGGTGGCTACCTACACGAAGCGGCCGCTGGATTTCGCAGTCTTTCCCAGCGTGATCCTGGTCACCACGCTGCTGCGCCTGTCCCTGAACGTGGCGTCCACGCGGGTGGTGCTGCTGCACGGGCACAGCGGTCCCGACGCCGCGGGCAAGGTGATCGAGGCCTTCGGGCAGTTCCTGGTGGGCGGCAACTTCGCCGTGGGCGTGGTCGTGTTCCTGGTGCTGGTCATCATCAACTTCGTCGTGGTCACCAAGGGCGCGGGCCGCATCGCCGAGGTCTCGGCCCGCTTCACGCTGGATGCCATGCCGGGCAAGCAGATGGCAATCGACGCCGACCTGAACGCCGGGCTGATCGACGAGGCCACCGCCCGCAAGCGCCGTACCGACGTGGCGCAGGAGGCCGATTTCTACGGCGCGATGGACGGCGCCTCGAAGTTCGTGCGCGGGGATGCCATCGCCGGCATCCTGATCCTGTTCGTGAACATCATCGGCGGGCTGTTGATCGGCGTGGGCCAGCATGATCTGAGCTTCGCGGAAGCCGGACGCGCCTACGTGCTGCTGTCCATCGGCGACGGCCTGGTCGCGCAGGTGCCGGCGCTGCTGGTGTCCATCGCCGCCGGCCTGATCGTGTCCCGGGTGGGCGAGGGCGAGGACATCGGCACCGAGGTGGGCAAGCAGTTGCTCGGCACGCCGCAGGCGATCGCCCTGTCGGCCGCGATCATCGGCATGCTGGGCCTGGTGCCGGGCATGCCCAATCTGGCGTTCCTGACCCTGGCGGCGGGCCTGGGCGGGTTGTCCTGGCGCATGGCGCGGCTGCGCCGGCGCCAGGCCGAGACGGCCGCCGCGCCGCCCGTGGTGGACGAGCCGGCCGAGGCGCAAGAGGCCAGCTGGGACGACGTCACCCAGGTCGATACGGTGGGGCTGGAGGTCGGCTACCGGCTCATCCCGCTGGTGGACAAGACCGGCGACGGCGATCTGCTGAAACGCATCAAGGCCCTGCGCAAGAAGTTCGCCCAGGACGTCGGCTTCCTGCCGGCGGCGGTGCACATCCGCGACAACCTCGAACTGCGTCCCGGGGGCTACCGCATCACCCTCAAGGGCGTGGCGATCGGCGAGGGCGAGGTGCAGACCGGCGGCTTCCTGGCCATCAATCCGGGCCGCGTGACGCGCGAGATCCCGGGCTCGCCCACGCGGGACCCGGCGTTCGGGCTGCCGGCGCTGTGGATCGAGGCCACGGCGCGCGAGGCGGCGCAGGCGGCCGGCTATACCGTGGTCGACATCGGTACCGTCATCGCCACCCATCTTTCCCATCTCCTGCACAACCATGCGGCGGATCTGCTGGGCCGCGCCGAGCTGCAGGCGCTGTGCGACCACTTCACGCGCGGCACGCCCAAGCTGCTGGAAGACCTGGTGCCCAAGCTGATCTCGATGGCCACGCTGCAACGGGTCCTGCAGTCGCTGCTGGACGAAGGGGTGCACATCCGCGACTTCGGCACCATCGTCGAGACCTTGTCCGAGCACGCGGTCCATACCCAGGATCCGGTCGAGCTGGTGGGGGCCGTGCGGGTCGCGCTGGGGCGTGCCATCACCCAGGGCATCTTCGGCGCCAACGGCGAAGTCGACGTGCTGGCGCTGGATCCCGAGCTGGAACGCATACTCCAGACCATCAGCTCCAAGGCCGGCGAGATCGGCGCCATCGAGCCGGGCCTGGCCGAGCGCCTGCTGAGCGAAGCCGCGGCCGCGGTCGAGAAGATGGATGCCGTGGGCAAGCCCGTCGCGCTGCTCGTGCCCGACCGCCTGCGCCTGGCGCTGGCGCGCTTCTTCCGCCGTTCCGTGCCGCGCCTGAAGGTGCTGGCGCATTCCGAGATTCCCGAATCCCGCCTGATCCGCGTCGCGTTGACGCTGGGAGGGCGTTGAGCATGTCCATCCTTTCTAGCCTCCAGGTGCCCGCTCCATGAAGTTCCGCAAATTCATCGCTGCCTCCACGCGGGATTGCCTGCGCATGATGCGCGAGGCGCTGGGGGCCGATGCCATGATCGTGTCGACCCGGCGCACCACGGCGGGAGTCGAGGTGGTCGGCATCCGCGCGCAGGACATGCCCACGGCCGACGAGGTCGGGGGCGAAGTGGCCCATGCGGCCGTCGCTTCGGCGCCGGCGGCCGACGCTCCCCAGGGAGAGCAGGCGATCCGGCCGGCCCTGTGGGACGACATGGAAGACGAGTCCGTGCGTCTGTCGCCAGCGGCTCGCGTGCTGGCGCTGCATGACGAGACGGCCGAGCGCGCGGCCCCGGCCCCCCCGGTGCCGCCGGAAGCCGCGGTATCGGAGCCTCCGCGCGCCGAGTGGCCGCGCTTGCAGGAAGGCCAGATTTCGCATCTGGTGCGCGCGGGCGGCGACTATGCCGATCCGGCGCACGCGATGGCGGTGGCCGCCGCCGAGGGCGGTGCGGACAAGCCCGTGCTGCGCCTGGGCGCGAGCCGCCCGCCCGCGGACAAGCGTGCCGCGCCGCGCGCGGGCGGGCCCGTCGAGCGTCCGGCCCGGCCCGCCGCGCCCGCCAGGCCGGCAGTCCCCGCCGCGGTGACGGCACGGCTGGATGAGCAGGATCGTGCCGAACTGGCGAGCCGGGTGGCCGATCCCATCGTCAGCGAGATGCGTTCGATGCGCGACTGGTTGGCGCATCAGATGGATGCGATGGCGTGGCGCGACAGCACCCAGCGCCACCCGCTGCGCCGCGAGCTATGGCGGCGCATGGTCGATTGCGGTTTCACGCCGGAGCTGGCGCGCAGCGTCGCCTCGCGCCTGCCGGCCACGCAGGGGGTGGACGAGGTCGATCGATGGCTGGCCGAGGTGCTGGTCCGCAACCTGGCCTGCGTCGATGCCGAGGCCAGCATCGTCGCGCAAGGCGGGCGCTATGCCATCGTCGGCCCCACGGGCGTGGGCAAGACGACCACCACCGCCAAGATCGCGGCCCATTGCGTGGTCAGGTACGGCGCCGGCGCGCTGGGGCTGATCTCGACCGACCAGAACCGCATCGGCGCGGTGGACCAGCTCCATACCTTCGGCCGCATCCTCGGGGTGGAGGTGTACGCCGCGAAGGGCGCGAGCGACCTCGACGTCCTGCTGGCCAGCATGACGGACCGCAAGCTGGTGCTGATCGATACGGCAGGCGTGAGCCAGCGCGATACGCACATGGCGCGCCACCTGCAGGCCATCTCCGCCGAAGGCGTCAAGCGGTTGCTGGTGATACCCGGCGGTTCGCACGCCGAGCAGGCCGAGGACATCGTGAACGGCTATTCGGCCGGCGGGCTGGCGGGCATGGTGGTGTCCAAGCTGGACGAAGCCGTGCGCCTGGGCGGTGTGCTGGACGCGGCCATTCGCCATCGCGTGCCGCTGCACTACATGACCAACGGCCAGCGCGTGCCCGAGGACATCCATGTCGCCAACGCGCGGCTCCTGGTGCATCGGGCGCTGCGCGTGCGCAATGCGCCGGTGTTCGCGCTCGAGGCCGAGGAACTCGATTGGGCGTGCGCGCCGGCGGTACCTCCGATCGAATCGACACCTTCGCAACCGGAGCGGGCCTGACCATGAGGCCCATGTATTTCCGCCCCGAACCTGGCCAGCGAGAGATGAATGTATACGCGTGAAGGAACCCTGGCGCGCGAGACGAACGTCGAACAGTACGTGCCCATGGTGCGCCGCATGGCTCACCACATGGTGGCGCGGTTGCCCGCCAGTGTGCAGATCGAGGACCTGATCCAGGCCGGCATGCTGGGCCTGCTCGATGCGCTGGGCCGCTTCGAGGAAGGGCTGGGCGCGCAATTCGAGACCTACGCCACTCAGCGCATACGCGGCGCGATGCTTGACGAATTGCGCCGGGGTGACTGGCTGCCGCGCAGTGTCCGGCAGGTCCAGCGCAAGATTGAGGCGGCCATGCACCGCAGCGAGCAGAAGCTGGGTCGATCGCCCACCGACACCGAGATGGCGGCCGAACTCGAGGTGGAGCTGGGCGACTACCAGCAGATGCTGGCCGACGCCCGGGGCGTGCAGCTGTTCCACTACGAGGACCTGGACAGCGGCGAGGATGCCGACGACTACCTGGACCGGCACATGCCGGCCGACGGCGCGGGCGATCCCCAGGCCCGTCTGTCGGACCGCCGCTTCCGCGAGGCCGTGGTCAACGGCATCGAGCGCCTGCCCGAGCGAGAGAAGCTGGTGATGGGCATGTACTACGAGCAGGAAATGAACTTCAAGGAGATCGCCGCGGTGCTGGGCGTGACCGAATCGCGGATCTGCCAGCTGCATTCGCAGGCGGTGTCGCGCCTGCGTACGCGCCTGAAGGAGTGGGGGCGCTAGCCGCCGGCGTGATGCCGGTCAGCGCGACAACTGGCCGGAGGCGGAGTAGGACAGGTCGGCGCCGCTGATGCGCGCCAGCGCCGCGTAGCGGACCGAGGCCGAGACGGTATTGAGCGTGGCCAGTTCCACGCCGATCTTCAGCGGATGGGCGGCCTTGGCCAGTCGTTCGCGCCAGGCCTGCCGCACTTCCGGCCGTGCCGATTGCAGGCCGGGCAGGGCGCGCGGGATGGCGCGCTGCACGTCCAGCACGCGCAGGCTCAGGTCCTGGGTGGCGGCGTCGATGCGCTGGGTGTCCATGCCGGCAACGGCCTGCGCCAGCGCCTGGCCGGCGGTACTGCAGCGTTCGACGATTTGCGAAAATTCCTCGGGCGTCATGGCTGGCGCGCCAGGCCGCTTTCGATTTCCAGCAGGCGGTCGGCCACGACCTCGGCGTTCACGGTGAATTCGCCGTTACGGATGGCCTGCTTGATGCGCTCGACGTTCTCGGCATTGAAGGGGGCCTCGCCCGCCGACAACTGGCTGGCGGCCAGCGACGACAACTGGACCTGGGCGGGTTGCGATCCGCTCGCGAGCGCCGGAGCGGGCGTCGCGGAGCGGGTTTCCGTGCCCTGGGCGGGCCGGGAAACCTTGATTGAATCGGGACCCTTTTGCGTGATCTTCACGTTGACTCCATCTTGCTGCCGCTGTGGAGTGGTCGCGCCAACCCCGGCAGATGAGGCAATTATCGGCGCCTGCGTGCCGAACTTTAGCACCGGCGTGCCGGGCATGGGCCTATTGCGCTACAGGATGTAAGCACCGCGTGGCGATTTGAAACACAGGCGCCAACCGCTAGAGGTTGACCTCGATCTCCCGGTCTTCGCGCAGGATGCCCGCCACCGTACGGCCCGAGTCGAGCTGGACGCGCGCGGTCTGGCCCGGGCTGGCCGCGTGCAGCATCCGGCCGGTGGCCTTGATGACGAAGCCCGCGCCGTTCAGCACCACCTGCACGGGGTCGCCCGATCCCAGGTGGGCGCGCGACTGCACGGCGGTAGGCGGGATGGGGTCGCCGGCCTTGAGCGGACGCGTGACGGTCGAGCCTTCCAGCTGGCGAGGGTCGGTGGCGACGCCGCGGGGCCAGGCGGCCACGTTCACCTCGGCCAGCGACCAGTCGCTTTCGCGCAGCACGGTCCCCGCGGGCAGGGGGCGGCTGGGCACGGGCACGGACACGAGCAGCGCCACCTCGGCCGGGATGCGGATCTGCCAGGGCTGGTGCGCGCAGCGCAGGCCGATGGAGGTCTTGCCGGTAGGTCTGCCGCCGGCGGGCAGGAAAACCAGGGGCGTGCACGGCGCCTGGGCGATGCGTTCGGCGCCCTGTTCCTGGATGTGGATGTCCAGGCGGCCTCCCAGCGTGGCGGCCGCGGCGGCGGCGCGCGCTTCCAGCAGTTGCCGGCCGCGCTCGATCAGGTCGGCGGAGGACGGCGAGGTAGCGGGCGTATCCGCCCAGGCGGGAAGCTGCGCCAGGGCGGCCAGCAGGAGCGTCGCGGCGACCGCGCGGCCGGACCGTTTCATGAAGCGAGTCTCCGGGATTCTCGAGGGACGCGACACTCTATCGCGGCCCCGGTGGCCGGAAGGTGAAAACAAGGATGAAAAAGATGCCGTACTCCGCCTTTGTCCGTGGCAGGGAATCCGAATAATGGCGATACCTGCGAAAAGGGCCCGGCGCCCGCCCGCACGTACAGGAGGTCATGTGATCAGCCGCATAGGCGACGAACTGATGTTCAACACGCAAGCCCTGGAGCTGCGTGCCCGCCGCCAGGAGGTCCTGGCGGCCAACCTGGCCAATGCCGAGGCGCCCAACTACAAGTCGCGCGACTTCGATTTCGGCGCCGCGCTGCGGGCCGCCACGGGCACGCCCGAGGTGGATGCCGCGCAGGCGCCGCTGCGGATGTCGGCCACGGATGCCCGCCATCTGCGAGGCGATGCCGGGGATGGCCTGCCGGTGGCGTTGAAGTACCGCACGCCCGCCCAGGCCTCGATCGACGGCAACTCCGTCGATCCCGACCTGGAGCGCACGCGGTTCGCCGACAACGCTCTGCGCTACGACGCCGCGCTGCGCATGCTGAACGGGCAGATCCAGACGCTCCAGCGCGCGATCCAGAACAACTGAACGAGGCGGTATCCCCATGTCGATGAGCAAGGCATTCGAGATCGCCGGGTCGGCGCTGACTGCCAACAGCCAGCGCCTGAGCGCGGTGGCCAGCAATCTCGCCAACGCCGAGAGCGTGAGCGGGCCGGACGGCCAGGTCTACCGCGGCCGCAAGGTGGTGTTCGAGTCCTATCTCGTTCCTGGCGCCGTGGCCGGCGGCAACGGCGTGCGCGTGCGCGAGGTGCTGACCGATCCCTCGCCGCCCAAGCGCATCTACGATCCGAAGCACCCCATGGCCGACGCCGAAGGCTACATCAGCATGCCGAACGTCGAGGTCGTCGATGAAATGGTCGACATGATCGCCGCCTCGCGCGCCTACCAGACCAACGTCGAGGTCATGAACACTGCCAAGACCTTGATGCAGAAAACACTGACCCTGGGCACCTAGGCCCCAGGCAAGGAATCCGCATGGCCGTTTCCAACGTCAACAGCAACACCGGGGCCGGTGCCTCGGGCAGCTCCCTGGCCGCCTCGTCCGCGGAGGAGCTGTCCAACCGCTTCCTGACCATGCTGACCGCGCAGATGCGCAACCAGGACCCGCTCAATCCGCTCGACAATGCCGAGCTGACGTCGCAGCTGGCCCAGATCAGCACCGTCACGGGCATCAGCCAGCTCAACACGACCATGCAGTGGCTGGGCTACAGCATGGGCAGCCTGCAGGCCACCCAGGCGGCGTCGCTGATCGGCCGCAAGGTCATGCTGTCGGGCGACGGGATGACCCTGGCCGAGGGCAAGGCCGAGGGCGGCTATGTGCTGACCATTCCAGTCGAGAACGCCGAGCTGGTCGTGAAGAACGCCGATGGCGTCGAGGTCGCGCGCAGGACGCTGGCCGATGTCGATGCCGGGGTGCATACCTTCACCTGGGACGGCAAGAACGCGAAGGGCGAGACGCTGCCGGACGGCGACTACAAGTTCGAGGTGCTGGTCGGGCAGGGCACCCAGGTGGGCAACGCGCCGCCGCTGAGCGTGACCCAGATCACGTCGGTGCGGCCGTCCTCGGGATCGACCACGGTCGTCGACGCCAAGGGCAACCTCGTCAACCTGTCCGACGTCTACCAGGTCTGGTAGCGCCTTGCGTCCCGTCCCGAATTCCCGGATACCGAATCAGATAGTGCAAGGAACCCTGCGATGAGCTTCCAACAGGCATTGAGCGGCCTGAACGCCGCCGGCAAGAACCTCGACGTGATCGGCAACAACGTCGCCAACGCCAACACCGTGGGCTTCAAGGCCGCGCGGGCCGAGTTCGCCGACGTCTACGCGTCGACGGTGCTCGGCACCTATTCCAACAACATCGGTATCGGTACCAAGCTCAATTCCGTCACGCAGATGTTCACCCAGGGCGCGATCTCGGTCACGTCCAATCCGTTCGACGTCGCCATCTCGGGAGAAGGCTTCTTCCGCATGGACAACGCCGGGTCCATCGTCTATTCGCGCAACGGCCAGTTCCACCTGGACGCCAACGGCTACGTGGTCAATGCCAACGGCCTGCGCCTGACGGGCTACGTCGCCGACGCCAATGGCAACATCAATGCCGCCCAGCCGCAGCCGCTGCGGCTGACGGTCAGCTCGATCGAGGCCCGCGGCACTTCCGAGGTCACGCAGGGTTCGGTGCTCGATTCCCGCGCCGAGCCGATCGACGGCACCGCCAAGCCCTTCGATCCCGAGGACTCGACCACCTATACCCATGCCACGTCCATCGCGGTCTACGACTCGCTGGGCAACACGCACACGCTGTCCACGTTCTACGTGAAGCGCGAACCGGGCCAGTGGGAGGTCTATACCGCGCTGAACGGCAACGTCACCAATACCGACACCGACGGCGACGGATTGCCGAACGGCGCGCCGCTGGTGTTCGACGCCTCGGGCAAGATCGACCTGGCGGCTTCGAACAACGGCGTGTTCCAGGTCAACGTCGACGCCGCCACGCTGGGTACCGGCGCGACCGCGCTGAACATCAGCTACAACATGGCGTCCACTTCGCAGACCGGGCAGGCATTCAGCAACGAATTGCAGCGCCAGGACGGCTACACCTCGGGACGCCTGACCAGCTTCACGATCGACGAGAACGGCATCCTGAAGGCCAACTACTCCAACCAGCAGTCGCGGGCGCAAGGCCAGATCACGCTGGTGTCCTTCGTCAATCCGCAGGGCCTGGTCTCGGCGGGCAGCAACAACTTCCTGGAAACGATCCTGTCCGGCGGCCCGCGCATCGGCGTGCCGGGATCGAGCAACTTCGGCACCGTGACCTCGGGCGCGCTGGAAGACGCCAACGTCGACCTGACCGGTGAACTGGTGAACATGATCACCGCCCAACGGGTCTACCAGGCCAACGCGCAGACGATCAAGACCCAGGATTCGCTGATGCAGACCCTGGTCAACATGCGCTGATGGACAGGGCCCTTTACATTGCCGCGACCGGCGCCCGTGAACTGATGCGGCGCCAGGACGTGCAGACCAACAATCTGGCGAACGCGCTGACGCCGGGGTTCCGGGCCGAGATCGCGGCCCAGCGGACGGCGCCCGTGGTCGGCGGGCCGGGCTTGCGGACGCGCGCCTACGCGGTCGAGTCGACGCCGGGCGCCGACATGTCGGCCGGCGCGATGATGGCGACCGGGCGCGAGCTGGATGTCGCGGTCCAGGGCGAAGGCTGGTTCGCCGTGCGCACGGCGGACGGCGGCGAGGCCTATACCCGTGCCGGCGGCTTCCAGACCACGGCGGACGGCATGCTGGTCGACGTGGCCGGGCGCCCGGTGCTGGACCCGAATGGCGAACCCATCCTGATTCCGCCCGACACCAAGGTGCAGGTCAATACCGACGGGTCGATCTCCTCCGTGCCCGAGGTCGACCGGGTGCAGGCCGCGCAGATCGCCAACCTCAAGCTGGTGAACCCGCCGGGGAACACGCTGGCGCGCGGCGCGGACGGCCTTTTCCGCCTGCGCCAGGGCGGCATCGCGCCGGCGGCCGATGGGGTGCGCGTGGCGGGCGGCATGCTCGAGGGCAGCAACGTGAACGCGGTGGAAACCATGGTGGGCATGATCGCCGCGGCGCGTCACTACGACGTGCAGATACAGCTCATGCAGAACACCGACCAGAACCAGCGGTCGGCCACCCAGATACTGAGCATGACCTGACCGCGGGCCCGGCCCGGCGGCGATGGAATTTTGCGTAGTGCGGCGCATGCCGCGATAAGGATCAAGCACCATGATGCGTTCTCTCTGGATCGCGAAGACCGGCCTGGATGCGCAGCAGACCCAGCTGGACGTCATCTCGAACAACCTCGCCAACGTCAGCACCAATGGCTACAAGCGTTCGCGCGCGGTGTTCGAGGACCTGCTCTACCAGACCATGCGGCCGGCCGGCACGCAAACCACGCAGCAGAACCAGGTGCCCGCGGGACTGACGCTGGGAACGGGATCGCGGCCCGTGGCCACGGTGCGCAACTATGCGCAGGGCGCCTTGCAGCAGACCAGCAGCAGCTTCGACCTGTCGGTCAACGGCGCCGGCTTCTTCCAGGTGCAGCTGCCCGACGGCACGCTGGCCTATACGCGCGACGGCAGCTTCCAGATCGACAGCCAGGGGCAGCTCGTGACCAACAACGGCCTGGTCATCGATCCGGGCATCGTGGTGCCGGAAGGCGTCAAGGAAGTCGCCATCGGCCAGGACGGCGTGGTGACGGCGACGGTGGCGGGCCAGACCCAGCCGGTCCAGCTGGGCCAGCTGCAACTGGCGACCTTCATCAACCCGCCGGGCCTGCAGCCGCTGGGCCAGAACCTCTTCGGCGAGACCGCCGCCTCGGGCGTGCCGGTGGTCAACGTGCCCGGCTTGAACGGCGCGGGCCTGATCAACCAGGGCTACGTCGAGGCGTCCAACGTCAACGTGGTCGAGGAACTGGTCGGCATGATCCAGACCCAGCGCGCGTACGAAATCAATTCGCGGGCCATTACCACGGCCGACCAGATGCTCCAGCGCATCTCGCAGCTCTGAGGAAGGCCGGGATGAAGCAAGCGTTCAGGCCGCGTGTCCGTGGCGCCAGGGCCATCGCCGGGATGACGATCCTGGCGGGGCTGGCCGCCTGCGCCACGCCCAAGGTCGACATCGACGGGCCGACCACGGCCCGGCCGCTGGATCCCGTGGCCTACAACGCGAACCGCCGGCCCACCGGCGGCATATTCGGCACCGCGCCCGGCTATCGTCCGCTGTTCGAGGACGTGCGCGCGCGCAACATCGGCGACACGCTGGTCGTGCGCCTGGAAGAACACATCAATTCGTCCCAGCGCAACAACACCTCGGCGCAGCGGTCGGCCTCGGCCTCGGTGGGGGTTCCATCCATCAACAAGCTGCCCGGTTCCGGCATCCTGCGCGGCCTGGGCGTGCAGGGCGAGAGCGAGAACCGTTTCAACGCCCGCGGCGAGACCGGTGCCACCAACATCCTGTCGGGCACGATCACCGTGACCGTGGTCGAAGTGCTGGCCAACGGCAACATGCGCGTCTCGGGCGAAAAGCAGATCGGCACCAACCGCGAGACCGAACGCGTGCGTTTCTCCGGCGTGGTCAACCCGACCCACATCGTCGGCGGCAACTCGGTCAGCTCGACCCAGGTCGCCGACGCCCGCATCGAATACCGGGGGCAGGGCGCGATCGACGAGGCCCAGACGGTGGGCTGGCTGTCGCGCTTCTTCTACTCGTTCCTGCCGTTCTGAGCGCGCGCGGCATGAACCAACATCCGTTTCTCGCCGCCTGCCTGCGCCTGGCCGTGGCGATGCTGTGCGCGCTGCTCGTGCCCGCGGCCCAGGCGGCGCGGGTCAAGGACCTGGCCAACGTCCAGGGCGTACGCAACAACCAGCTGGTGGGCTACGGCCTGGTCGTGGGCCTGGACGGCACGGGCGACCAGACCACGCAGACGCCGTTCACCACCCAGTCGCTGATGTCCATGCTGTCCAACCTGGGCATCAACGTGCCCCCCGGCACGCGGCTCCAGCTCAAGAACGTGGCGGCGGTGATGGTGACCACCATGCTGCCGCCGTTCTCGCAGCCGGGCCAGCAGGTCGACGTGACGGTCAGCTCCATGGGCAACGCCAAGTCGCTGCGAGGCGGCACGCTGCTGCTGACGCCGCTCAAGGGGCTGGACGGGCAGGTCTATGCGATGGCGCAGGGCAGTGTGTCGGTGGGCGGAGCGGGCGCGTCGGCGGCGGGCAGCCGCGCGCAGATCAACCACCTGAGCGCGGGCCGCATCCCGGCCGGCGCCACGGTGGAGCGGGACGTGCCGACGCCGTTCGCAGGCGACGGCGCGCTGAGGCTGGAGCTGACGACCGCCGATTTCTCGACGGCGCGGTCGATGGTCGAGACCATCAACCGCCGCATCGGCCCCGGCACCGCGACCGCGCTCGACGGCCGCGTCATCGAACTGCGCGCGCCGTCGTCGCCCGATGCCCGGGTCGCCTTCATGGCGCAGATCGAGGACCTGGAGGTCGTGGGCAGCCGCGCGCCGGCACGCGTGGTCATCAACGCGCGCACCGGCTCGGTCGTGATGAACCAGAGCGTGCGCCTGGCGCCGGTGGCCGTCGCGCACGGCAACTTGAGCGTCACGGTCAGCTCGGCGCCGGTGGTCAGCCAGCCGGCGCCTTTCTCGGGCGGCCAGACGGTGGTGACCGAGCGTGCCGACATCGAGATCAGGCAGAGCGGCGGCGCCATCGTGCACCTGGATGGCGGTGCCCAGCTGGCGGAGGTGGTCAAGGCGCTGAACCTGCTCGGCGCCACGCCGCAAGACCTCATCTCCATCCTGCAGGCACTGAAGACCGCGGGTGCGTTGACCGCCGAACTGGAGATCATCTGATGAGCAAGATGGACAGCGCGATGCAGCGGGGCGGCATGGCGATCGATGCTCGCTCGCTGGAAAACCTGAAGCTGCAGGCGCGGCGCGACCAGACGGGAACCGTCAGGCAGGCCGCCCGCCAGTTCGAGGCGCAGTTCGCCCAGATGTTGCTGTCGCAGATGCGGCAGACGTCGCTGGCGGGCGACGGGCCGCTGGCCCAGGCCCTGAACAGCCCCGCCTCGCAGACCTGGCGGGGGATGCTGGACCAGCAGATGGCGCAGAAGCTGGCCGGCGTGGCCGAGGCGGGCAGCGGTCCAGCGCCGGCACGCAGCGGCCTGGGGCTGGCCGACATGCTGGAGAAGCAGCTGACCCGCAGCACCGTATCGCCGGAGTCCCTGCGCCGCGCTGGATTGCCGCTGTCCATGTCCACGCTGGAACTGGCGCGGGGCCGGACCATCGGCACCCCCTCCACGGCGACCAGCGGCATGATAGGCGGCATGGACGCTGCGGCGCTGGCGGGCGGATCGGCCCCGGCGCGCCGCATCCAGAACGGCCGGTTCGGCTCCCAGCCCGTCTACGCGCCGCCCGCGGCGGCCAGCGCCAAACCGGCGGCCGAGACGCGCGCCGCGCCCGCCTCCGCGGAGGAAATACGCGCCGAGTTCCTGGGCAAGTTCCTGCCCGCGGCCAGGCGCGCGGAAGCCGCGACCGGGATCCCGGCCGCCTACATCCTGGGCCAGGCCGCGCTGGAGTCGGGCTGGGGACGGCGCGAGATCCGCGGCGCCCAGGGCGAAGCCAGCCACAACCTGTTCGGAATCAAGGCGACGGGCTGGGACGGCCGCACCGTGCGCACCCGCACGACCGAATACCGCAACGGCACGCCGGAACGCGTGACCGCCGAGTTCCGCGCCTACGATTCCTACGAACAGGCGTTCGAGGACTACGCGCGCCTGCTGGCGTCGAACCCGCGCTATGCCAAGGTGCTGCAGTCGGCCGGCAACGCCGAGCAGTTCGCGCAGGGCCTGCAGCGGGCCGGCTACGCGACCGACCCCAGGTATGCCGAGAAGCTGGGCAGCACCATCCGGCGCGCCATGCAGATCGTCGTCTAGCGGCGGATCCGAGCGGGCAGGAGGCCGCCGGCATGCTCAAGCTTGGGCGCCGGCGTCCGTTAAGAGAGACATCAGCCGTGCAAGGCGCCGCCGCGCACGCCAGGCAGTCCGCATGAAACCATGACCACGAACATCACCAACATCGCATTGACCGGATTGCGCGCCGCCCAGGCCGGGTTGGCCGTCACCGCCAACAACATCTCCAACCAGGGGACGCCCGGGTATTCGCGCCAGCAGGTGATGCTGCAGTCGGCCATGTCGAACTTCAGCGGCGCCGGCTATTTCGGGCAGGGAGTGGACGTCGTCACGGTCCAGCGCGCCTACAGCGATTTCCTGTCCAGCCAGGCCAGCCAGTCGGCATCGACGCTCAGCTATCTCTCCACCTATTCGGACCAGATGAGCGGCCTGATCAACCGGCTCGGTTCGGTGGATACCGGGATCAACCAGAGCCTGAACGCGCTGTATTCGGCCATGGGCCGCTTCAGCCAGAACCCCGCCGAGACCGCGTCGCGGCAGGCCGCCCTGGCGGCGGCGCAATCGACGGCGGCGCGCTTTCGCGCCGTCAGCGAGGACCTCTCCACCCTGAGCCAGGGCATCGACAACCAGGCCAGCGCCACGGTGGGGCAGATCAACCAGCTGGTGCAGAGCATCGCCGCCTACAACGCCAAGATCGGCGACGCCTATGGAACCGGCCAGGGGCAGGCGCCCAATGGCCTGCTGGATCAGCGCGACGTGCTGGTGCGCGAACTGGGCAAGCTGACGGGCATCACCACCAGCACGCAGGGCACGAGCGTCAACGTCTACCTGACCAACGGCCAGCCGCTGGTCCTGGAGCAGGTGGCCTCGCAACTGCGGATCGACACCCGCGACCCGAATTCGCCCACCGGCACCAGCCTGTCGCTAACCGTCGGCGGCCACACCATGCAGCTCAACCAGGGCGACATCGACGGCGGCCAACTGGGCGCGCTGCTGCAATTCCGGGACAACGAACTGGCCCAGGCCCAGTCCGAACTGGGGCGCCTGGCCATCGCCATGGCGGCGGCCTACAACCAGCAGCAGCAATTCGGCCTGGACAGCAACGGCCAACCGGGCCAGGCCCTGTTTCGCATCGGCAATCCCGTGGCCGTGGGCCAGCGTGGCAATACCGGCGATGCGCGGCTGGCGGTGGGTATCGCCGACACGCGCTCGCTGACCGGCAGCGACTACCAGTTGACCCGGGTGGGCAGCGAGTACGTCGTGACCCGGCTGGACGACGGTACCGAGCTGGGCCCGTTCTCGTCGCTGCCGCAGAACGTGGACGGCCTGACCATCGGCCTGGCCGACGGCGACCTGGCCGACGGCGACACCTTCACGATCAAGGTCGCCAGCCAGGCCGCGGCGGGCGTCGAGGTGACACTTGCCGACCCCGGCAAGCTGGCCGCCGCGGCCCCCATGGGCCTGGTGACGGCGGACACCAATACCGGCACGGCGCAGGCGTCGCGCCTGCGCTCGGTCGAGTCCGGCAGCCCCGACTACGGCACCTCGGTTACCGTCCGCTTCACGTCCGCCACCGGCTACGAGCTGCTGGGCGAAGATGGCACCGTCCTGTCGACGGGCCTTCTGCAACCGCCGCAGCAGACCATTTCCCACAACGGCTGGGCCTTTGACCTGGCCGGCATCCCGGCCGCCGGGGACACCATTACCGTCAAGGCCGATGCGGGCGCGCCCGCGGGCGACAACCGCAACGCGCTAGCCATGGCCGGGTTGGGGACTACCCGGATCGCCGGCGGCAGCACGCTGACCGATGCCTATGCCGGGCTGATTTCCCAGGTCGGCACGCGAGCGGCTTCGCTGAACATCAGCAAGGCCGCGCAGCAGACCGCCTTCGACCAGGCGGTGGCCAGCGAACAGTCGCTGTCGGGCGTGAACCTGGACGAAGAGGGCGCCAACCTGCTGCGCTACCAGCAGGCCTACGCGGCCGCCGGCAAGGTGCTGGGCATGTCTTCCGAACTGTTCGACCAGTTGCTCGCCGCCATCCATTAACGATACGCCTACGGACCGCCATGAGAGTCAGCACCAATCAGTTCTACGACAACAGCATCCGGGCCATCAACAGCCAGCAGAGCGCGCTGCTGCAGGTCTCGCAGCAGCTGTCCGCCCAGCGCAAGCTGCTCAGCCCGTCCGACGATCCGGTCGCGGCCGGCCGCGAGGTGGCGCTGGACGCCACGCTCAAGGCCAACGAACAGATGCTGAAGAACCAGGCCGACGCCAAGGGCCTGCTCGAAGGCACCGAGAACTATCTGGTGGAAGCCGGCAATACCCTGCAACTGGCGCTGACCCGCATCGTCCAGGCGGGCGGGGGCGGGCTGAACGAGGAAAACCGGCAGTCCATCCTGGCCGATCTCAAGGGGCTGCGCGATCAGTTGATGAGCGTGGCCAATACCCAGGACGAGAACGGCAGCTACGTCTTCGCCGGCTACAAGCGCGACGGCCAGCCTTTCGTGCGCAATGCCTCCGGGGTGGTCTACCAGGGCGACGCCGGCGTGCGCCAGAGCCAGATCGGCCCCAACCGCGTGATCGACGTCAGCTTCAGCGGCAGCTACCTGTTCGGCGACATTCCCACCGGCCGCAACGGACTCGATGCCAGCGCCAGTAGCGGCAATACCGGCAGCGCCACGTTGACCGCCAGCACGGTCACCGATCGCCAGGCCTGGTCGGCCGCGGCGGCCTACGGCCCGTACACCATCGAGTTCGGCGCCGACGGCGCCTATACCGTTTCGGACAAGGACGGGGCCGAGGTCGGTACCGGCACCCTGGGCGAGGACGGCCAGACGATAGACGTCGCCGGCGTGCAGATCGGCTTCAGCGGCCGTCCCGCCGAAGGCGACAAACTGAGCTTCGGTCCGTCGCGCTCGCAAAGCGTGTTCGATACGCTGGACCAGGCCATCGCGGCCCTGGGGCAGCCCGCATCCGAGACCGAGTCCGTCTCGCGCGCCAACGCGTTGTACGAGGCCAACCTGAACCTGAACTCGGCGCTGAACCGGCTGCTCGAGGCGCGTTCGTCCATCGGCAGCCGCCTGACCGAGGTCGAGGCGGCCACCACCGCCGGCGAAACCCGTGGCGAACAGATCACCGGCGAGATCTCGCGGGTGGTGGGATCCGACCTGGAAACCATGACGGAACTGACCGGCGAACTGGCCAAACGCACGTACACTGTGCAGGCCGCGCAGCAGACTTATACGCAGATCGCCCGGATGTCCATTTTCAATTTCCTGTAAACAGGAAGGTTCCGGCGGCGGACGGATGCGAGGGTGCCGCCGGCGCGTTCACCTGGCCCCACCGGATGCTTCATGTCGCAGGAACCGTTCAACATCCTCGTCGTCGATGACGAGCCGCTCAACCTGGAAATCATTTCCGAGCACCTGTCCGATCCGCGCTATCGGCTCCGGTGCGTGCAGGACGGCATCCAGGCCTGGGACCTGTTGCAGGAGGCGGGCGTCGACTATGACCTGATCGTGCTCGACCGGATGATGCCGGGGCTGGACGGCATCGAACTCCTGACCCGCATACGCGCGGACCGCCGCCTGGCCGACATCCCGGTCATCATGCAAACCGCTGCCTCGCACCCGGCCGACGTGCTCGAAGGCATACACCGGGGCGCCTACTATTATCTGACCAAGCCGTATGAGCACGACATGCTGATCGCGGTCGTCGGCGCGGCCATCGAATTCCGCGCGCGGCAGAAGGGCTTGCGCCGCCGCCTGTCGGATGTGCACGACGTGTTCGGCCACATGCGACAGGCCGACTTCGGCTTCGTGTCCCTGGCCGAGGCCCGGCAATTGGCCTTCTTTCTGGCCAAGCTGTGCCCCGCGCCCGAGGTGGCGGTGATCGGCCTGGCCGAACTGATGGTCAACGCGGTCGAGCACGGCAACCTGGAAATCGGCTTCGTGGACAAGGGGCGCCTGAGCATGGAGGGCCGCTGGGCCGCGGAAATCCAGCGCCGCCTGTCCTTGCCCCCGTATCGCGACCGCACCGCCAGCGTCAGCTTCGTACGCGAACCCGGCCGCATCCGTTTTCGCGTCAAGGACCAGGGCCCCGGCTTCGACTGGCGAACCTACCTGGAAATCTCTCCCGACCGCGCCTTCGACATGCACGGCCGCGGCATCGCCATGGCCCGCGCCCTGACCTTCAAGGACCTGGCCTACACCGACAACGGCCGGGAGGCTATAGGCAGTATAGAGACCCCCTAGGGAAACCCACCCCCTACGCCCTTCGGGCGCCCCCTCAAGGGGGCGATGCGGGTGGACCGGCGGAGCCGGATCCACCGCATCCTGGGTCTAGTGGGGTTGTCTTGGGTTGTTGCACCGGTGCTATCGCTGGCTGCCAGCGATAGCAACCGTGCTTCAGTCCAAGATGGTTTCCCTAGACCCAGGAAACCGCGGATCTGGCTTTGCCAGTCCGCCGGTTTCGCCCCCTGGGGGGCGCCCGAAGGGCGTAGGGGGTGGGCTCCGCTTCTACTCGACCAGTTTGTGCTTCAGCGCGTAGTGGGTCAGCTCGGCGTTGTTCTTGAGCTTCATCTTTTCGAGCAGGCGCGCGCGGTAGACCGATACGGTCTTGGGCGACAGCGAGATTTCCTCGGCGATCTGGGTCAGGGTGCGGCCCGAGGCGATCATTACCATGGTCTGGTATTCGCGGTCGGACAGCAGTTCGTGCGGCGGACGTTCGTCGCCCTGGCTGAGGTGGGTGGCCAGTTGTTCGGCCAATTCCGGAGTGATGTATTTCTTGCCGCGCGCGACGGCGCGGATGGCCGCGATCACGGTCTCGGGCGGCGAGTTCTTGTGCAGGTAGCCGGCCGCGCCGGCCTTGACGCTGCGCACCGCGTACTGGTCCTCGGGGTACATGCTGAGCATGAGCACGGCGATGCGCGGCCAGCGCTCGCGCACCTGCTTGAGTCCTTCCAGCCCGTTCTTGCCGGGCATGGAGATGTCCATCAGTACGACGTCGGCCTCGGTCTTGCGCAGCACGTCGAGCAGGTCGCCGCAGTCGGCCGCTTCTCCCACCACCGAGATGCCTTCCTCGGCCTGCGCGATCTGCCGCAGGCCCGAGCGCACGATGGCGTGATCGTCGGCGAGCACCAGCCGGATCATTCCTGGTCCTCCGGTTCGTGGTGGGGGGACTTTCCTCCCGGCAGGGACAGGGTGGGGGGATTCAACGGAATCGAAATCATGAGTGTGGTTCCTCGGAAAGGCGGCGTGCCGGTCTGGGGCGAGCCGCCTATGTCCATCCAGCCGCCCAGGCCGTGGACGCGTTCCATCATGCCGCGCAGGCCGAACGAGGTGCGCTTGCGCAGCGAGTCGGACGACAGGCCGATGCCGTTGTCGCGGACTTCCAGGCTGAGCGTGCTGTCGTCGGCGAAGAGATCGACGTCCACGCGCGTGGCTTGCGCGTGCTTGAACACGTTGGTCAGGGCTTCCTGGAAGATGCGGAAGACGGCGATGGATTGTTCCAGTTCGAGCGCCAGGTCGTCCTGGTTGGTATGGACATTGACGGTGATGCCCGTGTGCTGCGCGAAATCGCGCGCCTGCCATTCGATCGCGGCGACGATGCCGAAATCGAGCACCGGCGGCCGCATGGCCCGGGCGATGCGGGAAATGGCCTCGCCCAGCGAGGCGACCATCTGTTCGGCTTCGTCCAGCAACTGCGCCGTTTCCTTTTCGCGGGAGCGGCGGCGGGCCAGCGCGAGGTCGGCGCGTATCCGCGTGACGAGGGCGCCCAGGTCGTCGTGGATTTCGCGCGCGAGTTCGGCCCGTTCGTTCTCCCGCACGCGTTCGGTGTGGCGGGAAAGTTCGCGCAACTGGCTTTCGGAGCGGCTGAGCTCCGCCTGCGCGTGGGCCAGGTGGGTGACGTCGGACAGCGCGACCACGCAGCCCGAGGGCGGGGAGCCGCTGAGCGGGCTGGCCGACACCAGCAGCTCGCGGTTTTCCCCCTTGGTTTCTATGCTGAACGGCAAACCGCGTACTTCGGTGCCGTCCAGCGCGGGCGCGATCAGCGTCAGCAGTTTCCAGGTATCGGGCTGCGAGGGCAGGGCGAACGATCGGGACAGCGTGTCGGTCGAACCCAGTCCGGTCAGGTCTTCGCAGGCCGGGCTCCACATGGTGACGGTACGTTCGCGCGAGATGGCGAACAGGGCGACCGGCGTGGCCGAGAAGACGGCGTTCAACTGGTCGTGGGCCGAGGCCAGCGCCGTTTCGGCCCGCTGCCGCTGGTCGCGGGTCTGCACTTCGCGCAGGCCGCGCTCCAGCGCGGGGGGAAGCCGGCGCAGGTTGTTCTTCATCACGTAGTCGTCGGCGCCGGCCCGCATGGCTTCGACCGCGGTTTCCTCGCCGATGGCGCCGGACACGATCAGGAAGGGGCCGCGGAATCCGACTTCCTTGGCCACCTTCAGCGCGCGCAGGCCGCTGAAGGTGGGCAGGGAGTGGTCGCTGATGATGGCGTCCCAGGCCCGTTCGGCCAGGGCCTGCCGCATGGTCGTTTCGGTGTCCACGCACTGGGCGCTGACATTCAGGCCCGCGTCGACCAGCACGGCGCGCATCAGCGTGAAATCGGCAAGCGAGTCCTCGATGAACAGGATGGCGAGCTGGGTGGCCTCGCGCGCGTCGGGGCCCAGGCCGGATGCAGCCTGGCCGGGCGCCGCCGTCATGAAGCGAGGCAGGCCGGCCGCGGAGGGGCCGGCGTTCTGCACGGAGACGGGGCCGCGATTGAACATTGCTTAATGAATCAGTGAGTGTTGCCGATAATCCCGTCAATGATAGCGTGGGGGCATTTCCTTTAGGGCCAAGCGTGACATCCAGAACCAGCCTCCTGGCCGTGACCGATGCTATACCGGGCTCGGCCGACTCCCTCGTCGGCACCGAATTCGCCTTCAGCGGCCAGGATTTCGACCGGATACGGGCCCTGCTGCGGCAGCACACCGGCATTTCGCTGTCGGACGCCAAGCGCAGCATGGTCTACAGCCGGTTGGCCCGTCGGCTGCGCGCCACCGGCCGGCCGTCCTTCAGCGCGTACCTGGAAGGGTTGCGCGCCGGCGCGCCCGAATGGGAATACTTCGTCAACGCGCTGACCACCAATCTCACGTATTTCTACCGCGAGAGCCACCATTTCCAGATCCTGGCCGCCTACCTGAAGCGTCTGGCCGCCGAACGTCCGGGCCAGACGCTGCAGCTCTGGTGCGCGGCCGCTTCCACCGGGGAAGAGGCCTGGACCCTGGCCATCACGGCCGCCGAGGTGTTCGGCACCCTGGCGCCGCCGGTGCGCATCCTGGCGACCGACCTGGATACCCATGTGCTGGCCAGCGCCCGGCAAGCCGTGTACCGGCGCGACCAGTTGGCCAAGGTGCCCGACCAGCAGGCGCGCCGCTATTTCGTCGAGGAGGCCGAGGGCCAGTACGGCGTGCGGCCCGAGCTGCGCGCGCTGGTGAATTTTCGTCAGCTGAACCTGCTGGACCCCGTGTGGCCGGTGCGCGGGCCGCTCGACGCGGTATTCTGCCGCAACGTCCTGATCTACTTCGATCGACCCACCCAGTTGCGGGTCGTCGAGCGCATGGCCGGGCTGATGCCGCCCGGGGCCCTGCTGTTCGTCGGCCATTCCGAGAGTTTTTCCCAGGGGCAGCAGCGATTCGTGCTCCAGGGGCGTACCGTCTACGCCAGGCAGCCGGGCTGAGCATATCCATGAGCGACGAGCAATCCCGGCCCGCCGATGGCCGCGCGCCCGCGCCGTCCCGGTACGACCGCAGGCTGCTGGTCGCCATCGGGGCTTCGACCGGTGGCACCGAGGCGCTGCGCGAACTGCTGGAGGCGCTGCCCGCCGACCTGCCGCCCATCGTCATCACCCAGCACATGCCGCCCGGCTTCACGCGCAGCTTCGCCGAGCGTCTGGACAAGCACACGCCGCTGCACGTGAAGGAAGCGGAACACAACGAACGGCTGCACCCGGGGCACGTCTACGTGGCTCCCGGCCACGCCCACCTGTCGGTGCGGCCGCTGCCGCTGCTGGGCTACCACGCGCAATTGTCCGAAGGCGAACCGGTCAACCGCCACCGCCCCTCGGTCGAGGTCCTGTTCCTGTCGGCCGCCCGCGCGGCCGGGGCCGGCAGCGTGGCCATCATGCTGACCGGCATGGGCAAGGACGGCGCGCGGGCCATGCTGGCATTGCGCGAGGCGGGCGCCTACAACCTCGCCCAGGACGAAGCCTCGAGCGTGGTCTTCGGCATGCCCCGCGAAGCCATCGCCCTGGGCGCCGTCCACGAGATCGTCCCGCTTGCCCAGATGGCCCAACGCCTGGTCCTCGCCGTAGAAGCCAAAAACAAGGCCATCAACGGCCCCTGAAGACGCTTACAAAAACAGAACGGCCCCACACGAGGCCGTTCCAACAGTTGCCTGGGCGCCGCGGATCCGGCTTTGCCGGTCCGCCAGCGCCGCCCCCTTGAGGGGATATGGCGCCAGACCCAGGATGCGGTGGATCCGGCTCCGCCGGTCCACCCGCATCGCCCCCTGGGGGGCGCGCGTCAGCGCGTAGGGGGGGGCTTAAGACCCAGCACATCCTGCATGTCGTACAGCCCGGCGGGCTTGTCGGCCAGGTAGCGCGCGGCGCGCAGGCTGCCTTCGGCGTAGTTGACGCGGCTGTTCGACCGATGGGTGACCTCGATGCGCTCGCCCGGGCCGCAGAAGAAGACGGTGTGGTCGCCCACCACGTCGCCGCCGCGGGCCGAGGAAAAGCCGATGGTGCCGTGCTTGCGGGCGCCGGTGTCGCCGTGGCGGGCCCATTCGGCCACCTCGGACAGCGGCTTGCCCCAGGCCTGCGCCACGGTCTCGCCCATTTTCAGCGCGGTGCCCGAGGGCGCATCCACCTTGTGCTTGTGGTGGACCTCGAACACTTCCACGTCGTAGTCCTCCTTCAGGATACGGGCGGCGATGTCCAGCAGCTTGAGGGTGACGTTCACGCCCACGCTCATGTTGGGCGCGAAGACCACGCCCACCTTGTCGGCGGCGGCGGCGATCGCGGCCTTGCCGGCCTCGTCGAAGCCGGTGGTGCCGATCACCAGCTTGACGCCGTGGCGCCGGCAGGCTTCCAGGTGGGCCAGCGTGGCTTCGGGGCGGGTGAAGTCGATCAGGCAGTCGGCCTGCGCAAGGGCGTCGAGATCGTCGGTGATCATGACCTTGCTTTGCTTGCCCAGGAACTCGGCGGCATCGTGGCCGATGGCGGGGCTGCCGGCGCGGTCCAGCGCGACGGCGAGTTCCAGGTCGGGGGCGGCGAGCACGGCTTCGATCAGCATGTGGCCCATGCGGCCGGTCGCCCCGGCAATGGCGATACGCATCGAGGTCATTCCTTGGTATTCGTGGCGGGTTGGGGGGGGGCGGCGTCGCCGGAGGGCGACGCGGGGGCAGGAGCGACCGGCGCGACGGGTGTGGCGACGGCGGGGGCCGAGCCGGGGTCCAGGCTGGGAGAGGCGGCATTGCCCTCGACCGTCAGCGGAGCCGTGTTTGGGGCCTGCTGGGCCGGCTGCGTGGCAGAGCCCAGGGCCTTGCGCGTGTCCTTCTGCTGGAACGGCTGGCGGGCGGGCTGTTCATCGCCGGTCCAGCGCTCGAGCCGGTCGTTGGCGAAATAGACGGTGAAGCGCCGTTCCTCGGTCTGCCCGTGGCCGGGCGTGAACAGGTACGGATAGTCCCAGCGGTCCGAATGGAAAATGCTGGTCAGGGTGGGGCTGCCCAGGGCGAAACGCACCTGTTCGCGGGTCATGCCGGGGCGCAGCAGTTCCACTTGTTCCTGGGTCAGCCAGTTGCCCTGCTGGACGTCGGCCCGGTAGGGCTTGACGAAGTTCGGAACGTAGTTGTTGACCGAGCTGCATGCCGCCAGGCCCAGCAGCGCGGCCGGGGCCAGCCGCCGCAGGGTGCCGGCTTGGCCGTGGATGAAGGAAATCAGAGCGTTTGGCACAGATCCGCACTCGTCTTGATTGGGGAAACCGTTATCATAAAGCCCTCGGGGAATGCCTGGGCTTTTCCGGAGCTTTCCCGGCACTGCCGGGCGGCCGCCGCGGGACGGGCAACCGGGTGCACCGGGCCGAGCCGTTTCGCCGCCTGCCATGCCGGGGCCGCGCCTTGCGGGCGCAGCGCGCCCGATGGCTGACTGGGCCTGAAGATCCAGCACCCACGCCGGATCCTGCCGTTACGCAGGGTTCGACACACGAAACCGCTTTCAGAAAGGACCATCATGACAGATCAAAGCGAACTCAAAAGTATAGGCCTGAAAGCGACCTTCCCCCGGCTCAAGATCTTGGATGTCTTTCGCAAGGCCGAAGTGCGCCACATGAGCGCCGAGGACGTCTACCGGGCCCTGATCGGCGAAAGCGTCGAGATCGGGCTGGCCACGGTCTATCGCGTGCTGACGCAGTTCGAGCAGGCCGGGTTGCTGGTCCGCAGCCAGTTCGACAGCGGCAAGGCCGTGTTCGAGCTGAACGAGGGCGATCACCACGACCACCTGGTCTGCACCAATTGCGGCAAGGTCGAGGAGTTCTTCGACGCGGAAATCGAGAAACGCCAGCAGAAGATCGCCAAGGACCACAATTTCGTGCTGACCGGGCACGCGCTGTCGCTGTACGGCATCTGCCAGAACTGCGCCAAGAGCCGCTGAGGCCGCCAGGGGCGGGCCGGCGGCCCGCCTCAGTTGTTGCCTATCATTTCCCGCGCATGCTTGCGCGTCGTGGCGGTGATTTCTATGCCGCCCAGCATCCGGGCGATTTCGTCCACCCGTCCCCCCCTGTCCAGCTGATTGACCGTGGAGATCGCGGCGCCTTTTTCCTGGCGTTTGTCGACCCGCAGGTGCGTATTGCCGCAGGCGGCGACCTGGGGCAGGTGGGTGACGCACAATACTTGATGCAAACTGCCTAGTTCGCGCAGCAGCCGGCCGACGACCTCGGCCACCGCGCCGCCTATGCCCGTGTCGACCTCGTCGAAGATCAGGGTCGGGACCCGCGCGGCACGGCTGGCGATGACCGACAAGGCCAGCGAGATCCGCGCCAGTTCGCCGCCGGAGGCCACCTTGGCCAGCGGGCGGGGGGTGGTGCCGGCGTGGCCCGCGACGCGGAATTCGATGGCTTCGGATCCGTGGACGCCGGGATCGGCCGCCTCGACCGCGACCTCGAAGCGTCCGCCGCCCATGGCCAGCGTCTGCATGGCCTGGGTTACCGCCCTGGACAGCGAACCCGCCGCCTTCTTGCGCGCCCGGCCCAGCTTGCCGGCGGCGGTGTCGTAGGCCGCCTTGGCGGCCTCGACCTTGGTGCGCAGGGCCTGGACGTCCTCGGCTTCCTTCAAGGTTTCCAACTGCGCCAGCAGCGTGGCGTGGCGTTCGGCCAGTTCCTCGGGTTGCAGGCGGAACTTGCGGGCGGTGTCGAATACCGCTTGCAGGCGGCCTTCGACCTCGCCCAGGCGCTGAGGATCGAGCTCCAGGCGCCCCAGGTAGCTGTTCAGGTCGGAGACGGCCTCCTGGAGCGCGATGCGGGCCGATTCCAGCGCCTCGGATACCGGGGCCAGCGCCGCGTCGTGCGCGGCCAGCTGGCCGATGCGCTGGGCGGCGGCGGCCAGGCGGGCATGGGCGGCGTCATCGTCCTCTTCCAGGGCGGCGATGGTCTGGCTGGCGCCGTCGATGAGCGACTGGGCATGGGCCAGCCGGCCGTGCTCGGCCTGGAGGTGGTCCCATTCGCCGTCCTTCAGCGCCAGCCGGTCGAGTTCGTCGGCCTGCCATTGCAGGCGTTCGCGCTCCTGCTGCAGCGAAGCCGCGTCGCGTTCCACCGCTTCGAGCTTGCGCGCCAGTTCGCGCCAGGCCTTCCACGCCTGCGCCACGTCGCGCCGCAGCGCGCCATGGTCGCCATGGTCGTCCAGCATGTCGCGCTGGGAGTCGGTCTTGAGCAGGCTTTGGTGCGCATGCTGGCCATGGATGTCGACCAGGTGTTCGCCCAGTTCGCGCAACTGGGTCAGCGTGGCGGGCACGCCGTTGATGTAGCCGCGGCTGCGCCCCTGGGCATCGATGATCCGCCGCAGCACCAGGCTGTCGGTATCCAGCTCGCGCTCGGCCAGCCAGTCCAGCAGCGCGGGCGGCACGTCGAATACCGCGCTGACCTCGGCCCGGCTGGCGCCCTCCCGCAGCACCGAGGCATCGGCGCGTTCGCCCAGGGCCAGGGCCAGCGCGTCGATCAGGATCGACTTGCCGGCGCCCGTTTCACCGGAGAAGACGGTGAAGCCTGGGCCGAATTCGACCTCGGTCTGGTCGACGATCACGAAATCGTTGATGTGCAGGGCGCGCAGCATACGAATGGAGCCGGTGGAAAGGGCGGAGAAGGACTAATCGATCGCGGTGCCGGAAATCTGGTTCCAGTGCAGCTTGCGCCGCAGGGTGGAAAAATAACTGTATCCGGCCGGGTGAAGGAAGCGGATGGTGTGTTCGGCGCGTTTCACCAGGACGCGGTCGCCTTCCTGCAGCGACGACCAGCTCTGCATGTCGAAGTGCACGCTGGCGCTTTCGTCGCGGCCGCCGGGAGAGCGGGTAAGGGTGATGTCTATCGTGCAGTCGTCCGGGATGGCGATCGGCCGGTTGGACAGCGCCTGCGGCGCCACCGGCACCAGTACCAGCCCGCGCAGCGATGGATGCAGGATGGGGCCGTTGGCCGACAGCGCATAGGCCGTGGATCCCGTGGGCGTGGCGATGATCAGGCCGTCGGCGCGCTGCTTGGACATGTACAGCCCGTCCACCTGCACGGTGACTTCCAGCATGCCGCCCAGGCCGGCCCGGCTCAGCACCACGTCGTTCAGCGCCAGCGCCGACACCAGCGTGGTCTCGCCCCGGATGACGCTGCAGGCCAGCAGGGTGCGGGTTTCCGATTCGAACTGGCCGTCGAGGATGCCGGCGATGGCGGTGCCGGCGTCCTCGATGGGGACGTCGGTGATGAATCCCAGCCGGCCGTGGTTGATGCCCACCACGGGCACGTCCCAGGGCGCCAGCTGCCGCGCCACCCCCAGCATCGTGCCGTCGCCCCCCATGACGATGGCCAGCGACGCGCGCTGCCCGATTTCCTCGACGGTGGCCGCGGGGTAGTCCAGGACGCCGATATTGGTGGCGGTGTCCTTCTCGAACACGACCTCGCGCCCGGCATCGCGCAGCATCTGCGCGACCGCGCGCAACGGCGCGGCGATGCCGGTATCGTGGTATTTGCCGACGAGGGCGACGATGGGAAAATGCATGCAGGCATTATATGAGGGGAGACCTCCCAACGGGGCCCCATGTGGTCCTTTTTGCCCACTCAGCGTCAAACGCCGACAATAGAAAGCAACCCCCTCCATCAGCCTGGCAGTTGCCAGGGCACCGCGGATCCGGCTTTGCCGGTCCGCCAGTGCCGCCCCCTTGAGGGGGCGCGCGAAGCGCGTAGGGGGTGGGCTCATCCAGGGGTACAATTGGCCATGGACGATCGCGCACGTACATTGTTGAAGGCTCTTATCGAGCGTTACATCACAGACGGACAACCTGTCGGTTCGCGTACGCTCTCCAAGGTCTTCGACCTGTCGCCGGCCACGATACGCAACGTCATGGCCGATCTCGAGGACCATGGCCTGATCCACAGCCCCCATACTTCCGCCGGTCGCGTCCCCACCCCCCGGGGCTACCGCATGTTCGTCGATTCGCTGCTGACGGTGCAGCCCTACGAAGTTTCCGAGGCGACCCACATCCAGACCCTGCTGCCTTCGGCCGAACCCCAGCGCGTCATCGCGGCCGCGGCCTCGCTGCTGTCCAAGCTGACCCAGTTCGCCGGCGTGGTGATGTCGCCCAAGCGCAGCCAGATGTTCCGGCAGATCGAATTCATCCGGCTGTCCGACACCCGGGTACTGCTGATCATCGTGACGCCCGAAGGCGACGTGCAGAACCGCATGCTGATGGTCCAGCGCGACTATTCCTCCGCCGAGTTGACCGAGGCGGCCAATTTCTTCAACCAGCATTTCAGTGGCAAGGCGTTCGAGGACGTCCGCCAGATCCTCCAGCGGGAACTGAGCCAGCTGCGCGAGGACATCTCCCGGCTGATGGAACTGGCGGTGGACGCCAGCACCGAGGCCGCCACCGAGGACGACAGCGTCGTCATCTCGGGCGAATTGAACCTGCTGGGCGTCTCCGACATCACGGCCGACATGGACAAGCTGCGCCGGATGTTCGAACTGTTCGAGAAGAAGACCGACCTGATGCAGCTGCTCGACGTGTCCAGCCGGGCACAGGGCGTCCAGATCTACATCGGCGGCGACTCGCAGCTGGTGCCGGTCGAAGAGGTCAGCGTCATCACGGCGCCCTACGGCGTGGACGGCAAGGTGGTCGGGACCCTGGGCGTGATCGGTCCTACCCGGATGTCGTACGAGCGGGTGATTCCCATCGTCGACATCACCGCGCGGCTGCTGTCGAACGCGTTGAGCCACCATTGAGCCGGCGTCCGCCGGCATGGGCGGACGGCCTTCCCGCCCGCCGCCGTTTCCCCTGTCATTCCTGAGTCCGGAAAACGCCACGCATGCGCTTCCTTCCCGAGCCGCCGTCCTCCCACCATCCCACCCGCACCGGCCTGCTGCTGGTGAACCTGGGCACGCCCGACGCGCCCACCGCCTCCGCCGTGCGCCGCTATCTGGCCGAATTCCTGTCCGATCCCCGCGTGGTCGAGATTCCCCGCCTGGTCTGGCTGCCCATCCTATATGGCCTGGTCCTGACGCTGCGGCCCCGCGACGCGGCGGCGCGCTACGCCTCGGTGTGGACGCCCGAGGGCTCCCCGCTCCTGGCCTGGAGCCGCCGCCAGGCCGAGGGCCTGGCGCGCGTGCTGTCCGGCCGGGGCCTGGGCGTGGAAGTGGCGCTGGCCATGCGCTACGGCAATCCGTCGCTCGAGGCGGGCATTGCCGCGCTGCGCGAGACGGGCTGCGAGCGCATCCTGGTCCTGCCGCTTTATCCGCAGTACGCGGCCAGTACGACCGCCGCGGTGTCCGATGCGGTGGGTGCTTGCCTGGCCCGGCTGCGCAACGTGCCCGAGGTCCGGTACGTGCGCGATTTTCACGCCGATCCGGGCTATATCGAGGCGATGGCCGTCCGCATCCTGGATTTCTGGCGCGACAACGGCCGGGGCCGGAAACTGGTGCTGAGCTTCCACGGCCTGCCCAAGCGTTCCATCGCGCTGGGGGATCCGTATCACGAGCAGTGCCTGGAGACCGGCCGCCTGCTGGCCGAGCGGCTGGGCCTGTACGCCGAGCAGGTCGAGGTGACTTTCCAGAGCCGTTTCGGCGCGGCCGAATGGCTCCAGCCCTATACTGAACCCCGGCTGAAGGAGCTGGCCAAGAGCGGGGTGTCCGACGTCGACGTATTCTGCCCCGGCTTCGTGGCCGACTGCATCGAGACTCTGGAGGAGATCGCGGTGCAGGGCAAGGAAGCGTTCCTGCTGGCGGGGGGCCGGCAGCTGCGCTACATCGACGCGCTGAACGATTCCGCCGCCTGGATGGAGGCCCTGGCCAACCTGGCCGAGCGCCACATGCAAGGCTGGATCACGCGCCCCGCGGCCCGCCAGCCGGCCGAGGCGGCGCACGCAGCCGTCTTGTTGCAACGCAAGAACGACGAGGCGCCGGCCACGGGCCAGTAACGGGATGGAAGAACTACGTATCGATAAGTGGCTCTGGGCGGCGCGGTTCTACAAGACCCGCACACTGGCCCAGGATGCGGTCGAGGCAGGGCAGGTGAAGGTGTCCGGCGAACGGGTCAAGCCCTCGCGCGCCGTGCGCCCCGGCGACATCCTGCAGATCCGCGCGGGAGACCAGGATTGGGAGGTCCTGGTCCGCGCCTTGTCCACCCAGCGCGGCCCCGCCGTTTTCGCGCGCACCCTGTACGACGAAACCCAGCAAGGCCTCAAGCGCCGCCTGGAAGCCATCGAACTGCGCCGCCAGAACGCCGACCCCGCCGCCAACCTGAAAGGCCGCCCCACCAAGCAAGACCGCCGCAAGATCGAAAAGCTGAGGACCCCCAATTGAGGACCCCCCCTACGCGCTGACGCGCGCCCCCCAGGGGGCGAAACCGGCGGACTGGCAAAGCCAGATCCGCGGTTTCCTGGGTCCAGGGAAACTATCTTGGACTGAATCACCGGTGCTACCGCTGGCAGCCAGCGAAGCACGGGTGCCACAACCCAAGAAACGGGTACTAGACCCAGGATGCGGTGGATCCGGCTCCGCCGGTCCACCCGCATCGCCCCCTGGGGGGCGCCCGAAGGGCGTAGGGGGGGTTATATACTCTCTTGAATCCGCGGATTTCACCCCCATCTCGCGCATAGAGTCCAAGCAAGTCACTGATTTTTCTGGTTTTTCATGGAGGCACCCAATGTCGGCTGAGCACAAGCCTGGCGACCAACCCAATCTGGATCCCGAAAACGTGAACCCGAACCCGGCGGCGGAAACGCCCGAGGACGCGGGCACCGAGGATCCCATCGTCGCGCTGCAGGCCCAGCTGGCCGCGGCCCAGGCCGAGGCCAAGGACAATTACGATGCCATGCTGCGCGCCCGCGCCGAAGCGGACAATGTCCGCCGGCGGGCCCAGGAGGAAGTCTCCAAGGCGCAGAAGTTCGGTATCGAGGCATTCGCGGAAAACCTGTTGCCGGTGAAAGACAGCCTGGAGGCCGCCCTGGCCCAGGAAAACCAGTCCATCGACACCCTGCGCGAAGGGGTGGACGTCACCCTCAAGCAACTGGTTGGCGCCTTCGAGCGCAACAAGCTGGTCGAGATCGCCCCGGTTCCGGGCGACAAATTCAATCCGCACCACCATCAGGCCATCGCGTCGGTTCCGTCGGACGAGCCGGCCAACACGGTCTTGCAGACCCTGCAAAAGGGCTATCTGATCGTCGATCGGGTATTGCGTCCGGCACTGGTGACGGTCGCGGCCGCCAAATAAGGCCCGCCGCGATCGAAAGAAGCTATCGCAGGCATTGAAATAACGAAATTCCCACCTATTTATTGATCAAGCGAAATTTTTCTGATTTCTTTCAGGAACAAGGATTATGGGCAAAATCATAGGCATCGACCTGGGCACGACCAATAGCTGCGTCGCAGTAATGGAAGGCCCGCAGGTCAAAATCATCGAAAACGCCGAAGGCGCCCGCACCACCCCCTCGATCGTCGCCTACATGGAAGACGGCGAGATCCTGGTCGGCGCGCCCGCCAAGCGCCAGGCGGTCACCAACCCCAAGAATACCCTGTACGCCGTCAAGCGCCTGATCGGCCGCAAGTTCGACGAAAAGGCCGTGCAGAAGGACATCGACCTGATGCCCTACAGCATCGTCAAGGCCGACAACGGCGACGCCTGGGTGCAGGTGCGCGACAAGAAGCTGGCGCCCCCGCAGGTGTCGGCCGAAGTGCTGCGCAAGATGAAGAAGACCGCCGAGGACTACCTGGGCGAGGAAGTGACCGAAGCCGTGATCACGGTGCCGGCCTACTTCAACGACAGCCAGCGCCAGGCTACCAAGGACGCCGGCCGCATCGCCGGCCTGGACGTCAAGCGCATCATCAACGAGCCCACCGCGGCCGCGCTGGCGTTCGGCCTGGACAAGTCGGAAAAGGGCGACCGCAAGATCGCCGTGTATGACCTGGGCGGCGGCACGTTCGACGTGTCCATCATCGAGATCGCCGACGTCGATGGCGAGAAGCAGTTCGAGGTGCTGTCCACCAACGGCGACACCTTCCTGGGCGGCGAAGACTTCGACCAGGTGCTGATCAACTACATCATCGGCGAGTTCAAGAAAGAACAAGGCGTGGACCTGTCCAAGGACGTCCTGGCCCTGCAGCGCCTGAAGGAAGCCGCGGAAAAGGCCAAGATCGAACTGTCGTCGGCCACCCAGACCGAGATCAACCTGCCGTACATCACGGCCGATGCGTCCGGTCCCAAGCACCTGAACCTGAAGGTCACCCGCGCCAAGCTGGAAGCGCTGGTCGAAGACCTGATCAGCCGCACGATCGAGCCCTGCCGCATCGCCATCAAGGATGCCGGCGTCAAGGTCTCGGACATCGACGACGTGATCCTGGTCGGCGGCATGACGCGCATGCCCAAGGTGCAGGAGAAGGTCAAGGAGTTCTTCGGCAAGGATCCGCGCAAGGACGTGAACCCCGACGAGGCCGTCGCCGCCGGCGCCGCTATCCAGGGCTCCGTGCTGTCGGGCGACCGCAAGGACGTGCTGCTGCTGGACGTGACCCCCCTGTCCCTGGGTATCGAAACCCTGGGCGGCGTCATGACCAAGATGATCAAGAAGAACACCACCATCCCGACCAAGTTCTCGCAGGTGTTCTCCACCGCCGATGACAACCAGCCGGCCGTGACCATCAAGGTGTTCCAGGGCGAACGCGAAATCGCCGCCGGCAACAAGGGCCTGGGCGAGTTCAACCTCGAAGGCATTCCGCCCTCGCCGCGCGGCACGCCGCAGATCGAGGTCACCTTCGACATCGACGCCAACGGCATCCTGCACGTGTCGGCCAAGGACAAGGGCACGGGCAAGGAAAACAAGATCACGATCAAGGCCAACTCCGGCCTGACCGAGGCCGAAGTCGAACGCATGGTCCGCGATGCCGAGGCCAATGCCGACGAGGACAAGCGCGTGGCCGAACTGGCGCAGTCGCGCAACCAGGCCGACGCCCTGGTGCACGCCACCCGCAAGTCGCTGGAAGAATACGGCGACAAGCTCGAGGCGTCCGAGAAGGAGTCCATCGAGGCCGCCATCAAGGACCTCGAGGATGTCCTGAAGGAAGGCGACAAGGAAGCCATCGACGCCAAGGTCGAGGCCCTGTCCAAGGCTTCGCAGAAGCTCGGCGAAAAGATGTACGCCGACATGCAAGCCCAGGCCCAGGCCGAGGGCGCGGCCCCCGGCGGTGACGCCGGCAGCGCCAAGGCCGACGACAACGTGGTCGATGCCGACTTCAAGGAAGTCAAAAGGGACGACAAGTAAGCAGTACCCGCGGAGCGGCCTACAATGTGGGCCGCTCCGCTTTTCGTCTTGACCGCACCGGCCCGGGCCCGCGCCTGACCCGGTGCAGGGTTTGGGTAGGCCCCCTGGCTGCCCCGCGAAGGCAGGGGGCCTACCCAAACCCGTCAATAGCACACAACCGCTATTCACCAGAGATATTGCCGGCCTCCTGAAAACAGGCCACCGAAGAAAGAACCATGTCCACCAAACGCGATCTGTACGAAGTCCTTGGCGTTGCCCGCACCGCCACCGAGGAAGAAATCAAGAAGGCCTACCGCAAGCTGGCCATGAAATACCACCCCGACCGCAACCCCGACTCCAAGGAAGCGGAAGAGAAATTCAAAGAGGTCAAGTACGCCTACGAGATCCTCTGCGAAGCCGAGAAACGCGACGCCTACGACCGCTACGGCCATGCCGGCGTCGACGCGGCGGCCGCCGGCGGCATGGGCGGCGGGGCGGGAGGCTTCGCCGACGCGTTCGGCGACATCTTCGGCGAGATCTTCGGCGGTGGCCGCCAGCGCGGCGGTGCCCAGATGTACCGCGGCGCCGACTTGAAATACAGCATGGAAATCACGCTGGAGCAGGCCGCCACCGGCTTCGACACCGAGATCCGCGTTCCCAGCTGGGACAACTGCGACACCTGCCACGGCTCCGGCGCCAAGCCCGGCACCCAGCCCAAGACCTGCCACACCTGCGGCGGCACCGGCGCGGTGCGCATGCAACAGGGCTTCTTCAGCGTCCAGCAGACCTGCCCGACCTGCCATGGCACCGGCAAGGTCATTCCCGATCCCTGCACGGCCTGCGACGGCGTGGGCAAGGTCCGCCGCAACAAGACCCTGCAGGTCAAGATACCCGCCGGCATCGACGACGGCATGCGCATCCGCTCGTCCGGCAACGGCGAACCCGGCGTCAACGGCGGTCCCTCCGGCGACCTGTACGTCGAGATCCACATCAAGCAGCACGGCATCTTCCAGCGCGACGGCGACGACCTGCACTGCGAACTGACCATTCCCTTCACCACCGCGGCCCTGGGCGGCGACCTGGAAGTGCCCACGCTGGGCGGCCGGGGCGAGATCAGCATCCCCGAAGGCACGCAGTCGGGCAAGGTCTTCCGCCTGCGCGGCAAGGGCATACGCGGCGTGCGCTCCAGCTACCCGGGCGACCTCTATTGCCACGTCGTGCTGGAAACGCCGGTGCGCCTGAACGACCGGCAGAAGCAGATGCTGCGCGACTTCGAGGCTTCGCTGAGCGAAGGCGGCGACAAGCATTCGCCGCAGAGCAAGTCGTGGACGGACAGGGTGAAGGAATTCTTCAGCTGATATCGGATCGGGCGCCAGGCATCGGGTATTTCACCGCACCCGGTTGCGCAGGCTGGCCCGGTCGCCGCTGGTCCACGCCAGCACGTTGTGTGCGACCAGCGGCAGCACCTGGTCCGCATAACGGTCCGATTCGCCGCCGATGTGCGGCGTGACGATCAGTCGGGGTGCTGACCATAGCGGATCGTCTTCAGGCAACGGTTCGCGTTCGAACACGTCCAGCGCGGCGCCGGCCAGTTTGTCGCCGTGCAAGGCGTCCAAGAGCGCCGCGGTATCGCACAGACCCGCACGCGCCAGGTTGATGAGGTAGGCGCTGGGTTTCATCGCCGCCAGCACGGCGGCATCCACCAGTCCGCGGGTCGATTGCGTCAGGGGCGCAAGAAGCACCAGGAAATCCGCTTGCGCGGCCACGTTGCGCAGCATGCCGCGAGCATGCACCTGATCGAAGCCCGTCACCGGCCGGGGGCTGGACGAGACTGCCAGCGTGCGCATGCCGAGCGCCTGGCACTTGGTCGCCAGTTCACGGGCGATCATGCCCGTTCCCAGCACGGCAAGGGTCTTGCCGTGCAACAGCGGCTGGCGTCGACGCTGCCAGCGGCGTGCACGCTGGTCCGCCAGTATGGCCGGAAGATCGCGTCCCAGGGCGAACATCATCGTCAATGCCATTTCCGAGACCGCGGGGCCGTGGATGCCATGGGCCGACGTCAGCGCCACGTCGGCCGACAGGTCGGGGTGATCGGCGATGCCATCCACTCCGGAGGACAAGGCCTGCAGCCACTGCAAGCGGGGCAAGGCACGCAGCAAGCCGTTGTTCAACGCGCTGGCGAAACACGCCAGCGCGGTGGCCTGCCGCGCCGAGTCCGTTATCGGCTGGCCAGGGGAAAGCCAGTCGAACGCCAGGTCAGGCAGGCGCCGCGCCAATTCTCGCGCATAGTGCTCGCCATCGGCGTTGACGATGAGCAGCCGGAAATCGTCCGGGGATCCAGAGGCCGCCTGCATGGTGTCAGTCCGTGCTGATCTTCGCCGCCGAGATCAACGGCCCGTACGAGCGCTGTTCGCTTTCGATGCGGGCCCGTACCGCGCCGGGCGTGGACGACGCGGCTTCCTGGCCGAGCGCGCTCAGCGCCTGCCGGGCTTCGGGCGTGGCCAGCCACGTCCGGATTTCGCCGCCCAGCTTTTCGATGATCGTGCTTGGCGTGCGCGCGGGGGCATAGAGCGCGAACCAGGTTTCCAGCTCATAGCCGGAGAATCCCAGTTCGGCCAGCGTAGGCACGTCCGGATACATACTGGAGCGTTGCAGCGATGTGGCGGCCAGCACCTTGATGCGGCCCGACTTGCCGAATCCGCCCAGCGCGGCCTGGTCCAGCATGGCCAGCGGCGTGCGTCCCGACACCACGTCGGCGATCGCAGGCGCGAAGCCCTTGTAGGGCACGTGGTTGAGCTTCACGTCGGCCCGCTGGGCCAGCAGTTCCATGCCCAGATGGGCGGAGCCGCCGATGGCATTGGAGGCATACGACAGCGCGCCCGGCTTGGCCCGCGCCATCGCGAGCACGTCGTCCAGCGTATGGGCGCCGAGTTCGGCCGATACACAGAGAAGGTACGGGCCCTTGGACAGCATGCTGATGGGCGCGAAGTCGGCCTGGACGTCGTAGGGCACCTGCTTGCTGGTGAGCGGGATCAGGGACATGGTCGAACCGCCCGTCATCAGCAGCGTGTAGCCATCGGGGGCGGCGCGCGCGACCGCTTGCGCGGCAATCACGGTGTTGCCGCCGGAGCGCGACTCGACCAGCACGGCCTGGCCCAGGGTCTTTTCCAGACGCTGGGCAAGCAGGCGCGACAGGCCATCCGCGCCGCCTCCCGGCGCGTAGGGAATGATGATGCGTATCGGCTTGTCGGGATAAGCGTGGACGGGTCCGGCCGCCAGGGCGAGCGCGGCGGCCATGCCGGCGAACAGATTGCGGCAACGATGGAACATGCCTGTCTCCTTGCGCGCGGCTTTGGCCGCGCTGCGTCTTGTCATGAAGCCGGCTTGTGCCGGTGGCGGGTCAAGTGCGATAGGACGGATCCTTGCGGTCCAGCATGCGCAAAAGCGCGGGCCATTCGAGATTGCCCAGGGGGCTGACGGTTCCGTCCGAGCGCACCGTACCGGGGGGGCGGAAGCTGGCCGAGGAAATCCTGTCGGCCAGGGCGGAATCGGGGAAGGTGAGTTCCTGGCCGCTGGCCAGCGCATCGACCTGGGCCTGCATCGCCATTTCCAGGTGCCACATCATGGCGAAGACCTGGCCGATGCTTGCTCCGGCCACCAGCGTGCCATGGTTGCGCAATATCATGACCGGCTTGTCGCCCAGGTCGGCGGCCAGGCGTTCGCGTTCGGATAGCTGGTTGGCCAGCCCCTCGCTGTCGTGGTAAGCGATCTTGCCGTGGAACAGCATGGCGTGCTGGGTCAGCGGCAGAAGCCCGCACTTCATCGCCGACACGGCCATGCCGGCGCGGGTATGGGCATGGATGACGCAGCGCGCATCCGGACGCGCGGCGTGGACGGCGCTGTGGATGACGAACCCGGCACGATGGATGGGGTGCTGCGTGGGTTCCACGACGTTGCCGTCGATGTCGATCTTGACGAGGTTCGAGGCGCAGACCTCATCGAACATCAGCCCGAAGGGGTTGAGCAGAAAATGTTCCTCGGCACCCGGTACGCGCGCCGAGATGTGGGTGTAGATGAGATCGGTCCACCCGTAGTGGGCATGGAGCCGGTAACAGGCGGCCAGGTCCACGCGCATCTGCCATTCTTCGGTGCGCGATGCGGGGCGGGAAGAGGCGGAAAGGTCGGTTTGCATGGATTCCTGAGCGTGTTCAATATGGTGAGGCGCATGGGGCGCGCTTGGGGTAGAGTGTTTCCGGCGCGCCGCCCTGCGCATATTGAATCGCCCGGCCGCGCCAAAGCCAATCAAAACATTCTGTTCGAAACTTGAGAAAAATCTGAATGAGCATCGAGACCCAGTTGAGCCTGCGGCAACTGCGGGCTTTCGTCGCCGTCTATCGCCTCGGCAAGCTCGCGACCGCCGCCAGCCGCCTGTCCGTGACCGAGTCGGCCGTCAGTACCATGCTCAGGCAGATGGAGTCCACGTTGAACCTGCGGCTGTTCGACCGCACCTCGCGGTCGCTGGTGCCGACCCAGGCCGCCCAGGAAATCGTCGAGAGAGCCGAGCGCATACTGGGCGACGTGGCGTGGCTCGGCACGCGGATCGAGGACCTGGGCGACCGCCGCATCGGCCGCGTCCACGTGGCCGTTACCGCCACCGTAGGCAGCGTCCTGATGCCGGGCGTGGTGCGGCGTTTCCGCGATGCCTATCCCGGCGTGCAACTGGTGCTGGACGATTGCGCGCCGGACCAGTTCCTGGCCAGGGTGTCGTCCGAGCCCGTGGATTTCGGCATCGGTACGCCGGAGCGCGAGGATCCCCCGCTGGTATCCCGGCGGCTGTTGCGCGATCACCTTTGCCTGGTATGCGCGACCGACCATCCGTTGGCGGGCCGCCGCCAGGTGCGCTGGCGCGAACTCGCCAAGGAGCCGGTCATAGCGGTGCGGCAAGGGCTGGCCTATGGCATGCGCGGCCGGATGGAGGCGGCCGCGGCCAGTGCCGGCATTGCGCTCAACGTCGTGCACGAGGTCAACTTCCTGTCCTCGGCATTCTGGATGGCGGCCAGCGGGCTGGGCGTGTCGATCTGGGCATCGGCGCTGGCGGGGCGCATGTACTACGAGAATCTGACGCGCTGCCGGCTGGTCGGCCCGCGGGTGCCGATGGATTTCTCGCTGGTGCACAAACGGGGACGAAGCCTGTCGCCGGCCGCCGAAGCTTTCGTGGAAATCGCGCGCGACGAACTCGCGGGCATGGATATCCTTTAGGCGCCGCTTCCGTCCCGCAGATCCAGCGGCCGCAAGGTCGACTTCAACCCGTCGTAGACCTGCCGCAGCACCGGGTTCAACGAATCCGGGCGCATCCAGAGGTAGTAACTCACGTCGGGCAGCCGGGGCAGGCCGTCCTTCTCGCTCAGCACCCGCATGTCGGGCCCCAGCAGTTCCACCGAGCGGGCGGTAACGCCCAGGCCGGCCCGTATCGCCGCCTTGATCCCTATCATGTGCGGCGCGAGATAGGCGGTGCGCCATGACATCCGGGCCGTATCGAGCGCGGTCAGCGCGAGGCGCCGGTACAGGCTGTGTTCATCGGCGATGATCAGCGGCACCGGTTTGCCGGGTTCGAAGACGTAGTCCGCCGCGCACAGCCAGACCGTGGGCGAGGTGCGCAGCACCATGCCCTCCAGCGCCGGATCCTCGCGCGTGGACACTGTCAGGTCCAGTTCGCCCACGCGCAGCGACTCCATCAGGAAAGGGCTGCGGCCCACGTGGATTTCCATCTGCAGCCTGGGGGAAAGCCGCGCGATGTTCGCCAGCAGCGGGGGCAGGATGCTGTCCGCCACGTCCTGCGGCGAGCCCACGCGCAGCGAGCCCGTCAGTTCGCGGTCCTTCAGCGCCCGCCAGGCTTCGTCGTTGATGGCGATCATGTGCTTGGCGTAGTCCAGCAGCCTGCGCCCGTGCGCCGTCAGGCGCTTGTAGCGTCCGGCCTTTTCGAACAGCGGCACGCCCGCCTGCGCTTCCAGGCGCTGCATCTGCTGGGTCAGCGCGGCCTGGGTGCGGTGCGTCTTTTCGGCGGCCGCGAGGTAGGTCTCGTGCTCCGCGATCGCCACCAGAGTGCGCAACTGAGTCAGATCGAAGTTTTTCATATAAGAGATGCTTATATTTTGGGGGTCGATTTCTAAATTGTGCTGGGAGACCTCGCTGCATAGACTGTGGATCGGCCAATGAAATTATAAGTTTCAACGATAGTTGTATCGATGTCACCCCAGGTTGGAAGCGGTAGCGACCGGCCTCATCCACAGATATCTTCCATGAGCAAAACCATCACAGCAGGGCAAGCGAAACAATGGCTGGACGAAGGCGGCGAGCTCGCCTTCCTGGACGTGCGCGAGCATGGGCAGTACGGAGAAGAGCATCCCTTCTTCGTCGTGTCGGTTCCCTACAGCAGGCTGGAGCTGGATGCCGAGCGCCTGGTGCCGCGCAAGAGCGTGCCCGTCGTGCTGCTGGACGACGGCGATGGCGTGGCCGAACGCGCGGCCGCGCGGCTCGAAGCGCTGGGCTATGCCCAGGTGCACGTACTGCGGGGCGGCGTGGCCGCCTGGAAGGCCGGGGGCTACGGAATGTTCCAGGGCGTGCATCTGCCGTCCAAGACCTTCGGCGAACTGGTCGAGCACGCTTATCACACGCCCCGTCTCCAGGCCCCGGAACTGGCCGCCATGCAGGCGCGCGGGGAAGCCGTGGTGGTCCTGGACGGCCGCCCGCTGGACGAATTCCGCAAGATGAACATCCCGGGCGCGGTGTGCTGCCCCAACGGCGAGCTGGCGCTGCGCATCCACGCGCTGGTGCCGGACGACACCACGCCCGTGGTGGTCAATTGCGCCGGCCGTACCCGCAGCATCATCGGCGCGCAGACCCTGATCAACATCGGCATCCCGAATCCCGTCTACGCCCTGGAGAATGGCACGCAGGGCTGGTATCTGAACGACCTGGCGCTGGAGCACGGCAACGACCGGCGCTATCCGCAGGTGGACGCGGCGGAGCCGGCCTTGCAGGCGCGGCGGGACCAGGCGCGGGAACTGGCCGGCCGGCACGGCGTTGCCGACGTCGACGTGGCGACGCTGGCCGGCTGGATGCGCCAGGCGGATCGCACCACCTTCCTGCTGGACGTGCGCACCGGCGAGGAATTCGCCGCCGGCACGCTGCCGGGCGCGCAGCACGCGCCGGGCGGGCAGCTCCTGCAGGGCACGGACCTGTATGTGGGGGTCAAGGGCGCCCGGCTGGTGGTGGCGGACGACGACGGCATCCGCGCACGGGTGGTGGCGAGCTGGCTGGCGCAGATGGGGCGTGAGATCCACGTGCTGCCCGCGGAGCAATGGGCCCGCGCGCGCGCGGAACTGCCCACGCCGGTGCCGGCCACCGCCGTGCCCGGCCTGCCGGTGATAGGCCCCGGCGAACTGGCCGCAATGGTGGCCGAGGGCAAGGCGCAGATCCTGGACGTGCGCCCCAGCATGGCCTATCGCCAGGCGCACATCGCGGGAGCGCGCTGGGCCATCCGCCCCCGGATGGCGGGTCAGGCGCGGACGGGCGGGCTGGTGTTCGTGGCGGCCAGCGCCGAGCTGGCCGCGCTGGCGGCCGGCGAGCTGCCGGACGAAGTCCGCGCCGGCGCGCGCGCGCTGGTCGCGCCCGTCGCGCAGTGGCGGGAGGCGGGGCTGGCGATCGAGGCCACGCCCGATATGCCGTCCGATGCGGACTGCATCGATTTCCTATTTTTCGTCCACGACAGGCACGACGGCAACAAGGAGGCCGCCCGGCGCTATCTCGCCTGGGAAACGGGCCTGATCGGACAACTCGACGCAAGAGAGCGGGGCGCATATCGCATCTCGCCATGAAACCTGAGGAGGAAAGCATGAAGATCAAGAACACGAAGCGGGGCGGCAAGGTATCGACATCCGGCCTGGTCCTGGCGGCCGCAATGGCCGTGGCCTGGGCCAGCCCGGGGCAGGCGGCCGATGCGGGAGCGTTCCCGGCCAAGACGGTCCGGATGGTGGTGCCGGTATCGGCCGGCGGCAGCACCGACAAGATCGCCCGCCTGCTGGCGGAAAAGCTGAATGCGAAGTGGGGCCAGGCCGTGGTGGTGGAAAACGTCACCGGGGCCGGCGGCTCGATCGGCGCGGCGCAGGTGGCCAAGGCGGCGCCCGACGGCTATACCTTGCTGCTGCACAGCGATGCCGTGGTGCTGAACACCGCCCTGCTCAAGAAGCCGCCCTATGCGCTCAAGGATTTCTCCGGTGTCGTGCGGGCCATCGCCAATCCGCAGATCCTCGTGGTTCGGCCCACGCTGGGCGTCAAGACTTTCCAGCAATATCTGGCGCTGGCGAAGAAGTCCCCGGGCCAGGTGACGGTCGGCCTGCCGACCAGCGGCGGCATCGCCCACATCGCGCACGAAATGATCCAGGCGCAGACCGGCATCGACGTCAACTACATCCCGTATCCCGGGGGCGGTCCGGCCGCGGTCGACGTCATGGGTGGGCACATCGACGCCACCATGATCACCATGGCCGCCGTCACCGAGTTCATCAAGGCCGGGCGCCTGGTGCCGCTGGCCGTCACCACCTCCTATCGCTCTTCCGCGCTGCCCGACGTGCCCACCGTGGCGGAGTCCGGCGTGCCCGGGTTCGACGTCGAGTCCTGGCAGGGCATCCTGGCGCCGGCCAAGACCCCCGCGGCCGTGGTCGAGAAGATCAACCGCGACGTGATGGAGATCCTGCGCCAGCCCGACATCAAGGCGCAGGTCGAGGGCATGGGATATGGCGTCGCGGGCGGCACGCCGGCCGAATTCGACCGGTCGCTGCGCCAGGACCTGGAGCGCTATTCCCAGGTCATCAAGGCCGCGCGCATCACCTTGCAGTAAACGGGACGCGGGCCATCGCGCCCGCGCACCGACCGACAAGACCAAGAGGGGACCATGTATCCGCGTAGTGAAAAAAGGCTGGCCACGGGCCTGCTGTATCTATTGCTGGGGGCTGGCACGTCGCTGCTCGCCTCGGGCTATCCCATGGGCACGTCCGCGCGCATCGGGCCCGGCTATTTCCCGTTCTGGCTGGGCCTCCTGCTCGCGGCGCTGGGCCTGTCCATCACCGTGAGGGCGTACGCGGCGGGCGCGCCGAAGGAAAAGCTGGAACGCTGGGACCTCAGGTCGCTGTCCTGGATGACCGGGTCGGTGGTGCTGTTCGGCGTCATGCTCAAGCCCCTGGGGCTGGTGCTGGCGATCGCCACGCTGGTCGTCGTCGCCAGCCGCGCCAGCCATGAATTCACCTGGCGCGGCGCGCTGGCCAACGCGGCCGTGATGGTGGTGCTGATCGTCGGCGCGTTCGTCCACGGGCTGGGGTTGCCGTTCAACCTCTGGCCCGCCTTCCTGGACTAAAGGAGCGTCGAATGGAATTGCTGGACCATCTGGCGCTGGGCTTCGCCACGGCGCTTTCATGGCAGAACCTTGCCTATGCCTTCACGGGTTGCCTGCTGGGCACCCTGATCGGCGTCCTGCCCGGCCTGGGGCCGGTGCCGACCATCGCGATGCTGCTGCCCATCACCTATGCGCTGCCGCCCACGTCGGCGCTCATCATGCTGGCCAGCATCTACTACGGCGCCCAGTATGGCGGTTCGACCACCGCGATCCTGGTGAAGCTGCCGGGCGAGTCGTCGTCGGCCGTCACGCTGATCGACGGACATGCCATGGCCACGCAGGGCAGGGCGGGTCCGGCCCTCGCCACGGCCGCCATCGCGTCCTTCTTCGCCGGCTGCGTCGGCGTGCTGCTGCTGGCGGCGTTCGCCGCGCCGCTGGCCGAGATGGCGTTCAAGTTCGGGCCGGCGGAGTATTTCTCGCTGATGCTGCTGGGGCTGGTCGGTGCCGTGGCGCTGTCCTCCGAGTCGCTGGACGTGTCGCTGGGCATGATCGCCATCGGCATCATCCTCGGCCTGGTCGGGACCGACGTGAACAGCGGCACGGTGCGGCTGGCCTTCGAGATCCCGCAACTGATGGAGGGCATCGAGTTCACCTGCCTGGCCATGGGCCTGTTCGGTGTGGCCGAGATCGTGGCGAACCTGGAAATGCAGAAGACCACAGGGACGACGGCCGTGGCGCCCATCGCCAGCCTGATGCCCACCCGCGAAGACTTCCGGCGCATGACGCCCTCGATCGCCCGGGGCACCGCGCTCGGGTCGGCCCTCGGCATCCTGCCCGGAGCGGGCGTGACCATTTCCGCGTTCTCGGCCTACACGATGGAGAAAAAACTGTCGTCGCGGTCGGCGGAAATGGGGCATGGCGCCATCGAAGGCGTCGCCGCGCCCGAGGCCGCCAACAACGCCGCCGCGCAGACCAACTTCATCCCGCTGCTGACGCTGGGCGTTCCCGGCAGCGCCGTCATGGCGCTGATGCTGGGCGCGATGACCATCCACAACATCCAGCCGGGACCGCAGGTCATGACCAGCCACCCCGCGCTTTTCTGGGGCCTGATCGCCTCGATGTGGATAGGCAACCTGATCCTGGTGGTCCTGAACCTGCCGCTGATCGGGCTGTGGGTGCGGCTGCTCAAGGTGCCGTATCGCCTGCTGTATCCGGCCATCCTGGTGTTCTGCTGCGTTGGCGTCTATTCCATCCAGAACTCGGTGGCGGACGTGTTCCTGGTCGCCGGCTTCGGCGTGGCCGGCTACCTGTTCGGCAAGCTGTCGATATCGCCGGTGCCGCTGCTGCTGGGCTTCGTGCTGGGACCCATGATGGAAACGAGTTTCCGGCGCACGCTCATGGTGGCGCGAGGCGATTTCTCGGTGTTCGTCACCCGGCCCATCTCGCTGGGGCTGCTGATCGCCACGGCGCTGCTGATCGTGCTGGCGCTTGCGCCGGCCATCCGGCGCAAGCGGGCCGTGGTGCTGGCCGAGGCCTAGCCTCCAGGCCGCCTGGGCGGGCCCGCGGATTCGGCCGCGCGGGCCCGTGCCTCTACAATAGCCCGCACATGCGGGCGCCGCGGGCATGGATCCGCGCCGCGCCGTCGCGTCGCCGACCGCTTCGGCGCCAGCCAGGAAGCCTGCCATCATGCCTTTACCGGAACCCTCCGCCCGCCGCTCCGTCCACCACCGCGTCATCGACATGCAGACCTACGCCCGCGAGGACGGTCTTTACGACGTGGAGGCCCGGCTGGTCGATCGCAAGCCCTTTCCCTTCCAGCTCATGAGTTCGGACGAACCGCTGCCCGCGGGAGAGGCGCTGCACGACTTGTGGATACGCCTGACCGTGGATGACGCGTATGTGATCCGGGACATCGTCGCGGTGTCGGATTCGACGCCCTGGCCGCTATGCAAGGAAGCGACGGACACGCTGCGGGTGCTGATCGGCGAGCGCATTGCCCGGGGCTGGACGGCCATGGTCAAGGACCGGCTGCGCGGCGCGGCCAGTTGTACCCACTTGATGGAAATGCTGGTGCCGATGGCGACCACGGCGTTGCAGGGCATACGCGGATTGCAGCGCGACATGCCCCTGCTGGTGGGCGAGGAGCGGGCGCGGGAGAAGATCGATTCCTGTTTCGCCTTCGGCCGCGACCGGGAGGTGGTGAAGATGCTCTGGCCGCAGCATGCGGCCGAGAGGCCCGATGGACGGGCCTCTCGAGGGCGCCCGGACTAGGGCTTGAAGGTTCCCGCCACCGCGGTGCTGAAGTCCTCGGGCTTGAAGTACTTGCGCAGCGCCGCGTTGACCTGCTGGGCGGTCAGTGCCTTCAGCTTGCGGTCGGATTCCGCCGCGAAGGCGAAGGTGCGGTCCAGGTCCAGGTAATCCGACCAGGCTCCCACCAGCCGCCGGTCTTGCGCGCGGGCCAGGTGGCGCAGGTTCATCAGCGAATCGATGCCATCCTTGACCTCGGCCGCGCTGAAACCTTCGCGCAGCACGCGCTCGGATTCCTCCTTGATGGCCGTTTCCAGCCGCGCCCGGTTGCTGGGCGCGTAGATGGCGTACAGCGTCCACTGGCCCGAGGGCTCGTAGGACGAGGCGGCCAACTGGCTGCGCACGTTGTACGAAAGGCCTTCGCGCTCGCGTACCCGCATCCACAGCCGCGAGGTCTCGGAACTGCCCAGCAGGTAGTTGGCCAGCATGGCCGCGGGGTAGTCCGGGTCGGTATCCTGCAGCTTGATCGGCATGGTCGACAGGTAGAAGGCGTTGGCCTTGTCGGGCAGCGAGACGTCGAAACGCTTGGCCGGCACCGTGTGGTACGGATCGTCCACGCGGGTATAGGCGGGAGCCTGCTTCCAGCCTTGCAGGCCCTTGGTCAGGGACTGCTCGACCGCGGCCGGATCGAAGTCGCCCACGGCGGCCAGCCGTACGCGGCCCGCTCCGTAGAAGCGGTCATGGAACTGCACCAGCGCGTCGCGCGTCAGCGCCTTGTAGGCGGCCTCCTGCTCGTCGAAGCTCGGGGTGTAGCGCAGGTCGTCGGCAGGCCACGGATTGTCGTGCCGCGCCAGGGTCTGCTGCGCGACCGCCGTGGGCTCCTGCCGGGCGCTTTCCACCGAGGCCAGGCCGCGGCGGCGGTACTCGTCCAGTTGATCCTCGGGGAAGCTGGCATTGCGCAGGACGTCCAGCGCGAGTTCCAGCGTGGCGGGCAGGTTGTCGCGGGTGGTGGATATGTCGACCACCGCGCTGGTGCCGCCGCCGCCGAAGCCGACGTCCGCCCGCAAGGCGTCGAAACGGTCCTCGATCTGCTGGCGCGTCATCGTGGCGGTGCCGTTGTCGAGCAGGGCGCCCACGGCGCGGGAGATGTCGCGCTGGCCGCGCAGCGTCTGGGCATCGCCGAACTGCACCACCAGCCGGGCGTTGACCAGATGGCCGCGCGTCGACTTGGGCAGCAGCGCCAGCTTGACCGGCCCGTTGGGCAGGTCCAGGGTCTTGCGCTGGGTGCGGGCGTCGATGTTGGCCGGGGTGGCGTCGAAGGCCTCGGCCTGCACGAAATCGGTGTCGCCCTTGTAGCCCTTCAGCTCGGCCTGCAGGTCCAGGGGCTGTGGCGCGGGCGCGCGCTGGGGACCGTCCGTCGGGATGTAGGTGCCCAGGGTACGGTTCGATTGCAGCAGATAGCTTTCGGCCACGCGCTGGACGTCGGCCAGTTTCAGGTCGCGGACGCGGTCGCGCGTCACGAAGAACAAGCGCCAGTCGCCCTGGGCGATGCTTTCGGACAGCGATACGCCCACCTTCTGCGGGTCGCTGTAGGCCATGTCCCAGTCCTTGAGCCAGCGGGTGCGCGCGCGCTCCAGCTCTTCGCTGGTGATCGGCTGCGTCTTGATGGACTCGATGGTCTCCAGCATCTTGTCGCGCGCGGCGTCCAGGCTGGCGCCGGGCTGCAACTGCGCGCCCATCATGACCATGCCGGGGTCGTACATGCCGAAGGTGAAGCCGAAGGTCGAGGCGGCCAGCTTGGTTTCCACCAGCGCCTTGTACAGCCGGCCCGAGGGCGCGTCGCCCAGGATGCTGGCCAGCATTTCCATGGCCGCGGAATCGGCCGCGCCGCCCTGCGGCGTGTGGTACATGGCCGCGACCATGGGCGAGCCGCCGGAGCGGCGCAGCGTGACGCTGCGTTCGCCGTCCTGGACCGGTTCCTCGGTGTACAGGCGGGGCAGGGTGCGCTTGGGCTTGGGGATCTTGCCGAAGGTGCGGGCGATGACCGCCAGCGTCTTGGCCTCGTCGAACTGGCCCGAGACGATCAGCACGGCGTTGTCCGGCTGGTAGTAGGTGCGGTAGAAGGCCTGCAGGCGGCCGATGTCGACGTTCTCGACGTCCGAGCGCGCGCCTATCGTGGTCTTGCCGTAGTTGTGCCACTGATAGGCCGTGGCCATCATCTTGCTCATCAGCACGCGGAACGGGTTGTTCTCGCCGCTTTCCATCTCGTTGCGGACCACGGTCATTTCCGAGTCCAGGTCCTTGCGCGCGATCAGCGAGTTGACCATGGCGTCGGCCTGCCAGCCCAGGTACCAGTCCAGGTTGGCCTCGTTGGCGGCGAAGCTGGCGAAATAGTTCGTGCGGTCGGTCCAGGTGCTGCCGTTGGCCTGCAGGCCGCGGCGCGAGAACTCGGACAGCGCGTTGCGCATGGTGGGCGTGCCCTTGAACAGCATGTGTTCCAGCAGGTGCGCCATGCCGGTCTCGCCGTAGTTCTCCTGGCGCGAGCCCACGAGATAGGTCATGTTGACGGTGGTGGTCGGCTTGGACTGGTCGGGCGCCAGCAGGACGCGCAGGCCGTTGTTCAGCCGGTATTCGTTGATGCCCTCGACCGAGGTGAGCTTCTGTACGCCGGCGGGCACGGCGGCCTGCGCTTGCGCCGCCTGGGTGGCCGGCGGCAGCAGGGTGGCCAGGGACAGGGCCACGCAGGCGAAGGCCCGGCCCAGGGGGCCGGAGCGGTTGGCGGTGAGCGATGATGGCATGGGCGGACTCGAACCATTCAGGAAGTGGATTGGAGTGCCGGACCGCGACAACGTTCCCGCCGCGCGGCCCGGAGGGCTACTTGGACAACAGCCGCATGGCCTGTTCCAGGCCGTTCAGCGTGACCGGATACATGCGGCCCTGCATCAGTTTCCGGATGATGTCGGTGGATTGGCGGTAGGGCCACAGGCCCTCCGGCTCGGGGTTGAGCCAGGCGAAACGGGGAAAGGCCGCGGCCATGCGCTGCAGCCAGACCGCGCCGGCCTCGGTGTTGTGGTATTCCACCGAGCCGCCCGGCTGCAGGATCTCGTAGGGGCTCATGGTGGCGTCGCCGACGAAGATCAGGCGCCAGTCCGGGTTGTACTTGCGCAGCACGTCCCAGGTGTGGGCACGCTCGGCGTGGCGCCGGCGGTTGCTTTGCCAGACCCAGTCGTACAGGCAGTTGTGGAAATAATAGACTTCCAGGTGCTTGAACTCGCTGCGCGCGGCCGAGAACAGTTCCTCGATCCGCTGGATGTGGCTGTCCATGGTGCCGCCCACGTCCAGCATCATCAGCACCTTCACCGTGTTGTGCCGCTCGGGCACCATGCGGATGTCCAGGTGGCCGGCGTTGCGCGCGGTGCTGCGTATCGTGTCGTCCAGGTCCAGTTCCAGGTCGGCGCCTTCGCGGGCGAAGCGGCGCAGCCGCCGCAGGGCCACCTTGATGTTGCGCGTGCCCAGCTCCACCTGGTCGTCGTAGTCGCGGAAGCTGCGCATGTCCCAGGCCTTGACCGCGCTGTGGTTGCCGGCGCTGTCCTGGCCGATGCGGATGCCCTCGGGGTGGTAGCCGCCGCTGCCGAAGGGCGAGGTGCCCCCCGTGCCTATCCACTTGCTGCCGCCCTCGTGGCGTTCCTTCTGCTCCTCCAGCCGCTGGCGGAACAGTTCCATCAGCTTGTCCCAGCCCAGCTTCTCGATCGCGGCCTTGTCCTCGGCCGACAGCTCGCGCATGAAGCGCTGCACCAGCCATTCGGCCGGGATCTCCTTGCCCGGCGGGAAGGCCGCCTCGATGCCCTTGTAGTAGCTGGCGAAGGCCCGGTCGTAGCGGTCGAACTGGCTTTCGTCCTTGACCAGCGTCATCCGGGCCAGCAGATAGAACTCGTCCACCGACGGCGCGATCACCCGGCGCGACAGCGCCTCCAGCAGCGTCAGGTACTCGTTGATGGAGACCGGCAACTGGTGCTTGCGCAGATGGTAAAAAAAATCAATGAGCATGGCGGGCCCCCCCCCCTACGCGCTTCGCGCGCCCCCCGGGGGGCGGCGCTGGCGGACCGGCAAAGCCGGATCCGCGGCGCCCTGGATGACAGGTGGGGTGGATCGATGCGATTTCATGCCTGTCTGCCGCTTCTAGCCATGAGGATCAGGCGTTCGAAAAGGTGGACGTCTTGTTCGTTTTTCAGCAGCGCGCCGTGCAGCGGGGGTACGGCGGCTTCGCGGTCGTTGCTTGTCAGGGCTTCCGGGGGGATGTCCTCGGCCAGCAGGACCTTGAGCCAGTCCAGCAGTTCGGACGTGGACGGCTTCTTCTTCAGGCCCGGGGTTTCGCGCAGCTGGAAGAAGCTGTCCAGCGCCGCCGACAGCAGTTCCTTCTTCAGGCCGGGGTAGTGGACCCCGACGATGCGCTCCATGGTTTCCTTCTCGGGAAACCGGATGTAGTGGAAGAAGCAGCGCCGCAGGAAGGCGTCCGGCAGGTCCTTCTCGTTGTTGGAGGTGATGATGACCAGCGGCCGGTGCACGGCGCGCACGGTTTCCCGCGTCTCGTACACGTGGAATTCCATGCGGTCCAGCTCGCGCAGCAGGTCGTTGGGGAATTCGATGTCGGCCTTGTCGATCTCGTCGATCAGCAGCACCACCGGCTCGGGCGAGGCGAAGGCCTGCCACAGCACTCCGCGCACGATGTAGTTCGTGATGTCGCGCACCTTCTCGTCGCCCAGCTGCGAATCGCGCAGGCGCGAGACCGCGTCGTACTCGTACAGCCCCTGGTGTGCCTTGGTGGTGGACTTGATGTGCCATTGCAGCAGCGGCCGCCCCAGCGCCCGGGCCACTTCCTCGGCCAGCATGGTCTTGCCGGTGCCGGGTTCGCCCTTGATCAGGAGCGGGCGCTCGAGCGTGAGCGCGGCATTGACGGCAAGCGTCAGGTCGTCGGTGGCGACGTAGGTGTCGGTGCCCTGGAAGCGGGCGGCGGACGGCGAGACGGACTGGGGCATGGTCGGGCTGGCGGTAGGGCCCCGCAGGGGCGAAGCACCCAGTATAAGAAAAGTCCGGACGGGCAGGGGGCGCCGGCGCCCGTCCCCGCAAAGGGACGGACGGAGGTTGTTCCTGATGTATCATTAGGGGTTAAATAAAGACGGAAACCGGACTTCAGTACAACAATACGGTTTCCCGATGGAATAAAACGGAGACGCTTCGTTGGCCTGTGGGGGCCGGGCGTTGCCGCTCAGTCGTTTCGCCGCCCGGTATCGGGATTTCCTTGATTCTGATAGAGCGTTCTAATGAAGTTGAGCATAACGAAGCGGGCGCTGCCCGCGTTGGCCGCCCTGGCCGCCTGTGCGGTCGTCGGTTCGGCCGTGGCCCAATCGGCTCCGGCCACCATCACGGGCAACGCCGATGCCGCCCGTGACAAGAATTCCATGTGCATAGGCTGCCATGGCATCCAGGGCTACAAGTCCAGCTTTCCCGAGGTCTATCACGTTCCGATGATTGCTGGGCAGAACGCCAAGTACATCGAGGCGGCGCTGAAGGAATACGCCAGCGGCGCCCGGACGCATCCTTCCATGGTTGGCATCGCCAAGAGCCTGTCCGAGCAGGACATCGCCGATCTGGCCGCCTATTACTCCAGCCTGAAGTGAGCCGTCCGACCATGAAGACCACCCTGCGCCTTTCCTTCCTCGTCGGCAGCGCATTGCTCTCGCTGTCGGCCGCCCAGGCCGCTGGCGACATCGCCGCCGGCAAGGCGGTGTTCGACCGCATCAACTGCGCCTCGTGCCATGGTGCCGATGCCAAGACCTCCATCGATCCCAGCTATCCCCAGCTGGCGGGCCAGCATTCCGACTACCTCGCGCATGCGCTGAAGGCGTATCGCCGTGGCCAGTCCAATGCCGCGCCGTCGGCCAACATCCGCAAGAATCCCATCATGGGCGCCTTCGCCGTCCAGCTGTCCGACAAGGACATCGAGGATGTGGCGGCGTATCTGTCCAGCCTGCCGGGTAACCTGGCTGTACGGAAGTAATAGGACCCCCTACGCGCTGACGCGCGCCCGGAATAGCGGGCCCCAGCCGCTATGCGGCAGCCCCCAAGGGGCCGGGCCCCGCCTTGGGGCGGCCCGGCGCCGGGTCCCGAGGGGCGATGCGGGTGGACTGGCGGAGCCGGATCCACCGCATCCTGGGTCTTCCATTTCGCTCCTGTGTGGAGCCTTGCTTATTCGGGCAGCAGGCCGGTTTGCCGGGTGATGCGTTGCCAGGTGGCGTGTTCGTGTTGCAGGAACTGGCGGTTCTGGTCGGCGGTGGACAGGGCCGGGTCGGTGTCCAGGCCCAGGGAGGCCAGGTGCCGGGCGATTTCCGGCTTGGCCAGCAGCGTGTCGAGTTCCCGGTTCAGGCGCGCCACGATGGAAGCGGGCGTGCCGGCGGGCGCCGCGAGCATGTGCCAGCCGGCCAGTCCGAAGCCGGGAAAAGTCTCTCCCAGGGCCGGAACGTCCGGCATCGACGGCAGCCGCGATGCGGTGCTGACCGCCAGGGCCTTCAACCGGCCTTGCCCGACATGATTCATCACCACGATGGCAGGCAGGACGACGAGGTCGGTCCGGCCGGCTATGGTGTCCTGCAGCGCTTCCGAGGACTTCGAATAAGGCACCGTGGTCCAGCGGGCCGCTGACATCGATTCCAGTGTGTTGGCCAGTATGCCCGAGAAGGTCTTGGCGCCTTCGGTCGCGACCCGAGGGCCGGCGCCGTCCTTGCCGGGGGCCGACAAGGCCTCTTTCAGCGTCGATGCCTTCAGCCCGGCGGTGGCCGCGATCATGAACGGGCTGTAGCCGATGAACCGGATGGGGACGAAGTCCTTGACGGGATCGTAGGGCAGTCCCTTGATCGTATAAAGATTGCTGACCAGGGCGCCGGTGGTGCCGTAGAACAGCGTGTAGCCATCAGGCGAGGCGCGCGTGACGGCCTGGGCGCCGATGATGTTCTGGCCGCCGGGCTTGTTTTCTATCACGATCGGCTGGGCCCAGCCGCGGGCAAGCTGGGTCGCGATGTATCGCGCCACGATGTCGGTGCTCGAGCCGGGCGCGTGCGAGACGACCAGCTTGACCGGCCGCGTCGGCCAGTCGTCGCCCAGGGCGGGTGATTGCCAGGCGAGCGGGGCAAGGCCTGCGCAAAGCAGCCAGGATGTTGCGAAGCGGGGCATGTTGTCTCCTTGTCAGTATTTTGTCCGTCACGCCACGGCCAGCGGCGACAGGGCGGTGTCCGGGTGCGCCATGGCCTGGCGCAGCAACTGCTGGATCAGGGCGTCGCGGATGTCGCGGTGGGCGGCGCTGTCCCAGAGGTTGGCGCATTCGAGCGGATCGTCCAGGCGGTCGTAGAGTTCGCCCCATTCCACGCCGTCATACACGCTGAGCCGGTAGCGGGGATGGACCAGGGTTCGCATCCGGACGGGAGCGTCGAAGCCGAAATAGGTCCGTTGGCCTTCCTCTTCGATCAGCACCGCGTCGCGGGCCTGGAACGGCCGCGCCTGGATCGAGGGCAGGAAGGACATGCCCTGCATGCCGTTGCAGGCCTCGACGCCCGCCGCCTCCAGGATCGTGGGGGCGATGTCGATGGTCGAGAGCAGACCGTCTTCCCGGATGCGCCGGGCGTTGGGTCCGGACCAGATGAGCGGCGTGCGTATCAGGCTGCGGTAGTGCAGCGAGCCCTTGAACAGCAGTTGATGATCGCCGCCGTATTCGCCGTGGTCGGCCGTGAAGATCACCACCGTATTGTCGGCCAGCCCGCATTCCTCCAGGGTCTGCAGCACGCGGCCGATGTTCGCGTCGATGAAGCTGATCGAGCCGTAGTTCAGCGCGGTCGCTTCCCGGACTTCCCGTTCCGTGGCGGCAAAGCAGGCCATGGAGGTCTTGTGGGCGCGCCCCGCGTCGCGCTGCCGGCGCAGCCACGCCAGGTGGGGCGGCGGAGTGTCCGAGCGGTAGGAGGCGGGCAGCGCCATGTCCTCCGGACGGTACATGTCCCAGTATCGGCCCGGCGGCGTATAGGGATGGTGCGGGTCCGGAAACGAGGCATACAGGAAGAACGGCGCATCGTTCCGCGCATAGGCGCGCAGACGGTCGCAGGTCCGCTCGGCTACCCACGCGCTGGGGTGCAAGGCTTCGGGTACGCGGGTGCGCCAGGCCTGGCCGACCGCCGCCAGCTCGTAGTCGCTGGGCAGGGCATTGGACCGGCCGATCCATGTTTCCGCGTCGGCGCACTTGCCGCGCAGCCATTGCCGGTAGTGGCCGTTGATGTCGTCGCCATGTTCGATGCCGATCTCCGCATGGCCGAAGCCGTAGTAGGGCAGGCTCATGAGGTGTTCGTGGCCGCGCCAGCTGGCGACGCTTTCCTGCAGGTAGTCCCCGGGGTAATGCCGGGCGCCGTCGCGGGCCCGGCGGGGCGTCCTGGGATCGGGAAGCGGCGCATGGTCCGTCATGGTCTGGAGATGCGACTTGCCGATCAGTGCCGTGGCGTAGCCGGCCTCGCGCAGCAACTCCGGGAAGGTCACGGCTTCCAGCCCCAGCGGCAGGCCGTTGTGGCGGACGCCGTGGGCCGAAGGCATGCGGCCGGTCATCAGGCTGGAGCGGTTGGGCATGCAGATCGGCGTGGCGACGTAGGTGTTCGAGCTGGTCCAGCCCCGCTCGGCGAGCCGGTCGATATTCGGGGTCCGCACCGTGGTGTTGCCGTAGCAGCCGAGGTGATCGGCGCACAGCTGGTCGACGATGAACATCAGGAAATTGGGCCGCATGCTTGGCTTCGTGGAAGGAAGGGTCTCGGAGCCGAGATCCTAGCGGCTGGGGCCGGCGAGCCGGTAATAGGAAGTTTTGAGAGCGCCATCACCCCGCGTGATGGCGGGCAGTCAAGCCTGGCTTGCCAGCGTGGCCTTCATGATGCGCTCGGCCGCGATGACGGCATGGGATTTGGGCAGGTCGGGGCAGGCGCGCACGACGACGCGGCGGGAGAAGGCGGGGTGGGCGATGCGCCGGACGACCAGCGACGTGCCTCGCGTCAGCGTGCCCGCCAGTCCTTCGGGCAGCAGGGTGGAGAATTGGCCGGCTTCGCACAAGAGGAGGAGGGAGGAAATGTCCTCCACGCCGCCCATGATGTTCAGCCGGAGTTTCCGGGCCTGGGCCAGGGCAAGCAGCGACTGGTGCAGGGGCTGTGCCATGGACAGCAGCAGGGGAAAGTCCTGGAGGCTCGGCAGTTCCAGCGGCGGGGTTCCGCCGGCATGGCTGGCCGGCGTCACCAGGCAGATGTTTTCCTCGTACAGATGCGCGTCGGATTCTCCCCGCTCGTCACTGGCCAGCACCAGCATGGCCAGGTCCAGTTCGCCGCGGCGCAGCCGCTGAGCCAGGGCGTCGGAATAGCCCACCACCAACTGGGGCTGGATGCCGGGGGCCTCCTGGCGCAGGCGGGTGAACAGCGGGGCGCAGGCGACCGGCGCGGCGCTGTGCAGGATGCCTATGCGCACCGGGCCGCTGGCGGTGTCCAGGGTGGACTGGATGGCAGCCTTGGCCCGATCGATCTGCCTGAGGATGGCCAGCGCATGGTGCAGCAGTTCCGTTCCCGACGTGGTCGGGACCACGCCCGTGGGGCCGCGGGTGAACAAAGGCGTGCCGAGTTCGGTTTCCAGGGCCGCCAGGGCCTGGCTCAAGGCCGGCTGGACCACGTGCAGGCGCCGCGCCGCCGCGGAAAGGCTGCCCTGCTGGGCAATGGCGACGAAATATCGGAGCTGCTTGACGTCCATGTCGTGGCCGGCCTGCTGAAGGACCGCGTGGCGGGGATGCGGCGGCCTACGAGCCGGCGCGTTGGCGGATCAGTTCGATATAGGCATCGGTATCGAGCGGCGTGCCCAGGCGCTGGGCTTCCCACACGACGCGGCCCAGGCATTCCATGATTTCGTGCGCGGCGTCGTGGGCGCCCTTGTGCTGGGCGAGCCGCTGGTAGGCGTCGCGGATGCCGGGCGGATGGTCGATCGACAATTGTTCGGCGATCGCCAGGTGCATGGACAGGTGCAGGAAAGGGTTGGTGCGGCCGGCTTCGACGCTGTAGTCGGCCTGGGCGGCCTCGGGATTTTCCAGGTCGCCGTGGTATTCCGGGTGTTCCAGGATCCAGTCCAGCGCGGTCGCCTCGAGCGGCGTCAGGACTTCGCCGGCGCGATGCTTGCGCCACGTCTCGGCGAAGAACTGGCGGACCTGGTCTCGGGTAGGGTTGAACATCATCGGAACATTGTACCCGCCGAGCCTGGCCGGTCCGCCGTTGCCCGCGTGGCGCCGGTCCGCCGAATACGGGATAATTCCAGGCCTGTGCCAGGGCCGCGACGCGGCTTGCTTCAACGATCGTTCCGGAAACACGCCGCATGTCTTCCTACAAGCATATCCAGGTGCCCGCCCAGGGCAGCCGCATCACCGTCAACGCGGATTTCTCCCTTAACGTGCCCGACCAGCCCATCGTCGCCTATATCGAAGGCGACGGCACCGGGCGCGATATCACGCCGGTGGCGCTCAAGGTCATCGACGCGGCCGTGGCCAAGGCCTACGGCGAGGCCCGCCGCATCCACTGGGTGGAAATCTACGCCGGCCGCAAGGCCACCACGCTGTACGGCGAAGGCGGCTGGCTGCCCGACGAGACCGTGGCCGCGTTGCGCGAGTTCGTCGTGGCGATCAAGGGGCCGCTGGGCACGCCGCCGGGCGGCGGCTTCCGGTCCTTGAACGTGATGATGCGGCAGGCGCTGGACCTGTACGTCTGCCTGCGGCCCATCCAGTACCTGCGCGGGGTGCCGTCGCCGTTGAAGCAGCCGGAAAAGACCAACATGGTCATCTTCCGCGAGAACTCCGAGGACATCTACGCCGGGATCGAATACGCCGCGGGTTCGCCCGAGGCGGTGGAGCTGATCACGGTGCTGGAGGAAAAGCTCGGAGCCAAGCACCTGCGCTTCCCGGCCACCTCGGGCATCGGCATCAAGCCCGTGTCGCGCGAGGGGACCGAGCGCCTGGTGCGCAAGGCCATCCAGTACGCCCTGGACCACGACCGCCGTTCGGTCACGCTGGTGCACAAGGGCAACATCATGAAGTACACCGAGGGCGCGTTCCGCGACTGGGGATACGAGATCGCCCGCCGCGAATTCGCCGCCGAGACCATCGACGCGGGGCCGTTCTGCCGCATCCGCAACCCGCGCACCGGCCGGGACATCCTCATCAAGGACTGCCTGATCGACGCGTTCTCGCAAACCATGCTGCTGCGCCCGGTCGAGTTCGACGTGATCGCCACGCCCAACCTGAACGGCGACTATCTTTCGTCGGCGCTGGCCGCGCAGGTGGGGGGCGCCGGCATTGCCCCGGGCGCGAACATGAGCGATTCGGTGGCCGTGTTCGAAGCCACCCACGGCACGTCGGCGAAGTACGCCGGCAAGGACTACGTCAATCCCAGCTCCGAGATCCTGTCGGGCCGCATGATGCTGCAGCACATGGGCTGGCACGAGGCGGCCGAACTGATCCTGCCGGCCATGGAGCGCACCATCCAGTCCAAGCGCGTGACCTACGATTTCGCGCGGCAGATGGAAGGCGCGACCCAGGTGTCGTGCTCGGGATTCGGGGAATCGGTCATCGCCAACATGGCCTGAGTCCAAGGGGGCGAGCCCCCTTGGCGGCGGTCATTTGTTGCGCTTTTCCAGCAGAGGATCGATGCGGCGCCGTTCGTCGGCCAGGAAGCTGGCGAAGGCGGCCGAGCCGGGTTCCATGGTCGCCGCGCCGCCGTCGACGAATATCTTATTGACCTTGGGGTCTGCCAGGGCCTGCGCCGTGGCCTGTTCCAGCTTGGCGACTACCGCTGCGGGCGTGCCCTTGGGGGCGAACAGCCCGAACCATCCATTGAAGTCGAAGTCGGGCATGTTCAGGGCCTCGGCCACGGTCGGCACGTCCGGCAATAGCGGCGAGCGGACCTTGGACGTGACGGCCAGCGCGCGCAGCCGGCCTTCCTTCAGGAAGGGGGCGGCCACGGGCGTATTGACGAATCCCATCTGCAGCGTGCCGCCCAACAGGTCGGTCATGGCCTGGGCATTGCCGCGGTAGGGGGTATGGGTGAAGCGCGCGCCCGTGCGCGCCGACAGCATTTCGCCGGCGATGTGGGTCGAGGTGCCTTCGCCTGGGGATCCGTAGACGAAGCGGTCGGGCGCCTTCTTGGCGGCGGCGATGAGCTCGGCCAGGGTCTTGACCGGCACTGTCGAATTGACCGTGACGACGTTGGTCATCTTCGACACTCCCGAGATAGGAATGAAATCGGTGGCGGGGTTGAACGACAGATCGGGGAAGAGGTGCGGATTGGCCACCATGGGCAGGCCGTTGAGCAGAATGGTGTAGCCGTCCGGCTTGGCGCGCGCCACGTACTCCGTGCCGATATTGGTGCCCGCGCCCGGCTTGTATTCGATGACGATGGGCTGGCCCAGCGTCACGCTCATGTGCTCGCTGATCGCGCGGGCGAACACATCCGAGGATCCGCCCGCGGCACCGCCGATGATCATGCGGATCGGGCGGGAAGGGTAGGCGTCGTCGGCGTGGGCCAGGGGACCGGCGCCGAGGGCCGCGGTAGCCAGGGCGAGACAGCAGGCCTTGAGAAGCTTGGTGCGCATGGTGCGTATTCCTCAAACGTGGGGGAGCGGTTCGGTACAGGCACGAGGCGTGCCAGGCAGCTGTGTGTCCATGGTAGGAAGGGCTCTTTTTGTACACAATCGGTGTTAATCCGTAATTCCGGGATTAAAGATCGATAGGGTCGGAGAGTTTGAGTCCGTTCTCTATAGGTTCCAGGATTGGTGCAGTTTTCCCTTGTTTTGTGCGCATTCTGACGAGTTCTCTCCATGTCGGTGAGGCAAATGCAATGGCTGGACTTTTTCGCTCGTTCGTATCACTATTCGAATAGATTGTGTACAAAGTGAGTGGAAAATGGCTAAGGCAAAGGTTCTGGTGGCTGGGGCGGGCCCGGTGGGGCTGGTCAGCGCGATGGTGCTGGCCGAGGCGGGCGTGGACGTGGAAGTGTTCGAGCGCAACGCCGACGTCATGGAGGATTTGCGGGCGTCGACCTTCCATCCTCCCACCCTCGACATGCTGGCGCCCTACGGTATCTCGGACGTGCTGGTGGCCTCGGGCCTGAAGGCGCGGATGACTCAGCAGCGCGACCGGCGCAAGGGCCTGATCGCCGAGTTCGACCTGGAACGCCTGGCCGGCAGCACGCGCTATCCGTTTCGTCTGCAGTGCGAGCAGTGGAAGCTCAATGCCGAACTGGTCAGGAAGCTGGAAAACCATCCCCGTGTGACACTGCGCTTCGGCTGCGCCGTCGAAGCGGCGCGGCAGGACGAGGAGTCAGCCACGATCCGGATCCGGACGGCGGGCGGCATGGAAGACGTGCGCGGCGACTACCTGATCGGCGCGGATGGCGCCTGGAGCACGGTCCGCCGCAGCCTGGGCATCGAGTTCGAGGGCTATACCTATCCCGAGCGCTTCCTGGTCGTTTCCACCGATTTCCCGTTCGAGTCGCACTTCGACAACCTGTCGTGGGTGAACTATGTGTCGGACCCCGACGAGTGGTGCGTGATGTTGAAAGTGCCATCGCTGTGGCGGGTACTGTTTCCCACCGCCGAACATGAGTCGGACGAGCACGTGCTGTCGGACGAGGTCATCGAGGCCCGTCTGCAGGGCCTTCTGCCCCGCGCCGGCGCCTACGAGATCGTCCACCGCACGCTCTACAAGGTGCATCAACGCGTGGCAAGCCGGTTCCGGCTGGGACGCGTGTTGCTGGCGGGCGATGCCGCGCACATCAACAATCCCCTGGGCGGCATGGGCATGAACGGCGGCGTGCACGACGCCTTCAATCTTGCCGCCAAGCTGATCGAGGTCATCACGGGACGGGCGCCGGACAGCCTGCTGGATCAGTACGAGCGTCAGCGGCGCACGGTCGCCATCGAATACATCAACGCCAACACGGCCCGCAACAAACAGCTCATCGAAGAGCGCGACGAGTCCGTCCGTTCGCGCATTCATGCCGAATTGCGCGCCACGGCCGCGGACCCCGAGGCCGCGCTGGCCTACATCCGCAAGACGTCGATGTTCGACGCGCTGGAGCGGGCCGGGAGCATCGCGTGAACAATGGCTATGCGACGCGCCCGCCCTCGGCGCGACGGCAGCGGCTGCGCGCGGCGCTGGCCGGCCCCGGGCCCATCGTCGCGCCCGGTGTCCACGATCTGATCTCGGTACGGCTGGCGGAGCGGGCGGGATTCGAAGCGCTGTTCATGAGCGGCTACGGCGTGGTCGCGGCGGCCCTGGGCCTGCCGGATGCCGGCCTGGCCAACGGCACCGACATGCTGGACCGGGTCCGGCAAATGGCGATGGTCAGCGAGGCCGCGTTGATCTGCGACGCGGATACCGGCTACGGCGGGCTGATCAACGTCATGCATACCGTGCGCGGCTACGAGCGCGCGGGCGCCGCGGCCATCCAGCTGGAAGACCAGGTCTATCCCAAGCGCTGCGGCCACATGCGGGGCCGCAAGGTGGTGCCGGCCGCCGAGATGGAGGCGCGCATCAAGGTGGCGCTGGACACGCGCGAGGACGCTGGCACGGTGATCATCGCCCGCACCGATGCGCGCACCGGCCTGGGCCTGGACGAGACGCTGCGCCGCGCCGAGCGCTACGCGCGCGCCGGCGCCGACGTGGTGTTCGTCGAAGGGCCGGAGTCGCGCGACGAGATCCGCGCGTTCGCCGGCTGCATGGGGGTTCCTCTCATGGTCAACATGGGGCATGGCGCGCGGCTGCCGCTCATGACTCCGGACGAGCTCCATGAACTGGGCGCCAGGCTCGTCATCTATCCGACGGCCGCGCTGCTGGCGTCGGCGCAGGCCTGCGCCGACGCGTACGGGGCGCTGGGCGAGGGCCGCCTGCCCATTGGGCCCTGCTATCCGTTCGCCGATTTTTCCCGACTGATGGGTTTCGACTGGGTAGAACGTTTCGATGCCCGGTATCGTACGCTCGACGAAGAGGGACAGGCATGAGCGAAATCGACGTCTATGAACGGCAAGGGCTGGGCCGGCCGTCGGGTGTGGGGCGGCGCTGTGGGCTGGTGCTGGTCGATTTCGTGAACGGATTCGTCGATCCAGCGCTGCTGGGCGGCCGCCACGTGGCCGATGCGGCCGAGCGCTCGCTGACCCTGCTGCAGGCCTTCCGCGGCCTGGGACTGCCCGTGGCGCACAGCCGCGTGGTGTTCGCCGACGACGGCAGCGACCACAATGTGTTCTGCCGCAAGGCGCCCGCGCTGACCCGCTTCACCGAGAACGCCGAGTGTTCGCAGATCCTGTCCCTGCTCGCGCCCGAGCCTGGAGAGCGTATCGTGCGCAAGCAGAGCGCATCCGCCTTCTTCGCCACGGGCCTGGCCGACTGGCTGCGCGCACGGGGCGTGGATACCGCCGTGGTGGTGGGCTGCACGACCAGCGGCTGCGTGCGCGCCACGGCCATCGACGCCATGCAGCACGATTTCATGACGGTGGTGGTGGAGGACTGCGTGGGCGATCGCGCGCAGGGCCCGCACCAGGCCAGCCTGTTCGACTTGCGGCAGAAGTACGCGGACGTGATGGACCGCGACGCGCTGCTTGCCGCCATTTCTTGAGGAGTCCAAGATGGATCACCTGGGTTACCGGATGAAGTTCGGGGTATTGGGACCGTCCACGAATACCATCGTGCAGCCGGATTTCGATGATATGCGGCCGGTCGGGGTCACCAATCACTACAGCCGTATCGAGATCCCCGACATGAGGGTGGACGACAACGAGGATTTCCTGCGTCTGGTGGAAGCGATTTCGTCCAACACGCTGCATGCGGCGGAAGTCCTCAAGAGCTGCGAGATGCAGTACCTCGTCATGGGGATGTCGGCCGTGACCTTCTGGAACGGCCGCAAGGGCGCCGAGGACTACCTGCGGGGCATACGCGAGCGCGCCGGCGTCGAGGTCAGCTGCGGTTCTTTCGCGCTGGAGGCGGCGCTGCACGCCTACGGCGCCAGACGCGTGGCGTTCCTGTCGCCGTACTTTCCGGTGGCCAATGCCGAGGTGCGGCGTTTCTTCGAAGACTGCGGCTTCACCGTGGTGCGCGATATCTGCCTGCGTCGCCCCAGCCCGGTCCTGATCGCGCACACCACCGACCAGATGTGCCGCGAGGCGATACGCGAACTCGATGGCGACGACGTCGATGCCATCGTGCAGGTTGGCACCAACCTGTCCATGGTGAGGCTGGCTGCGGCGGCCGAGCTGTATCTGGACAAGCCCGTGATCGCGATCAACGCCGCCACTTACTGGCATGCCCTGCGCCAGGTCGGCATTCCCGACAAGGTCCAGGGGCTGGGCCGGCTGTTGTCGCACTACTGACGCAGAGCGCGCCGCAGGGCTCAATCCTGGGCGGCGTGGGGATGGTCGAGCAGCGCGAACTGCGCGGACCGCAGATGGCAGTGCATGACGGCGCGCGCCCACGCGGGATCGCGCGCCGTGAAGGCGTCGAGCAATTCGCGATGATGCTGGAAGGTGCGTGCCAGGCGCTCGCGGTCATAGCTGCGCCGCGTGCCCAGGATGACCTTGATCTCGACGGCCTTGGCGCGCATGCTGCGCAGGCGTGGGTTGCCGGCCGCATCGTAGATCAGCGCATGGAAGCGCCGGTTCAGGGTGCTGATGCGGTCGAGGTTGACGGGGCTGACGTCCGGCCCGCGCGATTCCATCTCGTCCTGGACCTCGCGCAGTTCCGCCAGCGTCGCCGCATCCATGCGTTCGGCCGCCAGCGCGGCCAGTTCCGATTCGACTAGGATGCGCGCCGCATAGATCTCGCGGATTTCCGGAGCCGACCAGATCCGCACGGTGGCGCCGGCGTTGGGTCGCAGCACCAGGAAGCCATCGGCCACCAGCAGCCGTATGCCTTCGCGCACAGGAGTGCGCGACAGCCCCAGCGCCTCAGCGACTTCCTTTTCCGTGATGCGCGCGCCCTCGGGATAGCGGCCGGCCAGGATGCCGTTGCGCACGTGGGCGTATGCCTGCTGCACGGAGGCCGGCCGCGAGGACAGGTCCGAGAACGAATAGATGTCGGGCGAAATCGCCGGATGGGCGTCGGGGGAAGGTGCGGGGTGGGACATGCACGCGGCAACCAAGCTGGGTGTGGCTACTATAGCGGATCGCCACACCCGCGCGGGCTGTTCCGAGGCTGTCGCTAGGCCGTGGCGCGCGTGTTCCGGGCCGTAGCGGCGGCCGGTTGCCGCCTCTTCACCCACAGGTACAGCCCACTGCCCAGCACGATGATCGTGGCCAGATCCAGCAGCGCCCACAGGATCTTCATGGGCATGCCGCCGTAGTCGCCGAAGTGCAGCGGCTGGGATACCAGCAGTGCCGTCAGGTACCAGGGCAGCTTGGGCGAGGCGGTGACCTCGGCGGTCTGGGCGTCGATCAGCACCGGCTGCAACAGCTTGGAAGTAAGCGGCTCGTTGCCGGCCAGGAAGAAGGTGTTGTGGTGCGGACTGGAGAAAGCCGTGCCGGGGAAGGCGATGAAGGACAGCCGGGTGTGCGGCGCGACGGCCATCGCGGCTTCCATCGAGCTCTGCAGCGAGGCACGCTGGGCGGGCGGCGTGACCGGCTGGCCCTGATAGGGCGCCAGCAGCGCGCTCAACTGGTCGTACTGCCAATACTTGATCATCAGGTCGGCCCAGGTGTTGATCATGCCGGTGCCGCCCACGACGAAGGCCCAGACCAGCGTGACCACGCCCAGCAGGTTGTGCAGGTCCAGCCACTTGACGCGGGGCGCGCGGTGCCGCCGCACGTCGCCGAATTCCAGTTTCTTCATGAAGGGCCCGTACAGCACCGCGCCGGTGACGATGGCCACCAGCAGCAGAAGCCCCATGAAGCCCAGGAACAGCTTGCCCGCCAGCCCCGCGAACAGGTCCACGTGCAGCTTGAGCATGACGTACATGAATCCTTCGTCGAAGCGCGGTTCGGCCAGTACTTCGCCGGTGCGGGCATCCACCGCCACCGAGCGGAAGTCGTCGGTGGGCGCGGGCGTGGGGGTGAGCGTGACGAACCAGACGCGGTCGTCTTCCTCGTCCTGCGAGACGAACTGGATGACGCGATCGGGATGGCGTGCCTGCGCGACCTCCAGCACCCGGTCCAGGCTGACACGGGCCCGGTCGTCCGTCCGGTCGGGCGCCTCGACCTCGGTGCCCAGCAGGTGGCCCAGTTCGTGATGGAAGATCAGCGGCAAGCCGGTCAGGCATAGCAGCAGCATGAACAGCGTGCAGATCAGGCTGCTCCATTTGTGCAGCCAGGACCAGGTCTTCAGGGCACGGGCGGAGGGCATGGGTCAGGGTTCCTGGAAGGGCGGGAAGAGCGCGCGGCCTGTCATGCGCGCCTGCGGGTCGAGGCGTGGAAACGCGGGCGGTCGGGCTGGCGCCGCAGGCCGAACCACAGCATGGTGGCGACCGGGACGCCCAGTCCCGCCCAAGACCAGGCGTCGCCCCAGCTATCGGAAACCAGGGCGGAAATGAGTCCTGTCGCGGTCAGCGCGCCCAGCACGAGCGGCCATCCCCAGATACGGAGGGTGGAGGTGGACATGGGTTTCCCGTCTTGAATAAGGAAAAGGCAAATAATAACTATTCTTATTCTAGAGGGAAATGCCGGATACGCCCAGGTGGTACCCGAAAGGGATTCAGACGGTGGGCTTGCGGCCCACGTAGCGGGTCACGAAGGCCGGCCCGCGGTGCCCGTCCCCTTCGTCCAGTTCCACCTCGCCTTCCCAGCCCTGCACTTCCTCGAGCAGGCCGCTGAAATCCGCGCGTATCGTGGCGAGGTCGCTCAGCATGTCGGCGTCGCGGGGACCGCCGCTCTGGTAGGCCAGTTGGCGGGGATGGAAGGACTCCAGGATCAGCCAGCCGCCGGGAGCCAGCGCGCCCGCCAGGCGCCGGTGGGCGTCGGCCCGGAAGGCGCTGGGCAGGTGGACGTAGACCAGCACGACCGCGGCACAGGTGGCGGGAGGCGGCGCCCAGGCCGCCAGGTCCGCGTTCAGCGTGGTGATGGTGACGCCCCGGTTCGACGCCAGGGTCAGCGCCTTGTCCAGGCCGACCTGCGAATTGTCGACCGCCAGCACCTGATGCCCGCGCTCGGCCAGCCACACGCTGTTGCGGCCCTCGCCGTCGCCGGGCAATAGCACCCGGCTGCCCGCCGGCAGGCGGGGTTCCTGCTCGGCCAGGAAGCGGTTGGGCGCGGTTCCGTACTTGTAGCCAGGTTCGGAAAAGCGTTGATCCCAAGTCTTCATACTGCTCGATATCTCCGATGGAAGGACTTACTCGTCTTGCTCTCTGAGCTCGTACCACATGGCGTTCAGGACGGCGAACGTCGCCGCCAGACCCAACCCCAGTATCCAGGAAAAGTACCACATGCTCGTTCCTCCCAGGTGCGTCAGTAGGCGTGATTGCCGGGATCCTTCACGGCCGCTTCGTCGACCTTGCCCCACAGGACCCGGTAGACCCAGGACGTGTAGGCGACGATGAGCGGGATGAAGATTCCCGATGCGACCAGCATGATGAACAGCGTCAGGTGGCTGGACGAGGCATCCCAGACCGTCAGGCTGGCTCGCGGGTCGGCGGACGAGGGCAGCAGGAACGGAAAGATCGAGACGCCCACGCTCAGGATGATGCCCAGGATGGCCAGTGAACTTGCCAGCAGCGCGCCGATCTCGCTGCGCAGCCGGAGCAGCAGCAGGGCCAGCGCCGAGCCCGCCAGGCCGGCGGCCGGTGCCAGCATCAGCCACGGGTGGGCCGCGTAGTTGTCGAACCAGGCACCCGAGGCGATTTCGGCCGTCTTGCGCAGCGGATTGGACGAACCCAGCGGGTCTATGGTGCTGGTGATGCGGTAGCCGTCCACCCAGGCCCACAGCGCGATGCCGCCCAGCGCGAACAGCAGCAGCGTCAGGAACGCCGCCACGCTGCCGTAGCCGCGGGCGCGTTCGGCCACCTCGCCACGCGTCTTCAGGACCAGCCAGCACGCGCCCTGCGTGAGCAGCATCGTGACCGACACCAGGCCGCACAGTAGGGCGAAGGGGGACAGCAGTCCGAAGAAGCTGCCGTCGTAGAAAATGCGCAGGTCGCCGTCGAGCCGGAACGGCACGCCCAGCAGCACGTTGCCCATCGCCACGCCCAGGATCAGCGAGGGTACCAGGCCGCCGGCGAACAGCGCCCAGTCCCAGGTCGTGCGCCAGCGCGTGCTTTCGCGCTTGCTGCGGTACTTGAAGCCCACCGGCCGCAGGATCAGCGCGAACAGGATGGCGAACATCGCGAGGTAGAAGCTCGAGAAGGACACCGCGTACAGCGGCGGCCAGGCGGCGAAGATCGCGCCGCCGCCCAGGATCAGCCAGACCTGGTTGCCTTCCCACACGGGACCGATGGTGTTGATGACCACGCGCCGTTCGACGTCGGTGCGGCCGACGAAGGGCAGCAGCATGCCCGTCCCCAGGTCGAAGCCGTCGGTCAGCGCGAACGCGATCAGCAGGATGCCCAGCAGCGCCCACCAGATCAGGCGCAGCACGTCGTAGTCGATGAGTGTGTGCAGAATCATGGCTTACTCCTGGGCGGTCAGACGTTGGGACAGGTGCGGGGCCACGAGCCGGACTTCCGGATCGGGGTCGGGCTCCACGCCCTTGCGGATGGCGCGCAGCATCAGGCCCATCTCGACGATGAACAGCACGGTGTAGAGCGCGGTGAAGCCCAGTATGGTCATCAGCACCGTTCCCGCGCCCAGGTCGGAGACGGCCGCGGCGGTAGGCAGCACGCCTTCGATCACCCAGGGCTGGCGGCCGAACTCGGCCACGATCCAGCCCATTTCGGCGGCGATCCAGGGCAGCGGGATGGCGAACACCGCGACCTTGAGCAGCCAGCGGTGCGCATCGAGCCGGCGGCGGGCCGACAGGATGAAGAACGTTGCCATCAGCAGGATGAAGAAGAAGCCCAGTCCGACCATGATGCGGAACGCCCAGAACAGCGGCAGGACCATGGGCACGGTGTCCCAGGCGGCCTGGTCGATCTGCTGGGGCGTGGCCTGGCGCGGGTCGTCCAGGTAGCGCTTGAGCAGCAGGGCGTAGCCGAGGTCGCTGCCATGCTGCTCGAAGGCGTCGCGGTCGGCCGGCGCGATGGCGGCGGAGCTGCCCGCCGCGCGGATGCGCTGCAAGGCGTCGAAGGCGATGATGCCGCTGCCTATGCGCTCGCGCGCGTGATCGACCAGCGTGGTGATGCCGGGAATCTCGGTGGTGAGCGAGCGCGTGCCGATCAGGCCCATGACGGCCGGGACGCGGACGGCGTAGTGGGTCTCGCGGGCCTGCTGGTCGGGAATGCCGACGATGGTGAAGGGCGCGGGCGCGGGTTCGGTTTCCCACATGCCTTCGATGGCGGCCAGCTTCATCTTCTGGTGCTCGGTCGACAGGTAGCCGCTTTCATCGCCCAGGACCACCACCGATAGCGCCGAGGCCAGGCCGAACGAAGCGGCCACCGTCATCGAGCGTTTGGCCACGTCGATGTGCCGGCCCTTCAGCAGGTACCAGGCCGACACGCCCAGTACGAACACCGACGCGGTCACGTAGCCGGCCGACACCGTGTGCACGAACTTGGCCTGCGCCACCGGGTTCGTCAGCACGGCGAAGAAGTCGGTGACTTCCATACGCATGGTTTCGGGGTTGAAGGCCGAGCCCACGGGGTTCTGCATCCAGCCGTTGGCGATCAGGATCCATAGCGCCGAGAAGTTCGAGCCCAGCGCCACGCACCAGGTCGCCACCAGGTGCCCGACGCGCGACAGCTTGTTCCAGCCGAAGAAGAACAGGCCGACGAAGGTCGCTTCCAGGAAGAAGGCCATCAGGCCTTCCAGGGCCAGCGGCGCGCCGAAGATGTCGCCCACGTAGTGGCTGTAATAGCTCCAGTTCATGCCGAACTGGAATTCCATCACCAGGCCGGTGGCCACGCCCAGCACGAAGTTGATGCCGAACAGCGTGCCCCAGAACTTGGTCATCTGGCGCCAGATCTTGCGCCCGGTCATGACGTAGACCGTCTCCATGATGGCGATGACGACCGACAGGCCCAGCGTGAGCGGGACGAAAAGGAAGTGGTAGAGCGCCGTCAGTGCGAACTGCAGGCGCGAGAGTGAAACGATGTCGAGGTCCATGGTGCCAGCTTCCTCCTCAGTCCGGGCGCAGGGTGTGAAGTCGATGATCGAAGGCGGGGGTGCCGCGGCGCAGGTCGGCGGCCACGGTGCCGTCGGCCAGCACGACGATGCGGTCCGCCAGGGCGGCTTCCCGCCGGATGTGGGTGGCGATGAGCAGGGTGCGATCGCGCGCCTGCCCGGCCAGCCGGGCCACCACGTCGCGCGCGGTCGGCGCGTCCAGTCCTTCCGTGGGTTCGTCCAGCAGCCACAACTGAGTGGGGCGCAGGAACAGCCGTGACAGCGCGAGCCTGCGGGCCTGTCCCGCCGACAGGCCCAGGCCGCCTTCGCCCAGGCGCGTGTCCAGGCCGGCGGGCAGGGCGGCGATGGCCTGGTCCAGGCCGGAGGCCTGCAGCGCGGCCCACAATGCGTCGTCGCCGGCGTCGGGTCGGGCCAGGCGCAGGTTGTCGCGCACGCTGTCCTGGAACAGCTCGGTGCGTTGCGTCAGCAGGCAGGAGGCGGGGGCTTGGACTCGTCCGGTGGAGGGCAGCCGCTCGCCCGCCACCAGGGCCAGCAGCGTCGACTTGCCGGCGCCGCTGGGGCCGATCACGGCCACGCGTTCGCCGGGCCGGATCGTCAGGGTGATGTTTTCCAGGGCCACGTTGGCGGGCACGCCGGGCCGGCTGTCGTGGCGCAGGCTGGCATGTTCGACCAGGATGTCGCCGGAGGCGGCGCGGACCGGGGCTGTTGCCGGCGCGTCCAGCCGAGGCGCCAGGCGGCGGATGGCCAGCAGGGTGCGGCCCAGCTCCAGCGTCCCCCGCCGCAGCGGCGTCAACGGTTCGGCGCTTGCCAGCACGAGCAGCAGGGCCAGCGCCGCCACGGGGGCGCCGATGGCCGAACCGGCGACCAGCAGGACGCAGGCCGCGAGCGTGGCGGCCAGGGCCGCGGTGCCCGCCACGGCCTGAAGGAAACCGCCTTGTGCGTCGGCGCGGTTGATGGTGTCGTCGGCGGCGGCCAGCCGGTGCTCGGTCCGGGCCAGCATCCGGCATTGCGCCGTCAGGCGGCCGGCCATGGCGAGTTCGGTCTGGCCGGAGACGAGGTCGATGGCCTGCGCGCGCAGGGCTTCGATCGCATGGGCGCGGCGACAGGCGGCGCGGCGGCTGCGGCGCGCGGTCCAGGCCAGGATGCCGGCGCCCGTGGCCAGCAGCCAGCCGGCCATGGCCACGCCCAGCGGCAGGCTGACCACGCCCAGCATGACGCCGACCAGGGCGATCGCGGCACAGGCGGCGCCGGCCGGCACCAGCAGGCGCAGGTATAGGGCGTCCAGCGCGTCGGCGTCGGCGGTCAGGCGGAACAGCAGCCGGGCCGGCCGCGCGAGCAGCCTGCGCGCGGCCTCGGGCCGGGCCCAGCCCGCGAACAGGCGCGGACGCAGCGCGGCGATGACCGCGAGCGCCGCGTCGTGGGTGACGACCCGCTCGCCGTAGCGGGCCGCGGTGCGGACCAGGGCCAGCAGCCGTATGCCGGCGCCGGGGGTGAACACGTCGAAGGCGAGGGCGGTGCCGGCGGCCAGTCCGGCCAGCGCGGTGGCGGTGATGAACCAGCCGGACAGGCCCAGCAGCCCCATGCCGGCGCAAACCGTCAGCGCGGCCAGCGCGACGCCGCCCCACAGCAGGCTGCGCCGGTCGGCGAAAAAGAGCCGCAGCACGGCGTGGATGGAAGCTTTCATGAGGCCGCTCCCAAGGCGGCCAGCGGGGCCGTTTCCGCATCTGCCGGCATCGCGCGCGGCGCGGCAAGGTCGATCACGCGGTCCATGCGCGAGGCCAGTTCGGGGTCGTGCGTGGCGACGATCAGGGTCCTGCCCGCGGACTCGGCCAGCAGCCGGCGGGTCAGTTCCCGGGCCGTGGCGGCGTCCAGGTGGGCGGTGGGTTCGTCGGCCAGCCACAAGTCGCTGCCGGGCGCGGCGGCCGCCCTGGCCATCGCCAGGCGCAGGCATTCGCCGCCCGACAGGCCGATGCCGGACTCGCCCAGCGGGCGACCGGCTTCGCGCCCCGCCAGCTGCCCCAGCGTCGCAGCCTCCAGGGCGCGGCCCACGGCCTGGACGCTGACGTCCGGGCGGCCCAGGGCGACGTTGGCGCCCAGCGTGCCGGCGAAGACATGCGGCTTCTGCCCGATCCAGGCCATGCGTGCCCGCAGTCGCGGCGCGCTCTGGCCATCCAGCGCCACGCCGTCGATGACGACGGCTCCGGACTGGGCGGGTACGAGGCCGGCGATCAGCGCCAGCAGCGTCGACTTGCCCGCCCCGCTCGGCCCCATGATGGCCACTCGTTCGCCAGGTGCCACGCGCAGGTCCAGGCCGTCGATGACCGATGGCGCCGCATCGGCGTGGGCGAAGCGCAGTTGAACGAGTTCGACGGCGGGCGGCGGACGGTGCGCGGGTCCGTTGCCGGACGGCGGGAAGGGCGCGGCGCCGCCCACCAGCTTCGACGGCGCCGAGGAAAGCGCGCGCAGCGCCTCCAGCGCCGCCCGGCCCGCGGCCCGGTCATGCCAGGCCGTGGAGAGGTCGCGCAGCGGCTCGAAGAAGCTGGGGGCCAGCAGCAGGACGAAGAGCCCCTGGCCGAGGGTGAGCGGACTGCCCCAGGTGCCGAAGGGCAAGGTGCCCAGCAGGTGGAATCCTACGTAGACCGCGACCATGGCGACCCCGATGGCGGAAAACAATTCCAGCACCGCCGAGGACAGGAAGGCGATGCGCAGTACCGCCATGGTACGCGTACGCAGCGTTTGTGCAACGTATGCCAGCCGTCCGGTGGTGGCGTCGACGGCATCCAGCGCCCGCAGCGTGGCCAGGCCTCGCAGGCGATCCAGCAGGAAGGCGTTCAGCGTGCCCATCTCGGCCAGATGGGCCTGGCTGGCGCGCTGGGCGCGCCAGCCCACCAGCGCCATGAACACCGGGATCAGCGGGGCCGAGGCCAGCAGGACCAGCGCCGCGACCCACGACAGCGGCGCGACGGCCGCAAGGATGGCCAGCGGCACGACCAGGATCTTCAACTGGATGGCGGGGTAGCGGGCCAGATAGGGCAGCGCGGCATCGGCCTGTTCGGCCAGCACGCTGGCCGCGTGGCCGGCGGCGGGGCGCCGCTTGTCCAGCGGAGAGCCGTTCGCCAGCGCATCGACCGCGGTGGCGCGCAGTGTCGACAGGCGGCGCCGCGCGACCTGGAAGCTCAGGCGCGCCCCCCACGCATCGCAGCCCGCGCGCAGGACGCCGGCAAGCAGGAAACAGGCGGCGGCGATCAGGCCCGCGGCCACGTCGCCCGGATCCGCCGCCATGCGCTGCACCGCCGAGGCCAGGATGCCGGCCTGGACCAGCCACGTCAGCGATCCGGCCAGTTGCAGCCAGTCGCCGGGGGAAGGGCGGAGCGCGTCGCCGGAGCGCGCGCGGGCGGGGCGGGACAGGGGCGTACTCCCGTTGTACGTTGGGCTGCCCCTAAGGTATCAGTGCTCGGTAGGACGTGACAATGATCTGCCTCAACTCGCGACATTCGGTCGCGCCCCCCGGCGGCCGGCGGCAAAAGGAAACGGCCCCGTGCAAGGGGCCGTCGTTCAGTCGCGGTAGCCGTGGCGCCGATAGTGGCGTTCTTCCCGATAGCGCCGTTCACGCTCCCAGCGCCGCTCCTGTTCCCACCGGCGCTCGCGCCAGTACGGGTCATAAGGCACGTAGCCGACCGGCCCCGGGACCACCATGACGGGAGGCGGCATATAGACCGGAGCGGGAGCCATGTACACCGGAGGCGGACCATAGACGATACCGGGTATGCCGATGCCTATGGATACGCTCACGCGGGCCTGGGCCGTCGCACTGAGGGCCAACAGGGCCGCGCCCACCAGCCCTGCCATTGCCAGCCGTTTCATACAGATTCTCCGAGACTGCGATGACCCCACTGTATGGGCGATTCCCGTGCGGCGGTTTGTGCGGGCTGTTGCAATCGTCGCCACATGTAACGCCCCCGGGGCGGGCATCGCGCTTCGCGTTGTTCGCCCGCGACGCGATCAGTAGCCCACGGTGAAGCGCCGGCCCGTGTGCGCGGGCTTTTCCACTTCGTCCAGCATCGCGATGGCGAAGTCTTCCATGGAAATCCAGCTGCGGCCGTCCGCGGCGGTCAGCAGCGCATCGCCGCCCAGGCGGAACGTGCCCGTGCGCTCGCCGGGCACGAACAGCGCCGACGGCGACAGGAAGGTCCAATCCAGGTCCTTTTCCGCTCGCAGGGCGTCCAGCCAGTCACGGCCGGCCAATGCCTCGGTCTTGTATTCGGCCGGGAACGCCGGCCTATCCACCAGCGCGGCGCCCGGGGCCACTTCCAGGCTGCCGGCGCCGCCCACCACCAGCAGCCGCGGAACGCCGGCCTGCCTGACGGGGCCGAGGACGCTGGCAAGGGGCGAGGTGGCGAAGCGGACGCTGCTGACGACCGCGTCCTGGCCGCGCAGGGCCGAGGCCAGTTTCGCGCCGTCGGCCAGGTCGATGTCCAGCGTGTCCAGTCCGGGGCGCGCGGCCAGCCTGGAGGCATGGCGTGCAATGGCGGTGACATGGTGGCCGCGGGCCAGGGCTTCGTTGACGAGGCGGCTGCCGACGTTGCCGGTGGCGCCGATGATGGCGAGATTCATGGAAGCTCCTTGACGATGAGAGAGAGGGGGCGGAGGCGATCCGCCGCGACCGTTACAAGCTTAGAGGCTGGCCCATGAGGGAAAAACTGGGGTGGCCGCCATAGTTTGTTTCGGTTTACGGTCGAATACCGCCCCTTTTTGCAGCGTCGTAGGCAAGGGTTACATCCCATTCCTGTCCCCCGGGAAGCGACAAGCGTATAGATAGGGGCCATGTCCGGCGGCCAGGGCAGGCATCGCGCTTGCTACGGCCGGGGGAAGGACACTCTGCCGCTGTCCCAAGGAGCCCATATTGACAACCATGCTTCGAGGTCCCGCGCACAGGATGGCCGGGAACGACACCGCTTTTTCGATGGAAGGCGCGCCGTCCCCCGGGCGGCGCGCCGAGACCGCGCCGCTCGACAATCGCGCGGCGGAACTGGCCGCGGGGCTGCGGGCTGAACAGGCCCGCATCGATCCGAAATTCCTTTACGACGCGCAAGGGTGCGTGCTGTTCAACGCCATCTGCGAACTCGAGGAGTACTACCCGACGCGCACCGAGCGGGCGATCTTCGAGGCCCATCGCGCGGCCATTGCCGGTGCTCTGCCGCGCCGCCTCCAATGGGTGGACCTGGGCTGCGGGGATTGCGCGAAGTCGCGTGCCTGGCTCGCCCACGTGGACGCCTGCCGGTACCTGGGCGTGGACATTGCCGCCGACTGCCTGCGGCACGAGGTGGCGGCGCTGGGCCGCAAATTCCCGCAGGTCGCCTGCGTGGCGGTGGAGGCGGATTTCTCGGGGGATCTGGACCTGCGCCGGCACCTGGCCGACACCCAGGAGCAGCCGCCGGTATTCTTCTACCCCGGATCGTCCATCGGCAATTTCGACCCCGAGCGGGCCGTCGCGCTGATGGCCTCGATCTGCCGACAGGCCGGCCCGCGGGGCAGCCTGTTGATCAGCGCCGACCTGCGCAAGGACAGGCGCGTGATGCAGCGCGCCTATGCCGACGATCTGGGGGTGACGGCGGCATTCAACCGGAACGTGCTGCGCGTGTGCAACCGGGTGCTGGGCAGCGACTTCCAGCCCGCCGAATTCGACCATGAATCGCGTTTCGACGACGGCCATGGCCGCATCGAAATGCGGTTGCGGGCCAGGCAGCGGCAGCGCGTGCGCTGGGGATCGTCGGAGCGGATCTTCGAGGCCGGCGAGGACATCGTGACCGAGCATTCGTACAAGTACACGCCGGCGCAGTTCGATGCGATGCTGGCGCAGGCGGGGTTCTCGGTGCGCAACATGTGGACCGACCCGCGTTCGTGGTTCGGCGTTTTCCTGGCGCAGCGATGAACGCGCGCGACGATGTGTTCGTTCCCGAACTGCTGGCCCGCCGCGTGGCGGGGGTGCGCGAGGCCACGCTGGCGTTGCTGGACGGGCTGACGCCCGAGGACTGCATGCTGCAGTCCATGCCCGAGGCCAGTCCGGCCAAGTGGCACGTCGGCCACGTGGCGTGGTTCTTCGAGACCTTCGTGCTCGAGCCGTGGCAGCCGGATTTCCGGCCCTTCGACCCCGCCTTCCGCGAACTGTTCAACTCCTACTACGTGGGCGTGGGCGAGCGCCATCCGCGCGGGCAGCGGGGGTTGCTCTCGCGTCCTTCGCTGGACCGGGTCATGGCCTACCAGCAGTCGGTGCTGGAGCGTCTGCTCGAATGGATGGACGATGCGGCGCCGCCCCAGGCGCTGGCGCTGGTCGAGCTCGGCCTGCATCACGAGCAGCAGCATCAGGAGCTGATCGCGACCGACCTGAAGCACCACTTTTGGCACAACCCCCTGTTGCCCGGATGGCGGCCGGCTCCGGCCGAAGCGCCCGCGGTGGATCCAGGACCGGCGGCGTTCCAGCGCTACGACGCGGGATTGGTGGACCTGGGGCATGCGGGCGACGGTTTTGCCTTTGACAACGAAGCGCCCCGGCACCGCGCGTGGGTGGAGGCGTTCGAGCTGGCGCGGCGTCCGGTCTCGAATGCGGAATACCTGGCCTTCATCGAGGACGGCGGCTATGGCCGGCCGGACCTGTGGCTGTCCGACGGCTGGGACGCGCGCGTGCGGGGCGGCTGGGACATGCCGCTGTACTGGATGCGGGACGACGGCCGGTGGACGTGCCACACGGCGGCCGGTCCGCGCCCGGTGGATCCGGCCGAACCCGTCTGCCACCTGAGCTACTACGAGGCCGACGCCTATGCGCGCTGGGCGGGTGCCCGGCTGCCGACGGAGCAGGAGTGGGAGCGGGCTGCGACGCAGGCAATGGCCGAGGGCTCCACCCTGCTGGCCGAAGGGGACTTCGCCGAGTCGGGGCTGCTGCATCCGAGGCGCCTGCGCGCCGAGGCGACGGATTTCCTGGGCGGGGTGTGGGAATGGACGCAGAGCGCCTACCTGCCGTATCCGGGCTTTCGTCCGGCTGCCGGCGCGGTGGGGGAATACAACGGCAAGTTCATGATCAACCAGATGGTGCTGCGGGGCGGGTCCTGCGCCACGCCGCGCAGCCATATCCGTGCCACGTACCGCAATTTCTTCGTGCCGGGCTCGCGCTGGCAGTATGCCGGCCTGAGACTGGCGCGCTGAGGAGCCTCGCATGAAGGAACCCGAGAAGCGGCGGCCGGAGCGCACCCGTACCCAGGACGACAAGGGACAGGGCGAACCGCGGCTGCCTCATGAGCACGACGAATCGCACGACAGCCAGGAAAGCGCGCCACGCAAGGTGATCGAGCAGGCCTACGAGGATGTGCAGTCGGGCCAGGAAGACACCGATCTTCGTTCCAGCGGCGGCCGGCGCATCCCCGGCGTGCCGCGCAACGAAGACTGAGCCGCGCGGCCGCGGTCAGCGGGCCTTGCCCTTGTTGCCCTTGGGGGCGGGCGTGTCGGCGTTGCGGCGCGCCTCGCGCAGGTTCGACAGCAGGCCCTGGCAGTCGGCATCGGTGCCCGGGCCGGTCTCGATCAGCGGGATCAGCGCCGCCAGGGGATTGATGAAGGCCAGCGCGATGGAGGCGCCGGCCCGCGCGAACAGCGAAGCCTTGTCGATCTTGAAGTCGGGCGCCCCGAAGGTGCCGACGATATCGATGGGCGAGCGCGCCACGAGGATGCTCTTGTCCTTGGGACGGGGCTCGAAGCGCAGGGCCAGGCGCTCGTTGCGCAGGTCTATGGTGCCGTGGCCGTCGACGCGGGTGTCGTCGGTGTCGATGACCAGGGCCTGCGAGGTGGCGATGCCGTCCTTGACCGCGAAGGTGGCGACCGCGCAGCGCAGCCGTGTTTCCTTGTCTCCGCCGATCAGGAATCCCAGCGCCTGGGTGGCGTCCAGGCCGATGGCCTCGACCAGCAGGTTCGAGATCTCGCCGCCGGTCACGGCCATGCCCACCGTGCCGTCGGCACGCCCCAGCATGGCCCGTATCGAGTTGCCCGCCGTCTTGAGCTTCAGGTCGGCGCCCAGCGTGCCCTCGCTTTTCTGCATCAGTTTCACGTCGGGGAACAGCCGGTTCAGGCGCGCCCGCTGCACGCCGATGCGGGCGTCGGTGCGTATCACCGGCTGGCGCGCGTCCAGCGTGATGTCCGAGCGCAGTTCGCCGCCCGCGTAGCCGAAGTTCAGCGGCACCAGCTTGAGCACGCCGTCCTGCAGGATGAGGTGGGCGGAGAAGTCGTCGAAGGCCCAGGGACCGCGCACGCGCACGTCGCCCGCGTCCAGCGTGACGTCGGCATTGATGGCGTTGAGCCGCTCCAGCCTGAACTCGGCGTCGGGCAGGATGCGGCGGTCGGCCGCCGGCTGCGGCGCGGCCTGCGCCTTCTGCGCGGGGGCATCGTCGCGCACGCCGATCAGGGGGCCGAGATCCTTCATGTCCAGCACGCGGCTCTTGAGCTTGGCGCGCAGCATGGGCTTGTCGCGGCGCATCTCGTAGCTGGCGTCGCCGGAAATGTCGGTCGAGCCTATCCTGCCGTCCATGCCCGTCAGGTCGAAGTTCATGCCGTCGCGTTTCAAGCGGCCCTTGATGCGGTAGGGCGGGGTGGTGGGCAGGGGCAGGTTGATGTACGGATACAGCGTGGACAGGGTCGGCCCGGCGATGTCCAGCGCCACGTCCACGGTGGCATCGCCGAACGGATCGCCCACCTGGCCCTCGGCCCGGACGTGGGTGGGGCCGCCCTTGGCGTCGATGAAGAAGGGAAAGGGCGTGCCCGAATCGCGCAGTGTCAGGATGCCGCCGGTACGCGCCACGCCGCCGAACGCGGCGTCATGGTAGTGGCCGCCGAATTCCAGCTTCATGCCATAGGCCGGTCCCGAAGCGGGCGCCTCGATGCTGTCGGCCTGCAGGTGCGCGTCGGCCTTCAGCACGCGGTCGTCGTAGTTCACCTTCACGCGGTTCAAGGACAGCGCGCGTACCACCACGTCGGGGGGCGGTCCGCCATCGTCCTGTCTGGCCAGGGTCCAGTTGTTGGCGCCCGACGCATCGCGGGCCAGATGGGCCTGGGCGCCGTCCACCGACAGCAGGTCCAGCACGACGGCGCGCCGCAGCAGGGGCAGCAGCCGGACCCGGACCTCGATGGATTCGGCTTGCAGCATGCGCTCGGGCTTGGTGTCGGGAATGTTGTCCACGGCCAGCCCGTGCAGCCGGATGCGGGTGACGGGCCGCAGCCGCATGCGGAAGTCCTCGAGCACCACCTGCCGTCCGAGCTTTTCGGTGGCCAGCCGTTCCACCGGTCCCCGCAGGAAGCGCCAGTCGGTCAGCAGCGCGGCGGCAACCAGGAGGATGATGAGTCCAAGGACGGCGGCAAGGATTCTTTTTGTTCGCATCGGCAGATTTCGCGGAAAGAGGCACGCTCCCATCCCCGCGTTTTAATGGCTCAGGGCTGTTTGCGCAATTCCGCGGGTGGCAGTTTCATCAGGTCGCGGTACTTGGTGACGGTGCGCCGCGCCACCACCACGCCCTGTTCCGCCAGCATCCTGGTCAGCGAGACGTCGGACAGGGGATCGCGGCGGTTCTCGGCGGCGATCATGTCGCGGATCAGGGCGCGCACCGCCGCGGCCGAACAGCGGCCGCCCGTTTCGGTGGCCAGTTCGCGCGAGAAGAAGTGCTTGAACTCGAACACGCCGCGCGGCGTGGCCATGTACTTGTTGTTCGTCGCGCGCGAGACCGTGGACTCGTGCAGGTCCAGTTCCTCGGCCACCTTGCGCAGCACCAGCGGCTTGAGCGCGATCTCGCCGTAGTCGAAGAAGGTGCGCTGGTGCGCGACGATGGCCTCGGCCACCCGCTGGATGGTGGTGAAGCGCTGTTCGACGTTGCGTATCAGCCAGCGCGCCTCCTGCAACTCTTGCGCCAGCGGAGCCCGGTCGTCGCAGCGCGCCTTGCGGAACAGGTTGGCGTAGGCCTGGTGCAGGCGGGCCTTGGGCATGACTGCCGGGTTGGTGGAGATCACCCACTTGTTCCGGATCTTGCGCACGATCACGTCGGGCACGATGTGGTCGGTGCCTTCTTCCGAGAAGGCAAATCCGGGCCGCGGCGTCAGGCTGCGTATGAGCCGGCAGGCCACCGCCAGTTCCTCGTCGTTGCAGCCCAGCCGGCGGCGCAGCTCCGCCGTCTCGCGGCGCGCCATCAGGTCCAGGTACTGGTCGGCGATCGCCATCGCCAGCGCGCGCCCCGGCGTGGCCTCGCGCTGGGCCGCCAGTTGCAGGCGCAGGCATTCTCCCAGGCTGCGGGCCGCGAGTCCCGGCGTGTCCAGGTGCTGGACCAGGGTCAGCGCGACCATCCACTCGTCGTGGGACGGCGCGGGCTGCACGGACAGCGTGTCGGCCAGTTCGTCGAAGTCCTGGCGCAGGTAGCCGTCCTCGTCCAGCGCCTCGATGATGATCTCGGCCAGCAGCCGGTCGCGGTCTCCCAGCCGGTAGCCGCACAACTGCTGGTGAAGGTGGTCGTGCAGCCCCATGGAGCTGTGCGTCCATTGTCCGATGTCGGGCCGCTCCTCGCCGTCGTCGTCGCGGGTCCGGCTACCGGCGTAGCTGCCGCCGTAGGGCTCCGGGTCGAAGGCGGGGGGAGGGGGCTCGGGGGCGTCGTCGGCTTCGGCCTGGCCGGTGGCATTGCGATCCACCGGAAGGACCGATTCGCTGGCCTGCGCCGCGGCCGAGGCGTCCTGGTCGTCTTCCTCCAGGAACGGGTTGTTCGCGATGGCTTGCTGCAGCTCCTGTGTGAACTCGAGCGCGGACATCTGCAACAGCTTGACGGACTGCTGGAGCCTGGGCGTCAAGGACAGTTGCTGCCGCACACGCATGTCGTAAGTAGCTTGAACCAATGCCGTCTCCCGTGCTTGGCCGGACCATGGCCGTTGAATGTCGCAATCCCCTTACGTGCAAGCTTCGTGCCAATGCGAAGCCGTAGGCATGATGCGCAGGACAGTGGAAAATAGCGTGCAGCTCTTGCCGCTTCGGTAAGTTTTACCGGTGCAAAGGCCGGCTGGACAGGGGTTAAGTTCGACGGAACGGGTCTGTCTCGTAACAGAATGAGAAAAACATGCGAAGCTTCCTGCGCGTTCTTCTGTACGGCCTGTGCGCGGTGGTGCTGTGCCACTGCGCCAGCCCGCTTCCCGATCCGGCCAGCGGCACCGAGCCCCGGCGCAAGGTCCGCATCTCCAGCGAAACCGGCCTGCTGACCTACCGCGAAAGCCGCCGCATCATCCAGCAACTGGACGCCCGGGGCCAGGCGGGCGATTTCCTGGCGCGGCACCTGCAGGTCGAGGAGGCGGTGACCGATGCGCCGCTGGTCGTCGGCAACGAGGTGCGGCTCTTCGGCGACGGTCCCAGCACCTATCGCGCGATGGAGGAAGCCATCGGCGCCGCGCGCCGCTTCATCCATCTGGAAAGCTACATCTTCGAGGACGACCGGATCGGCAATCTCGTGGCCGAAATGCTGATCGCCAAGCGCGCGCAAGGCGTCGCCGTGGCCGTCATGGTCGACGACATCGGCACCTTGTCCGTTCCGCCCGATCTCTTCGATCGCATGCGGCAGGCCGGCGTGCAGGTGGTCTTCTTCAATCCCGTCAATCCGCTCAAGAGCCGGGGCAACTGGTCCCTCAACGAGCGCAGCCATCGCAAGATCCTGGTGGTGGACGGCGAGGTCGCCTTCATCGGCGGGATCAATCTGAGCGACGTCTACGCGTCACGGCCGGTGGCCGGATCGTCGGCCCGGGCCCACGAGGCCGAGGGCCGGCAGGACGCGCCCTGGCGGGACACGCACATCAGCATCCGCGGCCCCGCGGTGCCCGACGTCGAGCGCGTGTTCCTGGAGGGCTGGCGCAGCCAGGGCGGGCCGCCGCTGGGCGATATCGACTTCCTGCCGCAGCAACCCCGGCGGGGGCCGCATGTGGTGCGCATCCTGGTCAACCGCCCGGGTTCGGCGGACAACCACGCCATCTACCTGACGCTGCTGTCCGCCATCAACAGTTCGCAGCGGTCGGTGCACATCACCATGGCCTACTTCGTGCCCGATCCGGGTTTCATCGCGGCCCTGGGCGATGCCGCCCGCCGCGGCGTCGACGTGACGCTGCTGCTGCCGGGGTTCAGCGATTTCTCGATCGTGCTGCATGCCGGCCGTTCCCACTACGAGGAACTGCTCGAAGCCGGCGTGAAGATCTACGAACGCAAGGACGTGCTGCTGCACGCCAAGACGGCCGTGGTGGACGGTGTCTGGTCCACGGCCGGCTCCAGCAACCTCGATTGGCGCAGCTTCACCCTGAACCACGAGATCAACGCCGTGATCCTGGGCGCCGACTTCGGCACCCAGATGGAGGCCCTGTTCGAACGCGACAGGCAGGCGTCCGTACCGGTGGTGCTCGAACAATGGAAGAAGCGGCCGCTGACGGCCAGGTTCAAGGAGTTCATGTCGCGCCTGCTGGAGCGCTGGCTGTAGCGGCGGTCCTAGGCGTCGCCGCCGCCGTGCTTGTAGGTGTCCAGCCGGTTATAGAGCGTCTTGAGGCTGATGCCCAGCGTGCTGGCGGTCTGCCGCTTGTCTCCGCCGTAATGCGCCAGCGTTGCGAGTATGAGTTCCCGCTGGGCGTCCGGCAGCGGGATGCCCACCGCCAGTTCCAGGCTGCCCTCGCGCCGGACCACCTTGCGGTTGCGCGGGGCGGGCTCGGGATTCTGCACCTCGACCTCGTCGTCGGCCAGGATGAACGCCCGATGCACGGCGTTCTTCAGTTCCCGTACGTTGCCCGGCCAGTGGTACTGGCGCAGGCCGTCCAGGGTGGCCCGGGCGAAGCGCTTGCGGGTCTTCTCGGTCGCGTTGAGCTGGTCCAGGAAACGCTGCGCCAGCAGATCGATGTCGGCGGGCCGTTCGCGCAGCGGCGGTACCCGCAGCGGGAACACCGCCAGGCGGTACAGCAGGTCTTCCCGGAAGCGTCCTTCCTGGACCGCCACCTGGGGATCGCGGTTGGTCGCGGCGATGACCCGGACGTCGGTGGAGAGCTGTTCGGTTCCCCCGACCCGGTGGAAGGTGGAGGTCTCGAGCACGCGCAGCAGCTTGATCTGCATCTCCGGGGCCATTTCCGTGATCTCGTCCAGGAAAATGGTGCCGCCGGCGGCGCGTTCGAAATACCCCACGTGCTGCTGGATGGCGCCGGTGAAGCTGCCTTTCTCGTGTCCGAACAGTTCTCCCTCGATCAGCGTCGCGGGGATGGCGCCGCAGTTGACCGGGATGAAGGGGCCGCCGTGGCGCGGGCTCTTCTCGTGCAGGGTGCGCGCGACCAGCTCCTTGCCGGTGCCGCTTTCGCCCACGATCAGCACCGTCAGCGCGGTGGGGGCCACCTTCTCGATCTGCTGGTACAGCTCCCGCATGGGCACGGCGCTGCCATACAGCAGCCCGTAGTGCTGGGGCGGGGGAGTCGGGCGAACGGGTTCGGCCGCGAGCTGCGCCGAGTGGCTGCCGGCCGTGTCGGGCACATCGCTTTCCAGTATCGGTACCAAGCCTTCCTCAGGGCGCATTGCCTGTTCCTTCCGCATGAATCTCCAGGGTGTGCCAAGGGCGGGAGTGCCCAAGGCAGGGCGGACGCCTCATTCTAAGCAGGGAGCCCCGCATGCCGGAAGCCGGTCGCGGGGGGGATGGTAACGGGCTGTGGCAAGCCCCGCGCGCGGGTCAGGGGAATTTACAAGATTTCATGTAATTCTTACCTATTGCTTGCACTTGGGCCGAGAACGGAGGCAGTCTATACAAGGAGTAAGCAATGTTGCGACGGCCGGCCATTTTCTTCGTAATTGCTTATTCACCACCTTGACGAGGAGCCACTATGGGCAAGCATCGGGTTGCGGGACTGCGTGACGTGGAAGGCGCCATCGGCCAGGTCCGGAGCCTGGTCGAGGACGCCGAGGCGCTCCTGCGGAACACGGCCGGCCAGGCGGGCCACGAACTGGACACGGCGCGGGCGCGGCTGCGCGACCAGCTGGATCGCGCCCAGGACCTGTACCACGACGTGCGCCGCGGCGCCGCCGAGTCCTACCGGCAGGCGTCGGCCCAGACCGATGCCTACGTGCACGACAATCCCTGGCGGGCGGTGGGCATCGCCATCGCGGTGGGCGTGGTCATCGGCCTGCTCGCGCCCAGGCGCTAGCCGCCGCCTTCGTCCGGCCATTCCGATCATCATCGCATCGAGGAGCCACACTGCATGCCGCATGTCCTGATCGTGGACGACGAACCGAACACCCGGGCGGCCCTGGCGGAAATCGTCGGCGCCGAGGGGCTTACCACCGCCGTTGCGGGCGACCTCCGGGAAGCCCGCATTCAGATCGTGCGCCAGAGTCCGGACGTCGTGCTGACCGACCTGAAGCTGCCGGATGGCAGCGGCATGGATCTATTCAAGGAGCTGGATCCGTCCATTCCGGTCGAGGTCATCCTGATCACCGGCCACGCCAGCGTGGAGAGCGCGGTGGACGCCTTGCGCCTGGGCGCGGCCGACTATCTCATCAAGCCGATCAACATGCAGCGGCTCAAGGCCATCCTTGACCGCATCCCGCGGGCGGGTGACCTGAAGGCCGAAATCGGCTCGCTGCGCGGCGAGCTGCGCCGCTTCGGCCGCTTCGGCCGCATGCTGGGCGGCTCGCCCTCCATGCAGGACCTGTACGACCAGATCGGCAAGGTCGCGCCCACCGAGGCAACCGTGCTCTTGATCGGTGAAAGCGGCACCGGCAAGGAACTGGCGGCGCAGACGCTGCACGACCTGAGCCTGAGGCGCAAGCGGCCCTTCCTGGCGGTGAACTGCGGCGCCATTTCGCCGAACCTGATCGAAAGCGAGATGTTCGGGCACGAGCGCGGCAGCTTTACCGGCGCCGAACGCCAGCACAAGGGCTATTTCGAGCGTTCGCACGGCGGCACGCTGTTCCTGGACGAGATCACCGAGATGCCGATCGAACTCCAGGTGAAGCTGCTGCGGGTGCTCGAGACCGGGTTGTTCATGCGGGTCGGCACCAACCAGGAAACCGAGTGCGACGTCCGCATCATCGCCGCCACCAACCGCAATCCGCAGGAGGCGGTGGCCGAGGGCAAGCTGCGCGAGGATCTCTACCACCGCCTGAACGTCTTTCCCATCCATCTGCCGCCGCTGCGGGAACGGGCCAAGGACGTCGAACTCCTGGCCCAGAGCTTCCTGGACCTCTTGAACGAGACCCACAAGTCGGCCAAGGTTTTCTCGCCCGCCATGCTGGCCGACATGGCGTTGCATGCCTGGCCCGGCAACGTGCGGGAACTGAAGAACTATGTGCACCGCGCCTACATCATGACCGATGGCGGCCTGATCGACACGGTGGCGGCCCCCATCCAGCTGGCGCCCGCCGGCAAGGCGGAAAGCGAACCCATCGTCACCATTCAGGTGGGTACGTCGCTTGCTGAGGCCGACAGGCGGCTGATCTTCGCCACCCTGCAGCACTGCGGGGGCGTCAAGAAGCACGCGGCCGAAGTGTTGGGCATCAGCCTGAAGACGCTCTACAACCGGCTGGAGGATTACGCCGCAGACGACGCCCGCGAGGCGGACATGCAGGACGTGCCGGTTTCCTGAGCGCGCCTGCTGCTACGGAGATCACTGACCATGTCCCGGTTGTACGCGCACTCGGTTCCCCCCGATCCCCCTGTCAAGGATCCGCCGCCGGTGGGCGATCCGCCCAACCAGCCGGTGGGGGATCCGCCGGTTCCGCCGGCCCAGCAGCCCGATCCCATCGACCCCGAACTGCCGCCGCCGCCTCCCACGCCGCCGGGCGAATGAGGCGCGGCACGATACGTGCTGGCGATACCTCGTCCGTGATTCGAGGAGATTGCCGTGTCGCTCATCGTCGCTGCCCGTTTCGACTCCTTTCCCGAGGCCGAGGAAGCCGGCCGCAAGCTGTTCGCCGCCGGTTTCGCCCAGGAGGACGTCTCCATCTTCTTCGTCAATCCCGCCGGCCAGCACGACCGCTATCCCCTGGGCGGCGACCAGGCCGCCGACCCCGGGTCGCGCAAGACCAAGCACGGCGCGATAGCCGGCGCTGCCTTGCTGGGCCTGGTGGGAGCCGTGATCGGTTCCATCGTCTGGTTGTATGCGGCCGGATCCGTGCTGGCCCTGATCATCGCGGTGGGCGTCGGCGCCTACATCGGTTCGCTGGGGGGCGCGCTGGTCGCCACCCGCAGCGCGACGCGCGCCTATCGGGCCGGCCACAGCACGGGAATGCGCCGTGCCGGCGTGCTGACCGCTGTCCATGTCACCGTCGCGACCGAGGCCGCCGCCGCCCAGGTGCTCAGGGGGTGCGGCGGCAAGGACGTGGAAAAGGCCGAGGGCCGGTGGCGCGAGGGCGACTGGGTGGATTTCGATCCCGTGGCCCCGCCCGTCCTGAGCGACAAGGTACAGGCCAGGCCGTCGGACGCCATGGACGGGCGGGAGTCCCGCGCCATGCAGCACTGAACGGCCCGGGCACCCGGCCGATTCAGCGGGGGCGGGTTGCGTCGTCCTCGTCGTCGCCCGGGTGCGAGCGGGCCAGGCGTTCCTCGTCCACGACTTCGTCCGGCAGGACGTCGGCCCCCGTGCGTTCTTCCTCGTCGGGGTCGACCGAAAGCCGCTCTCCCGTCTTGCTCGAGTCGGTGCCGGCCTCGTCGTCGGGCAGGCCGGCCAGGTCGCTGCCGGAATCCGAGGTGTCGCTGGGGCCGAGCTTGCCGCTCTTGCCGCTGTCTTCAGGCAGGCTTTCGCCCGTGCCTAGCAAGGTACTGTTGGACATGGCGTGCTCCTTTTCACAAGCCTGGCAAGGGAATTGTCGCGCCGCGCGACCTTCCCGCTCAAGCCTGCACCACGCAAACCGCGTACCCGGCGGCCGGCCCTAGGCGGCAGGCGTCTTGTCCTTGTATTCGCACAGGTCGGCGATGCCGCATTGCGGGCACTTGGGCTTGCGCGCCACGCAGATGTAGCGTCCATGCAGGATCAGCCAGTGGTGGGCGTCCAGCAGGAACTCCTTGGGCACGAATTTGAGCAGCTTGTCCTCGACCTGGCGGACGGTCTTGCCCGGCGCGATGCCGGTACGGTTGGCGACGCGGAAGATATGCGTGTCGACCGCCATGGCCACTTGCCGGAATGCGGTATTGAGCACCACGTTGGCGGTCTTGCGGCCCACGCCCGGCAGCGCTTCCAGGGCCTCGCGGTCGGCGGGCACCTCGCCGCCATACTGCTCGAGCAGGATGCGACAGGTAGCGATCGCATTCTTGGCCTTGGTCTTGTACAGGCCGATGGTGCGTATGTACTGGCTGAGGCCTTCCTCGCCCAGGGCCAGCAGCCCCTCGGGCGTGCCGTGCTCGGGAAAGAAGCGGCGCGTGGCCAGGTTGACCGACTTGTCGGTGGCCTGCGCCGACAGCAGCACGGCGATCAGCAGCTGGAAGGTCGACCCGTATTCGAGTTCGGTTCGGGGGGAGGGATTGGCGGCGCGCAGGCGCTCGAAGATCGCTAGTCGTTTGGCGGCGTTCATGCGGACACGGCTCGGGCCGTTGTTGTGATGACGGGACGGGGTCAGTGCGCGCGCCGGGAGCGGGCCCGGGCGAGGGCGGCCTCTAGTATGGCACGCTTGCGTTCGGCGGCTTCGTCGGTGCCCGCGGCCGTGGCGGCGGCCGACAGGGCCGGGGAAGCCTGCTCCCGCATGGCCGACCGCGCGCGCAGGCGTTCCTGGTCCTCGCGGCTTTCGCGGGCCAGGCGCGTGGCGCGCCGCTGATGGCGCAAGCGGGCCGCGGAGGCATCGTCGTCGGTCCAGGCGCGCGCTGGCAGGGCGGGCTCCATGGTGATGCAATCGACGGGACAGGGGGCCACGCACAGATCGCAGCCCGTGCACAGGGCCGTCAGCACGGTGTGCATGGCCTTGTTGGCGCCCACGATGGCATCCACGGGGCAGGCCTGGATGCAAAGCGTGCAGCCTATGCAATGCTGCTCGTCGATACGCGCCACGTGCAGGGGGACATGCTGGCCGCGCGTCTCGTCCAGGGGCAGGATGGGCCTGCCCAGCACCGCGGCCAGCCGGGCGATGCCGAGGTCGCCGCCGGGCGGGCAGCGGTTGATCGGCACGTCGCCTTCGACCAGCGCCCGGGCATAGGGCCGGCAGCCGTCATAGCCGCATTTGGTGCACTGGGTCTGCGGCAGTTGCGCATCGACGAGGTCGATCCGGTTCACGGCTGGCGCCCGGTCAAGCCGCGTCCTGGTGCTGGCGAATGAACTCGGCGATCTGGGGACAGATGACTTCGCGCCAGCGCCGGCCCGAGAAAATACCGTAGTGTCCGCAGCGCGGGGCGGTGAAATGGCGCTTGCGGTCCGCCGGGATGCCGCTGCACAGGTCCTGCGCGGCCTCGGTCTGGCCGGAGCCCGAGATGTCGTCCAGCTCGCCTTCGATCGTGAACAGCGCCACCGAGCGGATGTCCGAAGGCTTGACCAGTTGGCCGTTTACCTTCCAGACGCCGCGCGGCAGCTCGAAGTCCTGGAATACCGTGCGTATGGTGTCCAGGTAGTATTCGGCGGGCATGTCCAGGACGGCGTTGTATTCGTCGTAGAAGCGGCGGTGCGCTTCGGCGTCGTCATCGTCGCCGCGCACCAGGTCCAGGTAGAAGTCGTAGTGCGACTTCAGGTGGCGGTCGGGGTTCATGCTGACGAAGCCGGCGTGCTGCAGGAAGCCGGGATAGACCTTGCGGCCCGAGCCGGGGAAGCGCGGCGGCACGCGGTGGATCAGGGTGTTCTCGAACCAGGAATAGGACTTGGTCTTGGCGAGATTGTTGACCTGCGTGGGCGATTTGCGCGGGTCGATGGGGCCGCCCATCATGATCATGCTGCGCGGCAGCTTGGGATCGTTGTCCGAGGCCATCAGCGAGACCGCGGCCAGCACCGGCACCGTGGGCTGGCACACCGAGATCACGTGGACCTCCGGACCCAGCTGGCGGATGAAGTCGCGGATGTAGCCGACGTAGTCGGCCAGGTGGAAGGGGCCGGCCGACTGCGGCACCATGCGGGCATCGATCCAGTCGGTGACGTAGACGTCGTGCTCGGGCAGCAGCGCGCGCACGGTGTCGCGCAGCAGCGTGGCGTGGTGGCCGGACAGCGGCGCCACCAGCAGCACGGTGGGATCGGGCTTGCGCCGGGCCGCGGCCTTGCGTGGCGACATCGGGGTGCGCACGAAATGCACCAGGTTACAGAAGGGCCGGGCGGCCGCGATCTGTTCCGTGACGGTGGCCTCGGCGCCATCGAGTGTGGTGGTGGGCAGGTCCCAGGCCGGTTTCTCGTAGTCCTTGCCCAGCCGGTACAGCAGCTCGTAGCCGGCCGCCAGCCGCCGCGACAGCGGGGTGTAGGCAAGCGGGCTATAGGGATTCGAGAACAACTGCGCCGAGGCGTCGGCGAAGTGGGCAAAAGGCGTCAACAGGGCGCGCTGCCATTCATGTAATTGATACAGCATCCTTGCTCCAGACCACGGGTGGGCAATCGATTCACCAGTAAACCGATTATATTGCATTGCACAATCGGTGTATCGCGCCGGCCGCGCAACTCGGTGTCACCAATAGTTTTCCACGGCCAGATTGCCTGGTTTACCCCGGCGGGAGGCCCCAAAACCGCGCTCCGCCAGCAATTTGCGCAAATCAGACACCATTTCGGGGTTGCCGCACAACATGATGCGCGAACGCGACGGATCCAGCGTGACGCCGGCCCGGCGCTCCAGCTCGCCGCTGGCGATCAGCGTCGTGATGCGGGCGTCCAGGGCGCCCTCGACCCGCTCGCGCGTGACCGAGGGCAGGTAGATCAGCTTGCCCGGCTGTTCCCGGCAGAATTCGCCGAAGACCTCGTGGTCGCGCAAGCCCTCTATGGTGTCCCGGTAGACCAGTTCCTCGGCCGTGCGCACACTGTGGACGACGATCAGGTGATCGTAGGTTTCCCAGACGTCCAGGTCCTGCAGGACGGAGACGAACGGGGCCAGGCCGGTGCCCGAGGCCAGCATCCACAGGTCCTTGCCGCTGGGAAAGGCGGCCGTGGTCAGGAAGCCGAAATTGGTCTTGTCGACGTACAGCTTGTCGCCTTCGCGCAGGTGCTCGAGCGCGCTGGTGAACTCGCCGTCGGGCACGACGATGGAGAAGAACTCCAGGAAATCGTCATAGGGCGCCGACACGATCGAATACGCCCGCCACACGATGCGGCGCCCCGATCCGTCTTCGGCATCCGGGTCCGGCCGCTCGACGCCCAGACGCGCGAACTGCCCCGGCACGAACCGGAAGCCGGGCGACCGCGTCGTGCGGAACGAGAAAAGCTTGTGCGGCACCCAGGTCTTGACCCAGGTAACCGTCTCGACGGTGTACTTATCCGACATCAATCCATTAATTCCGGGCGGCGGGTTGCCCCAGGGCACAGCGGATCCGGCTCCGCCGGTCCGCCAGTGCCGCCCCCTGGGGGGCGCGCGTCAGCGCGTAGGGGGGGACTCTACCTCTCTAGGAGATCCAGCTTGCCTTCCTTGTCCTTCCACTCGTCGGCGTCGGGCAGGGGCGGCTTGGTGCGCGTGATGCTGGGCCAGCTTTGCGACAGGTCGGCGTTGATCTGGACGAAATGCATCTGGTTGGCGGGAACGTCTTCCTCGGCCAGGATGGCATTGGCCGGGCATTCGGGGATACAGACGGCGCAGTCGATGCACTCGTCAGGGTCGATCACCAGGAAGTTCGGGCCTTCGCGAAAGCAGTCGACCGGGCAGACATCCACGCAATCGGTGTATTTGCACTTGATGCAGTTCTCGGTGACGACGTGAGTCATAGGCGGCTCCAGGACGATGCTGGATAAAAGTTTCAGGTCAGCCCATGATTTTACCGGACTCGCGCGGTTCGGCAGGCCATTCCCCTTGGAGGGCCATGGGAGTGTGGCGTGGGAAGGGGGCCTTGGGCGGGGATGAGTCCTCTCCTGTGCTATTTTCCTTGGTTACACAACAGGCATCACTGGAGACCGTACGATGCGATCCACCCTGAACGTCCTGCGCAAGAAGCTTGCCGCGGGGCGGAAGATTTCCATGCTGACGTGCTATGACGCCGGTTTCGCCAAGGTCATGGAGGATGCCGAGGTCGATTGCATCCTGGTGGGCGACACGCTGGGCATGCTCGTGCAGGGCAGGGATTCGACGCTGCCGGTGCTGTTGCAGGACATCGCCTACCACGTCTCCTGCGTGGCGCGCGGCACTCGCCGCCCCTTCCTGTTGGCCGACATGCCCTTCGGGACTTACCAGGAAAGCCCCCAGCAGGCCCTGCGCAACGCCGTGACGCTGATGCAGGCGGGCGCGCAGATGGTCAAGATCGAGGGCGGGGCCGAGCTGGCGCCCACCATCGAACTCCTGACCCGCAGCGGCATTCCCGTCTGCGGCCACATCGGCCTCCTGCCGTCCCACGTGCACGCGCTGGGCGGCTATCGCGTGCAGGGCAAGGAAGACGCCGAGGCGCGCCGCATCGTGGCCGACGCCCGGGCGGTCGAGGCGGCCGGCGCCGCCATGATGGTGATCGAGGCCGTTCCCGATCCCGTCGCCCGCCAGGTGTGCGAAGCGGTGCAACTGATCACCATCGGCATCGGCGCCTCGGTGGCGTGCTCGGGCCAGGTGCTGGTCCTGCACGACATGCTCGGGCTGACGGCCACGCCCGCCAAGTTCGTTAAGAACTACATGGTCGGGGCGCCCGCAGGAGGCGATGCGGTCCTGCAGGCCTTCCGGCGCTATGCCCAGGAAGTCGAGACCGGCGCCTTTCCCGGCGCGGAGCACGTCTACGGCATGACCGCCGGCAACATCGGCACTCCCTACGGCAACCAGAGCGGTTCGTAGCCATGATCATCACGTCTTTGCTGGATACCGACCTCTACAAGTTCACGATGATGCAGGTCGTCCTGCATCAGTTCCCGGCGGCGCAGGTCGAGTACAAGTACAAGTGCCGGACCCCGGGGATAGACTTGCATCCCTATGTGGACGAGATCCGCGAAGAAATCGATGCGCTGTGCGAACTGCGCTTCACCCAGGAGGAACTGGACTACCTCGGCGGCATGCGCTTCATCAAGAGCGATTTCGTCGACTTCCTGAGGCTGTTCCATCTGCCCAGGCGCTGCATCTCGGTGTCCAGGTCGCAGTCGCCGGGAGAGCTCGACATCACCGTTCAGGGGCCGTGGCTGCACACCATCCTGTTCGAGATCCCGGTGCTGGCCATCGTCAACGAGGTCTATTTCCGCAACAACCACCTGGTGCCGGCCTATGCCGAAGGCCGCCAGCGCCTGATGAGCAAGGTGGAACTGGTCCGCGGCGACCCCGCCCTGAGCGATTTCCACATCGCCGACTATGGCACTCGCCGCCGTTTCTCCAAGGCCTGGCACGAGGAAGTGATCATCACGCTCAAGGATCAGATGCGCGAGCATTTCTCGGGCACCAGCAACGTGTATTTCGCGATGAAGCACGGGCTGACGCCGCTGGGCACCATGGCGCACGAATACCTGCAGGCCTGCCAGGGCCTGGGGCCGCGCCTGCGCGACTCGCAAATCTATGGCTTCGAGGTCTGGGCGCGCGAATACCGCGGCGACCTGGGCATCGCGCTGTCCGACGTCTACGGCATGAGCGCCTTCCTGCGCGACTTCGACATGTATTTCTGCAAGCTGTTCGACGGCGCGCGGCACGATTCGGGCGACCCCTTCACCTGGGGCGAGCGCCTGCTGGAGCACTACAAGCAGAACCGCGTGGACCCCCGCACCAAGATACTGGTGTTCTCGGACGGCCTGACCTTCCCGCTGGCGATCAGCCTGGCCAAGCATTTCGCGGGGCGCTGCATCACCGCCTTCGGCATCGGCACCAACCTGACCAACGACCTGAGCTACCAGCCCCTGCAGGTGGTGATGAAGATGGTCAAGTGCAATGGCCAGCCGGTGGCCAAGGTGTCCGACACGCCGGAGAAGACCATGTGCGAGGACAAGGCCTACCTGGCGTACCTGCGGCAGGTGTTCGAGATCCCGCCCGAGCAGGTGGGCGAGACCGCCGACGACTGAGGGGCGGCGCCCTACACCCCCAGGTAGCGGCTGAGCGCCTCGGGCCGGTGCGCGAGGTCCTGCGCCTGGCCTTCCAGCACCATGCGGCCTTTTTCCATGACCACCAGCCGGTCGGAATTGGCCATGACCATCCGGTAGTTGCGGTCCACCACCAGGGTGGCCAGGCCGCTGCGCCGGATGTCGCCGATCACCCGCCAGATCTCGGCCACGATCAGCGGCGCCAGCCCTTCGGTGGCTTCATCCAGGATGATGGCGCTGGGATTGGTCATCAGCGCGCGGCCGATGGACAGCATCTGCTGTTCGCCGCCCGAGAGCTGCCAGCCCAGGTTGCTCATGCGTTCGGTCAGCCGCGGAAACGTGGCCAGCACGCGTTCCAGCGTCCAGTCGGCCTGGCCGCCGCTGCCGCGCCGCGCCGCCATCACCAGGTTTTCCTTCACCGTCAGGTTGGGAAAGATGCCCCGGCCCTCGGGCACGTAGGCGATGCCGGCCTTGGCGGCTTCATAGGGCTTGCCGCGCGACAGGTCGCGGCCGCCGATCGAGATGCGTCCGTCGCGCTGCTTGACATGGCCCAGCAGGGTGCGGATCAGGGTGGATTTCCCCATGCCGTTGCGTCCCAGCAGGCCGACGGTTTCCCCGCGGCCCAGGCGGAAATCCACCCCGTGCAGGATATGGCTGCTGCCGTACCAGGCGTGCACCTGGCTGGCGTCGATGAGCGCTTCCATCTGTCTTCCTTTTCTCCGGCGCCGGGGTCAGTGGGCCGAGCCCAGGTAGGCTTCCTGGACGTCCGGGTTGTTGCGCACGTCGGCCGGCAGCCCGCTGGCGATGGGACTGCCGTTGACCATCACGGTGATGTCGTCCGCCACCGCGAACACCGCGTCCATGTCGTGTTCGACCAGCAGGATGGCATGGCCTTGCCGCAGCCGCCGCAGCAGTTCCAGCATGCGTTCGGATTCCTCGGCGCCCATGCCGGCCAGCGGTTCGTCCAGCAGCAGCACCGTGGGCGAGGTGGCCAGGCACATCGCCACTTCCAACTGGCGCTTCTGGCCGTGCGACAGGTTGGCGGCGGTCTTGTCCGCCACCGCGGTCAGGCCGGCGCGCTCCATCACTTCATCGGCGCGTTCGCGGCTGGCGCGGCAGCCCTGGGCCGGTTGCCAGAATTGCCAGGGGCGCTGCGTGCGCGCCTGCGCGGCCAGCCGGCAGTTCTCGCGCACCGTCAGCGGCAGGAAGATCGTGTTGCGCTGGTAGCTGCGCCCTATGCCGGCCTGCGCGCGGCGAGGCTGCGACCAGCCGGTGATGTCGCGGCCATGCAGGCGGACGCGGCCGGCCGTGGGCGGCAGTTCGCCCGACAGCAGGTGGATGAGGGTCGACTTGCCCGCGCCGTTGGTGCCGATCACGGCATGGATGCGGTCGGGTGCGAGCGACAGCGAGACGTTGTCGATGGCCCTGAGCGCGCCGAAGTGGCGGCTCAGGCCCTGGGCTTGGAGCACTGCCGTCATATCGTCTGTTCCGTGGCCGAGGAGGGAGTGGAGGAGGCGTCGCCGCGAGCGGCCGCCTCGGGCGGCGCCAGCGGCTGGGGGCGGCCGCGGCGCGGCAGGCGCAGACGCGAGAAACCGCCCGCCAGGCCCTGGGGCATCCAGGCGACGGCCAGAATGATGAAGCCGCCCATCAGCAGTTGCCAGTGCTTGGTCAGATCCTGGAACCATTCGGCCAGCAGGACGAAGGCGAAGGCGCCGATCACCGCGCCGGCCAGGCTGCCCAGTCCGCCCAGGATGATCATCAGCAGCGCGTTGCCGGACTGGTGCCAGGACACCAGTTCCGGGTTGACGTAGCCGTGCTGCGTGGCATACAGAAAGCCCGCCAGGCCCGCCAGCGCGCCGCCCAAGGTGAAGCTGGCGAGCTTGTAGGCCAGGGTGTTGTAGCCGGCCGCCCGCATGCGCGGTTCATTGTGCTTGATGCCCACCAGCGCATGGCCCAGGCGCGAACGCAGCACCAGGCCCAGCACGGCCAGCGTCAGCGCCAGTCCCGCCAGCGTGAACCAGTAGAACTGCGGCGCCTGGTCCAGGTCGACCAGGCCGCGGCCGGCCAGCGTGAAGGCCGGTTTGTTGTAGATGTAGGTGCCGTCGCTGCCGCCGAAGGCCTCGACGTCGTGGAACACGAAGTACACCAGTTGGCCGAAGGCCAGCGTGACCATGATGAAGTAGATGCCGCGCGTGCGCATCACCAGAAGGCCGATCGCCAGCGCAAGCAAAGCCGCGCAGCCCACCGCCGCCACCAGCAGCAGCCAGCCGTTGCCGGCTTCGTAGCGCGGCGTGAACATCGCCACCGCATACGCCGCCGCGCCGAAATAGGCCGCGTGCCCCAGGCTGACGAGCCCCGTATGGCCCACCAGCAGCTGCAGGCTTAGCGCGAAGATCGCCATGATCAGCACCTTGGCGCCGAGCTCGACGTGGAACGGCGTGCCGATCGGCTCGGGCAGCACCGGCAGCAAGGCCAGCACCGCCAGCGCCACGATCCAGGCAAGAAGAGAAGAAGCTTTCATTCCATATTCACCGTTGTTACCGCTGGCAGCCATCGAAGCGCCGCTGCCACAACCCAAAATAAAGGCACTAGACCCAGGATGCGGTGGATCCGGCTTTGCCGGTCCACCCGCATCGCCCCCTGGGGGGCGCGCGAAGCGCGTAGGGGGGGCTAAGTCCCTTGTTTGAAGAGGCCTTCCGGTTTCCACAGCAGGATGGCGGCCATCAAAACGTAGATCAGCGCGCCGGCGGCCTGTTGCCAGAACACCTTGCCGAAGGTGTCGACGAAGCCGATCAGCAGCGAGGCGACCAGCGCGCCCTTGATCGAGCCGATGCCGCCGATGACCACGACGACGAAACAGATGATCAGCACCGATCCGCCCATGCCCGGATACACCGAGGACACCGGCGCCGCGATCATGCCGGCCAGCACCGCGATGGCCACGCCCACGGCGAAGACGATGCGGTACAGCAGCGAAATGTTGATGCCGAGCGACTGCACCATCTCGCGGTTGGTCGCCCCGGCGCGCACCATCATGCCGAGCCGGGTCTTCTTCAGCGCGGCGTACATCGCCACGGCCAGCAGCACGCATACGCCCGAGATGAACAGCCGGTAGACCGGATAAGTCATGTCGTTGCCGATGGCGATGCCGCCCTCCAGCCAGCCCGGCACCGGCACCCCATGGACGTCGTCGCCCACCAGGATGCTGCGCATTTCCTCGAACACCAGGATCAGCCCGTAGGTCATCAACACCTGCTGCAGGTGTTCGCGTTCATACAGGAAGCTGAAGAAACACCACTCCAGCACATACCCGAACGCCACCGCCAGCACCACGCCCAGCGCCAGCGCCAGCACGAAATTACCGGTCAGCGACGACAGCGAGAACGCCATGTAGGCGCCGATCATGTAGAAACTGCCATGCGCCAGGTTGATGACCCCCATGATCCCGAAGATCAGCGTCAGCCCGCTGGCGATCAGGAACAGCAACAACCCATACTGCACGCTGTTCAGGCACTGAATAAGAAACGTCGTCAAATCCATCCCACACTCCGTATAGAACCCACCCCCTACGCCCTTCGGGCGCCCCCTCAAGGGGGCGGCACTGGCGGACCGGCAAAGCCGGATCCGCGGCGCCCTGGGTCTAGTTCCCGTTTCTTGATACGCCACACCGTTGCTACCGCAGCCTGCCAGCGAAGCACGACTGCCACAATCCAGGATAACGGCACTAGACCCAGGATGCGGTGGATCCGGCTCTGCCGGTCCACCCGCATCGCCCCCTGGGGGGCGCGCGTCAGCGCGTAGGGGGGGGTTACATCCTGCAGCCCCGAGCGGGATCGGCCAGCGCCTTCACCGCCACGCTTACCAGGTGGTTGGTCTTGTTCTCGACCTTGCGCAGGTAGATGTCCTGGATCGGGTTGTGGGCCTTGGACATCGTGAACGGGCCGCGCGGGCTGTCGATCTTGGCCTGTTCCATGCCCTTGACGACGGCGTCGCGCTTGCTGATGTCGCCGCCCGCGGCCTTCAGGCCGGCCGCCAGCAGCTGGGCGGCGTCATAGCCCTGCACGGCGTAGACGTCGGGTTGCAGCTTGTAGGTCTTGGCGTAGTCGGCGCGGAAGGCCTTGTCCTTGGGCAGGGTCAGGCCGTCGGCGTAGTGCAGCGTGGTCAGCAGGCCGTCGGCCGCGGCGCCCTGCGCCTCCAGCGTACCGTCGGTCAGGAAGCCGGCGCCGTACAGCGGGATCTTGTCCTTCAAGCCCGCCGCCGCGTAGTCCTTGACGAACTTGACCGCGCCGCCGCCCGCGAAGAACACGTAGACCGCGTCGGGCTTGAGCGCGGCGATCTCGGTCAGCAGCGCCTGGAACTCGACGTTGGGGAAGGGCAGGTTCAATTGCTTGATGACCTTGCCGCCCTTGGATTCGAAACCTTCCTTGAAGCCGTTGGTGGACTCGTCGCCCGCCGCGTACTTCCAGCTCAGGGTGACGGCGGTCTTGTGCTTGAGCTGGGTGGCGGCGACCAGGCCCATGGCGTAGGCCGGCTGCCAGTTGCTGAACGACGAGCGGAATATGTTGGGCGCGCACAGCGGTCCCGTGACGTCGTCGGCACCGGCGTTGGGGATGATGAGCAGCGTCTTGTTGTCCTTGGCGACCTTGGCCATGGCCATCGCGACGCCGGAGTGAACGGTACCCACCAGCACGTCGACCTGGTCGCGCTTGACCAGCTTGTTGGCGTTGTCCGAGCCCTTGGCCGGATCGGACTCGTCGTCCACCTTGAAGTACTCGATCTCGCGCCCGGCCAGCTTGCCGCCCTGTTCCTGCACGTAAAGCCGGAAGCCGTTCTCGATGGCGGTGCCCAGGGCGGAGTAGGTGCCGGTGTAGGGCAGCATCAGGCCGACCTTGACCTTGCCGGGAGCCTGGGCGCCGGCGGGCACCGCCAGGCACGACGCGGCCATCAAGGCAGCGGCGAGGACGGTGAATTTGCGTTGGGAAGCGTTCATCGCGAGTCTCCTGGTGGGCGGCCATGCTGCGTGGTCGGCGGCCCTGTTCTTGGTGGAAAAATCCGATGCGCCATGCGGATGCGCATCGTCGTGGGCGTCCGGCAAGCCGGACAGGGTGCTACGTATGGTGGCGCCGCATGAACGCCACGCTTGCCTCGATCAGCCGGGCCGGCTGGTCGCGATGCGGCGAGTGGCCGCAGTCGTCCAGCTTGAGCAATTCGGCGTGGGGAACCTCCCGGGCGATGCCGTCTATCTGCGCCATGGAGCCGTACTCGTCGTCGTGGCCCTGCACCGCCAGTACCGGACAGCGTATGGTGGACAGCAGCGCCTGGATGTTCCAGTGCTTGAATTCCGGGTTCAGCCAGACGTCGTTCCAGCCCCAGAAGGCCGAGTCCGGGTCGGCGTGGTAGCGCGCGAGCTTGCTGCGCAGGTCGGTCGTGACGTAGCCGTCGCGCGCCTGCTGGATGCTGGCCAGCGTGACGGGTTCGACGAACAGGTGGGGCGCGGCCACGATCAGCCCGCCCACGCGGTCGGGGCAGGCCGCCGCATGCAGCAGCGCGATCGATCCGCCGTCGCTGTGTCCGTACAGCCAGGGCGGGTCGGCCCGGGTGTCATGGCCGATCGCCTCGAAGAAGGCCGGCAGGAAATCGCGCGCCTGGCGGTGCATGAAATCGACCGGCCATTTCTCGTGTCCGGGGCGGGGGCTGGACTGGCCATAGCCCCAGCGCGACAGGACCAGGCCCCGGCAGCCGGCGGCCTCGCACAGCGCGTAGGGGAAGTCCTTCCACATCGTGACCGATCCCAGGCCTTCGTGCAGGAACACGAGCAGGGGCTGCCGGGCGCGCTGGGGAGCGATGAGCACGTATTCGATGTCGTGCCGCATGCCATCCCAGGATACGTTGGCGAAGCGCACGGGCAGTCCGTCGGCGATGCCGGCCGGGGCGGTGTTCAGGGGGGCGCGCGAGTTCATGCAGGGACCCCCTGCGACGCGGCCTCCTGCTCGCGCAGGCGGAAACGCTGGATCTTGCCGGTGGCGGTCTTGGGCAGGTCGCCCACGAATTCGATCTGGCGGGGATACTTGTGCGGCGCCAGGCGCGACTTCACGAATGCCTTCAGGTCGGCGGCCAGCGCATCGCAGGCCTGCTGGCCGGGCTTGAGCACCACGTAGGCTTTGGTCTTGGTCAGGCCTTCGGCGTCGGCGATGCCGATGACGGCGGCTTCCAGCACGGCCGGGTGCTGTACCAGCGTGGCCTCGACCTCGAAGGGCGAGACGTATTGGCCGCTGACCTTGAGCATGTCGTCGCTGCGGCCCGCATAGGTGTAGTAGCCGTCGGCGTCGCGGCTGTACTTGTCGCCGCTCTTGGTCCAGGCACCCAGGAAGGTCTCGCGGCTTTTCTCGCGATTGTTCCAGTACATCAGGGCCGAGCTGGGGCCGCGTATGTAGAGGTCGCCGATCTCGCCGGTCGCCACCGGCTTGCCGTCCTCGCCGCGCAGCTCCACCTCGTAGCCGTCGACCGGCTTGCCCGTGGTGCCATAGCGCACGTCGCCCGAGCGGTTGGAAATGAAGATGTGCAGCATCTCGGTCGAGCCGATGCCGTCGATGATCTCGCAGCCGAAATGCGAGGTGAAGCGTTCGCCGATGTCCTGGGGCAGGGCTTCGCCGGCCGACGAGCACAGGCGCAGGGCGACCTGGGCGCGCGGCGGCAGCGCGGCGCTGGCCAGCATGCCGGCATAGCCGGTGGGCGCGCCGCAGAAGATGGTGGGCCGCAGCCGGCTCAGCCGCTCGAAACAGGCCTCGGGCGTGGGGCGTTCGGCCATCAGGACCACCGAGGCGCCCACGCTGAGCGGGAAGGTCAGGGCATTTCCCAGGCCATAGGCGAAGAACAGCTTGGCGGCCGAGAACACGATGTCGTCCTCGCGCATGCCCAGCACCGGCTTGGCGTAGAGCTCGGCCGTCCAGTAGGGGTTGCCGTGCGTGTGCACCGTGCCTTTGGGCTTGCCGGTGGATCCGGACGAATACAGCCAGAACGCGGGCTCGTCGGCCAGCGTGGGGGCGGGCGCCGCCAGCGGCTCGTGCGCGGCCAGCCAGTCGTCGAAGTCCAGCGTGCCGCCCACCTCGGCATCGGAGCCGTCGCGCGAGACGACGACTTGGCGCACGCCGTGCCGGCACGCGCCCAGCGCGGCGGAAAGCTTGGGCAGCAGGGCGCGCGAGACCAGCGCGGCGCGGGCGCGGCTGTGCTCCAGCATGTAGGCGTAGTCCGCCGGCGTGAGCAGCGTGTTGACCGCCACCGGCACGATGCCGGCATACAGCGCGCCCAGGAAGGTGACGGGCCAGTCGGTGCAGTCGTTCATCAGCAGCAGGACGCGGTCCTCGGGCCGGATGCCCAGGCCCAGCAGGGCGCTGGCGGCGCGGCGCACTTTCTTGTCCAGCTCGCCGTAGGTCAGCGCGCCGCGGTCGTCGATGTAGGCGGTCTTGGCGGCGCGCTCGGCATTGATCGCCAGCAGGTGGCCGGCGAAATTGAAGTCGGGCGGCGGGGCGGAGCAATCGGCAGGCATGATGGTCTCCTCGTGTATGCGAAGGTGTGAAACCTCCGGCGGCCTCTGGTCGGGCCTGGCGCCGGCGGCGTCCTGTGTCAATGTCCCGGGGCGCTCCGCCGCGGCTCGGCGCCGCCCAGGAGGTCCGTCACGGCGCCGGCAGCCTGGACGGCGGCACGGCGATGGTAGAAGCCAAGCGCCCGCAAGCCGCCCAGTTCCTCGCCCCCGCCGGCCCTGCCCGGGCCGCCGTGCAGCGACATGGGCATGACGTTGCCGTGGCCCGTGTGGACGGCGGCGACCTCGGGCGTCACGACGTGCAGGCGTCCGTGGCTGTCGGCCAGCGCCAGGGCAGCGTCGGCGGCCAGCGCGGCGTCGGCGGTGTAGAGCGAGGCCACCAGCGACCCCTGTCCCAGGCGTATCTGGTCCAGCGCGTTGGGCAAGCCTTCATAAGGCAGCAGCGTGGCCACCGGGCCGAATACCTCGGTGTCGTGCACGATGCCGGCGCCCTCGCGGCGCGCGGCGCCCAGCAGCGTGGGGCCGGCGCAGGCCGCCACGGACGGATCGGCATCCACCAGCGGGACCGCCGAACCGTCGTGCAGCACGTCGGCGTGGCGGCGCAGGGCCGCGGTACCCGACTGCACGCTTTCCCATTGCTGGCGGCTGGCCAGCGCGCCCATGCGGACCGTCTCGTTGCGCGGGTTGCCCACGGTGATGCGCGACAGTTTCGCGGCGATGGCCTCGCCGGCCGCCGCGTAACAGGACGCGGGAACGAATATGCGGCGGATGGCCGTGCATTTCTGCCCCGACTTGACCGTCATTTCACGCACCACTTCGCGCACCAGCAGATCGAAGGCCTCGGAGCCGGGCTGCGCGTCGGGCAGCAGCAGCGCGCTGTTCAGGCTGTCGGCCTCGATGTTGACGCGCACCGAGCGGCGCACGACGGCGTCGTGCGAGCGGATGGCGGCGGCGGTATCGGCCGAGCCGGTGAACGACACCACGTCGAAGGGCTGCAGGGGCGACAACAATCCTTGGGCGCTGCCGCAGACGACGGACAGAGCGCCGGCCGGCAGGATACCCGCGGCGATCACATCGGCGACCATGGCCTGCGTCAGCCAGGCGGTGGCGGTGGCCGGCTTGGCGACCACCGGAACGCCGGAGAGCAGCGCGGGGGCGGCTTTTTCCCACAATCCCCAGGCGGGGAAATTGAAGGCGTTGATGAATAGGGCCAGGCCGCGCGTCGGCACCTGCACGTGGCGGCTGCGGAACGCGCCGTCCTTGGCCAGGGGGACCGTTTCGCCGTCCGGCAGCCAGCGCGTGGCGCCCAGCGACGCGCCCCAGCGGGCGTACTGGCCCAGCGTGAAGATGGCGCCGTCGATGTCGACCGCCGAGTCCTGCTTCGTGGTGCCGGAGTTGGCCAGCGCGATATCGAAATAGCGGTCGCGGTTGGCCTTGAGCACGTCCACGATCGCGGACAGCAGGCCGGCGCGCTGCGCGTAGGTCAGCGCGCGCAGCGCCGGGCCGCCGTTGTCGCGGGCATAGGCATAGCCGGCCTCCAGGTCCAGCCCCGCGTTCGAGACGCGGACCAGTTCCGTGCCCAGCACGGGATCGAACAGCGGCGTGCCGGGGCCGCCGCCGGCCTGCCAGCGGCCCGCCAGATGATTGGGGAGCAGTTCGGTCATGGCTTCGTGAACTCGATGGCGCCGTCGGGCAGCAGGTACAGGACCAGCGCGCGGCCGCCCGCGACGGTGGGGCGGTGGGCGCTGCGGGGCGGGTAGACCTTCCAGCCCGCGGGCGTGCCGTCGAAGCGGGCGCCGGGGGTCTGGGGCATGACCATGTCGATTTCGCCGTTGGGATGGATATGGTGGGGGCCGGCCAGATCGACCATGTCGACCACGTCCACCGAGAAGCCGGCGGAGTCGGGACCGGGCTTGAGCACGCGGCCGTAGCGCACGCCGCCGGCCTCGCGGTTGCACAGCCAGCCCTCGCTCACGCCGGTTTCACAGGCGCGGGTCATGTCGCGGAACCAGTCCGAATCCGGGCCGTGGTGGCGGTTGAGGTAGTCCTCGAGCGCGGCGTCCACGGGGCGTCCGCCTATGGACCGGGTTATCGTCTTTACCAGGGATTCAAATGAATCGCGCATGAACTCGTCTCCTCAGGCATACTGGACTTCATGTCACCGCACGTTGAATCATGAAGTATCGTGCATGTCCGTGTGTCGAGACAATACGCGGCCTGCTTGGGTCGTGTCAAAAAGAATCTGCATCCTGCGGGTAAGTCCCAGGGGTGCCTACCATCTAGCGGGTGAGGTCCGATGAAAGAAGAGGCAGTTTCCGAGGCGGGGCAGGCCGCGGCCAACGACGCGCCGGCCAAGGAACCTTTTCTGGTGACGCTGGGAGAACGAATACGGACGCTGCGGGCCCGCCGGGGCGTGACCCGCAAGGCCACGGCTTCGGCCGCCGGGATCTCGGAGCGGCACCTTGCCAACCTGGAACTGGGGACGGGCAACGCCTCCATCCTGATCCTGCTGCAGGTTTCCCAGGCCCTGCAATGTTCGCTGGCCGAGATACTGGGCGACGTCACCACCACCAGTCCGGAGTGGCTGCTGATCCGCGAGCTGCTCGAAGGGCGGTCCGAGGCCGACCTGCATCGCGCCCGCAATACGCTGACGGAAATGTTCGGCTCGCGCGAGAACAACCATTCCCGCCTGTCCCGCATCGCCCTGGTCGGGCTGAGGGGGGCGGGCAAGTCCACGCTGGGCCGGATGCTGGCCGAGGACCTGGGCTATACCTTCATCGAGCTCAGCAGGGAGATCGAGAAGGTGGCCGGCTGCAGCATCGTCGAGATCCATTCGCTGTACGGCGCCAACGCCTATCGCCGCTACGAGCGGCGGGCGCTGGAAGAAACCGTGCAGATTCATCCCGAGGTCGTCATCGCCACGCCGGGCGGCCTGGTGTCGGACGTCTCGACCTTCAATCTGCTGCTGTCGCATTGCTATACGGTCTGGCTGCAGGCCGACCCCGAGGACCATATGCGCCGGGTCGTGGCCCAGGGCGACTTCCGCCCCATGTCGGGCAGCCGCGAGGCCATGGAAGACCTCAAGCGCATCCTGGCCGGCCGGGCCGCGTTCTATGCCAAGGCCGATGCCCGCTACAACACCAGCGGACATTCGCTGGAAGAGGCTTTCGCCGGCCTGCGTTCGCTGGTGCGCAACGCGGCGGGCATGGTGGACTGGAGTATGTAGTAGGCCCCCCCCTACGCGCTGACGCGCGCCCCCAGGGGGCGAAACCGGCGGACCGGCGAAGCCGGATCCGCGGTTTCCTGGGGCTGGGGCGGTTGTCTGGGGTTGGGGGGGGGTTCTGAATCGTCAGGGTTGATCCTAGTTGGCGGAGGCTTGACGCGCTTGGATGCATGAACTATCTTTCATTCAACTGCTAGTTGATGCACTAAGATGCATAAACGTCGAGGAGATGTCATGAGCAATGTCGTTCAGGCCGATCAGGCTTCCGGGAAGGTGGACTACCGTACGGATCCGTCCCGGTACCGGCACTGGAAGCTGAGTTTCGAGGGGCAGGTGGCGACGCTGGGCCTGGATATCGCCGAGGATGGCGGGTTGCGGCCGGGGTATCGGCTCAAGCTCAATTCCTATGATCTGGGCGTGGACATTGAACTGCACGATGCGCTGAACCGCATCCGCTTCGAGCATCCGGAAGTGCGCACGGTGGTGGTCACCAGCCTGAAGGACCGGATCTTCTGCTCCGGCGCCAACATCTTCATGCTGGGGCTGTCGACCCACGCCTGGAAGGTGAATTTCTGCAAGTTCACCAACGAGACCCGCAACGGCATCGAGGACTCCAGCCGCCATTCGGGGCTGAAGTTCCTGGCCGCCATCAACGGCGCCTGCGCCGGCGGCGGCTATGAACTGGCGCTGGCCTGCGACGATCTGGTGCTGATCGACGACAAGTCCTCGTCGGTGTCGCTGCCCGAGGTGCCGCTGCTGGGCGTGCTGCCCGGCACAGGCGGCCTGACCCGCGTCACGGACAAGCGCCACGTGCGCCATGACCTGGCCGACATTTTCTGCACGACCAGCGAAGGCGTGCGCGGCCAGCGGGCGGTGGACTGGCGGCTGGTGGACTGTGCGCCCAAGCCTTCGCAGTTCGCCCAGGTGGTGCAGGAGCGCGCGCAGCGACTGGCCGAGGCCAGCGACCGGCCGGCCGGCGCGAAGGGCGTGGCCCTGGTCCGCGTCGAGCGCACCGAAGAGGCCGATGCGCTGCGCTACCGCTACGTGGACGTGCGGATAGACCGCGCCAATCGCAGCGCCGTGTTCACCGTGAAGGCGCCGAATGCGGCGCAGCCCGAGGACGTGGGCGGCATCGTGGCGGCCGGCACGGCATGGTGGCCGATGGCGATGGCGCGTGAACTGGACGACGCCATCCTGCACATGCGCACTAATGAACTGGACATCGGCACCTGGCTGCTCAAGACCCAGGGCGATGCCGCCCGGGTGCTGGCCTGCGACGCCACGCTCCAGCGCCACGCCGGCCACTGGTTCGTGCGCGAGGTCACGGGCCTTCTGCGCCGCACGCTGGCGCGGCTGGACGTCTCGTCGCGTTCGCTGTTCGCGCTGATCGAGCCGGATTCGTGCTTCGCCGGTACGCTGGCCGAACTGGCTTTCGCCGCCGACCGCGCCTATATGCTGGCGCTGCCCGACGAACCCGGTCGCGCGCCGCAGCTGACGCTGTCGGAACTGAATTTCGGCGCTTATCCGATGGTCAACGGCCAGTCGCGCCTGGACCGCCGGTTCTACGAGGAAGCCGAGCCGCTGGCCGCCGCCCGGGCGCAGATCGGCAAGGCGCTGGACGCGGACGCCGCCTACGCCCTGGGGCTGGTGACCGCGGCGCCGGACGACATCGACTGGGCCGACGAGATCCGCATCGCCATCGAGGAGCGCGCCGCCATGTCGCCGGATGCGCTGACCGGGCTGGAGGCCAATCTGCGCTTCGCCAGCCAGGAAACCATGGAAACGCGGATCTTCGGCCGCCTGAGTGCGTGGCAGAACTGGATCTTCAACCGGCCGAACGCGGTGGGGGAAAAGGGTGCCCTGAAGGTGTACGGCAAGGGCGAGAAAGCGGCCTTCGATCTGAATCGAGTGTAACCATCCGCAGTCCGGACCAACGGAGTCGAGACATGTCCAGCATCAACTACAGCGAGAAGATTCCCAACAACGTCAATCTGTCGGAGGACCGCACGCTGCAACGCGCGCTGGAACAATGGCAGCCGAACTTCCTGAGCTGGTGGGGCGACGTGGGGCCGGAAGGAAGCACGAACTACGACGTCTATTTGCGCACGGCCATCAGCGTTGATCCGCAGGGCTGGGCCCAGTTCGGCCACGTCAAGATGCCGGACTACCGCTGGGGCATCTTCCTGAACCCGGCCGAGAAGGAACGCAAGATCCATTTCGGCGACCACATGGGCGAGGCCGCGTGGCAGGACGTCCCGGGCGAACACCGCGCCAACCTGCGCCGCATCATCGTCACGCAGGGCGACACCGAGCCGGCCTCGGTCGAGCAGCAGCGCCACCTGGGCCTGACCGCGCCGTCCATGTACGACCTGCGCAACCTGTTCCAGGTCAACGTCGAGGAAGGCCGCCACCTGTGGGCCATGGTGTACCTGCTGCACCGCTATTTCGGCCGTGACGGCCGCGAGGAGGCCGAGGCGCTGCTGGACCGCCGCTCGGGCGACCAGGACAATCCCCGCATCCTGGGCGCCTTCAACGAGCGCACGCCGGATTGGCTGTCTTTCTTCATGTTCACGTATTTCACCGACCGCGACGGCAAGTTCCAGTTGAGCGCGCTGGCCGAATCGGGCTTCGATCCGCTGGCCCGTACGACCAAGTTCATGCTGACCGAGGAAGCGCACCACATGTTCGTGGGCGAGTCGGGCGTCTCGCGCGTGATCCAGCGCACCTGCGAGGTCATGAACCAGCTCAAGACCGACGACCCCGCCCGCATCCGCGCGGCCGGCGTGATCGATTTCGGCACCATCCAGCGCTACCTGAATTTCCACTACAGCGTGACGATCGACCTGTTCGGCGCCGACGAGTCCTCGAACGCCGCGGCGTTCTACAGCTCGGGCCTGAAGGGGCGATACGAGGAAGGCAAGCGCACCGACGACCACAGGCTGCGCAACGAGAACTACAAGGTGCTGGAAGTGCGCGACGGCAGGCTGGTCGAGAAGGAGGTTCCGATGCTGAACGGCCTGAACGAAGTCCTGCGCGACGACTACATCAAGGATTCGATGGCGGGCGTGGGCCGCTGGAACAAGGTGATCGAGAAGGCCGGCATACCCGTGCGGCTGACCGTGCCGCACAAGGCGTTCAATCGCCAGATCGGCTCGCTGTCGGGCGTGCGCATCTCGCCCGAGGGCCAGGTCGTGTCGCAGGCCGAATGGGACGCCAGAAAGGACCAGTGGCTGGCCACGCCGGACGACCGCGCCTTCGTCGCCTCGCTGATGGGGCGCGTGGTCGAACCGGGCAAGTTCGCCAACTGGATCGCGCCGCCGGTCATGGGCATCAATCGCCAGCCGGTGGATTTCGAGTACATCCGCTTCAACTGAGCAAGCCCTCATCATGGATACGCCAGTCCAGACGGTCGTCATCAAGCAGCACCTGATCGACCCGGAAATCTGCATACGCTGCAACACCTGCGAAGCGACGTGTCCCGTCGACGCCATCACCCACGACGACAACAACTACGTCGTGCGGGCCGATGTGTGCAACAGTTGCATGGCCTGTGTGCCGCCGTGCCCCACGGGGGCGATCGACAACTGGCGTGCCGTTCCGAAATCCGCCGCCTATAGCATCGAGGATCAGTTCACCTGGGATGAACTTCCCGGCGAACTGACTCCCGACCAATTGGCGGCGGCGGGCGCGGAAGCGGTCGAGGAAGAGGCGGTCCAGGAAGCGGCGCCGCAGCCGGCCGCCTCCGCCGCCGGCGAGGCGGCGTTCAATTCGGGTGCCCATGGCGCCACCACGCCTCCGTGGTCAGCCGCCCATGCCTACACCAACCTGTATGGCCCGCGCAGTCCGATCACGGCTACCGTGGTCGGCAACGTGCGCGTCAACGAGCCGGGCACGCAGAACGAGACCCATCACATCGTGCTGGATTTCGGCTCGCTGCCATTCCCGGTGCTGGAGGGCCAGTCCATCGGCATCGTGCCGCCCGGGGCCGACGCCCAGGGCAAGGCGCATCATGCGCGCCAGTACTCCATCGCCAGTCCCCGCAATGGCGAGCGGCCCGGCTACAACAACATTTCACTGACGGTCAAGCGCGTGACGGCCGACCACCAGGGCAACCCGGTGCAAGGCCTCTGTTCGAACTATGTATGCGACCTGAAGGTGGGGGACAAGGTCCAGGTCATCGGCCCCTTCGGCGCCTCGTTCCTGATGCCCAATCATCCGCGCTCGCACATCGTGATGATCTGTACCGGGACGGGCAGCGCGCCCATGCGGGCCATGACCGAATGGCGGCGGCGGCTGCGCGGGAAGGGAAGGTTCGAGGGCGGCAAGCTGATGTTGTTCTTCGGCGCCCGGACCAAGGAAGAGCTGCCTTACTTCGGTCCCCTGATGAGCCTGCCCAAGGATTTCATCGACATCAACCTGGCGTTCTCGCGCGCGCCGGGCACGCCCAAGCGCTACGTCCAGGACCTGATGCGCGAGCGCGCCGCGGACCTGGCCGGACTGCTGCAGGATGCCAATACGCATTTCTATGTCTGCGGGCTCAAGAGCATGGAAGAGGGCGTCGTCATCGCCCTGCGCGACGTGGCCTTGCAGGCCGGGCTGAACTGGGAGGCCATTTCCGCTGCGCTCAAGCGCGAAGGCCGCCTGCACCTCGAGACCTACTAAAGCCCATGGACACTCTTCGGATAACCAGGAACGAATCGGGCGTGGTCGACGTGCGCATGGCGCGGCCCGAGGTCTTCAACGCCTTCGACGAACGGATGATCGAAGAACTGGCCACGGTCTTCGCCGAGTTGGGCCGGGACGAGGCCGTGCGGGTGATCGTGCTTTCCGGGGAAGGCAAGGCCTTCAGCGCAGGGGCGGACCTGCAGTGGATGCAGCGCGCCAGCCAGGCCAGCGTGGAATGGAATCTGGAGGACGCCCGGCGCTTCGCCGCCATGCTGGACGCCATCGCGTCCTGTCCCAAGCCGACGATCGCCCGCGTCCACGGCGTGGCGCTGGGCGGCGGCGTGGGGCTGGCCTGCGCGTGCGACATGGCGGTGGCCAGCAGCGATGCCCGTTTCGCCGCCAGCGAGGCCCGTTTCGGCATCCTGCCCGCCGTCATCAGTCCCTATCTGGTCAATGCCGTGGGCAAGCGCCATGCGCAGCGCCTGGCGCTGACCGCCTCGCGCATCGACGCGCAGGCGGCGCTGGACATGGGCATGGTGCAGCAGGTGGTCGACATCCCCGACCTGGATGCCGCGGTCGAGGCGATCGTGGCTGAACTGCTGGCCAACGGCCCGCGGGCGCTGGCCGAGATCAAGGGCTTGTTCGGACAACTGGAAGTCGGCCCCGTCACCCCCGAGGTGCGCGAGCTGACCGCCCGCACGATCAGCCGCGTGCGCGGTACCGACGAGGCGCGCGAGGGTTTCGCGGCCTTCCTGGCCAAGCGGCCCGCGGCCTGGATCCGATGACACCCACCCAGCAGAGTTTCCCGATGTCTCGTTCCCTGGCCGTGGATACCCAGGATTTCCGCATCGACCTTGGCGACGATGGCGTGGCCGAACTCGCCGCCTGGCCGGCCTTCGAGCATTCCCTGGCGATGGAGATCATGGGATTCGCCGGAGCCGATGCGCGCGAAGGGCTGGCGGCCCTGAGCGAGAAGCGTCCGCCGCGTTTCGGCGGATGAGCGGCGGCTGGAGCAGGGCGTCAACAACAAGGAGAACGACGCAATGAAGTTTGCCGATTTCCACCCGGGCATGATCATCGAAGCCGGCCCCCGGCGGATCGAGGAGGCGGAGATGCTGGCCTTCGCCCGCAGCTACGATCCGCAGTGGTTCCACGTGGACGGCAAGGCCGCGGGCAAGGGGCGGTTCGGCGCGCTGATCGCCAGCGGATGGCAGACCTGCGGCATTGCGATGGACCTGGCCGTCAGGGCGGTGCTGCACGACTCCGAGTCGTTCGCGTCGCCAGGCGTCGAACAGGTGCGCTGGCCCCATCCGGTCATGTCGGGAGACGAATTGCGTTTGCGTGCCGAGGTGCTGGAAGTGCGGACCTCGCGCAGCCGGCCCGAGCTGGGCGTGCTGCGCTGGCGCTGGCATCTGTTGAACCAGGATGGGAAGGAGGTCCTGGAATTGACCGCCACGAGCCTGTTCGACCTGACGCCCGGGGCAGCGCGGGGCTGACAGCCAGCCCGGTTTCCTTTCTACTTTCTTGCGTGGACCTGGACGGTCTTGGTTTCGCCAGGGCCGCAGGTTCCGCATGTCCCGCAGCCGCTGCCGCATCCCGCGTCGGGCGCGGCGGCGCCCAGTTTCCTGCCCAGTTTTCGCAGCCAGGCGGCCTGGCCCGGGCGGTCCAGGCGGAGCGCCAGCCACGATTGCATGCGCATGCGCGTCTTGGGCGCGAAGCGGCCGAAGGCCCGGATGGCGCAGGCGGCCACGATCAGGGCCACCACCGAGAGCTCGAACAGGGAATAGGCGCTCATGGAAGCCTCCCAGGTGTCAGGTCAGCATCCTCGTCACCTGATAGGTGATGAAGGATGCGATGTAAGCCAGCCCGAACAGGTAGCCGGCGGTTAGCGCGACCACCTTCCAGGAATTCGTTTCGCGCCGGATCACGGCCAGCGTCGACAGGCACTGCGGCGCGAAGATGAACCAGGCCAGCAGCGAGAACGCGGTCGCCAGCGGCCATTGGGCGGCGATCAGCGGCGTCAGCATGGTCGAGGCCGCGTCGTCGTCGGCGGCCGACAGCGCGTACACCGTGGCCAGCGCACCCACTGCGACTTCGCGCGCGGCCAGGCCGGGAATCAGCGCGATCGAAATCTGCCAGTTGAAGCCGATGGGCGCGAACACGGTCTGCAGGGCTTCCCCGATGCGGCCGGCGAAGCTGTACTCGATGGCCGGGCCGGTGGCCCCCTCGGGCGGGCCGGGGAAGCTGGACAGGAACCAGATCAGCACGGTCAGCGCCATGATGATGCCACCCACGCGCGCCAGGAAGATGCGGGCCCGCTCGACCAGGCCGGTGGCCACGTCGCGCAGGTTGGGGATGCGGTAGGAGGGCAGTTCCAGCAGCAGCGAATGTTCGGTCGTGTCCCGGCGCAGCAGCTTCATGACCCAGGACACCGCCAGCGCGCTGACGATGCCGGCCACGTACAGCGCGAACAGCGTGACGCCCTGCAGGTTGAAGATGCCCAGCACCGTGCGGCTGGGAATGAAGGCGCCGATCAGCAGCGTGTAGACCGGCAGGCGCGCCGAGCAGGTCATCAGCGGCGCGACCAGGATCGTGGCCAGCCGGTCGCGCGGGTCCTGGATGGTGCGCGTGGCCATGATGCCGGGGATCGCGCAGGCGAAGCTCGACAGCAGCGGGATGAACGAACGCCCGGTCAGGCCGGCGCCCACCATCATGCGGTCCAGCAGGAAGGCGGCGCGCGGCAGGTAGCCCGACTCTTCCAGCAGCAGGATGAAGAAGAACAGGAACAGGATCTGCGGCAGGAACACCAGTACGCTGCCGGCACCCGCGATGATGCCGTCGACCAGCAGGCTGTTGAGCATGCCCTCGGGCAGCGTTCCGCCCACCCAGGCACCCAGGGACGAGACCGAGGTCTCGATCAGGTCCATGAGCGGTTCGGCCCACGAGAACACCGCCTGGAACATCAGGAACATGACGACGGCCAGCGTGACGAGCCCCAGCACGGGATGCAGGACCCAGCGGTCGATGGCGTCGTCGATGGCGGCGGTGCGCCGCGGCATCGACACGGCCTCGCGCAGCAGCCCGTTGACCACCTGGTGCAGGTCGGCGTCGGCCGGCTGCGCCGCTGGCACGGCGGAGATGTCGCCATCGATGCGCGCCAGCAACTGCGCCGCGCCGTCGCGCTTGATCGCGACGGTTTCCACGATGGGAATGCCCAGCGCCTGCTGCAGCTTGTCGCGATCGATCTGGATGCCGCGCTTGGCCGCGGCGTCCACCATGTTGAGCGCCAGGACCATGGGCAGCCCCAGCCGCTGCAGTTCCAGCACGAAGTGCAGGTGCAGGCGCAGGTTGGTCGCGTCCACCACGGCCACCAGCAGGTCCGGCCGACGCTCGCCGGCGAAGTTGCCCATGCAGACGTCGCGGGTGATGGCTTCGTCCGGGCTGGTGGCGTGCAGGCTGTAGGCGCCGGGAAGGTCCAGCACGCTGACCTGCAGGCCCGAGGGCGTGACCAGCCGGCCCTCCTTGCGCTCGACGGTGACGCCGGCATAGTTGGCCACCTTCTGGCGGCTGCCCGTCAGCAGGTTGAACAGGGCGGTCTTTCCGCAGTTCGGGTTGCCGACCAGGGCAACGCGCAGATTGGACAAGGTAGTGGTGGACATCGGGATTCAGGAAGCGAGCGGTTCGACCAGGACCCGCGCGGCTTCGGAGCGGCGCAGGGCGAAACGGGTGAAACCGATCTGTATCAGCAGGGGGTCGGCTCCGATCGGGCCGCGCGCCACGATGCGCACGCGCTCGCCCGCCACGAATCCGAGATCGCGCAGGCGCACGGCAATGGGGTCCGCCGGGGCGGCGTCTTCGACGGCGTTGACGGCGGCGTCATGGCCGTAAGGTAGCTCGGAGAGGCGGATGGCCATGTGCTCGTTCGGTAGAAGAAAATGAAAACGATTACTAATTATAAAAGTTTTGCACCGATCCGGGGCGAATAGCCGCCATATCGGCAAGGGCAGTGCCAGAGGTAAGGAATTGCTAGCTGCTCCACCGTGGCGGCCGGGCATCGGTTATCTTGATGCCGTCACATCACCAAAAAGGGGGAGATATGAAGGCATCCGTCATCGTCGGCCTGCTGCTGATCGTGCTGGGCGTGGTCGCGCTGGGCTACAAGGGCTTTTCGTACACGTCGGAAGAAACGCTGCTCAAGGTCGGTCCGGTCGAGGCCACCGCCGATACCCGGAAGACGGTTCCCATTCCCACCTGGGCCGGCGTGGCCGCCATCGTGGTCGGCGCCGCGGTGATCGTGCTGGGACGCAGGCGCTGATCGCCGCCTTCGGGCGGGTCAGACGTCGGCCGTTTCGGTCTGCGAGCTTTCGCGGGCCGGCTGGGGCGCGGGGCGGGGCGCCAAGGCCGAGGGCAGGGCGGGCAGTTCCAGCGGCCGGCGCCGCCTGGACTTGACCGCCGCCGGCTCGCCCGCGTCGGTCAGATGGGTCCAGTACACCAGCTGCAGCTGGCCGTGCTCGTCCTCGACCAGGGCCGACAGGCTTTCCACCCAATCCCCGTCATTGCAGTACAGCACCCCATCCACATGCCGGATCTCCGGCTTGTGGATGTGGCCGCACACGACGCCGTCGTAGCCCTGGCGCCTGGCCTCGTTGACCAGCACGTCCTCGAAGTTGGTGATGAAGGACACGGCGTTCTTCACCTTGTGCTTCAGGTACTGGGACAGCGACCAGTAGTGCAGTCCCAGGCGGCGGCGCACGCGGTTGAAGTGCAGGTTCAGCCACAGCGCGAAGGTGTATAGCGTGTCGCCCAGGTGGGCCAGCCACTTGCTGTGCTGGATCACGCCGTCGAACTGGTCGCCGTGGGTGACCCACAGGCGCTTGCCGTCGGCCGTGACGTGGACGGCGTCTTCCTGGACCTGGATGTCGCCGAAGGCATAGCCGATGAACTGCCGGGCGAATTCATCGTGGTTGCCGGGAATGAAGACGACGCGCGTCCCCTTGCGCGCCTTGCGCAATACCTTCTGCACCACGTCGTTGTGGGCCTGGGGCCAGGTCCAGCTCTTGCGGAGCTGCCAGCCGTCGATGATGTCGCCGACCAGATAAAGGGTCTCGGCCTCGTTGTGCTTGAGGAAATCCAGCAGGTGGCTGGCGTTGCAGCCGGCGGTTCCCAGATGCAGATCCGAGATCCAGATGGTGCGCCATTGGGTAGGGAGCGATGTCGTCACGCTGGCCGGGAGGATGTTTCCATGGAATGAATGGAAACATGCCGCGATGACGTGTTTGTGACGGTGCCGGACCGTTGTCAGGCCGCGTCGCTTTCCGCCGTTTCCAGGGCGTGCAGGGCCGACAGGCGTTGTTCGATGAAAGCCCGCACGCCGGCATCGTGGGCCAGGGCCATGTGTCCCACACGGGCCACCACGAGGCTGGCCGCGGCGCCCGGCAGCAAGGCGCGATCCACGGGGCAGACGATGTTGTCGTGGTGCGAGGCGATGCAGATGCACCGGCTGGCCACCGCCGGGGTCTCGGCGGTCTGCAAGTCGCACAGCCAGGGACTGTCGGGCAGCATCTGGGCCGCGCATTCCCCGCGCCCGAAGCGTGCGTGCCAGGTACCCCGGTGCGGCGTGCCCAGGGTGATGACGTGGCCGATGGGCGCGTCGGGTACGACGCGCAGCGCGGCCCGCGTCGCGAGGCCGCCCATGCTGTGCGCGATCACGGTCACTCGCTCGTGGCCCGTGCGCAGCACCAGGGCGGCGGCCTCGGCGGCCACCTGCTTGCCGAATCCGTCTATGCCGGCCCGGGGCGGTTCCAGGTCCAGCGCGGCGACGATCCAGCCGCGCGCAGCCAGCCAGGTATCGAAGTCGCGCCAGACGCCGCGGTTGCAGCCGTAGCCGTGCACCAGCAGCACGGCGCCGCGCGCATGGGCGGGCATGCGGATGGGCCAGCGGTGCCGCCACGGGATGTCCAGGTACATGTTGCGCAGGGAAAGGTAGATTTCCTTGGGCATGGCGGCCAGCCAGCCGGGCGGGCCGGCGGGGCCGCCGCGGTCGGTCAGCAGCCTGGCCAGCGCGAAGCCCAGGGCGACGACCGCCGCGTGGATGACGACGGCCAGCACGAGCGCGGCCAGCAGGGCGGCGGGCCAGGGCAGCCAGGCCGACAGGGCCCACGAGGTCAGCGCCACCAGGAGCGCCACGCCGAGCGTGAACCCGCGCATGGCCCAAGCCATCATGCGGCGGGACCTCGCGTGGCCGGGCGTACGGCCAGTTCGGCGGCCTTGGCGCGCACGCGTGCGTCGGCGACCTGTTCCAGGAAGGCGCGGGCCTTGGCGAGAAAGGCCGGGGTGGCGGTTGCGGGCAGGCGGTCGAGCCAGGGCAGCGCGGCGTCGATGTCGCCGCGCTCGATCAAGAGGCGCGCGTAGTTGAACTGTCCGCGGAAGTCGCCTCCCTCGGCCGCGCGGCGGTAGTGTTCGAGGGCCTGCTGTTTGTCGACCGGGACTTCCCAGCCGTCTTCGTGGAAGCCGCCGATGATGTTGATCGATTTCGCATGGCCCAGCGCCGCCGCCTTTTCGAACCATGCCAGCGCCTGGGGCCGGTCGGTGGAAACGCCTTCGCCCAGCGCCAGGGCGGTGGCGTAGTTGTACATGCCCCAGTCCAGTCCCTGCTGCGCGGCCAGCCGGTACCAGTAGGTCGCCAGCACGAGGTTCACCGGCACGCCCCAGCCGTGGTGGTGGCATTGGCCGAGCATGTTCATGGCCATGGGATGGTCGGCGTCGGCGGCGCGCTTGAACCAGTACACGGCCTGTTCCCGATCGACGGGCAGGCCCTGGCCGTCCAGCAGCATCTGTCCGAACACCGCCTGGGCCTCGGCCACGCCCCCCTCGGCCGCGGCCCGTACCCACGCCGCGGCGCGCTCGCGCGGGCCGCGCAGGATCTCGGCCAGGTCGTCGGCGGTGGCGGCGTTCAGTTGCTGTGGAGAGATGGGCTCCATGGTTTTGGGGGTGTTGATGGGACTCATGGGATTGTGCATCAAAGAACTTGGGTTCCAAACACGGCCGTGTCCGGGGGCGCGGGGCCGCATGGGGCGCAACGGAGCCGGTCCCGGCCTTTGGCCGGGACTTCCCGGCGTTCAGGCACTTGGCGGGGCGGGCGCAGAACTCGGGCGGGCACAGTCCCCCGGACTGTGCCTACTGCCGCCCTCAAACAGCTGCGCCCTTGCTTCCCCGCCAAGCACCTGAACGCCGGCGGCTCCAATGCGCCCCATGCGGCCCCGCGCCCCCGGACACGGCCTGCAACGTCGCGAAGCGTGGCTCACATGGAGCGGGGTAGGGCGGAAAAGAAAAGAGGCGCCTTGCTTACGCAAGGCACCTCCCACAGACAAACCAGGACACGCAGAATAGCCGCCCCCCGCCAGCCCGGTAGTTCCCAGGGATGCGGTGGATCCGGCTTTGCCGGTCCACCCGCATCGCCCCCTGGGGGGCGCGCGTAAGCGCGTAGGGGGGGTCAATATTTTAAGTTGAGGTTCAGGATCGCGGCGCGGCCCGCGCCGACCGATGCGTAGTGCGTCGAGTAGGTCGTGGTGAAGTAGCGCTTGTCGGTCAGGTTCATCAGATTCAGCTGCAGGCTGACGTTGCGGTTGATCCGATAGGCCGCCATCGCGTCGAAGCGGGTGTAGCCGGGGATGTAACGGCGCACCGCCGCGTTCGAGCCGTATTGCTTGCTGGAGATGAACACGCCGCCGCCGATCGAGAAGTCGCTGTTGATGGCATACGTGGTCCACAGCGTGGCCGTGTGCTTGGGGGTGTTGGGGAACGCCTGGCCGCTGGCGGCCGCGGTGTCACGGCCCAGGTCGCGGACTTCGCTGTCCAGGAACGTGTAGCCGCCGAACACTTGCCAGGCCTTGGTGATGCTGCCCGAGGCGCCGACTTCGAAGCCGTTGATGCGGCGGTTGCCGGCCATGGCGTAGGTGCCGTCGGGCTGGGTTACGCGGGCGTTCGTGGTGTCGATGCGGAAGATCGCCCCGGACAGCGCAAGGCGGTTGTCCAGCACGTTCCACTTGGTGCCGACTTCCAGCGAACGGTTCTTTTCCGGAGCCATGTCCTTGGCGTTGACGCCCACGCCGCCACGCCCCGGGACGATGCCCTGGGATTCCGAGCCCTGGCCCAGGGTGGAGTTCGCCGGCGTCGACGACGTGCCGTACGACACGTAGACGCTGCCGTTCTTGGCCGGCTTGTAGATCAGGCCGAGCTGGTAGTTGAACAGCGTGTCGCTGCGGCCCACGTCGGCGGTCGGGCTGACCAGGCCGGTTTTGTAGTTGTCCACGCGCGCGCCGAGGTTGGTCAGCCACTTCTCGCTCAGCTTGATGGTGTCGAAGCCGTAGACCGAGAAGGTGGTGGCCTTGAAGTGGTTGTTGCGCTCGCCTTCGACCGTCGAGCCGTTCCACGGATCGTTGGGATTGGGATTGTAGAGGTCCGTGCAGTTGTAGCCGGACGGCGCGCCGACACCCGCCGCGCAAGTCGCGGCTCCGGTGTTGTTGGGGCTCGGCAGCGTGCGTGCCACGGTGTACGAGCCGGTATCCGATTTCTCGCGGGAGATCTCGATGCCGGTGTTGAAGCTGTGCTCGTAGCCGCCCAGGTTGGCCTTGCCGAACAGTTCGGTCTGGTTGGCGATGGTGTGCACGCCGCCGGTGCGGGACTTCGCGTTGCGCCAGACGCGGCCGTCGTTCACGTTGCCCTGGCTGTCATCGGGATTGGTCCACACATAGCGCTGGTCCACGGACGTGTAGCGCAGCGTGTTGCGCACCGTGAGATTGCTGCTGATGTCGTGTTCGACGCGGGCGGTGGCGACGTCCGAGCGGGTCTTGTAGAAGTCGCTTTTCAGGCCGTAGAAGTTGTCCATGTTGACGGTGACGGGGCGGATCGCGGTGACGCCGGCCGGAACCTTGTTGCCGTACATGAACGGGATGCCGGAGTCCGGCGTATCGTCGGTCTGGATGTGCGAATAGCTGAGGGTGACGCGGGTGGGCGTATTCAGGCCCCAGGTGAACGAGGGGGCGATACCCCAGCGGGACACGTCCACGCCGTTGCGGCCCGCCACGTCGGCATCGTGCGCCATCGCGTTCAGGCGGAAGGCCATGTTGTCGCCCAGTAACCAGTTGCCGTCGACCGTGGCGCGCTTGTAGTTGTCCGTGCCCAGGCCCAGCGTGGCATTGGTGAACTTCTCGGCCTTGGGCGTCTTGGTGATCAGGTTGATGCTGCCGCCCGCGCCGCCGCGGCCGCCGTAGGCCCCGTCCGGACCCTTGATGACCTCGATCTGTTCGAGGTTGAAGACTTCACGCGTCACGGCGCCGATATCGCGCATGCCATCGACGTACGTGCTCGATTGCGCGTCGTAGCCACGGATGAACGGCCGGTCGCCCAGCGGGTTGCCGCCTTCGCCGGCCCCGAACGAGATGCCGGGTGTCAGGCGCAGCGCTTCGGTCAGGGTGGTGGACGCCGTGTTCTCGATGATTTCCTGGGGGATGACGGTGACGCTCTTGGGCGTGTCCAGCAGCGGCGCGGTGAATTTCTGCGAGGCCGACTGGTCGGCCTTGTACGCCGATTCGGCTTCGCCGCGCACCGTGATGGGCGCGAGCTGGCCGCTGGTGCGGGGCGCGTCGGCCGAGGTGGCGTTCTGCGCCTGGGCCTGGACGGCCGGCACGAACGTGAGCGCGCTGATGGCGGCCGCCAAGGTATTGAACCTGAACTGGTTCGTAGGTATCACCGTGAAATCCCCCAAAGCTGGGCGCGAGGCCCGTCATGAATGCGGGGCGGGGTGCCTGGCCCCCACCCTCGATGAAATGAGATGAAACTCTAACGAAGAATGATTCGCATTCTTCGATGACCAGGGAAGATAGGCGTCGTCGGCTTACAGAAAGCTGAACATCGACTGGCCGGCAGGGGATTTCGGGAAAAATGCAACATCAGGCGCCGGATTTGCGGCGCCTGATGAGGGATGGGTCAACGGGTGGAGACGAGACGGGTGCCGACTAGGCGGTCGTGCGGGAACTGGCGGTCGCGGTCGAAGAAGGTCCAGACGAAACCCAGGCCGGTCAGGGTGAAGGGCCAGGCCAGGACGTAGCGCAGCACGGCCTTCCAGACTGGGGGGCGGCCGCCGTTGGCGTCGACCAGCCGGATGTGCCAGGTCTTCATCGGCAGGGTCTGACCGCCCAGCCGCCAGCACAGCACGAAATAGACGCCGATGACGCAGAACAGCCACGCCTGGCGTTCGTGCCGCAGCATGAGCGCGTGCCGGCTCTGGGTCAGGGTGTCGAACAGGTAGTCGGCCACGAACACCACCCCGAACAGCAGGATGGCTTCGTACATCATGCAGGCGAACCGGCGCCAGCGGCCCGGCGCGGCCTGGGGGGCGGGGGAGGCGGATGGGGTGTCGTTCATGGGGCGCTACGATAACCCGAGCGCGGGCGGCTTCGCCCGGCCGCGCCCGCGACCCGGGGGAAAGTCCCAGTCGCTGCGGCGAGCCTTGACCGCACCGCAACATTCCTGATAGCCTAGCGGGCTCGCCGAAAGCGTTACAAAAGCCAACGGCAGAGAGCTTCATCTGGCGCCAGGCACCCCTGCGCGCCATGCAGTGCAGTCAACCAAGCCTGGCCCGCGCCAAAAGCGTTGTGGCGGCCTTAGCCCCAGGGGCGAAGGCAGTCCGGTCCCGGCCTTCCGTTTCAACCTTCAGTGCTCGTTCCGGTGAACGTGCGCGAGGTCGGCAGGGTGGGCGAGTGGAACGGTTCCGTGAACCGTGAAGCGTCGCCGCATGTTGCCGGTGCCCGCGCAGGTTTGGTTTCCCTGCCGATGGCAGTACCGCCCGGGGCGTCAGCGCGAACTTGAATGGACGAAAATCCAATGGAACTCACAGGCGCAGAGATCGTCGTGCGCGCCCTGGCCGACGAAGGTGTCGAACATGTGTTCGGCTATCCGGGCGGCTCGGTCTTGTACATCTACGACGAGATCTTCAAGCAAGACAGATTCAAGCACATCCTGGTGCGTCACGAGCAGGCAGCCGTGCACGCCGCGGACGCGTATTCGCGCGTATCGAACCGCGTCGGCGTGGCGCTGGTCACCAGCGGTCCCGGCGTGACCAACGCGGTCACCGGCATCGCCACCGCCTACATGGATTCGATTCCCATGGTGGTGCTGACCGGCCAGGTGCCCACCTCGGCCATCGGCCAGGATGCATTCCAGGAAGCTGACACGGTCGGCATCACCCGGCCGTGCGTCAAGCACAACTTCCTGGTCAAGGACGTCAAGGACCTCGCGGACGTCATCCGCAAGGCCTTCTACATCGCCCGCACCGGCCGTCCCGGTCCCGTGCTGGTCGACATTCCCAAGGACATCACGATCGCTCGCGGGAAATACACCCCGCCCACGGGCGAGATCAAGATGCGTTCCTACTCGCCCGTCGTGAAGGGACACCAGGGCCAGATCAAGAAGGCGGTCCAGCTGCTGCTGCAGGCCGAGCGCCCCATGATCTACACCGGCGGCGGCGTGATCCTGTCCGACGCCGCGCCCGAGCTGACCAAGCTCGTGCAGATGCTGGACATGCCCTGCACCAACACGCTGATGGGCCTGGGCGCGTTCCCCGCGGATGACCGCCGCTTCGTGGGCATGCCAGGCATGCACGGCACCTACGAAGCCAACATGGCGATGCAGCACTGCGACGTGCTGGTGGCCATCGGCGCCCGCTTCGACGACCGCGTCATCGGCAATCCCAAGCATTTCGCGCAGAACGCCCGCAAGATCGTCCACATCGACATCGACCCGTCGTCGATCTCCAAGCGCGTGAAGGTCGACGTGCCCATCGTGGGCGACGTCAAGGACGTGCTGCTGGACTTCCTGGCGCAGGTCGAGGCCTCGCTCAAGGAAACCAAGCGCAATCCCGAGCAGATCGCCGGATGGTGGAAGCAGATCGGTGCCTGGCGCGAGCGCGAGTGCCTGAAGTACAAGTCCTCCGACGAAGTCATCAAGCCGCAGTTCGTGATCGAGAAGCTGTGCGAGATCACCCGCGGCGAAGCCTTCGTGACCTCGGACGTGGGCCAGCACCAGATGTGGGCCGCGCAGTACTACCGCTTCAACAAGCCGCGCCGCTGGGTCAATTCCGGTGGCCTGGGCACCATGGGCGTCGGCCTGCCGTACGCCATGGGCGTGCAGATGCTGCATCCGGATGCCGACATCGCCGTCATCACCGGCGAAGGCTCGATCCAGATGAACATCCAGGAGCTGTCGACCTGCCAGCAGTACCATCTCAGCCCCAAGATCCTGTGCCTGAACAACCGGTACCTGGGCATGGTGCGCCAGTGGCAGCAGATCGACTACGGTTCGCGCTATGCCGAGTCGTACATGGATTCGCTGCCTGACTTCGTCAAGCTGGTCGAGGCCTACGGCCACGTCGGCATGCGCATCGAAAGCCCGCGCGACGTCGAGGGCGCGCTGCGCGAAGCCTTCACCACGCACAAGAAACGCCTGGTGTTCCTGGATATCATCACGGACCGCACGGAAAACGTGTGGCCCATGGTGAAGGCCGGCAAGGGCCTGACCGAGATGCTGCTCGGTTCCGAAGATCTTTAAGGAGCGCACATGAGACATGCCATATCCGTGCTCCTGGAGAACGAAGCCGGCGCACTTTCCCGGGTGGTTGGACTTTTCTCGGCCCGCGGCTACAACATCGAGACGCTGACCGTCGCCCCGACCGAGGATGCCACGCTTTCGCGCATGACCATCGTCACCTCGGGCTCCGACGACGTCATCGAGCAGATCACCAAGCACCTGAACCGCCTGGTCGAGGTGGTCAAGGTGGTGGACCTGACCGAGGCGCCGCACATCGAGCGCGAACTGATGCTGATCAAGGTTCGCGCGGTGGGCAAGGAGCGCGAGGAAATGAAGCGGATGGTCGATATTTTCCGCGGCCATATCGTCGACGTGACCGACAAGAGCTATACCGTCGAACTGACCGGCGACAAGGGCAAGCTGGACGCCTTCATCGAGGCGCTCGATCGTGCCAGCATTCTTGAAACGGTGCGCACCGGCAGCTGCGGCGTGGGTCGTGGCGAACGGGTATTGAAGATTTAACCCCCCTGATTTGTTGTCCCCCCCTACGCGCTGACGCGCGCCCCCCAGGGGGCGGCACTGGCGGACCGGCAGAGCCGGATCCGCGGTGCCCTTGGTCTTGCGGGTTCACCCGCGGGGCTGAGGTGGGGGTGGTAAGTGTTTTGATTGAATTTGAACTGATTCTGAATTGAATCTTGGAGAGCATCCATGAAGGTTTTCTACGATAAAGATTGTGATCTGTCGCTGATCAAGGGCAAGACCGTCGCCATCATCGGCTACGGTTCGCAAGGCCATGCCCATGCCCAGAACCTGAACGACTCCGGCGTCAAGGTCGTGGTCGGCCTGCGCAAGGGTGGCGCTTCGTGGGACAAGGCCGCCAACGCCGGCCTGACGGTCAAGGAAGTGAACGAGGCGGTGAAGGATGCCGACGTCGTCATGATCCTGCTGCCCGACGAGAACATCGCCAAGGTCTACGCCGAGAACGTCGGCCCCAACATGAAGAAGGGTGCCGTGCTGGCCTTCGCCCACGGCTTCAACGTCCACTACGGCGCCGTCGTGCCCCGTGAAGACATCGACGTCATCATGGTCGCTCCCAAGGCCCCCGGCCATACCGTGCGCGGCACGTACACCCAGGGCGGCGGCGTGCCCCACCTGGTGGCCGTGCATCAGGACAAGTCCGGCGCCGCCCGCGACATCGCCCTGTCGTACGCCATGGCCAACGGCGGCGGCCGTGCCGGCATCATCGAGACCAACTTCCGCGAAGAAACCGAAACCGACCTGTTCGGCGAACAAGCCGTGCTGTGCGGCGGTACCGTCGAGCTGATCAAGGCTGGCTTCGAGACGCTGGTGGAAGCCGGCTACGCGCCCGAGATGGCCTACTTCGAGTGCCTGCACGAGCTCAAGCTGATCGTCGACCTGATCTACGAAGGCGGCATCGCGAACATGAACTACTCGATCTCGAACAACGCGGAATACGGCGAGTACGTCACCGGCCCGCGCATCGTGAACGAAGACACCAAGAACGCCATGCGCGCCGTCCTGAAGGACATCCAGACCGGCGAATATGCCAAGAGCTTCCTGCTGGAGAACATGGCCGGCGCCCCGACGTTGAAGTCGCGCCGTCGTTTGAACGCCGAGCACGATATCGAGGTGGTTGGCGGCAAGCTGCGCGACATGATGCCCTGGATCCGCAAGAACAAGCTGGTCGATCAGAGCAAGAACTAGAACCCCCCCTACGCGCTTGCGCGCGCCCCCCAGGGGGCGGCACTGGTGGACCGGCGGAGCCGGATCCACTGTGCCCTGGGTCTGGAGCCTCCACGGATGTTCGTGGGGGCTTTTTCTTTTTGGGGCGTTCAGTTTGCCGGTCAGGAGAGGAGTTCGCCGCCTTTGTCGGCGGCGAGCTCGCGCATCAGGTCGACCAGCAGGTCGTGCATGTGGCGGGCGGCGGGGGAGAGGCTTTGGCCGGGGCGCGTGACCAGGCCGACGGTGCGGGCGATGACGGGGCGGTGCAGGCGGACGAAGGCCAGTTTGTGGCGGCGTGCCGGGCGGGCCAGGGTGGGAAGGATGGTGATGCCCAGGCCCGAACGCACGCTGGCGATGAGCGAGGTCCGGTTGGTGACGGTCATGCCGGGCGTGGCCACCCATGGCGGGATGTCGGGGTGGCGCAGGGCTTCGAAGGTGGCGTTGGCGATCAGGCGTTCGCCCTGGAGTTCGTTCCAGTCCACGGGCTTGCGCCGTCCGGCCAGGCGATGCGAGGGCGGGCAGATGATGCCGAATTCGTCGCGCGCGATGGGCAGGAAGTCCAGCCGGGGTTCGTCGGCCAGGAGGCCGGCGATGCCGATGTCGACTTCGCCGCTCAGCACCAGCTGGCGCACGGCCTGCGAAGGCATGTCGATGGCCCGCAGGCGGACCTGGGGAAACCGGCGGGTGTAGCGGTCCAGGATGTCGGGCAGCCATTCGTCCGCCAGCGAAGGCATGACCGCCAGCGACACCGAGCCGTGGCGCGCCTGCGCCAGTTCGTTGGCTTCCAGCCGGACGCGGTCGTGGATCGCCAGCAGTTCGCGGAACAGGGGCAGCAGGCTCCAGCCCAGCGGCGTGGGGCGGGCCCGTTTGCCGGGTTCGAACAGGGCGGCGCCCACCTGGCGTTGCAGGTCGTCCATGGCGGCGGAGACGGCGGCCTGCGAACGGAAGGTGGCCTGGGCCGCCGCGAGGAAGCTGCCGCTGTCGACGGCGGCCACGAATTGCCGCAGGTGCTGGATCTTGAATGGGTCCATGCGGGTTCCGGAAATTCAGGTTTTCCGAATTTTATTTCCACAAATTTGCCTTGGCAAAATCTGGAGCCGTGGCGACCATGTCCCCAGGACAAGAAGGAGGTCGCATGACGCTGGAAGTGCGCAAGGTCGTTTCGTATGTCGAGGAAACGCGGGTGGAAGGGGGCAGGAAGGCCGGGCGGCCCCTATTGATGGTGCTGAGCGCCGCGGTCCTGAAGAATCCGTGGGCGGGAAAGCCATACACCGAGGACCTGCGCCCGGAGATCTTGCGCATCGCGCCGCCGCTGGGCGATCTGCTGGTCGGGGAAATCCTGAAGCACACGGGATCCGGCGAGCGCGTGGAAGGCTATGGCAAGGCCGCCGTGGTCGGGGCCGACGGCGAGGTCGAGCACGCCTCGGCGCTGATCCATACGCTGCGTTTCGGGAACACGTACCGGAACGCGGTGGGCGGCACGAGCTACCTGAGTTTCACCAACTCGCGCGGCGCGATGGGCTGCCCCATCGTCGTGCCGATGATGCACAAGAACGACGAGGGAATGCGGTCTCATTACCTGACGGTGCAGGCGACCATCGCTGACGCGCCGGCGGCGGATGAAGTCGTCGTCGCGCTGGGGGCCAGCGTGGGCGGCCGGCCGCACCACCGCATCGGCGATCGCTATCAGGACATGCGCGAGATGGGACTGGATCCGTCCGGGAAGGAGGCCCCGTGACCTGGCCGACCCGCGTGGTCCGCAGCGGCACGGGCAAGCCCGTCGTCCTGATCCACGGCGTCGGCCTGGATCTGGGTATGTGGGACGAACTGGCGCAGGCGCTGGGGGGCGAGTTCGAACTGATCCGCTATGACATGCTGGGGCACGGCGGCACACCCTTGCCGGCGGGCGAGGTAGGGCTGGACCGGTACGTGGCGCAACTGGGCGAGGTACTGCGCGCGGAAGGCTTGCGCCACCCGTGCGTGGTGGGATATTCGATGGGCGGCCTGGTGGCCGGGCGTTTTGCCGCGTGCCATCCTGGCGACGTGGGGAAGCTGGTGCTGATGAGCACGGTCTTTCGCCGTACCGAAGCCGAGCGCCACGCCGTGCGGGCCAGGCTGGAGCAGGCCGAGGACGGGGACGAGGTGGCGAGCGCGCAGGCATCCGTCGAGCGCTGGTTCTCGCCCGCCTTCATCCAGGCGGCGCCGGGCCGTGTCGAGGCGATCCGGCAACGGCTGCTGGCCAACCGGCGCCAGGATTTTCTGGCGGCCTATCGCATCTTCGCCGGCGCGGATGGCGTTCTGCCCGAGGCGGCGCCGCAGATCCGCTGTCCGGCCCTGGTGCTGACGGGCGACCAGGACACCGGGTCCACGCCCCGCATGGCCGAGGAGTTGGCGCGGTCCATTCCCGACGCCGCGCTGCGGATCGTGCCGGGACAGAAGCACATGTTGCCCGTCGAGGGCGTGATGGCTGCCGCGGCGGCGCTCAGGGACTTCCTGGGGCCCGGCGGTACGCGAAGGGCCGCCTGAGCGGCCCGCACCCATACCAAGCAAGGAGACAAGACATGCAACGCAGACACATGCTGGGCGCGATGGCCGCGCTGGCGTCCTCGGCCTACCTGGGGAAGGGGCACGCGCAGGGCGCGGGCGGCAACGCGCCGCTGCACGTGGTGGTGCCGTTCCCGCCCGGCGGCGGCACCGACGTGCTGGGGCGCGCGATCGGCTACCGGCTGGAAAAACTGCTGGGCCGGCCGGTCGTGGTCGAGAACAAGCCCGGGGCCAGCGGCATCGTCGGCGCCGAGTACGTGGCCAAGTCCGATCGCGACGGCAACACGCTGCTGTTCTCGGGGCTGGTGCCGTCCGTGCGCTACTACAGCCGTCCGCTGTCGCAGATCGGCGCGGAACTGGCGCCGGTGTGCATGATCGCCCGTTCGCCCTATCTGGTCGCGGTCAATCCCGGCGTGCCGGCGAAGACGCTGGGCGAGTTCGTGCAACTGGCCAAGAGCAAGCCCGGCACGCTGACTTTCGGTTCGCCGGGCAATGCCACGCCGCAGCACCTGGCGACGGAGCGTTTCCGTTCCCAGGTCGGCATCGACATCCTGCACGTGCCGTATCGCGGCACGGGGCCGATGATGACCGACCTGCTGGGCGGCCAGATCCAGCTGGTGTTCGCGACGGTGGCGGCGGCCGAGCAGCACGTGAAGTCCGGCCGCCTGCGCGCGCTGGCGGTGACCAGCGCCGACCGGCTGGATCGCCTGCCCGACGTGCCCACCGTGGCGGAGGCGGGCATCCCGGACTTCGTGGCCGAGATCGCCTTCGGCACCTATGTCGCGGCGGGCACCGCGGCGGCGGCGATAGGCGGCCTGAACCGGGCGATCAACCAGGCGCTGACCGATGCGGAGGTGCGCGGCAAGCTGATCGAGCAGGGTTTCATTCCCGTGGGCGGCGCGCCAGCGGACCTTGAAAAAAGCCTGCTGGCCGAGGTCAAGGCGGTGTCCGACCTGGTCCGCTCGGGCAAGGTGCGCATCGACGCCGCCTGACGCCGGGCCCGTCTCGTCAGCGGCGGGGACCGTGCATCCATCCGCCGCGCGTGTTGCGGCCGGCAGGGGTTTGGAGCAATGCGGTCGTCTTCATGGTGAACCTCCTCGTGCGCCGGGCACAGGCAAAAAGTCGCAAGCCTTGATTGAGGAAACGCTCGATGACGGGACCATGCTGCGGCCGCCGGCTTACGCGAGTCTTAATTCGGCCTCCATGTTCTCTCCCGGTGGTTTCCGTAAGGAATACGGTAGAATGCCGTACAAATTACGGAGATAGTCGGCATGGCCAAGACCGAACGATTCGAAATGCGCCTGGACGAGTCGTCCGGGGCCGCCATCGACGCCTGGCGCGACGCGCACATGGCGGGCGCATCGCGGGCGCAGGCGGTCCGGGCGCTGATCGAGCGCGGCCTGGCGGGCGCGCCTGCCGGCGGTCCCCGGTTCAGCGACGGCGAGAAGACCCTGATGGCCTTCATGGGCGACCTGTTTCGCCACCTGGGCGCGCCGGCGGAGCGGGTGGATGCCGTATGCCGGGGATTCGCGACCGGCAATCACTGGGCCGCTGATCTGGAGATGGGCGGGCTGTACAGTCCGGCGTCCTCGTCGGCATCGCCGGACGACGCCCGCTTCGTGCTGTCGGTGCTCGAAATGTGGGAAGTGTTCGAGTCCGCGTTCGAGGATTTTTCCGAGGCCCAGCGGGCACAGGTGCTGGGCGGCGAAGGCGCGCAGCGGCGCGGGCGGGGTGCGCGCCGGCCCGCGGAGCTGCGGTTTGCCGGTTTTGATGCGGTCCATGAGCCCGAGTTGCTGCGGATCGCGGAATTCCTGGTGCGCGAGATGCGGCGCTTCGGGCGTTTCGCCGGGCGCAGCCTGGTGGCGGCTCAAGGTGGGGCGCGCCGGGATCATGCGGCCCGCCTGCGTTACTACGAAAGGCTGCTGCCCACGCTGGCGGGGCGTCGGCCGACCCCCGACGAGGTGCGCGAATTCCTGTGGCTGCGCGCCGAGACGTCCGGAGCTGAGCCGGCGGCCGGCGGCCGCGGCGTGTCCCATCTCAAGGAGTTTTCGTTCCATCGCTTCGGCCTGCTGGCGCCGCGCGTCAATGCGCTCAGCCGGGTGCTGACCCGCAGCGCGGTGCAGTTCGCCAAGGCGGAGTACGGGCTTTCGCAGGTCGAATGGCTGGCGGTCACGCTGCTGGGGGCGTTCGAGCCGGTCTCCATCGGCGAACTGGCCTACCACGCGATGCTGGATGCCGGCCAGATGAGCCGGACGGTGTCCGGGCTGGTCGAGCGCGGATTCGTCGAACGCCGGCGCAGCGAGGAAGACAGCCGCGAGACCGTGCTGACGCTGACCGGGGAAGGCGAGGAGATGCGCCGGCGCCTGGCGGACGCGGCGGCGGCCCGCAATCGGCACGTGGTCGGGGACCTGCCGGAAAGCGAGCTTGCCGTCGTCTATGCCCGCCTGGATGGCTTCATTGCCCGGGCCCGGCAGTTGGTGGACTGACGGTTCAAGCCTTGAAGTATGACTTATTCATTTAATTGTGCAGAGGCTTAAGGGTTTGCTGTTTTTCGTGAAGTCCTTGATTTAACGGGAAATAACGAAATTCATAGGGTTGGCTGGAGGTGGTGTTAGGGAAAACTCCAGCGCTTTTATGTTTGACTATATCAAATAAAAAATCGCAGAATGCCTCCTGTTGCGTTCCATTCGATCCAGGAGCCCTGCGATGCCGGTTTTATCCCTTGGTGCTTTTCCTTCATCGATCACCGCCGCGCGAGGAGTGTTGATCCTGGCGCTGTCGGCCGGTGCCTTGCCCGCGCTTGCCGCCGAAGGCGATGCCTGCGCGGCGGTGGACCTGTCCGGGGCCAAGTCCTCGCCGGTCGCCATCCGCTACGGCACGACCGGCGGCGGCGAGGAGCCGTTGGCGCTGCTGTGGGCGGACCAGGCCAGCTATCCCGGCAATGGCAAGTTCTACACCATGCAGGTCACGGAGTTCACGTCCACGGACCGCATGACGGCCTTCCAGGCCGGGCAGATCGACGCCGGCACGATCAGCTTTCCCTCGCTGGTGACGGCGGTGCACGTGGGCATCGACGCGCGGGCGGTCGCCTCGCTGGTCCAGGTCAACGAGGCCGACAACGAAGGCGCGTTCGCATCGTTGTCCAGCGGCGGCATCCGCGACATCAAGGATTTCAAGGGCAAGAAGGTCGGCTACTACGGGCCGAATACCATCAGTGAATACTGGGTCAAGAGCGCGCTGCGGCGCGCGGGCATGAAGCCGAACGACGTCTCGTTCGTATCGCTGCCGCCGCCCGCCCAGGAGCAGGCCTTGCGCAACGGCCAGATAGACGTGGCCTGGCTGGCCCGCCAGTTCCTGTTCAAGGCGAAGTCCGCGGGCGGCGTGGAAACCATCATGACGCCGTTCCAGGCCACGGGCGGAGCCAGCCAGCCCAGCCTGCTGATCTTCTTCTCGCCCAGGTTCATCAAGGCCCATCCTCAGGCCTATTGCGCGTGGCGCAAGGATTACCAGCAGGCCCTGGCCAACTGGTCGGCCAACCGCGAGGCGGCCTATCCGAAGCTGATCGCCGCCAAGTACGTGACGCCGTTCTCGGCCAAGGCCGGTGCCGACGGCGGACGCAGTCCCGACGGCGCGGTTTCGCTGGCCGAGTTCGACGCCACGATGAAGGACATGGCGACTTCCCGCTTCCTGCCGCCGTCCATGGTGCAGCCCGCCGCCAAGCTGGTGATGCCGGGCTATTCCTTGACCAGGAAATAAGCCCACCCCCTACCCGCTGCGCGGGCCCCCTCAAGGGGGCGGCACGGGCGGACTGGCAAAGCCAGATCCGCCGTGCCCTGGGCACTCAGGTTGTGTGGGTGTTTTAGCTCGAGGAGTTCTCTTGTTAGAAGTCAAAAGGGTGACGAAGACGTTTCGTCGCGGCAAGCACGTCGTCAATGCGCTGAGCGAGGTGGACCTGACGGTTCGCAAGGGCGAGTTCCTGACCATATTGGGCCCCAGCGGCTGCGGCAAGACGACCTTGCTGCACATGCTGGGGGGCTTCGAGTTCCCGACCGAGGGCAGTGTCGAGATCGAGGGCCGGCCCATTACCGGTCCCGGCCGTGATCGCGGCATGGTCTTCCAGGAGGCCATGCTGTTCCCGTGGCGCACGGTGCGGGCCAACGTGGCCTGGCCGCTGCAGGTGGCCGGCACGCCCAGGCGCGAGGCGCATGCGCGGGCCGACGAACTGTTGGCCAGGGTCGGCCTGGCGCGGTTCGGCAATGCCTATCCCGGCGAACTGTCCGGCGGCATGCGCCAGCGCGCGGCGCTGGCGCGGACGCTGGCGATGGAGCCCAGCGTGCTGCTGATGGACGAGCCCTTCGGCGCGCTCGACGCGCAGACGCGCGAGGTCATGCAGGAGGAACTGACCCGGCTGTGGCAGGCCTCGGGCCTGACGGTGGTCTTCATCACGCACGACATCAACGAGGCCATTTTCCTGGGCGACCGAGTAGTCGTGATGGGGGCCTCGCCCGGCCGCGTGGTCGAGGACTGCGCCATCGAGCTCGCCCGGCCGCGTTCGTCGGAAACCAAGGCCGATCCGCGCATTCTCGAATATCGTTCGCATCTGTGGGAAGTGCTGCGCCGCGAGTCGGCGCGGAGCACGCCCGCGATGGCGGAGGCCGGGCGATGAGCACGTCGGGCAGCATGGCCGCGCAACTGATGCGCAGGCAATCCTTCCCGGGCGCCTCGCGCGAACGGACCTGGCTGATATCGAGCCTGTTCACGATGTTCGTCCTGGCGGCGTGGGAAGCACTGGCGATGGCGGGCGTCCTGCCCGCATACATCTACGGGCCCATCGAGATCGCCCGGGCCTTCGTCGAACTGGCCCGCGGCGGCGACCTGGCCGCGCAGACCGGGCCTAGCCTCTACCGCGCCCTGAGCGGCTTTTTCATCGGCAGCGCCATCGGCGTCATGCTCGGCCTCCTGGCCGGCGTCTCGCGGGTGTTCCGCGACCTGTTCGACCTGACCCAGTCGTTCACCCATCCCATTCCCAAGATCGCGCTGTTTCCGGCCATCGCGGTGCTGCTGGGCTTTACCGACAAGTCGCGCATCCTCGTGATCGCCATCAGCGCCTTCTATCCGTCCTACCTGAACGCGATGAACGGCGCGCTGGGCATCAACGCGCGGCTGCTCTGGGTGGCGCGCAACGCCGGCGCCTCGAAGCTGCGCACCTTCTTCCAGGTGGTGGTGCCGGCGGCCATGCCGCGTGCGCTGGTGGGCGTGCGCATCAGCCTGATGATTTCCTTCGTCCTGATGGTCGCCACCGAGGTGGTCGGGCATTCCAACGGCCTGGGCGCCGGCCTGATGGAGGCGTACCGCGATGGCGAGTATGGCGCCATGTACGCGGGCATCGTCGCCGTCGCGTTGTGCGGCGTGGTCTCGAACGCCGTGCTGCAACTGGTGGTGCGTGCCCTGAGCGGTGGCCGCCATGCGGGAGGGGGCGGCCATGGCTGATGCCGATATCCGCGCGGCCCGTCCGCTTTCCGGAGCGGTGCGAGGCAGGTCCGCGGACCGGGGCCTGGCTGCGATCCTGCTGTCGAGTCCGGTGCTCAAGGCACTGGGCCTGGCCGCGGTGCTGGGGGCCTGGCAGTTCTACGCCACGGTGAACGGCACGCGCCTGACGCCGGGCCTGGAGGTCATCGGGCAGAGCTTCATGCAACTGCTGGAAGACGGCGAATTGCTGGAGCACGCCGCGGTCACGCTGACGCGCGGTTTCGCCGGGCTGGCGATCTCGTTCCTGGTGGCGGGCCTGCTGGGTTTCGTGGCGGCCCGCAACTGGGTGGTGGATGCCGCGCTGGGCCCCTTCGTCACCTTCGGCTACCCGGTGCCCAAGCTGGCGCTGTACCCGGTCATCATCCTGCTGTTGGGACTGGGCGCGGGCTCGCGTATCGCCCAGGTGGCGCTGGAGTGCTTCTTTCCGATCTTCGTGCATTGCTACGCCGGCGCCCGCGCCGTCGCGCCGAAGATGGAGTGGCTGGCCCGCAATACCGGCGCCGGCCGCTGGCGGCTGCTGGCCGACGTGATCGTGCCCAGCGCGCTGCCCTTCGTGTTCACCGGCCTGCGCGTGGCGGTGCCCATCATGCTGATCGTGATGACCGTGACCGAGTTCATCGGCGATTCGCAGGGCCTGGGCTACCTGATCGCGCGCTCGGCATCGTATTTCGATACCGCATCGGCCTTCGCCGTGGTCGCCACGCTGGGCGCGATCGGCTTCGTCAGCGACCGGATCGTCGTCAAGCTGCGCAGCCGCGTGGTGTTCTGGGAGAAAGGCGCATCTCTCTGACCGTCAGTCCCCGACCTGTCCGTTTTCCCCACATACTATCTTTCATAAGAGCTACATCGTGAGCACAGAGCATATCGACGTCGTGATCGTCGGCGCCGGCCTGGCCGGTCTTTCCAGCGCGGTCTTCCTCGGCATGAACGGCGTGAAGGCGCTGGTGGTCGAGCGCCGCGAAGGCACCTCCATCCTGCCGAAAGCGCGCGGCGCCAACCCGGTCACCATGGAGGCCCTGCGCACCGCCGGCCTGGCCGAGGCCATCCACAAGGCCATGCCGCCGGGCAAGCCGGCAATCACCTCGGTGGTGTCGGAAAGCCTGACCGGCAAGGTGCTCTACGATCACGTCGCGCACCGACCCGACTTCTCCATGTTCTCGCCCGAGCGTCCGGGCATGGCCAGCCAGGCCCGCGCCGAAGAGGCATTGCTGCGCCGCGCGCTGGAACTGGGGGCGCAGGTGCGCTTCAAGACCCGCTGCGAAGCGCTGGCGCAGGACGACGAGGGCGTGGACCTGACGCTGTGCGACATGGAAACCGGGCAGGCCCGCACGGTGCGCGCCAAGTACGTGATCGCCTCCGACGGCATACGCGGCAGCATCGCCGGCTGGCTGGGCATAGGCACGCACGGCCTGGGCGCGATCAAGTCGGTCACCGCCGTGCGCTTCAACGCCGACCTGACCCAATGGGCGGGCGACAACGCCATGGTCATCCACTACCTGCAGAACCCTGCGCTACCCGATGGCGCGGGCGTGCTGGTCAGCACCGACTACAAGGACGAATGGGTCGCCAACATGTCCGCTGATCCCGAGCGCGACGAGGCCGGCATGCGCGAGATCATCAAGATCATGACCGGCCTGCCCGACCTGGACTTCGAGATCATCGGCACGGTCAGCTACGACTACGGCCATCGCATCGCCGACCGCTTCCGCGCCGGCCGCGTGCTGCTGACGGGCGACGCCGCGCACGTGATGCCGCCCACCGGCGGGCAGGGCGGCAATACCGCCGTGCAGGACGGCTACTACCTGGGCTGGAAGCTGGCTGCGGTCATCCAGGGCAAGGCCGGCCCGTCGCTGCTGGACAGCTACGAGATCGAACGCCAGCCCTACGCGGAAGAGGTCTGCAACTGGCAGGTCGCCAACCTGGCCGAGCGTCGCCGCATCGATACGCTGGCCGAACGCATCGGCGCGCCGCTGGACCATGCCACGCTGCTGTTCGGCTACATCTGCCCGCCCAACGGAGCACTGGTGCCCGAGCCCGGCACCGAGGACCAGCGCTTCGAGCATCCCGCGCGGGCCTCGGGACGCCCGGGTGCGCGCGTGCCCTATGTCGAGCTGGAGGGCGTGGATGGCGGAAGGGTTGCTCCGCGTCATTTGCTGGGGCCGTGGTTCATGGCCTTCACGGCCGTGCCGGGCGGCGCCGAGGCGGCCCGGGCGGCCGCCGATGAGCTGGGCATCGAGCTGAAGGCTTATCCGGTCAAGTCCACGGCCCCGCTGCATGCCGGCGAACGGCAGACCGTCCTGGTGCGGCCCGATGGCGTCGTGGCCTGGCGTGGCGCCGACAACGCCGGCATCGGCCGCGCGCTGCGCACGGTCCTGTGTCGCTGAGCGCGCCATGATCCTGGTGACCGGCGCGACCGGCAACGTCGGCGGGTGCGTGGTGCGCCGCCTCGTGCAGGCCGGCGAGCGCGTGCGGGCCCTGGCGCGGGATCCCTCGGCCGCCGCTTTTCCCGCCGGCGTGGAAGCTTGCGCGGGGGACCTGTCCGCGCCCGGAAGCCTGGCGCATGCGTTCGAGGGCGTGGACCGCCTGTTCCTGTTCACACCCGCATCCGGTACCGGGTCGATCGTGCGCGTGGCCCGCGAGGCGGGCGTGCGGCGGGTCGTGCTGCTGTCCTCGGCCGCCACCCAGAAGGCCGATCCCCGCATCAATCCCATCGCGGCGCGCCATGCCGCCGCCGAAGCGGCGGTGCGCGAGGCGGGGCTGCGCTGGACCTTCCTGCGGCCGGACAGTTTCGCCGCCAACGCCTGCGCCTGGGCCGACTCCATCCGCCGCGAAGGCGTCGTGCGGGCGGCGTATCCCGACGCGCAGCGCAACCCCATCCACGAGGACGACGTGGCCGCGGCGGCGGTGGCGGCATTGCTGGATGCCGCGCACGAGGGCCATGCCTATGCGTTGACGGGGCCCGCCGTCATCACCCAGGCGGGCCAGGTGCGGGCCATTGCCGAGGCCATCGGCAAGCCGCTGCGCTTCGAGGCGTTGACGCGGGAGCAGGCCCTGGCCGCGCGCCCGGCCGGCACGCCGGTCGAGGTCGCGGAGCGACTGCTCGACTATGCGCTGAAATCGGTGGCGACCGCGCCCGCGGTTACCGATGCGGTCGAGCGGGTGACGGGCCGTCCGGCCCGCGCGTTCGCGCAGTGGGCGCGCGACCACGCGGCGGCGTTCACCCAGCCGGAAACGCCAACCGGGGCGATACCCGCCGTCAATCGATCCGGATATCCAGGCCGCGGATGACGTCGCCCCACATGCGGTTCTCCTGCGCCATGTATTGCGCCAGTTCTTCCGGCGTGGACATTGCGACGTCCACGCCTGCCCCGGCCAGGGCTTCACGCGCCTCGGGCTTGGACAGTCCGGCGCGTACCGCCTCGTTCAGGCGCGCGACGATGTTCCTGGGCATTCCCGCCGGCCCCAGCAGCGCCAGCCACACCACCGCGTCGTAGTCCGGGACGCCCGCTTCGGCCAGGCTGGGCACGTCCGGCAGTTGGGCGTTGCGGCGCGTGCTGGTGACGCCCAGCGCCTTGATCTTGCCGCTCTTGACGTGCGGCAGGCCGTTGGACACGGCTGCGAAGCTGGTTTCCACGAAGCCCGCCGCCAGGTCCTTCATGGCGCCGCCGCTGCCGCGATAGGGAACGTGTTCCAGCTTGGCGCCGGACTTGGCCAGGAACAGCGCTCCCATCAGGTGCTGCGTGCTGCCGTTGCCGGATGAGGCGTATCGGAGGTGGGAGCCGTTCGACTTGGACAGCGTGATGAGTTCCTGCACCGACTGGACGGGCAGCTTGGTGTTGACGAAAAGCACGTACGGGCTGTCCGCCAGCTTGGCGATGGGCGTGAAGCTCTTGATCGGATCGTAGTCCAGGTTCTTGTACAGCCGGTGGCTGGTGACGTGGTTGGTCGAGACGATCTCGAGGGTGTAGCCGTCGGGAGCCGCCTTGGCCACGAAGTCCGTGCCTATGGTCGAGCCGGCGCCGGGCTTGTTCTCGACGATGAAGGACTGGCCCAGCGCGCTGCTGAGCTGTTGGGTGACGACGCGCGCCACGACATCGGTGAAACCGCCGGGTTCGAAAGGGACGATGACCTTGACCGGACGTTCCGGATAAGTCTCGGCGGCCCCTGCGTGCAGCGAAAGTGCGAGCAGCGGTGCCGCCCATGCCATGCCGTGGATGCGCTTCATGGAGTCAACCTCCGTATCGGGCTTCGGGGAGCGTGAGAAAGGCGTGCAGGATGTGATAGACGCGCAGGTAGTTCTTCTGCTGGAAGCTGGCGTGCGAGATGCCCGACATGACGGTGAACTGCTTGTCCATGTTGGGCAGCCGTTCGAAGAAGCGCATCAGGTCGTCGAAGCTGGCGATGCCGTCGTATTCGCCGCGCATGACCAGGGTCGGCACCCGCAGGTGCAGCGGGTCGATCAGCGGCAGCTTCGAGCACATGTCCACGTAGGTTCCCGTGGGCATGGAATCGTCCAGGGTCAGGATGGCGTCGGCGAAGGCCTCGACGGTGGCGTCGTCGGCGGTGCCGGGGTGGTCGCGGTTGAAGATGCTGTGGACGAAGGCGCGGTCGATGGGGCGACGCGTCCTGGCCTGGAACTCGGGCAGTTTCTTGGCGCGTTCCTTCAGGGTGGGGCTGCCTTCGCCGGTCCAGACGAAGGCATCGAGCGCGATGCGGGCGACGCGCTCGGGATGGCGCTGCGCGAACAGCGCTGCCTTCAGCGCGCCCGACGAGATGCCGTAGACGAACAGCGGCTTGCCGCCGTTGCGCGCCAGGATGTATTGCGATCCCGCGGCGAGGTCGTCGGCGCCGTTGGCGATGTCGAAATTGATCGGTCGGTGCTTGTCGGAGCGGCCGTAGCCTTCGTTGTCCATGCACCAGGTGTCGAATCCCCGGCGGGCGAACCAGTCCATGACGGAGGAGTCCGGCCTGCCGGGGACTGACAGGTCGAACGTGGGCTGCGAAGCCATGGACGAGCCGTGCACGAAAAGGATCGTGCCGGCGAACGGAACATCGGTGGCGGCCGGTTTCTGCCACAGGAACAGGCGGATGTCGCCCTTCGTGGTCCAGTGCTCGGTACCGCCGTGCCATTCTACGTGGGGCATGCTGTCTCCAATTGGTACAACTATGGTTTTTGTGTTTGTACCAATCTAGCAGCGCGGCGTTTTGCAAGTCAATAGAAAGGGAATCGGAAAATGGCCTGGAGAATCAGGGATATCCAGGATTAAATGGAGTTTCAACGTATCTCGAAAAGTGGCGTCAAAAGTGGACCATTTGGTTTTATCTGCGGAAATTGGTCTTGGTGCGAGCTTCCCGCGCCAGCCCCGCGCAATTGGCCTGCCGGCATGGCTTCGGTTAACCTTCACCTCATGCTCAAAACCACTCTTTCTCCTTATTCCATGGGGGGCATTGCAACGTGGGTGCACCTCGACCATCCCTCTTCCGGCGGAGTCCAGTCGTGAAAGATCTGGAGCATCGCCACCGCGGCATCTACCTGCTGCCCAACGCATTCACGACGGCGGCCCTGTTCGCCGGCTTCTACGCCATCGTGCAGGCCATGAACGACCGCTTCGAGGCGGCGGCCATCGCCATCTTCGTCGCGATGGTGCTCGATGGCATGGACGGGCGCGTCGCGCGCCTGACCAATACCCAGTCGGCATTCGGCGAACAGTACGACTCGCTGTCGGACATGACTTCGTTCGGCGTGGCGCCGGCGCTGGTCATGTACGAATGGATCCTGACCGGCCTGGGGCGGTGGGGCTGGCTGGCGGCCTTCATCTACGTGGCCGGCGCGGCATTGCGGCTGGCCCGTTTCAACATCAACACCGGTGTGGTGGACAAGCGCTTCTTCCAGGGGCTTCCCAGCCCCGCGGCGGCGGCGCTGGTGGCGGGATTCGTCTGGCTGGCGGTCGACAACAAGCTGCCCATCCGCGAACTGTGGATGCCCTGGGTGGCCTTCGGCCTGACCGTCTACGCGGGCGTCAGCATGGTGTCGAACGCGCCGTTCTTCAGCGGCAAGTCCTTCGCGCTGGGGCGCAGCGTGCCGTTCTGGACCATCCTGCTGGTGGTGCTGGCCTTCGTCTTCATCTCCAGCGACCCTCCCATCGTGCTGTTCGCGCTGTTCGTGATCTACGGCCTGTCCGGCTACGTGCTGTGGGGCATGAAATGGAAAAAGAGCAGAAGGCCTTCCTCCATGTCCTGACAGGCGTTCCCGAGGAAAAAAGCGGAAAAAGGCGGCCCAGCTTGAAAAGCAGGGCCGCTTTTTTGTGGGGGGGTAAAATCCCCTCTTGGAAGGAGAGATAGTCATGAGCGACAAACTGATCGTTTTCGATACCACGCTGCGCGACGGCGAGCAAAGTCCCGGCGCCTCGATGACGCACGAGGAAAAGGTCCGCATCGCCAAGCAGCTCGAGAAGCTGCGCGTGGACATCATCGAGGCGGGGTTCGCCGCGGCCAGCAATGGCGATTTCGAATCGGTCCGCGCCATCGCGCTGGCCATCAAGGATTCCACCGTCTGTTCACTGGCGCGCGCCAACGACCGCGACATCTCGCGGGCGGGCGAGGCGCTGCGGGGCGCGAACAGCGCGCGCATCCATACCTTCATCGCGACCAGCGCGCTCCACATGGAGAAGAAGCTGCGCATGACGCCCGACCAGGTCTTCGAACAGGCCCGGCTGGCGGTGCGCTTCGCGCGCCAGTACACGGACAACATCGAGTTCTCGCCCGAGGACGGCAGCCGCTCGGATCCGGATTTCCTGTGCCGGGTCCTGGAAGCGGTGATCGCCGAAGGCGCCACCACCATCAACGTCGCCGATACCGTCGGCTATGCGGTGCCCGAGCAATATGGCGAGTTCATCCGCAAGCTGCGCGAGCGCATTCCCAATTCCGACAAGGCGGTCTGGTCTGTCCACTGCCACGACGACCTGGGCCTGGCCGTGGCCAATTCGCTGGCCGGCATCAAGATAGGCGGCGCCCGCCAGGTCGAGTGCACGATCAACGCCCTGGGCGAGCGCGCCGGCAACTGTTCGCTGGAAGAAGTGGTGATGGCGGTGAAGACCCGCAAGGACTACTTCGGCCTGGACGTGGGCATCGACGCCACGCAGATCATGCCGGCCTCGCGGCTGGTGTCGGGCATCACGGGCTTCGTCGTGCAGCCGAACAAGGCCATCGTCGGCGCCAATGCCTTCGCGCACGCCTCGGGCATCCACCAGGACGGCGTGCTCAAGGCGCGCCAGACCTACGAGATCATGCGTGCCGAGGACGTCGGCTGGGCGGCCAACAAGATCGTGCTGGGCAAGCTGTCCGGGCGCAACGCGTTCAAGCAGCGCTTGCAGGAACTCGGCATCGAGCTCGATTCCGAGCAGGCGGTGAACGAGGCCTTCGCGCGCTTCAAGGATCTGGCGGACCGCAAGTCCGAGATCTTCGACGAAGACATCCACGCGCTGGTGTCGGGCGAGCAGGGCGAAGCCGGCGAGGGCGCCTACCGGTTCGTCGCGCTCGCGCAGCGCTCGGAAACGGGCGAGCGGCCCCACGCCCGCGTGGTGTTCTCGGAGAACGGCAAGGAGGTGGTGGCCGAGGCGCAGGGCAACGGGCCCGTCGATGCCACGGTGAACGCCATCGAAAGCCATACCCGCAGCGGCGCCGAACTGCTGCTGTTCTCGGTCAACGCCATTACCACCGGCACCGAGTCGCAGGGCGAGGTCACCATGCGGCTGTCCCGCTCCGGCCGCATCGTCAACGGCGTGGGTGCGGATCCCGACATCGTCGTGGCGGCGGCCAAGGCCTATCTGTCGGCGCTGAACAAGCTGCAATCGCCGGTGGAGAAGGTGCACGCTCAGGGGATCTGATGTCCGGCTCCCTCCGTTTTCCGGCGGGCTTCGCCGTCCAGGCGATGCAGCCGGCCGACGTCGAGGCCGTACTGGTGGTGCAGGCCCAGGCCTACGCCGGCTTCGACCTGCTCGAGGATGCGGGCTTCTTCCTGAATCGCATCGAACTGTCGCCGCGCACCTGCTGGATCGCGCGCGGCGACGGCGAACTGCTGGGCTACCTGGTGTCCTATCCCTGGACGCTGGGCGAGCCGCCGCAGCTCAATGTCCCGCTGCGGGCCCTGCCCGCGGGGGCGCATAGCTGGTTCGTGCACGATTGCGCGGTGGCGCCCGCCGCCGCCGGCCGGGGCGTGGGCCGTGCCCTGGTCAGCGCCGGACTGCGCCATGCGCGTACGTCGGGCCTGGCCTGCGCGACGCTAGTATCGCTGGGGCTGGCCAGGCCCTACTGGGCCGCGCTGGGCTTCGAACCCGTGGCGACGGATCCCGGCCTGCTCGACGGCTATGGTGCCGATGCCTGCTACATGCGCCGCCTGCTGAGCGCGGAACGCTGACGCCTCGCTTTCCTCTTCGCCGTGTGAAATTTTCGTGACAACCGGGGGTTTCGCCGGCCGATTTCCGTCTAGATAGAAATAGCGGAATGTCCGACATATTCCGGCAATCACCCCGAGGCACTTTGTGCGGCTGACTTTTCAACGAGGGGGGCGCGTGGATACGGCGACTCGCCATCGCGCGGTTTCCGTGGCGGCATGCGCCGCGCTGGTATCCCCGCTCGCATGGGGGCAGGCCGCCGTTTCGCCGCGGCTGTCGGCGACGGCGGAGACCCATGCCACCGGCGTCTTCCTGAATCCGCAGGGCGACGTACTGACGGCTCGTCATGCCGTCGAGCATTGCCGGGACATCCTGGCCGTCAAGGACGGCAGGGTGGTGCAGGCGCGTGTGCGCGCCATCAGCAACGAGCGCGACCTGGCCGTGCTGGGTACGGACCTGGTGCCTTACCTCAGCGCCACCTTTCCCGAACGCGCGCGGGCAGTTGAGGGGAGCGCGGGCGTGTTCACCGAGGCCTACAGCGTATTGCAACGCATGCCGCAACGCGGCAGCGTGTTGAGCAATGCCTTGACCGTGCCGGGTGGCGAGGATCTGAACCTGATATCGGGGGTCAAGCCGGGCACCAGCGGCAGCGCGGTGCTGCGCGGCGACGGATTGGTGGCCGGCGTGGTGGTCGAGCGCGTGGCACGGTGGCCGGGTGCGGCCACCGGCATGCTGAGCCGCGCATCCGGCGGCGCCGTGTTGCAGGGGCCCTCGCAGGTGCGCGCGATTTCCGCCGAACAGGTCAAGGCCTTCCTGCGCGACAACGGTATTGCCTTCACCCAGAGCGACGTTCCGCAGCTTGCCCCCAACCAGTCGCCAGCCGCCCGTGCCGCCACGCTGGCCGTCGGCATCCTGTGCGGCTGACGCTGTTTTCCCACTTTTGCGCGTTGTCGACCATGGCACAGATTTCTTCTTCGAATCGATCCAGCTCTCGCGGGCGCGGCGGCCCGTTCGCCCGCGTCCGGGAGCGCCTCCTCCGCCTCGCCGGTGCCCTGGGACTGGGGCTGACCACGGCGGCGGGCAGTCCCGCCGCGGCGCAGGCGCCCGCGCAACCGGTGCCGCAGCACTGGATCAGCTATGCGCAGATGACCGGCAATCAGTTCCAGGCCTGGCTGAGCGACCCCGACAGTGAGACGGTCCAGCGGCTGCATGCCTGGATGCAGGAGCGGATGTTGCAGGAAGGGCCGGCCGTGCCGCCGGCGCCCTTGATCGTGCGCGTCTGGGTGGGGCAGGCGGGCAAGGTCGAACGGCTGGAGTTCGCGTCGCTGGGGCAGCCCCAGGTGGACGAGGACCTGCGCGCGCTGCTGACTGCTCAGCCCTTGTCCGAACCGCCTCCGCCGGACATGCGCCAGCCCATGGTGCTGCAACTGGAACTCAGCTTTGTGGCCAAGGGCTAGGCGGCCAGGCGGTCTTTGCCTGGCGGAACTGAGCCCCGGCGAGACCGCGCCCATGGCGGCCTGGCGCGACCGGCTGCGGGTGGCGGTGAACGTGCCCATCGACCGCTTCGAGACGCTTTCTCGGCCGGCCCTTGCCGCGGCGCAGGATCCCGCGATGCCGCTGGGTATGGTCGTGCGCCCCCTGTTGCCGCAGGAACTGCAGGTCCTGCGCATCGAGGCCGGACTGCTGGTGCAGCGAAGGGGAGCGAGGGTGTTCGTAGCGCTGGAGCTGCCGGCGCGGTGAAACGGATGTAATCCCGTTGTCACGCCTGCCGGCTACGATGCGGCGGCCTTGCCGCATGTCCGGTCCAGCCGTGCGGCCCTGAAGAACTTCCGCGTTTGGGGTGGAATGTCCTGCCAGCCGTTGCCTGCCTGTCAGCCCGTCGCCTGCACGTTCGTGTGCGCATGATGTTGCTTGCCTGGATCCTGGGGCCGTTCTGCTGCGGCTTCGCTCATATCGCCGCCGCGGCGCAGGCAGCTGGACGAGCGGCCGACGCGGCCGTCCGGACCGAGCCCGCCGCGTTCGCTATCGACAGCCAACCCCTGCACGATGCGTTGCAGGCCTACAGCCAGGCGACGGGACGGTCGGTGCTCTATGACGCCGGCCAGGTGGTCCACCTGCGGTCGATGGCCGTCCACGGCGCCCTGGATCCCGACGCCGCCTTGGCCGCCCTGTTGCAGGGAACCGGGATGCAGGCCAGGTTCGCCTCGACCGGAGCGTTCGTGATCGTGCCGGTCGAGCCACCGGCGTCAACCGCGGTGCACGGCGAAGGAGGGATCGCGCTTCATGCCGCTTTCTACGGCCGGGTGCAGCGCGTGGCCACCAGCATTCTTTGCGCCGACGCCGGCCTGTCGATCGGCCGGTACCGGTTGGCCATCAGTGCCTACGTCAGCGGCTCCGGCGAGCTGCGGCGGGTCAAGGCCGCGGCCCAGGGGCATGCCGAACTCGAACCCCGCATCGAAGCCAGCCTGGAAGGGGCGCGGCTGGAAATCGAGCCGCCGCCGGCGCTGATTCAGCCGATCGTGCTGCTGGTGACGCAGCAGGCGGGCCGCCTGAAGGCCTGCGCATCATGACCGGCGGCGGCCTGGCCGAACTGAAGCGGCTGTTTGCCGAACGCTACGAAACGCTCAAGGCGCAGTTGGTCAGGCGCCTGGGGTCGGCGGAGCTGGCGAGCGATGCGCTGCACGATGCCTATGTACAACTGGCGGATCGGGAGGGTTTGAACGAAGTCAGGCATCCCCAGGCCTACCTGCTGCATACCGCCGTCAATGCCGCGATCGACAAGCTGCGCGGCACGCAGCGTTACCTGAGCGCCGACGAAGTGGCCGACCTGTACGAACTGGCGGACCCCGCGCCCGGTCCGTCGCGCGTGGCGCAGGCCCGCTTCGATCTGGGGCGCGCGGCCGATGCGCTGGCCGCCTTGCCGGCCAGGCAGCGCGACATACTGTACGCCGCGCGGGTCGATGGCCTGACGCTGAAGGAGCTGGCCCAGCGCTGGGGGGTATCCACGCGGCTGATCAGCCGGGAGCTGCAGGCGGCGCACGAATTCTGCGCGCGCCATATGGAGGCGGCGGGGGAAACGGTGGGGGCCGCTTCGGGCCGTTTCGGCAGAGATGGCAACAAATTGTCAGATCCCGCAGAAAAGCGTGCGCATATCCGCGTCTCCAAACGTCTATAAGAAGAAGGAAAAACGAACATGGACACCAGGCTCCACGGCATGACGGCAGGAGGCCCTATGAACGATCCCGGCGCGGACGGCGTCGACGCCGTGTTGCAGCAGGCGCGTGCCTGGGCGCGGCGGCTGGCGGTCGGCCGTCCGACCACCGCCGACGCCGAGGCCCTGCGCCGTTGGTGCGCGCAGAGCGCCGTGCATGCGCAGATGTGGCGGCGGGCGAGCGCGGAATGGCGCGACATGGGCGAAGTCCTGCAGACGGTTCGGCGCCAGATCCCGGCGGCGCGGATCGCGCGGCCGGTCTCGCCGGGCCGCCGATGGTTCGTCGGCGCCGCGGTCGCCACGGCCGCGGGCGTGGTGGGCATGGTGAATCCGCCTCTGGGGCTGTGGCCTTCGTGGTCCGAGATGGGGGCGGATTACCGCACGGCCGTGGGCGAACAACTTAGCGTGGCCCTGAGCGCGCACATCCAGCTGCTGTTGAATACTCAGACCAGCATCACGGTAAGGGAAGCTGATCCCCTGCGGGTCGAGCTGATTGCCGGCGAGGCCGAGATCCGCAGCGATGGCCGGGCGCCGCTCGAGATCCAGGCCGGATCGGGCCGCATCCGGCTCGCGGCGGGATGTGTGGAGGTCAGGCATCTGGCCAACGAGGAAACCCGGGTGCTGTGCACCGAGGGCCGGGCCGAGGTCCGCCATGCCCACGGCGTCCTGACTCTGAACGCCCGCGAGTCGGCTTCGTACGGCGCCGGCCGGATGCTTGCCGCCCTGGGCGGCGAGCCCGCCGTGCCCTCGGGTTGGCGCCAGGGATACATCGTCTTCCACGATACGCCGCTGACGGATGCCGTGGCCGAGATCAACCGCTATCGCAGTGGCCGCGTGATCCTGATGAGCGACGAACTGGCCCGCCAGCGCATCAGCGGCCGCTTCACCATCCAGGATACCGATCAGGCCATCACCCTCATCCAGCAGCTCTATGCCGCCCACGTCCGCCGCGTGGCGAACGTCGTGATGCTGGGGTGACCTGTCACTAAAAATTCATGCGGGTTTCTGTTCCATCTTTTTTTCGGGTGGCGTCTATACGGACATAGGGGTGCGCGGCTTGCGCGCCCGAGCTGATTCATCTGTCTAGGATCCGACCCGATATGTCCGTGCCCGCCCAGCCTGTCGCTTCGTCCCGTGTGACGTTCTCAATCCGATCTGCGCGTTGCGCCGCGTGGCGGCGTACGCCGATGGCGGCGGCGATCGCGGCGCTGGCGCTGACCGGAGCGTTCGCCGACCCCGCGCATGCGCAACATGCGTTCAGTCCGGCATGGTTCGCGGCCAAGGGTGCGGCGCAGGGCACGGCGACGGCCACGGGGCGGCTGCCCAACGGCTTGCCGGCTTCGTCGCTGACGGCGCCCGAGCAGCAATCGGCGGCGGCGCGGCAGAAGCTGCAAACCTCGATCAACAACCTGAACCTGGCGGCGCAGGCGATCGCGGCGCAGCAGGCGCTGCAGAAGGCGGCTCGGGAAGCGGCGCAGGCGAACGGCTCGTCGGTGCCCGATGGCCTGGGCGAGGGTGGCCTGAAGGTCGATGCCAACAGCCTGACGGCGGGCTGGCTCAATGCGAAGGATCCGGTGCAGACGGCGTCGGGCGGCCAGACGAAGGTGACGATCGAGCAGACGGCGGACAAGGCGATCCTGAACTGGGAGACGTTCAACGTCGGCAAGGAGACGACGGTGGCGTTCGAGCAGCAGGCGAACTGGTCGGTGCTGAACCGGGTGAACGATCCGCAGGCGCGTCCGAGCCAGATCCAGGGCCGGATCGAAGCGCCCGGGACGGTGATGATCGTGAACCGCAACGGGATCGTGTTCAGCGGGTCGAGCCAGGTGAACGTGCGCAACCTGGCGGCGGCCGCGGCGGGGATGACCGACAGCCAGTTCAAGAAGGGGCTGTACAGCGAGGCGCAGGGCAGCGGGTACATCCCGAGCTTCGCCAATGACCTGGAAACGACGGCTAGCAGCAACAGCCATGGGGCGGCGACGGGGCAGGTGGTGGTGGAGCAGGGCGCGCGGATCGCCACGCACGTTCCGCAGACGGTGACCGAGGGCGGCGGCTATGTGCTGCTGCTGGGCGGCGAGGTGCACAACGCGGGCCAGATCACGACCGATGGGGGCCAGACGGTGCTGTCGGCCGGCGATGCCTTCGTGATCAAAAAGGGCATGGGCACCGATGCGAACCAGAACTCGACCACGCGCGGCAACGTGGTTCGCACGCAGCACCTGGACGGTGGCGCCAGCGGCCTGGCGAGCAACATCGGCCTGATCCAGGCATCCACCGGCGACATCACGCTGGCCGGCCACGACGTGCGCCAGGGGGGCGTCGCGGTGGCGACGACCTCGGTGCACACGCGCGGCACCATCCACCTGACGGCGAGCGGCGGCGACACCGCGCAGGTCGGGCTGGAAGAGGGTGGCGTTACCGCCATCGTGCTCGATGCAAGCGCTTCGACGGCGCTGGACGTGCAGCGCGAGACATTGGTCCAGGATAGCGACAAGGCGGGCGACGGCATCGCCCACCGGCGCGACCAGTCGCTGGTGCAGGTCGCCAGCAGCGGCGACGTACGCTTCGAAGGCGATAGCCTGACCCTGGCCACCAGCGGCCAGGTCTACGTCGATGCCGCGGGCACCAGCGAGGTCAAGGACGGCGCCGCGATCGACGTCTCCGGTTACGTCGGCGTGCGCATCGCGATGGAGGCGAACAATGTCCTGGTCAACGTGCAGGGCTTCGAGCAGCGCGACGCCTCGGTCAACCGCGACGGCGACAAGCTGCGCAACAGCGATATCTGGCTCGATCGCCGCGACCTGGTCCTGGTGCCGGCCGGCACCAATGGCTACGAAACGGACCGTTGGTACACGGCGGGGGGCCTGCTGGAGGTGGGCGGCTATCTTGGCATCACCGGCCACGGCATAGGCGAATGGTCGGCGCAGGGCGGCACCGTGCAATTCAGTGGCGGCAATCTGCTGACGCGCCAGGGTTCGCTGATCAATCTGTCGGGCGGCGCGCTGGACGTGCAGACCGGCTATGTGGCCCAGACCTGGCTCAAGGGTTCGGACGGCAGCCTGTACAACGCCTCGACGGCGCCCGGAGACCTGTTGTATGCCGGCTTGTACCGGGGTTTCGAGACCGATGCCTCGCGTTGGGGCGATACGGCGAAAGAGAGTTTCTACAACCCGATCATCGCGCCGCTGAGGCGTCTGGAGAATGGCTATACGGTGGGCCGCGACGGCGGCCGACTGGTGGTGGCGACGGCTGCGGCGACGCTACAGGGCGACGTCGAAACCAGCACTTATCAAGGCGAGCGGCAGCAACGCGCGCGCGAGGCGGGCCTGGACGGCTACCGGCAGGCGCAGACGGCCGTCGCGCGCAACGGCGAGCTGGTCATCGGCACCTGGACGCCAGTCTACGACGCCGGCAGCGGCGACCTGCGCCACAGTCCGGGCGCGGTGGTCGACTCGGTCAAGATAGGCGGCACGGGCGGCGACATCGCGCTCGAGGCGGCCTGGCTCAACGCGCTGGAACTGGGCGGACTGCGGGTCTACGCCAAGGGCGGCATCGAGGTGGGCGCATCGGTGGCGATCGCGCCGGGCGGAGAAATCGCCCTGCATGCGACGCAGGTCGATGTGAATGCTGGCCTGACGGCGCGCGGTGGCGCCATTGTCCTGGGCGACATGGTCGACCGGTACGTCAGTGCCAGCACGGGTTGGCAGCGGCTTCCGCTGACGACGGCCGTGCCGGCGGGTTACGTGGCGCGCGTTTCCATCGGCGATGGCGTGACGCTGGACGCACGCGGTTTGTGGAGCAATCTGCTGCAGGACGGCGCCGGCATCGGCGGCCTGCCGTTCGTCAACGGCGGCCGCATCGACGTGCGCAGCAGCGGCGACGTGCGGGTGGGCGCGGGCGCGCTGCTCGACGTTTCGTCGGGCGCGGCGCTCATGGCCGACGACAGCCTGCGCGGCGGCAAGGGCGGCGACATCGCGCTGGTTGCCGACGCCTACTCGGCGGCCGCAGGAGCCAAGGGCAGGCTCGTGCTAGAAGGCGAGCTGCGCGGCCACGGCGTCAAGGGAGGCGGCACGCTGACCCTGCAAACCGGCAATGCCGTGATCGTCGGCGGACAGGTCGCAGGTAGCGACGGGGTCCTGAAGGCGGGCGAGATTTCGCTGGTCGATCTGATTACCGACGAGGCCTTCACCGTCGCCGAAGGCGCGGTGCTGCCGGTGGATTATCACTATGTCCGCACGCACGCCAATCCGGGCGAGGCGATCGGCGGGGCACCGCAGATCGTTGCCGGCAATCCGGCAAGCTGGGTCACGCTGGGCGCGGCCTGGACGCTGCCGAAGGCGGCCAACCAGAACGTCAGCTACAGCGTGACGCTTTCCAACGGCCAGTACCTCACGGTCGACGGCTATAGCTGGAGCACGCCGCCGACGCTGCCGGCGGGCACGGTCATTACCTCGATCGTGAATCCGGCGGGCTTTCCCATCAATTACGTCGTGGATGCCGCCATCCTGCCGAACGGCATCCCGATCGCGCCGACGCCGGGCGTGTTCAAGGCCGGCACCATCGCGGCCAGCGAGTTGACCTATGCGGCCGGCACGCTGATACGCGCCGGTTCGTCCCTGCCGCAGTCGGTGGCGGTCGAGTCCTTGCTGCATCTGGACGCCGCGCGCTTCCAGCAGGGTTTTTCGCGCTACGAGGTGACGGGGGGCAATGGCCTGGCCGTGGCCGAAGGCGCCGAACTGCGCGCGACGATGCCGGTCCTGCATGCGGATCTTTCCGCGGCGCGCGGGGTGGCCACCGGCGCTGATCCGCAAGAGGCGCTGGAGCGGCGGCTCGCACCGCTGTTCGCCGAGGATGCCGCCAAAGGGCGGCTGACGCAGCGTGGTGGTGCCGATCTCGTGCTGGCCGCCGGCAACGCGCGCAGCATGGTCGAGGGGGGGGAGAGGCCTACCCTGGCCATTGGCGAGGGCGCTCGCATCGAAGTGGATCCGGGGCGCAGCATCGTCCTGAAGGGCAACGGCCAGATCAATATCGACGGCGAACTGCGCGCCGCCGGCGGCCGCGTCGGCGTGTATGGACTGGGTTTTGGCACCGAGAATGTCGGTAACCTGAAGGGCCACGACGGTTCGGTGTGGATAGGAAGCAAGGCCGTGCTCGACGTGGCGGGCCTTGCCCGGACCGCGGTGGATGCGCAGGGGCGCCGTTACGGCGTGGTGCTGGACGGGGGCTGGATAGAAATCGGCGGCAAGTACCAGGCCTACGCCACCCAGGCCGATGCCATCGACAATTTCATCGTCATCCGGCCCGGCGCGCGCCTGGACGCCTCGGGCGCCGCGGCGAAGCTGGACCTGCCGGGCCTGGGCGAGACCCTGCTGGCTTCCGGCGGCGGCGTGATTCATCTGGCCAGTTTCAACGGCCTGTATCTCGACGGCGATATGCAAGCCGCGGCGGGGGGCGCGGGCGCCGCCGGCGGTACGCTGTCCCTGGCGCTGGAAGCGCCCGCCTACCGGGATGCGGGCAATCCGACCGATCGCGTGCTGGTGCATCGCGAACTGCAATTGGTGAAGGAGCAGGCGCCCGAGAGCCTGGCTGCCGGGCTGCGTCCGGGCCAGGCCGATCCGGGACTGGTCTACGGCCATGGCCGTCTGGGCGCGGATCGCGTCGAGACGGGTGGCTTCGGCAACCTGTCCATGCTGGTCAACGGCGTGCTTTCCCTGGACGATGGCGTGGATCTTGCGCTGGGTCAGAGCCTGCACCTGGCATCGCGCGCGATCGTTCTGGCGGAGGGGGCGCCGGTCGGTGCCAGCGTGAACCTGGCTGCGCCTTACGTGCGCCTGGCGGGCACTTCCCGCCTGGGCAAGGACAAATACACCATACCGTTCCTGAACGATCCCAGTTCCTACCAAGGCGGCATGGTTGCGTTGCGGGACGACACGCGGCTGCGTGTGGAGGCTGGCGTGCTGGACGTGATCAATGGAGTGCGGTTCGGGGCCTACGGCTACTCGGTGCAGAGCGGCAAGGCGCTGGTTGCGCGCCACGGCTTCGAGCAGGTGGAGCTGCGCAGCCAGGACGATCTGCGATTCCTCAAGCATACGGTCGGCGACCGTACTTCCCTGACGACCGAAGGCGACCTGCTTCTGGCCGCTAGCCAGATCTATCCGGCCACCGGCTCGGTGGTCGACGTGATCGCGGGGCGCAAAGGGATTTTCGACCAGTGGGAAACCTATCAGATCACCTACGATCCCGAGCGCAGCCTGCGCATCGAGCGCAGCGGCGATGGCGCGGCGCCGCCGGTGCCGTACTCGGCCTTCGGTACCTTGCGCCTGCGGTCGGCCAACATCGACCAGGGCGGCGTGGTTCGTGCGCCGCTGGGCATGCTGGACCTTGGCGTTGCCGCGGGGAATCACCAGGAACCGGGCAGGATCGTGCTGCGCCCGGGCAGTGTCACGTCCATCAGCGCCGCGGGACTGGTCATGCCCTACGGCGGCACGGTCGACGGCCTGAGCTACAACTATGATGGCGTGCAAGCCTGGTTCTCCGGGCTGGGCGGCGGCCTGGGCAATGTGCAACTGACGGCGGACAGCATCGAAGTGCAGGACGGCGCGCGGATCGACCTGTCCGGCGGTGGCGAACTGAAGGGGGCGGGCTTCCTGACCGGGCGCGGCGGCTCCGCCGATGCGCGCCTGCATCCGCTGGTGCAGATGACCGGCGAAGGTTTCGTGCTGCCGGGGCTGTCCACCAATCCGGTCTACGCCATCGTCCCAGGCGCGCAGTCCGCCGTGGCGCCGATCGCGGCCGAGAAGGGGGCGGGCGATCCGATGATAGGCCGCCAGATCACGGTGGGCGACGGTGTGCCGGGCCTGGCGGCGGGCACCTATACCCTGTTGCCGTCCACTTATGCGCTGCTGCCGGGTGCCTTTCGCGTGGAATTGAACGGACTGGCTTCGAGCCAGGTCGCCTTCGGCAGCGGCACCGCCATGCGCAACGGATCCTACGCTATGGCCGCGCGCCTGGGCATCGCCAACACCGGCATCGCCGACGCGCAAACCACGCAGGCCGTATTGACGCCGGCCGACACCTTGCGTAGCTATTCGCAATACAACGAGACCAGCTACGCGCAGTTCGGCCTGGATTGGGCGGCGCGCGATGGCGCGCCGCGGCCGCAGCTGGAGCGCGATGCGCGGCAGCTCAGTCTTTCGCCAGGCAGCCGCCTCGACATAGCCGCCGGCGCGGCCAACTTCGCTCCCGCCGAAGGCGGGCGCGGCGGCACGGTGGTGCTGAACGGCCGCCGCATCGAGATTCTTGCGGATGGCACGGCGCCTACCGAGGGCTTCGACGGCACGTCGGTCCATGCCAGTACGCTCAACGGCTTGGGCGCCGCCGGCATCAGCATCGGCGGCTCGCCGGTGTCAACGTTCGTGGTGCAGAACGACAGCGGATCGTCGACCCAGAATTCCTGGCAGGTCGGCCTGAGCAACGGTTCGACCGGCGAGCTCATCCTGCGCCAGGGCGCCGTGCTGGAAGCGGCATCGGTCTTCCTGGTGGTCAACAACAAGAATGAAGGCCTGACCATCGAGCAGGGCGCGGGCATCAATACCTTGGGGCAGGGCAAGGCGCCCTGGGACTCGAACGACGGTTATGTGCTGATGCCGGGCCAGACCGGGGTCTTGGCGGTGACCAACGGCTGGCTGGACGTGACCTCGCCTACTGCCGATGACGCTTCCGGTGTACTCGGCGCGGGCTATCTGCACGTCGGCGCCTGCGCCGCAGGGGCGAGCTGCGTCGGCGAAACGGTGCTGTACTCGGAAGGCACGATCACCGCCGCCACCAACAAGTCCTTCGAGCTGGGCGAGTCGGTGCGCTACGGCACCCGCAACCTGGTGCTGGCCATGGGCGGCATCAACGTCGGCAGCGCCGAGGCCCTGGCACAGGCGGGAGCCGCCGGCATCCTGCCCTCGGGCCTGACGCTGAACCAGGGCGTGCTCGACCGTCTGCTGCGAGGCGATACCAGCACCGGCGCGCCGGCGCTGGAAAACCTCGTCCTGACAGCAGGCGATTCGGTCAACTTCTACGGCAGTGTGGACTTGAGCACCATCGACCCGACCACCGGCAAGTCCGCCCTGGAGCGCCTGGTGCTGGGCACGCCAGCCATCTACGGCCACGGCGGCGCGGGCGACGTCGCCCGCATCGAAACCGGCACCCTGGTCTGGAACGGCGCGACCACGCCGGCGGGCAATGTCATCGCCGGCGGCGCCGGCACCGGCAGCGGAAAACTGGTCATCGATGCGGACGTCATCGAGTTCGGCTACGGCCCCCGAAGCCAGCCCGATACCGTAGGCACGCACGAACGCCTGGCGTTGGGCTTTGCCAGCGTGGATCTCAACGCGGCCGAACGCATCACGGCCAACCACAAGGGCGCGCTGGCGGTGTACCAGTCCCGGGGCGCCTGGGACGACACGGCCAAGGCATGGACCTACAGCGGCGGCGACCTGAACCTCAACACGCCGCTGCTGACCGGCCAAGCCGGTTCGGTGAACCGGATCAAGGCAGGTGGCGCCATCACGGTCGCGGCCCCGGCAGGCGCCGCCGCGCCGCTGGCAGACAACGCCACCTTGGCCGATGCCCTGGGCGCCGAGCTTGCGCTGGACGCTGGCTCGCATCTCGTGCTGGACACCGCGGTGCTGCTGCCCAGTGGCAAGCTCAAGCTGTCGGCGCAGGACGATGTGATGCTGGCGGACGGCGCGCAGCTGGACCTGGCCGGCCGCAAGATCGATTTCTTCGACGTCGACAAATACAGCTGGGGCGGCGACGTGACGCTGTCGAGCCGACAGGGCAGCGTCGTCCAGCAGGCCGGCTCGACGATAGACCTGGCCGCCAAAAACAATCGCGCCGGCAAGCTCACGGTGCTTGCGCTGGAAGGGACGGCCGATCTCGCTGGCGCTGTCCTGGGCGGCAGCGCCGGCCACTACGATGCGGGTGGCACCCGGGTCCCGTTCGCGGCAGGCTACATCGACGTGCGCGCGCAGCGCATCGCGGATTTTGCCGGCCTGAACGAACGATTGACCCAGGGCGAAGTCTTCGGCGGCCGCAGCTTCCAGCTGAAACAAGGCGACCTGGTCATCGGCGACGAACTCAAGGCCCGCGAGATCAACGTCTCGGTCGACAACGGCAGCCTGACGGTAACGGGCCGGGTCGACGCCAGCGGCGAGCAGGCCGGCAGCATCCGCCTGGCCGCCAATCGCGGCGTCACCCTGGCTGGCAGCGCCGTGCTGGACGCCAGCGCAAGCGTGCTGCGCAAGGACAGCTACGGTCAGGCGATCGACGCGCCCAACCGCGCCGTCATCGAGATCGACTCGGGCAGCGGCCGACTGGTGCTGGCCGACGGCGTGCGCATGGACCTGGGCGTGGCTGGCGCGAGCGCGAACTACGGCACGGTGGCGTTGAACGCCCCACGCCTGGGCGGCGCCAGGGGCAACGACGTCGACATCGACGCGAGCGGCGCCATCGTGATCACCGGCGCCAAATCCATCGCCGTCAATGCCTTCCATACCTACGACGACGCGGCCGCCGGCACCGAGACCACGGTGGACGGCCGAAGCTACCAGACCATCGACCAGGCCTACCTGGACGGCAAGCACGCCGACAGCCTCGCCTTCATCGACAACGCGCTGGCCAACAGCGCGCTGATGAACGGCAAGCTTGCAGGCCTGCGCGCCCATGCCGGCGCGTTCCGCCTGCGCCCCGGCGTGGAGATCGTCAGCAATGCGGCGGTCAATCCCGACGGCAACCTGCACGTGGACGGCGACATCGATCTCTCCGGCCATCGCTACGCCAGCGTCAATCCGCGCACGCAAAGGACGTCCGTCCACGGCTCGGGGGAGGCCGGCGCGCTGGTGCTGCGCGCCCAGGGCGACCTGACGATCTTCGGCAGCATCACCGATGGTTTCGACACGAGCAAGCTGGGGGTGACGGCAGACGACAATGGCTGGGTGCTGCCCGCGGGACGCATGCCTTTCGGCGGGGATCTCGTCATCCCGCACGGCGGTATGGCGACGCTGGACGCCGGCACCCAGTTCGCCGGCGGCCGCACGCTGAACTATGACCTGCCGGTATCGAGCCTGACCTTGCCGGCCGGCACGCTCCTGCCCGCCGCCATGCCGCTGGCGCAGAGCCTGACGCTGCCGGCCGGCACGGTGCTGGGGGCGGCGGTGCTCGATGGCCAGGGCAACGTGGTGCACGCGGCCGGTACCGTGCTGCAAGCGCCGGTGACGCTGGACGCCGGCATGCAGCTGGCCGCGGGTTTCCGCCTGCCGGCGCAGGCGCAGATCGGGGCCACGACGTGGCCCAAGGGCGCTGTGCTGCCGGTGGCAATGAAGCTGGCCCGGCCGCTGGCGCTGGCCAAGGGTGCCATCGTGCCGTCGGAAACCGACGTGGTGCTGCCGGGCGGCGTGGAGATGGTGGACCTGCGTCCCAAGGGGGCCGACGGCACCCAGGGTCGCACCTTGGCGCTGGCGCCGATGCTGGAGGCCGGTTCGCAATCGTGGGACATCCGGCTGGTGGCCGGCGCCGACACGACGGCGGCCGACGCACGCCTGACATTGCCGGACAGCATGGCGCGCTTGCGCCTGTCCGACACGCATTTCGGCATGGGACACGTGCTCACGCCGATTCCCGGCACCGGTACGCCGGCCACGTACGGGGCCGCCACGTCGCCAGAAGCCGAGGCCTTCTTCGCGGATCTCGCGGCGTGGTACGGCATCGTGCTGACGCCAGGCCAGGCGATCACCCCAAGCGACGTGCAGAACCTCAAGGACAACTGGATCATTTCCGAGAGCGTTACCGAACTCAACGACTGGGGCTATGGTGAAGTGGTCCATGTCGTAGATGCCGGGACGCCGCCGGACCTGGAGTTCGTGCCCAAGCTAGCGCGGCAGCAATTGTTCAGCGCGTTGCGCACCGGCACCGGCGACCTGGACCTGGTTTCCGGCGGGGATGTCGAAATGACCTCGCTCTACGGCGTCTACACGGCGGGCACCTCCTCGGCGCCGCCGGGCAGCGGCTATAACCAGGCGCGCGGCCGTTTGACCGACGGTACGGTGCTGCGTCCCGAAGGGGCGATTTTCGAAGCGCTGGTCGATGGCGGCGCCGAAAGCCTGTACGCGGCCTGGTACCCGGAGCAGGGCGGTAATGTGTTGTTGCGTGCTGGCGGCGATCTCAAGGGCGACCTGGTCGGCAACAACGAGAACCGCAGCGACGTTGACGCCTATACCTTCTACAACACGCGCCAGCAGATCGCGACCGCGGCGGTTGGCAACTGGCTGTGGCGGCAGGGTACCGGTAGCGTCGAGGCGGGCACCGACGCGGTGCCGACGGCGTGGTGGATCAACTTCGGCACTTATGTCGCGGGTGGCGCCACCGGCCAGACCGATCCTTACGGTACGAGGCTATTCGGCAATGCCCCTTTCCTGGTGGGCTTCACCGGCATCGGCACGCTCGGTGGCGGCAATCTGGTCGTGGAGGCCGGCGGCGATGCCGGCATGATCGATGCGCGCGGCCTTCAGGCGACCTGGAACGAGACGCGCCATACTCCGCGCAGCCAGGGTCTGCATCTGGCCGTGGCCAGTACCGGTCGCATCACGCCGAGCGGCGAACTGGTGCAGACGGGCGGCGGCGACCTCTCGCTGCGCCTGGGCGGTACCTTGAATCCGAATCCGGAACTGCGGGTCAACGAGCACGACCTGAACAGTACCTTCGTCAATCTGCGCGGCGCCACGATGATCGATGCCGGCGCCATCGGCGGAGTGAAGCTCGGCTATGGCGGGCGGGATCAGATGGATTCCCGCCGGGGCGACGTGTACGCGGCCGGGGGCAGCCAAGCCACCGGCGGGCCTATCCTGGTGCTGGGCGATTCCGCTGTCCGCATCGAGACGCGCGGCGATCTGGTGTTGGGCGGTACGGCCGACCCCGGCCGGACCCTGCTGCTCAATGCAACCCCTTTCACCTACCAGGGCGCGGATTACGCCGGTAACGGCTGGACCTGGTTCTCGCTGTGGACGCCGGCTACCGCCATCGATCTGTTCAGCGCAGGCGGCAACCTGACTCCCGTCACGACCTGGGACGAAAGGGATATCAACGAAAACGTGCGCGGAGGCGGCAAGGGCCGCAACCAGTCGGCCAACGGCGACGGCTCTTTCTACCCGTCCGTCCTGCGAGCGGCCGCCGCCAATGGCAGCCTGTACTACGGCGCCAGCGCCAGCAGCGCGCGCCATTTTTCCACCGGAATCATGCGCTATGCCCACGGCACTGTGCTGGCGCCTTCGCCGGTCGGCGCACAGTTCGTCAATGCCATCGGCAAGGGCGAACTTCAACTGCTGGCGCAGGAGTCGATTCATGGCGCAGGTTATGTGTTCTCGACCTCTACGGCCGACCCGTCGGGGATGGCCAGCCCGTTCCGTCCCGGTTTTGTCGGCATGCTGGCCCAAACAGGTGGCGGCCAGTACGGCACCGATCCGCTTCTGGTCCACAACGCGTCGGCCGAAGCGGCGCTGTACAACGATTGGCTGGGGGGCCAAACCTTGGGACGCATGAATACTGCCGCGTTGTTTACCTTCGGTGGCACGACGACCGTCGCCGGGGCGGCGGTGGGACGGGAGCCGGCGCGCTATTACGCGGTGCAAGGCGACATCGTCGGCCTGCGCGTCGGCCAGGAAGTGTTGCTGGGCTATCCGGCGGGCTCGGCAGGGTCGCGCTACGAGGCGTCGGGGCCGGTGGCGATACGCGCCGGCCGCGACATTGCGGATTCCGGTACGCCGCTGGGCCAGAAGGATCCGACGGCAGGGCGCCTGGACTCGACCGCCTCGACCCGCGGCAACCTGATCGCTCATGCCTATGCCGACGAGATATCGGTGGTGGAGGCCGGCCGCGATCTGCGCAGCAGCAGCTTCTATATCCTCGGCCCGGGCCTGCTCGATGTATCGGCTGGCCGCCACGTCTATCTGGGCAACAAGGGCGAGATCAAGAGCCTGGGGCCGCTCGGCGGTGTCGAGGCGTCGGGCGGCCGCAGCGGCGGCGCCAGTATCTCGCTGTCGGCGGGAATGGGCGAGGGCGCTTACTGGGATGCCTTTGCCAGACGTTATCTGGACCCGTCCAACCAGGCCGATCCGGGCCGGCCCTTCGCTGACCAGCCAGGCAAGGCCTTGATCGTCTACAGCGGCAAGCTCACGCTGGCGCAATGGCTGCAAAGCGAGTTCGGCTACACCGGCGACGAGGCCGGCGCGCAAGACTTCCTGGCGCAGCAGCAGGCGCAGCTGGATGAGGCGCGCGCCGCCGCGCTAGCCCAGGGCCGCACCGCCAGCAACCGTTCGCTGGCGCGCGAGTTCCAGCAGCAAAGCCAGCTGCATCTGGTGAACTGGCTGAGCGACCGTTTCGGCGGCGCCAATGGCCTGGGCCTGCATTTCGATCCCGCGACTACAGACGCGCGCGCCTTCTTCGATGCACTGCCGCCGGAGCAGCGGCACGCCTACTTGCGCAATGTCTATTATGCCGAGTTGCGCGAGTCCGGCCGAGAGTACAACGATGCCGACGGCAAGCGCTTCGGCAGCTACCTGCGCGGCCGTGAAGCCATCGCGACCTTGTTTCCCGAGCAGGACGCGCAGGGCAGGGCACTGACGTACGAAGGCGACCTGACCATGTTCAGCAGCGCGCTCTACTACAACGCCGACTATGTAAACAACCCCGTCGGCCAGGCGCGTCCGACGCCGGGCACGACTTACATCACCAAGGCGCAGTGGGAGGCGCTGGGCAGCCCCGGCTACAACGTTTCGTTCTACGACGTGCTCGATGCCGGCATCCATACCAACTTCGGCGGCGACATCAGCATCTTGGCGCCGGGGGGGCGCACGCTGGTCGGCATCGACGGCGGCTTCAACCCGGGCCCGGGCTCGGGCGTGATGACGCAGGGAGAGGGCGACATCAATATTTACGCTCTCGGCAGCATCCTGATGGGGCAGAGCCGCGTCTTCACCACCTTCGGCGGCAATATTCTGGGTTGGTCGGCCGCTGGCGACATCAATGCCGGCAGGGGCTCCAAGACGACGGTGGTCTATACGCCCTCGCGGCGCACGTACGACAGCGTCGGCAACGTCACCTTGTCGCCGCAGGCGCCGAGCACGGGCGCCGGCATCGCCACGCTGAACCCGATCCCGGAGGTGCCTCCCGGCGACATCGACCTGATCGCGCCCTTGGGCACGATCGACGCGGGCGAAGCGGGGATCCGGGTGTCGGGCAACGTGAACCTGGCGGCGCTGCGCGTGGTGAACGCGGAGAACATCCAGGTGCAGGGCAAGGCGGTGGGGATTCCGGTCGTGGCGGCGGTGAACGTGGCGGCGCTGAGCAATGCCAGCGCGGCGGCGTCGCAGGCGGCGACGGCGGCGCAGGACGTGATGCAGCGCGAGCGGGCGGCGTCGCGCCAGGCCTTGCCATCGGTCTTTACCGTGCGGGTGCTGGGATTCGGCAACGAGACCGCGCCTGCGTCGCAGGAACCGGCGGCGCCGCGTGCCGTGGAACCTTCGGCTTATCGGCCGGAGGGGTTGGTGAAGGTGGTGGATGCGTCGGCGCTGACGGCGCGGGAGCGGGCGCGGCTGGGTTTGTAAGCGAGACCGCCGTGTCCGGGCGGCGCGCGGGTCGGGTTTTCCGGACCGCGCGCCGTTTTTGTATCAGGGCGCGTCGAAGATCGGGCTGCCGTATTGCGGCGCAGGCGGCCGCTGCGGATAGACCGAGGTGCCGAAGGTGTTGCCCATCCGGTTGGCCATGGCCGCTCGGTTGAACAGGCCCAGTTGGTTGGAGGCGCGCTGGACGATGGCTTCGGAGGCAAGTTCGGGGCCGCCTTCCATCTTTCCCGGCGCGGGCTTGGGCTGAAGCTTCTGCGTCAGGCATCCATAGGAAGGCGCGCGTTGGCCGTTGACTTCGACATCGAAGCAGGACGCCTCGGCGTTGTCGGGCGCGGCCGCCGCGGCGGCGCCCGATACGAGGGCGCAGGCGAGGGCGGCGAGGGACAGGTTCAGTGTGCGGTGCAGGTTCATGGCGTTCTCCTTGCAGCCAGCGTAGCACCCGGTATCGATTCTCTCTACCTCGACGCCGCGTCATTCGCGGGAGGTCGCCGGCCGCCGATTTCTTCATGAACTTTTCATGACAAACGACAGTCCGGGGCCGCCTCATCCGTCTAAGCAAAGGAACGACCCGGACCCTGTGCCTCTTCCGGCATGACGCCGGGAGGGGATGCCGCGAAGGCTACTACTTGAGAAACGAATTCGACACATGCATGAGCTGAGAAAGAACGGGCCGTCGGCGGCATGGCGGGCCCTTTGCGTGGCGGCGCTCTCGCTAGGGGCGCATGGCCTGACGCTGGCCCAGGAGCCGGGAGCGGCGCCGCCGGCCGGCGCATCGAGCGGGGCGGAACGCCACGTGGACATCAACGAGTACATCGTGCGAGGCAATACGGTGCTGGACGTGCGGTCCATCGAGAAGGCGGTGACGCCTTTCCTCGGACCTGGCCGTACGCTCAAGGACATGGAAGGCGCGCGCGACGCGCTGTTGTCCGCTTACCAGGCCAAGGGCTACCAGTCCGTCTACGTCGATCTGCCGGAACAGCAGGTCGTGGGCGGCATCGTCTACCTGCAGGTGTCCGAGACCAAGGTGGGGCGTGTCCGGGTGGTGGGGGCCGAGTATTCGTCGCCGCTCGAGGTGCGGGATCAGGTGCCGGCGCTGACGGAAGGCCAGGTCCCCGATTTCAACAAGGCACAAGCCCAACTGACCGAGTTGAACCGGACCGGCCGCCGGCAGGTGATGCCCCTGGTCCGGCAGGGCAAGCTGCCTGGGACCATGGACGTGGACCTGAAGGTGGAGGACAACAGTCCGTGGCGCGCCAGCGCGGGCCTGAACAACGACCGCAGTCCGGATACCAAATCGTTGCGGGCCACCGCCTCCATCGGCCACGACAACCTGTGGCAGATGGGGCATAGCGCGTCGCTGAGTTTCTTCGGCGCGCCGCAGGACCTGGACCAGACCAAGGTGTGGTCCGGTTCGTACATCGCGCCGCTGCGCGGTACGAACTGGAGCCTCGAGGCTTCGGGCTACGTCTCGGACAGCAACGTCTCCACCGTGGGCGGCACCTCGGTGCTCGGCAAGGGGCATGCCATCGGGCTGAAGGCCACCTACACCGTTCCCAACGCGGGCGACTGGTGGCACGCCTTCAGCGCCGGCATCGACTTCAAGAGCAACAAGGAACAACTGCGCCTGGGCGCCACCGGCGACGAAGTACCGCTCAAGTACGCGCCGATCACGCTGTCTTATTCGGGCTTTCGCCAGACCGAGCGGAGCCAGTACGCGCTGGGCATGTCGTTCGTGACCGGCACCCGCAGCCTGTTCGGCTACGGCAGCAATTGGCAAGAATTCAACTACAAGCGCTACAAGGCCAAGCCCGCATTCATGGCGCTGAAGGCCGACGTCAACGCGACCTACAACTTCGCTGGCGAATCCCAACTGGGATTCAGGCTGGCCGGACAGATGACCGACTCGGCGCTGGTATCGGGCGAGCAGATCGCCGCCGGCGGCATGAACTCGGTGCGCGGCTACATGTCGGCCGAATCCACCGGCGACTACGGCCTGGTCGGTTCGGTCGAGTGGCGCACCAAACCCCTGCCGTGGGCTGGAACCTGGGTCGAGAACTGGCGCGCGTACGCGTTCGTGGATGCCGCCCAGCTCCGCCTGCAGGATCCGCTGCCGGAGCAGCAGTCGCGCTTCACGCTGGCCTCGGTGGGCGTCGGAACCAGTTTCCGCATCGGCCAGCGCGTGTCGGGCCGGCTGGACTTCGGTTATCCGCTCAGGGACGGCCCCCGCACGGAAAAGCACGATCCGCGCGTGACCTTCAGCATCAACGCCAGTTATTGATCATCGCCACTCGCTTCCATTCATGTCTTTCAGAAAAGATTTCGGAGAGTTTTCCATGCGACGCATTCTGCTTCTCGCGCTCACGATGCTGAGCGCGGTCCTGCCCGGCCTGGCGCAGGCCTGGTGGCAGCCCGACTGGGCCTACCGCAAGCCCATCACCATCGACGCCACGCCGCAGGGCGCCGCCCTGGGCGGCGAGGCTGGCCGCACGCCCGTGCTGGTGCGCCTGCATACCGGCAACTTCAGCTTCGAGGGTGTGGGCGAGAACGGCTCCGACCTGCGCTTCGTCGCGGGCGACGACAAGACCGTGCTCAACCACCAGATCGAGCAGTTCGATCCGTTGCTGGGCATCGCGCTGATCTGGGTCGACGTGCCCAGCGTCTCGGCCGGCGCCGCGCAGCAATTGTGGATGTACTACGGCAATCCCAAGGCGCCGGCCTCGGCCAACGGCCAGCTGACTTTCGATCCGGACTACACGCTGGTCTACCACTTCGCCGAGGCCAACGTGCCGGCGCGCGACACCACCGCCTACGGCAACCATGCGCAGACCGCCGTGGTCAGCGTCGACGGCACCGTCATCGGCAAGGGTGCCCAGCTAGGCGTCGCGCCGCTGATGCTGCCCGCTTCGCCGTCGCTGTCGCTGCAGGCCGGCGCGCCCTTCACGTTCTCCGCCTGGGTGCGTCCCGACCAGCTCGGCGCCGAACAGGCGCTTTACGTCCGCCGCGAAGGCGCCAGCGAATTCGTCGTGGGGGTGAACCAGGGCGTTCCGTTCGTGCAGGTCAATGGCCAGCGCAGCGCCCCTGGCCAACCCATCCAGGCCGGCCAGTGGTCGCATATCGCGGTCAAGTCCGATGCCGGCAACGTCGCGCTGTTCGTCGCCGGCCGCCAGGCCGCGGCCATGGCCGTCAGCCTGCCCGCTTTCAACACTTCCGCCGCGGTCGGCGGCGACACCGCTCGTCCCGCCACGCCGGGCCAGGCGGCTGCCGCCCCGGCGCTGGCGGCGTTCACCGGCGCCATCGATGAACTGCGCCTGTCCAAGGTCGCCCGTCCCGACGCGCTGATCCTGGCCGACGCCATCTCGCAAGGCGCCGATTCGCGCCTGACCGCTTTCGGTGCCGACGAGCAGCAGGCGGGCAAGAGCCACTTCGGCTTCATCCTGGCCGCCATGCCGCTGGATGCCTGGGTGGTCGTGGCCATACTGGGCCTGATGATGCTCGTCTCGTGGGCCATCATGATCGGCAAGGGCCGCAGCTATGGCGCCATGTCACGCGCCAACGGATCGTTCATGGCCTTCTTCCGCGAGTCGGCCGGCTCGCCGCTCGACGCCTTGGCCAGCAGCAATCGCGTGCCGCAGGAGGTCAAGCAGGATTCGTCGCTGTGGCGCCTGTACGAAGTGGCGATCGAGGAAATGCGCCGCCGCCAGGAGCGCGGCTACGACATCAACTCGGTGTCGGATGCCACCATCGGCGCCATCCGCGCCGCGATGGACGGCGTGATGGTGCGCGAGAACGAACGCATGTCCAAGCGCATGAACTGGCTCTCGACAACCATCGAAGGCGCGCCTTACGTGGGCCTGTTCGGCACCGTGATCGGGATCATGCTGGTGTTCGTGGTCGCGGCCATGGCCGGCGCGGTCGACATCAACTCTGTCGCGCCGGGCATGGCGGCGGCGCTGCTGTGTACCGCGGCCGGCCTGGGCGTCGCGATTCCCGCGCTGTTCGGCTACAACTGGCTGGCCTCGCGTTCGGAGGCCATCGGCGCCGACATGGCCGTGTTCGTGGATGAGTTCTCCACGCGCCTGGCCGAAGAGCAGGGCGCGGGCCGCCAGGTCCGCCCCGCCTTGCAGCGCGCTTGACGGAGCGGGCGATCATGGCAACCGCAGCCAAGTTCGGCACCAAGAAGCGTGCCAACGGCATCAACATCACGCCCTTCGTGGACGTGCTGCTGGTGGTGCTGGTCATCTTCATCCTGACCAGCAACGCCAGCATCCCCGGCATCCGCGTGGACCTGCCCAAGGCGAGCGCCTCGGTCCCTCTTGAAAAACCCAAGACCAAGGCCATCACCATCGACAACGCCGGCCAGGTGTTCCTGGATGCCTATCCGGTCACGCTGCCCGAACTGGAAGAGCGGTTGCGCACGGAAAAGGCGCTGTCGCCCGACTTTCCGGTAATCGTCCGCGGCGATGCCTCGGTCCAGTACGCCAAGGTGGTCGAGGTGCTCGACCTGTTGCGCCGGATCGAGCTCAACCAGGTCGGCCTGGTGACGGGCAAGCCGGCCTGAGGAGAGCAATGTGATCAGTCGTGATCCCGTCGCCCGCCAGGCCTCGCCAGGCAGCCGCCTGTGGCGGCGCTGGGGCGGGGTTGTCATCGGGCTGGGCGTGGCGGCCATTCTTGCCGGGTTGCTGTGGTATCTGCTTGCGGATACCGCCAGTACCAAGCGCGAGGTGGCGGCAACCCCGATGCTGATGCTGCCCCCGCCGCCTCCGCCGCCGCCCGAGCCGGAGAAGCTGCCCGAGCCCGAACCCGAGATCAAGCCGGAAGTCGTCGAGCCCGAGCCCACGCCCATCGAACCGCTGGATGCGCCGCCGGAAGACGCGCCGCCGAGTCCTTCGCAGGACCTGGGCGATCCCGTCACCATCGACGGCGCCGCCCAGGCCGGCACGGACGCCTTCGGCGTGGCGGCCGGCCGCGGCGGCGGATCCGCCGGGGCAGGGCGCGGGGGAATGGGCAATTCCTCGTATGCCTCGTATTACTCGAGTGCCTTGCAGCGGCTGCTGGCGCGTGATGCGAGGACCCGTCAACTGGCGTTCCAGGACATCCGCATCGATCTCTGGCTGACCGCGGACGGCCGTGTGGCGAAGGCCCAGCTGGTGCAGAGCACCGGCGACGCCGAAGTCGACAAGACCGTGCTGGCGGCGGTGCGGGACGCGGATGCGATCGATGAACGCCCCCCCGCCTCGATGCGCTATCCGATGCGGTTGACCATCAAGGGGCAGCGTCCGTCATGAACACGCCGCAGCAGCTTTATCCGTTTCCACCCCATTCCGTGAATTCGCTCATGAATCAATCGACAGCATCCGATCGCCGCGCGACCCGCGGCAGCCATACCCGGACGTGGCGGCCGGCCGCGCAAGCGGCGCGCAGCCGCCCCGGCCTCCGAGCCATCGCCGCCGCCGTTGCCTCGGTCGTCGGGCTGCTGGGAACCGTCCCGGCCCAGGCCCAGACCGCGGCGACCAATGAAAGCGCGATGGTCCGGCTGATCCGCGGCCTGATCCAGAGCGGCGCCCTGACCAAGGACGTGGGCGAAGCGCTGCTGGCGCAGGCCCAGACCGAGGCGCTCGCTGCGCAGCAGGCGCAGCGCCAGGCGGCTACCGCCGCCGCTGCCGCGACGGCAGGCGCCGCCGGCGGCGCGCTGCGCCCCGAGGCGGGCGACGTGCGCATCCCGTACATTCCCGAGACCGTGCGCGACCAGATCCGCGACGAGATCAAGGGCCAGGTCATGGCCCAGGCCAAGTCCGAGGGTTGGGCGGCTCCCAACGAGACGCCCGAGTGGACCAAGCGCATCCGCATCGAGGGCGACATGCGCGTACGCAACGAGTCGCGCTTCTACTCGGACGGCAACAGCAACATCGAGGTGGACTGGGCCGCGATCAACCGGGGCAGCGGCTATGACGTCAACGGCAACACCAATCTGTCGCTGCCCAACACCATCAATACCCGCGAGAACCGCAAGAACGTATTCCGCGCCCGTGCCCGGCTGGGCGTCTACGCCGATCTCTCGGACCGCACCGAAGTGGGCGTGAGGCTGGCAACCGGCAGCGACGAAAGCCCGGTGTCGACCACCCAGACGCTGGGCGGCGGCCTGGGCAAGAAGAATGTCTGGCTCGACCAGGCCTACCTGGCGCACAAGCCGCTCGACTGGCTGACCGTGGTGGGCGGCCGGTTCGGCAATCCCTTCTTTTCGTCCGACACCCTGTTCTCGTCGGACCTGAATTTCGACGGCCTGGCCGTGAAGGCCGAGCGGCCGTTCACGGCGAATCCGGATGTGTCGCTGTTCGGCAGCCTGGGCCTGATCCCGCTCGAGTATTCGTCGGACAGCTTCCCGGGCACCAGCCAGGACAAGGCGCGTAGCCACAACAAGTGGCTGATCGGCGCGCAGATCGGTTCGAACTGGAAGGTGAACGAGGACAACCGCCTGCGCGGCGCGGTGGCGTACTACGACTTCCGCAACATCAGCGGCAAGGTGTCGCAGCCCTGCGCCCTGTATGCCGGCGCCGACCATTGCAGCACCGACTGGTCGCGTCCCGCCTTCATGCAGAAGGGCAACACGCTGATGCTGTTGCGCAATATCTCGCTCGATCCGCTGGATCCCGCCAACACGAAGATGCCGCAATACGTCGGGCTGGCCTCCAAGTTCCAGTTGCTGGACCTGAACTTCCGCTGGGATACCAAGGTCGCCGGCGGCTACGGCCTCAGGCTGGACGCGAACTACATCCGCAACCTCGCCTATGACGCCGATGAAATGTGGACCCGTTCGGGCGGCGGCATCGTCAACAACTTCGGCGGCACGGGCGGCACCGGGCGTTCGGACTTCAAGAGCGGCGCCAACGCCTACATGCTGCAGGTCACGTTCGGCAAGCCCGCGCCGGTCGCGCGCGGCGACTGGAACCTGCTGGCCGGCTACAAGCGCATCGAGCCGGATGCCCTGCCGGACGCCTACAACGATTCGTCCTTCCATCTGGGGGGAACGAACGCCAAGGGCTACTACGTGGGCGGTTCGTACGCCATCGACAAGAACACCTGGTTCACCGGCCGCTGGATGTCGACCAAGGAAGTCTACGGCACGCCGTTCTCCGTCGACATGCTGCAGGTCGAGTTCAACGCCCGCTTCTAAGGAGAACGACGTGCATTTCGCATCCATAGTGCCGTCGGCGGCCGCCGCGCGCCGTGCCGCCTGCGCGGCGGTGCTGCTGCTCGCGGCCGCCGGCGGCGTGCAGGCCCAGCAGGCACAAAGCATGGAGGAACGCTTGCGCGCCCAATTGCGCATCACGACCTCCCAGCTCCAGCAGGCGCAGAACGAACTGGCCGCGCTCAAGGCCGGCCAGGGAGCCGCCGCGGCGCCAGCCAAGGCCGACGAACTGGCGGCGATGAAGGACGAATTGTCGCGCGCCAAGGCCCAGTTGGCGGCCGAGCGCGAATCGCGGCAGAAGGCGCGCGACGACAGCGTGCAGCTCAAGGAGCAGGCCGAGGCTGCCCTGGAGAAGGCCGGCGCCCAGGTCGCCCAGTACCGCAACGCTTACGACGAACTGCTGAAGATGGCCCGGGCGTCGGAGGCCGAGCGGCAGCGCCTGGCGTCCGAGACGTCGACGCAGCGTACCGCCATCGGCCAGTGCGAGGCGAAGAACGCCCAGCTGTATGCCGTGGGCAAGGAGATCCTCCATGCCTACGAAACCATGGACGTCGGCACCGTGCTGTCCGCGCGCCAGCCGTTCGCGGGCGCCGCGCGGGTCAGGCTGGACGAGACGGCGCAGCAGTTCGGCGACAAACTGTACGAAGGCCGGTTCGACGCCCGCGGCGCGGCGTCGGCCGCAGCCCAGTAGCCAGGGCGCGAGTAGCAGTCACGATCAGAGAAGGAAGTCGAAGTCATGAAACTCAAGCAGAACCCCTCCACGCATTCCATGCCGGCCGTTCTTGCGGCCTTGTTCGCCGCCTGGCTGGGCGTCGCCGCCACGGCTCACGCAGCGGACAGCGGCGTTGCAGTCGCCAGCGTGGGCGGCGTCTCGATCAAGCAGCAGGAGGTCGAGCAACTCCTGCGCGGCATGCCCGACGCCGAGCGCGATGCCATCAAGGGCAATCGCGCCGGCCTGGAGAACTGGCTGCGCCAACGCCTGGCCAGCGAGGCGCTGCTCAAGGAAGCCCAGGGCAAGGGCTGGGAAAAGCGCGCCGAAATCAAGGCGCGCGTGGACGCGGCGGTACGCGAGGTCACGGATCGCATCGTCGCCACCTCGTACCTGGATTCAGTGGCGCAGCTTCCCGAAGGCTACCCCTCGGAAGCCGACGTGCGCGCGGCCTACGAGCGCGCCAAGGAGGGCTTCCAGCTTCCCGCCACTTATCACGTGGCCCAGATCTTCCTGGCGGCGCCGGCCAACGACGGCGCGGCTGTCGCCAAGGCCCGCGCCCAGGCGCAGGAACTGCTGGCCCAGGCCCGCGGCGGCGATTTCGCCGAACTGGCGCGCAAGCATTCGCAGGACGAGCGCTCGGCGGCGCGCGGCGGCGACGTCGGAACCCTGCCCCTGGCGCAGTTGCTGCCCGAGGTGCGCGAGCCCGTTTCCCGCCTGCAGCCCGGCCAGGTAAGCGATCCCGTCCAGTCCCAGGCGGGCATACACGTGCTCAAGCTGCTTGAATCGCAGGCACCGCGCACCGCGACGCTGGAAGAGGTCAAGCCGCGTCTGCAGCAGGTGCTGCGGCAGCAGCGCAAGCAGGAACTGATCGAGGCCTACATGGCCAGGCTGGCGCCGGCCGGTTCGGTCAAGATCGACAGCGCGGCGCTGGACGCCGCGATGAGCAAGGCCAACTGAACATCATTCATCATCAGGACAGAACATGAGCAAGAACGACAACCAGGCCGCCGTGGACAACACCGCGGCCCAGGTACTGACTTTCGTCGGCGCGGACCAGGTGGCCGAAGCCATCAAGGCCGCCGGCTGCGCCGTGACCCCGATCGAACAGGATGGCGTGGTCCGCCTGCACAGCGCCAGCCACGGTGTGGGCTTCCAGGTGCTCTGGGGCAATGCCCAGGCCAAGGACCAGTACGCCGATTTCACCTTCAGCTGCCCGCTGCGGGTACAGGGCGGCGATCTGCCGGCCGGCCTGTTGACCGAATGGCACCGCACCAAGCGTTTCGCACGCGTTTCCCAGCATGGCGATTTCGTCGTGCTGGAGATGGACGTGGTGGCGGCCGGCGGCGTGGCGTTCAACCACCTGGTTGTCGCGGCGCAGATCTGGACGCAGATGATGGGCCAGTTCTTCCTCTACCTGCGCAATTTCCGCGCCGAAGAGCGACAGCAGGCCGAGGCCGGAACCGGCGAGGCCGAGAACGCGCCCGCCATCGCGACGGCTTGACACAGCGCAGCCGCCGGATCGCTGGGTGACACGGGAGAAGCACATGCAGGAGACGATCGCTGTCCGCCATGACGCCGAAGGCGCGGCGCAGGAAGCCATCCAGCGGCGATTGAACGCGACGGCGCGTCAGCTGGAGCGGACGCGGCGCGTGGAGACCGCTCGCATCCGGCAGCGCGAGCGGCTGCTGCGCATGCTGGTGGAGACCATGGCGGAGCTCGGTATCTCGGGCGCGGAGCTCCAGGCCGCGCGCCGTGCCTACAAGCAGGCGGCGGACAAGAAGTAGCAGGAGCGGGCCGGTCGAGCCCGTTTTTCCCGGATCCGGTCTTGATACAAAGCAAGGAAACTTGATTGTTTACTTTGTTAAATATTTAAGGCATCGTTGCCGGACGCGCGCCATGGCTCGTGTCCGGGCCGATGGGTGCGCGAGAACGACAAGAAACTCGCATCCGGAGGAGATCCATGAAGATCCGTCACGTTCCGCTTTCCGCATTGGTCCTCGCCGCCCTGGCGGCCTGCGGCGGCAGCGACGACCCCGCGCCCACCCCATCCGACCCCGGGCCGGGGCCGTCCGCCGCCCAGTCGTGCAGCGACCTGAACGGCAGGATGATCGGCAAGGCCGAGATCGGCAAGCCGACCTCGGGTGCCGTGGTGCAGTCGGCCACGCTGGTCAAGGCCGATGCCGAGGGCAATGCCAACGGCGAATACTGCGCCGTGCGCGGCATCGTCATGCCGGTCGATCCGGCCGCGCCCAACCTGGAGTTCCAGGTGAACCTTCCCACCGCCTGGAACAAGCGCGCGCTGCAACTGGGCGGCGGGGCGTTCAACGGTTCGCTGGTGACGGGCCTGGGCAAGTACCCGCTGCAACCGGCCGATTCCAAGGCTCCGCTGGCGCAGGGCTACGCGACCCTGGGCAGCGACGGCGGCCACAAGTCCAGCGCGGGCTTCGACGCCTCGTTCGCGCTGAACGCCGAGTCGCTGATGAACTTCGGGCAGTTGTCCATCAAGAAGACGCACGACGTGGCGATGGCGCTGATCAAGGCCCGCTACGGCGCCGCGCCCGAGCGCTTCTATTTCATCGGCGCTTCGCAGGGCGGCCACGAGGCGCTGGACGCCGCGGCGCGCTACCCGGGCGACTACGATGGCGTGGTGTCGAACTATCCGGCCTACAACGTGACCATGCTGCACCTGGGGTCCCTGAATGCGGGCCGTGCCATGTACGGTAATGGCGGCGCCAACTGGATGAGCGCGGCCAAGGTCAAGCTCTTGACTGACGCGGTCTACGCCGCCTGCGATCCGCTGGATGGCGTGAAGGACGGCGTCATCAGCAACGTGGCCGGCTGCGACGCGGCATTCGGCATCGCCGGCGTGCGCGCCACGCTGCGCTGCGCGGGCGGCGGCGACACGGGCGACACCTGCCTGTCCGATGCGCAGATAGCGGGCGTGGAGACGATCGCCTCGCCCTACAGGCCGGGCGTGGAAATCGCCGGCATGACGCAGTTCGAGCGCTGGCCGATACTGGAAGGCGCGCTGTTCAACGTGTCGTCTTATGGCACGGAGCCCCAGCCGGCCAATCCGCTGTCGGGCAAGGAGGCGCTGCTGTACTCGGTCGGCGCGGCCACGACCAAGTACATCATCACCCGCGACGTCAACTTCGATCCCATGACGCTCGATCCCAAGACCTACGAGACGCGGATCAAGGAAGTGGGCGCCATCATGGACGTGTCCGACGTCGACCTGGCACCGTTCATCGCGAAAGGCGGCAAGCTGATCATGATCCACGGCACCGCCGACGACTTCATCACGCCGCACAACTCCATCGTCTATTGGAACAAGCTGGTGGCGGACAAGGGCCGGTTCGCGGTCGATGGGTTCGCGCGCTTCTACGTGGTGCCCGGCCTGGGACACGGCTTCGGGCCGTTCAACGCGACCTATGACGCGCTGGGCGCGCTGACGGGGTGGGTGGAGCAGGGCACCGCACCGGGCGTGCTGACCGCCATCGACGCCAATCCGGGCGCGGCGCGGACGCGGCCGATGTGCCGGTTCCCGGGATGGCCCAAGTACAAGGGCGAAGGGCCGGCCGGCGACGCGGCCAGCTTCGCCTGCGTGACGGAGTAGGAGAAGGCCGGGCCGGGGCGCCTTGTGGGCGTTCCGGCCCGCCTGCTTACTTCGACGGGGTCAGGGTGTTGTAGCTGGTGATCAGGTTGCGGTAGTCCGGGATGTGGTTGGAGAACAGGGCCGCCAGTCCTTCCACGTCATTGCGCCAGTCGCGGTGCAGTTCGCAGGCGGCGCCGAACCAGGTCATCAGTTGCACGCCGGCGCGCGACATGCGGTCCCAGGCGGCATCGCGGGTAAGCGGATTGAAGGTACCCGACGCATCGGTGATGACGAAGACTTCGAAGCCTTCCTCGATGGCCGACAGGGCGGGGAAGGCCACGCATACTTCGGTGACCACGCCGGCGATGATGAGCTGCTTCTTGCCGGTGGCCTTGACGGCCTTGACGAAGTCTTCGTTGTCCCAGGCGTTGATGTTGCCGGGGCGCGCGATGTAGGGCGCGTCGGGAAACTGGGCCTTCAGTTCGGGAACCAGCGGGCCGTTGGGGCCGTTCTCGAAGCTGGTGGTCAGGATGGTGGGCAGCTTGAAGTATTCGGCCATGTCGGCCAGCGCCAGGACGTTGTTCTTGAACTTGTCGGGGTCGATGTCGCGGACCAGCGACAGGAGGCCGGTCTGGTGGTCCACCAGCAATACGGCGGCATCGTTCTTGTCGAGGCGGATGTAAGGCTTGCTCATGTCATGCTCCTGATCGGATAAGGACTGCGAAAACCCACGGGGAAGCGCGAGGCTCCCCCGTGAGAAGGGGCCGGGAGCAGGGCTCCCGGGACATCAGGCCGCCGCGCGTTCGAAGCGGCCGGCGTTGTAGTCGTCGATGGCCTGCTGGATCTCGGCCTGGGTGTTCATGACGAAGGGACCGTAGCCCACGACCGGCTCGTCGATGGGTTCGCCCGACAGCCACAGCAGGACGGCGTCATTATTGGCCTCCAGCGTGACACCCGTGCCGTCGCGGTCGAAATGCACGAGCTGTCCTTCGCGCGCCAGCGTTTCGCCGTTCACCAGCACCGTGCCGCGCAGCACGACCAGCGCCAGCGTGTGGCCGGGCGTGCCGTCGAAGTGGGCATAGCCGCCCTGCGTCAGGCGGATGTCCCACATGTCGATGGGCGTATGGGTCCGCGCCGGGCCCTTGCCGCCGCCGTATTCCCCGGCGATCACCCGCACGCGGCCGGCGCCGTCGGGCAGGTCGACCGAGGGAATCTGCGCGTCGAGCAGGGTCTGGTAGCCCGGTTCGCTCATCTTGTCCCGCGCGGGCAGGTTGACCCACAGCTGCACCATTTCTATGGTGCCGCCGCGTTCGGTGAAGGCGCGCGAGTGGAACTCCTCGTGCAGGATCCCGCCGGCCGCCGTCATCCATTGCACGTCGCCCGGGCCGATCAGGCCGCCGGCGCCGGTGGAGTCGCGATGCTCGACCTCGCCCTGGTAGACGACGGTGACGGTCTCGAACCCCCGGTGCGGATGGCGGCCCACCCCGCGCGGCCGGGTGGCGGGCGGAAAAGGCGTGGGCGCGGCATGGTCCAGCAGAAGGAAGGGGCTGAGGTGGCGGCCCAGGCCGTCGTAGCCGAACAGCGAGCGCACGGGGAACCCGTCGCCCACCCAATGGGGCCGGGGAGCGCTGTAGACGCCGAGTATCTTCTTCATGCCGATCTCCTGGTAGGGAACCGTGGTAACGGTTGATGGAGACATCATATGGACGGGACGAAATTCCCGGTAGATGGCAGAATTCGCATGGAGCGTTCTATTTAAGGAACGATGATCATGCAAGACCTCAACGACCTTTATTACTACGTGCAGGTGGTGGACCATGGCGGATTCGCCCCGGCCGGCCGCGCCCTGGGCATACCTAAATCCAAGCTCAGCCGGCGCATCGCGCTCCTGGAGGAGCGCCTGGGGGTCCGGCTCATCCAGCGCTCGACGCGCCGCTTCGCGGTGACGGAGATCGGCCAGACCTACTATGGCCACTGCAAGGCCATGCTGGTGGAGGCCGAAGCGGCCGACGACGCCATCGCGGTCATGCATGCCGAGCCGCGCGGCATCGTGCGCCTGGCATGTCCGGTGGCGCTGCTGGGGGCGCGGGTGGCCGAGATGGTGGCCGGATTCATGGTCGCTCACCCGCGCGTGGAAGTCCACCTGGAGGAGACCAACCGGCGGGTGGACGTGGTGGGAGAAGGCATGGACATCGCCCTGCGCGTGCGGCCGCCGCCGCTCGAGGACAGCGGATTGGTCATGCGCGTGCTGGCGAACCGCGGGCAATACCTCGTGGCCTGCCCGGAACTGCTCAGGAACGGCATCCCCCGCGTGCCCGCCGACCTGGCGGGGCTGCCCAGCATGGCGCTGGGCGTGCCGCAGCAGGAATATGTCTGGAACCTGATCGGGCCCGATGGCGCGCATGCCGCCGTGCGCCACCATCCGAGGCTGATCACGCGCGGCATGCCGGCGCTGCGCGCGGCCGCCGTGGCGGGGGCGGGCGTGGTGCAATTGCCGGCGATGATGGTGCGCGACGAGCTGGTCAGCGGCGAACTGGTCCATGTCATCCCCGGCTGGGCGCCGCCGCGCGAGATCATCCATGCGGTGTTCGCATCGCGGCGCGGGCTGCTGCCCGCCGTGCGGGCCCTGGTCGACCACCTGGCCGACCGGTTCGCGGAACTGGACGAAGACTGAGGCGCCCGCCGACCATGGACGACGATCGCAAGGGCGCGGACGCCAGGAATTTTCCCGACTATCGCCAGATCAGCATATTCACCGCGCTGTACGAAGTGGCGAGCATCGCGCGCGTGGCCGCGCGCCTGGGGATGAACCCTTCCACCGTCAGCATGGCGCTGGCCCGGCTGCGCGAGATCTACCGGGATGATCTGTTCGTGCGCAGCGCCGTCGGCATGATTCCGACCATCAAGGCCGAGTCCATCTATCCGGGGCTCAAGCAGGCCCAGCAACTGCTGCAGGCCAGCGCGCTGGAGGGCGACGCCTTCGATCCCGCGGTGGCGACCCGCCACTTCCGGGTGGCGATGAGCGAGATCGGCGTCTATGTGCTGATGCCCGGCGTGCGCTCGCTGCTGGCGGGCGAGGCGCCCGGCGTCAGCCTGGAACAGATCGAGATCACGGCCGATACGCCCTGGCACCTGGAGTCCGGCACGCTGGACCTGGTGCTGGGCCACGTGCCCACCATGGGCAAGTCGGTCATCCGGCAGCGGCTGTACCGCGAGCACTATGTCTGCCTGGGGCGGGCCGGCCATCCGGCGCTGCGGGCCGGCATGCCGGTCGAGGATTTCCTGCGGCTGCCGCACCTGTCGGTGGCCAGCCGGGGCCGTAACCGGCAACGCTGGGAAGACCATGCGGCCGAGAAGCTGGGCGCGCGGCCCAACATCCGCCTGGAACAATCGAGTTTCGCCGGCATCGAGCACCTGCTGGCCGACAGCGACCTGGTGGCCGTCGTGCCCGCCCGGCTCAGCCGCGCGCTGATGCGCTTCGCGCCACTGATGGTGGTGGACCTGCCGTTCGAATCACCCAGCTACGTGGTCCACCAGCACTGGCATTCCCGGCACAGGAAGGATGCCGGCGCGACCTGGCTCAGGAAGGCGCTCGCCCGCGTTGCGCAGGGCTGAGCGCCGGGCACGGGGCTATTCGACCGTGATGTGGTTGCGTTCGATCAGCGATTTCCACATCGCGCGCTCGGCCGTCAACTGCTGGCTGAACCTGGCCGGCGTGTCCGAGACCGGGAGGTAGCCCTGATCGATCAGGCGCTGCTTGACCGACGGCTCCTGCATGGCCTTGACCACGGTCTGGCTCATCTTCTGGACGATGGCGTCGGGCGTGCCGGCCGGCGCCATCACGCTGAAGGACTGCGGCACGTCGGGAAGGCCCTTGTCGGTCCACACCGCTACCTTCGGGAACAGTGGCGACTTGCTGCTGATGGCGAGCGGGACGGCCTTGCCCGACTTGATGTGGGGAAGCACCGAAGCGACGTCCGATTGCAGGAAGTCCAGGCGTCCGCCCAGGAAGTCCTGCATGGTGGGCGCCATGCCCTTGTACGGTACGTGCGTGAACGCGGCGCCGGTCTTTTCTTCCATGACCTTCACGCCCAGGAAGGTGGGCGAGCCGTGGCCGGCCGACCCGAACGCCAGCTTGCCGGGCTCGCTCTTGCCGGCGGCCAGCAGGTCGTCCAGTGTCTTGAAGCGCGAGCCGGGCGGCACGACGTAGACCAGGGGCGCGTCCACGCCGCGGGCCACCGGCACGAGATCCTTCTCGGCGTCGTAGGGCAGGTTCTTGTACAGATAGGGATTGACCGCGATCGCCGGCGTGGCCGAAACCAGGAAGGTGTAGCCGTCCGGCGTGGCGCGTGCCGCCGCCGCCGCGCCGATGTTGCCGCTGGCGCCGGGCTTGTTCTCGACCACGACGGTCTGCTTGAGCTGCTTGCCCACGCCTTCGGCCAGCAGCCGGGCATAGATGTCGGTGCCGCCCCCGGGCGACGAGGGCACGACGAAGGTGATGGGCTTGGCGGGCCAGGTGTCGGCCGCCGAGGCGGCCAGCGCGAACGAAAGCGCCAGGCCGCCGCCGATCAGGGCCAGGCCGCGCGCGAGGGGAGTGGGGGTCATGCGTATCCTCCGGATGTTCTCTTCTTGAGGCCGAGTATTTCACAGGCCGGGCGCCAAGTCGGTCAGCTGGATTGATGTCGAAGATCAAGAAAATTGATGCATTCTTCGGGTGCACAATACGAAGTCGATACAACGAGCGGAACACGGGGAGCATGCTCATGAACGAAATCGTGCTGGAGGCGCGCCGCAACCTGGCGCGGGCCAACCGCATTCTTTACCTGAAGGGCATCGTCGACGGGTTCGGGCACGTCAGCTGCCGCCACCCCGAGATCGCGGGCCACTACCTGATCTCGTGCAACCGGGCGCCCAACCTGGTCAAGGAAGCGGACATCGTCGAACTGGACGAGGAATCGAACCCGGTGGGCGGCGATACCCGGCGCCTGTACCTGGAACGCTTCATCCACGGCGAGATCTACCGCACCCGTCCCGACGTCCAGGCCGTGGTCCACAGCCACTCGGCGGCCATGATCACCATCGCCGCCACCGACGTGGCTGTCAAGCCCATGTTCCACATGGCCGGGTTCCTGACGCGGACCGCGAAGTTCGACATCCGCGAGGCCACCGGCCGCGAGACCGACATGCTGATACGCGACCACGACCTGGGCCGCCACCTGGCCGATACCCTGGGGCCCGCCAGCGCGGTGTTGATGGTCGGCCATGGATCGACCATGGTGGGGACCAGCCTGGAAGAAGCCATCTACCGGGCGGTCTACGCCGAAGTCAACGCCGGCATGCAACTGGGGGCGATGCGGGTGTCGGACCGCGTACGCTACCTGTCCGAGACCGAGTCCGACCTCGCCACCGAGACCAACCGCGGCCAGCTCAAGCGGTGCTGGGACCTGTGGTGCGAGGAAGTGGATATCGACGCCTGAGCCGGGCGCCGCCGTCGGTGGTATCGTGCGATCCGGACGGCACACGGGCCGCCGCACAAATAAAACAAGGCAAGGGGACATCGCCATGAAACGGATCGTGGGAGGACTGGCCGCGCTGGTATTGGCGCTGGCCGGGGGGACGGGCATGGCGGCGGAATCAGCCGGCGTGCAGGTCGAAAAGCTGATGGAGAGCGGGGCGTCGTGGGACGGCCGTCCCTACGTGGCCTACCCGTCGGGCGCGCCGATGCTGACCGTGCTCAGGATCACGATTCCCGCCCACAGCGCGCTGCCCTGGCATACCCATCCGATCCCGAACGCGGCCTATGTGCTGTCGGGTGAACTGACGGTCGAGAAAAAGGAAACGGGCGAGACGCGCCTGCTCAAGCAGGGCGACGTCCTGCCGGAAATGGTGGGCGAGTACCACCGCGGCGTGACCGGCGACCAGGGCGTGGTGCTGATCGTGTTCTATGCCGGCAGCCGCGGCTTGCCGCTGTCGCAGCAATAGCGGGTCAGCCCGCCTGCACCGGGTTGCTGAGCTTGCCTATCCCCGCCACGGTCACGCTGACGGGCCCGCCGATCTTGTTGAGGTCGGCGTTCTGGACCGCCCGGCCGGGCTTGCCGCCCGAGGCCAGCGCCGTGCCCATCGACACCACGTCGCCCGGCACCAGCGTCATGTAGCTGGAGACGAAGGCCAGGACCTCGGGCAGCTTGTGGAAGAGGTTGGCCGTGTTGTCGCTGGCGTACTGTTCTTCGCGGACGTGGCACGAGATGTCCAGCGCGTGCGGGTTGGGGATCTCGTCGCGGGTGACGATCCACGGGCCCAGCGGGGAGAACGTGTCCGAACCCTTGTAGCGGCCGCTGTACGAGACGTGGCTTTCGACGTAGCGGATGCCTTCGCCTTCCAGCGCCGGGTGGATGGCGCGGTAGTGGAAGCTGTCCTCGTCGCGCATGGTGGGCGAGGTCAGGTCGTTGTGGATGGTGTAGCCGAATACGTGGTCATAGGCGTCGGCCGCGTCGATGTCGCGTGCCAGCTTGCCGATCACGATCGCCAGTTCGGGTTCGGGGTGCACGCGGCCGTAATGGGGCTTCAGGCGTATCGGTTCGCCGTGGCCGACCAGCGCCGACCAGGGCTTGGTGAAGACGGCCGGGTGCTTGGGGCCCTTGACGATGCGGTCGGTATTGGCGCTGTTGTTCAGGGCCAGGCAGCACAGCTTCGAGGGGCGCGGCACCGCGGGAAGGAAGCGGACCGTGTCCATGGGCAGGCGCGGCAGCCCGGCCTGGCCCAGCGCGGCATGCACCTGCCGGAGCTGTTCCCAGAAATCGGGGCCGGCCTCGATCAGCCGGTGCATGTCCAGGGGGCCCTGGAAGTCGGGGGCGAATTGGCGGCATGCGGTTTCGGCATCGACCAGTTCGGAGTCGGAGATCACGAATCCGACGCGCGCGGTGTCGGGCCGGTCGAAAGTGGCGTAGCTGGCGAGTTTCAAGCGAGGCTCCAGTCCTGAGGAGAATGGGAACGGGGCGGCGCACGGGCCGCCTCGCGGCACGACAGCTTAAGTCCGCGCGCCCGCGGCCCGGTATCGTGCCGCCGCTTCTTTCCGTGACACGGAACGCGTCAGCCTTGCGCCAGCCGCGCGCCGACGGCGGCGCAGATCTCCTGGCGCGTCCGGTCCAGGTGGCCCACGCATTCGCGCAGGCGCTCCGGGGTCAGCAGCGCGCCGAAGGTGGTCAGCGACAGCACGCCCAGTACGCGCTCGCCATGGGCCAGCGGCACCGCCAGGGTGGTGCTGGAGCCGCGGCCCTGGCCTTTGCGCAGGCCGTAGCCGCGCCGGCGCGTGACGGCCAGTTGATGCTGGATGTCCTGTTCCACCGGTGGCCACAGGCCGGGCTCGGGCAGCGAGGCCTGCATCCATTGCAGCAGGCGGTCGCGTTCGGCTTGGCCGCAATAGGCCAGGTAGGCCTGCCCCATGCCGGAATGCACGAGATCGTGGACGTGGCCGACCGTGGTGTGCTCGGATCCGATGGGGCTGTAGGGCATGGAGCTGTAGCGCACGACGATGTGGCCGCGATCCAGGGTGCCCAGGGCCAGCGGCAGTCCGGTGGCGCGGGTGTTCTTGAGCACGATGGGTGCGCCGACCTCCACCACCAGTTCGGGTTCGGAGAAGCCTTCGCTCAGGCACAGGACCTTCTCGGTCAGCGTGTACGTGCCCTTGACCACGTCGGCGCGCACGTAGCCCTCGCTCTTGAGCGTGGCCAGCAGGCGGTGGATGGTGGACTTGGGCAGTCCGGTGGCCTGGTGCAGGGACTGGAGCGAACTCTGCGGCTGGTGATTCAGCGCCCGCAGGATGTTCAGCGCCCGGACTACCGGCCCGATCGCGTTCGTTTCGGACATGCCTGCCGTTTCCTCCGTGTGCTGGCGTCCCGATCATAGCGCCGGGCCGGCCCTTCCTGGAATCGTTCCATTCCGTGGCACGGAATGCGCGCGCGCGGAGTGGCGCCGGCGGCGGGGGGCGCTCCTATACTGCGCCCCGGCGACCCCCCCAGAGGGGCGCGACCATGAAGAATGAAGGAGACCCGATGGGGACTTGCACCTTATCCCGACGCGCCATGCTGGCGCTTGCGGCCGGCTCGATGCTGCGCCCGGTTGCCGCCGCCACCGGCGCGGCTTCCGGCTATCCGGGCCGTCCGGTGCGGCTGATTTCGTCGTTCGCGGCGGGCGGCACCACCGACATCCTCGCGCGCCTGGTGGGCAAGCAGCTGTTTCCGTCCGCGGGGCAGGCCGTGGTGGTCGAGAATCTTCCCGGGGCGGGCGGCACGATAGGCGCGGCGGCCGTCGCGCGCGCGCCCGCCGACGGCTACACGCTGGAGATGGGCGGCGTGTCCACGCATGCGATGGCCGGCGCGCTGTACAAGCAACTGCCGTTCGACCCGGTGGCGTCCTTCGAGCCGGTGTGCATGCTGGTCTATGCGACCACCGCGATCGCCGTGCCCGCCTCGTCGCCGTTCCGCAGCCTGTCGGACCTGATCGCGCATGCGCGCGCGAACCCCGGCAAGATCACCTACGGCTCGGGCGGCATAGGCAGCATCAACCACCTGGCCCTGGCCTCGCTGGCGAGCACGGTGGGCATCGACCTGCTGCACGTGCCGTACAAGGGCGGCGGCCCGGCGGTGACCTCGCTCCTGCAGGGCGAGACCCAGTTGTTCGCGGGCGGCAGCTCGCTGCTGCTGCCGCACGTGCGCGCCGGCAAGCTGCGGATACTGGCGGTGACCGAGGACAAGCGCGCCCGCGTGCTGCCCGATGTCCCCACGGTGGGCGAGACGGTGCGGGGATTCCGCGTGGTCAACTGGTACGGTGTGCTCGCGCCGCGCGGCCTGGCGCCCGAGGTCCGGGAGACGCTGTGGCGGGAACTCGACCGCGTCATGCGCCTGCCCGAGGTCGAACGCCAGCTCGACTCGATGGGCCTGGAGTATCCGGGCATGTCGTCGGCCGCGTTCAAGACCGCCCTGGCCGAGGACAAGGACCGCTGGGGCCGCACCATCCGGGAACTGGGCATCCTGCCCGAATAGGAGATCGATATGCGGACCATCCTGCTTGCCGTCCTGGGGACGGCCATGTTGTCCACGTCGCCCGCGCCGCGGGCGCAGGAGCCGGCCTATCCGGCGCGGCCGATCCGGCTCATCGTGGCGTTCGGGCCGGGCAGCGTGAACGACGCGATGGCCAGGGAACTGGCCAAGACCCTGTACGGCGAACTGGGCCAGCCGGTGATCGTCGAGAACAAGCCCGGCGCCGGCGGCGTGGTCGGTACCGACTATGTCGCCAAGGCGGCGCCCGACGGCTATACCCTGGGCTTCGGGACCAGCTCGCAGCTCGTCATGAACGTCGGCTTGCAGAAGTCGCTGCCGTTCGACGTGGAGCGCGACCTGACGCCCATCGCCCTGGTCGCGCGCACGCCGCTGGCGCTGGCGGTGCCGGCGAACGGGCCGGGCTCGCTGGCCGACCTGGTCAAAGCGGCCAAGGGGCGCGCGCAGTCGATTACGTATTCGTCCAGCGGCGTGGGCTCAATCAACCACATCGCCGGCGCCGCGTTCGCGCGCGCCGCGGGCATCGACCTGATGCACGTGCCCTACAAGGGCGCGGCCGTGGCCGCCGCCGACCTGGCCGCGGGCCGGGTCGACATGATGCTGGTGACGCTGCCCAGCATGGCGGGCCTGGTGGAGCAGGGGAAGGTCAAGGTGCTGGCCAACGGCATCGACCGGCGCGGCGCCTCGACGCCCAATGTCCCGACGTTCGCCCAGGCCGGCCTGCCGGCCTTCAAGGGCTACACGTGGAACAACGTGTTCGCTCCGGCGGGCACGCCCGCCGCCGTTGTCGCCAGGCTCAACGCCGCGCTGAACCGCGTCCTGGCCGACCCGCAGGTCGTCCAGTTCGCCCAGCGCCAGACGGCCGAGATCATGGCGCCTTCCACGCCGGCCCAGGCCCTGGCGTTCGAGAAGAGCGAGCGCGCGACCTGGGTGCCGTTCATCCGCAGCCTGGGCATCGAGCCCTGAGCGGCTAGCGCGGCGGGACGCGGGTAGAAAGCGGCGGCGGCTGGTAGCCCACCTGGATGCGGCAGGTCTGCTTGCCGCCGTTGCCGTAGTCCCGTTCATAGCCCTTGCACAGCTGCGCCACTTTCCCGGGGGTCGGCTTTTCCCCCTTGTCCACCCAATCCATCAGCGCGGTGAACAGGGCGGGATACTGGGGCTCGCTCAGATAGCTGTGCTCGGCTTCGTCCGAGAAGGTCTGCACCAGCTTGTCGCCGCTGCCCGCGCGGTCGAAGATCTCGCGGTAGGCCGACTCGAGTTCGACGAAGGCCGTCGGATCGTGGATGGCATGCAGGGTCAGCACGGGCATCGCGAGCCTGCCCGTCGGCGTGCTGTCCACCATCAGCCGCCCCACGGCCAGCGGGTCCGCCCGATAGCGGGCCACCCCGGCGTTCAGCGCGGCATCGTCCGGCGAGCCGCCGTACACCACCTTCCCGTTGCCGAAGGGATTGCGGCCGTCCAGCCGTTCCTGCGCAAGGTCCCGGAACAGCCAGGTGGCCCAGTTCATGTTGGACACGAAGGTGCGTTCGGGAATCTTCACGACCGACAGGATGGTCTTGAGCCGGGCCGCCTGCTCGGGACTGCGCTGCGCGGCCGGCATGCCGACCCCCGTGCATGCCTTGATGCGCGCGGCCAGGTCCGCGCGGGTCAGCGTGGAATCCTTGGGCAGGCCCATCCACAGCGGGTATTGCGGCTCGTCGGGGCGCGGGTGGTTGCGGCAGACGTACTGGTAGACCACCCGCAGGTCCAGGCGAAAATCGTAGGCGGTATTGCCGCCGCCCAGCACGCCGCTGGTCAGCAGCACGGCATCGTAGGGGCCGGGCCGGCCCTCGACGGTGCCGTACAGTTCGGCGGCTTTGGACGCCACGCCGCCGCCGTAGCTCTGGCCGTGCAGCAGGGTGCGGCGGGGCTGGCCGAATTGCCGGACGAACAGGCGGCGCAGACGCTCGGTGTCCTCGGCCGCCATGGTCACGCCATAGCCGCCGCGGCGGTAGGACGAGCCGGCCCAGGCATAGCCCGCCTTCACGGTCACGGCCCAGCGGGTCAGGTCTTGCTGGCTGCGTTTCAGGGTGGACGGGCCCAGGTCGGGACCGCCGTGGGCATGCATGACCAGCACCCGGTTCCAGTCGCGGGGAATCGCGATCCAGTAGTAGGCGCCTTCGCTGTCCTGCCCGTTATAGCAACGCGCGTCGGCGGGGACGTCCTTGGGGCAGGGGGCGGGCCGCGCGCGGTCGGAGGCGGCGTGGGCCGTGGCGGCGCCCAGGGCCAGCGCGGCCAGCAGGGAGAATCGGGTCAGGGTTTTCAATGGCGGACTCCGGTGGCGAAGATGGCGGTCGATCCCGTATCCGAGGCATAGCCCAGGATGCCTTGGGTGAAAAGGAAATGGTCGTTGCCCGACGCGCCCGCCTGGGCGACGCCCGGCACCGGGGTGTCGTAGGCCACGGCCGTCGTGCCGCCGTCCATGTCCAGCGTGGCGCCGGACAAGGTGGCTTCGAGATTGCGCGCGCCGGTGCCGGCGATGGTGTAGACCCCATCGGCCGCGCCGGAAGCCAGCGACTGCTGCGGTGCGTACAGGCGCATGCCGTAGCTGGTGGCCGACTCCCGCACCAGTTGCAGCGGCACCGCGTTGCCGTTGACCAGCCCGATCACCATGGAGCCCGCGGGCGTGCCGCCGGTGGTGCTGGCCGGATCGGCGGGCGGGGTCGCCAGCAGGTCGAAAGCCCCGCGTCCGGCGTTGTAGCTGATGTATCCCTTGGCGGTGGACGTGCACGCGGCATCGTAGGTCATGAAGCCGCCGGTGACGGGATCCCGGCACAACTGGAAGGTGCCGGCGTTGCGCAGCCGGCCCGCAGCCTTGTAGGCCGCCGGCGTGCCGCCCGCGCCATGGTGGACGCCGATCAGGTCGTAGATGGCGGCGACCGGGTTGAAGACCGTGGGCGAGCTGGTGTTCTCGAACGTGGTGGCGAAGGCCAGCAGCGGTTCGAAGCCGCCGCCCGATGTCGGCAGCACGCCGCCCTGCAGGACGCCGCCCGCGCCGAACAGGTAGACCGCGCCGCCTTCGTCGCTGGCATAGGCGCAGGCCGTTTGCGCGCGCAGGCTGCCCTCGCGCACGGTGCCGGCCGCGCGTTGCAGGCTGGCGTCTATCGTGACGGTGTAGCGCAGCGAGGCCGGATCCACGGTCACCGTCAGTTCCTCGCCCAGCGTGTTGCCGCCCTTGTAGCGGGTGACCGCGGCGGGCAGGTGGGGGCAGGCCAGCGGGTCGCCCGTCTCCTGCACGCAGCTGTAGTTGACGGCGGCGTCCTGGCTGCCGCTGCCGCGGTATTTGGGCCAGGCGGGGTACTGGCACAGGGGCCGCGTGCGGCCATAGGTCCCGGCCACCGCGTCGGCCGCCACCGGCGTGCCCGGGGGCAGGCCTTGCTCCACCCAGCCTTCCAGCGCGGCCAGCGAATCCCAGTTGGGAATGAACACGCCGGTGCCATGGCCCATGCCGGGCACGGTGTAGAAGCGCACGCCCTTGTCCACGGCCTCCTGCCCCACGGCAGCCACCACGTGCTGGTAGTAGTCGATGGTGGAGTTGGGGCTGATGACTTCGTCGGCCAGGCCGTGCAGCATGATGAGCTTGCCGCCGCGGGACAGGAAGGGACGCAGGTCGGGATCGGTGGCGTCGGTGATCGCGGACACGGCCTGCACGCGCTCGGTGTACGGACCGGGGTTCCGCGGGTCGAATCCCTGCGTGTCGAAACTGGCCGAGCGGGTGACGAAATACTTGACCCACTGGTCGCCCGTCACGTACATGTTGGCATCGGCCGAGGTCGCCGGGTTGCCGGGCGCGCGGCGAGTGCCCAGGTCCCGCGTGGTGTAGGGGCCGGCCACCAGCGCGCCTTCCAGGATGTTGTAGCCGCCCGCGCGGTCGACGCCGTTGGCGAGCCGGTAGGCGGAGAATTCCAGCGGCGCCTCGAGCGTGCGGATCGTCGCCAGTTGCGCGGTGGACAGGCAGTGATCGCCTTCGTCGCCGCCCGAGGGGCAGCGCATGGCCGCCAGGTTGGAGGCGTTCAGCAGCCGGCAGCTTTCCACGTTGCTGACGATGCCGTCGACCGCGCCGTCCAGTTTGTCGCAGGCCTGCTTGACCGTGTTCTGCACCATCAGCGTCTTGGCCACGTTCAGCCAGCCGGCTCCGCCGTTGGCGTACAGGGCGCGGCCGAGCGCGACGTTGGACAGCCGTGTGCCGGAGTAATTCAACGCGGGTTCGTTGGCGATGACGCCGTCGTAGTCGGTCGGCCAGCGCTGGATGTGCGCCAGCGCGTCGCGGCCGCCGGTGGAGGTGCCCAGGAAATAGGCGTGCCTGGGCGCCATGTCGTAGTAGGCCCGCACCAGTTGCGCGGCGACGTCGCGGGTTTTCTTCAGCGACTGGCCGCCGTAGTTGGACAGGGCCTCGTCGTCGGCGGCGAACTTGCCGTCGGTGATGCTGCCGCTCTGGTGGCCGGAGTCGTCGCCGTAGGTGGCGTAGCCGAGGGCCAGCGGGGAGGGCTTGTCGGCGGGACCGAAGCGTATGGTCTCGGTGCCGTCGATGAGCCGGCCGTTGAAGCCGCCGCCGCCGAAGTGGATGGTCTTGCCGTTCCAGCGCAGCGGCAGGTTCAGCGCGAAATTGATATCGGGCGAGCCGGCGTTGACCGGCTTGATGAGGCCGCGGACGCGGCAGTAGGCTCCCAGGTTGTTGCCCTCGGCATCGGCGGGGACGTCGACCGCCTCGGACACCGTCGCGCCGCCCGAGGGCAGCGTCAGCTGGGCGGGGGAAAAGCCGCGCGCGGCCAGCGAGGCGCAGGCCAGCGCGGGGGCATAGGGCGGGCCCGAGGCGGCCGGAGGCTCGTCGGGCGGATTGCCGGCGGGCGCGTCGCCATCGCCGCCGCCGCAACCGGCCAGGGCCGCGAGGGTGGCAAGCAGCAGGGGCAGGGCGGGAAAGGGGCGGGATGCGGTCATCGTATCGTCTCCATGGCCGGCCCTCTCGAGGCGGGGCGCGTGCACGGCGGGATGATGCGAGCGCGCCGCTCGGTACGTCAAATACAATAAAAGCGGAGACTCGATATATAAAAAATATGGACTTGCGCCACCTGCGTTACTTCGTCACGGTCGCCGAGACCGGCCACATGACGCGCGCCGCCGAGCGGCTCGGCATCCAGCAGCCCCCGCTCAGCCAGCAGATCAAGGCGCTGGAGCGGGAGCTGGGGGTGGAACTGCTGCGCCGTCACCCGCGGGGCGTGGCTTTGACCGACGCCGGCCGGCACTTCCTGCGCGAGGCCGAGAACCTGCTGGAAGGCTATGCGCAGATGCGCCAGCGCATGGCGCGCGTGGCCAACGGCCAGGAAGGGCTGCTGGCCGTGGGTTTCACCAGCTCGGCCGCCGCGCACGCGTTCACGCCCGAGGCCCTGCGCCTGTACCGGCGGGACTATCCGGGCGTGGAGCTGGACATCCACGAGGACAATGCCGCGGGGCTGACCGCTGCCATCGCCGCCGGGCGCCTGCATTGCGGCCTGCTGCGCGTGCCGGTGTCGCGGCCCGACGGCCTGGTGTTCGAGACCCTGCTGACCGAGCCCGCGGTGGCCGCCGTGCCGTGCGACCATCCGCTTGCGCGGGGGCGGCAGGCAAGCCGGCCCGGCGCGATCTCGCTGGCCGAACTGTGCCAGGAGAAGATCATCCTGGTGCGCCAGCCGGGCGCCCCGGGCCTGTACGCCAACCTGCTCGCGCTGTGCGAAAGCCAGGGACTGCGGCCGCGCATCGCGGCCGAGGTCGACCGCATGATGACCAACCTGAACCTGGTGGCGGCGGGGGCGGGCGTGTCGGTCGTGCCCAAGTCCATCAGCGGCGCGCATGCGCATGCCGTGACCTATCTGCCGCTGGCGCGGGCCGAACGGCTGGACGCGCCGCTGACGCTGGTGTCCCGCCATGGCGAGGACAACCTTCCGGCGCAGCACTTCGCCGCCCTGGCGCGGCGGCTGGCGGCGGCGCGATGACGGCCGCGGGCCCGCGCGCGGCGCGCCGCCGCGTCCTGCTGGCCGCGGCCGTACTGCCGCTGGCCGGAGCGGGGGCGCGTGCCGCTGCCCCGGCGGACGGACGGGCCTGGCCGACGCGGGCCATACGCATGGTGGTCGTCTACCCGCCCGGCGGCGTGAGCGACACCATCGCGCGTATCCTGGCCGAGGCGTTGTCGCGCGACCTGGGCGTGCCGGCCTGGGTCGAGAACAAGGGCGGCGCGGGCGGAAGCGTGGGGATGGAGACCGTGGCGCGCGCCGCGCCCGACGGCCACACCCTGGCCTTTTCCGCGTTGACGCCGCTCACGCTCAATCCGCTGCTGAGCCGCCCGTCGGCCGACCATGATCCCCTGCGGGAGATCGCGCCCGTGGCCGCCGTGATGCGCACGCCGGTGCTGGTGGCCGGCACGCCGGCCTTTACCGGCCGCGATTTCGCCGGTCTGGTGGACGAGGCGCGGCGCCGGCCGGGGGCGATCCGCTGGGCCAGTTCGGGCGTCGCCACGACCGGCCACATGGTGATGGCGCAGGTGGCCGCGGCAAGCGGCGCGCGCATCACCCACATTCCGTATCACGGCGGCGGGCCGCAATTGAACGATGCGCTCAGCGGCCGCTTCGAGGTGCTGTCGACCAACGTCGCGGCCCTGCAACTGGATTATGTGCGCATGGGCAGGCTGAAGGCGCTGGCGGTGGGCGCCCCCGCCAGGCTGGGCGCGCTGGCGGAGGTGCCGACGCTGGAGGAGCTGGGCTATCCGCAAGCCAACCTGATGTCGCTGTTCGGCCTGTTCGCGCCCGCCGGCACGCCCCTGCCGGTGCAGGAAAGCATCAATGCCGCGGTCCGTCGCGCGCTGGTGGGCGGGCCGCTGGCCGCGCGGCTCGAAAGCGCCTACAACCTGCCTGCCATGGGTAGCGTGGAGGATTTCCGCGCAGCCGTTCGGGACGACTACGAGGCGAATCGCCGGCTGGTCAGGGCGGGGGCGCTGGGCAGCGGCCAGGCGCCCTGAGCAGCGGCTTCAACGCCGGGCCGGATGCTCCGCTTCCCGCGCACGCAGAACGATCAGCCAGGCCACGCCATAGGCCGCGGCGACCACGGCCAGGCCGGCAGGCAGGCTGTCCGTCCAGTCGGGCAGTCCATGCAACAGGCTGCCCATGATGGCGACGCCCAGCAGCGTGCCGATCTGCCGGTTGGCGTTCAGGATGGCTGCGGCGCTGTTGGCGTGCTCCTTGCCGCCGGCCTGCATCACGGTCGCGGTCATGGCGGGGATGGCGATGGCCGCGCCCAGGTTGCCGCAGACCAGCAGCGCCATCAGCAGCCAGTAGGGCAGCGCCAGGCCATCGAACGCAGCCGCCGCCGTGGCGAGCGTGGCGAGGCCGGTGCCGGCCAGCATCGGGAAACGCGTGCCGTGCCGGCTGGAGAGCCGGCCGGACAGCAGGTTGCCCAGCACCAGGATGAGCATCAGCGGCATCAATTGGAAACCGGTGTCCAGCGGCCCGGCGCCGCGAGCCCGCTGCAGGTAGAGGCTGAGCAGGAACAGTTGGCCGTACACCGCGAAGCTGGCCAGGGCCCCCAGGGCATTGGCGGGCAGGAAGCGCGGCGCGGCCAGCAGTTGCCGGGGCACCAGCGGCGAGGCGGTCCGTTGCTCGCGCCAGGCCAGCAGGGCGCCGGCCGCCAGGGCCAGGACCGCCGCCAGCAGGATGGGGGGCGCGGCCCAACCCCGCTCGGGGCCCTGGATGAGCGCATAGCACAGGGCGGCCAGCGCCGTGATGCCCAGCGCGTGGCTGGCGGGATTCAGCGCGCGCGGCCGGGCGGGAGCGGGCCGCACCAGCTTCAGGGTAAGCAGCGCGCCGGCGATGCCGATGGGAACGTTGATCAGGAAGACGCTGCGCCAGCCGAAATGCGCGATCAGCAGCCCGCCCACCAGCGGTCCGGCCGCCACCGACAGCGTGACGATGGCTGACCAGAGCGCCACCATCCGCGCCCGGACGCGTTCGTCGGCATAGGTGTGGACCAGCAGGCTGAGCGAGCTGGGAACGAACAGGGACGCGCCCACGCCTTGCGCCAGGCGCGCGCCGACCAGAGCCAGGCCGTCCTGGGCCAGGCCGCACGCCACCGAGGCCAGCGTGAAGACGGCCAGTCCCGCCAGATACACGGCGCGCGCGCCCAGGCGGTCGGCCAGCGCGCCGCCGACCAGCAGCATGGCGGCGAAGGCCAGCGTATAGCCGTCGACCACCCAGACCAGGCCCGACAAGGAGACCTCCAGGCTGCGCGCGATGTCGCTCAGCGCTACGTTGACGACGGTGACGTCGAGCATGGCCATGATGAATCCCACCGCCAGCGCGGCCAGCGGCATGGGGTCGGCCGATGCCTGGCGCGCGGGCGCCGGGGGGAGGGGAATGTTGGGGCAGGGATACCGCACGATCGTCGTCCGAAAAGCAAGAGAAGGCGTTATCCTAGGCCCGGGAATGATGCGGAAAAAGAGGTGAAAATGCGGTGTAGTGATGCAAAAATGCATTGCCTGGAAAGACGCCCGGCCGGTGCGAAGCGCGCATGATGAACTGGGACGATGCCCGGATCTTTCTGGCCATCCGGCGCGCGGGCACGCTGCGAGGCGCCGCGGCGCTGCTGGAAGTGGACCAGGCCACGGCCGGCCGCCGCCTCGCCGCCCTCGAGGCCGCGCTGGGCGCCCGCCTGTTCCTGCGCACGCCCAACGGCTACGTGCCCACGCCGGCCGGAGAACTGGCCGGCGCCGCCGCCGAACGGATGGAGCAGGCCGCCGACCAACTGCAGCGGCAGATGCAGGGCCTGGACGACAAGCTGTGCGGCGTGGTGCGCGTAGCCACCTCGGACACCATGGCGAGTTTCTACGTGATCCCGGCGCTGCGGACGCTGCGCGAGGCCCACCCCGACATCAAGGTCGTGCTGGGCACGTCCACCCAGGTCACCAACCTGACCCGGCGCGAGGCCGACATCGCCGTGCGCACGGTCAAGCCCACGAGTCCGGACCTGATCGCGCGGCGGCTGGCGCGCAGGCAGATAGGCGTCTATGCCTCGCGCGACTACCTGCGCCGCCGGGGCGTGCCGGCGATGGACGCGGCGCTCAAGGGCCACGACGTGATCCGGTACGACCGCGCGATCGGGCCGCTGGACGGCGCCCGGCTGGGCGGGGTGTCGACCGGCAATGCGCGGGTCGCGCTGGAAGTCAATTCGGGTTTGATGATGCTGGAGGCGGTACGGGCGGGCCTGGGCCTGGGCGAACTGGCCGTGCTGATGGCGCAGGACGATCCGGACCTGGTGCGCGTCTGGCCCGAGCGGACCGAGCGCCTGGACGTCTGGCTGGTGCTGCACGCCGACCTGAACCGCACGGCCCGCGTGCGGGCCGTGGCCGATGCCATCATCGCCGCGTTCAAGGGCGAAGACTGAGCCCTACAAGCCCAGCTGGAAGCGGGGCTCCATCAGCGGGTCGGGCCCGGGATGGTAGCGCGTGACCACGCCCTTGTCGGTGACGTAGACGTACATCAGCGAATTCCACACGCCGTCCTCGCGGAAGCGGTAGCCCCAGACGATCTGCTCGCCCTTCAGGCCGACGCGGGTGATCTCGGCCGGGGGGCCGAACTCGAACAGCAGCCGCTCGGTATCCCAGTGTCCCGAGTCCAGCATGCGGAAACGCTCGCTGGTCAGCGCCTGGGTGGTGCCGATGACCTTGCCGTCGGGGCCGACGTCGGTGATCCAGGCGTATTGCCCCATGGGCTGGCTGGAATAGATCAGGCGCTGGCCGCCGTTCGGCAGGGGGCGCTCGAGCGTGGGCCGGCCCAGGCGGGCCATGACGGCCGAGCCGGATTCGCCCGGCTGGATGCCGGCCGGGCTGGCGCAGGCCGCGAGCAGCGCCGCCATGCCCAGCAGGCAGGCGCCACGGCGCAAGATGATGGCGATACTCATACAATTCACCTAGTTCTTGGATTGACGACCGGAGATGACCGTGTTTCTGTCACGCAGGCGTGGCTGTGTTTCGCTGATTGTAGGACTTGTGCTGGCTTGCGCGGGTTCCATGCCCGCCTGGGCGCAGGGAGACGCGGGCGCGCCGGTGCGCATCGCCGTGATCGAGGCCATGTCCGGACCCTTCGCCAATACCGGCGAGGCCATCATGCGCAACCTGCGCTTCGCGGTCGAACGCGTCAACGCCCGGGGCGGCGTGAAGCTGGCCGACGGCGCGCACCGGCTCGAGCTCGTCCCCTTCGACAGCAAGAACCAGATCGACGAAGCCCTGCTGCTGCTGCGCGGCGCGGCCGACCAGTCCATCCGCATCGTCATGCAGGGCAACAGCTCGGCCGTGGCGGCGGGGCTGATCGAGGGCGTCAATCGCCACAACCAGCGCAATCCCGGCCAGCGCATGGTGTTCCTGAACTACTCGGCCGTCGATCCCGCATTGACCAACGAGAAGTGCAGCCCCTGGCACTTCCGCTTCGATGCCAGTTCCGACATGCGGATGGCGGCCCTGACCGAGGTCATGCGGCGCGACCGCGAGGTGCGCAAGGTCTACCTGATCAACCAGGACTACAGCTTCGGCCAGGAAGTGGCGCGCAGCGCCCGGGCGATGCTGGCCGGGAAGCGGCCCGACGTCGAGGTCGTGGCCGACGAGTTCCACGCCATCGGCAAGGTCAAGGATTTTTCGCCCTATGCGGCCAAGATCCTGTCCAGCGGCGCCGACACCGTCATCACCGGCAACTGGGGCAACGACCTGACCCTGCTGGTGAAGGCCGCGCGGGAAGCGGGATTCAAAGGCAGCTTCTACACCTTCTACGGCAATGCGCTGGGCGCGCCGGCCGCGCTCGGGGATGCCGGCGTGGGCAAGGTGCGGGCGGTGGCCGAATGGCACTACAACGCCGGCGAGCCCGGCATGGACCGCGCCTACGATGCCTATCGGCGCATGTTCCCGCGGCCGGGCGACGACTACCTGAACGCGCGCATGCTGCACATGACCGATATGCTGGCCGCGGCGCTGGAGCGGGCGGGCAAGGTGGACGCCGCCGCCATCGCGCGCCAGTTGTCCGGCATGCGGTGGGCGGCGGAGGGAGCGGACCTGTGGATGCGCCCGGACGACCACCAGGCGATCAAGCCCCTGTATGTCTTCACCATGCAGAAGATGGGCGCCGGCACGGTCAGGCGCGACGTGGAAGGCAGCGGCTACGGTTTCGAGACCACGCTGAAGGTGTCCGCGGCCGACCTGACGCTGCCCACGCGTTGCAAAATGGCAAAAATCCCTGAATAAGGCTATACTTACCGGCTAACTTTCAGTTTTTTCCGATTTTTAAAACTGATGGTTAATCTGCCGGCCGCAGCCAGATGAAAACGCGGCGGCCGGATCATCAACTTTCACGGCAGGGCGCCTCGGCCTTGCCGCCAGTCCGAGAGGAAAAAAATGTCCGTCGCCGACATCAACAAGGCCAATATCGTTACCGAATTCCAACGCGCCCAGGGTGATACCGGATCCCCCGAAGTGCAGGTCGCTCTTCTGACCGCCCGGATCAACGAATTGACCAGCCATTTCAAAGAGCACACCAAAGACCACCATTCCCGTCGCGGGCTGCTGCGCATGGTCAGCCGTCGCCGCAAGCTGCTCGACTACCTGAAGGGCCGCAACGCCGACGCGTACCGCGCCCTGATCGAGAAGCTCGGTCTGCGTAAGTGAATTTCCAGGGGATCGGGAACCTGGCGGGCGCTGCCGTCGCAGCGCCGCTCCGTGTTTCCGGTGGTTGCCGGTTTCGTCGCTTCCTGTTCGGGCGCGACGCAGCCGGCACTCTAGCAACCCCCTCCTGAAATATGAGAGTGCCTGTGTCAGGGACCGCCTGTCACAGGCATTTTCGTTTCAGAAGGGCAATCGCAAAGGATGCCTGTCATGTTCAATAAAGTCACAAAAACCTTCCAATATGGCCAGCATACCGTCACGCTCGAAACCGGCGAGGTTGCTCGCCAGGCTTCGGGCGCGGTAATGGTGTCCATCGAGGACACCGTCGTGCTGGCAACCGTGGTCGGGGCCAAGAAGGCCAAGCCCGGCCAGGATTTTTTCCCGCTCACCGTCGACTACATCGAGAAGACCTACGCCGCCGGCCGCATCCCGGGCGGGTTCTTCAAGCGCGAGGGCAAGCCCTCCGAAAAGGAAACGCTGACCTCGCGCCTGATCGACCGGCCGCTGCGTCCGCTGTTTCCCGAAGGCTTCTACAACGACGTGCATGTGGTCATCCACACGCTGTCGGTCAATCCCGAGATCGATCCCGACATCGCCGCGATGATCGGTTCGTCGGCCGCCCTGGCCATTTCCGGCATCCCGTTCAACGGCCCGATCGGCGCCGCGCGCGTGGGCTGGATCGATGACCAGTACGTGCTGAACCCCACCGCCTCGCAGCTCAAGACCTCCAAGCTGGACCTGGTGGTGGCCGGTACCGACGCCGCCGTGCTTATGGTCGAATCCGAAGCCCAGCAGCTGTCCGAAGAAGTCATGCTGGGTGGCGTGGTCTACGGCCACGAGCAGATGCAGACCGTCATCAACGCCATCAACGATCTGGTGCGCGAAGCCGGCAAGCCCGAATGGGACTGGAAGCCCGCCGCCAAGAACGATGCCCTGATCGCTTCGGTGCGCGCCGTGGCCGAGGACAGCCTGAAGGCTGCCTACCAGATCCGCTCCAAGCAGGAGCGCACCACCAAGCTGCGCGAAGTCTATGCCGACGTGCACGCCAAGCTGGCTGCCCAGGCCGAGGCTTCGGGCGCCGCGATCGACGGCGTCGAAGTGGACAACATCCTGTTCGACTTCGAAGCGCAGATCGTGCGCGGCCAGATCCTGAACGGCGAGCCCCGCATCGACGGCCGCGACACCCGCACGGTGCGCCCGATCAGCATCCGCCTGGGCGTGCTGCCCCGCGCGCACGGCAGCGCGCTGTTCACCCGCGGCGAAACCCAGGCCCTGGTGATCGCCACGCTAGGCACCAAGCAGGACGAGCAGATCATCGACGCGCTGATGGGCGAGTACCGCGATCGCTTCATGCTCCACTACAACATGCCTCCGTTCGCCACCGGCGAAACCGGCCGCATCGGCGTGCCCAAGCGCCGCGAAGTCGGCCACGGCCGCCTGGCCAAGCGCGCCCTGGTGTCGCTCTTGCCCGCGCCGCAGGACTTCCAGTACACCATCCGCGTGGTGTCGGAAATCACCGAGTCGAACGGTTCGTCGTCGATGGCGTCCGTGTGCGGCGGTTCGCTGGCCATGATGGACGCCGGCGTGCCCGTCAAGGATCACGTGGCCGGCGTGGCCATGGGCCTGATCAAGGACGGTGGCAAGTTCGCCGTGCTGACCGACATCCTGGGCGACGAAGATCACCTGGGCGACATGGACTTCAAGGTGGCCGGTACCGTCGGCGGCGTGACCGCGCTGCAGATGGACATCAAGATCCAGGGCATCACCAAGGAAATCATGCAGGTGGCGCTGGCCCAGGCCCGCGAAGGCCGCCTGCACATCCTGGAAAAGATGCGCGAGGCCCTCGAAGGTTCGCGCGGCGAGCTGTCGGCGTTCGCGCCGCGCATGCTTTCCATGAAGATCAACCCCGAGAAGATCCGCGACGTGATCGGCAAGGGCGGCGCCACCATCCGCGCGCTGACCGAGGAAACCGGCACGCAGATCGACATCTCGGACGACGGCACCATCGTCATCTCCAGCGCCGACCTGGACCGCGCCAAGGAAGCGCAGCGCCGCATCGCCGACCTGACCGCCGACGTGGAAGTGGGCCAGATCTACGAAGGCGCCGTGCTGCGCCTGCTGGATTTCGGCGCCATCGTCCAGGTGCTGCCGGGCCGCGACGGCCTGCTGCACATCTCGGAAATCGCCAACCATCGCATCGCCAACATCAACGATGTGCTGAAGGTCGGCCAGCAGGTTCGCGTCAAGGTCATCGAGGCCGATGACAAGGGCCGCCTGCGTCTGTCGATGAAGGCGATTGCTGCTGAAGGGTAAGTCCCCCCCTACGCGCTTACACGCGCGCCCCCCCGGGAGGCGGCACTGGCGGACCGGCGGAGCCGGATCCGCTGTGCCCTGGGTCCGGGGGGAGGGGTGTAGTGCTGACGGCGTCCTGCGGGGCGCCGTTTTTTATTTGTGGGACGTTTTCATCCTGTGGGGAGGCGACTTTGGTTTAGGGGACGGTGAGAATCCGGAGTTGGCGTGAACATTCGATACGTCAAGCTCAAAGTATATGTTCTTGTGCTATAGTTTTCTATGCTAGGGAATGCCACTTGCGGATTTTCAAGACCAAAGGCGTATGTCGGTTTGCCCGGGGTGAGCGGATCGCCGATGTCAGTCTGAAAGCCGCCATCGAGCGGGCGGAGCGCGGTTCCATCGATGCGAATCTGGGCGGAGGCTTCCATGGACATCGTTGGGCAAGCGTTGGCCGATGGTGATTTGCAGGAGATTGAACATGACGACGAGCAAGCCTGGCCGCTTGGCCAGTGAACTTCTGGAAATGGTCGACTCCCAGCACCGGTTGGGGATCATGGACAGGGCGACGCATCAGAAAATCACTGCCCGCCACCTGGGAGCGGATGCGCTGCCTACCTCGGAGCCTATTACGGCCGCTCAAGTGCGGGAAGTGCGCGAGAAGGCTCATCTCAGTCAAGCCGCGCTTGCCCGGTATCTCAATATGACGCCGGGCTATGTCTCGCAGCTCGAGCGCGGTGCGACGCAAGCGAAAGGCCCTGCGCTGGCACTGTTGAACGTTATCCGGCGCAAGGGAATCGAGGCGCTTCTCTAAATGTCAGGACCCGGAGCGAGCGATGGGATCGTGTTGCGATTTTCTTCACAAGCCACCGTGGTCCTACCGGGTGATCAGGAGTTCGACGGGGGTTTGACCAGGCTTTCGGCGGGGATGCCTAGCCCTTTGTGCAGATTCCAGATCATTTGCAGTGTCAGGCCGCGCTTGCGATTCAGGATTTCGTAGACGCGGTTGCGGCGGCCGATCATGGGCTCGAGGTCTTTGGCGGTCAGGCCGGCTTGCTCCATGCGGAATTTGATCGCTTCGACAGGGTCGGGGAGGTCGATGGGAAAGTGCCTGGCTTCGTAGGCTTGCACCAGCGTAGCCAGGATGTCCAGGCGATCGCCATCCGGCGTTCCGGGTTCAGGATCGCTTTCCATGAGGCGTGAGATGTCTTTCAGGGCCGCCTTGTAGTCCGCTTCGCTACGGATGGGGCGAATCTCCATGTCTTACTCCATTTCTATGGTCTCGGCATCGATCGCGTCATATTCCCGGTTGCGTCCACGTGGCTTGGCTTGCTTCATCCACCCAAGCCTTGAGGGGTTGCTCCGCGTCCGGATGGGTTTTTCAGAACTGGCGCAATGTGCTGACGGCAATGACCCGCATGAGTTCATGCTAGTCCCAAATTGGAGTTTCGCAAGTGGTTGTTCGAAGCACCAGCGGCACCCTACGGCAGCGGCGGCACGCCGGCGTTGCCGGCAAGATGCGTCAGCAGGTCCCGGACCGGGGCCGACAGGCCGGCCCAGTCGCGCAGGCACAGGCACAGGCGGCGGTGGGCCCAGCCGTCCGCCAGAGCGATGCGCTGGTAGGGATGGCGGCGGCGATGGCTCTGGGCGATGCTGTCGGGGACGATGGCCACGCCCACGCCATGCGACACCATTTCGCACAGGCCGCCGAAGGTGTTCATCCTGATGCGCAGGGCCAGCGCCTGGCCGGCGCGCCGCGCATGTTCGTCGATGTGATCCTGCAAGGCGCTGCCCGGGGCCAGTCCCACGAAGGGTTCGCGCAGGACTTCCGAGAACGGGACCACGCGCCGTTGTGCCAGGGCATGGCCGGTGGCGGCGATCAGGACGAGATGGTCGGTGGCGACGGGGTGCAGGCACAGCCCCTGGGCGTCGACCTGATCGGAGGTGATGCCGGCCTCGACCAGCCCGCTGGCGACGGCCTTGACGATCTCCTTGCTGGTGCGCTCGCGGATGTCCACGTTCAGGTGCGGGCGGGTGGCCATCCACGGGGCCAGCTTGCGCGGCAGGAAGGCCGTCAGGGCCGCGGTGTTGGCGTGGATGCGGATGGTGCCGCGGGCGCCGGAGGCGAAGTCCAGCAGTTCGCCCTGCATCAGTTCCCGCTGGCGCAGGATCAGCCGGGCATGGTGGGCCAGCGCCTCGCCGGCTTCGGTGGCGATCACGCCGCGATGGCGGCGCTCCAGCAATTGCACGCCGGCATCGGCCTCGATGTTGCGCAGGCGTTCGCTGGCCGAGGCCAGCGCCAGGTTCGCGCGCGCGGCGCCCTGCGTGATGCTGCCGGCATCGACGATGGCGAGGAACAGGCGCAGGTCCGCGAGATCGAGGCGCATGGACATTCTCCGTGGCGGATTGCCTTCGGGACAACCGAAGGCTCGGGGCATAGAACCGCATTGTGCCAAAGCGCGCCGACAGGCCCAATAGGCATGTCAAAGGAGACGGCAGTGACGCGCTCGCACATCTTTCCCCGCATGGTTCTTACCCTGGCGCCGTGGCTGTTTGCCGCGGCCGTCCTGGCGCCAGCCGCCTCGGCGGCGGCGCCGCTCTCGGAGATCGCCACTTCCGAGCAGTTCTATCAACTGGCGCTGGAGGCCCGTTCGGAAGGGGACTACGCCGCCATGCTGATGCGGCTGCGGCAGGCCGCCACGCGTGGCGACCTGGAGGCCCAGGAAATGCTGGCTTCGGTCCTGCTGGCAGGTCCGGCGCTGTATGGCGCCGGCGTGAAGGCGGATCCGTGCGAGGCGATGCACTGGGCCCACCTGGCCCTGGAACGGGGCAGCGCGACCGCACGGCATCAATGGATGGTTCTGAACGGCCTGCGCGACGTGCCGCGCATCCGCAAGGGCTGCCGGCCGCCGCCCCTGTACCGATAGGCCGGGGCCCTGGGCGCCGGAGAGGGGCGGTCTACAATGGCGCCTCCTGTCCACCCGCCCCGTCCCCATGGCCGTTCCTCGACTCGAACTGCGCGGGATCACCAAACGGTATCCCGGCGTCCTCGCGAACGACGAGGTCTCGCTGGCCATCGCGCCGGGCGAGATCCACGCCGTGCTGGGCGAGAACGGCGCGGGCAAGTCGACCTTGATGAAGATCGCGTACGGCGCGCTGGCGCCGGACGCGGGGCAGATCCTGTGGGATGGCCGGCCGGTGGCGCCGCGCGCGCCGGACGATGCGCGCGCCTTGGGCGTGGGCATGGTGTTCCAGCACTTCGTGCTGTTCGACACGCTGACCGTGGCGCAGAACGTGCTGCTGGGATTGCCGGCCGGGCTCGCGCGCGAGGTTGCGCGCGGCGGCGCCCCGAGCGCCTGGCTGGCGCCGCTGATCGAACGCTATCGCCTGGACCTGGATCCGGATGCCTATGTGGGCGATCTGTCGGTGGGCGAGCACCAGCGCGTCGAGCTGCTGCGCGCCCTGGCCGCGCGGCCGCGCCTGCTGATCCTGGACGAACCCACGTCGGTGCTGTCGCCCGAGGCCAGGACGGCCTTGTTCGCCACCCTGCGGCAACTGGCGGCCGAGGGGTGCAGCGTGGCCTACATCAGCCACAAGCTGGCGGAGATCCGCGAATTGTGCGATCGCTGCACGGTGCTGCGGGCGGGCCGTTCGGTGGCCGTGGTCGATCCGCGCGACATGGCGCAGGACGAACTGGCCACCCTGATGCTGGGAACAGCGGTGGACGACGTTCGCAGCGCTTCGCCGCGTCCGGCGGGCGATACGGTGTTGAGCGTGAAGAACTTGTCGATACCCGCTCCGGCGGGCCAGCGCGTGGGCTTGCACGACGTGTCGTTCGAGCTGCGGGCCGGCGAAATACTGGGCGTGGCGGGGGTGTCGGGCAACGGCCAGTCGCTGTTGCTGTCGGCGTTGTCGGGCGAAGATATCCGCATGCCGCACGATGCCGTGCGCCTGATGGGGCAGTCCATCGGCCGGCTTCGGCCGGCCGCGCGGCGCGAGCTGGGACTGCGCGCGATTCCCGAGGAACGCCTGGGGCGGGGTTGTGTGCCCGAGATGGGGCTGGACGAGAACATGCTGCTGACCCTGGCACCCGGGCAAGCGTCATCCGGAGGCTGGATACGGCGGCGCGCACTGGTCCAGGCCGCCGCCCGCGTCATCGGGCGCCACGGCGTGCGGGCGGTGTCGCCGCGCGCGCCGGCACGCAGCCTGTCCGGCGGCAATCTGCAGAAATTCATGGTGGGCCGCGAGCTCGATGGCGAACCGCGCGTGCTGCTGGCGGCTCAGCCGACCTGGGGCGTGGACATCGGCGCCGCCGCCCGCATCCACCAGGCGCTGATCGATCTGCGCGACGCCGGTGGCGCGGCCCTGGTCATTTCCGAGGACCTGGACGAGTTGCTTGCGCTGTGCGACCGGCTGGCCGTGATGGCGGGCGGGCGGTTGTCGCCGGCGGTGGCGCGTGCCCGGGTCACGGCCGACATGCTGGGGCGGTGGATGGAAGGACGGTGGACCCATGATCCAGCTTGAGCCGCGCGCCGCCGCCTCGCGGCTGGCGGCCTGGCTGTCGCCGCTGGTCGCGCTGGCGCTGACCATGCTGGGCGGCGCCGCGCTGTTCGCGATGCTGGGGATCGACGCCTGGCAGGGGCTGCGGCTGTTCCTGGTCGAGCCTTTCAACGGGGTCTACGCGTGGGGCGAACTCGCGGTCAAGGCGGTGCCGCTGGTTCTGTGCGCGGTGGGACTGTCGCTGTGTTTCCGGGCCAACGTCTGGAACATCGGCGCCGAAGGGCAGTTGATCGCGGGCGCCATCGCGGGCGGCGGCGTGGCCCTGCTGGCCGGGCCGGACACGTGGCGGGGCTACGTGGCGCTGGTCATGGCCGCGGGCATGCTGGGAGGCATGCTGTGGGCCGCATTGACGGCCTGGCTCAAGGACCGGTTCGGCGCCAATGAAATGCTGGTCAGCCTGATGCTGACCTACGTCGTGCAGCTCCTGCTCGGCTATCTGGTATTCGGGCCCTGGCGCGATCCTTATGGCTACAACTTCCCGCAGTCCCGATCATTCGACGAGGCAGCCGTGCTACCCGTGCTCTGGGAAGGCACACGCGCCCACGCCGGGTTGTGGCTGGCGCTCGCGGCCACCGGCGCGGCCTGGCTGTTCCTGGCGCGATCCCATCCGGGCTTCCGCCTGCGCGTGACGGGCGCCGCGCCCGCCGCCGCGCGCTATGCGGGGTACTCCCCGCGCCAGGCTCTGTGGACGTCCATGCTGGCGTGCGGCGCGCTGGCCGGACTGGCCGGCATAGGAGAAGTCGCGGGGCCGATGCAGCGGCTCACGACCTCGGTGTCGCCGGGCTATGGCTTCGCGGCGGTGATCGCGGCTTTCCTGGGGCGCCTGCATCCGGCCGGCGCGCTGCTGGCCGGCCTGGTCATGGCCGCGCTTTACATCGGCGGGGAACTGGCACAGTCGCGCCTGGGCCTGCCGGCTTCCATCGTCGGCGTGTTCCAGGGGCTGGCGCTGGCGTTGCTGCTGCTGGGCGATACGCTGGTGCGCTATCGCATCCGCTGGCGCCGCCCTGCGGCCGCGGCAAGGTGAGCGGCATGGACAGCCTGTTGCCACTCCTGGCCGCGACGCTGAACGCCGGCACGCCGCTGGCGCTGGCGGCGCTGGGGCTGGCCATCCACGAACGCGCGGGCGTGATCAATCTCGGGGCCGAGGGCATGATGCTGCTGGCCGCCGCGGCCGGCTTCGCAGTGGCCTTCCACACCGGTAGCCCCGCATGGGGACTGGCGGCGGGGGCCGCGGCGGGAGCCGTGCTGGCCGCCGTGTTCGCGCTGCTGGTCGTGGTGTTCAATGCCAGCCAGTACGGCAGCGGCCTGGCGATCATGCTGCTGGGGTCGGGGCTGTCGGCCTTCGCCGGCGTGTCCTATGCGGGGCGTTCGCTCGCGCAGGGCCAGGCCGGGCTGCCGTGGCTGCGGGACATACCCGGGCTGGGCGGCACCGTGTTCGCACTGCATCCGCTGGTGTATGCGACGATGGCGCTGGCCTGCCTGCTGACCGCATTCCTGTATCGCACGCGAACCGGCATGCTGCTGCGGGCGGTGGGGGAGTCGCCGGAGTCGGCGCATGCGCTCGGCTATCCGGTGGGCTGGATACGCGCGCTGGCGATCCTCGCGGGCGGCCTGTGCTGCGGGCTTGCGGGGGCGTACCTGTCGGTGGTCTACACGCAGTTGTGGAGCGAAGGCATGGTGGCCGGCCGGGGCTGGATGGCGCTGGCGCTGATCGCCTTCGGCATGTGGCATCCCCTGCGCATCCTGCTGGGCGCGTATCTGTTCGGCGGCCTGACCATGCTGCAGTTCCAGCTGCAAGGCATGGGCGTGCAGGTGCCCTCGCAATTCCTGGCGATGCTGCCCTATGTCTGCACCATCGCCGTGCTGGCTCTGCGGGGCGGAAACCCCGGCTGGATGCGCCGGAACATGCCGCGTTCGCTGGGCCGGCCTTTCCTGCCCGAACGCTAGGGCGTGCCATGCCGGCCCGTCAGCGGCCGGAGGCGGGAACCAGCGTCAGGCGGTGGACATCGGGGCCGGGCAGGAAAGGTGTGGCCTCGCCATCCGTCCACGCCGAGTGGCCGGCCAGGAAGAAGGGCGACAGCGGATGGCCCGAGGCGCCGCCCGGCATTTCCATCAGTCCGTGTTCCTCGTGTCCCGGCGACACCACGAAGCGCTCGGACGCGCCGAACGAGGCGCCCTGGATGCGCGGCATGTGGATGTCGCCCGGCATGGGGCGCACGGGCGCCGACAGCCACGGCCTGACGGCCGCGGGCAGCACCCGGGCCAGCGGATGTTCCATGGCGAGGCGGTTGCGGTCGCCCCAGCGGATGTCGTCCAGCGGGCGGCCACCGGCGGCGACCGAGGCGATGGCCGTGTCGATGCGTTCGAGCATGAAGGCGCGCCAGTCCGCGGCATAGGCCGGTTTCCAGGCCCGGGCGCGCACCAGGCTTTCCATGGTGGCCAGCACGCGTGACGAGGCGCGGCGCATCGACAGTCCGCCATCGATGTCCGCCAGTTTCTCGTCCAGCGCGCCGAACCAGGCGTCGTACAAGGCGTCGTGGTAGGCGCGCAGTAGCGCGTAGCCGGCGCTGCCGGCATCGGCGCGCCCGTTCCAGGCCTGCAGGAGGCGCCGGAAGGCGGCCCGTTGCGGATGGCCGGCGACGGCGGCATGGTCCAGCTCGGCCAGGGCCTGATCGCGCAGGAAAGAAACCCAGGCGGCGCGGTCGTCCAGCTGGATGGCCAGCAGGTCGCGCTCGTTGAAGCGTTCGCCGGCGAACAGCGCGTTGCGTATCTGCGTTCCGCGGGCGCCGACATCGGCGCCGCCGTCGCCTATCTTGCGCTGTGTGTCGTCGTCGGCGAGCTGGGTGCTGTTGGCCGTCCAGAGCCGGCCGTAGGCCGGCGCCCGGATCGCGGGATAGTCGGTGGGCGTCAGGCGCCCGAGCGGCGCGCCTGCATGGCCGGCCGCGACCGGGAAGCCCAGCGGGTCGAGCGTGGCGGTGGGCAGCGGTCCCGCCAGCGTCCAGCCTATGTTGCCGGCGCGATCGGCCACCACCAGGTTCTGCGTGGGGATGCCGGCGGTCTGCGCGACGTGCATCGCCTGGCCGACGTCGCGGGCGTCCTCCATGCCGGCCAGCCCCACGTTGGCGGCATCGGTCAGGTAGGCGATCCAGCGTATCGCGTAGGCCTTGCCGTTGGCCTGCCGCAGCGGACCCCATGGGGTCTCGCGCACGGGCAGCATGACCGGCGGCGCGCCTTTCACCTCGATGCGCTCCATCGTTTCCGATGCGGTTTCCCACGTTCCTGCCGGACCCCGGTAGCGGGAAGGATCGGCCGCATCGGTCTCCAGACGTACCAGATCGATGAAATGGCCATAGCTGTTGGTGAAGCCCCAGGCGACGTCGCCATTGCTGCCGGCCACCACGATGGGGGCGCCGGGAAGGCTGACGCCACTGATGCGCCGTGCGCCGGAGCCCGACGGAAATTCCAGGGTCAGCCGATACCAGACGTTGGGCAGGCGCAGGCCCAGGTGCATGTCGTTGGCCACCAGCGCGCGGCCGTCGGCGCCATGGCGTGCGTCGATGGCCCAGCCGTTGCTGCCCAGCGCCGACGAGGCGGTCCCGGCATCCACCATCAGCTCGGCGGGAATCACGCCGCGCGTGCGCGGCGGACGGGGCGTGTCTATCCAGTCGGGATGCGCATCGACCAGCGCGGTGTCCGGCGCGGCCGGCCGCGCGGAATAAGGCGGGCGGTCCAGGGGCGCATCCCAGTGACTGCGCGTGGGCAGCAGCGCCGAGAGCAGCGGAGCGGGCAGGAGGTCGCGCAGCGCGTCGCGCGAGCGCACCCGCAGCAGCTCGCCGCCTTGCAGGTCCAGGTACATCGCATAGATCGCCAGCAGCGTATCCACGGGCCGCCAGGGTTGCGGCGGCGCGCCCAGCAGGACGTATTCGAACGGCCGTGCGTCCAGCGCGGCCAGGCCGGCATTGACACCGTCCGCGTAGCGTTCCAGCAAGGCGCGGTGGGCGGGCGGCAGCGCGGCGTAGGCCTGCTCCGCGCGGGCGCGGAAGCGGTGCACGCGCACGCGCCGGTCCAGCGGCACGGCGGCCTCGCCCACCAGCGCGGCCAGCTCGCCGGCGGCCGAGCGCCGCACCAGGTCCATCTGGAAATAGCGGTCCTGCGCATGGGCGAAGCCCGTCGCGTAGGCGGCGTCGGCACGGTTGGCCGCGCGTATCGTGACGCTGCCCTGGGCGTCGCGCGCGATCGTGGCGGGCCGTGCCGTACCGGCCACGCTGAGTTCGCCGTCGACCTGGGGCAGGCTGGCGCGCAGGGTGAGCCAGGCAGCCGCGATGGCGGCGATGCCAAGGATGAGCACGCCTGCCACCGTGAACAGGGCGAGACGGGCGGGGCGTTGGGGGCTGCGGAGTTTCATGGTGCGCGGCTTGCCGTCCAATGTGTTTGCCGGGCACATTGTGCCCGTTCTGTTTCAAGCGCACGACACCGTGGAGGGTTCGTAAAAAGGCCGCACGTCGCCGTGCGGCCCGGCAGCGGGCCGAAGCCCGCCGGATACCGATCGCCGGCCAGACTAGACAGCGAGTCCCAGCCCCTTCGCCACGCCTTCCCCATACCGAGGATCCGCCTTGGCGAAATGCGCGATCTGGCGTTCCTGGATCTCGCGCGGCACCGTCTTCATCGCGTTGACGATGTTCTCGATCAACAGGGCCTGCTGGTCGGCGCTCATGAGGCGGAACAGGTCGCCGGCCTGGGTATAGTCGTCATTGCCGGCGCGATGGTCGTAGCGGTCGGCTTCACCCGACAGCGGCAGCGGCGGTTCGCGGTGCGCCGCATCCTGGCGCGGCGCGCCGGCCACGCTGTTCGGCTCGTAGTTGGCCGCGCCGCCGAAGTTGCCATCGAAGCGCATGGCGCCGTCCCGCTGGTAAGTCCGCACCGGAGCATGAGGGCGGTTGACCGGCAGGGCCTGGTAGTTGGTGCCGACGCGGTACAGGTGGGCGTCATGGTAGGCGAACAGGCGGGCCTGCAGCATCTTGTCGGGGCTGAAGCCCAGTCCGCGCACGATGGACGACGGCGAGAACGCGGCCTGCTCGACCTCGGCGAAATAGTTCTCCGGATTGCGGTTCAGCGTGATCACGCCGACCTCGATCAGCGGGAAGTCCGCGTGGGGCCAGACCTTGGTCAGGTCGAAGGGATCGTAGGGCGTGGCGCGCGCCTGCTCCTCGGTCATGACCTGGATGCAGAAGCGCCACTTGGGATAGTCGCCTCGTTCGATCGCCTCGAACAGGTCGCGCTGGGCGTAGTCCGGGTCCTGGCCCGCAATCCGGGCGGCGTCGCGCGGATGCAGGTTGCGGATGCCCTGCAGGCTGAGCACGTGGTACTTGACCCAGACGCGCCGGCCCGGGGCGTCGATCATGCTGAACGTGTGGCTGCCGAATCCGTGCATGGCGCGATAGCCGTCGGGCGTGCCGCGATCGGAGAACAGGGTGGTGACCTGGTGCAGCGATTCGGGCGACTGCGACCAGAAGTCCCACGTCGCGGTGGGGTTCTTCATGTTGGTGCGCGGGTCGCGCTTCTGGGTGTGGATGAAGTCGGGGAACTTGATGCCGTCGCGGATGAAGAAGACCGGCGTGTTGTTGCCCACCAGGTCCCAGTTGCCTTCGTTGGTATAGAACTTGATGGCGAAGCCGCGCGGGTCGCGCTCGGTGTCGGCCGAACCCTTCTCGCCACCCACGGTGGAGAAGCGGATGAAGACGTCGGTCTTGCGGCCCACCTGCGCGAACAGGTCGGCACTGGTGTAGCGGGTGATGTCGTTGGTCACCTCGAACACGCCGTAGGCGCCCGAGCCCTTGGCATGCACCACGCGCTCGGGGATGCGTTCGCGGTTGAAGTGCTGCAGCTTCTCGACCAGGTGGAAGTCCTCGATCAGCACGGGGCCGCGCGGGCCGGCGGTTTTCGAGTTCTGGTTGTCGGCGACAGGCGCGCCCGTTGCGGTGGTGAGAGTCGTCATTCCTAGCTCCGAATTATCGAGGCCCCACGATAGGCCGCCCAGGTTCATTGGTAAATTGAATTGAATAAATCGCGGCAATAGGTAGTTTCAATGAATGATAAAATGCCGAGTTCGTTCGTGTCCGTCCCGGCGTAGCTTCCCGCCGGCCGGATCTTTTTCCCGGAAGCCGTGTTCGAGGAGAACCAGCGTGAAAAACCTCGTTTCGGTGCCGCTTGCGCACCGTGAACAACCTTGTCCCCACGAAATGGAAGCCATGGCCGGCCCCGCCAGCACGGGGCGCCGCCGCGTCCTGGGCTGGCTGGCGGCGGGCGCGCCCATCGCCGGCGCGGCCCTGGGCGCGCCGCGCCTGGCCTGGGCGGCCGATCCGCTGTCCGTGGGTTTCGTCTACATGTCGCCCATTACCGATGCGGGCTGGACGCGCCAGCACGAGGACGGCCGCCTGGCCATGGTCGCCGCGCTGGGGTCGCGGGTGGCCACGCGCGTGGTCGAGAACGTGCCCGAGAATGCCGACGCCGAGCGGGTGATACGCGATCTCGCGCGCCAGGGCTGCAAGCTCATCTTCACCACGTCCTTCGGCTACATGGACGCGGTGCTGCGGGTGGCGCGCGAGTTCCCGGGCGTGGTGTTCGACCAGGCCTCGGGCTATCGCCTCGCGCGCAACCTGGGAGCCTACAACATCCGCTTCTACGAGGGCCGCTACCTGGCCGGACTGGTGGCGGGGGCGATGACGCGCAGCCATGTCCTGGGCTATGTCGCGGCCCTGCCGATCCCGGAGGTGATCCAGGGCATCAACGCCTTCACGCTGGCCGCGCGCAGCGTCAATCCCAAGGTCCAGGTGCGCGTGGTCTGGACCCAGAACTGGTTCGATCCCCCCCGCGAGCGCGATGCGGCCCAGGCCGCCCTGCGCCAGGGGGCCGACGTGCTGACCAATCACTCGGGATCGTCGGCGGTGGCGCAGGCCGTCGAGGCGGCGGGCGCCTGGATGCTGGGCTATACGTCCGACATGAGCCGCTATGCGCCGACGCGCCAGCTCGGTGCCGTCGTGCACCGCTGGGGCGACCATTACGTCCAGGCTGCGCGCGAAGTGCTGGACGGCACCTGGACCTCGCGGTCCATCATGGGCGGCCTGAAGGACGGCATGATCGCGCTCGAGGCGCTGTCGCCGAAGGTTCCCCAGGCGGTGCGCGCGTCGGTGGACGAGGCGCGCCGGAAGATCGCGGCGGGCGCGCTGCATCCCTTCGGCGGCCGGCTGGTGGACAACCAGGGCAAGGTGCGCCAGCAGTCCGGCGTGCCGAGCCAGAAGGACGTCGACCACATGGACTGGTTCGTCGAGGGCGTGGTGGGCAAGGCGGTGGCCTGAGGGCGCCGCGCGCTCCGGTAAAGTAGCGGGGACGCGTGAACCGCGGGCGGCCGGCGCGGTCCTATCCGGGGCTGCCCGGGCGCGTCGCGCGTGCCGCGGGCCCGCATTGCCCGGGCGCTCGCCTTCGATCCACTTTCTTTCCCGCCGGCCATGACCACCGACATCCGTTCGTTCTCACCGCTGTCCCTCCTGGCCCAGGCCTGGCGCATGACCGTGCGCGACTGGCGCGCCGGGGAACTCAGGCTGCTGGCGATGGCGCTGGTCATCGCCGTGGCCTCGGTTTCCAGCGTGGGCTTCCTGGCCGACCGCATCCGCCAGGCGCTCGAACGCGACGCCGCCCAATTGCTGGGCGGCGACGTCGTGCTGATCTCCGACAATCCGGCCGGCCAGGCGCCGCGCGACGAAGCGCGCCGGCTTGGGCTGTCGGTGACCGAGAACCTGCAGTTCCCGTCCATGGCCAGCGTCGGGACCGGCGACGCCGCGCGTTCGCAACTGGCGGCCTTGAAGGCGGTGCGGCCGGGCTACCCGCTGCGCGGCAGTCTGCGCGTGGCCGACGGCCCCACCGCGCCCGATGAACCGACGCGCGAGATTCCCGCGCCCGGGACCGCCTGGGTGGACCCGCAGCTGCTGTCGCTGCTGGACGTGCGCGTGGGCGACGACCTGCAGCTGGGCGACCGGCATTTCCGCATCGCCCGGGTGATCACGGTGGAACCCGACCGCGGCATGAACTTCATCAACGTGGCGCCGCGGGTCATGATCCGCGAGGACGATCTGGCGTCGACCGGACTGGTGACTTTCGGCAGCCGCATCACCTACCGCCTGCTGGCGGCGGGGCAGCCGGCGGCGGCGCGCGAGTATGCCGCCTGGCTGCAGGCCCATCCGCAGCGCGGCCAGCGCGTGGAAACGCTGGACTCCGGCCGGCCCGAGATGCGCCGCACCATCGATCGGGCGCAGCAGTTCCTGTCGCTGGTGGCGCTGCTGGCGGCCTTGATCGCGGCGGTGGCCGTCGCGCTGGCCGCGCGGCGCTTCACGCTGCGGCATTTCGACAGCGTGGCGGTCATGCGCTGCCTGGGGGCGACGCAGGCCACGCTGACCGGGCTGTTCGCCGCCGAGTTCCTGATCATCGCGCTGGGGGCGGCCGCCGTCGGCAGCGCGCTCGGCTATGCCGCGCACGAAGGCCTGATCGCCGCGCTGGGCGGCCTGATCACGTCCGACCTGCCGCGCGCCGGGCCGCTGCCCGCGATACAGGGATTCCTGGCCGGTGTCTGGCTGCTGATGGGCTTCGCGCTGCCGCCGCTGGCCCAGTTGCGCCACGTCGCGCCCGCCCGCGTACTGCGCCGGGACACCGGCGTCGCTCCGGTGCGGACCGCGCTGGGCTATGGCGTGGGCGCGGTGGGCTTCGCGCTGCTGCTGCTCTGGTTCGCGCGCGACCTGAAGCTGGGCCTGATGGTTGCCGGGGGATTTCTGGGCGGCTTCCTGCTGTTCTCCGGCATCTCGTGGCTGGGGCTGCGCTGGCTGGAGCCGCTGCGGCAATGGCAGCGCGGGCCGGTGGCCCTGCGTTTCGCGCTGGCAGGCGTGGTCCGCCGCCGCGGCGCCACGGTGGCGCAGATCTGCGCGTTGGCGGTGGGGCTGATGGCGATCCTGCTGCTGTCCATCACGCGCGGCGATCTGGTCGAGGGCTGGCGCGGCGCCGCGCCGCCCGATGCGCCCAACCGCTTCCTGATCAACATCCAGCCGGATCAGCGCGAGGCGGTTACGCAGCGCCTGGCGCAGGCGGGGCTGGGCCACGTGCAGCTCTACCCGATGATCCGCGGGCGGCTGATCGAGATCAACGGGCGCGCGGTCGGGCCGGCCGACTACCAGGACGATCGCGCGCAGCGGCTGGTGGACCGGGAGTTCAACCTGTCCTACATGGACCAGTTGCCGGGCCACAACCGCGACGTGGCCGGCCGCTGGCTGGATCCCGACGCCGCCGAGGTGTCGATGGAGCAGGGCATCGCGAAGACCCTGGGCGTGAACCTGGGCGACATGCTGCGGTTCGACATCGCCGGCAACGCGGTCGACGTGAAGGTGACCGGCCTGCGGGCGGTGGACTGGGATTCCATGCAGGTGAACTTCTTCGCCATCCTGTCGCCGGCGGCGTTGCGCGACATGCCGCAGAGCTGGATCACCGCGCTGCACCTGCCGCCCGAGAAGGCGGACCTGTCCAACGCGCTGATCCGGGAATTTCCCAACCTGACCATCTTCGATACCAGCGCCATCCTGAGACAGGTGCAGGACGTGCTGGAGCAGGTAGTGGCGGCGGTACAGTTCCTGTTCCTGTTCACGCTGGCCGCCGGCTGCCTGGTGCTGTATGCGGCGCTGGCCTCCACCCGCGACGAGCGGGTGCGCGAGGCCGGGCTGCTGCGCGCGCTGGGGGCCACGCGCCGCCAGCTGTCGCTGGCGCAATGGCTGGAGCTGGCCGCCATAGGCGGCGCGGCGGGCGTGCTGGCCGCCGCCGGCGCGTCGGTGATCGCATGGCTGCTGGCCCGCCATGTGTTCAACTTCGCGCTGACGCCCAATCCGTGGGTGTGGGCGATCGGGCTGCTGGTGGGCGTGGCGTGCGCCTGGGCGGGGGGATGGATGGGCCTGCGCGGCGTGCTGCGCCAGCCGCCGCTGGCGACCCTCAGGGAGGTATAGCCCCCCCTGCGCGCTTCGCGCGCCCCGGCAAAGCCGGATCCGCCGTGCCCGCGCAACTACCAGGCTGATGAGAGGGCGGTGTTTTTTCCGCTTCTCGATGGAAACGACATGAACGACAAGACGATATTGATACGCGAGCCCGAGGAACCGGCTCCGGCCGGCCAGACCCTGTTCGACGTGATAGGCGGCGAAGCGCGCGTGCGCGAACTGGTCGACCGGTTCTACGACCTGATGGACCTGGACGCCGACCTGGCCGAGCTGCGTGCCGCGCATGGCCCGTCGCTGGACCAGGCCAGGGAGAAGCTGTTCTGGTTCCTGTGCGGCTGGATGGGCGGCCCCGATTACTACATTCGCCGCTTCGGCCATCCCCGCCTGCGGGCACGCCATCTGCCGTTCTCGATCGGCACCACGGAGCGCGACCAGTGGGTGGTCTGCATGGGCCGGGCGATGCAGCAGGTCGGCGTCGAGCCGGCGTTGGCCGACAAGCTGCTGGCCTCGTTCTACAACACGGCGGACTGGATGCGGAACCGGCCGGAGTAGGCCGGGCTCAGGCGCCGCCGCCGGGTCTTTCCCAGGGCGGCGTGCCGCCCAGGTGTTCGCGCAGCCAGGCCAGCAGCAGCTCCATGCGCGGCAAGGCGCGCTTGCGGGCCGGGATCAGGGCCTTGAGCCAGACGTCCTGCAAGGGGTGGTCCTCGAGCAGCGACACCAGGCTGCCGTCCGCCAGCGCGCTCCGCGCGACATAGGTGGGCAGCACGGCGATGCCGTTGCCGGCGCGGGCGGAGGCATACAGCACGTAGTTGTCGTTGGCGCCCAGGCGCGCGGGCACGTCGACGCTGATGGGGCCGCTTGCGCTGTTGAAGTGCCAGCTGTGGCCGGTGGGGTTGAATACCAGGCAGTCGTGGTCGGCCAGGTCGCGCGGATGGCGGGGGGCGGGCCGGCGCGCCAGGTAGTCGGGCGCGGCGCAGACGACCTGGCGCAGCGGGCACAGCGGCTCGTCCACCACGCCCTCGTAGCTGTCGGCGCGGCCGCTGACCGAGATGTCGAAGCCTTCCTCCGCGGGATTGGCCGACCGGTCCAGCAGCGCGACTTCCAGGGTCAGCCGTTCGTGGCGGCGCTGGAAGGCCGCGAGGATGTCGGCCAGGTACAGCACCGTGAGCGAGGTCGGGGCCCGCAGCCGGATGTGGCCGTCCAGCGCGTCCTGGTCGCGCTTGAGTTCCGAGGCGATGTCGTCGAAATCGCTGACCAGCGCGCGTGCCCGGGCGTGGAACTTGTGGCCGGCCTCGGTCAGCGTCACGCGGCGGCTGGAGCGCTCGAACAGGCGCGTGCCCAGGGTCCATTCGAGATGGCCGATGCGCTTGGCGACGACCGAGGGCACCGTGTCGAGCTGGCGCGCCGCTTCCGAGAAATTGCCGCCGCGCACCGTGGCGAGGAAAGCGCGCAGGTTGGCCAGGGTATCCATCTTCTTTTCCAAAACGCGAAAGCTGGTTCGTCGAATTAGACCAGATAATCCGTTTTGAAATAGATAACATGTCCGCATTCTCTGAACGACAAGGTGAAGCAATGACAGCGGCACATCCGGCCAGCGTGACCGAACCCGCGCGGCAGACTCCCGTGCTGGGCGAATTCGACGTGGTGGTGCTGGGCGGCGGGCCCGCCGGGATGACGGCGGCCGCGGCGGCGGCGCGCCATGGTTGCCGCACCCTGTTGATCGAACGCTACGGGTTCCTGGGCGGCATGGGCACGGCCGCCGGCGTGACCAATTTTTGCGGCCTGCACGCCAACGTCTTCGGCGACAACCGGCGCGTGGTGCACGGCCTGGCGGACGAGCTGCTGGCCACGCTGGAAGGGCTGAGCGGGCTGTGCGAGCCGCACCGCATGTTCCAGGACAAGATCATGGCGCAGGCCTACGACAACGCGGCCTACAAGCTGGCGGCCGATGACCTGGTGGTCTCCAGCGGCAGCCAGTTGCTGTTTCATGCGCAGGCGGCCGGTGTGCTGATGCGTTCGCCCGGCGAGATCGCCGCGCTGCTGGTCGAGACCAAGTCCGGCCGTGCCGCCGCGGTCGGCAGGGTCTATATCGATTGCTCGGGCGACGGCGACATGGCGGCCGCGGCGGGCGTGCCCTACGAGAAAGGCGACGGCCACGGCGGCATGCTGTATCCGTCGACCATGTTCCGCGTCAACAACGTCGATCCGGCCCGCGCCGGCAGGGCCTGGGAACATTTCGGCCGCCTGATGGAGGAAGCCGCGCGCAACGGCCGCCGCTTCGCACGCAAGACGCCCATCGTGCGGCCGCAAAGGAATCCGGTCGAATGGCGCGCCAACGTGACCCAGCTCAGCAATCCGGACGGGACCGCGATCGACGGCACCGACGCCTGGCAATTGAGCGAGGGCGAACTGCAGGGCCGGCGCCAGGCCCGCGACTTCTTCGAGTTCCTGCGCGAGTACGCGCCCGGCTTCGACGCCTCGTACATCCTGGAGATCGCGCCGCAGGTGGGCATACGCGAGACGCGCCGCATCGTCGGCGAATACCAGCTGACCGAGGACGACGTGCTGGGCTGCGCGAGCTTCGAGGACACCATAGGCGTGAACGGCTGGCCGGTCGAGGCCCACGTCGCCGGCGACATCGTGTTCAAGTTCGTCGACGTGCCCAATGTGCGGGGCTTCAACCACCTGCCGTACCGCATGCTGCTGCCGCTGGGCGTGGACAACCTGCTGGTGGCGGGGCGCTGCGCCTCGATGACCCACATGGGCCAGTCAGCCGCGCGCGTGACCGGTCCGTGTTTCGCCATGGGCCAGGCGGCCGGCACGGCGGCGGCCCTGTCGCTGCGCGCCGGCGTGGCGCCGCGCCGGCTGGACGTGGCCGCCTTGCAGCAGGTCCTGGAGCGGGACGGGGCCTACCTGGGCCGGGACATGTAGCGGCGGCGCCGGGCGAGATCAGGCGCGGCCGCCGATGAAGCCGGTGGCGTTGATCTCGACCTTCAGGGCGGGCGTGGCGAGTCCCGTCACCTCGACCAGGGTGCAGCAGGGGAAGTCGCCGGTGAAGAATTCCTTGCGCGCCCGCCAGACCTCCTGTCTTTCCTCGATCCGGGTCACGAACACGTTGAGCTGGATGATGTCGTCCATGGCGGCGCCGCACGCCTCGACCAGGTGCCGGATCTTCTGGAAGGTCCGCCGCGATTGGTCGTACATGCTGCCGTCGCCTTCCACGCCACCGGAAAGATCGTGGGCGGTCATGCCCGAGATGAAGAACTGCCCGTTGTGGACCTTGCAGTTGGTCCAGGTCTGGGGCGGCGCGGCCTTGACTTCGGGCGCATGGATGCTTTTCATGGCTGGGGACTCTCCTGTGGTGGACGCGAGGCTTCAGGCCACCGCGTCGGCCTGCGTGGAAGGATGCGCCGCGGCGAAGGGCGGCAGTGATTCGCAGCGCCGCGCGATGGCGGCGAGCCGGGGATAGGGGCGCAGGTCGCAGCCGAACCGGCGCGCGTTGTAGAGCTGGGGCACCAGGCAGACGTCGGCGAGGCCCGGTTCATCGCCGCAGCAATAGTCGCCATCCCAGCCCCAGTGTTCCAGCGAGGCTTCGAAGGCCTGCAGGCCGGCGGCGATCCAGGTGGCGTACCAGTCGTTGCGGGCGGCCTCGTCCAGGCCCAGGCGCTGTTCCAGATGGCGCAGGACCCGGACGTTGTTCAAGGGATGGATGTCGCAGGCGACGATGTTGGCCAGCATGCGCACGTAGGCGCGTCGGCGGACGTCGGTCGGCAGCAGGGCGGGCGAAGGATGGCGCTCCTCCAGGTATTCGAAGATCGCCATCGACTGGGCCAGTTCGAAATCGCCGTCCTGCAAGGCCGGGACCAGGCCCTGCGGATTGGTGCCGAGAAACGGCGCGGCCCGGTGGTCCATGCGCGGCAGGCTGACGTACTCCGGCCGGTAGGGCAGGCCCTTCCAGTTGAGCATGATGCGCACCCGGTACGAGGTGGACGAACGCCAGTAGGTGTAGAGCGTGAGCATGACGGCGTGTCCCTTCAGCGCCGGTTGCCGGGCGCCCAGGGCAGGAAGCGCCGTTCGAATTCGTCCACGACCGTGAAGAAGATCCAGCCCAGCGCGCCGATGACCACGATGCCGACGAACATCGTTTCGATGTTGAAGGTCTGCCAGGAATCCCAGACCAGGAAGCCGATGCCGCTTTTCGAGCCGACGAACTCGGCGCTGACCAGCACCAGCAGCGACACGCCCAGGCTCAGCCGGATGCCGGCGATGATCATGGGCAGCGCGCCGGGAAGCGCGATGGTCAGGATGCGGCGCAATCGGCCGACCCGGAAGCTGTGGCCGACGTCCCAATAGATGCGTTCGACATTCAATACGCCCGCCGCCGAGTTGATCGCCATGAAGAAAAACACCGCGATCGCCACCAGGACGTACTTGCTGACCTCGCCTATGCCGAAGATCACCATGATCAGCGGGAAGATGGCGATCTTGGGAATGGGGTAGAGCGAGGCGATGACGGGCGACAGCACGGCCCTGACCAGCGGCGAGAGCCCGATGGCGACGCCGGTGAGCACGCCGGGAATGGCGCCCAGCGCGAAGCCTATGCCTATGCGCACCAGCGAGATGCCGACGTGGCGCGCCAGTTCGCCCGACTGCGCCAGCGCCCAGAACGTGCCGGCGATCTGGCTGGGCGACGAGAACAGCCGCGCGTCGACCAGCCCCGCGCGGACCAGGGCTTCCCACGCCGCCAGGATGATCAGGGGCGTGGCGACGGACAGCAGCCGTTCCAGCCGCTGGCGGCGGCGTTCCGCGTGCCCGATGTCGCGCGAGGGTTCGATGGGGATCAGGTCCTCAGCCATGTCCGTCTCCTGTCTGGTCGGACTGGGTTTGCAGGAAGGATTCCTGGATGTGCGCGGCCACCCGCGATGCGAGATCGACATAGGCGCGATCGGCGCGCAGGGCCGCGTACGAACGCGGGCGGGCGAAGGGCGAGGCCAGCGTGGCGCGCACGCCGCCCGGGCGCCCGCCCAGCACGACGATGCGGTCGGCCAGGAGGACCGCCTCGTCGACGGAGTGGGTGATGAAGACGACCGTCTTGCGCGTTTCTTCCCAGATGCGCAGCAGCTCTTCCTGCATGACCGCGCGGTTCTGCTCGTCCAGCGCCGAGAACGGTTCGTCCATCAGCAGGATCTCGGGATCGTTGGCGAACGCCCGGGCGATGGAGACGCGCTGCTTCATGCCGCCCGAGAGCTGGTGCGGGTAGGCGTGGGCGAAGGGCCGCAGGCCCACCTTGTCGAGATAGTAGTCGACCCGCCGCTTCATTTCCGGCTTGGGCATGCCGCTGGAGCGCACGCCGTAGGCGACGTTGTCGTACACGCTCAGCCAGGGAAAGATGGAGTGTTCCTGGAACACCACCGAGGTCAGCGGCCTGCCGGCCGGGGCGGGCCGTACGGCCAGCTTGCCGTCGGTATGCGTGTCCAGGCCGGCCAGGATGCGCAGCAGCGTGGTCTTGCCGCAGCCCGAGGGCCCGACGATGCAGACGAATTCCCCGTTCAGGATGTCGAGATCGACGCCGCGCAAGGCCGTGTATTCGCCCTTGCCGGCCAGAAAGCGCTTGCCCAGGTTTTCCATGACGATCGCGCGCCGGCGTCCGGGGTCCGCCGGCGCGCCGGGGGAAAGCGCGAATTCGGGCATCGCTTTCATCACCGTCTCCTAGGGCGTGAAGGTGGATCCGACCGTCTGGCGGCCGTCGTGGTCGGGATAGGGTTGTTCGCGGTACATGCCCAGCGTCCGCATGACCGGCTCGTCGGTGATGCAGAACAGGATGGCATCGCGGCCGTGCGGATTCACGTGTTCGTGCCAGGCCCAGTTCGGAATGACGAAGACGTCGCCGCGGGCCCAGTCGAAGCGCTGGCCATCGACGATGCTGCTGCCTTCGCCCTCGATCACGTAGTGGACGGTACTGGCCGTGGCGCGATGCGCCCGGGTGTGCTCGGCGGGTCTCAGGAGTTGGGCGCGGCAGGACATCGTCGGCAGGGTGGGGCCGGAGGTCCGGGGGTTGACGTACTCCAGCAGGATGCCGTCGTGGGGGCTGCCGTCTTCGCGGCGCAGGCGTTCGAGGGACTCGCGCATGTCGAGCCAGCGGTAGCGCATGACGGGCTGGGGATCGGGGTCGCCGTCCCAGCCCGCCGGCCGGGCATGGCCGTAGCGGGCCGTCGTATAGCCCTCGGGCCGGGGCGGCGCCGAATCGTCGTCGCCCGGTTCGAACCAGCTTGCCTGCAGCAGGTTGACCAGCGGATAGTCCAGCGCATCCAGCCAGACGATATCGTGTTCCGTGTCGTTCCTGTGCCCATGCCAGGTGCCCGAGGGCGTGAGCAGGAGGTCGTTCTCCTCCATGCGCAGCGGTTCGCCGTGGACGCAGGTGAACACCTCGCCGCCGTGGCTGCGGGCCGCGAACCTGACCGCGCCGGCCTGGTGGCGGTGGGCGGGCGCGCGTTCCCCGGGGCGCACCAGTTGCAGGGCGGTGGCCAGGGTATGGGAGGTCGAGAATTGGGCCCGCAGGTCGGGATTCGTATGTTCCATCGATCGCCGCTCGGCGCCGCGCTCCAGGGTCACGAGATCCCCCGCCCGCATCAGATGGGCAAGTACGTGGTCCCATTTCCACAGGAAGGGCCGGTACGTGACGACAGGCTGCATGGATACGAACTGCGAGACGTATTTCCACGTGGGCACCAGGCGCGCCCGTTCCATGTCGGCATGCAGTTGTTCGAGGCTGTCGGAGGCCATGTCAATTCACTCCTTGCCTGGGGCCCTTGCGGCCCAGGCGATCCAGGGCATGGTCCAGGTAGCGGTAGTCGACCAGGTCGGTCAGCCGGGGCTGCGTCTTGAGCAGCCCCAGCCCCGCGTACCATGCCATGCTGTCCTTGATGGTCTGCAGGTTGAGGTAGCCGTCGGGGTTGAATCCCGGGTAGACCACTTTCTTCAACAGCTCCTGGTTCTTGAAGACTTCGATGTGGCGGCTGAGCGCCCGCTCGGTCACGTCGCGGGAGCCCCGGCCGTCCAGCGAATCGAGGTAGTCGCGGATGCCGCGCACGTAGGCGACCATCCATTTCCTGCCGACGTCGGAATCGGCCTGGGTCAGGCTGGGGCCATAGATGATGCCGGCGATCTGGAATTCGGGCGAGGTCTGGTCGAAGCCCAGCAGGCGCGCGCCGATCTGCCGCTGGGAGACGACCGTGACCAGCGGCTCTATCATCAGCGCGGCGTCCACCGCCTTGTTCGCGAGCGCCGCGACCATGCTGGGAAACGCGAGCTGCTCGAAGCCGACGTCGTTCAGGCCCAATCCGGCGGTGCGCAGCGCCATGTCCAGTTGCAGTTCCATCGGGGAATGGCGCGACGGCGTCGCCACCTTCATGCCCTTGATGTCGCCTATGCCCTTGACCCGGCCGGAATCGACCAGATCCTTGCGCACCACCAGCGCGTTGAACCCGTGGCCGGGAGAGTTGCGTCCCTTGTCGGCGACCAGTTTGAACGGCAGTCCGCGCAGGGCGCCGTTGAACAGCGCCAGCGTGGGTGCGCCGGAGGCGACGTCGAGCTGGCGGGCGCTCAAGGGGGCCACCATGTCGGCGGTGTTGCTGAACGACACGAATTCCACGTCCAGCCCTTCTTCCTTGAAGTAGCCCTGTTCGTATGCGATCAGCGCGGGTGCCTCGGACAGGCTGTCGAGCATGCCGACACGCACCTTGCGCAGCGCCTTGTCCGGCTGAGCGGCAAGCACGCGCGTCCACGGCGGCAGCGTGGCCAAGGCCAGGCCCGACAGGGCGGCCAGCCGGCGCCGCGTGGGCGAGGGGGCGGCGGGAGGAGAACGGCGTCTGGTATTCATGGCGGCTCCTAGGCGAGCGAATGGTCAACCGACCGCGTACGCGGCCCCGTCTGCCCGGGGATCGGCAGCGGCGACGAAACCCCCGGATGGCGCGATCCCCAGTACCTGCGCCGCTCCCAGCATGCCCAGCGACTTGTCGCTGATCGTGTGGCCCAGCGCGCGGAGCCGGTCGACCAGCGTGGCGTCGAGGCGCCGATCGACGCGGATCTCGTAAGGGTGCGCGAGATGGGCGGGGTCGCTGCCGGGAAAGAGTTCCCAGCGCGGCTGGTCCACCGCCTGCCGCAGCGACAGGCCGCGGTTCAGGACGGCGTCGAGGATCTGCAGGTTCCACTGCGGCTGGCCGTCGCCGCCGGCAGTGCCTCCCGCCATGACCAGCCGCCGCTGGCTGTCCAGGGCCATGTAGACGTGCAGCGTGGACATGGTGCGCTTGCCGGGAGCGAGATGGTTGGGCGAGTGGACGTCCGGGGAAAATCCCCGGCCCGCGCGGTTGTTGAGCAGCACCCCCGTGCCGGGCACGACCACGCCCGCGCCGAACGGCGTCGAGATGCTGGTGATGTAGCTCGCCACGTTGCCCCGCGCATCGGCCGCCACGAAGCAGGTGGTGTCGCCGCTGCCGAGCGACCAGCGGGCGCGCGGCAGCGCCGTGGCGGCGCGCGACCGGTCGATGGCGGCGGCGATCCGGTCCAGGCGCGGCGCCGCCAGCAGTTGAGGCAGCGGATTCTCGGTGAAACGGGGGTCCCCCAGGAAGTCGTTGCGGTCGGCAAAGGCATGCTTGAGCGCCTCGATCATGCAATGCGCGCGCAGAGCACCATCATCCGCGGGGAGATTCAGCCGGTCCAGGATGCCCAGGGCCTGCAGCAGGACGGTGCCCTGGGCGACGGGCGGGTTGCTGAGCACCCATCCGTCGCCGTAGGGAACCTGGATCGGCGCGGCGGCCTCGGCGAACACACCGTCGAAGTCCGATTCGCGGAAGGGACCGCCTGTCTGGCGGCTGAGTTCGACCAGGCGGGCGCCCAGGCCCGCGCCATAGAAATCGTCGCGGCCGCGCGTGGCCAGGCGTTCCAGCGTGCGCGCGAGGTCGGGTTGCCGCAGCGATTCGCCTTCGCGCGGCACGCGTCCGTCTATCAACAAGGCCTGGCGCGCGCCGGGATCGGCCGCCAGGAGCGCTTCGTTCAGGGCGAAGAACCTGGCGCAGAAGTGCGGGGTCTCGCATCCCCGCTCCGCGAGTTCGATCGCGGGCGCCAGCAGCTCGCCGAAGGACAGCCTGCCGCTGGCATGGCGGTCGTAGGCCAGGCACATCGCATCCACCGCGCCGGGAACCGAGGCCGAGCCCAGGCCGCGCATGGGCAGGGGGCGCGCCGGGTCGTCCGCGGCCGCCGCGGGCGCCGGGCCCGCGCCGTTGATCGAGGTGATCCGGCCCGTCGCGGCGTCGTACCAGAGGATGAAGCTGTCGCCCCCCAGGCCGCTCATCATCGGCTGCGCCACGCCCAGCGCCGCCGCCATCGCGATGGCGGCGTCCATGGCGTTGCCGCCGCGTTCGAGCATGGTCCGGCCGGCCGCGCTGGCCGCCGCATGGGCGCTGGCCACGACGCCGCGCCCGGCGGCCGACAGCGGCCGGGGCGGCGATACCGACGTAGCGGGTTCAGACAGTTGCATGGGAGCCTCGCGTCGCGGCGGCCGCCTCGATGAACTCCGGGGCGATCCACGCCTGCAGGTCAAAGTCCTTTTCCAGCAGCCCCAGGCCGAGCAGGAAGTCTTTCTGGGCGGCGACCGCCTGGATATGGGCGGGGTCGAGCACCGGCGCGAGCCTGGCCGCGACATCGTCGCCATGGGCCGCGACCAGCCATTCCTTCGTGGTTCCTACGTCCTCGGACAGAATGGCGGCTGCGCCCGAAGGCTGGGCGCGGGCCCAGTCGGCGGCGTCGAACAAGGCCGCCAGGTAACGGACAACCAGATCGGGTTGGGTACGTGCCAGGCGTCCATCCACGGTCAGGATCGCGGGCACCTGGTTGTTGCTGCGCAGCGCCGGAGACGGCGCGGCACCGATGTCGACCACGACCTGGGCGCCCAGGAATGCGGTCAGCTGCGCGCCGGCCGGGCTGGCGGTATAGATGGCGTCGACTTCGCCGCGCGCCAGGGCCAGGGCTTCGCGGCTCTGCCGCCGGGCCCGGGGCGCGCCGTGCCACAGCGAGCCGCGCTGCGAGGCGCCGCCCGTGGGAATCTGGCCCTCGTGGATGGGCAGCGCGACGAATTCCACGTCGGTGGGCGCCAGGCCGGCAAGCTGGAGCGCGCTGTGATAGCCGCGCAGGCACATCGCCCGCCAGTAGTCGATCTGTTCGCCCGGCCGGCAGGGGACGCCCAGGCGCCTGCCGCGCAGGTCGCCGCCGTCGCGGATGCCGCTGTCGGGCAGGGCGATCACCGCCTGGTATTCATCGATCCAGCCGGTGGCGATGACGAGGGTGTCGGCGCCGCGCGCACGGCTCCAGATCGGCGGGATCATGCCGCCCTGGCGGAACAGCCCGGGCTGGCCGTGATCGAAATGGGCCTCGCGGACCTGGTGGTCGAGCGAGGCGTTGAGCGATTGCACGGCGATGCCCAGCGGCGCGAACGCGGCGTCGAGCAGGCCGCGTTCGATGGCCACTCCCGATGCGGTCGGCAGCGGGCAGCGCGTGTACCACAGCGTCCGGGCGGCGGGCATGTCAGCGTGCTCCGCCCGCCGTCGCCGTGTCGAAATCGAACAGGCGCGAGGCGTTCTGGTGGAACATCTTCTCCAGCAGCGCGGGGCTCAGGTCGTCCCGTTCCTCGTATTCCTCGGCGATGCTGTCGTGCGCGGCCTCGTCGAAGTGCGGCATGTCGCTCGATACCAGCAGCGCCTGTTCGCCCAGCACCGAGGCCGCGTAGTTGATGTCGTCGTCGGGTTCGCTGCCGACGTGGATGCGGCCGCTGGCGAAGTAGTCGGCGGCGTTGGCCTTGCCGCCGCGTTCGATGGTGCGCAGCGCGGCGGCCATCCAGGTGCATCCGCCGCCTTCCAGGAAGGCCCATTTCAGGCGCGGGAAATCGTCGAGCAGCGTGCCTTCCATCAGGTTGTAGAAGGCGTACTGGACGGTCAGGGTGCTGAGCAGTCGCCGGGAGTAGGGCGGATAGAAGGTCTTGCGCTCGGCCGGCGGGTGGGTCAGGCCGTCGAACATGCCGTACATGGCGGGCGACCCCAGGCCCAGGTGCACGACGATGGGCAGTCCCTGGCGTTCGGCTTCGGCGAAGATGGGGTAGTGCCGGGGATCGTCCATGGGGCGGTCCCACTCCAGGCCGCGGGCCAGGACGCTGACCGCGCCGCCCAGCTTGCGCACGCGGCGGATTTCCTCGACCGCGACGTCCGGCTGGCGATACGGCACGACGGCATTGAAGAAGATGCGTCCGCCCGACTCGGCGCAGGCGCGGGCCATGAAGGTGTTGTAGCTGCGGATCAGCGCGGCTTCGAGATCGGGATCCTCGCTCAGGGTCGAGAGCACGAACGACGGATGGACGATCTGCTTGCCGACTTTCATCCTGTCCATGGCGGCCACGCGCGCCGGCACGTCGGTGATCTGCTGGACGCCCGGCGAGAAGGTCTTGCGCGCCGCCATGGCGTTGCCGGCGATGGGGGTGGCGCCGAAATGGCGCAGTTTCCGGTCGATGACCCAGAAGGTGTTCCAGTCCTGGAAGCCCGTGTCCGTGGGGGCGGCGAAAGGCAGGGGCCGGCGGGCGTGGTAGGCGGGATCGAGATGGGCCCAGGTCGCTTCGGATTCGATGACGTGGGAATCGGTATCGATGATCATGGGAGGCCTGCTCCGGGTGAGGGAAATATCATGTTGATCAATATTGCTTGAGCGTGATTCAAATCAATATATGATGTCCCCCAGGCCGATCCATGCTGCTGGACGGGGTGCCCGAATGGAACATGATTGGCCAAGCATAGACCAGGCCATTCCGCGGGTAGAAGTTGATTTATTGATCAATATCCAGCGCCGGAATGCATGGGGAACAGGAGCCAGGACATGCCCGGAATCGACGAGGTCCACTACATGACGGCCGACGACGCGGCCAAGGCCTTGCGTGTCAAGAAGCAGACGCTCTATGCCTACGTCAGCCGGGGGTGGATACGGCGCCAGCGCCAGGGCGACGACGGTCCGGTCATGTACCTGCGCGAGGACGTGGAGCGGATGGGATCGCGCAGCCGCGCGCGGGCCGAAGGCGGACCCTCGAAGGGGGGTAGCCACCAGCCGCACTGGTCGGAGCCCATCATCCAGACCGCCGTGACCGAGATCACGCCGCGGGGGCCGGCCTACAGGGGATTTGCCGCGGTCGACCTGGCGGCAAGCGGAGAGCGGTTCGAGAACCTGGCCGAGCTGCTGTGGACCGGCGTGCGCCCGGAGGAGCCCGAAACCTGGCCGCCCGAGCCGCTGCCGGCGCTGGCGGTGCACGTGTTCCGCAAGCTGGACGGGGCCATGGAGCCCATCCAGTACTTCAGCGCGGCGGTTTCGCTGCTCGCGGTCGCGGGCGACTCGCGCCACGACACGCGGCATGGCACGACCCTGGCCGACGCGCGCGCCGCGCTGTCCCTGTTCGCCGGCTGCCTGGGCTACCTGGGCCCGGAAGCGGGGTTCGTCGTAGGCCGCGAAGGGGAGACACTCGCGGCCCACATCCTGAGGGCCGTCGGCACGCCGGCGAACCCGGTCCGCGAGCGCGCCGTCAACGCCGCCCTGGTACTGCTGGCGGATCATCACCTGACGCCCCAGGCCGTGGCCGTCCGGCTTGCCGCCTCCAGCGGCGCCAGCCTGCCGCACTGCCTGAACGCCGCGCTCAGCGTGCACAGCAATTCGCGCAGCCGGCGGGTGTACCGGCGCATCGAGGACCTGTTGCTGGAAGCGTCCGACGAGGCGGGATTCCTGGCGCGCATCGAGGAGTCGCTGCGCTCCAGCGGCCGGGCGCCGGGATTCTTCCATCGCATGTACCCCCAGGGCGATCCGCGGGTCGCGCCCCTCCTGTCCCTGGCGGCGGGCGCGCAGCCCACGCGCGGACGCCGGCCGGACTGGACCGGGTACCTGGCCGCGGTCCAGGCGCGCACCGGCATGGCGCCCACCGCCGAGGCGGCGCTGACCGTGCTGTGCCATGCCCTGGGCCTGCCGCGCCGTTCGTCGGGGGCGCTTTATGCGCTGGCGCGCTCGGCCGGGTGGATCGCCCATGCCATCGAACAGCGCATGGCGGGGGTGATGCTCAGGCCCCGCGCACGCTACCTGGGATAGCCGGGCGCCGTCCGCCGCGTCTTCCCTCTAAAATCCGTGGTTTTGGGGGCCGAGTCTTGACCGAATACCTGTTGTGGGGCAGCGCCGCCGCTGCCGTGCTCGCGGCATTGTTCGCACTGTTGGCGCTGCTGCGCAAACCGGGGGCGGATCCGCGCCTGGACCAGATCCTGACCGAGCAGGAGCGCCTGGAGCGCACGCTGCGGGCCGACATCACCGAAAGCCAGCGCGGCCTGCGGTCGGAACTGGCCGAGTCCACACGCGGACTGCGCACCGAACTGGGCCAGACGCTGGCCCAGGGCCTGCATGCCCTGGGCGGCCAGCAGGCGCAACAGGCCCAGGTGCTGAACCAGCAGCTCGATGCCTTCGCCCAGAACCTGACCACGCTGACGGCGCAATTGCAGGAACGCTTCGAGGCGCTGCGCATTTCTCTGACCCGCGACGCCGCGGCCAACCGCGACGAGAGCGCGCAGGCCCTGCAACGCTTCGCCGACCGTTTCTCGGAACAACTGCGCGTGCTGACCGAGGCCAATGAGCGCCGCATGGCCGAGGTCCGTACCACCGTGGAGCAGCGCCTCAAGGACATGCAGGCCGACAACTCCGTCAAGCTCGAGGAGATGCGCCGCACCGTGGACGAGAAACTGCACGCCACGCTGGAACAGCGGCTGGGCGAGTCCTTCAAGCTGGTCTCCGACCGGCTGGAGGCCGTGCACAAGGGGCTGGGCGAGATGCAGTCGCTGGCGGCCGGGGTGGGCGACCTCAAGCGCGTGCTGACCAACGTGAAGACGCGCGGAACCTGGGGCGAAGTGCAGCTGGGCATGCTGATCGAGCAGACCATGACGCCGGCGCAGTACGCCCGCAACATCAAGCCGGTGCCCGGCAGCGACGAACTGGTGGAATTCGCCATCCGCCTGCCGGGTCGCGGCGACGAGGCCGTGCCGGTATGGCTGCCGATCGACGCCAAGTTCCCCAAGGAGGAATACGAGCGCCTGGTGGACGCGCAGGAGCGCGCCGACCTCGATGCCGTGCGTACCGCCGGGCAGGCCTTCGAGCGCGGCGTGGAGCTGGAGGGGCGCCGCATCGGTTCCAAGTACATCGCGCCGCCGCACACCACCGACTTCGCCATCATGTTCCTGCCCACCGAGGGGCTGTATGCCGAGGTGCTGCGGCGCGCCGGATTGATGGACAAGCTGCACGCGCTGCGCATCAACGTGGCCGGCCCCAGCACTCTGGCCGCCTTGCTGAACAGCCTGCAGATGGGATTCCGGACGCTGGCCATCGAGCAGCGTTCGTCCGAGGTCTGGAAAGTGCTGGGCGCGGTCAAGTCGGAGTTCGGCAAGTTCGGCGATGCGCTGGCCAGCGTGAAAAAGACGCTGGAAACCGCCAGCAACAAGATCGGGCAGACCGAGGTGCGCACCCGCGCCATGCTGCGCAACCTGAAAACCGTCGAGGCCCTGCCGGAAGGCGAGACGCGCCAGTTGCTGGGGACCGAGGACGACAACCTCGCGGCCGACGAGGCCGATGGGGAAGCGGAAAACTAGGAGACGCGGGGCCAGACCCCGGGAGGCCGGCATGACCCTCGCATTCTGGTGTGTGTTCGTCGCGATACTGATGCCCTACGTCTGCTTCGGCATCGCCCGGAACCGCGCCCGGCCCCTGCGCGACAACCGCGATCCGCGCGATTTCCCGAACCGCATACAGGGCATCGCCAAGCGCGCCTGGAGCGCGCACCTGAACGCGTTCGAGACCCTGCCGGGTTTCGCCGCGGCCGTGATCATCGCCCACCTGGCGGGTACCCCGCAGAACCAGGCCGACGCCTGGGCGCTGGCGTGGGTCGCGGCGCGGCTGTTGTTCATCGGCTGCTACCTGGGCGACAAACCCGCCCTGCGTTCGACCGCGCACGTCGCCAGCATGATGTGCGTGCTGGGGTTGTTCGTGTCGGCGGCGATGGCGGGGCGGGTCGGGGGCTAGGAGCGAATAAAGAGAAAGAACGCAGGAGCAACAAAGGAGACAATTGCCTCGCATTGTCCGTCGTCTCTCGAAGCGGCGAGTGCCAAGATGGCGGCACTTGTTCATGGATTCGTGGAATGAAGATGACAGTGACAAACGGGCATTTCAGCGTTGGGCGCTATCTCGTCGGCGACAGGGTCGTCGTCGGCTGCCCCAAGGACGGCTACGTCGATATCGTGTGCGAGGGCGATGAGCTTCCCCGCATCCTGGAAACGGGCGCCGGCAGCCCCACCCGCAGGGTGTCCGCTGCCGAGGCACGGCTCCTTCCTCCCCTCGATCGGGCATCCCGGGTCTTTGCCGTCGCCGTCAACTACCGGGAACATGGCGCCGAAGCCAAGACGCTTCCTCCCATCCGCCCGGTCATTTTCTACAAGGCCCCTTCGAATTTCGTCGCGCACGGCGGAGTCTTGAATCCCAACGCGGGAATGACGGCGAAGTTCGACTACGAAGGAGAGATCGGTGTCGTCATCGGCCGCGTCTGCAAGGATGCGACGCTCGAAACGGCACTGGATCACGTCGCCGGGGTCTGTGCGCTGGACGACGGCTCGGCGCGCGACCTGACCCGGGTGTCGCTCGGCCCTCTCGGACCGGACGCGAAGACCTGGCCCGACTGGACCGCGGCCAAGGGGCTGGACGGCGCGTCCGCCCTGGGCCCGACCATTGCCTGCGGGCCGGACATCGTCGACGCCTTGCGCGCACGCACCCTGCGGATCTCCACCCGGCTCAACGGCGAAGTCGTGCAGGACGAGAGCATGACCGAGATGATCTTCTCCACCGAGGAACTCATCGTTGCGCTGTCGTCCTACATGACGCTGCTGCCTGGCGACGTCATCGCGACCGGCACGCCGGCGGGGGTCGGTTCCGCGCGCAATCGCTTTCTTGCCACGGGCGACGATCTGCAAATCCAGGTCAGCGGACTGGAGCCGCTGTGCGTAAAGGTGGGATGAACATGGAAAAAATCGACGGCAAGAGTTCGCACAAGCAGGCGGAGCGCTTGAGGCGCCTGACGGAAACCGCGGGCGACACCTCCATGGGCAAGGTGCTGCGGCAGTTCTGGCACCCCATCGCGCTTTCGAAAAGCGTGGCGGCGGGGACTGCCAAGCGCGTCCGCCTGTTGAGCGAGGACCTGACGCTTTACCGCGGCCAGGGCGGGACCGTCCATCTGGTGGGGGCCCGGTGCGCGCATCGGGGCACGCTGCTGCACACCGGCTGGATCGAAGGCGACCAAGTGCGCTGCATGTACCACGGCTGGAAATACGATGGCAGCGGCCAATGCACCGAGCGGCCGGCCGAGCGCCCCGGCAGCGAGGGCAGTGTGCGGATCGGCGCCTATCCGGTCCGGGAATACTGCGGCGTGATTTTCACGTACATGGGGGAAGGGGCGCCGCCGGATTTCGATCTTGTCCGCAGGAGCTCCTGCGAGCAGGAAGGCGTTTTCCTGTTGCAGCGCAAGGAGATATGGCCGTGCAACTGGCTTCAGGTCGCGGAAAATTCCCTGGATGCGGTGCACGTGAGTTTCGCGCACCAGATGGGGAAAGTGGGCGCCTTCGGCGAAGCCGTCCCCGCCGAGGTGCCGGAGATCAGCTATGAGGAAACCTCGGCGGGGATATGCCAGACCGCCGTCCGCAGGCTTGGTGAAAAGACCCAGGTCCGCGTCAGCGATTGGACGTTTCCCTATGGCAACACGGTCGTCATTCCCGGCGTCAAGGCCGGCGACCCCTGGATGGAAGTGACGAACTGGATGGTGCCCGTCGATGACGAACACACCATACGGATTTCCCTGCGGGCGGCTCCGTCGACGTCGCCGGAAGCGGACGAAGCCCTGAAGCGCTACTTCGACGAATGCGATGACTACAACTCGGCCGACCATCACGACGAACTGTTCGCGGGGCACTATCCCGACGACCCGCTCGTGCGCCTGACCAGCGCCCAGGATTACGTGGCGCTGATCGGCCAGGGAACCATCGCCGACCGGGCCAGCGAATGCCTGGGGGCATCGGACCGCGGCATCTCGATGCTGAGAAAGATCCTCTGGCGCGAAATGGACGCCGTCGAGACAGGAAAGCCGCCCAAGCAATGGCGGCGGCTCGACCAGCCATCGAAGCTCATGGGCTACGTGAAAGAAACCGATTGAGTCGGGCTCCAAGGAGGAGAGAAAAATGAGACACCAAGCGATGAAGTACGCCTGCGCGTTGTTGGCGGGGGCCTGTGCCTTGCCCGCCATGGCGGCGGCACCCGAAGGCAGCTTTCCGGCAAGGCCCATTACCCTGGTCGTGCCGTTCGCGGCGGGCAACGTCGCCGACGGCATCGCCCGCATCGTCGCGAACGCGCTGGGCGAGGATCTCGGCCAGCAGGTCGTCGTGGAGAATCGTCCTGGCGCGGGCGGGATCGGGGCGATCAGGCAGGTGGCCGCCGCGGCGCCCGATGGCTACACGGTGATATACATCGGCGTCGGGACGGCGATCAGCCAGTCGTTGTTCCGCACGCCTCCCTACGATATCGAAAAGAGCTTCGTGCCGATTTCGACCATGACGAGCAACGATGTGTTGATGCTCGCCAGCAGCAAATCCCGGCTCAAGAACGTTCAGGACGTGGTCCGCGAAGCGAAGGCCAAGGGCGACCGGTTCACCGTGGGCATATCGCTTATCGGGACGCTGCAGCATCTGACCGCCGAGCTGTTCAAGTCGAACGCGAAACTCGACTACACCATCGTCCCGTTCAAGACGGCGGCGAACTTGAATACCGCCTTGCAGAGCGGCGACATAGATATCGCGTTCGAGTATCTGCAGCCGATGTATGGTCTGATCGCCGATGGCGGCCTGAGCGCATTGGCCATAGGAAACGGCGCTCATCGTTCTCCCAGGCTGCCGGATGTGGCGACGTTCACCGAACTCGGCTATTCCAAGGTCCAGGTCGCGTCCTGGGGGATGCTGCTGGCCCCCGCGAAGACGCCCGAGGCGGTGGTGGAGCGCCTGAACAAAGGGATGCAGAACGTCTTGAACAATCCGGAGATCAGGGCGCGCCTCGAGAGCAATGGGTCGCGTGTGCTGGGCGGCACGACGGCGCAGGCGCGCGAGCTGATCTCCAGCGAAATAGCCCGGTGGCGCAAGGTGATCCAGGACGCCAGGATCGAACTGCAGTAGCCGGGCCGGCCGGGCGGCTCTATACGTTCATCACGGATACGAGCCGCGTGTCGAGATGGGCCTCCAGGGCCTCCGGGCCGCCGTCCGAGCCGTAGCCCGAGTCCTTCACTCCGCCGAAAGGCAGCTCCGGCCAGGCGGCGGCAGGCTGGTTGATCCACAGCATTCCGGCCTGGACGTGTTGCGTCAACTGGTGTGCATGCTTCAGCGAGCGCGTGTAGGCATAGGCGGCCAGTCCATACGGCAGCCGGTTCGCCTCGGCGATCGCTTCCTCCAGCGTCGCGAACCCCTGGATGGTGGCAATCGGACCGAAGGGTTCCTCGTTGAGCAGTCTGGCATCCTGCGGCACGCCAGTCAGGACGGTGGGTGTCCAGAAGTTGCCGGCCGTGCCCAGCCGCTCGCCGCCGGTCTCGATCGAGGCGCCGCGCCGTACCGCATCTTCGGTGAGCTGCGCCATGGCCGCGAGCCGGCGTGGATTGGCCAGCGGTCCCATCTGGGTGTCCGAGGCGAGGCCGTCGCCAAGCCGCAGGCTCCGTGCATGGGCGCTCAGTGCGGACGCGAAGTCCGTGCGTATGCTGTCGTGCACGAGGAAGCGGGTGGGGGCGATGCAGACCTGGCCGGCGTTGCGAAACTTGGCGGCGCCGGCGGACCGTATCGCCAGGTCGATGTCGGCGTCGTCGGCCACGATGACGGGGGCATGGCCACCGAGTTCCATCGTCACCCGCTTCATATGCCGGCCGGCGAGCGCGGCCAGCTGCTTGCCCACCGGGGTGGAGCCGGTGAACGATACCAGGCGGATCGCGGGGTGGGCGATCAGGTGGGCGGAAATCTGGGCGGGGTTGCCGTAGACGAGGCCGATCACGCCCGGCGGCACCCCCGCGTCGGCGAAGGCCTGGAACAGGGCCGCCGCCGCCGCGGGGGTTTCCTCGGCGGCCTTCAGAATGATCGAGCAGCCCGCGGCCAGCGCCGCCGCGATCTTGCGCGTCGCCTGATTGATCGGGAAGTTCCAGGGCGTGAACGCCGCGACCGGGCCCGCCGGGACCTTCAGCACCAGTTGCTGGGCCCCCGGCACGCGCGAGGGTACGATGCGTCCATAGACCCGCAATGCTTCGTCGGCGAACCACTCGATCATTTCGGCCGCCATCGAGGTTTCGTGCTTCGCTTCGGCCAGGGGCTTGCCCTGTTCCCGGGTGATGATGGCCGCGATGCCTGGCGCGCGCTCGCGCAGCAGTGCCGCCGCTCGCCGCATGAGCCGGGCGCGCTCGGCTGCCGGCGTGTTCCGCCAGGTGTCGAAACCCTGCCGCGCGGCAAGGAGCGCGCGGTCGAGGTCGGCGATCCCCGCGTGGCTGAGGCGGCCGATTTCCGTGCCGGTGGCCGGGTTGACGACCGGCAGGGTACGGCCGTCGGCCGCATCCTGCCACTGATTGGCGATGAAGAGCCGCGTATCGGGATAGTTCATGCCGGTCCCGCCTCGCGCGCTGCCTTCTCCAGGCGTTCCAGGGCCTGGGTGCGCAGCTGGGTCAACGTGGAAGAAGGCGTGATGGCCTCGGGGTCGATCACGCAGTGCAGCAGGCTGGGCAGGCCCGAGGCCAATGCCCGGCGCAGGGCGGGCCCGCAGTCCTCGGCCGTGGCCAGCCGCTCGGCGTACCCGCCGAATGCGCGGGCATAGGCGACGAAGTCCGGATTCTGCAAGGTCGTGGCGGAGACGCGCCCCGGATACCCGCGTTCCTGATGCGCCCGGATCGTTCCGTACATCCCGTTGTCGACCAGGAGCACGATCAGAGGGAGCCTGTACTGGACGGCCGTCGCGAATTCCTGGCCGGTCATCAGGAAGTCGCCGTCGCCGGCCAGCACCAGTACCGTCCGCTGCGGGTACAGCCGCTTGGCGCCCACGCCCGCGGGAAACCCATAGCCCATGGAACCGGAGGTCGGCGCCAGCTGGGTGCCGAACGCCTCGAACGGCCAGAATCGCTGGGCCCATGTGCAGAAGTTGCCGGCGCCATTGCAGACGATGGTGTCCCGCGGCAGTTCCGCCTGCAGGGCGCGCATGACGGCGGGCATCTTGACCGCTCCGGGAACCTGGATGTCGGACAGGTCGCGCCAGCGCAGCGCATCGGCTGCCGCCTCGCGCGTCCATTCGCGCACCTCGCGCCCGGGCGCGGCCTGGAGGGCCGCCAGGCTCTCGCAGAATCCTCGCGGAGTCGCATTGATGGCCAGATGGGCCCGATACACCCGGCCAAGTTCGTCGGGGTCCGCGTGCACGTGCACCAGTGTCTGCGCCGGGGTCGGCACATTCAGCAGCGAATAGCCCTGCGACGGGACTTCGGACAATCTGCCCCCGACCAGCAGGACGAGATCGGCCTGTCTGATCCTGTCCAGCAGCCTGGGGTTGGCACCGTAGCCGAGTTCTCCCGCATAGCAGGGATGGGCCTGCGAAAACAGCATCTGCCGCCGGAACGAACAGACTACCGGTAACTGGAAGGCCTGGGCGAAATCCTGGAAGCGCCCGACGTCGGCCGCGGACCAGCGGCTGCCGCCCAGGATGGCCAGGGGGCGCCGCGCGCCCGCCAGCAGTGTCCGCAGTTGCTCGATCTGATCCGGCGCCGGATGGGTCTCGGTGATCCGGTAGGGAAGCGCATCCGGCACGTCGACGGTTTCCGCCAGCATGTCCTCGGGCAAGGCCACCACCACGGGACCGGGACGGCCGGAGGTGGCCACGTGGAACGCGCGCGAGACCAATTCGGGAATGCGCCGGGCATCGTCGATCTCGACCACCCACTTGGCCATGGTGCCGAAAACGGCCTGGTAGTCCAGTTCCTGGAAGCACTCGCGGCCCCGGGTGCCGCGCTCGATCTGGCCGACGAACAGTATCATCGGCGTCGAGTCCTGGCTCGCGACGTGGATGCCGGCCGCGGCGTTGGTGGCGCCCGGGCCGCGCGTCACGAAGCAGATGCCGGGGGTTCCCGTCAGCTTGCCCTGTGCCTCGGCCATCATCGCGGCACCGCCCTCCTGGCGGCAGACGGTGACTTCCACGGGCACGTCGAGCAGCGCATCGAGCACGGCGAGATAGCTTTCCCCGGGAACGCAGAAAATGTGCTTGACGCCGTGCAGCGCGAGTTGGCCGGCCAGGACGGCGCCGGCGGTGCGCGCCGTGGCCGGTCCGGAGCCGGGAAGGGGAGGTGCCGTCATGTTCATCGCGGGTCCTTGATAGCATTGCTCTGGGCCAGGGGTGGCAGGCCGGCGCAAAGTGTAGGTAGCCCGGTATCTCGCAACAATGAGGAAAGCACGGCGATTGTCCTGTTTGTTGCTATGTGTCCGGCGGGAGAAGGCCTCTTCCGTGGTCGTAGGCAAGCACGAGGAAATCCGAGGTTATGGAAAATACGTTGGTCAGGCTGGTGATATCCCAGTCGGAGCTTTTCTCTACATGGCCCGCGGAGACGATTTCTCGCCTCGTGTCGGCAGCCGACCTGTGCACGGTCGAGGCGGACACCTGTCTGATCAGGACCGGGGAAACCGCCCACTTCCTGTACATCCTGGCAACGGGGTCCATGCATCTCGTGCGCGGGACGCCGTCTGGCAGGAACTTCACGGCGGGTCTGCACCTGCCGGGGGACTACCACGGCCTGGGGCCGGTCCTGACCCAGGTGCCCTATTTCTACACGGCGATATGCAAGCAGAAGAGCATCCTGGTCAGGATTCCGGCGCCCCTGCTGCGTGAAATCCTGTGCGAGGATGGGCAGCTGTCGTTCACGCTGTTTGCCGGGCTTGGCCAGCGGCACCGGCGCGCGCTCGATCATTTCGAAAGCGCGGCCACCCACCCGACGAATGCCCGGGTCGCGCAATTGCTGAAGGCCATCCATGCCCGATCCCGGCGCGGCATCGAGTCCGCGGACGTCAGCCTGTCGCAGGTCGAAATCGCCACGATGCTGGGAACGCGAAGGCAGGTGGTCAACCGGGTGCTGCGTGCCATGGCCGAAGAAGGCATCGTCGAAATCCGGTATGGAAAGATCTCCATCACGGATTGGGCGAAGCTGGAAAAAATGGCCGGGGAGCCGTCCTTGCCGCCCTCGCTGTAGAAAAACGCGCTGAAGCAACAAAGGAGACACTTGCTCCGCAATGTCCGTCGCCTTCCGCGGCGCCGAATGCCAACATGGCCGGCCGATAAGCGTTGAAACATGTCTGGACAAGGAGGTTTGCGGATGAACGGCGCGAAGAGCCTGGTGGAAACCTTGTTGGCCGCCGGGGTGGATACCTGCTTCGCCAATCCGGGGACGAGCGAAATGCATTTCGTCGCCGCGCTGGACCAGAGCCCCGGAATGAAGTGCGTGCTCGGCTTGCAGGAGAACATCGTCACCGGCATGGCCGATGGCTATTTCCGGCTGGCCCGCAAGCCCGCCTGCACGCTGTTGCACTGCGGCCCCGGCCTGGCCAACGGCATGGGCAACCTGCACAACGCGCGCCGCGCGCGCAGCGGCATCGTCAACATCGTGGGTGACCAGGCGACCTACCATCGCCCCTACGATGCGCCGCTGACCGCGGATACCGCCGGCATGGCGCGGACGGTTTCGGCCTGGGTGCGCACCAGCGCCGGGACCGCTGATCTCGGACGGGACGCGGTGGAGGCTGTGCGCGCGGCGCGCACCTTCCCGGGGCAGATCGCCACGCTGATCCTGCCCGCCGACGTGTCCTGGCAAGAGGGGGGCGTGCCCGGGGAACCCATGGATCCGCCGTTGCCCCCCGCCATCGACGGCCAGGCGGTCGAGGCGGTGGCACGCCTGCTGCGCGATCGCCGCGACGTCTTGATCCTGCTGGCGGGGCATGGCGTGCTGAGCGAGGCGCAGGGTTTTGCCTGGCGGGTCGCCCATGCGACGGGCGCGGCGGTGATGGCCAGCTATGTGACCGCGCATCTGGCGCGCGGCCGCGGCCGCATGCCGCTCGAACGGGTGCCCTATGGCATGGACCACGCCATCCAGGCGCTCGATCGGTACAGGCACATCATCCTGGTGGGCGCCGAGCCGCCGGTCGGATTCTTCGGTTATCCCGGCAAGCCCTCGATCCAGTACCACCCGGATACCCGGTTCCATGTCTTGTCCCGCCCGGACCAGGATCCCGTCGAGGCGCTTCGGGCGCTGGCGCAGGCGCTCGATGCGCCGGCGGCGGCCATGCCGGATCCCGGCCCCCGCCCGAGCCCGGGAACCGGCCTGCCCACGCCCGAAGGCCTGGCCCGCACGCTCGCGGCGACGATGCCCGAGCATGCCATCGTGTCCGACGAGAGCATTTCCTACGGCCGGGGCTTCTACCCGTTCACGCACGGCGCGCCCGCGCACGACTGGCTGCATCTGGCGGGCGGCGCCATCGGCGATGGAATGCCCGTGGCCACCGGCGCGGCGCTTGGCGCCGGCAAGCAGCGCAGAGTGATCAATCTGCAGGCGGACGGTTCCGCCATGTACTCGCTGCAGTCGCTGTGGACGCAGGCGCGCGAGGCGCTGCCCGTTACCACGATCATTCTCAACAACCGCAAGTACAACATCCTGATCGGCGAGTACGCGAGCGTGGGCGCGACGCCGGGCGAGACGGCGATGAGCATGCTGGACCTGGGCAACCCGCCCCTCGATTGGGTCAAGCTTGCCCATGGCATGGGCGTCGAGGCGGCGCAGGCCACCACGCTGGAGCGTTGCGCGGACCTGATGAAGAGCAGCTTCGGCAGGCAGGCGCCGTTCCTGATCGAACTGATGGTGTGACATCGCCTGGCCGGAAGGCCGGTTTCCGTAAGCGTGTGCAACAGAAACGTTGCGCGTCTGGATGGACCTGTATATTGCAACCAAACGGTTGCAATAGGAGTTCCGCCATGACATCGCTCGACCGCATCGAAAAGCAGGTCGTGTTGCGCGCGCCGGTCGAGCGCGTGTGGCGCGCCTTGACCGACATCCAGGAGTTCGCGCAGTGGTTCGGCGTCAAGCTGGACCAGCCCTTTGCCCCCGGCCGCGCCATTACCGGCAGCTTCGAGGGCGGGTTCGACCAGGACGAGATCACGCGCTACCAGGCCTCGCTGGGCCTGCAGCCGGCCGCGATACGCCAGCCGCTTCCCCACGCGGTGTTCTGCACCGTCGAGCGCATGGAAGCGCCGCGCGTTTTCAGTTTTCGCTGGGTGCCGTTCGGCATCGATGCCGAGTGCGATCCCGAGCAGGAGCCCACGACCCTGGTCGAGTTCCAGCTGGAGACCGTGCCCGAGGGCACGCGGCTGACCATCACCGAGTCGGGATTCGAGCGCGTGCCGGCGCACCGCCGCGAACGCGCCTTCATGATGAACGACGGCGGATGGGCCGCCCAGGCCGACAACATCCGGCGCCATGTCGAAGGGGCGTGAGCACGAGCTGGCGCGGGTGTTCGCCGCGCTGGGCGACGCGACCCGGCTGGCCCTGGTCGCCCACCTGCTGGCCGGCGGGGCCTTGTCGGCCACCGCGCTGGCCGAGGGCCGGGACATCTCGCGGCAGGCCATCGTCAAGCATCTCCAGGTGCTGGAAGCGGCGGACCTGGTCGTGCGCGAGCGCCAGGGCCGCGAGGTGCTGTACACCCTCGATCCACGCCGCGTGGACGAGGCAAGAGCCTTCCTGGACGCGGTCTCGGCCGGGTGGGACCGCGCCATCGGGCGCTTGAGGAAACTCGTCGAGGCGCCGTGACGCGGCGTCCGGCCAGACACGACAGGAGCATCATCCATGAAAGACATCGCCACCTTCCTGATGTTCTCGGGCGAGCGGCATGGCCGGGCCGAGGAAGCGATCGGCTTCTACGTCTCGCTGTTCCCCGGTTCGGCCATCGACCGCATCGACCGCTACGGTCCCGGCGAGAGCGACCCCGAAGGCACCGTCCGCACCGCATGGTTCACGCTGCACGGCCGGCGCTTCATGGCGATCGACAGTTCGGCTCCCCATGCCTTCAACTTCACCCCGTCGGTGTCGCTGTTCGTGGAGTGCGACCAGGAGGAGGAGATCGACCGGCTTCATGCCGCGCTGGCCGACGGCGGCCAGGAGCTGATGCCGCTGGGCAATTACGGCTTCAGCCGTCGCTTCGGATGGGTGGCCGACCGGTTCGGCATATCGTGGCAGCTCAACCTCGCGTGACGCCGGGCCTGATCCGTGGTTTGCAGGATCAGGCAAAACACAGGCAGGAATCGGTATTGTCCCCAGGTAGCCGCCTTACGTAACCTCTGTCACGGCCGGATAGGGATCCGGCATCTTTTCCGCAGGGGACGTGGCAATGGCGATTCAGCTCGAGATCAATGGCAAACAGACTGCGCTGGACGCGCCCGGCGAAATGCCACTGCTATGGGCCCTGCGCGATCTGGCAAACCTGACCGGCACGAAATACGGATGCGGGATGGCGCTGTGCGGCGCCTGTACGGTGCATGTGGACGGCGCGCCGGTGCGCGCCTGCGTGACGCCGGTCTCCTCGGTCGAAGGCAAGCCGGTCACGACCATCGAAGGCGTGGGGAACGACGCCGTGGGCCGGGCCGTGCAGGCCGCATGGCAGGAACTGGACGTCGTGCAATGCGGCTACTGCCAGTCGGGCCAGATCATGTCGGCCGCCGCGCTGCTGCGCACGAACCCGCGTCCCACGGACGAGGACATCGACGGGGCGATGAGCGGCAATGCGTGCCGCTGCGCGACCTATGTCCGCATCCGGGCCGCCATCCATCGCGCCGCCCAGGCACTGGCCTGAGGAGGAAGGCATCATGATCTTCACCCTCGACAACACGACGGATCGCCAGCAAGCCTCGCTGGTCAATGTCAGCCGCCGCCGCTTCGTGCAGGGCGCGGGCGTGCTGGTGCTGGGCTGGCAACTGCCCGGCGCCCTGGCCGCGACGCCGGCGGCGGACGGGGCGGATGCCTTCGCGCCGAATGCCTTTCTGTCCATCGATGCCCAAGGCCGGGTCACGGTGTATGCCAAGCACGTGGAGATGGGGCAGGGGGCCTATACGGGCCTGGCGACCCTGGTGGCCGACGAGCTGGACGCGGACTGGGCGCAGGTGCGGGTCGAAGGCGCGCCCGCCGACACCGCGCGCTACAAGAACCTGGCCATGGGCATACAGGGTACCGGCGGCAGCACGGCCATGGCCAACTCCTTCAAGCAGATGCGCGAGGCGGGCGCCGCCGCGCGCGCCATGCTGGTCGGCGCGGCGGCGCAGGCCTGGAAGGTCGACCCGGCCACGATTACCGTGCGCGAAGGCGTCGTCCGCCATGCCGCCTCGGGCCGGAAAGCCGGATTCGGCGAACTGGCCGGGGCCGCGGCGGCGCAGCCGGTGCCTGCCAAGCCCCGGCTGAAATCGCCCAAGGAGTTCGGCCTGATCGGCAAGGCGTCGCTGCGGCGCGCGGACTCGGCCGACAAGGTGCACGGCCGCGCCCGGTTCACGCAGGACGTCAAGCTGCCCGGCATGCTGATCGCGATCGCGGCGCATGCGCCGCGCTTCGGCGCGACCGTGGCCGGCTACGACGCCAGTGCCGCCCTGGCCGTTCCCGGCGTGGTGGCCGCGATCCCCTTCGAGGGGTCGGCGCACCGTTCGGCCGGTGTCGCCGTGCTGGCGCGCAATACCTGGGCCGCCCGCACCGGGCGCGATGCCCTGAAGGTGCAATGGGACGAGCGCCGCGCCTATACCGAGGGCAGCGACGAACTTTTGGCCCGGTATCGCCAGGCCGCCGCGCGCCCTGGCCTGCCCGCCGCCGCGCGCGGCAATGTCGAGGCCGCGTTCGCCCAGGCCGCCAAGGTGATCGAGGCGGACTACGAGTTCCCGTTCCTGGCCCACGCCAGCATGGAGCCGTTGAACTGCGTCGTGCAACTGGGCGACGGCCGGTGCGAGATCTGGAACGGCGAGCAGTTCCAGACCATGGACCAGAAAGCCGTGGCCGACTATCTCGGCATTGCGCCCGAGCGGGTCACGATCAATCAGCTGTATGCAGGCGGCAGCTTCGGCCGGCGCGCCAGCCCGCATGCCGACTACGTGGTCGAGGCCGTCGCCATCGCGCAGGGCGCCCGCAAGGCGGGGTTCGACGTTCCGGTCAAGATGGTCTGGACGCGCGAGGACGACATGCGCGGCGGATACTATCGGCCCGCCTACCTGCACCGCGCCCGGCTCGCCCTGGACGAGCGGGGCAGGCTGCAGGCCTGGCAGGTGCGCGTGGTCGGACAGTCGCTGATCAAGGGTTCCGTGTTCGAGGAATTCATGATCAAGAACGGTATCGACGCCACCTCGGTCGAGGGCCTGTCCGACCTGCCCTACGGCATCCCCAACCTGAGCGTGGAGCTGCATACCCCCGACGACGTGAGCGTGCCCGTGCAGTGGTACCGGTCGGTCGGGCACACGCATACCGCGTTCACAGCCGAGACGCTGGTGGACGAGGCGGCGCATGCCGCGCGCCGCGATCCGGTCGCGCTGCGGCGCGACTTGCTCAAGGGCCATCCGCGCCACCTGGCCGCGCTGGAGACGGCGGTGCGCGCCGCGCAATGGGACCGTCCGCTGGCGGCGGGGAAAAGCGGCGTGCGCCGGGGCCGGGGCGTGGCGGTGCACGAGTCCTTCAACAGCGTGGTGGCACAGGTGGTCGAGGTGAGCGTGGACGCCGAGGGCGGACTGAAGGTGGACCGCGTGGTCTGCGCCGTGGCGTGCGGATTGGCGATCAATCCGGACGTGGTCAAGGCGCAGATGGAGGGCGGCATAGGCTTCGCGCTGTCGACCGCGCTGCATGGCGCCATCACGCTGGACAAGGGCGCCGTCGTGCAGAGCAACTTCCACGACTATCCCGTGCTGCGCATCAACGAGATGCCGCGTGTCGAGGTGCACATCGTGCCGTCCCAGGACGATCCCACCGGCGTGGGCGAGCCCGGCGTGCCGCCGCTGGCGCCGGCGCTGGCCAACGCGATCTTCGCCGCGACCGGCGAGCGCGTGCGGACCCTGCCGATCCGCACGCCTTTGCGCAAGGCGGTCTGAGCATGGCAATATCGTCGCTTGTCCTGCGCTTTCCACGATGACCATGTCCCAGCCGGCCTTTCCCGCCGATAGCGTCCCACGCGACGAGGAACCCGGTCAGTTGGCCGCCGCGCGGCGCGAGCTGGCCGGCCGCATCGCGCGGCACGCCCCGGTCGACGGGGCACACCCCAGCACCTACCCGGGGCTGTCGTTCGTGCGCTTCTCCGGTCCCTCTGAATCCAACTGCGGCTTCTACCGGCCTTCGCTGACGATCGCCGCGCAGGGTGCCAAGCGCGTCGAGCTGGGCGAGGCCGTCTACGAGTACGACGAACGTCACTTCCTGCTGTCCTCGTTCGACCTGCCGGTGCAGGCCCGCATCACCTGCGCGTCGCAGGCAGAGCCCTACCTGTGCGTGGCGCTGGACATCGACCCGCAGCGCCTGGGCGAACTGGTAGGCGAGCACGGCCTGCCGCCGGCGTCCGAGGCACCGGGCATGCGCGGGCTGGCCGTGGGCACGACCCCGCTGGCCCTGATCGAGCCCATGCTGCGCCTGGTTCGCCTGTTGGACACGCCCGAGCACCTGGCGGTGCTGGGGCCGCTGGCCGAGCGCGAGATCCTGTACCGGGTGCTGACCGGCGAACTGGGCCGGCGGCTGCGCCAGGCGGCCCTGTCGGCCGGGGCTTCCAGCCAGGTCGCCCGCGCCATCGCCTGGATCAAGGAAAACTACACCGTACCGCTGCGCATCGAGGCGCTCGCCCAGGCGGTCAACATGAGCCCGTCCTCGCTGCACCACCATTTCAAGGCCGTCACGGCCATGAGCCCGCTGCAGTTCCAGAAGCAGCTGCGGCTGCGCGAGGCGCGCACGCTGATGCTGTCCGAGCTGCTGGATGCCGGCAGCGCGGCGCGCCGGGTCGGCTACGAAAGCGCGTCGCAGTTCAGCCGCGAATACAGCCGCCTGTTCGGTTCGCCGCCCTTGCGCGACGTGGCCAGGCTGCGCAACGGCGATCCGGCGGAGACCGCGGCGGCCTGACCCGCTGGCGCTCGGCGCTACACTCGACGCATGGCGACGATGCCGCCGCGACGGCGGGGGAGCGATCATGACGGACAGCGACCGGGACGACGCGTTCAACGTGGTGGAGCCGTGCACCGGCTACAACCTGTACGACACCGATCCCGCGCTGCGGGAAGCGGTCCGGCGCGAAGGGGCCGGCCATGCCGAGGTCTCCCTGCGCGAGCAGGGACGCTGGCTGGGCAGCCGCGAGGCCATGGACGCGGGCCGCGACGCCAACGAGCACCCGCCGCGCTTCGTGCCCCTGGATCCGGTCGGGCGGCGCATCGACGAGGTGCGCTTCCATCCCGCCTGGCATGTCCTGATGACGGGCATCGTCGCGCGCGGACTGCATTCCGGGCCATGGGCGGCGCCCGCGCCGGGCGCCATGGTCGCGCGGGCGGCGGGCTACCTCATGCAGGGCCAGGTCGAGGCCGGCACGCTGTGCCCGGCCACCATGACCTTCGGCGCGATTCCCGTGCTGGCGCGCGAGCCGGCCGGTGACATCGATTTCGCCCGCGACTGGCTGCCGCGTCTCCATGCGCGCCACTACGATGCCTCGGATGCGCCGGTGGCCGGCAAGCGCGGCGTGCTGATAGGCATGGGCATGACCGAGAAGCAGGGCGGCTCGGACGTGCGGGCCAACACGACCCGGGCCGTGCCGTGCGGGGCGCCGGGCCGGGGGCGGGGCTATCTGCTCGAGGGCCACAAGTGGTTCTATTCGGTGCCCCAGTCCGATGCCCACCTGGTGCTGGCCCAGGCCGATGAAGGCCTGTCGTGCTTCTTCGTGCCGCGCTACGCGCCCGACGGCCGCCGCAACGGCGTCCGTATCCAGCGCCTGAAGGACAAGCTGGGCAATCGCAGCAACGCCAGCGCCGAGGTCGAGTTCCATGGCGCCTGGGGCGCCATGCTGGGCGAGCCGGGGCGGGGCGTTGCCACCATCGTGGAGATGGCCACCTACACGCGGCTGGACTGCGTGCTGGGCAGCGCCGCGCTGCTGCGGCAGGCCACGGTCCAGGCGCTGCACTTCTGCTCGCGGCGCCAGGCGTTCGGCCGGCCGCTGCGCGAGCAGCCCCTGATGCGCCATGTCCTGGCCGATCTTGCGCTGGAAAGCGAGGCCGCGACCGCGCTGGGCCTGCGGCTGGCGCGCGCCTTCGAGTCCGATGCGCCGCTGGAGCGGGCCATACGGCGCATCGTCACGCCGGCGGCCAAGTACTGGGTCTGCAAGCGGGCCGTGTCGGCCATCGCCGAATGCATGGAGGCATGCGGCGGCAATGGCTACGTCGAAGACGGCCCGATGCCCCGGCTCTACCGCGAAGCGCCCGTCAACGCGATCTGGGAAGGATCGGGCAACGTCATGTGCCTGGACGTGCTGCGCGCGATCCGGCGCGATCCCCAGGCGTTCGAAGCGCTGGGCGAGCACCTGCGCGAGCGCGGCAGCGGCAGCCCGGAGTTCCGCTCGGCCTGGCAGACCTGGATGGACTTGTGCGCGGGCAACGGCGAGGCCGAGTTCAAGGCGCGCCGCATCGCCGGCCTGCTGGCCGGGCTGATGCAGGCGGCGCTGCTGGTGGACGCGCCGGGGGGGCTGGTGGGGGACGCGTTCGTGGCGGCCCGGCTGGCGCAGGCCAGCTGGCTGTACGGTGACAGCGACACCGGCCACGGCGACGCGGTGTGCGCGGAACTGCTGGCGCGGGCATGGCCGCCGGGGGATTGACTCCGATCTAACGCGGCGCCGGTTCAGCCTTGAAATAACGCTCGGCGGCGTCGTGCATGGGGATGGTCACGCCTTCGCGAGCCGTCGCGCGCGTGATCTGTCCGCCGGCCGGGCTGCCCGCCGCCACGAAATCGGCCTGTTCGAACACCGCCTGCAGCACGCCGCGCACTTCGTCCGCGGGCGTGTCGGTGCCCGTGACCAGCAGCGCGGTGACGCCCACCGTCGCGATGGGCGCGCCCTGGCCCGGATAGGTGCCGGGGGCGAGCACGAGGCGCACGAAGGCGGGATCGTCCCGCGCGAGTTGTGCGATGGCCGGTGGCGACAGCGGCAGGATGCGCAGGCGATGGTCGGCGGCCAGGCGCTGCAGTTGGCGCGCCGGGGCGTGGATCACGCTGGCGATTGCGTCGACCTGCTTGTCGAGCAGGGCCCGTACCGCCTGGTCGAAGTTGGTACTGGAGACCAGTTCCACGCTGCCGGCCGGGAGTCCGTGCGCCGCCAGCACCTGCAGCGTCGAGGCGCGGGTGCCGGACGCGGCCAGGCCGGCGTCGAGCCGGCGGCCGCGCAGGTCCGCGATGGACTGAACCGGACCGTCGGCCAGCACCGCGATGTGGAAGGCTTCCGGGTACAGGCTCGCGATGGCGCGCAAGTCGGGGTTGTGGGCCGTGCCGCCGAAGGCGCCCTGGCCCAGGTAGGCCTGTCTGGCGATGTCGCCCTGCGCGAGCGCGATGTTGGCCGCGCCCCGTTGGAGCAACTGGAGGTTCTCGATACTGCCCTGGGTGGACGAGCCGCTGGCGCTGAAGCCCTGTGCCGTCAGGCGCGCGGCGATGGTACGGGCGACCAGATCGTACTCGCCGGCTTCCGGTCCGCCCGCCACCACGAAGGCGCGGCGCAGCCGGTCCAGGCGGCGCGTGATCTGCCGGTCGGCCGCGGCGAGTTCCTCGGTGATGATGGCACGGGCGCGCGGGCTGTTGGGGGGCAGGGTATTGAACAGGTTCTGGATGCGCTCGATGGTCGTCCGGGCCGGCGAGCCGGCTGCGGCCTGGCTGGCCGTGGCCTGTGGCGGCGGCACGAAGTCCACCGCCTGCCATCCGTCGGGACCTTCGCGGAAGGTGACCGAGCCGCGGACCTGCAGGAGGTCGCCGGCGCGGTTGCCGTCGCGCGCGATGCCTTCCACGCCGCGTTCGGTGGCGCCGAGCAGCGTGGCCAGCGCGGCCGGATTGAGCGACTGCCAGTCGCTGAAGGCATAGTCGCGGGCCAGGCGGAAGCGGCCGTTGAAATAGACGATGCGGCGGGCCGCGCCGTCGGGGGCGTCGGCCAGCGGGCCGCTGCCCAGGCGCCGCAGGGATTCCACATTCAGCACCGGCTTGGCGAAGACCGCCTGCAGGCGGTGCTCCACGGCGGCCTGGACCTGGGACTGGTCGGGTCCGCGGCTGCAACCGGACAGCAGCACCGCGGCCAGGACGAGGAGAAGCAATCGTCGGATCATGGTTGCGCTCGCTGTCAAAAGCCGAAAAGAGGCAGGCTGAGATAACCCTGAATGACCAGCGCGTTGGTGATGTCGATCAGGAACGCGCCGACGATGGGCAGTATCAGGAAGGCCTGGGGGGAGGGGCCGTACTTGTTGGTGACCGCCTGCATGTTGGCGATGGCGGTGGGCGTGGCGCCCAGGCCGATGCCGCAGGCACCCGCGGCCAGCACCGCGGCGTCGTAGTTGCCACCCATGATGCGGAAGGTGACCAGGCTGGTGTAGGCCGCGACGAAAGCGGTCTGTACCGCCAGGATCGCCAGGATGGGCAGCGCCAGCGACACCAGTTCCCACAGCCGCAGCGAGATCAGCGCCATGGTCAGGAACAGCGACAGCGCGACGCCGCCGAACAGTTGCACGGCGCCGTCGTCGACTTCGCGGATGCGCGCCAGGCCCAGCACGTTGCGCAGCACGACGCCGGTGAACAGTGTCCAGACGAAGGGCGGCAGGGTCAGCACCTTGCCTTTCATCAGTTCCCCCAGCGTACCGCCGGCCACCACGCAGGCCACGATCAGCAGCAGGGTTTCGAGAAAGAGCGGAATGGTCAGCGGACGGGACGCTTCGGGCGGCGCGTCGGCGCTGGCCTGGCCGGATGGCGCCGAGGCGCCGTCGCCCGGCGTCAGGCCATGGCGCGTGATCAGGCGCTGGGCGACGGGGCCGCCGATGATGCCGCCCAGCACCAGGCCGAAGGTCGCGCAGGCCATGGCCAGTTCCATGGCGCCCTGCAGGTTGTCGACGTCGGAGAACTGGGTGGCATAGGCCGCGCCGGTGCCGTGGCCGCCCAGCATCGTGACCGATCCGGCCAGCAGCCCGTTCAGGGGATGCAGGTCCATGCTGAAGGCGCCCGCCAGGCCGATGGCGTTCTGGAGCATGAGCATGATGGCGATGGCGACCAGGAACAGGATCACGCCCCGGCCGCCGCGTACCAGCGTCCTGACGTCGGCGCTCAGGCCCACGGTGGCGAAGAAAGCCAGCATGAAGGGCGTCTGCAGCGCCATGTCGAACGACAGCTCGGTGCCGGCGGCGACCTTGGCGATCGTGATGACGATCGCCGCCAGCATCCCGCCCACCACCGGTTCGGGAATGTTGTACCGCTGCAGCGGCGGTATCCGGCCGATCAGCCAGCGTCCGATCAGCAGCACCACGATGGCGACCAGGAGTGTGGTGATGATGTCTATTTCTATCAGCATGAATGCCCCTTCAGTGCGCGCGTGCCCACGCGTCGGCCGGAACGCCGGTGGCGTTCGCGCGTCCAAGTGCTAAAGTGTCTGCTGGCAACCCTTAGCACCGTCTTTGCACCACCTATTATGCTTTCTCAACAGGAACTGAAACAGCAGGCGGCCGACGCGGCGCTTGCCTTCGTCGCCGACGTGGCGGCGCCCGACGTAGTCATCGGAGTCGGCACGGGGTCGACGGCCGACCTGTTCATCGACGGACTGGCCGCCTACAAGGGGCGCATCCGCGGCACGGTCGCCAGTTCCGAGCGCAGCGCGGCGCGCCTGGCCGGCCACGGGCTGCCGGTGTTCGACCTGAACGACGTGGCTTTCATGCCCATCTACGTCGACGGCGCGGACGAGATCGACGACCACCTGCACATGATCAAGGGCGGCGGCGGCGCACTGACCCGCGAGAAGATCGTCGCCTCGGTGGCCGAGCGCTTCATCTGCATCGCCGACGAGTCCAAGCTGGTCGAGCAACTGGGCGCCTTCCCGCTGCCGGTCGAGGTGATCCCCATGGCCCGCGAGGCGGTGGCCCGCGCGCTGCGCCTCTTGGGTGGACAGCCCAGGTTGCGGGAAGGTTTCGTCACCGACAACGGCAATGTCATCCTGGACGTGCACGGCATGCGGATCGCCGAGGCCCAGGGCCTGGAAAAGGTGATCAACGACCTTGCCGGCGTGGTGACCTGCGGCCTGTTCGCGCTGCGCGGCGCGGACGTGGCCCTGCTGGCCACGCAGTCCGGCGTGCGCCGGCTCGACAAGCCGCGCCACGCCTAGCCTACATTCGTCGCGCGGCGGACCGCCAAGACATATTCCTGTCACATGACGTTCATATACTGCGCGATGCATTGCCCATGCGGCCGGGGCACAAACGGCCAGGCCCATTGTTCTTCCGCTGGGAGCCGGCATGACTGAACATACCCACAAACAATACGACGCCGAACTCGAGGAGGTCCGGTCGCGCTTCCTGCAGATGGGAGGCCTGGTCGAGTCCCAGATCACCGGCGCCATCGACGGCTTGGCCAACGGCGATCTTGCCGCGCTGGAGCGCGTGATCGTGCGCGATACCGAGGTCAACCGCTTCGAGGTGGACCTGGACGAGGCGTGCAGCCACATCCTGGCCCGCCGCCAGCCCACCGCCGGCGACCTGCGCATGATCATCACGGTGATCAAGATGATCACCGACATGGAGCGCGCCGGCGACGAGGCCGAGAAGATCGCCCGCATGGCCAAGCTCATCCACGAGGCCGGCCGCGTCAACATGCCCGCCGTCGAGCTCTGGCACATGGCCAATACCGTGGTCACGATGCTGCGCAAGGCCCTGGACGCCTTCGCCCGCCTGGACGCGCAGGCCGCGGCCCAGGTCGTCCGCCAGGACAAGTCGGTGGACTCGGAGTGGCAAGGGGTGATCCGCCAGCTGATCACCTACATGATCGAAGACCCGCGCAAGATCTCGCGTTCGATCGAGCTGCTGTTCATCGCCAAGGCGCTCGAACGCATCGGCGACCACGCCAAGAACATGTGCGAACTCGTGGTCTACATGGTCAAGGGCCGCGACGTGCGCCACACGGGCGTGGACAACGTCGAACGGGAAGCTGCTGCGGGGTAGTGGGGTAGACCCCCCTACGCCCTTCGGGCGCCCCCCAGGGGGCGATGCGGGTGGACCGGAAGGGAAGCCCACCCCACGCGGCCATGGCCGCGCCCCTCAAGGGGCGGCGCTGGCGGACCGGCAAAGCCGGATCCGCTGCGCCCTGGGCCTGAACCGATCACGAATACAAGAGCGGCCTTGCATCCTATGCAAGGCCGTTTTTTTGAATCCAAGCGGCTGCCAGGCAGTATCGCCAGTCCCCGCCAGCCCGTTGTTACCCCAGGATGCGGTGGATCCGGCTCCGCCGGTCCACCCGCATCGCCCCCTGGGGGGCGCGCGAAGCGCGTAGGGGGGGCTTAGTACGGGGGGGCTTAATTCGGCGGGACGTAGCCCTGGGCTTCCACGTTGCCGTCTTCGAACAAATAACGCTGCATTTGCTGTTGCAGGTACTTGCGGGCGCGGGCGTCGGCCAGGTTCAGGCGGTTTTCGTTGACGAGGCGGGTCTGGGTCTGGACCCACTCTTGCCAGGCCTCTTTGGAAATGCTTTGCCAGATCTTGGTGCCGAGTTCGCCCGGGTAGGGGGGGAAGTCCAGACCTTCGGCTTCTTTCTTGAGCTTGACGCAATAGATCATGCGAGCCATGTGACCACCTGTTCCGCGATAGTTTGCAATGGGCTCTATTGTAGCGGCCGCGCCGTGTCCTTACCTGGCCGCGCGGCGCAGGGCGTCGATGCGGAGCTGGTAGATGCGGCGCTTGTTGTCGCGGCTGCGGCGCACGTGTTCGCGCATCAGGCCTTCGGCGCGCGCGCCTTCGCCCAGTTCGATGGCCGCGACGATGTCGTCGTGGTCCTGCTGGGCGCGATGGATGTAGGCGTATTCGGGCTGCGGCATGGTGTCGTCCAGGCCCAGGCCCAGCACGGCCGCGCCCACCAGCGGGATCTGCGAGACGTGCGCCAGCGCGCTGGCCAGCGGCGGGTTGCCGGCGGCCTGGATCAGCACCGCGTGGAATTTCTCGTTCATGGCGGACCAACGGGGCGTTTCCACGCGATAGCCGTCGGCGGCCGCGTCCTCCAGCAGGTTCCAGCCTTCTTCCACGCAGTCGCGTAGCGCTTGCGCCACTTCCGCAGGCGCGCCTTGTTCGGCCACCAGCCGTGCCGCCATGCCTTCCAGCGTGCCGCGCACGTCCAGGGCGTTGGCGAGGTCGTCCAGGTCCACGGCCTTGACCCGGAAACCCCGGGTAGGCAGCCGCTCCAGCAGGCCTTCCTTGACCAGTTCCTCGAACGCGAGGCGGATAGGCGTGCGCGAGACGCCCAGGTCCGCCGCGAGCTGCAGTTCGACCAGCCGTTCGCCGGGTGGGTAGGCGCCGGACATGATGCGTCGGCGCAGTTCGCCTGCGACCGTGTGTATTTGTGTGGCCATCTACCGGTAGAGCATGGGTGTCCTGTGTCGGAGGATAGTAACCGCTATGCCCGACAAACGATTATTTGCATGCAAAATTAGATTTATATTGAAGAAAAAATCGTTTTATCCAATAATTTGCACGCAATTTAATTATAGCTCTAAGTAAGAGGAAGCCATGATTCCATCTTCCGCCTTCGTGGGCCTGCCGCCTGCGCTGGCCGACTCGGTCGTACAGACCAAGCATTTCTTCCAGGCGCTGGACAATTTCGCCAAGGTGTTCGCCATCCGTCCGGGCGAACGCGTGCTGATGTTGACCGACCAGTTGCTCGACACCCGTGTGGTCGATGCGGTGGTGGGGCTGGCCAAGGCGCGTGGCGCGCAGGTGCGCGTCTATACCGAGCCCGACTCGCGCGTGACCGAGGTGCCGGAACCAGTGAAAGGTTTGCTGGAGCAGGCGGACTTCGTCGTGTCCACGTGGTTCTGTTCGATCGAGGATCCGTTCTGCATCGCGATGCGCAAGAAGGGGCAGCGCTGGGTGAAGATCACCTATTTCCGCAATCTCGACCTGCTGCATACGCCCCAGGCGCGTTTCCCGAGCGAGATCGTCGGGGCGCTGTGCCGGGCCACGGCTGGCCGCTATCCCCAAGGCCAGGACTTCGACCTGCATTTCACCGATGCGCGCGGGACCGATTTCCGCATCGGCTTCACGCCGGAAACGCGCGACACGATGCTGTCGTCGAACCGCTGGCGCGGCGTGACGACGGCCGAGGAGCCCGGCTGCTACGTGCACTACCTGCCCACCCATGGCCCCAACCTGTGGGACCGGACGTCGGTGCGCAACGACCATGCCGTCAAGACGCCGATGTCGGGCGTGATCTATCCGCAGTGGGCCGTGGGCTTCGCCCGGCCCTTCGAGGAACGCATCGCCGTGCGTTTCGAGGGCGAGTACGTCAGCGCGGTCGAAGGCGGTTCCAAGGAAGCGGACATCCTGCGCGACATGCTGGTGGGCGGCCGGATGATCGAGGGCGGCGGCTGCGGCTTCAATCCGAAGGCGCCGCGCCACACGATTTATCCCGCCGGTTCGAACGCGCCGGGCGCGCTGCATTTCGGCATCGACCTGGCCAAGCCGAGCGACTACATCCGGCGCGTGCTGCCCGACTGGGAAGAGCCGCCCGTGCACATGGACCTGGTCTGCCTGGACGCCACCGTCACGGCGGGGCCCAACACCCTGATCGACCAGGGCTTCCTGTGTGCGCTGCGCGATCCCGAGGTTGTGGGGATCGCCGCCCGCTACGGTGATCCGGTCGAGTTGCTCGAGGCCGGCGTGGATTGACCGGGCCAGATCCGAAAACACAACAGGAGACAAGCATGCATGTGAAAAAGAACGGGAAGCCGGCCCGCATCCTCGGCACCCTGGCCCTGCTGGGCGCGATGGTGTCGGGTGCCGCAGCGGCCGGCGCTTCCGACTGGCCCCAGCGTCCGCTGACCATGATCGTGCCTTTCGTCGCGGGCGGCGGAGGCGATACGCTGGCCAGGCTGTACGCCCGGGAAATGGAAAAGCAGCTGCGCCAGCCCATCATCATCGACAACCGGGCCGGAGCGGGCGGCAATATCGGCACGGCCGCCGGCGCCCGTGCCGCCCCGGACGGGCAGACGGTGGTGTTCGGCACGAACGGCACGATGGCGACCAACCACTGGCTGTACAAGTCGGTGGGCTATGCCCCGGACGATTTCGAACCGGTCGCGCGCTTTTCGGTCATCTCGATGGTGATGTTCGTCAGCCCCGATTCGCCGTTCAATTCCACGCAGGAACTGATCGGCTACGCGAAGAAGCATCCGGGTGAACTGACCTGCGCCTCGGCGGGCAATGGCACGGCCTCGCACATGGCCTGTGGCCTGCTGCAGCAGATGGCGAAGATCGACCTCACGCACGTGCCCTACAAGGGCGGCGCGCCGGCATCGACCGACGTGCGGTCGGGCCGCGTGTCCTTCATGATCGACGTGGCGCCGTACCTGGTGCCGCTGGCCAAGAGCAAGCAGATCAAGGTGCTGGCGGTGTCGACGCCGCAGCGCATTCCCACGCTGCCGGAGGCGCCCACGCTGTCCGAGAGCGGGGTGCCCGGGTATGAGCTGTTCGCCTGGGATGGCCTGTTCGTGCCCAAGGGGACGCCGCCCGAAAGGCTGGATCGCCTGCACCAGGCGGTGAACGCGGTGTTGAGCGATCCGGCGTTCGAGCGTTCCATGGAGGAGCGGGGTTCGATCAACTCGCCGATGACCCGCCGCGAGTTCGCCGATTTCGTGCATAAGGAATACCGGCGCCAGGGCGAGCTTGCGAAGATGCTGGGTGTGCAGGTGGATTGAGCGTTGCGCGGCCGGCCGGGCATGGCGCCCGGCCGGCGCGCGGGAGGGGCGGCGCGGATGCGCCGCCCGCAGGCCAGGCTATTGCGCGGTCCCGCCGGAACGGGTTTCCTGCGCCGGCAGCACGACGAAGCCGCCCTGGTCGGGCGCGGACTGCTTGCGGTTCTGGGTGGCGGCCTGGCCGGCGTCCAGGCGTACCGAGAAGGCACTATGCCGCCCGTTGGCCGTGACGTACACGTTCAGGTAGTGCACGCCCGTGCCCAGCACGGTGACGGGCACCTCGACGACGGCGCGCCGCTGGGCATCCAGCGGGACGACGGTGGGCGAGGCCGCGTCCACGCGCACCGCGCCTTCGACGCCATACTTCAGTTCCACCTGGGTCACGCCCGGCGATCCGCGCAGCGACAGGCCCACGGAGGTGGGGCCGGTGGCCAGCGGCGCCGACGGCGCGCGGACCGAGACGGCAACGACGTCGCCGGGCTTGCCGGGCCGTGCCACGAAGGCGTTGGCACCGGTAGCCGCGGCCGTCGCGGCGGGCGCCTGCCGGGCTTCATGGGCGCAGGCGGGAAGAATGGGAAGGGCGGCCGCCAGCAGGACGGCCAGGCGGGTGACGGCGGCGCGCGGCGCGCGAGCGCGCACGGCGGAGATGTTCAGAGGCGGGCGCATTACAGAGCTCCTGCGGAAGTACGTTCGAGACTCACCTGGTAGCAGACACGGGTGTTGGCGGGGACCGGGGTGGGGCCGGGGGCGGGCGCGGAACTGCCTTCCTCGTCCTCATCGTCGTCGCCGCTGGTCAGGGCAGTATCCACCAGGAAGGCGGTATAGGTACCGGCTTCCAGCGCACCCTCGACCGCTTCGTCGTCTTCCTGGATCTTTACACCCTGGCGCGACAGCCACAAGTGGGCCTTGGTCACGAGAGCCGGGGGCGAGACCAGCGTCGCGCTCAGCCGGTAGGTGCCCGCGCTCGGCACGTCGAGCCGCAGGAAGCGGCCCTGGTCCAGCTTGTTGTATTCCCCGCCCAGCAGGTTGGATACGCATACCTGCTGCGTGGCGGCGGGGGCTCCGGCGGCGGGCGCATCGAAGCGGACGTAGGGCTTGGCGATCTCGGCCGGCACGGTCGGAATCGTATAGGACGCGGGGCCGCCCCAGTCGTCCAGCTCGTCCAGCGTGGGCGTGCCGACCGAGGTCAGCAGCGTGTTCACCTTGCCGATCACGGTGGCGTCGGTCAGGCGCTTGGCCAGGGCGGTACCGAACGGGAAGATGCTGGTGAAGGCCGGCGTGAGCTTCTGCTCGTTGCGCAGGATGGAGATCGTGGTCTCGAAGCCGCCGGGCAGTTGCGCGAGCTGGTAGATGAAATACTGCATGGCCGCTTCGTTGTACCAGGCAGCATCGTTGGGCGGTGCGGGCAAGGCGCTGACGTCGAAGAAGAAGCTGTCCTGCTGCTTCTGGCCCGAGGTGTCGATGTAGATGGGATCGTTGCGTACGATGCCGGCCAGGCCGTTGCCCCAGCCTTCGCCCCAGGACACGCGCATGTCGAGCTTGTCGCCTTCGCCGTGCGCGCCGCCCACCGAGTCCGAGCGGGAGATCCGGCCCTCGAAGTAATGGCCCCATTCATGGACCAGCACGCCGGTGTCGTATTCGTCGGTGTCGACGTCGGCCTTGCCCAGGATGTACAGGCCGGGGGCGGGGCCTTCCGGATTGAAGTGGCTGGTGCCGATGTCGCCGTTCTTGGGCTCGCCTTCGGACGGCGCGTTGTTTTCGCTCCAGTAGATGTTCAGGTGGGGGAAATTCAGGTCCGGCGCGATGGCCAGGAAGCGCTGCATGGCGCCATAGGCCTGGTCGAGCACCGAGAACGGCGCGGCGGCGCGGGCGCTGGCGTACTTGCCCGCGGCGTTGCTGCCGGTCCAGCCCGACGCCGCGTGCAGGTCGAGGACCACCCCTTCCTGGGGGACGGACAGCGACTTGCTTTCCATGGCATAGATGGGCGCGTTGGTGGGAACCGCCGTGTAGCCCGGCTTGGTGTTGTCGCGTATCGCCACGCTCCAGGCGCCTTCCTTGCTTTCGCGCAAGAGGCGCGCCTGCACCCGTATCTTGACCTCGCGGCCCGGAGGCAGCACGAGGGAATACTTGCCCTGGGCATCGGTCACGGTGCTGCCCAGGATCTCGGTCGCGCTGAAGGCTTCCACCACCGCGCCGCGCACGGGCAGGGCGCGGGCAGCGGCGTAGTCCAGACCCGTGGACCGGGCGGCCGGCACGAAGTCGTAGGTGACGGCGCCGGATACCTTGCCGGCTTCGGGTTCCGGCTTGGCTCCGCTGCCGCCGCCGCAGGCGGCCAGCACGGCCGACAACAGCATCACGGCCACGGCCGTCCGGCCCTGGCGCATGCCATGATGCCCGGACCGGGCCGAGGGCGCGGTCGATTGCCCCTTTTCGGCGAGTATTCTCATCTGTGCGATTCCCCCATGGAATTGGAATTCAGTTACAGAATGATATACGGCGTGACGCAAGAAGGGCATTACTCATTTCTAGGTATTCTCGGGAAGGGCGGAAAAATGCATGGACCCGCGCGGCGTTATCGCACTTTCGACGAGTTCTACCGGTTCTACCTGGGGGAACACGCTCACCCGGTTTCCCGGCGCCTGCACGTCGTGGGCACGAGCCTGGCCCTGATCCTGGTGCTGCTGGCGGCCGGGCTGCGCCAGCCCTGGCTGCTCGTGGCCGCGCTGGCCTGCGGATATGGCCTGGCCTGGACCGGACATTTCTTCTTCGAGAAGAATCGTCCCGCCACCTTCACCCATCCATGGTGGTCGCTGCGGGGCGATTTCCGGCTGCTGGCCGAAACGCTGGCCGGCCGCCGGAAGTGGTGAACAGACCCTAGGCCGCCAATTCGCGTTCGACGGCAAGGCCGAGCGCCAGCAGGGCTTCGTCGCGGCCGGTCGCCATGGCCAGGCTCATGCCGGCGGGCAGGCCCGCGCCGTCGGTGCCGCAGGGCAGGGCGAGCGTGGGCATGTCCAGGTAGCTGCCTACCATGGTGTTGCGCAGCACGCGCGCATTGCATTGCGCGAACCAGGCCGGATCGGCCGCCAGCGCCGCGATGGGCGGGGCCGCCATGGGCACGGTGGGGAACAGCAGCGCTTCGCCGGGAGCCAGGGCAGCGGCCATGGCGGCCACCAGCAGGGGCCGGTTGTCGCGCAAGGCCTGCCGGTTTTGCGCGGGAAGGGCCTGCCCCAGCCGCAGCCGCTGGACGATGCGGGCATCGACGCGGGCCAGCGCGGCCGGATCATCCAGCAGTTCGCGGTGCACGGCGGCCGCCTCGACGCCCACCAGCGTGCCGAAGGTGGCGAACAGGTGATGGGTCAGGTCCAGCACGGGGACGGCCCGGCGTTCCACGATGAAGCCGCGCCTGGCCAGGCGCTCGGCCGTGTCCTCGAACGCCGCGGCCACGCCCGGTTCGAGTTCGCTCATGAGGATGCCGGAGGGAATCACCAGCCGTGCGGCGGGGAGGTCGGCGCCGGTCCGCAGGGTGGGCGCGCGGCCCAGCAGGGCATCGTCGATCAGGCAGGCATCGGCCACGGTCTGGACCAGGGGGCCGATGCTGTCGAGCGAGGGCGCCAGAGGAAAGACGCCGCGCTGATCGTAGCGGGCCGAACTGGGCTTCCATCCGACCAGTCCGTTCAGGGCCGCCGGCACCCGGATCGAACCCGAGGTGTCGGTGCCCATGGCGCAGGGGACGACCTGCCGGGCGACCGCCACCGCGGATCCCGACGACGAGCCGCCGGGGATGCGCGGGACCACGGCGTCGTACGGGTTGGGCGGCGTGCCGAAATGCAGGTTGATGCCCAGCCCGGAGAAGGCGAACTCGCTCAGGTTGGTCTTGCCCACGCTGACCATGCCGGCGGCGGCCAGCGCGCGCACGGCGGGTGCGTCGTCGTCGGCGGGGGCAGCTTGCCGGCGCGTGTCCGACGCGCAGGTGGTGACGGTGCCCGCCATGTCGAACAGGTCCTTCCAGGCCAGGGGCACGCCATCCAGCGGCCCCAGCGGCCGGCCCTCGCGCCAGCGGGCCTGGCTGGCGCGGGCCTCGTCCAGGGCGCGCGCTTCCAGCAGCGTGATGAAGACCGCGTCCATGCCAGGGGCGCGGGCCTGGTCCAGCGCCTGGCTCGCGACCTCCACCGGATCCAGGCTGCCCTGGGCGTAGCCCTGGGCCAGCGCGGCGATTCCCCGTGCGTCAGTCATGGTGTTCCTTCGTGTCCTGGACGTGTCCGGCCAGCCAGTTGGCGATGACGGCGGCGGCCTCGATCTCGTGGCCGGCGTACCAATGGTTGCCGCCCAGCACGGCCGACGAGAACGATAGCGCGGATGTCGCATGGCCGCGCAGCAGCTCGATCGCGCCGCGCACGCCGGCGGTGCCGACGATCTCGCCTTCGGATCCGTACAGCGACAGGATAGGTGCCGTTACCGCCGAGAGATCCCGGAAGGCCTGGGACGAGCGGCGGCCGTGGAAGTCGAAAGTATCGGCGGGCCGGCCTTCCTCGAAACGGTCCAGCAGGGTCTGCGCCGAGATGCGCTGCCGCAGCAGGCCCAGGACACAGTCTTCCCCCATCAGCACGCGGCCCTGGCCGGCATCCACCAGTTGCCGGGCCTGGGCCAGGAAGGCCGCGGCCTGGTCCTCGCCGTGCAGGGCGAAGAAGGCGCCGCGCAGGTCGGCGGCGGAGGCCAGCACCAGGCCGCGCACGCGCGCGTCGCCGGTTGCCGCGGCATAGCGCAGGATTTTCGATGCGCCCAGCGAGTGGCCCATCAGGACGATGGGGCCGCCGTGCGACCGTGCGGCGAAATCCATCCACGCCGCCAGGTCGGGAATGCAGTCGTCGAAGTATTCGAACGCGGAGCCGGTCAGCTTGTAGGCCGGCTCGGCGCCGACCCGCGACATGGCGATGTTCCCGTGTCCGCTGCAGCCGATGGACAGCAGGTGGATGCCGGCCAGGTCGGGACTTTGCAGGAAGTCGTAGGTGAAGCTCGTGTCGAAGTTGCCGCTCAGGCCGTGCAGGCTGATCAGCAGGGGCGCGTCCGCCGTGGGGGCGGGCGCGAGGAATCCGGTCAGTTCGACGTGCTGGGTGGTGCGCACGCGCACCAGTCGGCCGTTGCGCGGCTCAATCTTCATGGTCATGGGTACGTCTAGTACGCGCTTAGCGCGCCATGTCGGGAAGGAACAGCACCAGGCTGGGGAAGGCGATCAGCAGGCCGATCCGCAGCAGGTCCACGAGGATGAAGGGCGTGACACCCTTGTAGATGGTCCAGATGTCGGTCCGCTTGGACAGGCCCTTGATCACGAACACGTTCAGCCCGAAGGGGGGTGTGATGAGGCCCAGCTCCACGCACATGGTCACGATCACGCCAAACCAGATCGGGTCGAAGCCCAGCTGCATCACGATGGGATAGACCAGCGGCACGATCAGGATCACCACCGCCAGCGCATCGATCAGGCAGCCCAGCACCAGCATGATGCCGATGATCACGAGCAGCGTGCCGTAGCGGCCCAGGTTGGCGTCGATGAGCAGTTGCGCCGCTTTCTGCGGGGTCTCGGTCACGGCCAGGAAGTAGCCGAACAGCACGGCGCCCGCCATGATCAGCAGGATGGCCGCGCCCATGCGTACGCTTTCTGCCAGCGACGAGAACAAGGTGTTCCAGGACAGGCGCTTGCCCAGCGCGACGATGGCGATGGCGCCGGCGGCGCCCACGGCGCCGGCCTCGGTGGGCGTGAACAGGCCGCCGTAGATGCCGCCGATGACGAACATGATGAGCAGCATGATGGGGCCGAGCCGCGTCAGGCTGGATAGGCGTTCACGCATCGCGGCCCGCTGGCCCACCGGCGCATCCTGCGGGCGCACGGCCAGCCATACCTTGACCACCAGCATGTACATGGCGATGGCCAGGATGCCCGGCACGACGCCGGCCATGAACAGCAGGCCCACGCTTTGCTGGGTCAGCAGGCCGTAGACGGCCAGCGCGATCGAGGGCGGGATCAGCACGCCCAGCGTGCCGCCGGCCGCGATCACGCCCGTGGCCAGCCGCTCCGAATAGCCGTGCTTCTTCATTTCGGGCAGGGCGACCCGGGTCATGGTGGCGGCGGTGGCGGCCGACGAGCCGCAGATGGCGGCGAAGCCGCCGCACGAGGCCACCGTGGCCACGGCCAGCCCGCCGCGGAAGTTGCCCAGCCAGAGCTGGGCGGCGCGGAACAGTTCCCCGCTCATGCCCGAGGTCACGGCCACCGCGCCCATCAGGATGAACAGCGGCACCAGCCCCATGGTGTAGTCGGAGAACGTGGAGATGACGGAGTGGGACAGCAGCTTGAAGGCGGGCTCGAAGCCGGTCATCAGGCCGAAGCCCAGGATGCCCGCCGTGCCCATGGCCAGGCCGATGGGAACGCGCAGCAGGCAGAGCAGAAGCAGGGAGCCGAAGCCGATGAGGATGGCGAGGTTGGGGCCGATCATGGTGTACGTCCGTTCAGACCGTGGCGTCCGGGTGGCCGTCATGGGCCTCCGGTTCCGGGGGAGCGATGACTTGCTGGAGCAGGATGAAGAAGCAGGCCAGGGTGCCCAGCCAGGCCGCCGTGTAGAAACCCCAGACCGGCAGTTCCAGGTCCACGGTCAGCAGTCCCGCTTCGAAGACGTCGACGACCTTGGTGCCCAGGGCGTAGGCGAAGCCGCCGATGATGCACAGGCACAGCGCCGCGCCGATGCGGGTCAGCGTGCGCTTGGCGCGCGGGCCGAGCACGCTCCAGAAGATATCGAGCTGGATGTGGTCGTTGTGACGGAAGGCCGCCGCGATGCCCCAGCACACCACCACGCTCAGCAGCAGGCGCGAGATCTCGTACTCGTCCGGAAGCGGGTAGGCGAAGAGGTAGCGCGAGGCCACCGACACGGACGTGAGTATCGCCATGAACAACAGCAGTACCGATGGCACGAACTCGAGGAAGGCAAGCAGACGTTGTTTCATGGCGATGCTCGTCGGACGATCAGTAGGCGGCGTTGTATTTCTTCAGCGTGTCCTGCAGTTCGCCGAACACCTTGGCGCCGTCGACGCGGTTCTTCTTGACGCTGGCTTCCCAGTCGGCGCGGACCTTGGCGGCCATGGCCTTCCATTCGCCGACCTTGGCGTCCGAGATCGTGTAGACCGTGTGGCCCGGCTTCTTCAGCAGCGCGGCGCGGCCTTCCTGTTCCCAGTTGTACCAGGGCATGGGCAGGCGTTCGGCCCAGTCGGCGTTGCAGTGGTTGTCGATGACCTTCTTCTGGTCGGCCGACAGTTTCCCGTACGACGACTTGTTCATCAGGATGGCCGTGCCCAGCGAATAGAAATTCATGTCCAGGTGATAGGTCAGCGCGCGATCGGCGCCCAGCGCCTGCAGCAGGTTCCACGGGAACGAGATCGCGTCCACCACGCCGCGCTCGACCGCCTCGGCCGCGTCGGAGGCCGACAGCTGGACGGGCGAGGCGCCGGACAGGCGGTAGAAGTTGGCCGCCATGACGTTGGGCGAGCGGATCTTCAGGCCGGCCAGGTCGGTGGGGCTTTCGATGCGCTTCTTGGAATGGATGGTGCCGCCGCCGTCGTAGAACATGGTGCAGACCTTGACGTCGGCCATCTCTTTCTTGGCGTAGGGCTGGTACCACTCGTACAGCGCGCGCGAGCCCTTGGCGGTGTCGGCCACCAGGAAGGGCATTTCGGCGGCGGTCACGATGGGGAAGCGCCCCGGCTCGATGCCGACAAGATAGAAGGCCAGGTCGGCGATGCCGTCGCGGGCCAGGTTGTAGTGGTCCTTGGCGGGGCCCAACTGCTGCGCGGGGAAGACCTGGATCGCGATGCTGCCGCCCGAGTCCTTCTCGATCGACTTCGCCCACGGCACCAGCACGCCGTAGTGCAGGGGGTTGGTGGTGGGCAGGTTGTGCGACAGCCGCAGGCTGACTTTCTTGTCGGCGGCGTGGGCCGGACCGGCCAGGACGGCGGCTGCCATGGCGGCGGCCACGAGCGGCTTCAAAGCATGGTTCTTACGCATGGAGTTCCCCACTGGTTCGATGAAGAGAGCCGGTCTGGCTCGGCAAAAATAGTTCCGTTTTTCGGAACTAATCTATCGTTATATGGAACATAATGCAGGTTTCGGTGTAATTTCGTCAAGACGTTTCATTGCGGGCAAAATTTCGCCTGGTCACATGGGGGGTGATGTGGAAGAAGAGTCGTCCAAGAACCGGTTCCTGCTGGAACGGCAGATGGAAGTGATCGAACTGGTCGCCCGCCATCCCGCCGGACTGGCGTTCGGCGAGATACAGGCCGCGCTGGACATGCCCAAGGGCACGCTGCACCGGATGCTGGCCGGCCTGTGCCGCGCCGGCTGCCTGGATGCCGAGCCGCCGTTCGAGGCGGAGGCCGGCAACGCGCGCCGCACCTATCTCCTGGGCGGACGCATGCGCCGGCTGCTGGGAACGGCGATCTCGCCCGACCAGATGGCGGCGGTCGCCCATACCGTGCTGTACGGCCTGGTCGAGCAGTTCCAGGAAACGGCTTTCCTGAGCATGCTGCGCGGCAACCGCATCGAGAGCATCGTCATGGCCACGCCGCCCAAGGACTGGCACGGCTACGTCAACCCGGGCCACGTCATGCCACCCCATGCGGCGGCCTCGGCCAAGGCCATCCTGGCCTTCCGCGACGAACGGGAATGGGAGGCGCTGCTGGACGAGCCGCTGCCGGCGCTGACGGACCGCACCATTACCTCGCCGCAGCTGTTGCGGGACGAATTGCGGCGGGTCCGCAAGACCGGCATCGCCTATTGCCGCGAGGAGATCGATCGCGGGCTGGTCGCGGTGGCCGCGCCCATACCGCTTTCGCAGGTCGGCGTGATGTTCTCGGTGTCCATCGTCGGGCCCTCGCAGCGCATGCAGGGCTACGACGACGAGAAGATGAAGCGCGCCCTGCTCGATGCCGCCAGCAAGCTCGCGGCGATTTTTTCCAAACAGATGAACGCGGACCTCAAATGACCCGACCCACCATAGCCGTGATCGGACTGGGCGGGATCGCCCGCGGCCTGCTGGATGCCCTGGCCGGCGATGCCTGCGCCGACGTACGCAACGTCGTCGTGCGCGCGGGCAAGGAGGGCGAGGCGTCGGCCTCGCTGCCGTCCTCGATCAAGCCGGTGGGCGACATCGCGTCGCTGGCAAGGGACGTCGACCTGGTGATCGAGGCGGCGGGCCAGGGCGCCGTGGCGCAATACGGCGCCGACGTGCTGCGCAGCGGCCGCCATTTCGCGCTGGTGTCGGCCGGCGCGCTGGCCGACGACGGCCTGCTGCGGACGTTGAGGCAAGAAGCGGCCCGGGCCGGCTGCCGGCTGCATCTGATCAGCGGCGCCATCGGCGGCCTGGATGCGCTGGCGACGGCCCGCGCCGCCGGCGCGGTCGAGGTCCGCTATACCGGCATCAAGCCGCCGCGCGCGTGGCTGGGCACCCCGGCGGAACAGGCCTGCGACTTGCAGGCCCTGGCCGGACCGGCCGTCGTGTTCGAAGGCAGCGCCCGCGAGGTCGCGCGGCGCTATCCGCAGAATGCCAACGTGGCGGCCACCGTCGCCCTGGCGGGAGCCGGGCTGGACGCCACCCGGGTCACGCTGATCGCGGATCCGGCCGCCACGCGCAACAGCCATCGGGTCGAGGCGCGCGGCGTGCTGGGCGAGTTTCGCTTCGACACGCAGGCCGAACCCTCCGCCGCCAATCCGAAGACCTCGGCCAGCACCGCCTGCAGCATCCTGGCCTACCTGAAAGGCGGCCCCAACGCGCTCGCGCTGCAAGGCTGAGGGCGGGCGGATCAGGCCTCGCGGTAGAAGCAGAACTCGATTTCCACCGTGGCGTTCAGCGGCAGCGCCACGACGCCCATGGCGGTGCGAGCGGGCGGGGTCGCGCCTTCGGGGAAGTAGCCTTCCCAGACACGGTTGATCTCGGCGAACTGATCGAAGCGGGTGGTGAAGATGCGGGCGATGACGAGCTGGTCCAGGGCCAGGCCGTATTCGGGCAGGGCGGCCAGCATGTTGCGCATGATCTTGTCCGTTTCCGCGGCGACACCGCCGCTTTCCAGCTGGCCGCTCTGGGCATCGAGCGCGATCATGCCGGCCAGTTGGTAGTAGGGGCCGGCCTGGATGCAGGGGGTGTAGCGGAAGCGGGGCTTGGGCAGGGTCTTGGCGTAGTGGGCTTGCAAGGGCATGGTGGAGGGCCTGGAAGGAAAGGCCCGTAGTCTACTCCGCGTAGGGTTGGCCGAGTTCGGGGTGCGCGCGCAGATGGGCCTGGAGCGCGCCGCGCATGCCGCCGTTTCCGATCATGGCGCGTATCTCGGGCGCCAGGGGCGGGTAGCGGTGCATCTCGCCGGTGGCGCATCGTGTGACGGTGCCGTTGGCGTAGTCCACTTCGATTTCGTCGCCGTCGGACAGCGTATCCACGATGCCGTGGCAAGAGGCCAGCGCGGGTACGGCCAGCGCGACCACGCCCTGGAAGGCGCGCACCGACATGGACTCGCACAGGATGCCCAGGCCCAGCGCCTTCATGGCGATGATGCCGGTGTTGTGCGCCTTGCCGGCCAGGAAGTTGCGGCCGGCGACGATCAGGTCGCCTGGGCGGATGCGGCGGCCCAGGCCGGGATCGAGTTCGGCGAAGAGATGCGGGATCAGTTCGTCGGGATTCGTGTTGCGGGAAAGCACGATGTCGAACGCCATGACTCCGCCGTCGTGGGGAACGTCATGGCCCAGCACGTGGGCGGTGCCGCGTTGTATCCAGTTCATCGACGGGGACTCCTCAATGTGCCCGGGCGCGGATCGGCGATCCTGCCGGCGACGGCGGATGCGGCCACGGTGAGCGGACTGCCCAGGTAGCAGTGGGCATCCTTCGCGCCCATGCGGCCCTGGCCATTGGTGGCGGCGGTCGAGATCGACACTTCGCCGGAGGCCAGCGGCCCGCCGGCGCCGCCGGCGCAGGGACCACAGCCGGGTGGGAGCAGGATGGCGCCGGCGTCGAGGAAGCGCTGGGTGAGGCCGTCGCGCGCCATGCGCCCGGCCGTCTCGACCGTGCCCGGCACGACGATGAAACGCACTCCGCTTGCCACGCGGTGGCCGGCAAGCACGTCGGCGGCGGCCTGGAAGTCTTCATACATGCCGGATCCGCAGGATCCCAGGTAGGCCTGGTCGATCGCGACGCCCACCGTGTCGCCGACGGGGACGGCCCGATCGGGGGCGCCCGGCAGGGCCACTTGCGGCTCCAGGTGCGAGACGTCCAGCACGAGCGTATGTTCGAATCGGGCGTCGTCGTCGCTTTCCAGCCAGCTAGGGTCGCGGGCCGAGCCCAGCGGCGACATGGGCGGAAACAGGATGTTGAGCACGCCGATCTCGGTCAGGGTATTGCACAGCGCGACGCGGCCCGACAGTGGCAGGCGGTCGCAGTACGAACCGCCGAACTCGACCACGCGATAGTCGAATTCGACGCCCAGTTCACCCGAGGTCAACCGATGGGCCAGCCAGAAGCCGACGTCGCGGGGATGCACGCCGGGCGGCGCCTCGCCCTCCAGCGTGACGCGCAGCGTGTGCGGCACGACGGTCCAGGTCGTGCCCGTGGCCAGCACCGACACCACGTTGGGCCCCGCGCGCATCGCGAATGCCCCGATGGCGCCGAAGTTCGTGCAGTGCATGTCGTAGGCGAAGAGGAACATGCCGGGCCTGACCAGGCCGCTTTCCATGGGAAAGAGGTGGCCGTGCCCGCCCTGGCCGGCATCGTGGAAGTGGCCGATGCGCCATTCTCCGGCGATGCGCCGGTTGGCGCGGCCCCGCAGGATCGAGGCGGGCGTGGTGTAGACCACCTGGTGGTCGGTGACGAAGACCACCCGCTCCGGATGCGTGACGCGGCGATAGCCGATGTCGTGCAACTGCTTGTAGGCGGTCTCGACGTAGCCGTCGTGCAGGATGACCAGTTCGGGCTCGGGCAGCACGATGTCGCCTGGCCTGACCGAAGTCTTGCCGCTGGCGCGCGCCAGCATCTTTTCAACGAGAGTCATGCCCATGTGGCAGCTTCCATGCTTGGGGCCGGTCATGGCCGGCCGCTGACGGCCTGCGCGTACGAGGCGCCGGCACGCACCTGGGCATCGGCGTCGCGCTCGAAGGCCAGGCGGGCGGCCAGCCGCTCGGCGAAGGTGTCGAAATACTGCCGGCCGATGACGACGACGCCGTCATCGTCGGCGCAGACCAGATCGCCCGGATGCACGATCTGGCCGCCCATCGCCACGGGTATCTGGAACTCGGCCGTACCGTCCTTGCGGCTGCTGCGCACCGTGCCGCCGCGCGCGAATACCGGGAACCGCAGCGCGCGGATCTCGGCCAGGTCGCGCACGCGGCCGTTGGTGACGCAGCCGGCCAGTCCGCGCATCTGCGCGGCCAGCGAACCGGTGCCGCCCAGCGCGCACGTGTCCGGGTCTGCGCCGGTGTCGATGACCAGCACGGAACCGGGGGGCGCCAGGTCCAGTGCCCGGTTCGCCGATCCGCTGCGGTGGGGCGGCGCGCTCACGGTGTATGCCGGGCCGACGCAGACCGCCCCCCGCACTTGCGCGGCGATGGACGCATCCAGGTCGCCGCGGCGGCCCAGGGCTTCATAGGCCGCGGCCGCGGAGGCCCCGGCCAGCAAGCCCACGAGTTGTTCCACACCCATTCCCATGGCGTTCCTCAGTCGAGTTGAATCTTCACTTCCTTGGCGACGCGTGCCCACTTGCCTCGCTCCGCGTCGATGAAGCGGGCGAACTGTTCCGGCGTGTTGGGCATGGGCAGGAGCCCTTGGCCGCGCAACTGGCGCACCACGTTCGGCTCGGCAAGAATGGCCGCGATGGTCTGGTGCAGCGTGCCGATGATGGCGGGGGACGTGCCCGCGGGCGCCATGAAGCCGTTCCAGTCGAACATCTCGTAGCCCGGCAGCGTTTCGGCCACCACCGGCGTGTCGGGAAATTCGGCCACCCGTTGGTCGCTGGTGAGCGCCAGCGCGCGCAGCTTGCCCGCCTTGACCATGGGCCAGGCCGGCGGTTGTCCGCCGAAGGTCAGGGTGACGGCACCGCTGGCGACGCCGGTCAGGGCTTCGGGCGCGGTCTTGAACGGCACGTGGGTGATGGAGATGCCCGCCAGCGTCTTGAAGTATTCACCCGACATGTGCGAGGCCGTGCCGTTGCCGGCCGACGAGAAGGTCAGCTTGCCGGGATCGGCCTTCGCGGCGGCGATGACGTCGGCGATCGACTTGTAGGGCGACTCCGCGGAAACGACGACCAGCAGGGGCGTGCGGGCCGACAGCATGATGGGCGCGAAGTCCTTGACCGGGTCGTAGGGCAGCTTGCTGTACACGTTCGGGTTGATGGTGAGTGTGCCGATGTGGCCCACGGTCAGCGTATAGCCGTCCGCGGGGGCACGGGCGGCGGCGCCCAGGCCTATGGTCCCCCCGGCGCCCGCGCGGTTCTCGACCACGAACGGTTGCCCGAGGCGCTCGCCCAGGTGCTGGGCGATCAGGCGCGTGATGGTATCGGGCGACGAGCCCGCGCCATGCGGAACGATGATGCGCACCGGGCGAGCCGGATAGGACTGGGCGCTGGCGCCCTGGGGCGCGGCGGCGAGGGCGGCGGCCAGGGCAAGCGCCGTAGCCAGGAGCCGAGAGTGCAGCGGCATGGTGTGTCTCCTCGAGGGTTGGAAGGCCTGTTCGCCTTTTTGTATGACAAATATTATTTTTATAGACGAAAATATGCCATGAAATGGGGTTAATTTTCAATAATGTAAGACAATTTTGGAGGGGCAATGAAAATGCCCGGATGGGAAGACCGCCCGGCCGCGTCGTTACAATGCAATTCCCGTTGCCGCGACCATGACCCATGGACCGAAAAATCGTTGCCTTGAGCGAGACCGCCATGCCGGCCGGCGATCCGGCCCGGCAGCAGCTGGCCGACCGTTTGCGCGATGCCATCACCGAGGGGGTCTACCTTCCGGGTGACAAGCTGACCGAACGTGAGCTTTGCGAGCGTTTTGCCGCCAGCCGCCCCTCGATGCGCGAGGCCATCCGGCAACTCGACGGCGAAGGTTTGCTGGAAGTGGCGCCGCATCGCGGGCCTGCCGTGCGGGCGATCGATGAAGCCCAGTTTCATGAGTTGCATGAAGTGCGGGTGGCCCTGCAGAAATTGGCGGCGGCGTGTTTCGCGATGCGTGGCACGCCTGAACAGATGGACGCCTTCGCCCTGCGCATCGACGAATTCGAGCAGGCGCTGGTCTCGCGCGACGTGCCGCGCATACGCGCGACCAAGCATCAGTTGTTCGAGGCCTTCATCGCGGGGGCGCGCAACGAGCCGCTTGCCGCCTTCATCCGCAAGATCAACGCGCGCCTGGGGTTCCTGTGGGCGTCATCGATGAACCATCCGAACCGGCCGGCGGAAAGCGTGGATGAGTTCCACCGTCTTCTGGGCGCGATACGTGAACGCGACCCGGAAGCCGCGCAGGCGGCCATCGTGCTTCAGAACCAGCGCGCCCGCGCCGTCGGACTGCATGCGCTCGAGCTGTTCCAGAAGCGGCGCGCGTCGCCGTGAACGTGCTAGCGCTGGCGCTGGCGCAACGGCGCCAGCAGGTGCGACAGGCCGTTGTGGTCGATCTCGTGCATCAGCGCCAGCAGGCGCCCCAGTTCGCCGGGCGGGAAGCCCTTGCGGGCGAACCAGGCCAGGTAGGGGCCGGGCAGGTCGGCGATCAGCCTGTCCTTGTATTTGCCGTAGGGCATGGCGACCGTCGTCAGGCGTTGCAGGTCTTCGGGATTCATGAAAGGGGACGGCGTGGCGGCAAGGATGGCCTCGTGGATCTTACCCGCATTGTGCACGAAGCGCGGGTGCCGCGGCATGCGCCGCCATGGCGGACAAGTATTTGACATTTAAAGATTGTCGGGATCACACTGGCGCCTTCCAACGACGAGAGGGGCGGGCCATGGATACGATGGTTGGCGGGTCTTGGGGACGGCGTGTGGCTGCGGCGGCCGCCGTGGGGCTATTGGCCGCATGCGCGGCACGCGGGCCGGGGGGCGCGGCGACGTCGGAGGCCGCGGATGCGGTCTATGTCAACGGCAAGGTCGCCACGGTCGACGCCGCTTCTTCCGTGGCGCAGGCCTTCGCGGTGCGCGCCGGGCGGTTCGTCGCGGTGGGGACGACCGAGCGCATCATGGCCTATGCGGGACCCGCCACGCAGGTAGTCGACCTGCACGGCCGTACGGTGGTGCCCGGCCTGGCGGATTCGCACCTGCACGCCGTGGGCGGCGGCCCCGGCATCGACCTGTCGGCCACGCGCTCGATCGCCGATCTGGCCGCCAAGGTGGCCGAGGCGGCCAAGGGCGCCAAGCCGGGACAGGTGCTGGTGTCCAACAGCGACTGGCACGAGGCCCAGCTGAAGGAACAACGGCTGCCTACCGCGGACGAACTGGAGGCGGCCGCGCCCGGCGTGCCGGTGATCCTGGTGCGCGGCGGCCACAGCTATTTCCTCAACAATACGGCACTGGCCAAGTACGGCATCACGCCGGCGACGCCGGTGCCGCCGGGCGGCGCGATTCCGCGCAACGCCGCCGGACGCCTGACCGGCGAGCTGACCGACACGGCCAAGCGCCTCGCGCCGCTGCCGCCTCCGCCGCCGATGACGCTGGCGCGGCTCGAGGCGCAGCAGAAGAAGCTGAACGAATACGGCCTGACCAGCATCCGGATACCGGGCACGAACGTGGCGGCCTATCGCCAGTTCCAGCAACTGCGCGACAGCGGCAAGGCCACGGTCCGCTACAGCATCCTGTTCCGTCCCAAGGACCTGGCCGACTTCCGGTCCAGCATCGTGGGGGGCGGCATCCGGCAGGGCGAGGGCGACGAGTGGGTCAAGGTCTGGGGCATCAAGATCAGCGTGGACGGCGGCTTCGAGGGCGGCTACATGACCCGGCCCTACGAAGGGGAGATGGGCAAGGGCGGTACCTACTACGGCTTGCAGACCATTCCGCAGGCGACGTTCAACGAGTACGTGGCGGGCATCAACCAGGCCGGCTGGCGCGTGGCGGTGCACGCGGTGGGCGATGCCGCCGTGGACGAAGTGCTGCAGGGCTACGAGCGGGCCCATGCCCAGCGCGACATCCGCGCGCAGGGCTGGACCATCGAGCACGCCTTCATTACGCGCCCCGACCAGTATCCGCGCATCAAGGCGATGAACCTGCGCATGTCGGTGCAGGACCATCTCTACCTGGCCGCGCCGGTGCTCAAGCGCTACTGGGGCATGGACCGTGCCTCGCAGGTCACGCCGCTCAAGACCTACATGGAGCAGGGCTTCATGCTGGCCGGCGGCACCGATTCGCCGGTGATTCCGGTCAATCCATTCTGGGCCATGTACCACTTCCTGACGCGGGACACGATTTCCGACGGGGTCTACGGTGCCGACCAGGCCGTGCCTTCGCGCGACGCGGTGCTCAGGCTGATGACGATCAACAACGCCCGCCTGACCGACGAGCAGGACATCAAGGGGTCGATCGAGCCCGGCAAGCTGGCGGATTTCGTCGTGCTGTCGGCCGACTATCTCAGCATCCCGGCGGCCGAGGTGCAGCGGCTGAAGGCGCTGGCGACCTACGTGGGCGGCAGGCAGGTGTACCGGGCCGAGTCGTTCTGAAGCGGGGTGGTCACGGTTTCAGGACCACCTTCACGCAGCCGTCCTCCTTGTCGCGGAAGATCTCGTACATGTCCGGTCCGTCCTCCAGCGCTTCGCTGTGGGTGATGACGAAGGAGGGGTCGATCCGGCCTTCGGCGATGAGTTCGAGCAAGGCCTGGCTCCAGCGCTGGACATGGGTCTGGCCCATGCGCCAGGTCAGGCCCTTGTTCATCGAAGCGCCGAACGGAATCTTGTCGATCAATCCGCCGTAGACGCCGGGAATGGACAGCACGCCGGCCGGGCGGCAGACGTAGATCATTTCCCGCAGCACGTGGGGACGGTCGCTTTCCAGCATCACCGCCTGCTTGGCCCGGTCGTACATGGCGTCCAACGAGCGCGCGGCGTGCGATTCCAGGCCCACCGCGTCTATGCATTTTTCCGGCCCGTTGCCGCTGGTCAGGTCGCGCAGGCGTTCGACCACGCTTTCCTGGTCGAAGTCGATGGGGGTGGCGCCCGCCTGGGCCACCATGGCCAGCCGCTCGGGAACGTGATCGATCACCACCACCTGCCGGGCGCCCTGCAACTGGGCGCTGCGCATGGCCATCAGCCCCACCGGCCCGGCGCCCCAGATGGCGACCGTGTCGGTGGGCTGGATGTCGCACTGGGCCACGGCCTGCCAGCCGGTGGGCAGGATGTCGCCCAGGAACAGCACCTGTTCGTCCGGCAGATCGGCGGGCACCTTGATGTGGGTGGTATCGGCATGGGGCACGCGCACGTATTCGGCCTGGCCTCCGGCATAGCCGCCCGTCAGGTGGGTATAGCCGAACAGGCCCGCCGTGGCGTGCCCGAAGACCTTGTCGGCCAGTTCCTTGTTGCGGTTGGTGCGCTCGCACACCGAGTAATTGCCGCGCCGGCATTGCTCACAGGCGCCGCAGGCGATGGTGAAGGGCACGACCACGCGGTCGCCCACCTTCAGGTCGCGGGTGTCCGATCCCACCTCGACCACTTCTCCCATGAACTCGTGTCCCATGATGTCGCCGGCTTTCATGCCGGGGATGAATCCGTCGAACAGGTGCAGGTCGGAGCCGCAGATGGCGCAGGCGGAGACCTTGACGATGGCATCGCCCGGTTGCTCGATGCTCGGGTCCGGCACGGTTTCGTACCGGATGTCCTTCTTGCCATGCCAGCACAGTGCTTTCATGACGTTCTCCTTCGTCGTACGCGCCGGGTTGCGCGAGCCTGGACGAGCAGCAAGCGCCGTGCCGTCCGCGCCGCGCACTAAAATCCACGCATGAGCAGCCATTTCCGTGTCCGTCGCGTCGATATCGTCGTCTATCCCGGGTTCAAGTCGCTGGAGGCGATCGGCCCCCTGTGCGTGTTCGACTACGCCAATGTGCACTTGCGCAAACGCGACCTGCCGCCGGCCTACCAGGTCGAGATTGCCGCACCGCAACCCGGGGTAGTGCAATCGGATACCCTGATGTCGCTGCACGCCAGCAAGGGCCTGGACAACCGCGATCTGCCCGATGCCGCCATCCTGGTGGGCGCGCGCAACATCGAGGAAGCCATGCGGCACTCGCCGGCCATCGTCGACTGGGCGGCCGCGGTCGCGCCCCGCATCGCGCGGCTGGCCGCCCTGTGCTCGGGCAGTTTCTTTCTTGCTGAAGCAGGGCTGCTGGACGGCCGGCGCGCCACCACGCACTGGAGCGTGTCGCGCCTGCTCCAGCAGCGCTATCCGCGCATCGACGTGCAGGCCGATGCCATCTACATCCGGCAGGGCAACATCTGGACCTCGGCCGGCGTCACGGCCGGCATCGACCTGGCGCTGGCCATGGTGGAAGAGGACTGCGGCCGCGACCTGGCCCTGGAGGTCGCGCGGGACATGGTGGTCTACCTGAAGCGTCCGGGCGGGCAGTCGCAGTTCAGCATGCACCTGAACAGCCAGACCACCAGCCATCCGGGCATACGCAAGACCCAGGACTGGATCCTGTCCAACCTGCACCAGCCGCTGGCCGTTTCCGACCTGGCCGCCCATGCGGCCATGAGCCTGCGCAACTTCACGCGCGTGTTCGTGCGCGAGACCGGCGCCACGCCGCAGGCCTTCGTCGAGACGGCAAGAGTGGACCTGGTGCGCCGGCTGCTGGAGGACGCGGCCCTGCCGCTCAAGACCGTGGCCGCGCGGGCCGGCTTCGGCTCGGACGCCCAATTGCGCAAGGTGTTCCAGCGCCACCTGGGCGTCACGCCCCGCGCGTATCGCGAGCGTTTCGCCAGCGCGGGCGGCAGCGGCGGGGAAGGCTAGGCCTCGATCGGCAACCCGGTGAAGTTCTCCGAGAAGGCCTGCCGGCCCGGCTCGGATCCCGTCATGTAGTCCAGGTCGGCCCGTTGCAGGCGCCGGGCGAAGTCGCTCTGCCCCGGGAAGCTATGCACCATGGTGCACAGTCCGGCCGAGAACCGGTGCACCAGCCACATGCGCCGCAGGCAGGTTTCCGAATAGCTGTCCAGGAGCCGGGTGGAGCCCTGGCGGTAATACGCTGCCAGCGCGCGGCCGAGCACGCGTATGTCTGCCACGGCGGAGTTCAGCCCCTTGGCGCCGGTGGGCGGGACGATGTGCGCGGCATCGCCGGCCAGGAACAGGGCGCCATGGCGCAGCGGCTCGACCTGGAAGCTGCGCATGGCGGTCACGCCCTTCTGCACGATGGGGCCTTCGATCAGCGGCGGCATGCCGGGAACGTCCAGGCGTTCGTGCAGCGCGCTCCAGATGCGGTCGTCGGACCAGTTGTCCGGATCGTCGTCCGGTTCGCATTGCAGGTAGAGGCGGCTGCGCGTGGGGGAGCGGAAGCTCAGCATGGCGAAGCCGGTCTCGTGGCAGCCCCAGGTGACGTCGGGCGCGGCCGGTGGGACCTCGGCCAGGATGCCCAGCCAGCCGAAGGGATAGACGCGGTCGTAGGTCTTCATCACCGACGCTGGGATGGCGTCGCGGCAGATGCCGTGGAAGCCGTCGCAGCCCGCGATGAAGTCGCAGCGCACCGGCCTGCCTTCCGGGCCGGCCAGGATGGTGGGCGAGGGGCCTTCCAGGTCCCGGATGGCGGTGACCGGGGTGTCGAAGCGCAGGTCGCCGCCGGCGGCCAGCCGTGCCTCGATCAGGTCGTGCACCACTTCATGCTGGGGATAGACCATGACCGTGCGGCCGATTTCCTGCGCGAAGTCTATGCGGTGCGAGGCCCGGGCGTAGCGGAAGTCGAGGCTGGTCTGCGGCATGCCCAGGCGCCGCATGCGTTCGCCCAGTCCGACCTCGGCCAGCAGATCGACCGTGCCTTGTTCCAGCACCCCGGCCCGCAGGCGCTGCTGCACGTGTTCGCGGCTGCGGTTGTCGAACACGATGGATTCGATGCCTTCCCGGTGCAGCAGGTGGGAAAGCAGCAGTCCGGCGGGGCCCGCCCCGACGATGCCGACCTGGGTACGCTCGCTCATACCGGCTCCTCCAGCGTGATCAGGCCCATGCCGGTGGTCATGGGGGCGTAGTAGTGGCGGTGGACGCGCCGCGCCCGGTTCGACAGCGCGCCGCGCATGACCAGCCACATGATCAGCTCGATACCCTCTGCGCCGTAGCGTTCCATCAGCGTCTGGTGGGTGAGCTCGCACAGGCTGTCGGGGTCGCGTTCGATGCGGTCCAGGAAGTCCTGGTCCCAGTCCTGGTCCATCTTGCCGAAGTGGGGGCCGGTCAACTGATGGGACATGCCGCCGGTGCCCAGGATGACGACGCGCAGATCGGCCGGGTAGGATTCGACGGCCCGCCGTATGGCCTGGCCCAGCCGGTAGCATCGGCGCGCGGTGGGCAGAGGATGTTGCAGCACGTTGACGGCGAAGGGCACGGCCGCGACGTTCCATCCGGGCGTATGGTCGAAGCACAGGTGCATGGGCACGAGGAATCCGTGTTCGACCCGCATTTCCTGGCAGACCGTCAGGTCGAACTCGTCGTAGACCAGCGATTCGCACAGGTGCTGCGAGAATTCCAGGTGGCCGTCTATGGGCGGCAGCGGGCGTACGCCGAAGCCTTCGTCGGCGATGTCGTAGCGGTCGGCCGCGCCCACGGCGAAGGTCGGATATTTGTCGAAGAAGAAATCGGCGCCGTGGTCGTTGTAGACCATGATGGCCACGTCGGGCTTGAGCTCCTCCAGCCACTCGCGCACCGGGACATAGGCGTCGAACAAGGGGCGCCAGGCCGGCGTGGCCTGCTTGCCGCGGTCGTAGGCCGCGCCGATGGAGGGCACGTGAGAAGTACCTATGCCTGCGATGATGCGTCCCATGTCAGACCGCTCCCTTGTCGTTGCGGGTGGCCAGGAAGGCCTCGTAGCTTTCTCCGCGCATACGCGCGCCCATGACGTAAAGGCCGTTGCCGGTGACCACGCCCAGCTTGAGCAGGAAGTAGATGTTGGCGCCGGCGTCGAGCAGGCCGGTGAAATCGCGCGCGCGTATCAGCGCCTTCTGTTCGTCGGACAGGCCGAAGCGGGTCATGTAGGCCTCTTCGTCCGCCCGGTAGGCATCGCGGTTGGCGGCCTCGCTAAGCGAGTTGCAGAGCTTGTTGATGCGGTATCCCTTCCATGAAAGACGCAGGTCGAAGACGTGCGAATCGGCGATCGGCCGTGTCCGGTCGCGTTGGGGAAGTGTCATGGGCAATGCTCCTTGGGTAGAGGGAAAACGACCAGGGCCGCGCCGGCGTATGGCGTTGCGGCTGCTGGGCTTTTTATGGAGAATGACTCTAGCTTTCATGTCCTTGATTGTTCTAATCAACCGCCGTCGGCACAGGAGCAGCCATGTCCTTCGAGCAGCCCGCAAATTGCGAGGAACTCCTGAACTACCGGATAGCCAGGCTGCTGTCGGTCAGCGGGGCGCTGGTGATCCGGTTGTGCGAAGGCCGCTACGGCATCAGCCGGCGGGAATGGCGCTTGATCGCGATGCTGGCCGACTACGGCACGCTGGCGCCTTCCGAACTGGCCGAACGCGCGCATACCGACCGGCCCCTCGTGTCCCGCGCCATCAGCGACCTGGTCGCCAAGGGGTTGGTGTCGCGGGTCGGCCGCAGCAGCGACCGGCACCGCGTGGCCATCGAACTGACCGACAAGGGCAGGGCCCTGCACGCCGAGCTGTTTCCCATCACCGCCGACATCAACGGCCGCATCCTGCAAGCACTGGGGCCGGAAAGAATCCGGGAGCTCGACGACATGCTGAACGTCCTGACCCGCACGGCCGAACAGATCAACCAGGACTACCCGCTCAAGGAAAAGGCCGATCGCCGGAACGGCGGGAGCCGCCAGTGGACCTCGTCGAAGCCGGACCTGGCGGGCGTCTGGTAGGCCGCCCGCGCCGGCCTGTCAGTTGTTCGACGTGGCGCCCGAGGCCTTGATCAGGCGCGCCCATTTGGTGATTTCCGCTTGTTGGAATTGGCCTAGCTGCTCCGGCGAGGACGCCGAGACCGTCAGCCCTTCCTGCACGAATGCGGCCCGCGTCGAGGGTTTGCCCATGGCACGCGCGATCTCGTGGTTCAGCTTGAGCACGATGTCGGCCGGCGTGCCCTTGGGCGCGAACACCGAGAACCACAGCACGATCTCGTAGCCGGGGACGCCGGCCTCGATCATGGTCGGCAGCTCGGGCGCGGCGGGCGAGCGTTCGCGGCTGGTCACGGCCAGCGCCCGCAGCTTGCCGGAGCGCACGATGGGCATGCCGATCGCGACCGAGTCGAACAGGATGTCGGCATGGCCGCCCATGACGTCGCTGACGGCCTGCGCCGGACCGCGCGCGGGGATGTGGACCATGTCGATGCCCGCCAGCGACTTGAACAGGTCGCCCGACATGTGGCCCGAGGTACCGATGCCCTGCGAGACGAAGTTGAGCGAGCCGGGCTTGCGCTTGGCGAGCTGTATCAGCTCCTGCACGCTGTGCGCCGGGACCGAGGGATGCACCATGAGGACGTTGGGCACCGTCGCCAGCAGGCTGACGGGCTCGAAGTCGCGCACCGCGTCGTAGGGCAGGTTGGCAAGCAGGGTGACGTTGATGGCGTGGGTCGCATGGGTGCCCAGCAGGATCGTGTAGCCGTCGGCGGGCGCCTTGGCCACCAGGTCGGCGCCGATGGTGCCGCCCGCGCCGGGCTTGTTTTCCACGATGACCGGCTGCTGCCAGGCTTCCTGCAGGTCGTGCGCCACGCTGCGCGCCAGCTTGTCGGTCAGCCCGCCGGGCGTGAAGGGAACGACGAGGCGGATGGGCTTGCCGGGGTAGGCGTCGGCGGTGCCGGCACAGGCCTGCGTCGCCGCCAGGGCGAGCGCCAGGCCGGCCAGCAGCGGCGAGGCTCGGTGGAAACGAGGGTATGGACGGTGGGACATGGTGGCCTCCTTGGGCGGCACGCAAGCGGAACGGGTGGGTGGGCGGGGGACCGGCGGGCGTCAGGACGCCGTCGAGGCCGCGGGGGCGGCGGCCGCGGCGTCGGCGGCCGCCATCTTCTCGATCATGCGGCGGGCGCGGCTCGGGCCCGCGTCGATGCGCAGCCAGGCCAGTTGGCGCACGCCGGTGGCATCCTGTTCGCGCTGCATGGCGGACACGATGACGTTGTCCTCTTCGAAAGTGCGGCCCATGTCGCGCATCAGCCGCTGGTCGAGTTCCTGGTCGCCCACGCCGAAGTTGCGCACGTGCAGCCAGAAGAAATGCGTGGCCGTGTCCGTCTCGGGCGTCAGGAACTTGTAGCTGAACGCGCGCAGGCCGAGGTCCATGTTCGCTTCCGTATGCTCCTGGCCGGCCTGCATCGTCACCACGTCCACGCGCGAGGTGCAGGGCGGGAAGAAGTGGTAGTACTGGCAGCGGTCGGCCAGCCCGCTGAAGTTGGCGTTCTTGCGGTCGATGGGCGGCGGTTCGGCGTCGAGCGTCCAGCGGTAGGTCACGATGTGGCCCTCGCTTTCCTCGATGACGGGAGCAATGTCGCTCGATGCCGGATTGCCGATGGTGCCCGGATGAACGTAGGTCGTGTGGGCCGGGTCCTGGAGGTTCTCGACGATGTTCAGGTAGTGCGAGCGATGGTGCTGGGGGACGCCCCAGATGACGGTCCAGCCCGGCGCGCCATAGCGTTCGATGGCGGGGATGAGCCCGGGGTCGGCCTGTTCCGGGTCGCCCATCCAGATCCAGGCGGCGCCGTATCGTTCCGTGACGGGAAAGCTGCGGACGCGCGCGGCGGGGGGGATGTTGGCCTGGCCGGGAACGTGCACGCAGGCGCCGGTGTCGTCGTAGCGCAGGCCGTGGTAGCCGCATTGCAGCGTGTCGTCCACCACGCTGCCCAGCGACAGGGGCACGAGGCGGTGCGCGCAGCGGTCCAGCAGCGCCGCGAGCCGGCCGTCGCGCTGGCGGAAGGCAACGACGGGTTCGTCCAGTACCCGCCGGGCGAAAGGCCCGGTGCCGATTTCTGCGGTCCAGCCCAGTACGTACCAGGCGTTGCGAACGACGTGCTCCACGAACGAATCTCCTTGAACCGGACCGCCAGGGCGTGGCGGCTTCGATGCGGGAGACTCTATCGGCGGCGAACTGAATTGTTCTATACAACGACGGGCGGGGGTTTTCCCGCCCGTGCGTCTAGTTCAGCCGGATGCCGGCCTGGGAGATCAACTGGCGCCAGGTGCGGATTTCGTTCGCCAGATAGGCCCGGAATTCCTCGGGGGTCGAACCTACCGTGTCCACGCCTTCCGAAGTCAGGTAGGCCTGGATGTCGGGCGAGGCGAACGCCTGGCGGATGGCTTCGTTCAGCTTGTCGACGATGGGGCGGGGAGTGTTGGCGGGTGCGGCGTAGCCCCACCAGCCTTCGGCCTCGTAGTCGGGAAATCCCGCCTCGGCGATGGTCGGCACCTGGGGCAGTTTGGCCCAGCGCTTCTTGGACGTGACCGCCAGGGCCTTGAGGCGTCCCGCCTTGATCGAGCCGCTCGCGCCCGCGTAGGTGGCGAAAGTGAAATCGACCTGGCCGCCGATGGCGTCGTTCATGGCCGGGCCGGCGCCCTTGTAGGGGACGTGCAGGATGTCGATCTTCGCCATGCTCTTGAGCATTTCGCCCATCAGATGGGCGTTGCCGCCGGTGCCGGAGGACGAATAGGACAGGGTGCCCGGCTTTTCCCGCGCCATGCGCACGATGTCGGAAACGGAGTTCGCGGGAAACGCCGGCCCGGACACCAGCAGGAACGGCGAGGTGGCGACCATGCTGATGAAGCTGAAGCTGTTCAGCGAGTCGTAGGGCAGCTTGTCCATCGCGACGGCGTTGATGGCGTGCGCGCCCGGCAGCTGCAGCAAGGTATAGCCGTCGGGCGGGGCCTTGGCCACGAAATTCGTGCCGATGACGGTTCCGCCGCCGGGTCGGTTGTCGACGATGACGGGTTGGGACAGGGAGTTGGACAGCTTCGCGGCGATGGCGCGGGCGAGCGCATCGTTGAATCCACCGGGACCGAAAGGCACGACGATGCGTATCGGCTTGCCGGGAAAACCGTTCAGAGGATCCGGGGCGGCCGCGTGCGAGGCGCGGGCCACCAGGCCTAGCGAAAAAAGGACCGACAGGCCGATGACCAGGCCATGCTTCATGTTCGTGCTCCTCATGATCCGGCCAGGCGGCCGGGGTTGTCTCGAAGAATGGCGATCCGGTCTTCGACCGGAAATGCGCGGATGAGTGTTTCGAAAAGCGTGCCGTCGTCCGGCGTGCGCGCGGGCGCGAAATAGCCGGTATGGGGCCAGTCGCTGCCCCAGGTGAGCCGGTCCAGCGCGTTTTCCGCCAGCCGCCGCATCAAGGGGATCGCGGTGTCGAACGAGGCGCCGGGCGCGCAGACCCGGTCAGCGCCGGACAGCTTCACCCAGACGTGGCGCTGCTGCGAGAGCCGGAGCAGCGCGCGCTGGGGCGCGCTGTCCAGGCCGTCGGCGATGGCGACGCGGCCCAGATGATCGATAAGGACCGGTGCGTCCAGGCCGGCTATCCAATCTTCGAGTTCAGGCAGCCGGGCGCCGTCGAAGTGGAGTTGGACGAACCACCGCCATGGACGTATGCATCGCAGCACGTGCTGCACGATCGAGGGATCGAGGCGGCCGCCGTGCTGGGGATTGAAGGCGAAGCGGACGCCGCGCGCGCCGCGCCGGTGCAGGTCGCGCACGGTTTCCGGCGTGCAGGTTTGGTCCAGGCGCACGACCGCCAGCAGGCGTTCCGGCGCCTGGCCGACGGCCTCCAGGTAGATGTCGTTGCACGGACCCTGGGTATTGGCGTGGACTACGAAGGCGCGTTCCAGGCCCAGCGCATCGAGCAGCGTGAAATAGTCTTCCAGCCGCGCCGCGGGCGGGGTGTAGTGCCGGTCGGGGGAATAGGGATGGCGGCTTTCGGGACCGAGGACATGGAACTGCGTGTCCCAGCATCCCGCGGGCGGGCGCCAGGAAGGGGCGGACACCGTCTTGCGCGGACCCAGGCAGGGCGGGATCTGATGGCTCATATGCGGGTTCCAACCTGGCGCACGACTTGATCGACGACGGCGCCGGCCGCGCCGAGATAGCGGCACGGATCCAGCAACTGCCGCAGGGTGTCGCGGGACAGCGCGCCGCGGATCGCGGGCATGTCCAGCAGGGCATCGAGCAACGGGCGGTCCTGATCCACCGAATCGGCGCAGGCCTGGTGGACCAGGTCGTGCGCGCGCAGCCTGCCCAGCGCGGGCGCCAGCGCCATCTGCACGGCTTCGGCGACGATCATGCCGCCGGTCGCGTCCAGGTTGCGGCGCATCCGCCGGGTATCGACACGCAGGCCATCCAGCAGCGCCAGCATCTTTTCCAGGCAGGCGTGGCTCTCGATGAAGGCTTCGGGCACGACGCGGCCTTCGATGAAACCGTGTCCGGAGCGTTCCTGCTCCTGCCGGACCGCGCCGATCATGGCGTCGGCATTGCGCTGCACCAGCGTGGCGCCGGTCATGATCTGCCAGGACAGGATGGGGTTGGCCTTGTGTGGCAGTGTGCTGGACATGCCGGCGGTGCCGGCCGTCGGTTCCGCCAGTTCGCCGATTTCGGTCCAGGCCAGGTGGGCGATGTCCTGGGCGATCTTCGCCAGGCTGGCGGTCAGCAGCGCGAGGAACTGGACGACTTCGGCCACCGCGTCACGCGCGCTGGACGCGGAGGCCAACGGGATGGGCAGCCCCAGGCGGTCCAGCACCTCGCGCTGCACGGCCAGCGCCTCGGTTCCCATTGATGCCAGGGTGCCCATGGCGCCCGCCAGTTCTCCGTCGATGGGCCGGGCAAGCAGGGTCCGCAGGCGCTCGGCATGGCGCAGCAGCGGCACCGTCCAATGGCTCAGCTTCAACCCGAAGGTGATAGGCAGCGCGTGGCCGCCGAAGCCGCGTCCCGCCATCGGGGTATCGCGGTAGCGCGCGGCCAGCACGGCCAGGCGCTCCAGGACGCCGGCGAGCAGGCTATCCAGGCGCGGCAGGGCCGCGTTGACCTGGCGCGCGCGAGCGCTCAGGAGCAGGTCCTGTGTGGTGCTGCCCCAGTGCAGATATTCACCGGCTTCGCCGCATGCATCGGCCAGTTGGCGCACGAAGGCAGCGACGGGGAATCCGACCTGTCCGCTCGCACGCTCCAGCGATGCCAGGTCTATGGCCGAGACCTTGGCGTCGCTGCCGATGCGTTCGGCGGCCCATGGCGGAATGAGTCCGCGTTCGGCTTGCACCTGCGCAAGTACCTTTTCGTATTCGACGAAGAAAGCAACCGTGGCATGGGTGGAAAACAGTTGGTCGAAAGAGGGCATGAAGGTGTTTCCACGTTCTCGGTTTAGTAGTAATAATAGATACTACTAAAAAAATGAGCAAGCGGCCGTGCAGTAAACTCGGGAAAACCGCCACCACGCCAAGTCCATGCCCAAGACCATCGATCGCGAATCGCGCAGTGCGCGCGAAGATCTCCAGCAGACCTTGCAGCGCCTGGGATTCAACGAAAACGAGGCTCGCGCCTATATCGCGCTGGCCAATTCCTATCCCGCCACGGCCTACGAGATCGCCAAGCGCTCGGGGCTGCAGCGTGCCAATGCGTACGGCGTCCTGCGTTCGCTCGAGGCCAAGGGGGCCATCCAGGCAGTCAACGAATCGCCGGTGCGATACGCGCCGCTCGACCCCGAGGACTATTTCGGCAACCTGGCCCATTCCACGCAGGCGCTGTGCGCGTCCGCGGCGCGCGACATGGCCGCGCTGGCGCAGCCGGACAACGACACGTTCATGTGGTTCTACGAGGGGGCCGATGCGATCGACCGGAAGACGGTGGACCTGATTCAGGCCGCCGGCCAGCGGATCTGGATCAAGGGTCCCGATGCGCTGATCTCGCCGCTATTGCCGGAGCTGCAAGCGGCATGCGAGCGCGGCGTGCAGGTCATCATCATCGGATTCGGCTCCGGCATCCAGGACCTCAAGCGCCACCCGGACATGGTGGTGCTGCCTCACGAAGGCGACGCGACCGTTTCACGCGGCGCGACGGACGTGATGCTGACGATGACGACCGATTTCGACGGCGTGCTGATTTCCACGCGGGCGCCCGGACTGGCGCCGAGCGCGTCCTATGCGCGCAACCGCTCCATCATCTACGTTGTCCAGACGCTGCTGTTGCACGAGATCTATCTCGCGGAAATGCTGACCAGCATGGGCGAGGAGATCGAAGGCCGGTTCGGCAAGGGGCTGTCCAGGCTGCGCAGGAAATACCGGCCGCCCGGGATGGAAAAGCACGTGCTGGAAGGGTCTTGAAAGGTCCCCCGGGGGCGCCCGATTGGCGTCCCGGGGAAACCGGGGCTGTCAGTACAGCACGACCGAGCGGATGGACTGCCCGCTCTTCATGAGGTCGAATCCCTCGTTGATGCGTTCGAGCGGCAGGGTGTGGGTGATGAGTTCGTCGATCTTGATCTTGCCGTCCATGTACCAGTCGACGATGGTGGGCACGTCGGTGCGTCCGCGGGCACCGCCGAAGGCCGAGCCTTTCCATTCGCGGCCGGTGACCAGCTGGAAGGGGCGGGTGGCGATTTCGGCGCCGGCGGCGGCCACGCCGATGATGAAGGACTGGCCCCATCCCTTGTGGCAGCACTCGAGCGCCTGGCGCATGGTGGTGGTGTTGCCGATGCACTCGAAGCTGTAGTCGGCCCCGCCGTCGGTGAGCTGGACGATGTGGTCGACCACGTTGGCGACGTCCTTGGGGTTGACGAAGTGGGTCATGCCGAACTGGCGGCCCAGGGCCTCGCGCTCGGGGTTCAGGTCGATGCCGATGATCTTGTCGGCGCCGACCATTTTGGCGCCCTGGATGACGTTCAGGCCGATGCCGCCCAGGCCGAAGACGACGACGTTGGCGCCGGCCTCGACCTTGGCGCTGAAGACCACGGCACCCACGCCGGTGGTCACGCCGCAGCCGATGTAGCAGGCCTTGTCGAAGGGGGCGTCCTCGCGGATCTTGGCCACGGCGATCTCGGGCACCACGATGTAGTTCGAGAAGGTCGAGGTGCCCATGTAGTGGTGGATGGGCTTGCCGTCCAGGGAAAAGCGGCTGGTGCCGTCGGGCATCAGGCCCTTGCCCTGGGTGCTGCGGATGGCCTGGCACAGGTTGGTCTTGCGCGACAGGCAGAACTTGCACTGGCGGCACTCGGGCGTGTACAGGGGAATGACGTGGTCGCCCTTTTTCAGGGTGGAGACGCCGGGGCCGGCATCGACGACGATGCCGGCGCCCTCGTGGCCGAGGATGGCGGGAAACAGGCCCTCGGGGTCGGCGCCCGACAGGGTGTAGTAATCGGTATGGCAGATGCCGGTGGCCTTGACCTCGATCAGCACCTCGCCGGCGCGCGGACCTTCCAGGTCCACTTCTTCGATGGTCAGGGGCGCGCCTGCCTTCCAGGCGATCGCGGCTTTGGTCTTCATGGGCTGCTCCTTTCGCGGCGTATGCGGCGGCAATATAGCCGCGCGTGCGCGGGCAGCGGGCATCCCGCCCCGAGGATGGCCGCCGTCCGCCGCAAATTGGCCGAAATGGACCCCTCGGCCGTTTGCGGACGCCCCGGTCAGTCGGCGCGGATGCCGAGTTCGCCGATGATCCCGCCCAGCCGGCGGTGGTCGGCCGCCACCAGTTCCTTGAGGCGGGCGGGAGGGCCGCCCACCGGTTCGGCCGCGAAGTGCTTCAGCGTCTCGATCACGTCCTGCATGCGCAGGATTTCGTTCAGGTGGCGGTTGAGCAGCGCCACGACGTGGTCGGGCGTGCCCTTGGGGGCGAAGAATCCGTGCCAGGCACCCACCATGACCTGGGGGTAGCCGGATTCGGCCATCGTCGGTACGTCGGGAAGGAAGGACGAGCGGGCCGGATCGGTCACGGCAAGCGCGGTGACCTTGCCCGCCTGCAGGTACGGCGCGACGGTGCCCAGGGTGACGTAGCCCAGCGGCACATGGCCGCCTATGATCTGGGCCGCCACGTTGGCGCGGTAGGGCACGTGCTGGATGCCGATTCCGGCGGCGCGGTTCAGCCATTCGCCGGCGATGTGCATGGGGGATCCCGGGCCGGGCGTGCCGAAGGCCAGTTGCCGCCCGCCGCGCGCGGCGTCCACCACGTCGGCCAGGGTCTTGAAGCCGGTGGCGGGGTTGGCCACCAGGATCAGCGGGCAGATCGACGTCTGGACGATGGGGGCGAAGTCGTTCAGCACGTCGTAGGTCAGGGCCTCGGGCTTCATGACCAGGGGCGCGGTGGCCACGGTGTTGGGCGCGAACAGCAGGGTATGGCCATCCGGCGCAGCCTGGGCGACGTAGCGGCTGCCTAGGGTGCCGGCCGCGCCAGGGCGGTTCAGGACCACCACCGGCTGCTTGAGGCGGGCCGACAGCCTGGCCGCGTAGAGACGCGCCATGGCGTCCGTGTCGCCGGTGGGGGCGTAGGCCACCACCAGTGTGATGGCCCGCGAGGGATAGGTGTCCTGCGCGCCGGCGGTCCAGGCTGCCGCCATGGCCAGCGCCGCCGCGCCGAATTGCCTGCGATGCACGTTCATGCTTGCTCCTTGGCTTCGCGGACGCCGGTGGGCGGGCGCGGGGGTCGTTTCAGCCTAAGGTAATGCGAAGCAAGAAATATGTAAATGCATTTAATATCAGAGTTTGCTCTGATATTGGATTGGGGAAAATGTATGTAAATACATTTTATGAAAACCGGCTTATAGCCGCTTGATGAACACCTGGCTGTTGCGGCTGCGGTCGTAGTGCGCCTGCTTGTCCTTGGGCAGATCGGCCACGCTGCCCTGGGCGAAGCCGCGCTTGATGAACCAGTGCGCGGTCCGCGTGGTCAGCACGAACAGCCGCGTGATGCCCGCCGCCCGGGCGCGGCTTTCGATATGGCGCAGGAGCTTGTCGCCTTCGCCCGTGCCCTGCCACTGCGGGTTGACGGTCAGCGCGGCCATCTCGGCCATCTTTTCGTCGGGGTAGGTGTAGAGCGCCGCACAGCCGTAGATGACGCCGTCGTGCTCGCTGACCGAGAATTTCTCGACGTCGCGCTCGATGCTGCCGCGGCCGCGGCGCACCAGCGTGCCGTCCACTTCCAGCGGCTCGATCAGGTGCAGGATGGCGCCGACGTCGTCGATGGTGGCCGGGCGCAGGTCGTCCAGCGTGTCTTCCACGACCATGGTGCCCACGCCGTCGTGGGTGAAGACCTCCAGCAGCACGCCGCCGTCCAGGTCGTAGGGCACGAGATGCGCGCGCGCCACGCCCAGCTTGACCGCCCGCGAGGCGTGCTTGAGCACCACGGCCGTGCCCGCGTCCAGGTCGCCCTGGGAGATCAGGGCGTCGGCGTCCTCGCGCGCCAGCTCGGTGTCGACGTAGCCTTCCTTGTCCTGGATGACGGGGGCGTCGGTCAGGAAGATCAGCTTTTCGGCGCGCAGGGCCACCGCCACGGCGGTGCCGACGTCTTCCATGGAAAGGTTGAAGGCCTCGCCGGTGGGCGAGAAGCCCAGCGGCGACAGCAGCGTGATGGACCCCTGGCCCAGGGCCATGTTCAGGGCCTCGGCGTCCACCTTGCGTACCTGGCCGGTATGGCGGTAGTCGACGCCGTCGATGACGCCGACGGGGCGGGCGGTGATGAAGTTGCCCGAAATGACCCGGATATGCGAATGGGACATGGGCGTGTTGGGCAGGCCCTGGCTGAACGCCGCCTCGATGTCCAGGCGGATTTCGCCGGCCGCTTCCTTGGCGCATTCCAGCGCGGCGGCGTCGGTCATCTGCAGGCCGCGGCCGAACTGGAAGGGGATGCCCTTGAGCCGGAGCTGCTCGTTGACCTGGGGGCGCGAGCCGTGGACCAGCACCAGGCGTATGCCCAGGGCGCTGAGCAGGGAAAGGTCCTGGATCAGGACGTTCAGGGCGCCCTCCTGGACGAGTTCGCCGCCGAAAGCCACCACGAAGATCTTGCCGCGGAAGGCGTGTACGTAGGGCGCCACCTCGCGGAACCACTGCACGAAGCGGGCGTGCAGGTCGGAGGGGGCAGGATCGGGGTCGGGAGGCTGTGCGGCTGCGTTCATCCCAAAATTATAATGATGGGTTAACCCAAGTTCTTCTCATGGTCGCACAATCCACCAAGAATGTGCCTTTGGCACGACGGCGCAACCCGGTTCCGCCCGTTACCTACCCCGAAGACCTGCCTGTCAGCGGCCGGCGAGACGAGATCGCGCGTGCCCTGGCGGCGCACCAGGTCATCATCGTCAGCGGCGAGACCGGGTCGGGCAAGACCACCCAGCTGCCCAAGATCTGCCTGGACGCCGGCCGCGGCGTGGCCGGCATGATCGGCCACACCCAGCCGCGGCGCCTGGCGGCCACCTCGGTGGCGCGCCGGATCGCCGAGGAGCTTGGCACGCCATTGGGCGAAGTGGTCGGCTACCAGGTCCGTTTCAACGACCGCACGGCCCCGGGGGCCTCGGTCAAGCTGATGACCGACGGCATCCTGCTGGCCGAGTCGCAGCGCGATCCGTGGTTGCGCGCGTACGACACCCTCATCATCGACGAGGCGCACGAACGCAGCCTGAACATCGATTTCCTGTTGGGCTACCTGCGCCAGCTGCTGGCCCGGCGGCCCGATTTGAAACTGATCATTACATCGGCAACCATCGACGCGGAGCGCTTCGCCCGGCATTTCAGCCTGCCCGGCCAGCCCGAGGTGCCGGTCATCAACGTCTCGGGACGGCTCTATCCGGTCGAGGTGCGCTACCGGCCGGTGGACACCCGCGGCATGCAGGCCAGCGACGGCGACGAGCAGCCGGCCAGGAAGCCCGAGCGGACGCGCGAGAAGGAAAACCTGTCCCGCGACGAGGAGCGGGACCTGATCGACGCCATCGTCGATGCGGTGGACGAGTGCGCCCGCCACGGCGCGGGCGACGTGCTGGTGTTCCTGCCCGGCGAGCGCGAGATCCGCGAGGCGGCCGAGGCCCTGCGCAAGCACCATCCGCCCGGCACCGAGGTGCTGCCGCTGTTCGCCCGGCTGTCGCAGGCCGAGCAGGAACGGGTCTTCCACCCCAAGGGCAGCGGCCGCCGCGTCGTCCTGGCCACCAACGTGGCCGAGACCTCGCTGACGGTGCCCGGCATACGCTTCGTGGTCGATACCGGCCTGGTCCGGATGAAGCGCTATTCGTGGCGCAACAAGGTCGAACAGCTGCGCATCGAGCCGGTCAGCCAGGCTTCGGCCAACCAGCGGGCCGGGCGCTGCGGCCGCATCGGGCCGGGCGTGTGCATCCGCCTGTACGAGGACACCGACTACGCGGCGCGCCCGCCCTTCACCGATCCGGAGATCCTGCGCTCGTCGCTGGCCAGCGTCATCCTGCGGATGAAGTCGCTGAAGCTGGACGACATCGAGCAGTTCCCCTTCGTCGAGGCGCCGCCGGGGCGGGCCGTCGCCGACGGCTACCACCTCCTGCAGGAACTGGGCGCCATCGACGAGGACAACGTGCTCACGCCCGTGGGGCGTGAACTGGCACGGCTGCCGGTGGACCCGCGCATCGGCCGCATGATCCTGGCGGCGCGCGACCAGTCCTGCCTGAGCGAGGTGCTGATCATCGCGGCCGCGCTGTCGGTGCAGGATCCGCGCGACCGGCCCATGGACGCGCAGGAGGCGGCCGACCAGGCCCATGCCAAGTTCGCCGACGAGCGGTCGGAGTTCATGGCCTTCCTGAAACTGTGGAAATGGTTCAACGAAGCGGTCGAACACAAGCAGTCGCAGCGCAAGCTGGTGGAGAACCTGCGCCAGAATTTCCTGTCGCCGGTGCGCATGCGCGAATGGCGCGACGTGCATTCGCAACTGGCCGCGGTGGTGGGCGAGCATGGCTGGCGCCTGAACCAGACCGAGGCCACGCTGGAACAGATCCACCTGGCGCTGCTTGCCGGGCTGCTGGGCAACCTCGGCTACAAGTCCGACGAAGATGCCCAGTATCTGGGCGCGCGCGGCATACGGTTCTTCATCCATCCGGGTTCCCGGCTGGCGAAGAAGGCGGGGCGGTGGGTCGTGGCAGCCGAACTGGTCGAGACCTCGCGCCTGTTCGCGCGCTGCATCGCGCGTATCGATCCGACGTGGGTGGAGCGCGTGGGCGGCCACCTGCTGCGCAAGAACTGGTCCGATCCGCGCTGGGAAAAGAAGGAAGGGCGCGTGGTCGCCAACGAGCGCGCGACGCTGTACGGGCTGACCATCTATGCCGGCCGCCGGATCGACTATGGGCGCATCGATGCCCGCCAGGCGCGCGAGCTGTTCATCCGCGAGGCCCTGGTCACCGGAGAACTCGACAGCCGGCTGCCCTTCATCGCGCACAACCGCAAGCTGGTCGCCGATATCGAGAAACTCGAACACAAGTCGCGCCGGCCCGACATCCTGGTCGACGAGGACCTGATCTTCGCGTTCTATGAACGGCAGGTGCCGGCGGACGTGAACCGCGTGGTGACGCTGGAGAAGTGGTGTCAGGAAGAAGCGCGCAAGCCCGGTGGCGGCAAGCTGCTGTTCCTGTCGCGCGACGAGCTGATGCGGCACGAGGCGGCGGGCGTCACGACCGAGGTGTTTCCCAAGAAACTGTCGCTGCACGGCATCGACATGGCGCTCGACTATCACTTCGAACCGGGCTCGCCGCGCGACGGGGTGACGCTGTCGGTGCCCCTGTTCGCGCTGAACCAGCTCGATCCGGCGCGCTGCGAGTGGCTGGTGCCGGGCATGCTGAAGGAGAAGGTCCATCTGCTGCTGAAGTCGCTGCCGCAGAAGCTGCGCCGGCACTGCGTGCCGCTGCCCGAGTATGCGGCGGGGTTCTACGATCGCTGGTTCGAACAGGCGCAGAAGCCGGACCGCGGGCTGGTCGAGGCGCTGATCGCCGACGTGCGCGAGCAGACCACGGTGCAGCTGGCGCCGTCGGACTTCAAGCAGGAGACGCTACCGGCGCATCTGTCGATGAACTTCCGCGTGGTGGACGAGCACGGCCGCATGCTGGACATGAGCCGCAATCTGTCGCACCTGAAGGCGCAACTGGGGCGCGAGGCGCAGGCCACGTTCCAGCAGGTGGCCGCGCGCGACAAGGAGGTGGCGCAGGCGCTGGCGCACGAGAACCTGACGGACTGGACCTTCGGGCCCTTGCCGGAGCTGATGGAGATCAAGCGCGGGGGCTTGTCGGTGATCGGTTATCCGGCGCTGGTGGACCGGGTCACGCACTGCGACCTGGACGTGTTCGACGATCCGGACGAGGCCGCGCGGCATCACCGCGCGGGGCTGCTGCGGCTGTTCCGGCTGCAACTGAAGGAGCAGGTCAAGTTCCTGGAGAAGAACCTGACCGGCATGACGCAGATGAGCATGCTCTACATGCCGCTGGGCACGCAGGAGGAACTGCGCGACCAGATCGTGGACGCGGCGCTGGCGCAGGCCTGCCTGGCCGATCCCTGGCCGGCGGACGCGGCGTCGTTCGCGCAGCGGCGTACCGAGGGCAAGGGCAGGGTGGGGCTGCTGGCGCAGGAGATCGCGCGCCTGGTGGCGGCGGTGCTGACCGAATGGGCCGCGGCGCAGCGCAAGCTGCCGCAGGCCAAGCCGCATGCCGCGGCCCATGCGGACATGGAGCAGCAGATGCGCGGGCTGATGGGAAAGTGGTTCGTGCGCGATACGCCGTTCCCGCAGTTGTCGCATTTCCCCCGGTATTTCAAGGCGGCGCAGGCACGGATCGACAAGCTGCGCGCGGATCCGGCGCGCGATGCGCGGTTGCTGGCGGATCTGAATCAGTTGCTGGTGCCGTATCAGCGGGCTCGGGCGGCGCGCAAGGGGGTGCCGGATGGAAAGCTGGACGAGTTCCGGTGGATGCTGGAGGAACTGAGGGTGGCGTTGTTCGCGCAGGAACTGAGAACGCCCATGCCGGTTTCGGTCAAGCGGTTGCAGAAGAGCTGGGAGGCATTGAGCCGGTAGGGTTCTCAGGTCAGGCTGCGCCGCAGTTCCGGCGCCCCCGGCAGGTTGGGCGGAGGGCTGTCGGTCTGAAGGCTTTCGAGCAGGCGTTCCAGGTGGCCGATGTGGGGCAGCATGGGGCCGTAGAACAGGGTCTGGTTGCCGTTCTGGATCAGGAGGGTGGGGAAGTCCTCGATGTCCTGGTCGTCGAGGAGATCGGGGTGTTCCTCGACGTCCACCCACAGGAAGACGTGATCCTTGAAGCGGCCGGACAGTTCCTCGAACTTGGGCAGGTATTCGCGGCAGGTGCCGCACCAGGCCGCGCACAGGCATGCCACCAGTATGGTCTGCGGATCGTCGAGGCGCCGCGAGAGGTCGCTGGCGCCGGTGTCGGGAAGATAGACGGCCATGGTGCGAAGAAGTAGAGAGTTCCAGCCATTATGCCTGTGCCATGCGTCATACTTGCAACCGTGGCTGAATTCCCGGAGCTCTGATGACTTCTTCTCTTGTCGAACGCGGTGACGTCAGCGCCGGCCTGCAAGGCGTGGGGCTGGCCTTCGGGCGCGCGGTGGTGTCCCAGTTCCGTGGACCCATGCTGCTGGCGCTGTTGTTGCCGTTCCTGGTCGCGCTGGTGGGCGCCGTGGTGCTGATCTGGCTGTTCTGGACGCCGCTGACCGAGTGGCTGCAGGGCACGCTGTTCTCGCTGCCGTTGATGGGGCAGATCGACAGCATGCTGGTCGCGATCGGCATCGCGTCGCTGAAGCTGTGGCTGATTCCCGTCGTGGCGACGCTGATCCTGTTGCCGTTGTCGGGCATATTGGGGCTGGTGGTGGCGGCGGTGTTGATCATGCCGCTGGTGCTGCGCAACCTGGAACAGCACGATTATCCAGGCCTGCAGCGGCGCGGCCGCAATGCCACGGTGGCCAGTGTCTGGAACGCGGTGTGGGTGACCACGCTGTTCGTGCTGGGGTGGCTGTTCACCATGCCGCTGTGGCTGCTGCCGCCGTTGGCGGTGCTGTTGCCGATCGCGTGGTGGGCCTTTGCTTTCACCCGCATGCTGCGGCTCGACGCCATGATCGAGCATGCCTCGCCGCAAGAGCGGCGCATCCTGATGGCGCGGCACAATCGCGGCTTCTGGGGGCTGGGGCTGATCTGCTCGCTGCTGAACCTGCTGCCGCCGGCCTGGTTCCTGTTGCCGGTGTTTTCCGCGCTCCTGTTCTCGCACTTCGCACTCGAGGCGCTGCGCCGCTTGCGCAGCGAAACCACGCCATGAACGACACCGCCATTTCCCATCGCCGTATCGGCCTGATCATCATCGGCGACGAGATCCTCTCGGGCCGTCGCCAGGACAAGCATTTTTCCAAGATCGTGGAGCTGCTGGGGGCGCGCGGCCTGCGGCTGTCGTGGGCAGAGTTCCTGGGCGACGATCGCGAGGCCCTGGTGGCCGCGCTGCGGCGCAGCTTCGCGAGCGGCGACGTGGTGTTCTCGTGCGGCGGCATAGGCGCGACGCCCGACGACCACACGCGCCAGGCGGCCGCGGCCGCGCTGGACCTGCCGCTGGCGCTGCACGACGAGGCCCGCGAGCTGATCACCCAGCGCTGCGCGGAAACCGCCGCGCAGGGCTCGGGCACGGCCGACATGACCGCGCCGGACAACCTGCGGCGCCTGCAGATGGGCGAGTTCCCGGTGGGCAGCGAGATCGTGCCCAATCCGTACAACAAGATCCCGGGGTTCTTCATCCGCGACCATACCTTCGTGCCGGGTTTCCCGGTGATGGCGTGGCCGATGATCGAATGGACGCTGGACCACCGCTACGCGGGGCTGCACCACGCCGTGCCGCACGTGGAGCATTCGTTCATGGTGTTCGAACTGGCCGAGTCCAGCATCGCCCCCGTGATGGAAGCCATCGAGCGGCGCTGGCCGGGCGTGAAGGTGTTCAGCCTGCCCAGCATGGGCGAGGGCAAGCGGCGCCACATCGAACTGGGCGTCAAGGGCGACCCCGACACCGCCGCCGAGGCCTTGGCCATGCTACGCGACGAAGCCCGCCGCCTGGGCGGCGTCTTCGCCGCCGCATCAACCTAAAAAAAAGCGGAGAACGAGCCGTTCTCCGCTTTTTTTACCCAGGATGCGGTGGATCCGGCTCTGCCGGTCCGCCAGTGCCGCCCCCTCGGGGCCCGGCGCCGGGCCGCCCCAAGGCGGGCCCCGGCCCCCCCAGGGGGGCTGCCGCGTAGCGGCTGGGGGCTCACCATGTGGGGCGCGCGAAGCGCGTAGGGGGTGGGCCTATGCGGTCTTTCGAGCGCGAGTCGTCTTGCCGGTTTCGGCGGCGGCCTTGAACGTCGCGTTGGCGGCGGCGGTCAGGTTGGACTCGGCCAGCTCGGCAGCCTGCTTGGCGGCCTTGTTCACCGATTCGTAGGCCGAGGTGGCGGTGGCCAGCGAGGACTTCAGCAGGGCCAGGGCGCTTTCCGAGCCGGCCGGGGCGTTCTTGGCCAGTTGCTCGACCACGTCCGACAGCTGGCGCTGTTGTTCGGCGACCTGGGCTTCGCCCAGACGGGTGAATTCGCTCTGCACGCCGGCGACGATGTCATACACGTGCTTGCTGTAGGCCAGCGCCTTTTCGGCGTTGGGCTGGGCCAGCGCGGAGACGAACGCCAGGGCTTCCTGGCCGTCCTTCAGCGTGAAGGCTTCCTGAGCTTTCTGCGAGGCCTCTTCGAACGTGGCCTTGGTCACCTTGAGGTGCAGGTCGACCAGCTTCTCGAAGCCGGCGAAGGCGGTGTTCTGCGCGGCGAGCAGGGCGTCGAAGGCGGCTTTTTGGGTGGCCAGGGCGCGTTCGGGGGTGGCAAACATAGGGGGCTCCTTGAGGACTGTCTACACGAGGCGACCGGGAAACCAGGGGAGTACGCCCCAAAAAGCCCGATCCTGGTGCACGCACCGTACCGCGGTAAGCGTCTTTGCTGCGATGCACAAAACGTATTTTAAGGACGTGTGGTCGAAAGTCAAGAGACCCGCCGAAAAAAATGCACCATGTTGGTCAAGCCCCTAAGTGACTGATTGAAGACATGTTTTTCCGCCAGGGGAGACGCGGTCCCAGGCGTCGTGACGGCAAGGAATGTGTTGCATTGCGTCACTTCTCCTTGGTGCGATGCGCCATGCGGACAGCGGCCGCATGCTCCGGCATGGTGCGGGACGTGGCGCGGCGGCTACACTTCCCGACTGACCGATCCGCAAGGCCGCCGTCGTGGGTTCCCCGCTGCCATCCCGCCTGATTTCCCCTTTCTTCGTCCTGATCTGGAGCACCGGCTTCGTCGTCGCCCGCTACGGCCTGCCCTACGCCGAACCCCTGACGTTTCTGTCGATGCGTTTCGCCGGCGTGCTGGCGGTACTGGCGCCGTTCTGCGTCGGCGCCGGCATCGCCTGGCCGGGCTGGCGGCAGGGCATGCACATGGCGGTGGCCGGCGTGCTGCTGCAGGCCGGCTACCTGGGAGGCGTCTGGATCGCCATCCATCTGGGCATGGGGGCGGGCCTGGCGGCGCTGGTGGTGGGGCTGCAGCCGCTCCTGACCGCCGTGGCCGGACGCTGGATGGGCGAACCGCCCACCGCGCGGCAGTGGGCGGGGCTGGTCCTGGGGTTCGTGGGCGTGGCCCTGGTGGTAGGCAACCGCATCGGCACGCTGGGCCTGACCTGGCAGGCCCTGGCCTTCGCGGTGGCGGCGCTGCTGTCGATCACCGCGGGCACCGTCTATCAGCGGCGCTTCTGTCCCGGGGTGGACCTGCGGGCCGGGCTGCTGTTGCAGTTCGGCGCCTCGCTTGCCGTGGTGCTGCCCGCGGCGTGGCTGTTCGAGACCATGGCGGTGCGGTGGACCTGGGCGCTGGCGGGCGCCTGGGCGTGGTCGGTCTTCGCGCTGTCGATCGGCGCCATCTGCCTCCTGTTCCTGTTGATCCGGCGCGGGGCGGCCACGCGTGTGGCGAGCCTGATGTATCTCACCCCGGCAGTGACGGCACTGATGGCCTGGGCCGCCTTCGGCGAGCCGCTGACCGCGACCATGGTGGCGGGCATGGCGCTGTCGGCCTTCGCGGTGGCCTGGGCTCAGGGGAAACGATAGGCGAAACCGTCACGATGCCATGGTTTCCATCCCTTAAACTCGTCTCACCGTCGCGGGAATTGTTGGCTCGCGTCGCAACTATTTAACGAGGCAGGAGATAAAAGAATGGCTATCCAAAAGAAAGCTGTGTCCGCGGCTATCGGGGCCGCAGCCCTGGCCAGCGCGGCCGTCCTCGGACCTGCGCAGGCAATGGCGCAGGGCTATCCCACCCGACCGGTCACCATGATCGTCCCGTTTGCCGCCGGCGGTCCCACCGACGTGGTGGCGCGCTCGCTGGCCGAGGCCATGCGCAAGTCGCTGGGCCAGACCGTGGTGGTCGAGAACGTCGGCGGCGCGGGCGGCACCATCGGCACCGCCCGCGTGGCGAAGGCATCGAACGACGGCTATACCATGCTGCTGATGCACATCGGCTTCTCGACCGCGCCCGCCCTGTATCGCAAGCTCAGCTACGACCAGGCCCACGACTTCCAGCCGGTCGGGCTGACCGTCGACGTGCCCATGACCATCATCGCGCGCGAGAACTTCCCGGCGACCAACATCAAGGAATTCCTGACCTACGTGAAGGCCAACGCCAGCAAGCTGTCGATGGCCAATGCCGGCATCGGCTCGGCGTCGCATCTGTGCGGCCTGATGTTCATGAGCACGATAGGCTCCGAGTTCCAGACCATTCCCTACAAGGGAACCGCGCCCGCCATGAACGACCTGCTGGGCAAGCAGGTGGACTTCATGTGCGACCAGACCACCAACACCACGGGGCAGATCAAGGCCGGCAAGGTCAAGGCCTACGCGGTCACCAGCAAGACCCGCGTGCCCAGCCTGCCGGACCTGCCCACGCTGGACGAGTCGGGCCTGAAGGACTTCTCGGTGGGCATCTGGCACGGCTTGTGGGTGCCCAAGGGCACCTCGCCCGAGATCGTCACCAAGCTCCAGACCTCGTTGAAGGCGGGCCTGGATGACCCGGCGTTCAAGCAGCGCATGACCGAACTCGGGGCCATCGTGCTGAACGACAAGGCCACGCCGGCGGCGCTCGACGCGCTGGTGAAGTCCGAAACCGCCAAGTGGGGCGCGGTCATCAAGAAGGCCGGCGTCTACGCCGACTGACCCCGGCTTTCCGGGGCAAATGGGGTGGCTGTCCCGCGGGACGCCGCCCCATTTTGTTGCCTTTTTTGTAATTTTTGCCGTGGCATTTAAATAACGACTTAAAATGTGCGCGCTAAGTCGTTCATTTAATAGAGATTTTTGTCGAAAAATCTGATATGCTGCGGCGCCTGGGCTGAGTCGTTACCGGAGGAAACATGGCGCGCATCAGAAAGAGCATTCTGTCGATTTCACTGCTGTGCGCGCTGACCGCCGGGCTGGCCCTTCCCGCGGTCGCTCCCGTGGCCCACGCCGCCACCACCACGACGTCCAAGAACGCCAAGACCAAGCCGGCGAAGAAAGCCACCGCCAGCAAGACCCGGTCCGCCAAGTCCAAGACCGCCTCCACGACTCGCCACGCCTCCGCCAAGACCACCAAGAAACGCGCCGCCAAGCCTGCCTCCAGGAAAGCCGTTGCCGCCGCCAGCATCCGCCATGCTTCCTACGCACCGTCGTCGGCGGCGCTCGAGGACGCCGACGGCAACCTGTCGCTGCGCTCCAGCGTGGCCTTCGTGCAGGACCTGAATTCCTCCGACGTCCTGTTCGCCAAGAACGAGGGCGCGGTGGCCCCCATCGCGTCCATCACCAAGCTGATGACCGCGCTGGTCGTGGTCGATGCCGGCCAGCCGCTGGACGAGATGATCGAGGTCACGACCGACGACATCGACACGCACAAGTTCACGCATTCCCGCCTGTCGGTCGGCACGCGCCTGTCGCGGGCCGACATGCTCCACCTGGCGCTGATGTCTTCCGAGAACCGCGCCGCCAACGCACTGGGCCGCAACTATCCCGGCGGCCTGCCGGCGTTCGTGCAGGCCATGAACGCGAAGGCCGTGGCGCTGGGCATGCAGGATACGCACTACGTCGAGCCCACGGGCCTGTCGAGCGAGAACGTCTCCAGCGCCCGCGACCTGGTGCGCCTGATGCGCGAAGGCTCGCAGCGTCCGCTGATCCGCCAGTACACCACCGATACCGAGTACTCGGTCGAGGTCGCCGGCCGGCACCAGACCTTCCGTAACACGAATCGCCTGGTGGCGCGTTCCGACTGGAACATCATCGTGTCCAAGACCGGTTTCATCAACGAAGCCGGGCGCTGCCTGGTCATGCTGGCCAACATCGGCGGCCGCGACATGGCCATCGTGCTGCTCGATTCGGTCGGTTCGCTCACGCGCACGGCCGATGCCCAGCGCATCCGCCAGTGGGTCCAGCGCGAGATCGGCGCGCTGTAAGCCCGTCGTTCTTTCGTCCCTGAAAACGCCGCGCTTGCGCGGCGTTTGTTTTTTCGCGCGGCTCAGAGCGTGGCGGGCGCGAACCTTTCCCCGTACAAGGCGAGCAGCCAGTCGATGAAGACCCGCACGCGCGGGGACAACTGGCGGTGTGACGGATAGAGCACCGACAGCGGCAGGCCCGGGCTGGGCCATCCGGCCAGCACCTCCACCAGCCGTCCGTCCCGCAGTTCGTCCAGGACATGGAAGCGCGGCAACTGGATCAGGCCGCAGCCGCGCAGCGCGCACGTCACGTAGTTCTCGGCATCGTTCACCGACATCCAGCCGTCCGGCGCATAGGCGCGGACCTGGCCGTCGACCACCAGTTCCAGCGGATAGTCGGCGGTGCCCTGGCTGGCGAAGAAGCGCACGGCCTGGTGTCCCGCCAGTTCGTCGGGATGGCCGGGCATGCCGAAGCGGGCAAGGTAGGCGGGGCTCGCGCAGACGACCTGAGGCATGATGGCCAGAGGCCGGGCCACCAGGGACGAATCGCGCGGACGGCCCGCCCTTATCACGCAATCGACGCCTTCGCGGACCAGGTCGACCAGCCGGTCGCCGCTGCTGACGACGAGGTCGATGCCCGGGTAGCGGTCGCGGAACCGGTCTATGTTGGGCAGGACGATGCGGGTCGCGTGCGTGCCGTGCATGTCCACGCGCAGGACGCCGCGCGGATTCGACGCCACGTGCAGCAGCGAGGATTCCGCCTCGTCCAGTTCACTCAGCACGTGCACGCAACGTTCGTAGAAGGCCTGGCCATCCAGGGTCGGGCGGACGTGGCGCGTGGTGCGCTCGAGCAGGCGCGTGGCCAGCCTGGCTTCCAGTTCCTTGATGGCGTGGGTGGCCGTGGCCCGGGGGATGCCGAGTGCCATCGCGGCCCGGCTGAAGCTGCCCAGTTCGACGATGCGGGTGAACAGTTGGAGCGATTCGAAGCGGTCCACGGGGATTGTTGTCTGGTGTTGAATTGATATGCCAATTTATCAGGGTTTATCTCAATCCAATAAACAAGAAGAATGCTCGCCATCGTTGCTTCTTCTTTCCAGGAAATTTCATGGGCACAAACATCACCAAGACCGCCATCGTCACCGGGGGCTCGCGAGGCATTGGCCACGCCATTTCCCGCAGGTTGGCGGCCGATGGCTACGCGGTGGTCGTCAACTATGCCGGCAATGCCGCCAAGGCCCGGGAAACCGTGGCCGCGATCGAGGCCGCCGGGGGCCGGGCGCTGGCGGTCCAGGGCGACGTGGGGCGCGAGGACGACGTGGCCGCGCTGTTCGACGGCGCCCGGCAGGCCTATGGCCGGATCGACGTGGTGGTCAACAGCGCGGGCGTGATGCCGATGACGCCGATCGCCCCAGCCAGCCTGGCCGATTTCGACAAGGTGATCGCCACGAATTTGCGCGGCGCCTTTCTGGTGCTGGCACAGGCCGCCGCGCACGTGGGCGAAGGCGGGCGCATCATCGCGCTTTCCACCAGCGTCATCGCGCGCGCCTTCCCGTCCTACGGCCCCTACATCGCCTCCAAGGCGGGGGTCGAGGGGCTGGTGCGGGTGTTGGCGAACGAGCTGCGGGGGCGGGGCGTCACGGTCAATGCGGTAGCGCCGGGGCCGGTCGGCACCGAGTTGTTCTTCAACGGCAAGACGGCCGAGCAGATCGACCAGATCGCGCGGCTGGCGCCGCTGGAGCGCCTGGGCACGCCGCAGGAGATCGCCGCCGCGGTGTCCTTTCTCGCGGGCCCGGACGGCGGCTGGGTCAATGGGCAGGTATTGCGGGCCAACGGCGGTTTCGCCTGAGGCGGACCGGAGCGGCCCGCCCCGCGGGTCAGGCCGCCGATACCGCGTGCGACGGTTCGTAGCCCAGGGCGTCGGAGATCTGGCCCGCGGTGTCCACCAGCGCGTCGATCCAGCCGTCCTGCATGCGGTCCGCCGGCGCCGAGATCGACAGGCCGGCAATCAGCTTGCCGGTGTCGTCATGGACGCCGGCCGCGATGCAGCGCACGCCCATTTCCAGTTCCTCGTTGTCGCGGGCATAGCCCTTGGCGCGTACCTGGTCCAGTTCGCGTTCGAGCTTGGCCAGGTCGGTCAGGCTGTTGCCGGTATGGCCCTGCAGCCCGGTGCGCAGGGCGTAGGCCCGGATCAGGCGGGCATCGTCGGCCGACAGGAACAGCTTGCCGGTGGAGGTCAGGTGCAGCGGTGCGCGGCCGCCGATGGCGCGCACCACCTGCATGCCCGAGCGCTCGCTGTAGGCGCGGTCGATGTAGACGATTTCATCGCCCTGGCGTACCGAGAGGTTGACGGTCTGGCCGGTCAGGCGGTGCAGCATGCGCATGGGCGTGATGGCGGCGTCGCGGACGTTCAGCCGGCCCTTGACCAGGTGGCCCAGTTCCAGCAGCCGCATGCCCAGGCTGTACATGCCGCTGTCGACCCGGTCGACGTAGCGGCCGGCCACCAGGTCGTTCAGGATGCGGTGGGCCGTGGACGGGTGCAGGCCGGTGGCCTGGGACAGCTCTTTCAGGCTGACGGGGTCGGGATGCTCCGCCAGGGCGTCGAGCAGGTGCATGGTGCGCTCGAGCACCTGGATGGCGATCTGCGGCGTGGGGGCTGCGGACGGGGCGATCATGGCCGCGTCGGGGGTCGTGACTCTGGGCATTGTCGTGGTGAGTCTCTACGCGATGAAGCTAGTTTATCCCATATGGTGAAATTTCATAGCTTTATTACACCGCAGATGGGTAGCCTTTCTGCGTTGCAGCAGGCCACTTCTTGTAGGACCAGTATAACGCCTATGCCGTGAATTTCCGCGACGCAGCATCCCTCATTGTCATACAGGGCATCGGGGAATAACCCGAGGTTAGCGCCGAACCCGCGAGACGGCCGCCAGGCAGTCCCCGACCAGCGCCGGACCGCGATAGATGAGGCCGGTGTAAAGCTGGACCGCGTCCGCGCCCGCCGCCAGCTTCTCGGCCGCGTGGCGGCCTTCCAGGATGCCGCCCACGCCGATGATGGCGAGGGCGTCGCCGGCCTGGCGCCGCAGGCGTTCGACCACCCGCAGCGACATTTCCCGCACCGGCGTGCCGGACAGGCCGCCGGCTTCGCCCGCGTGGGGCAGGCCCTGGACGGCATCGCGCGACAGCGTGGTGTTGGTGGCGATGACGCCGTCGATGCCGTGGCGCGGCAGCAGATCGGCGATGGCGTCGATCTGGCTTTCTTCCAGGTCGGGCGCGATCTTGACCGCCAGCGGTACGCGGCGGCCGTGCCGCGCCGCCAGGGTGTCCCGGGCCTGGTCGAGCTGGCGCAGCAGGCTGGAAAGCTCGTCGGCGCCCTGCAGGCTGCGCAGGTTCTGGGTATTGGGCGACGAGATGTTGATGGTGACGTAGTCGGCGTGAGGATAGACGGCCTCGAGCCCGGCCAGGTAGTCGTCGGCCGCCTTGTCGATGGGCGTGTCGGCGTTCTTGCCTATGTTCAGCCCCAGGATGCCGCCGCGCGTGCGGTAGCCGCTGCGCTGGACGTTGGCCAGGAACACGGCCAGCCCGTCGTTGTTGAAGCCCATGCGGTTGATCAGCGCCTCGGCGCGTGGCAGGCGGAACAGGCGGGGCAGCGGGTTGCCGGGCTGGGGCCGGGGCGTGACCGTGCCGATTTCTACGAAGCCGAAGCCCAGGCCGCCCAGCGCGTCGATGTGCGCGCCGTTCTTGTCCAGGCCGGCGGCCAGGCCCACCGCGTTGGGCAGCGTCAGGCCCATGACGGTGACCGGGCGGTCCGGGACGCGGGCGGGGCGTGTCCATCCCATGTCGTGCATGCGTTGCAGCGCGGACAGGGTCAGGGCATGGGCGGTTTCGGGTTCCAGGGCGAACAGGGCTGGACGCAGCAGCGGATAGGCTTGAAAAAACGCGGACATCAGGCGGATGGGGATCAGGAGGTGGAGGACGACGCATCGTCGGGATGGCCGTGGCGGGTGGAGGCGTGCAGGCGGCTGGTGTCGATGACGGCCGGCGCGGCGGGCTGGGCGGCCGGCGGGCCGGCGTACTCGCGCCATTCGCCGTTGACCAGCATTTCCAGCGGCCGGAAGTTCACCTTGTAGGCCATCTTCGGGCTTTGTTCTATCCAGTACCCCAGGTAGAGATGGGGCAGTTCCAGCAGCCGGCATTGCTCGAGCTGCCAGAGTATGTTCCAGGTGCCCAGGCTGCCCTTCATGTCGGGATCGAAGAAGGTGTAGACCGACGACAGTCCGTCGGACAGCACGTCCATGATGGACACCATGCGCAGGCACCCCTGCCGGTCGCGGAATTCGACCAGGCGGGTGTTGACGCGGCTCTGGAGCAGGAACTGGGCGTACTGCTCGCGGCTGTCCTGGTCCATGCCGCCGCCGCGGTGGCGGGTCGACTGGTAGCGCTGGTAGAGCGAGTAGTGTTCGGAGGAATAGGCCAGTTCGGCCACGAAGACCTGCAGGTCGGCGTGGCGTTTCCAGGTGCGGGCCTGGGTGCGGTTGGGCAGGAAGCGGTTCACCGGCACCCGCACCGGCACGCAGGCGCGGCAGCCGTCGCAGTGGGGCCGGTAGGTGAAGACGCCGCTACGGCGAAATCCCATGCGCACCAGCTCGGAGTAGACGTCGGCGTTGATCAGATGGCTGGGCGTGGCCACCTGCGAGCGCGCCATCCGGTCCCCCAGGTAGCTGCACGGGTAGGGAGCGGTCGCATAGAACTGCAGCGCGGCGAAGGGAAGTTCTCGAAGATGCGTCATGCGCGGTTCAGCCGGGATCGGCCGCAGCGTGGGGTGCGTCCAGGTCGACGATCTCGCCGTCGTGGCGCAGCCTGCCCGATCGCCACGGAAGCTCGGGCATCCGGGTGAATTTTACAATCAGGTGCTCGAATTCCGCGCGGGTAATCGTGGCCCCCCCTAACGAGGCCAGATGGCGCGTGTCCTGCTGGCAGTCGATCATCTCCACGCCATGGCGGCGCAGGAAGCGCACCAGGTAGGCCAGCGCGATCTTGGAGCCGTCGGCCACCCGGGTGAACATCGATTCCCCATAGAACATCCTGCCCAGGCTGACGCCGTACAGGCCGCCCACGAGTTCGCCGCCGATCCAGGTCTCGACCGAGTGGACCTGGCCGTGCCGGTGCCAGAGCCGATAGGCCCGCTGCATGGGCAGCGTGATCCAGGTGGCGGGGCGCTCGTCGCTGCGCGGCGCCGCGCAGGCGCGCATGACGTCGTCGAACGCCGTGTCCACCCTGACCTCGATGGCGGGATCGCGCGCGACCTGCCGCAGCTTCTTGCGCAGCGAGTGCGAAGGAGAGAAGCGTTCGGTGAACAGCACCATGCGCGGATCCGGGCTCCACCACAGGATGGGTTCGCCCGGCAGGTACCACGGGAAGACGCCATGCGCGTACGCGGCGCGCAGCCGTTCGATGGACAGGTCGGCGCCCACGGCCAGCAGGCCCGGGGGATCTTCGAGCGCGTGTTCGAGCGGCGGGAAGGGCGTGTCCGGCTCCAGCAGGGCCGGCATGCGCGGACGCGGGGGGCTCAAGGGGCGGGCGTGGAGATCGCGGGAACCGGTTCGGGACCGCGCAGCAGGGTGTCGCTGTGGATCTGGAACGTGCCGCGCGCCCGGTCGGCGAAGAACAACCTGAGCGCGGTCGAGACCGAACGGAAGGCCAGGTCGTCCCAGGGGATCTCGTCCTCGTCGAACAGGCGGGCTTCCAGGCTTTCGGGGCCGGGCTCGAACTCGGCATCGGTCAGGCGCGCGAGATAGAAGATGTGGACCTGGTCCACGTGGGGGATGTCCAGCACCGCGAACAGCGGTCCCATCTCGATGCGGGCGCCGGCTTCTTCCTGGGTTTCGCGGGCCGCGCCCTGGGCAGTGGTCTCGCCCAGCTCCATGAAGCCGGCCGGCAGGGTCCAGTAGCCGTGGCGCGGCTCGATCGCCCGGCGGCACAGCAGCACCTGCTTTTCCCAGACGGGAATGGTCCCCAGCACCATGCGGGGATTCTGGTAGTGGATCGCGCCGCAGTGGTCGCAGAGATCGCGTTCGCGGTTGTCGTCGTCGGGTATGCGGCGGGCCAGCAGGTTGCCGCATTGCGAGCAGTAGCGCTGGGAGCGCGGAGCCGGGAAGTACGTGAGGGCGCGGTCGGAAGCGGTCATGGCGTGTCCAGGGGGCGGAGGCGGCGCTGCGCCCCGGCGGTTGCGGAGATCCGGGAGTCCGTCAAGTATACGAGAGGTGGCCGGGCGAAGCGGGCTGGCGTTCGCAGCCCACCGCGTAGACCACCGAGCGGAAGAACTGGTTCGCCGGATCCCCCGCCACGCGCGAGTGCCAGTACTGGTGCACGTCGATGGACGGGATGCGCAGCGGTAGCCGGACTTTCTTGATCGGCGCGATGGGTTGGAACAGGTGGTAGACCTCGTCCGGAATGATGGCGATCAGGTCGCTGGCGGCCACGATGAAGGGAATCGCGGCCACGTGTTCGGTGGTGAGCCGCACCTGGCTCTGCACGCCGTGCTTGCGCAGCTGGTCGTTGATCCACGCGAAGGTGATGGGCACGGACGGGGACTGGACCTGCGGCGTGCGGCCGAATTCGCGCAGGGTCATGGCGTCGCCGATGCGGGGGTGGTCGCGGCGGGCCACGCAGACGTAGGCGCGGCGGTAGAGATGCTGGCGCAGCAGGGCGTCGTGCGGGCGCGAGACGTGGCCGGCGACGACGTCCAGCTCGCCCGACTCCAGCGCGGCGGCCATGGTGTCGGCCGAGACCTGCGTGGGGGCGAGGCGGGCGTGCGGGGCGACTTCGGCCAGGCGTTTCATCAGCTTGGGCACCAGTACGATGGCGCCGATCTCGTTGACGCCGATGCGGAATTCCCGGTCCGTCAATGCGGGATCGAAGCGGGCCAGCCCGGCGATCTCGGTTTCCACGATGCGCAGCACCCGCGAGGCCGGCTCGGCCAGCCGCTGGGCGAAGGGCGTGGGAGCCATGCGGTTGCCCACGCGGACGAACAGCGGGTCGGCGAAGCGCTTGCGCATGCGGTCGAGGTGGTAGCTCAGCGCCGACTGGGTCAGCCCCAGGCGCTGGGCTGCGCGGGTGACGGTGCCGTCTTCGATCAGCGCCAGCACTGCCCGCAGGTCCGCGATCTGAGGATCCTGGTTATCTGGATTATTCATAACCTATATCAAGGTAATGATCTTTCCAGAGCTTCGCCGAATGCCTAAGCTGCTGTCAATTCAAGAACACAGGAAGGAGACGGCATGGCGGGCGAGACGCTGCTGGAAACCGACGTGCTGGTGATCGGAGCAGGCCCCGTGGGACTGGCGCTGGCCATCGAACTGGGCATGCAGGGCCGCCGCTGTCTGGTGGTGGAGCAGCATGACCGGGTGGGACTCGCGCCCCGCGCCAAGACGACCAACGTGCGTTCGCGCGAACTGATGCGGCGCTGGGGCGTGGCCGGGAAGCTGGCGCAGGTCGCGCCCTTCGGTGTCGATTACCCGTCCAACGTGGTGTTCGCGACCCGGCTGGCCGGCCGGGAACTGGCGCGGTTCGCCAATGCGTTCTATTGCTCGCCCCGGCGCGACGAGCGCTTTCCCGAGCATGCGCAGTGGGTGCCCCAGTACAAGGTGGAGGAGGTGCTGCGCGACCATGCGGAAAGCCTACCGGGCGTGCAACTGCGCTTCTCCACCCGGCTGGAAGATTTCTCGCAGTCCGGCCAGGGGGTCGAGGCCGTGCTGGCGGGGCCGGACGGACCGCTGCGCGTGCGGGCCGCCTACATGGCCGGCGCCGATGGTGCCCGCAGCACCGTGCGTGCGCGGCTGGACGTTCGGATGGAGGGCGTATCCCCGCTTTCCCATCACCGCAACATCATCTTCCACGCCCCGGGGCTGGCTGGCATGCACGGGCTGGGTCCGGCCGTCATGTACTGGCTGGTCAACCCCGAGGCGCCGGCGGTCGTCGCGCCGCTGGACGGCAACGACATGTGGACCTTCGGCTATGCCCGCCGCGACGGCCAGGAGCCGCCCATCGAAGGCCTGATGCGCGCCGCGCTGGGCCTGGACATCCCGATCGACATCCGCCACCGCGACGAATGGACCGCGCATCGCCTGATCGCCACGCGCTATCGCGACGGCAGGGTGTTCCTGGCCGGCGATGCCTGCCACCTGCATCCGCCGTTCGGCGGCCATGGCATGAACATGGGTATCGGCGACGCCGTGGACCTGGGGTGGAAGCTGGCGGCGGCGCTGGACGGCTGGGGCGGGCCGGCGTTGCTGGACAGCTACGAGGCGGAACGCCGCCAGGTGCATCGCCGGGTGGTGGACGAGGCCGTGCACAACCTGTCGCACAGCTCCGGCAGCCTGTGGCGCGAAGGGCTGGAGGACGAGGGGCCGGCCGGGGACGCCGCGCGGCGCGAAGCCGAGCGGGCCATTCTCGTTTCCAAACGCCAGGAGTTCGATTCGCTGGGCGTGGTGCTGGGCAGCCGCTACGAGCGGTCTCCGGTGCTGGCGCATGAGCCGGAGGGGGCGGACGAGCCCTGGGACTCGACGCGCTATGTGCAGACCGCGCGCCCGGGGTGCCGCGCGCCGCATGCCTGGCTGGCGCCGGGTCGCGGCCAGGGCGCGTCCTTGTTCGACCATTTCGCCTTTCGCGGGCTGACGCTGCTGGCGACCCGTCCGGCCGCGCGGGAGGCGGCGCAGGCGCTGGCCGCCCAGGCGGCGGGCGCGGGTATTCCGCTGACGGTGATCGCGCCGCCCGTCGACGGCCTGCGCGAACTGTACGGCGCCGACCTGGCCCTGATCCGGCCGGACCAGTACGTGGCCTGGCGCGGCCACGATCCGGGGGAAGGCGCCGCGGCGCTGGAACTCGCGGCGGGTCGCGCCGCGGTCCACGCCTGAGCGCCGGCGCGCCGCCATCACACAAGAAACCACCCAGGAGACAGACTCATGAACGCATCACGACGCAAATGGATGGCTGCCGGCCTCGCGCTGGCGGCCTGCCTGGCCGGCACGGTCCACGCGGCCTCCTGGCCGACCCGTCCCGTACGGCTGGTCCTGCCGGGGGCGGCCGGGACGGCGCCCGACATCATGGCCCGGCTGCTGGGCGACAAGCTGTCCAAGCTCTGGGGCCAGCCGGTCATCGTCGAGAACAAGCCCGGCGCCGGCGGCCTGGTCGGACTGGCGGCGGTGAAATCGGCCGAGCGCGACGACCACATGTTCGTGTTCACCCCCGCTTCGGTGCTGACGCTCACGCCCTACATGTACAAGAGTTCGCAGGTCGACATCGTCCGCGACTTCCAGCCGGTGGCCATGGTGGGCATCAGCCCCATGATGGCCGCGGTCAGCGCCTCGTCGTCCGCCAATACCCTGGCCGACGTGCTGGCCATGGCGCGCCGCCGGCCGGACAGCTTCGTGGTGTCGACCACCTTCCTGTACTCGGTGCCCAATCTCGCGGTGGACATGCTGTCGCGCGCCGCCGGCGTGCCGCTGCGCGCCGTGCCGTTCTCCAGCAGCTCCCAGAGCATATCGGCCGTGGTCGGCGGCGACGCGCAGATGCTGATCGACGGCGTCCCGCCCATCGAGCCCATGATCAAGGGGGGCCGGCTCAAGCCCGTCGTGATGTTCTCCGACGGACGGGTGCCGAATCGTCCCGACCTGCCCGCCGCATCCGAGACCTATCCCTCGCTGGTCATCAACGGCTGGTTCGCGGTCGTCGCGCCGCAAGGCACGGGCAAGCCGGCCATCGAGCGCGTCAACCGGGACCTGGCCACCGTGCTGGCCGAGCGCGACGTGGTCGACAGGCTCGACACGCTGGGCGTCTACCCCAAGACCATGTCGGTGGACGAGTTCGGCAACTACTGGCGCGACGAACGCACGCGCTGGGAAAAGGTGCTGCGCGATGTGAACGCCCAGCCGGTGCAGCAATAGGAGGCCGGCGTGAGGACAGGATTGGAAGCGGCCTACATCGGCCTGGACAGCACGGCGCCGGCGGCCCTGGGCGCCTATCTGACCGAGGTCGTGGGTTTGATGCCCGGCCAGGCCGCCGCCGACGGTGCCGCCACCTGGCGGGTCGATGGCAAGGCGCAGCGGGTATGGGTGCGCGAAGGCGCGCGCAACGATGCCGCCTGCATCGGCTTCGAAGCGGCCGATGAACAGGTGTATGACCGCGTGCTGGGACGGCTGTCGGCACAGGGGTGGCGCATGCGGCCCGGCACGGCGGCCGAGCGCGCGGCCCGGCGTGTGCGGGACCTGACCGTGATCCAGACCCCTTGGAACGTCCCGCTGGAACTGGTGACGGGGCTGGAGGAGGCGGCGACGCCTTTCGCGAGCCCGCACTTCTCCGAGGGCTTCGTCACGGCGGGGCAGGGCTTCGGCCACTTCGTCTTCGCCGTGGGCAGTGCCGAGGAATACGACGCGGCCCGCCGCTTCGCCATCGACGGCCTGGGCCTCGTCCTGTCGGACTGGCTGCGGCTGCCCATGGGCGAGATCCAGATGCACGTCTCCTTCTTCCATTGCAACCCGCGCCACCATTCGCTGGCCATCGCCTATCTGCCCCGGCCCGAGGTGCCGCAGCGCCTGCATCACGTCAACTTCGAGGTCGCGCACGTGCGCAGCGTGGGCCTGGCCTACGACCGCGCGCTGCGCGCCGGCACGCCGCTCGCCAACACGCTGGGCCAGCACGCCAACGACGGCATGGTCAGCTTCTACAGCCTGGGCCCCGATGGCTGGCGCGTCGAGATCGGCGCCACCGGCCGCACCGTGGGCGAGGACTGGAACGACGTGCGCGAATACGACCGCATCAGCGACTGGGGCCACCTGCCGCCCGACGCACTGGCGCAGGCCCTGGCCGGATCGCCTTCTTCTTCTGCTTGAACAAGGAACCCATGAAACTCGTCACTTTCTCCCATCGCGGCAGGACCTCCATCGGCAAGGTCGAGGGCACGCGGGTGATCGACCTCGCGGCCGCCGATCCGGCGCTGCCCGCCACCATGCGCGGCCTGCTCGCCGGCGGCCGGGGCCTGCTGCAACGCGCGCGCGACGTCGATCCCGAGCGGGCACCGGCCTACCCGCTGGCCGACGTCAGGCTGGAAGCGCCGGTGCCCGATCCCGGCAAATACCTCGCCATCGGCATGAACTATGGCAAGCACGTGATCGAGGCCAAGCGTGCCGGCGTGGATGTGCCCGACAGCCAGGTCTGGTTCAACAAACAGGTCAGCTGCATCAACGGCCCCTACGACCCCGTGCACATGCCGCGCGTGTCCGACAAGCTCGACTACGAAGCCGAGCTGGGCGTGGTGATCGGCACCCGCTGCCGCCATGTGCCGGCGGGGCAGGCCAGGGACGTCATCGCCGGCTACCTCGTCTGCAACGACGTGTCGGTGCGCGACTGGCAGCGGCGTTCGGCCACCATGACCCTGGGCAAGTCCTTCAACACCACCGGTCCCATCGGCCCGTGGATCGTTACCGACGACGAAGTGCCCGATCCGCTGGCGCTGACGCTGCGCATGCGGGTCAACGGCGAAGTGCGCCAGGAGGCCCGCACCGGCGAGATGATCTACAGCATCTACGACCAGATCGCCTACCTGTCCACCGTCATGACGCTGGAGCCCGGCGACATCCTGGCCACCGGCACGCCTTCCGGCGTGGGCGCCGCCATGGATCCGCCTTCCTTCCTCAAGGTCGGCGACGTGATGCGCGTCGAGATCGACGGCATCGGCCATATCGAAAACCGCGTCGTCGCCGAGCCGGCGTAACGCCAGTCCAGGAGCCTCTTCGTGCCCAGAAAAGTCATCATCACCTGCGCTGTTACCGGATCGGTGCACACCCCCAGCATGTCGCCGCACTTGCCCATCACGCCCGACCAGATCGCCGAACAGGCCGTGGACGCGGCGCGGGCCGGCGCGGCCATCCTGCACCTGCACGCCCGCCACGCGGCCGACGGCAGGCCGGCCTTCGAGCCCGCGGTCTACCGGCAATTCCTGCCGCGCATCCATGCCCAGACCGACGCCGTCATCAACATCACCACCGGCGGCTCGCACACCATGACGCTCGAACAGCGCCTGGCCGGCGCCATCGACGCCTCGGCGGAAATGGCCTCGTGCAACATGGGATCGATGAACTTCGCCCTGTTCCCCGTGCTGGACAAGATGAAGGATTTCGATTTTCCCTGGGAGCGCGAGCACCTGGAGAAGACCCGCAACGCCATCTTCCGCAACACCTTCGGCGACATCGAAACCATCTTCGAACAACTGGGGCGGGGGCACGGCACCCGCTTCGAGTTCGAGTGCTACGACGTCGGCCACCTGTACAACCTCAAGCACTTCGTCGACCGCGGCCTGGTGCAAGGGCCGATCTTCCTGCAATTCGTGCTGGGCGTGCTGGGCGGCATAGGCGCCGATCCCGAGAATCTCGTGCACATGAAACGCATCGCCGACAAGCTGTTCGGCGACAGCTACCAATGGTCCGTCCTGGCCGCCGGCCGCCACCAGATGCCGCTGGTCACCCAGGCCGCACTGATGGGCGGCAACGTGCGGGTGGGGCTGGAGGATTCGCTGTCCATCGGACCGGGCGAGATGGCCACCTCCAATGCGCAGCAGGTGGGCAAGATACGCGGGATCCTGGAGTCCTTCGGCTTCGGGATCGCGACGCCCGACGAGGCGCGCGAGATGCTGGGGTTGAAGGGAAGAGGGAAGGTGGCACTGGCGGCGTAAAGCACGGCCGCGCGAGTACGTGTATAATCTTTTTCTTCAGACGCGGGGTGGAGCAGTCTGGCAGCTCGTCGGGCTCATAACCCGAAGGTCACAGGTTCAAATCCTGTCCCCGCAACCAGATAAAAAACGGCCTCGACGCATTGCGTCGAGGCCGTTTTGCTTTGCACTTTCCGTTCAAGGGCGTTTGCTCAAGAACCTCCCTCTCCCATTAGTGCCACAGACCCAGGTCTAGCCTGGAGGTCTGTCACCGTGGCGATGAGACACAAGCCAGCATACTGAAGGTGAAGGCGACGCGTTAGTCATCTTTTTTGTTGATCATGTAATCTTTTTTGTTTACTTTTGTCATGGGTCGACAAACGCGGGGGTGAGGTGAAAGTTAACGAGTTCCGGCGATGGTTAGCTGCCCAGGGCGCCACATTCAAGGAAGGCGCCGGTCACACAAAGGTGTACTACCAGGGCAAGCAGACCACTCTGCCAAGGCACCCAAGCCAGGAGCTTGGGGAAGGGCTGAGAAAGGCGATTCTCAAGCAACTGGGGATCAAGTAATTGAGAGGCCGCAAGGGACTTCCCGAACGCATTTCACCGTACCACCGAACGCAAACGCAAACGCAAAGAGGTAATCAGATGCGCTACGCCGCTCGAATCGAACCGGATGGCAACGTTTTCATGGTGTCGTTCCGCGACATCCCCGAAGCTCTGACGGCTGCGGATACCCGCGAGGAAGCCGAGGCCGCAGCGGCCGATGCATTGCGCACGGCCATGGACTTCTATTTCGAGGATCGACGGGCCGTACCCCTGCCGTCCAAGGCCCAGGCCGGTGAGGTCCTGGTTGAACTACCTGCCAGCCTGTGGGCAAAGGTCCTGCTGCTCAACGAAATGGTCCGCCAGGACGTGGCGCCGGTGGAACTGGCGCGCCGGCTGGGAACGCGCAAGCAGGAAGTCACCCGCATCATGGACCTGGGCCATGCCACCAAGATCGATACCATTGCTGCCGCGCTTGCCAGCCTAGGGCGAGAGCTGAGCTTGTCGGTGCGTTAACAAGCAGGTGAAAGAGATCGTCGGCCGGAGGCGGCGTGGCTCGGGCAAAGAGCTGCCCCGCGCGCAGCGGAGGATATCGACGCCGAGGGCGCGTTTGGTTGAGGGATGCAAAGCAAAACGGCCTCGACGCAATGCGTTCGAGGCCGTTTCTTATCTGGTTGCGGGGACAGGATTTGAACCTGTGACCTTCGGGTTATGAGCCCGACGAGCTGCCAGACTGCTCCACCCCGCGTCTGAAGAAAAAGATTATATCCCTGTCATCTTCCCAATGCAAACTGGAGCGTGGGAAGGTGCCTTCACGCGCGTTTCCTGTCTTCACGGGCGGGCGAAGAAGAAATGTCCGCGACCCGCTGCCTCCATGCTCTTGCCGGCTGCGCGCGGAAGAATGCCGTGTGCTCGGTCAGGTGCTCCGCGGCTTCCTCCAGCCAGCGGGCGGCAGGCACGGCGGCGGAGGCGTCGGCCGCGCGGGCCCGGTTGGCGTAGTTGCGCAGCGTCGCGCCGGCATCGTGCGGCGTGGGCAGCGGTTTGCTCATCGCGCGCAAGGCCTGGCCTATCCACGGCGCTTCCGGCGCATCGGGCCGCCGGTCGAGCAAATGGCCCATGCGCGCCAGCGCGTGGCCCAGCGATAGCGCCGCCAGCGCGCCGTCGGCGGTGGCGGCCTCCGTGCTGGTGCGGGCGATCAGCGCCAGGACCAGGAAACGCAGGCGGGCCAGGTGGCGTGCCGCGCGCATGGGCGTACCGGCCCACTGCGCGATGGCGGCGATCTCGGTGCGTATGGCGCGATGCAGGTGCCGGCGGCGGCGCAGGGTGGTCATCGGGATCAGCCACCGGTAGGCGGCGTAGCTGCAGGCGATGCCTGCCAGCAGCATGAGCTCGACCGTAAGCAGCGCCATCGGTTCGGCGGGTTCGGTATTGACCGGTTGCGCCAGCACCGCGAACAGCATGTTGAAGGCCAGGCCGATGAAGGCCGTGCCGCGATGCGCCTGGGCGGTGGCGGCGGCCAGGATGAGCGGCGAAGCCAGGGCCAGCGACAGCCAGGGATGGGGCACGATGGGAGCGATGCCCACGCGCCACGCGAAGGCCGCGACCGCCGCCGCGGAGGCGCCGGCCAATACGCGCCGCATGAGCGGCACCGGTTCGTCGACCGGGGCGAACAGAGCGGTGAAGATGCACGCGCCCAGCATCAGGTAGCGCAGCGGTTCCCAGCCGGATGCCAGCCACGCCCCCGCGGCAAGCGCCGAGACGGCCACGCCCCGCCAGGCGGCGATGCGCACGCCGGCGATATCCGGATGGGCGGCGGTGGGCGAAGGAGAGGGTTCCGGCAGGGTCGCCGCCATGTTCCGGTAGCTCGCGGTGATGGCCGCAAGCGCCTGTTCGAACTCGTCCAGGCAGGTGTCGAACAGCGGATCGGCGCCGCGCAGGCGGCGGGTCGCGGTGCGGACGATGGCCAGCGAGGACCCGTGTCCCGCCTGGATGGTCTCGGCCAGGTCGTCCAGGCTGGCCCGCAACTGGTCCAGGTCTTCCGCGTGGCGCCGCGCCAGCGCCTGCGCGTGCTGGCGCAGCGCCGGCATGATGGCGATCAGGTCGAGCAGTCCCGCCAGCAAGCCGCGCATGGGCTTGAGCCGGCGCCGCTGGGACAGGGATCCGGCCGTCGTGTCCTCGGCGGTGGTTTCCAGTTCGGCCAGCGCGGCGACGAGCTTGCGCGCGCGCGGCGCGGTGTCGGGAATCGGGTCCGGCCCAAGCTGGCGGGCGGCGTGGCCCAGCGTCGCGCAGAGCAGGTCGCGGGTCTTCTCCAGCAGGGCGGTCGCGGGAGAGGGCGCGTTCCACAGCGCGATGACAAGCAGCGAAGCGGCGATGCCTATCATGTTGTCGAGCACGCGTGCCGCCGCGAAGGCGGCTGTGTCGATCGGCGTGCCGGCCGTCAGCACGACGATGACGGCGGTGGTCAGTCCGCACAGGGCAGCGCCATAGGCGCGCTGGTGCCGCAGCAGGTTGCTGGCGCCGCAGCACAGCCCCATCCACACACATAGCGCGGTCAGCAGCAGGGCCGGGGCGCCGCCCGTCAGCGCGGTCAGCCCGACGGCCGCCAGGCCGCCGGCCAGGGTGCCGAGCCATTGCATCAGGCTGCGTTCGAGCAGCAGTCCGCGCGTGGGCTGGCCTATCATCCAGACGGCCATGGCCGCCCACCAGGGGTTGGCGATGGAGAAGGCGGTCGCGGCCGCCATGGCCAGTATCGAGGCGGCGGCCAGCCTTAGCGCGAAGCTGCGCGAGGCGGGGTGGCGAAGAGCGGGAAACAGGAGGGAAGGCTGGATGTGCATCGATGGCCCGTTGAAACTGAGCCTCCTCCAGCTCTGCCGGATCGTGGTGTCCGGCTTTGCGGTGCCGTCCAGGCGGACCGCGGGACGATTATAGAGGCTCGGGCCCCGTCGTCATATTTCGGCCCCTGGCGCGGGGCTCAGACCTCGGACAGCACGATGCAGTCGCGGCCCCGCCGCTTGGCCTCGAGCAGCGCGGCGTCCGCCCGCTCGATGGTGTCGGAGTAGTGTTCGCCGTGGCGATAGGCGCTTATGCCCACGCTGGCGCTGATGGACTGTCCGACGTCCGGCACGCCGGCGTGTTCGCGGATGCGGGTGCAGACCCGCTGCGACAGCGCCTGGGCCGACACCAGGGTCGTGCCGGGCATGATCATCATGAATTCCTCGCCACCCCAGCGTCCGCACAGGTCGTACTCGCGCAGGGAGCTTTGCAGGATGCGGCCCACTTCGATCAGGGCGCGGTCGCCGGCGGCATGCCCGAGCGTGTCGTTGATGCGCTTGAAGTGGTCGATGTCCAGCATGGCGATGGTGTACGGCTGGCCCGAGCGCGAGGCGCGCTGGCTTTCTTCCTTCAGCCGGTGCATCAGGTGCCGGCGGTTGGCCAGGCCGGTCAGGACGTCGCGGTTGGAGGCGTCGCTCAGGGCGACGTTCAGGTCCTGCATCATGCGCTGGTAGTGGTCGGAGATGCGTGCCAGCTTCTCGAGCTTGCGCAATTGTTTCTGGAACCGCCCGTCCAGGTCGTTCTCGCGCTCCTTGACCAGGGCCTGGTAGCCGTCGGAGATGTGGGTGACGCGCTCCAGCCGGGTGGTCTGGTCGAGGAGGGCGCGCCAGACTTCATCAAGGGCTCCGCGCAGCGGATGGTCCTGGTATTCCGGCTGGGCCAGCAACTGCTCGATGCGCCGGCCGAGGTCCTCGATGTCGCGTTTCATGGTCGTGAAGGTCAGTCGTGAGCGACGATGGCGAAAGGAAAGCTGCAGTCTTCCTTGAATTCCTCGGCCAGCTCGGCTACCCGTTCGTTACGTCTATCGTAATGCCAGTTGACCGAGACCGGGTGGCCGCCGCCGTGCGCCTCCTCCAGCAGGTCGAACACGTCCATGATGGCGCGGACGCTGCTGGTGTTCAGGTAGAGCAAATGCAGTTCCAGCGACAGGGGACGCTTGGACTCGGCCAGGAAGCGCTCGACCCAGTCGATGACCTGGTTGAACAGGTCGAAGGAATTTTCCGGATAGGAATCGCCGGTCATGGTCAGGACGCCGGCGTCCCAGTCGCCGGAAATGGCGGGAGTGGACTGGCTGCCTGTAATCGTGAGGTTGCTCATGATGCTGGTACTCGTTTGCTAGATGACGGCGCTCAGGCTGAAGAACGCCCGGCCCGCGTCGATTTCCCGCAGCGAGGCGCTGAGCGGCTCGCTGGCCTTGCGCGCGATGTCGATCAGACCCAGGCCCGAGCCGCTGCTGGCCTCCGCGTCGCGGGGCTTGCGCAGCTGTTCCTTGTAGCTGGCCTTGAGCTGGGCCTTGTCCTGTCGGGCCAGGGCGTTGATCCGCCCGAGCAGCGAATGGCCGTCGGCGATTTCCACCACGTTCCCGGCCGACACGACGTGGCGGCCGTCTTCCTTGTTGGCCACGATGACCGTGGCCATCGCTTCATGTTCGGCATAGCCCTGGGCGCTGGCATAGTGCCGGATGTTCTGAGTCATTTCGATGTAGGCGCCGAAAACGTCCATGGCCGCCGAGGGCTGCACCTGCTCCGCCTGCAGGTAGTTGCGCAGCGCATTGCCGATTTCCTCGATCAGGCTGCGCGAGATGGGGCCGTTGAAACACAGCATGATGCGGTCGCGGGTGAAGCTTTCGCGCATGGCGAAAAGGTCGATCGAATCCATCATGACTCCGCGCTAAGGTTGGCCTGCTCGAACTTGAATGACAAGACGGTAATATCGTCGCGCTGCGGTTGGCGGCCCTGGTAGTCTACCAATGCCTGCGTGACGGCGCGGGCCTGCTGGTCGAGCGGTAGCCCGGCCACCGACTGCAGCAGGTCGACCAGGCGGCGATTCCCGAAACTGAAGCCATGCTCACCTCCGGATTGGTCCAGCAGGCCATCGGTGACGAGGTAGAAGGTGCGATCGGCAAGAGGCAGCGTGGCGTTGGTATATTCCCCGACGCGCTTTTCCCCCAGGGCGCGGCGGGCGCCCTTGTATTCCTCGACCGCGTCCCCGCTGCTGGCGTAGAGCGTCATTTTCGCGCCGGCGAAGCGCAACTGTCCAGCATGCCGGTCTACGTAGACCAGGGCCGCATCCATGTTCGTGGCCAGCGCGCGCGGCAGTTCGGCATCGCTCAGCATGGCCCGCATGGCCGCGTCCGTGCGCGTCAGGATGGCTGCGGGATCGCCCGGGCCGGCCTCGGAAATGGCGTGGTCGATGGCGGCGCGGGCCAGCATGGTCATCAGCGCGCCCGCGACGCCGTGGCCGGCGCAATCGACCACGCCCAGCAGGCAGTTGTCGCCGTCGGCCCGGAACACGTAGAAATCGCCCCCTACCACGTCGCGGGGCTTCCACAGCACGAAATGGTGCCGCCCCAGGGACTGCACCAACTGGCGGTCGGGCAGGATCGCGCGCTGGATCAGGCTGGCGTAGTCGATGGAGTCGTCGATGGTCTTGTGGGTGGCGGCCATGCGTTCGTTGGCTTCCTCCAGCGCCTGGGTGCGCTCGCGCACCCGCTGTTCCAGCTCGGCGGTGTGCGAGCGGACTTTCTCGGCCATGACGCCGAAGGCGCGGCTCAGTTCGCCGATCTCGTCGCTGCCGCCTTTGGGCAGGGTGACGTCGTAGCGGCCGGCCGAGATTGCCTGGGCCGTGTGCTGCAGCCGGCGCAGAGGCGCCAGCATCAGCCGGTCGACCGCGTAGCCGAAGCCCAGGAGCAGCAGGAACAGCACGGCGGCAAGCGCCAGCAGCGCCGGCACCAGCCACTGGTAATTGACGATGCGGGCGATGCCCAGGTCCACCGACGTCAGGACATACCACCGCAGCTCGGGCAGGTAGACCAGCGCGACGGCCGATTTCGCGCCGTTCAGCGTGGCGAACAGCGGAATGGCGCTGCCGGGGCGGGCCAGGGCATCGGCCATGGCCTGCTGCAGCTGGGTGCGCTCGGCATCGCGGGCCACCAGCCCCTGGACCGTGCGCTGGGCGGTTTCCTCGGCCGTCATGGACTTGTAGGCGATGCGCGTGGCGTCGGGGTGGACCTGGATGTTGCCCTGGCGGTCGAAGATGATGGTGCTCACGCCCGGCTCCACGCCCTCCATGAAGCCCTTGAGGAAGGTGGTCAGGTCCAGGCCCGTGCCTATCATGCCCAGCCGTTCCTGGCCGTCGCGCACCTGCACGTTGAACCAGAACTTGGTCACGCCCAGGACGTGGTTGACGTCGATCTGCAGGTCGTAGGGCGCGCTGTCCTGCATGGTCGAGAAGAACCACGCGTCCTTGGGTTCGGAACGTTTCAGTGTGTAGCGGGGCGTTTCGACCGTAGGTCCCTTGTCGTCGTTGTAATAGTAGGACGGCGTGCCGTCGATGACGAAATAGGAGTGGTCGCGGAAATCATGCTGGTAGCCCCGGGCTTCCCGGAAGAAGCGGCTGCGTTTCTCGGGGTTGGCCGGGTCGCGCATCCAGTCCAGCGTCAGGGTCGAGCTGGCCATGCGCTGGGCCAGCGCCAGCTCGCGCATGACGGGGGCCAGCAGCTTCTGCTCGCTCAGCAGCGTGTGGTTGCGGGCGTAGGCGACGCCGAAATATTCGCGCACGGCGTTGATGCCCTGCCAGGCCAGCAGCGCCGCCGGCACCAGGGCCACGGCGCAGGCGAACAACAATGCCAGTAGCGATTTACCCCTCAGACCCAGCATGGCCATGCGGATTTCCTTGACAAGCGCGACATGCCGATCCGGCGAAGCCGCGATTGTGCCGGGCGCGCGCGGCGCATGCAACGAAACGTTGCGCTGCCGCCCGCCAGGCGGGGTGAGGTTTATGCATCGCATTACCTGGAGGGCAGTGGACGGGCGCGGCCATTGGGCCTAGAGTCAAGGATCGCGATGCGCGAATCGGTCGTCGCGAGGGACGACCGCTGGTTCAGACTATCGGAGACAGGCTTATGACCACGGAGCTTGCCAGAGAAGTCCGGCCCGCCGTGCTGGACGGCGCCGTTCGCTTCACCGCCCGGTTCGAGGGCCGCAAATCCCAGGAGTTCGAAATTTCCGCCGATGTGCTGCGCGAGCACTTCGGTGCCTCGGACGCGTCCGCCGACGCGCTGCTTGCCGCCTTCCACCGGGGCCGGCACGAGATCCTGACCGCGGCGCAGGAAACCCTGGGCACGCCCACCAGCGGCATCGTCCAGCTGGGGACGGGCGACTTCCGCGCCTAATCGCGCCGGCTCTTCCCTGTCACGATACTGGCCGCGCCGCGGCCCGCCTGCGTGCGACCGTGGCCAGCACGATGCCGGTCGCGATCAGGCCGATGCCCGCCAGATGGAAGAGGTGGACCCGCTCCCCCAGGAACGCGACTGCCAGCAGCGTGCCGAAGACCGGCATCAGGTGGATGAACAGGCTGGCGGGCCCCGCGCCTATCAGTTCCACGCCGCGGTTGTAGAAGAAATTGGCGACGATGCCGGGTAGCAGGATCACATAGGCGATGGCCAGCGCGCTGGGCAGGCCGGCCTCGATGCGCGCGCCCTGCGCATGTTCGTACAGGTACAGCGGCAGCAGCATCAGCGTGCCCATCAGGAAGGTGACGGTCAGCAGGCTGAGCGGGTGGATGGCCGGGCGGCGAGCCAGCAAGGTGGTGTACAAGCCCCAGACCGCGACCGCGGCGACGATCCAGGCGTCCCCGGGATTGAGCGCGAAGGCGAGCAGGTCCTGCGGACGGCCGCGGGTGGCGATGGCGGCGATGCCCGCCAGGGAAATGGCCACGCCGGCGATCTGGGCCAGCGAGGCGCGCTGGCCCAGCAGCATGAACGAGAACAGCAGCGTCACCATGGGAATGGCCGACTGCATCAGCAGCGCGTTGACGGCGGACGTCTCCCGCAGTCCGATGTAGACCAGCGTGTTGAAGCCGGCGATGCCCAGCAGCGACAGCAGGAGCAGGATGGGCAGGTGCCGCCTGATGACAGGCAGGTCGGCCCGCCAATGCCTGCGCGCCAGCACCAGCAGGATCAGCGTGCCGCCGGCCCAGCGCCAGAAGGCCAGTGCGATGGGAGGCACGGAGCCGCCGGCCGCGCGTCCCACGATGAAATTGCCCGACCAGAACAGCACGGTGGTGATGAGGAGGAAATAGGCGGAATTCCAGAGTCGGGTGGCAGGCATGGAGGCGGGCGTGGGTTGGAGGGCCAGGGTTGGTCGTGCGGTCCGGTTTGCCCGGAGGCTTGTGACAAGCGCGTGCAGACGCTACACTAAGAACCGCTGCAGGGGCTTGCGCCCGCGCCGACAAGGCGCGGCCGGTCTTGCCGGTGGTCACGAACCCGGCTCCCAAAACGCTCCCGCATCATCACAGGCCGGTTCAGCATAACGTAGAACTCCGCCAGCTCGCCCTGAAGGTCGGGCCGGTCGTCCAGGCCACATGCTCTAAGAATCAGAACCCGTATTGGGAACCATACGGATTACGCCCGTTTGATCACACGCTCATGAACACCAGCGAGGCAAGGCTCGTGCTGGAGACTGCGCTCTTGTGCGCGCAGGAACCGTTGCAATTGTCGGAACTGCGCAAGCTGTTCGCCGACGAAGTCGGCAACGATACGCTACGCGGCCTGTTGCAGGACATCCACCAGTCATGGGCCGAACGCGGTATCGAGCTCGTTGCGCTGGCCAGCGGCTGGCGGTTCCAGAGCCGGCCCGCCATGCGGCCCTATCTCGAACGCCTCAATCCCGAGCGGCCGCCGAAGTATTCGCGCGCCGTCATGGAAACGCTGGCGATCGTGGCCTACAGGCAGCCCGTCACGCGCGGCGACATCGAGGAAATCCGCGGCGTGACCGTGTCCTCGCAGGTCATCAAGACGCTCGAGGATCGCGGCTGGATCGAGGTCATCGGCCACCGCGACGCGCCCGGCCGACCGGCGCTGTTCGGCACCACGCGCCATTTCCTGGACGACCTGGGGCTGAAGGCGCTGGACGAGCTGCCGCCGCTGGAGTCCGCCGAATCCGTGGCCGCGCTGAGCGGGCTGGATGGATCCGGGGACCTGTCCCTGGCGGTGGAAGGGGCCGGGCAGGACATGCCGGGCGAGGCCGACGACGCCGCCGCCAATGACGATACGGCCGCCGAGGCGGCCGTCGCTGAAGAGGCGGTCCTGGTCGAAGAGGTGGTGGTCGCCGAAGAAGCGGTGATCGTCGAAGAAGTGCGGGGGGGCGAGGACGCCGTCGCCGCCGAGGGCATCGACCTCGGCGACAGCGGCTCGGACGAGGCTCCCGCCGACACGCCGGACATCCAGGAAACGGTGGACGAGGAAATCGTCGCCGAGGCCGCCGCGGACGAACCCGCCGGCCACGAAGAAGCCGATATGCAAGCGCCTGACGCCGAGCCGGCGCCGGACGTCGAGGACGAGGAGTCCTCGGTTACGAAGACAAGCAACCAAGACCATACATGAACGAAACCACGCACGATATGCCCCCCGCCGAAGGCGTGGAGGCGTCCGCTCCGTCGGAGACAGGTGCGCCCACGCAGGAAAAGGCCCGGGGCCGGCGGAATTTGCGTACGCCTTTTCGCCGCCGCCGTCCGACCGATGAGGCCGCGCCCGAGGCCGGCGCGCCGGCCGACGCGCCCGCCGCCGAAGGCGAGCAGGCTGCGCTGTTCCCCGCCGAAGCCAAACCGCAGCGCCGCAAGCCGCGCGCAGCGAAGGGCCCCCAGGAGGCCAAGAGCCCTCGGGCTGCCAAGGGTCCGAAGCCGCCGCAACAGCAGCGGCGCGGGGGCCAGAAGCGCCGCGAAGCGGGTGTCCAGGCCGAGGCCGATGGCACGCAGCTGGCGCTGCCCGACCTGAGCCCCGAGGAACAGCGCGCGGCCGAGAAAGAGGCCGACCAGGCGCTGTCCTTCCTCGACAAGGCTCCCGATCTCAAGCGCCGCCTGGGCAAGTATCTGTCCAGCGAGGCCGTCATGCCCAAGCTGCACAAGGTGCTGGCCGACGCCGGCATCGGCTCGCGGCGGGAGATGGAAGAGCTGATCGTGGCTGGCCGCGTGTCGGTCAACGGCGAACCCGCCCACATCGGCCAGCGCGTGGCGCCCAACGACCAGGTCCGCGTCAACGGCAAGCTGGTGCAACGGCGCCATACCACGCGCCCGCCGCGGGTCGTGCTCTACCACAAGCCCGCGGGCGAGATCGTCACGCAGGACGATCCCGAGGGCCGCGCCACGGTGTTCTCGCGGCTGCCCAAGATCAAGAACGGCAAATGGCTGTCCATCGGCCGCCTCGACCTGAACACCGAGGGCCTGCTGATCTTCACGACTTCCGGCGACCTGGCCAATCGTCTCATGCATCCCCGCTATGGGCAGGAACGCGAATATGCGGTGCGCGTGCTGGGCGAGATGACCGACGATCAGCGCCGGGCGCTGGTCGAAGGCGTGCCGCTGGAAGACGGCATGGCCGCGTTCGGCTCCCTGGACTACCTGGGCGGCGACGGCAGCAACCGTTGGTACCGCGTCACGCTGCAGGAAGGCCGCAACCGCGAAGTGCGGCGCATGTTCGAGTCGCAGGGCGTGGTGGTGAGCCGTCTGCTGCGCACCCGTTTCGGCGACGTGTCCCTGCCGCGCGGCCTGCGCCGCGGACGGTGGGAAGAACTCGATCCCTCGCTGGTGACCGCGTTGCAGGTTCAGTTGGGCCTGGTCCGCGCGGACGACGAGGAAGGCGGGCGCCGGGGCCGGCGCAGCACGCAACCCGTGTCGCATGAGGCCGCGCTGCCCCCGGGCTTCGGCACGCTGGAGCAGAACGGCATGCATGGCGCCCGCGTCGGCCGCAAGGGCCGTATCCAGGGCGGCAAGGCGGCGATGCCGGGCGTGGCGCAAAGTTTTCCCTCCGATCCGTATGGCACCGGCCAGAGTTTCGCGGGTGGGCTGCCCAATGGGCATCCCCATGGCGGCGGCGAGCGTGCCAATGGGCCCGGCGGGCGCAAGCCAGGGAAGAAAGGTCCGGCCCGTCCGGGCGGGCGGTCCGAGGGTCGCAAGCCCGAGGCCGGTGCCGCTGCCGGCGGACGTGCCCAGCGCGGCCGCCCCGCCAAGGGCGGCAACGGTCCGAAGGCAGGGAAGGGCGGCGGACGCGGCCCGAGCGAAGAGCGCCAACCCCGCGGCGCCTCGGCCCACGAATCCCACCTGGGATTCCTGGGTGGGGCGAACGGACGGGCACGGCGGGGCCGTGGCTAGGCGGACTCCTGTGGCGCGGTGGCCATTGGCTTGAAAAAAAGGCCGATTTGGCTTAACATCTACAGGCTAGACACCGCGTTTAGGGTTCAGTGCACGATCAGGGCACTTTTCGAGCCGGTCTTCACCTTGCGCGATGGCGGCCCCCGGCGTTTCAGGGGGTGGCTGGTGTGTACAGGGCAGGAGGGTTCTCCGGTTGAAAGGCGGTCTGCGGCATTCGTGCCCAAAGGCTGGTTCCCGGTTGAGTCCTCCGACAACAGAACAGGCGGTCGTTCGGGTCATGCGGCGCGTAAGCGCGCGATCGGAACGATGTCGCAAAATGGGCTGGGCCGTGCAGCCCATTTTTTTTTGGTTTTCCGGTTCGTGTCCGTCGGATTCCTGGCCTGTGCCGGGCGATGGGCCACGGCCGATACACGGCGGCATGCCAGGCATGCCGTTCACGAACGAGGGCGCATAACGAGGCATGGCAGATCTTTTTCAGCTTACCGAACAATCCCTGGCGGGCCTGGGGGTTGAACTGGTCGACGTGGAACGCGCCGGGCAGGGGCTGCTGCGTGTCACGATAGATCGCGAAGGCGGGGTGCGCATCGAGGACTGCGAAGCGGTCTCGCGCCAGTTGTCGCGGGTCTACGAGGTCGAGAACATCGACTACGCGCGACTGGAAGTCGGCTCGCCGGGCACCGATCGTCCGCTGCGCACCGCCAGGGACTTTACCCGGTTCGCCGGCGAGCGCGCACAGATCAAGCTGCGCCTGCCGTTCGAGGGACGCAAGGTTTTCGCCGGCACGCTGGTCGTTCCGGACCCCGATCCGGCCGCACAGGCGGATGGGACAGACAAAGGCGCCGAACCCGAGACGTTCGGCATCGAATTCGAAGCAAAGGAAGGGGATATCCAGGTACTGCGGTTCACGCTCGACGAGATCGAGCGGGCCAAGCTGGATCCGGTTCTGAATTTCAGGGGCAAAAAGCCATGAGCCGCGAGATTCTGTTGTTGGTGGACGCGCTGGCGCGCGAGAAGAACGTCACGCGCGACGTGGTGTTCGGTGCTCTCGAGAGCGCGCTGGCCTCCGCCATGAAGAAGCTCTACAAAGAGGATGTCGACATTCGTGTCGCGATCGACCGCGAGACGGGCGACCATGAGGCGTTCCGCCGCTGGCTGGTCGTGCCCGACGAAGCCGGCCTGCAGATGCCCGACCAGCAGACGCTGCTGTCGGAAGCGCGCGAAGTCGTGCCCAACATCGAACTGGACGACTACGTCGAAGAGGCGCTCGAGCCCATCGAGTTCGGCCGCATCGGCGCGCAAGCCGCCAAGCAGGTCATCCTGCAGCGGATCCGCGACGCCGAGCGCGAGCAGCTGCTGAACGATTTCCTGGAGCGCGGCGAATCCATCGTGTCCGGCACCATCAAGCGCATGGACAAGGGCGACGCCATCATCGAGATCGGCAAGGTCGAGGCGCGCCTGCCGCGATCGGAAATGATCCCGAAGGAAAACCTGCGCGTGGGCGACCGCGTGCGGGCCTACCTGAAGGGCATCGATCGCCAGGCCCGCGGCCAGCAGATCATCCTGTCGCGCGCCACGCCGCTGTTCATCGCCCAGCTGTTCGAGAACGAAGTGCCCGAGATCGAGCAGGGCCTGCTCGAGCTCAAGGGCGCGGCCCGGGATCCCGGCGTGCGCGCCAAGATTGCCGTGGTCGCCCACGACCGCCGCATCGACCCGATCGGCACCTGCGTCGGCATGCGCGGTTCGCGCGTGCAGGCGGTGCGCAACGAGCTGGGCGGTGAGCAGGTCGATATCGTGCTATGGTCCGAGGATCCTGCGCAGTTCGTGATCGGCGCGCTGGCGCCGGCCAACGTCCAGTCCATCGTGGTCGACGAAGACCGCCATGCCATGGACGTGGTGGTCGACGAGGACAACCTGGCGATCGCCATCGGCCGCAGCGGCCAGAACGTGCGCCTGGCGTCCGAGCTGACCGGCTGGCAGATCAACATCATGACGCCTGACGAAAGCCAGGCCAAGCAGGAGCAGGAGCACAGCTCCCTGCGCGAAACCTTCATGTCCAAGCTGGACGTCGACCAGGAAGTGGCCGACATCCTGATCGAGGAAGGCTTCACGGGCCTGGAGGAAATCGCCTACGTTCCGATCCAGGAACTGCTGGAGATCGAAGCCTTCGACGAGGACACGATCAACGAACTGCGCAATCGTGCCCGCAATGCCTTGCTGACCGAGGCCATCGCGCAGGAAGAGCGGGTCGAGACCGCGCAGGATCTGCTGAGTCTGGAAGGCGTGACGCCCGAGCTGGCCGCCAAGCTGGCGGAAGGCCAGGTGCTTACGCGCGACGACCTGGCGGACCTGTCCGTCGACGAACTGATCGAGTTGACCGGCATCGATGAAGAGCAGGCCAAGCAGCTCATCGTCCGTGCGCGCGCGCACTGGTTCGAGCAGGCTTGAGTTTGCCCATACCGTCGATCAGCCACACCGGGGAAGAGAAACGAATGTCGAGTAACACTGTCGCCCAGTTCGCAACCGAGCTGAAATTGCCCGCCAACGTACTGCTGGAGCAGCTGCGCGCCGCGGGAGTAAGCATCAAGTCGGTCGACGATACCGTCACCGAAAGCGACAAGGCACAACTGCTCGAATCGTTGCGCCGTGCCCATGGTGCGTCCGAGGACCGCAAGAAGATCACGGTCACCCGCAAGCAGACGTCCGAGATCAAGCAGGCCGATGCCACCGGCAAGGCCCGCACGATCCAGGTCGAGGTGCGCAAGAAGCGCGTCTTCATCAAGCGCGATGCCGGCGACGGCGCCGAGCTGGAAGCCGGCCAGGCCCGTCCCGAGGACGAGGTGCGCGCCAGCCAGGTGGAAGCCGAGGCCCAGGAAGCCGAGCGCCTCGAGCGCGAGCAGCAGGAGGCGCAGGCGCGCGAGCGCGCCGAGGCCGAGGAACGCGAACGCCGCGAGGCCGAGGCGCGCCTGCGCGAAGTCGAGGAGCAGGCCCGTCTGGCCGCCGAGCGCGCTGCTAGGGAAGCCGAGGAAGCCGCGGCTGAAGCCGAGAAAGCCAAGCATGCCGCCGCCGAGGCGGCCGCTGCCCAATCCACCCACCCTGCCGTGCCCGAGGGAGGGGCTGCAGTGAGCGATGTCGTAGCAAGCCAGGCTGCGTCGAGCGCCGAAGCGGCGCGCGTCAAGGCCGAAGAGGCCCGCAAGAAGGCGGAAGAAATGCGCAAGGCCGATGCCAAGGCCGCGGAAGCGCGTGACAAGGCGCGCCGTGCCGCCGAGGCCGAGGCCGCCGCGCTGCGCGAGATGCTCAGCCGTCCGCGCAACAAGGTCCTGCATGCTCCGCAGCCGGCGCCTGCGCCGGCCGCGGCCCCGACGGCGCCGATCGCCGGTACGCTGCACAAGCCGGCCGCGAAGGCCGCCGCCGGGGACAGCAAGGCCGCGCCGGCCGCCAAGAAGGACGACAAGGCCGCGCCGGGCAAGAAGGTCCTGAAGGCCGGGGCCGTTGCCTCGACCTGGTCCGACGATGCCTCGCGCAAGAAGGGCCTGAAGACCCGCGGCGATGCCCCGGGCGCCAGCCGCGACGGTTGGCGTGGCGGTGGCCGCGGTGGCCGGAACCGGCACCAGGACCAGAAGACACAGCAGGTGGTCGAGAACATCGTGCGCGAAGTGCACGTGCCCGAGACCATTTCGGTGGCCGACCTGGCCCACAAGATGGCGGTCAAGGCGGCCGAGGCCATCAAGGTCCTCATGAAGATGGGCCAGATGGTCACCATCAACCAGGTGCTGGACCAGGAAACGGCCATGATCGTGGTCGAGGAACTCGGCCACACCGCGATCGCGGCCAAGCTGGACGATCCCGAAGCCTTCCTGGACCAGGCGCCGGCCTCGGACGCCGTGGAAATGCCGCGTGCGCCGGTCGTGACCGTCATGGGCCACGTCGACCACGGCAAGACCTCGCTGCTGGACTACATCCGCCGCGCCAAGGTCGCCTCGGGCGAAGCGGGCGGGATCACGCAGCACATCGGCGCCTACCACGTGGAAACCGAGCGCGGCGTGGTCACCTTCCTGGATACCCCGGGCCACGAGGCGTTCACGGCCATGCGGGCGCGCGGCGCCCAGGCCACGGACATCGTGATCCTGGTGGTGGCGGCCGACGACGGCGTCATGCCCCAGACCAAGGAAGCCATCCACCATGCCAAGGCGGCAGGCGTGCCCATCGTGGTGGCGATCAACAAGATCGACAAGCCCGAGAGCAACCCCGACCGCGTCAAGCAGGAACTGGTGGCCGAGGAAGTCGTGCCGGAAGAATACGGTGGCGATTCGCCCTTCGTGCCCGTGTCTGCCAAGACCGGCGCCGGCATCGACGAACTGCTCGAGCAGGTACTGCTGCAGGCCGAAGTCCTGGAGCTGAAGGCGCCGGTCGATGCGCCGGCCAAGGGCCTGGTCATCGAAGCCAAGCTGGACAAGGGCCGCGGCCCGGTCGCGACCATCCTGGTCCAGAGCGGCACGCTCAAGCGCGGCGACGCCGTGCTGGCCGGCGCGAGCTTCGGCCGGGTGCGCGCGATGCTGGACGAAGTGGGCAAGCCGATTGCCGAAGCGGGTCCGTCCATTCCGGTCGAGATCCAGGGCCTGACCGAGGTCCCGGCCGCCGGCGACGAGCTGATGGTGCTGAGCGACGAGCGCAAGGCGCGCGAAATCGCGCTGTTCCGCCAGGGCAAGTTCCGCGACGTCAAGCTGGCTCGCCAGCAGGCCGCGAAGCTGGAGTCGCTGTTCGACAACATGGGCGAGGGCGTGCAGACGCTGGCGCTCATCGTCAAGACCGACGTCCAGGGTTCGCAGGAAGCACTGGTCCAGGCACTGACCAAGCTGTCCACCGACGAGGTGCGCGTGCAGGTCGTGCACGCGGCGGTCGGCGGTGTGTCGGAAAGCGACATCAACCTGGCCATCGCCTCGAAGGCGGTCGTCATCGGCTTCAACGTGCGGGCGGATGCCAGCGCCAAGAAGCTGGCCGAGAACAACGGCATCGACGTGCGCTACTACAACATCATCTACGACGCCGTGGATGACGTGAAGTCGGCCATGTCGGGCATGCTGGCCCCCGAGAAGCGCGAAGAGGTCATCGGCCTGGTCGAGATCCGCGAGGTCTACAACGTGTCCCGCATCGGCAACATCGCGGGCTGCATGGTGCTCGACGGCGTGGTCCGCCGCAATTCGCAGGTCCGCCTGCTGCGCAACAACGTGGTCCAGTGGACCGGCGAGGTCGATTCGCTGCGCCGCTTCAAGGACGACGTGCGGGAAGTCAAGTCCGGCTTCGATTGCGGTATCACGCTGCGCAACAACAACGACATCGCGATCGGCGACCAGCTCGAGGTGTTCGAGGTGAAGGAAGTGGCGCGTACCCTGTAAGGGGCACGTGCAGGCAGATGAGTCGTCACAGGCAGAAGAAGCTCCCCGGCGGCGGCCGCAACCAGCGGCTCGCCGACCAGATCCAGAAGGATCTGGCCGAAATGATCCAGCGCGAGGTCGATACGGCCCGCGCCGGGCTGGTCACGCTTACGGGCGTGGACCTGACGCCCGACTACGCCCATGCCAAGGTGTATTTCACCGTCATGGGCGCCGAGCCGTCCCAGGCTGAAACCGCGCTGAATGAAAAAGCGGGGTGGCTGCATTCGCTGTTGTTCAAGCAACTGCACATCCACACCGTTCCCACGCTGCATTTCTTCCACGACCGCCAGATGTCGCGCGGCATGGAAATGAACCGGCTGATCGCCCAGGCCAATACGCCGGGCGTCAAGGCCGACGAACTGGCCGAATCCAGCCAGGCCGGCCAGGACGCGCGCGAGGGTATCGCGCCGGCAGAACCGTCCGCTCCTGACGACGACCGCGCGTAAGCCGCGCCGCGTCCTTTTTTTCCGACGATTGCGATGGCTTCCCGACGCGGGCGTGCGCTGGATGGTGTGTTGTTGCTGGATAAACCCGAGGGCTTGTCCAGCAATCATGCCTTGCAGCGCGCTCGGCGCATCCTGGATGCGCGCAAGGCGGGGCATACCGGGACGCTGGATCCGTTCGCGACAGGCCTGATGGTGCTGTGCTTCGGCGAGGCGACCAAGTTCTCCGGCGGGATGTTCGATGCCGACAAGAGCTATACCGCCACGCTGGCGCTGGGCGAGGAAACCGACAGCGGCGACCGTACGGGCGTGCCGGTCGGCTTCCCCGGCCAGGATCCCGCGGCGGCCGTGGACGAGGCGGGGATGCTCGACGTGTTGTCACGCTTCGTCGGCAGGATTTCGCAGGTGCCGCCCATGTATTCGGCGCTCAAGCGCGACGGCAAGCCCTTGTACGAATACGCGCGCGAGGGCGTCGAGCTGGAGCGGGAACCGAGGCAGGTCACGATTCATGGATTGCGGCTGCTGTCGCTGTCCGGACGATCGGCGACGATCGACGTCGCATGTAGCAAGGGCACCTACGTCCGTACGCTGGCGCAGGACGTCGGCCGGGCGCTGGGATGCGGCGCGCACCTGACGGCGCTGCGCCGCACGCGCACGGCGGGGTTCGATTTGGCCCAGGCCTGGACGCTGGAGCGGCTGGAAGCCCTGGCCGATCCGGCCGGCGCGCTGCTGCCGATCGAGTCGCTGCTGGCCGACCTGCCGGTCGTGCGGCTGGACGCCGCGGCGGCCCGGCGCTTCATGCAGGGACGCAAGGAAAGAATGGTCGCCGGCGATGCAACCGGCACGGCGGCCGCCGAGACAGATGCAGGCAAGGTCCGGGTTGCCGGACCGGACGGTGGATTCCTGGGAACGGCTCGCTGCGAGGACGGCTGGCTGCAGCCCGACAGATTGATTTCATTCAAGGAAACGACATGACACGCGCATTGCGCAACGTGGCGATCATCGCCCACGTGGACCATGGCAAGACGACCCTGGTGGACCAGCTGCTGCGGCAGGCGGGCACCTTCCGCGAGAACGAACAGATAGCCGAACGGGTCATGGACTCGAACGACATCGAAAAGGAACGTGGCATCACGATCCTGGCCAAGAACTGCGCGGTCGAATACGAAGGCACGCACATCAACATCGTGGACACCCCGGGGCACGCCGACTTCGGCGGCGAGGTCGAGCGGGTGCTGTCCATGGTGGACGGCGTGCTGCTGCTGGTCGACGCGGTCGAGGGCCCGATGCCCCAGACCCGTTTCGTGACGCGCAAGGCCCTGGCCCTTGGCCTCAAGCCCATCGTGGTGATCAACAAGATCGACCGCCCGGGTGCCCGTCCGGACTGGGTCATCAACCAGACCTTCGACCTGTTCGACAAGCTGGGCGCGAGCGAAGAGCAGCTCGACTTCCCGGTGGTCTACGCCTCGGGCCTGAACGGCTACGCGGGCCTGACCGAGGAAGTGCGCAGCGGCGACATGAAGCCGCTGTTCGACGTGATCCTGGACAAGGTGCCGGTGCGCAACGACGACGCCGACGGTCCGCTGCAACTGCAGATCGTGTCGCTGGATTATTCCAGCTACGTCGGCAAGATCGGCGTGGGCCGCATCACCCGCGGGCGCGTGCGTCCGCTGCAGGACGTGGTGATCAAGTTCGGTCCCGAAGGGAACCCGATCAAGGGCCGCGTCAACCAGGTGCTGAAGTTCCGTGGCCTGGAGCGCGAGATCGTTCCCGAGGCGCAGGCCGGCGACATCGTCCTGATCAACGGCATCGACGAGCTGGGCATCGGCTGCACGGTGTGCGCGCCCGACACGCCCGAGGCCCTGCCCATGATCAAGGTCGACGAACCGACCCTGACCATGAACTTCTGCGTGAACACCTCGCCGCTGGCCGGCCGCGAAGGCAAGTTCGTGACCAGCCGCCAGCTGCGCGACCGCCTGGACCGCGAACTCAAGTCCAACGTGGCGCTGCGTGTGCGCGATACCGGCGACGACACCGTGTTCGAGGTGTCGGGCCGTGGCGAACTGCACCTGACCATCCTGCTGGAAAACATGCGCCGCGAAGGCTATGAACTGGCGGTTTCGCGTCCGCGCGTGGTCTTCAAGGATATCGACGGCGTCAAGTGCGAGCCGTTCGAACTGCTGACGGTGGACGTCGAGGACGGCCACCAGGGCTCGGTGATGGAAGAGCTAGGCCGTCGCAAGGGCGAGCTGCTGGACATGGCCTCGGACGGCAAGGGCCGCACCCGCCTGGAGTACCGCATTCCCGCTCGCGGCCTGATCGGTTTCCAGGGCGAGTTCATGACGCTGACGCGCGGCACGGGCCTGATCAGCCACGTGTTCGACGAATACGCTCCGGTGCGCGACGGCACCCTGGGCGAGCGCCACAACGGCGTGCTGATCAGCCAGGAAGACGGCGATGCCGTGGCCTACGCGCTGTGGAAGCTGCAGGATCGCGGCCGCATGTTCGTCTCGCCCGGCGAGGCGCTGTACGAAGGGATGATCATCGGCATCCACAGCCGCGACAACGACCTGGTGGTCAACCCGATCAAGGGCAAGCAACTCACCAACGTCCGCGCCTCGGGCACGGACGAGGCCGTGCGCCTGGTTCCGCCCATCCAGCTGACGCTGGAGTACGCGGTGGAGTTCATCGCCGACGACGAACTGGTCGAGATCACGCCCAAGAACATCCGTCTGCGCAAGCTGCACCTGAAAGAGCACGACCGCAAGCGGGCCAGCCGCGAAGCCGCCTGACGGGCCGTCGGCAAAGCCAGGGAAAAGGGGAGCGTAAGCTCCCCTTTTTTCATGTTTGCCGGCTGGCCCGATCCCGTGTTCCGCCATACAGATCCCGCCGGGCATGCCGTTAATGGCTTGAGTGAGTTTTCGTCGCCGCGCCGGTGCGCCATGCCCCGGCGGGTCGCGTGCAAGGGGATCGAATGAGCGCGGTAATGCATGATACGAGTGGTTTTTCCGGCGGCGAGACACGTCCCGCCCCGGTGTCCTTGACGGCCCGGTCGTCGCTGAAGGGCCGGCTGGCGGCCCTGGTGGCCCTGGCGGTGGTGCTGCTGCTGGCGGTTCAGGGATGGTCCGTCTACAGCGAGCGGCAATTGCTGCTCGAGGCCAAGAAGTCGGAGATCCTGGCCGTGGCTCAGGGCGCCTGGGGGATCGTCAACCACTACCAGGAACAGCAGCAGAAGGGGCAGTTGACCCAGCAGCAGGCGCAAGAGGCCGCCAAGGCCGCGCTGCAGGGCTTGCGCTATGGCGGCGGCAACGGCAAGGCCGAATACATCTTCGTCACCGACGAGCAGGGCCTGATCGTGATGAACGGGGGCAATCCCGCGCTGGCCGGCTCCAACGCCATCACCCGCTCGGGCGACAAGCGCGATCCGGGCGTGGCCATGCAGGAGCGCATGGCCGCCATGCGCGATGGGGGTGGGCAGAGCACCATGCGCATCCTGTTCGCCCGGCCCGGCGAAACGGAGCCCGTGCCCAAGCTGAACATCTACAAGCATTTCCAGCCCTGGAACTGGGTGATCGGCACCGGCGTGTACATCGACGACCTGGACCAAGTCATCTCGCGCCGGCTCGTCACCGGCATCGGCACGGCACTCGCGCTGGCGGTGGTCCTGCTGCTGGCCAGCGGCCTCATCGCCCGCGGCGTCATCCGGCAGATCGGGGGCGAGCCGCGTGCCGTGCTCGACATCATGCGCCGCGCCGCCGGCGGTGATCTCAGCCAGAAGCTGCCGGATGCCGAGCCGGGCAGCCTGCTGGACGGCTTCGCCCGGATGTCGGAGTCCGTGCGCAACCTGATCGCGCGGGTCCGCGAGGAAGCCGCCACCATGAAGCGCGACGCCCATCGCATCGCCGAATCGGTGAACCAGGTCTCCGCCGCGGCGGTCCAGCAGAGCGATGCGACGTCCTCGATGGCCGCGGCGGTCGAGGAACTGACGGTGTCGGTGGCCCATATCTCCGATGCGGCCAGCCAGACCCAGCACAATTCCGAGGGTGTGGCCGAGAAATGCCGCGATGGCGAGACCCGCGTCATGAGCGCGGCCGAAAGCATGAAGCGCATCGCCAGCGCGGTGGGCGAGGCCTCGCACAAGATCCGCGGCCTGGAGGAAAGGGCGGTGCAGATCAATTCCATCGCCGCCTCGATCAAGGAAATCGCCGGACAGACCAACCTGCTGGCCCTGAACGCGGCCATCGAGGCCGCCCGGGCCGGCGAGCAGGGCCGGGGCTTCAGCGTGGTGGCGGACGAGGTCCGCAAGCTGGCCGAGCGCACGTCGTCGGCCACGGTGGAAATCGAGGAAATGGTCAGCGCGGTCCAGCGCGAAACGGCCGAGTCCACCGTGACGATGGAGCACATTCTGCCCATGGTGGCCGAAGGCACCAGCCTGGCCGACGAAGTGGCGGTGTCGCTGCGCGAGATCAGCTCCAGCGCGGACACCTCGCTCGAGCGCGTGCGCGAAGTGGCCCATGCGACCAAGGAGCAATCGGCCGCCAGTACCTCGATCGCCCAGCAGGTGGAGAGCATCGCCCAGATGGTGGAGGAAACCACGGCCGCCATGGGCGAGACAGCCCGCTCGGCCGAGGAAATGCGCGAGATGGCCGAGCGGCTGGATCGGATGGTGGGGGTGTTCCGGGTCTAGGCCCGGGAGCCTGGCGGCGGATTCATCCGGTCGTCGATCCCAGTCGCGCCAGGGCCTCGCCCGTGACGCGCACGATGCGCCACTCGGGCAGCACGTCGGCGCCCATGGCCTCGTAGAAATCGATGGCGGGCTGGTTCCAGTCCAGCACGCTCCACTCGAAACGGCCGCAGCGGCGTTCCACCGCCAGGGCGGCCAGGGCGCGCAGCAGGCGCTTGCCCAGCCCCCGGCCACGCTGGTCGGGGGCCACGTACAAGTCCTCCAGGTACAGGCCCCGGCGGCCGAGGAAGGTGGAATAGTTGTGGAAGAAGAGGGCATAGCCCACCACGTCGCCTTCCACGTCCGCCACCAGGCATTCCGCGGCCGGATGCGGCCCGAACAAGGCGTCCCGCAGGTCTTCGTCGCGGGCCAGGAACAGGTGGGTCAGGTTTTCGTATTCCGCCAGTCCGCGCATCAGGGCGAGGATGGGCGCGACGTCCTCCAGCCGCGCCGGCCTGACCGTGGCATGCGCGCTCATATCCCGCCCAGGCACACGTACTTCATCTCGAGGTAGTCGTCGATACCGTAGACCGAGCCCTCGCGGCCCAGGCCCGACTGCTTGACGCCGCCGAAGGGGGCGACCTCGTTCGAGATCAGGCCGGTGTTGACGCCGACCATGCCGTATTCCAGCGCCTCGGCCACGCGGAAGATGCGGCCGATGTCGCGGCTGTAGAAGTACGAGGCGAGCCCGAACTCGGTGTCGTTGGCCAGGCGGATGACGTCGGCCTCGTCGCGGAAGCGGACCACGGGAGCGACCGGGCCGAAGGTTTCCTCGCGCATGCACAGCATGTCCTCGGACACGTCGGCCAGCACCGTGAGTTCGTAGAAGCGGCCGCCCAGCGCGTGCCGCTTGCCGCCCGCCAGGATCCGGGCGCCCTTGCTCACGGCGTCCTGCACGTGCTGGTCGACCTTGGCGATGGCGGCCTCGTCGATCAGCGGGCCCTGGGCGACGCCGGCGTCGAAGCCGCTACCCACCGTCAGGCCGCCGGTGCGCTCGGCCAGTTTGCGGACGAAGGCGTCATAGATGCTGTCGTGCACGTAGAAGCGGTTGGTGCAGACGCAGGTCTGCCCGGCGTTGCGGTACTTGGAGGCGATCGCGCCGTCCACGGCGGCGTCCAGGTCGGCGTCTTCGAAGACGATGAAGGGTGCCAGGCCGCCCAGCTCCAGCGACAGCTTCTTGATGGTGGGAGCGCTTTGCTGCATCAGGATGCGGCCCACCGGCGTGGAGCCGGTGAAGGTGAGCTTGCGCACCACCGGGCTCGCGCACAGCGCCTTGCCGGCGGCGATGGAGCGTTCGCTGTCGGCCGTCACGATGTTCAGCACCCCGGCGGGCAGGCCGGCGCGATGCGCCAGTTCCGCCAGCGCCAGCGCGGACAGCGGGGTCTGCTCGGCGGGCTTGAGCACCATGGTGCAGCCGGCGGCCAGCGCCGGACCGGCCTTGCGGGTAATCATGGCCAGCGGGAAATTCCACGGCGTGATGGCCGCGCACACGCCTATGGGCTCGCGCAGCACCAGCATCCGCGTGCCGGCGGCCACGGGCGCCAGCGTATCGCCGGCGATGCGTTTTCCTTGTTCGGCGAACCATTCGACGAACGAGGCGGCATAGGCGACCTCGCCCTTGGCCTCGGCCAGCGGCTTGCCCTGTTCCAGCGTCATCAGCGCCGCCAGGTCGTCGGCATGCGCCAGGATCAGCTCGAACCAGCGCCTCAGGATGGCGGCCCGGTCCTTTGCCGTGCGGGCCCGCCACGGGCCGAACGCGGCCTGGGCCGCGGCGATGGCCTCCTCGGCCTGCGAGCCGTCCAGGTCGGCGACGCGGGCCAGTGTCCTGCCGTCGGCCGGATTGTCGACCGCGAAGGTGGCGCCGTCCCGGGCATCCACCCACGCGCCGCCTATGTAGGCCTGGTTTCTGAAAAGACGGGAATCCGCCAGTTGGGGCGGGGCGGCAGGGCGATCCATGGACTGGTCTCCGGGCGTGGGGCTCCGTTCTGGAGCATCGCGACCATTCTAGCGGATGGCCGCCCGCGCCTAGGGAGACCTGGTTTGCCCCTCGGGCGCCTTGGGGGCGGGAGCGGTTGGCGCCGGCGAGGCGGACGGCATGTACTGTTCCAGTAGCGCGAAGAAGCGGCTGTAGAAATCTTCCGAGGCGATGGTCTCGCTGCCGGTCTTGACCATGGAGTCGTCCGACGAGGTGAAGGGCATGGACACCGAGCCCAGCAGCCCGACGCCGACACTGGCCGAGTTGTTGGTCTTCTTCAGCGCGAAGGTCGATTCGACCGCGTTGACGAAGGCGATCGACTGGGTGGTCCCGGCATGGTCGGGTTCGCAGACGAGGCGGAAGGTGATCTCCTTGTAATTGTCGCCGCTCTGGAACTGCTTGTGCCCCTCGAGCGAGCGTGCGCTGGCGTCGGCAAGCGTGTATCCCTGGCTCAGCAGCGAACGCTTGCCGGCCTCGCACACCATTTCCGGCGCCTTCGGATAGGCGCGCGAGTAGGTGTCGGTGCGGGCGAATTCGTTGCGGGTATAGGCCAGCGGATCGTTGGGATGGGAACAACCGGCGGCCACTGCGCCGGCCGCGGCCGCGCACACGGCGAACAGCCGAAGGCGGGAGACGAACATCATCGCGTACCTCCTGTACAAGCCCGGCGCGCGGGTGCCGCAAGTTCCATTCCCAGGGGCCGCGGGGCGCCGGCGGACGATATTGACAAGCCGCGGCGCGCCGGGTGAAGATGCAAAGCGTAACAAGGGGGGCCGTCAGGCCCCCGTTTATTGTACGGTCGCCGCGGCGCTTGGCATCTGGCGCGACCCGTCCTGCTCACAGCGCCCGCAGTGGTGAGCATTGCTCTCTGGCAGGAAGGGCATGGAAGCCTACATTCTTGATTGGGCCAATCTGCTGCTGCGTTGGCTGCACATCATCACCGGCATCGCCTGGATCGGGTCTTCGTTCTACTTCGTCTGGCTCGACAACAGCCTGCTGAAACCGCAGGATCCCGAACTGATCGAGAAGGGCGTCTCGGGCGAACTCTGGGCCGTGCACGGCGGCGGTTTCTACAACCCGCAGAAGTACCTCGTCGCGCCCAAGCGCCTGCCCGAGCACCTGCACTGGTTCTACTGGGAAAGCTACTCCACCTGGATGTCGGGCTTCGCGCTGCTGGTGGCGCTGTACCTGTTCAACGCCCGGACCTACCTGATCGACCGCAACGTGTTCGACTGGGGCCCCGTGGCCGCGGTGGTGGCGGCGCTGTGCTTCCTGGTGGTGGGCTGGCTGGCGTACGACATCATCTGCCGCGTCGCGGGCACCGACGAGCGCGCGGACCGCAAGGTCGGCATCGCGGTGGCGCTGTTCGTGGCGGCGTCCGCCTGGCTGGCCTGCCATTTGTTCGCGGGGCGCGCGGCCTTCCTGATCGTGGGGGCCATGATCGCCACCATCATGAGCGCCAACGTGCTCATGGTCATCATTCCGGGGCAGCGCAAGGTCGTCGCCGCCATGCGCGCGGGCGAGCCGGTCGACCCCGTCCACGGCAAGCTGGGCAAGCAGCGCAGCGTCCATAACACCTACTTCACGCTGCCGGTGCTGTTCGCCATGCTGTCGAACCACTACAGCATGGTTTATTCCGCTCCCCACAACTGGCTGGTGCTGATCGTCCTGATGCTGGCGGGCGCCCTGATCCGCCAGTTCTTCGTGCTGCGGCACAAGGGCGTCACCAACCCCTGGTATCCGGCGGCGGGCATCGCGCTGCTGCTGGGGGTGGCCGTGGCGATCGCGCCGCCCGGCCTGGGCAAGGGCGCCGCGCCGCCGGCGCCGCTGGGCGCCCAGGGCATCGGACAGGTCCAGCAGGTGGTGGCGCAGCGATGCGTGATGTGCCATAACGCCCAACTGGCGAACAAGGGCATACAGCTGCAGACCCCTGAGATGCTGAAATCCCATGCGCAGGTGGTCTACCAGCAGGCCGTGGTGCAGAAGACCATGCCGCTGAACAACGCCACCGGCATGACCGACGACGAGCGGGCCCTGCTGGCGCGCTGGTTCCAGGAGGGCGCGCCGGTACACTGACGTCGCCGGCGGGATGGGGCGAAGAAGGGGCTGCGCGGCAGCCCCTTTTTTCTCGTCGCTGGTGCTAAAATTGTATGCGGTAGATTGTTTTTGTAGACAATTTTCGAGTCGATGCAGCCATCGCACAAGGTTCCCAGATGACGGACAAAGGACCCGGCAAGACGCTCTCGCAGACCGTGGCGGATCAACTGGCCGAAGAAATCGTGCGCGGCCGCTTCCAGCCCGGCGAACGCCTGGACGAACAATCCATCGCCACCCGCTTCAATGTGTCGCGCAGCCCGGTCCGGGACGCGTTGCGCCAGTTGGCCTCGACCCGGCTGGTCGAATACCTGCCGCGGCGCGGTTTCTCCGTCGCGGTCATGGCCGAGTCCGACCTCGACGGCCTGTTCGAGGCCTCGGGCGAGGTCGAGGCGCTGTGCGCCAAGCTGTGCGCGCTGCGGGCGGCCCCCAGCGACCGCAAGCGGATCGAATTCATCCACCAGCAGGCGACCGACGCGGTGGCGCGGGGGGATGCGCAGGCCTATGCCGCCCTGAACGAGGAATTCCACGCGCTGATCTACGCGGGCGCGCGCAACAAGACCTTGCAGGAAATCGCGCTGGGGCTGCGCCAGCGGCTGGCGCCGTTCCGCGCGCAGGGCTTCTTCGTGGCCGAGAACCGGCTGCAGCATTCCCACGTCGAGCACGAAGCCCTGGTCAAGGCCCTGCTCGAGCACGACGGCGACGCCGCGGCGCTGGCCATGCACAGCCATGCGGCCAATTCCGCGATGAATGTCCTGCAGCATTTCGGCCGCGAGCTCCATCCTTCCGTCTCTGCCGCCTGAACGCTCCCTCCGGTCGTTCGTCCTGAACGCCGTGCGTTTGCCTCCCGGGCCTGGCGGTCCCGCTCCGCATCGCGGGGCCCCGTCCTGCCGCCACCTTTCCCATCTCCTCCCATCCGGCACTTTTTTCTGCGCGTTTCCCCCTATGCACATTTTCTTGACCACTTTGCGTGCTGGAAAATAAAATTGCACACAATTTATGGAAAGTGAATGCAAAGCTGTGCCGGAGTTCATCAACAAAGGAGTTGTGGAATGTCCTGGATTGCCCTTGCCACTTACCGCCGGTCCGACCGGCTGGCGCCCGCCCTGGTCCTGGACCAGCGCCTGTACGACCTGGACGCCGCCCTGGCGGCGGGATTGCCGGCCCTGCCCGAAGCCTGCCGCGGCGGCGTCGGCCGCATGCTGGAAGCCTGGCCGCAAACCGCCCCCTGGCTGCGCGAGGCGGGTCCCGTGGCCGAGCGCCTGGTCGCCTCCGGCGCGATCCGCCCGGTGCCCGCCGGCGAACACACGGTGGCCGCTCCCTACGTGCCGCAGCGCATCTTCTGCGCCGCCTCCAACTACGCGGCCCATGCCAACGAGATGGGCACCGTCCTGGCCGCCAAATCCCAAAGCAAGCCCTACATGTTCCTGAAGCTGTCGAACACCGTGGTGGGCGATGGCGACGTGGTCCAGCTGCCGCCGGAAACGGCCATGCTGGACTGGGAAGTGGAACTGGCGGCCGTCATCGGCACGCGGTGCCGGCGCGTCTCGGCCGAGCGGGCGCTGGACCACGTCGCCTGCTACACCATCCTGAACGACGTGTCGGCGCGCGACCTGAACGTGCGGTCCGACTATCCCTTCAAGCATGACTGGTTCCAGGGCAAGTGCCACGACACGTTCGCTCCGCTGGGACCGTGGCTGGTGCCGTCCTGGCAGATTCCGGATCCGCAGGCCGTGCAGCTCAGGCTGGACGTCAATGGCGAGCCCATGCAGCAGGACAGCACCGCCAACATGATCTGGACCGTCCGCGAGCAGATCGCCTATCTGTCCACCATCGTCACGCTGGAACCGGGCGACGTCGTGGCTACCGGCACGCCCACCGGCGTGGGCATGGGGCGGGGCATCTATCTGAAGGCCGGCGACACCATGGTCGCTTCCGTCGACGGCATCGGCCGTCTGTCCAACCAGGTGCAGGCCGAAAAGGTCTGAGCGCGCTGGGTAGTCGTGGTCATTCGCTGTACGACGTATGGAGAAGAAGACATGCAACCCTGCAAGCAAGGTTTCGCGGCGTGGGGCCGGGCACTGGGCCTGGCCGCGCTGATCGGTTGGGCAAGCGCGGCGCACGCCCAGGAGAAGGTCGCCTACAACATGGCCTGGCTGCCCCAGGGCAGCTCCGTGGGCGTGATCGTCGCGCAGGAACTCGGGTACTTCAAGGAAGCGGGCCTGGACGTCAACATCCAGCGTGGCTATGGCGGCAACCGTACCGCCAACGAACTCGACCAGGGGCAGTACGAGTTCGGCTACGTCGATCCCATCAGCCTGGTCCTGAACCGGTCCAATGGCGGCAAGATCCGGATGGTGGGCGCGCTCAACACGCGCTGGCCAGCCGGCATCTGCTTCGATACCCGGCGGCACAAGCCCAAGTCGCCCGCCGACATGAAAGGGCTGACGCTGGGCGGAGGCTCGGCTTCGCCGGTCCACAACGTGGTGCCGGCATGGCTGGAGCTGAACGGCCAGCCGCGCGACAGCATCCGGCTGCTGCGCATGGACCCGGCCGTCGTCGATGCCTCGCTGATCGAAGGCCGCATCGACCTGGCCGAATGCTGGCGCGCCAGCAACCGCGCCGTCACGCAGAAGCAGGCCGATGCGGCCGGCGTTCCGCTGGGCTGGATCGAATACAGCGACTTCGGCCTGGATGCCTACGGCAGCGGTTTCGCCGCCAGCGAGGACACCATCCGCAAGCGGCCCGACATGGTGCGCAAGTTCCTGAAGGCTTCCTACCGCGGCTATGAATACGCCTTCGCCAATCCCGAGCGGGCGGCCGATCTCATGGTCAAGATGTTCCCCGTCACCGACCGGAGCGTGGCCCTGGCCCAGATCCGCGACATGGCGGACCTGCTGGTCGATCCGCAGGCCAAGGACAAGGGGCTGGGCTACCTGCGCGAGGACCGCATGCGTTCGACGGTGCAGTTCGTCGACAAGGCCTTCGGCCTGAACGGCAAGATCAAGCCGCAGGACACCTACACCAACGATCTGCTGAAGTAGGAGGCAAGCATGGCGACTCGACCTTGCCCGCGCAGGCTGGGGCATGTCGTACTGAACGTGCGCGATCTCGCGGCCTCGGTGCGTTTCTATACCGATATCGTCGGGCTGGAGGTCTCGGACTACATCGAGGACCAGATGGCGTTCCTGCGCTGCGGCCACGACCACCACGATCTGGCGCTGGCGCAGATTCCCGCCGGCGGCCCCCTGCGCGAGGCCACCTACGCGCCGGGGCGCCCGGGCATGGAGCACTTCTCGTACGAGCTGGGTTCCCTGGCCGAGATCGAAGAGGCGGCGCGCTACCTGCAGGACCAGGGCATCGAGATCGTGCGCGGCATAGGCAAGCACGGGCCGGGCGAGAACCTGTTCCTGGTGTTCAAGGATCCCGACGGCAACTACTGCGAGTTCTACGCGGAAATGGTGCAGGTCACGCCCGAGCAGCCGCATGTCGCGCGGGTGTGGCGGAACGATCTCGCGGCCTTCGATCAATGGCATTTTTCCCGCTTCGTCGTGCCGGCCCCCGACTGGGGGCCCCGAGGCGGCGGGGACCAGGAGGGGCAGGCATGAACGCGCACGTACAACCCACCACGTTGCCCGCCGCCGAGCGGCGCGCGTCCTGGCTGCTGCCATCCGGCGATACCTGGCGCCGCGTGATCGACCCCACCGTGCTGTGCCTGCTGCTGGCCCTGCTATGGGAGCGGGCCGTCGACATGTTCGGCATCAAGCCCTACCTGCTGCCGCCGCTATCCAAGGTGCTGGAAAGCCTGTGGACCAACCGTGCCACGCTGGTCCTGCAATCCTGGGTCACGACCCAGGAGGTGCTGGCGGGTTTCGCGATCGCGGTCGTGGGCGGCATCGCGCTGGGGGTGGCCATCCATGCGATGCCGCTGCTGCGGCGGGCCCTGTATCCGCTGGTCGTGGTGTTCCAGGGGCTGCCCAAGATCGCGCTGGCGCCGCTCATGGTGATCTGGTTCGGCTACGGATCGGCGTCCAAGATCCTGATGGCCTTCCTGTTCGCCTTCTTCCCGGTCGTGATCGCGACCATGGGCGGACTGGCCGGCACGCCCGCCCATCTGATCGAGCACTTCAAGGCCATCCGCGCGCCGGCCTGGACGACGTTCCGCCGCCTGTACGTGCCGGCGGCGCTGCCCTCCATCATGGACGGATGCCGCTCGGCAATGCCGCTGGCGGTCATCGGCGCCATCGTGGGGGAGTTCGTCGGATCGGACAGCGGCCTGGGCCACCTGATCCTCGAGGCCAATGCCAACGGCCGGACCGACTATCTGTTCGCCGCGCTCATCGTCGTGTCGGCCGTGGCCGGCCTGCTGTATCTCTTGGTCGAACTGGCGGCCAAGCGCATCTGGTGGCGAGGCTTCTGAGTCCCGCATCCATCTCATATCTTTCAGGAGCATTTCGCATGGCCAAGCTACGTCACATCGCCCTTGCCGTTCCCGATCCCGAGAAGGCCGCCAAGTTCTACAGCGAGGTATTCGGGCTGGAGATCATCGAACCCACGCATTCGCCGCTGGCCGATGGCGTGTACCTGTCGGACGGTACGATCTGCCTCGCGCTGCTCAACTACAAGACCGACGATGCCGCCGGCCACGACCGCGGCAAGGACTGGGTGGGCACCCACCACTTCGGCTTCTGGGTCGACGACCTGGACGAACAGCGGCGCCGCATCGAAGAGTACGGCGGTACCTTCTTCATGGACCTGCCGCACGACAAGAAAAGCCTGTACTACGAGATGAAGTTCCGCGACCTGGACGGCGTGGTGTTCGACATCTCGGAGGGGGGCTGGGTCGGGGCGCGCAAGTGAGAGCCGCCGCCATGACGGGCGGAGATGCGGGCGCCGTGCGGACCGAGACCGCCGTCCAGGTCGAGCGGACTGCCAAGACCTTCCGTTCGCGCAACGGCGTGCGGGCGCTCGACCAGGTCGATTTCTCCATCGCACGAGGGGAATTCGTATCCATACTGGGGCCGAGCGGCTGCGGCAAGAGCACGCTGCTGCGCATCGTCGCCGGCCTGATCCAGCCCGACGCGGGGGGCGAGATCCGGGTGTTCGGACATTCCCAGACGCGCATGTCCAGCGATGTGGGGGTGGTGTTCCAGACCCACAACATGCTGCCCTGGGAAACGGTGGAGGCCAACATCCGGCTGGCGGCCGAGGTGGCGGGCGTGGCGCCCGCCGAAATCGACCGCCGGGTCGAGCAGATCCTGCCGGTGCTCAAGCTGGAGCGGTTCCGCCGCAACCATCCGCATGAGCTGTCGGGCGGCATGCGCCAGCGCGCGGCGCTGGGGCAGATCCTGATCACGCATCCCAAGGTGCTGCTGCTGGACGAGCCCTTCGGCGCGCTGGACGCGCTTACGCGCGACCAATTGAACGTCGAGCTGTTGCGGCTCTGGCAGGAGATGCGGCAGACGGTGCTGCTGATCACGCACAGCATCGCCGAAGCCGTCTTCCTGTCCGACCGGGTGCTGGTCATGAGCGAAAGCCCGGGGCGCATCGTCGAGGACATGCGGATAGACCTGCCGCGTCCGCGCGACCCGCGCACCACCAAGGAACAAGCCGCCTTCGGGCAATACGTCGGCCGCCTGGGCCGCCTGATGGGCGTCGGCGACTGAGATCGTCCTACACGGGAGTTCACATGCAGATTTCGAAGTTCCACGGCGTCGTGCCGGCCATGGCCACGCCTTTCACCCGCGACCACCGCCTGGACGAGGCCAGGGTGGGCGAACTGATCGAGGGCTACATCCGCGCCGGGGTGCACGGCATCTCGGTGGCGGGCAGCCAGGGCGAGTTCTTCGCGCTGGACACCGACGAACACATCCGGCTGCTGGAGTTGTCGATGCGGGCCATCGACGGCCGGGTGCCGCTGTATGCCGGCACCGGCGGCGCGACCACGCGCAAGTCCATCGAACTGACCAAGGCCGCCGAAGCCCTGGGCGTGGACCTGGCGCTGGTCATCACGCCGTATTTCGCGCAGCCGTCGCAGGACGAGCTGGTCGAGCACTACACGGCGGTCGCGCGCGCCACCCGGCTGCCGGTCATGCTGTACAACAACCCGCCACGCACCAGCGTGAACGTGCAGCCGGCCACGCTGGTGCGCTGCATGCGCGCCGCGGACAACATCGTGGGGATGAAGGACTCCAGCGGCGACCTGACCCAGTCGGTGGAGTATCTGTTGACCGCGCCGCGTCCCGCGCTGCTGTTCTCCGGACGCGACACGGTGGCGTTGGCCATGATGTTCCATGGCGGGCAGGGCACGATCTCGCCGGCGGCCAACGTCTTTCCCGAACTGATGGTCAGCATGTACGACGCGCTGAAGGCCGGCAACCACGACGAGGCGCTGCGCATCTCCAACGTGTTCGCGCCGCTGCGCGCGGCCTGGGCCTGGGGATCGTTCCCGGTGGTCATCAAGGAGGCCATGGCGCTGGCCGGCCGCGATGCCGGTCCGGCGCGTCCACCCATCGCCGGCTTGAGCGAGAAGGTCCGCGCGGACCTGGCCGCGGTGGTGGAGCGGATCCGCGCGGCGGCCTGAAGGACCGGCCCTCGGGGCGGCAGGCCCAAATGAATGGCCCCGGGGCGCGATATCCGCACGTCCGGGGCCGAGGGTAAAGCGTTGTCAGTCAGCGCGCGGGGTTCAGGCCAGCGGCTTGAAGCGGTACAGCTTCTCGGGGTTCTCGACCAGCAGCTTGCGGCGCAGGGCGGGGTCCGGGCAGAAGTCCAGCATCAGGTCGACCAGTTCGCCGTCGTTGGGCATGTCCTTCGAGATGTTCGGGTGCGGCCAGTCGGTACCCCACAGCACGCGGTCCGGCGCGGCCTCGATCAGCCTGGCGGCGAAGGGCGCGGCGTCGGCGAAGGGGCGCTTGCCCACGGACACGCGCTCGCCGCCGCACACCTTGACCCAGGCCAGGGGGTTCTTCATCAGTTCCAGCAGGGCGCGGAAGGGTTCCTGGTCCAGGCCCTTGGCGGCTTGCACGCGGCCCATGTGATCGATCACGAAGGGCACGTTGATGCGGTTGATGCGGTCGCTGTAGGTCAGGATGTCCTGCGCGTCCAGGTGCAGCACGACGTGCCAGCCCAGGCTGTCCAGGCGCTCGATGGTCTTGTCGAAGACTTCCAGGTCGGGTGCGCCGCCCAGGTGCTGGACGAAATTGAAACGCACCGCGCGCACGCCGCCGGCGTCCATGTCGGCCAGTTGCTCGTCGGTCTCGGAGCCGTTGACGATGGCCACGCCCAGATAGCGGCCTTCGCTGCGGGCGATGGCGTCGAGCATGGCGGTGTTGTCGTCGCCGTGGCAGCTGGCCTGCACGATCACCGCGCGGTCCAGGCCCAGGAAGTCATGCAGCTGGCGCAGGCGCTCGAAGGGGGCGTCGGGCGGCGTGTAGCTGCGGTCGGGCGCGTACGGGAACTTGTCGGCGGGGCCGAAGACGTGGCAGTGGGCATCGCACGCGCCGGCCGGCAGGGCCTCGCGCGGTTTGACGGGATTCGGATCGGGTGCGGCGCAGGTTTTCATGGTTCAGCTTCAGGTTCGGGGACTGCCGCGGCTAGCCGCGGCGTCCGGTGGAGACGGGTCTTCCCCCGGGGGTGGACGGCCTTAGCCGTTCAGTTCGTCCAGCGAGTCGACGTAGCGCAGGCCGGCCTCGGCCAGCTTGGGGCGCATGTTGTAGATGTCCAGGCCGAGGTCGCCGGAAGCCAGGCGGGCACGCTTGCCTTCCTCTTCCTGCACGCGCTTGTCGGCCTTCTGGATGACGGTGGCGACCTGGGCATTGGGCACGATGGCCACGCCGTCGTCGTCGGCCACGATGGCATCGCCGGGGTTGACCAGCGCGCCGCCGCAGACGATGGGCACGTTGACCGAGCCGATGGTGGCCTTGACCGTGCCGCGGGCGTTGATGGCCTTGGACCAGACGGGGAAGCCCATCGCGGTCAGGGTGGCCACGTCGCGCACGCCGGCGTCGATCACCAGGCCGCGCACGCCGCGTGCCTTGAGCGAGGTGGCGAGCAGGTCGCCGAACATGCCGTCGGCATTCTCGGTGGTGCAGGCCACGACCAGGATGTCGCCCGGCGAGCACTGCTCGACCGCGACGTGCAGCATCCAGTTGTCGCCCGGCTGCGCCAGCACCGTCACCGCCGGCCCGGCGATCGACGCGCCCGCGTAGATCGGACGCATATAAGGCCGCATCAGGCCGACGCTGCGCCCCTGGGCCTCATGCACCGTGGCCACGCCCTGCGCAGCCAGCTTCTCGGCCGCGCCCTCGGGCAGCGCCGGCTTCTTTCGTACGACTACACCCAGCATTCTTTTCTCCAACCGTTAAGCAACACGTCGCATCGTGTCCACCACTACCAGCCAGCCCTGCCAACAAGACGCCTGTCATCGCCAGCCCATTGGTACCCCAGGAAACCGCGGATCCGGCTCCGCCGGTCCGCCAGTTTCGCCCCCTGGGGGGCGCGCGTAAGCGCGTAGGGGGGGACTATCCCTTTACTGTTTTTCGATTTTTGCCGCGTCGATCACCTTGCTCCACTTCGCGATCTCGGTCACCAGGAATTCCTGGAATTCCTTGGGCGTGTTCGTCTGCGGAATCATGCCGACTTCGACCAGCTTCTTGTTGATGGCCGGATCCTTGACCACTTCGCGGACGGCGGCGTTCAGCTTGTCGACGATGGCGGGCGGCGTGCCGGCGGGAGCGGCGAAGCCGTTCCACGAGACGGCGGTATAGCCCGGCACGGTTTCGGCGATGGTCGGGGTGTCGGGGAACAGCTGGCCGCGCTTGACCGAGCCCACGCCCAGCACGCGCAGGCTGCCGCCCTTGATGTTGCCGATCACGGCGGGCACGGTCTCGAACATGACCTGCACGCTCTTGCCCTTGACCGCGCTCAGGACCTCGCCGCTGGACTTGAACGGAATGGTGGGCACGTCCAGGCCGGCCATGGAGCGGAACATCTCGGCCGACAGGTGCTGGGTGCTGCCGACGCCGATGGTGCCGAGGTTGAAGTGCTGCGGATCTTTCTTGGCCGCGGCGATGGCATCGGCGACGGTGCGCAGCGGGCTGCTCTGGTCCACGGCCATGACGATGTCGAACGAACCGACCATGGAAACCATGGCGAGCTGCTTGACCGGATCGTAGGGCAGCGACTTGAACAGCGACGGGCTGACGGCCTGCTGGTTGCTGACCAGGAAGAGCGTGTGGCCGTCGGGCGTCGCGCGCGTCACGGTGACGGCGCCGGTGATGCCGCCGGCGCTGGGCATGTTCTCGACCACGACCGGCTTGCCGAATTTCTCGGCCAGGCCCTGGGCGACGATGCGGGCGGTGACGTCGGCAACGCCGCCGGGCCCGAAGGGAACGATCAGGCGCAGCGGCTTGGTGGGGAATTCCTGGGCCTGGGCGCCGGCGGCGACCAGGGTGGCGGTGGCGCCGAGACACAGGCGCGCAAGCAGGGTACGGATCATTGTCGTCCTCAAATCGTTGGAGGGGGTGGCGACGGGTCGCCTGCCCGCCTTCTGGTCATACAGGACGCCCATGGGCGCCATGCAGTCAGCTTGCCATTTTGACCCGGAAACCCCCATTGGAAACCACAAATCAGAACTAGCTGTTATGCTTAAAAAACATGAATCGGGGCTTTCCATGGACTTGAAACAACTCGAATGCTTCGTGCGAGTCGTCGAGTTCGGCAGTGTCACCCGGGCCGCGATCACCCTCAATCTATCGCAACCCGTGGTCAGCCGCCACGTGCGGCAGCTCGAGGTCGAACTCAAGGAACACCTGCTCGAACGCAATGGCCGGGGCGTCATACCCACCGATGCCGGCAAGCGGCTGCTGGAGCGCGGGCGCGGCATCCTGCACCAGGTGCGCCTGGCCAGGCAGGAAATCGAGGATCTGCGCGGTTCGCCGGCCGGCAAGGTCGTCGTGGGCATGCCGCCCAGTGTCGGCAAATCGCTAACGGTGGACCTGGTCAGCGATTTCCGTACCGAATTCCCGCGCGCCTCGCTGGGCGTGGTCGAGGCCCTGACGGTGTCCATGTACGAATGGCTGCTGCTGGGGCGCCTGGATTTCGCGCTGCTGTACAACCCGCCCGTCACGCAGCAGGCGGCCTACGAGCATGTCTGGTCCGAGGATCTGTATTTGATCGGCAGCCGGGGGCTGGACGGCAAGCCCATGCCGGCCAGCGTCAAGATGCGCGAACTGGCGAACTATCCGTTGATCACGCCGGGGCAGCCCAACGCCATCCGCAACCTGCTGGACGTGCAGTGCGCGCGCCTGGGCGTGCCCTTGTCGGTCGCGCTGGAAGTGGACGCGATCGAGTCCCTGCTGGACCTGGTGGATCGGGGCATGGGCTACGCGGTCCTGTCGCGCAATGCCATCTACGGCCGTGCCCATCGCCCGAACCTGCACGCGTCCCGCATCGTCTCGCCGTCGCTGACCAGCCAACTGGTGATCGCGACGGTATCGCAGCGGCCGCTGACGCGGCTGGCCCAGTCCACCATCGACCTGATCCGCAAGCGTATCCAGGGCGGCATCCTGGCCGGCGACGGGCAGCGCGATGCGTCCCGGGGCAGGGCGTGACCAGATGTGAACGGGCGGCGCGGCCGTGTTGCGACGCCGCATCGCCGCCGCCATAATCGGGCCATGTCCTGGAGGCGGCAAGCGATGGATTCCCCGATGAACAGGCAGGCGCCCGCGGCGGCGCTGCAGCCTGCCCCGCGTTGTACCCTGGTCATCTTCGGCGCGACCGGCGACATGACCGGCCGCCTGCTGATGCCGGCGCTGTACAACCTGGCCCGCTTCAACCTGCTGCACGCCGACTTCCACGTCATCGGCGTCGGCCACCGCAAGCTGGACGACGACGAGTTCCGGCGCGGGCTGAAGCATTCCATGGAGCAGGTCGTCGCCTCGCGCGGCGGGCAGGCCACGGCCAGCTTCGACGCCCAGGCCTGGGACTGGCTGATGGGCCGCACGTCCTTCCTGATGGGCGATTTCGAGGGCGAGCAGACCTACGCCCAACTCGCCACCCTGCTGGCGCCCGAGCCGGGCGGGGTCATCTTTTATTTCGCCACCGCGCCCACGTTCTTCCAGTCCATCGCGCGCCACCTGCACGATGCCGGGTTGTTGAAGCAAGGCCATGGCCGCTGGCGCCGCGTGGTGATCGAGAAGCCGTTCGGCCGCGACCTGCCCTCCGCGCGCGAACTGAACAAGCAACTGACGCGGGTCGTGCACGAGAACCAGATTTTCCGCATCGACCATTTCCTGGGCAAGGAAACGGTGCAGAACATCATGGTGTCCCGCTTCGCCAACAGCGTGTTCGAAAGCAACTGGAACCGGCTGTACATCGACCATGTCCAGATCACCGCGGCCGAGGCGATCGGGGTGGAGCGCCGCTCGCAGTTCTACGAGCAGACTGGAGCGCTGCGCGACATGGTGCCCAACCACTTGTTCCAGCTGCTGGCCATGGTGGCGATGGAGCCGCCCAATTCCTTCGACGCCGATGCCGTGCGCACCGAGAAGGAAAAGCTGCTGGACGCCATTCGCATCCAGACGCCGGCCGAGGCGTTGCAGAACAGCGTGCGCGGCCAGTACCGCGCGGGCCTGGTGGGCGGCCAGCCCATGCGCGGCTACCGCGAGGAAGAAGGCGTGGCGCCGGACAGCCGGACCGAGACCTACGTGGCGCTCAAGCTGGGCATCGATAACTGGCGCTGGGGCGGCGTGCCGTTCTACCTGCGCACCGGCAAGGCGCTGGCACGGCGCCAGACGCAGATCGTCATCGCCTTCAAGGACGCTGGCCACGCGTTGTTCCGCCAGAACGCGCAGGAGAAGCCGCCGGCCAATTCCCTGGTGTTGCAGATTCAGCCCGACGAGGGGCTGTTCTTCCACATGAAGGCCAAGGTGCCGGGGTCCAAGATCCGCATCGCGCCGGTCAGCATGGATTTCCGCTACGCCGATCATTTCATGACCGGGCACAGCTCGGGCTACGAGACGCTGATCTACGACTGCATGGTGGGCGACGCGACGCTGTTCCAGCGGGCGGCCGACATCGAGCTGGGCTGGGAGGCGGTGATGCCGTTCCTGCAAGCCTGGGAGGAGGGCGGCGAGATCCATCCCTACCGCGCCGGCAGCCAGGGGCCGGTGCCGGCGGATGTGCTGCTGGCCCGCGATGGGCGGCAGTGGCTGCCGCTGGACTAGCCGGGAACGCTTCTTGCGGCACAGCCCGCATGAACACCGAGATCGAAGGCAAGAGGCAAGGCGGCCCGGGCGGGCTGACGTTCCGCGTCCTGACCGTGAATGTCCACAAGGGATTCAATTTTTTCAATCGCCGCTTCATCCTGCATGACCTGCGGGAGGCGGTGCGCAGCGTGGCGGCCGACATGGTGTTCCTGCAGGAAGTGCTGGGCACGCATGCCCGGCATTCGCTGCGGTTCGCCGACTGGCCCGCAACGCCGCAGTACGAGTTCCTGGCGGACACCATCTGGACGGACTTCGCCTATGGGCGCAACGCCGTCTACCCGGACGGCCACCATGGCAACGCGGTGCTGTCCAAGTTTCCCATCGTGCGCTACGAGAACCGCGACGTTTCCATCAGCGGGCCGGAGCGGCGCGGCCTCTTGCATTGCGTGGTCCGGGCGCCGGGAACCGGCGGCGACATCCATGCGATATGCGTTCACCTCGGATTGCAGGAGCGCCATCGCGTCCGCCAGCTACAACTGCTGTGCCATCTGGTCGAAAAGGAGATACCCGCCGATGCGCCGCTGGTGGTGGCCGGCGATTTCAACGACTGGCGCCGCCGCGCCGGCCGGGTCCTGGACGGCTGCGCCGGGCTGCGCGAAGTGCATGCCCATGCGAGCGGACGGCTGGTCCGTACTTTTCCGGCATGGTATCCGGTCCTGCCGCTCGATCGCATCTACGTGCGCGGCGCGCGCGATCACTGGCCCATGCACTTGGGACGCCGGCCCTGGACGTCGCTGTCGGACCATGCGCCGCTGGCGGCGGAGATCGCGCTGTGAGCGGGCCGACCCGAGGCACTGTCGGCCGCGCGCGCGGCCCGCGCCGGCCTCCGGCCAGTTCGCAATGGATGCCCGGCAACGCGGTGTCGCTGCTGGAGAACGGCGAGGCCTTCTTTCCCCGCGTGTTCGAGGTGATAAGGCAGGCCCGCCGCGAGGTGCTGCTCGAGACCTTCATCCTGTTCGAGGACAAGGTCGGGACCGAACTGCGCGACGCGCTGCTGGCGGCCGCCCGGCGCGGCGTTTTCGTGTCGGTGCTGGTGGACGGCTACGGTTCGGTGGACCTGTCGGAAGCGTTCCTGGCGGACCTGATCGCCGCGGGCGCGCACTTCCGGGTTTTCGACCCGCGTCCCAAGCTGCTGGGCATGCGCACCAACGTCTTCCGGCGCATGCATCGCAAGCTGCTGATCGTCGATGGCGAGACCGCCTTCGTCGGCGGCATCAATTTCTCGGCCGATCATCTCGCGGATTTCGGCCCGGGTGCCAAGCAGGACTATGCCATCGAAGTGCGGGGTCCCATCGTCGCGCGCCTGCGCGCCTTCGTCCGTACCGGAGAGTTCAGGCGCGGCGAGGGCGGCGCGGGGCCGGGCACGGACGCCGCGCGTGCCGGCGACGCGGAGTGTCTGTTCGCGGTGCGCGACAATGACGCGCACCGGACGGACATCGAGCAGCATTACCGCATCGCCATCCGCGCCGCCCGCCATGACCTGACGATCGCCAACGCGTATTTCTTTCCCGGCTATCGCGTGCTGCGCGACCTGCGCCACGCGGCCCGCCGTGGGGTGCGCGTGCGCCTGATCCTGCAGGGAGAGCCCGACATGCCCATCGTCAAGGTGGGCGCCCGCATGCTGCACGACTACTTGCTGGATGCCGGCGTGCGGATCTACGAATATTGCGAGCGGCCGCTGCACGGCAAGGTGGCCGTGGCCGACGACGACTGGTCCACGGTGGGGTCGAGCAATCTCGATCCGCTCAGCCTGTCGCTGAACCTGGAGGCCAATCTCGTCATCCGCGATCCGCGGTTCAACCGGGTGTTGCGCGAACGGCTGGACACGCTGGTCGGCAGCCACTGCCGCGAAGTGACGGCCGTTGCGTCGCACCGGCGGCCGATATGGCGCGCGGCGGCCTCGTTCGTGGCCTTCCACTTCCTGCGGCGCTTCCCCGCCTGGGCGGGCTGGCTGCCCGCGCACACCCCCAAACTGGAGAAGGTCGAGGCGCCCCGGCAGCGCCTGGCCGAGCCCCCCGATGCCCACACTCGCCAAACCGGATAGGCGCGGCGTGCCCGCGAATGCCCAGGGCCGCCGCCGTTCATGGTGGTGGTGGGGCCGGCACGCGCTCACGCTGGCCTTCGTCGCCGTGGTGGTGCTGCTGCTGGCCGAGCAGGTCAGCAAGATCGACTGGGGCAAGGTCCTGCAATCGCTCAGGGAATACACGGCCTGGACTCTGGCCGCGGCGGCGGCGCTGACGGTGTTCAGCCACCTGCTGTTCGGCGGCTTCGACCAGCTGGGCCGGCGCTACGTGGGCCACGCCCTGCGCCCGTCGCAAGTCGCGGTGGTGGCGGGCATCTGTTATGCGTTCACGCTGAACATGGGGGCGCTGATCGGCGGCATCGCTTTTCGCTACCGGCTGTATTCCCGCCTGGGCCTGGCGGCACCGGACATCACCAAGGTCTATGCTCTGAGCGTGCTCAGCAACTGGCTGGGCTATCTGATCCTGCTGGGGACGCTGCTGCTTGCGGGCGCGGTGCACGTGCCGCCAAGATGGGGCATACCGGCCGGCTTCTTGCCCGTGCTGGGCGTGGCGTGCTGGGCGCTGGTGGCCGGGTATGGGGCGATGTGCGCCGGGGTGGGGCGCCGCCGCTTCGTGCTGAAGGGCGTGGCCATCGAATGGCCGGGATGGCGGATGGCGCTGGTGCAGGGCGCGATGTCGATCGCCAACTGGCTGATCATGGGGCTGATCATCCACCTGTTCATGGGCGGGCGGGTCGACTATCCCACGGTCCTGGGGGTGATGCTGCTGAGCGCGGTGGCCGGGGCGCTGACGCACGTGCCGGCGGGGCTGGGCGTGCTGGAGGCCGTATTCCTGACGCTGCTGGCGGGCAAGCTGCCCGCCTACGAGATCCTGGCCGCGCTGCTGGCCTATCGCGCGATCTACTACCTGTGTCCGCTGGTGCCGGCGGTGGCGGCGTACGCCGTGCTCGAGGCCAGGGCGCGTCGCTAGCCGCGCGCGCCCCGCACGATCTTGGCCAGCAGTTCTCCCAGGATCTGCCGCTCGCCCTGGGACAGCGGCGCGAGCACGTCTTCCTCCATGCCGTGCGACAGGCGCTCGGCCTCGAGCGCGAGCCGGCGGCCTTCGGTGGTCAGCACCACGTGATGGGCGCGCCTGTCGGTGTCGCTGCGCTGGCGCGACAGCAGCCCGCGCTCCTGCAAGCGGTCCAGGACCAGCGCCAGGCGCGGCGCGGACAGCGACAGGCTGCGGCACAGGTTCTGCTGGTTGGCCTTGTCGTTGTAGGCCAGCAGCACCAGGATGGCGAACTCCACGGGCCGCAGGTCCAGGTCCTTCATGCTCGAGAAGAAGGCCTTCTGCAGCTTGACGTGCGCGAGCGAGGTCTGGAAGCCCAGCAGGTGGGAAAGGCGGGAGGGGTCCAGTTCGGATTTGGCCGGTCGCGGCGAAGGGGTGGTGCGCGGCGGAGTCTTGGGCATGTGGTGGCGGGTGCGAGTCGATGCGCGGGCGCTTGGATGCTTTTCTTGGGGCGGCCCGGTGGCAAAAAAAGGGCCGCCGCGAGGGCGGCCCAGTCCAGTGCCACAACATACCACGCGGGGCGGCCGCGCGCCGCCCGGACTTCAGAAGCTGTGCCGCATGCCCAGCATGACGCCGGTCTGGTTCAGGCCGTTGGGAAGACCGGCCAAGGCCTGGCCGCCGCTGACCGAGAGGTTGGCGTTTTTGTTGTTGTCCATGTAGCCCACCAGGCCATAGACCGCCGTGCGCTTGGAGAGCGAATAGGTCGCGCGCACCGTGGCCAGCGTGGAGCGGGCGTCGGTGGTCTTGTTCTTCAGGCGCGCCACCTGGCCGTCCAGGGTCCAGGCCGGCGACAGCGCGTACGAGGCGCCCAGGTAGTACAGGTTGGCTTCCGAGCGGGTGGCCGCCCGCGTGATGCGGCCGATCCAGCCGCCGCCTATCTTCAGGTCGCCGAAGCGGTAGTAGCCGTTGAGCACGGTGCGGGTGTCGGAGGTGTCGCTGCTGGACAGGCCGCCGGCGGCGCCGGTGCCGCCGCGCAACTGGTCGTAGGCGGCGGCGATGCCGCCCGGGCCCAGGTCGTACTTGAGCAGCGCGGTGACCTGGCGGCAGGCCTTGCGGTCGCCGGGAACCTCGCCCGCGCAATTGGTGGCGGCGGGGCCTCCGGTGGCCGCGGCATCACGGCCGAAGCTGTAGGTGGCGCCCACGGTCAGGCCCGAGAAGGTGCCGCGATAGCCGATGGCGTTGTCCGAGCGCGTATTGGGAATGTAGTTGTCCAGCGATCCCAGGCCGTACACCGCCGGCCCCATGACGTCGGAATCGAGCAGGGCGAAGAACGTCATGTTGGACTGGCGGCCCAGCGTGACCGTGCCCCAGTTGCCCGAAAGCCCGAGCCAGGCGGCGCGGCCGAACAGGCGGCCGCCCTGGCCCGACACGCCGGTATCCACGCCGAAGCCGCTTTCCAGGGTGAAGAGGGCCTTCAGGCCGTTGCCCAGGTCTTCCGTGCCGCGCAGGCCCCAGCGCGAGGGCATGAGCCCGCCGGTGTTGCTGGGCATGCGCCAGGTCGCGTCGCCTTGCGCGTTGGCATGGTTCACGTATTCGATGCCCGTATCGAGTATGCCGTACAGCGTCACGTTCTGCGCGTGCGCGCCGGTGGCGGCCAGCGCGAGGGCGCTGGCCAGCAGGATGCGTTTCATGTGTCTCCGTCCCCTGGTTCTTGGGTTGATTTGTTTAACAATGATAAATATTAATTTTGTTAAGTAATTAGGGGCTTACCCGTATCGGATTGCAACAACCACGAATTGTTCGCATTCCATGCTGTCCATGCAGACTCCCCCTACATTGCGCCCGCCACGCCCGTGTCCACCGCTTCCACTTTCGCTCCCGCTCCGCCGCCCGCCTCGTCCCGCCGCTGGGAACTGGACGCGCTGCGCGGATTGATGCTGGTGCTGATGACGTCCACGCACCTGCCGACCTGGTTCTCGATACCGGCGGGCCAGCCTTTCGGTTTCGTCTCGGCGGCGGAAGGCTTCGTCTTCCTGTCGGCCTACATGGCGGGGCTGGTGTACACCCAGCGCGCCGTGCGCGACGGCATTCCCGCGATGCGCCGCGCGTTCCTGCGGCGCGCTCTGGTCATCTATGCCTGCCAGGCGGCGTGCCTGCTCTTCCTGTTCACGGTCATCGCCGCGCTGGGCATGAAGTTTCACCAGCCCGCCGCCAACAACCTCATGTCGTTCTACCTGCATGCGCCGCTGACCGGCCTGTGGACAGGGCTGCTGATGATCTACAACCCGCCGCTGCTGGACATCCTGCCGGTCTACATCGTCTTCATGCTGGCCAGCCCGTGGATCCTCAGCCATGTCCTGCAAGGGGGATGGAAAACGGTGATAGGGGCCAGCATCGCGCTGTGGGGCGCGGCCCAGTTCGGCCTGTCGCGCGCGCTGTACGACGGCCTGGTGGCGGCCACCGGCCTGCCGGTGCCGTTTCGCGAGACCGGGTCGTTCGAGACTTTCGCCTGGCAGTTGCTGTGGGTGCTCGGCCTGTGCCTGGGCGCCTACCACGCGCGGGTGCCGTCCGAGCGCCGCGCCGTCTTCCCGCCGTGGCTGGTCAAGGCCGCGGTCGGGACCGCGATCGTCTTCTTCGTCTGGCGCCACATGACCGGGCTGGAGCCCTTTGCGCAGGGCGATCCGCTCAACCTGTGGTTCGACAAGTGGCACATCGGGCCGCTGCGATTGCTCGATTTCCTGGCGCTGGTCGTGGTGCTGCTGCATGGCGGCGGCTGGCTGACCCGCCATCTACCCCGCATGCGGCTGCTGGAAACGCTGGGCGCCGCGTCGCTGCCGGTGTTCTGCGCCCATCTGGTGATCGTCCTGGTCGCGCTGGCCGTGGTGGGCGAAAGCCATCCGGGCCGGCCGCCCTGGTTCGATCCGCTGATGTTCGGCCTGAGCATCGCCGCGATGTACGCCGTGGCCCGGCTGGTGCGCATGTTCGGTTCCGGGCCGGGCGCGGGCCGGGGCCGGCGGGCGGCCCCGACCGCTCGCGCCGGCGGAGCCGGGCCGACGCTGAGCGTGGGAACGGGGCCGGGCTAAGGGGAAAGCGGGCCTAGCGCACGTGGCGCGAAATGACCGACGTCCAGAGCGCGTAGCCCGCGTCGTTCAGATGCAGCGCATCGCTGCGGAACAACTCGGCACGAGGCATGCCGTCGGCGGTCAGCATGGGAGTGAAGACGTCGATGTAGTCGGCGTTGGGGACGCTTTCCGTGTAGGCCTTGATCAGCGTATTGGTGACGCGCGCCTGCGGGATCAGCGAATAGCGCGCCGGGCTCGGCTTGATCGAGATGTAGGCGATCCGTGTTTCAGGCAGCGCCCGGCGCACGCCTTCGACGAACACGGTGAAGCTGTCCAGGATCTCGCGGGGCGAGCGGCCTTCGGCCAGGTCGTTGTCGCCGGCATAGACCAGAACGATGCGGGGCTTGTAGGGAACGACCAGCCGGGTCAGGTGGCGCGCGCAGTCGATCATGCGCGAACCGCCGAAGCCGCGCTTGAGGACGGGCAGGTTCTTGAACCGGGTTTCGAGGTCGTTCCACAGGCGTATGGATGAACTGCCTATGAACAGGATGCCGCCGGGGGCCGGCGCATGCAGGCGGTCGGCCTGGTCGAACGCGGCGAAGCTGGCCGCCCATTGCGTGTCGGCAGCGGCCGGCGCGCTGCTTGCCGGGTCGGCCGCGCAGGCGTTGCCCGCTGCGAGCAGCAGGGCGAGAACGGCGTGGCGGGACCTCATGGAACGTACGGAAACAGCGCGGCGACGAAACGACCATCATACCGGCAGCCGCATGCGGCCAGCCGCGAAATTGTTGCCGTGTGGCGCCGACCGCCACAAGCCTGGCACGAATGTAAACTTTTGCTAGCGCGGCGGACCTCTTCGTAAATCTTGCACTCCAATGGACTAGGATCAAGAGACGGACTCCTGGAGGCCAGTCATGAACCAAGTCGTCGAACACGCCGCCGTTCAATACTTCCTGAAATCCCGCGTGCACGATCTGCCGGAGGGACAGTTCCGAGGCTATGTCGAGGTCAAGGCCCGCTCGGGCAAGGACATGCTGGACAGCCGGCTCAGGTACTGCCCGCTGATACGCGGCACCTGGAACGAAGCCATCGAGGACGCCGAGCGCCTGGCCGAAAGCATGCGCGCCGCCGACTACCAGGACGGCGAATGCTTCGTCTTCTCCATGCGCGGCGCCAGCAGCTTCGATGCGCTGATGAACATGTTCGGCAGCGCGCCGGCCCGGCCTAGCCGTTGATGATTTCGCCGCCGTTGGGGTGCAGGACCTGGCCGGTCATGTAGCTGGCGTCGTCCGACGCCAGGAAGACGTAGCAGGGGGCCACTTCCTCCGGTTGGCCGGGGCGCTTCATCGGCACCTTCGAGCCGAAGGTGGAGACCTCCTCGGCGCTGAACGAAGCGGGGATAAGGGGGGTCCAGATCGGCCCCGGCGCCACCGCGTTCACGCGTATGCCGCGCTCGACCACCGCCGACGACAGTGAACGGGTGAAGGCGACGATCGCGCCCTTGGTGGCGGCGTAGTCGATCAGGTGCGAGCTGCCCCGATAGGCGGTGACCGACGTCGTGTTGATGATGGCGCCGCCGGACCCCATGTGCGGCAGGGCTTCGCGGCTCAGGTTGAACATGCCGAAGAAGTTCGTGCGGAAAGTCCGCTCCAGCTGGGCGCTGTCGATGTCCTCCAGCGCCTTGCGCGGATGCTGCTCGGCGGCATTGTTGACGAGGACATCGATGCGGCCGAACTCTTCCATGGCGCGCCGCACGATCTCGCGGCAATGCGATTCGCTGCCGAGGTCGCCGGCCATGCCCACGCAGCGGCGTCCCGCCTGGGTCACCAGCCGGCGGGTTTCCTCGGCGTCGGCGGTCTCGTCCAGGTAGGTGAAAAGGATGTCCGCGCCTTCCTTGGCGAAGGCCACCGCCACCGCGCGGCCGATGCCGCTGTCGCCGCCGGTGACGATGGCGCAGCGGCCCTCGAGCTTGTCCGACCCCCGGTAATCCGGGCGCGTCGTCCTGGGCTCGGGATGCATGTCTGTCTGCATGCCGGGTTGCCTGGGTTGTTGCTGGGGGGGCAGGGTCTGCGGATTGGATTTGCCTGGCATCGTCGGTCTCCCATGAAAAGAAACGGGTGGCCGGCGTTTCCAGCAACTTGCGTGCCCCGGCTTGCTAGCGTGGCGCCACGAATGCCTCGGAACTTTCGTACTGGACGTCCAGCAGCTCGAATACCTGCATGGCCAGCGCCACGCAGGCGTTCGTGAGCTGCCAGGGAAGCGAAGCGGGGACGCGGTCCTGCAACAGCAGCTTGGTTGCAGCGAGATGGGGGCTGGGGTCCAGCAAGCGGTGGCCGAAGGCGCCCAGCAGCTCGTCCGTGGCGGTTTGCGCCAGGCGCTGCGCCGGCGCGTCCGCTGGCCACTGCGAGGGCAGGCCCCAGGCGCGCGGCATCCATTCCAGGTCGCGCAGCACGGTGCGCATGTCTTCGTGGGAATCGCGAAAGGGCAGCAGGACCAGGTCCGCCAGGTTGGCGAGATGGCTGTCGGTATCCGAGCGGTTGCCACCGCCGTCGATGACGCCGAACCAGTCGCCGACCTCGTTCAGCGTGGCGACGACCTTGGCCAGGTTGCCGGCATCGCGGGCGTCGAAAGGCAGGTAGAGGCGGTTTTCCTTGGAAAGGCGCTCACGCTCGAGGTCTGTCAGCACGCATACCACGCGCTTGCCCAGCAGCGCCATGCCATGCGAGATCATGTGCGACAACGTGGTCTTGCCGGTACCTCCCTTGTTTCCCAGCACGCATACGATCTGGGCCATGACCTCCCCTGGGCGGGCACGGGCGCGGGCCGTACCTGTCCGCTAGTATGGCCGGCGTGCGGCCAGGTCGAAAGCGCGAATAACGGTGAATAGCGCCGGTTGTTCGGCGCCGCGGGGGGGCGGCGCCGGAATCTCAGGCGGCGCGGCGCTCGGCGGCGCCGGCCACGACCTGCCAGGCGGCGTCGATCAGGGCGGGATCGTTGGCGGCCAGCAGGCGGCTGTCGGACAGCATCTGGCGCCAGCGGCGGGCGCCGCCCTGCGTGTTGAACAGGCCCAGCATGTGGCGGACGATCGAGCGCAGGGGCACGCCGCGGGCCACCTGTCGGCCGGCGTAGTCCATCATGGCCCGCACCACGGTCTCGTCGTCGGGGATGGGGGCATCCGGCCACAGCAGGCGGGACAGCTCGGACAGCACGCGGGGCCGGTGATAGGCCTCGCGCCCGAGCATGACGCCGTCCAGTTCGCCCCCGCCGTGGCCGATGTGGGCCAGCGCGGCCGGCTCGGTCAGCCCACCGTTGAGCACGATCAGGACGTGAGGGAAGTCGCGCTTGAGCTGGCGCGCCACGTCGTAGCGCAGCGGCGGGATCTCGCGGTTTTCCTTGGGCGACAGGCCCTTGAGCACGGCGTTGCGGGCGTGGACGATGAAAACCTCGCAGCCCGCTTCGTGCACCGTGCCGACGAAATCGCGCACGAAGGCGTAGGACTCGTCGTAGTCCAGGCCGATGCGGTGCTTGACCGTGACCGGGATGCCGACCGCGTCGCGCATGGCCTTCACGCAGTCGGCCACCAGGGTCGGCGTGGACATCAGGCAGGCGCCGAACGCGCCTTTCTGTACCCGGTCCGACGGGCAGCCGCAGTTCAGGTTGATCTCGTCGTAGCCCCATTCCTGGCCGGCGCGAGCCGCGCGCGCCAGGGCCTCGGGTTCGTTGCCGCCCAGTTGCAGTGCGACCGGGTGCTCGGCGCGATCGAAATCGAGGTGCCGGGCGGCATCGCCGTAGATGATGGCGCCGGTGGCGATCATCTCGGTGTACAGGCGGGCATGCGGGGATAGCAGCCGGTGGAAGTAGCGGCAATGGCGGTCGGTCCAGTCGATCATGGGCGCGACACACAGCTCCCAGCCGCCAAGTCTTTGATTTGAAAGCATAATGCCGCAATCATAACCTGCCGCGTGGTTAACCGATATCATTGCCGTCACGTCTAGACCCCGGAGATCCTCTTCATGCGCAAGCAATTCCTTGCCGCCACGCTATTGCTGGCCGGCTCGCTGGGCACGGCCTATGCCGCCAATCTCAGCTTCCTGAACGAGTCCATCCTGTTGCGCATTCCCAAGGCCCAGGCCACCGAGTTCTCGGCCGAGGTCGGACGCGTGCTGAACGACGTGGCCGACGGCCAGAAATCCAGTTGGGCCAGCAAGCCCGCGCGGGCGCGCCAGGTGCCGGTCAATGTCACGTTCGCGCCGAAGAACACCACCCGTACCAGCAAGGGCCAGACTTGCCGCTTCCTGGCGGCAGACGTGGCCCAGGGCACGGCCAAGGAGAACTGGGGCTTCTGGTTCTGCAAGCAGGAGAACGGCGCCTGGCGCGCGAGCGCGATGTAGCCGCCACGCGACTGCCGCGGCGTCCGCGCGCCGCTATTCCAGCTTGATTCCCAGCCGCTTGATCACCTCGCCCCAGCGGCGCGTATCGGTTTCGATGCGCGCCGCCATGTCGGCCGGCGAGCCGCCCGTTGCCTCCCAGCCTTGCGCCGCCAGCTTGGCCCGAACCGGGGCCGACCGCAGGATGGCGTTGATCTCTTTCGCCAGCATGGCGGCCACCGGCGCCGGCGTGGCGCGCGGCGCGTAGGCGCCTATCCAGAGTTCCGCGGCAAAGCCCGGCAGGCTCGCGGCCTGGGCGACGGTCGGCACGCCCGGCGCCAGCGGCGAAGGCTGCGCCGACGTGACGCCCAGTACGCGCACCTTGCCCGCCTTGGCCTGTTCGATGGCCCCCGAGGGCGCCATGAAACCCGCCTGGATCTGCCCGCTCATCACGGCCATGGTGACCTGGGGGAAGCCTTGGTAGGGCACGTGCATCATCCGGATGCCCGCTTCCTGCGCGAACAGCTCGCCCGTCAGGTGCGAGCCCGATCCCACGCCCACCGACCCGTACGAGATCTCCTTGTGGCGGGCGCGCGCGTCGGCCAGCAGGTCGTGCAGCGTGGCATAGGGCAGCTTGGGATCGATGACCAGAATCTGCGGACTGACCGCGGCCAATGACAAGGGTTGCAGGTCCCGGGCGACGTCGTAGGGCAGGTTGGGATAGAGCAGGGCCGAGGTGGTCAGCGGGCCGTGGGCGGTGACGCCGAAGGTATGGCCGTCGGTGGCGCGCGCCACCAGGTCGACGCCGATGTTGCCGGCGGCGCCGGGCTTGTTCTCGACGATGACCGGCTTGCCCAGCTTCTGCGACAGCGGCTCGGCGATCAGCCGGGCCACCGTGTCGGGCGAGGTGCCGGCGGGAAAGCCGACGATGAGCTTGATCGGCTGGGTGGGCCAGGGGGCGTCGGCGCCGTGCGCCATTCCCGTGGCAAGCAGGCCGCCCGACAGGACGGTGAAGGCGACCAGCCTGCGCCGGCGTGGCGCGGAACGGTGCGAAATGCAGGGCATGGATGTCTCCTTTTCTTGGATGGATGAAGGACGGGAGGGGGTGTCACGCTTGCAGGGGCACGGTGGTGGGCAGGACCTGGGCCATGCGCCGTATGCCCGCCTCGGCGGCCTCGCCCAGCTCGAACTCGAAATTGCCGAGCAGCGCGCGCAGCGCCGCGGGCGGCGAGGCCACGCCGTGGCGCGCGCAATGGCGTTCGATGGCCAGGTCCGGCTGGGCGGCGTACCGGGACAGGGAGGCCGCCAGGCCGGCGCGCAGCGGTTCCAGTGCGTCGTCCGCCAGGTCCCGGCGATGGACCCATATCGCCGAGACCACCGGGGTGCCTTGCCACTCCCACCATTCCCGCCCCAGGTCGTGGACATGCGGGAAGCGTCCCCGCGCCGCTTCCTCGACCGCCTGGTCCTGGATCAGGAGCCGAGGCATGGACGGGTCGGCGGTCAGGCCGCGCCGCCAGCGGCCGATGCGCAGCCCGTACTTGCCCGCCAGGATGGCATGCAGCACTCGCAGCGACGTGGCGGTCTCGTCGCAGATCGCGATGTCCGCGCCGTCCAGTTCGTGGATGGGGCGCGGCGAGAACAGCAGTACGCTGCCCGCGCGCTGGCGGTAGGCCAGGCCCAGCCCGCCCAGGCGCGGCCATGGTTCGCCGCGCGCCAGCCAGTCCACCGTGGCCATGGGCGTCGCGTCCAGCAGGCCGGCGTCGGCCATGGCCAGGACCGTGCTGGACATGCAGGGAACGCGCCGCATCGGCCAGTCCTCGCTGCCGACGTAGAACGGAATCCAGGGCACCGATTGGAAATGCCCGACGCGCAGGCCGCCCTCACGCATAGTGGACATAGGCATAGCCGCGATGCATCAACCGCTGGCCGCCCTGGTAGTCCGCGGGCGAGGCCGAATGCAGCGAGGCGCGGTTGTCCCAGAAGACCAGGTCGCCGACCTGCCACTTGTGGCGGTAGATCGCCTCGGGGCGGGTGGCGTGGGCGACCAGCTCCGCGGACAGCCGCTGCGCTTCCTCGTCGGAATAGCCGCTGATGCCCCGGACCAGGGTCGGGCTGATGAAATACAACGGGCGGCCGGTTACCGGATGGCGCTGCACCAGCTCGTGTTCCCGGTCCGGCCACCTGGCGCGGTCGGCTGCCGACAGGGGCTGGGCCGAGCCGGGGTTGCGGGCCAGCAGGTAGTCGTTGTGCTGGTTGAAGTTATGGACCACGGTCCTGCCGTCGATGCGGGCCTTCAGCGCCGCCGGCAGGGTTTCGTAGGCCCTGCCCATGCTGGCGAACAGCGTGTCGCCGCCGACCTGCGGCGTCATCACGCAGTACAGCATCGTGACCCCGTCGACGTGCTGGTCGCTGGCCGTGTCGCTGTGCCACAGGTTGCCGTAGCGGTCCAGGAAGGCCGACGGCGTGCCGTCGGGGTGGCGGGTGTTGCCCACGCGGCCGATCTCGGGCGTGCCCGGGACGTGGAACTCCTTGCGCTGCGAGATCTTGGGCGTGCCGAAGCGGCGCAGCAGCGCGGCCTGCGCGGGCGCGGCCAGCGATTGTCCGCGCACGACGACGACGGAATGGCGGTGATAGGCGTCCAGCAGCGACTGGAACTGCTCGTCGCCCAGGGGCTGGCCGAGGTCGCAACCCAGGACTTCCACTCCCACGTCGGGATGGAGGGGACGCAAAGCAAGCGGCATGGCGGGGTTCTCCGGAAAGTTCTTGACGTTCCGCCACGTTAATCCTCATGCTATTTATATAGAATCCACCAAAAAGCGCGATCATTATTCGCGAAAACAGAGAGGTCATGGACACTATCGTCAATTTCCGGACCTTCATCGCCGTGGCGCAGGCCGGCAGCTTTTCCAAGGCGGCCCGCCAGCTGGGCATCGCCGCGTCCGTCGTGACCAAGCGCATCGACCAGCTCGAATGGCGCGCCCGCGCCCGGCTGTTCGAGCGCAGCACCCGCCGCCTGGCCCTGACCGACGAAGGCCAGCGCCTGCTGCCCGCGGCCCGGCGCATCGTCCACGACGTCGAGGACGCGTTCGGCAGCGCGCTGGGCCAGGCGCACGAACTGGAGGGGCATCTGCGCATCAAGGTGCCGACTTCGCTGACCGCGATGTGTCTGGGCGATGCGCTGGGGCGCTTCCTGGAGGTCCATCCCAAGGTCAGCATGGACGTGGTGGTGATCGACCGGCCCGTGAATCCCATCCAGGAAGGGTTCGACATCGTGGTCGGCATGCTGCCGGCTTCGTACGACGGCGTGCTCGAGGCCGGCCTGTGCCCGCTGCCGCGCATGGCGGTGGCGGCGCCGTCCTATCTTGCCGCGCGCGGCCGTCCCGCCCATCCCACGGATCTGGCGCGGCACGCGCTGTTGAATTTCCAGCCCACGGGGCCGGTCTGGACCTTCCAGGGGCCGAACGGGCCGATCGCGGTCGACGTGGCGCCGCGCCTGAGCACCAACGATGGACACGTGCTGCTGAATTCGGCGTTGCGGGGCAATGGCATCGCGATCCTGTCGGCCTATATCGTCGATGGCGCGCTGGGCCGGGGCGAACTGGTCCGCGTGCTGGAGGACTTCGCCATTCCCGAATACTGGATACGCGCCCTGGTGCCTCACAGCCGGACCCACCTGGGCCGGGTACAGGCGCTGCTGTCCTGGCTCAGGGATGAGTTCACGCCGCTGCCGCCGTGGGCGCGGCACGAAAGTTGCGGCATGCCGGTCTCTTCCTGAAGGAGCGCGCCATGCCGAACCATCCCGCTTCCCCGCCCAGTCCCCGCCAGGCGGACGATCAGCCGCGCGAGCAGCAGCGCAGCCACGGCGACACGCAGAACCGCACCAAGAAGGACGGCCATACCGACCAGATCGGCACCGGCGGCAACCAGACCTCGCAGCGTCAGCGGGGCGGCGGCGCCCGGCGGACCGGGCCTTAGGGCAGGACCTTGCCGGGGTTCATCAGGCCGTCCGGATCCAGCGCCTGCTTGATCCGGTGCATGAGATCCAGGGCCACCGCGCTCTTGTAGCGGGCCAGCTCGCCACGCTTGAGCTGGCCGATGCCGTGTTCCGCGCTGATCGACCCGCCGTGCGCGTGCACGCTGTCGTGCACCAGGCGGTAGACCTCGTCCTGGCGCAGCAGGAAATCGGCTTCCGGGATGGCTGGTGGCCGGCTGACGTTGTAGTGCAGGTTGCCGTCGCCCAGGTGGCCGAAGGTGACGTGACGCACGCCGGGAATGGCCGCCTGTAGCAGCGCGTCCGTCGTGGCGACGAAGGCGGGGATGCGCGAGGCGGGGACCGAGATGTCGTGCTTGATGTTCTTGCCCTCCCAGGACTGGGCGGCGGAGATGCTTTCGCGCAAGTGCCACAGCGCGCGGCTTTGCGCCAGGCTGGCGGCCACCGCGGCGTCCTGCGCCAGGCCCTGTTCCAGCGCCTGCTGCAGGACCGCGTGGAAGCGTTCCTGGGCATGCGCCGCGCTTTCGCTGTCGGACACTTCCAGCAGCGCGTACCAGGGCGTGGGGCCGATCGGCAGCTTCTGGTCGGGGAAGGCGCGGGTGACCACGTCCAGGCTGGCCTGGGACATGGCCTCGAAGCCGGTCAGCGCCGCGCCGAAGCCCGAGCGGGCCAGGCCCAGCAGCGCGACGGCGGCTTCCAGCGAGGGCAGGGCCACGAGGGCCGTGCATTGCGCCACGGGCAGTGGATAGAGCCGCAGCGTGGCGGCGGTGATGATGCCCAGCGTGCCTTCGCTGCCTATGTACAAGTCGCGCAGGTCGTAGCCGGTGTTGTCCTTGCGCAGGCCGCGCAGGCCGTCCCAGATTTCGCCGTCGGCCGTGACGACTTCCAGTCCCAGCGCCAGTTCGCGCGCGTTGCCATAGCGCAGGACCTGGGTGCCGCCGGCATTGGTGGCCAGGTTGCCGCCCACGGTGCAACTGCCTTCCGAGGCCAGGCTGAGCGGAAAGAGCCGTCCGGCCTCGCGCGCCCAATCCTGCACGGCCTGGAGCACGCAGCCGGCTTCGACGGTGATGGTGTCGTCGTCGGTGTCGAGAGCGCGCAGCCGGTCCAGGCGCCGCGTCGACACCACCACCGCGCGGCCTTCGGCGTCGGGCGTGGCGCCGCCCGCCAGTCCGGTGTTGCCGCCCTGCGGCACGATGGGGACGCCGTGCCGACGGCACAGGCGCACGACGCCCGCGACTTCGTCGGCCGTGCCGGGCCGGACCACCGCCTGTGCCGCCCCGGTGTAGCGGCCGCGCCAGTCGGTCAGGTAGGGCGCGGCGTCCTGGCCGGTCAGCACCTGGCCGGCTCCCAGCAGGTTCGCGAGTTCGGTCAGCAGTTCCATGCCGGTTGCTCCCTGGCGGCGGTCAGCCCGCCTGTTTGTCTGCCGCCTTGGCGGCCTTGCGGGCGGCCTGCGCGGCGCGCTTGGCCGGCCGCACGTACAGGATGGCGCACCAGAAGAAGACCGTGGTCAGCGCGACCTCGGCCCAGGCTACGTACGAGGACGGCGCGGGGTCGGTGGTCGCGCGCACCACGCCTTCCATGAAATAGAGCAGGATCAGCATCGACGCCCACTGGTAGGTGTACAGGTTGCCGCGGAGCACGCCGCGCAGCGGCAGCAGCAGCGGCAGAGCCTTGAGCGCCAGCATCGAGCCGGGCCGCAGCGGCGCCAGCACGGTTTCCCAGGCGATGCACAGCACGATCAGGGCCAGCAGCGAGATCGAGGCGACCAGGCGCAGTCGCGGGTTGAGGTCGACGGAGGGAGCGTTCATCGTGCGGGGGCCTGCCGGCCGGTGCGGAGTTCGAGGGCGGTGCGGGCCAGGCGCATGCCGAGCGCTTCGGCCAACTGGGTTTCGTCGCGCTGCATGGGCAGGCTGTTGTCGACGCCGGCCACGTGCGAGGCGCCATACGGCGTGCCGCCGTGGCGCGTGGCCATCAGCGCGGGTTCGGTGAAGGGCAGGCCCAGCAGCAGCATGCCGTGATGGAGCAGCGGCAGCATCATGCTGAGCAGCGTGCTTTCCTGTCCGCCGTGCATGGACCCGGTGGACGTGAAGACGGCCGCCGGCTTGCCCGCCAGGCTTCCCGCCAGCCACTGCTGGGTGGTATGGTCGATGAAGTGCTTCATGGGCGCGGCCATGTTGCCGAAGCGGGTGGGCGATCCCAGCGCCAGGCCCGCGCATTCTTCCAGGTCCGCCGGTTCGACGTAGGGCGGGCCGCTGTCGGGAATGGCGGGGGCCGTGGCCTCGCACACGGCCGAGACCGGCGGAACCGTGCGCAGGCGCGCCCGCGCGCCGGGCACGCGTTCCACGCCCAGCGCGATGTGCTCGGCCAACTGGCGTGTCGCGCCGTGCCGGCTGTAGTACAAGATCAGAATATCCATAGGCCCGTATTATCCCTCGACATGGTCCAGAAAGCTCCCGAGCCCGATACTTCCTTCACGCCGCCACCCCCTTCGGGCGCCGCTTCCATCCAGGCGCGCGCCATCGCGCTGCGCCGCAGCCTGCTCGCCAACGAGTCGTGGCCCGTGCGCGTGGGACGGCTGCTGCGGTTCGCGCTGCAGCGCGCGGCCGACGAGCGCATCACCCAGGTCGCCTCCAGCCTGACCTTCACCTCGGTGCTGTCGATGGTGCCGCTGCTGGCGGTGGCGCTGGCGCTGTTCACCGCCTTTCCGCTGTTCCGCGAGTTCCAGGGAGCGCTCGAGCAATTCCTGATCACCAACCTGATGCCGCCTTCGGTGGCGGACAACATCATGGAGTACCTGAACCAGTTCGCGCAAAAGGCGAGCCGGTTGACCGCGGTGGGCGGCATCTTCCTGATGATCACGGCCGTGTCGCTGATGCTGACCATCGACAAGGCCCTGAACGAGATCTGGCACGTGCGCAAGGGCCGGCCGCTGCCGCAGCGGGTGCTGATCTACTGGGCCACGCTCACGCTGGGGCCGGTGCTGATCGGCGCCAGCCTGTGGGCCACGTCCTTCCTGGCCCGCGAATCCATGGGCCTGGTGGGCGATGTTCCCGCGCCTGTCGGCGTGCTGCTGTCCTTCATTCCGCTGATCCTGACGGGCCTGGCCTTCGGTGCGCTGTTCATGGTGGTGCCCAACCGGCACGTCGAGGCGCGCGACGCGATGACGGGCGGCTTCGCGGCGGCCATCGTGCTGGAAATCATGAAGTCGGCCTTCGCGTTCTACCTGACGCGCTTTCCCACCTACACCGTGTTGTACGGCGCCTTCGCCACGCTGCCGATCTTCCTGATGTGGATCTACATGTCGTGGCTCGTGACGCTGTTCGGCGCCACGCTGGCGGCCAGCCTGCCGCTGATCCGCATGGGGCGCTGGGAAACCGTGCGGCGGCCGGGGCGGCCGTTCGTCGATGCCTTGTCCATCCTGCGCGCGCTGTCGTCGGTGCGCGACCGCAATCCGCCGGGCCTGAGCACGCTGTCGCTGCGCAGCCGGCTGAACCTGCACCACGACGAGTTGATGGTGGTGCTCGACACCCTGTCCAGCATCGGCTACATCGCCCGCATCGGCGATGCCGGCGCCGCCCGCGAGCGCTGGGCCATGGTGTGCGATCCCACGGTGGCCACCCTGGCTCCCGTGGTGGACCGGCTGCTGCTGGACCGGGCGCCGCTGGCCGACGACCCCATGCTGCTGCACGCGGTGAACGCCGCCTGGGAAAGCGGCTCGGTCACCATCGCCGAGGCCCTGAAACAGCGGCCCGAGGACGTCGAGGCGGAACTGGCGCTGGACCGCGAGCTGGAGCTGGAGCCGGACCGGGAGGAAGAGGAAGCCGAGGCCGAGGAAGAGGCGGCCGAGGGCGTGGAGGACGAGCGGCTGCGCCGCCTGCGCGCCTCGTGACCTGGCGCGGCCCGCACCTGCCGCGCCGTCATTCCCGCCGTTATTCCAGCCGCCAGTACACCCCGCCCATGCCGCAGCGCATGGGCACCGAGGGCACGTAGAACACTGTTTCCGCCCGCGCGTTGCCGGCCACCTCGGCCGCGCCCATGGCCACTACCCAGGCCAGGAGCTCCGCCGCGCCGCCATCCCCGCCGGTCAGCAGTTTCTCGAAGGTCAATTCGCGCTTGACCCGCCCGGCGTTGCCTTCTTCCATCAAGGCCAGGAACCAGCGGTCGAATTCCTCGTGCACGGTGAAGTAGTCCTTGCCGCCGGGGTCGTGCGACAGGCCGCCCGTGCCCATGATGACCACCCGTTCGTCGGACGGGAAGGCCTGGACGATGCGCGCGATCGTCTCGCCCACCGCATAGCAGTGCGCCGCGGAGGGCACCGGCGGCACGATGGGGTTCATGTGGATGGGAACGAAGCGCACGTCGTAGCGCGGGAACAGGAACTTGAGCGGCACCGACCAGTTGTCGTCGAACAGCAGCTTGTCGGCGAACGCGTGGTTGATACCCGCCTTGGCCGATTCGCGCACCAGCGCGCGGCCCAGGTCGCGGTGGCCGCGCACCGTGTAGTCCGGCACGTTCAGCCAGTCGCGGAACCACGGCGCCGGACCGGCCCATTGTTCGCCTATGCCCACGCAGAAGTCCGGAATGTTGTCCAGCGGGAAGTTCAGCAGGTGGTCGTTGGCGATGCCGATGACCACGTCGGGCCGCACTTCGTCCATCAGCTTCTGGAACTGCGCGTAGCCGTCCAGCACGCCGTCCTGCTCGTGCTGGGGCGCCTTGTCTATCCAGCCCGTGACGCCGGGTGCGTGGGCCACGCCCAGGGTTGCGACGATTTTTGCCATGTCTTTCTCCGGATCAGTCCTGCGATGCGATGCCCATTTTTTCTGCGTACAGGCGCGCCGCGTCGCTGTCGTTGTGGTTGCGCGAGCCGCCCTTGAAGAGCCGCGATATCTGCGGCAGGAAGTAGGGGTGCACACCCATGGCGCCCAGCGCCTCGATGTCCATGTCCCGCCACGCGCGCTTTTCTTCGTCCGACAGGCCGTACGCGGCCATGGATGCTTCGATGTCCTGCTTGAAGGCGAGGTACTTCTGTTCGTCGCGCCGCAGTTCGAACACCATGCGGTTCGATGGCAGGGTCTTGTCGGTGTCTTGGATTCCCATGTCGGCTCCTTGTTCGTTGAAAACGATAAGTCGTTCACTCGGCCGCGGCAACATTGAGCCAGCGGTCGAGCGTCTCGGGCGCGGCCCGCAGTTCCGCGCTCGAGGACCGATGCACGATGCGGCCGCGGTCCAGGATGATGGCGGTCGAGGCCATGGCCAGGGCGATGACCGGATGCTGTTCGACCACGATGGTGGTCATGCCTTCCCGCGTGTGCAGGGCGATGATGGCGGCGCCCAGTTCTTCGACGACGATGGGGGCCAGGCCCTCCATGGGTTCGTCCAGCAGGAGCAGGCGCGGGTTGGTCATGAGCGCGCGGCCGACGGCCAGCATCTGCTGTTCGCCGCCGGACAGTTCGTTGCCCAGGTTGTTGCGCCGCTCGCGTAGCCGCGGGAACAGGCCATAGACCCGGTCCAGGGTCCACGGGCCCCGGCATGCGACCACGGTCAGGTTCTCCTCGACGGTCAGCGATGCGAACACCTCGCGTTCTTGCGGCACCCAGCCCAGGCCCGCCCGCGATCGCTGGCAGGCGTCCAGCCTGGCGATGTCGCGGCCCTGCCAGAGCAGGCGTCCGGCCGTCATGCGCGTGTTGCCCATCAAGGTTTCGAGCAGGGTGGTCTTGCCCACGCCATTGCGGCCGAGCACCGCCAGGCTGTCGCCAGCGCCAAGGGAGAACGAAAGATCGTCCAGCACCATCGCGTCGCCATAGCCGGCGCGTACGTGCTCCAGTTGCAGCAGGCTGCCGGACGCGTGGTTTTCGGCCGCAGGAGGGGGTGCGCTCATGGGCATGCCGCCTCCAGGGGCGTTGCCTGGCCGAGGTAGGCCTCGCGCACGCGGGGGTCGCGAGCGATGTCGCCGGGTAGCCCCGTGGCGATGAGGCGGCCGGCCACGAGCACCGAGATGCGCTGCGCGAAGCGGAAGACGAGGTTCATGTCGTGTTCGATCAAAAGAATGGCGATGTCCGGGGGCAGGCGATCCAGGACCGTGAAGACATGGCGGCTGTCGGCGGCCGAGACGCCGGCCGCCGGTTCGTCCAGCAGCAGCACCTTGGGCTTGCGCGCCAGGGCGAGCGCGATTTCCACCAGCCGCTGCCTGCCATAGGCGAGCTGGCGGGCGGGACGGTGCGCATCCGGCGCCAGGCCGATGCGCTCGAGCAGTTCCCAGGCTTCGCTGGCCGCCGGTTCATGCTCGCGCAGCGAACCGAACAGCGAGCGAACGGCGCCGGTGCGCGCCAGCACGACCAGCGTGACGGCCTCCAGCACCGTCATGTCCAGGAACAGCGTATTGATCTGGAAGGTACGCACCAGTCCCAGATCCACCCGCTTGTCGGGCGCCGCCGCGGTCACGTCCGCGCCGTCGAGCAGGACGCGGCCCGAGGTCGGGCGCAGCATGCCGGTCAACAGGTTGATGAAGGTCGTCTTGCCGGCGCCGTTCGGGCCGATCAGCGCATGCCGGTCGCCGGGAGCGAGCGACAGGTTCACGTTGTCGGTCGCCACCAGCGCGCCGAAGCGCTTGCACAGGTCGACGGTCTGGATCATCGTTGCGTCTCCCTTTGCGCCAGGCGCCGGGCGAGCCGCGCGGCGGTGCCCATGATGCCGCCACGCGCGAAGAATATCGTCAGCACCAGCAGCAGGCCGAGCCAGAAATGCCAGTACGCGGGACTGATGCCGGACAGCAGGTCGCGGCCCACGACGAATACCAGCGCGCCGATGAAGCCCCCGTAAAGGTAGCCCACGCCGCCCAGCGCGGCGATGATCAGGATATCGGCCGACCTGCCGAAACCCAGTGCGTCGATGGTGATGAATTGCGTGATCTGCGTCGTCAACGCGCCCGCGATGCCCGCCACCGCCGCCGAGGCGATGTAGGAGATCGCCAGCGTGCGGCCGTCGTCGATGCCCACCGCCAGCGCGCGGCGGCGGTTCATGCGGGTGGCATGCAGCGACAGGCCGTAGGGCGAATGGACCAGCCTGCGCACGAGGTACAGCGTGACGAAGGCCACTATGGCCGCATACACATAGGCGGTCGATCCCATGAGGTCGAACGGGAAGAGGCCGAGCAGCGGCGTGAACTCGATGCCCTGCAGGCCGTCGATGCCGCCGGTGACCGCCGTGGCCTTGTTGGCGGCCTCGTACAACACGAGGCCGATGGCCAGCGTCACCATGAGCCGGCTCAGATCGGTGCCCCGCACGACCAGCCGGCTGCCGAGCGCGCCCGCGCAGGCCGCGACGGCGGCGGCGATGGCCAGCGCCGAGACCGGTTCGTGCCAGCCGTACTTGCCGAGCCAGCCGGCGGTGAACGCGCCCACGCCGAAGAACGCGGCATGCCCCAGCGTGACGATGCCCGCGTAGCCGAGCAGCATGTCGAGCGACAGCGCGAAGATGCCGGTTACCAGCACCTGCGCGCCCAGGCTGCGGTGATCGGGAAAGGCGAAGAACGCGGCGATGATGAGCGCCCAGAATACGAGTTCGGGCGCGCGCCAGCGCGAGCGGTCCAGCAATGGACGCAGCGGGTTGCCGTTCATGCGGCCCTCCTGCGCGCGACGAGGCTGTAGAGGCCTTGCGGCCGGTACAGCAGGACCACCGCCATCAGCACGTAGATCATGAAGGCGCCGAACTCGGGAACGTAGTATTTGCTGCCGATGTCGCAGATGCCCAGCAGCATGGCGGCGAAGAAGGTGCCGTTGACCGAGCCGGCGCCGCCCAGCACCACCACCAGCAGGCACAGCACCAGCGTGCGCGTGGCGAAGGCCGGATCCAGGCCCAGCACCTCGGCCCCGAGCGCGCCCCCCAGCGCGGCGAGCCCGCTGCCGATCGCGAAGGCGATCATGAATACGCGCTTGACCGGGATGCCCATCGAGGCCGCGATGCGCTGGTTGTCGACCGAGGCGCGGATCATCGCGCCCAGGCGCGTCGAGTCGAGCCCCCAGTTCAGCAGGGCAAGCAGGGCCATGCCCGTGCCGAGCAGCATCAACCGATACTTGGAGATGCTCAGGTCGCCCAGGTACCAGCGGCCCTCGAGGTACTCGGGCACCCGCACCGCTTGCTGCGACGACCCCCAGAAATAGTGGACGATGCCGCCGGCCATCAGCATGAGCCCGAAGGTCAGGAGGCTCTGGTCGAGCGCCGTCGCGCGATAGAAGGGCGCATAGACCACGCGTTCCAGCACGAGGCTGGCCAGGGCGATCACCACGACGACCACGGCCACCGACACGAAGAACGGCCAGGCAAGCTGATTGACCAGCGTGACGAGGAAATAGCCGCCGAACATGGCGACGGCGGTGTGCGCGAGATTGACGAAACCCATCAATCCCAGCGTGATGGACAAGCCGAGCGCGATCACGAACAGCATGGCGCCGTACGACGTCCCATCGATGATCACGCCGACGAAATCGGTCAGCATGCAGACTCCTTTGGTTAGCGGGCCTTGACGGCCTCGATTTTGTCGAACTCGACGTTGTAGAGCTCGCCTCCGACCTTCTGGACCTTGCGGATGTAGATGTCCTGCACGATGTCGCGCGTGGCGGGGTCGATCGAGATCGGGCCGCGCGGACTGTCGAGCTTGAGCCCCTTCATCGCCGCGATGAGCTTGTCGCCGTCGGTATCGCCGCCCGTTTTCTTGGCCGCGGCGTAGATGACGGCCATGGCGTCATACGCGCCCACCCCGATGAAATTGGGCCGCTTGCGTCCCTGGGCCTGGACCGCCTTGACGAAGGCGCGGTTCAGGTCGGAGTCGTGCGCGGCCGAGTAGTGGTGCGCGGTGACGGTGTCCAGCGCGACGTCGCCGATGGCCGGCAGCGAATCGTCGTCGACCAGGTCGCCGGTGCCGATCAGGCGAATGCCGGCCTGCTTGAAGCCGCGTTCGTTGTAGGCCTTCATGAAGGCAATGGCGGCTTCGCTGCCCGGTACGAACACGAAGATGGCGTCGGCGCGCGCATCGCGCGCCCGCTGCAGGAACGGTGCGAACTCCATGCCGCTGACGGGCATGCGTATCTCGCCCGCCATCTGGCCGCCGGCTGCGGTGAACGCGTCCTTGAAGGCCTGGGCCGCGTCGTGGCCGGGGCCGTAGTCGGACACGAGCGAGAACACGCGCTTGATGCCGTTCTTGGCCGCCCACGTGGCCATGGGCGCGGAGGTCTGTCCGAGCGTGAACGCCGTGCGCACGATATAGGGTGACTTCTCGGTGACGATGGCGGTGGCCGCGAGCGCGATCATCGGCGTCTTGGCCGCGGTGGCGATGGGCGCCGCGGCCAGGGCATTGGGGGTGAAGTTGAAGCCCACCAGCGCATCGACCTTGTCGCGCGTGACGAGCTCCTGCGCGTAGCGGCGCGCGTTCTCGGGCGAGATGCCGCCGGTGTCGCGCAGGATGAGTTCGACCTTGCGGCCGGCCACGGTGTCGCCGTTGAGCTTCATGTAGGCGCGCATCGCGCTTTCGATGGACTGCCCGGCGGAGGCATAGGTGCCGGAGAACTCGGTGACGACGCCGATCTTCAAGGGCTTTTCGTCGGCATGCGTGGGCGTATGCGCGGCCGCGACGGCCAGGGCGCACGATGCAAGGCAAGAGCGAAGACGCGGTTTCATGATTCGGGCTACTCCTTTCATGTGTGGGCGCGGGCCGTGGCGCCGCGGTTGCGAAGGCCGATCTGCTCGAACATCGCCGCCACCAGCGGGCCGTCGGGCCGGTTCAGTTCGTCGATGATGGAAAAGTGGTCGTGGCCTTTCATGGGCAGGAAGCGCGAGGGGGCGCCCGCGGCGGCCCATGCGCGCGCATAGCCGGCGGACTGCTCGACGAATTCGGGCAACTCCTTTTCACCCACCGCGCAGACCAGGGGGCAGGCGGCGCGGGGCAGGTGCAGCAGGGGACTGTTGCGCGCGGCGCTTTCCGCGTCCAGGCGCAGCCATTCGTTCATCAGCGACTGCGCCATGGGCCGCATGTCGAAGATCCCGCTGACCGTCGTGACGCCCTTGACGAGATCGGCCGGCAGACCCTGTCCGGCCCAATCGGTGGCGGCAGCCATGCCGGCCAGGTGGCCGCCCGCGGAGTTGCCGCAAAGAAAGATGCGGTCGGGGTCGCCGCCGAACGAGGCCGCATGGCGATGGACCCACGCCACGCCCTGGCGTACGGACGCGACCATGTCGTCCACGCTGGCCGCGGGCGCCAGGGGGTATTCCATGGAGAGCCAGATGGCGCCCGCCGGCCCGAAGGTATGGGCGGGAAAGCCGCGGTCCGACTTGCTCGAGCCTTTCCAGGCGCCGCCGTGCAGGTAGATCACCACGGGGGCGTGGGGCGCGTCCGCCAGATAGACGTCCAGCGTTTGCGCGGCCCCCTCGCCGTAGGCGAGGTCGAGCCGGGTCGGCCGTTGCTCGCGCGTGAGCCGGCTGGCCTCGGCGTAGCGTTGCAGGTGGGTGCGGAAATCGGGGACCGTGGCCTCGATGTCGTAGGGTGCGGGGCGTTCGTTCATGCGGATCTCGTGGTGATGCGGTTCGAAGAAAAATCCGTGGGCGCAAGCCAATCGCGGGGGGCGTGCAGCCGGCCGGACAAGCCTTGCTGGAAGTGGTAGAGCGCGAAGGCCTGGAGCACCTCCTGGTTGGCGTCCAGGCCGTAGGGCCAGTAGTCCTCGCCCATCAGGTCCACGGTGCGCTGGTATTCCGCCGTGACCCAGGGCAGGGTGGCGGCCAGCTGGCAGACGTCCCGGATGTCCTGCAGCGCCATGCGCCGGGCGGCCTCGAAGCCGTGGCAGACCGCCTGGGCCAGCCACGGATGGCGCTCGTGCAGCTCGCGCCGCAGGCCCAGCAGATGCATGATGGGAAAGAAGCCGGTGCGCCGGTAGTACGCCTGCTCGACCCGTTGATGGTCCGGGAACAACCGGACCACGGCGTCCTGTCCGGCGCCGAAGCTGGATGGCACCTTGGCGCCGATGACCGCATCGATCTCCCCGCGCGCCAGCATGCCGGCCAAGTCCTGGTCCGGCGGGGCGAGGATGGAGACTCCCGGTACGGCGGTGGCGGCGGCCGGGCCGGGTTCGCCGGCCTCCATGGGGGCTTCCACCCACTGTATCTCGTGAGGCTGGACGCCGTGGTCGTGGGCCAGGAAGGCCCGGATCCAGACATTGGCCGTCGTCTTGTAGTCCGGCGTTCCGATGATCCTGCCGCGCAGGTCGGAAGGGGACCGGATGCCCTTGCCCGCGTGCACGTAGATGCCGCCGTGCCGGAAGGCGCGAGAAGGAAAGACCGGCAGCGCGACATAGGGCGGGTTCCCGGCCTCCAGCGACCGCAGGTAGCCGCTCAAGGACAGCTCGGTCAGGTCGAACTCGGCCGCCTTCGCGCGCGCGAAGGCGGCCTCGGGGTGCAGCGTCGTCGCCTGAAGGACGACGCCCTCGATGGCGACCCGTCCGTCGATCAGCGGCCGCGTCCGGTCATAGGCGGCGCAGGCAAGCGTCAGCGTCAGCATGGTCGGGGCGCGGCCAGGATCATTTCGCGATCCCCGCGTCGGCGATCACCTTCTTCCACCGGGTGGCCTCGGCGTCGATCAGCGACGAGAACTGCGCGCGGCTGGTGTTGCCGGTCAGCATGCCCATGTCCGCATAGCGCCTGCGCACCTCCGGATCGGCCAGCGCCTGCCGTACGGCGGCGTTGAGCTTGTCCAGTATGGCCGGGTCCGTTCCCTTGGGCGCGGCCAGGCCTATCCAGCTGCCCGTCTGCAGGGCGCCGTAGCCCGCTTCCGCGGTGGTCGGCACGTTGGGCAGGATGTCGAGCCGCTCGTTGGCCGCGACCGCGATGGGCTGGATGGTGCCGGCCTTGAGCGGACCTGCGATGGGACCCGCGGTGTAGAAGGCCACGTTCACGTCGTTGCGCAGCAAGGCCAGCACGACGGGGGGCGAGCCGTTGAACGGCACGTGGGTCATCGAGACGTTGGCCAGGTTGGCGAAGTATTCGGCCGCGAGATGAGGCGGGGTGCCGATGCCGGGCGAACCGAAGTTCACCTTGCCCGGCCGCTCTTTCGCATAGGCGGCCAGTTCGCGCAGGCTGCGGGCCGGTATGGCGGGATTGACGACGACGATCGTGGGCGCATTGCTGATCAGCGCGATGGGGTCGAACGCGGTCAGCGGATCGAAACCCATGTCGCGATAGAGGTACTGGTTGGTCGCGAAGTTGTTCACTGCCCCCAGCAGCAGCGTGTAGCCGTCCGGGGCGGCGCGCGCCACGTCCGCGGCGCCCAGGTTGCCGGAGGCCCCGGGCTTGTTCTCGATGACGAGCGGTTGACCGAGCTGTTTCTCCATCAGCGGCGCGATCAGGCGGAAGCTGACGTCTCCCAGCCCGCCCGCCCCATAGGGATTCACGATGCGTATGGGCCGGGAAGGGTAGGCATTGCTCTGGGCCCAGGCTGCGCCATGGGCGGCCAGGGGCAGCAGTAGCAGGGAATATCGGGCAAGGCGATGGTGGAACGGCTTCATGGAATCTCTCCTGGAGTGACGTTTCTCCTTACCGGTGGGCGCGCCGCAGGCCCCATGCCTGACGGCGCGCCGCCGCTTGTCGCTTCGTGTATCAGGGTTCGCCGTAGAAGTTGGCCGCGTTGTCGTAAAGGAACTTGCGCTTCTGCTCCTTGGTGAGATCCTGGCGTTCGATGATCTCCATCGCGGCGTTGTCCCGCCCTTCGCCATGGGGAAAGTCCGAGGAATAAAGAAGCTGGCCATCGCCCAGCAGCTTGAGTTCGTGCGCCAGCATGGCGTCGCTGGATTCGGGGCCCAGGTAGATGCGTCCCGATTTCACCAGGTCGTCCACTTCACTCTTGGGCAGCATGCTGGGATCGGCCATTCGGCCCTTGTTGACTTCGGCGTATTGCTTCATGCGCCCCACCGAATAGAAGATCCATTCGCCGCCGAACTCCAGGAACGCGACCTTCAGGCTGGGGTACTTGTCCAGCATGCCGTGGCCGGCCATGGCCATGAAGGCCAGTTGCGCGGGCATGGCCTTGCCGATCATGTTGGCGTCCTGGATCGACTCGCACAATTGCGCCAGCGGCGGGAAGCTCATGGCCATGTGCACGCACAGCGGCAGCCCGGTGCGCGAGAACTCGTTCCAGATCGGCTCGAAGCTCGGGTGCGACAGCATGCGGTCGCCCACGGTCCCGAACACCACGGCGGCGGCCGCGCCCATGGCGATCATTTCTTTCATGGCCAGCCGGGCCTGCTCGGCGTCCCGCATGGGCAGCAGGCCGACCCAGCGCAGGCGCTTGGCGGCGTCCCGGCAGCGCGTGCCGATGTAGCGGTTGTAGGCGCGGAAGAGTTCGCCTTCCAGCGTGGCGTCCGCGGCGATGGTCGCGTAGACCGTGCTGGGGAACAGGACCTGGACGTCGATGCCCAGCTTGTCCATCGCGGTGAGGCGGTCGGCGACGTCGCCCAGCGTGACACAGCCGACGGGCAGGGAGAATGCGGTGAAGTCGCCGGCGCGCGCGCGGTTGGCGCCGTATTCCTCCAGCACCATGCCAGGGGTATTGGCGGCATGGGTGCCGGGTCCGAACGGATGCGGTTCGATGCGGCCGTCGACCAGCCACGCCGTACCCCAATTGCCGAGTTCATGGCCGTCGCCGAATTTGACCGGCCGCGGACGCCGCAGCCAATACTGTTTGGGAAGGGTTTCCCACATTTCCGGGGTCATTAGAACGTGGGCATCTGCGTCATAAATCTTGAATCCTTCAAGCATGTTCAGTCCTTTCACGTAATGATGGGGAAAGCAGCAGGGGCTACTGAATCAGTGGGGCGGGCAAGATCCTCCTTTGGCGATGGCGACAATCAACCCGGCAGGCCCATGAGCCGCAGCGCGGCCTGGGAAAGGGCAGAGCCGGGGTCGTTCAACCGGGTCACGATTTCGTAGTGGTTGGTGGCGGGCAGCAGCATCAGCTCCACCTGCCTGTCCTGTTCCTGCGCGGCGCGGACGAAGTCCCGCGCCTGCCGCTGGAATTCCGGGCTTTCCCGGTCGCCGATCGCGACCACGGCCGGACAGCGCAGGCGTGACAGGTGCCGGATCGGGCTGTAGCGCTCGATCTCGTCCGGCTGGAGTTCGACGTAGCCGCTGCGGGCGCTGAGCATCACGGGATGCAGGTCGTACATGCCGCTGATCAGCAGCGCGCTCTTGATCAGGTCGGCGGGCAGGTGCAGGGATTCCCAGTCCGTGGTCGCCAGAACCGCGGCCATATGAGCGCCGGACGAGTGGCCCGACAGGTGGATGCGTCCGGGGTCGCCGCCGAAGCGCGACGCCTTGGCGTGGACCCAGGCCAGCGCACGGCGGGTCTGGGCGATCATGTCGGGCAGGCGCACCTCGGGAATCAGCGAAAAATCCAGCACCACCAGCACGCCGCCCGCGGGGACGAGCGTGCGCGCCAGGAAGGATTCGTCGTCCTTGCTCAGATTGCGCCAGCCGCCGCCGTGCACGTGGACGTGGATGGGCGCGCCTTGCCGCTGCGCCGGAAAGATGTCCAGCGTCTCGTGGGGGCCCGGGCCATAGGGAACGTGCCGGTGGTGCGGGTATTGCTCGCGGGCGCTGGCGCTGGCCTGCGCGTACCAGGCCAGCATGGCGTCCCGGTTGTCGGCCCAGGCTCGCTGGTCGTAGGCGCGATCCAGCTCCTCCTGCGTGTAGTTCAGGTAGACGCGCGGCGGCGAGGCCCGCCAGTGGGACGCGAGCGTGTCCAGGCGGGTGACGTCGCCCAGCAGGAAGCGGACGTTGTTCAGCGTGGCCTCGTGCGCGGGTTGCGTGTGCGATGCCACGCAATCCTCGGGCACGACGCAGTGGAAGCCCAGCGCGTTCGCATGACGCAGCGTGGCTTCGACGCAGATGTTGGTCTGGACGCCCGCGAAAACCAGTGTACGGATGCCGCGGGCGCGCAGTTCGTGTTCGAGGGTAGTGCCGACGAAGCCGTCGTAGCTGTTTTTCTCCAGCACCGGTTCGCCGGACAGCGGCTGGACGCCGTACCAGTCGTAGCCCCACGTATCGCGATCGCAGCAGACGTCGGTGATGCCTTGCTCGGCCAGCTTGGTGCGCATGGACGCGGGCAGCAGGTCGGGCCGGTAGCAGGCGCGCAGCCAGAAGACCGGGATGCCATGTTCGCGCGCGGCGTCGATCAGGGCCTGGAGCGGGGGCACGATGGCGCAGCACGCCGCGGTGTCCTTGCCGATGACGCGCTCGACATAGCCGCCGGGGGCGCAGAAATCGTTCTGCATGTCGATCACCAGCACGGCCGTGTGGGCAACGTCCACTCGGGCGGCCAGGGAAAGGAGGGGCTGCGCATCCGATAAGTCGCGATAGGCGTCGGCTTTCAATTCCTTCTCCATAATCGATGATTTTTTTATTTTCGATTTTTAGGTGATTTTTAGGAATAATCGATTATCTGTCAATAGAAAGATGATTTGGGTCGCGTGTTACGATGAATGAAAAGACGAGGGGCATGATGAAACTGGCATCGGTGTTGCCGGCTGGACAGCCGGCTCCGAGCACGGGACAGAATTTCGCGAGCACGATTGCGACCCGGTTACGCAACGACATCGTTTCCGGCAGGCGTCCCCCAGGTGCCAGGCTTTCCATCGAAGAACTCAAGGGGGACTTCGGCGTCAGCCTTTCCCCGCTGCGCGAGGCCCTGGCCAGGCTGGCCACCGAGGGCTTCGTGGTCAACGAAGACAAGAAAGGGTTCAAGGTCGCGCCGGTATCGCGCGAGAACCTGCTCGAGGTCGCGAAACTGCAGTCCACGCTCGAGCCCATGGCCCTGCGCGAGTCCATCCGGCACGGCAACCGCGACTGGGAGGACGGCATCGTCCTGACCCACCACCGGCTGTCGCGCTACGAGCGTCCGGAACAGAAGGACGGCGGCGTCGTCGACGAGTGGGAAGCGCATCACCGCGAGTTCCACCTGGCGCTGCTGGCGGCCTGCCGCATGCCGCTGGCGCTGATGGTGTGCGATTCGCTCCAGCATTTCAGCGCGCGCTACCGGCGCCTGTTCCTGGCCTACAAGCCCTTCGATCGCGACGTCGCCCAGGAACACCGTTCGCTGGTGGATGCGACGCTGGACCGCAAGGAAGACCTGGCCGCGGAGATCCTGGCCGAGCACATCGAGCGAACAGCTCGAAACATCCTGGCGGCGCTGGATGCGGGCGGTGTGGCGGCGGCGAGTTGAAGCGTGTTTCGAGGCGCGCTAGGATAGCTACATGGCCATGCACGAGCCGATATATTCCCCAGATCCAACCCCATAAACAGAACCGGCGTGCGTGGCTGAGGAGGCCGTCATGATCAAAGTCAGTGAAATCCTGCGCGTCAAGGGCGACGCGCTTTATACCGCCAGCCCCGATACCCCGGTCGGGCAGGTCGTCGATACGATGGCCCTGCAAGACATCGGCTCGCTGGTTATCATGGAGTTCGGCGAGCTGGTGGGCATGCTCACCTTCCGCGAAATCATCCGGCACCTGCAGGCCAACGGCGGTTCCCTGGGTACCACCACCATCCGGTCGATCATGGACGACGCGCCGGTCACGGTATCGCCGAACACTGAAGTCAACGAGGTGCGGCGCCTGATGCTCGACAAGCATGCCCGCTACATCCCCGTCATGGACGGCCGCATGCTGCTGGGGGTGATCTCGTTCTACGACGTCGCCAGGGCCGTGCTCGAGGCCCAGGGCTTCGAGAATCGCATGCTCAAGGCCTACATCCGCGACTGGCCCGGCGAACAGCGCGAGACCGAAGGGACGCTGTAGGGGGGGGAATTCCCCCCCCCTACGCGCTGACGCGCGCCCCCCAGGGGGCGAAACCGGCGGACTGGCGAAGCCAGATCCGCGGTTTCCTGGGTCTAGGGAAACTATCTTGGACTGAAGCACGGTTGCTACCGCTGGCAGCCAGCGATGGCACCGGTGCTGCAACCCAAGAAGCGGGTGCTAGACCCAGGATGCGGTGGATCCGGCTCCGCCGGTCCACCCGCATCGCCCCCTGGGGGGCGCGCGTCAGCGCGTAGGGGGGGACCCACTACTACGGCTACAATGGCTCATCCCTACCGGAGCCCAGATTCCATGCCAGGCAGCACCCTCGGAGAACTCTTCTGCGTCACCAATTTCGGTGAATCCCACGGACCCGCCGTCGGCTGTGTGATCGACGGCTGCCCGCCTGGGATGTCGCTGACCGAGGCCGATATCCAGGTCGAGCTGGACCGCCGGCGTCCCGGTACGTCGCGCCACGTCACCCAGCGGCAGGAACCCGATCAGGTCGAGATCCTGTCCGGCGTCTACGAGGGCAAGACCACCGGTACGCCGATCGCGTTGCTGATCCGCAACCAGGACGCGCGCAGCAAGGATTACAGCAACATCGCGGAAACCTTCCGCCCCGGCCACGCCGACTACACCTACTGGCACAAGTTCGGCATTCGCGATCCGCGCGGCGGCGGCCGTTCGTCGGCCCGCCTGACGGCACCCACGGTGGCAGCCGGCGCGGTGGCCAAGAAGTGGCTGGCCGAGCGCTACGGCGTGCGCGTGCGCGGCTATATGAGCCAGCTGGGCGACATCGACATTCCGTTCGAGGACTGGGACGCTGTCCATACCAACCCGTTCTACGCGGCCGGCAACAGCCGCGTGGCCGAACTCGAGGCCTACATGGACCAGTTGCGCCGCGACGGCGACTCGGTGGGCGCGCGCATCGAGGTGGTGGCCGAGAACGTGCCGGTGGGCCTGGGCGAGCCGGTGTACGGCCGCCTGGACGCCGACATCGCCTACGCCATGATGGGCCTGAACGCGGTGAAGGCGGTGGAGATCGGGGCCGGTTTCCACAGCGTCGAGCAGCGCGGCACCGAGCATGGCGACGAACTCACGCCGGAGGGCTTTCTGTCGAACAATGCCGGCGGCATCCTGGGCGGAATCGCCACCGGACAGCCGATCACGGTGTCGCTGGGCATCAAGCCCACCTCCAGCATCCGCAGCCCGCGCCGGTCCATCGACAAGCAGGGCGCCCCGACGGTGGTCGAGACCCACGGGCGCCACGATCCCTGCGTGGGCATCCGCGCCACGCCCATCGCCGAGGCCCTGCTGGCCCTGGTGCTGGCCGACCACGCGTTGCGCCATCGCGCGCAATGCGCCGACGTGTCGGTCCAGACCCCGCGCCTGGGTCTGGCGCGCGGATAAAGAAAGTAACAGGGGTTTTGGGGCAAAATTGCCGCCTTGGCGTTCTTGTCTTGGGGGCAGCATGAAAAAGACCAAACGTTCTCCTGTCTTGCGCCGCGCCGCGATGGCCGCGGCGGCCCTGGCGCTGGTGGCCGCGGCCGGCTGCGAGTCGGTCAATACCACCCAGGGCGGCACGATAGGCATCGACCGCACGCAGCGCATGTCCAGCCTGGTATCCGAGCAGCAGCTCGACCAGCAGGCGGTCCAGCTCTACCAGCAGACGCTGTCGGGGGCCCGCAGCAAGGGCCAGCTCAACACGAACGCCTCCCAGCTCGCCCGTGTGCGGACGATTTCCCAGCGCTTGATCGGGCAGGTGGGGGTGTTCCGGCCCGATGCGACGAAGTGGAAGTGGGAAGTCAACGTCATCGACGACAAGGAAGTGAACGCCTGGTGCATGCCGGGCGGCAAGATCGCGGTCTATACCGGGTTGATCAATACCGTGAAGCCGTCCGACGACGAGCTGGCGGCGGTACTGGGCCACGAGATCGCGCACGCGCTGCGCGAACACGCGCGCGAGCGGGCGTCCGAACAGATGGCGACGAGCATGGGCTTGAGCGTGCTGGCGGCGATCACGGGGTCGCAGGCGAGTTCGGACCTGGGCGGGGCGCTGGCCAACGTGATGTTCGGGCTGCCGAACAGCCGCTTGCATGAGACGGAGGCCGACCGGATGGGGGTGGAACTGGCAGCCCGGGCGGGCTATGACCCGCGGGCGGCGGTGACGTTGTGGACCAAGATGGGACAGGTCGGCGGTTCGGCGCCGCCCGAGATCCTGTCCACCCACCCGTCGGCCGAGTCCCGTATCGCGGACCTGCGGCAGGCTTCCGAGAAGGTGTTGCCGCTGTACCAGCAGGCTCGACGCTAGAGTCCTTAAAGTGGCCGTGGCGGGGAGTAAAAACCCCCCATCGCCGCCAGCCAGTTGTTACCCAGGATGCGGAGGATCCGGCTCCGCCGGTCCACGCGCATCGCCCCCGGGGGCCCGCCGCCGGGCCGTCCCAAGGTGGGTCCCGGCCCCCTTGGGGGGCTGCCGCGTAGCGGCTGGGGGCTCATCATGCTGGGCGCGCGCAAGCGCGTAGGGGGGGCTTAATATACAATCAAGAGTTCCCTATCCCTGAGCGGGTCCGTCGAGGCTGGTCCTCGCGCCTGAGCGACGCCGAGAGGCGCCGAGCCGTGCGGCTGTTCATGAGCCCGTTCACTTTTTGGCCGGAATCTCATGCCTCAGACCCTTTACGACAAGCTGTGGGACGCCCACGTCGTCCATCAGGAAGAAGACGGTACCTGTCTGATCTACATCGATCGCCATCTGGTCCACGAAGTGACCAGCCCGCAGGCGTTCGAAGGGCTGAAGCTGGCCGGCCGCCCGGTGTGGCGCATCAGCGCCAACCTGGCGGTGGCCGACCATAACGTGCCCACGCACAACCGCGACCAGGGCATTGCCGATCCGATCTCGCGCCTGCAGGTGGATACGCTGGATGCCAACTGCCAGGACTACGGCATCGTCGAGTTCGACATGGGCGATCGCCGCCAGGGCATCGTGCACGTGATCGGGCCCGAGCAGGGCGCGACGCTGCCGGGCATGACCGTGGTTTGCGGCGATTCGCACACCAGCACGCACGGCGCCGTGGCCGCGATGGCCTTCGGCATCGGTACCTCCGAGGTCGAGCACGCGCTGGCCACGCAGACGCTGCTGGTCAAGAAGAACAAGAATATGCAGGTGCGGGTCGAGGGCAAGCTGCCCGCCGGCTGCACCGCCAAGGACCTGGTCCTGCACGTGATCGGCAAGATCGGCACGGCGGGCGGGACGGGGCATGCCATCGAGTTCGCCGGCAGCACGATCCGCGACCTGTCGGTCGAAGGCCGCATGACCATCTGCAACATGGCCATCGAGGCCGGCGCGCGCGTCGGGCTGGTGGCGGTGGACGAGAAGACCATCGAGTATTTCCGCGGCCGTCCCTACGCGCCCAAGGGCCAGGCCTGGGACCAGGCGGTGGCGTACTGGAACACCCTGCACTCGGACGAAGGCGCGCATTTCGACCGCGTGGTCGAGGTCGACGCGGCCGAGATCCAGCCGCAGGTCACCTGGGGCACTTCGCCCGAGATGGTGCTGCCGGTGGGCGCCAACGTGCCGGATCCGGCCAGCGAGAAGGACGAGACCCGCCGTTCGGGCGTGGCGCGCGCGCTGGAGTACATGGGCCTGACGGCGAACATGCCGATCACCGACATCAAGATCGACAAGGTCTTCATCGGCTCGTGCACCAACTCGCGCATCGAGGATTTCCGTGCCGCCGCGGCGGTACTGCGCGGCAAGCGCGTGGCCTCCAACGTCAAGCTGGCGCTGGCCGTGCCCGGTTCGGGCCTGGTCAAGGCGCAGGCCGAGCAGGAAGGCCTGGACAAGGTCTTCATCGAGGCCGGCTTCGAGTGGCGCGATCCCGGCTGCTCGATGTGCCTGGCCATGAACGACGACCGCCTGGAACCGGGCGAACGCTGCGCCTCGACCTCGAACCGCAATTTCGAGGGCCGGCAGGGCGCGGGCGGCCGCACCCACCTGGTGAGCCCCGCGATGGCGGCGGCCGCCGCCGTGGCAGGTCATTTCGTCGATGTCCGCAAGGTCAACTAAGGTAGAGCATCATGCAAGCATTCACCACTCATGAAGGCCTGGTGGCGCCGCTGGACCGCGAGAACGTCGATACGGACCAGATCATCCCCAAGCAATTCCTGAAGTCCATCCATCGCAGCGGCTTCGGCCCTAACCTGTTCGACGCCTGGCGCTACCTGGACGAAGGCCAGCCCGGCATGGACAACAGCAAGCGGCCGCTGAACCCGGACTTCGTGCTGAACCAGCCGCGCTACCAGGGCGCTTCCATCCTGCTGGCACGCAAGAACTTCGGCTGCGGTTCGAGCCGCGAGCATGCGCCGTGGGCGCTGGACCAGTACGGTTTCCGCGCGGTGATCGCGCCGTCGTTCGCCGACATCTTCTTCAACAACTGCTTCAAGAACGGCGTGCTGCCCATCGTGCTGTCGGAAGTCGACGTGGACAGCCTGTTCCAGGAAGTGGAAGGCAAGCAAGGCTACCGGCTGACCATCGACCTGGACCGCCAGGTCGTCGCGACGCCGTCCGGCCGCGAGCTGTCGTTCAGCGTCGACAGCTTCCGCAAATACTGCATGCTGAACGGCCTGGACGAGATCGGCCTGACGCTGCGCCATGCGGACAAGATCAAGGCCTTCGAACAGAAGCGGCTCGCCACCCAGCCCTGGCTGGACGTGGAGGCGCTGCGCGGTACCCAGGCCAGTCGCTGACACCGTAATTCCGCCGGCCCCTGCGGGCCGGTCCCGACCCTGAATCAAGAGCCACAATGACACAACATATCGCAGTGCTGCCGGGAGACGGCATCGGTCCCGAAATCGTCGAACAAGCCGTGCGCGTGCTGACCGCGCTGGGCGAGTCGTTCACGCTCGACACCCAGCCGGTGGGCGGTGCTGCGTACGAGGCCGCGGGCCATCCGCTGCCTCCGGCCACGCTGGACCTGGCCAAGAAGGCCGATGCGGTGCTGTTCGGCTCGGTGGGCGACTGGAAGTACGACAAGCTCGAGCGCGCGCTGCGTCCCGAACAGGCCATCCTGGGGCTGCGCAAGAACCTGGGCCTGTTCGCCAACCTGCGCCCGGCCATCCTGTATCCCGAACTGGCCAATGCTTCGTCGCTCAAGCCCGAGGTGGTGTCGGGCCTGGACATCCTGATCATCCGCGAGCTGACCGGCGACATCTATTTCGGCCAGCCGCGCGGCGTGCGCACGGCCCCGGACGGCGCCTTCGCGGGCCAGCGCGAGGGCTTCGACACGATGCGCTACGCCGAGCCGGAAATCCGCCGCATCGCGCACGTGGCCTTCCAGACCGCCCGCAAGCGCCGCGGAAAGTTGTGCAGCGTCGACAAATCCAACGTGCTCGAGACCTTCCAGTTCTGGAAGGACATCGTCACCGAGGTCGGCAAGGAGTATCCTGATGTGGAGCTCAGCCACATGTACGTGGACAACGCCGCCATGCAACTGGTGCGCGCGCCCAAGCAATTCGACGTGATCGTGACCGGCAACATGTTCGGCGACATCCTTTCCGACCAGGCTTCGATGCTGACGGGCTCCATCGGCATGCTGCCGTCCGCCTCGCTGAACGAGACCGGCAAGGGCCTGTACGAACCCAGCCACGGCTCGGCGCCCGACATCGCGGGCAAGGACATCGCCAACCCGCTGGCGACCATTCTCTCGGCGGCGATGATGCTGCGCTATTCGCTCGACAAGGCGGCCCAGGCCGACCGGATCGAGGCAGCCGTCAAGAAAGTGCTGGAGCAGGGCTTGCGCACGGCCGACATCTACGAAGCGGGCACGACTAAGGTCGGCACTGCCGAGATGGGCAGTGCCGTGATCAAAGCTCTGTAACCAGCCTGCGTGTCGCGCCCCCCGGGTGTGATGCGCCCGGCAAACAGTTTCAATCTGGACTACTTGTTAGGGGTGTGTAAATGAAAGCAGTTGGTCTGGTCGGCTGGCGCGGCATGGTCGGTTCCGTGCTCATGCAGCGCATGCGCGACGAAAACGATTTCTCGCTGATCGAGCCGGTGTTCTTCTCGACCAGCAACGCCGGCGGCGCGGCGCCCTCGTGGGCGCAGGGCGCGGGCCCGTTGCAGAACGCGTTCGACATCGAGGCGCTGAAGAAGCTGCCCATCATCGTCACGGCGCAGGGCGGCGACTACACCACCGAGGTCTATCCCAAGCTGCGCGCCGCCGGCTGGGACGGCATCTGGATCGACGCGGCCAGCACGCTGCGGATGAAGGACGATGCCATCATCGTGCTCGACCCGGTCAACCGCAACGTGATTGACGAGGCGCTGAAGAAGGGCGTCAGGAACTACATCGGCGGCAACTGCACGGTCAGCTGCATGCTGATGGGCCTGGGCGGCCTGTTCGAGCACGACCTGATCGACTGGATGACCAGCATGACCTACCAGGCCGCCTCCGGCGGCGGCGCGCAGCACATGCGCGAGCTGCTGACCCAGTTCGGCCTGCTCAACGCCACGGTGTCCGGCCTGTTGGCGGACCCGGCCTCGGCCATCCTGGAAATCGACCGCACGGTGCTGGCCAAGCAGCAGGACGGGTCGCTGCCGCAGGAACACTTCGGCGTGCCGCTGGCCGGCAACCTGATCCCCTGGATCGACAAGGACCTGGGCAACGGCACCTCGCGCGAGGAATGGAAGGGCGGCGCCGAGACCAACAAGATCCTGGGCCGCGGCGAGGGCTTCAGCGTGTCTCCCATCCCCATCGACGGCCTGTGCGTGCGCATCGGCGCGATGCGCTGCCACAGCCAGGCGCTGACCATCAAGCTCAAGAAGGACGTGCCGCTGGACGAGATCGAGGGCATGCTGCGCGAGAACAACCCGTGGGCCAAGGTCGTCCCGAACACGCGCGAGGCGTCGATGCAGTCGCTCACGCCGGTGGCCGTGACCGGCACGCTGGACATCCCGGTCGGCCGCATGCGCAAGCTGGCGATGGGCCCCGAGTACCTGAGCGCCTTCACCGTGGGCGACCAGCTGCTGTGGGGCGCGGCCGAGCCGCTGCGCCGCATGCTGCGCATCGCGCTGGGCGAGCTCTGATCCTCGGGCTTGCATCAGAACGTACCTGAGCTTGCGACGGTAAGTCTCTGATGCTAAAAGGAGTCCCGGCAGGTGCCGACCTGCCGGGATGATCAACCGCCAGGCTATTCGCGGGGGCTTTTGCGCATGGGATTAGGATGAACGGACTTTCCGATCGAGAGGCAGGCCGTCCGGCCTTGATACACAAGCGTCCGCGCGCGGGCGGTCCATCGGCGGGGCTGCTGGCGCTGGGATTGGCGGCCGGGGCCGTATCGGCGGCGCAGGCCGCCGACCTGGGGTCGCTGAAAGTCCTGTCCGCATCCGGCGAGCCCCTGCGTGCCGAGATCACCGTCAATGCCGCGACGCCCCAGGAAGCCGGCACGCTCCAAGCGGCCATCGCGCCGCGGGACGTCTACCGCCAGACCCAGCTCGAATACAGCGAAGCCCTGGCCAACCTGACGCTGCGCATCGAAGACCGTCCGGACGGGCGCAAGGTGGTCAGCATCGCGTCGGCGGCACCGCTGGACGTCCACGTCCTGGACCTGCTGGTGGAGCTGACCTGGAACATGGGCCGCTTCATCCGCCAGTACACCTTCATCCTGGATGTGCCGACGCCCAAGGCGCAGGCCGCCGAGACGCAGTCCACGCCGGCCGCCCTGGAGGTCAAGCCTGGCGATACCCTGTTCGGCATCGCGGGCCGCCTGAAGCCCGAAGGCGCTTCGATCTACCAGACCCTGGCTGCGCTGCTGCGCGCCAACCCCCAGGCCTTTGTCGACGGCAACATGAACCGGCTGCGCGCCGGCGCGTCGCTGTCCGTGCCCGGCGCGGACGACGTGGGCGCGATCGACTCAGCGCAGGCCGCGGCCTTGTTCGCCAGCCAGGCCGAAGCTTTCGAGGCCTACCGCCAGCGCGTGGCGGGCGGCGCGAGGCAGGTGCCGGCCGGAGCGGCCGGCGGGGCCGAGTCGCGGGGCGACATCGCGTCCTCGGCCGGATCGCAGGCGGAATCCGGTACGCAAGAGGGCGATGCCCTCAAGCTTTCCAGCGGCGGCAAGGAAACGGCCGCCGGCGGCGAGCAGACCACGCGCGACCGCCTGGAGGAAGAGCGGGACGCCACCGCGAAGGCCATGCGCGAGGCGCAGGAGCGGGTCGAGGCTTTGCAGGGCAACGTCGAAGCCATGCGCGGCCTGCTCGAGGCGCAGAACGAGACGCTGGCGAAGATGGAGCAGCAGGCCCGCGAGCGCGCGGCCGATACCGCGGCTGGCCAGCCGGCCACGCCGGCTGGTGACGCGGCCGCCAAGCCGGATGCCGCCGCGCCCGCGGCCCCGGCGCAAGCGCCGGCGACGGCGGGCGAACCGTCCGCGAACGCCGCCGCCCCGGCCACCGCCGAGGCCGCGCCCGCCGGTGAGCCCGAGGCACGGGCGTCCCTGGTCGCCTCGGTGGCCGGCAAGGTCCGCGAGCACAGCGTGGCCGTGCTGGGCGCCATCGTTGCCGTGCTGGCGGCCCTGCTCGGCGCCCTTGCGCTGCGCCGCCGCTCGGCCCGCGCCGAACGGGAAGACGCGCGCGAGGCGGCCCGCGTCGAGGACGAGAACGCCAATGAGGAGGCCGACGCACTGCCGCCGGCCGAGGGCGCTCCGGTCAATCACCTGCGCGACTGGGACGATATCCCGCCGTTCCCCATTCCCGATACCCTGCCGCCGCGCGCGGAAGGCGAACCCGACGACTATCCGGACGACGACGAGCCCGAGGATAGCGGCCGTCCCGCGGCCGTTGCGCCGGCCGCCGCCGTGGCGGCCTTCGGACTGGACCTGAGCCTGGATGCTCCCGCGCCGGCACAGGACAAACCCAGGCACACCGCCGCGCCGGGCATCGACCTGGATACGGACCTGGACGCGCCGGCCGGCATGGCCGCCAAGCTGGACCTGGCCAAGGCCTATGCCGACATGGGCGACCGCGCCGGCGCGCGCGAACTGCTGGAAGAGGTCCTGCGCGACGGCGACGCGGACCAGCGCGAACGGGCGCGGGCGCTGCTCGCTTCCTGGTAGGACCGCCCGGCATGCCGCGCATCGCCCTGGGGCTGAGCTACGACGGCGCCCCCTGGCTGGGCTGGCAGACCCAGCCGCACCGGCGAACCGTGCAGGACCGGCTGGAATCGGCCCTGGCCGCCTTTGTCGGCCAGCCGATGGCTACCATCTGCGCCGGCCGCACCGATACCGGGGTGCATGCCGCGCAGCAAATCGTGCATCTGGATACCGAGGTCTTGCGTCCCGAGCAGGCCTGGGTGCGCGGCGTGAACGCGCATCTGCCGCCCAGCATCGCGGTGCGCTGGGCGCGCGAAGTGCCCGCCGACTTCCACGCCCGTTTCTCCGCGCGTTCGCGCTCCTATGTCTACCTGCTGCTGGACGACCCCGTTCGCTCGCCGCTGTGGACGGGCCGCGCGGGCTGGAGTTTCCGGCCCCTGGACCTGGAGGCGATGCGCACGGGGGCGGCCCATCTTCTGGGCGAGCACGACTTCAGCAGCTTCCGTTCGTCCGAGTGCCAGGCGGCCTCGCCCGTGCGCACGATGCACGAACTCGGCATCGAACGGCGCGGCCGGCTGGTGGTCTTCACCCTGCGCGCCAATGCCTTCCTGCACCACATGGTCCGCAACATCGTGGGGGCGCTGGTGTACGTGGGGCAGGGCAGGCAGCCCGCCGGCTGGATGCCCGCGCTGCTGGCCGAACGCAACCGGACCAAGGCCGCGCCCACGTTCTCGCCCGATGGCCTCTACCTGACGGCCGTGGGCTATCCCGGCGACTACGGCTTGCCGTCCACCGACGCGACCGACGAGATCAGGCTGGGGCGCTGATCCGTCGGCCGTCCGGCCGGCGTCCTAGCGGCAGCTGTAGTTCGCGCCGTCGGAGATGGATCCGCCGCCCTTGTAGGTAGCCTTCTGCGGATGGACGCAGATCGGCATGCTGACGCTGGCGTCGGCCGATTTCAACATCAGCGGGCCGGGCTGCGTGCCTTTCTCGACCCAGGCTACCAGCGCGTCGAAGAACTGGTTGGCCGCGGGCAGCGGCACGGTGTTGGCCGTGGCGGCCGGCCCCGCGCTGCCGCTGACGGTGCCCACGCCGGCGCAGTGGCCCATGCCCGGGACCAGGTACAGCCGGTTGAAGGCCTGGACCGCATCCATGCCGCCCATCTCGTCGGCGACGCGGGCCAGGTAGTTCAGCGAGCCGGCGGGCGTGATCAACTGGTCGGCCAGCCCATGGTAGCTGATGACCTTGCCGCCGCCGTCGCGCAGCCGGGTCAGGTCGGGGTTGTCGGTGTTGATGTGGCCGAAGGCGGCCTGCAGCGCGACGCCGCGGTCATAGGCGTTGGCCAGGTCGGCGTAGCTCATGTCCTGCCACTTGTCCGCGCCGTTGCCGGTCGCGTTGGTGAAGGACGGGGTCGCGTACGAGGGGTTCTGCAACTCCAGGGCGACCATGTCGGTGGCGATGGTGAACGGGCGGGCAACCGGAGGCGTGCCCGACGATCCGGCCAGGCCGCCGAGGTCGGTGCCGCGCGTCAGGCCCCACCAGAGCTGCTTGCTGGCCAGCGTGGTGCCGCTGGCGTTGTCGGCTTGCGGGTCGGGGGCGCTGCCGTCGGCGGTCTGGCCGTACCAGATCTTGTTGATGGTCCGGGCCTCGGCCAGCGAGACACAGGCGGCATCGGTGCTGGTGCCGACCACGCCGTTGCCGGCCACGCCCGCGCACAGCGCCGAGGCGTCGCGCGTCGGGTCGTAGTGGCATTGGCCGGGATCGGCGATGAAGCCCAGGTGCTGGCCGCCCACGGTGTCGCAGGCGCTGACCGCGGCCGCGCTGACGCGGCGCAGCTTGTCGGCGGCGATCGGGCCGCCCAGGTCGCGCCGCATGGCCACCTGTGGATACAGCTCGTTGGTGATGAAGCGGGTCCAGTTGAAGGCGGGGGCGCCGTTCAGGTAGCCGTCGTAGTCGTCGGGGTGCTCCTGGGCGATCTTGTAGCCCTGGCGGCCGCCGGTGGAGCAGCCTTCCCAGTAGGCGTATTGCTGCGGCTTGCCGTAGTAGGCCTCGACCAGCGCCTTGGTCTTGACCGCGAGTTCGTGCAGGCTGCGTTCGGCGAAATCGCCCCACAGCGCGCTGTTGATCGTGCCGTCTTCCTTCATCGCGAACGACCCGTTGCCCGCGATGGCGTGGCCGGTGTCGGTGCTGCCGACGGCATAGCCCAATGCCGCGGTGGCCGCGGCGCCGGCGTTGCCGACCAGCGTGGCCGAGGCCTGGCTGCCGCCTGCCCAGCCGCCACCGCCCAGGTTGCGGATGCGCTGGTTCCAGTTGGCCGGCGTGGGCAGCCAGACCTCGATGCCGATGCCGGGCGAGGTGGACGGCGCATCCGCCGTGCCCGGATTGCCCGGACCGACCACCATCTTGACCAGACACATGTCCTGGCCGGCCTTGGCGGGCGCGGGCGATGCCGGCGTACCCGCCAGGGCCAGGGCGTCGCCCTGCTTGAAGGCCTTGGCCAGGACCACCTGGGTGTTCGCGTCCGGCTTGAAGGCGGCCTTCATGCTGTCGTCGCAGCTGAGCGTGGCTGCCGGCGGCGGCGGGGCGGGCGGCGCGGGATCGTCGCTGCCGCCACAGGCGCCCAGGGCGGCCAGCAGGCCCGCGGCCCAGGCGCGTGGCGGCAGGCTGGAAAGGGGGTGACGGCGGGGGAAGGGATGCTGCTTCGGGCGTGCCATGGTGATCTCCTCGGTAGGCAGGCGGGCTGCCGTTGTTCTTGTGGATGGAACCGCAGGCCGACAAACGCTTTCATGCAGGATAGTTCTTGTTTTTGTGCGGCAATCATGCATATTGATGCATGATTCCTCAATCTAGGGCTTGTACCTAGCCCGCCCGGCAAGGCGTGGGAGAAGGAAAATCGCGGGGCGGTATGATGGCGGGATGTCCCGTACCCGTATCAAGATCTGCGGCCTGACCCGCGAAGAAGACGTCGCCGCCGCCGTCGGCGCGGGCGCCGATGCCATCGGCCTGGTCTTCTATCCCCCCAGCCGGCGCGCGCTGGCCCCGGCGCGCGCGGCCGAGCTGCGGCGCCTCGTCCCGCCGTTCGTCGACGTGGTGGCCCTGTTCGTCAATGCGTCCGACGCGCAGATCCAGGAGGTGCTGGAGGTGGTCCGGCCCGACCTGCTCCAGTTCCATGGCGACGAAACGCCGCAGCAATGCGAACGCCACGGCCAGCGCTACCTGCGCGCCTTCCGGGTCGGCGGGCCGGGAATGGAAACGTCGCAGGCTTTGCTAAAATCCTGCCTACAGTACGGTTCCGCCGCAGGCTGGCTGTTCGACAGCCATTCCGATGGCTACGGCGGCAGCGGGAGAGTGTTCGATTGGTCTCTGGTCAGCAGCGAAAGCGCGCGTCCGGTCGTTTTGTCTGGTGGGTTGCATGCCGCAAATGTGGCGGCAGCCATTGAGTCCGTGCGCCCGTTCGCTGTTGACGTAAGCAGCGGCGTGGAAGAGTCGCCAGGCATCAAATCCGCCGACAAGATCGCCCAGTTCGTGGCGCAGGTACGGCAGGCCGACGGCAACTGACGCCGCATTCCGCAATCCTTCCGGCGCGCGCCAGGCGCGCGGGCCGGGCTTCATAGCCGGGACCATCCCAGTGAAAACCTACGATTTCCCCGACGCGAGGGGCCATTTCGGCCCATATGGCGGCGTGTTCGTCGCCGAGACGCTCATGCACGCGCTGGACGAGCTGCGCCAGACCTATGCGCGCTACCAGCACGATCCCGATTTCATCGCCGAATTCAACTACGAACTCGAGCACTTCGTGGGCCGCCCCAGCCCCGTCTACCACGCCAGGCGCTGGTCCGAGGAGCTGGGCGGCGCGCAGATCTGGTTCAAGCGGGAAGACCTGAACCACACCGGCGCGCACAAGGTGAACAATTGCATCGGGCAGGCGCTGCTGGCCCGCCGCATGGGCAAGCGCCGCGTGATCGCCGAGACCGGCGCCGGCCAGCACGGCGTGGCGACCGCCACCGTCGCGGCCCGCTATGGCATGGAGTGCGTGGTCTACATGGGCAGCGAGGACGTCAAGCGGCAGGCCGCCAACGTCTACCGGATGAAGCTGCTGGGCGCGACCGTCGTGCCTGTGGATTCGGGTTCGCGCACGCTGAAGGACGCGCTGAACGAAGCCATGCGCGACTGGGTGACCAACGTCGAGGACACCTTCTACATCATCGGCACCGTGGCCGGCCCGCATCCGTATCCGATGATGGTGCGCGATTTCCAGACCGTCATCGGCAACGAGTGCCTGGAGCAGATGCCCAAGGCCGCGGGGCGCCAGCCCGACGTCGTGATCGCGGCGGTGGGCGGGGGCTCGAACGCCATGGGCATCTTCCATCCCTATCTGCCGTACGACGACGTGGCGCTGGTGGGCGTGGAGGCCGCCGGGGAAGGCATGGACACGGGCCGCCACGCGGCCTCGCTGGCCGGCGGCGCGCCGGGCGTGCTGCACGGCAACCGCACCTACGTGCTGCAGGACGCGAACGGGCAGGTGATCGACACCCATTCGATCTCGGCCGGCCTGGACTATCCGGGCGTGGGGCCCGAGCATGCGTGGCTGATGGACAGCGGCCGGGCGACCTATGTGGGCGTCACGGACGAGGAGGCCCTGGCGGCCTTCCATCACTGCTGCCGGATCGAGGGCATCATCCCGGCGCTGGAGTCGTCCCATGCCATCGCGCATGCGGTCCGGCTGGCGCCCACGCTGCCCAAGGACAAGATCCTGCTGGTCAACCTTTCCGGACGTGGCGACAAGGACATGCATACCGTCGCCGAACGTTCGGGCATCGCGCTCTGAGGGCGGTCTCCATGTCGTCATCCTCCCGTATCGCGGCCGCGTTCGCGCGCCGCGCCGCCGCCCCGGGCGCCTGCGCCCTGATCCCCTACGTCACCGCCGGCTATCCCACGCCGGCCAGCACGGTTCCCATCATGCACGCGCTGGTGGCCGCCGGCGCCGACGTGCTGGAACTGGGCGTGCCGTTCTCCGATCCCATGGCCGACGGTCCGGTCATCCAGCGCTCCAGCCAGCATGCGCTGGAGCAGGGTGTGGGCCTGCGCGACGTGCTGGCCATGGTCAAGGAATTCCGCCGCACCGACAGCCAGACGCCGGTGGTGCTGATGGGCTATGCCAACCCCGTCGAGCGCATGGGGCAGGCCGCCTTCGCCGCCGCCGCGCAGGAAGCGGGCGTGGACGGCTGCCTGGTGGTGGATTATCCGCCCGAGGAGGCCGGCGAGTTCGGCGCCCTGCTCGAAGGGCATGGCGTCGACCCCATCTTCCTGCTGGCGCCAACCACCACCGACGAGCGCATCCAGGCCGTGGCCCGGGTCGCGCGCGGCTATGTCTACTACGTCTCGCTCAAGGGCGTGACCGGCGCCGGCCACCTGGACGTCCAGGACGTCTCGCGCCGGCTGGCGCACATCCGGCAGTTCGTCTCGCTGCCGGTGGGCGTGGGCTTCGGCATCCGCGATGGCCAGAGCGCCCGCGCGCTGGGCGCCGAGGCCGACGCCGTGGTCATCGGCACCCGGCTGATCCAGGAAATCGACGCCGCCTCGCAAGGCATCCCGCAGGAACAACTGCCCGAAATCTGCGCTCGCGCAGCCGGGGCATGGTTGCGTACAATCCGGGGGGCGCTAGATGCCCCGCCTCCGGACGGGGCCTCCCAAGAATCAAGGAAATCCGCATGAGCTGGATAGAAAAACTGCTCCCTCCCCGTATCAAGACCACCGACGGCTCCGTCCGCCGCGTGCCGGAGGGCCTGTGGGTCAAGTGCCCGTCGTGCGAGTCGGTGCTGTACCGCGACGATCTCGTCAAGAACCTGAACGTGTGTCCCAAGTGCGAGCACCACATGCGTATCGGCGCGCGCCAGCGCATCGACGCGCTGCTGGACGCCGAGGGCCGCTACGAGATCGGCATCGGCACGCTGCCGGTGGACAGCCTGAAGTTCAAGGACACCAAGAAATATCCCGACCGCCTGCAGGACGCCATGGCGCAAACCGGCGAGACCGATGCGCTGGTGGTCATGGGCGGTGCCATGCATACCCTGCCGGTGGTGGTGGCCTGCTTCGAGTTCGAATTCATGGCGGGCTCCATGGGCTCGGTCGTGGGCGAGCGCTTCGTGCGCGGCGCCCAGGCCGCCATCGAACAGAAAGTGCCGTTCATCTGCGTGACCGCCTCGGGCGGCGCGCGCATGCAGGAAGGCCTGCTGTCGCTGATGCAGATGGCCAAGACCACCGCCGCGCTGACGCTGCTGTCCTCGCGCAAGCTGCCGTTCATCAGCGTGCTGTCCGATCCCACCATGGGCGGCGTGTCGGCCAGCTTCGCGTTCATGGGCGACGTCGTGATCGCCGAGCCCAAGGCACTGGTCGGCTTCGCCGGCCCGCGCGTGATCGAGCAGACCGTGCGCGAGAAACTGCCCGAAGGCTTCCAGCGTGCGGAGTTCCTGCTCGAGAAAGGCGCCATCGACATGATCGTCGACCGCCGCAAGATGCGCGAGGAGATCGCGCGTCTCTTGGCCCTGCTGACCCAGCAGCCGGCGGACGCCGTGGCCTGAGGGGAAGGGGACTGCGGCTAGCCTGCAACGCGGCCGTCATCGGACGTATGCAGATGTAACGAGTTTGTTATAGTCGAAGTTTCCTTCCCTCTTTCCGCGGGGGACCGCATCCTGCCCCTGCGGGCAGACGATCTTGACGGCGCCCGCGTGAAGCATCATAGGCAGCCGATTAGATGAAAAAAACCGCCTTAGCCGCCGCGCTTTTCGCCCTTGCTTCCTTCTCGGCCCACGGCGCCGATCTCAGCGGCGGTTTCGCCAATGGCGGCTGGAGCGCCCAGTACGGCGTGGTCGACGGCAATCATCGCGCCACGCTCAACTACGAGACCTCGCCGCTCTGGCACATGAAGCTCGGCTCGACCCGCCTGGAACTGGTGGGCGAACTGGGCGGTTCGTACTGGTGGACCTCGAGCGCGCTACCGGGCTACGCCCGCCACATGTGGCAGCTCAACGCCATCCCCATGTTCCGCTGGTGGCCCACCGAACGCTTCTACATCGAAGGCGGCATCGGCGCCACGGCCGTCAGCGAGACCAAGTTCCACGACAAAAACATCAGCTCCACCTTCCAGTTCGGCGACCACATCGGCGCCGGCTTCAAGCTGGCTGAAAACATGCGGCTGGGCCTGCGCGTGTCGCACTTCTCCAATGGCGGCATGAAGAAGCCCAACCAGGGCCTGAACCAGGTCCAGCTGAACTTCGCCATGGGGTTTTAGCCCCCCTACGCGCTTCGCGCGCCCCCCAGGGGGCGATGCGGGTGGACCGGAAGGGAAGCCCACCCCACGCGGCCATGGCCGCGCCCCTCAAGGGGCGGCGCTGGCGGACCGGCAAAGCCGGATCCGCTGCGCCCTGGGCCTAAGCCGATCGCGGATACAAGAGCGGCCTTGCATCATATGCAAGGCCGCTTTCTTCTGAACCCAAGCAACTGCCGGGCAATATCGCCGTTCCCCGCCAGCCCGTTGGTACCCCAGGATGCGGTGGATCCGGCTCTGCCGGTCCACCCGCATCGCCCCCTGGGGGCGCCCGTAAGGGCGTAGGGGGGGCCTCGATCACCCTCCGATGTAGCTCATTTCTATGCGGCCGGAGCGGGGGGTATCGGCGGAGCGGCGTTCGGAATAGTTGTCGGTGCGGGCCTGCCAGATGCGGGCGATGGCGGTGGCCAGTTGGTCGTCGCTGGCGCCGCCGCGCAGCAGGGTGCGCAGGTCGTAGCCCTGGTCGGCGAACAGGCACAGGTAGAGCTGGCCTTCGGTGGACAGGCGGGCGCGGGTACAGGATGAACAGAAGGCCTGGGTGACGCTGGAGATGACGCCGACTTCGCCGCCACCGTCGCGATAGCGCCAGCGCTGGGCGACTTCGCCGGTGTAGTGCGGCTCCAGGGTTTCGAGCGGCCAGCGGGCGTCCAGGCGGCGCAGGATGTCGGCCGAGGGCACGACTTCATCCATCTTCCAGCCGTTGGACGCGCCTACGTCCATGTACTCGATGAAGCGCAGGGTATGGCCAGAGTGGCGGAAGTGCTCGGCCATGGGTTCGATCTGGTCGTCGTTCAGGCCCTTCTTGACCACCATGTTGACCTTGATGGGTCCCAGGCCCGCTTCGGCCGCGGCATCGATGCCGTGCAGCACGTCGGCGACGGCGAAGTCGACGTCGTTCATGCGGCGAAAAACCGCGTCGTCCAGTGCGTCCAGGCTGACGGTGACCCGGTTCAGCCCCGCCTCGGCCAGGGCGCGCGCCTTGCGTGCCAGCAGCGACGCGTTGGTGGTCAGGGTCAGGTCGAGCGGCTTGCCCGATGACGTGCGCAGTTCGGCCAGCCGGGCAACCAGGGTCTCGATGTTCTTGCGCAGCAGCGGCTCGCCGCCGGTCAGGCGGATCTTCTCGACGCCGTGGGCCGCGAACACCCGCGCCAGCCGCACGATTTCCTCGAAGCTGAGCAGGGCGTCGTGGGGCAGGTAGGGGTAGTCCTTGCCGAAGACTTCCTTGGGCATGCAGTACACGCAGCGGAAGTTGCAGCGGTCGGTGACGGAGATGCGCAGGTCGTGCAGCATCCTGCCGCGCGTGTCCGCCAGCCGGCCGGAGGGCGTGATGAGGTCGCCGGCGGCGACGGGAACGGGGCGGCGCGCGCGGTAATCGGTCAGCAGGATGGTTTTTGCGGTCACGGTACGAAGGGCAGCAGCAGGGGCGGGACCGGCCCGCCATGTACTGTAATACTACCCCATGGCACGGAAGGGTTGCGCCGTAGCACCGCGCCTGAGATCAGAGCGAGGACCCGGGGGCGGACAGCATGGCCTCGATGCTCTGGGCGCACGCCAGGTAGTCCTGCGTGGCCTGGCACCGCGGGTCGTAGTCAAGCACGCTCTGGTTGAAGGCAAGGGCTTCGCTGACCGACTGGTCCTGGTGGATGACGCCGACCACGCGCTTGCCGAAGTCGGCGCGCATGACCTGCAGTACGTCGCGCGCGAGCTGCCGCGAGTTGTCGACCTGGTTGACCACGAACACGTGGTTGATGAAGTCGGGCCGCGTGACGCAGTAGGTCTGGACCAGGCCTTCCATCATCGGAAGCGTGGCATAGGAAGCGGCGTCGGGCAGCGTCACGATGACGCTCAGCTGCGCCGCCGACAAGGCGGTGCGCATGTAGATCGAGGGGCCCGGGGGCGTGTCCAGCACGACCAGGTCCTGGGCGCCCAGGCCCAAGCCCTGGAGGTTGCGGGGCAGCCAGTCGGCGTGTACTTCCAGGTGGCGCTCGAAGGCCCGCCGGTCGTCCTCGTTGACGGCCCCGTAAGGCAGGACGACGACGCCGGACGAACTGGAGAAGCGGATGTCGCGCCAGTCCTGCCCGGCCAGCGTCGCCCGGGACGTGCCCGTGATGCGCTGGGGATCGTCGCCGAAATGCAGGTGCAAGGCGTTCTGGGGGTCGAGATCGATGGCGAGCACGTTGCGGCCGCCCTGCCGCAGGGCCGCGCAGAGGTTCGCGGCGGCCGTGGTCTTGCCGACGCCGCCCTTGGCGGAAACGACTGCAATGATCTTCACAGTCGATTCAAACGTTCGAGAAGGGATTCGCTTTTCTTGCCGGCCGGGGTTTGCGGGGCAGGTCGGGCCAGGCGGGTGAACAGCGCTTGCAACTGGGGTTCCGGTCCCCGCTCAGGAGCCATGCGGGCGTCGGTCGTGGAGACGCCGGCGTCGGCGCGCGGAGCGGCGGGAGGAGGCGATGCCGGCGAGGCGGACAGGTGGGGCTCGATGCGCCCAGCCGGTGACGGAACCGGTTCGGCGGCCGGCGGCGCGGCAACCGGCCGGGCGGCCGCGGGCAGGACGGTCGGCTGCGGTGCCTGCGGAAGGTCTCCGAGGACAGGCGCTTCCACGGGGGGAAGCCGTGCAGCCTGGTCCGCCTCGATCGAGGCCAGCAGCGGCCAGCGCTCGCGTGACTGGCGGGCTTCGTTGGCGCGACTGATTTCCTGGTACTGGCCAGGCTGGCCGCCGAAGTGCCGGAACAGGTTGGCGATGTCGTCGGATTTTTTCATGTATTTCCCATTGATCCGTTTGAGAGCATAGGGTATTGCCGAAGGGGGTTCGTACTGAAGGCAACAGTTGTTAACATTGTAACGGGCAAGCCCGTTCTTGCCGCCTATGCGTCTCGTAATGATCCCATACTGATTATCGGGTGAAGTCTAATGTTGGCGTTTACTAACTTGCCGCGAAAGGCGCGTGTTTCGCCCCGGATGACCGGGCTGGCCCCACGGGGCGCGGTTTCGCTTTTGCGATGATCGCCTCTGTGCGATGATCATGTATCACGGCTCCGTGTGCCTGGCGCCGATGACGGACTAGCGGTATATCGATTAAAAGAAGCGTGATGTTTGTTCGATTTTTCCATGTCGCCGATGCCTAGAAGGTCCAAGCCCGCCGAGGCCGTACGACAGTTCGCCAATGTCAGCGAACGGGCCATGCTGTTGCGCGAACTGGGCGTGCTGATCGGCGAGCGCCGGCGCGCCGCCGTCATGGCGCTGGCCTTGCCCTCCGACGCCGCTCCCCATCAGCGCGACGAAATCCTCAGCAAGATCCGCCGCTTCATCCGGGCGGACGACCTGCTTTGCATGCTCGACGACGCCAGCCTGATCGTCGTGTTGCGCGACGTCAACGACAAATCGGGAGCGATAGGCGCTGCCCAGCGGTTGTTCCAGCGGTCCTCGCTGTTGCAGATACTGGGTGCCAGCCAGGGGTCCTCGCTGGCGGCCTTCGGCATCGTCATGCTGCCCAGCGACCTGCCCCAGCCTTCCAACGTGCTGCTGCGCGCCCAGCAGGCGGCCCGCTACGCGCTGCGCACCCGCGCGCGCTGGGTGTGCTGGAACGACGGTCCCGAGGACCTGGACGGCGTGCTGATGTCGCGCGAGGACACGCTGGTCACCGAGGTCATACAGGGCCTGGACCGCGGCGAGTTCGAACTGTTCTACCAGCCTCAGCTCGAGATGCGGACCGGCCGGGTGCGTGGCGTCGAAGCCCTGGTGCGCTGGCATCGCAAGGGCACCCTGGTCATGCCCAACGACTTCGTGCCCGAGGTCGAGGCGGCGGGGCTCAGCTCCGCGCTGGGCATGTGGGTGCTCAGGCGCGCGTGCCAGCAACTGGCCCAATGGCGCGAGGAAGGCGTGTTCTGTGCCCAGGTGGCCGTCAATCTCAGCGCCGCCCAATTGCAGGGGGACCTGGCCGAGAGCGTGGGCCGGATCCTCGAGGAATACGGCATCGAACCGGGCCGGCTGGAGATCGAGCTGACCGAATCGGCCGAGATCCCCGATCCGGAAGAGGCCGGCACCATCACCCGGCGGCTGGGGGAAATGGGGGTGGGCTTCAGCCTGGACGACTTTGGCAGCGGATATTCCAATTTCCTGCGGCTGCGCTCGGCGCAGTTCGCGGCGGTCAAGCTGGACCGGCAGTTCGTGGCCGGGATGCTGGACAACACCTACGACAAGGAAATGCTGCGCACCGTCATCCAGTTCTGCCGCTCGGTCGATATCCAGACCATCGCCGAAGGCGTCGAGACGCCGCAGCAGCTGGAAGCGCTCAGGCACCTGGGCTGTGATGCCTGGCAGGGTTTCCTGTGTTCGCCCCCCATGGGGGGCGCCGCCGTCACCGATTTCCTGCGCCACGCCGACGCCCGCCAGGGCGTCGCGGTCACGCTTTAGCGCGGGCGGTCACAGCAGCGTGGCGGCCAGCCTCGCCTGGTTCTTGCCGCTGCGCTTGGCTTCGTACATCGCGTTGTCGGCCGCCTGCACCAGGCTGTCGCGGTTGATGCCGTGCTGCATGGCGATCGCGGCGCCTATGCTGGCCCCGACGTGGGCCGTGAAGGCCTGGCCGTTGCTGGTCAGACGGTAGGGCGCGCGCAGGATCTCGCACAGGTCGACGCATTTCTGCTGGATCGCGCCGCCATCGGCGGCCTTGCACAGCAGGACGCCGAATTCGTCGCCACCCAGGCGGGCCACGACATCCTCGCCGCGAAGAGCGGACCGCAGGCGCAGCGAGAAGGCCTGCAACAGCATGTCGCCGGCTTGGTGGCCGTGGCTGTCGTTGACCTGCTTGAAGCCGTCGATGTCCACGTACAGCAGGGCGAACAATTCCTCGTGCCGCTGGGCGCGGCTCAGGAAGCGATCCAGGGTCTCGATGAACAAGGCTCGGTTCGGCAGCCCCGTCAACTGGTCGTGCGTGGCCTGGTGGCGCATCTGCTCCTCGATGCGGCGCCGTTCGGCGATCTCCACCTGCAACTGCTGGTTGCGCTGTTCCAGCGTGGACAGCGCCTGCGCCAGCTGCTGGCGGCCGGTTTCCAGTTCCAGGAATACCTTGACCTTGGACAGCAGGATCGAGTCGTTGACCGGCTTGGCGATGTAGTCCACCGCGCCGCTGCGATAGCCCTTCAACTGGTTCAGGTCGTCGGCGTAGGCGGCGGTGACGAAGATGACGGGCGTGTCGCGATTGAGCGGTTCGTTGGACAGCAGGGCGGCGACCTCGTAGCCGTCCATCTCCGGCATGTTGACGTCGAGCAGGATCAGCGCGAAGCGCTGGTCCAGGCAAAGCGCCAGCGCTTCGTTGCCCGAGGTGACCGTGACCAGTTCGGCGTCGATCTGCGCCAGCAGCTTGCGCATGGCGAACAGGTTGGCCGGCGTGTCGTCCACGATCAGGATCTTGGGAGCGGGCAGATTGGTCTTCAAGATAGGCACATCCGGTTGAGTTCGCTCGCGATGTCGACGAGCGCGAGGCAATGGTCGGCACCCGCCAGGGAAAGCGCCGCTTCTGGCATGCTGGAGGCTTCCGCTTCCTCCGGGTCCTGCACCAGCGCGATGCCCGCCTGTTGCCGCACGCAGCGCAGTCCGCGGGCGCCGTCGTCGTTGGCGCCGGTCAGGATCACGCCGGCCATGCGGTGGCGGTAAGCATCGGCGGCCGATTCGAACAGCACGTCGATGCTGGGTCGCACGAAGCAGACCTTGGGGTCGACATTCAAATAGAAATATTGGTCGCGCCCGATCAGCAGATGATAGCCCGGCGGCGCGACATACAGCACGCCCGGCAGCACCGGCGCACGCTCCTGCGCTTCCTGCACGGGCATGGGGGTGTCGCGGGCGAGCAACTGGCACAGCGAGTCGCTGTCGGCCGAGGCCGTGTGGATGACGACGACGAACGCGGTCCGGGGGCAGGGGGCCAGGCCGCGCAGCAGGACTTGCAGGGCCCGCAACCCGCCGGTGGAACAGCCGATGGCGACCAGTTCCATCGCATCCCTCCGTCAGGTCGCCCGCACCGACCGGAATATCCGCGCCGGGCCGTCCACCGTGGCGAAGCTGGAAGCGGCCGAGGCCAGCGCGAGGTTCTCCTTGGTGCCCAGGCACAGGAAGCCGCCGCGCACGAGGCTGTCGGCGAACAGGGCCAGCGTGCGATCCTGCAAGCCGTTGTTGAAGTAGATCAGCACGTTGCGGCACAGGATCAGGTGAGCTTCGCAGAACACCCCGTCCGTGGCCAGGTTGTGGTTGGCGAACACGACGTTGCGGCATAGCGATTCGTCCAGCTTCACCAGGTCGTAGCGCGCATGGTAGTAATCGGCCAGCGTGCGGGTGCCGCCCGACTGCTGGTAGCGCAGCGAGGCCGCCCGCGCCTCGCGCACGGGGAAGATGCCTTCACGGGCACGCGCCAGCGCGGCGTCGGAAAAATCGGTGGCGTAGATCTGGCTGCGTTCGTACAGCCCGGCTTCCTCGAGCAGGATGGCGAGCGAATAGACTTCCTCGCCGTGGGCGCAGCCCGCCTGCCAGATGTTGATGCTGGGATACGAGGCCAGGGTCGGGAACACCTTGGTGCGCAGCGCTTCGAACACGAAGGGGTCGCGGAACATTTCCGAGACCGGCACCGACAGTCCGTCGATCACCTGCGGCAGGAAGGCGGTATCGCGCAGCATGCGCGAGGTGAGTTCGCCGATGTGCGCGACGCCATGCTGGCGGACCAGCCCCTGCACGCGCCGCTTGAGCGAGGGGCGCGCGTATTGGCTCAGGTCATAGCCGTGGCGCCGCCGCAGGGCTTCGACGAACAGGTCCAGCTCGATTTCGTCCAGGTCGGGTTCCATGGCGTTCCAGGCGGGCCTAGCGGTGCAACCATACTCGCATCATAGACAGCAGCTTGGGAATGTCCACCGGTTTCGGCAGGTAGTCGTTGGCGCCCGAGGCAAGGCTTTTCTCGCGATCGCCCTGCATGGCCTTGGCGGTGAGCGAGATGATGGGCAGGTGGGCGTGGCGCGGGTTCTTGCGGATCTCCTGCGTGGCCTCGTAGCCATCCATGATCGGCATCATCACGTCCATCAGGACCAGCTCGATGTCGGGGTTCTCTTCCAGCTGGCGCAGGGCCTTGCTGCCGTCCTGCGCCATCAGGACCTCCATGCCGCGCCCGCGCAGCGCCTTGGACAGCGCGAACAGGTTGCGCATGTCGTCGTCCACCATCAGGACCTTGCGCCCCTTCAGGTCATCGTCGCTGCCCGAGGCCGGCGCCGCGGGCCGCAGCCGCACGCTGTGCAGGAAGAGGCTGACTTCGTCCAGCAGCCGTTCCGACGAATGCGCGCCCTTGATCACCACGCTGTCGGTGTGGAGGCGTATCCGAAGTTGGTCTTCGCGCGACAGTTCCCGCGCGGAATACACCACCACCGGCGGGCGAGGCTCGACGGCGGACAGCCGTTCAAGGAAGTCGAAGCCGGAGATGCCGGGCAGGCCCAGGTCCAGCACGACGCAGTCGAAGGTCTCGTCGCGCAGCATGGCCAGCGCTTGTTCGGCCGAGCCGGCTTCCGAGATCTCGACGGGCTGGGACGACAGCAGGGTCCGCACCGACGTGCGGGAGGCCGGGTCGTCGTCGATGATCAGCAGCCGCCGGGCCTGTCCTTCGGTTGGCAGCATCAACCGGTCGATGGCGCCGTTGAGCGCGTCGGCCGACACCGGCTTGGTCAGGTAGCCGGCCGCACCGGAGTCGCGGGTGCGTGCCGGTTCGTCCAGTGCCGAGACGATGTGCACGGGAACGTGGCGCAGGCCGGGTTCGGCCTTGAGCCGTTCCAGGACCGTCCAGCCATCCATGTCGGGCAGCATCAGGTCCAGGATGATGCCGGTGGGATGATGCTGGCGGGCGAGTTGCAGGCCGGCTTCGCCGCCGTGGGCCACCAGGGCCGAGCAGCCCTTGCGCCGGATCATGTCGGCCAGGACGCGCGCGAAGGCCGGGTCGTCCTCGATCACGAGGATGGTGGTGTCGCGGGGGGAGGCCGGGTCGCCGGGCGGCGTGTCCGGCAAGGTCGTCGTGGCGTCGCTGGCGGTGGGGGCGGCCTCGACCGGGGGCGGAGGTTCGGCCGCGCCGGGCTGGAGCTGCGGCAGCACCACTGTGAAGACGCTGCCTTGCCCGGGCTCGCTGCGCAGCTGGATGTCGCCATGGTGCAGGCGCGCCAGGCGGCGCGAGATCGCCAAGCCCAGGCCCGTGCCGCCGAACTGGCGGCTGGTGCCGGCGTCGAGTTGTTCGAAGGCGCCGAAGATCTGCGCGAATTTCTCGGGCGGGATGCCGATGCCGGTGTCGTGCACTTCGATCGAGACGGACCGGTCGGCCGGAAAACCGGGAAGGTCGGTGGCCGGGCGCCGCAGCACCAGCCGGACTTCGCCCGACTGGGTGAACTTGAAGGCGTTGCCCAGCAGGTTGGTCACGATCTGCTCGAGCTTGCCGCCGTCGGCCTGCACCGCGGGCGGCAGGGTATCGCCGATCTCGACGGTGAAGCGCAGGCCCTTGCCGCGCGCCACGTGGTCGAACTGGCGCTTGAACCGGGAGGCGAAGCCGCGCAGGTCGACCTGTTCGAGCGCCAACTCCATCTTCCCGGCCTCGATCTTGGACAGGTCCAGGATGTCGTTGATGAGGCGCAGCAGATTGGTGCCGCCTTCATGGATGATGCGGGCCGATTCGATCTGGTCCTCGCTCAGGTTGCCTTCGCGGTTCTCGGCCAGGTCGTTGGACAGGATCAGCAGGCTGTTGAGCGGTGTGCGCAGCTCGTGCGACATGTTGGCCAGGAAGTCGGACTTGTACTGGCTGGCGCGGGCCAGCGCGTCCGCCTTGTCGGCCGTTTCCCGCTGCAGGGCCTCCAGCAGCGTCTTCTGCTGGTTCAGGATTTCCGACTGCTGGCGCAATTCCTCGTTCGAGGCCTGCAATTCCTCCTGCTGCGTGCGCAGTTCCTCCTCGGAGGTACGCAGTTCGGCGGCCTGGCTTTGCGTGCGTTCCAGCAGTTCCCGGGTATGCACGGAGCGCGTGATGTTCTCCAGCGACAAGGCCACGACGGGCAGCAGGGTTTCCAGCAGGCGATGGCGGCGGGCGTCCAGGGGGCTCATCAGGCCCAGTTCGATGACGGCCAGGACGTGCTCCATCGACAGGACAGGGATCAGCATCAGGCGGGGAGGCACCGCCTCGCCCAGTCCGGACCGCATGCGCAGGTAATGGCCGGGCACGGCATCGAGTTCGATGGTCCGGGCCTCGCGGGCGCACTGGCCGACCAGGCCTTCGCCCATCCTGAACGGCTCGAGTCCATTCTCGGGATCGGGCCGGTATCCATAGTGCCCGACCGGATGCAGCGTGTCGTCCTCGCCGCGCAGGTGGAACAGCGCCACGCCCGCGCCCAGCTCGGGACTGAGCTGCGACAGCAGTGCCTGAGCGAACTCGGTGTGCGAGGAGGCGCGCTGCAGGCGGTCGGCGACCGTTCCGACGCAGTGGCCCACCCAGTTCTGGTCCGAAATATCGATGGCCATCTGCTTGAACTCGGTCAAGGCCCTGGAGATGGTGCCGATCTCGTCGCGCCGGTCGAGCTGGGGCGTCTCGACGGCGTGGTCGTGCCGGGCCAGCCGCTCCATGAGTTCGCTCATCAGGCGCAGCGGCTGGGTCACGAGAGTGGCCGACAGCCGCAGGGCGGCCACGCCGCACAGCGCCGCCAGCAGCAGCGTGCCCCACAGCAGCCACTCGCGCTGGGATTCGGACTGCTCCAGGGCATGTTCGCGTTCGTCCAGCTGCTGCCGGGCATAGGTGCCGAAACCATCGAGTGCCGCGACGATCGCGGGCGTGGCGACCGGAGTGCTGTTGGTGAACTTCGGGAAGAGCCGCTCGCGTTGGCTGGCGGCCTCGGCCGGCGATTCCCTGGCCAGGCGCCGCAATTCGGGCAATACCTGCTGTTCGACGTTGTTGCGCCAGCTGGCGTCCAGGTCGCGGATGGTGTCCAGGCGGGTGCTTTGCGCGGCGTCGTGCCGGACCTGCTGTTCGAGGTGATCCAGGTGCCGGGCGATCGCGGCGTTGGCGGTATCCAGCGTCTTGGTGTCGGGGTCGCCCGAACTGAGCAGCAACTGCCGCAGTTCGGACTGCCGCTGGTACAGCACGCGGTTGGTCTGCTCGACCTCGCGCAGCAGGTTGACCGTGGTGCTGAACGCGGCCCGGTTCTGCTTCTCCTGTTCCAGGACCAGCGACGTGCCGATGCTGGAGACGATGAACAGGGTCAGCAGCGAGCCCACCAGCAGGGATACCTTGCCGGTCAGCGGGATGTTCCCCAGCCATGAGTTCTCGAGGGTCTTCTTGCTGGACATGGAGGGAATATCCCGTAGGGCAGGCCAAGCCGCCATTCTAGGCGTTGCGGCCGGGCGCGGGCAGCTTTGTGGTGATTTTGCGGCACTGCCGCGGGTGTTGCGTTTCGTGGCCCGAGGCCCGGGTTCGAAGCAAAAAAAATGCCGCACGCGAACGTGCGGCATCGTGACGGCCCGGCTGCGTGATCAGTGATGCAGGTCGGGACGAGTTTCGACCTGGACCAGCGCCTCGGACGTCGCCTGCGCGTGGACGCGCGGCTCGCGCCCCAGGCGGACCGGCGCGGCGGCCGGCGCGGCCTGGCGGGAGGCGGCCAGCTTGGCGCTGTCCGTTTCCACCCACTGCATGCCGGCCTGCTCGACCACGCGCACGAGTTCGTCGTGCGACGCGGCGGCCTGCGGCACCACGATCTGGGCCGGCGCATCCAGGATGGAGGCCGGTTGCGGGACCGGGGTTTCGGTCACGGGCGCGGGCGCTTCGGCCTGGGCTTCCACGGCAACCGGTTCGGGCTGCGCGGCGGGGGCTTCGGCTTGGGGCGCGGGCGTGCTCACGGCCTCGACCGGCAGGACCGGCTCGACCGGGATCGTGGCGGCCTGCTGGACAGGGGCCTCGGCGGCCGCCGCGGGCGCGGGTTCCTCGGCCGGCTGCGGGATCGCCACGGGCGCGGGTTCCTCGGCCTGGGAAGGCGCTTCCGAGGACGGCTGGGCTTCCTGGACCGGTTCGGCCGGCGCGTGCACGACTTCCGCCACCACGGGAACGGGCGTGTCGATGGGCCGGGCCTCGGCGGTGATCAGGATGGGCTCGGACACGACGGCCAGCGGCTCGACCGGGGCGGACACCGGCGCGCCATCCTCGTCATCGGCCGATTCGTCATCCGACAAGCCATCTTCGCCCAGGGCGGCGCCGGCTTCGCCTTGGCGGCGGCCACGGCGGCCGCGACGGCGGCGGCGCTTGCGTTCCGGTTCGCCATCGGCGCTATCGGCGCCATCGGCGGATGCGAATTGCTCTTCGTCCTGGAGGTCTTGCGGCTCGGCGGCCACCGGTACCTGCGGCACGACAGGAGCTTCGGGCGCAGCGACGACGGGCGCGAGCGTCTCGCCAGCCACGACGGCGGCCGCGGCCACGGTCGAGCCGGCGGCCTCATCGGCCGGCAGGTCCTCGCGGCGTCCCCCGCGGCGGCCGCGGCGGTTGCGGTTGCGGGCCTCGCCCGACTGCTGCTCGGCATCGTCGGCGGCAGGCGCGGCGGCGACGGGGCGCTGTTGCTCTTCCTGCCTGGGCGCGCGGGCGCGGTCGTCCCGGCGTCCGTCGCGGCGCTGGCCGCGCGAATCACGGGCTTCCTTGCGGCCTTCCTCGCCTTCCTGGCGATCGCGGTCGTCGGGGCGCGCTTCGCGGTTGTCGCGGCGGCCGCGGTTGCCGCCGCCCTGGGGCGTGCGGCGGCGGTTGCGATGGGCGTCACGTTCCTCGCGCGATTCGTCCTTGCGCGGGCGGGCGGCCGGCTCGGCCGGCTGGGCGGGACTGCCCTTGAGCCAGGCGAACAGGCGCGACACCAGCGCCGGGAAGCCGCCAGTGGCCGGTGCCGCGGCGGGTTGGGCCTTGGCGCTGGGCGAGGGCGTGGACGAGACGGGCGCCGGCTGGGCGGGGGTGATGCCCTTGACGATGGCCTCGGGACGGGCCTTGACCTCGTGTTCCTGCGCGGAATAGGCGAGATTGGTCTCGGGTGCCTCGGCCAGCTCGAAGCTCGCCTTGGCGCTTTCCAGCCTGGGGTCGTCGTGCCGCAGGCGCTCGATGCGATGGTGGGGCGTCTCGAGGTGCTTGTTGGGGATGAGGATGACGTTGACCTTGGAGCGCGCTTCCATCTTGGCGATGTCGGTGCGCTTTTCGTTCAGCAGGAAGGTGGCCACTTCCACCGGCACCTGTGCGTGCACGGCGGCGGTGTTTTCCTTCATGGATTCTTCCTGGATCAGGCGCAGCACCTGCAGCGCGCTGGATTCGGTGTCGCGGATGACGCCGGTGCCGTTGCAGCGCGGGCAGGTGATGTGCGAGCCCTCGTTCAGCGCCGGGCGCAGCCGCTGGCGCGACAGCTCCATCAGGCCGAAGCGGGAGATCTTGCCCATCTGCACGCGGGCGCGGTCGAAATGGAGGGCTTCGCGCAGGCGCTGCTCGACGGCGCGCTGGTTCTTGCCGTCTTCCATGTCGATGAAGTCGATGACGATCAGGCCGCCCAGGTCGCGCAAACGCAGCTGGCGGGCCACTTCGTCGGCCGCTTCCAGGTTGGTGCGCAGCGCGGTTTCCTCGATGTCGCTGCCCTTGGTGGCGCGCGCCGAGTTGACGTCCACCGCGACCAGGGCCTCGGTGTGGTCGATCACCACCGCGCCGCCCGAGGGCAGGGGCACCGTGCGGGCGTAGGCGGTCTCGATCTGGTGTTCGATCTGGAAGCGCGAGAACAGGGGCACGTCGTCGCGGTAGCGTTTCACCCGCTGGACATTGTCCGGCATGACCACGCTCATGAAGGCGCAGGCCTGGTCGGCGATGTCGTCGGTGTCGATCAGGATCTCGCCGATGTCGGGCGAGAAATAATCGCGGATGGCCCGGATGACCAGGCTCGATTCCAGGTAGATCAGGATGGGGCCGGCGTTCTCGCGGGCGGCGCCGTCGATCGCGGTCCAGAGCTGCATCAGGTAGGACAGGTCCCACTGCAGTTCTTCGACGTTGCGGCCGATGCCGGCGGTGCGGGCGATGATGCTCATGCCCTGCGGAACCTGGAGCTGCTCCATGGTTTCACGCAGTTCCTGGCGGTCTTCGCCCTCGACGCGGCGCGATACGCCGCCGCCGCGGGGATTGTTGGGCATCAGCACCAGGTAGCGGCCGGCCAGCGAGATGAACGTGGTCAGGGCCGCGCCCTTGTTGCCGCGCTCTTCCTTCTCGACCTGGACGATGAGTTCCTGGCCTTCGCGCAGCACGTCCTGGATGCGGGCGCTGCGGACGTCCACGCCTTCCTTGAAGTAGGTGCGGGCGATTTCCTTGAAGGGAAGGAAGCCGTGGCGTTCCTCGCCATAGTTGACGAAGCAGGCTTCCAGGCTGGGTTCGACGCGGGTGACGACGCCCTTGTAGATGTTGCCTTTGCGTTGTTCGCGGCCGGCGGTTTCGATGTCGAGGTCGATGAGCTTCTGCCCATCGACGATGGCAACGCGCAGTTCTTCCTGGTGCGTTGCGTTGAACAGCATGCGCTTCATGTATGAAGTTCTCCGTGGTCGTGTCGCGCCGAAAAACCGGCGCGCAGCCTCGGGCCGTCCGGAAGATGCGGGGTGCGCGGAGCGAGTGGAGGAAACCGGTGCGCGAAAAGCCGCACCCACGGACTCAGGTCACGATGACCGGCCGGGTGGGAATGCGCAAGGTCGGGAGAGAGCGCAGGCACCGTGGATGCCGCGGCCATCGCCCACTGACCGCGGTTCGCGGTGGGGGAGATGGACGGTTGCGGTATCGAAAGCAGTGGTATTCACGGTATTTGCGAGCCAGACAGACTCGCCTCTTGGGCGAGCCTTTGCGTATACGACGACGGTTTCTTTGTACTTGCGTCCGCGGGCGCATATCCGTCGTCGCGCGGTTGGGCTTCGGGTTCGAAGCCATTGCGGCGCGACGAGCGGGCGACCATGACGGCCCGGAAGAATCCGGCGGGCGGGACGGGTACAATTCCGGCACACTTTGCGACCTGTCCTGACCCGGCGGCGTGCTGCAAAGGCTGCACGGCTTGCCGCGAAACATTCAGCGGCAGGCGGCAGCCCGATAGGGAACGCGGCCTGGATTTGGAAAGGTCTCGCGCACATCTGGCGGAAACGCCGCATAAAAGCGCGTCTCGACGCCGGAAGCGCGGTTCAGGGACACAACGTGTACGTCACCCCTGTGCTCCAACCCGCCTGATTCGATCAGGCTTCAGGATTATATGTCGCTACCATTGTTGCGCAAAGCGAAATCCACGCCCGGCCAGGGCCGCCCCGCCCGGAACCCCGAACCTGCGGCGGCTCCCGCCGTGCGCCTGGTCGAAGTGGACGAGGCGCACGACGGCCAGCGGCTGGACAATTTCCTGCTGCGGCTGTGCAAGGGCGTGCCCAAGAGCCACCTGTACAAGGCCATCCGGGGCGGCCAGGTCCGGGTCAACCGGGGGCGGGTGCCGGTGGACCACCGGATCGCCACCGGCGACCTGGTGCGGGTGCCGCCGTTCCGGCTGCCCGAGGCGCCGGTGCGCTTCGTGCCCCCCAGCGAATTTCCCATCGTGTTCGAGGACGACGCGCTGCTGGCGATCGACAAGCCGGCGGGCGTGGCGGTGCACGGCGGCAGCGGCGTGGATTTCGGCGTCATCGAGCAGTTGCGGCGGGCGCGGCCCGAGGCCCGCTTCCTGGAGCTGGTGCACCGGCTCGACCGTGACACGTCGGGGCTGCTGCTGGTGGCCAAGAAGCGCAGCGCCCTGGTCGGCCTGCACGAATCGCTGCGCAACGGGCTCTGGAACAAGCATTACCTGGTCCTGGTCGCGGGCGACTGGGTCAACGACCGCCAGCACGTGCGCAAACCGCTTACCAAATGGTCCACCCAGTCGGGCGAGCGCCGCGTGAAGGTCGATCCCGACGGCCAGCCGGCCCACACCATCTTCACCCTCAAGCGGCGCTACGGTTTGTATTCCCTGCTGGACGCCGAACTCAAGACCGGGCGTACCCACCAGATCCGGGTGCACGTGACCAGTTGCGGGTTTCCCATCGTGGGCGACGACAAGTACGGCGAGGACCACGCCAACGCCGCGGCGGCCGGGCGCGGGTTCCGCAGGATGTTCCTGCACGCCCATACCCTGGCCATTCCGCATCCGCTGACCGGCGAATCGCTGGCGCTGGAAGCCCATCTGCCCGAAGATTGCGTCAAATTCCTACAGCAACTGGAACATCCATGACTTCACCCCTCCCGGGCTATTCGCTGGTCGTGTTCGACTGGGACGGTACCCTGATGGATTCGACGCCGACCATCATCGCCGCCATCCAATCCGCCTGCCGCGACCTCGGGTTGCCGGTGCCGCCCGACGAAGCGGCCGCCTGGGTCATCGGCCTGAGCCTGCAGGACGCGCTGATGGCCGCCGTTCCCACGCTGGCGCAGGACCAGGTCCAGGCCTTCGTCGCGCGCTACCGCTTCCATTACCTGACCCGCGATCCGCAATTGCGCCTTTTCGCCGGCGCCGAGCAGATGCTGGCGCGCCTGGCCGAGCGCGGAGCGCGGCTGGCGGTGGCTACGGGCAAGAGTCGCGTCGGCCTGGAGCGGGCCCTGGACGCCACCGGCATCCGCCGGTATTTCGACACCACCCGCTGTGCCGACGAGACCTTCTCCAAGCCCAACCCGGCCATGTTGTTCGAGATCATGCGCGAACTGGGCGCGGATCCGGCCTCGGCCGTGATGGTCGGCGATACCTCGCACGATCTGCAGATGGCCCGCAATGCCGGAATCCATGGCGTGGGCGTGACCTACGGGGCGCACGCCGTGGACGAACTGGCGGGGTGCGCGCCGCAGACGCTGGCCGGCAGCATTGCCGAGCTGGGCGACTGGCTGCACGGCCGCATCGCGGCCCGGGCAGCCTAGGGCCCGGCCCCCGCGTCCGCTGTCGCCGCGCCGCCACTTGCCCTATCCTAGCGATTGCTTACCTCGATCTTCGACCTTTCATAGCGAGTTGTCTTCATGTCCCAGGATGCCTATTCCTCCCCGCCCGATGCTTCGTCCCGCGCTCCGGGGGAATGGGAGCGCGATGTGCTGGAGAAGCTGGTTTTCGCGTCGCTCAAGGAGCAGCGCGCGCGGCGGCGCTGGACCATCTTCTTCCGGCTGCTGATGCTGGCCATCGTGATCCTGCTGGTACTGACCGCCACCGGCGTGCTGTTCCGCGGATCGGGGTCGAGCACGCCCGATCCGCATACCGCGCTGATCGAACTGGACGGCGTCATCGATGCCCAGGGCGAGGCCAGCGCCGACAAGATCAACGCCGCCCTGCAGGCCGCCTTCGACGACAACAACGCCAAGGGCGTGGTCCTGCGCATCAACAGCCCGGGCGGCAGCCCGGTCCAGGCCGGCATGATCTTCGACGAGATCCGCCGCCTGCGCGCCCAGAATCCCGATAAGCCGGTGTACGCGGTGGTCGAGGAAATCTGCGCCTCCGGCGGCTACTACGTCGCCGCCGCGGCCGACAAGATCTATGTCAACAAGGCCAGCGTGGTCGGCTCCATCGGCGTCATCATGGAAGGCTTCGGCTTCACCGGCCTGATGGACAAGGTGGGCGTCGAACGGCGCCTGGTCGTGTCCGGAGAGAACAAGGCGCTGCTGGATCCGTTCTCGCCCGCCAATCCCGGACAGCAGGCCCATGCGCAGGCGCTGGTGCAGGAAATCTTCCAGCAGTTCGTCGGCGCGGTGCGGGAAGGGCGCGGCGAGCGGCTGCATGAAACGCCGGACATGTTCACCGGGCTGATCTGGACCGGCACCAAGAGCGTCGAACTGGGCCTGACCGACGAACTGGGCACGGTGGACAGCGTGGCGCGCGACGTCATCCAGGCCGACACCGTGGTGGACTACACAGTGCGCGAGAACTTCGCCGAGCGGGTCGCCAAGCGCGTGGGCGTGTCCTTCGGCGCCGGACTGGCCAAGACCGGCCTGGGCGGGGCCGGCGGCGTCTGGCATTGGAAGTAAAGGGCCGCTCCGCGATTCCGGGGCGCCAGGCGCGGCGCCCTTAGCGCCGCAGTTGTCCCAGGATGGCGCGCCGGATTTCGCCGAAGCGTGGGTCGGCGCGGTCGCGAGGGCGCGGCAGGTCGACCCGGGTCGCGGCGACGACGCGGCCGGGGCGTGGCGCCATGACCGCGATGGTGTCGCTCAGGTAGACGGCTTCCTCCACGTCGTGGGTCACCACGATCACCGTCACCCGCCGCTGCGACCAGATGCGCAGCAATTCCTCCTGCAGATGGACCCGCGTCAGCGAATCCAGGGCGCCGAAGGGTTCATCCATCAGCAGTATTTCCGGTTCCGAGACCAGTGCGCGGGCGATCGCGGCGCGCTGGGCCATGCCGCCCGAAAGCTGGTGCGGATAGGCCTTGGCGAAGGCGGACAGCCCCACCAGTTCCAGCATCGCCGCCACGCGGCGGTCGCGCTCGCGCGCAGCGAGATCGAGGCTGTCCAGTCCCAGCGCGACATTGCCGGCGATGGTCAGCCAGGGAAAGAGGCGATGGTCCTGGAACACCATGCCGCGCTCGATGCCGGGCCCGGCGATGGGCCGGCCGTCGATCAGGATCTCGCCGTCGAAGGCCGCGTCCAGGCCGGCCACCAGGCGCAGCAGCGTCGACTTGCCGCAACCGGACGCGCCCACGATGCTCAGGAATTCGCCGTGCCGCAGGTCCAGGTTGATCCGCTCCAGGACCGGCAGCGGCTGGTCGTCCACGGTGTACTGCTTGGCCACCCGGCGCAGGGACAGCGCGTACGAAGCGGGTTGGGCAAGGGAAGGGGAGGAGGTCGTCATTCAGCGGTCCCGCCAGGTGATGATGCGTGAAAAGACATGGCGCGAGGCCCGGTTGCAGGCATAGCCCACCAGGGCCAGCGCGACGGCGCCGGCCAGCACCAGGTCCATGCGGAACAACTCCCGCGCCGCTACCAGGAACGAGCCCAGGCCGCGTCCGACGCCGATCGCGTATTCGGCGCCCACGGTGCCTATCCAGGCCGTCAGCAAGGCGATTTCCAGGCCGATCAGGATGGCGGGCAGCGCGGCCGGCAGGACCATCTTCGTCACCCGCCGCCACGGCCGCAGCCTGAGCACCGCCGCGGTTTCCCAGTAGGCGGGGGCGATGGCCCGCACGCCTTGCTCGGTGTTCAGGAAGGCGGGGAAGAAGGCCGACAGCGAGATGAAGACCACCTTGGCGACCTCGCCCGTGCCGAACCAGGCGGTCAGTAGCGGAATCCAGGCGAACAGGGCGACCTGGCGCAGGCCGTGCAGCGTGGGGGCGATTGCGCGCTGGAGCGGGCGCGACAATCCCAGGGCCACGCCCAGCGCGACGCCGGCGCAGGCGCCCAGCGCGATGCCCGCCGTGGCCCGCGTCAGGCTGGCGGCCAGCGCCGCCCAGATCTGCCGCCCGTCCGGATCCACGAATGGCGACGACAGGACCTGGTGCAGCGGCACCAGCAGCGGGGTGCGCACGAGGCCGGTATCGACCACGGCCAGCCACAGCAGCACCAGGGCGGCGGGCAGGGCGGCGCCGCGCCGCACGCGGGGCGCAAGGCGTGAGAGGGCGGCCAGCGGCCCTGGCCAGGCCGTGTCAGCCATGGGAGGGCACCTTGCGGTTCAGGGCCTGCTCGACGGCCAGCAGCGCGCGATCCAGCGCGAAACCCGCCAGGCCCACCACGATCATGCCGACGATCACGAGGTCGGTCTGGAACTGCTTGCGGCCCCACACCATCATGTAGCCGATGCCCTCGGTGGCGGCCAGCATCTCGACCACGATCAAGGCTATGAACGCGTGGCCCAGGCCCAGCCGCACGCCGCTGAAGACCGGACCCAGGCTGGCGGGCGCGATCACCCGGATAAAGCGGGTCCAGGGCCGCAGGCGCAGCACCCGCGCGGTTTCGAGGTGGGCCTTGGGGATGTCGCGTATGCCCTGGGCGGTATTGATGACGATGGGCACGAAGACCGCCTTGGCGATGATCAGGATCTTCAGCGTCTCGGCGATGCCGAAGACCAGGATCAGGATGGGTATCCAGCCGATGGAAGGAATGGCGAACAGCGCGCGCAGCAGCGGGTCGAGATAGTCGCGCACGGTGTCCGAGACCCCCAGCGCGATGCCGGTGGCCAGGCCCAGCGCAGCGCCCAGCAGGAAGCCCAGGCCGATGCGGTGCAGGCTGACGGCGAAGTTCGCGGCGATGTCGCCGTTCCCCAGCAGTTCCACGAAGCTGGTCCATACCCGTTCCGGCGCCGGCAGGATCTGCGGCGCCACCCAGCCCTGGGAGGCGGCCAGTTGCCAGGCGCACAGGGCCAGGGCCGGCAGCAAGAGCGGCAGCAGCGCTGCGCGCCAGGCCCGTGGCGCACGGGGCCGGGCCGGGGAGGCGGGGACGGCGAGCGCGTCCAGGCGGGCGTCGGTATGGGAGGTCATGGCAATCGCTCCCGTCAGCCTTCCAGCGGCTTGCCGTTGGCGTCGCGCCGCGGCCAGTTCCCCTGCAGGCCGAGCTGGTCCAGCGCCTGGTCGACGTACCTGGGCAGGAACCATTGCTGGAGATCTATGCCCGAGCGGATCAGTTTCTGTTCCTGGCTGAAGGCGACGGCGTCGCGGTACTGGGAGACGAAGAACGTGTCGATGCGCGGATTGAAGACGTCCTTGAGCGCCACCCCCGCGTACTCGTCGCGCAGCGCCGGGTAGGGCACGCCGGAGCGGGTCCAGATCCGCAGGGCTTCCTCGCGGTTTTCCTCATGTCCCAGCCATTCGGCCGCGCGCACCAGCCCGCGCACCACGCGCTGCGTGGCTTCGGGGTAGCGCTGCTCGAACGACTCCGTCACCGTGATGGCGCCGAAACCGGCCGCCTTGGGACCGATGTCGTGCGAGCTGTAGAAGACCTTGGCCAGGCCCTTGTCGCGCAGCGACAGCAGCACGCTCGAACCGATCACCGCATCCACGCTGCCCGCCGTGAGCGCCGCCAACTGGTCGGCGGTGGCAAGGTCGAGCAGCGTCACGTCCTTGAGGGTCAGGCCGTTTCCTTCCAGGGCCTTCAGGAAGGCCCAGTGCAGCACCGTGCCCTTGGCGACGGCCACCCGCCTGCCCTTGAGGTCCTTGAACGACTTGACGGGCAGGTCGGGCCGGGCCACGCCGAAGATGGTGGTGTAGCCGTACGAGGTCACGATGCGCGTGGGCAGCCCGTTGGCGCGGCCGACGATGTTGGGCAGCGACCCGTACTGGGCGAAATCCAGCCGCCTGTTGGCGATGGCCTCGTTGATGGCCGGCCCCGTGCCGGTGAAGTACTCGAAGCTCAGCTTGACCGGCGTGCCCTTGAATTCATCGGCGATGAACCCCTTGCCCTGCGCGATCGCCAGCACCGCCAGCCCATAGGGCTTGCCGAACCCCTGCCCGAAACCGCCGAACCGCACCTGCTCCGGCCAGCCCTGCGCCTGCGCGCCCGCCGCTACCAACCCCGACACCACGACCGCCGCCGCATAACGTATGAACCGCATATTCCTATCCTTTTAAAAAACGATGCTCTTGCCGTTGCCAGGGCTATTCAATGGGCTCGGCTCAGGAGCTCGAAACTGCTGTCCCGCTGCGCTGTTGCCGTGCGCCCGGCGCCCCAGCCGATCGCGGCGCGGTAGCTGCCCATCAGGGGCCGCGCCGCGGTTTCCTCGACCGCCTGCGCGGCGTCGGCCGGCGCCGCCACGTACAGGGCGTCCACCGGGCAGTACAGCTCGCACATGAAGCAGGTCTGGCAATCGGACTGCCGGGCGATGCGCGGCGGGCCGCCGGGAACGAGGTCGAAGACATTGGTGGGGCAGGCGTGCACGCAGATGTTGCAGGCGGTGCAGCGTTCGGCGCTGACGATCTCGATCATGCCGCCACCTTGCCCGCGTAGGCGCCCGGCGTCGCGGGCGTCGAGACAGGCTGCGCCCGCACCCAGACGTCGTCCAGTCCGCCGCTGACCAGCCGGTGGTGCTGGGCGGGATCGACGGCCGCGTGCTCGGCGCGCCGGTGCATGCCGCGCGTCTCGGTGCGTTGCAGGGCGCTGCGATACATCCAGCGCGAGGTCGCCAGCATGGCCGCCGCCTCGCGGGCGCGCACCCACTGCGTGCCCGTGCCCGCCGGCCGGCCGCGGCGCACGCGGGCCCACAGCGCATCCAGCCGCCCCAGCGAGTCCTCCAGCAGCGGTCCGCTGCGCGTCCAGTTGCGTTCGGTGGGAAACACCTCGGCCTGCACCGCGCGGATGACCGCATCCGCGTCCCAGGAAGCGGACGGATCGCCGTCCAGCCCGGCGACGCCGGCGCGGTGGACGTTGCGGTGGCCGAAGGCTCGCGCCTCGCGGGCGAACCGGGCGGCGCCCGCGCCGGCCCAGAAACCCGAGGACATGGCCCAGGCGGCGTTGTGGCTGCCGCCGCCGGTGAAGGCCCCGCAGATCAGCTCGCGCGTGGCGGCGTCGCCCGCGGCATACAGGCCGGCGACCGTCGTGGCGCAGTCGTCGCCGACCACGTGCAGGCCGCCGGTGCCGCGCACCGTGCCTTCCAGGCGCAGCGTGACCGGGAAGTGCTGGGTGAAGGGGTCGATGCCCTGCCGGTCGAAGGGGACGAAGAAGTTGGGCTGCGCGGTGCGCATCCAGGCGCGAATGGCGCCGTCGGCGCGGTCCAGGCAGGCATGGACGGGCTGCGTCGCCAGCGTCCTGGCGATGACGCCGCGCCCGCGCGACGAACCCGCTCCTTCGATGCGCCGGCCGTCGCGGTCATAGAACGTCGCCCAGTTGTAGAACAGGGACTTGGTGACCGATGCGAAGGCCGGACCCAGCCCGTAGGCGTTGGAGAACTCCATGCCCGAGAGTTCGGCGCCGGCCTCGGCACCGAGCAGGTAGCCGTCGCCGGTCAGGACGTTGCAGCCCAGCGCGCGGCTCAGGAAGGCGCAGCCGCCCGTGGCCAGCACCACGGCGCCCGCGCGGGCCACCCACGTCGCGCCCGTCTGGCGGTTGATGCCGACAGCGCCGCAGACCGTGCCGTGTTCGTCCACCAGCAGTTCCAGTACCGGGCTGTGGTCGAGAATGCGCGCGCCCGCCTGCTTGGCCGCCTTGCGCATCAGGCGCATGTAGTCCGGGCCCTGTAGCGAGGTCTGCCGCAACTGGCCGTGTTCGTCCTGGGGGAAGGGATAGCCCCATTCCGTCAGCGTCTCGATGTTGTTCCACGTCTGTTCGAGCACGCGGTCCATCCAGGCGTGCTCGGCCAGGAAGCCGCCCATCTCCAGGCGGCTGGCCTTGGCCTTCTCGCGCGCGGCGGCGTCGCGCGGGACATGCCAGACGCCCGTGCCGGACGGCGCGGTCGCGCCCGAGGTGCCGCAGTATCCCTTGTCGGCGAGCACCACGCGCGCGCCGCGCGCGGCCGCGCCGACGGCGGCCCACGTGCCCGCCGGGCCGCCTCCTATGATCAGCACATCGGCATCGTGCCGGACCGAGGCTTCGGTACCGGACAGGGGGTGCAAATCGCGTACCGCCATGTTCGTCTCTCCTGGAACCGGCCATGGGCCGGAGTGCGGGGGACCGCAGCGGAGAAAGGAATGCCTTCGCCCGCATGCCGGTCATGCATGTCCAGGGATGCTAGAGACGGACGGCTGGCCGCCCAACGATTTGTTTCGCGCTTGGTTATCCGTTTATCGCATGTGTTGCCGGCGCTAAGCCTTGGCCAGGAACAGGAACAGTGTGGGCTGCTTGTCCAGCTCGGGCGGCGGCTGGCGCTTCCAGTCCGCGATGCTTTGTGTGCGCACCCATTCGCGCTCGGTCGTGAGCGCGCGGGCGACGCACAGCAGGGTGGCGGGCCGCAGGGTGGCCAGCATCGTCGCGAACATGGCGCCGTTGCGATAGGGCGTTTCGATCAGGAGCTGGGTCTGGTTGTGCCGCGCCGAGGCCTGCTCCCATTCCCGCAGTTGGCGTGCGCGCTCGCCCGCATCGACCGGTGCGTAGCCGTGGAAGGCGAAGCGCTGGCCGTCGAGGCCGCTGGCCATGAGTCCGAGCAGGATGGAGGAGGGGCCCACCCAGGGCTGCACGCGTATGCCCAGGGCGTGCGCGGCGCGGGCCACGCGCGCGCCGGGGTCCGCCACGGCCGGGCAGCCGGCCTCGGAAACCAGGCCGATCTCGCCGCCCGCCGCGATGGGCTTGAGCCAGGCCGCGATGTCGCGGTCGTCGGTGCGGGCATCCAGGGTGTGAATGATGATTTCCTGGATCGGCCGCACGGTGCCGATGGCCTTCAGGAAGGCGCGCGCGGTCTTGGCGTTCTCGGCGATGTAGGTGTCCAGCCGGCCGGCCAGGGCGCGGGCCTCGGCGGGCAGCCAGCGCTCGGGCGGGGCGTCGCCGAGCGAGACGGGGACCAGGTGCAGGATGCCGGAGGATTTCATGCGCGGGGCTCCTCGAGCGCGTCCAGCGGGTCCATGCCGAAGCCGGCCAGCAGCCGGGTCAGGGCGATCAGCGGCAGGCCGATCAGGGCGGTGGGGTCGTCGCTTTCTATCCGCTCCATCAGTGCGATGCCCAGGGCCTCGGCCTTGGCGCTGCCGGCCGTGTCGTAGGGGCGCTCGGCGTGCAGGTAGGCGCGCAGCGCCCGGTCGGACAGTTCACGCAGCATGCACCGCGTGGTCACGACGGCGCTGGCGGGGTGCCGGCCGTCGTCCACCGCCACGGCGGTGTGGAAGGCCACCGTGCGGCCGCGCATGGCCTGCAGTTGCGCGAGCGCTTGCTCGAAGCCGCCGGGCTTGCCGATGGGGGCGCCGTCCACCGTCGCGACCTGGTCCGAACCGATCACCAGCGCGCCGGGGTGGGCCTGGCTCACGGCGCGGGCCTTGGCCAGGGCCAGGCGCAGGGCGAGGTCCCGGGGCGCTTCGCCCGGGGCCGGTGTTTCGTCCACGCCGGGCGCGGCCACGGAGAAGGGAAGCCGCAGGCGTTCGAGCAGTTCGCGGCGGTAGGGGGAGGTCGAGGCGAGGATCAGGGACCGCGCCGTGGTTTCAGGGCTTGCCATGGTGGGATAAGTGTTTGACTTGTTTGACTCTTTTCGGGTTTTCACGCTATTATCCAACGTTTTCCCGAGCTTCTTTTCCTTTCCGGGTGTCTTCACGGACTGCATGGCGGGACTGCGTGGACGTTTCGGAAAGCAGGCAGAAGAAAGTGCGGTGGAAAAACATGCAAGGCGGCAGGTCGTGAAAGACTCCAGCGAATCCGGCGCGGTGCGCCACATCGATGCGTTCGAGTTCGTCAGGCTCGGGCGATCGCTCGAAGGCAGCGCGCCGCTCGCGCGTTTCGTCCGCTTGCTGGACGGCTTGCCCGGGCAGGATCCTTCGGCGGTGGTGCGCTGGTCGGCCCAGGCCGATCGCGGTCCGCTGGGCGAACCCCTGATCCGGCTCGCGGTCGAAACGGTCCTGACCGTGCAGTGCCAGCGTTGCCTGGGGCCGCTGGCGATGCCCATCGAATCCGAGGTCGCGTTGCAGCTGGTCGAAACCGAGGCCGAGCTCGACGATCCGAATACGTTCGATGAGTCCGACCTGGAAGAGCTCGACGCGGAGCAGGATTTCGAGAAAGTGCTGGGGTCGCGCCGATTCGATCTGTTCGAGCAGGTCGAGGACGAGTTGATCCTGAGCGTGCCGTACGTTCCCCGGCACGACATCTGTCCCGATGGCGGGGGCGGGCCCTCGGGCGATGAACCCGAGAAAAAGCCGTCGCCGTTCGCGGTGCTGGCCGGGCTGAAGGGCTCGGCGGGCGATGTCGGCAAATAAGCGACATATTTTGTGTATAGTCGCAGCGGGCCGGACAAGGGGCCTTTGATTCCCCGGTCCGGCGCGATGCGGATAAGTAAGCGAGCGTTGTAAGCGTTTTCGCGGCAGTTTGGGTTTTTGGACGGCGTTTCGGGCAAGCCTGCGCAGACCGCCGTCATCATTCGAGAAAGCAGGTTTTAGAACTCGCGGCGGTCACGCGTAGGCATCTGGCTTACAATGCGCGCCGTTCCTAGGAGTCCAGTCACATGGCCGTTCAGCAAAACAAAAAGTCGCCCTCCAAGCGTGGTATGCACCGCGCCCACGATTTCCTGACCAATCCCCCGGTCGCCGTCGAACCGACCACGGGCGAGACGCACCTGCGTCACCACATCAGCCCCAACGGCATCTACCGCGGTCGCAAAGTCCTCAAGACCAAGAACGACGAGTGATACCGAACGGCCCCGGGCAGTCCCTTGCACTGGGGTCGTTTACTCAGGGGTGGAATGCGGACGCCGCGAGGCCTACAGGTCGGCGTTCTTCCCCTGGGCACTTGCGGAATGCATTTTCCGGTCTTGTCTGTCCCGCCGAACCAGGTTTGCCAATGACCGATACAGCATGTGTCTGTAGAGAGCCGGGCAGCCCTGAGGCGCGCGGACAGGCGTTTCTGCGTCCATGGCTATGATCCGTATCGCGATCGATTGCATGGGAGGCGATTTCGGCCTGCCCGTGACGATTCCTGCTGCCCTGGCGTTCTCCGACCGTCATCCCGGCGTCGAGCTGCTGCTCGTCGGCCTGGCCGACCAGATCGAAGCCCGCCTGGCTCAGGCCAAGGCCGCGCCCGCCCAGCGGGAGCGGCTGCGCATCGTGCCCGCCACCGAAGTCGTCACCATGGACGACAAGGTCGAGGTCGCGCTGCGCCGCAAGAAAGACTCCTCCATGCGCATCGCCGCCGAACTCGTGCGCGACGGCCAGGCCGACGCCTGCGTCTCGGCGGGGAACACCGGTGCATGGATGGCCATTTCCCGCTATGTGCTCAAGACGCTGGACGGCATCGACCGTCCCGCGATCGCCAAGGCCATTCCCAACCAGTCGGGCGGCATGACCGTCATCCTGGACCTGGGCGCCAACGTCGATTGCACGGCCGAGCACCTGCTGCAGTTCGCCATCATGGGTTCGGCGCTGGTTTCCAGCGTCGGCCATCGCGAGCGGCCCACCGTGGGCCTGCTCAACATCGGCGAGGAAGCGATCAAGGGCAACGACGTGGTCAAGCAGGCCGCCGAGCTGCTGCGCGGCAGCGCGCTGAACTTCCACGGCAACGTCGAGGGCAACGACATTTTCAAGGGCACCGTGGACGTGGTCGTCTGCGATGGCTTTGTTGGTAACATCGTGCTCAAGTCTTCCGAGGGCCTGGCCAAGATGCTGGGTGTCTTCATCAAGGAAGAGTTCAAGAGAAACCTGTTCACGCTGTTGATGGGCGCCATCGCCACGCCGGTGCTGAACCGCTTCCGCCAGCGCGTGGACCCGCGCCGCTACAACGGAGCGGCGCTGCTGGGATTGCGCGGCGTCGTCATCAAGAGCCATGGTTCCGCCGATACCTACGCGTTCGAATGGGCCCTGCAGGACGCCTACGACGCGGTCGAAAGCGGCTTGCTCGGCCGGACTGCGCAAACCATTGCGCAGATCACGAGCGTGCCGGCCGGCGGGATCGAGCATGAGGCCGGCCTCGAGCCGTCCTCGCACGGAGATATTGCATGAGTGCAACAACGGCGCATCCGTCCAGCAGCCCGGCTCCCGCGGCATGGTCGAGAATCGTCGGCTCGGGCAGTTGCCTGCCCGAGCGCGTGGTCAGCAATGACGAGCTGGCGGCCGAGCTGGCCCAGCGCGGCGTCGAGACGTCCGATGCCTGGATCGTCGAGCGTACCGGCATCCGCCAGCGCCACATCGCCGAGCGCGGCGTCACCTCCAGCGACCTCGGCACCGAGGCCGCGCGGCGCGCGCTGCAGGATGCCGGGATCGACGCCGCCGAGCTCGACCTCATCATCGTCGCGACCTCGACGCCCGATTTCGTCTTTCCCAGCACGGCCTGCCTGATCCAGGCCAGGCTCGGCGCCTCGCGCGCCGCGGCCTTCGACGTCCAGGCCGTGTGCACGGGCTTCATCTACGCGCTGACCACCGCCGACAGCTTCGTGCGCGCCGGCCGGGCCCGCAAGGCCCTGGTCATCGGCACCGAGGTCTTCTCGCGCATCCTGGACTGGAACGACCGGTCGACCTGCGTGCTGTTCGGCGACGGCGCCGGCGCCGTGGTGCTCGAGGCCTCGCCCGAGCCGGGCGTGATGGCCGCCAAGCTGCATGCCGATGGCAGCCAGACCAAGATCCTGTGCGCCGCGGGCAACGTGGCCTATGGCGAGGTGACCGGCGACCCCTTTCTGCGGATGGAGGGGCAGGCGGTCTTCAAGCAGGCCGTCACGGTGCTCGACCGGGTGGCGCAGGAAGTGATGGAGGAAGCGGGCGTGCCGCTGTCCGACCTGGATTGGCTCATTCCCCACCAGGCCAACGTGCGCATCATCAACGCCACCGCCAAGCGCCTCGGCATCCCGCTCGAACGCGTGGTGTCCACGGTGGACCTGCACGCCAACACCTCGGCGGCCAGCGTGCCGCTGGCCCTGGACGCCGCCCGCCGCGATGGCCGCGTCAAGCGGGGCGACCTGGTGATGCTGCAGGGCGTGGGCGGCGGATTCACGTGGGGCGCCGTGCTGGCGCGCATGTGAGTCCGGTAGGAAAACAGAACAAGCGGGGCTTTACCCATGACTAAAATCGCATTCGTCTTTCCCGGCCAGGGTTCGCAGTCGGTCGGCATGCTCGACGGCTTCGCGGGCAATGCGTCGGTGGCCGACGTCGTGGCCCGTGCCGGCGCCGCCCTGGGCGAGGACCTGGGCGGCCTGATGGCCAACGGCCCGGCCGAACAACTGAACCTGACCACCTACACCCAGCCGGTCATGCTGACCGCCGGCGTGGCGGCCTATGCCGCCTGGCAGGCGGCGGGCGGGCCGGTTCCGGCGGTCGTCGCCGGACACAGCCTGGGTGAGTACGCGGCGCTGGTCGCCGCCGGCTCGCTCACGCTCGAAGATGCCGTGCGGCTGGTCCGCATCCGTGCCGACGCCATGCAGTCCGCGGTGCCCGTGGGACAGGGCGGGATGGCGGCCATCCTGGGCCTGACCGACGACCAGGTGCGTGCCGCCTGCGCCGCCGCGGCCCAGGGCGAGGTGGTCGAGCCGGTGAACTTCAACGCACCGGCGCAGGTGGTGATCGCCGGCAACAAGGCCGCCGTGGAGCGCGCCTGCGAAGCCGCCAAGCAGGCGGGCGCCAAGCGCGCGCTGCCGCTGCCGGTTTCGGCGCCTTTCCATTCCAGCCTGATGCAGCCGGCCGCCCAGACGCTGGCCAAGGCGCTGGAAGCCATCGACATCCAGTCGCCCCATATCCCGGTGCTCAACAACGTGGACGTGGCCGCGCCGACCCAGCCGGCGGCGATCGCCGACGCGCTGGTCCGCCAGGCCTGGCATCCGGTACGATGGGTGGAAACCATACAGCTGATGCAGTCCCAGGGGATCACCCATGTCGTCGAGTGCGGGCCGGGCAAGGTGCTGACGGGCCTGGCCAAGCGCATCGCTCCCGACCTGACGGCGCTGGCCGTGACGGACCAGGCATCGCTTGAAGCCGCGTTGGCGGCGGTAGCCTCCAATTAGGGCTCCCCCCCCCCCTACGCGCTTCGCGCGCCCCCCAGGGGGCGATGCGGGTGGACCGGCGGAGCCGGATCCACCGCGTCCTGGCAAAAGCAGGAACGGGGGGGTAACTCGGGGTTGGATGGATAGTCTGGGGCGCTGGGGCGCGCCGGGGTGAGATAAGGAAAAATCATGGAATTGCAAGGCAAGGTCGCGCTGGTGACGGGCGCGTCGCGGGGGATAGGCAAGGCGATCGCGGCGGAATTGGCCGCGCGGGGCGCGACCGTGATCGGGACCGCGACGACCCAGGCCGGCGCCGACACCATCACGGAGGCGCTGGGCGGGTTCCCGGCCAAGGGCCGTGGCGTGGTGTTGCAGGTGAACGACGCCGCGGCGGTCGACGCGCTGGTGGACGAAATCGGCAAGGCCGACGGCGGTCTGCACATTTTGGTCAACAACGCCGGCATCACCCGGGATACACTCGCGATGCGCATGAAGGACGAGGATTGGTCGGCGGTGATCGACACCAATCTGACGGCGGTGTTCCGCCTGTCGCGTGCCGTCATGCGGGGGATGATGAAGGCCAAATGGGGCCGTATCATCAACGTGACCTCGGTGGTGGGGGCCAGCGGCAACGCCGGCCAGGCGAACTACGCCGCCGCCAAGGCCGGGGTGGCCGGCATGACCCGCGCCCTGGCGCGGGAACTGGGCAGTCGCAACATTACCGTCAACTGCGTGGCGCCGGGTTTCATCGATACCGACATGACCCGTGCCCTGGGGGACGAGCAGACCGGTGCCCTGCTGGGACAGATCCCGCTGGGCCGCCTGGGCCGTCCCGAAGACATCGCCCACAGCGTCGCCTTCCTGGCGTCGCCGGGGGCCGGATATGTAACCGGCGCCACCCTGCACGTCAACGGTGGCATGTACATGAATTGATTTCCGCGTATTGCAACCGCGATATGCATTCGTCCGGCCGGGCCGCTTTAGACAAGCGAGCTTGGCTATAATTCAGTTAGATATAGACCCTTTTGGAGGATCTCCATGGATAGCATCGAACAGCGCGTCAAGAAGATCGTCGCTGAGCAACTCGGCGTCAACGAAGCCGAGATCAAGAACGAATCTTCTTTTGTCGACGACCTCGGTGCCGATTCGCTCGATATGGTGGAACTCGTCATGGCGCTCGAAGACGAGTTCGAGACCGAGATTCCCGACGAGGAAGCCGAGAAGATCACGACCGTGCAGCAAGCCATCGACTACGTTGGCGCGCACATCAAGAAGTAAGTCGTTTTCGTGCGATGACGCAGGCGGCTCATCGGCCGCCTTCGTTTTTTAAGTTCGGCGCGGCCATGCGCGACCTTGCCGGAGTCAACGGCGGGAGGGCAGCTGCCGGATTCGCTTTTTCTCCGCGCACTTGAGGAGTAGTCAGTGAAGCGACGCGTCGTCATCACCGGTCTCGGTATCGTTTCCCCTGTGGGCAATGACATCGCCTCCGCATGGGACAACATCGTCAACGGCCGTTCAGGCATAGACCGCATCACCCGCTTCGATCCCACCGATTTCAACTGCCATATCGCCGGTGAAGTCAAAGGGTTCGACGCGAGCCAGTTCGTGCCCGCCAAGGAAGTGCGCCAGATGGATACCTTCATCCATTACGGCATCGCGGCCGGCGTGCAGGCCTTGAAGGACAGCGGGCTTGAAATCACCGATGCCAACGCCGAGCGCGTCGGCGTCATCGTCGGCTCGGGTATCGGCGGCCTGCCCCGCATCGAGGAAACCGAGGCCGATTACCTGCAGCGCGGTGCGCGCCGCATTTCGCCTTATTTCGTCCCGGCGTCGCTGATCAACCTGATCTCGGGCCAGCTGTCGATCCGCTTCGGCATGAAGGGGCCCAGCTACGCCGTGGTATCGGCGTGCACCACCGGCCTGCACAGCATCGGTGATGCCGCGCGCCTGATCGAATACGGCGATGCCGACGTCATGCTGGCCGGCGGCGCCGAGTCCACCGTGTCGCCGCTGGGCATCGGCGGCTTCGCCGCCATGCGCGCGCTGTCCACCCGCAACGACGACCCCAAGACGGCCTCGCGGCCCTGGGACCGCGATCGCGACGGCTTCGTGCTGGGCGAGGGCGCGGGCGTGCTGGTGCTCGAGGAATACGAACACGCCAAGAAGCGCGGCGCGCGCATCTACGGCGAATTCGCCGGCTACGGCATGAGTTCCGACGCCCACCACATCACGGCGCCCGATCGCGAAGGTCCTTGCCGCGGCATGGTCAACGCGCTGCGCAACGGCCGGATCAACAAGGAAGAGGTCCACTACGTCAATGCCCACGGCACGTCGACGCCGCTGGGGGACAAGAACGAGACCGAAGCCCTGAAGCTGGCCTTCGGCGACCACGCCAAGCAGATCGTGGTCAGCTCGACCAAGTCCATGACGGGCCACCTGCTGGGTGCCGCCGGCGGCATCGAAGCGGTGTTCACGACGCTGGCCATCTACAACCAGATTGCTCCGCCCACCATCAACATCTTCAATCAGGACCCCGAGTGCGATCTCGACTACTGCGCCAACCAGGCGCGGCAGATGAAGATCGACGTCGCGCTGTCGAACTCCTTCGGGTTCGGCGGTACCAACGGCACGATGATCGTGCGCAAGGTCTGATTTGAACGATCTCGGGGCGGCACCCTCCGGCCTGTCCATGCTGGCGCATCTGCGGCCTTCGCGCCGCGCCGGCCTGCTGGGGCATTGCATCGCCCTGGCAGCGGGATGGGCCGCGGCCGCCGGGACCTGGTTCGCGCTGGCCGGTTCGCCGCTGGCCTGGGCGGCAGCCCCGGCCGCCGGCCTGGGCCTGGCGCTGGGCGCCATTGGCTGCCAGCGCCGGGCGCGCCTGTCGTTTCGCGCGCTTGCCGTCGACGCCGGCGGCAACTGGTCGTTGGCCGACCGGCAGGGCTGGCGGCGTTTCCGGCCGCATCGCATCTGGCGTTCCCCCCTGGGCTGGCTGACGCTGCAAGGCGATCTCGCGCCGCCGCCGGGACGGCTCCAGCCGCCCGCGCGGGCGACGCTTACCGTATGGGCCGACAGCCTGGATGCCGGGGAGTGGCGGCAGCTGCGCATAGCCGTCGCCTGGACCGAGCAGCGGGGCGAGGGCCTGCTGGTCGCGCCCCAGGCCCGTGATCCCCGCCTGGGAACCCCGGCATGACGAGCGAACGCGAGATCGACGCCGAGCTGGTCGCCCGCGTGCAGCGGGGCGACAAGAAGGCGTTCGAGCTGTTGATGCTGAAGTATCAACGCAAGATCCTGCGCCTGTTGTCGCGTTTCATCCGCGATCCCAGCGAAATTGAAGACGTCGCCCAGGAGGCCTTCATCAAGGCCTATCGCGCGCTCCCGCAGTTTCGCGGGGAAAGCGCGTTCTACACCTGGCTCTACCGCATCGCGATCAACACCGCCAAGAACCATCTGGTGGCTTCGGGCCGGCGTCCCAGCTCGCCGTCCGAATATGAGAACGAGGACGGTGAAACTTTCGACGAAACCGACAACCTAAGCGATATCAATACGCCAGAATCCATGATGGCGACCCGCGAAATTGCCGAAACGGTCAATTTGGCGATCGAGGCTCTTCCCGAAGAGTTGCGAACGGCTATCGTGTTGCGCGAGATTGAAGGAATGAGCTATGAGGATATCGCCCAGTCGATGGGATGTCCCATAGGCACCGTGCGATCCCGGATCTTCCGGGCGCGCGAGGCAATTGCGGCCCGGTTGCGGCCTCTGCTGGATACCCAGGACGACAGGCGTTGGTAGCCGGGGGAGAGCAGGGCATGGATTTTGGGCAAAATGGCAGGTAACCGGGCAATCGGCAGCCCCGGAGGTTATGGAAATGCAGGTGACATCGCATCGGAATGAGTCCGTCGGTTTCGGCCAGGAAACGGCCGCGTCTGCGCAGGACGAACTGGACGGGTTGAATCGGGCCCGGGTAGAGGAATGGCTGTCGGCCTACATGGACGGCGAACTCGCCGACGAGGCCGATGAAGCGAAGGCGGCCGTGTCCGCCTATCTGGCTACGGGCGGCGGCCGCGCCGACTGGGACCTGTACCATCTGGTCGGCGACGTGGTGCGCACGCCCGAACTGGCGCTGCCCATGTCGTCCGGCTTCCATCAGCGCTTCCTCGAAGCGCTCGAACACGAGGCGCCCATCGTCGCGGCCCCCCGACGGACGGTCTCCCGCCGCTTCATGACGCGCTATGGTTTTCCCGGCCTGGCCGCCGCGGCCGCCGTCGCCTCGGTCACCTGGATCGCCCAGCCCTATTTCGGCGGGCAGGGTGCGCCGGTCGAGTTTTCCGCCAGCGCCCAGCCGGCCGCCGCGCCGGCCATCGCCCAGGTCGCCGCGCCGGCCGCTCGCCGGGCCGCGCCGGTGGTCGACGTTTCGCTGGGCGAGTACCTCGAGGCTCACCGGCAGATCGCTGGCCGGAGCGCCATCCGGCAGGTGTCGGCCACCTCTTTCGAACCCGCCGCAGGGCAACGTTGAAGGAAGGTCTCGTGTCGGAGGTTAGTCGTTCGGCCGTGGTGTGGTCCACGCGTTCCCTGGCGTTCGCCATGTTGTGCCTGGTGACGATCGCGTCCCAGGCGCAGTCCTCGGCCCCCGCGGTTCCGGCCGATGGCACCGGGTTGTTGCAGCGCATTCAGTCCTCGGCCCGGGAACTCAATTATTCCGGCGTCTTCGCGTATCAGCAGGGCGCCTCGATGCAGTCTTCCCGCATCACCCACGTCTACGACGGCAAGAGCGAGCACGAGCGGCTGGAACTGCTCGACGGCCAGCCGTTGGAGTTTCTGCGCAAGGACGACGAGATCCAGTGCCTGCTGCCGCAGAAGCGCGCGGTGCTGATCGAGACGCGCACCGCCCGCGACCGTTTTCCCGGCCTGATGATAGGCGGTCCGGACCAACTGGGCGAACACTACGACGTCAGCGTCGAGGCCGAGCCCGAGCGCGTGGCCGACCGCGATTGCCAGGTCATTACCCTGCGTCCCCGGGACAACGACCGCTATGGCTACCGGCTGTGCGCCGACAGCAGTTCCGGGCTGCTGCTGCGAGCCCAGACCCTGTCGCCCGAGGACGAGGTGGTCGAGCAGGTCGCGTTCATCGCGCTGCAGGTGGGGGCGGATGTCGACCGCAAGCAGCTCAAGCCGCGCTGGAAGACCGAGGGCTGGCGCGTCGTGCGCACGCAGCTCAAGCCGGTCAAGCTGGCCGATCTCGGCTGGAAGGTGGGCGAGCCGGTGGGTTTCCACAGGATGATGGAAGTCCAGCGGTCGATGGGCGGCAAGCCCGACGTCAAGCAGGTCATGCTCTCGGATGGCCTGGCGGCGATCTCCGTCTTCATCGAACCCTATAGCGAATCGCATCCCAAGCAGGTCGGGCCGGGCGTCCGCGGCGCTATCAACGTGGTGGGGCGCCGCCTGGGCGACCATTGGATCACCGTGCTGGGCGAGGCGCCCCTGGGCACGATCCAGCAGATCGCCGATTCGATAAGCTATACGCCGGTGGCCGCGCGCAAGCCCTGAGTGCTGCCGGTTTCCTGCCTTTTCTTTACCCGGAGCTTACATGTCAGTTTTCCATGGTGCTGCGCGCTATCCGCATCCAATGAAACGGGTGTGCTCGACCCTGGGCACCGCGTTGCTGCTGGCCTTGTTCGCCGCGTTGCTGCTGGTGGCCGGCCAGCCGGCGGCCCAGGCGCAGACTCGGGCCCTGCCTGATTTCACCGATCTGGTGGCCAAGGCCGATCCGGCCGTGGTCAACATCCGAACCACCGCCCGGGCCGTGGCGCGCGGCCCCTATGGCGGCGGGGGCGGCCAGGATCCCTACGAGCTTTTCCGCTGGTTCTTCGGCCCCGATTTCGTGCCTCCCGGCCGGGGGCCCCGGCAGCCGACCCCTCCGGGCAACAATGACGAGGGCCAGGAGGTGCCGCGTGGCGTGGGATCGGGGTTCTTCATCTCGGCCGACGGCTACATCCTGACCAACCACCACGTCGTCAACGGCGCCGACGACATCTACGTCACGCTGACGGACCGCCGCGAATTCAAGGCCAAGGTCATCGGCTCGGACGAACGCACCGACGTGGCCCTGATCAAGGTCGAGGCCGCGGGCATGACCCCGCTCAAGCCCGGCGATCCCACCCAGTTGCGCAAGGGCGAGTGGGTGATGGCCATCGGCTCGCCATTCGGGCTCGATTCCACCGTTACCGCGGGCATCGTCAGCGCCACCGGCCGGGATACGGGCGACTACCTGCCGTTCATCCAGACCGACGTGGCGGTCAACCCCGGCAACTCCGGCGGCCCGCTGCTGAACATGCGCGGCGAGGTGGTGGGCATCAATTCGCAGATCATCTCCCGCAGCGGCGGCTTCATGGGCATTTCGCTGGCCATTCCCATCGACGAAGCCATGCGCGTGGTCGACCAGCTGCGTTCCAGCGGGCGGGTCATCCGTGGCCGCATCGGCGTGCAGATCGGCGAAGTCAGCAAGGAAGTCGCCGATGCCATCGGGCTGGGCCGCACGGCCGGCGCCTCGGTGGGCATGGTGGAGCCGGGCAGTCCCGCCGAGAAGGCCGGGATCGAGCCGGGCGACGTCATCCTGAAGTTCAACGGCAAGACCATCGAGCGTTCGTCCGACCTGCCGCGCACGGTGGGCGAGACCAAGCCGGGCACCAAGGCCACGATTCAGGTCTGGCGGCGTGGCAGCACCCGCGACCTGTCCATCACCGTGGGCGAACTCGAGCCGGACAAGGCCGCCGCCGCCCGCCAGGACGAGGGCGGCAGCCAGGCCCAGAAGACCAACGTGCTGGGCCTGGCGGTGTCCGACCTGCCGGCCGCCCGCCGCCGCGAGCTGCGAGTCCGGGGCGGGGTGCAGGTGGATGCCGCCGACGGTCCCGCCGCCCGGGCCGGTATCCGCCAGGGGGATGTCATCCTGGCGCTGGACAATACCGAAATCACCGGCGCGTCGCAGTTCAACGGGCTGGTGGCCAAGATCGACCGGAACAAGGTCCATGGCGTGCTGGTCCGGCGCGACGACCTGACCCAGTGGGTGCCGATACGGCCCACGAGGTAGTCGGGCAGACATTCGCGCTCGGCGGTAAAATGCCGGGTCGCGACATATCTATCGGGCAGGCCGTGCGGGAACGTCCCGCACGGCTGATACAGGCGGGGCGCGTTGCGCCCCCTTTTTTTGCAAATCCCCAAGGGCACCGCGGACCCGGCCTCGCCGGTCAGCCAGTGCCGCGCCCCCTTGAAGGGGCGCGCGCAGCGCGTAGGGGGTGGGCTTACTACTTGGATCGCATGCAGCACATTCGCAATTTCTCCATCATTGCCCACATCGACCACGGCAAATCGACGCTTGCCGACCGCATCATCCATCGCTGCGGGGGCTTGTCGGATCGGGAAATGGAGGCCCAGGTACTCGACTCGATGGACATCGAGCGCGAGCGCGGCATCACGATCAAGGCTCAGACCGCCGCGCTGCACTATCAGGCGCGGGACGGCAAGACCTACAACCTGAACCTGATCGACACCCCGGGGCACGTGGACTTCTCGTACGAAGTCAGCCGCTCGCTGTCGGCCTGCGAGGGCGCGCTGCTGGTGGTCGATGCCTCCCAGGGCGTGGAGGCGCAGACCGTTGCCAACTGCTATACGGCCATCGAATTGGGCGTCGAGGTCGTGCCGGTGCTGAACAAGATGGACCTGCCGCAGGCCGATCCGGAAACCGCCAAGCAGGAAATCGAGGAAGTCATCGGGATCCCCGCGGATGACGCCATCCCGGCCAGCGCGAAGACCGGCATGGGGATCGACGACATCCTGGACGCGGTCATCGCCCGTATCCCGCCGCCCGAGGGCAGCGCCACCGAACCGCTGCAGGCGCTGATCATCGATTCGTGGTTCGACAACTACGTGGGCGTGGTGATGCTGGTGCGCGTGATCAACGGCGTGCTCAAGCCCAAGGAAAAGCTGCTGCTGATGGCCACGGGGGCAACCCACCTGTGCGAGCAGGTCGGCGTGTTCACGCCCAAGTCCGAGGCCCGCACGCACCTGTCGGCGGGGGAAGTGGGTTTCATCATCGCCGGCATCAAGGAACTCAAGCACGCCAAGGTGGGCGATACCATCACCCACGCCTCCAAGCCGGCGGCCACGCCGCTGCCGGGTTTCAAGGAGATCAAGCCGCAGGTGTTCGCTGGCCTCTACCCGGTCGAATCCAGCGAGTACGACTCGCTGCGCGATTCGCTGGAAAAGCTCAAGCTCAACGACGCCGCGCTGATGTACGACCCCGAGGTGTCGCAGGCGCTGGGCTTCGGCTTCCGCTGCGGTTTCCTGGGGCTGCTGCACATGGAAATCGTGCAGGAGCGGCTCGAGCGCGAGTTCGACATGGACCTCATCACCACCGCGCCGTCGGTGGTCTACGAGGTCGAGCTGCGCGACGGGTCGGTGGTCACCGTCGACAGCCCGTCCAAGATGCCCGAGGTGGGCAAGATCGCCGACGTGCGCGAGCCCATCGTCACGGTCACGCTGTTCATGCCGCAGGAGTACGTGGGGCCGGTCATCACCCTGTGCACGGCCAAGCGCGGCATCCAGATCAACATGGCCTACCACGGCCGCCAGGTCCACCTGACCTACGAGATCCCGCTGGCCGAGATCGTCCTGGACTTCTTCGACAAGCTCAAGTCCGTGTCCAGGGGCTATGCCTCGATGGACTACGAGTTCAAGGAATACCGCAGCGCCGACGTGGTGCGAGTCGACCTGCTGATCAACGGCGACAAGGTCGACGCGCTGTCGCTCATCGTGCACCGCGCCAACGCCCGCGCCCGCGGACGGGACGTGACCGCCCGCATGCGCGAGCTGATTCCCCGCCAGATGTACGACGTGGCCATCCAGGCCGCCATCGGCGCCGAGGTCATCGCGCGCGAGAACGTCAAGGCCTTGCGCAAGAACGTGCTGGCCAAGTGCTACGGCGGGGACATTTCCCGCAAGAAGAAGCTGCTCGAAAAGCAAAAGGCCGGCAAGAAGCGCATGAAGCAGGTCGGCAGCGTCGAGATTCCGCAAGAGGCCTTCCTGGCCATTCTGCAGGTGGAGGACAAATGAACCGCGGTGTTGTGAATCATATCGAGGGGAAGGCGGCATGAGCCTGAATTTCGCGCTGATCCTGTTCGTGCTGCTGGTCGTGACCGGCATCGTCTGGGCATTCGACCGCGTATCGCTGCGCCCGCAGCGCGCCGCCCGCATGGCCCGCGCCGCCGCCGAGTTCGACGCCGGGCGCGCCCAGTCGGTACGCGCCGCCAGCGGCGAGACCGAAGTCGTGCGCCAGCGCCAGGAAGTGGTGGACCGCGCCGGCAAGATGCCGTGGTGGGTGGAGTATTCGGTCAGCTTCTTCCCGGTCATCCTGTTCGTATTCGTGCTGCGCTCGTTCGTGGTCGAGCCATTCCGCATCCCATCCGGCTCGATGATCCCCACGCTGCAGATCGGCGATCTCATCCTGGTCAACAAGTTCTCGTACGGCCTGCGCCTGCCCATCGTGGACAAGAAGGTCGTCCCGCTGGGTGACCCCCAGCGCGGCGACGTCGTCGTCTTCCGCTATCCGGTCGATCCGCAGGTCGACTACATCAAGCGCGTGATCGGCGTGCCGGGCGACGAAGTGGCCTACCTGAACAAGCGGTTGACCATCAATGGCCAGGAAATACCCACGAAGAAAATAGGGGAATACTTCGACCCCGACCGGGTTTCCTATGCCGCGTTGTATAACGAAAATATCAAAGGTGTAGAACACCAGATATTGATAGATGAGCGGCGTTCGCCGGAAATCGATCCGTTTGGCGGCTTTCCGAACCGGGACGCTTGCGAATATTCCCGCGAGGGCGTGCGTTGCAAAGTGCCCGCAGGCAATTATTTCGTCATGGGCGATAATCGGGATAACAGCGCGGACAGCCGGTATTGGGGTTTCGTGCCGGATTCGAATATCGTGGGCAAGGCGTTTTTCGTCTGGATGAACTTCGGGGACCTGAAACGGATTGGCCGCTTCCATTGATGTCTTGCGCCATGCGCCGCACCGCATGAACTCGTCGCCTACCTCCGCCTGTCGCACCCCATTGCAAGCGCCCGCAGCGCGCAGGGGGGAGCCATGACCCTCGAAACCAGCCTCGCCTACAGTTTCAAGAACAAGAGCCTGCTGGAGCAGGCGCTGACGCATCGCAGCCATAGCAGCAGGCACAACGAGCGCCTGGAATTCCTGGGCGACAGCGTGCTGAATTGCGCGATCGCCTCCTTGCTGTATGACCGCTTCGCCCGCATCGACGAAGGCGACCTGTCCCGCCTGCGCGCGAACCTGGTCAAGCAGGCGTCGCTGGCGGATATCGCGCAGCGGGTGGAACTGTCGCGTTTCCTGCGGCTGGGCGAAGGCGAGCTGAAAAGCGGCGGTTTCCGCCGGCCCTCCATCCTGGCCGACACGCTCGAGGCCATCTTCGGCGCCATCTTCATGGATGGCGGCTTCGATGCGGCCAGCGCGGTAATCGCCCGACTCTACAAGCCGGTGCTCGAAACCGTCGATCCCAAGACGCTGGGCAAGGACGCCAAGACGCTGCTGCAGGAATACCTGCAGGGCCGCAAGATTGCGCTGCCGGTCTACACGGTGGTGGCCACGCACGGCGCGGCCCACAGCCAGGAATTCGAAGTCGAGTGCGCCATCCCCAAGCTGGATGTGCAGGTGGTCGGCATAGGCGGCAGCCGCCGCGCCGCCGAGCAGGCGGCCGCCAAGCAGGCACTGGAGGCGGCGCTGGCCGCCAACCCGACGCCCGCCAAGCGCTCGCCTCGTGCGCGCAAGACGGCGCAGTTGTCGCTGCCGGTGGCGGTGGCGCAGGAAGTGCCGGACGATTCGGCCAAGGCTGGAGAGGGCGCCGCCTCGGCCGCCGCGCCGATTGCCGCCAAGGCGCCCGTCGTCACCGAGGCGCCGGTCGCCAAGATCACCTCGACCCAGGCGGCCGAAGGCAAGGCGCCGGTCCCGGCGGCCGCTCCCCGGAAAGAACCCCAGGCAGTACCTTCGGCGCCGCAGCCTGCGGGCGAGACCCTGTCCGCCTCGAGCCAGCCCGCTGTCAAGAAATGACCATGTCTTCAGATTCCTCCACCGCCAGCCGCTGCGGTTTCGTCGCCATCGTCGGCCGGCCCAACGTGGGCAAGTCGACCCTGCTGAACGCGCTGATCGGCGCCAAGGTCAGCATCGTCTCGCGCAAGGCGCAGACCACGCGCCACCGCATCCACGGCGTCTTCACGCGAGGCCCCGAGCAATTCGTGTTCGTCGACACGCCCGGGTTCCAGACCCGCCACGGCGGCGCGATGAACCGCATGATGAACCGGGTGGTGACCCAGGCGCTGGCCGACGTGGACGCCGTGGTGCACGTGGTCGAGGCCGGCAAGTGGTCCGAGGGCGACGCCAACCTGCTGCCCCTGCTGCCGGCGCGGGCGCGGCGCATCCTGGCCGTGAACAAGACCGACCTGCTCAAGGACCGCGACGCGCTGTTTCCCTACGTATCGCGCATCATGGGGCTGCACCCCTACGATGCCGTCGTGCCGGTCAGCGCCGCCAAGTCGCGCCAGCTCGACCATCTGCTGGACGAAATCGCCAAGGGCCTGCCCGAAGGCGAGCCCATGTTCGAGGAAGACACCCTGACCGACCGGCCGGTGCGCTTCATCGCCAGCGAACTCATCCGCGAGAAGATCTTCCGCCTGGTCGGCGACGAGTTGCCCTACGGTTCCACCGTGGTCATCGAGCAATGGGAAGAGCAGCCCCGCGTGACCCGCATCGCGGCCTGCGTGATCGTCGACCGGGACAGCCACCGGCCGATCCTGCTGGGTACGGGCGGCGAACGGATGAAGCGCATCGCCACCGAGGCCAGGCAGGACATCGCCAAGCTGATCGACAAGCCGGTGCACCTGGAAATCTACGTAAAGGTGCGCAAGGGCTGGGCCGAGCGCGAAAGCGCGCTGCGCGACCTGGGTTATGAGTAATTCCCAGGATCCCGTGGCGCCGGACGAGATCTTGCCCGACGCCGCAGGATCGCTGTTCCGGCGGACGCCCCTGGGGGCCGCCCCCGCGCCGGCCAAGCAGGCGCGTCCGCGCGTCCGCGGGCAGCGGGTGGACGATGTTCCCGCCTTCCTGATCCACAGCTATCCCTATCGCGAAACCTCGCTGATCCTGGACGTGTTCACGCGTTCCCATGGAAGGCTGGCGCTGGTGGCCAAGGGCGCGAAGCGGCCCCATTCGGCGCTGCGGCCGGTGCTGATCGCCTTCCAGCGGCTGAGCCTGTCCTGGAGCGGTGCCGGCGAGATCAAGACCCTGGTGCGGGCCGAGTGGTTCGGGGCCCCGCAGCGTTTGCAGGGCGCGGCGGCCATGTCGGGCTGGTATTTGAACGAACTGCTGCTGCGCCTGCTGGGGCGCGACGATCCCCACGAGTCGCTGTACGACGCCTATGTCGAGGCCTTGTCCCGCCTGGCCGCGCATCCCCGGCTGTCGGGGGCCTTGCGGGCGTTCGAATGGCGGCTGCTGTGCGAGATCGGCTATGGCTTCGACCCGGCCGCCACGGGCGCGGACGAGCCCGTGCGGGCAGGGGCCCGCTACCGTGTCCCGCTGGAGGCGGGGCCGGAGCAGGAAGAGCCCGAAGCGCCGCAGTCGGGCACGCCCATCACCGGCGAATCGCTGCTGGCGCTGGCCGAGGGCCGCTTCGACGATGTCGCGGCCGAGCCCGAGCTGCGCCGCTTGCTGCGGGAACGGCTGGACTATCATATGAATGGCCGGCCGATGTCGACGCGGCAGGTCCTGCACGACCTGAGGAGTTTCCCGCCCCTACGCGCCGACGCGCGTCCCCCGGGTGGCGATGCGGGTGGACCGGCGGAGCCGGATCCACCGCATCCTGGAAAAATCGCCGACCGATAGGCGAGAGTGGGCTGAATGGACGGAATTGTTGGATATCTATGATTGATCTGGGCGTCAATATCGATCACGTGGCGACGCTGCGGCAGCAGCGGCACGCTTCCTACCCGGATCCGGTCCGGGCCGCGCTGGTGGCCGAGGAAGCCGGGGCGGACCTGATCACCCTGCATCTGCGCGAGGACCGCCGGCACATCCAGGACGCGGATGTCGAAAGCCTGCGGGGCAAGCTTCGCACGCGCATGAACCTGGAGTGCGCGATCACGCCGGAGATGCTGGCGATCGCCTGCCGGATCCGGCCGCAGGACGTCTGCCTGGTGCCCGAGAAGCGCCAGGAGCTGACCACCGAAGGCGGGCTGGACGTGCTGGGGCATTTCGACGAGGTGAAGGCCGCCGTGTCGCGCCTGCACGACGCCGGCGTGCGGGTGTCGCTGTTCATCGATCCGCAGGCGGATCAGATCGAGGCCGCCGCCCGCACGGGCGCGACCGTGATCGAGCTGCACACCGGCGCCTATGCCGAGGCCGTGGCCGATGCGGCGCAGCGCGAGCTGGCGCGCATCCGGGATGCGGTGGCGGTCGGGCTGCGGCAGGGCCTGCGGGTCAACGCGGGCCACGGATTGCACTACGAGAACGTGCAGCCGGTCGCGGCCCTGGATGGCATCGCCGAGCTCAACATCGGCCATGCCATCATCGCCCAATCCGTGTTCAGCGGCCTGGAGGCCGCGGTGCGCGAGATGAAGGCCCTGATGATCACCGCGCGCAGCGGCGCCTTGCCGAGACCGGCGCATTGATGCCCGAGTCGCTGCGCGACGGCGCGCTTCCCGCCCTGGCCGGCATCGGCATCGACCTGCTGCGGGTCGAGCGCATCGAACAGGCCCTGGCCCGGCGCGGCGACCGCTTCGCGCAGAAGATCCTGGGCGCCGAGGAATTCGCGAAATTCACCGCGCGCAGGAACCGCGACCCGCAGCGCGGCGTGCGTTTCCTGGCCACCCGTTTCGCCGCCAAAGAGGCCTTTTCCAAGGCCGTGGGACTGGGCATGCGCATGCCCATGACCTGGCGCCGCATGCAGACGCTCAACGCTCCCGGCGGACGGCCCATCGTGGTCCTGGCCGAGCCGCTCAAGACCTGGTACGAGGCGCGCTTCGGCGCCGCCCACGTGTCGCTGACCGACGAACACGACATGGTTGCGGCCTACGTCATCGTCGAGACGCGGCGCCCGTGAAGAATCCGATCATGACTGCATCCCTTGCTTCCTCTTCGTTTGCCCCCGGCCCCGTGATGGTGGACGTGGCGGGTCTCGAGCTGACCGCCGCCGAGGCCGAGCGGCTGCGCCATCCGCTGGTGGGCGGGGCGATCCTGTTCGCCCGCAATTTCCGCGACCGGGCGCAACTGGCCAGGCTGACCTCCGACATCCATGCCGCGCGCGGCGAGCCGCTGCTGATCGCGGTCGACCACGAGGGCGGACGGGTCCAACGTTTCCGCAGCGACGGCTTCACCGCGCTGCCGCCCATGCGCGCCCTGGGCCGCTTGTGGGAAAGCGATCCGCTCGAAGCCATGCGCATGGCGACCGATACCGGCCGGGTGCTGGCCGCCGAATTGCGGGCCTGCGGCGTGGACCTGAGCTTCACGCCGGTGCTGGACCTGGATTTCGGCGAAAGCCGGGTCATCCGCGATCGCTCCTTCCACCGCGACCCGCGCGTGGTGGCCATGCTGGCCCGCGCGCTGATCCAGGGCCTGGCGCTGGCCGGCATGTCCGCCTGCGGCAAGCATTTCCCCGGCCACGGCTTTGCCGCGGCCGATTCCCACCATGAAATCCCGGTGGACGACCGGGCGCTGGACGAGGTGCTGGGCGAGGACGCCCAGCCCTATCGCTGGCTGGGCGACGCCATCCTGGGCGCCGTGATGCCGGCGCACGTCATCTATCCGAAGGTCGACAAATCGCCCGCCGGGTTCTCGCGCAAGTGGGTGACGACCGTGCTGCGCAAGCGCCTCCAGTACGGCGGCGTGGTGTTCTCCGATGATCTCACCATGGAAGGCGCCTCGGTGGCGGGCGACATCCATGGCCGGGCGATGGCCGCGCTGCGCGCGGGCTGCGACATGGTGCTGGTCTGCAACCGGCCCGACCTGGCGGACGACCTGCTGGGCCGGCTCGAGTGGGCCCAGGATCCGGCCTCGGTGGCGCGCATCCGTTCGCTCAAGCCGAAATTCGCCGCCCGGGACTGGCAGACGCTGACGGCCGATCCGGCCTATCGCAAGGCCCGCAAGGCGGTCCAGGCGCTGGCGCGGGCCGGCGCCTGAGGGAAGGGCGGGACATGGCCGGCCACAAGCAGGACGAGACCCAGGCTCCGGAAACGCCGGCGGCCCCGCAAGACGCCCCGGAGGCCTTCGACATCAAGTCCTTCCTGGCGCAGCTTCCGCACCTGCCGGGCGTGTACCGGCATATCAACGCGGAAGGCGAGGTGATGTACGTCGGCAAGGCGCGCGACCTGAAGAAGCGCGTGTCCTCGTATTTCCAGAAGCAGGTGGGCAGCCCGCGCATCGCGCACATGCTGGCCCGGGTGACGCGCGTCGAGGTCACCGTGACGCGATCCGAGGCCGAGGCCCTGCTGCTGGAAAACAACCTGATCAAATCGCTGGCGCCGCGCTACAACATCCTGTTCCGCGACGACAAGTCCTATCCCTACCTGAAGGTCAGCGGCCACGCCTTTCCCCGCATCGCCTACTACCGCGGGGCCACCGATCGCGCCAACCAGTATTTCGGCCCGTTCCCCAACGTGTGGGCGGTGCGCGAAAGCATCCAGATCCTGCAGAAGGTCTTCCGCCTGCGTACCTGCGAGGACACCGTCTTCGCCAACCGCTCGCGGCCCTGTCTGCTCTATCAGATCCATCGCTGCTCCGGGCCCTGCGTAGGCCTGGTCTCGCCCGAGGACTACGCGCTGGACGTGGAGCGGGCCACGCAGTTCCTGCGCGGCCAGACCCAGGCCGTGCTGACCGACATCGAGACCCGGATGTTCGCCGCGTCGCAGGAGATGCGCTTCGAGGAAGCCGCCACGCTGCGCGATCAGTTGTCGGCGCTGTCCCGCGTGCTGCACCAGCAGACCATGGAAGGGGGCAGCGGCGATACCGACGTGATCGCGGTCGACATGCAGGGGGGCAAGGTCTGCGTGAACCTGGCGATGATACGGGGCGGGCGCCACCTGGGCGACAAGGCCTTCTTCCCCACGCATACCGACGGCGATTCGCCCGCCGAGGTGCTGGAGGCCTTCCTGTCCCAGCACTACATCGACCGCGCCTTGCCCGGCACCATCGTGGTGTCGCATCCCTTGCCCGACGCCGACCTGGTCGCGATGCTGGCGGAGCAGGCCGGCTCGAAGGTCAATCTGGTCAAGCAGCCGCAGGGCGTGCGCAAGAGCTGGCTCGAACAGGCCAGGAAGAACGCCGAACTGGCGCTGGCGCGCGTGCTGGCCGAGGCCGGGTCGCAGCAGGCGCGCACCGCCGCCCTGGCCCAGGTGCTGGGCATAGACGCCGACGAGGCCGCGCTGGAAACCCTGCGCATGGAGTGCTTCGACATCAGCCATACGGCGGGCGAGGCGACGCAGGCCTCGTGCGTGGTCTATCACCACCACGCGATGCAGCCCAAGGAGTATCGTCGCTACAATATCGACGACATCACCGGCGGCGACGACTACGCGGCCATGCGGCAGGTGCTGACCCGCCGCTACGAGAAAATCGCCGACGGGGGCGGGATCATGCCCGACGTCGTGCTGATCGACGGCGGCAAGGGGCAGGTCGAGATCGCCCGCCAGGTATTCGCCGAACTGGGGCTGGACATCGGCCTGCTGGTCGGCGTCGCCAAGGGGGAAGGGCGCAAGGTCGGCCTGGAAACGCTGATCTTCGCCGACGGCCGCGAGCCGCTGGCGCTGGGGGGCGAATCGGCCGCGTTGATGCTGGTCGCGCAGATCCGCGACGAGGCCCACCGGTTCGCCATCACCGGCATGCGTGCGCGGCGGGCCAAGACCCGCAACGTGTCGCGGCTGGAGGAAATCGAGGGCGTCGGCGCCAAGCGCCGGCAGCGTCTGCTGGCGCGCTTCGGCGGCCTGCGCGGGGTGGTCTCGGCCAGCGTGGAGGACCTGGCGTCCGTCGAGGGCATCTCCCTGGAGCTGGCCGAGCGCATCCACCGGCAATTGCACTAGGGCCTGTCCACAGCCCCAGCCTTCCCGAGAACTTTTCCCCGTAGCCTGTTAGCATTCGACCATGCCTCTGAACCTGCCGATTATCCTGACCTGGGTGCGGATCGCCATGATCCCGCTGGTCGTCAGCGTGTACTACGTACCGGAGCATGTGCTGCCCACGGCCGTGCGCGATGCGGTGGCCACGGGCATGTTCATCTTCGCCGCGCTGACGGACTGGCTGGACGGCTGGCTGGCGCGGCGGCTGAACCAGACTTCCTCGTTCGGCGCCTTCCTGGACCCCGTGGCCGATAAGCTCATGGTCAGCGCGGCGCTGCTCGTGCTGCTGAACCTGGGGCGGGTCGACGCCATGATCGCGCTGGTCATCATCGGCCGCGAGATCACCATTTCGGCCCTGCGCGAGTGGATGGCCAAGATCGGCGCCAGCACCAGCGTCGCCGTGCACTGGCTGGGCAAGTTCAAGACCGCGGCGCAAATGACGGCCATCCCGTGCCTGCTGTATGGCGGGCGCGTATTGGGTATCGACCTGCTGTGGTGGGGATCGCGGCTGATAGAGATCGCCGCCGTGCTGACGGTGTGGTCGATGATGTATTACCTGCAGCGGGCCTGGCCGGTCATCCGGCGATCGACTTAGGGCGCCGGCAGGGGCAGGATTCGCGGCGCAGGCCGCAGTGCAAGAAGCAGGAGACGACGTGCAGCAAGCATTGGCCGCCCCCGGGATGAAGTTCGCCCGGCGCAGGCTCGACTGGAAGGTCATCGGATTGGTGGGAATCGCCCATGCCAGTTCCCATTTTTTCCAACTGGTGATTCCTTCGCTGTTCGCGCCGCTGGCGACGGAGTTCGGACTGGGGTTCGCCGAACTGGGGGTCCTGGTCGCGGTGTTCTATGCGATCTCGGGCGTGGGCCAGGCCAGTTCCGGCTTCGTGGTGGACCGGGCGGGCGCGCGTCCCGTCCTGTGGTTCGGGCTGGCCTGCTTCGTCGTGGCGGGCCTGCTGCTGGGCCTGGCCAGCAACTATGGCTGGCTGATGGCGGGGGCCGTGGTGGCCGGCATCGGCAACTCGGTCTTCCACCCCGTCGATTTCTCCATCCTCAACCGCCGCGTCAGCAACCCCCGCCTGGGGCATGCCTTCAGCGCGCACGGCATCACCGGCAACCTGGGCTGGGCCACCACGCCCATATTCATCACGACGCTTACCCACCTGTTCAACTGGCGCGTGGCCGCCTTCGGCGCGGGCCTCCTGGTAGCGGTCATCCTGACCATGACGGTGGTGGGCCGGCGCCTGCTGGCGGTGGAGGCGGCGCGCCGGCCGGCCCGCGGCCGCCGCCTGGAAGCGGCCGCGGCCGGCACCTCGCTGGGCGCGCTGCTGGTCAATCCCGTGGTCTGGGGCGCCTTCCTGTTCTTCATGTTCTCGTCCGTGGCGATCTCGGCGGTCCAGAATTACACCATTCCGATCCTGGGATCCATCTACGGCATCTCCAGCGTGACCGCCAGCACGGCGCTGTCCGGCTACATGGTGGCCGGCGCCTGCGGCATGGTGCTGGGCGGCTTCCTGGTTTCCAGCGGCCCCCACAGCGAGCGCATCGTCGGCATGTCCTTCGTGGCGGCCGGCGCGCTGCTGGCCCTGCTGGCCATGGGCTGGCTGCCGGCGGCGGCGGCCGTGCCCTGCGTGGCCCTGGCGGGGTTGTGCGCGGGCGTCGCGGGCCCGTCCCGCGACATGCTGGTACGCCGCGTCACGCCGCGCGGCGCCACGGGGTCGGTCTACGGACTGGTCTATTCCGGCATGGACACGGGCTCGGCGCTGGCGCCGCTCGCCTTCGGCGTCATGCTGGACGCGGGCCTGCGGCAGGGGCCCTATCTGGGCGCGTTTCTTGCGTTCTGCCTGGCGGCCTTCTTCGCCGCGCTGATCGCCGCCAAGGCCCGGCGCGCGCACTGACGGGCCATGCCCGCCGGAAGCGGGGACTTCCCTCGTTCCCGGCGGGTCGTCCGATCTTTCCTTTGTGGTCGCAAAACCGACTGAAACATGTTGCACATGCCAAACTCGCATGATTGTGACATTCTTTTCAATTGGAAAAGATTTACGGAACGATAGCCCCTGGAAAGCGGTCTATAAATGATGTATTTAAATCACTTTAAAGTGGTGTAAAGAACCAGGAAAAAAACTCCGGCATGCTCGGCACCAGCCTGGCGCGTCACGCATGAGCCGCAAGCCGGGGCGGCGGCCAGCTGGGAAGCCCCTGGCGGGCCTTCTTCCCACGATGCGATTCCCTTCGGATTTCTATTGCGCGGCATCCCAGAAGCTATGCGATCTTCGCTCTCTTTGTACCTGTTGGGGCCCTTGGCCATGGAAAGCGCGGATGGACCGCTTTCCATTCGTTACAACAAGGCAAGAGCGTTGCTGGCGTACCTGGCGCTGGAGGGTGGCTTCCATACGCGCGAGGCGCTTGCCTTCCTGCTGTGGCCCGACGCCAGCGTGCAGGCCGGCCGGGAGAATCTGCGGCGCATGCTGTTCCTGCTGAAAGACGCGCTCAAGCCCGATGCCATCGAAAGCAGCCGCGACGTGCTGCGGCTGCGGGCAGAGGCCGGGCTGTGGACCGACGTGGGGGCCTTCACGTCCGTCCTGGACAGCGAACAGCGCGCCCTGGCCATGGGCGCGATCATCGATGCTGAACGCATCGCCCATGCGGTGGCGCTGTATCGCGGCGAGTTCCTCCAGGGACTGGAGCTGGACGACGCGCCCGATTTCGGCAATTGGGTGCAGATGCGCCGCGAACAGTATCACCAGCGCTATCTCCAGGCCTTGGGGATGCTGGTCGAAAGCCACGAGCGGGAAGGGAACCTGCAGGCCGGCATCGAATGCGCCGAGCAATGGGTGGCCGTGGCGCCGCTGGACGACGCGGCCTGGCACCAGATGCTGCGCCTGCTGGTAAAGGCCGGCCAGTTGGACCGGGCAAGACGGGAATTCCAGCGCTATCGCCACCTGCTCGACATGGAACTGGGCGCTGCCCCGGATGCCGCCGTGGCCGCGTTGCTGGAGACGCCCGCCGCGGGCCGCGAGGCCGGCACGCGTCGGCAGGCGCCGCTGGGGGAGCGGCGCCAGTTGACCGTGCTGTCGTGCGAGTTCGAGGTGACCGGCGAACCCGAGGACATCGCCGAGGTCCAGCACCAGCTGATGGCTTGTTGCGAGCCCACGCTGCGGGCCGCCGGCGCGCACGTGGTGCGCATGCCCAGCGGCCTGCTGGGCTACTTCGGCTATCCCTTCGCGCAGGAAGACGCCGCGCGGCGTGCCGTGACGGCGGCGCTGCTTTGCCACGACAGCATCTGGTCGCGGCAATGGGGCGACGAATCGACGAACCTGCCGGTGCGCGCGGCCCTGGGCGTGCATACCGGCATCGCCATCAGTTCCACCGAGAACGACGTGCCCGACGCCGGCGGCATGGTGTCGCGCCTGGCCTTCCAGCTCGGCGCCATGGCCGGGGGATCCGGCGTGGCCGTGAGCGACGTCACCCTGCACCTGCTGGGCGACGGATACAGCACCGAATCGGCGGGACAACTGACCGACCGTTCCCGCGGGGTCGAGGTGGACGTGTTCCTGGTCAGCGGACAGCGTTCCCCGCAACGGCCGGAGGCGGCGCGAGCGTTCTGCGGGCGGGACGAGGAAATGGCGCGGCTGGTCGATGCGTACCACCGGGGAGGGGGCTACGTCGGCCTGGTGCGGGGCGAGGCGGGACTCGGCAAGTCTTTTTTGGTCGAGCATTTCTGCGACACCCTGCAGGTCGAGCGCGTGGTCCTGCAGTGCTCGTCCGCGCTCAGGCAGATGCCTTACCATCCCTTCGTGCGCTGGATGCGCGCCTGGCGCGAGCGCCTGGCCGCCGAGCAGCCCGGCCTGCCTGAAAGCGCGGAGCGCATACTCGACGCAATCGGCGAGCGCATGCTGGCCGGGGCGCAGATGGGCGCGCCGGGGCCGGGCGGGCCCGGCGGCGTGGAAGAGATCGGCTCGCTGTGCCATGAGCTGCTGCGCGTGATGGTGCCCCCGGGCGGCGTGATCTGCTTCGACGACGTGCACTGGGCCGATCCGTCCACGCGCGACGTCCTGGCGCTGCTGGTGGAGTGTCCCTTGCCCGACAGGATGCTGCTGATCACCGCCCGTCCCGAATTCGTGCCGCCCTGGAAGCACTCGGTCGAGGTCGACCATCTCGATCTCGGGCCCATGGACGATTTCGCGGTCGTCGACCTGGTCCACGCGGTGGCCGAGGGCAAGGACATCGATGCGGACCTGCTGCGCGACATCATCAAGCTTTCCGAAGGAATACCGCTGTATGCCGAGGAACTGACACGCGACGTGCTGGCGGAACGGCGCGACCCGGTGGCGCCCTGGTCGCTGCCGGCCTCGCTGCAGGACCTGCTGATGGCCCGCATCGACAGCGTGGGCCGGGCGCGCCACGTCGCGCAGTTCGCCTCGGTGGTGGGCGGCGACTTCACGCTGGACCTGCTGGCCGAGGCCACGGGCGAGCCGCGCGCCGAACTGGCCGAGGCGCTTGCCATCATGCTGCGCCAGAACATCATCGTGCGCTGCGACGAGAAAACCTACACCTTCCGCCATGCCCTGCTGCGCGAGGCGGCCTACCAGTCGCAGACGCGGGTGGCGCGCGTCCAGGCGCATGCGCGCCTGGCCCGGCGGCTCGAGTCGAGCCTGGCCGAGGGCAGTCCCGAGGTGCTGGCCTGGCATTACTCCGGCGCAGGCAGCCGCGCCCCCGCGGTCAAGTACCTGCTCGAGGCGGCGCGCAAGGCGGCCGCGCAGTGCGCCTATCGGGAGGCCGTCAGCTACTACCGCAGCGCCCTGGAATGGTTCGAGCGCCAGGGCGAGGGGATAGACGCCATCATGGAGGAACTGCGCATCCGGATGGAGTTCGGCATCCAGCTGTGCGCGCTCTACGGCTTCGGTTCCGAGCAGGCGGTGGAGACCTTCCGGTCGGCGCTGACCCTGGCGCAGCCGCTGGGCGACGATCCCCGGCTGTTCCCGATCTATTGGGGGCTGTGGACCAGCGCCAGCTCGTGGGCCAATTTCTCGATGACGCTGACGCTGGCAGAAACGCTGCTGCGGATGGCGGGCGCCGCCGAGGATCCCAATCTTCTGTCCCACGCCTATTACGCCAGGGGCTACAGCCATTTTTTCCTGGGGCGCTTCGCCGAAGCCGTGGCGGATCTCGAACACGGCGCCAAGGCCTACCAGCCTCAGCAGGCCAACCTGGTCCTGGGCGAGGACGCCCGCGTGACGAACCTGGCCGTTCTGTCCATCGCCTGCTGGCACACCGGCCACGTCGAGGATGCCTTGCAGGCCTCGCGCGAATCGGTGGCCCACGCGCGCCGGATCGGCCACCGCTATTCGCTGCTGTACGCGCTGGTGTCGGCCACCGAGCTGCACCGCCTGAACCGCGAGGTCGACCAGGTCGCCACCCTGTCGTCCGAGGCGCTGCAGATCGCGCGCGAAATGGGAACGCCGCTGTGGGCCGTCTGCGCCGAGACCAGCGAGGCCTGGGTCAAGGCCGTGCGCGGCGATGCCTCGGCGCTGGGGGAGATGGCCTCCTGCGTCCAGAGGATTCCCGCCATCATGAAGGGCATCGCGCCGCTGCTGGTCGCGCGCTGGACCGACGCCTGCGACCTGGTGGAGGACGTGGGCGCGGGGCTGGACGCCACGGCGCACGGGCTGCGCGAGGTCACGCAAACCCAGGCGCGCTACGTGCAGTCCGAATTCGAGCGCATCAAGGGCAAGCAACTGTTCCGCCAGGGACAGCCGGCCAGCGTGTTCCGCCCCTGGCTGGAGCGGGCGTTGGCCACCGCCTGCGCGCTGGACTCCCCGCCGCTGGCGCTGCGCGCGCTGACCAACCTGGTGCGCTATGCGTGCCCCATCCCCAGTTCCGACCACATGGCGCTGATGGCCCGCATGATGGCGCGCGTGCAGGGGGGCGACCAGCTGTGGGAAGTCCGCGCCGCGCGCGGCCTGCTGTCCCGCTATGGGGCGCGGGTGGTCCATTCCCTGCGCTGACGGTACCCCGCCGTCCCGGCCGCGCGGGCCCGATATTCACGTCAGCCATACCCGGTATGGCTGGGCCCGCGTAGACACCCGAAGGCCCCACCTCTACCTTAGACACATGTCCGGCAGGACGCCGGCGCGCCATCTGGCCGCGCCCGCATCCCCGCCGCCGTTCACGCAATCCGGAGAACGACACATGAGTCGGAAGTGGTCCCCGCAGCAACTGGTCGACGTCGAGCTGGGCACGGTCAGCCGCGAAGTCTACGTCAATCAAGACATCTTCCAGGAAGAGATGGAACAGATCTTCTCCCGTGCCTGGCTGTTCGTCGGACACGAGAGCATGGTGCCCAATCCCGACGACTACTTCGTCAGCCGGATGGGGAACGATTCGGTCATCCTGACCCGCGACCGCCAGGGCCAGCTGCAGGTCCTGCTCAACAGCTGCCTGCACCGCGGCATGCGGCTGTGCCGCTACGACCAGGGCAACAACCGCACCTTCACCTGTCCCTATCACGGCTGGAGCTATTCCACCGACGGCAAGCTGGTCGAACGGGCCGGCGAACTGGTCGGCGTGCCGGGCTTCAAGACCCATTACTACGGCGAGCTGGACAAGAAGAACTGGGGCCTGAAGGCGGTGGCCAAGCTGGTCAACTACAAGGGCACGATCTGGGCGACCTGGGACGAGAACGCGCCGTCGTTCGAAGATTACCTGGGCGACATGAAGCTGTATCTGGACTTCGCCCTGGACCATCGCGACGGCAGCGCGGGCGGATCGGAGATGATAGGCGGCGTGCAGAAATGGCGCATTCCCTGCAACTGGAAGACCGCGGCCGAGAACTTCAACGCCGATCTCTACCACGACATCAGCCACCGGTCGGTGGACGTCGTCGGCATCGGGCCCGGCGGCAAGGGCCGGCGCGATCCCACGCCGCACCGGGTGTCGATCTCCTTCAAGGACCTGGGGCACGGGCTGGTCGGACGCGCGCCGTACTACGAGGAAAATCCCTATACGCCCATCTTCGCCAACTATCCCGAGGTGGAGCAGTACTACCGCAAGGTGTACGAGGAACGCGAGCGGAACCTGGCCGGCACCATGCGCGTGCTGCACAGCGTGGGCACCATATTCCCCAACATGGCCGTGCACGGCCGCCAGCCGCGCACCATCGCGGTGTTCCATCCGGTCAGCGCGACCGAGACCGAGATGTGGCGCATCTATCTCGTGGACAAGGACGCCCCGCAGGAGGTGAAGGACGCGGCGCGCGCCTATTACCTGCGCTACTCGGGGCCGGGCGGCATGACCGAGTCCGATGACATGGAGAACTGGTGCTACGCCACCGAGTCGAGCACCGGCACCATCGCCCGCACGCTGCACTACAACTACCAGATGGGCATCGGGCACGCCAAGCCGGTGCCGGGCCTGCGCGGCGCGGTGACGACGGGCGAGTTCACCGAAGAGAACAACCGGAACTACTACGCGAGATGGGCGCAGTTCATGGAAGGGCGCTCGTGGGACGACCTCATGCCCACCTACGGCGAATAAGCGGAGCGCGCCATGACCGACACTCACCTGAATCCCGACCACGCCTTCCTGCTGCGCGAGGTCGAACAGTTCTTCTACCGCGAGGCCGACCTGCTGGACGAGCGCCGCTTCGACGAATGGCTGACGCTGCTGCACGAGGACATCCGCTACTGGATGCCGATCGCGCGCAACGTCAGGCGCGACAACCGCGAACGCGAACGGACCCGGGAGGGGCTCGAGGCCGCGTGGTTCGACGAAGGCCTGCCGACGCTGCGCCAGCGGGTCGAGCAGATCAACACCGGCATGCATTGGGCCGAGGAACCCGCCTCGCGCACCTCGCACCTGCTGACCAACGTACGCATCCTGGAGACGTCCGGCTCCGGGCTGGACGAGGAAATCCGGACCCGTTCGCGCTTCATCGTCTACCAGAACCGCCTGGACACCGAGGTGGCCTGGTTCGTCGGCAAGCGCAACGATACGCTGAGCCGCACCGAATCGGGCTGGAAGGTCCTGCGGCGCGAGATCCTGCTGGATCAGACCGTGCTGCTGGGCAAGGCGCTGACCGTCTTCTTCTGACTGGGGGTATCGAAACATGGATCGTCGAGATGTGCTGAAGATGCTGGCCGGCGCCGCGGCGCTGGGTGGCTGTCCCGCGTGGGCCCAGGACGGTTTTCCGTCGCGCATGATGAAGGTCGTGGTCGCCTATCCGCCGGGAGGCGTGACCGACATCGCCGGGCGGCTGATGGCGGAAATCCTGAGCAAGGAACTCGGCAAGCCCGCCATCGTCGAGAACAAGGGCGGCGGTACGGGCACGATCGCCCAGCAATACGTGCTGCAACAGCCGCACGACGGTCACGTGCTGCTGTCGGGGGGCCTGGGCGGCCTGATCCTGCCCGTCATCCTGAATCCCAATCTGCCGGTGGATCCCCAGGCCAGCTTCACGCCGGTGGCGCAGGTGGCGGAGTTCGTCAACGTGCTGCTGGTGGGGCGCGACGTAAAAGCGCGCAACGTGAGCGAACTGATCGAGTACGCCAAGGCCAACCCCGGCAAGCTGAACTACGCCACCAACGGCGTGGGCACCTCGGCCCATTTCACTTCGGAGCTGTTCAACCTCCAGGCCGGCACCAAGGTGATCCACATCCCGTACCGGTCCAGCGGCGAAGTCATCTCGGGCCTGCGCAACGGCGACGTCCACATGGCGTTCGCCAACGCGCCCGCCGTCAATGCCCTGGTCAAGGCCGGCACGCTCCGTGCCATCGCGGTGACCAGTGCCCAGCGCACCAAGGACCTGCCCGACGTGCCGACCATGATGGAGTCGGGCATGCCGGAGTTCGTCGTGACCAGCTGGCTGGGCGCCTACGCGGCGGCCGGCACGCCGCCCGACGTCATCCGCAAACTGGGCGAGGTCATCGTGCGCGGCGCGCAGCAGCCCGAGAACGTGCAGCGTTTCGAGACCGTGGGTTTCCAGGTCGCCACCAAGGACGCGGCCGCCTATGCCGCTTTCAACCGGGCCGAACTGGCGCGGTGGAAGGAAGTGGCGCGGCTGGCGAACATCCGCGCCGAAGGGTGAAGCATGAGCGGACACAACGCGCTGAATCTGATCGACATCAAGCCGGGAGCCCGGCTGCGGACCAACGAGGGCGCCATCGTCGAGCTGATCGAGAATCCGCAGGACGGCGTCTGGCTGATCTGCCGCTACGTGGAACACCCGTCCGAGCCGGAGCTGGTCGGCGATGACGAACGGACCGTGTTCGCGCAGGACATCGTCGGCCTGGCCGACGGCCATCAACAAGGAGAGGGGTCGTGACCGCTAGCTGGACCGACAGGAAGAACGCGGCCTGTCCGCGGGGCGTGGGCCTGGTGACCGAAATCTATGCCACGCAGGCGTCGGGCAGCGAGCTGACCGACGAGGCCGGCCGCCGCTACATCGATTTCGCCGGCGGCATAGGCGTGCTGAACGTTGGCCACAGGCATCCCCGGGTAGAGGCCGCCATCGTCGAGCAGGCGCGGCGCTTCACGCATACCTGCTACCAGGTGGTGCCCTATGCTTCCTACGTGACGCTGGCCGAGCGCCTGAACGCGCTGGTGCCGGGCGACTTCGCGAAGAAGACGGTCTTCTTCACCACCGGAGCGGAAGCGGTGGAGAACGCGGTCAAGATCGCCCGCGCGGCCACCGGCAGGACCGCCATCATCGGCTTCACGGGCGCCTTCCATGGACGCACGATGATGGGCCTGGCGCTGACCGGCAAGGTCGCGCCCTACAAGACCGGCTTCGGTCCCTTCCCGGGGGACGTCTACCGCGTGCCGTTCCCGTCCGCCGATACGCCGGAGGCGGTGGCCCGTTCCCTGGCCGCGCTGGAGGACCTGCTGCGCTACGACGTCGAGGCCGCGCGCGTGGCGGCCATCGTGATCGAGCCGGTGCAGGGCGAGGGCGGTTTCCAGCCCGCACCGCGGGCGCTGATGCGAGGCCTGCGCGCGCTGTGCGACCGGCATGGCATGCTGTTGATCGCCGACGAGATCCAGTGCGGCATGGGACGTACCGGCGCGATGTTCGCGATGGAGCATTTCGGCGTGGCGGCCGACCTGACCACGGTGGCCAAGAGCCTGGCCGGCGGCATGCCGCTGTCGGCCGTGGTCGGGCGGGCCGAGGTCATGGACGCGGTGGCGCCGGGCGGCCTGGGCAGCACCTATGCCGGCGCGCCGCTGGCGGTGGCCGCCGCGCATGCTGTCCTGGACGTGTTCGAACAGGAAGACCTGCTGGAGACCGGCAACCGGCTGGCCCGCGCGATGCGCGAGCGGCTGGAGGCGGCGCGCGCCCGGCATCGCTGCATCGGCCAGGTGCGCGGCCTCGGGCCCATGCTGGCCATGGAGCTGCTGGACGAGCAGGGGCGGCCCTCGGCGGCGCTGGCGCAGGCCGTGCGCGAGCACGCGCTGGCGCGTGGGTTGATCCTGCTGGTGTGCGGCAGCTACGGCAACGTGATCCGTTTCCTGTTCCCGCTCAATACCCCCATGCCCGTGTTCGAACAAGGCCTGGACATCATCGACGAGGCGCTGGCCGAGGCGACGCGGCAGGAGATGGTGGCATGAACGCTTCCGATCGGCAGACCGGCGCCGAATGGCTGCTGCGCAGCGCCGCCGCCTCGGGCATCGAGGTCTGTTTCGCCAACCCCGGCACGACCGAGCTGCCCTTCGTCGGCGCGATGGATGCCGTGCCGCAGGTGCGGCCTATCCTGTGCGCCTTCGAAGGCGTGTGCTCGGGCGCCGCCGACGGCTACTACCGCATGCGCGGCACGCCGGCGATGACGCTGACCCACCTCGGCCCGGGTTTCGCCAACGCCATCGCCAACCTGCACAACGCCCGGCGCGCCGGCTCGTCGGTCTACAACGTGATCGGCGAACACATGTCGTGGCATGTGGAGGCCGATCCGCCGCTGGCCAGCGACATCGAGTCGCTGGCGCGGCCCGTGTCGGCCGGCGTCTACCGGGCCGATTCGCCGGCCTCGCTGGTGATGTCGGTGCGCCAGTCGCTGGCCAACGCGATGGCGCCCCAGGGCGGCATCCATACCCTGATCCTGCCCATGGACCTGCAGGCGACGGCGATGGACGAGCCGGTCTTCGCCGCCCGCGCGCCGGATACGCCGGCGATGCTCGATGCCGGCCTGGTCGAACAGGTGGCGGCCCACGTCGCCGCGGGTAGGAAGATCCTGCTGCTGCTGGGAGGCGACGCCCTGCACGAGCCGGCGCTGATGGAGGCGCTGCGGTTCCGGGGCCTGGCCAACGTCGAGGTCGTGGGTGAGACCTTCCCCGCGCGCAGCGAACATGGCGGCGGCCTGCCGGCCATCCGCCGCTTCAATCCCGCGGCCGAACAGGCCCATGCCTATCTGCTGGGCTTCGACCTCGTGGCGCTGGTCGGCGCGCGGCGTCCGGTGGCGTTCTTCGGCGTGGAGGGCTACCCCAGCTACTTGGGCGATCCGGCGCGCATGGTCGAGCTGTGCCAGGAAGGGCGGGGCGGCGCGGCCACGCTGGCGGCCCTGGCCGATGATCTGAAACTGGCCCGGCGCGGCCTGGAGACGGTCGAACGCGTGACCGACCAGGACCTGGGCGAGAACCTGACGCCCGAGAGCGCCGCGCGCGTGGTGGCCGCCTGGCTGCCGGACCAGGCCATCATCTCGGCCGAGGGCAAGACCCTGGCCTTTCCCTTCAACGCCATCGCCGCGCGGACCTCGCGCCATGCCAGCATCGTGCTGACCGGCGGCGCGATCGGGCAGGGCATCCCGGCCGCGTTCGGTGCCGCCGTCGCCGCGCCGGACCGCAAGGTCGTGGGCCTGCAATCGGACGGCAGCGCGCTCTACACGGTGCAGGCCCTGTGGTCGATGGCGCGCGAGAACGCGGACGCGACCATCCTCATCGCTTCCAACCGCCGCTACAACATCCTGATCGACGAGATGCGCCGCAACGGCTACGAGCTTGCGTCGCCGCCGGTGCGCGACTTGCTGCAACTGTCGCGTCCCGAGCTGGATTGGCAGGGCATGGCCGCGGGCTTCGGCGTGCAGGCCGAACGCGCGACGACGGTAAGCGAGCTGCGGAGATCGTTCCGGCGCGCCATGGCCGAACGCGGACCGCGCCTGATCGAGGTCATGCTGCCTTGAGCGGCGCCAGTCACGTAAGAATCGACGACATGCATGCGAACTACGTAGCGGGGCAATGGCTGGAAGGCGAGGACGCCACGCGCGACATCAATCCTTCCGACGTGAGCGATCTGGTCGGTGAATATGCGCACGCCACGCCGGCGCAGGTGGAGCGGGCGATCGGCGCGGCGCGCGATGCGGCACCCGGGTGGGGCCTGGCCAGCGCGACACAGCGCGCCGAATGCCTGGATGCCATCGGCATCGAGCTTCTGCGGCGCAAGGACGAACTGGGACGGCTGCTGGCCCGCGAAGAGGGCAAGACCCTGCCCGAGGCCGTGGGCGAGGCGGCGCGCGCGGCGGCCATCTTCCGCTTCTTCGCCGGCGAGGCGCTGCGGGTACGGGGCGACCGCCTGCCGCAAGCCCGGGCCGGCGTGGACGTGGAGGTCACGCGTGAGCCCGTGGGCGTCGTGGGGCTGATCACGCCGTGGAATTTTCCGCTGGCCATCCCGGCCTGGAAGATCGCCCCGGCGCTGGCATACGGCAACGCGGTGGTCTTCAAGCCGGCCGACCTGGTGCCCGGCAGCGCGTGGGCACTGGCCGAGATCATCAGCCGTGCCGGGCTGCCCGAGGGCGTCTTCAACCTCGTCATGGGGCGCGGCAGCGTGGTCGGGCAGGCCATGCTGGACGATGCGCGCATCGACGCACTGAGCTTCACCGGATCGGTGGCGACCGGCAGGCAGGTGGCGCGGGCGGCCACGCAGCGGTTCGCCAAGGTGCAGATGGAAATGGGCGGCAAGAACCCGCTGATCGTGATGGACGATGCCGACCTGGGCCAGGCCGTCGAGTGCGCCGTCCAGGGATCCTTTTTCTCGACCGGGCAGCGATGCACCGCATCGAGCCGGTTGATCGTCCAGCGCGGCATCCACGACCGCTTCGTGCGGGCGATGAAGGAGCGCATGGCCGCGCTGCGCGTGGACGACGCGCTGGCGCCGGGCACCGACATCGGCCCGGTGGTGGATGCGCGCCAGTTGCAGCAGGACGAGGAATATCTGCGCATCGGCCGCGACGAGGGCGCCACGCTGGCCCACGGCGGCCGGCGGGTGGCGCGCGCCACGGACGGCCACTACCTGGAGCCGGCGCTGTTCACCGACTGCTCCAACGACATGCGCATCTGCCGCGAGGAAATCTTCGGACCGGTCGCGGCGGTGATCCCGGTGGCGGGCTACGACGAAGCGCTGGCCCTGGCCAACGACACCGAGTTCGGCCTGTCGGCGGGCATCTGCACGACCTCGCTCAAGCACGCCACGCATTTCAAGCGGCATGCCCAGGCCGGCATGGTGATGGTGAACTGCCCGACGGCGGGGGTGGACCCGCATGCGCCGTTCGGCGGCCGCAAGGGATCGAGCTACGGCCCGCGCGAGCAGGGAAGTTACGCGGCCGAGTTCTATACCACCGTGAAAACGGCGTACACCCTGGCCTGAGCGCCGGATGAGCGTCCATCTGATCCGGAGAAGTGCCATGCCGCAATCCCTGCCCACTGTCATCGTCAGCGCTCCCGTGCCGCCCGACCTGCGCGCGGCCATCGAGGCGGCCTGCAGGATCGTCGACGTACCCACGGGCCAGCGGCTGGACGAGGCGGTATCCGCCGCCGACCGCGCCATGGCGCGCGGCGTGCTGTGCACGGTGCGCACCCCGGTGGACGCCGCCACGCTGGAGGCGCTGCCGGCCGTCAAGGTGGTGTCCAATTTCGCCGTGGGCTACGACAACGTCGATGTGCCGCGTGCCACACGGGGAGGCGTGCTGGTCTGCAATACGCCGGGCGTGCTCGATCGCGCGGTGGCCGACCTGACGATGGGCTTCGTGATCTGCCTGGCGCGGGACATGGTGGAAGGCGACGCCTACGTGCGCCGGGGCGCCTGGATGCGGGGGCCCGCGCCGCTGACCGCGGACCTGGCGGGCAAGACCTTGGGGCTGCTGGGCATGGGCCGCATCGGCCGCATGGTGGCCCGGCGCGCGCAGGCCTTCGACATGCGGGTGATCTATCACAATCGCAACCGCGACACGCCGTCCGAGCAAGAGGGGCTGGCCGCCTACCGCTCGCGCGATCAACTGCTGGCCGAGTCCGATTTCCTGAGCGTGCACGTCCCCCTGTCCGCCGGGACGCGCGGCTCGGTGGGGATGCGCGAGTTCGAGGCCATGAAGCCTTCGGCTTATCTGATCAATACCGCGCGCGGGGCGGTGGTGGACGAGGCGGCGCTGGTCCAGGCGCTGCGGGACGGCCGTATCGCGGGAGCCGGGCTGGACGTGATGGAACGCGAGCCGCTGGACCCCGCCAGTCCGCTGTGCGCGCTGTCCAACGTGGTGCTGCAGGCGCATGCGGGCAGCGCCACGGTGGAGACGCGGCGCGCGATGATGGAACTGGCGGTGGCCAACCTGCTGGATGCCTTGGGAGGACGGCAGCCTCGCGCCATGGTGAATCCCGCCGTGCGCGACGGTCTGGGGGCGGTCCATGCATGACGAGCCGCCCCAAGGCCTGGACCGGGGCCTGACCCACTACGGCGACAGCGAGTTCGCGCGCTTCCTGCGCCGCTCGTTCGCCTTGTCCATGGGGCACACGCGCGAGGCGCTGGCACGGCCCGTCATCGGCATCGCGCATCCCGGCGGCGAGTTCAACAACTGCCACCGGCATTTTCCCGAGCTGATCCAGGCGGTCAAGCGCGGCGTGCTGGCCGCGGGCGGGCTGCCCATGGAGTTTCCCAGCATCTCGCTGGGCGAGCCGTTCCTGCATCCGACCAGCATGATGTTTCGCAACCTGATGTCCATGGACGTGGAAGAGATGATCCGTGCCCAGCCCATGGACGCGGTGGTGCTGGTGGGCGGTTGCGACAAGACCGTGCCGGCCCAATTGATGGGGGCGCTGTCGGCCGGATGCCCGGCCATCCAGCTGGTGGGCGGGCCCATGATGACGGGCCGCCATCGCGGCGAGCGCCTGGGCGCCTGTACCGATTGCCGGCGGCATTGGGGCCGCTACCGCGCCGGCGCCATCGACGCCGGCGAGATCGGCGCGATCGAAGGCAACCTGGCGACCACGGCGGGGACCTGCGCGGTCATGGGCACGGCCAGCACCATGGCCTGCGTGGCCGAGGCGCTGGGCATGATGCTGCCGCACACGGCGGCGATTCCGGCGGTCCACGCCGATCGCCTGCGGGCCGCCGAGGCCTCGGGCGCGCAGGCGGTCAGGCTGGCGCGGGACGGCCTGCGGCCGGACGCCATCGTGACCGGCAAGGCGGTGGACAACGCGCTGCGGGTGCTGCTGGCGATCAGCGGATCGACCAACGCGGTCCTGCACCTGACGGCAATCGCCGGACGGCTCGGATTGCCGGTGGACGCCGCGCGGCTGAACCGGCTGTCGGAAGAGACGCCGGTACTGGTCGATCTCAAGCCCACGGGTTCGCATTACATGGAGGACCTGTACGCGGCCGGCGGCGTGCAGGCCATCCTGCGCGAACTGCGCGAGCTGCTGCACCTGGACTGCCTGACCGTGACCGGCCGCACGGTGGGCGAACTGCTGGACGCGCAGCGCGACGCCTGGGTGGACCGCGCGGTGATCCGGCCGCGCGCCCAACCGCTCAAGCCCGAGGGCGGGCTGCTGGCCCTGTCGGGTTCGCTCGCGCCCCACGGCGCGCTGATCAAGCGCGCGGCGGCGGACGAAGCGCTGTTCGAGCATACCGGCAGGGCGGTGGTTTTCGACACCCTGGAGGACATGGCCGAGCGGCTCGATGCCGAAGACCTGGACGTGCGGCCCGACGACGTGCTGGTGCTGCGCAATGCCGGGCCGCTGGCGGCCGCCATGCCCGAGGCCGGCTACATCCCGATCCCGGCCAAACTGGCACGCCAGGGCGTGCGCGACATGGTGCGCATCTCGGACGCTCGGATGAGTGGTACCGCATACGGCACCGTGGTGCTGCACGTCTCGCCCGAGGCCGCGGCGGGCGGTCCGCTGGCCCTGGTCAGGAACGGCGACCCGATCCGCCTGTCGGTGGCGCGGCGCACGATCGACCTGCTGGTGGACGAGGCCGAGCTGGAGCGCCGCCGCGCCGGCTGGACACCCGCGCGGCCGATGGCGCAGCGCGGCTACCAGTGGTTGTACCAGCGGCACGTGATGCAGGCCGAGCATGGCTGCGACTTCGATTTCCTGCGCGCATCGGCGCGCCCCGACGATGCCGGTGATGGCCGGCAAGGAGACCCGGCATGACCGGAACCGTGTTCGCCCAGCCCCTGGCGCAACTGCCGGGCATCCTGCCCGAGATCGCGATCGACGCCATCCCCGCCGACGAGCGCGTCTGGGTGCCGCAGGCGCCCAACGTCTGGTTCCGTCCGCTGTTCCTGAACACGCTGGGCGGCGGCTGGTGCAACCTGCTGCGGGTGCGCCGTTCGGGCGTCCTGAGCCGGCACATCCATCCCGCGCCGGTGTTCGGCTACGTCATCAAGGGCTCCTGGCGCTACCTGGAGCACGATTGGGTGGCCTCGGCCGGCCGCTTCGTGTTCGAGCCGCCCGGCGAAATCCACACCCTGACGGTGGACGCGAATGCCGAGCACGACGAGATGATCACCTTTTTCAACGTCAGCGGCGCCATGGTCTACCTGGACGAGCAGGGCATGCAGATCGGCTACGAGGACGTGTTCAGCAAGATCGAGATGTGCAGGCGCCACTACCGGGAAGTGGGCCTGGGCGAGGACTACGTGCGGCGGTTCATCCGCTAGCCGCTTCCGGGTTCAGTCGGAAGCCGGGGCCCGCATTGTCTATTCGGGACCCGGCGGATATAGTCATGCTGCCATGGACATCAACAAGCTCGACCTGAATCTCCTGCTGGTCTTCGAGGCGCTCTATCTCGAGCGCAACGTGACGCGCGCGGGGGAACGGGTAGGCCTGTCCCAGCCGTCCATGAGCAATGCCCTGCTGCGTTTGCGCAACCAATGCAACGACCCCTTGTTCGTGCGCACGCAGGGCGGCATGGAACCCACCTCGTATGCGTCCGAACTGGCGGGCAGCGTGCTGCGCGCGCTGGAGCTGGTGCGCAACGGTTTCGAGCAGGCCAGCGGCTTCGATCCGGCCTCCAGCCAGCGCAGCTTCACGCTGCTGATGTCCGATTTTTCCCAGTTCCTGGTGCTGCCGCAGCTCGTGGCGCGCTTCAAATCGTCGGCGCCGGGCATCAGCCTGGAGGTCAGCAGCCTGAGCCGGGAGCATTACCGGGCGGCGCTGGAGAACGGCGACGCCGACCTCGCGGTCGGCAACCTGCAGGAGCTGCAGAGCGGCTTCTACCAGCAGGGCCTGTTCGTCGACCAGCACGTCTGCGTGATGGGCAACGGCTTTCGCAAGGCGGGCGAGGCGATCACGCTGGATGAATACCTCGCGGCACGGCACCTGGTGGTGACGGCCAACAAGACCGACCTGCAGATCGAAAAGGAACTGGGCAAGCAGGGGCACCGGCGCGAGGTGGCGCTGCGCGTGCCCAACTACCTGGTGCTGCCCAAGATCCTGGCGCAGACGGACCTGATCGTCACGGTGCCCGAGGTCATCGCCCAGGCCATCACCGACGATGCGGCCGGGGCGACCTGGTCGCGGCTGCCTTTCCAGACCCCGCATACGCACATGCGCCAGTTCTGGCATGCGCGCTACCACCATGACAGCGCCAACACCTGGCTGCGCCGGCAGATCGCCGACCTGCACATAGGCGCCAGCCTGCGCAAGGTGGGAGCCGGCCCGACGCCGCCGGTGTGTCCGGAAGCGGCGTGAGGCGCGGCGGCTAGCCGGCCAGCGTGACCAGGTGGCCCCAGTTCAGCCGCGATTGCAGATGGAAGTAGGTCATGGCCAGCCAGCCCTTGCGCATCCACGCGGCGGCCGTGGCGTCCGGCAACTGGTCGAAGCGGGTCTCGTCAACGACCAGGAAGCCATCCAGCGTGACGCGCTCGCCGCCTTGCAGGTCCACGGCCACCTGGCGCGGGATCAGCAGGTTCTCGGCCCGCAGGGCCGCGACGTAGTCGCGCGTCATGGCCAGGCCGGCCTGGAGTTCTCCCAGGAATTGCAGCATTTCCCCGACCACGGGAGCGGGCTGCCCACCCTCGAACAGGGGCTGGGCATCGGCGGCGGAACTGCGCAGGTGTTCGGCGTCCTCGTCCACGCACAGCGCGTAGCGCTGGCTGGCCGGATCTTCCTGCAGGATGAACGGATAGCGCCGCAGGTGCGCGGGAATGTAGCGGCTGGGCCGCCACCGCCCCGCGTCGTCCACCATCAGGTTCTGCGCGTTGCGCAGGCCCAGCACCGCCATGGGCATCTGCTCCTCGCCGGCGAACACGATGGGCAGGTCGCGCGCCGCCATCGCGAACTCCGTGGCCACCAGCGGCACCGCGGTCTGGCCGCGCGCGAAGGCGTAGCCGGCCTGGCGGTCGAACCGCAGATGGGCGTGGCGCTGCGGGTCCAGGGCGCGGGCCTGGGCGAACATGGGGGCGTTGGCGCCCGCCTGGGGGGAGGTGGTCATCGATTTCCTGCTAGCAATGGGGGCCGGCCAGGCGCCGCAGCGCCGGCATGTCGAGGATCTCGACCTGCTTCTGCTGGATGCGCAGCACGCCGGACTTGGCGAAGCGCGAGAATAGGCGGCTCACGGTTTCGAGGGTCAGCCCGAGGAAGTTGCCGATTTCCTCGCGGCTCATGCGCAGCACGAAGGCCGACGAGGAATAGCCGCGTGCGGCCAGGCGTTCCGACAGGCTGATCAGGAACACGGCCAGCCGCTCCTCGGCGCGCATCGTGCCCAGGGACAGCAGCATCTGCTGGTCCTGTTCGATTTCGCGGCTCATCAGCCGCATGAGCTGGCGCTGCAGCGAAGGCAGGTGGTTGGCCAGCGAGGACAGGTCGCGCACCGGGATCACACAGACCTCGCTGTCCTCCAGCGCGATGGCGGTCGAGGCGTGGCTGTTGCGGCCCAGGCCGTCCAGCCCGACGATTTCGCCAGGCAGGTGAAAGCCGGTGATCTGCTGGCGGCCGTCGGCCAGTTCGAGATAGGTCTTCAGGGTGCCGAAGCGGATGCCGTAGACGGCGTCCAGGCCGTCCTCGAAGCGAAAGAGGGATTCGCCCCGGGCCAGCCGCACACGCTGCTGCACCAGTTCGTCCATGCGGCCGGCGTCCTCCGCGGCCATGCCCACGGGCAGGCAGAACTGCCCCAGCCCGCAGGTCGAGCAGCGTACGGAGTCTGGGGTAACTGGAATGCGTTTGGTCATGGCGTGTCTTTGTTCTGAGCCGGCCGCGGCGGCCTGGGCGGGCGCCAGCCCGGGAAGGCTAGGGCAGGCGCTTGGCGTAGCTTTGCCGCAGCATGTCGATGAAGACCCGGACGCGCAGCGGCAGATGCTTGCGCTGAGGATACACGGCGTAGATGGCGTTGGGGGGCGCGGCGAATTCGTCGAGCACCGTCACCAGCCGGCCTTCCTTGAGGTCGTCCTCGATTTCCCACAGCGATCGCCATGCCAGCCCCCGTCCGTCCAGCGTCCAGGCATGGAGCACGGCGCCGTCGGTGCATTCCAGCGTACCCGATACGCGCTGCGGTGTCGTCTTGCCGTCGACGGCGAAGAGCCAGCCGCGCGCCTGATTGACGCCGGTGCCGAAGGACAGGCAGTTGTGGCGTGCCAGGTCGGTGGGGTGCTGCGGGGTGCCGTGCCGGCGCAGGTAGGCGGGCGCGGCGACGACCATGCGGCGGTTGTCGGCCAGGCGCACGCTGACCATGCTGGAGTCGGCCAGGTCGCCGATCCGGATGGCGCAGTCATAGCCTTCGTTGACCAGGTCCACCAGCCGGTCGCTCAGGTCCAGTGTCACGGTGATGCCGGGATGGGCATCCAGCAGCCGCGGCAGCAGGGGCGCGACGTGGCGCCGGCCGAAACCGCCGGGCGCGGTGACGCGGAAATGCCCCTTGGGATGTTCGCCGCCGGCCGCCACGCTGTTCTCGGCGTTCTCGAGCGTTTGCAGGATCTGCTGGCATTCCTCGAAGAATTCCGTGCCTTCGGCGCTGAGCGAGATCTTGCGCGTGGTGCGGATCAGCAGCTTGACGCCCAGCCGGGCTTCCAGCGCATCGATGCGCCGGCCGATGACGGCGGGCGCGACGCCTTCGCTGCGGGCCGCGGCCGACAGGCTTCCGCGTACGACGGCCGAGACGAAGGATTCGATCTGCTTGAAGCGGTCCATGGGACGGGCGATTTATGCAAAATAGTAAATAATTTGCGCCCGATTTTAGCCCATCCTTAAAAACCGACGGTAGCGCCGGGGTATCAAGGCTGGGGGTCGCGCTGCAGGACGCGGATCAACTGGTCGATGTCCAGCGGCTTGGTCAGGTGGAAGGCGAAGCCGGCGTCCAGGCAGCGGCGCACGTCGGATTCCATGCCATAGCCCGTGAGCGCGACCGCGATCTGGTCGGGCTGGGGAGCGTAGCGCCGCAGCACGTCGATGCCGTCGCCGTCGGGCAGCCCCATGTCGCTGACCAGGACGTCGTAGCGCCTGGCGTCGACGCAGCGGCAGGCCGCCGCCACGTTTTCCGCGACCTCGACCTCGTAGCCGTATTCGGCCAGCAGGAACTGCATGGCCTCGGCGGTATCGATGTTGTCCTCGACCAGCAGGATGGTGGCGGGGCGGACCAGGGGAGCGGACACGGGAAGGGTCTCCTCGGTGGGGGCGTGCAGGGAGCCGCTGGCCGGGTCGTCCAGCGTCAGCGTGAAGGTCGTGCCTTTGCCCTGGCCGTCGCTGCGCACGCTCAGGGTGCCGCCGTGGCGCTGCGCCAGCGAGCTGGCGATGGCCAGCCCCAGCCCCAGGCCGCCGCGCGACTGGGCGGCGTCTTCCTCGCCCTGGTCGAAGGCATCGAAGATGCGCTTGAGGGCCTGCGGGGGGATGCCTATGCCCGTGTCCGAGACGTCCACCGCGATCCTGCCCGGCACCGGCTGGTACATGGTGACGCGTATCTCGCCGCCGCGCGGCGTGAATTTGATGGCGTTCTTCAGCAGGTTCCAGACGATCTGCTGCAGGCGGGCCGGGTCGGCCTGCACGATGACCGGGTAGGGCAGGGGCGTGTAATGCAGCTCGATGTGGCGAGCGGCGGCTTCCTCGCGGAAGATCTCGGCGATCCCGTTCAGGATGCCAACGAGATCGGTGGGTTCCAGGCGCAGGCTCAGCTTGTCGTTGACGATCTTGGAGATGTCCAGCAGGTCGTCGATCAGGCGAGCCTCGACCTCGACGTTGCGCTTGATCAGTTCGACGCTGCGGCGGCATTCGGGGGCCAGGTCCTGGCGCAGGTCCAGCGCCTGCGCCGCCGCGTAGATGGGCCCCAGCGGCGTGCGCAGTTCGTGCGAGAGCACGGCCAGGAACCGGTCCTTGGCGCGGTTGGCGGCCTCGGCCTGTTCCTTGGCCATCTGCAGCAGGTCGGCCGCGACCCGGCTGTCGGTCATGTCGCGCACGATGCGGGAGAAGCCGTGCACGGCGCCGCCGTTGCCGAAGATGGCGGTGGTCACCACCGAGGCGTAGAAGGTGGCGCCGTTCTTGCGCATCAGCCAGCGCTCCTCGGCCAGGCTGTTGCCGGTGCCGATGTCGGCGAGCTGCTGGCGCAGCGAGCCGGGCTCGGGCTGGCCCGGCTCGGGCGGAAGGTTGAACATGTCGCCGGGCCGTCCGATCACCTCTTCGGCCGGATAGCCGAACAGCCATTCCGAGGCGCGATTCCAGCTTTCTATCGTGCCGTCCAGCGACAGCGTGGCCACCGAGTAATCGCGCAGCGCGTCGATCAACTGCCCGAAATAGGTTTCGCTCTCGCGCAGCCGGCGCTCGGCATCGTGCCGCGACCGCCGTTCGCGGGCTTCGTCCAGGGCCCGCCTCACGACGATGGGCAGGCGCTCCAGGCGCTGCTTGAGCACGTAGTCGGTCGCGCCTTCCTTCAGCATGTCGACCGCGTGTTCCTCGCCCAGCACGCCGGAGACGAAGATGAAGGGCAGCGCGCTGGGGTGGCTGCGCACGATCCGCAGCGCCTCGCTGCCCGGAAAGCCCGGCATGTGGAAGTCGGACAGCACGAGGTCGAAGTTCCCGCCGTCCAGGGCGCGGATGAAGTCGGCCTCGTTGTTGACGATCACGCTCTCCACGCTGAGTCCCGCGATCGACAGGCGTTCCAGGGTCAGTTCCGCATCGTGGGGATCGTCCTCGGCAAGCAGGACGCGCATGGCGGGCGGGTTCACGTGGGCAGGCTCCGGGAGTCGCGGTTGCCGCGGCCGGCGGCGCGGCGCAGAGAGCCGGGAGGCGGCTCGTTCAACACCGCCCAGAATACGCCCAGTTCTCCGATCGCGCGTACGAAATCCGGGAAATTCACCGGCTTGACCACGTAGGCGTTGACGCCCAGGTCGTAGGCGCGCACCAGGTCGCTTTCCTCGCTGGACGAGGTCAGCATGACCACGGGCACGTTCTGTAGCCCACGGTCCTCGCGTATGAGCTGGAGCAGTTCCAGTCCGTCCATCTTGGGCAGCTTCAGGTCCAGCAGGATGACCGCGGGGTTGCCGGCCGGCCGGTCCTGATGATGCCCGCGCCGGAACAGGTAGTCGGCGGCTTCCTCGCCGTCGCGCGCGACCACCACGTCGTTGGCGAGCTGGCTTCTTTCGAGCGCGATCAGGGTCAGTTCAAGGTCCTGGGGACTGTCTTCGACCAGCAGAATGGGCTTGAGCATGACGGGGGTCTCACTCCTTCAGGTCGGCCGCGGTCGCGGCGGGGGGCGGGGCGTCGGGCAGGAACACGTAGAAGGTCGCCCCCTGGCCAGGGCTTCCTTCGGCCCATACGCGGCCGCCGTGGCGTTCGACGATGCGGCGGACATTGGCCAGGCCGATGCCCGTGCCCTCGAATTCTTCCATGCGGTGCAGACGCTGGAATACGCCGAACAGTTTGCCAACGTATTTCATGTCGAAGCCCACGCCGTTGTCGCGCACATGGATGACGTGGCCGCCGTGGCGCGGTTCGGCGGCGATCTCGATCACCGCGGGGTCGCGGCCGCGCGTGTACTTGATGGCGTTGGACAACAGATTGCGCAGCGCCAGGTGCATGTAGGCGGCGTCGGCGTGGACGGACGGCAGGTCGCCCATGATCCATTCCACCGGGCGGCCGTCGAGGTCGGGGGCGAGTTCGCGACGTATCTGCTCGAGCGCCTGCGCCAGGTCCACTTGCGAGGGCCGCAGGGCCGAGCGGCCCATCTGCGAGAAGGTCAGCAGCGCATCGACCAGCCTGCCGGCGAAGCGGGCCGAGTCGCCGATATTGTCGAGGTAGCGCGCGCCGCGGTCCGACAGATGGGCGCCTTCGTATTCGCGCAGCAGGTCGGCGTAGCCCGCGATATGGCGCAGCGGCGCGCGCAGGTCGTGCGAGACGCTGTACGAGAAGGCTTCGAGTTCCTGGTTGATGCGGCCCAGTTCGTCGGCCAGGCCGGCCAGTTCCTCGGCCTTGCGCAGCACCACGCCGGTAATGGCGGTACGCAGCTCCGCCGCGCTTTCCAGCTCGCAGGGTTCCCACGGGTGGGCGCGGCCGCGCGTCCACTCCGGCCTGAACCAGAGCACGTAGTTGGCATGCAACTCCGATATCGGCAGGGCCAGCACACCGCAGGCCACGCGGCGCAGCGCGGCGAATTCGGGCGCCGCCTCGGGCAGGCTGGCTGTGTGGAAGAGCCCGGTGCCATCCGTGCTCGCAAGGCGGGCCGCCAGCGCCTGCACGGCCCGATGGCTGGGCGCCTGGCCGAAGGTCAGGCATTCGTCGCCATGCACGATGGCCGCGCCGGACGCATCCGCGAACGCCAGCAGTTGGGCCGGCATGCTGGCCAGCCCGGCGGGGACGCTGTCATGCCGGGACATCGCGGCCAGCAGCACACCCATCAGGCGTTGCAGTTCGTGCCGCCGCTCCGCTTCGGCCTGGGCCTGGCGGGCATCGATCTGCAGCGCGACGACCTGCACGAGCAGGTCGCATTGGGCACGGACGGCCGGCGGCATGGCCCGGGGCTGGGCGTGATGGCAAGCGATCATGCCCCACAGCCGGCCCTGCGACATCAGCGGCAGCGACATGGCCGCGCGGGCGCCCACGTTCTCCAGGCAGTGCAGCAGCGCGGGCGGCGCCGCGCGCAGGCCGGCCAGGCTCAGGTCCGTGCAGGCGCCCGTATCGGGGTTGCGGGAAGGTTCCAGCGGCGAGGGTTCGCTGCCGGTGTCGGGGATGTAGCTCAAGCGTTGGGCACGGTCGTCGCGGCGCGCCTCGAGCGACGGGTCGTCGGCCGGAAAACGCCGGCCCAGCAGCGAGGCATAGCCGCGGCCGCGCCGTTCGGCGTTGATGCGGCCATGGCCGTCGAGGTCGAGTTCATAGGCGATCACGCGTCCGAAACCCGTCATCTTGCGAATGCGTTCGACCGCCAGGGCGCACAGTTCATCGGCGGTCTGGCAGCGATGGGCGCGATCGACGAAGTCGCCCAGGTCGGACGGCCGGACCGTCGGCGCCACGGGTTCGAACTCGGCCACGATGGATCCGCCGTACCGGTGGACCACCAGGTCGAAGCGGCCGGCCACGGCGACGAAGGCCACCGTGTCCAGGTGCTGGGGCGTGCGTTCGGCCTGGGTCGCGGCGCGCAGCCGCTCGTGGAAGCGGCTGTCGGCGGGCCGCACCAGGTACGACAGCCGCTGGCCCAGCAGCACGGCCGGCGGCGCGTTCAGGTGCTGTCGCACGGAGGCGCTGGCCTGCAGGATCGTGCCGCGGGCACGGTCGAGCACGAGCAGGAAGCCGTGGGGCTGGATGCCGGACGGCGGGCGGGTGGACCCGCTCGCACGCGCGGCCGGAATGTCCTTGCCGGACGCGGGACTCGGGAGGTGCACCTGGTTCGGGATCGAAGAGGGCGAACCCCGATAGTATGCCCGCCCCGGCGCGTGTCCCGCGCGCCGGCCGGATTATGTAGCGATACTTACAGCGCGTCTCAATTCGGAGACGGGTCCGGCCTCAGGTGCCCTGGTTGCCCCGGTGGGCCCACGCCGTGGTGCGTTTTTCCACCAGCGCGAACAGCTCGTACATGGCCATGGCCATCACGCCTATCACCATCAGGCCCGAGAAGGCCAGCGGCATCTTCATGGCCGAGCCGGCCGACACCAGCAGGTAGCCGATGCCCTCGTTCGAGGCCGCCATCTCGGACACGGTCGAGCCGACGAAGGCCAGCGTGATCGCCACTTTCAGCGAGGCATAGAAATACGGCAGCGACCGGGGCAGCCCGACCTTGAGCAGCACGTCCATGCGCTTGGCGCCCAGCACACGCAGCACGTCCTCGAGTTCGGGCTCGAGCGTGGCGAGCCCGGTGGCGATGTTGACCATGATGGGAAAGAACGAGATCAGGAAGGCGGTCAGCACGGCGGGGCCGATGCCGATGCCGAACCACACCACCAGCACCGGCACGAAGGCCGCCTTGGGCAGGGCGTTGAACGCGGTCATCAAGGGGTACACGGCCGTGTAGGCCAGGCGCGAGCTGCCGATGACGAAGCCCAGCACCACGCCCACCACGATGGAGATGCCGAAGCCGGCCATCGTGACCCAGAAGGTGCGCCAGGCATGCATGGCGATGACCGGCGCGTAGTCGATGGTGGCCTGCAGGATCTGCGAGGGGCTGGGGAAGATGAACTCGGACACTTCGAAAACCCGGCAGATGATCTCCCACAGGATGATGACGGCGGCCAGCAGCGTGATCGGGGCGAGACGTTGGGCGAGGGTGTTGTTCATCGGGCGAGTCGGCGTGGGGAGGCGGGAAAGCGCGCGGGGCGCCGGTCAATGTCCGATCTGGGTGCGCAGTTCCAGCACCAGGGCGTTGAAGTCGTCGGAATAGGTGGTCTCGAGTTGCCGGGGCCGTGGCAGTTCGATATCCCGGCGGGACAGGATGCGGCCGGGGCGCTTGCTCATCACGTACACGGTATCGGCCAGGAACACGGCCTCGCGCAGGTCGTGGGTGACCAGCACCACGTTGAAGCGGCGCTCGCTCCAGAGGTCGCGCAGGACGCACCACAGTTCCTCGCGCGTGAACGCGTCCAGCGCGCCGAAAGGCTCGTCCAGCATCAGCATTTCGGGTTCGTGGATGAGCGCCCGGCACAGCGATGCGCGCTGCTGCATGCCGCCCGACAGCTCCCACGGGAACTTGTGCTCGTAGCCGCCCAGCCCGACGGTGGCCAGCAGCGCCCGCGCGCGGTCGGTGTATTCGGCGCGCCGGGCCCGGAAGCTGGAGCGGTAGGGCTCGACGATCTCCAGCGGCAGCAGGACGTTGTCGAGCGTGGTGCGCCAAGGCAGCAGGTTGGGAGCCTGGAAGGCCATGCCGACGATCTTCAGGGGGCCGGTGACCCGGTTGCCGCCCACGGTCACGGTGCCGCGGGTGGGCGACTTCAGGCCGGTCGTCAGCTTCATGAAGGTGGACTTGCCGCAGCCCGAGGGGCCGACGATGGCAACGAACTCGCCCTTGTCTATCGAGAGGCTGATGTCCTCGACCGCGTAGTCGCCCGCCCGCTCCAGGGCAGCGTTGTAGGCCAGCGAGACCCGCTGGAAATCGACGAAGGCCGCCATGTCACTTGCCGCGCAGCACGGAAGCCGTCAGGGATTTTTCCGGCAGGAACGAACGGTCGAACGCCATCTCGGGCTTGACCGAGGTCTTGGTGCCGTAGGTGCGGGTGACCTGGGCCGCCATCAGCGCCATGCGGGCGGGTTCGATGTCGCCGAAGCCGTCGGCGCGCGCATCGGGCGTGTCGATGGCGGTCTGGATCGCCAGCCGCAGGCGCTTGAGTTCCAGCGGCGCGTCGATGATGCCGTCCCGTTCCTTGACGGTGGCGATCGAGGCGGCCGGATCGGCCAGCACATCGCGCGTGGCCTTGGCCACCGCGCGTAGGAAGCCCTTGACCGCCTCGGGATGATTCCTGGCGAAATTGCGGTCGGCGATGATGGCGTTGCCGTACAGCTTCACGCCGTATTCGGGATAGGACATGATGGCGATGTCCTGGTCCTTGACGCCGCGCGCGTTCAGGTTCAAGAGCGAGGTGAAGTAGAAGCCGGTGATCGCGTCGACGTCGCCGCGCGCGAGCATGGTCTCGCGCAGCGCCGGATCCATGCTGACCCAGGTGACCTTGGCGTCGTCGATCTTGTTGGCCTGGGCGAAGATCGGGAAGGACCGGCGGCCGCCGTCGAACGAGGGCGAGCCCAGCTTCCTGCCTTCGAGGTCCCTGGGGGTCTTGATGCCGCTTTTCTTGAGCGAGAACACCGCCGCCGGCGTGTTGTTGTAGATCATCATGACGCCGGTGGGCTGGTTGGGCGCGCCGGGGTTGTTGCCCTGGAATTCCATCAGCGCCGCCAGGTCGGCGAAACCCATTTCGTACGAACCCGAGGCCACCCGGTTCACCGCCGCGCCCGAGCCGCTGCCGGCGTCGATGGTCACGTCCAGCTTTTCCTGCTTGAAATAGCCCTTCTTGGCCGCCACCAGGAAAATCGCGCTCGGCCCTTCGAAGCGCCAGTCGAGCTGGAAGCGTATCTTGGTATCCTGGGCGTGGGCGGCGGGAGCGGCCCAGACCGTGGCCAGCGACAGCGCCAGGCCGGCGAGCACGGCACGGCGATCCGGGGTGCGAGGTGTCGTCTTCATGCTGGGGTTTCCTCGGGTGAGTGGGGACGGTTGTGCCGTCCCGGGTTTTGTGGGGAGAATACATCCCGGTTTCGCACCCCAACAATGCGAGGTAAACCCGCATTGGTGCGGCGTTTCCCCGGTTGGGGGCGTACCGGTTTCCACCCGTATCAAAAGCAGGATCCATGCCCGTTTTCTTGCACCGCGAAGGTTCCCCATGTGCCAATTGCTAGGCATGAACGGCAACACGCCGACCGACATCGTCTTCAGCTTCACCGGCTTCGCCACCCGCGCGGGGCGTACCGGCGAGCACGTCGACGGCTGGGGCATCGCCTTCTTCGAGGGAGCGGGGGTGCGCCACTTCGTGGACCACGAGCCGGCGCTGCTGTCGCCGGTGGCGGACCTGATCCGGCACTATCCGATCAAGTCGCGCAACGTGATCGCGCACATCCGCAAGGCGACGGTGGGGCGCGTGGCGCTGGAGAACTGCCATCCGTTCGTGCGCGAACTGTGGGGGCGCTACTGGGTGTTCGCGCACAACGGCGACCTGGTGAACTATCTCCCGGCGCTGGACGGCCCCTACCGGCCGGTGGGCGACACCGACAGCGAACGGGCCTTCTGCTGGATGCTGCAATGCCTGCGGGCGCGCTTCGCCTGTCATCCGGGCATCGAGGCCCTGGCCGACGCCCTGGGCGAACTGAGCGCGGGAATCGCCGCGCACGGCACCTTCAATTTCATGCTGTCGGACGGCGAGGCCCTGTACGTCCATTGCTCCACGCGCCTGCACTACCTGGTGCGCCAGCACCCCTTCGCCACCGCCAGCCTGTCGGACGAGGAGGTCAGCGTGGACTTCGCCCAGGTCACCACGCCCGACGACCGCATCGCGGTCATCGTGACCGAGCCCCTGACCACCAACGAGGTCTGGCGCCGCTTCGAGCCCGGCGAACTGATGGTGTTCGTCGACGGCGCGCCGGTGCTGGCGCGCCTGGTCAGCGGCTGAGGGCGGCGCGGCGGCCCGCTACGAGGCGGCCGCCATCTGTTCCAGGAAGTCCAGCATCAGTTCGCCGGCCAGCTGGGCGTCGTCGGCCGTCATGGTCTCGAGCGGGTTGTGGCTGATGCCGCCGTTGCCGCAGCGGGTGAACAGCATGGTGATGGACGTGGCCTCGGCCAGCTTCATGGCGTCGTGGCCGGCGCCCGACGGTAGTTCGAAGACGGGCAGGCCGCGGTCGGCAATGGCGCGGGACCACATGGCCATCTGTTCGTGGGCGCAGGGCGCGGCGGCGGCGCGCATCAGTTCCTCGGTCGCGACCGAGATGCCGCGCCGCGAGCAGATGGCCGAGACCTCCCGCTCGATGTCGGCCAGGGCCGCGTCGCGCACGGCATTGTCGGCGGCGCGCAGGTCCAGCGACAGGGTGCAGGCGCCGGGGATGACGTTCACCGATCCGTGCGGCACGTTCAGCATCCCCACCGTGCCGACCAGCGACGGCGCCTGGGCGCAGCGCCGTTCCACCGCCAGCACGATCTCGGCGGCGGCACAGGCGGCGTCGCGGCGCATGTCCATGGGGGTGGTGCCGGCATGGCTGGCCACGCCGGCCAGGGTCATGAGGCGGCGCACGCTGCCGGCGATGGAGGTGACCACGCCCACGGGCAGGTTGCGTTCCAGCAGCACCGGGCCCTGCTCGATGTGGATCTCGAAGTAGTGCCGCAGGCGCGCCGCCTCGGCCGCCGCCTTGCCCAGCTGTTCCGGGTCGAGCCCCGCGAGCTGCATGGCCTCGCGCATGCTGACGTCGGACGCGTCCAGGGCGTCCAGCACGCCGGGATCGAAGCGGCCGATGTAGGCCGACGAGCCCAGGAAGGTGCTGCCGTAGCGCACGCCTTCCTCTTCGGCGAAGGCCACCACGTCCAGGTCGAAAGGCAGGCGGCGGTTGCGTCGCTTCAGGTCGGCCACCACGGCGATAGGCAGCAGGACCCCCAGGCGGCCGTCGTACTTGCCGCCGTTGCGGACCGTGTCGTAGTGGCTGCCGGTGGCCACCAGCGGCGGCTCGGCCACCGTGGGGGCGGCCCGGTAGCGGCCCACGACGTTGCCGGCCGCGTCCTGGTAGACCGAGTCGAAGCCGGCCTCCAGCATCCAGGCCTGGATGCGGGCCGCCACCGCGCGGTGGGCCGCGGACAGGTAGGTGCAGGTCAGGTGGTCGGGCGAGTCGGAATAGCTGGCCAGCGTCTCGGCCCAGCCCATGACGGTGTCGCCGTAGGGGCGCGTCAGCGACAGCCGGTCCGCCAGCCGGATCTCGGCGATCCGGTCGATCTGTCGCAAGGCCTCGGCGAACTCCTGGTCGGGCGCGTGGCGCAGCCGGCGTTCCAGGGCGGCGATGATGTCGTAGCGGCTCAGGCCGGCGCCCGTGGGGCCGCGCACCGCGATGATGAAGGGAAATCCGAAGCGGCTGTTGTAGGCCGCGTTCAGTTGTTGCAGCAGCTCGAATTCCTCGGGCGAGCACTGGGTGAGTCCGGCGCGCGCCTGTTCGCCGGCCGAGTCCTCGGTCAGCTGGCCCGCCACGGCGGCGCGGCCCGCCAGCTCCGGGTGGGCGCGGATCAGCGCCAGCTGTTCGTCCCGGCTGGCCTGCCGCACGGTTTGCGACAGCGCGTACTTGAGGGCGGCGGCCGAGGCGAAGGGGCGCAGGGCAAGGGCCCGTTCCAGCACCCAGGGGCTGTGCTCGTACAGGCCGTCCAGGAACTGGACGAAGCGGATGGGATCGGCGGTATTCAGGACGTCGAGCGTGAGCGAGGCGGTCATGGCGGGAATCAGGAGGCGGAGCCGGCGGCCGGCGTGTACGGGTGTTCTTGCTTCCAGTGGCGGGCGATGTCGACGCGGCGGCATACCCAGACGTCCTGATGCTTCTCGACGTGGTCCAGGAAGCGCTGCAGGGCCGTGAAGCGGCCGGGGCGGCCCAGCAACCGGCAATGCATGCCCACCGACATCATGCGCGGCTTGTCGGCGCCTTCCGTGTAGAGCACGTCGAAGGTGTCGCGCAGGTAGTGGAAGAAATGATCGGCGGTATTGAATCCCTGCGGCGTCGCGAAGCGCATGTCGTTGGCGTCCAGCGTGTACGGGACGATCAGGTGGGGCTTGCGCGCGCCGGAGGACGTCTCGACTTCGGTCCAGAACGGCAGGTCGTCGCCGTAGTAGTCGCTGTCGTACAGGTAGTCGCCCTGTTCGACCAGCAGGCGGCGCGTGTTGGGGCTGTCGCGTCCCGTGTACCAGCCCAGGGGCCAGGCGCCATCGGTCAGCCGGCGCAGGATTTCCGTGCCGCGATGCATGTGCTCGCGCTCGGTGGCCTCGTCCAGGTTCTGGTAGTGGATCCAGCGCCAGCCGTGGCAGGCGATCTCGTGGCCATGCTCCAGGAAAGCCGCCGTGGCTTCCAGGTTGCGCTCGAGCGCCATTCCGCAGCCGAACACCGTGAGCGGCAGGCGCCGCCGCTCGAATTCGTTCAGGATGCGCCAGACGCCGGCGCGCGAGCCGTATTCGTAGATGGAGTCCATGCTCATGTGCCGCGCCGGGTAGGCGGCCGCGCCCACGATCTCGGACAGGAACTGTTCGGAGGCGGCGTCGCCGTGCAGGACGTGGTTCTCGGCGCCTTCCTCGTAGTTCAGGACGAACTGCACGGCCACGCGGGCGCGGTTGGGCCAGCGCGCGTCGGGAAGGTGGCGGCCGTAGCCGATCATGTCGCGGGGATATGCTGTCATGGCGCGGGCAACGAATCAGGAGTGGAAACGGAACGGACACGCATGGACATTCTCCCATGCCGGGCGGAAGGGCCGCGGGCGGGGATGTAGCCGCTAGCGAAACTATATACACTTTTGTCCTCGCGCCGGCCGGCGCGCGCCGCGCCATCGCGTTCCATCAAAGGATCCCCATGGGAAAGCTGACCACCCACGTTCTCGATACCGCCCATGGCTGTCCGGCCGCGGGCATGAGGATAGAACTGTTCCGCATGGATGACGGCCAGGCGGTCCTGCTGCGGCAACTGTCCACCAATGCCGATGGGCGCGTGGACGGGGCGCTGCTCGAAGGCGACGAGCTCGTCGCCGCCGCCTACCGCCTGGTGTTCGAGGCCGGCGACTATTTCGCCGCGCGCGGGCTGGCGTTGCCCGAACCGCGCTTCGTCGATCGCGTCGCGCTCGACTTCGGCATCGCGCAGCCCGGCCAGCACTACCACGTGCCGCTGCTGGTCAGCCCCTGGAGCTGGAGTACGTATCGGGGGAGCTGACGGCCGGCGCGCGCACGCTGGCGGCGATCTGTTCGCGCAGCCAGCGCACGGGCCCGTCGCGCCGCGCGCGCGGGTGCCACAGCAGGTAGTACTGCAATGACGGCAGCGGAATGGGAAGCGGCATCACCGAGACCGGCAGCGAGCTGGCGAAGAAATCGGTGAAGCGCCTGCCGGTGGTCAGCAGCAGGTCGGTCTGCGTCAGCACGTAGGGAATCAGGCTGAACACGGGACATTCGAGCGCGATGTGGCGCGTGTGTCCCAGCCGCGCGAGCATGGCGTCGACCGTGCTGCGCAGGCCAGGGCGCATCGCCGTGGGCGCGGCGTGGCGCGCCTGCAGATAGGCCTGCGCGGTCAGGCCGCGGCGCGCCAGGGGATGGTGGCTGCCCATCATCACCACCAGTTCGTCCTCCATCAGCGGCAGCCGGTGCAACTGCGCCGGTGGGTCGGGCCAGTTGGCGATGACCAGGTCCAGGCGGCCGTCGCCCAGTTTCTGCGCGTAGTCCAGGTCGTCCGTCAGCGGGTGCACGCTCAGCGCCAGGGCGGGCGCGGCGGTGCGCAGCCGGCCGGCCAGGCGCGGCAGCAGCATGGGGTCCAGATAGTCCGGCGCGGCCAGGTGCAGGGTGCCGCGCGCCTTGCGTGGATCGAATTCGTCCGGGGGCGCCAGGAAGTGCTCGGCCTGCGCCAGCATTTCCCGCGCCGGCGCCTCCAGCGACAGGGCGGTGGCGGTGGGTACGACGCCGCCCGGCCCGCGCGCGAACAGCAGGTCGCCGGTCAGGCGGCGCAGCCGGGCCAGCCGGCCCGACAGCTGGGGCTGGCCCATGCCCAGCCGTATCGCGGCGCGCGAGACGTGCAGCGTGTCCAGCAGCGTGACGAAGGCCTGGATGTCGGTCAGGCTGAGGCGGGACAGGTCGGTGCTGCCCGGGGCTGTGGCGGGCGGGGAGGCGGGCATGGGAGCTCCGGCAAATCATCCATGAAAATGGATAATGCTCATCTTTGGATGAAGATGACAAGCCCCGCCAGGGCGCGTATGTTTCGGATATGGTCCCTGGCGTGCCGCGATGGACGCGGCGGGCGTACTCCTGGCTGAGCGACATGGCTTCCGATCCTTCCTCCCCCGATACGCCGCCGGAGCTGCGGGTTCGCCCCGTGCGCTTCTGGCATGGCCCCAGGCTGGTCGAACTGGGCGGCTTGCCGCCCGCCCTCACAGTGCTGGAATGGCTGAGGGAACAGGCCGGCTGCCATGCCGCCAAGGAAGGCTGCGCCGAAGGCGATTGCGGCGCCTGTACCGTGGCGGTAACCGACCTGGACGACGCCGGCGATCTTCGTGTGCGCGCCATCAATGCCTGCATCCAGCCCGTGGCGGCGCTGGACGGCAAGCTGCTGGCGACCGCCGGCGACATCGGCGAACCCGGGGCCCTGCATCCCGTGCAGGCGGCCATGGTGGCGCACCATGGTTCGCAATGCGGCTTCTGCACCCCGGGCATCGTGATGTCGCTGTATGCCATGTACGAGGGCCGGCGGCTGGCCGATGACGCGGCGGTCGACCGCGACGACGCGGTGCGGGCCTTGTCCGGCAACCTGTGCCGGTGCACGGGGTATCGCCCCATCCTGGACGCGGCGCAGGCGATGTGCACACCGGACTGGCAGGGCGAGACGGCCGGCGGGATGCGCGAGCGCCTGGCGCAGGTGGCGCCGGGGCAGCAAGCCTGGACCGCGCCGGAATCCACCGAAGGTTTCGAGGGCCATGCGCGCGGGCGCTTCCTGGCGCCGCGCACGCTGGCGCAACTGGCGGCGCTGCGCGCGGCGCATCCGGACAGCCGCATCGTGGCCGGCGCGACCGACGTCGGCCTGTGGGTGACCAAGCAGCATCGCGCGCTGGGCGACGTGTTGTGGATAGGCGGGGTGTCCGAACTGGCCACGATCGATCGCATCGGCCGGGATGCGCTGGCATCGTCGCGCTGGGAAGCGGATGTCGCGTGCCTGGAGATCGGCGCGGCGGTCACCGTCGAGGACGCGTGGCGGGCGCTGGCGCCGCACTTTGCCGCCTGTATCGATTACTTCGACCGCTTCGCCTCGGTGCCGGTGCGCAACAGCGCCACGCTGGTCGGCAACGTCGCGAACGGTTCGCCCATCGGCGACACCGCGCCGCTGCTGATCGCGCTGGGCGGCTCGGTGGTGCTGCACCGGCAGGGCCGCGAGCGGATCCTGCCGCTGACCGACTTCTATCACGGCTACCAGAAGAACGACCTGCGTCCGGGCGAATTCATCCGCGCCGTGCGTGTGCCGCTGCCCGGCGCCGATGTCGCGGTCCATGCCTGGAAGCTGTCCAAGCGGGTCGAGCAGGACATCAGCGCGGTGGCCTTGGCCACGGCGCTGCGCGTGGAAGGCGGCCGCATCGTGGCCGCCGGCGTGGGGGCGGGCGGCATGGCCGCGGTGTCCAGCCGCGCCGTGCGCACCGAGCAGGCGCTGCTGGGCCTGCGGGTGGACCAGCCCGCCGCGGCGCTGCGCGACAGTCCCGGCATGCGGGCGGCCTGGCAGGCCATGCACGACGAATTCGATCCCCTGGACGATCTGCGCGCCAGCGCGGCCTATCGGCGCCAGGCCGCGGCCAACCTGCTGCTGCGTTCCTGCCTGCAACTGGCGCGGCAGGCGCCGGCCACGCGCCTGGGCGAACTCGCGGCGATACAAGCATGAACGCGCCCGACCATCCCGGCATCCTGAACGTCAAGGCCGAGCCGCAGGCCTGCGGCGTGGCGGCGCCGCACGAGGCGGCGCACCTGCACGTCAGCGGCCGCGCGCTGTATGTCGACGACGTGCCCGAGCCGCGCGGCACCCTGTTCGTCGCTCCCGTGCTGTCGAAGGTCGCGCACGGGCGATTGAAGAGCCTGGATGCCTCGGCCGCGCTGGCGGTGCCCGGCGTGCGCCGCGTGGTGACCGCCACCGACCTGCCCGCCGCCAACGTGGTGGGGGCGGGGCACGACGAACCCATCCTGCCCGCGGACCTGATCGAATACCTGGGCCAGCCGGTCGCGCTGGTCGTCGCCACCGGCGCCAAGGCGGCGCGCGTGGCCGCGCGGGCGGTGCGGATGGAGGTCGAGCCGCTGCCGGCCATCCTGACCATAGCCGAGGCGCTGGCGGCCGAGTCCTGGGTGCTGCCCCCGGTGCATCTGGCCGAAGGCGACGTCGAGGCGGCCATGGCCGCCGCGCCCCACCGCCTGCAAGGCGAGTTCGCGATGGGCGGGCAGGAACAGTTCTACCTGGAAGGACAGGTCGCCCTGGCCATGCCGGGCGAGGACGGCACGATGAAAGTGCTGTCGTCCACTCAGCATCCGGGCGAAGTGCAGCACTGGGTGGCCGATGCGCTGGGCGTGCCGGCCCATTCGGTGCAGGTCGAATGCCGCCGCATGGGCGGCGGATTCGGCGGCAAGGAGACCCAGGCCGGCCACATCGCGGTATGGGCGGCGGTGGCGGCGCGCATCGCCGGGGCACCGTGCAAGATGCGGCTCGACCGCGACGACGATTTCCTGATCACGGGCAAGCGCCATCCCTTCCTCGGCCGCTGGACGGTGGGCTTCGACGGCCAGGGGCGCATCCTGGCCATCGACCTGATGCAGGCGGCGGCCTGCGGATTTTCGGCCGACCTGTCGGGGCCGATCGCCGATCGCGCCATCTTCCATGCCGACAACGCCTACTACCTGCCGGCCGCCGCCATCCACAGCTATCGCTGCAAGACCCATACCCAGTCCCATACGGCCTTCCGGGGCTTTGGCGGGCCCCAGGGCGTGGGCATGATCGAGGCGGCCCTGGACGACATCGCCCGCCACCTCGGCCTGGATCCGCTGGCCGTGCGCCGGATCAACCTGTACGGCGATGCGCCCCGCGACCGCACGCCCTACGGGATGCAGGTCACCGACAACATTCTTCCCGCGCTGATCGAGAGGCTGGAGGCCGACTGCGGCTACGCCGGGCGGCGCGAGGCCATCGCGCGCTGGAATGCCGCCAGTCCGGTGATCAAGCGCGGCCTGGCCCTGACGCCCGTGAAATTCGGCATCTCGTTCACGGCCACGATGTTCAACCAGGCCGGTGCGTTGGTGAACGTCTATACCGACGGTTCGGTCACGGTGAACCACGGCGGGACCGAGATGGGGCAGGGGCTGCATACCAAGGTGTGCCAGGTCGTGGCCGACACGCTGGGCGTGCCGCTGGCATGGGTGCGCATCACCGCCACCGATACCGGCCGGGTGCCCAACGCCTCGGCCACCGCCGCTTCCAGCGGCACCGACCTGAACGGCCGGGCGGCCGAGTTCGCGGCGCGCGAGGTGCGCGACCGCCTGCGCGCCCATGTGGCGGGCACGCGCGGCCTGGACGTGGCGCAGGTGTCGATACGCGGCGGCAAGGTGCTCGTGCCCGGCGCCGAACTCGATTTCGTGGCCGTGGCCAAGGCGGCCTACGCCGCCCGCGTGTCGCTGTGGTCGGACGGCTACTACGCCACGCCCAAGATCCACTACGACCACCAGACCATGCGCGGCCGTCCGTTCTACTACTTCGCCTACGGCGCGGCGGCGACCGAGGTCGCGGTCGATACCCTGACCGGCGAGACGCGGGTGCTGCGCGTGGACATCCTGCACGACGTGGGCCGGTCCATCAATCCGGCCATCGACCTGGGCCAGATCGAAGGCGGCTTCGTGCAGGCCGTGGGCTGGCTGACCTCCGAGGAGTTGGTCTGGAAGCCGGACGGCACGCTGGCCACGCATGCGCCGTCCACCTACAAGATCCCGACCTCGGGCGACGTGCCGGCCGATTTCCACGTGGCGCTCTGGCCCGAGCCCAACCGCGAGGACAACGTCTACGGCTCCAAGGCCGTGGGCGAACCGCCTTTCATGCTGGGCTTCGCCGCGTTCTTCGCCATACGCGAGGCGGTGGCCGCGGCCCGGCGCGAACAGGGACGCACCCCGCTCGTGCCCTTGTCGGCGCCCGCCACGCCCGAGGCCGTGCTGCGAGCCGTGGAGCAATGACGCATACCGCGCTGCTGCCCCAGGGGCTGGCCGATTTCGCCCGCGCGGCGCGCGGCCGGGCCGTGTGCCTGGTCCGTGTGCTGGAAGTGCGGGGCAGCGCCCCGCGCGGCATCGACGCGGCGCTGCTGGTGGGCGCCGAAGGCTTTGCCGGCACCATAGGCGGCGGCCACCTGGAGTACGAAGCCATCGCCTACGCGCAGTCGCTGCTGCGGCAGGCCGAGGCCGGCTGCACGGCCGAGCAGACGCGCCGCTTCGCGCTCGGTCCTTCGCTGGGCCAGTGCTGCGGCGGCAGCGTGGAGCTGCGCTTCTCGGTGCTGGCGGATGGGGACGAGGCCATGCCGCGGCTGCACGGGCTGGAGGCGCGGCCGTACGAACTCTGGCTGTATGGCGCCGGGCACGTGGCGCGGGCGCTGGTGCACGTCATGCTGCCGCTGCCGTTCCGGATACGGTGGCTGGACACCCGCGAAAACGTTTTTCCCCAGCCGCTGCCCGGACAGGTCGAGACGCTGCAGACCGATGACCTCGCGGCCGAAGTCGCCGACGCCGCGCCCGGCGTCATGCACCTGGTCATGACCCATAGCCACGCGCTGGATTTCGACATCGTGCGCGCGGTGCTGGAGCGCGGCGATGCCGCCTATTGCGGGTTGATCGGCTCGGCCACCAAGCGCACGACCTTCGAGCGGCGCCTGCGCGCGCGGGGCATGGCCGAGGCAGGCATCGACGCGCTGGTGTGTCCGGTGGGGCTGCCGGCGATTCCGGGCAAGCTGCCGGGGATTATCGCGGTCTCGGTGGCGGCGCAACTGCTGCTGGCCGCGCAGGCGGTGGAAGCGCGGGCTTGAGGCCTTAGTCGCCCGCCTCGATGGCGAACAGCAGGGTGCTCAGCATGGCGGCCAGCTTGTCCGCTTCCTGGCGGCCGAGGGGCCGCAGCAGCTCCGCCATCGCCTCGAAGTGGCGGGCGATGGCCTGGTCGGCCAGCGCCTTGCCCTCGGGCGTGAGCCGCACGATCACGCCGCGGCGGTCGTTGGGATCCGGTTCGCGCATCACCAGGCCGCGCTCCTGCACGCGATCGATGCGGTTGGTGACGGCACCCGAGGTCAGCAGCGACACCTTGATCAGGTCCGAGGGCTTGAGCGCGAACTCCGGGCCGCAGCGGCGCAGGGTGACGATCAGGCTGAAGGTCTCCCAGGTCAGCCCCATGGGCGCCAGCCATTCCTCGGCGTGCCGCACCATGTGCGTGGACAGGCGCGACAGGCGGCCGATGATGCCCAGCGGCCAGGGATCGAGATCGGGGCGCTCGCGCTTCCAGTCGTCCAGCAGTTGCTGGACGGAATCGCGCCGCGGAGAAGGGGGAGACGCAGGGGGCAAGGGACTGACTCTCGACGCCGTTTCGGTTGCGTCGAACTCTATCACGAGCCGCGCAGCCGGTTCACGCCGGCGGCAGGTGGCTCAGGTCCACGTAGCGGGCCGGGTCGTCCAGCGCTTTGGGCTGGCCCGCGTGGCGGTTGCGCAGCGCCAGCACGGTGGCGATGCCGGCCATGCTGGGGCGCAGGTCGCGGATGAGGCCGGTGGCGGGGGCCAGCAGTACGTCGCGGGCGCGCTCGCTCAGTGCCGGATCGAGATCGGGCGCGTGCTCGCGCAGCAGGGCGGCGGCGCGCGGGCCGGTGTCCGGCCGGGCGAGCCAGTCCATCGCGGCCCGGTAGGCGCGTGCGAACGCCCTGAGCGTATCGCTCGATGCGGCGGCCCAGGCGCGTTGGCAGAAGGCGGCCGATCCCATGTAGTCGTCCAGCCAGTCCGCGCCCGGCAGGATGCGGCAGCCGGCCTCCCGCGCCAGCAATTCATAAGGGGTGCGCAGCAGCGTGGCCGCATGCCGGCCCGCCAGCAGGGCCGCGTAGCGCTGGCTGGTACCGCCGGCAGGCACGATCTCCACGTCATCGGCCGGGATGCCGTGGGTGGCCAGCAGCTCGCGCAGCACGAAGGCAAAGCCGGTGGACAGCGCGTCCACCGACAGGGTCCGGCCGCGCAAGTCGTCGTAGCCATGGATGCCGGGCGCCGCGACCAGGCTCAGAAAGCCCCGGTCGCCGCCCAGGAAGGCCACCAGGTCGGGACGGATGCCGGGGATGCGGGCATGGCCCTCCTGGTAGGCCACGAGATTGTCGATGCCGGCGATGGCGACCTGGACCTCGTCGCGCAGCAGGCGCTCGACCAGTTCGGCCGAGCCGCCGACGTAGCGAAGTTCGATGGAAACCCCATGGCTTGCGAAGAAGCCCTGGTCGATGCCGGCCCACAAGGGCAGGTTCCATCCGCCGTCGAACACGGCCACGCGCAGGGGAGCGATCGCCATGGCGGGCCTCAGTTGACGGCGGCGCCGGAGGCGCGGACCACGGGGCCCCAGCGGTCGATCTCGCTGCGTATCAGGCGCGCGAATGCCTCGGGCGTGCCGCCCAGGATTTCCATGCCCTGGCCTTCGAGCTTTTCGCGCACCGCGGGCTCCCGCAGGGTTTCCTGCAATACGCGGTTGAGTTTGTCGACCACGGGCTGCGGGGTGCCGGCCGGAGCCACGAGGCCGAACCAGGCCGAGACGTCGAAACCCGGCAGCCCTTGTTCGGCGATGGGGGGAACGTCCGGCAGGCTGGCCAGCCGCCGGGCCGAGGTCAGGCCCAGCGCGCGCAGCTGGCCGGCCTGGATCTGGCCGGCGGCGACGGGGACGCTGAGGAAGGTCATGGCCACGTCGCCCGCCAGCACCGCGTTCATGCTTTGCGGCGCGCTCTTGTAGGGCACGTGCATCAGCTTGATGCCGGCCTGCGACGCGAACATCTCGCCGGCCAGATGCTGCGAGGTGCCGCTGCCGCCGGACGAGTAGGCGAGATCCGGCGTCTTGCGGGCCGCGGCGACGAGATCGGGAATGGAACGGATGGGCGACTTGGCCGCCACCACCAGCACGTTGGGATTGGAGGCCACCGTGCCGATGGGCTTGAAGTCCTTGACGGGGTCGAAGGGCATGCGGGCGTACAGCCAGGGGTTGATGCCGTGCGTGCTGATCGAGGCCAGCAGCAGCGTATGGCCGTCGGCGGGCGCCTTGGCGACCAGTTCGCCGGCGATGTTGCCGCCCGCGCCCGGCCGGTTGTCGACGACGACGGTGTGCCCCAGGCGGCGGGACAGGTCCACGCCGATGATGCGGGACAGGATGTCGGCCGAGGAGCCGGGGCCGCTGGTGACGACCAGCGTGACGTTCCGGCTGGGATAGGTATCCGCGTGGGCGGCAAGGCAAAGCGAACTGGCGAACAGGGCAAGCAAGGCGCGGCCTGACATGGAAGTCTCCTGGGTGGCGCGGGGCGGGGTGGGGATCAGACCACGGCGATGGCCTGGATTTCGACCACGATGCCCGGACGGGCGAAATGCGACACCGTGATCAGGGTACTGGCGGGAAAGCCGGTGCTGCCGAGCAATTCGGCGCGGATGTCGACGAAGCGGTCGCCGTGCCGGGGATCGTCGATGAACACGGTCATCCAGACCAGGTTGCGCAGGTCCGCGTCGCAACGGGCCAGGGTCCCCTGGATCAGCGAGAAGCAGGCGCGCACCTGGGCCTCGAACTGGCCTGAGATGTCGCGGCCTTGCGCGTCCTCGGTGGTGGTCTGCCCGGCGAGCCAGATGGTGCGTCCGCCTTCCGAGACGACGGCGGGCGAAAAGGCGCGTTGCTGCTGGTAGGGGGTGCCTTCTAGGCGGGTGATCCTGGCTTGCACGATGCATGTCCTGGGGAGGGTGGAATGTGTAGTTATCTTATCATTAAGAATCTTAATGTAAAGATATATGGAGTCAGGGTTTACGCAAAGCTGACGGGACGTCCAAAGTCGGTTGCCATATGGGCAACTCACGTCTACAGCCGGCGGCGCGAGTCTTAGTATCCCGTCCATCGCAACCGGATGGTCGCCGGCGTATCCAGACAGGGCTTCGGATGAACAGCACCTCGCCGGCCAGCCATCGCAAGACGATAGACAAGGCCATGCAGATCATGACGGCTTTCACGCAGGACCGCCCCGAGCTCGGGGTCACGGAGTTGGCCGAGCGCCTGGGCATGCACAAGAGCGTCGTCTCGCGCATCGCCGCGACGCTCAAGGCCTGGGGCATGATCGAAAGCAACCCGGTCACCGGCCGCCTGCGCGTGGGGTCGGCGGCCTTTCGCATCGGCTCGCTGTTCTCGCACCATCCGAACAGCCTCGCGGACGTCGCCGGCCCGTCGCTGGCCGACCTCGTCGCCCAGACGCATCACTCGGTGCACCTGAGCGTGCGCAAGGGCGAGCGGATCCTGGTGGTGGCCACCGTCGAGAGCCCCAGCGCGCTGCGGGTGATCATGCGCGTCGGCGACGAACGCGCGCTGCACGCGACCGCCGCCGGCAAGCTCTTCATGGCACTGTCCGAGCCCGGCCTGATGCGCGCTGCCTACCGGGCGAGCGGCTTCAAGGCGCTGACGCCCCAGACCATCACCACGATGGCGGAGATGGAGCGCGGCTTCGCGCGCATCCGCCGCGAACGTGCCGCGCACAACCGGGGCGAGAACACGCTTGGGGCCGGCGCGGTGGCCGCCCCCGTGATGTCGCGCGCGGGCGAGGTGATCGCCGCCGTCTCCTGCGTGTTTCCGCTCCACGTCGTCGACGCGGGGCAACGCTCTTTGATCGAGAAGAGCACCAAGGCCTGCGCCGAGAAGCTCTCGGTCAAGGTCGCGCAATTTCCGCAACGGACTTTCGCCTGATCCAACAAGGAGGATGCTTTGCCTATCAATCTGAATGCCCTGGGCGCCGAGACGCCCTGGTCCGAGGCCGTGGTGACCCAGGACAGGATCGATGCCCTGTGCAGCGTCCTGGGAGACTACAACCCGTTGTTCCTGGACGCCGACGCGGCCGGCGCCAGCGGGAACGGGGGCATCGTCGCGCCGCCCACCTTCATCAACTGCTTCCGCGATTTCAAGACGGCGCTGGTGCTGTCGGAAACCGAAGTCGACCTGCCGCTGCTGCTGCATGGCGAACAGGTGATCCGCTACTACAAGCCCGTCCGCCCCGGCGACCGCATCCTGCACAAGATCAAGGTGATCGAGGCCGGCCGCAAGCAGAGCAAGACCTACGGCGAGGTCAGCTACTTCACGGTGCTGATCAAGTTGAAGAACCACGACGACGAGCGCCTCGTCGAAGCCACCCAACTCTTTTTCGTACGGGACGAGTGAACGACATGAATGCCTATTCTTCCCTGGAGGTTTCCCAACGCCTGGCCGTTCCCGTCGGCACGGAGCTGCCGGCCGCCAAGGCCGGCCCGTACTTCGAGGACATCGACATCGGCCTGGCCCTGGAGCTCGTGAAGCCCGCCATTACCCGCCTGCAGATCGCCAAGTTCGCCGGCGCCTCGGGCGACTTCAACCCCAGTCACGTGGACGAGGACATCGCCCGCGACATCGGCGGCATGGGCGGTGTCTTCGCCCACGGCATGATAGGCATGGGCTTCCTGGGGCAGTTGCTGACCGATTTCCTGTGGGACCGCCCGCTGCGGATGTTCTCCACCCGGGCGACGATCATCGTCCGCCCCGGCGACTCCCTGACCTGCCGCGCCAAGGTCACGCGCAAGTGGGTCGACGACGAGGACAACCTGGTGGAGTTCGAGCTGGAAGCGGTGAACCAGCAAGGCGAGGTGACCCACACGGGCAAAGCGCAAGCCGTCCTGCCGCACCGGCCGCTCGCCATCAAGGCCGAGCTGAAGCGGCCCTACCTGGTGCAGCATCGTGTCATCGGTTGAGCGCCGCGTGTCCGTGCCCGTTACGGTGCAGCGTGCCCTGGGCCTCGTGGCCCGGCGGCACGGCGCGCGGGTGGCGGTGCGGCACGGCGATGCCACGCTCACTTTCGCCGAGCTGGATCGCCGCGCCGCGGCCATCGCGCAGGGGCTGATGGCCGCCGGCCTGGCGCGTGGCGACCGGGTGGCCGTGATGCTTCCCAACTGCGCGGACTACATCGCGATCGCGGCAGCCTGCGCGAAAGGGGCGCTATGCATGGTGCCCGTCAACTACCGCTACACGGGCAGCGAACTGCGCCGGCAGGTCGAGGACTGCGGGGCGAAGGCGCTCGTCTGCGACACGCGGTTCGACCCGCAGGTCGCGGATGCCGCGCTGCCCGGCTCGGTGCGCACCATACGCCGCGGGCCGGAGCTCGAGGCGATGATCGCCCGGGCCTCGGACGCCTGGGTGCCGCCCGAGGCGCGGGAAGACGATCTTTTCTATCTCGGCTACACCTCGGGCACCACCGGCAGGCCCAAGGGTGCCATGGTCACCCAGCGCAATCGTGCACTCGCCTATCTCTACTGGGCGACGGAGTTCGGCATCGGCAGCGGGGACGTCGCGCTGCATTGCGGACCCTTCCACCACACCGCGCCCTTCACCTTCACGCTGGCGCAGCTTGCGGTGGGGGGCTCGGTCGTGGTCCTGGACAGCTTCGACGCGGTGTCGGCGGCATCGGTCATCGCCAGACACGGCGTGACGTGGTCCTTCATGGTGCCTTTCATGCTGGAACGCGTCCTGGAAACGACGCTCGACGGTGGGACGGCGCGGACCTTGAGGATGCTGATCTCCGGCGCGTCGCCCCTGTCCACACGCACCAGGACGCGCGTGCAGGAACGCTTCCCCGGCGTCGCCCTGCACGATTTCTACGGAGCGACGGAGGCGGGCGTGGTCACCAACCTTCGTCCCGAAGGCCAGTCTGCCAGGCCGCGCTGCGTGGGCCTGCCCATTGCCGGGATCGAGGTCCAGATCCGCGACGAACGGCGCGGGATCGTTACCGAGCCCGGGGTGGTCGGCGACATCTGGCTGCGCGGACCGACTCTTTTCGCCGGGTACTTCATGGCGCCGGAGAAAACGGCCGAGGTCAGCGACGGGCAATGGTGCACGCTGGGCGATATCGGCTACCTGGACGAGGACGGCTATCTCTACCTGGTGGACCGGCGCAAGGACGTCATCAAGAGCGGTGGGGTGAACATCTACCCGATCGAAATCGAGGAGGTCCTTCTGCGCGAGCAGGACGTGCGCGAATGCGCGGTGGTCGGTGTGCCGGATGAGCGGTGGGGGGAGGCGGCCACGGCGTTCCTGGTGCTGAAGGACGCGGCGGATGCGGCGCAGGTGCAGCGGCGCGTGCAGGAACTCTGCAAATCCCTGCTGGCGGATTACAAGCGCCCGAAGGCCTACCGGTTTCTTGCGGCCTTGCCCCGGAACGCCAACGGAAAAGTCCTGAAGCGCGACCTGAGGGAAGCCGTCTGATTCCCATGACAACGAATGTCCCGGCTGCGGGACCCAGGAGACAAGATGATACGCAAGGTGATGTTGGCGGCATGTTGCGCGAGCGGGTTGCTTGTGATGGCGGCGCCCGCGCCGGCCGAGGAAGCGTGGCCGTCCCGGCCGATCCAGCTGGTCGTTCCCTTCCCCCCGGGAGGGCCGACCGACGTGACGGGGCGGGTGCTGGCGGACAAGCTCGGCCAGGAACTGAAGGTGGCCGTGGTGGTGCAGAACAAGGGCGGCGCCAGCGGGAACATCGGCGCCCAGTTCGTGGCCCGTTCGGCGCCGGACGGCTACACGCTGCTGTTCACGACCGGCGGCACGCACGGCATCAATCCCTTTCTGTACGACAAGCCCGGATACGATCCGGTGAAGGATTTCGAGCCCATCGTGTGGGTGACGACCTCGCCCAACATCCTGGTCGTCAATCCATCCTTCCCGGCGAAGACGCTGGCCGAACTCATCGCGATGGCCAAGGCCGACCCCGGCAAGTACAGCTCGGCCGCGCCCGGCCAGGGCTCCACGCCGCACATGTTCGGGGAACTGTTCAAGCGGACGGCCGGGATCAGCATCCAGCACATTCCCTACAAGGGCAGCGGCCCGGCCCTGACCGACGTGATGGGCGGGCAGGTGCCGATCATGTTCGACGGCATCCCGTCGTCGCTGCCGCTGGTCAAGGCGGGCAAGCTGCGCGCGCTGGCCGTGACCGGCCCGCAGCGCAGCGCGGAAGCGCCGGACATCCCGACCGTGGCGGAAACTTTTCCGGGTTTTGATGCATCAGGCTGGTTTGCGCTTTATGCTCCTCATGGTACGCCGGCGCCAGTCGTCACCGACATCAACCAGGCGGTGAACCGGATATTGCAGATGCCTGAGGTCAAGCAGGCCTACGCAAAGCTGGGCGCGGACGTGGTGGGCGGAAGCCCGGAGAAACTGCGCGAGCAGGTGAGCAAGGAACTCGCCAAGTGGTCGGAGCTGATCAGGCAGACGGGCATGAAGGCGGAGTAGGGCAGCACTGCCGCGATACGCAAAGGAAGGATAGAGATGACACAGGCTACGACTTATACGGATACCCAACTCTTCATCGACGGCAAGTGGAAGGATGCCGCCGATGGCAAGACCCTTGCCGTGGTGAATCCCGCGACCGGCAAGGAAATCGGCCGCGTGGCCCACGCCGGGCGCGTCGACCTCGAGCAGGCCGTCGAGGCGGCGCAGCGGGGCTTCGCCACCTGGAACGGCATGACCGCCGCCAAGCGCAGCGAGATCATGCGCAAGGCCGCCGGACTGATGCGCGAGCGCGCCGGCGAGATCGCGCCGCTGATGACCCAGGAAAACGGCAAGCCGCTGGCCGAGGCCAAGGGCGAGACGCTGGCCGCCGCCGACATCATCGAGTGGTTCGCCGAGGAAGGTTTCCGGGTGTACGGCCGCATTGTGCCCTCGCGCGGCAGCCTGGCGCAGCGCCAGATGGTGCTCAAGGATCCGGTCGGGCCGGTGGCGGCCTTCACGCCCTGGAACTTTCCGATCAACCAGGTGGTGCGCAAGCTGGCGCCGGCACTGGCTGCCGGCTGCTCGGTGGTGGTCAAGGCGCCCGAGGAAACCCCCGCCGCGCCGGCCGCGCTGATCCGCGCGTTCCAGGATGCCGGCCTGCCGCCGGGCGTCCTGGGGCTGGTGTATGGCGATCCCGCCGAGATCTCGGGTTTCCTGATCCCGCATCCGGCCATCCGCAAGATCACGTTCACGGGCTCGACCGCGATCGGCAAGCAGCTTGCCGGGCTGGCGGGCCAGCACATGAAGCGCGTGACCATGGAGCTGGGCGGCCACGCGCCGGTCATCGTCTGCGAGGATGCGGACGTTGCCCTGGCGGTCAAGTCCGCCGGCGGCGCCAAGTTCCGCAATGCCGGCCAGGTCTGCATCTCGCCGACGCGTTTCCTGGTGCATGAAAGCGTGCGCGCCGAATTCGCCGCCGAGCTGGCGAAGTGGGCGAAGGGCCTGCGCGTGGCCGATGGCCTGGCCGAGGGCACGCAGATGGGGCCGTTGGCCAATCCCCGCCGCCTGACGGCCATGTCCAGCTTCCTGGATGATGCGGTCCAGAAGGGCGCGCAGGTGCTGGCCGGCGGCAAGCGCATCGGCGAGGTCGGCAATTTCTGGGAGCCGACCGTGCTGTCCGACGTGTCGCTCGATGCCCGCATCTTCAACGACGAACCCTTCGGGCCGGTTGCCGCCATTCGCGCCTTCAACACGCTGGACGAGGCGATTGCCGAGGCGAACCGGTTGTCGTATGGCCTGGCCGGCTACGCCTTCACGAGTTCGCTGAAGAATGCCGACCTGATTTCCCGCAAGGTCGAGGTCGGCATGCTGTTCGTCAACATGCCGGCCATCCCGACGGCCGAGATGCCGTTCGGCGGGATCAAGGATTCGGGTTTCGGTTCGGAAGGGGGCCCGGAAGCGGTGGAAGCCTACCTGAACACGCGCGCCGTCAGCGTGATGAACGTCTAGGCTTCGCGGGCCGAGGCGTCCGCGCGGACGCCTCAGGCCTGGATGGCGTCGAGTTCTTCCTGCACGCCCAGCCAGGCCTCCTCGATCTCGCCCAGCCGCTTCTGCAGGTCGCCATGCTCGGCCAGCACGCTGCGGCATTCGTCACGGCGGGCATCGTCGTACAGGCCGGGATCGGCGATGAGCTGATCCAGGTCGCGCTTGCGCGCCTCCAGCTTCTGCATGTCTTCTTCCAGCTTCCTGAGCCGGGTCTCCAGCGGCTTGCGCAGGGTCGACAGGCGCTGGCGGCTTTCGGCCTCGAGCCGGCGCTGCGTCTTGCGATCGACGCCGCCCTCGGCGGACGTGGCGGCGGCCGATGACGCTGCCGCGCTGCCGCCCTGGCGGCTGGCCAGCCAGTCGCGGTAGTCCTCCAGGTCGCCGTCGAATTCGTGCACGCCGCCGTCGGCGACGATCCAGAAGCTGTCCACGGTGGTCCGCAGCAGATGGCGGTCGTGCGAGACCAGCAGCATGGTGCCCTCGAACTCGGCCAGTGCCTCGGTCAGCGCCTCGCGGGTGTCGACGTCCAGGTGGTTGCTGGGTTCGTCCAGCAGCAACAGGTTGGGTTTCTTCCAGACCACCAGCGCCAGCGCCAGGCGGGCCTTCTCGCCGCCCGACATGGGGCCGACCTTGGCCAGCGCGAAGTCGCCCGAGAAGCCGAAGCCGCCCAGGTAGTTGCGCAGGTCCTGTTCGCGCGCCTCGGGGGCCAGGCGGGCCAGGTGCAGCAGGGGCGTCGCCTCGGCATCCAGCATGTCGAGCTGGTGCTGGGCGAAGTAGCCGACGGCCAGGCCGCGGGCTTCCTTGCGCTCGCCGTCCAGCGGGGCGATTTCGCCGGCCAGGGTCTTGACCAGCGTACTCTTGCCCGCGCCGTTGGCGCCCAGGATGCCCACCCGCGCGCCGGCCCGCACCGACAGCTTGACGCCGTCCAGGATGGGAGCGGCGGGATAGCCCGCGCGCACGCCGTCCAGCGACAGCAGCGGATCGGGCATGTGGTCGGGCGAGGGGATGCTGATGTCGATGCCCGCCGCGGCGCGCATGGGCGCGAGCACCTGCATCCGCGCCAGCGCCTTGACCCGGCTCTGGGCCTGCTTGGCCTTGCTGGCCTTGGCCTTGAAGCGGTCGATGAAGCTTTGCAGGTGGGCGGCCTCGCGCTGCTGCTTGTCGTAGGCGATCTGGTTCTGCCGCAGGCGCTCGGCGCGCTGGGTCAGGAAGTCCTCGTAGCCGCCCTTATAGCGAACCAGCTTGCCCTGGTCGAAATGCAGGATGGTCCGGGCCACCGCGTCCAGGAATTCGGTGTCGTGCGAGATCACCAGCACGGTGCCGGGGTAGGCCGCCAGCCAGCGTTCCAGCCACAGCATGGCGTCCAGGTCCAGGTGGTTGGTGGGCTCGTCCAGCAGCAGGAGGTCGGACGGCGCCATGAGCGCGCGCGCCAGATTCAGGCGCATGCGCCAGCCGCCCGAGAAGCTCGCCACCGGCTGGCGGAATTCCTCTTGCGAGAAACCCAGGCCGACCAGCAACTGCTCGGCGCGCGATTGCGCCGAGAATGCGCCCGCGTCGGCCAGTTCGGCCTCCAGCTCGGCCAGGCGCAGGCCCTCGCGGTCGACGTCGACCGCGGCCCGCTCGGCCTGCAGGCGGCGCAGGCGCGTGTCGCCGTCGATGACGAATTCCAGCGCCTCGCGGTCGGTCTCGTGGATTTCCTGCGCGATCGACGCGATGCGCCAGCTGGCCGGGATGTCCAGGCTGCCCGCGTCCGGCTCCAGGTGGCCGTTCAACAGCGCGAACAGCGTGGACTTGCCCGCGCCGTTGGGGCCCACGATGCCGACGCGTTCGCCGGGATGGACCACGAAGTCGGCGCCGTCCAGCAGCACCTTGGTGCCGCGCCGAAGCGTAATGCCTGATGCTCGTATCACTGCGGGGACCGCCTTGTCTCGACGCTCGCCCGCGCCGCTCGACAAAATTGCCGTTCTCCATCAGCCTGGCAGTACCCCAGGAAACCGCGGATCTGGCTCCGCCAGTCCGCCGGTTTCGCCCCGGGGACCCGGTGCCGGGCCGCCCCAAGGCGGGGCCCAGCCCCCATGGGGGGCTGCCGCGTAGCGGCTGGGGGTCTACCATCGGGGGCGCGCGACAGCGCGTAGGGGGGGGCTTTCATACCAATTGGTCCTGCCTGAGCAGCAACACCTTGTCGTCGCCGCCGGAGGTGCTCAGCCAGACCGGATCGAGATGGGGAAAGGCCTGTTCGAAATAACCCTTCTCGTAGCCCAGCTCCAGCACCAGGATGCCGCCGGGCTGCAGGAACTCGGCGGCCCCGGCCAGCAGCGGCCGGATCAGGTCCATGCCGTCCGCGCCCCCGGCCAGCGCCAGGCTCGGCTCGTGGCGGTACTCCGCCGGCAGCGCGTTCATGGAATCGGTGTTGACGTAGGGCGGATTGCACAGGATCAGGTCGTACTGCGCGGGAGGCAGCGCCTCGAACAGGTTCGACTGGTGCAGCGCCACGCGGTCCTGCAGGCCGTAGTCGTCCACGTTGATGCGGGCCACGTCCAGGGCGTCCTTCGAGATGTCCACCGCATCGACCTGCGCGTGCGGGAAGGTCTCCGCCGCCGCGATGGCCAGGCAGCCGGAACCGGTGCACATGTCCAGCGCCCACTCCACCGCGTAGGGGTCGTCGATCCACGGCGCCAGGCCGTCGTCCAGCAGCTCGGCGATGTACGAGCGCGGCACGATGACCCGCTCGTCCACGTAGAAGCGGCGGCCGCGCAGCCAGGCTTCGTTGGTCAGGTAGGGGGCGGGCAGGCGCTCGTCGATGCGGCGATCGATGATGGCCAGCACGGCCTCGCGCTCGCCGTCGAGCACGGCGGCATCGACGAAGGGCTCGAGCCGGTCGATGGGCAGGTGCAGCGTGTGCAGGACCAGGTAGACGGCTTCGTCGTAGACGTCTAGCGTGCCGTGGCCCAGCGCGATGCCGGCGGCGTTGAAGCGGCTCACGGCATAGCGGATCAGGTCGCGCACGGTGCGCAGGGGATGGGATGTCATCTGAGCAAGGCTTCCAGCGTGCGCCGGTAGATGTTTTTCAAGGGCTCCAGGCTGTCCACGGCGATGCACTCGTTGATCTTGTGGATGGTGGCGTTGACCGGGCCGAACTCGACCACCTGGGGACAGATCCGCGCGATGAAGCGGCCGTCCGAGGTGCCGCCGGTGGTCGAGAGTTCGGCCTCGATCCCCAGCTCCGCCGCGATGGCCTCGGACAGCGCGGTGCACAGCGTGCCGCGCGGGGTCAGGAAGGGCAGGCCGGAGACCGACCATTCGATGCCGTATTCGAGTCCGTGGCGATCGAGAATGTCGTGGACGCGGGTCTTCAGCGTCTCGACCGTGCTGGCGGTGGAGAAGCGGAAGTTGAAGTCGATTACAGCTTCCCCGGGCACGACGTTGGTGGCGCCGGTGCCGCTGTGGAAGTTGGAGATCTGGAACGTGGTCGGAGGGAAGTACTCGTTGCCGCGATCCCATTCGGTGGAGGCCAGTTCCGCCAGCGCGGGCGCGGCCTGATGGATGGGGTTGCGGGCTTTTTCGGGATAGGCCACGTGGCCTTGTATGCCCTTGACCGTCAGGCGGCCCGAGACCGAGCCGCGGCGGCCGTTCTTGATGGTGTCGCCCAGCTGGGCGGACGAGGTGGGCTCGCCCACGATGCAGTAGTCGGGCGTTTCGCCGCGCGCGGCCAGCATGTCGCAGACCTTCACCGTTCCATGGACGGCCGGGCCTTCCTCGTCGGAGGTGATCAGCAGGCCGATCGAGCCGGGGTGGTCGGGATGGTGCGCGACGAATTCCTCGGCCGCCACCAGGAAGGCGGCGATCGAGCTTTTCATGTCGGCCGCGCCGCGGCCGTACAGCATGCCGTCGATCACGGTCGGCACGAAGGGGTCGGTGTTCCAGTGTTCACGCGGACCGGGGGGCACGACATCGGTGTGGCCGGCGAACACCACCAGCGGGCCCGCGTTGCCGCGCCGCGCCCAGAAATTGACCACGCCGCCGCCCTCGACGGTTTCGCAGGCGAAGCCCAGGGCCGTCAGACGGTCGATCAGCAGGGCCTGGCAGCCCTCGTCGACGGGGGTGACCGAAGGCCGGCGGATAAGGTCTTCGACCAGGGAGAGAACGGAGGTGGTCATGTTGGACGCGGCGGGGGAAGTCGTGGAATCAGGCGCGCAGCAGATCGTTGATGCTGGTCTTGGCGCGGGTCTGCGCATCGACGCGCTTGACGATCACGGCGCAGTTCAGGCTGTACTTGCCGTCGGCCGAGGGCAGGCTGCCGGGTACGACCACCGAGCCCGAGGGCACGCGGCCGTAGGTGATCTCGCCGGTTTCGCGGTTGTAGATCTTGGTGCTCTGGCCGATGAACACGCCCATGGACAGGACCGAGTTTTCTTCGATGATCACGCCTTCGACGACCTCCGAGCGGGCGCCGATGAAGCAGTTGTCTTCGATGATGGTGGGGTTGGCCTGCAGCGGCTCGAGCACGCCGCCGATGCCCACGCCGCCCGACAGGTGGACGTTCTTGCCGATCTGCGCGCACGAACCCACCGTGGCCCAGGTGTCGACCATTGTGCCTTCGTCGACGTAGGCGCCGATGTTCACGTAAGAAGGCATCAGCACGGCGTTGCGGGCAATGAACGAGCCGCGGCGGGCCGCGGCCGGCGGCACGACGCGAAAGCCGCCCTGCTTGAAGTCTTCGGCGCTGTAGCCGGCGAACTTGCTGGGCACCTTGTCGTAGAACTGCAGGGCGCTGCCCGGGCCGGTGCCCATCACGACGTTGTCTTCCAGGCGGAAGGACAGCAGCACGGCCTTCTTGATCCACTGGTGGACGGTCCAGTCGCCGTTCTGCTTCTCGGCCACGCGCAGTTCGCCCTTGTCCAGCCCGGCAAGGACGTGTTCTACGGCTTCGCGGACGGCCGCGGGGGCGGCGGAGGGCGACAGCGAGGCGCGGTCTTCCCAGGCTTGTTCGATGACGGTCTTGAGGTCTTGGCTCATGGTCGGATATCCAATAAGAGGACCCCCCCTACGCGCTTGCGCGCGCCCCCCGAGGGGGCGGCACTGGCGGACCGGCGGAGCCGGATCCGCTGTGCCCTGGGTAGCGGGGTGTGTTTACATGCGGTATGGGTGTTCGTTTATGCGATGCGGGTCGGGGGCAGCGAGCGGGCGTAGCGCGCCAGGCGGTGGGCCGCTTCGACGCATTCGTCCAGCGGCGCCACCAGTGCCAGGCGCAGGCGGTTCGCGCCCGGGTTGCCGGCGGGGGTCTCGCGCGCGAGGTAGCTGCCCGGCAGGGCCGTGACGTTTTCTTGCGCCAGCAGGCCGCGGGTGAACTCGGCGTCGTCGATGGGCGTGCGCGGCCAGAGGTAGAACGAGGCCTGGGGGCGCTGGATGTCCATCGCGTCCTGCAGGATGGGCAGGACCGCGTCGAACTTCTCGCGGTACATGCGCCGGTTCTGGCGCACGTGTTCCTCGTCGTTCCAGGCCGCGACGCTGGCCGCCGACACCACGTCGCTCATGGCGCTGCCGTGATAGGTGCGGTACAGCAGGAACTGCGCCAGCAGCTTGGCGTCGCCCGCCACGAAGCCGGAGCGCATGCCCGGCACGTTCGAGCGCTTGGACAGGCTGGAGAACACCACGATGTTGTGGAAGTCGCCGCGCCCCAGGCGGTGGGCGGCTTCGAGCGCGCCCAGCGGAGGCTCGGCCTCGTCCAGGTAGATTTCGGAATAGCACTCGTCCGAGGCGATGATGAAGCCGTACTTGTCGGCCTGCTCGAACAGGTACTTCCATTCGTCCAGGTCCATGACGTTGCCGGCCGGGTTGCCGGGCGAGCAGACGTAGACCAGCCGGGTCTCGCGCCATTCCGCGGGCGAGACCGATGCCCAGTCGCAGCCGAAGTTGCGCGCCGGGTCGGCGTTGACGAAGGTGGGGCGGGCGCCGGCCAGCAGCGCGGCGCCCTCGTAGATCTGGTAGAACGGGTTGGGGCACAGCACCCGGGGCTGCTGCGCGCCGTCGATCACCACCTGCGCGAAGGCGAACAGGGCCTCGCGCGAACCCAGCACGGGCAGCACCTGTTTGTCCGGATCGATGGCCGGCAGCCCGTAGCGCCGCTCCAGCCAGCCGGCGATGGCGGCGCGCAGCGCGGGCGAACCCTTGGTCGGGGGATAGCCGGACAGCCCGGACAGGTTCTGCCGGATGGCGTCCTCGATGAAAGCCGGCGTGGCGTGCTTGGGCTCGCCGATGGACAGGCTGACGGGACGCAGGCTGGCGGGCGGCACGATATCGGCGTACAGCGCGCGCAGTTTTTCGAAGGGATAGGGCTGGAGCAGCCCGAGGCGAGGATTCATGGCCGCGATTGTAACCTCGCGGCCGGCCATTTTGCCGCCGGGCCGCCCCAAGGCAAAAAGCGCCCCCTTGGGGGGCAGCGCCGACGCGTAGCGGCAAGCGTGGGGGCCTTCCTGCCGCCGGGCCGCCCCAAGGCAAAAAGCGCCCCCTGGGGGGCTGTCGGCACGCCTTAGCGGGCGTGTTTGGGGCCGGGCGCCAGATCCCCGCAGGGCTGCGTGAAGGAATAGCCCACGCCCCGGACCGCCTCCAGGGGCAGGGTGACGCCGTGCCGCTGCGCCTTGCGGCGCAACCGGCTCACCAGGACCGCGACGTTGTGCAACTGGCGCTCGCCGTCCTTGGCCGAGACGGCCTGCCACTGGGCAAAGGTCAGGGTGCGGTTGCGCTCGCTGAAAAGGTGACTGACGAACTGCCACTCGGTCAGCGTCAGCGGCAGGCTGCGGCCCTCCGGACTCGTCAGGCGGCGCGGCGGCGTGGACAGGATCCATAGCGCCGGCGTGGGCGTTTCGGGCGGCGGCTCGGCCAGGCGCGGCCTGGCCAGGGCGAGGTGGCGCCGCATGGCGCGCAGGATGGGCAGCAGTTGCGCGTTCGGATCGGCGCCCAGCACCCGGACTTCCACGTGGGGCATGTCGGCGGCCTGGCCGGGATCGGGCGGAATGTAGACGAGCCGGGTCAGCGGGACGCTGTCGAACGCGGTCGCCCGCGCCGCGTCGGCCAGCACCACGGGGTTCTTGCCCGCGCGCAGCAGCGCATGCACTTCCTGCGAACTGGTGCAGACGTAGACGCTGAAGCCGGCGCGCATCAACTCGTCCGCGATTTCGTAATCGCGGCCGGTCTCCCCGAGCAGGACGGCGACTTCTGGCGTGTGGGTTTCGATCATTGCGGGCAAGAAAAGCGTTGCGGGATTGCAATCGCAATCTATCCCAACGTTTTGGTGAGGATGATCAATAACGGTAAACATGCGGCGGGAAGGCCCGAAAGTCCGTGCGGCAAGAGAAAACAATGATTGACGGAGCGGCCGGACGGGCGCGCGGGGACGGGTGAGGGGGGCCTCCGGGCCTTTTCGGAGACTCGGGTTACAATCCGGTTTCTGATGTGCGACCGTGGCGAAATTGGTAGACGCAACAGGTTTAGGTCCTGTCGGGAGAAATCCTGTGGAGGTTCGATTCCTCTCGGTCGCACCATAAGTTTGAACAACCCTGGTGGTGTCCGGCCGCAGCCGGCAAGGCGGCTTCCGGAGCCTTGGTGCGTCGCTGCGGCGCCGCATGGGGGCTGTGGCACAATTCGCGAATGCCCGGATCGATCTCTGGTTGCGGTGCCTCTCGCGGCGCGGGTGTCCGGTTCTGTCGATTACACATACTCAATATAGGTTTTTGCATGCAGCCTGTGGTTGAAACCCTGTCGGGGCTTGAGCGCCGCGTTGATCTTTCCGTGCCGGTGGCCGACATCGAAAAAGAAGTCGAGTCGCGCCTCAAGCGCCTGGCCCGCACCGCCAAGATGCCGGGGTTCCGTCCCGGCAAGGTCCCGCTGCCCATGCTGGCCCGTACCTACGGTCCCGAAGTGCGCATGGAAGTGCTGAACGCCAAGATCGGCGACGCCCTGGAAAAGGTCGTGGCCGAGGCCAAGCTGCGCCTGGCGGGTTCGCCCTCGGTCGAGCCCAAGACCGAAGGCGTGGCCGACGACGTGGTCGCCTTCAGCGCCACGTTCGAGGTCTACCCGGAAGTCGCCATTCCCGACCTGTCGGCCCTGGAAATCACCAGCGCCAAGAGCGAGGTGGGTGACGCCGAGGTGGACCGCACCGTCGACATCCTGCGCAAGCAGCGCGTGACCTTCGAAGAGCGCGAAGGCCGCGCCGCCGGCGACGACGACCGCGTGACGCTGGACTTCGCCGGCACCATCGACGGCGTCGCGTTCCAGGGCGGCACGGCCGAGGACTTCCCGTTCGTGCTCGGCCAGGGCCGCATGCTGCCCGAGTTCGAGGCTGCCGCGCGCGGCATGAAGGCCGGCGAGACCAAGGTGTTCCCGCTGGCGTTCCCGGCCGACTACGGCTCGGCCGAAGTGGCCGGCAAGACCGCCGAGTTCACCATCACGATCAAGAAGGTGGAAGAGGGCGTACTGCCCCAGGTCGACGCCGAGTTCGCCAAGCAACTGGGCCAGGCCGAAGGCGACGTCGAGAAGCTGCGCGCCGACATCCGCGCCAACCTCGAGCGCGAAGTCCGCAGCCGCACCCAGGCCCGCACCAAGTCGAGCGTGATGGACGCGCTGGCCAAGGCGGCGACCTTCGACATTCCCAAGGCCCTGGTCAACGACGACACCGAGCGCCGCATCGAGGCCGCCCGCGAGGACCTGCGCCAGCGCGGCGTGCCCAACGCCGACAAGCTGCCGATCCCGGCCGAAGCCTTCGCCTCGGAGTCCGAGCGCCGCGTGCGCCTGGGCCTGCTGGTGTCGGAACTGGTCAAGGTCGAGAACCTCAAGGCCAAGCCGGACCAGATCCGTGCCCGCATCGAGGACTTCGCCCAGAGCTACGAGAAGCCCGAGGAAGTCGTGCGCTACTATCTGACGGACAAGTCGCGCCTGGCCGAAATCGAAGCCATCGTGCTCGAGGACAACGTCGTCCAGCACGTGCTGTCCAAGGCCCAGGTCAAGGACGAGCAAGTCGCCTTCGATGAATTGATGGGAACTGCCTGATGCAACGCTTCGTAGATTTCTACGCATCCATGTACGGGGCCGAGTCGCTCGGCCCCAAGGCCCTCGGCTACGTGCCGATGGTGATCGAACAGTCCGGCCGGGGCGAGCGTGCGTACGACATCTACTCGCGTCTGCTGAAAGAGCGGATCATCTTCCTGGTTGGGCCGGTGGCCGATGCCACCGCCAACCTGATCGTGGCCCAGCTCCTGTTCCTGGAGTCGGAAAACCCCGAGAAGGACATCTCGCTGTACATCAACTCGCCCGGCGGGTCGGTGTACGCGGGCATGGCCATCTATGACACGATGCAGTTCGTCAAGCCCGACGTGGCCACGCTCTGCACCGGCCTGGCCGCCAGCATGGGCGCGTTCCTGCTGGCCGCCGGGGCCAAGGGCAAGCGGATCTCGCTGCCCAACTCCCGCATCATGATCCACCAGCCCTCGGGCGGCGCCCAGGGCCAGGCGACCGACATCGAGATCCACGCGCGCGAGATCCTGTACCTGCGCGAGCGCCTGAACCGGATCCTGGCCGAAAACACCGGCCAGCCGATCGAACGCATCGCGGTGGACACCGAGCGCGACAATTTCATGTCGGCAGCCGATGCGCTATCGTATGGCTTGATCGACAAAGTCTTCAGCAGTCGTACCGAACAGGGTTGAGCATGTCGGAAAAGAAAGGGTCGAACGAAAAGCTGCTCTATTGCTCGTTTTGCGGCAAGAGCCAGCATGAGGTTCGCAAGCTGATCGCCGGACCGTCGGTGTTCATTTGCGATGAATGCATCGACCTGTGCAACGACATCATCCGTGACGAAGTGGCCGCCGACGTCAAGACCGGCGCCAAGTCCGAACTGCCCACGCCGGCCGAGATCAAGGAGATCCTCGACCAGTACGTGATCGGCCAGACGCGGGCCAAGCGGATCCTGTCGGTGGCGGTGTACAACCACTACAAGCGCATCCGTCATGCCGGCGGCAAGACGGACGACGTCGAGCTGTCCAAGAGCAACATCCTGCTGATCGGACCCACGGGTTCGGGCAAGACGCTGCTGGCCCAGACGCTGGCCCGCCTGCTGAACGTGCCGTTCGTGATCGCCGACGCCACCACGCTGACCGAAGCCGGCTACGTGGGCGAGGACGTCGAGAACATCATCCAGAAGCTGCTGCAGAACTGCAACTACGATGTGGAAAAGGCCCAGCGCGGCATCGTCTACATCGACGAGATCGACAAGATCTCGCGCAAGGCCGACAACCCGTCCATCACCCGCGACGTGTCGGGCGAAGGCGTGCAGCAGGCGCTGCTCAAGCTGATCGAAGGCACCGTCGCCTCGGTTCCGCCGCAGGGCGGCCGCAAGCATCCGAACCAGGATTTCGTGCAGATCGACACGACCAACATCCTGTTCATCTGCGGCGGTGCGTTCGACGGACTGGAAAAGGTCATCCGCGGCCGCACCGAGAAGTCCGGCATCGGCTTCGGCGCCTCGGTCAAGGCGGAATCGGAACGCTCGGTCAGCGCGCTGTTCGGCGAAGTCGAGCCCGAGGACCTGATCAAGTTCGGCCTCATCCCCGAACTGGTCGGTCGCCTGCCGGTCGTGGCGACGCTGGACGAGCTGAACGAGGAAGCCCTGATCCAGATCCTGGTCGAGCCCAAGAACGCCCTGGTCAAGCAGTTCCAGAAACTGCTGGCCATGGAAGGCGCCGAACTGGACGTCCGGCCCCAGGCCCTTCTGGCCATCGCCGAGAAAGCGCTCAAGCGCAAGACCGGCGCCCGCGGCCTGCGCTCCATCATCGAAGCCGCGCTGCTGGACACCATGTACGAACTGCCCACCCAGGGCAACGTCGTCAAGGTCGTCCTGGACGAAAACGCCATTACCGGCGAAGGCATCCCCCTCCTGATCTACGGCGACAAGCCCAAGGTCGCCAATAAGTAGAGGATCCCCCCTACGCCCTTCGGGCGCCCCCCAGGGGGCGGCACTGGCGGACCGGCAAAGCCGGATCCGCGGTGCCCTGGGTCTGGGGGCACCTGGAAAAGAAAACGGCCTTGCTTGCGAGCAAGGCCGTTTTCTTTTCCAACTCAGACAGGCGCTTGGCAGTATCGCCAGTCTCCGCCAGCCCGTTGTTACCCCAGGATGCGGTGGATCCGGCTCCGCCGGTCCACCCGCATCGCCCCCTGGGGGGCGCCCGAAGGGCGTAGGGGGGGGCCACCTATGCTACATTGGGCCATGGCGTGTAAATCAATGGCCTGTGGGCGAATGATGACTCTGCGCCTCTCTTCGGGTTCATACGCTTTTCCCGGGCGTGCTGTGCGGGAAAAGGGCATGCGCCCGGCAGTCCCAGCAGACCACGTTGCCCGCCGACGCTTGAAATCCACGTTTACGCCCTCATCCTGATTGCATTCAAATTCGAGGACGAATCATGTCTGCGAGCCAGATACTCCCTCCCGAGCCGATCGAGTTGCCGCTGCTTCCGCTGCGCGACGTGGTCGTATTTCCTCACATGGTCATCCCGCTGTTCGTGGGGAGGCCCAAGTCCATCAAGGCGCTGGAAGCCGCGATGGAAGCCGGCAAGAGCATCATGCTGGTGGCCCAGAAGTCGGCTGCCAAGGATGAACCCTCGGCCGACGACATCTACGAGATCGGCTGCCTGGCCAGCATCCTCCAGATGCTCAAGCTGCCCGACGGCACCGTCAAGGTGCTGGTCGAGGGTGCCCAGCGCGCCCGTATTACCCGCATCGACGACCTGGGCGCGCATTTCGCCTGCGAACTCGTGCCCATCGATCCCGACCGGGGCCAGGGCTCTGAAACCGAGGCCCTGCGGCGCGCGATCGTGTCGCAGTTCGACCAGTACGTCAAACTGAACAAGAAGATCCCGCCCGAGATCCTGACCTCGCTGTCGGGCATCGACGAGCCCGGCCGGCTGGCCGACACCATCGCGGCGCACCTGCCGCTCAAGCTGGAGCAGAAGCAGAAGATGCTCGAGGTGTTCTCCACCTCCGAGCGGCTGGAAGCGCTGCTGGCCCAGCTCGAGACCGAGATCGACATTCTCCAGGTGGAGAAGCGCATCCGCGGCCGGGTCAAGAAGCAGATGGAGAAGAGCCAGCGCGAGTACTACCTGAACGAGCAGGTCAAGGCCATCCAGAAGGAACTGGGCGAAGGCGAGGACGGTGCCGATTTCGAGGAACTCGAAAAGAAGATCATCGCCGCCCACATGCCCAAGGAGGCCAAGAAGAAGGCCGATGCCGAGCTCAAGAAGCTCAAGCTGATGTCGCCCATGTCGGCCGAGGCCACCGTGGTGCGCAACTACATCGACACGCTGGTCGGCCTGCCGTGGAAGAGGAAGAGCAAGGTCAACAATTCCTTGCCGCACGCGGAAGAGGTGCTCAACGACGACCACTACGGCCTCGACAAGGTCAAGGAACGCATCCTTGAATACCTTGCCGTGCAACAGCGCGTGGACAAGGTCAAGGCGCCCATTCTGTGCCTGGTCGGCCCTCCGGGCGTGGGCAAGACCTCGCTCGGCCAGTCGATCGCCAAGGCGACCAACCGCAAGTTCGTGCGGATGGCGCTGGGCGGCGTGCGCGACGAATCCGAGATCCGCGGCCATCGCCGTACCTACATCGGTTCGATGCCGGGCAAGATCCTGCAGAACCTGTCCAAGGTCGGCGCGCGCAATCCGCTCTTCCTGCTCGACGAAGTCGACAAGATGGGCATGGACTTCCGTGGCGACCCGGCGTCGGCGCTGCTCGAGGTGCTGGACCCCGAACAGAACCACACCTTCCAGGACCACTACGTCGAGGTCGATTTCGACCTGTCCGACGTGATGTTCGTGGCGACCAGCAACACGCTGAACATTCCGCCGGCCCTGCTGGACCGGATGGAGGTCATCCGCCTGTCGGGCTACACCGAAGACGAGAAGGTGCACATCGCCATGCAGCATCTGCTGCCCAAGCAGATGAAGAACAACGGGTTGAAGGCCGAGGAGCTCAAGGTCGAGGAATCGGCCCTGCGCGACATCGTGCGCTACTACACCCGTGAAGCGGGCGTGCGCGCGCTGGAACGCGAGGTCAGCAAGATCTGCCGCAAGGTGGTCAAGGGCCTGCTGCTCAAGGGCGACAAGCAACAAGTGGTCGTCACGGCGGACAACCTGAACGACTACCTGGGCGTGCGTCGCTACACCTTCGGCGTGGCCGAGAAGGAAAACCAGATCGGCCAGGTGACCGGACTGGCCTGGACCGAAGTGGGCGGCGACCTGCTGACGATCGAAGTGGCGGTCATGCCGGGCAAGGGCGCCATCCAGCGCACCGGCTCGCTGGGCGACGTCATGAAGGAATCGGTCGAGGCCGCGCGCTCGGTGGTGCGATCGCGCGCTCGCCGGCTGGGTATCGATCACGCGGTGTTCGAGAAGAAGGACATGCACGTGCACGTGCCCGAGGGCGCCACGCCCAAGGACGGTCCGTCGGCGGGCGCGGCGATCACCACGGCCATCGTTTCCTCGTTGACGGGCATCCCCGTGCGCGCCGACGTGGCGATGACGGGCGAGATCACGCTGCGTGGCGAAGTCCTGCCTATCGGCGGCCTGAAGGAGAAGCTGCTGGCCGCGCACCGGGGCGGTATCAAGACCGTGCTGATTCCGGAGGAGAACGCCAAGGACCTGGCGGAGATCCCGGATACGGTCAAGAACCATCTCGATATCGTGCCGGTCCGCTGGATCGATCGGGTGCTCGAACTCGCGCTGGAGCGGCTGCCCGAGGCCTTGCCCGAGGAGGAGGCCGCGAAGGCCGAGGCCAAGGTCGAGGCCCACGTGGCGGCCGAAGGCGGGGCTGCCACGGACCCTGTCATGAAGCACTGATCCCGCGGTCTGGGTCGTGGAAGAGGGCACGCAAGTGCCCTCTTTTTTTTCGTCACATGCGGAAACATCAGGTTTTACGCGGTTTTCCAGCGGGTTTCCCTTGACACGACTTTCTGCCCGAGGATTAAATAGCCGTCTGCGTTTCGTACCGGCAAGAGCAGTTTCGATGCGGTACGTCGCTCTTCGGGGGTGCCCCTTGCGGACTCGCATCGGGACCAAAAATTTTTTCCACAGATAGACCTTGTGAGGGGCCTAATGAACAAGACCGAGCTTATCGACCACATCGCCAAGCAAGCCGACATTTCCAAGGCGGCTGCCGGCCGTTCGCTGGATGCGCTGGTGGGAGCGGTGAAAACGACGCTCAAGAAGGGCGGCACGGTGACGCTGGTCGGTTTCGGCACTTTCGCGGTGAGCGCTCGCGCGGCCCGCACCGGCCGTAACCCGCGTACCGGCGAAGCCATCAAGATCAAGAAGGCCAAGGTGCCGAAGTTCCGTCCGGGCAAGGCGCTGAAAGACGCCGTCAACTAAGGCGTAAGCACTTCGTGACGAGAAACCCTGGTTTGGTGCCAGGGTTTTTTTTCGTCCCCAGGTTTCAGGTCTCAGCGTGTGGACGCACGGCAGCGGGGGGCGGATGCAGGTGCCTGGGCAATCCGCTACAATACGCGCCGAGTCACGGTTCGCAGCCAGAGGGTGCTTAGCTCAGTTGGTAGAGCGGCGCCCTTACAAGGCGTAGGTCACAGGTTCGACCCCTGTAGCACCCACCACTCTGTTGCAGCGTAGACGTGCCGGGATCAAGGGCTTGGAGTCATCCAGGCCCTTTTTCTTTGGGCCGTCGCCGGGACCGCGCCATGCGTTTTTGGGTTTCCGCTATTGACATTCTTTATGCTCATATTTAGCATAAGTCCGGTCGATATTTTTTTATTCAAAAAATGCTCAATATGAGCATAAATAGATGGATGACAGGATGAGCCAGACGCTGCTTCGCACTTTCGATTTCGATTCACCCTCGGCCGCCGGCGGCTCCTGCTCGGTGGGGCAGGCCTGGGCCAAGGTGCCCGAAAGTTTGCCGGGGCAGCGGCGGGACGAACTGAAGGCGCGTATCCGGGCGTTGCTCCAGCGCGAGAACGCGGTGCTGGTCGCGCACTACTACGTGGATGCCGAATTGCAGGAACTGGCAGACGAGACGGGAGGCTGCGTCGCGGACTCGCTGGAGATGGCGCGCTTCGGCCGCGACCATCCTGCCACCACGCTGGTGGTGGCAGGTGTGCGCTTCATGGGGGAAACGGCCAAGATCCTCAGTCCCGAGAAGCGCGTGCTGATGCCGGACCTGGACGCCACCTGCTCGTTGGACCTGGGCTGCCCCCTGGACGACTTCTCGGCCTTCTGCGATGCCCATCCCGACCGCACGGTGGTGGTCTACGCAAACACCAGCGCGGCCGTGAAGGCGCGCGCGGACTGGACCGTCACGTCGGCCATCGCGCTGGATATCGTGGCGGACCTGCACGCTCGCGGGGAAAAGATCCTGTGGGCGCCCGACCGGCACCTGGGCGCCTACATCCAGTCGCAGACCGGGGCCGACATGCTGCTATGGCAGGGGTCGTGCCTGGTGCACGACGAGTTCAAGGGCATCGAGCTCGAATTGCTGCGGGAGGAATATCCGCAGGCCAAGGTGCTGGTGCACCCGGAGTCGCCGCCGGCCGTCGTGGCCCAGGCCGACGTGGTGGGTTCGACCTCGCAGATGATCAAGGCGGCGCGCGAGCTTGACGCCACGCATTTCATCGTGGCCACCGACCAGGGCTTGCTGCACAAGATGCGGCTGGCCGCCCCCGGCAAGGTTTTCATCGCGGCGCCCACGGCGGGCGCAAGTGCGACTTGCAAGAGTTGCGCGCACTGTCCGTGGATGGCCATGAACGGGTTGGAAAACCTGATGGGATGCCTGGAGCAGGGCGCGGGCGAAGTCCTGCTGGAGCCGGCGCTGGGGCGGCAAGCGCGTCGGCCGATCGACCGCATGCTGGATTTCGCCGCCCGCCGCGACTGCCGGGTCAGGGCCAGCGGCGATCTGGCGCGCGACGCCGCGCTGTTTTCCGCGGTCGGGCCGGCGTAGTCCACGCCGGCCGCGGAAGGCATGGAGCCCCAGGCGCCATGCTAGAATCGGCTCGACACTAATGGGTGCCCATTGGCCTTGAGCCTGTGGGCATTTTGCTTGTATGGCCGTCGTGCCGCTGGCATCCGACCGGAGTATTCGCGCATGTTTGACCTCATCCGTAACCATCGCCGCTGGATGCAGTTCGTCCTGCTGCTGCTGATCCTGCCGTCGTTCGTCTTCGTCGGCATACAGGGGTACTCCAGCTTCATGGAAGGCGACAAGTCGCTGGCCAAGGTGGCGGGCGAAACCGTGACGCAGCAGGAGTTCGACGCGGCCTCGCGCAACCGGCTCGACCAGCTGCGCGGCATGATGGGCGCGCAGTTCGATTCGCAGGCCTTTGATACGCCGGCCATGCGCCAGGCGGTGCTGGACGAGATCATCAACACCCGCCTGATCGCGGCCGAGGCCACCAAGAACCATTTCTCGGCCTCCGACGACCAGCTCCGCGCCACCATCCAGGCGATTCCCGCCGTGCAGGAAGACGGCAAGTTCAGCAACGCCCGCTACCGCGACGCGCTGGCCGCCCAGGGCATGACCCCGGTGATGTTCGAGGCCCAGTTGCGCCGCGACCTGGCCCTGCAGCAGGTGCTGGGGCCGGTGGCGCAATCGACCACCATGCCGGACGCCGTCATGGACCGCCTGGTGGCCGCGGCGACCGAGCGTCGCAGCATCCAGACCCTGCGCGTGGCCGCGGCGGACTATCGCGCCAAGGTCAGCGTCAGCGACGACGAGGTGAAAGCCTATTACGAGGCCAATCGCGCCCGCTTCCAGGTGCCGGAACGCGTCGACGCCCAGTACGTGGTGCTGGACCAGGGCGCATCGACCTCCGGCATGACGGTGTCCGAGGACGACATCAAGAACTACTACGAACAGAACAAGGGCCGCTACGGCCAGGAAGAACAGCGCCGGGCCAGCCACATCCTGATCACGGTCGATAGCGGCGCGAGCGAGGCCGTGCGCGAAGAAGCGCGCAAGAAGGCGCAATCCCTGGACGAGCAGGCCAAGGGGCCCAAGGCCGATTTCGCCAAGCTGGCGCGCGAGAACTCGCAGGATCCCGGCTCGGCCACCAAGGGCGGCGACCTGGACTGGTTCGGCCGCGGCATGATGGTCAAGCCTTTCGAGGATGCCGCCTTCGCGCTGAAGGAGGGCGAGGTGTCGGGCGTCGTGACGACCGACTACGGCTTCCACGTCATCAAGCTCACCGGCATCCGTCCGGCCGTGGTCAAGCCCCTGGCCGAAGTCCGCGCCCAGATCGTCGAGGAAATCAAGCAGCAACAGGCTGCTCGCCGTTTCGCCGAGGCCGCCGAGCAGTTCACGAACCTGGTGTACGAGCAAAGCGACACGCTCGACCCCGCGGCCCAGAAGTTCGGCCTGAAGATCCAGGAAGCCCAGGGCGTCACGCGCAGCGGGCTGCAGGGCAACGACGTCATGGGCAATCCCAAGGTGGCGCAGGCTCTGTTCTCGGACGAGGTGCTGCGCGAGAAGCGCAACTCGGGCGTGATCGAACTCGCTCCGAACCGCCTGGCGGCCGTGCGAGTGGTCAAGCATGTGCCGGCATCGGTGCAGCCCCTGGCCGACGTGTCGAGCGGCATCCGCACGCAGCTGACGCAGGACAAGGCGCTCGATCTGGCCCGCGCGGCGGGCGAGGAGCGCCTGAAGGCCCTGCGGGCCAAGGATTCGAGCCAAGGTTTCGGCGCCGCCGTTACCGTGGCGCGCAATGCGCCGCAAGATGTCGCGCCCGCGCTGCTGAACGCGGTCATGAAGGCGCCGGCCGACAAGCTGCCGGCTTTCGTGGGCACGATCGCCGGCGACGACTATGTCATCGCCCGGATCTCCAAGGTCGAGGCCGCGCCCAAGCCCGACGCCGCCGCGATCGCCGGCGAGAAATCGATGATGGAGCGCCGCTGGGCCCAGGCCGAGCAACTGGCCGTGCTACAGACGCTGCGTGAGAAGTACCAGGTCACGGTCTCGCCCGAAGGCACGGCCCTGACCACCGCCGCGCCAGCCGCCGCCGAGCGCTGACGTCGCCGGCCTGCCCCGGGGGCCGGCCGTGTCAGGACTTGCCGGTACCCAGCAGCGGTTCCAGGCGAGGCCAGACGTTGTCCAGCAGGCGCGGCTGCGCCTGCGCCGTGGGATGCAGGCGGTCGGGCTGGAACAGCTCGATGTGCTGGGCGACGCCGTCCAGCAGGAAGGGCAGCAGGGCCGCCTGCTGCTCCTTGGCCACCTTGGAGAACAATTGCTGGAAGCGCTGCGTGTAGTCGCGGCCGTAGTTGGGCGGGATCTGCATGCCCACCAGCAACACGCGCGCGCCAGCCTGGCGCGACGCCTGCACCATCTTGTTCAGGTTCTGCTCGGTCATCTGCAAGGACAGCCCGCGCAGCGCGTCGTTGGAGCCCAGTTCGATCACCACCACGCCCGGCCGATGGCGCGCGAGCAGCGCCGGTAGGCGGCTGACGCCGCCGCTGGTGGTGTCGCCGCTGATGCTGGCATTGACCACGCGGTAGTCGAATTTGCGTTCGCGCAGGCGGGCCTCGAGCAGCGCCACCCATCCCGTTCCGCGCGGCAGGCCGTACTCCGCGGACAGGCTGTCGCCCAGCACCAGCAGGGAAGGCGAGGAACTCGCGGCGGGGGCGGCGGTCTGTGCCAGGGCGGCCGGGACAAGGCCGCACAGCGCGGCCGCGCACAGCGTGCCCGCGAACAGGCGCCGCACGGCGTCGTGCGGGATACGGGCAGCGCCTTGAGGCGGCTGCGACGAGCGAGGCTTTATCATGTCTTTCCTTTCTTCCAGCGATCCAATCATGACGGGACCGACCCGATCCGCCGCGAGCCAGCCCGCGGCCACGCCTGCCGACCAGCCGGCCATCGCTGTGCGATCGCTGACCAAGCGGGTGGCCGATTCGAGCGGCGAGCTCGCCATTCTCGACGCGGTCGATTTTACGGTGGCCTTCGGAGAGACCGTGGCCATCACCGGGAGTTCGGGGTCGGGCAAGTCGACGCTGCTGGGCCTGCTGGCCGGGCTGGACGTGCCGACCTCCGGATCGGTGCACCTGGCCGGCCGCGACCTGTTCGCGCTGGACGAGGACCAGCGGGCCGGCCTGCGGGCGCGCCACGTGGGCTTCGTCTTCCAGTCGTTCCAGTTGCTGCCCCACCTGACCGCGCTCGAGAACGTCATGCTGCCGCTCGAATTGGCGGGCCGCGATGCGCGCGCCGCGGCCACGGCCATGCTGGAGCGGGTGGGCCTGGGCGCGCGCCTGCGCCATTATCCGCGGACCTTGTCGGGCGGGGAGCAGCAGAGGGTGTCCCTGGCGCGGGCCTTCGTGGTGGAGCCGGAGCTGCTGTTCGCCGACGAACCCACGGGCAGCCTGGATTCGGCCACCGGCGAGGCCGTCATCGACCTGATGTTCGAATTGCACCGCGAGCGGGGCACGACCTTGCTGCTGGTCACGCACGATGCGAAGCTGGCGCAGCGCTGCGCACGCCAGTTGGTGGTGGCCGGCGGGCGCCTGGTGCACGATTCGGCCGGCGACGTATCCTGAACTGAACGCCCGCCGCGCGGGTCAGCGTCCGCCGCGATTGCGCAGGTCGCGCGCGGCGGGCGCGATTTCGCTGGCCGTCAGGCCGATCGGGCCGATGCCGCGCGCCACGAGCTCATCGGCGGCGGCGCCGTGTAGCCAGACACCGGCCCGCGCGGCTTCGCCCGTTTCCAGGCCTTGCGCCAGCAGCGCGCCCAACATGCCGGCCAGCACGTCGCCGGTGCCGGCGGTCGCCAGCCCGGCATTGCCGCTGTCATTGATGCTCCAGGCGCCATGCGGCCCGCTCACGATGCTGCCTGCGCCCTTCAGAACCACCCAGGCGCGATAACGCGCGGCCAGTTCGCGGGCGGCCTCGATGCGGTCCGCCTGCACGTCGTCGGTCGAGAGACCCAGCATGCGGGCGGCTTCGCGTGGATGCGGGGTCAGTACCGCGGGGCCGCCGCGGGCCGCCAGGGCGCGGGCCAGGTCGGGCAGCGCGCCCAGCAGGACCAGCGCATCGGCATCCAGCACCATGGGGGCCGAGGCGGGCGCCTCGGCCAGCAGCCGTCCGAGCCAGCGCTCGGCGCCGGCATCGGTGCCCAAGCCGCAGCCCGCGACCCAGCCGCTGACGCCCAGCCGCGCGGCATGATCCAGCAGTCGTTCTGCATCGCGCAGCATGAGCTCGGGATGCTGCGGGTCGCAGGGCAGCGCCAGCGGCGCCGATTCGGCCAGCCCGACCAGGATCTTGCCGGCACCGCCGTACAGGGCCGCGCGGGCGGCCAGCAAGGCCGCGCCGGTCATGCCGGGGGCGCCGGCCAGGATGGCCAGCGTGCCGAAACTGCCCTTATGGCTGTCCTGCTGCCGGGGGCGGAACAGTGCCGCGCAGTCGGCCTGCCGCACGAGCAGGCCGCCGTGGGGCCGCTGGGCATGGCGGGCGATGCCGGCCTCCAGTTCCAGGTCGGCGACGCTGACCGTGCCGGCATGATCGCGGCCGGCACGCGTGTGGAGTCCGGGCTTGTCGGCGATGAAGGTCAGGGTGTGGCGGGCCACGACGGTGCCCGGCTGCGCGCCGCCGGTGTCGGTGTCGAGTCCGCTGGGAGCATCCAGCGCCAGGATAGGCGATCCCTGCCGCGCGGCCCAGGCCGCCCATCGCTGCGCGGTCTCGGGCAGGGGGCGCGAGAGCCCGATGCCGAACAACGCATCGACGATCAGCGTGCGCGACGGATCGGGCAGGTCGCGGGCATCGGGTTCGCCAGCCTGCAACAGGCCCGCGGGCAATTCCTGCCAGGCCTGTTCGGCGTCGGGCGGCCGCTTGCCGGCCGACAGCGCCCAGACGCGGACCTGGCGGCCGGCCTGGTGCAGCAGCGCGGCCAGCATCAAACCGTCGCCGCCATTGTTGCCGGGGCCGCACAGCAGGTCGATCGCGTGCCCGGGCCAGCGTTCGGCGATGAGTGCGGCCGCCGCGCCGGCGGCTCGCCGCATAAGGGTGTGGGGCGGCAGCGCGGCCTGCGCCTCGCGTTCGATCAGCCTGATGGCGGGGGTGCGCAGCAGCCGGTGCGGGTAGGGATCCATGCGCTAATTCTTGCGCGCGTAGCGGCCGATGTCCAACCCGTCCAGTTCGATCTCCGGCGTCCGGCCGGCGACCAGGTCGGCGACGATGCGCCCCGTGCCCGCCGCCATGCTCCATCCCTGCGAACCGTGGCCGACGTTCAGGTACAGCCCGGGCAGCCGGGTGGCGCCGAGTACCGGCGGGCCGTCCGGCGTCATGGGCCGGGTGCCGGCCCACCAGGTCGCGCGCGAGAAATCCAGCATGCCCGGCATCCAGTCCTGAGCCGCCTTGACCAGCGTGCGCAGGGCCTTGTCGCGCAGGGCCGGGCCGCGCCAGCCCAGCTCGGCCGTGCCGGCGACGCGCAGGCGCTGGCCGAGCGGCGTTACCGTCACGCGATAGGTTTCGTCCACGAAGGCGCGGCGCGGACCGATGACGTCGTTGCGCAGGGGGAGGTTGGCGGCATAGCCCCGCACCGGGTAGACCGGCACGCGCACGCCCAGCCGGCCCAGCCACTCCCCGGCGTCGCTGCCCGAGGCCACGACAACCGCCTGCGCCGATAGCGTGCGGCCATCCTGCAGGCGCACGCCGGCGACGATGCCGCCGGCGTTCTGCACGGGCTGGGCGACGGTGTTGAACACGAACTCGACGCCACGCCGTTCGCATTCGGCCGCCAGCAGCCGGGCGAACAGCGGGCAGTTGCCCGACTCGTCGTCCGGATAGTGGATGGCGCCTGCCAGCGGCGTGCCGACGTGGACGGCGTCCTGCAGGTGGACGTCCATCGCCGTGGCTTCCTCCGGGCTCAGCAACTGGTGGGCGATGCCGCTTTCCTGGAGGATCTGGCGGGTGGCCAGCGTCGCGTCCACGTCGCGCTGGGTGCGCAGCAACTGCAGGTAGCCGATGCGGCGTTCGTACTCGAAGCCGTATTCTTCGCGCAGCGCGGCCAGTTGGGCGCGGCTGTAGCGGGCCACGCGCTGCATCGTGCGCTTGTTGGCGGCATAGCGTTCCGCCCGGCACTGGCCCAGCCACTTCACCAGCCATTTCCACAGCGCCGGGTCCAGCGAGGCGCGCAGCGCCACCGGCGCCTCGCTCTTGAACAGATGGGCCAGCACGCGGGCGGGCATGCCCGGGGCGGCCCACGGGGCCGCGTAGTCGGCGGCCAGGATGCCCGCGTTGCCGAAGCTCGATTCCTGGGCGACGCCGCTGCGGCGGTCGACGACGGTTACCTGCATGCCGTGCCGGTTGAGCCAATAGGCGGTGCACACACCGACGATGCCGGCACCGATCACAATCACACGCATGGGGTCTGGTCGCTTCTTCTGGTCGAGCCCGTTTTCCCGCCGGGACGCGAGGGCATTCCGGGGAACGGGCACCGGATTTTAAGCGGGGAGGGCGGGTATTCGCTCGTGGTTTTTCCCGATCCCCCGGTACGAAGTAAAATCACGGCTAGTCACGCGCTTTTCTCGCGTTTTCTCCCTCCTTTCCTCGGCTTCCAGCTCGCTTATCGTGGCCTCCATCCTGCGCCTCTCCGGCCCCCTCGCCCTTTCCTCGTTCCGCCGCGACCGCCTGTTGCGCCGCCTCCAGGCCCTGAATGCCTCGGTGGCGGATGTCTCGGCCCGGTTCGTGCATTTCGTCGCCGTCGAGGGCGACCTGGCCGCCGATGACCGCCAGCGTCTGGAGGGCCTGCTGCGCTACGGCGATCCGGCCCCCGAGGCCCAGCAAGGGCTGGAACTGCTGGTCGTGCCGCGCCTGGGCACGGTTTCGCCCTGGGCCAGCAAGGCCACCGACATCGCCCACAACTGCGGGCTGGCGCAGGTGCGCAGGATAGAACGGGCCGTCGCGTACACGGTGGTCCCGAAGCGGGGCCTGCTGGGCGGCGCCAAGTCGCTGTCGGCGGACGACCTGGCCGCGCTGGCCGGCGCGTTGCACGACCGCATGACCGAGACCGTGGTCGACGGCGCCTTCGACGGCGCCCCGCTGTTCGCGACCCTGGCCGGCAAGCCCATGCAGACCGTGCCCCTGCTGGCCGAGGGCGCGCCGGCGCTGGTGGCGGCCAACCGCAGCATGGGACTGGCGCTGTCCGACGACGAGATCGACTACCTGGTCGAGGCCTTCAACGGCCTCGGGCGGAACCCGACCGACGTGGAACTGATGATGTTCGCCCAGGCCAACAGCGAACATTGCCGCCACAAGATCTTCAACGCCCAGTGGGTCATCGACGGCCAGCCGCAGTCCGAGACCCTGTTCGGCATGATCCGTGCCACGCACAAGGCGCAGCCGGAAGGCACCGTGGTGGCCTATTCCGACAACGCCGCCGTCATGGCCGGGGGCGGGGCGGAGCGCTTCCATGTGCAGCCCGGTACCGAAGGCCAGGTGTACGGCCGCCGCGAAGCGACGGTCCACACCTTGATGAAGGTCGAGACGCACAACCACCCCACGGCCATTTCGCCTTTCCCTGGCGCTTCGACCGGCGCGGGCGGCGAAATACGCGACGAGGGCGCGACCGGTCGAGGCTCCAAGCCCAAGGCGGGCCTGACCGGCTTCACGGTGTCGCACCTGCGTTTCGACGACGCCCTCGAGCCCTGGGAACACGACGGCCACGGCGCACCCGACCGCATCGCCTCGCCCCTGTCCATCATGATCGAAGGCCCCATAGGCGGTGCCGCGTTCAACAATGAATTCGGCCGGCCCAACCTGCTGGGCTATTTCCGGACCTTCGAGCAGACGGCGGGCGGCGTGCGCTGGGGCTACCACAAGCCCATCATGATCGCCGGCGGCCTGGGCAGCATCGACGACGGCCTGACCCACAAGAACGACCTGCCGCCCGGTTCGCTGCTGATCCAGCTGGGCGGGCCCGGCATGCGCATCGGCATGGGCGGCGGTGCCGCCTCCAGCATGGGCGTGGGCAGCAATACCGCCGACCTGGATTTCGATTCCGTCCAGCGCGGCAACCCCGAGATCGAGCGCCGCGCGCAGGAGGTCATCGACCGCTGCTGGCAGCTTGGTGCCGACAATCCCATCCAGTCCATCCACGACGTGGGCGCGGGCGGCCTCTCGAATGCCTTCCCCGAACTGGTGGACGGCGCCGGGCGCGGCGCCATATTCGACCTGCGCAACGTCCAGCTCGAAGAGTCGGGCCTGTCGCCGGCCGAGATCTGGTGCAATGAGTCGCAGGAGCGCTACGTGCTGGCCATCCTGCCGCAGGACCTCGAGCGCTTCGACGCGCTGGCACGCCGCGAGCGCTGCCCCTATGCCGTCGTGGGCGTGGCCACCGAGCAGCGCCAGTTGCGCGTGGTCGATGGCGAGGGCTTCGCGGCGGGCGATGTCGCCGCCGCCGACTGGGCCCGGACCTCGCGTCCAGTGGACGTGCCGGTCGACGTCATCCTGGGCAAGCCCCCACGCATGGAGCGCGACGTCGCGCGCCAGTCCGGCGCCGGCGAATCCATGGACGTGGTCGGCCTGGAGCTGGACGACGTGGCCCTGCGCGTGCTGCGCCATCCCACGGTCGCCAACAAGACCTTCCTGATCACCATCGGCGACCGCACGGTGGGCGGCTTGTCCTCGCGCGACCAGATGGTCGGGCCGTGGCAGGTGCCGGTGGCCGACTGCGCGGTCACGCTGGCTGACTACAGCGGCACGCGCGGCGAAGCGATGGCCATGGGCGAGCGCACTCCGCTGGCCGTCATCGACGCCCCGGCCTCGGGCCGCATGGCCGTGGCCGAAGCCATCACCAACCTGGTGGCGGCGCCCGTGGTCCGGATCGAAGACGTCAAGATGTCCGCCAACTGGATGGCCGCCTGCGGCGAGCCCGGCCAGGACGCGGCGCTGTACGACACCGTCAGCGCGGTCAGCGCGCTGTGCCAGCGCGTCGGGCTGTCCATTCCCGTGGGCAAGGATTCCCTGTCCATGCGCACGGCCTGGGACGAGAACGGCGAACAGCGCCGCGTGGTGGCGCCGGTGTCTCTTATCGTCACCGCCTTCGCGCCGGTGGACGACGTGCGCAAGACCCTTACGCCGCAATTGCGCACCGACCAGGGCGACACGACCCTGATCCTGGTCGACCTGGGGCGCGGCAAGCACCGCCTGGGCGGTTCCGTACTGGCCCAGGTCATCGGCCAGGTCGGCCAGCAGGCCCCCGACATCGACGTCCCCGACGACCTGCGTGCCTTCTTCGCCGCGATCCGTACCCTGGCCGACAGCGGCGTGATCCTGGCCTACCATGACCGTTCCGACGGCGGCCTGTTCGCCACGCTGTGCGAAATGGCCTTCGCCGGCCATACCGGCCTGTCGATCAACCTGGACATGCTGACCCTGGATCCGTATGCCGCGGATTGGGGCGACTTCAAGATCCGGCCGGAACAGGTCGCCGTGCAGCGCGACGAACTGACCGTCAAGGCGCTGTTCTCGGAAGAGGCGGGTGCCGTCATCCAGGTGCCCGCCGCCAGCCGCGATGCCGTGATGGAAGTGCTGCGCGGCGCCGGCCTGTCGGCCCACTCGCACGTGATCGGCGAACCCAACGACCGCGACGAGATCGAGTTCTACCGCGATGCCCGCAAGATCTGGGGCAAGCCGCGTGCCGAACTCGGCAAGGCCTGGAGCGAGGTCAGCCGCCGCATCATGGCGCTGCGCGACAATCCCGACTGCGCGCAGGCCGAGTTCGACCTGTGGGACGACGTCGCCGACCCTGGCCTGTCGCCCAAGGTCGATTTCGATCCGCAGGAAGACATTGCCGCCCCCATGATCGCCACCGGCGCGCGTCCGCGCATGGCCATCCTGCGCGAGCAGGGCTGCAACAGCCAGGTCGAGATGGCCTATGCCTTCGACCGTGCCGGTTTCGAGTCGTGGGACGTGCACATGACCGACCTGCTGAGCGGACGCATCGACCTGTCCAGCTTCAAGGGGCTGGTCGCCGTCGGCGGCTTCAGCTACGGCGACGTGCTGGGCGCCGGCGAGGGCTGGGCCAAGACCATTCAGTACAACGCGGTGCTGGCCGACATGTTCGCGGCCTACTTCGGCCGCGGCGACACCTTCGCGCTGGGCGTGTGCAACGGCTGCCAGATGCTGGCAGCGCTGGCGCCCATGATTCCGGGGGCCCAGGACTGGCCGCGCTTCACGCGCAATCGGTCGGAAAAATTCGAGGCCCGCTTCTCGCTGGTCGAGATCCCCGAGTCGCCGTCCATCTTCTTCGACGGCATGGCCGGCTCGCGCATGCCCATCGCCGTTTCCCACGGCGAAGGCTATGCCGACTTCTCGCAGCAGGGCAAGGCCGACGCGGCGCTGGCCGCCATGCGCTTCGTCGATCACGCCGGCAAGCCGACCGAGGCCTATCCCTACAACCCCAATGGCAGCGCCGGCGGCCTGGCCGGCGTCACCACGGCGGACGGCCGCTTCACCGCCCTGATGCCGCACCCCGAGCGGGTGTTCCGCAACGTGCAGATGTCGTGGAGTCCGGCTTCGTGGGGCGAGCGCGACAGCGGCGGCGAGTTCTCGCCGTGGATGCGCATGTTCCGCAACGCGCGCCGTTGGACCGCTTGAGCCCGCGAGGCAAATAAAAACCCCGGGCAGGACCCGGGGTGCGAGGGCCGGCAGCCTGGGCTGCCGACATAAGGGGCCGCCTAGCGGCCTTTTTTCTTAGAAGCGGTGTTGCAGACCGACGGCGAGCTGACGGTAGGTCATGTCGCGGTTTTCGTCGAAGTTGCGCACGTCGTTGTCGGCGAAGAACGCATACAGGTTGGTCCGCTTGGACAGGTCGTAGGTATAGCCGACGGCCCAGCCGTTCACCTTGGACTTGGTGGCCTTTTGCCAGGCGGCGTACAGCTTGCCGGGGCCGATCGGGGCGCTGGCACCGATGGTGTAGGCGCTGTCGCTGGAGAACTGGCCGCCGTTGGCGACGACGCCGTTGTAGCCGTTCAGGAAGGCCGGGGTGATGTTGTTGGCCTTGGCATAGCCGGCGTGCAGGGCGACGACGCCGAAGTCATACGACGCACCCAGGGTCAGGTTGCGGAAGGTCTTGGTGCCAGGCAGCGGCGATTCCACTTGCTGATAGGTCAACACACCCTTGATCGGGCCGTTGTCGTACTTCAGGCCGGCGTCGATCATGCGGTTGTTTTTGCCGCTTCCCGGGGCCTCGCTTTCGCCGTTCGGGCTGGCGAAGGCATTGAAGCTGTAGCCAACACCGGCCTGGACGCCGTAGAACGACGGGCTGTAGTAGTAGACCGAATTGTTGACCCGGCCGCCGCCCATGACGGCGTCGTTATAGGCGAAGGTGCTGCCGATGCTGGCGGTGCTGAAGCTCAGGCCGAAGGGGTTGGCAACGCCGGCGGCCCACATGAAGGCCAGGTTGGTGGTGCGGCCCAGGGTCAGGCGGCCGGCTTGGGCGCTTTCGAGACCGACGTAGGCATAGCGGCCGAACAGGCGGCCGTGGGTCTGCTGACCGTTATCCACCGTGAAGCCGTTTTCCAGGGTGAAGATGGCCTTCAGGCCGTTGCCCAAGTCTTCCGAACCGCGCATGCCGAAACGGGATTGGCTCATCAGGCCACTATCGATGCCCTTGACGGACTGACCGTCGCGCTTGGCGTAGTTGAAGCCCGCATCGACCAGGCCGTACAGCGTAACGGAGCTCTGTGCATGAGCGGTGCCGGCAAAGCCTGCCAGCAGGGCGGTCGCGAGTAGGGTTTTTTTCATTTACTTGGTCTCCAGCTGAAAAACATTCGACAAGTTGGCTGACGTCCCGGCGGGGTCGGTGCAGGACCGGCTCCTTCGGCGCGCCGCCGCCGTCTGATTCCCGATTTCCAGGCGTTGCTGCTTAGGCTGCGAAGAAATCTGAAGAAATTTCACCAGAAAGGATTAAGAGTGCCAACTGTTAAATCTGATGCGATATTCAGAGATGTTGCGATTCTGTCGAAACCAATTGGTCTTATCGGTGTTCGCGCAACAGGAAACGATTGGTGTTACATCCAGCAACGTAAGAGACACGGCGAGAGTTACCACGGTCGACTAGGCAAAAAAGAACCCCGCACAAGGCGGGGTTCATGCTTGGTCGCACCGGGGCCGAAGCCCCGTAGAGACCGGCTCAGGCCGGTATCAAGTGCTTAGAAGCGGTGCTGCAGGCCCACGGCGAACTGACGGGCGTCCAGGCTCTTGTTGGCCGTCCAGTCATGCACTTCGTTTTGCGAGAAGTACGTGTACAGGTTGGTGCGCTTGGACAGATCGTAGCTGTAGCCCAGAGCGAAGCCCTTGACCTTCGACTGCGTGGCCTTCTGGTAAGCAGCGTAGGCCTTGCCAGGTCCCAACGGAGCGCTCAGACCCAGAGTCCAGGCGTTGTCCTTGGTGAAGTTGGCGGACGTGGCGCCGCTGGTGTAGCCACCGTAGGCAGCGGTGTTGTTCCAGGTACCCGGGTTGCGGATGCCCTTGGCGTTGGCGTAGCCGCCGTAGACAGCCACGACGCCGAAGTCATAGTTCACGCCCAGGGTCAGGTTCTTGAACTTGCCGTTGTTCGCGGTCAGTTGCGACGGGTTCAGGTACTGGTACGTGATGACGGCTTTCAGGGGGCCGTTTTCATACTTCAGGCCCAGGTCCAGCAGGCGGTCGTTGTTCTTGCCCTTGGCGACTTCGGTGTCGGGGTTCGACTGGAAGCTGTAACCGATGGCGCCCTGGAAGCCCGAGAACTTCGGCGAGTAGTAGTAGATCGAGTTGTTCACGCGACCGGCACCCAGTTCGGCGTCGTTGTAGCCGAAGGTGCTGCCGACGGTGGACTGGCCGAAGCTCAGGCCGAACGGGTTGGCGATGCCAGCGGCCCACATGAAGCCCAGGTTGGTGGTACGGCCCAGGGTCACGCGACCAGCAGAGGCGCTTTCCACGCCGACGAAGGCATAACGGCCGAACAGACGGCCTTGGGTTTGCTGGCCGTTGTCAACGTTGAAACCGTTTTCCAGAGTGAAAATGGCCTTCAGACCACCGCCGATGTCTTCCGAACCACGGATACCCCAGCGCGACTGGCCCATCAGGCCGCTGTCGATGCCCATGCGGCTGTCGTTGCCTTCGATCTTGCTGTAGTTGAAGCCAGCGTCAACCAAACCGTACAGCGTGACGTTGCTTTGCGCTTGAGCGGCACCTGCGAAGCCAGCCAGCAGCGCGGCGGCAAGAAGGGTCTTCTTCATTTAAATAGGTCTCCAGCGGAGTGAGTAACTCGATAAGCCGAAGGGACACGCCGGAAGACAGCATTGCTGCCGCTTTCCCCCAAGACTAGCCCCCCGTCTTGCTTACGATTTCTACGCGATGTACTTGCTGTGAAGAAATCTCGATGGATTTCACCAGAAAGCCCCTGGAGTGCCAATAGTTAATTCCCTTGCAATAAAGATGTGTTGTGCTTTGCTCTAAGGTTTTGTTACCTAATTGCAACCTTGAGGCTGTGGGAACCTGCGAATCCCTTGATCTGCCGGGGGTAAAGCAAGAAAAACGCCCCGCAACTCAGGCCTGTACGGGCTGGTTTGGCGGGGCGTCAGGTTCAACCCAGGGAAACCCTGATTGTTGAAAATTTAATTATCGGGACTGTATTTTTTGTTGGTTGAATCCAACAAACTTATTGGATCTTGGCCTTTTCGCGCAGGCTGGTCTGGAAATCACGCAGCTTGGTCTGGCGCAGGGATTCCTCGATTTGCGGGCGCAGTTGCTCCAGCGGCGGGAATTGGACCGGGCGCACGTCGTCCAGTCGGATCACGTGCCAGCCGAACTGCGTCTGCACCGGCGCCTCGGTGGTCTGGCCCTTCTGCAGGGCGGCCAGCGCGTCGGCGAACGGCTTGACGTAGGTGCTGGAGGGCGCCCAGTCCAGGCTGCCGCCGTTGGCGGCCGAGCCGGGGTCCTTGGATTGCTTGGCCAGATCCTCGAACTTCGCTCCTTTCTTCAACTGGGCGATGATGTCCTTGGCCTGGGCCTCGTTTTCGACCAGGATGTGGCGGGCCTGGTATTCCTTGTCGCCCTGGGCGCTCTTGACGCGGTCGTACTCGGCCTGGATGTCTTGCGGCGAGACCGGGTTCTTGGCCAGGAAGTCATTGAACAGCCCGCGGATCAGCACGCTCTGGCGGGTCAGGTCGATTTCGGCCTGGACCTCGGGCTGCTTGGCGACGCCGCGCTTGTCGGCTTCCTGAAGGAAGATTTCGCGGTTGATCAGTTCTTCCCGGATCTGCTCGCGCAGCTGGGGAGAGTCGGGCTGGCCCTGCTTGGTCAGCAGCTTGACGAATTGGTCCACGCGCGACGAGGGGATGGCCTTGCCGTTGACCACGGCGGCATTCTGCGCAAAAACCGGAGCGGCCAGGGTCAGCGCGGCAGCCATCATCAAAACACGCTTCATGTATGGAAGTCCTTGAAGGTAGAGGGGGAGTGAGGTCGGTTGAAAAGACCGGGCTCAAGAGGTTGGTGCGGAGTCTTCTTCTGGTGTCAGCGCCTGGAGCGCCAGCGCATGGATGTGCGCAGGCATCAAGTCTGCCAATCGATCATACACCAGCCTATGCCGCGCTACCCGGTTGAGCCCCGCGAAACGGGGCGAAACAATGCGTAGCCGGAAGTGTCCGGCGCCGCCGGCCGCGCCGGCATGGCCGGCATGCAGATGGGAGTCGTCCTGCACGTCCAGCGTGACGGGATCGAGCTCCGACAGGCGCTCGCGGATCCATGCCATGCGGTCGGTGTTCATGAGCGCTCGGCTCCTGCGTCGGCCTCTTTCTTGGCGATGTCGGTGGCCGAGACTTCCTGGGCGGGCTTCATGTGGCGGCCGAGATAGAGCGATTGCAGAACGACGAACACCAGCAGCAGTCCGAAGATGCCGAATACCTTGAAGCTGACCCAGGTTTCGGTGGGCCAGTTGTAGGCGACGTACAGGTTCAGGCCGCCTACCGCGGCGAAGAACGTCACCCAGGCAAGATTGAGCCGGCTCCAGACCGCTTCGGGCAGCTGGATCTGCGCGCCCAGCATGCTGCGCAGGAAGTTGCGCCTGAACAGCCACTGGCCGCCGCCCAGTACCGCCGCGAACAGCCAGTAGAGCACCGTGGGTTTCCATTTGATGAAGACTTCGTCGTGCAGGAACAGCGTCGCGCCCCCGAACACCACGATGATGGTCAGGTTGATCCAGTGCATGGGCTCGATCTTCCTGCGCCGCACCAGCAGCCAGACGATCTGCAGCACGCTGGCCGCCATGGCCACGCCCGTCGCGACATAGATGTCGGCGAACTTGTATGCGGCAAAGAAGAGAACAAGCGGGAAAAGATCGAAAAGTAATTTCATCGAATCGTCGAGAAGAAAATGCGCCAGAGTGGGACAAGAAAACCGTCCCACCGTTCTCCAAAGCTTACCAGCAGCCCCCCGGGGGGCGCCGGGCTACAGCGGTTCGAACTTCAGCGAGACCGAATTGATGCAATAGCGCAGCCCCGTCGGGGGTGGGCCATCCTCGAAGACGTGGCCCAGGTGGGCGTCGCAGACATTGCACAGGATCTCGGTGCGGACCATGCCATGGGTGGTGTCGAGTTCTTCGCGCACGTTGTCGGGGTCCAGGGGGGCGAAGTAGCTGGGCCAGCCGCAGGCCGAGTCGAACTTGGTGTCCGAGGCGAACAGCGGCGTGCCGCAGGCCACGCAGCGGTAGATGCCGGGTTCGCGATGATCCCAGTACTGGCCGGTGAACGCGCGCTCGGTCGCTTTCTCGCGCGCCACGGCGTATTGCATGGGCGTGAGCAGGGTGCGCCATTCGGCATCGGATTTCGTGACTTTGGGCCGGTCGGACATGGTCTACCTCATGAAGAACAACTGACTTGCAGTGCGCCCGCCCAGTCGGGCGGCACGCGGGCGTAGCTTTCGTGGCCGGGTTGTTCGGTATAGGGATCGCGCAACAGCCGCATCAGCCGGTCGATTTCGCCGGAGTCCCGTTCCTTCGCGGCGCGGATCGCCAGCTCGGCCAGGTGGTTGCGCAGTACGTACAGCGGATTGACGCGGTTCATGGCCGCGGCGCGTTCGGCGTCGGGCCGCCCGTCCTGCGCGAGGCGGGTGCGATAGGCGGCGAGCCAGGCGCCGGCGGCGTCGCGGTCGGCATACAGGTCCTCGAAGGTCTCGACGCCCGGGGCCGCCGGCGTGCCGTCGACGCTGGCCACGCTGGCCAGGCGCCGGAAGCTCAGGGTGAAGTCGGCGCGGTTCTGGTGCATGACGGACCACAGGCCGTTCAGGAGTTCTTCGTCGCCGGCCTGCCATTGCGCCAGGCCCAGCTTGGCGGCCATCCGGTGGTGGAAGGCGGCCAGGAAGGCGCTTTCATAGCCGGCCAGCACGGCCCGCAGGGCGTCTTCGTCCTGCACCAGCGGCATCAGCGCGCCTGCCAGGCGGTACAGGTTCCAGTGGCCGACGGCGGGTTGGGCATCCCAGGCGTAGCGCCCGGCCGTGTCAGAATGGTTGCAGACGTGGTGGGCGTCGAAGCCGTCCATGAATCCATAGGGACCGTAGTCCAGCGTCAGCCCCAGGATGGACATGTTGTCGGTGTTCATGACGCCATGGCAGAAGCCCACGGCCTGCCAGTCCGCCATCAGCGCGGCGGTCTTGCGCGTGACCGCCGCCAGCATCCGCAGGTAGGGACCGGCGTCGGTGTCGGCGACACCGGCCGGGGCCGGGCGGCAATCGGGATAGAAGCGGTCGACCACATAGTCGGCCAGGGTGCGCAGCAGGTCGGGGCGCTGGCGGCTGGCCCAGTGCTCGAACGAGCCGAAGCGCACGAAGCTGGGCGCCATGCGGGTGACGATGGAAGCGGTTTCGACCGTCTCGCGGATGACGGGATCGTCGGAGGCGACCAGCGCCAGCGCACGCGTGGTCGGTATGCCCAGGCCATGCATGGCTTCCGAGGCGAGATACTCGCGCACCGACGAACGCAGCACGGCCTTGCCGTCGCCCATGCGTGAATAGGGCGTCAGGCCCGATCCCTTGAGCTGCAGTTCCCAATTGCCGTCGGGGCCGGCCACTTCGCCCAGCAGCAGCGCGCGGCCGTCGCCCAGTTGCCCGGCCCAGACGCCGAACTGATGGCCGCTGTAGACGGCGGCCAGCGGCGCACCGCCCGGCAGCGGGCTGGCGCCCGAGAACACGGACAGGAACTCGGGCGTGGCCAAGGCTTCGGGCGCGAGGCCGATCAGCGCGGCGGCCTCGGGGTTGGCATGCACCAGCCAGGGGTCGTCCAGGGGCTGGGGCGATACCCGTGAATAGAACGCGTCCGGCAAGGCGGCGAACGAGTTGTCGGTACGCAGGGACTGGAGAGTGCTGGCGAGCTTCACGACGTTGGAACAGTGATTGGCGGTCCGGCCTCACGCCGGGTATCAATCAAGGTTAACCTATTTGCCGTTGTTTCCTTGTTTCCCTTTTCCCCGGCGAGGCCGCCGCCTCGGCTGTGCGGGCCGCTCGGAGTATTGCTTGGACGGGCTCATCGTTTCGCTGCTGAACGGCCTCAGTTATGGGCTGTTGCTTTTCATGCTTTCGTCCGGGTTGACGCTGATCTTCAGCATGATGGGCATCATCAACTTCGCCCATGCCAGTTTCTACATGCTGGGCGCCTATGCCGCCCATGCCGTGGCCGGTGCGCTGTCGCCGGCGCTGACGGCGGGCGCGGCATTCTGGGTGGCCCTATTCATCGCGCCCGTGCTGGTCGGGCTGGCGGGCGCCGTGGTCGAACGGTTCGCGCTGCGCCGCCTGCGCGGCCGGGGGCACGTGGCTGAACTGCTATTCACGTTCGCACTCGCCATGATCATCGCCGAACTGGTGCAACTGGCATGGGGCCGGTCCGCCGTGCCCTACCGCATGCCGGCGGCCTGGGGCGAGCCGCTTTTCAGCCTGGACGGGCATGCCTTTCCCATGCACCGCCTGGTGGTCGCGCTGGCGGCCGGCCTGATGCTGGCGGGGTTGTGGTGGGGCTTGACGCGTACGCGTACCGGCCTGATCGTGCGCGCGGCGCTCAGCCATCCGGCCATGGCGCAAGCGCTGGGGCATGACGTGCCTCGTGTGTTCATGCTGGTGTTCGGCGCCGGCTGTTTGCTGGCCGGGATGGCCGGCGCGATAGGAGGAAGCGTGTTCGTGACCGAACCGGGCATGGCCCAGGCGCTGGGGCCCATCGTCTTCGTCGTGACAGTGGTGGGCGGGCTGGGATCGCTGGCGGGGGCGTTCTGGGCCAGCCTGCTGATCGGATTGCTGCAAACCCTGGCGGTCGGATCCGCCTGGTCCCTGGCCGCGCCGGCATCCTGGCTGGGCGCGTCCGATGCGGCGCGGGCGCTGGCGGCCTGGCCCTTGTCGCGTGTCGCGCCGGTGCTGCCCTATCTGTTGATGGTGGCGGTGCTGGTCTGGCGGCCGCGCGGACTCATGGGCGTGCGCGAGACATGAGTCCGCGCGCGGATGGCAGGCGGTTCCTGGCCTGCGTGGCCCTGGGGTTGGCGGTGCTGGCGCTGGCGCCGCTGAGTTTCGATAGCGGCTTCCAGCTGGGCCTGATGTCGCAGATGTGCGCGATGGCGCTGTTCGCGCTGTCGTACAACCTGTTGCTGGGCCAGACGGGGATGCTGTCGTTCGGACATGCCGTCTACGCGGGACTGGGCGGATATGCCGTCATCCACCTCCTGCGCGGCATGGATGGCGGGCCGTTCGTCTTTCCCAGCGTGTTGCTGCCCGTGGCGGGCGGGGTGGCGGGGGCGGCCTTCGCCGCGTTGATCGGGTACCCGACCACGCGCCGGGGCGGGACGTCCTTCGCCATGATTTCGCTGGCGGTGGGCGAACTGATCCATGCCGCCGCCGGCATGCTGCCGGAATGGTTCGGCGGGGAGGGCGGGCTGGCGGCCGACCGCACGGCCGGTCCGGCGTTCGTCGCCGGTCTATGGCCGGGATGGAGTCTTGGGCCCGATCTCCATGTCTATTACCTGACCGCCGCCTGGACGGCTGCCTGCGCGCTCGCCATCCATGCGCTCGGCCGCACGCCGCTGCTCAAGCTTGCCAACGCCGTGCGCGACAATCCGCAGCGCGTGGCTTTCATCGGCTACGACCCGCACCGCGTCCGCTATCTGATGCTGACCTTGTCGGCGTTCTTCGCCGGCGTGGCGGGCGGGCTGATGGCGCTGAATCTGGAGATCGCCAGCGCCGACAGCATGGGCGCGTTGCGATCGGGCGCGGTGCTGCTGGCGGTGGTGGTGGGCGGCAGCGGCCTGTTCCTCGGGCCCGTGGCCGGCGCCGTCGTGGTGACGTTCTTCTCGGTTGAGCTGTCGCGCCATACCGGGGCCTGGCAGTTGTACCTGGGGCTCGCCTTTGCCGCCGTCGTGCTGGCTTTGCCCGGTGGATTGGCCGGGGGCATACGCGATGCGGCGCGGCGGGGGGCGCGAGGCGAATTGGCGCACTGGCTGCGCGCCAGGAAATGGACGATCGCCGGCGCGTTGAGCGGCATGTCGGGGCTGAGCCTGGCGATCGAGCTGGCCTATGGCCGCGTCCACGGCACGGGCGGGCAGGGGGTGGTCTCGTGGTTCGGGCTGGTGCTGGATCCGTCCGCGCCGCTGCCGTGGAGCGTGGCCGGCGTGCTGTCGGTGCTGGGCGCGGCCGGCCTGTTCCTGGGGCGGGTCCAGAGCCGGCTGGTGCCGTCGCCGGAGCAATGCGATGGGTGACGCACGGGACAAGGCCGGCATCGATGCCTTGACGCTGGAGGGCGTGGGCAAGCGCTACGGAGCGGCCCAGGTGCTGGACGACGTGAGCCTGCGTGTCGCGACGGGCGAGTTCCACGCCTTGATCGGTCCCAACGGAGCGGGCAAATCCAGCCTGTTCAACGTGATCTCGGGCCTGACTCCGCCCTCGGCGGGCAGGGTGCGCCTGCGGGGCCGCGACGTCACGGGGCTGCCGGCGCATCGCCTGGCCCGGTTGGGGTTGTCGCGCAGCTTCCAGGTGGCCAACGTGTTCGGCCGCATGTCGGTGTTCGACAACCTGCGCTGCGCCGCCATGCGCCGGGGCGGCCTGGGCTATCAATGGTGGTGTGCGCTGGATCGCGGGCGCGGCGTGGCGCAGCGGGCGCACCAGGTCATGGCGCAGCTCGACCTGGAGCGGCGCGCGCAGCTGCCTGCCGGCGAACTGAGCTATGCCGAGCAGCGCGCCCTGGAGCTGGGCATGGTGCTGGCGACCGACGCGCGCGTCGTCCTGCTGGACGAGCCGACGGCCGGCATGAGCCGGGCCGAGACGGCGCGCATGATGGAACTGATACGCGGCACCTGCCGGGGGAGGACGGTGCTGATCGTCGAGCATGACATGCAGGTCGTCTTCGGCCTGTCCGATCGCATTTCGGTCATGGTCCAGGGGCGGTTGATCGCCACGGGCGAACCGGAACACATCCGGGCGGATCCGGCGGTGCGCCAGGCCTACCTGGGCGGCGTCGTGCCGGAGCTCGAATGAACGGCCTGCTGGAACTGCGCGGCGTGCATGCCTGGTATGGCCGGGCCCATGTGCTGCAGGGCGTGGACCTGCACGTGGCGCCGGGCGAGATCGTCGCGCTGCTGGGCCGCAACGGCGCCGGCCGCTCCACCCTGGCCCGCGCCGTCATGGGGCTGGTCGAGCGCCGCGGCCGCATGCTCTGGCGCGGCCAGGACATAGGCCGACTGCGCACGTTCGAGATTGCGCGGATGGGCATCGGCTACGTGCCGGAGAGCCGGGACATCTTTCCCGGCATGACCGTCGAGCAGAATCTGGTGCTGGGGCAGAAGGCCGCCAGGGCGGGGCGCTGGGCGATCGCCGACGTCTATCGGCTTTTTCCGCCGCTGGGGCGGCGGGCCAACGTCCAGGCACAGCACCTGTCGGGCGGCGAGCAACAGATGCTGGCCCTGGGCCGTACGTTGATGGGCGATCCGGCCTTGATGCTCGTGGACGAACCGGCCGAGGGGCTGGCGCCGCTGGTGGTGGCGCAATTGGCGGCCTGCCTGGACGAACTGCGCCGCCAGGGCATGGCCATCCTGCTGATCGAACAGAAGCTGGACTTCGCCCTGGACATTGCCGATCGCGCGTATGTGCTGGGGCACGGCACCGTGGTGTTCGCCGGGACGCCGGCCGCCTTGCGCGCGGATGGGCCGGTCAGGCGCGAGTGGATCGAGTTCTAGCCGCTAGCCGCGCCACGACGGGGGCGAGGCGCCCAGCGGGCCAGCGGGCAGGTCCCAGGCCATGGGGGCGCCGGCAACGGTCAGCGGCGCCTGGACGCGCCGCGCCCGGCCCCAGGCGGTCATTTCCGATGGCATGGTGCAGTCGTTGCGGGTTTCGGGAGCGAGCGGCGCGGCGTTGGCGTCCGCCACCCCCTGCACCAGCAGGGCCGCCGTGCGTGCCAGCGATGCCCGGAACTCGCCGCCGCAGCCGGTGCGCACGCGCTCGGTCAGGCCGCGTATCGCCGCGGTGGCGAGCAGATAGCCCGTGGTGTGGTCCAGGGCCTGCACCGGCAGCGGGGTGGGCTTGTCCCGGCCCAGCTTGCGCATGCCGGTATCCGCGATGCCGCAGCTCATCTGCACCAGGCTGTCGAATCCGCGGCGTGTCTTCCAGGGGCCGGTCCATCCGTATGCGTCCAGCGAGACATCGATCAGCCTCGGATTGATGCGGCGCCGCTGTTCGGCGTCGAAACCCAGGGCGGCCAGCGCATCCGAACGGTAGCCATGCACCAGCACGTCGGCGTCGCGCAGCAACTGGCGGAACAAGCGCCGGCCTTCGGTGGAGCGAAGGTCGATGCGGCCGCAGCGTTTGCCCAGCGTCAGCTCGGGGGCGGCGACCGGTTCGTCCCAGGCCGGGGGATCCAGGCGCAGGACCTCGGCGCCGTAGCCCGCCAGGAAGCGCGTGGCCACCGGCCCCGCGATGATGCGGGTCAGGTCCAGCACGCGCACGCCCTGCAGCGGGCGTGCTGGCGTGCCCGTCCAGGCGGGCGCCTCGGCGGCGGATGCCGGCGTGCGCCACAGCAGCGGCTCGAGCGACACGGCGGCGCCCTGTGGGTGGGCCGCCCAGGCCTCCTGGGTACGCATTTGCGCGGCGCAGCCTTTCGCCTCGACGATGGCGTTTTCGAGATCCAGCGCGTTCCATGCCGCCACCGCTTGCGCCACGCTGCCGTGGTTGCCCTGGCAGCCGAGTACGCGCAGGATGGCGTCGCGGTGGTGCGGCGCGTTGGCGTGCAGCCGTATCCAGCCGTCGGCGGTCGCATAGTCGCCGGTGACGGGGTCGCGGGCCGGAGGCAGCTTCCAGCCCACCGGCCGCAGCGACGTGTCGAACCAGAACGAGGCCAGCCGCCGGTCGACCGCGATCGCGGGCAGGTGGCCGTGCCGTTGCCCGATCAGTTCGGCAACGGCCAGCCCCGCCGCGCCGACGGCGGCGGCCGCCAGGTCCGTGACCGGGAAGATGGACGGCAGGCTGCCCGCGCCGAGCCATGCGATGCCGGCGGGAAGCGTGGCGCTTCCCGCCGCGTTCCAGATGGCTTGCAGGTAGCCGTCGCAGACGCCCCCCGCGCCGCCGCCCTGGTCGCGCCGCATGTCACAGCACCTCGGCCGCGTAGTCGGCCAGCCGCGAGCGCTCGCCCCGCTGCAGGGTGACGTGGCCGGAATGCGGCCAGCCCTTGAAGCGGTCCACCACGTAGGTCAGGCCCGAACTGCCCTCGGTCAGGTAGGGCGTGTCGATCTGCGCGATGTTGCCCAGGCAGACCACCTTGGTGCCGGGGCCGGCGCGGGTGATCAGGGTCTTCATCTGCTTGGGCGTCAGGTTCTGCGCCTCGTCGATGATCAGGAACTTGTTCAGGAAAGTGCGGCCGCGCATGAAATTCAGCGATTTGACCTTCACCCGCGAGCGGATGAGATCCATGGTGGCGGCACGCCCCCAGTCCCCGCCATGGCCGCTTTCGCCGTCGCCCATGTTCAGCACGTCCAGGTTGTCTTCCAGCGCGCCCATCCAGGGCAGCATCTTTTCTTCCTCGGTGCCCGGCAGGAAGCCGATGTCCTCGCCCACGGGCACGGTGACCCGGGTCATGATGATCTCGGTGTAGCGCTTGGTCTCCAGCACCTGCGTCAGCCCCGCGGCCAGCGCCAGCAGCGTCTTGCCGGTACCCGCCTGGCCCAGCAGCGAGATGAAGTCGCAGTCCGGGTTCATCAGCAGGTTGAGCGCGAAGTTCTGCTCGCGGTTGCGCGCGGTGATGCCCCAGACGCTGTTCTTGCTGTGGGTGTATTCGCGCAGGGTCTGGAGCACGGCGGTCTTGCCGTTGACTTCCTTGACCTGCGCGTACAGCGGCATGCTGCCTTCGAAATAGACGAACTGGTTGACGGCGAACTGCGCGCACAGCGGCCCGGTGATGCGATAGAAGGTGCTGCCGCCTTGCTGCCAGGACTCCATGCCTTTGCTGTGCTTGTCCCAGAAGTCGTCGGGCAGTTGCAGCACGCCGGTGTAGAGCAGGTCGGAGTCTTCCAGGACCTGGTCGTTGAAGTAGTCCTCGGCCGGCAGCCCCAGGGCGCGCGCCTTGACGCGCATGTTGATGTCCTTGGACACCAGCACGACCTCGCGGTCGGGGTAGCGCTCCTGCAGCGCGCGCACCACGCCCAGGATCTGGTTGTCGGCCTTGCCGGCGGGCAGGCCCGACGGCAGCGAGGCCGACAGCAGGGTCGTCTGCAGGTACAGCCGGCCCATCGCGTCGCGGTTGCCGAGCTTGTCGAGCGGAATGCCGGCTTCCATGTCGCCGATGTCGCTGACCAGTTCGTCCAGCGAGCGGCTGACCTGGCGGGCGTTGCGCGCCACTTCGGACATGCCTTTCTTGTGGTTGTCCAGCTCTTCCAGCGTGATCATCGGCAGGAAGATGTCGTGTTCCTCGAAGCGGAACAGCGAGCTCGGGTCGTGCATCAGCACGTTCGTGTCCAGCACGAACAGCTTGGCGACCTCCGGTCCGGCCGATTTCGCCTTGCGCTTGGGCGTGGGCTTGGCCACGGCCTTGCCGGTGGCGGCGGGAGCCGGCGCGGGCGCGGGCTGCGGCGCACGCGCGACGATGGGCGCCCCGGCCTGCGGCGCGGGCGTCAGCAGGGTGCCTGCCTTGGATCTGGCGCTGGTCTTGCGGGCCGTCTTGGCCGGCGCGGCCTGGATACCTTCCAGCTGAGGCTGGACGTCGGGAATGTTGGTGGAGGAGGGCGGTCGGGGTTCGGCTTCGGCTTCGGTACGTTTGCCGCGGGCTGCGGGGCGCGCTGGTTCACCCGAGGGGAAGGACAGGATTGCTGCGGGCCGGGTGGGCATCTTGGGAAGCGGCATGAGCGCGGATCTCCTCAGTAGGGAAGCTCAACGATACTGCATCCTCCATTGCATATATCGTACGCCTGCCGGCGTACGACACATGCGCAGGAAGAAAGACGGACTCATTCAGGCCAGCCCGCGCACGGCGTCGAGCACGGCGTCGACGTGGCCGGGGACTTTCACGCCGCGCCACTCCTGGCGCAGCTTGCCCTGCGCGTCGATCAGGAAAGTGCTGCGCTCGATGCCGCGCACCTGCTTGCCATACATGTTCTTCATTTTCATGACACCGTACAGCTCGCACAGCGTTTCGTCCGGATCGGCCAGCAGCGGGAACGGGAAGCCCTGCTTTTCCTTGAACTTCTGGTGCGAGGCCAGCGTGTCGCGCGAGACGCCCAGGATCTCGGCGCCGGCGGCCTGGAAGTCGGCGTAGCGGTCGCGGAAGTTCTGGCCCTCGGTCGTGCAGCCGGGCGTGTTGTCGCGCGGATAGAAATACATGACGACGATGCGGCCCTTCAGGTCCTTCAGCGACAGGTCGCCGTCGGTGCCGGGAGCGGTGAAGGCGGGGGCGGCCCGCCCGATGGCAGTGCTCATGCGTGGGACTCCGGGAAATGGTGGGGAAGACGGAAAGGGCGGCGCATCATTCAGGCCGGGATCAGCGCGGCCACGACGCGGCGCCCCTCGGCCATCAGGATGTTGTAGGTGCGTGAAGCCGCCTGGGTGTCCATCATCTCGACGCCCACGCCGGCCTTCAGCAGCGGGCGCAGCAACGAGGGGGACAGGAAGCGCTGGCGGGCGCCGGTGCCGATCAGGACGACCTCGGGCAGGGAGGCCCCGCCCGGCTGCGCCACGCGTTCCATTGCCGTGGCATCGACGTCTTCGAAGGAGGAAACAGGCCAGGCGACGACATCGCCCTCGGGGCCGAACACGACGGCGTGCTCGAAACGGACGCGGTTGACTTCGACGTATCCGTTACCGTAGGCGGTCACGGTATTCAGCGCCGAGGCAGGATCGGAATGCAACTTCAAATGGTCGGCTCCGGAACGGCGGGAGGATAGGCAGACTATACGCCTGCCAGCGGTCGGGACGGATGCGCGAACGCCACAATTTCCGCCCGGCTGTGGTCCGCCCATTATAAATGCCCTCGCTCCCACGGGTTTTCCCTTCCGCTCCCCAGAGTCCGTTACACTGGAGGATTGCCAGCCCCAGCCGTGGCCGGCGATTCCCGCCCCTTGCGCAGCACACTGCCGCATCCCGCCTCCTCCGGTGGCGTCGACGCGGCGGGCCGGAGCGCGCCAAAGCCGGGGCGGGGAAGTTTTCGAAGAACCCTGTATTGCCCGGAAACACAATGGAACCCATCCGAGTAGGCCTCCTGGGCCTGGGCGTCGTAGGCGGCGGCACTTTCAAGGTCCTCGCCCGCAACGCCGAAGAAATCGCCCGCCGCGCCGGCCGCCACATCGTCGCGACCAAGGTATCGGCCCGCGATATCGCCAAGGCCAAGTCCCGCGTCGGCGAAGCCGCCGAAGTCGTCGCCGACCCGTTCCAGATCGTCCGCGATCCCGAGATCGACATCGTGGTCGAGCTGATCGGCGGCGACACCCTGGCCCGCGAACTCGTCCTGGAAGCCATTGCCCACGGCAAGCACGTCGTCACCGCCAACAAGGCCCTGCTGGCCAAGCACGGCAACGAGATCTTCGCCCGTGCCAGCGAACAGGGCGTCATGGTCGCCTTCGAGGCGGCCGTGGCCGGCGGCATCCCCATCATCAAGGCCATCCGCGAAGGCTTGTCGGCCAACCAGATCGACTGGGTGGCCGGCATCATCAACGGCACCACCAACTTCATCCTGACCGAGATGCGGGCCCGCGGCCTGCCGTTTTCGGAGGTGCTGGCCGAGGCGCAGCGCCTGGGCTATGCCGAGGCCGACCCGACCTTCGACATCGAAGGCGTGGACGCCGCGCACAAGCTCACGCTGCTGTCGTCCATCGCGTTCGGCGTGCCGATCCGCTTCGACAAGGCCCACATCGAGGGCATTTCCAGGCTGGCGCAGGAAGACATCCGCTACGCCGAGGAACTGGGCTACCGCATCAAGCTGCTGGGCATCACCAAGGCACGGCCCGAGGGCATCGAGCTGCGCGTGCACCCGACCCTGATCGCCGCCCAGCGCGTGATGGCCAACGTGGAAGGGGCGATGAACGCGGTCATGGTCAAGGGCGACGCCGTGGGCGCGACCCTGTACTACGGCCAGGGCGCGGGCGAAGAACCCACCGCCTCGGCGGTGGTCGCCGACCTGGTGGACGTGACGCGCCTGCACACGGCCGATCCCGAGCACCGGGTGCCGCACCTGGCCTTCCAGCCGGACGCCATCACCGACCGCCCCATGCTGTCGATCGAGGACATCACCACGTCCTACTACCTGCGGCTGGCGGCAACCGACCAGCCGGGCGTGCTGGCCGACATCACGCGCATCCTGGCCGACGCCTCGATCTCCATCGTGTCCATGATCCAGAAACCGCGCGAGGACGCTACCCAGGCGGACATCATCTTCCTGACGCACGAGGCGCTGGAGCGCAACGTCAACGCCGCCATCGCCCGCATCGAGGCACTGCCCACCGTGGTGTCGACGGTCACGCGCCTGCGCATCGAGAACCTCGCCTAGGACGCAGCATGAAATACCTTTCGACCCGCGGCGGCATGGCCCCGCAACCGTTCACCGACGTCCTGCTGGAAGGTCTGGCGCCCGACGGCGGCCTGGCGGTGCCCGAGTCCATTCCGCAGGTCACGCCCGAGCAGCTCCAGGCGTGGCGCTCGCTGTCGTACGCCGACCTGGCGTACGAAGTGCTCAAGCTGTTCATCACCGACATTCCCGAGCAGGACCTGCGCGAATTGACGCGCAAGACCTACCGCCCCGAGGTGTTCGGCGGCGAGGTCATCGTGCCGCTCAAGCCGCTCAAGCAGGGTGTCGCGCTGCTGGGCCTGTCCGAAGGGCCGACCCTGGCCTTCAAGGACATGGCCATGCAGTTCCTGGGCAACCTGTTCGAATACGTGCTGGCGCGCCGCGGCACCACGCTGAACATCCTGGGCGCCACCTCGGGCGACACCGGTTCGGCGGCCGAATACGCGATGCGCGGCAAGAAGGGCGTGGCGGTGTTCATGCTGTCGCCCGCCGGCCGCATGAGCGCCTTCCAGCGCGCGCAGATGTACTCGCTGCAGGATGCCAACATCCACAACCTGGCCGTGCACGGCGTGTTCGACGACTGCCAGGACATCGTCAAGGCGGTCAGCGGCGACCTGGCGTTCAAGACCGCGCATCGCATCGGCGCGGTCAACTCCATCAACTGGGCGCGCATCGCCGCCCAGGTGGTGTACTACTTCCATGGCTGGCGGCTGGCCACCGAAGGCGCGGCCGATCCCATGGCCCAGGTGTCGTTCGCGGTGCCCTCGGGCAACTTCGGCAACATCCTGGCCGGCCACGTCGCCCGCAGCATGGGCCTGCCCATCCGCCGCCTGGTGCTGGCCACCAACGAGAACAACGTGCTGGAAGAATTCTTCCGCACCGGCATCTATCGCCCGCGCGCCTCGAGCGAAACCTACGAGACCTCCAGCCCGTCCATGGACATCTCGAAGGCGTCCAACTTCGAGCGCTTCGTCTACGACCTGCTGGGCCGCGATCCCGCGCGCCTGAAGGCGCTGTGGGACGAACTGGCGGCGCAGGGTTCGTTCGACCTGTCGGCCTACAGGCCGCAGTTCGCGCAGTACGGCTTTGTCTCGGGCACCAGCTCGCATGCCGACCGGCTGGCCACCATCCGCCAGGTCCATGCCGAGACCGGCGTGGTCATCGATCCCCATACCGCCGACGGCGTCAAGGTGGCGCTGCCTTTCGTCGAACCGGGCATACCCATGCTGGTGCTGGAAACCGCGCTGCCGGTGAAGTTCTCGGCCACCATCGAGGAAGCCCTGGGGCAGCCGGCGCCGCGTCCGGCGGGATTCGAGAATATCGAGCAATTGCCGCAGCGCGTGCAGACCGTGAAGGGCGACGTGCAGACCATCAAGGACCTGATCGCCGCCCAGGCCGTCTGACGGCGGTGTCGAGTATGTGCGGCGCGCCGCGGGGCGGGCCGCGAAGGAGTCGAATGTGAAGCCTGGTTCGAACTTGCTTTCCCTGGACGAGGCCCTGGAGATCCTGCTGGCGGTCGAGCCGCTGGGGCGGGCCGCCGAACAGGTCGAGCTGGCGCGGGCCGCGGGCCGTATCCTGGCCGCGGACGTGACGGCATCGATCAACGTGCCGGCCGCCGACAATTCGGCCATGGACGGCTATGCGGTGCGCACGGCCGACGCCGCGATGTTCGGCGCGGGCATCCCGGTGTCGCAGCGCATTCCGGCGGGTTCCGTGCCGCAGCCGCTGGCCGCCGGAACGGCCGCGCGCATCTTCACCGGCGCGGAAATTCCCGAAGGCGCCGATGCCGTCGTGATGCAGGAAGAGGCCGAGGTCCGCGACGATCGCGTGGCGTTCGCCAAGCCGGTCGAAGCGGGCGCCTGGGTGCGCGCCAAGGGCTGCGACATCGAGGCCGGCAGCCGCATCCTGCGGGCCGGAGCACGCCTGCGGGCGCAGGACGTCGGCCTGGCCGCCTCGGTGGGCGTGCCCCGCCTGCCGGTGCAGCCCCGGCTGCGCGTGGCCACGCTGTCCACGGGCGACGAGCTGGTCGCGCCGGGCGAGCCGCTGCCGCCCGGCAAGATCTACAACTCCAACCGTTTTCTGCTGCAAGGCATGCTGGCGGCGCTGCCGGTCGAACATGCCGACCTGGGCGCGGTGCAGGACAGTTTCGAGGCGACGCGCGAGGCCTTGCGCGTCGCTGCCCGCGACAACGATCTGATCATCACCACCGGCGGGGTGTCGGTGGGCGAGGAAGACCACGTCAAGCCGGCGGTCGAGTCGCTGGGGCGGCTGGACATGTGGAGCCTTTCCATCAAACCCGGCAAGCCGCTGGCCTTCGGCCGCCTGCGCCGCGACGACGGTACCGAGGCGGTCTTCATCGGACTGCCCGGCAACCCCGTGTCGAGCTTCCTGACCTTCGGCCTGCTGGTCAAGCCGCTGCTGCTCAAGCTGGCCGGCGCCCACGCCACGCTGCCCTTGCGGACCGCCATGCGCGCCGATTTCGACTGGCCCAAGGCCGACCGCCGGCGCGAATTCCTGCGGGTGCGCCGCAACGAACAGGGCGGGCTCGACCTGTTCCCCAACCAGTTGTCGGCGGTGCTGACGTCGACGGTCTGGGGGGACGGCGTGATCGACAATCCGGGTGGACAGACGATCCGGAAAGGCGATACGGTGTCCTTCATCAGCTATGCCGAACTGCTGGGCTGAGCCATGAACGTCGACATCCTGTATTTCGCTTCGCTGCGCGAAGTCCTGGGCCGGGAAAAGGAAGCGGCCGAATTGCCCGAGACGGTGCGCACCGTGGGCGAACTGCGGCTGTGGCTGGCCGGGCGCGGCGGTGCCTGGGCCGCGGCGCTGGGGCCCGAGCGCGCCGTGCGCGCTGCGCGCAACCACACCATGGTGCAGGCCGCCGAGCCCTTGCAGGCCGGCGACGAGGTGGCGTTCTTCCCACCGGTTACGGGCGGTTGAGATGTCCATCAGCGTCCAGACCTCCGATTTCGATGCCGGCGCGGAAATCGCCGCGCTGCGGGCCGATCCCTCGGTGGGCGCGGTCGTCACCTTCGTTGGCACCGTGCGCGACATCAACGAAGGCGACAGCGTTTCGTCGCTCACGCTCGAGCACTATCCAGGCATGACCGAAAAGGCGCTGGCCGACATCGTCCGGCAGGCCCAGGAGCGCTGGACGCTGCATGCCGTGCGGGTCATTCACCGCGTCGGCACGCTGCGAGCGCTGGACCAGATCGTTTTCGTGGGCGTGGCGGGCCGGCATCGCGGCGCGTGCTTTGCCGCCTGCGAGTTCATCATGGACTACCTGAAGACGCAGGCCCCGTTCTGGAAGAAGGAAGCCACGGGCCAGGGCGACCGCTGGGTCGAGGCGCGCGACGCCGACGACGAGGCGGCCCGGCGTTGGGAAGCTGGCCAGGACTGACCCGTTTCGCGGCTCAGCGCTTGCCGGCCGTGTCGGCCAGCAGGCGACCCGCCTGGAGACCGCTGCGAACGGCGCCTTCCAGCGTGCCCGGATAGCCCGTATCCGTCCAATCCCCGCACAGCGCCAGCCGCGGCCAGGCCGTGGCGTTACCCGGGCGCGCCAGGTCAGGCACGGCGGCAAAGGTCGCGCGCTTGTCGATCAGCAGTTCCCAGTGTTCCACCGGCGGCAGGCCGCTTGCGCCCGTGCCCGCCAATTGTTCCCGCAATTGTTCGAGCAGGCCCGCCGCACAGGCGGCACGGTCCTGCCCCTCGAAGGCCGATGCCGCGCTGACCACTACCGCGAGTTCTCCGTGGGGCGCATCGTGGCCGAGCAGGGCGCCTCGATCGAACACCCACTGTCCCAGATGGCCGCGCGCGGGGTCTTCCGCCAGCATCAGCATCGGAAAAGCTAGCCGGAACGGCGCCGCGAGCCGCACCGTCAGCGTGGCGATGGGCAGGTGGCGAAAGGCGCGCAGCGCCCGCTGCACGGTGGCCATCTCCGGGTGCGGCGGCAACAGGCGTGCCGCGATGCCCGGCGGGACCGCCAGCACGGCCGCCGCATAGGGTTCGCCATCGACGCGGACCTGTTCGTCCTCCACGGCCAGTTCCCGGACCGCATGGCCCGGCCGCAGGTCGTGGCGGGCCGCGGCCGCGCGCGGCCACAGGCTGGACAGGTCGCAGCGCGGCAGCAACAGGTCGCTGTGGCGGCGCGGCGCATCCAGGCTGTCGCGCAGCACGGCGGCGAACAGGCGGGCGCAAGCCTGTTCCGGAGGGGTATTGAGCGCAGCCAGGCACAGCGGGCGCCATAGCCGGATGATGGCTTCCTCGGGCTGGTTCCAGGTAGCGAGCAGGCGCGCCACCGTGGGCGAGCCGCCTGTCTGCCCGGGCGTCGTGCTTTGGCCGGCCGCCAGCCACTGCTGGCGGCGCAGGCCCAGCACGAAGCGCAGCGCCGCCCAGCGCGCGCCGACGCTCAGGCCGCGTGCGCCCAGCAGCGCGGCCGCGCCGTGCAGCGGCGAGGGCAGTCCAGGGGCGCGCAGGGCGAAGCGCCCGTCGGCCGAGGCCAGCCGCAGCGGAGCGCGCAGCAGCAGTCTGTCGGGGGCCTGGCCGAGTTCGCGCATCAGCGCGAGGGTGTCGGTGTAGGCGCCCAGCAGCAGGTGCTGGCCATTGTCCAGCGGCGCGGCGAACGCGGTATCGCCGGCGCGGGAAGCGACGGTGCGTGCGCGGCCGCCCACCTCGCGGGCCGCCTCGTACACGGTGACCGCATAGCCGTGGCCTGCCAGGACATGCGCGGCCGCCAGGCCCGCCCACCCCGCGCCGACCACCGCCGCGCGCGGCGCGCCGTTCAGCGCCCGATCTGGAGCCACAGGGTCCGGCCGCCGGTTACGTAGGTCTTCCACGCCAGCCAGAACTTGCGCAGCGGCGTCAGAGAAATACGCTGGTGCAGCACCTGGTAGTCGGAGCGTTCGATTTCATCCAGCAGCGCGTAGTAGATGGCGGCCATCATCAGGCCGGGGCGCTGCGGGCGGCGGTCCTCGGTCGGCAGCAGCGCCAGCGCCTCGCGGTAGGCGCGCCGGGCCCGTTCGCACTGGAAGCGCATCAGGGCCGAGAAGTTGTCCGAATAGCGGCCGTTCAGGATGTCGGCCGCCTTGACGTCGAACTGCTGCAATTCGTTGACCGGCAGGTAGATGCGGCCCTTGCGGGCATCGTCGCCGACGTCGCGGATGATGTTGGTGAGCTGGAACGCCAGGCCCAGGCGATCGGCATAGGCCAGCGTCTGTGCGTCGGCGTAGCCGAAGATGCCCGCCGACAGCTCGCCCACGACGCCGGCCGCGCGGCGGCAGTAGCGCTGTAGCGCGGGATAGTCCAGGTAGCGCGTCTGGTCCAGGTCCATCTCCATGCCGTCCACGATCTCCAGCAGGCGGTCCCGCGTGATGCCGCAGGCGACCAGGTGGGGAGCGAGGGCCTGGGTGACTGGGTGCTCGGGCTTGCCGTCGAACAGGCGCTCGATCTCGGTCCGCCACCAGGCCAGCTTCAGGCGCGCGACCGAGGCGTCGCTCGCTTCGTCCACCGTGTCGTCCAACTGGCGGCACAGCGCGTACAGCGCGGTGATGGCGCGCCGGCGCTCGGGCGGCAGGAACAGGAAGCTGTAGTAGAAACTGGAGCCGCTCTGCGCGGCCTTCTCCTGGCAGTACTGGTCAGGCGTCATGATGGGGGAGGGGATGGGGGCATGGCCTGTGGCATGCGCAGCGCGCGCCAGGCAAGCGTCAGCCACTCGGTTTTCTTCAGTATCGGGCGGGCCCGGAAGACGTCGTACCCGCCGGTTTCGATGCGTTCCAGGATGCGCAGTCCGCCTTGGACGACCAGGCGCAGTTCCCAGCCGATGCGGCCCGGCAGGGCCCGCGTCAGCGGTGCCCCGGAGTGTAACAGCGCCCGGGCCCGCCCGACCTCGAAGGCCATCAGCGCGCGCCACGCCGGCGAGCAGTTGCCCGCCGCGATGTCGGCCTCGGCCACGCCGTGGCGCGCGAGGTCCTCCTGGGGAATATAGACTCGCTGCTTGCCCCAGTCCACGGCCACGTCCTGCCAGAAGTTGGTCAGTTGCAGCCCGGTGCAGATCGCGTCCGACCAGGCCAGGTTGCGCGGCGTGGCGGCGTCGTACAGGTGCAGCATCAGTTCGCCCACGGGATCGGCCGAGCCGTGGCAGTAGTCCCGCAAGGCCGCAAAATCCGCGTAGCGCTTGACGGTCACGTCCTGGGCGAAGGCCGACAGCAGGCGCCGGAAGGGGGCGAGCGGCAGGCGGTGCCGGGCGACGGTGGCGGCCAGCGGGACGAAGATCGCGGCCAGTTCGTCCGGCGCGGCCGCTTGCGCCCGCGGGGCATGCTCGATCCAGTCCAGCCCGGCACCGAAGCGCGCCAGCGCGGCCAGGCGTTCCTGGTCGGAGGCGTTCCCCTCGTCGGCGACGTCGTCGGCGGCGCGCGCGTAGCGGTAGATGTCCAGCACCGCCGTCCGCAGGCGCGGGGGCAGCAGCAGCGAAGCGACGGGGAAGTTTTCGTAGTGACCGGCGGACATGGCAAGACCTCGGAATTCCGGGGCCGATGATACCGGTTCGCCGCGACGGCGGCGTGGACAGGGATGTCCTGCGCGTCGCGCGCTCAAGGGCTACACTTTCCCTTTGCCATCCCGGCGCGCCGCGCCGGTCCTCTTTTGCGCCATGCCCCGTCCCATCTCCGCCCGCATTTCACGCCACGCGCTTTCCCACAACCTGGATGTCGTCCGCCGCCGGCTCGATGCCGCGCGCGGCCAAGACGGCCCGGCCAGGATCTGGGCCGTCATCAAGGCCAACGCCTATGGTCATGGCATCGAACGCGCCGTGGCCGGATTCGCGCGGGCCGATGGCCTGGCCATGCTGGACCTTGCCGAGGCCGTGCGCTGCCGCGAAGCCGGGTGGACCGGGCCCATCCTGCTCCTGGAAGGAATCTTCGAGGCCGCCGACCTGGACGCCGTCGGCCAGTACGGCCTGACTACGGCGGTGCACCATCCGGACCAGCTGGCTCTGCTGCGCCAGGCCCGGCTGCCGCGCGCCGTGGACGTCTTCCTCAAGCTCAACAGCGGCATGAACCGCCTGGGCTTCAGCCCGGACGCCTACGCCGGCGCGCATGCCGGGCTGGCGGCCCTGCAGGCGGCCGGCAGGCTGGGCCAGGTCGGCCACATGACCCATTTCTCCACGGCCGATACGGACGAGGGCATCGCCGCCCAGCTGGAGGTGTTCCGCCGGGCCACGGCGGGCCTGCCGGGGCCGGTCAGCCTCTGCAACTCGGCGGCCAGCCTGCGCTATCCGGAAGTGGCGGGCGATTGGGCGCGGCCCGGCATCGCGCTCTACGGCGCCACCCCCTTCGCCGACGAAAGCGCGGCCTCGCTGGGGCTCCTGCCGGCCATGGCGCTGAAGTCGCGGATCATCGGCACCCAGGCGCTCCGGGCCGGCGATGCCGTCGGCTACGGCGGCATGTACCGGGCCGAGGGCCCGATGCGCGTGGGGGTGGTGGCGTGCGGCTATGCCGACGGCTATCCGCGCCATGCCCCCACCGGCACGCCGGTGGTCGTGGCCGGGGTGCGCACCCGGCTGCTGGGGCGCGTCTCCATGGACATGCTGGCGGTCGACCTGGAGCCGGTGCCGCAGGCGCAGGCCGGCGCGCCGGTCACGCTGTGGGGCGATGAGGGATTGTCGGTGGACGACGTGGCCACGGCCGCCGGCACCATTGGCTACGAGCTGCTGTGTGCGGTCGCTCCGCGCGTGCCCATGCATTTCGAGGAGTGACCATGGCCAAGGCCAAGACCGTCTACGTCTGTACCGAGTGCGGCGGCACCGCGCCCAAATGGCAGGGCAAGTGCCCCCATTGCGGCGGCTGGAACACGCTGGAGGAAACCGTTGCGGCGGCCAGCACCGGCGCCGCGGCCGGGCACCGCTACGCGCCGCTGGCGGGCAGCACGCCGGTGCGCAAGCTGGCCGAGATCGAGGCGCGCGAGATGCCGCGCTTTCCCACCGGCATCGACGAATTCGACCGCGTGCTGGGCGGTGGCATGGTGGCCGGCGCGGTGGTGCTGATCGGCGGCGACCCAGGCATAGGCAAGTCGACGCTGCTGCTCCAGGCGCTGGCCTCGCTGTCGGCCAGCCGCCGGGTCCTGTACGTGACGGGCGAGGAGTCCGGCGACCAGGTCGCGCTGCGGGCGCGCCGGCTGGGGCTGGACACCGGCAACGTCGACCTGCTGGCCGAGATCCGCCTGGAAGCCATCCAGGCGGCGCTGGCGGAAACCACGCCGGAAGTGGCCGTGGTCGACTCCATCCAGACGCTGTATTCCGATCAGCTCAACTCGGCGCCCGGCTCGGTGGCCCAGGTGCGCGAGTGCGCGGCCCAGCTTACCCGCACGGCCAAGCAGACGGGCGTGACCATCGTCATGATCGGCCACGTGACCAAGGAAGGCGCGCTGGCGGGGCCTCGCGTGCTCGAGCACATCGTCGACACCGTGCTGTATTTCGAGGGCGACACCCATTCGTCCTTCCGGCTGGTGCGCGCATTCAAGAACCGTTTCGGCGCGGTCAACGAACTGGGCGTCTTCGCGATGACCGACCGCGGCCTGAAAGGGGTCGCCAATCCGTCCGCGCTGTTCCTGTCCCAGCACCAGCAGCAGGTGTCCGGCTCGTGCGTCATGGTCACGCAGGAAGGTACCCGGCCGCTGCTGGTCGAGATCCAGGCGCTGGTGGACTCGGCCAACGCGCCCAACCCGCGCCGCCTGTCGGTGGGGCTGGAGGGCAACCGGCTGGCCATGCTGCTGGCGGTGCTGCACCGGCACGCGGGCACGGCGGCCTTCGACCAGGACGTCTTCGTCAACGCCGTGGGCGGTGTCCGCATCACGGAACCCGCGGCCGATCTGCCGGTGCTGCTGGCCATCGTCTCCTCCATGCGCAACCGGCCCCTGCCGCGCGGCCTGGTGGCCTTCGGGGAAGTCGGCCTGGCCGGCGAAATCCGCCCGGCGCCGCGCGGCCAGGAGCGCCTGCGCGAGGCGGCCAAGCTGGGCTTCAGCGTGGCGCTGATTCCCAAGGCCAACGCCCCGCGCCAGCCCATCGAGGGCATGGAGGTCTGGGCCGTGGACCGGCTGGACGAGGCGCTGGACCGGCTGCGAGGCTAGGGCCTGTTCCCGCTGCCGGGTGGTATAACCTTCTATCCCCCTGCGCAACGTAGGGGGATTGAAACCGTTCGAATCGACCTCACATCCAAAGTATCCGGGCTCGGCGCCCCCACTTATTGGCGTGAAAAACAATGCGAATCGACCGACTCACCACCAAGTTCCAGCAGGCCCTGGCCGACGCCCAGAGCCTGGCTGCGCGCAACGACAACCCCTATATCGAACCCCTGCACGTCCTGGCGGCGCTGCTGGCCGACGCCGAGAGCGGCGCGGGCAGCCTGCTGGCCCGCGCCGGCGTGGCCGTCAGCAAGCTGACCCCCGAGGTCAACGCCGCCATCGGCCGCCTGTCGCAGGTCCAGGGCAGCGACGCCAACGTGCAGATCAGCCGCGATCTCCAGTCCTTGTTCAACAAGGTCGACAAGGAAGCGGCCAATCGCGGCGACACCTACATCGCCAGCGAGCTCTTCCTTCTGGCCCTGGCCGACGACAAGGGCGAGGCCGGCCGCCTGCTGCGCGAGGCCGGCCTGCAGCGCAAGGCGCTGGCGACCGCCATCGACGCCGTGCGCGGCGGCGCGCCGGTCGATTCGCAGGAAGGCGAAAGCAACCGCGAGTCCCTGAAGAAATACACCCTGGATCTGACCGAACGGGCCCGCCAGGGCAAGCTCGACCCGGTAATCGGCCGCGACGACGAGATCCGCCGCACGATCCAGATCCTGCAGCGCCGCACCAAGAACAACCCCGTGCTGATCGGCGAGCCCGGCGTGGGCAAGACGGCCATCGTCGAGGGCCTGGCCCAGCGCATCGTCAACGACGAGGTGCCCGAGTCCCTGAAGGGCAAGCGGGTGCTGTCGCTCGACATGGCGGGCCTGTTGGCCGGCGCCAAGTTCCGCGGCGAATTCGAGGAACGCCTGAAGGCCGTGCTGAAGGAGCTCGCGCAGGACGAGGGCCAGAACATCGTCTTCATCGACGAACTCCACACCATGGTCGGCGCCGGCAAGGCCGAGGGCGCCATGGATGCGGGCAACATGCTCAAGCCTGCGCTGGCGCGCGGCGAACTGCATTGCATAGGCGCGACCACGCTGGACGAGTACCGCAAGTACATCGAGAAGGACGCCGCGCTCGAGCGTCGCTTCCAGAAAGTGCTGGTGGGCGAACCGTCCGTGGAAGCCACCATCGCCATCCTGCGCGGCCTGCAGGAGCGCTATGAATTGCACCATGGCGTGGACATCACCGACCCGGCCATCGTCGCCGCGGCCGAGCTGTCCAACCGCTACATCACCGACCGCTTCCTGCCGGACAAGGCCATCGACCTCATCGACGAAGCCGCCGCGCGCATCCGCATGGAAATCGACTCCAAGCCGGAGGTCATGGACAAGCTCGACCGCCGCATGATCCAGCTCAAGATCGAGCGCGAGGCGGTCAAGAAGGAAACCGACGAGGCTTCCCAGCGCCGCCTGCAACTGCTCGAGGAAGAACTGGGCAAGCTCGAGCGCGAGTACAACGACTACGAGGAAGTCTGGAAGGCCGAGAAGGCCGCCGTCCAGGGCGCCCAGTCGATCAAGGAAGAGATCGAGAAGGTGCGCGCCGAGATGGGCGAGCTGCAGCGCAAGGGCCAGTTCGACAAGCTGGCCGAGCTGCAGTACGGCAAGCTGCCGGAGCTGGAGGCTCGCCTGAAGTCGGCGGAAGGCAACGAGAAGGCGGCCGAGGCGGAAAAACCCAAGCTGCTGCGCACGCAAGTGGGTGCCGAGGAAATCGCCGAGGTCGTCTCGCGCGCGACGGGCATCCCCGTCTCCAAGATGCTGCAGGGCGAACGCTCCAAGCTGCTACACATGGAAGAGAAGCTGCACGAGCGCGTGATCGGCCAGGACGAGGCCGTGCGGCTGGTGTCCGATGCCATCCGCCGTTCGCGTGCCGGCCTGTCCGATCCGCAGCGGCCCTATGGCTCGTTCCTGTTCCTGGGCCCGACCGGCGTGGGCAAGACCGAATTGACCAAGGCGCTGGCCGGGTTCCTGTTCGATGCCGACGACCACATGGTGCGCATCGACATGAGCGAGTTCATGGAGAAGCACTCGGTGGCCCGCCTGATCGGCGCGCCGCCGGGATACGTCGGCTATGAAGAGGGCGGCTACCTGACCGAGGCCGTGCGGCGCAAGCCGTACAGCGTGATCCTGCTCGACGAGGTCGAGAAGGCCCACCCGGACGTCTTCAACGTGCTGCTGCAGGTGCTGGACGACGGGCGGCTGACCGATGGACAGGGGCGCACGGTCGACTTCCGCAACACGGTCATCGTCATGACGTCCAACCTGGCGTCGCAACAGATCCAGGCCATGGCCGGACAGCAGTACGACGTGATCAAGGCCGTAGTGTGGGACGAGATCAAGCAGCACTTCCGTCCGGAGTTCCTGAACCGGATCGACGAGGTCGTGGTGTTCCACGGGCTGGATGCCAAGCACATCGAGTCCATCGCGCGGGTGCAACTGCAGCGCCTGGGCGAGCGGCTGGCGAAGATGGACATGCGGCTGGAGGTCTCGGACGAGGCCATCGCCCAGATCGCGCGTGCCGGTTTCGACCCTGTGTTCGGCGCGCGGCCGTTGAAGCGCGCGATCCAGCAGGAGATCGAGAACCCGGTGGCCAAGCTGATCCTGGAGGGCCGCTTCGGTCCCAAGGACGTGGTGCCCGTGGACTGGAGCGAAGGCCGCTTCGTCTTTACCCGCACCTTGCAGTAATCGCTTTACCCCGAGCGCCCCGCACCGGTTCGCCGGTGCGGCGCCCTGACATGCGGATACTTGATTTGCTATAGTTCTTGCTTCGAAGAAAGAAGCAAAAAACGCGGGAATAGCTCAGTTGGTAGAGCGCAACCTTGCCAAGGTTGAGGTCGCGAGTTCGAGACTCGTTTCCCGCTCCAGAATACTTGCCGGGGGGATGCCAGCTATCTCCCGGCGCCTGGCGTCATGTGCTGTGCTTCGCCAGCGGCAGCCACAACGAGAATGTCGTTCCCCGCGGCACGGTTTGCCAGTCGCAATGCGCCCCCAGCACCGATGCCCGGTTGCGCACATTGACCAGGCCCCGGCGGCCGGGCGGCTGGGCTTCGGGCGGGGGCGGCGAAAAAGGCTGTCCGTTGTCGCTCACGCGGACCTGGACGCCACGTTGACCCGTGCCGTTCGGTGCCAGCGCTTCGGCGGTCGCCATGGTGATCTCGGTGGCATCGCCGTGCTTGACGATGTTGGTCAATACTTCCTGCAGGATCCGCAGCACGTGCAAGGCGCTTTGCGCATCCAGCCACGGAAGGAGCGGCAGGTCGTTCATTTGCCAGCGCAACGCGATCCCCGCGCCGGCCAGGCGGGGACCCAGGCGAAAGCGCAGTGCGCCGAGCAGCGTCAGCAGGTCGGCATCGGAACTCTCCAGCGAGTCGATGGCGATCTTCAAGTCATCGATGCATTCCTTGAGCACCTGGGCGATGTTGACCGGTTCCCGGCCAAGCTCCACCAGGCGCAGCGCGCTCATCAACGACGACCCCACGCCGTCGTGCATCTCGCTCATCAGGCGCTGGCGCTCGGCCAGCAGCGTCTGCTCCCGTTCGGCGGTACGCAGGCGCTCGTGGGTCTGTACCAGTTCGCGCGCTTGCTCGGCCAGGCGCTCGGCCAGCATGGCGCGGGCGTGCGCGGCCAGATCCAGGGCGTGGGTATAGTGCGTGAACGCGAGCAGGAGGAACAGGGTAAGCAAGCCCAGGTTGACGTAGGGGGTCAGGTAAATGCCTTCGACGTCCAGGAGGTAGTTCTGCATGGCCATGTCATGCCAGCCCATCAGCAGCGACAGAGGCCCCCACGCCGCGACCAGGATATTGGTGCGGCTGCGCTGGTGCCAGGCATTGGCCGCCGCCGCGTAGATCTGTGCCAGTACCGGCGGCAGGATCGCAAAACGCTGTAGTGGCACCACGCCCGGATATTCGGTCCACCACGAAGGCAGCGTGACCAGCGCCGCAACGATCCAATACAGAACCAGGGCACGGCCCAGGCGCGGCCGTGGGCGGTGTTGCACCAGCCCCAGGAAGTGGAATCCGCAAACCGGAACGATCAGCATCGCGACCAGCGTCATCCACGAGAACCAGGCAAAGTCCATGCTTACGCCCTGGTCGTTCACCAGGAACAGCAGGCCGCCCACCGCCTGGCCCAGTGCCATGCAGAAGAACAGCGCAAAGGGCCTTGGGTCGCTGGAGGCTTCCCGCTCATCGCCGTGCCGCGGCCGGTGGGCGCGCAGCCATGCGGCCAGCCCCAGCGCGAACAGCCCCAGCACCAGGAAGGAGCCACGCCAGTAGGCCGGCAGTCCGGTCTGCAGGAAAGAACGCCAACGCCAAGCGGGCAACAACCCGGCCGCCGGACCGACCCAGACGGAAGACAGCGCGCCACCCACATTCTGCTGGCTGGCCATGCGCACGTACACCCATGCCTCTTGCCCGGGCTGCAACAGGCCATCCAGGTCTATCCAGAGCGGATGGTTGAAGTTGTTCCATGCCCGGTCGCCGCGCGACTGCCAGGCCAGCCGTCCGTTCACATAGACCGCCAGCGTCCCCGTCGCCTGCCAGCGTGGGGCATACAGCCGCATGTCCGGCCCGCTGGCTCCGGCGGAGGGAATGCGCATGCGATACCACACCACCTCGGCACGGTCCGCCGCCGGGGTGGCCCGTGGCAGCAGTACCCGCTTCCTGGCATGCGGCAAGGCGACTGTCTGCCAGGAGGCGTCGGTGGTTTTCAAGGCTGCATCGGCATCGTCCAGGTCGTCCAGGGAAGAGGGCTGCGTCCAGGCCGTGCTGGCGGATGACCAGATCTGCGCCTGGGTGATGTGGAGCGTCGCGGACCCGGCGCGGGCGACCGCGCAGGCGGCGATCAGAAGCAAGGCGGCCAGCAGCCGGCAGGCAAGTGCCTGGCGCCATGCGGTGGCCCGTGCTTCAGTCCGCACTCAGCCACCCCTGCCGCGTGCCCTCGCGGACCGCCTCGGCACGCGAATTCACCTGCAGTTTGGTGTAGATGCGCCGCACGAACGTCTGCACGGTATGCGGCGATACTCCCAGCGCGCCGGCTACTTCCTCGACCGTGTAGCCGCGAGCGATCAGGCGCAGGACCTCGGATTCGCGCGCCGACAGCGGTGTCGCGGCCAGGGGCGCGGGCGCGGCCGCCGGCGGCGTGGAACGCTGCATCAGGAGTTTCCTGGCGACCATGGGATTGATCGGGCTGCCGCCCGCATGCAGGCTGTGGATTTCTTCCACCAGTTCCTCGGCGCTCAAGTCCTTGAGTACATAGCCCATGGCCCCCGCCTCGATGGCGCGCAATACATGCGTCTCGTCGCCGAAGATGGTGCTGACCATGACCGCGCAATCGGGCCAGCGCCCGCGCGCGGCCGCGATCAGGTCCAGGCCCGAGCCGTCCGGCAGGCCCAGGTCCACCAGCAATACGTCTATCGGCTCGTCCGGCAGGCGCGCCAAGGCTGTGCGCAGATTGGCCGCCGCCCACGCCATGCGCAGCCGCGGAGCGGCTTCCACGGCATGCGCCAGCGCGTGCAGGCAGGCGGCATCGTCTTCCACCATCGCGACGTTGATGAGGTCCTCCGGCGTGGTGGGTGTTTCGCTGCGGGGAGGGAGATTTCTGGGGGGCATGACGTCGGCGGCAGGCGGCGCGGGTTCAGGTGATGCGGCTGGATAGCGGGCGCAGCGGAAGATTTTGCCCGCAAGCCCGCTGTCCCGTCATGTCAACAGATCTTGGGACATACAGCCGTTTACAAATTTCTTAAGCTGCGGATCTTCCGGCATTTTCGGCGTTCTGGCCATGCGCATGTCTCCACGTTCTTCGTTATCCCATGCCTGGCTGGCCGCGCTGCTAGGCTTGCCCGCGCTTCACGCCGGCGCCCAGACGCCACCCGATGCGGGCAGCCTGTTGCGCGAAATGGAGCGCAATCTGCGGGCGCCGAGCGGGTCGTCCGCGCCGCAGGCCGTGCCCGCGGCCCGACCCATGCCGGAGGATGCCAAGTCTACCCGCATTACCGTGCGGCGCATCGTGCTCGAAGGCGCGAGCCTCGTGCCGGAAAGCGAACTGCAGGCCCTTGTCGCTCCGCTGGCCGGCCAGTCCCTGACCTTCGCGCAACTCGAACATGCGGCTCAGCGCATCGCGGAGGACTATCGCCGGCGCGGCTGGTATGCGCGCGTCTACCTGCCCCAGCAGGACGTGACCGACGGCACCGTGCGCATCCGCGTGCTGGAGGGCAGGTATGGCGGGGCCAATGTGGATGCAGGGGAGCGCCGCGCCAATGCGGCCAGCGTGCAGTCCACCGTTACCCACCGCCTGCGGCCCGGCCGGCCGCTGTCGGCCGCCGATCTGGAGCGCGGCCTGCTGCTGGCCAACGATCTTCCCGGTGTCCATGCCGAGGGGGTCCTGCAGCCAGGCGATGACCAGGGAGAAACCCGGCTGGCGCTGGCGGTGCAGGATACGGCCTTCGTGACGGGCGACGCGGGCGTGAACAACTACGGTCTCAAGTCCACGGGGGTGCCCCAGGCGGTGGGCGGCGTGGCGCTCAACAACCTGACCGGCGGCGGCGACCAACTGGCCCTGCGCCTGCTGGCGGCCCGCGACATCCACAGCGCCGTCGCGCGCTACAGCCTGCCTCTGGGCCACGACGGCCTGCGTCTGTCCCTCCAGGCCTCCACGCTGGACTACGAACTGGGCGGCGATTACCGGTCGCTCGAGGCCAAGGGCAAGGCCCATACCGGCGGCTTCACGTTCAGCTATCCGTTGATCCGCCAGGTCGACCGCAACCTCACGCTCAGCGCCGGCTATGAGCACCGCCGCTACGACGACGACATGCTGGGAGAGGCGCTGCACCGCCAACGCGTCAACGCCATCACGCTGGGGCTGGGCGGCGATGTGCGCGATGGCCTGGGCGGCGGCGCCGTCAACTGGGGCGCTGCCCAACTGACCCAGGGCAACCTGAACCTGGACGGTGTCGCCGGCGATGCGGCCCAGGATGCCGTCAGCGCCCGCAGCAGTGGCCGCTACACCAAGCTTGCCTGGAACATGACCCGGCTGCAAAACCTGGGCGCGGGCTGGCAGGTGCAGCTCAGCTTCAGCGGCCAGCTCGCCAGCGGCAACCTGGCAAGCTCCGAACGCATGACGCTGGGCGGTCCCTCGCAGGTGCGCGCCTATCCCGTCAACGAGGCCAGCGGCGACCAGGGCATGCTCCTCAAGCTCGAACTGCAGCGCGAACTGGGATACGGCTGGCAGGCCGTCGCTTTCTACGATACCGGCCGCATCCAGCAACACAAATCGGCCTGGGACGGCTGGAATGCCTCCAGCGGCCAGCCCAACCGCTACAGCCTGAGCGGCGCGGGCCTGGGCCTGAACTGGCGTGCCCGGCAGTGGGTGATGAGCGCCAGCGTCGCCGTTCCCGTGGGGCACAACCGGGGGGCCAGCGCAAACGGCCGCAACAGCGACGGCAGCCGGGCCAGCAGCGCGCGCGGGTGGGTCAGCCTGGCGTGGCTGTTCTAAGAACGTATTCACATCCCTAGAGACGAAAGAGAGGCCAGCCATGAACCATACCTACCGCCTGGTCTGGAATCCAAGTACGCAACGCTACGTACCCGCCCCGGAAACCGCTCGCGGCCGTGGCAAGAGCAAGGGCAGGGCGGGCCGCGCACTCGCAGTGCCCGCCGTCGCGGCGCTGGGCGTGGTCCTGTCGCTGCCTGCCTACGCCCAGGCGCCCGCGGCCAACGCGCTGCCCACCGGCGGCTCGGTCGTCGCGGGCCAGGCCGGCATCAGCCAGAGCGGCAGCCGGATGACCATCCAGCAGGGCAGCAACCGGGCCATCATCGACTGGACCAGTTTCAACATCGGCAGCAACGCCACCGTGCGTTTCGAGCAGGCGAGCAGTGCTTCCGTGGCGCTGAACCGCGTCGTCGGCGGTGACGCCAGCCGGATCCACGGGCAACTCACGGCCAACGGCCAGGTCTGGCTGGTCAACCCCAACGGCGTGGTGTTCGGCCGCGGCAGCCAGGTGAATGTGGGCGGACTCGTCGCCTCCACGCTGGGCATCGCCAATGAGGACTTCCTGAACGGCAAGTACGCCTTCACCCGCGGCAGCGCCACGGGCGGCATCGTCAACCGGGGCACGATCACGGCCAAGGACGGCGGCCAGATCGCCTTGCTGGCGCCCACAGTCAGCAACGATGGCGTGCTGGTCGCGCGGCTGGGCAGCGTCGCCATGGCCGCGGGGGACAGGATCACGCTGGAGAGCGGCGTCAACGGTCTCCTGCGGGTCGAGGTCGAGCCTTCCACCGTCCGGACCTTGATCGAGAACAGGCAGCTCGTCGTGGCCGACGGCGGCCAGGTCATCATGACCGGCAAGGCGGCCGATGCGCTATCGGCCAGCGTGGTGTCCAACACGGGTACGCTGCAGGCTCGCACGCTGCAGGAGAAGGACGGACGCATCCTGCTGCTGGCCGACATGGGCAACGGCACCGTCCAGGTCGGTGGCACGCTGGACGCCTCCGCGCCCGGGGGCGGCGACGGCGGCTTCATCGAGACCAGCGGCGCCCGGGTGCGGGTCGATGCGGGCACCGCAGTGACCACCGCCGCCAACCATGGGCAGACCGGCGTATGGCTGATCGATCCCACCGACTTCACGATCAGCGCGGGCAGCGCGGCCCAGACCGGCAGCGGCATCGGGGCCGACACGCTGGCCCAGGCGCTGGCCGGCAGCAACGTCACGCTGCAGACCGCCAGCGCCGGCAGCGACGCGGGCGACATCCACGTCAACGCCGCCGTCGGCTACGACAGCACCAGCACGCTAAGCCTGGTGGCCGACAACGACATCCACATCAATGCCGCCATCACCGCCACCCACGGCGGCCTTACGCTGCGTGCCGGCAACGACATCGGCGCCAGCGCCGCGGTCCAGGTGGACACTTTCACGCTGCAGGCCGGCAACTGGAGGCAGGTCGGTGCCCTGGCGGATTTCTCGGCCAACGACTTTCGCCTCGAAGGCGGCAGCTTCGTGCGCGCCACGGGCGGCGACGGTGGCACCGCGAACGCCTACCGGATCGCCGATGCGTATGGATTGCAGGGGATAGGCACGCTGCTGTCTTCCCACTACACGCTGGCGGGCAACGTCGATGCGAGCGGTACCGCCACCTGGAATGACGGCAAGGGCTGGGATCCCTTGGGTGACCGCGACACGCGGTTCACCGGGAGTTTCGATGGCAACGGCCATACGATCACGGGGCTGACGGTCAACCGCGGCAGCGAGAGTTACGTGGGCTTGTTCGGCGTCATCGCCAGCGGTGCCAGTGTGCGCAACGTGGGCCTGGCGGACGCCCGGGTCACGGGCTCCGACAGCACGGGAGCCCTGGCGGGCGAGAACTACGGCAGCATCGGCCGGGCCCATGCCACGGGAGCCGTGACAGGCAGGACCTCGGTCGGTGGACTGGTCGGCTACAACGGCGTGGGCCATATCGACACCTCCTATGCCTCGGTGCAGGTGAACGGCAATGGAGGCAATGCCGGTGGGCTGGTGGGCGACAACCTGGGCACCATCAGGACCTCCTATGCGACGGGCGATGTGGACGGCAGCGGGGACAGGACGGGCGGACTGGTGGGCAGCAACGGGGGGGCGGGCGGCATCAGCGATGCCTATGCCACAGGCAATGTCACGGGCAATCATGTCGTAGGCGGTCTGGCGGGAGAGAACCGCGGCGCCATCAGCAACAGCTATGCAGCGGGAACGGTCGCGGGAAGCGGGGGAGTCGGTGGGTTGGTTGGGCGTCCGGAGTTCATGAGTTCCGTCTCCCGGTCCTACTACGCCACGACTGACGCAGCCGGTGCCGCCATCAACAACGGTGGCGACAGCGGCAATGGCTGGAGTGGCAACGGCCAGGGCGAGGGCAAGACCCATGCCGAATTGATGGATGCCTCCACCTACGGCGGCTGGAACGCCGGCACTACCTGGCAAGTGGCGGGCGGCGACACGGTGGAAGGCTACGAGATGCGCCTGCCCACGCTGATAGGCGTTACCCGCGCCGAGGACGTGACGAGCCGCACGTTGTTCGCCGGCGGCTGGGGCACGGCCGCCGACGCCTATGGCATTACGAGCTGGCAGCAACTGGCCGATGTCGGCCATGTGCTGGGTGGCGGCTACAGCTTCAGCTTGAACAACGACCTGGGGCAGGACAGCACCGGATACAACCTGCTGGCCGGCAGTACGGCCAACGGTGGCCTGGGCTGGGACCCCCTGGGTGATCGCGACACGCAGTTCACGGGGAATTTCGACGGCAATGGCCACACCATCGCGGGGCTGGCCATCAACCGTGGCGGTGAGGCCTATGTGGGCCTGTTCGGCGTGATCGCCAGCGGCGCCAGTGTGCGCGACGTAGGCCTGGTCGATGCCCAGGTGACGGGTTTCGACAGCACGGGAGCCCTGGCGGGCGAGAACTACGGCAGCATCAGCCTAGCCCATGCCACGGGAACCGTGGCGGGCAGAACCTCGGTCGGTGGGTTGGTGGGCTACAACAGTACGGGCGGCAAGATCGACACCGCCCATGCCTCGGTGCAGGTGAGCGGCAGCGGCAATATCGGCGGACTGGTGGGCGACAACATCGGCACGATCCGGACCTCCTATGCCACGGGCGATGTGGCGGGCCAGGACCAGGTCGGCGGGCTGGTGGGAGTCAATGGTGCCGGCACCATCCGCAATGCCTATGCGACGGGCAACGTCACGGGCGAAAGGTATGTGGGGGGGCTGGTCGGCGACAGCATCATGAGCACCATCAGCAATACCTATGCCACGGGCAAGGTAACGGCCAACATGTTCGCGGGCGGATTGGTAGGCGTTCCGGATTCCCTGGGCTCCATCACCCACTCCTACTACGCCATTACCGACGCGGCCGGCGCGGCCATCAACAACGGCGGTGTCATGGACGGCGACTGGCGGGGCAACGGTACGGGTACGGCCAGGACGCTGGCGGAGCTGCGTCAGGCCGACACCTTCGCGTCCTGGGGCGCGGCCATCGACGACCAGGGGGGAACGGGTGCCACCTGGCGCATCTACGACGGCCACACCACGCCGCTGCTGCGCGATTTCCTGCGAAGCCTGACGGTGACGGCCGACAGCACCGGCACCTTGGCCAGCCAGACCTACGACGGCAGCGCGGCCAGCCAGGGCACGGGCCATACCGCCAGCGTCGCGGGAGCCCAGGTGGAAGGCAGCCTGGCCTACGTCACCCATGGCAAGGACGCCGGCACCTACAGCACGGTGGACGATACGCTCCTGCTGGGCGGGCTGTACTCGAACCAGCAAGGCTACGACATCAGCTACGACACGAGCACGGCGGCCACGCTGACCATAGACAAGGCCTCGATCGTCGTCAGCGGCATCACGGCCGGAAACAAGACCTACGACGGCACCACCCGCGCCACGGTCGATGCGACGGGCGCGACCTTGGCGGGCCTGGTCGGCGGCGACCAGGTGACCCTCGACGCCTCCACCGGCATCTTCGGCGACAAGAATGCAGGTGCAGGCAAGACGGTCGTGCTGAGCAATACCTACTCGGGCGAGGATCTGCGGAACTACGTCATCACCGATCAGGCTACGGCCACGGCCGATATCGGCAAGGCGGGGTTGACCGTCACGGCGAACGATGCGTCGAAGACCTATGGGCAGACGAGCGGCCTGAATGGCTACACGACCCGTGGTCTGGTCAATGGCGACAGCGTCAGCGGCGTGGCGTTGGCCAGCAGCGGTAGCGCCGCCACGGCCAACGTGGGCACTTACGCGATCGTGGCGAGCGACGCCGCTGGCGTGGGTCTGAGCAACTACGACATCACCTATGTCGATGGGGCGCTGGCGGTCAATAAGGCCGGATTGACCGTCACGGCGAACGATGCATCGAAGACCTATGGGCAGACGAGCGGCTTGAACGGCTACACGGCCAGTGGGCTGGTCAATGGGGACAACGTCAGTAGCGTCGCCCTGGCCAGCAGCGGCAGTGCCGCGACGGCCAACGTCGGCAACTACGCGATCGTGGCGGGCGACGCGAATGGCGCGGGGCTGAGCAATTACGACATCACCTACGTCGACGGCACGTTGACGGTCGACAAGGCGGGGTTGATTGTCACCGCCAACGATGCCGGCAAGATCTACGGGCAGGCGAGTGGTTTGAATGGCTACATGGCCAACGGTTTGGTCAATGGCGACAGCGTCAGCGGCGTGGCGTTGGCCAGCAGCGGCAGTGCCGCGACAGCCAACGTGGGTGACTACGCGATCGTGGCGAGCAACGCCGCTGGCACGGGACTCGGCAACTACGACATCACCTACGTCGACGGCACGCTGACGGTCGACAAAGCCGCGTTGACGGTCACCGCCAATGATGTGTCGAAGACCTACGGGCAGACGAGCGGTCTGAATGGCTACACGACCCGCGGTCTGGTCAATGGCGACAGCGTCAGTGGTGTGGCGTTGACCAGCAGCGGTAGCGCCGCCACGGCCAACGTGGGCACTTACGCGATCGTGGCGAGCGACGCCGCTGGCGTGGGTCTGAGCAACTACGACATCACCTATGTCGATGGGGCGCTGGCGGTCAATAAGGCCGGATTGACCGTCACGGCGAACGATGCATCGAAGACCTATGGGCAGACGAGCGGCTTGAACGGCTACACGGCCAGTGGGCTGGTCAATGGCGACAGCGTCAGCAGCGTGGCGTTGGCCAGCAGCGGCAGTGCCGCGACGGCCACCGTCGGCAACTATGCGATCGTAGCGGGCGACGCGAATGGCGCGGGGCTGAGCAACTACGACATCACCTATGTTGATGGGATGCTAACCGTAGACAAGGCGGGTCTGACCATCACGGCGAACGATGCATCGAAGACCTACGGCCAAACGAGCGGCTTGAATGCTTATACGGCAAATGGATTGGTCAATGGCGACAGCCTCAGCGGCGTGGCCTTGACCAGCAATGGCAGCGCCGCCACGGCTAATGTGGGCACCTACGCGATCATGGCGAGCGACGCCGCTGGCGTGGGTCTGAGCAACTACGACATCACCTATGTGGATGGCGCGCTGACGGTCGATAAGGCCGGACTGACGGTCACGGCGAACGATGCGTCGAAGATCTACGGACAGACGAGCGGCTTGAATGGCTACACGACCAGCGGTCTGGTCAATGGCGATAGCGTCAGTGGCGTGGCGTTGGCCAGCAGCGGTAGTGTCGCCACGGCCAACGTGGGCGACTACGCCATCATTGCAAGGGGGGCCGACGGTACCGGGCTCGGCAACTACGACATCACCTACGTCGACGGCACGCTGGCGGTCGACAAAGCCGCGTTGACTGTCACAGCCAATGATGCTTCGAAGACCTACGGGCAAACAAGCATCCTGAATGGCTACATGGCCAGCGGTCTGGTCAATGGAGATAGTGTCAGTGGCGTCGCGCTAGCCAGCAACGGCAGCGCCGCGACAGCCAATGTCGGCAACTATGCGATCGTCGCGAGCGAGGCGAATGGCAAAGGTTTGAGCAACTACGACATTACCTATGTCGATGGGATGCTGGCCGTCGACAAAGCGGGTCTGATCATCACGGCGACCGACACATCGAAGACCTATGGGCAGACGAGCGGCTTGAATGCTTATACGGCGAATGGACTGGTCAATGGTGACAGTGTCAGCGGCGTGGCGTTAGCCAGCAACGGCATCGCCGCCACGGCCAATGTGGGCACCTACGCGATCGTGGCGAGCGACGCCGCTGGCGTGGGTCTGAGCAACTACGACATCACCTACGTCGACGGCACGCTGACGGTCGACAAAGCCGCGTTGACGGTCACTGCCAATGATGCATCGAAGATCTATGGACAGACGAGTGGGCTTGGGTGGATACAGGGCCAGTGGTCTGGTCAATGGCGACAGCGTCAATGGCGTGGCGTTGGCCAGCAGCGGCAGCGTCGCGACAGCCAGCGTGGGTGACTACACGATCGTGGCGAGCAACGCCGACGGCACGGGACTCGGCAACTACGACATCACCTACGTCGACGGCACGCTGACGGTCGACAAAAGCCGCGTTGACGGTCACTGCCAATGATGCATCGAAGATCTATGGACAGACGAGTGGCTTGGGTGGATACAGGGCCAGTGGTCTGGTCAATGGCGACAGCGTCAGTGGCGTGGCGTTGGCCAGCAGCGGCAGCGTCGCGACAGCCAACGTGGGTGACTACACGATCGTGGCGAGCAACGCCGACGGCACGGGACTCGGCAACTACGACATCACCTACGTCGACGGCACGCTGACGGTCGACAAGGCGGGGTTGATTGTCACCGCCAACGATGCCGGCAAGATCTACGGGCAGGCGAGTGGTTTGAATGGCTACACGGCCAACGGTCTGGTCAATGGGGACAGCGTCAGCGGCGTGACCTTGGCCAGCAACGGGAGCGGAGCGACGGCCAATGTCGGCAACTACGCGATCCTGGCGAGCAACGCCCACGGCACGGGGCTGGGCAACTACGACATTACCTATGTCGATGGGACGCTGACGGTCGATAAGGCTGGACTGACGGTCACGGCGAACGACGCCTCGAAGACCTATGGACAGACGAGTAGCCTGAATGGCTACACGACCAGCGGCTTGGTCAATGGCGATAGCGTCAGTGGTGTGACGCTGACCAGCAAGGGCAGCGCCGCCACGGCCCTCGTGGGCAATTACGACATCGTCGCCCGCGATGCCACCGGCGTCGGCCTGAGCAACTACGACATCACTTATGTCGATGGTAATCTGGCCGTCACTGCGCACGATGGGTTGGCGCCCGCCGCAGGCGGGGTCTGGAAGTCGGCGCAAGACACCCTGGGGGAGGAAGACGAACGCAGGGCGCTCGCGAACAACAAGCCGTTCCTGAGTCTGGCGCCTGGCTATATTCGTTTATGGGGAAGCAACTAAACCCTTTGGGGAGTTGACATTCTTCAAAAAATCATGCAATAATTACTTTCTTCGCTGCAAAAACACGTAGCAGTCGAAGCGACGCGGGAATAGCTCAGTTGGTAGAGCGCAACCTTGCCAAGGTTGAGGTCGCGAGTTCGAGACTCGTTTCCCGCTCCAAATTATGATCGACAGGCTTCTGCCGAAGTCCGTCGGTCCTTGAAAAAAGGAGCTTCGGCTCCTTTTTTCATTCCAGGTACCCGGCGAAATCCGTCCATGCCGGTTTGAAGAGGTTTGAGATACTCTGCAAATAAGGGTTACCATCATCCGATGGCTATAACCCCCTGGGACAGCATATCCGTTGTTTCCGAGCCCGGCGGTGGTCATGCGTGGACCTCACGGAGTTTCCCGGAAGCAATGCACACCAGCCCTCGCCATCTCATCATCGCCGCCGCGCTGCCGCTGGCGGTCTCCCTTGCTGCCGCCATGCCCGCCAGCGCCGTCCGCGCCCAGCAGGCGCCCGACGCGGGCCGGACTTTGCAAGAGTTGCGCCCGCGCTTGCCGCAGCCGATCACGCCTCCCGCATTCAAGCTCGATGCTCCCATGGTCGAGTCCGTCGCTCCGGGCGGGCCCCAGGTTGCCGTTACTTCCATCACCATCGACGGCAACACCTCGATCCCGTCCGCGCAGCTCCAGGCGCTGGTGGCCGATGCCACGGGCCGCCGCTACGATCTTGCCGGCCTGAAGGCCCTGGCGGACCGCATCACCGATCATTACCGACGCGCCGGCTACCCGTTTGCCCGCGCCCTCGTTCCGGCCCAGGCGCTGGACGGCGGCGCCTTGCGCATCCAGGTGCTCGAAGGGCGTTATGGCCGGGTCACGGCGTCGGGAGAATTGGCCGGCCAGGCCCAGCCGTGGCTGTCGGCCCTGCGGCCCGGCCAGGTCATCGGCGGCCGCGAGCTCGAACGCAGCATCTACCTGCTGTCCGACCTGCCCGGTGTAGCGGTCGACCCCGTCATGGGGCCCGGCTCGGCCGTGGGCGAAGGCGATCTCGACGTCGGCGTGGCCATGGCCCGGAAATGGGGCGGCCAGGCCAGCGTGGACAACTACGGCAACCGCTACACCGGCGCCGGGCGAGCCGCTCTGGGCCTGTGGGGCAACAGCCTGTTCACCTTCGGCGACCGTGCCACCCTCGACGCGTTGCTCACCACCGAAACCATGTGGCTGGGCGCCCTCGGCTACGAGGCCCCGCTGGGCACCAGCGGCCTGCGCGCGGAGGCGCGTTTCGCCCACACCCGCTACGAACTGGGCAAGGAATTTTCGCCGCTCAATGCCAGCGGCAGGGCCGATATCGCCTCGGTGGGGCTGTCGTATCCGCTGTGGCGGGCGGCCTGGGGCGGGGTCACGGCCGGGCTGCTCTATCAGCACAAGACACTCAGGGACAACATGGAGGCCGCCGACAGCCGTACCAAGGCTTCCAGCGACAGCGTGCCTTTCAGCCTGCGCTTCGATGCGCGCGACACCCTGTTGGCCGGCCTGGGCGGGCTGACCTACGGGCAACTGAGCTGGACGCCGGGCAAGCTGCACCTGGGGTCGACCTTGATGGCGGCGGATCAGGCAACGGCGCGCAGCAATGGCTCCTTCCACAAGTTGAATCTGGACGTGGCGCGCTTGCAGCAATTGCCGGCGAACCTCAACCTGTACGCGCGTTTCATGGCGCAGTGGGCGAACAAGAACCTGCATTCGTCCGAAAGCTTCGGGCTGGGGGGGCAGGGCGGGGTGCGGGCGTATCCGCTCGGCGAAGGCTATGGCGATGCGGGCTGGCTGCTGCAGACCGAACTGCGCTACCCGATCGGCAACGTCACGCCCTACGGTTTCTTCGACATAGGCCGGGTGAAAGTCAACCAGGATCCCTGGGCGCCGGGCGAGAACACCCGGACGCTGTCGGGCATGGGCTTCGGCCTGCGGGCGATCATGCAGAAGGCGTGGACGGTGGACGTGAGCCTGGCCTGGCGCACGCACGGAGGCAAGCCGCGATCCGACACGCGTGACGCGCGGCCGCTGGCATGGGCCAGCCTGGCTTATCGCTTTTGAGAGAGACCTATGAAACGCGCAAGCCTGAACCATACGTATCGCCTGGCATGGAGCGAGGCCCGGGGAGCCTGGGTGGCGGTATCGGAGATCGAGAGGTCGCACGGCAAGCGCGGCGGGCAGCGGCTGCGGCGGTTGGCCGAGGCGGGCCTGCTGGCGGGATTCCTGGGAGGCGGCTTGTTGGCAGGGGCCGCACCGGCGTGGGCGGGGGGGCCCTTGCCCACGGGCGGGCAGGTTACCTCGGGCGCCGGCGTCATCCACCAGAGCGGTCCGGACATGACCATCACCCAGTCCAGCGCCAGGCTGGGAATGGATTGGACGAGTTTCTCCATCGGCAGCGGCAATACGGTCCGCTTCGTGCAGCCGGACGCGAGCTCGGTGGCCGTCAACCGGGTCACGGGCAGCGACGTCAGTTCGATCCAGGGGGCGCTCAAGGCCAACGGGCAGGTATTCCTGTCCAACCCCAATGGCATCGTGTTCAGCCCCACGGCCCAGGTGGACGTGGGCGGGTTGATCGCCACCACGCACGCCATCTCCGAGAAGGACGGCAAGTACGTCCTGCAAGGCCGTAGCGGGGCCGGCGTCGTCAACGAAGGCATGATCCGCGCCGCGGACGGCGGCACGGTGGCGCTGGTGGCGGCGCGCGTGGTCAACCGGGGCCGCATCGAGGCCGCGAAAGGCAACGTGTTGCTGGGCGCGGGAGACCAGGTCACGCTGGACCTGGGCGGGCCGGTCAAGATCAAGGTGGACGAAGGTGCGATCGACGCGCTGATCGAGCAGGGCGGCGCGATCCGTGCGGACGGCGGGCGGGTATACATGACGGCGGCCTCGGCTGGCGCGTTGACGTCCACGGTCATCAACCATACGGGCGTGACCGAAGCGCGCACCCTGTCCACGGGAGAAGACGGCAGGATCGTGCTGCTGGGCGGCATGGAAAAAGACCGCATCGAGGTTGCCGGCACGCTCGACGCGAGTGCGTCCGCCGGGGGCGACGGCGGCTTCATCGAAACGAGCGCGGGGCGGGTGCGTATCGCCGACGACGTCCGCATCACCACCAAGGCGGCCAGCGGCCAGAGCGGCACCTGGTTGATCGACCCGGTGGACTTCACCATCGCCGCCAGCGGCGGCGACATGACGGGAGCCGCACTCGGCGCTCAGTTGGGCAACGGCAACGTCACGATCGAATCCAGTACCGGAACCGCTGCTGGCGTCGGCGACCTCAACGTCAACGACACGGTCGAGTGGAGCGCCAATACGCTTACACTCACCGCCGCCAACAACATCAACATCAACGCGACGATGACCGCCGGCGGCACCGCCGGCCTGGCGCTGAATCCGGCTACCGCCAATGGCTCCGATACGGCCGTTGCCGCGGGCACGGTGAACGTCATGCCGGGCCTGGGGCGGGTGGATTTCACCGGCACCGGCAACAGCCTGAGCATCAAGGGCACGCCCTACACCATCGTCGCCAGCCTGTCCCAGTTGCAGGACATCGGCGCTGACCTGGGCGGCCACTACGCGCTGGGCCGCGACATCGACGCCAGCGCCACGGCGGGCTGGAACCCGGACGGCAGTGGCGGTTTCCTCGGTTTCGATCCCATCGGAAAAGAGGGCCCTGACGTGGGTTTCGGCGGTGTTTTCGATGGCCTGGGCCATACCATCGACGGACTGACCATCAATCGTCCCGGCACCGACAACGTGGGCTTGTTCGGTTACCTCGCCGACGACAGCATCGTTCGCAACGTGGGTCTGAGAGGCGGCTCGACCTATGGCCGCAACAATACGGGCGCCCTGGTGGGGTACTCCCGGGACGGCCTGGTATCCCATGCCTATTCCACCGGCAACGTGCGCGGCGAGAACAACGTCGGCGGGTTGATCGGTTATCTCGTTAATAGGGCGGATCATGTGTATGCCACCGGCGACGTCGAAGGCAGCGGCAATGTCGGCGGGTTGTTCGGGGCCGGCGAGAATTCGGCCCTTCGGTATGGCTATGCGAGCGGCAACGTCCGGGGTGGCCATGCCGGCGGGCTGGTAGGGGGCGTCGACTCGTTCTCGTTGTGGTACAGCTACGCGACCGGCGACGTGACCGGAACCCGATCGGCCGGTGGTCTGGTGGGGCAATACCAGCACGGTACCGTGTGGTATTCCTACGCCACCGGCAAGGTGGCGGGCGGGTTGACCGGAGGCCTGATCGGGGACAGCGACTACGTTACCGTCATCGGCGGTTATTGGGACATGGACAGCACCGGCCAGTCGCAAGGCTGCGGTTCGAGCATCGGTTGCTCCGGCGCCGGCGCCGGACTCGTCGGCCTGCGCACGGCGGATGCCTTCAGGCAGGCCAGCTACGAGAACTTTCGCTTCGGCAACGACTGGTACATGGTGGAGGGCTCGACCCGCCCCTTCCTGATGTTCGAATACGCCACCTCCATCGGCAACGCCCACCAGTTGCAACTGGTGGATCTGGATTTGTCGGCCCGCTACACGCTGGCCCACGATATCGATATGTCGGTGGCCGACGGCTCGCGCGCATCGGGCATGTGGAGCAGCCAGGGGTTCAATCCGATCGGCGCCTACGGCCCCGGAGGCCCCGCCGCCGCCTTCACCGGTACCTTCGACGGGCGGGGCCATGTCGTCAGCGGCCTGAGGATAGCCCGGACGGCAGACTACGTCGGCCTGTTCGGTCACCTGGGCAGCGGCGGCGTTGTGCGCAACATCGGCCTGGCCGATGCCGCCGTTGCGGGCGGCCGCTATACCGGCGCCTTGGCCGGCGCCAACGAAGGAGCGATCGCCAACGTCTATGCGACAGGTACGGTGGAGGGCGGCGACGATACCGGTGGTTTGGTGGGCCATAACTTGAACGGCACGATCACCAGCGCCTATACGGCAAGCACCGTGGCGGGCGGCGACAACACCGGCGGCCTGGTGGGCCGTAATTCGAATGGCGAGATCGCCGAGACTTACGCGACGGGCAAGGTGACGGGCAGCGGCGCCCGCGGCGGTTTGGTAGGGATGAACGACGGCACGATCGCCCGCAGTTTCTACGCGACCACCGATGCCGACGGCAACCCGATCAACAACGGATCGGCAGGGGGCAATCCCGAAGGCGTGACAGGCAAGCGGCTGGACGAGCTGCGGCAGCTCGCCACGTTCACCGAGGCCGGCTGGAATATTTCCGACCGGGGCGGCGAGGACACGGCCTGGCGCATGTACGAAGGCGGCACCACGCCTTTGCTACGAAGCTTCCTGACGGCGATCACGGTGACCGCGGCCGGTGGCGGCAGCAAGGTCTACGATGGCAATACGTCGGCCAGCGGGTCCTATACGCAGTCGATCGACTCAGCGGTCCTGGACGGCACGGCCGTCTACGCGCTGGACGGCAAGAACGCCGGCAACCGCACGTTGGGCGTGTCCGGCCTGTATTCCGATCAGCGGGGCTATGACATCAGTTTCGTGGGGGGCGATTACACGGTCACGCCCAAGGCGCTGGCCGTCGAGGGATTGTCGGTCGATGGCAAGACCTATGATGGCACCACCGCCGCCACGTGGACGGGCGCAACGTTGTCGGGGGCGGTGGCGGGCGACGAGGTGGCGCTGGACGGGCGTGGGGTGACGGCCTCGTTCGCCGATGCCGAGGTAGGCGCCGGCAAACCGGTAACGCTGCAGGGCAGTTTCGGACTGGGCGGGGCGGATGCCTCGAACTACACGCTGATTCAACCAACGGCAGCGCTGTCGGCCGATATTCGGCCCTCCGCCTCGCCGCGGCCAGCCGAACTGGATCCGAAAGCCGCTGCGGCGATCACGAGCGCGCAAAGATCATGGCCGGATCTGCAAGCCAAGGACAGGCCATGGGCCGTGTCCGCCAACGTCGAGCAGGGGCGGGAGTTCGGAGAAGCGGTAACGGTCAGGGGCAGCGGCATCCGGTTGCCGTGATACATCGGCAACCCTTGGCGGCAACGCCTACGTGAGGCCGGGGCTCTCCAGTATCGCCTCCAGTTGCCCAACGGCCGCCGCGGCGTCTGCGGCCGTCGCGAAATTGGCGAACCCCATCAACAAGCCCCCTTGCATGGACTTGCGCATCCGCCAGTCGCTCAGCGCCTGGACGGCAAGCCCGGCGTTCTGGGCGGCCATGGCTACCGCCCTGTCGCTTTGTCCGCCGGGTAGATGAGCCAGTATATGGATGCCGCCCGCCTGCGGCTGGACATGCAGGCGTGCTCCCGGTATCCGCGCCAGCGCATGGGCCAGGTGGCTACGCCTGGCTGCGTACAGGGGGCGCATCTTGCGCAGATGCCGGGCAAAGTGGCCCTGTTCCATGAAGTCGGCCACCATGGCCTGGGGCAGGACCGAGCCCGGGTCGGGCAGGTGGTTCACCATGTCCCTGAACTTTCCCGCCTGGGACGCCGGTACGACCAGATAGGCCAGCCGTAGCCCGGGAAACAGCACCTTGCTGAAGGTGCCGGTGTACAGCACACGTTCGTTGCGATCCAGGCTCTTGAGCGCCGGCAGGGGCCGGCCCTGGTAGCGGAATTCGCTGTCGTAGTCGTCCTCGATGATCCAGGCGCGACGATGATGGGCCCATTCGAGCAGCTCCAGCCGGCGTGGCAGGGACAGCGCCACGCCGGTCGGGCTTTGGTGGGTGGGCGTCACCACGGCGAATCGCGCATCGGCCGCGCGCTGCCGGCCGAAGCGCACGTTCAATCCTTCCTCGTCGACGGGCACGGGCGCCAGCCGCATGCCCGCGCGCTCCAGGAATTGCCGGGCAAAGATATACCCGGGATCCTCGTACCAGCCCAGGTCGCCCGCCTGCAACAGGGTGCGGCGCACCAGCTCCAAGGCGCCCCGATAGCCCGCCGTCACGAATACCTGCCCGGGCGTGCAGGCGATGCCGCGCGAAATGCCCAGATAAGCGGCAATGGCGCGGCGCAGCGGGCCGTAGCCTGCGGGGTCGGGGTAGGTCATGGCCACGGTTTCCAGGGTACGCAGCGTGTGGCCGGCCAGGCGCGTCCAGGTCTTGCGGGGGAACGCATCCAGCGCGGGCACGCCAAGCTGGAAGGGCAGCGTGCCGTGGTCCGGGGCGTACGGACGGGAGGAGGGGTCCGGAGGCGGCGTCGAGACCTTGGCGCGGCTGGTGTCGGCCAGGTTTCCCAGGCGCGGCGAGACCACCGTGCCCGCGGCGCCCCGGGCCATGAAATAGCCTTCGCCGACCAGCATCTGGTAGGCCACTTCGACCGTGCCGCGTGCCAGGCCCAGTTCGCTGGCGAGGCTGCGTACCGACGGCACCCGGTCTCCCGGCCGCAGCCTGCCGCTTGCTATCGCCTCCTGGTAGCGCCGGTACAACTGGAGGTAGATCGGCGCATCCTGTTCCCGGCTCGGCTTGAGGTGCCGCAGGTCCAGGCTCGATGTCCCACTCATTTTGCCAATTCTTGCACCTGTTGCTTAGGACATGATTCTCCTAAATTAACGGCTGCACGACAAGGACATCCCCATGAGCACGTTTCGATTACGCCTTCTGGACAGCGACCAGGACTACCAGGCCGGATTCTCCGTCATGCGCGAGCTGCGCCCGCACCTGGCCGATGCGGCCACCTTCACCGCGCAGGCGCGCCGCCAGGGCGAGCAGGGCTATCGTCTGCTGGGCGCGTGGCAAGACAATGAGGTCAAGGGCCTGGCGGGTTACCGCATACAGGAGAACCTGATATATGGACGTTTCCTCTACGTCGACGACCTGGTGGTGACGGCCGATGCCCGGCGCCACGGCGTGGGCGGCCAACTGATCGAGGCCGCGCGCGAAGAGGCCCGGCGGCAAGGCTGCGCGCATTTCGTGCTCGACACGGGCCTGGGCAATGCGCTGGGACAGCGGTTCTATTTCCGCCAGGGCTTGTTGGCCAAGGGCATGCATTTCTGCCAGCCGCTGGAGGCCCGGGCCTGAACGCTACATCGTTGTTTTCTATCGGAGATCTTCCATGAGTACCCTTCGTCTGTCCTATTGGACGCTTTCCCCCGAGGCCTATCAGGGCTTCATGGCCACCAAGAAAGCGCTGGAGAAGAGCAGCCTTGGCAAATCGTTGATCGACCTGGTCTGGCTGCGCATGTCGCAGATCAATGGCTGCGCCTTCTGCCTGGAAATGCATGCGAAAGCGCTGCGCGCCGACGGCATGCCGGAGGCCAAGCTGGACGCCCTGGCTGGCTGGCGCGTAAGCGGCCGTTTCACCGAGCGCGAACGTGCCGTGCTGGCCTGGACGGAGTCGCTCACGCACGTGGACCGGACCCATGCGCCGGACGAAGACTACGAGCCGCTCAAGCAGCACTTCAGCGACGTCGAGATCGCCGACCTGTGCTTTGCCATCGCGTTGATGAGCGCATTCAACCGGCTGGCGATAGGCATGCGGCAATAGGCGGCGCCAGGACAGGGCATGAAAATACTGCATATCGATTGCAGCCCGCGGCCGGTGTCGCACAGCCGCCGGCTCTCGGCCGCCATCGTCGCGCGCATGCGCGCCAGGCATCCCGAGGCGACCGTCGTGCGTCGGGATCTGGGCCTGGACCCCTTGCCGCATGCCGAGGCCGGCTACGCGGCCGCCTTGTCGTCCCCGGATGCGTTGGCGATGGGGCTCGCGGACGGCGCGATGCGCCTGTCGGAGCGATTGATCCAGGAAGTGGAAGCCGCCGACATCCTGGTCATCGGCACGCCAATGAACAATTTCACGGTGCCGTCGGTGCTGAAGGCGTGGATCGACCAGATCCTGCGCATCGGCCGTACGTTCTCGTCTTCGCCCTCGGGAAAAATCGGCCTGCTGCGAGACCGGCCGGTTTTCATCGGCATCGCGTCGGGGAGCGTGTTCACGGGCGAGCGGGCCAACCAGCCGGATTTCCTGACGCCCTACGTGCGGGCGGCGTTCGGCTGCATAGGCTTGAACACGCTGCATTTCCTGCCCTTGCAGGCGACGGCGTTCCTCGACGAAGACCGGCTCGCGGCAGCCAGGGAAACGCTGCTGGCGACGATCTGATGGGGGGTGGGCGGCGCGCAATGTGACAGCGAGGAAAAAAATCGTGTATAGTCTCGCTTCTTCGCTTTGCGCGCCGGTTTTTGGGCAGCGAGAAAGCGGTGAAAATGCGGGAATAGCTCAGTTGGTAGAGCGCAACCTTGCCAAGGTTGAGGTCGCGAGTTCGAGACTCGTTTCCCGCTCCAGAATTCCGATATCTGGCGCGCATCGCAGCCGGTGAATATCCAGAAAGGGGCCTTGCGCCCCTTTTTCCATTCCATCTTCCCCTTTCGCTACCTTGCCCGCGGCGGTCTCGTCTCCCGCCGCGCCTGCGCGCGTTTACGGAAAATATACGGCGCCCCCCGGTTTTTGAACGAGGAATTTATACGCCTTTCGGAATACTGAGGGCCGGTCATGTCCATCATCCCTTTCAAGTGGAAAACATGCGGCTCATCTCTATTCTTTCCCGCGGCAGCCTTGCCGCGCTGGGTTCCGCGGCCTTGCTGGCCGCCTTGCCGGCCGATGTCCGCGCGCAGTTGTCGGGCAGCGCGGCCCTGACCTCCGACTATGTGTGGCGAGGTTCGTCGCAAACGCGGGAACGTCCCGCGGTGCAGGCAGGCGTCCGATACGCCCACGAATCCGGACTGTATGCCTCGGTGTGGGGATCCACGGTGAAATTCAAGCCCGACAACGGCGCCTATGCGGAATTCGATCTTGCCGCCGGCTGGGCGGGAAAGCTGGCCCCGGACTGGGCGCTCGATGCTTATTTCCTGCGCTACCAGTATCCCTCGACGCAAGGGCATCCGAACTGGAACGAAGTCAATGCCGCCGTGACCTGGCGCGACCGCTACTGGCTGGCGGTAGGGCATTCGAGCAATGCCATGGCCAGCCGCACGACGGGCACGTATGCGCTGTTGGGAGCGCGCCATCCCCTGGGGAACGCATGGCGCCTCGAAGCCACGCTGGCCCGCTATTTCCTGGACGACGCGTACGCCGACAGCTACACCCACGCCTCGGTCGGCGCGGTATGGGCGTTCAAGCCTCCCTTCGAGTTGCGCCTGACCCTGCATGGAACCGATGCGGCCGCCCGGAGGCTGTTTCCGGGCATGGCGGGCACGCGCGGCGAGATCGCGCTGCAAGCGGCGTTCTAGGCCAGTTCCCCGCGCCGCTCGATGATGCGCGAGACCAGGCCATAGGCCACGGCTTCCTCCGCCGGCATCCAGTGATCGCGTTCGATATCCGCCAGCACCCGCTCCAGGGGTTGCCCGCTTTCGCGCGCGATGACGCGGGCGATGCGTTCGCGCGCCTTGACGATCTCGCGGGCGTGGATGGCGATGTCGCTGGCCGTGCCGCCCATGCCGCCGCTGGGCTGGTGGATCAGGAAGCGGGTTTGCGGCAGGCAGACGCGGCGGGCGCGCGGTGCGCCCAGATAGAGGTGGGTGGCGGCGCTGCCCACCCAGCCGGCGCCTATCATGTTGACCGGCGCTTCGATGAAGCGCACCACGTCGTGTATCGCGTCGCCCGACTCCAGGTGGCCGCCGGGGGACGACACCACCATGTTGATGGGAGCGTCGGACTCGGCGTCCAGCGCCAGCAGGCGGCGCACCGTTTCGGAGGCCGTGGCGTCGGTGATGGTGCCGAATACCAGCACCGTCCGCGTCCGGAACGCCTTTTCTTCCAGGAAGGCGCTGTTCTGTCCGGACACGGGCTGGGAAGCGTGGTCGGGATCGTTGGCAAGCATCGGGAGGTTCCTTTTCATGTTAGGTTCTGCAGGTAAACGAACGAGCCGCCCATAACGTGACATCCCGGATCTCCTCCCACCCCCTGGCAGACGACGAGGCGCTGCGCAAGCGATTGATCGCGCTGGCCCGGCGCTGGCTGGCGCATGGCGCCGAGGCCGAAGACCTGGTGCAGGACGCCTACCTGCGCACCGCGAACGGCACCTTGCCGCCGACCGAGGCGGGCCGGGAGGCGTGGCTGGTGACGGTGCTGCATCATCTGTGCATCGATTTCCTGCGCCGCCAGGGACGCTACCAGGCCATCCTGTCGCAGGCCGTCGAAGAAGCTGCGCAAGCGGCGTGCGCGGATTGGCCGCTGCGGCTGGCCGATCAGGCGCAGCGGGTGGAGGCGGCCTTGCACCACCTCTGCCGTACCCTGGCGCCGGGCGATGCGGCGGTGGTGTTGCTGTACGAAATCTTCGGATTCAGCCACGCCGAGCTGGGTGCCTTGACGGGCCGCAGCGAGGAAGCCTCCCGCCAGTACCTGCATCGGCTGCTCGCACGCCTGAGGTCCAGGTTGTCCGTCGACCGCGGCCCGGATGAAAACGAGCAGGAAGACGCGACATACCTGTTCGCGCTGTGCCGTCACGCCCTGGCCCGGCGCGATCCGGGCGGACTCATTGCCGTGCTGCGCGCGTGCCGCCCGCAGATGATGGCGGCGTTTGCGAACATCGGGGACGGCGAGCGCAAGGGCGGGGAGGTTTCCAGCGGAGCACGGCAGGTCCATGTGCGGAACCTGCTGGCCTGGAGGATCCTGGACGAAGCGTCCGTGTCCTGCGGTTGATCCTTGCCGGCGCTGCCGGGCGTTAGCGGATTTCCTGGATCGAATCGACGCGGTCGGGGTAGAACGCCAGGTATCCGGCGATCCGTGCCACGGCGGGGTGCGGCGACTCGTAGCTCCACGCGGCGTTCGCGGCGCGCGCGCCGCCGGCGGGGATGCTGTAGTAGGCGCAGTCTCCCTTGTAGGGGCAGTAGGTGGCATGCGCGGTCCGCTCGAGCAGCGTCATGTCGACGTCCTCGCGCGGTACGTAGTGCACCGGCGGATAGGAGGCTTCGCGCAGCGTCAGCGCACGGTGCGTATCGGCTACCGTGCGGCCGCCCGCCGCGACGACGATGCGCGCGGCATTCGGCGTGATCGTGATCGGATGGTCGGGGCCGGGAATCTTGACGGGCTGGTCGGTCATGGCTTGCTCCAGGAGAAAAGGCGCCGTGGATCGCGACACGACCTTCCCAGCTTAGCGCAGCTTTTATTCGAACCGGTTCTCCAGCGATCCGAGCCCGTCTATCTCGATGCGCACCTTGTCTCCGGACCGAAGGTATCGGGGCGGCGTCATGCCCATCCCCACGCCGGCGGGCGTGCCCGTGGCGATGATGTCGCCCGGATAGAGCGTGATGCCGCGCGAGACCGTCTCGATCAGGCTGGGAATGTCGAAGATCATGTTCTGCGTTTCGCCATCCTGGCGCAGTTCGCCGTTGACCCAGCAGCGCACCCGCGTGCGCGTGGCGTCCAGTTCGTCGGCGGTGACGATCCAGGGGCCCATCGGGCAGAAGGTGTCGAAGGATTTCCCCATGTCCCATTGGCCGTGGCGCATCTGCACGTCGCGCGCGGTCACGTCGTTGACGATGGTGTAGCCGAAGATGTGCCCGAGCGCGTCGTCGCGGGCGATGTTCTTGCCGCCCTTGCCGATGATGACCGCCAGTTCGGCTTCATAGTCGATCTGCTCGGAGATTCCTTGCGGAAGCTTGACGGGGGCGTCGGGGCCGATCACGCATTCGGGGACCTTGGTGAACACGATGGGCCATTCGTCCGTCCTGGCGCTGTTGCCCTTGAAGACGGAACCCGAGAGTTCCTTGGCGTGCGCGTGGTAGTTGCGGCCCACGCACCATAGGTTGCGGCGAGGCTTGGGCAGCGGCGCCACCAGCGTGACGGCCGACAGCGGTATGGGGTTGCCGGCCGGGCCGGGGAGGGAGTGCGCGCCGGCCTCGATCAGGCTCAGCGCGCCCAGGTGCGCCTGCTCCGCGGTAAGGGCGAAGGGAGTGACGGAGTCTTCCGTGGGCGAGATCTGGCCAACCCGTTGCTGGCCGTCGTGGAGGAAAGTCGCGATTTTCATGAAGTGGGTATCCGGTGAAGGGCGGTCATGCGGTTTTGGGATTGCCCAGGGCACTGCCCAGTGATGTCTTCGCCAGGCCGGTCAGCAGGCGGGAGCGGGTATGTTCGGAGTGCTGGCGGGTCAGCGCCACCAGCAAGTCCCCGTCCGCCGCGATGAAGGCTTGCGCCATCTCGAGATGCTCGCGCTGGGCCTGGTCCAGGTCGCCCGTCAGCTTGACCTCTGTGCGGATGTAGACCTCGAGCACGCCGCGCGATTGCACCAGCGCTTTCATGTGGTGCGGATAGCGGGCCGGCAGCATCAACGCGTCGTGGAACTCGAGGTTCAGGTCGAACCACCGGACCCGGTCCACGTCTTGCGCCTGGGCCGCCAACTGCGTCATCTGGTCGAGGATGGACAGGATCCTGTCATCGTCGGCATGGGTCTTGAGTTCCACGGCGCGGCGGACCAGTTCGGTCTCGAGCAGGGTGCGCAGCGCGAAGACATCCCGGATCTCGCTCGGCTCCAACTGGGCGACGGTATAGCCGCGGCGCGGCGACAGGACGACGATGCCTTCGGACTCCAGGCGCGGCAGGGCCTCGCGCACGGGGTTGCGGCTGACTCCCAGCTTCTGTGCGATTTCTTCCTGCCGTAGCGGTGATCCCGGGGGAAACATGCCGTTGAGGATCGCGCTGCGCAGTTGCCGGTAGACGATTTCGGGCAGCGGCTGGGAATGTCCGGAGACGAGGGTTGCGGTAGCCATGGTGACGAGGGAGTGGAAGCCTGGGCAATAGTAGAGCGAAGGCCGGAGGCGGGGTTAAGCCTTCTGGGCGATGGCTTCCACTTCGATGAGGAACTCCTCCTTGACCAGGCGATCGATGATCAGCAGCGTGTTGGGCGGGAAGAGCGGGCCCGAAAAGATGCGCGGAAAGAGGTCGGCGCGCAGTTCCATGAAGCGCCCGATATCCTGGGAATGGACCAGGTAGGTCGTGAACTTGACGACGTTGTCGAATCCCATGTCCAGCCCCTTCAATACCGACTCCAGGTTCTGGAACACCTGCGCGAACTGCGCGGAAAAATCCCCCTTGCCGGCAACGCCGCCGTCGCCGGCTACCGAGAGCTGGCCGGCGATGTAGTAGGTCTTGCCACTGCTTGCCGTTTCCGTGGCATGGGAATACAGCCCCTGGGCCGGGCAGGCCCCCTGGGGGTTGATGTACTTCGGCTTGGTGGTCATCTGCGCGCTCCTCGCTTGGTGATGGGACGATATATCTTGCGTTTTGTATAAAGTATTCAATTTTGATTGGACGTGCAAGCATTTCGCCGGATAGCTAGGAATTTTGCGGCATTTTTCCCTCGTGTGGCGATGTATTTTCCTACGGGAAAACATGTATTTACCTCACATACGTGGAGAATTTTATACTTTATGCAATTATGGCTTCGCCACGATTCCCGATAGGGGATGCGGCGGAGTCGACAGCGCGGCCCGCCTTTGTGCAACGTGTTGTGCCCAGGCAGGCCATTCCTCCCTTCGCCGCCGGAGTTCACATGAGCCGATTGATTTCCCGCCGCAGTTTTCTTTCCTCTGTCGTTGGGGCAGGCGCCCTTGCCGCGGGCGTGCGTCCGGGCCTGGTGCATGCCGATGACAAGGTCGTGACGGTGACCAGCCTGGGTGGGCGGTGGGAGCAATCCATCCGCACGCATTTCGCGCCGCTGTTCAAGAAGCGGACCGGCGCGGATGTCCGCATCGTGTCGGGCGGGCCGGCACAATGGACCTCCCAGATCCTGGCGCAGCCCGCGCATCCGCCCCTGGACGCCGTGGACAACAGCGAAGTCCTGGCCATGGACCTGATCGGCAAGGGGCGGGTCCTGAAGCTGACGGTGGACAAGGTGCCCCATCTGGCCGACATTCCAGCGGTGTTTCGCCAGACCTGGGACGACTACGGGGTGTCGTACCAGTACGGCTCGTCCGGCATCTGGTACGACAAGAACAAGATCAAGCAGATACCCAGGACCTGGCCGGAATTCCTGGAACGCGCGGGGAAGGGGGAGTTCGGCAAGCGCATCGCCTTTCCGGACATCTCATATCCGTGGACCCCGGAACTCGTCTGGCACCTGGCCACCTCGCTGGGCGGTTCGATGTCCAACCTCGATCCGGCCTTCGCGGCGCTGCGCAAGATGCGGCCCTATGTGGTCAAGTTCTGGGGGACGGCCATCGAGGCCGAGCGCCTGATCGTGTCCCGCGACGCCGAGATCGGCTGGATCTGGGACGGCCGCGTCTACGCGATGATGGACAGTGGCGACAAGGCGCTCGACTTCACGCGCCTGGGGCCGAACACCTTGTTCTCGCTCGTGCCGGCGCAAGTGGTCAAGGGCGGCAACACGGAGCTTGCCTTCGCCTGGGTCAATACGCTGCTGGATCCCGAGCCCCTGCTCAAGTACTACCAGACGATCCAGTACACGCCCACGAATCCCAAGGTCGTCATTCCCGAGGCGACGCGGGCCCGCATCATGCCCGTGTCGGAAGGGGTGGTGCCGGACATGAAGGAACTCATCAAGGCGACGCCGGAAATCATGGCGCGCTGGAATGCGGAGATGCGCGGCTGATGTCCACGCACGCGATATCCGCGCCCGCGCGGCCGGGACCCGAGCCGCGCCCCGTGTCCCCGCGGCTGCTGCTGGGCCTGCCCATGGCCCTGCTGATGCTGGCGGGCTTCGTCCTGCCCGGGCTGCTGACCCTGGCTGTCAGCGTGAACGAGGGCGGTATCGGCGAGTTCGCCGGTATCAGCGCGGCCAAGTATGTCGCCGTCCTGGGCTCCGCCTATTTCTGGCGTGTCCTGGGGTTCACGCTGGCGGTCAGCGCCGGCGTGGCCGCGATCAGCGCGGTGCTGGCCTATCCGCTGGCCATGTTCCTGGCACGCTCGCCCAGCCGCTGGACAGGCACCGCCTACCTGATCACCTTCACGCCGCTCGCGGTCGGCATGAACATGCTCACGATAGGCTGGTTGATCGTGCTGGGCCGCGCCGGCGTGGTCAACAGCACGCTGCTGAATTTCGGTCTGGTGTCCGAGCCGCTACCGCTGGCCTATGGCGCGACCGCCGTGGTGATCGGGCTCGTGCACGTCAGCTTCACCTTCATGGTGCTGCCGCTCGAAAGCGTCATCCGGGGGATACCCGCGCAGGTGGAGTCCGCCGCGCGCAGCCTGGGGGCGCCCAGGTGGAAGGTGTTTCTTACGATCACGCTGCCGCTGAGCTTCGAAGGCCTGGCCGCGGGCATGCTCATCGTCTTCATGCAGAGTTGCGGCGCCTTCGTCATCCCGCTGCTGCTGGGCGGATCCAGCACCGTCATGTTGCCGGTGGCGATATGGGAACAGATCGGCGTGGCGAACGACCAGGCCAGCGCGGCGGCGTTGTCGGTGATCCTGACGGTGATCGCCCTGGCCGTGCTTTTCGTGCAGTTGCGCTACTTCAACCGCTCCGGGGGCCAGGGAGATCCAGCATGAATACCCTCTCGGCACCCGGCCGCGCCGGCAGCCGACTGTTCAATGCCTACATCGTGGGAATCTGCCTTTTGCTGGTGTTCCCGCTTGCGGTCGTGGCGCTGATCTCGTTCGACACCTCGTCCCACATCGGTTTCCCGCCCAAGGGTCTGCACCTGGAGTGGTATCGATCGCTGCCGGACAACGCGAACTTCCTGCTGTCGTTCAAGAACAGCCTGATCGTGGCCCTGGCTTCCACCGCGATAGCGGTGCTGGTCGCGGTTCCCGCTGCCATCCTGGTCACGCGCTTCAGGTTTCGGGGCAGGGGCGTCCTGTACGCGATGCTGATGTCGTCGCTGACGGTGCCGTGGATCGTCTACGGCGTCGCGCTGTTGCTGCTATGGACACACCTGGGACTGCGGCTGGGCCTGGATACGCTGATCTTCGGCCATGCCGTCATCGGCGCGCCCTATGTGCTGCGCACCTCGGTCGCGGTGCTGGCGGACATGCCCATGTCCTATGAGCGGGGGGCGCGCAGCCTGGGGGCGGGTCCGCTGCGTACGTTCTTCACGATCACCCTGCCTTTGATGATGCCGGGCCTGAAGGCGGGGGCCGCCTTCGCGTTCATCGTGTCCTTCGTCAACATCCCGGTATCGCTGTTCGTCACCACCGCGGACAACATCACCGTCCCGGTCGCGGTCTTCAACTACATGCAATACAACTTCGATCCCGGCGTGGCCGCGTTCTCGATGGTCCAACTGATCATCATCGCGCTTTTCATTGGATTCGCCGTGCGCGCGGCGAAGTCCGGAGCCCTTGCATGACCCATTCCCAAGACCTCGTACTGGATTCCCTCGTGAAGAACTTCGGCAGCGCGAGAGCTGTCGACGGCATTGACCTGACGATACGGAAAGGCGAGTTTGTTTCGCTGCTCGGGCCGAGCGGCTGCGGGAAAAGCACGACGCTCATGATGATCGCGGGCTTCGAGCGCGCCGACGCCGGAGCAATCCATATCCGCGGCAAGCGCGTCGACCATCTGCCGCCCGAGCGGCGCGACATCGGTATCGTCTTCCAGGCTTATGCGCTGTTTCCCCACCTCAGCGTCCGGGAAAACGTCGAGTACGGATTGCGCATGCGCAAGGTGAAGGCCGAGGAGCGCAAGCGCGTCGCCGGGGAAATGCTGGAACTGGTGCACATGTCGGCATTCGCCGACCGCGACATCAAGCGCCTGAGCGGCGGGCAGCAGCAGCGCGTCGCGTTGGCGCGGGCGCTGGCTATCCGCCCGGACGTGCTGCTGCTGGACGAGCCTTTCAGCGCCCTGGACCGCAAGCTGCGCGAGGAGCTGCAACGCGAGATACGGATGCTTCAACGTTCGCTGGGCATCACGACCATATTCGTGACGCACGACCAGGAAGAGGCGTTGCTGATGTCGGACCGGATCGCCGTCATGTACGGAGGGAAGATCGAGCAGTGCGCCGCGCCCGAGACCTTGTACAACTGCCCGGCCACCGAGTTCGTCGCCGGATTCATCGGCCGCGGCAACCTGCTCAGGCCCGGTTCGCCGATCGCGGTGCGCGCCGGGGCCGACGCGCTGTTCGATGACGGCGGCAAACCGCTCTTTTTCCGGCCCGAGGCTGTTCGCAAACCCGGCGGGGCCGATGGGCTCGAATTTGCCGGCAAGGTCCGCTCGATCTATTTCCACGGCTCGGCTCGCCTGGCCGAGGTCGAGATCGCCGAGACCCGCGACAGCCTGCTCATCGACATGAGCGCCTTCCGGGACGAGACGATCCGCGAAAACGACAGGATCCGGTTCGGCGTGCCCGCCGAGAGCCTGGTGCGGGTATCGCCATGACGGGCCGAGCCCGCCAAGACCTAGCGAAACGTGCCGCCCGGTTCCAGCCGGGCCAGCAGTTCGGCGCGGTTGCCGGCGCCCAGGCGGTTGTAGAGCTGGCGTCGGTGATAGACCACCGTGTTGGCGCTGATGCCCAGGCGCCGGGCGATCTGCGATTCGGGCATGCCGCGCGCCAGCCAGTACGCCAGTTCGTGCTGACGTGGCGGCAGCCGCAGCGCGAGCAAGGCCGACCATAGCCGCAGGCCGCGCGGCACGCGCTGCGTGATGTGGATCCCGACGGCATCCTCGTCGCCGGAGGCCGCCGCCAGATGCGTGGCCCGCAGCGAGAACCAGCCGTGGGCGTTGGACAGTTCCTGCTGCGGTGGCGGGCAGGCGGTGCCCGTCCGCGGCGTCAGCCGCTGCACCAGCGATTGCAGCACAGGGGGCAACGCGGCGCCGCGGCGCCAGCGCCAGCCGAAGGCCAGCGGCATGAGGGCTTCGGCGTCGGGGGAAATCCACAAGGGCCGGCCCTCCGGGGTGGCGACCAGCAGTCCCTGGCGATGGACCTCGCTGTCGTCCGCATCCCGTTCGCCCTGCCGCAAGGCATGCGCCAGATGCGATTCGAGCCGCGCCAGCGTCGCGATTTCTTCCGGCTGGAACGGTTGCGCGCCAGGCGGCCGGAACAGGAACAGCATGCCCACGCCCTGGCCCTGCGGCGCGCGCAGCGCCAGGCACAGCCAGTCGGCCACCCGCGCGGGGCGCATCACCACGTTGTAGTAATCGCTGCGCCGCAGGTCGACATGGGACGCCCTGAGCATCTGGCCCATGGTACGCGGGCCGTGGCCGTGCAGCTCGATGTCGCGCGCCTGGCGCAGGCTGTTGTGGAACATCTCGTTTTCGCTGCGCAGGATGCGCGGATCGAAATGCTCAGGCACCGAGGCCTGCACGTCGGCATCCTCCATGTGCGCTTCCAGTCCGTTGTGGTGGTCCGGATAGAAATAGCCGCCCGACTCGAACCCGATCAGCGGATGCAGGGTCTCCAGCAAGGGCTGGATCAGTTGCGGACCGCCCACGTCCAGGCATGCCAGCTGGTGCAGGCGAGCAAGAGCATGGCCGGTCGAGCGAGGCAGGGACATGTCGGTCGGAAGCGATGGGGAATCCCGATCGTACCCGAGCCGCCGCGTCCCGGCACCTGCGTGCGCCGGCCACGACACCCTATCCCGGCGGGGTGGGGTGGGCGAAGGCGGGTTTGGTTAGGCTGCTCGGGTTTTTTCCAAGGTATTCATCGTCATGTTGCCAAGCACCCGTTTTCTTTCCCTGGCGGCCGCCTCCGCCGTCATTGCCCTGAGCGCCTGCCTGGCCGCGGGCACCGCCCGCGCCGCCGATGGCGCGGACCCGGCCCGCTTTCGCCTGACTCCCGCCTTGCTCGATCGCATGGACGCGGTGGCGGCCGAATTGAAGGACCTGAAAGCGGCGGACGACGATGACGATGACGCCGAGTCGGTCGAGGACATCGCGCGCAAGCTCGAGGCCCGGCCGCGCGTGCGTTCCGCGCTGGCGCGCCAGCGGCTGACCGGAAAGGAATACGCCACCGCGATGCTGGCCGCGCTGCACGCCGGCATGTACCTGGCCACCGAACGGGCCGCCGACCCGCAAGGGCAGTCCTCTTTCACTCCCGAGCAGCGGGCGAATATCGAGGTGATGCGTGCCCGCCGGAAGCCCTAGCGGAAAGGCCGCAAGCCCGGGGCGGGCGATGCCTCGCACACAAGCGTGGCTTCGTGTAGAATAGCGGGCTCTTTCCAGCAAAGCCCTTTTGCATGCCGTGCAAAACCCATGGGCGGAAAAGGGAAGACGAATTGCGAACCTTGTTCGCCATGGCGCGTTAGCAAAGCGGTTATGCACCGGATTGCAAATCCGTTGAGGGCGGTTCGACTCCGCCACGCGCCTCCAGCTTTATCTGAAATCGCCGTTCCCGCAAGGGGCGGCGATTTTCTTTTGCGCGTCGCTGCCGCTTGTATCAACGGGGGCGATCGAGCGGACAGGCTCGGTTCCAGAAAGGTTTAAGGGGAACGCTTTAAGTTAAATGAAAACGTTTATCATTATGATTTGCGTAAATGATAACTCATTTTCCCTACTCGAGAACCCCGTTGCATACTTCCCTCCACCAAGATCGCCAAGCCGGTCACGCCAGCGCCGTCCGCCCCCGTCACTCCGTTCTCGTCCTCGCGCTATCCCTGGCCTTCGCGGCCCGGGCGGCCTCCGCCGATGACCCCGCCAGAGACCAGGACAAGCTACCGGAAACCGCCCAGCAGCTTCCCACCATCTCGGTCACCGCGACGGGCGAGTCGGCCACGCTGCATGACCTGGAAGCGCCGGTCAATGCCGGCGCGCTGGGCAATCTGACGCAGCTCGAGACGCCGTTCTCGACCACCGTGGTCACTCGCGGCGACCTGGACGATCGGCCCATCGTGAAGCTGGGGGACCTGTTCGCGACGGACGCCTCGGTATCGGACAACAGCGGCGCCCACGGCGCCTGGGCCAGCTACCTGACCGTGCGCGGGCTGCAGCTGGACTGGCAGAACGCCTTTCGCATCGACGGCAAGCCTTTCCTGAGCTACGCCACGACGCCGCCCTACGAACACTTCGAGCAAGTCGAACTGCTCAAGGGAGCGTCGGGGTTCATGTACGGCTTCGGCTCGCCGGGCGGCGTCGTCAACTACGTGACGAAGCGGCCGACCGCCCAGCCGGTGCGCAGCGTGAGCCTGGGATTCTCGTCCGGCAATGTCTGGCGCCAGCACGTGGACCTGGGCGGCAGGGCGGGCGAGGACGATCGTTTCGGCTACCGGCTGAACGCGACGCATGAACAGGGCGATCTCTACAACGACGGTTCCCTGAAGCGCAATGCCGTGTCGCTGGCGCTGGACCTGAAGCTGACCGACCGCCTGACCTGGGATTTCCAATCGCTTTACCAGAACAAGAAGGTCGTCGGACAGGAGCCGACGATCAATACGTCCAAGCTGGTCGGGACGGTGCTGCCGCGGCCCGTGCGCGACAACGACCGCACGCTGGTCGGGGACGGCACGTTCGTGAACAACGAGTTCCAGTTCCATTCGACCGGGCTGACGTACCGGCTTGCGCCGGACTGGAAGCTCAGCACGACCTACAGCCACAGTTCGACCCGGACCCGCCGCAGCGAATCGGTGCTGTTCCTGACGGACAGCGGCGGCAACTATCAGGACGTTCGGTCGGACTATGCGGAGCGTTATGCCTACGACCAGTGGCAGGCCATGGTGCAAGGCAGTTTCTCGACGGGCGCGCTGGAGCACCAGGTCGTGCTGGGTACGTCGTGGCAGCAGCAGAAGAACGACTACAGCCTGAACAGCGTGTACCAGCAGATGGGGACGGGTTCGCTCGGGTCGCAGAACGTCATTTCCTACCATCCGCAGGGCGGGCTCGACCTGTACCGGGCCGGCGAGATCACGCAGAAGGCGCTGTTCGCCAGCGATACCGTCAAGCTGTCGGATCGCTGGTCGGTGCTGGCGGGCGTGCGCTACACCAAGTTCAGGCAGGAGGGCTATACGCCGGACGGCGCCATGTCCGCGCTATATGACAAGAGCAGCGTGACGCCCACGGTGGCGGTGATGTTCAAGCCCGATGCGCAGACCATGGCCTATGCCAGCTATGTCGAGTCGCTGGAACAGGGCGCGACGGTGGGCAATGCCTATGCGAACCGCGGCCAGACGCTGGGGCCGCTTACGAGCAAGCAGTACGAGGTCGGCGTCAAGACCGAGCGCAGAGGCTGGGCCGCCACCGCCGCCTTGTTCCGCATCGAGCGCGGCGCCGAATATGCGAACGCCGGCAACGTGCTGGTGCAGGACGGCTTGTCGGTCTATCAGGGCCTGGAGCTGGGCGCCTCGAAAAGGGCGGGGGCCTGGACCGTGGGCGGCAACCTGATGCTGCTGGATTCGGAGTACCGCAAGGGTTCGGACTACAACGGCAAGCGTGTCGCCGGCGCGCCGCGTTTCGTCGCGGCCGGGCAGGTGGTCTACAGCGTGCCGCAGGTGCAGGGGCTCAGGCTGCGGGCCGATTTCAAGTACACCGGCAGCACGATGCTGCGTCCGGCCAACGACGTGAGGGTCTCGGGCTACACCATCGTCAACGTCGGCGCCAGCTACGAGACCCGCCTGGGCGGCTACGACACGGTCTTCCGCGCGGCCATCACCAATCTGGCCGACAAGCGGTACTGGGAATTCCAGTACGCGGACTATGTGAAACCGGGCTATCCGCGCGCGCTGGCCTTGGGGATGACGCTGAAATTCTGAGTTGGCGGCTTATGCGTTTTTTGTCGAATGAACGCAGGGCTTAATAAGGAAATAGAATATATATAGGAAAAATGCGTCGTTCCTGGCGCAGGGCACTTGCCTCATACTGCGATGTTACATTGGCGGCCACCGTGTTCCCGCGCCACTTCCGGGCGGGAGCCAGCCGCCTCGTCTTTTTCTATGAACCAGAATTCCTCTCCTTCCGCATCGCCGCTGATCCGGCTCGAAGCGGTCAGCAAGACGTTCAAGCTGCCCGACGGGCGGGCGTTCGAAGCTGTGAAGTCCGTGTCGCTGGACATGGCCGAAGGGCGCATCTTCGGCCTGATTGGCAAGAGCGGCGCCGGCAAGTCGACGCTGCTGCGCATGATCAACCTGCTGGAGCGTCCGGACGCCGGCCAGGTGCTGGTGGACGGCCGCGACCTGACCCGGCTCTCCAAGCGCGAGCTGCGCGAGACCCGGCAGGGCATAGGCATGATCTTCCAGCAGTTCAACCTGCTGCAGAACGCCAGCGTCTACGAGAACGTGGCCTTCCCGCTGAAACTGCACGGCAACCGCAGCCGGGCCGAGATCGAGGCCCGCGTGCGGGAGTGCCTGGCCGTGGTGGGCCTGACCGACAAGCTGCACAACCATCCCGCGCAGTTGTCCGGCGGGCAGAAGCAGCGCGTGGCGATCGCGCGCGCCCTGGCGCCGCACCCCAAGGTGCTGCTGTGCGACGAACCGACCTCCGCGCTGGATACCGAGACCACGCGTTCGGTGCTGGACACGCTGCGCGAGATCAACCAGCGGCTGGGCGTGACCATCATCATCGTCACCCATGAACTGCACGTGGTGCATGCCTTGTGCGACCACGTCGCGGTGCTCGAGAACGGCCAGTTGGTCGAGCGCTTCGACGTGGGCGACCAGACCACGCCGCGCCTGAGCGCGCTGGGCCGCGAGCTGGCCCAGGAGCAGGTGCGCGAAGACATCCTGAAAGAACACGCCGCCCGCATCGCCCAGGCGGCGGAGCCGACTACCCGGGCCGCCTGACCATGTCCGACAATATCCTCGCCATTCTTCCCGAACTCTGGGTCGCCATCGGCCAGACCTTCATGATGCTGGGCATCGGCCTGGCCGCCGCGATCCTGATCGGCGGCCCGCTGGGCGTGCTGCTGTTCCTGCTGGGTCCCGGGCAGTCGCTGGAGAACCGACCCGCCTATCTGGTGCTGAGCTGGATCGTCAACACCGTGCGGTCCTTTCCTTTCATCATCCTGCTGGTCGCGCTGGTGCCCATCACGCGCGTGGTGGTGGGGACGTCCATCGGCCCGCTGGCCGCGTCGGTGCCGCTGTCCGTGGCCGCCATCCCGTACTTCGCACGCCTGGTGGAGCAGAGCATCCGCGAGGTGCCGCGCGGCGTGATCGAGGCCGCGCACGCCATGGGCGCCTCCGAGCTGCAGATCGTCTGGCGCGTATTGGTGCGGGAAGCCCGGTCCGGACTGATCCTGGCGCTGACCGTGCTGGCGGTCAGCTTCCTGTCCTATTCGGCCATTGCCGGGGTAGTGGGCGGGGGCGGCATCGGCGACCTGGCCATCCGCTATGGCTATTACCGCTTCCAGACCGACGTCATGCTGCTGACCGTCGCGCTGCTGATCGTGCTGGTGCAGATCATCCAGTTCGGCGGCAACGCGCTGGCCCACAGGCTGGACAAACGCTGACTCTTTCTTTCCGTCGAAGGCACGGCTGGCCGTGCCGGCATTCATTTCCGGGACTCATCATGACTCTACGCCGCACTTTCATCCTTGGCACGGCCGCCGCCGTCCTGGCCCTGGGCGCCGCCGCCCACGCCGCCGACCCCGCCAAGAAGGACCTCGTTTTCGGCGCGACCGCCGGCTACAACTACGACGTGCTCAAGCTCGGCATCGTGCCTCAACTCGAAAAGCAGGGCTACAAGGTCAAGCTGGTCGAGTTCAACGATTACGTGCAGCCCAACCTGGCCCTGGCGCAAGGCTCGCTGGACGCCAACCTGTTCCAGCACATCGCCTACCTGAACCGATTCAAGGCGGACCAGAAGCTGGACCTGGTCGACCTGGTGCAAAGCACGACCGCGCCCATGGGCATTTACTCGAAGTCGCGCAAGAGCCTGGCCGACGTGAAGGAGGGCGACCGCTTCACGCTGCCCAACGATCCGAGCAACCTGGCGCGCGCCCTGTTGCTGCTGCAGCAGAATCGGGTGATCACGGTGAAGGCCGACGTGGATCCGCTGCGGGTCACGGAAAAGGACCTGGCCAGCAATCCCAGGAAGGTCAGGCTGCAGCCCGTCGAGGCCGCGCAGCTGCCGCGTACCGTGGGCGACGTGGAGTTCGCCGTGGTGCCGGGCAACTTCGCCATCGCTTCGGGCCTGAAACTGACCAGCGCGGTGGCGCTGGAGACGCCGCCCGTGCAATTCCAGCAGGTCGTGGCGATCCGCCGCGCGGACCAGGGCAAGCCATGGGCCAAGGACCTGGCCGCCGCGTTCAAGTCGCCGTTCTTCAAGAGCGTGCTGGACAAGGACTTCCCGGGCTATGTCCGCCCGGCGGGCTTGTGATCGGCGCGGGCGTTTTCACGTTTTTGGAGTACGACCTTACGGATATGGTGATTCGCGGCGGGGGCGGATAGACTCACGTCGCGGATTTTCGCAATCATGAGAGGTTCTGCAACCATGGAATACCACGGCGTGGAGTATCGGCCCATGACGGTATTTCTCAAGCGTTTGCGCGATCTGGCCCTGCTGGCCGGTTTCTCGTGCGGTTTCATGTGGCTGGTCGCGAAGCTGGGCACCCTGTGTCCCACGGTGCTCGAGCATTTCGCCATCACGTCGATCTTCTGAGCCGGTGCCCCCGATGCGGGGCGACCGGCTGTCATGATCCGGTCATCGGGCGGACATAGTATTTACACGATCCTACGGCGCCGTGGCCGGGCTCGTGCGAGCCGGCGAACGGCGGCGTTTCCTGTTCATGTCCGCCCGTGTCCGATTCCGCTTCCCATTCCGATTCTTCTTCCTCCGGTGCCGCCATCGATATCGAGGGCGTGGTACAGCGCCTGTCCGGCACTACCATCCTGGACGGCATCGACATCCGGCTCGAACCGGGCAGGGTGCTGGCCCTGCTGGGACCGTCCGGCTGCGGCAAGACCACGCTGCTCAAGCTGCTGGCCGGCCTGAGCCGCCCGGTGGCGGGGCGCATCGGGATTGGCGGTGTCACCGTCGCGGACGACCGGACCTTCGTTCCCCCCGAGCGGCGCGGCCTGGGCATGGTGTTCCAGGACTACGCGCTGTGGCCGCACATGACCGTGGGGGCCAACGTGGCCTTCCCGCTGGAAGTGCGTGGCGTGCCCCGAAGCGATCGGGCGGAGAGGGTGGCGAGCGCGCTCGGCATGGTGGGGCTGGCGGGCTGCGAAGACCGTTCGCCCGGCAGCCTGTCGGGTGGCCAGCAGCAGCGCGTCGCGCTGGCGCGGGCCGTGGTGGCGCGGCCCCGGGTGCTGTTGTTCGACGAACCACTGTCCAATCTCGACCGGGATCTGCGCGAGACCCTGTGCGGCGAGATCGGACTGTTGCTGCGCGAGCTGGGCACCACGGCGGTGTACGTCACCCACGACCACGAGGAAGCCTTCTCGCTGGCTGACACGGTGGCGGTCATGCGGGCCGGCAAGGTGTGCCAGATCGCCGCGCCCGAACTGCTGGTGAGCGAACCCGCCAGCCCCGAGGTGGTGGAGTTCCTGAAACTGGGCGCCCTGCGCAGCGGCGTGCGCACCGAACGCGGCTGGCAACTGGCCGGCGGCCTCGAACTGGTCTGCCCCGTGCCCCTGGCCGGCGGTCCGGCGGGGCCGGGCCATCTCTTCATTCCCCATGCCGCGCTGAAGGCGGGCGAACGCCACGCCCTGCGAGGCCATGTGATCGCGCAGCGGTTCCGCGGCGGGCACTACACGACGACCGTGCGCGTGGGCAGCGACCACCATGCCTTCGAACTGGCGTGGCTGACCGATCAACGCATGCCTGTCCAGCACCCCGTGGGGCTGGACCTCGACTGGAGCCGCCTGCGCTGGTTTCCGCAGGCGGCGTGACGCTTTTCCCCGGCGATATGCCGTTTCTCGACTCAGGAATCTCGATGATGAAAATCAAGCCTCTGATCGGCGCGCTGGCGTTCGGCGCGATGCTGGCCGCTGGCCAGGCCCAGGCCCTGACGGTCTATACCGCCGGCCCGGCCGGACTGATCAAGCAACTGGCCGACGACTTCAAGAAGCAGACCGGCGTTTCGGTCGACGTGTTCCAGGCCGATACCGGCAAGGTGATGGCGCGGCTGGAGGCGGAAGCCTCGAACCCGAAGGCCGACGTGGTGATCTCGGCGTCGTGGGACAGCGCCCTGGACCTGCACAAGCGCGGCTGGCTGCTGGCCTATGCCAGCCCCAATGCCGCGAAGGTGCCGGCCGAGTACAAGGGCCCCAGCTACGTGGCCCAGGGCCTGTCGGCGCTGGCCATCGCCTGGAACACCAAGAGCGGCACGCCGCGTCCGACGGACTGGGCCGACCTGGCCAAGCCCGAGTTCAAGGGGCTGGTCAACATGCCCGATCCGGCCCAGTCGGGCACCGCCCTGGAACTGCTGTCGGGCCTGCAATCGGCGCGCGGCGCCGATGCGTGGCGCCTGTTCGCCGATCTGAAGCGCAACGACATGGCCATTGCCGGCGCCAATGCGCAGGCGATGAATCCCGTTTTGCAAGGCGCCAAGGCAGCCGTCTTCGGCGCGGTCGACTACGTCGCGCTGGGCAACCAGGCCAAGGGCGAGAGCATCGAGGTCATCTTCCCCGCCAGCGGCACGGTGATCGCCGGCCGGCCGATGATGATCCTGAAGTCCAGCCGCCAGCAGCAGGATGCCAAGCGCTTCATCGATTTCGTGCTGTCCGACGCCGGCCAGGCGCGGGTGGCCGCGACCTACCTGATCCCGGCCCGCCAGGACGTGCAGGCCAAGCGCCCGGTGATCAAGGACATCAAATCGCTGCCGGTGGAGAACGAAGCCCAGCGTGCCGGCCGCCAGGCCCTGCTGGAGCGCTTCACGACACTGTTCGGCCGCAAGTGACCGGACGCGGTCGGGCGTGATTCCACATAGCTAGCAAGAGGAAGAGGCGGGCTCCATGCGCGCGAACACGTTGTTGGTGGGGGCCGCGGTGTCCGCCTTGGGTATCCTGGTGGCCATGCCGCTGGGATTCGTCCTGCTGCAGGCCGTTTTCCCCGAGCTTGCCCAGGGCTCGCTGGCGCGGCCGCTGGCCCACCTGGCGGGGGTCCTGGCCGATCCCAAGCTGGTCGAACTGACGATCAATACGCTGAAGCTGGGCGCCTGCGTGGTGCTGGCCGCCGCGGCCATCGGCATCCCGCTGGGAACGCTGCGCGGCCTGTTCGATCTGCCCGGCGCCAAGCTCTGGGACGTGCTGATGCTGGTGCCCTTCATGATCCCGCCCTATATCAGCGCGTTGGGATGGATCATGCTGCTGCAGCCGCGCGGATACCTGCAGCAGCTGCTGGGCATCCATGCCGGGCCGGCGCTGTTCTCGTTCGGCGGCGTGGTGTTCGTGATGACGCTGAACGTGGTGCCGGTGGTCTATTTCGCCGTCTCCCGCACCATGGCGGCGTCGGGCTCCCGCTTGGCGCTGGTGGGGCGGGTATGCGGCGGGGGCGCCTGGCGCTGCTTCTGGCGCATCACGCTGCCGCTGGCCCTGCCGGGCATCGCCGCGAGCCTGCTGCTGGTGTTCGCGATGGCGATCGAGGAGTACGGCACGCCGGCCGCACTGGCGGCCAACGCCGGCTTCTTCGTGCTGGTGACGGGCATCGAGCGGCGCTTCTCCGAGTGGCCGATCGACCTGCCCGGCGCCTCGGTGCTGTCGCTGATCCTGGTCGCGCTGGCCATGCTGGCCTTCGTCTGGCAGCGGCGCATGCTGACGGGCAAGGGCTACGAGACCACCACGGGCAAGCCCGCGCGGGGCGAGACCCTGCCGCTGGGCGCCTGGCGCTGGCCCGCCGCCGCGCTGTTCGCCGCGATCGTGGCGGTGGCCACGTTCGCGCCGCTGTTCGCCATCGCCGCGACGGCATTCAGCCGCACGCTGTCGGGCGGCCTGGCCATCGGCAACCTGTCGCTGACGCATTTCCAGGCCATCGCCGCCGGCGGCAGCGAAGCCTCGGGCGCGCTGGCCACGAGCCTGATGCTGGGTGCCGGCGCGGCCATCGTGACCGGGCTGACCGGCGTGCTGGTGGCCTATTGCGTGGTCAAGACCCGCACGCGCGGCCGGGCGGTGCTCGATGCCCTGGCCGTGCTGCCCAACACCATGCCCGGCGTGGTGGTCGGCGTGGGCCTGATACTGGCGTGGAATCAGGCCTTCTGGCCGGCCACGCCCTACAACACCTGGGGCATTCTGCTGCTGGCCTATTGCTGCCTGCTGCTGCCGTACCCGGTGCGCTATGCCCACGCCGCGCTGATGCAGATCGGCGACAACCTGGAGGCCGCCGCCCGGGTGCATGGCGCCGGCACGGTCACGGCGCTGGCGCGCATCCTGCTGCCGCTGCTGGCGCCCAGCCTGGTCGCCGCCATGCTGCTGGTGTTCGCGGTGGCCTCGCGCGAGCTGGTGGCTTCGCTGCTGCTCGCGCCCACGGGCGTGCAGACGGTATCGCTGTTCATCTGGCGCCAGTTCGAACAGGGCTCGGTGGGCCAGGGCATGGCGATGAGCCTGGTCACCGTGGCCTTGACCACGACGGTGATGCTGCTGGCCACCCTGTGGCTGGAGCGGCGGCAGGCGCGCGGTGTGTAACCAGACCCCTGTTTGTGTGTATTTATAAAAATCTCTTGTATACAAGAAAAGGATGGGGCAAGATGATTCCATGTCATCCCGCCCCCCATCCTCCGGCAACGAGAAAAAGCGCTCCGAGACGCTGCGCGAAACCATCGAAGAGCTGATCGCCGTCGGCGAACTGTCGCCGGGGGATCCGCTGGACGAGACCGTGCTGGCCAATCGTTTCGGCGTGTCGCGCACGCCCATACGCGAGGCCCTGATCCAGCTGGCTTCGGCCGGACTGGTGGAGATGCGGCCCAGGAAGGGCGCGCTGGTGGCGCAGATCGGCCCCCAGCGCCTGATCGAGATGTTCGACGTGATGGGCGAAATCGAGGCCATGTGCGCGCGGCTGGCCGCGCGGCGCATGACGGCCGACGACCATCGCCGCCTGCTCGAGGCCCATCGCGCCTGCCAGGCTTCGCGCAACGCGGGCGACGCCAACGCCTATTACTACCTGAACGAAGTTTTCCATCGCACCATCTACGGCCTGGGCTGCAACGGGTTCCTGAACGAGGAAGCCATCAAGCTGCATCGCCGGCTGGGCCCGTATCGCCGCCTGCAATTGCGCGTGCGCGATCGCATCGCCACGTCCTACGACGAGCACGAGGGCATCGTCGAGGCCTTGCTGGCCGGCGATGCCGGCCTGGCCGCCGAGCGCGCGCGCGACCATGTCGTGGTGCAGGGACAGCGTTTCGCCGACCTGATGGCCTCGCTGTCCAGGCAATCGGCTTGAGTCTTTCAGAAGGAACACGAGCGACATGTTGAACAGCGAACGTCAAGATGCCGCCGATGCGCGGCCCGCCGCGCCGGCCCCCGATCCGCAGCCGACCCAGTCGCTGCTGGCCCGCTGGAGCAAATGGCTGGGAGGGCGGCCCCAGGGGGCCGCCGAGCCCGGCCGCGAGGCCGTTGCCTTGTCCACGCGCGAGGCCAACCGCCAGCGCGCCATGCTGCTGCCGTGTTTCCAGGCGCGCCTGACCGACGTCGCGGCCAATCGCGCCGCGTTGACCTGGCAGGAGGCCTATCGTGCCGCCGACGCCCAGCGCCGCGGCGCCATGCTGGAACTCCTGGCCGAAGTGGGTGCCTCGTCGGCGGGGCCGTCCGAGACCGGCGGCAAGGAGACGCCTTCCGATCTGTCGCGCGCGCTCTCGCATGCCCGGGTCCGTTTCTTCAAGCGCTTGAACGCGTTGCCGGACGGCCTGCCTTTCCTGCTGGAACTGCGCACCGACATGCTGGCCTGGCGCGCGAAGATCCCCGCCCTGCAAGGGCTGGACGGCGACCTGGAGGGCTTGCTGTCGAACTGGTTCGACGTGGGCCTGCTGGAGATGCGGCGCATCACCTGGGACTCGCCCGCCTCGCTGCTCGAGAAGCTCATCATCTACGAGGCGGTGCACGAGATCGCCTCGTGGACCGATCTGCGCAACCGCCTGGATTCCGACCGCCGCTGCTACGCGTTCTTCCACCCGCGCATGCCGAACGAGCCGCTGATCTTCGTCGAGGTCGCGTTCTGTGCCGACATGGCCGGCAACGTGCAGAGCCTGCTGGACGAGGGCGCGCCCATGGAGAACCTGGACAAGGCGCGCTGGGCCATTTTCTATTCGATCTCCAACACCCAGCAGGGCTTGCGCGGCGTCAGCTTCGGCAACTTCCTGCTCAAGCGCGTGATCGAGGAACTGAACGGCGAACTGCCCAAGATCAAGCGTTTCGCCACGCTCTCGCCCATACCGGGCTTTTGCGACTGGGTCAGGAAACGCGGCGCCGAGGACCTTGCCGCCATCGTTCGCAAGGAAAAGGCCGGCCTGGAGGCGGCCACCGGCCCGCAGGTGCTGGCCGCCATTCAGCAGGCGGTGGACGACGAGGCCGCGCCGCCGGCCGTGCAGGCCGTGGCCATGCGGCTGGCGGCCCGCTACCTGGTGGAGCGCAAGGGATCGCTGCCGCTCGATTCGGTGGCGCGGTTCCACCTGGGCAACGGCGCCCGCATCGAACGGCTGAACTGGAAGGCGGACACGTCGCGCAAGGGCCGGGCCCAGTCGTGCGGCATGATGGTCAACTACGTGTACGAGCTGGATGCGCTCGACGACAACCTGGCGCGGCTGGGCGAGGGGAAGCCCGAGACGAGCAGGGGAGTGGCCCGGCTGCTCTGACGCGCGCGAAAAGAATCGATCAGAACTGGCAAGAGCCAGCGTGTAGTACCTTCATACCAAGAAAGGAGACGGGAGATGAAACGCAGCATTGCCTTGATCGCCTGCATCGTGGGCGCGGCCGCGGGTGGCCATGCGGTGGGAGCGGAGGCCTGGCCGTCCAAGGCCGTCACCATCATCGTGCCGTTCCCGGCCGGGGGCGGCACCGACGCCTTCGTCCGGCCGCTGGCGCAGCAGCTGGGTGCCCAACTGGGGCACAGCGTGGTGGTGGACAACCGTGGGGGCGCGGGCGGCACCGTGGGGGCGGCCATCGCGGCGCGCGCCCAGCCGGACGGCTACACGTTCTTCGTGGGCGGGGCGCACCACGCCATCGCGCCGTCGTTCTACAAGGGCCTGACCTACGACATCGAGAAGGATTTCGTCCCCGTCACGCTGATCGCGCAGCCGCCGCAGATCATCGTCGCGGCGCCCACCGAACCCTTCAACGACCTGAAGGGCTTGATCGACCAGGCTCGCCGCCAGCCGGGCAAGCTCAACTTCGGCTCGGCGGGCAACGGCACTTCCCACCACCTGGCCGGGGAACTGTTCAAGCTCCAGGCCGGCGTGGACATCGCGCACGTTCCGTACACCGGCGCCGGCCCCATGCTGCTCGCGTTGATGGGTAGCCAGGTGGACCTGGCTTTCGACGGGCTGGGGTCGTCGGCCCAGCACATCCGCGCCGGCAAGATCAAACCCCTGGCCGTGGCGGCGCCGAAGCGTTCGTCCGCCTTCCCCGACGTGCCCACCGCGGCCGAGGCCGGCCTGCCGGGCTATGAGGTCTCGACCTGGTATGCGATGTGGGCCCCCAAGGGCACGCCGCAGCCCATCGTCGAGCGCATGTACGCCGAGGTTCAGAAGGCGCTGGGCACGCCCGAGATCAAGAAGGTGTGGTTGAGCAACGGCTCCGAGATGCCGCGCTACACCAGCGCCGAGTTCGGCAAGTATCTGCACGAGGAAGTGCAGCGCTGGGCCAAGGTCTCCAAGGACGCGGGCATCAAGGCCGATTGATGGACGAGGCTCCGCTCATGGAACCGGCGCCGGGCCGGATCGACGCGTCGACCGAGGGCGGCGTGCTGACGCTGACCCTGGCGCACGCGGGCAAGCTCAATGCGCTGACCGCCGCGATGTGGCGCGAGCTGGCCGCGGCGATGCGGGACGCGGCGGACCGGCCGGGCCTGCGCGCCGTCGTCATCCGGGGCGCCGGCGGCCATTTCGCGGCCGGCGCCGATATCGGCGAGTTTCCGGTGGAGCGGGGCGGCCTCGCGGCGGTGCGCCACTACCACGAGCGGATCATCGCCCCGGCGCTGCGCGCGATCGACGATTGCCCATGGCCCACGGTGGCGCTGGTGCAGGGCGCCTGCGTGGGCGGCGGGCTGGAGATCGCCTGCTGCTGCGATCTGCGCATCGCCGGCCGCAGCACCCGCGTGGGCGCGCCCATCGCGCGGCTGGGGTTTCCGATGGCGCCGGCCGAGCTTGCGGGCCTGCTGGCCGTGGCCGGCCGCGCGGTGGCGCTGGAACTGCTGCTGGAAGGCCGCATCCTGGACGCCGCCGAGGCCCATGCCAAGGGCCTCCTGACCCGCGTGGTCGAGGATGTCGAGCTCGAGGCCGAGCTTGCGCGCACCCTGTCCCGCCTTGCCGCCGGCGCGCCGCTGGCGGCTACCCTGAACAAGCACATGGTACGGCGGCTGCAGCGGCCCGAGCCGCTGGCCGAGGCCGAGCTGGCGGCATTCTTTTCCTACAGCGATACCCGCGATCATCGCGAAGGCGTGGCGGCGTTCCTCGAAGGGCGCACCCCCGTGTTCGGCGGCGACGCTTCACCTTTCCCGACCGAAGAAGATAGATGAAAGACGAGAATCTCTATTCCTTGCTGGCCTCCGGTTTCCCCGCCGATCTCGACGCGGTCTGCATCGAGGCGCCCGGCGCCGGCGACTACACCTGGCGCGACGTCCAGACGCAGACGGCGCGCATGGCGAACCTGCTGCGTTCGCTGGACCTGCCCGAGGGCGCCCGCGTGGCCGTCCATGTCGAGAAGTCCCCCGAGGCCTTGCTGCTGTACCTGGCCACCTTGCGCGCGGGCTACGTCTACCTGCCGCTGAACACCGCCTACCAGGAAAGCGAGGTCGACTACTTCCTGGGCGATGCCGAACCGTCGGTGGTGGTCTGCGCCAGCAAGAACCGGGAATGGGTGGGCCGCTGCGCGCAACGCGCCGGAACGGGCCACGTCTACACGCTGGACGACGATCGCACCGGCACGCTGCTGGACGCCGCCGCCCAGGCCTCGCCCGAGCATGAGGTGGCCGTGCGCGCCGCGGATGATCTCGCAGCCATCCTGTACACCTCCGGCACGACGGGCCGCAGCAAGGGCGCCATGCTGACCCATGGCAATCTGGCCTCCAACGCCCGCGTATTGCACGAATACTGGGGCTGGCGCGCCGACGACGTGCTGCTGCACATGTTGCCCATTTTCCACGTGCACGGATTGTTCGTGGCCGCGCACGGCGCGCTGCTGGCCGGCGCGAAAATGATCTGGCTGCCCAAGCTGGACGTGGCCGCCGCGCTGCGCCTGCTGCCGCGCTGCACCGTCATGATGGGCGTGCCGACCTACTACGTGCGGTTGCTGGCCGAGCCGGCGTTCGGGCGCGACACCTGCCGCAACATGCGGCTTTTCGTGTCCGGATCGGCGCCCCTGCTGATGGAGACCTTCAACGCCTTTCGCGAACGAACCGGCCACACCATCCTCGAGCGCTACGGCATGAGCGAGACGGTCATGCTGGTCTCCAATCCTTACGACCCCGCCCTGGGCGAACGCCTGGGCGGCACCGTGGGCCAGCCGCTGCCGGGCGTGTCGGCGCGGGTGGTGGACGATGCGGGGGCGGCGTGCCCACCGGGCGAGATCGGCAATATCCAGGTCAAGGGTCCCAACGTGTTCAAGGGCTATTGGCGCATGCCCGAGAAGACCCGGGAGGAATTCACGCCGGACGGCTGGTTCAAGACCGGTGATGTCGGCCGCTGGGGGGGCGAATCCGGCGGCGCCAGGGTGCCCGACGGCTACCTGTCCATCGTGGGCCGCAGCAAGGACCTCATCATCTCGGGCGGCTTCAACGTCTATCCGAAGGAAATCGAGAGCTTCCTGGATGACATGCCGGGCGTCGAGGAAAGCGCCGTCATCGGCGTGCCGCACCCCGACTTCGGCGAGGCGGTGATGGCCGTGGTCGTGCCCAAGCCGGGCGCCAACCTGGACGAGGCCGCCATGATCGCCGAACTCAAGGCCAGGATCGCCAACTTCAAGGTGCCCAAGCGCATCCACGTGGTGTCCGAACTGCCCCGCAACACCATGGGCAAGGTCCAGAAGAACGTGCTGCGCCAGACCTACGCCTGACCAGGCCTGGAATGGGGAAGGGCGCCGGGGGCGCATCGGCTACAATACCGCCCGTGCGCCCGTGACGAAACTGGTAGACGTAGCGGACTTCCGTAAGAGTGGAGTGCCCTGGACGAAAGTCCGGGAGTAGAACCCGTCAAATTCGGCGAACCCCTGGCACGGGAACGCCGAGCCAAGCAGGCGGCCGATGTTGGCCGCTGGGCGTGTGTAGAGACTCGACGGCGGGGACCTAAGGCTGGCGCGGCAATCTTGCCGCGCGACGCGATGGTCAAGGCAGAGTCCAGACCCCAAACGGCATTGCCTTCGTGCAATCCGGCTGCGCGAGCAGTAGCGGGTAAGAAAATCCGCCGCCGCAAGGCGTGCCGGTTCGATTCCGGCCGGGCGCACCAATTCCTCATCACATGTTGTCCAGTTCTTCAAAAGCTGCCCTCATGCGCTCGGCCCTTGAGCGCCCTCTTTTGTTGAACCTGTTCCCCTTTTCCTTTATCTCCTGCCTCAAAAAAATGACAAGAAATGAGGCGAGAAAAAGCGACCCACTTGTTCTATGTTTTTCGAATTTCTGCTTCAACGTTGAGCTGAGTATTGGTATCTTTCTCTCAAGAGGAGCCGCTGCAGCAGTGCGTAGCGGGCAATCGTGTGGTAAGGGTTGCATACGGGGGCAGAGATGCAAGATGCTTTTGACGTCAAGGACTACGGAGCTCAATGCGACGGTAGTACGGATGATACGGGCGCAATTAATAGCGCAGTTGCGGCTGCCTTTGCCGCAAACAAGCGACTCTACGCATGTGGGCGTATCAGGGTCGACGGGAATCTGAATTTGCGGCGTGTCTCCCTTGATTTTGAAGCTGCAGAAATAGAAGTAGGGGGAAGCGCAATAGTAATGATAGGTGGCCATGCCGGGACAAGTGAAAATAAAAGCCAGTCCCTGGGGCGCGTCTTTCGAGCAGCAGATGGCAATGCCTTGATACCAACATTGCGAATGATGGGGGCAAAGAATCAGCAGATTTCGATCCGGTATTGCAACTACCTGCAGCTATGGGCTGATGCAACGAATCCGTCTGATTCATCGATTGCCTATTGTGCTTTTCATTTAGGGCATATTGAAAAAATTGAACTGAACACTGCGCCAGTTATTTCACAAAGCGCCATCCAGTGGATAAATGAAAATCACTTTTCTCTTCAAAGATGTTCGTACCTGATTTTTGACGGTAGTTATCCCCACAATCATAATAAGATTGCAGGTGGATCTTTCGAGGGCACATTCTCGATTCTTTTCAATGTAGGTACGGATAACTATCTGCTAGGTACTCGTTTTGAGGGTGGAAAGGGTCTCGTTAGTCTTGCCGCAGAGACGCAAAGAAATATTATTGTCAATACGTGGGATTCTTCTACTGCAAATTTCGATAAGGTAGGGGTGAATGTTGTCGACAATGGGTTCGATAACGTTGTAATGGATGATTTTGCCAATTTTCGCCATGCGGAAGTCATTGCATGCACCAATACTAACGATATCGTCCTGGATACGATGCTCTATCCGAGCGCCGGGCGTCGATGCGATCTGTTAAGGATAGCCCATGCACAGTCTGCTCGTGTGCTTGTAGAGTCAGAGTTGATCGATATCGTTGAAGGTGACATCTTTCGACTGAGTTCTTTTGGGCCGACAGGTGCTCTAAATGATGAGACGGCGCGCTATAGGCCACGAATTGAGTTTTATGATTCCAATCAACGTCTGATTACACCATCGTTGAACTTTATCTCAACGACAGGAGGAGTTTTTTCCGTCGTCGTCAATGATGGGCTCCAAGCAGGCACAAATGTCTCGAGCGCCGTAGCTATCGTTGCAAGAGCCGCTGTTGATGCTGGCGCCGTTTTTGTGAGGGTGTATTGGTACAGCAATTCTCCTTCGACCGACTCAATCAGCAATGCAACGGATTTGCGAATTATAAGGTATACAAAAAATTCGAACCCATACCGAGGAGTAGCTGGACGCAGGCCACTCGGAAAAAAGCAACTAGTTCTGACGGCGCCCCCCAGCCAAGGTTTTGCCCCGTTGGGATTGGTTGCGGTTAAGAATGATGGTACTGAAAGCTACACGTGCGTTTTGTCAGTCCGAACAAGACTGACTGTAGCTGCCGCACTGAATACGACTTCTCTGGTTGTCGAAACTGTGTCTGGTGTACAGCCAGGAGATATAGTTGGCGTGAACCTAAACAGTCGTTCAACGCTATGGGGTGTGGTCATCTCAGTGGTGGGAACAACAGTTGAAATCTCCACGGCCTTGAGTGGAGCGGCCTCTCTCGGGGCGGGGGTGGTGTTCAACCGATGGATAATTCGCTCATTAGCAGCCGCGCAACCCGATAGCGTCGCCACCGACGTTGCCGGGCTCCGGGAAGATCTCAACGCTATCCTGGTGAAGCTTCGGGCCGCGGGGCTGATGGTTGGGTAAGGGCAATAGACTATTCCGCCTAGTCCAGGGAGCTAACTTCTTGGGTACGCCGCTTGCTACGCCCCATCGTCCTCATCCACGGGAGACGGCGATGAATCAAGCCAGCATGCGGAGAAACGGCAGGGGGCAATTGTTCGATCGCTTCGCGACGTCGGTCACCCGGACCACGGGCTCGCCGCCGGCGTTCAGCATGGCGTGCGCGGCCATCGTGCTCTGGGGCGCGCTCGGGCCGATATTCCATTTTTCCGAAACCTGGCAACTGGTGGTCAATACCGGGACCACCATCGTGACCTTCCTGATGGTGTTCGTGATCCAGCGCACCCAGAACAAGGACAGCGAGGCGCTGCACCTGAAGCTGGACGAGTTGCTGGGGGCGCTGGAGGGCGCCAACAGCAAGCTGGTCGCGATCGAAACGATGGACGAGGATCACCTGCGCCGGTTGAGCGCGCGCTACCACGCGATGGCGGAGAGGGTGGCCCGGGGCCGGGCGGGGACGTCTTCCGGGCCGGAGAATGCAAATCACCGTTAAGACGCGTGCCGCGGGCTACCCAATGGATGTATAGTCCCGGTTAATTTTTGTAACCTGTATCGTTTGGTCCATGCGCTGGCTAACGTTATGGGCCACCTTGGTGGTCGCGTGTTTCGGCCTGGTATGCGCGGCCGCGCTATACGACACCCGCCAGGATGCCAGGCGAGCGGCCAGGGAAGCCACGGTGAACCTGGGCCGGGTGGTCGCCGACGGCATCGGCCGCGACATCGAGCTGGTCGACCTCTCTCTGCAATCCATGCTCAATGGCCTGCGGCTTGCCGAAGCCGAAGGCCTGGATCCTTATCGCCGTCACCAACTGCTGTTCGGCAGCCTGCCGCAGATGCGCGGCGTGGGAACGATGGTGGTGCTGGACACCGAGGGCCGGATGCTGACCGACTCCAAGTCGGTGCAGCCGCGCGGCGTCGAGTTTTCGCAGCGCGACTATTTCCGCGTGCACAAGGAAGCTTCCGACGTCGGACTGTTCGTGAGCCGGCCTTTTTTCTCGCGGCTGACCAATATGTGGTCCATCGCCATCAGCCGCCGCGTGAGCCGGCCCGACGGCAGCTTCGGCGGCGTGGTGGTCAGCACGCTGCGCATCTCCCACCTGGAAAACCAGTTCCGCCAACTGGACCTGCGCCAGAATGGCTCCATCATGCTGCTGCGCGCCGACGGCTCGGTCATGGCGCGTTTCCCGGCGGTACAGGGCCTGCTGGGCAAGCAATTGGCCGATCTCGAGCTGTTCAAGCGCTATCCGGCATCGGACACCGGTTCGTACGAGGCCGTGTCGGCCACGGATGGGGTGACCCGGCTTTATTCCTTCACGGCGGTCGAGCCCCCGCTGCCGCTGATCGTGCTGGTGGGCATGGCCGACAGCGACATCTATGCGGCCTGGCGCAACAAGGCCGGGATCATCGCCATGCTTACGCTGCTGCTGTGCATGGGCACCATGGTGCTGGTGTGGATGCTGCGCCGGGAGTTCGCGCTGCGTCTGGCGGCCGAGCGCAGCGCGCTGCGCAGCGAGGCCCGGTACCGGGTGCTGGCCGAGAATTCGGCCGACATCATCGCGCTGTGCCGGGCGGACGGCATCGTCACCTATATCTCGCCGGCCATCAAGGACGTGCTGGGGTGGGTGCCGGGGGACATCGAAGGGCGCAACATCGACGACTTCGTGCGGGCGGACTACGTGCCGCTGTTCTCCGGGGACGAGCAGTCCTGGCCGCGCATGCTGACCTTTCCGGCGCGCCACCGGGATTCGTCGTGGAGCTGGCTGGAGGCCAGCGTCAAGCGCCTGCCGCCCGAGATGGGCGACGAGCGCTGCATCCTGAACATCCGCGACGTCTCGCGCCGCAAGAAGGCCGAGGAAGCCCTGGAGGCCGAGAACGCCCAGCTGCTGGCCATGGCGGCCACCGACGGCCTGACCAACCTGTCGAACCGCCGCCGCTTCGACGAGGCGCTGGAGCGGGAATGGCGGCGCGCCGCGCGCGAGGAAAGCTCGCTGGCGCTGCTGCTGATCGATGCCGACCATTTCAAGGCGCTGAACGACCACTACGGCCACCAGCATGGCGACCAGTACCTGCGCACCATCGCCCAGGTGATCCAGGGCAATATCCGGCGCCCGGCCGACATGGCGGCGCGCTACGGCGGCGAGGAATTCGCGGTGCTGCTGCCCAAGACGGACATCGATGGCGCCTATCTGATCGCCGAGAACATTCGCAAGGCCACGCTGGATGCGCGGATTCCCCACCTGAAGAGCGAGCAGGGCGTGATGACGGTCAGCATCGGCGTCGATGCGATGGTGCCGGGCCATGCCACCGCGGCGGCGCTGCTGGTGCGCCAGGCCGATGCCGCGCTGTACGCCGCCAAGCGGCAGGGGCGCAATCGCACCTGCGTCTACGAACCGCAGCAGGGGTCGATGTCGCGTTCGGTATGAAGGCCGGGGCGCGGCGCGGCTGCAAGCCCCGGGCTTGGGGTACGATAGGGCTCTCTACAGGTACAGACCGCGCCAGGCGTTCCCCGGGGGCGACAGGCGCATCATTCATGGCATTCAAGGTTTTCGATCTGCAATGCGAGCACGGCCACGTTTTCGAAGGCTGGTTCAGCTCGCACTCCGATTTCGACACGCAACGCGAAAGCGGCCTGATCAGCTGCCCGCTGTGCGACAGCAAATCCATCGACAAGAAATTGTCGGCCCCCATGCTGAACGTCTCCGGCAGCAAGGCGCCGGCCACTCCCGCCGCGCGCGAACCCGGCAACGCCCCCATGTCCCCCGACATGCAGGCCGCCATGCTCAAGCAATTGCGGGAAGTCCTGCGCCAGACCGAAAACGTCGGCGAACGCTTCGCCTCCGAAGCCCGGCGCATCCACCACGGCGACGCCCCCGAACGCCCCATCCGCGGCGTGGCCACCCAGCAGGAACGCCAGTCGCTGGCCGAAGAGGGCATAGCCGTAGCCCCCATCCCCGCCCTGCTAGACGACGACCGCCTGCAATAACCGACGTTCGTCCCGCCCGCGGGACGAACGAGCGCCTACCCACGCCAAAAGCGCAAGCAACCCAATAGAAAAAGACAACGGGGGAAAGGGGGCCAAAGGCCCCCAAGAAAGACGAGGCGAAGTGGATCCGGCTCCGCCGGTCCACTTCGACGCCCCACGGGGCCCGGCGCCGGGCCGCCCCAAGGCGGGCCCCCCGGCCCCCTCGGGGGGCTGCCGCGTAGCGGCTGGGGGCTCACCATGCCGGGCGCGCGTAAGCGCGTAGGGGGGGCTTATTTCACCCTGCTACGGTACTCGCCCGTACGGGTGTCGATCTCGATCTTGTCGCCGATTTCGCAGAACAGCGGCACCGGCAGTTCGTAGCCAGTGTTGACCTTGGCGGGTTTCATGACCTTGCCCGAGGTGTCGCCACGCACGGCCGGCTCGGTGTAGACGATCTCGCGCACGACGATGGTGGGCATTTCCACCGAGATCGCGCGGCCTTCGTAGAAGACCACCTCGACGGGCATGCCTTCTTCCAGGTAGTGCAGGGCATCGCCCATGCTCTCGGCTTCGACTTCGTACTGGTTGTACTCGGTGTCCATGAAGACATACATGGGGTCGGCGAAGTACGAGTAGGTGCACTCGCGGCGCTCGAGCACCAGGATTTCGAACTTTTCGTCGGCCTTGTAGACGGATTCCGTGCCCGAACCGGTCAGCAGGTTCTTGAGCTTCATCTTGACGACGGCGGCGTTGCGGCCGGACTTGTTGTATTCGGCCTTCAGGACGACCAGGGGATCCTTGCCGACCATGATGACGTTGCCGACGCGCAATTCCTGAGCGATTTTCATGCTGGAGCAACCTTAGGGGAGGGAACGCTAGTGACAGCCGGCGTGTAGCGCCGCGATGTCCAAAAGACGGCCATATGGCCTGTGCAGCCAACTAGTATAGCCCGGGACAGGGTGCCCCGGCTAGTTCCGCGTCAGGCGTGGTTTTCCTGCCGTGCCGCGCAGAAACCGGCCAGTTGGGTGGCCAGGTCGGGCTGGGCGGCCAGGGTGTCGCTCCAGGCGCGCGCGGCCTCGCGCCACGGGTCGAACACCGCTGGCGACAAGGCCTCGGCCAGCAACGGTTGGAAGCGCGCCGCCCCGGCGTCGCCGTTCCAGGCGGCCTGGAGCGCCGCCGCGGCTTGCGGGGCGGGGTAGCGCCGCAGCCAGGCGTGCAGCTTGTCGACATGGGCGGCCTCGGCCTGGGGGTAGATGTGCCAGACCATGGGGCGGCCGGCCCACTGGGCGCGGATGAAGGAATCCTCGCCCCGGACGAAGTTCAGGTCGGCGCTCCACAGCAGGCGGTCGTAGTCGGCCTGGGGCAGGAAGGGCGCCCGCGCGATGCGCAGGCGGCCACGCGCGCCGGCGGTCAGGTAGGGGGCGACGCCGGGCGGGATGGCCAGCAGCGTGGGTATGTCGCCGCCCGCCAGTACGTCGGCCAGGATGGAGGCCGGTGCGTCGGGATAGCAGAACAGGGTGACCAGGCGTTCGCCGGCACAGGGCTCGGGCAGGCCGGCACCGCGCAGGAAGGCGGCCAGGGCGGCCGGATCGGCCTGGAGGGCATCGCGTTCGGCCAGCAGGCCGCGCTCGCGCAGCAGCCCGCCGGTCGCCGGCGTGAACCCGGGGAAGAAGAAGTACTTGCGCAGCCCGCCCGGCTGGGGTGAGGGCAGGGCATGGCAGTTCTCGACCCAGGTCTCGGCGCTCAGGTATTCCAGGTTGACCCAGACGGGCGGGCGCACCCGGTCCCGCATGCGCTGGACGAATTCGGCGGGCGGATCGCAGGCGAAGGCCTCGATGACCACGTCGCCCGGTTCCAGCGGCGGCGCCGGCCGCGTCCAGCGGACGATGTCCACGCCATCGGCGCGCTGCGCGGCCGCCTTGGGATCGACCGCCGGCGCCAGGCGCGCCATGACCGGCAGGTCGTCCACCCACAGGCGCACCCGCCAGCCGTGCTCCCGCGCCAGTTGGCGGGCCAGGCGCCAGCACACGCCTATGTCGCCGTAGTTGTCGATCACGCGGCAGAAGATGTCGGCGCGCATCAGCGGTTTTCCTCGTCCCAAAGGACGCCATTATCGCCCGCGGCCCGGCCGTCCCCGGGCAGCATGCGGCGGGCCAGGTCCAGCCAGGCGCGCGCGGCGAACGAGAGGTAGCGGCCGCGGCGCCAAGCGAAGGCCATGTGCCACCACAACTGCGGATCCTGGAGCGGGACCACCGCCAGCCGAGAGCGGTCCAGTTGGCGGCTGAACAGCTCCGGCAGCAGGGCGAGCCCCACGCCGGCGGCCACCATGGAGGCCATGAAGTCCCACTGGCTGCTGCGGCCGGCGATCCGCGGCGTGAAGCCGGCCTGGACGCAGGCGGCGTGGACCACTTCGTTCAGCACGAAGCCCTCGCCGTAGAAGATGAAGGGTTCGGCCGCCAGTTCCTCCAGCCGGACCCGTTCGCGCCCGGCCCAGCTCGAGGATGCCGGCACGATCAGGCGCAGCGGGAAATTGCAGATGGGCAGCGTTTCGTATTCGTTTTCGTCCGCCGGCAGCAGCATGGCGCCGATCTCGAGCGTACCGGACTTCAGTTCGTCTTCGACCGAGCGCGAGCCGCGCTCGAACAGCCGCAGCTCGATCCCCGGATAGTCCTGATGGAAGCGTGCGAGCAGCGGGGCCAGCAGGTGGTGCGCCAGCGGTGGGGTGCCGACGACCAGTTCGCCCCGGGCGGCCTGGCGCACGTCGGACAGTTCGGCCTGCAACTGGGCGTGCAGGGCCAGCAGTTGCCGTCCGCGTTCCAGCACGATGCGGCCGGTGTCGGTCGGTTCGATGCGCCGGCCGAACTTGCGCAGCACCGGCGTGCCCAGTTCGTCCTCCAACTGCCGGATCATCTTGCTGACCGTGGGCTGGGTCACGAACAGCGCGCGCGCCGCCGCCGTGTAGCTTTGGCGCTGGACGACCTCGACGAAGTACCGCAGGGCGCGCAAATCCATTTCATTCCAATATGGAATTCTTAATATGGATTTTATTCATTTTCTAAATGGAAGCGTCTTGTCTAGAATTACGGGTATACCCGTAGACCAATCATGTCGCACCGCTTCCTTCCCCCCTTCGCCGTCCGCATCCTCCAGGTCCTGGCCCTGGTTGCCGTCTGGTGGGCCGCCGACACTGCCGTCCGCTGGACCGGCCTGCCCATCCCCGGCGGGGTGGTGGGCCTGTTCGCCGTGCTGGCGCTGCTGCTGAGCGGCCGCCTGCCGCTCCACCGCATCGACCAGGGCGCGCACTGGCTGCTGGCCGACATGCTGGTGTTCTTCATTCCCGCCGTGGTCGCGATGGTGCGCTACCAGGATCTGCTCAGGAACGAGGGGCTGAAGCTGGCGGCGGTCATCGTGCTGGGCAACGCCTGCGTCATGCTGACCACCGCGGCGACGGTGGAGTGGATCGCCCGGCGGCGCCGCGCCCGCGCGCCGGCGAAGGCGGCATCATGATCATCGTCCTGTGCGTGGTGGCCACGCTTGCCTTGTATTACCTGAACAAGCTGCTCCATGCCCGCCATCCGCGGCTCTGGACGCATCCCATCCTGCTGACGCCGCTGGCGTTGCTGGCCTTGTTGCTGGCCACGGGCATTTCGCTGGACGAATACGCGGCCGATACGCGCGTGCTGCTGTGGTTCCTGGGCCCGGCCACGGTGGCGTTCGCGGTACCGATCTACCAGTACCGGCGCCTGATACGGGAGCTGTGGCCGGCCCTGGCCGTGGGCACGGTGGCGGGCGTGACGGCTGCGGTGGCCAGTTCGTGGTGGCTGGCGCGGGCCTTCCACCTGGCCCCCGAGGTCGCGCGCAGCCTGCTGGTGCGCTCGGTCTCCACGCCCTTCGCCATGGCCACGGCGGACCGCTTCGGCGGCGACGCCGACCTGGCGGCGATGTTCGTGGTCTTCACCGGGCTGGCCGGCATGCTGACCGGCGAATTGATCCTGGCCCTGATGCCGCGCCGTTCGGAGCTGGCCTCCGGCGCGTCCTACGGCGCCGCGGCCCACGCGCTGGGCACGGCCAAGGCGCGCGAGCTGGGCGAGGAAGCCGGCGTGATGGCCAGCCTGCTGATGATATTCAGCGGCCTGTCCATGGTGCTGCTGGCACCGGTCCTGGGCGCCTGGCTGGCCTGAGGCCCGCGGCGCGCCGGCAGGGGGCGCCGCCCCCGCGCGTCAGCGCCGCTGGTACTGCGTGGATCCGAACAGGTTTTCCTTCGCGGTGGCGTCTTGCGGCTTGCGCTGATCGGCCAGGACCTGGATGCCGCGCTGCACGGCTGGTCGGGCGTGGATCTCGTCGAACCAGCGCTTGACGTTGGGGAAGTCCGCCAGGTCCACCCCCTGGTTGGCGTGCGAGCGGGTCCAGGGCCAGGTGGCCATGTCGGCGATGGTGTAGGCGCGTCCGGCCAGGAAGGCCTGGCGGGACAACTGCTTGTCCATGACGCTGTACAGCCGCCGGGATTCGTTGGTGTAGCGGTTGGTGGCGTATTCGATGCGCTCGGGCGCGTACAGCCGGAAATGGTGGGCTTGGCCCAGCATGGGGCCGACGCCGCCCATCTGGAACATCAGCCATTGCAGTGTGCTGTAGCGCTCGCGGTCGGTCTTGCCCAGGAACTTGCCGGTCTTGCCGGCCAGGTAGACCAGGATGGCGCCGGACTCGAACAGCGAGATCGGCTTGCCGTCGGGCCCCTCGGGATCGACGATGGCGGGAATCTTGTTGTTGGGGCTGATGGCCAGGAACTCTTCCTTGAACTGGTCGCCAGCCCCGATGTTGATGCCCGTCACTTCGTACGGAAGCTTGCACTCCTCGAGCATGATGTGCACTTTGTGGCCATTGGGCGTCGGCCAGGAGTAGACCTGGATGGGCTGCTGGGCCGGCTTGGCGATCTTGTCGGTCATGCGGGACTCCGGAAAAGAGGTCGAATTCGATGCGATTATGCGACAAAGACCCTCGCTCGTGGCCCATAGGCCGCCCTTGCGGAAGGGATACGGGCGGCGATCTTTGACCGTGGCGCACAGCAGCTGCACCGAATGCGGGCTGGGCAGGGGGGCGACAAAGGAAGATAATCCGTGTTTACCCTTGGCCGGATCCGCCTTCCGGCCGCTGGCTGCCAGCGCGCAACGACCGCTGCGGCGGGACCAGCGACCGGCTTCGTCCGGAGGCGCCGCGAGGCCTCGTGCCCGGCGCCAGGCGCAGGTTTCCTTTGTTTTTCGGCCCATCCCATGACTCGTCCGCGTTTCCTGCCCGATAATTTCACACTCAGCCTGATCGTCGTCGTCACCCTTGCCAGCTTCCTGCCATGTTCCGGGCAGACGGCCGTGGTATTCGACTGGATCACCAACATCGCCATCGGCCTGCTGTTCTTCCTGCACGGCGCCAAGCTGTCGCGCGAGGCCATCGTCGCCGGCGCCACCCACTGGCGGCTGCATCTGCTGATCTTCGTATTCACCTTCGTCATGTTCCCCGTCCTGGGGATGGCGTTCAAGCCGCTCCTGGCGCCGCTGGTCACCCCCGACCTGTACCTGGGCATCCTGTTCCTGTGCGCCCTGCCGGCCACGGTGCAGTCGGCCATCGCGCTCACGTCCATCGCGCGCGGCAACATCCCGGCGGCCATCTGCAGCGCCTCGGCCTCCAGCCTGCTAGGCATCTTCCTGACGCCGGTGCTGGTCAAGCTGATGATGAGCACCGCCGGCGAGGCGGCCTTCTCGTTCGACGCGGTGGGCAAGATCCTGATGCAACTGCTGCTGCCCTTCGTGGTGGGGCAGGTGATGCGCCGCTGGATAGGCGGCTGGGTCGCGCGCCATCGCGCCGTGCTCAAGTACGTGGACCAGGGCTCCATCCTGCTGGTGGTCTATTCGGCCTTCAGCGAGGCCGTGGTGGGCGGCCTGTGGCACCAGACCTCGACCGCGACGCTGGCCGGCGTGCTGGTGGCCTGCGCGGTGATCCTGGCCGTGGCGCTGCTGGCCACGACCTACATCAGCCGCGCGCTGGGATTCTCGAAAGAAGACGAGATCACCATCGTTTTCTGCGGGTCCAAGAAAAGCCTGGCCACCGGCATTCCCATGGCCAAGGTGCTGTTGTCCAGCAGCGCCGCCGGCGCCATTGTCCTGCCGCTGATGATCTTCCACCAGATGCAGCTGATGGTATGCGCGGTGCTGGCGCGCCGCTACGCCAACCGCCCCGAGGAAGCGACCGAGGCCAGCCCGCGCGCGGCCTGAGCGTCCGCCGCGTCCCGCTCAGTGGAAATGGGCGGGGCCGGCGTCGGCGTCCTCGGGAGGCTCGGCGTGCACCATTTCCCCCAGGGGGTTGGGGAAGTAGGGCGCGCCGCAGTCGTCGCAGAATTCCAGGGGCAGCAGGCCCTGCAGCTTGCGCAGGTCGGTCACGCCCAGTTCCCGCAGCTGGTCGGCGATCACGTCCATGACGGGCATCTCGGGATCGTCGTCGTCGCGGCCGAATATCGGCCAGGTCGAGCCATAGATGACGTCGTTGCTCTGGCGCTGGGTGAAGCCGATCCGGTATTCCTCGATCTCGGTTTCGCCGCAGGCGGCGATGACGGCGCGCAACTGGTCGGGCGCGATGCCCAGCGTGGCTTCGAGCCAGGCGACCGAGGCGCGCAGCGACAGCGGCCGCACGCGCCGGTCGGCTTCGCGGTTGTTGACGTAGTAGGCGTCCGGCAGCAGGCATTCGAAGCCGCAGCCGGGCAGCAGGTCGGCGAACAGCGGGGCGGCTTGCGCTTCCCACTGGGCCAGGCAGCTTTCACGCGTGTGCTCGGGCTTGCCGGGGTTTTCCTGCCAGCGGAACACCGGGGCGCCGCGCGGCACGGCAACGGCCGCCACCACGTAGCGCGTGTCGGCCAGCAGGTTCGCGACCTCGGTGTCGTCGGTGGCCGGCATGCGCGGCAGCGTCAGACCCAGCGCCTGCGAGCCCAGGCGGCTCAGCCATAGCCGCGTGGCGCTGAACGAGCGCGGCATCTGGTCCACGCTGTAGAGTTCCGGAGCCACCGCCATGCGCGCGTCGGCCGCCAGGATGTGGCCGTGCAGCTGGGCCTTCAGCGCATCCAGCAGGCCGATGCGTATCGGGCCGTAGGGAATGCTGAAACGGGTCCAGGCCACCACCGGCGCCACCACCAGCAGCACGTCGTGGTCCACGCCGTCCTTCTGCAGCGTCAGCGATTCCGACAGGGTCTCGGCCTGCTCGACCAGGATCTCGTAGGCGCCGGCGTTGCGCTGGTACAGGACCTCGAGCGCGGCCTCGATGGTCGCGTCCTGGCCGCCGTGCATGAGCTTCTCCAGCAGCGTGCCCAGTTCCCCCTCCCAGTAGCGGTCCTCGACCCGGCTGCCCGAGCCGTTGAGCGACAGGGACAGCGATACGAGTTTTTCGGCATCGCGATTGAGGCGGGACGAGGATGTGCTGCGGGAACGGGGCATGGAGGGGTCGCGGCTGACGGAATGATTGTTCGAGTCCGCTAGTTTATCTCCCCGGCGCCGGATGGGTGCGCAGGCGCGGCCCGGCGGCCAGCAACTGGCTGGGCACCTCGCGCGCGACCAGGCGCGGCAGGGTGGCCACGACCTCCAGCAGCGGGGCCAGCGAGACGCCGGTGTCCACGCCCATGCAGTCGAACATGTGGACGAGTTCCTCGGTGCTGGCGTTGCCGCTGGCGCCCGGTGCATAGGGACAGCCGCCCAGGCCGCCCACGGCGCCGTCGAAGCGCCGCATGCCGGCCTGCCAGGCCGCCAGCGCATTGGCCAGCGCCATGCCGCGGGTGTTGTGCAGATGCAGGGTCAAGGAGATGGAGGCGGGCAGGAGGGCGGCCAGCGACGCGGACAGGTCCGCCACCTGCGTGGGGTAGGCCATGCCGGTGGTGTCGCACAGCGTGATGCCGGCCGCGCCGGCGCCGGCGAAGAGCCGCGCCAGCCGCTCGACCTCGGACGGCGCGATGTCGCCCTCGAACGGGCAGCCGAACGTGGTGGACAGCGAGACGTTGCAGGGCACGCGCGCCTGCGCGGCGCGTTCGAGCATGGCCAGCAACTGGGCCGTGGATTGTTCGCGGGTCATCCGCAGGTTGGCCTGGTTGTGGGTCTCGCTGACCGACATCACCAGGTTGAGTTCGTCGGCGCCGCTGTCCAGGGCGCGCTCCATGCCGCGCAGGTTGGGCACGAGGCAGGTGTAGACCACGCCGGGCCGGCGGCGGATGCGCTGCATGACGGCCTCGGCGTCGGCCAGCGCGGGAATGGCGCGGGCCGAGGTGAAGCTGGTGACCTCGATGCGGGCGAAGCCGCAGTCGGACAGCGCATCGACCAGCGCCACCTTGTCGTCGGTGGCGACGAAGGCGGGTTCGATCTGCAGCCCGTCGCGCGGGCCGACCTCGTTGATCTGGATCATGCGATCACTCCCTTGCCGCGCAGCGTCCGCAAGGCCTCGTCGTCCAGGCCCACGCCGCGCAGCACGGCGTCGGTGTGTTCGCCCAGGGTCGGCGCGCGGTGGCGGATGGCGCCCGGATGCGTGGACAGCTTGGGCACGATGCCGGGCATCTCGACCTTCAGGCCCTTGGCCGAGGTGACTGCCTGGATCATGTCGCGGGCGCGGTAGTGCGGGTCCTGGGCGATGTCGCGGGCGTTGTAGATGCGGCCGGCGGGCACGTCGGCCTCGCGCAGCGCGGCCAGCACCGCGCCGCTGTCCAGCGTGCGGGTCCAGGCGCCGATGGCCTCGTCCAGCTCGGCCGCGCGCTGCGCGCGGCCGTCGTTGCGGGCCAGGCCCGGGTCGTCGGCCAGGTCGTCGCGTCCCATGCGCCGCATCAGGCGCACGAAGATGCCATCGCCGTTGCCGGCGATCAGCACGTACTCGCCGTCGGCGCAAGGGTAGGCGTTCGAGGGAGCGATACCGGGCAGGGCGCCGCCCGCCGGCTGGCGCACGGCGCCGAACACCGAATACTCGGGCAGCAGGCTTTCACTCAGGTTGAACACGCTTTCGTACAGCGCGGTGTCGATCATCTGCCCCTGGCCGCCGCGCGCGTCGCGGTCGTACAGCGCCAGCAGCACGCCCATCGCGCCATGCAGGCCGGCGATCGTGTCGCCCAGCGACAGCCCCGCGCGCACGGGCGGGCGGCCCGGTTCGCCGGTCAGGTAGCGCAGCCCGGCCATGGCTTCGCCTATCGCCGCGAAACCCGGTTCGTCGCGTTTGGTTCCGGTCTGGCCGTAGCCCGAGACGCGCAGCATGATCAGGCGGGGATTCAGCGCATGCAGGGCTTCCCAGGACAGGCCCCATTTCTCCATGGCGCCGGGGCGGAAGTTCTCGATCAGCACGTCGGCCTGCGCGGCCAGCTTGCGCACTAGTTCCTGCCCTTCGGGTTGACGCAGGTCCACGCATACCGATTGCTTGCTGCGCGACTGGGCTTCCCACCAGACCGAGGTGCCCTCGTGCAGCATGCGCCACTTGCGCAGCGGATCGCCCTGGCCGGGCGGTTCGATCTTGATGATTTCGGCGCCGAAATCGGCCAGCGTCTTGGCGGCGAACGGGCCGGCGATCAACTGGCCCAGTTCCAGGATGCGGATGCCTTCGAGGATTTGCCGTGGCATGGGAGGTCTCGTGGGGGAAATGGCTTGGCGACAGTGTGACCCGAAACGTTCGGAGGGGGAAATGGCCGATCGGGCAAGCGGGGTTTGCCGGAATGCGAAAGCCGGCGCGGGGTCAGGCCGGCGCGGCGGCCGCCCGCAAGTGCGACACCAGCAGCCGCGCCGGCGCGGTCAGCGCCTCGGGCGCGCGCACGCCCAGCAGCAGGCCGCGCCTGGCCCAGCCGTCTTCCAGCGCGACCAGCTTCAGATTCATGGACTTCGCATGCGGGACCGCCGCGAGGCGGGGCAGGATCCCCACGCCCATGCCGGTCGAGACCATCCGGCAGATGGCATCGAAGCTGCGCACCTGGATGCGCGGCCGGATGGGCCGGTCCAGCCGGCTGCTTTCCTCCCGTATCCGGTTGGCGAGCGAGGTGGCGTCCGGCAGGCTGACGTAGTCATAGTCCAGCGTATCGCGAAAGGCCACCGAGCGCCGGGACGCCAGCGCGTGCGCGCGCGGCGCGATCAGCACCAGTTCGTCCTCGCGATAAGGGTAGGTCGCCAGGCCATCGGCGGGCGTGCGATCGGCGAACACGCCGACGTCGGCGCGGTTCTCGTTCACCGCGGCCACGATGTCCGCGCTGTTCTGTTCTTCGAGTTCGATGCGGATGCCGGGATGGCTCGCCATGAACCCGGCCAGGTCCTCCGGCAGGAACTGCGTGATGGACGAGGTATTGGCGGCGATGCGGACCTGGCCCACGGCGCCGCTGGCATAGTCGGACATCCGGCCGGCCAGTTGCTCCACGTCCTGCAGGATGCGCAGCGCGTGCCGCAGGCAGGCGCCTCCGGCCTCGGTCAGCTCCACGCCCGAGGCCCGGCGGTAGAGCAGGGGAGTACCCACCGTGTCCTCCAGGTCGGCGATGCGCCGGCTGGCCGCGCCCACCGCCAGGTTGGCCTGGCGGGCGCCGGCCGAGATGCTGCCGTGGCGCGCGACGGCCGCGAACAACGACAGCGTGACGAGATCGAAGCGCGAAAGATTGACCAAGCGTGGCTCCGCAGATGTGGCAAGGCCTGCGCCGGGCGCCGCGAGGGCACCGGAGGCGCAGGCCTCGGGTGGCGGCCCCGAGGGGCCGGCCGGCTTCAGGCTGCCAGCAACTGGCGCAGCACGAAGGGCAGGATGCCGCCGTGGTTGTAGTAGTCCACCTCGATGGGCGTGTCGATGCGCAGCAGCAGCGGGACCTGCCTGCTGGTACCGTTCTCGTAGTGGATGGTCAGCGTCACGTCCTGCTGGGGCTTGATGCCGTTTTCCAGCCCGGTGATGTCATAGGTCTCGCGGCCCGTGATGTTCAGGGACTGGATGCTGTCGCCTCCCTTGAACTGCAGCGGCAGCACGCCCATGCCCACCAGGTTGCTGCGGTGGATGCGCTCGAAGCTGCGCGCGATCACGGCCTTCACGCCCAGCAGCTGCGTGCCCTTGGCGGCCCAGTCGCGCGACGAACCCGTGCCGTATTCCTCGCCGCCGAAGATGACCGTGGGCGTGCCCTCGGCGATGTACTTCATGGCCGCGTCGTAGATCGACAGCTGTTCGCCGCTGGGCTGGTGCAGGGTCAGGCCGCCTTCCACGCGCGTGCCGTCGGCGTTGGGCGGGATCATCAGGTTCTTGATGCGCACGTTGGCGAAGGTGCCCCGCATCATGACCTCGTGATTGCCGCGGCGCGAGCCGTAGCTGTTGAAGTCGGCCTTCATCACGCCGTTGGCCTGCAGGTACCTGCCCGCGGGCGAGCTTTCCTTGATCGAGCCGGCCGGCGAGATGTGGTCGGTGGTGATGGAGTCGCCGAACAGGCCCAGGGCCCGGGCGTTCCTGACCACGGCATTGGCCGCGCCCGGCTCCATCGTGAAGTCCTCGAAGAACGGGGGCTCGGCGATGTAGGTCGACTTGGGCCAGTCGTAGATCTGCCCGGCCACGCCCTGGATGTCCTGCCACAGCTTGCCGGGGTTGGTCTTGACCTGGGCGTAGTTGCTCTTGAACGCCTTGGGATCCAGGGCGTATTTCATCAGCTTCTCGACTTCCGCCTGGGTCGGCCAGATGTCGCCCAGGTAGACATCGCCCTTGGTGCCGCGCCCCACCGGCTCGGTCATCAGGTCGCGCTTCATGGTGCCGGCGATGGCGTAGGCCACGACCAGCGGCGGCGAGGCCAGGAAGTTGGCCTTGATGTTCGGGTGGATGCGGGCCTCGAAGTTGCGGTTGCCCGACAGCACGGCCGCGCACACCAGGTCGTTCTTGGTGATGAGGTCGTTCAGCTCGGGCGCGAGGTCGCCGGCGTTGCCGATGCAGGTCGTGCAGCCGTAGGCCGCCACGTCGAAGCCGAGCTGTTCAAGATAGGGCAGCAGGTCGGTCTTCTGGAGGTACTCGGTCACGACGCGCGATCCGGGGGCGAGCGAGGTCTTGATGTGCGGCTTGACTTTGAGCCCGGCCTTCACCGCCTTCTTGGCCAGCAGGCCCGCCGCCAGCAGCACGCTGGGGTTGGACGTGTTGGTGCAGGAGGTGATGGCGGCGATCAGGATGTCGCCGTTCTGGATGGGGATGCCGTTGTCGGTCGTGAAGACCTGGTCGAGTTTCGCGGCGGGCTGCGAGAAGCCGTTCTCGGCAACCGGCTTGCTGAACAGGTCGCCGAAGGTGGCCTTGACGTCGCCGATCTCGATGCGGTCCTGGGGACGCTTGGGGCCGGCCAGCGAGGGCGCGACGGTGGACAGGTCCAGGGTCAGCAGCGTGGTGTAGTCGATGTCCTTGGCATTGGGCACGCCGAACATCTTCTGGGCGCGGTAATACGCTTCGAAGGCGTCGATTTCTTCCTTGGTGCGGCCCGTGCCCTTGAAGAAGTCGATGGTGCGCTCGTCCACGGGGAAAAAGCCCATGGTGGCGCCGTACTCGGGGGCCATGTTGCCGATGGTGGCGCGCTCGGAAACGGTCAGGCTGGCCGTGCCGGGACCACAGAACTCGACGAACTTGCCGACGACTTTCTCGCGGCGCAGCATCTCGGTGATGGTCAGGACCAGGTCGGTCGCGGTGACGCCTTCGCGCAGCTTGCCCTTGAGCTCGACGCCGACGACGTCGGGGGTCAGGATGTAGACGGGCTGGCCCAGCATGGCGGCCTCGGCCTCGATGCCGCCCACGCCCCAGCCGACCACGCCGATGCCGTTGATCATGGTGGTGTGGCTGTCGGTGCCGACCAGCGAGTCAGGGTAGTAGACCTTGTCGCGCTTGTGCACGCCGCGCGCCAGGTATTCGAGGTTCACCTGGTGGACGATGCCGAAGCCCGGGGGCACCACGCCGAAGGTGTCGAAGGCCTGCATGCCCCACTTCATGAACTGGTAGCGCTCGTGGTTGCGCTTGAATTCCAGCTTCATGTTGATGTCGAGGGCGTTCTTGGTGCCGTAGGCGTCGATCATGACGGAGTGGTCGACGACGAGGTCCACCGGAACCAGGGGTTCGATGGCCTTGGGATTCTTGTCGAGCTTGGCAGCGACGTTGCGCATGGCGGCCAGGTCGGCCAGCAGGGGAACGCCGGTGAAGTCCTGGAGCACGACGCGGGCGACGACGAAGGGGATTTCTTCTTCGCGCTTGGCGCCGGGTTTCCAGTTGGCGAGCTGTTTGATGTGTTCTTCGGTGACTTTCTTGCCGTCACAGTTGCGCAGGACGGATTCGAGCACGATCCGCAGGGAGACGGGCAGTCGCTCTACCGCCACGCCCAGGGCCTTGCCGAGTGCCGGGAGCGAGTAGTACTGGCCGGTTTTGCTGCCGATCTTGAACTCTTTCAGGGTTTTGAACGTGTTGTGCGGCATGATGGGCTCCGAAGGAAAACCGGTTAAATCTACCACTTATGTTGCGTCGTTGCGATGTAGGGGGCGGATGACTTTCTATAAGGGTAGGTCCTATGTCTTATATAAGATATAAGACATAAAAATGCAAGTATTGGTTTGGACTGCTGGATGGAGGGTTGGTTCTTGAGACGGCCTGCTTGCGGCCCCCGGCCGCCCTGTGCGGGCGCAGCGAAGCCGGTCCCGGCTTTGCCGGGACTACCCGGCGTTTGAGCGGCTGGCGGAGCGGGCGGGTCATCCGGCTGGTGTTGGGGTGGGGTGGCGCAGATGGATCAGCGGATAGGGGCGGCCCTGGCCGTCCCGCGGGGAGCGGCCGGTGGGGATGAAGCCCAGGCGTTCGTAGAAGCCCATGGCCTGGGCGTTCTGTTCGTTCACGTCGGTGGTCAGGCCGGGGAATCGTTCCAGGGCGTGCCGGACCAGGGCGCGGCCGAGGCCGAATCCGCGGTGGTCGGGGTCGACGAACAGGGCTTCCATGTGGCCGTCGTTCAGCAGCATGAAAGCCAGGGCGCGGTCCTGGTCGTCCACGGCTACCCAGAGCGGGGCACCGGGCAGGAAGGACACGACTTCGCGGTCGATGGCCTGGCGGTCTTCCGGCGTCAGGAAGTCGTGGGTGGCGTCCACGGCGCGGCGCCAGATGGCGATGGCGAGGGGGGCGTCTTGGGGAGTGGAGGGGCGGATCTTGATCACGGGGCAGTATAGCCACGGCGCGGCCGAGGCCGCTCTCCGCTATGCTTGAGCGTTCGCTTCCACAACAACAATGAAGGGGGGAAGTTCATGAAACGTCTGGGAATGGTGATCCTGGCCGGCGCGCTGGCAGGCTGTGCCACGAATCCGGGGGTGTCCGGGGGCGCGCTGGCGCCGCACCTGGAAAGCTGCAAGGGGGTCAGCGAGCAGGAGATCGCCGGCCTGTTCGACCGATGGAACCGCTCGCTGCAGACCGGCGATCCGCATCAGGTGGTGGCCAACTACGCGCCCGATTCGGTGCTGCTGCCCACCATGTCCAACCAGCCGCGCTACAGCGCGCAGGCCAAGGAGGACTACTTCCAGCATTTCCTGGAGGATCGTCCGGCGGGCCGGATCGACGAGCGCCGCATCGCGCTGGGGTGCAATACCGCCGTCGATTCGGGGCTGTACACCTTCACCTTCGCCCGGACGGGGGCCGCGGTCAAGGCTCGCTATACCTATGCCTATCGCTGGGACGGGCGGCAATGGCTGATCACCAGCCATCACTCGTCGGCGATGCCGGAAAGAAAGTAGGGGGCAGGGCGGGGGAGCTGCCCGGAACGGGTGTTCTAGAATGGCGCCATCAAGCCATTGCGAACGATCCATGAGCACTCCCATACGCCTGACGCAGTACAGCCACGGGGCCGGCTGCGGCTGCAAGATATCGCCCAAGGTCCTGGATGTGATCCTGGCCGGCAGCGGCGCGCAGCATCTCGACCCGCGGTTGTGGGTGGGCAACGCCTCGCGAGACGATGCGGCGGTCTACGCGCTGGACGACGAGCGCGGCGTGGTGTCGACCACGGATTTCTTCATGCCCATCGTCGACGATCCCTTCGATTTCGGCCGCATCGCCGCCACCAACGCCATCAGCGACATCTATGCGATGGGTGGCGATCCGCTGCTGGCCATCGCCATCCTGGGCTGGCCGGTCAACCTGCTGCCGCCCGAGGTGGCACGCGAGGTGGTGCGCGGCGGCCGCGCGGCCTGCGACGCGGCGGGCATTCCGCTGGCGGGCGGGCATTCGATCGACGCTCCCGAGCCGATATTCGGGCTGGCCGTGACCGGCGTGGTGGACAAGGCCCGGCTCAAGCGCAACGACACCGCCACGGTGGGCTGCAAGCTGTACCTGACCAAGCCGCTGGGCATCGGCATCCTGACCACGGCCGAGAAGAAGGCCAAGCTGCGCCCCGAAGATGTGAACCTGGCACGGGACTGGATGTGCACGCTGAACCGGCCGGGCAGCCGCTTCGGCCGGCTGGCCGGGGTCCAGGCCATGACCGACGTCACCGGCTTCGGCCTGCTGGGCCACCTGGTGGAGATGGCCGACGGCAGCGGCGTCAGCGCCCGCGTCGAGTTCGCCAAGGTGCCGCGCCTGCCGGGCGTGGAGCACTATCTGGCCGAAGGCTGCGTGCCAGGCGGCACGGGCCGCAATTTCGACAGCTATGGCCAGCGCATCGCCCCGCTGGGCCAGGATCGCATCGACTTGTTGTGCGATCCGCAAACCAGCGGCGGCCTGCTGGTGGCGGTCGCGCCGGGGGCCGAGGACGAGTTCCTGGCGGCCGCCGCCGAATCCGGGCTGGCGCTCGAGCCCATCGGGGAACTGGTCGAGCGGCGCGACTACGCGGTCGAAGTGGTGTGATGCAAGGCGACATCGACGACTATCGCGCGCTGTTCCTGCGGGGCACGCCCCTGATGGATACGCGCGCGCCCATCGAATTCCGCAAGGGCGCTTTCCCGGGCGCGATCAACCTGCCGCTGATGACCGACATCGAGCGGCAGAAGGTCGGCACCTGCTACAAGCAGCAGGGCCAGGAGGCCGCGATCGCGCTGGGCCATCAACTGGTGCGTGGCCAGACCAAGGCCGAACGGGTCGAGGCCTGGGCGGCCTTCGCCCGCGCGCACCCCGAGGGCGGCCTGTACTGCTTCCGCGGCGGCCTGCGTTCGCAGATCGCCCAGCAGTGGCTGCGGGACGAGGCGGGCATCGCCTATCCGCGCGTGGTGGGTGGCTACAAGGCCATGCGCGGCTTCCTGATGGACACGCTGGAGCGCGCCGTGGCCGAGTGCGGCTTCGTCGTGCTGGGCGGCATGACGGGCACGGGCAAGACCGATGTGCTGCGGGCGCTGGACCATGCCCTGGACCTGGAGGGCCATGCCCATCATCGCGGATCGAGCTTCGGCAAGCACGCCACCGGGCAGCCGCCGCAGATCGGCTTCGAAAACGAATTGGCGATCGATGTCCTGAAGAAGCGGGAAGCCGGCCATGCCCGCTTCGTCCTGGAGGACGAGAGCCACGCGATAGGCAGTTGCAGCGTGCCGCTGGGCCTGTTCCAGGGCATGCAGGAATATCCGGTGGTCTGGCTGGAGGACAGCCTGGAGAACCGGGTGGAGCGCATCCTGCGCGACTACGTGGTCGACCTGTGCGCCGAGTTCGTGGCCATCCATGGCGAGGAGGCGGGCAGGGAGATGTTCGGCCAGCGTCTGCGGGAAAGCTTGGACAACATCCGCAGGCGGCTGGGTGGAGAACGGCACCAGCGTCTCGCGGCGATCATGGATGCCGCCCTGGCCGGGCAGGCGCGAGGAGACAGCGTCGAGCCGCACCGAGCCTGGATCGAGGAACTGCTGACCGGCTACTACGATCCCATGTACGTCTACCAGCGCAAGCTGAAGGCGGCGCGTATCGTGTTCACGGGCGACCAGCGCGCGGTGCTGGATTATTTGCGGGATCACGCGAGGGCATAGCGGGCGCTGCCCGTTCGGGAGCTGCGATGCACAAGAGCCGGTTGGGAAACATCGTCATCGACTGCAAGACTGGCGACCTGCTGTCGGAGGCCCGCTTCTGGAGCGCCGCGCTCGGGTGCCCCCTGCCCGCGGAGATCGATCCGGACGGGCGCTACATCCAGCTCGTGACCCGGCCCGGGGACGTCCAGGTCATCATCCAGAAGGTCGATCACGAAGCACGGGCCCATCTCGACATCGAGACCGATGCGGTCGAGGCAGAAGTGGCGCGCCTGGAAAACCTCGGGGCCGTCGTGGTGTCCCGCAAGGAGGCCTGGGTGGTCATGCAGGCGCCCAGCGGACACCGGTTCTGCGTGGGCAAGCCTTACCGAGGCGGATTCGAACAGGGGGCCAGCGTCTGGGATTGACGGCATGATCGCGTCCTAGGGTTTTCACTGATCCGCCAAGTTGTCGATTTTTGCGCTTCCCACTCGTCGTAGGCATGTAACCACCCTGACGAAAGGAGATTCACCATGGCTACCGGTACCGTCCGACTCCACCGTGTCCTGCGCGCCACCCCCGAGCGAGTCTATCGCGCCTTCGTCGAGGCCGATGCGCTGGCGAAGTGGCTGCCGCCGTATGGCTTCACCTGCCAGGTCCACCACCTGGAGGCCAAGGTAGGCGGGACATTCAAGATGTCCTTCCGGAACTTCACGACCGGCAATGCGCATTCCTTCGGCGGCGAATACCAGGAACTGGTTCCGTTCCAGAAGATCCGCTATACCGACAAGTTCGACGATCCCAACCTGCCGGGGGAAATGGCGGTGACGGTCGTGTTGAAGCAGGTGGCCTGCGGCACCGACCTGGACGTCGTGCAGGCCGGCATTCCCGAGGTCATTCCCACGGAGATGTGCTACCTGGGCTGGCAGGAATCGCTGCTCCAGCTGGCCAAGCTGGTCGAGCCGGAAATCCCGGATTGAGCGGATCAGCGCGTTTTCATCAGGTGCTGCGCCAGCGCGTGGTAGGCCGGTAGCGACGTCGGATCGTTGGCGGCGTTGCCCGCCACCGGATGCGACGCGAAGCGCGCGATCACCATTTCCGCCTTGGGATCGATGTAGATGGCCTGCCCGTGCACGCCGCGCGCGGCGAAGGCGCCGTGCGCGTTGTGCGTGACCCACCACATGTCGCGATAGGTCCAGCCCGCCAGCAGCGTGTAGCCGGCCTGGGCGAAGTCCGCCGGGGCGCCGCCGCGCCGGATGTCGGCCACGGCGGCGGCGGGCAGGATCTGCCGGCCGTTGAAGACGCCATTGTTCCGGATCATTTCGCCGAAGCGCGCCAGGTCGCGCAGGCCCGTGTTCAGGCCGCCGCCCGCGAACGGCGTGCCGGTCGAGTCGACCGTCATGTAGGCATCCTGCTCGGCGCCCAGCCGGCTCCAGATGCGGTCGGACAGCAGTTGCGCCACCGATTTGCCGCTGGCGCGGGCCAACACCCAGCCCAGCGCGTCGGTGTTGGCCGTGCGGTAGTGGAAGGCCGCGCCGTGCCTGCCCTCGGGTTTCACCGTTTGCAGGAATTCGTAGTAGCTGCGCGGCCCGGTGTAGTCCTTGGGCTTGGGCAGCGGGTTGCCGGCGGCCGCGTGGGCCCAGACCTCGGCGTCGGGGTCGGCGTAGTCCTCGCTGAAGCGGATGCCGGTCGTCATGTCCATGAGCTGGCGCACCGTCGCGTCGCCGAAGGCGGACGAGGCCAGCTCGGGCACGTACTCGGCCACCTTGCGCGACGGATCCAGCGTGCCTTCGGCCGCGAGCATGGCGGCCAGCGTGCCGATGAAGGATTTGGTCACCGACATCGCGCCGTGCTGGCCCTGGGGGCCGAGCACGCCGAAATAGCGTTCGTAGACGATGCGCCCTTTGTGCAGCACGACGATGCCGTCGGTGTAGTTGGCCTTCAGCGATGCCTGCCAGGTCATGGTCCGGCTCGAACCCAGCGGCTGGAAGACCACGCTGTCGATGTCGTCGCGCAAGGCCCGCGGCAGCGGCGTGGGGGCGTCCAGGCCGCGCGAGACGTTCACCGTGGGCATCAGCTGCCGGAAGTGCGAGACGCTCCAGCGCATCGCGGGGAAGCGGAAGTAGGAGCCGTCATCGAAGCGCAGGACGCGGTCTGGCGGAGGCGGCGAGCCGACCATCCAGCCCAGCCTGGCAGGGTCGCTGGCATCGGCGTCGGGGTAGGTGGGCGAGGGAGCGGCGGCCAATGCGGTACCGACGGCTACCAGGGGCAGCAGGGCGGCCAGAACGGCCGCGCATGGCCGAGGTCGTGTGTCCATGTGGCTTCCTCGCTTCTGCTCCGGAGAACGTGGTCTCACTGTAGCAGCATGCCGCCGCGAGAAAGATCAGTCCTCCGGCCGCAGATGCGGGAACAGGATCACGTCGCGGATGCTGGGGCTATCGGTCAGCAGCATCACCAGGCGGTCGATCCCGATGCCGCAGCCGGCCGTCGGAGGCATGCCGTATTCCAGCGCGCGGATGTAGTCCGCGTCGTAGTACATGGCTTCCTCGTCGCCGGCGTCCTTGGCCTCGACCTGCTTGCGGAACCGCTCCGCCTGGTCCTCGGCGTCGTTCAGTTCCGAGAAGCCGTTGGCGATCTCGCGGCCGACCATGAACAGCTCGAAGCGTTCGGTAATGCCCGGGCGGGAGTCCGAGCCGCGCGCCAGCGGCGACACTTCCACCGGGTAGTCGATGATGTAGGTCGGCTGCCACAGCTTGGCTTCCGCCGTTTCCTCGAACAGCGCCAGTTGCAGCGCGCCCAGGCCGGCGCGGGCCAGCGGCGGACCGTCCACGTGGGCGCCCAGCCGCTTGAGTTCCGCGCGCACGAAGGCTTCGTCGTTCAGTTGTTCGTCGGTGTAGCCGGGCTCGGCGTACTTGTGGATGGCCTCGGTGATGGTCAGGCGGTCGAAGGGTTGCGACAGGTCCACCTCGCGGCCCTGGTAGGTCACCTTGGCGCCGCCGGTGGCATCGACGGCGGCCTGGCGGATGAGCTGTTCGGTGAAGTCCATCAGCCAGCGATAGTCGCCGTAGGCCGCGTAGAACTCCATCATGGTGAACTCGGGGTTGTGCCGGGGGCTGACGCCTTCGTTGCGGAAGTTGCGGTTCAGCTCGAACACGCGCTCGAAGCCGCCCACGATCAGGCGCTTCAGGTAGAGCTCGGGCGCGATGCGCAGGTACATGGGCATGTCCAGCGCATTGTGGTGGGTCGTGAACGGCTTGGCCGCGGCGCCGCCGGGGATGGCGTGCAGCATGGGCGTTTCCACCTCCAGGAAGCCCGCTTCGGTCATCAGGCGGCGGATGGAGGCGATGGCGCGGCTGCGCGCGACGAAGGTGTTGCGGGTCGACTCGGTCATGACGAGATCGACGTAGCGCTGGCGATAGCGCATCTCCTGGTCGGAGATGCCGTGGAACTTGTCGGGCAGGGGCCGCAGCGACTTGGTCAGCAGCCGCACTTCGGTGGCCTGGATGGACAGTTCGCCCTTGTTGGTCTTGAAGACCTTGCCGCGCACGGCCAGGATGTCGCCGATGTCCCAGTGCTTGAAGGCGTCGTAGGCCTGGTCGCCCACCAGTTCCTTGCTCAGGTAGATCTGGATGCGGCCGGTCGAGTCCTGCAGGGTGGCGAAGCTGGCCTTGCCCATCACGCGCTTGAGCATCATGCGGCCGGCGACGCTGGCGGGAATGCCGGCGGCCTCCAGCGCTTCCTTCTCGGTGCCGTCGTGCGCCGCGTGCAGCGCGGCCGCGCGGTCGGCGGGCACGAAGTCGTTGGGGAAGGCCGGCCCGGCTTCGCGCAGGCGGGCGAGCTTGGCGCGCCGTTCGGCGATGATCTGGTTTTCGTCTTGCGCGGGTTCGTTGGCGGTGGGCCGGTTGTCGGTCATGATGGCTGTCGGGGTCGGTAATGTCGGATGTCGTCGATGTCGGTGCGACGACCGAAGTCGTCGCGTTGCCGGCGTCGGTCAGACGCCCTGTTTCAGGCTGGCTTCGATGAAGGGATCGAGATCGCCGTCCAGCACCTTCTGGGTGTTGGAGATTTCGACGTTGGTACGCAGGTCCTTGATGCGGCTCTGGTCCAGCACGTACGAACGGATCTGGTGGCCCCAGCCCACGTCGGTCTTGGAGTCTTCCAGCTTCTGCTGCTCGGCCATGCGCTTGCGCATCTCGAGTTCGAACAGCTTGGACTTCAGCATCTGCATGGCTTCGGCGCGGTTGCGGTGCTGCGAACGGTCGTTCTGGCACTGCACGACGATGCCCGTGGGGATGTGGGTCATCCGTACCGCGGAGTCGGTCTTGTTGATGTGCTGGCCGCCCGCGCCGGAGGCGCGGAAGGTGTCCACGCGGATGTCGGCGGGGTTGACGTCGACCTCGAAGGAGTCGTCGACTTCCGGATACACGAACACGCTGGCGAACGAGGTGTGGCGGCCGCCGGACGAATCGAAGGGGCTCTTGCGCACCAGGCGGTGCACGCCGGTCTCGGTGCGCAGGTAGCCGAAGGCGTATTCGCCCTCGATCTTGATGGTGGCGGACTTGATGCCGGCCACTTCGCCCTCGGACTCTTCCATCAGCTCGGCCTTGAACCCCTTGCGCTCGGCGTACTTCAGGTACTGCCGCAGCAGCATGGAAGCCCAGTCCTGCGCCTCGGTGCCGCCGGCGCCGGCCTGGATGTCCAGGAAGCAGTTCAGCGGGTCGGCAGGATTGGCGAACATGCGGCGGAATTCCAGTCCGCCCACTTTTTCCTCGATTCCCGAGGCATCGCCGACGATGGACTCCAGCGTGGCGTCGTCGTTGTCGGCGGCGGCCATCTCGAACAGCTCGGTGGCGTCGCGCAGGCCGGTGTCGATCTCGTTGATGGTCAGGACGATCGTTTCCAGCGCTTTCTTCTCGCGGCCCAGGTCCTGGGCGTGCTTGGGATCGTTCCAGACGTCGGGGTTTTCCAGCTCGGCGTTTACGACCTGCAGGCGTTCATCTTTGACATCGTAGTCAAAGATACCTCCGTAGATCCTGGGTGCGAGCAGCCAGGTCCTGCAGTTGGGCTTCGAGTTGGTTGAGGCGTTCTGCTTCCATGCTGAATTCCAGGTGATTTTTCGCGTAACCCGCTATTTTAACGTAGGCCGGGCATTCGCCGGCGGGCCGCGCGCGGGATTCAGCGCGCCGCGTCCTGCCCGTGCTCGATCACCAGTTGGACGGACACCATGCCGTTCCAGTTGTTCAGCGCCAGGCGGTAGGCCAGGTCCACGGCGGGCGGCAGGGCGTCGGCATGGCCGAACCAGATCGCGTCGAAGCGCTGGCTGCCGCGTTCCAGCGCCAGCTTCAGGTGTTTCTCGCCCACTACTCGCTGGTTGCGGACGACGAAGGCGTCGACGAACACGGGAGCCGGGAACCCGGATCCCCAGACCTGCTGGTCCAGCAGGGTGGCGACCTCGGCGTTGGCGTAGTCGGTCTCCAGCGAACCGTCGGTTTCCAGCGCCGGTTCGAAGCGGCTGCGGCCCGTCAGTTCGCGCACGGCGGCGTCGAAGGCCGGTGCGAAGGCGGCGAAATCCGCCTCGTGCAGGGTCAGGCCGGCGGCCATGGCGTGGCCGCCGAACTTGCGGATCAGGCTGGGGTAGCGCTTGGAGACCAGATCCAGCGCGTCGCGCAGGTGCACGTCGGGCACGGAGCGGCCCGAACCGCGCAGTTCGCCGTCGCCGGCCGGCGCGAAGGCCAGGGTCGGGCACCAGAAGCGGTCCTTCAGGCGCGAGGCCACCAGGCCCACCACGCCCTGGTGCCACGAGGCGTCGAACACGCACAGGCTGGCGGCCGAGGCCGCGGGCAGCGCGTCCAGCGAGGCCAGGGCCTGATCGCGCATGCCGGCCTCGATCTCGCGGCGTTCGCGGTTCATGGTGTCGAGTTCGCGCGCCAGCTTCAGGGCCTCGTCCTCGTCGTCGGTGACCAGGCAGCGTATGCCCAGGCTCATGTCGGCCAGTCGGCCGGCGGCGTTGATGCGCGGACCCAGGGCGAAGCCCAGGTCGAAGGTGCTGGCCTCGCGGGCCTGGCGGCCGCTGACCGAGAACAGCGCACGCAGGCCGGGCTGCATGCGGCCGGCGCGTATGCGTTTCAGGCCCTGCGCCACCAGCAGGCGGTTGTTGGCATCCAGCCGGACGACGTCGGCCACGGTGCCCAGGGCCACGAGGTCGGTCAGGGCGTCCAGCCTGGGGCCGCTGTCGCCACCGAAGGCGCCGCGCTGGCGCAGCTCGGCCCGCAGCGCCAGCAACAGATAGAAGATGACGCCGACGCCCGCCAGGTGCTTGGACGGGAAGCCGCAGCCGGGCTGGTTGGGGTTGACGATGGCCAGGGCCTCGGGCAGGACGTCGCCGGGCAGGTGATGGTCGGTGATCACGACCTGCATGCCGGCCTCGCGCGCCGCCGCCACGCCGTCCAGACTGGCGATGCCGTTGTCGACGGTGATCAGGATGTCGGGCTTGCCGGCCGGATGGGCGCAGGCCAGGTCGACCACCGCCGGCGACAGACCGTAGCCGGTCTCGAAGCGGTTGGGCACCAGGAAGTCCACCACGGCGCCCATGGCGCGCAGGCCGCGCAGGCCCACGGCGCAGGCGGTGGCGCCATCGCAGTCGTAGTCGGCCACGATCAGCAGCCGCTTGCGCGCGGCGATGGCGTCGGCCAGCAGCGCGGCCGCGCGGCCGGCGTGGGTCAGCAGCGAAGGGGCCAGCATGGCCTGCCAGTCGGGCGCCGTTTCCTGCGGCGCGGCCACGCCGCGCGCCGCCCACAGGCGGGCCAGGAGGGGATGGATGCCGGCCAGTTCCAGGCGGCGCCGGGCCGCCGGATCGGGTTGACGGGTCAGGATTCTTGGGGCAACCACCAGCGTTTCCAGTCGTGTCGGGGGGTGGGCAGCCAGCGCAGCAGGGCGGGCCGCCGTTCCAGGTTCAGGGTGACCAGCCGTTCGCGGGCCGGCAGCACCAGGGTCAGTTGTCGCAGGGTGCCGGCGCGCAGGGCCGCGTCGGCCGGGGCGAACCAGTCGCGATCCAGCCGGGCGGCGGCGTCCAGCCAGGTGCGCCAGTCGTCGGTGCGCTCGGGCAGGGCCAGGTCGTCCAGCTCCACCAGCGCGCCGGGCCGGATCGCCGCGGCCGCATCGACGGGGCGCAGCCAGGGCAGGCCGTCGCGTTCGGCCAGCGCGCGCAGCCAGGGCGCGTTGCCGGCCACCAGCGAGGGCCGGCCGGCGGGCCAGTCCGGCCGCCACGGCGCGGCACCGCCGTACAGCCACAAGGCGTTGACCGGGACGAGCCCCCGCGCTTCGCGGTCGGCGTTCACCGGCGTCTCGTGCCAGTGCATCTGGATTTCGTTGACCAACTTGCGCCAGGGCCGGGCCTCGGGCGTGCGCGGCCACCAGGCATCCAGCGCGGCGCCCGTCACGGCGTCCGGCGTGCCGGTGTGCCGGGCGACGCCTTCGGGCAGGTCCAGGCGCCAGCGGCGCGGGCCGATGCCGCGGGCCGCCGCGCCATGCGCGTCCAGCGCGGGCTGGGCCGCGGCCAGCAGCGCGTCGCTTTCGCCTTGCGTCGTGTCCAGTTCGCCGGAGTCGGTCAGGACCAGGCCGTCGCGGCCGACCTGCACATGGGCCAGGTCCGCCAGCCAGACGGGGCGATCGGCTTGGGCGTCGTTCGCCAGCAGGGGCGCGAGTCCCGCGCCGACCTTGCCGTCAGGCGGCCGGTAGCCCGCGCGATGCAGCCACCAGTATTCGCGCGACGTGCAGCCCGCCTCGAAGGGGTCGAAGTCCTGCTGGACGGGGTGGGCGGCGCCCAGCCACGCGACCAGCGTGCGCACGGCGGGCTGGTCCGCCAGCTGCCGCGCCAGTTCGGGCGCGATGGCGGCATCGGTCAGCAGGCCGGGAAGCAGCAGGGTCAGGGCGGAGGGCGAGGCGGGCACGGCGGTCGGATCCGGATGCGAGGGCCCGCGGGCGGCGGGCCGAATGGCCGGTATTGTAGGGGGTGGGGCGGAGGCGGTGCCGGCCGCCGCCTTCTGCCATAATACGCGCGTGCTCAAGATACCCTACGAATTCTGGATAGGCTGGCGCTATACGCGTGCCGGCCGCGGGCGGCGACGCGATCGCTTCATTTCCTTCATTGCCGCCAGTTCCATGGCGGGCATCGGCCTGGGCGTGGCGGCGCTGATCATCGTGCTGTCGGTCATGAACGGCTTCCAGAAGGAAGTGCGCGACCGCATGCTGTCGGTGCTGCCGCACATCGAGCTCTACCCGGTGGGGGGCGAGCGCGGCGCGGCGCTGGCCAACTGGCGCGAACTGACGGCGCAGGCCAAGAAGAATCCCGAGGTGCAGGCGGGGGCGCCCTACGTGGCGGCCCAGGCCATGATCGCCCGCGACCAGGTATTGCGCGGGGTGCAGGTGCGCGGTATCGATCCCGAGGCCGAACGCGACGTCTCCGACGTGGCCAAGAACATGGTGTCCGGGTCGCTGGACGACCTGAAGCCCGGCAGCTACGGCGTGGTGCTGGGTCGCGCGCTGGCCCAGGGCCTGGGCGTGGGGTTGGGCGATCCCATCCTGATGCTGGCCCCGCAGGGCTCGGTCACGCCCGCCGGCTTCACGCCCCGCATGCGGCAGTTCACCGTGGTGGGTGTGTTCGAGGCCGGCCACTACGAATACGATTCCAGCCTGGCCTTCGTGAACGTGGACGACGCGGCGCGGCTGTTCCGCGACAGCGGCATAGGCGGGGTGCGGCTGCGCATCGCCGACATGCAGAAGGCGCCGCAGGTGGCGCGCGACCTGGCGCAACTGCTGCCGCCGAACATCGCCGCCGCCGACTGGTCGCGCAACAACCGCACCTGGTTCGCCGCGGTGCAGACCGAAAAACGCATGATGTTCCTGATCCTGGCGCTGATCATCGCCGTGGCGGCCTTCAACCTGCTGTCCTCGCTGGTCATGGCGGTCAACGACAAGCAGGCGGACATCGCCATCCTGCGCACCCTGGGCGCCACGCCGGCCGAGATCGCCCGCATCTTCGTGGTGCAGGGGGCGCTGATCGGCGTCATCGGCACGCTGCTGGGCGTGGCTGGCGGCACGCTGATCGCCTACAACATCGATGTCATCGTGCCCGCCATCGAACATGCGCTGGGCATCCAGTTCCTGCCGCGCGACATCTACCTGATCACCGAACTGCCGTCCGATCCGCGCCTGTCCGACATCGTCACCATAGGCGTGACGTCGCTGGTGCTGTCGTTCCTGGCTACCCTGTATCCCAGCTGGCGCGCCTCGCGCCTGCAACCGGCGGAGGTGCTGCGCCATGACTGATCGCCGCGTGGTGCTGGAAGGGCGGGGCATATCCAAGACCTATGCCGAGGGCGGCGAGCGCGTCACCGTGCTGCGCGGCGTGGACCTGCGCGTGCGCCAGGGTGAAATGGTGGCCCTGGTGGGCGCCTCGGGCTCGGGCAAGAGCACGCTGCTGCACGTGCTGGGGCTGCTGGACCAGCCCAGCGCGGGCGAGGTCCTGCTGGACGGCCAGGCGGCGGCCCGTTTCAACGAGAAGCAACGCAGCCTGGCGCGCAACCGCAGCCTGGGATTCGTCTACCAGTTCCATCACCTGCTGGCCGAGTTCTCGGCGCTGGACAACGTCGCGATGCCGCTGATCGTGCGCCGCATGGACCGCGCACAGGCACGCCGTGCCGCAGCGGAAATGCTCGAGCAGGTGGGCCTGGGGCAGCGGGCCACCCACCACCCCGGCCAGTTGTCCGGCGGCGAGCGCCAGCGCGTGGCGCTGGCCCGCGCGCTGGTGACGCGGCCGCTATGCGTGCTGGCCGACGAACCCACCGGCAATCTCGACCGCCACACGGCGCGCGAGGTGTTCGGCCTGCTCAAGCGGCTGAACCAGGATCTGGACATGGCCTTCGTCATCGTGACCCACGACGCCGAGCTGGCGGCGCTGGCCGACCGGCAATTGAAGATGGCCGACGGCCTGCTGGCCGAGGAAGTTTCCGCCTAGGACGGCGAGACAGTAAAGTGGATCGATGCTGATCGATACCCATTGCCACCTCGATGCGGCCGAGTTCGGCCGCGACCGTTCGGACGTTGCCCGGCGGGCCCGCGCCGCGGGCGTGGCCGGCATCGTCATTCCCGCCGTGGGGCGCGACAATTTCTCCACCGTGCGCGACCTGGCCCATGCAATCCCGGGCGGTGCGTACGCGCTGGGCATCCATCCCATGTACGTGCGCGGCGCTGCCGACGACGACCTGGACCGCCTGCGCGACGCGGTGGCACGGGCCATGGTCGATCCGCGCTTCGTGGCCGTGGGCGAGATCGGCCTGGATTTCTTCGTCCAGGACATCGCCCAGGGCGAGCAGCGCGCGCGCCAGGAACGCTTCTACCACGCCCAGCTCAAGCTGGCGGCCGAGTTCGGCCTGCCCGTGCTGCTGCACGTGCGCCGTTCGCAGGACGTATTGTTGAAATACCTGCGGCGCGTGGAAGTGCCGGGCGGCATCGCCCATGCCTTCAACGGCAGCCGGCAGCAGGCCGACCAGTTCGTCGCGCGCGGTTTCGCGCTGGGCCTGGGCGGGGAAATGACCTATGAACGTTCGCGCAACATCCGCCGGCTGGCGGCCGCGATGGACCTGGCCGCGCTGGTGCTGGAAACCGACGCGCCCGACATTCCGCCGGCCTGGCTGCCGCGTGATGACCGGCGCAACGAGCCGGCGGAACTGCCGCGCATCGCCGCGGTGCTGGGCGAACTGCGCGGCCTGCCGGTGGCGGAGATCGCCTCGGCCACGTCGGCCAATGCGCGGCGGGTATTGCCGCGCTTGAGCGAGGCGCTGGCGGCCTGAGCGCCGCGCGGCCGCGTCCCGGACAGATTCATCCCAGCGGGGGCTGCGTGGCGGCCCCGGCATGCCTACCATCCTGGCCTTGGGCCGGAGGAAGGACATGCTGCGTTTTGCATTGGTGGCGTTCGTGCTGGGCACGGCGGGGGTGCATGGCCTGCCGGCGGTGCCATCGGCCTGGGTGTCGGTGCTGGTGGGCGCAACGGTGTTGGCGGCGTGTGCCGTGGGATGGCGATCGCTGCAACGACGCCGGCGGCCTCGCCGCGCGGCCGCCTTGCTCGCGCTCGCGGCTTTCACGGCGGGGGGCGGCCTGGCGCTGGCGCGCATCGACCTGCGTTTGCAGGACAGCCTGTCGCCGGCGCAAGAGAACGTGCCCCGGGAGCTGGACTATCTCGTCACCAGCCTGGCCACGGCCACGGCGACCGGCCAGCGTTTCGGGGCGAAGGTGCTGGACCCGCCGGCCGGCGTGCCCGAGCAAGTGCAACTGTCATGGTGGGGGAAGGACGCGGAGGTGGTGCCGGGCGAACGCTGGCGCGGCACCGTGGTGCTGAAGCGGCCTCACGGCAACCTGAATCCTCACGGCTTCGACTACGAGGCCTATTTGTTCGAACGCGGCATACGGGCAACCGGGTCGGTGCGCGGCCGTCCCGCCAAGGTGGCGGACGACCCCTACGCCAGTTTCGACGTGGCGGTGCAGCGGGTGCGCCATGCATGCCGCGCGGCCCTGCGCCAGGCCCTGGAAGGCAAGCGCTACGGCGCCGTGCTGACGGCCCTGGCGATGGGCGACCAGGCCGGCGTGGACCGGCGTGACTGGGACACCTTCAACCGCACGGGCATCACGCACCTGGTGTCCATCAGCGGCCTGCACGTGACCATGCTGGCCGCGCTGGCAGGGTGGGCGGTGCTGCAGGCCTGGAAGCGCTGCCGCTGGGGTGGCATCCGATTGTCCGAGCGGCAGCCCGCCCAGGTCGTGGCAGCCGGCGCGGCGCTGGCCGTGGCGTGGCTGTACTGCCTGCTGGCGGGGTGGGGCGTGCCGGCCCGGCGGACCTTCTTCATGCTGGCCGTGGTGGCGGGGGCGGCGGCATGGCGCGTGCCGGTGTCCGGTTCGCGCGTGCTGGCGCCGGCGGCGGCGCTGGTCTGCGCGCTGGATCCCTGGGCCCCGCTGGCGGCCGGGTTCTGGCTGTCGTTCGGCGCGGTGGCGCTGCTGATCCTGTGTGGCGGCGGGCGCTGGCGGCAACGCGATGAATCGGCTCCGGCCGCCGCATGGTCCGCGCGGCTGATCGCCCCGGTGCGCGAAGGCGCCCGGGCGCAGGCGGCGCTGACCGTGGGCCTGCTGCCCGCGCTGGCGCTGTTGTTCCAGCAGGTGTCGCTGGTATCGCCGCTGGCCAACGCCGTGGCCATCCCGATGGTCAGCCTGTTGGTCACGCCGCTGGCGCTGACGGCGCTCGCGCTGTGTGTCGTGCCGGGGCTGGCGCAGGCGGGCGCGGCCGCGGCGGCCGTCGCCCATGCCGTGTTCGAAGGGTTGATGGTGCCTTTGCAGTGGCTGGCCGAGACCCGGCTGGCGGCCGTCTCGCTGGCGGCGCCGCCCTGGCCGCTGTTCGCGCTGGCGCTGGCCGGCGTGGTCTGGGCCTTGCAGCCGCGCGGCCTGCCCGGGCGCTGGCTGGGGCTGGTGCTGCTGGTGCCCATGCTGGCCTATCGGCCCGAGCGTCCCGCGCCGGGCGAATGGCGTCTGGCGCTGCTGGACGTGGGGCAGGGCACCGCCATCGTGGTGGAGACGGCGCGCGCGACGCTGTTGTACGACACCGGGCCGCCCTATGGCGAGCAGGCCGATGCCGGCGGGCGCGTCGTCTGGCCCTATCTGCGCGCGCGAGGCATACGCCGGCTGGACCACGTGGTGGTGTCGCACGCCGACGCCGATCATGCGGGCGGCCTGCGCTCGGTGATCGCGGCCTTGCCCGTCGCGCGGGTGCATGCGTCCTACGATCTGGCGCCCGTGGACATCGGGCGGGCGGCTTTCGCGCGCTGCGCCGCCGGGCAGCGCTGGACGGTGGATGGCGTGGCGTTCGAGTTCCTGCATCCCGATTCCCCCGCGGGCGAGGTGCCGGCGCGTCGGCGCAATGCGCACAGCTGCGTGCTGCGGGTGCGCGGCGCCCATCACGCGGCCTTGCTGACGGGGGACATCGGCGCGGCCGAGGAAGCGGGCCTGGCGGGCGCCCGGGATCTGGCCGCCGATGTGGTGGCCGTGCCGCACCACGGGTCGCGGGGTTCGTCCAGTCCGGCGCTGGTCGCGGCCACGCGGGCCTCGCACGCCGTGGCGCAGGCGGGCTACCTGAACCGCTACCGCCACCCGCACCCCGACGCGCAGCGGCGGTGGCAGCGCGCGGGCGCCGTGTTCCACCGCACCGACCAGCACGGGGCGCTGGTGTTCACCTCGCAAGCCGGGGGGCTGCGGGTCGACCGCGAGCGCGAGTCCAGGCGCCGCTATTGGCACACCGCGCCGTGACGGCGGTGGCTACAATCCCGAGTCCGGCCCAGCAAGGAACGCCTTCATGAATCACGACGCCTCGCCCGACTCCCTCCAGCCCCGCCTGGAGTTCGTGACCTGCCTGAGCCCGGCGGGCCTGCATCGCATGGCGTACTGGGAGTGGGGGGATCCGTCCAATGACCACGTGCTGGTCTGCGCGCACGGCCTGACCCGCTCGGGCCGCGATTTCGACGCGCTGGCGCGGCGCATGGCCGGCCGCTACCGGGTGGTCTGCCCGGACGTGGTGGGGCGCGGCCGCTCGGACTGGCTCGTCAATTCCGCCTATTACACGGTGCCGCAATACGTGGCGGACATGATGCCGCTGCTGGCCCGGGTGCAGGCCGAGACCCTGCACTGGTTCGGGACCTCGCTGGGCGGCCTGATCGGCATGGCGCTGGCGGGCCTGCAGGCGTCGCCCATCGACAAGCTGGTGCTGAACGACGTGGGCCCGCATCTGGACCCGGCGGCGCTGTCGCGCATCGGGCAGTACGTGGGCAAGGCGCCGGCCTTCGGCAGTTTCGAGGAAGCACGGGCCTACGTCAGCACGGTATCGGCTTCGTTCGGCCCGCATACCGCGGAACAGTGGGACGAGCTGACGCGGCACGTGGTGCGCCAGGCCGATGGCCCGGCCGGTCCGTGGACCATGCACTACGATCCGGCCATCGCCGAGGCCTTCGCGGCCATGGACCCGGCCACGGCCGTCGCGGCCGAAGCCGCGCTGTGGCACGTCTACACCAACATCGAGTGTCCCATCCTGATCGTGCGCGGCGAACAGTCGGACCTGCTGACCCCGGACACCGTGGCGGGGATGCTCGCCCGCAACCCGCATGCGCAATACGTCGAGGTCGCCGGCGTCGGGCATGCGCCCACGTTCATGACGCCGGCGCAGCTGGATCTGGTGGACGGTTTCCTGCGCGACTAGCGGCCACCACGGCCTGCTATGCTTGCGGCTCCGAATCTGCTCCACAAAGAGGAAAACACCATGAGCATCGAGCGTTTCAGTGTCGGCAAGCGCATGTCCGAAATGGTCGTGCACGGCGGCGTGGCCTATCTGGCCGGCCAGGTAGCCGAGGATCCCTCCAAGGATCCGGCGGACCAGACCCGCCAGGTGCTGGCCGCCATCGACAAGCTGCTGGCCGCCGCCGGCACCGACAAGACCCGCATCCTGCGCGCGCAGATCTTCCTGGCCGACATCGCCGACTTCGCCGCGATGAACTCCGTCTGGGACGCCTGGGTGCCGGCCGGCCACACCCCCGCCCGCGCCACGGTCGAGGCCAAGCTGGCCGCGCCGGAATACAAGGTCGAGATCGTCGTCACCGCCGCGGTCTGATCCCGGTCTGCCCGGGCCGGACGCCGCCCGTTCAGCGGGGCAGCGCGGGCCCGGTTCCCAGCGGATCCTGCCGGTAGTACTGCGTCAGCAACGCATACCATTCGGGCATCGCGCGCCACAGCGGCTCGGGATGCACGAAGAACGCCTCGGAACTGACGGCGAAGAACTCGGCCTCGTCCGTGGCCGCATACGGATCCAGCGGCAACTGCGCATACCACTGATCCGCTTCCTCGGATTCCGGATCCACGTCGGGCGGGATGGCCGCCTCGATTTCCTCCAGCCGGGCCAGCAGGGCGTCGTAGCTGCGTTCCAGCACGCCGCGCCACAGCCTGGGCCGGATCCCCGCATGCGCGTGCAGGCTGGGCATGCCGTCGGCCTGACCGTATTGCAGGTCGAGTTTGTGGGCGAACTCGTGGATGACGACGTTGAAACCCGCCGGCCGCGCGAGGCCGGGGCTGGCGTCCTCCCAGGACAGCACGATGGGGCCGCCATCCCAGGCCTCGCCGGCGGCTTCCTCGACATATTCGTGCACCACGCCGTCCTCGTCCATGTCGGAGCGGGGGATCAGGAAGCCGCCCGGATAGACGATGACCTCGGACCACCCCTCGTACAGGCCCGGATCCAGGTACAGGATGGGCAGGCAGGCCTGTACCGCGATGGACAGGCGTATCTCGTCGGTCAGGACCTGGCCGGCCGCGCCGGTCATGGTCTTGCTGGCCAGGAACCACGCCGTCCGCGCCCGCAGTGCGTCGCGTTCGTCCTCGTTCAGGCGCGCGAGGAATGCATGCGAGGCCAGCGTTTGGGTCCATAATTCCGGATTGATGCGAGCCTGCATCTGCTCCACGCGGTGCTTCGATGCGCCGCGGGCAAACAGCCATCCCAACATACAATGAACTTCCCTGGTGGATAAGCGACTAGAGTACCGTGCCGGCGGCCAGGAAAGGCCGGCAGCGCCCCAAGTGTAAGACCATGAACTCATCCGCTCCCGAGACTTCCGCGACCGCGTCGGCGACCTTCGGTCCCGACTGGCAACAGGCGGCCAATGCCGGCCTGTCGGAGGCGGCGCAACTGGACTTGCAGAAGGCGCTCGAATGGTCGTTTCCCCGCTATGCGCGCGAACCGGCCGTGCCCGAGGGCGAGGGCTGGGCCGAGCACGCGGCCGGCGTGGTGGCGATCCTGGCGGGCTTGCAGGTGGACGGCCACACCCGCATGGCGGCGCTGCTGGCGATTGCCGTGGGCGACCGCGACGTCAGCGCCAATCCGCACAAGGATCCGGTCACGCTCCAGTTCGGTCCCGAGATCGGCAAGCTGGTGCACGGCTACCGTGCCCTGATCCGGCTGGGCCAGGTCACCCGCGACGCCAGCGATGCCTCGGCCGGCAGCGGCGCGCAGGCCGAGATGCTGCGCAAGATGCTGCTGGCCATGGCGGCCGACCTGCGCATCGTGCTGATGCGGCTGGCATCGCGCCTGCAGACCCTGCGCTGGCACGCCCAGCACAAGGTGCCGCTGCCCGAGGCGTTGTCGCGCGAGACGCTGGAACTCTACGCACCGCTGGCCAACCGCCTGGGTATCTGGCAGGTCAAGTGGGAAATGGAAGACCTGGCCTTCCGCTTCCTGGAGCCCGTCCGCTACAAGGAAATCGCCCGGCTGCTGGAGGAAAAGCGCATCGAGCGCGAAGCCTTCATCGCCGACGCCATCGCGCGGGTGCGCCAGGCATTGGCGGGCGCGGGCATTGCCGCCGACGTCACCGGCCGGCCCAAGCACATCTACAGCATCTGGAACAAGATGCGCAACCGGCGCCTGGATTTCGCCGACCTGTACGACCTGCGCGCACTGCGCATCATCGTCGAGGACATCCGTACCTGCTACACGGTGCTTGGGCTGGTGCACCATCTGTGGACGCCGGTGCCCGACGAGTTCGACGACTACATCTCGCGGCCCAAGCCCAACGGCTATCGGTCGCTGCACACCGTGGTCTACGACCACGACGGCCGGCCCTTCGAGGTGCAGATCCGCACGCGCGAGATGCACCAGTTCGCCGAATTCGGGATGGCCGCGCACTGGCGCTACAAGGAAGCGGGCGCCAAGGGCGGGCAGGTCAGCGCCGATTCGGAATACGACCGCAAGCTCAGCTGGATACGCCAACTGCTGGCCTGGAAGGCCGATGTCCAGGTCGACGACCAGATCGGACAGACGGCGCTCGACACGCTGGCCGACAACATCTACGTGCTGACGCCGCAGGCGCGGGTGATCGAACTGCCGCCGGGCGCGACGCCAGTGGATTTCGCCTACCAGGTCCATACGGATCTCGGGCACCGCTGCCGCGGCGCGCGCGTGGATGGCGCCATGGTGCCGCTGAACACGCGCCTGGCCACCGGCCAGACGGTGGAGATCATTGCCACCAAGTCGGGCGGGCCCTCGCGCGACTGGCTCAATCCCCAGCTGAACTACCTGGCCAGCCAGCGCTCGCGGGCCAAGGTGCGCGCCTGGTTCAACGCCATCGACATCCAGGAGCGCATCGCCCAGGGCCAGGGCATGCTGGAAAAGGAATTGCAGCGCCTGGGCAAGACCGCGACCAATCTCGAATCGCTGGCCCAGCAACTGGGCTTCGCGTGCGCCGAGGACTTGTACATCGCGCTGGCCAAGGACGAATTCAGCCTGCGGCACGTCGCGAGCGCCTTCGAGGCGCCGCCGCCCGATGCCGGTCCCGACCTGTCCGCGCTCACGCGCGACAGCCGGCCGGAAAGCGCGGTCCACGCGGGCAAGAGCGGCGTGCTGGTGGTGGGCGTCGATGCGCTGCTGACGCAACTGGCCAAGTGCTGCCGGCCGGCGCCGCCCGACCCCATCTCGGGCTTCGTGACGCGGGGCAGGGGCGTGTCCATCCATCGCTGCGATTGCAAGAGCTTTCGCTCGCTGGCCGCGCGCGAACCCGAGCGGGTCATCGACGTGACCTGGGGCGACACGCGCGACGCCGTCTATCCCGTGGACATCGTGGTGCTGGCCAACGACCGTCACGGGCTGCTGCGCGACATCTCGGAAGTCTTCGCGCGGCAACGCATCAACGTCATCGGCGTCAATACGCAAAGCAGGCAGGCCATCGCCCGCATGGTCTTCACCGCCGAGGTCGGCAACGGCGAGCACCTGGTGCGCGCGCTGGCGGGCATACGCGAAGTGCCGGGGGTGCTGGAGGCCGACCGGCGCTGATCCGGCCGGCCATGCAGCTCCGGTCGCGGCTTGCCTGGCGCTCAGGGCCTTTTCGACGGGGGATCGCCCACAGGGCGGTTGGGGGGGCAGAACTGGCCCGTCAGCAGGGCGTCGAGCACCCGCAGCGTTTCCTCCGGACAGCGGCCGACCTTCAGGTTGTTCACTGACACGTGCTGGATGGTGTTGTCCGGGTCGACGATGAACGTGGCGCGCAGGGCCACGCCTTCGCCGCGGTCGCGGATGCCTAGTTGGTCGACCAGCGCGCCCGCGCCGTCGGCGAACTGGTAGTGGTTCAGGTTCGCCAGCGCGGGCACGGCGCGGCGCCAGGCCAGCTTGGCGTATTCATTGTCGACGGACCCGCCCATCAGGACCGCGCCGCGCTGCGCCAGGGGCTCGGCCAGCGCGGCATAGCCCTCGATCTCGCTGGCGCAGATGTCGGAGAAATCCTTGGGGGTGAAATAGATGACCTTCCACTTGCCTGGAAACGAGGTCTCGCTCAGGGTCTCGAAGGCCGAGGCGCCGTTTTCCTCGGCCTCGTTGAAGCCTGGCTTGACGCCATGCACCTTGAAGGGTTCGAGCTTGGCTCCGATGGTTTTCATGCACGCTCCTCGGACAGCGCCGGCCTCGCGCGCCGGCGGCCGGGGCCGCCTACTTGGCGTCGACCGATTTTTGCGAGGAGGCCGGCAGGGTGATGCGGGCGGTCAGACCGCCGCCATCCCGGTTCAGGAGGTTTAGGGTACCACCTGCGCGTTGCAGCAGCCGCTTGACGATGGCCAGGCCCAGTCCGGCGCCGCCGGCGTTGGTCCGCGCATCCGAGCCCCGGGTGAAGGGGCGGGTCAGGCGGGGCACGTCCTCGGCCTTGACGCCGGGGCCGTGGTCGGACACGTCGATCAGCACGTTGCTGCCCTGGCTGCTGACGGTCAGGTCGATGTGGGGTGCTTCGCCCGGCTTGTGGCCGTAGCGCCGCGCGTTCTCGAGCAGGTTGCCGACCACGCGCTGCAGGTCGGGGGCGGCGATGCGCGCCCACTGATTGGGGGTGATCGTGACCTGCAGCGAACCGCCCAGCGTCTCGGTGTGGCTGCATTCGCGCTCGACCATTTCGGACACGAGTTCGGAAATATTGGTGTTGCGGTCGGGCGCGCTGGAGGGGCGGGCATATTCCATGAACTGCCCGATGGTGCGGTCGATCTGGGCCAGGTCCTCGTCCACGGCGTCGCGGCTGGCTTCGGAAACGCCGCTCAGCTCGATCTCCAGCCGCAACCGGGCCAACGGTGTGCGCAGGTCGTGCGAGATGCCCGCCAGCATCAGCGCGCGGTCCGCCTCGGCGCGGTCCAGTTCCTCGACCATGCGGTTGAAGTTGGTGTTGACCCGGCGGATTTCCTCGGGGCCGCTTTCCGGCAGCGGCGTCGGGGTCTCGCCGCGCGACAGCGCCAGCGTGGCCCGCGACAGGCGCGACAGCGGCCGGTTGACGAAGCCGACGATGACCGCCGCGCCCAGCAGCGACAGCAGCAGCGCGGCCGCGCCCCAGCCCAGCCATTCGACGCCGGGCACGCGTTCGGCGCGGTCGCGCTCGACCACCATCCAGTAGTCGTCGTCGTCGATGGAGAAGCTGACCCACAGGCCGGGGATGCGGTTGACTTCCCAGGCCACGATGGTTTCGGGCCCCAGGCGGTCGATCACCTGTTCTTCCACCCGCTGCAGGACCTGGCGGTCGGGCAGGCGGACGGTGATGTCATCCTTTTCATGGGGATAGATCTGGATGCCTTCGTTGGTGGCCAGGTCCAGAAGCAGATAGCGGCGTTCCTGCGGCGCGGAATGGATCAGGGCGGCGCGGGTGATGTTGACGACGGTGACGATCTGCTGGGCCACCTGCTGCGCGCGCGGTTCGACCTCCATGCTGCGGAAAGCCTGGAGCCATGCTGCCAGGCTTGCCGTCATCAGGACGGTAAGCAAAAGGAAGGTCCGGCTGAATAAACCCAGCCTGGACGCGACGCGCAGGGCGACCGACATGAATGCCTACGAGCGGATCAACTGCCCCCATCGGGCACGAATACGTAGCCGAGGCCCCACACAGTCTGGATGAACACGGGCTTGGCCGGATCGGGCTCGATCAGCTTGCGCAGCCGGGAGATCTGCACGTCCAGGCTGCGATCGAAGGCTTCGTATTCGCGGCCGCGCGCCAGTTCCATCAGCTTGTCCCGCGACAGCGGGATCTTGGGATGGCGGGCGAAGACCTTGAGCACGGAGAATTCGCCCGTGGTCAGGGCCACGGGTTCGTTGTCGCGCGTCAGGGTGCGGGTCGCCAGGTTCAGCACGTAGGGGCCGAACGTAACCGATTCATTGTCCTGGCTGGGCGCGCCGGGATGCTCTTCCGGACCCCGGCGGCGCAGCACCGCGTTGACGCGCGCCAGCAGTTCGCGGGGATTGAAGGGCTTGGGCAGGTAGTCGTCCGCGCCCATCTCCAGCCCGACGATGCGGTCGACATCCTCGGCCTTGGCCGTCAGCATGATGATGGGCGTGCTGTCGCGGGCGCCGCGCAGGCGGCGGCAGATCGACAGGCCGTCCTCTCCCGGCAACATCAGGTCGAGCACGAGCAGGTCGAAACGCTCTCGCTGCCAGAGCTTGTTCATGGTCTGGGCGTTTTCCGCGACCCAGACGGAGAAGCCCTGTTCGGCAAGGTAGCGGCGCAGCAGATCGCGCAGCCGCACGTCGTCGTCGACGACGAGGATTTTCTTGGGGGCGTTGGCTAGTGACATGGCGCGAATGTAACGGAGGAGTTTGTATCAATCCAGGGAGGGACATTGGTTGTTACATAAATGCCCGTTTGGTCACGCAGGCATCTATGACGCTGTCATGGGTACATCGTATGATTGAAACGTGAACAAAGTATTCGACTCCACTCGTACGGCAGGCTCCAGCGCGGCGATCATGCTGGGTGGGCTGTTCGTGATGATAACGGTATTGGCTGGTGGCGCGGCGATCGGCCAGGTCCGCGACCCCCGCGCAGCGCTGCCCCGTGCCGACGCGGTACGCCCCGTCGACCCCGCCTCCGGCGGATTCGCCGGCCAGGTCGAAAGCGCGGTTTCACGGGCCGACGAGCAGGTCGATGCGGCGCGCGCGGCCAACGTGCCCCCGGCGGGACAGTCCGGCGTCGTGCGCGCCTCCATGGATCCCTGGGCAGGTCCGGTCAGCCAGGACGAACGGCGGGTCGGGCCGCGCAAGCTGTCTTCCGAGGAAAGGGTGCTGTTGCGGCAGGAAATCCGCCGTGCCAGCGAAGAAGTGTACGAACCCTATCGCAAGCACAAGCACTGAAAACCGGGTGCAGATCCCGGTATTTCCCCTCATCTGGTCTTACAATTGCAGCCCATGTCGCTGCATATCCTTTCCCTGGAAACTTCCTCCGCCTGGTGCGGCGTGGCCTTGTTGCGCGCCGCGGATGCCGGTGCCGTCGACCTTCTCGTGCGCGAGCACCAGGGCGTGCAGGAGCACTCGGCCCGGCTGCTGCCCATGGTGCAGGAGGTGCTGGACGAGGCCGGCATCGCCCGGACGCAGCTCGATGCCATCGCCTTCGGGCAGGGGCCCGGGGGATTCACCGGGCTGCGGGTCGCCTGCGGGGTGGCGCAGGGTCTGGGGTTCGCCCTGGGCCGGCCGGTGATACCCGTGGTGTCGCATGCCGCCGTGGCGCAGCAGGTCCGGGATCCCGGCCAGCGGCCGCTGGTGGTGGCCATGGATGCGCGCATGCAGGAAATCTATCTGGCGGTCTACCGCCGCGAATCGGCCGACCGGCTGGCCTGCCTGATCGAACCGCAACTGATGGCGGGCGACGGGCTCGAGGCCTGGCTGCGCGGGCGCCTGGCGGCCCTGGGCGCGCAGGCGCCCTGGCTGTGCGGCGACGCGGCGGCCGCCTATCCGGAAGTCTTCGCCGGCTTCGGCCCGGACGAGCGGGCGGACGTTGCCCGGCCCACCGCCGCCGCGGTCGCCCGACTGGCGCATGGCGCCTACCTGCGCGGCGAAACCGTCGCGCCGGAGCTGGCCGCGCCCTTGTACGTGCGGGACAAGGTGGCTTTCACCACCGCGGAAAGGCAAGCCGGGGCGGGGGGCAATCCCCGTGTCGCCACATCGGGAGCGCAATCATGAACGCGGTGCAGGGCCGGGCATCGATCGACGCGGCGAGCATCCTGGCGGGCTGGGGGCAGGCCTGCCGTCCCATGACGGAACAGGATCTGGACCAGGTGGACGCGGTCGAGCGCCAGATCTATTCCTTTCCCTGGACGCGCGGCAATTTCGCCGATTCGCTGCGCTCGGGCTACGACGCCTGGGTGGTGCGCGACGGCGAACGCCTGCTGGGCTATTGCATCGTGATGGTGGCGCTGGACGAGGCGCACCTGTTGAACATCAGCGTGGCGCCGCAGGCGCAGGGCCTGGGGCTGGGCCGGCGGTTGCTGGCCTGGGTCGAGCAGTGCGCCGCCGCGCGCCAGGCGCACAGCCTGCTGCTGGAGGTGCGGCCCTCGAACCTGGTGGCCAAGGGCTTGTACGAACGCTCGGGCTACGAACGCATCGGCTTGCGCCGCGGCTACTACCCGTCGCTGCGCGGGCGGGAAGACGCGATCGTCATGCGCAAGGCGCTGGCAGTCCATCCCATTCCCGGAGGTTTCCATGGCGACTGAGCGCAACGGCGCCGATGGCATGAGCGCGGTCCGGCGCGCCTGGCTGCGCGAGCTGGGCGTGGAGCGGCTGTGGAACCTGCCCGGCGCTGCCGCGCCGGCGGCCGCACCCGAGCTTGCGCCGGCGGCGGAGGTGCCCGTGGCACCTCCGCAGAGTCCGGTGCGGGAATCCGTGGCGACCGTCCCCGCCGTCGAGCCCGAGAGGGCCGAACCCGTGGCCCTCGTGCAGGAAATTCCCATGCAGGAGCTCCCGGCGCCGGCCGCCATGCCCGCCGATCCCGAGCAGGCCTGGGCCGCGTTGCAGGACGAGGTGCGCGACTGCGTGGCCTGTGGCCTGTGCAAGGGGCGCACGCAAACCGTGTTCGGCACCGGCTCGCCCAAGGCGCGCTGGCTGCTGGTGGGCGAGGCGCCGGGCGAACAGGAAGACAAGCAGGGCGCGCCTTTCGTGGGGCGCTCGGGCAAACTGCTCGACAGCATGCTGGCCTCCATCGCGCGCTCGCGCCAGCACGATGTATTCATCGCCAACGTCATCAAATGCCGTCCGCCCGGCAACCGCGACCCGCTGCCCGAGGAAGTGGCGCGCTGCAGTCCCTACCTGATGCGGCAGATCTCGTTCATCAACCCGGAAATGATCCTGGTGCTGGGGCGGTTCGCGGCGCAGACCCTGCTGGAGACCGACGCGCGCATAGGCAGCCTGCGGGGCAAGGTGCACAGCCTGTCGGTGGCGGGAAGGAAGGTGCCGGTGGTGGTGAGCTACCATCCGGCCTATCTGCTGCGCAGCCCGGCCGAGAAGGTCAAGGCCTGGCAGGACTTGCAGCTGGCCCTGTCGGTGGGGCGGCCCGGGAACTGATGGCCGCCGCGCGCGGGGCTAGTCCCCGCGCAGCGCCGTGCCGTGCGCGCGGCTGCCTATCACCAGGTCGAGGTCCGGGTGGGTGCGGTGGTTGTGGCGGTTCCAGCCCATGATCAGCAGCATCAGGCAGGCTACCAGCGTGCCGAAGATGATGATGATGGTGTTGATGGGAATCTGCATGCCCAACATCAGCGAATAAACCGCCACCATCAGCAGGATGTTCAACTGCTCGTTGAAGTTCTGGACCGCGATCGAGTGGCCGGCCGACAGCAGCACGTGGCCCCGGTGCTGGAGCAGGGCGTTCATCGGCACGACGAAGAAGCCCCCCAGGCCGCCGATGGCGATCAGCAGCGCATAGACGAACCAGGGTTCGTAGGCCAGCGGCATCAGCATCACGACCAGGCCCATCACCACCCCCATGGGCAGCACGGCCAGCGCATGGTGCAGCGGCACCTTGCCGGCCAGCGTGGCGCCCAGGATGGTCCCTACCGACGCCACGCCCATCAGGATGGAGGCCTTGTTCAGCGGCAGCCCCAGCTGCACGCGGCCCCATTCGATCACGATCAGCTGCAGCGTCGCGCCGGCCCCCCAGAACAGGGTGGTCACCGCCAGCGAGATCTGGCCCAGCTTGTCGCGCCACAGCGTGGCCACGAAGCAGCCGAAGGTGGTCATGAGCCTGATGGGGTTGCGCTGCTGGCGCGGGTAGCACACGCCGGTGGACGGGATGAGCAGGTTGAAGAAGGCGGCCACCAGGTACACCAGCGCGATGACCATGATGGCGGCCTCGGCCGGCGTCTGGATGTCGGGACCGAAGCCGGGGCTGAGGTCCAGCGACAGCAGCCAGGCCGAGACCTTGGGGCTGATGAGCGCGCCGCCCAGGACCACGCCCAGGATGATGGACACCACGGTCAGCCCTTCGATCCAGCTGTTGCCCTTGACGAGCTGCTCGGGCGGCAGCAGTTCGGTGATGATGCCGTACTTGGCGGGCGAGTAGGCCGCCGCGCCTATGCCCACCAGCGCGTAGGCCGCGCACACCGTATAGACCTGGTGGTGGTCGGCCAGCCCGAAGCTGGCATGGGCGAACATGGTCAGGCAGCCGATGATCTTCACCGAGTTGGTGGCGAACATCACGCGGCCCTTGGGGAAGGAGTCCGCGAACGCGCCCACGAAGGCGGCCAGCAGGACATAGGCCAGGGCGAACGACCACTTGATCATGGGCGTCATCCAGTCCGGTCCGTCCAACTGCTGGATCAACGCGATCGCGGCGATGAAAAGCGCATTGTCGGCGAGCGAGGAAAAAAACTGCGCCGCCATGATCAGGTAAAAGCCGCGTTTCATCGGTAGGCGTGGACTCGTGTGCCTTTGAGTGGATCGGAAAGTGCCTCACTCGGGGCACTACGGCAGGAATGCGTGCCGCGCATCGTAGCGCAGGTTCCGCATCGCGTCCCGGCCGATCCGGTGGTAGTTACCCGCGGATATTGCTGCCGGGCGCGAATTCCTGCAGTTGCACGGCGGGCTGCGGTGTCCACCCGGGTTGGCGGTGCTCGGCGACGACGTTGGTGAAGATGCCGCCGCGCACGTACCACTTGGCGGTGATCCGCATGAAGCGCGGGGACAGCGCGCGCACGAGGTCGTCCAGGATCTCGTTGGTGACCGCTTCGTGGAACTTGCCTTCGTTGCGGAAGCTCCAGGCGTAGAGCTTCAGGCTCTTGAGCTCGACGCACAGCTGGTCGGGGATGTAGTCGATGATCAGCAGGGCGAAGTCCGGCTGTCCGGTCATCGGGCACAGGCAGGTGAATTCGGGCACCTCGATGTGGATCTGGAAGTCGCGCCCCGGGCTGGGGTTGGTGAAAGTGTCTAGGCTCTTGCTGGGTTGAGAGGGCATGTCTCTTGCGATCTATACGTAACGAAAATGAAAAAACAGGCTGGGCGGCGGCTCCTGGCGTAACCTTGCCGATGACCCTTTGGTATTATACGAAGGTGTATGGGCCCCACCCCCTCCGCGCTTCGCGCGGCCCCCTCAAGGGGGCGGCACTGGCGGACCGGCGGAGCCGGATCCTCGGTGCCCTGAGTCGGAGGTAGGGCGCGTTTTGCCATATCCGACCGGCTCGGGAGCGGATCGGTTCCTTTTCCTGTCTTTTTAAGCGAAGCTTCGTTTCCGGTGCGACTTACCCAGATCAAACTCGCAGGTTTCAAGTCGTTCGTCGACCCCACGTCCATCCAGGTGCCGAGCCAGCTGGTCGGCGTGGTGGGGCCCAATGGCTGCGGAAAGTCCAACATCATCGATGCCGTGCGCTGGGTCCTGGGCGAATCCAAGGCCTCCGAGCTGCGCGGCGAGTCCATGCAGGACGTGATCTTCAACGGATCGGTCAACCGCAAGCCGGCGGCGCGGTCCTCGGTCGAACTGGTGTTCGACAATGCCGAGGGCCGGGCGTCCGGACAATGGAGCCAGTACGGCGAAATCGCCGTCAAGCGCGTGCTGACCCGCGACGGCACCAGCAGCTATTTCGTCAACAACCAGCAGGTCCGCCGCCGCGACATCCATGACATCTTCCTGGGCACCGGCCTGGGGGCGCGCGGCTACGCCATCATCGGCCAGGGCATGATCTCGCGCATCATCGAGGCCCGGCCCGACGAACTGCGCGTGTTCCTGGAAGAGGCCGCCGGCGTGTCGCGCTACAAGGAACGCCGCCGCGAGACCGAGAACCGCCTGTCCGACACGCGCGAGAACATGACCCGGGTCGAGGACATCCTGCGCGAACTGGCCACCCAGCTCGAAAAGCTCGAGGCGCAGGCCGAAGTCGCCCAGCGCTACCAGGGATTCCAGGCGGAAAGCGAACAGAAGCAGCGTTTCCTGTGGCTGCTGAAGAAGCGCGAGGCCGACGGCGACCGCATGAAGCACGCGCTGGCCATCGAACAGGCCCAGACCGACCTCGAGGCCGCCATGGCCGGCCTGCGCAAGCTGGAGTCCGACCTGGAGGGCACGCGCCAGGCGCACTATGCCGCCAGTGATGCCGTCCATGCCGCGCAGGGCGGGCTGTACGAGGCGAATGCCGAGGTCAGCCGGCTCGAGGCCGAGATCAAGTACGTGGTCGAGGCCCGCAACCGCATGCAGGCCCAGCTGGCGCAGCTGCAACAGCAGATCGCCCAGTGGAACGAGCAGCACGAGACCGGCAGCGACCAGCTGGCGCAGGCCGAGGAAGACCTGGCCGTGGGCGAGGCCCGGGCCGAGGAAGCGCGCATCGTGGCCGAAGAGGCGCAGGCCCAGTTGCCCGACGTCGAGGCCAAGGTGCGCGATGCCGCGTCCGGCTTGTCCGAGCTGCGCGGCGCGTTGTCCCAGGTCGAGCAGAACCTGGCCCTGACCGCCCAGGAGCAGCGCGAAGCCGACCGCCAGTTGCAGGCCCTGGCGCAGCGCCGCGAGCGCCTGGAGCAGGAAGAACGCAACCTGCAGCGCCCCGATCCGGTGCGGCTGGAACAATTGACGGGCGACCTGGCCGATACCGAGCAGCGCGTCGAGCATGCCCGGCAGGAACTGTCCACGCTGGACGCCCAGCTGCCGCAGGTCGATGCCGGCCGCCGCCAGGCCCAGGAGCTGGTGCAGAGGGAAGCGGCCGCCGTCTCGCAGATCGAGGCCCGGCTCTCGGCCCTGACCCGCTTGCAGCAGGACGTGCAGAAGCAGGGCGCGCTGCATCCCTGGCTGGAAAAGCATGAACTGACGCAGCTCGGCCGCCTGTGGCAGAAGCTGCATATCGAGCCCGGCTGGGAAACGGCGCTGGAAGCCGTGCTGCGCGAGCGGCTGGCCGCGCTGGAAGTCAGCAATCTCGAATGGGCCAAGGCTTTCTTCGGCGACTCGCCGCCCGCGCGGCTGGCCTTCTACCAGATGCCGCCGGCCACGGCGCCGGCCGCCGCGCCGGCGGCGCTGACGCCGTTGGCCTCGCTGTTGCGCATCACCGATCCGGGCCTGCGTTCCCTGATGGCCGACTGGCTGCGCGACGTCTACACGGCCGCCGACGCCACCCAGGCGCTGGCCGCGCGCACCCAGCTGCCCGAGGGCGGCCAGTTCGTGGTCAAGGAAGGGCACCTGATCGGGCACAACAGCGTCCGTTTCTACGCCCCCGATTCCGAGCAGGCCGGCATGCTGGCGCGCCAGCAGGAGATCGAGAACCTGCAACGCCAGTTGAAGGCGCAGCAGCTCATCGCCGACGAGGCCCGCTCCGCCGTGGCGCGCGCGGAAGCCGGCTACCAGCAGGTGGCCCAGGCCTTGCCCGCCTCACGCCAGCGCCTGGCCGAGGTCACCCAACGGCTGCACGCCATCCAGCTCGAGCATTCCAAGCTGTCGCAGCAGGCTGCCCAGTCCGAGGAACGCGCCGGGCGCATCCGCGAAGAACGCGCCGAGCTGGAAGCCCAGGAAGAAGAAGCCCGCATCCGCAAGGAAGAGGCCGAAGGCCGCTTCGAGATCCTGGATACCCAGCTGGGCGACAAGCAGTCCGCGTTCGAGGACGCGCAGATGGCCCAGGAACAACGCGAAGCCGACGTCCAGCGCGCGCGCGACCGCCTGCGCGAACTCGAACGGTCGGCCCAGGAGGCCAGCTTCGCCGAGCGGGGCCTGCGCGCCCGCATCGACGAACTGCGCCGCAGCCTGCAGCTGGCGGGCGAGCAAAGCCAGCGCGCCGCCACCGAGGCCGAGCGGGTGCAGCAGGAACTGCGCGTGCTGGACGACGCGGCGGCCCAGGCCGGCCTGCAATCCGCGCTCGAATTGCGCAGCGAGCGCGAACAGGTGCTGAACCGCGCCCGCATCGAGATGGATACCCTGGCCGCGCAACTGCGTGCGGCCGACGAGCAGCGCCTGGGCATCGAGCGTTCGCTCGAGCCGCTGCGCAGCCGCATCACCGAGCTGCAACTGAAGGAACAGGCGGCCCGCCTGGCGCAGGAACAATATGCCGAGCAACTGGCCGGGCAGGAACTGGACCTGGCGGCGCTGGGCGAGCAGCTCGACGCGCTGCCCAAGGAGTGGCAGCGCCCCAACTGGCTGCAGGCGGAAGTGCAGCGCCTGGCCCGCGAGGTCGCCGCCCTGGGCGCGGTCAACCTGGCCGCGCTGGACGAGCTGAACGCCTCGCGCGAACGCAAGACCTATCTGGATGCCCAGCAGGCCGACCTGCAGTCCGCCATCGACACGCTCGAGGACGCCATCCGCAAGATCGACCGCGAGACGCGCCAGTTGCTGCAGGAAACTTTCGATACCGTCAACCGCAACTTCGGCGAACTCTTCCCGTCGCTGTTCGGCGGCGGCGAGGCCAAGCTCGTGATGACCGGCGAAGAAATCCTGGACGCCGGCGTGCAGGTCATGGCCCAGCCTCCGGGCAAGCGCAACAGCACCATCCACCTGCTGTCCGGCGGCGAGAAGGCCCTGACCGCCACCGCGCTGGTGTTCGCCATGTTCAAGCTCAACCCGGCGCCGTTCTGCCTGCTGGACGAGGTCGACGCGCCGCTGGACGACGCCAACACCGAGCGCTACGCGAACCTGGTGCGCCGGATGAGCGAACAGACCCAGTTCCTGTTCATCTCGCACAACAAGATCGCGATGGAAATGGCGCACCAGCTGGTTGGCGTGACCATGCAGGAGCAGGGCGTCTCTCGCATCGTGGCCGTCGACATCGACTCGGCCATGCAACTTGCCGTCGAGGCCGCCTGATGAGCCGGCAGCCCGCGAACCGGCACTCTTTCCACCATGCCCCGCCATCGGGAACACACCAATGAGTGATCTACAAACCGGGCTCATCGCCCTTGGCGTTCTGGCCATCGTCGTCGTGCTTGGACTGAACTGGTGGCAGGACCGCCGCGCCCGCAAGCAGATACAGGACGGCTTCCCGGATTCGGGCAAGGACCCCTTGCTGCACGGCATCGAAGCGGGCCTGCCCAAGGCGGAAGGCGTACGCCGCGAGCCGGGGCTCGGCGCAGCGGAAGCCGCCGAGGCCAACATCGTCGGGGGCATGGACGCGCCGGTGGAGGGCGCGGCCGCGGTGCAGCAGCACGACACCGACGAGGCCGACGAGGCCTGCGAGACCGTCATCGACGTCTCCTTCCTGGAACCCGTGCCGGGCGACGAACTGGCGGCCTTCACGCAGGGCATCCGCCACGCCGGCCAGAAATCGCTGCGCGTATTCGCGGAAACCGCCGAGGGTTCGCACCGCTCCGCCATCCGCGGCGGCGAGAACTATGCGTCGGTCCAGGTGGCCGTGCTGCTGGCCAATCGCAGCGGTCCGCTCAGCGCCGGCGAATGGGCCGAGGCGCTGTCGCGCTCGCGCGTGCTGGCCGATCGGTTCGACGGCACGGTGGAAGCCAGCGATACCCAGGCGGTGCTGGATCGCGCCAACAAGCTCGATGCGGTGTGTGCCGCGCTCGACGCGCAGGTCGGCTTGACCCTGGTGGCCAGCAGCCGCCGCTGGTCCTCGGGCGACGTGCTGACCGCCGCCCGTGAAGCCGGTTTCTCGTCCATCCACGACGGCCGCCTGCCCTGGGTCGACCAGGACGGCGCGATCCGCTTCACGCTGGGCCGCAGCGACGGCGTGTCGCTGGGTTCGGCCGGACCGGCCACCATCGGCCAGCTCAGCCTGATCCTGGACGTGCCCCGCGCGCCCGCCCATGAGCACGCCTTCGCGCAGATGGCCCAGGTCGCCCGCGGGCTGGCCACGCGCCTGGAAGCCACGGTGGTCGACGACAACGGCCGGCCGCTGGCCGACGGCGCCGAGGCGGCCATCGACAAGCAACTGCTGGCGCTGTATGCGCGGCTGGAGCAGTCCGGCCTGAAGGCCGGTTCGGTGCGTGCCCTGAGGGTATTCGGATAAGGCACGCAGGCGGAGTGGATATGGTGTCGGGGGTCGATCGGGAAAACCAGGCCATGCAGCGGGCGGCGCAGTTGCGCCAGGAGCTGGCCTTGCACAACGCCCGTTACTACGTGATGGACGATCCGCTGATCAGCGACGCCGAGTACGACGCGCTGTTCGCGGAGCTGGTCAAGCTCGAGCAGGAGTTCCCGCTCCTGGCCACGCCCGATTCCCCCACCCAGCGGGTGGGGGGCGCGCCGCTGTCGGCTTTCGGTTCGGTGCGCCACGCGGTGTCCATGCTGTCCCTGAACAATGCCTTCGACGACGAGGACATCCAGGCCTTCGACAAGCGGGTGCGCGACGGCCTGGAAACGGAATCCGCCGTCGAGTACGCCTGTGAACTGAAGCTGGACGGACTGGCCGTCAGCCTGCGCTACGAAGACGGCAAGTTTGCACGGGCCGCGACGCGGGGCGATGGACAGACGGGCGAAGACATCACCGCCAACATCCGGACCATACGATCCATCCCGCTCACCTTGGCGGGCCCCGTGCCCGACGTGCTGGAGGTTCGCGGCGAGGTGCTGCTGTTCCGCAAGGATTTCGAGCGCCTGAACGACGCCCAGCGCGAAGCCGGCGAGAAAGTCTTCATCAATCCCCGCAATGCCGCGGCGGGCAGCCTGAGGCAGCTCGATCCGCGCATCACCGCCCGCCGTCCGCTGCGATTCTTCGCCTACGGCTGGGGCGAGATACGCGGCAGCCTACCGGGCAAGGAGGCCCGTGCCGACGCGCCGCCCTTCGATACCCACATGGGCATGCTGGACTGGCTGCAGGAATTGGGCATGCCGGTCAACCGCGAGCGCCAGCTGGTGTCGGACGCGGCCGGTTTGCTGGCGTTCTACCGGCGGGTCGAGGGGCTGCGAGCCTCGCTGCCCTATGACATCGACGGCGTGGTCTACAAGGTCAACGCGCTCGAGGCGCAGCGCGCGCTGGGGTTCGTTTCGCGCGCCCCGCGCTTTGCCGTTGCCCACAAGTTCCCGGCAGAAGAAGCCACCACCGAGCTGCTCGGCATCGAGGTGCAGGTCGGCCGCACCGGGGCCATCACACCCGTGGCGCGCCTCAAGCCGGTGTTCGTGGGCGGCGTCACGGTCACCAACGCGACCCTGCACAACGAGGACGAGATCGAGCGCAAGGACGTGCGCATCGGCGATACGGTGGTGGTCCGCCGCGCCGGGGACGTCATTCCCGAGGTCGTGACGCCGGTGCTGGACAAGCGTCCCGCCAACGCCCGCAAGTTCGTCATGCCCAGCCAGTGCCCGGTGTGCGGATCGGCCATCGAGCGGCCCGAGGACGAAATCATCGCGCGCTGCACCGGCGGCCTGTTCTGCGCCGCGCAGCGCAAGCAGGCGCTGTGGCATGCCGCCCAGCGCCGCGCGCTGGACATCGAAGGGCTGGGCGAGAAACTGATCGACCAGCTGGTCGAGCGCGGCCGCGTGCACACGCTGGCCGACCTCTACACGCTGAACGAGGAAGAACTGGCCGGCATGGACCGCATGGGCGAGAAGTCCGCGCGCAACCTGGTCGAGTCCATCGCCGCGACCCGTACGCCGCCGCTGGGCCGGTTTCTTTTCGCGCTGGGCATACGGCACGTGGGCGAGTCCACGGCCCGCGACCTGGCGCGCCATTTCGGCAACCTGGACGCGGTGATGAACGCGGCCGAGGCCGAACTGCTGGCGGTGCCGGACGTCGGACCCGTGGTGGCCGCGTCCATCTTTCGCTTCTTCGCCGAACCGCACAACCGCGAGGTCGTGGCCGACCTGCTGCGCAACGGCGTGACGCCCGGCACGGAAACCGTCGTGGACCGCACGGCGGGCCCCATAGGCGGCAAGATCTTCGTGCTGACCGGCACGCTGCCCACGCTGGCCCGCGAGGACGCGGCCGAACTGATACGCGCCGCCGGCGGCAAGGTCACCGGCTCGGTATCCAAGAAGACCCACTATGTCGTCGCCGGCGCCGACGCCGGCAGCAAGCTCGCCAAGGCCCAGGAGCTCGGCATCGCCGTGCTCGACGAAGACGGCCTGAAGGCCTTGCTGCAGTCTTGACAGGGCGAAGCGCCGCTTCGCGGGAAGGAAAACCATGCAGGCAATCATCGGAGGCACCGGCCTCTACCATTTGACCGGGCTCGTCGTGACGCGCCGCCAGGTCGTGCGCACGCCCTATGGCGAACCTTCGGGGGCGCTGACCTACGGCCGCATCGGCGACGGCGCGGAAATCGTCTTCCTGGCCCGCCATGGATACGGCCATACGCTGGCCCCGCACCGCATCAACTATCGCGCCAACCTCTGGGCCCTGCACGAAGTCGGGGTGCGGCGCATCGTGTCGGTGGCGACGGTGGGCGGCATCACGGGTCCTCTCGTGCCCGGCGTCATCGTCGTGCCCGACCAGATCATCGACTACACCACCGAACGGCCCCGCACCTTCTTCGAAGGCGGCGACCAGCCGGTGGCGCACGTGGACATGACCCAGCCCTACGGGACCGCCATGCGGCACGACCTGCTGGAATCGGCGCGGACCTGCGGGATAGACGTGGTCGATGGCGGCGTCTATGGCTGCACGCAGGGCCCGCGGCTGGAGACCGCCGCGGAAATCCGCCGCATGGGGCGGGACGGCTGCGACATGGTGGGCATGACCGGCATGCCCGAGGCGGCCCTGGCGCGGGAACTCGACCTGGACTATGCGGCGCTGTGCCTCGTCACCAACGATGCCGCGGGCCAGCGCGCCAGCGTGGGCGAGATTTCCATGCAGGGCATGCGCGTGGTGGTGGACGACAGCATGCAGAACGTCCACCGCATCCTCGGCCAGCTGGTGGGCACCACCTGCGGCGACGGAGCCACCTGATTCGTCAGTGATCCAGGGCACAGCGGATCCGGCTTTGCCGGTCCGCCAGTGCCGCCCCTGGGGGCGCGCGTCAGCGCGTAGGGGGGGACCTATTCACAAGCCTTCGGCCTTGAGCGCCGCCTGCACGGCGGGGCGCTGCGCGATGCGCTCGCGGAAGGCCACGATGGCGGGCCAGCGCGACAGGTCGTAGTTCAGGCGCGAGGCCCAGCCGGTGGTCACGAACAGGTAGATGTCGGCCACGGAAAAACCGCCGGGCATCAGGTATTCGCGCTGCGACAGTTCGCTTTGCACGTAGTCCAGGCGCGTGGCCAGGATCTGGCGGAACACGTCCTTGCCTTCCTCGCTCAGCGCGGGCTTGAACATGGGCGAGAAACCCTTGTGGATCTCGGTGGCGATGAACACCAGCCAGGTTTGCAGCGCGTAGCGCTCGGCGCTGTCGGGCGGGGGCGCCAGCTTGCGCGCCGGCACGAGGTCCGCGACGTATTGCAGCAGCACGGCCAGCTCGGTCATCACCACGCCGGGGGACACTTCCAGCGCCGGCACGTAGCCCTTGGGGTTGACCTTGCGGAAGTCCTGGCCGGTCTCGGTGGTCTTGGCCCTGAGGTCGACCTTTTCCCAGGTGAAGTCGATGCCTGCCTCGCGCAGGGCGATGTGGGGGGCCTGGGAGCAGGCGCCGGGGGAGTAGTAGAGTTTCATGGGGCCTCGATGAAAGGGGGGTAGAGCGGCTATTCTCTCACCGCTTGCCAGCTTTCACCGCAGCGTGTGCTCCATTTCGGCCTCGTCGTACAGTTCGACCGGCACCGGCTTCACGTTCCAGATCTGCTCGGCGTATTCGCGGATGCTGCGGTCCGACGAGAACTTGCCCGAGCGCGCGGTATTCAGGATGGACATGCGCGTCCAGCTTTCGGTGTCGCGATAGGCCTGACTGACGAGATCCTGGCATTCGATGTAGGACTGGTAGTCCGCCAGCAGCAGGTAGGGGTCGTGCCGCAGCAGGTCGTCGACCAGCGGCCGGAACAGTTCGGTGTCGCCGCGCGAGAAGAAGCCGCTCTGGATCAGGTCGAGGCAGGTCCGCAGTTCGCTGTGGCTGTGGTAGTAGTCGCCGGGGTGGTAGCCCGCGGTCTTGATGTGGCGCACTTCCGCGGCGGTATGGCCGAACAGGAAGAAGTTCTCGGCCCCGACCTGGTCGCGCAGCTCGATGTTGGCGCCATCCATGGTGCCTATGGTCAGCGCTCCGTTCATCGCGAATTTCATGTTGCCGGTGCCCGAGGCTTCCTTGCCCGCCAGCGAGATCTGCTCGGACAGCTCGGCGGCCGGATAGATGCATTGGCCCTGAGTGACGTTGAAGTTGGGGATGAACACCACCTTGAGCAGGTCGCGCACGTCGGGATCGTTGTTGACCACTTCGCCCACCGAGGTGATGAGCTTGATCATCAGCTTGGCCGTGTGATAGCCGGGCGCGGCCTTGCCGCCGAAGATGAAGGTGCGGGGCAGGGGGTCGCGCGCCCGTCCGGACTTCAGGCGGTGGTACAGGGTGACGATGTGCAGGACCGCCAGGTGCTGGCGCTTGTATTCGTGGATGCGCTTGACCAGCACGTCGAACATCGAGTCGGGATCGACCTTCACGCCCGTGCGGCGCAGCATCAGCGCGGCCAGGTCCGCCTTGTTGGCGCGCTTGACCGCGCGCCATTCCTGCCGGAAGGCGGCATCGTCGATATAGTCCTCGATCAGGCGGATGCGGGGCAGGTCGGTCACCCAGCCGTCGCCGATGGCGCTGGTCACCAGCGAGGTCAGCCGCGGATTGCTCAGGACCAGCCAGCGGCGCGGCGTGACGCCGTTGGTGACGTTGGTGAACTTCTCGGGCCACATCTCGTAGAAGTCCTTCAGCAGTCCGTGCTTGAGCAGGTCCGAGTGCAGTTCGGCCACGCCGTTGATGGCATGGCTGCCGACGCAGGCCAGATGCGCCATGCGCACGTAGCGCTCGCCGCTTTCGTCGATCAGCGACAGGCGGGAGATGCGGGACTCGTCCCCCAGGAAATGGATGCGCACGTCATTCAGGAAGCGCGCGTTGATCTCGTAGATCAGTTCCAGGTGGCGCGGCAGGATGCGCTGGAACAGGTCCAGCGGCCAGCGCTCCAGCGCCTCGGGCAGCAGCGTGTGGTTGGTGTACGAGAAGCAGCGCGTGGTGATGCTCCAGGCCTGGTCCCACGGCAGCAGGTGCTCGTCCACCAGCAGCCGCATCAGTTCTGCGATGGCGATGGCCGGGTGCGTGTCGTTGAGCTGGATGGCGAACTTCCTGTCGAAGTCGCCGATGGCGCCGCCCCGGGCGAGGTGGATGCGCAGCATGTCCTGCAGCGAGCACGACACGAAGAAATACTGCTGCTCCAGCCGCAGTTCCTTGCCCTGGGTGGTTTCGTCGTTGGGGTAGAGCACCTTGGTCAGGTTCTCGGACGTCACCTTCTTGTTGACCGCGCCCAGGTAGTCGCCCTGGTTGAAGACGGAAAAGTCGAAGGATTCGGTGGCCTCCGCCCGCCACAGGCGCAGCGTGTTGGTGGTGTTGACGCGGTAGCCGGGGATGGGCGAATCGAACGGCACGCCCACCACGGTCTTCTCGGGGGCCCAGCGCACGCGCAGGTAGCCGGCGTCGTCGGTGTACTGCTCGGTGTGGCCGCCCAGCTTGATCTCCACCGCCCATTCGGCGCGCTGGATTTCCCAGGGGTTGCCGTAGCGCAGCCACTTGTCGGTGTTCTCGACCTGCCAGCCGTCGATGATGGTCTGGAAGAAGATGCCGTATTCGTAGCGGATGCCATAGCCGAAGGCCGGGATCTGCCCGGTAGCCAGCGAATCCAGGAAGCAGGCGGCCAGGCGGCCCAGGCCGCCGTTGCCCAGGCCGGGCTCTTCTTCCTGGCGCAGGATCTCGCCGAAATCCAGCTTCAGTTCGGCCAGGGCCTCGCGCACGCTGTCGGCGATGCCCAGGTTGATCAGGTGGTTGCCCAGGTGCGGACCCATCAGGAATTCGGCCGACAGGTAGGCGACGGTGCGCGGCGCGCTCTGGTTGTACTGGGCCGTGCTGCTGATCCAGCGCTGCAGGCTGCGATCGCGTATCGCATGGGCCAGGGCCAGGTAGAAGTCGTTCTTGCCCGAGATCTTCGGAAACTTGCCTATCGTGTAGAGCAGGTGGTCGAAGAAGGCGCGCTTCAGGCTTTCCTTGGAGAACGACGTGCGGTCGTCATCGTCATTGGCCGGCAGGGGAACGGGTGCGGACACGTGCGGAGCTCCCATCGGTACGCCGCCCCAGGAGCAGGGCAACCCGGCTATTGTTGCTTTTGGGATCCGGACGGCGCAAGCCGCGCTTTCAATTGGTTAAGCATGCGACAGCCCCGTGAACGGGGCTGGGCCCTAGTCATTGCAGCGCTTCCAGCAGGTCCTGCTCGAACTGGATCTGGCTGCGCGCGTTGTTCAGCGCGTCGCCGTCGATCAGGAAGGTGTCCTCGACCCGTTCGCCCAGCGTCATGACCTTGGCGGTCTTGAGGTTGATGCCGTGCTTGACGAAGGTGCGCGCCAGCGCGTGCAGCAGCCCGGTCCGGTCGGAGGCGGTCACGCTTAGTATCCACGACTGTCCGCGCTCGTCCGGCCGCAGTTCGATCGCGGGCGTGATCGGGAACATGCGCGACTGCCGCGACTGGCGGGGGCCGAGCGGCACGGTCTGGCCGGCCGCGGCGGGGCCGGCGGCATTGGGCGTGGCCAGCCGCTGGGTCAGTTCGTGTTCGACCAGGCTCAGCAGCGAGCGCTGCTCGCTGGGCGTGCCCTGGGCCAGCACGATGAAGCTGTCCAGCGCCCAGCCGTGGCGGGTGGTGTGAATGCGGGCGTCCTGGATGCTGAGGTGCCGTTCGTCGAAATAGCCGCAGATGCGGGCGAACAGGTCGGGCTGGTCCTTGACGTAGGCCACGATCTGCAGGCCTTCGCCGATGGGCGCCAGACGGGCGCGCACGATGGGTGCCTCGCTGTTGACCTTGTTGTACAGGTGCCGGGTCTGCCAGGCGATCTCGGGGGCCTCGTGGCGCAGGAAATAGGCCACGTCCAGCTGCTTCCACAGGGCCTCGTGGGCGTCCTCCGTCAGTCCCGCCAGCCGCAGCGCGCCCAGCGCCTCTTCCTTGCGGTTTTCCAGGATGGCGCGGGAGTCGGGGATCTCGCCGCCCAGCGCTCGTCGTGTCTTGACGAACAGGTCCTCGAGCAGCTTGCCTTTCCAGGCGTTCCAGACCTTGGGGCTGGTGCCGCGTATGTCGGCCACGGTCAGCAGGTAGAGCGCGGTCAGGTGCCGCGTGTCGCCCACCAGCGCCGCGAATTCCTGGATGACCTGCGGATCCGACAAGTCCTTCTTCTGCGCCACCGACGACAGCGTCAGGTGCTGGCGCACCAGGAATTCCAGCAGCGCCGCGTCGTCCTTGGCCAGGCCGTGCTCGCGCGCGAACTTGCGCGCTTCGGCCGCGCCCAGCTCGGAGTGGTCGCCGCCGCGGCCCTTGGCGATGTCGTGGAACAGGGCCGCCGCGTACAGGATCCAGTGGCCGTCGAAATTCGCGATCAACTGGCTGCACAGCGGGTATTCGTGCGCGTGCTCGGGCATCGTGAAGCGGCGCAGGTTGCGCACCACCATCAGGATGTGCTGGTCCACGGTGTAGGCATGGAACAGGTCGTGCTGCATCTGGCCGACGATGCGGCGGAAGGGCAGCAGATAGCGCGGCAGGATGCTGAGTTCGTTCATCCTGCGCAGTTCATGCACGATGCCGCGCTGCTGTTGCAGGATGGACAGGAACAGATGGCGGTTGACCGGATTGCGCCGGAACTGGGCATCGATGCGCCGGCGCGCGTGCCAGATGGCGCGCAGCATGCGGGCCGACATGCCCTTGAGCGCGGGCTGCTGCTGCATGACCAGGAAGGCGCGCAGCAGCAGCGTCGGGTTGCGCTCGAAGGCGTCGTCCCGGTACATGTCCAGCCGTTCGTGCAGGCTGCGGAAATCCTCGTCGATGGGCTGGGCCTCTTCGCCGGGCCGCGCGAACAGGCGCTCTTCCAGGTTCTGGACCAGGATGGTATTGAGCTGGGTGACCAGCTTGGCCGCCCAGTAGTACCGCTGCATCAGCATTTCGCTGGGGCGGCGCGCGCCGCCGGCCTCGATGCCGTACACCTTGGCCATGGCCGGCTGGATGTCGAACACCAGCCTGTCCTCGCGGCGGCCGGTCAGCAGGTGCAGTTCGATGCGCAGGCGCTTGAAGGCCTGCTCGGCGCGCCGCAGGTGGCGCGCCTCGTCGGCCGTCAGCAGCCCCGCGCGGGCCACCTGGGCCCAGGTCTTGCCGAAGCCCGCCGCCCGCGCCATCCACAGGATGACCTGCAGGTCGCGCAGGCCGCCGGGCGATTCCTTGCAATTGGGTTCCAGCGCGTACGGCGTGTAGTTGTACTTGGTGTGCCGCTGCTGCATCTCCAGCTGTTTGTCGTGGAAGAAGGCGCGCTTGTCCAGCCGGCCGCGCATCGCGGTTTCGAACTGGCGCATCAGCGTCCGGCTGCCGGCCAGGTAGCGGGCCTCAAGCAGCGCCGTCTCCACGGTGATGTCCCGGGCCGCCTCGGCCATGCATTCTTCCACCGTGCGGACGCTGTGGCCGGGTTCCAGCCCGATGTCCCACAGCGCCGTGATCAGCGCGCCTATCCTGGCCTCGTCCTCGGCGCCGGGCGGCTGGCGCAGCAGCACCAGCACGTCCACGTCGGAATAGGGGTACAGCTCACCCCGGCCGTAGCCGCCTACGGCCGCCAGCGTCGCACCCTCGGGCAGCGGATGGCGTTCCAGCAGCGCCAGCAGCGTGCGGTCGACGATGCGCCGCAGCTCCGTCAGCAGCCCGTCGGCGCGCAGGTTCTCGCGGTAGGTGGCGATCGCGCGTTCGCGCGCCGCCCGCATGGTGTTGCGCAAGTCCTGCAGTTCGTTCAGGGCGGGCGAGGTCAGCGTGGCGGTGGACATGGGGCGGGAGGGGTCAGGCGGCTTTGGCGGCGACGAAGCTGGGCGGGGCGGGCATGCCGGGCGAGACGGTCAGGGTCTCGTAGCCCGTGTCCGTCACCACCACCGTGTGTTCCCACTGGGCCGACAGGCTGTGGTCCCGGGTCACGATGGTCCAGCCGTCGGCCAGTTCGCGGATTTCCCGGCGTCCGGCGTTGATCATGGGTTCCACCGTGAAGATCATGCCGGGCAGCAGCTCGATGCCGGTGCCGGGCTTGCCGTAGTGCAGCACCTGCGGATCTTCGTGGAAGACCTGGCCGATGCCGTGGCCGCAGAACTCCCGGACCACGCTGTAGCCATGGGCTTCGGCATGTTTCTGGATGGCGTGGCCGATGTCGCCCAGATGGGCGCCGGGCCGGACCTGCTCGATGCCCAGCCACATGCATTCGTAGGTGACCTGCGCGAGGCGGCGCGCCAGGATGGACGGTTCGCCGGCGAAGAACATCCGGCTCGTGTCGCCGTGCCAGCCGTCCTTGATGATGGTGACGTCGATGTTGAGCGAGTCGCCGTTCTTCAGGACCTTGTCTCCGGGTATGCCGTGGCAGACCTGGTGGTTGACCGAGGTACAGATCGCCCCGGTGAAGGGCGGGTAGCCCGGCGGCGCATAGCCGATCGTGGCCGACTTCACCTTCAGTTCGTCGGTCATGTATTCCAGGCAGAGCCGGTCCAGTTCGCCGGTGGTCACGCCCGGCTTGACGTGGGGCGCGATGAAATCCAGCACGCTGGCCGCCGTCCGGCAGGCCTCGCGCATTTTCCCGATTTCCTCGGCCGACTTGATGGTGATGCTCATGATCTGCTTCCCGCGCTGTGTGCGCTCCATTATGGCCCCGGACCGCCCGTCGCGACCCCGCAGCCAGCCTGGAACGCCCTCCGAAGGGGGCGTGGCGAGGCTTTCTTGTAACAGGAAGCGACGAAGGCCAGGGCCGGGCCGGGCAGGTCGCTTGAGCAGGTGGTCCGGAAAATAGTAGAATTATAGGCTTCCTGTGATTTCAGGAAGTTTTTCAACGCTATTTTCAACCGCGCGCCGTGTCGTCCAGGGTGCCGGCCGGGCCTCATGTGGCCGGGCGGGTGCTGATACGGTGCAAGACCCAACCCTCGGAGTCAATATGTCCGTTAGCATGCGCGAAATGCTGGAAGCCGGTGTCCACTTCGGCCACCAAACCCGCTTCTGGAACCCCAAGATGGCCCCCTATATCTTCGGCCATCGCAACAAGATCCACATCATCAACCTCGAGAAGACCCTGGCCCTGTACCAGGACGCTCTGAAGTTCGTGCGTCAACTGTCGGCCCGTGGCGGCACGATCCTGTTCGTCAGCACCAAGCGCGCGGCTCGCGAGATCATCGCCGAGGAAGCGCAGCGCTGCGGCATGCCCTACGTCGACAGCCGCTGGCTGGGCGGCATGCTGACCAACTTCAAGACGGTCAAGACCTCGATCAAGCGCCTGAAGGACATGGAAGCCATGCAGGCCGAGGGCGCGACCGAGCGCATGAGCAAGAAAGAAGCGCTGATGTTCCAGCGCGAGCTCGAGAAGCTGAACAAGTCCATCGGCGGCATCAAGGACATGAACGGCCTGCCGGACGCGATCTTCATCATCGACGTCGGGTATCACAAAATTACCGTCACCGAAGCCAAGGCGCTTAACATTCCGGTCGTCGCCGTGGTCGATACTAACCACTCGCCGGACGGCGTGGCCCATGTCATCCCGGGCAACGACGACTCGTCCAAGGCGATCGCCCTGTACGCCCGTGGCGTGGCCGACGCCGTGGCCGAAGGCCGCGAGCAGGCCCTGCAAGGCGTGGTCGATGCCGTGACCGAAGGCGGCGACGAGTTCGTGGAAGTCGAAGGCGAGGAATAAGGTCCCCCCCTACGCGCTTGCGCGCGCCCCCCAGGGGGCGATGCGGGTGGACCGGAAGGGAAACCCACCCCCTACGCCCTTCGGGCGCCCCCTCAAGGGGGCGATGCGGGTGGACCGGCGGAGCCGGATCCACCGCATCCTGGGTCTGGGCCGGGGCTGGGCTTTCGCAGGTGAATGCTTGAAGGGGCCTTGTGCCCCTTCTTTATAGTCAAACTATATTTCCGCCTTTGTGAAGGGCGGAAGATGTCAGGAGTAATCATGGCCGAAATTACCGCAGCAATGGTCAAGGAACTGCGCGAGAAGACCGACGCGCCCATGATGGAGTGCAAGAAGGCGCTGACCGAGGCCGGTGGCGATCTGGCCAAGGCCGAGGAAATCCTGCGCGTGAAGCTGGGCAGCAAGGCCAGCAAGGCCGCCGCCCGCGTCACCGCCGAAGGCCTGGTGGCCCTGTATGTCTCGGCCGATGCCAAGACCGGCGTCGCCGTCGAAGTCAACAGCGAAACCGATTTCGTGGCCAAGAACGACGATTTCGTCCAGTTCGCCAACGATATCGCCGAGCTGATCGCCAAGGCCAACCCGGCCGACGTCGCGGCCCTGTCCGAGCTGGCGTTCCGTGACGGCACCGTGGAAAGCGTGCGTACCGCCCTGGTCGGCAAGATCGGCGAGAACATCTCCATCCGCCGCTTCACCCGCATCGCGACCGAGAACAAGCTGGCCCAGTACGTGCACGGCGGCCGCATCGGCGTGCTGGTCGAGTACTCCGGCGACGAAACGTTGGGCAAGGACATCGCCATGCACGTCGCGGCCACCAAGCCGAAGGCGCTGGACGCCTCGGGCGTGTCGCAGGACGACATCCAGCGCGAGCGTTCGGTGGCCGAGCAGAAGGCCGCCGAATCGGGCAAGCCCGCCGACATCGTCGCCAAGATGGTCGAAGGTTCGGTCCAGAAGTTCCTGAAAGAGGTTACGCTGTTGTCGCAACCGTTCGTCAAGGACGACAAGCAGACCGTGCAGCAGGTGCTCAAGGCCAAGAACTCCGCCGTCCAGCAGTTCGTGCTGTACGTCGTGGGCGAAGGCATCGAGAAGAAGGTCACCGACTTCGCCGCCGAAGTCGCTGCCCAGGCTGCTGCTGCTAAAAGCTGACCCCTGTAGTTTGACCCCCCTACGCGCTTGCGCGCGCCCCCCGGGGGGCGGCCTCGAGGGACCGGCGGAGCCGGATCCCTCGTGCCTCGTCTGGGGGAAGTGGGGCTGTTGTAAAGATGTAGATGTGACGCAGCGCAGAAGGGTGGGCCTCTGCGGGCGGGGAAGGGCCGGATGTCGGCGATTGCGCGGGAGCATGTATGACGGTGGAAATGAACGCATCTGGAACGAAAACGGGGGCGTACAAGCGCGTCCTGCTCAAGCTGTCGGGCGAGGCCCTGATGGGTGACGATGCGTTCGGTATCAACCGCGCGACCATCGGCCGCATGGTCGAGGAAATCGCCGAAGTGGCCGAGTCGGGCGTCGAACTGGCGCTGGTCATCGGCGGCGGCAACATCTTCCGCGGCGTGGCGCCGGGTGCCCAGGGCATGGACCGCGCCACCGCCGACTACATGGGCATGATGGCCACCATCATGAACTCGCTGGCGCTGCAGGATGCGCTCAAGCGCCGCGGCGTCGATGCCCGCGTGCAGTCCGCGCTGACCATCGAACAGGTGGTCGAGCCCTACATCCGCCCCAAGGCCCTGCGCTACCTGGAAGAGGGCAAGGTCGTGATCTTCGCGGCCGGCACGGGCAACCCGTTCTTCACCACCGATACGGCCGCCGCCCTGCGCGGCGCCGAGGTCGGTGCCGAAATCGTATTGAAGGCAACCAAGGTCGACGGCATCTATTCCGCCGATCCCAAGAAGGATCCCACGGCCACGCGCTACAGCCGCATCAGCTTCGACGAGGCCATCGTGCGTCGCCTGGAAGTGATGGATGCGACGGCGTTCGCGCTGTGCCGCGACCAGAAGCTGCCGATCAAGGTTTTTTCGATCAACAAGCCTGGCGCCCTGAAGCGCGTCGTCGCGGGCGACGACGAAGGCACGCTGGTGCACGTTTGATCGATTGTTCAGCATTTAGGAGACCGCAATGAGCGCTTCCGACGTCAAGAAAAACGCCGAGACCAAGATGGGCAAGTCCATCGACACCCTGAAGGGCAGTCTCGCGAAGATCCGTACGGGTCGTGCCCATGCCGGCATACTGGACCACGTCCAGGTCGAGTACTACGGCTCCATGGTGCCGCTGAGCCAGGTCGCCAACGTGAGCGTGCTCGATGCGCGCACCCTGAGCGTCCAGGCCTGGGAAAAGAAAATGGCGCAGGTGGTCGAGAAGGCCATCCGCGAATCCGATCTGGGGCTCAATCCCCAGTCCATGGGCGACTTGATCCGCGTGCCGATGCCGGCGCTGACCGAAGAGCGCCGCCGCGAACTGACCAAGGTGGTCAAGGGCGAGGGCGAGGATGCCAAGGTCGCCGTGCGCAACCTGCGCCGCGACGCCAACGAACAGCTCAAGCGCCTGGTCAAGGACAAGGAAATCTCCGAGGACGAAGAGCGCCGCGCGCAGGACGACGTCCAGAAGCTGACCGACCGTTTCGTCGCCGAGATCGACAAGGTGGTCACGCAGAAAGAAGCGGAGATCATGACGGTTTGAATTCCGCCATGTACATTCGGTCCCAGCGGAGCTGACATGGCCCTGAGTTCAACCCTCGGTGTTCCCCGTACCGACGCCGTGCCCAGGCATGTGGCGATCATCATGGACGGCAACGGCCGCTGGGCCACGCAGCGCTTCCTGCCCCGCGTGGCGGGCCACAAGAAGGGCGTGGATGCCGTCAGGGCGGTGGTGGAAGCCTGCGCCGCCCGCGGCGTCGAATACCTGACCCTGTTCGCCTTCAGTTCCGAGAACTGGCGCCGGCCGGCCGACGAGGTCTCGCTGCTGATGCGCTTGTTCGTCCATGCGCTGGAGCGGGAAGTCGCCCGGCTGGCCCGCAACGGCATCAAGCTCAAGGTCGTGGGCGACGTCAGCGCGTTCGAACCCCGGCTGCGCGAGCTGATCGCCGACGTGGAAGCGCGTACCAGCGGCAACGACCGCCTGACGCTGACCATCGCCGCCAACTACGGCGGACGCTGGGATATCCTGGAGGCCACGCGCCGCCTGCTGGCCGCGCGTCCGGACCTGGCCGCCCATCCCGAGCAACTGGACGAGGCCATGCTGTCGCCGTACCTGTCGATGGCCTACGCGCCCGAGCCGGACCTGTTCATCCGCACGGGCGGCGAAAAGCGCATCTCCAACTTCCTGGTCTGGCAACTGGCCTATACCGAGCTGTATTTCACCGATTGCTTCTGGCCCGATTTCGATGCCGAGCAACTGGACCTGGCGTGCAAGTCGTATCGCAGCCGCGAACGCCGCTTCGGCCGTACCAGCGCCCAGTTGAAGGCGCCGGCGGACGTCTCCTCCAACGGCGGCTGAGTCCATGCTCGGGCAACGCGTCGTCACCGCCATCGTCCTGCTGATCGTCCTGGTCGCCGTGCTGGCGGTTGCCGATCCGCGGCCCTTCGAGATATTGATGGCCGTGTTCGTGGGTTGCGCGCTGTGGGAGTGGTGGCGCCTGACGCTGTCGCCTCGCGGCGGCACCGGCCGTCCCCACCTGCCCGCCATCGCGGCGGGCGCGGCGCTGGGCGCGGCCCTGATCGCCTGGCGCTGGAACAGCGGCGGCGCCGACCTGTCGGCCGGGCCCGCCGGCGATGTCTGGCGCGGCCTGTGGATCGCCGTCTCGGCGGTCTGGCTGGGCCTTCTGGTGCCCATGCTGTTCCGCGCCAGTCCCGACGCCGAGCCCTGCAACCCGTGGCTGACCGCGCTGGCGCCGTTCGCGCTGCTGGCCGCCTGGTCGGCGCTGACCGCGGCGTTCGCGCGCAGCATGCCGTTCCTGCTGACCCTGATGGCGGTGGTCTGGATCGCCGACATCTCCGCCTATTTCGTCGGCCGGGCATTGGGACGCAACAAGCTGGCGCCGCACATCAGCCCGGGCAAGACCCGCGAGGGCGCGCTGGGCGGCATCGTCTGCGTGGCGGTCTTCGTGCTGGCCTGCGGCTTCTTCCCCGGTACCTTCGGCGCCGCCCTGGTCGCGCGCTGGGGATGGGCCGGGGCGCTGATCCTGGCGGTGGTGCTGGCGGCGCTGTCCATCGCGGGCGACCTGTTCGAATCGCTGATCAAGCGGCGCGCCGGCATCAAGGATTCCAGCAGCCTGCTGCCGGGCCATGGCGGCGTGCTGGATCGCATCGATGCCCTGATTCCCGTCCTGCCGCTGGCCGTCCTGCTGTCATGACCTTCCGTACCGTCACCCTGCTGGGCGCCACCGGCTCCATCGGCGCCAGCACGCTGGACGTGATCGCGCGCCATCCTCAGCGCTACCGCGTCCATGCCCTGAGCGCCCACAGCCGCATGGAGCAGCTTGCCGCCCAGGCGGAAGCCAGCCAGGCCGCCGTCGTGGTGGTGCCCGACGACGCGGCGCGCCAGCGTTTCGTCGACGCCTGGCGGGGCCGGGCACGGCTGCCCGAGATCCGCGTGGGTGCCGAGGCGCTGGCCGAGACCGCCGCCGACGAGGCCAGCGACACGGTCATGGCCGCCATCGTGGGCGCCGCGGGGCTGCCTTCGGCGCTGGCGGCCGCCAGCGCGGGCAAGCGGGTGCTGCTGGCCAACAAGGAAGCCCTGGTGGTGGCGGGGCGCCTGTTCATGGACGCGGTGCGCGACAACGGCGCCGAACTCCTGCCTATCGACAGCGAACACAACGCCATCTTCCAGTGCCTGCCGCATGGCGCCCGTGCTTCGGCGGCCCAGGCGCCGGCGCCGGGCGTGCGCCGGCTGCTGCTTACCGCCTCCGGCGGCCCGTTCCGCACCCGGCCGCTGGACAGCCTGGCGGACGTCACGCCGGACCAGGCCTGTGCCCATCCCAATTGGTCCATGGGGCGCAAGATCTCGGTCGATTCGGCCACCATGCTGAACAAGGGGCTGGAGGTCATCGAGGCGCACTGGCTGTTCGCGATGCCGCCGGAGCGCATCGACGTCGTGGTCCACCCGCAAAGCGTGATCCATTCCATGGTCGAGTACGACGACGGCTCGGTGCTGGCGCAACTCGGCCATCCCGACATGCGCACCCCCATCGCGTACGGCCTGGCGTTTCCCGAACGCATCGCCACGGGCGTGGGGCCGCTCGACCTGGCCCGCCTGGGCCGGCTGGACTTCGAGGCCCCTGACCTGGCCCGTTTCCCCTGCCTGCGGCTGGCCTTCGAGGCGCTGCGCGCGGGGCAGGGTGCCTGCGTGGCCCTGAATGCCGCCAACGAAGTGGCGGTCGAGGCTTTCCTGCGGGGCGCCGCCCCCTATCCGGCAATCGCGGCTATCATCGAGACCGTGCTGGAGGGCGCATGGACGAGCGTGGCGGGCCGGCTGGGCAGCCTGGATGGCTTGCTCGACCTGGATGGCGAGGCCCGCGCACGGGCCCGCGAGGCCCTGGCCCGGAACGCCGGGACGGGCCGCTAGGAGGCGCGCTTGCCGCGCCGCCAGGCTCCCGGTCACCGGCCTTTGGCCGATAATCCTGTCATGTTCGCTTACCGAGATTCCCCGCGTGTTTCCGGAGCCGGCGTGCATTTCCGTGTTAAATCGTCGGTTCGGCTGCCAGGGCAGGGCGCCGGAGCAAGGAGATTTCCATGTTGTTGACGTTGGCGGCCTTCGCCGTCGCGCTGGGCGTGCTGGTGGTGATCCATGAACTTGGGCACTACCTCGTGGCCCGCGCATGCGGGGTGCGCATCCTGAGGTTCTCGGTGGGGTTCGGCAAGGTGCTGTGCAAGCGCACCGACCGCCACGGCACGGAATGGGCCCTGTCGGCGATCCCGCTGGGCGGCTACGTGAAGATGCTGGACGAGCGCGAGGGCGAGGTCTCCGCCGCCGAACGTGGTCGGGCGTTCAACGCCCAGCCGGTGGGCAAGCGCATCGCCATCGTCGCGGCCGGACCGGTGTTCAACCTGGTGCTGGCGGCGCTGCTGTACGCGGCGCTGAACATGGCCGGCGTCAAGGAGCCCGCCGCCGTGCTGGGCGCTCCCGCGGCCGGCACGCCGGCCTTCGCGGCGGGCGTCCAGGCGGGCGACCGCATTCTCGCCATCGACGGCGCCGAGGTGGGTACCTGGGGCGACGCGCGCTGGATGCTGCTCAAGAGCCTGACCGACAAGGGGCGTCCCGCGGTCGAGGTGCAGACGGCCAGCGGCGAGCGCCGGGTGCGTCCGGTCGATTTCTCCCAGGCCGCGCTGGGCCAGATGGAAGGCGACGTGCTGGGCCGCGAGGGCTTTGGCCTGGCCAGCCCGAAACCCGTGATCCGCGGCATCATGCCCGAGAGCGCCGCCGCCCAGGCGGGCCTCCTGGCCGGCGACAGGGTGGTGGCGGTGGGCGACAAGAAGGATCCTTCGGCCACCGAGTTGATCACGCTGATCCAGGCCCACGCCGGCCAGCCGCTGCGCCTGTCCGTGGTGCGCGACGGCGCGGCGCTGGCGATCGACGTCCTGCCGCGCGAGGAACGCCTGGCGGACGGTACGCTGGTGGGCCGCATCGGCGCCCAGATCGGCGGCGACATCCAGCTCATCACCGTGCGTCACGGCCCGGTCGAGAGCCTGGCCATGGGCGCCCAGCGCACCGCCGAGGTGTCCTGGTTCTCGCTGCGGATGCTGGGCAAGATGCTGGTGGGGGACGTGGCGCTGAGCAACCTGAGCGGGCCGGTCACCATCGCCGACTACGCCGGCCAGACCGCCAGGATGGGGCTGGAAGCGTACATCGCCTTCCTGGCGCTGGTCAGCGTCAGTCTGGGCGTGTTGAATCTCCTGCCCATCCCCATGCTGGACGGGGGGCACCTGCTGTATTATCTCGTCGAGATCATCCGGGGCAGTCCGCCGCCGGAACGCTGGATGGAAGTGGGGCAGCGCGCCGGGTTCGGCATCCTGATGGTGCTGATGGCCGTTGCCTTGTTCAACGACTTTACGCGACTGCTGACCTAGAACCCATGCGCGCCGCCTTGCCCGCCGCCCCCGTGGACCGTGCCTCGACCGCCCGGGCCGGATCGAGCCGCACGCCGCGCTTTCGCATATCACTCAATTAAGAAAACTCCGGGATTACGCATGACCAATCGCACCCGGCGCATGCCGCGTCTGCTGTCCATTTTGCTGGCCATGGCGGTCACTCCGCTGGCCTACGCCTTCGATCCCTTCGTCGTCCGCGACATCCGGGTGGAAGGCATCCAGCGCACCGAAGCCGGCACGGTATTCGGGTACCTCCCGGTCAAGGTGGGCGAACGCTTCACCGAAGAGCAGGCCACGCAGGCGGTGCGCGCGCTGTATGGCACGGGCTTCTTCCGCGACGTGCGCATCGAGGTCGAGAACGACGTGGTGGTGGTCATCGTCGACGAACGCCCCGCGATCGCCGCGATCTCCTTCAACGGCATGCGTGAATTCGAGTCCGCCAACGTGCTCAAGTCGCTGGCCGAAGTGGGCTTCGCCGAGGCCCGCATCTTCGACCGCGCCTTGCTCGACCGCGCCGTGCAGGAGCTCAAGCGACAGTACCTGGCGCGCGGCAAGTACTCGGTCGAGATCGTGCCCACGATCACGCCGCTCGAACGCAATCGCGTCGGAATCACCTTCGACATCTTCGAAGGCGACGTGGCGCGCATCGCGGGCATCAAGATCATCGGCGCCAAGGCCATCCGCGAAAGCGAGCTGCTGGACCTGCTGCAGCTCACCACGCCGGGCTGGCTGACCTGGTACACCAAGGCCGACCAGTATTCCCGCCAGAAGCTGCAGGGCGACATCGAAACCCTGCGCTCCTACTACATGAACCGCGGCTACCTCGAGTTCAACGTCGATTCGCCGCAGGTCACGATCTCGCCCGACCGCAAGGACATCTTCATCACCCTGTCCATCACCGAGGGCGACAAGTACTCGGTCAGCGACGTCAAGCTGGCGGGCGACCTGCTGGGCCTGGACGAAGACCTCAACAAGCTGATCACGGTCAAGCCCGGCGAGACCTTCTCGGCCGAGAAGGTCAACGCTTCCAGCAAGGCCATTACCGACCACCTGGGCAAGCTGGGCTACGCCTTCAGCAACGTCAATGCCACGCCCCAGGTCGACCGCGAGAAAAAAACCGCGGCCATCACCTTCTTCGTCGATCCCAACCGCCGCGTGTACGTGCGCCGCGTGAACATCGGCGGCAACACCCGCACCCGCGACGTCGTGATCCGCCGCGAGATGCGCCAGCTCGAGAGCGCCTGGTACGACGCCGGCAAGATCCAGCTGTCGCGCGACCGGATCGACCGCCTGGGCTATTTCCAGAACATCAACATCGAGACGCCGCCGGTGCCGGGCACGCCCGACCAGATCGACGTCAACGTGAACGTCCAGGAAAAGCCCACGGGCATGATCAACCTGGGCGCGGGCTTCAGCAGTACCGACAAGGTGGTGCTGTCGGCGGGTATCAGCCAGGACAACATCTTCGGCAGCGGCACCACCGCCGGCCTGGAGCTGAACACCGGCAAGACCTACCGCACGATCGCGATCAGCCAGACCAACCCGTACTTCACGCAGGATGGCATCAGCCGGTCGACCAGCCTCTACTACCGTACGCTGCGTCCGCTGTCGATCAACACCGGCGACTACCGCATCAAGACCATGGGGGCGAGCCTGACGTTCGGCGTGCCCTTCACGGAAACCCAGCGCGTGTTCTTCGGCACCGCGCTGGAAGCCAACGACATCGACACCTACGACAGCAGCCCGCAGCGCTTCATCGACTACGTCAACACCTTCGGTGCGCGCAGCAACGCCGTCATCTTCTCGGTGGGCTGGAGCAACGACCGGCGCGACAGCGCGCTGGCGCCCACGCGCGGCACGTACCAGCGCGCCGCCGGCGAAACCTCGCTGTTCGGCGACCTGCGCTACTACAAGGCCAGCTACCAGCACCAGTACTACTGGCCCATCACGCGCAGCATGACGCTGGCGCTGAACGGCCAAGTCGACTACGGCAAGGGCTTCGGTGGCCGGCCGTACCCGCTGCTCAAGAACGTGTACGCCGGCGGTATCGGGTCGGTGCGCGGCTACGACGGCGGTTCGCTGGGCCCGCGCGACAGCAAGAACGGCGACAGCCTGGGCGGCGCCAAGCGGGTCATTGCCAATGCCGAACTGCTGCTGCCGTTCCCCGGCACCCAGCAGGACCGCACGCTGCGCTGGTTCCTGTTCGCCGACGCGGGTAACGTCTACGCCGACGAGGAGAACATCAACCTGGGCCAGCTGCGGTACTCGGCCGGTATCGGCCTGAGCTGGCAATCGCCCATCGGTCCGCTGAAGATTTCCTTCGGCAAGGCGCTCAACGCCAAGCCCCAGGACCGGACCCAGAGCTTCCAGTTCCAGATCGGCACGGGGTTCTGACGACGCGAAAGAGGCGGGTGGCCGCAAGGCCTATGCCCGCCCGGGAATTTTTCTGCTACAACCAATTACCAGGGCCAGGCCCCGGGCGCTTGCCCGGCCCGGCGCCATTAGTGGCAAAATACACGACTACCTTCCTAGCGAGAAATAAATGATCCGCATGTTTTCGACATCTGCTACCAGTCTGACCGCGTCCTCTGCAGTCAAGGGTGCCGGCCGGGTGCTGGCGGCTCTGGTGCTTTCTAGTGCCGCTGTCGGCGCGGCTCATGCCCAGGCATCCCAGGCCCCGGTCAAGATCGGCTTCGTCAACACCGAGCGGATCTTCCGCGACGCCGCCCCGGCCAAGGCGGCCCAGGCCAAGATCGAGGCCGACTTCAAGAAGCGCGATGCCGAGCTGCAAGACATGGCAAATCGCCTGCGCACCCAGTCGGAACAGTTGGACAAGGACAGCGCCGTGCTGTCCGAATCCGACCGCACCCGCCGCCAGCGCGACCTGAGCGACCTCGACAAGGACTTCCAGCGCAAGCGCCGCGAGTTCCAGGAGGACCTGAACCAGCGCCGCAACGAGGAACTCTCGCAGATCCTCGAGCGCGCCAACCGCGTGATCAAGCAGATCGCCGAGCAGGAAAACTACGACCTGATCTTCCAGGAAGCCGTCGTGGTCAGCCCGCGCGTCGACATCACCGACAAGGTCCTGAAGGCCCTGAACAGCGGCGCCAAGTAATTGCGCCGCTCTCGCATGTTCCTGTCGTCCGCGCGAGCTTCGCATGCCCATCCTGCTTGACACGACCGCGCCGGCGCTGCAACGGCTGCTCGACGAAACCGATACCACCGGGTTGACGTGGACGATCGAGCCGGGGGGCGCGCAAGCGCTTCCCAGCGGCGAAGTCGTGGTCGCGGGCATCGCGAACCTCGAGCATGCGGGACCGCGGGAACTGAGTTTCGTCGCCAATCCTCGTTACCAGTCGCAACTGATCGATGCCCAGGCAGCGGTCGTGCTGGTTACGGCCGAGGTGGCGCAAGCCTATCGCGAAAGCCTCGCGCAGGCCGGCCGCGCCGACCAGGCGCTGCCGCTGGTGGTGTGCAATTCGCCCTATCTGCTGTTCGCCCGGATCGGGCAATGGTTCGACCGGCAGCTGCATCCCCAGCCCGCCGGCGCCATCCACCCGTCGGCCGTCGTCGCGCCCGGCGCCAGCATCGATTCCAGCGCCCACGTGGGGCCGCTCGCGGTCATCGAGGCCGGCGCGGAGATCGGGCCGCGCGCCCGCATCGGCGCGGGCTGCGTCGTGGGCGAGGGCTGTCGCATCGGCGCCGATACGGTATTGCATGCGCGCGTCACGCTGTACCGGGGGGTCAGCATGGGAGCGCGCTGCATCGTTCTGTCCGGCGCGGTCATCGGCGGCGACGGCTTCGGTTTCGCGCCGGATCCGTCGCGGGCCAAGGGCGCCTGGACCAAGATCCCGCAGTTCGGCGGCGTGCGCATCGGCGACGACGTCGAGGTCGGCGCCAACACCACCATCGACCGCGGCGCGCTGGACGATACCGTCATCGGCAATGGCGTCAAGATCGACAACCAGATCATGATCGGCCACAACTGCCGCATCGGCGACCACACCGCGATGGCCGCCTGCGTGGGCATCGCCGGATCGACCACCATCGGCCAGCGCTGCTCCATCGGCGGCGCCGCGATGATAGGCGGCCACCTGAAGATCGGCGACGACGTCTTCATCTCGGCGGCCACCCCGGTGCACAGCAACATCGACAAGCCGGGGCAGTACACTGGTTTCTTCCCGATGACCGAGCACGCCCAGTGGGAGCGCAACGCCGTCGCTGTCAGGCACCTGGCCACGATGGCCAAGCGTATCAAGGCGCTGGAAAAGAAGTAAAAGGCGGGTGGGCGCCGCAGCGGCCCGCCGCGCATCAAATACTGGAATCTGTATGGAAATGGACATCAAGGGGATACTCGACCATTTGCCGCATCGCTATCCGATGCTGCTCATCGATCGGGTCATCGACGTCAAGCCCGGGGAATCGATCCTCGCGATCAAGAACGTGTCGATCAACGAACCGTTCTTCACCGGCCATTTCCCGCATCACCCCGTCATGCCGGGCGTGCTGATCCTGGAGGCCATGGCCCAGGCGGCCGCCATCACGTCGTTCACCGCGGCCGGCAAGAAGCCCGACGACAACACCGTGTACTACTTCGTCGGCATCGACGGCGCCCGCTTCAAGCGGCCGGTGGTCCCGGGCGACCAGCTCCGCCTGGAAGTCAATGTGGAACGTTCGTCGCGCGGCATCTGGAAGTACAACGGCAAGGCGCTGGTGGACGGACAGGTCGCGGCCGAGGCCGACCTGATGTGCACCATGCGCATCCTAGAACCCTGACGGAAGCTTTTCGTGGCGAGGATACATCCCACCGCACTCGTCGACCCGGCCGCGCAGCTGGACGACAGCGTGACGGTTGGCCCGTTCAGCATGATCGGGCCGAACGTGCGCATAGGCGCCGATACCGAGATCGGGCCGCATTGCGTCATCGACGGCCATACGACGATAGGGCGGGGCAACCGCTTCTTCCCGTCGTGCTCGGTCGGCGCCGAGCCGCAGGACAAGAAGTACGCCGGCGAGCCCACCCGCCTCGAGATCGGCGACCGCAACACCATACGCGAGTGCTGCACCCTTAATACCGGCACGGTGCAGGACGCCGGCGCGACGCGCCTGGGCAATGACAACTGGATCATGGCCTACGTGCACGTGGCGCACGACTGCCAGCTGGGCAGCCACATCATCCTGGCCAACGGCACGCAACTGGCCGGCCACGTGCACATCGGCGACCACGTCTTCCTGGGCGGCATGACCGGCGTGCATCAGTTCGTCAAGATCGGGGCGCATGCCATGACCAGCGTCCATTCGACGCTGCTGCAGGACCTGCCGCCTTTCGTCACGTCCTCGGGCAGCCCGGCCCGCGCCGTGGGCATCAACGTCGAAGGCCTGAAGCGGCGCGGCTTCACGCCGGCGCAGGTTTCCGGCCTGCGGGCGGCCTACAAGACGCTGTACCGCCAGAACCTGACGCTGGACGAGGCGCGTACGGCACTCCAGGCCAAGCGCGCCGAGGATCCCGAGCTCGACGCCCCGCTGTCCACCTTGCTGGCCTTCCTCGATACCGCCACCCGCGGTATCGTGCGCTGACGGAGGCCGGCGTGCCGGGTGAGGGCAAGGCGTCCATCGGCATGGTGGCGGGAGAGCCTTCGGGCGATCTGCTGGCGGCCACGGTGGTCGAGGCCCTGCGCGAACGGGCGCCGCAACTGGCGCTGGCGGGCATAGGCGGCCCCAAGATGCAGGCCCAGGGGTTCGATGCCTGGTATCCCATGCACAAGCTGGCCGTGAACGGCTACGCCGACGTGCTGATGCACCTGCCGGAACTGCTCGGCATCCGCCGCACCCTGCGCGAGCGCTGGCTGGCCGAACGGCCGGCGGCCTTCGTCGGGGTCGACGCGCCCGATTTCAATTTCGGCCTGGAGCATGCCCTGCGCGAGGGCGGCATCCCCACCGTGCATTTCATCGGGCCCTCGCTGTGGGCCTGGCGGGGCGAGCGCATCAACAAGATCCGCGAGGCCGTTTCGCACATGCTGGTGGTGTTCCCGTTCGAGGAACAGATTTACCGCGACGCCGGCGTTCCCGTGACCTATGTTGGCCATCCGCTGGCACGCATCGTCGACCGCGTGCCCGACCGTGCCGCGGCCAGGGCCCGTCACGGCATGGCCGCCGACGCGCGGGTGCTGGCGCTGATGCCCGGCAGCCGGGCGGGCGAGATGCGGCACCTTGCCCCGCGCTTCCTGGCCGCCGCCAAGCTGCTGCAGGCGCGCGATCCGGGCCTGCAACTGTGGGCGCCCATGGCCAATGCCGAGCGCGAGCGCGAGTTCCTGGCGCATGCCGCGGCCGTGGGCGGGCTGGCCAACCTGCACACCGTCATAGGCGGCACGCACGACATCCTGGCCGCCTGCAACGCGGTCCTGGTTGCCAGCGGCACCGCCACGCTGGAAGCGGCCCTGTTCAAGCGCCCCATGGTCATTTCCTACGTGCTGCCCAGGCTGTCCTGGTGGATCATGCGGCGCCAGGCCTATCTGCCCTGGGTCGGGCTGCCCAACGTGCTGTGCCGCGACACGGTCGTGCCGGAACTGCTGCAGGACGAGGCCACGCCGCGCGCGCTGGCCGACGCGGCCTGGAAGGCGATGACCGACGAGGCCGCCATCCGCCGGCTCGAGGAACGCTTCACCGCCTTGCACGACGACCTGGTACGCGACACGCCGGCCCTGGCCAGCCAGGCGATCCTGGAGGTGGCCGGCCATGGCTGAGAAGGGCTGGGTGCAGACCGAACTGGGCTGGACCGCCGTGGAATCGCCGGGCGCGGACCTGCTGTCGGCCTTCGATGCCGAGACGTTGCTGACCCTGCGCGTGGCCGGCGTGGACGAAGCCGGCCGGGGGCCCCTGGCCGGGCCGGTCTACGCGGCGGCCGTCATCCTGGACCCGGCTCGTCCGGTCGATGGCCTGAACGATTCCAAGATGCTGAGCGAGCGCGCGCGCGACGAACTCGCCCCCCTGATCCAGGAACGCGCGCTGGCCTGGTGCGTGGCCAGCGTCAGCGTGACCGAGATCGATACGCTGAACATCCTGAACGCCACCATGCTGGCCATGCGGCGAGCGGTCGACGGGCTGGGCTGCGTGCCCGACCTGGTGCAGGTGGACGGCAACCGCGCGCCGGCGCTGGCCTGCCGGGTGCAGACCGTGATCGGCGGCGATGCGCAGGTGCAGGCGATCTCGGCTGCCTCCATCCTGGCCAAGACCGCGCGCGACGCCGAACTGGTCCGGCTGCACGCCAGCTATCCCATGTACGGCTTCGATCGGCACAAGGGCTACGGTACCCCTGACCATCTGCGCTGCCTGCTGGAGCACGGCCCGTGTCCCGAGCACCGCCGCAGCTTCGAACCCGTGCGCCGCGCCCTGGGCATTCCCGAGCCCGAAACGCTGGTTGCCCAGGTGATGGACAGCCTGCTGCCCTGGGACGACCTGCCCGAACCCGAGGCGCCGGCTCCGCGCCGCCGCCGTGCCAAACCGCGCGCCTAGCCGCGCGGGCCGCCGCCTGGAATACCGACCATGAAACGCATCGCCTCGCGCGACAATCCGCTATTCAAGTCGCTGCGCAAGCTGACGCAGGCCTCTCAGGCGCGGCGCGAGGCCGGCCTGTCCGTGCTGGAAGGCGTGCATCTGTGCCAGGCCTACCTGCAATGGCGGGGCCTGCCCCGCCATGCGGTCTTCGATGCCCGGCGGCTGGAAGGCGAGCGGGCCAGCGCCGAAGTCATGGCCTTGCGCGACGAGATACCGGCCGACCGCCAGGTCTGGCTGGACGGCAACCTGATCGACGACCTGGAGCACGTGCAGGCCGGTCAGGGCGTGGTGTTCGTGGTCGAGACCCCGGCGCCGCCGCTGCCCGAGCGCGTGACGGACAACTGCGTGCTGCTCGATCGGGTCCAGGACCCGGGCAACGTCGGCTCCATCCTGCGTACCTGCGCGGCGGCCGGCGTGCGCCATGTCTTCCTGTCGGACGAGACCGCCTTCGCCTGGTCGCCCAAGGTGCTGCGCTCGGGGCAGGGCGCGCATTTCTCGCTGACCATCCATGAACGGGTCGATTTGCAGGCCCTACTCGCGCGCCTGGACGTGCCGCTGGTGGCGACCACGCTCGAGGATGCCGTCGGCCTGTACCAGGCCGCGCTGCCGCGGCACTGCGCCTGGGTATTCGGCAACGAAGGGCAAGGCGTGCGCGCCGGGCTTCAAACCGCCGCGGCGCTGCGGGTGCGCATCCCGCAGGAACCGGCGGCCGAGTCGCTGAACGTGGGGGCGGCCGTGGCCGTGTGTCTGTTCGAACACCGGCGCCGGTTCGCGCCGGACTAGATCCTCAGGCGGCGTACACCGACTCGAAGGACTTGAACCCCTTCACCTCGATGGGGTTGCCGAACGGGTCGGTGAAGAACATGGTCCATTGTTCGCCGGGCTGGCCCTGGAAGCGGACCTGCGGTTCCAGCACGAATTCCGTGCCGGCTTCCCGCAGGCGGCGCGCCAGCGCCTGCCAGTCGTCCAGCAGCAGGATCACGCCCAGGTGCGGCATGGGCACGAGCTTGTCGCCCACGTGGCCCGTGCGTTCGGTCTGGAACGGCGTGCCCAGGTGCAGCGAGATCTGGTGGCCGAAGAAATCGAAGTCGACCCAGGTGTCGGTGCTGCGCCCTTCGGCGCAGCCCAGGACGTCGCCGTAGAAGCGGCGCGCCTGATCCAGGTCGGTGACGTTATAGGCCAGGTGGAAGATCGATTGCATGATGACGGTCGGTGAATGAAGGATGACGGGGTCAGGCCGGAACGGGCAGGCGCCGGGTTTCCCAGACCTGCGGATTGACCAGATGGCCCGGCCGGCGTGCCGCCAGGACCTCGATGATCTGGTCGGCGCACTGCTCGGCGGCGGCGCGCAGGGCCTCGTCCGTGCTGCCGGCAGTGTGGGGCGTCAGCAGCGCGTTGTCCAGCCCGCACAGGGGATGTGCGGCGGGCAGGGGCTCCTGCTCGAAAACGTCCAGCGCGGCGCCAGCGATACGCCGGTCGCGCAGCGCCGCGGCCAGCGCGTCGGTGTCGATCAGGTCGGCGCGCGCGGTGTTGACCAGGATGGCCGTCGGCTTCATGCGCGCCAGCGCGCGCGCGTCGATCATGTGCCGGGTATCGGCCCGGGAAGGCCGGTGCAGCGAGACCACGTCGGCCTGCGCCAGCATGTCGTCCAGCGCCGGGCAGGCCAGCGCGCCTTGGGCGGTGATCTCGCCGGCGGGCACGGCCGGCGAATACACGATGACCCGCATGCCCAGGCCGTGCAGCGCGATGGCGGCGGTCAGCCGGCCGATGGTGCCGAAGCCGACGATGCCCAGGGTCTTGCCGTGCAGTTCCTGCAAGCCGGGCCGGTAGCGGTAGTCCCAGTCGCCGGTGCGTACCGCGTGGTCGCAGGCGGCCAGTCGCTTGCCCACCGCCAGCATCTGCATGATGGCGTGCTCGGCCACCGAGCGGGCATTCGCGGTGGGGGTGTAGACGATGGGAATCGACAGCGCGGTGGCGCGTGCCACGTCGATCTTGTTGGTGCCTATGCCATGGTTGGCGATCACGGCCAGTTGCGTGCCGGCCTCGACGGCGGCCGTGTCCAGCCCGGCGTTGCGCGTGATCACGGCCTGGCAAGGCGCGATCTCGCGGGCCACGGTGGCCATGTCGGCCGAGCTGGCCATGCGGGCTTCGATGCCGGCGGCCCGCAGGCGGGCGATGCCGGCGGGGTGGATGGGCTGGACGACCAGGCAGACGGGTGGGTTCATCGTGTTCCTAGGAAAAGAAAGTCAGGGAGCGGCCAGGACGTCGGCCAGCAGGCGCGTGCCCAGCGCGAAATCGTCCATGTCCATGTGTTCGTCGGGATTGTGCGAGCCGTGGTCGTTGCGTACGAACACCATGCCGGTGGGCACACCGCGCTGGGCGAACACCGCCGCGTCGTGCCCCGCGCCGCTGGCCATGCGGCGCGCGGCGATGCCGTGGCGGGCCGCGGCGGCTTCCAGCGCCTGCTGGATGCCCGCGTCCATCAGCGCGGGTTCCGAGCCGGTGCGCGGGCCCAGTTCGATGCGCGTGCCGGTCGCCTGTTCCAGCCTGCGCGCGTGGACCTCCAGCAGGGCATCGACCTCGTCCAGCGCCGGGCGGTCCTGGCTGCGCACGTCCACGCACAGGTCCACTTCGCCGGCTACCTTGCTGAACGCGTGCTGGGCGGGGTTGGTGCAGAACTTGCCGAAGGTCACGACCAGGTCGAGGCCTTGCGCCTCCAGCCGTTCCCAGTCTTCGTCGATGGCCGCCACCAGCAGGGCGGCGGCGAGCACGGCGTCGCGCCGCCCGGCGCGCGGCACCGCGCCCGAATGGGCGTAGCTGCCCAGGACCCGGGCATCGCGATAGCGCAGGCTGCCCCGTATGCCGGTGACGATGCCCACGGGCAGCGCCTCGTCCACCAGCACGGGGCCTTGCTCGATGTGCAGCTCGACGAAGCGGGCGATGCGCGCGGGATCCAGCCAGGCGCCGCCGAACGCGGCGGGGTCGCCGCCGCATTCGGCCAGATGCTCGGCCAGCGGGCGGCCGGTGTCGGCGCGCCGCAGTTGCAGCGCGTCGCGGCCCACCAGTCCGAAGGCGGCCTTGCTGCCCAGGTAGGAATAGGGGAACCAGGTGCTTTCCTCGGCGCGCACGGCCATCACCGTTACGTCCGCCGGCGGCACGAATCCGGCCGCCCGCCAACCCGCCAGCACCGCCAGCCCGGCCACCACGCCGGCGGCGCCATCGTAGTTGCCGCCGGCCGGCACCGAGTCCAGGTGCGACCCCGTCATGACGCGGGGCGCGCGCCGGTCCCGGCCGGGCAGCGTCAGGTACAGGTTCAGCGCGGCGTCGCGCGCGATCTCCAGGTCCAGCGCGCGGGCCAGGCGCACGGCCTCGTCATGCGCGCGCTGTTCCCCCGGGCCGTAGGCATCGCGCGTGATGCCCACGCCGTCGTGGCCGTCGCGGCGCAACTGCGCGAACAGCGCCGGGGCCAGCGCGAGGTCGGGAGGCGGGACGTTCATCGCGCGGACGGCAGCGCGTAGCTGGATTCGTCGATGGGATCGAGCTGGTGCTCCAGCAGCGTGCCGTGGCCGCTGATGGACGTGCGCAGGCCCAGGAGGCGCAGGCAGGCCCAGAAGCAGGCCTGGTTGCTGGTCACGACCGGCTTGCCCAGCTCGCGCTCGATCTCGGCAATGACGTCGAAGGTCGCGAGGTTGGTGCACGAAATGAAGATCGCGTCGGCGTCGGGCCGGTCGATCGCGCGGGCCAGCCGGAACACCATCTCGGGCGGCACGCGGCCGATGCCGCGCCGTTCCTCCTGGGTTTCACCCAGGCGCAGGCCTTGCAGCGTCAGCACGTCGAAGCCGTAGTCGCGCAGGAATTTGTCCTCGCTCTCGTTGACGAAATCGACGTAGGGCGTGCCCACCGCGATCTTGCGGGCGCCCAGCGCGCGCAGCGCGGCCACGACCGCGCCGGCGGTGGCGATGGCCGGGGTGCCGGTGCGCTGGCTCATGTTGCGGATCAGTTCCGGCAGCGGGCAGATGATCGAGCCCGAGGTGCAGCCGTAGGCCACCACGTCGACCTCGGCCGTGGCCAGTTCGTCGGCGGCGCCGTTCACCGCTTCGGCCATCTTGTAGTAGGACTCCTCGGTGGCGGGACCCAGCAGCATGGCGCGGGCGGTGTGGATGGTCACGCCCTCGGGCGCGAGGCGCCAGAATTCGGGTTCGTTGACGGTGTTGGTGGACGGCACGATCAGGCCGATCTTGGCCTTCCAGCCGTAGGGGCTGTACATGGCGACTGCTTTCATCGAAGACTCCTGGTCTCTATGAGGGAATGAGAGGATCAGCGGCCCGCCGCGCGCTTGAGTTCCTGCGCGGCCGAGCTGAAGGTGTTGAACAGTGCTGCGGCATCGTTGGCATAGGGCATCCACCGGATGCCGCGGGCTATCCATTCGGCGGCGCTGGCCGCGTCCTGGCAGCTGAAGCCCCAGGGCACGTCGTGGCGCTGGCAGGTGGCGATGACGTGCTCGGTGGCCTCGACCATGCGCGCATGTTTCATGTCGCCGGGCACGCCCAGCGCCTGCGACAGGTCGTCGGGGCCGATCATCACGGCGTCCAGCCCCGGCACGCCGCAGATGGCGTCCAGGTTGTCCAGGCCGCGCTGCGACTCCATCATCGCCACCGTCAGCGTGTGCTCGTTCATGGCCTGGATCTGTTCCAGAGGCCGGGTCAGCCGGACGTAGTCGGTGTGCGGGCCGCGCATGTTCAGGATGCGTTCGCCGCGCGGGTGGTACTTGGTGGCGCGCAGGATGGATTCGAGCTGTTCGGCCGTCTCCACGTTGGGCAGCAGGAGGCCCATCGCGCCGGCGTCCAGCGGCCGCGTGTAGTCGTGCGGCTGCATGCCCGCCGGCCGCACGATGGGCACGATGCCGGCTTCGCGCGCGACCAGGCACAGCGTGCCGACCTCGGAAATGGTGAAGTCGCTGTGCTCCATCTCGATCAGCACGAAGTCCAGGCCCGTCACGGCCAGCAGCTTCATGAAGCGTGGATGGTGCACCAGCGTGGCCCAGGTGCCGAAGGCCGGCTTGCCGGCCTGCCAGAGCGCTTTCAGCGGATTGGTGCGCATGGCCGCCCCTAGGCCTGGAACGACATCTGGCTGAACTTCCTGGCCGCCTCGGCCAGGTAGTCCACCGCGGCGTTCCATATCTGGTGCCCCTGCTCGGCGGTGGCGCCGGTCGGGTCGCCCTGGGTGCCGATGGGCGCGTAGTCGCTGATGTCGCTGAACACCGAGAAGCTGGACTTGCCCAGGCTGACCTTGCCGCTGGAGACTGTCTTGACGCCGTCCACGAAGGGCCGCAGCGATTCGGTGGCCTGGGCGCGGTCCATGAAGACCAGTTCGGGACACTTGGCCAGCGCGACCGATGTCACCATTTCCGAGGCATGGCCCGAGGGCGATTTCCTGGTCTTGAATTCGACGCCGCCGACGTCGCGCATCACCGTGAAGACGTCGATGGTGCCGCCCACCGCGCCGTGGCGCCGGCGCAGGTTGCGGCAGACGCTTTCGATGGGACCGAGCGAGCCGGCATGAATGTTGACGAACATGAAATGGCGAAAGCCCTGGCCGGCCAGGCCGTCGCACATTTCGTCCAGGTAGCGTTCGAGCGTGGCCATGGACACCGACAGCGTGCCGGGATAGTCCAGGAACATGGCCGAGTAATTGACCGGGACGATGGGCGTCACGGCCAGGCCCGTCAGCGCGCCGACCTCGGTGGCGATCATCTCGCACAGCCGCAGTTCCGTGCCCGTGGCCAGGTGCGAGCCGTACTGCTCGGTGGCGCCCACCGGGACCAGCAGGGTGTCGTGATTCTTCAGGTAGGCGCGGATGTCCGCGTAGGTGCTGTGGTCGGTTCTCATGAAGCGTTCGTCTCGTTCAGGGATGGCGGAAGGTCCGCCGTTGGGGTGAAAGGGGTCATTGGTTCCAGGGCTTGGCCTTCCACAGCTCGCGCAGCGAGGTGTCCAGCCGCCGCAGGCTGCTCAGGTATTCCTGCGGCGGCAGGTAGCGCACCGGCAGGAAGGATTTCTGCGCGCGGTCCAGGAACACCGGGTCGGCGGCGCAGGTGCGGATGGCGTCGGACAGGGTCTTGACCACCTCGCGGGGCATGCCCTTGGGGCCGGCGAAGCCGCGCATGGAGCCCGCCACGATGTCGTAGCCGGCTTCCTTGAAGGTGGGCAGCTCGGCGGCCACGGACGAGCGGGCGTCGCTCATCACGCCCAGGATGCGCCACGGCGAGCCGTTGCGGAAACTCACGGCCTCGTCCACGTTGGCCATGGTGGTGTCGATCACCTTGCCCAGCAGCGCGGTGCGCGCGGGCGCCGCGCCCTGGAACGGCACCGGGGTCAGTTCGATGCCGGCCGACTGCTCCAGCAGCAACAGGGCGATGTGCCCGGCCGAGCCCACGCCCTGCGTGCCCACGGTGATGGCGCCCGGCTTCGCCTTGGCCGCGCGCACCAGGTCCTGGATGGTGTGGATGCCGCTGTCGGCATGGACGCTGATCGTGCCCGGCGCATCGGCCACGGCGCCCAGGAAGTCGAAGCTCGCGACCGTATAGCGCGTCTGGCGCTCGATCGGGATGCTGACCACGCCGGGCGTGTTGACGATGCCCAGGGTGTAGCCGTCGGGCGCGGCCGTGGCCAGGGCCGACAGGCCGATGTCGCCGCTCGCGCCGGGGCGGTTGGTGACGACGATCGAGGCACCCTTGATCTGGCCTTCCATGCATTGGGCGACGGTGCGCGCGGTCAGGTCGGTGCCGGCGCCGGCGCTGAACGGCACGATCATGGTGATGGGGCGGTCGGGGTAGCCGGCGTGCGCGGCGCAGGCGCCGGCCAGCGCGAAGGCAAGGGCGAGGAAACGGAGGGCGGTTTTCATGGAGGCGGTCCGGTGCGTGGAAAACGAGGGGGTCGGCATCATTGGTTCCAGGGCGAGGCCGCCCACAGTTTCTCGAACCGGCCCTGCATGCCCGTCAGCAGGAGCGAGTAGTCGTCGCGCGGCAGGTAGCGGACGTTCTGCTCGGCTCCCTTGGCCGCCTGGCGGAAGTCGGGGTCGTTGATGGCCTTGTCCACCAGCGCGGCCAGCGCCTTGAGCGTTTCCGGCGGCGTGCCGCGCGGCGCGCCCAGCCCGCGCAGCGAACCGCTTTCGATGGGATAGCCGGCCTCGGCGAAGGTGGGCAGGTCCGCCGCCATGGGCGACCGGCCGGGCGCCATCTGGCCCAGGATGCGCCACTGCTTGCCCTTGGAGAAACCCAGGGCCTCGCCCAGGTTGGCGGTGGCGATGTCGATGTGCCCGCCCAGCAGCGCCGTGGCGACGTCCGCCGTGCCCTTGAAGGGCACGTGCCGCAGCCGTATGCCGGCGGCTTGTTCCAGCAACAGCATGGAAATGTGGCCGGCCGAGCCCACGCCGGCCGTGCCATAGGTCAACGTTCCGGGAGCCCGGCGGGCCGCTTCCACCAGGTCCTGCACGCCGCGCAGGGGGCTGTCCCCGCGTACGCTCAGGGTGCCGGGGTCGTCCACGATGTTGGCCACCACGTCGAAGCTGGACAGGCTGAACTGCGCCCGGCGTTCGATGGGGATGGTCAGCACGTTGGGCGTATTGAGGATGGACAGCGTGTAGCCGTCGGGCGCCGCGTTGGCCACCGAGGCCATGCCGATCTCGCCGCCAGCGCCCGCGCGGTTCACCACCACGACGCTGCGGCCCGCGTGCTTCTCCATGGTGCGCGCCAGGAGGCGGGCGGTCAGATCGGTGCCGGCGCCGGCCGAGAACGGCACCACGATGGTGATCGGCCGGTCCGGGTAGGCATGGGCCGGCAGGGCAACTGCCAGGGCCAGTGCGGCCGCCGCTACAAAGGAGGGGATCTTCATACCTGCTGTTCCATTCAAGAGAGAGGGGTGGCGTACGCGGGATTGCGTGCCGTCTCCTGGGTTATCAAGCAAGTGCTGTGCCATGAAGTTGGTTGGAATTGATGGAAGTTAAATTTATTTGTCTTCTATTGATTGTTTTTGGGTGAAGTTATTCCCACTGCGAGTAACCAGTGTCGGGGACGTCGAGAGTGGGATGGAATGCCAGGGCAGGCATCCATGGCACCCATGGTATAAACAAAAATCCTTAGACGAAAACGCTTTGTTTTTCGTCTGAGGTCAAATTTTTTAGATCAATTGGGGGCGGGACGTGTTGCGCGAGCTGAAGACGTTTCTTGCGGTCGTGCGCTGGGGCACGTTCGCCGCGGCGGGGGCCCGCATCGGCCTGACGCAGTCGGCCGTCAGCGCCCAGATGCAGCGCCTGGAAGAGGCGCTGGGCGCGCCGTTGTTCACCCGGACCGGACGCTCGGCCACGCTGAACGAGGCGGGCGAGGAGGCGGTGGAAATGGCCCGCCAGATCGTCGGCCTGTTCGACGAGCTGGCGGTGCGGGTGACCAGCCGCGATCTGCGCGGCACGGTCAGGATGGGGGCGATCCAGACCGCCCAGGTGGGCATGCTGCCGGCGGCGCTGGGCATCCTGCGGGACCGGCACCCCCTGGTGTCGGTGCGGCTGGTGCACGGTTCCTCGTTGTTCCTGATCGGCCAGGTCGACAGCGGCGAGCTGGATGCCGCGCTGATGATCGCGCCGCCCTTCATGCTGCCCCGGGAACTGCTATGGCAGCCGCTGGTGCGCGAACCCTTCGTCCTGGCGGTGCCGGGGGACGTCCCGGGCGAGGACTGGCGCCAACTGCTGGCGGCCCACCCCTTCATCCGCTACGACCGGGCGTCGTTCGGCGGGCGGGGGGTGGAGCATTTCCTGCGCCGGCACGACCTGCAGGTCGAGGCGATGCTGGACATCGAGGATGTGGATGCCATGGTGGCGATGGTGGCGGCCGGGCTGGGCGTGTCCCTGGTGCCGATCACGCGCCGGAACTGCCTGCCGCCGGGCGTGCGGGCGGTCTCGCTGGGCAAGGATATCTTCCACCGGGAACTGGGCATGGTCATGCCCCGCGAGCCCAGGCGGCGCGAACTGCTGAACGTGCTGCGCGAGTGCCTGGAGGTCGCGGCCCAGCCCCATGCGGCCGAGAGCGAGGCGCTGGCGCGCCCGCCGCAGCCGGCTGCTTAGTAGAAGCGGCCTTCCAGCCCGATCTTCTGTAGCACCGTGGTCGAGATTTCCTCTATCGACTTGGTGGTGGTCGACAGCCAGCGGATGCTTTCCCGGCGCATCAGCTTCTCGGCCTCGGCCACCTCGTAGCGGCACTGTTCCAGCGACGCGTAGCGGCTGTCGGGGCGGCGTTCGTTGCGGACCTCGGCCAGGCGTTCGGGCTGGATGGTCAGCCCGAACAGCTTGTTGCGGTGGGGCAGGATGGCCGAGGGCAGGGCGTCGCGCTCGAAATCGTCGGGGATCAGCGGCACATTGGCGGCCTTGATCCCGTACTGCATGGCCAGGTACAGGCTGGTGGGCGTCTTGCCGCAGCGCGACACCCCCACCAGGATCACGTCGGCCTGCTCCAGGCCCTTGATGAACTGCCCGTCGTCGTGTGCCAGGCTGAAGTTGATGGCTTCGATCCGGCTTTGGTACTGCTTGGTGTTGGCCATGTTGTGCGAGCGGCCGATCGAATGGCTGGACTTGATGTTCAGTTCCTGCTCGATGGGCTCGACGAAGGTCGAGAACAGGTCCAGGAACAGGCCGTTGGCCTGGCGCACGCGGGTGTTGATCTCGGAATTGACCAGGGTGCTGAAGACGATGGGGCGCTGCCCGTCCGCCGTGAAGGCGGCGTCGATCCGGGCCGCGACATCGGCGGCCTTGTCGACCGAATCAATGAAAGGAAGCCTGATATGGCGGAAACGGGCGTTCTCGAACTGGGCCAGGACCGAATGGGCGAAGGTCTCGGCGGTGATGCCGGTGCCGTCGGAAACCACGAAGACGGTGCGCAGGTACGAATTCGCGGCGGGGGCGGGTTGAGGCATGGGGTTTCTCGCAAAAACGGGGTTTCCGGGGATGGGAAAGGCAAACGAAGCAAGCGATGTGCAGAAAGGCCGGCGGCCGGCGTACAATTCGAGGATTACCCCCCGGTTACGCATGGCGCACGCCCAAGGCTTTCGAAGCCCTGGGCCGCGGCGGAGGCGGGTTTGGCCAGCACACCACGCACCGCGCGTGTGCTCGCCAAACAAGCTTTCTTGCCATTGTAATAGGGGACTTTCATGTCTTATGTTGTGCCGTTCGAGCAGCTCCGCATGACGGATGTTGACTCGGTAGGAGGGAAGAACGCTTCACTAGGAGAGATGATCAGCCAACTGACCGGCGCCGGTGTCCGCGTTCCGGGCGGTTTTGCCACCACGGCAGAGGCTTTCCGTGATTTCCTGAAGGATTCGGGCCTGGATGCCCGTATCAACACGCGCCTGTCTTCCTTGAATCCGGAAGACGTGCGCGCGCTGGCCGAAACCGGCGCGGAAATCCGGCAATGGATCATCGACGCTCCGTTCTCGGCCCGGTTCGAGAAAGACATCCGTGAATCGTTCGCCAAGCTCGACGCCGACGGCAAGGGCTCGTTCGCCGTCCGTTCGTCCGCCACCGCCGAAGACCTGCCCGACGCCTCGTTCGCCGGCCAGCAGGAAACCTTCCTGAACGTGGTCGGCATCGACGACGTGCTGGACAAGATCCGCCACGTGTTCGCGTCGCTGTACAACGACCGCGCCATCTCGTATCGCGTGCACAAGGGCTACGCCCATGCCGACGTGGCCCTGTCCGCCGGCATCCAGCGCATGGTCCGCTCCGACACCGGCGCGGCCGGCGTCATGTTCACCATCGACACCGAATCGGGCTTCCCCGACGTCGTCTTCATCACCTCGTCCTACGGCCTGGGCGAAACGGTGGTGCAGGGCGCGGTCAACCCCGACGAGTTCTACGTCTTCAAGCCCACGCTGGAAGCCGGCCACTATCCCATCGTCAGCCGCCGCATCGGCTCCAAGCTGATCAAGATGGAATTCGACCCGGCCCGGACCGAAGGCCGCGCCGTGCGCACGGTCGACGTCGCGCCCGAGCTGCGCAACCGCTTCTCGCTGTCCGACGAGGACGTGATCGAGCTGGCGCGCTACGCCGTCATCATCGAGAAGCACTACGGCCGTCCCATGGACATCGAATGGGGCCGCGACGGCAACGACGGCAAGATCTACATCCTGCAGGCGCGTCCGGAAACCGTGAAATCGCAGCAGTCCGGCAACGACGTGCAGCAGCGCTACCGCCTGAAGGCCACCGGCAACGTGCTGGTCACGGGCCGCGCCATCGGCCAGAAGATCGGCTCGGGCCCCGTGCGCCTGGTGGGCGACATCGCCGACATGGACAAGGTCCAGCCGGGCGACGTGCTGGTCACCGACATGACCGATCCCAACTGGGAACCCGTCATGAAGCGCGCCTCGGCCATCGTCACCAACCGCGGCGGCCGTACCTGCCACGCGGCCATCATCGCGCGCGAACTGGGCATCCCGGCGGTCGTCGGCAGCGGCGACGCCACCGATGTCCTGAAGGACGGCGCCATGGTCACCGTGTCCTGCGCCGAAGGCGACGAGGGCCGGATCTACGACGGCCTGCTGGAAACCGAGGTCGAGGAAGTCCGTCGCGGCGAAATGCCCGCCATCGACGTCAAGATCATGATGAACGTCGGCAACCCGCAGCTCGCCTACGATTTCGCGCAGATCCCGAACGGCGGCGTGGGCCTGGCCCGCCTGGAATTCATCATCAACAACAACATCGGCATCCACCCCAAGGCCATCCTCGACTATCCGAATGTCGATAGCGACCTGAAGAAGGCGGTGGAATCGGTGGCCCGCGGCTATGCCAGCCCGCGTGCGTTCTTCGTCGACAAGCTGGCCGAAGGCATCGCCACGATCGCGGCGGCCTTCTATCCCAAGTCCGTCATCGTGCGCATGTCCGACTTCAAGTCGAACGAATACCGCAAGCTGATCGGCGGCTCGCGCTACGAGCCCGAGGAAGAGAATCCCATGCTGGGCTTCCGCGGCGCGTCGCGCTACATCGCCGACGAGTTCGCCGAGTGCTTCCGCATGGAGTGCGAGGCGCTGCGCCGCGTGCGCCAGGACATGGGCCTGACCAACGTCGAGATCATGGTTCCCTTCGTGCGTACGCTCAAGCAGGCCGAGCGCGTGGTGGGCCTCTTGGCCGACAACCAGCTCAAGCGCGGCGAGAACGGCCTGCGCCTGATCATGATGTGCGAAGTGCCGTCCAACGCGGTGCTGGCCGAGCAGTTCCTGGAGCACTTCGACGGCTTCTCGATCGGTTCGAACGACCTGACCCAGCTCACCCTGGGCCTGGACCGCGACTCGGGCCTGGAACTGCTGGCCGCCGACTTCGACGAACGCGATCCGGCCGTCCAGGCGCTGCTGCAGCGTGCTATCGAGGCTTGCCTGAAGGCCGACAAGTACGTCGGCATCTGCGGGCAGGGCCCTTCCGATCACCCCGATTTCGCGGTGTGGCTGAAGAACCAGGGCATCAAGTCGATCTCGCTGAATCCGGATACTGTCGTCGACACCTGGAAGAAATTGGCTGAGTAGGGGACCCCCCCTACGCGCTTGCGCGCGCCCCCCAGGGGGCGGCACTGGTGGACCGGCGGAGCCGGATCCACTGTGCCCTGGGGGGAACCGGCTGATGGAGAGCGGCGTTCCTTTTGGGGCGCCGCTTTTTTTCGGGGTCAGCCGGCGGCTGCTTCGTAGGTCCAGCTGCCGATGGTCAGCGTTTCCTTGCCGCCGGCGGTGGCGAAGTGCAGCTCGTACAGGTCGCGGCCGGCGTTGGCGGGGATCTTGACGGTCATGCCGGCGCGGTCGGCGGCCAGCGGGGCCAGGAGCTGGTATTCGGGCGAGCCGTCGTCGTAGCTGCTGTTGCGCACCAGGATGTAGCCCGGCAGTTCGGGCAGGCTGCCCAGTGTGGCGTAGGGCGTGCCGGTCAGGGTGGACGGCATGGTCGTGGAGGATTCGTTGGTGACCGTCCAGGTCTTGCCCAGGCGCGCCTGCCAGGTGGCGCCCAGCGGCGCCAGCGGCAGCAGTTGCTGGCCCACGGGCAGCGTCGTCTCGCTGTAGCCGGCGCCGAACAGGGGGCCGCGCAGCATCAGGTAGCGATAGCGATAGGGCTGGCCGTTCGCGTCGGTGCCGGACACGACCTCGAAACGGTAGCTGATGGGGGCATCGCCACCCCACCACCAGCCGTCGCTGCGCAAGCTGTATCTGGCGCCGCCGTTCATCGGCTGCCAGGCCGTGCCGTTCCAGGACGACAGCGAGAAGCTGCCGTCCTGGTTGGCCGTGACTCGCATGGGCTGGTTGTAGTTGGCGTAGATGCCCTCGGCATCGGCCAGTCCGGGCGCCGCCGCCTCGGGCGGCGCGGCATGGGCGACCAGCGGTGGCAGGGCGCGTATCGTCCCGTCCTCGACCAGGGCGCGCAGCAGCACGCCTTCGGCCAGCGCGCCGGCGCGGTAGGTGTCGGCGCGCTGGGCATTGCCCGTGTTGCCGGTCACCATCAGGGCCAGCCGCTGGTCCGGCAGTACGTAGAAGTCGCTCGAGAAAAACGTCGTGCCGCCGTTCTTCTGCCAGGCCCGGATGCCGGCCGCGGCCAGCCCGGGATGCCGCACGCTGTCCCAGCCCAGCCCCCATACCCATTCCGGCGAAGGATTGATGGCCAGGCCCGTGGTCTGGTCGGTGCCCATCTGCGCGATGCCGTCGGCCGACACGATGCGCCGCGACTGGTAGGTGCCTCCTTCGAGGAACAGGCGCGCCAGCTTCAGCATGTCGCCGGGCGTGGCGGTCAGGCCGCCGGTGGCCAGCGGATTGACGAACTCCTGGGGATACTGTCTGCCGCCCGAATAAGGCAGCGCGAATGAGCCGCCCGTGGGTTTCTTCGTCAGGAAGCCGGAGTCGGCCATGCCCAGGGGCGTGAGCACGTTGGCCTGGACGAAGGAGGCGTAGTCCTGCCTGGCCAGGGCCGCCACCACCCGTTCGATCATCGTGAAGCCGTCGTTGCAATAGACCGCCAGTTCGCCGGGCAGGTGCTTCAGGTGTTCGCCGGCCAGGGCGGCTTCGGCGTTGGCCGCGTAGCCCGGTATGGGCTCGAAGGCGAAGGCGTTGCGCATGCTGGTGCCCGGCAGGCCCGAGCAATGCGAAAGCAGGTGCCGGGTCGTGATCTGCGCGTATTCGGGCGACAGCATGGTGAAGCCGGGCAGGTAGCGCGCCACGGGCGCATCCAGGTCCAGCAGTCCGCGGTCCCGCAGGATCATCGCGGCCAGCGCCGCCAGCACCTTGCTGACCGAACCGATGTTGAAGCGCGTCTGGATGCCGGCCGCGACGTTGTCCTTCACCGAGGCGCGGCCGAAGGCCTGCTGCCAGACCACGGTGTCGTTCTTGAGCAGGGCGATCGAGACCGCGGCCACGTTGTCGGGATCGCCGGCCAGGGCGCGCGCGATTTCCTGGCGGCCCCATTCGATGGTCTGCGCGTAGGAGGCGGGCGTCGGGCCGTCGCCCCCGCCGCAGCCGGGCAGGACCGCGGCCAACAGGCCGGCGCCGCCGTAGCCCAGGAATTGCCGCCGGCCGGCGGACGAAGGACCGGCAGGCATGGGGGTGGGCGTTGCGCGCATAGGGGTTCCTCCGGTTGCCGGGGGCCTGCCCGGGCGGCGTTTCCCCCACGCAGGCATAATAGCGGTAGATACGTCACTGCGGCACGTTTCGCGCCGCACGGCCGAGCCGGCGGGCCGCGTCCGCTCTCGCTCGAAGGAGGCAACTATGAATCCCGCCTGGGTATGGTTCGGTCTGATGGCCCTGGCCCTGATCGGCGAAGTCATGACCGGCACCTTCTATCTGCTCATGGTCGCCGTCGGCTTCGCCGTGGCCGGCATCGCGGCCTGGCTGGGCGTGGACATCGCCTGGCAACTGGTGCTGTGCGCGGCGGCGGTGGTGCTGTGCACGCTGCTGCTCAAGCGCCTGAACGTGCTGAAGAAGCGCGGTTCGCCGCCGTCTTCCAACGCCAACGTCAACATGGACATCGGACAGACCGTGAAGGTCGAGGCCTGGAACGAAGACCGCACCGCACGGGTCTGGTATCGTGGGGCGCACTGGCAGGCCGAGCTCGCGCCCGGGGCCGAGCCGGTCGCCGGGCAGTTCGTGATCACCGAGATGCGCGGCAACAGCCTCGTTCTTTCGCCCCCTCGCTAAGGCCGTTGCGGACGGCCTTCCCGTATCGCTGGCAATACCCACAAGGAAGCACCATGAGCGCATCCACCATCGTCCTGCTGGTCATCGTTTTCCTGGCCATCCTCATCGTCGTCAAGGCCATCGCCATCGTGCCGCAGCAGCATGCGTGGGTGGTCGAGCGCCTGGGCAAGTTCGACCGCGTGCTGTCGCCCGGCGCGGGCTTCGTGATCCCGTTCATCGAGCGCGTGGCCTACAAGCATTCGCTCAAGGAAATCCCGCTGGACGTGCCCAGCCAGGTCTGCATCACGCGCGACAACACGCAATTGCAGGTGGACGGCATTCTGTACTTCCAGGTCACCGACGCGATGCGCGCCTCGTACGGCTCGTCCAACTACATCGTGGCCATCACCCAGCTGGCCCAGACCACGCTGCGCTCGGTCATCGGCAAGCTGGAACTGGACAAGACCTTCGAGGAACGCGAGCAGATCAACAGCAGCATCGTCAGCGCGCTGGACGAGGCCGCGCTGAACTGGGGCGTGAAGGTGCTGCGCTACGAGATCAAGGACCTGACGCCGCCGGCCGAGATCCTGCGCGCGATGCAGGCCCAGATCACCGCCGAGCGCGAGAAGCGGGCCCTGATCGCGGCTTCCGAGGGCCGCCGCCAGGAACAGATCAACATCGCCACCGGCGAACGCGAGGCCGCCATCGCGCGTTCCGAGGGCGAGAAGCAGGCCCAGATCAACCAGGCCCAGGGCGAGGCGAACGCCGTCGTCACCGTGGCGGACGCCACCGCCAAGGCCATCATCCAGGTGGCCGAGGCCATCAAGCACCCCGGCGGCATGGAAGCGGTCAACCTCAAGGTGGCCGAGCGCTACGTCGATGCCTTCGGCAACCTGGCCAAGACCAACAACACCCTGATCGTGCCGGCCAACGTCAGCGACATCAGCGGACTGATTGCCTCGGCGCTGACGGTGGTCAAGGGCACCCAGGCCGGGCAGGGCTGAACGCCGCCGCCCTCAGCCCGAGGGCAGCCCCGGCACGGCCTTGGCCGGGACGTTGCGCGGGATCTCGTTGCCACCGGCGAAGATCCCCGCGCCTGGCGCGTTGAACCGCGGCCACGTATTCGGGCTCAGGAGTGCTTGCGCGTGTCGTGCTTCATGATCTGCGCCTTCTCGCGCAGCCAGTCGCGTTCGCGCTCGGTGTCCCGCTTGTCGAACTGCTTCTTGCCCCGCGCCAGCCCGAAATCCAGCTTGATCAGCGAATTCTTGAAATGCAGGTTCAGCGGCACCAGCGCGAAGCCGCGCTGTTCCACCTTGCCGATCAGCTTGTGGATTTCCTCGGCCTTCAGCAGCAGCTTGCGCGTGCGGGTGGCGTCCGGATGGATGTGGGTGGAGGCCGTTTCCAGGGGGCTGACGTGCATGCCCAGCAGGTAGAGTTCGGCATCGCGGACGATGACGTAGCTTTCCTTGAGCTGCACGCGCCCGGCACGGATCGCCTTCACTTCCCAGCCTTCGAGCACCAGGCCGGCCTCGAAACGCTCGTCGATGAAGTAGTCGTGGAATGCCTTGCGGTTCTCAATGATGCTCATTCGTCACGCCGTTAAAATGCGTCATTCTAGCAATTTGCCCAATCGGATCCTCTACGCATGCATAAAGTGCAACGTTCGGTGTTGGTCCCCTATAGCGCCGCCCAGATGTTCGACCTGGTGGCCAAGGTCGAGGACTACCCCAAATTCATGCCCTGGTGCGGCGGCACCGAGGTGCACGAACGGGACGAGAACGGCCTGCGCGCTTCGGTCGTGATCCAGTTCGCCGGCCTGCGCCAGCGCTTCACCACCCGCAACACCCATCATTATCCCGACCGCATCCAGCTCGATCTGGTCGACGGACCGTTTTCGATGCTCGAAGGTGTCTGGGAGTTCCAATCCCTGGCCGACGACGCCTGCAAAGTGGTCTTCACCATGCAATACCAGTTCTCCAGCCGCGCGCTGGAAGCTCTGGTCGGCCCGGTGTTCAACCGCATCGCCACCAGCTTCATCGACGCCTTCACCCAGCGGGCCGAAGCCTGCTATGGATAGCCAGGGGGGGCAGGGCGGTACCGTGGCCGTCAGCATCTGTTATGCGGATGCAGCGGAAACCTGGATGCGGGAGCTCGTCCTGCCCCAGGGCGCGACCCTGGCCGACGCCATCCAGGCCAGCGGCTTTCGCCAGGCCTACCCGGGCGTGGACCCCGCCCGCGCCGGCACCGGCATCCACGGCCGCCGCCGGCCGCTGGACCATGTCCTGCACGACCATGACCGGGTCGAGATCTACCGCCCGCTGGTCTTCGACCCCAAGGAATCCCGCCGCCGGCGGGCGGCCCACAAGGCGGCCTCGGCCGGCGCCAAGGGGCACGGACGAACCCGGTAGGCAGGTCGGCTGGACAGACCGTGGGTTTTCCCGCATATAAACCCTCTTGACAGCAAGGCTGAACAGCGCAGCCCCCCGCTCTGATTTACAATACTGGGTTTATTGCGGCCAGGGGTTACTCGATGCGTCTCGTACAAAATGCGCTTACTTTCGATGACGTGTTGTTGGTGCCCGCATATTCTGCGGTGTTGCCCCGCGATACCAGTCTTCGAACCCGCCTGACCCGTGAAATCTCGCTGAACATTCCCCTGGTGTCCGCCGCCATGGACACCGTCACGGAATCGCGCCTGGCCATCGCCATGGCCAAGGAAGGCGGGATCGGGATCATCCACAAGAACCTCACCGCCGACGAGCAGGCGCGCGAAGTCGCCAAGGTCAAGCGCTACGAGGCCGGGGTCGTGCTCGATCCCATCACCATCGCGCCCCACATGAAGGTGCGCGAAGTCATCGAACTGCAGCGTCAGCACGGCATCTCCGGCCTGCCCGTGGTCGAGGGCCGCCAGGTGGTCGGCATCGTCACCAACCGCGACCTGCGCTTCGAAGACCGCTACGACGAACCCATCCGCACCGTCATGACGCCGCGCGAGCGCCTCATCACCGTGCGCGAAGGCGCCTCGCTGGACGAGGCCCAGGCCCTGATGCACAAGCACCGCCTGGAGCGCGTGCTGGTCGTCAACGACAACTTCGAACTGCGCGGCCTGATGACCGTCAAGGACATCATCAAGACCACCGAGAACCCCAACGCCAGCAAGGACGAGCACGGCAAGCTGCGCGTCGGCGCCGCCGTCGGCGTGGGCGAGGGCACCGACGAACGCGTCGAGAAACTCGTCGCCGCCGGCGTCGACGTCATCATCGTCGACACCGCCCATGGCCATACCGCCGGCGTGCTCGACCGCGTGCGCTGGATCAAGAAACACTACCCGCAGTTGCAGGTCATCGGCGGCAACATCGCCACCGGCGCCGCCGCCCGCGCGCTGGTCGAAGCCGGCGCCGACGGCGTCAAGGTCGGCATCGGCCCCGGCTCCATCTGCACCACCCGCATCGTGGCCGGCGTGGGCGTGCCCCAGATCACCGCCATCTCCAACGTGGCCGAAGCCCTGGAAGGCACCGGCGTCCCCCTGATCGCCGACGGCGGCGTGCGCTACTCCGGCGACATCGCCAAGGCCCTGTCGGCCGGCGCCTACACCGTCATGATGGGCGGCATGTTCGCCGGCACCGACGAAGCCCCCGGCGAAATCGTCCTGTACCAGGGCCGCTCGTACAAGTCCTACCGCGGCATGGGCAGCCTGGGCGCCATGGCCGACGGCTCGGCCGACCGCTACTTCCAGGACCCGGCCAACAACTCCGACAAATTCGTGCCCGAAGGCATCGAAGGCCGCGTCCCCTACAAGGGCAGCGTCATCGCCATCGTCTACCAGCTGGTCGGCGGCGTGCGGGCCTCCATGGGCTACTGCGGCTGCGCCACCATCGACGACATGCGCACCAAGAGCGAATTCGTCCAGATCACCGCCGCCGGCATCCGCGAATCGCACGTCCACGACGTGCAGATCACCAAAGAAGCCCCCAACTACCGGATGGACTGATATGGTCCCCCCCACTCACACTCCGCGTTCGCGGCCCCCCAGGGGGCGCTTGTCGCTCGCCTTGGGGCGGCCCGGCGGCTCGCTCGGGTAACCTATGTCTCACGACCGCATCCTGATCCTAGACTTCGGCTCGCAAGTCACCCAACTCATCGCCCGCCGCGTGCGCGAAGCGCAGGTCTACTGCGAAATCCACCCCTACGACGTTTCGGACGATTTCGTCCGCGAAGAACTCGCCAAAGGACTGAAAGGCGTCATCCTTTCGGGCAGCCACGCCTCGGCCTACGACGAAGCCTCCATGCGCGCCCCCCAGGCCGTGTTCGAGTCCGGCGTGCCCGTGCTCGGCATCTGCTACGGCATGCAGACCATGGCCATGCAACTGGGCGGCAAGGTCAGCTTCAGCGACCACCGTGAATTCGGCTACGCCGAAGTCCGCGCCCACGGCCACACCCCGTTCCTGAACGGCATCCAGGACTTCGCCACCCCCGAAGGCCACGGCATGCTCAAGGTCTGGATGAGCCACGGCGACAAGGTCACCGAACTGCCCCCGGGCTTCAAGCTCATGGCCTCCACCGCCTCGTGTCCCATCGCCGGCATGGCCGACGTGGAACGCGGCTACTACGCCGTCCAGTTCCATCCCGAAGTCACCCACACCGTCCAGGGCCAGGCCCTGCTGGCGCGCTTCGTGCACGACATTTGCGGCTGCGGCGACGACTGGAACATGCCCGACTACGTCAGCGAAGCCGTCGAGGCCATCCGCAAACAGGTCGGCAGCGACGAAGTGATCCTGGGCCTGTCCGGCGGTGTCGATTCTTCCGTGGCCGCCGCCCTGATCCACAAGGCCATCGGCGACCAACTGACCTGCGTGTTCGTCGACCACGGCCTGCTGCGCCTGAACGAAGGCGAACAGGTCATGAAGACCTTCGCCGAGAACATGGGCCTGAAGATCATCCACGTGGATGCCACGGATGACTTCATGGGCAAGCTGGCCGGCGAAACCGACCCCGAAGCCAAGCGCAAGATCATCGGCAAGGAATTCGTCGAAGTCTTCCAGCGCGAGTCCGGCAAGCTCAAGAGCGCGAAGTGGCTGGCGCAAGGCACCATCTACCCCGACGTGATCGAATCGGCCGGCGCCAAGACCGGCAAGGCCGTCACCATCAAGTCGCACCACAACGTGGGTGGCCTGCCCGATACCTTGCACCTGAAGCTGCTCGAGCCGCTGCGCGAACTGTTCAAGGACGAAGTGCGCAAGCTGGGCATCGCGCTGGGCCTGCCGCACGGCATGGTCTACCGGCACCCGTTCCCTGGGCCGGGCCTGGGCGTGCGGATCCTGGGCGAGGTGAAGAAAGAGTACGCGGACCTGCTGCGCCGCGCGGATGCGATCTTCATCGAAGAACTGCGGGGCACGCGGGCGACCGAACAGGATGCCGCCGCGGGCCTGTGCGCGGCGGAAGAGGTCGGGAAGAACTGGTACGACCTGACCAGCCAGGCGTTCGCCGTGTTCCTGCCCGTGAAGTCCGTGGGCGTGATGGGGGATGGGCGGACGTACGACTACGTCGTCGCGCTACGCGCGGTGCAGACCACCGACTTCATGACGGCGCATTGGGCGCATTTGCCTTATGAGTTGTTGGGAAGGACTTCGAACCGGATCATTAACGAGGTTCGGGGGTTGAATCGGGTGGTTTATGACGTGTCGGGGAAGCCGCCGGCTACGATTGAGTGGGAGTGAAATCGGGTCCCGCATCGACCGGCACCAGATAGCACGAAACCATCACTAAGCCCGCGTAACTGCGGGCTTTTTTATCCTCGGCGCCGGTTTCACGGAGAAATTACCCTTGAACATGTCGTTCCCATGGTTAGGGCTGATAGGCGCAATTTCGCTACTCCTGCTCCTGTTCGGATCCGATTTTCTCCGTAGTGATAAAGCGATCTCGCGATGGCGGGACCTGACTTGGCTGTCATGGGCAGGAGTGACGGCGTATCTAATCCATAACGTCGAGGAATACGGGATCGACGTGTTCGGCCGGACGTACGCGTTTCCAACGTCGATGTGCCAGCTGTTTGGTTTCCAGGACGCCGCGCATTGTCCCGCGTCACCGGCATTCTTTACCGCAGTCAATGTGCCGATGTTCTGGTTTGCTGCGCCGATCGCCGCCTTGCTAAGCCGGCGTCATCCTCTGGTCGGACTCGCCATTTATGGCGTGATGTCGGTGAACATTGTTGCGCATGTCATTGGCGGCATCGTCGCCGGATCGATCTACAATCCTGGCTGGTTGACAGCGATGTTGCTGTTCCTGCCGCTGACGGCATGGGTGGTTCGCACTCTTTTCGGAAGGGGCGGTTTTCGCCATGGCGCATGGGTGTTCCTGATCGGATGGGGAATCGCTCTGCACCTCATCTTGGCGGGCTCGCTTGTCCCGCTCATGAAAGGCTGGATAAGCATCTCCGCTCCCGCGATGGTCATGCAGGTGGTAAACGCCGGACTTCTTATCGCCGTACCTTGGTTGGCCGAACGCTGGCTCTTCTACCCCCAGTGCGACAGGTCCCCAGCTACCCCAGGCTCGTAAGGTTGCCTGTCGCCTTGCGCTGTTTCAACCTGCCCGCCGCCGCAACCTTGAGCAAACGCTGAAATGTCGGACATTGCGTATGATTGGCCGCAGGACACTCCGCGGCATGGCGCAAGCCCTCGCTCATGGCACGCAGGCGTTTGATGGTCGCATCGATTTCGTCGGCTTTGGCTGCCAACACCTTTCTATCCACCTTCGGCGCGCCGGCAGGGGAGAGCATGGCACCAATTTCGTCCAACGACAGGCCGCCAGCTTGCCCCAGTGCGATCAGCGCCAACTGATCGAGCACGTCTGGCGTAAAACGCCGGCGTTCGCCAGCGGCGCTGGTCGCACAGATCAATCCCTTTTTCTCGTAGAACCGCAATGTCGAGGAAGGCACGCCGGTGCGCCGGGCGACTTCTGAAATGTCCACGCTGCACCCCTTGACTTGAAGTTGACTTCAACTTCTATCATGCCTTCGAACGATGGTTACATCAATCGAAAAGGAATGGGCATGGTCTCGACGGGCGAAGTGGCAAGGGTGGTTCTGGTGGGGATCGGCGCGACAGCGGTGTTGGACGTCTGGTCCATGATTCTGAAGGGCCTGGGTGTTCCCACGCTGGACTACGCGTTGGTGGGCAGGTGGGCGGGGCATCTGTGCCGGGGCAGGTTCGCGCACGCCAGCATAGCGAAGGCGGCGCCCATACCCGGCGAAGCGCCACTGGGGTGGGCGATCCATTACGTCGTCGGCATCGTGTTCGCGGCCTTGCTGGTGGGTGTTTACGGCGTGGCGTGGCTGCGCGATCCGGCATGGCTGCCCGCTCTGGCGGTGGGCGTGGCGACTGTCATGGTTCCCTGGTTCGTCATGCAGCCGGCCATGGGCGCGGGCATCGCCTCATCCCGCACGCCGACACCGATGAAGAATCGCCTGCGCAGCGTGGCAACGCATGCGGTTTTCGGCTGCGGGCTTTACTTGTCGGCGGCCTTGCTCAAGCTGGTGTGGGCATGAGCGGGGTGTTCCGCTATTTCATCCCGAACCAGGCCGGATCCGCCGCCAAGGCCACCGCGCCAATCAACGACACAAGCGTCGCCAGCAGCACCGGCCCGTCAAACGACTCCAGCTCCGGATTCAGCACCCGTGCAAACCACACCCGCATGACGAGCGACGTTCGTTGTATGGGTATCACGACCGACGCCGGCGCGATGGCAAGGGCCATGTAGACAAAGATCTGCGAGGCCGCGGCGGTCGCGCCCGCGACCGAATACCATCCGAGCGTAGGGCGCGACATGGTCAGCGACTGGCCCAGGCCGCCCTGGCAGATGACGATGGCCACCACGCCCACGGTCGCGGCGGTATAGGCCACGGCGGCGCCGGCCAGCCCTCCAGCCATCCCGTTCCCCTCCACCATGGCCTGCCGGACCAGGATGGGGCTGGAGCCATACGCCAGCGCCGAGAAGGTGGCGAACAGGTAGCCTTCGCCCAGTTTCGGCTGGAAACCGCTGGCGGCGGATTTCGTTCCGACCGGGGGCGATTCAACGGACGCGCGCTTGAACGGGCGGAAGGAAGCTGGGGCGTGAGCCCGAGCAGCCAGCATAGGCGCCGCGATGATGAGCGCAATGCCCACGATATGCAGCGTGGTCAACCGCTCGCCCAGCAGGACTATGGCCAGCACCAACGTGATCAGCACGCTGGTCTGCTGCACGGGTCCGACCAGCACGGTGCCCATGGCCCGCGTCGCGCGGTAGTTGCAATAGCGGCCGAAGCCGAAATGCAGCAGGCCGGCGGCGGAGAAGAGTAGCGTCGAGCGCAGCGGAAACGCTTGCAGATGTTCGGTTCCGCCCACCGCCAGCACCGCGATCCAGACCATTACCGTACCAAGCAGCAACGTGACCACCATGGCCTGTGACAGCGTTCCGGCGACGACCCCGCGGCGCAGCGTGGCGTTGTTCGCGGCGAAGGTGAAGGCCGCCAGGAGCGCGAGCACGGTCGGCAGGATCATGTCATTCGCTGGGTCCGCCGCGCCTGTTTGTCGGCATACATGAGCTGGTCGGCCACCTTGAGCACGGCTTGCAGCGAGCTGACGGAGGGGTCGACGCTGGCGATGCCGAAGCTGGCGCCGGGGTAGTCGAAGCTGCACTCGGTGAAGGTATAGGTGCCGATCAGCAACGGCGCTAGCCGCTGTCGCATGGCCTCGACCGGGCCGTCCGGGTCGTCGGGGCGGGGCGGGTCGACCAGTCCGATCACGACGAATTCGTCGCCGCCCAGCCGGCCCAGCATGTCGCTCTTGCGCAGGCCGGCGGACATGCGCTGGCCGACCTCGATCAGGAATTTGTCGCCGACGACGTGGCCGTACGTGTCGTTGATGGCCTTGAAGCCGTCCAGGTCGATGAAGGCGACCAGCACCCACCTCTGGGTGTCCTTCGCCAGCGTGAACAGGCGGTCCAGTTCGGCCAGGACCGAGCGGCGGTTGGGCAGGCCGGTCAGGGCGTCGTAGTTGGCGGCGTATTGTTCTTCCTGGCGTCGCATCACCATTTGTCCGGCCGCCTGGCCGGACAGCAGGATCAGGACCAGGCCGAACACGGCCGCCAGTGCGGCCGTATAAAGATGGCGCTGGCGCATGGGCGCCACGTGGTCCAGCGTGGCCAGCGTGATCAACTGGTATTGCGGATTGGTCAACGGCTGGCGCCGCATCAGGTAAGGCTTGCCGTCGATGACCCATTGGCCGGCATCGGAGCCGGCGTTGGCTATCGGATGCGCGTCCATGGGTACGCCGGGCGCTTCACCGCCGTCCGGCGGCAGCACGGTGCCGGCTGGCAGGAGCGCCGCCAGGTTGCGCAGCATGAAGGGCTCGGACGAAGCGGTGATCACGCGGCCCTGGCGGTTCACGATCAGGGCGATGTGCCGCCCGGTCAGGTAGGCCGCCATCTCGGGCGCGTCGAATTTCACCGTGACCGAGCCTTGCGGCACGTCGTTGGCATCGTCGATGCGGCTGCTGACGAAATAGGAGGGGCTGTTGTTGAGGCGGGCGATGCCGAATTGTTGGCCCGTGCCGTGGCGCAGCGCGTCGATCAGGTAGGTGCGGCCGGAGTAGATCATGCCCACGATGCTGTCGGACTCGGCCCAGTTGCTGGCCGTGACGGTATCGTCCGACATGTTGTTCATGTAGATGCGGGCATAGCGCAGATCGCTGGCCAGCGCGTTCATGTAGTCGCCGACCCGGCGTACCAGCGGATCTTGCGTGAATTGCGCGGCGCGCTGCTGGCGGGTCAGCTCGGCCGCGCCGGGCGGGTCGGTGCGGTAACGGGCGGCAAGCTGGATGACCTGGCCCTGGCGGGCGACCATGTTGGCCACGCTGACCATTTCGGTGAACAGGCGGTCGATGACGCGGGCGGTGGTCGTGGCCTCGTATTCGGCGCTGGTCGCCACGCTGTCCAGCCGCGCCGCCAGGATCCGCTGCGAGGTCCACCAGCCCAGGCCGGCCACCAGCGCCAGCCAGGCCAGGGCCAGGCCCAGGGTCAGCCGGAGCACGATGGGCGGCATTTTCCGGGCACGCCGGCCTTGCGGCGGCACCGTGTTGCCCGCGCCATGGCCCGCGAAAAGACGATGATCCAAAACAGCTTCATTCTGCATTCGTGATCTTCTCGCGCGGCAAGGGTTGGGGCGGCGGTGTCAATCCGGTTTCATCAAGGTATGGATTCTAAAAGAGTTGATGTTTCAAGTAATACTGGAAAAAGGGGGTAAATGGCGGTTGCCAGCCGGTTTTTCCCTTTGTTTACCGATCCGCCCATGCCGGGGGGCATGAGACGCGGCAAACCCCGACGGTTCAGAACTCTTCCAGAAACCGCATCCGAAACCGCCGCCCCTTGATATTGCTATTGGAAATCCGCGAGAACGCCTGTTTGGCAATCTGCCGGTCCAGCGCCACATAGGAGTTGAACTCGGTGATATTGATTTTCCCGACCTGCTCGAAAACCAGCCCTCCATCCCCGGTCAGCGCACCCAGCAAATCCCCGGGCCGCAGTTTGTCCTTTTTGCCCCCTTGTATGCACAAGGTGATCATGCGCGCCCGCAGCGGGCGGGCGGCCTTGACCCGCAGCGATTTGAGATCGCCCCATTTCAGCGGCGTACCCTGGTATTGCTCGATCAGGTTGGCCCAGCGCATTTCCTCGGGTGAGCACAGGCTGAGCGCCAGTCCCTTCTGGTCGCCGCGGCCGCTGCGGCCGATGCGGTGCACGTGGACCTCGGTGTCCTTGGTCACGTCCACGTTGATCACGGCGCCCAGGTTCTGGATGTCCAGGCCGCGGGCGGCGACGTCGGTGGCGACCAGCACGGCGCAGCTCTGGTTGGCGAACTGGATCAGGATTTCGTCGCGCTCGCGCTGTTCCAGGTCGCCGTTCAGCGCCTGGGCGCTGATGCCCTCGGCCCGCAGGCGTTCGACCAGCTCATGGCTGCGGATCTTGGTGTTGCAGAAGGCCAGGGTGGACACGGGGCGAAAGTGCGCCAGCAGGGTGACGACGGCGTCCAGCCGTTCGTCTTCGCCGATCTCGTAGAAGACCTGTTCGATGCGGCTGGCGTCGTGCTGGGCCTCGACCTTGACTTCGGCCGGGTTGCGCAGGAAGCGGGCGCTGAGCTTGCGGATGTTGTCGGGGTAGGTGGCCGAGAACAGCAGGGTCTGGCGCTTGGCGGGGCAGTGCGAGGCGATGGCGGCGATGTCGTCGTAGAAACCCATGTCGACCATGCGGTCGGCCTCGTCCAGCACCAGGGTGTTCAGGGCGGACAGGTCCAGGCTGCCGCGCTCCAGGTGATCCTGGATGCGGCCGGGCGTGCCCACGACCAGATGGGTGCCGCGGGCCAGCGATTCGGCCTGGGGGCGGGCGGCGGTGCCTCCGCACAGGGTCAGGACCTTGACGTTGGGAATCAGGCGGGCCAGCCGGCGCAGCTCCTGGGCGACCTGGTCGGCCAGTTCGCGGGTCGGACAGACGACCAGGGCCTGCGGAACCAGGCGGTCGACGTCCAGCTTCTGCAGCGCGCCCAGGCCGAAGGCCGCGGTCTTGCCGCTGCCGGTCTTGGCCTGTGCGATCAGGTCCCGGCCTTCCAGGATGAGCGGCAGGCCTTGGGCCTGGATGGGCGTCATCTGTTCGAAGCCCAGGCCTTGCAGGTTGTCCAGCAGGGCGGGCAAGAGGGGCAGGGAGGTAAAGGACGTGTCGGTCACGATAGGGCGGGTCGCAAGACCCGCGAAAAGACTGGTTGACCGACAGTGTATGCCGTGGCGTCCGGGTTGAGGGGGCGGGCCCGGATCACGGCAGGGCGCCCCAGGGATATTCGAGTTGCAGGGCGACGACGTGGGCGGTGCGGGCGCCGTAGCGCATGGCTATGGCTTGCAGCGTCTGGTCCAGGGCCTGGGCCGGTCGCTGGTCGGTGAACGGGGCCAGGTGCCAGGCCGGCGGCTGGCCGGCCGACGCTACGTCCGGAATGACGCGAACCTTGTTGCGGGTTTCGACGGCTGGCGACGCCTCCGCGAACGATACGGCCCGTGACCGGTAGGTGCGCGACCAGGCGTCGGCGGCCAGGGCCAGCGAGACTTCGTCCATGCCGGGCTGGAGATCCACGCCGACGCGTTCCCGGTTCCAGAACGCCAGGAGGTTGCCCAGCACGGTCGTCGTGAACGCCCGGGTCTGCCTGAAGGCCTGGCTGGCATGGCGGATATCCCACGAGGCCAGGCCCAGGTCGCGGGCCACCGCTTCGGCCTTCTCCCGCCCGGCCATGGCCTCGATCAGGATCAGCATCATGGGCATCGATGCGGAAATGCCCGTGCTGGTCGCGACGCCCCGGTCCGCCACCACGCGCCGGTCGGCAACGTAGGCGATCGAAGGGTGCTTGGCCAGCATGTCCTGCAGGTAGTACCAATGCGTGGTCGCGCGCTTGCCGTCCAGCAGGCCGGTCGCGGCGACGACCTTGGCGCCCGCGCACACGCCCAGGATGGTCGCGCCCTTGCGGGACTGTTCCTGAAGCCAGGCCAGTACCGCCGGATCGTCGTCGCGGCTCATGGCGGGCACGATGACGTAGTCGGCGCCCGCCGGATGCTGTGCGTCGAAGCGTGCGAGGGTGGCGTCCGCCTGGACGGTCAGTGCCGGGAAAAGCTTGACCGGCCCCGGTCCGGTTGAAAGCGATACGACGTCGGCCACGCCGGCGCGCCGCAGGATGCCGGTGGGCATCAGGTAATCGGTGGTTTCGGTGGCATCGTTGATACCTACGACCGCCACCAGCGGGCGCTTGCGCCTGGGCGGTTTCAAGGCGGCCAGCATGGCCTCGATTTCGCCTGCCGCGACCTGTGGCATGTCGGCCAGGGCGGGCGCCGGCGGCAGGCTGTATAGCCAGGCGCCCAGGCCCGCCAGCGCGAGCAGGATGAGTGCCAGCGCACCCCGGATCACATGGCGGTTGAGCATGATCGGAATTCTCCCAGCCCTAGGCATGGTCTGTCAGGTCTCAATCTACCCGCTGCGCGTCATGGCGGAAATGTCAAAAATGTATTAATTTCTGCCAATGCGCCACATCGTATTCGTCGTCTATCCGGGGTTCGAGATCCTCGATGTCTCAGGGCCGGGGGCCGTGTTCAGCGGCGCCAATCGCGCACTGGGCGGCGCCGTGCCTGCCTACGGCGTCGAGCTGGCGTCGGCGCGGGGCGGGCCGGTGGCCAGCAGCAGCGGCATCGTCGTCGAGACCCGCCCCGTCGGTGCGCTGTCCATGCTGGCGGCCGATACCTTGCTGGTCGTGGGGGCCGAGCGGGAGCCGCTGTTGCGGGCGATGGCCGATCCGGCCTTGAGGCAGGCGCTGCCACAACTGGCGGACACGGCCGGGAGATGGGGCTCGATCTGCAGCGGTGTCTTCGTCCTCGCGGCGCTGGGCCTGCTCGATGGCCGCCGCGTCGCCACGCATTGGGATGCCTGCGCGCCGCTGGCGGGGGCTTTTCCCAAGGTGGTGGTGGACCCGGACTCCCTTTACGTCGTGGACGGAAGCCTCTGGACCTCGGCCGGCGTGACGACCGGCATCGACATGACCCTGGCGATGATCGCCAGCGACCTGGACGCGAAGATCGCCGGCGAGGTCGCGAAGCGGCTGGTGCTGTACGCGCGCCGCCCGGGGTATCAATCCCAGTTCAGTCCCGTGCTGCAGGCGCAGGCCAGGGCCGGCAGCCCCTTTGGCGACCTGATCGCCTGGATACAGGACCACCTTCAGGAGCCGCTGGACGTGCCGGCGCTGGCGGCTCGCGCGGGCCTTGCCGAACGCACCTTTCATCGCAAGTTCGTCGCGGCCACGGGGGTGACGCCGGCCCGCTACGTCGAGACCGCGCGGCTGGATGCCGCCCGCATGTTGTTGTCCCGGGGGCTGTCGTTGAAGGCGGTGGCGGTGCAGGTGGGTCTGTTCCCGGCCGCGCGTTTCACCGAAGCGTTCGAGCGCCGGTTCGGAATGTCTCCCCGATTGTTCAGGGATATGCATGCCGAAGGATGAGTCAGGTCTTCCTTGGCGGGATAGGAACAGGGCCGCCAGCGGATTGCGCCGTAATCCTGCGCGCGTTCCCGTATGACTAATAGCGGACCATGATCTGCCACTCCGCATGTATCGACGGCCGCGACGCCCCCTCGGCCTCGACCGTGACGTTCCAGGAGCAGCGTGCTTCGCCGGGCCGGGTTTCCTTCACGTCGGCCAGCGCGAACCTGGCCGACACCCGCGCCCCGGAAGGCACGGGTGCCGTGAAGCGGACCTTGTCGAAACCGTAGTTCAGCACCAGGACCGCGCCGGGAAAGGCGACGCAGCTCGCCTGCCAGCAGGTCAGCAGCGACAGCACGAGAAACCCATGCGCGATGGTCTGGCCATATGGCGATTCCGTCCGTGCTCGTGCCGGATCCACATGGATCCACTGGGTATCGCGTGTGACTTGTCCGAAGCGGTCGATCATCTCCTGATCCACGACGAGGGGGGCGGAGACGATCGCCGGTTTTCCCACGAAGTCCGTGAGCGCCTGCACGGAGTCGAAGGAAACGGGGGAATGGCTGTCCATGGTCAGATCCGTTCAAAGATGGCGGCGATCCAAGGCCTTGGACGCCCCTGGCCTAGTTTACTGGCGGGGGTTCCTGCGCCGCCTTCCTGTCCATCAGCAAACTATGCAGCATCTCCGTCGACAACCCGTGCAGCACCAGCCGGTATCCCGCCCGCAAGGTGGACATGGGCACCAGCGGATGCTTGTTGTTGACCAGGATGAGATGCTCCGGCGCACCCATCAGCTTGGCGGCGTAGATGCCTATGGTCTCGTCCAGCTGCAGCGAGTTGGCGGCACGCCAGAAGTCGTTGTCGGTCAGCATGAGCTGGTACAGCGGCGTGAACAGTTCGATCGCGCTTTGCAGGTCCAGGAAGTTCAGCCGCGTGCGAGGCATGTCCTCCAGCCGCAGGCCCGGGTCGCGGATCATGGAGAAGTCCACGCGGGCCGGCGGATGCATCTCGACGCCGGCGTCGCGCAGGGCCTGGTTCAGGCGGATGACGAAGTTGAACAGGTTCAGGTCGTGCTTGACGAACAAGTCGTCCTTCAGGTCGTCGATGTTGCGCGGCTCCAGCGGCGTGGTCGTGATCGGCACCGGCGAGTTGGCCGCGATGAAGGCCAGGATCTGCGCGCCCAGGTGGAAGTGCCGCAGGATCAGCCAGTTGGCTTCGGGCGAGACGAAGCGCGTCAGCCCCCACGCCAGCACGCGATGCAGCAGCCGGGAATGCGACCAATTGCGGGGCAGGAAGATCTTCAGCATCTGGATCAGGATGATGAAGCCGCGTGCGAGGGGGCGCAGCAGGGGCAGCAGGTACTGGCGCGAATTGCTGCTGGAATCGGTCAGCCAGCTTTTCTTGACCGCGTCGGGCAGGGGCGTGCTGCGGTCCAGGTACAGGGCCAGCCAGGGATTGGGATCGGCGGGGTCGTGCGCCTGGGCCAGGAAGTCGGGCGGGGCTTTTTTCATATGGCCTCATCCTCCATGACGTGGTGGAATTGCAGCAGGTACAGGGCCGCGGTGTGGCGGGCGGTGTCGATGATGCGTTGCGCGGCGTGGCCGTCGGGGTCGCAGTCCAGGGCCAGTTCGACGGCGGCCAGCCAGCGGGCCAGGTGGTTTTCGTCGTTGTGGCCGTGGTATTCCAGGAAGCGGTAGGTGTCCGGCGGCAGCGACAGGCTGGCCTTCAGCAGGGGTAACAGGGCGGGGATGATGCGCTGGCCGGTGCCTTCGATGATGTAGATGGCGCCCAGCAGGCCGATCGGATCGCGCGTGGCGGCCAGGCCGTGCAGGTAGGCGTTCAAGGCTTCGCCGCCGGGATTGCGGCGCAGGGCGTCCAGATCGGTGATCCGTCCGCCCGCGTTCAGGTAGTCCTGGAACAGGATCTTGAAGTCGTTCTGCTCTTCGCCCGCGTGGGTCTCGATCAAGGCCGCCAGGGGCTGGTAGTCGGGCCCCAGCGAGGCCACGCCCTCGCGCATCCATTTGCTGCCTTCGCGGACCTGGGGAATCCAGTTTTCCATCCAGTTCAGGTAGTCGGCGGCCTGGAAGCGCCGGGTGCGCAGCTTGTGCACGACGGGGGTGCGCCAGACGCGCGAGCGGTAGTCGTGCCAGATGGAGGCCAGTTCGGTCAGCAGCGGTCCCAGTTCCGGCGACGCCGTGGCCGGGTCGTGGGGCGGGGCGATGGAGGCGGTGTCGGGCATGTCGGCCACGCGCGCCGCGGGCGGGGCGGCGGCCGCGGCGCGCGCGGCAGACAGGCTTTCCACTTCCCATAGCATGTAGGCGGTGGTGAAACGTCCGGACTCGGGGATGTAGCAAAGGATCTGCTGGCCGGGTTCCACCGCGCGCGTTTCCAGGAATTCGGCCAGCATGATCAGGATGGACGCGGCGCCGGTGTTGCCGCGCCAGGCCAGGTTGCTGTACCAGCGCTCGTGCGGGATCTCCAGGCCGGCTTTCTCCAGCAGGTCCTTGACCACGGGAATGAATTTCTCGGACGAGTAGTGGCACAGGAAGTGGTCGATCCGGTCGGACCGGACCCAGCCGTCCCGGACGAGCCGGGCGTATTCGTGGATGCCGATGTCGAACAGGTGGGGCAGCAGGCGGATGTCCTGGCGCAGCGCCAGCGCGCCGTCGGCCTCCGCCTCGGTCCACGAGGGGTAGTCCAGGTGCGCGCGTTCGCGGTCCGCCGACAGGCCCAGTTGCATGCACACTGGATAGTCGCCGGAGAACGAGCGCTGGTGCACCCATTTCAGCTTCAGGCGCACGCCTTGCGAGGCTCCGGGCAGCGCCGATCCTGTGTTGCCCAGCAGCAGCGCGCCGGCGCCGTCCGACAGCATCCAGCGCAGGAAGTGGGAGTCGAAGTCGGCGTCGTAGCCGCGGGCGCTGAAGCGCGACCGCTTGAACAGCCGCGACGGCAGTTCGCTGGCCACGGCCAGGGCGCGATCGTGGCCGCCCATTTCCACGGCCTGGGCGGCGGCCTGGATGGCCGAGACGCCAGCGGCGCAGATGCCGTGCACCGACAGGGTCTCCATGGGGTGGGCGGCCAGTTCGCCCTGGATCATGTTGGCGAAGCCGGGCATCAGGGCATCGCCGCCCGAGCTGCCGCTGGCCAGCAGCGATACGTCGGCCAGCCGGGCGTCGGCGCGTTGAAGGCAGTCCTGGATGGCATTGACGGCCATCCGGGCGTTGCTGTACACGGTACCGCCTTCGGCGTCGATGGCGTAGTAGCGCTGCTTGATGCCGTTCTCGGCCAGGATGCGCTGCTTGATGCGTCCCGAGATGCGGTTCAAGGGCGCGATGTAGCGGTCCAGTTCGTCGTTGGACACCGGCTGGCCCGGCATGAAGTAGCCGGCGCTTTGCAGGTAGACGCGGTCGAAGGCGATGGGCATGGAGGTCTCTTGAGGGGGCGCGGCGGCCTAGCGTGGAGTGGTTCGCGCCATCAGGGGCCGCGAGCGAAAGCGCGGGCTGAGGCTTCCCAGGATGAAGACGCGGAACATGTAGGACGCAAGGCCGCGCTCGTTCAGCGCGCCCGGCACGCGGTGCCGGTAGCGCCGGTGATGCAGGCGGGTCAGTTCGGACCAGTGCGCGCGCGAGTGTTCGTGGTGGGCGGTGTGCAGCCCGATGTTGAACAGCAGCGGGTTGACCAGTCCTTCGAAATTGCGGGCATAGCCCAGCGTGCGGCCACGCGTGGGGCCGCCGTCGGCGTGCGCGTGCTGCAGGTAGTTGGTCGCCAGCAGCCAGTGCAGGCCGTGCAGCTGCGGCACGATCACGAACACCAGCGCCTTGGCCGGGTTCAGCGCCAGCAGTCCGGCCCACAGGCCAAGCCACGCGGCATACTGGGCCATGCAATAGCGCCAGGCGCCGGGCCGGTGCCGGTACAGGCGCCCCAGCCAGCGGGCGAAGACGGGGTAGAGCACCCATGCCGCCTGCACCGGGTGCGCCAGGTAGCCCCACAGGTGATTGGTGTCGCCGCCGAAGCGATAGGTGCGGGCGATGTCCCGGGGGCCGTGCCGATGGCGATGGTGGTTGGCCACGTGCGCGGGATAGAACACGAAGGTGGGATGCCCTTGCAGCAGCGTGATCCAGAAATCGGTGGCGCGATTGGCCCAGCGGCCGTGCCACATCCGCACGTGGGTGTGGTTGTGATGGATGACGCCCGTGCCCAGGGTCAGGAACAGCATCAACGCGTAGAGCGGCAGCGAAAAACCGTGGCGCCATTGCCAGCCGGCAAGCGCAGGCAGGGCGGCCAGGTACAGCAGGCTCTGCCAGTCGCGGCGGTTGCGCAGCGCGGGCAGGAAGGGGCGTCCGCTATTCATGGGCGGCCGCGGTCCGGCGTTCGTGGGCTTTCAACAGGAGCGCCGCCGCGTCGGCCTGCAGGCGCGTGCGGAACAGGCGGTCCATGAAGGTGAACTGGAACCCGTAGTTCCCGTTGAAGCAGGCATGGTGCAGATGATGCCGGCGGCTGGCGGCGAACCAATGGGCGTAGGACACCTGGGGGAAGAAGTCGTAGTTGGCGTGGCCGATGCAGTTGAAGAACAGGCTGAACAGCGGCACCGAGGCCAGCGACCAGAAGCTGAAGTCGTGCACCACCATGGGCAGCAGGATCACGTTGCCCAGCATCAGCGCCTCGACCGGATGAAAGCTGTAGGTCGAGAACGGCGTGGTGACGATGGAGCGGTGGTGGGGCAGGTGGAAGCGGCGCAGCAGTTTCGTGTGCAGCAGGCGGTGGTTGATCCAGAAGTGCACGTCGTTCCAGGCCACCAGGGCCAGGATCTCCAGCGCGATCTTCCCGCCGCTGGCGGCGGGATCCAGCCGGGCCCAGCCGAGTTGCAGCAGGCCCCACGGAAAGATCATGCCCGTGCCGAACAGCAGGATGGACATGCCCGACTGCAGCCACTCGCGGCGCAACTGGCCCGGCGCGAGCGGGCGGGGGTCCAGCGGGCACCCCAGGCCCAGTGCGGGCAAGAGGTGGCGGGTAAGCAGCCAGGTCGCGGCGCCGAACAGCAGGTAGATACCACCGAAGAACAGCAGGCCTGCCAGCATGACCTGCAATGCCGATAGCTCCTGGAAGGCTTGGCCCATGGATTGTTGTCGTTGTGATGCCGGGAACGGCCCCTATGATAAGCAATCCGCCAGGCGGATCGCGGCCCCGGGGCGGGGTGTCGATTGCACTCTTCAGACGAATTCATTACAAAATGTTTGCCGCGCCGGCGGCAGGCGTGGTTTTCGTTGCCGTGCGACGATCGGCAACTCGACTCGACGGCACGCCGGGCCTTGTTCCTGGCGGGATATATTAAAATCCCATGACTCGCCGCACGCCTTCGCGCCGTGAATATTTCAGCGAGCGGCATCTTCCAGGCAACACAAGGAGCACCCAGGGCTCTTGTCGCATACCGGTTACGTGGAGCATCCCCCATGTCAGCTTCCCCTGAAGAACACCGCCCCTTATCCAGGGCACAGCGGATCCGGCTTTGCCGGTCCGCCCCCAGGCGGGCCCACGCCCCCGTGGGGGGCTGCCGCGGAGCGGCTGGGGGCTCAACATGCGGGGCGCGCCTCAGCGCGTAGGGGAAGGCCCCATGTCCGCTGCAATCAGGATCCTGCAGGGAAAGTTCGGGCGCGTTGCGCTGCTCGACATGAACATGCTTCTCGTGTCGCATGCGCATCACCATTGCCACGTGTTGATCAAGGCCTTCGGCGCGGACACGTATTTCTCGGTGCGTGGCCAGCCGCAGCCCCTGACGGACGACAGCGCGGTCCTGATCAACGCCTGGGAGCCGCATTCATACAGCCATAACGGCGCGGAAGTGCAGCGCACGGTCATTCTGGCGCTGTACATCGAACCCGGCTGGCTGGCCGGCATCCAGCAGGCGCTGACGGTCAGCGCCCATCCCCATTTCTTCCAGCAGCCGTGCGTCGCGCTGCCGCCCGCGGCGCGCAAGCTGGCCGATGCGCTGGCGCGGGACATGTTGCTGATGGCGGAGCTGCCGTCCGGCCAGTTGGAAGAGCGCCTGTTCGAACTGATGATCGCCACCATCGAGCATCATTCCGAGTGGCGCAGCTACCAGTCGCTGTTGGGCACTCTGCGGCAGCATCACGGCGACGTGCGCATCCGCAAGGCCATCAGCCGCATGCGCGAGAACATCGGGCAGTCGGTGGACATGGACGTGCTGGCGGCCGAGTGCGGATTGTCGCGGGCGCATTTCTTCGAGCTGTTCCGCAAGACGACCAAGCTGACGCCGCGCGTGTACGCCAACGTGCTGCGCATGGAGGCGGCCATCACCGCGCTGACCGCGGGCGAGACGCCCATCGCCGATCTGGCCTACGACATGGGCTTTTCCGCGCCCGGCCACTTCACCCGCTTCTTCCGCGAGCATCTGGGCACCACGCCCACCGAGTACCGCCGCGTGGTGGACCTGCTCGAACCCGCCAAGGACGGGCGCTGACGGCCGGCCCGCGGGCCGCTTTCCCGTCGGAAAACCGAAAAATCAGACTCCATGGTAAGTGAGCCGATGCGGCGGTAACGGCCGCGGGCAGGGTGCCGCTTATCTTTCTCCTCGCGCAGACCGCCTGTAGGCGGCATGCAGGAAACAGGAGGAAGAGACATGGAGTGCTTGCATGAGTGACGCGAGCGTTCTGCCCACGGCACAGGCGCCGTTCGTCGGGCGGCGGCAGGAGCGGGTCGAGGACACGGCGCTGCTGTCGGGGCGCGGTGCCTATGGCGACGACCTGCCGGTCAAGCCGGGCACGCTGCACGCCGCGATCCTGAGGTCGCCCCATGCCCACGCCCAGGTGCTGCGCATCGACGCGGGCGCCGCCGAGGCCCATCCGGGCGTCCGGGCGGTGCTGACGGGCGCCGACGTGAAGCGCTGGTCGCAGCCTTTCGTCGTGGGCGTGAAGTCGCCCATGGAGCACTGGTCGCTGGCCCAGGATCGCGTGCGCTACGTGGGCGAACCGGTCGCCGTCGTGGTGGCCGAGGACCGCTATGTCGCCGAGGACGCGCTGGAATTGATACGCGTCGACTACGACGTGCTGCCGGTGGCCGTGGAGATCGAGGCGGCCATCGCCGAGGATGCGCCGGTGCTGCATCCGGCGGTGGGCAGCAACGTCGTCAGCGACCGCAGTTTCAGCTATGGCGAACCGGACGCCGCCTTCGCCGCGGCCGAACACCGCGTCGGGCTGACGGTCCTCTATCCGCGCAATTCCTGCACGCCCATCGAGGGGGCGGTGGTGATCGCCGAACACCTGGCGGGCGACGACGGCTATGAGGTCAGTTCCAATTTCATGGGACCGTTCTCGCTGCATTCGGTCATGGCGCTGGCGCTGAAGATTCCCGGCACGCGCCTGCGCCACAAGCTGCCGCGCGACTCGGGCGGCAGCTTCGGCGTGAAGCAGAGCGTGTTTCCCTACGTGGTGCTGATGTGCCTGGCGTCCCGCAAGGCGGGCGCGCCGGTGAAGTGGGTGGAGGACCGCCTGGAGCACCTGGTGGCCGCGACCTCGGCCACGTCCCGCCTGTGCACGATCGAAGCGGCCGTGGACGGCGAGGGCCGGATCAGCGCGCTGTCCTACGACCAGTTCGATGACGTGGGCGGCTATCTGCGCGCCCCCGAGCCGGCCACGTTCTATCGCATGCACGGCTGCCTGACGGGCGCCTATGCGATTCCCAACCTGAAGGTGCGCAACCGCGTGGTGCTGACCAATCGCACGCCCGCCGGATTGGTGCGCGGCTTCGGCGGGCCTCAGGTGTATTTCGCGCTGGAGCGCCTGGTGCAGCGCATCGCGCAGCAACTGGGGATCGATCCGCTGGCGGTGTACCGGCGCAATTTCGTGCAGCCGGGGGCGTTTCCGTACCGGGCCGCGGCCGGCGCCTTGCTGGACTCCGGCAACTACCCGCTGGCGGTCGAGATGGCCGAGCGCGAAGGCGGGCTGGACGAACTGCTGCGACGGCGCGACGCCGCCCGGGCCGAGGGCCGGCTGTACGGCATCGGCTATGCAGCGATCGTGGAGCCGTCCATCTCCAACATGGGCTACATCAGCACGGTCATGACGGCGGAACAGCGCGCCAAGGCCGGTCCCAAGAACGGCGCCACCGCCAGCGCCACCGTCAGCATCGATCCGCTGGGCGGGGTGTCGGTGGTCGTCGCTTCCTCGCCAGCCGGGCAAGGGCATATGACCGTGTGCGCGCAGGTCGTCGCGGACGTGTTCGGCCTCGTGCCGGAGCAGGTGGCCGTGAACGTGGACTTCGACACGCAGAAGGATGCGTGGTCGGTGGCCGCGGGCAATTATTCCAGCCGCTTCGCCGGCGCCGTGGCGGGCACCGTGCATCTGGCGGCCAGCCGTCTGCGCGAGAAGGTCGCGCGCATCGTGGCCCATCAGCTGAAGTGCGATCCGGCCGACGTGGTGTTCGCCGGCGGCAAGGTGGGCCTGCCGGACAGGATGCTGGCGTTCGCGCGCGCGGCCAGCAGCGCGCACTGGGCGCCGGGGCAACTGCCGGAGGGGGAGTCGCCGGGGTTGCGGGTGACCGAGTTCTGGACGCCGCCCCAGCTGACGGCGCCGGACGAGCAGGACCGCGTCAACACTTCCGCGGCCTACGGATTCGCCTTCGACATCTGCGCGGTCGAGATCGACCGCGATACCGGGCGCGTACGCATCGATCGCTACGTCACCACGCACGACGCGGGCAAGCTGCTCAACCCGGCGCTGGCGGACGGCCAGATCCGCGGCGCCTTCGCGCAGGGACTGGGTGCCGCGCTCATGGAGGAATTCCGCTACGCGGGCGACGGCAGTTTCCAGTCCGGTACCTTCGCCGACTATCTGGTGCCGACCACCTGCGAGGTGCCGGACCCCGTCATCGTCCATCTGGAAACGCCGTCGCCGTTCACGCCGCTGGGCGCCAAGGGCCTGGGCGAGGGCAACAACATGAGCACGCCGGTGTGCGTGGCCAATGCCGTCGCCGATGCCCTGGCGCCGATTCGGGGCGCCTGCGACGTCAGGCTGCCGCTGACGCCGCTCAAGGTCATGGAGCTGATCGGGTTCGACGATCCGCCGCCCAGTGCCGGCGCGGACGCGGCCTCCGCGCCGCCCGCAAGCCCCGCCACGCCGGGCGGCTCGGGCAAGGCCTTGTCCGCCACGGGCAGCGTGCAGATCGCCGCGACGCCCGAGGTCGTCTTCAACGTGCTGCTCGATCCGCAGGCGCTGGCCAAGGTGGTGCCGGGCTGCCATTCGCTGGAGGCGATAGGCGAGAACCGCTATCGCGCCGACGTGACCGTGGGCGTGGGCATGATCAAGGCCCGCTATGCGGCGGAGATCGCGCTGTCGGAACTCGATCCGCCGCATTCCCTGCGCCTGGCCGGCTCGGGCAGTTCGTCGCTGGGCGCGGCGCGCGGCAGCGGCAAGGTGCGGCTCGAGCCCGACGAGGGCGGCACGCGCCTTCTTTACGACTACAGCGCCGAGGTCAGCGGCAAGGTGGCCGCCGTGGGCAGCCGCATGCTGGAAGGGGCGGCCAAGATCGTGCTCGGGCAATTGTTTGAACAACTGGGCCGGCAGGCCAGCGGGCAACCGGCCCGGGCCGGATCGCGAGGCTGGTGGCGCAAGGTGCTGGCGCTGTTCGGATGGAGGGGGGCGGCATGAAGCCGGCGGCTTTCGATTACGTGCGCCTGGAGGACGAGGCGCAGGCCTGCGACCTGCTGGCGCGGCATGGCGACGAGGCCCGCATCCTGGCGGGCGGGCAGTCGCTGATCACGGTGCTGAACATGCGCCTGGCGCAGCCGTCGGTGCTGCTGGATGTCTCGCGCTGCGAGGCGCTGGACTACGTGAAGGTGGCGGGCCGGATGCTGGAGGTGGGGGCCGCGGCCACCCAGGCCAGCGTGGAGTGGCGGCCGGACCTGGCCGCGGAGGTGCCGCTGCTGGCCTGTGCGTTTCCCTACATCTCGCATTTCCAGGTACGCAACCGGGGCACCGTGTGCGGTTCGGTCGCGCATGCCGACCCCAGCGCGGAACTGCCGTTGTGCCTGGCGCTGCTGGGCGGTGAAGTGGTGCTGTCGTCCCGGCGAGGCCGCCGGACCCTGGCGGCCCGGGATTTCTTCCAGGGCATGCTCACCACCGCACGAGCCGGCGACGAACTGATCGCCTGCGTGCGCTATCCGCTGCGCGTGGCCGGCACGGGCTACGCGTTCGAGGAGTTCTCGCTGCGCCACGGCGATTTCGCCATCGCCGCCTGCGCGGCCGCCGTCAGCAGGGACGTCATACGCCTGGGCGTGGGCGGCGTGGCGGATCGGCCGACCGTGGTGCAGTGGCCGCGCCTGCCGAAGCCGGAACTGGAAACCGCCATCAACGATTTCGCCTGGACGCTGGGCGCGCAGGACGACGCGCACGCCAGCGCCGCCTACCGCCGGCGGCTGGTGCGGCAACTGGCGGCCCGCGCCATCGCGACCGCCGCGTCGCGGACGCAAGGAGACACGCAATGAGCGCGGAAAAGACCCATCGCATCCGCTGCACGCTGAACGGCCGGCAGCGCGAGGGTACGGCCGAGAGCCGCATGCTGCTGTCGGATTTCCTGCGGCACGAGCTGGGCGCCACCGGCACCCACGTGGGGTGCGAACACGGGGTGTGCGGTGCCTGCACCGTGCGCATCGACGGCGTGGCCGGCCGCTCATGCCTGACGCTGGCCGTGCAGGTGGACGGCCGCCAGGTGGACACGGTGGAGGGCCTGGCGTGCGAGGGCGAACCGAGCGACCTGCAACAGGCCTTCCGTCGGCACCACGCGCTGCAATGCGGCTTCTGCACGGCGGGCATCCTGATGTCGTGCGACGACTTCCTGGAACGCGTGCCGGACCCGACCGAGCAGCAGGTGCGGGACATGCTTTCGGGGCACCTGTGCCGGTGTACGGGCTACACGCCCATCGTGCAGGCCGTCCTGGACGTGGCCGCCTCGCGCAACAAGAACACATAGGAGGCATCTGATGCTGGATTTGGGACGTACATTCCTGCAGAGCGTGGAGCGCAACCCGGACGCGATCGCGGCCGTGGAAGGCGATACCCGCCTGACCTACGCCGCATGGCTGGAGCAGATCCTGCGCGTCGCGCAAGGGTTGGACGAACTGGGGCTGGAACACGGCGATCATCTGCTGGTGGTGTTGCAGAACCGCCTGGAAATGGCCACGCTGCACTGGGCCTGCCAGTTCCTGGGGGTGATCGTCACGCCCTTGAACTGGCGCGCCAAGCCCGAGGAAATCGACTATTGCCTGATCGATGCCGCGGCCAGGGCCATCGTCTACGAAGAAGTCAGCGCCGAGGCCGTGGCGCAGTCGGCCGAGGCCTCGAAGGTGCCGCGCATCGTGGTCGGCGCGGACGATGCGGCGACCCACGCGTACGCCGGCCTGCTGGCCGCCCGGCCCTGGACGGCCGGCCCGCGGGCCGCGGCGGATGACATCTCGCTGATGCTCTACACGTCGGGGACGACCGGCAAGCCCAAGGGCGTGCCGCGCCGCCATCGCCAGGAGCGGGCGGCCGCGCTGGGCCACGTGGCGCAGAACCAGTACGGAATAGGCGAGTGCACGCTGGGCGTGATGCCGCTCTACCACACCATGGGGGTGCGCTCGCTGCTGGCCATGGCGCTGGTGGACGGGTGCTTCGTGTGCCTGCCGCGCTTTGCGCCTGCCACCGCGCTGGCCCTGATCCAGCACGAGCGGGTCAGCAACCTGTATCTGGTGCCGACGCTGTATCACGACCTGCTGGCGCACGCGGATTTCGCAGGCACCGACATCTCCAGCGTCCGCAAGCTCGGCTTCGCCGGAGCACCCATGCATGACGCGCTGCTGCTGCGCCTGGACGAAGCCTTCCAGCCCGAGCTGTTCGTCAATCACTACGGCAGCTCCGAGGTCTACACCATGGCCGTCAACCCCGATGCGCGCCGCAAGCCAGGCAGCGCGGGGCGCGCGGGCATCAACACGCGCCTGCGCCTGGTAAGGCTGGAGACGACAGATCCCGACGACCTGGCGCCGCGCGGAACGGAAGGGCAGATCATCGCCGACCTGGCTGGCGACGAGGCGTTCGAGGGCTATTGGAACCGGCCCGATGCCAACGCCAAGTCGCTGCAGGGCGGCTGGTACTTCACCGGCGACACGGGCTACCTGGACGAGGACGGCGAGCTGCACGTGACCGGGCGCGTGGACGACATGATCATCAGCGGCGGCGAGAACATCTCGCCAGTCGACATCGAGTCGGTGCTGTCCCTGCATCCCGGCGTGGACGAGGTGGCCGTGGCGGGCCTGCGCGACGAGCGCTGGGGCCAGCGCGTCGTCGCCTTCATCAAGCGCAAGGACGCTGTCGACGGCGAAGCGCTGGACGCGTATTGCCGGGGCACCGATCTGGCCAATTTCAAGCGTCCGCGGGAATACGTCTTCGTCAGCGAGATTCCCAAGTCCCCGGTGGGGAAGATCCTGCGCCGCAAGCTGACGGCCGGCGAGTTCGACCCGGACCGTTCCTGATTCCGAAATCCCGTGCATGACCTACTGAAGGATATCTCCATGCCCAAGCTCAACCATCCGGCCCAGACCCTGCTCGAACAACTCGACGGCTTCGACGTCATCGTCGATGCGGAGCGCGAGCGCGCCGACATCGTCCTGAAGCGCCCCCCGTTCAACATCATCACCATGCCCGAGCGCGAGCAGTTGCGCCTGGTGTTCGAGGCGCTGGACGAAGATCCGCGCGTGCGGGTGATCGTGCTGCGCGCCGAAGGCGAGCACTTCTCCAGTGGCGGCGACATCCGCGGCTTCCTGGAGGCCACGCCCGAACACGTTTCCAAGCTGGCCTGGAACATCGCGGCGCCGGCACGCTGCTCCAAGCCGGTGATCGCCGCCAACCGCGGCTATTGCTTCGGCGTGGGATTCGAGATCTCGCTCGCCTGCGACTTCCGCATCGCCAGCGTCACGGCGCAATACGCGCTGCCCGAACAGAAGCTGGGGCAGATTCCCGGATCGGGCGGCTCGGCGCGCCTGCAAAGCATGATCGGCATCGCCCGCACCAAGGACGTCGTGATGCGCTCGCGCCGCATCCCGGGCCAGCAGGCCTACGACTGGGGCTTCGTGGTCGAGTGCGTGGCCGACGACCAGCTCGAGGCCGCCACCGACAAGCTGGTAGACGAACTGCGCGGGTTCTCGCCGCTGGCGCAGCGCACGGTCAAGAAGCTCCTGAACGATTCGGAAGACTCGCCGGTGTCCATCGCCATCGAACTCGAGGGCCATTGCTACAGCCGCCTGCGCACCTCCGAGGATTTCCGCGAAGGCGTCGAGGCGTTCCACGCCAAGCGCAAGCCCCAGTGGAAAGGGCGCTAAGCCAGGGCACTGCCTCATTCCAACAACGGAGACATCATGAATACGACCACGGATACCGTTGCGGGCGCGGGCCCGCTCGAGCCGGCCGCCGATCCCGCGCAGTCGCGCAAGGCCTTCATGGCGGGCCTGGCCTCCACCTTCGGGTGGGCGCTGGACCTGTTCGACCTGTTCATCCTGCTGTATGTGGCGCCCATCATCGGGCGGCTGTTCTTCCCCTCGGACAAGCCGACCCTGTCGCTGGCGGCGGTCTACGCCTCGTTCGCGGTGGCGCTGCTGGTGCGGCCGCTGGGCTCGGCCGTGTTCGGCGCCTATGCCGACAAGCACGGACGCAAGCGGGCGCTGATGATCTCGATGGTGGGCGTGGGGCTGAGCACGGCGGCGTTCGGCCTGTTGCCGACCATCCACCAGGCCGGCGTGATCGCGCCGGTCATCTTCCTGGCGCTGCGCATCGTGCAGGGCCTGTTCGTGGGCGGCATCGTGGCCTCGACGCACACTATAGGCACGGAGTCGATCGCGCCGCGCCACCGCGGCCTGATGTCGGGACTGGTGGGCAGCGGCGGCGCGGGCATGGGCGCGCTGATGGCCTCCATCGTGTACTTCGCGCTGTCCTACGTGTTCCCCGGTGATCGCTTCGACCAGATCGGCTGGCGCGTCATGTTCTTCTCGGGCCTGATCAGCACCGTCTTTGGCCTGGTGATGTACCGGCTGCTGGATGAAACGCCTTCGTTCAAGAAGATCCAGGCCGAGCGGGCCAGGCAGAAGGGTGGGGCGGCCAGGCAGGCTTCCCCGCTGAAGACGCTGTTCGCGGGCGAATACCGCAACGTGCTGCTGGTCAACCTGCTGATCACCTTCGGCGGCGGCGCGACCTACTACATCACCGCGGGCTATCTGCCGACGCTGCTGAAACTGGTCGCGAACGTGCCGCACGAAAGCTCGGCGCTGATACTGATGATCAGCTCGGTGGGCACCATCGTCGGCGCGCTGGCCTTCGGCGCCCTGAGCGACATCATCGGCCGCAAGAAGACCTTCTACGCGCTGGGGGTCTTCTGCCTGGTGCTGCTGCCGTACCTGTTCCTGCTCATCGCCAAACCCGCGTCCCTGCCGCGGATCACGATGATCGCCTCGGCCATCGCCCTCTTGGGCGGCGCCATCATCGCGCCCGTCATGATCTTCCTGAACGAGCGCTTTCCGGCCAAGATGCGCGCCAGCGGCACCGGACTGTCCTGGAACATAGGCTTCGCCGTCGGCGGCATGATGCCCACGGTGGTCTCGCTGCTGAGCGGTTCGCCGCAGGACATCCCGCATGTGCTGGCCATCACCTCGGCCTTGCTGGCGGTGGTCTACCTGGTGGGCGCCAAGGTCGCGCCCGAGACCCACGGCCAGTTCGACTAGGACGGAGGCGGCTGGGCGAACATGGGATCTACGCCCCCGCCTCGGGAGCTTCGCTGGTGATCACCGCGCCGTTGCGCATGACCTTGGTGACCGGCGTATTGGCCACGATCTCCAGCAACCGTTTCCATTGCTCGGCGGTGAGCGGCTGGTCCGAATACAGCCTGCGGTGGATGTGCGCCGTGCCCTGCTCGTCGAAGCGCAAGGCCAGCTCGGCGCGGAATTCGCCCAGGTTCCAGCCCTTGCGCTGCGCGTACATGCGCAGGGTGATCGCGGTGCAGGCGGATAGCGACGCCAGGTAGTAGTCGAAGGGCGCCGGAGCGCCGCCCTGGCCGCCCAGGGACTTGGGCTCGTCGGTGTCCAGGCCGAAGGGGCCGGCCTGGATTCGATGCAGGTAGTCGGTGCCGGTGGAGACGATGGTGGCCTTGTGCATGGCGAGTCCTTCAGGAAATGGAGTCGAGCCGCACCCAGTCGGCGGTTTCCATGACGTAGGGCGCGAACAGGTAGTCCCGGATCCGGGCCACGCCTTCCTCGCGCCACGTCAGCAGCACGAAATGGGCGGGCTGGTCCATGGGGCCGCGAGCGTCGTAGACCAGCATCGCCGGCCGTCCTTCGACCGCGCCCGGCGCGAATCGCCAGTGCACCGCCTCGTCATAGCGGGTGAAATAGAAGTCTACTTCCTTGCGCCCCTGCAGCTTGAGGCGGTTGACGAGGTCCAGGCGGGCGTCGTCGGCCAGCATGCGGCGTATCGCGTCGAAGTCGCCGGCCTGGAAGCGGGCGACGTAGTGCCGCAGGCGCTCGTGGTCGTCGTCCGACAGCGGCACGGGCCCAGGCCGGTCCCCGCCCTGGGCCACCAGTTCCCGCAGTCGCTGCCTGCCGCGTTGCAGGGCCGATTTGGCGGCCGGCACGCTGCAGTCCGCGACCTCGGCGATCTCTTCGACGGAATGGCCCAGGACGTCCTTGAGGATGACGGCACAGCGCTGGAGGACCGCCAGTTGCAGGAAGGTCCGGAACCCCACCGCGACGATGTCGGACTGGGGGAGTTCCGTTCCCGGTTCCATGTCTTCGGATAAGGGTATTTCCTGGGTCCGGGCGCGGGCGCGCAGGAAGTCCAGGCTGGCGTTGTGGGCGACGCGGAACAGCCAGCCTTCGATGTTGGCGGTGTCCGCGACGGACGAACGGACGGCCAGGGCCTTGATGAGCGTTTCCTGGACGACGTCCTCGCCATCGATGGTCGAGCCGGTCATGCGGGCGCAATAGCGGTGGAGCCGTGGCCGCATCCCGGCCAGCAGAGTGGCGAACGCGTCGTCGTGGTTCATGGATTTCCTGTCAGCGATGATGCGAGAGTACGTCCGTGCCCAGGATGGAGTCGAACGAGGCGAGGTCGCGGATGGTCGGGAAATAGGCTTGCATGCGCGGATCGGCGCGCATCGCCTCGACGTCGGCGGCGCTGTCCCATTGGGAGTGGATCACGATGCGCTTGCCGTCGCCGCTGGCGATCAGGCGGGTCGAAATCCAGCCCGGCAGCGTCCTGATGACGGTTTCCGTGTTCTGGCGCAGCGAGGCGAGCAGCTCCTGCTGCTTGCCGGGATGGACCGACAGGACGTTGACGAGAGTGACGGCTTGCTGGGCGGCGATGGTCATGGAGAGGCTTCCTACAGGGATGGAACCGGCACGGGCGTGTCCGGTACTCCCAAGACGAATCGGACGAGGAAAACGGATCGGTCGGCGGGAAAAATTTCCTGGCTGCTGTTCAGTGATCGGTTTTCGTCATGAGCCTGGCCGCCGCGTCCACCGCTGGCCGCAGGTCCAGCAGGTGGCAGGATGCGGAGCCGACCTGTCCGGTCCTGGCCAGGCCCTGCCGGACGAGTGTCTCGCCCAGGGAAGGGAAGCGGTCGGCATCGCCCGCGGGCAGGTCGAAGGCCACCCAGCGCCGCTGGCCGTCCACCCATAGGGGCGCGCCTTCGGGAATCCTGGGCGGCGCAGGCGAAGCCAGGGTCTCGGCCATGTGAAAGGCCGTGCATGCGCCGAAGCCGGTGCCCAGCAGCAGGATGCCGGCGCGTTCGCGGTACAGGCATCCCAGCGGCCCGCCGTGGCCGAAGGGGTCGTCCAGCGCCTGGGTGGTCGTGATCGCTTCGGCCAATGGGCCCAGCGCGGCGAAGGAGCACAGGGGGTGGGGGCTGCGGCGGGCGCCGGGCCAGGTCCGGAACAGTTCCGCTACGGCGCCCATGCCGCGCGTCGGGGTGGTGGACGGGTCGAACGGCGGCAGCGTGGCCCGGATCGTGTCGGTCCAGGCGGGCGGAACGGCGGGCGCCTGCCAGTTGGCGGGATCGCTCAGTTGCGACGACTGTGCGGGCATCACTAGCGTGCCGGTCGGACCCACGGCGTCGAGCAGGGCGCGCACGACGGTTTCGGCTCCGCCCGAGATCCAGCCGAGCCGGCTCAGGGCGCAGTGCACGAGCAGTGCCATGCCGGGCGCGACACCCAGCCGGGACAGGTCCCTGGCCAGGCTTTCCCGGGTCCGGGGCTCGGGCGTGGCGGTGATGATGGCGTGTTCGGTCACGAGGGTGGGCAGTCAAGAATATTTGAATAACGGATATTTGACGTATATCTGAATTGCAAATATTATGGTTTTATTCGAATTCCAGGTATCTTGCCATGTCCATGCCACCTCAAGTCCTGGCGACCGCCACGCAACTGGGAACGGTGCTGCAGGCCGCCCGCAAGTCCCAGGGGATGACCCAGTCGGCCCTGGCCGGCCGTATCGGCCTGAGCCAGTCGCGGGTGTCCCACCTGGAACTGCACGCCCATGAGCTGAGCCTGGAGCAGTTGCTGGCCTGGTGTGCCGCGCTGGGGCTGGAATTGACCCTGGGGCCGCGCGGCGGCCAGGCGCCACCGCCCACTGTACACGCGGACTGGTGACATGGGCCGCCGATCGCATGGCCGCAGCCTGTACATCTGGACCAATGGCATCCGCGTCGGCCGCTGGACGATTCCCGCGCGGGGCGAGATGGAGCTGCACTACGACGCGGACTGGGTGGGCGCCGACATCGGCCGACCGCTCTCGCTGTCGCTGCCATTCAACCTGCACAACCTGCCCTTGAAGGGCGAAAGGGTCGCCAATTATTTCGACAATCTCCTGCCCGACAGCGATGTGATCCGCCGGCGCGTGGCCGAGCGTTTCCGCACTGGCTCGACCGATCCCTTCGATCTCCTGAAGGCGGTCGGCAGCGACTGCGTGGGGGCGGTACAGGTACTGGGCGAGCACGAGACGCCTGACGGCCACGATCGCATCGAAGGCGTTCCCCTGTCCGACGAGGACATCGAACGGCATCTGATCGAGACGGTGTCGCCGCGGGCCTTCGGCGCCCAGGGGGATCCGGATGCGGATTTCCGCATCTCGCTTGCGGGCGCGCAGGAGAAGACCGCCTTCCTGTGGTGGAATGGCCGATGGCACGCGCCGCGCGGCGCCACGCCCACCAGCCACATCTTCAAGCTGCCGCTGGGATTGATGGGCGGCCGGCAGGCGGATTTCACCACCTCGGTCGACAACGAATGGCTGTGTCTGAGGCTGCTGAAAGCCTATGGGCTGGATGTGGCCGGCGCTGACATCGCGGCTTTCGGCCAGCAGCGCGTGCTGGTGGTCGAGCGCTTCGACCGGCGGATCGCGCCCGATGGCCGCTGGATCATGCGGCTGCCGCAGGAGGATTTCTGTCAGGTGGCGGGATGCTCGCCGCTGCGCAAGTACGAGAACGAGGGCGGGCCGGGGCTCAAGGCCTTGTTCGCCACGCTGCGGCAATCGGTGAACGCCGACGCCGACATGAAGACCTTGATGGCCGCGCAAGTCCTGTTCTGGCTGTTGCGCGCGCCCGACGGCCATGCCAAGAACTTCAGCATCCATCTGCTGCCGCGCGGCCGTTTCCGCCTGACCCCGCTGTATGACGTGATGTCGGCCTACCCGGTGCTGGGGGAGCGGGCCAACCAATGGTCGCCCCGCGAGATCAGGCTGGCGATGGCGCTGCTGGGCAAGAACCGGCACTATGCGATGCACGGCATCCAGCGCCGCCACTTCGACAGCACGGCGCGGCAGGCCGGCTACGCGCCCACGGCCGAGCCGGTCATCGGGGAAATCCTGGCGCGCACGCCCGCGGCCATTGCCCAGGCGCAGGCGGCGCTGCCGCGCGGTTTTTCGCCGCGTGTCGCGGACACCGTGCTGGGCGGGCTGGAACAGGCCGCCGGCGCGCTGGCGGCGATGGGGTCCTGATTCCCATGGGAGCTTGGCAATGTCTCGAATCTTCATCACGGGCTCGGCCGACGGGCTGGGCAAGGCGGCGGCCGGCACGCTGCTCGCCGACGGCCACGAGGTCGTGCTTCACGTGCGTGGCCCTCGGCGGCTCGACGCGGTCCAGGACTTGCTGGACCGGGGCGCCCGCGCGGTGGTCGGCGATCTGTCGGACCAGGGGCAGGCCGAGGACGTCGCCGCCCAGGTAAACCGGCTCGGCCGCATGGACGCGGTAATCCACAACGCCGGGGTCTATACCGGGCCGCAGATACTGCCGGTCAATGTGGTCGCGCCCTATGTCCTGACGGCCCTGGTCACCCGGCCGGATCGCCTGGTGTATCTGAGCAGCGGCATGCATGCCGGTGGCCGTCCGGAGCTGGACGGCCTGGACTGGCGCGGGCGCGGCGAGTCGGCGTCCTATTCGGACAGCAAGCTGTTCGTGACGGCGCTGGCGATGGCGATTGCCCGGCTGTGGCCCGGGGTCGTCGCCAGCGCGGTCGATCCGGGATGGGTGCCGACGAAAATGGGCGGCCCCAACGCGCCCGACGACCTGCGCCTGGGCCACCTGACCCAGGAGTGGCTGGCCGCCGGCGGGGACGCGCGGGCCCGCGCGAGCGGCGGATACTGGCATCACCAGCAGCGGCTCGACCCGCATCCGGCCGCGCGCGACGCGGCTTTCCAGGACGAGCTGTTGCGCGAGCTGGAACGGGCCACGGGGATCGCCTTGCCCAAGGCCTGACGATGACGGCGAGCAAGATGCGGCAACGGTTCATCGATACGAAAAAGCGCCTGTATCGGTGGATGAAGTACCGTCTGACCCGGCCCGCGCCGCCTCCGCTGCCTTTCGACATCAAAGGCCCGGTGGTGGTGGTCGGCTCCGCGCCGCGGGCCAGTCGGCCGGTGGGCCTGGATGGCGGCTATGCCATCATCACGGTGAACGGATCCCAGGCGGTGGCCGCGCGCTGGGGCATCGAGGTGCCCGACATCACGATGATGATGTTCAACCAGATCGAGGGAACCACGCACAACGCGCGCGAGGTCCGGCGGGTCCTGGGCGGGCGGCGGACCCGGGCGCTTTACGTGCTGCTGTGGCGCAAGAGCGAACGCGAGCGGCTGGAGCGCGGGCTGGCGTCGTTCGACTACCGCTACGACCATCTCTACATCGTCGACCGCTATGAACGGATGGCGCTGCTCGACAAGGTGGCGGGCCTGCATTCGCTGGAGATCGATGCCGAGTCGAAGTGCTCGAACGGCATCAACGCGGTGCTGTACGCCCTCCATCATGGCGCGCCGGCGGTCATCATCTCCGGCATCGACCCGGGCTCGGCCGGGCACGCCTACAACGATGCGGGCCTGGCGCGGCTGCATGTGCGCATGGATCTGATCATCCTGCAACGCCTGCTCGATGCGGGGCGGCCCATTTTCACCGCCGATCCGCAGGTTGCCCGCGCGACGGGCATCCCCTTGTGGGATGAGGGATGCGCGCAGCGAGTCACCGGCCGCGCTGCCTGACATGCAGAAGGCGATCGCGGGTGGCGAACCATTCGTCCGCATAGTCGTCGTGCCTGCGTTCGTCGAAGTAGGGGCCGCCGGTGGTGAAGTGCACCAGCCTGGCGTCGGCCAGGTAGTGGTATTCATTGACCAGCCAGTTCCACGCAGTGGGCAGTTCACCGATGAGGTCGTCTGACTCGAGCCACTTGAACTGGTGCAGGTCCAGCCCGGTCGCGGTATTCACGTAGTAGGGGTCGAGCCGGCGGCATTTCGCGTTATTGAAGAGCAGAACGCTGGACCAGTTCTTCTTCGTGTATTTGGCCTGGACCTGCCCCAGGAACTTGGTCTCGCTTTTGGGCACATAGTCGTGCTTGACGCACATCGCGGCAAAGCGCTCGTCCCTCAGGGCCCAGAGCTCCGCGATGTCGGTACGTACCAGCGTGTCGCAATCGATGAACAGGGACCAGCCCTGGAAGCCGCTCAGGTAGGGCACCAGGAAGCGCGAGAACGAGAACTCGGTCGACTGCAGCGGATTTCGCGGTCGGGCGAAGACGCCCTCCAGATGATCCAGGGCGACCGGGGTGATGGAAACAGGCATGGAGCTTTTCTCCAGGATGCTCTGACACAGCACGTGATAGGCGACGACTTCCTTGCTGTCGAAGCCTATGTAGATGCGGGCAGTTTCTATCATGGCCGGCCGGGTCGAGTTCTGCTGGAACCCCATGTTGTACCGGGCCGCCGCCCGGGCGGGCGTATCACAACGTTTCATAAGAAACAGGCGCCGCCTCGACATTCCCGGCGGATCAGCAAACAATTGGCCACATGCCCGTCGCCCGCCGATTCGCCAACACCGCGCTGAAGCTGTTGTACCGTTACACCCACGGTCCGGGCCAGCGCCACAACGAGCGCCTGTGGCCGCACGTGTCGGTCGGACGCGACGCCCAAGGCCATGTGGCCGGCTATGCGTACCGGCGCCGGCCGCTGCCCTTGGCCAATGCGAGCGTGGCGCGGGGAGCCTCGTCCGGAACGGGGCACATCATCGCCTGCGGCCCGTCGATCAACGAGATCGACTACGGCCGGCTGTCCTTGACCAACGTGATGGGCGTGAACGGCGCCATCGCGCTGCTCGACCGTTACGCCCTGCGCTTCGACTATTACTGTTTCAACGATACGGGCTTTGTGCGCGCCCGCCCCGAGCTGGTCCGCCGCATCGTCGGGCAGGACCTGCTGTTGTTCACCACGCCGTTGTGCCTGTGGCACGTGCTGCAACGGATACCACCCGAGGCGCTGCGCTGCCGGCTGTTCCTGATCGAGAATCCCCAGCGGCGCGCGTTGTTGCCGGCGCGGACGATGGCGCAAGTGCGGCGCGATCATCCCGACGGCGAGCTGGCCGTTTTCGACCCGGACCGGGCGTTGGGATTCAGCCGCGACATCCGCAAGGGCGTGTTCGACGTCGGGACCGTGGCTTACACTGGCCTTCAGGTCATGGCCTGGCTGGGGTTCTCGGAAATCGTGCTGCATGGCGTCGATCTCTGCAATGCCGCCACCGCGGCCCGCTTCTACGAGTCGCCCGCCGATCGCCTTCCCACCACGCTCGACCAATACCTGCCCGGCCATATCCTGCCATCGTTCACACGGGCCGCGGCATTGCTGCGCGAATCGGGCGTGCGGATCGTCAACCTGTCGCCGGGCGGCGCGCTGTCGGGCGGCATGTTCCATCAGCAGGATTGGCGCACGCTGGCCGGGGGTTGATGCCGAGGAGCATATGGAAGACCGGATCAGGCTTTTCGTCGGATGCGATCCGAACGACTGTGATCTCGAACAGATGATGGTGCTGGAATACAGCGCGCGCAAGCACTGTTCGCTGCCCATCGACATCGAGTGGATGCGGCTCTCCAGGGATCCGTCCAGCTTCTGGCATGCCGATCCGGAGCGGGGGTTGGGCTGGCGGACGCAAGCGTGGGCCACGCCGTTCTCGGGATTCCGCTGGGGCGTGCCGGCGTTCTGCGGCTATCAGGGCCGGGGTATCTACCTGGACACCGACATGCTGGTGCTGTGCGACCTGGCCGAACTCTGGCGCATGCCGTTCGGCGCGGGCAAGGTCCTGAGCGGCAAGGGACGCAAGGCCTCGTGGCGTTTTTGCGTGACGGTATGGGATTGCGCCGCCGCGCGGGCGCATCTGCCGCCCATCGAAAGCCTGCGCGCCGAGCCCGACGCGCACCAGCGCATGATGCGGTATTTCACCGGACATCCCGAGCTGATCGAGCCTATGCATTCCGACTACAACAACATCGATGGCGAGCGAACGCCGCTTGATGACATTCGCATCCTGCATTATTCGGACATGGGAACGCAGTTCAGCCACAAGTACGCCTTCCCCAGGCTGGAGCGGGAAGGCCGCGAGCATTGGTTCGACGGCCGGGTGCTGCCGCATCCGAGGGCCGACCTGGCCGGGCTATTCGATACCTGCTATCGGGAAGCGCTGTCCGCGGGATATGCGCTCGACAGCTATCGGGCCCCGCAGCCATTCGGCGACGTGATGAAGTCCACGCAGCGCGACTATGCCGGCAACCACCGCACCCGCAAGCGCTCGTTCTGGTCGCGCCTGGGCCTGGGCGGCTCCGCCGATTGATCGTTCACTTGCGAATATCCGGTGACGATTTGGTTACGATAAAAAACAAGTCGCACCGGAGGGCAGAGTAGAGTCGATTACATCGACCTGGACCATTGCACAAAGGGGGCTGCCATCAACCATCCCCGACATCCGATCCAGCCAGGCTGGTCTGTTGCCTTCGTGATGTCGCCGCGCATCGGCGACACGCTGATCTCGATGGTGGTCGCCAACAATCTCGTCCGCCATGGGATCGATGTCACGGTCTTCAGCCGCCATCTGCATGCCATGCGCACGTGGTTTCCCGGCTTTCGCATAGAGCCCGCCCTGCATGCGACGCAGGCCCGGAGCCGGCTCGAGCGTTTCGACGTGGTGCTGCACGCCTACGAAACCGACGTGCCGGACGATGTGCACGACTGGCATCCGCGCGTCTGGGGCATGGACGGATGGCCCACGTATCGCCAGGTCAAGCCCATGGTGGACATCCAGCTGGACGTATGTCGCCATTGTTTCGGGCTGGATGCCCTGACGCGCGACAACGGCCTGGCCGTGCCGGTCGACGTCGGCGTGTCGGGGGTGGGCAATCGGGTAATCATTCATCCCACGGCAAGCGACATCCAGAAGCAGTGGCTGCCCGGTCGTTTCCTGAAACTCGCGCGCCGGCTGCGCGGCCGGGGCTACGAGCCGAGCTTCGTCGTCGCGCCGCGCGAGCGCGAGGAATGGGCATGGGTAGAAGCACAGGGCTTTCGCCTGGTCTCGCACGAATCCCTTGACGACCTGGCGCGCTGGCTCGCAACGGCTCGTCTTTTCGTGGGGAACGATTCGGGCCTTGCCCACCTGGCCTCCAACGTGGGAGTACCGGCCGTCTCGCTCGCGATGCGGCCGCGAATCGCGGTGCGCTGGGCGCCGGGCTGGGCGCCCAGCGTGACGGTTACCGCGCCGCCGCTGATGCCCGGCCGATGGATGCGGGAACATTCATGGAAGTACCTGTTGTCGGTCCGCAAGGTCGAGGCCGCGATCGAGAGGCTGCGCCGGCGGGTCTCGGAGGCTGTGCTGGCTTTCGATCAAGGCAGCACGGGCGAGCGGACGACGAGCAAGTCCATGATCAGTGCCAGCCCCATCGCGCAGACGCCGATGACGAAGAGCCGCGCATAGCCGAAGACGAACGGGGGCAGGGGCAGCAGCCCGGTCCCATGTACGCTTACCGCCAGCAACCGCGCAATCCCCAAGCAACCTGACCCCGGACGAGCCTGGATCTCGCGCTTGACGTTTTCGTCGAATGAAAAATATAATGAAATTAGACAAAATAAAACGAAATTAGAAAGCGGAGGCAGATATGGGCCGCATCGTGCGGATGGGTGCCGGGTCGGGTTTCTGGGGCGACGCGCTGGACCCCGCGGAAGAACTGCTGGAACGGGCGAACCTGGACTACCTGTGTTTCGACTATCTGGCCGAACTGACCATGGCATTGCTGCAGCGGCAGAAGCTGAAGCGGCCCGATGCCGGCTACGTGCCGGATGCGGTGCAGGCCATGATCGCGTTGCTGCCGAAGGCCAAGGCCGCCGGCACGCGCTTGATTTCCAATGGCGGCGGCGTCAATCCGCGCGCCGCGGCTGACCGGATCGCCCAGGGGGCCCGCCAGGCGGGACTGGGCGGCGCCCGCATCGCCCTGATCGAGGGCGATGACATGCTGGACAAGCTGGATGCCCTGGCCGCGCAAGGCGTGCCGCTGCGCAATCTCGATACGGGAGACGAGGATTTCGCGGCCATTCGCGATCGCGTGGTCTGCGCGAACGTCTATACCGACAGCTCGGGGATAAGCGAGGGGCTGGCCGGCGGGGCCGATGTCGTCATCGCCGGACGGGTGTCGGACAACGCGCTGTACGTCGGTCCGTTGGCGCACGAATTCGGCTGGCGCCGCGACGCGGCGCACGTGGACCGGTATGCCGCGGCGGTCACGCTGGGGCATATCGTCGAATGCGCGGCGGGCTGCTCGGGCGGCATGTCGTCGCGGTTCGCGGAAATGCCGCACATGGGCCGGGTCGGTTTCCCCATCCTGGAGGTCGGCGAGACGGGCGATGCCACCGTCACCAAGCTGCCGGGCAGCGGCGGCCGGGTCGATCAGTGGACCGTCAAGGAACACCTCGTCTACGAAATCGGCGATCCCCGCCGCTATCTGATGCCCGACGCGGTGGCGGATTTCACGTCTCTCGCGCTGAATGACGAAGGCCAGGACCGCGTCCGCGTCAGCGGCATGCGGGGGGAGCCCGCGCCCGACCAGTGGAAGATGGTAGTGGGCTACCAGGACGGCTGGATAGGGGAGACGATGGCCTTTTTCCCGTGGCCCAATGCCTACGACCGTGCCGTGAAGGCGCGCGAGACCCTGCTCGAGCGTTTCGAGCGGATGGGGCTCGCGGCCGACCAGGTGCATTTCGATTTCGTCGGCCTGAACACCCTGCATGGGCCGGCGGCGGCGTTTCCCGGCCGGGAGTGGGCCAACGAACTGCCCGAGGTGGGGCTGCGCTGCGCGGTGCGTACGCGTACCCAGGAGGAAGCCGACAAGGTGCGGCGGGCCGGGACGAATCTTTGGATCATGGGGCCGGGCGGCACGTCGTTCGGCACGCCGATGAAGCCGCGTCCCGTCATCGCGCTGTGGCCGACGCTGATCCCGCGCGACGCCGTCGTACAGAAGACCGAGATCCTGGTGGCTTGAGGAGCATGCCGATGACACTGCAAGTGAAAGATATCGCCTACGTGCGGTCCGGAGACAAGGGGGACGTCTGCTCCGTGGGCCTGGTTGCCCGCGGCCCGCGAGAATATGCGTGGCTGCGCGCCAGCGTGACGCCGGCCGACGTGAAGCGGATCTACGGCGACTGGGTGCGGGGCGAGGTGGAGTGCCATCCCATGGACAACATCGGCGCGGTGGTCGTGGTCATGCGCCACGCGTTGGGCGGTGGTGCCACGCGCACCCTGCGGCTGGACCAGACCGGCAAGTCGCTGGGCTATGCCTTGATGCGTTTGCCGGTGCGTGGCGCCGAGACGCTTTCCTGACGATTCGACGCCATGGCCATCCTATCCTCCCGCACGCGCACCGACGGCAAGGAGTTCGCCGCCAACGCCGCGGCCTATGCCGAACTGCGCGTACCGCTGGATGCCGCGCGCCGGCGCGCCATCGAAGGCGGCGGCGAGCGCGCGCGCCAGACGCATCTCGCGCGGGGCAAGCTGCTGCCGCGCGAACGGATCAATACCTTGCTGGATCCCGCAACGCCGTTCCTGGAGATCGGGCAACTCGCGGCCGATGGCTTGTACGACGGCCAGTCGCCGGGCGCGGGCATGATCACCGGCATCGGGATGGTGGCGGGCCGCGCCTGCGTGGTCATGGCCAACGACGCGACGGTGAAGGGCGGCACCTACTATCCGCTCACCATCAAGAAGCAGTTGCGCGCGCAGGCCATTGCCCGCGAGAACGGGCTGCCGTGCGTCTACCTGGTGGATTCCGGCGGCGCCTACCTGCCGCTGCAGGGGGACATCTTTCCCGACGAACATCATTTCGGCAAGATCTTCCGCAACATCGCCGAGATGTCCGCCCTGGGCCTGAAGCAGGTCGCGGCCGTGCTGGGAGCGTGCACGGCGGGCGGCGCCTACATTCCCGCGATGTGCGACGAGACCGTCATCGTCGACCAGGCCGGCACGGTCTACCTGGGTGGGCCGCAGCTCGTGCAGGCGGCCACCGGCGAACGGGTCGATGCGCAGGCGCTGGGCGGGGCCGACGTTCATACGCGCCTGTCCGGCGTCGCCGATCATTTCGCCCACGACGAGCTGCACGCGCTGACACTGGTCCGGGACATCGTGGCGCGTGGCAAGACCGGTGCCTTGCCGGCACCGCCACGGGCGCCGGTTCCGCCGCGCCACGATCCGGCCGAACTGCCCGGGCTGATTCCCGCCAATCCGAAGCAGGCCATTCCGATCCGCGACGTGCTGGCGCGGCTGCTGGACGGCAGCGAGTTCGTCGCCTACCGGGAGCGCTACGGCGCCAGCCTGATCTGCGGCACGGGCGCGATAGGCGGCTATCCGGTCGGCATCCTGGCCAACGACGGGGTGCTGTTCGGCCAGAGTGCGCAGAAGGCGGCCAACTTCATCGAGCTGTGCTGCCAGGAGAATATCCCGCTGGTGTTCCTGCACAACATCAGCGGCTTCATGGTCGGCGTGCAGTACGAGCAGGGCGGGATCGCCAAGGACGGTGCCAAGATGGTCAACGCGGTGTCCACCGCGCGCGTGCCCAAGTTCAGCGTGGTCATAGGCGGCAGCTACGGCGCGGGCGCCTATGCCATGTGCGGGCGCGCCTTCGGGCCGCGCCTGATGGCGATGTGGCCGAACGCGAGGACGTCGGTGATGGGGGGCGAGCAGGCCGCCACGGTGCTGGCCCTGGTGCGCGCCGAGCAACTGGCGCGCCAGGGCAAGGCATTTTCCGCCGAGGAGTCCGAGGCCTTCAAGGCCCCGGTGCGCGCCGTCTACGATGCCGAGAGCACGGCCCTGCATGCGGCGTCGCGCCTGTGGGTGGACAGCGTGATCGAGCCCGCCGATACGCGCGCATGGTTGACGCTGGGCCTGGCGCTGGCGGCGGGCAGCCCCGAGGAATCGACACGCTTCGGCGTTTTCAGGATGTAGGACATGTGGAAGAGAATCCTGATCGCGAACCGGGGAGAGATTGCCCGGCGCATCGCGCGCACGTGCAGGCGCCTGGGCATCGAGTATGTGGCGGTCCACTCCGAAGCCGACTCCGCCGCGGCCCATCTGGGCGGCGCGGTGGAAACGGTGTGCCTGGGACCGGGGCCGGCCGGCGACAGTTATCTGCGCGGCGACCGGCTGGTCGAGGCGGCGCTGCGCACGAACTGTGAAGCGGTGCACCCGGGCTACGGCTTCCTGTCCGAGAACAGCGAATTCGCCGCGGCCGTCGAGCACGCGGGACTGGTGTTCATCGGACCCGCGCCCGAAACCATTTCCATGCTGGGCGACAAGGCGCGAGCCAAGGCACTGATGCGCGCGGCGGGCGTTCCCGTGGTGCCGGGCACCGACGAAGCCAGCGACGATCCCGGGCAGCTCGAGGCGCAGGTGCGCGCCATCGAACTGCCGGTATTGCTCAAGCCCTCGGCCGGTGGCGGCGGCAAGGGCATGCAGGTCATCACGCGCCATGAAGGATTGGCGGACGCGATCGAGTCGGCGATCAGGGTGGCGCGCAGCAGTTTCGGCGACGGCCGCATGATCGTCGAGCGCTACATCGGCCAGCCGCGCCACATCGAAGTGCAGATCTTCGGCGACGGCCGGGGCGGGGCGGTGCACCTTTTCGAACGCGAATGCTCGCTCCAGCGCCGCCACCAGAAAGTGGTGGAAGAGGCGCCCGCGCCGGACCTGCCCGCCCAGGCGCGCGAGCGTCTGCTGGAGGCGGCGCTGCAAGGCGCGCGCAGCCTGAACTACCGCAACGCCGGAACCTTCGAGTTCATCGTCGGCCGCGATCTCCAATGCTACTTCCTGGAGGTGAATACGCGCCTGCAGGTCGAGCATCCGGTTACCGAGGCCGTTACGGGCCTGGATCTCGTGGAATGGCAACTGCGGGTGGCGGCGGGCGAGGCCTTGCCGCTGGCGCAATCCGCCATCGCATGCCATGGCCATGCCATCGAGGCGCGCGTCTACGCCGAGGATCCCGCGCAGGATTTTCGGCCGTCGCCGGGCACGGTGGTCCACGCGCGATGGCCCGCCGGCCTGCGGGTGGACACGGCGCTGGACGCTTCGGGCGAGGTCCCGTCTTTCTATGATCCCATGGTGGCCAAGCTCATCGCCCACGCCGGCGACCGCCAGGCCGCGCTGGCTGCGCTCAGGGCGGGCCTGGACGACACCGTGCTGCTGGGCGTGGCCGCCAACGTGGGTTACTTGTCGCGCGTTCTGGGCGATCCGGCGGTCGGTTCGGGGCACGTTCACACGCGTTACCTGGATGAGCGCAAGGATCTGCAAGCGCCGCGCAGCCGCGAGGCGGCCGTGGCGGTGGGCGCCGCGCTGCATTTTCCCGTGGCCGCGGAGCCAGGTTCGCCGTGGACGCGGGAGGCCGGGCAGGGGGCAATGGACCGGCATTGCCTGGATGCCGAGGCGCCGCTGGGGCGCGCGCATTTCGAGCTGGACCAGGAACCGGTCGCGGCGGGCTTCGCGGCGGCCGATGGCCGGGGCGTGACAGTGGAGGCGGCCGGCAGGGCGTCGCATGTCGTGCGCGACGCCTCGAACCTGCGCGGACAGGTGGACGGCCGCTACTGGGAAGCGTGCCCGGCCGAATCCGGCTGGCATGTGCAGGTGGACGGCGACCACTACACCGTGCGTCCGCGCAGGACTCGCGAGGCCGATGGCGCGGACGCGGACCGGCTGGCCACGGCGCCGATGTCGGGCGTCGTCGCGGCGCTGCCGGTGCGGCCCGGCGACCGGGTCCAGCCGGGCGACACGCTGGCCATCATCGAGGCGATGAAGATGGAGCATGCCATCACCGCCCGCGAGGCCGGCATCGTTCAGGCCTTGCGCTATGCGCGGGGAGAGAGCGTCCGCGAGGGCGATCTCATCGTCGAGGTCGACTACGGCGCCGCGCCATGACCTTCCATTCCGAGCCGGCGGGCGCCGGCCGTACCGAGACCACCATGAACAAGCCGCTGAGCCATCTTCGCGTCGTGGACCTTTCCCGTATCCTGGCCGGCCCCTGGGCCACGCAGAATCTGGCCGACCTGGGGGCGGAGGTCATCAAGATAGAAAAACCCGGCGCCGGCGACGATACCCGGCAGATGGGACCGCCGTTCCTGGCCGACGAACGCACGGGGGAAGACGGCGACGCCGCCTATTTCATGAGCTGCAACCGTGGCAAGAAATCGGTGGCCGTCGACTTTTCCGATCCACGCGGACAGCGGATCGTCCGGGACCTGGCGCGGGGCGCCGATGTGTTCGTGGAGAACTACAAGGTCGGTGGCCTGAAGAAATACGGACTGGACTACGACTCGCTGCGCGAGATCAATCCGCAACTGGTCTATTGCTCGGTGACCGGCTTCGGGCAGACCGGCCCCTACAAGGATCGCGCGGGCTACGACTACCTGATCCAGGGCATGGGCGGCCTGATGAGCGTGACGGGCGAGCGCGACGACCTGCCAGGCGGCGGGCCGCAGCGGGCGGGGGTGGCGGTGGCCGACCTGCTGGCCGGCATGTACGCCACCACCGCCATCCTGGCCGCGGTGCAGCACCGCGACCGGGGCCACGGCGGCCAGCACATCGACATCAGCCTGCTGGACTGCATGGTCGGCTCGCTGGTGAACCAGTCGATGAACTACCTGGTCAGCGGCCAGGTGCCGCAGCGCATGGGCAGCGGCCATCCCAACATCGCGCCGTATGCCGTCTATCCGGCGGCGGACGGCCATCTGGTGCTCGCGGTCGGCAACGACGCGCAGTTCCGCCGCCTGTGCGAGGCGGTGGGCCAGCCCGGCGTCGGCACCGACGCCCGCTTCGCGACCATCGCGGACCGGGTGCGCAATCGCGCGGAGCTGGATGCGTGGCTGGTGCCCGTCACGCGTTCGCGCAGCCTGGCCGACTGGACTTCGCTGCTTGAACGGGCCCAGGTGCCCGGCGGCCCCATCAACCGCATGGACCAGGTCTTCGCCGACGAGCAGGTCGTCGCGCGGGGCCTGCGCGCCGAGCTGCCGCATCCGCGCTATGGCCGGGTGCCGACGGTGCGCAATCCCATGCGCTTCTCGGCCACGCCGCTGGAGCCGGGAAGCGCGCCGCCGCTGCTGGGCGAGCACACCGACGAGGTCCTGCGGACGGTGGGCGTGACGCCCGAGCAACTGGCGGCGCTGCGCGAAGCCGGCGTGCTTTGATCAAGAGAACATTCAAGAAACCAGGAGGAGAAAGGCATGCGTAGAGCAATCACGACCGACGCCAACGGGCTGGAGGTCCTGGGCATGGGGTTCTATTGGGACGATGTCGAGGTCGGCTATCGCTTCCGCACCCTGGGGCGGACCATCACCGAGGCGGACATCACCCTGTTCATCGGAACGGTGGGCATGGTCGAGGAAATGTTCACCAACCTCGACTACATCGGCTCGCAATCCATCATCGGATCGCGTCCGGCGCCCGGTTCGCTGGTCTTCTGCATGGCCGAGGGCCTGCTGATGCAGAGCACCATGCAGCGCACGGGCATGGCGTTCATGGAGGCGGACATCAAGGTGCACAAGCCGACCAATGCCGGCGACACCATCCATGTCGAATGCGAAGTGGTCGAGGCCAGGGCAACGAGCAAGGCCGACCGCGGCCTGGTGCGTACCGCCAACCGCGTGGTCAACCAGCGGGGCGAGACCGTGCTGACCTACTCGCCGCTGCGCATGGTCAAGACCCGACCGAACGAATCCACCCCTGCGGGAGACCAATGATGAAAACCTTGCGATCGATGGGCCTGTGCGCCGTGGCGTTTGCCGCGCAGGGGCTGCCGGCGGCCCAGGCCGCCTATCCCGACAAGCCGGTCACCATCGTCGTGCCGTTCGCGGCCGGCAGTCCGACCGATGCCGTGGCGCGCGTGGTGGCCGAGGCGCTGAGCAAGCGCCTGGGCCAATCCATGGTGGTTCAGAACCGGCCGGGCGCCACGGGCATGATAGGCAGCGAATACGTCGCGCGCGCACAGCCGGATGGCTACACCCTGTTGTTCGGCACCAATACCACCCAGGTGGCGAACCAGTACTTTTTCAAGAAAGTGTCCTACGACGGCCTGAAGGACTTCGCGCCGGTGGCCGTGGTGGGCGGTGTCCCGCATGCGCTGGTGGTCAACCCTTCGGTGCCGGTCAACTCGGTGGCCGAGCTGATCGCCTATGCCAAGGCGCATCCCGGCAAGCTGTCCTTCCCCTATGCCAACAGCACCACTCGCATCACCGGCAGCACTTTTCGCGTGATGACGAAGACGGAGATCAACGCCATCCCGTACAAGGCTTACGGCCAGGCCATTGCCGAGCTGCTGGGCGGGCAGACGCAGATGATGTTCATCGATTTCTCGACCGGTCTTTCCTACATGATCACGGGCAAGCTCAAGGCGCTGGCCATCACGCCGGACCGCTCGGCCAAGCTGCCGGGCGTGCCCGCCATGAAGGAGGTGCTGCCGGGCTTCGAGATCGGCAACTGGAACGGCCTGTTCGCGCCCGCGGGGACGTCGCCCGAGATCATCGACCGGCTCAATCGCGAGGTCCGCGCCGTGCTGGAGCAACCCGAGCTGCGCAAGCAGGTGGACGGCGTGGGCTACGAACTGCTGCCGCCGATGGCGCCGGCCGAATTCGGCAAGTACATCGCCGAGGAAAGCCGGCACTACGCCAGGCTTACCAGCGCCGCCGACATCAAGCCCGAGTGAGGGGCAAGCGTGGAGCCATCTTTCGAGCCGTCTTTCCGACTCCAGGAGGCCTGACATGACGACACCCACCGATGCCCCCGTGCAGTATGCGCTGACATCCGGCATCGCCACGATCCGCATCAACCGGCCGGACCAGCGCAATGCGCTGTCGATCGCGGTCTGCGAACGGCTGCTGGATCTCTGGGACGAGGTCGACCGCGACGAGGCCGTGCGCGCCGTCGTGCTGACCTCGGCCGATTGCGGGACGTTCTCGGCCGGCATGGACCTGAAGGAAGCCGCGAGAGTACGCGCGGAATCGGGCAAGGACATGCTGGAGCTGCTGCGCGATCCGTTCCACCAGCGCATGCGGCGGGTGGCCAAGCCCATCATCGCCGCCATGACGGGCCATTTCACCGCGGGAGGCATGGTCCTGGCTGCCAACAGCGACATCCGGGTGGGCCTGCAGGGAACGCGCGGGGGGATCTCCGAGGCCAAGGTGGGGCGGGGCTCGCCGTGGGGCGTGCCCATGCTGTGGATGCTGCCGCAGCCCTTCCTGCTGGAGATGATGATGACGGGCGACATGCATCCCATCGAACGCTTCCATCAATTGGGGTTCGTCAACTACGTGGAGGCGACGCCCGCAGCGGTGCGCGAACGGGCGCAGGCGGTCGCCCGCACCATCGCGGACAATGCGCCGTTGACCGTATGGGCGGCCAAGAAAAGCGTGGGGGCGGCGATGGACCTGGGGTGCGATCGCGGCTTCGAGGCGGCCTGCAAGTTCCACGAGCGCGTCTATGCCAGCGCGGATGCCATCGAGGGCCCGCGCGCCTTCGCCGAAAAGCGCCCGCCGCGCTGGATCGGAGCCTAGCCATGGCGGCGGACCAGGGGTTCGTCCAGCGCGAGGACCGGGACGGCATCGTCACCCTGACGCTCTGCCATCCCGACACGCTGAACCGTTTTTCCAGCACCGAGCAATTCCTGGAGCTGGCCGGCCACGTTCGCCGCGCCAACGCCGATCCCGCTGCGCGCGTGCTCGTCATCACCGGCCAGGGCAGGGCGTTCTGCGCGGGCGGCGACCTGAGGCAGATGGCGCGGCGCGAAATGTTCTCGGCCGGCTCCGTATCGCAGGTGCAGGCGCGCTACCGGGACACGGTGCACCAGGTGCCGCTGGCCCTGAGCGAGACCGAGATCCCCGTCATCGCCGCGGTCAACGGGCCGGCCTATGGCGCGGGCTGCGACCTTGCCTGCTTCTGCGACATACGCATCGCGGCGCGCAGCGCGCGTTTCTCGGTCAGCTTCGCGCGGCTGGGCATCGTCGCCGGGGACGGCGGGGCGTGGATGCTGCCCCGCCTGGTGGGCCGGTCCAAGGCCATGGAGCTGGCTTTCACGGCCGATCCCATCGACGCCGACGAGGCACTGCGCATCGGCCTGGTGTCGGATGTCGTGCCCGACGACGAACTGCGCGCGCGGGCCGACGGCCTGGCCCGCCGCATCGCCAGGCATCCCGCCCAGGCCATGCGCATGCACAAGCGCCTGCTGCGCGATGCGGAGCAACATACGCTGCCGACCCACCTGGACGTCGTGGCGGCGTTCCAGGCGATCGCCCACGTCTCGGAGGAACACCTCCAGGCGGTGCGCGACGCGCTGGGGTCGCTGGACGAGGGGCGCCGGCCGGGGTCTTAGCGGCCAGCGTCCTTGTCGAGCGCGATGCGCTGGGCCACCGCGAAGAGTTCGGGCGCCACCTGCTGGCGCAGGTTCTTTTCCGTCAGGCTGGCGCCCACGGCCATGGCGGCCAGGGCGAATTCCACGCCGTCGCCGGCGTGCACCGGCGTGGCGATGGAGGCGGTCTGGTTGGCGACCGGCGAGGCCAGATAGCACCAGCCGTTCCTGTCCAACTCCTGGAAGGCCGCATGGGTGTCGGCGATCTGTCGCTGCATGCCCGCGCCGGCCTCGTCCTCGATTTGGGCCAGCAGGACGCGGCGCTGTTCCTCTGGCTGTCCCCACAGGTAGGCGCGCCCGGACGCGGACGCCACCATGGAGAAGCGCGAGCCGGTGGTCAGCCCTAGGCGGACCTTGCCGGAGGGAACGCAGTGCTCGACCACCAGCATGTGCAATCGGTCGCGGGTGGTCAGCGTCACGTGGACGCCATAGCGTTGGGACAATTCGAGCATCAGCGGCCGTGCCGCCTGGGCAATGGGCAGGCGGCGCTTGACCGCGCGTCCCAACGCCAGGCAGGCGACATGCGGCTGGTAGACGTCGTTGCTCAGCGGTTGCAGGAAATGGTGGTTCAGCAGCGTCTGCACGAGCTTGTCCGTGGTCGCTCGCGTCAGGCCGAGCCTGTTCGAGATGTCGTCCAGCGACAGCCTGCGGTGGCGCACGTCGAACAGCCGGAGGATCTCCAGGCCCCGGCGCAGCGAATCGACCTGGATATCGGCAGCCTGGGGCGATTCGGGGGCCGGTTGGCGGGTCCTGACCATGCCTACTCCTGGCCGGCGCTGAGCTCGGCTTCCAGCCTGGCCTTGAGCGCCAGCAGTCCGGGGGCCACTTCCTGCTTCAGCCGCGCCATGGCCAGCGCGTTCGAGGGCGCGGCGCAGCCCAGCGCATAGGTGTGCGGTCCCTCGGGCGTATCTATCACGACCGCCACGCCGTTGGTTCCTTCCTCCAGTGTGCCCGCCGCCACGCAATAGCCCTGGCCGGCCATCTGGGCGACGGCGTGAGGCACTTCGCGGCTCAAGGATTCGCAGGCCGACGGATCCGCAACGCCGAGCCTTTCGAGATAGGCCAGGCGTTCGGCATCGCCCATGGCGCCGACCAGCGCCCGGCCCAGGGCCGAGCGGTCGATGCGCAGGCGCGAGCCCGCGCGCACGCGCAGCGTGAACAGCATCTCGCGGCTGTGGGCGACCTCGTTGCACACCATGCTGCTGGCGTCGGGGGAGGCCAGGACCACCGACACGCGGTGCTTGTCGGCGAACTGCTGCATCAGCGGCCTGGCCAGCACGACGAAATCGCTATGGGAGGCCGCGGCGAAACCCAGCGCGAGCACCGGCATGCCCAGGCGGTAGGCAGCCCGCTGGGCCGAGTATTCCAGATAGCCCGCTTCCAGCAGATTGGAGGTCAGCCGCGAGACGGTGGGCTTGGGCAGGTCGGTAAGCGCGGCCAGTTCGGAGTTGGTCAACCAGCCGTTCTCCGGCTCGAAAGCGGAGAGTATCGTGAGTCCGCGGGCCAGGACGCGGACGTCCCGGGTGCCTGGTTGCCGAGATGACGGGTTGGCGACGTTCTGCATGAGGCTGGGAAAGAAAATGGCCTCAATTGTATATGTGAACCTTCGCCGGATCGTGCAGGCGGGCGACCCGGATGCGCGCCCTTGCCATCAGTCCCACTCGGGCGCGAGCCCCTGGGGATCCACCTCGCGGCCATTGCGCTCCAGCGCGGCGATCCTCGCCATGTCGTCGGCATCGAGCCTGAGATCGCGGGCGAGCAGGTTGCCGGCCAGGTTCTCGCGCTTGGTGGAAGAGGGGATCACCGCATAGCCGAGCTGCAGCGCCCAGGCCAGCGCGACCTGCGCCACGGTGGCATGGTGCTTGGCGGCGATCGCGGCCAGTACCGGATCCTTCAGCACCTTGCCGTAGGCCAGCGTCATGTACGAGGTCACGGTGATGCCTTGTTCCTGCAGGAACGCGGTCAGCTTGCGGTTCTGCAGATACGGGCTGAGCTCGATCTGGTTGGTGGCGATCTCGCCCTTGCCGACCATCGAGATGGCTTGCTGCGTCAGCGCGATGTTGAAGTTGGAGATGCCGATCTGCCGGGTCAGGCCCTGCGCCTTGGCCTCGGCCAGCGCCGCCATGGTCTCGCCCAGTTCGACGCCGTTGCCCGGCGCCGGCCAGTGGATCAGGGTCAGGTCGACGTAGTCGGTACGCAGCTTCTCCAGGCTGGCGCGCAGGCTGGGCGCCAGCTTGTCCTTGGCGTAGCTGTCGGTCCAGATCTTGGTGGTCAGGAAAAGGTCGGCGCGCTTGACGCCGCTCTGGGCGATGGCCTGGCCGACCTCGGCCTCGTTGCCGTAGATCTGCGCGGTGTCGACGGCGCGATAGCCCACGTCCAGGGCGTTGCGCACCGAGTCGATGACGGTCTGGCCGGTCAGGCGGAAGGTGCCGACGCCGAAGGAAGGAATGCTCATGGAAGATCTCCTGGATAGCGGGGGTATGGCTGGCATTGTGCCGGCTTTACCTTTGCGGATGAAGCGCGGTATAAGCCAAATACATTTGAATTAAAGTCAATAAAACGCGTGCGTTTCGTCGGGTTCTAGAATTCCTCTCGCAGTGTTCCTTCGGGCGCGGCCGTAAGCGTTTACGTCAACCAACGCATCACCAGCGGCACCCGTGGCCGGCAGGCCGACGAGCGCGGCGGCAAGTCGGGCATGTTCCGGGGCCTGGCCCTGTACGCGCTGGCTTCCCTGCTGAGCCTGGCGTCGGCGCTGCCGGTGCTGGGGCATGGCATGGTGTCCTATGCGGTCCTGCTCGCCGGCCGGCTGCTGCTGGGCCTGTGGCTGTTGCAGGACGCGGGGTTCGCCGGCCTGATGGCGATCTGCGTCGCGCTGCCGCTGCTGGGCGCGTTCTTCCCGCTGTATTTCCTGGCCAAGGGGTGGGAAGGCGCCGGTTATGGGCCGACGTGCTTCGGCCTGGGCTTCGACTTGACGGAGGCAAACCGGAGTTTCTAGAATGCTAGCAATCTAGCAAACAGGGTCGCCATGGCCGAGGAAGAGGTCAAGCAGTTCAACGTCTATCTGCCGGTCGGCCTGATCCGGCAGGTCAAGCATCACGCCATCGAATCGGAGTCCTCGCTCTCGGCCCTGGTGGCCGAGGCGCTGCGCGCCTATCTCGACGCGCAGCGGCCCGGGCGCCGATCTACCAGAAAGGAGAAGTGACATGAAGTCCGAGCGGATCGAAGCCGTGTTCCTGACCACCCACAACTGGGGCAAGGCGGCCAGGTTCTTCCAGGCCCTGGGCTTCAAGCTGGAGTTCGAGACCGACCACAACTCGGGCCAGCTGCGCAATGGCGACGGTCCTTATCTGTTCATCGCCGAGGTCCCTGAAAGCGAGAAACCCGAGTCGCAAATCGTGCTGAAACTGCCCGACGCGGACGCGTTCCAGCCCGAGCCCATCGTCGAGGTGGTCACGCCGTTCGAGGACACGCACTGGGGCACGCGGGACATGACCGTGCGCGATCCCGATGGTCGCGTCTGGCGCTTGCAGGCTCCGGCCCAGGCCGGAAAGTGAGTGGCGATCGTGACTGACGAACAGGATGTGGCGCCCGACAGCACCGCGGCGCGGGTAGCCTTGTGGCGCGCGCTGCATGTCGAGGTCGATGCACGGCCGCACGTGCTGGACGATGAAGTCGGCCTGCGCCTGCTGGCGCCGGAGCCGGGCTGGCAGCGCCGCGGCGACATGGACCAGGGGTTCACCCGGCCGTTTCGCGCGTCCATCGTGGGCCGGGCCCGTTTCATCGAGGACCTGGTCGTGGATCAGGCCGGCCGTGGCCTCGAGCAGTACGTGATCCTGGGCGCCGGGCTGGACAGCTTCGCGCAGCGCCGGCCCGAGGTGGCATCGCGGTTGCGGATGTTCGAAATCGATAAACCGGGGCCGCAGGAATGGAAACGGCGGCGGCTGGCCGAACTGGGCTTGGGGATACCGGAGTGGTTGCGCTTCGTGCCGGTCGACTTCGAGGCCGGCGAGTCCTGGTGGGAACGCTTGCTGGCGGCCGGGTTCGACGGCGGCAAGCCGGCGGTCGTGGTATCCACCGGGGTCAGCATGTACCTGACGAAAGAGGCGAACGCCGCCACGCTGCGCCGGATGGCGACGCTGGCGCCGGGGTCGACGTTTGCGATGTCGTTCCTGCTGCCGCTGGACATGGCCGATCCGCAAGTGCGTCCGGGCATGGAGATGGCGGAGAAGGGCGCGCGCGAGAGCGGAACGCCGTTCGTGAGCTTCTTCCTGCCGGCGCAGATCCTGGCGCTGGCCCGCGAGCAGGGATTCAAGGAGGCGCGCCACGTCTCGGCCGACGAGCTGGCCCGGCGGTATTTCTCCGGCCGCGCGGACGGCCTGCGGCCGCCGGCCAATGCCGAGGAACTGCTCGTGGCGACCACCTAGCCGGCCCTCGCAAGATCCGTTCACCATTGTTGTGAAAACCTGTTTCACAACGGTGCGGCAATCGCCGCGCATTGGGTTATTCTCGCGGCAACGCGAAGAACGGATCCCGCATGACCAGCTTCAGGACAGTGGGCGCGGCGGCGGTGGCTTTATCCCTGCTGGCCGGCTGTGCCCAGTACACCGCGCTGCCGCGCCCCGGCTACGAGTCGCGGGGTACCGAGGACATGTCCTCGGACCAGATGATGCAGACCGATTTCAATCGGACCCTGACCATCGCCATGCGTGACAACCTGTCCAGCCTGATGTCGCTGATGACCAAGCTCTACAAGCGCAACCCGCGCGAGTGGCGCAAGTCCGGCAAACCCAGCATGGAGTCCGCCGCCGAGACGGTCAGGCGGTCCATCGATGCCCACACGCCGCCGGCGGGGCTCCAGGGCCTGCGCGACGTCGAGATCCTGGCCGTGGCGCTCGATCCCGCTTACCCCGGCGATCGGGTCGCCGCCTTCATCTACGGCATGGCCGACACCATCGTCGCGGCGCACGACGGCAAGACGCGCTTCTATGCCTTCGACCTGCTGGACGGAGGCCGGGTCTACAACGCGGCTCGCAACGTCGAGGCCGCGGCCTGGCTGCTGGGCAGCCGGCGCGATGCGCGCGGGGAGCCGCTGCTGCTGGCCAACGAATGGACGGACACGCAGGCCAACCTGAGTTTCGAACGGGAGTTCGGCGCCATCATCGGGCGCCTGGACCTGATCGCCAACCTGCTGGGCGAGAATTCGCGCCGGCTGGGCATCAACTACGCGCAGAACCTGATGCTGTTTTCCTTCCTGCCGGTGCGCTAGGGCCGTCATTTGCGGTCGCGCGAGCCTCCGGCCTCGCGCCCGAGCAGCGCGCGCTTGCGCTCCACGCCCCAACGGTAGCCCGACAGGTCGCCGTCGCGCCGGATGACCCGGTGGCAGGGGATGGCCACGGCGATGTGGTTGGCGCCGCAGGCCTGGGCGACGGCGCGTACGGCCCGGGGCACGCCTATGCGCTGCGCGATCTCGGCATAGCTCGCGGTCCGGCCCGGCGGGATCTCGCGCAGGGCCTGCCAGACGCGTTCCTGGAAGGCCGTGCCGCGCACGTCCAGCGGCAGGTTCAGGCCGATGGAGGGCGCCTCGATGAAACCCACCACCTGGGCCACCAGACGTTCGAAGCCGGCGTCGCCGCCGATCAACCGGGCCTTGGGGAACCGGTCTTGCAGGTCGCGCACCAGCGCGTCCGGATCGTCGCCCAGCAGGATGGCGCAGATGCCGCGTTGGCTTTGCGCGACCAGGATGGCGCCCAGCGAGCATTGACCCACCGCGAAGCGGATGACCGCGCCGGCGCCGCCCGCTCGGTAGTCGCGCGCGCGCATGCCCAGCAACTGGTCGGAGGCTTCGTAGAACCGGCTGTTGGAGTTGAACCCCGCCTCGTAGATGGCATCGGTGACCGAGGCATCGGCTTCGCCCAGTTCCTCGCGCAGCCGGCGGGCGCGCCGGGCCGAGGCATAGGCCTTGGGCGTCAGGCCGGTCTCCGCCTTGAATACCCGATGGAAGTGGAAGGGGCTCATACCCGCCCAAGCGGCCAGTTCCGCGAGGCCGGGCGGCGTCTCGGCGTTTTCGATCAGGCGGCAGGCACGGGCGATCAGCGCCGCGCGTTCGCGCGCGGCTTCGGGTCCGTCCTGCTGTCGCCGGCTGGCGCGGTAGCCGGCCGCCTCGGCGTCCCGGGGCGAGTCGAAGAATTCGACGTTGGCGCGGCGGGGCAGGCGTGTGGGCGAGCTGGGGCGGCAATACACGCCGGTCGTGCGCACGGCATAGACGAAGTGGCCGTCGGCATCGGCGTCGCGCGCCTGGACCGCCCGCCAGCGGGCGTCGTCGGTGGCATAGTCGGAGGGTGGGCGCGTACCCATGGCGGCTGTTCCGGGGGACGTGGTCATGTCATCAGGATAGAGAATAGTCCGGGCGCAAGCGCTCCGTTTCTTGCGCCCGAATCCGAGGTGTCATCCCGCGTTCCTGAACGTGAAGTTGATGCGCTGGCGGCCCAGGACCGGATGCGGGACGTCGGCCAGCGGCATTACGCCGTGGTAGCGCAGGCGGTCCGGGCCGCCCCAGACGGCGATGTCGCCGTGATGCAGTTCGAGCCGCGCCGCCTTGTCCGAACGCTGGTGGCCGCCGAACAGGAAGATCGCCGGCATGCCCAGGGACACCGAGACGATGGGGGCGTCGAGGTCGCGTTCGTTCTTGTCCTGGTGCAGCGACATCCGTGCGCCGGGCAGGTAGCGGTTGATCAGGCAGGCATCGGGCTGGAAGCGCGGAAAGCCCGCCGCGTCGGCCGCCTCTTGCGCCAGCGCGGCGAAAGCCTCCGGCATGGCGGGCCAGGGCAGGCCGGTGGCGGGGTCGGTGCGCGAGTACCGGTAGCCGTGGCGGTCGGTGGTCCAGCCCAGCGTGCCGCAATTCGTCAGTGCGACCGACATGGTGAAGCCGCCGGGCGTCACCATGTGGCGGAACGGCGCGGCGTCCGTGACGCGGGAGATGGCGGGCAGCAGTTCGTCCACGCGGGGCAGCGCGAAGCCGCGCAGCAGGAAGGCGCGCGGTCCCATGGGCACGGGCTGGCCGGAGATGGCGTCGGAGAAGAGATCGAATGTCTGCATGGTCCTGCGCTAGCGCGCGTCGTGGAAGATCAGGCCCACGGTGTACCGCCTGCCGCTGTGGACGCGGCTGACGCCGTGGCGCATCGCCACCTTGCGTACGCCGCCGCGCCGGCCCGGCGCCGGGCGCTGGTTGACGGCGAATACCACCGCGTCGCCCTGGCGCAGCGCGATGACATCGGCGCGCTGGCCGTCATTGGCGGTTTCCGTCATGACGAATTCGCCGCCGGTGAAATCGCGTCCCGGTTCGGACAGCAGGATGGCCACCTGCAACGGGAACACCCGTTCGCCGTAGAGATCCTGATGCAGGCAATTGTAGTCGCCGGCTTCATACGCCAGGATCAGCGGTGCCGGACGCAACTGGCCGGCCTCGTGGCAGTACGCCAGGAAGGTATCCAGGTCGCCGGGATAGCAGGCGGCTTGGCCCATCAGGCGGTTCCAACTATTGGCGATGGGCGCCAGCCGCGGGTACAGCGCATGCCGCAACGCGTGCAGCGGGGCGGGCAAGGGGTAGGCGAAGTATTTGTATTCGCCGCGTCCGAAGCCGTGGCGGCTCATCACGACGCGGCTGCGGTACAGCGCGTCCTGCGGGTAGCGCGCGGCCAGCCGGACACATTGCGCGGGTTCGAGCAGCGCGGGCAGAACCGCATGGCCTTGTTCGCCCAGCGTCCGCTCGATACCGTGCCAGTCGTACGCCGGCAGGCCGGGCGCGTCTGGCGCCTGCGAGTTGCGGCGGGGCGGAGAGCGGGATAAGGAGTGCATCGCGTGCGTCCGGTTGACAGGATCGGTCCAGTCTACGTCCGCCGCGCGACCGTCGACACTCCGCTCCTTGCGCTGGAATTCGCCCGCGTAAGGGCCCCTCATGCAATGCGTTTCGCTCCTGGAGGATTGCTCATGCCGTCGCGCGCCCGGCCTCCACCTTCATCTCCACCGCCGTTTCCATCGCGCGGTGGGCGTAGCAGGTGCGGGCGGCAACCAGCGGCAGCGGAGCCGCGGCCGATTCGTCGATGTCGCCGTTCAGGAAAACGTGGGTATCGAAGGCCGACGCGGTGCCCCGCGCGCCCTCGGCGCCGGCCGCGACCGTGTAGCTCGTGGTCTGCACCAGCGTGGTGGATGCCAGCGGCAGCCGGCGCACGTCGATGTAGCGGCAGAACTGCGTGTGATAGCAGAACGCGGTACCGACCGAGAAATAGGCGAGCGGGGTGGGCGCCAGTCGGCCGCTGCCGTCGCTGACCAGGGTCCAGCGGCTGGCCGCGCCGGCTTCGGGAAAACCGACGGTGGAATGGACGAGGCCGGTCGCCGGGTCCAGTGCGCCTTCGGCCTGCATGTGCCAGCCCACCGAGGCCGTGCTGTCGTTCTGCAGGACCATGCCCGCGGTGCCCGTGCCGGGCAGGCGCGCCAGGATGTCGGGGTGGGCCGCTTCGTCCGTGGGGACGAAGGCCGAGGCGTGGGCCGCGAGCGGATCGGTTTCCCGGTTGGCGCTGGGATGCAGGCCTTCCGCCTCGACGGGCCGGCCGTTCAGGTAGAGCGCGAAATGGCCTTCGCGCGGGGTCAACATGGCATCGACGGCGGGGGAAGCCGCCAGGGCCTCCCGCACGGCGCGGGCGATGGTGCCGGCGTCGCCGTCGGCGTCCAGATCAACCAGCCATGACAGGCCGTACACCAGGCCCACCGCTTCGCCCTTGACGAAAGAGCCCTTGGATGCGAACCCCTGGCGCACCCGCACGAACAGGCCGCGCAGCGCCAGGCCGTGCTCACGCGCCCGCGCCGCGATGCGCAACACGGCGTCGGCATGCAGCCCCGCGCCCCAGTGCATCAGCGGCGCGGGCGCCATGTCCGTGCCGCGCAGGTACTTGCCCTCGTCGGCGCTCAGCCGCCAGGTGCGGCCGCTGGAGATTTCGCGCACCAGTCCCTCTTTCTGGAAATGGCCGATGCCGATGATCTCGCACCGGTAAGTGTCGCTGCCCGCCTCGGAATAGGGCAGTCCTTGCGGGGCGGTGGCCGCGGCGAGGGGGAAGGCGGTGGGGTAGGGACTGGCTTCGAGCGGAACGGACGAACGGATAGACATGGCGGCCTTGAGTGGGTGATCAGTATGGTTGACTGTACGTTCGTTCAGTTTTTTGTCGAATAGGGGATTTCCCGCCGTACCCAGGCTCGGCAGACTGTACGTACAGTCGGTCTTCCTCTACGCTAGGCGGTTTCTGATGGCGGAGCAGGCAACACGATGGGAAAGTCCGTGGCATCCCGGAGCAAGGAGCCGGCCGGAGCGGAACTGGCCCGGCGTGAACGGGTGATCGTGGCGGCGGAGCGGCTGTTCGCCGACGAGGGCTATCACGGCGTCTCGATGCGCGACATCGCCAAGGCGGCGGAAGTCGGCCTGCCCTTGATCGTCTATCACTTCGAAACCAAGCTGGGGCTGTACCGGGCCATCTTCGAGTACCGGCGCGACCTGTTCGATGAACGGCTGCGGCAGCTCGAACGGATCGATTTCGGTGCGCCCGACGTGCTGGGGCATATCGCCACCGCCTTCGTCGGTCCCATCATCCGCAGCCATGCGACGCCCGAGGGCCGGGAGTACGCGCGCCTGGTCGTGCGCGAGGCCTCCGATCCGCAGGAAGAGACCCGCGGCATCATCGAACACTACTACGATCCCATCGCCAAGGCCTACATCGCGGCCACGCGGCGCGCATTGCCCGAGGCCTCGCACGAATACCTGTGCTGGGCCTACATGTTCGCGGTGGGAGCGCTGGTGATGAGCGTGTTCGACCACCGCATCGCCCGGCTGTCGGACGGCGCGTTCACCGCTATCGACGTCGAGACCAAGACCCGCATGCTGGCCGCGTTCATCGCCGATGGCTTGCGTGCAGGCGCGCGGCTGAGGTAGGGGCGGCGATTTGTCTGTGGTCCGCGTGTGTTTTACCCTGTGGCGTCATGAGCGGGCGCAGGCCCCGCCTTTCACCTTCCTTTTCATCCAGGAGACCCCCTAGTGGTTCGACTCGCGACGACAGCATGCACACTTCCCCTGCAATCCCACCGCGACGTCTCGCTGAGTCGCCGCAGGCTGTCCAAGCCCTGGTTGGCCCACTTCGCGTTCCTGATCCTGCTGCTGTTGGCGACACTGGCGTCGGCCCGCGTCGCGATGGCCGCGCAACCCGCCGAGGCGCCCACGCCGGCCGCGCTGGCCGACCTGCTCGAGAACCCGGACAGCCGCAAGGCGCTGATCGACCAGTTGCGGGCGCACGAGCCTGGAAGCGGTACGAAGCAAGCCGGGGCGGCGGCCTCCGATGCGCCGCCGGCTCACGCGTCCCCCACGCTGCGTGCACGGCTGGCGGACGGCACGCAGCGCTTCCTGTCGAGCCTGGTTGCTGATCTGGGGCAGGGCGCCGCGGACCTGCGCGCCATGGCCGAAGGCGACGGCCCGTCCATGGATAGCAACGAGGCGCGGGCATTGCAGCCGCTGGCCATGTCGGTCGTGACGGCCATCGTCGCCTTCGTGCTGCTGCGGCTGGTGGCGTTGTGGATCTACCGGCGCATCGACGATTGGGTGGCGGGCCTGGGATGGGATGCCACGGCATCGCCACGGGCCGATGCGCCCGTTGGCATGCCGGTCCTGTACCGGCGCGCGGGCGCGATCATCGGCGCGGTGGTGATCGATGCGCTGGTGGTGCTGCTGGCCGCCGCGGCGGCGTACGCGGCCGGCGTCCGGGGCGGTCCGGACGGCGTCGCCGTCGATCCGCTGGTGGCCGTGTTCCTGAAGGCCTTCCTGGCGGTCGAGATCACCAAGGTCCTGGTCCGCACCGTGTTCTCGACGCGCTATCCGCACCTGCGCCTGCTGCCGATGTCGGACGAGATGGCCCGCTACTGGAACCGCTGGCTGATCGTGCTGGTCATGGCGGCGGGCTACGGCACCATGCTGGTCGATCCGGTGCTGGCGGCGGCCCTGTCTCCCGCGCTGGGCCGGCTGGCCGCGCTGGTGATCATGCTGGGCGTCTACGTGTACGCGGTGGGCGTGATCTGGCGCAACCGCCAGCGGGTGCGCGAGAAGCTCGAACACAGCGGTTCGCGCAGGACGACCTTCCTGGGCACGTCGCCGCGCCTGCTGGCGCGCGTCTGGCACTGGCTGGGCATCGGGTACTTCACCGTGCTGCTGGTGGTCAGCCAGATCGATCCGGCCAATGCGCTGCCGTTCATGGTGGCCGCCACGCTTCAGACCCTGCTGGCGACCGGCGTGGGCAGCCTGGCCATCGTGCTGCTGAACGCGCTGCTGGCCAAGCCCGTACGCGTGTCCGACGAGCTGCGCGCGCGCCTGCCCATGCTGGAGAACCGGCTGAACTCCTATGTGCCCGCGACCATCCGCTTCGTGGGATGGGCGGTCCGCATCGTCGTGGTGCTGCTGGTGCTGGATGCGTGGCGCGCCTTCAATCTGTCGCGATGGATCGCCTCGGACGCCGGCGCGGCGGCCATAGGCGTGGCGGTGAACGTGGCCATCGTGCTGCTGGCCGCGGCGCTGGCGTGGACGGTGGTGGCCAGCATCATCGAGCATCGGCTGAACCTGCGCGAGGGCGGGCGCATGCCCACCGCGCGCGAGAAGACGCTGCTGTCGCTGTTCCGCAACGCGGCGCTGATCGTGATCGTGACCATGACGGTGATGGTGGTGCTGTCGCAGATAGGCATAGACGTGGCGCCCCTGATCGCGGGCGCCGGCGTGGTCGGCCTGGCCGTGGGCTTCGGCGCGCAGAAGCTGGTGCAGGACATCATCACCGGCGTCTTCATCCAGCTCGAGAACGGCATGAACGAGAACGACGTCGTGCAGGTAGCCGGGGTGTTCGGTACGGTCGAGAAGATGACGATCCGCTCGGTGGGCATACGGACGCTGGACGGCGGCTACCACCTGGTGCCGTTCTCGTCGGTGGACGTGGTGTCCAACCACATGCGGGACTTCTCCTACCATCTGGGCGAGTACACGATCGCCCACCGGGAAAGCATCGACGATGCCATGCAACACATGCGCAACGCGTTCGCGGAACTGATGACCGACGAGGCGCTGGCGCCGGAGATCCTGGAAGACATCAGTATTCCAGGCGTCACCGCGGTCAACGAGAAGGGCGCGACCATACGGGTCCTGATCAAGACCCGGCCGGGCATGCAGTGGGCGGTGCAGCGCGCCTACAACCGCCTGGTGAAACAGCACTTCAACGCCGCCGGCATCGAGCTGCCCTATCCGCACATGGTGGTCTACTTCGGACAGGACAAGCAGGGCGCGGCGCCGCCGGTGCGGGTGGCCATGGAAGGGGGGCCGGCCGAGGCGAGCTGATCCCCGGCCTTCAACCCGCCAGCAGCCAGCCTCCCAGCGCCGCCAGCGCCACCACCAGGACGGGCGGCACGCGGCCCAGGACCAGCAATCCGAAGGCGGCCAGCGCCAGCGCGAAGTCGGCGCGGCCGTGGATGGCGCTGGTCCATACCGGGTCGTACAGCGCCGACAGCAGGATGCCTACCACGCCGGCGTTGACGCCGGCCAGCGCGGTCTGGATGCCGCGGCGCTGGCGCAGTGGTTCCCAGAAGGGCAAGGCACCCGCCAGCACCAGCAGCGCGGGCAGGAAGATCACGGCCAGCGCGGCCAGGCCGCCGGCCCAGCCGTGCAGTGGGCCAAGGGACACCGCGCCCAGGTAGGCGGCGAAGGTGAACAGCGGCCCGGGCACGGCCTGTGCCGCGCCGTAGCCCGCCAGGAAATCCGCGTTGTCGACCAGGCCCGTGGGTACGACCGTGGCTTGCAAGAGCGGCAGCACCACGTGTCCGCCGCCGAAGACCAGCGCGCCGGCGCGATAGATGCCATCGAAGAACGCGACGAGCGAGGAACCGCTGGCGGCGGCCCAAACCGGCAGCGCCGCCAGCGGCAGCGCGAACAGCGCCAGGGCGGCGATACCGGCGCGGCGGGAGATGGGGTAGGAATGCGGATGCGCGGGAGTGGGCGCGGGCAGGTCCAGCAGCCATCGGCCGAGCAGCCCGCAAGCCACGATCGCGCCGATCTGTCCCGCCGCCGAGGGCAAGGCCAGCGTCGCCAGCGCGGCCAGCATGGCCAGTCCCGCTCGTGTCCGGTCCGGGCATAGCGACCGGGCCATGCCCCAGACTGCCTGCGCGACCACCGCCACGGCCACGACTTTCAGGCCGTGCACCCAGCCGGAGGCGGCCAGATCGGGGTAGCCGGCCATGCCGTAGGCGAACAGGATCAGGACCAGGGCCGAGGGCAGGGTGAAGCCCAGCCACGCGGCCAGCAGGCCGGGCCAGCCGGCGCGCCGCAGTCCCACCGCCATGCCGACCTGGCTGCTGGCCGGCCCGGGCAGGAACTGGCACAGGGCCACGAGATCCGAGTAGCTGCGATCGTCCAGCCAGCGGCGGCGTTCGACGAATTCGGTACGGAAGTAGCCCAGGTGCGCGATCGGTCCGCCGAAAGAACTCAGCCCCAGCCGCAGGAAGACCAGGAATACCCGCCAGGCGCTGTCGCGCGAGTCGTCGTGTCTTGCCGGGGGCGCGTCGGTGGGCATGGTCGTCAACGTGGGGAGGGTTTTCGTGAGGGCTTGCCGGTGCCTTCGTGCGCGCGGACGAAGTCGATGAAGGCCCGCAGGGGCGACGGCAGGTGCCGGCGGCCGGAATAATAAAGGAAGGGGCCGGTGAACGGGCGCCACCAGGACTTGAGCACGGGCTCCAGCGCGCCGCTGTCCAGGTCGGGCTGCAGCCAGCCCTCGAACAGGTGGATGATGCCCAGGCCGTCTCGCGCAGCCTGGACGGCCAGTTCGACGCCGCTGCCCAGGCTGACCAGCAGCGGCCCGGCGGGCTCCACGCGCAGCACTTCCCCCTTGCGTTCGTACTCCCAGGCGGGCATGGCGCCGCTGGAGAACTGGCCGCGCAGGCAGACGTGGCCGAGCAGGTCGCGCGGATGCGTGGGCCGGCCGCGCGCCGCCAGGTAGGCGGGCGCGGCGGCGGTGGCGAAGCGCTGCCAGCGCGGCCCGATGGGAATCGCGATCATGTCCTGCTCCAGCCGCTCGTCGTAGCGGATGCCGGCGTCGCAGCCCGCGGCCAGCAAGTCGACGAAGCCGTCCTCGACCACGATTTCCAGCTTGATGTCGGGATAGGCTTGCAGGAAGGGGGTGACGAGGGGGGCAAGCACCAGCCGCGCCGCGCTGAGCGGAACGTTCAGGCGCAAGGTCCCGGCGGGCCGGTCGCGGAACCCGTTGACGACGTCGAGCGCGGTTTCCACTTCGCCCAACGCGGGGACCAGCCGTTCGACCAGCCGGGCGCCGGCCTCGGTCGGCGTCACGCTGCGGGTGGTGCGATGGAGCAGCCGGACACCCAGCCGAGCCTCCAGCCGCCGCACCGCTTCGCTCAGGCTCGAGGCCGAGGTGCCGCTGGCGCGGGCGCCTTCGCGAAAGCCCCCGGCGCGAACCACGGCCAGGAAGGCGAACAGGTCTTGGAGCGGTGCTTGCATTGTGCGGAATTCCGTACAGCCTGTGCTGATTACACCAGATTATCGATCGAAGCGGCTGTGTCTATAGTGTGATCCATCCACGCTTTCCGGAGAAATGCCATGACCGATCTGCAAGCAGCGGGCAGTTTTGCCCTGGGGGACCGACCCGTGCGCCGCATGGGCTACGGCGCGATGCAACTGGCGGGACCGGGGGTGTTCGGGCCGCCGCGGGACCGCGCCCGGGCGCTGGCGGTGCTGCGCGCCGCGGTCGAGGCCGGCGTCGACCATATCGATACCAGCGACTTCTACGGCCCCCACGTCACCAACCAGTTGATCCGCGAGGCCCTGCATCCCTACCGGGACCTGACCATCGTGACCAAGGTCGGCGCCGTGCGCGGGCCCGACGCTTCGTGGAATCCGGCGCAAAGCCCCGAACAGCTCACGCAGGCCGTGCACGACAATCTGCGCAATCTGGGCCTGGACGTGCTGGACGTGGTCAACCTGCGCATCATGGGGGACGTGCACGCGCCGTCCGAAGGGTCGATCGAGCAGCCGTTCACCGCGCTGGCGCAATTGCAGCGGCAGGGGCTCATCCGCCACCTGGGCCTGAGCAACGCCACGGCCGCGCAGGTGGCCCAGGCCCGGCGCATCGCCCCGGTCGTGTGCGTGCAGAACCATTACAACCTGGCGCACCGCGCCGACGACGCGCTGATCGATCAACTGGGCGGCCAGGGCATCGCCTACGTGCCGTTCTTCCCGCTGGGCGGTTTCTCGCCGCTGCAATCGGGCATCCTGACCCGCGTGGCGCAGCGGCTGGAGGCGACGCCCATGCAGGTCGCGCTGGCCTGGCTGCTGGCGCGCGCGCCCAACCTGCTGCTGATACCGGGAACGTCTTCGCCGGAGCATCTGCGGGAGAACCTGGCGGCGGCCGCGCTGACGCTGCCCGCCGATGCGATGGCGGACCTGGACGGCATCGCGGCGCAAGCGCGGGCGTAGGCCGCGCGGGCACGGCGGCGAAGATGAGTTATCGTCGCGGGTGGATCCCATTCATGCCCCCGACAAGACCCCGCGTGAGAACCGATAGCCGCCTTTCCCGGATGCTGCACGTGCTGCTGCACATGGCCAGGGACGACCAGCCCGTGACGTCCGCCCAGATCGCCCGGATGCTGGGCACCAATGCCGCCGTGGTGCGCCGGACCATGGCGGGCCTGCGCAAGGCGGGCTACGTGCAGTCCGAGAAAGGCCACCATGGCGGCTGGCGGCTCGATTGCGACCTGGCCGACGTCACGCTGCTGGACATCCACCGAGCGGTGGGCGGGCCCAGGGTCTTCGCGATCGGCGCGGACCACGCCCATCCCGATTGCGCGGTCGAACGCGTGGTCAACGCCGCGCTGGCCGACGCGCTGGAAGAGGCGCAAGCCTTGCTCGTCCGGCGCCTGGGCGCGGTGACATTGGCCGATCTGGCCCGGGAATTCGACCAGATCTGCCATGCGGCCTCGTGGGGCCTGGCGGACCACCCGCAGTCTTGAACATGCCCCGGTAGGGATGGCCCCGCGCGCCGAAGGGATATCGAGGCCTTGCCGCGAATCTTTATGTATCATTTAAAGGTACATGAATTCGACAGAGCATGGAGAGCGATATGGACCACGACGTAATCATCATCGGCGGAAGCTACGCCGGGCTTTCTGCGGGCATGCAACTGGCCCGCGCCCGGCGCCGCGTGCTCGTGATCGATGCCGGCGAGCGCCGCAACCGGTATGCGCCGCTGTCCCATGGTTTCCTGACGCGCGACGGCGAGGCGGGAGCCGACATCGCCGCCATTGCCCGGGACCAGCTGCTCAGGTACGAAACGGTGGAGTGGCTGGATGCCCGCGTGGACGCGGTGGCCCAGGCAGGCGAGGGCTTCGCGGTGTCGGTGGGCGCGCAGGTGCGCACGGCGCGGCGCCTCGTGCTCGCGACGGGCGTGAAGGACGAATTGCCGGACCTGCCGGGACTTGCGCCGCGCTGGGGCATCCATGTGTTCCATTGTCCGTATTGCCATGGCTACGAGTTGCAGCAGGGCCGCATCGGCGTGCTGGCCTTGTCCGAGATGTCCATGCACCAGGCGATGATGCTGCCTGACTGGGGAGCGACGACGCTGTTCCTGAACGAGGCCTTCGAGCCCGATGCCCAGCAGCTCGCGCTGCTGGCCGGGCGCGGCGTGGCCCTCGTGCGGGGACGGGTGGCGCGGCTGGACGGTGAAGGCGTGGCGGTGGTCATGAGCGACGGCGAAGTCCATGCGCTGGATGGACTGTTCATCGCGGCCCGGGTCCGTTCCTCGGGATTGGCCGAGCAACTGGGCTGCGTGATGGAAGAGGGCCCGTGGGGCAGCACGATCAAGACCGATACGACCAAGGCCACCAGCGTGCCGGGTGTGTTCGCGTGCGGCGATACGGGCCGGCCCGCCGGCTCGGTGGCGGCGGCGGTGGGCGATGGCGCGATGGCGGGCGCCGCGGCGCATCGCTCGCTGATGTTCGGGTTGTAGAAGAGCGGCAGGGCCGTCAGGCCCCGGTGTGCGCGGGCCAGGCGGCCACCAGCACCAGCAGGACGGCGGCCAGCGCATAGGGCACGCCTGGACCGGCCTCGTACAGCAGGGTGCCGGCCAGCGGGCCCAGGACGATGCCCAGTCCTTGCGCGGCGCCCACCGATCCGGCGGCCGCGCCTTGTTCATGCGCCGCCACGGCGTTCGAGGCCATCGCGGCGAATGCGGGAAACATCCAGCCCATGCCCGCCGCGGCAACGAAGAAAGCGGCTTCCAGCATGGCCCCGCTGCTGGCCAGCGGCACGGCGCCGAAGCCCGCCGCGCTGACCAGCGCGCCGGCGCGGATCAGGCGCTGCGTGCTCCAGCCCAGGCGGCGCACCGCCAGCTGCGCGACGATGAGCGCCACGCCCACCATGGCCAGCGCCAGGCCGGCGGTGCGCGCGGCGGCCTCGGGCGCCAGGCCCAGTTGGTCGATCGCGAAGAAGCCGACGGTGATCTGCGCCATGGAGACGCAGAACATGCAGACGAAGGCCACCGTCATCGGCCGGCGCAGCCTGGGTTCGACCAGGCGCAGTGCCGTCGTGGCGGTGCCATGGGCGGGGGGCGAATCGGGCAGCGCTTTCCACAGCAGGCCCAGGCCGAGCAGCGGCAGCAGCGCGATTAGGGCCAGCGGCAGCGACAGGCCCAGCGGTGTGAGCGCCGCGACGATGGCCGGTCCCAGCACGAGGCCGATGGCATTGGCCGCGCCCAGCGAGGCCATGGCGGCGGCTCGCCGTTCGGCGGGCAGGTGATCGGCCACCAGCGCCTGGCTGACCGAGGGGATCGCGGCGAAGAACGCGCCCACCGCGCCCCGGGTCAGGACGAGGCCGGCGAAGACCAGTCCGGCGGCGGGAAAGAAATAAAGCGAGGCGATGGCGACGGCGCACATCGCCCAGTAGCTCAGGGCGAAGCCCCCCACGCCCGCAAGCAGCACGCGCCGCCGGCCCAGCCGGTCGCTGGCGGCGCCCCAGGTCCGGGCCAGCAGCATCCACAGCACGCCGCCCACGGTGATGACGGCGCCGGCCTGCCATGCCGCCAGATGCAGCAATCGTGCGACGGGGCCGATGACCGAGACGAAGCCCATCATCGCCATGGTGCAGGTCATGTAGGCCGCCAGCAGGGGGCGGAAGTCGAAGGCCGGGCCGGCTTGCGGGGCCGGCGCGGCGGGCGCGGGTATCGGAGTCATGGCGGCGACGCGTGATGTCAACAGGAGCGCAGCGCCGCGGCGAAGGTATCGGTCAGCCGGCGCACGATGCGCGCGCGCTGCGCGGTGGCGCCGCGCGCGACGGCGTCGTCGGCCAGTCCATGCATGGAGTGGAACATCATGATCGCCATGGCGTGGCTGTCGGCCACTCGCCAGGCTCCGGCCGCGGCACCGGCTTCCAGCAGGGCTTCCAGCTGGACGATGATGGGGTTGTCCTTCATGAGTTCGCGGCTGGCCGGATGGGGATCGTGGAACAGCATGTCATGCAGCATGACCTGGTCCAGCAGTCCATCCAGCATGGCGGAGAACCAGGCGCGCAGCCGGGCGTTCCATCCCTTTTCGCCGGGGGCCGCGCGGCGCCGCACGGCCGTATCCACGCGCAGGCAGAAGCCCTGGATGAAGCGTTCCCTGAGCGCGCCCAGCAGTTCTTCCCGAGAGGAAAAATACAGGTAGAACGTACCCTTGGAGACCTGGGCGCCGGTGGTGATGTCGTCGACGCTGGTCTGGACCACGCCTTTTTGCAGGAAGAGGCGTTCGGCCGCGTCCAGCAGCTCGGCGCGCCGGTTCTGCGGCGCGCGCACGCGCGGCCGCTGGCCTGGATCGTGACCTTGCATGACGAGCCTCTTATCCGTTGACGAGCGAATGACGGCTTCCAATTAATGAGAATCGTTTTCGTTAAAGGATAATGACCGCCGGTCATTAACTTGTCAAGCCCGGAAGCGATGCCCGGACAGGCGCAGCCGGCGCCAGCCGATGACGAGGCCGGTGGCGCTCAACGCGATGCCGCCCAGGCTGAACAGGATCAGCACCGCGTCCCACAGCGGCCGGCGCTCCAGCAGCGGCAGCCAGTCCCAGCTGTGCAGCATGGCGAACAGCCAGCGCGAGGCGCGGCGCGGGCGGTCGGTGCTGTTCAGGATGGAGCCGGTGTAGGGGTCGAGGTGCACCCAGGTCGCGGCGGGATCGTCGAACTCGATGCGCCAGACCGGCAGCGGTTTGTCGCCGCCGCCCGTCATGGTGTGCGGAGCCCGGTCGTAGTAGTGGAGGTCGTAGCGGTCGAGCCGCTGGATGCGGGCTACGGGAGCGGGCATGAGTTCCGTCGCCGCGCGGCGCAGTTCGTCCGGGTCCAGGTTGACGGCCTGCGCGGTCCGGGCGTCGAGCAGCGCGAGGCGGCCGGCCGGGCCGTAGGCCAGGACGAGTTCGTGCCCCAGGCGATGGACCCAGCGCAGCTCGCGGACGTTGCCGCCGGCCAGCAGCGCCTGCACGGGAGCGGCACCGGCGGGCATCGCGTCCGTGTCGCCGTACACGGCGGCCACGGAAGGCCCGCCGCGGCCGCTGCTGAACAGGCCCCACGGATTCATGGACATCAAGCCGCTGAATATCCAGGTGAGCGTGGTCAACGCGAATGCCAGTCCCGCCAGATGATGCCAGCGCATCATGCCGGCCCGGTACGGCGAGCGCGAGCCGCTGCGGTAGGGGCGGGCGAAGCGCCAGCGCAGCAGCCCGACGATGGTGCCGGTCAGCGCGACGGCGATGCCGGCGATGGACAGGCCATCGACGATGGCGGCCCAGTGGCGGTCGAAGAAATTGCCGCGGAATGGATAGAGCCAGTGGATCCACGCGCCCGCGTAGTTCCAGGCACGCTCGGTACGCGTCGCATCGCGCACCACTTCGCCGGTGTGGCTGGAGACGTACAGTAGCGTGCCCGCTTCGTCGTCCAGTTGCACCCGGTGCAGCGGCCGGTGCGGGTCCAGGGCACGCGAGTGCGTGTGCGCGTCCTCGTCCACCAGGCCCGCATAGCGCGCCTGGACGGCGCCGCCGGCATAGGCGGCCGCGCTGGCCACGGCATGCTCGGTATCGATCGCGCGCAGCAACGTTCCGGTCGCGGCGTCGATGGCCACGGGCGCGCCGGCCCGCGAGCCATCCGCCAGCGTGGCCAGGTAGACCGGCCGGCCGGCGCTGGCCGCCGACAGCCGCAGGTTTTTCGGTGTCGAGTCGATGCCGGCCGCCGCCAGCGCCTGCGCGGGCCCGAGCAGAGGCGCCGCCGGGTCCAGCGCGGGAAGGTGTTGCAGGCGCTCGGCCGCGGTGAGCTTGGGATAGCCGACGTACATCATGACCACGCCCGAGGCGAACCACATCACGAAGAACGCGCACATCACGATGCCCAGCCACCGATGCAGCAGATAGAGCCAGCGCTTGAGGCGTGTACGCATGGCCGTCTCCTAGAAAGCGATCCGCAGGCTGACGTCGGCGGTGCGCGGGGCGCCCAGGTAAGCCATGGTCGGTGTCATGTTGGCCGCATAGACCTTGTCGGTCAGGTTGCGGATGCGCGCCACGATCGCGGTCCGGCGGTCGATGCGGTAGCTCACCCCCAGGTCCACCAGCAGGTAGGCGGGCCAGGACACGGTGTTGGCCGCGTCGGCGTACACGCGGCCCACGCGGCGCAGTCCTAGGCTGGCCTGCAGCGCGGGCGTGACGGCATAGGACACCCACAGGTTGGCGACCGTGGCCGGCGTGTTGGTCGGGCGTTTGCCCGCCAGCGACACGCCGCCCTGGGTGTAGTCGTCGTAGCGCGCGTCCACGTACGCGATGTTGCCCTGGATGGACCAGCGCCGGTCGGGCTGCAGGCCCACGGCCAGTTCCAGCCCCCGGGACGACTGCTCGCCCACGAGCACGGTCATACTGCTGTCGTTCGGATCCTGGCTGGCGATGTTCCGGCGCGAGATGCGATAGGCGGCCAGCGTGGCCGTTCCCTTGCCTTCCCAGAAATCCAGCTTGCCGCCCACCTCGGCCTGGCGGCCCGAGGTCAGTTCGCTGTTGTTGCGCACGTCCGCGAACGAGGCGGTGGACAGCACGCCCGACGGTGGATCCGCGGCGGTGGCGTACTGCGCGTAAAGCGCGGCATCCTGGGTGACGTCCCAGACCAGGCCGATGCGCCCCGTGGTCGGGTGATAGCCGCGACGGAACTCGGCCGGATTGGCGGCCGTGATCTCGCGCCGGTTGGTCAGGTCGAGCTGGATGCGCTCGTGGCGCAGCGCGGTGACCAGGTGCAGGTCCGGCCGCAGCGCGGTACGGTTCTCTGCATAGACCGCCAGGGTGCGTACCTTGTTGTCGCGGTCCGGCCGGAAACCCGGCGACATGCCGGGAATGTCGAAGAAGCGCTCGGTGCCGTAATCGTAGGGATTGACCGTGCCGATCGTGCCGGACAGGCTGTTCGGAAAGCGGGTCTGGCGGTTCACGCTGGCATCGACGCCGAAGGCCCAGTCGCTTTTCCTGCCGGCGATCTCGCCGTGGTAGATGCCGTCGATGCGGTTGCCCACCAGGTGCTGGTCGTGCCGTTGCAGCAGCGCGCTCGACCGTATGACCTGGGTGTTGTCGGCGTTGAAGCGATAGTTCTCGACGTTGCGGTAGTCGCGCAGGGCGTCGTAGACGTAGAAGGTGTTCCGCCATTGCAGCTTGTCGCTGACCCGCCACTCGGCGATGGAACGCAGCCACTGCACGCGCTGGATGTACACCCCGTCGGCGCTGTTGTAGTTCTTGAAGCGGGTGCCTTCGTCGATGCTCGCGGTGCCGGCGATCGGGTTCAGCAGCGGCGTGCCCCAGTAGGGGCGGTCGACATGCTCGTGCTGGTACTCGTAGGCCAGGGTGTGGGTGAAGCCGTTGCCGAAGTCGGACAGCACCGAGGCCGCGAGCTGCGTGGCGCGCGTGCCGGTGCCGTCGACCCAGCTGTCGGCGTCGCGATGGTTGATATCCAGGCGCAGGTAGTGGCCGGGGCCGCCGGCCTCGCCCGCGATGCGCCGGTTCAGTCCGACCGAGGCTTCCTTGAGTCCGTTGCTGCCCAGCCGCAACTGGCCTTCCGAGATGTCCTCGCGCCGGGCCAGCTTGGTCACATAATTGATCGATCCACCCACCGCGCCGGCGCCGAACAGGAAGCTGGACGGGCCGCCGATGGCTTCGACGCGCTCGTAGATCCAGCTGTCCACGGGACGGGCGGCGATCGAGTACTGGACGTTGATGCCGTTGAACAGCTGGCTGATGGAGCCGGTGCCGAAGCCGCGATAGCTCACGCCCACGTTGCCGGGCGCATCGTGGGCGGTCACACCGGGGATGGCGCGCAGGATCTCCTGCGTGTTCTGCGCGCCCCGCGCATCGATCGTGGCGCGATCGACCACGGTGACCGAGGCGGGGGTCTCGCGGGCGGTCAGGCCGAGATTGCTGGCGGCCGCGGCGGGCGTGTCGAGGTTGAGCTTGCCGTTGGGCCGGTCGGCGCTGCCGCTGACTTCGATGGCGGGCAGGGCCTGTTCAGGGGCGGCCTGGGCATGAGCGGGCGCCACAAGCGACTGGCAGGTGGCGAGCAGGCCGGCGCACAGGGGGCCGGACAGGGATGGGCGCGGCGCGGCGCGATGCGCGCGCCGGCGCATCGGAGAAACGGTGGGGAACACGAACGACTCCTGGTCGGCCGCGCGCGCGGCGCGGCTGGGCGAAGCGGCGCTGCCACGCGGGCAGGCCGGGCGGGGTCAGGAAACGGACGTGGAAGGCGGGGCGCGGGAGGGCGGCGGGCGCGAGATGGGCGCCGTGCCCAGAAGCGGAGCGGGAGGAAGCGCTGGCGCCTCGGCCGAGACGACGAGGCCCACCAGGACGAGACCGCCACGGGGGGAGGGCAGTGCGACGGCGGCATGGAGCCGGCAATACGGGCAGTCGGCAGGCGTCGTGGCCGAGTCGTCCTGCGATGGCTGGGAGCCGTCGTCCGACAGCTTGATCAGTTTCGGACCGTAGACGCTGCAAAGCTCGACCCAGGCATCGTTGGGCCGGGCCAGCGTATTGGCGATGGCCGGCGCCAGCATCCCCCAGAGCAGCGCGAGCAGGACCAGCATCGCGATGCCGCGATGGCGGTCCTGGCTGGTGGATCGGAGGAATGGCCGATGCATGCTCGAGTCGCGGGACGATCAGGCCCGGGGGCCTGGGAGACGCGGCAGTATGGGCAGGAAATCCGGTGGCGTCAATTTGGGCCTGCAGCCGGGCCCTCGGGCGGTCCCGCCCCGGTCTGCTATCTCGCTCGGATACCTTCTGTTACGATCGCCGTCGATTTTTCAAGGATGCTCCATGGCTTCGTATTTCATCGAACCGCGTGTCGCTCGGCTGGCGGCGCTGGCCGCCGCGGTGCTGCTGCTTGCCGGCTGCGGCGGCGACGGGGCCGTCGCGCCCGAGACCGCCTGTGCCGGGCGCGTCAACGACACCGAAGACAAACTCCTGGCGTGCATGACGCTCGACGGCGTCATGAGCCATCTGCGGGAGTTCGACCGCATCGCCAGGGCGAACGGGGGCCATCGGGCTTCGGGATCGCCGGGCTACGAGGCCTCGGGCGCCTACGCGGAGCGCGTGCTGCGTGACGCCGGCTATGCCGTGACCCGCTCGTCATTCGACTTCGTCAGGTACGAGAACCTGGGGGCGAGCGTGCTGCGCCAGGTCGGACCCGGGGCCGCGGTGGATTTCGCGCATCGGGTCATGGACTATTCCGGTTCGGGCGATGTCTCGGCGGCGGTGGGCGTCGTCGGTGGCAGGGGGTGCCGCGCCGACGACTTCGCCGGATTTCCGCCGGCCAGCATCGCCCTGATCGAACGCGGAGATTGCAGCTTCGACCAGAAGATCGGGCTTGCCGAAAAGGCGGGTGCCGTGGGGGCCGTCGTCTACAACAACGCGGAAGGCATGGTCCATGGCGCGTTGAGCCCGCGGGCTGGCGTCGATATCCCGGTACTGGAGGCAACCCAGGCCCTGGGCCGGCAACTGGCGGCGACGCCCGGCCTGGTGCTGCGGGTGGCGGCCTCGACCCGGCGCGATCCCGCGACCACCTTCAACCTGGTCGCCGAGGGCCGCAGTGGCGACGAGAACCACGTGGTCATGGTGGGCGGGCACCTGGATTCGGTGCAGGCCGGCCCGGGCATCAACGACAATGGCAGCGGATCGGCGGCCGTGCTCGAGACCGCGGTGCAACTGGCGCGCACGACGACGCGGTACAGGCTGCGCTTTGCCCTGTGGGGCGCCGAGGAAGAAGGCGTGCTGGGCTCGGCCGACTACGTCGGCGGGCTGGCGCCCGAGGCCCTGGCCAAGATCGCGATGTATCTGAACTTCGACATGATCGGATCACCCAACCCGGGTTATTTCATCTACGACGGCGACAACTCCGATGGCCGCAGCCAGGGGCCGGGGCCGGCCGGCTCCGAGGTGATCGAGCAGACCTTCGAGCGTTTCTACGCCGCCCGGAACACGCCGTTCAAGGGAACGCCGTTCGACGGCCGTTCGGACTACGGCCCGTTCATCGAACTGGGCATTCCCGCGGGCGGCATTTCCTCGGGCGTGGACGAGATCAAGACCGAGGCGGATGTCGCGCTATGGGGCGGCAAGGCCGGCATCACGTTCGATCCCTGCTACCACGCTGCCTGCGACGACCTGGCGAACCTGGATCCGGCCGCGCTGGAGTTCAACAGCAAGGCGGTGGCGGCGGCAACGCTGCACCATGCCAACGACCTGCGGGGCATCCTGCGCACGGCCCCGCAGGGGGGCGCGGCGCGTACGGTACGCAAGGGCTACACGCCGCCGGCCGACATGCGGCCGCGGCACCTGCCCGCGCTGCGCTAGCCGGCCTCAGCCTTCGGCGGGCGGCCGGGCTCCCCAGAGTATGGCCAAGCCGATCAGCGAGGACAGGATGGAGCCGATGAAGACCGCGACCTTGGCCGCGGCGAAATCGGTTTCCACCGGGAAGGCCTGGCCGGAAATGAACAGCGACATGGTGAAGCCTATGCCGGCCAGCGCGCCGGCGCCCACCAGTTGCCGCCACGAGTAGTCGGCGGGCTTGCGCGCGATGCCCAGCCGGACGGCGATGACCGAAGCCAGAACCAGCCCCAGCGGCTTGCCCAGGACCAGTCCGGCGATGATGGCCAGCGACAGCTGGCCGTGGCTGGACAGCACGTCGGGCGCCAGCGCCACGCCGGCGTTGGCCAGCGCGAACAGCGGCAGCACGACGTAGCTGGAACGCGCGCCCGTGGTGCGCAGCAGCCGGTCGGCGGGCGATTCCAGCCGGTCGTGGATGGCGTCGAACGCCGCCAGCGCGGGCAGCGACGGCCCCTGCCGCAGGACTTCGCCGCTGCGGCGCGCTTCGGCCGTCAGAATGGCGTCGGCCTGCGCCACCAGCGTGGGCAGGTTGGGAGGCGGCCGCGTGGGGATGAACATCGCCAGCAGCACGCCGGCCATGGTCGCGTGCAGTCCACTCGCGTGGACACAGGCCCACAGCAGGATGCCGGTCAGCGCATAGGGCGCGACGCGATAGATGTGTGCCTTGTTGAGCAGCGCCAGCACGCCCACCAGCGCCGCGGCGGCGGCCAGGTAGCCCAGGTTCAGCGAGCCGGAATAGAACAGCGCGACGACCACGATGGAGCCGATGTCGTCGACGATGGCCGCGGCGGTCAGGAACACCCGCAGCGCGGTGGGGACGCGGCTACCCATCATCGCGATCAGCGCGATGGCGAAGGCGGTGTCGGTGGCCATGGGCACGCCCCAGCCGTGCGACCACGGGCCGGCGGGAACGATCAGGCTGTAGACCAGCGCGGGCACGAGCATGCCGCCCAGGGCCGCCGCGACCGGCAGCGCGGCCGAGCGCAGGTTGGCCAGGTGGCCCACGGTGAACTCGCGCTTGATCTCCAGCCCCACGACCAGGAAGAAGATCGTCAGCAGGCCGTCGTTGATCCAGTGCAGCAGCGACATGCCGAAGCCGGCCTGCCCCAGCGAGATCGCCAGGGGCGTTTCCCACAGCGCGGCGAAGGCCTCGCCCAGCCCGGAGTTCGTCAGCAGGACCGCCAGCGCGGCGGCCAGCAGGAGCAGCACGCCGGCCGAGGGCGCCCAGCCCGCGAAGTCCTGCGCCACGCTGCGCAGGCGATGGCCCGGTGTGCGCAGCATGGCGTCGGTGAACGAACTTTCGTCCCAGGGGCCGTCGTAGCGGCGCCCGTTGATGAAGAAGGTGGGCGTGACCATGACCCGGCTGGCCCGGGCGCCGGCGACATCGGCATCGACCCGGGCCCGGGCCGGATCGTCATCGCCCGCCTGCCGCGCGCCGGCGGGCGGGACACCGAGTTCGCTCGCCACCAGGGACAGGTCTTCCTCGGACAGCGTGCGCGAATGCGTCATCAGCGTGACGTGGGCGTCCCAGAACTGACGGGAGTCGCGCGCGTGCTCGGCCAGCTCCGCCGCGCGGCGCGCGATGTCGCTGCCCGGCAACGGATAGTGGCGGAATACATAGCGCAGCCGGTCGCCCAGCTGATGCCGGATTTCCGCGATGCGTTCGTTGGCGGCGCGGCAGTACGGGCAGGCGTAGCTGCCATATTCGACCAGGGTGATGGGAGCATCGGCGGGGCCGAGGACGTGGTCCCGGTTGTCATCCACCGGTTGTTCCAGCCTAGCGGTCAAGCTTTCTTGCGACACGTGAATCCCTTGTGTGTTGTCGGGGGCACCCGGCCCGTTCAATGAGCCAGCGGCGGCGCGGGCTGGCGGGCGCGCCGCTGCTTGAGCCGCCGTGTCTCCCACAAGCCCACGGCCGTCAGGACCGCGGTCGTCAGCCAGCCCATGACGAGCAGCGTGGCGGCATAGCCCATGGGCACCAGCACGAGCAGCGCCACCGCGCCGGCCAGGTGCGAACCCGGGACGGCGCCGTAGACGACCTTCTTGTAGATGGCGCTGCCCAGCAGGTAGATGGCCGGGCCGGCCACCAGCACGACGACCTGCGCCGTGCCGAGCGCCTCGTGGGGGTGGGCCATGACGAGATCGTTGCCGACGGCGGTGACGATGATGCCGGCCACCAGGATGGCGTGGATATAGTGGAAATAGGCGCCGATGCGTCCGGGATCGGCCGAGCGTGTGATGGCTTCGGTGGCATCCTTGCTGGACGTGCCGAAATACAGCCACCACATCGCCAGGGTGCCGAGGAAGGTGGCCAGCACGCCGGAGACGATGGCGGTGTTCCAGGACTGGGTGTCCGCCAGCATGACGCCGGTGGCGAGCAGCGTCTCGCCCAGCGCCACGATCACGAACAACTGGCAGCGTTCGGCCAGGTGGCCGCCCTCGATGGTCCAGTCGCGGGTATGGGAGCGGCCCATGCCGGGCAGGGCGAAGCCGAACATGGGCGAGCCGTATTCGCACAGCACCGCCACCAGCCACAGCAGCGCGCGCAGCTCATGCCCTTCGGCCATCGCCCCGGCGATCCAGAAGACCGCCGCGATAGCCAGCCATCCCAGCATGCGGCGGTAGTTGGCCGCCAGCGGATGGCTGGCCGGCAACTGGCAGACGATGTAGGCGGTCCGGCCCACCTGCATCGCGGCATAGGACCCGGCGAACAGCAGCGCCCGGTCGCCGAAGGCCTCGGGCAGGCTGGCCGCCATGCACAGCGCGAGCAGCATGGTGGCGAAGAGCAGGCCCCGGATGCGCGGGGTTTCCGGGTCGAACCAGTTCGTTACCCAGCAGGTGTATTGCCACCCCAGCCACACCGCCAGCCAGAGGATCAGCGACTCGATCACGCCGGTAAGCGTCAGGTGATGCAGGAGCTGGTGGCTGATCTGGGTGACGGCGAAGACGTAGATCAGGTCGAAGAACAGTTCTTCGAAGGTGACGCGGGCGTGATGCCCGTCGCGGTGCCGCAGCGGGGGATGGCGGTGGGTGTCGGATGGCATGATGGACGCGGCCTGGCCGGCCGGGGATCGAATACGCGGCTTAAGATAGCCGGAAATTCCCGCGCCGCCTACTGTTCTTGTCGGGGTCGCAGGATGGACCCCCAGGGCGTATGCTGGTCGACATGTTCCATGGGTATCCGCGCCCGGAGAAAATCATGCCCGATACGTCCAGCCTGCTCGCCTTTGGCCTGGTGGCGCTGGGAATGGCGCTGACGCCAGGCCCCAACATGATCTACCTCGTCTCGCGCTCGATCTCGCAGGGGCCGCGCGCCGGGCTCGTCTCGCTGGGCGGCGTGGCGCTGGGCTTCGTGTTCTACATGCTGTGCGCGGCATTGGGCATCACCGCGCTGGTCATGGCGGTGCCCTATGCCTACGATGCGCTGCGCGCGGGCGGCGCGATCTATCTGCTCTATCTGGCATGGCAGGCGGTCAGGCCGGGCGGGCGTTCGCCGTTCCAGGTGCGCGAATTGCCACGCGACGGCCCGGGCAAGCTGTTCGCGATGGGCTTCCTGACCAACCTGCTGAACCCCAAGATCGCGGTGATGTACCTGTCGCTGCTGCCGCAGTTCATCCGGCCCGAGCAGGGCAGCGTGCTGATGCAGTCGTTCATGCTGGGCGCGACGCAGATCGCGATCAGCATGAGCGTCAACGCCACGGTGGCCATCATGGCCGGCTCGATCGCGGCCTTCCTGGCGCGCCGCCCGCTGTGGCTGGTCGCGCAGCGGTGGCTGATGGGCACGGTGCTGGCGGGGCTGGCCGTGCGCATGGCCACCGAGGCGCGCCGCTAGCGGGGCAGCCCCGCCGGCGGCTACCTGCCGGGCGGCATCGGCGCGTCGGCGGGGTTCTCCACCAGCGCATCCGGTTCGGCCAGCCAGTCCTCGTCGTCGGCGCGGCGCAGCGCGTTGCCATCCAGCAACAGACCCTTGGTCAGTTCCAGGGCCTGCTTCTCGAACAACCGCCGATAGACGCCATTCCTGATCCGGATCAGCGCCTCGTGCGTGCCTTCCTCGATGACGCGGCCCTTGTCCATTACCAGCAGCCGGTCGAGCGCGCGCACGGTGGACAGCCGGTGCGCGACCACCAGCGTGGTGCGGCCTTCCATCAGGCGCTCCATGGCTTGCTGGATCAGGACCTCGCTTTCGCTGTCCAGGCTGGAGGTCGCCTCGTCCAGGATCAGGATGGGCGCATCGGCCAGGAAGGCGCGAGCCAGCGCCACGCGCTGGCGCTCGCCTCCCGACAGCTTGACGCCGCGCTCGCCCACCAGGGTCTCGTAGCCGTGGGGCAGGGCCATGATGAAGTCATGGGCGCTGGCCAGGCGCGCCGCACGCTCGACCTGCGCCCGCGTGGCGTCCGGCCGGGCATAGGCGATGTTCTCGGCCAGCGAGCGGTGGAACAGGATGGGTTCCTGCTGGACGATGGCGATCTGCTGGCGCAGCGAGGCCTGGCGGACGCAGGAGATGTCCTGTCCGTCGATGGTGATGCGGCCGCCGCTGACGTCGTACAGGCGCTGGATCAGCTTGATGAACGTGGTCTTGCCCGAACCGGAGTGGCCGACCAGCCCGACCCGTTCGCCCGGCGCGATGCGTATCGAGAAATCGCGGTAGAGCGGCGTGTCGTGGGTGCCGTAGCGGAAGTCCACGTGCTCGAAGCGGATCTCGCCGGGGCCGATGGCGATGGCCGGAGCGTCCGGACGGTCCTCGATGCCCAGCGGCTGGCGTTCCAGCGCGACCAGTTCCTCCATGTCGTTGATGGAGCGTTGCAGGTTGCGGATGTCCATGCCCACGTCGCGCAGGTAGCCCTGGAGCATGAAGAAGGTCGTCAGCGCGAAGGTGATGTCGCCCACGCTGGCCTGCCCGCGCGACCACAGCAGCAGCGCGGTGCCCAGGATGGCGGCCTGCATCAGCACGAGCATGGTGCCCTGGACGCCGCCGTTGATCGTGCCGCGCACCCAGGTGCGCCGGGTACGCAGGCGCCACTTGCCGATCACGCGCGCCAGGCGCGTTTCCTCGCGGTCCTCGGCGCCGAAGGCCTTGACCACCGCGTTGCAGGTGATGGCGTCGGCCAGGGCGCCGCCCATGCGGGTATCCCAGGCGTTGGCCAGGCGCGCGGCGGGCGCGACGAAGCCCAGCGACAGCATGACGGTCAGCATCACATACAGCAGGGATCCCACGCCGATGACGGCACCCATGAGCGGCCAGGTCGCGCCCAGCAGGATGGTCGCGCCGGCCAGCATGACCAGCGACGGCAGCAGGGCCACCAGCAGCGTGTCGTTCAGCAGGTCGAGCGCCCACATGCCCCGCGTGACCTTGCGCACGGTCGAGCCGGCGAAGCTGTTGGCATGCCAGTCGGTCGAGAAGCGCTGCACGCGATGAAAGGCGTTGGCGGCGATCTTGCTCATCATCTTGAGCGTAAGGAAAGTCAGGCTCAGGAATACGACCTGGCGCAACGCCGTGGCGCCCACGCCCAGCGCGGCCAGTATCCAGAAGGCGGCGATGGCGGCTTGCCACGCGGCCGGGTCGCTGGCCGCGCCCGACGCCACGGCATCGACCAGGCGGCCCGCGTACAACGGAGTCGCCACGCTGGCCAGCGTCGAGAGCAGGATGGCGACGATGATGGTCAGGATGCGCCAGGGCTGCTCGGCCCAGTGGCGGAAAGTAAAGCCAAGGACGTCCTTGTAGGACTGTCCACGGAAGTCGAGTTTCTTCGATGCCATTTGCGACAGCCCCGGCTCGCGGTGGAGCGGGGTCTCCAAAGTCGGGAGAGAACAGACGGGCCATCGCGCGCTTGTGGCGTGCGTGGGGCAAAAACCGTCCGGGAGTATGTGCGGGCAGGAAAACCGCCCGCGGCGGGGCAACCTAGAGGTGCCGGGGAGCCGGTCCGGAGACGACGATGCGCGTGTTGATCATTTTGCGTCTCCTTGGATGGGGGGATGGATGTGAAGGCAAAAAGCCGAAAATGAAGTCTATCAGCCCGCGCCGGGCGAGGCAACGGCGGCGAAGGGAGGATGTGGCCGTCGGCATACACTTGCCGCTGCGGGCGCGGCCTGCCGGAATGAAGGATTCCAGTTTCAGGGGTGGACATGAAGATTGCAGTGATGGGAGCCGGCGCGGTCGGCAGCTACTACGGCGCGATACTGGCCCGCGCCGGCCACGACGTGGTGCTGGTGGGCCGTCCCGCGCACGTGGAGGCGGTCCGGCGGCAGGGGCTGTTGCTCGAGACGAAGTCCTTCCACGGCCATGTGCCGGCGCGGGCCAGCGAGCATCCCGGGGACGTCGCCGGCGCCAAGCTCGTGCTGTTCTGCGTGAAATCCACCGACACCGAGGACGCGGGCAGGCAGATCGCGCCGCACCTGGATGCCGATGCCGTCGTGCTCAGCCTGCAGAACGGGGTCGACAATGCCGAGCGCCTGCAGGCGCTGCTGCCGCAGCCGGTGGTGCCGGCCGTGGTGTACGTGGCGGTGGAGATGGCGGGCGCGGGCCACGTGCGCCATCACGGGCGCGGCGAACTCGTGCTCGGGCCGTCGCCCCGCAGCGAGGAAGCGGCGGGCGTGCTGAGCGCGGCCGGTATCCCGGCCACGGTGTCCGGCAACGCCATCGGCGAACTCTGGGCCAAGCTCATCCTGAACTGCGCCTACAACGCGCTGTCGGCCGCGGCGCAGTTGCCCTATGGCCGGCTGATCGAGTGCCAGGGCGTGCCGGATGTCATGCGCAACGTGGTGGACGAGTGTTTGGCGGTGGCGGCGGCCTCGGGCGTGACGGTGCCCGGCGACACCTGGGAAGCGGTAATGCGCATCAGCCGCAGCATGCCGACCCAGTTGTCGTCGACGGCGCAGGACCTGGCGCGCGGCAAGCCGAGCGAGATCGACCATTTGAACGGCTACATCGTCCGCCGGGGCGGCGAACTGGGCGTGTCGACGCCGGCCAACCGCGTGCTGCACAGCCTGGTCAAGCTGCTGGAGTCGCGCCAGGACTGAGCCTGGGGGCCGGGAACGGAACGTGCTGCCTGGCGGGGCCATCCGTTCGACGTTATCCGGAGGTCAATGATGAATGCCGTGCCGAAGGAAATGCAGCTGTGCGTGGATGCCTGCCTGCGTTGCTACCAGTCCTGCCTGGGATCCGCCATGAACCACTGCCTGGAGCGGGGCGGGGCGCACGTCGCACCGCCCCATTTCCGCCTGATGATGGCCTGCGCCGAGATGTGCCGCACCGCGGCCCACTTCATGCTGACCAGCGTTCCGCAGCACCGCCACGTGTGCGCCGACTGCGCCTCGATCTGCCGCCAGTGCGCCGACAGCTGCGACGGCCTGGACGGCATGGACCAGTGCGCCGCCGACTGCCGCAGCTGCGCCGACGCCTGCGAGCGCATGGCCGCCTGAGCCTGCGGCCCGACGGAGCGCCTTGGCGGGCGCCCGGCGCTTCCCCTATGATTCCGCATGCCAGAGGATGCGGGCCCGCCGGGCCGTGGCTGGCGCGGGAGCGGGCGTGGTCCAGGAAACTCCATCGACGAAGCGTGATCATGACATCGCCGAGGCCTTCGGCAGGCCCGAGCGGGGATGGAGGCGGTCGCTGTACGCGGTGATGTTCGAGACCGGTTCGTCCGCCGGACGGCGATTCGACCAGTTGCTGTTCGTGCTCATCCTGGCCAGCCTGGCGGTCGTGATGGCCGATAGCGTGGCCTTCCTGTCGCAGCGCCTGGGCGGCCTGTTCGGTCCGCTGGAGTGGGCCTTCACGGTGCTCTTCACGATCGAATACGTGCTGCGGCTGCTGTGCGTGCGGCGCCCGCTGCGCTATGCCACGAGCTTCTACGGCGTGGTGGACCTGCTGGCCTTCCTGCCCACCTACGCGGCGCTGCTGACGCCCAGCCTGGCCTTCCTGATCGGCATCCGCGTGCTGCGTCTGCTGCGCATCTTCCGGGTGTTCAAGCTGCGCCTGTTCACCGAGGAATACCTGATGATGGCCCGGGCGCTGCGCGCCTCGTCCCGCAAGATCATGGTCTTCCTGTCGGTGGTGCTGCTGATCGTGCTGGTCATGGGCACGATCATGTACGTGGTCGAAGGCCCGCAGTACGGCTTCACCAGCATTCCGGTGGGTGTCTACTGGGCGATCTCGACCATCGCGACGGTGGGCTTCGGCGACATCACGCCGCACACCGCGCTGGGGCGGCTGATCGCCTCGGTCATGATGCTGCTGGGCTGGGGCATCCTGGCCGTGCCGACGGGCATCGTCACCATGGAGATGACGCTGGCCGAAAGCGCGCGGCGCCGGACCGCGGCGCGCACCTGCCAGGTGTGCCTGACGCCCGGGCAGGACCACGACGCGAACTACTGCAAGCACTGCGGCGCCGGGCTGGCGGGGCAGGAGCGGGAGGCCTGAGCCTCCCGCCGGCCGTCATTTCGCGTCGGGCGCGATGCCGTAGTAGCCGTAGGTGTCGGTATAGCGGTTGCGCTCGCGCCGGTTCAGCCACAGGCGCATCAGCCAGCGCCTGCGCTCGTCCTCTTCCCAGTCCAGGAACTCGGTGCGCGAGTGCAGCGTCATGTGATTGTTCAGCCACTGGATGTCGCCGGGCAGGAACGCCATGGACAGGCACAGCTCGGGCGACTCCGCGTAGTGGTCGATCAGGTCCAGCAGCTTGCGGTGGCGCTCGGTCAGCGGGGGCGCGCCTTCGTAGCGCTGCGCCGACTCGATGAAATTGCGCAGGTACATCATCGACAGCTTGCCGTGGGTCCAGCCGCAGATGGACGTGACCCAATAGGGCTTGCCGGTGACCGCGTTGTGCTCGCCCCGGTGGTCGAACCACAGAGGCTCGTACAGCAGCGGGATCATGTCGGGGTGGTCGCGCAGCAGCGCGTTGTAGATGCTGGTGGAACTGACCACCAGGCTGGCGCCGCCGGCCTTGGCGGTGCGCACGCACATCAGGCCGACGATGTCGGCGCCGTCCACGTGGAAGGGCGCCGCGCGGTTGGTGTGATAGAAGCGGGTGTTGGCGTTGGTCTGCGGGTCGGCGCCGGCGGTGGTGTCGCGTACGTGGCCGAACAGCTCGCCGCGCGCGTTCTGCACGACCGCATCGCCCAGGTACTGCCCCAGTCCCCAGTAGGCGATGCTGCGTTCCTCCAGGCTCCAATCCTCGACCGGCAGCCCGCGCCACATCTCGAAGCCGCGGCCGTTCTCCAGTTCTTCTCCCAGCGTCGCCAGCCGGCCCGCCAGGCCGGCAAGCGGGAAATCGGCGCGGGAAATGGATTCCAGCGGCTTGCCCGTGGCCAGGGCGGTGGCGACCGCGGCGCGGATCTCGGCGACCTCGGCCGGCGACAGGGTGTAGATCCAGCTCTGGTCGGCCTCCATCTGGGCGCGGGTCCAGGCACTGGGGCCGGTATAGGGCTGTTGCAGCATTTCCGTCATGGGTGGCTCCTGAGTGGGGGGGGCGGAGGGCTTATCCGGCGATCGAGCCGGCGCGGGCGCGGCCCCTGAGAATGGGCCAGCCTATGGTGACGAGGACGAAGAGGCCGGTGACCAGCTTGAGGTCGGAGGGCATCAGTCCGAAGGACAGCACCAGCGAACTGAGCTGGTAGTACAGCAGCGAGCCGACCACCGGCGCGCACAGCTGGCGCAGCAGCGTACGGCGGCCGATGATGGCTTCGCCGATGATGAGCGCGGCCAGGCCGTTGATCAGCATGCCGAAGCCCATGTTGACATCGCCGTAGCCCTGGCTCTGGGCCAGCAGCGCGCCCGCCGCGGCAGTGATGGCGTTGGCCAGCCCCAGGCCGACCACGATGTAGCGCGTGGAGTTGACCGCGAGCGCCGGTGCGAGCTGGCTGTTGGCGCCGACGCCGCGCAGGGCCAGGCCCACGTCGGTGTGCAGGCCCCACCACAGCAGCAGCACCAGCACCACCAGCGCCGCCAGCAGCAGGCCACCCTGCAGCGCGAGGCTTTGCATGATGGCCGGATCTATCCAGTCGTACAGATTGGGCAGGCCGAACAGCGGCGTATTGGGCTTGCCCATCACCCGCAGGTCGACGCTCCACAGCATGGTGATGGTCAGGATGCCGGCCAGCAGCGAATGGACGCGGAACTTCAGGTGGATCAGCGCGGTGACGGCGCCGGCCAGGAAGCCCGCGCCGGCCGCCGCCAGGGTGCCGAGGAAGGGATGGAGCCCGGCCGTGATCAATGCCGCGACCAGGCAGCCGCCCAGCGGAAAGGCGCCCTCGGCGGTCAGGTCGGGCACGTTCAGCAGGCGGAAGGGAATCATCACCCCCATGGCGACGAAGGCGTACAGCAGTCCCTGGACGGCCGTGATGGGGACGAGGTGATAGAAGGTGTTCAGGACTTCCACTTTCGGCTCCGTAGGGGCATGCGCGGGGACGCGTTCATGCGCTGGCCTGCAGCAGGATCTGGTCGTCGGCCTGGCCGAAGCGCTGGACCAGGTCGTTGATCGTCAGGCGCGGTTTCTCGTCGCGGCCGATGTCCAGCTTGATGCGCCCGCATTCCATCATCAGCAGGCGGTCGCCGTATTCCAGCGCATGCGCCATGTTGTGCGTGATCATCAGGGTGGTCAGCCGCTGCTCGGCCACGATGCGGCGCGTCGCCTCCATGACGAGCTGCGCCGTGCGCGGATCCAGCGCGGCGGTGTGCTCGTCCAGCAGCAGGATGCGGGGGCGGTTCAGCGCCGCCATCAGCAGCGCGAGCACCTGCCGCTGTCCGCCCGACAGCAGGCCGGCGGCGGCGCCCATGCGGTTCTCCAGCCCCAGGCCGAAGCGCGCCAGTTCATCGCGGAAATGGGCCCGGTTGCGGGGGTTGAGCGCCATGCGCAGTCCGCGCCGGCGGCCGCGCATGGCGGCGAAAGCCAGGTTTTCTTCGATGGACAGCGCGGGCGCCGTGCCGACCACCGGGTCCTGGAACACGCGCGAGACCCATTGCGCGCGCCGGTGCACCGGCCAGGACGAGACGTCGGTGCCGTCGATGACGGTACGGCCCGTGCGCGGCCGGACGGCGCCGGCCAGCACGTTCAGCAGGGTGCTCTTGCCGGCGCCGTTGGTGCCCACGACGACGCAGAAACTGCCGTTCTCCAGGTTCAGGTCCAGTCGGTCGAGCGCGATGCGTTCATCAGGAGTGCCCGGATAGAACACGACGTCGACGGCTGCAAGCTCGATCATGCGGGGCTCCGGCGCGTCAGTCGACGACGCAGTTGCAGTTCTTCAGCGATTCGGGCAGCGCGATGCCCAGGTCCTTCAGCCTGCGCCCGCTGATCTTGACCGCGTGGTCCTGCACCGCGGGTACCGACACGGGAATGTCGGCCGGCTTCTTGCCGCGCAGCACATCGGCGGCGATGCGGCCGACGTTGGTGCCCAGGCTGGTGTATTCGACCGTCATCGCGGCCAGGAAGTGGTGCTGGGCCACGTTGTCGACGTTGGGGCTGTAGGTGGGCAGCTTGATGCGGTTGGTGACCGAGGCGATGGCCGCGGCGGCGGGTATCAGCATGCTGGAAGCCGGCACCATCAGCGCGTCGGCGCGCCCTTGCAGCGACGCGACCCGGGTGGGAATGTCGTTGGCGTTGTCCACGCCCACCTTGACCAGGGTGAGGCCGTACTTGCCGACGACTTTTTCCAGCGCGTTCAGGTAGCCCAGGTCGGCATCGTCGCCGGGGTTGTAGATGAAGCCCAGCCGCTTGACCCCGGGGGTGAGCTGCTTGATGAAGCCGACCGACGCATCCATGTTGGGAAGGTTGGAGCCGCCGGTCATCAGCGTGTCGCCCCGGTCCCAGGACGGCACCAGCTTGGCCGCGACGGGATTGGCGACGGCGCCGAACACGATGGGGAAGCTGCGGTTGGCCAGCACCTGCTTGGCGGTCTGCGTGAGCGGCGTGGTAATGGTGAGCATGAGGTCGGGCTTGCCGGCGGCCTCGCGATTCAGCAACTGGGGCGCGAGCGAGCGGTCGAAGTTCACGTGGCCTTCGTCGTAGGTCACCTTCAGCCCCTGCCTGGCCAGTTCCTGCTTGAAGCTCGACACCAGCGTGTCCAGCGTATGGTCGGGACCGAACTGCGCGATCGCGACCTTGTAGGTCTGTTGGGCGTGGGCGAGCGAGGCGGCACAGGCCAGCGGCACGCAGGCGGCGAGTCGCGCGGCTTGGAGAATCAGGGCAGGCTTCATGGCAGCTCCGGGGCAGGACGGGTGGAGGAGAGGTCAGGACAGGCCGAAGACGCGATCCCGGCCGAGCAGGGCGCCGGGATCGAAGGCAAGCTTGATGCGGCGCATGGCGTCGAGTTCCGCGGCCGGATAAAGCCGCTGGAAGGCCTGGTTCTTCTCGAGTCCGATGCCGTGTTCGGCCGAGATCGAGCCGCCGCAACGCATCACCTCGTGATAGACCAGATGTTCGACGCGCTCGGCGGCGGGGCCCGCGCAGCCGACCAGCAGGTGCACGTTGCCGTCGCCCAGGTGGCCGTAGGTCAGGCGCCGCAGCGCCGGATCGATGGCGTCCAGCCCTGCGTAGATGCGTGGCAGGCAGTCCTGGAGTTCGCCGGCCGGGATGCTGACGTCGAAGGACAGGTAGGCGCCCAGGTGGCGGGCCGCTTCGCCGGAGGCATCGCGCATGCGCCAGAGTTCGGCCGCCTCGGACAGTGACTTGGCGACGACGACGTGAGGCGTGTCCAGGTTCTCGGACAAGGCTTGCAGCGCCTCCATGATCCGTGCCTCGTCGCGTTCGGGCTGGCGGTCGTAGCAGGAGAGTTCCAGCAGCACGACGTGGCCGCAGGCGCCGGCGAACGGGTCGCGGCCGATGCCCAGTCCGCGCGCGACGAAATCCACGAAGTCGCGCCACATGACCTCGAACGAGGTCAGCATGGGACCGAAGTCGGCGCGGCAGGCGGCCAGCGCGCGCAGCACCTGGTCCAGGTCCTGGAGGCCGAGCGCCACGGTGTAGCGCTGGCGCGGCAGCGGATGCAGCCGCAGTACCGCGCGCGCGACGATGCCCAGCGTGCCTTCGGAGCCGATGAACAATTGCTTGAGATCGTAGCCGGCGTTGTCCTTGGCCACCCGGCCCATGCGGGAGACCAGCGTGCCGTCTGGCAGCACGACTTCCAGGCCCAGTACCGAGGCGCGCGTCATGCCGTATTGCAGGACGCGGTTGCCGCCGGCGTTGGTGGCGATGTTGCCGCCCACCGTGCAACTGCCCCGGCTGCCCAGGTCGACAGGGTAGAACAGGCCCTGGCGTTCGGCTTCTTCCTGTACCGCCTGCAGCGTCGCGCCCGCCTGGACCGTCATGGTCGCGCCGTACAGGTCGCAGGACTCGATGCGATTGAGCAATTCCAGCGACACGACCACTTCGCCGCGCATCGGTGCGCCGCCGCCCACCAGCCCGCTCATGCCGCCCTGGGCGACGATGCGCAGCCCCGCGCCATGCAGGCGGCGCACCGTCTCGGCCAGGGCCGCGACGGTACGGGGCCGCAGGACCGGCGCGGGAGCGCCGAAAGCGCCCGTCCAGTCTTCCTGGTAGCGGGGACCGGCGTCGTCGGAGGACATGAAGCTGACGCTGTCCGACAAGTCGGCGAACAACTCGGACACCCGCCGATCCTGGCCGATGCCCGAAGAGAGGCTTTCCGAGGCGGATGGGTTGGATTTATTGTCGGACAACATTTCCGATTTCATTCCGAATTAACCAGGAATTTCGCGTTGGATTGAAAACATTGTCGGACAGAAAGTGCGCTCTTCCATATCGGGAAAACTACCCGGTTCGAGAGGAAAATGCCTGCTTGCCGGATCGGAATGGCTGGAGGAAGATGCATCCTGTCCTACAATCTCCGGTATCCCCCGCGGTTCGTCCCTTCCGACCATGCCGAAAGATCCGACTTCCTTCGTTCCCTTCTATCAGCCGCCGCAGGCCGAGCCGGCCCGCTCCGGCAGCGTGTCGGATTTCGTTCTGAACGAGATTGCGCGCCGCATCGTCGACGGGATCTACAAGCCGGGCCAGCGTATCGTCGAGGCGGATGTCACCCGCGATCTGGGCGTCAGCCGCAGTTCGGTCCGGGAAGCCTTCCGGCGCCTGGAGACCAATCGCTTCGTGCGCATCGAGCCCAATCGCGGCGCCACGGTGGCCACGCCCCGGCGCGAGGACATCGTTGCCCAGTTCCGCATCCGCGAGGTGATCTCCGGCCTGGGGGCGCGCGCCGCCGCGGAGCACGCGCACGAGCCGGGCAACCGGGAAATCATCCAGGAACTGCTGGACGACATCGAGGCCCAGCGGCGCGCCGACGACCCGCGCAACCACCGCGCCGAGAACGGCCGCTTCCATCGCGCCATCAACAACATGTCGGGCATCCCGGACGTGGGCGAACTGCTGGACCAGTACAACTACCCGATCCTGCACACGATCTATTTCCGCGACCTGAACCGCGAGAACTGGCTGCTGAATTTGTCGGACCACGTCGACATCGCCCGCGCGGTGCTGCACGGCGATCCGGTCGCGGCCGAGCATTTCGCCCGCCAGCACATGCACCGGATGGTCGACATCGCGATCGAGATCGCCGAACGGCTGTTGGAGGAAGCGCGCCAGCGCTGAACGGCGGGCGCCCTCAGGCCGCGGCGGCGGGCGGCTCCAGGTCCGTCAGGAAGTGGTCGCGCCATTCCTTGATGCCGTTGCTCCTGAGCACTTGCATCATGTGTTCGTGGCGCTCGCGCCGTTGCGCCAGCGGCATGTCCAGGGCGCGGTCCAGGGCGCAGGCCATGGCGTCGACGTCGTAGGGATTGACGATGATCGCGCCATCGGCCAGTTCGTCGGCGGCGCCCGCGAATTCCGACAGGACCAGCACGCCGGGATCCTCGGGGTCCTGGGCCGCCACGTATTCCTTGGCCACCAGATTCATCCCGTCGCGCAGCGGCGTGACGAAGCCCACTTGCGAGGCGCGGAAGAACGACAGCAGCGCGGCGCGCTCGTAGGCGCGGTTCATGTAGCGGATGGGGGTCCAGGCCAGTTCGGTCCAGCGGCCGTTGATGTGGCCCGCCGTGCTTTCGAGCTGCCGACGGATGTGGCGATAGCCTTCGACGTCCGAACGCGAGGGCGGCGCGATCTGCACGAAGCTGACGTGGCCGCGGTACGCCGGCCGCGATTCCAGCAGCCGCTCGAAGGCGTTGAAGCGTTCGACCATGCCCTTGCTGTAGTCCAGGCGGTCGACGCTGATGATGAGCTTGCGCTCCTGCAACCCCTGTTTGAGCGTGGCGACCAGCTTGGAGCGGCTGCGCGCCTTGGACTTGCTCTGGACGTCGTCGGTCAGGATGCCGATGGGATAGTGGCCCACGCGCACCGGCCCGGACGGCCCGCGCAGCATGTCGCCGTCCCGGGCCAGGCCGAGACGTCGCTGTGCATAGTCCAGGAAGGCCTGCGCGTCGCCCCGGGTCTGGAAACCGACCAGGTCGTATTCGCACATCGCCTCGACCAGGTCGCGGTGAGGCGGGACGGTGCGCAGGATGCCCTCGGGAGGAAAGGGCGTATGCAGGAAGAAACCGATGCGGTTGCGCAGCCCGAGGCGGCGGCAGGCGCGGGCGAAGGGAAGAAGATGGTAGTCGTGTATCCAGAGCCGGTCGTCCTCGCCGACGAGTTCCCGCAGCATGCCGGCCAGCCGCTCGTTGACGGCCAGGTAGCCCGCGTATTCGCGCGCGTCGTAGCGGCTCAGGTCGATGCGGTAGTGGAAGGTGGGCCACAGCGTGCCGTTGGAGAATCCCCGATAGTAGAGGTCGTACTCGCTGCGCGACAGGCCGGTGGTCGCGCAATCGATGCGGCCGATGCGGTGGAAGGCGAGCTCGGTGCCGGCCGTGTCCTCGATCTTGCCGTTCCAGCCGAACCAGAGTCCGTCCTGCCGCTTCAGCGCGTCCAGTACGCCCACCGCCAGGCCCCCGGCGCTGCGCTTGCCCTCGGCCGCGGAGGCCACGCGATTGGAAACGATCACGAGTCTGCTCATGTCCTGATCCTTTATTCGTGGCGTGGGGGACCGGACGGCCCCCGCGCGGAGAGGTCGTCCAGCCAGCGGGCAAGGGCGTCGGGATCGGGCAGCTGCCATGGCGCCGAGGTGTCGCCGTCGCCGATCTTGATCGCGATTCCGCCCAGGCGCGCCACGACGGCGAAGGCCGCCTCGTCGGTCAGGTCGTCTCCCGCCATGACGGGCAGGCGGGACGCGAAGGGCGCGACGGCCATGAAGCGCTCGACGGCGCTTCCCTTGTCCACGCCGCGCGGCTTGACCTCGGCCACCATCTTGCCGAACTGCAGCGTGTAGTCCGATGCGAAGTCCGCGGCCGCCGCGGCGACTTCGGCGCGGATCCGCGCTTCCTCCCGGGGCGCATGCCGGTAGTGGATGGCGAATGAAATATCCTTGTCCTCCACGTATATGCCCGCCTGTCCGGCGGCGATGTCCCGCAGCCGCGCCAGCAGCCGGGCCGCCCGGTCGCGGTCCACGGGCAGTTCCCATGCCTGGCTGCCGGGGCCGCGCCACTGGGCGCCGTGCAGGCCCGCCACGGGCAGCCGCAGCGGCTGCAGCAGGCGGTCAATGACTTCGATCGAGCGGCCCGAGACCACGGCCAGCGCGCCGCCCGTCGCGCAGACCAGGCGCCGCAGCAGCGCCACGGTGGCGCCGGGCACCCGGGCCGCGTCGGGGCTGGGTGCGATGGGGGCCAGCGTGCCGTCCAGGTCGAGGAACAAAGCGCATCGCGCCAGGTCCGGCGGGCGAGGTGTGCGTGCTTCCATCTGGACATCGTCCGTTGACGCGTCATCCGCGTATCGTTTTGACAACAGCCACAGATGGAATGGTAGGGAAGGGGGCCTCGGGGAGGGTGTTCATTTTGCGCATTTTTGTTTCCAGTTATCTCCTCGCCCCCGCGCGCCTCACCCCTGCTGCATCAACGAGCGCCGGTTGCGGTTGCGCATCTCGCCGGCCACCTCGCGCATCACATCGATGAAGAGCCGCACGCCCTCGGGCAGCTCATCCGTGCCCAGCGTGGTCAGTCCCACCGCCGCGGACGTGGGGCTGGTGTCCACCGGCAGGGTCCTGGCTTGGCCATCGTCCAGGTCGGTCTCGATCACGCCGTAGGGCACGAACCAGATCGCGTCGCCGGTACGCATCAGGCTGCGCGCCATGGTGGACGACAGGGTCTCCACCAACTGCTGCGGCATCCCTATGCCGCTCGATTGCAGGAAGGTCTCGGCCGCGGGGCGGATGTAGGTGCCCTTCATGGGCAGCACCATGGGATAGGCTCGCACGTCGGCCGGCTGGAGCGCGGCAGCATCCAGCAGCGGATGGCCGGGGCGAACGGCCATGACCAGCGGTTCCATGTACAGGTGCTCGAAAGAGATGCCCACCATTTCCGACGGATGGCTGATGCGGCCGATGACCAGATCCAGCTCCCGCAGTTTCAAGCGCACCAGCAGGTCGGCGTTGGTGCCGCCATGCGCCGTGACGACCAGGTGGGAGTAGCGCGCCTGCATCTGGCCGATCGCGTTCGGTACCAGGGTGGCGGCCGCGGTGGGCAGAATGCCGATGCGCACGTGCTCGGGCGCCTTTTCCCCCGCGCCCAGCAGCTCGAAGCCGTCGCGCAGCGCGCCGATGGCTTGCGCGGCATGGCGCAGCAGGGTGTGGCCGGCGGGCGTCAGTTCCAGTCCCTTGCGGTGCCGCAGCGCCAGCGTCTCGCCGGCGATCGCCTCCAGTTCGGCCAGGCTCTTGGACACCGCCGACGGCGTCTGTGCCAGGGCATCGGCGGCCTTGAGCACGCTGCGATGGCTGGCCAGGGCGACCAGGCATTGCAGGTGGCGCAGGCGCAGGCGGGGGTCGAGAGGGCGCAGCATGATTTCCTTCCACTCAATCAATTTTCAAAAAGATCAACCAATATTATGGCTTACGCTTCTATGATGGCGCGGACAGAAGGGTGTCCGATGGCTGGACGTCCGCACAATCAGGAGGAGTGGGAAATGTCGAAATCCGTGGTCCGCGCGCTGGGACTGGCACTTGCATTGTCGGCCGCGACGGGCGCTGCGTCGGCGCAGGGCAGCTATCCGGACAAGCCCGTCCGGTTCGTCGTCAACTTCACGGCCGGAGGTCCCCTGGACATCATGGCGCGCATGATGGGCGAGCGCCTCAACGCCATCTTCAAGCAGCCCTTCGTGGTCGAGAACAAGACCGGCAGCGGCGGCAACATCGGTGCCGCCGCGGTGGCCAACGCCGCACCCGACGGCTACACGGTGCTGATCGGCCTGGATTCGACCTTCACGGTCAACCCCAGCCTGTATGCGTCGCAGGGGTTCAGCCTGGACCAGCTGAAGCCGGTGATGCGCCTGGCGTCCTCGGGGATGCTGATCGCCGCCCACCCGTCCGCCAAGGCCGATACGCTCAAGACTCTGGTCGAGCGGGGCCACAAGGACCCGGTCACGTTCAGTTCGGCGGGCAACGGTTCGCCCGGCCACCTGAGCCTGAGCATGCTGCAACAGGCCACCGGCATGAAGATCAACCACATCCCGTACCGCGGCAATGCGCCGGCGGTGCTGGCGCTGGTGTCGGGCGAGGTCCAGGCGGCCGCGCTGGCCACGCCGGGCCTCTTGCAGCACGTCAACGCCGGAACGCTGAAGGCATTGGCCGTGACCGGCAGCCAGCGTTCGCCGCTGCTGCCGTCGGTGCCGACCACGGCCGAACTGGGCTACCCCGGGGTGCGCCAGGATGTGTTGTATCTTGCGATGGTGCCGGCGCAGACGCCGGACGCCGTCGTCCAGACCCTGCGCAAGGCGATGGAGCAGGTGCTGGCGCAGCCTGACGTGCAGCAGCGCCTGCGCGCGATGGACTTCACGCTGGGCACGCTGGACGGCGAAGCCGCCGCCAAGGAATTGGTGAGCGTGCGGGAACGCTATGCAAAGATCATCAAGTCGGCCGGCATGAAGGTCGACTGACAACGGAGCCGGTACAGTTCGCATGACCAATTTCATCTTCATCCTGGCCGACGACCTGGGCTACGCCGACCTGGGCTGCTACGGCGGCCGCAAGCCCGTCTCGCCCAACCTGGACCGGATGGCCGCGCGCGGCATCCGCTTCACGCAGGGCTATTCCAATTCGCCCGTGTGCTCGCCCACGCGCTTCGGCCTGATCACCGGGCGCTACCAGTACCGCCTGCGCGGCGCGGCCGAGGAACCCATGACCGGCAGGTTCCGCGGCAGCACCGAGATCGGCCTGCCGCCGGCGCATCCGACGCTGCCGTCGTTGCTGCGCGAGCGGGGATATCGAACCGCGCTGATCGGCAAGTGGCACCTGGGCTATCCGCCGCACTTCGGTCCGGAGAAAAGCGGGTACGAGTACCACATCGGCCCCTTGTCGGGGGGCGTGAGCTATTTCAGCCACGTGGACCGCATGGGCAAGCACGACCTCGTGCGCGACGGCGAGCCCGTCAACTACGACGGCCACTATCTGACGGACCTCCTGACCGACGAGGCCGAGACCTATCTGCGCGCGCGCGCCGGCGACCGCCAGCCCTTCCTGCTGAGCCTGCACTACACCGCGCCGCACTGGCCCTGGGAGACGCGCGAGCAGGGCAGTTCCAATCCCGAGACCGACCAGGACATCCGCCACCTGGACGGCGGTTCGGTCCACGTCTACGGCGAGATGATCAAGGCGCTGGACGAGGGCTGCGGACGCGTGCTGAAGGCGCTGGACGACCTGGGCCTGGCCGACGATACGGTGGTCATCTTCACCAGCGACAACGGCGGCGAGCGCTTCTCGGACACCTGGCCGCTGGTGGGGGGCAAGATGGACCTGACCGAAGGCGGCATACGCGTCCCCTACATCGTGCAGTGGGGCGACCGGATCGCGCCCGGCTCGGTCTCGGCGCAGCACTGCATGACGATGGACTGGACGGCGACCATGCTGGACATCGCCGGCGTGCCCGCCCATCCCGATTATCCGTTCGACGGCGTGTCCATGCTGCCGGTGCTGCGCGACCCGGCGCAGGAGTTCCCGCGCGAGCTGTTCTGGCGCATGAACTACCGTGGCCAACGCGCCCTGCGCGACGGGCCATGGAAATACCTGGCCATCGAAGGCAACGAGTATCTGTTCGACCTGTCCGCGGACGAGCGCGAGCGGGCCAACCAGGCGCACCGTCAGCCCGAACGCCTGGCCAGGATGCGCGGTCGCTGCGACGACTGGGATGCCGTTTTCGGCGCGATTCCGGCCGATGCCCGCAGCGAACTGGTCTATACGGACAAGGACATGCCCAGCCGGTGATCCGCTCCGTGCGCCCGGCGCACGGGCCATGTCACAATGCGGGCAGCAGGCCCGCCCCTCGAAGGGCGCATGGCGCTTGGGGGGGCCACCTTGAACCTGAATCAGCTCGACCTGAATTTGCTCCTGATCTTCGATGCGATGATGCGCACTCGCAGCGTCACGCAGACCGGAGAGCGGGTGGGGCTGTCGCAGTCGGCCACCAGCAATTCCCTGCAGCGCCTGCGCCAGGCCTTTGGCGATCCGCTGTTCGTGCGAACGCCCGCGGGCATGCAGCCCACGGCGCTCGCGCTGGACATGGAAGCCGATATCCGCGCAGCGCTGGATCGGCTGCGCTTCGCCGTCGAGCGCGACCGCCAGTTCGATCCGGCCGCCTCGCGCCGTACCTTCCGGCTGCTGTTGAGCGACATCGCCCAGCACTCGCATCTGCCGGCCTTCGTTGCCATGATGCGCGGCCAGGCGCCGGGGGTGGACCTGATCAGCCTGTCGCTGCCGCTGCGGGAGGCGCGCCAGGCCATGGCCGATGGCGAACTGGACCTGGCGGTGGGCTTTCTGCCGGACCTGGGAGCGGATTTCCACCGGCAGGCCTTGTTCACGGAACGCTGGGTGTGTCTGGTCAGTGCCCGCCATCCCTTCATAGGCACGTCCATGACACGCGACCAGTACCTGGACGCGCCGCACCTGAGCTATCGCCCCTCGGCCTCCATACACGCGTCGCTCGACGCGCTGCTGGAGAGCCAGTTCTCGGGGCAGGGGGTACGCCGGAGGGTCGTGCTGTCGGTGCCGTACTTCAGCGGACTGGCCGCGACCATCGCGCAGTCGGACCTGGTCCTGACCGTGCCCCACGGGCCCGCGCTGTCTCTGTCGCGCCAACAGGAACTGCGCATCGTGCCGCTGCCCGTCGAACTGCCGCCCATCGATCTCAACATGCAGTGGCATGATCGCATGCACCGCGACCCGGGCAATGCCTGGTTCCGCCAGATGTTCGCCGCCAATTACTGCGCCGAGCGCTGAGCGCCGCCATGCGCGCGGCGGCGGTTCAGGGATATCCCTCGATATCCGCGCCGTCCATTTCCACCATTCAGACTTTCCATTGGACCGGGTTGGGGCTGCTTCCTAAGATGGCCGGCTGTGGCGGTATTGCCGCCCGATCGAGCATCGATACAAGGAAGAAACATGTCGGGACCCCAGCTTGCTCCAGAAATCGTCATTCCCTCTTCGCCGGCGTTGCCGGTTCATCGCGAGCTTTACTACGGCGGCCAGTGGCAGCGTCCGCGGGGCGGCTACGCGCCCACCTGGAATCCCGCGACGGGGGAGTCGCTGGGCGATTGCGCCCAAGCCAATGCCGAGGACGTGGATGCCGCCGTGCAGGCGGCGCGGGCGGCCTTTCCCGCGTGGAGCCGCATGAAGCCGATCGAGCGCGCCGCGCGGATGCGGCGCGTGGCCGGCGTGTTGCGCGAACACGCCGGCGAGCTCGCGATGCTGGATGCCGCCAACTGCGGCAGCCCCGTGGCCGAGATGGTGCGCGACGCGATGCTGGCTGCCGCGCAGTTCGACTTCTTCGCCGGCCTGGTGACCGAGATCAAGGGCGACACCGTTCCCATGGGCGAGGGCATGGTGAACATGTCGGTACGCGAACCCTATGGCGTGGTGGGGCGCATCGTGGCCTACAACCATCCCTTGATGTTCACGGCGGCCAAGAGCGCGGCCCCGCTGGCGGCGGGCAATACGGTGGTGATGAAGCCGCCGGTGCAGGCGCCGCTGTCGGCCTATCGATGGATGGAACTGATCGACGGCATTCTCCCTCCGGGCGTGCTCAACGTCGTCACCGGGGGAACCGAGTGCGGCGCGGCGCTGGCGGCGCATCCCGATGTTCCCTTCGTTTCGCTGATCGGTAGCGTGGGAACCGGACGAGCGGTGGCCAGGGCCGGTGCCGAACGTCTCAAGCGCATCACCCTCGAGCTGGGAGGCAAGAACGCCTGCATCGTCTATCCCGATGCAGACCTGGAACGTGCCAGCTCCGGCGCCGTGGCCGGCATGAACTTCACATGGAGCGGCCAGTCCTGCGGGTCAACCTCGCGGCTGTTCGTGCACGAGTCCGTCCACGACGAGGTGGTCGCGCGGGTACTGGAGAAAATCCGTCACTACCGGCCGGGCATGCCGACCGATCCGGCCACGACCATGGGAGCCATCGTTTCCCAAGCCCAGTTGGACAAGATCATGCGCTACATCGACCTAGGCATCGGTGAAGGCGCCACCCTGGCCTACGGCGGCAGGCGGCCGCAGGATCCTGAACTGGCCAGGGGCTTCTTCGTCGAGCCCACCGTTTTCACGGGCGTGACGGCCGGCATGCGTATCGCCAACGAGGAGATCTTCGGACCGGTCCTGTCGGTGCTGAAGTGGTCCGACGAGGAAAGCATGTTCGAGCAGGTCAACGCCGTCGAGTACGGGCTGACCGGCGCGGTGTTCACCCGCGACCTGGCGCAGGCGCACCGAGCCGCCGGACGCATCCAGTCGGGTTTCGTCTGGGTCAACCACGCCGGGCCGCATTTCCTGGGCACCAGCTACGGCGGCTACAAGCAGTCGGGTATCGGCCGCGACGAGTCCATCGAGGAACTGCTTTCCTATACGCAGGGGAAAAACATCAACATCGTGTACTGACCTCTTCATGGCCGGCGCCGCGGCCGGCTTTCCAACTCATGCGCCGGCCCAGCCGGCAGACAAGGATAACGATATGAGACACCTTCTGGGCGGCCTGTGCGCCGCATTGGGCATGATCGCGCCGGTGGCCGCGCAAGCACAGGCTTGGAGTCCTTCCCGGCCGGTCACCATCGTCGTGCCGGTGCCGCCGGGTTCGAGCACCGACATCCTCGCCCGGATCCTGGCGGAACGGCTGCCATCGGTACTCGGGCAGACCGTGGTCGTCACCAACCGGCCAGGCGCGAGCGGCCTGATCGGCGCGGCGGCCGTGGCGCGGGCCGAACCGGACGGACATACGCTGCTCCTGACCGCCAGCACGCTGTTCGGCGCGCCCCATGTGCTGCCCAAGGGGGCGGGCGGCGGCGTCGACGTGGTCCGCGATCTGACGCCCGTGGTCAAGACCGCTTCCTCGCCGCTGGTCATCCTGGCCAATCCACAGCTTGGAGTGAAGACGCCGCGGGAACTGGTGGCCTACCTGAAGAAGCATCCCGGCCTGCCGTATGCATCCTCGGGCAATGGGTCGCCGCAGCACATCGCGGGCCAGCTGTTCATGAAGGCGACCGGGACCACCATGATCCACGTCCCGTACAAGGGCGTGATGCCCGCCGTGACCGATACGGTCAGTGGACAGATCAAGCTGGCTTTCGGCGCGCTGGGAGGAGTGGGCGGGTTCATCGACGGCGGCCAACTGGTGGCCGTGGCGGTGGCCGAGAAGCAGCGAACCAGCCTGCTGCCCAACGTGTCGACCCTGACCGAGGCGGGGATAGACGGCGTGGAACTGAACGTGTTCTTCCCCGTGCTGGCGCCGGCCGGCACGCCGGCCACGGCGATCCGGCGCCTGAACCGCGAGATCACCGCGATCATGCAGGCCCCCGAGGTCAAGGAAAAGATGCGTGCCTCGGGGGTCGAGACGTTGGGGGGATCCGTGGAGGACGCCGTTCGGGACGTAAGGGCCGAGTACGACCGCTATGGCAGGGTCGTGGCAGAGTTCGGCATCAAGGAGGAGTAAGTACGGGGGGAACCGGTGCGCCGCCCGGCAGGCGGCACATGGCCGAATGGTCATGGACCTGTAACCGCCCCGCGGATAGAATCGCGCCGTTCAGCAACCGTGGACGCCCTGACGTGGGTACTTGTTCGAGAGGCGGGAGCCGGCCGGTTCTCGTGATCGGTGGACTCTCGGCGAGATAGCGCGCAGGTTTCCTCTGCCGCCGTTTCGCCACAAGGCCGAAGGCGGTTCCGGCCGCGGCGTCCGCGCGTGGCCCATCCCCCCTGATGCTGTCTGTCGCCAGGCGCGGCGGCCCTGCCACGTCCATGTCATGCCTCCACCTCGATTTCCGAAGAGGATCCGTGCGCATCGATCGTTTCCCGTCCCGTGGCCGCCGTGCCGCCGGCCCGCCGCCGTGGCGGCTGGCGCTGGCGCTTGCGGCCTGCTGCGGCGCCAGTTCCGCCCAGGCGGCGCGTCCCATGATCACCGACGATGCCCGCATCGTCGATGCCAAGTCCTGCCAGGTGGAAAGCTGGGTCCGGCGCAATGACGACAGCACCGAGTACTGGGCGATGCCGGCCTGCAATCCCACCGGCAACCTGGAGCTGACGCTGGGCGGCGCGCGCGGCCGGGTGGACGGGCACGTGCGCACGACGGACGTGCAGTTCCAGGTCAAGACGCTGCTCAAGCCGCTGGAAACGGACGGCTGGGGCGTGGGCGTGGCGGCCGGGACGGTGCGCCATCCCCATGCGGCGGGGGCGTCGCGCGACTGGTACGCCTACGTGCCGGCCAGCGTTTCCTTTGCCGGCGACCGGCTGGTCGTGCATGGCAACCTGGGCTGGATGGACGCCGCCGACACGGGCGGCCGCCACGCGACCTGGGGCCTGGGATCCGAGACCCGGTTGGCCGAGCGCACGTGGCTGATCGCCGAGGCTTTCGGACAGGATAGACGCCGGGCGTCCTACCAGTTCGGCGTGCGCCATTGGCTGGTGCCCGACCGGGTCCAGGTCGACGTGACCTATGGCAACCGCATGGGCATGGGCAGGGAAGAGCGATGGATCTCGCTCGGCCTGCGCCTGTTGTCGCCGGCCTTCCTGCCCTGACGCACTTTTTCTCGTTCCTGCCGGAGATCCCGCGGGCCTGGGCGGGCCGGAAGATACTCAACTGAAAGGTTGAATATTTTTCCGGCCCGATATATATTCAACTATATGGTTGAATATCACGCTTCATCGCTGGATCGCGTCTTTCACGCGCTTGCCGATCCCACCCGCCGCGAGATGCTGCGGCACCTGGCGCAAGGCGAGCGCAAGGTGGGGGACCTGGCCGCGCCCTTCACGATGTCGCTGGCCGCCGCGTCCAAGCATCTGAAGGTGCTGGAGGGCGCCGGCCTGGTACGCCGGCGCGTGCAGGGACGCCTGCATTTCTGCCAGCTCGAGCCCGGGCCCCTGGCCGATGCGCAGGCGTGGCTGAGTGTCTATGAACGCTTCTGGAACACGCGGCTCGACGCCTTGCAGGCGCTGCTGGAAGCCGAAGAAGCAGGGACGCCGGCATCTTCTTCCCGAAAACAGACCCGCAAAGGAACCCGGAAATGAGCAAGCATCCCGATACCGAACTGCGGCTGGAACGCCGCTACGACGCGCCCGCGGAGCGGGTGTTCGCCGCCTGGACCGATCCGGCGCTGGCACGCCGCTGGCGGTCCACGGCCGCCCACGGCGAGTTCCTGGCGCTCGACCCGCCGCGCCGCTTGTCCATGCGCTTCGCGATGCCCGGGCTTGCGCAGGACAGCGACGTGCTGACCGTGGAAATCGTGGCCGACGGCGAAGGCGGCAGCCTGATGCGCTTCGCCCAGTCCGGCCCCGGCATCGCCCGGGAACTGGCGAAGGCGCCCGCCGGGCAGGACAGCGAGTCGGCGGCGGGCTGGCGCGGCATGTTCGACAACCTGGCCGGCGTGCTGGCGAGCCAGGGCGGCCACGGCAGGGAGGAGGCCGAGGGCACGGTGCGCTTCGAACGCCTGTTGCCCGGGCCGATAGAGCGCGTCTGGCGCTGGATTGCCGATTCGGACAAACGGGCGCAGTGGCTGGCGCCGGGCGAACTGCCCACGGCGCCGGGACAGTCGTTCGAACTGGTGTTCGACAATGCCCGGCTGTCGCCGCACACCGCGCCGATTCCCGAGCGGCTCAGGAAGTACGAAGGCATCTTCCACAGCCGCCACGAAGTGCTGCGCCTGGACCCGCCGCGCCTGCTGGCGATGACCTGGGGCGGCGGCAAGGAACCGCCGTCCGAGGTCGTGTTCGAACTGACCCCGGAAGGCGACCGGACCCGCCTGACCATCACCCACACCCGCCTGAAGGACCAGGCCACCCGCCTGGACGTCTCCGGCGGCTGGCACGCCCACCTGGCCGTCCTGACCGAACGCCTGGCCGGCCGCACCCCTCCCGCCTTCCTGGCCATGGTCGCCGCCATCGAAGACGACTACGCCCAGCGCGAGCCCCGGCATCCGTAGAAAAACAAAAGCCGGAGCAAGCTCCGGCCAAAAAACACCCCAAGACGGCAACAGGAAAGGCGAACCGCAGATTCGCCCCCCCCCCGCCAGCCTGGTAGTCCCCCAGGATGCGGTGGATCCGGCTCCGCCGGTCCACCCGCATCGCCCCCTGGGGGGCGCCCGAAGGGCGTAGGGGGGGACCCCTACATCGGCATCATGTTCGCATTCATGTTGTGCAGCACCCAGGCGGAGCCGCCCACGATGATCGCGATGATGAGCACGGTGAAGACGAAGGACGACAGGTTCTCGCGCTGCTCGGGCGAGGTGCCCATGTGCAGGAAGAACACCAGCTGGACCAGCAGTTGCAGCACGCACAGCACGACGATGGCCGATACCGCGGCAAAGCCCGTCAGCGCGCCGGTCATCACCACGCCGAAGGACAGCGCGGTCAGTACGATGCAGAGGACGAAGCCGACCACATAGGACTTGACCGAACCATGGCTGGCGTGGGAATCGTGGCCTTCGGCGGTGGAGGAGTGTTGCGCCATTACAGGGCTCCCATCAGGTAGACGAAGGTGAACACGCAGATCCAGACCAGGTCCAGGAAGTGCCAGAACAGGCTCAGGCAGGCCATGCGCCGGCGCACGATCGGATCCAGGCCGTGGCGGCTGATCATGTGCATCATCACGGCCATCCAGATCAGGCCCGAGGTCACGTGCAGGCCGTGGGTGCCGACCAGGGTGAAGAAGGCCGACAGGTAGGCGCTGCGCTGGGGACCGGCGCCCTCGGCGATCAGGTGATGGAATTCATAGATTTCCATGCCGATGAAGCCGGCGCCGAACAGGAAGGTGACCGCCATCCAGGCCAGCACCTTGCTTCGCTGACCGGCATGCAGGGCCAGCATCGCCATGCCGAAGGTCACGCTGCTGACCAGCAGCAGCATGGTCTCGGTCAGCACGAACGACAGGTCGAACAGCTCGCTGCCATGCGGCCCGCCCGCGGTTGCTCCCGACAGCACGGCGAAGGTCGCGAACAGCACCGAGAAAATGAGCAAGTCGCTCATCAGATAGATCCAGAACCCCAGTACGGTCTTGGACCCATCGTCGTGATGCTCATGCCCCCCATGGGCATGATGATCGCCACCATCCTGGCGATGCGTATGAAGAATTGCTGCGCTACTCATATTGATCTTTAAAAAACCGGCGCTTCGCACCGATACACTGCCACACGACCCAGGATGCGGTGGATCCGGCTTTGCCGGTCCACCCGCATCGCCCCCTGGGGGGCGCGCGTAAGCGCGTAGGGGGGATTTTCTACGCGGCCTGCTTCAGCGACTCGTAGTGGGCGTTCTCGATGCGCGTCACCTCGTCGGCCTTGACGTAGTAGTCCACGTCGCGGTCGTAGGCGCGGGCGATGAAGGCGCCGATCATGCCGGCCAGGCCCAGGCCGGCCAGCCACCAGATGTGCCAGACCAGGGCGAAGCCGAGCAGGGTGCCCGCCACGCCGATGTAGACGCCGGCGCCGGTGTTGCGCGGCATGTGGATGTCTTCGTAGTGGGCGGGACGCTGGTAGGCGACGCCGGTTTCCTTGTCATGCCAGAACTGATCGAGGTGGGACACTTGGGGCACCTTTGCGAAGTTGTAGAACGGCGGAGGAGAGGGAATGGACCATTCCAACGTACGGCCACCCCAGGGGTCGCCGTCGAAGTCGACGTTCTTCTTGCGGTCGCGGATGCTGACGAAGATCTGCAGCAGCAGGAAGAAGATGCCCAGCGCGATGATGACCGCGCCCACCCAGGCGACGATCAGGTACGGCTGCCAGGCCGGGTTGTCGTAGTGGTTCAGGCGGCGCGTCATGCCCATGAAACCAAGGATGTACAGCGGCATGAAGGCCATGAAGAAGCCGATGAACCAGCACCAGAACGAATACTTGCCCAGGCGCTCGTTCAGCTTGAAGCCGAAGGCCTTGGGGAACCAGTACACCATGGCGGCGATACACCCGAACACGACACCGCCGATGATGGTGTTGTGGAAGTGGGCGATCAGGAACAGGCTGTTGTGCAGCACGAACGAGACCGCGGGAATCGCCATCAGCACGCCGGTCATGCCGCCGATCACGAAGGTGATCATGAAGCCCAGCGTCCACAGCACGGGGGTGGTGATCTCGACCCGGCCGCGGTACATCGTGAACAGCCAGTTGAAGATCTTCACGCCCGTGGGCACCGAGATGATCATCGTCGCGATGCCGAAGAAGGCATTGACGTTGGCCCCCGAGCCCATGGTGAAGAAGTGGTGCAGCCAGACCAGGAACGACAGCACGCCGATCGCGGCCGTGGCGTAGACCATGGACTTGTAGCCGAACAGCGACTTGCGCGAGAAGGTGGCGATGATTTCCGAGAACGCGCCGAAGCAGGGCAGGATCAGGATGTAGACCTCGGGGTGGCCCCAGATCCAGATCAGGTTCACGTACATCATCACGTTGCCGCCGAGCTCGTTCGTGAAGAAGTGCATGCCCAGGTAGCGGTCGGCGGTCAGCAGCGCCAGCGTGGCCGTCAGCACCGGGAAGGCGGCGACGATCAGGATGTTGGTGACCAGGGCGGTCCACGTGAACACCGGCATCTTCATCATCGTCATGCCGGGCGCGCGCATGCGCAGGATCGTAACGATGAAGTTGATGCCGCTGAGCGTGGTCCCCAGCCCTGACAGCTGCAAGGCCCAGATGTAGTAGTCGACCCCCACGCCAGGGCTGTAGTCCAGTCCCGACAGCGGCGGATAGGCCAGCCAGCCGGTGGCGGCGAATTCACCCACGAACAGCGACATCATGATCAGCACGATGCCGCCGCCGAACAGCCAGAAGCTGAGCGAGTTCAGGAACGGGTAGGCCACGTCGCGGGCGCCGATCTGCAGCGGCACGACGATGTTCATCAGGCCCGTGATGAAAGGCATGGCCATGAAGAAGATCATGATCACGCCGTGGGCGGTGAAGATCTGGTCGTAATGGTGCGGCGGCAGGTAGCCGGCCGAGTCGCTCGAGGCGATGGCCAACTGCGTGCGCATCATGATGGCATCGGCGAATCCGCGCAGCAGCATGATCAGCGCCACGATGATGTACATGATGCCGATGCGCTTGTGGTCCACCGTGGTCAGCCATTCTTTCCACAGGTAGGTCCACTTGCCGTAATAGGTGACGACGCCAAGCATGGCGGCACCCAGAATGACGACCGCTGCCAGCGTGACCATGACGATGGGTTCATGGTACGGGATGGCATCCAGGGTCAGTTTCCCGAACATCGATTTACTCCGACAAGGCTATCTTGGGGGTGTTGGCAGGCGTGCACATTCCGGTATCCATGCCTGCGGAGGCCATGTACTGGTAAATGATGCCGTCGAACATGGTGGGTTCGGCGCCCGAGTAGTAGGCGACGGGCTCGTGCTCGCTGGGCGAGACCAGGGCCTGGTAGGTTTCGGGGGTCATCTTGCTGGTCGAGGCCTGGGCATTGCGGACCCACTCTTCGAAGTCCGCCTGGCTGCTGGCGATGGCCTTGAAGCGCATGCCCGAGAAACCCGCGCCGCTGTAGTTGGCGGAGATACCCGCATAGGTGCCGGCTTCGCGCGCGATGAGATGGAGCTTGGTCTCCATGCCCGCCATGGAGTAGATCTGGCTACCCAGGCGCGGGATGAAGAACGAGTTCATGACCGAGGCGGAGGTGATGCGGAAGTTGACGGGCGTATCGACCGGGAACTGGATCTCGTTGACGGTGGCGATCTTGTACTCGGGATAGATGAACAGCCACTTCCAGTCCAGCGACACGACATCGATCTCGATGGGCTTGACCTCGGATTGCAGGGGGCGGTAGGGGTCCAGCGCGTGCGAGCTCTTCCAGGTCAGCACCGCCAGGATGCCGACGATGATGCAGGGGATGGTCCAGACCACGACTTCGATGGCGGTGGAGTGCGACCACGTGGGATCGTATTTGGCCTTCGTGTTGGAGGCGCGGTATTTCCAGGCGAACCACAGGGTCAGGATGATGACCGGCACTACCACCAGCAGCATCAGCCCGGTTGCCGTCAGCAGCAGGGTTTTTTCCTGGGCGCCGATGTCGCCCTTGGGATCGAGGATGTCCATGTTGCAGCCAGCCAGCAGCAACATCATGGCGCCGACACACAATGTGCGTCCCGCGTTCGCGAAGAAGGATTTACTCACGTCCAGCCTTGGTGTGTAGAAACGTTGGCGAAATCCGCCAGTTCCGCATCCTACTGAACGTGTCTAGAGGGAGCCTGCGACAAATAGTCGCGCGCGGTGGGGGCCGGGCACGGCCCTCCGGGGTGGCGTGGCCGGTCGCGCCTTGCATCGCACCATTTGTGGCGAATTGTGACCGGCCGCCCTAGGGACTAGCCCTGCGACAATATGTCGCAGCGATGTACGCCAGGCGGGCGCTTATTCGGGTTCCGGACCGCGTTCGGGCCCGGGCCGCTTGGCCAGCTTGCGCTGCAACGAGCGCCGGTGCATGTTGAGCAGGCGGGCGGCGGCCGAGACGTTGCCGCCGGTTTCGTGCAGCGCCTGCTGGATGTGTTCCCACTCCAGGCGATGCAGGGGAATCATGGTCGATTCCACCGCGACGGCCTCGGCTTTTTCCCGCCCCAGCGCGCGCAGGATCATGTCGGCGGTGGCCGGCTTGGGCAGGTAGTCGTCGGCGCCGCGCTTGATGGCGTCGACGGCGGTGGCCACGCTGGCGTAGCCGGTCACGAGCAGGATGCGCATGTCGGCGCGCAGGGCGCGCAGCGGCTTGATCAGCGTCAGGCCGGAGTCGTCGCTGCTGAGCTTGAGATCGACCAGCGCGAAGCCGGGGCGGATCTCGTCGGCGATGCGCAAGGCCTCGGCGATGGTGGTGGCGGTGCGGGTTTCGAGGCCGCGCCGGGCCAGGCTGCGCTGCAAGGTGCGCAGGTAGAGTTCGTCGTCGTCGACCAGCAGGCCGATATCCAGGTCAGTCATCATGAGGTCACAGTGGTTTCCACGGGCAGTTGGAACTGGATGCGCACGCCGCCGCCTTCGGCGGCGGTCATGGTCATGTCCCCGCCCAGGCGTTCGACGGTGGCGTGCGACAGCGCCAGGCCCACGCCCAGGCCGCCGGGCTTGCCGCTGCGGAACAGCGTGGCGGGCAGGAGCGGCTGGTCGGGGTTCAGGCCGCGTCCGTAGTCGCGCACCACGCCGCGCACCATGCCGCCCTTGCATTCCAGGTGCAGGTCCACGTAGGGGGCGCCGGCCTGGACGCCGGCATCGGCGGCATTGTTCAGCAGCGCCTGGAGCAGGTGGGCGACCGAGGGTTCGACGCGCAGGCCGCGCGGCAGGACGCCGGTGCGGTGCATTTCGACCGTGGGGCGGACCAGTTTCCACTGTTCCACCACGCGTTCCAGTTCCACTTCGGTTGGGACAGCCAGATTGCGCACGCGTTCCCGGCACAGGGCCAGCAGCTCGGTCAGCATCTCGGTGTCGGCGCGCAGGTCGTCGGTATCGGCCTGCGCGGCGATTTCGTCGGCCAGCAGCGTCATGGTGGCCAACGGGGTGTTCAGTTCGTGCGCCATCGAGGCGGCGTGGGTGGCCAGCGCCACGATGCCCTCGTTGCGGGCGAAGCGTTCGCGCAGGTCGGCCAGTTCGCGCTCGCGGTTGCGCAGGTCGGCGGCCAGCCGGGTCGAGAAGATCAGGATCACGCTGACCGAGATCAGGAAGCTGGCGGCGATGCCCCATAGAAGCAGTTCGTAGGCGTCGCCCGGGGCATGCAGCGGATGGCCGAAGATGGCCGCCGCGGCGTAGCCGACCACGCCCGCGCCGGCGGTGGCGTAGGCCCACCGGTTGGGCAGGGCCATGGCGGCCAGGGCGATCAGGACCAGGAACAGCAGGCCGAAGGGATTGCTGATGCCGCCGCTCCAGGCCACCATCCAGGCCAGCACGACGATGTCCACCAGCATGTGCAGGAAGGCGGTGGCGTGCGAGGGTTCGTCGCCGGTGCGCAGGCGCCAGCCGGCGTAGAGGTTGAACAGCACCAGGGTGGCGACGCCGCTCCACAGCATGCCCAGGGGCAGGTCCACGCCCAGCGGTCCGCTGGCGATGAAGATGGTGGCGGCCTGGCCGCCTATGGCTAGCCAGCGCAGGCTGGACAGCGTGCGGAGGAAGGAGATTTCTGTGCGGCTCATGATGGGGCGATGGCCGGCGGCGGGCGCGCCGGCAGGCTCCATTATGACGCACGCGGCATGGGCGACGCCGGGCGGCGGCTTGCGCTCAGGCGCGGGAGGCGGGCGGGCCCCGGCGCAGGGCCAGGCCCAGCATGACGAGCGTGATGCCCTGGAACAGCAGGTCCAGCGACAGCAGCAGGCCCAGTATCCACAGGCTGTTCTCGGGCCAGCCCATGGCCACCAGCAATCCGGCCAGCAGCGTGACGGCGCCCGACAGCGCCAGCCAGCCCCAGCCCTGCTGGCCGCGGTGCTGGAACCAGATCCACAGGCGCAGGGCGCCCGAGGCGATCAGGAAGGCGCCCAGCAATAGCGTGAGCATCGCCGCGCCGGCCAGCGGGTTGTACAGGGCGACGCCGCCGGCGATGGCGTAGAGCAGGCCGCCCAGGGTCCAGAACAGGAAGCCGCGCCAGTCCTTGACGCGCCAGGCCTGCACCAGTTGTCCGATGCCGGCCACCAGCATCATGGCGCCGACGAACAGGACGCTGGCGACGGTGGCGGCCAGGACGTAGGCCCCGGCCACGAACCCGAGGACCAGCATCAGCACGCCCAGCGCGACGAACCAGCCCCATCGGGCGCCCAATGTCTTCAAGGTTCCGGTCAAGTCGACGCCACCCGGCACGGGCGTGGGATTCGGAGCATCTGCCATGTCTGTTCCCTCCGTGGTCGGGGACGCCGGGCGTCCCCATACGCGGTGTATCCACCGCATACGGTACCAGCGTCTAGCCGGCGGCGCGCAGCCAATCTTGTAACCGCTGGATCAGGGGACGCTGCCCCTCGATCAGCTTTTCGCGCGCGGCATCCAGGTCGAACCATTCGGCGCGGTCGACCTCCGGGAAGGCCTGGAGGCGGCCGCTGTGCGGAGGCCATTCCAGTTCGAAGGTGTTGCTGCGCAGCGTGGCGGGATCGAAATCGCCATGCAGGGCGAAGGCCACGACTTCCTTGCCGGCCTTCTGCCGGATCCGGCCCAGGGGCACCGGCGTGCCCGCGGGCAGGCTGCCCGTTTCTTCGCGGAATTCGCGCAGCGCGGCGGCGGCGTCGTCCTCGCCGGGCTCGGGCGCGCCCTTGGGGATGGACCAGGCGCCGGCATCGCGCTTGCGCCAGAAGGGGCCGCCCGGGTGGACCAGCAGGACTTCCCAGCCGCGCGCCCCCTGGCGATACAGCAGCAGGCCGGCGCTGGACGCCCGGGCGGGCGTGGCGGACCGCTGGGCGGGGGTCATGACCGGCTGCCCTGGGTGGCGGGTGGAGCGGCGCGGCGCATGTCGGCATAGGCCAGGCCGAAGATGGCCAGGCCGCCCACGGCCAGCAGCAAACCGACCCAGCCGGTCGAGGCCCAGCCCAGGCCGGCCGAGATCGTCAGGCCGCCCAGCCACGCGCCCAGCGCGTTGGCGAGGTTGAAGGCGGAATGGTTCAGGGCCGCGGCCAGCGTCTGCGCGTCGCCGGCGACGTCCATCAGGCGGATCTGCAAGGCCGGGCCGATGGCCACGACGGTGCCGATCAGGAACACGTTGAAGGCACCCAGCCAGATGTTGGAGGCGGTCAGGCAGAACAGGCCCAGCACCAGTCCCGACCAGACCAGCAGTCCGCCTATGGTCGGCATCAGCGCCTTGTCCGCGAGCCGCGAGCCGACCAGGTTGCCGGTCACCATGCCCACGCCGAACAGCGCCAGGACGAAGGGAACCCCGTGCACCGGCAGGCCGGCGAGTTCCATCAACGTGGGCTTGATGTAGCTGAACACCGCGAACATGCCGCCGAAGCCGATCGCGCCTATGCCCAGCGTCAGCCAGACCTGCTTGCGGCGCAGCGCGCCGAGTTCGCGCCAGGGGCTGGCGCCTTCGCTGGCCGGGATGTCGGGAATCCAGCGCCAGACCAGCAGCGAGGCCAGGACGCCGATCACGCCCACCAGGGCGAAGGCGGCGCGCCATCCCAGCCATTGGCCCAGGCCCGTGGCCAGCGGCACGCCGACCAGCGTGGCCACGGTCAGGCCCAGCATGACGTAGCCCACGGCTCGCGCGCGCTGGCCAGCCGGCGCCAGGTGCGCGGCGACCAGGGCGGCCACGCCGAAATAGGTGCCATGGGGTAGCCCTGTCATCAGCCGCATCAGGATCATGGACAGGTAGCCCGGTGCCGCCGCGCTGGCGAAATTGCCCAGCGCGAAGAAGACCATCAGCGCCACGAGCAGCGCGCGGCGCGGCATGCGGGCGCCCAGCACCGCCAGCACCGGCGCGCCCACGACGACGCCCAGCGCATAGGCGCTGATCAGGTGTCCGGCGGCGGGGATGGAGATGCCGAGATCCTGGGCCGCGTCGGGCAGCAGCCCCATGATGACGAATTCGCCGGTGCCGATGCCGAATCCGCCCAGTCCGAGCGCGAGCAGGGCGCGGCCGAAGGAGGGCGGCGGCGTGGCTCCGGGGGGCGAATCGGGAAGGGCGGAAGGCGGGGAGGAGGGGGCGTGCATGGAGGGGACGATGTGGCCGCGCGAGCGCGGCGAAGACGGGTCCGATAGCTTAGCAGGTGCAAGTTGCAGCGCACAAAAACGTCGCCGCAGGCCCCGGGCTATGATGCGGGGCGAGAACGCGGCCTTTCTCCCACGGCCGCGACGCCGGAACCATGACGGAGGCCCCATGAGCGACATCACCATCTATCACAACCCCGCGTGCGGCACCTCGCGCAAGGTCCTGGCCCTGCTGGAGGAGCGCGGCCTCGAACCCACCGTCGTCGAGTACCTGAAGACGCCGCCCAGCCGCGATACGCTCAAGGGCCTGATCGCCGCGATGGGCTTGCCGATACGCGAAGCGATGCGGGTCAAGGGCAGTCCCTACGAGGAACTGGGACTGGGCGACCCGAAGTGGAGCGACGACGAATTGCTCGACTTCATGATGCAGCACCCCATCCTGATCAACCGTCCCATCGTCGTGACGCCGCGCGGCACGCGGCTGTGCCGGCCGATGGAGACGGTGCTGGAACTCCTGCCCTAGCAACCGGCCGCGGTTCCCGTACCGAGGCTGTCGGCGTTCGACGCGGATCAGAGCAGGATCCGGCCTTCGATGCAGTCGGCCACGTCGCCGCCCACCCAGATGTCGTCCGCTTCGCGGCTGACGTGCACCCGTCCGGCCCGGCCCAGGGCGGTGCCCTGGCTGGCAATGTAGCGGTCGGGCGCAAGCCCCGCGCCGATCAGCCACTGCGCGATGCCGGCGTTCAGGCTGCCGGTCACGGGGTCTTCGGGCACGCCCAAGCCCGGGGCGAAGGCGCGTACTTCGAACTGGGCCTCGGTGCCGTCCACGGCGGAATCCCAGGGCGCGACGACGCCGAGCTTGAGCATGCCCAGGGCGGCGTGGTCCGGCTGCACGGCCAGGACCTGCGCGCGCGAGGCGAGCATGACCGCCATCCAGGCGGGCCCGTTGTCCACCCAGTTGGCGGCGCGTATGGCTGCCGGTGGAATGCCCAGGCCCCGCGCGGCCTGCGCGAGCGTGGCGGGATCGACGTCGCCGGCCCGGCGCAGCGGCGGCGCCGCGAATGCCAGGCGGCCCCGCGCGCGCCGTATCCGGACCAGCCCCACGCCGCATTCCTGAACGATGTCCGGCCCTTGCGGCTGGCCGCCCGCCCGCAGCCAGGCATGGCAACTGCCCAGCGTGGGGTGGCCGGCGAAGGGCAGTTCGCCGCCGGGCGTGAAGATGCGTACCCGATAGTCGGCACCAGCCTGGGTGGGGCGCAGCAGGAAGGTGGTCTCGCTCAGTCCGGTCCAGCGGGCGAGCGCGGCCATGCGTGCTTCGTCGAGATCGTCGGCGCCGTGCACGACGGCCAGCGGGTTGCCTCGCAGCGGGACGGCGGTGAACACGTCCACCTGGCTGAAGTCGTGGGAAGAGGGGGCCGGTGTCGTCATGGGTATCGAATCAAACGTAGCTGGACAGCAGGATATTGGTTTCGGTGTTGGCGATGCCGGGAATCAGCCGGATGCGTTCGAGCGCGCGATCGAAGTCCTCGAGGTTCTCGGCCCGCAGTTCGGCCACGATATCCCACCTGCCGTTGGTGGTGTGCAAGGCCTGGATGGCCGGTTCGCCGCGCAGGGACTGCAGGACGCGGCGGGCCGTGTTGCCCTCGATTTCTATGCTCGTCCACGCACGTATGCCGCGGGGCTCGGCGTCGGGCCGCAGGCGCACGGTGTAGCCCACGATGACCCCCTGTTCCTCCAGGCGGGCAAGGCGATTCTGGACCGTGCCGCGCGAGACGCGCAGTTTCTGGGCAAGGGTGGAGACCGGCGTGCGCGCGTTGTCGCGCAGCAGGGCGATCAGGCGATGGTCGACGTCGTCCATGGCGTATCCCCAGTGCGTAAGAGGATGCCAAAACGATAGCAGAGTCTGGCGTTATGGCAATCCATGGGCAGAAATGCCCAATTTCTTGCACTCCTTCTTGACGGCACGGACGAGCAGAATGAGGGAAAGGCCAGCCCGGCCGCAGCAGGTGGAAAGGAGCGCACGTGAAGACCGAAGCCAGGATCCTGATGGTCGAGCCCCGGTATTTCGACGTCAGCTATCGCATCAATCCGTGGATGCAGCCCGATGCGTGGGCGCGCGACCCCAAGGGGTGCGCGGCCGCCGCGAACGCAGCGTCGCGGGCCCTGCGCCGCGCGCTGGAGCGCGCCGGCTGCGAGGTGGTCGTGCGCGCGGGCAGCCCGGGCCTTCCCGACATGGTCTTTCCCGCCAATGCCGCCATCGTGCTCGACGGACGGGCCCTGCTGGCCCGCTTCCGCTATCCGCAGCGCCAGGGCGAGGAAGCCGCCTTTCTGGCGATGTTCCGCGCGCTGCGCGATGAAGGCCTGCTGGCGGAGGTGGAGCAGTTTCCCCAAGGATGCTTCCAGGAAGGGGCGGGCGACGCCATCTGGGATGTCCGCCGAAACTGGTTCTGGGCTGCCTACGGCCCCCGGTCTTCGCGCGAGTCGCTGGCCCGCATCGGCGAGTTCTTCGGCAGGGAAACGGTGGCGATGGAACTGGTGTCCGACCGCTGCTATCACCTGGACGTGTGCTTCTGCCCGCTGGCGGGCGGCGAGATCCTGTATTTCCCGCCGGCGTTGACTCCCCAGGCCTTGCGCACCCTGCGCGAACGCGTGCCGGCGGACCTGCTGATCGAGGCCACGGAGGACGACCTGGCGCGCTTCAGCGTGAACGCGGTCAGCGTGGGCCGGGAAGTCGTCATGGCCACGCCCGCCGACCGCCTGCGGGCCGTGCTGGCCGAGCGTGGCTATCGCGTGACGCCGGTGGATCTCGCGCCCTTCATGATGTCCGGCGGGGGCGCTTATTGCATGACCTTGCGCCTGGATCGCGCGAGCCAGGCCGATGGCGCCCGGCCCGCGCTCGCCAGGGAGGCCGCGACGGCCTGAGGAGGGCATATGAAGACGCGCTATCTGGATGCGGGCACGGTGGCCCGCATGATCGGCGAATACGGAACGGTGCGCGTGCTCGAACTGCTGGCGCGCGACATCCGCGACGACTATCTGCGCTGGCCGGAGTTCGAGAAGTGCGCCAGGATGGCGCATCATTCCAGCATGGGCGTGATCGAGCTGATGCCCGTGTCCGACGGCAGGCGCTATGCCTTCAAGTACGTCAACGGCCACCCCGGCAACGCGCTGAGCGGCCTGCCCACCGTGCTGGCGTTCGGCGTCCTGGCCGACGTGGCGACCGGATATCCCCTGCTGCTGGCGGACCTGACCCTGGCGACGGCGCTGCGCACCGCGGCGACCTCGGCGCTGGCGGCCCGCGCCATGGCGCGTCCAGGCGCCCGCGTCATGGCGTTGATTGGCAACGGCGCGCAGAGCGAGTTCCAGGCGCTGGCATTCCATACGCTGGTGGGCATTACCGAGATCCGCGCCTACGACATCGACCGCCACGCCACCGACAAGCTCATGGCCAACCTGGCCGGGGTCGAGGGGCTGCGCGTGACGGCCGCGGGCACGGCCGAGGCGGCCGTGCGGGGCGCGGACATCGTGACCACCGCGACCGCCGACAAGCGCCGCGCCTCGGTGCTGCGGCCGCAGTGGCTGGCACCGGGCACGCACGTGAACGCGGTGGGGGGCGACAGTCCCGGCAAGACCGAGCTGCATCCGGCCATCCTGCGGCAGGCCCGCATCGTGGTGGAGTACGAGGCCCAGACCCGCATCGAGGGCGAGATCCAGCAGCTGCCGGCCAGCGCGCCGGTGGTGCCGCTGTGGCAGGTGCTGTCCGGTGCGCGGCCGGGACGGGAAACGCCGGAACAGACAACGGTGTTCGATTCGGTGGGCTTCGCGCTGGAGGATTTCTCGGCTCTGCGCTGCCTGCTGGACCTGGCCCTGGCCACCGGGTCCGGACAGGACGTGCAACTGGTGCCCGAGCTGGCGGACCCGCGCAACCTGTATGCGCTGCTGGCCGCCCGGACCCGGGCCGCCGAGCCGGCGGTCGCTACATCCTGACCCAGCCGCGCGCGACCATCACGTGCAGGGCCAGGCCCAGCAGGAAGCCCGCGGCGACGTTCCACATGCACAGGGCGGCGGTGGCCAGCGCCACCAGGCGCTGGTTCTTGTCCGCCGGCAGGATGCTGCTGCCCAGCGCCAGCTGAGCGCCGGTCAGGAACAGGATCACGCCCAGGATGGACAGCGGGAAGAGTTTGAACAGCAGCGAAACGCCGGCGCTGAAGAACAGCGCGAGCACCAGCAGGATGACACCCAGGATGACCAGCGCGCCGCCCGTGCGGGCACCGAAGGCCACGTGGCCGGCCATGCCACCCGCGCCGTGGCACATGGGCACTCCGCCGACCACCGAGCTGAACACGTTCATGACGCCGGTCGAGGTCGCCAGGCCGTTCTCGGTCACGGGGCGCTGGGGGAACAGGCGGTTGTTTTCCTCCTTGACCGCGATGACGGCGTTGCCCAGCGTGAGCGGGAGCTGGGGCAGGGCCAGCAGCACCGCGCCTATCGCCAGTTCGTGCAGGCCGACGTCCGACAGCGCGAACGAGGGCGAGGGCAGCCCGAACGGAACCTGCGCCAGTTCATGCAGCAGCGCGGGCTGGCGCCAGGCCCCCACCGCCGCGCCGAAGACCAGCAGCACGAACATCGCGGGCAGGGTGCGGTTGCCCATCAGCAGCAGCGTGCCCACGCCCGCCACCGCCGCGATGGGCCAATCGGTCTGCATCATCTTCACGCCTTCCAGCATGAAGCCGAAGCCCAGCCCCAGCATGATGCCCAGCACCACGGCGGGCGGGACCAGGCGCGTGACGCGCGCGGCCATGCCGCTCAGTCCGAGGAACAGCCATGCCACCCCGGTCGCGAGCGCGGCGCCGTAGACGGCCCCCGGGGTCACGACAGCGGTCTGGGCGGCCTGCGTGACCGCTACCGCGCCTATGGCCTTCATGGGCTGCACGGGGATGGGGGTCTTGTAGTGGAGGCCGCAGGCCAGCATGCACAGGCCGAAGGCGAACAGCACGCCGAACGGATCGAGCTTGAGCACGCCGATGTAGGCGGCGACGAAGGGAATCAGGGTGCCGAGATCGCCGAAGGCGCCCGCCCATTCCATGCGGTCGTAGCGATTGCCCGTGGCGGTTGGTTGCGGCACGGAGTGGCTGGCGGGTTCTTGCACCCGGACCCCCTTGCTATGCGGACGAAAGAAAAGGCGATTGTCGGCCACCCCGCCAGGCATGTAAACACGGGGGCCGCGGTGGCCTAGGCGCAGGCCCGCGCGCGCAGCGCCCGGGACATGGCCTCCAGCATGCGTGCCCAGTCCTGGCGGACACGCTCGGCCTCGGCAGCCCGGCCGGCGTCCAGTTGCTGCGTGACCTTGATCTTGCAGCCGGGTTCGGCGTCGATCAGCGCCACGGTGACCAGCTCGGCCCGGGGGGCGTCCGCCGCGTGCCATTCGAAGGCCACGCAATAGGGCCGGTCCATGATCAGGTAGTTGTCCTGGCACCCGGCTTCGCCGTCGGTCCGCCGTTGGGCCAGGGCGGCGATGCAGGCATCGAAGACCGACTCGGTGGGCACGGGGAGATGCCGGACTGTGCAGACGTCTATCGTTCGGCTCATGCTGGCGTTTCCTGACAAGCGGGACCTCCGGCGGGGGCCGCCGGAGAGGGAGACGCGCAGCGTAGCGAATTTTGTGTACAGTGTCCACAATACCCCGGACGAGGTGTCGGGAAAGGCTTGCGGCATCAGCCCCAGGCGGCCCCCAGTTCGCGCGTGACCTGGGCCGCCGGCAGTTCGCGGCCCGCACCGGGGTTCTGTCCGCACCACAGCGGAGAGAAATCGCCCGAGCCCTGCGCCTCGGCCTTGGCGCGCAGGGGCGCGATCGCCGAGGTCGCGAGCGGGAAGGCCGGCGCTGCCGGCGACATGGGGCCGAGTTCGCGCATCACCCGGTTCACGATGCCACGCGCCGGGCGCCCGGAGAACACGTTGGTGAGCGCGGTGTGGGCGGCGGGATGCTTGAGCGCGGCGCGATGGATGGCGCTGATCGTCGATTCGGGGCAGAGCAGGTAGGCCGTGCCGGCCTGCACGCCGGCCGCGCCCAGCGCCCGCGCCGCCGCGACCGTGCGCGCGTCGGCGATGCCGCCGGCCGCGACCACCGGCACGCGCACGGCCGCCACGATTTGCGGCAGCAGCGCGAAGGTGCCCGACTGGGTGTCCAGGTCGTCGGACAGGAAGATGCCCCGGTGGCCGCCGGCCTCGTTGCCCTGCGCGATGATGACGTCGGCGCCGTGGTCTTGCAGCCAGCGCGCCTCGTCGACGGTCGTGGCGGACGACAGCACCCTGGACCCCCAGGACTTCACGCGGGCCAGCAGTTCGGCCGAGGGCAGGCCGAAATGGAAGCTGATCACGGGAGGCCGATAGGGCTCGACCAGGTCGGCGATCTCGGCCGTGAACGGCGCGCGTCCGGGACCGGGCTGGATGCCGGACGGATCGATGCCGAACTCGGCGTAGTATGGGCCGAGTGCCTGGCGCCATTGCGCTTCGCGCGCGGCATCGGGCACGGGCGGCGTATGGCAGAAGAAGTTGACGTTGTAGGGCCGGTCGGTGCCCGCCCGCAGCTTGTCGAGTTCGGCGCGAAGCGCGTCGGGCCCCAGCATCGCGCAGGGCAGGGAGCCCAGTCCGCCCGCGTTCGACACGGCGATCGCCAGCGCGCTGGCCTGCGAGCCGGCCATGGGTGCCTGGATGACGGGAAGGGCGATGCCCAGCAGTTCTTGCAGATTCATGAGGCGGCCTTGATCGGAAACGAAGGAAGAAGGGGGAGTTCGCCCACCGGCAGGAGATCGGCCAGCGTGTAGTGGTCCAGATGGTGCAGGAAGCGCTGCAGGGCGGCATCCAGGATGCCCGTCAGCCGGCAGTGGCCGGTCAGCACGCAGGTGCTGCCGGTGCCGTGGCATTCGACCAGATGGAAGTCCGGTTCCAGGTCGCGCAGCACGTCGCCCAGCCCTATGCGCTCGGGCGGGCGGGCCAGCCGCATGCCGCCGCCCTTGCCGCGCACCGTCTCGAGGTAGCCCAGCTGCCCCAGGCGGTGCGTGACCTTCATCAGGTGGGCCGCGGAAATGCCGTGGGCCTGCGCGATCTCGGCGATCGTGCACAGCCTGTCGGCATGCGCGCCCACATGCATCAGCAGCCGCAGCGCGTAGTCGCTCTGGACCGTCAGGCGCATGGCAGCTCGCGCGCCAGGCGGTCGGGATGGCGCTGCATCTGGTAGCCCAGCCACAGGCTTTGCGCGATGCGGCGGGCCATGACCCGCGCACGCGCGGCCATGGCCTGGTTTTCCTGTTCCCCGGCTGTCAGGTCGAACAGCTCCAGCCAGCGCGCGAACAAGGTCTCGTCCAGGCCGGGCAGGGCGGCATGCCGCGTCATGGGCGTACCGCCGTAGCGCCGCGTGCCGCGCAGGATGGAAGACCAGAAATCGGTGAGCTTGGACAGATGGCTGTCCCAGTCGTCCACATGGGCTTCGAAGATGGGGCCCAGCTTGTCGTCCCGCCGCACCCGCGCGTAGAAGGCCGAGACGAGGCGCGCGATTTCCTCGTCGGTGCATAGATTGAGGTCGAGCATGGGGGGCCGCCGATAAACATATATATTGAATACATCTTATCAGACGCCCCCGAGGCCGGGCCAGTCCCGGCCAGCCCGGTGCTACAGTATGCGCAGCCTCGAACCCCATACCGATTTCCATGTCCCTCCTGGCATCGCTCTGGACCCAGTTGATCGCCTGGGTCAGCACTCATCTCGTCGAACCGGCCGTCGTCTTCCTGCACATCGCCGATAGCGCGGGCAATCCGCTGGAGATCTCCGAGGCGCTGTTGATCGCGCTGTTGCAGCTCTTCATCATCGGTTTCATCTTCCGTCCGCTGGAAACCCTCGCGCCGGCCGAGCGCTGGGAGGAACGAGGGCTCACGCGCATCGACCGGCTGTACACGCTGCTGATGCTGCTGGGCCTGTTCCCGCTGTTCAGCTACCTGATCCTGACGCCGTTCGCCAACATGCTGGGCGGGCTGGGGGGCGAGGCCGACGCCGGGTCCGCAGTGTCTTCCGGGCTCAAGCACTGGGTGCCCTGGTTCGAGGACCATCCCTATCTGCTGTTCCTGGTCTATTACCTGGTCTACGACTGCGTCTACTACTGGATGCACCGCGCCCAGCACGCCATCCCGTGGTGGTGGGCGCTGCACAGCATGCACCACAGCCAGCGCCAGATGAGCTGCTGGACCAACGACCGCGGCAGCTACATCGACGGCGTGCTGCAATCCTTCATCCTGGCCACCGTCGGCCTGGCGATGGGCGTGGAGCCTTCCGAGTTCGCGCTGTTGGGTCTATTGAGCGAACTGGTGCAGAACCTGTCGCACACCAACGTGCGCTTCGGCTTCGGCCGCATCGGCGAACGCGTGCTGGTCGACCCCAAGTTCCATCGCCTGCACCACATGGTGCGGGACCCCGAGCGTCCCTCGCTGCACAACTGCAACTTCGGGCAGGTCCTGCCCTTCTGGGACATGCTGTTCGGCACGGCCCTGTATGGCGAGAAGATCCGCCCGACGGGCGTCAGCGATCCCATGGTCGACGCCGACAACGACCATGGCCTGGTCGGTCAGCAGTGGCAGGCCGCCCGGCGCTTCTGGGGAGCCGTGCGGCGGCCGGCGGGATGGAAGCTGGGCGAGGTGTCGTTCGGCCCGGACTATGCCCCCATCCCGAGCGACCAGGCCGAGCACCTGCCCGTCCGCGCCGACACGGGGCCGGCGGGCGGGGCGCCTGCGGCCTGAAGCCGGCCCCTCAGGGCCGGGCCAGGTGCCAGATGCCGTTGACCCCGTCGCCGGTGCGGTCGCCGGGCGTCCGGTCCTTGGTCCAGAAATACAGCGGCTTGCCGCGGTAGGCCCACTGCCGGACGCCGTCCTGGCGGGTGATGACCATCCAGTCCCCGGTGCGGGTGGCGCCCGAGGGGGCGGTCAAGGGCGGCCAGTTCTGCGCGCAGACGCCGTTGCAGGCGCTCTGGCCCACGGGATCGCGATCGAAGGTGTACAGGCTCATGCCGTTGGGGGCCACCATCGCGCCGTCGCTGATCTTCGCGGGTTCGCTCACCATCAGCGATGAGCAGCCCGCCGCGAGGACGGCGGCGGCGCAAGTGGCGTGGACGAAAGCTCGAACCATGATGCCTCCTTGAGTGGGTCGGTATTCCAGGGAGAGGATCACCGGCCAGTATGGTGGCTTTCGGCGCGTCGCCATATGTCCGCCGCCGGCATGGGTTGTAAGGTTTTGCAACCGGCGCCGGCGCGATGTTTCCAACGATGTCGGCCATCATGGCGTTGCGGCGCATGCGCCATAATGGCCGCGTTCCAATCACGTCGCCGCACATGAAAAGCGAATCCACTTTCGAATGGCTGGGGGCCATGCTGGGCGAAGCCATCCGCACCATCGTCGCCGCGCTGAAGACGGTGTTCGGCGGTTTCGGCGAAGCCGTCGGCGCGTTTTCCTCGGGCCTGGCCGAGGCGCTGGGCATGAGCCCGACCCTGTTCAATTTCGCGCTGCTGGTCCTGGGGCTGCTGCTGCTCTACGCCGGCATACGTTCGCTGATGAACCGCTCGGTGCTGGGCGCCATCTTCTGGTTCCTGCTGGCGGTGCTGCTGCTGGGCGGACTGATCGGCGAAGCCGGCACGCCCGCCTGAGGTTGCCGCGGCGCGGGAAATAAGGTGTCATGGAAGGATGTCCATGGCAGAGGTGCCCCAGATGCTTCCCATCCTCATCCTTCAGACCGGCGGTCCGCCGCAGGCGGTCGGCGCGGCCTACGGCGGCTTCGATCGCATGGTGGGCGAGGTGGCCGGCCTGAACCCCGCGCGCCTGGCCCGCGTGGCCGCCTACAAGGGCGAGACGCCGGAGGCGCCGTCACGCTACGCCGCGGCGCTGATCACCGGCTCGCGCGCCAACGTGACCGACCATGCGCCGTGGAGCGAGGCCTGTGCGGGCTGGGTGCGCGATGCCATGGACGTGTCGCTGCCCGTGTTCGGCATCTGCTATGGCCACCAGTTGATGAGCCATGCGCTGGGCGGACGGGTGGACTACCTGGACGGAGGCCGGGAGATCGGCACCCAGCAGGTCGAGCTGACGGCCGAGGCCGCTGGCGACGCGCTGCTGGACGGCATGCCGTCCCTCTTCGCCGCCCACTTCATCCACGAACAGACCGTGGCCGAGCCGCCCGCCGGCGCGGCCGTACTGGCCCGCAACGGCAAGGACAGCCACCAGATGCTGCGCTATGGCCCGAACGCGGTCTCGGTGCAGTTCCACCCCGAATTCACCGTGCCCGTCATGCGGGCGTATTTCGACGTGATGCAGGCCGGGCTGGCCGACGAAGGACTGGACGTGCCGGCGCTGCGCGCGGGCGTGGCCGAGACGCCCGTGTCCCATGCCATCATGCGGCGCTTCTTCGAGCGCCTGGCCCCGGCATCCGCGGATGCCGGATGACCGCTATCCCTATCCGCGATTCGACCAAGGAGACCGCCATTTCCACGCAGGTTCTTTCCCGGACCAGGCTGCTGGCCGCAAGCCTGGCGATGCTGGCCGCCGCCCAGGCCCATGCCCAACTCGACACCGGCGCCTGCCTGGCCAGGCTGCGGCCGGCGGCTCCCGCCAACGGCATCCAGGTGGCCGATTTCGATACCTACACGCAGGGCGCGACGCTGCTGGCTTCCACGGTAGCCTCGGCCCGCGCCCAGCCCGAGGGCAAGGAAACCTGGTGGGACTATCTGGCCAAGACCGTGGACGAGGAACGGGTGGCCGATGGGCGCAAGCTGATGGAGGCCGAAGCCGCGCCGCTGTCGCAGATTGCCGCGCGCTACGAGGTGGACGGGGAGGTGATGGTGGCCATCTTCGGCATCGAGACCAACTTCGGCCGGGTGCTGGGCAAGACCCGGGTGCTGGATGCGTGGCTGACCCGCGCGTGCACCGAGAATAAGCCGCTGTGGACCAAGAACGTCTATGCCTCGATACGGATGCTGCGCGACGGGCTCGTGCAGCCGGACAGCTTCGTGGGATCGTGGAGCGGCGCCTTCGGCATGACCCAGTTCATTCCGACTTCGTACTATGAACTCGCGGCCGACGGCGATGGGGACGGCAGGATAGACCTGTATGGATCGCTGCCCGACGCGCTGGCGTCCACGGCCAGCCATTTGCGCAAGCGGCGCGCGCAATGGACGCGGGGCCTGCTGCCGGTCATCGAGGTCAAGCTGCCCGCGGGCGTGGCGGCGGGCGTACCCGCCGACCAGGAGTTCGCGGGCTCGGAGCGCCGCACGCTGGCCGAATGGACGGCCCGCGGCGTGACCCGCGTGGACGGCGGCCGGCCGGACCAACTGCGCGGCGGCGAGCCGGCCCCGCAGTCGCCGGCCTATCTGTTCGCGCCGACCGGCGCGGGCGGTCCGATCTTCCTGGCCACGCGCAACTTCGACGCCATCCTGAGCTACAACGGTTCGCACAAATACGCGCTGGCGGTCAGTCTGCTGATCGACCGGCTGCGCGGCGAGCCGCCCATCGCCACGCCCTGGCCGACCGACGACCCGGGCCTGTCGCGCGCCGAGATCCGCGAATTGCAGGTCTTGCTGCTGGCAAGGGGCCACGACATCGGCACGCCGGACGGCATCCCGGGCAGCCGCACGCGCGACGCCGTGGCCGCCGAGCAGTTGCGGGCGGGCCTGACCGTCGACGGTCGGGTGGGCCAGCGCATCCTGCAGACGCTGCGGCGGGATCCGTTGCCGCGTACCGGGCCGCGGCCGGAGCAGCGGGGCGGTGCATGAAAGCCGCGCCCGCGCCGGGCATCCTGGCCGTCGACATCGGCGGTACGGGGCTGAAAGCCGCCGTCATCGACGATGCGGGCCGGCTGCTGGGCCAGCACCTGCGGGTGCCCACGCCCCGGCCGTGTCCGCCGGACCGGCTGGTGGACGAGGTGGCGCGGCTGGCTGCTCCGCTAGGCGGCTACGACCGGATCTCCATCGGTTTTCCCGGAGTCGTCAGGCGGCAGCGCGTGCTGACCGCCGTCAATCTCGATTCGCCGGCCTGGGTGGGCTTTCCGTTGGCGCAGGTACTGGGCGACCGGCTGGGCCGTCCGGCGCGGATGGTGAACGATGCCGACATGCAGGGCTACGGCCTCGAGCAGGGCGACGGCCTGGAGTTCGTCATGACGCTGGGCACCGGCGTGGGCACGGCGCTGTTCCGCGACGGCGGGTTGATGCCGCACCTGGAGCTTGCGCACCATCCCATGGAGGACGGCAAGACCTACGAGGAATGCCTGGGCGACGCGGCGCTGCGGGCCGAGGGCAAGGAGCGCTGGAACCGGCGCCTGGCGCGCGCGCTGGCGCTGGTCGACATCCTGCTCAAGCCGGATCGCATCCACCTGGGCGGAGGCAATGCGCGCGAAGTGGATGCGGCCTGCCTGCCGCCCCATGTCCGTGTGGGCTCGAACGATGCCGGGCTGACCGGCGGGGCGGCGCTGTGGAGAAGCTGGGACCCGGCCCACGCCTGAGAGGCGCCGGGCTAGGGCAGTTCGGCCGGGTAGCTGTCCAGCGCCAGCGAGACCTGGCGGCGGATGTCCCAATCGGCCAGGGTCGCCTGCACCGCGCCGTAGTAGACCCCGTTCTTGACCACGAACATCGAGGGCAGGTGGAACACCTCGTAGCGTTCGACCAGCCCCCGGTTGCGGCCCGCGTCGATCCAGCAGATGCGGGCCACCGGCAGGCTCATGTCGGGAAGCTGGGCGCGCGCCAGCCGGCAGTTGGGGCAGGTGTCGCTGGTGAAGACCAGCAGCGAGGTGCCGGGTGCGTCCAGCAGGAAGCGGTCGGCCGTGCCGTCGTCGATGTCGATCTGTTCCATGGCGAAAAAAAGCGGCGGCCGGTGGGCGCCGCGCTGTGTTCATGCGCGAGAATATATCGGATTTCTCTTTTCGGGCCCGTGTCCATGCAAGCCAACGACCATGATGAACCGCCGCGCCGCTGCGCGTGGGCCGGCAATGATGCCCTGTATGTCTCCTATCACGACGAGGAATGGGGGCGCCCCCTGGACGGCGAGGCGGCGCTGTTCGAGCGCATCAGCCTGGAGGGGTTCCAGGCCGGCCTGAGCTGGCTCACCATCCTGCGCAAGCGGCCGGCTTTCCGGCGGGCCTTCGCCGGTTTCGAGATCGACGAGGTGGCCGCTTTCGGCGCCCGCGACGTCGAACGCCTGCTGGCCGACACGGGCATCGTGCGGCACCGGGGCAAGATCGAGGCGGTGATCAACAACGCATCCCGGGCGCGCGAGCTGCGCGCCGAGGAAGGCTCGCTCGCGGCCTTCCTGTGGCGCTACGAACCCGCCGGTGCCTACGAGGGACCGCCGCGCGCCGAGTCGCCGGAATCCAGGGCCCTGTCCAAGGAACTCAAGCGGCGCGGCTGGCGCTTCGTGGGCCCGACCACGATGTATTCGCTGATGCAGGCCGTGGGCATGGTCAACGACCACGGGCCGGATTGCGCCTGCCGGAAGACGGTCGACGCCCTGCGCGCCGCCTTTTCGCGGCCGGGTGCCGCGGGCCGGCGCAAGCGGGCCTGAGTAAGCCCCGCCTCCTATGAAGCAGCGTGCACAGGTAGCACGTTGTGATGACTTCGGATAGAGTATCCGGGCTGGATGCAGTGCCTTGTCGCGTTACCGGTTGGTTTCCCTGTCCGATCCCCGGTGTCACGAATGCCGCGGGTAACGGACCGAAGCATTCGTACGGGGGCAGGTCATGACGTGGGTACTCGAGGCCATCAGGCAGTCGCCGGAGATCCTGCTGTTTCTTTCGCTGGCGATCGGTTTCTGGATAGGCAGATTCCAGTTCGGCAGGTTCCAGCTCGGGGGCGTGGCCGGGTCGCTGCTGGTGGCCGTGCTGTTCAGCCAGCTCGGCGTCTCCATCGACAACGGCGTCAAGGCGGTGCTCTTCGCGCTGTTCATCTATGCGGTCGGTTTCGAGAGCGGCCCCCAGTTCTTCAAGTCCCTTGGACGCCAATCCCTGAAGGAAATCGCCATGGCGGCGGTGCTGGCCGTCACGGGCCTCGTGACCGTGGTGGTGCTGGCGCGCCTGTTCGGCCTGGACAAGGGCCTGGCCGCCGGCGTGGCGGCGGGGGGGCTGACGCAGTCGGCCATCATCGGCACCGCCGGCTCGGCGCTGGCCAAGCTGGGCCTGCCGCCCGACGAACTCCAGCGCCTGCAGGCCAACGTGGCCATCGGCTACGCCGTGACCTACATCTTCGGTTCGTTCGGCGCCATCATCATCTGCGTCAACGTGCTGCCGAAGTTCATGGGCCGCGACATCCGCGAGGACGCGGTGAAGGCCGAGACGGCCATGAGCGCCGGCATGATCGTGCCCGGCGCGGGCGAGCAGCTCGCGGCGCCCGAGGTGGTGGGGCGGCTTTATCGCGCCGGCCCGGGGGCAGGCAGCACCGTGGCCGAGATCGAGGCGCTGGCGCCCGACGGCATGGCGGTGACGGTCGAGCGCATCAAGCGCGACGGCCAGATCATTCCCGCGCAGGCCGACCTGAAGCTGCACGCCACCGACATCGTGCTGCTGGCCGGCAGGCGGGCGGCCGTGATGGCGGCGCGCCAGGCGCTGGGGGACGAGGTGTTGTCGTCCAGCGGCATGGACATGGTCATGGTCACGCGCGACGTGCTGATCACCGGTGCCGGCTACCTGGGCAAGACCGTCGCGCAGATACGGACGGGCATCGCCGCCGACATCCGCCACGGCATCGTGGTGCTGGGCCTGAAGCGCGACGGCCGGCCGCTGCCGATGGAGCCGGGCACGGTGATCCGGGCCGGCGACGTGGCGGTGCTGTTCGGCACCGGCAACGACATCCAGCGCGCGGCGCACAGCGTGGGCACCGTGATCGTGCCCAGCGACAAGACCGACTGGATCTATCACGGCCTGGGCCTGGCGGTGGGACTGATCATCGGGCTGGCGGTGCTGCGCATCGGATCGATTCCGCTCACGCTGGGCAGCGGCGGCGGGGCGCTTCTGTCCGGACTGCTGTTCGGCTGGTACCGCACGCGGCGGATGAGCCTGGGCAACATGCCCTCCGGCGCCTCGACGCTGCTGCGGGACCTGGGCCTGGCGGGGTTCGTCGCCGTGGTGGGCCTGCAATCCGGACTGCAGGCCGTCGACACCATACGTACCAGCGGCCTGTCCATCTTCCTGATCGGCGTGGCGGTCACCATCGTGCCGCTGCTCATCACCATGCTGTTCGGCCGCTACGTGCTGCGCTACGACAACGCGGCGGTGTTCGCCGGCGCGCTGTCCGGATCGCGCAGCGCCAATCCGGCCTTCGGCGAGGTGCTGGACAAGGCCGGCAACTCGGTGCCCACGGTGCCTTTCGCCGTGACCTATGCCCTGGCCAACGTCTTCCTGACCCTGCTCGGCCCACTGGTCGTCGCCTTCGCCTAGGGTCCCATCGCAAGCCATCCACGCACGGAGGCCATCATGTCGACAGCGGATTACAGCCGGTACGCGAAACTGAGTCCTTTCGAACTGAAGGACGCGCTCATCGAACTGGCCTCCAGCCAGCAGAACCGGCTCATGCTCAACGCGGGGCGGGGCAATCCCAACTTCCTGGCCATCGTGCCGCGGCGCGCGTTCTTCCGGCTGGGGCTGTTCGCGGCGCTGGAGTCGGAATTGTCCTTCTCGTACATGCCGCACGGCATAGGCGGCCTGCCACGGATCGAGGGCATCGAGAACCGTTTCAACGCCTACATCGCCGAGAACCGCGACCAGGAGGGCGTGGTGTTCCTGGGGCGCGCGCTGAGCTACGTGCGCGACCAGATGGGGTTGTCCGCCTCCGGATTCCTGCACGAGATGGTCGAGGGGGTGCTGGGCGACAACTACCCGGTGCCGCCGCGCATGCTGCGGATCACCGAGGAAATCGTCCGGACCTATCTGGTCAAGGAGATGGTAGGCGGCTTGCTGAGCAACCAGAACATCGATGTCTTCGCCACCGAGGGCGGCACCGCCGCGATGACCTACGTCTTCGACACGATGAAGGAGAACGGGCTGATCAAGGCGGGGGACAAGGTGGCGATCGGCATGCCGGCCTTCACGCCCTACATGGAGATCCCGCGCCTGAACGACTACCGGCTGGAGCCGGTCTACGTCAACGCCGACCCCGACCAGGGCTGGCAGTATCCCGACGCCGAGATCGACAAGCTGCTCGATCCGGCGGTGAAGGTCTTCTTCTGCATCAATCCCAGCAATCCGCCGTCCTGCAAGATCAACGGCCATGGGCTCGAGCGCATACGCGGCATCATCGAGAGCCGGCGGCGCGACCTGATCGTGCTGACCGACGATGTCTACGGGACCTTCGCCGACGGCTTCCAGTCGCTGTTCGCCACGTGCCCGCGCAACACCATCCTGGTCTATTCGTATTCGAAGTACTTCGGCGCGACGGGCTGGCGGCTGGGAGCCATCGCCGTGCACCAGGACAACGTCATGGACGAGCTCCTGCGCGGGCTGCCGGCTTCGACGAAGAAGGCCTTGAACGAACGCTATGCCTCGCTCACGCCGGACGTGCCAGGGTTGAAGTTCATCGACCGGCTGGTGGCCGACAGCCGGTCCGTGGCGTTGAACCACACGGCCGGGCTGTCCACGCCGCAGCAGGTGCAGATGGCCTTGTTCTCGCTGTTCGCGCTGATGGACGAGCAGGACGGCTACAAGGCCGAACTCAAGAAGCTGATACGCCGGCGGCAGGCGGCGCTGTACCGCGAGCTGGGCATCGCCCGGCATCACGACGAGAACGCGGTCGACTACTACACGCTGCTCGACCTGGGCGCGATCGCGAAGGACCTGCACGGCCCGGATTTCGCCACGTGGATACAGAAGAACGTGGCGCCCACCGATCTCTTGTTCCGCATCGCGGACGAGACCGGTATCGTGATGCTGCCGGGCAGCGGCTTCGGTACGCTGCGGCCCGCCGGACGCGTATCGCTGGCCAATCTGAACGAATACGAATACGCCGCGATCGGCCGGGCCTTGCGGCAGATGGCCGAACAGTTCTACGAGGACTACCGCAAGGGCCGGCCCGGACCCGCCGCCAAGCGCGGCGCGGGCAAGGGCAAGGCGAAGAAGAGCGGCAAGAAGTAGCTGGCCGTTATTCCCAGCCGCCGCCCAGCGCCAGGAACAGCGCCGCCTGGTCGGCGGCCAGTTGTCCTTGCGCGGCGGTCAGCGCGCTTTCCGAACCGGCCAGGGTGCGGTCGGCGTCCAGCGCCGTCAGGAAATCGGTACGCCCCAGGCGGTACAGCGTGCGCGCCTGTTCGGCGGCCTCGCGGTTGCGGTCGCGGGCGGCGCGCAGCGCGTCGGTCCGGTCCAGGTCCCGGGCATAGACGGTCAGCGCGCTGGAGGTCTCGCGCAGCGCGTTCAGCACCGCGGCGTCGAAGCGGGCCAGCGCCGCCGCGCTGCCTGCCTCGGCCTGTTCGATATGGCTGCGCGCCAGGCCGGTGTTGGGCAGGCTCCAGGAGATGAGCGGCCCCAGGCTCCAGCGCAAGCTGTTGTCGGCGCCCAAGCGCGAGAGCGTGCCGGTGCTGCCGGCCGACAGGCCCAGCGAGATGCTGGGATACAGCTCGGCCGTGGCCACGCCTATGCGGGCGGTGGCGGCGGCCAGCGAACGCTCGGCCTGGCGGATGTCGGGCCGCCGGCGCAGCAGCGCCGCGCCATCGCCCACGGGGACGGGATCGCGCAGGGTGGGCGGCGCGTGACACGTGGCCAGGGAAGCGGGCATCGAACCCGGCACCTTGCCCACCAGGACGGCCAGCCGGTAGAGCGCGGTGGCGCGTTGCGCTTCCAGCGGCGGCACGGCCGCCCGCAACTGTTCGAGCTGGCCCTGGGCGCGACTGACGTCCAGCGAGGTCCCCCGGCCCATGCCGGCGCGCTTGCGGGTGAGATCGGCGAACCGTTCCTGCAGCACGATGGAATGGCGGGCCACGTCCAGTTGCTGCCCGGCGGCGCAGGTGTCGGCATAGGCACGCACCGTGCCTGCGGCGACGTTGACGCGAGCCAGGTCGTAGGCGGCCTGGGCGGCATCGGCGTCGGCATGGGCGGCCTCCAGGCCGCGCGAGAGCTTGCCGAACAGGTCGACCTGATAGGACACGGCGGCGCCCGCGTCGTAGGTGCCGATGTCGGGCAGGGCATAGGGCACGCCCTTGGCTGCGCCGGAGGCGCGTCCATAGGCGGGCGCGGCGCTGACCGAGACGCTCGGACGCCGGCCGGCACCCGCTTCGTCGACGACGGCGGCGGCGCGTTGCAGGTTGGCGGCGGCCACGCGCAGGTCGGTATTGGCGGCGAAGGCCTGCCCGACCAGATCGTCCAGCACCGGGTCGTCGTACAAGCGCCACCAGTGGGCAGGCAATGGCGCCGACCGGGCGGACGAGGCCGCGAGGCCGGCCAGCGGACCGTTGGCGGCATCGAGCCTGACCGCGGCCTGGCCGGGAACCTGGTAGTCGGGGCCGACGGTCGAGCATGCCGCCATCGCCGTCAGCAGCGCGGCGGCCAGGCCGCGCAAGGCATGGGTCTTCATGAAGCCGCTCCTTCGGGACGGCGGGGCGCGGGCGGCTCGCGGACTTCCACCGTGGCCGTCTGGCCGGCCACCAGCCTGACCGAGTCCGGCACACGGTCGATGGCCACGCGCACCGGAATGCGCTGGGCCAGCCGCACCCAGTTGAAGGTCGGGTTGACGTTGGGCAGCAGGTTGGCGGCGGTGCTGCGGTCGCGGTCGGCGATGCCCTCGGAGAAGCTCTCGACGTGTCCTTCCAGCGCTTCGCCGGCACCCATCAGCAGCACCGACGCCTGGTCGCCGACGTGGATGCGCGGCAGCTTGTTTTCCTCGAAATAGCCTTCGACGTAGAACGAGTCGCGATCGACCAGCGCCATGACGGCATGGCCGGCGGTGACGTAGGCGCCGCCTTGCAGGTCCAGGTTGGTCACGTAGCCGTTCACGGGCGAGACCACCGTGCTGCGCGCCAGGTTCAGTCGCGCCAGGTCCAGGCTGGCCTGTGCCTGGGCCAGCGCGGCGCGCAGTTGTTCGGTGCGCGACTGGGCCTGTTCGCGGCTTTCCTGGGCGACCAGTTCGCCCAGTTCGCCGTTGCGGCGGACTTCGCGCGTGGCCTGGGCCAGTGCCGCGCGCTGCGACTGTACGGCGGCCTCGGCCTGGCGCACGGCCAGCTCGTAGCGGGCCTTGTCGATCTCGAACAGGACCTGTCCGGCGCGGACGGCCTGGTTGTCGCGCACCATTACCTTGGTGACCGGGCCGGTGACGTCGGGCGCGACCTGCACCACGTAGGCCTTCACGCGGCCGTCGCGCGTCCAGGGGCGTACCTCGTAGCGCTGCCACAGGGTCCAGCCGGCGGCGATGGCGATGGCCAGGACCAGCAGGGTCAATGCGAACCGGCCCAGCGCCGGCAATGAAATCTTGGGTATCACGTTAGAACTCGCGAGTGAACAGGAGCGACAGGCAGGCCAGCACGATGACGAACAGGCAGGCGTCGAACAGCGGGGGGTGCCAGACCAGGCGGTAGAACCCGAGGCGGGCCAGCCCGTGTCCGAGCAGCCGTGCCACGACGATGGCCGCGAAAGTCAGCAGCAGCAGGGCGGGCACGTACAGGCCATAGACATTGACTTCAGCGAACATGGCGGGGCTCCGGTAACAGGGACGCCGGCTGGTAATCGTCGGCATCGGGATGCAGGTCGCGGCGGATGCCGCACAGCGCGGCCACGGCGTCGCGCTGCGCGGTTGAAGCCGGCAACGCGCACACGGCGCGCAGCAGGGCGTCGATCCGCGCGAGCAAATCGGGGGCGGGGCGCTGGGTGGGCAGGCGCCGGCCGGCGAAGAACGAGGACAGCGCGGTCAGCAGCGGCCGCACGCGGACCTGTTCGCGGTCCAGTTCGGGCTGCAGGCGCAGCAACTGCGTCATGTTCAGGCCCACGCGCAAGTCCGCCAGCACGTCGGCGCCTTGCAGGTCGGCATTGGCGCGGGCGGCCGCCATGCGGGGCGCAAGCAGCGCCAGGCGGTCCAGCATGCGGGCCGAGATCTCGGTCACAACGATGTTGCGGGCCGAGTCGGCGCGGCCCAGTTCGGCCAGTTCCCGCCAGTTCGCGCGCAGCAGCCTGAGCGCGCTGTGGTCGACGCTGATGGTGCGGAACAGCCGCGTGCAGACGGCGGCGGCCACGATGCCCGCCACCTGTGCCAGCATGCTGTTGGCGAAGGAAACGAGATCGGCGGTCTGGGTGTCGTGCATGGCCAGCGCCGACGCGACGCCGAACAGGAAGGCCATCGCGCGGCCGGTGGTGGGGGGACGCGCGATCAGGACGCCCAGCAGGAGGAACAGCGGCGCGGTGGTCAGCACCAGCATCTCGAAGCTGTGCACGGCCGGCAGCACGACCAGCAGGTAGAAGGCCGAGCACGGGATGGACAGCAGCGTGAACTTCAGGAACACCCGTATCGCCGGCACCGGGTTGTCCAGGGTGGCGAACAGGCAGCAGAAGATGGCGGCCATCAGCGCCGCGCCCGATCCCGCCTGCCAGGCGGTGGCGATCCAGAACAGGCAGCAGGCCAGGATGGCCACGGTGGCCGCGAAGGCCGACAGCAGGGCCAGTCCGCGGTCGGTATGCAGCACGCGCGGCGAGCTGGGCTGTTCGCGGATGGATTCGGAACGCGCGTCGTGCAGGCCCGCCTCGATATGCGTGCGCAGCGCGCTGGAATCGGCGTAGGCATGGATCAGGGCCTTCAGGCGCGAGCCCAGGCTGAGTTCGACCATGTCGCGCCAGCCCATGTCCGGCGAGACCGCGGGGTGGTTCGCGTCGATGGCCCGCACCAGTCCGGCCAGCCGCACCGGGTCCCGGGGCTGGGGATCCCCGGTCCACGCGGCCACGTCCCGCATCACCGTTTCCCAGCGGCGCGCCAGGCCGGCGGGCATCTCGCGCAGCACGGCCAGGCGGTCTTCGATGGCGGACATCAGCGGCATCATCAGCGAGATGCGGTCCTGCACGGCGTGGATGGCATTCGAGGTCCAGCGCAGGTGCGAGGTGTCGAAGGGCAGGTGGGTCGCCATCAGCCGCAGGTCGGTGACGTCGGCGGCCAGCTTGCGGCGGTCCAGCTGGCCGGCGTCTGACTTGCCGCCCAGCGTGTCGGCGATCCAGCGCTGGGCGTCGTCGTAGGCGCGCTGCACGCGGGAGACGAGGACGGGACCGATGCCCTGCGGCATGACCAGGCTGTGGATGAGCGTGGCGCAGGTGATGCCCAGCAGGATCTCCTCGACGCGGGCCAGCGAGATGTCGAAGATCTGTTCGGGCTGCGTGACGGCGGGAAAGCCGATCAGCGCGGCGGTGTAGCCCGCCAGCATGAAAAGATAGGACCTGGGCGTGCGATCGAGCAGCGAGATGTACAGGCACAACCCCACCCACAGCGCGAATGCGAGCGACAGCAGTTCCGGCGCGTTGGCCAGGAGCGGCACGGCGGCCAGGGCCATGGCCGACCCCAGCGTGGTGCCGGTGACACGGTAGACCGCCTTGGAGCGCACCGCGCCGGCCAGCGGGCTGCTGACCACGTAGGCGGTGGTCATGGCCCAGAACGGACGCGGCAGGCCCATGCGCATCGCGAGATACAAGGCGAGGACCGCGGCGGCGTAGCTCTTGAGCGAGAACAGCGTTTCGGAAAGGGTGGGGAGCTTCATGAGGACGACGCGGGACCGGCTTCCTGGGCGAGTTGTTCGATCGCGGTCTGCAAGCCTTCCAGCGTGCGCAGGCAGGCTTCGATGTCGTCCTTGCTCCTGCCGGCGAACAGGGCGCGGCGGAAGGGGATGAGGGCGGCTTCGACCCGGTCGGCGCACTGCCGGCCGGCGGCCGTGAGATACAGGGACTTGGCGCGGCGGTCGGAAGCGTCTTCGCGGCGCTCGACCAGGCCCAGCTCGACCACGCGGTCGATGACGCGCACCACCGACGAGGGCTCGATGCCCAGCGCGTCGGCGACGGCGCCGGGGCGGGCGCCGTCGCCCAGGCGGCCGATCATCACCACCGGCCAGGCGGTGGCCTGGGACAGGCCGAAATCCGCGGTCAAGGTGTCGGCCGCGGATTTGTAGGCCCGAGCCGTGCGGCCCAGGGCCATGGTCAGGGTGGCGAGCTGTTTGTCAATTTTGTCCATGCAAAATATTAGCATGCAAACTATTTGTATGTGAACAATTTGTCGATTCGACAAAAATTCGACAAGCTTTCGACGTTTATTCGATGGCGCCCCCGATAGTCTTGCCGGCATTGCTTCAAGGGAGCACCGGTTTGTCTTCCGTACTGCACGAGCGTCGCTCGGGGACGTTCATTTGGGGCCTGCTCCTGGCCGGCCGGGATCGCGGCTGGGGACTTCGAAGCAGCACGCGGCTGGCGCTCGCCATCGCCGCCGGGTTGATGCTTTTCTACAACGTCGCGGTCTGGCGCGAGATCCTGCGCATCGTTCCCTGGAACGGCACGGGCTCGGCCGTCTTCTATCTGTCGTTCGCCATCCTGATGTGGTCGGCGTTCGGGGCGCTGCTGACGCTGTGCTCGTTCAGGGCCGTGTTCAAGCCGCTGCTGACGCTGCTGTTGCCGGTTTCCGCCGTGGCGGCTTATTTCATGTGCACCTACGGCATCGCGATCGACAACGTGATGGTGCAGAACCTGGCCGAGACCGACGTGAGCGAGGCCAGCGCCTTGCTGAGTCCGGGGCTGCTGGGCTATCTGCTGGTGCTGGGCGTGCTGCCGGTGGCGGGGCTGTGGCGCCTGCGCGTGGAGTACGCGACGGGCGCGCGGGGCGTGGCGGCCCGCCTGCTGGTGGCCGCGGCCTGCCTGGTGACGGGACTGGCGATGCTGGGCGGTTTCTATTCGGTGTATGCGCCGCTGTTCCGCGAGCACCGGCAGGTGACGCAGAAGATCAATCCCACGAGCTATCTGTACGCGCTGGGCAAGTACGCGCGCCAGCGCTGGGGGAGCAAGGAAGCCGCCCTGGTCGTGGCGCCCATCGGCCTGGACGCTACCCGTTCGGCGGGCGCCTCGGCGCGGCCCCGCAAGTCCCTGGTGGTGTTCGTGGTGGGCGAGACGGCGCGCGCGGACCACTTCGGGCTCAACGGCTATGCGCGCGATACGACGCCGGAGCTGTCGCGCCTGGGCGTACTCAATTTCTCCAATGTCTCGTCATGCGGGACCTCCACGGCGGTGTCGGTGCCCTGCATGTTCTCGGACCTGGGCCGGATGGGTTATTCGGACCGCGCGGCCAAGACGCGCGAGGGCTTGCTGGACGTGCTCCAGCGGGCCGGCGTGGCGGTCTACTGGCGCGAGAACAACAGCGACTGCAAGGGCACCTGCCTGCGCGTGCCCAACGACAGCGTCATGGGCAAGCCCCGCCATCCCCATTGCGATGCCGAGGGCTGCCGCGACGAGGCCTTGCTGGAGGGCCTGTCCGCCTATATGGACGCCCACCAGGGCGACGCCTTCATCGTGCTGCACACCATGGGCAGCCACGGGCCGGCCTACTACCGGCGCTACCCGCCGGAGTTCGAGCGCTTCAAGCCGGTCTGCCGCATCAACCAGCTGGGCGATTGCCCCAAGGAAACGCTGGTCAACGCCTATGACAACTCCATCCTCTACACCGACTACTTCCTGGCACAGGTCGTTGGCCTGTTGCAGAAGCAGGCCGCCACGCGGGATACGGCCATGGTCTACGTGTCCGACCATGGGGAATCGCTGGGCGAGAACGGCCTTTACCTGCACGCGGCGCCGTATGCGATCGCGCCGCGCGCCCAGACCCACGTGCCCATGGTGATGTGGATGTCGCCCGGCGCGGCGCGCGACTGGGGCGTGGACACGGCCTGCCTGGCCGCCCGCCGCGACGAGCCCTACAGCCACGACAACCTGTTCCATTCCTTCCTGGGCATGTTCGAGGTACGCACGGGCGTGTACAAGCAGCAGCTGGATCTGCTCGCGCCTTGCCGCGCGGCGCTGGAGGCCCGGGTGGGCAAGGGCCGCGCCCGGGGCTAGGGTCGACCGGCCAAGGGGCCTTAGAAGACGCTTTCGGCCAGGTTGTGCTGTTCGATCACAGACCGGACCGTATGGCCGCTGGGCTGGCAGGCGAACTCGCATTCCTGCGGCATCTCGTCCGTGTGGCACTCGCCGCCCAGCAGCGGGCACCGGCCGAACAGTTCGCTGACCCAGTCGACGAAGGCCCGAACCTTGGGCGACAGGTGCCGGTTGTGCAGGTAGACCACCGAGATCGGCATGGGGGAAGGCTTCCAGTCGGTCAGCACCTCGCGCAGCAGGCCGGACTCCAGGTGCGGCCGCACCATGTAGCGGGCGGGCTGGATGAGGCCGAAGCCTTGCAGGCCGCAGGCCACGTAGGCGTCCGAATCGTTGACCGAAACGATGCCCTTGACCTTGACCTCGGTGGAGACGCCGTCCACGACGAAATCCCAGTCGATGGTGCGGCCGGTGCGGGCGGAGAAATAATGGACCGCGTGGTGGCGCTCCAGGTCCCGGAGCGTGCGCGGCTCGCCATAGGCTTCGAGGTAGGAGGGCGCGGCGCAGGTCAGGCTCTCGAAGGTGCCGATGCGCCGGGCCACCATGGAGGAGTCCTGCAGCTCGCCGACGCGGATGGCGCAGTCCACGGCTTCCTGGACCAGGTCGACCGGGCGATCGCTCATGCCTATCACCAGCTCGATGTCCGGGTAGCGCTCATGGAATTCGCACAGCGACGGAATCAGGATGGAACGGCCGATCGAGGCCGGCGTATCGATGCGCAGCCGGCCGCGAGGCCGGCGCGCGACGTCTCGAAACGAGGTCTCGGCCTCCTCCAGGTCGGCCAGCAGCCGTATGCAGCGCTCGTAGTACGAGGCGCCGTCGGGCGTGAGGCTGATCTTGCGGGTGGTCCGGTTCAGCAGCCGGACCTGCAGCGCGCGTTCGAGATTGCGGATGGTGGTGCTGACGGTGGCGCGCGGCAAGCCGAGGTTGTCGGCCGCCAGGGTGAAGCTGTTGGCTTCGACGACGCGCGTGAACACCTGCATGGCCTGAAATTTATCCACGGAAGGCTCCTGCCGCCTGTTGGGCAGCGATTGTTCGTTCTGGATGAATAGTGTTTGTAAAAACGCAGGATTTATCGGCAACACAATAACACTCAGAATCGGGCATCGCTGTATTCACCCATACGAGCCCGAGGTTTTTCATGTTTCGTTTTCGCAAACGCGCGCTGGCGGTCACGCTGGGCGTTGCCGTGCTTGGCGCTGCCGGCGGCATCGCCGTGCAGAGAATGCCGGCCCTGGCCGGCCAGGAAGCCCCCGCCGCTGCGGCCCCCGCGGCGGCCGTGGACGTGGCCGAGGTCGTCAGCCGTACCATCACGGACTGGCGCGGCTACTCCGGACGGCTGGAAGCGGTCGACCGCGTCGAGATCCGGCCCCTGGTGTCCGGAACGCTGACCGCGGTGCATTTCCAGGACGGCGCCCTGGTCAGGAAAGGCGAGGTGCTGTTCACCATCGATCCGCGCCCCTACGCGGCCGAAGTCGCCCGGGTCCGGGGCCAGCTTGCCGCGGCCGAGGCCCGTGATGCCTATGCCGCCTCCGAACTGGCGCGCGGCCAGCGGCTGTTGTCGGACAACGCGATCGCCAGGCGCGATTTCGAGGAAAAGCAGAATGCCGCGCGCGAGGCGGTGGCCAACCTGCAGGCCGCCCGGGCTGCCCTGGAAGCCGCCCGCCTGAACCTGGAATACACGCGCATCACGGCGCCGGTCAGCGGCCGCATCTCGCGCGCGCAGGTCACCGTGGGCAACGTGGTCGCCGCCGGGGCGGCGTCGGCTCCGCTGACCACGCTGGTCTCGACGGCGCGCATGTACGCGGCCTTCGACGTGGACGAACCCACCTACCTGAAAATGGCGCAGGCCAGCCGCGCGGGCTCGGGCGCCATCCCGGTCTACCTTGGCCTGGCCAACGAGGAGGGCCATCCCCGCAAGGGCACGGTCAGCTTCATCGACAACCGGCTGGACGTGGCCTCGGGCACCATCCGCGTGCGCGCGGTGTTCGACAACCCGGACGGGCAACTGATTCCCGGTCTGTACGCGCGCGTGCAACTGGGCGGCGGCAAGCCGCGCGACGCGCTGCTGATCGACGAGCGTGCGGTCGGTACCGACCAGGACAAGCGTTTCGTGCTGGTGCTGGACGAGGGCAATCGAACCAGCTATCGCGAAGTCCGGCTGGGCAACGCCAACGGCGGCCTGCGCGTGGTCGACGCCGGCCTGAAGGCGGGCGAGCGCATCGTGGTCAATGGCCTGCAGCGCGTGCGGCCGGGCGAACCGGTGGCGCCGCGCGAGGTTCCCATGGCGGGGCAGCCGGGCCGGTTCGCGGGCGATGGTCCGCCGGTCGACGACCAGCCGGCCGGTGCGCAGGCCGGCCGCCAGCCGAAGCAGGTTTGAGGCGGCCCGGACATCATCATGAATATCTCCAAGTTTTTCATCGACCGGCCCATCTTCGCGGGCGTGCTGTCGGTCCTGATCCTGCTGGCGGGCGCGCTGGCGATGTTCCAGCTGCCCATCTCGGAGTATCCGGAAGTCGTTCCGCCCTCGGTGGTGGTGCGCGCGCAGTATCCCGGCGCCAATCCCAAGGTGATCGCCGAGACCGTGGCTTCGCCGCTGGAGGAGTCCATCAACGGCGTCGAGGACATGCTGTACATGCAGTCCCAGGCCAACAGCGACGGCAACCTGGCCGTTACCGTCACCTTCCGCCTGGGCATGGATCCGGACAAGGCGCAGCAACTGGTGCAGAACCGGGTGTCGCAGGCGCTGCCGCGCCTGCCCGAGGACGTGCAGCGGCTGGGCGTCACGACCATCAAGAGCTCGCCCACGCTGACGATGGTGACGCACCTGATCTCGCCGGACGACCGCTACGACATCACCTACCTGCGCAACTACGCGCTGATCAACGTCAAGGACCGCCTGGCGCGTATCCCGGGCGTGGGCGAGGTGCAGCTGTGGGGCGCCGGCAACTATTCGATGCGCGTCTGGCTGGATCCGCGGAAGGTCGCGCAGCGGGGGCTGACGGCCTCGGACGTGGTGGCGGCGATACGCGAGCAGAACGTGCAGGTCGCGGCCGGCGTGATCGGCGCTTCGCCCAGCGCGTCCGACGTGTCGCTGCAATTGTCCGTGAACACGCAGGGGAGGCTCCAGACCGAATCGGACTTCGCCAACATCGTGCTCAAGACCTCGCCCGACGGCGGCGTGACGCGCCTGTCGGACGTGGCGCGGATCGAGCTGGCGGCGGCCGAGTACGGCCTGCGTTCGCTGCTGGACAACAAGCCGGCGGTGGCGCTGGCCATCATGCAGTCGCCCGGCGCCAACGCGCTGGCGGTGTCGGACCAGGTGCGGGCGGCCATGAAGGACATGGCCAAGGACTTCCCGCCCTCGGTGGACTACCGCATCGTCTACGATCCGACGCAGTTCGTGCGCGCCAGCATCAAGGCGGTGGTGGTCACGCTGCTGGAAGCGGTGGCCCTGGTCGTGCTGGTGGTGATCGTGTTCCTGCAGACCTGGCGCGCGTCCATCATTCCGCTACTGGCGGTGCCGGTCTCCATCATCGGCACGTTCTCGCTGATGCTGGGCTTCGGCTATTCGATCAACGCGCTGTCGCTGTTCGGGATGGTGCTGGCCATAGGCATCGTGGTGGACGATGCCATCGTGGTGGTGGAGAACGTCGAGCGCAACATCGCGGCCGGGCTGACCCCGCGCGAGGCCACGTACCGGGCCATGCGCGAGGTCAGCGGCCCCATCATCGCCATCGCGCTGACGCTGGTCGCGGTGTTCGTGCCGCTGGCCTTCATGACCGGCCTGAGCGGGCAGTTCTACAAGCAGTTCGCCATGACCATCGCCATTTCCACGGTGATCTCGGCGTTCAACTCGCTCACGTTGTCGCCGGCGCTGGCGGCCTTGCTGCTGAAGTCGCACGATGCCCGGCCCGATGGCCTGACGCGCGTGATGAACCGTTTGTTCGGCGGCTTTTTCCGCCGCTTCAACGACATGTTCGGCCGGGCCTCCGATCGCTACGGCGCCGGGGTCACGGGGGTGATTTCGCGCAAGGCCATGGTCATGGGCGTGTACGGCGTGCTGCTGGCGCTGACGCTGGGCGTTTCGTCCATCGTGCCGGGAGGCTTCGTGCCCGCGCAGGACAAGCAGTACCTGGTCGCCTTCGCGCAGTTGCCCAACGGCGCCTCGCTCGACCGCACCGAGGACGTCATCCGGCGCATGTCCGACATCGCCCTCAAGCAGCCGGGCGTGGAAAGCGCCATCGCGTTCCCGGGGCTGTCGATCAACGGCTTCACCAACAGCTCGAGCGCCGGCATCGTCTTCGTGTCGCTCAAGGACTTCCATGAACGCAAGGGCAAGGACGTCTCGGCCGCCGCGATCTCGGACGCGCTCAACCAGCAGTTCTCGGCCATCAAGGAATCGTTCATCGCGGTATTCCCGCCGCCGCCCGTGATGGGGCTGGGCACGCTGGGCGGATTCAAGCTGCAGATCGAAGACCGGGGCGCGCTGGGCTACGCCGAACTCGACGCGGCGGCGCAAGCCTTCGTGGCGGCGGCGCAGAAGGCGCCCGAACTCGGGCCGACGTTCAGCAGCTACCAGATCAACGTGCCGCAGCTGGACGTGCAGCTGGACCGGGTCAAGGCCAAGCAGCTGGGCGTTGCCGTCACCGACGTGTTCGACACCATGCAGATCTACCTGGGTTCGCTGTACGTGAACGACTTCAACCGCTTCGGCCGGGTGTATCAGGTTCGCGCGCAGGCCGACGCGCCGTTCCGCGCCCACCCGGACGACATCCTGGCGCTGAAGACCCGCAACGCCGCGGGCGAGATGGTGCCGCTGTCGTCCCTGGTGGACGTGCGTCCGACCTTCGGGCCGGAGATGGTCGTGCGCTACAACGGCTACACCGCCGCCGACATCAACGGCGGGCCGGCGCCCGGCTATTCCTCGGACCAGGCCCAGGCCGCCGCCGAGCGCATCGCCGAGCAGGTCCTGCCACGCGGCATGAAGCTGGCCTGGACGGACCTGACCTACCAGCAGATCCTGGCGGGCAATGCCGGCGTCTGGGTGTTCCCGATCAGCGTGCTGCTGGTGTTCCTGGTGCTGGCGGCCCTGTACGAGAGCCTGACGCTGCCGCTGGCGGTGATCCTGATCGTGCCGATGAGCATCCTGGCCGCGCTCACGGGGGTCTGGCTGACGCGCGGGGACAACAACATCTTCACCCAGATCGGCCTGATGGTGCTGGTGGGCCTGGCTTCGAAGAACGCCATCCTGATCGTGGAATTCGCGCGCGAGCTCGAATTGCAGGGCAGGTCGGTGGTCGAGGCGGCCATCGAGGCCAGCCGGCTGCGCCTGCGCCCCATCCTGATGACGTCCATCGCGTTCATCATGGGCGTGGTGCCGCTGGTGACCTCCTCCGGCGCGGGCTCGGAGATGCGGCATGCCATGGGCGTGGCGGTGTTCTTCGGCATGCTGGGCGTGACCCTGTTCGGCCTGTTCCTGACGCCGGTCTTCTATGTATTGCTGCGGCTGGCAGGGGGTGCGCGCAAGCTGCACTCGGCCGCGCAGCACGAGGCGCCCATCGTGGCGGCCCATCATCCGGGGCACTGAAGTGAAAGAGAATTCCATGAAGAAAAGTCTGCGCGGCGCGGCGCTGGCCGCCTTGCTGGTCCTGGCGGGCTGCGCGGTGGCGCCGCCCTACGATCCCCCCCGCGCCGACGTGCCGGCCTCGTTCAAGGAAGCGGCCGGCGGCAACTGGAAGACCGCCCAGCCGGCCGAGGAAGCTCACCGGGGCCGCTGGTGGGCGGTGTTCGGCGATCCGGTACTGGATCAGTTGCAGGAGCGGGCCGCGGACGCGAACCAGAACCTCAAGGCGGCGGTGGCGCGCCTGGCGCAGGCCAGGGCGCGGCTGGGCGAGGCGCGGGCCGACCGGTATCCCCGCGTGGACGCGGGCGTGGGGCCCACGCGGCAGCGGCCGTCGCCGGCATCCAGGGGGCTGCCGGCCGAGGCGAACACCTCGCCGTCGACGCTGTGGCGGGCCCAGGCTTCCGTGGCCTACGAGGTGGACCTGTTCGGCCGGGTCGCGGCCGGCGTCGACGCGGCGTCGGCCCAGGCGCAGCAGGGCGAAGCCCTGCTGCGTTCGGTGCAACTGGCCGTGCAGGCCGACGTCGCGCAGGCCTATTTCCTGGTGCGCGAACTGGACGCGGGGCAGGAGCTGTACGGCGGCACGGTGGCCCTGCGTGAACGCACGCTGGCGCTGATCCAGCGCCGCTACGACGAAGGCTACATCAGCGAACTGGACCTGGCGCGGGCGCGCACGGAACTGGCTTCGGCACGGTCCGAGGCGCTGGACATCGCCCGTCAGCGCGCGGCGGCCGAGCACGCGCTGGCCATCCTGCTGGGCGAGGCGCCGGCCGCCTTCAGCCTGCCCGCGCGTCCGCTGGCCAGGCTGGCGGTGTCGGTGCCGCCGGGCCTGCCGTCCGACCTGCTCGAGCGCCGGCCCGACATCGCCGCGGCCGAACGCGCGATGGCCGCCGCCAACGCCCGCGTCGGCGTGGCGCGCACGGCCTTCTTCCCCAGGCTGGAGCTGACCGGCGCGCTGGGCTACGAGTCCGCGCAGCTGGGCGATCTGTTCAACTGGTCCAGCCGTACCTTCCTGTTGGGGCCGCTGGTGGGCACGATGCTGACGCTGCCCATCTTCGATGGCGGACGACGCGAGGCGGGACTGCAGGCCGCGCGGGCGGCCTACGAGGAAGAGGCCGCCAATTACCGGCAGACGGTGCTCACGGCCTTCAAGGAAGTCGAGGACAACCTGGCGAACCTGCGCATCCTGGCCGACCAGTACCGCGCGCAGGACGAGGCGGTGGCGTCCGCCGCGCGCGCGGCGCGGCTGTCGCAGATCCAGTACCGCGAAGGATCGGTCAGCTACCTGGACGTGATCGACGCCGATCGCAGCGTGCTCCAGCAGCGCCGGGTGGCGACCCGCCTGGATGGGGAACTGGCGCGTTCCACGGTCAACCTGATCCGTGCGCTGGGCGGCGGCTGGGAAGGGCAGGCCCCGGCCCCCGCGGCGGCGCTGTTGCCCGCGCGCCAACCTTCGTAACAAGCCGTGGCCGCGGCCCGCCGGCCCCGGGGGCTGCGGTCTTTGCTGTACGGAACGCTTACATAGTCGCGATCCGCGTCCATCGCGGGCGGCCATGCCACGCCTACACTGGATCGACGCGCCGGTCCCGCGCGCCGGGACCTTTGCTGCGCGAAAGGAGTCAGGCATGGACATGAAGATCAAGCATCGCGCCCTGGGGCTGGCGGCGGCCGCCCTGGGGGCTGTTCTGTTTACGTCGGCGCAGGCCGCATCCGGCACCGATTCCACCTACCAGGAGGAAATGGCGCGCTGCAACAGCGGCCTGTCCGGACAGGACCGCGCGACATGCCGGCGGGAAGCCGGCGCGGCCCTGCAGGAGTCGCGCCGCGGCAACCTGCGCGGCGCCAGCGATTCGGCCTACGAGCAGAACCGTACCCAGCGCTGCAACGCCTTGCCGCAAGCCGACCGGGCCGCCTGCATGGCCCGCGTGGACGGAAGAGGGACGGTCAGCGGCAGCGTCGAAGGCGGAGGCGTGCTGCGGGAATACCGGGAAGTGGAGACGCCCGCGCCCGGTTCCCCGACGATGCCGTCGGGCTCGCCAGGCCCCGCGATGCCTCGTCCCGGCGACGGACCCGGCATGCGCTGACGCCTTCCCCCAGGCGGTTTTCCCCTTGATCCGCCGCGAAATCCCCCGGAAAGTGAGGCTTTCCGGGCGTCGCGGCGCGCCCCGTTATAAAATGCGCTGGCTTTACATCGATCTTTGGGGGGCCAGGTGCGCATCGCCATACTGGAAGACGATCCGGCACATGCCCGGATCATAGAAAAGACGCTGCTGCAGGCGGGGCACGACTGCCATCTGTTCGAGGATGGCAGGGCGATGTTGCGCGACCTCCATCGCCAGAGCTATGACATGTTCGTGCTGGACTGGCACGTGCCGCACATCGAAGGCCCCGAGATCCTGGGCTGGATCCGCCGCAACCTGCCGCCGCACCTGCCGGTGCTGTTCGTCACCAGCCGCGACGAGGAACAGGACGTGGTCGACGGCCTGCAGGCGGGCGCCGACGACTACATGTCCAAGCCCATCCGTCCCATCGAACTGCAGGCCCGGGTGGCCGCGCTGCTGCGCCGGGCCTATCCCGAGGCCTCGCGCCCGAGCCAGCCGGGCTTCGGCGCCTATACCTTCGATCTGCACCGCCGCGAGGCCCGGATCAACGGCGAGCCGGTCGAACTCAAGCCCAAGGAATACGAACTGGCGCTGTACCTGTTCCGCAACCTGGGGCGGCTGCTGACGCACGAACACCTGCTGGAAGAACTGTGGGGCACTAGCGCCATCGACACCCGCACCGTGACCACTCACATGTCCCAGCTGCGCCGCAAGCTCGATCTGCGCCCGCATAACGGCGTGCGGCTGGTGCCGGTCTACGGCCTGGGCTACCGCTTCGAGATGCTGGCCGATCCACCCGCCCCGAACGACTCCAACGACGACTCCCCATGAAGAACCTATCCAGCATGGATGCCGGCATCCGGCTGTCCGCGTGGGCGATCGCCGCCGCCTGCGCGTTCGGCACGATGGCGGCCCACGCCCAGCAGGCCGAACCGGTGCGCCACCTGGTGCGCGACGGCGACACCCTGTATGACCTCGCCCAGGCCTACCTGGAAGATCCCGGCCAATGGCAGGCCCTGGCCCGCGAGAACGGCAACCCCAATCCGCACAGGCTCAAGCCCGGCTCCGTGATCGTCGTGCCCGACGAACTGCTGCGCAAGAAACCCGGCGGCGCGCGCGTGGTCCACGTCTCGGGAGGCGTGCGCTATACGACGCGCAGCGGCTCGACGGGCGCGCTGGAACGTGACATGCGGCTGATCGACGGCGACCGCCTGAGCACCGATGCCGGCGGCTTCGCCACGCTCGAGATGGCCGACGGCTCGGTGGTCCGCGTGGCGGGCGATTCCGAGCTGCGCCTGGAGCGCCTGAAGTACAGCCTGACGAAAAAACGTGCCGACACCTCGCTGGTCCTGGACAAGGGTCGCGTCGAATCGCGCGTGGCGCCGCAGCGGCCCACGGGCAGCCGCTTCCAGGTCGATACGCCGTTGATGGCCGCCGGCGTGCGCGGCACCGAATTCGGCGTTTCGATGCGGGAAGGCAGCGCGGCCACCAGCGACGTCCTGGAGGGGGAGGTCGAACTGCGCGTGGCGCGTTCGGGCGCCACCGCGCGGGTCGCGGCGGGCGTGGGCGGCGCGGTCGCCACCGATGCGCCGGCGGCCACGCTGACGCCGCTGCTGGCGGCGCCGGACTTGTCCGGTGTCCAGGCCCTGCAACAGCGTCCCATCATCGACCTGGCGTTTCCCGCGCTGGCCGGCGCGGCCTCCTACCGCGCCTTCATCTGGCCCGCCAGCACCGCCGAACAGGTAGCCAGCAACCTCGTGACCACCACGCCGCGCGTGCGCTTCGCGGGGCTCGACGACGGCGACTACGTGGTGCGGATCAACGGCGTCGACGCGCAGGGTATCGAAGGCCGTCCGGTCACCTGGCCGATCAAGCTCAAGGCCCGGCCCGAACCCCCGGTCACCATCGCCCCGCCTGACGGCGGCGTGGTGGAGCAGACCGAGGCCGTGCTTCGCTGGACGGGAGCGGACGGCACCATCGGCTATCGCCTGCAGGTGTCGCGCGACCAGGCCTTCACCCATCCCTCCGTCGACGAAAACATGTTGTCGGCGGACTCCCACGCCGTGGGCGGACTCACCTCGGGCAACTATTTCTGGCGCGTGGGCAGCGTCATCCAGGGCAAGGACGGCAAGCCGGACGCCGGGCCCTACAGCGACCCGCGCCGCTTCATGGTGCGCCTGCCCGTGGGCGGCAAGCTCGGCATGAGCCAGCAGGGCGACGAAGTCGTGTTGAGCTGGGACGGCGAGGAAGGCCAGAACTATCTCGTCCAGGTCGCGCGCGACACCGGCTTTGCCGGCATCGCCGCCGAGCGCCGCACCACGGAGCGCAAATGGGCGCTCGAGGCCTTGCCCGCTGGCGAATATTTCGTCCGTATCCGGGCGACCGACAGCGACGGCTACGTGCGCGACTTCACACGTCCGCAACGTTTCCGCGTCAACCGTACCGTCCGCAGCGGAGACGGTTCGCTGCGTTCGGGTGACGGCCAGGAAATCCAGCTTCCCTAGCGCGGCCTTTCCCGCATGGACCGCCAGGTACCATCCGCCACGCAGCGCCCGGGGCCCCGGCGGTCCCGGTCTGCGATCCGCGGCATCGCGGTCGTCGCGGGACTGCTGCTGGCCGCCTTGCTGGCCTGGCAGAATGGTCTGGGCCGCCTCGACGCGGCCGTCTACGACTTCTTCAGCAGGCTGGACCCCGCCGCGCCCAGCCAGGACATCGTGGTGGTGGCCATCGACGAGTCCAGCCTGGCGAAAGTGGGCCGCTGGCCCTGGAGCCGCGACCAGCAGATCGACCTGATCGAGCGCATCGCCCAGCAGTCGCCGGCCGCGCTGGGGCTGGACCTGTTGTTGTCCGAGCCTGCGGCCGACCCGTCGGTGGACCTGCGCATGGCCGAGGCCATACGCCGCAGCGGCAACGTCGTGCTGCCCGTGTTCACCGCCGAAGCGGGGACCAGGGTGCAGGCCATGCTGCCGGTGCCGCCGCTGGCGTCCGCGGCCCGGGCGCTGGGGCATGTCTCGGTCGAGCCCGATGCCGATGGCGTGGTGCGCAGCGTTTTCCTGCGCGAAGGCACCCGGGATCGGCAATGGAACCATTTCGCGCTGGCGTTGCTGCGGGTGGCCGGCCACCCGGTCGCCGATCCGCTGCCCGGCAACCGGGCGCCGGCCGACCCGCAGGCCGCGCCGGGCGCGTGGTTGCGGGACTTCTGGATGCACATCGACTATGCCGGGCCCGCCGGCACCTATCGCACGATTCCCGCCGCCCAGGTGCTGGCGGGCGAACTGCCCGACGGTGCGCTGGATGGGCGCATCGTGCTGGTCGGGTCCACGGCCGCGGGCCTGGGCGACGTGTATCCCACGCCCTTGTCGGCGCGCCAGCGTTTCACGCCGGGGGTCGAGATATCGGCCAACGTGATCGACAACCTGATGTCGGGCACGTCGCGCCGCATCATCGAGCCGTGGATGGGCGCGCTGCTGACGGTGATGCTGGTGGCCGCGATGCTGCCGGCGCTGTGGCTGTTCGCGCCGGGCTGGGCGCTGGCGGCGTCGGTGGCGGGCATAGGCGTGGCGGCGGCTGCGAGCGGCGGCCTGTTGCTGGCCGAGGGCCTGTGGTGGCCGCCCGGCGCGGCCGTGCTGGCCATCGCGGCCTTCTACCTGGGATGGAACTGGCGGCGCCTGGAGCGCGCGGCCAGTTATCTGGTCGACGAACTGGGCAGGTTGAAGCGCCATGGCGCGGTGCTGCCGCAGGACGCGGCGGCCCCCGCCGGCGATCTGATCGACCGGCGCATCCACGACCTGGCCCGGGCCACGGGACGCCTGCTGGATGTGCAGGCCTTCATGTCGTCCGTGATAGAAAGCCTGCCCGAGGCGGCGCTGGCCGTGGGCGAGGACGGCCGAGTCCTGCTGGCGAACCGGCAGGCCGTGCGGCAGTTCGGCGCGGCCGCGGCCAAGGGGGCGGACATGGCCGGCCTGCTGGCGGGCTTCACGCTGGTGGGCGGCGGCCCGCTCAGCTGGCCCGCGGCGGTCGCGCCGGGACATTTCGCCGAATGCCGCGATGCCGCCGGGCGGGCCTTTCTGTTCGAGTACGCGCGGTGCGCGGGAGAGGAGGGCGGCGAGACCGCCTGGATCGCCACCCTGGTGGACATCAACCCGCTGCGCGAGGCCGAGCGCAAACGCGATCAGGCCCTGCGTTTCCTGTCCCACGACATCCGCTCGCCGCAAGGCGCCATCCTGGCCTTGCTGGAACTGCACCGCAGCGACCCGGGCGAACTGGCGCAGGACGAGTTGCTGGACCGCATCCGGCGCTACGTGCTGCGCACGCAGTCCCTGGCGGAGTCCTTCGTCGAACTGGCCCGGCTGGCGACGGCGCCGGTCCGGGACGAGCTGGTCGAGGGCACGGACGTGCTCCTGGACGCCGCCGACGAGTGCTGGAGCCTGGCCCAGGCCAAGCACATCGCGCTCGGCACCGACGTACCGGAGGACGGCGCGCCGCTGCGCGGCGACCGTTCGCAACTGACGCGCGCGCTGATCAACCTGATCGGCAACGCCATCAAGTACAGCCCGCCCCACACGCGCGTGGATTGCCGCCTGGCCCGCCGGGGCAAGCTGTGGTGTTTCGCGGTGCGGGACCAGGGGCGGGGCATCGCCGCCGAGGACCAGGCCCGCCTGTTCCAGGAGTTCTCGCGCGTGGGCGGCGCGGAGGACGGCGACGAGCCGGGCTTCGGGCTGGGACTGGCCTTCGTCAAGGCCGTGGTCGACCGGCATGGCGGACGGGTAGAGTGCGAGAGCGCGCCGGGGCAGGGCAGCGAATTCCGCCTGCTGCTGCCCGCCACGGTAAACAACGCTGAACCGCAGGGGCAGCCGCGCGACGGGAACGCGTAGACTGCGGGCTGTTTACGAGGTCTGTGGTACGCATGACTGAACGGCTATTGGTGGTACTCATCCTGTGCGCGGCCGTGGCCGCGCCGTTCTGCCTGGTCTGGCTGAACGCACGGGCGCTCCAGACGGACTTCAGCGTGATCCATCCGCTCCACGCAGCGGGTCCGAAAGGGGGCCTGGCCACGGGCGAATGGTATGATGCGGCCCGGTCTTCCTGTTTGCAGTCGTAAGCGTAAACGTCATCCCATGCGCTGAACGCCGCGCCGGCCCACTGGGGCCATGCGCGCCGCTTATCGACATCCGATGATGAACAACGCTACGCCTTCCGTCTCCTCTCCCTCTTCCCACGAATCCACGCTGCGCCTGCTGCCGCTGGTCGCCATCGTCTTTTCCGGCTTCCTGGCCGTCGGCCTGCCGCTGCCCGCCTTGCCGCTCTATGTCAACGGCGTGCTCGATTTCAGTCCGCTGGCGGTGGGCTGGATCATCGGCCTGCAGCCGCTGGCCACGATTCTTACCCGCAAGTTCGCCGGCACCTACGTCGACAGGCACGGCCCGCGCCAATCCGTGATGATGGGCCTGCCCATGGCCGCGATGGCGGGCCTGCTGTACGTGGCCTCGGCCCTGATTCCGCACCCGTCGGTCGCGCTGGCCGTGCTGGTTGCCGGCCGCCTGTTGATGGGGCCGGCCGAGAGCCTGTTCCTGACCGGCACCATGACCTGGGGCATAGGCAGGGTGGGCCCCCAACGCACGGGCATCGTGATGTCCTGGCAGGGCATCGCCATGTTCGCGGCGCTGGGCCTGGGCGCGCCGCTGGGCGTGTGGGTCATGCAGAACGTGGATTTCCTGGCGGTGGGGCTGGCCACGGTGGCCTTCCCGGTGGTGGGCCTGCTCATCGCCTCGCGGGTGCCGCCCGTGCCCGTGGCGGCCGGCGCCAGGAAACAGGTGCCGTTCCTGCGCGTGATCGGCATGATCTGGCGGCAGGGCGGCGCGCTGTCGCTGGCCTCGGCTCCCTTCGCCGTGCTGACCGCCTTCGTCGTGCTGTATTTCGCCAGCCGCGGGTGGGAAGGCGCGGGCCTGGCCCTGACCGGTTTCGCCGCGGGCTACATCCTGGTGCGGCTGTTCTTTGGCCGGCTGCCGGATCAGTTGGGCGGACGCAAGGTCGCGGCGGTCTCGCTGGTAATCGAGGCGCTGGGCCAGTTCCTGTTGTGGATGGCGCCCAGCCCCGGTTTCGCGCTGGCCGGCGCGACCCTGACGGGCGTGGGGTTCTCGCTGGTGTTCCCGGCCATGGGCGTGGAAGCCATGCGCCGCGTGCCCCCCGAGAGCCGTGGCGTCGCCGTGGGCGGATTCCTGGCCTTCGTGGACATCACCTCGGGCGTGACCGGACCGTTGGCGGGCCTGCTGATCGGCGCCTACGGCTATCGCGCCGCCTTCCTGGCCGGCCTGGCCGCCTGCGCCGTGTCCTTCGCCGTCATCGTGTTCGGCATGGGCAAGGAACCGCAGCGGGGCGCCTGAATCCGGCGCCCCGGCTTGCCTACTCCAGTACGCGCGCGACTTCGTAGATGGCCGTCGTGCCGCTGACCTCGTTGCCGACCAGCAGCAGCGGCTGGCCGGTGGGCGATTTCGCGGCGGGCACGAACTTCAGGCCTTCCGGGCCAAGGTCGCCCATCTTGGCGAGGTTGTCGTTGGACGGCGCTTCGGTCCAGTTCGCGCGGGTGTTGAAGTAGTCCATGAACACCGGTGCCTTGGGGTCGGTGATGTCGTAGACCATCACGCCACCCATGCGCTCCAGGCCGATGAAGGCGAAGGTCTTGTCGCCCATCACGCCGATTTCCACGCCTTCGGGCTCGGGCCCCTTGGCGTCGCTGCGGCTGTCGAAGGTGGCCTGTTCGTCATGGCCGGTGTTGAAGTAGGCGGCGCAGGGCACGTCGCGGTCGGGGCCCACCTTGCACGCGTCGCTGGCCAGCATGCGCTCGAACTGCGCGCCCGAGTCCCACACCAGCTTGCCGTCCTGGTCCCAGATCGAGAACGAGCGGCCGCCGTAGGCATACAGGTGGTCGTACATGATGCGGTCGCCGGTGGGGTCCTCGATGCCCTGGGCGTTGAACTTGACCGGCTTGCCGGTGGCGTCCTGGCGATAGCCCATGGTCCACGAGATCTGCAGGCGGCCCAGGATGTCGTCATCGCGGCAGGCGCCCGGCTTGTCGGCCGTGGCGCCGCAATAGGCGAAGGTCTCGGGGTTCAGCAGGGCGCCGGCGGCCAGCGCGTCGAGCTGCGGCGGCAGATCGTCGCCGCGGCGGCGGGCGAAGCCGCTGCTATGAACCAGGTGCTTGACGCGGAACTCCTCGACGAAGCCCTTGCTGGCGTCGCCTTCCCAATAGGCGTCGTCGTCCTCGCCCCAGGCCCGGGCGTCGCCTTCGTTGGCGGTCACGAGATAGGTCTTGCCGCCCGCCGTGTACGAGGCGATGGCGTCGGGCAGGTACATGCCGCGCACGCCGGGGAAGGTGCGGATATCCAGCTTGGCGGGCTCGTCGCTGGCGTCCATCGCGTTGGCTTCCAGGCCATGGTCCTTGTAGCCCAGCGGCAGGATGTCGGTCACGGTGGCCGTGGCGATGTCGATGCGCGCCAGGGCGTTGTTCTCCTGCAGCGTGGCCCATGCGGTCTTGCCGTCGGCGGACACGGCGATGTATTCGGGCTCGAAGTCCTGCGAGGCGCTGGCCTTGGGGCCGAAGATGCGCACGCCCTTGGCGCGCAGCTCGGCTTCCTTGCCGTTCCACGCGGTGAAGCCGGCCACCCGGGCCGACGGCGCCGCCGGATTCGAGACGTCGATGACGCTGACCGAGCCGGCCGGATCGATCTGGTAGTCGTCGCTGGGCTCGCCCTCGTTGGCGACCAGCAGGGTCTTGCCGTCGGGCGTGAAGGTCAGCATGTCGGGCAGGGCGCCCACGCCGACCTTGCCTAGCAGGGCCAGCGTGTCGGCCTTGTACAGCGCGGCGAAGCCCGGATCGGTCTTCGTCGCGGCCTGGATGGCGACCGCGACGATGCCGTCATGGACGGCGACGCTGTTGATCTCGGCGCCGGTCGAGATGGTCGAGGCGTCGATGGTGCCGATGTGCTTGGGGCTGGCGGGCGTGCTCAGGTCCAGTACGTCGACCACGCCATTGCGCGCGTTGACGACGAAGCCGCGCTTGCTGGCCGCGTCGAAGGCGGGGATTTCGGCGGCGCTGACACCGAACTGTCCGGCGGAATAGCGACCCAGCATCTTCAGGCTGATGCTCTTGGGCGTCGGCTCCGCGGCCGGAGGCGGGGTGACGGGCGGCGTCGCGGGGGCCGCGTCGTCGCCGCCATCGCCCAGGCAGGCCGCCAGGGGAAGGGCGACCGCCAGGGCGCACAGGCTGCGGGCAAGGATCGTCATGCGCGAGGGCTGGGTGGCGAGTGTCATCGTTCGGTCGGGTGGGTTGGACAAGCGCCGCATCATGACGGAGTAACATGACAGTCATATGTAAGGACTCCAGGCCGTTCCCGAGCCGAACGGGGCCGCCCCGCGCGGTAGAATGCGGCGGTTCATTCCTTCCCTCCCATGTCCGATTCTCCCGATGTCATCCTGATGCGGCGCGCGCTGGCGCTGGCCGAACAAGCCTGGCGCGACGGCGAGGTACCGGTCGGTGCCGTGCTCTGCGACGCTTCGGGTCGCATCCTGGGCGAGGGCGCCAACCGCCCGGTCGGCAGCCACGATCCCACCGCGCACGCCGAGATCCAGGCCCTGCGCGCGGCCTGCCTGGCCGCCGGCAACTACCGCCTGCCCGGCGCCACGCTCTACGTCACCCTGGAACCCTGCGCCATGTGCATGGGCGCCATGCTGCACGCGCGGCTGGCGCGCGTGGTGTATGGCGCGTCCGATCCCAAGACCGGGGCCTGCGGCGGCGTTCTCGACCTGCCGTCCATTGCCGTGCTGAATCACCAGACCCGGGTCGAGGGCGGCGTGCTCGCCACCGAATGCGGCGAACTGCTCCGCGCCTTCTTCCGCCAGAAACGCGAGGCCGCCCGCGGCGGCCCGCCACTTCCTTCCGAGTCCGCATGAACCGACGCCGCTCTTCCCCCGCCGACGCCCACCCCGGCCACGATGCGCACCCCGGCCATGATCATGGCGATGCCGGCGGCCACGATCATCACCACGACCACGACCATGGACCCGGCCTGGAGTTCCCGCCCTTGGGAACCCGGCCCGGCGTTTACCTCGTCTCGCCCTCGGGCGCGGTGCCCGACCCGGAGGTCATCGCGCGCGCTCGAGGCCACCTGAAGGCGCAGGGCTTCCATCCGGTCGCCGACCGCGGCGCGCTGCTGCGCCATGAACGCTTCGCCGGCACCGACGACCAGCGGCTGGCGGCGCTGACGCGCGCGATCACCCAGAAGCATCCGATCGTGATGGCGACGCGCGGCGGCTACGGCCTGTCCCGCATCCTGCCGCGCATAGACTGGAAAGCCATGGCCGACAGCGGCAAGCGCTTCGTCGGACACAGCGATTTCACCTTCTTCCAGCTAGCCTTGCTGGCCAGGACCGGCGCCGTCAGCTATGCCGGCCCGATGGCGGCCTTCGATTTCGGCGGCAAGCGCGTGGACGACCTGACCGCGGCGATGTTCGGCGAAACCCTGCGCGGCGAACTCGAGATCCTGAGCTTCGAGTCCGAGGAGGCCGACCCGGTCGACTGCCGCGGCGTCCTGTGGGGCGGCAACCTGGCGGTGCTGGTTTCGCTGCTGGGCACCCCGTATTTCCCGCGCACCCGCGGCATCCTGTTCCTGGAAGACGTCAACGAACACCCGTACCGGGTCGAGCGCATGCTGGTGCAACTGGCCCAGGCAGGCGTACTGGCGCGGCAGCAAGCCATCGTGCTGGGCAGCTTCACCGACTACAAACTCACCCCGCACGATGCCGGCTATGACCTGCGCTCGGTTGTCGAATGGCTGCGGCGCGAGGTGAAGGTGCCGGTCGTGACCGGCCTGCCGTTCGGCCATGTGAAGACCAAGGCGACGCTGCCGGTGGGAGCGAAGATTGGCCTGGCGACCGAAGCCGGCATGGCCTATCTGGTCTTCCCGCACGGACACTGAAGCCTGTTGGTCAGGGCGCGGGGGGCGGGCCTTCCTTCTCGTCCACGGAGTAATAGTGCTCGTCATCCAGCGTATCGGTACGGAACCTTGCCGCCGTGGCCCCACCGTCGGGCAACGGTACGTCCTTGCCCGCACGCCGATGCCGATACAACGCCGCCCGCGCCAGCATCAAGGTCGTGGCCGGCACCGTCAAGGTCAGGAACACGGCGATCAGCACCTCGTGCAGCGCGGGGCCCTCGTCAGCCATCGTGAAATACAGCATGGATGCCAGCACGATGAACACCATTCCCATCGTCGCCCCCAGCGTCGGCCCGTGCATACGCTGGTAGAAACTGTGGAAGCGCCATAACCCCAGGCAGCCGACCAGCGTCAGCACGCCGCCCGCCACCATTAGCAGCGAGACCACGATTTCCGCCCACAGCGGCAATACCATCTCGCCCGTCATTCGATCACCTCGCCGCGCAGCAGGAACTTGGCCAGCGCCACGGAACTGACGAAGCCCAGCAGCGCGATCGTGACCGCGGCCTCGAAATACTCCGTGCTGCCGGTCCGTATGCCCAGCACCAGCAGCATCAGCATCGCGCAGATGTACATGGTGTCCAGCGCCAGCACCCGGTCCTGCGCGGCCGGGCCCTTCAGCAGCCGCAGCGTGGCCAGCAGCATGGCGATGGCGATGCACAGCAGCGAGAACAGGCTGGCCCATTCGAGCATGCCATTCATTCGAAGATCTCCATCAGCGGTTGTTCATAACGGGTATGGATCGTATCGATCCAGTACTGTTCGTCGTTCAGGTCCAGCACGTGGATCAGCAGCCAGCTCTTGTCGTCGGCCAACTCGACGCAGACCGTGCCGGGGATCGCGGTCAGGATCAGCGCCAGGGTGGTCAATCCGTGCGAGTCCCGAAGGGCCAGCGGCATCCGGATGAAGCCCGAGTTGTCGCGCCTGGCCTTGGAGCCCAGGATGACCCGCGCGACGTCGAAATTGGACTTGACGCTGTCCAGGATCACGACGCCCAACAGCTTCAGGGCCACGCCGGGCCGGCGCAGGCGGGCCCTGACCGGCCGCAGCGGAGCGGTCCACAGCGGCACGGCGATGGCCAGCAGGGCGCCCAGCAGGACGTGGCCGAGCGAGAGCGTCTGGTTGAGCAGCAGCCACATCGCCAGCAGGAACAGCGAGGTAAGCGGCCAGGGAACGATGCGTCTGATCATGGGGTGGCGCCTCCTGGGCCGGCCTGCCGGGCCGACATGATGCCGCGCACGTAGTCGTCGGGATGGTGCAGGGCGCGGGCGGTGTCGGTGAAATAGCGCATGGCGGGCTGGGCCTGGACCATTAGCACGATGCCCAGCACCAGCATGGCGGCGATGGGAAAGACCTCGATCACGCGCAACCGGGGCTGGGCGCGGCCGGAGGGAACCCAGAAGGCGCGTATGCCGATGCGGGTCAGCGACACCACGGTCGTCAGGCCCGAGGCCACCAGCAGGCCCAGCAGCACCCAGGCCAGCACGGGCTCGGGGCTGCCGACCTCGGGCGTGAGCCCCTCGGGGTTCAGGATGGTGGTCAGCAGCGCGAACTTGGCGACGAAACCCGACAGTGGCGGCAGCCCGGACAGCACCAGCGCGCACGCGATGAAGCTCAGCCCCAGGAAGGCCATGGCGGCGGGGATGGCCACGCCGATGTCGGTCGTGCTCATGTCTTCTTCGGTGTCGACCGGGCGGTCCAGGCCGAAGGCTTCCAGCGTGACCGCCAGCAGGTCGGCGCCGAAGGTCCGGCTGCGCTCCATCAGTTCCTGCAGCAGGAAAAAGGCGCCCAGTGCCAGCGTCGAGCTGACCAGGTAGAACAGGGCGGCGGCCGTCACGCTGTCGCGGCCGAAGCCCACGGCCGACAGCAGCGTGCCGGAAGAGATGATGACCGCGAAGCCCGCCAGCCGCCCGGTGTTCTGCGAGGCCAGCATGCCCAGCGTACCGAAGGTCAGCGTGGCCAGCCCGACGTACAGGATCCATTGCTGGACGAAGCCGCTGGATTCGCCGGCCTGGTCGCCGAACATCAGCAGCGACAGCCGCAGGATCACATACACGCCCACCTTGGTCATGATGGAGAACAGGGCGGCGGCGGGCGGCGAGGCGGCGGCGTACGAGGGCGGCAGCCAGAAATTCAGCGGCCAGGCGCCCGCCTTGATCAGGAAGGCCACGCCCAGGATGGCGGCGCCTGCTTCCATCAGCATGCGGTCGGACCCCGCGACCTGGCCGATGCGCACGGCCACGTCGGCCATGTTCAGCGTGCCGGTCACGCCGTAGATCAGCGCCACGCCGATCAGGAACAGCGAGGACCCGGCCAGGTTGACGGCGATGTAGTGCAGGCCGGCCTTGACCCGCTGCGGCCCGGACCCGTGCAGCAGCAGCCCGTAGGAGGCCGCCAGCAGGATCTCGAAGAACACGAACAGGTTGAAGAGGTCCGCGGTCAGGAACGCGCCGTTGAGCCCCATCAGCTGAAGCTGGAACAGCGGATGGAAATGGACCCCCGCGCGATGCCACCTGGCCAGCGAATACAGCAGCGAGCCCAGCGCCATGATGGCGGTCAGCAGCAGCATGATGGCCGACAGCCGGTCCAGCGCCAGCGCGATGCCGAAGGGCGCCGGCCAGTTGGCGGCCAGGTAGACGGCCACCCGCACCGGGCCGGTGTCCGCCTGCCGCAGCAGCGCGATCGCCACGGCCAGCAGCGCCAGCGTGGCCGCCACGTTGACGACGGCCTTGGCCGTGGCGCGGCCTTCGCCCAGCAGCAGCATGAAGCCGGCCACCAGCATGGGCAGGACGATGGGGACGATCATGAGATGGTCATGCCAGGACAGCATCATTCACCCTCCCTGCCGTCCACGTGGTCGGTGCCGCTCAGGCCGCGCGAAGCGAGCATGAGGACCAGGAAGAGCGCGGTCATGGCGAAGCCGATGACGATGGCGGTCAGCACCAGCGCCTGGGGCAGCGGGTCGGCGTAGTCGGCGACCTCGCTGGCGCGGCTGGCCCGCAGGATGGGGATCTGGTCCAGGGACAGCTTGCCCATCGAGAAAATGAACAGGTTCACGGCATAGGACACCAGCGAGATGCCCATGATGACCTGGAAGGTCCGGGGCCGCAGCAGCAGCCAGATGCCGGAGCCGCCCAGCGCGCCGATGGCGATGGCGATGATCACTTCCACCGGGCACCTCCCCGGGGAAGCTCGGCCTCGGCCTGCTGCGCGGCGCGGTGGCTGCGTATGGACTGGTGGCCCAGGGCGGTAAGGATAAGCATCGTGGCTCCGACGACCAGGCTGAACACGCCCAGGTCGAAAAGAAAGGCGCTGGGCACGTGGATCTCGCCCACCAGGGGCAGGTGCAAGTGGGCACCGTGCGAGGTCAGGAAGGGGTAGCCGAACAGCCAGGCGCCCATGCCGGTCAGCACGGCGAACAGCAGGCCCAGGCCTATCCAGCGCTGCGGATGCAGGCGCATCTTGGATTCGACCCAAGCGGTGCCGCCCACCATGTATTGCAGGATGAAAGCCACCGACAGCGTCAGCCCGGCGACGAAGCCGCCTCCGGGCAGGTTGTGCCCGCGCATGAACAGGAATACGGCGAACAGCGCGATGATGGGCAGCGCGAGCCGGATCAGCACCGACGGCATCAGCAGGTAGCCCACCGCCGGGTCGTCGCCGGCGCGCGCGGCGGCGTCGGTCTTGCCCTGGTCGATCTGCTGGTGCGGCAGGGCGATGCTTTCGGGAGCGGGGCGGAAGCGCCGCAGCAGCGCGTAGACGGTCAGCGCGACGATGCCCAGCACCGAGATTTCGCCCAGCGTGTCGAAGCCGCGGAAATCCACCAGCAGCACGTTGACGACGTTGGTGCCGCCGCCCTCGGTCAACGCCCGCTCCAGGAAATAGTTGGAGATGGTGTCGGGATAGGGGCGCGTCAGCACGGCATAGGCCAGCAGCGCCATGCCGGCGCCGCCCGCCACGGCGATGGCTAGGTCGCGCACCCGGTGTAGCCAGGCGATGGCGGGCACGCGTATGCCCAGTTCCTTGGGCTCCTTGCGGCGCGGCAGCCAGCGCAGGCCGAGCAGCAGCAGGATGGTGGTGACCACCTCGACCAGCAGCTGGGTCAGCGCCAGGTCGGGGGCCGAGAACCAGACGAAGGTGATGCAGGTGACCAGCCCGGCACCGCCCATCATGATCAGCGAGGCCAGCCGGTGGTACTTGGCCTGGTAGGCGGTGCCGATGGCGCAGGCGATGCCGATCAGCCACAGGATGGCGAAGGTCGGGTCGATGGGCGAGGTCTGCACGGCGGGCATCAGCAGCGGCCGGCCATACAGCGTGACGACCGCCACCAGGATGGCGAAGGCGACGATGCCCAGCAGTTGCGATTGCAGGCCGCGCGCGCCCAGGCTGTTGGTCAGCCGGTCGGCCAGGCCGATGGCGAAGCTCATGACGCGTTCGAAGGCCCGCTTGCCATTGAATTTGTAGAACAGCGGCAGGCGCTCGACCGTGCTCAGGCGCAGGGTCTTCTGCAGGATCATGTACAGCGCCGATCCGCCCACCAGCGCGACGAAGCTCATGACCAGCGGCAGGTTGAAGCCGTGCCAGATGGCCAGGCTGTAGCTGGGCACCGCGTCGCCCAGGATGGCGCGCACGGCGGTCGCCAGGAAGGGGGCGATGGTATAGCCCGGGGCCACGCCCACGGCCAGGCACAGGAAGGCCAGGACCTCGGCGGGAAAGCGCATCCAGCGCGGGGCCTCGTGCGGGGTGCGGGGCAGGTCGTGCGGCGCCGGCCCGAAGAACACGTCGTGCAGGAAGCGCCACGAATAGGCCACGCTGAAGGCGCCGGCCACGGTGGCGGCGATGGGCAGCGCGTGGCTCATGCCGACGGCGTTGCCGACCACCACGGCTTCGGTGAAGAACATCTCCTTGGAGATGAAGCCGTTCAAGAGCGGCACGCCGGCCATCGCGGCCCCGGCCACCATGGCCAGCGTGGCCGTGATGGGCATGACCTGGGCCAGCCCGCTAAGCCGGCGGATGTCGCGCGTGCCGCATTCGTGGTCGATGATGCCGGCCGCCATGAACAGCGAGGCCTTGAAGGTCGCGTGGTTCATGATGTGGAAGACCGCGGCCACCAGCGCGAGCGGGCTGCCCAGCCCCAGCAGCAGCGTGATCAGGCCCAGGTGGCTGATGGTGGAATAGGCCAGCAGCCCCTTCAGGTCCTGCTGGAAGATCGCCGTGTAGGCGCCCAGCAGCAGCGTGCACAGGCCCGCTCCCCCGATGATCCAGAACCATTCCTCGGTGCCGGCCAGCACCGGCCACAGCCGGGCGAGCAGGAACACCCCGGCCTTGACCATGGTGGCCGAGTGCAGGTAAGCGGACACCGGGGTCGGCGCCGCCATGGCGTGGGGCAGCCAGAAGTGGAAGGGGAATTGCGCGCTCTTGGTCAGCGCGCCCAGCGCGATCAGGACCAGCGCGACCTCGTAGACGGGGTGCGAGCGGATCAGGTCGCCCGAGGACAGCACCGTTTCCAGGTCATAGCTGCCGACGATGTGCCCCAGCACCAGGATGCCCGCGAACAGGCACAGGCCGCCGGCGGCGGTGACCGTGAGCGCCATGCGCGCTCCGCGCCGTGCGTCGGGCCGGTGGTGCCAGTAGCCGATCAGCAGGAAGGACACCAGGCTGGTCAGTTCCCAGAACAGCGCGAGCTGGATCAGGTTGCCGGACAGGACCACGCCCAGCATGGCGCCCATGAAGGCGAGGAAGAAGGAGAAGAAGCGCGGCACCGGATCTTCCGGCGACATGTAGTAGCGCGCGTACAGCACCACGAGCAAACCGATGCCGGTGATCATCAGGCTGAATATCCAGGCCAGCCCGTCCATGCGCAGGACGAAGTTCAGCCCCAGCGATGGCAGCCAGGCGAGCTCGTAGCGGACCACGCCGCCGTACGAGATCTCGGGGTAGAGCAGGGCGGCCTGTACCGTTCCCGCCAATGCGACCAAACCGGCAAGCCAGGCTTCCCGGTTTCGCGCATTGGCGGGCAGCAAGGCCGCCAAGACACTGCCGGCGAAGGGAAGCGCGAGGAGAATCAGCAAGGACATGGAGGGCGGTCACTCTCTTTGATATAGGTATGGGTGGGGCAACGCAGAAGCGAGCAACAAAGAACGCACCTCGCCAGGCCACGGGGCGGGTATGGTCCCGCGCTCGGTCTTGCGCCATGGGCATCCGCCTGGGGATGCCATCGTATCCAGGAGAGGCATGCGCACGTTGCCGGCCGCAGTTCCGGCTTCGTGGCTATGCGCCCAATGGTAACAAACGGCGGAGCTGCGCTGCGCGCGGGGACGCGCCGCTCGGCCGTTGGCGGCCATTGTGTAAATGTTCGGGTCAACCCGAATCGGGGCTGTTACACTAATAGGTTGATCTTCGCGCTTTCGTCATGCTTGCGCGCGACGTTTCTCCTTTTCTTGCGAGCCCGTTTCCGCCGTGATTTCCACCGCCAACCTCACCATCCAGTTCGGTCCCAAACCCCTGTTCGAGAATGTCTCGGTCAAGTTCGGGGAAGGCAACCGCTATGGCCTCATCGGTGCGAACGGCAGCGGCAAGTCCACGCTGATGAAGATCATCGGCGGCGATCTCGAACCGTCGGCCGGCAACGTCTCGCTCGAGCCCAACACCCGCCTGGGCAAGCTGCGCCAGGACCAGTTCGCCTTTGAAGACGTGCGCGTGCTGGACGTCGTGCTGATGGGCCACGCCGAAATGTGGCAGGCCATGAGCGACCGGGACGCCATCTACGCCAATCCCGACGCCACCGACGAAGACTACATGCGGGCGGCCGACCTCGAGGCCAAGTTCGCCGAATACGACGGCTATACGGCGGAAGCCCGCGCCGGCGAGCTGCTGCTGGGCCTGGAAATCCCGGTCGAGCAGCACCAGCAGCCCATGCGCGAGATCGCGCCGGGCTGGAAGCTGCGGGTGCTGCTGGCGCAGGCGCTGTTCTCGAACCCCGACGTGCTGCTGCTGGACGAACCCACCAACAACCTCGACATCAACACCATCCGCTGGCTGGAAACGGTCCTGAACCAGTACCAGTCGACGATGATCATCATCAGCCACGATCGCCACTTCCTGAACCAGGTCTGCACCCACATGGCCGACCTGGACTACCGCGAGGTGCGCATCTACCCCGGCAACTACGACGACTACATGCTGGCTTCGGCCCAGGCGCGCGAGCGCCTGATGAGTTCCAACGCCAAGGCCAAGGAACGCATCACCGAGTTGCAGGATTTCGTGCGCCGCTTCTCGGCCAACAAGTCCAAGGCCCGGCAGGCCACTTCGCGCCTGAAGCAGATCGACAAGCTCAAGGCCGATACCGTCGAGGTCAAGCCCTCGTCGCGCCAGAACCCGTACATCCGCTTCGAAATGGCCAAGGTCATGCACCGCCAGGCGGTCGAGATCGAGGGCATCGTCAAGGGCTACGACCACCCCGTCATCCCGAAGTACTCCGCGATGGTCGAGGCAGGCGAGAAAATCGCCATCATCGGCGCCAACGGCGTGGGCAAGACCACGCTGCTGCGCATGCTGGCCGGCGATCTGGCGCCCGACCAGGGCACGATCAAATGGTCCGAGAACGCCAACCTGGGCTACATGGCGCAGGACGTGTCCGACAACTTCCAGACCGACGACAACGTCTTCGACTGGATGGGCCAGTGGCGCCAGCCCGGCGACGACGACCAGGCCATCCGCTCGGTGCTGGGGCGTCTGCTGTTCTCCAGCGACGATATCGGCAAGGCCGTGGGCGTGCTGTCGGGCGGCGAGAAGAACCGGATGATGTTCGGCAAGCTCATGCTGCGCAAGCACAACGTGCTGCTGCTGGACGAGCCCACCAACCACCTGGACATGGAGTCGATCGAGTCGCTGCAACTGGCGCTGGAGAAATTCCAGGGTACGCTGTTCTTCGTGTCGCACGACCGCGAGTTCGTATCGGGCCTGGCCAGTCGTATCATTGAAATACTGCCCGACGGCCAGTTGATCGACTACAAGGGCACGTACGACGAGTACCTGGCCTCGCGCGGCATCGAGGACTGACCGGGGCGGAACGGCACGAAGATTGCTTGGTCTGCTTCGAGTCCGGTGGCATCCGTTCCGCCGCCAAGGAGAAGACGATGCGGAAATCTTTGTCTATCGCCACCCTCATGGCGCCGGGAGCCCCCGGCGTGGCGGGCTGAGCCATGCGGGTCAAGGTCCTGCTTTTCGGCTCTCCCGGCTACGGCAGCTTCAACCAATGCGGCGTGGCCGGCGTGGAAATCGCCCGGCGCGCCGGCCGCCAGGTCGAACTGATCTGGATCGAATCCACCGGCCCGGCCATACGCGCGGCGCGCGTGATCGACGTCTGCCATCGCGGCGCGGACCTGGTCGTGGCCTACGGCAGCGCCGGCGACTATCCGGTGGCCATGGCCGCCGAACGCTTTCCCCACATCCATTTCGTCGTGGTCCAGGGCTCGCACCTGGCCGAGAACTGCGCGGTCTATGGCGTCCTGCAGGAGCAGTCGGCCTTCCTGGCCGGGGTCGCGGCGGCCGCCGAGAGCCGTACCGGCGGGCTGGGCCACCTGTCGGCGGTCAAGACCGACGCCGCGCTGTCGGCCCGGGCGGCCTATGTGGACGGGGCGATGCGGCAGTCGCCGGGCATGGGCATGATGACGTCCTTCTGCGGCAGCCAGGACGACGAAGGCCTGGCCTTCGAGACCTGCGAGGCCATGGCCAAGCGCGGCGTGGACGTGGTGTTCGCGGCCATCGACGGGGGCCGGCCGGGCGCGGTGCTGGCCTGCCAGAAATTCCGGCTGCGCCAGATTGGTGCAATCGTCGACTGGACCGAGACCGATCCGAAGCTGTTCGTGGGCTCGGCCATTTCGGACACCGGCCGCTGCATCGCGGCGGCCATCCAGGACCATGCCGAGGGCAATCTGCCTTTCGGCACCCGTATCGACTATGGCGTGGAGCGCCCCGAATATGTCCGGCTGGCGCTCAGCCCGCTGGCCGGGCCGTCCACGCGGCAGGCCGTGGACGAATGGAGCCAGGCGCTGGTGCGGGGCGAGGTCGCCCCGAGCCGTGAATACGTGGGGCGGGAATTCGACCTGAGCGGGCTGCTTAGCCGGATATAGCGCGCGGCCTGACCGCCGACGAGACGCGCTTGGCCTTGGTCCGGGCCTCGTCCACGGTGGCGGCCGAGGCCAGCCCGACGCCCATGCGGCGCTTGACGAAGGACTCCGGCTTGCCGAACAGCCGCAGGTCGGTGCCGGGCTCGGCCAGCGCCTGGGCCACGCCGTCGAAGGCCACCGCGCCCGCCTCGATGCCCCCGTAGATGACGCTGCTCGCACCGGGCTGGCGCAGCGAGGTGTCCACCGGCAGGCCCAGGAAGGCCCTTGCGTGCAATTCGAATTCGTTCTGGACCTGCGAGATCATGGTGACCATGCCGGTGTCGTGCGGACGCGGGCTGACTTCGGAGAACCAGACCTCGTCGCCCGCCACGAACAGCTCGACGCCGAAGATGCCATAGCCGCCCAGCTCGCCGGTGACCTTGGCGGCGATCTCGCGGGAACGGGCCAGGGCGGCGGGCGACATGGGATGGGGCTGCCAGCTCTCGACGTAGTCGCCGTCCACCTGCATGTGGCCGATGGGCTCGCAGAAATCGGTGCGGTCCTGGCCGTCGGCCCCGCGCGAGCGGACGGTCAGCAGGGTGATCTCGTAGTCGAAGCGCACGAAGCCCTCGACGATGACCCGGCCGGCGCCCACGCGGCCGCCTTCCTGGGCGTAGCGCCAGGCATGTTCCACATCCTGCGGGCCGTCGAGCTTGGACTGGCCCTTGCCGGACGACGACATGACCGGCTTGACGATGCACGGGTAGCCGATGTGCTGGTCGATGGCCGCCTGCAATTCTTCCCGGGTCGCGGCGAAGCGGTAGGGCGAGGTGGGCAGGCCCAGGGTCTCGGCCGCCAGGCGCCGTATGCCCTCGCGGTTCATCGTCAGCTGGGCGGCGCGGGCGGTGGGCGTGACGCGCGCCACGCCGGCGGCTTCCAGCTCGACCAGCAGATCGGTGGCGATGGCCTCGATCTCGGGGACGATGATGTCCGGGCGCTCGGCCTCGATCAGCGCCTTGAGCGCGTCCCGGTCGGTCATGGTGACGGTGCGGGCGTGATGCGCGACCTGGTGGCCGGGGGCGTCCTCATAGCGGTCGACGGCGATGACTTCCACGCCCAGCCGCTGGAGGGCGATGATGACCTCCTTGCCGAGCTCGCCTGAACCCAGGAGCATGACGCGCACGGCTGCGGGGGAAAGCGGGGTGGCCAGGGTGGGAAAACGGGTGGCGGTCATCGCGGGGGTCGTCCAGAAGCGAAAACCGAAATGTAGCGCGAACCGGCCGGTCTTGCTGCGCCCGTCCGCACGGGCCGGCGCCTACGCCGGGCGGCCGCCGGTGGCGATCTTGCGCAGCAGCTCGAACAGCAGCAGTTGTTCGCCCGCGGTCAGCACCGACAGCGCCTCGGCCTCCATGGCCAGGGACCGGGCATGGGCGAGATCCGCCAGTTGCCGGCCCTGGCCGGTCAGTTCCACGTGCTGTTCGCGCCGGTCCTCCTCGCTGCGTATGCGGCGCAGCAACCCGCGCTCCTGCAGGCGGGTCAGGACCACGACCAGGTTGGGGGCGGGCGTGTCCAGCGCCAGGCAGAGTTTTTTCTGCGTGACCCGCTGGTTGACCGCCAGCAGCGCCAGGATGGAGAACTCGACCGGGCGCAGCTTCAGGTCGCCCATGTGCGCGACGAAGGCCTTGCGCAGCGTGGCGTCCGCCAGCGAGGTCATGAAGCCGAGCAGATGGTCCAGCCGGCTCCGGTCCAGGCCGCCGCGCCGGCTCCTTCCGTCGTGCGGCCGCTCCACGGCGGGCGTGGCGTCAATCGCAGTCATCGAGTTCAGGCAGGGCGCGGCGGGCGCACCGTATGCGATGTTCGACATGGGCTATCCCGGGCAATACGGTATCGAAGAAATGGCAGGCCGTCGCGGTCTTGCCGCGCGGCGCCGCGTCGTCCTCGCGGGACAGCGCCAGCACCTTCAGCCACCAGCGGCCCAGGCAGAGCAGGGCGGCTGCGCGCAGGAAATCGTCGGCGGCCCGGTAGGGGTAGCCGGGGTCCTGCGCCGATGCCTGCACGAGCTCGGCCAGCAGGCGGCGATGCGCGGCCAGTGCTTCCAGCTGGATGGCCTGTTGTGCCAGGCCCTGGCCGTCGTGGCGGGCCGCGGCTTCCAGGTCGTCCAGCAGGCGGCCGTAGGCGGCGCCGCCGTCCGCGACGACCTTGCGCACCAGCAGGTCCACCGCCTGGATCTCGTTCGTGCCTTCGTAGATGAGCGGGATGCGGCTGTCCCGCAGCGCCTGCGCCGCGCCGGTCTCCTCGATGTAGCCGTGTCCGCCGAACACCTGCAGGGCCTGGTCGGCCACCTCGAATCCCGCCCGCGTGCACCAGGCCTTGACCAGGGGAGTCAGCAGGGCCAGGCGTTCGTGGGCGTCGCGTCGCCGGTCGGAGGTGGGCGCGTACTCGGATTCGTCCAGCAACTGCGCCGTCCAGTAGGCCAGCATGCGCGCTCCCTCGACCGCGCAGCGCTGCGCCGCCAGGCTGGCGTGCACCGCCGGATGGCGCGCGATCGGCACCGGCTCCGTGCCCTCGGCGGCGCCGGGCGCGGGGCGTCCCTGGATGCGGTCGCGGGCATAGCGCAGCGCGTGCTTGTAGGCGGCTTCGCCGTGGGCCACGCCTTGCAGCCCGACGCCCAGCCGCGCGGCGTTCATCATCACGAACATGGCCGCGAGGCCCTTGCAGGGTTCGCCCAGCAGCCAGCCGCGCGCGCCCTCGAAGCGCATCGAGCAGGTGGCGCTGCCGCGTATGCCGAGCTTGCTTTCCACGCCGTCGCAGTACACCGCGTTGCGCTCGCCGGTATCGGGCAGGACCTTGGGCACCACGAACAGCGACAGCCCGCGCGGCCCCGCCGGGCCGCCGGGATGGCGGGCCAGGACCAGGTGGACGATGTTGGCGGTCAGGTCGTGCTCGCCGCCCGAGATGAAGATCTTGCCGCCGTCGATGGCGTAGGCGCCGTCGCGCTCGGTGGCGCGGGTGCGTATGCGCCCCAGATCGGAGCCGGCCTGGGGTTCGGTCAGGCACATGGTGCACAGCCATTCGCCGCTGGCCAGCCTGGGCAGATAGCGCGCCTTCAGGGCGGCGTCGCCATGGGCCACGAGGCAGGCGTAGGCGCCGTGCAGCAGGCCCGGGTACATGGACCACGCGTGGTTGGCCGATACCAGCATTTCCTGGACGGCGGCCTCCAGCAGGTGCGGCAGGCCCTGGCCGCCCCATTCGGGCGCGCAGCCCAGGCTGGCCCAGCCGGCCTCGACATAAGCGCGATAGGCGCTGGCGAAACCCGTGGGTGTCACGACCCGTCCGTCGGTCCAGGCGCAGCCTTCGCGGTCGCCCACGGCGTTCAGCGGTGCCAGTACGTCGGCGGCGAAGCGTCCAGCCTCGGACAGCACCTGGCGGGCCGTCTCCACGTCGTGCTCGGCCAGCGCGGGCAGGTCCGGCCATTGCGCGGGGGCGCGCAGCACGCGTTCGATCACGAACTGCATGTCATCCAGAGGCGGTACGTAGCGTCGCACGGCGCGTTCCCTCAGGCGGCGGGGGCCGGCGCGGCCCCCAGGTAGCTGTCGACCACACGGCCGTCGCCAGCCAGTTCCCGGGCCGGGCCATGCAGGGAAATCTCGCCCATCTCCAGCACGTAGCCGTAGTCGGCCACCTCGAGCGCGGCGCGGGCGTTCTGCTCGACCAGCAGGATGGTCACGCCGGTGCGGCGCAGGCGCTCGATCACCTCGAACACCTCGGCGACGATGCGGGGCGCGAGCCCCAGGCTGGGTTCGTCCAGCATCAGCAGCTCGGGACGGCTCATCAGCGCGCGCCCCACGGCCAGCATCTGGCGTTCGCCGCCCGACAGCGTGCCGGCCAGCTGGCGGCGCCGCTCGTGCAGGCGGCCGAACATGGCGTAGACCTCGTCCAGGGTCTCCATGCACGCGCGGTTGCGCAGCCGCACCTGGCGAAAGGCGCCCAGGACGAGGTTGTCCTCGACCGTCATGCTGGAGAACAGCTCGCGCTTCTCGGGCACGAGCGAGATCCCCAGCATGGCCCGGTCCTCCAGGCGCATGTGGGTGATGTCCCGGCCCTCGTACCGGATGCGGCCGCGCGCGCCCACGGCGCCGATCAGCGTGTTGAGCAGGGTCGACTTGCCCGCGCCGTTGGGGCCGATCACGGTCACGACCGAGCCCCGCCCGGCCCGCAGCCCGATGCCGTGCAGGACCTCGGCCCGGCCGTAGCCCGCGTGCAGGTCCGAGACTTCCAGCAATGCCTGGTTCATGCCTGGCTCCATCAATGTTCCGTGCCCAGATAGGCCGCGCGCACCGCGGGGCTGGCGCGTACTTCGGCGGGCGTGCCTTCCATCAGCCGGGTGCCGAACTCCATCACGACGATGCGGTCGGCCACGTTCATCATCAGGTCCATGTCGTGCTCGACCAGCAGGATGCCCATGCCTTCGCCGCGCAACTGCCGCAGCACCTTGGCCAGGGCCTGTTTTTCGAAGTGGCGCAGGCCGGCCGCGGGTTCGTCCAGCAGCAGTACGGCGGGGTCGCTGCACAGCGCGCGGGCGATCTCCATCAGGCGTTGCAGGCCCATGGCCAGGTTGCCGGCGGACTCGTGCAGGTGGTCGCCCAGGCCCACCCGCGCCAGTTGCGCCTCGGCTTCCCGCAGCAGGCTGCGCTCCTGCGGCCGATCCAGCCGCAGCATGGAGCGCAGGGCGCCCGTGCCGCCGCGCAGGTGCGCGCCCAGGGCGACGTTCTCCAGCACGCTCATGTCGGGAATCATCTTGACGTGCTGGAAGGTGCGGGCCAGGCCCCGGCTGGCGATGGTGCGCGAGGGCAGGCCGTCCACGCGCCGGCCGTGCAGCAGGATCTCGCCCGCGCTCGGCGCCAGCACGCCGCTCAGCAGGTGGAAGGTGGTGGACTTGCCGGCGCCGTTGGGGCCGATCAGCCCGACGATGTCGCCGGCGCGCACCGCCAGGTCCACGTCGTTGACCGCGACCAGGCCGCCGAACTGGCGCCGCAGTCCCTTGCCCTCGAGCACGACGGCGCCGCATTCGGGCTTGGGCCGTACCGGCAGCGGCGCGGCCCCGGTCCAGTCGTGCTTGCGGCGGGCACGCGGGGCGAGGCCGTCCAGGAAGGACCAGACGCCTTGCCGGGCATACTTGAGCACCAGCACCAGGATGATGCCGAAGGCGATGACCTCGAAGCTGCCGGTGCGGCCCAGCAGCGCGGGGATCAGCACCTGGAGCTGGTCCTCGATCAGCTTGACCGCCGCCGCGCCGGTCAGCGCGCCCCAGACCGATCCGAGTCCACCCAGCACCGCCATGAACAGGTACTGGATGCCCATGTTGAGCCCGAAGGGCGAGGGGTTCACGCTGCGCTGGAAATGGGCGAACAGCCAGCCCGAGACCGAGGCGAACAGCGCGGCCAGGACGAACACGCCGATCTTGTAGCGCAGCGTATCCACCCCCATGGCCTCGGCCAGCACGGTGCCGTCGCGCAGGGCGCGGATGGCCCGCCCGGTACGCGAGTCCAGCAGCCAGGCTGCCACCAGCATGGCGGCCAGCGCGAAGGCCCAGATCAGGTAGAACTGCGAGCGGCCGGTGTCGAAGACCAGGCTGCCGATGGACACCGGCGCGATGCCCATCAGGCCGTCATACTTGCCCAGCCAGTCGATGCTGCTCAGCAGGTAGAACACCGCCAGGCCCCAGGCGATGGTGGCGACGGGCAGGTAGTGGCCCGACATGCGCAGGGTGAGCGGACCGATCAGCAGCGCCGCGCAGGCCGTGACGGCCAGCCCCGCCAGCAGGCCCAGCCAGGGCGAGACGCCGTAGGTGACCGACAGCACGCCGGTGGCATAGGCGCCCAGGCCGACGAAGGCCGCCTGGCCGAAGGACGTCAGGCCGGCCATGCCGGTCAGCAGCACGACGCCGACCACGACGATGGCGTACAGGCCGATGTAGTTGAGCTGGGTGATCCAGAACTCGGGCACGGGCAGCAGCGGCAGCGCCAGCAGTGCGGCGACGAACAGCGCGAGGACCGCGGCGCGCACCGGGTAGCCGCCGGGCCGGCGGGCCATGTCGGCCGCGGGCGCGCGCAGGGTATCGGAATGGGGCTTCATCAGTGTTCTTCGTGATGAGGGGTGTAGAGCGAGCGCCACAGCAGCACCGGCAGGATCAGCGTGAAGACGATGGCTTCCTTCAGGGAGCTGGCCCAGAACGAACCGAAGGACTCGGCCACGCCCAGCAGCAGCGCGCCCACGGCGGTGGCCGGATAACTGGCGAGCCCGCCGCCGACGGCAGCGATGAACCCCTTCAGGCCGATCAGGAAGCCCGAGTCGTAGAAAATCGTCGTGGTCGAGCCGATCAACAGGCCGGACAACGCACCGATGAAGGCGGCCATTGCGAACGCGAGCTTGCCGGCTGCATCGGCCGAAATCGCCAGGAGGCGGGCGCCCAGGCGGTTGACGGCGGTGGCGCGCAGGGCCTTGCCGTACAGCGTGCGGCCGAAGAAGAGCTTGAGCAGGGCCATCAGCAGCACGAAGACGACGAAGATCGCGATGACCTGGCCGGACAGGTTCAGCGGCCCCAGCGCATAGCGGGCATCGACGAAGGGCGGGTTGCGGAACCCTTCGGCGCCGAAGAAGAACAGCGCCAGGCCCAGCAGCACGAAATGCACGCCCACCGAGACGATCAGCAGGACCAGCACGCTGGCCTCGGCGATGGACTGGTAGGCCAGGCGATAGGTAAGCGGCCCCAGCGGCGTGACGATCAGCAGCGTCAGCAGGCCCTGGAGCAGGATGGGCAGGTCCCGGGGCGCGGCCCAGACGCAGACGGCGGCGATCAAGGCCGGCAGGACCAGCTGGCCCAGCGCCAGGCGCAGGACGGCCCGCGCGCGGCCCGGCGCGGCCGGCGTGCGCAACAGCATGCGCAGGTCGAGCAGGAAGGCCGCGGCGGAGGCCACCAGCAGCAGCCAGACCGTGCCGGGGACCTGGCCGGTCTGGAACAGGGCGAGGGTGAGCGCGCCGAAGGCGACGAACTCCCCCTGGGGGATGAACAGGATGCGCGTAACGGTGAAGATCAGGACAGTGGCGATGCCCAGCAGCGCGTAGATCGCGCCGTTGGTCAGGCCGTCCAGCGTCAAGACGCCGGCTATCGTCAAGTCCATGTGCAAGCTCTTGGTCTGGGGTGGAAAAGGCCGGCGTCCGCACGCCGGCCGGGGGGCTTATTGTTCGACCTTCCAGTCGCCGTTGACGACCTTCATGATCAGCCCGGTTTCCTTGGTGAAGCCCCAATGGTCCTGGGGCGTGTAATGGATGATGCCCTGTGAGACCGGCGTGACGCCGCCGTTCTCGAGTGCCTCCTTCAGCGCGGCGCGGAACTCCGGCGTGCCCGGGCGGGCCTTCTTCAGCGCGGCGGGCACCGCCTTCTCGAGCAGGAGGGCGGCGTCGTACATGTGCGCGGCGAACTGGTTGCGCGAACCGGCGCCATGGATCTTCTCGTAGCGGGCGATGTAGTCCACGCCGAATTTCTTGGACGGATTGCCGTCGGGCAACTGGTCCGCCACGGTGGCGGGGCCGGACACGACGAACGCGCCTTCGACATCCTTGCCGCCCACCCGCATCAGATCGCGCGAGGCGGCCGAGTGGGTCTGGTAGATCTTGCCGCGATAGCCGCGGTCGATCACCGCCTTGTGGGGCATCGCCGCGCCGCTGCCCGAGGCGGCGATCAGGATGGCGTCGGGATTGGCGGACGTCAGCTTCAGCGCCTGCGCGGTCACGCTGGTGTCGGTGCGGGCGAAGCGCTCGGCGCCGATCACCTTGATGCCGGCGGCCTTGGCCTCCTTGGTGAAGTCGTTCAGCCAGCTTTCGCCGTAGGTGTCGGAGTAGCCCAGGAAGCCGACGGTCTTGACGCCATGCTTCTTCATGTGGGCGACGACGGGGATGGCCATGACCGCGTTGGACTGGGCCAGCCGGAACGACCATTCATCCTTGCCCGGGGCGGTCACGATGGGCGAGGCCGCCAGCTGCACCGTCCTGGCCTGGGCGGCGACGTCCGACATCGCCAGCGCGACGGGCGTGGCCGCCGAACCGACGATCAGGTCCACCTTGTCCTCGGACACGAAGCGGCGCGCGTTCTTGACGCCTACCGTGGGATCGGAGGCATCGTCGAGCACGATGACGCGCAGCGTTTCACCGCCGATGGACTTGGGCCACAGCGCCAGGCCGTTGTTGCAGGGAATGCCCAGGCCCGAGGCGGGGCCGGTCAGCGGCAGGCTGACGCCTATGGTGATCTCGGCTTGCGCCGTGGACTGGAACAGCAATGCGACGAGGGCGGGAACGAGCAGCTTGCGTAAGGTCATGGTGTCTCCTTTGGGGCTTTCATGGGACGGCGAGCGTGTCTGGGACGCCCTTGCGCCGGTTCGACTACAGGTGCCTGGACGTCATCGCGGCGGCATGCGCAGCGCGCCGTCCAGGCGGATCACCTCGCCGTTCAGGTAGGCGTTCTCGACGATGTGCGCCACCAGGGCGGCGAATTCCGCGGGCTGGCCCAGCCGCTTGGGGAAGGGCACCGAACCGCCCAGGCTGGTCTGGACCTCCGGCGGCAGTTCGTCCAGCAGCGGCGTCCGGAACAGGCCGGGGGCGATGGCCATGACGCGCACGCCGAACTGCGCCAGGTCGCGCGCCGCCGGCAGGGTCAGCGCGGCGATGCCGCCCTTGGAGGCGGCGTAGGCGGTCTGGCCCATCTGGCCGTCGTAGGCGGCGATGGAAGTCGTGTTGACCATGACGCCGCGTTCGCCATCGTCCAGGGGATCGAGGGCGGTCATCCCGGCCGCGGCCAGGCGCATGACGTTGAACGTGCCCACCAGGTTGATCTGCACGATCCGGCTGAAGTCGGCCAGCGGCATCGGCCCCTGTTTGCCGGTTATCCGGTGCGCGCCGCCGACCCCGGCGCAGTTGACCAGGACGCGCGCGGGGCCATGTTGCCCACGTGCCGCGTCCAGCGCCTGCTGCACGCTGTCGGCGTCGGTCACGTCGCAGGTCAGCGCGAGGCCCCCGATGTCGGTGGCCACGGCCTGGGCCTGCGCGGCGTTGCGGTCCAGGACCGCGACCTTGGCGCCGCGCGCGGCCAGCAGCCGCGCGGTCTGCGCCCCCAGCCCGGAGGCGCCGCCGGTGACCAGTGCTGCCAGTCCTTCGATCTTCATGATGGGCTCCCGGAGGATGCATGGGGAAGAATGACGCGCGGATCGGTGCCGGCGTACATCAGTTCGACCGCGTCGGCGCGATGTTTGAGCACGTTGCGCTGGTTGATGGAGCCCTTGTCGGTGGCCTCGCCCAGGTCGATCGACGGCGGCGTGTCGAGGACCAGCGCGCGGGCCACGCGGGTCGCGCTGCCGGTGCCCGAGGCCCAGAGCCGGTCGACCAGTTCCTGGAACATCTCGCGCACCGCGGGAGCGGCCAGCACTTGCACGGCCGCGGCGTCGGCGGCGAGGCCCGCGAGCTGGCGGCATTCCGCCATGCGCGGAAAGACCAGGATGCCGACGTCGTTGCGGTTGAGGCCGGCGATGACCACGTCCTGCACATAGGGTTCGCCGGCGGCGATGATGCGGGCCCGCAGCGGTCCGGTCGAGACGAAGGTGCCGGTGGACAGCTTGAAGTCTTCCGAGATGCGGCCGTCGAAGGCCAGGCCCAGCTCCAGCCGCTCGGGATCGATGGGGCGGGCCGCGTCGCCCGAGCGGAAATAGCCTTCCTCGTCGAAGGACTCGGCCGTTTGCTGCGCAGCGCGCCAGTAGCCGGGCGTGACGGTAGGGCCGCGATAGCGGACCTCGAGCTTGCCCTGCACCGGCACGAGCTTGACCTCCAGCCCCGGCGCCGGCAGGCCGATGACGCCGGAAAACACCAGGTCGGAATTGGCGCACAGCGCGAACGGCGCGGTCTCGGTCATGCCCAGGCCGGTCAGCATGCGGATGCGCTCGCCGCACAGGCGCTGCGCGGCCAGGTCCAGGCGTTCCCAGACCTGCGGCGACAGGCCCGCGCCCGAGAAGAAGAAGGCCTTGACCTTGGCCAGGAAGGTACGGCCCAGGGCTTCGTCGCGTTCGATGGCGGCGACGATTTCCTCGAAGCCCTTGGGCACGTTGAAGTAGATGGTGGGCGAGATCTCGCGCAGGTTGCGCAAGGTCTCGGCCATGCCCTGCGGCGTGGGCTTGCCTTCGTCGATGTACAGCGTGCCGCCGTTGTACAGGGCGATGCCGATGTTGTGGTTGCCGCCGAAGGTGTGGTTCCACGGCAGCCAGTCCACCAGCACCGGCGGTTCCTCGGCCAGGAAGCGCAGGCACTGCACCAGCATCTGTTGGTTGGCGCACAGCATGCGTTGGGTGTTGATGACCGCCTTGGGCAATTGGGTCGAGCCCGAGGTGAACAGGAACTTGACGATGGTGTCGGGCGTCACGCGGGCATGGGCGGCATCGACCGCGTCCGTGGCCGGCGTGGCGAGCAGGTCGCCAAAAGGCGTGAGCCGGCGTCCGGGAACCTCGCCGCGCACGGCCACGACCTCGACGCCGGCGGGCACCTTGGCGGCGATGGCGCGCGCATAGGCCGTGGCATCCGAGACGAACACCAGGCCCGGCGTGAGTACGTTGAGCGTGTGCTCGAGCTTGGCGAAGTCCTGCGACACCAGGGAATAGGCGGCGGAGATCGGGGCGTAGGGCACGCCCGCCAGCATGGCGCCCAGCGCCACCTGCAGGTGTTCGAGATCGTTGTCCGACAGCACGACGATGGGGCGGTCCACCGACAGGCCTCGATCGATCAGCGCCTGCGCGATGGCTCGGGCCTTGTGCAGGGTGTCGCCGTAGCGCATCTCGGTCCAGGCGCCGCCGTCCCGGCGCTTGGCGGCGAACAGGCGATCGGGATACATGGCGGCCCAATGCAGCAGGCAGTCCGTCAGGCGTCCGGGGTAGGGGCGCAGCGGTTCGGTCGAGCGCAGGTGCAGCGTGCCGTCGTCCCGGCGCTCGATGTGCGCGGACAGCGAACCGCCCCGCGACGCCTGGCGGTACGGGATGTGGGCGGTGGTCATGGCTTGCCCACCTTGGCGGCGCGTCCTTGCAGGAAGGCTTCCAGCCTGGCCTTGGCGTCGATGTCGCCCTGGGCGATGGCGGCCATCAGCGACTCGGTGAACAGGCCCTCGCTTTGCGACTGGTCGGCGATGCGGGGCAGGGCTTGCAGCACGGCATAGTTGCTGAGCGGTGCGTTGGCGGCGATGCGTGCGGCCAGTTCTTCGGCCTTGGCCAGCCCGCCGCCCTGGGGGACCAGGTATTGCGACAGGCCCGCGGCCAGGCCTTCCTGCGCATCGTAGACGCGGCCGGTCAACATCATGTCGCTCATGCGGGCGACGCCGATCAGGCGCGAGATGCGCACCGAGCCGCCACCGCCGACGAACAGGCCGCGCTGGCCCTCGGGCAGCCCGTAGAAGGCGCTGTGTTCGGCGATGCGGATGTGGCAGGCGCTGGCCAGCTCCAGGCCGCCGCCCACCACCGCGCCATGCAGCACCGCCACGACGGGGACCTTGCCGAACTGTATCTGCTCGAAGGCGGCATGCCAGCTGCGGGAGTGGACGATGCCGTCCGCCACGCTGCGCTGGCGCAGCTCCGACAGGTCCAGTCCGGAACAGAAGTGCTCGCCTTCGCCCGTCAGGATGACCACGCGCACGTGCTCGGGCATGTTGATGAAGGCAATGTGCAGCTGGGCGATCAGGTCATCGTTCAGCGCATTGCGTTTGCCGGGGCGAGCGAGCGCAATGCGTCCGATCGGCCCGTTGGTATCGACGGACAACAAGCTGTCTTCTCCACTGGTATCCGCGGCGGGGGCCGTGGATTGTTCTCTGTATTAGTTATTAGTATGAACTAATTTTTCGTGTGAAACGCTGGGGCTTACCCTAGGTCAACGAGAGGAATACAGAGAGTTGGCGGGAGAAAAGGAAAGACGTTGAGTCCGGCCCGGCGATGACAATATGATTAAGAAGAATAATCGTCTGCCGGGCCGGACACCATGCGGCGTCAGCGCGCGCCGCCCGGTCCGGTATGGGTGATGACCGCGCCTTCGGGCAGCGGCCGCACGACCTGCTCGTACACCGACAGCCAGCCGCGCACCCGTCCCGGGGCGGGCGGCGCGAAGGCCGCGCGGCGGCGGGCCAGCTCCTGCTCGGCCACCTTCAGGTCCACGGTGCGCGCATCGATGTCGATGGCGATGGGGTCGCCGTCCTGGACCAGCCCCAGCGGCCCGCCGGCGGCGGCCTCGGGCGAGACCTCGCCCACGACCAGTCCCTTGTTCACCAGGCCGGAAAGCTGTCCGTCGGTGACGACCGCGACGTGCTCGCCCAGGCCCGCGCCGTCCAGGACGAACACGAAGCGCGAGGCCATTCCCATGCCCGGTCCGCCGCGCACGCCCAGCCCGCGCATCACGACCACGGTGCCGCGTTCGATCTCGCCGCGCTGCAGGGCCGCGATGGCGTCTTCCTGCGACTCGAACACCCGTGCCGGTCCCTCGAAGCGCATGGCCTTGCCGGTGGCCAGGCCCAGCTTGACGATGCCGCCCTCGGGCGCGAGCGAGCCGCGCAGGATGACGATGGAGGGGCGGCTGGACAGCGGCTGGTCGGCGGGGCGCAGGATGGTTTCGTCGCGCACCCGGGCCTCGTCCACGGCCGCGCCCAGCGGGCGGCCGGACACGGTCAGCGCGTCCGGGTGGTAGAGGCCGGCCAGGCGCTTGAACACCGCCAGTGTCCCGCCCGCGCGTTCCAGGTCTTCGATGGAGTGGTCGCCGTTGGGGCGGATGGCGGCGATCAGGGGCGTGGTGTCCGCCAGCCGCTCGAACAATCCGTAGACGTCCACGCCGGCCTGCGCTTCATTGGCGATGGCCTGCAAGTGCTTGACGGTATTGATGGAGCCGCCCAGCGCGAGCACCACGCGCGCCGCGTTGGCGAAGGCCTCGGGGGTCAGGATGGCACGCGGCCGCAGGTCGTCCCAGACCATCTGGACGATGCGGGCGCCGGCCTGCTCGACCGTGGCCATCATGCGCGGACTGTTGGCGGCCACCGGGGCGCTGCCGGGCAGAGCCATGCCCAGCGCCTCGCACACCATGTGCATGGAATTGGCGGTGCCGATGCCGGCACAGACGCCGGGGCCGCGTACCGCCTGCTCGCTCATCGCGGTCAGCTCCGCCGGATCCATGCGGCCGGCCGCGACGTGGCCCGCCGCCAGGAACACCTCTTCGATGTCGACGTGCTGCTGCCGGTGGTGGCCGCTGCGCTGGTAGCCGCACACCACGACCAGCGTGGGAAGGTCCAGGCGGGCCGCCGCCATGAGCTGGCCGGGCGTGGTCTTGTCGCACGAGGCCAGGCAGACCATGCCGTCCAGCAGGGCGCCTTCCACCGCCACCTCGATGTCGTTGGCGATCAGGTCGCGGCTGGGAAGGATGTAGCCGCCGCGCGCGCCGGCGCTGGTGATGAAGTCGCTGGGCGCGGCGGTGCGGACCTCGAAGGGCAGGCCGCCGGCCTCGCGTATGGACCGCTTGACCGCGGCGGCGACGCCGTCCAGGTGGCTGAAGCAGCTCGACAGTTCCGACGAGGTATTGACCACGGCGATCTTGGGTTTCTCCATGTCGGCGTCGCTCAGGCCCAGCGCGCGCCATTGCGCCCGCCTGACCGCCCAGCGCGAGGTGCCGGGTTCGAAGTTGCTGCGCAGCGGTCGGCGGGGCGCCGTCTTGCCGGATTCGGACGAGGACATGAGGTCTCCATAAAAATTTGAAACGTTATTTCAATTTATCATTCAGAAGGTCTTCCGGACAACGATGATCCATGGTTAAAATTAAAATGAAACGTTATTTCGAAAAATATTGACGCCGGGGAACAGGCCGTCGGAGAATCCGACGCGACACGGGCCCCCAAGACCTGAACGCATTGCCGCATCAAGGAGAGTCCGCATGGCAAACCAAGTACGAACCGTCCGACGAACCGAAAACCGCCCCTGGCACGTCGATGCCGACCTGTGCGTGGTCGGGGCCGGCATCTCGGGGGTCTCGGCCGCGCTCGAGGCCGCGGCGCTGGGCCGCCGGGTCGTGCTGGTCGACAGCCTGCCCATGCTGGGCGGCCAGGCGGTGGGGTCGATCATCGGTACCTTCTGCGGACTGTTCTCGAACGGGCCCAACCGCATCCAGCTCACGCACGGCATCGCCGACGGCATCCTCGAGGACCTGGGCAAGGCCGGCGCGCTCCACCACAACGTCGGCCCGCTGACCACGGTCGTCTACTACGACGAGGTGGCGCTGGGCCGCTGGATCGAACAGAAGATCCGCGACGCCGGCATCACGGTGGTGCTGGGCGCGGTGCTGCGCGAGGCGCGGCGCGAAGGCGGCCGGCTGCAGCGGCTGGAGCTGGCTACCCGCTATGGCGACGTGCACGTGGATGCGCGGGGCTATGTCGATGCCAGCGGCGACGCCGCGCTGGCCTGGCTGGCGGGCCTGGACTGCCGCGAGCCGGACGTGCCGATCTTCGGCACCCAGATGTTCGTGCTCGAACACCTGGACGAGGCCCACCTGCCCACGCGCGAGGCCTTCACGGCGCGCATCAAGGAAAAGGCTGCGCGGTACGGCATCTCGCGCGACGATGGGCTCTTCTTCCGCTTCCCCGGACGAGGCGTGGCGGCGATGAACATGACGCACATGGAAACGCCGCTCGACCCGCTGGCGGCCTCGGCCACGGCGCTGGCCGGGCGCGAGCAGGTGGACCGCGTCATCGAGTTCCTGAAGGCGGAATATCCGCAGGCCTTCGGCGCCGCCCGCATCCGCGCCTACGCCTTGCCAGGCATCCGGCAGACGCGCTGGATAGCCGGCCTGCATCAATTGACGACGGACGAAGTGCGGGCGGCCACGCGTTTCCCGGACACCGTCGCGCGAACTTCGTGGCCGGTGGAGCTGCACGACCAGCCCGAGGGCTACGTGTGGGAGCCCTTCGGCGAGGACCACGTGCACACGGTGCCGCTGCGCAGCCTGATCCCGGCCGGTAGCGACAATCTGGTCGCGGCCGGGCGCTGCATCGACGCCGACGCGGCGGCGCTGTCCAGCGTGCGGGTCATGGGGCCGTGCATCGCCATGGGGGCGGCGGCGGCCCATGCCCTGGACCTGACCCTGGGCGGGAAGGTGCAGGACGTGGACGTGCCCGCCCTGCAGGAACGCATACGCGCCAACATCTGACCCAAGCGGGGACACTCCCGCGCCATTCCCGAAGGAGACACCATGAAAATCCTGTTCGCGTCCCTGCTGGGCGCTGCCTGCGCCGCGGGCGCCACCCACGCCGTGGCCGCGGCCGGCCCCGCCTATCCGTCCCGGCCCGTCACGCTGATCGTGCCGAATGCCCCGGGCGGCGCCATCGACATCCTGGGCCGCCTGTTGTCCGAGCGCCTGCAGAAGACCTGGGGGCAGCCCGTGGTGGTGATGTACAAGCCGGGCGCCAACACGGTGGTGGGCACCGACCACGTCGCCAAGTCCGCGCCCGACGGCTATACGCTGGGTATCGTCGTGACCTCGCACGTCATCAACCCCACGCTGCGCAAGAGCATGCCTTTCGACACGGTCAGGGACCTGGCGGGTGTTTCCATGCTGGTGACGTCGCAGATCGTCATCACCGCGACGCCGTCGCTGCCGGCCAAGGACCTGGCCGGCGTGATCGCGATGGCCAGGAAGGATCCCGGCAAGATGAGCTATGCCTCGCCGGGCAGCGGCAGCTCCATGCACCTGACCGGCGAACTGCTCAAGAGCATGACCGGCGTGGAGATGCTGCACATTCCGTACAAGGGCAGCGGCCCCGCCTACACCGAGGTGATGGCCGGCCGCGTGCCGCTGCTGATCGACCCGCTGTTCTCGTCCATGCCCTACATCAAGGCGGGCAAGCTCAAACCCATCGCCGTCACGGGCAAGACACGGGATCCCAGCGCCCCGGACATCCCCACGGTGGCCGAGACCATCCCGGGCTTCAACGTGCAGAGCATCTTCGGCCTGGTGGCGCCGGCGGCGACGCCGCGCGAGGTGATCAACAAGATCAGCGCCGACGTGGGCACCATCCTGCGCAGCGCGGACTTCAAGGCGCGGCTGGCCGAAGTGGGCCTGACCTCGGCGCCCAGCACGCCCGAGGAATTCGACGCCCTGGTCAAGACCGAGATCGAGAAGTGGGCGCCGGTGGTGAAGGCCTCGGGCGCCACCGCCGATTGAGGCTTATCCATGGAAACCCGCCGGCTTCTCTATAAAATGGACGGTCCTTTTTTACCGCCGCATCCGGAGTCCCGCCATGCCACGAAGCGCCCCCCGAGCCCAGCCCGCCGCCAAGAGCCGGCGGGCGTCCACCGCGGCCGAGCCGAGCGGCACCGTGTCCGCCCTGGAGCGGGGGGTCGCGGTGCTGCGCTGCTTCCGCGAGGACCTGCGCGTCTTGAGCAATGCCGAGCTGGCCGCGATGACCGGGATACCCAAGCCCACGGTCACGCGGCTGGCCACCACGCTGGTTTCGCTGGGCCTGATGAAGCAGGAGCCCGAGACCGAGCGGTTCTCGCTGGCGGCCGGCGTGGTGTCGCTGGCCCAGGCCTTCCTGGGCGGGGTGGACACGCGGTCGATCGCGCGCCCGCACATGCTCGCGCTGGCCAACGAGACCGAAGGCTCGGTCTATCTGGCGATACGCGACGAGCTGCACATCGTGCTGATCGAGACGGCTTCGCCGCAATCGGCGCTGCTGCTGGCGCGGCTGCGGGTGGGGTCGCGTTTCTCGGTGGCCAGTTCGGCGCTGGGGCGCGCCTACCTGAGCGCGATGACCGACCAGTACGAAAAGGACCGCCTGCTGCGCAGCATCCGCGCGGAATGCGGCGAGGCGGAGTGGGCGCGGCTCGAGAAAGGACTGGAGCGCGGGCAGCGCGACGCGCGCATGCACGGCTACTGCCTGTCGCTGGGCGAGTTCCACCGCGACATCAATTCGGTGGCGGTGCCGCTGGTCGTGCCGGGCGGCGAGATCATGGCGCTGAACTGCGGCGGCCCGGCCTTCTCGTTCACCGAGAAGCGCCTGCGCAACGAGGTGGCGCCGCGCCTGATCGAGGCCGCGCAGGCCATCGCGCGCGACACGGGCGGCAAGGTGCCGCTGCCGGACAAATTGCTCAAGGTTTCCTGACCCGCGCGGCGTCGCGGGCCGGCTGCCAGGAAGGAGGGCGGCAATGCGACTGACGGATCACGAGAAAGCCATGCTCGATGGCGCGCATGGCGCGGCCAGGCAGAAGGCCATGGACCTGTTGCTGCGCTACGGCAACGCGCTGGGCGCCGAGCGCCTGGTCCAGACCAACAACGTGGCGGGCACCATCGGCGCCACCACGCCTTTCATGCGCAAGTTCGCCGACGAACGCGGCGGCCTGGACGCGGTGTTCTCCGAGTTCAACCTGGACAGCGCGGAGGTGGTCGCCATCCCGCCCGTCGAGGTCTACAGCAGCCACCTGCAACAGGGCATAGACCCCGAGCACGCCGCCCGGCAAGGGGTGGGCGAAGAGGTCGTGCGCATCTTCCGCAAGGGCGATGCCTACAGCGCCGGACTGGGCGTGCAGCTCCTGAACACCTGCACGCCTTATCAGGTCGGCAACCTGCCTGCCCGGGGCGAGCACTGCGCGTGGATGGAGTCCTCGGCCGTCATCTACATCAACGCCGTGCTGGGCGCGCGGTCGAACGCGGAAGGGCGCGAAAGCACGGGCGCGGCCATGCTGACGGGCCGCATTCCCTACTGGGGCTACCACATCGAGTCCGAACGGCGCGGCACCCACCTGGTGGAACTGGATATGCCCGTCGAGACGATGTCGGACTGGGGCATGCTGGGCTACTACGTGGGCGACAAGGTGCAGGACAAGGTGCCCGTCATCACCGGTGCCGGACTGGCGCCCAGCACCCTCAAGCTCAAGCACTTCGGCGCCGCGGCGGCCTCGTCGGGCGGCGTGGAGATGTATCACATCCCCGGCTTCACGCCCGAGGCGCCGACGGTCGAGGCCGCCTTCGGCGGCAACCGTCCACGCGAAGTGTTCCGCTTCGGGCCCAGGGAACTGCGCGAGACCTACGAGAACCTGAACGCCACGGCGCGCGATGCCGACGTCGATTTCGTCATGCTGGGCTGCCCGCACTACAGCATCGAGCAGATCTGGGAAGTGTGCCGGCTGCTGCAGGGCAAGCGCGTACACGAGAACACCCAGCTCTGGATCTTCACGCCCCGGGCGACCAAGCAGATCGCGGACCAGAACGGCTACACCCGGATCATCGAGGAGGCGGGCGGCTACCTGATGTCGGACACCTGTTCGGCGCTGGGGCGCGTGATTCCCCAGGGCACCAAGGTGGCGGCGGTGGATTCGGCCAAGCAGGTCCACTACCTGCCGGCCATCATGGGCATACAGGCCTGGTTCGGCAGCACCGCCGATTGTGTCGAGGCCGCGGTAACCGGCCGCTGGAAAGGAGGTTTGCGATGAGCGGGCAGGACCGTTCCACGGCCGTTTCCGAGGTCATCGTGCTGCAAGGCCGGGGCATCGTGGGTGGACGCGCCGAGGGCGAGGCGCTGGTCACGCGTGACCGGATCTCGGGGTGGGGCGGCATCGACCCCCGCACCGGCACCGTCATCGAGACCCGCCACGAACTGCGCGGAATCAGCTTCGCCGGCAAGGTGCTGGTGTTTCCCGGGGCGAAGGGATCGTCGGGCTGGTCCGGCCAGTTCCACATCGCCCGCATCTCCGGCATGGCGCCCGCGGCGATGCTGTTCAACGAGATGACGACCAAGATCGCGCTCGGCGCCGTGGTCACGCACGCGCCGTCGGTCACCGACTTCGACGTCGACCCCCTGTCGGTGATCGAGACGGGAGACTGGGTCCGGGTCGACGGCGATCTGGGCCGGGTCGAGGTGACCAAGCGGAACAGGGGCTAGGCATTTCCCCGGTCGAGCACGATAATGGGCTGCCGCCCGGCAGTCAGCCGTGGGCGACCGGAGTCCCAGCAAACCAAGGTTCGGAGTTCACGATGAAAAAAACGCTAGCAGTGTCCCTGGCCGCCCTGTTCCTGGCCCTGACCGGCCCCGCCCTGGCCGCCGAAAACACCCAGCAGAACAAGATGACCACCTGCAACAAGGACGCCGGCGACCGCAAGGGCGACGACCGCAAGGCCTTCATGAAAGAATGCCTGTCCGCCAAGAAGATGACCCAGCAGGAAAAAATGACCGCCTGCAACAAGGAAGCCACCGGCAAAAAAGGCGACGACCGCAAAGCCTTCATGAAACAGTGCCTGAGTAGTTGATCCCCCCTACGCCCTTCGGGCGCCCCCCAGGGGGCGGCACTGGCGGACCGGCAAAGCCGGATCCGCGGTGCCCTGGATCAAAGCAAGTAAGCGGTGCTTCGCACCGAGATATCCCACGCAGACCCAGGATGCGGTGGATCCGGCTCCGCCGGTCCACCCGCATCGCCCCCTGGGGGGCGCGCGAAGCGCGTAGGGGGGGCTAAACCTGCAGGCTGTATTCCAGCGTGGCCATGCTGGCGGGCATGTCGACCTTGGCGCCCAGGTCGCGCATGGTCGAACCCAGCGCGTGCAGCGTGCGGAACAGATTGTGGGCCCGGCACTGTTCGCCCATCTGGCCGATGCGCACGATGGGCTGCCCGAACGAGCCCGAGATCTCGACCCGGTAGCGTTCGGAGATGTGGGCGCAGATGCCGGTATTGGTCAGGCCTTCCGGCACCGTGATGCCGACCACCGAATTCAGGCGCGAGGCCGGCGGCGCGAACAGGCGCAGGCCCATCGCCTCGATGCCGTTCTGCAGGGCGAAGGACGAGCGCGAATGGCGCGCGAAGCGCACCGGCAGCGTCTCGGCGCAGACCAGGCGCAGCGCCTCGTGCAGCGCCAGCACGCCCGACACCGGCGCGGTGTAGTGGTAAGACCCCTTGTGCCAGAAATTCTCGGCCAGCCTGGCGTCCAGCACCCAGTGGGTGTTGGGCGTCTTGCGCCGGCTGATGTGTTCCCAGGCGTCGTTGGAAAACGCGATCAGCGACACGCCGGGTATCGACGACAGGCCCTTCTGGCCGCCAGTGATGACGGCGTCGATCTGCCAGTCGTCCATCTGCAGCGGCATGGTGCTGAGCGTGCAGACGGCATCGACCACGACCAGGCAGCCGCGCTTCTTGGCGGCCTTGGCGATGGCGGGCAGTTCGCGGTTGAAGACCGTGTTGGAGGTCTCGCCCTGGACGATGGTCAGGACGTCGGGGCGGTGCTGTTCGATCGCCTGTTCCACCTGCTGGGCGGACGCGGCGTGGTTGCCCTCGATTTCCAGCGTGACGACGTCGGCATCCAGGCGTCGGCTCATCTCGGCCATGCGGGCGCTGAAGAAGCCGTTGACCACGCACAACACCTTGCTGCCCGGGGACACCAGGTTGCAGATCGCCATCTCCATCGCGGCCGAACCCGGCCCGGCCACGCCCAGCACCCACTCCGACTGGGTCTGGAACACATAGCCCGCCATCTGCTTGACCTGCGAGATGATGGTCGACATGGTCGCGCCCAGGTGGTTGATGACCACCGAATTGGCGTGGGCCACCACGTCGGGAATGGGCACGGGGCCGGCGCCCATCATCAGCAGGGGATCGTCGGGCAGGATATCGCTCAGCAGGCGCACGCGGGGCGGCTGCGAGTAGACAAGCGGAGGATGGTCGGTCGAGGAAGCGGTGTCAGCGGTTTCTTCGGCGGCGCGAAGCGGACGGGTAGGCATGTTGGATAAACGGCTGTGCGACAGCGTCAATTATAGATTCACCGCGCGTCCGAGCGCCTGCCCCATGCGGAGCCCGCTAAGCGGCCCGAGCGCATCGCTCCAGTCGACCCGGCCGGCGCCGAACAGCAGGACCACGGTCGAACCGAGCTTGAAGCGGCCCATCTCGGCGCCTTTATCCAGCCGGACGGCGCCGTCGTCGTAGCGTGTGGTCACGATGCGCGAGCCGTGCGGGGCGACCTGGCCGCCCCAGACGGTTTCCATGGCGCCCACGATCATCGCGCCCACCAGCACCACGGCCATGGGGCCGAGTTCGGTATCGAACAGGCAGGCCAGGCGTTCGTTGCGCGCGAACAGGCGCGGCACGGACCGGGCCGTGAGCGGGTTGACCGAGAACAGGCGCCCCGGGATGTAGACGGTTTCGCGCAGGGTGCCGGCCACCGGCATGTGCACCCGGTGATAGTCGCGCGGGGAAAGGTAGATGGTGGCGAAGCTGCCATCCTGGTAGGGATCGGCGCGCCGGGCATCGCCGCCCAGCAGTTCCTCGGCGCTGAAATCATGTCCCTTGGCCTGGAAGACGCGGCCGGCGCGGATGGGGCCCAGCTGGCTGATGGCGCCGTCGGCGGGGCACAGGACGGCGTCCGGGGCGGGATCCAGGGGCCGCGCGCCGGGCTTGAGCGCGCGGGTGAAGAAAGCGTTGAAGTGCTCGTAGGCGGTGGGATCGGGCTCCAGGGCCTCGCTCATGTCCACGCCGTACTGGCGGATGAAGCGGGCGATGGCGGGATTCTTCAGGGCGGCGACGCGGCAGTGCGCGAGGCGTCCGAACAGGCTGGAGACGAGCGCCTGGGGCGCGAGATATTGGCCGTAGATGAAAAGCTGGTCTTTGATGGACATGTCGGGGCCTCGCGCGGGCGAGGCAGGTTCGGGTTTGCGCCTGGGATATTACAGCGGTGCGGAGGAGCCGCGCACGACCAGCTCCGGCCGCAGGACGACCGTGGACGTCGTGCCCGGCACGCCGCGCAGACTGTCCAGCAATAAACGGGCCGCCCGGAAGCCCATTTCGTAGTGCAGGATGCGTACGGTGGTCAGGGGAGGGGAGACGCGGTCCATCAGCGGCATGTCGTTGTGCCCGACGACCGACACGTCCTGCGGCACCTTGCGCCCCTGCGCCTGCAAGGCCTGGATCGCGCCCAGCGCGATCAGGTCGTTGGCGGCGACGATGGCGGTGAAAGCGGCCCCGGTGCCCAGCAGCCTGCGCGTGCCTTCCTCGCCAGCATCGCAGGAATAGGCGTCGCATTCGGCGTAGCCGGCCGGCTCCAGCCCGTGCGCGGCCATGGCCTGGCGAAAGCCGGCCTGCCGCAGCGAGCCGGTGGACAGCGCCAGCGGCCCGGACAGGTGGGCGATGCGGCGGTGGCCGATGGATACCAGGTGGTCGACGGCGAGTTTCATGCCCAGCATGTCGTCGCTGACGACGGCGGGCAGGCTGCCGTCTTCGTCGCGGCGGTTGACCAGCACGACCTTGACCTGGTCGCGCACCAGGCGTTCGACCAGCGGGTCGTGCAGGCTGGAGGTCGCGATGATCAGCCCCTCGACCCGCTGGGCCAGCATGCGGTCCGCCGCCTGGTCGGGCGCCTGTTCGTTGCCGGTGTCCGCCACCAGCACGAAGAAGCCTTCGGCCGCCAGCGCCTGTTCGATGCCGCGCAGGATGGGCGGGAACACGGGGTTGGTGATGTCGGGCAGCAATACCCCGACCGTGCCGGAGCGCCCCGTGCGCAGCGCCGACGCCGCGCGGTTGACGCGGTAGTTCAGGGCGCGGGCGGCGGCCTCGACACGGCCCACCACCTCGGGGCTGACCATGTGGCGGCGTTCGGGATCCAGCGCGCGCGAGGCAGTGGTCTTGTGCACCTGGGCATGCAGGGCGATGTCGGCGAGGGTGGCGGCGGAGGAACGCTTGGGCATGGGCGAGATGATAGCGAAGTGCCGGCGCATGGTTCGAGGGAAATCTCCTTGTTGACAAGCGGAACGAACCGGATAAACTTAATGCTATCGATAGCATGAGGTTTTGCCAAATGTTGCCAAGCACTCCCGAATCACTGACGCCTATCGTTGTGCAATCGATGGCAAATACATCCGACGCCCGGGTCAAGGAACTGCTATGCAGCCTGGTCCGGCACCTGCACGCCTTCGTGCTGGAAACCCGCCTGACCGAGGCCGAGTTCGAATATGCGCTGGGCTACATCAACGCCATCGGCCAGGCCACCTGCGACACCAAGAACGAAGCGGTGCTGGTGGCCGACCTGCTGGGGGTGTCGTCGCTGGTGGCGCTGTTGAACAATGCCGACCACCACGGCGAGTCGGACGCCGCGCTGCTGGGCCCGTTCTGGCGCGCCAATTCGCCCAGCCTGGCGCCCGGCGCGTCGCTCGCGGCGCCGGGCACGCCGGGCATCCCGCTGGAGGGCAGCGGGCGGGTGCAGGACCGCGAGGGCCGGCCGGTGGCGGGCGTCACGGTGGACATCTGGCATGCCTCGCCCAGCGGCCTGTACGAAAACCAGGACGAAACCCAGCCCGACATGAACCTGCGCGGCCGCTACACCACCGACGAAGACGGACGCTTCCGCTTCCGCTCGGTGCGGCCGGCGGGCTATCCGGTGCCGGTGGACGGACCGGGCGGCGTGCTGCTGCGCGCCCAGGAACGCCACGAGTTCCGGCCGGCGCACCTGCATTTCATGTTCTCCAAGCCCGGCTACAAGGTCCTGATCACCCAGGTCTATGCCGACGATTCGGAGTTCCTGCACAGCGATCCCACCTTCGGCGTGACGCGCCGGCTGGTCGGCCAGTACCGGGTGGAGCCGCGCCCGGGCGGCGACGTCGCCGTGTTCGACCACTGCTTCACGCTGCTGGAAGGCGAGATGGTCTTCCCGCATCCCCCGATTCCCTGATTTCCCCACGCATTCCCCTAAGGAACACCCCCATGACTCAAGCAACTCCATTCGCGCCGCAAGACCGCCTGGACGGCAAGGTGGCCGTGATCGCCGGCGGCACCGGCGCGATCGGCCATGCCACCGCGCGGCGCCTGGCGGCCCGCGGGGCCCGCTGCGTGCTGCTGCACAACGGCGATCCGGCCGCAGCGGCCCGGGTGGCCGAACTGCCCGGCGAAGGGCACGCCGACGTCGTCGCCTCCATCACCGACAGCCCGGCCCTGAAGGCGGCGGCCGACCGCGTCCGCGCCGAATTCGGCACCTGCCACATCCTGGTCAACAGCGCCGGCTACACCAAGCCCGTGCCCGCGGCCGACCTGGACGCGCTGACCGACGAACTGATCGACGACATCCTGAAGGTCAATTTCCGGGGCGTCTTCTCGACCATCCGCGCTTTCGCGCCCCTGCTCAAGGAAAGCGGCGACGGCCTGATCGTGACGCTGTCGTCCATCGCGGCCTTCACCGGCGTCGGCAGCAACCTGGCCTACGTCGCGGCCAAGGCCAGCGTGGACGTGGTGGGCGAAGCCCTGGCGCGTGTGCTCGCGCCGCAGGTGCGCGTGCTGTCGGTCAGCCCGGGCGTGGTCGATTCCACTTTCGTGCCGGGCCGGGGCGCCGACTTCAACGCCAAGACGGCCGCCACCACGCCGCTGGGCCGCATCGGCACCACCGACGACATCGCCGCCGCCGTGGAAGCCTGCGCCACCTCGCTGCGCTTTGCCACCGGCACCCGCATCGTGGTCGATGGAGGGCGCCACCTGTGAACCCGACCGTCATCACCTGCGCGATCACCGGCAACCTGACCAAGCCGGAGCAGACGCCGCACCTGCCCATCACGCCTGAACAGATCGCCAATTCGGCGCTGGAGGCGGCCCGCGCCGGCGCGGCGCAGGTCCATATCCACGTGCGCGATCCGCAAACCGGCCGGCCCTCGATGGACGTGGGGCTGTACGACGAGGTCATCCGCCGCATCCGGGCCGAGAACCGGGAAGTCATCATCAACCTGACCACCGGCCCGGGCGGCCGCTACGTGCCGAGCGAGGCCGAGCCGCGCGTGGCCGGTCCGGGCACCACGCTGCTGGCGCCGGAAAAACGCGTCGAGCACGTCGCGCGGCTGCGGCCCGACGTCTGCTCGCTGGACCTGAACACCATGAACTCGGGCGCCGAGGTGGTCATCAACACCCCGCGCAACGTGCGCGTCATGGCCGGCGTGATCCGCGAGGCGGGCGTCAAGCCCGAACTGGAGATCTTCGACAGCGGCGACATCCACCTCGCGCGCGACCTGATCGCCGACGGCACGCTGGACGGGCCGGGCATGTGGACCTTCGTCACCGGCGTCAAGTACGGCTTCGAGGCCACGCCCGAGACGCTGCTGTATGCCCGCGGCCTCCTGCCGGCGGGCGCGTTCTGGTCCGCCTTCGGAGTGGGCCGCCACGAGTTCCCGATGCTGGCGGCCGCCTTCGTGTCGGGCGGACATGTCCGCGTGGGCCTGGAAGACAACATCTATCTGTCCCGCGGGGTCCTGGCGCCCAGCAACGCGGCGCTGGTGGAGCGCGCCGCGCGCATCGTGCAGGACCTGGGAGGCAGCGTGGCGACCGCCGGCGAGGCGCGCGACATGCTGGGCCTGCCCATCAGGAATTGAAGGAACCGCTACCGATCATGTCCACCGTCATGCAAGCAACCCAATCTGGACCGGCCGTGCGCGTGCTGGCGAAAGCCGAGTCCGCCGCCCATCTGGCCCCCGCCATCGAAACCCTGGCCATGCCCCGGCCGGCGCCCGACCATGCCATCGTCAAGGTGGCCAGCGCGGCCGTCAATCCCAGCGACGTGAAGGCGGCCATGGGGCTGATGCCGCAGGCCGTCTGGCCGCGCACGCCCGGCCGCGACTTCGCCGGCACGGTGGTGGCGGGCCCCACCGAGTGGATAGGCCGCCGCGTCTGGGGCTCGGGCGGCGACCTGGGCATCACGCGGGACGGCTCGCATGCCGCCTGGCTGACGTTGCCGCTGGCCGCGCTGGAGGAAATGCCCTCGGGCCTGGACTTCGACGCCGCCGGGTCGATAGGCGTGCCGTTCGTGACCGCCCACGAAGGCTTCCAGCGCAGCGGCATGCCGCAACCGGGCCAGGTGGTCGCCGTCATGGGCGCCAACGGCAAGGTGGGGCAGGCCTCGGTACAGCTCGCGGCGCAGGCCGGGGCGCGGGTCATCGCGGTCCAGCGCCGGCCGGGTCCCTATGCCGGCTTCGCCTGCGCGCCCGTCGAGGTGGTGGACGCCAGCCGGGAAGACGTCGCCGCGCGGCTGCGCGAGCTGACGGACGGCCGCGGCGTGGACCTGGTCTACAACACCGTGGGCAGCCCGTACTTCCAGGCCGCCAACCAGGCCATGGCCAAGCGCGCCACGCAGATCTTCATCTCGACGGTCGAGCGCCCCGTGCCGTTCGACATCTTCACGTTCTATCGCGCCATGCACACCTACGTGGGCGTGGACTCGCTGGCCATGGACTGCACCGAGGCGGCCGCACACCTGCGGGCGCTGCGGCCGGGGTTCGAGGCCGGTACGCTGCGGCCTTTTCCGGTGGGCGCCGATGCCGTCTACGCGCTGACCGACGCGCTCGAGGCCTATCGCACGGTAATAGGCGGGTCGGACCAGCGCATCGTGCTGCGGCCGTGGGACGCCGGGGCATGAACGTCACCCGCTATCCCGAGGCCCCGGTCTACGAGGCCCCCAACCACTTCGACATGCGCTGCGTGCGCCTGCAGGGCCGGGAAGCCGGCCCGGCGGAACAGCTGTGGCTGGGCGTCTCGACGCTGGAGCCCGGCGGCCATACCTCGCTGGATGGCTCGCCCATGGAGAAGCACTACGTGGTCCTGGAAGGCGAGCTTGTCGTCGTGAGCGAGCTGGACGGGATACGCCAGGAGGCCACGCTGGGGCGCCTGGATTCCTGCCGCCTCGCGCCCGGGGAAAAACGCCAGTTGATCAACCGCAGCGGCCGGACGGCATCGGTGCTGCTGGCCATGCCATTCAGTCCGCCCGTCCCGGGCTAGCGCCGCCGTTCCATTCGATAAATCAGAGAGGAGACATACCATGCAACGACCTTCCCACGCGCGCCGGACTTCGCTGCGCGTTCTCGCCGCCGCCGCGATGCTGACCGCGGGCGCGAGCGCCCAGGCCCAGGGCAACTGGCCCCAGGGCACGCCCATCCGCTTCGTCGTCCCGTTCACCGCGGGCAGCGGCACCGACGTGGTGGCGCGCTCGATCGCCGACAAGCTGGGCCCCATCCTGGGCGCGCAGATCGTGGTCGAGAACAAGCCCGGCGCGGGCGGCACGCTGGGCGCGGCCCAGGTCGCCAAGGCGCCCGCCGATGGCTACACCCTGCTGATCCACAGCTCGGGCCACCTCGTCAACCCGTCCATCTATCCGAACCTGCCGTACGACACGCTCAAGGACTTCGAGGGCATCACGCCGCTGGCCAGCCTGCCCAACGTGCTGGTGGTCTCGCCCTCGGCGGGGTTCAAGAACCTGGGCGACCTGATCGCCAAGGCCAAGGCCGAGCCCGGCAAGCTGTTCTACGCCTCGGCGGGTAACGGCTCGGCCACGCACATGAACGCGGAGCAGTTCCGCGTGGCGTCCGGCATCGAGGCGGTACACGTGCCGTTCCGCGGGACGCCCGAAGCCATCACCGAGACCATCGCCGGCCGTACGACCTGGTTCTTCGCACCGCTGGTGTCGGCGCTGCCCATGATCAAGGACGGCAAGCTGCAGGCGCTGGCCGTCGGCACCGCCGCGCGCTCGGCCGCGCTGCCCGACGTGCCTTCGATGACCGACTCGAACCTGCCGGCCGCCGCCTACACGTTCTGGGTGGGGCTGTTCGCGCCCGCCAAGACGCCGCAGCCCGTGGTCGACAAGATCCACGCCGGCGTGCTGAAGGTGCTGGAGATGCCCGACATCAAGACCCGCTTCGCCAACCTGGGCGCCACTCCCATGCCGATGGACCAGAAAGCCTTCGAGAAGTATCTGGCCGACGAAACGAAGTCCGCGTCCCGGCTCGTGAAAGCGGCCGGCATCAAGATCGAGTAGGCGAGCGGCGCTTCGCGCCTGTCGTCCGCCAAGAAAAACGGCCTCGCATCTTTCGAAAGCGAGGCCGTTTTCAGTTTCGGAGAAACGCGATCAGTCCAGCATCGGCAGCTTGGCTTCCTCGGCCAGCTTCTTCAGCGAGGCCTGGCCGTCCAGCATGAACTTGGCGAAGTCCTTGCCCACGATCATGTTCAGCTGCGAGCCCATCTGGTCGAACTGTTCGCTCATGCCGGGCTTGGACAGTTCGGTGGTCAGGATGTTGGTGATCTTGGCGATCACCTCGGGCGGGGTGTTGGCCGGCGCGTACAGGCCCAGCCAGGTGGAGAACTGCAACTGGGGATAGCCCAGTTCCACCGTGGTGGGGACGTCCGGCAGGGTGGGCCAGCGCTTGGGACCCATGACGGCCAGCGCGTGGACGCGGCCGCTCTTGGCGTTGGGCGCCACGCTGCCCGGGGAGTCGAACATGGACTGGACCTGTCCGCCTATCAGGTCGTTCATGGCCGGAGCCGCGCCGCGGTAGGGGATGTGCAGCATGTTGGCGCCGACGCCGTGGGCGAACAGTTCACCCGCCAGGTGGTAGCCGGTGCCGTTGCCCGAGGATGCGAAGGTCGTGCCCGGGTGCGACTTCACGTAGGCCACGAAGTCCTTGAAGTCCTTGACCGGCAGCGAATGGGTGGCGACTACCACGTGCGGCGACACGGTCACCGTCATGATGGGCGTGAAGTCCTTGTTCGCGTCGTAGGGCACGGCCTTGCGCAGCACGGGGGCCACCAGGTGCGTGGACGAAGATGTCAGCAGCAGCGTGTAGCCGTCGGCCGGCGACTTGGCGACGAAGCTCGCGCCGATCGCGCCGCCCGCGCCGGTCTTGTTCTCGACGACGGTGGCCTGGCCCCAGTTCTGTTGCAGCTTCTGGGCCAGCAGGCGCGCTACCGTGTCGGTGTTCGTGCCGGGCGGGAACGGGTTGATGATGCGGACGGGGCGGTCGGGGTAGGATCCGGCATGGGCGGGAGCGACGGCCAGGGTGCCCAGCACGAGGGCGGCGGCGAGTGCGCGATACATAGATGAAACAACCTTGAAATGGTAAATGGGCTTTGTGGTCTTATCGTTGCCGCGAGCAACCATCGATTATACGTGCACGGCCTGCACGGCCGGCTCGCGGGTCCTTTCGCTCTGGCGGTCGAGAGCGGCGAGTGCGTGGCCTTGTCCGGCCCGTCCGGCGTGGGCAAGAGCCTGCTGCTGCGCATGATCGCCGACCTCGAACCGGCCCGGGGCCGCGTCGAGCTGGACGGCGTGGACCGCGCTCGCATGCGGGCCCCGGCGTTTCGCCGCCAGGTGACCTATGTCGCGGCCGAGGCGGGGTGGTGGACGGACATCGTGGCCGACCACATGGCGTATCCGGATCGGGCGCGCGAACTGCTGCCGGAACTGGGGCTGGCCGACGCGCTGTTCGTGGCGCCGGTGGCCACGCTGTCGACCGGCCAGCGCCAGCGGCTCGCGCTGGTACGCGCCATCTCGCAGGAGCCGCGCTTCCTGCTGCTGGACGAACCGACCTCGGCCCTGGATCCCGAAGCCACCGCCCGGGTCGAGGCCCTGCTGGCGCGGCTGCGCGCACAGGGCACCGGACTGCTGGTGGTCACGCACGACGCCGCGCAGGCCGCGCGCATCGCCACCCGGCGGCTGCGCATGACGCCCGCGGGACTGGAGAACGAGACGCCATGACCCCCATTTCACTGACCCCGCTGGAATTGGCCATGGCGGCGGTGCTGGTTCTGGCCAGCGCCGCGCTGTCGCTGCGCCTGGCGCTGGGCATCCAGCGTCCGTTGCTGGTGGCGGCGGCGCGCATGGTCGTGCAGTTGATCCTGGTGGGCCTGTTCCTGCGGCAGGTGTTCGCGCTGACTTCGCCCTGGGTGACCGGCGCGGTCGTTGCGCTGATGATCGCCGCGGCCTGCCACGAGGTCGGCTCCAGGCAGGAACGGCGCTTCCAGGGGGCATGGCGCTACGGCGTGGGTGGCGTGCCGGTGGGCATCGCCACGCTGGGCATCGCACTGCTGGCGCTGGCCACGGCGCTGCGTCCCGATCCCTGGTACGACCCGCGCCATGCGATCCCGCTGGCCGGCATCGTGCTGGGCACCGCCATGAACAGCGCCAGCCTGGCCCTGAACGGGGTGTTCACCTCGGTGTCGCGCGAACGGGCGGCCATCGAGGCCCGGCTGGCCCTGGGCGCCGACCGCTACACCGCCTTCCGGGGCGTCATCCGCGGCGCGGTAAGGGCAGGGGTGCTGCCGGTCATGAACCAGATGGCGGCGGCCGGCGTGATCACCATGCCCGGCATCATGACCGGGCAGATCCTGGCCGGCATGGATCCCATCGAGTCGGCCAAGTACCAGATCCTGCTGATGTTCCTGCTGGCCGGGGGCGGTTTCGCGGCATCGGCCGGCTCGGTCTATCTGGCCGTGTGGCGGTTGACGGACGCGCGCGACCGCTTGAGGCTGGAGCGGCTGGTCTCGCGGCCGCGCGGCTGACGCCGCTGCAACCGACCGCTGCAACTGGATACCTTGTCGAGACCGCCTCTTGCGGCCTTGCGCTATGCTTGGCTCGTTGCACACCTGTGCTCGAGGAGCCGACTGAAAATGATGCTCAAACCGCGACGCGAAATTTTCCTGGTCCTGCTGCTGGCGGGTTCGCTGGGCATGACCCCCGCCTTTGCCGATCCACCCAGCGGCAAAGGCAGCGGCAATGCCCATGCGGGAGGCGGCCACGGCGGCGGCAAGGGGCAGGGAAGCAAGGGCCACGGTCAGGGGCAGGGCGACAAGACGTCGGGCAAGGGCGGCGGCTCCAGGCAGGACAAGCGCGCCGGCGGCGACGACCTGGTCCGAGCCGGCATCACCGTCTCGCTGGCCCGGAACTACGCCTCCGACTATCGCGCGGTGGGCTATGGCCCCTTGCCCCCGGGCATACGCAAGAACCTGGCCCGTGGCAAGCCACTGCCGCCGGGCATCGCCAAGAAGGCCGTGCCGTCCGACATGCTGGCCAGGCTGCCGGTCTATCCCGGCTACGAGTGGCGCGTGGCGGGCACGGATCTGATCCTGGTGTCGCTGGCCACCCTGGTCGTGGCCGACGTGCTCGCGGACGTATTCCGCTGACCCGATTGCACAGCATTTCCCAAGCGCTCATTCCCAAGGAGAACAAGGTGCGAAGCCTGATCACTGCCTTCCTCGTCATGCTGGCGGCCACGCTGTCCGGCTGCGGCTACAACGACCTGCAACGCGCGGACGAACAGGTCAAGGCCAGCTGGTCCGAAGTCCTGAACCAGTACCAGCGGCGCGCGGACCTCATCCCCAATCTGGTCAACACGGTCAAGGGCTATGCCAGCCACGAGCAGGACACGCTGACCGCCGTGGTCAACGCCCGCGCGCAAGCCACCGGCATCAACGCCACGCCGGAACTGGTCAACGATCCCGAGGCCTTCGCCAAGTTCGACGCCGCCCAGCAGCAGCTGACCAGCGCGCTGTCGCGCCTGATGGTGGTGGTGGAGCGTTATCCGGACCTCAAGGCCAATGAGAACTTCCGCGACTTGCAGGCGCAGCTCGAAGGCACCGAGAACCGCATCACCGTGGCCCGCAACCGCTATATCAAGTCGGTCCAGGACTACAACGTGATCGTGCGCTCGTTCCCGAGCAACCTGACCGCGAAGGCCTTCGGCTATCCGGTCAAGGCCAATTTCTCGGTGGCCAACGAAAGCGCGATTTCCACGCCGCCGACGGTCGACTTCGGCGGCAACAAGCCCGCGGGCGCGCGATGAGCGCATGGCGGGCCTGGAGACGCGGGGCGGCCGCCTGGCTGGCCGCCGGCGCCGCCGTGCTCTGGCTGGCGGCCGCCCCGGCCCTGGCCGCCAGTGATGGCCTGGTGGCGATTCCGCCGTTCGGCGGGCTGGTCACCGACCTGACCTCGACGCTGACCGCCGAGCAGCGGTCCGGACTGGAACAGCAACTGCGCGCCTTTCAGGAACGCAAGGGCAGCCAGCTCGCCATTCTGGTCGTTCCCAGCACCGCGCCCGAGAGCGTCGAACAGTACTCGCTGCGGGTGGCCGAGGCCTGGAAGCCCGGCCGCAAGAATGTGGACGACGGCGTGCTGTTCCTGGTGGCCAAGGACGACCGGCGGATGCGGATCGAGGTGGGCTATGGCCTGGAAGGCGTGCTGAACGATGCCACCGCCAACCGCATCCTGAACGAGATCGTCACGCCCCGGTTCCGCGAAGGAGACTACTACGGCGGCATTTCCCAGGGCGCCGACCGCATCATGCGGCTCATCGACGGCGAACCGCTGCCGCCGCCTCCCGAGCGCGCCGCGCAGGAAGGCGGCGACCTGGAAGGCATCGCGCCGGTCTTGCTGATCGTCGCGCTGGTGGCGGGCGGCATGCTGCGTCGCGCGCTGGGCAGGCTGCCCGGTGCGCTGGTAACCGGCGGCGTCGTGGGCGGAGCCGCCTGGCTGCTGTCCGGCGCGGTGGCCATCGCGATCGTGGGCGCCCTGCTGGCGTTCTTCTTCACGCTGGTGGGCGGGGGCTTCGCCGGACTGCCCGGCGGCTATGGCGGCAGCCATCGCGGCGGTCGGGGAGGGGGCGGCGGCTTTGGTGGCGGAGGCTTCGGCGGAGGCGGTTTTGGTGGCGGGGGCGGCGGCGGCTTCGGCGGCGGCGGTGCCTCGGGACGGTGGTAGCCATGGCGATCAAACGATTCCTCAAGCATCTGGCGACGACCCGCCGCGCGGCGCACCAGGCCTTCCCGGCCCAGGCGCTGGACCGCATCGAACGGACCATCCGCGAGGTCGAGTCCCGCCATGACGGGCAGATCCGTTTCGTGGTCGAGGCCGCGCTGGACATGGGCCCGCTATGGCAGCAGCAGTCGCCGCGGGAACGGGCGCTGGAAGTCTTCGCGCTGCAAGGCGTGTGGGACACGCCCGGCAACAACGGCATCCTGCTGTACGTGCTGATGGCCGACCATGCGGTCGAGATCGTCTGCGACCGCGGCATCCATGCCTGCGAAAGCGCCGGAACCTGGGAAGCCGTCTGCCGCGGCATCCAGGAAGCGTTCGGCCAGGGCCGCTACGAACAGGGCGTGGTCGATGGCATCACGGCCCTGGGCGCCTCGCTGGCCCGCCACTATCCCGGCGCTTCCCGCGCCAATACGCTGCCCGATCGTCCGCAGATCATGTAGCGGCGTAGGGACGGCCACGTCCCTTTCATGAAAGTGTCACCCATGCCTCCTAGCATTCGCCCAGACGCGAATCGGGAGGCATGATTCCCTGGTTTCCGGAACCGGGATGCCGCCGTCGATTCGACGTTGCAACGCAGCCCTCCTTGGAAACCAGAACAATGTCCGATACGCTACTCAACAGTTCGCGCCGCCAGGCGCTGAAGTTCCTGGCCGGCGCGCCCGCCATGCTGCCTCTCGGGACGGTTACCGCGTCCCTGCTGGCCGCTTGCGGCGGGGACGACGACCCCATCACGCCCACGCCGCAACCGTCCGCGGATTTCGTGTCGGCCTCGTTCACATCCACGCCCGCGCCGTCGCTGTCCAATCCGGCCGCCATGGCCACGACCACCGTGAATTCCACGCTGACCGTCAAGCTGAGCGACGGCAGTTCGCACGCCTACAAGCTGGCGTACCAGCCGTTCTTCATCACCGGCGACATGGTCTCGGACGGCAAGGGCGGCAAGATCCTGGCCGGCGGCTACGTCGACATCAACAACCAGCCGATCATCGACAAGTCGGTGGCGGGCAAGGAACGCCAGATCTTCTCGGACTCGCCCGACGGCACCTCGCTGCTCGCGCTGTCCAACGCCAACGTGGCGGGCATCAAGGGCAAGGCCGTGTTCGCCGTGGTGCAGTTCGAGTACACGACGCGCGACCAGAGCGGCGCCGACACCTACGGCACGCTGCCGTCGCCCATTGCCGTGCTGACCCTGGACCAGGATCAGGCCACGGGCAAGCTGAGCCTGGTCAAGTACCACAACGTCGACACCTCGTCGGCGCATGGCCTGTGGATCACCTGTGGCGCCAGCCTGTCGCCCTGGAACACCCATCTGTCCAGCGAAGAGTACGAACCCGACGCGCCGTTCGTCGCCACCAACGCCCAGTTCAAGGCCTTCAGCAAGAACGTGTACGGCGACGAGACCCGGGCCCGTCCCTACCACTACGGCCACATTCCCGAAGTGACGGTGAACCCCGACGGCACGGGCTCGATCAAGAAGCATTACTGCATGGGCCGGATCTCGCACGAGCTGATTCAGGTCATGCCCGACAACCGCACGGTGCTGATGGGCGACGACGCCACCAACAGCGGCCTGTTCGTGTTCGTGGCCGACAAGGAGAAGGATCTGTCGGCGGGCACGCTGTACGTCGCCAAGCTGGGGGCCGGCTTCTCGGTCGATCCGGCCGCCGCGGGCGCCAGCCTGAGCTGGATCAAGCTGGGCCACGCCACCAGCGCGGAAATCGAGCAGTTGGCCAATACCCTCGACCCCGAGGACATCATGACCGTGCTCAAGGCCGATCCCTCGGACGCGACCTACACGAAGATCTTCTCGAACGGCGCGGCCAACTGGATCAAGATCAAGCCAGGCATGGAGAAGGCCGCGGCCTTCCTGGAGACCCACCGCTACGCCTACCTGGCGGGCGGCAGCATGGGCTTCACCAAGATGGAGGGCACCACCGTCAACGCCAAGGACAAGGTCGCCTACTCGGCCCTGCAGAACATCCAGGACTCCATGGTCAAAGGCAGCGCCAAGGGCTGGAACGAGCAAAGCGGCATCGCGCTGGAAAAGGCGTTGATCGCCGGCGGCGTGCTCGCCCATACCCTGGCCGGCGGCCAGAAGGACCAGTCCGGCGCGGCCATCAACAGCGAATGGATGCCGGTGCACACCAGGATGCTGCTGGTGGGCGAGGACATCTCCGCCGACGCGCTGGGCAACAAGGCCAACCCCGAGCGGGTCGCCAATCCCGACAACCTGAAGTTCTCGGAAAAGCTGCGCACGCTGTTCATCGGCGAGGACAGCGGCTCGCACGTGAACAACTTCCTGTGGGCCTACAACGTCGACACCAAGTCGCTGTCGCGGCTGCTGTCGGTGCCCGCGGGCGGCGAGTCGACCGGCCTGCACGCAGTGGACGAGATCAACGGCTGGACCTACATCATGAGCAACTTCCAGCACGCCGGCGACTGGAGCTCGCTGCACGACAAGGTCAAGGACACGCTGGACCCGCTGATCCGCAGCAACTACAAGGACCGTTTCGGCGCGGCGGTAGGCTACCTGACGGCCGATCCCACGAGCATCAAGCTCAAGGGTTGACGGCAGTGCCCGGGCCGGCGTCGCCGCCGGTCTCGGGCAGCCGGACCAGCAGCACGGGCACCGGCGCCTCGCGCAGGATCTTCTCGGCGCTGCTGCCCAGCACCATGCGGGGCAGGCCGCGCCGGCCGTGCGTGCCGATCACGATCAGGTCGGCCGGCCACTTGCGTGCTTCCTGGATGACCAGTTCGTGCACCGGGCCGGCGAAATTGTCGTGCAGCACGGTGTCCGCCTCGACGCCGGCGGCCTTCGCCCTGGCCTCGGCCTGCTGGACCAGTTCGGCGCCGTTGGCGCGCAGGACGTTGATCCAGTCGGAGTAGGCGGCGTAGGCGCCCATGGAGCCGGCCAGCGACAACTCGTCGATCACGTGCATCAGGCGCAACCGGCCCTTGGTCAGGGCCGCGATGCGCAGGGCCTCGTCCAGGCCGCGGTTGGAGGTGGGGCTGCCGTCGACGGGAACGAGTATGCGCTGGTACATGGGATGCTCCTGGAATGGCGGGTGACCGGTCCGGTCAGAAATAGAAGGAAACCTCGGCGCGTCCCGAGGCGGGAACGCGAACCTGGCGGCTTTGCCTGGCCGATCCGTATTCGGCATCGATCCGGTAGTTGCCCGGCGCGAGCCTGGCCAACAGGTAAGGGCCCTGGGTGGTCAAGGACAGGACGTCCTTGCCGCCGCTGTCGTGGATGGCCACGCGCACGTCGGCCACATATTCGCCGCTCTTGGCGGCCGCCAGCATGCGCAGGCTGTAGTCCTTGGCCATGGCGCGGATGGCGGTCGATTCGTCCTGGCCCACGCCGCCCGTTACATAGGCGATGCCGTTCTGCTCGCCCTTGTCCATCGCCTGGCCGGCCAGCGGCCATGCAGCCGCCAGCGCAAGCGCCAGGGGCGCCGCCCATCGTAGATTCTGCTTCATGGTGCTGCTCCTTGCCGATCCCCGGGCCCTCCAGGCCCGTGGATCAATGGGAAAACAGGACCGGCACGGTCATCGACTCCAACAGGGTTCGTGTCGTGCCGCCCAGGACTGCCTCCCGCACGCGGCTGTGGCCGTAGGCGCCCATCACGATCAGGTCGCAGGCGTTGTCTGCGGCCGCGTTCAGGATGCAATTGCCTATCCCTATCCTCGCGCTCTCGCGCACGGTTTCCTGCGGGATGGGATATTGCCGCCCGGCGCAGTAGGCCAGGAAATCGGCCCGCTTGACCTGGGCGGCCTGCTCCGGTTCGGACGGCGGGTCGACCCGCAGCGCGAACAGTTCGGAGGCTTCTTCCAGGATGGGACCGGCATCGGCCAGCGCGCGAGCCGATTCGCGCCGTTCGTCCCAGCAGAACAGCACGCGGCGGCCGATGGCGTTCAATTCGCCCACCGACGGCAGTATCAGGACGGGGCGGCCCGCGCCCAGCATCACGGCGGCAATGAGGACCGGCATCTGCTGCGGGCCCGGATCGGCGTCGTCGGGCTGGCCCATCACCAGCAGATCGCAATAGCGGGCCTGCTCGCTCAGGACGTTCTCGGCCAGGCCGTTGCCGGTGCGCCAGTGCGCCGTCACGCCGGTCTCGCCGGCGACTTCCTGCAGCAGCGCCTCGGTGGCGGCGCGGTCGTCGTCCACGCGCTGGCGCAGCATGCGATTGACGTCGTCGGAAACGAAGAAACCTTCGTAGAGATAGGGAAGGGGGCGGCCGAAGCTGGCGTGGATGCCGACCAGCGTGGCATCGTGCTCGGCGGCCAGTTGCGCGGCGGCGCGCACGCGCCGCCTGCAGCCCCGGTCCAGATCCAGATGAACTGCGATACGTCCCAGCATATGCGCCTCCAGCCGTGAGTGGATGACTCCATCCTAGCCGCGACGCGATGGGTGAACCTTGATCTGGCTCAAGTCCGCCGCACGCGTGGGCGACGGTGGCACCTCATGAATAGTCTGGTACGAAAAAAGCCAAAAGGAAAGGGCGCCGGCGGGGGAGTTGGTAACCAGAACTGAATGCGGAACCGAACAGGTTCTAGACCGCCGCCGAACGCCGCGCCAGCAGGATGGCATTGGCCGCGGCCAGCGTCAGCAGGACGACCACCAGGCCGATGAAGCCGTTCCAGCCGGCCAGGTCCAGCGCGTAGCCGCCCCCCAGCCCGATCAGGCTGGAGCCGCAGTAGTAACCGAACAGGTACAGGGACGATGCCTGGGCGCGGCCCTGCCGGGCGGCGCGCGCCACCCAGGAACTGCAGATGGAATGCGCGCCGAAGAAGCCGAAGGTCAGCACCGCCATCCCGAGAACCAGCAGCCACAGGTTGCCCGACAGGGTCAGCAGCGCGCCGGCCAGTTGCAGCAGGACGCCCGCCGCCATGACGCGTCCGTGTCCCAGGCGGGCGGCCAGGTCGCCCATCCACGCGGAGCTGACGATGCCCGCCAGGTAGACCACCGAGACCATGCCCACCACGGCATGGCTGAGCGAGAACGGCGGGGCGAGCAGCCGGAAGCCGATGTAGTTGTACACGGCGACGAAGCCGCCCATCAGCAGGAAGCCCTGGGCATACAGCCGCAGCATGACGGGATTGCGCAGGTGGGCCCGGAAGCTGCCCAGGGCGCCGGCCAGGTCCAGCGCGCGCGGCTTGAAATGCCGGGACGCGGGCAGGGTCTTCCAGAACAGCACCGCGCCGGCGAAACCGATCAGGCCGATGACCAGCGCCGCGACCCGCCAGCCGTGGCCATCGGCGATCACGCCGGCCAGCAGGCGGCCGGACATGCCGCCGATGGCCGAACCGCCTATGTAAAGCCCCATCGCGAGGCCCGCCGCGCGCGGCTCCATTTCCTCGCCCACGTAGGCCATGGCGACGGCCGGCAGGCCGCTCAGGGTGATGCCCATCAAGGCCCGCAGCGTCAGCAGCGCCGGCCACTGTGGAAAGAGAGCCATCGCGGTGGTCAGGGCCGCCGAGCCCAGCAGCGAGGCGAACATCAGCGTGCGCCGCCCCAGCCGCTCGGACACGGCGCTGGCCACGAGCATGGAAACCGCCAGCAGGGCGGTGGAAAGCGACAGCGCCAGGCTGCTGGTCGCGGCCGACAGGCCGAAATCGTGGGCGAACAGCGGCATCAGCGGCTGCACGAAATACAGCAGCGAGAAGGTCGAGAAGCCGGAGGCGAACAGCGCGACCACCGCCCGCCAGAAAGCCGGCGTGCCGCGCTCGATATGGCCGGCCGGCAGGGCAGGAGCGGTGGGGGTGGCCGTGTTGTCCACGGAGGGCAGGGAGGCGCCGACGGGCGGAGCGGAAGACATGGCGGTCGAACGAGTGACGAACTAGGGTTAACTCTAGGCCTTTTGTCTGATATCGTCCAATACTGAAATCATGCTCAGTAATATCGAATCCCTATGATCGATCTGCGCCGGGTGAGGTACTTCGTGGCAGTGGCCGAGGAACTGCATTTCGGCCGGGCGGCGGCCCGGCTGGGCATGTCCCAGCCGCCACTGAGCCAGCAATTGCAGGCCCTGGAGCAGGATCTGGGCGCGCGGTTGCTTCACCGCAACAGGCGCCAGGTTTCCCTGACCGAGGCCGGCCAGCTGTTCCTGCCCGAGGCGCGCGCGCTGTTGGCCCAGGCCGAGCGCGCGGCGTCGATCGCGGCGCGGGCCGCGCGCGGCGAACTGGGCACGCTGCGGGTGGGGTTCACCGAAAGCGCCGTCCTGACGGGCGCGCTGCCCAATCTGTTGTCGCGTTTCCGCGAACGCCATCCGGCGGTGGCGGTGCAATTGATCGAAGAGACCAGCCAGGAGCAGATCCAGGCCCTGCTGGACGGGCGCAGCGACGTGGGTTTCATGCGCCTGCCCGCCAGCGGCGCCTTTCCCGCGGAGCTCGATGCCTACCCGCTGCTGTCCGACCCGCTGGTCGCGGTCTTGCCTCGCCAGCACCGGCTGGCCGACGCCAGCGAGGCGCTGGGCGTGGCCGCGCTGGCCCAGGAACCCTTCGTGTTCTTCGCGCCGGGCGCGGGTACCGGCGTCTACAGCCAGGTGTTGAACCTGTGCCGGGCGGCCGGCTACGCGCCCCGCGTCGCCCAGGAAGCCCGGGAAGTGATGACCATTGCCGGGCTGGTGGCCGCGCGGCTGGGGGTTTCCATCCTGCCGGCCTCGGTGCGCCGGCTGGACGTGGCCGGCGTGGTCATCCGGACGCTGCGCGAACCCGAGGCGGCCTCGAAGCTGTGGCTGGCCAGCCGCCGCGACGGCGCCTCGGCCACGGGGGCGGCTTTCCGGCGCCTGGCGGTGGGGCCGGAGCCCGCGTCCTTATAATCGTCGGCAACCGCATCCCGCTTTCTGCTTCCTGTCGCCTCGCCATGTCCCAGCCTTCCCCTCGCACTCCCGCCACGCAGACCTCGCCCTGGAAACGCTGGCTGGGCTGGGCCTGCCTGGTGCTGGCGCTGGGGCTGGTGGGCGCCTTGACGGTCAGCTGGGTCATGCGCGAGAGCTCGCCCCAGTTCGGCGAACAGCTGCGCACCGGCGGCCAGGCCCGGTCGCTGGACCTGCCCGACGGCTCCCGCATCGACGCCGGCCCCGACACGTCGTTGTCGGTCGCGTACTACTCGCGCCGGCGCCAGGTGATCCTGGCCCGCGGCCAGGCATCCTTCCACGTGCGCTGGCAGTACCGCGCCGCGTTCTCGGTGCAATGGGGCGTGAACGAGGTGGTCATCGACGGCACCCGCATCGAGACGCCCGACGTCAGGTTCCGGGTCGCGGCCGAGCCCGAGCGCCTGCGGGTCGAACTCATGGCAGGCAAGCTCAAGGTACGTACCGTGACGGCCGGCCCGCGCGAGTTCGTGGAGCTGCAACCGGGCGACGCCCTGACCGTGGACATGGGCACGCGCACCCACCAGCTCACGCACGCGGATCCGGCCCCCGCGCGCTAGGACGTTCGTCCGGCCGCCGTGCCGGCAGCGGCGGCGAGATCGCTTCCAGCGACTTGCGCTCGGCGTCCACGCCATGGCGCAGCGCCCCCAGGCCCGCGGCTGCCATCATCACGGCCGCCACCGCGTAGCCGGCGGCCACGGCCACGTGGCTGCCGGTGCCGATCAGTTCGCCGAACAGGGCAGGGCCGGCGAATCCCCCCAGCCCCGTTCCCACCGCATAGAACACCGCGATCGCCATCGCCCGCATCTCCAGCGGGAAGATCTCGCTCACGGTCAGATAGGCGGAACTGGCCGCCGCCGAGGCCAGGAAGAAGACCGCCGACCAGCACCATGCCTGGCTGCGCGCGTCCAGCCATCCCTGCGCGAAGGCCCAGCCGGTCAGCGCCAGCCCCAGGCCGGCCGAGACATAGGTGGCCGCGATCATGCGCCGGCGGCCGACCAGGTCGAACAGCGGTCCCAGCAGCAGCGGGCCCAGCACGTTGGCGAGCGCGAACGGAAAGACGTAGAGGCCGACGCGGCCGTCCGCCACGCCGTGGAAACGCGTCAGCACCAGCGAATAGGTGAAGAAGATGGCGTTGTAGAAGAAGGCCTGGGCCACCATCAGGCCGAGGGCCACGGCGCTGCGGCGGCGATAGTCGCGCAGCAGGATGCGGGCGACCTGGAGCAGGGTGGGGGAGCGTCCCGCCACGGGCGAGGTGCCGGTGACCGGCGGCAGCGCGCCATGGCGGCGGGCGGCTTCGGCCTCGACCGCGAGCACGATGCGCCGGGCCTCGTCCAGCCTGCCGTGCGCGGCCAGCCAGCGCGGGCTTTCCGGGACGTGGCGCCGCACCAGCAGGATGGCGGCCGCCATGACGCCGCCGGCCAGGAAGGCCGCGCGCCATCCCCAGACCGGCCCCAGCATGCGGACATCGAGCAGCACCAGGCTCAGCCCCGCCCCCAGGGCCGCGCCCAGCCAGAAGCTGCCATTGATGGCCAGGTTCACCCGTCCGCGCACCCGGGCCGGTATCAGTTCGTCGATGGCGGAATTGATGGCCGCGTATTCGCCCCCTATGCCCAGGCCCGTCACGAAACGGCAGGCGGCGAAGAAGGCGAAGCCGGGCGAGAACGCCGTCGCCAGGCTGCCGGCCATGTAGATCGCCAGGGTGATCAGGAATAGCCGCCGGCGTCCCAGGCGGTCGGTCATCCGGCCGAACGCCAGTGCGCCCAGCACCGCGCCCGCGATGTACAACGAACCCGACCAGCCGACCTGCGCCGCGCTCAGGGCCAGCGTATCGCCGCGCTCCAGGACCCCGCCCACGCTGCCGACCAGCGTCACCTCCAGGCCATCGAGCACCCAGGCCACGCCCAGCGCGACGGCCACGCGTGTGTGCCACGGCGACCAGGGCAGACGGTCGAGACGGTTCGGCAGGTCGGTTTGCGTCATGGTTGGTCCAGTCTGGTCACCTCCACTTCGGAGATGCGGTTGTCGTCCAGTTCCCTGACGGTGTAGCGGTAGCCGGCATGATCCAGCCAGGCGCCCACGGGAGGCAATTCGGCGAACCTGGCCAGCAAGAAGCCGGCCAGGCTGGTGTAGCCGGCGCCGGCCAGTACCGAAGGCAGGCCGAGTGCCTGCTCCACGTGCTGCAGGTCGGCGGCGCCGTCCATGCGCCAGCGCCCCGGCCCCAGCGGCTGGATGGAAGGGGCTTCGTCCTCGTCGGGGAAATCGCCGGCGATGGCCTCCAGCACGTCCACCGGCGTGACCAGCCCCAGGACCGCGCCGTACTCGTCGGTCACCAGGACCAGTTGCCCGCGCGAATCGCGCAGCACGTCCATCAGGTCCAGGATGGGGATCGTTTCGTGCACGTAGATGGGGGCGCGCAGGCGGGAGACGTCGATGGCTCCGGTTTCCAGCAGGCTGGCCAGGAGGTCCTTGGCGCGCGCGACGCCGGCGATGTCGTCGAAGTGCCGCCGGCAGACCGGCATGTAGCTGTGGGGCGTATCGAGGATGCGCGCGCGCTGTTCGTCCGCGCCGGCCGTCAGGTCCACCCAGGATATCTCCGCGCGCGGCGTCATGATGGAGCGCACCGAACGGTCGGCCAGCGCGAGCACGCCGCTGACCATGTGGCGTTCCTCTTCGGCGAAGGCGCCGGGCGTGGGAGAGGGCGCGCCTTCCTCCGCAGCCTGGGCGGTGCGGTGGCCGCCCAGCATCGTCAGGATGGCGTCGGCGGTCCGCGCCCGCAGCGGCCGGCGCGCCGCGTGCTTGAGCGCGTTGCGGCGCGCGGTCTGGTTGAAGGCCTCGATCAGGATGGAAAAACCGATCGCCGCGTACAGATAGCCCTTGGGGATGTGGAACCCCAGGCCGTCGGACACCAGGCTCAGGCCGATCATCAGCAGGAAGCTCAGGCACAGCACCACGACCGTCGGGTGGGCATTGACGAAGCGCGTGAGCGGCTTGGACGCGAACAACATGATGGCCATGGCCACGACGACCGCGATCATCATGATGGACAGCTCGTTGACCATGCCCACGGCGGTGATGACCGAGTCCAGCGAGAAGACGGCATCGAGCAGCACGATCTGCGCGATGACCAGCCAGAATCCCGCCTCGACCTTGCGGTTGCCCGCGTGGTCGCCGCTGCCTTCCAGCCTTTCGTGCAGTTCCAGCGTGGCCTTGAACAGCAGGAACAGGCCGCCGGCCAGCAGGATCAGGTCGCGTCCCGCGAACGAAAAGCCCGCCACGCTGAACAGCGGACGGGTCAACGTGGCCAGCCAGGAGATGGCGGACAGCAGCGCCAGCCGCATGACCAGGGCCAGCGACAGGCCGATGACCCGGGCCCGGTCCCGCTGGGCGGCCGGCAGCTTGTCGGCCAGGATGGCGATGAAGACCAGGTTGTCGATGCCCAGCACGATCTCGAGCACGATCAGGGTCAGCAGGCCGGCCCAGGCAGTAGGGTCCATCAACCAATCCATGGCTTGCTCCGCGGGAAGGGAAGATCCCGCAGTGTCGCATGGCGTCCGGGAATCCGGACACCGCGAGGGGAGACGATTCCGCGTTTCCAGAAGTATCCGCGGCGCGTTTGCGCCGTGGCCCAGGGCAGCCATGCATGAGCGGCAATTGGCGCGCATATTGCTTACGTTGACGCCTGCAGCGGTCCGAGTCCGGGCCGCTAGCCACGATAAGGAGAACAACGGTGACAAACCACGCAGTATCCGTACCCCAGTCCACATTCCGTCCTTCCTGGATGCCGCCGCTAGGCCGCGGCCTCGTCTACACCCTGGCGCTGGCCGGCATGATCGGCCTGGCCGGCTGTGGCAGCGATGACGATCCGCCGCCCGCGCCACCCGCGCCGCCAGCCAATACCTATCCGCATGCGCAAGAGCCGATAGGCACGGTGCGGGAGATGTACGACGGCACCCTGACGCCCGATCTCGCGGTCAACACCTTCCGCAACATCGACCGCCTGTTCCCCACCCGCAGCATCGCGCCCGCCGCCACGCCGCGCCCGCTGCCCAAGGCGGCCAAACAGTTGCCGGCGATCAAGTTCACGGCCGGTGGAAAGGACTACGACATCTACGACTACCTGGCGCTGAACCGCGTCTCGGGCCTGCTTGTGCTCAAGAACGGCGAGATCGCCTACGAGGCCTACCAGTACGGCAATACCGAGAAGACCCGCTGGATGTCCATGTCGGTCGCCAAGTCCATCACCTCGACGCTGATCGGCGTCGCCATCCAGGACGGCCTGATCGGCAGCGTGAACGACCAGGTGGTCAAGTACGTGCCCAAGCTGGCCGGCAGCGCCTATGACGGCGCCACGGTGCGCGACGTGCTGATGATGTCCTCGGGCGTGAAATGGGACGAGACCTATACCAACCCCGCCTCGGATCGCCGGGCGCTGCTGGAAGCCCAGATCGGCCAGAAACCGGGCACGGCGCTGGAACTGATGAGCAAGCTGCCGCGCGCGGCCGCTCCGGGATCCACCTTCAACTACAGCACGGGAGAAACGCAGATCGCGGGCGAACTGCTGCATGGCGCCATCAAGAAGCCGCTGGCCCACTACCTGTCCGAGAAGATCTGGTCCAAGTTCGGCATGGAGGCCGAAGCCAACTGGTGGCTGGATTCGCCGGACGGCATCGAGATCGGCGGCAGCGGCCTGAGCGCCACGCTTCGCGACTGGGGCCGCTTCGGGCTATTCTTCATGAACGATGGCGTGATCGACGGCAAATCCATCCTGCCCAGCAACTGGGTGGCCGATGCCGGCAGCGGCAAGACGCTCAGCGGCGGTGATCCCTTGCCGTACTACGGCTACATGTGGTGGGTGAACACCAGCGGCCAGTCGGAGATCGACAAGGCGTTCTACGCGACCGGCATCTTCGGTCAGAACATCTACATCAACCAGAAGGAAAAAGTGGTCATCGTGACCTGGGGCGCGCAGTCCAAGCCCACGGGCGCGGGCGTCATCAACAACACGGCGTTCTTCGACGCGGTGGTGAAGGCGCTGCAATAAGGGCAGGGCGGCCGCCGGGACGAGGAGGGCGGGGCGGCGCCCCGCTTTCCTTCGTCCCGCGGTCCAACTCCAGGAACATTCCGCCATGTCTACCTGCAGGATCCGGGCGCGCTGCCCGAACGCCGTGGACAAGGCGTGGGCCCGGGCGCTGATCGAATACGTCTACCGGGCTGCCGCCGGCGCCAACGCGGCGCGCGTGCATTGGCTGACAACTTTGGCGACGTTGCCCCTGTAGGCGAAGGCGTCGGTGAAATGCGAATCGATGAAGGCACGGGCTATCGCGTTTACTACGGAAGGCAAGGCAACGTGGTTTATGTCCTGCTGTGCGGCGGCGACAAGAAGAGCCAATCGCGCGACATCACACACGCGAAACGCCTTTGGGCGGACATCAAAGGAAGAGAATTTCCATGACCGATTTGCGAGAGTTCGACCCGGCGAACTACCTTGTCGACGACGAAACGATTGCCCATTACTTGGCAGCGGCCGCCCGGGAGGAAGATCCGGACGCGTTTCTCCAGGCGTTGGGGGACGTGGCTCGTGCCAGAGGGATAGGCACTATCGCCAAACAAACCGGACTGGCCCGGACGAACCTGTATCGCGTGCTGGCTCCGGGAGCCAATCCGAGCTATCACACGCTGCGCCGGGTCATGGATGCGCTTGGCGTGTCGCTGACCGCCGTAGCCAAGGACAAGGGACATGTGCACGCGTAGGGAGCAAAGGAAGCGGCCGGCTTGCCTTCCTTATTACGTGACTTTACATAATATACATTATGCGTATTATTGGCGGGTTCGAAAGTGCGGCGTATCACGTCATGAACAGATCGATCATCTGCTCCCGCATCCAGATGCACGCCGGGCTGGTGTGCGAGCGTTCGTGCCAGAAGATCGCCACGTCGAAGGCCGGCATGGCAATGGGCAGCTGCGCGACTTGCAGCCTTCCTTCCTTGGCCAGTTCCGTGGCGATCCGGCGCGGCACGATGGCGACCAGATCGGTGCGTGTCAACGTCATGGCCAGAGCCATGATGTTGGGGAAATACGTGACGATCCGGGCGTGCTTCTTGAGAAGAACTTCCTCGATGATCTGGTGTCCGCCTCCCAGGGACGTCACGACCGCATGCGGCGCCTGCAGCAGCGACTTCTGGGTCAGTACGCTCCGCGACAACGGATGGCCGGCGCGCATCAAGACGACGTAGCGCTCCTCGAACAAATGCTGTGTCCTCAAACGGCTGCCGCGCAGCCTGGGCAGGTGGCCGGCGGCGAAATGGATGCGGCCGTTCTCGAGTCCGATGCGTATGTCCTCCTGCGACAGGGTCTCGGTCTGCACCCGTACCCGGGGGGCCACCTGCTGCAAGCGCTCCAGCAGCATGGGCAGGATGTTTACCTGCCCCATGTCGGGGATATGAAAACGAAAGGTCTGCTCGCTCACGCCAGGGTCGAAATTCTTGCGATGATCCAACGCCCGTTGCAGGCCGCTCAGGGCATTGACCACGGTTTCGGCAATTTCGAGCGCGTACGGCGTGGGCTGCATGCCGCTTGTGCTGTTGACGAACAACGGGTCGCCCATCAGTTGGCGTAGCCGGGTCAAGGCATTGCTCATCGCGGGCTGGGTGATGCCGAAGCGGTCGGCGGCCAGCGTCACGCTGCGGGTCTCCAGCATGGCTTGGAAAACCGAGAAAAGATTGAGGTCGGCACGGTAGGTATTCATGGCCTATGCATTCATTTAGTGAATTCTAGGAATACAGCAAATAAACTTAAAAAATGACTACGGCAAGCCTACTATGAATTTCGACGTGGACGCACGCCAGATGCGCCCGCCGCGAACATGGAGATACCGCAGTCATGACCACCCGGGCCGTTGCTACCACTGCCGCGCGCCGCCTGCTGGAGCTTGCAGCCAGGCTGGGCGTGGATTACTTCTTCACCAACCTGGGCAGCGACCACCCGGCGTTCATCGAGGCCTTCGCGGCCATCGACGACGAAGGCGCCGCCATGCCCCGGATCGTCGTCTGTCCGCACGAGATGACCGCCCTTACCGCCGCCCACGGCTATGCCATGGTGACGCGCCGCCCGCAGATCGTGCTGGTCCACGTGGACGTCGGCACGCAGAACCTGGGTTGCAGCCTGCACAACGCCTCGCGCGGCCGGGTTCCCGCCATCATCGTGGCCGGCTTGTCGCCCGTGACCGTCAGCGGCGACCGCGCCGGCGCGCGCACCGAGTTCATCCACTACACGCAGGACGCGCCGCGCCAGCATGAAATCGCGGCGCAGTACATGAAGTGGACCTACGAATTGCGTGCTCCCGAGATGCTGGACAACGTGCTGATGCGCGCGATGCAGGTGGCGACCACGGCGCCGGAAGGTCCGATCTATCTGACCGGGGCGCGAGAGATCTGGGAAGGCCAGGCCGAGCCCCTGTCCGACGAGGCGCTCTCGCATTGGTCCCCTGCCCGCCTGGGCGGCTTGCGCGAGGAGGCGCTGGCGGAGCTGCACGAGGCGTTGGCGCGGGCCCGGCGGCCGCTGGTCTTGACGACCTACCTGGGCCGCAATCAGGCCGCCGTCGGCCGTCTGGTGGAACTGTCGGAGCGGCTGGGCCTGCCCGTGGCCGAGATCGCGCCGCAATACGTCAATTTCCCGGGCGGGCATCCGCACCATGTGGGCTACCGGCGCAATGCGCTGGTGGCCGACGCCGATCTCATCCTGATGCTGGACGTGGACGTACCGTGGATCGTCTCGCGCACGGGCCCGGCACCGGACGCGCGCCTGTTCCACATCGATACCGATCCGGTGAAGGACAGCATGGGGTTCTGGCATTTTCCCGCGCATCGCAGCTATCTTGCGGATAGCGACTATGTCCTGCGGCAGTTGCTGGACTACGGCCGCGATCGCGCGGAACCGGTGTCGGCCGAACGGCGGCAATGGATAGCCGAGGCGCGCGAGCGGGTGGCCGCCGCTCCCCTGCCCTCGCTGTCGGTCAGGCAGGGTGGCATTACCGTCAGGCAGTTGACGCAAGCGGTGGGTGAACTGGTCAACGACCGCACGGTCATCGTGTGCGAAGAGCCTTCCGGGACCGAGACCATTCTGTCGACGCTGCGCTTGAACCGGCCCGGCAGCTACTACGTCAACGGCGGCAGCGGCCTGGGCTGGGGCATCAACGCCGCCGTGGGCGTCAAGCTCGCGGATCCCGAGGCGGAGGTGATCGCGCTCAGTGGCGACGGAAGCTTCCTGTTCGGCGTGCCCAGCAGTACTTATTGGGTGGCGCAAACCTACGGCGCACCCATTCTCACGGTCGTCTACAACAATCGGGGCTGGAATTCGCCCAAGGTCTCCACGAACCTGGTGCACGCCCAGTCCACGGCGAAAAGCAGGGATCGCTACTGGATAACGGTGGCGGACGGCGCGCGCCTGGCGGACATAGCCGCGGCGGCGAGCGGGGCCGCGGCCTTTCGCGTCAGCGAAGGCCAGGCGCTGCGCGCCACGCTGCAAGAAGCGCTGGAGACTGTCCGCTCGGGCCGCAGTGCCGTCGTCGAAGTCATGCTTGATCCCATTTCCGAACAGGTGCTGGAATGAGGGCCCCGGACTTCCTGGATGTCCGGCCCTGGACCGGTAAGCTGTTCCAGGGCAGTTGGTCGCCGGCCGACGGGCTGGCATACGACGCGATCGACAAGGCGGACGGCACCCTGCTCGCGAGGCTGACGCTGGCGACGCCCGCCGCGCTGTCGGCGTCGACCCGCCTGGCCGAGCAAGCCCAGCCCGCGTGGGCCGCGACGCCGCACGACGAGCGGGCGGCGATCCTGCGCCGGGCGGCCGGCCTGGTCGAGCGTCATCACGCCGAAGCGGCGGAATGGATCATGCGCGAGACAGGCGCCATCCGGGCCAAGGCCGACATGGAGTTGCGCTCGGCCGTGCTGATCCTGCATCAGGCCGCCGCCATGCTGGGCGAACCCCAGGGGCTGGTATTTCCCTCCGCTGCCGACAGGTTGAGCTATGGCCGCCGCATCCCGCACGGCGTGGTGGGTGTGATCGCACCGTTCAATTTCCCGCTAACCCTGTCCATGCGCGCCGTGGCGCCGGCGCTGGCCACGGGCAATGCCGTCGTGCTCAAGCCGGATCCGCAGACCGCGGTCAGCGGCGGCCTCTATATCGCCCGACTGTTCGAGGATGCCGGGTTGCCGGCCGGGCTGCTCCACGTGCTGCCCGGCGGCGCCGAGGTGGGCGAGGCGATGTGCGTCGACCCTCGGATCGGCATGGTGGCCTTCACCGGATCGACCGCCGCGGGCAAGCGCGTGGGCGCTCTGTGTGGCGAGCGCTTGAAGAAAGTGTCGCTCGAACTGGGCGGCAAGAACTCCCTGATCGTGCTGGACGACGCCGATCTCGAGCTCGCCGCGGGGTGCGCCGCGTTCGGCGCCTGGATGCACCAGGGACAGATCTGCATGGCCACGGGCCGGATCCTGGCCCACGAAAGCATCGCCGGCCGTCTGGTCGACCTGCTGGCCGACAAGGCCGGCAAGATGAAAACAGGCGATCCACGGCAACCCGGCGTGCGGCTCGGCCCCATGATCAATGCCCGCCAGCTCGGCCGCGTCGACCAACTGGTCAAGCGCACGATAGCCGCCGGCGCGCGACTGTGCGCGGGTGGTTTGGCCGAGGGCCCCTTCTATGCCGCCACCGTCCTCGATGGCGTTCAGCCGGGCATGCCGGCCTTCGACGAAGAGGTGTTCGGGCCGGTCGCGCTGGTAACGCCTTTTTCCTGCGACGAGGAGGCCGTTGCCCTGGCCAACCGCAGCGAATACGGGTTGTCGGCCGCCGTGGTCTCGCGCTCGGTGGCGCGGGCAATGGCCTTGGGCCGACGCCTGCGCACCGGCTTGCTGCACATCAACGACCAGACCGTGGCGGGCGATCCTCGCGTGCCCTTCGGCGGCATGGGAGCCTCGGGAAACGGTGGCCGCATCGGCGGCCCCGCCAACTGGGACGAGTTCACGCAGTGGCAGTGGGTCACCGTCCAGGACCGGCCTCCCGCCTACCCCTTCTGATCCACCATCCCGGCACCGCCGGTTCATCCAGCTGTCCAGCCGTCGCAGAACGGCAAGGAGAGGAGACATGTCCATGAACTATCTGGCTTACCCGTTGCTGGCCGCTTGCGCGCTGGCAAGCCCCGCCGCCGTTGCCGCCGGGGACTACCCTTCGCGCCCGATCCGCATCGTGGTCGACTTCCCGGCCGGCGGCACCATCGATTCCCTTGCGCGCATCGTCGGCCAGCGCCTGGGCGACCGGTGGGGCCAACCCGTGGTGGTCGAGAACCGTCCGGGCGCGGGCGGCAATATCGGGGCCCAGGAGGTCTACGCATCCGCCCCCGATGGCTATACCCTGCTGGCGACGCCCCCCGGGCCATTGTCGATCAACGAATACCTGTACAAGGACCTGGCCTTCAAGCCCTCGTCCTTTGCGGCAATAGGCTTGCTGGCAGGCAGCCCCAACGCGATCACGGTCAAGTCCTCCCTGCCGGTCGGTTCGGTACCCGAGCTGATCGCTTACGCCAAGGCCCACCCAGGCAAGCTGACCTACGGCTCCCAAGGCAACGGCTCGACGTCGCACCTGACCGGCCAGTTGTTCGCGACGATGACGGGCACCTCGCTGGTCCACATTCCCTACAAGGGAGAAGGCCCCGCGTTGACCGACCTGATGGCGGGCCGCATCGATCTTTTTTTCGGAAACATCTCGGCCGTGCTCAAGCTGCGTGACACCGGCAAGGCGCGCATCATGGCGGTGGCCGATCATGCGCGTACCGAGATCGCCTCCGATATCCCCAGCGCCGCCGAGTCCGGGTTTCCAGGCTTCGAGAGCAGTGCCTGGTTCGCGCTGATGGCGCCGCCGGGCACGCCGGCGCCCATCGTCGGCAAGCTGCACGAGGCACTGGCAGCCATCCTGGCCGATGGCGACGTGAAGAAGCGCTTCCTGGCATTGGGGGCCGAGACCAAGCCCTCTACCCCGGAACAAGCCCGGGCATTCATCGAGGCCGAGCGCGTACGATGGAAGAAGGTCATCGCCGAAGCCCGCGTGACCATGGATTGATACGGCTTCAAACCTCAAACCGACAACCCGCTGATGCGCCTGACCCGCCGGGCCACCGCTTCCTCCAGCACCCCGGGCGCGGTCTCCACCATCGTGAACCAGGTGCGCGCGCGCGTCACGCCGGTGTAGACCAGTTCGCGCGTCAGGATGGGGCTGGTCCGGTCCGGCAGCAGCAAGGCGGTATGGGCGAATTCCGAGCCCTGGGACTTGTGCACGGTCATGGCGTAGACCGTCTCGACGGCGTTGAGCCGGCTGGGCAGCGCGAAGCGCACGCCGTCGGTGCCGTCGCTGCGCAGGAAGGCCACGCGCAGCGCGGTGCCCTCCCCGGCACCTTGCGGCACGCGCAGCGCGATGCCGATGTCGCCGTTCATCAGGCCCAGGGCGTAGTCGTTGCGGGTGACGAGGACGGGCCGTCCTTCGTACCAGCCCTGCTCCTGTTCGATCAGTCCGCGCGCGCGCAGCGCCCGGGCGATGCGCGCGTTCAGGCCTTCGACGCCCTGCTCGCCCTTGCGGACGGCGCACAGCAGGCGGAAGGCGTCGAACGCCGCCAGCACCCGGGCCGCCCAGCCTTCCCAGGCGGGATCGTCGCCCGGCCGGTCGGCTGCCGGACGGTGGCGCTGCATGACGTCCAGGTAGTACGCATAGCCGCAGGGTTTTCCGCGCGCGGTGGCGGGATGGCCGTCGAGCAGCAGGCGGTCGAGCGCGTCCGGCCGGATGCCGCGCGTGTCGTAGACATCGGGGTCGGGCGCGGCGGACTCTCGTTCCAGCACGGCACGCATTTCCTGCGGCAGCCCGGCGTTGACCGCGCGCGCCAGTTGCCCGATGCCGCTGCCGGCGCCGAAGCGGCGCGAGCGGCGCAGCATGACGATCTGCTGCGCCATCGCATGGCGTTCGGCGTCGCCGGGCGAGAGACCCGTTCCGGCCAGGCTCTCGCCGCTGGCTCGTTCGAGCCAGGCCTGGGTCTCGGGCGTGTAGTGGCCGGCCTCGGCGTCGCGGCAGAGATCGCCCAGCACGGCGCCCGCCTCCACCGACGCGAGCTGGTCCTTGTCGCCCAGCAGCACCAGCCTGGCGTGGGGCGGCAGCGCGGCCATCAGGTGCGCCATCATTTCCACGTCTATCATCGACGCCTCGTCCACGACCAGCATGTCGATAAGCAAGGGGTTGCCGGCATGGTGGCGGAAATGGCGCGTGTCCGGCCGGCTGCCCAGCAGCCGGTGCAGCGTCGAGACGTCGGTGGGGATGGCCGCTCGGACCGCGTCGGACACCGGAAGCCGCCCGACCTGGTCGGCAATGGACGCGGACAGGCGCGCCGCCGCCTTGCCGGTGGGCGCGGACAGCAGAATGCGCAGCGGACGCCCCTCCTGCACCGCCGTCATCTGCAGCAGTGCGAGCAGGCGCACGACCGTGGTGGTCTTGCCCGTGCCCGGGCCGCCGGTGACGATGCCGATGCGGCCGCGCGCGGCCAGCGCGCAGGCCAGTTTCTGCCAGTCGGGGCCGCTGTCGGCCCCTTGGCTTTCGTCAAACAGCCGCGCCAGGGATTGCGCGAGGTCCGGCGGCGTTTCCACCGGGTGCGCCAGGCGTTCCCGCAGGGCCCGGGCGATGCGCCGCTCGAAGTCCCAGTAGCGGCGCAGGTACAGGCGGCCGGCATCGAGCACCAGCGGCCGGCCGTCATCGGGCGCTTGCGCCCGCGCGGCGTCCGCGACCAGCGGGCTGGCAGCCAGCGCGGCCAGCCACTGCGCGACGTCGACACCGGCCAGCAGGTCCGAGGGCAGGCGCATCGCGGGCCCCATGTCGCCTTCGGGCGGCAGGGACAGCGCCTCGTCGGGCCGCTCCAGCGTCAGGGCCAGGTCCAGGCAGACGTGGCCGTGTCCGAGCTGATGGCTGGCCAGCGCGGCGGCCACCGCTACCAGCGGTTGCGTATCGGGCTGGCAGTCGACCAGGAAGCCGACGAAAGCGCGGTCCAGCCGCCGCAGCCAGCCGCGTTCGACCCAGGCGTCGAGCAGCGTCAACAGCGCCTCGCGGTCGCGCAGGTCCGGGGATGCCTGCGCGGGCGCATCGAACGGCAGTTCGTAGTTCGAGGCACCGTGGCTCATGCCTGTGCCTCCACTTGCGCGGTGCCGGCGAACAGCCGGTCGAGTTGTTCGATCAGTTCGCGCGGCGGGCAATCGAAGTACGCGCCGCGCGTCGGCGCCCGGGTACCGCGCAGGAACAGGTACAGCGCGCCGCCCATGTGGCGGTCGTAGTCGTAGTCCGGCAGCCGCGCCGTCAGTTGCCGGTGCAGCGCCAGCAGGTACAGCACGTACTGGAGGTCGTAGCGCTTGGCCAGGATCTCGCTCGCCATCGCGGCCGAGGTGTAGGCCGCATCGGTCGCGCCCAGCCAGTTCGATTTGTAGTCGGCCACGTAATAGCGCCCCTGGTGCTCGAAGGTCAGGTCCATGAAGCCCTTGAACATGCCGTTGAGCATGGCCGGCTCCAGCGCGGGCCGCGCCGCGCCCGGCATGACGTGGCGCCGGACCAGGGCATCGATGCGTTCGACGTCGACGTGGCGGCTCTCGAACCAGAATTCCATTTCGACCCGGTAGGACTCGAGGTCCGCGAAGCGGAAACTCTGTCCCGCGCCCAGCGGCAGAGGCTCGGCCAGCACGCCGGACAACCAGCGGCCCAGCGGCGTGATCCAGCTTTCCCAGCCGCGCCGGTTGCAGCGGCGCGCGACGGCGTCGGCCAGGCGGTCCGGAGCGGCCACGGCGGCGCCGAAGCCCTCCTCTCCCGCCCACTCGAACAGGCCGTGCAGGAAGGTGCCCGGCCCCGGGCCGCGCGGAAAGCGGTGCATGCCGGTACCGGCCGGCGTGGCCAGCGTCTCGTCCGTGTCGGGGACGTCGTCGTCGAACAGCTTTTGCGCCTCGGGGGTCTCGGGACTGGTGTCGCCGTGCAGGCGGGCTTCGCGCGCTTCCTCGTCGCCTTCGGTCAGGCTGGCGACGCGCAAGGCGCTGTAGGAGGCGATCCACCACGGTTCGCCGGGCTGGCGCTCGGGCGTGCGGTACACGGGTTCGGCGGGGCCGCCGGCCTGCATGTCCAGGACGTCGGCGTCCGGCCGTGGGGCCGGCACGGTACGCAGCAAGGTCCCGGAAGGATCCAGGGTGCGCAGCACGGACTCCAGCTGGCCTGATCCCGTCAACGGTTCGCCGCCGCCCGCCAGATAGCCCAGCGCGCACAGCGGCCAGCCCGATTCGGCGGCGCGGCCGCGCTTGAGGTCGGCCACGCCCAGCCAGCAGGCGTGGCGCGCCCGCGTCAGCGCCACGTACAACAGGCGCAGGTCTTCGGCCAGCCGCTCGCGGTCCGCCAGCGCTTCCTCGGCCTCGTCCGGGGCGATGCTGACGACCAGGCGGCCGGATTCGTCGTGGTAGCGCAGCGGCGGGCGCGTACGGTCGGCGGGACGGAACGAGCAGGCGAACGGCAGGAAGACCAGCGGATATTCGAGCCCCTTGGACTTGTGGACAGTCACGACCTTGAGCAGTTGGGCATCGCTTTCCAGCCGCAGGATCTGCGCTTCGCTGGCCTGGCCGTCCTGTGCCAGGTGTTCCGCCAGGTGGCGGATCAGCGCCTGTTCGCCGTCCAGTTCGCCGGCCGCCTGTTGCAGCAGCTCGGCCAGGTGCAGCAGGTTGGTCAGGGCGCGTTCGCCGTCCGCGCGGCGGGCCAGCGCCGCCGGCAGCCCGAAATCGTCCATGAAGCGCCGCAGCATGGGCAGCACGCCCTGGCGCCGCCACAGGTCCCGGTAGCCGCGAAAGCGCAGCACCCAGGATTCCCAGAAACGTTCGTCGCGGTTCAGCCGGTCGAGTTCGGCCAGCGGCCGGTCCAGCGTCGTACTGGCCAGCGCCGCGCGCAGCTTGCGGTCGTCGTCGGGTTCGGCGCAGGCATGCAGCCAGCGCAGCAGATCGGCGGCTTCCTGGCCGTCGAACACCGAGTCCTTGTCCGACAGATAGACGCTGCGCACGCCGCGTTCGGCCAGCGCGGAACGGATGGCCTGGGCCTCGCCCATGTCGCGCACCAGCACCGCGATGTCGGCGGGTGCGAGGCCCCGGATCGTGCCGTCTTGCAGGAAACCGGTGCTACCCGCCCGGCCGCCGGCCAGCAGGCGGACGATCTCGGTCGCGCAAGCGGCGGCCATGGCCGCGCGGTAGGCGCCGCCGGCGATGGGGGCGTCCTGGTCGGCCAGCCAGAAGGTCAGCGGCGCGGCGGGCGTGCCGTCCGTGACCAGGGACTCCGCCCTGCCCTGCGCGGCCACCGGCACGAAGGGGAGCGGGTCGTCGCCGCCGCGCCGGAACAGGAAGGCACCCTGCCCGCCCGGCCGGTTCTCGGCAGCCTCGAAAACGGCGTTGACCGCGGCGACCATGCCGGAGCTGGAGCGGAAGTTGGTGCCCAGCGTGTAGTGGCGGCCCGCCGTCGCCCGGCGGGCACGCAGATAGGTATGGATGTCGGCGCCGCGGAAGGCGTAGATGGCCTGCTTGGGATCGCCGATCATCAGCAGCGCGCAATCGTCGGCATCGTCGGCGATGCGGTAGACGCGGTCGAAGATCCGATACTGGACGGTATCGGTATCCTGGAATTCGTCGATCAGCGCCACCGGGAACTGGGCGCGGATGACCCGCGCCAGCCGCTCGCCGTTTTCCCCGCGCAGCGCCGCGTCCAGGCGGGTCAGCATGTCGTCGAAGCCCATCTCGGCGCGGCGCCGCTTTTCCTCGTCGAAGCGTGTCCGCACCCAATACGCGGCGTGCGCCAGCATGTCGGCATCGGCGGATGGCAACTGGGCGAGCAGGCGCGGCAGGTCGACCATGGCGTCCAGCGCCGGATGGTCGATGCGATGGCCGGCCTCGCAGATCTCGGCCAGGCCGGCCGGGGTCAGGCGCTGGAAGCCCGTTCCCAGGTCCAGGGCTTCCAGCGCGGCATCGGCCGCCCAGGCCGACAGCCGGTCGAACCAGGGGCCGTACCAGCGCGCCTGGAACTTGCGGGCGTTGACGCGCTTGGCGGCGCAGGCCGCATCGCACAGCGCGCGCAGCTCCTCGCTCCAGGCGGCCCAGGGGGCTTTCAACCGGGCCAGCGCCTCGGCGCGGCGGGTACGGGCACTGGCGTGGATTTCCGTCAGCGTGCCGGGAATGTCGCGAGCCGAGGCATGGGCCAGCAAGGGCGCGATCCGGCGCCGCAAGGCATCGGGGGTGATCCAGTTCGTCGACACCCAGTCCAGCGTCTCGTCCCGCAAGGCATAGCAATGCTGGCGCCAATAGTCGCGCACGACCTCGGCCAGGAGATCGGTATGGTCGGTTTCCAGCGTCTGGGTGAACAGGCTGCCGCTGTCGAAGGCGTGTTCGCGCAGCATGCGCTGGCACCAGCCGTGGATGGTGGACACGGCGGCCTCGTCCATCCATTGCGCGGCCACGTCCAGCTTGTTGGCGCAGGCGGGCCAGTCGGATGCGTCGTAGTCGTCGCGCAAGGCGGCGATCAAGTCGTCAGGCGCATCGCTTTCCTTTCGGAAATAGCGCGCTGCCGTGGCCAGCCGGGCGCGGATGCGGTCGCGCAGTTCCTGGGTGGCGGCGTCGGTGAAGGTCACCACCAGGATCTCGGGTGGCAGCAGCTCGCGGCCGAAGGCGCTGTCGCCGCCATGGCCCAGCACCAGGCGGACGAACAGCGCGGAAATGGTGAAGGTCTTGCCCGTGCCGGCGCTGGCCTCGATCAGGCGGCTGCCATGCAGCGGCAGGGCCAGCGCCAGGTCGCGTTTCGGGGACGTAGCGTTCATGCCCGCCCTCCTCCGGCTTTCCTCTCGGCGCGCGCCGGACGAGCCGTCTCGAACAGGGGCAGATACAGCGTCCGGGCCCAGGAACCGAATTCCTCGTCCGACCACAAGGCCTCGAAGTCCGGGAACTGGCGCATCAGGTAGGGATTGCGGTCGACCTCGCCGGGCACCGTGGGGCCGCCCTCGTAGGTCTTGCGTGCCTGCTCGTAGGCCGCGGCTTCGTCCGGCAGCGCCGCCAGCCACGCGAACGCGGTGCGCACGGCCACCGGCGGCGGGACGCGCATGCCGGCGTCCCAGGCGTCGATCAGGTCGCCCAGCCAGGTCCGCGCCTCGTTTTCGGCCACGGGCGGCAAGCTGAATTCGCCGTCGGTGGCCACCAGCACGGTGTGCAGGGACAACCCCATCGCATTGCCCGCCAGATGCGCGACCCAGGGGCGGATCAGCCGGTGCCACCTGGGCAGGCGCGCGGCCACGCCCAGTTCGCCCGGAATGGCGTCGAGCCAGAGGTGGCCGCCGTCGTCGTTGCGTCGCAGGCCGCCCAGCCAGCCCTGCAATTGCACCGCGCCGTGGCGCAGATCCACCGCGGCGGGGACTTCGCACGCCTGCGGCCATTGCGCGCGCCAGGCCCGGTGCCGCTCCAGCACGTCGGGCAGCGGCGCGATCAGCGTTTCCACCACGCGTTCGCCGAATCCCGCCAGCGGCAGCTCGCCGCCGCGCGCCAGCATCCGGGCCGTCGCGCGCAACCGGTCCAGGGCCTCGTCCGCGTTTTCCGCGGGCAAGCCGGCCAGCAACAGGCGTTCGCTCAACTGGTAGTGGGTCAGCCCGTCGAGCGCGAAGGGCTCTTCGTCTTCGGCGGCTTCCTCGGCTTCGTCGAAATGGATCTTCAGCCGCTGGTTGAAGAAGGCCCGCAGCGGGTCGCGGGCATAAGCCTGCAATTGCGGCAGGTCCAGGACCGCTCCCGTGGCCGGCGGCGGCAAGGCTTGCGGTGCGGATGGCGCGGCCTCGTGCGCCTCGTGCATCACCGCCCATTCCCGCGCATAGGTGAAAAGCCGCCCCGAACGCGAGGCGAAATAGCGCGGGCTGAACGGCTGGAGCGGATGGACGGTGGTCAGGCCGGCCAGCAGGTCCGAGCCGTCGTCGCTTACCCAGCCCGCGTCGAGATGGTCGCGCAATTGCGCCACCAGCACCGACGGCGGCCGCTCGGCGTTGTCGCGCACGCTGCGGCCGACCCAGCTTACGTACAGCGCGTCGCGCGCCGACAGCAGCGCCTCGAGCAGCAGATAGCGGTCGTCCTCGCGGCGCGAACGGTCGCCCGGGCGGTAGTCGGCGCGCATCAGGTCGAAATCCGGCGGTGTCTGGACCCGAGGGTAGTCGCCGTCGTTCATGCCCAGCAGACAGACGACGCGGAACGGAATCGCCCGCATCGGCATCAGGGTGCAGAAGTTGACCGAGCCCGCCAGGAAGCGCTGGTTCAGGCGGCTGCGATCCAGGTCGCCCAGCCAGGCCTCGCGCACCACCACCAGCGGCAGTGTTTCTTCCAGCCCGACGCGCTCGCATACCTCCAGCCAGTCGTCCAGCAACTGCGACAGGCTGCCCAGCGCGGCTTCCTCGCGCTCGGTCGTCGGGATGAAAAGACTGGTCATCAGGGCTCGCAGCCGGACACCCCAGGCCTGGGGCGCGGCCGGCGTCGCCAGCGCCGCGCGGATGCGCTCCAGGCTCTCCAGCAAGGCGTCCAGCGACCCGACCAGCGCCGCGTCCAGGCCCCCCACTTCATCGTAGGGTTCGATGCCCTCGAACGCCGGCGCGGCGCCGGCCGCATAGCCCAGCAGCATGCGTCGCAGGCCGAAGCGCCAGGTGTTCTGCTCCATGCCCCCGGGCAGCCCCAGGCTGGCACGCTGGCCGGCGTCCACGCCCCAGCGCACGCCGGCCCCGGCGATCCAGCGATGCAGTTGCGGCAGGTCGCTTTCGCGCAGGCCGAAGCGCTGGCGTACCGCCGGCACGTCCAGCAGGTCCAGGATCTCGCTGACCGCGAAACGGCTTTCGGGCAGCCGCAGCAGGTGCTCGACCGCGATCAGCAGCGGTTCGCGGCCGCGCTGGCCCTGGTCGGCCAGCGTGTAGGGAATGTGGCGACGATCGCGCGGGTCGATCTGGCCGAACACCGCCCGGATGTGCGGCGCGTAGGCGTCGATGTCCGGCACCATGACGATGACGTCGCGCGGCCGCAGGCCGGGATCGGCATCGAAGCGCGCCAGCAACTGGTCGTGCAGGATCTCGACCTCGCGCTGCGGGCTGTGGGCGATATGGAAGCGGATGGAGGCATCGCGCTCGACATCCATCGGCGGCCATTGCTCGCGGCTTTCCTCCAGCGAACGCAGGTTGAGGATGTCGTCCTGGACCTGGGCCAGCAGATGTTCGGCGGGCGGTTCGCTGAACAGGTCGATGCGGCGGTCGCTGATGGACGCGAAATGCTCCTGGTAGCGCTCCGGGATGTCGTAGGTATCGAGCAGGTGGATGTAGTCGCGGCCCTGCTTGCCCCAGGCCGCCAGCAGCGGGTTGCCGAAGCGGTGCATGGCCTGCGCGTCCGGCGCCGCCGGCATGCCGGGCTTGCGCTGCTGCCGCCGGTACTGGTGGCGCAGCAGGTCCTGGTCGGCGACGATGTCGGTCCAGTGATGCTGGCAGGGATTATGGACGCACAACAGGACCTGGCAGAACTTGGACAGCGCCGCCAGCGCCTCCAGCGACTGCGCCGGCATGGACGAGATCCCGAACACGATCACCCGGCGCGGCAGGTCTCGCGGCGGCACCTCGGTCTCGGCCAGGCGCGCCAGGAAACGCCGGTGCACGCGCGCCCGGCTCTGGATCACCCCGTCGTCGCCCACGTCGTCCAGCACCGCGCGCCACAAGGCGGCCTGCCAGCGGTCTTCCGCGTCGAGCGGCACGGTGCCGCGCCGCGATGTCCGCAGCACGTCGCGCCCATGCTCCCAATCGTCCAGCCAGTCGGCGCGGTACACCTGGTACTGGTCGAACAGGTCGGCCAGCCGCTCGGCCAGTTGATGGCGCTTGCGCATGCTGTCGTCGTCGGCCAGGAAACGCCGCAGCGGCAGGAAGGCCTCGTCGCCCAGCACTTGCGGCAACAGGCGCAGCAGGCGCCAGGTCAGTCCGCTGCGGTCGAGCGAGGAGGTCTCGGGCAGCAGGTCCTTGCCCAGCACGGCGCGATAGGCCTGCCAGAGAAAGCGCGCCGGCAACTGCACCTCGACCGCCGCCGCGATCCCGCAGCCCTGCGCCCCCGCCTCGTCCGGATCGGCCGCCAGCGCGAACTTCAGCCACTGCGCGATGCCGTTGCTCTGGACCAGGATGATCTCGTTCTCGAGCGGCGCCAGCGGGTACCGCTTCATCCACGACACCGCCAGCCCGCGCAGTTCCTCCAGCCTGTTGCCGTGAACGACCATGAAACCGGGAGCGAGCGGCGAAGAAGCGGGCATGCGCGAAACGATGGGAATGGGGGGCGACCCCCCCATTCTACAGAGCCGCGTGGACGATCAACGGTATCCGGTGCGGTCCAGGATCTTCTGCGCGGTGACCTGGTTGCGGCCGATCGCGCCGATGGACACCGTCTCGGCCTTGAATGTCCCCAGGGCCTCGAGCGCGGCGTTGTCGGTTTTCACCGAACGCACGGCCGGCCATTCGTTGTTGCCCGCGGCGAAATAGTTCTGCGCCTTGTCGCTGGCCAGGTATTCCAGGAACTTGACCGCGGCTTCCTTGTGCGGCGCATGGCGGGCCACCGCGCCGCCGGCCACGTTCATGTGCACGCCCTGCCCCGCCTGGTCGGGCCACAGGAAGCCGATCTTGGCGATCGCGGCTTTGTCCTCGGGCTTGTCGGACCGGGCCATGCGCACGTAGTAGTAGTTGTTGGTCAGCGCGACGCCGCACTCGCCCGAAGCCACGCCCTTGATCTGGTCGGTGTCGCCGCCCTGCGGATTGCGCGCCATGTTGGCCACCATGCCCTTGGCCCATTTCTCGGCAGCGGCCTCGCCGTTACGCTCGATCAGCGAGCCCAGCAGGGACAGCATGTAGGGGTGCGAGCCGGACCGCGTGCAGACCTTGCCCTTGTTCTTCGGGTCGGCCAGCTTCTCGTAGGTATCGACGTCGGCCGGGTTGACGGTCGCCTTGTTGTAGACGATGACGCGGGCGCGCGTGGAAAAGCCGAACCATTGCGGGTCCTGGCCCGGTTCACCGCCCTGCAGGTTGGCGGGGATGCGCTCGGCCAGCACCTTGGACTTGACCGGCTGGAACAGGCCGTCGGACTCGGCGCGCCAGAGCCGCGCGGCGTCGACCATCAGGATCACGTCGGCCGGGCTCTTGGCGCCCTCGCTTTTCAGGCGCTCGACCAGCGCGGCGTCGCCGGCCTCGATGCGGTTGATCTTGATGCCGGTCTGGTCGGTGAAACCCTTGTAGAGGAGTTCGTCCGTCTGGTAGTGGCGGGCGGAATAGATGTTCAGTTCCTGCGCCTGGGCGCCGGCGGAGACGGCCAGCAAGGCGGCGGTCAGCAGGGAAAGCTTGAGCATGGACGAGGCCTCGGGATAAGGTCGAGTTGACAACGAGATAGGAATTATTGTCATTCCCATCTCTCCCGTCAAATCTTTCAGCTTTTCGTAAGTTTGTCCCGCCGGGAGATGGCGCGGGCCAGCACGATCACGGGCAGCAGGCCGGCCAGCACGATGGTCAGGGCCGGGATGGCGGCTTCCCCCAGCCGCTCGTCCGAAGCGAGATGATCGGTGATGACGGCCAGGGTGTCGAAGTTGAACGGCCGCAGCACCAGGGTCGCGGGCAATTCCTTCATCACGTCCACGAACACCAGCAAGGCGGCGGTCAGCAGGCTGCGCCGCAATAGCGGCTGATGCACCCGCGCCAGCAGTTCCCAGGTCCCCGCCCCCAGGCTGCGCGCGCTGGCGTCCAGCGACGGCGTGATCTTGGACAGCCCCGCTTCCGTCGTTTGCAGCGCCACCGCCAGGAAGCGGACCAGGTAGGCGTAGACCAGCAGCGTCAGCGTGCCGGTCAGCGTGCCCTGGAAGGACCATCCCCACGCCTCCAGCCAGCCGTCCAGCGCGCCCACCAGGATCAACAGGCCCACCGCCAGCACGGCGCCGGGCACCGCGTAGCCCATGCCCGCCACGCCGTTGGCCGCGCGCACCAGCCTGCCGGGCGCCAGGCGCGCGGCGTAGGCCAGCCCCAGCGCCAGCGCCACGGCCAGCACCGAGGTCGTGGCCGCCAGCCGCAGGGTATTGCCCAGCCACATGGCATAGCGGTTCCAGTCGATGACGTGCAAGTCCTGGGCGGCGAACCGCAGCATGATGGCCACGGGCAGCAGGAACCCCAGAACAAGCGGCACGAGGCATACCAGGTTGGCCCACAGCGCCTGTCGGCCCGACAGCCGTCGCGGCGCCTGTACGTGGCGCTGGGCGCCCGCATGGAAGCGCAGGCGGTTCCGGCTGCGGCGCTCCAGCCAGACCAGCACGAACACGAAGGCCAGCAGGGCCGACGCCAGTTGCGCCGCGGCGATGCGGTCGCCCATGGACAGCCAGGCCCGGTAGATGCCGGTGGTGAAGGTCTGCACGCCGAAGTAGGACACCGCGCCGTAGTCGGCAAGCGTTTCCATCAGCACCAGCGTGATGCCGGCCACGGCCGCGGGGCGCGCCAGCGGCAGCACCACCGCGAAGAAGGCTCGCGTCGGGCCGCAGCCCAACGTGCGCGCGGCCTCGGACAGGCGCGGACTGCGTTCGAGGAAGGCCGTGCGCGTCAGCAGGTAGACGTAGGGATAGAAGGCGAAGATGAAGACCAGCGCGGCCCCGTACCACGACCGGATGGCCGGAAACCATGGCAGCCGGGCCTGTCCGGTCAGGTCTCGCAGCAGGGTCTGCACCGGCCCCGAGAACTGGAAGAAATCGGTGAAGGCGTAGGCCATGACGTAGGTGGGCATGGCCAGCGGCAGGATCAGCGCCCATTCGTAGATGCGCCGCCCGGGGAAGTCGTGGGCCGCCACGACCCAGGCGGTGGCGATCCCCACCACCGCCGCGCCCACGCCGACGGCCGCCATCAGCAGCAGCGAGGTCGCGACGTAGCCCGGCAGCACGGTGCCGGCCAGGTGGGCAAGGATGTCCCGTGCGCCGGCGTCGGCATTCGACACCGACCACAGCAGGCTGATGATGGGCAAGGCGATGAAGGCGGCCACAGCGGCGGCCGGCCAGGAAAGCGCGGTGCGTCGGTGCATCGGATACCAGGACAAGTCGACGGACGACGCGGGGGCGAAGGTCCGCCTGGCGTTGGCGGCAAGCAGGAATACGAATTATATTCATGCGCTTGCGCAATCCGTCCGACCCCATGCCCCACCCTCATCTGCAGCTCGACCACGTCCGCCTGGGCTACCGCATGCCGACCGGCATGCACGTCGTCGTCGACGACCTGTCGCTGGCCTTGCACGAAGGACGCATCGGCTGCCTGCTGGGGCCGTCGGGCTGCGGCAAGAGCACCGTGCTGCGCGCGATCAGCGGCTTCGAGCCCCTGCTGGCCGGCAGCATCGCGCTGCACGGCGAAGCCGTGGCCACCCCGCGCCGCAGCCTGGCTCCCGAGAAACGGCGGGTGGGCGTCATGTTCCAGGACTACGCGCTGTTCCCCCACCTGTCGGTGGACGACAACGTCGGTTTCGGCCTGCGGCGCGAACCGGCCGCCGTCCGCGCCGCGCGGGTCCGGGAACTCCTGTCCCTGGTCGGCATGGCCGCGCTGGGCGGCAAGTATCCGCATGAACTGTCCGGCGGCCAGCAGCAGCGCGTCGCGCTGGCCCGCGCGCTGGCGCCCCGCCCCGAACTGCTGTTGCTGGACGAACCCTTTTCCAGCCTGGACGTGGACCTGCGCGAGCGCCTGGCCGGCGAAATCCGGGACATCCTGAAGGAAGCCGAGGCGACCGCGATCCTGGTGACCCACGACCAGGCCGAGGCCTTCGCGATGGCCGACGAGATCGGCGTGATGGAACATGGCCGGATCGTGCAATGGGGCAACGCCTACGATCTTTACCATCATCCCGCCACGGCATTCGTGGCCGGCTTCATCGGCGCCGGCGTGCTGGTGCCGGGCCAGCGGGCGGACAACGGCAGCATCCGCCTCGAATTCGGCGACATCGACGCGCCGGGCCCCGCTTCCACCAACGGACGGGTCCGGGTCCTGCTGCGGCCCGACGACCTGCTGGCCGACGCCGACAGCCCCATCCGGGCGCGACTGGTCCACAAAGTCTTTCGCGGCCCGGGCTACCTGTACACCCTGCGCCTGCCCTCCGGCAGCGAAGTGCTGGCCCAGATGCCCGCCGAGGACGGACATCGCGTGGGCGACGAGGTCGGCATCCGCCTGCGGACCGGCAGCCTGCCGGCCTTTCCGGCCGAGAGCCCGGCAACAGGCGCCTAGCGGCGCTGCTGCTGTTGCCGGCGCTGGCGGTCCTGGTTCAGGCGCTCGACCAGATTGTTGGCCAGTATCGTGTTGCCCGCGTCCCGGCCCACGTCCGCGGCATTCTTGCCCTCGGCATTGCGGACGTAGCCGTCCGCTCCCTCGTCCAGCAGCAGCTTCACCGTCGAGGTGTGGTCGTAGCGCATGGCCATCATCAGGGGCGTCATCTTCCCGGGCGATTCGGCGTCGATGTAGGCGTAGTTTTCCAGCAGCACGCGCACCGCATCGTCGTTGCCCTTGGACGCGGCATAGTGCAGCGCCGTCCAGCCTTCCTGGTTGACCTCGGCGCCGCGCGCGATCAGCTTTTCCATCCGCGTCGCCTCGCCCCGGATCGCCAGGTACATCAAGGGGGATTCGCGCAGCCGGTTCTGGCGATTGACGTCGATGCGCTTGTCGGCCAGCAGCACGTCATAGACCCCCCAGGCCTCTTCCTTGATGGCTTCCAGCAGCGGCGTATTGCTGGCGGCGTTGGGCATGTTGGGATCCATGCCCCGCCCCAGCAGCGATTTGACCGTGGAAGCGCGATCGTTGCGGACGGCAACCCAGAAGTCTTCTTCGGCGCTTGCCTGCGCCGCCGAGAACGCGGTCAGCCAGCACCACAGCAGCAGGAAACCCCATCCCCGGCGAGCCCACGAGCCAAACATAATGTGTTTCCTTATATTTCCCGTTCAACTTATTGATTAAAAAATATTTTTTCTTCGAAAAAAGCCGTCTAATTAAAGTTATTTCTAGCTTTAATTTAGCGCTGTATATCTTTGAATAAATTGAAAAAATTATTGGTTGACGCATCCGCCACGGCGTGGACCGGCAGGCCGCGCAACTCAGCGATCTTCTCGGCCACGTGAACCACCTTGGAGGGGTCGTTCAGCTTGCCCCGATGCGGCACGGGCGCCAGGTAGGGCGAATCGGTCTCGATCAGGATCCGGTCCAGCGGGATGCTGCGGGCCACTTCCTGCAACTCCCGGGCGTTCTTGAAGGTGACGATGCCCGAAAAGGAGATGCGGAAGTTCATCGCGATGGCCGCGTCGGCCACCGCCTGGGATTCGGTGAAGCAGTGCATCACGCCGCCGACCTCGGCGGCCCCCTCTTCCTCCATGATGCGCAGCGTGTCTTCCGCCGCCGAACGGGTATGGATGATCAGGGGCTTGCCGGTTTGCCGGGCGGCGCGGATATGGTTGCGGAAACGGTCCCGCTGCCACGTCAGGTCGCCGGTCAGGCGGTAGTAGTCCAGTCCGGTTTCACCTATGGCGACGACCTTGGGGGTGGCCGCCAGCTCGACCAACTGCTCGACCGTGGGATCGGGCGTGTCCTCGTAGTCGGGGTGCACCCCCACCGAGGCCCACAGATTGTCATGGGCCCGTACCAGCTCCATCAAGCGGGGCCAGTCGGGCAGGTTCACGCTGACGCACAAGGCCTGGGCGACGTGGTTGCCGCGCATGCGCTCGAGGATCTCGGGCAGTTGCGCGGCCAGTTCGGGGAAATCCAGATGGCAGTGCGAATCGACGAACATGGGCAAGGAAGACGGTATGGCTGCGGAATCCATAGTACAGCGGGTGGCCCCGGCCCCTAGGCCTGGGCCACCCGCGCGGGACGGCGGCCCAGGCAGGCCGCGCTGGCCTGGGCCAGTACGTCCTGGGCGAACAGCCGGGCATTGAGCGGATGGTCGGCGATCCTGCGCTGGCGGGTCAGCCAGCGCGACAGTTCGGCCACGCGGCCGCGCTCGGCGCGCTCCCCTATCTTCGCGCTATGGGGAGCCAGTTCGGGGAAATAGCGCGCGCCGATGCCGGCCTGAGCCAGTGCCACGTCGGTGGCCAGGCGCTGCAGCGCGTCTATCCATTCCACGGCCGGGATCTTGTCCAGCGCATCGACGATCTGCCCCAGGTCTGGCGGCTTGCCCTGCGCGAGCGCGGCCGCGAAGGTGTCCAGCCACGGCGCCCGGGGCGGCACGCCGGCTTCGGCGCGGCGCCAGGCCGCGACCGGCGCTCCTCCCGCGGCGGCCAGTTGCGCGGCCGCATCCTGGACGCCCTGCTCTTCCAGCCAGGCCAGCGCCGGCCCGGGCGCCGGCGTGCCCAGGGGCAGCCGGCGGCAGCGCGACACCAGGGTCGGCAGCAGCCGGTCGGGCGCGTCGGACACCAGCAGGAAAACGGTCTGGGGCGGCGGCTCCTCCAGGATCTTCAGGAGGCCGTTGGCCGAAATCGTGTTGAGCGCTTCGGCCGGATACAGCACCACCACCCGCAGTCCGCCACGATGCGTGCCGGTGTTGGCCCAGGATTCCAGGGCGCGTATCTGCTCGATGCGGATCTCGCGCGAGGGAGCGCGCTTGCCGGCCTTCTTGCCGTCGGCGTCGGTGGCTTCTTCCTCGGCATCGCCTTCCTCGGCCTGGCCCTCGGCCAGCGCCATCGCTTCGGGGCGGACGCGGCGAAAATCGGGATGGTTGCCCGAGGCATACCAGGTGCAGGCGGGGCAATGCCCGCAGGCCATGCCGTCCTGCGGTGACTCGCACAGCAGGCTGGCGGCCGCGGCGCGCGCGAACTCGACCTTGCCTATGCCCGCCAGCCCGTGGATCAGCCAGGCATGGGCGAAGCGCCGCCGCTGCTCCTGGCCCAGCCAGGCGCGGGCCGCTTCTTCATGCCAGGGATAGAACCGGGGCGCGCTCATGCGCCGCTCGCCTGGGCGATGCAGGCCCGCATCTGAGCGGCCAGCTCGGCCCGCACCGCCTCGATCGGGCGGGTCGAATCGATGATGCGAAAGCGCGCCGGATCCGCTTCGGCCCGGGCATGGTAGGCCGCCCGCGTGCGCTCGAAGAAGGCATCGTCCTCGCGTTCGAAGCGGTCCAGGGTGCGGCCCCGGCCCAGCCGCTCGCGCGATACCTCGAGCGGGACGTCGAACAGCCAGGTCACGTCGGGCTGCAGGTCGCCGTGCACCCATTGTTCGAGCACCGCGATGCGCTCGGCCGAGAGCCCCCGGCCGCCGCCCTGGTAGGCATAGGTGGCGTCGGTGAAGCGATCACAGACCACCCATTGGCCCCGCGCCAGCGCCGGCTCGATCACGGTGCGCACGTGCTCGCAGCGCCCCGCGAACATCAACAGGGTCTCGGTATCGAGCCGCATGGGCTCGTTCAGCAGCAGTTCGCGCAGCTTCTCGGCCAGCGGCGTGCCGCCGGGCTCGCGGGTCTGCACCACGTCCAGGCCCGCTTCGCGCAGCTGGGCCACGAGCCACTCCAGATGCGTGCTCTTGCCCGCGCCGTCCACGCCCTCGAGCGTGATGAAGCGGCCACGGCGGGCGGCGGCGTTCATGCCGGCGCTCATGGCTGCGTCGCCTCGGTCTGGAGGGACGGCGGCGGCTGCAACCCCTGCCCCCTGAGCTGGTAGCGCGCGACGTAGCGGTTGTGGCTGTCCAGGGTCTCGGAGAAGGCGCTGGTGCCGTCTCCGCGCGAGACGAAATACAGGTACTTGTGCTTCTCGGGCTGGACCGCGGCCAGCAGCGAGGCCCGGCCCGGGTTCGAGATGGGCGTGGGCGGCAGCCCCCGGCGCGTGTAGGTGTTCCACGGTGTGTCGGCACGCAGGTCGCGGCGGCGCAGGTTGCCGTCGAAGACCTCGCCCAGGCCGTAGATGACCGTCGGATCGGTCTGCAGCGGCATGCCGACCCTGAGCCGGTTCACGAACACGCCAGCGATGCGCCGGCGGTCGGCTTCCATGCCGGTTTCCTTCTCGACGATGGAGGCCAGGATCAGGACTTCGTAGGGCGAGCCCAGCGGCAGGTCCGGATCGCGCTGCGCCCAGATGTCGGCCAGTTCGCGCTGCTGCGCGCGGTAGGCGCGGCGCAGGATGTCGAGGTCGCTGGAACCCACGGCGAACAGGTAGGTGTCGGGGAAGAACAGGCCTTCGGGGTGGCTGGTCGAGGCGCCGATCCTGGCCGTGACGGTGGCGTCGTCGAGGCCGTCCAGGGTCTGGCGCACGTCCGGATGGCGGCGCAGGGCCGCGCGTATCTGGCGGAAGTTCCAACCCTCGATGAAGCGGATTTCCCGCTGCGTGACGTCGCCGCGCGCGAGCCGGTTCAGCAGCGTCCACAGCGAATCGCCACGGGCCACCTCGTAGCCGCCGGCCTTGATGCGGCGCTCGGTGCCGGTCAGGCGGGCATAGGCGATCAGGACCTCGGGCGGCACGGCGATGCCGGCGTCGCGCACCTGCCGGGCGATGCCCCGCATGGTCGTGCCTTCATCGATGACGAAGTCCACCTTGTCGGCGGGCAGGGAAAGCGGCATGCGCAGCCACGCGACGCCGGCGCCGACGATGGCCAGCGATGCCAGCAACAGCGCGGCGAGCGACACGAGCAGCGCGCGTTTCAGGGAAAAATGTCGTTTGGGCATGGGCGCCTATAATACTTCGATCGACCTCATCGACCGTTTCAAGATGTCCGTCCAAGAGATTTTATCCGCGAGCGCGCGGCCCGATGCCGCCATCGCGCACATCGCGCCGCTGGACCATTTGACCGTGCTCGAGGCCCGGGGTGCCGACACGATCGAATTCCTCCAGGGGCAACTGACCCAAGACGTCAAGAAACTCGGCGAGGCCGACGCTCGGCTGGCCGGCTATTGCACGGCCAAGGGCCGGCTGCTTGCCAGCGCCATCGTCTGGCGCGCCCAGCCCGACCCCGCCGATCCGGTCCCGCGCGTGCTGGCCCTGGTCGATGCCAGCATCGCCCAGGCGCTGCAAAAGCGCCTGTCCATGTTCGTGCTGCGCGCCAAGGTCAGGCTTGCCGCCGCGCCGCTGCGCGTGGCCGGCGTCTGGCGCGGCCTCGATGCGGCGGCCCTGCAAACGGCCGCGGGCGGGCTGCTGCCCGCCGCGCCCTGGTCGCGTGCCGACTTGACCGACGCGACCTGGATCGCGGCGCCCTCCGCCGCCGAATCGTCGCCGCGCTGGTGGTGGATAGGAACCGACGACGCATTGCAGCGCCTGGGAACGGCGCTGGCGTCACCCGCGCAGGCTGGCCTGGTCCAGGCCTGGCGCGCCGCCGACATCGCCGCGGGCCTGCCCTGGATCACGGCGCCGACGCAGGACCTGTTCGTGCCGCAGATGGTCAACCTGGAATTGATAGGCGGGGTCAGCTTCACCAAGGGCTGCTACCCTGGCCAGGAAGTGGTCGCGCGCAGCCATTACCTGGGCAAGCTCAAGCGCCGCATGTTCGCGGGCCATGTCGCCGGCGAACAGGCGGATCCCCAGGCGCTGGCCGGCACCGACGTCTTCCAGGAAGGCGACGACCAGCCTTGCGGCCGCATCGTCAATGCGGCGCAGGACGGCGACCGGGCCGCGATCCTGTACGAAAGCTCGCTGGCCGCCGCGCAAGGCGATGCCCCCCTGCACGCCGGCTCGCCCGCCGGTCCGATCATCCAGCCGCAGGCGCTGCCCTACGCCCTGTCCGACGATACCCGCTCGGCATGAGCCCAGCGCCGGGATCCGCCATGCACAATCTCTACGTCTACTACAAACTGCCGCATGCGCGGCGCGCCGAGGCGCTGGCGCCCGCCCGCCGGGTGCTCGAGGCCGGCCGGGCCTGGAGCACCCGTGTGGCGCTCCAGGCCCGCCCCGCCGCCGACAACGGCGTGGTCACCTGGATGGAGGTCTACGAGGACGTGGCCGACATGCCCGCGCTCGAGGCCGCGCTGGCCGAGGCGGTGCAGGCCGGCGGACTGGCGCCCTTGCTGCTCGCCCCCCGCCGCAGCGAGGTCTTCGTCGACCTGCCCGCCGACCCGGCGGGATGGGAAGGCTGACGCCATGTGCCTGATGGCCTTCGCCTGGGATCCGCGCGGCCCGACTTCCTTGCTCATGGTGGCCAACCGCGACGAGTTCTACGCCCGGCCCACGGCGCCCGCCGACTGGTGGCAGGATCATCCCGACATCTGGGCCGGACGCGACCTGGCCGCGGGCGGTACCTGGATGGGGATCACGCGGCAGGGACGCTTCGCCGCGATCACGAATTATCGCGAGGGGGGCCGAAACGATCCGGCCGCGCCGTCGCGCGGCGGGCTGGTGTCCGCCTTCCTGGCCGGCGCCTCGACGCCGGCGAGCTACCTGCGCGACCTGGCCCGGCGCGCCGAGCCGTTCAACGGATTCAACCTGATCGTGGGGGAACTGTTCGGGCGGACACCGTCGCTGTGGTATCTGTCCCACCGCCGCGGCCATTCCTCCACCTTGCCCGAGGCGCTGGCGGCGGGCGTGTACGGGCTGTCGAACGCGATGCTGGACACGCCCTGGCCCAAGGTCGTACGCACGACCGCCGCGCTGGCCACGCTCAAGGCCACCGAAGCCCGCACGCCGGCCTATCTCCAGATGCTGAGCGACACGACGATCGCCGAAGACGCGCAACTGCCCAGCACCGGCATCAGCCTGGAGCGCGAGCGCGCGCTGTCGGCGGCCTTCATCATCACGCCCGACTACGGCACGCGGGCTCAGACGGTGATTCAGGCCACGCGCGACGGCCACATCGAGGCGGCCGAACGCGGCTTCGACAATGCCGAGCAGGCGCGGCTGCTGATTCCCAGCTCGCTGCGTCAGGCCGCGTTCGAGGTCTCGAACACCGCGCGCAGATAGTCCACCGAGTCGCGGTGCGCCTGCCGCGCCACGCGCAAGGCCCCGCCCATGTTGTAGAAGCTGTGGATGGCGCCCTGGTAGACCTGGATCCGCACCGGCACGCGGGCCGCCTCCAGCTTGTGCCCGTACTCCAGCCCCTCATCCACCAGCGGGTCGCACTCCGCCAATTGCAGGAAGGCGGGCGCCAGTCCGGCGAACTCCGGCGCGTCCAGCACCGCGAAGCGCCAGTCCAGGCGGTCGGCGTCGTCCCGCAGGTACAGGTTGAAGAACCACTGTATGGTCCGCTCGTCCAGCAGATAGCCGGTGGCATACGCCCGGTGCGAGGCCGTGTCCTGCCAGGCGCTGGTACCCGGGTACAGCAGCACCTGCGCCGCCAGCGGCAGCCCATCGTCCCGCGCGCGCAGCGCGGCCTGGGCCGTGAGCGTGCCGCCCGCGCTGTCTCCCATCCCCGCCACCCGGGCCGGATCGATGCCCAGCATCGCATGCCGCTCGAACGCCCACCGCCATGCGGCGTAGACGTCGTCGGCGGCGGTGGGAAAGCGGTGTTCGGGCGCCAGCCGGTAGTCCAGCGACAGCACCTTGCAGCGGGCGCCGTTGGCCAGCATGCGGCAGACCGCGTCGTAGTCCCGCACGCTGCCTACGGTGAAACCGCCGCCGTGGGCGAAGATCACCAGCGGCGCCGGATCCGGGGCCTGCATGCCCGTATACAGGCGCGCGCCTATGGTGGCTCCGCCACCTACCGGTATGGGCAGGTCGCGCAGCTCGGCCACCTCGGCCGCGGCGATCTCCAGCACCTTGCTGGCTTTTTCGTGGATGGCGCGCGCCTGCTGCGGCGTGTAGTGCCAGTAAGGCGGACGATTGGCCCGATGCACCCGCGACACGAGGTCGGCCACCTGCGGATCCAGGGGCCGGGGGTGACGCAGTTCAGCCATCGACGCCCTGGTCGCCGCGTTTCTTGATGTACTTGAAGGTCCCACTGGAACGGGCCACCAGCCCGCCGCCTTCGTCCCGCACCTCGGCCTCGCAGAAGGCCATGGTGCTGGAGCGGTGATAGCACTTGCCGTAGGCGACGAGCCGGCCGGCTTCCCCCGGGCGCACGAAGCTGGTGGTCATGTCCACCGTGGCGCTGCCGCGCAATTCAGGGTGCAGCGACCGCGCCGCCGTGGCCATGGCCGCGTCCAGCATGGTCATCAGCACGCCGCCGTGGCAGACGTGCCAGCTGTTGCAGTGCTGCGGCAGGACGTCCAGCCGGACCTCGGACTGGCCGCCCTCCGCCTTGATCAGCTGGGCGCCCAGCCAGGCCAGGAAGGGAATGGGTACGTCGGTGACGGCGGTGGGATGCGTGGTCGACATCCCCGCCCTACCTTGCCGCCGGCAGATCGTAGTCCAGGCAGGCCCGTTCGGCCCGCACCGCGCCCATGAAAGGCTTGATCGCCACGTGGCGTGGATGCGCCTGGTAGGCGTCCAGCGCCTCGCGGCTGGCGAACAGCGAGTTCAGCACGACGTCGTGCGTGGCCTCGTGGCCATCGGTGGCCAACCCCACCTCGAATTCCAGGATGCCGGGCACGCAATCGCGGCAGCTTTCCAGCAACTGCCGGACCTTCTGCATGTTGGTCTGGCGGTCGGCGCCTTCGGCTTCGTCCTTGAGTGTCCACATGACGATATGGCGGATCATGGCGGGGTCGGTCCTTTTTTATGGCTGGAACGGAAATTACCTGCGGGCGCCGCGATGGCCCAGGATGGCGACGACGATCAGGCCGCCGATCACGGTGATGTGCTCGAGCACGACCATCATTTCGTGGAACGCGGTCTCGCCCTCGAACTTCCAGAACGGATGCGCGAGCGGGATGGTCAGCACCGTGAACACGGCCAGGGCGCCGGCGCCCAGCCATGCGGCCCGATTGAAGATGATCAACAGCGAACCGCCCAGCTGGACGAGGATGGTCAGCACGTTGAACAGCCAGGCCGGTTCAAGCCCGAAATGGCTCATCTCGGCCATGCCACCCTGGAAATCGAACAGCTTGACCAGGCCGCTGGTCCAGAACATGAACGTCAGGAGAATGCGGCCGAACAGCAGCAGCGCGCGCGATTCAAGCAAGGATTGTATCGGTGCAGGTGTCATGATGGCGATTCCGGGAAAGGGGGATCATGCCGACGCCCGGGCGCTCTCCTCTTCCCCGCGCGGCGGCTCCAGGCGGCCTTTGCCGGCCGCCATGGCGCGCCATCATACTGGAAACATGCCGTAACGCGGTGTCCCGGCCTCAGAACAGGGTTTTGCCCACCCACCATGCGCCCGCGGCCACCAGGGCCGAAGCCGGGATGGTCAGGATCCACGCCCAGACGATGTTGCCCGCCAGGCCCCAGCGCACGGCGTTAAACTTGCGGCTGGAGCCGACGCCGACGATGGCGCCGGTAATGGTGTGGGTGGTCGAGACGGGAATGCCCAGCATGGCCGCCAGGAACAGTGTCATCGCACCGCCGGTCTCGGCGCAGAAGCCGCCCACCGGCTTGAGCTTGGTGATGCGCTGCCCCATGGTCTTGACGATGCGCCAGCCGCCGAACATCGTGCCCAGCGCGATCGCCACGTAGCAGCTGACCACCACCCAGATCGGGACATGGTCCTTGGCCCCCGGGACATTGGCCGCGATCAGCAGCAGCCAGATGATGCCGATGGTCTTCTGCGCATCGTTGCCGCCGTGTCCCAGGCTGTACAGCCCCGCCGAAACCAGTTGCAGGCGCCGGAACCAGCCGTCCACCCGCAGCGGACGCGTGCGGCGGAACAGCCAGGACACCAGCAGCATCAGCAGGCCGCCCAGCACGAAGCCCAGCACGGGCGACACCACGATGAAGGCGACGATGTAGAGGATTTCCCGGACCATCAGCACGCTGGGGCCCGAACTGGCCAGGCCCGCGCCCACGATGCCGCCGATGAGGGCATGGGAGGACGAGGACGGGATGCCGAAGAACCAGGTGATGACGTTCCACGCGATGGCGCCCACCAGCGCGCCGAAGACGACGTAGTGGTCCACCACGCTCGGGTCGATGATGCCCTTGCCGACGGTGGCCGCCACCTTCAGGTGGAAGACGAAAAGCGCGGCGAAATTAAAAAACGCGGCGAAAGCGACCGCGTGATGAGGCTTGAGCACCCCCGTGGAAACCACGGTGGCGATAGAGTTGGCTGCGTCATGGAACCCATTCATGAAATCAAAAATGAGTGCCAGAACGACCAGGAAGGCAAGCGTGGCGAAACTGATCTGAAGCGTATCCATGAAATCCTTCCGACTAGGCGTTTTCCAGGACGATGCCTTCGATCAGGTTCGCGACGTCCTCGCACTTGTCGGTGATTTCTTCCAGCAATTCGTAGATTGCCTTCATCTTGATCAACTGGCGGGTGTCGGCCTCGTCGCGGAACAGGCGGCCCATGCCTCGGCGCATGACCCGGTCCGCGTCCGACTCCAGCCGGTCGATTTCTTCGCAGATCTTCATGATGCTGGCCGTGTCGTTCAGGTTGTGCAGCAGGCTCACCACCATGTGCAGCCGGTCGCAGCACTGCACCCCGATGTCGGCCAGCGCGCGGGCGTCCGGCGTGACCGAGCGGATGTCATAAAGGGTGATGCACTGGGCCGCGTCCTCCATCAGGTCCAGGATGTCGTCCATGGTCGTGATGAGGTTGTGGATCTGGTCCCGGTCCAGCGGCGTGATGAAGGTCTTGTGCAGCAGATCCACCGTGTCGTGGGTGACCTTGTCGGCCTTCTTCTCCAGCGTCTCGATGTTCTTGACCCGTTCCTCGGCCTGGCCCAGGTCGGCCATCAGTGCCGCCAGTTCCCGGCTGCCCTGGCGCGACAGATCGGCATGCGCCGTGAACAGATCGAAAAAGCGGCCCTCTTTGGGCATCAAGCGTCCAAACATCACGTCCTCGCAGTACGCCACGTGACAGTTACATGACGTGTTAAAAAACCGCGAGAGTGTAGCACCCCCCTACGCGCTTCGCGCGCCCCCCAGGGGGCGATGCGGGTGGACCGGCGAAGCCGGATCCACCGCATCCCGACTCTAGCGCCGTTATCTGGAGTCGTTGCACCGTTGCTGTCGCTGGCTGCCATCGGTAGCACCAGCGCAGTAAACCAAGATGTTTTCCCCAGACCCAGGAAACCGCGGATCTGGCTTTGCCAGTCCGCCGGTTTCGCCCCCTGGGGGGCGCGCGTCAGCGCGTACGGGGGGGCTCTAACTAATAGTCAGAATCGACGAACGCGTTGCCCGAGAAATTCTGGAACTTCGTGTACATGCCTTGCCAGGTCAAGCGAACGGTACCAATCGGGCCGTTACGCTGCTTACCGATGATGATCTCGGCCGTGCCCTTGTCGGGGGTGTCGGGGTTGTAAACCTCGTCGCGGTACAGGAAGATGATCACGTCCGCGTCCTGTTCGATGGCGCCGGATTCCCGCAGGTCGCTCATCACCGGGCGCTTGTTGGGGCGCTGTTCCAGGCCGCGGTTGAGCTGGGAAAGCGCGATCAGGGGGCAGTTCAGTTCCTTGGCCAGGCCCTTCATCGAGCGGCTGATTTCCGACAGCTCGGACGCCCGGTTCTCGCTGCCGCCGCCGCCATTGCCCGACATCAGCTGCAGGTAGTCGATGATGATCAGGCCCAGCTGGCCGCACTGGCGGGCCAGGCGGCGGGCGCGCGAACGCAGTTCCATGGGGCTGAGCGCGGGCGTCTCGTCGATGTAGAGCTGGGTGTCCTGCATCTTCTGGATGGCGTGCGTCAGCTTGGGCCAGTCCTCGTCCAGCAGCTTGCCCGTGCGCAGGCGCTGCTGGTCCAGGCGGCCGACCGAGCCCAGCACGCGCATGGCCAGCTGCGAGGCGCCCATTTCCATGGAAAATATCGCCACCGGCAGGCCCTCTTCCACCGCCACGTGCTCGCCGATGTTGACCGAGAAGGCGGTCTTGCCCATGGAGGGGCGGCCAGCCACCACGACCATGTCGCCCGGCTGCAGCCCCGAGGTCATCTTGTCGAGGTCGGAGAACCCCGTGGGCACGCCCGTGACGTCCGAGGTGCTGTCGCGGTGGTAGAGCTCGTCGATGCGCTCGACCACCTGGGTCAGCAGCGGCTGCAGCGACAGGAAGCCGGCGCTGCCGCGCGCGCCCTCTTCCGCGATCTTGAAGATCTTCGATTCCGCCTCGTCCAGCAGCTGCCGCGTGTCCTTGCCCTGGGGGCTGAAGGCGGCGGCCGAGATCTCGTCGGACACGGTGACCAGCCGGCGCAGCACCGCGCGGTCGCGCACGATTTCCGCATAGCGCCGGATGTTGGCGGCCGACGGCGTGTTCTGCGCCAGCGAGTTCAGGTAGGCCAGCCCGCCCGCCTCTTCCGCCTTGCCCGCGGTCTGGAGCGACTCGTGCGTCGTCACGACGTCGGCGGGACGCGCCAGCCCGATCAGCTTGGCCATCTGCTGCCAGATCAGCCTGTGGTCGTAGCGGTAGAAATCGTCTTCCTTGATGAGGTCCGCGACGCGGTCCCAGGCGGCGTTGTCCAGCAAGAGGCCGCCCAGCACCGATTGCTCCGCCTCCACCGAGTGAGGCGGGACGCGCAGGGACTCGAGTTGGGGATCGGCGGGCGAATTCATAGAAGCGGTAAACCTGGTGTTCGAGCATGGACGGCGGGAATGCCGGCCCACGACAGTTTAGCCCGGCTGGACGCAAGAGGAAGCGGTGCGTGCGAGCCAGGGTCGACCCTGAAAAAAGAACCCCCCATTCCGCGAAGAAATGGAGGGTTCCTGTGCCGGGCCCTTCGAGGAAGGGAGCCCCGGCGGTGGACGTCCGGCCGGCTCGGCGACGAGCGGCCGGAAAGGCGTCAGGCGGTTTCGCCGACCACGACCACCGTGATGTTGGCCACGACGTCGGTGTGCAGGCCGACTTCCAGCGGGAATTCGCCGATGGTCTTGAGCGGGCCGTTGGGCAGGCGAACCATGCCCTTCTCGACCGACTCGAAGCCCGCCTGCTTCAGCGCGGAGGCAACGTCGAAGTTCGTGACCGAACCGAACAGACGGCCGTCCACACCCGCCTTCTGGCTGACGGACACCGAGTAGCCTTCCAGGCGCTGGGCCACGGCTTGCGCGGCGGCCAGCTTGTCGGCCTGGATCTTCTCGAGTTCGGCGCGGCGCGCTTCGAACTCTTTCAGCGCGGCGTCGGTGGCGCGCTTGGCCATTTTCTGGGGAATCAGGAAGTTACGGGCATAGCCGTTCTTCACGCGGACGACGTCACCCAGGTTGCCGAGGTTGACGACTTTTTCGAGCAAGATGATTTGCATGATGGTCTCTCCCGGCAATCAATTGTGGTTGTCGGTGTAGGCCAAGAGCGCCAGGAAGCGGGCGCGCTTGATAGCCGTGTCGAGCTGGCGCTGGTAGTGCGCCTTGGTGCCGGTCAGGCGGGCAGGAATGATCTTGCCGTTTTCCTGGATGAAGTCACGGAGGACTTCGATGTCCTTGTAATCGATCTGGTCGACGCCGGCTGCCGTGAAGCGGCAGAACTTGCGGCGCTTGAACAGCGGATTCTGTTGACCAAACTTCTTCTTTTCCTTGCGTTTGCCGAATGCGGCCATGATGTACCTCTTGGGTATTCAATCCGTTTCACACCTGGGGCTGCCCTGCCGGCCCGCCTTCGTCGCCCTCTCGGGCGATGGCGGCCTGCTGGATGTGCAGCCTCAGTCTGCTTGAACCTTTCCGGGTCGGTGCCAGGAACCCTTCGATCCGTATCGACCGGCCCAGCGCTTCGCGCTCGAGCCTGCCGGCCAGATCGCCGACGACGACTGCGTTGACGAGCATTTCGACCCGGCGGGGCCTCCCGCCTTCGATCAACTCGGATTCATGGGCAAGCGCCAGTTCCAGCACCGGAATTCCGGCCGGGGTATACCTGAGCGGCTTGCACTCGACCACCTGGGCGGTCAGATGAACCTTGTTCAACGCCGTGTCGTCCTGGGCATCGACCTCATGCCAGTCCAGCCGGGGCTCAGGCCTCGGCGGGGGTGGCTTCGGTGGACACCTTGCGGGCCTCCTCGCGCTCGACGATCTTCATCATCGGCGACGGGGCGGTCTCGGCCTTCTTCATCTTGACGACGAGATGGCGCAGCACGGCATCGTTGTAGCGGAAAGCGTGTTCGAGTTCGTCCAGCGTGGGTTGGCCGCACTCGATGTTCATGCACACGTAGTGAGCCTTGACGAGCTTCTGGATCGGGTACGCCAGCTGGCGGCGGCCCCAGTCTTCCAGACGGTGTATCGTGCCGCCCTGGCTGGTGATCAGCGACTTGTAACGGTCGACCATGGCCGGAACCTGCTCGCTCTGGTCCGGGTGAACGATGAAAACTACTTCATAGTGACGCATCGAAGCTCCTTGTGGATGGTCCCGCGGGCGTCCGGATGGGCCCGCTGTAGGCGCAAGTCCGCTCAAGCGTCTAGAGTCGGACAAGGGATCAATCTGGCGAAAAAATAGCTTCCGCCAAAAATCAAGCCCTCTATTATCGCTGGCGCAGGGGCAAAAAGCAACCCAACGGGCCCCCAAGCGGCCATCCGGCGTGGTTTTCGGGCCCGTTTCCGGGCATGGACGCACCGCGCCGGCCCATCCGGGACCGTTTCTGGTGCTGCTTCGGAAAAACTGAACCGTCACGCCGTTTTAATTATTTTCGCGTACCAGGCGTCTTCCGTAGAGTGGCCTCCATATCCCCGCAACCACCTGCAAGCGATATGGAAAAGAAAGCCGTCCTGACCCACCCCTATTCCGCCTACGAAAGGGACCACGCCACGGCCGAGAACGCCGAACTCACGCACGTGGAAAAGGGTTCGCCCATGGGCGAATACCTGCGCCGCTTCTGGCAACCCGTGGCCTTGTCGCAGGAACTGGGCGAACTGCCCGTCGCCGTGCGCATGTTCGGCGAAGAGCTGGTGCTGTTCCGCACCCGCGGCGGCGAGCCCGGCCTATTGGAAAAGCATTGCAGCCATCGCGGCACGTCGCTGGAGTTCGGCGTATGCGAGGACGAGGGCCTGCGCTGCTGTTACCACGGCTGGCTGTTCGGCGTGGACGGCCGCATCCTGGAGACCCCGGGAGACCCGCCCGATTCGCGGCTGCGCTTCAACATCTGCCACGGCGCCTATCCGCTCAAGGAATACCGCGGCATCATCTTCGGCTATTTCGGCCCGCCGGACCGGCAGCCCGAGTTCCCGCTGTACGACACCTACGACATAGCCGGCGACCGGCTGGTGCCCTACTGCATCACCTATCCGTGCAACTGGCTGCAGGTGCACGAAAACGTGATGGACCCGGCCCACGCGGTGTTCCTGCACACGCGCATCAGCTTCACGCAGTTCTCGGACGCCTGGGGCGAGCTGCCCGAAATGGACTTCGTCCCCACGCCCGCCGGCATGGTCTACGTGACCTCGCGCCGCTGGAACGACAAGGTCTGGGTGCGCTCGAACGACATCATTCTTCCCAACCTGGCGCAGGTCGGCCACATCTGGGAAGACGGCCTGGAGCCCAAGGAATTCGCCCGCGTGGCCATTACGCGCTGGACCACGCCCATCGACAACCACACCTGCCGCATCATCGGCTGGCGGCACTTCCACCCGGACGCCGACCCGCGCGGCATCGCCGACGAAAGCCTGTGCGGCGTCGAAAGCGTGGACTTCTTCGGCCAGAACGGCGAGCGCGCCTATGAGGACCGCCAGCGCATGCCGGGCGACTACGACGCCCAGATCTCGCAGCGCTCCATCGCCGTCCACGGACTGGAGAACCTGACGCGCTGCGACCGCGGCGTCGCGATGCTGCGGCAACTGCTGCGGCGCGAGGCGCGCAAGGCCGCCGAGGGCCAGGCGCTCGCGGTCTCGCCCCTGCGGGCCAACGGCGCCATCCCGACCTACGCCCATGACACCGTGGTCACGGTGCCGCCGGTGCAGGACGGCGACGACCGCGCCTGCGTGCGCGACATCGGCAAGGCCGTGACCGACATCATCGTCAAGGGCGAGCACCACGAGGCGCTCGACCGTGCGGAGCAGATCCGCCACCGCATCCGGGAGTTCGCCGCGCGCCAGGCGGCGACCACCGAGTGATTCCGTCTTTCCCCCACTCCTACAGGATCGAAAGCATGCAATCCCCCATCCATCCCGGCAAGGTCGCATGGACCGGAGACAACCCCGGCATCTATCTGAAGGAAACCGACGACGGCCCCTGGACCGGCCTGGCCACCTACTTCCGCATCAACTACTCGCCCTTCGGGCTGGGCCGCGGCGTGCTGCTGCTCGAGCAGCCCGACGAGGCCGCCACCCTGCCCCGTGCCTGCAACGTCTGCATCACCGACAACGAACCGCTGGCCCGCTACCTGATGGCCGGCTTCTTCTCGAAGTTCGCCTCGTTCCGGGTGTCGGCGGGCACGCAGGCCGTGAGCTACCTGCCGCTGCTGGAAGCCCGCTCCGCCGGCGACACCCGGTCGCGCTACCAGGAGATCCTGCGCTCGGCGGAACTGGAAGTGGTCATGACCTGGGACGGTCTGACCGAGCCCTATGCCGTGGACATGCCGCCCGAGAAAGGGCCGACGCAGCGGCATGAGATGTACAGCCTGTTCATCGACGCGGCCAGCGCCGGCATCACCGTGAACGGACGGCCCCTGCGCGGCCGTGTCACCACCCGCAATTTCGATGGCGGCAAGAAGAGCTCGGCGTTCCTGGCCTTCTCGGAATCGTGGATGGAAATGCCGGCGGGCGATGCCGCCAGGGGGACGCCGTAATGACCGAATTCCTGCAATACCTCGTCTCGGGACTGGTGGTGGGCTGCATCTACGGCCTCATCGCCATCGGCTTCACCGCCGTCTACAACGTCACCAACATCGTCAACTTCGCCCAGGGCGAGTCGGCGATGCTGGCGGCGCTCGGCACCTCGACGCTGCTGGCCGCCGGCGTGCCGCTGCTGGCCGCCGCGGCATGCTGCGTGCTGCTGGTGGGCCTGCTGGGCATGGCCATCGAGCGCTACGCGCTGCGGCCGGTCGGCGGCGACGCGCTGCGCGGCATCATCCTCACGATAGGCGTCAGCGTGGTATTGCAGGGTTCGGCCGTCGTGGCCTGGGGCACGGACGCGCATGCGCTGCCGGCGTTCTCAGGCTCGGCCTCGGTCCACCTGGGCGGGGTGTCCGTGCCGCCCCAGGTGTTCTGGGTGCTGGGCACCAGCGTGGTCCTGATGGCCCTGCTCTATCTGTTCCTGACCCGCACCTACCTCGGGCGCACCTTCCGCGCCTGTGCGATGAATCCGCAGGCCGCCTCGCTGATGGGCATTCCCTCCGGAGCCATGCGGGCCCTGGGCTTTTTCCTGTCGGGCACCGTGGGCGCGATCGCCGGCATCATCATCGCCCCCATCGCGCTCATGCAGTACGACAGCGGCGCGGCCCTGGGCATCAAGGGCTTCGTCGCCTGCATCATCGGCGGTTTCGGCAATCCGGTGGGCGCTGCCGTGGGCGGCATCTTCCTCGGCCTGCTGGAGGCCTTCTCGGCCGGCTATCTCAGCTCCGGCTTCAAGAACGCCATCGCCTTCGTGCTCCTGCTGTTGTTCCTCGTGGCCCGCCCTGGCGGCCTGTTCGGCGAATTCGACATGGTGAAGCGATGAAAAGCCTGCCTCCGCTCGCGCTGACCGGCCTGCTGGCCCTGGTCTTCCTGTTCGGCAACAACTACGTGCTGAACCTGTTCGTGGTGTGCGCGCTGTTCGCCCTGCCCGCCGTCGGCCTGGCGCTGCTGGTCGGGCACTGCGGGCAGGTGTCGCTGGGCCACGCGGCCTTCGTCGGCATCGGCGCCTACGCCGCCGCCATCGCCTCCGAACGTCTGGGGCTCGACCCCTGGCTGGCGGTGGCGGCCGCGACCGCGTTGTCCGCCGTCTCGGCCTGGGCCGTGGGCCGATTGGTGTTTCGCCTTCGGGGACACCACCTGGCCATGGCGACCCTGGCGCTGGGCATGATCGTGCATACCGTGCTGGCCGAATGGAAGCCCGTCACCGGCGGCCCGGACGGCATCTCCGTCGGCACGACCCTGCATATCGGCGGCATCGAGCTTGCTTCCGACCAGGCTTTCTTCATCGTGGGCTGGATCGCCGCCGGCGCCGCGCTGATCCTGGCCGACAACCTGATCCGCTCGCCCTTCGGACTGGCGCTGCGCGTGGTCGGCGAGAACGAGCGCGTGGCCGGTTCGATCGGCATCGCCCCGGACCGCGTCAAGCGCGCGGTGATGGCCGCCAGCGGGGCGCTGGCCGGACTGTCCGGCGCGCTCTACACGTTCTGGATGGGCTACATCAGCCCGGATCCGTTCAACGTCGCGTATTCGATCAAGCTGCTGCTGATCGTCGCGCTGAGCGGCTTCACCGGCACCTGGCGCGTGCTGGGCGGCGTGTTCTTCGTCGTGCTGGTCAGCGAAGGCCTGAAGTCCTTCGGCAGCCTGGACGTCGTGATCTACGGCCTGCTCCTGATCGCCACCATGCTGTACCCGCGCTGCAAGGCGGGCGAGGCGGTGCGCGCCTTCCTGCGCCGCCGCGCCGCGGACAAGCGCAAGGTTTCCTCCATCATCGAGGCCAAGGCATGACCCAGACCCCTTCCCCCCTGCTGGAAGTCGAGGACGTCGCCATCCGTTTCGGCGGCCTGCAGGCCCTGGACGCCGTATCGTTCGATGTGCGTCGCGGCGAGATCCTGGCCCTGATCGGCCCCAACGGCGCCGGCAAGTCCACCCTGCTGAACGTCATCTCCGGAACCTTGCGGCCCGATCGCGGACGCGTGCGCTTCAAGGGCGAGGACGTAACCGGCCTGCCCGACCATGAGATCAACGCCCGTGGCCTGGCCCGCACCTTCCAGGCGGCCGAGATCCTGACCGGCCTGACCGTGCGCGAGAACGTCATGGCCGCCGGCGTGCGCGGCGCGCGCAGCGGCTTTGGCGCGGGCCTGGCCGGCCTGGGCTGGAAGACCGGCGGCGCGGCCGACCTGCCCCGCCTGGCCGCCCGCCACCTGGAAGCGGTGGGACTGGCCTCGATGGCCGACGCCTCGGCCTCGCAATTGACCGCCGGACAGCAGCGCCTGCTGGCGGTAGCGCGGGCCCTGGCCTCGGGTGCCGAGCTGCTGTACCTGGACGAACCCGGCGCCGGGCTCAACGGCACCGAAAAGGACATGCTGGCCAAGGCCATCCTGAACATACGCGGGCGCGGCATCACGGTGGTGTTCGTCGAACACGACCTGGCCTTCGTCGGCAAGCTGGCCGAGCGCATCGTCGTGCTGCACCACGGGCGCGTGCTGGCCCGCGGCGAAGCGGCCGAGGTCCGGGCCGACCCGCGCGTGGTGGCGGCCTACCTGGGCAATACCGAGATCCCCGCAGGGCTGCGCGGCGCCGCGCCGTCCGGACAGGCGCGCACCGCGCTCGCGCTGGAAAAGCTGTCGGTGCGCTACGGCGCGCTGGAGGCGCTGGTCGACGTCAGCCTGCACGTGCGCGAAGGCGAGATCGTGTCGCTGATCGGCGCCAACGGCGCCGGCAAGTCCACGCTGCTCAAGGCCATCGTGGGCCAGGTGCGGCCGCACGCGGGCCGGCTGATGTTCGAACAGCGCGACCTGTCGCGCGTCGCGCCCGAGCTGCGCGCGGGCCTGGGCATCGCGCTGGCGCCCGAGGGGCGGTCCTTGTTTCCCAGCCTGAGCGTGGAGGAGAACCTGATGATGGGCTTCTATCCGCGCGTGCGGCGCGCGGGCGTGCTGCAGTTGCTGGCGCCGCGCCGCGAGACGGCCGAGGCGATGCGCAGGACCATGGAGGAAGTCACCGCCCTGTTCCCGCGCCTGGCCGAGCGCCTGCGCCAGCCGGCCGGCACGCTATCCGGCGGCGAGGGGCAGATGCTGGCCATCGGCCGCGCATTGATGAGCGGCCCGCGCCTGCTGATGCTGGACGAACCTTCGTTCGGGCTCGCGCCGCAGGTTGCGCGCGAGATCCTGGAGTCGCTGCCCCGCCTGACCGAACGCGGCCTGTCCATCCTGCTGATCGAACAGAATGCCCGCGCGGCCCTGCAGGTCTCGGATCGCGGCTATGTGCTGGTCAACGGCCGCCTGGCCGCCGAGGACAGCAGCGCGAACCTGCTGCGCCGCGACGACATCGGCGACGCCTACCTGGGCTGGAACGGCGAGGAACGGAGGCTGAGCGCATGAACGCGAAGCCTGCCAACCAGGCCGACGCCGCGGCCTTCGCCGCGATGATGGCCGTGCGTCCCGTGCTGACGGGGCTGCTGCCCGCGGCCTCCGTCTTCGACTATCCGGAACGCACGCTGCTGCATGCGGGACCGCCTTTCGCCGATATGCGCGAGGTGCCCGAGCCGGTGCTCAATTCCGCCGTGAACGCCGCCCTGTTCGAGGGGTGGGCCCAGGACCGGGCCGGCGCGCTGTACGCGTTGCGCGGTGGCCAGATCGCGCTGCGGCCGGCGCAGGATTTCCACTGCGTCGTGCCCCTGGCCGGCATGCTGTCGCCCAGCCAGATGGTGCAGGTGGTCGACGACCAGGCCAGCGGCCGCCGCTGCTTCGCCCCCCTGAATGGCGGCAATGCGTGGCCCATGCGCCTGGGACTGCCGCGGCCCGAGGTCGTGCAGCACCTGCGCTGGCTCAACGGCGCGTTCGCGGACAAGGTGCGCGCCGGCTGCGAGTCCGGCCTGGACCTGCTGGCGATCGCCGATCTCGCGCTGTCGCGCGGGGACGACTGCCACGGCCGCACCGCCGCCGGCACGGCCATCCTGGCCGAGCGGCTGCGTGCGGCCTCGCTTGCCGGCGAGGCCGAGCAGGCCTGGCGCTACCTGGACGAGTCGCCCGGCTTTTTCCTGAACCTGTGGATGGCCGCCGCCAAGCTCATCCTGTCGGCGGCCGAGGGCGTTGCCGGGGCCAGCCTGGTCACCGCCATGGGCGGCAACGGCGTGCGGGTCGGCATCCAGGTCGCGGGACGGCCGGGCACGTGGATCACCCAGCCCGCCCTGCCGCCACGAGGAACGCTGGCGCCCGGCCACAGCGCCGGCGACGCCCTGCCCGCCATCGGCGACAGCGCCGTGGTCGAGGCGCTGGGCCTGGGAGGAATGGCCATCTCCTACTCACCCGAACAGCAGCGCGCGCTGGCGGCGTTCATGCCCGAGCCTTCCGACGTGCTGGCCGCCTCGCTGCTGATGGGCCCGCACCCCGCCATGAATCTGACCGCCCCGCGCATGGGGCTGTCCGCCCGCAAAGTGGCCGATACCGGCAAGACCCCGGTGGTCGCCCTGGGCATACTCGACGTCCGGGGCCTACACGGACGTCTCGGAGGAGGCATCTGGCAAGCCGCGCCGGATCCCTTCCTCCAGGCGCTGTCGCACATCCAACCCAGCAACCCCCAAGGGGAGTCCCTATGAAGCTCTGGAAATACGCAGTCGTCGCCCTTGCCGCCCTGTCCGCTCTTCCCGCCGCCGCCCAGGAACTCAAGATAGGCGCATTGCTGGAAACCTCGGGCGCCGTCGCCTCGCTGGGGCAGCCCACGCTGGAGGGCGCGCAACTGGCGGTCGAACAACTGAACGCGCGCGGCGGCATCGGCGGCCGCAAGGTGTCGCTGGTCAACCTGAACAGTGAAAGCGACAACACCAAGACCGTCTCCGGCGCGCGCCGGCTGCTGTCGCAGGAAAAAGTCTCGGCCGTGATCGGCCCCAGCAGCTCAGGGTCGAACTTCGCCGTGGCCGACGTGTTCGAACGGGCCCGCGTCCCGATGATCGCCAACGGCGCCAGCCGCGGCATCGTGCTGCCGCCCGAGAAGCGCCGCTACGTCTTCATCGCCCCGCTGACCGACCAGATCGTGCAGACGGTCATGCTGCAGGACATGCAGGGGCGCGGCATCAAGCGCGTGGCCATGCTGAACTCGGACGTGGCCTTCGGCACCAACGGCCGCGACACGCTGGCCGCGCTGGCGGGCCAGTACGGCATCGAGGTGGTCGCCAGCGAGACCTTCGGCAACGCCGATACCGACATGACACCGCAACTGGCCAAGCTGCGCGGCACCACGGCGCAGGCCATCGTGCTGTGGGCCACGGGGCCGGGCCTGGCCATCGCCACCCGCAACCATCGCGCGCTGGGCATCGACACGCCGCTGTACGTCACGCACGCGGCCAATGACTTCAATTACCTGCGGCTGGCCGGCGATGCCGCCAACGGCATCCTGCTGCCGTCCTCCAAGCTGTACGTGGCGGCCTCGCTGTCCGACGCCGATCCGCAGAAGAAGGTGTTGCAGGACTTCCTGGCCGCCTACCAGCAGAAATACGGCAAGCCGCCGTCGACCTTCGCCGCCAACGGCTTCGATTCGGCCAACCTGCTGCTGCACGCGATGCGGACGGCCGGCGGGAACGCCACGGCGATCCGCGACGAGCTGGAGAAGGACACGCGCTACGTCGGCGTCACCGCCGTCTATGCCTACGGGCCCACGGACCACTTCGGCGCGCAGCCCGACAGCGTACGCATGCTGACGGTAAAGAGCGGCGCATTCCAGTTGGCTTCGGCGCCCTGACGGTCATTGCGCCTGGATGAGCAGGTCGTCCACCAGGACGGAGATCTGCTCGACGATGGCCGCCGCGACGCGGGGATAGTGATAGCGGTAGGAATACGCCACCACGATATTGGGTTGACGTACATGCGACTCGAACGCGCGCGACACGATGCTGCCCACGCCGGGCAGCACGTAGGGCGGACAGAAGTTGAGCAGCGAGAAGCCATGCCCCGCGGCCACCATGCCCAGCAGCATGCCGATGGACGACACGGCCTGGGCGATGCGGGGCATGACGCCATTGGAGCTGAACGCGGTCAGCATGTACTCGCGGGTACGCGGCAGGTCCAGCAACACCAGCGGCTCGGTGTTCAGGTCCGCCGTGGTCAGCGACCCCTTGGCGGCCAAACGGTGATCGGACGGCAGCACCACCTGCAGCGGCGCGGGGCGCAGCGTGACCACCTGCACGCCCGAAGGGATCTCGAAGTCGTAGAGCACGGCCAGGTCCAGCGAACCCGTGCGCAGCCCTTCGAGCAGGTATTCGTGGTGGCCTTCGTTCCAGGTCAGGCGGGCGCCGGGCAGTTGTTCGCGCACGTGGCGCAGCAGCGGCGGCACCACGAAAGGCGCGAAGGTCGTCAGGCAGCCCACGCGCACCTGGCCGCGCAGGTCGCCGCGTTCGAGCACGCTGTCGCTGCCCAGGCCCCAGGCATCCTGCAGGATGCGGCGGCACTGGACCGCGAAGGCGCTGCCGTACTCGGTCAGGATCAGGCCGCGGGCATGGCGCCGCCGAAACAACTGCGTGCCCAGCGTGGCTTCGAGGTGCGCGATCGCGGCCGATACCGCGGGCGCCGAGACATGCAAGGCCTGCGCCGCCTGCTGCACGGACTGATGCTGCGCGGCGGCCAGGAAATAGGACAGCTGCCTGAGCGAGAAATCGGGCGCCCGCAGCGCGCCTTCGAGCTGGGGGTCAGGCGACCCGTGGACATTCTGGAGCACGGTTGATCCTGATGGTGGCCGCGGACTGGATGACGCGCGCCGGCGGACAGACGAGTCGATTCAAGGTACAGAGGAAAGCCATCGATGACAACCGGGATTCCCCCCTCTTCCCCCGGCGCGGGACGCCTCCTGATCGAGGTGCGGCGCGTAGCGCCGGACCTGGCTTCGGCGCTGGCACCCGGCGTCCCGGTCGTGGGTCGCGCCCTGCGCGACGCGCCGGGCGGCGGCCCGGCCGCCGGCACCCGCGTGGCCGCGATGGCACCCGGCACCAGCGTCCCGGGAATGACCGTCGCCGTCGAGGGCGCGCTGTCCGTTCCCGCCACGCTGGACGATGGTGCCGCCCTGCTGCTGCCCGCGCTGTGGCCGGTGGTCTGGTGGACGCTGGCCGACCGGCGCCTGGCCGGCCCCGGCGAGGCGGTGCTGGTACACGAGGCCGATACGCCCTGGGGCCTGCTGATGACGGCGCTGTCCCGCGAACTGGGCGCCCAGCCGCTCGCGGCAACGGCCACGCGCGACGGCATGCGGCGGGCGATGCGGGCCGGCGCGCACGATGGCGCGCTGTACACGACGGACTGGCCGGTGCTGCTGCGCGAACATGGCGGCGCCGACGTCGTGCTCGATCCCTCCCATGGACAGCACCTGCCGGCGTCGCTGGGCTGCGCCCGGCATGGCGCGCGGCTGGCGGCGCTGGGCATCGCCGCGCCAGGCCAGGACATCTCGATTCCGCTGTCGGCGCTGCGCCGGCGCGGCGCGAGCCTGCACGCCATCCGGTGGGACCCTGTCCGCCACCGGCCCCACGCCGCGCGCGCGGCACGCGAATTGCCCGCCCTGGTCGAGCGCGTGCGTGATGCGCTCGATGCTTCTCTCAACCTTCTCTCCATGCCATGAACGACGACACTCATTCCCTCCCACCGCTCGCCGTCGAACTGCGCGCCGCCCTCGACGGACACCGGCACGCCGCCCTGGACGCCGTCGAGCAATGCCTGGCGCGCATCGAGGCCGACGAACCCGCGATACGGGCCTGGCGCGCGATCGACCCCGGCCATGCGCGCACGCAGGCGCGCCGCATCGACGGCCGGGGCGCGGCCGGTCCGCTGGCGGGCATCCCGCTGGCGGTGAAGGACATTTTCCTGACGCAGGATTTCCCCACCCGCTGCGGCTCTCCCATCTACGAGGATGGACTGGCCGGCGCCGACGCCGCCTGCGTGGCGGCCGCGCGTGCCGCTGGCGCGGTGGTGATGGGCAAGACCGTCACCACCGAGTTCGCCTATTTCAACCCCGGTCCGACCGCCAATCCGTGCAACCCGCTGCATACGCCGGGCGGCTCCTCCAGCGGCTCCGCGGCCGCGGTGGCCAGCGGCATGGTGCCGCTGGCGTTCGGTTCGCAGACCGCCGGCTCGCTGATCCGGCCTGCCTCCTACTGCGGCGTGTTCGGACTGAAAGCCACGCATGGATGCCATGACCTGGCCGGCGCGAAGGGACTTTCGCCGTCGCTCGACACCTTGGGGTGGCTGGCGCGCGGCGCCGACGACCTGGAGCTGATGCGCAGCGCCCTGTCGGGCGAGGCCTATCGCGCGCTGCCCCCGCACCGCCAGCCGGGACAGCTTCGCCTGGGCGTGTGCCGCACCTGGGAATGGCCGGCCATCGATCCGGCGGGCGCCCGGGCCTTTGAAGACGCGGAGCGGCGCTGCCGGGAAGCCGGCGTCCAGGTGCGTCGCCTGGAACTGCCGCAGGCATGGCGGCCGCTCGCGCAGGCCCAGAAGACCGTCATGGCCTTCGAGACCGCGCGCAGCCTGTCCATGGAGTGGCAAGACCACCGGCACCAACTGAGCGCGGCCCTGCGCGGCTTGATCGAAGAAGGCCTGGCCTGTTCCCGGGCCGACTATGCCGCCGCCCAGGGACTGGCGCAGGCGGCCCGGCAGGAGCTGGCCAGCCTGATGGACGGCATCGACGCCCTGCTGGTCCCCAGCGCCCCCGGCGCCGCCCCGCTGGGCCTGCACGCGACCGGCGATCCGGTCTTCTGCCGGGTCTGGACGCTGCTCGGCCCGCCCTGCGTGAACGTACCGGGCCTGCGCGCCCCGGACGGCCTGCCCATCGGCATGCAGCTCGTCGGCCACGGCGGGCGGGACCGCGACCTGCTCGCGCTCGCCGCGTCCCTCCATTCGATCCTGTCACGGGAAGGATTGCAGTCATGAAGCTCTTGATACAAGAGGTGCGGACGCTTACGTCCGAGATCCGGCGGTTCGTCCTGGCCCTGCCCGATGCGGGGCCGCTGCCCCGGTACGCGCCGGGCGCGCACATCCGGGTGCAGGTCGCGCTGCCCGACGGCCGCATCGACCTGCGGGAATACTCCCTGCTGGGTGACGGCAGCGACGAGCGCCGCTACGAGATCGCCGTGCTGCGATGCGCCGACGGCCGCGGCGGCTCGGCCTGGATGCATGCGCGCCAGGCCGGCGACATTCTGGACGTGCTGCCGCCCGCGAATCACTTCGCGCTGGCCGGCGAGGCGCGGGAACACCTGCTCATCGCGGGCGGCATAGGCATCACGCCCATTCTTTCCATGGCACGCGGCCTGCGGCGGTCGGGGGCAGCCTTCGAGCTGCACTACGCGGCCCGCACCGCGGGCCACATGGCCTTGCGCGAGGAAGCGCGGGCGACGGGCGCATCCGTCCATCTGTACTACGACGACGCCGAACCGCTGCGCGACGCGCTGCCGGGGCTGCTGGCGCAGCACCGGCCCGGGCGGCACCTGTATGTCTGCGGTCCCCGGGCGCTGATCGCCGGCGTGGTCTCGGGCGCGGCCGCCTCCGGCTGGCCGGCCTCGCATGTGCACTACGAACTCTTCGCCGGCGCCCTGTCGCTGGGCGACGACCAGCCCTTCGACCTCGTGGCCCGCGCCTCCGGGACCACGGTGCGGGTCGAGGCCGGCCAGACCATGCTGGACGCGCTGCTGGCGGCGGGCATCGAGCCGCTGTACGACTGCCGGCGCGGGGAATGCGGCATGTGCGTGACGAGCGTGGCCGAAGGCGAGCCCGACCATCGCGACCACTATCTGTCGGCGCGCGAACGGGCCGCGGGCGATGTGGTGTGCGTATGCGTCTCGCGCGCGCGCACGCCCGTGCTGGTCCTGGACATCTGATCCGCTGCCCGGCGCGTCAGTAGGTATCGAACGCGGCCTGGGTGTCGTCCATGCCGGCGCCCAGCGCCAGCATCAGCAGCACGCGCGCTTTCCACGGCGACAGCGTACCGGCGCCCGGCAGGCCGCCCGAGGCCGCGACGCAGCCGCTGCCCGTGCGGGTCGCGCGAACCACGGCCACGCCGTCCCGCTCCAAGTCGTCCAGCGCCTCCTGGGCGTCGGCGCTGGCCGAGCCGTTGCCGGTGCCGGCCCAGACCAGGCCGCGCGCGCCGGTGGCTGCCACGGCCCGGATCAGCGCGGCCGAACCGCCGGCATAGCCGGCCAGCACTTCGACCGGCGGCAGCGGCGTGGCGGCCGTGAACGGCGTGGCGTGGGTGTGCGCACGCTCGGGCCGCCCCATCCACGCAACCCGGCCGTCCTGGACCCAGCCCAGGGCGCCCGCGTTGGGCGACGTGAAGGCATCGGGCCGGTTGGCATTGGTCTTGGCCGCGTCGCGCGCGCCCAGGACCTGGTGATTCAGCACCACCAGCACGCCGCGTCCGGCGGCTTGCGGATGCGCCGCCACCGTGACCGCGTCCAGCAGGTTCAGCGGACCGTCGGAAGACAGCGCGGTGGCAGGCCGCATCGCGCCCACCAGCACCACCGGCCTGTCGGTCTTGAGCACCAGGTGCAGGTAGTAGGCGGTTTCCTCGAGCGTGTCCGTGCCATGGGTGACGACCACCCCGTCCAGGCCCTCGTCCAGCAGGGATTGCACCCGCGCGGCCAGCGCCTGCCAGAAAGCGGGCGTGGCGTTCTTGCTGTCGATGGCCGCGAACTGCTCGGTCCGGATGCCGGCCGCCTCGTCCAGGCCCGGCACGCGGGCGCACAGCTCGGCCACGTCCAGCGCGCCGGCGGCATAGGCCATCGTGGACTGGGGACGGGCGCCGGCCCCGGCGATGGTGCCGCCGGTGGCGACGATGCAAAGGCGCGGCAGGGACATGGCGGGCGTGCACAGGAGGACGAGAGTCCGATGATACCCGCGGCCGGATTGGCGTTCCCGCGACAGTTGCGTTTTCCGCTTGCGCCGCGCATCGATACTGTATAAAAATACAGTTACTGGATAAAACCACAGAAGCCCGATACGCGCCGTCGCCACCCGGTGGCGGGCGCCCCGCCACGGAGCCCGAGATGTCCAAGCTGACCGCACGCCAACAAGAAATCCTGGATCTCATCCGCCAGGCCATCGTCAAGACCGGCTTTCCGCCCACCCGGGCCGAAATCGCCCAGGCATTGGGCTTTCGCTCGCCCAACGCGGCCGAGGAACACCTGAAGGCGCTGGCGCGCAAGGGCGTGCTGGAATTGTCCGCGGGCACGTCCCGCGGGATACGGCTGAAAGATCCGGTCGTGGCCGAACCGCCGCTCCAGCTCACGCATCCCGTGCTGGCGCAGCTCGTCCTGCCGCTGGTGGGCCGGGTCGCGGCCGGCAGCCCCATCCTGGCCACCGAGCATATCGACAAGGAAATCGGCGTCGACGAGGCCCTGTTCTCGCAACGGCCCGACTACCTGCTCAAGGTACGCGGCAACAGCATGCGCGACGCCGGCATCCTCGACGGCGACCTGCTGGCGGTCAAGAAAGCCGCCCAGGCCCGCGACGGGCAGATCATCGTGGCCCGCCTGGGCGACGACGTCACCGTCAAGGAACTGCGCTACACCGAAACCGGCCTGAGCCTGCTGCCGGCCAATCCCGACTTCCAACCCATCGAAGTCGATCGCGAGCGCGACGATTTCGCGCTCGAGGGCATCGCGGTCGGCCTGATCCGGGCCGGCCTGGTGCATTGAAGACCTAGACGGACGACCATCATGAAACACAGCACGCCCAGCTCCAGTCTTTCCAGCGGATTTCCCGCGCTCGACGCCACCCTGCCCCAGGCCGGATGGCCCGTCGGCGCACTGACCGAAATCCTGGTCCCGCGCGTCGGGCATGGTGAATTGAACCTGCTCGGCCCGCTGCTGAGCCGGCTCACCAAGGCCGGCCGCACCGTGGCACTGCTGGTGCCGCCCTATTTGTCCTACGCGCCCGCACTGATCCAGCACGGCGTCTCGCTGGAATGCGTCAAGCTCGTGCGCACCGACCATCCCCTGGATGGCCTGGACCAACTGGAGTCCGGCGTGCGGGCGGGCGAGTTCGCCGCACTGGTCGCCATCCTGCCCCCTGATCATGCGGCTGCGCAATCCGAAAGTACCGTCCGCCGGCTGTACATGGCCGCGCGGCTGTCCGGGTGCCCCGCCTTCCTGTTTCATACCTGCAGCACGCCCGCCACGACCTCGGCATCCCAATTGCGGCTGCTGGCGGACATGAGCCAGCCCGGCCAGATCCGGCTCCAGCGCATCGCCCCCATTGCCGAAGGCAGCGAAGGCGCGGTCACGCTGGACATCGGCCAGCAAACGGCGCGCGCGGGGTTCAAACCGGGGTTCAAGCGTGCGGCCGGACTTGCCGTGGCGGGAACGCACACGCGCTCCGCCGAGGAAACGGACACGCATGGCACCGACGCGGATACGCTGCCGGCACAACGACCCGCCACCCCGCGTACCGGACAACATGGACCGCACGCCAAGCCGGCCCCGGCGAATCGCAGCCCATGGCCTTTCAAGCAGCGTCGCGGCGCTGGCAGCAGCCGCGGCTATCCGTCCGCGCTGGCACTGCTTTTTTCTCGCGGCTGGAACGCCTGAGTCTCTCCACGGTACTCGCGGCAGAACCGACTGCCGCGGTGCCCTCGCCCCGATGCTCCATTGCCCACGAATTTCAAAATCTCGTGGGCTTTTTTACGTCTTGCAGGCACGACGGCACCCGTTCGGAAGGTGTTGTAACCCAGCCATAACCCCCCGTTTGGAGTATGTATTTTTTCGTACTCATTGCTAGGCTGGTTGCTCCATTCCACTCGCTGCGCCAACCCCGGAAGAGGCCATCATGCAAGCGAAATCCCACGTCATTCACGCCCTCGCGGTACTTGCCACGGCTGCGGCCGCATCGGTCTGGTGCGCCAGCGCGATCGCGCAAAGCGGATCGATCGGAGGCTCGGGTTCGGGCTCGGGTTCGGACGGCCCCCGCGCCGTCGAGGAACAGTCCGCCGCGATCAGCTACAGCTCTCGCGCGGCGGCCTGTGCGCGGGCCAAGTCCCGCGCCTCGGAGTTCGCCCAGCGCAAGAGCAACTTCAAGGACATCAGCCTGGGCGCCTGCGACTGCTCCTCCACCAAGACCAAGCCGTGGCAGCCGGCATTGCAGGCTCAATACGCGATGGAAACAGGCATGCCCCCTCCCACAGGTCCTGTCGACACCCACGAATGCACGGTCACCGCCCGCATTTCGTTCAAATAGCCGCCAGAGGCCAGCCATGAAGACACGCGGGCAAATCAGGGGCCGAGCAACGGCGGCAATGGCCGGTCTGATCGCATGGGCGGCATGCTGGCCGGCTTATGCCTTTAGCGATTCAGATCCACTTCAGCTGAAATGCGTGGGGGAAAGAAGCGATGGCTTCAAGACCCATATATTCATAAACATCGGCGGAAGGTTCGAGATCAGGAACCGATCCAATGAATTGGTTTATGACATACGGAAAGACAATGGCTATGGAACCCCCGGCGACTACTCTCAAGACTACGAAGTCCTGTCCGAAAGAATCGTTTTCCACAGCAGGCTGATCAGCAACAAAAGAATGTACACCGGAGGGGAAATCAATAGAAAAACCGGCCGAATAAGCATTGAAACCACGGAGATGGCTAACAACTTCAGCGGCGTATGCAGCGTGGGAAGCTATGTCCCGGACACCAAGTTTTGAGCTCCGCCCTGACAAAATGAAAAAACACCATCTCCTGAGCGTGGTCCTGACCGCATCCGCTTTTTCTCCCGGGCTGGCGGCGCAAAGCATGATCCTGCTGAAATGCGAACAAACCGCGGCCAACGATGCGGCGTTGAAATGGACGTCATCCCTGGAAGTCAACGTCCAGGAAAAGAAATTGACCTACGATGGCCAGGTCCTGCAACTAGGCAGGAAGACCGAGCGAACCGATGTCAAGAACGGAGAAAACCTGCGCTGGGAATACAGCATCACCGAATGGTCCGATAGCGGAATCGCCTGGGAATTCCGGTTCTATATCAATGGAGTATATAAACCAGAACCGACGCGCTACCGCCTGGACAGGATCAGCGGCAAGTTGAGCGGGCCCCATTCCAGCGGCCCGTGCCGGAGGATCGAGGCATCCGAGAAATTGTTCTAGAGCCGAAGCCTACTTCGCTCCCCGTTGCCTGAGCGTCTCGTACATGCAGACGGCCGACGCCACGCTGACGTTCAGGCTTTCCACGGACCCTTGCATGGGAATCCGGACCAGTTGATCGCAGGTCTCGCGGGTCAGGCGGCGCATGCCCTCGCCTTCGGCCCCCATGACCCAGGCAATGGGCTGGCGAGCGTCCACGTCGTACATGGTCTCGGTGGCTTCGTCGTCGGTACCGACCACCCAGACGCCGCGCTCTTTCAGGCTGCGCAGCGTCCGTGCCAGATTGGTCACGGTCAGGTAGGGAACGCTGTCGGCGGCGCCGCAGGCCACGCGCTGGACCGTCGTGTTCAGGCCCACGGCCCGGTCGCGGGGAGCGACCACGGCATGGACGCCGGCCCCGTCCGCGGTTCTCAGGCAAGCCCCCAGGTTGTGCGGATCGGTGACGCCATCCAGCACCAGCAGAAAGGCCGGGCCCTCGGCATCGTCCAGGACCTCGTCGACATCCATCGCCAATTCGAGCGACTCCGCCAGCGCGACCACGCCCTGGTGGCGCTGTCCCTTGGCCAGCCCGTCCAGGCGCGTCTGCGCCACGGGATGCACCTTGCATCCGGCGGCCTGGGCCTGTTCGACCAGCGTCAGCATGCGCCGGTCGCGGCGCGCTTCTTCGACGTAGATATCCTTGATCGACCCCGGTGCATGGCGCAGCCGTGCGGCCACCGCGTGGAATCCGACCAAAACCTGGCTAGCTGCCATCTTTCACCCCAACATGAATGCTTGCCGCTGCGCGGCGGCAAAAACGACGCGGCGCTGCCCCAGGCAGCGCCGCAATGCCGTTATTAGACCAGAGATTCAGTGCCGCTTGCCGCGACCGTGTTTGGCCGCCGCGCGTTTGCCGCTGCGCGCGCTGGTGGGCTTCTCCGGGGCCGTATGCTTCTTGGGCGCGGCCTTCTTGCCCTTGGGCATCTTGGACATGTCGGTCAGCAGCACGGCCTTGGGCTTGGCCAGCTTGCGTTCGGGCGCGGGGGCGCTGTCACGCTTGATGGCCTTGCGCAGCCCTTCGTAGGTCACGCCCTTGACCAGCTTGAATTCGATGCGGCGGGCCTCGAGGTCGACGCGTGCCACCTGTACCTGCACCTTGTCGGTCAGGCGATAGCGCATGCCCGTGCGTTCGCCGCGCAGCTCGTGCAGGCCGTCGTTGAACTGGAAGTACTCCGCGCCCAGCTCGGACACGTGCACCAGCCCTTCCACGTGGAGTTCGTCCAGCGTGACGAACACGCCGAAAGGCGCGACGCCGGTGACCGTGCCGCTGAAGACGTCGCCCACGTGCTCGCGCATGTACCAGCACTTGAGCCAGGCCTCGACGTCGCGCGAGGCATCGTCGGCACGGCGTTCATTGGCCGAGCAGAACAGGCCCAGTTTTTCCCACAGCGCGTGCTCCTGTTCCTTGGCCGTGCCCGGCATGACCGGCATGTCTTCCAGCGCGTTGGGCACGTAGCGCTTGCCATGCAGCAGCGCCTTGATCACGCGGTGGGTAAGCAGGTCGGGATAGCGCCGGATGGGCGAGGTGAAGTGGGCATAGGCCGGGTAGGCCAGGCCGAAGTGGCCGGCGTTGTCCGGGCTGTACATGGCCTGCTGCATGGACCGCAGCGCCATGGTCTGCAACAGCGGCGCATCCGGCCGGTTCTTGGCGCTGGCCAGCAGCGCCGAATAATCGGCCGCGGCCGGCTTGTCGCCGCCGCCCAGCGACAGGCCGAGCGTTTTCAGGAAATCGCGCAGAGCCTGGAGTTTTTCCGGGGTGGGCCCTTCGTGGATACGGAACAGGCCCGGATGCTTGCTGCGCTCCATGAAGTCCGCGGCGCAGGTATTGGCGGCCAGCATGCATTCTTCGATCAGCTTGTGGGCGTCGTTACGCACGTAGGGAACGATGCTCTGGATGCGGCCCAGTTCGTTGCAGACGATCTTGGTCTCGACCGTGTCGAAATCGATCGCGCCCCGCTTCTCGCGGGCCTGCGCCAGCAACTGGTACAGCGCATACAGGTCCTGGATCTGCGGCAGCACGTTCGCATGTTTGCGGGCGGCCGGGCCGTCGGGCTGCTGCAGCGCTGCCCACACCTCGGTATAGGTGGTGCGCGCGTGCGAGTGCATGACGGCGTTGTAGAACTGGTAGGCCTGGACCGTGCCGCCCTTGGCGCCCGTGGCGGGGATCACCATGTCGCACACCAGCACCAGCCGATCGACGTTGGGATTCAGCGAGCACAGGCCGTTGGAGAGCTTCTCCGGCAGCATGGGGATGACCTTGCGCGGGAAGTACACGCTGGTGCTGCGCTCCAGCGCGTCGGCGTCCAGCGCATCGCCAGGCGTCACGTAGTGCGCCACGTCGGCGATGGCGACGATCAGCCGCCACCCTGCCCGCTTGCGCGTTCCCGTGCCCAGCTCCACCCGCTCGCAATAGACCGCGTCGTCGAAATCGCGCGCGTCCTCGCCGTCGATGGTGATCAGCGGCACGTCGCGCAGGTCGTAGCGGCCGGCCAGGTCGCCCTTGACCACCTCGGAAGGCAGGCGCTCGGCGCGCGCCAGCGCCTTGGCCGAGAATTCGTGCGGGACGTCGAACTTGCGGACGGCGATCTCGATTTCCATTCCGGGATCGTCGATCTCGCCCAGGATCTCGACCACGCGGCCCAGCGGCTGCGTATGCCGGGTCGGTTGCTCGATGATCTCGACCGTGACGACCTGGCCGTGCTGCGCCTGGCCGGTTTCGCCGGGCGGCACGAGGATGTCGTGCTTGATCCGCTGGTCCTCGGGCACGACCAGCGCCAGGCCGCGTTCGTTCAGGAAGCGCCCCACCAGTTTGTTGGTGCGCCGCTCCAGGACCTCGACGATGGTGCCCTCGGGCTTGCCGCGGTAGTCGCTGCCGGCCGGCCGCACCAGCACGCGGTCGCCGTGGAGGACTTTCAGCATTTCCTTGGGCGGCAGGAACAGGTCGTTCTGGCCGTCGTCGCGGATCAGAAAGCCGAAGCCGTCGCGATGCCCCTGCACGCGGCCCGCGATGAAGTCGAGCTTGGTCGACAACAACAGCGCGCCCTTGCGGTTTTGCATCAACTGGCCATCGCGCTCCATGGCCGCGAGCCGGCGCTCGAACCCCACGCTGCCCGGGTCCACACCCAGTCGACGTGCCAGTTCCGCCGGAGCGATGGGGGCATTCGCCTCTCGCAGCAATCCCAGGATTTGCTCGCGAGTGGGCACGTCGGGATCGAAGTCCGCGGGCGTGGAGGGAAGGTTGTTATGGGATCGAGTTGTCAAAGTGTCAGGTTCTCTTTATAATGCGCAGCTTCTGTTGCTACTGCCCCGCATGCAACGGTACACGCAAGGAATAACTTGAGTTTACCGCAGCAAATGTTAGGTAGTTGCGACAATGCCCAGATGGCGGAATTGGTAGACGCACTAGTTTCAGGTACTAGCGCTTAGCGGCGTGGAGGTTCGAGTCCTCTTCTGGGCACCAGTTCTTTGGCAGGCGCAAGCCTTCCAGATAGTTGGAATACCCGCTCAAAGGGTTATTTTAGTTGTGCAGCAGTGCCCAGGTGGCGGAATTGGTAGACGCACTAGTTTCAGGTACTAGCGCTTAACGGCGTGGAGGTTCGAGTCCTCTCCTGGGCACCACTGATAAGCAAAACCCCGCAACTCCAGTTGGCGGGGTTTTTTGTTGCCTGCCGGCATCAGCGCCTCAATCGATGCGGATGTTGGCCGCTTTCACCACGTCGGCGTACTTGCGCAGATCGGCCTCGATCTGGCCGCGGAATTCCGCCGGCGTATTGCCCGACGCGACGATGCCCAGCCCCGCCAGGCGTTCCTTGACCTCGGGCTGGAACACCACGGCGCGGATCTCCCGCTGCAGGCGGTCGACGATCGCGGCCGGCGTGCCCGCCGGCGCCAGGATGCCTATCCACGACGTCACCTCGAAGCCCGGCACCGTCTCGGCCACCGTGGGCACGTCCGGCAGCGACGCCAGGCGCTGCGCGCTGGACACCGCCACGGCGCGCATCTGGCCGCGCTGGATGAAGGGATACGCCCCCGCCACCGCCGTGTAGAGCATGGGCAGCGTCCCGCCGACCACGTCGGCCATGGCCTGGCCGCCCCCCTTGTAGGGAATATGGACGAAATTGGCGCCGGTGCGCACCTTCAATAACTCGCCCGCCAGGTGCGGCGTGCTGCCGGTGCCCGCGCTGCCGTACGAGACGCCGGCCGGGTTGCGCTTGGAATAGGCGACCAGCGACGCGAAATCGGTTGCCGGCAGCGAAGGATGGGTCACGATGACCAGCGCGGCATCGCCGATCTTGCTGACGGGAGCCAGGTCGCGCAAGGTGTCGAACGGCACCTTGGCATAGACGTGCGGGTTGATGACCAGCGTGCCGTCGAAGCCGACCACCAGCGTGTAGCCATCGGGCGCGGCCGTGGCCGCGAGCTGGGTGCCGATGTTGCCCGAGGCGCCGGGCTTGTTCTCGACCATCACCTGCTGGCCCAGGCGGTGGCTCAGGTGCTCGGCCACGATGCGGGCGCCGGTGTCGGTCACGCCCCCGGGCGCGAAGGGCACGATCAGCCGGATCGGCTTGCTGGGGTAGTCCTGGGCGCGGACGCCGCCGGCCGCCAGGCACAGCGCGGCCAGCACGGGTGCGCAAAGCGCGGATGACCATCGTATCGCCATGTTGTCTCCTCCTTGGTTTGATCTTGTCGTCAGCCTATCGCGCCCTGCCCGCGCAGGCTGGCCAGCCGGTCCGGCGCATAGCCCAGCCAGTCGCCCAGCACGGCGTCGGTCTGGGCGCCCAGCCGCGGCGGCGCGCCGAAAGATGCCGGTGCCGCGCCCGAGAGCTTGACCGGATTGCCCGGCATGCGCAGCGACGTTCCGTCGGGCAGCGGCACCTCGGCCACCATGTTCCGCGCCACGACCTGGGGGTCGGCCAGCGCCTGCGCGAAGTCGTTGACCGGGCCGCAGGGAATGCGGGCGGCCTCCAGCCGCGCGAGCCAGTGGGCGGTGGGCTGCTTGCGCAGCTCCTCCGAGATGATCTCGTCGATGCGCGCCTTGTCGGCGAAGCGCACCGGCTGCTGGAGATACTCGGGCCGCCGCAGTTCGGGCACGTCGATGAAGTCCACGAAGCGCTCGAAGAAGGCGTCGCCGATGCAGGCGATGATGATGTGGCCATCCGCGGTCGGATAGCAGTTGTAGGGCACGTGCACGAAGTGGCCGTTGCCTATGCCTTCGGGAACCTGGCCGGACATGAAGTACATCGTGGCCATGTAGTTCAGCAGCGAGACCTGCACGTCCAGCATGGCGATGTCGACGTGCTGTCCCCTGCCCGTCTGCTCGCGCTCGACCAGGGCCGCCAGCACGCCTATCGCGCCGAAGGTGCCGCCGCCCAGGTCGCCAATGGGGATGCCGCTGCGTATCGGCCCCGTGGCCGGCGTGCCGGTGATCGACATGCCGCCCCCCATGGCCTGCACCACCTGGTCGAACGCGGGCCGCTGCGTGGCCGGCCCGGTCTGCCCGAATCCCGTCACCGAGCAGGTGACGATGCGCGGGTTGACCTTGGCCAGCGACGCATGGTCGATGCCCAGCCTTTCGGTCACTCCCACGCTGAAGTTGTCGAACACCACGTCGGCGCGCCGCACCAGGTCCAGGAAGACCTCGCGGCCCGCCGGCTGCTTCAGGTCGACGCAGACGCTTTCCTTGTTCCGGTTGAGGGTGACGTAGTAGGCGCCCATGCCGTCGCGCGAATGCTGCGGATCGTTCTCGAGCAGCCGGCGCGTGCCTTCGCCCTTCCCCGGAGGTTCGACCTTGATGGTGCGCGCGCCCAGGTCGGCCAGCAGCATGGTGCCGTAGGGCCCGGAAAGCATGTGGGTCAAGTCCAGCACGGTAATGTGTTCGAGGGCCAATCCGCTATCTCCTTGAAGACGATGCCGGGACGGTGCAATCCCCGTGCCACCTGCGAACTCCGCGGCAAGGCCTTGATTCATCGGCGTTTTCCCGGTCTGGCGACTTTGTCCGGACGTTTCATGGAACAATCATGGAACAGACAGGACGTCTTACCAAGACACGATCATGCTTCCCCTTTCCTCGCCTCCCCCGGGCCTGCCGCGCCTGTGTTTCGTCAGCTACCGGCACATTCGCGAACTGGCCATGCCGGTCGTTGCCGAATATGCGCAGCGGGCGCGGATCGAGGTCGTCGACGCCACCTTCGGCGACGCCCTGGCCCTGGCGCAGGACCGGGTCGAGCGCGGCATGGCCGACGCCTTCGTCAGCGCCGGCTCGAACGCAGCCATCCTGCGGGCCGGCCTGCAGGCGCCGGTGGCCACCATCCACCTGGGCGGCTTCGACCTGCTGCAGGCGCTGATCCAGGCACGCCGGATCGCCGACCGCGTCGGCGTGGTGATGTACGGCCAGACCATACCCGAGCTGGACGACGTCAAGGATCTGCTCAACATCGGCATCAGCCAGCACGCCTACCGTACGCCGGACGACGCCCGGCTTCGCTTCGAGACGCTGCGCCGGGAGGGATACCAGGTCATCGTCGGCTCCAGCCTGGTGGTGGAACTGGCCGAGCAGGCCGGGCTGCGGGGCCTGCTGGCCTATTCCCTGGCCAGCATCCGCAAGGGCTTCGACGATGCCCTGGAACTGGCCAGGGTCGCGCGCCTGGAGGCCGGCCGCTACGAACAGTTGCACAGCGTGCTGCACAACCTGCAGGAAGCGGTGGTCGCGGTCGACCGCGAAGACCGCATCATCGCCATCAACCCGCCCATGCGGCAATTGCTCGGCAAGCCCGACGCGCTGCTGCGGGGACGGCCGCTGGGCGAACTCGAGCCGGCGCTGTCCCTGCGTGCCACGCTGGCCAGCGGCCGCCAGGAACGGGCCATCGCGCTGCGCTTCGGGCAGCGCGACTGGGTGGTCGACCGCACCCTGATACGGGAACATGGGGACATCGTGGGGGCGGCGCTGACGCTGCACGACGCCAGCGCCATCCAGGCGGCCGACGCCAGCCTGCGCATCCTGCAGCGGCGCCAGCAGCACACGGCCCGCCACACTTTCTCCAGCCTGGCCGGCGGCAGCCAGGCCATGCGCACGGCCGTCGCCAGCGCCCACCGCTACGCCCGCACGGACCTGGGCGTGTTGATCACCGGCGAAAGCGGCGTCGGCAAGGAACTGTTCGCCCAGGCCATCCACAACGAAAGCCGGCGGGCCGGGCGCCCCTTCGTCGCCGTCAACTGCGCGTCCTTTCCGGAGTCGCTGCTGGAAAGCGAACTGTTCGGCTACGAGGAAGGCGCCTTCACCGGTTCGCGGCGCGGCGGCAAGTGCGGCCTGTTCGAGGCGGCCCATACCGGCACCCTGTTCCTGGACGAGATCGGCGACATGCCCATGCCGCTCCAGACAAGGCTGCTGCGCGTGCTGCAGGAACGGGAAGTCATGCGCCTGGGCGCGACCGCGCCGCTGCCCATCGACGTGCGCGTGGTCGCCGCCACGCATCAACCGCTGGAAGCGCTGATCGAACAGGGCCGGTTCCGGCGCGACCTGTACTACCGCCTCAACATCCTGCGGCTGGCCCTGCCCGCGCTGCGCGAACGCCGGGAAGACATTCCCGTCCTCATCCTGCCCATGGCCGACCGCTGCCTGAAGCGCCTGGGTTCATCCCTGGACGCCGCCGTCGCGCTGGCGCCGTGGATGGACGCGCTGCGCCGCTACCACTGGCCCGGCAACGTCCGCGAGCTGGAGAACCTGGCGGAGCGGATCGCGGTCACGCTGGCGCAGTATGCCGATGTGCGCGACATCCCGCTCGATGCACTGGCCCATGACTGTCCGGAATTGTTCGCCTCGGGAGCCGGCCCGACCGTGGAACGGCCGCTGGCACAGCGCGTACGCGCTGCGCTGGACCAGGCGGGAGGCCGGCGCGCCGAGGCGGCCCGCCTGCTGGGCGTCAGCCGTTCGACGCTGTGGCGGTGGCTGGCCGAGCTGGAGGCCTGCGCGGATACGGCCGCGGAGCCTAGCCCGCCGCGATCGATGGCCGGGCCTGCCTGACCAGCATCACCGGCACCGCCGAAAGTCGCACCACCTGCTCGGCATCGCTGCCTATCAGCACGCGGTCGACGCCCCGCCGGCCATGGGTTCCCATGACGATGGCGTCCACGCCGTCCTTGGCCGCCTGGGCGGCGATCAATTCCGAGGCCCGGGTGCCGCGGCTTTCCAGCAGTACGGTGTCCACTTCGATGCCCTGCGACTCGATCTCGGCCCGGGTCTCGTCCAGCAGGTCCTGGCCCGCCTTCAGGAACATGGGGCGCACCTCCCTGATGTAGACCGCAGGGCTGGGCCGGCCCCAGATATGTTCGAGTTCGTCCACGACGTGCAGGAGTTCTATCCTGGCGCCGCTCAGGCGCGCCAGCATCACGGCTTCCTCCAGGGCCAGGCGGGACGTGGCGCTGCCGTCGATGGGAACGAGTAGCTTCTGATACATGGTTGCTCCTGTCGACCGGACGTCGTAGGCGGCCTGCAGTCGTTCATGCTACGCCGGGTTTATTGCACACACCTTGAGTCAGATCAATCGCCGCGGCCTGAAACAAGAAAGCCCGGCCGGGATGGCTCCCGACCGGGCTTTCGTGGAACGCCGGCGGCGATCAGTCGCTCTTGCCCTTGCGCACCCAGGCCTCGAGCTGATACGGCCGGATGCTGTCGTAGTCCTCGAAGGGCTGGTGTATCCACGGATTCGTCGGCAGTTTCTGCACGTAGTAGTCCGGCACCACCTTGGAGTGCCCCTTGAACCACAGCACGGCCGTGCGCATTTCCGTGATCGCCGAGAACTGCTGCAGCAGGTGCTGGTGCACGCGGTCGAAGGTCACGCCGGTGTCGACCATGTCGTCCACCAGCAGCACCTTGCCTTCCAGCGTGCCGCGCGTGATCGTGATGAACTGCGCGATGTCCAGCCGCCCCTGCTCGGTGCCCGCCGCCTCGCGGTAGCTGCTGGTGGCCAGGATGCCCAGCGGCACGTCGTAGATGCGCGACAGCACGTCGCCCACGCGCATTCCGCCGCGGGCCAGGCAGACGATCTGGTCGAACTTCCAGCCCGACTGGTGGACCTGCAGGCCCAGTTGCTCGATGAGTTGGTTGTAGCGGTCCCAGCTGATCCAGAGATCTTTGTCGGTATCTTGCTGCATGGTGTCCGGATACTGCAAAAAAGCCCCGGATCAACCGGGGCGCCAGGATGAGTAAGGAGCCGATCAGGCCTTGAAGGGATGCCGCAGCACGACGGTTTCGGTGCGGTCCGGACCGGTCGACACCAGGTCGATCGGCACGCCGCAGACTTCGGCCATCCGCTCCAGGTAGCGACGGGCATTGACCGGAAGTTTATCGTATTCGGTCACGCCCACGGTGGACTCGCTCCAGCCCGGCATTTCCTCCAGGACGGGCTCGCTGCTGGCCACGGCCGCCGCCCCGTAGGGCAGGACGTCGCGGAATTCGCCGTTGACGCGATAGCCCACGCCCAGCTTGATGGTTTCCAGGCCGTCCAGCACGTCCAGCTTGGTGATGCACAGGCCGGAGATGCCGTTCAGGCGGATCGAGCGCTTGAGCGCGGCGCCGTCGAACCAGCCGCAGCGGCGCGGCCGGCCGGTGACCGAGCCGAATTCCTTGCCTACCGAGGCCAGGCGGGCGCCGATGTCGTCGTCCAGCTCGGTCGGGAACGGGCCCGACCCGACGCGGGTGGCATAGGCCTTGGTGATGCCCAGCACGTACTCGAGCTTCTGCGGTCCGACGCCCGAGCCCGCCGAGGCCGCGCCGGCCACGCAGTTGCTGCTGGTGACGTAGGGATAGGTGCCGTGGTCCACGTCCAGCAGCGCGCCCTGCGCGCCTTCGAACAGCAGCTTCTGGCCACCCGCCGAGGCTTCGTACAGCGCGTTGGCCACGTCGGCCACCATGGGCTTGAGCACCGGCGCCAGCGCCATGGCCTGGTCGCGCACCTGCGCGGCATCCACGGCCTGGGCGCCCAGGTACTGGGTCAGCACGAAGTTGTGATAGTCCAGGGCCTCTTCCAGCTTGGCGTCGAAGGAGGCCGGGTCGTACAGGTCCTGGACGCGGATGGCGCGACGCGCGACCTTGTCCTCGTAGGCGGGGCCGATGCCGCGGCCGGTCGTGCCGATCTTGCCGGCGCCCTTGCGGGCCTCGCGCGCCTGGTCGACGGCGACGTGGTACGGCAGGATCAGCGGGCAGGCCTCGGACACGCGAAGGCGGGCGCGCACCTCGACGCCGGCGGCCTCGAGTTCCTCGATCTCGCGCAGCAGCGCTTCGGGCGACAGCACCACGCCGTTGCCGATGTAGCAGGTCATGCCGGGGTGCATGATGCCCGAGGGGATCAGGCGCAGGATGGTCTTCTTGCCGGCGATCCACAGGGTATGGCCCGCATTGTGGCCGCCCTGGAAGCGCACCACCCCTTGGGCGGACTCCGCCAGCCAGTCGACGATCTTGCCTTTGCCTTCGTCACCCCACTGGGTGCCGATAACCACGACGTTGTTAGCCATGTTGCTTCTGCTTCTCTAAATTCCGCCCGCGACGGGCGTCAGATTGCGGTGGATGGGGATGGCCGGGCGGCCTCGGCGCTGGCCAGGGATTCGACCCGCCAGGCGCCATTGCGCAGCACCAGCTCGTGATCGCAGATGAATTCCTGCTGATCGTGTTCATGTCCGGGCAGTATCTGGACCACGATCTGGCCGGCGGCGCGCAGCGCGCGCACGGCCTCCGCCAGATCGGGCTCGAGACCCCACGGGGCGCGGACTGCGGAACTCGCGGTGGCGGGCGCGAGCAGCCCCGCCAGTTCGCGCAGGTCCAGGCTGAAACCGGTGGCCGGGCGTGCCCGTCCGAATACCCTGCCGACGTCGTCGTAGCGGCCGCCGCGCACCACCGCGTTGGGCCAGCCGCCGCAGTAGACGGCGAAGACCACGCCGGTGTGATAGTTGAAGCTGCGCACGTCGGCCAGGTCGATGCCGATGTCCACGCCCGGCAGCGCCTTGGCCAGCGCGGCCAGCATGTCCAGCGCCTGGCTGATCCGGGGCAGCGCCGGCAGCGCCGCGCGGGCCTTCTCCAGCACGTCCAGTTCGCCGTACAGCGTCGGCAGCACCTGCAGCGCCTGGGCGGTGGCCGGCGCCAGCGCGGGGCCGAGCGCCGCCAGCCCGGGAACGTCCTTCTCGCGCAGCAGGTTGAAGATCTCGTCGGCGCGGGCGGCGGCGGCCGGGTCGGTTTCCAGCAGCGCGCGCACTACGTCCAGGTGGCTGAGGTCGACCCGGTAATCGGCCACCCCCGCGCGCCGGACGCTTTCCAGCGCCAGTTGCAGGACTTCGATGTCGGCCTCGGGACCGGCGTGGCCATACAGCTCGGCGCCGATCTGCAGCGGCTCGCGCGTGGCCCAGAGGCCGCGCGGCAAGGTGTGCAGCACGCTTCCGCAATAGCACAGGCGGGTGGTGCCTGCCCGATTGAGCAGGTGCGCGTCGATGCGCGTCACCTGGGGCGTCATGTCGGCCCGGATGCCGAGCGAACGGCCCGACATCTGGTCCACCAGTTTGAAGGTGTGCAGGTCCATGTCGCCTCCGCTGGCCGACAGCAGCGAGTCGAGGTACTCCACCAACGGCGGCATGACGAGCTCATAGCCATAGGTGCGATACAGGTCCAGCAACAAGCGGCGCAATTCTTCTATGCGCCGGGCCTCGGCCGGCAGGATATCTGCCAGGCTTTCGGGCAACAGCCATTTGCCCATGCGGGGATCTCGCAAACGATTCAATGAAAACGATGGACGAAAAAAAAGCGGCTGCGGGTATGCACACGTGCAAGCCCATCAACCGCTTCTTCCAAGCTGGGGTTGTCCGATTCGCACCAATTTGGTGCAGTGACTAATTCGGACGTACCTCTTGGCTTACACGCTATTGTCCGCTCGAATCACGACAAAATCAAGCTTGCGTGGCGCGCGGCCGACGCATTGTTCGCGTTCTTCTATCACGTCATCCAAATGTTTTGCTTACTTCCCTGGGTAGGGTGCATTTAAATAACGCGGCAGCCTGGACCGATGGGCAGCGCCGCGACAGCGGCGGCCCACAGGTTCTTTTTCCCGGACCCGCAATCGGAGACCGCCGTGCCTTCGCCTTCCCCCGCCCTGCCCGACCTGGACGCCTTCCGTCTCAGGCGTTTCCTGGAATCCCTGGACGAGGGCGCCTTTCTGCGCCAGCCCGAAGCGGCGCTGCGCGACATTGCCGCCATCCTGGAACAAAGCCCCAAGGCGGTTCTGATCGAACGCCCGGGCGACTCGGACATCCCCCTGTGCGGCAACGCCGCCGGCAGCCGTGAACGGCTTGCCCTGGCCTTCTCCACTACGCCGGCCGACCTGCCCGCCGAAGTGACCCGCCGGCTGCGCAACCGGCCCGAATTCGTCGAAATCCCCGCGTCCCAGGCCCCCGTCCAGCAGGTCGTCCTGCAAGGCGACGAGTGCGACCTGACCCAGCTGCCCGTCCACCTGCAGCATGGCCTGGACGGTGCGCCCTATATTTCCGCCTCCATCGACTTCACCCGCGACCCGGACACCGGCTGGACCAACGTGGGCGTGCGCCGCCTCATGCTGCGCGGCCGCCGCACCGCCGGGATAGACCTGGTCGCGCCGTCGGACCTGCGCGCCCTGTACCTGAAACAGGCCGGCCGCGGCCAGCGCATGCCGATCGCCTTCGCGGTGGGCTCGAACCCCATCGACCACATCGCCGCCACCATGCGCATCCCCGGCGACGAACTGGGTCTGCTCTCGAGCCTGCGGGGCGCGCCGCTGCCCGTGGTCAAGTGCGTGACCAACGACCTGATGGTGCCGGCCGACGCGGAATTCATCATCGAAGGCTATCTGGACGAAGCCGGCCACGTCGAGCCCGAAGGCCCCTATGGCGAGTTCCTGGGCTATTACGGCGTGGTCAAGAAGAACCCGCTGTTCCACGTGACCGCCATCACGCGCCGGCGCGACGCCGTGTTCCAGACCGCCACCATCAGCGGCCCCAACATGGCGTGGACCGATACCGCGCAGTTGAACGCGCTGCGCACCGAAGTGATGATCTGGCGCGCGCTCGAGACCGCGGTGCGCGAAGTCCGCGGCGTCTTCGCCGCGCCGGCCAACGGCGGCATGTTCAACGTGCGCATCGCCTTGCAGCAGCGCGTGCCGGGCGAAGCCCGCAACGCCATCGCCGCGGTGTTCGGCTCGCTCTCGAACGTCAAGCACGTGTTCGTGGTCGACCCGGACATCGACATTTTCTCGGACGCGCAGATGGACTGGGCCCTGGGCACGCGATTCCAGGCGGATCGCGACCTGGTGATCCAGACCGGCATGCGCGCCATGCCGCTGGATCCGTCGCTCAACGGCGCCCGCACGGGCGCCAAGGCGGGCTTCGACCTGACCCTGCCCCTGCTCGCCCCGGGTGCGCAACGCCCCCTGGATTACCGGGTTCCCGCCGCGCCGCGCTACGAGGGCGCCCGCTTCGCCTCGATCGAAGCGGCGCTGGAGGACGGCCCCAAGTACTTCGAGGAACTGATGGCCGCGACCGGCAGCAACGACGGCCGGGAGATCGTGCGCTGGCTGGAGGATACGGCCGGCAAGCGCCCCTTGGCCCGGGACGAAGAAGGCCGCTACCACTTCCGCTGATTTCCCACGGCAAACGACGGGGTGGCGGCACGGCCGACCAGCCCCGCACAGGAGACATGCCATGACCCAACCGCTGAGCCGGCATCCCGCCGGCCTGGAATCCCATCGCCGTACCCTGCTCGCGGCGCTTGCCGCCACGGGGCTGATCGCCTGGCAGCCGGCATCCGCCCAGGATGCCGCGACCGACTTTCCGACCAAGCCGATCCGGATCGTTTCCCCCCACTCGGCCGGCGGGCTGGGCGATACCTTCGCCCGCTACATCGCCCAGCAATTGTCGGCGTCCGTCGGCCAGCCCGTGATCGTGGAGAACCGCCCCGGCGCCAGCCAGACCATCGCCGCCGAAGCCGTGGCCAAGGCGCCGCCGGACGGCTATACGCTGCTGATCGCCACGCAAAGCGCCATGGTGTTCAATCCGGTCCTGCGCAAGCAACTGCCCTACGACTCGCAGCGGGACTTCACCCCCATCTCGATGCTGTTCGACACGCCCACCTACCTGGTGGTGAACAAGGCCCTGCCCATGCGCACCGTGGCCGACCTGATCGCGGCCGCCAAGGCCTCGCCCGGCAAGCTCACCTACGCCTCGCTGGGCTCGGGCAGCTCGCACCACCTGCTGGCGGAAATGTTCAAGAAACAGGCCGGCGTGGACATCCTGCACGTGCCCTACAAGGGCAGTTCCAACGCCAGCACGGACCTGATCGCCGGCCAGGTCGACATGATGTTCGAAGGCGGCGCCTCGTCCCTGCCCCACGTGCGCGCCGGCAAGCTCACGGCGCTGGCCACCTCGGGTGAAAAGCGCACCGAGATCATGCCCGACCTGCCCACGATCAACGAAACGCTGCCGGGCTTCAGCGCCAACGTCTGGTTCGCCCTGTCCGGCCCTGCCGGCATGCCGGCCCCCGTCGTCGCAAAGCTCAACAGCGAAGTCGTCCGTATCCTGAAGCAACCCGCCACGCACGACAAATTCGTCGACCTGGGCGTGGAGCTCCTGCCCAGCACTCCCAAGGAAATGGCCGACCGCATCCGCACCGAAATCCCCCAATGGCGCGCCGTCGTCAAAGCCGCCGGCATCACCCCTGAGTAGGGGTCCCCCCCTACGCCCTTCGGGCGCCCCCCAGGGGGCGGCACTGGCGGACCGGCGGAGCCGGATCCGCTGTGCCCTGGGTCTGGGGGGACCGCAAATACAAGAACGGCCTTGCTTGCACGCAAGGCCGTTTTCTTTTTCAACCGAACCGGATGCCAGGCAATATCGCCAGTCTCCGCCAGCCCTTTGGTACCCCAGGATGCGGTGGATCCGGCTTTGCCGGTCCACCCGCATCGCCCCCTGGGGGGCGCCCGGAGGGCGTAGGGGGGGGTCAATTCGCCGCTGGCGATTTCATGAAGCGGAAGAACTCAGAGCTCGGGTCCACCACCAGCATGTCGGACTTGGAGCCGAACGAGCTGCGGTAGGCTTCCAGGCTCTTGTAGAAGCGATAGAAGTCGCGGTCCTGGCCGAAGGCCTGCGCATAGACGGCCGAGGCCTTGGCGTCGCCCTCGCCTTTGGCTTCCTGGGCCTTGCGATAGGCTTCGGCCAGGATGACCTCGCGCTGGCGGTCGGCGTCGGCGCGGATCTTCTCGCCTTCGGCGGCGCCGATGGAGCGCTGCTCGTTGGCCACGCGCTTGCGTTCGGCTTCCATCCGGCGGTAGACCGACTCGGAAATCTCGGGCACGAAGTCCACGCGCTTCAGGCGCACGTCGACGATCTCCACGCCCAGCAGCTTGGCCGCGGCCTCGGTGTTGGTGCGGATCTCCTGCATGATCTTGTCACGCTCCTTGGAGGTGACGTCGTTCACGGTGCGGCGGTTGATCGAGGCGTTCAGGGCATCGCGGATCAAGGCCAGCAGGCGTTCCTGCGCCGCGCGTTCGTTGCCGCCAAAGGTCACATAGTAGGTGCGCGGATTCGAAATGCGCCACTTCACGAACGCGTCGATCAGCAGGTTCTTCTTTTCCGAGGTCTGCACCCGCTCGCTGTCGGCGGAGTCGATGGTCAGGATGCGCTTGTCGAACTGCTGCACGTTCTGGAACGGCGGCGGCAGCTTGAAATACAGGCCGGGTTCGTCGATGACTTCCTTGATTTCACCCAGGGCGAAGACGACGGCATAGTTGCGTTCGTTGACCACGAACACGCATGACGACAATACGGCCACCCCCACGAGCAGACCGATTACCGCAGGAATCAAACGATCCATGCTATTCCTTCTCAATTATCTGTTGCGGTCCCGCGAGCGCAGGGCATCGCGTCCGGCTTCCGGCAGCACGCTGCCGGCCAGCGGCGGCGGCACGTTGACGGACGAGGAACCGCCCGCGGCGGACGGCGAGCGCGTCCCGGCCGCGGAGTCCTGCGACACTTGCTGCATCAGCTTGTCCAGCGGCAGGTACAGCAGGTTGCTGCCGTTGCGCGTATCGACCAGCACCTTCGAGGTGTTGGTGAAGACCTGCTGCATGGTTTCGAGATAAAGGCGGTCACGCGTGACCTGCGGCGCCTTCTTGTATTCGGCCAGCACCTGCGAGAAGCGCGCGGCATCACCCTCGGCGTTTTCGACGATGCGCTGGCGGTAGGCCTCGGCTTCCTGGACCAGGCGCGAGGCGGCGCCCGACGCACGGGGAACCACGTCGTTGGCGTAGGCCTGGCCTTCGTTGATCTGACGCTCGCGGTCCTGGCCGGCCTTGACGGCATCGTCGAACGCGGCCTGCACCTGCTCGGGTGGCTGGGCATTCTGGATCGCCACCGTGCTGATCAGCACGCCGGTGCGGTACAGATCCATGATCTGCTGCATCAGCGCGGCCACTTCCGTGGCGACTTCGGTACGCCCTTCGTACAGTACGAAGTCCATCTTCTTCTTGCCGACGATCTCGCGCATGGCGGTCTCGGCGGCCTGCTTGACGGCTTCGTCCGGGCCCCGGTTATTGAAGAGGTAGTCGCGCGCGCCCGTTTCCTTCAAGCGGTACTGGACCACGAACTGCATGTCGACGATGTTCTCGTCATCGGTCAGCATCAGGGACTCCTGCAACACCTTGCTGCGCGAGGTATTGCGAAAGCCCACCTCGATGGTGCGCAGTTGCGAGAGATTGACGGTCTCGTGGCTCTGGATGGGGTACGGCATGCGCCACTGGAAACCGGCCCGCGTGGTTTCCTTGTACTTGCCGAACTGCGTGATGACCGCGACCTGCCCTTCCTGGACGATGAAGAAGCCCGAGGCCAGCCACAGCAGCGCCACCACGACCACGACCACCAGCAGGCCGACGCCCGTGCCCCGCGAGGATGGCGAGAAACGGCCGCCGCCGTTATTGTTGCCGCCGGGAGGCCCGGAAGGCTTGCGGCCGAACAATCCGCTCAGCCGGCGGTTGAAATCGCGCCATAACTCGTCGAGATCGGGCGGTCCGCCGTTATTGTTGTCCCGTCCGTCGTTCTGCGGACGCCGGGGAGGCTCGTTGCCGGAGCCACCGCCGCTTCCGCGGCCCCAGTTCGAGTCGTTGAGATTGAATATTCGAGTTATCGCAGGCAGACGCATCTTTGTAGTAAGCAAAGCGGACGGGTCGAACCCGTCGCCTAGGATCGGGCGTCAGCCGTAGGGCCGACGGACGAAGACAGCGTACGAAAGCGTGGGTCGCTACTATTATTACCTGGGACCACGGGATCTGCCCGTCCGGCCTCGACAATGGCACCCCGCAGTGCATCCAGGCCAGTACGCTCGATCGCGCTAACGAACACTCGCGAGATCGTACCATGCTCGTCGCGCTCGACTCCCGCCTCGTGGCTGCTGCGGTCGATCTTGTTATAGACCAGGATGCGGGGGATGTCCGCCGCCCCGATCTCTTCCAGGACCTTGTCGACCTCGGCGATCTGTTCGTCGCGCTGGGGGCTGGACGCATCCACGACGTGCAGCAGCAGGTCGGCGTGGACGGTTTCCTCGAGCGTGGCCTTGAACGCGGCGATGAGCGTGTGCGGCAACTCGCGGATGAACCCCACCGTGTCGGACACGACGACCGAGCCAGCCCCTTCGATCCAGATGCGCCGGGTCGTGGTGTCCAGCGTGGCGAAGAGCTGGTCGGCCGCATAGACCTCGGCGCGGGTCAGCGCGTTGAACAACGTGGACTTCCCGGCGTTGGTATAGCCCACCAGCGAAACCGACAGCGCCCCGCCCCGCGCGCGCGAACGGCGCTGGGTCTGGCGCTGGCGTTCGAGCTTGTCCAGCCGCTCGCGCAGGTAGCGGACCTTGTCGCCGATCATGCGGCGGTCCATTTCCAGCTGCGATTCGCCCGGACCCCGCATGCCTATGCCGCCGCGCTGGCGCTCCAGGTGGGACCACATCCGGGTCAGGCGCGTGGCCAGGTGCTGCAACTGCGCCAGCTCGACCTGGAGCTTGCCCTCGTGGCTCTGGGCACGCAGCGCGAAGATGTCCAGGATGAGCGCGACCCGGTCCACCACCCGTATCTTCAGGGCGCGTTCGAGGTTGCGCTGCTGGGCAGGCGTCAGGTTGTGGTTGAACAGGATGATCTCGGCCTGGCCGGCCTCGGCCGCCAGTCCGATTTCTTCCACCTTGCCCGACCCCACGAAGAGCGCCGCATCCGGACGCGCCCGTCGGGCAATCATGGTATCGACGATCTGCGCGCCAGCCCCTTGGGCCAGCATGATGAATTCGTCGGTCTGGGCCTGGAACTCGGGCTCGCCAAAGTCCACGCTGACGATCAGCGCGCGCATCAGCGGCCCGTGGTTCTGCCCGGTAGGCGTAGGATTAGTCTGCAGCTGCTTCAACCTGGAAGTTGACCGGACGCGAGGGGACGACGGTCGAAATGGCGTGTTTGTAGACCATTTGCGTCACGGTGTTGCGCAGCAGGACCACGTATTGATCGAAGGATTCGATCTGGCCTTGCAGCTTGATGCCGTTGACGAGGTAAATGGAGACAGGTACGTGCTCTTTACGCAGCACGTTAAGGAAGGGGTCTTGTAGCAATTGCCCTTTATTGCTCATTAGTGGGCTCCTGGATGTGTTTTTCTTGGCGGATGCCAACTCTGTTACTGTACCGGGTTTTCCCCAGGGAAACTAGCGAATCTCAAAACTGAGAGAGACCGCCTTTTTTCCCCAATATCCTATGTGGGGACGCGGTTGCATTCCCACAAGAGCATGTCCCGGAAGATACTCGGTTACCCCGCCTTGTCGAGATAAGGATTCCTCGAGTTTCTGAACTCGATTCTCAATGGAGTGCCTTCGAGCCGGAAAGTTTCCCGGAACCGGGTTTCGAGGAACCTGCGATACGAATCGGGAATCTCGTCCAGCGCGCTGCCGTGGACCACGATCAGGGGTGGGTTCTGGCCGCCCTGGTGGGCATAGCGCAGCTTGGGCCGGAAAATGCCCTTGCGCGGAGGCTGCTGCTGCTCGACCGCGGCTTGCAGCGCGCGGGTCAGCTTGGGCGTGGCAAGCTTGGCGAAGGCCGCCGCATGGGCCCCCTCGATGGATTTGAGCAGCGGCCCGATGCCCGCGCCGCGCAGCGCCGAGACCGTATGCATCTTGGCGAACGACAGGAAGCGCAGCTTGCGTTCGAACTCGCGCTTGATCTCGTCGCGGCGCTCGCTGTCGGCGCGGTCCCATTTGTTGATCGCCACCACCAGCGCGCGCCCGGTCTCCAGCACGAAGCCGGCGATGTGGGCGTCCTGTTCGGAGATTTCCGCGCTGGCGTCCAGCATCAGCAGCACGACATTGCTGGCCTCGATCGCCTGCAGCGTCTTGATGACCGAGAATTTCTCGATCGCCTCGAACACCTTGCCGCGCTTGCGCAGTCCGGCGGTGTCGATCAGGGTGTAGCGGCGCCCGCCCCGTTCGAAGTCGATCTCGATGGCGTCGCGGGTGGTGCCCGGCTGGTCGAAGGCGATGACCCGTTCCTCGCCCAGCAGCGTGTTCACCAGCGTGGACTTGCCGACGTTCGGACGACCGACGATGGCGAGCTTGATGCGGTGGTCGACCGCGTCGACGGGCGAGAAGGCGCCCTGGTCCGTGCTTGCGGCGGCCTCGACGGCTTCGTCCTCGTCCACCTCGGGAGCAGTCTCGACCAGGCCTTGCAGCGCCTCTTCGATCATGTCCACCACGCCGTCGCCGTGGGCGGACGAGATCGCGTGCGGTTCGCCCAGCCCCAGTTCGTAGAACTCGGCCGCGGCGGCGGCGCGCGACATGCCTTCGACCTTGTTGACCGCCAAGAGCACCTTGCGCCCGGAACGGCGCAGCCGTTCGGCGATCTCGCGGTCATGGCCGGTCAGGCCCACGCGGCCGTCGGTCAGGAACACGATGGCGTCGGCTTCGTCCACCGCCTGCACGGTCTGCCTCGCCATCTCGGCCATGATGCCGTTCTTGGCCACCGGCTCGAAACCGCCGGTGTCCACGACGATGAAGGGATGATCCCCCACCCTGCCCTCGCCATAGTGGCGATCGCGCGTGAGCCCGGGAAAATCGGCCACGAGCGCGTCGCGCGAGCGGGTCAGCCGGTTGAACAACGTGGATTTGCCCACGTTGGGCCGTCCCACCAGGACGACCACCGGTTTGAAGACAGCGGGTTTCATCGTCGAAAAGCCTTGCTCATTGACCGACATTGATCAGGGTCAGATTGCCCTTGGAACTCTGTACCAGCACCCCGCGGTCGGTCGCCACGGGCTGGGAAAGGATGGCGCTGCCGTCGGTGGCGATACGCGCCAGCAGGGAGCCGTCCTCGCGCTGCAGGAAATGCACGTAACCTTGGTAGTCGCCCAGGGCGATGGCGCGGCCCACCGAGGCCGGTGCGGTCAGGCCGCGGTTTTGCAGGACGTCCTGCTTCCAGATGTTCGCACCGCTGTCCAGGTCAAAGCCGAAGACCACGCTGCGATCGTTCGCCGCATAGGCGAAGCGCACGTCGGCGCCCAGGCCCGTCACGCTGGAGAACTCGCGCGACCAGGTCGAGTTGCCCGACCCTACGTCGAAGCAGTTGATGCGGCCCTGGTAGGTGACGGCGCACAGATGGCGGCCCGAAATGACGGGCGCGCCGACCACGTCGGCCACGCGTTCGAGCTCGCTGGAGCCGCTGGGATTGGCGACCGTGCCTTCCCAGCGCACCGCGCCGGTGTTGGTGGCGATCGCGATCAGCTTGCCGCCCGGCAGGCCGGTGAAGATATAGCCGCCGGACAGCAGCATTTCGCCCGGCGCGCGCAAGGCCAGGGCCGGCCCCGGGCGCTGGACGCTCCAGCGGCGCTTGCCGCTCTCGGCGTCGTACGCCTGGATGCGATAGTCGCCGCTGCGCACCACCACCAGGCCCTCGCCCACCAGGGGCGGAACCGTGATCTCGCTGGAGGCCTGGGCGCGCCACTTGATGGCGCCGGTATCGTCGAAGGCGATCACTTCGCCGCGCGGCGTCGCGACCGCCGTCACGCGGCCATCGCTGCCCACGCCCGCCGACAGGTCGGCCTTGGCCGACGAGCGCCAGATCTCGGCGCCGGTGGCCAGCGCGTACTTGCCGACCGAGCCGTTGCCGGTGGCGGCGTAGACGGCATCGCCGACGACCACGGGTACGAAGCCCACGCCGCCCTTGCTGCCCACCGACACCGACCAGCCACTGCTGACCGGCAGCGTGGCGTTGAAATTCGTGAGCGGAGCCGGCGGATAGCGCGGTTTCTCGCTCGAGAACAGGGAACATCCGCCAAGCGCGAGCACGGCCGCCACCGCGGCGGCGCGACACAGGCGGCGCCAGCCCTGGCGCTCGCCGGTAAATCCGTTATGCAACGTCATCAAGCGCCTCCCAGGGCATCGAGTTTCAGTTGGATGGACGAGCGCAGGTCGGTCGACGCGTCAAGCTTGGCCAGCGCCTCTTCGTAGGCCTTGCGCGCCTCGTCCCGCTTGCCCTGCCCGGCCAGCACGTCGCCCCGGCGGTCGGCGTACAGGGCCACGAAGGGCGCGGGCGGCTGCGGCGCCAGGACACCCAGCGCCTCGTCGTAGCTCTTCTCGTCCAGCAGCAGGCCCGCCAGCCGCAGGCGGGCCACGGCGGCCAGGGCCTCGTCGCCGCTGCGATCGGCCACCCACTGCAGTTGGGCGCGGGCCGAGCGGGCATCGCCGGCCTTTTCATAGGCATGGGCGGCCAGCAGCGCGGCGCGCGGGGCGTAGCCCGTGCGGGAATATTGTTCCAGGATGGTGCCGGCGGTGTCCTTGACACGGCTCAGGTCACCGGCCTCGGCCGCCTTCTCCAGCGCTTCGAACTGGGCCAGCGCGTTCGCTGCCTGGTTGCGCTGGTACCACTGCCAGCCGTTCCAGGCCGCCGCGGCCAGCAGCACGATGGTCGCCACGGCAAGGATGAAGTTTCCGTACTTCGCCCACCATGCCTTGAGGGATTCCAGTTGTTCCTGTTCTTCGATGTCGTAGGCCATTTATGCCCCGGTTGATGTGGTGATCGCAAGAGTTGTGGCGGGCCGGCCGGCGGCCCGCGCGGACTCCGAGAGCCGCAAGATTAACGGATTCGGCGTCGATTCGTATTCAGGCCCGGGCGCACGGCTATTCAGGACCGCCCGTCCGGACCAGTTCTTCCACCAGGAAAGCCGGCAGCTCGGCCATGGCGACGCGCCGCTGGGCCGCGCCCTCGGCCCGCAGCGCCTTGACGCTGGCCGCGCCTTCGGCCAGCTCGTCCTCTCCCAGGATGACGGCGTATTCCGCCCCGCTGCCGTCAGCGCGCTTCATCTGCGACTTGAAGCTGCCGCCGCCGCAGTGCAGGACGACGTCCAGGCCCGCATCGCGCAGGTCCTCGGCCAGCTGCATCGCCGCGCGCGCCGCGGGCTCGCCCTGGTGCAACACATAGACGTCGCACTCGGGCTGCGGTTCCGCGGGCTGCGCCTGGGACCACAGGTCCAGCAGGCGCTCGACGCCGATGGCAAAGCCCACGGCCGGCGTCGGCTTGCCGCCCAGCAGCGAGACCAGCCCGTCGTAGCGGCCGCCGCCGCACACGGTACCCTGCGCGCCCAGGCGGTCCGTCACCCACTCGAACACGGTCAGGTTGTAGTAATCAAGGCCCCGCACCAAGCGGGGGTTCACCCGGTAGGCGATGCCGGCATCCTCGAGCCGCTGGCGCACGCCGTCGAAATGGGCCAGCGAGGCCTCGCCCAGGTAGTCCAGCAGGCGCGGCGCGTTGTCGGCCATCTCCTGCAGCGCGGGATTCTTGGTGTCCAGGACGCGCAGCGGATTCGTGTAGAGACGGCGCTGGCCGTCCTCGTCCAACTGGTCCTTGAACCCCTCCAGGTAGGTGATCAGGGCCTGGCGGTGCGCCAGCCGTTCCTCGGCCGAGCCCAGCGAATTGATCTCCAGCCGGATGTCCGCCAAGCCCAGGATCTTCCAGAGCCGCGCCAGCATGAGGATCAGCTCGACGTCGACGTCCGGCCCGGCAAAACCCAGGGCTTCCACGTCGATCTGGTGGAACTGGCGGTAGCGGCCGCGCTGCGGACGCTCATGGCGGAACACCGGTCCGATCGCGAACACGCGCTGGGGCCGGTCGTAGGTCAGGTTGTGCTCGATGGTGGCGCGCACCATGCCGGCGGTGAACTCAGGACGCATCGTCAGCGACTCGCCGTTCAGCGAATCGGTGAAGCTGTACATCTCTTTCTCGACGATGTCGGTGACTTCGCCGATCCCGCGCGTGAAAAGCCGCGTCTGTTCCAGCACCGGCGTGCGCAGGTTGCGGTAGCCGTAGCTGCGCAGCCATTCGCGCACCAGCGACTCCAGCCGCTCCCACTGGCCCGAATCGGCTGGCAGGATGTCGTTCATGCCGCGGATCGCGGTCACTTTCTTGAAACTATCACTCATATGGGGTCCCCCCCCTACGCGCTTCGCGCGCCCCCCAGGGGGCGGCACTGGCGGACCGGCGGAGCCGGATCCGCGGTGCCCTGGATTGGCGTCCAGGGGCTGCTAGGGGTGTATAAGGTTATCTCTTGCTGTAGCGGTTCTCGACGTAGCTTTCCACCAATGCCTGGAATTCACGGGCGATGTGCTCGCCCTTGAGCGTGACCGAGCGCTGGCCGTCGATGAAGACCGGTGCGACCGGCTGCTCGCCCGTGCCGGGCAGGCTGATGCCGATGTCCGCGAACTTGCTTTCGCCCGGGCCGTTGACCACGCAGCCCATGACCGCGACGTGCAGGCTCTCGGCACCGGGGTACTTCAGGCGCCAGACGGGCATCTGCGCGCGCAGGTAGCTCTGGATGTCGGCCGCCAGTTCCTGGAACACCGTGCTGCTGGTACGGCCGCAGCCCGGACAGGCAACGACCACCGGCGCGAACGCGCGCAGGCCCAGGCTTTGCAGGATCTCCTGGGCCACCACGACCTCGCGGGCGCGGTCGCCGTTGGGCTCGGGCGTGAGGGACACGCGGATCGTGTCGCCTATGCCTTCCTGCAGCAGGATGCCCATTGCCGCGGTCGAGGCCACGATGCCCTTGCTGCCCATGCCCGCCTCGGTCAACCCCAGGTGCAGCGGGTAGTCGCAGCGGCGGGAGATGTCGCGGTAGACCGCGATCAGGTCCTGGGCGTTGCTGACCTTGCACGACAGGATGATGCGGTCGCCCGGCAGACCCAATTCCTCGGCACGCCGGGCATTGTCGATCGCGGACACCACCAGCGCGTCGCGCATCACGGACTGGGCGTCCCAGGGCCGGGCCCGCCGGCCGTTCTCGTCCATCATGCGGGCCAGCAGGTCCTGGTCCAGGCTGCCCCAGTTCACGCCTATGCGCACCGGCTTCTCGTGGCGGCAGGCCACCTCGATCATCTGCGCGAAGTTGTCGTCGCGCTTCTTCCCCGCCCCCATGTTGCCGGGGTTGATGCGGTACTTGGACAGCGCCTGCGCGCACTCCGGATACTGGCTCAGCAGCTTGTGGCCGTTGTAGTGGAAATCACCCACCAGCGGGGCGTCCACGCCCATGCGGTCGAGCTGCTCGCGTACCGCGGGCACCTCGCGGGCGGCCTCGGCGGTATTCACGGTGATCCGCACGACCTCGGAGCCGGCCAGGGCCAGCTCCTTGACCTGGATCGCGGTGGCGATGGCGTCGGCCGTGTCCGTGTTGGTCATGGACTGCACCATGACCGGGGCCTCGCCGCCGACGGCGACCGACTTGCCGCCCCAGGCGATGCGCACCTGGCGCGTGGGCCGGCGGACCGCCGGGCCGGCGGGAAACGGCTCGGCCTCGGAAGCGTTGGCGATCGTGGACGGGCTAGGATTCATGATGCGGCTACTGGAGGGTGAGCCGGGCGACGTTGTCCCGGCGATACGGCGCGAGGTCGACGGGCGTGCCGCGCCAGGTCAAGTCTACCCCGTTGACGTTGCCGATCACGACACGGTACGGCGCTCCCGCCACATCCAGCTCGTAGGGCTCGCCAGCGGCGATGATCCGCGACACGGCCACGGTGCCGTCGGCGCGCCGCACTTCGACCCAGCTTGCCTGCCGCATCGTCATCGACAGGCCGGGCGCCGGAGCCGGGGCCGCCGCCGGCGGCTCCGGCGCCGGCGCTGGTTCGGGCGCGACGGGCGCAGCCGCCGCGGGCACGACTTCCTGCGGCACGGCGGGCGGCGGCTCGGCCGGGGCCAGCGGCGCCTCGGTCTGAACCGAGGTCGTGCCAGCCGCGGGCGTATCCAGGCTGGCCGTGGAAGCCTGCCCGAACGACAGCTTGCCTTGCTGGCTGAGCGCGTAGCCCAGCAGCACCAGCGCCAGCACCGCCATCACGCCGCCGACCAGCCAGGGGGCCAGCCGCCTGCGGCTGGCGGCCACCGGCCAGGTCCGGCCCGACGAATGCGCCAGCGGGCTGGACAGCGACGAGGCCTGTTCCAGCGATACCGGATCGGCCACCTGCAACTGGGGCGACAGCGCCTGCAGCATCGGCGCCGGATCCTGGTCCAGCAACCGCGCGTAGTTGCGCACGAAGCCGCGCAGCGGCATGCCCTGCGGCAGCTCGTTCCACTGTTCGTTCTCGAGCGCGCGGATCTGGCGCACGGCGAACTTCAGGCGGTCGGACACGTATTCCTGCGACCAGCCGCGTGCCTCGCGCAGGCGCGCCAGTTCCCGGCCGACCGACGACGAAGACGGCGAGCCGGCAGTGGGCGCCGGGCCCTCCTGCCTGCCGGCGGCACCGGTTTCGTGGGGTTCAGACATCGACGACTCCTTGTCCGGCCCTGCCGCAACGGCCGGCCCGGCACCGCGGTTGCATCATTCGCGCACCTCCACGATACGGCCAAACCGGGTCTCGCCCGCCAGGCGTTCCTTCAGGCGGGTACGATCCTTGACCTCGCCGGCCAACTGTCCGCAGGCCGCGTCGATGTCGTCGCCGCGCGTCTTGCGCACGGTGGTGACGATGCCGGCGTCCATCAGGCGCTGCGCGAACAGCCGGACCCGGGCCATGGGCGAACGCTTGAGCCCGGACTGCGGGAAGGGATTGAACGGAATGAGGTTGAACTTGCACGACACCTGCCGCGCAATGTCTATCAATTGCTTGGCATGCTCGTCGCCATCGTTGATGCCGTCGAGCATGACGTATTCGAACGTGATGAAGTCGCGCGGGGCGAACTCCAGGTAGCGCTGGCACGCCGCGATCAGTTCGCGCAGCGGATACTTGCGGTTCAGCGGCACCAGGTCGTCGCGCAGCGCGTCGTTGGGCGCGTGCAGCGACACCGCCAGCGCGACCGGACAGTCGCGCGCGAGGCGGTCCATCATGGGCACCACGCCCGAGGTCGACACCGTGACCCGGCGGCGCGACAGGCCATAGGCATTGTCGTCCAGCATCAGGCGCAGCGCCGAGACCGTGTTGTCGTAGTTGAGCAGGGGCTCGCCCATGCCCATCATGACGACGTTGCTGATGACCCGGTCGTCCTGGGTACCCAGCGGCGCGGGCATGCCGCCCGACAGCCGCGCGCCCTCGCGGTCGGCCTCGACCGTGCGGCGCGCCAGCCACAGCTGGCCGATGATCTCGTCCACCCCCAGGTTGCGGTTGAAGCCCTGGTGGCCGGTGGAGCAGAACCGGCAGGCCACGGTGCAGCCCGCCTGCGTCGAGATGCACAGCGTGCCGCGGTCGTCCTCGGGGATGAACACGGTTTCGATCGCGTTGCCGTTGCCGACGTCGAGCAGCCACTTGCGCGTGCCGTCGGCCGACTTGTGGGCGGTGACGACCTCGGGCAGCCGTATCTCGCACTGCCGCGCGAGCTTCTCGCGGAAGGACTTGGCCAGATCCGACATCTGCTCGAAATCGTCCACGCCGCGCTGGTGCAGCCAGCGCTGAAGCTGCTTGGCGCGAAACGGCTTGTCCCCCCAGTTTTCCACCAGCGAGGCGAGCTCGGCCCCGTCCAGCCCCAGCAGGTTGATGCGCGGGGATTCGGAACGTGTAGCCTCGGCCTGGGCGGCTTCGGCGAGCGGCGAGATAGTATTCATCCCGGCCTCCTGGGAAAAACGGACATCCAGGCTCAGCGGCTGTGGATGTTCAGTTCGGGGAAAAAGAAGGCGACTTCGACCTTGGCGGTCTCGACGGCGTCCGAGCCGTGCACGGCGTTGGCGTCGATGCTGTCGGCGAAATCGGCGCGGATCGTGCCCTTCTCGGCCTTCTTGGGATCGGTCGCGCCCATCAGGTCGCGGTTCTTCTGGATGGCGCTCTCGCCTTCCAGGACCTGCACGAACACGGGACCGGAGACCATGAAGTCGACCAGGTCCTTGAAGAACGGGCGCGCGGCGTGCACGGCGTAGAAGCGCTCGGCGTCGCTGCGCGAGAGCTGCATCATGCGCGCGGCGATGACCTTGAGGCCGGCAGCCTCGAAACGGGAAACGATCTGGCCGATGACGTTCTTGGAAACGGCGTCCGGCTTGATGATCGAAAGGGTGCGCTCGATAGCCATCAAAAACTCCAATAAAAACAAATACTTTGAGGGGAACTTAAACGTTAAATTGTATCACGGCTCCTTGACAGGACCGCTACCCCTGCCCACCCCGGACGCACCGTGCCGGCCCTACTGGAACCAGGCGGAACCCTGCGGCATACTTGGTGTCAGACACACCATGCCCTCGCGGGGCGAAACAGAGCAAAAAGACCACAAGGAGTCGCTCGACCATGAACGATCTACGCACTTCTCCCTTCAACCGGACCGGGGCTGCGCCCGGCGAGGTCGCGCGCAATCGCGTGTTGCGCAACACCTACTGGCTGCTGGCGCTGTCGCTGATCCCCACCGTGCTGGGCGCGGCGATCGGCGTCGGCACCGGCCTGGCCCAGGTCATGGGCGGCAGCCCCGGCCTGACCACCATGGTGTTCCTGATCGGCGCCTTCGGCCTGATGTTCGCCATTCAAAAGAACAAGGACAACGGACTGGGCGTCGCCCTGCTGCTGGTCTTCACCTTCTTCATGGGACTGATGCTGTCCCGCATGATCGGCTTCGTCATGGGCATGGCCAACGGCTCCACGCTCATCATGACGGCCTTCGGCGGCACCGCCGTGGTGTTCGGCACCATGGCCCTGCTGTCCACCACGATCAAGCGCGACCTGTCCGGCCTGGGCAAGTGGCTGTTCGTCGGCGCCATCCTGATCCTCGTGGCGGCCCTGGCCAACATCTTCCTGCAGCTGCCGGCGCTGATGCTGACCATCTCGGTCCTGGCCATCGGCATCTTCTCGGCCTTCATGCTGGTCGACCTGCAACGCGTCGTCAACGGCGGCGAGACCAACTATGTCTCGGCCACCCTGGCCATCTACCTGGACATCTACAACGTCTTCGTGAACCTGCTGATGCTCCTGGGCATCTTCGGCGGAGAGAGGGAATAACCCCCCCTACGCCCTTCGGGCGCCCCCTCAAGGGGGCGATGCGGGTGGACCGGCAAAGCCGGATCCACCGCATCCTGGGGTAATAACGGGCTGGCGGGGACTGGCGATACTACCTGGCATCTAAAGAACAACGGCCTTGCTCTCAAGCAAGGCCGTTTTCATATCCCAGGTACCCCAGACTCAGGGCACCGCGGATCCGGCTTTGCCGGTCCGCCAGTGCCGCCCCCTGGGGGGCGCCCGAAGGGCGTAGGGGGGCTATTCCAACACGGCTATGGACTCCACGTGGGCCGTATGGGGGAACATGTTGACCACACCTGCCGCTCTCAAGGTATAGCCGCCCTCGTGGACGAGGATGGCGGCGTCGCGGGCCAGGGTGGCGGGGTTACAGGAGACGTAGACGATGCGCCGGGGGCGGTCGGCCCCTAGTGTCGTCAGGGCCTTGGCCACGGCCAGGGCGCCTTCGCGCGGGGGGTCGATCAGCATGCGGTCGAAGCGGCCCAGGCTGCGCAGCCAGGTCTCGTCCACTTCGAACAGGTTCAGGGTCGAGAACGCCGTGTGCGCATCCACGCCATGCCTGCGGGCGGCTTCCAGCGCCCGGTCGGTCAGGGCCTGGCTGCCCTCCACGCCCACGACCTCGCGGCAGCGGGTCGCCAGCGCCAGGGTGAAATTGCCCAGCCCGCAGAACAGGTCGGCTACCCGGTCCTCGGGCTGCGGGTCGAGCAGCGCGAGGGCGCGCGACACCAGCACCCGGTTGATCGCGTGGTTGACCTGGGTGAAGTCGGTCGGCTTGAACGGCATGCGCAGCCCGAACTCCGGCAGCGTATAGGCCAGTCCGTCGATGTCCTCAGGCTCCAGCGGGTGCACCGTATCCGGTCCCTTGGGCTGCAGCCACCAATGAATGCCATGGCGCGCCGCGAACTCGCGCAGCACCGCCAGGTCCTCGTCCACCAGCGGAATCAGGTGGCGCAGCACCAGCACGATCTGGTTGTCGCCCACGGCGACTTCGATCTGCGGGACGCGGTCGCGCGCGGGCATGGCCGCGACCATCTCGCGCAGGGGCACCAGCAGCGAGGCCACGTGCGGATGCAGGACGTGGCATTCGCGCATGTCGGCCACGTAGCTGCTCTTGCGCTCGCGAAAGCCCACCAGCACCCCGCCCTTCTTGACCACCACCCGGACCGACAACCGGGCGCGGTAGCGGTATCCCCAGGCGGGGCCGTGGATGGGCGGCAGGACGCGCTGCGGCACCAGCTTGCCGATGTGCCAGAGCGTGTCTTCCAGCACGCGCTGCTTGATCGCCACCTGCGCGGCCGGATCCACGTGCTGCATGGCACAACCGCCGCAGACGCCGAAATGCGCGCAGCGCGGCGCCACGCGCTGCGACGACGCCTGCACCACGCTCTCGACTTCGGCCAGCTCGTAGGAGGGCTTGCGCTTGGTTATCTTCAGCATCACGCGTTCGCCGGGCAGCGCGCCGTCGACGAACACCACCTTGCCCTGGCGGCGCGCGATGCCGCGCCCTTCCAGGTCCACCGATTCGATGGCCACGGAACCGTCGTCGAATTCGACGGCAGCAGCCGTCCCTTCCAGGCTGTCCGCGGCCGCAATGTCTGCTTCTTGACTCATGTTCGGAATATCAGTTTTCCCGCGTGGCCGGCCTAGCGCGAGGCGGGCCAGTTCGCCAGGTATTCGCGCCAATGGGGCAGGTCCAGGGATTCCAGCGTGCTGCGCACCAGGTCCACTTCGGCGTCGTACTGGGCGCGGGACAGCATGCCGCGCATCAGCCGGAAGCGGCAATAGACCAGCCAGGTATTGACGACATCGGTTTCGCAATACGCGCGCACTTCCTCCTGGCGTCCGGAGCTCCAGGCGGGCCAGACCTGGCTGCCGTCCATGCCCATCTTGCCGGGAAAGCCGCACAGCTTGGCCAGTTCGTCCAGCGGCGCGTTGGCGCGTCCGTTGTATTTCGCCAGCAGGTCCATCAGGTCGCAGTGCCGGTTGTGGTAGCGGCTGATGTAGTTGCTGTAGCGGAAGTCGCGGTCGTCCTCGCCCATGTCCCAGTAGCGCGAGGCCTGGATGCCGTGGATCAGTCCGCGATAGTGCAGGACCGGCAGGTCGAAGCCCGAGCCGTTCCAGCTGATGAGCTGCGGCGTGTAGCGATCGATGGTCTTGAAGAAGCCGGAGATCAGCGTGGCCTCGGGGTCGTCGGCCTTGCCTATGCACTTGACGCGAAACCCGTCGTCATCGCGGAACACGCACCCCACCACGGCGATCTTCTGCAGGTGCAGCGGCAGGAAGTCGTGCCCCACGGCTTCGCGCCGGGCGGCGGTGGCGCGTTCGACCACCTCGGCATCGGGGACGTCCTCGCCCCACCCGTTCAGCGCGCGCAGGCCTTCCACATCGGGAATGGTTTCCAGGTCGAAGACCAGCATCGGTGTCATGGCGGGGCCTCAGCGTGGCGGCAGGTAGCCGGCGGGGTCGACCGGACGGCCCTGGCGCCGGATCTCGAAATGCACGCGCGGCGACTCGGCGTCGGTGCTGCCCAGTTCGGCGATCTTCTGCCCGCGCCGCACCGCCTGCCCTTCCTTGACCAGCATGGCGCGGTTGTGCGCGTAGGCGGACAGGAAGGTGTTGTTGTGCTTGATGATGATCAACTGCCCATAGCCGCGCAGGCCGCTGCCGCTGTAGACCACCTTGCCGTCGCCCGCGGCCAGCACCGGATCGCCCGGCGCGCCGGCGATGTCCAGGCCCTTGTTGCGGGTCTCGTGGAAGTTCTCGATGATCTTGCCGCTGGCGGGCCAGCCCCACTCCACCCGCTCGCTGGCCGGGTCGTTGCGCGCGGCGGGCGGTGTGACCGGAGTCGCCGGCGGCGCGACGGGCTCGGGCGTGGCCGGGGGTGTCGTGGGCGCGGGCGCCGGCGTACCCAGCGGCCGCGATGCCGATTGCGACGGCGCGGGTACCGGCGTGACCTGCGCCACGCCGTTGTCGGCCGGCTTGGCCGCGGTGGATCCCGGACGCGTCACGCGCAGGACCTGTCCCGGCCGGATCTGGTTGGGATCCTCCAGGCTGTTCCACTGCGCGATGTCCCGCCAGTCCTCGCCATGGTCCAGGGCGATGCGGATCAGCGTATCGCCGCGCTTGACGATGTAGGTATCGGCATCGATCAGGCGCGAGGATTCACGGCCCGCGGTGGCCGCGGGGCCGCCCGGTTGCTTGGCCGGCGTGGTCCGGTCGACGACCGGAACCGTCCTGGGGGCCGTGCCGCAGGCCGCGAGCACCAATGCGCAGCCCGTCCAGAGCAGCACCTGCCGTGCGGTCCGTCCGAGCATCCCCGCATCCGGGCGGGGTCGATTGGATTCCTCGCGGCTCGGCTTGCGCCAATTCTGCATCCCAGATCTCCTATTCATTACAACAACACACCGGACTGCAGGGGCACGAAGCGCACCGCCTCCAGTTCGGTTCGCACCCAGCTCTGGGCTCCGGTGCGCTCTATCATGACCAGTCGCTGCCTGGCGCCCCCTTCCGGGGCCACCAGGCGGCCGCCGACCGCCAACTGCGCCAGCAGCGCATCGGGTATCTTCAGCCCCGCTGCCGCGACGACGATGGCGTCGAACGGCGCGGCGCTCGGCACGCCCAGCATGCCGTCGCCGAAGACGAGGCGCACATGGGGCAGCCGCAACGGCCGCAGTTGGGTGCGGGCCAGTTCGTGCAAGGCCTTGATGCGTTCTATGGAATACACCTCGCGCGCCACGCCCGCCAGCACGGCGGCCTGGTAGCCGCACCCTGTTCCGACCTCCAGCACCTTGCCGAGTTCGCGCCCGTTGCGCGCCGCGGCGATCATGCGCGCGACGATCCAGGGCTGCGAGATGGTCTGCCCATGGCCGATGGGCAGCGCCGCGTCCTCGTAGGCGCGGCTGGCCAGCGCCTCGTCGATGAAGCGATGGCGCGGGATGGCATGCACGGCTTCGAGCACGCGTTCATCCGTGATTCCCTGCGCGCGCAAGCGCGCCACCAGCGCCGCGCGCATGCGCTCGGAATTGAGGCCGTGGTTGATTTCGCGCGCCGGGACCCTGGCCTGGATGGGGGCCGGGACCACCAGCCGTGCCGGCGCCACCCGGGTGTTGCTGTTCGTGGGCCTGGCCTCGTCGGGACGCACCGGCCGCGCGGGCGCTCCGGCGCGAACGGCTTGCGGACGTCCGGTGGTGACGCGCGTGTTGCTGTTCGCCGCCGTGACCGGAGGCAAGGGCGCGGCGGGCCGGCGGGCGGCGGTGGAGGCCTGGGACCCCTCTTGCCGCGACGCCTGCGCCGGGGTCAGCGGTTTGCGCCTATCCATTCCGTGGGAATCCATTCGCGCATGGGTTCGAGCTGTGCGTTGTGCGTCAGATCGAACCGCAGCGGCGTGACCGACACCGCGCCGTCGGCGCAGGCATGAAAGTCCGTGCCGGGCGTGGCGTCGGCCGCCTTGCCGGCGGGGCCGATCCAGTAGACCGGCTCGCCGTACGGGGTGGACGAACGCACCACCGGCTCGGAGGGATGACGCCGGCCGAGCCGGGTCACGCGAGGCGGCTTGAGTTCGGACAGCGGCAGGTTCGGAATATTCACGTTCAACAGGCTGGGCGCCGCCAGCGGGCTGGCGATGAAACGCTCGACGAAGCTGCGCGCGGCGGCGGCCGCCGCGTCCAGCTGCGTCCAGCCCTTGGACACCTGGGAAAAGGCGATCGACGGCAGGCCGAACAGATAGCCCTCGGTAGCCGCGGCGACCGTGCCGGAGTACAGCGTGTCCTCGCCCATGTTCTGCCCGTCGTTGATGCCGGACACCACCAGGTCGGGGCGCCGGTCCAGGAGTCCGGTCAGGGCGACGTGGACGCAATCGGACGGCGTGCCGTTGACATACAGGAAGCCGTTGGCGGCGGTGCGTACCGACAAGGGGCGATCGAGCGTGAGCGAATTCGACGATCCGCTGCGATTGGTCTCGGGCGCGACCACGATCAGTTCGGCCAGCGGCCGCAGCGCCTCGACCAGGGCAGCCAGTCCGGGCGCGAAATAACCGTCGTCGTTGGAAATCAGTATCAACATCTATCGCCCAGACCTCTTACGCAATGCGATCTCCTGTTGGCGTTACCGCGGGATGAAAAAAGCCCGCACGGCCTCCCTGCGGGCTAGTGTCGTCCGGAAAGCCGGGCAGCCACCCGGTTGCTTGACGGTTCCGGCTCCGGTCCCGCGCCCGTTTCCGGCCCGCCGAGTGCCCTCGGATTGTACATGAGCCCCCTGCCCGCCGTAGTGCTTTCCCCTGGGAAGCGCCCTAGCCCGGCGCGGGCGACTGCCGGTCGTACGCCGCCACCAGCGCATCCAGGAAACCTCGCACCGCCGGCACCAGGCCCCGCCGCGACGGGAACACCGCCTGCACGATTCCCTCCGGCGGAGAATACTGGGCCAACGTGACGCGCAGCAGGCCTGCCTCGACGTCGGCCGCCACCAGCGGCCACGGCAGGCACGCGATGCCCAATCCCTGAAGCGCCGTGCTGCGCAGGGTGTTCAGATCGTCGACCGACAGGCGCGGCACGTGCGCCACCGATATCTCGGCGCCATCCGGCCCGACGAAGCGCCAGACGTGCCGTTCCGCCGCCTGCATCATGCTGAGCGTGGGCAGCCGGCCCAGATCCTGGATTTCCTGCGGCTCGCCATGGCGCGCAAAGAAATCCGGCGTGGCCACCAGCACCAGGCGGCTGGTGGCCAGCGGACGCACGACCAGCTCGGAGTCCTCCAGCGGCGGCGTGCGCACCCGCAGCGCGAGGTCGAAACCCTCTTCCACCACGTCCACGCGCCGGGACGTGGCATCGATCTGCACGCGCACCTGCGGATATTGCGCCAGGTAGTCCGCCACGATGGCCCCGATGTCGCTATGCAACAACGTAACGGGGCAGCTGAAGCGAATCAGCCCCTGCGGCTGCGAAGTCGTCCGGTCCACGGCCTCGCGGGCGGCGGCGGCCTCCGCGGCCAGCGCGGCGCAGTGCTGGTAATAGGTCTGCCCGATTTCGGTCACCGAGATCTTGCGCGTGGTGCGGTGTAGCAGCCGCACGCCCAGCTCGTCCTCCAGCGCGGCGATGCGGCGGCTGATGCGCGAGACGGGAATGCCCAGGGCCTGGGCGGTGGCGGTATAGCCGCCGTGTTCGACCACCTTGGCGAACAGGTACATGTCGTTGAGGTCCTGCATGGTCCCCCCAGGACGTAGCATTATTCTAAATATGGAAAAGTTATTCCCAGTAGCGCCAGTTTAAAAAGAATTATTGACGCTATATCTTGTCGACGTGGCGGAAGTCATCCGCATTAACCCTAAGAATTCGACGCATACTAGGAATCCTCATGAAAATCCTGCACATCGACTCGAGCTCCACCGGCGCCGCCTCCGTTTCCCGCGAATTGACCGCCGCCGTCGTGAAGGCCCTGCGCCAGAACGAACCGCGATCGACGGTCAAGCACCGCGACCTGGTGGCCCAGCCGCCGGCCCACCTGGACGGCGCCCTGCTGCAGTCGCTGCGCCCCCAGCCCGGCGCCGTGTTTCCGGATGACGAGGGATTCCGCAAGGAGGTCGCCTACACCGACGAACTGCTGGCCGAATTCCTGGCCGCCGACGTCGTCGTGATCGGCGCCCCGATGTACAACTTTTCGATTCCTTCCCAGTTGAAGGCCTGGATCGACCGCGTCGCGCAAGCCGGCAAGACCTTCCGCTACACCGCCAACGGCCCCGAGGGACTGGCCGGCGACAAGAAGGTCGTGATCGTTTCTTCTCGCGGCGGCAAGTACGCCGGCACGCCGGTCGAGACTCTGCTGGATCACCAGGAGTCCTACCTGCGCGCGGTGCTCGGCTTCTTCGGCGTGACCGACGTGAGCGTGCTGCGCGCCGAAGGTATCGCGCTGGGCGGCGAGGCGCGCGAAACGGCCGTCAACCACGCGCTGGAACAGGCCGGCCTGCTGGCCGAGGAACTGGCCGCCGCGGCCTGAGGCTTCGATGCGGGCGGACCTGGCCGCTGGCGCTAGGATCCGCCTCGCGTGCCGTACAGCAGCAACACCAGTCCCAGCACGACCAGCACCATGCCGCCGCGTTCGCGGCCGCTGGCATGCTGGGCGAAGATCCGCCGCGAGGCGAATTGCGCGAACAGGACCTCCACCAGGCCCAGCGTGCGGACGTTGGCCGCCGAGGTCAGCGCGAAGCCGATGTACCAGCACTGGGACGCGAAGGCGCCCATGAAGCCCGCCGGCAGCGATGCGCGCCATTGCGCCAGCACGCCGCGCAGCACGTCGCGCCGGAACAGCGCCTGCCACAGCACCAGCGCCCCCGTCTGCATGATCAGGCCCACCACCAGCGTCACGCTGGCGCGCGTGGCGAACGATCCGCTGTCCAGCGACACGATGGCGCCGCGAAAGGCCACCGCGGACAAGGCGAAGAAGGCGCCCGAGGCGATGCCCAGCAGCGCCGGCCGCCAGTTGCTGCCTGCTCCCGCGCCGGGCTTCCAGGACATGGCCACCACGCCCGCCGTCGCCACCAGCACGGCGCAGGCGCCCATGAGCGACAGCGGATCGCCCAGCACCACCACGGCGAAGATGGCCACCAGCACCGGTTCGGTCTTCACGTAGACCGTGCTGAGCGCGAAATTGCGCAACTGCATGGTGGCCAGCATCAGCACGGTCGCCAGGATCTGCGCCGCGGCGGCCGCCGCCGAATACAGCAGGAAGCGGGCATCGACCCGCGGCAGCGGATCGCCCCCCACCGCCAGCACCAGCGCCAGGAAGATCAGTGCGAACGGCAGGCCGTACAGGAAGCGGACCTGGGCCGCGCCCAGCGTGCCCAGCGTTTCCGTCAGCCGGTGCTGCATGGTGTTGCGCGCCGTTTGCGCGGCGGCGGCGAGGAGCGTGGCGGGAATCCAGAGCAGCGAGATATCCAAGGGCGTGGCCTGCGATCGATCAGCCGGCGATGATACCGCGCCGCCCTACCCTTCGCCCCGGTTGCGCTCCGCCAGATAGCGGCCGGGCGGCTTGCCCATGGCCTTCCTGAACATGGTGATGAAGGCGCTGACCGATTCGTAGCCCAGGTCCATCGCCACGCGCTGCACCGTCATGCCGGCGGACAGGCGCTGCAGCGCGACGATGACGTGCAGCTGCTGGCGCCAGCGGCCGAAACTCATGCCCGTTTCGGCCTTGATCAGCCGGGCCAGGCTGCGCTCGCTCATCGCCACCAGCTGCGCCCATTCGGCCACGGTGCTGCGGTTGGCGGGATCGGAGGCCAGCGCGTCGGCGATGCGGCGCAGGCGGCTGTGAGCGGGCACGGGCAGGTGCAGATGCTCGGTGGGCATGCGTTCCAGCTGTTCCAGCAGCACGCCCACCAGGCGGTGGGTCGGCCCGTCCGGGGGATAGTCGGTGGATTCGGCCGCCAGGTACAGGATCAGTTCGCGCAGCAGCGGCGAGATCGACAGCGTGCAACACACCTCGGGCAACGGGGCCGTGTCCGGCTCGACGAACAGCAGACAGACCTGGCCGTGCTGCGACACCCGGTTGCTGTGCGCCATGCCCGGTGGGATCCACACCGCGCATTGTGGCGGCACCATCCACAGCCCGGTGGGCACATGGCAGGTGACCGAACCCCGCAGCGCCAGGATCAACTGGCCCTTGCGATGCCGGTGCACCGGTTGTTCGCTGCGGCGCTGCCGGGCCGTCAGGTGCACGGCCACTACCGGGGCGACCGTGGCATCCGGATCGAATTCGGCGAAGGCGGCTTCGAAGGCGGGCATGGCGAATGCTTGGCTGGTTTTGGCAATTTATTGTCATTTTATCCAAAGACAGACACCCGCGAAATGCCTACAGTCCATGGGTATCCTTTCCGATTGCTTCGCCCATGGCCCCGCTTTCCGCTTCAAGCTCCCTGCCCCGCCAGGCCTGGCTCATCGCCGGCATTCTGCTGATCGCTTCCAACCTGCGCGGCCCGGTCACCGGCGTGGCGCCCGTGCTGGACATGATCCGAACCAGCCTGGACCTGACGGCCGCCCAGGCCGGCCTGCTGACCACCCTGCCCCTGCTGGCCTTTGCCGCCGGCGCTCCCGTCGCCGCGCTGGCCGCCCGCCGCCATGGCCTGGAACGCACGCTGATGGCGGCGCTGCTGACCCTGGTGGCGGGCCTGTGCCTGCGGTCCTCGGGCTCGGTCTGGGCCCTGTTCGCCGGCACCGTGCTGATCGGCGGCGCGATCGCCTTCGGCAACGTGCTGCTGCCCAGCCTGCTCAAGCGCGATTTCCCGGGACGCATCGCCAGCCTGACTTCCGCGTATGCGTTGACGATGGGCGTGGCCTCGGGCCTCGCCTCGATGATCGCCGTACCGCTGGCGCTCTGGTCCGCCGGCCCCGGATGGCCACTGGCCCTGTTCGCCCCCATCGTGATCGCCGTCGCCAGCGTCCTCGTCTGGCTGCCGCAACTGCGCGCCCCCGCTCCGGCCACGGCGCCGGCCGGTCCGATCCACGCCCGCCCCCGGCCGGTCTGGAAATCGGCGCTGGCGTGGCAGATCACCCTTTTCCTCGGCCTGAACTCGCTGGTCTATTACATCGTTTCCAGCTGGCTGCCCTCCATGCTGCACGACGCCGGCTACCCGCCCGGTTCGACCGGCTCGGTCCATGGCATGCTGCAGATCGCCTCGGCCGTCGTCGGCCTGCCGCTGCTGGCGCTGGTGCGCCGCGCGCGCGACCAGCGCTGGCTGGCGGTCGGCTGCTCGAGCCTGTCCATCGTGGCCCTGCTGGGCCTGCTGGTCGCGCCGTCCTGGGCCGCGGCGTGGGCCATCCTGTATGGCTGCGGCGGCGGCGCCTCCATCATCCTGGGACTGGCTTTCGTCAGTCTGCGAGTGAGCAATGCGCAGCAGGCGGCCGCGCTGTCCGGCATGGCCCAGGCCGTGGGCTATCTGCTGGCCGCGGGCGGCCCCACCGCCATTGGCGCGGTGCACGACCTGACGGGCGGATGGACGGTCGCCCTGCTGATCTGCCTGGCCTTCGCCTGCGCCCAGGCCGTGTTCGGCCTGTACGCCGGGCGGCACCGCCAACTGGCCTAGGCTCGGGACGCATAACAGCTTTGATGGCCCGGCGATAGGCGGGTCCGGATCCTCCTCCTAAAGTGTGGCCGACCACCTGAAAAGAACCACAACCGAGGAGATGTCCATGGGTTTTCATCGACGCCGCGCCGGCCTGGCGCTGACACAGGCGGCGCTTCTGCTGGCCGTGGCCGGCGGCGCGGGGGCCGCCGGGTTTCCCGACCGGGCGCTGCGGCTGATCGTGCCCTTTCCGGCAGGCGGCGCCGCCGACATCATGGCGCGCGGGCTGGCCCAGCAACTGACGGAACAACTGGGCCAGCAGGTGGTGATCGAGAACCGGGGCGGCGCGGGCGGCACGACGGCCGCCGAGGCGGTCGCCCACGCGACGCCGGACGGCTATACCCTGTTCTTCGCCACCATGGGCACGCAAGCCATCAATCCCTCGCTGTACCCCAAGCTGCGCTACGACCCCATCAAGGACTTCGAGTACGTCAGCCTGACCCACACCACGCCGCGCGTGCTGGTCGTCCATCCCTCGGTGCCAGCAAAGACCGTGGAAGAACTGATCGCGCTGGCGAAGGCGCAGCCCGGCGCGCTGACCTACGGCTCGGCCGGCAACGGCAGTTCCAGCCATCTGTCGGGCGCGCTGTTCTCTGCGATGGCGGACGTGCGGCTGCTGCACGTCCCTTACAAGGGCAGCGCGCCGCTGTTGAACGACGTGCTGGCGGGACGCGTGTCCATGACCTTCGACTCGTACGCGGTATATGCCGAGCACATACGCAGCGGCAAGGTGCGCGCGCTGGGCGTCACCAGCCTCAAGCGCATGAGCGCGCTGCCGGACGTGCCGGCGATCGCCGAAGCCGGCCTGCCCGGCTACGACGTCTCGAACTGGCTCGGGCTGCTGGCCCCGCGGGGGACGCCGGCGGCCGTGGTGGATAGACTGCACGGCGCCGTCGTCCGAGGCATGGCGGACGAGTCCGCGCGGCGCCGGCTGGCGGGCATGGGGATAGAAGCCACCTCCAGCACGCCGGCCGAATTCGCCGATCTGGTCAGGACCGAAATCCCCAAGTGGGAGGCCGTGGTGAAGAAGTCCGGCGCGACGGTCGACTGACGGCCGCGCTAGGCGTCCCAGCGCATCGCGCGCATCGTCACGCGCATGTCCGCGGCGGCGCCGGGCGCCAGTTCCAGCACGTCGTCCCAGACCCGGGCGGTCTCGATGCACAGCATGTCGCGCCATGCATCGGGACGGAACTGCGACAGGCGCAGCGACTTGTCCACCCAGGGGTTCCACACCACGGCCGATCGCGAGCCCGTTGCCTCGATCGCGATGGTTCGACGCCAGCCGGGATCGCGGATCTGCACCGGCGCGGACAAGCCGGTGTAGATGCGGTCGGTTTCCCCCTGGATGGACAACGGGCCGTCCTGAACCTGCGACGTCCAGTCCCTTAGCGTATCGACATAGGCCGCGCCGTCCAGGCCCTCGATCGCCACGTCGCGCGCGTCGCTCACGGCGAAATAGGTATGCAGCGCCTGGCTCAGCACCAGCGTGTCCGTGCCCGCGTTGCGGGTGGACAGGGTTAGCGTGAGCGCATCGTCCAGGCGGATATCCAGCGTCACGGCGGCCGCGTGGCTCCAGCCGCCATGGCCGGCGGGCAGGTCCAGTTGCAATCGCAGACACGCGGCGTCGCCATCGACCCGCGCGCCGCCCTCCTGCCAGTCCAGCGCCCGCGCGAAGCCATGGGCCGGCGCATCGGCGCCAGCCGCCAGCATGGCCCGAACCGCTTCAGGGTTGCGGTCGAACTGGCCGAACCACGGCCAGCAGACGGGGATCCCGCCGCGCAGCGACGAGCCCTTGCGGAACTCGGCCTGGTCGCTCAGCCATACCACCGGCGGCTGCCCGTTGGGCGCGTAGTACAGGACCTGCGCGCCCTGGCGCGCCACCAGCGCCTCGCCATGCCTTGAGATCAGGCGCCAGCACGGCAGCTCTTTCACGGTCGTGGCCACGACGGCCACGGAGCGGTGTGCGCTCATGCCTTCAATCCTCGTGCTTGTCGTGGGTGGCCGCGGCGCCCAGCTTCCAGTAGCCGGCCGCCTTGATCCACTCCTTGGGCAGTTGCCAGTTCTCGACCAGGACCTGGCGCACGCGCTTGGCCACGCCCGATTCGGCCGCGACCCAGGCATACCAGTCGCCCTGCGGCCTGCCCAGCGCGGCCACCGCCTGCGCCAGCAGTTCCGGACGGCCGGGCGCCACGCCGTCGCGATGGATCCAGCGGACCTCCACGTCGGCCCGCGTGTCGAACGACTGTTCCTCGGCCGCGTCGGCCACCTCGGCCACGACCACGGCGCGAGCGCCCGCGGGCAGTTCTTCCAGGCGGCGGGCAATGGCCGGCAGCGCGGTTTCGTCGCCCACCAGCAGATAGCCGTCGAAGTCCCCTTCCATCACGAAGGAGCCGCGCGGGCCGCCCACGCCCAGATACTGTCCGGCTTCGGCGCGCAGCGCCCACTCGGCGGCGGGGCCATCGCCATGCAGCGCGAACTCGATGTCGAGTTCGCCCGCCTCGGCGTCGTAGCGGCGCGGCGTATAGTCGCGCGCCGCCGGACGCGGCTGGTCCTCGGGGAACACCATGCCGTTGGGGCCGGGCGTGGGCACCACCGGCCGCTCCTGGCCCGGCGCCGGGAAGAACAGCTTGACGTGGTCGTCGTGCGCGGCGCTGGAGAAGCCGGCCAGGTCGCCGCCCTCCAGCGTCACCCGCAGCAGGCGAGGCGTGACCTTGCGCACCGCGCGCACGCGCAGCAGGCGGAACTTCAGTTCGTGGCGGACGCGGCGCACCGCGCGTTCGGTTTTTTCCATGATGGATCTTTCCAGAATGAGGTTGGGAGGAGCGCCTACTTGCCCAGGATCTCGGCGGTGGCGCGTCTCAGGATGGCGGCGATGCGGATGGCCTCGCCGCCCTCACAGGGGCCTGCCTGGTGCAGCGCCTGCTTCAGGCCATAGCGCGCCAGCATGAGGTCCTCGGGCGTGCCCGGCGCAATGGTGTCCAGGCCGTCTTCGCCTTCGAACACGCGGCGCACCTGCGCCATGCGGGCACCCACCTTGGCCAGGTCGGCCAGGATGCGCTCGGCCTGCCCGCGGTGGCGCGCCAGGTGGGCGCTGCCTTCGTCGGTCAGCCGATAACGCTTTTTCGTCCCTTCCACGGAAACGACGGCATGGCCCACGTCTTCCAGGTAGGCCAGCGCGGGATACACCATGCCCGAACTGGGGTTGTAGAACCCCGACGAACGTTCGGCCAATTGCTTGATCAGTTCGTAGCCATGGCTGGGCTGCGCTTCCAGCAACGCCAGCAGCACGAGTTGCAGGTCCTCGGCGGCGAGCTTGCGCCCCATGCGCATGCCCACGCCGCGCCCGCCGGAAGAAATGTCGTTGCGTTGCATGGTGGCCTCCCGCCTTTTCAGGGCGTTAGAATATCTAAAAACATATCTTACGACATATCTTAAGATATAAAAAACAGAATGCCAAGCCGCGAAAAAAGGTTTGTCGGCTTATCCACCACTTCTGTGGACAAGCTTGGGGATAGCATGAAGGGAGCGCGGCCCGCGCCGCGCGGCAGCAGGCTTTGAAACAAATGGCCCAAAAGGCGAGCAGCGGACGCTCGCCAGGCCCAAAGGACATCATGCAGATCGACATCGTCAATGCGGAGGCCACGATCTTCTCGGGCGAAGGCAGCTACGTGCAGCTCCCGGGCAAGGACGGATCGCTGGGAATACTGCCCGGCCACATCCCCCTGCTGACGCTGCTCAAGGAAGGCATGATCACCATCCGGCGGGCCGAAGGCGACGAATACGTCTATGTGTCGGGCGGCCTGGCCGAAGTCATGCCTCGCGGCATCACGGTCCTGGCCGACACCGCCGTGCGCACCACCGGCCTGGACGACGTCCGGGCCGAACAGGCGCGCGCCGCGGCCAGCGAACGCATGCACGACCGCCTGGACGCGATTCACTATGCGGCCGCCCGCGCCGAACTCGTGACCAGCCTGGAACTCAAGCGCGGCCGCTGAGCGGCCTCAGTCGGAAATACTGGGCGCCCAGAAGACCTGGGCGATGGCGGGATTGCGGCCCAGCTTCTCGGTAACGCGGTCCAGGTCGCTGCCGTGGATGGAGGTGGCCATGAGCGTGGCCTTGATCTCGATTTCCTCGTCGCCGAAGGGCACGACCTCCAGGTCCGCCAGCGGATAGTTCGCCTCTTCCAGCTCGGCCTCCAGCGCCATCAGCGCGGCGCCGCGATGGGCCGTGCCGGTGATCACGTGGATGATGCTCGTCACCTCGGACGACAGGACATCCACGGGCTGGCGATTGAAGGTGTTGACCACCGGCCGCAGCAGCGTGTTGGCGGCCAGCACGAAGATCGTGGCCAGCACGGCCTCGGCGATGAGGTCCGCGCCCGCGCAGGCGCCGATCGCGGCCGATCCCCACAGCGTGGCGGCGGTGTTCAGGCCGCGCACGTTGCCCTCTTCCCGCATGATGACCCCGGCCCCCAGGAAGCCGACGCCCGAGACCACGTAGGACGCGACCCGCGCCGCGCCATCCGCACCCGCGATGCGCATGGCCATGTCGACGAAGATGGCGGCGCCCAGCGCCACCAGCACGTTGGTCCGCAGGCCCGCCGTGCGCTGCCGGTACTGCCGCTCCAGCCCGACCAGGGCGCCCAGGATGAACGCGCTCGTCAGGCTGACGAGCGTGTCGAGCAGATCCAGCGTCTGGATGTTGGCGATTGCCTTCATGGAACCTCGTTGTTCTTGTCGTCGATCGATTGGGACGGCGCCGGGCGCCGTCCGCAGGATAGCGCGGCGTTGCCGACGCTTTTATTGCAGCTGCTCGTAATGCACGCGCTGGATGTCGGGATGGCGCCCCAGGCCCAGCGCCACCGAGTTCAGGGCGCCGCGCAGGTGCGGCGCGCACTGCAGCGTGACGGACATCCGGTGGATGTCGCCGCCGGGCTCGGCGCTGGCCACGCGCATCTGCGAGATGCGCAGGTCCCGGGCCGACAACTCGGCGTGCAGGTGCTGGCGCAGCCGGTCCAGCCGCGGGCTGGCGCTGAACACCGTCAGGCGATAGGACTGGAGCGGCTTGCGGGGGGCGCGCGCGGCCTTGCCGCCCCATGCGCTCAGGATATGGGCGAAACGCATGTTGACCTCCTGGCAGACAGGAAGACGGACCATGCCGCCCGGCATACGCGGGGGGAACTGCCTTCAGGCAGAAAAAATGGGGGAGTCCCGGTGAAGGAACGACCGCACCCTGGCTTGGCAGGACGCGGCAGACAAATCTGCGGACCTGCTAAGCGGCGTTTGCCGGAACGGCTGAACTACTGCCGTCGTTATCCACGACTTGCCTCAAGAAAGATTGGAATCTTTCGATTTTAGCCCAGGCTGGCCCTAGGGACAACCCTAGCCCCCCCCAAAGCTCAAGCCGCGCCGGCCCTGGGAAGCTGCTGGTAGACCATGCGCACCCAGTCCTGGATGTAGCGCTCGTAGTGCGCCGCATCGTGCTGCCAGAGGTTGTTCAGGGCCATGCCGCGCACCAGGTTCAAGGACAGGTTCAGCGCCAGTTGCGCCTGCTCGCCAGAAAAACCCGCCTTCTCGAACACCTCCAGCCACAGCGTGTTGGTCGAGGACCGGTAGCGCTCCATGACGGGCAGGATCTTGCTCATCAGGTCCGGATCGGTGCGGGCCACCATGATGACCTCGATCGCGGCGATGAAGGGCCAGTCGAAGTAGACGCTCCAGCAGTCCTTGATGAAGCCCTCGATGGGCCGCTCGATCGCCTCGGGCGTATGCGCCTCGCGCTGGCCGCGGCGGATGGATTCCTCGTAGATCTCGGCCGTCGCGCCCACCACCAGTTCTGCCTTGGTCGCGTAGTGGTGCATCAAGGCGCCGTTGGACATGCCGGCGCAGCGCGCCACTTCCTTGGTGGTCAGGCCGTTGTAGCCCGAGCGCATCAGCACCTCTATCGTCGCCGCCAGCAGGCGCTCGCGCGCGTCGCGGCTGCGGTTGGCCTGCGTGCGCCGCGGGCGGGCGCGCGCCGGCCCGGTCTCGGGCGGGGGGGACATCGTCTGTGGGCGGGTAGGTGGCATCGCTCCCGGGTTTCCTCAATACGGCCAAGGCCGCATCTTAGCCTTCCCTGCCGGGCAAGCGACGGCCTCAGGGTTTTCCGTAACTTACAAACCGAACACTCTGTTTGTATAAATCGTCCCAGGCAGCCATTCAAGACAACGAAAAAGGAGATCCCCATGTCCTTCGTGAAGAACGCCTGGTACGTGGCCTGTTGGAGCGACGAGGTCAAGGCCGGTGAACTGTTCACCCGCACCCTGCTGGACGAGCGGGTCGTGTTCTACCGCCGCGCGGACGGCACGCCGGTGGCGCTGCGCGACCGCTGCCCTCATCGCTTCATCCCGCTCAGCATGGGCAAGCTCAGGGACGACGTGGTCGAATGCGGCTACCACGGCCTGCAATTCGACAGCAGCGGCGCCTGCGTCAGGAATCCGCACGGCGATGGCAGGATCCCCGCCGCGGCCCGCGTACAGGCCTACACGGCGCACGACCGCCACGGCATGCTGTGGATCTGGATGGGGGACGCCGCCGCCGATCCCGCGCTGATCCCCGACTACGGCATGCTGGACGAAGGCTCGGGCTATCGCACCAGCCGCGGCCAGTTGCACATCAACGCCAACTACGAACTGATGGGCGAGAACCTGCTCGACCTGAGCCACATCAGCTTCCTGCACGAAGGGCTGCTGGGCAGCCCCGAGCAGGTCCATGCCAAGCAGGAAGTCGTGCAGGACGGCGACCGCCTGCAGTGCAATCGCTGGATGCCCAACGTCTCGGTGCCCGGCGTGTTCGACATGCTGTTCCGCCGCGACGGCCGGCCGGTGGACATGTGGACCAACATGCGCTGGGACCCGCCCGGCTGCTTCCTGCTGGACACCGGCGTCCAGGCGCCGGGGGAATCGCGCGAACGCGGCGCCTGGTACTACGGCATCCACATCCTGACGCCCGAGACCGCCCGCACCACCCACTATCACTTCGCCGCCGCGCGCCCGCCCGGCCCCGAACTGGATCCCGAGACCAACGCCCGGCTGGCGGAAATGCGCCGCATCGCGTTCGAGGACCAGGACAAGCCCATCATCGACGCGCAGCAGGAAGCCCTGGGCGACAACGATTTCTGGGACATGAAGCCCGTGCTGCTGAACGTGGACCTCGGGCCGGTGCGCATGCGCCATACGCTCGAACGCCTGCGCAAGTCCGAAGCCGCGGCCGACCAGGCGCGCTGAGCCGTTTTCCGGCCGGCCGCGGCAACGTATCGCGGCCGCCGTCCCCGGCAGGCCCGCCCTGCCCCACTTCCAGGAGACAGACATCATGCACCACCGCTTGCGCAGCGTGGCGGCCGCGGCCGCCCTGATCACCGCCTGTGGCGCCGCCCTCGCCCAGGCGCCGATCAAGATCGGCTTCATGGGAGAACTGACCGGCCCGCAGGCCGCCGTGGGCCAGGACCAGCTCGACGGCTTCATGCTGCTGGTCGAACGCAACGGCGGCAAGCTGGGCGGCCATCCGGTCGAGATCCTGCGCGAGGACACCCAGCTCAAGCCCGACGTGGCCAACCAGGCCGCGCGGCGCCTGGTGGAACGCGAGAAGGTGTCCATCGTCACCGGCATCTCGTTCTCGAACATCATGCTGGCCGTGCACAAATACCTGACCGACCGCGAAGTCTTCGTGATCGGGTCGAACGCGGGTCCTTCGCAGATCGCCGGGCCGCGGTGCTCGCCCTATCAGTTCATCACGTCATGGCAAGGCGACCAGGCGTCCGAGGCGGTCGGCCAGTACGCCGCCGACAAGGGCTACAAGCGCGTCGTCGTCCTGGCTCCCAACTACCAGGCCGGCAAGGACACGGTGGCCGGCTTCAAGCGCTACTACAAGGTCCCGCTGGCCGACGAGGTCTACACCTCCTTGCAGCAGCTCGACTTCTCGACCGAACTGGCGCAGGCCGCCGCCCGCCAGCCCGATGCGGTGTTCGCGTTCTTCCCCGGCGGCCTGGGCGTCAGCTTCGCCAAGCAGTACGCCCAGTCGGGCCTGCAGAAGACGCCGCTGCTGTCGACCTTCACCATCGACGCCATCTCGCTGCCGGTGCTGGGCGAGTCGGCGCAAGGCATGATCAGCGGCGGCTTCTGGGCGCCCGATTTCGACAATGCCTCGAGCCGCCGTTTCGTCCAGGCCTTCGAGCAGCGCTACAAGCGCATCCCCTCGAACTACGCGGCCCAGAGCTATGACGCGGCGCTGCTGCTGGATGCCGCCATCGCCAGGGTCCAGGGACGCGTGGCCGACAAGCCGGCCTTCATGGCGGCCTTGAAGCAGGCGGACTTCCGCTCGGTGCGGGGCGAGTTCCGCTTCAACAACAATCACTTCCCGCTGCAGGACATGCACGTGCTGCAGGCGGTCAAGGACGAACAGGGACGCATGACCCTCAAGACCCTGGCCACGCCCTTTCACAAGCAGCCCGACGCCTATCACCGGCAGTGTCCGCTGTCCTGACCGCCAGCGCCGTTCGCCGGGCTGTCGCGGCAAACCAACATTCACCCAAAAACGACAGCAACGGCAAGCCCGGCCGCCTAGACTATGCGAACTCTGGCGGCCGTCCCCCGGCCGCGGGCTGCCCGCGGGCCCGCATCGGCGTCCGGCGGCGTTGTAGACCCTGCGGGATCCGACCTTGAAATCTCAGCTTTTTGCCCGCCTGGCCGGCGCTCTCGGCCTGTGCGCGGTGTTTGCCGCCTCGGCGGCGCCGCCCCCCGTCATCGTCCTGAATTCGCTGGACGCCTCGGTCAGCATCCTCGACCCTTCGACCTACGCGGAACTGCGACGCGTTCCCACCGGCAAGGAACCTCATCACCTGTACCTGACGCCGGATGAAAAATCGCTGCTGGTGGCCAATGCCGGCAGCGATTCGCTTACTTTCTTCGACCCCGCCACGGGCGACGTCCAGCGCACGCTGACCGGCATCGTCGATCCCTATCAGTTGCGTTTCTCGCCCGACATGAAGTGGTTCGTGACCGCGGCGAACCGGCTGGACCACATCGACATCTACCAGTGGAACGGCCAGGCCGGCTCGGCCGACCCCAAGCTGGTCAAGCGCATCTCCGCCGGCCGCACGCCCAGCCACCTGACGATAGACAGCAAGAGCCGCCGCCTGTACGTGTCGCTGCAGGACAGCGACCAGTTGATCGCCATCGACCTGGCGACGCAGACGCCGCTATGGACCATCCCGGTGGGCAAGACGCCCGCCGACGTCTACATCACCCACGACGACCGCTACCTGCTGGTCGCCCTGACCGGCGACAGCTACGTCGAGGTCTATGACCTGACGGCCTCGCCCGCCCAGCTCGTCAAGCGCATCCCCACGGCCGCCGGCGCCCATGCCTTCAGGGCCCAGGGCGACGGGCGGCACCTGTTCGTCAGCAACCGCGTGGCCAACACCATCAGCCGCATCGACCTGCAAACCCTGGCGGTGGTCGACGCCTATCCCGCTCCCGGCGGCCCGGACTGCATGGAAGTGCTGGCCGACGGCAAGACCCTGCTGGTCACCTCGCGCTGGGCCAAGAAGCTCACCGTCATCGACACGGCCACCCGCAAGGTCGTGCACCAGACCAAGGTGGGCCGCTCGCCCCACGGCGTCTGGACCCTGTCCCATGCCCCGCGCCAGTAGCCTGGCACGCGCGGGCGCGGCCGCCCTGCTGCTGGCCACGGCCGGCGCGCAGGCGGCGGAGTGCACCCGCCCGGTCTACCTCACCTTCGACACCGGCCACATGGGCGTTGCCCCGCTGGTGGCCGAGGTGCTGGACCGCCAGCAGGTCAAGGCAAGCTTCTTCCTGGCCAACGAAAAGACCCGCGACGGCGGCACCAGCCTGGACGACCATTGGGCGCCCTGGTGGAAGGCCATGGCCGCGCGCGGACACGTCTTCGGTTCGCACACCTACGACCATGTGTACTGGCTGGCCGACCGGCCGGATGGCGCTTTCCGCGCCAAGCCCGCCTTCGGCCCGCAGGCCGGACGGGTCCAGGCCATGAGCGCCGAGGCCTATTGCGCCGAGCTGGACCGCAGCGCCGCGCGGTTCAAGGAAATGACCGGGCAGACCATGCTGCCGCTGTTCCGCGCGCCCGGCGGCAAGACCTCGCCCGCGCTGCTCCAGGCGGCCGAGAACCGCTGCGGCTACCGGCACGTGGGCTGGGCCGATGCCGGCTTCCTGGGCGACGAACTACCCAGCGACAAATACCCCAACGCCGCGCTGCTGGCGCGCGCCTTGCGCAACATCCGTCCGGGCGATATCTTGATGGCGCACCTGGGCATCTGGTCCCGTCAGGACCCCTGGGCGCCGGCCGTGCTGGAACCGCTCATCACCGGGCTCAAGCAAAAGGGTTATTGCTTCGCCACGCTGGCCGACCATCCGCAATACCGGGCCTGGCTGGCCACGCATCACGTCCATGGAAATCCTTAGCGATCTTTTTTCCGGCATGCAGCAGTGGCTGTTCGAGACGCTCGTCCAGCCCCTGCTGTTCCACCTGGGTCTCGGCAGCATCCTCGAGGACGCCTACGACGGCACCATGTGGCTGCTGCTCGGCGTGCTGCAACTGATCATCATGCTGGCCGTGTTCGGCCCCCTGCAACGCTGGCGCCCGGTCGAGAAGATCGTGGACCGGACCTCGGTGCGGCTGGACGTCCTCTACACCGCCATCCACTCGCTGGGCCTGTTCCGGCTGGTGCTGTTCTTCACCACCCAGCCGCTGGCCGATCATCTGTTCGGGCAGTTGCATGTGCTGGGGTTCTCGCCCTTCCATCTCGACGAGATCTGGCCCGGCGTGACCGACCGTGCCTGGGTCAGCCTGATCCTGTACCTGCTGATCTTCGATTTCGTCGACTACGCCTTCCACCGCGCCGAGCATCGCTACCAGTGGCTGTGGGCGCTGCACGCGGTCCATCACAGCCAGCGCCAGATGACGATGTGGTCCGACAACCGCAACCACCTGCTCAGCGATCTGCTGCGCGACGCGGTGGTCGTGCTGGTCTCGCACCTGGTGGGCGTGCCGCCGGGACAGTTCGTGATGGTCGTGATCATCACCCGGCTGGTGGAAAGCCTCTCGCACGCCAACCTGCGGACGGGCTTCGGCCGCATCGGCCAATACCTGGTGGTAGGGCCGAAATTCCACCGGCACCACCACGCGATCGAACCGCCGTCCGTGCCTGGCCGGCCCGAAGCCAACTATAACTTCGGCGTCCTGTTCCCGATCTGGGACATCCTGCTGCGCACCGCGCGCTTCGATGGCAACTACGGACCGACCGGCATCAGCGACCAGCTTCCCGAGCGGGGTGGCCGCGACTACGGCCGGGGCTTCCTGGCCCAGCAATGGCTGGGCCTCAAGCGGCTGCTGGGCGCCGCGCCCGGGCGAAGCTGACCGCGAGGCGACGATATAATCCCGGTTTCCAACGAGGACTTCCTAATGCTTGAACAGAACGCCTTCTCCCGTGAAGACCTGCTGCGCTGCGCGCGCGGCGAATTGTTCGGGAAAGGCAATGCGCAGTTGCCGGCCCCCAACATGCTGATGATGGACCGCATCACGCACATCTCGGACCAGGGCGGCAAGTACGGCAAGGGCCAGGTGATCGCCGAGCTGGACATCCACCCCGACCTGTGGTTCTTCGCTTGCCACTTCGAGGGCGATCCGGTCATGCCGGGCTGCCTGGGCCTGGACGCCATGTGGCAGCTGGTGGGTTTCTTCCTGGGCTGGCAGGGCAACCCCGGCCGGGGCCGCGCGCTGGGATCGGGCGAGGTCAAGTTCGTCGGGCAGGTGCTGCCCACGGCCAAGAAGGTCACCTACACCATCGACATCAAGCGCACCATCAACCGCACGCTGGTACTGGGCATCGCCGATGGCACCATGAGCGTCGACGGCCGCGAGATCTACACCGCCGAAGGCCTGCGCGTGGGCCTGTTCACTTCCACCGATTCGTTCTGACCGCGGGGGCTCCATGCTGTACGACGTTCGCACCTACACGTGCCGGCCCGGCACGATCAAGAAACAGCTCGAGCTGTACCAGGAACTGGGTTTCGAGGCGCAGCGCAAGCACCTGGGCGACCCGGTGCTGTACCTGCAGACCGAGACCGGCAACGTCAACAGCTTCACCCATATCTGGGCCTACCAGGACGCCGCCGACCGCATGGCGCGCCGCGCCGCGCTGCAAAAGGATCCGGACTGGCAGGTCTACCTGAAGAAAAGCGTGGAGATGGGCAACCTGGTCTCGCAAGAAAACCACCTGATGGTACCCACCCCCTTCTTCAAACCGTAGGGGTAGAGGTAGAGCCCCCCTACGCCCTTCGGGCGCCCCCCAGGGGGCGGCACTGGCGGACCGGCAAAGCCGGATCCGCTGTGCCCTGGGTCTGGAACGACCGCGAATACAAGAACGGCCTTGCATCAGATGCGAGGCCGTTCTCGTTTGCGCTGACAAGAGGCAAGAACGCCAGTTCCTCTCCAGCCCGTTGGTACCCCAGGATGCGGTGGATCCGGCTCCGCCGGTCCACCCGCATCGCCCCCGGGGGGGCGCCCGAAGGGCGTAGGGGGGGCTCTACCCCGACCGCTCGCGGAAGGTTTTTACGCTGCCTTCCGCGTCGACCTCTTCCAGGCGGACCTTGAATCCCCATAGCCGGGCCAGGTGCTTCATCACCTGGTCGGCATCCTCGGCCTGCAAGGGCCTTCCCCGCATCGTCACGTGTCGCAGGACCAGGGACCGGTCGGAATCCCGGTTGTAGCGCACGACCTGGATGTCCGGCACCTGCATGTCGCGGTTGTGCTGGTCCGCCAGCAGCCGGCGCACGCGCCGGTAGCCGTCGTCGTCGTGGATGGCCTCGACTTCCAGCTTGGGATTGGACTCGTGGTCGGCGATCGCGAAGAAGCGGAACTCGCGGATCAGGCGCGGCGACAGGAACTGCGCGATGAAGGACTCGTCCTTGAAGTTGCGCATCGCGAAGTCCAGCGTCTTCAGCCAATCGCTGCCGGCGATGTCGGGGAACCACTTCCTGTCCTCGGGCGTGGGGTTCTCGCAGATGCGGCGGATGTCCTGCATCATCGCGAAGCCCAGCGCATACGGATTGATGCCGCCATAGCCGCGCTGGTCGAAGCCCCGCTGGGCCACCACGTTGGTGTGGCTTTGCAGGAACTCGATCATGAAGCCGTCGTTGACCAGCCCCTTCTCGTGCATGCGGTTCAGCAGCGTGTAGTGCCAGAAGGTCGCCCATCCTTCGTTCATGACCTTGGTCTGGGTCTGCGGATAGAAGTACTGGGACAGCTTGCGGACGATCCGCACCAGTTCCTTCTGCCATGGCTCCAGCGAAGGCGAATATTTCTCGATGAAATACAGGATGTTCTCTTCCGGCTCCGGCGGGAACACCGAAGGCTTGCCCTCGCGCTCGACATGGTCGCGCGTGGGCACCGTGCGCCACAGATCGTTGTATTGCTGGCGCGCGTACTCCTCGCGTTCGGCCTGGCGCTGCATTTCCTCGCGATAGGAAATCGGATGCGGGCGGCGGTAGCGGTCCACGCCATGGGCCATCAGCGCGTGGCAGGAGTCCAGCGTGGCCTCGACCGGGCCGATGCCGTACTTTTCCTCGCAGTCCATGACGTACTTGCGGGCGAACACCAGGTAGTCCAGCACGCCGTCGGCCTCGGTCCACTGCTTGAACAGGTAGTTGCCCTTGAAGAAGGAATTGTGGCCGTAGCAGGCGTGCGCGATCACCAGCGCCTGCATGGCCATGGAGTTCTCTTCCATCAGGTAGGCGATGCAAGGGTTCGAGTTGATGACGATCTCGTAGGCCAGCCCCTGCACGCCGCGCCGGTAGGCCTGCTCGTTGCGGATGAACTCCTTGCCGTAGGACCAGTGCGGATAGCCGATCGGCAGCCCGACCGAGGCATACGCGTCCAGCATCTGCTCGGACGTGATGACCTCGATCTGGCTGGGATAGGTGTCCAGCCCGAACTCCCGGGCCACCTGGCCGATGGCTTCGTCATAGCGCTGGATCAGTTCGAAGGTCCATTCCGAGGTCGTCGAGATGGGCTGGACCGCCCGGGCGGGCGGCGCTTCGCGCGGCGGATAGACGGCGCTCATGCGGTCTCCTTCCTGAACAGGTCGTGCAGCACGCCGAATATCTCGCGGCGCTCGCGTATGCGCCGCATCGCGAAGTGCGGCGCCGTCTCGCGCTCGTATTCGGCCCACAGGCTGCTCTTGCGCATCTCGTCCACGTCCGGAATCTCGATGTAGGCGTAGTAGCGCGTGAGCGGCAGCAGGTGTTCGGACAGGAAGCGCGCGCTCTTGGCCGCGTCCGCGCCGAAGGAATCGCCGTCGGTGGCCTGCGCCGCGTAGACGTTCCAGGTGGCGGGCGAATAGCGCTCGGTCACGATCTCGTGCATGAGCTCGAGGGCCGACAGCACCACCGTGCCCCCGCTCTTGGGATCGTGGAAGAAGGTCTGCTCGTCCACTTCCTCGGCGTTGTCCGTGTGGCGCACGAACACCAGGTCCACGCGCTCGTACTTGCGCGACAGGAACAGGTACAGCAGCGTGAAGAAGCGCTTGGCCAGATCCTTCTTGTTCTCGTCCATGGACCCCGAGACGTCCATCAGGCAGAACATCACGGCGCGCGCCACCGGCGAAGGCTCGACCACGCGGTGCCGGTAGCGCAGGTCCAGCGAATCGAGGAAAGGCACCCGCGCCAGCCTGGACCGGTGCGCCTCGACCTCGGCGCGCAGGGCATCGAGTTCGTCTTCCGGGGCACCCGCCTCTTCCGACTCCTCCAGCTTCTGCTGCGCCTCCTGCAGGCCCAGCCGCGAACCGCCGCTGAGCGCGATGCGCCGCGACAGCGAGGTCTTGAGCGTGCGTCCCACGCTCAGCGTGCTGGGCGATCCCGTGGTGGTATAGCCCGCGCGCCGCCACTTCTGCTGGTTGATCTCGCCCAACTGAGTACGGACCAGGTGGGGCAGCTCCATGTCCTCGAAGAAGAGGTTCAGGAACTCGTCCCGGGACAGGCTGAACGTGAACGGATCCACCGAGTCGCCCTCGCCCGGCTCGGAGGGGTCGCCGTCATCGCCCCCCCGGGGCCGGTCGATCTTGTCGCCCTTGGCGAACTCCCGGTTGCCGGGATGGACGATCTCGCGATCCCCGCCCCTGCCGTAGCGGAAGCTGGGTTCGGAGATGTCCTTGGCCGGGAGGTTGATTTCGCCGCCCTGGTCCATCTCTTCGATGGACCGTTCCTGGACCAGCTCGCGAACCGCCTTGCGTATCTGGTCCTTGTACCGCCTGATGAAGCGCTCCCGGTTGACAGCGCTCTTGTTACGGCCGTTGAGCCGCCGATCGATGAGTGAATTCATATTCACCTAGCTCACGAAGACTTCCTCACCCGCAAATACCACTCGCACAGCAAGCGGACTTGCTTTTCGGTATAGCCTTTCTCGACCATCCGTTCGACAAAGCTCTCGTGCTTGCGCTTGTCCTCGACCGAGGCCTTGGCATTGAACGAAATGACCGGGAGCAGATCCTCGGTGTTGGAGAACATCTTCTTCTCGATCACCTCGCGCAGCTTCTCGTAGCTGGTCCACGCGGGATTGCGGCCGCTGTTGTTGGCGCGCGCGCGCAGCACGAAGTTCACGATCTCGTTGCGGAAGTCCTTGGGATTCGCGATGCCCGCCGGCTTCTCGATCTTCTCGAGCTCGGCGTTCAGCGCCGAGCGGTCGAAGCTCTCGCCCGTTTCGGGGTCGCGGAATTCCTCGTCCTGGATCCAGCAGTCGGCGAACGTGACGTAGCGGTCGAAGATGTTCTGCCCGTACTCCGAATACGACTCCAGGTACGCGGTCTGGATTTCCTTGCCGATGAACTCCGCGTAGCGCGGCCCCAGATAGCCCTTGATGTGCTCCAGGTAGCGCCGGCGGATCTCGTCGGGGTAGTCCTCGCGGCCGATGCGCTGCTCCAGCACGTACATCAGGTGCACCGGATTGGCGGCGATCTCGGTCTGGTCGTAGTTGAAGACGCTGGACAGGATCTTGTAGGCGAAGCGCGTCGAGACACCCGTCATGCCCTCGTCGGTGCCGGCGTAGTCCTTGTATTCCTGCAGGACCTTGGCCTTGGGGTCGACATCCTTCAGGCTCTCGCCGTCATACACCCGCAGCTTCGAATAGATGCTGGAATTCTCGGGTTCCTTCAAGCGCGTCAGCACCGAGAACTGGGCCATCATGTCGAGAGTGCCCGGCGCGCATGGCGAGTCGGCCAGCGAGCTGTTCTGCAGCAGCTTGCGATAGATCTTGACCTCTTCCGACACCTGCAGGCAGTACGGCACCTTGACGATGTAGATACGGTCCAGGAACGCCTCGTTGTGCTTGTTGTTGCGGAAGGTCTGCCATTCGGACTCGTTGGAATGCGCAAGGATGATCCCGTTGAACGGGATGGCCGAAAACCCTTCGGTACCCTTGAAATTGCCTTCCTGGGTCGCCGTCAGCAAGGGATGCAGCATCTTGATGGGCGCCTTGAACATTTCAACGAATTCGAGCATGCCCTGGTTGGCCAGGCACAGTCCTCCCGAATAGCTGTAGGCATCGGGATCGTCTTGCGAGTAGCGGTCCAGCTTGCGGATATCGACCTTGCCGACCAGCGAGGAGATGTCCTGGTTGTTCTCGTCGCCCGGTTCGGTCTTGGCGATGGCGAGTTGCCGCAGCACCGAAGGCTGGAGCCGGACCACGCGGAACTGCGAGATGTCGCCGTCGAATTCCCGCAGCCGCTTGATGGCCCATGGCGACATGATGCCCGTCAGGTAGCGGCGTGGAATGCCGTATTCCTTCTCGAGCTGCTCGCCGAAGCGGTCGGGGTGGAACAGGCCCAGCGGCGACTCATTGACGGGTGAACCTTTCAGCGCATAGATGGGGTGGGCTTCCATCAAGGCCTTCAGGCGCTCCGCGATCGACGACTTGCCGCCGCCCACGGGTCCCAGCAGATAGAGGATTTGCTTGCGTTCTTCCAGCCCCTGCGCCGCGTGCTTGAAGAACGCCACGATCTGATCGATCACGTCCTCCATGCCGAAGAATTCCTTGAAGGCCGGATAGCGGCGGATCAGGCGATTGGAAAACAGGCGCGACAACCGGGGGTCGTTGCGCGTATCGACCAGCTCGGGTTCGCCGATCGCGGCAAGCATGCGCTCGGCCGCGCTGGCGTAGGTCATGGGATCCCGGCGGGCGAGGTCCAGGTACTCCTCGAGAGAAAGTTCGGTTTCCTGCGTCTTGGCGTATTGAGACTTGAACCCTTCGACGATGTTCAGCACGGACAACCTCCAACAGCGAGTGAATGAGAACTGCCTACACGACTCTGTTGTTGTTAGTGCCGGTCGAGCCGGCTTCCGGTTCTTTCCTGCCGGATGAACTTCCTGCCATGCCCGGGGCCGATCGAAACCAGCAACTCCCGATCCTGCCTCGACATGTTCGATCTGATTCGGAACGCTCCTTGGACGACCTCCTTGCAAACATCATACGGCGCATCTGCACGGACGATTCGCTTTCTGTTGCGCACGCACGATATTTTTTTGGCGTCTCTCCTAGGGGTATACACTCCTAAGGCTGTCAACCGATGCGCAGAGTTCCGCAAACTGCACACCACGTTTCATCCCTTTCGATCGTCGCAACCCCATGCAAAATAAAAAGGAGCGCCTCTTTCCCACACCCCCGAAAATTTGCTATACTTTTTTTCTTTCGGGGCGTAGCGCAGCCTGGTAGCGCACTTGCATGGGGTGCAAGGGGTCGCGAGTTCGAATCCCGCCGCCCCGACCATATACAAGTTCTTGACCTGTATTTGTCGGAACCGAAGAAAAAAAAGCCCGGTGGCCACAAGCCGCCGGGCTTTTTGTTTTTCCGGAACCGCCTCGCCACCGCGTCGGTGACAATTGTCACCACAACCCACAAACGTAATCCCCGGTATTTCTCGTTACCGGCGGCGTCAACCGTCATGGGGTCGCGTTAGCGCACGCCCGCCGACCTCAACGGCAGCGCGGTCTTGTAGCGCACCTGCTTGAGCGCGAAACTGGAGCGGATCTTCTCGACCTGGGCGATGGGCGACAGTTGTTCCAGGATGAAGCTCTCCAGCGCCTGGATGTCCGGCACGGCCACCCGCAGCAGGTAGTCGGCATCCCCCGTCATCAGGTAGCACTCCATGACTTCCTCGCGGGCGCAGATGGCGTCCTCGAACACCTGCAGCGCCTTGCGGTTCTGCTGCTTCAGGCTGATCGAGATGAAGACGTTCAGGTGCAGGCCCAGCTGCTGCGGGTCGAGCAAGGCGACGTACTGGCGGATCAGGCCGGCCGCCTCCAGGGCCTTGACCCGCGTCAGGCACGGCGATGGCGACAAGTGCACCCGGCGGGCCAGCTCCACGTTGGAGATGCTGGCATCGGCCTGGAGTTCGGCCAGGATGCGCCGGTCGATTTCATCGAGATCGATCATGCTTTATTTCTCTTCATTGAAAGAATTTTCTACCGCTGAATTGCCTTACTCAAAGAATTTTCGGAGAAAAATGCCGAGCACTCAAGCGTAGAATTTTCCATCACAAGACGAGGAGAAACACGCATGTACGACGAATCCCGGCATCTGGCGCGGCAGGATGGCCTGCCGGCCGACCCCGATCCCATCGAAACCGCCGAATGGCGGGACGCCCTGCTGTCGATGCTGGAGACCAACGGGCCGGAACGCGTGCGGCAGATCCTGGACATGCTGGCCGAGGCCGCCGGCGATTCGGCCGTCGGCTGGCGCCCGTCGCGCAATACCCCCTACGTCAACACCATCGCCGTCGAGGCACAGCCCCCCTTCCCCGGCGATCTGGCCATCGAGGAACGGCTGGCCGCGCTGATGCGGTGGAACGCGCTGGCCATGGTCGTCCGCGCCAACCTCGCGCATGGCGAGCTGGGCGGCCACATCGCCAGCTACGCCAGCGCCGCCGATCTGTTCGAGGTCGGCTTCAACCACTTCTTCCGCGGCGGCCCCGCCGGCCAGGCGGACCTGGTGTTCTGCCAGCCCCATTCCGCGCCCGGCGTCTACGCCCGGGCCTTCCTGGAAGGCCGGCTCGAGCAAGCCGACCTGGCGCACTACCGGCAGGAGATCACCGCACGGGCGCGGGGTGCGCGCGGCCTGTCCAGCTACCCCCACCCCTGGCTCATGCCCGATTTCTGGCAATTCCCCACCGGCTCGATGGGCATCGGCCCCATCAACGCCATCTATCAGGCGCGCTTCATGCGCTACCTGGCCCATCGCGGCCTGCTCGACACCACGGGTCGGAAAGTCTGGGGCATCTTCGGCGATGGCGAGATGGACGAGCCCGAGAGCATGTCGGCGCTGACACTCGCGGCCCGCGAGGGACTCGACAATCTCGTCTGGGTCGTGAACTGCAACCTCCAGCGGCTCGACGGTCCGGTGCGCGGCAACGGCCGCATCGTCGACGAGCTTGAATCCCTGTTCGCGGGCGCCGGCTGGAACGTGATCAAGCTGCTGTGGGGCTCGGACTGGGACGGCCTGTTCGCGCGCGACACCGGCGGCGCCCTGCGGCGCGCCTTCGCCCAGACCGTGGACGGCCAATTGCAGACCTTCGCGGCCAAGGACGGCCGCTTCAACCGCGACCACTTCTTCGGGCAAGACCCGCAACTGGCCCGGCTGGCGCAGGGCCTGACGGACGAAGAGATCGACCGGCTCCGGCGCGGCGGCCACGACCTGGTGAAGATCCATGCCGCCTATCACGCGGCCGCCCGCAGCACCGGGCGCCCCACCGTCATCCTGGCCCAGACCAAGAAAGGCTACGGCATGGGCGAAGCCGGCCAGGGCAAGATGACCACCCACCAGCAGAAGAAGCTGGATCGCGACGCGCTGATCGCTTTTCGCGACCGCTTCTCGCTGCCGCTGAGCGACGAGCAGGCCGAATCCCTGGACTTCCTGCACCCCGGCGCGGACAGCGCCGAGATCCGCTATCTGCATGCCCGGCGCGGCGAACTCGGCGGCCCCGTGCCCGCCCGCTCGCCGCAGGCCGAGCCCGTCCCGGTCCCGCCGCTGGAGCGCTACGCCGGCTTCGCGCTCCAGGCCGACGGCAAGGAAATGTCGACCACCATGGCCTTCGTGCGCCTCTTGTCCAGCCTGCTCAAGGACAGCCGGCTCGGCCCGCGCATCGTGCCCATCGTCGCCGACGAGGCGCGCACCTTCGGCATGGCGGCGCTGTTCAGGCAGATCGGCATCTATTCCAGCGTGGGACAGCGCTACGAGCCCGAGGACATCGGCTCGGTGCTGAGCTATCGCGAGGCGCTGGACGGCCAGATCCTGGAAGAAGGCATCAGCGAGGCCGGGGCGATCAGCTCCTGGACCGCGGCCGCCACCAGCTACGCCGTGCACGGCACCGCGATGCTGCCGTTCTACATCTACTACTCGATGTTCGGTTTCCAGCGCGTGGGCGACCTGATCTGGGCGGCCGCCGACCAGCGCGCCCGGGGCTTCCTGCTGGGCGCCACGGCCGGCCGCACCACGCTGGGCGGCGAAGGCCTGCAACACCAGGACGGCGCCAGCCTGGTCACCGCGGCAGGCGTCCCCAACTGCCGCGCCTACGATCCCGCGTTCGCCTCGGAAGTCGCCGTCATCGTCGACCACGGCATGCGCGCCATGCTCGAGGAACAGGCAGACGTCTTCTACTACCTGACCCTGGTCAACGAGAACGTACCTCAGCCCAGCCTGCCGCCCGAGGCCCACGAGGGCGTGATCAAGGGACTCTACCGGCACGGCGCGTACGGCCGGGGCGAACCCGCCGTGCGCCTCGTGGGGTCGGGCGCCATCCTGCGCGAAGCCATCGCCGCTGGCGAACTGCTGGCCGCCGACTGGGGCATCGCCAGCGAGGCCTGGAGCGCCACCAGCTACGCGGAACTGGCCCGCGACGCACGCGAGGTCGAACGCTGGAACCGCCTGCATCCGGAGCAGCCCGCGCGGCGCAGCCACGTCGAGCAGTGCCTGGCGGGCGGCGCGCCCGTGGTCGCCGCGAGCGACTACGTCCGCGCCTGGCCGTCGCTGATCGCGCCCCATTGCCCCGCGCGGATGACGGTACTGGGAACGGACGGTTTCGGCCGCAGCGACACCCGCAGCGCCCTGCGCCAGTTCTTCGAGGTCGACCGCTTCCACATCGTCCTGGCCGCGCTGCATGCGCTGGCCGATGCCGGCGCATGCCCGCGCGAGCTGTGCGCGCAAGCTCTCGCCCGCTATCCGATACGGACGGATCCTCGTCCGTCCTGGGAGGCCTGACGCGTGGAAGATACACTGCCCCGGGCCGGGCCCCGCCATCGTTTGCTCCGCCGCTGACCGCCGTAATATCCTTTCCGGAAATCGAGCGGTCGGCTAAAACGAGAATGGAAAAACTGGCCCTTAGCATTGCCCACGACCTGTACGGCGGCGTCCTTGGGCAGGAGGGATGGCATGCGACGCTCAAACGCATCCGGGACCTGACCGGAGCCGAATCGGCCTGCACGGTCATCCTGGACCGGCGCACGCCGGCCGCCGCGGTCGGCGAGCACAGCGGCGGCGACGAACGGGCGTTCAACGACTACAGCAACCACTACAGCCGCCACGACCCCGCGGAAAACGTGCGCCATCGGCTGCAGCTGGGCCACTGGTACATCGACTGGCAATGGTTCGGCCGCCACGCTCTCGACCGTGATCCGTTCTATCAGGAATTCATGCGGTCCTATGGACTGGGCTCCGTCCATGCGCTCCCCATCCTGAAGAACGGGGTGGCCGAATGCTGTCTTTCACTCCAATTTCCCCTGTCGCGGCCCGACACCGACGCGCCGTCCAGGTCCCCGCTTCTGCGCCTGCTCGCGCCGCACCTGCAACAGGCCGCGGCATTGCGCCATGAATTCCTGAACTTGCAGCAGCGGGCCGAACTGGCGCAGCAACTGCTCGACGATTTCAGCTTCCCGCTGCTGGTCACCGACGCGCGGGGCCGCGTACACGTTGCCAACCGGGCCGGCGCGAGCTGGCTTTCCCTGCCCGGCAATCCCTTCGGCGCCTCGGGCCTGAAGCCATCGCGAACGGGGACGCGTTCCCGGCTTGCCGAAGCCCTCGTGACGGCCTGCACCCGGCAGGCCCGGCTGGCCACCGGCGCCCATGTCGAATTCGGTACGCCCACGGTCCGCTACGCGGTGGTGGTCACGCCCCTGCCGGAACCGATGTCGTTTCCGCTGTCCAGATGCGAGCCCCTGGCCCTGGTGAAAGTCCATACCCACCAGGCCGCCCCCATCAGCGCGCATCGCCTGCTGCATGCGCTGTTCGGCATTCCGCCCGCGGAATACCGGTTGTTGCTGTTGTTGATGCAGGGACGGCAGGTCAAGGAATGCGCCCAGCAACTGGGCGTCTCGCAGGAGACGGTCAGGACGCAGCTCAGGTCGCTGTTCCGCCGCACCCAGACCGCGCGCCAAAGCCAGCTCGTCGACCTGGTGCGCAAGCTGACCTACGGCCACATGGATTGAAGCGCCCTATCGCGCCAGGCTGGTCTCGCGGGCGGACTGCAGCAGGCCGACAATGTCGGCCAGTTCGGTCCGGATGGCCTGCAGTTCGGGCTCTTCGATGGAGACCAGGGCCACCTGGGGCGTATCGTCCACGTGTCCGCGGGACTCGTCCAGCCGGTTGCGGGCACCGCTGATGGTGAAGCCCTGCTCGTACAGCAGTTCGCGGATGCGGCGGATCAGCAGCACTTCGTGGTGCTGGTAGTAGCGGCGGTTGCCCCGTCGCTTGATCGGCTTGAGCTGGGTAAATTCCTGTTCCCAGTAGCGCAGCACGTGCGGCTTGACGCCGCAAAGCTCGCTGACCTCGCCTATCGTGAAATAGCGCTTGGCGGGAATGGGCGGAAGAACGACGGGTGGCTCGATGCGCGCCATAGGACCTCTCAGGACGGATTCTGTTCGCGCAGCGCGACCTGCTCGACCATGCTCTTGAGCTTCTGGCTCGCATGGAAAGTGACGACGCGGCGGGCGGCGATGGGGATTTCTTCGCCCGTCTTGGGATTGCGTCCCGGCCGCTGCGGCTTGTTGCGTACCTGGAAGTTGCCGAAACCCGATAGCTTGACCATGTCGCCGCGTTCGAGGGCATCGCGGATTTCCTCGAAGAAGGTCTCGACCATGTCCTTGGCCTCGCGCTTGTTCAGGCCGACCCGCTCGAACAGCAGGTCGGCCAGTTCAGCCTTGGTCAGGGTACGCGCATCGAGCCCGCCTTGCGGCAGGTCGGCGTCGGAATCGGCGTCGAAGGCGTCCGGGGAAGCGTAGCTATCGGAAACGAGAGAATGCATAGACACGGATGGGAAGCGGTATCAAACCCTCAGCCGCGCACCGTGCTCGGATTCCAGCGCGGCGCGGATACGGGCCAGGCACGCCTCGACTCGGGCGTCGTCCAGGGTTACCGAAGTATCCTGTAGCCAGAACCGGAAGGCAAGGCTTTTTTCCTTTTCTAACAAGGACTTATCCCGCCAAACATCGAAAATCCGTGCATCCTGGACGACCGCCAGTTCGGGCTCCTTGGCCACCAGATGACGCACCGTGTCCAGCATCTGCTGCGCCGTCACCGCCTCGGCCACCCACAGCGCCAGATCGCGGATCACCACCGGCTGGCGCGAGATCTCGCGCAGCGACGGCAGCGGACGGACGGCGATGCGGTCGGCGTCCAGCTCGAACACCACCGGGGCGTGCGGCAGTTCCGCGCGCTGCAGCCAGCGCGGATGCAGTTCGCCTAACCAGCCGACCGTCTCGCCGTCGATGACGATGCGCGCGCTGCGGCCGGGATGCAGGGCCGGATGCGCGTCGGGCACGAAGCGCGGCGCCTGGTTGGACCCGCCGGCCAGCAGGGCCTCCACGTCCGCCTTCACGTCGTAGAAATCGACCTGCCGGGTCTGCGTCCCCCACTGCTCTTCCACCGCCGGCCCGTAGGCCAGCCCGGCCAGGCGCATGGGCTGGTTGACGCCGGCCACCGCCAGCGGACCGTCGGCCACGGCCGCATCGCGCCAGAAGACCCGGCCCAGCTCGAACACCCGCACGCGGCTGGTCTTGCGGTTCACGTTGTACTGGGCGTTGGCCACCAGGCCGCCGATCAGGCTGCTGCGCATGACCGACAACTGGCTGGCAATGGGATTGAGCAGGCGGATCGGATCCGCGTTGCCCGCGTAGTCGCGTTCCCACTCGGCTTCCACGAAGCTGAAGTTGATCACCTCCTGGTAGTCCAGGTCGGCCATCGTGTGGCGCAGCGCGTGGAAGGAGTGGCGCTCTTCCGGCATGGCGCTGACCGCGGCCCGCGCCAGCGGCGGCAGATCGGGAATGCGTTCGAAGCCGTGCACGCGCGCGACTTCCTCGATCAGGTCTTCCTCGATCTCGATGTCGAAGCGGAAGGACGGCGGCGTCACGACGAAGACGCCGGGCTCGCGCACGAAAGGCAGGCCCAGGCGGGTGAAGATGTCGGCGATCTCGTCTTCCGGCACATCCACGCCCAGGACCTGGTGGCAGCGCGCCACGCGCAGGCGCACGGGCTTGCGCTCGGGCAGATTGACGACCTGATCGTCCACCGGGCCCGCCTGGCCGCCGCATACCCGCACGATCAGGCTGGTCAGGTATTCCAGGTCGGCCGGAATGTTGGCGTAATCCACGCCGCGCTCGAAGCGGTGGCTGGCGTCGGTGCTGAAGTTGTAGCGGCGCGCGCGGCCGGCGATGCTGGCGGGCCACCAGAAGGCAGCCTCGAGATAGATGTCGCGGGTCTCGGTGGAGACCGAGGTGGTTTCGCCGCCCATGATCCCGGCCAGGCACTCGGGGCCGTTGTCGTCGGCGATCACGCCGACCTGCTCGTCCACCTCGACGGTCTGGCCGTTCAGCAGCAGGACCTGCTCGCCCGGCTGGCCCCACCGCACGTGCAGGCCGCCGCGCACCTTGGCCAGGTCGAACACGTGGCTGGGGCGGCCCAGTTCCAGCATGACGTAGTTGGAGATGTCGACCAGCGCGGAAATCGAGCGCTGGCCGGCGCGTTCCAGGCGCCGCTTGATCCATTCCGGCGTGGGAACGGATGCATCCACGCCGCGCACGACCCGTCCCACGTAGCGGCCGCACAGGTCCGGCGCGTGCACGGTCACCGGCACGCGATCGTCGATGGCGACCGCCACCGGATCCAGCCGCGGCGCGGCCAGCGGCGCGCCGGTCAGGGCCGAGACCTCGCGCGCCACGCCCAGCACCGACAGGCAGTCCGCCTTGTTGGGGGTGAGCTTGAGCGTGAAGACCGTGTCGTCCAGTTGCAGCCATTCGCGCACGGGCACGCCGACCGTGGCGTCCGCGCCCAGGTCGAGCAGGCCGGCGTGGTCCTGCGACAGGCCCAGTTCGCGCGCCGAACACAGCATGCCGGCCGACTCGACGCCGCGCATCTTGGCCACGCCTATCTTGATGTCGCCGGGCAGCCGGGCGCCCACGGTGGCCAGCGGCACCTTCATGCCGACTGCCACGTTGGGCGCGCCGCACACGATCTGCAAGGGCTCGCCCTGCCCCGCGTCGACCTTGCACACGCGCAGCTTGTCGGCATTGGGATGCGGCTCGAGCGCCAGTACCTGAGCCACCACCACGCCGCTGAAGGCGGGCGCCACCGGTTCGGCTTCCTCGACCTCGAGGCCGGCCATGGTCAGTTGATGAGCCAGTTCGTCGGTCGAAATGGCGGGATTCGTCAGCGCCCGCAACCAGGATTCGGGAAATTGCATGTCTGTCAGTCCCCCCCTACGCCCTTCGCGCGTAGGGGGGGCCTCCATCAGTTGAATTGCTTGAGAAAACGCAGGTCGCCTTCGAAGAACTGGCGCAGGTCGTTGACGCCGTAGCGCAGCATCGTCAGGCGCTCCAGCCCGGAGCCGAAGGCGAAGCCGATGTAGCGTTCCGGATCCAGGCCGAAGTTGCGCACCACCGTGGGATGCACCTGGCCCGAACCGGAGATTTCCAGCCAACGGCCTTTGTTGGGGCCGGAGGTGAACATCATGTCGATCTCGGCCGAGGGCTCCGTGAAGGGGAAGAACGACGGGCGGAAACGCAGCACCAGGTCGTCGGTCTCGAAGAAGGCGCGCAGGAAATCGGTGTAGACGCCCTTCAGGTCGGCGAACGAGATGTTCTCGTCTATCCACAGGCCCTCGACCTGGTGGAACATGGGCGAATGCGTGGCGTCGCTGTCGACGCGGTAGGTCCGCCCGGGGGCGATCACCTTGATGGGCGGCTGGTGGGCGCGCGCGTAGCGCACCTGCATCGGGCTGGTGTGCGTGCGCAGCAGCAGCGGCAGGCCCTTGTCGTCCTTCATGTCGACGTAGAACGTATCCTGCATCGACCGGGCCGGATGGTTCTCGGGGTTGTTCAGCGCCGTGAAGTTGGTCCAGTCGTTCTCGATTTCCGGGCCGTCGGCCACGTCGAAGCCGATGGAACGGAAAATCTGCTCGATCCGCTCCCAGGTACGGATGACCGGATGGATGCCGCCCCGGCTGCGGCCGCGGCCGGGCAGCGTGACGTCGATGGTTTCCTCCGCCAGGCGAGCGTTCAGCTTGGCATCGGCCAGGGCCTGGCGGCGCTCGTTCAGCAGCCCCTCGATCCGGCCCTTGGCCTCGTTGATGCGCGCGCCCTCGGTGCGCTTCTGCTCCGGCGTCAGGCTGGCCAACCCCTTGAGCAGCGCCGTCAAGGCGCCCTGCTTACCCAGGAACCGGGCCTTTTCGTTCTCCAGCGCGTTGGGGTCGGACGCGGCCGCGAAGGCCTCCCCGGCTTGGCGTATCAGATCGTCCAGATTCTGGGACATGGCGGATTCGTATCAGTAAGGAAAAAAATGGGTCGCCACAAACACGAACGGGGCTTCAAGAGAAGCCCCGTTCGGGTGTTGCACTCGTGGCTCGCGACGCGCGCCCGGACATGGCCGGCGATCCGGCCACGCCCCGCGGACGTCGCTAGCGAGCTCAGGCGGCCAGGGCGTTCTTGACTTGCTGCACGATGGCGGCAAAGCCGGCCTTGTCGCGCACAGCCAGGTCGGCCAGCACCTTGCGGTCCAGGTCGATCGCAGCCTTCTTCAGGCCGGCGATGAACACGCTGTACGACACGCCATGCTCGCGGACGGCGGCGTTGATACGCGTGATCCACAGCGCGCGGAAGGTGCGCTTCTTGGCGCGGCGGTCGCGATAGGCGTACTGGCCGGCGCGCATGACCGCTTGCTTGGCGACGCGGAAGACGTTGCCGCGGCGGCCACGGTATCCCTTGGCGGCGCTGATGACTTTCTTGTGACGGGCCCGGGCGGTTACCCCACGTTTGACTCTAGGCATTTGAAAACTCCAATATCAGCGGGTTGGGATCAGGCAAACGGCATCATTGCCCGCACGGATTTCACATCGGCCTCGTGGACCGCGGTGGAGCCGCGCAACTGACGCTTGTTCTTGGTGGTTTTCTTCGTGAGGATGTGGCGCTTGAACGCCTGGCCCCGCTTGATGGAACCGCTACCGCGGACCTTAAAGCGCTTGGCGGCGCTTTTCTTGGTCTTCATCTTAGGCATGACTGCTTCCTGTACGTTTACATGCTCACGGGTGCCGGCGATATCCTGCCGGACTTGACGACCCGCATTCACTTGTTTTACCTGCTCCGGATCCTGCGGCGCACCGCCGGCGCGGGTCGTACCCCGCCTGGCGGATTTGAAGGCGTCGCAAGGAAGCCGGATTGCCCGGTGCCAGGAATTTCGCACCGGGATTCGCCGGGATGCCCCCATAAAGGGTACGGTCATCCCGGAAAACCGAAGATTATACCGCGTTATTCGCCCGCTGCACCCTTGCCGGGCGGCAGGGCCTTTTTCTTGGGCGCCAGCACCATCACCATCTGGCGGCCTTCCAGCTTGGGCATCGCCTCGACAGCGCTGATCTCGACCAGATCGTCGCGCACACGTTCCAGCACGCGCATGCCCAGCTCCTGGTGGGCCATCTCGCGGCCGCGGAAGCGCAGCGTGACCTTGGCCTTGTCGCCCTCTTCCAGGAACCGGCGCAGATTACGCAGCTTGACCTGGTAATCGCCTTCGTCGGTACCGGGACGGAACTTGACTTCCTTGACCTGGATGATCTTCTGCTTGAGCTTGGCTTCGTGCTGTCGCTTCTGCTCTTGGTACTTGAACTTGCCGTAGTCCATCAGGCGGCAGACCGGAGGCTGCGCGTTGGGGGCAATTTCTACCAGATCAACATCATTCTGTTCGGAAAGCCTAACTGCTTCGGCCAGCTTGACGATGCCAAGCTGTTCGCCGTCGACCCCAATCAGGCGCACCTCAAGTGCGGTAATTTCACCATTGATGCGATTCGGCTTGTCGGTAGCGATGTCTAAAACTCCTGAATTTGATTGAAACGGCCGCGTGCGGCGGGTTGCCCCGCCGCCAGCACGAGCCGTGCCCGGCCCCCGGAACGGCCAACCACGCGATCAGGACGGATTGGCAGGGGCTTCCGGGTTGCGGCGCTCGGCCACGTCGGCAGCGAGCCGCGACGAGAACACATCGATCGGGAGAACCCCCAGGTCGATGCCGCCGCGGGCGCGTACGGCCACCGATGCAGCTTGCCTTTCTTTTTCCCCCACCACGAGGATATAGGGAATTTTTTGCAAGCTGTGCTCCCGGATTTTATAGGTGATCTTTTCACCGCGCAAATCCGATTCCACTCTAAACCCTTGTTTTTTCAGGGTTTGCGCGACACTTTGGGCGTATTCGGCCGTGGATTCCGAAATATTGCAGACCACGGCCTGGACCGGCGCCAGCCAGGGCGGCATGGCGCCGCCGAAATTCTCGATCAGCATGCCGATGAACCGCTCCATCGAACCCAGGATGGCCCGGTGCAGCATGACGGGGGTCACGCGCTGGTCGTGCTGGTCCACGTATTCGGCCCCCAGGCGGCCGGGCATGGAGAAGTCCACCTGGATCGTGCCGCACTGCCAGTGGCGGCCGATGGCGTCCTTCAGCGTGTATTCGATCTTCGGGCCATAGAAGGCGCCGTCGCCCGGGCTGATCTCGTACTCGCAGCCGGAACGGCGCAGGCTTTCGATCAAGGCCTGCTCGGCCTTGTCCCAGACCTCGTCCGACCCGATCCGGCTTTCCGGCCGCGTGGCGATCTTGTACAGGATGTCGGTGAAGCCGAAGTCGCGGTAGACGCGCTGCAGCTGCGCCGTGAAGGCCACGCACTCGTCCAGGATCTGGTCCTCGGTACAGAAGATATGGCCGTCGTCCTGCGTGAAGCCGCGCACGCGCATCATCCCGTGCAGCGCGCCCGAGGGTTCGTTGCGGTGGCACTGGCCGAATTCGCCGTAGCGCAGCGGCAGGTCGCGGTAGGAATGCAGGTTGGCGCGGAAGATCTGCACGTGGCCCGGGCAGTTCATGGGCTTGAGCGCGTAATAGCGGTTCTCGGACTCCGTCGTGAACATGTTGTCGCGATAGTTGTCCCAGTGCCCCGTCTTTTCCCACAGCGAGCGGTCCAGGATCTGCGGCGCCTTGACCTCCTGGTAGCCGCTGTCGCGATAGACGCCGCGCACGTATTGCTCGACCTGCTGCCAGATCGTCCAGCCCTTGGGGTGCCAGAACACCAGGCCCGGCGCCTCGTCCTGGAAGTGGAACAGGTCCAGCTCGCGGCCCAGCTTGCGGTGGTCGCGTTTCTCGGCCTCTTCCAGCATCGTCAGATAGGCGTCCTGGTCTTCCTTCTTCGCCCAGGCCGTGCCGTAGATGCGCTGGAGCATCTCGTTCTTGCTGTCGCCGCGCCAATAGGCGCCGGCCACCTTCATCAGCTTGAACACCTTGAGCTTGCCGGTGGACGGCACGTGCGGGCCGCGGCACAGGTCGACGAAGTCGCCCTCGCGGTACAGCGAGATCGTCTGGTTGTCCGGGATCGAGGCGATGATCTCGGCCTTGTATTTCTCGCCTATCGAATTGAAGAAATCCACCGCGTCGTCGCGCTTCCATTCCTCGCGCGTGACGATCTCGTCCTTCTTGGCCAGCTCCAGCATCTTGTTCTCGATGGCGGCCAGGTCCTCGGGCGTGAACGGCCGCGAGTACGAGAAATCGTAGTAGAAGCCGTTGTCGATGACCGGACCGATCGTGACCTGGGCCTCGGGGAACAGCGACTTGACCGCATAGGCCAGCAGGTGCGCCGTCGAATGGCGGATCAGGTCCAGCCCGTCGGCGTCCTTGCCCGTGATGATGGCCAGCTGGACGTCGCGGTCTATCGTGTGGCTGGTGTCGACCAGGGTGGGTTCGCTGCCTTGGTAGGTGACCCGGCCGGCCAGGGCGGCCTTGGCCAGCCCGGCGCCGATGGACGCGGCGACGTCTGCCACCGTGACGGGGGCCGGGAACTCACGCTGGGAACCATCGGGCAGCGTTACCTTGATCATTGAAGCGACCTCGAAAGAGATGAAGAAAAACCCTTGGACGAACCTGAAACGAAAAAACGCGGCACCGGGCCGCGTTTCTTGCTTTCTGCAGGATCCCGGGCCCAGGGGCCCGGCGGGAACGGACGATGCGATCCAGGAAACCAACGCGGCTAGCCGGCGATGTTCCCCGAGGTAGTTCGATCGAGCATGGAAATGACGCGCATGCCGTTGTCCGTTCGTGTTGCAGTAAGGGTCTACGTTGCCTGGGATTTTAGCACAGCGCCCCCTTGCGGCCCAGCGTGGAACTGCCCGCGCGGGCGCAGGAAGAAGCCGTTCAGGCGCTGTTCGAGCGCGTGGGCGATCCAGCCCGAGGTCCGGCCCATGGCCCACAGCGCGCTGGCGGCGCCTGGCGGCAGGTCCCAGGCCGCGCAGGCCGCGACCAGGCCGAGCTCGATCCGGGGCGGCACCCCCACCCTGGCCTGGACCTCGTCCAGGAAGCGCAGCAGCGTCCCCGCCCGGCGGCCCGGGCGCGGATGCTCGCGCGCCATGCGTATCAGCAGCGCCGCCCTCGGGTCCCCTTGCGGATAGGATTCGATGCCGAAGGCCGACGAACGAGCGCGGTCGCGCACCACCCGCGCCACCCACGCGTCGAGCTGGCTGCGCGAGCGGACCGCGGCCAAGGTGTCCTCGATGCGGTCACACCCGCCGGCCAGGCCCGTGCCGGACAAAGCCGCCAGCGCCGCCCCCACGCAGGCATGGAGTTCCGCGCCGACCGAGGCGGCGATGCGCGCGCTGAACGTGGGCGGCGACAGCTCGTGGTCCGCGCTCAGGATCAGCATGGCGTTCAGCACCCGCAGCAGATCGGGAGCGGCCTCCTTGCCCATCGCCTCGGCCAGGTGCTGGGCCAGCGGCTTGGCGCCGGCCGGCGGCCGGTAGCGGCGCGGGACGGACAGCAGGCCGCAGCAGCCGGCGAACGCCAGCACGAGCTGCCGCGCCGCCGGGACGGCCCCGCCGCCCCGCACCTCCTCGTCCACCGATCCGCCGCCCAGGGCCAGCGCCGCGGCCTGGAACACCCGGACCATGCGCGGCGTCTCGCCCGGTTCCGGACCGAAGGCGCCCAGCGCGCGGCGGGCGCGTGCCGGCAGCGGCTGGGCCGGCCAGATGCTGGCGCCCTCGGGCAGCACGCCGGTCCACAGCAGTTCGGCCACGTTCTCGAACGCCCCGGGGTACTCGACCAGCTCGGCCGCCAGGCGCCCCCGGTAGCGCGGCCCGGCCGGCGTAATTTCCGTGATGCCCGTATCGATCACGGGCTGCCCCCATCGCAGCGCGGTCGCCGCCACCGGGCCATGGCCCATCCGCGCCTGGCTGCGCGTGCGCAGCCCTTCGACCTCGTCGCGCAGGTACAGGCGCGTCTTGCGGCCCGGCTGCGCGACCGGATGCAGCAGGCCTCGGCTGACGTAGGTGTACAGCGTGGCGGCCTTGACCTGCAGCAGGCGGCACGCTTCCTTGGAATCGACGAAGCCGCCGGCCTCCCAGGCCTGCCCGGCCGCGCCGTTCTCTGATGGATCCATGGTGTTGATGGCGGGCCTCGGATACCCGTCGAATCGGCAATACATCGATTATGCAATCGAGATTGATTCGACGTAAATCGATCCATACACTCCGCTGCACATACCATTGCCGCCGGCACGCCAGCGCCGGCGCAGACAGGAGACCTCACCATGACCCCGCGCATGCCCCGCCCCCGCCGGGCCTTCCTGGCCCTTGCCCTGGCCGCGGCCCTGGCCCCGCCGGCCCACGCCCAGCCCGGCGCCTATCCGTCCCGCCCCATCACCATCGTCGTGCCGTTCCAGGCCGGCGGCGGCGCCGATACCGTCGCCCGCCTGCTGGCCACGCACATCGCCGGCCAGTTCAACGGACAAAGCGTCATCGTCGACAACCGCGCCGGGGCCTCGGGCAACATCGGCGCCAATTACGTCGCGCGCGCCGCCGCCGACGGCTACACGCTGCTGCTGACCAACAGCACCATCACGATCAATGCCGCGCTGAACTTCACCCAGGGCTACGACGTCAGGAAGGACCTGCGGCCCATCGCCCAGCTCGTGTCCTCGCCGGTCGCCGTCGGGGTCAACAGCGGCTATCCCGCCCGCACCGTGGCCGAACTCGTCAGCCACCTGCGCGCGAACCCGGGCAAGGCCAACTACTCGTCCTGCGGCAACGGCTCGCCCCAGCACTTCGCCGGCGAAGCCTTCAACCAGGGCGCCAAGGTCGACATGGTGCACGTCCCCTACAACGGCTGCGCCCCGGCCGTCAGCGACGCGCTGGGCAACCAGGTACCCATCCTGTTCAGCACCATTCCCAACATGGCGCCCCATGCCAAGACCGGCAAGCTGCGCATGCTGGGCGTCGCCTCGGCCAAGCGCCTGTCCTTCATGCCCGACGTGCCGGCCATCGCGGAAACGCCGGAGTTCAAGGACCTGGACATCAGTGTCTGGTTCGGGCTGTTCGCTCCCGCGGCCACGCCGGCCGAGGTACGCGGCCGCATCGAGCAGGCGGTGACGGCCACGCTCAAGGATCCCAAGCTGCGCCAGGACTTCCAGTCGCGCTACTACGAAGTCGACGCGCTGGGCGCCGATGGCATGGCCCGGCAGGTCGACAAGGACCTGTCCATGTACGGGCAACTGGCCAAGCGGGCCAACATCAAGCTCGAATAGCCGCGCCGCCGCCCCTCTTCCCTTTTACTTCTCTCGTCAGGTATCGCCATGTCCACCTCTACCCCGACCGCCGGCTCGCTGCAGCAAGTGATCGACGATCTCGTCGTCGCCAACCGGGTGCTGGCCAAGTACAACGTGCTGGACGGCTTCGGCCACGTCAGCGTTCGCCATCCCGAGCGGCCCGGCCACTTCCTGCTGTCGCGCTCGCTCGCGCCGGAACTGGTCACCGCCGCCGACATCATGGAATTCGACGCCGAATCCGAGCCGGTGGCCGGCGAAACGCGCACGCCCTATCTCGAACGCTACATCCATGGCGAGATCTACCGCGCCCGGCCCGACGTGAACGCGGTCGTCCACAGCCACTCGCCGTCGGTCATCCCGTTCGCCAGCTCATCGGTGCGGCTGCGGCCCATCTACCACATGGCCGGCTTCCTGTCGGGCGGCGCGCCCGTGTTCGACATCCGCTGCTGTTTCGGCGCGACCGACCTGCTGGTGCGCAACCGCGAGCACGGCAAGGAACTGGCGAAGATCCTGGGGCAGCAGAATATCTCGCTGATGCGCGGCCACGGCTTCGTCACCGTCGGCAGCGACGTGCGCATCGCGGTCTACCGCGCGATGTACACCGAGAGCAACGCGGCCCTGCAGCAGAAGGCCATCGGCCTGGGCGGCGAGATCACTTACCTGGACGAAGAGGAAGCCCTGAAGGCCGACACCATGATGGCCGGCGTGATGTTCCGCCCCTGGGAACTGTGGAAGAAGAAGGCGATGGAAGGCTGAGTCCTGGCCGGGCGGCACCATGCCGCCCGGCCGGATCCGCCCCGCCGGACTAGGTGATTTGCGGGAACGGCAGGCTGCGCAGCCGCTTGCCGCTCAATCGGGCCACCGCGTTGGCCACCGCCGGCGCCACCGGGGGCAGGCCGACCTCGCCCATGCCGCCCGGCGCATTGTCGGTCGGCATCACCTTTACCTGCACCGCAGGCGCCTGGTTGGCCCGCAGGAGCGTGTAGGTGTCCAGGTTGTGCTGCTGCACCTGCCCGCCCTTGTAGACCAGGCGTTCGCCCAGCGCCGCCGACAGTCCGAACAGCGCGGCGCCCTCGACCTGGGCCCGGATGTTGGCCGGACTGATGGCATGGCCGCAATCGACCGCGGCCCAGATGCGATGCACCACCGGCCGGCCCTCGCGCAGCGACACCTCGGCCACCATCGCGATGAAGGTGTTCCAGGCATCCGAGAAAGCCAGGCCCAGCGCGCGCCCCGCCTCCCTTCCCCGGCCCCAGCCGGCCATCGCGGCGGCCTCGCGCAGCACCGCCTGCGCGCGCGGCTGGTCGGCTGTCAGGTCCAGCCGGTATTGCAGCGCATCCTTGCCCGAGGCCGTGGCGATCTCGTCGATCATGGACTCCATGGAGAACTTCGTGTAGCCCGCCCCCACGGCGCGCCAGAAGCTGACGTCCACGCCGCGCTGTTCGCGGCCGTGCTCGATCAACTGGTCGGCAATGCCATAGACGCCGTCGGCCCCTTCCATGACGGGCGAATCCCGCCCGCCCGACTTCTCGTAGGCGGCCGCCGCCGTGCGCGCCATGATGCTCTCGGACACCAGGCGATGGCGCCAGCCGACGATGCGTCCCTGCGCGTCGACGCCGGCCACCAGGTGCTGGGCCGTCATCGGACGCGGCCGGGCCCGCAGGAAATCGTCCTCGCGGGTCCAGATGACCTGGATGGGCACGCCGGGCATGGCCTTGGCCAGCAGCGCCGCATGCAGGCTGTAGTCGGCCTCGGCGCGCCGGCCATAGCCCCCGCCCAGCAAGGTGATGTGGACCTTGATGTTTTCCGGCTTGTAGCCCGCGCCCGCGGCCACGGTGCCGATCACGCCCGACGGCGATTGCGAGGGCACCCAGATCTCGATGGCCTCGCCCTGGGCACGCGCCGTGCAGTTCATGGGTTCCATGGTCACGTGGGCGACGTGGTCGGTCGTATAGGTGGCGCGGAAGACGCGCGCCGCTCCGGCGATCTTCCCGGCCGCGTCGCCGTGCTTGTGCCAGACCGCGCCCGCCTCGTCCAGGCGTTCGGCCCGAGCGGTGAACGCCGCCAGCGCGGCCTCGCTGTCGTAGGAACGCGCCTTGGCCTGTTCGCTCCACTTCACTTCCAGCAGCTCGCGCGCCTTGCGGGCCGTGGCGAACGAATCGGCCACCACCGCCACTCCGCCGGGCAGGCGGACCACCTTCCGGACGCCCGGCACCGCCAGCGCCGCCGCGTCCGTGACCTCCAGCGGCTGCTCGCCCTGCACCGGCGTGTGCAGCACCGCGGCCCACAGCATGCCGGGCAGGCGCACGTCGATGCCGAACCGGGCGCCGCCGCCGGACTTCTCCGGCACGTCCACGCGCGGCAGTTCCTTGCCGATCAGGGTGAAGGCGGACATGGGCTTGAGCATGCTCTTGTCCACCTTGGGCAGGGACTGCGGCGCGCGCGCGCCCTCGACCAGTTGGCCGTAGGTCATGCGGCGGCCGCTGGGCCCATGGACCAGGGTGCTGCGCTCGGCGCGGATCTCGGCGGCCGGCACGCCCCATTGCTCGGCGGCGGCCTGCGCCAGCACCAGCCGGGCCTGCAGGCCGGCCAGGCGCAGCGCCTCGTAGTAGCCCTTCACCGTGCGCGAGGAGCCGGTCACCATCGCGCCGCCGAAGCCGGGATTGCCGAACCGCCTGGGATCGGCGGGCGCCTGCTCGACCCGGACCGTGCTCCAGTCCAGCTCCATTTCCTCGGCCAGGATCAGCGGAATCGCCGTCATCGTGCCTTGCCCCATTTCCGAGGCGGGCGAATAGACCACGGCGGTATTGTCCGGCGACAGCGCGACCCAGGCCACCGGGCTGAAACGGGCGGCGGCGGCGTGCGCCTCGGGCAGCAGGCCGGCCAGGCCGCCGCGCGCGGCGCTCCAGCCGCCCAGCACGATACCGACCGCGGCGGCGCCGGATCCGGCGATGAAGGCGCGGCGCGTGAGCTTGTTCGTTTCCATGGCGCCTCCTAGGCCGCGGGCTTCTGGGCGACGCTGACCACCGCGTCGGCGATCTGGTTATAGGTCCCGCAGCGGCACAGATTGCCCGCCATGCCTTCCAGGACCTGTTCGCGCGACATCGGCCCGTCCGCGCCCGCCAGCATGCCGGCGGCGGTCATCATCTGTCCCGACTGGCAATAGCCGCACTGGGGCACCTGGTGGGCGATCCACGCCTGGCGCAGCGCCTGGCCCGCGCGGGTATCCATCACCCCTTCGATCGTGGTAACCGAGGCCCCCTTCACCGCCGCCGCCGGCAGCACGCACGAACGCGTGGCCTGGCCGTTGAAATGCACGGTACAGGCGCCGCACTGCGCCATGCCGCAGCCGAACTTGGTCCCGGTAAGCTGGAAATCCTCCCGCAGCACCCACAGCAGGGGTTTGTCGTCGGCGACGTCGGCCGACACCTGCTTGCCATTGAGCATGAACTCGATCACGGACTCCTCCTTGGAATAGTCGCGGCTACCTGCCGTGGCGCGGGCCGCCTGACAGCCGCCCGGCGCCGGCTCCCCATGCTAGCGGATGGGTGGCGCAAATGCCACTTTCTTTGAACGTGTTCATAATTTTCCAACATGCCCCGTCACGGCGCGTTTGGGACGGACGGTACCTCACATTGAACAGGCTGGAGGTTGAACGCCGGCACGGCGCTCCCTAGCATGGACCCCTGCCCGCACGCATTGCCTCGGGCATTTCCCATGAAGCAGCGAAGGAACAGCGTGACCGTACCGTTCGAACATTCTTTCTCCCCGGATACCCGGGTTCTCGTCACCGGCGGCACATCGGGCATCGGCCGTGCCATCGCCGCGGCGTACGCCGCCGGCGGCGCCCGCGTCACGGCCACCGGCGCGACACGGCATGAAGTGGAGCGCGCGAACGGCGCCGCGGACCTCGCCCTGGTGGACTGCGTCGTCCTGGACGTGCGCGATGCGCAGGCAGTACAACGGTTCGCCGCCCGGTTCCAGAACCTGGACGTGCTGGTGAACTGCGCCGGGGTGATCAGGCGCGGGGCCGAACTTACGGATCCGGCGGTTTTCGCCGATGTCGTGGACATCAATCTCAACGGCACCATGCGCATGTGCAGCGCGCTGCGACCGGCATTGGCCGCACGGCGCGGCGCGATCGTGAACACCACCTCCATTCTGAGCGTCTTTGGCGGCGCCCAGGTGCCGGGCTACTCGGCGTCCAAGGGGGGCGTCGCACAGCTGACGAAATCCCTGGCCATCGCCTATGCGGCCGATGGCATTCGCGTCAATGCCATCGCACCGGGTTTCGTGCAGACCCCCATGGTCCAGGACATGACCGACAATGCCGAGCGCTCGCGTGCGATCGAGGCGCGGACTCCGCTCAAACGCTGGGGCCAGCCGCAAGACATGATCGGCCCCGTGATGTTTCTCGCGTCGCCGGCCGCCGCCTTCGTCACGGGGGTGGTACTGCCCGTGGACGGCGGCTATCTGGTCATGTCCAGCGACGCCGCGGGATGAGTGCGGGCGCGATGCCCCGCGCTCACTCCGCCTGGATGGAGAAGGCCTTCACACGCTGCGAGAAGCTGCGCCAGTCGGCATCGACGGACTCCCGCAGGCGGGCGGGCTCGCCTCCCTGCGGCTCGATCCCCAGGCCACGCAGCTTCTCCGCCACGTCCGGCAGGCGCAGCACTTCGTTCACATGGTGATTCAAGCTGGTCACCGTGCTGGCGGGCATGCCCTTGGGACCGAACAGGCCGTACCAGGGTACGATGTCCACGCCCTTGTACCCCAGCTCGGCAAAAGTCGGAACTTGCGGCAACGTGGGCCAGCGGCGCTCGCCCGACACCGCCAGCGGCTGCAATTTGCCGGTGCCGAGCTGCTGCGCGACGGCCCCCGGAGAGAGCCAGGCCACGGTGATCTGCCCGCCCATGAGATCGACCACGGCGGGCGCCACGCCGCGATAGGGAACGTGGCGGATCTGGACACCGGCATCGTGGTTGAGCACCTCGGCGGCCACATGCATGGGGGATCCGATGCCTGGGCTGGCGTAGCTGACGGCCTTGTCGTGGCGAGCCATGTCGATGAGCTGCTTGAGATCCCGGGGGCCATCGCCGGCACGGCTGAGCAACAGCAAGGGATTGATCCCGAGCTTCGCCACCGGGGTGAAATCCTTGCTCGGATCGTAGTTCACCCCCGTGCCGAGCCTGAGCACCAGGGGCGTGATCGCCATGGTCTGGGGCGCCAGCAGCAAGGTGTGGCCGTCCGGCGCGGCGCGCATCACACCGGCCGCGCCGATGGCGCCGCTGGCTCCCGGCCGGTTGTCCACGATCACGCGCTGGCCCGTGCGCGCGGTGAGTTTCTCGGCCAGGATGCGCGCCAGCACGTCGGTGTCCCCTCCGGCCGGATAGGCCACGACCATCGTGATGGTCTTGGTGGGGAACGGCTGCGCCAGCGCCGGCGCGGCGGCAACGGGCAGCAAGGCGGCCAGGGCCGCAGCGGTCGACAATCGGGACAGACGCAATTTCATGAGGCTTCCTTGATGCGCCGGACTCGGCGCCTGCCGGCATTCTTCTGCTGTAATGACTGTCCGACAACAACTCAGGCGATCGAACAAAGGCACCGAGCGTCTCAACTTGCTCGGCCCTCGATTCAAGAACAAGGCGCATCGTGGATGCTCTGAGCGAAGTCCTGGCCATCTGCCGCTGTGAGCGCGCCGTCACGGCGCGGTTCACGCTGTCCGGGCCATGGTCGCTGCAATCGACCGGCGTGAGCGGCGCGATGATCCGCATGGTCGCCGGCAGGCCGTACTGGATGCAGGTCGAGGACGATCTCCCCTTTCTGGTTCAGCCAGGCGACCTGGTGATGCTGCCGCACGGCAGCGCGCATGTAATGTGCTCCGAACCCGGGCTGCCCCCGACACCGTTCCGAGAGTTGATCGAGCGCTACCGCGGAGGGCCCGAGGAAGACACTCCCTTCGTCATGGCGTGGGGCGGAGGCGGCGAGGTGTCGACGATGTTTTCCACGCTTGCCTGGTTCTCTACCTACTGCCGCAGCACGGTGATGGCCATCCTGCCCAAGTTCATTCACTTGCGCGCAAGCGATGTCAGCGTAGGCGGCGGGCTGGCCGGCGCCATGCACCTGCTGGTCGATGAATCGTTGGCGCGAAGGAGCGGTTGGAAGCTTGCCGCCGCGCGCCTGGCCGACCTGCTGCTGGTCCACATTCTGCGCGAGCACCTGGAAAGCAGGCATCCGCACCGGGCCAATTGGCTGCGCGGACTCACGCACAAGTCCATCGCGAGCGCGATTGCGCTGATGCATCGGGAACCCGCGCAAGACTGGACCCTGGCTTCTCTGGCCGATGCCGTCCATATGTCGCGCTCGCGTTTCAGCGCGCTGTTCGCGGCCCTCGTGGGCATGACGCCCATGGACTATCTGTTTCGCCACCGCATGGCGGTGGCCGCGGGCCTGCTCGAAGAGCGCCGCATGCCCCTGATCGAAGTTGCCGAGCATGTGGGCTATACCTCGGAGAAGGCGTTTTCGCGCGCGTTTGCGCGCTGGGCCGGGTACTCGCCGGCCAGGCACGTCCAGCGGGGCAACGGCCCCACCGCCTGACCTCCGTCCGGCAACAACGCCGCAATGCGCGCAGAGGCAAAAACCATGCAAAAAGGCCCGGTACGAATATTCGTACCGGGCCTTTGAATCTGGTAGGCGCGATTGGATTCGAACCAACGACCCCCACCATGTCAAGGTGGTGCTCTAACCAACTGAGCTACGCGCCTGCTGTTTGTGCAGCGAAGAATTAAATTCTACATGTAATTTCGAAGATGTGTCAAACGGCGCCGGGGCCTCATTCCTTGATGTTCGCGTCCTTCACGATGCGCTGGTAGCGCGCCTGCTCTTTCTTGACGAAATCGCCGAATTGCGTGGCGCTGCCCGTACCGGGCACCACGGACTGCTCGGCGAACTTGGCCTTGACCTCGGGCTGCTGCAGGACCTGGTTCAGTTCCTGGTTCAGCCTGGCGACGACGTTGGCCGGCGTGCGCGCGGGCGCGAACAGGCCGATCCAGGCCGTCATCGCCATGCCTTTCAGGGCCGGCAGCTCGCCGATGGCGGGCACGTCGGGCAGCGTGGGCAGGCGCTGGGCGGTGGTCACGGCCAGGCCCTTGACCTTCCTGGCGGCCACCAGCGGCACCGCCGAACCCGAGGCCAGGATGGCCAGGTCGACCTGGTTGCCCAACAGGTCGGTGGTGGCCTGCGCGCCGCCGCGGTACGGCACGTGGCGCAGGCGCACCTGGGCCTGCTGCTGGATGATTTCCATGGCCAGATGCAGCACGGTGCCTATGCCCGAGGTGGCGTAGGTCAGCGAGTCGGGCTGGGCCTTGGCCATCTCCAGCACCTTGGCGAAGGAGTCCGCCGGCAGGCCCGGCCGGCCCATGATGACCATGGGCTGGGTCGCGATGAGTCCGATGGCGACGAGGTCGCGCGCGGTGTCGTACTTGACCGACTGCGGATTGACGTACTGCGCGATGGCCGCCGGGCTGTCCACGCCCAGCAGCAGCGTGTAGCCGTCGGGCTCGGCCTGGGCCGCCCGGTAGGTGCCTATGGTCCCTCCTCCGCCGCCGACGTTGTCGACGATGACCGATTGCCCCAGGCGCTCGCCCAGCTTCTGCGCCACCAGGCGCGCGATGCCGTCGGTGCTGCCGCCGGCCGTGAACGGCACGATCAGGCGGATGGGCTTGGCCGGCCAGGAGGATTGGGCCTGCGCGGTGGCGGCGCATCCCAGCGCCAGGGCCGAAACGAGGAAAGCGCGTCGTAGAGTGGCGGTCATGGTCGTCAGGAAGCAGAGTGGGAAGGAGTGGCGGAGATGCCGAAGTGCTGCACGTGCAGCTCATCGAAGCGCAGATTCCAGTCGGCGCTCCAGGCGCGGCGCTGGCTCGCGTCGACCCATGCGCCGGCCAGGCCGTTCAGCATGAAGCCGCGCAAGTCGGCAACGGGAAACTCGAAATCCTCGACCATCATGGTCCAGGCCTTGGTCTGGGTGATGTTGTGCAGCGTGGGATCGTCGCTGTTGGGATGGATGCGCAAGCCCATCGCGCGCATCTTGCGGATGGGATGGTCCAGCGCCCAGCGGTCCGGCGGCAGTGTCCGCAGGTAGTACGAATTGGCGGGCACGACCGCGAACACGATGCCCGACTCGACGCAGCGCTGCGCCAGCTCCGGCTGGTCGACCACCGTGTAGCCATGGTCGATGCGATCGACCTTGAGCACGTCCAGCGCGGTCCGCACATTGGTCCATGGCAGGCCGTATTCGCCGGCGTGAGCGGTGGTCTTGAGCCCCGCCCCGCGGGCGTCGGCATAGGCCTGCTCGAACCATTCCGGCGGGCCCAGCGCCTCGCGGTAGTCGATGCCTATGCCCGGCACCTCGTCGCGCCGGGCGGCGGCCATCCATTCGACCATTTCCACCGCGGCGGCGGGCGGCGCCTCGCGGTCGATGGCGGGCACCAGGCGCCCCACGATGCCCAGGTCCCGCTCGGCGTCGTGGATGGCGCGCACCATGGCGTCCTGGATCGCGGCGTAGGACAGTCCAGAGCCGCGCACTGAACCCGTGGGATTCCAGAAGAACTCCGCGTACAGCACGTTGTGCGCGCGGGCATCCTCCAGGTATTCGCGGGTCACGCGGTAGAAATCGTCCAGCGTGCGCAGGCCGTAGTCCTCCAGCGCGCGCAGCCCCGGAATCGCCCCCTGGCGCTTCTCGCCATGGGCATACAGACCGTCGATCTGCTGGCTGGACAACCCGCCCTTGCCGCCCGCCAGTTCATGGAAGGTGGAACGGCGCAGCGCGCCCAGCAGGTGGCAGTGCAGCTCGGCCTTGGGCAGCGCATGGCAGAAGGCGCGCACGGCCTCGGTGGAAACTCGGGGTTCGGTCATGTCCGGCAACTCCATCCAGGCAGGGTCAATCCCCCGCGTAAAGGTCCTTGTACAGGAAAGGGTCGGGCTTGCGCGCCAGCATCGCGACCACGGTCGCGGCGATGCCTTCCTTGCGCCCCAGGAAACCCAGGGCCTCGTTGGTCTTGGCCTTGATGTTGACGCACGCGCCGGGCACGCCCAGGTCCTGGGCGATGTTGGCAACCATGGCCGCCGCGTGGGGGCCGATCTTGGGCGCCTGGGCATGGACCGTCGCATCGACGTTGATGACCTGCCAGCCCGCCTCGCGCACGCGCTGCATCGCGGTGCGCAGCAGCAGCCGGCTGTCGGCGCCGGCATAGGCGGGGTCGGTATCGGGAAAATGGCGGCCGATGTCGCCCAGCCCGGCCGCGCCCAGGATGGCGTCGGTGACCGCGTGCAGCAGCACGTCGGCGTCGGAATGGCCCAAGAGGCCATGCGTATGCTCGATCCGGACCCCGCCTATGATCAGCGGCCGCCCTTCGACCAGGGCGTGCACGTCGTAGCCCTGCCCGATACGGTAGGGATAGGTGCGGGGGTCGATGTCCTTGTCTTTGTTCATGTTGCGTCCAGCAGTTTTTCCATCAAGGCGAAATCCTGGGGCCAGGTCACCTTGAAATTCGACAGTGTGCCCGCCACCAGGCGGGGCGCCAGCCCCAGCGCCTCGACCGCGCTAGCCTCGTCGGTCACGGCCAGCCCGCGCACCGCCGCATGGGCCAGCGCGCGGCGCAGGAGGCCGGCCCGGAACATCTGCGGCGTCTGGGCCTGCCACAACCCGTCGCGCGGCACGGTGCCGGCCACGCGGGGCACGGCGCCGCCGCCCTGGGTCTTGATGGTGTCGGCCACGGGCATGGCCACCAATCCGCCCACCTCGTCGTCCAGGCAGGCGTCGATCAGCGCCCGCAGCACCGCCGGCGGCAGGCCCGGGCGCGCGGCGTCGTGCACCAGGACCCAGTCGTCGGCCTCGGCCCCGCAGCGCGCCAGCGCGTTGGTGACGGTGTCGGCGCGGGTGGCGCCGCCACAGGGCAGGCAGGTCACCCGGGGCAGCCCCGCCAGCGCGGCGCCGGCCAAGGTGTCGTCCGGGCCGACGGCCACCACCACCTGGCCGATGCGGTCGTCGCGCAACAGTGCCTGGACCGCATGGCGCAGCATGGGCTGGCCGCCCAGGAGCCGGTATTGCTTGGGCCGCACCGCCGCGGCGGCCACCGGATCCGGCTCGGGATCGGCGGCGCGCGCGCCCACGCCGCCGGCGGGCACGATGGCGATCAATCGGGAAATCGGTCTCATGGCTTCTATAATACGGAATTGCCGCCACGCCCGCGCCGGCCCCTGGGCGACGCTCTTTCCGCGAAACCGATGTCCCTCCCAGCCAGTACCGCCTCCACGTCTTCCCCTTCCGCCAGCACGCCCGCCGCCTGCCTGCCTTCGGCGTTGACGCAAGCCGTGCTGGCCGCGCTCCGGCCCGGCGAACGCTATGCCCAGCCCCGCCCCCCGGGCGCCGGCGACGCCTGGCTGCTGGCCGACCTGGCGCGCCGCGCCGGCAAGCCGCTGGCGGTGCTCACGGCCGATCCGCTGGACGCCCAGCGCCTGGCCGAGGAAATCCGCCTGTTCTCGCCCGGCCTGCGGGTGCACCAGTTCCCCGATTGGGAAACCCTGCCCTACGACGCCTTCTCGCCCCACGAAGACCTGATCTCCGAGCGCCTGAAGGCCCTGCATGCCCTGCTGCGCCAGGACGTGGACGTCCTGACGATACCGGTCACGACCGCGTTGTACCGGCTGGCCCCGCCCGCGTTCCTGGCGGCCTACACGTTCTCGTTCAAGCAGGGCGACCGGCTGGACGAGGCCGCGCTGCGCGCGCAACTGACGCTGGCCAACTACACGCACGTCACGCAGGTGACCGCGCCGGGCGAATTCTGCATCCGCGGCAGCCTGATCGACCTTTTCCCCATGGGCTCGGCCCTGCCCTACCGGCTGGACCTGTTCGACGACACCATCGAGTCCATCCGCAGCTTCGACATCGACACCCAGCGCAGCCTGTATCCCGTCAAGGAGATCCAGATGCTGCCGGGCCGCGAGTTCCCGATGGACGAGACCGCGCGCAACGAGTTCCGCGCGCGCTTTCGCGAGGAATTCGAGGGCGACCCGTCGCGCGCCACGCCCTACAAGGACATCGGCAACGGCATCGCCTTCCCGGGCGTCGAATACTACCTGCCGCTGTTCTTCGACGAGACCGCCACGCTGTTCGACTACCTGGGCGAACAGACCGTCGCGGTCACGCTGGGCGACGCCGAGGACACCATCCGGCGCTTCCTGCAGGACACCTCAAGCCGCTACGAATTCCTCAAGAGCGACCGCGAGCGCCCCATCCTGCCCCCGTCCCGGATCTTCCTGGACACCGATGGCCTGTTCGGCCACCTGAAGCGCTTCGCCCGCCTGGCGCTGTCCGGCGACCGCCCGCATCCGGCCTTTACCTCTCCGCCCGAGGTCGCCGTGCAGCGCAAGGCCGACGACCCGGTGGCGCGCCTGCGTGCCCTGGCGGCCCGGCAGGACCAGCGGGTGCTGCTGTGCGCCGAATCGGCCGGCCGCCGCGAGACCATCGCCCAGATGCTGGCCGAATTCGGGCTGGACCCCGAACCGGTCGAGTCCGTACAGGACTTCCTGGGCCGGACCTCGTCCTTCGCGATCGGCATCGCGCCGCTGTCCTCGGGCTTCGGCCTGGCCGACCCCAAGCTGCTGTTCCTGACCGAGAGCGACCTGTTCTCCGGCCACGCCGTCCGCCGCGGCAAGCGCGGCCAGGAGCGGGCCAGCAACGTCGAATCCATGGTGCGCGACCTGTCCGAGCTGCGCGTGGGCGATCCGGTCGTCCACGTCCAGCACGGCATCGGCCGCTACCAGGGCCTGGTCAGCATGGACATCGGCGAAGGCGAGATGGAGTTCCTGCACCTGGAGTACGCCGGCGGCAGCACGCTGTACGTGCCGGTGTCGCAGCTGCACGTGATCGCGCGCTACAGCGGCGCCGACCCCGAGACCGCGCCGCTGCACCAGCTCGGCTCCGGCCAGTGGGAGAAGGCCCGCCGCAAGGCCGCCGCCCAGGCCCGCGACGCCGCCGCCGAGCTGCTGAACCTGTACGCCCGCCGCGCGCTGCGCCAGGGCCACATGTTCAAGCTGCCCATGTCCGACTACGAAGCCTTCGCCGAAACCTTCGGCTTCGAGGAAACGCCGGACCAGGCGGCCGCCATCCAGGCCGTGATCCAGGACATGACCTCGGGCAAACCCATGGACCGGCTGGTATGCGGCGACGTGGGCTTCGGCAAGACCGAGGTGGCGCTGCGCGCCGCCTTCATCGCCGTGGCCAACAGCAAGCAGGTCGCGCTGCTGTGCCCCACCACCCTGCTGGCCGAGCAGCACGCGCAGAACTTCGCCGACCGCTTCGCCGACTGGCCGGTCCGCGTGGTCGAGCTGTCCCGCTTCAAGTCGGCCAAGGACATCAGCGCGTCCATCGAGCAGATTAACGATGGCCGGGTCGACATCGTCATCGGCACGCACAAGCTGCTGTCGGACAAGGTCAGGTTCAAGAACCTCGGCCTGGTCATCATCGACGAGGAACACCGCTTCGGCGTGCGCCAGAAGGAGGCGCTCAAGGCGCTGCGCGCCGAGGTCGACGTGCTGACGCTGACCGCCACGCCCATTCCCCGCACGCTGGGCATGTCGCTGGAAGGCATACGCGATTTCTCGGTCATCGCCACCGCGCCGCAGAAGCGGCTGGCGATCAAGACCTTCGTGCGGCGCGAGGACGGCAGCACCATACGCGAGGCCCTGCTGCGCGAACTCAAGCGCGGCGGCCAGGTGTACTTCCTGCACAACGAGGTCGAGACCATCCACAACCGCCGCGCCAAGCTCGAGGAACTGGTGCCCGAGGCGCGCATCGCGGTGGCGCACGGGCAGATGCCCGAGCGCGAGCTGGAGCAGGTCATGAAGGCCTTCTACCAGCAGAAGTACAACGTGCTGCTTTGCACCACCATCATCGAGACCGGCATCGACGTGCCCACGGCCAACACCATCGTGCTGCACCGCGCCGACCGCTTCGGCCTGGCCCAGCTGCACCAGTTGCGCGGCCGCGTCGGGCGCTCCCACCACCAGGCCTATGCCTATCTGCTGACGCCCGGCGAGGACGCCATCACCAGCAACGCCAAGAAGCGCCTGGAAGCCATCCAGGCCATGGAGGAACTGGGCTCGGGCTTTTACCTGGCCATGCACGACCTGGAGATACGCGGCGTGGGCGAGGTGCTGGGCGAATCGCAGTCGGGCAACATCCAGGAAGTCGGCTTCCAGATGTACACCGACATGCTGAACGAAGCGGTCCGGGCCCTGAAGAACGGCCGCGAACCCGACCTGAACGCGCCGCTGTCGGCCACCACCGAGATCAACCTGCACGTGCCCGCCCTGCTGCCGCAGGACTATTGCGGCGACGTCCATGCGCGCCTGGCGATCTACAAGCGCCTGGCCAACTGCGAAGATGCCGCCGACATCGACACGATCCAGGAAGAGCTGATCGACCGTTTCGGCAAGCTGCCCGAGGCGGCGCGCGCCCTGATCGAGATCCACCGGCTGCGCCTGGCGGCCAAGTCGGTGGGCGTGATCAAGATCGATGCCAGCGAATCGGCCGCCGTGCTGCAGTTCGAGCCCAATCCCCCCATCGATCCGATGCGCGTCATCAGCCTGGTCCAGAAGAACCGCCACATGCGCCTGTCGGGCCAGGACAAGCTGCGCATCGACATCAAGGGCGCCGACCTGAAGGCGCGCGTGGATGCCGTGCGCACGGTGCTGCGGTCGCTGGTCTGAACCCGTTTCCCCTTTCCATTCCCTACCCATGACCCATCTCGTTATCCAGGCCCCCGACCTCGCCCAGGCAGCCATCGAACACGTCTCGGCCCTGGCCCATGCCCGGCGCATCGTCGAACTCGCGCCCGGCGCCGTCCGCCTGACCGAGGCCGACGATGCCCCCGCGGCGCGCGCCCGGGTCGCCGCCTATTGCCAGGAGGCCCGCGTGGACTGGGCCTACGTCGAACCGGGTGCCCGGCTGGCCGACTGGAAGGTGTTGGCCATGGACATGGACTCGACCCTGATCAACATCGAATGCATCGACGAGATCGCCGACATGGCCGGCCTCAAGCCGCAGGTGGCGGCCATCACCGAAGCCGCGATGCGGGGCGAGATCGCCGACTTCAGCGAAAGCCTGACGCGCCGCGTGGCGCTGCTCCAGGGGCTGCCGCTGGACGCGCTGGAACAGGTCTACGTGGAAAGGCTGCGGCTGAACCCGGGCGCCGAGCGCCTGCTGCTGGCGGCGCAGCGGGTGGGCATCAAGACCCTGCTGGTCTCGGGCGGTTTCACCTGGTTCACCAGCCGCCTGCAGCAGCGGCTCCAGTTGAACGAGGCGCACGCCAACACGCTGGAAGTGGAGAACGGCCGGCTCACGGGCAAGGTGCAGGGCGCCATCCTGGACGCCGACGCCAAGGCCCGCCACCTGCGCGAGTTCGCCCAGCGCCACGGCGCGCCGCTGGCGCGCGCGATCGCCGTGGGCGACGGCGCCAACGACCTGAAGATGCTGGGACTGGCCGGCCTGAGCGTGGCCTACCACGCCAAGCCCGTGGTGCGCGAGCAGACCAGCCGCGCGCTGAACGTCTGCGGCCTGGACGGCATCCTGAACTGGTTCGAGGATACCCTGGGCTGATCCGCGGCCGCTTCTGTTGTAGTGTTACGGTCCAGCCCCATTTTCAGGATTTGCCCGCCATGTCACCACGCCCAGCCAAGGCCTCGGCGGATGCGCCCCGCACCCGCGATGCCGAGCGCACGCGCCAGACCATCCTGGAAGCCGCGACCGCCGAGTTCGCGTCGCTGGGCCTGGGCGGGGCCCGCATGGACCGCATTGCCGAACGCGCCAAGGTCGACAAGCGGCTGATCTACTACTACTTCAACAACAAGGACGACCTGTTCCTGGCCGTGATGGAACGCGCCTATGCCGCCATCCGCCAGGCCGAACGGGAACTGCACCTGGAAGCGCTGAATCCGCCCGACGCCGTGCGCAGGCTGGTCGAGTTCACCTGGCACTACTACCTGGAAAACCCGGAGTTCCTGTGCCTGCTCAATAACGAGAACCTGCACCAGGCCACCCACCTGAAGCGCTCGTCCCAGGTGCGGGACATGCACTCGCCCTTCGTGCAATGGCTGGCCGACATCCTGGAACGCGGCCAGGCGCAAGGCCTGTTCCGCGCCGGCGTCGATCCGGTGCAGCTCTACATCTCCATCGCCAGCGTGGCCTATTTCTATCTGTCCAACCAGTACACGCTGTCGGAAATCTTCGGCCGCGACCTGATGGCGCCCCCCGCGCTGGACGAACGGCTGGCCCACATGGTCGACGTCATCCTGGGTTACCTGCGCCCCTGAACGTCTCGCCCTTCACCAGCGGCGTTCCCGTGGCCGCGTAGACGTGCCGGACGACGTCCCCGGCGCCGTCGTCGAAACGGCGCCGCGCGGGCCGCTCGAAAAAGGCCGCCAGCGCCGATTCCGCCGCGTACGTTGGCGTGGCGAAATCGAAGATCTCCAGGTAATGGCCGGGATCGCGGACCTGGCGGAACAACCGGTATTGGGTGCAACCCGGCATGTCCGCGCTGGCCCTTCCCTGCTCCAGTCCATCTGCTTCGGCCAGGTCGCGCGGCGCGCGGAAGGCCCGCAGCAGCACGGCGCCGGGATCCGGATGTTTCCCGTGCGCCACCGACGCCAGGCGGACCAGATTCTGCCGGATGCGGTCCTTGCCGAAGAAAGTCCATATCCGGCCCGACCAGGGCGTCGGATGCGTGACCACGTGCTGGAAGCCCGGACTATCCTCCACGCTTTCGTCGCGCGTCTCGTACAGCGCCAGGAACTTGGGGAAAACCTGGTCGCAGTAATAACGGCGGCCGCTGACGAATCCGTCCAGGCCAACCACCTGCGGGATGTGCTCCAGCTCGTACCATGCATGGAACTCTTCCTCGCGATGCGGCGGCACGTGCAGCCAGACAGCGATCAAACCGGTTGCTTGCATGCTTACTCCATCCTGATGTTGGCGTTCGTGATCACGCGCTGCCATCTCTCCAGCTCGGCATCGACCAGCCTGGAGAAGGCCTCGGGTCCGTCGTTCGAGGGGTCCGCGCCCGCCGAGGCCAACTGGGCCCTGACCTCGGGCTGGGCCAAGGCCTTGCGCAGCTCCGCGTTCAACCGCTCGATGACCGGACGCGGCGTGCCCGCGGGGGCGATCAGGCCGTACCAGGCCACGACCTCGGCGCCGGGCAGCCCGGCCTGGGCCACCGTGGGCACGCCCGGCAGCGCGGACGACGGCTCCGGTCCGGCCACCGCCAGCGCGCGCAACTGGCCCGACTTGATGAAGGACAGCACCGGCGGCACGCCGCTGAACAGGATCTGCACGCGCTGGGCCAGCAGGTCGGTCAGCGCGTCCTGGTTGCCCTTGTAGGGCACGTGCACGATCTCGACGCGCGCCAGCGACTTGAACAGCTCCCCGGCCAGATGGTTGGTGCTGCCCACGCCCGACGAGGCGAAGTTCAGCTTGCCCGGATGCGCGCGGGCGTAGGCGATCAACTCCTGCAGGCTGCGCGCCGGCACCGAGGGATGCACCAGCAGCACGTTGGGGCTGCTGGCGATCACGCCCACCATGGCCAGGTCCTTGCGGGTGTCGAAGGGCATCTTCGATCCGTACAGAGCGGGGTTCACCGTCATCGGTCCGGTCGTACCTATCCCTATCGTATAGCCGTCCCTGGGCGCCTTCGCGACCATGTCCACGCCTATGTTGCCGCCCGCGCCGCCCTTGTTCTCGACCACCACCGGCTGGCCCAGCTGCTGCGACAAGGGTTGCGCCAGCGCGCGCGCCAGGATGTCCACGGTGCTGCCCGCCGCGAAAGGCGCGATCAGGCGTATCGGGCGCGACGGGTAGTCCTGGGCGTGCGCGGTGCCCAGCGCCCCGGTCATGATGGATAGCGCAAGCGCGATGCGTTTCATGGTGTCTCCTCGTTGTCGTTCTTCATGTGTGCGTACAGCGGCAGGCCGGGTTCGGGCAGCCTGGCGGCCAGGATCACGCCCTGCTCCGCCTCGGTCACGTACAGCGTGCGCCGGCCGGGCCCGCCATACGCGGCGTTCGTGGTGCGGCGGCCCGCGCACGAACGGATGCGCAGCAGCGGCTCGCCCATCGCGCTGAACAGCCATACCGAACCGAGTCCCGCATGGACGACGGCCAGATTGCCGCGCATGTCCGTCGCCAGGCCATCGGGGCCGGTCGGGCTGCCCGACAGCTGGATGAAGCGCCCCACCTTGCCGACGCGCCCCGCCTCGTCCAGCGGCACGCTGTAGATGGCGTTGTCGCGGGTCACGGCCAGGTACAGCAGCCGCTCGCCCGGCGCGAAGGCCAGGCCGTTCGGGCCCGCCAGGCTGTCGACCAGCGTTTCCACCTGGCTGGCGCCGCGCCGCAGCCGGCACAGCCGGCCCGTGGGCCGGTTCAGCGCGCTGTCGCCCTGGTCGGTGAAATACAGATCGCCATTGGCCGCGAACAGAAGGTCGTTGACGCCCTGGAGCCGGCGCGCCTCGTCCGGCGCCAGCAGCGTCCGTGGACGGCTGTCCCGGGGCGACATGGCCATGATGCCGTGGCGCCGGTCGGCGATGAACAGGCGGCCGTCGCGGTGCAGCGTCAGGCCGTTGGGCTCGCCGTCGTAGCGGCAGGCCAGCGAGAACCGTCCCGCCGGATCGATGCGGAAGATCCGCCCATGGGCGAGGTCGGTGCAGTACAGCGCCCCGTCCCGATCGAAAGCCGGGCCTTCCAGGAAGGAATGCAGCGGGCCGGCTCCCCGCGCGCGCACCCAGGGCGACGTGGACTGCGTCAGGTGCAGGGATGGCGGCAGCGCGGCGTAGACCTCGGTGGGCAGATCGGGCGGAGCGGCGTACATGGGACCAGGACGGGTGGGACAGCCACCTATAATGGCAGTCGTTCCCCAGCCCGGGTAACGGTTTTTTCAGATGCCCCCATCTGGATCCGCGATGCCCCCCGGGCCACGCCCGCCATGGATCTGCGACGCCTGCGCTACTTCGTCACCATACTGGAAACCGGCAGCTTCTCGCAGGCGGCCGAACGCCTGCACGTCGTGCAGAGCGCGCTTAGCGCGCAGATACAGAAACTGGAGGATTCGCTGGGTACCCGCCTGTTCGTGCGCGATGCCCATGGCGTGCAGCCCACGCCGTCCGGCCGCAAGCTGCTCGGCCACGCCCGCCGCATCCTGGACATGGTGGCGGCCGCCGAACACGATCTGCGGCAGGACGCCGAATCGCCGCGCGGCATCGTGCGCATCGGCATTCCCAGCAGCATCAGCCGCATGATGACCGTTCCCCTGCTGCAGACGGTCGAGCAAGCGCATCCCGACGTCACGCTGCACGTGGTCGAAGCCATGACCGACGAACTCGAAACGCTGTTGAAGCAGAACCGGCTCGAGATGGCCATCCTGTTCACCGTGGGCGAGACCGGCAGCCCCCATCTGATCGATCCCCTGCGCGACGAGCCCCTGTACCTGGTATCCCCGGCGGATGGCTCCACGCCCCCCGCTCGGGCCGTTCCCTTTCCCGAGCTGGCCCGCATGGACCTCGTGCTGCCCACGCTGCGCCACCGTGTGCGCCAGATGCTGTCGCGCGAGGCCGAGCAGCGCGGCCTGGCACTCAGGATCAAGCACGAGCTGGACTCCATGGCCCAGACCGTGCAGTTGATCGCCGCGGGCAACGGCAGCTCGGTCATGATCGTCTCGTCCTTCATCGAGGAATGGCTGGCCGGCCGCGTCCAGGCCACCCCGGTGTCCGACCTGCGCACCGCCGCGCGGGTGGTGCTGGCGACCTCCCATGGCGCCTCGCACAGCGCGGTGGCCGGCATCCGGGATCTGGTCGTCGCGACCTCGGCGCGGCTGGCGCGCGACGGCACCTGGCCCGACCGGCCGGAAAGTTGCCCGCGGCCGCCGGGCTGACCCGGTTTATCCCCAGCCGATGTGGAAAACCCTGGGGACAGCGCGGGCACAACCCCGTTCCACCCAGATTCCATGCGGGTTTCCGGGCTGTGACGCAAAAATGGGCAAGTTCCTCTTCCGCTGCGCAACTTTTGCGCGATCACCGCAATTTCCTGCGCTTGGCCCGCGGCCGCCGGCGCTATGTTCGGCCTTCCACCCATCGCCACGGAGGCCAACCGCATGCCCTCTTCCCTTTCCCTGGATCCCGCCAAGGCCGTCCTGCTGGTCGTCGACATGCAGAACGACTTCGTCTTGCAGGACGCGCCCATGGAGGTTCCCGCCGCGCGCCAGCGCATCCCCGCCATGGCCGCGCTGGTCGCCCAGGCCCGCGCAGCCGGCGTTCCGGTCATCTACACCCAGCATGTGCTGTACGACGAGTTCGATGTATCGCCGCTGGAAACGACACAGCTGCCGCACCTGAAGACGGCCGGCATGCGCGCGGGCACGCCCGGGGTCGAGATCATCGCCGAACTGGCGCCCCGTCCCGGCGAAGTCGTCATCCCCAAGCATCGCTACGACGCGTTCTACAACACCCGGCTCGAAACCGTCATACGCAACATCCGCGGCCGCAACGCGGTCGACAGCGTGATCATCACCGGCACGGTCACCAGCGTGTGCTGCGAGTCGACCGCGCGCAGCGCCTTCATGCGCGACCTGCGGGTCTTCTTCGTTGACGACGCCACCGGCGGCTTCGACGACGCCTCGCACCTCGCCACGCTCACCACCATCGACCGCGTGTTCGGCAAGGTCGTCTCCACGCGCCAGGTCCTGGACGCGCTGGGCGGAGCATGACCATGGCCCGGACATACGCGCACGACACCGCCTATGAATGGAAGGCCGTCACCATCCTGGCGCTGGGCTTCGGCCTGATGGGCCTGGACCGCTGGCTGCTCGCCCCCATGTTCCCCTTCATGATGAAGGACCTGGACCTGTCCTACCAGGACCTCGGCCTGCTGATCGGGGTGCTGAGCCTGGCCTGGGGCGTGTTCTCCATCACCATGGGCCGCGTCTCGGACCGCGTCGGCCGACGCAAGGTCCTGATCCCGGCCGCCATCGCGTTTTCCTGCCTGTCCGGATTGTCGGGGCTGGCCACCGGCTTGATCAGCCTGATGCTCATCCGCACGGTCATGGGCGTTGCCGAGGGCTCGTTCTGCCCTGCCAGCGTGGCCGCGGCCGGCGAAGCGTCCCATCCCCGGCGCCGCGGCCTGAACCAGGGGCTGCAGCAAAGCGCCTTCCCGCTGTTCGGGTTGGGCCTGGCGCCCATCATCGCGACCCAGCTGATGGACGTGCTGCCCTCGTGGCATTACGTGTTCTTCCTGTCGGCGGTGCCGGGCCTGATCCTGGCGTGGTTCATGTACAAGGTCATCCGTGAACCCGGCAAGGGCGTCCAGGCCGGACTGCCCGCCGCGCCGGCGGCCGGGGCCACGCTGTCCTGGAAAGAGCTGCTGCGCCGGCGCAACCTGCTGCTCGCGGTCGGCTCCATCCTGTGCGCGATGACCGGCATCTTCGTGGTGGGCGCCATGGTGCCCAACTACCTGACCGACTATCTGAAGCTGACGCCGCAGCAGATGGGACTGGTGGTCTCGGCCATCGGCATCGGCGGGTTCTTCGGAGAATTCGCCGTGCCGGGCATCTCGGACTTCATCGGCCGCCGCGCGGCCGCCTTCCTGGCCTTCATAGGCGCCGCGCTGGCCCTGTACGCCTTCATCCGGACCGAGGCCTCGCCCTGGGCGCTGTTCGGCGTGCTGCTGGTGGTGTCGTTCTTCTGCTTCGGACTGCTGGCCCTGATGACGGGCCCCATCGCTACCGAAGCGGCGCCTCCCGGCATGGTGGCCTCGGCCATCGGCACGGTCAGCGGCCTGGGCGAGATATTCGGCGGCGGGGTCGCGCCGGTGGTGGCCGGCTACATCGCCCAGCACCACGGCATCCAGTACACGCTGTACCTGGCGCTGGGGGGCATCGCGCTCGGTACCGTGGTGTCGCTGTTCCTGAAGGAAACGGCGCCGCGCAAGGTCGAGGCCGGCGCGCAGGCTCAGGCGTCGTAGTGGCCGGCCGTGGCGCGGTAGGCCGAGGCCGAACTGCCCAGGGCCTTCTTCAAGGCCCTGCCCATTGCGCCCGCCGACGCGAAGCCGCAGACGCTGGCGACATATGAGACGGGCTGGTCCGTCGTCGCCAGCAGGTGGCGCGCCCGCTCCACCCTCATCGCGGTCAGATGGCGATACGGCGACACGCCTTGCGCGGCCTTGAAACAGCGCAGGAAATGGTAGCGGCTCAAACCGCACAAGGCAGCAAGCTCGGCCAGAGAAACATCCTCGGCCAAATGTTCGTCCATGTACCGGGTGACCTTGCGCAGCGCCTGGGGACCCAGGCGCGAGGCCGTCGCGCCTGCGGGCTCCGCCCGCCATTTCTTGCCCAGTTCATTCAGCACCAGGGCGCCGAAGCTGTCGGACAGCAGGCGCGACCCGTGCCCGGCCCCCAGGTCCTGGGAAAACGCCCCCAGGGCCGTGTAGATCAGCGGACTGACGAAACCGCGCTGGGCCAGCGACCACATGCCGTCCACCGGCCGCCGGCACCCCAGTTCGTCGAACATCTCCAGCGCCGCCTGCTGGTCGAACGTCAGCAGCGACACCCGCGCCGGGCCGTCCTTTACCCAGCGAAAGGCGGTACCGGGCGGAATCAGGTGCAGCGGATTGGCGAAATTGACGAAGTGGTCGCGGTATCCCCAGCCCAGATCGAACCTGGCCGATCTCAGCCGGTACTCGTGCGAGACGAGCAGAAGCATGTGAGGCAGCGCCGGACACGACAGCTCATGGGCATCGAAGCTGCAATGCACCACGCTGCCGGCCAGCCGTCCTCCGTAGTCGAACGACTGGTGCAGGCTGTAGGCGCCGGTATCCATCAATACCCGGCGCAAGCGGGCGGCGGTCGGGGAACGGTCGGGGTTCACGGGATCTCCCGGAAGGCGGGAAGGACCCGCATATACTACCCGGCCCCCGGACCGGAGGGCGGACTTATCCCCACTCACTGTGAACAACCCTGGGGAAAGGCTGCGGACAAATCATCCGGCGCCAGCAAGCATGCGGGTTTGCGGGCGATGATGCGAAAATGGGCAATGCCGCGCTAACGGGGGACCAACCCCTCGGCCAGGCGTTGCTTGATGATCTTGCCGGCCGAGTTGCGCTCGAACTCGTCGACGAAATGGAAATGGCGCGGCACCTTGTAGGGAGCCAGCCGTTCCCGGCACCAGGCCGCCAGGGCCGCCGCGTCGCGCGTACCGCGCGTCGTCACGAAGGCCGCCACTTCCTCGTCGAACTCCTTCGAAGGCACGCCCACCACCGCCGCCTCCTGCACGTCGGGATGCGTCATCAGAATGGACTCGATCTCCAGCGGATAGATGTTCACGCCGCCGCGGATGATCATGTCCTTGGCCCGGCCGCACAGGAACAGATAGCCTTCTTCGTTCAGGTAGCCCAGGTCGCCCGGGTAGAAGAAACCGTCGCGGAAGGCCTCGATGCTGGCTTCCTCGTCGCGGTGGAAACCCTGCGCCACGGTGGCGCCGTCATAGCGGATGCGTCCGACCGCCCCCGGCGGCAGCGGCCGGTCCTGGTCGTCGACGATTTCCAGGCGCACGCCGAACACCGGGCGGCCGACCGAGGCGGGATGCGCCTCCAGTTCCTGGTTGGACAGCACGGTCACGCCGCCGCCCTCGGTGGAGCTGTAGTACTCGATGAAGTTGGGACAGACCTCGTTGCGGATCCGGCGCCTTTCCTCGGCCGTCAACGGCGAGCCCGACGAGATCAGCGTGCGCAGGCCGCGCAGCGGCGCCACGTCGCGCGGATCGGCCTGCAACACGCGGCGCAGCAGCGTGGGCACCAGGAAGGTGATCGTGGCGCCGGTCCGCGCCACCTCGGCGGCCAGTTCCTCGACCTTGTAGGGCGGCGGGCACAGCACCGCCGTGGCCCCCACGTACAGCGACGAGACCGAGAACGCACGCCCGCCGCCGAAGTACAGCGGCGTGGCGTTGATGTAAGTCTCGCGGCTGCCGAACCCCAGGTCGGCGTAGTGCGTGAAGAAGCGGCTCATGAACTGCGCGTGCGACAGCAGCGGCCCCTTGGGGCGCCCCGTGGTCCCCGACGACAGCGACAGGCAGAAGCCCCGGTCCTCGTCCGCATAGCGGTCGCGCGCCACCACCCGTTCCGAGCGGGCCAGCCAGGCCTCGTCGACCGCCATGCACAACCCGGGCGCGAAATCGTCCCCGGGCTCGACCAATACGCAGCGCGCGCCGAAATGCCGCGCCACCCTGAGTTTCTCGCCGGCCTGCCAGCGGCAGTCCACCGGCAGGATCACCGCCCCCGCCCGCGCCACGGCATACAGCATCACCAGGTGCTCGGGCGTGTCCTTCAGCGCCACGCCCACCACGTCGCCGGGCTGCACGCCGGTCTCCAGCAATAGCGAGGCCCACTGACGCACGAGCAGGTCGAGCCGCCGGTAGTCGATGACCCGCTCGCGATGGATGATGGCGGGCTTGGTGGGCCGCTGGCTGGCGTGCAGGGCCAGCTGGTCCGCGACGTTCGCGCCGCGCATCGGCATGACAGCACTCATCGGTCCAGCCCGTAGACGCGCAGCACGTTGGCGCGCAGCAGCTTTTCGCGCGGGCCGGGGCGCAGGCCCAGGGCCTCGATTTCGTCGCGCGCCCGCTTGAAGTCCAGGATGGGGAAATCGGTGCCGAATATCACCTTGTCCTGGCCGTAGCTGTCGATGTACTTCACGAAGGCCTCGGGCCAGTACCGGGGGCTGTGGGCATCCGTGCCGATATAGACGTTGGGATGCTTCCAGGCCATGGCGATCATCTCCTCGGTCCAGGGTATGCCCACGTGTATCCCGATGATCTTCAGCTCGGGAAAATCGCAGGCCACCGCGTCCAGGCAGATGGGCCGGCCCACGCTGCGCAGCCGGTGCGAGGGATCGTAGATCATGGACTGCCCCACCTGGAGCTGTACCGGCACGTCCAGCTCCGCGCACTTGGCGTAGAAGGGATACCACTTCGCATGGTCGGGTGCGAGTTCGAACCAATGGGGGTAGAAATGCGCGCCGATGAAGCCGTACTCCCGCACGCCCTTCTCCAGTTCGCGCACGCCCCGCATGCCTTCCGTGGGATCCAGTCCGGCCAGCCCGTGGAAGCGGTCCGGATGGCGATTGACCGCCTCGGCCACCGCCTCGTAGGGCACGTGATAACTGGCGCGGTGCTGCCAGGGCCCGACCTTGGCGGCGATCAGAAAGGCCTGCTCGATGCCGGCGGCATCCATGCGACGCAGCATGTCTTCGTGCGACAAGCCCTGCATGACGGCGGTATCGACGTTCATCTTGCCGCTGTAGAAGGCATCGCGCTTGGGCCGCTGCGCCAGCAGCTCCGGCGTCCAGATGTTGACCACGGCGTCGATGGCCGGGATGTCGTAGCTGTGTGAGGTCATCGCGTCCTCGGTTACGGCGTCAGGTTGGCATTGGCGACGGCCTGCTTCCAGGCCGCCAGGTCCTGCTCGATCTTCCTGGCGAACTCGGCCGGGCCGGTCGGATGGGGATCCAGGCCGCTGGCCAGCAGCCGGTTCCTGATGTCCGGCATCGCCATCGTTTCCTTCAGCGCGTCGGCCAGCGTCTGCACCACGTCCCTGGGCGTGCCCGCTGGCGCCATCAGCCCGTACCAGACATTGAAGTCGAAGCCCGGCACCGTCTCGGACACCGCCGGCACCTCGGGCAGCACCGACGAGCGCGACTGGGTGCTGACCGCGATCGCCTTGAGCTTGCCCGCGCGGATAAGTTCCAGCGCCCCGCCCAGGCTCACGAAGGCGGACTGGATCTGGCCGGACATGATGTCGACCTGGATCTGCGAGGATCCCCGGTACGGCGCATGGACCATCTGGATGCCGGCCATCTTGGCCAGCGTGGCGCCCGCCACGTGCGTGCTGCTGCCTATGCCCACCGATCCGTAGGTGATCTTGCCGGGGTTCTTCTTCGCGTAGTCGATGAACTCGCGCATGTTGCCGGCCGGGAACGACGGCGCCACCACCAGCACCGTGGACCCCGACACGATCTGCCCGATGGGCTGGAAGTCCTTGATCGAATCGTAGCTGGGCTTGTCGGGCAGCCAGGGGCTGATGGCGATCGGTCCGACGTTGGCGAACAACAGCGTATAGCCATCGTTGCGGGAGCGCGCCACGTAGCTGGTGCCTATGCTGCCGTTGGCACCGCTGCGGTTCTCCAGCACGAAGGGCTGGCCGAACTTCTGCGAGAACTTCTCCAGCAGCGGTCGGATGATGGCGTCGGACGGGCCGCCCGGCGCCCAGGTATTGATCATCATGACCGGGCGCGACGGATAGTCCTGCGCACGGACCGCGGCCGGGGCGCCGGCCGCCAGCGCGGCGCACAGGATGGCCAGATGCTCACGAAGCTTGATGCGGGATCTCATTTCGCCTACCTCATCGTCTACAGGACTTGCATCGCATGCCGGGCGGGCCATCCCGCCCGGGTCAAACCGGTTTCAGGATCAGGTTGCCGTGCTCGTCGGTCGTGGCCGAGAAACCCGGCTCCAGCCACACGGTGGTATCGGGCTGCTCGAAGATGGCCGGCCCCTCTACCCGCGTACCCACGGGCAGGTCCAGGCGCGCATGGCGCGGCACGTCCGTCCAGGCGCCATCGACGTGGACGCGCTGCGTGCCGGCCGGCCCGGACGATACATCGCCCGGCGGCGCCAGCAGGCGCAGGTCGAACTTCGGCCGCACGCCCACCCGTGCGTAGCGCAGGTTCATGATGCGTACGGGGATGCCGGGCAGCAGCCTTCCGAACTCGGTACGGTACGCCGCTTCGAACGCGGCCGCCACGGCCTGCGCGTCCAGGCGGTCGGCCTCGACCGGCACCATCACCGTATGGGTCTGGCCCTGGTAGAGCATGTCCAGGAAGAGTTCCTCGCGCACCGAGGCGATGGCCACGCCGGCCGAGGCCAGGTGCGTGTCGCAGCGTTCGCGGAACTCGGACACCAGCGCGCGCAGGGTTTCGAAATCCACGTCGCCCAGACCGCGATTGATGGTCCGCACCGCGTCGTGGCGCAAGTCGGCCATCACGCATCCCAGCGCCGAGGTCACGCCGGGATAGCGCGGCACGATGCCCGTTTCCACGCCGGTTTCGCGCATCATCGCGCACACGTGCAACCCGCCTCCGCCACCGAAGGGCATGTAGGCGAAGCGGCGCGGGTCGTGTCCCTTCTCGATGGACACCAGGCGCAAGGCGCCGGCCATCTTGGCGTTGGCCACGGTCAGGATGGCCTCGGCCGCTTCCAGCGCGTCCAGGCCCAGCGGCTCGGCCACATGGGTCTGGATGGCGGCGCGCGCCAGTTCCACGTCCAGCTTGCCCAACAGCCCGCCGCCCAGCGGCCGCGCGGCGTCGATGCGGCCCAGCAGCAGGTTGGCGTCGGTGACCGTAGGGTAGGGATTGCCATGCCCGTAGCAGGCCGGCCCCGGACGGCTGCCCGCCGATTCCGGCCCCACCTGCAGCATGCCGCCGGCATCCACCTTGGCGATCGACCCGCCGCCGGCGCCTATGGTCTCGATCTGTATCATCGGCGAGCGCACGACCATGCCGAAGGCGATGCTGGTCTGCTCGGCCAGCGCCACCCGCCCGTCCACCACCAGCGAGACGTCGAACGAGGTTCCGCCCATGTCCCCCGTCATCACGTCCGGATGGCCCGCCGCCCGCGCGATCGCGGCGCAGGCGATGACGCCCGCCGCGGGTCCGGACAGCGTCGTGCGCACCGGCAGCTCGCAAGCCGTCTGCCGCGACATCACGCCGCCGTTGCTCTGCACGATCATCAATTGCCCGTCGAAGCCGCGCTCGCGCAGGTCGCCTTCCAGCCGCCGCAGGTAGCCGCCCACGACGGGCTGCAATGCCGCGTTCAGGCTGGCCGTGGAGACGCGCTCGAATTCACGGATCTCGGGCAGGACCTCGGCCGACGAGGTCACGCAGTCGTTGGGCCACAATTCGCGCACGCGCGCCACCGCTGCCGCTTCGTTGGCCGGGTTGGCATAGGTGTTGATGAAGAAGACGCAGACCGCCTCGCACCCCTGCGCCAGCAGTTCGCCCACGCAGGCCGCGACCTGGCCCAGGTCCACTTCCGTATGGACCGAGCCGTCGGCCAGCACGCGCTCGTCCACTTCCTTGCGCAGGTCGCGCGGCACCGGCGGCAGGTATTCTCCGCGCAGCCCCCAGGTATGCGGCCGGTCGCGCCGCCGCATCTCCAGCACGTCGGCGAAGCCGCGCGTGGTGATCAGTCCCGTGCGCGCGGCCCTGCGCTCCAGCAGCGCATTGGTGCCGACGGTGGTGCCATGGATGATGGTGGCGATACCCGCCGCGCCGTCGGCGGCATCGTCCAGCCGCGCGATGCCATTCATGAAGCCCACCGCTTCCTCGCCTCGCGTGGACGGGACCTTGACCACGGCCACCGACTGGTCCGCCTCGTCCAGCACGAACAAGTCGGTGAATGTCCCTCCCACGTCGACGCCGACGACCCGCTGCTGCCCGCTCACTGCCCACCCTCCGTCACATATCCCATGGCCCGGTCGCGCTCCACGACGGCGCCGTCGCGCCGCGCGGGATCGCCATAACCGCCTCCGCCCGGCGTCTCCAGCCTGACCCGGTCGCCGCGGGACAGCGGTATGCCCATCATCTTCGACACCATGGGCGGGGTCCGCCACTGGCCGTCCACACGGTAGCTGAACCGGTTCAGCGCGCCGTTGCCGCCTCCCGCGATGCCCTTGGGAGCCGACTTGCCGCGTTCGCCGAAGACGAAGGCCTGCGCTGACTGCTCCAGCAGTTCGATCTCGTAGATCGCGCCCAGGCCGCCCCGGTGCATGCCGGGCCCGCCTGAATCCGGCCGCAGCGACCACTGCGTGAAGCGCACGGGATACGCGGCCTCGATGATTTCCAACGGCGGTATCGTGGCCGTGGAAATGGGCGCGTTGCCGTGGCTCAGGCCATCGCCGCCGGCATGGCCGCCGTGGCCGCCGCCGAAGAAGCTGAACATCACCCAGCGCTGGCCCTGGCGCCCTTCGTCGCTGCGCAGCCCGGCGATGGAAAGCGCGTTGATCGTGCCGTAGGCCTGGGCCACGGCGCGCGTCGGATCGGCCTGCGCCGCCGCGCTGAAGACCACGTCTATCATGCGCAGGATGGTCTCGGTGTAGCCGCCGACCGGCCGGGGCCGCTGCGCCGTGATCAGCAGCCCCTCGGGCATCACGAACTCGACCGCGTCCAGCACGCCGGCATTGGCCGGCACATCGGGAAACAGATGCTTGAGCGCGACATAGCAGGCCGCCACCGCGGTGGCGCGCGAGATATTGACCGCGCCCGCGCAGGGACCCGAGGTGCGCGAGAAGTCCAGCACCAGCCGCTCGCCCTCCACCGTCATGTCCAGCGCGACGCGCAGCATCTCGTCGCGGATGCCGTCATTGTCGAGGTAGTCCTCGAACGAATAGCGGCCATCGGGCAGCGACGCGATGTGCGCCCGCATCAGCTTGCGCGCCCGCTCGCGCAGGGCGCCCATGGCGCCAGTCACCCGCGGTTCGCCATAGGCCGAGAACAATTCGGCCAGGCGGCGCTCGCCCAGCTCCAGCGCCGCGAGCTGCCCGTTCAGGTCGCCCCACAGGCTGTCGGGCATCCGCGTGTTGGCGCGCAGGATGGCCAGCACGTCGGGATTCACCTCTCCTTGCTGCACGATGCGCACCGGCGGGATCTGGACCGCTTCCTGCCAGCACTCGGTGGCGGCCGGGTTGTAGTTACCGGGGACGTTGCCGCCCACGTCGTGCCAGTGCGCCGCCGAGGCCAGGAAACAAACCAGCCGCCCCTCCAGGAAGAAGGGCTTGACCAGCTTGAAGTCGTTGGCATGCGTGCCGCCTTCGTAGGGGTCGTTGAACAGCCAGACCTCGCCCTCGCGCATGCCGCCCAGGGGCTGCGCCGCCTGGACCGCGGCGCGCACGGCGAAGGCCATCGCCCCGACGAACACCGGCAGGCCCGACTTGCCCTGCACGAGCGTATCGCCGGTCGCGCCGTCGTAGATCCCATGGCAGGCATCGTGGGCCTCGGCAATGATGGGATTGAACGCGCTGCGGTAGAGCGTGGCGTCCATTTCATCGGCGATCTGCTCCAGCCGCCCCTTCAGGACCGCCAGCGTGACCGGATCGAGCTTGACTTCCGACATGCGCCCCTCTTGCATTCAAGATACTCCGGAGGACTTTATTTATGATCTATTGTTCTGTCAATAGGACAATTAGAAAGCCGCATCAGCCAACCTCGGCCGCCGCCTGGCCGGTCAAGTCCTCCACCGCCCTCGCCTCGCGCCACAGCGCGTCCGCCTGTCCGTCGTCCAGCGCGGCACGCGCCAGCTCGCGGAACTTGTGCTCCACCCCAGCCTTGTCCAGCGGCGGTACGTGCGTGCCGCCCGGCGAATAGGGGCCGTGTTCGGACGGCGTGCCGTACTCCATCATGCAGGTGCCGGTGCGCCGGCCGCCCCCGCGCAGCGCGATCTCGACCCGCGCCGGCAGGTAGCGCGGATATAGCGCCGCATACGCCTCGTCCACATGCAGGTGGATGCGGGGATACAGCCGCGTCACCTCCGGCTCGACAGCGGGCCTCCGTACGTTCGACAGGTCGTACCGGCCGTGGCACAAGGCGCTGGCCACGGTCCAGACCACGCTCATCAGGCGGTCGTACAGCTCGTGCGACGGTCCGGGCGCCTGTCCGAAGCGCAGCGCGACCGGATAGGTGTGCACGTCGACGCGTTCGATGTCCCGCGCGGCCAACGCCCCGCCGCTCCAGATGGCCTGGATGGCATCGATGGCCGGCTGGGCATGGCGGCAGGCGGGAATGGGCTTGAAGTACACGCCGTCCAGCGTCTCGCCGCGCCAGGTTTCCGGATCCTGCGCGAGCCCCCGGCTGCGCAGCACGTCCAGGACGCCCGGGTCGGCGCCGCCCTCGAAGACACGTGCGCCCGCCCCCAGGCCGGCGCGCGCCAGCTTCACCGATTCGATGGCGCAGCGCGCCGCCAGGCCGCCATGCAGCGGCACCGCCGAACCGTGTTCGGTCAGGCCGCGCAGCGCCGCCGCGGGAAACGAAAAGGCCGCGTTGCCGATCGCGCGCGCCAGGGTGTCCTCGTCCAGTTCCAGCAGGCGTCCCAATGCGGCGGTCGCCCCGATCGCGCCGGTGCACGAGGTCGGCGCCAGCCCCGCCAGCGTCAGGGCCGGATGCGCGCTGGCCGCCAGCCGGTTCGCGACCTCGTAGCCGACCGCGATGGCCATATGGACCGATGCCATGCTCCGGTCCTCGCGCATGCACCACACCGCGGGAATGATGGTGTTGCAAGGATGATTGCCGCCACTGCCGTAGCCGTCGTGCCATTGCAGCAGCGAGCCCAGGGTGCTCATCGCGATGGCGGCCGACTCCGGACTCAGGCCGGCCGGCGCGCCGGGAATCCGAACTTCGCCCGGCTGCGCCAGCACGAAGGCCGATTCGGCCTCGGGCAGGCTGGATCCGGCCAGCACGCAGCCCAGGAAGTCCGCCAGGATCAGCGCGACCTTCCCGCGCCGGGCCGGCGACAGGTCCGCGCGCCGCAGGCCCAGCGCGAACGCCGCCAGCCGCCGCGCCAGCGGCCGGCTTTCCCCGTCGACGTTCGGCGGGCGGGCCGTCATTTCAACAACGCCCGGGCGATCAGCATGCGCTGGATCTCGGATGCGCCTTCGCCGATGCGGTAATGCCGCACGTCGCGATAGAAACGCTCGACCGGCACGCCGCGGATCAGGCCCGAGCCGCCCAGTATCTGCACCGTCCGGTCGGCCACCCGCCCCACCATCTCGGAGCAGAACAGCTTGACCATGCTGGTGGCCGTGCCCGCGTCCTGGCCTGCATCGATACGCCGCATGGTGTCGTAGGCCAGCGACCGCGCCAGCGCCAGTTCGGTGGCCGAATCCGCCAGCATCCATTGAATGGCCTGCCTGTCGGCCAGTGGCTGGCCGAAGGTGACGCGGGTCTTGGCGTAGGCCACGGCTTCTTCCAAGAGCCGGTCGGCCGTGCCTATGCACGCGGCCGACACTCCCATGCGGCCGCTGGCCAGCGACCCCATGGCGATGCCGAATCCGCCGCCGACCTCGCCCAGCACCGCCTCGTCGGGTACGAAACAGCCGTCGAAGCGGATCTCGGCCAGTTCGATGGGATCGGAGCCGATGGTCTTGTCCACTCGCGCGATGTGCATACCCGGCGTGCCCTGGTCCACCAGGAAGGCCGTGATGCCGCCCCGCGCGCGCCGCGCCGCATCGGTCACGGCCAGCACCATGACCACCTGCGCACGATGCGCGGCGCTGATGAACTGCTTCAGCCCGTTGATCACCCACCCCCCCGCCGTTTTCTCCGCCGTGGTGCGCAAGGCGGCCGCGTCCGACCCCGCCTCGGGCTCGGTCAGCGCGAAGCTGCCCAGCCATTCGCCGCTGGCCAGCCGGGCGACGTATTTGCCGCGCTGCGCCGGCGTCCCATGGCGCGCGATGCCGATAGGCGTCAGCCCGCTGGTGCAATCGAGCATGACCGTGAAGACGCGGTGCGAGCGCGCCACTTCCTCCATCACCAGGCAATAGGTGGCCAGGTCGAATCCCCCTCCGCCGTATTCGGCGGGCAGGCGCATGCCCAGGTAGCCCTGTTGGCGCATCTCGGCCAGCGCGGAAGGCGCCAGTTGGCCGTCCTGGTCCATCTGGCGGGCCAGGGGCTCCAGCCGTTCACCGACGAAACGGCGGATGGCGGGACGCATTTCGGCCAGCTCCGGCGTGCAATCTTGCTGCATGGGGCTTGAATAATTCATTATATGAATTGATAATTCGTTTTATGAATTTATTCTGGGCTTCACCTTGAAGGGTGTCAAGGCCCGCCCGCGCCATGAAAGAAACCGATCCGCTGTTCGTTACCGCGCTGGCCCGGGGCCTGGAAATCCTGCGCTGCTTCACGCCCGCGCGCGCCGAACTGGGCACCACGGAAATCGCCCGGCTGACCGGTCTGCCGCAGCCCACCGTCTGGCGGCTGTGCAAGACGCTGGCGGCGCTGGGCTATCTGGTGCCCACCGCCAACGACAAGCTGCGCGTGGGCGCGGCCGCCCTGCTGCTGGGCTATGCCGTGGTCGCGCAGACCGGGATCAATGACTATGCCGTGCCGCTCATGAAGGCCGCCGCCGATACCCTGGGCACCACGGTGCTGCTGGCCGAGCGGCACGAAGCCAGCATGGTGGTCATCCAGCGTTGCGAGCCCGCCCAGGTGCGGCGCGTGATGCTGCACATCGGCTCGACCGTGGGCCTGACCGATTCATCGTTGGGATTGGCATACCTGGCGGCCCAGCCGCGGGCCGAGCGCGAACGCATCATTGCCGGGTTGCAGGCGGATGGGCGATGGGATGCCGGCCAGGCCCCCGGCCGGCTGCGGGCGGCGCTGGACGACTACGAACGGCATGGCGCGGTGCTCATGCGCTATCCGCAAGAGCATTTCACCGCCATCGGCGTCCCGGTCCAACCCGCCGACCGTCACCGCACGCTGGTGCTGACCTGCGGCGCCTCGGACGCCTTGTTCACCGACGCCCACGTCGCCGCCACCGTCGCGCCCACGCTGAAACGCCTGGCGGCGGAAATCGCCCCGCTGCTGATAAAGCGATAAACCGGGGCTACCCTACGCTTCCCCAGAGGTCGTGATCGTCGGAGCGGGCGATGCGGACGGAAATGATGTCGCCCACCTTGTAGCGCTTCCAGGGCTTGTCCACGGGCGCCACATAGACCTTGCCATCGATGTCGGGCGCATCGCCCATGGAGCGGGCAATGCCGCCTTCGGGGCCCACCTCGTCCACCACGCACTTGATGACCTTGCCGACGCGGCGCGCCAGGCGCTTGCGGGACACCGCTTCCTGGACCTGCATGAAGCGGGCCTGGCGCTCCTGCCGGACGTCGTCGGGCACGGGATCGGGCAGTTCGTTGGCGGCTGCGCCTTCGACCGGCGAATAGGCGAAACAGCCCACGCGGTCGAGCTCGGCCTCGCGCAGGAAGTCCAGCATTTCCTCGAACTCGGCCTCGGTCTCGCCGGGGAAGCCGGCGATGAAGGTGCTGCGTATCGTCAGGTCCGGACAGATCGCGCGCCAGGCGCGGATGCGGTCCAGGTTGCGTTCGGACGAGGCCGGACGCTTCATCAGCTTCAGGATGCGCTGGCTGGCATGCTGGAACGGCACGTCCAGGTACGGCAGCACGCGGCCGCCGTTCTCGTGGACCTCGTTCATCAGCGGCAGGACTTCGTCCACGTGCGGATAGGGATACACGTAGTGCAGGCGGATCCAGGCGCCCAGCTTGGACAGTTCGCGCACCAGCTCGGTCATCCGGGTACGCACCGCGCGGCCGTCGACGAAGCCGGTGCGGTACTTCACGTCCACGCCATAGGCGCTGGTGTCCTGCGAAATGACCAGGATTTCCTTGACGCCGGCCTTGACCAGGTTCTCGGCCTCGCGCATGACCTCGTGGATGGGCCGCGACACCAGGTCGCCGCGCATGGACGGGATGATGCAGAAGCTGCAGCGATGGTTGCAGCCCTCGGATATCTTCAGGTAGGCGTAGTGCTTGGGCGTCAGGCGCACGCCCTGCGGCGGCACGAGGTCGCTGAAGGGATCGTGGGGCTTGGGCAGGTGCTGGTGCACCGCCTGCATGACCTCGTGGGTCGCGTGCGGCCCCGTCACGGCCAGGACCTTGGGATGCATCTTCTGCACCACGCCCTCGCCGTCGGACTCCTTCTTGGCGCCCAGGCAGCCGGTCACGATGACCTTGCCGTTGGCCTGCAAGGCCTCGCCTATGGTGTCCAGGCTTTCCTTGACCGCATCGTCGATGAAGCCACAGGTATTGACGATGACCAGGTCCGCGTCCTCGTAGGTCTTGGAGGTCTCGTAGCCTTCGGCGCGCAGCTGGGTCAGGATCTGCTCGGAGTCCGAGGCCGCCTTCGGACAGCCCAGGCTGGCGAAGGCCACGCGGGGAATGGCGGTGTTGATCGGGGAATCGGATGAATGGATGGACATCGGGCGCACCGCGAGCGCGACTCGCGGCCGGAATTAGCGGAATGGGGGCATTTTACCGGGTTACGGCAGCCGCCCCCCCGCGCTACTTGCGCTCGTCGTCCTTGGACGCGGAGGTGAAGGGAAAAGTGGTGAACATGGACCGGGTCTGGTTCTGCATCTGGTCCTGCATCTGCACGAACAGGTTCTTGCTCTGCTCGATGTAGTTGCTCATCATGCTCTGGATCATCGGCGTCTGGACGTTCATGAACTGCGCCCAGGCCTCGGGGCCGAACTGGCCGCCGTACAGGCCCTTGGACTGCTCGCCCAGCTTGTTCTGGATCTCCATGAAGGCCTGGATGTTCTTTTCCAGGTACGAACCCATGATGCCCTGCATCGCATGGCCGTAGAAACGGATGATCTGGGCCAGCATGGTGGACGTGAACATGGGCGCGCCGGCGGTTTCCTCTTCCAGGATGATCTGCAGCAGGATGCTGCGGGTCAGGTCCTCGCCGGACTTGGCATCGACGACCTCGAAGGTCTCGTTGTCCAGCACGAGCTGCTTGACGTCGGCCAAGGTGATGTAGGTGCTGGTCTGCGTATCGTATAACCGGCGATTGGGATATTTTTTTATCAACCGCAACGCGTTGCCGGCTCCCGCTTGCTGCGCCATGCTTGCCCCCAACTTAGATTTGTATGAAACCGGTGCGGTCCGCCGACCGCACCAGCCATCAAGTTTAGTCCAACCCGGCGTGGAACGCCTCGGGCCGGATCGGGGCTTACCCCATGTGCAGGCCGCCGTTCAGCGAGAAATCCGCGCCGGTGGAGAATCCCGCGTCGTCGGAGGCCAGCCAGGTCACGATGGAGCCGATCTCGTCCGGCGTGCCCAGCCGCTTCACCGGGATGGTGTCGACGATGCTCTGGAGGACGTCGGGACGGATGGCGCGCACCATGTCGGTACCGATGTAGCCGGGCGAGACCGTGTTGACCGTCACGCCCTTGGACGCCACTTCCTGCGCCAGCGCCATCGTGAAGCCGTGGATGCCGGCCTTGGCCGTGGAATAGTTGGTCTGCCCGAACTGCCCTTTCTGGCCGTTGACCGAACTGATGTTGATGATGCGCCCCCACTTGCGCTCGGTCATGTCGCCGATGACCTGCTTGGTGACGTTGAACAGGCTGTTGAGGTTGGTGTCGATGACGGCCCGCCAGTCCTCCAGCGTCATCTTGCGAAAGACGCCGTCGCGGGTGATGCCCGCGTTGTTGACCAGCACGTCGACCGGACCGAATTCCTCTCGCACCTTGGCGAACGCGGTCACGGTGGAATCCCAGTCCGCCACGTTGCCCACGGAGGCGTGGAACGTATAACCGAGCGCCGATTGTTCGTTCAGCCACTGCTGAGAATCGCGATTGGGCCCGCAGCCGGCGATGACGGTGAACCCCGCCTTGGCCAGCCGCTGGCAGATGACGGTGCCTATGCCGCCCATGCCGCCCGTCACGTACGCTATCTTTCCGCTCATGATGCCTCCTTATGAAACGGCGGAACCCCCCGCCGTTTGACCCGCAGAATACGTATGTCTCCTGTCATACCGCCCTGGTCCGCACGTACTTGCCCGGTGCGGGTTCGATGACGGGATGATCGGCGCCGCCCAGCGCGCCCGGCGCCTTGCCCTGGCGCCCTCCGTGCTCCTTGATCCAGGTTGCCCAGTCGTTCCACCAGCTGCCCGGCACTTCGCGCGCCCCGCCCATCCACGCGGCGGCGTCGGCCGGCAGCTTGCCGTCCTCGCGCACCCAGTAGCTGCGCCGGTTGCGCGAGGCCGGATTGATGACGCCCGCGATATGGCCCGAGGCCCCCAGCACGAAGCGCATCCGCCCGCGCAGCAGCGCGGTCGACGCGTAGGCCGAGGTCCAGGGCACGATGTGGTCCTCGCGCGAGCCGTACACGTAGGCCGGCATGTCGAGCGCGCTCAGGTCCAGTCCCACCCCGCAGGCGCGCACCTTGCCGGGCACCCGCAGGTTGTTCTCGAGATAGGTGTTGCGCAGGTACCAGGCGTAGAACGGTCCCGGCAGGTTGGTGCTGTCGGCGTTCCAGTACAGAAGGTCGAAGGCCGACGGCGCCTGTCCCTTCAGGTAGTTGTTGACGACGTAGTTCCAGACCAGGTCGTTGGGGCGCAGGAAGGCGAAGGTGGTGGCCAGTTCGCGCGCCGCCAGCACGCCGCCCGCGGCGAACTGCTGTTCGCGCATCAGCACCTGGGCTTCGTCGATGAACACGTCGAGCACGCCGGTGTCGGCGAAATCCAGCAGCGTCGTCAGCAGCGTGAGCGAGGCCACCGGGTCCTGGCCGCGCGCCTTCGCCACGGCCAGCGCCGACGACAGCAGCGTGCCGCCCACGCAGAATCCCAGCGCATTGATCTGCGGCTGCCGCGAGATGGACGAGACCGCGCCGATCGCCTCGAGCACGCCTTCCTGCAGGTAGGCGTCCCAGTCGGCATGCTGCACGCCGTCGGCATCGGCCGACAGCGGATTGCGCCACGACACCATGAACACCTGCATGCCCTGTTCGAGCGCGAAGCGCACGAAGGAGTTGTGCGGCTGCAGGTCCAGGATGTAGAACTTGTTGATGCAGGGCGGCACGATCAGCAGCGGGCGCGCATAGGTGCGCGGCGCGAGCGGCTTGTACTGGATAAGCTGGAACAGCCGGTTCTCGAACACCACCGAACCTTCGGTGGTGGCCAGGTTGAGCCCGACCTCGAACGAGGATTCGTCGGTATGGGAAATGCGCCCCTTCTGCAGGTCGGCCATCAGGTTGGCGATGCCCTGCTGCAGGCTTTCGCCGCCGGATTCGAGCAGGCGGCGCTGCGCGTCGGGATTGAGCGCCAGGAAGTTCGAGGGCGACATGGCCTCGACCCATTGCATGGTGGCGAAGCGCAGCCGGTTCAGGACGTGCTCGGGCGCCTCGATGCTGTCGGCCATCTTGAGCATGGTGCGCGCGGACAGCAGGTAGGCATGCGCCATGAAGGCATGTCCGGGGCTGGCGCCCCAGGCTTCACCGGCGAAGCGCTGATCGGACAACGGTTCGAGCTCGCCGGCGCTGGCGGCCCGCCACAGATCGGCCCATTCCTGCGCGAACTCCTGCTGGATCTCCAGCAGCTTCTCGGGGGCCATGGCGTGCCCGCCCGACAGCATGCGACTCGAAGGCGCCGACGACCCAGGCATGTCGACCCTCTGATCCAACATCTGCTGCCATGCTTCCAGCCACGCCAAGGGGTTCGTAGAATCCTGCCTGGACTGACTCACTAGAACACCTTGTTGATTCGATTACGCTAGATGCCATAGTGCATAGCGCGCCTGCGGCTGTCAAATCGCGCAAGACCCGCGCCAATGCCTGCGCGGCGCGCCGATCGGACCGACGTTTCACTCATATTTCATCTTCGCCGACCCATGCATTTTTCCTTCCTCGTCGCCATCGGCTGGCTTTACGTGACACTGCTGATGTCCCTGGCGCAGCCCACGATTCTGGCGGGTATCGCGACCCTGCTGTTCTACGGCCTGCTGCCGGTCGCGATCCTGCTGTACATCTTCACCGCGCCCATGCGCAAGCGGCTGCGCCGCGCGCGCGAAGCGGCGCGCGACACCCCGGAAAACCCTGATCAAGAGAAACCCTGATGGAGATGGCGGCCATGCGCCGCCCTGAGCGCCTGGCGGTCAGGGGACGAGCCAGGCCAGCGTCGCGAAGCGTCCGGTGACGCCTTCCTTCCGGTAGGAGTAGAAGCGGTCGTTGCCGGCCACCGTGCACAGATTGCTGCGCGCGACCGTGGCCACGCCCGCGGCACGCAGCCGCTGCTCGGCCAGCGCCGGCAGGTCGGCCAGCCACTTGGGCGCCCCCGCCGCGTCGCGCCCGCCCGTCGGGACGAAGGCATGCGCCGGCGGTTCGGCCATGCGCGCGAAGGCGGCCCGGACCTCGTCCCCCACCTCGAATGCCGCCGGGCCGATGGCCGGCCCTATCCACGCCCGCAGGTCCGTGCCCGGCGCCACGGCCATCGCCGCCACGGCGTTCTCGAGCACACCGGCCGCCAGCCCGCGCCAGCCGGCATGGGCCACGGCCAGAACGCCGGCGCCGGGCGCCGCGATCACGACCGGCAGGCAGTCGGCCGTCATGATGGCCAGCACCCTGCCTGGCGCGCGCGTGACGGCGGCGTCGGCCGGCGCGGGATCCGTTTCGCGGTCGGCGTCGGCCACCCGCGTGCCATGCACCTGCTCCAGCCACAGCGGATCGGACGGCAGTACCGCGCGCAGGCGCGCGCGGTTCGCGGCCACGGCCTCGGGTGCGTCGCCCACGTGGGCGCCCAGGTTGAACGAAGCGTACGGCCCGGTACTGACGCCACCGCCGCGGGTGGTGGCGACGATGCGCAGCCCGGGCCAGGCCGGACCTTCCTGCACGAACGGCTCGGCGGCATTCATTCCTCGTCCTCCTCGTCCAGGTAGTCGTCCGCGTCCTGTCCGTCATCGTCCCAGGCGATCACGCGCACGACGGCCTGCATGTCGTCCGGCACCGGCGCGCGGAATACGCGGGACAGGCCCAGGACCGGATCGTCGAACTGCAGCCGGGCCGCGTGCAGCATCTGCCGCGCGGCGGGCTCCACCGCCTTGCCGCCGTACAGCGTGTCGGCCAGCAGCGGATGGCCGATGCTGGCCATGTGCACCCGTATCTGGTGGGTGCGGCCGGTTTCCAGGCGGCACTCGACCTCGGTCACCGGCATGCCGCCGGGCGAGCGGCCCAGGCGCAGGGGCTCGAAATGGGTGATGGCCGGCTTGGCGGCGATGGGCCGCTCCACGCTCATGCGCACCGGCACGCGCGGATCCCGGCCGATGGGCCGGTCGACGGTGCCGCCGCGCCGCACGTGGCCCGACACCAGCGCCAGATAGCGCCGCCCGACGGTGCGGGCCTGCAACTGCCGCACCAGCGAGGTCTGCGCCGTGATGGTGCGCGCCACCACCATGAGCCCCGAGGTATCCTTGTCCAGCCGGTGTACGATGCCGGCACGCGGCACCTGGGCCAGTTCGGGGTAGCGGTGCAGGAGGCCGTTCAGCAGCGTTCCGTGCCAGTTGCCCGCCCCCGGGTGCACGACCAGGCCGACCGGCTTGTCGACCACGATCCAGTCGGCGCTATCGGCCACGACCGGAAAATCGATGGCTTCCGGCGTGAAGGCCAGCGACTCGGGCGCCGCTTCCTCCCAGACCGTAAGCTGGTCACCCGGCCCGACGACCTGCCGCACCGACGCTTCCTTGCCGTTGACCAGCACGCCGCCGCGCTCGATCCAGCCTTGCAGGCGGCTGCGGGAATGCTCGGGCAGCAGTTGCGCCAGGACCTTGTCCAGGCGGCCGGCGCGGGTGCCGGGAGGCAGGTCCAGCAGGCGCGGTTCGGCTTCCTGGGTTTCGATATCTTGGGACTGCAGCGAAGATGACATGTTTCTGGAGGGCGTGGCCGCGAAGCCCGAATATAATCATGGATAGTCTATTGGTGAGGGACACCACCATGCAGTTGAATTCCCTGGCAATGCAAGCAGCCTGCGGGCATCCGGCCCCGGCCCGGCGGCAGAGCCTCGTTACGCGGCTGGGCCTGGCCCTGGCCTGCCTGCTGGCCTTTTTCGTCCTGGCGGGTTGCGCCAATACCGGCAAGGAACCCGACCCCACGGTGGGCTGGACTGCCGAAAGATTGTACAAGGAGGCCAAGGACGAGATGGACACCGGCAACTGGACCCAGGCGGCCAAGTTGCTGGAAAAGCTCGAATCGCGCTATCCGTTCGGCGTCTTTGCCCAGCAGGCGCAGATCGACATCGCCTACGTCTACTGGAAGGACGGCTCGAACGCCCAGGCCCTGGCCGCGATCGACCGCTTCGAGCGCCTGCACCCCAACCACCCCAGCCTGGACTACATGCTCTACCTGAAGGGGCTGATCAACTTCTACCAGGACAGCGCCTTCCTGGCCAACCTGACGCGGCAGGACCCCAGCGAGCGCGACCCCAAGGGCGCGCGCGAGTCGTTCGACGCGTTCAAGACCCTGGTCGCCCGCTTCCCCGACAGCAAGTACGCGCCCGACGCCCGCCTGCGGCTGAACTACCTCGTCAACTCCATCGCGATGAACGAGGTCCACGTCGCCCGGCTGTACCTGGATCGCGGCGCCTACGTGGCCGCGGTCAACCGCGCGCAGACCGCCGTGCGCGACTTCCAGGGCGCCCCCGCGGTCGAGGAAGCCCTCTACATCATGGTGCTGGCCTACGACAAGATGGGCATGACCGACCTGCGCGACGATGCCTCGCGCGTGCTGAGCATGAACTATCCCGACAGCACCTTCGTCAAGAGCGGCTTCCAGAAGGAAAGCGGCCCGTGGTGGAAGATCTGGTAAGGGCACCACGCCCGTGACCAGTGCCCTGCTGATCGACGATCACGCCATGTTCCGGGAGGGGCTGGCGCTTGCCCTGCGGCAAGCGGCCGGCCCCTCGCTGCATCTGCGCACCGCCGCCGACGGCGCCGAGGCCCTGGCCCTGCTCAGGGACGCCACGGCCGACATCGCGCTGATGGATTACTACCTGCCCGATCTCGGCGGCGCGGCGCTGGTGCGCCAGTTGCGGCGCGCGGGCGCCGGCCTGCGGGTCATGGTGCTGTCCGCCTCCGAGGACCAGGAGGACGCCGAGGCGGCGCTGGCCGCCGGTGCCCACGGCTTCCTGCACAAGTCGGCCGACGTCGGGCAGTTGCTGGACGCCATGCGGCGGGTGCTGGCCGGACAGGTCGTGCGGCCCCCGGAAAGCCCCCTGCCCGCCTCGCTGGCCGTGCTGTCCGAGCAGCCGCCGGGCCGCCTGACGCCGCGCCAGACCGAGGTGCTGTGCCTGCTGTGCGAGGGCCTGCGCAACGGCGAGATCGCCGAGCGGCTGGCCACCACCGAGAAAACCGTCAAGGCCCACATCTCGGCCATCTTCGCCGCGCTGGGCGTGGTCAACCGCACCCAGGCGGTGCTGGCCGCGCGCCGCGCCGGCCTGTTCGGCAAACCCAGGTAAAGCCTCGGGCCTGCCGACGCTAACCCAGTAGCCGTACCATGACTTCCCGCAGCTCGGCGGGCTCGACCGGCTTGTGCATCAGCGGCCAGGTCCGCGCCGACGCCTCCGCCAGGCGCTGGGGATCGGTGTCGCCGCTGACCAGCATCGCGGGGATGTTCTCGTCGTTGTATTCCTCGTGCAGGGCGTCGATCACCTCGATTCCCGTCTCATGGTTGCGCAGCCGGTAGTCGCTGATGATCAGGTCCGGCCGCTGGTCGTGACGGGCCGCGGCCAGCAGGATCTCGCGGCCGCTGCCGCCGGCCACGACCCGGCAGCCCCAGGCCTCCAGCAGCAGCTGCAATCCCTGGCGGTTCTCGGTGTCGTCGTCGATCACGAACACCAGCCGGTCCCGCAGCGCGCCGGCGGTGCGGCCGGCCGGCGCCGCGGCCGGCTGGCCGCCGAGCTGTTCCGCCATCCGGGGCACGGTAATGGCAAACACGCTGCCCCGCCCCGGGCGCGAGCGCAGCCCGACGGCATGCCCGAGCAGCTTGGCCGTGCGCCGCACGATGGCCAGCCCCAGGCCCAGACCCTTGCCCCGGTCCCGCTCGGGATTGTTCAACTGATGGAACTCCCAGAACACTTTGTCCTGTTCGGATGCGGGGATGCCCGCCCCGGTGTCCCAGACCTCGATGCGCCAGGCCCCCCGCCGCGGCCGGCACGCCAGCAGCACCCCGCCGCGCGAGGTGTTGCGGATGGCGTTCTCGACCAGGTTGCGCAGGATGCGGTCCAGCAGCGCCGGATCGGTGTAGACCACCGCCCGCGTGGGCCGCACGCGCAGGACCAGCGACTTGGCATCGGCCTGCGGCGTGAACTCCAGCAGCAACTGGTCGAACAGCGCGGTCAACGCGAAGGTCCGCCGGTTGACACGCACCACGCCGGCGTCCAGGCGCGAGATGTTCAGCAGCGCCTCGAACAGCGTTCCCAGCGCCGAGGCGGCCTTGCCCACGCTGTCCACCAGGCGCCGGCTCTCGTCGGGCAGCGGTTGTTCCTTCAGCACGCCGATGAACAGGCTGAGCGCATGGACCGGCTGACGCAGATCGTGGCTGGCCGCGGCCAGGAAGCGCGACTTGGCCAGGTCGCTGCGTTCGGCCGCTTCCTTCTCGCGTTGCAGGCTCTCGACCAGGGAAAGATTCTCGAAGCGCAGTCGCAGCGAATCGATCTGCGTGCGCGACATGCGCTGCGCGAACACCAGCGTCACGGCCAGGTACAGCGCCGCCGCCAGCGCCAGCACGGTATGCATGGTGCCCGGAATCGCCAGGATGGCGACGAAAGGCAGCGAGAAATACGGCAGTTCGAAGGCATACAGCAGCGGCAGGTCGATGCAATAGGCATAGATCGCTCCCGTGCCCAGGGTCAGCAGCGCGACGATCAGGAACATCTGGTGCGGCAGATCCACGTGCAGCATCCAGTAGGCGAAGGGAATTCCCCACAGCAGTCCGGCCACCCCGGTCGTGGCGATGGCGGCCCGGCGCCAGCGCGCCAGGCCCGCCGCGCTGCCGGCCGCCCGCTTGTACCGCGACACGCCCCAGGCACGAACCAGCGTCCAGGCTGCCTGCGCCAGGAACCAGGCCAGCAACTGGCCCACGGGCACCGCATCGCGCAGCGCCGCCCACACCAGGCCCACCGTCAATAGCGCGCCGCACAGCGAAAACGGCAGGTTGCGGCGAAGTATCGCCGCCTGTTCGGCCTGGAGCTGTTCGGCAAGGGGAAGGCGGGAGGCGGACATCGGGCTCGGAATTCCGGAAACTGGCACAACGCTATCACGGACGGAAGACCCAGGCATTGGACCTTAGGCCAATGCGCGCTGCGGGACACTCCGATACGCTTGAGGCCAAGTTCCCCACCCGACAGGTATCGCCCATGCTCCCACGACTCCGCGCCCGGCTGCCGCGCGTGCTGTCGCTGCTTTCCATCCTGGCCCTGGCCGCCTGCGGCGGAGGGGAAGACGGCGCCGCCCCCGTGCCGCCGCCTCCCGAGACCGGCCCGCGGCTGACCGTCGATTGCAGCGGGCCACGCTGCGGCGCGATCGACGCCCATCGCTATGCCGGCTCCGGCGTAGGCGTCTGGCAGTACACCAACGACACCGACGAACGCGTGGAAGTACCTGTCAGCATCGACGGCATACCGGGCAAGGACGTGCACCTTTCCTACGTGAACCAGGCGGATGCGCGGCAGAAGCTGCCACCGCTGGAATTGTTCCTGCGCTCGCCCTACGTCGACGCGGCCGCATCGACCGCGCTGCTGCGCGCGGCGGGCCCCGCCTCGAATCCGGCGGAAAGCCGGCTCCCTCGTGCGCCTCATGCGCCCTACGACATGCGTGCCTTGCCCCGCCCGCGCGTGAAAACCGCCTCCGGACCGGCCCTGACCCGCATGGCCGCCGCGGCGTCCCATCGGGTGGGCGACACGAAGGAATGGTGGGTGAATGACTTTTCGTACCGGGACGACGCCAAGGCGCTGCGTCCGACCACGCTGCGACGCACTTTCCGCGTCGATGGCGCCGATCCCAGGACCCTGAACATCTGGGTCGAGGACGCGGTCACGGACGCCGGCGTGCTGACCGACGAAGCCCTGGACCAACTACAGCAAGGGATCCGATCCACCTACGACCGGGTGACCAGGATCGCCGGGCCGATCTGGAACGAGAATCCCTACGAAGACATCATCGGCGCCGGCGAAGACCTGAACGTGGTGATCGTCGAGCGGATGGAGGTCCTGGGCTACGTCAGCTATACCGACTCCTACGTGCGTCACTACTATCCGGACCTTCCCCGCATCCAGCAGTCCAACGAAGCCCTGGCGGTGTACATGCACGCCCGGACCATCTACGCCCCCGATGACGTCTACACCGACTTCATCCAGAATTTCTCGCACGAACTCACACACATCGTATTCTGGTTCTATCGAGGCATTCTCGGCGGCAACGAGTACACCCTCGACTCCTGGCTGAACGAAACGGTCGCCGAAGCGATGAAGGACCTGGTCTACCATCCCGACGACCCGGCGCCCTCCGACACCGCGTCGCGTTTCCGAGACTGGATGATCTGGGGCCAGCGCGGTGGCTTCAACTGCGATCTGCGCGACATGTATCCGATCCCGTCGCCGGACCGGGCCTGCTATGGCTACAACACGGTCAATACGCTGGCGGCCTATCTGATGCGCCAGCACGGCGCCGATCTGTTCGTCTCGCTATTGAACGATTTCAGCTCGACCAACTCTTTCGAGGTCCTCGACCACTCTATCCGGCAGGTGGGGGGCGACGGCTTCCAGGCCATGCTGCGCCGTTTCGGCAGCAGCGCGGCCCTGTTTCCCGCGGCGGCTTCGCCCTCGGGCTTCGGCTATCCCGAGAGGCATGAAGGAGAGATTTCGCTCATTCCGCTGGACGGCGCGCGGTATGCCGACACCACCGCATTGCCCAACAGCGTGCCGCTTTACCTGGAACCCTACGGCTTCTTCCCGTTCGTGCGGCCCCGCATCCTGGGCAGCTACCGCGAGACCCTGCTCGTTCCGCCGCGCTCCAGCCTGAGCATCGTCATCCGATAGCAAGGATCCGCCATGACAACCACCTCTGCACGAACACGCGCCCCGATCAGTTCTTTGGCCATCCATGGCGTGTGGCTGCTCCTGGCCGCCTGTGGCGGGGATGGCGACCAAGCCCTGCCGGCCCCGCCCGTCGTGCCTCCCGCGGCCAGCCTGGCGGTGGACTGCGCGGGCCCTCATTGCGGCGCGATCGCCTCCGACCGCTACGACGGCCAAGGCATCGGCCTGTGGCAATACACGAACGACACGGACGAACGGGTGGCGCTGCCCATACGGATAGCCGGCATCCCGGGCAAGGATGTCCAGTTGATCTACGCCAGCCATTCCGACGTGCCGCAAAAACTGCCGGCGCTCGAACTCTTCGTCCGCTCGCCCTATCCGTTGGAGGCGCCCATGGCAGCCCTGAGCGGCCCCCCTCCAGGTCCCGGCAACCCCCTTCCGTCCCGCTCCCTCGACCACGAGCGCATTCCGGCGGCTGCCTGGCGAAAACTGCGTGCGCAGCCACGCGTCTCGCCGCAACTGCGGACCGTTCCCGATGCCTATGTCCCGCCCCGGACCGGAGACCGACGGGAATGGTGGATAGGCAACCGCTTCAGCGAACAGAATCCTCCCCTCTTGCGCCCTGCCACCTTGCGCAAGCAGGTCATGGCCTCGGGTACGGATCCTCGCCGCGTGAACCTGTGGGTCGCCGATCCGGTGGAAGGTCCGGATCGCATCACCGATGCCATGCTGGACCAGTTGGCCGACCGCGTCCTGGCCGGGGACGATGCACCCTACGCCCGGCTGTCCGCGCTGGCCGGACCGCTTTGGGGTCCCAGCCCGTACGAAAACGCCATCCCGCCCGACCAGGATCTCCACATCGTCATTGCCGGCGGATTCGACAGCGGCGGCTACTTCGGCCAGATCAACCTGCTCAAGCGCGACGTACCCACCGGCATTCCGGAGTTAGACAGCCTGCTGCGCTTCAGCAACGAAGCCCTCGTTGTCGTCCTCCACGCCGCCGCGCTGTACGACCCGCTCGGCATTTCCGGCTACGGACCTTCGATGCTGATGCACGAACTGACCCACATGGCCACCGCCTATGGGCGCGACTTCAGCCGCACGACTTCCTACACCAACGACACATGGCTGGAAGAAATGGTCGCCACCATGATGCAGGACGTGCAATACCGGGAAGATCTCGATCCGGCGCACCCGATACGGGACGACCGGCTCGCGAGCTGGCTCCGGCTGGTCAGATGGGGCTCCCTGAACTGCGATCTGCGTTCCGTCTCGGCCCAGGACTACACCCAGGCCTGTTACGGCTATGACCGGGTGGGAAGCTTTGGCGGCTTCCTGCTGCGCCAGTTCGGCGTGCAGTTCTTCCACGGGCTGCTGCACAACACGAGTTCGCAGGATTCGTTCGAGGTCCTGGACGATGCCATCCGGCAGGCGGGCGGAGCCGGGTTCGCCCAGGCCTGGCAGCGGTTCTCGACGACCGCCGCCCTGCTGCCCGCCTCGGCCGTGCCGGCGGGCTTTGGCATGCCGGCGCGCAACGAGAGCGGCTATGCGCTGGTCCCCATGGACGGCGCCCGCTACGCCGCCGTCAGCGAACTCCCCACGGCCACGCCCATGCAGCTCGCCCCCTACGGCATCTTTCCCTTCGTGCGCCCGGGTATCCAGGGCACCTACCGGGAAACCGTGACCGTACCGCCCCACACCAGCCTGTCGGTGGTCATCCGATAGGCCCGGACATCACCGGCAATCGTCTCAAGGAAAAGCCATGCTCTCCTTTTCGCTACGCATGCGTACCCTTCCCCTCCGGCTGGCCTTGCTCGGTCCGGCGCTCGTGCTGTCGGCCTGCGGCGGCGACGGCGCCGTGACGCCCGACACCCCCGAGCCGCCGCCCCCGGCCGTCGCCCGGCTGGCCGTCGATTGCAGCGGCCCCCATTGCGGCGCGGTCGACGCCCATCGCTACCTGGGCTCCGGCGTCGGCATCTGGCAATACACGAACACGACGGGCGAACGGCGCGAGGTGGAAATCGACATCTCGGGCCTGGCCGGCAAGGACGTGCAGTTGATCATGACGAACCACGACGACGCGCCGCTGAAGATGCCCGGCATCGAATTGTTCGAGCGCTCGCCTTATCCGGCGGATGTGCCCGCGGCCGCGCGGCGCGCCCCCGCCTTTTCCCTGGCCATGCCGGTCGCCTCGAAACAGGCTGCGGAGAATCTGGCCACGGAAAAACAGGCCACCGCCAGCCGGGCCGTCGCCCCTGCCTCCGTCGTGGGCGCCACGCGCCTGTGGTGGGTCGATACGTGGACCGAGGGCCGGGTCGAACGTCCCTTCACACTGCATCGCCAGGACCAGGCCCAGGGACCGGATGGCTCGCGCCGGGTCAACATCTGGCTGGAGGACGATCAATACGGCGACGGGTTGGTCGACGACGCGATGCTGGACACCCTCCTGCAACGCGTCACGGCCGGCCCGCGGTCCGTCTACACACGAGCCACGGAACTCGCTGGCGAACCGTGGGGACAACATGAAACAGCCGGAGCGATACCACCGGCGCAGGACCTGAACATCGTGCTGGGCAAGGAGCTGGCCTACGTGTCCTACCCGGGCAGCCGGGACTTGCGCATCCGCCAGCAGACGGGCAATCCCGACTTCGACGAATACGTCCGCACCAGCAACGAGGCACTTGCCGTGTACCTGACCACGGAGCGCTTCTATCAGCCGGACGACTACTACGATTCCGGCGAACCGCCCGCAGCCATGGCGCTGTTGCTGACACAGTTGGCCAACATCTATCACCGCTCGGCGCTACCCGCCAACGACCAGTCCTTCGAACCCTGGCTCGACATGATGACGGCCCTGATGATGCAGGACATCCTGTATCTGCCCGGCAGCGATGCGTATCAACCCGTCGGCGACATCTACCGCTGGTACTGGCTGTCGATGGGCGCCACGGGCGGCTTCAACTGCGGCCTGAAGACCGCGCGGGACGCAGCCGACAACAGTTGCTATGTCCTTGGCGCACAGGCGACCTTCGGTGCCTACCTGCTGCGGCAATACGGCATCGGCTTCTATCGGCAACTGCTGCGCAACACCAGCTCTGCCGATTCCTGGGCCATCCTGGACGACGCCATCAAGCAGGCGGGCGGAGAAGGCGCGGATGCCGCCCTACGCCGCTTCGCCACCAACATCGCCCTGCTGCCGGCGGCCGCTTCGCCCAAAGGCTACGGGCTGCCGGAACGGACCGACGGCGCCTACACGCTGGCCGCCATCGACGGCGCTACCTACGCGAGCGAACTGGCCCTGCCGACCGATACGATCATGACCCTGATGCCGCGCGCCTTCTTCCCCTTTGCCCGGCCGGCCGTACGGGACACCTACCGGGAAAACATCGTCGTGCCACCGCATGCCAGCCTGTCGGTCGTCGTGCGTTAGGAGCCGCCATGAGCCTCGCCATGCGCGTGCTTGCCTTGCTGTCGGCCGCCGGCCTGATCCTTCTGTCGGGATGCGGCGGCGATAGCGAGCCCGCCGCGCCGCCGGAGCCCCCTTCGGCCGGCCCGCAACTCGAGGTCGATTGCGGCGGCCCCCGCTGTGGCGCCATCGATGCCCACCGCTACGCGAGCTCGGGCATCGGCATCTGGCAGTACACCAACACCGGCGACGAGCGGGTCGCGCTGCCCATCAGGCTGGCAGGCCTGGCCGGCAAGGACGTGCAACTGATCTACACCAACCATGGGAACACGCCGCAGCGCCTGCCCGCGCTGGAGCTGTACCTGCGATCGCCCTATCCTCTGGCAGCCGCCGCCGCCAGGCTGGCGGCCCCGGCCGGCGCGGACGCGGCCAGGACCGAAGGCCCGCGCCGCCATCGGCGGCCCGATCTGCCGCCGATGGCGGCCGATCCGATGCAAGGGTTGAAAAGCCGCAAGCCCTCGCCCTCGGCCAGGATCATCGCGCCGCGCGCGGCCGCCCCCGCGCCCCGGCTCGGAGACGTGCGCACCTGGCGGGTGTCCGGATACGGGATGGGCACGGAGGAGGACGCGTTCCGCCGCTCGACCCTGGTCCGCCAGGCCGTGGCCCGCGACGGGCGCGGCATCCACGTCTGGGTCGATGCGCAAACCCAGGCGGCGGGCAGCGTGACGGACGGGATGCTGGACGGTTTCATCCGCGACCTGGTCCAGGGAGAAACCGCGGTCTACGATCGAACCGTTGCACTGTCCGGACCGCCGTGGGGGCCGTATCCCGACGTCGGGTTGCCGGCCCTTGCCCCTGATCAGGACCTGCACGTGGCCTTCATCCGCGACATGATGGCGGCCGGGACGGTGCACTGGAACGACGTCGGGCTGAACGACCCGGCCGGCCCGCCGGAGGACAATCTCAGCAACGAGGCGCTGGTCGTCTTCATCTCCGACGACAATTTCTACAATCCGGTGCTGGACGAACTGGCTACCTTCGCCCATGAACTGACTCACCTTGCCACCCGCTACCGTCAGGTCATCGCCCAGGAGCCGGGCCAGGAATACTTCCACCAATCCTGGTTCGTCGAACTGATGGCGCTGATGGCCGAGGACGCGCTCTACCTGCCCGGACTGAACCGCCACCACGAGAACCGGGATTTCTTCGTCCGCTACTGGCTGCGCGACCAGGGCTTCAACTGCGACATCCTGTCCATCCCCATCCTGGCCGTGGACCGCTGCGACAGCTACAACATCAACTCGACCCTAGGCGCCTACCTGCTGCGCCACTACGGCATGGCCCTTTATCGACGGCTGCTGGACGAGACCGGCGCGCCGGATTCCTGGGGCATCCTGGACAAGGCCATCCGCGACGTGGGCGGCCCCGGCGTCCAGACGACGCTGCGCCGCATAGGCACGGCCATCGCGCTGCTGCCGGCGGCCTCGCCGCCGAACTTCGGGCTGGGCGCCAGAAGCGACGCCGGCTACGAACTCGTGCCGATGGACGGTTCGCTGTACGCGGACTACGGGCTGCCCGCGGGCGTGCCGATGTACCTGCAGCCGCGCGGCTTCTTTCCGTTCGTTCGACCCGCGATCCGCGACGTGTACGAGGAAACCATTACCGTCCCGCCCCGGACCAGCGTGTCGGTGGTCGTCCGCTAGCGGCCTCAGGCCGCGGGCGAGACCACCTCGGCCCGCTCGGCGTAGAAGGCTTCGACGTCCGCCACGTTGCGCGTCCGCGTGAACGGCGGCAGGCCGCGCCACAGCAGCTTGCCGTAGGGCTTCTCGACCAGCCGGCGGTCGCCCACCATCAGCACGCCCCAGTCGGTTTCGGTGCGGATCAGCCGCCCCGCTCCCTGCTTGAGCGCAATGGCAGCCTCGGGCAACTGGTATTCGAAGAAAGGATTGCCGCCCCGCTCGCGGCTGGCGCGGATGCGCGCGTCCAGCACCGGGTCGTCCGGCGGCGCGAACGGCAGCTTGTCGATGGCCACCAGGGTCAGCGCGTCGCCCGGCACGTCTATGCCTTCCCAGAAACTGGCGCTGCCCACCAGCACCGCGTGCGCGCTGGTGCGGAAGCGTTCCAGCAGTTCCCGGCGGGAACGGTCGCCCTGTCTGAACAGGGGCCATTCCCACCCTCGCGCGCGGAAGGCTTCCTGCAGCAGCTCGGCCACCCGGTCCACCGCGCGCAGGGTCGTGCATAGGACCAGCGCCGAGCCCCGGCTGGCCGCCAGCACGGGCAGCAGCGCCTCGACGAAGCCTTCGGTGAAGCGCGGATCCTGGGGCGCCGGGATGCCGTGCGGCACGAACAAGCGGCCGTTGGATCCGTAGTCGAACGGCGACTCCCAGCGGCCGGTCGTGGCCTCGTACAGGCCGAGCTGGCGCGTGAAATGCGAGAAATCCTCGCGCACCGACAAGGTGGCCGAGGTCAGTATCCAGGCCTGCCCCGCCGGCCGATACTGCGAAAACGCCTGCGCGACGGACAAGGGCGCCGTATGCAGGCGGATGTGGCTGGCGCCTGTTTCCACCCAGCGCACCCAGCCGTCGTCCGCCCGTTGCGCGGGCGGCTCGGTGGAAGGTTCGGAGGACGACGCCGGCGCCGGTTCCGGCCAGGCGGATTCGGCCGGCTTGGCGGCCTGTTCCGCATGCGCCGGCGGCACGCCATGGGCCTCGGTCCAGCGCGCCAGCCGCGCGATCAGGTCCGGGCCGCGCTTGGCCACCATGTCCAGGTCGGGATGGCGTTCGCCCACGGCCATCAGGATGCGGCCCAGGGTGTGGACCGTATCGATCACCTGCTGCACCGCCTTGCCGAAATCCCGGGGATTGGGCAGCGTGTCGAAGGTGCTGCGCTGGCCCGGCATTTTCTCGACCGCCGCGCACGACAGCCGAAGCTCGCGCGTGGCCTGTTCGACGGCCTGCCCCAGTACCGGCCAGTCCGCGCTTTCGCGCGCATGGGACAGGCCGGCGACCGTGGCGTCGCGCGCGAAGTCCAGCAACTGGTGCGACGACACCGACTCGCCCAGGAAGCGCGTGGCGGCGGCCGGCAACTGGTGGGCCTCGTCGAACACCACCGTATCGGCGGCCGGCAGCAGGTCGGTGATGCCTTCGTCCTTGAGCGCGAGGTCGGCCAGGAACAATGCATGGTTCACCACCACCACGTCGGCCTCGACCGCGCGCTTGCGGGCCTGCATCACGAAGCACTCGCGGAAGGCCGGACAGTCCGAGCCCAGGCAGTTGTCGCGGGTGGACGTGACCTTGTGCCAGATGTCCGCGTTCTCGGGCACCTCGGCCAGCTCGGCCTTGTCGCCGCTGCGGGTGTGCTTGGCGAACGACTCGATCTTGCGCAGTTGCGCGACCTCCGCGCGCGAGGCCAGCCGGCCGTCGCCCACGGTGCGTTCCAGGTGATAGTGGCACAGGTAGTTGGAGCGCCCCTTGAGCAGCGCGATGACGACGGGCAGCCCCAGCGCATCCCGCACGGCCGGCAGGTCGCGGGCGAACAACTGGTCCTGCAGCGTCTTGGTCCCGGTCGAGACCAGCACCTTGCCGCCATGCATCAGCACCGGCACGAGATAGGCGAAGGTCTTGCCGGTCCCGGTGCCGGCCTCGGCCACGAGGGTGCCGCGATCGCCGATGGCCTGCGCGATGGCCTGCGCCAGTTCGATCTGCTGGATCCGGGGCCGGTAGCCCTTGAGCTTGCCGGCCAGCGGACCATCGGCAGCGAACACGGCGGCCACGTCGGCGCCGATGTCCATGATCGAAGCCGTCATGCAGGAATGTCCGGAATCAGTTGCATCTGCAAGGCCACGATGTGGTCCTTGAGCTGGAGCTTGCGCTTCTTCATGCGCTTGAGGCGCAGTTCGTCCACCCCGGTATCGACCGCCAACCGCTCGATGGCGGCGTCGAGGTCGCGGTGCTCGAGCTGCAACTCGACGATGCGCGCGGTCAGCACCTGGGTCCTGTCATCCATCACGGCTTCCCGGCGGGCGCCGGGGCGCCCTCTTCCTGCTGCCGCGCCTTCAGGCGCTCGGCCTCTTCCTCGCGGTCGGCCCGGCGCCGGGCGCGCTTGGCCTCGGCTTCCTGGCGATCGCGGGCCTGCTTCTCGGCATATTCGCGCGCCTCGGCCTGCTTGCGCTCGAACTCGGCGCGGTTGCGGGCACGGACGGCGGGGTCGTCCACGTCGCGGGGCGGACGCGGCGCCGGCGCGGCGGCGGGGGCCGACGGGCGCGGCGGCGGGGCCGGTTCCGCCTTGGGCGGCGGACGGCTGGCCGCTTCCTCCGCCTTGCGTGCGGCGCGGTCGGTTGCCTTGGCGTCGCGCTCGGCATTGTCGCGATCGCGCTTCTCGTGCCGCTCGCGGGCCTCTTCGCGCCGGATGTACAGTTCGGCCGCGCGGCGTTCCGCATCGGTACGCGTCACGCCGGCATTGCGCTCGAGCCTGGCCTTTTCGGCGCAGCGGTTGGCGAAGAACTTGTGCATGCACTCGGCCGCTTCGACGTCGTACTGCCGCTTGATGCGGTCGGACTCGGCCTTGGCGGCGTCGGCGGCGGCCTGGGCCGCTTCTTTCGATGCGTAGTTCTGGGCCGGGACGGACTGTTCGTCCCCCCCGGCCGCCAACGCCGGCACGGCGGCAAGCGTCACGGCGGCGGGCAGCAGCCAGCGCGCCAGCCGGGCGGCCCAGCGGCCCGTGGCCGGCGGGCCATCGACACATTGCGTAACGCCCGGGCGGAAAGCAATTAAGGACATATTCTCAGACTGTGGCAAAATCCGCGGCTTCATTTTCCAAGGTAGGACGGACTCGATGGCTATGGTCACCGACCGGGGCGAGGCACTCGACACCCAGGCCCAATCCCGCATTATCGCCCAGCTTGCCGAAGAACTCGGCGCGCGCCCGGCGCAGGTCTCCGCCGCGGTGGAACTCCTGGATGACGGCGCGACCGTGCCGTTCATCGCCCGCTACCGGAAGGAAGTGACCGGCGGCCTGGACGATACCGTCCTGCGCAACCTGGAAGTGCGGCTGGAATACCTGCGCGACATGGAAACCCGCCGCGCGGCCATCCTGGCCTCGATCGACCAGCAGGGCAAGCTGACGCCGGAACTCAAGGACGCGCTGACCACCGCCGACACCAAGCAGCGCCTGGAAGATCTTTACGCCCCGTACAAGCCCAAGCGCCGGACCCGCGCCCAGATCGCCCGGGAAGCGGGCCTGGAGCCCCTGGCCGATGCCATTCTCGCCGATCCGGCCATCGATCCGCAAACCGCCGCCGCCACCTACGTCAACGCCGAGGCCGGCGTGGCCGACGCCAAGGCCGCCCTGGACGGCGCCCGCGACATCCTGACCGAGCGCTTCTCCGAGAACGCCGAGGTGCTGGAGAACCTGCGCGGCTACCTGTGGAGCACCGGCCTGGTCTACTCCAAGGTGGCCGAGGGCAAGGAAGCCGAAGGCGCCAATTTCCGCGACTGGTTCGATTTCAACGAACCGCTGCGCACCCTGCCCTCGCACCGCGTGCTGGCCATGCTGCGCGGCCGCCAGCAAGGCGTGCTCGAACTGCGCCTGGGCCTGGAACCCGAACTGGAAGAACAGCTCCCGCATCCCTGCGTGGCGCGCGTCGCCAAGCTGGTCGGCCTGGACGGCGTGTTCGGCCTGGACGTCAGCCCGCGCCAGAAATGGCTGGGCGAAGTCTGCCGCTGGACCTGGCGTGTCAAGCTGCTGCCCTCGTTCGAGACCGAGAACCTGGCCCGCCTGCGCGAAGAAGCCGAAGCCGAGGCCATCCGCGTCTTCGCCCTGAACCTGAAGGATCTGCTGCTGGCCGCGCCCGCCGGCCCGAAATCCGTGCTGGGCCTGGACCCCGGCATCCGCACGGGCGTCAAGGTGGCCGCCATCGACCGCACCGGCAAGCTGCTGGACACCGCCACCGTCTACCCGCACGAGCCCCGCCGCGACTGGGACGGCTCGATCGAGACCCTGGCCCGCATCGCCCGCCGCCACCAGATCGAACTCATCGCCATCGGCAACGGCACCGCCTCGCGCGAGACCGAGAAGCTGGCCGCCGACCTGATGAAGCGCTACCCCGACCTGAACCTGACCCGCATCGTCGTGTCCGAGGCCGGTGCGTCCGTCTATTCGGCCTCGGAACTGGCCGCCACCGAATTCCCCGATCTCGACGTCAGCCTGCGCGGCGCCGTCTCCATCGCCCGCCGCCTGCAGGATCCGCTGGCCGAGCTGGTCAAGATCGATCCCAAGTCCATCGGCGTCGGCCAGTACCAGCACGACGTCAACCAGCGCGAACTGGCCCGCATGCTGGACAGCGTGGTCGAGGACTGCGTGAACGCCGTGGGCGTGGACGTGAACACCGCCTCGGCGCCGCTGCTGACCCGCGTCTCCGGCCTGAACGCCGCGCTGGCCAAGAACATCGTGTCCTGGCGCGACCAGAACGGCGCCTTCCCCTCGCGCGCGAAGCTCATGGACGTGCCGCGCTTCGGCGACAAGGCCTTCGAACAGGCCGCCGGCTTCCTGCGCGTGGCCGACGGCGACAACCCGCTCGACTGCTCGTCCGTCCACCCGGAAGCCTATCCGGTGGTCGAACGCATCCTGGCCAAGCTCCAGACCGAGATCCGCGAAGTCATCGGCAACCGCGCCGCGCTCAAGGGCGTCTCGCCCGCGCAGTTCACCGATGAACGCTTCGGCCTGCCCACCGTCCAGGACATCTTCAGCGAACTCGAAAAACCCGGCCGCGATCCCCGCCCCGAGTTCAAGACCGCCACCTTCCAGGACGGCGTGGAGACGCTGAACGACCTGCGCCAGGGCATGATCCTGGAAGGCGTGGTCACCAACGTCGCCAACTTCGGCGCCTTCGTCGACATCGGCGTCCACCAGGACGGCCTGGTCCACATCTCGGCGCTGTCCGAGAAATTCGTCAAGGATCCGCGCGACGTGGTTCGGGTCGGCCAGACGGTGAAGGTCAAGGTGCAGGAAGTCGACCTGCAGCGCCAGCGCATCGCGCTGACCATGCGCCTGAACGATGATTCGGTCCCCGCGCGCCGTGGCGACGGCGGTAGCGCCGGCGCCGGCCGCCCGGGAGGCGGCGGTCGCGGGCGCGATCGTGGCATGAGCTCGCCTCCGCCGGGAGAAAGCGCGATGGCCGCGGCCTTCGCGAAGCTGAAGCGGTAGGCGGCAACGCCAGACGGCTCACCAAGGGGAAGCGAACACGCTTCCCCTTTTTTTGCCGCCGGACCGCCCCAAGGCAAAAAAGCACCCCTCGGGGGGCAGCGCCGCCGCGTAGCGGCAAGCGTGGGGGCATTTTTTGCCGCCGGACCGCCCCAAGGCAAAAAAGCACCCCCTCGGGGGGCAGCGCCGCCGCGTAGCGGCAAGCGTGGGGGCATTTTTTGCCGCCGGGCCGCCCCAAGGCAAAAAGCACCCCCTCGGGGGGCAGCGCCGCCGCGTAGCGGCAAGCGTGGGGGCATTTTTTGTCAGATCACGAGTAAGTGCGGCCGTCCCCCACCGGCCAGATCGCCGCAAGCCGCGCCACCGTTTCCTTGACCCGCGGGGCGATGTCCTCCAGCGCCTGGCGGTTCATCCGGGCGCACGGCGCCGCCAGCGTCACCACGCCCACGCATTCCTTGTGGTCGCCGAACCGGCGCACCATCACGGGTACGCCGATCGCGCCCACGCCCAGGGAATGTTCTTCGTAGGAAATCGAATAGCCCCGCTGGGCAGACAGCTTCAGGTCGTCCAGGATCGCTTCGACCGTGGCGAGCGAATGCTCGGTAGCGGGCTCCAGGCCGCGTTGCAGCACGAGCCCCAACGCGCGCTCGCTGCTCATGGTGGACAACCAGGCCTTGCCGGCCGCATGCAGGTGCAGCCGCACTTCGAAGCCATAGCTGGGATTGAGCTGCAACAGCCGGCTTTGCGCCAGGATGGAAGAGACCCAGGTGATGCTGTCGCCTTCGGCCACGGCCAGCCGGATCAGCTCACCGGTGGCATCCGCCAGTTCGCGCAGGATGGAATTGCTCTGGTCCAGCAACAGCGATCGGGACATCTTCCGCAGGCCCAGGTTGCTGAGCTTGAACGTCAGGCAATACCGCCCGGACGCGGGATCGCGGAAGACATAGCGGCAGGCGACGAGCGTGTTGAGCAGCTTGAAGGCGATGGCCTTGTTCACCGCCAGCAGGCCGACGATGTCCGTGAACGACAACCCGTCCCTGGCGTCCGCCAGGGCCTCCACGACCTCGAACGCGCGCTGTACGGCGGCGATCTGCTCGACCTTGGCCGATTCGCCCGCGTCCGCCGCGTCGTTAAGGGCCGGTGCCTGCTGGGGTTCATCCATGGTTCGCAACCGTTCGAATTTTCATGTAAACCATAGTTACTCTCCATTAAGTTTTTGATTTTAATGGAATTAATTTCTTATATCCATCTCTTTGACGATTACAGGTAACCTAGGTTACTTTATAAAAAAGACAACGATTCATCACGAGGGCTGGATTTCATGAGAACAGGCAGCAGGCTGGCCGCGGACATCGGGGGCACCTTCACCGACGTGGCTTATTTCGACGCCGGAACCGGCAATCTGTCGCTGGGCAAATCCCTGAGCACCCCCGACCATCTGGTCGAAGGCATCGCCAGCGGCGTCGGCCAGGCGGACACACGCTTCGAGGATGCCGAGATATTCCTGCATGGCTCGACGGTGGCGATCAACGCCCTGCTCGAGCGCAAGGGCGCGCGCACGGCGCTGCTGATCACGGAAGGCTTCCGCGACATCTACGAGATCGGCCGCATCAACCGCCCTGATGCCTACAACCTCTTCTTCTCCAAGCATGTCCCGCTGGTCGAACGCGCGCTGCGCTTCGAGGTCGCCGAGCGCATGACCGCCGACGGCACCGTCCATGCCGCGCTTGACGAGGCCCAGGTGCATCGCATCTGCGACGACCTGGTTGCCCAGGGCGTCGAAGCCGTTGCCATCCTGCTGCTGCATTGCTATGCCAATCCGGCCCACGAGGCCCGGGTCAAGGCCATCGTGCAGTCCCGCCTGCCCCAGGCCTTCGTGACCGCGTCGCACGAACTGTCGCAGGAGTACCGCGAGTTCGAACGCTGCTCGACCGCTGTCGCCAATGCCTATGTCGGCCCCACGGTCAGCCGCTACATCGGCGAAATCGAGGGCCATCTGCAAGCCCAGGGCTTCGCCGGCTCGTTCCTGCTGGTCCAGTCGACCGGCGGCCTGTATGTCCCCGACCAGGCCCGGCAGCAATGCGTGCGCATGCTGGAATCTGGGCCGGCTGCCGGCGTCGTCGGCACCCACGCGCTGTGCGCCCGCCTGGGCATCGCCAATGCCGTGGCCTTCGACATGGGCGGCACCACGGCCAAGGCCGGCGTCATCCTGGACGGCCGCATCCTGACCGGCAACCTGGCCCTGGTAGGCGGCTACAACGAAGGCTTGCCCGTGCAGATCCCGCTGGTGGATGTCTTCGAGGTCGGCACGGGCGGCGGCAGCATCGCCGAACTCGACCATGGCGGCGCCCTGCGCGTCGGCCCCCGCAGCGCCGGCGCGGCGCCGGGGCCGGCCTGCTATGGCCGCGGCGGCCAGGCCCCCACCGTCACCGATGCCAACCTGGTCCTGGGCCGCCTGGGCGCCGACCGCTTCCTGGGCGGACAGATGCCGCTGGACATCGATGCCGCCCGCCGGGCGATCGACGCCCGCGTCGCCTCGCCCCTGGGCCTGGACGTGCAACAGGCGGCCGAAGGCATCCTGCGCATCGCGGCGACGAAGATGTCCTACGCGGTCAAGGGCGTATCGACGGAGCGCGGCCTGGACGCCGCCTCGTTCACGCTGGTCGCCTACGGTGGCGCCGGTCCCTTGCACGCCGCCGCCGTGGCGCGCGAAATAGGCATGCGTCACGTGATCATCCCCCGGGCGCCGGGCCATTTCTGCGCCTTCGGCATGCTGCACTCCGATCTGCGCTACGACTACGTCCGCACCAGTTTCGCGAAGCTGGCCGACGTCGGCCTGGACGACGTCATGGAGCAGCTCGACCAACTCGCCAGCCAAGGCCGCGCCGCCCTGGAAAGCAGCACCGTCCGGCCCCGGTCGACCACCGTCGCCTATTCCGCCGACATGCGCTATGTGGGACAGGAGCATTCCGTGACGGTCGATCTGGACGAATCCGCGCTGCGATCCGGCGACAAGCCCGCCATCAAGGCCCAGTTCGATCTCGTCCACCAGCAGCGGTACGGCACCTGCGCGCCCGGCGAACCCGTCGAGATCGTGACGCTGCGCGCCGCCACCACCGGCGTCATGCCCAAGCCCCCCATGGAGGAGCTCTCCGCTTCCCCCGGCAGATCGATCGAAGCCGCGCGCGCGGGATATCGCCGCGTCTATTTCTCGGCCGAGGCCCGCGACGTCGAGACTCCGGTGTTCCATCGCGACGCCCTGCCCGCGGGGGCCGGCATCGACGGCCCCGCCCTGATCGAGGAACACGCCTCCACCACAGTCGTGTTTCCCGGCGACCGCCTTGCCGTGGACGCCTACGGCAACCTGCACATCGAACTTGGAGCCTGCTGACCATGCCCGCCCCTTCCGCGCTGCCCGACATGGACATTCCGCGCCCGGACGCCGTCCTGACCGAGATCGTCCGCAACGGCGTTCTGGCCGTGACCGAGGAAATGAAGACCAACCTCATGCGCACGGCCTACAACATGATCATCTATGAAGCGCTGGACTTCACCGTGGGCCTGTTCACCGCCGACGGACAAACCGTCTCCATCGGCATCGGCCTTCCCAGCTTCATCCGCGGCATGGCCAACACGATCAAGGCCAACCTGGACCGGTACGGCAGCGACGGCATCGAACCCGGCGACATCCTGGTGACCAACGACGCCTACATCACCGGCAGCCACCTCAACCACTTCACCTTCAGCCAACCCATCTTCTTCGACGGCCGGCTCACGGCCTGGGCCTGCTGCATGGCGCACTGGCCCGACGTCGGTGGCGCGCTGGGCGGCGTCACTTCGGACATCTACGCCGAAGGGATCCAGATCCCGGTGCTCAAATACCAGCGAGCGGGCGTCGTCAACGAGGACCTGGTCGAGATCATCCGCACCAACGTCCGCCTGCCCGAACGGGCGATGGGCGACCTGCGCGCGCAGATCGTGGCGGTCACCACCGGCGCGCGGCGATTCTCCGAACTGCTGGAGCGATACGGCCGCGGGCCCGTCCTGGGCGCCATCCTGAACATCATGGACCAGTCCGAGGCCGCGGCCCGGCAGCGGACGCTGTCGATTCCCGACGGCGTCTACGAAGCGGAGTCCTTCATGGACGACGACGGCCTGGACATCGGCAGGCCCGTGCCCATCAAGGTGCGCGTGATCAAGCAAGGCGACGAGCTTACCGTCGATCTGTCCGACATCAGCCCCCAGGTGCGCGGCTTCTTCAACTCGGGCCCCAGCACCGGCTACTCCTGCGCGCAGGTCGCCTACAAGTGCCTGACCTCGCCCACGGACTACCCCATCAACGAGGGCAGCTTCCGGCCGCTGAAAGTGATCGTGCCGCAGGGAACGGTGGTCAGCGCCATCAAGCCCGCGGCCATGCGCAAGTGGATGACCTTCCCCATGACTGTGGTCGACACGATCTTCAAGGCGCTGGCCAGCGCGATTCCCGACCGCACCATCGCCGCGCACCACGCCGATCTCGTGATCGCGATGTTCCATGGCATCGCCCCGGCGGATGGCCAGTTCTTCATCGGCTTCATCGGCCCGACCGGCGGCGGCTGGGGCGCCAAGCAGTCGGCCGACGGCATGAGCGGCGTGGTCTGTTCCAACGACGGCGACACCCACAACAGCCCCTGCGAACAGCTCGAGTCCAAGTACCCCATCCTGATCGAACGCCACGCCCTGCGTCCCGACTCCGGCGGCGCCGGCAAGTACCGGGGCGGGCTGGGCACCGAGGTCGTCGTCCGGGCGCGCTCGACCCTGTCCGTCGACGTCCAGGCCGATCGCATGCAATGCGCGCCCTGGGGGCTGCACGGCGGCCACGCCGGCTTGCCCAACGAGGTCATCGTGACCCGCCACGGCTCGGGCCAGCCCCAGACCGTGGCCGGCAAGATACGCAACGAACGCCTCAAGGCCGGCGACACGCTGCACCTGCGCGCGGGCGGCGGCGGCGGCTTCGGCCCGCCCGCCGAAAGAGATCCCGAGTCCGTGCTCGACGACGTACGGCAAGGCTACGTCAGCGCCGGCAACGCGCGTGACATCTACCAGGTCGTGATCGACGACGACAGAATCGACGTCACGGCAACACGGCGGCTCAGGCAAGACGCCCGCGGCTGACCGTTCCACCCCAGAGGAGACACCATGACGTCCGAAAGACTCGATTCGTTGCAAGCGGCCCGCATGGCCGCGATAGGCGCCGCGGCCTGCGCCGTCCTGGCTGCCGGCCCGGCGCAGGCCCTGGCCGCCGACGCCTTTCCCTCACGGCCGGTCATCCTGGTCGTTCCCTACGCCCCGGGCGGCGGCGCCGACATCCTTGCCCGCACCGTCGCCAAGTACCTGGGCCGTGAATGGAACCAGCCCGTCGTCGTCGAATCGCGCGCCGGCGGAGGCACCACGATAGGCGCCAGCTACGTCGCGCGGGCCAAACCCGACGGCTACACGCTCCTGATCAGCGTGACCCAGCACGCCATCGCGCCATCGCTGTTCAAGCAACTGCCCTACGACTATCTCAAGGACCTGGCCCCCGTGGCGCTGCTGTCCGACAGCCCCTTCATCCTGACCGTGCCCGAACGCTCGCCGTACGGCAGCCTGTCCGACCTGCTGACGGCGCTCCAGCGCAAGGGCAGTTCCATGAACTTCGGCTCGTCGGGCCCAGCCAGCGTGCCCCATCTGGCCGGCGAGATGCTGAACCAGGCCACGGGGGCCAAGGCCACGCACATCCCCTTCCCCGGTACGGCGCCGGCGTTCACCGCGCTGCTGGGAGAACAGATCGATTACCTGTTCGGCGACACCTCGGTGCTGCCCAGCGTGCAGGCCGGCAAGGTCAAGGCACTGGCCGTCACGACCCGCGATCGCAGCCCGGCCCTGCCCGACGTGCCCGCCATGTCCGAGACCATTCCGGGTTTCGCGCTGTCGTCATGGGTGGGACTGGAAGCGCCGGCGGGCACGCCTCCCGCCATCGTCACGGCGATCAACGCCACGGTGCAGAAGATCCTGAAGGACCCGGACCTGCTCAAGTCCTTCGCCGAAACCGCGAAGGTGCCGCTGCCCTCGACTCCGGCCGGATACGGCGACTTCAGGAAAGCCGAGGTCGAGAAATTCCGCGCCCTGACGCAGAAAATCGGCATCAAGCTCGAGTGAGCACGCCGCGCGCCACCTCCTCGCGGCTCAAGGCCGTTGCCCTGGCCGGCCGCTGGCAAAGCCTGGTGCAGCGCCACCTGCCGCTGCGCGGCGGGCCGTGCTCGTGCGTGATGGGCATCGGCAACGTCACCGTTGCCGACTTCGAGATCGACCTGCTCGATTTCCTGCACGGGAAATATGCGCGCGACGGGTCGCTCGATCCGCATTTCGCGCATGCGGGCTATGAAGCGGCAACGGCGGGCAGCCTGCTCCTGCTGTTGCAGTCGCTGGCCCGCGACCCGGCGCTTCCCGAGAGCGCCGCCAACCTGCTCGACGGGCTCGAGTCCTCGCTGGGATCACTGGAAGCCGGACATTGAACCGGCTCCGGGCGGCTACAAGAGCACCGTCTCCCGCCGCTCGGCATCCAGGTATTCCCGGGACTGCATCTCCAGCAAGCGCGACACCGTCCGGTGGAACTCGTTGGCCAGCGCACCCTCGGTGTAAAGCTCCTCGGGCTCGCAGGCCGCCGACATGATCAGCTTGATCTTGTGGTCGTAGAACACGTCCACCAGCCAGGTAAAGCGCCGGGCTTCGGACGCCTGCCGCGGTCCCATGCTGGGCACGTCCGACAGGATCACCGCGTGGAAACGGCTGGCCAGTTCCAGGTAGTCGTTCTGCGACCGCGGCCCGCCGCACAGCGTCGCGAAGTCGAACCACACCACCGTCCCGCTCAGCTTGCGGGCCTTGATCTGCCGGTTCTCGACCGACAGCACCGGCGGCTCGATGGGCGGGGTGTCGGCCAGCGCGGCGAAGGCCTTCTCCAGCGCCTCGTCCGCCTCCGGACCCAGCGGATTGTGGTAGATCTCGACCTGCTCCAGCGCCCGCCGGCGATAGTCCACGCCGGAATCGACGTTCATCACGTCCATTTTTTCCTGGATCAGCGCGATGGCCGGCAGGATGCGGTCGCGATGCAGGCCGTCGGGGTACAGCGTCGAGGGTTCGTAGTTGGACGTCATCACGAACGACGTCCCGTTGGCGAACAGCGCCAGCAGCAGCCGGTACAGGATCATGGCGTCGGCCACGTCCGAGACGTGGAACTCGTCGAAGCAGATCAGCCGGTAGCGGCGCGAGATGCGGCGCGCCACCTCGTCCAGCGGATCGGCCATGCCCTTGACCTCGTCCAGCTCGCGATGCACGCCGCGCATGAACTCGTGGAAATGCAGCCGCGTCTTGCGCTGGACCGGCACCGTGGCATAGAAGGCGTCCATCAGGAAGCTCTTGCCGCGCCCGACGCCGCCCCACATGTAGACGCCGCGCGGCACGCCCGGCCGGTTCAACAGGCGCTTCAGGGCATTGGAACGCAGCGACTTGAACTCCACCCAATCATCGTAATAGCGCTGCAGGCGCTCGATGGCGGCACGCTGGGCCGAATCCGGGGCGAACCCGCGCTCGGCCAGGGCTCGTTCATAGTATTCGCGGACGTTCATTACGGTCGGGCAAAAGACGAAAGTATACGTCCAGCGGGCGGACGCCCTGCCCCGCGCCCCTGGGCCGCCCGATAACACTCTGCTACCAGTTCGCCCAGGATTTTCACCGCCTCCGGCCCCGGGCTCGGATATGCTGGACGTGACGATTCCGCACCACAAGGGGAACGGCCATGGCCACCACGGCACGCACACTCTGGAAAGGCGCCATCAGTTTCGGCCTGGTCCACATTCCGGTGGCGCTGTACACCGCCACCCAGGAAAACGACCTGGACTTCGACTGGCTGGACAAGCGCAGCATGGACCCGGTGGGCTACAAGCGCGTCAACAAGCGCACCGGCCGCGAGATCGCGCGCGAGAACATCGTCAAGGGCATCGCTTATGAAGACGGCCGCTACGTCGTGCTGTCCGACGACGAGATCCGCGCCGCCTATCCCGAGTCCACGCAAACCATAGAGATCGAGACCTTCGTGGCGGCCGACGCCATTCCGTTCATCTATCTCGAACGCCCCTATTACCTGGCACCCCTGGGCAAGGGTGCCAAGGTCTACGCGCTGCTGCGCGAGGCGCTGTTCAAGACCGGGCGGATAGGCGTGGCGCGCGTGGTCATCCAGACCAAGCAGCACCTGGCCGCGCTGATTCCCGCCGGGCCCGGCCTGGTCCTGAACCTGCTGCGCTGGGGCGACGAGATCCGGTCGTGGGAAAACCTCGACCTGCCCGAGGAAGGCAGCCACGCCGAAGGCATCTCGGCGCGCGAGATCAAGATGGCCGTCCAGTTGATCGAGGACATGGCGGGCGATTGGGATCCGCAGCAGTTCCACGACGAGTTCAAGGAGAAGATCCTGCAACTGGTGCAGACCAAGATCGAAGCCGATGAAACCCAGGCCGTCACCTCCATCGAGTCCATGGAGGAAGCCCGCCCCACCGCCGACATCGTGGATCTGACGGAACTGCTCAAGCGCAGCCTGGACAAGCACAAGGGCGGCACGGGCGCCGGCGGCGGGCACGGCCGCGGCGGCAAGTCCCGGCGCAGCGCCTGACCTCGGCCACCGGAGCCCGACATGGCCAGGAACGATGCCCTGCGGACCTACCGCGCCAAGCGCGATTTCGCCCACACGCCCGAACCCGCCCAAGGGGGCAAGCCCGGCGCGCACGCCCTGTCCTTCGTCGTCCAGCGCCATGCGGCGCGGCGCCTGCACTACGACTTCCGGCTGGAACTCGACGGCACGCTCAAGAGCTGGGCCGTGCCCAAGGGGCCAAGCCTGGATCCTGGCGTCAAGCGCATGGCGGTCCAGGTCGAGGACCACCCGCTGTCCTACGGCAGCTTCGAAGGCCGCATCCCCGAGGGCCACTATGGCGCCGGCGACGTCGCCATCTGGGATGCCGGGACCTGGATTCCGCTCGAGGATCCGCGCAAGGGCTATCGGGCCGGCAAGCTCAAGTTCGAGCTGCGCGGCGCCAAGCTGCACGGCCAGTGGGCGCTGGTGCGGATGCGCAAGGCCGAGAAGCAGCCGGCCTGGCTGTTGATCAAGGAAAAGGACGACTACGCGGTCACCGGTCCCGAGGCCGATGCCGAGGAAGCGTCCGCCCCGGCGCCGGCCTACGCCAGGCTGCCCGCCACGCTGGAACCGCAATTGGCGACGCTGGTGAACGCGCCGCCGCCCGATCCCGAACACTGGCAATACGAACTGAAGTTCGACGGCTACCGGATCCTGGCCCGCATCGAAGGCGGCCAGGTGCGCCTGTACACCCGCACCGGCAAGGACTGGACGCGCAAGCTGGAGGAACTGCGCGCCGCCATCGAGGCCATGAACCTGGCCGACGCCTGGCTGGACGGCGAGATCATCGTGCCCGACGACCACGGCATCCCCGACTTCCAGGCCTTGCAGAACGCTTTCGAGACGGGCTCCGCGCGCCATGCCGTCTACTACCTGTTCGATCTGCCTTTCTACGCCGGCCGCGACCTGCGCCGCCTGCCGCTGGCCGAACGGCGCACGACGCTGCGCAGCCTGCTGGAAGACGCCGACCCGGCGCGCGTGCGTTTCAGCGACGCGTTCGAGGCCGCGCCGCGCGACCTGGTCGCCTCGGCCTGCCAACTGGGCTTCGAAGGCGTGATCGGCAAGCGCAAGGACGGCGGCTACCGCTCGGGCCGCTCCACCGACTGGATCAAGCTCAAGTGCCAGAACCGCCAGGAATTCGTCATCGGCGGCTATACCGATCCCCAGGGCTCGCGCGCGGGACTGGGCTCGCTGCTGCTGGGCGTGCACGACGAGGACGGGCGGCTGCGCTACGCGGGCAACGTCGGCTCGGGATTCGATCAGCGCACCCTGCTGTCCCTGAAGAAGCACCTGGACGAACTGGCCGCGACCGCCTCGCCGTTCGAGCGCAACACGAAGGGGCTGGGCAAGGCGCACTGGGTGCGTCCCGAACTGCTGGCCGAGGTTTCCTTCGCCGAATGGACCGGCGGCGGCCACATCCGCCAGGGCGTCTTCCGCGGGCTGCGCACGGACAAGCCCGCCGGCGCCGTCACCCGCGAACAGGCGGCCGCGCCGCCCAAGGAGTCCGACACCATGCAAAGCAACGGCCTGCCCGCCTCTTTCCGCGTGACGCATCCGGGACGCGTGATCGACAAGCAGAGCGGCATCACCAAGCTGCAACTGGTCCAGTGCTACGCGGCCATGGCCCCCTTGCTGCTGCCGCACCTGAAGAACCGGCCCGTGGCTCTGGTGCGGGCGCCCGACGGGGTGGGCGGGGAACTCTTCTTCCAGAAGCATGCCGACCGCGCCGCGCTGCCCGGCGTGGTCCGGCTGCCGCGCGAGATCGATCCCGGCCATCCGCCGCTGATGAAGATCGACGACCCGCAGGGCCTGTTGTCCGCGGCGCAGATGAACACCATCGAACTGCACACCTGGAACGGCACGGACGATGCCATCGGCACGCCCGACCGCATGACCTTCGACCTGGACCCGGGCGAAGGCGTGGACTGGCCGCGCATCCGCGAAGGCACTCAGCTCGTGCATGCCTTCCTGCAAGAGCTGGGGCTGCCCGCCTTCCTGAAGACCAGCGGCGGCAAGGGCATGCACATCATCGTGCCGCTGCGGCCGCAATACGATTGGGACACCGTCAAAGCCTTCTCGCGCGCCATCGTCCAGCACCTGGCGCAGACCCTGCCCAGCCATTTCGTGGCCAAGAGCGGGCCGAAGAACCGGGTCGGCAGGATCTTCATCGACTACCTGCGCAACGGCTTCGGCGCCACCACGGTATCGGCCTGGTCGGTGCGCGCCCGGCCGGGGCTGGCCGTGTCGGTGCCGGTGGCCTGGGAGGAACTGGACGACTTGTCGGGTTCGGCCCATTGGACGCTGCACACCCTGGGCGACCGGCTGGCCACGGGCAACACGCCCTGGGCCGACTACGAACGGTCGCGGATCTCGCTGGCGGACGCCATGCGGCGCCTGGATTTCGATCCGGGCGAAGACGCCTGAAACGCCGCCGACTTGACGCATTCCCCATAACTGGTAGCATCCCGCGCGTCGGCCATCCTTCCCCGCTCCGCCGGGCCCGGGATGGCCGGAACCCTTGCCACGACGATACCGTGTTGTCCGCCCAGATCGCCCGCCTGATTCCGCCGGGCCCCCTGCCGACGGGGCTGCGCCTATGGTGCTTTGCGCCAGGTACGGCCATGCACGGCGATTTCGCGCCTTCAGGATTCTCCAGGCCGCTGCGCGCCACCTTCCTCGACGCGCAGGAAGCCGCCGCCCGTTGCGCCTACGCCCGGTCCAAACCGGGCTAACTCCAGGCCTCGCGGCGCCGTGCGCCGCTCCCGCCCCTTCGGACGCCGACCGGCGCGCGCCCCCATGGCCGCGCCGCGGCACCGCCTCGACACGTCGCCGCCCTTCGCGCGCGCGTGCCGGCTCGTTCGTTCAGCCTGGATGGCACCATGGAACTCACCAAGCAATTCGTCAAAGCCAAGAACCCCTGCACCGGCGGCTACCGCTGGTTCATCCGCGACCATAACGGACACGGAGACTATCAAACCATCCTGGATGCCCTGGTGGCCGACGGCCGGGTCGACGATGCGTGCTGGCTGCTGGACCAGTTCGGGCCGGTGGACACGGTCCTGCGACTGGATACCGTGGATGCCCACGCCATCGTGTTCGCGGGCACGCTCGAGGTCCGCAGCGGCATCAATGTCGACACCCTGGTGCGCGCCGGCCGCCATCTCTGCACCGGCGGCGGCATACGGGCCGGCACCGCCATCGTGGCCGGCAGCGACATCGAGGCGGCGGGCAACCTGGCCAGCGGCGGCCACATCCGGGCCGGCGGCGACGTCTCGGCCGGCTGGGGCATCGAAGCGGCCACCCAGCTCGACGCGGGCGGACACTGCCGCGCCAAGTGGGACATCCAGGCCGGCGGCGACATCGTGGCCGGGCTCATGCTCCAGGCCGACGGCGGCATCCAGGCCGGCCACGCGCTGCGCAGCGGCCGCGGCATCAAGGCGGGCACCGACATCAGCGCCGGGCACGACCTGGTGGCCGTCCAGGGCATCCTGGCCGGGGGCAACGTCACGGCCGGCAATCACATCGAGTCGGCATGGGGCATCAAGGCCCTGGGCGACATCCTGGCCCAGGGCGCGATCCGCGCCGGCGAAGGCGTCGAGGCCGGGGGCGACATCGGTTGCGGCGCGGGCTACGGCATCTATGCCGGACTCCAGGTCAGGCGCGACGCCTGGGCCGACAGCGCCCGCATCCAGGCCCGGCAGCGGCCGGACGGCCTGATCAGCGGCCACTGGGCCGGCAGTGCCGGCTGAACGCCGAACGCGGGGACGCTAGGGCCGCCAGGCGCTGGCCACGTGGGACAGGCCGTGATGCGGCCCGCCCGACAGTCCCTCCGACAGCTCGCGGGCGGCCAGCAGCACGCGCTCGGAGAACTCGCGCAGCCGTCGCGGCTTGAACCTGGCGTCGGGCCCGGAGACGCCGATGGCCGCGATGACGTGGCCCATGCCGTCGCGTATCGGCGCCGCCACGCCGCTGACCGCCTCGCGCCACTCGCAGCGATTGACGGCATAGCCGCGCTTGCGGATCTGCGCCATCTCGGCCGTGAAGGCGGCCGGATCGACGATGGTATGGGGCGTGTAGGCGGTCAGCTCCTGGGACATCGCCGCCAGCCACTGCTGGGTGCGAAACGCGATCATCGCCTTGCCCGTCGCCACGCAGTGGGCGGCCGCGCGCCCGCCTATCTGCGAATAGGCCCGGACCGGATTCAGGCTTTCGACCTTGTGGACGTAGACGACCTCCTTCTGGTCCAGGACCGACAGGTGCACGGACTCGCCGGTGGCGTCCATGAGGGCGTCCATGACGCCTTCGGCATGGCGGCGCAGGTCGAACCCCGACAAGGCCGCCGAACCCAGTTCCCACAGCTTGATCGAGATGCTGTACGAACCCCCTTCGTGGCGGATCACGTAGCGCTGCCCGGCCAGCGCCTGCAACAGCCGGTGCGCGTTGCTCTTGGGCAGGCCCAGCGCGCGCGCGATGTCGGTGACCCCCATCGCGCCCTGGCTGCGCGCCAGCAATTCGATGACGGCCAGCCCCTTGAGCAAGGTGTTGTTCATGGCGGTATCTCGTTAGATTGTTCCATATTCTAGAACAGTTGTACCTCTTCTGAGAACGCCCATAAGCTCTCTCCAACTCGACAAGGAGACATAGCCCTCATGAGCGACATCGAACCCCGCGAACTGCCGTTGGCCGGCATCACCGTCATCGAGTTCTGCTCGATCGCGGCCGGCCCGTTCTGCGGCATGCTGCTGGCCGACCTGGGCGCCGAGGTCGTCAAGGTGGAGGCGCCCGGGGGCGACGCGATGCGCGCCTGGCCGCCGCTGAACGAGGGATACAGCGAGAACTTCGCCTCGTTGAACCGCAACAAGCGCTCGGTGGTGCTGGACCTGAAGGATCCCGCCGACCTCGCCACCGCCCGGTCGCTGGTGGACCGGGCCGACGTCCTGATCGAAAACAACCGGCCCGGCGTCATGGACCGCCTGGGGCTGGGCTACGCCGCGCTGTCGGCACGCAACCCGGCCCTGGTCTATTGCTCGATCTCCGCCTACGGACAAAGCGGTCCGCGCGCCCAGGAAGGCGGCTTCGACCTGACCATGCAGGCGGCCGCCGGCGTGATGAGCGTGACCGGCGATTCGGACGCGCCGGTCAAGTGCGGCGTCCCGATCTCCGACTTCTCGTCGGGCCTGTACGCGGCCTTCACCGTGGCCTCGTCGTTGCTGAAGGCGGTCCGGACCGGCCGTGGCGCGCACCTGGACATTCCCATGTTCGGCTGCACGCTCGCCATTGGCGCGCTGCAGACCAGCGAATATTTCGGCACCGGCGTGAATCCGCGCAAACTGGGCTCGGCCCACCCCCGCAACGCCCCCTACCAGGCCTATCGCGCCGCGGACGGCCATTTCGCGATCGCGGCCGGCAACGACAATCTGTGGCGCGCGGTGGTGCGCGCCGTCGAGCTGCCCGAACTGGCGCACGACCCGCGCTTCGGCACCATCCTGGACCGGGCGCGCAACCAGGTGGCGCTGAAGGACCTGCTGGAGACCCGCTTCGCGCTGCACGGCGTGGATCATTGGATCGACGTCTTCCGGCAGGCCGGCGTCCCCCATGCCCGCATCAACGACTATGCCTCGGCGCTGGCCGATCCCCAGGTCGAACACATGGATTGGGTGCGCGGACTGCGTCTGCCCGGCGGGCGCGAAACGCGCACCTTCGCGTCGCCGGTCCGGCTGGACGGACTATCGCCGCCGATACGGCGCACCCCGCCCGCGCTGGGCGAGCATGGCGATGAAATCCGCGGCACCTTGAACCAGGAGACCCGGGCATGACGGCCACGACCCCCCTTCCCGGCCGGCTGGCCGCCTTCGTCCAGGGCATGGACGCCGCGCTCGATGCCGCACCGGACGAGCCTCGCGCCGTCGAGACCTGCGCGGCGCTGCTGCGCGAGCTCGTGGCCCACGACGACTGGCTGCCCGAGGACTGCTCGCGTCCCCACCCGGTCCACTACCAGCAGTACCTGCTGCACCGGGATCCCGCCGACCGCTACTCGGTGGTCAGCTTCGTCTGGGGTCCGGGACAGCGCACCCCCGTCCACGACCATTGCACCTGGGGCGTGATCGGCATGCTGCGCGGCGCCGAATACTCGCGCGCCTATGCCAGGGAGGATGGGCGCCTGATCCCTTCTTCCACCGAAGAACGCATCGAACCCGGACAAACGACCTGCGTGTCCCCGTCCATCGGCGACATCCATCTCGTGCGCAATGCCTACGACGACCGGGTCTCGATCAGCATCCACGTCTACGGCACGGACATCGGCAAGCAGTCGCGCCATGTCTACGACGCCGAAACGGGCGCCGCCAAGTCCTTCGTTTCCGGATACGCCAATGCCTGAGGCCGTGCTCCAGATCGAGACCGATGCCGGCCGGGGCGTGCGCCGCATCCTGCTCGACCGCCCGGCCTGCGGCAACGCCCTGTCGGCCGACCTCGTCGCCGCGCTGGCCCAGGCCGTCGACGCCTGCGTCCGCGACGACGTGCGCAGTCTCGTGATCGAGGGCGCGGGCCGCCACTTCTGCACCGGCATGGACCTCTCCGCGCTGGACGAGGAAACCGACGACTCCCTGCTGGCGCGCTTCGTCCGCATCGAATTGCTGTTGCAGGCCGTGCACCAGGCGCCCTTCGAGACGGTCGCCATCGCCCACGGCCGCGTCGCCGGCGCCGGCGCCGATCTCTTCGCCGCCTGCCGCCGGCGCCTGATGCGCGGCAACGCCTCGTTCGCCTTCCCGGGCGCCGCCGGCTTCGGCCTCGTGCTCGGCACGCGCCGCCTGGCCACGCTGGTGGGCGGCGACACGGCCCAGGCCTGGATACGGTCCGGCCGCTGGATCGACGCCGACGAGGCCCTGGCCTGCGGCCTTGCCCAGGCGCGCATCGACGCGGCGGACAACCTGGATGCGCCTTCCGTGCACACCCCCGATGCCCGCACCCAGGCCTTGCTCGACCTGGCGATGCAGGATCCACGGGCCGCCGATCTCGACCTGGCCCTGCTGACCCGCTCGGCGGCCCGGCCGGGGCTCAAGCAACGCATCCAGCAGTACGCCGCGCGCGTGCGCGCGGCCAGGCAGCAGTAACCCCCTTCCACAACAAGCGTCCTCAGAGGCGCCCGACAGGAGACTTCCATGTTTCATCGTCTTGCCGCAGGCGCGGCACTGGTATTGCTGAGCCCGTTGTCCCAGGCGGCCGCCGACACCGCGGCCTTTCCGAGCCGCGCGGTCAAGATCGTGGTCGGCTACACGCCCGGCGGCGGCACCGACATGACGGCCCGCCTGCTCGCACAGCAGCTGGGGGAAAAACTCGGCCAATCGGTGATCGTCGAGAACCGGCCGGGCGCGGGCCAGAACATCGGCGCCACCTACGTGTCCCGGGCCGATCCCGACGGCTACACGCTGTTCCTGAGTTCCTCGGCGCTGGCGATCAACGTCAGCCTGTTTCCCAAGCTCGACTACGACCCCATCAAGAGCTTCGCGCCCATCGCCGTATTCGGCCAGAGCCCCAACCTGCTCGTGGTGTCCAGCAAGCTGCCGGTGAAAGACGTCAAGCAGCTCATCGCCTACGGCAAGCAGCATCCCGGGGCGCTGAACTTCTCCTCGTCGGGACACGGCAGTACCCAGCACCTGTCCGCCGAGCTGTTCAAGCTGCGCACCGGCATCTCGGCCACGCACGTCCCCTACAAGGGATCCGGGCCGTCCATCAATGGCGTGCAGACGGGCGAAGTCCAGTTCACCTTCATCAACATCCCGTCCATGTCGGCGCTGATGGGCAGCGACAAGGTCAAGGTCGTCGGGCTGACCAGCTCGAAGCGATCGGCGGCCGTGCCCGACGTGCCCACGCTGGCCGAATCCGGCGTGCAAGGCATGGACGTGGCCGCCTGGTACGGCCTGCTCGCGCCGGCCGGCACCCCGCCGGCCATCGTCAAGCGCCTGAACCAGGCGGTGAACGATGCGCTGGCCGACGAGAAATTCCGCACCCAGCTGATGCAGGCCGGCGTGGAGCCCATGAACAGCACGCCGGAATTCTTCGCCTCTTTCCTTGCCGACGACATCGCCCTCTGGAAGAAGGTGATCAGCGCCGCCGGCACCAAAGTCGATTGATGTCCCCTCATCCCCTTAGACAGGAGCAACACATGTTCGAGAACTGGAAGGAACTGCTGGGCACGCTGCGCCAGTCGTCCGGCAAGCTGGGCAACACCAACCCCAAGGTACTGGACGCCTATCGGGGCCTGAATGCCGCCCTGGGCACCAACGGCGCGCTGGATGCCAAGACGCGCGAACTGATCGCCCTGGCCGTGGCCGTCACCACGCGCTGCGACGGCTGCATTTCCTCGCATGCCGCGGCGGCGGTCAAGGCCGGCGCCACCGAGGCCGAAGTAAGCGACGCGCTGGGAACGGCCATCGCGCTGAACGCCGGCGCGGCCTACGTCTATTCGCTGCATGCGATGGAAGCCTTCCAGCAGAACGCCTCGGCGTGAAAGCGGCTCCCGCCACGCATCGTCCATTCACGCCCCCAGACAGGAGACCAGCCCCATGAGCGCCTACGTCATCGACAGCGCGCTGTTCCGAGACCAGTTCAGCACCGCCGCCACCCGAAGCATTTTCAGCGACGAACAGACCGTCCAGAAATGGCTGGACGTGGAAGCGGCACTCGCCCGCGTGCAGGCCCGCATGGGCATCATTCCCCAGCACGCCGCCGACGAAATCCAGGCCAAGGCCAGGGTCGAGCTTATCGACCTGGCGCAGCTGAAGCAGGAAATGGACCGCACCAGCCACCCCATCGTTCCGCTGCTGCGGGCCATGAAAAAAGTGTGCGACGGCGACACCGGGGAATTCATCCACTGGGGCGCGACGACGCAGGACATCGTCGACACCGGCACCATCCTGCAGGTCAAGGAAGCGCTGGAGCAGATCGAGAACAACTACCGCCGGGCACAAGCCCACGTCGTCGCGCTGGCCGAACGGCATCGCGACCAGACCATGGCCGGGCGCAGCCACGGCCAGCAGGCCCTGCCCATCACCTTCGGCTTCAAGGCCGCGGTGTGGGCCGCCGAGATCGGCCGCAACCTGGAACGCCTGCGGCAGATGAAGGAACGGGTGCTGGTCGGCCAGTTCTCCGGCGCGGTCGGGACGCTGGCCGCCCTGGGCGACCAAGGCATCGCGGTCCAGGAAGCGCTGTTCCAGGAACTGGGCCTGGCCTGCCCCGAGATCTGCTGGCACGTGGCGCGCGACGGCATCGCCGAACTGGCCTGCGTGCTGGCGATCTGCACCAGCACCGCCGGCAAGATCGCCCACGAAATCTACAGCCTGCAGAAAACCGAGACCGCCGAGCTTGAAGAGCCCTTCACCCTGGGCAAGGTCGGCAGCAGCACCATGCCCCACAAACGCAATCCGCCCGCCTGCGAGGGCATCGTGGCGATCTCGCGCGTCGTCCGCAGCACCGTGGCGCTGGGACTGGAAGGGATGATGGCCGAGCACGAACGCGACAAGATCGTGCTGCAGACCGAACGCGAATTCGTCACCCGCCTGTGCTGCATGGCCGACGCGGCCTTCGCCAAGCTGGCCTACGTTACCGCCGGCCTGACCGTCCGCGGCAACAACATGGAACGCAACCTGTCCGTGCAGAAGGGCCTGTTGCTGTCCGAGGCCGTCATGATGAAACTGGGCGACCACCTGGGCAGGCAGGAAGCCCACGAACTGGTCTACGAGATCTGCATGGACGTGTTCGAGCAAGGTGGCACCTTCAAGGACGGCCTGCTGGCCAACCCGACCATCGCCCGCCACCTGAAACCCGAGGACATCGACCGCATGCTGGATCCCCAGGCCTACACCGGCGCCGCCGGCACCTTCGTGGACCGCGTCGTGGCCGCCCACCGCGGCGCCACGGCCTGACCACCACGCAAAAGAAAACGGCCTTGCGGCCGTTTTCTTTTTGCTCAGGCAGTGTTCAAGAGGTCAAAAGTTCAGGGAACGCTTGTCCACCGCGAGGGCGGCTTCCTTGACCGCCTCGGACAGCGACGGGTGCGCATGGCAGATGCGGGCGATGTCTTCCGACGCCGCGCGGAACTCCATGGCCACCACGCATTCCGAGATCAGTTCGGAGGCCTGCGGGCCGATGATGTGCACGCCCAGGATCTCGTCCGTCTTGGCGTCGGCGATGACCTTGACCATGCCGGTCGTGTCGCCCAGCGCGCGGGCGCGGCCGTTGGCCAGGAACGGGAAGGTGCCGGTCTTGTAGGCGCGGCCTTCGGTCTTGAGCGCCTGCTCGGTCTGGCCCACCCAGGAGATCTCGGGCGAGGTGTAGATGACCGACGGGATCGTGTTGAAGTTGACGTGGCCATGCTGGCCGGCGATACGCTCGGCCACGGCAACGCCCTCTTCCTCGGCCTTGTGCGCCAGCATGGGGCCGCGCACGACGTCGCCGATGGCCCAGACGTTGGGCAGGCCGGTGCGGCAGTCTTCGTCGACCGCCACGAAGCCGCGCTCGTCCAGCTTCAGGCCCACGCCTTCGGCGTTCAGGCCCTGGGTGTTGGGCACCCGGCCGATGGACACGATCAGCTTGTCGACGACCAGCGACTGCTCGGCGCCGGCGGCGTCGGTGTACTTGACCGTGACGGTCTTCGCCGCGGCCTTGACCTCGGCGATCTTCACGCCCAGATTGATCTTCAGGCCCTGCTTGGTCAGGACCTTCAGGGCTTCCTTGGCGATCTGCTCGTCGGCGGCCGGCAGGAAATTGGGCATGGCTTCCAGGATGGTCACGTCCGAACCCAGGCGGCGCCACACGCTGCCCAGCTCCAGGCCGATCACGCCGGCGCCGATCACGCCCAGGCGCTTGGGCACGCCGCCGATGGCCAGCGCGCCGTCGTTGGACAGCACCTGCTTTTCATCGAACGGCAGGTCGGGCAGCGCGCGCGGGCTGGAACCGGTCGCCACGATCACGTGCTTGGCGACGAGCTCTTCCTCGGCCGGGCCGGAAACCTTGATCGACCAGCCGCCGTCGACCTGGCCCGAGAACGCGCCCGTGCCATGGAAGAAGGTGACCTTGTTCTTCTTGAACAGGAACAGGATGCCGTCGTTGTTCTGCTTGACGACGGTGTCCTTGCGGCTGATCAGCTTGCCCAGGTCCAGGCCCAGGCCCTTGACCTCGATGCCATGGTCGGCAAAGTGGTGGCCGGCGTGCTCGTAGTATTCGGACGATTGCAGCAGCGCCTTCGAGGGGATGCAGCCCACGTTGGTGCAGGTGCCGCCGGGGGCGGGACCGCCCTTGGCGTTGCTCCAGGCGTCGATGCAGGCCACCGACATACCCAGTTGTGCGGCGCGGATCGCGGCGATGTACCCGCCAGGACCGGCACCGATGACGACGACGTCGAATTGCTTACTCATTTCATTCTTCCAGTTAGAAGGACCCAACTCCCCCAAGTGCCAACGCGGGTATTGACCCAGGGCACCGCCGATCCGGCTCCGCCGGTCGGCCAGTGCCGCCCCCTGGGGGGCGCGCGTAAGCGCGTAGGGGGGGTTAAATATCTAGCAGCAGGCGCTGCGGGTCTTCCAGGGCTTCCTTCATCGCGACCAGGCCCAGCACGGCTTCGCGGCCGTCGATGATGCGGTGGTCGTAGGACATCGCCAGGTAGTTCATCGGACGGACGACGATCTGGCCGTTTTCCACCACGGCGCGGTCCTTGGTGGCGTGCACGCCCAGGATGGCCGACTGCGGCGGGTTGATGATGGGGGTCGACAGCATCGAGCCGAAGGTGCCGCCGTTCGAGATCGAGAACGTGCCGCCGGTCAGGTCGTCCAGGCTGAGTTTGCCTTCCTTGGCCTTCTGGCCGAATTCGGCGATCTTCTTCTCGATATCGGCCAGGCTGAGCTGGTCGGCGTTGCGCAGGATGGGCACCACCAGGCCGCGCGGGCTGCCGACGGCGATGCCGATGTCGAAGTAGCCGTGGTAGACGATGTCCTTGCCGTCGACCGAGGCGTTGATGACGGGATAGCGCTTGAGCGCGGCCACGGCGGCCTTCACGAAGAAGGACATGAAGCCCAGCTTGACGCCGTGTTCCTTCTCGAACTTGTCCTTGTACTTGGCGCGCAGGTCCATCACGGCCTGCATGTTGACCTCGTTGAACGTGGTCAGGATGGCGTTTTCCGATTGCGACTGCAGCAGGCGCTCGGCCACGCGGGCGCGCAGGCGGCTCATCGGCACGCGCTGCTCGGGACGGCCGTTGACCAGGGTCGCGGCGTCGTTCACGACGGGCGCGGCAGCGGGCTTGGCGGCCGGCGCGGCGGCGGCGCCCAGGGCGTCGCCCTTGGTGATGCGGCCACCGCGGCCCGTGCCTTGCACCGACTCGGGCGAGATGCCCTGCTCGGCCAGCAGCTTGGCGGCGGCGGGCGACGGGATCGAGGTCGCGGGCGCGGCGGCCGGGGCTGCGGCGGGTGCGGCGGCAGGAGCCGGGGCGGCGGCGGCAGGCGCCGGAGCAGCGGCGGCGGGAGCGGCGGCGGCCTTGCCTTCCGTGTCGATCTTGGCGATCACTTCTTCCGAGACGACGGTGCTGCCGTCGGCCTTGACGATCTCGGCCAGCACGCCGTCGGCGGGCGCCGGCACTTCCAGCACGACCTTGTCGGTCTCGATCTCGATCACGATTTCGTCGCGCGAGATGGCTTCGCCCGGCTTCTTCTTCCAGGTCAGCAGGGTGCCTTCCGACACCGATTCAGAAAATTGGGGGACTTTTACGTCGACTATGGCCATGTCAGTTATTCCGCAAGTATGGGGAGTTTCTTCTGGGTCCGGCGCCAGACGGCCGGGAGCCGGGACCGCCTGCAAGCGGCGGTCCCGGACGTAAGGATCACTTGGTCAGCACGACGCCCTTGAGACGGCCGAAGGACTGGTCGAGCAGCGCCTTCAACTGCTCCATGTGCTTGGAGTAGTAGCCGACGGCCGGCGACGCCGAGGCCGGACGGCCGGCATAGGCGAGCTTCTGGCCTTCGTTCATGTTCTCGTACAGGTGATGCTGCACGTAGAACCACGGGCCCTGGTTCTGCGGCTCGTCCTGCACCCAGACCACCTCGGTGGCGTTCGGGTACTTCTTGAGCTCGGCGGTCAGGCTCTTGTGCGGGAACGGATACAGCTGTTCGGCGCGGGCGATGGCCACGTCGTTGGCGCCTCGCTCCTTGCGGGCGTTGACCAGGTCGTAGTAGACCTTGCCCGAGCAGACCAGCAGGCGCTTGACCTTGGAAGCGTCGATGGTCTCGTCGACTTCGCCGATCAGCGTCTGGAACGAACCCTTGCTCAGGTCGGACAGCGGCGAGGTGGCATCCTTGTTGCGCAGCAGCGACTTGGGCGTGAAGATGACCAGCGGCTTGCGGAACTGGCGGATCATCTGGCGGCGCAGCAGGTGGAAGATCTGCGCGGCGGTGGTCGGCTGCACCACTTGCATGTTGGTATCGGCGCACAGTTGCAGGAAGCGCTCGATGCGGCCCGACGAGTGCTCCGGGCCCTGCCCTTCGTAGCCGTGCGGCAGCATCAGCACCAGGCCCGACTGGCGGCCCCACTTGGCTTCGCCCGAGCTGATGAACTGGTCGATCACGACCTGGGCGCCGTTGGCGAAGTCGCCGAACTGGCCTTCCCAGATCACCATCGAATTGGGTTCGGCGGTCGAGTAGCCGTATTCGAAGCCCATGACGGCTTCCTCGGACAGCAGCGAATCGATGACGCGGAACGGCGCCTGCGCCTCGGACACGTTCTGCAGCGGCACGTACACGCCCGAATCCCAGCGCTCGCGCTTCTGGTCGTGCAGCACGGCATGGCGGTGGGTGAAGGTGCCGCGGCCCGAATCCTGCCCGGTCAGCCGCACGGGGTAGCCCGCGGCCACCAGGCTGGCGAAGGCCAGGTGCTCGCCCATGCCCCAGTCCAGGTTCATTTCACCGCGCGCCATGGCACGGCGGTCGGCCAGGACCTTCTCGACGATGGGGTGGACCTTGAAGCCTTCCGGCACCGTGGTGATGCGCTCGCCCAGGCGCTTCAACTCGGCCTGCGGCATCGAGGTGTCGGCGGCGTCCGTCCACTTGCGGCCCAGGAAGGGCGACCAGTCGACGGCGTACTTGTTCTTGTAGTCGGTCAGGACGGGGTCGACCGTATGGCGGCCTTCGTCCATCGCCGAGCGGAAGCGCTTGACGAATTCGTCGCCCTCGTCGGCGCCGATCACGCCCTGCACCGCCAGCTTGTCGGCGTACAGCTTGCGCGTGCCGGGGTGCTGGCCGATGCGCTTGTACATCAGCGGCTGGGTCAGCGCGGGGGTGTCCTGCTCGTTGTGGCCCAGCTTGCGGAAGCAGACGATGTCGACCACGATGTCCTTCTGGAACTCGACGCGGAAGTCCAGGGCCAGGCGGGTGGCGAACACGACGGCTTCGGGATCGTCGCCGTTCACGTGCAGCACCGGCGCCTCGATCATCTTGACCACGTCGGTGCAATACAGCGTGGAGCGGGTGTCGCGCGGATCGGAGGTGGTGAAGCCGATCTGGTTGTTGATGACCAGGTGGACCGTGCCGCCCGTGCCGTAGCCGCGGGTTTGCGCCAGGTTCAGGGTTTCCATCACGACGCCCTGGCCGATGAAGGCGGCGTCGCCGTGGACCAGCACCGGCAGCACCTGCTTGCCGCCTTCCATGCCGCGGCGTTCCTGGCGCGCACGGGCGCTACCTTCGACCACGGGGTTGACGATTTCCAGGTGCGAGGGGTTGAACGCCAGCGACACGTGGACGGGGCCGCCACGGGTCGAGACGTCGCTCGAGAAGCCCTTGTGGTACTTCACGTCGCCGGCAGCCAGGCCGCCGTCGTCGTACTTGCCTTCGAATTCGGCGAACAGGTCCTTGGGCATCTTGCCCAGGGTGTTGACCAGCACGTTCAGGCGGCCGCGGTGGGCCATGCCCAGCACCACTTCCTGGATGCCGACTTCCCCGGCATGCTGGATCAGCTCGTCGATGGCCGCGATGAAGCTTTCGCCGCCTTCCAGCGAGAAGCGCTTCTGGCCGACATACTTGGTGTGCAGGTAGCGCTCCAGGCCCTCGGCCGCGGTCAGGCGGTCCAGCACGTGCTTCTTCTGGTCGGCCGACAGGCTGGGCGTGGCTTGCGTGCTTTCCAGGCGTTGCTGGATCCAGCGCTTGATGACCGGGTCGGACACGTGCATGAACTCGACGCCGATGCTGCGGCAATACGTGTCGCGCAGCGCCTTCACGATCTCGCGCAGCGTCATGTGCTCGGCGGTCGTGAAGTAGGTGTTGGTAGCGGAGTAGACCTTGTCCATGTCGGATTCGGTCAGGCCGTAGAAGCTGGGCTCCAGTTCGGGGATGGCCGGGCGTTCCTGGCGCTGCAGCGGGTCGAGATCGGCCCAGCGCGCACCGAGGTAGCGGTAGGCGGCGATGATGGACTGGACGTGGACTTGCTTGCCCGCGACCGACAGGTCGCTTTCGGCGGTACGCGGCAGGAAGGCATTGGCACGCGCGCGCTGGGCGAAGGATTCGATGACCGGCGCATGGGCCTGGTCGCGGGTGGATTCCTGGCCGTCAACCGCCGGCGTGTGCTGCAACTGGTCGAAGTAATTGCGCCAGTTGTCGGGAACGGAACCCGGATTGTCGAGGTAGGCCTCGTAGAGTTCTTCCACGTACGGCGCATTACCCCCGAACAGATACGAGGTGCTGGATTCTTGGATGCTGGACATGATTTGCGCTTCACCTTGCCGGGTGTTTCACCCGTTCGATGCAGGACGGACCTTCCGCGACACGGCTTGGCCGATTAGCGGATAGCTAGTGCAGAAGGCGGTTGATGGAACCTTTCGGTTGGAAGGAATTAAATCAATAAACCTGTAAAGCATAGCACTTGGGGAATTCCCTTGCTCGGAAAAGCCGAGCCAGTGTGGCGGTTTGGACGACAACCACTGTACTGGATGACCCCGCGCATGTCCTTAAGTTCCGGTGCTGCAACGCAGCGCCCTCCTGCTCCCGATGCGGTGCATGCACCACATCGGGAGACGCCATCACGCCCTCTTCACGCTCACGCCACTTTCTGCTCGGCATGCTCCTCGAACTGCTCGGCCTCGGTCGAGCCGTGCAGCGCCGTGGTGGACGAACGGCCGCCCTCCACCGCCTGGGTCACCGCATCGAAATAGCCGGTGCCGACCTCGCGCTGGTGCTTGACCGCCGTGAAGCCGCGCTCGGCCGCGGCGAACTCCTTCTGCTGGAGGGCCACGAAGGCCGTCATCTGCTCGCGGGCGTAGCCGTAGGCCAGGTCGAACATGCCGTAGTTCAGCGCATGGAAGCCGGCCAGCGTGATGAACTGGAACTTGTAGCCCATGGCGCCCAGCTCGCGCTGGAACCTGGCGATCGTGGCGTCGTCCAGGTTCTTCTTCCAGTTGAACGACGGCGAGCAGTTGTAGGCCAGCAGCTTGCCCGGGTACTGCTTATGGACGGCCTCGGCGAAGCGGCGCGCATAGTCCAGGTTGGGGGTCGAGGTCTCGCACCAGATCAGGTCGGCATAGGCCGCATAGGCCAGCCCGCGGGAAATGGCCTGGTCGATGCCCGCCCGCGTGCGGAAGAAGCCTTCGACGGTCCGATCGCCGGTGATGAACGGGCGGTCATTCTCGTCGACGTCGCTGGTGATCAGGTCGGCCGCGTCGGCATCCGTGCGGGCCAGCAACAGCGTCGGCACGCCCAGCGTATCGGCGGCCAGCCGCGCGGCGACCAGCTTGGAGACGGCCTCGCGCGTGGGCACCAGGACCTTGCCGCCCATGTGGCCGCACTTCTTGACCGAGGCCAGTTGATCCTCGAAATGCACGCCGGCGGCGCCCGCGTCGATCATGGCCTTCATCAGCTCGAAGGCGTTCAGGACGCCGCCGAAGCCCGCCTCGGCATCGGCCACGATGGGGGCGAAATAATCGATGTAGTCCGACGCGCCCGGCCGGCCTCCCTCCATCCACTGGACCTGGTCGCAGCGCTGCAAGGCATTGTTGATGCGGCGCACGACCGACGGGACGGAATTGGCCGGATACAGGGACTGGTCGGGGTACATCTCGCCCGCCAGGTTGGCATCCCCCGCGACCTGCCAGCCCGACAGGTAGATGGCGCGCAGCCCCGCCTTCACCTGCTGCATGGCCTGGTTGCCCGTCATCGCGCCCAGCGAATTGACGAAGGGTTCCTCGTTCAGCATTTTCCAGAGCTTCTCGGCACCCCGGCGCGCCAGGGTGTGCTCGGGTTGCACCGAGCCGCGCAGCGCGACGACCCGTTCGGCGTCGTAGCCCCGGCGTATGCCCTTCCAGCGCGGGTTCTCGCGCCACTCCTGCTCCAGCTTCTCGATTTCGGCGTTGCGTTGGGACATGGATGTCTCCTTCAAGGGTAGTGAACGACGGTTGGAAATCCTGGCGGCCGCGGTGCCGGGTAAGAAACAATCTATAGATATGCTGCAACGCAATCAACGCTTTTAGTCTTCTACAAGAATTATTTTTTATTTAATAAAATCAATAAGTTGAAATTAAAATTCCATGATGAGAAACAAAAAACCGGCTTGTGAAAGCCGGTTTTATTGCGGAGCAACCATTGGGCGAATGCGATTTTGCGATGTGCGGAATCGATCCAAGATACGAGAATTGCCCCCATCGATGGACAAGCATCGGGTATTTAATTAGAATTTTCTAAATTAGTATTTTCTAATATTACGCATCCATGCCTTCATCTCCGGAAGACCAGCGCTTCATGCAGGAAGGAGCCGCCCGGGCCGCGGCGCTGCTGCGCTCGGTGGGCAACGAATCGCGGCTGCTGGTGCTGTGCCTGCTGATCGAACACGGCGAACTCACGGTGGGCCAACTGCTGGCGCAGGTGCCGCTCAGCCAGTCCGCGCTGTCCCAGCACCTGGCCCGGATGCGCGACGAAGGACTGATCTCGTTCCGCAGGACATCCCAGACCCTGCACTACCGCATCGCCAATCCCGACGTGGAACGGCTGATCGCCACGCTCAAGGGAATCTTCTGCCCCTCGCCCAAGGACAGCACGACATGACGCCACGCCTGCTCGAACCCCACGCCGTCTCCACCCTGCTCGACCAGGGTGCCCTGCTGGTCGACATCCGCGATGCCGACGAGCACGCGCGGGAACGCATTCCGGGGGCGCGCCACATTCCGTTCGCCCGGCTGGCGGATGTCGGGCCGCTGGCCGGTTCGGGCACGCTCGTCGTCTTTCACTGCCGGTCCGGCAACCGCACCCGCATGCATGCGCAGGCGCTGGCCGCTCGCGCCCCTGGCGATGCTCGTATCCTGGAAGGCGGACTCGATGCCTGGAAACGCGCCGGCCTGCCCGTCGTGCAGGACCGCTCCCAGCCGCTGGAACTCCAGCGGCAGGTCCAGATCGTTGCCGGCACGCTGGTCACGTTGGGCGTGGTCCTGGGCCTGGCGGTCAGCCCCTGGTTTCACTTGCTGTCGGGGCTGGTGGGCGGCGGCCTGGTTTTCGCCGGCGTGTCCGGCTTCTGCGGCCTGGCCCGCGTTCTGGCCAGGCTGCCGTGGAACCGGCGCGGCCTGGCCGCCTGAGGCCTATTTGGCGCCCAGCGACAGCTTGGGTACGACCCGGGCGTAGATGTCGCGCTCTTCATCCACCACGCGCTGGTACTCGGCCGGCGGCAGATAGGCCGGCGCGACCAGGTCGCGCGTCACGAAATTGCGGAAGGAGTCGGACTGGACGGCCGCGGCGAAAGCCGTGCTCAGTTTCTTCATGACGTCGTCGGGCGTGCCCTTGGGCACGAACAGGCCGAAATCCGCGCGCAGGGACAAGTCCACGCCGGCTTCCTTCAAGGTCGGGATCGCCGCCAGCTCGTCCGTGCGCGTCGCGCCGAACTGCGCCAGCGCCCGCAGGCGGCCGCCCTGGATCTGCGTATTGATCGTTCCCGGCGCGCCCAGGACCAGGTCGACGAAGCCCCCCGATGCCGCCGTTACCGCCGGCGCCAGCCCTCGGTACGGCACGTGGCTGAGCTTGATGCCCGCGGCCTCGGCGAACGCCTCGCCCGCCAGGTGCACGGCGGTGCCGTTGCCCGGGCTGCCGAAGGTCACCTTGCCGGGATTGGCCTTCGCGTAGGCCAGCAGCTCCGGCAACGTCTTGAACGGCGCATCGACGCGGGCCGCCAGCAGATGCGGCGTCACGCTGGCGCGGGCCAGCCCGCGCAGGTCCTCGTAGCGATACGGTGCGTTGCCGACCAGCGGCGCGACCGTGACCACGGCCGGCGCGGCATAAAGAATCGTGTAGCCGTCCGGCCTGGACTTGGCCACGAAGCCCGCGCCGATGGCACCGCCGGCGCCATCCCGGCTCTCGACGACGATCGGCTGCCCCAGCTCGCGCGAGGCCACCTCGGCCAACTGGCGCGCCTGGCCGTCGGTGGCGCCCGGCGCGTAAGGTACGACGATGGTGATCGGCTTCGACGGAAAAGGCTGGGCGCCGGCCGCGCGCAGGCCCGCGACGGCAAGAACGGGAACCAGGCACAGGGCAAGCAACTTCGGAGAACGGGTGAGCGGCATAGCGGGGACTCGTGCGGTAGTTGGGGGGAAATGTGGGCGCGGCTACGCGGCGCCGGCGGCGGCCGCCGCGCGCCTGAGCCGGTGCTCGGCCGCGTCGTTCCAGACCTGCTGGCTGAGGATGCGGCCCGCGCGCAGCTCGAAGCGGTCGATGAAGCGGATGCCGTCGAAGGCTGTGCCGTCGGGCCAGCGGCCATGCAGCGTGCCCAGGCAGTAAACGATGACGCTCCCGTCGTCCGCCGGCATCGCGTCGTAGCGCTCGATATGCTTGCCCACCCACTGATAGCGGCGGGAGGAATTCGCCACGATCCCGGCCACCGACGTGGCCGGATTGCCCCCGGGACCGACGATGCGCGCCCCTTCGTGCAGCCGGGCCTGGGCCCGATCCACCTCGCGCGCTTCCAGCGCGGCCAGGTAATCGCCCACCACGTCGATGGCGGCCTGCATGTCCTGCTGGCGGGGCGTCATTGCGGCCTTCCTTGCGCGCCGGTTGCAGCCGGCTTGCGGGCCACGATCATCTTCCACGGCAGGCGCCAGGCGTGCGGCGGATTCGACAGCGCGCCCGCTTCTTCCGCGAAATCGGCGACTTCGACGCGCTCGAACCCCGCTTCGCGATAGGCCTGCGCGAGATCGATCCGGCTGTGCTCGAGCAGATAGGGTTCGTTGTTGCGCCGCGCATGGCCCGCGTAAAGCATCGCCAGCAGCGGATCGTCCGGCGGCAGGAAATCCAGGTGCGCGACCATCCCGCCCGCCGCCGTCAGGCGGCCCGTCTCGCGGATCAAGGCGCGAACGGCGCCTTCGGGCATCTCGTGCAGCAGCATCGTGGACGTGACCAGGTCGAAGCCTGCGTCCGGCAGCCCGCTGGCCAGCGCATCGGCCTGGGCGAAACTGAGCCGTGACCGCAGCACGGGCGGCGCATCGTGCGCCGCGAGCGATACGCAACTGGCCGACAGGTCGATGCCATGCACGTGGGCGCCGGGCGCCGCCCGGCCGAACGCCACGCTGCTGCGGCCGAATCCACAGCCGAGATCCAGCACCCGCTTGGGGTGGCAGGCGGCGAGCACCGCCTGCGCGAAACGTTCATGCAGCGCCGGCTTGCCGACGACGCCGCCTCCCACCGCGTCCTGGTAGACGAAGGCCGCCAGGGCATCGCCGCCCAGGCCGCCCGGATGCTGGTGGATGTCCCATTCGGCATAGTAGGCGGGCGGCCGCAGGTCCGGATCCAGGCTCAGCAGCCCCGGCGGCAGGGGTTCGTCCAACACCCGGCCCAGCGCATCGCGGCAGGCCTCGACGCCGGCGACCAGGCCGTACGGTCCGGAGTAGCGCATCCGCTGCAGGTGCCGCTCCATCCAGGCGAAGACCTGGTGCGTGGGATGTTCCTCGACCCGGGCGCGGAACCCGGCGGAGGTAGCCCGAGCGGCGTTCCAGGCGGGGATGTCGCGTTCCACCTGATCGAGCAGCGAGGCGAACATTTCGCGGGCCCAATAGCCTCGCGCCGCCGCGACGAAGCGCTGGTAGGCGGCCCGGTCCCGTTCGTCGTCCCTGTCGGCCGGGCCCTGCCTGGTTTCCTTCATAGCGGCCCCCTGGCCGACTGCCGTCCCAGCAGCGGCTCCAGCACATGGGCGGCGAAGGCCGCCGCATCGTCCCGCCGCGCGGCGGCATCGGGCAGGCCCGGGCCCCTCGCCTCCTCCAGGTCGCGCACGCGCTCGCGCAGCATGTGCACCTCGGCGGCCAGCGCCAGCGTCACCCCCATGAGGCGATCGAGCACCGGATCGTTGAAAAAGATCTGCTCTGGCCGCTCCGCGGCCGAGGGGGTAGCCAACGCCATGTCCTGAATCACCATCAACATGCCAATGTGTTGACACATTAATGGATAGACCCTGGCTTTACAACGTATCCATATCTAGGTTTTCCCTAGATTTCCTTTCCTTAACTGTTGACAGTAAAACATCGGAGAATAAAAAACCCGCCTGCAAGCAGGCGGGTTTTCAGGGATGACGCTTACTCACCGGCGGCAAGCCGCCGGCCGAGGAATCAACGCTTGCCCAGGTCCGGCACGTCGCGCGCGGGCGAGCCGGTGAACAGCTGGCGGGGACGGCCGATCTTGTAGTCGGGATCGGAGATCATTTCGTCCCACTGCGCGATCCAGCCCACGGTGCGGGCCAGCGCGAAGATGGCCGTGAACAGCTGGGTCGGGATGCCGATGGCGCGCTGGACGATACCCGAGTAGAAGTCGACGTTCGGGTACAGCTTGCGCTGGACGAAGTAGTCGTCTTCCAGGGCGATCTTTTCCAGGGCCATGGCCAGCTTGAACAGCGGATCGTCCTGCAGGCCCATGGCTTCCAGCACTTCGCGGCAGGTTTCCTGCATCAGCTTGGCGCGGGGGTCGTAGTTCTTGTAGACGCGGTGGCCGAAGCCCATCAGGCGCACGCCCGAATCCTTGTCCTTGACCTTGGCGACGAACTCGCCCAGCTTGTCGACGCCGCCGGCGGCCAGCAGGTCTTCCAGCATCTGCAGCGCCGCTTCGTTGGCGCCGCCGTGGGCCGGGCCCCACAGGCAAGCCACGCCCGCCGCGATGGCCGCGAACGGGTTGGTGCCCGACGAACCGCACAGGCGCACGGTCGAGGTCGAGGCGTTCTGCTCGTGGTCGGCGTGCAGGATGAAGATGCGGTCGAGCGCGCGCTCGATGACCGGGTTCACCTGGTATTCCTCGCACGGCGTGGCGAACATCATGCGCAGGAAGTTGCCGGTGTAGGACAGGTCGTTCTTCGGATAGACGTAGGGCTGGCCGACCGAGTACTTGTAGGCCATGGCGACCAGCGTGGGCATCTTGGCGATCAGGCGGATGGCCGAGATCTCGCGGTGCTTGGGCTGGGTGATGTCGATCGAGTCATGGTAGAACGCCGACAGCGCGCCCACCAGGCCGGTCAGCACGGCCATCGGGTGGGCGTCGCGGCGGAAGCCGCGCAGGAAGAACTGCAGCTGCTCGTTGACCATGGTGTGATGGGTCACGAGATGGTCGAAGTCAGCCTTCTGCTTGGCGTTGGGCAGTTCGCCGTTCAGGATCAGGTAGCTGGTTTCCAGGAAGTCGCACTTGACCGCCAGTTGCTCGATCGGATAGCCGCGGTACAGCAGTTCGCCCTTGTCGCCGTCGATGTAGGTGATGCTGGACGAGCAAGCGGCCGTCGACATGAAACCAGGATCGAGAGTGAACATCCCGGTTTGCGCGTACAGCTTGCGGATATCCACGACCGACGGGCCGATCGTGCCTTCATAAACCGGAAACTCGGCACCCTGGCTCCCATCGGAGAACGTCAGGGTCGCTTTCTTGTCGGACAGTTTCATCGGATGTTCCTCTTCCATCAAAATCAATTCACATGGACTCCGGCCGCTCACACCGAGCGCAGCCGCTTCAGCAAGTCCCGCATGGCTGGCGTAGCAAGGTCTCCCTCGGGTTCCTTGCGAGCCAACAGATAGTCCATCAGCTCGTTGTCGGACAGCTCGAGCAACCGGGTCAACTCCGCCACGTCGGCGTCGGTAAGCCGGGATTCGTACGCGTCCAGGAAACGCGTCAGTATCAGGTCGTTCTCGAGCAGTCCGCGCCGGGCGCGCCAACGCAGGCGCGTCCGGTCATGCAGGGAAAACTCCGGCACCACGGCGTCAGATCGCCCGCCGGGCCATCATTTCCTTGATCTTGCCTATTGCCCGGGTGGGGTTCAGCCCCTTGGGACAGACATCGACGCAGTTCATGATGGTGTGGCAACGGAACAAACGGTATGGATCCTCGAGGTTATCCAAACGTTCCCCGGTCGCTTCGTCGCGGCTGTCCGCGAGGAAGCGGTATGCCTGCAGCAGCCCGGCCGGGCCCACGAACTTGTCGGGGTTCCACCAGAACGACGGGCACGACGTCGAGCAGCAAGCACACAGAATACACTCATACAGGCCGTCCAGCTCTTCGCGGGCCTCGGGCGACTGCAGGCGCTCCTTCTCGGGCGGCGGCGTGTCGTTGATCAGGAACGGCTTGACCGAGTGGTACTGGTTGAAGAAGTGGGTCATGTCCACGATCAGGTCGCGGATGACCGGCAGGCCGGGCAGCGGCTTGAGCACGATGGGCTGCTTCAGGTCGAGCAGGTTGGTCGTGCACGACAGGCCGTTCTTGCCGTTGATGTTCATGGCGTCGGACCCGCACACGCCCTCGCGGCACGAGCGGCGGAAGGACAGGCTGTCGTCGACGTCGTTCTTGATGCGCACCAGCGCGTCAAGCAGCATCTTGTCGTTGGGACCCAGCTCGACCTCGAGCTTCTGCATGTAGGGACGCTGGTCCTTGTCGGGGTCGTAGCGGTAGATCTCGAACTTCACAACACGTTTAGCACTCATCAGAGCACTCCAAAAAAGTTGGGGTCCCCCCCTACGCGCTTCGCGCGCCCCCCAGGGGGCGGCGCTGGCGGACCGGCGGAGCCGGATCCGCGGCGCCCTGGGAAGGGGTGGTCATATCGGTTAGAACGTCCTCGCCTTGGGCGGGAAGCTGTCGACGGTCAGCGGCTTCATCGTCACGGGCTTGTAATCGAGGCGGTTGCCTTCCGCGTACCACAGCGAGTGGCGCAGCCAGTTCTGGTCGTCGCGCTCGGGGAAGTCGCTGTGCGCATGGGCGCCGCGGCTCTCGTTGCGGGCGGCGGCCGACACGATGGTCGCCTTGGCCACTTCGATCAGGTTCTCCAGCTCCAGCGCTTCCACGCGGGCCATGTTGAAGACCTTGGAATGGTCCTGGAAGGCGACGCTCTTGGCGCGCTCGGCCAGTTCCAGGATCTGCCCCACGCCTTCGTCCAGCAGCGTCTGGGTGCGGAACACGCCGCAGTGGCGCTGCATGGAATTGCGGATGTCGTTGGCGACGTTCTGCACGCGCTCGCCCTGCTTGCGGCTTTCCAGCACGTCGACACGGCCCAGCGTGAAGTCCGCGGCGTCGGCCGGCAGGTCCTTGTGGCTGCGGCGCTTGAGATCGGCGCCGACGATGTGGTTGCCGGCCGCGCGGCCGAACACCACCAGGTCGAGCAGCGAGTTCGTGCCCAGGCGGTTGGCGCCGTGTACCGACACGCAGGCGCATTCGCCGATGGCGTACAGGCCGTTGACCACCGTGTTCGGGTTGCCGTCCTTGGGCACGACCACCTGGCCGTGATAGTTGGTCGGAATGCCGCCCATCTGGTAGTGGATGGTCGGCACGACCGGGATCGGTTCCTTGATGGGATCGACGTTCGCGAACTTGATCGCGATCTCGCGGATCGACGGCAGGCGCTTGTTGATCGTATCGGCGCCCAGGTGATCGAGCTTGAGCAGCACGTAGTCGCCGTGGGGGCCCGCACCGCGGCCTTCCTTGATTTCCTGGTCCATCGAGCGCGACACGAAGTCGCGCGGCGCCAGATCCTTCAGCGTCGGGGCATAGCGCTCCATGAAGCGCTCGCCGTCCTTGTTCAGCAGGATACCGCCCTCGCCGCGCACGCCCTCGGTGATCAGCACGCCGGCACCGGCCACGCCGGTGGGGTGGAATTGCCAGAATTCCATGTCTTCCAGCGGCAGGCCCGCGCGCGCCGCCATGCCCAGGCCGTCGCCGGTGTTGATGAAGGCGTTGGTCGAGGCGGCCCAGATGCGGCCCGCGCCGCCCGTGGCCAGCACGGTGGTCTTGGCTTCGAAGATGTAGATCTCGCCGGTTTCCATTTCCAGCGCGGTCACGCCCACCACGTCGCCCTCGGAGTCACGGACGAGGTCCAGCGTCATCCACTCGACGAAGAACTGGGTACGGGCGGCGACGTTGCGCTGGTAGAGCGTATGCAGCAGCGCATGGCCGGTCCGGTCGGCCGCGGCACAGGCGCGCTGCACCGGCTTTTCGCCGAAGTTGGCGGTATGGCCGCCGAACGGACGCTGGTAGATCGTGCCGTTGGGGTTGCGGTCGAACGGCATGCCGAAGTGCTCGAGCTCGTAGACCGCGTTGGTGGCCTCGCGGCACATGAATTCGATGGCGTCCTGGTCGCCCAGCCAATCCGACCCCTTGACGGTGTCGTACATGTGCCAGAACCAGTTGTCCTCGCTCATGTTGCCCAGCGAGGCGCCGATGCCGCCCTGCGCCGCGACGGTGTGCGAGCGGGTCGGGAACACCTTGGAGAAAACGGCGACGCTCAGGCCGGCCTGGGCCAGCTGCAGCGAGCAACGCATGCCGGATCCACCGGCGCCGACGACCACCACATCGAACTGGCGGCGCGGAAGAGAAGATTTAACGGCGGCCACGACTTAGATTCTCCACAGAATTTGAGCGGCATAGACGACGGAGCCGACCAGCCACAGAACGGTCAGGACTTCCAGCGCCAGGCGGATGCCCGTCGGCTTGACGTAGTCCATCCAGATGTCACGCACGCCGATCCAGGCGTGATAGGCAAGCGATATGAAGGCCAGCATGGCCAGCAGCTTGCCCAGGGGGAAGCTGAGCACTTCGAAATTGAACAGGCGCACCCAGTTTTCGTAGGTGAATTCCGGAGTGACCAGCGCGCCGATGCCCAGCACCAGCGTGTAGATGACGAGGATGACGGCGGTGACGCGCTGGAGGACCCAGTCCTTCACGCCGTAGTGCGCGCCGACGACCAGGCGCTTGGGACCGATATTTTGCGGGGCCGACATCAGAATACTCCGAACAGTTTCAAACCGAAGACGACGGTCAGCGCCAGGCTGACGACCAGCACGATGCCCGCGCTACGCTGGGCGGCGTGCTTTTCCAGTCCCTTGTGCAGATCCAGCGCCAGGAACCGGATGCCCGCACAGAAGTGATGCAGGTATGCCCAGATCAGGCCCAGCAGGACGATCTTGACCAAGGGATGCGAAGCGAAATCGTGGAACTGCGCGAAGCCGATCTCAGAAATCAGGCTGCGCTCGAACAGCGGCAGCAGCACCAGCGGCAGCGCCAGGAACAGCGCGAAGCCGGAAATGCGGTGCAGGATCGACACCTTGCCGGCCAGCGGCAGGCGGTAGCGCGCGATCTGCGTGATATTGATATTTCTGAACTGTGGGCGGGGTTTTGCGGCAGAGTCGGACATCACGACCTCGGGTAAAGTAAGCGAACCATGAAAAAAACCATTGTTGCGTGACAGGGCGTCAGGAGTCGTCCAGGAAAGCCGGGCCGGCGGGCCAGGCTTTCGTCGGGGTTCCAGGAGCCGGCGTCGTGGAGCCGCCCGAAAGCCGCCGAGTAAGGCAAACCCTGCTATTTTCGCCCATTCAGCGCCACCGTATCAAATCGTGTCCCAAAACGGCATCAATTGAGGCTGTTCCGGTAGTGGTAGCGCGAAGTCAGATACAGCCCGCGGCGCATCTCGACCGGGCGATCGCCGTAGGTGAACGAGATACGCTCGACCTGCAGCAGAGGCGTTCCCGCCTCGATATCCAGTAGCTCGGCCTCCGGCACTCCGGCCGGCACCGCGCGGATCTTCTCGTCGGCGCGGATCATGCGCACGCCGAACTCGCTTTCGAACAGGCCGTACATCGGCCCCTTGTATTCCGCCAGGCGCTCGGCCGTCAGCCCCCGGAACAGGGAGCCCGGCAGCCAGATCTCGTCGATGACCGTGGGGACCTGGCCGAACGACAGCACGCGGCGCACCAGCACCACGCTGTCGCCCGCGCGCAGCTCCAGCGCCTTGGCCACTTCGGCCGGCGCGCGCAGGCGGCGGCATTCCAGGAAGCGGCTGCGCGAGCGGGCGTGCTGCCCGTCGTCGGGCGCCAGGCGCAGGAAGCGGAACCGGACGCGGTCCTCGTGATGGGTGGCGACGAAGGTGCCCTTGCCCTGGCGGCGCAGCAGGATGTTGTCGGCGGCCAGCTCGTCGATGGCCTTGCGCACCGTGCCCTGGCTGACCTTGAAGCGGGCGGCCAGGTCCAGTTCGCTAGGAATGGCCTCGCCCGGCTTCCATTCGCCGCGATCCAGGCTTTGCAGGATCAGGCCCTTGATTTGCCTGTATAAAGGACTGAATGCCGCGCCCGGGGCACCCGGCTCCGGAGCCACGGCCGGGCCGGCCGTCGCGGGCGCGTCGGTCGAAGCGGACAGGCAGGGCGGGTGGGGCTTGAACGGCATGGCCGGGATTGTGTCACAGCGTAACCCGCGATGTCCAACGCAACCCGTAAAAAAATCTTATGTCTTATATAAAACATAAGATATGTTTATTGACGGTCAACGGCGATTTTTCTACACTCCCACGATCATGCCGACCCACGCTTGCCGCGCCGCCCGCAGCACCCTGGCGCCCAGCCGCCCTTCCCTGGCCGTGGCCGTCGACTTCCCATCCCCGATCCCCCTTCGTGCATCGCGCCGTGACCTTCCCCTGCGGAGTTACACTGCGCGTCGCGTCATTCTCACTCACCCCCATCCTCTTCGGAGACTCATATGACCAAGCCCGCAATGCGTGTTGCCGTCACCGGCGCCGCCGGCCAGATCGGCTACGCCCTGTTGTTCCGCATCGCTTCCGGCGAAATGCTCGGCAAGGACCAGCCGGTCATCCTGCAGCTGCTGGAAATCCCCGATGAAAAGGCGCAGAAGGCACTCAAGGGCGTCATCATGGAGCTCGAGGACTGCGCCTTCCCGCTGCTGAAGGAAGTCACCGCCCACAGCGATCCCATGACCGCCTTCAAGGACGCCGACGTGGCCCTGCTGGTCGGCGCCCGCCCCCGCGGCCCCGGCATGGAGCGCAAGGACCTGCTGACGGTCAACGCCCAGATCTTCACGGCCCAGGGCAAGGCCCTGAACGCCGTCGCCAGCCGCAACGTCAAGGTGCTGGTCGTGGGCAACCCCGCCAACACCAACGCCTACATCGCGATGAAGTCGGCCCCGGACCTGCCCGCCCGCAACTTCACCGCCATGCTGCGCCTGGACCACAACCGCGCCCTGTCGCAACTGGCCGCCAAGGCCGGCGTCGCCGTCGGCGACATCGAAAAGCTGATCGTCTGGGGCAACCACTCGCCCACGATGTACCCCGACTTCCGCTTCGCCACCCTGGCCGGCAAGCCCGCCCTGTCGGTGGTCAATGACGACGAGTGGAACCGCAACACCTTCATCCCGACCGTGGGCAAGCGCGGCGCCGCCATCATCGACGCTCGCGGCCTGTCCTCCGCCGCCTCCGCCGCCAACGCCGCCATCGACCACGTCCGCGACTGGATCCTGGGCAGCAACGGCAAGTGGGTCACGATGGGCGTTCCCTCGGACGGCTCGTACGGCATCCCCGAAGGCATCATCTACGGCGTTCCCGTCATCACGAAGAACGGCGAATACGCGGTCGTCAAGGACCTCGAGATCGACGCCTTCTCGCGCGAGCGCATGGACCTGACGCTGAAAGAGCTGACCGAAGAGCGCGACGGCGTCAAGCATCTGCTCTGATCCCCTCTGCGCGCTGGCGTCCCCCAAGGGGGCGCTGCGGCAGCGGAAGCACGCGAGTACGATATCGTCTCGCGTGCTTTTTTTTGCCCCAGACACGGCCGTCTCAAGAACCCAGACAGAACAGCGCCCCATGAAACACCCCTCCGAAGTCCTGCACCAGTCCGCCAAGCCCCCCGCGGTGCTTCCCGTCTGCGACCACTACGCCGGCTCCGAAAAGCTGATGCAGAAAAGCCTGGAACGCCAGGCCCAGGCCGGCCCCGTCTTCGACGTCACCCTGGACTGCGAGGACGGCGCCGCCGTCGGCCGCGAAGCCGAGCACGCCGAAATGGCCGCCCGCCTGGCCGCCAGCGACGCCAACCGCCACGGCCGCGTCGGCGTCCGTGTCCACGACGTCAACCACCCCTCCTTCATCAGCGACCTCGACATCCTCATCGGCATCGCCGGCGCCAGGCTGGCCTACATCACCGTCCCCAAGGTCAACTCCGCCAACGACGCCCTCAACGCCGCCGAATCCATCGAACGCATAGGCATGGAAATGGGACTGGACCGCAAGATCCCCGTCCACGTCCTGATCGAGACCCACGGCGCGCTGCGCGAAGTCTTCCGCATCGCCGCCCATCCCGCCATCGAATGCCTGTCCTTCGGGCTGATGGACTTCGTGTCCTCGCACCACGGCGCCATCCCCGCGCACGCGCTGACCGCCGAAGGCCAGTTCGACCATCCGCTGATCGCCCGCGCCAAGCTCGAGATCGCCGCGGCCTGCCACGCCTATGGCAAGGTGCCCTCGCATAACGTCGTCACCGAACTGAACGCGCCCGAGGTCATCTCGCGCGCCGCCCTGCGCGCCGGACGCGAATTCGGCTACACGCGCATGTGGAGCATCCATCCCTCGCAGATCGACCCCATCGTCGAGGCCCTGTTGCCCACCGCGGCCGACGTCGCCGATGCCGAGCGCATCCTGCTGGCCGCCGCGCGCGCCGACTGGGGGCCCATCCGCGACGGCGACCCGCAGGCCGGCCGGCTGCACGACCGCGCCAGCTACCGCTACTACTGGGACGTGCTGCGGCGCGCCCATGCCGCCGGCGTGGACGTGTCGGCCGAGGCGCGGCGCCAGTTCTTTTCCTGAACCGGGCCGCCGGCCTCAGCTTCCGCCCACCTCCAGGTAGCGGGCGAACAGCCCCAGGAAACGCTCCACGACCTCCTCGCGATTGCCGTCCGAGGTCCCCGCCATGTGGGGCGTCACGAGGAAATCGTCGCAGTCCCACAATGGATGATCCGGCGGCAGCGGCTCGGTGTCGAAGACGTCCAGGTGGGCATGGCGCACCAGCCCGCGCTCATGGGCCGCCAGCAGCGCCTGCGTGTCGATCAGGGGCCCACGCGCCACGTTGACCACGCCCAGCGGCCGCTCGGCCCGCAGCACGTCCAGCGTGCGCATGTTGAACAGCCCCCGCGTGGCCGGCGACAGCGGGCAGGCGAAGAACACCCAGTCCACCTGCCCGACCCATTCGTGGAAGCGTTCGTAGCCGCCGGTGGCGCCCACGCCCGCCACCGGTTCCGCGCTCTGGCGCAGCACCCGCAGCGGCATGCCGAGCGTGGCCAGGTATTGCCCGATGCGGCTGCCGATCTCGCCCCACCCCACCACCATCGCCTCGGTGCTGCGCAGCGCGCGGACCTCGTCGTGCGCCATCGGCTGCCAGCGCTTCTCCAGTTGCTGGCGGCGCGCCGTGTGCAGCCGGCGGGCGAAATACAGGAAGCCCGCCAGCGCCGTCTGGGCCACCGCGCCAGCGTTGGCGCCGGCGGAGTTGGTGACCTGGACGCCGCGCGCGCGCAGGTCGTGGTAGATGCGCCGGTCGGCGCCCGAGGCATAGGTGTGGACCCAGCGCAGCCTGGGGGCTGCCAGCATCGCGTCATAGAACGCCGCGGTCGCCGGCGCCAGCCAGTCGTCGGTCGAAGGCCAGACGACGTCGCGCGTCAGGAAGACCACGTCCGCCTGGTCGGCCTGCCCGATGCCGATCAGGTTGACCTGGCCGGGCCAGCGCGCCAGGATGCCGGCGTCGCTCAGTTCCCGCGCGCCGCGTTCCGAACAAAGAATATTCATTGCCTTATTTCTTCTGCAGCGACATCAGGAACTGCCGCCGGTCAGCGACCTCGCTGGCGACGAAACGCTGCAGGTCCGGCTGCGACAGCGGCATGCCGTCCTGCATGTTCTCGCGCATGAAGGTCTTCCACGCGGGCCGCTTCTCGACGTCCTCCATGCCCCGCACCAGCCGTGCCGTAACCACGGGCGGCGTGCCCTTGGTCACCATCACGCCGCGCCACAGCGTCTCCACCACATCGTACCCCTGCTCGCGAAAGGTCGGCACGTCGGGAAAGAACTCGCTGCGCGACTCGCTGCTGATGCCCAGCAGGCGCACGTCGCCGCTGCGGATCTGGGCCATGGCCGTGCTGGGCGTGATCACCGCGGCGTGCAGGTGCCCGCCCATCAGCGCCAGCAGCGCCTGGTTGCCGCCCTGGTACGGAATCCAGGTCGACTTGAAGCCCGCCTTCTGCTCCAGGCGGTACAGCACGTATTGGTGGAAACCGGCGGTGGCATAGCCGCCAATGTTGACCTTGTCGGGCTGGCGCTTCAAGGCCTCGACCAGATCCTTCAGGCTGCGGTACGGGCTGTCCTTGCGCACGGCCACGCTGGACGGCTCGGTCTGCAAGGCCCGCAGGAAGATGAAGTCGGACGGCTGGAAGCGGCTGTCCTTCTCGGCCATCAGGAACGACGTGGATCCGGTGGCCGAGACGACCGTGTAGCCGTCGGCCGGCGCGTTCAGGGCCATGTTCATCCCCACCGCCCCGGTGCCGCCGGGACGGTTCTCCACCACCACCGTCTGTCCCAGCACGTCGCCCAGCTCCTTGCCCAGCGCGCGCATCATCGTGTCGAGCGGCGAGCCGGCGGCGGAAGTCGTGATGAAGTGCAGCGGTCGCTCGGGCCACTCCGCCGCCCGCGCCGGCAAGCCCGCCAGCATCGCTCCCGCCAGGGCGCACGCGCCCCACCATCGGACCGGAAAGTTCATGATCGTCTCCTTGATTGTCGTCGTGGACCGCGCCGTCAGAACGTGGCTTGTCGATCGTCCTCGCTGTGCCGCAGGCTGCGCGTCGGATACCGCTGGGAAGGCATGGACCGCAGCGCCGCCTCGTCGATGTCCAGCCCCAGCCCGGGCAGTTCGGGCACCTGGATGTGGCCATCCACGGGCACGAGCGCCTGGCGCGAGATGCGTTGCGAGAATTCCTCGAAAGGCACGAAGTACTCGGTGATCGTGAAATTGGGCATGCAGGCCGCCGCGTGCACGGTGGCCGACAGCGACAGCAGCGTCGAGTTGTAGTTGTGCGGGGACACCGCGATCATCTCGGTCTCGGCCTGCGCCGCGATGAACAGCAGCTCCAGGATGCCGCCGCAGTTGGATACGTCCGGATTGATGATGTCGGCGGCCCGGCTGCGGAACACGCCGCGGAAATCCGCACGGCCGTACAGCGCCTCGCCCGTCACCACCGGGATGGTCGTGGCCTGGCGCACCTCCTGGATGGCCTCCATGTTCTCCTTCTGGCAGGGTTCTTCTATCCAGTACGGATTCAGCGGCTCCAGCTGCCTGGCCAGCTCGATGGCATGCACCGGCGCCAGCCGGCGGTGCAGGTCGAGCAGCAGCTCGACGCCCGGGCCGACCGCATCCCGTACCGCGCGCACCACCGCCACGGCATGCTGGATGTGGTCGCGCGGAATGTAGGTGCGCCAGGGCCGCGGCAGCGGGTCGAATTTCAGTGCGTCAAAACCGGCGGCCACCACCTGCTCGGCCGCCCGGGCATAGTCATCGGGCGTCTTGAGCTTGTAGCCCCAGCCGTTCGCATAGACACGCACACGCTCGCGGCATTTTCCGCCCAGCAGCCGGTGCACGGGCTGGCCGAGCAGCTTGCCCACGGCATCCCACATCGCCATCTCGATACCCGACAGCGCACTCCAGAACTCCAGCGAAGAGCGGCGCTGCGCGTAGTCGTCGAACGCCACCTGGCAGAAATACCGGATGTTGAAGACGTCGCGCCCCACCAGGTAGCGCAGCAGTTCGCGGGCCTGCGCCGCTACCGCCTCGTCGCGGTCGTACTGGCTGTAGCTTTCGCCCCAGCCCACGGTGCCGTCCTCCAGCTCCAGCCGGATGAAGATCAGGTTCTTGCGCCAGCCGGGATGAACGGCCAGGCACTCGGCGTTTCGCACTTTCACGACTTGCCCCTTGCATGGGTTGGAATGTCGCCAGCGTACGCAAGCCTGACTTGTTTGAAAATGATATGGATATGAGATATACCGATATCAGATTCGCATCCCCTTCAACGCCATCCCATCATGAGCAAATCCCTGGAACTGCGCCACCTGCGCGCCGTGCTGGCCACCGCCGAGACCGGATCCCTGCACCAGGCGGCCATCGCCCTGGAGACCTCGCAGCCGGCCCTGTCGCGGCTGCTGCGCGAGGCCGAGGAACGCATGGGCGTGCGGCTGTTCGAGCGCTCGTCCCAGGGCAGCCGCGCCACCGCGGCGGGCGCCCTGGCCGAGCAGGTGGCGCGCCGCGTCGCCGCCGACGTTCGTCGCCTGCAGGACATAGCGCACGACGGCCGCTGGCACCTGCGCGTGGGCTGCATTCCGCGCGCGCTGGACCTGGTCGTGCCCAGCCTGCTGCATCGCCCCGCCGGCGCGCTGGCCGACGAGGTCGAGATCGATCTGCGGGAAGACGACAGCCTGACCTTGCTCGCGGCCCTGGCGCGGGGAGAACTGGATCTGGCCATCCTGTCGCTGTTCGGGGAAATGCCGGCGAGCCTGCTCTCGCGCCAGCTCTACCTGGACCGCAATGTGTTCGTGTGCGGCGTGCCCGGCCCGGGCATCCCGGACGGCCCGCTGGCGCCCGCGGCGCTGGCGCGGCATCCGTTCGCCGCGCCGGCGCCGGATACGCCCTCGCGGCTGGAGTTCGACCGCTATTGGCAACGCCATGACGTGCCCCCGCCCGCTTGCCGGGTGGCGGCACGGACCTACGACGCCATCGCCAGCGTGCTGCCCGGCACGCCCATGCTGGCCGTCATGCCCCGGCAGGTCGCGCAGCGCCATGCCGGCAACGGCAGCCTGAGGATATTGAAGGTCGTGCACGCCCTGCCCGAGCGTCCCATCCACGTGGTCTGGCCCAGGCAGGCGCTGCAACCCGTCACGGACCAGTTGATCGCCCTGATCCGGCCGGCGCGGCCACGGCGCGGACGGCCATGACCCCTGCGGGCTCTACTGGTCGTTCAGGCTGGCCTTGGCGGCTTCCTCGGGCGTCAGCCCGTCGTAGAACTGGTCGGTGAACCACTCGGCTTCCTGCTCGATATAGTCCTGGGCCTCTTCGCGGCTGGCGCCCGCGGCCACCAGGAAGCCCTCGACTTCGGTACACCACTGGATCAGGGCTTGCAGGTCGGGATCGTTGTCTTTGTCGGTAGCCATAGGCCGGTTCCATCGAAAATCACGCCACATGGCATTCCGGGAAGGATAGCCCAAGTCCCCGCCGAGGTCTCGCCCCAGGGTTTCCCCTCCTGACGCCGGCGGCCCGTCTCCGTATAGTTATGAAAAATATCTATTATGTTTCATAACCAATCATGAACATCGACGACCTCATCGCCATCGACATCCACGTCCACGCCGAAGTGTCCTGCCGCTGCGCGCCCGATGCCTTCGGCAAGGAGTTCGACGAGGCCGCCGAGAAATACTTCAAGTTCACGCACCGGCCGACCATACCCGAGACCATCGCGCGCTATCGCGAAAAGCGCATCGGCCTGGTCATGTTCACCGTGGACGCCGAGGCCAACATGGGCCGGCGGCGCATCCCCAACGAAGAAATCGCCGAAGCGGCGCTGGAGAACCGCGACATGATGCTGGCCTTCGCCAGCATCGACCCGCACAAGGGCAAGATGGGCGTGCGCGAGGCGCGCCGCCTGATCGAGGACTACCAGGTCGCGGGCTTCAAGTTCCACCCCACGGTCCAGGGCTTCTATCCGAACGACGAGCTGGCCTACCCCCTGTACGAGGTGATCGCCGAAGCCGGCCTGCCCGCCATCTTCCACAGCGGGCACTCGGGCATAGGCACCGGCATGCCGGGCGGCGGCGGGCTCAGGCTGAAGTACTCCAACCCCATCCACCTGGACGACGTGGCGGCGGATTTTCCCGACATGAAGATCATCATCGCCCATCCCTCGTGGCCCTGGCAGGACGAGGCGCTGTCGGTCTGCCTGCACAAGCCCAACGTCTACATCGACCTGTCGGGCTGGTCGCCCAAGTACTTCCCCAAGGAACTGGTGCACTACGCCAATACCCAGCTCAAGCACAAGATGCTGTTCGGCTCCGATTTCCCGCTGATCACCCCCGAACGCTGGATGCAGGATTTCGAGGCCGCGGGCTTTCGCCCCGAGGTCCATCCGCTGATCCTGAAGGACAACGCGGCCAGGCTGCTGGGCTTCGCGTGATGGCGCAGGACGCCCTGGACCAGACCTTCCTGCTCGGCCTGGTCGGTCACAGCGCGCGGCTGGCCTCGTCCGGCATCCGTCCGCTGTTTGCCCGCCGCATGGCGGACCACGATCTGCGCCAGGCCGAATTCGCCGTGCTGTCGCTGCTGGACGCCAACCCGGGCATCAGCCAGAAGCGCCTGGCCGACGCCATCAACGTCTCGCCGCCCAACATGGCGGCGGTGCTGGCGCGGCTGCTCGAACGCGGCCTGATTCGCCGCGAGCGCCAGCCCTCGGACCAGCGCATGCAGATCCTGCTGCTGACGCCGGCCGGCACCCGGCTCTACCGCAAGGCCGCCGCGACCGCGCTGGACCTGGACCAGGAGGCCACGGCCATGCTGTCATCCGCCGAGCGGCGGGAACTGCTGCGGCTATTGAAGAAAGTGAACGGGGCGCAGGACGCGCCTCAGGGCCAGGGAACCTGGTAGTTCAGGATGGCCGATACCGAGCGGCGCCCGCCGGCGGTGCAAGAGTCGGTGTAGCAGTACGACGCGTAGCTGGTATCGAGCACGTTGTTGGCGCTGGCGCGCAGCTTCAGGCCCTTCAGGTCGGGGTTCAGGTGGGCGAAGTCGTAGTTGATGCCCGCGTCCACCAGCGTGTAGGCAACGGCCAGCCCCGGCTGGGCCACGTTGCTGTAGACCGCGCCCGCGCGCCCCACCCTGCCGTCCAGGCTCAGGCCGGCGAAGCTGCCCCGCGTGACGGCGTACCGCGCCCCCACGGAGACGCGCTGCTCGGACACGTCCGCATAGCGATTGCTGAGCATGGCCGCATAGGCGTCCTCGCTCGCGCCGATCACGCTCGAGCTGGTGACCGCGTAGCTGGCGACGAGGTTCAGGCCCTGCAGCGGCTGCATCCTGCTCTCGACCGTGGCGCCGCGTATGCGCAGTTCGGCCCAGGCGCTGCACCCGGCCACGGCGCAGCCTTCCTGCGCCTCGGAGGTCTGGGCATTGTTCTGGATCTGGTTGAACGCCGTGATCGTCATCAACTGGCCCAGAGCCGGCGGTTGGTAGCGCACGCCGGTCTCGTACTGCTGGCTGGTGGCCGACGCCGCGGTGCCGGCCTGGGGCGCGTAGCTTTGCGAATAGTTCACGTACGGCGCCAGGCCGATGTCGAACTGGTAGCGCAGACCCAGGCGGCCGCTGTAGACGTCGTCCTCGCGCAGGCCGGTGCCGTCGTTTCCGGCCGCGTTCAGGTCGATGGTACGGTGGGTGTTCTGGTCGCGCCGCCCGACCATGGACAAGACCCAGCGCCGGTACTGCACCTGATCCTGCACGAAGAATCCCAGCTTGCTCTCTTCCGCGAACGAGCGCGCGGCAATGCGCGGCTGTCCGATCGCGGTGCCATAGGCCGCGTCGAAGATGTCCAGCGACGGCGACGGTGCGATCCGGCTTTCGTAAATGTCGCGCGACTTGACGTAGTCGAAGCCGAACTTGAAGCTGTGCTGGAACCCCAGCGTCGTGAAGCGGGCCTGCGCCTGCGAGCCGACGTTGAAAGTGCCCAGCCCCGCCCCCAGCGCGTCCTGGGGTGCCGGCGAACCATTGATCCAGTCCGCGGAAGGCTGGTTCTCCGGGCGGCCATAGCGGACGTTCTGCTTGACCACCCAGGTCTCGTCCAGCTTCTGCTCGAACTCGTAGCTGGACTGCTGCCGGTTCGCCTGATCGTAGGCCTGGGTGCCGGTACGCGTGTCCACCGACATGTCGGCGCCGGGATTCCAGGCCGGCGCGGTCGGCACCCGGACGGTGCCCTGGTCGGTCACGGCATAGACGATGGGCACCGGCGTATAGGGCAGTTCGGGCTCGGGCGCGGCCGGCTCCGGCGGCACGGCCGGGCCCGCGGGTACCACCGAGGCGGTAGCGGGTTCTTGCAGGGAAACGGCGGGCGCGCACCCGCCCAGCGCCAGCAGCGCTGCCGCCGGCCCCAGGATGGGCACGGCCCGCGTCAGGAAATGCAGAAACGTCACTCGCATGCTCGTCCGTATCGCCGTGGTCCGGCCCCGCTCCGGCTCCCGCGGCGCCGGCCGGCATCGCAGGCCGGGCCTAAGCCTCGGCTATCCACGCCATCTGTATGGCTTCGAGGATTTTCTCCCCGGAACGTTTCGGATCGTCGTCGAAGCCCGGAAGTTCCAGCACCCAATTGTGCAGGTCGGTGAAACGCACCTGCTCCGGGTCCACGCCGGGATGGGCATCGGCCAGCGCCGCGGCGATTTCGTAGATGTCGGTCCACTTCATCGGAGTTCTCCTCGCCCGCGCCGGTGTCCGGTCAGTGATTCTCGGCGGCGTGGTTGATGGTGTACTTGGGAATCTCGATCGTCAGGTCGGTATCCTCGATCACCGCCTGGCAGGACAGGCGCGACGTGGAAGTCAGGCCCCAGGCCTTGTCCAGCAGATCTTCCTCGCTGTCGGTGGCCGATTCGAGCGAGGAAAAACCCTCGCGCACGACGACATGGCAGGTGGTGCAGGCACACGACAGCTCGCAGGCATGCTCGATCTCGATGTGATTGTCGAGCAGCACGCGGCAGATGGACGTGCCCGAGGGCGCATCCTCGATGACCGCGCCTTCCGGGCAGAGTTCGGCGTGCGGAAGCACGGTGAGTTTGGGCATGATGGCAACCTGATAGTGATGCGAACGGAAGCGCCGGACGCTTCCTTACACGATTTCGTCGACGCGGCGCCCCGACAGCGCCTGGCGTATGCTGCGGTCCATCCGGCGCGCGGCGAAGTCCTCGGTGGCCTGCGCCAGCGCCTCGACCTGGGTCCGCACCGTCTCGCTGTCGTCGCTGGCCGCCGCATTCGCGGTACGGTCCAACTGGGCCCGGATCCCGGCCAGCTCGTCCTGATCCAGCAGGTCGGCATCGGCCAGCAGTGCCGCCTCGACCGACTCGACCAGGCGCCGGGCCTCGACCTGCTGCTCGCGCAGGGCACGCAGCTTCATGTCCACGTCGGCGCAGTTCATGCCGTCCGCCAGCATGGCCGCCACTTCGTCGTCCGACAGCCCGTACGAGGGCTTGACCGAGATCGAGGCCTCCACGCCCGAGCTTTGCTCGCGCGCCGTCACGCTCAGCAGCCCGTCGGCGTCGACCTGGAAGGTCACGCGGATGCGGGCGGCGCCGGCCACCATGGGCGGGATGCCCCGCAGCTCGAAACGGGCGAGCGAGCGGCAATCGGACACCAGCTCGCGCTCGCCCTGGACCACGTGGATGGCCATGGCCGTCTGGCCGTCCTTGAAAGTCGTGAATTCCTGGGCGCGCGCCACCGGGATGGTGCTGTTGCGCGCGATCACGCGCTCGACCAGCCCGCCCATGGTCTCCAGGCCCAGCGACAGCGGGATCACGTCCAGCAGCAGCCATTCGTCGTCGGCCGTGCGGTTGCCCGCCAGCAGGTTGGCCTGCATGGCAGCGCCCAGCGCCACGACCTGGTCCGGATCGAGGTTGATCAGGGGTTCGGTGCCGAACAGCTCGGCCACCATGCGCCGGACGATGGGCATGCGCGTCGCGCCGCCCACCATGACAACGCCCTTGACCTCGTCCGCCGCCAGGCTGGCGTCGCGCAGCGCGCGGCGGGCGCTCGACAGCGTGCGGGCCACCAGCGGGCGCGCCAGGGTCTCGAAATGTTCACGCGTCAGCGCGAGCGACAGCGTACGGCCGTTCGACAGCGTGGCGGCCAGTTCGGCCTGCTGCGCGTCGGTCAGGGCCTCGCGCGCCTGGCGCGCCGCCACCAGCATGGCACGCTGGTCTTGCGGACGCAGGTCCGAGAGCTTGCGGTCGTTCACGGCCCACGCCACGATGGCCGCGTCGAAATCGTCGCCGCCCAGCGCGGTGTCGCCGCCCGTGGCGATGACTTCGAATACGCCCTTGGACAGGCGCAGGATGGAGATGTCGAACGTGCCGCCGCCCAGGTCGTAGACCGCATAGATGCCTTCGGCCGCGTTGTCCAGGCCGTAGGCGATCGCCGCCGCCGTCGGTTCATTCAGTAGCCGCAGCACGTTCAGCCCGGCCAGCCGGGCCGCGTCCTTGGTCGCCTGCCGCTGGGCGTCGTCGAAATACGCCGGCACGGTAATGACCGCGCCCACCAGGTCGTCGCCCAGGGCGTCCTCGGCCAGTTGGCGCAGCTTGGCCAGGATCTGCGCCGAGACCTCGACCGGGCTCTTGTCGCCCTGCACGGTGCGGATGCGCACCATGCCCGGGGCATCGACGAACTCGTACGGAACGTGCAGCCGCTGGGCGTCGGCAAGCCCGCGGCCCATGAAACGCTTGACCGACACCAGGGTGTTGTGGGGATCCTGCGCCTGGACCGCCAGTGCCTTGCGCCCGATCTGGACGTCGCCGCCCGGCAGGTAGCGCACCGCCGAGGGCAGCAGCGCATGGCCCTCGTCGTCGCGCAGGACCTCGGCCGCGCCGCTGCGCACCGACGCCACCAGCGAGTTGGTCGTGCCCAGATCGATGCCCACCGCCAGACGGCGCTGGTGGGGGGCTTCGGACATGCCGGGTTCGGCTATCTGCAAAAGCGCCATGCGTTCCTGTTGTTCTCAGTCTTGTTCCGCCAGAGCATCGACGGCCAGGTCGATCTCTTCGGAGAATTTTTCAATGAACATCCACTCCCGCACGCGGGCGGCGGCAGTGGCATAGTCGTGCTTCTCGTCCAGCAATTGGCCCACCTCGGCCGTCATGCGCCTGCGCGCGGCGGCCAGTTCGCCCGCCAGCGCCTCCAGCGCGGCCGCATCGCGGCCCGACCGGGCATCGTCCAGCGCCTCCCGCCACTCCATCTGCTGCATCAGGAAGGCCGGGGTCATCGCCGTGTTGGTCTCGACCTGAAGATCGACACCCGCCCGCTCGCACAGGTAGCGCGCCCGGGACAGCGGCGCGCGCAGCACCCGGTAGGCCTCGTTCGCGCGCGAGGCCCACTGCATGGCCACGCGCTTTTCCTGGGCCGAGCCCGCCGCATGGCGGTCCGGATGGACCCGCGCCTGGACCTCGCGCCAGGCCCGGTCCAGCGCATCGCGGTCGACGGCAAAGCCGGGCGCGAGGCCCAGCAGCTCGAAGTGATCGGGATCGTGCTGCATCAGACGGTGAAAGACTCACCGCAGCCGCAGGATGCCTTTTCGTTCGGATTGTTGAACTTGAAGCCCTCGTTGAGCCCCTCGCGCGCGTAGTCGAGCTCGGTGCCCGCCAGGTACGGCAGGCTCTTGGGATCGATGTACACCTTCACGCCCTGGCTCTCGAACACCTGGTCCTCGGCCTGGGCCTCGTCCACGTACTCGAGCTTGTAGGCCAGGCCCGAGCACCCGGTGGTGCGCACGCCCAGCCTCAGGCCTATGCCCTTCCCCCGTTTCTGGAGGTAGCGGCTGACGTGGCGCGCGGCGCGTTCGGTCAACGTTACCGACATGGCTTCCTCTTAGCTGTTTCCGTGCTTGGCACGATAGTCGTTCACGGCCGCCTTGATGGCATCCTCGGCCAGGATCGAGCAGTGGATCTTGACCGGGGGCAGCGCCAGTTCCTGGGCGATATGCGTGTTGCGGATATCGAGCGCCTGGTCCAGGGTCTTGCCCTTGACCCACTCGGTCACCAGCGAACTGGAGGCGATGGCCGAACCGCAACCGTAGGTCTTGAAGCGCGCGTCCTCGATGACGCCCTGCTCGTTGACCTTGATCTGCAGCTTCATCACGTCGCCACAGGCCGGTGCGCCCACCATGCCCGTTCCCACGGAGTCGTCACCCTTCTCGAAAGAGCCGACGTTGCGGGGGTTCTCGTAGTGATCGATGACTTTTTCGCTATAGGCCATGTTTTTTCTCCTGGTTCAGTGTGCAGCCCACTGCACCGTGTTGATGTCGATGCCGTCCTTGACCATTTCCCACAGCGGGGACATTTCGCGCAGCTTGTCGACCTTGCCGCGGATCAGCTGGACGGTGAAGTCGATTTCCTCTTCCGTCGTGAAACGGCCGAGGGTGAAGCGGATGGAGCTGTGCGCCAGCTCGTCGCTGCGGCCCAGGGCGCGCAGCACGTACGAAGGCTCCAGGCTGGCCGAGGTGCAGGCCGAGCCGCTGGACACCGCCAGCTCCTTGACCGCCATGATCAGGGACTCGCCCTCGACATAGTTGAAGCTGACGTTCAGGTTGTGCGGGATGCGCTGCTCCATGTCGCCGTTCAGGTAGACCTCGTCCATCGTCGACAGGCCCGCCCACAGGCGGTCGCGCAGCATGCGCACGCGCTCGTTCTCGGTCGCCATCTCTTCCTTGGCCAGGCGGAAAGCTTCGCCCATGCCGACGATCTGGTGCGTGGCCAGCGTGCCCGAGCGCATGCCGCGCTCGTGGCCGCCGCCGTGCATCTGCGCCTCGATGCGCACCCGCGGCTTGCGCCGCACGTACAGGGCGCCGATGCCCTTGGGGCCGCACATCTTGTGCGCGCAGAAGGACATCAGGTCGACCTTCAGCGTGGCCAGGTCGATGACGACCTTGCCGGTGGCCTGGGCCGCGTCGACGTGGAAGATCACCCGCTTCTCGCGGCAGATCTCGCCCAGCTTCTCGATGTCCTGGATGACACCGATCTCGTTGTTGACGTACATCACCGAGGCCAGGATGGTGTCGGGGCGGATCGCCGCCCTGAAGGCCTCCAGGTCGAGCAGGCCGTTTTCCTGCACGTCCAGGTAGGTGACCTCGAAGCCTTCCCGCTCCAGCTCGCGGCAGGTGTCCAGCACCGCCTTGTGCTCGGTCTTGACCGTGATGATGTGCTTGCCGCGCTCGGCATAGAAATGCGCGGCGCCCTTGATCGCCAGGTTGTCGGATTCGGTGGCGCCCGAGGTCCACACGATTTCGCGCGGATCGGCGTTCACCAGGTCGGCCACCTGCTGGCGGGCGATTTCGACGGCCCGCTCGGCATCCCAGCCGTAGGCGTGGCTGCGCGAAGCCGGGTTGCCGAACTGCTCGTACAACCAGGGCACCATGGCGTCGACCACGCGCGGATCCACCGGCGTGGTCGCCGAGTAATCGAGATAAACCGGCGTTTTGATCATGACATCCAACCCTCGTGTTGCTGCGCCGGCGCTCAGGCCGTCGCGGTGGATTCGGGAGCGCCCGAGCGGCGGTCCATCAGCACCGACTTGGCGGCGTTGGCTTCCTGCAACTCGCGCATGCGTTGCTGGTCGACCAGGTCCTGCAGGGACACGGAATCGAGGTACTCGACCATCTTGCGATTGAGCGTGGACCACAGTTCGTGCGTCATGCACTTGCCGGCCTTGCCGTCGTTGCCGCGCGAGCAGTCCTGCTTGCCGCCGCAATCGGTGGCGTCCAGCGGTTCGTCGACCGCGAAGATGATGTCGGCCACGGTGACGTGCCGGGCCAGCTTGGCCAGCGAATAGCCGCCGCCCGGACCACGCATGCTGTCGACCAGTTCGTGCCGGCGCAGCTTGCCGAACAGCTGCTCCAGATAGGACAGCGAAATGTTCTGGCGCTGGCTGATGGCGGACAGGGTGACCGGCCCGCTGTGCTGGCGCAGCGCCAGATCGATCATGGCAGTGACGGCGAAGCGTCCTTTCGTGGTGAGTCGCATTCGAAACCCCTGAGGTGAACCGGCGGGAGCAAATCCTTAACGATTTGCTCAAGTATAGCCAATTCCCGAATGTTTTTCTAGGGATTAGTTCGGGAAATTACGGAGGGGAGGAATGCTGCGGCGCAGAAATTTTCGGGCGGGAACCTCCACCCGGACCGGGCGACGGGGCCGCCGCCGGCAAAACAAGGCCCGGACGCGATCCGGGCCTGTAAGGGGAACAGAATGAAACGACAGCCGGAATCAGGCCGCCTGGTACTGGGTGGCGCGCTTGCGCACGACTTCCAGCAGGCCCTGGCAGGCGTCCTCGATATAGTCGAGCACCTTGGCGAACCCTTCCGGCCCCCCGTAGTACGGATCGGGAACGGTGGCTTCCTCGTATTCGTTGGCGAAGCGCATCAGCAGCATCAGCTTGTGCTGGTACTGCTTGGGAGCCTGCTGTTGCAGCAAGGACAGGTTGTCCCAGTCCATCGCGAGGATCATGTCGAATTCGCGGAAATCGTCGACGCGGATCTGGCGCGCGCGGATTTCGCTGATGTCATAGCCACGCTTGCGGGCGGCAGCCTGCATACGGGCATCGGGCGGCTCGCCTATATGGAAGGCGTGCGTCCCGGCCGATTCTATACGGACAACGTCGGAAAGACCGGCGTCCTTCACCAAGCGGCGAAACACGCCCTCTGCGCTCGGCGAGCGACAGATGTTGCCCATGCACACAAACAGTACCTTGGTCATCATGTCCAGAAGTGTGCGGGAAAACCCCGGATAGTTCAAGCTTTTTTTATAAGCACATGAAAATATGGTGCTTTAAAAACCTCTTTAGAATCAGTACGTTACCTTTAAAGCTTTAGAGAATGATCACTATCGGGATGCGTTGCGCACAAGAGCGGTTCCACGGGTGCATCCCCTTCCGCCAGCCTTCAGGCACCATTTCGGTGCGCAACTATCTCGCGATGCACAAGTTTGCCGCCGCGGCGGCGGCTCCGTTCATCCTCGCGTCGGCCCGGTCGCGTTCAGCGCATCCTCGTCGGCCTGCTGCCCGCCCGCCCCGAACACTTTCTGCTTGAGCGCCAGCAACTGGTCGCGGGCCTGCGCCGCCTTTTCGAACTCCAGGTTGCGGGCGTACTCCAGCATGGCCTTCTCCAGTTTCTTGATCTCCCTGGCGATCTGCTTCTCGCCCATGGCCTCGAAACGGGCTGCCTCGAGCGAGTCGCCGCCGTCCATCCCGTCCGAAGGCGCATAGACGCCATCGATCAGGTCGCGTACTTCCTTCTTGACCCCTTGCGGGACGATGCCCCGTTCCTCGTTGAAGAGCAACTGTTTCTCGCGGCGGCGGGTGGTTTCGTCCAGCGCGCGCCGCATCGAGTCGGTCATTCGGTCGGCATACAGGATGGCCTTGCCGTTCAGATTGCGCGCCGCCCGCCCTATGGTCTGGATCAGGCTGCGCTCGGACCGCAGGAAGCCTTCCTTGTCCGCGTCCAGGATGGCCACCAGCGACACCTCGGGAATGTCCAGCCCCTCGCGCAGCAGGTTGATGCCGACCAGCACGTCGAACGTGCCCAGGCGCAGGTCGCGCAGGATTTCCACGCGCTCGACCGTATCGATGTCCGAGTGCAGGTAGCGCACCTTCACCCCATGGTCGGTCAGGAAGTCCGTCAGGTCCTCGGCCATGCGCTTGGTCAGCGTGGTGATCAGCACGCGGTCGTTGCGCGCCACCCGCTCGTGGATCTCGCCCAGCACGTCGTCCACCTGGTTCAGCGCGGGCCGGATCTCGACCACCGGATCGACCAGGCCGGTCGGCCGCACCACCTGCTCGACCACGGCATCGGCATGCGTCTTTTCATAGTCCGCCGGGGTGGCCGAGACGAAGATGGTCTGGCGCATCTTGGACTCGAATTCCTCGAACTTCAGCGGCCGGTTGTCCATCGCGGACGGCAGGCGAAACCCATAGTTCACCAGGGTTTCCTTGCGCGAGCGGTCGCCCTTGTACATGGCGCCGATCTGCCCCACCGTGACGTGGCTTTCGTCGATGATCATCAGGGCGTCGTGCGGCAGGTAGTCCACCAGCGTCGGCGGCGGATCGCCCGGCTTGGCGCCGGACAGGTGGCGCGAGTAGTTCTCGATGCCCTTGCAAAACCCCAGTTCCTGCAGCATTTCGAGGTCGAAGCGGGTGCGCTGCTCCAGGCGCTGGGCCTCGACCAGCTGGCCGTTGTCGACGAAGTGGCGGGAGCGCTCGCGCAGCTCCTGCTTGATGGTGTCGATCGCGCGCAGCACGGTGGCGCGCGGCGTCACGTAGTGCGAACCCGGGTAGACCGCGAACCGCAGCACCTTCTGCCGCACCTTGCCGGTCAGCGGATCGAACAGTTCCAGCGTCTCGACCTCGTCGTCGAACAGCGTGATGCGCAGGGCCAGTTCGGCATGCTCGGCCGGGAAGACATCGATCAGTTCCCCCCGGACCCGGAACGTGCCGCGCATGAACTCCGTGTCGTTGCGCGTGTATTGCATGGCCACCAGGCGGGCGATGATGTCGCGCTGCCCGACGCGGTCGCCGGTGCGCAGCATCATCACCATGTCGTGGTAGTCGTCGGGGTTGCCGATACCGTAGATACACGAGACGCTGGCCACGATGATGGTGTCGCGGCGTTCCAGCAGGCTCTTGGTGGCCGACAGGCGCATCTGCTCGATGTGCTCGTTGATGGACGAGTCCTTCTCGATGAAGAGATCGCGCGTCGGCACGTAGGCTTCGGGCTGGTAATAGTCGTAGTACGAGACGAAGTACTCGATCGCGTTGCGCGGGAAGAACTCCCGCATCTCGGCATAAAGCTGGGCGGCCAGGGTCTTGTTGGGCGCCAGCACGATGGCCGGCCGGCCCATGCGGGCGATCACGTTGGCCATGGTGTAGGTCTTGCCCGAGCCGGTCACGCCCAGCAGGGTCTGGTACATCAGGCCGTCTTCGATGCCTTCGCACAACTGCCCGATGGCGGTCGGCTGGTCGCCGGCGGGCGGATAAGGCTGGTAGAGCTGGAACGGACTGCCGTCGTAGGTGACGAAACGGGGCTCGAACCCTTGCGCGTCGGCCGCGGCCGCCACCAGGCCGGCGGCGTCGTGCAACCCTTCGTGCAACCCTTCGGAAGGCGTAGTCTGCATGCTAGACTCTTGTTTCATCAGGAAAACTTCGGCAGCGAAAGGGTCCCAGAGTTCCGGGACCCCGATGCGATTCGCATTACAGAAAGCAACCTGCCATTATCCTCCGCACCATTTCTTCCTTCAACCCCGCGCGCTTAACGGACGCTTTTCATGACTTCGCTCTTCGCCGCCGTAGAACTGGCCCCTCGCGACCCCATCCTGGGCCTTACCGAACAATTCAACGCCGATACCCGCAGCAACAAGGTCAATCTCGGCGTGGGCGTGTACTACAACGACGAAGGCCGGATTCCCCTCCTGAAAGCGGTGCGCAAGGCCGAGCAGGCGCGTATCGACGCCGCCGCGGCGCGCGGCTACCTGCCCATCGAAGGCCTGCCGGGCTATAACCGCGCGGTGCAGGAACTGCTGCTGGGCGCCGATTCCCCGCTGATCGCCGCGGGCCGGGTCCTGACGGCCCAGAGCCTGGGCGGCACCGGCGCGCTGAAGATCGGCGCCGACTTCCTGAAGCGGCTGGTTCCCCAGGCCAAGGTCGCCATCAGCGACCCGAGCTGGGAAAACCACCGCGCGCTGTTCGAATACGCCGGCTTCGAGGTCGTGAACTACCCCTATTACGACGCGGCCACGCATGGCGTGAACTTCGCCGGCATGATCGCGGCGCTGGAAAGCTACCCCGCCGGCACGGTGGTCGTACTGCATGCCTGCTGCCACAACCCCACCGGCGTGGACCTGACCGCCGACCAGTGGACCAAGGTGGTCGAGGTCGTCAAGGCGCGCCAGCTCATCCCCTTCCTGGACATCGCCTACCAGGGCTTCGGCGACGGCATCGACGCCGATGCCACGGCCGTGCGCCAGTTCGCCGACGCCGAACTGACCTTCCTGATCAGCTCGTCCTTCTCGAAGTCCTTCTCGCTGTACGGCGAGCGCGTGGGCGCCCTGTCCCTGGTCGCCGCCGACAAGGAAGAAAGCGGCCGCGTGCTGAGCCAGCTCAAGCGCGTGATCCGCACCAACTATTCCAACCCGCCCACCCACGGCGGCACGGTGGTGGCCCAGGTGCTGACCTCGCCCGAGCTGCGCGCCGAATGGGAAGCCGAGCTGGGCGAAATGCGCGAGCGCATCCGCGCCATGCGCGCCGCCCTGGTCGCCAAGCTCAAGGAACGCGGCGTGGCCCGCGACTTCGGCTTCGTCATGCAGCAGCGCGGCATGTTCTCGTACTCGGGCCTGACCGCGGCGCAGGTGGACCGCCTGCGTGACGAGCACGGCATCTACGCCGTCTCGACCGGCCGCATCTGCGTGGCCGCGCTCAACAGCCGCAACATCGATGCCGTGGCCGACGGCATCGCCGCCGTGCTGAAGTAGAGCCCCCCTACGCCCTTCGGGGGGACGGCACTGGCGGACCGGCGGAGCCGGATCCCCGGTGCCCTGGTTGCGCTCTAGCGTTGGGGCATGCTATAGTTTCGGGCTCGATTCCCCGATAGCTCAGTCGGTAGAGCGACGGACTGTTAATCCGCAGGTCACTGGTTCGAACCCAGTTCGGGGAGCCACAGATTCAAGCAAAAAGCCCTTACGGTTTCGCCGTAAGGGCTTTTTGCTTTTCCCTTGCCATTTGGCCTTCTCGTGTCCGACCAGCCTCTCGCGGCGGAGGACTTGAGCGCTTCAGTATGAAAAAGTATGATTTATGAAGATGTTATCGGGAGCGACTCATGCCCACTACGCTGGAACGCCTGACAGTCACCATGCCATCGGAAATGGCCGCCTCCATCAAGCAGGCCGTGGACGACGGTGAATACGCCTCGACCAGCGAGGTCGTACGCGAGGCCTTGCGCGAATGGAAGACACGCCGCCAACTGATGCTCAACGAACTATCCGCTCTCAAGACGGATATCGACCAGGGCTTGGCCGACGTAGCCGCAGGCCGAGTCAAGACCTTTGACGCAGACCGCATCATCGCCCGGGGGAAGCAGCTATTAGCCGCACGCTCCAAGTAACCGACAGCGCCGAACAGGATCTGGCGGAAATCTGGTCGTACATTGCCGAGGGAGCTTCGGAGGCGACCGCTACCCGGTTCCTGAACAAGCTGTACGGAACGTGCGAGCGATTGCTGGCATACCCTCTGGGACATCCGGAACGGCGACAACTCGGGCGGGACCTGCGTGTGGTCTTCCACGGGGCCTACGCCATCTACTATCAGGCAAGCGAAACCGCAGTCGTGATCGTGCGCGTTTTGCACGGCATGCGCGACCTTGGAGCCATCGCCGACCAAGGTGGGTTCGATATCTAAAGCCACGGCTGCCACCACGCCGGGAACCGCCCTGGCGCGGGCGGTTCCCGCCTGAAACTTCATTCAACATTCAATCTTGATCAACGCCAGACCGTCCGGTAATTTGCCGCAGCACGGCCGGTCCGGCGCCTGCGTTCCGCAGCATGCCGGGCTCCGGCCGTTCCCATGACGAGGCAGCGAGCATCCATCGCGCCCGCACCACCGGAGAAGACACCATGCAGAGACGCGCCTTGCTGTCGGCCGCGCTGGCCGGCCTGGCCTGCGCGGCGGCGGTCGCGCCCGCCCGGGCCGACACGTTCCCTTCCCGCCCCATCCGCTTCGTCGTGCCCTTCGGCCCCGGCGGCGGCACCGACATCGTCGCGCGGCTCATCGCCCCTTACCTGTCGGCCGAACTCGGCCAGCAGGTCGTGGTCGAGAACCGCCCCGGCGCGGGCGGCGTGATCGGCTCGAACATGGTGGCCAAGGGCCCGGCCGACGGCTACACCATCCTGTTCGCCGACAGCGCGCGCACGATCGCGCCGTCCATGCAGAAGGACCTGCCGTTCGACATCGCGCGCGACCTGGATCCCCTCGGCCTGATCGGCGGCACGCCCCTGCTGCTGCTCGCCCATCCCCAGGCCCCGGTCAAGACCCTGGACGAACTCGTCAAATACGCCAAGGCCAATCCGGGCAAGCTGACCTATGGCAGCTCGGGCAACGGCACGCCGCAGCACTTCGCCGTGGAGCTGTTGAAGTCCGCCGCGGGCATCGATCTGGTGCACGTGCCCTACAAGGGTGCGGCCGCGGTGGTGGCCGACGCCGTCGGCGGACAGATCAACCTGGCCTCGGCCACCTATGCGCCGTCGGTCGAATACATACGCAGCAACCGGCTGCTGCCGCTGACCGTCATGGAGCCCCGGCGCCTGCCCGCGCTGCCCGAAGTGCCGGCCGCGGCCGAGCGCTACCCCGAGGTGGTCATGAGCATCTGGTTCGGCATCATGCTGCCCATGGGGGTCGAACCGGCCGTCCGCGCGCGGCTGGCCGAGGCGGTCGGCAAGGTCGTCGCCAACACCGAATACGCCGGCAAGCTGCGCGCCGCCGGCTTCGAACCGATGCGCGAGACCCCGCCCCAGATGAAGGCCCGCATCGAACGCGAGGTCAAGCTGTTCGGCGACGTGGCGCGCAAGGCCGGCATCAAGCCCGAATAGCCCGGGCAGGCCATGGGCGGGACTGGGGTATCATCCCGCCCATGGCCGTTCACGCTTCCCCACGCTTCGTCTGGCTGGCACTGCTGTGCGTGCTCTGGCACGCAGCCCTGCCCGTGGCGCACGCGTCGGCGGGTCCGTCGCCGTGGCTGGGCGTGCTGTGCACCGCGCAGGGCAGCGTCCCGGCCCCCCAGGACCCGCGCGACGGCGATCCGCACGCGCTGGCCGCGATGCAATGCCCGCTGTGCGCGGCCGGCGCCCATGTCGCCCTGCCCCCGCCCGCCATCCAGGCGCAGATCGCGCCCGCGCGCGATCTCGGCCTCGCCTATCGGCCCATCCGGGCCATGTCGTCCCCGCCCGTTCCGCCCCACCTGCATTTCTCGTCCCGCGCGCCGCCGGCCTGAGCCCATGCCCACCTCGACGCGCCACGCCGGCAGGCCTTGCCGGCCCTATCTTCAAGACGAGACCATCATGCGGATCCGCACGCTTACCCTGTCACTGCTGTTTTCCCTGCTGGCCACCGGCCAGGCCCTCGCCCACGGCTACACGGCCGGCGCCATCCAGATCGGCCATCCCTGGAGCCGGGCCACCGTCACGGGCCAGCCCGCCGGCGGCGGCTTCATGAAACTGACCAACACCGGCGCCGACGACAAGCTGATCGCCGTCCGCGCCGACGTCTCGGCCACCGCCGAGCTGCACACCATGCAGATGGACGGCGACATCATGCGCATGCGCCAGCTCGACGGCATCGCCCTGCCCGCGGGCCAGACCGTCGAGCTCAAGCCCGGCGGCTACCACATCATGTTCATGCGCCTGAAGGCGCCGCTCAAGGAAGGCACGAGCTTCCCCGCCACCCTGGTGTTCGAGAAAGCGGGCGAGGTCAAGGTGGACTTCAAGGTCGAGGGCGCCGGAGCCGGCGCCACGGGCCATGGAGCCGGCGGCCACCACCATTGATGCGGCGATCCGTGCCGGGAAGGCCGGCACGGGTCTTGCAATCGGACGAGAAAGGATGAATTCTTCTATTTCGGACACTATTGGTTGCAAGCCGTGCCCATGATCGCCCTGCCCCCCGCCCGGACCGGAACTGCCGCATGACTGCGCTGTACAACGGAATGACCCGGGAAGCGCTGGACGCTTCCTACAACAACTCCGCCGCCGTGCTCAACAGCGCGGTGCTGATGGCGGAATTCGATGAACGCAGCGCCAAGCTGCGGGCCGCCCATCCCCAATACCTGGACCTGCGCTACGGTCCGGCGCCCCGCAACCGCATCGACTATTTCCCCGCGGCCCGGCCCGGCCCGCTCATGGTCTTCATCCATGGCGGCTACTGGCAGACCCGCGCCAAGGAAAACTTCAGTTTCCTGACGGCCGGCCCGCTGGCCCACGGACTGCACGTCGCGCTGGTGGGCTATACCCTGGCACCGGAACAATCCCTGGACGGCATCGTCGGCGAAATCCGCGCCGCGCTGGGATGGCTGGCGCGGCAGGCCCCACAATGGGGCACTGATCCCGAACGGATGATCGTCAGCGGCTGGTCCGCCGGCGCCCACCTGGCCGCCATGGTGCTGGACGAACCCGGCGTGTGCGGCGGGCTGGCCATCAGCGGCATCTACGATCTCGAACCCATCCGCCTGAGCTACCTGAACGACAAGCTGCGGCTGTGCCCGCCCGACGTGCAGCGGCTCAGCCCCCTGCATCGTCCTCCCAGCCAGCGCGAACTCATCCTGGCCTGCGGCGCCGCCGAACTGCCCGAACTGCAGCGCCAGTCGGAAACCTTCGCCGCCGCGCGGGCCGGCCTGCCCGGCGAACTGCTGCGGCTGTCCGACCGCAACCACTTCACCATCCTGAACGACCTGGCCTCGCCCGAAGGCATCCTGACCCAGCGCGCGTGCCGCCTGGCGGGACTCTAGCCCCGCCTAGGGCTCGTCCCGCACGGCCAGGACGGCGCGGCCCCGGCTCAGGTCCGACAGCATCGCGCGCAGCGCCTCCAGCCGGGGGCGCGGCACGCTCAATGCCAGCGTCGCCCCCTGTTCGTCGAAGCGTTCCTCCAGCACCTCGGCTCCCTGCTCCTTTATCCGCGCCTTGAACAACGGCAGCTCGGCGAAGGTGCAGGCGACCTCGGCCTCGGCCAGGTCCAGCAGCGGCACCCGCCGCCCCAGCCGCAGGCAATTGGCCGCGCAGCCGCCATAGGCCCGCACGAGGCCGCCCGCGCCCAGCAGCGTGCCGCCGAACCAGCGCACCACCAGCACCGCCACGCGGTCGCACGACTGTCCGTCTATGGCCTGCAGGATGGGACGGCCGGCCGTCCCGCCGGGCTCGCCGTCGTCGTTGAAACGGTAGGTGGCGCCGATGCGGTAGGCCCAGCAGTTGTGGGTGGCCGTGGGGTCGGCATACCGGGCGAAGAAAGCCAGCGCCTCGTCGGCGCTGGCCACGGGTGCCGCATGGGCGACGAACCGGCTCTTGCGGACCTCCTCGCGGTAGCTGCAAGGCGCCTCGAGGGTGAAGAGGGAACTCATGCGGCGAGTTTACCGCGCGCCCTGCGTCTTTCTTTGACGAACGTCATTTTTCTGCTATATTTGCGGGCTCCTTTCCCCGATAGCTCAGTCGGTAGAGCGACGGACTGTTAATCCGCAGGTCACTGGTTCGAACCCAGTTCGGGGAGCCAAGATTGAAAATGAAAACGGACGCCCCCGGGCGTCCGTTTTCATTTGTGCGGTCCGGTCGCTCGACAAGGATAATGCGGGGATCAAAAAGGCCTCATAAGAGGGACCCATAAGAGGGACCCATAAGCAGAGACAAAAGGTGCCAGCCAACGCTTCCCCCCTCACCCACCGGCGCGTGCTTGCGATGGCCCTGCCCATCGTGCTCGCCAACCTGACCCAGCCCCTGATGTCGGCGGTGGACACCGCCGTGGCGGGCCACCTGCCCGGACCCGAATACCTGGCCGGCGTGGCGCTGGGGGGCCTGCTCTTCAGCTTCCTGTTCTGGGGTTTCGGCTTCCTGCGCATGGGCACGACGGGACTCGTCGCCCAGGCCTGGGGCAAGGGTGACGAACAGGCGCTGGCGGCCAGCGTGGTGCGGGCGGTGTCGCTCGCGCTGGCCATCGGACTTGCGCTGCTGGTGTTGCAGCGGCCCCTGATCACGCTGGTGCTGAGCCTGCTGGGCGGCAGCGCCGAGGCCACGCGCCAGGCCATGGCCTACTGCTCGGGCCGGATCTGGGCAGCCCCGCTGGCCCTGATCAACTATGTCGTGCTGGGCTGGCTGCTGGGATGCCAGCGCGTCCGGCTGGCGCTGGCCCTGCAGATTCTCATCAACGTGGTCAACCTGGGCGCCGTGCTGCTGTTCGTGCATGGCTTCGGCCTGGGCGTGGCGGGCATAGGCGCCGCGACCGCCGTGGCCGATGGCGCGGGCACGCTGGCGGGCGGCATCCTGCTGTGGCGCTCGCATCGCGCCGCGTGGCCGCAACTGCGCCTGGCGGTGTTGCGCGACGCCGCCGCGATGCGGCGCCTGGTCGGCATCAACTTCCACATCTTCGTGCGCACGGCCTGTCTGCTGGCCAGCATGGGATGGTTCGCCCACCTGGGCGCCACCCAGGGCGACATGGTCCTGGCCGCCAATGCGCTGCTGCTGAACTTCCTGACCTTCATGGCCTTCGGCCTGGACGGCTTCGCCCATGCGGCCGAGGCACTGGTCGGATCCGCCGTGGGCGCCGGCGACCGTCCCGGCCTGCGGCGCGCCGTGCGGCTGTGCATGGGCTGGGCCTTCGGCGGCGCGCTGGCCTATGCCCTGGTCTACCTGGCCGTAGGCCCATGGATCGTGAGCCTGCTGACCGACCAGGCGGCGCTGCGCGAGACCGCGGGGCGCTTCCTGCCCTGGCTGGCGCTGGCCCCCATCGCATCGGTCGCGGCCTATCTGTACGACGGCATCTTCATCGGCGCCACCCAGACCCGCGTACTGATGCGCGCCATGCTGGTCTGCGGCCTGGCCTTCCTGGCACTGTCGCTCGGCCTGCTGCCGCTGCTGGGCAATCATGGACTGTGGCTGTCCTTCCTCGCCTTCAACGCGCTGCGCGGCGTGACGCTGCATTTGGCCGCGCCGCGCACGGTCTATCGCGAGGTCCAGGCCGAGCCGGCCGCACGTCTGGATAACGTGTAACAGTTATCCCCGCATCCTGTGGACAAGGCTGGGGACAGCCGCGAAACAGGGCGAACCGACCCGCATCACAGCAGGCTTCGAGGTTCCCCGCCCACGAAATAGGCAAGGTCCTTTCCGGGTGCGCCGCCTTGACAACGGCTCGCCGCGCCGATTAAGGTCTCGCCCCTTGCATCGAATTGGTGACTCCATGGTTGTCTGGCTGAAAGTGCCCTTTGCCGAGAAAGACGAAGCCAAGGCGCTCGGGGCCAGATGGTCGCCGGCGCAGAAGAAGTGGTACGTCAAGGACGGCGCCGATGCCGCGCCCTTCCAGCGCTGGCTGGATGCCGACGCGCCCTCGTCGCCGCAGCCGGATGCCGTGCAACAGCCCACGGGCGACGAGACCCCGCCCGCCGGCGGCGCCATCGTCTATTGCGACGGCGCCTGCCGCGGCAACCCCGGCGGGCCCGGTGGCTGGGGCGCGTGGATCCGCACCACCGAGGCCACGGTGGAAGTCTTCGGCGGCTCGCCCGACACCACCAACAACCGCATGGAACTGACCGCCGCCATCGAGGCGTTGCGCTGGCTACCGCAAGCCTGCGAGGTCGTGGTCTACACCGACTCGCAGTACGTCGTGAACGGCATGACGCAATGGCGCCACGGCTGGGTGCGCAAGAACTGGAAGGACGTCAAGAACGTCGAGCTGTGGAAGACGCTGATCGCCGAGGCGGACCGGCATCGCGCCACTTTCCGGTGGGTACGCGGACACAGCGGGCACCGCGGCAACGAACGCGCCGACGCGCTGGCCAACGAAGGACTGGACCACGCCAAGCGCACCGGCCGCAGCGAAGTGGTGGTGCGCATCGTGGCCGAACACGGCGCCGCCGGATAAGCACCGGATGTCTGCCCGCTTCAGGCGGGCAGCCGGATCGCCTGGTCCGAAGCCCCCAGGGCCCTTAGCGTATCGACCAGGATCTCCTGGAACTTGGTGATGCCCAGACTGATGGGCCGGTCGATGCGCCGCACGAGATAGCGCGAGAGAAACAGCCCCTTCACCGGACCGCCGTCGAAATCCCCGCGCTTGATGTCGGCGCCTATGCCCGAGTACGGCGAGATGTGGGCCCCTACCCCGCGGCGCACGAGATCCTTGATCACCTGGAAGGCGTCGGTTTCCACCGTCACGTTCAGCGCCACTCCCAGGCGCGCGGCCTCGGTCTCGATGTGCTGGCGCGCCAGTTGCGTGCGCCCGGGCTGGACCAGCGGCAATCCGGCCAACTCCTTCAGCGTGTAGGTCCTGAGCGCATGCCGGCCTTTGCGGCGGCGTGGCATCATCACCCAGAATTCCTCGTCGCACAGATGCGTGCTGACCAGCAGCGGATTCGAGCCCCCGGCCAGCACCGCCAGGTCGAGCCTGTCGGCCAGCAGCCGGTCGCGCAATTCGTTGCTCAGGCCCTCGCACAGGTCGAACGTGGCCTGCGGGTACATCTTCTGGAACGCGGCCGCGACGGTGCCGATCACGAACCCGCCCAGCGAAGGCGGAAAACCGATCCGCAAGGTGCCGGCGACCGTCGTGCTGGATGCGATGACGTTGGCGCGGACTTCCCGCACCAGGCGAAAGATCGCCTCGGCGCCTGACAGCAGCCGCATGCCGGCCTCGGTCGGCTCCACGCCGCGGCTGTGGCGGAACAAGAGCTGCACGCCCAGTTCGTCCTCCAGCAGCAGCACCTGCCGGGTCAGCGCGGGCTGCGCGATGTGCAGCGCCACCGAGGCCTTGGTGAAGCTTTTCAATTGCGCGACGCGCACGAAATACCGGAGTTGAACCAGATCCATCGCCTGCCTCTCCCTCGTTTTGCGCTATCGAATTATTTTATAGCTCGCCCCGAAAAACGGCATTTCTCGTGGGCCGCGACTCCGTCCAGAATGGCCTGGTACCTAGAACAGGACGGAGACACCATGAAACGCTACCTCACCGCGCCGCCTCTTTTGCTTGCCGCCGCGTCGTTGCTGATCGCGGCCACGGCAAGCGCGCAGACCTATCCCGCCCGGCCGATCCGGATGATCGTGCCCTTCCCCGTGGGCGGCTCCACGGACACCTATGCCCGCCTGGCCGGCAAGCTGCTGGGCGAGGCGCTGGGCCAGCCCGTGATCGTGGACAACCGCGCCGGCGCCACCGGCCTGATCGGCAGCAGGCTGGTCAAGGATGCGCCGGCCGACGGCTACACGCTGCTCTACACCACCAACAGCGCCCACGTCATCGGTCCGTTGCTGCACAAGCAGCACGCCTTCGATCCGGTCGCCGATTTCACCCCCATCACCGAGGCGCTGCGCTTTCCCGCCTATGTGGTGGCCTCGACCAAGCTGCCGGCCAGGACCTTCAAGGAATTCATCGCCCTGGCCAAGGCCAGGCAAGGCGCGTTGAGCTACGCCAGCGCGGGCACCGGCGGCGGCAGCCACCTGGCCTGCGAACAGATGCTGGATGCGGCGGGCATCAAAGCCTTGCACGTGCCCTATTCGGGCGCGGGGCCGGCCCAGACGTCGGTCATGTCCGGAGAAGTGGACTTCCTGTGCGACTCCGTCGGCAACTCGCAGCCCATGGTCCGCGCGGGCAAGATGCGGGGGCTGGCGCTGGCCGCCGCGCAGCGCTCGCCCGCCATCCCCGACATCCCCACCCTGCGCGAGGAAGGCGTGCCGGTGGAGGCCTACGTCTGGCAAGGCGTCTTCGCGCCCAAGGGCTTGCCCGCCGATATCCGCGACAGACTGGCGACAGAGATCGCCCGGGTCATGCGCATGCCCGATATGCAGGCCCGCCTGCGCAAGGACGGCTACGACCCCGTGCTCCAGCCGCCCGAGCAATTCTCCAAGGACCTGGTCGCCGAACAGGCGATGTGGGCCAGGCTGATCGCCCAGAAGAACATCAAGGCCGACTAGCCGCCGGCCTCCCCCGCACCCCCTCACGCAATCACGAATGGACATCGACCATGTTTGAATACTTCGGCGACAACTACACCTGGAATATGGCCGTCAACCTGGCGCTCGGCATGGGCGCCGAGATCGGCGAGATCGACGACGCCTCCGGCCCCGTCAAGGAAGCGTCGCGCCGCGGCGACCCGCACGCGGCCGAGATCCTGTTCGCCGCCTGGACCGGACTGGCCGACCGCGTGAAGGCGCTGGCGCAGCAGGACCTCCAGCACGACCGCGCCTACAGCGCGGGCCGCAAGTTCAAGCGCGCCGCCATCTACTACGTGCAGGCCGAACGCATGCAGGCGCCGCGCTTCCCCGGCCGCGACGCGGCCTTCCGCGACATGCTGGAGAGCTTCCGCCGCTATGCCGAACTGACCGGCCAGCCCGTCGAATGGGTGGACGTGCCCTACCAGGGCACCACCCTGCCGGCCCTGTACGTCCCCGCGCGCGAGACGCCGCCGGGCGGCGCACCCTGCATGGTGCATTTCGACGGCCTGGACGTGACCAAGGAGATCCTGTACCTGATGGGCATCGGCGACGCCTTGCGCGAACGCGGCGTGTCGGTGCTGCTGGTGGACAACCCCGGCGTGGGCGAGGCCCTGCGCCTGCAGGGCCTGACCAATTTCCCCGAGGCCGAGGAACCCGCCTCGGCCTGCGTCGATTACCTGGAAACGCGCGACGACGTCGACGCCTCGCGCATAGGCATCATGGCCTTGTCGCTGGGCGGCTATCACGCGCCGCGCGCCGCCGCCTTCGAGCCGCGCCTGCGCTGCTGCGTGGCCTGGGGCGCCAACTACGACTGGGGCGCGACCCAGCGCTACCGCCACCAGAGCCAGGACCCGCGGCTACCCGTTCCGCATTACTGGGAACACGCGATGTGGGTGTTCGGACAGACCAGCGTGGAAGGCCTGCTGGCCACGGCGGACCGCATGACGCTGGAGGGCGTGCTGGACCGCATACGCTGCCCCATCCTGGTCACGCACGGCGAGAACGACCGGCAGATCAAGCTGGCCCAGGCCGAACGCCTGGTTGCCGAATGCATCAACAGTCCCAAGGCCGAACTGTTCGTCCACACGCTGCGCGACGGCGGCGCCGAGCATTGCAGCGTCGACAACCTGGCGCTGGGCGTGGACACCATCGCGGACTGGATAAGCGCAACCATGCGGGAGCTGAAGCAGCGCCCGCATGCATGACGCCAGTGCCTAGCCGGCCTTCGCCCCGAACTTGGCCGGCACGACGACCGCGCGGTCGTCCGGGCCGGCCTCGGAAGACCCCGCCGCCTTCCTGGGGTGCTTGAGCCGGTAGTCTTCGAGGAACTTGGCGATGCGGCCGATGGCCTCGCGCAGGTCCGCCTCGTGCGGCAGGAACACGATGCGGAAGTGGTCCGGGTGCGGCCAGTTGAACCCCGTGCCCTGCACCAGCATCACGCGCGTGGCTTCCAGCATCTGCAGGAAGAACTGGCGGTCGTCCTCGATCGGATAGACCTCGGGATCCAGCCTGGGGAACATGTAGAGCGCGGCCTGCGGCTTGACGCAGGTCACGCCCGGAATGGCGGTGATCAGCTCGTAGGCCAGGTCGCGCTGCTGGCGCAGCCGGCCGCCTTCGGCGACCAGGTCGTTGATGCTCTGGTAGCCGCCCAGCGCGGTCTGGATCGCCCACTGGCCCGGCACGTTGGCGCACAGCCGCATGTTGGCCAGCATGTTCAGGCCGTCGATGTAGTCGCGGGCGGCGCGCTTGTCGCCCGACACCACCAGCCAGCCCGCGCGGTAGCCGCAGGCGCGGTAGCTCTTGGACAGCGAGTTGAAGGTCAGCGTCAGCACGTCGGTGGACAGGCTGGCCAGCGCGGTGTGGCGGGCGTCGTCGTACAGCACCTTGTCGTAGACCTCGTCGGCCAGGATGACCAGCCCGTGCTCGCGCGCGATGGCGATGATCTCCCGCAGCACATGGTCGGGATAGACCACGCCGGTCGGGTTGTTCGGGTTGATGACCACGATCCCCTTGGTGCGCGGGGTGATCTTGGCGCGGATGTCGTCCAGGTCGGGAATCCAGCCCTTGGCCTCGTCGCACAGATAGTGCACGGGCGTGCCGCCCGACAGGCTCGCGACCGCCGTCCATAGCGGGTAGTCGGGCGTGGGCAGCAGCAGCTCGTCGCCATCGTCCAGCAGCGCGTTGGTGGCCATCGCGATCAGGTCGGACGCGCCATTGCCCAGGTAGATGTCTTCCAGCGTCACGCCCTGCACGCCCTGCGCCTGGGTGTAGTGCATGACCGCCTTGCGCGCGGCGAAGATGCCCTTGCTGTCCGAATAGCCCGCCGAGTTGGGCAGGTTGCGGATCATGTCCAGCTGGATTTCCTCGGGCGCGTCGAAACCGAACACGGCCAGGTTGCCGATGTTGAGCTTGATGAGCTTCTGGCCTTCGTCCTCCATCTGCTTGGCTCTATCCATGATGGGACCGCGGATGTCGTACAGGACGTGAGCCAGCTTGTTCGATTTGTTGATGGGTTTCATGAATGAACGGGTCTTCGTAGGAATTGATGCAACGACACGGCCAAGCCACGATACCAGAACACGGGCGTGCCGGCGGCGGACGGCCCCGCCGGCGTTGCGATGACTTTCCACGGCTTGACTCGATCACTGTATATTTATACAGTACTCTGCCGTAAACCGCCGTTGCCCCATGTCTTCAGCCGGAACCTCCACGCCGCGCGCCAGCACCGCGATCCACCCCCTTCTGTGGCGGGGATCGCAGCTTGCCCGCAACTGCCGCCCCGGCCTGGATACCGGCCATGCCGAGCTGTCCCGCCAGTTGCCCGACGGCGGGTGGCCGCTGGGCAGCCTGACCGAACTGCTGCTGCCGCAGCCGGGCATAGGCGAAATCCGCCTGTTGCTGCCGGCGCTGCGGCAATTGCCCGTCCAGCGCAGCATCGTCCTGCTCCACCCGCCCCACCAGCCGTCCGTCCAGGCCTGGCAGGTCCATCGTTTTTCCAGCCGGCAACTGCTGTGGGTCGCGCCCGCCCACGCGGCCGATGCCCTGTGGGCGGCCGAGCAAGTTCTCAAGCAAGGGCATTGCGGCGCCCTGCTGTACTGGGCCTCCCGTCCGCCCGCGACCGCCCTGCGCCGGCTGCACCTGGCCGCCCAGGCCGGCGATACCGCCTTCTTCCTGTTCCGCCCCGCCGAATCGGCCCGCCAGGCATCGCCCGCGCCGCTGCGCCTGCTGCTGCATCCCGCCGGAGACCAGTTGCGCGTGGACATCCTCAAGCGCCGCGGTCCCGTCCACGACACCAGCCTGCTGGTGCCGCTCGCGCCCCCGCGCGCGACAGCGGCCACGGGTCCGATTCCCGCCTTTTCCGAGTTTTCCCATGAGCCTGTGGATCAGCGTCTACCTGACCCAGCCCAGCCTCGACGCACTGAGCCCGTCCTGGCCGGATGACGCGGCCGGCCAGTTGGTGGTCCTCGAGCACGAGGCGGTCGTGGCCGTGACCCCTGCCGCCGCGCAATTGGGCGTGCGGCCGGGCATGCGCAAGAAAGGCGCCGGCGCCCTGGCCCCGCATGCCGCGTTCATCCAGCGGGATGTCGAACGCGAGCGGCAACTGCTCGATGCCGCCGCGCTGGCCATGCTGCAATACACGCCGGAGGTCGCGCCTGGTCCCGACACCAGCCTGCTGCTCGACGTCCGCGCCAGCCTGCGCGTCTTCGGCGGCCCCCTGGCGCTGTGCCGGCGCATCCGGCGCACGCTGGAACAACTGGGCTGCCAGGCCCGCGTCGGCATGGCGCCGACCGCCCATGGCGCCTGGCTGCTGGCGGCACGTGCCACGCGCGGCCCGCGCCGCGTCCTGCGGCTGGATCGGCTGCTGCGCCGGATGGCCCCCTTACCCTGCCTGCTGCTGCCGCCGGCGCGGCCGCACCAGGCCTGGCTGGACGGCATAGGGTGCCGTACCCTTGCCGCCCTGATGCGGCTGCCGCGCGCCGGCCTGCAAAAGCGCTGCGGCCACGCCCTGCCGCACATGCTAGCCCAGGCCCGCGGCCAGGCGCCCGAATTGTTCGACTGGATCCGCGCGCCTCTCCGGTTTTCCGCGCGCCTGGAACCGATCGCCCGCCTCGAGCACACCGCCGCCGTCCTGATCGTGGCCCGGCGCCTCGTCCAGCAACTCGTGGGATGGCTGGGCGCCACGCAGACGGCGGCCAGCGCCATCGTCCTCCTGCTGGAGCACGAACGCGGCCGCCACGCCCGGCCGCCCACGCGGCTGACCGTGGCCCTGGCCCAGCCCGGCTGGCAGGCCGACCACCTGCTGCGCCTGCTCAAGGAACATCTCGAACGCCTGACGCTGGAAGCGCCGGCCATCGCCGTGGCCCTGCATGCCGACCAGCTCGTCTCCCGCGCCGCGCCCTCCGAGGCTTTGTTCACCGACCCCGGCGGCACCCCGGCCGACCACGACCGCCTGCTGGAACTGCTGACGGCGCGGCTGGGCGCGGACCGCGTACTGGCCGCCCGGCCGCGCGCCGACCATCGGCCGGAAGCCGCCAATGGCTGGCAACCGGCCTTGTCGGCGTCACGCACCGGCCCTCGGGACATGGCCTTCGAGGCCGAACGCCCGCTGTGGCTGCTCGCGCAGCCCATTGCCCTGGTCCTGCGCGGCAACCGCCCCTACTACGGCACCCCGCTGCGCCTGCTGCGCGGCCCCGAACGCCTGGAAAGCGGCTGGTGGGACGGCGCCCCCATCTCGCGCGACTACTTCGTGGCCGAAAGCGAAAACGGCATCCGCTACTGGCTCTACCTCGACCAGGCGCTGGACGAACCGCGCTGGTACCTGCACGGGCTCTACGCCTGAATCGCCATGTCATCGCCCCCGCCTTCGCTCCCTGCCCTGCCCGGCTACGCCGAACTGCAATGCCTGACGAACTTCACCTTCCTGCGCGGCGCCTCCTGGCCCGGGGAACTGGTCGAGCGCGCTGCCGAACTGGGCTACACGGCCCTGGCCATCACCGACGAATGCTCGCTGGCCGGCGTCGTGCGCGCGCACGAGGAAGCGAAAAAAGCCCCCACGCTTGCCGCTGACGCGGCGGCGCTGCCCCCCGAGGGGGCTGTTTTGCCTTGGGGCGGCCCGGCGGCAAAACAAGCCCCCACGCTTGCCGCTGACGCGGCGGCGCTGCCCCCCGAGGGGGCTGTTTTGCCTTGGGGCGGCCCGGCGGCAAAACAACACAAGCTGCACCTGATCCTGGGCAGCCAGTTCCGGCTCGAAGCCCAGGACGGCATCCCGCCCATGGACCTGGTCCTGCTGGCCACCAACAAGGAAGGCTACGGCAACCTGTCGGAACTGATCACTTATGCCCGCATGCGCGCCGCCAAGGGCAGCTACCGCCTGCTGCCCGGCGACCTTTCCCACCCCGAGGCCGGGCATGAGCATTTGCGCGGCGTGCCGGACTGCCTGGCCATCCTCGCGCCCGCCCACGGCGTCGCCCGCGACGTGCTTGCCAAGCAGGCCGGCTGGCTGGCGCGGACCTTTCCAGGGCGGTGCTGGATGGGCTTGGCGCTGCTCAATCGCGCCGGCGACGCCGCCCACCGCCAGACCGTCGAAGACGTCGCCCGCGCGCGGGACCTGCCCGTCGTGCCGCTGGGCCAGGTCGAGATGCACGTCCGCTCGCGCAAGCCCTTGCACGACACGCTGTGCGGCATCCGCCTGCGCCAGTCCGTGGCCGAATGCGGCTATGCGCTGGTGCCGAATGCCGAACAGCACCTGCGCGCGCGCGTGCACCTGGCGCAGGTCTACGGTTCGGAACTCATGCGGGAAAGCCTGCGCGTGGCCCGGCTGTGCACCTTCGACCTAGACGAATTGCAGTACGAATACCCCGAGGAACTGGTACCGGCCGGCGCCACGCCCACCACCTATCTGCGCGACGAGACCTATGCCGGCGCCAACAGACGTTTCCCCGAAGGCATCCCCGACAAGATTCGCGATCAGCTCGAAAAAGAACTCGCGCTGATCAGCGAACTCCAGTACGAGGCTTACTTCCTTACCGTCCACGACCTGGTTAGGTTCGCCAAGAACCGCCGCATCCTCTGCCAGGGACGCGGATCGGCCGCCAACTCCGCGGTCTGCTTCTGCCTGGACATCACCGTGGTCCCGCCCGACGACAACTCGCTGTTCGGACGCTTCATCAGCAAGGAACGCAACGAACCGCCGGACATCGACATCGACTTCGAACACCAGCGGCGCGAAGAAGTCATCCAGTACGTCTACGACAAATACGGACGGCGCCGCGCCGCGCTGACCGCCGTCGTCATCAGCTACCGTTCGCGCAGCGCGCTGCGCGACGTGGGGCGCGCGCTGGGCATGGACCTGGCCCTGGTCGACCGCGTCGCCAAGGCCCACCAATGGTGGGACGGCAGGAAGAACCTGCTGAACCGCTTCGAGGAATGCGGGCTGGCCGCCGACTCGCCCGCGGCGCAGCTGTGGGCCAGGCTGACCGAGCAATTGCTGGACTTTCCGCGCCACCTTTCCCAGCATCCTGGGGGCTTCGTCATGTCGCGCGGACCGCTGTCGCGCCTGGTGCCCATCGAGAACGCCGCCATGCCCGACCGCAGCGTCGTGCAATGGGACAAGGACGACCTGGACGCGGTCGGCCTGCTCAAGGTGGATGTGCTGGCCCTGGGCATGCTGACGGCGCTGCGGCGCGCCCTGGAATTCGCCAGCCAGCGACAACAGAAACTGCTCGATCTCTACAGCATCCCTCCAGACGACACCAAAACCTACGACATGATCTGCCAGGCGGACACCATAGGCGTCTTCCAGATCGAGTCGCGCGCGCAGATGAGCATGCTGCCCCGCCTGCAGCCGCGCAATCTGTACGACCTGACAATACAGGTCGCCATCGTCCGGCCCGGCCCCATCCAGGGCGGCATGGTGCACCCCTTCCTGAAACAGCGCGAACAGGCACGCCTGCACGGCCCCGCCCGGATTCCGTATCCCAGCCCCAAGGTCCGCAAGGCGCTGGCCCGTACCTTCGGCGTGCCCATCTTCCAGGAACAGGTCATGCAGATCGCCATGTACGCCGCCGGCTACAGCGAAGGCCAGGCCGACGAACTGCGGCGCTCCATGGCGGCCTGGCGGCGCAAGGGCGACCTGGCACAGCACTACGAACGCATCGTCACCGGCATGCTGACGCACGGCTACGAGCGCGCCTTCGCCGAATCCATCTGCCGCCAGATCCAGGGCTTCGGCGAATACGGCTTTCCCGAATCGCACGCCGCCAGCTTCGCGCAACTGGCCTACTCCAGCTCCTGGCTCAAGCGGCACGAACCCGAAGCCTTCCTGGCCGCGCTGCTCAACAGCCAGCCCATGGGGTTCTATTCACCCTACCAGTTGATCCAGGATGCGCAGCGCCATGGCGTGACCGTCCTGCCCGCCGACGTGCTGGCCAGCGATTGGGAAGCCACCCTGGAAGCCACCGGCGGCGAACGCCCCGCCGTGCGGCTCGGACTGAACCAGGTGCAGGGCTTGCCGGAAGCAGCCGGCCTGCGCATCCAGGCGGCGCGCGAACACCGGCCGTTTGCCGACGCCACCGACCTGGGCCGGCGCGCCGATCTCGACCGGCATGCCTTGCAGGCCCTGGCCGCCGCCGATGCGCTGCGCCGCCTGTCCGGCCACCGGCGCGCGGCGCTCTGGGAAGCCACCGACAGCGTGCCCCAGCGCGATCTATTGCGCGACGCCATGGTGTACGAACAGGCGCCACTGCTCGACGTTCCCAACGAGGCCGACGACATCCGCGCCGACTACGAATCCCTGAAACTGACCCTGCGGCGCCATCCCTTGGCGCTACTGCGCGATCGCTTGACGCGGCGCGGCTTCGCCTCCGCCGAAGCCCTGCACACCTACCCCGACCGCCGCCTGGCGCGCGCCTGCGGCATCGTCACCGTGCGCCAGCGCCCGGGCACAGCCAAGGGCGCGGTCTTCGTCACGCTGGAGGACGAGACCGGGCAGGTCAACGTCATCGTCTGGCCGGGGCTGGTCGAGCGCCAGCGCAGGGAACTGGTGGGGGCGCCGCTGCTGGGGGTGTATGGCACGTGGCAGTCGCATCAGAATGTGCGGCATCTGCTGGCCAAGCGGCTGGTGGATTTGACGCCGTTATTGGGGAGCTTGGTTGTGTCGAGTCGGGATTTTCATTGAGGGGCGGATTGGATGGAGTTGTTCCCGCAAGCCCTGGGCGAATGTGGGCGCGTCGAGGTTTGCTTGCGACCCGAAACGGTCAGTCGAATAACGCGTCTCGAATGCAAGTTTAGAGGTGCATGGTGAGAAGCTTTACTACTCCTCTCCTGAATTATTAAAGTAAAGCTGTGTCGTCACGTTGACCAACTCTTCGGGCGACCCTCCGTAGCTTTCGATACCATGTGTTTCCTTAAGCCGCTCAAAAATATGGTACGGCTCAAGTTCTCGCGCTGTCAGCAGGATGACGCGGTGCTCGTACGGGCCGTTCAAGGTGCGGGCCAAGGCGATCTCATCGGCGGTGAAAGGTGCCAATTTAACGAACAGTACATACGCTTTGAAGCGATGCCTGGGCAATGCGTCCGCGACGCGGCGCATGTTGTCCATATCGCGTTGAAATTCCTCCAGATTGATGGGGCCTTGATCTTTGCACTCAGCGAGGATTACCGCCGAGGGATCCGGATACTGCCCTTTCATCAGCCAAACAAAATCGACTTCGCATTTCGGCAAAACCTGGTCCACAGTGGGTACCAAATCAAGAGAGGCGGAATACACACTGTGCCTTGATACATGATCGAGATTTGTACCTAGTTGCTGCAAGGTTAACGCGACCGGTATTGCTCCCTGGGCGTTCCGCTCTACGCCCAGCAGTCCTGATCGCCGGAAACGCCATTTACTGTCAAGTAGTTGCCGCGCGGCATCGTAGCTGTGCCCACAAAGTTCGCACATGGCTTGCTGCCTAAGCGCATCGAGCGCTACCCAGCTCGACATTCCACATTTCACACAATCCAGATTGACACCCATACGAAACAGGCCTTTGTCCACCATGTAGCTGAAGACATCTGGCGGGGATAGTTTCGTGTTCATCGGGCGTGGACCTAGAAACAAGTCCACATGTGGAGAAAACGAGCCGCTACGATGCTCAGGCGTTTTATCTACGATTGTGTCGCGTGCCGCCTCACGCGTGAACGTATCATGTAGTCCGAACTTCTTAAGTAACTTCCGAGCACCTGGTATTTTGAATACGCGTGCCCCTTGCAGACCACCTAGTTGAGCTAGTAACTGGCGCACAATGCGCCCACCGTTGCTCAGCTTTGCATCAAATCCAGCCATCGAGAAAATGCGCTGCACCAGATCGGCGACAGGCATCGCGGCGAGGAAACTGTCATGATCAGATGCCCCGATTACTAACCCCATCCTTTGCGGCTCTATGCGAAAGCTGGAATAGTCAAAGTGTAAGGTGCGAGCATAGAATTCGTTGAGTTCCGGCACGTAGGGCACGTCGAACGTGTTCAGCTCATCACCATAGAGACCACCAAAGAAAGAGATGGAAGCCACCAGACGTTGATTATAAAAATGCACATCGCTATCAAAGGGCTTGTTGGCGAATGCGAAGTTCACACGTGGAACAGCATTGGACTCCCCCATAACGCCCAGTGTTGATGCCTCGCCGAGTGACATCATCGGCGGGGAAACAGAACTGCCGGACCAAAAGTGATCTTGGACGCGGTAGCGGATCGTTTGCATATTTCCGAAGAGCTCATCCGCATTGTAAATGTCGCGTCTAGACCAAACGCCAAGTCGACGATCCGATTCATGCCGACGATGCTCCACACTGTTTTGCAAAGCCTTGCGCAATTCTGGAATCAGATCGGCATAGCGATCCATATGATCGGGATCAACGAACCAAAGTGTGATGTCACACGCACGCAGATTCCAGTAGCAGACAATATCATCTGGCTCTGCTGCGTTACCCACAAAGAATCCGGGGGTATCCCAGCCTGGCCTGACTGCGTAATGACGCTGTATGCCCAATCGGCCAATAGCAGCGATATGAGGGTGTTCTAAGATGTCTGCGGGGATTCGAGCTCGCGGTTCCAGCTCGTAAACTTTCGGTTCTGCAACCTGAGCGATCATTTCGGCATAGTCCACGCCGATTTCATCTGCGCTCGGGTAGGCACCGAACTGCATGAGAAATACATCCGCGAGAGCATCATCCTGTTGCCATTGGTAAGTTCGGAAGCCTTCATCCTTTATGAGTTTCCACTCAGGCCTATTGTGCCAATGTGAGACGGCATTGGATATATCGAGAACGCGTGAATAGCTACCCCAACGCTCATCTTTGACGAAAATGGCGTCACCGCAAAGCGGGGGAATCAAGTGCGGGAATTTCTTCGGAAAGTCTTTTACTTCCACGCTGTCGCCCAGCGGATAGATGAGATCGACACGGAACCGTTCGATCAACTGGCGTGCTTCTTCCTCCCGATCAATCACTAAGATGGGGTTGAATCGGCCTCCCCAAAGCGCGTAGGAATACCTTATTGCCTGCCGTATTGCGTTGACGTCGCCTTCGCGCACTGCCCAGCCGATGCGCAACGGGCGATAGCACACATCCACCCTTAGAGTATCTACCATCCGAACTCCCTCCACTTTGTAATTTCCAGCAGCACCCAAAGCCTACCGACCTTAACAATGCCTGCTTCTAACCGGTAGCAGCCCCCCAGGACAGCACCGATCGCGTTCGAGAAATTGAACGCCCTATGGTTAACGCTGCGGCCAATGTCCGAACCTCACCGGCGATGTTCATCAAACCTGTTTGCAATGCTAGAACCAGAGCGAAACCCGTCCCGACGAGAAACAACACGACGACGGTAGCAGCTTTGGAGCTGGCGAAAACAGAAAACACGCCGAAGACCTGACGCCCCTACTGTGAAGCCTGATCGTCCCGAGCCGGAATTTCCATTGACAACCGGACCGGATGGAATTGCTCCCGCAACCCCTGGGCGAATTTCAGGGCCAACCGTGAACGCGGACGATCCTTCGGAAAAATCAGGCACAGGCTCAATTCGATGTGCGGGCGGAAAGGACGAAACTCGACGTCGGGCAACGGGTACTGATGCACCGTCGCCAGATCGACCAGCCCGATGCCCACGCCCTTTGCCACCATCAGGCACGCGGCCTGCGAGGAGTTGACCTCCACCGCCACATTGGGCATCGACAACCCGTGCGCCCCGTATGCGGCCTGGATCGCTTTGCCGATCCGGGTCGTGGGGCCGGTGGCAACGACGATTCCCTTGGCAAGGTCCTGCGCGGTCACCTCTTTTTGCTTGGCCAGGCGCGACCGCCGCGGCACGGCGCACACCACGCTGGACTTTCCCACCTGCTCGACACCGACGCTGGGGTCCATGACCGGCGTGTAGACCAGGCCGATATCCACCTCGCGCCTTGCCACCCGCTCTTCGATGGCGTTGGCCGTGGCCATGGCATGAATCGTGACGCGCGCTCCGGGGCTGTGCCGGTGCAGCCGGGACACTGCTTCGGGCAGATAGGCATTGACGAAGGTCGGGGACGCGGCAACGGCCAGCCGCCCCGTGCGGCCGCCGCGTATCTCGTCGACCGCGCGGTTCAAGGTATCGATGCGGCCGAAGATCGCCTGGACATCGGGGAAAAGATCGCAGGCTTCGGGCGTCGGTTGCAGGCGTCCGCCCATGCGTTCGAAGAGCTTGAACTTCAGTTGCTGTTCCGCATGGCGCAGCACGTTGCTGATGGCCGGCTGGGTGACGTTGAGCAAATGGGCGGCCCCGGTCACGGACCCGGCCTGCATGATCGCGTGGAAAACCTCGAGATGGCGCAGGTTCATGGGACGGCCTCGCGGCGATGGCATCACTTGGAATGATAGGGTACCAAAGAATAATCATTGGAAAGAAATACCACGGCACTTCAAGATCCCGGCTATCGAAGCATCGATCGCAAGGGAGTTGGGGTGGAGACGACACGACGGGACGGCGCCGGCCTGACGCGGGAACTGGTGCGGCGGGCGCTGGCGGTGCGCCACGAAGACCTGCCCGGCACCGTGCGCCAGGTCGCCCGGGACTGCCTCGTGGATTGGCTGGGTTGCACCCATGCGGGTGAGCAGGAACCGGCCTGCCGCATCGTGCGCGCCTCCGTGCTCGAGGAAGGCGGCGCCGCCCAGGCGACCTTGATCGGCAGCCCGCTCAAGGTCGGCGTCTCGCAGGCGGCCCTGGTGAACGGTACGGCCTCGCACGCCCTGGACTATGACGATGTGAATCTGGTGCTGCCGGGACATGTCAGCGTTGCCGTCATCCCCGCCCTGCTGGCGCTTGCGGAATATCGCCAGGCCTCCTTGTCCGAGTTCGTCGCGGCCTTCGTCGCGGGCTATGAAACCGCCTGCCGCATCGGGGCGCTGGTCGAGCCGGCGCACTATGCGAACGGCTTTCATGCCACGGCCACCCTTGGCAGCCTGGGCGCGGCGGTGGCCTGCGCGCACTTGCTGAAGCTGTCGGAATCGGAGGCCTGCCATGCCGTCGGCGTGGCCGCGACCCAGGCGGCGGGCCTGAAGGCGATGTTCGGCAGCATGGCCAAGCCGCTGCATGCCGGCATGGCCGCCCAGACCGGCGTACGGTCCGCCCTCTGGGCGCAGAAAGGCTTCACCAGCCGCCCGGACGCGCTGGAATGCGCGCAGGGCTTCGTGCTGGCGCACGGCCAGGACATGCATGCGCACCACGCTCTGGCGGAGCCGGCCGGCGGTCATCACCTCCTGAACAACATTTTCAAGTTCCATGCGGCCTGCTTCAGCACCCATGCGACCATCGAAGCGCTGCGGGAACTCCGGCGCGAACATGCGCCTTCCCCAGACCAGGTCCAGCGCATCCAGGTGACGGCGGGCACCCCCTGCGCCATCTGCAACATCCCATCGCCCACCACCGGCCTGGAGGCCAAGTTCAGCCTGCGCGCCGCTTCGGCGTTCGCCCTGCTGGACATGGACACCAGCCGATTGGACACCTGGGACCGGGTGACCGAGGACGCCGTGCAGGCCACCCTCGAACGGGTCCGTGTGGAACTGGTGCCCGGCATGGGGTTGAGCGAATCGGTCGTGGCCCTGCACCTGGCCGACGGGCGCTCGTTCGAACGCGCGGCAAGCGTGGGATCACCCATGGCGGACAAGGCGGAACAGTCGCGGCGGGTGGACCGGAAGTTTCTAGCCCTCGTCTCGCCCCGGATCGGATACGACCGCAGCCTCCGCATTCTCGATCGGCTGACCGCGATGGTCGACGACGCCTCTTCGTCCGCATCCCTGACCGATTTGTTTCTCGATTGCCGCGCCTGACGGCACCCTGGATTTCCTTCCCCCCCGACATCGATCAAGGAGACCGATAGCAATGAACAAGGACAGCATCTATGGCAAGGTTGCCAAAGGCGAACCGTACCGCAAGGCCGGCGCCCGCCTGACGGAGGATGCCGAGGACGTCCAGAAACGCACGAAGCTGGGCGATCCCGAACAGCAGATGCGCGAATACAAGTTCTATCACCGCTTCGACAAGGCGCATCTGGTGATGCTGGCCGAACAAGGCTTTCACACGCGCGAAGATGCCGCCAGGATGTTGCAGGCGCTGCGCAGGATGGAGCAAGCCGGCATCGAGAAAACGCGCGCGGAAACCGAAGCCGGCGAACATTCCGGTGAAGCCTGGCTGATCACCGAACTGGGCGAAGACGTGGGCGGCCGCATCCATGCCGGCCGCAGCTCGGGCGACTTCATGGCGGTCACCAGCCGCATCTTCATCCGCGAATTCATCCTGAAGCTGATGGACGCATCGATCGCCCTGCGCAAGCAACTGGTGCAGCTTGCCAGCGAAAACGTCGATACCGTGATGCCGGCCTCGACCTGGTCGCAGCATGCGCAGCCCACGACCTTCGCGCACTATGCGATGTCCTGGGAGCTGTCTCTGGAAAACGATTTCTCGCGCCTGAAGCAGCTTTACGAGCGCGTCAACATGAGCCCGGCGGGCGCCGCCATCATGACCGGATCGCGCTACCCCATCAAGCGCGAACGGACCGCCGAACTGCTGGGCTTCGACGGCGTCATCACCAACACGCGCTATGCCGTGCTGGGCTTCGACGGCTGGCTGGGCGTGCCCGCCGAGGCCTATACCGTCCCGGCCCTGCTGATGATGAACGTATCGGGCATCGCCTCCGAACTCTACCTGTGGTCCAACACCGAGTTCTCGTACGTGGAACTGGCCGACCGGTATTGCGGCACCAGCAGCATCATGCCGCAGAAGAAGAACCCCTACACCCTGATGTGGATACGCGGCGCCGCGGCGCGCACCTATGGGCACCTGGCCTCGTACCTGTACGAAATGCACGATGCCTGCATGGGCTACACGCGGCAGCTCGCGCCGACCCTGGACGACGTGCTGGAGGCCACCCAGATCATGACCGGCGTGCTCGCGACGCTGTCGCTGAAGAAAGACCGGATGCTGGCCAACGCCACCGGCCTGAACTGGATCTGCGCCACCGACATCGCCGACGCGATCGTCCTCGACAAGGGCCTGCCCTTCCGCACCGCGCACCAGATCGTCGCCATCCTGGTACGGCTGGGTATTTCCCGCGGCCTGACCCAGGCCGACGTGACGAGCGCGCTGGTCGATGAAGCGGCCATCGAATACATGGGCAAGCCGCTCGGCTTGAGCGAAGCATCGCTCCGCCAGGCTCTGACACCGATCGAATGCATCAAGGCCCGCACGTTGACCGGCGGCCCGGCTCCCGAACGGGTCGAGGAGGACATCGCCCGGGCCAGGAAACAATACGCCACAGACGAAAATATCCTCGCCGAAATCAGCCAACGCCTGGCCGCCTCGGAAAGCCGGCTCGAACAGGCCATCGACCAGATCATCGGATAACGGGCGGCACGGGGGACTCCCCCGTGCCTGCCCTGCCCGATGACTTAGGAGAACAAGGAAATGAAATCCATACGGATGGAGACAGGACACTCGGCGCTGCGCCGGACACTCATGGGCCTGTGCCTGGCGGCCGCGGCCGCGGCCGCCGCCTCGCCCGCGCAGGCCGAACGCGTGATCAGGCTCATCGTGCCCTACGGGCCGGGGGCGACGCTGGACACCGTGGCGCGCAACTTCAACGCCGATCTCGGCAAGGCCCTAGGCGCCACGGTGATCGTGGAAAACCGCGCCGGCGCCGGCGGCACCATGGGCACGACCTTCGTGGCCCGCTCGACCGACCACAACACCCTGCTGTTCACCGCGGCCAGCCACAACCTCGCGCCGTCCCTGTATCGCAGCCCCGGCTACGATCCGATCAAGGATTTCTCCGGCGTGGCCTACGTCGGCAACGCGGGATTCGTGATCGCGGTTCCCGGAACCCTGGGCGTCGATTCGCTGCAGGACTACATCAAGGCCATCAAGGCCAAGCCGGGCGAACTGAACTACTCCTCCGCCGGCAACGGCGGCGCCACCCACCTGGCGATGGCATCGTTCCTGGCCAACGTCGGCGGAAAGATGCAGCACATTCCCATGAAGGCGACCGGCGACGCGATCAACGAAGTGCTGGCGGGCCGCACCCAGGGCACCGCCGCGGCCGTGCCGGCCATCATAGGTTTCAAGAACGACGCGCGCGTCAAGATGCTCGCCTACACCGGCGCCAAGCGCTCTCCTCTGTTGCCCGACCTGCCCACCGCGGCCGAGGCCGGCGCCCCGGGCTACAAGTACGACACCTGGTTCGGCATCCTCGCTCCCAGGAACATGCCGCAGGACGAGATCGACAAGATCCACGCCGCGATGGACAAAGTGCTGGCCGATACGACGGTACAGGCGCGCCTGACCCGGCTGGGCATCGATTCCGAGCAGATGTCGGCCGAGGCGTTCAACACGCTGCTGCGGAAGGACTTCGAAGCCGCGGGTCCGCTGGTCAAGGCTTCCGGGGCCAATATCGAATGATGGATGCGCCTGCCTTCTCGTCGAAGCCATTTTTTTTCGATTTTTTAGAAGCACTACCCACAAATAATTTCACTTTTTTCAAAAGGAGGGGGTGTGTAGTCTTGCCGCATGACAACGACGCACCACCCCGCCACCCCGGCCAGGCACGCCGCCTATGAAGCGCGCACGACGGGGCTCCCTGCCCGCATCCGTCACGTCCTGAACCTGGACGATTTCGAACGCGCGGCGGCCCGGTACCTGCCCCGCCCGCTGCGCGAATACGTACTGGGCGCGGCCGAGGACAACCGGTCGCTGGCCGCCAATCGCGCGGCGTTCCGGCGCCATGAGTTCGTCACGCGCGTGCTGGCGGACGTTTCCCGCCGCTCGACTCAGACCACGCTGCTGGGCCAGGCCTACCGCGTGCCTTTCGGCATCGCGCCGGTCGGCATCAGCGCGCTGCTGGCCTACCAGGGCGATCTCGCCATGGCCCTGGCCGCTCGGCAGGAAGGCGCGTGCATGATCATGAGCGGCTCGTCGCTGATGCGGCTGGAAGAGATCCACGAACAGGCCCCCGGCACGTGGTTCCAGGCCTACCTGCCGGGCGATCCGGTCCGCCGCGCCGCCCTGGTCGAACGGGTGGGCCGCGCCGGCTACGAGACGCTGGTGGTCACGGTGGACATCCCCGTGTGGGCCAATCGCGAGAACAACATACGCGCGGGCTTTTCGCTGCCCCTGCGCCCCACCCCCAGGCTGGCCTGGGAAGGCGTCACGCATCCCGGCTGGCTGGTCCGCACCCTGCTCCGGACGCTGGCCACGCGCGGCATGCCGCATTTCGAAAATTCCTTCGCCGAACGCGGCGCGCCGGCGTTTTCCGCCAAGGCGGTGCGCGACACGACCGGCCGCGACCATCTGACCTGGGACGACATCGCCGCGATACGCCGGCAGTGGCGCGGCAACCTGGTCGTCAAGGGCATCCTGTCGGTGGAGGATGCGCGCCGCGCGCTGGCGATCGGCGCCGAGGGCATCATCGTGTCCAATCACGGCGGGCGCCAGCTCGACGGCGCCGCCGCCCCCCTGCGCGTGCTGCCGGCCATCGCGGACGCGGTCGGGCAGCGCCTGGCGGTGATGATGGACGGCGGCATCCGGCGCGGCGGCGACGTCCTGATCGCGTTGTCCCTGGGCGCCCGCTACGTTTTCGCCGGCCGCCCTTTCATTTGCGCCGCCGCCGTGGGCGGTCAGGCCGGCGTGGCCCACGCCATCCAGCTTCTGCAAGCCGAGGTCGATCGCAACATGGCGATGCTGGGAGCCAGCCGCCTGGACGAACTCGGCCCGCACTGCCTGTTGCAGGCACAACAAGAATCCTGAAGAGGATCCGACATGACGAGGAGAAAACCATGAACAAGACCCTGTTGACCACTTTGTTTGCCGCCCTGGGCGCCGGCCTGGCCGCCCCCGCGCTGGCCGACTCGTTTCCGGCCGCGCCCATCACCATCGTCGTTCCGATGGCGGCAGGCGGCCCGACGGACACCGCCGCCCGCGCCATCCAGCAGGCCATGGGCACGGCGCTGGGACAGTCGGTGGTCATCGAGAACAAGGCCGGCGCGGCCGGGCTGATCGCCATGAATTTCGTGCGCCGCGCCAAGCCCGACGGCTACACGCTGGGGGTCGCCTCGGCCACCACGCATGCCATCGCGCCCAACATCTATACCGAAGCGCCCTACGACTCGGTCAAGGACTTCAGCTTCGTCGGCGCGCTGATCACCGCCCCCGGCGTGCTGGTGGTGGCGCCGTCGGTCGCGCCCAAGTGCGACATGCAGGCCTTTCTGAAGAACCTGAAGGCCAACCCCGACAAGTACTCGTACGGCTCGGCCGGCGCGGGCTCGCTGTCGCATCTGAACGGCGCGCGCTTCCTGCAGGCCACGGGCACCAACATGCTCCACGTGCCGTACCGCGGCCTGTCCAACGCGATGAACGATCTGTACGCGGGCCAGGTGCACGCCGTGTTCGACAACGTCAGCTCGGCCATGACGCACATCAAGAGCGGCAAGGTCTGCGCCATGGCCGTCCAGGCCCCGTCGCGCCTGGACAGCCTGCCCGACGTGCCGACCTATGCCGAACTGGGCCTGCCCGAACTGAACAAACCCACCTGGTACGGCATCGTCGGCCCCGCCGGCATGCCCAAGGAACGCGTGCAGGCGCTGAACCAGGCCCTGAACAAGGCCCTGGCCTCGCCCGAGGTGGCCACCCTGTACCAACGCCAGGGCGTCGCGGCGGCGGCCGGCTCGGCCGACGACTTCGCCGGCAAGGTCGCCAGCGAGCGCCAGATGTGGGCGGACACCACCGCCCGGATGAAATTCGAGAAATTCTCGGTGAAGTAAGCAAAGGAGAATCAGGATGTCTGAACAGCAGGCCCGCTTGCCCTTGTCCGGCCTACGCGTGCTCGACCTGACGCGCGTGCGCGCCGGCCCGACCGCCGTGCGCGTCCTGGCAGACTGGGGCGCCGACGTGGTCAAGATCGAAGAACCCGTCGATCCCGAACACGAGAACGAAATGGGCGGCATGCGCCTGGGACCGGACTACCAGAACCTGCACCGCAACAAGCGCAGCATCACGCTCAACCTGAAATCGGACCCGGGGCGCGCGCTGTTCCTGGACCTGGCCGCGCAGGCCGACGTCGTCGTCGAGAACTACCGCCCCGACGTCAAGGACCGCCTGGGCATCGACTACGACACGCTCCGCGCCCGCAACCCGCGCCTGATCTACGCCAGCATCTCCGGCTTCGGCCAGGACGGCCCCTATGCGCGGCGCCCGGGCTACGACCAGATCATCCAGGGCATGACCGGCATGATGTCGATCACCGGCCTGCCCGGCCACGGTCCGGTGCGCGCCGGCATCGCCATCGCCGACACGACGGCGGGCGTTTTCGGCGCGGTGGGCATCCTGACCGCGCTGTACGAACGCGAGAAGACGGGACAGGGGCAATGGGTCCGGACCTCGCTGCTGGAATCGCTGCTGGCGACCATGGACTTCCAGTGCGCCCGCTATCTGGTGGCTGGCGAGATTCCGGTGCAGGCCGGCAACGACCATCCCACCATCATTCCCACCGGCGTGTTCGACACGCAGGACGGACAGGTCAACATCTGCGTGTCGGGCACCGTGATGTGGAAACGCTTCTGCCACGCGATGGGCCGGGAACGCTGGCTGGACGATCCGCGCTTCGCCACCAACAAGAACCGCTCGGCCAACCGCCTCGAACTGAACGACGAGATCGCCGCCGTGTTCGCCACGCAGACCAACGAACACTGGATCGAGCACCTGAACGCCAGCGGCCTGGCCTGCGGCGCCGTCAACAACGTCAAGCAGGCCTTCGACGACGCGCAGGTGCGGCACCTGGGCATCGCCTGGCCCGTCGCGCACGAGAAGCTGGGCGACATCCACCTGGTCGGGCAGCCCTTCAGCCTGGGCAACCATCAGGCCGGCGTACGGCGCGTCGCCCCCATGCCCGGCCAGGACAACGAAGCCATTCTTGCCGAGATCGGCATCCAGGGCGACACCCTGCAGCAACTCAGGAGCGAACATGTCATCTGAAGCCCGGCCCGGCCGCATCCACGTCGCCGTCGAGCAGCACCTGGGCCGCGTCGTGATCGACCACCCGGCCAAGCACAACGCGCTGACCTTCGACATGTGGCAGTCCCTGCCCGGACTGCTGGACGAACTGGAAAGCCGCGACGACGTGCGCGCCATCGTGTTCGAGGGCGCGGGCGACCGCGCCTTCGCCTCGGGTTCGGACATCTCGCAGTTCGGCGAACAGCGCGACACCGAGGAAAACGTGCGCCGCTACAACGCCACCGTCGAACGCGCCATCGGCCGCATCGGCGCCGTGCGCAAGCCCACCCTGGCCTTCATCAACGGCTATTGCTTCGGCGGCGGCGTCGCCATCGCCCTGCATTGCGACATGCGCTATGGCAACGAACAGGCGCAGTTCTGCATCCCCGCCGGCAAAGTGGGCGTGGGCTACCACGAGCTCTGGCTGCACCGGCTGGCGCAACTGGTGGGGCCGGCCCACGCCAAGGAAATCATGTTCACCGCCCGCCGCTACACGGCCGAGGAAGCCCGGCAGATGGGCCTCGTCAACCGTATCCAAACGCGCGAGGAAACGCTGGACCTCGCGCGCACCATCGCCGGCCTGGCGCCGCTGACGCACCGCGCATCCAAGCTCGCCATCGAAACCTCCATCGCCCCGGAGGGACGGGACTGGCAGGCCTGCAAGGACGCGATCCTGGACTGCTTCCGCAGCGCCGACTACGTCGAGGGACGCGAGGCCTTCACCGGCAAGCGGACACCGGTGTTCCGTGGCAAGTGAGCACACCGGCGCGCCGGAGCAGCGCGTCCGCGCCATTGCCGACGACCTGCTTGCCGGCGCGGGCCTGCCCGGCCTGACGGCGTTCACGCTGGCCGGGCCGCGCCCGGCGCTGGACTCGCCGCTGCCATTGGCGGACATCGCCGTGGCCTTCCAGTTGGCGGTGGCCCATGGCACCGCGCTGGTCGCCACAGGCGAACCCCGCGCGCACTACGAAGTGTCGCCCGCGCAGGCGCTGGCCGGGCTGGAACCCACGCACTTCCAGCGCATCCATGACCACCGCTTTCCCCAGTCGTCGCACGGCAAGGAACTGAAGTCCGACTTCTATCCCACCGCCGACGGCCGGTGGTTCCTGCCTTCCGGCTCCTATCCCCATCTGCGTGACGGCACCCTGGCCTTGCTGGATTGCGCCAATACGGCGCCCGCCTTGGCCGCGGCCATACGGCGCTGGCCGGCGCAAGAACTGGAGGACGCGGGAGCCGGACAAGGCCTGCCCGGCGCCTGGGCGCGAACGCCCGAAGCCTGGCTGGCCAGCGACGCGGGCGCCGCTATCGCCTTGGAACCGCTGCTGACGGTGCGGCCGCTGCGCGCCGGCGCGCCGGTTGTGGGCGGCTTGGCCGGATTACGGGTCCTGGATCTGTCCCACGTCATCGCCGGGCCGGTGGTCGCCCGCCACTTCGCCTTCCACGGCGGCGACGTCCTGCGGATCTCGTCGCCCGCCCAACCCGACCCGCTGCCGCAGATCCTGGACACCGGCATCGGCAAGCGCAACGCCTTCGCCAGCTTCCACGACCCCGACGACCTGGCCCGTGTGCGGACGCTGGCCACGGACGCGGACATCGTCGTCGATTCGTGGCGGCCCGGCGCGCTGGCCCAATTCGGCCTGGACGCCGCCGGCCTGCTGCCGCGCGCCAGCCGCGACTTCATCCACGTCGGCGTGAGCGCCTTCGGCCATCACGGCCCCTGGGGCGCGCGCAAGGCCTTCGACCAGGTGGTGCAGGCCGCCACCGGCATCGCCGCGCTGCACGCGCGGGACGGCAAGCCCCGGCTGTCGCCCACCCGCCTCCTGACCGACTACCTGACCGGCCAACTGGGCATACTCGGCACGCTGGCCGCGCTGCGCCAGCGGCAGCAGTCCGGCGGCAGTTGGGAGGTGCGGGTATCATTGGCGCGAGTGGCGACGTACCTGCTGGCCTGGGCCGCCCCATCGCACCGGGGCGGCGACGCCTTCGACGCCCTGGCGCCCCAACTGGTCACGCGCCACGGCCCGTTCGGCACCACCCATCACGTAGCGCCCGCCGTCGCCGGCCTGGACGACGGGACAACCCCCGGTCCCCATCCGCTGGGCAGCTCGCCCGCGGCCTGGGCGCCTTCCCCCCTTCGGCCATGACACTGAAACAGCTCGAAGCGTTCTACCTGGCGGCCACCAGCCCCAACTTCATGATCGCCGCCGAACGCCTGCACATTTCCGTCTCCACCCTGTCCAAGCGCATCACCGACCTCGAACACAGCCTGCGCAGCATCCTGTTCGACCGCAGCTCCTTGCGGGCCCGCCTGACCAGCGAAGGCGAACAACTGCTGCCGCACGTCGAACAACTGCTCAAACAGGCCAACGTCGTCGCCGGCATGGGCCGACAAGCCGAAATCCTGCGCGGCCGCTGCCACTTCGGCGTGGGCGAACTCAGCGCCCTGACCTGGCTGCCCACCTTCATCGCCCGCCTGCAAGCCGCCCACCCCGACCTGCAACTCGACCCCGTGGTCGAAGCCGGCAGCTCGCTCGGCAACCTCGCCCGGCGCGTGGCCGAAGGCGACCTCGACTTCGCCGTCATCGCCAACCGCCCCGCCGACAACCGCATCAAGGCCGAATACCTCGGCAGCGCAGGCTTCGCCTGGGTCTGCTCCCCCGCCCTGCACCGCCAGGGCGAAGGCCGGCTGCCGGCCCTGCTGCCCGATTGCGCGCTGATCTCGCTACCGCCCTCCAGCGGCACTGCCCTCATCATCGAACAATCGCTCCAGTCCATCGACGCCACCGTCGCCCGACGCCTGCACTGCAACAGCTGGGCCGTCATCGCCCAACTGCTGATACAGGGACTGGGCCTGGGCGTGCTGCCCGAATCCTGGGCCGACCAACTCGTCCAGGCCGGCCTGCTCGTGCGGCTACGCGGCACCCCGCCCCTGGCGGCGCTGGACTACTTCCTGATCTCACGCGAACGCGACCTGCGGCCTCTGGTCGGCACCTGCCTGGACATTGCCTGCGAAGTCGTCAACTTCAAGCCCACCGACATCGGCTTTTTGCACACCGGCACGCGGGCCTGAACCCTATTGATGGTCCTCGTGCTTCGGCTGGCCTCGGTCATGCGTCAGCTTGCGCAGCAGCGCCAGGATGAACAGCGCGAACAGCGTGCTGACGATGGCCGTCATCTCCCGCCCCATGCCAGCCGCGATGCCGATGGCGGCTGTCAGCCAGATGCTGGCTGCCGTGGTCAGGCCGTGGATCTCGCGGCCGTTTGATTTGAGGATGGCGCCGGCGCCGAGGAAGCCTATGCCGGCGATCACGCCTTGCAGGACTCGGCTCATGTCGGCTACCTCCATGCCGCCTTGTAGGGGGACGAGAACGAATAGTGCGGCGCCCAGGGCGACGAGCATGTGGGTGCGTAGGCCGGCTGAGGTGCCGCGTAGTTCACGTTCCAGGCCTAGGAGGCCGCCCAGGGTCATCGCGACCAGGAGGCGGACGAATACTCGGGTTAGTTCGGCTACGTCGGGGATGTCGGAGAATTCGCTGGAGGCGGTGGTCCAGATTTGGGTCCATAGGGGGGCGTCCATGGGTGGCCTTTTTTTATTCGGATAATCGTCAGACTACGGGCAAGCTGGTGAGATGCGCAGTCACAGAGCACTCACGCTCGTAACAAGGTGTAGACTCAGCAAGTCGAATAGGCCCAACGCTAAGCTTGTTCTCAGATGCCTAGGCTCACAGTTATAGGCATTTCCTCTTCCAGGTCAGGTGCTTTAGTCAACGTCAGCTTTCGGCCACCTGCGTACGTTGACCAGCGCTGCTGGATAGACATTACAGCGGCGGCTACGCCCAGATAACGGTTGTTGAATGCTATGAGCGTGACTCGACGCTTACCGTGTACTGCCGCGCGATCCACTGTCACAGTGCCCGTTACTTTCCCGGCTGGAAATGCGCCCACGCCACCCCCTATTGAGCGCATGCGGGTCTGAGGTTGTTATGGCCTTCGTGCAATTTCGATGGGTTCAAGGTAGGCTATGCGAATGCCACGCTCACACCGCACCCGTGTTTCTGCGGTAACCGCACCCGACGTCCAGGCCACTAGACATTGTCGGCTTCAATTTTGGCTCTCACTTTGACCCCATTCTGCTCACGACGCAACGGAATTAATGTATGACCGATCCGATCAATACACTAGAAATTAACTCGCACGGGCTCGGTGCATGTCTCGCTTCGAACTTCCTGACGGTACCACGGTATCAACGGGCTTACTCGTGGGAAGATGACAATGTAGGCGATTTTCTGACGGATGTGAACACGTCGTTTAATAACGGAGCCGCAGAATACTTCATGGGCTCGGTGGTTATCCAAGGTGCGGATCAAAAATACGAAGTCGTTGATGGGCAGCAGCGTCTAACAACGGCAACCATTCTCGTGGCGGCTGTTCGGGACTACCTCGGCGAGAAAGGGCAAGCAGCCATAGCCGAAGACTTGGAGCGCCAGTTCCTTCTCACGAAAGACACTTGGCAGCAGCAAATCAAACCGCGTATGGTCTTGAGTGACTATGACAACGCCTTTTTCGTTTCCAATATTCTAAAAACGGAAGAGATGAGCGTCGCCAAACCGACACGTGAATCGCATGAGCGGATTCTGAGGGCGAAGGCGGCGGCCCGCGCGTTCATTAGCGGATTCGTGGCCCAAACGGCGAATTGGCTTGAGCGTTTGCAAAGACTCATCGAATTTCTGGAGCACAAAGTTCGCGTCATTATGGTGATGGTCCCAAGCCAAGCAAACGCGTATGTGATTTTCGAAACCCTGAATGATCGCGGGCGCGATCTGTCCGCCTCCGACCTCCTGAAGAACTATCTCTTCGGCAAGGCCGGAAATCAGTTGAACGAAGTACAGACGAAATGGAACCTGATGCTGGGCGCACTGGAAATGCACGGTGGCGATGCTGTCGTTATCACATACATTCGTCAACTTTGGTCAGCTACGAGGGAGGTTGCCCGGGAGAAGGAGCTTTTTTCCAAGATCAAAGATAAGATCATCAATGTACAAACTGCCGTCGATTTCGCGAGCGAGCTTCACGAGCGTGCGAGAAACTATGCAGCTATCATCAACGAGAACGATGGGTCTTGGGATGAACTGGGCGTAGAAGCAAAATCTATCATCCGTTCTCTGAACCTTCTTAAGCTGGAGCGGCATCGCCCAGCACTCCTTGCATTGATCTGCTGTTTTGAAAAGAGCGAGTGCATTAAGGCGATGAGATTGTTGTTGAACGGTGCTGTGCGGTATCTAATCGTGACGGGCGCTGGTGGTGGCACTTTGGAATCTGCGTATTCAGATGCTGCGCGCAAGATCTTCACAGGAGAGATAAAGACGGCGACTGCCTTTGGCAAAGAACTTCAAAAGATTATTCCTAACGACGAGGCATTCAAAGCCAGTTTTAAAACCGCACGTAGTTCGAAGGCTTTCCTTGCCCGCTACTACATGACGACGCTTGAGCGTGCGGCCAACGGAGAGGAGAACTGCGAACTAGTACCAAACGAAAATGTCACTGCTGTGAATCTGGAGCACGTCCTGCCGGACAATCCTGAGGAAAATTGGCCTCACGTCGAACCCGACGTCGCCGCGGCTTATTCGAAACGACTCGGAAATCTAGCTATTCTCAGCGCCGCGCTGAATACGGAGATTGGTAACAGAGGTTTTGAAGAGAAGCGAAAAATTCTAGCTGCGTCGCAATTCAAACTTACGAGTGGCATCTCGAGTTATGCGTCTTGGGGGCCAGTAGAGATCGATGCTCGTCAAGCGATGTTGGCAGACTTGGCCGTGAAGGCATGGGGCTATGCGCCATAAAAAAATGGCGTTGCGGCCAGTCGTGCGTGTTGACAGGTACTTCGATGGGAAGCATGCAATCTCGTTTCCGCAGTTTATGCCCAAGATAACAGTCGCCGTCTCGGAGATTAAGGGCGAGTTGGCAACCTTAACCGCGGCCGTTGAGCGCACAGATGCGCTCAAGAGCGGAGAACCTCTTAAGTCGACAATCGTCGGCGCTGTTCGTGCTTTGGCCGAGTCCATCAGCGGAGATTGGACAGCGCAGGAGGCTCAGGTCGCTCACAGTAAGCTGAGACTCGAATGCCTGCGACACCTCCGATGACGCGTTGACCAAAATGACTGCCAGAATGGCCGTCATGGCTTAAAAGCACCCTTTGGGTGAACACGGGCTCGACGTTCGCTTCGAGTCGAAAGCTGTCATTCGTGAATAGCTGCTTTCGACCCAAAGCGGAAGTTCAAGGGACCAAAGACCATGACTGCTTCGCAGCGGGTGCTGGCCTTGGTCGCAGGAACAATTCCCGAGTTACTGATGGTCGGAAATTCCGGGGATATCGAGTGTCGCGGCGGTGAGCGAGCTTATTGATGGTCCAGCGCACCAGCAACCCAAGGGTAGATCGTTCCGCCCGGTATTGACCACGTAGCTCAGGCGCAGGAGAATGCAACAAAATGTTCTGGCAGGGGCATTAAGGCATTAATGAAGAACAGCGCAACGGCCGTTGAATTGAAGGCGTTGCCCTGAAAGGGCCTACAACCGCATGTCACAGCCTCAACGCACATCTTCATCAACTTCCTTGTTGGCGCGCGTCAACTGGCAGGCGGTAGGCGCTCGTGTGGCGAGAGAGGTGAGCAACCGAGAAGTCCACGCTCCGGTCGTGTCGACCTACCGTTGGTGGGCTCGCCGCCCGCACAGCGTAATGGGGGCGTTGCTCGACGCTGCCGTGAAACATTACGGAGCTGACCTAATTGTGTCGGACCCCTTCAGCGGCGGAGGAACCGTGACGTTCGAAGCTGCTAAGCGAGGGATCAAGACATACGCCCAAGATCTCTATCCCTGGCCTGCCCGCGGACTCGCCGCTGCTCTGGGTCGTTGCGAAACCACAGACCTTCGGGCGGCTGCCGACCGCGTACTAACCGCCCTTGCGCCACAGCGTACCGCTTATCTCACCCCTACAGGCGCCGAACTCTCGCATGTTCTCCGCGTTCGCGTGTCAACGTGCTCGCACTGCACCTGCGAGGTCCACGAGTATCCGCATGGACTAGTTTCGTTGACTAGTCGCGGCCTTCGGGACACTGGCGCCTTCTTCGGCTGCCGCGCCTGCGGTCACCTCACTCGACGAAATCGGAACGTCAAGAGCTTCTCCTGCGACGGTTGTCAGAAGCGCTGGAATGTAGACGCGGATGGGGGAAATTGTCCTCATTGCCTGCAGGAAGGAGGCCTACAGCCTAAGGGCTGGCGTGCCATTTTGGTCCAGGAGTTGGTAGAGCTCCAGGGCCGGCTCCGTGCCGTCTTGAGGCCTGTCTCTGCAGGCGACCCCGTCTGTCTCGATGACTCCATGATGCTGCATGAAGCGCTGGCCATCGGGATTCCACCGGGCAAGGAGACCAAGCGACTTCTTGACAACGGGTTCGTGAGGTGGAGCGACCTATACTCGCGTCGGCAGGCTGAGGTCCTTGTCGATGGTTTGAGAGCTGTGGCTGCACTGGACTGCGCAACGACCATCAAAGACCGGCTGGTGTTCTCGCTGCTTGGCGCTGCCGAAATGCCAGCGTTCCTCAGCCGGTGGGACCGGTTCAACCTCAAGCCGTTTGAGGGGATGGCGAACCACCGCTACACCCAGACGACCCTTGCGGTGGAATGCAACCTTCTGTCCCCAGTGGGAAGGGGCACGATTCCGCGCCGCCTTGAGGCGGCCACGCGGGCGCTCCAGTGGTTCATTGACTCGCGACAGCGGCCTCCGAAAGTTGAGACAACGGTCCCCGGTCGCCGTGGTCGAAAGAAGACCGACTGGGACGTGCTCGTAACCACAGGTAGCAGCGTCAAGCAGGCGCTGCAAGCGGGTTCAGTGAGCGTCGTCGTGACAGATCCGCCTTACTTTGACGATGTGCAGTATGGGGAGCTGGCAAGACTATTCCATGTCTGGCTGACGATTTATGACCCAAGTATTACCGTCGACGAAAGCGCCGAAGCTGTGCCGAACAACACGCGAGGCGTCTCCTCCGCCGACTACGAAGCAACGATTGCAGCATGCCTAGCTGAGAGCAGGCGAACGCTGAAGGCAAACGGCCGGCTTATCCTCACGTTTCACAACAAGAAGGTCGCTGCTTGGCGAGCACTTGCCGGCGCAATTGCCAGAGCCGAACTCAAGGTGACCGCTCTAGCCGCTGTGCTGGCGGAAAACCAGGGCGACCATTGCAAACGCAGCGTTAACGCAATGCTCCACGACTTGGTCATTGAGTGTGCGCCGGTAACCGCGTCTCGGCTGGCCAGGCCATCGCTTGAGTTCAGGCCAAAATCGTGTGCTGAGAAGAATCTTGCGGCCATGGGGTTGGCGTTGGCCGATTGCGTGGCCGCTTGCGAGGCGATCAATATCGGTATTGCATACCGTGCCCACCTCAAACGTCTTGGCGTTCGTAAGCGGCTCATCGAATAGCGATGTGGGACGGTGCAATCCGGTTATCCACCCAGCGTGTCACTGACGCGCTTTTGCATCGCAGCATTCTGCCTCAAGACGCACTGGCATTCGAGAAAGTCAGCGGCGCGATTGCAGTGCGAACCGCGTTGCGACTACCGACTGGTGAGCAAAGCCTGCTATTCGCTGTGCCCGAGGCAACTGCATCAACAGCACGCCACATCGTGGCGGCTCTGCTCGTCGGAGACTACGCGCACACAAACGCGCAGGGGCAAGTGCCTCAAGCCGAGGCCAAGCACATACTCCGGGGGGATATCGTCCTTGTCACACAGGCCATCTCTAACGGCAAGGCTCGGCTTGAAGAACTGTCCGTAGGTAGGGGGCAGCGACTTTCTGACCTCTGGGAAATCACGACGCTCAGCAGGTATACCGCGGCCAAGTCTACTAAGCCAAGGGTGTTTCTGACTAACCCCGGCTGGCTTGAGAAAACCATGGGTGGGCGGCGGTTCGGCGCAGTGGTCATCGACGCCTCGCACCCGAGCACCTTCGTTCAACTGCCGCAGTTGATGCGGACCGCCATGGGATGTACATCTCTGCGTATTGGGATTTCTCCACCTCCGGCTGAGGAGATTCTGGGCGCATGCGGATACCCATCAAAGCTGCAGCTTTGGCTGTGGGACTCGCAGGCGAAGAGTGATGCGGAGACTGTCGTCGAAGCGAGAGATCCCCAGTGCCGTGCCAACGGCGACCGCCACCTGTGGGTTTGTGACTCGGACGCGGAAGCGGCACAGGCGCTGGCGGAGGTTTACCGGTGGCTCACGACCGCAGCCCGAGCCGCTGAAGGTCGCAGCTATCCAGGGCTGCGGCAATGCTGGGGGCTGTACAACCGCCTGCGCCAAGTGGCCGTCCCACTTGCACACCTTGAGCAAGTGTCAGCCTCAACTTGGGCGGGCAACTTACGACAGCGCATAGCTGAACTGGAGAGCGTCAGTGGCCATGGCAGCGTTGCGTGGGATACAACATGGCCACACCTCGTTGCTACGCTCAAGTTGGCATACGAAATGCTTCTGAGGCGGGAGGAAACCGCGAAATTCTGGGGTGTAGCAAGCAACCTGGAGGCGTTCCTGGCCTCAACCACTCCCCACCTCCGCGTTGTAGCTGGGTCAGAGACAGAAGTCACTCTTTTGGCTCCCGCACTCGAGTCTGTAGTCGACGGGTTCTCCGAGGCGCTTGCATCGGGCAGAGTCGAGTTTGTCACCGGCAACAAAGAGGCAAAGTTGGTTGCCGAGGGTGATGTCTGTCCGACTGTACTATTGGCTCCTAGAACGAACGGGCATCGCTACCTCGATGTATTCCCATCCGTGCGTGTTGACGAGTTGCTTTATCCACACGAGGTCGACATCGAGCGAAGCAACCAAGTGCGAATTCACGCTGCTTGGGCCCCGAGAGTGCAGGACGAAGCGCGCGTTCGCTTCCTCGAGCCATTTGGCTTCAACGCCTTATCGTCGGCTGTTCCGCGCCCCTCCGTTCAGCCTCCCGCAGTTGTCGTTCGCAAGTCCAGCGGGCATGTGGTTTCGTTGGTGAGCAGCGCCGAAGTGTCGGGTGAAATCGACATCGAAGCGCTGGTGGACCGCACAGGTGCAGACCTGTTTGACGGTTACAAACCAACGGTGTTCGCCTCCACGGGTACCGCGGGCCCTATCACCGAAGTTCTCTTCGCCAGTGGCGAGCGGCGTCAGTTCTATCGCGGGCAGAAGCTAGACATCTATCTGTCGGAAACGTCGCGCATCGAGCGCCACCTGGCGTGCGAAGTGCGAGCGGGGTGGCAGGTCATAGCTTTCGTCGATGGCCCGTACGACGGTCTCTTCCGGCGGCTTGCCGATGTCGTCAGCTCTCGCCTTCCTTCTTCCGAACGCGTTGCCCTGGAGTTGTGGCGCCAGGCGAAGGAGCACCTGGTCGCGAGGTTCGAGAGCAAGCGCGAGCTCTATGAAAAGCTGGTGGCGCAGGGGCTGACATCTAGCTACGGAACTTTCATTAGCTGGGTCAGCGATGGCGACGAGGACATCATCGCCCCACAACAGTTTCATGAGTTCAAGGTGCTTGCCTCCGAGATGGACACTTATGCCAGCTCGAAGGTAATGATGGAAAGCGCTTTCAAGGCAGTTCAGCACGAACGTGGACGCAATCGGAAATTGGGCCGCACGCTTCGAACGTTCCTCCGAGCGGTGGTTTCTGGCGATGGTTACGAGGAGGCCCTCGCCGGTGCACGCACGATTGACACAGCTATCGCCGATGTATTCGCCGCGGTGGAAATTCTCGAGGTTGAATCAGTTCGCGAAAAGGAAGCATGATGACTGAGAAGAACACGTACAGTCCCACGTATGCTGACGAACTTATTATCTCACGGCACTTCGTTCAAGTGCTCGAACAGCGACTTGCCGGCCGAGACAGTGTGCGTCGAACTAATGTGAACCCGTTGGATTGGTGCCACCTCGGTGTCATTGGACCCGCGAAGCTGCAGAATGCCCCTGTGGAGTTGGACGCGGCAACCCTCGAAGCCGAAACTACCACCGACTACTCTCCTGAGGCCAAGGTTGGCAGCTCTGCTCTAGCGGTTGGCGCCCAATCGACCCATCCGTTGACCGAGGCACGTGCAGGAGCGCCACCAGCGATGGTACAGGAGTCGGAGGACCCAAAGGCGACCGAGAAAAGTGATGATCGTGAGGGTACACGCCGCCCACCCTCTGCCATTGGGTTCGAGGCTTTGGTTCAACCCGGCCCAGACGGCGCCATTACGCTAACGCTCAGCGCACAGTTTTGCATCTTCACAAAGCACTTGCCTGACTTGGCAGAACAGACGAATGTCCTCGACGTTGGGGCATCAGTCGGAGCGCCATTGGCTGAGGTCGTGCAGCGATGGCCGATTGATCTGCAAAACGTCGTGTTCAAGATTCCTTCGGCTGGCGGCACGTTGAATGATGAAGGCGCCGTCCAACGACTACTCGACGACACGCTTGAACGTGCATTTGCTCGCTCTGATGCAGAGCGAGCTTTTCCCGGGACCCGCCCGAAGGTCTCCGAGCTGGACATCAAGACGCCTGAAGCATTCCAGGCTTTCCTGGCTTCAAGACTCAATGCCTCCGAGGTGGAGACGTGGCATCTTAACGCGTCGCTTGAGGTCCGAGCGGTGCCACGACCTGACGGCAAGGTTCGAATCGGCTGTTACTTCAAAAATGATACGCCTGAAACACCTCCGTTGACTAAGGGCAAGGGGCTGAAGGACGCCTTCAAGGTCATTAGTGACGTGCGCATCGATGCCAAAGTGAACGGCCAACTCTGTCCAATCGAAATTCTGCCGGTGCCGCAAGATTACCAATACGACCGACGTGTGTGGGCCGTTGGACACAACACAAGCGTAGTCACCGACAACGAGGTGGGTTTGATTCGAACTGCGGCTTTGGCAGTGTTCGAGCAGCCGCGCATCATGACTCGCGACGTAGTGCCCGCCAAGTTTGCCGCGTTGGCGAGGAGCCCGTTCGAGACGCTTCAGGTCATTTACGAGGCCATGGTCGAGTACGAAAAGGATTGGCAGAAGCGCATTCTCGACGGCAACGAACTGAAGCTGGACCCAGCCGCGATGGTCGAATGCCAGCGCGACCACTCGGGCTTCAAGGACGAGATTCGTCGCTTCGCGTGTGGTGTCGCTGCCTTGCGATGCGATGAGCGTCTGTTGCGGGCGTTCCAGGCGGCTAATCGCGTGTTCGACAAGCTCGCCACCGGATATAACTCGTGGCGGCTTTTTCAGCTTGTGTACATCGTGACTCAGCTGCCGGCGTTGGCAGTTCGTGAGAACCATGTGCAGGGCGAGTTCCCTGCGGGTGCCAAACGAGAGTGGAAGGACGCGCTAGACTGGGGTGACGTTCTCTGGTTTCGCACTGGGGGCGGTAAGACTGAGGCGTACCTTGGCCTCGCTTGCTGTGCGATGCTCTACGACAGGTTGCGGAACAAGCGCTTTGGCATGACTGCTTGGTTGCGCTTTCCGTTACGCATGCTGAGCATTCAGCAGTTGCAACGCGCGATGCGCGTGATTTGGGAGACCGAGGAAGAGCGCAAGCGCATTCTCGGTGAGGAGGCAAGCCAGTCAGCACCGCTGCGGCTTGGCTATTTCGTCGGTAGCACAACAACACCGAACAGTCTGTCAGTTGAGTTCCTGAGCAACCTCACGACCGACGATAGCCTTGAGCGGATGCGCGCGGTGCCCGACTGTCCCGCATGTGGCGGGCGTGGAACGGTCAAGACTCACGCTGATATTCAGAGCATCCGTTTTCGCCATGTCTGCGCCGAGTGCAAAACCGAGCTTCCGCTGGATGTATCGGATGATGAGGTGTATCGGCATCTGCCTGCGCTGATCGTGGGAACCATCGACAAGATGGCCACGGTCGGCCAGCAGCCTAAGTTTGGATTGCTCTGGGGCGGTGCAAAATGGAAGTGCCCCGAGCACGGCTACGGCTTCGGCGAGTACTGTTCGGCGTTCGGCTGCAAAGTGGACAAGAAGCTGCGCCGGACGGTAAAGCCCTACGATCCCGCGCCTTCAATCCACATCCAAGATGAGCTGCATCTACTGCAAGAAGAGCTTGGCGCGTTCTCGGGGCACTACGAAACACTCATCCGCTACTGCGAGAGGACAGTAGGCGGTTTGCCGTCGAAGGTCATCGCGGCTACAGCGACCATCGAAGGTTTTGAGAACCAGGTACGGCACCTGTATGGCGTGAAAGACGCGAGGCGCTTTCCGGGGCGAGGATACGACCGGATGAAGAGCTTCTACGCAGTACCAGATCAAGACGCTGAGGGCCTGCCGAAGACGGCTCGAATCTTCGTCGCGTTCAAAAGCCCGTCACTCTCACCTGCAGACGCGTCGGCCTTCTGTTCCGAAATCCTCCACGCCGAAATCGGCCGACTCTTCGCCAAGCCCCACATCGCTCTGGCCATTTTGAAGGACGCCAAGACGGACGACGACGTGGAAGCGCTGCTGCGCCACTACTCAACAACGCTGAACTACGTGGGCAGTCTCGCAAAGGGCTCGCGCGTGCGACAGGCGCTGGACGCGGTGGCGTCCAAGGTGCGGCCTGGAGGGCGTGACCTGAACGTCGAGTATCACTCCAGCCGTTCCTCAAGCTCGGAGGTCGCGGACGTCGTCCATCGAGTGGAGAGCCCACCAGCATGGTCAGACGAGAGCTTTCTCGACGCGCTGGTTGCGACGAGCATGATTAGTCACGGCGTCGATCTCGAGCGCATCAATTTGATGACGATGGATGGAGTGCCTGAGGAAACTGCCGAGTACATCCAAGCGTCTAGTCGAAGTGGCCGACGTCACGTCGGCCTCGTAGTAGTCGTTCTGAGCGGCTTCTCATTGCGGGCAAATAGCATCTACCAGCGCTTCATTGAATACCACCAGCACCTCGACCGTATGGTCTCCCCGGTGCCAGTCAACCGATTCGCTAAGTACGCCGCGGAGAGGACATTGCCGGGTGTTGCGCTAGGGGTTATTTACGGCACTCACGTAGCGCAAACGGGCAGTTCGAAGCTAAATAACCGTGCGGACGTTGTAGAGCTGCTCGACAGGCAAGGTCCGGCCTTCCTGGACGAGCTTAAGAAGGCCTATTCCCTTGGGAGCAGCGTGTACGACGAACGCCTCGAGAAATCCCTGGCAGATGTCATAACCGAGCAGTTCGGGCGGGTGGCGATGTCGATTCGCAACAGCACGGAGAAGAAGGTCAAGGACGCTGTGCGGCCTGTGCCTATGACTAGCTTGCGCGACGTGGAGGCTGGCGTCCCGTTCTGGCCCGACCACTGTGACTCTCGATTGCTTACCTTCGTCCAAAAGTCCAAGGACTGACCATGGTCAACAAAGGTTTCTCACGAGGTCAGACTCAGGTCCTGTTCCGGCACCTCCCCGAGGCAATCTTCGAACACGACGACTACGGTCTGTGCAAGGTGACGCAGGTTGCGCTCGGAGATGTCGAAGTGAACCGCGACGCGCTCTTCGATGCGATGGCTGACGCTCTAGCGATGTGGCCGGCCGACTTCGCGACGAAGTATCCCGATATGAGAGATGCATCTCGCAGATCGTACTACGCCGTAGGATCTCCCCGGGAGGTTCGATTCACGCCATATCCTCAGGTCTTTCGCTGCCGATTGTGCGCAAGAACTGGGACGTTTACCGACCTCATAAAGCGCGGCGCATCCGCCGTGGGGCGCTGTAGTTGTGGGGGACATCTGAATCAGATGCGCTACGTCCAGGCTCACAACTGCGGGCGTCTCGAGGAACTCTTCGTTCCTCCACAGCGGTGTCCCGCCTGCGGCAGCGGTGCGGATCTGGCGTTTTATGACCCTGGCCGAGTCAAGCAGGCGCGCTGGTACTGTGCGAAGTGCAAAGCCGACATTCAAGCACTGCGCATGACACCCTGCAAATGCACTTACAACCAATCGTTGCCGCCGGGGCAACGAGCTGAGAAATTCCTGCGCGTTGTACCCACGGGCGACCCATCGCTCTACATCCCCCACACCGTGGCCTTCGTCAATTTTCCTGAAGACGACCAGGGGCGGTTGCGAGCCGCGCCTGATGCCTTGCAGCTGATGCTGGCCAGGACATGGGGCCTGTTGCATGATGGCGTCTCCGATACCGTTCGCGAGCGAGCGAGCCTGGGCAATCCGGAGGATGCCGACATGACAGCGTCTATTGTCGAGCAACTCCGCAAGCTCCAGCCGGGTAATCCGATGGTTCTTGAGTATGACGCCAAGAAGCAGCAACCGAAAGGGCAAGCCGAAATCGACCGAGTCAACGAGCTTCTCAAAGCTTGCAAAGTGACGCCGACCGGTGTTCCACGGCGATGGCTGGTCGAGCACACGACACTATTGGACAAAACCGACATCAGTTCTATCGCGAACGTCGCTGGTATGCTGCGGCGGTCAGGTGACGAGGCTGGCGCCCTGGACATCGAGGAGGGCCAGCGCAAAGCATCCGAACTGCTCGGCATCAGCAACATTCGGGTCGTCAACGACTTCCCGCTTGCCCTCTGTGCATACGGCTACACCCGGACAGCGCGGGACCCTTCTCGAACGGTCATTACCCCATTTCCAGTCGATGAACGGAGTCGGATTCCCGTGTATGCCATTGCTGCTGAGACCGAAGCGCTCTGGTTCGAGCTTAACCCTTTGAAAGTCTACGATTGGTTGCTTCAGAACGGCATCATCAGTGGCACTGGGCCTGCGTCACGCGAAGAAGCGTGGGCCCGCTTGTACGCAGAAGTGCCTGGTCTGCGCGAGGCCCCGCATGAGCCGGTTTACAACCAGTTGGCGGCGGTGGCTGTCCGTACACTGATTCACACCATGAGCCACCTCTTTCTGAGGCGTATCGAGTGGAGCGGGTTCGCTCCGTCTAGCGTTGGCGAGTACCTCATCCCCGGATCGCTTTCGTTCATCCTGTACACCAACCGCCATGCAGAGACCAAGATAGGTGGTTTGACGACGTTGTTTGAGCAACGCCTGAACACATGGCTATGGGACGCTGTGCAGTCAGGTCGCGAATGCGTCTATGACCCCATCTGCGAGGACGATGGCGGGAGCTGCGCAGGCTGCACGCACCGCGAGCACAGTTGTATCAGCTTCAACCGCGAGCTCTCTCGCGCGACTGTCTATGGCGGCCCAACGCCCCAGTCCAGCGTGTTCGAGGGGGCGAAGCTTGAGTATGGATACTGGAAAGACGCATGGAAAGCGGCGCCTGTTGAATGATGACCATGACTGCGATATCAGAGCGCATCCAGCGCCCTGACGGGGTTCAACGGCTAGGTCAAGCGTTGTGGATGATGGTCGGTGAGCGCATCGGATCACACGAGGACTTGCTCTGGGCCAACTCCTTGCTCGGTTCGGGCGGTGAACACGCCCTTTGGCAAACACTATTGGATTGGCGTTGCTTGAGTGGAGAAGGTCAGTTGCTCGCGCGCCCGTTGGCAGCCTTTCTGTGCGCAGTATGGGAGGCCACGCCGGAGGTTGGTGTGTCTCTTCTTTGGACCCTGCCCGACGGACTGCAGATCGACGGTATCAACCCCATGGGATACGCCCAAGGCCTTCGATCTCTCATAGGGAGCTCGCGAGAGCGGCTGATGCTCCTTGCGCCGTACCTAGAGAATCAGGGCGTTGGTCAGCTGCAGGACGAGTTGCTCGGGGCATTGGCCAGGGGGGTGCTGGTGATCTTCGTGACGCAGGATGCGAACTCGCTTGGGTCGTGGGCGTCAGCTTCGCTGGAATCGCTTCGGCGTGAGGCACGTGGACTACCGGGTCACCTCTTTGTGTACTCCGCGCCGGTCACCGCACCGGTTCTGCTCCATTCCAAGCTCATTGTGGTCGATGGCGTGACCGCCACAATTGGCTCGGCCAACCTGACGGGCAACGCCTTGCGTCGGAATCTTGAAACCGGAGTGCTCGTAGGCGCCCAGCAAGCGATTGAGATTGAACGTGTGGTTCGAGGCGCCATCGAACTAGGCCAAGTGCGTCTCGTGTTTTCAACCTCGGAGCCGTCATAACTGAGAGTGCCTTTAGCAACTCGGAAGAGTTGCCACGGCCCTGCCACTCTGGAGCAGAAGATCCAACGACGTTCGGCTTTCAATGTACAGTGGCCGCTCAAGCGAACCTCCTTAATAGCGACTAATGGCCGAGAGCGGTCCTTTTCAAGTACCCGATTTCTCCCCAAAGCAACCGCCTCCACCCTGCTTCGCCACCCATATCGTCGCGCCCCCGCACGTCACATCTTCCTCTACATATCGAACCACCGCAAAGCCATTGGCACGCAGCAATTCCTGATACTCACTCGTATCCAAGCTGCCGTGATAAAGAGGCTTGCCCTCGAACTGGCCGATAGCCTCACCCAAACGAGTCCCGCTGGTAAACATCAGAACCGCACCCGGCGCCGCCAGCCGCCGAAAGGTAGCGAACATGGGCCGTTGATCTTCAGGGGATAGATGAAAAAAACTATGCCAGGCCAGCAAACCATGGAATGACCCTGTGACCGGCATCTGCCGCATATCCGCCGCAATCCAGCGTTGCTCTGGAAACGACTCACGCGCACGCGCGAGCAATGGCAGCGACGTATCCACCCCGGTTACCCTGCATCCGTTCTGAATAAGGTAGCGCGCCATCGGCGCACCGCTGCCGCAGCCGATATCCAGCACATCCGGCTGAAAGCCGGGAAGCAGCTCCAAGAACCGGTTCAACCAGGCACGTTCGATGAGTTCATGGTTTCTATTTTTCTCGAACGCAGCAGCATGTTCCCGGTACAGGGCAATGACGTTGTCAGCAGGAGATTTGGACAACACGGCACTCCGAAAACTTGAGCACGTGACGCGTTCAAGCATATCAGAGCCGCCGCTACTGCCCTCCCCCCGCCCCTACACCACCGACCGATGCCGCTCGATGCAGGTCCTCAAAATCGTATCGGTATCAAGCTCCCACCACCGATACGAAAATATCTCCACTTCACTAAACCCCGCGAACCCCTGCGCCTCGACCCACCCCCGCGCCTTGGGAATCTCGATCACGCCATCCCCCATCATGCCCCGATCGTTCAGCAGATCAGTGGTAGGCGTAAGCCAATCGCAAACATGAAAAGCCAATAGCCTTTTCTGCCCTGCCCGCTCGATCTGCGCCTGCAACTTCGGATCCCACCAGACGTGATAAAGATCCACCGCCACGCCAATCTCCCCACTACGCGACGGATCCAGCAGATCGCACACATCCAGCGCCTGTTCCAGCGTATTGATGCACGCCCGATCGGCGGCATACATGGGATGCAGCGGCTCGATGGCGATGGGCATCCTGCGCTCTCGCGCATACTCCAGCAATTGCGCGATGCCTTCGGTTACCTGCGCCCGAGCGCGAGTGATATCGTGGTACTCAGCCTTGCCCTGCAAACCCCCGGGCAACCCGCCAACTACCAGCACCAGGCAGGCGGCGTTCAGTTCGCAGGCCTCGTCCACGGCCCGGCGGTTGTCGTCGCGCGCCCGCATCAAACCTGCATCATCCGACGCCGTGAACATGCCGCCCCGGCAGTAGCCGGACAGGGCCAGTCCGTGGCTGCGCACGGCGCGCGACACTTCTTTCAGGCCTTCGGCCGCGACCTGGTCGCGCCACGGGGAAATGGCGCGCACACCATGGCGCGCGCAGGCGTCCAGGATGTCCAGCAGCGGCACTTCCTGGCCGCGCGATTTGCGCACGGTGGCCGTGTTGATGGACATCCAGTCATGATCCTGGGAAAAATCTCGCATGGGGCTTAGTCTCCATCCACGCCGTGCATAGCCAGCAACGTCTTCATCCTGCCCACCGCCAGCTCGGGCTGCTCCAACAACCCCGCCGCGTCCGCCAACCTGAACAACTCAGCAAAGTGCTGCAGCGACCGCGTGCTCTGCTGCCCGCCCACCATCGCGAAGTGGTCCTGGTGGCCGTTGAGCCAGGCCATGAACACGACGCCGGTCTTGTAGAAGCGCGTGGGCGCGCTGAAGATGTGGCGCGACAGCGGCACGGTAGGCGCCAGGATCCGGTTGAAGGCGTCCGCGTTACCCGCCGCCAGTTCCGCAAGCGCCGCGCTGGCGGCCGGCGCGATGGCGTCGAAGATGCCCAGCAGCGCGTCGCTCTGGCGGTGGTTGGGCAGTTCGCCCTGGCCGTCGCCGGCGATCAGTTCGGCATAGTTGAAGTCGTCGCCGGTGTACATGCGCACGCCGGCCGGCAGGCGGCGGCGCATGGCGATTTCCTTGTCCTTGTCCAGCAGCGAGATCTTGATGCCGTCGACCTTGTCGGGGTGCGCGGCGATCACGTCCAGCGCCGTCCGCATGGCGGCATCCACGTCGCCGCTGCCCCAGTAGCCCTTCAGCGCGGGGTCGAACATGTCGCCCAGCCAGTGCAGGATGACGGGTTCGCGGGCCTGGCTCAGGATGCGCTCGTAGACGCGTTCGTAGTCGGCGGGGCCGCGCGCCACGCGAGCCAGCGCGCGGCTGGCCATGACGATCAGCCGGCCGCCCAGGCCTTCGATGGCGGCCATCTGTTCTTCGTAGGCGCGGATCACGTCGTCGATGCTTCGGGCGTCCTCGGGTGCCAGGTGGTCGGTGCCGCAACCCGAGGCCACGCGCGTGCCCGGCACGTCGCGGGCGGCGTCCAGCGATCGGCGGATCAACTCAAGAGACGTCGGCCAGTCCAGCCCCATGCCGCGCTGCGCGGTGTCCATGGCTTCGGCCACGCCCAGGCCCAGCGCCCACAGGCGCTGGCGGTAGGCAATGGTGGCGTCCCAGTCCACGGCGCATTGCAGCCACGGGTCGATGGCCGCCAGCGGATCGGCCACCACGTGCGCCGCCGAATAGGCGATGCGATCGAACTGCGCGCCGGCGGGCGGCGCCTGGAACGGCGCGCGGTCGCGCAGCGCGTACCGCCGCAGGCCGCCGGCCGTCGGCAGGTTGATGGACAGGCTCATCGCTGGGCTCCGACGTCCAGCCGGGGCACGTCCACCCAGCGCCGTTCCTTCCAGCTTTGCAGCGCGGCCTCGACCAGTTGCACGCCCTTGGCGCCCTCGGGCAGCGTCCAGCGGTACGGCGCGTCTTCCACCACGTGGCGGATGAAGTGCTCCCACTGGATCTTGAAGCCGTTGTCGTAGGCCTGGGTGTCGGGCACTTCCTGCCATTGTTCGAAGAACGGCATGGTCTGTTTCACGTCCGGGTTCCAGATCGGCTTGGGCGTGTTGACGCGCGACTGCGTGCGGCAGTCGGTCAGCCCCGCCACGGCCGAGCCGTGCGTGCCGTCCACGTGGAAGGTGACCAGGTCGTCGCGCCGCACGCGGGTCGTCCACGAGCTGTTCACCTGCGCGACCACGCCGTCCGCCAGTTCGAAGGTGGCGTAGCAGGCGTCGTCGGCGGTGGCCTGGTAGGGCTTGCCGGCTTCGTCCCAGCGCGTGGGGATGTGCGTCTTGCCCAGGCAGGACACGGCCTGCACTTCGCCGAACAGGTTGTCCAGCACGTAGCGCCAGTGGCAAACCATGTCGAGGATGATGCCGCCGCCGTCCTTGGTACGGTAGTTCCAGGACGGCCGCTGGATGGGTTGCAGGTCGCCCTCGAACACCCAGTAGCCGAACTCGATGCGCACCGACAGGATCTTGCCGAAAAAGCCCGCCTTGTTCAGCATGTCCAGCTTGCGCAGGCCCGGCAGGAACAGCTTGTCCTGCACCGCGCCGTGCTTGAGGCCCGAGCCTTCGGCCAGCCGGCAGATCTCCACCGCCTCGTTCAGGTTGGTGGCGATGGGCTTCTCGCAATACACGTGCTTACCGGCGCGGATGGCCTTGGCCAGCAGCGTGGGGCGCATCTGCGTCGTGCCGGCGTCGAAGAACACGGAATCGTCCGGGTTGGCCAGGGCCTGGTCCAGGTCCGTGCCCCAGCGCGGGATGTCGTGGGCCTTGGCCAGGGCTTCCATTTTCTCGGCATTGCGGCCGACCAGGATGGGGTCGGGCATGACCTTGTCGCCGTTGGACAGCGTGACGCCGCCCTGTTTGCGTATGGCCACGATGGACCGGATCAGGTGCTGGTTCATGCCCATGCGGCCGGTCACCCCGTGCATGATCAGGCCGAGTCGTTGTGTTGCCATGCGTGTCTCCGTCGTCGACTGTGTGCGGGTCTGCACTTAATTCACCATTTGGTGAATAGTGACGATATGGCCGGCGGATGTCAACGGCGGGAACGAAATACGGGCAGCGGGAGAAACCCTAATCCGTGTCAGACTGGCATGATTCCGGCTCTGGCCGGACAGGCTCGATCAGGGAGAAACATGCAAAGCCCCCCGATACCGATGGAAATCCGCGGCCAGGTGGCCCTGGCCCGTGCCGTAATCGAACGGCATCTGGCCGGCACGCTGGCGGCTATCCACCTGTACGGCTCGGCGCTGGATGGCGGCTTGAAGCGATACAGCGACATCGACCTGTTGGCGGCCGTGCGCGCGCGCCTGCCCGAGGCGGTGCGGCGCGATCTGATGCGGGATCTGTTGACGGTCTCGGCGCCCGTGGACAGCGGCGGGCCACGGCGGGCGCTGGAAGTGACCGTCGTCGTCCTGGAGGACGTGGTGCCCTGGCGCCATCCGGCCAGGCGCGAACTGCAGTTCGGCGAATGGCTGCGCCAGGACCTGCTGGCCGGCGTCGTCGAGCCCCCGGTCCTGGACCACGACCTCGCGATCCTGTTGACCAAGGCCCGGCAGCACAGCATCGCCCTGGTTGGCCCGCCGGCCGCGTCCCTGCTCGACGCGGTGCCGCCGCGCGACTTCCGCACCGCACTGGCCGATACCCTGGCGCAGTGGAATACCGAAGAGGATTGGGAAGGCGACGAACGCAACATCCTCCTGGCCCTGGCGCGCATCTGGTACAGCGCCGCCACCGGCCGGATCGCGCCCAAGGACGTCGCGGCAGCGTGGGCGCTGGAACGCTTGCCCGACGACCATCGCCCTACCCTGGCGGCCGCGCGGGCCGCCTACCTGGACGGGGAACAGGATGGCTCTGTCGACAGCGAACGGGTCGCCGCCTTCATCCGCTACGCCCGCCCGGAAATAGAAAGCATCCTGGCGGAATCCTCCTTGCGCGATCCCGGATAAAAAAAGGCGGCCCGCGATGCAGGCCGCCCAACACAGGCAACAACGACAACGAAAAAAGAATCAGCCGGCCACGGGGGCTTCCTTGCCCTCGACCTGGACGCGGAAACCCGAGCGCACGTTGGGCCAGTAGTCCCAGATCGCCTTGTGGTGCGTGCAGCGGTTATCCCAGAACGCGATCGAATGCGGCTCCCAGCGGAAGCGGCAGGTCCACTCGGGCTTGTTGCAGTGGTCGACCAGGAATTTCAGCACGCGTTCGCCTTCCAGCCTGGGCAGCTCGTTGATGTGCGACGTGAAGTCGGTGTTCACGTAGATCAGCTTCTTGCCGCTTTCGGGGTGGCGCACGATGACCGGGTGCGAGGAAATCGGCGTGCCGGGACCGAAGACGCGCGTGCCGTCATGGGTGGCGGTCAGGCCTTCCAGGTAGGCCTTCATCCGGGGCGACAGCGCCTCGTAGGCCGCGTACATGCTGGCGAACATGGTGTCGCCGCCGCCGTGCGGGGGCACCGTGTGGTTGTACAGCATGCTGCCCAGCGGCGGGATGGCCGCACACGACTGGTCGCTGTGGAAGTTCTCGCCCGAGATCTGCTTGGAGGTCTCGTCGTAGTGGAACTTGCGCACCAGCGGATTATCGGTGGTCTTGCTGATGGTGTTGACGCCGACGTGCTTGCCCAGCGAGCCGAAATATTCGGCCGTGCGGATCTGGTCCTCGAAACTGATTTTCTGGTCGCGAAAGAAAATGACCTGGTATTCGATGAACGCCGCGTGCAGTTCCTTGACCTCCTGGTCGGACAGCGGGCGGGTCAGATCGATATTCCCGATTTCCGCGCCAATATGCGGGGATATGGGTTTGACCGTTATGGCTTCATATTTCATGATGTTTTCCTGATTCCGCAAAAACAAACTACCGGCAACCCCGGCGGCCACCGGTGCCCCGGTCGGCATGGATAGAATCATCTCCCGCGGGCCGCGATCCTGCTAGCCCCCAGGGCGACTAGTTGTTATGCAATTTTCGCATTACTCAGGCAGCGGGTTCGCTGCCGACCAGCGTTTCCGCCGCGGTTTGCCGCAGCAGGTCCACGGTCTTGGCGGTCAACAGTGTGGGCGGCCGGCGGCTGTGCGTGACCAGCCCGATCACCCCGCCCACCACGGGTTCGACCAGCGGACAGATGCGCAGGTCGGTGCCCGGCATGCCCGCCCGCACCAGGTTGTACGGCACCACCGCCGCGCCGAAGCCCTTGTCGACCAGCGCCACGATGGCCTCGACGCCGTCGATCTCGAAGGCGATGTCCAGCACGATGCCCTGCCGCGCGGCTTCGGCCTCGACCAGCATGCGTAGCGGATGCGGCTCGGACGGGAAGATCAGCCGGTGTTCGGCCAGGTGGGAAAACGCCAGCGGACGGCTCTCCTGCCCCGCCTCGGTCTTGCGCAGGATCAGGCACAGCGGCTCGCGCACCAGGGGCTCGATCTCGGTCAGGGTGGAAACGGCCGGGTCGTACATCAACGCGGCGTCCAGCTTGTCGGAGATCAGGCGCTCGTACAGCGTCATGCTGAGCGCCTCGACGATGGTCAGCCGGGCCAGCGGGAAGCGTTCGCTGAAGGCGCGCACCAGCGGCACGGTCAGTACCCTGCCCAGCGACGGCGGCATGCCGATCACCACGCGGCCGGTGATCTCGGTTTCCGAGCGCGACAGTACCTGGGTGGCGGCGTCGAGCTGCTGCAGCACGCTGCGGGCGAACAGCAGGAACTGCTCGCCCGCATCGGTCAGCACGATGCCGCGCCCGTGGCGGTGGAACAGGGTCTTGCGCAGGTCCACCTCGAGCTGGCGGATCTGCCGGCTCAGGAAGGGCTGCCCCAGGCCCAGGGCCGCGGCGGCCCGGCTGAAGCTGCCGTGCTCGGCCACGCGGACGAAGTATTCGAGCTGCTTGAAATCCATGGTTTTCGATCTAACAGAAATGCAGTATTCGCATAGCTTGTTGCTATCTTCCAGCGAAGGCGGCGATTTGGCAAGAAGCGCTTGACACCATTCGACACGCGCTTATAGTGTGTCACCTATTAACCATTGGACCATACACGAAACACGACATTCGGTTTAAACACCACATATCGTGATCGTTTTTTTCGTGCCGGTCCCGTGGACCGCGCCAGCCATCCCCGGTTTGCGCGGATTATCAACGGAAGAGACATCAATATATTCCCGCCCATATGGCCGGAATAACCCGCATTTATCCGCCCCGAATCGGCGGGATATCTTCTTCCTTCGTTTTTTCGTCCAGAGAGCATTCACCATGGTATTGAGAAAATACGTGCTGCGCGCCTGTGTCGCCGCCACCTTCGCATCCATCGGACTGTCGGCGGCCCACGCCCAAGGCTATCCGACCCGCCCCGTCACCATGGTGGTGCCCTTCGCAGCCGGAGGTTCCTCCGACATCCTCGCCCGCGCCTTCGGCGCCTCGCTGGCCGCCCGCCTGGGGCAGCCGGTCATCATCGAGAACAAGCCCGGCGCGGGCGGCATCATCGCCTCCGACTACGTCGCGCGCGCGCAGCCGGATGGCTACACGCTGCTGTTCGGCACCATCGGCACTCACGCCATCAATGCGGTGCTGAAGAAGACCCTGCCCTTCGACGTCGCCAAGAGCTTCACCGCCATCGGCCGCCTGCAGGACGGTCCGCTGGTCCTGGTGGTCAACCCCTCGCTGCAGGTCAAGAACCTGCAAGGCCTGATCGACTACGCCCGCGCCAACCCGGACAAGCTCTCGTACGCCTCGGCGGGCATCGGCGCCATCTCCCACCTGGGCGGCGAACTGTTCAAGTCGGAAGCCAAGGTGGAGATCGTCCACGTTCCGTACAAGGGCGGCGGCGCCGCCATGCCGGACCTGTTGGGCGGACAGGTCCAGCTCATGCTGGAAACCATTCCCAACACGCTGTCCTCGGTCCGCGCCGGCAAGCTGCGTGCGCTGGCCATCAGCAGCGACAAGCGCTCGGCCGCCCTGCCCGACGTGCCCACCTTCAAGGAAAGCGGCCTGAAGGGCCTGGACGTCACGACCTGGACCGGCCTGTTCGGCCCCGCGAACCTGCCCGCCGACATCGCCTCGCGCCTGAATGCCGAGATCGCCAAGGTCGCCGCCGATCGCGACTACATCGCGCGCATCGAGCAGACCGGCAGCGAAGTCGCCAAGCCCATGACCGGGGAACAGTTCGCCGCCTTCGTCGGCAGCGAGGTCACGCGCTGGCGCAAGGTGGCGCAGGCCGCGGGCGTGCAGCCGGAATAAGCCTAGCCCGGAACGTCGCCGCGCGGCCCGGAGGCCGCGCGCGGCTCCGCCCGGGCCGAGGCGGCCTGCACGGGCACGGCCTGGGGGGACAGGGATTTCATGCAGGCGGCGTAGTCGGCGTCGACGTCGGCCAGCGAGGTATTGCCGCCATAGATTTCCGAGACCAGTCCGATGAACCAGGTCCGGGTCTCGACATCGTCGATGTGCGAGTTGGAAAGCACGGCATCGATCGTACGCTGGGCGGTCCATCCCATGTCCCGCAGCCGGACGACGATCTCCTTCACGTCACGACTGGTCACGCACTCCTCCTGCCCCGAAGTCGTTGCACCCGCCCGGTCGTAACCGTTCATGGTGCACCCCATCGTCACAGCGGTCGCGAGCCCCGCGAGCACCGTTCTCATGGATTCCGCAGTCCTTGTAAATTTTATCGTTGTGTGGCCAGCGGCAAGCATATAGAAGCACGGCCCCGAACTCCACAACGCCGCGAAACTCTTTGCGTTGCGCGCGACATGGCCGCGCCGGCGCAACCGCCCTGTTAAACCCGGAAAAAACCGCAACGGCGCTGTAACCCCTGATGGCCGGGCATGCGGCTAAGCTCGACAGAAATCGGAACGGACTCCGCCATGCGCATTCCCCCCACGACGCGCGAGACCCGCCACACTGCGGAAACCCATCTCAGGGCCGCCGTGCATCCGCTGCGTCCGGACATCCCGGCCCGGGCCATCACCATCGAGACCGACGAGCGCGGACTCTGGAGCGCCCAGATCTTCGGCGTCGAGCAGTCCCTGCAAAACCCCGGGGAATCCCTGCAACGGGAAGTGATGGACCGGCTGTCGCAATGGCACCCCATCTACGAACACGAAGAAATCGCGGCGCTGCTGACCACCCTCAAGATCATCGCGCCCAAGGCGGGGCTGGCCATCCCGCCCGGAGCCCTGAAGCTGATCGAGCTGCCCGCCGGCGTCCTCGTGCTGACGCTGAACGACGTTCCGGTCGTGGCCTCCGAGGACCCCCTGCACCTCCTGTCCCAGGCCCTGGTCAGCCTGCGCGCCGCGCAGGACGCGGCGCGCTGACCGGCCCCCCGGGCATCCCCCAGCATCTCCCCAAAGGCTTCGGCTGGTATCATGATGCTTCCCGCCCGTCCAGGGCGGGCCAGCAACAGGTGAAGCATGTTCCCAGCACGACTCACAGACGGCTACCGCTCTTTCCTGGGCGGCCGTTTCAACGACGAGCGCACCCGCTACAAGACGCTTGCCGAAAAGGGCCAGAAGCCCGAAATCATGGTCATAGGCTGTTGCGATTCCCGCGTGGCCCCGGAAGTCATCTTCGACGCCGGCGCCGGCGAGATCTTCGTGGTCCGCAACGTCGCCAACCTCGTCCCCCCCTACGAAGGCATCACCCAGCACTATCACGGCACCAGCGCGGCGCTGGAGTTCGCGGTGCAGTCGCTGCGCGTCAAGCACATCGTCGTGCTCGGCCACGCGTTGTGCGGGGGCGTCTCGGCCTTCGCCAACAGCGCCGACCCGCTTTCGCCCGGGGACTTCATCGGCAAATGGATGCAGCAGATCGCCCCGGTGGTCGAACGCACCGTCCCGCCCGGCGAAAACCCCGGCATGTACATCCGGCAGCTGGAACTGGCCACGGTCGAACACAGCCTGAACAACCTGATGACCTTCCCGTGCGTGCGCATCCTGGCCGAACGTGGCCAGTTGCAGTTGCATGGGGCCTACTTCGGCGTCGCCACCGGCGTGCTCATGGTGCGCGACCCGGCCACCGGCGAGTTCCATCCCGTCACCGAAGGCCCCATCCCGCTGGACTAGGGCAACAATTTTTACGCAACGTCATCGGGCATCGGCGGTCCAAGCGGTTTGCACCGCGCACGGCCGCTGCGCATGGAGCCTGGACCATGATGTTACGTATTGCCGCCACGGCGCTGTTGTCCCTGTCCCTTCCCCTGCTCGCCCACGCCGCCGGCACCGCCCGGCTGGCCGGACTGGACGACCGGGGGCAGCCTTTTTCCGCCTCGGTCGAATACGCCGGCAACAACCTCAGGGCCGCCTCGCCGCAGAGCCCCAACAACTACCTGCTGGCCCGCGGCGACAAGATCTACGCCGTCAGCCGCGTCAACGGACAGCAGGTGGTCATGGAAGCGGCCGACCTGATGCGCATGGCGGGCGGCCTGATGCCCAGCCCCACGGCCGCCCTCGAGCAGGTCAGCGCCATCGTGTCCCTGCAGCCGACCACGCGCAGCGAGACCGTGGCCGGATTGGGCGGCACCGTCTACGTGCTGACCTATGAAGACGGCCGCCGGCAGCGGCGCACCGAGGAGCTGGTCCTGACCTCGGCCCCCGCGGCCAGCGAACTGACCACCGCGGCGCTGAAACTGGGCCGCAGCCTGGCCTCGCTGTCGGGCACCCTGCTTCCCCCCGGCGCCGACGATCTGGCGCGGCGCCTGCAGGCGGACCGGCTCGGCCTCCTGCGCTTCGGCGACCGCTTCAGGGTGGAGACCCTGGACGACCGCGCGCCCCAGGCCTCGCGCTTCGAATTGCCCGGCGGCTCGTTCCAGATACCCGACCTGCGCGGCCTCTTGCCCGGCCTGGGCGGCCGCTAGGGCACGCAAACCGCGCGGACCCGGCTAGAATGCCGGGATCCGCACGCCTGCCCGAGCCCATGCCCCTTCCCGTCCTGCCCTTCCTGCGCCACGGGAACACGGAGTCCCCATGACACGCGCCACGAGATTCGGCGTGGCCACCATCGTCGTCGGGATCGCCGTCCTTGGCCTGAAATACCTCGCCTACCGGCTGACCGGCAGCATCGCGCTGTATTCCGACGCGCTGGAAAGCATCATCAACGTGGCCACGGCCGTCATCACCGTGGTGGCCCTGTCGGTCAGCGCCATTCCCGCCGACTCCAACCACCCCTACGGCCACAACAAGGCCGAGTACCTGTCCGCGGTCCTGGAAAGCACGCTGATCGTGTTCGCCGCGCTGGCCATCCTGCGCGAAGCCTACCAGGGCTTCCTGAACCCGCGACCGCTGGACGCGCCGGTGCTGGGCATGGCGATCAACCTGGGCGCCACGCTGATCAACGGCGTCTGGGGAGCCTTGCTGATGCGCTACGGGCGCCGCTGGCACTCGCCGGCGCTGGTCGCCGACGGCCGCCACCTGTGGACCGACGTGGTCTCGTCGATAGGCGTGGTGATCGGCGTGGCGCTGGTGGCGCTGACCGGCTGGACCCGCCTGGACTCCATCATCGCCGGCCTGGTGGCGCTGCACATCCTGTGGTCCGGGTGGCAATTGATGCGCGACTCGGTGGGCGGCCTGATGGACGAGGCCCTGCCCCGCGAAATCGTCGACGGCGTGCGGCGGATCATCCACGAACACGGCACCGGGGCGCTGCAAGCCCATACCCTGCGCTCGCGCCGCTCGGGCCCCCGCGTCTTCATCGAATTCAATCTGGTCGTGCCCGGCGCGATGCCGGTAGGCGCCGCCCACGCGATCTGCGACCGGCTGGAAGCCGCCATCCATGGCTACATCGAAGGCAGCTCCATCGTCATCCACATCGAACCCGAACAACAGGCGGTCGCCTCGCCCGAGGTCCGCATCAGCTGAGCCCCACGCATCATGTTCACTTCCCCTCCCGATTCCCTCTCCCATCCGGCCATCGTCGACGCCACCCGCGCGTGGCTGGAGAAGGCCGTCATCGGCCTGAACCTCTGTCCCTTCGCCAAGGCCGTCCACACGAAGGGCCAGATCCAGTACGTGGTCAGCGACGCGCGCGACCCCGACGCGCTGCTCGAAGAACTGGGCGCATGCCTGCGCACGCTGGCGCAGAGCGACCCGGAACAGGTCGACACCGTGCTGCTGATCCACCCCTGGGCGCTGGCCGATTTCTACGACTACAACGAGTTCCTGGACGAGGCCGACGCCGCCGTGGAAGCGCTGGGCCTGGAAGGCGAGATCCAGGTCGCCAGCTTCCACCCCGACTACCAGTTCGCGGGCACCGGCGCCGACGACATCGAGAACTACAGCAACCGCTCGCCCTACCCCACCCTGCACCTGCTGCGCGAGGCCAGCGTGGACAAGGCCATGGAGGCGTTCCCGGAAGCCGAGAGCATCTACGAACGCAACATCGAGACGCTGCGCGAACTGGGCCACGAAGGCTGGAAGAAACTGGGACTGTAGGGCGCCGCGCGGATCTCAGTCCTCGCTCACGCGGCCGCGCATCCGCTTGACCTCGCCGTGCCGCACCTTGCGCTGCAGGCGGCGCTGCTGCGATCCCTTGGTGGGCCGCGTGGCCTTGCGCGGCTTGGGCGGTTCCGCCACCGAGGCCAGCAGGGCCGTCAGGCGTTCCAGCGCGTCGGCCCGGTTCTTTTCCTGGCTGCGATAGGCCTGCGCCTTGATCACCACCACGCCGGCGCTGGAGATGCGCCGGTCCGCCTTCTGCATCAGCGCTTCTTTCCACGCCGGCGGCAGCGACGAGGCGGCCAGGTCGAAGCGCAGGTGGACCGCGCTCGACACCTTGTTGACGTTCTGGCCGCCCGCCCCCTGCGCGCGGATCATCGTGAAGACGATCTCGTCTTCATCGATGGCGACGCCGGGGGCCAGGGGCAGGACGGGCATGGGCGGCCTCAGTGCGCGGCCGCGTCCACGCGCATGCCCAGCCGCCGCAGCAGGTCGCGGTCGGCCTCGGCCTGCGGGTTCTCGGTCACCAGCAGCTTGTCGCCGTAGAACATGGAATTGGCGCCGGCCAGGAAGCACAGGGCCTGCAAGGCCTCGTCCATCTGTTCGCGCCCGGCCGAGAGCCGCACCACGGCCTCGGGCATGGTGATGCGCGCCACCGCGATGGTGCGCACGAACTCGAACGGATCCACCGAGGCGTTGTCGGCCAGCGGCGTGCCCTGCACGCGCACGAGATTGTTGATGGGCACGGACTCCGGATACGGATCCATGTTGGCCAGCTGGACGATGAGCCCGGCCCGCTCGCGGCGCGATTCGCCCAGGCCCACGATGCCGCCGCAGCAGACCTTGATGCCGGCCTCGCGCACCCGGCCCAGCGTATCCAGCCGGTCCTGGTAGGTGCGCGTGGTGATGACCCGGCCGTAGAACTCGGGCGAGGTATCCAGGTTGTGGTTGTAGTAGTCGAGCCCGGCCTCGCGCAGTTGTTCGGCCTGGCCGTCGCGCAGCATGCCGAGCGTCACGCAGGTCTCCAGGCCCAGGTCCTTGACCGCCTTGACCATGTCGGCCACCGCGTCGACCTGGTGGGGCTTGGGGCTGCGCCAGGCCGCGCCCATGCAGAACCGGGTCGCGCCGTTGTCCTTGGCGGCCTGCGCCGCTTCCAGCACCTCGTCCAGCGGCATCAGCTTCTCGGTCTCGACCCCGGTGTCGTAGCGCGAGGACTGCGGACAGTACGAGCAATCCTCGGGGCAGCCGCCGGTCTTGATCGACAGCAGGGTCGACAGCTGGATGGCGTTGGGATCGAAGAAGCGCCGATGCGCCTGCTGCGCCTGGTAGAGCAGATCGGCGAAGGGCAGCTCGAACAGCGCCAGCACCGCATCCACGTTCCAGGATGCGCAATTGCGGCGAGATGTAACAGCGGCGGCCGCGTTCGCGACGACGGGATCAGCTTGCATGGGAACTCCTACACGGGGGATGGCGCGGCTCGCGGGCCGTGGCCAGCGCACATGGTAAGCAAGCCGGGCGGTCGCATCAAATATTCAAAATCCGTTTTTTGCATCAAAAATCGGCGAACTTGCCGTGTACACCCTGATTTTGGATGAAGTCGCGGCCAACATGACGCCTACGCCTGTTGCAACTTCGCAGGATTTTTCGGGTAAGGTGCCCGGACCTCGCCGCGCAGTGGCCGCTCTCGCCCTGCCCTGCGCCGACTGTCATCATCTGCGGCCGGACTTGCATTTCTGCTCCAAGATTGCTTGAATGCCGGCTCTGTGCATAGGCAGGCGGCCATCCGGCCGGTCTGCCGATATTTTTCAAGGAGTACGCATGCGCACCAAGAAGGAACTGATCGACGCTCTCGCCGAGCGCACCCAACAACCGAAGAATGTCTCCGAAGCCTTCATCGACGCACTGGGCGATGCCCTGCGCGACACGCTGGCCAAGGGCGACGAGGTCGTGCTGCCGGGCGTCGGGAAGTTCTCGGTGAAAGAAAAAGCCGCCAAGACGGGCCGCAACCCCCGTACCGGCGAAGCGATCCAGATCGCTGCCCGCAAGGCACCCGCTTTCAGCGCCGCCAAGGTCTTGAAAGACGCCGTCGACGTCAAGTAAGCGTCGCCGCCACGCGCACCTTCCGCCTGGCGCGGCGGTGCGCGCCGAATCAGTCTGCCTTACACTGCAGGAATCCTTCGCTCCCGGAGTCATTCTTGTCCACCGACCAACCCGCAGAGCCTTTCAGCGGTCCCAGCACCACCTACCTGGTCTCCCAGGTACACCATCCCCTCCGCAACTTCAGCGACGCGCTGCTCAAGCCCTACGGCGTGACGGGTATCCAGTTCACCGTGCTGTCCGTGGTCGCGCACCGCGAAAAACTGTCCTCCGCGGACCTGTCCAGGCGCTTCTATGTCACCCCCCAGTCGATGGGCCAATTGCTCTCGACCCTGGAAGAGCGCGGCCTGCTCGAGCGCAAGGAAGACGCCAGCAATCGCCGTATCCTGCGCATCACGCTCACCCCGGCCGGACGGCAGGTGGTCGAGGCCGGCACGCGCGAGCTGAACCGCTTCGAGCAGGAAGCCTTCTCCAGCCTCGGCCCCAAGGAACTCAAGACCCTGCGCGGACTGTTGCGTACAGTCATCGACGATTTGCGCAGCCGACACATCGGCGCGACATAGCGGGCATCGCGCTGATCGAAATTCCTTGTGATCCTATAATTATTATGTGATTCAACTCGCTCATCGCTTCATCTTATAGTCCCCCCAACATGACGGACAACGAGGGGACATCGATGAACAAGCGAGTCTTGCGTGCAACGCCGATGCGGCGTGCGTGCCTCGCCACCTTGGCAACACTGGCCCTGGCCGGCACCACATCGGCCGCGGCCGCCGAATTTCCCGCCGGGCCTGTCACCATCGTCGTGCCTTTCCCGCCCGGAGGCCCCACCGATACCACCGCGCGGCTGGTAGGCAAGACGCTGGCGAAACAACTCGGCCAACCCGTGGTGATAGAAAATCGCGCGGGCGCGGGCGGCACGGTCGGCTCCACCTCGGTCGCGCGCGCCAAGCCCGACGGCCATACCCTGCTGTGGGCCAGCACCAGCAGCCTGGGCGTGGCACCGGGGTTGTACCGCAACCTGGCCTACTCCCCGATGGAATCCTTCGCGCACGTGGGCCTGGTGGCGCGCAGCCCCATCCTGCTCGTGGTGCGTAACGCGTTTCCCGCCAATACCTTGCAGGAACTGGTCGCCTATGCCGCCAAGAACAAGGTGTCCTACGGTTCCGCCGGCAACGGTTCGATCAACCACCTGACCGGCGAATGGTTCAAGGAGGTGTCCGGCGCGAACATCCTTCACGTTCCCTACAAGGGCGGCGCGCCGGCGCTGGCGGACATGATCGGCGGCCAGATCGACATGACGCTGGAGACCATCACCGTCGTGCGGCCCTACCTGGAAAGCGGCCGGGCCAAGGTACTGGCTACCGGCGGCGCCACGCGCTCGGCCGACATGCCGCAGGTCCCCACCGTGCGCGAAGTCTTCGGCGGCGATTTCGAATCGTATTCCTGGACGGGCCTGGTGGCGCCCGCCGGCACCCCGGCCGCCGTCGTGCAGAAGCTCAACGCCGCGCTGCGCGCGGCGCAGGACGATCCCGAACTGATGAGCCAGATGAAGGCCGGCGGCCAGGACGTGATCAAGACCACGCAGGACGAATTCCGCAGCTTCCTGGCCAACGACACCAAGCGCTGGGCCGAACTGATCAAACGCACCAACACCACACTGGACTGACTCATGCGCATCATCATCGCCGGCGGCGGCCTGGGCGGACTGACCGCCGGTCTCGCCCTGCTCCAACAAGGTTTCCAGGTCCGTATCCTGGAACAGGCCCCGCAGTTGAAAGAAGTCGGCGCGGGCATACAACTCGGGCCCAACGCCGTGCACGTGCTGTATGCGCTGGGCCTGGAAGGCGACATGGCCGGGCAGGCCTGCGAGCCGGAAGGCAAGATCGTGCGGCTGTGGAACAGCGGCCAGACCTGGACCCTGTTCAACCTGGGCGACGTATCGCGCGAACTCTACGGCTATCCTTACCTGACCGTGCACCGCGCCGACTTGCACCAGGCCATCGCCGCCGGCGTACAGCGCGCCGACCCCGACGCCCTGGTGCTGGGCGCCAAGTTCGAGCGTTTCGAGCAGAACGGCGACGGCGTGGCCGTCCACACGGCCGACGGCCGGATCTTCCACGGCGACGTGCTGATCGGCGCAGACGGCGTGCACTCGCTGGTACGCGGCCAGCTATTCGGCGCCGACCGGCCCGATTTCTCGGGCCTGGTCGCCTGGCGCGGCGTGATCGAGGCCGACAAGCTGCCCGAGCGCCTGAGCCGCCCGGTGGGCGTGAATTGGGTGGGCCCCGGCGCCCACGTCATCCACTATCCACTGCACGGCTACAAGCTGGTGAACTTCGTCGCGGCCGTGGAGCGCAGCGATTGGCAGGTCGAGTCCTGGACCGAGCGCGGCACCACCGAAGAGTGCCTGAACGATTTGCGCGGCTGGAACGAGGACGTACATACGCTGGTGCGCGCCATCGACGTGCCCTACAAATGGGCGCTGATGGTTCGCGATCCCATGCCGCGCTGGAGCGAAGGCCGGGTCACCCTGCTGGGCGACGCCTGCCATCCCATGCTGCCTTTCCTCGCCCAAGGCGCGGGCATGGCCCTGGAAGACGGCTACATCCTGGCGCGCGCCTTGCGCCAGTACTCCGATCCGACGCAGGCGCTGCTGCGCTACGAGCAGGCGCGCAAGGACCGCACCGCCAATGTCATCCTCGGCGCCAACGCCAACGCCAAGCGATTCCACAATCGCGAACTGGCCCACGCCGAGGGCGCGGCTGCCTACGTGAACCGCGAATGGCAGGAAGACCGGGTGAAGGAACGCTACGAGTGGCTCTTCACCTACGACGTCGAAACCGTACCTATCTGATCGCCCGGCAGACTACGGGCGAGTCTCCATCACGTCCTTGAACACCTGGGCGAATTCGGTCAACGTATCGGGCAGGGGCGCCCCCGCCCGCATCACGTAGCAGAAATCGAAGGTCACCGCCGGGCTGATCACCCGGTGCTCCACCGCATAGCGTGCGCACGCAATTTGCGAAAACTCCGGAATGACCGCGATGCCGAAGCCCTGCTCCGCCAGCCCCAGCGCCGTATCCAGGTGCTGGACGGCGATGCGGCGGCCGATGTTGACCTGGTGCTTGAACAAGGCATCTTCCGCCAATTGATGAAGGGGGCTGTCCTCCGTCAGCGCCACATAAGGCTGGTCGCGCAGGATCTCCCAGGTCGTGTCCTTGCGCCCCTTGGCCGACGGCGTCGGCGCATAGCGCCCCGGCGCATAAACCGCCAGCAGCCCCGATGACACCAGCGCCTTGCGCACCAGCCCCGACACCTTGGAAAAGAACGCGCCGAAAGCCGCATCGGCCTCGCCCGTCTCGACCAGTTGCTGGATTTCGAGCGGACTGCCGGCAATGATCTCGATCTCGACCTGCGGATGATCCGCCAGGAAGCGCCGCATGGTCTCCGGCACGACATTGGCCGCCATCAAGGGCGTGAACGCCAGGCGCAGGGCAGAGCCCTCCTGGCGCCCCATGTCGCGCAGACGGGCCGCCGCGGCGCTGAGTTCACGCTCGACCAATTCCGCCGCGGGCAGAAAGACACGGCCGGCCTCGGTCAGCACCACCGCGCGGGTGGTGCGCTCGAACAACCGGGTATTGAGCTGGGATTCGAGTTCGCGAATGGTCGCGCTCAGCCCCGCCTGGCTCAGATGCAGACGCTGGGCGGTACGGGTGAAATTGCCCGATGCCGCCACCCCCAGAAATGCCCGTAATTGGCGCAAAGAAATATTCATGCGCCAATTATTTCAGTTTTCCCCCCTCTTTGCGCATCACCGCCCCAGACCCAGGATGCGGTGGATCCGGCTCCGCCGGTCCACCCGCATCGCCCCCCGGGGGGCGCGCGAAGCGCGTAGGGGGGGGGCCTTCCCTTCAGTCCAGCTTCAGCCCCGTCCGGCGCACGATGTCGCCCCACTTGGAGATATCGGTGGCGATGATCTTGCGAAACTCCTCGGACGAGGTCGGCGCCGGGTCGGCGCCGGCCGCGCGCACACGTTCGATCACGCCAGGGTCGGTCAGCGCCGCCCGGATCGCCGCGTTCAGGCGCTTGACGACGGGTTCGGGCGTGCCGGCGGGCACCGCGATCCCGAACCAGCCCATGGCCTCGTAGCCTTTCATGCCCGACTCGTCCAGCGTGGGCACGTCGGGCAGCGAACTCGACCGTTCGCGCGTCGTCACGGCGAAGGCCTTCATGCGGCCCTCCTTGATGTACGCCACGGCGCTGGGCACGTCGCTCATGGCCACCGGAATCTGCCCGGCCAGCGCATCGGTGGTGGCCGGACCCGTGCCCTTGTAGGGCACCAAGACGGTCTTCACTTCCCCGATTTGATTGAAGAGCTCGCTGGCCAGGTGCATGACCGTGCCCAGGCCGCCATGGCCGATCGACAGCTTGCCCGGCTCTGCCTTGGCCGCGGCAATCAAGGCCTTGACGTCCTTGTACGGAGAATTCGCCGGCCCCACCAGGACAAACGGCGAGCTGGCGACCATGCTGACCGGAATGAGATCCTTGACGGGATCGAAAGGCATCGTCCGATACAGCACACTGTTGATGCCCAGCGCGCCGGCCCCGCTGAACACCATCGTGTAGCCGTCAGGCGCCGATCGCACCACCGATTCGACGCCGATGTTGCCCCCTGCCCCACCCTTGTTCTCGACCACCACCTGCTGGCCCAGCTGCTTGGACATGACGGGTGCCATGACGCGAGCGATGAGGTCCGTGCTGCCGCCCGGCGGGAACGATACCACCAGCCTCACGGGACGATTGGGAAAATCCCCTTGCGCCTGTGCCGCCGGCAGCGCCAGCACGGTCGCGATCGCCAAGGCCGTCACGATCATCTTCTTCATTGCAGTCTCCTATCTGATAGCCATATGGATCATGCCGCTCGATGGCGGCCTTCTTATTTTTGAGCTTGATCAAATTTGATCATGTTTCATTTCCAGTGACCGCACCATCAGGGCATTCACCGTATCCGCGGCCTCGTAGGCCGCCCAGTGGCCCGCGCCGGGAATCATGTCGAAGACCGCCTGCGGCAGCGTCTCGCGCAAGGCGCGGCCTTGCGCGGGCGCATCGCCGCCGCCGTAGACATCGCGTTCGCCGGCAATGCCATGCACCGGGCAACGCAGGCCCAGGAAAGCCTCCAGTTCGCGGCTGGCCAGCAGCGGCCGGGTGTCCAGCCGGCAACGCTCAAGGTTGTCGGCATGCAGCCGGACGGCCTCGTCATCGACCAGGGCGGCGTCGCCGAACATGGAAACTTCAAGGTTGTGCCGGTGGATACGGGCCGCCTCGGCCGGATCGGTTATGCCTCGCCACCGCAGCAATTCGGGCGGCCGCGGCACCGTGTGCGAGAACGCGCCGCGCAACAACAGGATCTGGCGGACGCGCTGCGGCTGTTGCCGCGCCATGCTTTCCGCCAGGACCGAACCCAGGGAAAATCCGGCGAGCGCCACGTTCGCGTCAGGGCCCGCGACCTGATCGATGCCCAGCCACAGCAGACGGGCGAAAGCGGCGCACGACACGTCGCCGGCCGGCAGGTCGGAATCGCCATGGCCGGGCAGATCGGGCACGAGCACCGTAAAGCGTTCGGCCAGGGCCGCGATGTTGCGCACCCAATGCGTCCACGAACCGCTGTTGCCGTGCAGCAGGACGACCAGCGGACCCGCGCCCCATTGCCGCCAGACTACGGCGCGGCCATCGCCAACCGTCGTGTGGATCCGGGCAGATTGCTCCAGCGTGTCGGCCATTTCGTAAACCCTTGTCTCTTGCGCGTCCGGTCACGTCCGGCGCTTATGATAATCACACCTTATATAAAGTTTCTTTACTTATCAAGAGAATCTTGCATCATCATGGGGGAAGGCCTATCGAGTTCTTCTAGAATAGGCAGCCTCGGCCCCCCCCTCTCATTCCTTCGCCCCCTGCTCTTTCATGAAGAATCCATCCGCTTTGTCTTCCCCGAACCAGGAACTGGGCTTGCGCGAGCGCGCCAAACTCGACAAGCTGCGGCGCATCAAGCAGGCGGCGCGCGACGTCTTCCTGGAAAAGGGCTACGACGTGGCGACCACGCGCGAGATCGCGCAGCGCGCCGAAGTGGCCATCGGAACCATCTTCGTCTATGCCGAGGACAAGCTCGATCTGTTGATGATGATCGTCAACAACGACCTGGATGCCGTGAACGACAAAGGCGCCAGGGTGCTGCGGCGGGACGGTCCGTTGATCGATCTGCTCATGGCTTTCTTCGAACTGCGGTACCGCTACTGGGCCAGGCATCCGCAGATCTCGCGGCCGGCGGTGCAGGCCACCTCGGACTTCCTGGCCCGCAGCAGCGACCGCGGCGAGGAAACGCGTCGTTTCTACGCCCGCCGCGCCAACATCTACGCCATGCTGGCCGACGTGGTGCGGCGCAAACAGGAACAAGAGCAGATCGGCAGCAACGCGGCCCCCGATCTGATCGCCTCGTTGTTCGTCACCATCTACCTGGCCGAAGTGCGGCGCTGGCTCAGCCAGCCCACGCCGCGCCCCGGCGTCGGCCTGGCCTCGCTGCGCGCGCTGCTTCGCCTGGCCATCGAGGGTCTGGCGCCCATGGAGGCCGAACGGCAGGCGCTGGCGTCCGTCGACTGAACGGCTACGCCCCTCCCAACAGGTCGCGCGAGTCGAGCAAAGCGTAGACGATCCCGGGCGTGCGTTCGAAGCAGCGGCGGATCGCGGCAGGAACGGCTTCGCGCGTCTTGCGGCACAGGCCCCGCTGCTCCGCCAGTTCGATGGTGATACCTCGCACCGTGCGGACTTCGTTGGCGCTGGGTTCGATATGCAAGACGATGCCCAGTTGCGCGTGCATGCGCGCCTGCATCGCCATCAGGTCTTCCAGGGTGGCCAGGGTTTCGAGACGGGCCACCAGCCGCTTCTCTTCTTCCTTGGTCAACAGCAGGATGCGCCTATCGCCCTGCGGGTCGGCCAGCAAATGGTCGCGTTCGCAGATACAGGCGCCGGGCGGGCATTCCTTGCGGATGGGAAACGAGGCGTTCATGCCTCGGGATTTTAGCCTCTACCCAGCAAAGGCATGGACAGCGGAAACATCGTGCCTTCATAAAAATTCACTTCGGGCGGCAGGCTGGCCATCAGCAGCACGACGCGGGCCACGTCCTCGGCCTTCATCAACTCGCCGGGTTCGAACTTGCGGCCGGACTTGGCGGCCAGCGCCGACTCGGTCACGCCGGGGTGCAGCACGCTGACCGCGATGCCGTGCGCCCGTCCGTCCAGCGCCAGCGCATGGGTCATGCCGGACAAGCCGTGCTTGGTGGTCGTGTACGGCACCGAGTCCGGCCGTGGCACCTTGGCCGCCACGCTGCCGATGTTGATGATGCGGCCCTGGCGGCGCGGCTTCATGACCCGAAACGCCTCGCGGCTGCAAAGGAAAGCACCGGTCAGGTTCACGTCGATGACGCTGCGCCAGGTATCCAGGCTCATGTCCTCGACAGGCTGGCTGGTGGTGACGCCGGCGTTGTTGACCAGCACGTCCACGCTGCCATGGGCGGCAAGCGCCGCCGCGAACAATTGCGCCACATCGTCTTCACGGCCGACATCGGCGACGCAGGCAAGCGCTTCGCCGCCCGCCTCGCGTACCAACCGTGCGGTCTCGTCCAGGGCGTCCCGGCCGCGAGCGGCCAGCACCACGCGCGCGCCGGCCTGGCCGAACGCCACCGCCACGGCCCGGCCTATGCCGGAACTGGCGCCGGTCACGATCGCGACGCGATCCTCAAGACTCCGCATGCGTGCCAGTCCGCTGCTCGTCATTCGACGGACATGCCCGCGGCGCGGATAATGCGCCCCCACTTCTCGGTGTCGACCGCCACCACCCGCGCCAGGTCGTCCGGACCTCCACTCAGGGGCTCGGCGCCGATGCCGCGCAGGAAGCGGGCCATCTCGGGGCTGCTGGTAACCTTGAGCAGTGCGGCGCTCAGCGTCTTGCGCACGGCCTCGGGCGGATTGGCAGGCAGAAAAATGCCGAACCAGCCCGCCAGGTCGTAGCCTTTCACGCCGGCTTCGGCCATGGTGGGCACATCGGGCAACGACGTGGGCCGCTTGCTGCCCGTAACCGCCAGCGCCTTCACGCGGCCCCCCTTGAGCTGGGGAATGGCCAGTGTCGCGTCGGCGAACAGGAAACTCACCCTCCCCCCGATCAGATCGGTCAGGGCCGGTGGCACGCCCTTGTAGGGCACGTTGACGGCATCGACGCCGGCCAGCGTCTTGTAGAGTTCTCCGGCCACCTGTCCCGTGGCATTGCCGCTGCCCCACGAATACTTGCCGGGCTGATCCTTGAGCAGCCTGGTCAACTGCTCGACGTTGTCGACCTTGGTGTGTTCGGGCGCCACCAGCAGGACGAACCCCAGGCTGGCCACCGTGCCCACCGGCGCGAAATCCTTGATGGGATCGAAGGGCAGCTTCTTGAACAAATGGACGTTGGCCGCATGGGTGGAGTTAGGCGTGAACAGAATGGTGTAGCCGTCGGCGGGCGCCTTGGCCACGAAGTCGGCCGCCAGGTTGCCGAGCGCGCCGGCCTTGTTTTCCACCACCACCGGCTGGCCGAGTTCCTTTTCCAATCCCGCGGCCACCTGGCGCGCCACGTTGTCGATGCCGCTACCGGCGGGATATCCCAGCAACATGCGCACGGGCCGCACGGGGTAGTCGGCGGCCAGGGCCGGCGCGCCGGCCATCAGGGTGATCGCGGCCAACGCGGCAAGGCACTTCTTCATTGATTTCGTCTCCTCTCGAAAGCGTGTCGTCACGCCGGCCGTTCGAACTTGGCCGATAGCGCGGTGCCGGACAGGTGCCCGGCGAGGCTGCTGGAGGTGCCTACCGGCAGTCCCGGCGCCAGCTCCATGAATTGCTTGACCGCGCGCACCGTGACCGGGCTGCACGTCAGGATCGTGGCCGCGATCTGGTCGGCCCGCGACCGCAGCTCGGCGCGCGGGACGACCTCGCTGGCCAAGCCGGCCTGCCAGGCCTCGCGCGCCCCCACCAGGTCTCGCGTCAGCACCATGCGCGCAATCGTTTTCATCGGTACCCGGCCGATCAATGCCGACATCACCAGGGCAGGAGGAATGTCGCGCTCCATCTCGGGAATCTGGAAGCTTGCGTCGTCGGCAGCCAGCGTGATGTCGCACACACCCGCCAGGGCGCAGCCGACACCGTAGGCCTTGCCATGCACGACGGACAGCACCGGCACCGGCGCCGTCTTGAGCGCGTCGTACAGCGCGAGCGCCGGCATCGCCACATTGCGCCGCAGGGCCTCGCCGGTCGGTGTCGAGCCCGGCTTGGGCATGGGCGAGACCCGCCCGGCGCAGAAATCCTCGCCCTCGCCCGACAGGCGGATCAAGCGGATCTGCTCGTCCAGGTTGGAGACGGCATCGATGATCAGGCTCCCCATCTCGGCGCTCATCAGGTTGCCGTTTGCGGGGGTATTCAACACGATGTCCAGCAAGCCCTCGTGGCTGTGCATCCGTACCGGTTCGCTCATGACCGTGCTTCCTGTGCGCGTTGTAGGGCCGACCAGATCGCGGCGGGCGTGGCCGGCATGGGCAATTCCTCGTGCGTGATGTCGCGCAGCGCATCGGCCAGCGCGTTGAAGATGGCGGCCGTGGCAGGCGTGATGCCGCTCTCGCCGCCGCCTTTCACCCCCAGCGCGTTGCCGTGGGTGCGGTCTTCGGTCAGTTCCACGTCGAAGCGCCGCGGGATCGCCCCCGCCCGCGCCACGCCGTAGTCCATGTACGAACCGCTGAAGATCTGTCCGCTTTCCGGATCGACGTGGTAGTCCTCGAGAAAGGCCTGTCCTATGCCCTGCGCCAGGCCGCCATGCACCTGGCCTTCGACGATGAGCGGATTGATCGGGCGTCCCACGTCGTCGATGGAGGTGTAGCGCACGATCTCCACGTCGCCGGTTTCCGGATCGATCTCCAGCTCGCAGACGGCCGTGCCCGTGGGATGGGCGGCGATGCGGCCATTGAACTCGGCGGCGGCGAAGAAGCGGTGTTCCTCCGGATGACCGGGCATGCCGGCGCGCTCGATATGGGCCGCGATCTCGCCCAGGCCGGCCTCGCGTTGCCCGGCTTCGTCGCGCACCCGGCCACCCGCATAGCGCAGCCCCTGCGCGTCGATGCCCCACATCGATGCCGCGGCCGTCAGCGCCGCCGCCCGCAATTGTTCGCCGGCCTGCAACAGCAGATGCCCCACCAGCCGCATGGAACGATCCGAATGCGAACCGCCCCCCACCTTGACGAAGAGCGAATCGCCGGTGCGCATGGTGACGGCTTCGAACGGCACGCCCAGTTCGTCGGCCAGCACCTGCACGAAGCTGGTCTCGTGGCCCTGCCCCGTGCTTTGCGTGCCGACCACGAAGTCGACGCGGCCATCGGCGCCTATGGTGATTTCGATGCGCTCGCGCGGCGCGCCGACCGGCGATTCCACGTAGTTGGCCAGGCCCGTGCCCAGCAGCTTGCCGCGCGACTGCGCCTCGCGCTTGCGCGCCGGCGCCTCGCTCCATTGCGACACGAGCAGGGCGCGCTCCATGTTGGCGGCAAAACCGCCGCTGTCGTAGGTCAGCCCCATGGGACTGCGATAAGGCATCTGCGACGGCTGGATCAGATTGCGCCGGCGCAGTTCGATGCGGTCCATGCCCATCTCGTCGGCGGCGACGTCCAGCATGCGCTCCATCACGTGCGTGGCCTCGGGACGGCCCGCGCCCCGGTAGGGGCCGGTAGGCGGCGTGTTCGTAAGCACCGCGGACAGCAAGGCTGTGGCCGCGGGCACGTGGTAGACCGTGGTCATGATGCGCGAGCCATTGGCCAGCGGCACGTACGAGACGGTATGTGCGCCGACGTTGCCGATGATCTCGTTGTCGATGCCAAGGATGCGCCCTTCCTCGTCGAATGCGATGGCCGCCCGTATGACCTGGTCGCGCCCCTGGTAGTCCGACAGAAAGGCCTCGTTGCGGTCGCTGGTCCATTTCACCGGCTGCCCTACCCTGCGCGCGGCCCACAGCACCGCGAGCTGATCGGGATTCACGCAACTGCGCGGACCGAAGCCGCCGCCCACGTCGGGCGACACCACCCGCAATTTCGCCGGGGGTATCCCCAAGGCATCGGCGATGCACATCTGCTGGCGCGTCACGCCCTGGCTGCCCGAGATCAGCAGGTATTCGCCGGAACCTGCGTCGAAGCTGCCCAGCGCCGAGCGCGGCTCCATCTGGCAATTGACGATGCGGCTGTTGCGGAACTCCCGACGCACGACGCGATGGGCGCGGGCGAAGGCCTCGCGCACCGCCGCCTCATCGCCTACCCGGGCCTGGAAGCACAGGTTGCGCGCAGCGCCGTCCCACAATTGCGGCGCCCCTTCGTCCATCGCCTGCACCGCGTCCACCACGGCCGGCAGGGGGTCATAGTCGATCAGCACCATTTCGCAGGCGTCACGCGCCTCGCGCGCGCTGCGCGCCACCACCAGCACGATCGGCTCGCCCACATGGCGCACGCGATCCACCACCAGCGGCAGGTGCCGCTGGTTGAAAACGCTGCCGGTAAGCGAATCCGGAAAGGCCCGTTCCTTGAAGGCGACGGCGTCGGCCGGATTGGGAATGTGGTCCATGCCGCGCAAGCCGTCATCCAGGTAATCCTGGCCGCGCAGCACGGCGATCACGCCGGGCGCCTGCGAAGCCGCCTCGATGTCGATGCCGCGGATGACCGCATGGGCGTGGGTGGCCCGCACGAACGCGCCATAGGCCTGGCCGGGCAGATTCATGTCGTCGGTATAGCGCCCCTGGCCGCGCACCAGGCGCTGGTCTTCGGCGCGCGGACGCGGCTGGCCGACCAGTCGGCTATCCATGCTGCCTCCCGACCGGCTTGCCCGCCTCGATACGGGCGTGGGCCGCGTGCTTGACCGCCTCGATGATGTTGACGTAGCCGGTACAGCGGCAGATGTTGCCTTCCAGGGCCTGATGGATGCGTTCGTCGTCCAGCGAACCATCCGTGTCCAGGTAGTAATCGATGGCCATCATCATGCCCGGCGTACAGAAGCCGCATTGCAGGCCGTGGCAGGCGACGAAGGCCGCGGGCACTTCGCCCAGTTGCTGCGGCGTCGACAACCCTTCCACGGTCAGTACCTCGCCGCCGCTGGCCTGCGCGGCCAGCACCGCGCACGACTTGACCGCGGCGCCGTCGAGCTTGACCGTGCAGGCGCCGCACTGGCTGGTGTCGCAGCCAACGTGGGTGCCGGTCAGGCCCAGTTCATACCGCAGCAACTCCACCAGCAAGGTACGGTCGTCGACCTCGCGGCTGACCGCCTCGCCGTTCACCCGCAATTCCACCCGGATCATGGCGCGACCTTCTCTTCCACCTTGACGCTGAAGCGCTCGAAGAATTCGGCCGCCATCTTGTTGACGATCGAGCCCACCAGCCGCGCGCCTATCTGCGCCAGCTTGCCGCCGACCTGCGCCTGGGCCACGTAGGTCAGTACCGTGGTCTCCCCGTCTTCGGCCAGCTCGACGTCGGCCACCATCTTGCCGAAGCCGGCGATGCCGCCGTCGCCCTGGCCGATGATGCGATAGCCCAGCGGCGCGCGCTTGTCGGCGATGCTCAGGGTCCCCTTGAAGCGCGCCTTCACCGGACCGATGGCGGCCACCACCACGGCGGCGTACTCGTCCTGCGCCTGTCCGGCATTGAATGATTCGCAGCCGGGCACGCATGCCTGCAGGATTTCCGGGGTATTCAGGTATTCCCACACCCGTTCGCGGGGCGCCCGCAGCGTATGCGATCCTTTCAGTTCCATGACTTCTCCACCTTGCTCGGCCTCGTTCCGGGCCGTCCGCGATTCAAGATAATTGCGCCCAGGCGCGCCGCGCCATCACCCGTACCAGGTTGGCGCGATAGGCCGCGCTGCCCGCGCGGTCGTCGTTCAGTCCATCGGCATCCAGGGGGACCGTAGCCAGCGCCCCGGCGTCGCCGCCGGCCAGCGCCGCCTCCGCTTCGTGCCAGCGGAATACACAGGGCCCGGCCCCGGTTACCGCCACCCGCACGCCCTGCGCGGTATCGGCGACGAACACGCCCGTTACCGCGTAGCCCGTGGCCTTGTGGCGATACTTGGCATAAGCGCTGCGGCGGGGAACGGGAAATTCGAAGCCCACGATGATCTCGCCCGGGGCAAGCGCGGTTTCGAACATGCCGGTAAAGAAATCGTCGGCGGCGATGCGCCGCTGGCTGCTTACCACGGTGCCGCCCAAGCCCAGCACGGCGGCCGGATAGTCGGCGGCGGGATCGTTGTTGGCCACGGAACCGCCCAGGGTGCCGCGGTTGCGCACCTGCGGATCGGCGATCACGCTGGCCAGCGCGGCCAGGCCAGGAATGGCCTCGCCCACCACGGTCGACTCGGCCACCTGCGCGTGCCGCGTGGCGGCACCGATTTTCAGCACGTCGCCGTCGCGCGAGATGCCTTGCAGTTCCGGCAGGCGCGTCAGATCCACCAGGTGCGAAGGCGCCGCCAGCCGCTGCTTGAGCGTGGGCACCAGGGTCATGCCGCCCGACAGGGGGCGGGCTTCGGGCTCACGGGCCAGGCAGTCCAGCGCTTCCTGCAAGGTGGCCGGACGCACATAGCTCAGAGGGTACACATCGTCTCCGTCATTATCGTGGGCGGCCGCGACATGCCGCGCCGCCTGATCCCCGCTAACTGTAGAAGAAACACCGCAAAGGCTGAAACACGGGTTTGCGATGGTCTCACAAGCATTTTCGATAAGTCTCGAAAAGCGGGCTCAATCCTGGTAGCGCTTGAGCATCGTGCGGGCGATCACCAGTTGCAGGACCTGGCTGGTGCCCTCGTAGATGCGCAGCGCCCGGGCATCGCGGTACAGGCGTTCGACGTGGTGGTCAGCCACGTAGCCCGAACCGCCGTGGATCTGCAGGGCGCGGTCGGCGATGCGCGACAGCGCTTCCGAACAGAAGTACTTGGCGGCCGCCGCCTGGTTGCGCACGTCTTCGCCGCGCGCCAGGGCCTGGCCCGCCTGCATCACCAGGGCATGTCCCGCCAGGTATTCGGTTTCGGAATCCGCCAGCATGGCCTGTATCAGCTGGAATTCGGAGATCGGCTGGCCGAACTGCTTGCGCTGCACCGCGTAGCGCGCCGCCTCGTCGATCAGCCGGCGGGCCATGCCCAGCCCCGAGGCCGCCACGCTGATGCGGCCATGATCCAACACCTGCATGGCGATCCTGAAGCCCTGGCCCAGCGCGGCCTCGCCGCCTATCACGTTGGATACCGGCACCCGCACGTTCTCGAAGATCACGTCGCTGATGGGCGAGCCGCGCTGGCCCAGCTTCTTCTCGGACTTGCCTATGTGCAGCCCCGGGGTATCGCGATCGACCAGAATGGCGCTGATGCCGGCCGCGCCCGGACGGGACGGGTCGGTGCGCGCCATGACGGTAAAGACATGGGCACGCGTGGCGTTGGTAATGAAACGCTTGGTGCCGTTGATGACCAGCATGTCGCCGTCCCGTTCGGCACGCGTCTTCAGGCTGGCCGCGTCCGAACCGGCGTCGGGTTCGGTCAGGCAGAATGCCGCGCGCAGTTCACCGCTGGCCAGGCCCGGCAGATACTTCCGCTTCTGCTCCTCGGTGCCGGCCAGCACCAGGCCCTTGCTGCCTATGCCCACGTTGGGCCAGAACACCAGCCGGAAGGCCGGCGAGGTATAGCTGAAGGCCATCTGCACCTGCAATTCCTGCATCAGGTCCAGTTCGCAACCGCCGTAGGCCTCGGGAATCCCCAGGCCGAACAGGCCCATTTGCTTCATTTCCTCGATGACCTCGGGCGGCACCTCCTCCTTTTCCTCCACCTGCCGCTCCAGCGGCATCAGGCGTTGGCGGATGAAGCGCTCGACCGTGTCCATCAACTGAGGAAAGGTCTCGCTATCGAATGACGACATAAGATTGCTCTCCGTGGCGGCACGGCGCCCTCAGGGCGCTGGCGCCGCATCCATGACGAACAGCGCGTCCAGGGCCACGACGCCCTTGCCCGCGGGCAAGGCGATCAGCGGATTGATGTCGATCTCCGCGATCCCGGGATTGGCCAGCATCAGGGCGGACAGGCGCCGCACCACCGCCGCGACCGCCGCCACGTCCACCGGCGGCGCGCCGCGCAGGCCGGCCAACAGCCTGGCGCCCTTCAGGCGCTGCAGTTCACGCATGATCTGCGCCTCGGTCAGGTCGGGCGGCAAAAGGCGTACGTCGTGCAAGGCCTCGATCCATATCCCGCCCAGCCCCACCAGCGTCACCACGCCCCAATTGGGATCGCGGCGCCCCCCCACCACCAGTTCCAGGCCGGGGCTGGACATGGCCTCGACCAGCATGCCGTCCAGCGCGATATCCGGGCAATGCCGGGCCACCGAGGATTGGATGCGCTGCCACGCATCGCCCAGCGCCTGGGCATCGCGCAGGTTGACCGCCACGCCGCCCACGTCGCTCTTGTGCATGAGCGTGTCGGCCTGGGCCTTGAGCACCACCGGATAGCCGATCTCGCGCGCCAGCGCCTCGGCCTCGGCCGGCGTGCGGGCCAGCCCGCCCCGGGGCGTGGCGATGCCCAGTTCGCGCAGCCATTGCTTGCCTTTGAATTCGGCCAGCGGCCCCGGCTGAAGATCGTCGCGGCGCAGGCCGGATTCTTCCCCGCTGCGTTCGGCCGCCTCGGCATGCAGGCGTCCGTAGCGATGCACGTGCGCCATGGCTCGCATGGCGCGGTCGGGCGACCGCAGGAACGGCATGCCGCTCGCATGGACCCGCTCCAGGAATTCGTTGCCCAGCGGGCCGCTGTCGCCCATGATGACGAAGCACACCGGCTTGCGCGATGCCTGCATCACCGGCAACAGCGATTCCGCCTTGGCCATTTGCTGCGCGGGCGAACCGCCCATCAGCGGCATGATCAGGCTGCCCACGCCGGGATCGTCCAGGATGGCCTGCGCCGACAGCCCGAAGATCTCCGGCTTCTGCATGCCGATCGCCGTCAGGTCCAGCGGATTGTCGGGCGCCATGAAGTCCGGCAGGATCTGCGACAAGGCCTGCATCGTGGCGGGCTGGAAATCGGCCAGTTGCAGGCCGATGTCTTCGCAGAAATCCAGCGCCAGTCCGCGCAGCGCGCCCGAGTTCGAGGCCACGGCCGCCCTGCCCTCGGTCACGGGCCGCGGGTAGCGCGCGAGGATGGCCGTCACATCGAACATTTCGTCCATGCTGTCGACCACCACCACGCCTTCGCGCTCGACCAGCGTGCGCATGACCTGGTGATCGCCCGCCAACGCGCCCGTGTGCGACCTGGCCGCCTCGCGAGCGCGCTGGCTGCGGCCCGGGTGCATCAGCACGACGGGCTTGCCCAGCTCGCGCGCGCGGCGCGCCACGCGCAGGAATTCGGCCGGCTTGCGCAGCATTTCGACGAACACCGCGAAGGCATCCACGTCGGGCGCGTCGACCAGCGCGGACAGGAAGTCCTCCGCGCCCAGCACCGCTTCGTTGCCGGTCGAGATCGAGAACGAGACCCCCAGCCCGCGCCCCAGGAACGCCTGGCGCAGGTTGCCGTTCATCGCGCCGCTCTGGGCCACGATACCGATGCGCGGGCCGGTGCGGACCGGCGCCGGCTGCACCGGCTCGAAGGTCAGCGGAACGGCGTCCGCGAAATTGATGAACCCCAGGCAGTTGGGCCCCAGGACGGCCACGCCATGGCGGTGCGCGATGGCAGCCATGGCTTCTTGCGCGGCCCGGCCTTCGTCGCCCATTTCGGCAAAACCCGAGGCGAATACCACCGCCGCGCCCACGCCCCGGCGCCCGCAGGCCGCGACCGAATCGGCCACCGCCACCTGCGGCACCACCAGCACGGCCACGTCCACGCCTTCCGGCAATTCATCGATGGACTTGAAACAGCGGATGCCGTTGACCTCGTCCCGGCTGCGGCTGACCAGGTGCAGCTGCCCGGCATAGCCGAAGCGCTGCAGGTTGGCCAGCAGCAGGCCGCTGACCGACCCCGGCTCGGGCGAAGCTCCGACCACGGCGATCGACTTGGGCCGCAGCAGGCGGTCCAGAGCGAATGAAGACATGCGATACCCCTTCGTGCCGTCTTAGCGCTGATACGCGCCCAGGCCGGGCTTGAACGACTTTTCGTCCAGGAATTGCTTCATGGCGTTGTCGCGGCCGCGCTCCGGATCGTGGAAGGTGGACTGGTCGACCTTGGCCATCAGGTAGTCGGTCGCCTGCTCCCAGCTCATTTCGGCCGCCATGCGATGGGCGATCTTGGCCGTGCGCAGCACGGTGGGATTCTTTTCCATCAGGACCTTGGCCAGTTGGCGGGTCCGTTCGCGCAGGCGCTCGCGCGGCACGGCCTCGTTGACCAGGCCGATATCCGCGGCGCGGCGGCCGTCGAAGGTTTCGCCCGTCATCACGTAGTACATGGCTTCGCGTTCGCGTACCAGCGAGGCCACCGCGCGGCTGACGACGCCCGCGGGGATGATGCCCCAGTTGATCTCGGACAGGCCGAATTGCGCTTCCTCGGCGGCGATCGCCAGGTCGCAGGACACCAGCGGCGTGAAGGCGCCGCCGAAGCACCAGCCGTTGACCATGGCGATGGTGGGCTTGGCGTAGAAGCGCAACTGGCGCCATTGCCACTGGGCGTTGGCGCGATACAGCCGGATGCGCTCCTTGGGATCGTTGTCGGTGCCGCGGAAGTACTCGCGCAGGTCCATGCCGGCAGAAAACGCGTCGCCCGCGCCGGTCAGCACCAGCACCTTGCAGCGGTCGTCCGCCTCCAGTTCCTCCAGCACCCGGACCATGTTGTAGACGATGCCCGGGTTGATGGCATTGCGTTTCGTGGGCCGGTTCAAGGTGACCCATGCGATGCCGTCTTCGAGATCGACGAGTACGGGCGATTGGTCGTTGGACGGGGCGGCTGTCTGGTTGGCGCTCATGGCTTGTCTCCTCATGGATGCCGGATGAATGGCGTACGAACCATTATATAAGATTGCTTTATATAAGGAAACGTTCTTTTATCCGATGGCGGCTCGGGGTTTTCCTTTATCGTCGATATTATTTTTATCCATATAATTTTATCGACAAAATTTTCCAAAGATATTTTTATCGATTTTTTCCAGGTAGCTCGCACAACCACGACAAGAAGCCCGCCCCGACCTCGTCGGGAACACCGCCATGGAGGAGGAACACATCATGAAGAGCCCGGTTTTTCTGGTTGGACTTTCCACAGCCTGCCTCGCAGCCCTGACCCTTGCCGCACCCGCCGCCTACGGCGACACGTTTCCCGACCGTCCCATCAAGCTGATTCTGCCCTTTTCGCCTGGCGGCAATCCCGATACCGTGTCGCGCATGCTGGCGCAGGAAATGGGCAAGCGGCTCAAGCAGCCCGTGATCGTGGAGAACCGTGCGGGCGCCAACTCCATCATTGCCTCGGACCTGGTGGCCAAGGCGCCCGCCGACGGCTACACCCTGCTCTACACCACCGGCTCGCACGTCATCAATCCGCTGCTGTACAAGTCCCTGCCCTACGACAGCGCCAAGGACTTCGTCCCGGTCGTGCTGGTGGGCTCCACTCGCGGCCAGGTGCTCGTGGTCACGCCTTCGCTGCCGGTCAAGAACGTGCAGGACCTGGTCAAGCTCGCCAAGCCGGCCACCTCCAACATCCCTTATGGCTCGGCCGGCATCGGCAACACCATGCACCTGGTGGCCGAGTACTTCAACTACAAGGCGGGCACCCACCTGGTGCACGTTCCCTACAAGGGCGCCGCCCCCGCCATGAATGCGGTCATGTCCGGCGAAGTGAAGCTGGCCTTCCTCAACCCGGTTTCGGCGATCGAACAGGTCAAGAGCGGAACGCTGCGCGCAATCGCGGTGACCGGCTCGACGCGCTTCCCGCAATTGCCCGACGTGCCGACGGTGGAAGAAGCCGGCGTCGCCGGCTACGAAGTCCAGGGCGGCTGGCAGGGGGCGCTGGCCCCGGCGGGCACGCCGCCCGAGATCGTGGCCCGGCTGAACCGTGCCTTCAACGACGCCCTGGCCTCGCCCGCGCTCAAGGAGCGCCTGGCCTCCATGGGGCTGGACCTGGCGGGCGGCTCGCCCCAGGACATGGCGAACTACCTCGCCAAGGAAACCGCGACCTACACCGACATCATGCAGGCCGCCAAGATCGAAAAACAATAGCCAGACAACGCGGAGCCCAGATCGTGACCGAATCGAACACCCCAGCCCGGCATCAAGCCGCCCCCCATGCCCTCGTTTTCGAGAAGGACGTCGAGATCCCGATGGACGACGGCGCCGTCCTGAAAGCGAACGTTTTCCGCCCGGCCGAACCGGGGCGCTATCCCGTCGTCATGGCCCAGGGGGTCTACGGCAAGGACGTCCACTTCGCCGATGGTTTCAAGCCGCAATGGGAAAAATTGCAGCGCCTGCATCCCGGCCTGTGCCAGGACGGCTCCAGCGGCCGCTACCTGCGTTGGGAAACCGTGGACCCCGAACGATGGGTGCCCGACGGCTACGTGGTCATCCACGTCGACGCCCGCGGCAGCGGCAAGTCGCCGGGTTACCTCGACCCCATGTCGCCGCGCGAGATCCAGGACTACCGCGATGCCATCGAGTGGGCCGGCACGCAATCGTGGAGCAACGGCAAGGTCGGCCTGATCGGCATCTCGTACTATGCCGCCACCCAATGGCGTGTCGCGGCGCTGCGTCCCAAGCACCTGGCCGCCATCGTGCCCTGGGAGGGCCGGTCCGATCACTACCGCGACTACGGCTACCATGGCGGCATCCGCAGCAACGGCTTCCTCAGTTCATGGTGGCCCAAGCAGGTGCTGTCCAACCAGCATGGCAACGGCGACACCCCCTATCGCGACCGCGATGACGGCCAACCCACGACCGGCCCCGCGTTGAGCGCAACCTTGCTGGCCGCCAACCGCAGCGACTATCCCGCGGAAATGGCACGCCACGCCTTGTGCGACGCCTGGCACAAGGAACGCACGCCCGATCTTTCCCGCATCACCGTTCCCGTGCTGTCGGCCGGCAACTGGGGCGGCCCCGGCAACCACCTGCGCGGCAACATCGAAGGCTACCTGCGCGCCGGCTCCACGCAGAAATGGCTGTCCATGCACATTGGCACCCACTACGAAAGCTTCTACCTGCCTCGCTACATCGCGCTGCAAAAGCAATTCTTCGATCACTTCCTGAAAGGCCTGCCCAACGGTTGGGACCAGACCCCGCCCGTCCTGCTGTCCATCCGCACCGTGGACGGCGAAACCCGCCGCGCCGAACACGAGTTCCCGCTCGCGCGCACCCAGTGGACCCGGTTCTACCTGCACCCCGGCAACGCCGCCCTGGATACCGTCGCGCCCGCCCAAGCCGCCAGCGCCGGCTTTCAGGCCCAGGAGGAACGCCTGGACTTCACGACGCCGCCCTTTGAAACCGCGACCGAAATCACCGGCTTCATTCCGTTGCGCATCTGGGTCTCGTCCTCCACCCGGGATGTCGACCTCTTCGCCGTCCTCCGGCTCTTCGATCCCGATGGCAAGGAAATCGTGTTCGACGGCGCCCACGAACCCACGCCGCTGACCCGGGGGTGGCTGCGCGCCTCGCACCGCAAAGTCGACGAAAAGATGTCCATGCCCAACCGGATCTTCCATACACACGACGAAATCCAGAAGATCGAACCCGGTACCGCCTATCCTCTCGACCTCGAAATCTGGCCCACCTCCATCGTCATCCCGCGCGGCTACCGCCTGCGCCTGACGATACAAGGCAAGGATTTCGAATTCGAAGGCATCAAGGGTCGGCTTACCCATACCGACCCCACGGATCGCGGCGGCCAGGATTTCCAGGGCCGCACCACCCTGTACAGCGGACCGGAACAGGCATCCTATCTGACGCTGCCCATCATCCCGGCCCGTGACTAGGGCCTGGGAAGCTATCGTGCCGTGTCGGGGGCGAACACACGCAGGCGATGCCCGTCCGGATCGCGCGCGACGAAGGAGCGGCCGAATTCCAGGGTCGCGGGCGGCGTGAGCAGCGGAATGCCGCGCGCCGTCCAGTCCGCGCAGCGGGCGTCGACGGCGTCGTAGCTTTCCATGCGCAAGACGATCTCGCCGCCGCCCGCAGGCGCGCCGGGCGGCGGTTCCACGGTGTGCCGGGACCACAGGCCCAGCATCAGGCCGGTGTCCAGCGCGAACAGCACGAAGGTGGGCGAGGATTCGATGGGGTCGGCCCCCAGCAGGTCCGCGTAGAAACGGCCGCTGGCCTCGGGTTGGTCGACGTAGAGAATGACGAAGTTCGGATGGTTCATGAAGTCGCTCCTGGTTGGTAGGCGTGTCCAGGATAGCGACCGATGCTGCCAATTTCTGTCAGTATCAAACTTCCTGCGGAGGAATGCCTTCTTTCTCTCGCCACGCCTTCAGCAAGGCCTGGCGCCGGCGCGGATAGCGCAGGTCCGTGGCGGTCAGGGCCTGGATGCGGTCGGTGCGGAAATGGCGGAAATCCTGCCGCAGCTCGCACCAACCCAGGACCACGCGCGACTGCTCGAAGAACCCCAGGCCGAATGGCCAGATCAGGCGATGCGAGGCGGCGCCGCCGCCGTCGCGATAGACGATGTCGAGCTTGTGTTCGGCGCGGATCGCGCGGCGGATCTGGGACAGGTCCACCCGCTCCTGCTCGGCCGCCGGGCCCACCAGCAGCGCGGAGGTGTCCAGGCCATGGCGCAGGTCGTCGGGCAGCACGGCGGCGATCTTGGCCAGCGCGTTGCGGGCCGCCCAGGCCAGCGGTTCGTCGGTGCGGCGGGCCACCCACCGCGACCCCAGCACCAGGGCCTCGATCTCCTCTTCCGAGAACATCATGGGCGGCAGCAGGAAACCCGGCTTCAACACGTAGCCCAGGCCGGGCTCGCCTTCGATCTGCGCGCCCTGGGCCTGCAGGCTGCCGATGTCGCGGTAGAGCGTGCGCAGGCTGATGCCCAGTTCCCCGGCCAGCACCTTGCCGCTGACCGGCCGCCTGCGGCGCCGCAGTGCCTGGAGCAAGGCGAACAGGCGTTCGGACCGTGACACGGCGGCAGGCTAGCCGGCCAGCGTCCGCAGCGAAGCGGGCACGGGGAAATCCACGGCCATGTCGCGGAAGGCCTTGTCCGCCCAGGCGGTTCCGACCTCGGTGCCATGGGTGGCCTTCCAGACGGGACGGCGGTCCTTGTCGATCAGCAGGGCCCGGATGCCTTCCTGGAAATCGCCCCGGGTGCAGCACCACAGGGCGACCTGGTATTCCAGCTGGAAGACCTGGGCCAGCGACATGTGGCGCGTGCGCCGCTGCAGTTCCCAGGCCAGCCGCGCGGTGCTGGGCGCGCCCTTGGCCAGGGCGTCGCGCGCCCCTTCCAGCCATGGGTCCCCGCCGTCGTATTGCAGGATGGCGCCGATGACGTCGTCCAGCGCCGGTGCCCGGCACAGCGCCGCCACGGCATCCAGGTTGCGCCGCAGCGGCCCTTCCTCGGGGTCGGGCATGGCATGGCAGGCATCAAGCACCTCGTGCAGCAGGAGGTCGTCGGCACGGCGTTCGCCGGCCCAGTCCTGCCGGGCCAACGCGTCGAGCACCTGTTGCTTGCGGGCATGCGGAATGTGGTAGTCGGCCCAGCCGGCGAACAGCGCATCGGCGGCCTGCAGCGTGGCCCCGGTCAGCCCCAGGAACAGGCCCGACTTGCCCGGCATGCGGTTCAGGGCCCAGGACATGCCCACGTCGGGAAACAGGCCGATGACGATCTCGGGCATGGCCAGGCGCGAGGTTTCCGTGACGACGCGATGGCTGGCGCCGATCAGCAGCCCCATGCCGCCGCCCATGACGATGCCGTTGCCCCAGCACAGGAACGGCTTGGGATAGGCGTGAATGGCGTGGTTCAGGCCGTATTCGCGCTCGAAGAAGCGGGCGATGCGGCGCGGCGGGTCGTCGCCCCGGTGTTCGCGCATCTCGCGGTACACGCTTCGCAGATCGCCGCCGGCGCACAGCGCGCGCCCTTCGCCTTCCAGCACCACCACCGCGATGGCCGGATCGGTGGCCCAGGCCTCGAACTGCATCGCCAGGCGTTCGGCCATCTCCAGGGACAGGGCATTCAGCGTGGCCTGCGCATCGAGCGTGGCCACGCCCAGGCGCCGCCCTCCCCCGGCGGCGATTTCACGGAAGTGGACCGGAGGCGTGGCGCGGGCCTGCATGATGGACTCCCTATTGGACGCCGCCCGCGAACAGCGATCGCGGACGCCGGCGCAGCATCAGGGCGGCGATGCCTGCCACGGCCAGCACCGCGAACAGCAGCACGCTCCATATCTCGTATCGTACGCCCAGCAGGTCCACCACCGCGTCGGCGCAGGTCGCGTAGATGCCGAACACCGCGGGCAGCGACCCGTCGAGGCCGGAACCGGTCATGAAGCGGTCGGCGAAGGTCTGGTCGCAGCTCATCAACTGGGAAGCCACATTGTGCTGATAGACGGCCGTGGCCACGCCGGCCAGCGCCAGCACCGCCACGATGCCGGCGCAGGTCTTCTGCGCCGCCGCGATCCGCCGCAGGACCAGTCCCAGCACCGCGAATACCGCAATCGCGAGATAGATCAGGCGTTGCAGCACACACCAGGCGCAGGGCTGCATGTCGAAGACATGCTGCGACACCAGCGCGACCGCCACGGCGCCCAGGCTGGCGATGGCGGTGAAGGCGAGCAGGCGGTCAACGAGTACGGTTTTCATGGGTCAAGGCCGCAAGGGCTTTCAGGTGGATGGGGGCAACGGGACCTGGCGCAGCACGCCGAGCAGCAGTTCGGACGCGCCATCCCAGACGATCTGGACGCCAAGGCAGAGCAGAATGAATGCTGACAACCGCAGGAACACGACAGTTCCCGTGTCGCCCAGCAGACGCAGCAGTTGCTGCGCATAGCGGAAACACAGCAGCACCGACCCCGCCACCAGGGACAGGCCCAGTACCGCCCCGGCGATGCGGGTGCCGCTGACGATCAGCGAGGCGTGATCGTGCAGGCTGGCGCCCACGGTGATGGCCGCGGCGATGGAGCCCGGCCCGCAGGCAATGGGGAAAGTCAGGGGATAGAAAGCGCGCCGGTTGGCCATCTCAACCGTGAAACCTTCAGCCAGGCGCGCCGAACGCTCGGCTCCGCCGTCGCTGGAATTGAGCAGGCGCCAGGCGCTGGCCACCACCAGCAGGCCCCCGCCCACGCGCACGATGGCCAGCGAGATGCCGAAGAAGTCGAGCACGATCGACCCGATCAGCATCGCCGCGAACAGCAGCAGGAACACGTTGCGGGCGATCCTGGCCGCGAGCACTTCCCGCACGCCAGGGGAAGCGCCCTCGGTCAGGGACAGGAATATCGGTGCCGTCGCCGTGGGATTCAGGATGGGGAGCAGCGTCGCCAGGGAAAACAGGAAACTCTTGCCCAGCGCGAGTCCGTAGTCTTCGATCAACATGACCGAAGTGTAAGAGAAATGAAGTCAGGCCGCAGCGGTCCGCCTCGTTTGCGCTTCCAGGCCGCCCGCTGCCTGCTCGAGCAGGTCGGCGTAGATGTCGCCCACCATGATGAGCGCCGGCCCCCCGCCCAGCTCCCGCGCGGCTTCCGGCAGGCTCCCCAGGGTGGTGGGCAGCACCCGCTGGGCCGCCAGGCTGGCGTTCTCGACCAGCACCGCCGGGCGTCCCGGCGGCATGCCCGTGGCCATCAGGCCCTGGGCGATCGCCTCCGCCTGCCGGCTGGCCATGTACAGCACCACGGTATCGGCCCCCCGGGCGGCATCCGCCCACGCATGGGGACGCTCGCCGCTGCCCACGGCGGGCGTCAGGAACACGACGCTGCGGCTCAGGCCGCGGCGCGTCAAGGACAGGCCCAGCGCCGAGCTGGCGCCGAAGGCCGCGCTGATGCCGGGTACCACCTCGACCTCGATGCCGGCCTGGGCCAGGGCCGCGATTTCCTCCTGCGCGCGCCCGAACAGCATGGGGTCCCCCCCTTTCAGGCGCACCACGCAGGCATGCCGGCGGGCGGCATCGACCAGTTGGCGGTTGATGAACTGCTGCACGGTGGACAACTGCCCGCAGCGCTTGCCCACGGCCACGAGGCGGGCCTGGGGCGCCAGCGCCAGCACCTCGCGGTCCACCAGCGCATCGTGGAAGACCACGTCGGCCCGGCCCAGCAGCCGGGCCGCGCGCACGGTCAGCAGGTCCGCCGCGCCGGGGCCCGCGCCCACCAGATAGACTTTGCCCATGGATCAGTCCTGCCGCGCGGCGGGAACCGGATAGGTTTGCTGGTAGGCCGCCGTGAAGGTGCCGAAGGCCCGCAGCGCCTGCTCGGGATCATGGCCGTGTTTGACCGCGAAGCTGTCGAAGCCCGACCGCGCCTGGTAGTGGATGGTGTCGATCATCACGTCGCCCACCGCCCGCAGCTCGCCTTGCCAGCCCAGCCGCGTGCGCAGCAGGTAGGCGATGGAGTAGCCCCGGCCATCGGTGTAGATGGGGAAATCGACCGCGATCAGCGCCAGCCCTGCGGGGTCTATCCTGCCCTCCTCGGCCAGCTCGGCGGGATCGTCGGCCGGCCCCAGCAGGACGCCCACGGGCCGGCGGCGGCCGCGCAGCTCGGCGCGCGCCGACTGCCAGACGGCCAGCGGCACGAGCCAGTCCTCGTCATCGGCCGGCAGCGGCCGGGCCTCGGTGGGCTCGAAACGCTTCCAGGTGTCGACTTCCAGGTCGCGATGGCGGATCAGCGTGGCGGCGTGCTCAGACATGGGCGGCCTCCACCAGCGCGGCCTTGGCCTGCTGGCGCTCGGCGTAGACCCGGGTCTTGAAGGGATCGATGCCCACGCGCTCGACCACGTCGATGAAGCGCTCGGCGTCGCTGTCGCGCAGGTCGATATAGGTCTCGACCAGGGTGGCGACCACGTCGGCCACTTCCCCGCGCGCGAACGACGGGCCGATGACGCGGCCGATGGCCGCGCCCGCCCCGCGCATGGACTCGATGTCGGGCAAGGGCTTGGCGGCCCCGCTCTGGCGGCCGCCAAGCGTGACCTGGTACCACTCCTCGCCGGCCTTGTCCACGCCCAGAATGCCGATGTGGCCCACGTGGTGATGCCCGCAGGAGTTGATGCAGCCGGAGATGTTCAGGTCCAGCTCGCCGATCTCGTGCAGGTAGTCGAGGTCGTCGAAGCGGCGCTGGATGGCCTCGGCCACCGGGATCGACACCGCGTTGGCCAGCGCACAGAAGTCGCCGCCCGGGCACGCGATGATGTTGGTCAGGAAACCGATGTTGGGCGTGGCCAGGCCCAGCTTGTCGAGTTCCTTCCACAGCGCGTACAGCTGGCCCCGGGCCACGTCGGTGAACACCAGGTTCTGCTCGTGCGAGACGCGCATCTCGCCGAAGCTGTAGCGGTCGGCCAGGTCGGCCACGGCATCCATCTGGTCGGCGGTGATGTCGCCGGGCGGCACGCCGGTGCGCTTGAGCGACAGCGTCACGGCGGCATAGCCCTGGACCTTGTGGAGATGGGTATTGCGCCGCAGCCAGCGCGAGAAGGCCGGATCGTTGCCGGCATGCTGGGGCGAGGTGTCCGGGCCCGGATCCGCGGCATGGGGCGTCGTGGTGAAGCGGTCGGCGATGGCCTGGATGCGCTCGGCGGTGACCGTTTCGGGGCCATCCTTCAGATGCTGCCATTCGCGCTCGACCTCTTCGGCGAACACGTGGGGCGTCAGGTCCTTGACCAGGATCTTGATACGCGCCTTGAACTTGTTGTCGCGACGGCCGTGCAGGTTGTAGACCCGCAGGATGGCCTGCAGGTAGGTCAGCAGATGCTGCCAGGGCACGTAGGCATTGATCAGCTGGCCCACCAGCGGCGTGCGGCCCAGCCCGCCGCCCGCCCAGACGCGAAAGCCGATCTCGCCGTCCTGCTCGACGGCCTGCAGGCCGATGTCGTGCACGCCCACCGCGGCCCGGTCCGTGACCGCGCCGCTGACGGCGATCTTGAACTTGCGGGGCAGGAACGCGAACTCGGGATGGAAGGTGGACCACTGCCGGATCAGTTCGCACCAGACCAGGGGATTGACGATCTCGTCGGGCGCGACGCCCGCGAACTGGTCGGTGGTCGTGTTGCGGATGTCGTTGCCGCTGGTCTGGATCGAGTGCATCTGCACCTTGGCCAGTTCGGCCAGGATGTCGGGAACGTCCTCCAGCTTGGGCCAGTTGAACTGCATGTTCTGGCGGGTGCTGAAATGCCCGTAGCCGCGGTCCCACTTGCGCGCGATGTAGGCCAGCGTGCGAAGCTGGCGCGAGGCCAGCATGCCGTAGGGCACGGCGATACGCAGCATGGGCGCGTGGCGCTGGATATACAGGCCGTTCTGCAGGCGCAGCGTGCGGAAATCGTCCTCGCTGAGCTGCCCGTTCAGGAAACGCCGCGTCTGGTCGCGGAACTGCGCCACGCGTTGATCGACCAGCAACTGGTCGACGGGTTGATACTGGTACATGCAGCAAGCCTCTAGATGTGGCCGAATGGCGATGGGCGGAGCGCGCCGGCGCTTCGGGCCGGAGCGGGCATGCGTATCCCGCGCGGGCGCGCACCCAGGCTTGCAGCTTACAAAGACCGGCTTATGAATAAAACGACCGGTTCGTAATGTGCATATACCGAAAAATATCTAAAAAAAAGCGGAGGCAAAAACCTCCGCTCATATCGGCACCGCCAGTCAGCCGCTACACCTCATTCGCGGCGGAGCCCATGTTCACCCGCAGGCCGCCGGCGCTGCTGTCCTCGCTGCGGCTCTTGCGCATGCGCTCGAGATGATCCAGGTACTCCGGCGTCACGTCGCCCGTCACGTAGTGGCCGTCGAAGCACGAGGATTCGAACTGGGTCAGCGCGGGGTTCATGTCGGTGATCGACTGGCGCATGGCGGCCAGGTCCTGGTAGATCAGCGCGTCGGCGCCGATCACCCGGGCGATTTCCTCGTCGGAGCGGCCATGGGCGATCAGTTCGCTGCGCGTGGGCATGTCGATGCCGTACACGTTCGGGAAGCGCACGGGAGGCGCCGCCGAGGCGAAGAAGACCTTGTTGGCGCCCGCGGCGCGGGCCATCTCGACGATTTCGCCGCTGGTGGTGCCGCGCACGATGGAGTCGTCCACGATCAGCACGTTCTTGCCCTTGAACTCTTCGCTCATGGCGTTGAGCTTCTGGCGCACGGACTTCTTGCGCACCGCCTGGCCGGGCATGATGAAGGTGCGGCCGACGTAGCGGTTCTTGATGAAGCCCTCGCGATAGTCGAGGTTCAGCCGCGCGGCCAGCTGCATCGCCGCCGGGCGGGCCGAATCGGGTATGGGCATGACCACGTCGACCTCGCCCAGGCGCAGGTTGCGCGCGACCTTGTCCGCCAGGTACTCGCCCATGCGCAGGCGCGCGCTGTACACCGATACGCCGTCCATCAGCGAATCGGGACGCGCGAAATAGACGTATTCGAAGATGCAGGGGTTCAGCTGCGGATTGTCGGCGCACTGGCGCGCGGCGCAGCGGCCGTCGAGGTCGATGAACACGGCTTCGCCGGGCGCGACGTCGCGCTCGAACTTGAAGCCCATGCCTTCGAGCGTGACCGACTCGGACGCCACCATCCATTCGACGCCGCTCTCGGTCTCGACCTTGCCCAGGCACAGCGGCCGGATGCCGTAGGGGTCGCGGAAGGCCAGCATGCCGTAGCCGGCGATCTCGGCCACCACCGCGTAGGCGCCGCGCACGCGCTTGTGTACCGCCGACACCGCCCTGAAGATGGCGTCTTCGTCCAGCGACACGCCGTTCGAGGCGCGCTGCAGTTCGTGCGCCAGCACATTGAGCAACACTTCCGAGTCGGAATTGGTGTTCATGTGGCGACGGTCGACGCGGAACAGTTCCTCGCGCAGCGACTCGGTGTTGGTCAGGTTGCCGTTGTGGGCGAAGGTGATGCCGAACGGCGCGTTGACGTAGAACGGCTGGGCTTCTTCCGCGCTGGAGCTGGAACCGGCGGTGGGGTAGCGGACCTGGCCGATGCCCGAGTTTCCGGGCAGCGAACGCATGTTGCGCGTACGGAAGACGTCGCGGACCAGGCCATGCGCCTTGTACATATTGAAGGTGTTGCCCTGCGACGTGGCGATGCCCGCCGCATCCTGACCGCGATGCTGCAGCAGCAGCAGACTGTCGTAGAGCAACTGATTAACCGGCGCCTGCGAGACGACACCGACGATTCCACACATGAGAGCCTCTTTTCAGCAGCACAAACTTCTTAATAGCGGATCCAGTCCGCGAACTGTTCGGGCACATACGGCTTGACCGCGCGCACGCCCTCTTCCGCGTAGGGAGACAGGACGGCTTCGGTCCACCACGGCTCCTTGGGCAGCGGCGTGAATCCCGCCGCCACCACCAGGACCATCACGATGACCACGCCACGCACCAGGCCGAACACGGCGCCCAGGCCGCGATCGGCCAGCGACAGGCCGGTGGCCTTGAGCAACAGCCCCAGCGCCACGTTGACCAGCCCTACCGCCAGCAGCACGGCGATGAACACGCCCGCGTAGGCCACGATCGCGCGCAGGCCTGAATTCTCGATAAAGGCCGCCAGCCACTCGTAGGCCAGCGGTCCATAGCGGACCGCCACCACGAACGCGGCCACATAGGCGATCAGCGACAGGACTTCCTTCACCAGGCCACGAAACAGACCGATCACCACCGACGCGCCCAGGATCAGCAGGACGCCGTAGTCGAAACTGGTCACAGCGGCACGATGGAACTGCTGAAACCGGCCGAACTGACGCGCGCCCGGGCGGCATCGGCCGCCTCGCGCGAGGCGAAGGGACCAACCCGCACGCGGAACACGTCGCCCTTGCCTGTCTTCACACGCTCGGTGAAACTCTTGACGCCCGCGGCGCTGAGCCGGTCGCGCATGTCGTTGGCGCGCTCTTCGGTGGAAAACGCCGCGATCTGCACCGCGAAGCTGCCCTTGCTGTCGGGCTTGGGCGCCGCCGGCGCGGGTGCGTTGCCTTCCAGCAAGGCACGGGCCCGGGCGGCTTCGGCGCGCGCGGCATCCGCGCGGGACGTGTCGCTGGGCGCCGGCTTGGGAGGCGTGGGCTTGGGAGCCTCGGCCTGCGGCTTCGCGGGCTCGGGCTTGGGCGCCTCGGGTTTCGGGGGTTCGGGCCTGGGGGCCGGCGCGGGCGCAGGAGCCGGCGGTTCGGGCTTGGCCGGCGGCGCGGCGGGCGTTTCCGTGGGCGGCGCGGCGGGCGCTTCGGCCGACGGGGCCTTGGCCACCGGTTCGGGGATGGCCATGTTGCGGTCGGGAATCTGGATGGGGATGTCGTCCGGGAGCATGGGCGGCTCGGAATCGAGCACCATGGGCAGCACGACGACCGCTGCCAGGACCAGGGCGATGGCGCCTACCAGGCGGCGCCTGGCGCGGCGGCGCGCTTCCTGGGCGGGATCCTGCGATTCGGCCCCGGCTGCATAGCCGGCGCGACTGGATTTGGCCGTGGTCGTGGCCGCCTTCTTCTTGCGCTCGAGCAATCCCATTGATACGTCCGGCTAAACAGGCGGCAGGGTCTTGCGCCCCCTGCGGGGGCTCCGGCTCAGTCCGCGCGGGCGGGCCTGGCCGCACGCATCGACGCCAACACGCCTGCCACGGTAAGGAAAGATCCGAAGACCAGGATTCTATCACCCTCGCCCATGCTTTCCCGCGCCGCCGCATAGGCCGCGGCGGGGTCGGCGCAGGCCCGCACCGAGGAATCCTTGTCTTCCTTGACGCCTCGCGCGCGCAGGCGCGCGGCCAGTTCCTCGCCGCTCAGCCCGCGGGGCCCGGGCAGGCCGGCGCAGTACCAGTGGTCGATGCGGTCGCCCAGCTTGGCGATGACGCCGTCGATGTCCTTGTCGCTCAGCATCCCGAACACCGCGTAGGTGTAGGGATAGAAGCCCATGTTGTCGAGGTTGTCGGCCAGCACCGCCGCGGCGTGGGGGTTGTGCGCCACGTCCAGGATCACCGCGGGCTGCCCGGGCAGGATCTGGAAGCGGCCCGGCAGTTGCACCTGCAACAGCCCCAGGCGAACCGCCTGCTGCGGCACCGGCAGCCGGTCGCGCAGGGCCTCGAGCGCGGCCAGCGCCGCCGAGGCGTTCAGCAACTGGTTGGCGCCGCGCAGCGCCGGATAGGCCAACGCGTTGCGGCGCTGGCTGCGGCCGCCATAGTTCCACTGCTGCTTGTCGCCGGCGTAGTTGTAGTCGCGCCCGAAGCGCCAGAGATCGGCGCCTATGCTTTCAGCGTAGTCCACCAGCGATTGCGGCGGCATGGGGTCGGCGCAGATGGCGGGCTTGCCGGGGCGGTAGATGTGGGCCTTCTCCCAGCCTATCTTCTCGCGGTCGTCGCCCAGCCATTCGACGTGGTCCAGGTCCACGCTGGTCACGATGGCGCAGTCGGCGTCGACGATGTTGACCGCGTCCAGGCGGCCGCCCAGCCCCACTTCCAGGATGACCACATCCAGCCCCGATCGCGCGAACAGCCGCAGGATGGCCAGCGTGGTCAGCTCGAAATAGGTCAGCGAGGTATCGCCGCGGGCCGCGTCCACAGCGGCGAACTGTTCGGTCAGCGCGGCATCGCTGGCGGATTCGCCGTTCACGCGCGCCCGCTCGTTGAAGTCCAGCAGGTGCGGCGAGGTGTAGAGCCCGACCTTGTACCCGGCGCTCAGCAGCATGGCCTCGAGCATGGCGCAGGTCGAACCCTTGCCGTTGGTGCCCCCCACCACGATGGTGGCCGCGTCCAGATCCAGTTCCAGGCGCCCGGCCACCTCGCGCACGCGGTCCAGGCCCATGTCTATCGGCCGGCTGTGGATGGATTCGAGATAGGCCAGCCACTGAGCCAGGGGGCTGTGGGCGTCGGGGCGGGAGACGAAAGCGGAAGACGGCATGGATGCGAACGGCAGGACAGGAAAATGACGGGAAAACTTGAGGCGACGACTTGGGGCGAGGACGTCAGCGGCGGTTCGGCCAGGCGGTCAGGATATCGTAGCCGTCGTCGGTCACGGCGATCATGTGCTCCCACTGCGCGGACCACGAACCATCCACCGTCACCACCGTCCAGTCGTCGTCCAGCACCTCCACCTCCTGGCGCCCGGCGTTGAGCATGGGCTCGATGGTGAACACCATGCCCTTCTTCAGGCGCAGGCCGCTGTTGGGCCGGCCGTAGTGCAGCACCTGCGGCGCCTCGTGGTACTTGCGGCCGATGCCGTGGCCGCAGAAATCGCGCACCACCGAGAACCCGGCGTCTTCGGCGTAGGTCTGGATGGCCGCGCCCACGTCGCCCAGGGTCGCGCCCGGCCGCACCGCGGCGATGCCGCGCAACATGCTTTCCAGCGTGGCGTCGACCAGGCGCTCGGCCTCCTGCGACGGCTTGCCGGCATAGAACATCCGGCTCGTGTCGCCATGCCAGCCGTCGTGGATCACGGTGACGTCGATGTTGATGATGTCGCCGTCGCGCAGCACGTCCTCGGGCTTGGGAATGCCGTGGCAGACCACGCCGTTGATGGACGTGCACAGCGTCTTGGGAAAGCCGTGGTAGCCGACGTTGGCCGGAATGGCCTTCTGGACCTGGGTGATGTATTCGTAGCAGCGGCGGTCCAGTTCCTCGGTCGAGACGCCGGGCTGGACATACTCGCCTATCATCTCCAGAACCTCGGCCGCCATGCCGCCCGCCACGCGCATCGCTTCGATTTCCTGCGGGGACTTGAGGGTGATTGCCATGCGATGAACTCCGTGTTTGCCCGATTTTAGCGCCGGCCTTCGCCGGCCTCTTCCACGTCCCCGCCGCGCGGGGTCCGCGGCGCGCGTACCGGCGAGGCCTTCGCCGCCCAGCGGTCCAGCGTGCGCATCACCGCGCGCGGCCGGACCAGCGGGTCGTGGACGCCGCCATAGCGGGCCTGCATGTCCACCCGTGCCGCCGAGGCGGCGCCGCGCGCCTGCGCGGCGTGCGCGGCCGCCCAGCGGCGATCCACGCCCAGGGCCAGCGCGTATGGCAGATAGCGTTCGTAGCGGGTCAGCGCGGTGTCGGCATCGTCCGGCGTGGCCGCGGGCGGACGGGCGAGAAACCTGCGGAAACCGTCTATCCGCGCCCGCAGCGCCCGCCCCTGCGCGGTATAGCCGCGCAGGCCGAGAAAGCCCGCGCATACCAGCACCAGCGAGGCCAGCGGCGCCAGCCCGATCAGCAGCAGCCTGGCCGACTCCACGTGCGTGGCCAGCACCACCAGCCCGCCCATCAGGCACAGCAGCCCCAGCACGCTCAGCACGGTGCGGCTGGCCAGGCTGGTCGCCCCCGCCCGCCACTGCGCATAGACCGCGAACCAGGCCGGCACCGCGGGCAGCGGCAGCAGCATGCCCCACGCGGCCCACGACAGCGGATTGCCCTCGCGCACGATGGCGAGTCCGACCAGGGCCACCGTCATGGCGATCCAGAGATAGGCCCCCTTGCGAGCCCGGTCGCCATAGGCCACGAACAGCGAACGCGCGTAGGCCTCGTCCAGCCATTCGCGCTGGCCGCCCTGCGCTTCGTCGTAGCAGCGCCGGTACAGCCCGTCCAGGCGCAGCAGCGTGCGGCCGCCCGCGAAAAAACGGCCCAGCATGGCGTTCAGCAGCGGATCGTGGCGGGCGTCGCTGCCGGTCTGGTTGGGCAGGCGTTCGAGATAGCGTCCGTCGGCCCGCTCCAGCACCTGCACCGAACGGCGGGCCAGCAATTCCATCATGCCGGACAGGAACGCCCAGCGGTCATAACCCTTGCGGTACACATAGCGCAGGGCGGGCGCCGACAGGCCCTCCGGCGGATCGGCCTGCGGCGTCCTGTCGTGCCGGCCCAGCCGCCAGGCCCGCGCGGCGGCGGCCAGGTAATACAGCAGCAGGAGCGCGACCCCCACGCTGGCAACCCAGAACTCGGCCTGGTCCTGCATGCCGTACCACCACGCCTTGAGCGGCCCGGGCCGCCGCACTTCGCCCGCCGGCCATCCCAACTCGACCGTCATGTTCTCGCCCGGCGCCAGCACGCGGGTGGACACGAACACCACGCGCCCGGCCTCCTTTTCCTGGACCCGTCCCGGCGCGCCAGCGCCCTCGCCCGCCACCGCGGCCTGCCGGACCGGCTCGTCCGACGGCAGCACGACACGCACGCGCACCCGGTCGATGGGCAGCGACCAATCCCGGCCCGTCACGTCCCAGGCGAGCCGGTCCTCGCCGCCAGCCGCCTGCAACTGCCGCGTGACGCGATAGATCAATGTGTATTGGTATTCCCCGGGACGGAACACCACGTCCGGCCGGCCGGTGGAAATCCGCATGCCATCGCGCAGGCGCGACAAGGCGAAGGGCTCGGCCCGCCCGTCGCGCCGCACCGAGACGACGTCCAGCCCGGCCGCTGAGCGGCTGCCGTCGGCACGCCGGTACAGCCGCGCGAAATCGCGCTGCAGGCCGTGCTTGATCTCTTTGCCCTCGGAGCGCACGCGCAGGTTTTCGGTCACCAGGAGGTCGCCGCTGCGCTCGACCTTGATGTCGCTGAAGAATTCGAGGATGCGCTCGTCCGCGCGCGCCGGTCCGGCCAGGAGCAACAGCCAGCACAGGGCCAGCAGGCAGAATCTCATGTCCGGCCTCGTCACCGGGTGGATCGAGGAAGCGGCCCGGCCGCGGCCATTACGGAAGAAGTGACGACGTGGGCAGCCCTGGCCCGGGAATGCGATCCGCTCTCAGACATGACACCAGCCTTGTTTTGGCAGGACTGTACCATCGACCGCGCACACGGGCGCCGGCGTCCGTCTCAAGTTGTTTCCCCGTCACAGCGCCATCTCCGGTCCGCCGCTTCCCTCGTCGCGTCCAGGTGTTTTTCCCATTGACATTCTGCCTTCGTCTCCATAAAATTTTTTGAACTTGATGTTCATTTTTGTACAGTCAACACGACACAGGAGAAGTTCCATGGCATCGCCCCTCATCGGTATCAGCGGCGCAGGCATAGGCGGGCTGGCAGCGGCGATCGCCCTGCGCAAGCTCGGCCTGGACTCGGTGGTTTTCGAACAGGCCCCCAGATTCGCGCGCGTCGGCGCCGACATCAACCTCACCCCCAACGCCGTGCTGGCCCTGGACGGGCTGGGCGTGGGCGACGAGCTGCGCAAGACCGCGGCTCGCCCCACGCACCGCATCAGCCGCACCTGGGATACCGGCGAAGAAACGTCCCGCCTGGAAATGTCGCAGGCCGCCGAGACGCGCTACGGCGCGCCCCAGCTGACCATGCACCGGGCCGACCTGCTGGCCGCGCTGGAGCAGGCCGTGCCCGCCGCGACCATCCATCTCGGCAAGCGCACCGTGGGCATAGACGAAGGCGCGGACGGCATTACCGTGCGCTTCGAGGACGGCACGTCCCAGCGCGTGAACGTGCTGGTCGGCGCGGACGGCATCCACTCCACGGTCCGCAAGCACCTGCTGGGCGACGAATATCCGGACTTCACCGGCGTGGTGGCCTACCGCGCCGTGGTGCCGGCCTCGCGCCTGGAAGGCGTGCCCAACCTGGGCGCCTTCACCAAGTGGTGGGGGCCCAACCCCGAAACGCAAATCGTCACCTTCCCGCTCAACCTGGGCCGCGACATCTTCATCTTCGCCACCACGCCCCAGGACAGCTGGCGCCATGAATCGTGGACCATGCCGGGCAGCGTCGAGGAACTGCGCGCGTCGTATGCCGACTTCCACCCCGAGGCGCGCGCGCTGCTCGCGGCCTGCGACGAAGTGCTGAAGTCCGCGCTGTACGTACGCGATCCGCTGCCCTCCTGGTCGCGCGGCAACGTCACCCTGCTGGGCGACGCCTGCCACCCGATGATGCCCTTCATGGCGCAGGGCGCCGGCATGGCGATCGAGGATGCCGTGGTGCTGGCCCGCTATCTGGCGGACACGCCCGAGGCGCCCGCCCAGGCCCTCAAGCGCTACGAGGCCGCCCGCCACGACCGCACCGCCCGCGTCCAGATCGGCTCGCGCGGCAACAACTGGCTCAAGGAAGGCGGCAATGCCGACTGGGTGTACGAATACAATGCCTGGACCGTGCCCCTGGCCTGATCTCCCATGTCATTTTCCGCAGACCCCCTGGACAGCGACGAATCCGCCGGCAAGCCCGGCGCCCTGGTCTCGCCGGTGGTCAGGGCGTTCCGGCTGCTGCGCTACGTGGTCGACGGCGGCAGCACGTCCAACCTGAGCGAGGTCGGCCGCAACATCGACGTCAACCGCGTCACGGTCATGCGGCTGATCGCCACGCTGGAACACGAAGGGGTGATCGAAGCCCTGCCGCAGGGCGGACACCGCATCGGCCTGCCCTTCCTGAAGCTGGCCACCGCCGCCACCGCGGCCAACGACATGCTGGACCTGGGCCGCCGGGTGCTGGCCGACGTGCGGCGCCAGTTGAACGTCTCCGCCTACCTGGCCGCGCTGGATGGCGGCCACGTCGTCTACCTGCTGCGCGACATGCCCGAGGCCGGCCTGATCAGCAGCGTGCGCGTCGGCAGCCGCGTCGCCGCCCACCTGACCACGCCGGGCCGCATGCTGCTGGCCTGGCAGCCGCCGGACGCCCTGGATGCGCTGCTGCGGGCGGATCCCGCCGCGTCGGCCCAGGCCGGCAAGCTGCGCGCGCAACTGGCGGCGGACCGCGAACGCGGCTGCGCCTGGAGCTTCTCGGGTTTCGAACAAGGCATCAACTCGTGCGCGGCACCCGTATTCGGGGCGCTGGGCGAAGCCGCCGCGGCCATCAGCGTGGCGGGCCCGGAAACCGCATTCGGTGCCGATGCCGATTCGCGCGCGCGCACGGAACAGGTCATCGGCCAGGCCGCGCGCGACCTGTCCTCGCTGCTCGGCAGCCGGGGCTACCCGCCCGCCGGCTGAAGCGGTCAGCGGCCGGCCACGCCGGTCTCGCCGCCCGGCAGCACGCTCAACAGATTCGTTCCCGTGCGCGACAGGTGCTGCCGCAGGATGTCGCACGCCCGTTCGGCGTTGCGGCCCAGCGCGGCCTGGTAGATGGCCTCGTGTTCGGCCGGCACGTTGCGATCGGGCGAGTTGCTGGCCAGGAACAGGCGGCGATAGCGGTCGCTCAGGTCGTGCAGCGTATTGCAGAAGCGCAGCAGCAGCGGCATGCCACAGGCCGAGAACAGGGTGATGTGGAAAGTGCGGTGCGCCTTCTCCCAGGCCGGCAGCTTGTCGCCGCTGCGGTCCGCCGCTTCCAGCCGGCTCAGCCGGTGGTAGGCCGCCACCAGGGCGTCCTCCCAGTGTTCGTCCCCGCGCCGGATGGACTCGCCCAGGGCCATGACCTCCAGGTTCATCCGCAAGGCGGTGACTTCCCGGAAATCGTCCGCCGACACCGGCGCCACCCGATAGCCCTTCTTGTCGTTCGTCACGATCAGCCCGTCGGACACCAGCCGCGTCAGGGCCTCGCGCAGGGGACTCAGGCTGACGTCGTACTGCTCCCGCAATTCGTCCAGCCTGAGCTTGCTGCCGGGCAGCAGTGTGCCGCCAAGAATCGAACCCCGCAGGGCCTCGACCAGGGTGGTGGACAGCGTGGGTCCGCTTGGGGAAGGCGTATCGGTCAATGTGGTCATGCTGGAACCCGGAATGAAAGCGCGTGCGCGCAAGGCGCATTCTAGCGGCTTCCATCCCGCTTCGCAGAAATTATCGATTTAAACAAAAAATTGAATTATTAAAAAATAATCGATTACTATATTTAAATCGATCAAGGAGATTCCATGACGCGTTCGCGCCCCGATCCGGCTTTCGTCCAGCAGACCTTCGGCCCCTATGCCGACCCCCTTGCCACCAAGGAAGACCGCGCCGCCAGCTACCGCCAGATGGCCGGCTTCCTGCCCCCGCGGGTCGAAGCCCGGCTCGACGTGACTGGCGCGCTCGACCCGCTCATGGTGGAGTTGCAGGAGAAGGTCCGGGCCCATGCGCTGGAAACCGCCCATTTCGATGACAAGCAGGTGCAGTTGCTGATCTTCGCCATGCTGGTGGCCGAACTGAGCGATGCCGCCGTCATCCACGGCGTGGCCGCCCGCCGGGCCGGTGCCAGCTGGAACGAGATGCAGGCCGTGGTGAACCTGGCCTTCGTCTTCCGGGGTGTCTCGGCCGCCAACCGCGGCGCCGAGATGCTGATACGCATCGCCGAACGCGAGCGCGAGCTGGCCGCCCAGGCCTGACAAAAGGAGTCCGCCCCATGCAAGCCTGCCCCGGCCCGGACCGCGACACCCGCGCGCCCACCTTCGCCGTTCCCCCCGGCTCCTGCGACTGCCACGCCCACGTCTTCGGTCCGCGCGACCGCTTTCCGTTCTCGCCCGAGCGCAGCTACACGCCGGAGGACTGCACGGCCGACCAGTACCGCGACATGCTGGCCACGCTGGGATTCGACCGTGGCGTGCTGGTCCAGGGCGGCGCCCATGGCATCGACAACGCCGCGATGCTGGACGCGATGGAACGGCTGGGGCCCCGCATCAAGGGCATCGCCGTGCTGCCGCCCGGTACGCCGCTGCGCGAGCGCGAGGCGCTGCATGCCAAGGGTGTGCGGGGCTTTCGCATGTCCACCGTCGTCTCGGGCGGCGTGGGCTTCGACCAGCTGGAAGCGCTGGCCGCCGAGGCCGAGGAGATGGGCTGGCACCTGCTGCTGCATTTCCACCGGTCGGAAGAACTGGTGGCCGTGGCCGACCGGCTGCGCGGGCTGCGCTGCCACTACGTGCTGGACCACCTGGCGCGCATCCGCGCGGACGAGGGCCTGGATTCCACGGCCTTCGCCACGGTGATGTCGCTGCTGGATACCGGCCGCTGCTGGATCAAGCTGGCCAGCCTGTATCGGTTGTCCAGCGAGCCCTACCCGCACGCCGACATGCTGCCGATGATCCACCGCGTGGTGGCCGCCCGTCCCGATCGCATGATCTGGGGCAGCAACTGGCCTCATCCCATCCATACCGGCCCCATGCCCAACGACGGCGACCTGGTCGACCTCATCCCGCTCTGGGTGCCCGACGCGGCCGACCGCCACCGGATGCTGGTCGACAACCCGCAGGCGCTGTACGGCTTCGAACCGCTGCCTCGCCAGGCGTAATCCGCCCCCCTTCCCCACCACAAAGATCCAGGAGACTCCCATGCCCTTGAACCCGCGCTTCCTGCTGGCCGCGGCCATGCTCGCCGCCGGCGCATCCGCCCACGCCGGCTATCCCGAAAAGCCCATCACCTTCGTCGTGCCCTTCCCCCCGGGCGGCACGACGGACATCATCGCCCGGTCGCTGGCGGCCCGCCTGGGAACAGAACTCAAGCAGACGGTGGTCGTCGAGAACCGCCCCGGCGCGGGCGGCAACATCGGCGCGCAGGCCGTGGCCCGCGCCCAGCCGGACGGCTACACGCTGCTGCTGTCCACCGCCGGCCCGCTCAGCATCAACCAGCACCTGTACAAGAATCCCGGCTACGACCCGGCCGCCAGCTTCGCCCCGGTCGCCCTGGTGGCGGCGGTACCCATCATGCTGGTCGCCAATCCGTCCGCGCCGTTCAAGACGGTGGCCGAACTGGTGGACTACGCGCGCAAGCATCCCGGCAAGCTGTCGTATGGTTCGCAGGGCAACGGCACCACCAGCCATCTCACGATGGAGCTCCTGAAGACCCAGGCCGGCATCGGCATCCAGCACATTCCCTACCGCGGCAGCGCGCCGGCGGCGACCGACCTGATGGGCGGCGTGGTGCAGGTGATGTTCGACAACTCGCCCAGCACGCTGCCTTTCGTCAAGGGCGGCAAGATGCGGGCGCTGGGCGTGGCCTCGCCCAAGCGCGTGAAAGGCATGGAAGACATACCGGCGGTGGCCGAAACCCTGCCGGGCTTCGCCTCCGAGGCCTGGTTCGGCCTGGTGGCCCCGGCGTCCACGCCGGCCGCCACGGTCGACATCCTGAACAAGGCCGTCAACAAGATCCTGTCCAGCGCCGACTACAAGCAGGAACTGGCGGCCTCGGGCACCGAGCCGCTGGGCGGCACGCCGGCGGACTTCGCCAGGTACCGCAGCGCCGAAGCCGCCAAGTGGGGGGAAATCGTGCGCGCCGCGAACATCCGCCTGGACTGATCCGGCGCAGGCGACGGGCGCGCGGTCCTAGCGCTCGTCGCCCAGGAACAGCGCGCGCACCTGGTCCGCGCTTGCCAGCCGGCGCCCCAGCGCACCGGCGACCTCGGCCACCTGGCGCACCAGCGCGGCGTTGTCGGGCGCGATGGCCCCGTCGCGCAGATACAGGTTGTTCTCGAAGCCCACGCGCGCATGGCCGCCCAGCGCGGCCGCCGCCCCGGCACAGGCGTGCTCGTGGCGGCCGAAGGCGCACATTGCCCACGGGTAGGCTTGATCGTGCGCGGCCAGGAAAGGCAGCAGGTCGGACGGCGACGAAGTCTGGCCGGCGCTGTAGCGCCCCAGCACGAACAGCAGGAACCACGGCGCATCGGGCACCACGCCCTGGCGGCGGTAGGCCTGCCAGCGCTCGACGTCGCCGATGTCGTACAGGATGACCTGGGTCATCACCCGTTCCCGGGCCAGCCAGGAAAACAGCGAGGCCACGCGGGCGTCGGCCTGCGGCCCCAGGGCGATCTCGCGCAGCCCCACGGACACGGCCTCGGGCTTGACGGCCATCACCGCCGCGACCTGTTCGTCGGGGGCGTACACGCCCGCGGCCTCGGTGGTGATCTGCACCACCAGTTCGTTGCCCACCGCCTGGCGCACCGCGCGCGTGGCGGCAAGATAGGCGTCGGGCTCCAGGCTGTGCGACTGGTCGGCCTTGCGCACGTGCATGTGCAGCATGGAGGCGCCGGCATCCAGGCACAGCTTGGCGGTCTCGGCCAGTTGGCCGGGCGTGACCGGCACCGCCGCGTGGTCGGCGGTCTTCTTGTAGGCGCCGTTGGGCGCCACTGTGACGATCAGCGGAGCGTCCAGGCTGGACGGGGCGGGAGCAGGCATGTTCATCTTTTCTTCCCTCAGGCGCCGACCGGATCGCGCATGGTGACGAATTCCTCGGCCGCCGTCGGGTGCAAGCCTATGGTCTGGTCGAACTGCCGCTTGGTGGCGCCGCATTTCATCGCGATGGCCAGGCCCTGGATGATCTCGGGGCCGTCGGGCCCGACCATGTGGCAGCCCACCACCCGGTCGCTGGCGTCGTCCACGACCAGTTTCATCATGGTCTGCTCGTCGCGTCCCGACAGCGTGTTCTTCATCGGCCTGAAGCGCGAGCGATAAACGCGGACCTTGCCGTAGCGCTTGCGGGCGTCTTCTTCGGACAGGCCGACCGTAGCCACCGGCGGCTGGCTGAATACGGCCGCGGGCACGTTCTCGGCGTCGGCCTGCATGGGGTTGTTGTTGTAAAGCGTCTCGGCCAGGGCCCGCCCTTCGGCGATCGCCCAGGGCGTCAGATTCAGGCGGTCGGTCACGTCGCCCACCGCGTAGATGCCGGGCACGCTGGTGCGCGACTGCCCGTCCACCTTGATCTCGCCATGCTCGCCCAGCGCCACGCCGCAGGCTTCCAGCCCCAACCCGCGGGTGTTGGGCGCGCGGCCCGTGGCCATCATCACCTGATCGACCATCAATATTTCGCCGTCGTCGATCTGCACCGCGACGCGGCCGTCGCGCCGCGCCATTCCCACGACACGCGTGTGCGGGCGGATGACGACGCCGCGCCGCTGCAATCCTTCGGCCACGGTCTGGCGGATGTCCTGGTCGAATCCCCCCAGCACCTGGTCGCGCCGGATGGCCAGGGTTACGCGCGCGCCGGCACCGCGGAAGATGCCCGCGAACTCCAGCGCGATGTAGCCGCCGCCCACGATCAGCACGTCGCCGGGAAGCTTGTCCAGCGACAGCGCCTCGTTGGAGGTAATCGCCAGCTCGATGCCGGGGATGTCGGGCAGCACGGGATGGCCGCCGGTGGCGACCATGATGCGCTCGGCCGTATGGCGCTTGCCGGCGACCTCGACCGTATGCGGATCCACCACCACGGCCCGGCCCTCGATCAGCGCCACGCCGGCCTGGTCCAGCATCCGGCGGTAGATGCCCTCCAGGCGGTCGATCTCGCGGTTCTTGGCGGCCACCAGGGCGCCCCAGTCCAGGCTGGCGTCCGGAACGCTCCAGCCATAGCCGGCCGCGTCCTGGAAGGCGTCGGCGAACTGCGACCCGTACATCAGCAGCTTCTTGGGCACACAGCCGCGGATGACGCAGGTACCGCCTACCCGGCTGTCCTCGCAAATCGCCACGCGCGCCCCGTACGACGCGGCCCGGCGCGAACCGGCCACGCCGCCCGAACCGGCGCCAATGGTGATAAGGTCGTAGTCGAACGCAGGCATCAGGCAGGTCTCCGCAACAAGAAACGATACGTAGGCCCTGGATCATAACCCGCACGGCCCACGCCACCGAACCCATGACCGAACCCCATCGCGAGCTTTCCGCCCCCACGCTGGACTACTACGAACAGAACGCCGCCGCCTTCTGGGAAGGCACGCGCGACCACGACGTCGGGCAGAACATCGACGCGCTGCTGCGGCACATCGCCGCGCCCGCGCCGCTGGCCATCCTGGACTTCGGCTGCGGGCCCGGCCGCGACCTGAAGGCCTTGCGCGAACGCGGCCACGCGCCCGTGGGCCTGGACGGCTCGCCGTCCTTCGCCGACATGGCGCGGGCACACAGCGGCTGCGAGGTGTGGTGCCAGGACTTCCTGGCGCTGGAGCTGCCGGCCGGCCGCTTCGACGGCATCTTCGCCAACGCCTCGACGTTCCACATTCCCAGCCAGGACCTGCCGCGCGTGCTGGCGGCGCTGCACGCCACGCTCAAGCCCGGCGGCGTGCTGTTCTGCTCCAATCCGCGCGGCAACAACGAGGAAGGCTGGAACCGGGGCCGCTACGGGGTCTACCATGACCTGGAGCACTGGCGCCGCTACCTGGACGCCGCCGGCTTCGACGAACTCGAACACTACTACCGGCCCGCCGGCCTGCCGCGCGCCCAGCAGCCCTGGCTCGCCACCGTCTGGCGGCGCCGGGCCACGCCGATGGAGTAGACTCGCCCCCCTTCGCCCCAGCCTTTTTCCCCACCGTGACGACTGCCGACGACATCCTGCACTGGAACGACCCCGAACCCCGCGAGGCGGCCTGGCTGTCGGCTGGCGGGCATCCGCCCCCCCGGCGCGTGGCGGCGGCCGACGACCGCATGCCCGCCGACCAGGCCTACCGCCTGGCCTGCGAGGGCACGGCGCTGCTATGGCATGGCGACTTCCAGAATGCCCGCCTGCTGCTGCAGGCCATGGCGCGGCGGGTGGATCGCCGGCCGTTCAAGCCCGGCGCCACCCTTACCCAGACCTTCCACCTGTACCGCCAGGCGCAATTGCAGCGCGCGCGCGTGCTGGGCATGCTGCTGGTCCCCCTGGATGCGGGTTTCGGCATCCCGCTGCGGCGGGCGCCCGACGTGCGCCTGGCCTGCCAGGAAGCCTACGGCGACATCGGCCGTGACGCGGTGGTCTCGCTGCGCGAACTGCAGGGCGTGATCGGCGCCCACGAATGGCGCAAGAAAGGCGTGCCGGTGGCGGCGCTCGATGCCCGCATCCATCCCCATCACGGTGTGTTCTCGCCGATACGCGGCGAATACGTGGAACTGGTGGCCAAGGCGACGCTGCCCGGACAGGACACCGCCTTCGACATCGGCACCGGCACCGGCGTGCTGGCCGCCGTGCTGGCCCGCCGCGGCGTGCGCCGCATCGTGGCCACCGACACCGATGCCCACGCGCTGGCCTGCGCGCGCGAGAACATCGACCGGCTCGGCCTGGCGGACCGTGTCCGCATCGAAGCGGCCGACCTCTTTCCCGCGGGCCGCGCGCAGCTCATCGTCTGCAATCCGCCCTGGGTGCCCGGGCCGGCGCACTCCAGCCTGGACCGCGCGGTCTTCGATCCGGACAGCCGCATGCTGCGCGGCTTCCTGGCCGGGCTGGCCGAACATCTGGCACCCAGGGGCGAAGGCTGGCTGATCCTGTCGGACCTGGCCGAACACCTGGGCCTGCGCCCCCGGTCTGAACTGCTGGCGCTGGTGGAGAACGCCGGCCTGCGGGTGATCGACCGGATCGAAACGCGTCCCCGGCATCCCAAGGCGCAAGACGGCAACGACCCCCTGCACGCGGCCCGGGCCGCCGAGACCACCGCGCTGTGGCGGCTCGCGGCGCGCTAGCACCCTTACCCACGCACCAAGGACCTCCCATGATCAAGCACATCGCCATGTGGCGCCTGAAACTCGATGAAGGCGAAACGCGCGAATCGGTTTTCGCCATCATCCGCGAGACCATCGCGGCGCAGCGCGGGCGCATTCCGGGCCTGCTGGAGTCCGAGGCCGGCCTGAACTTCAGCACGTCGAGCAAGGCGCTGGACGTCGTGGTCTACACGGTGTTCACCGACCGCGACGCGCTACAGGGCTATCACGCCCATCCCGTGCACATGGAAACGCGTGCCAGGATGGACCGCTATCTCGACTCGGGCTGCATGGTCGACTACGAAGTCGCCTGAGCCCCCCGCCATTCGGCCTAGTCCCGCCCTACCGTTTGCCATATTCAGCGGCTTGCGGTTCCTCCCTACCATCCCCTGCACGAACCCCTGATCTCATCCGGACAGCGGTTCAACCAGTCCGCGCCGCACGGCCCACCCTCGTCCATGCAGGATGGTCCGCGCGCCGCGTATTCATGCCATGCGCCCCCTGGGGGGGAACATAAGGGAGCACGACAATGAAACTGTTTTCCAGGAATGGATTGATGGCGCTGCTGGTGGCGGGATTCCTCGCCGGCTGTGGCGGCGACGGCTCGGTCGCGTCGAGCGGCGGCGGTGGAGGCGGTGGCGGCACCCCTCCGCCCCCTCCCCCCGACCCCTATGCCGACAGCACGGCCAAGCCGCCCGCGACGATCACCGACCCGACCATCACGGCGGCCGGTACCGTCTCGGCCAGGACCGATGGCAGCGGCCTGTACGACATCAACGTCGCGGGCTTCGCGGCGCCTACCGCCACGACCTTGTCGGCGCGGCAGTTGTCCATGCGCTCCGGTCCCAACAAGTTCGCGGCCACCCGCGCGAACCTGACCAAGGCAGCCGTTCCTGACCTGGACACCGACGACTTCGTCGTGGTCGAAGGCGGCATCGTCAAGGGCCACACCGTGCGCCGCATCGGCGAGGACTCCACCCGCGCCAAGGCCGACATCGTCTTCGTGTTCGACACGACGGGCAGCATGGGCGGCGCCCTCGACAGCGTGCAGTCGTCCATCATCGAGTTCGCCGACTTCCTCGGCAAGAGCGGGTTGGACGTCCAGCTGGGCGCGGTCACCTTCGGCGATGCCTTCGACACCAAGGTCACGGGCTCGACGCGCATCGGCACCGGCAGCACCACGCCGCCGCCCTTCGATAGCAGTGAGCGTCAGGTCTTCGCGCCCACCACCGACTTCACCAAGTTCAAGCAGTTCATTACCGAAGAAACCGCCACGGGCGGCGGGGACGGCCCCGAGAACGCGGTCGGCGCCCTGCAGTTCGCGTTCGACCATACGCCGTGGCGCACCGGCGCCCAGCGGGTGCTGATCGTCGTCACCGACGTCGTGTCGCACAACGGCGGCAGCTACACCGGCGCCAACATCAGCGGACGCTGGATCCCGCCCACCGCGGCCGACCTCATCACCAAGCTCAAGGGCAAGGCCGTGGTGCACGTGGTGTCGCCCGCCATCGGCGATCCCGGCATCCACACCGACATGAAGGTCTTCGCCGGCACCGAAGGCACGGGCGGCGCGTATTTCGAATGGGACGAACGGGAGTTCAGCCTGGTCGACCTGCCCATCGCTGAAGTGGCCGCCGGCGGCTACATCATCACCTATCGCGCCAAGGCCGATGGCAAGGCCAAGACCCTGCGCGTGGTGATCAATGACGGCGCCGGCATCCGGGGCGAAATCCTCTTGCCGGTCGAATACTGACCCCCCTACGCGCTTACGCGCGCCCCCCAGGGGGCGATGCGGGTGGACCGGCGGAGCCGGATCCACCGCATCCTGGGTCTGAGCGGAGGTGTTTCGGGGCGGAGCACCGCATGCTTGCCTTGATCCACGACGCCGCGGGTACGGGGTGGGCCATCCCAGTGTTGGGTGCAGTCATTTGCCGCTCTGTCGAGCGGCTTTTTCTTATGGGGCCACGGCGTCGCCCGGGTAACCCAGGCGATGGGACAGGGTTTCGGCGGCCTGGCGGACGGCGGCGGCGATGGGGCCGGCGGGATCGGAGTCGAAACGGGCGCTGTTGCCCAGGGCGGTGATGGCCAGCACCATGCGCGAGTCGTAGTCGAAAACGGGCGAGCTGACCGAGTCCACGCCGGGCAGGACGTCGCCGGTGACGCGGCCCACGTGCAGCGCGCGCACGCCGTCCAGCAACTCCGCGACGTCGCGGGCGTTCGAGGGATACGCGCCCTCGGCGGCCCGCTCCTTCAGTTCTTCATCGACCAGCGCGGCCGTCAGCGACGGCGCCATGAAGGCGGCGAATACCCGTCCGGTCGCCGACGACAGCAGCGGCAGGACCGAGCCGGGACGTACGTTCACCATGACCGGACGGGGCGAATCGCGCCATTGCACCACGGTGGGACCGCGATTGCCCCAGACCGCCGCCAGCACGGTCTCGCCCAGCGCGTTGCTGAGTTCGTCCAGCAGCGGCGTGACCAGCCGGACGGCGTCCAGCGAGGCCAGGCTGGCCAGGCCGATGCGCAGGGCCCCGCGCCCTAGGCTGTAGCGCCCTTGCGCATCCTGCTCCACATAGCCACGCTTGATGAAGCTCGCCAGGTAGCGGTGCACCTTGGCCGGATGCATGTCGGCCGCCAGGGCGATTTCCTTGAGCATCATGGGGCGGATGACGTCGGCGAAGGCGTCGAGCACCGTCAGGCCCGTTTCCAGTGCCTGCACCCCGCTGCCGCCGCGCGCGGGCGCCTCGTCCTCGCCTGCGTTCGCGCTTCCCTTGGTCGCCACGCCGCCCCCGCAAAATTACGTTTAACGTAATCCTAGCACGCATGACGTAATTACTTGACGCCGTCGCCAACAAAAATTACGCTTAACGTAAATGCGTTACTTTCGACGTAAATTTTTGATCCCACCCCGCAGACGATCATGACCACGACCCCTCATCCCGCCGAAACTGCCACCAGCACCGGCTACATGTCGGGCTTCGGCAATGAATTCGCCACCGAAGCCTTGCCGGGCGCCCTGCCCGTGGGACGCAATTCCCCCCAGCGCGCGCCCTACGGGCTGTATGCCGAGCAACTGTCAGGCACGGCCTTCACCGCGCCGCGCAGCCACAACCGCCGCTCGTGGCTGTACCGGATCCGGCCCGCCGCGGTGCACCTGCCGTTCGAGCCCATGGAAAGCCCGCGCCTGGTGGGCGACTTCAGCCAGGTGCCGCCCACTTCGCCCAACCAGTTGCGCTGGGATCCGCTGCCCATGCCGCAGGCGCCTACCGATTTCGTCGACGGCTGGGTCACCATGGCCGGCAACGGATCGGCCGATGCCATGCAGGGCTGCGCCATCCACCTGTACGCCGCCAACCGCTCCATGCAGGACCGCTACTTCTACAGCGCCGACGGCGAACTGCTGATCGTGCCCCAGCAAGGGCGCCTGCGCATCGCCACCGAGCTGGGCGTGATCGACCTCGAACCGCAAGAGATCGCGGTCGTGCCGCGCGGCTGCCGCTTCCAGGTGTCGCTGCCCGACGGCGAGGCGCGCGGCTACATCTGCGAAAACTTCGGCGCCCTGCTGCGCCTGCCCGACCTGGGCGTGATCGGCTCGAACGGCCTGGCCAACCCGCGCGACTTCCTGACCCCCTGCGCCAGCTACGAGGACCGCGAAGGCCGCTTCGAGCTGGTGGCCAAGTTCGGCGGCCGCCTGTGGCGCGCCGCCATCGGCCACTCGCCGCTGGACGTGGTGGCCTGGCACGGCAGCTACGCCCCCTACAAGTACGATCTGCGGCGCTACAACGCCATAGGCTCGATCAGCTACGACCATCCCGATCCGTCCATCTTCCTGGTGCTGCAGGCGCCCAGCGACACGCCGGGCGTGGATTCGCTGGATTTCGTCATCTTCCCGCCGCGCTGGCTGGCCGCCGAGGACACCTTCCGCCCACCCTGGTTCCATCGCAACGTGGCCAGCGAGTTCATGGGCCTGGTGCACGGCGCCTACGATGCCAAGGCCGAGGGTTTCGTGCCGGGCGGCGCCAGCCTGCACAACTGCATGACCGGCCACGGCCCCGACGGCGACACCTTCGAGAAAGCCTCGCGCGCGGACACCTCCCAGCCGCACAAGGTCGGCGATACGATGGCGTTCATGTTCGAGACCCGGCACGTCATCAAGCCCACCCGCTACGCGCTGGACACCGCCCAATTGCAAAGCCAGTACTTCCAGTGCTGGCAGAACCTGACCAAGCATTTTTCCCCGGAGACCCGATGAATCCCGCCGATCCCACGATCGCTCCCAGCCTGAGAAGCTGGGTCGAGTCGGCCAATGCCGCCGACAGCCACTTCCCCATCCAGAACCTGCCCTACGGCGTGTTCAAGCCGTCCGCCAGCGCCGACGCCCGGGTGGGCGTGGCCATCGGCGACCAGATCCTGGACCTCGCCCGGCTCGAACAGACGGGACTGCTGCGCACGCCCCGCCCCCTGTTCGCCACCGGCAGCCTGAACGCCTTCATGGCCGCCGGCCGGGAAACCTGGCGCAGCGTGCGCGGCCAGCTCGGCACGCTGCTGGCCGCCAATACGGCCACCCTGCGCGACGACGCCGCGGCGCGCGCCCAGGCGCTGGTGCCGCAGGCGGGCGCCACGCTGCTGCTGCCGGTCGAGATCCCCGGCTATACCGACTTCTATTCGTCGAAGGAACACGCGACCAACGTCGGCGCCCTGTTCCGCGATCCCAAGAACGCGCTGCTGCCGAACTGGCTGGAGATCCCCATCGGCTACAACGGCCGCGCCTCGTCGGTGGTCGTCAGCGGCACGCCGGTACGGCGGCCCAACGGGCAGATCAAGCTTCCCAACCAGGAGAGGCCGGTGTTCTCGCCCTGCCTGAAGCTGGACTTCGAACTGGAAACCGGTTTCTTCGTCGGCGTGCCCAACGGCATGGCCGAACCGGTGTCCAGCGACGAGGCCGAATCGCACATCTTCGGCATGGTCCTGCTGAACGACTGGAGCGCGCGCGACATCCAGGCCTGGGAATACGTGCCGCTGGGCCCCTTCAATTCCAAGGGCTTCGCCACGACCATTTCACCCTGGGTGGTCACGATGGATGCCCTGGCGCCCTTCCGCACCCGGCAGCCCCGGCAGGAACCCGAGCCCCTGCCCTACCTGCGCCACGACGGCCAGCACGCCTTCGACATCCAGTTGGAAGTCTCGCTGCGCCTGCAGGGCCGCGACCAGGCGTCCTCCATCGCCCGTACCAACTTCAAGCACATGTACTGGACGATGGCTCAGCAACTGGCGCACCATACGGTGTCCGGCTGCAATACCCGGGTGGGGGACCTGATGGGGTCCGGCACGATCAGCGGGCCCGACGCGGGCTCGTACGGATCGCTGCTGGAACTCACCGGCAACGGCAAGCATCCGGTGGACATCGGCGGGGCGACCCGCGCCTTCATCGAGGACGGGGATGAAGTCATCCTGACCGGCTGGTGCCAGGGCGACGGCTACCGCGTGGGCTTCGGCTCGTGCGCCGGCACCATCCTGCCCGCCCTGCCCCAACCCTGACAACCCCAAGGAGACAAGCATGAAAAGCACGTGGACGACGGCACTGGCGGCTTCGGCGCTGGTCCTCTGGACCGGCGCGGCCGCTGCGGCCGACGCCTATCCCTCCAAGCCCGTCCGTTGGATCGTTCCCTACGCGGTGGGCGGCGGTTCCGACTTCCTGGCCCGCACCATCGGCGCCCAGTTGTCCGAGCTCATCAAGCAGCCGGTCGTGGTGGACAACAAGCCCGGCGGCAACACGGCCATCGGCGCGGTCGAGACGGCGCGCGCCGCGCCCGACGGCTACACGGTGCTGTCGGCCGACAACGGCACGCTGGTGTTCAACCCCGCCCTGTACAAGAACCTGAGCTACAACCCCACGCGCGACCTGGCGCCCGTCACGCTCATGGGCAAGTTCCCCATGATCCTGATCGTGGGCCCGAACACCGAGTTCAAGGACGCCAAGGACTTCATCGCCAAGGTCAAGAGCCAGCCGGGCAAGTACAGCTACGCCTCGGCCGGCGCGGGCAGCCCGCACCACCTGGCCATGGAACTGCTGAAGGAACGCACCGGCATGCGCATGCTGCACATCGCCTATCGCGGCGCCGCGCCCGCGCTGGTCGACGTGGCCGGCGGCCAGTTGCCGGCCATGATGACCGACCTCGCGGCCGGCAACGCCTTCATCAAGGGCCACAAGGTCCGCCCGCTGGCCGTGGCCAACCCCACGCGCCTGCCGCAGCTGCCCGACGTGCCCACCTTCGCGGAACTGGGCATCCAGGGCGTGGAAGCGTCGGCCCAGGTCGGCATGGTCGCTCCCGCGAACACCCCGCCCGAGGTCATCGCCACCCTGCAAAAACAAGTCACCGCCGCCATCAAGACCCCGGCCGTGAACAAGAAACTGGTGGAATTCGGCATCGAGCCCGTAGGCAGCACGCCCCAGGAATACGCCGCCCTGGTCAAGAGCGAAAGCGAGCTCTGGCAAAAACTGATCCGCGATCTGAAAATCACCCTGGACTGATCAGCTACCCCCAAGGATGCGGTGGATCCGGCTTTGCCGGTCCACCCGCATCGCCCCCTTGAGGGGGCGCCCGAAGGGCGTGGGGGTGGGCTTCCCTTCCGGTCCACCCGCATCGCCCCCTGGGGGGCGCGCGTCAGCGCGTAGGGGGGATCAAGCTAATGCGTCGGGATAGGGGCTGGTGTCGATGTGATGGAGCATGTCGCGCGCCAGGGCCTGCATCATGTCGGCCTTCACGCCCGCGTATTCGGCATCGTCCCACAGGTTCCTGGCCTCGATGGGATCGCGCTCCAGGTCGTACAGCTCGCCCCACTCGGCGCCGTCGTAGATGGTCAGGCGATAGCGGTCCGAGCGCAGGGTGCGGCAGCGGATGCGCGCATCGAAGCCCAGGATGACGCGCTGGCCCTCTTCCTCGATCATCAGGTGTTCGCGCACGCGCTCGGCCTTGCCGGCCATGACGTCCAGCAGGCTCTTGCCCTGGATGCCGTTGAAGCCCGCCACGCCGGCCCGCTCCAGGATCGTGGGCGCGACGTCGATGGTGCTGGCCAGCGCGCTGCCGGCGCCCCGCGCCGGCAGCGCGGGGTCGTGCCAGATGAACGGCACACGCACCAGGCCGCGGTAGTGGATGGGCCCCTTCAGCATCAACTGATGGTCGCCCAGGTAGTCCCCATGGTCGCTGGTGAAGATCACCACCGTGTCCTGGTCCAGCCCCAGCCGTTTCAGCGCCGCCAGCACCCGGCCGATCTGGTGGTCGATGTTGGTGATCGATCCGTAGTTCAGCGCCAGCGCTTCCTTGGCCTCGCGCTCGGTGCAGGCGAAGATGGCGGGCGTGTGCTTGACCGCCTTGCCGCCGTCGCGCTGGCGGTACAGCCATTCGACGTGGGGCAGCGGCGCCTCGCCGGTGTGGAAGGACGGCGGCAGCGCCATCTCGTCGGGGTCGTACATGTCCCAGTACTTGCCCGGCGGCGTGAAGGGATGGTGCGGATCGGGGAACGAGCACTGAATGAAGAACGGCTGGCTGCCGGCGCGCTCCAGGCGCTCGATGGTACGGTCGGCGATGTAGGCGCTGGGATAGAGTTCCTCGGGCACCGCCGTGCGCCAGGCCTGGCCGAACGAGGTCAGCACGTAGTCCGGCGCGGGCGTGGCGGCCTTCGGCCCGATCAGGGCCTCGACCTCGGGATGGTGGCGGCGCAGCCACTGGCGGTAGTGGCCATGGACCGAGTCGCTGTGGTCGTCCACCAGGTCCACGTCCTCGAAACCGTAGAACGGATAGTCGAGATCGTAGCCCTCCCGGGTCAGCCACTTGTTGCGGTTCTCCTGGTCGTAGCGCCCGGGCCCGCGCACCTTCGCCTCGCGCGCCAGCCGGTCGGCGGGATTGGGCGGCCAGGGCGGCGGGTTGTCCGTCATGTTCTGGAAATGCGCCTTGCCCACCAGCGAGGTGCGGTAGCCGGCCTGGCGCAGCACGTCCACGAAGGTGGCCGATTGCAGGTCGAGCGGGATGCCGTTGTGGCGCGCGCCATGGGCCGACGGATAGCGGCCGGTCAACAGGCTGGCGCGGTTGGGCATGCAGATGGGGGTGGCGACGTGCATCTCGTCGCCGCGCCAGCCGGCGGCGGCCAGCGCGTCCAGGTTGGGCGTGGCGACGACCCGGTTGCCGTAGGCGCCCAGGTGATCGGCGCGATGCTGGTCGGTGATGAACAGCAGGAAATTGACGGGGCGTTGCGATTGCGGCATCGGGGATTCCATCGAGGCGTTGTCGTCCGGGCTCATTCGGCGGTGGCGCCGGAAATCTGCACCGCCCGCTTCCACTTGGGCATCTCGGCGGCGATCTGGCGGCCCATGTCGGCCGGGCTCATCGGATGGGGCACCATGCCGAGATCGGCCATGGTCTGCGCGAAACCGGGCTTGTCCAGCGCCTTGCGCACGTCGGCGTTCAGGCGGTCCACCACGGCGGCGGGCGTGCCGGCCGGCGCGGTCAGTCCCATCCATGACGTCACCGATACGTCCGGCGCCACGTCCTTGAACAGCGGCACGCCGGGCAGCGTGGGGAACGGCTCGGGATTGGCCACGGCCAGCACGCGCACCGCGCCCGACTTGATGAACGGCGCCGCCGGCGCGATGCCGCCCATCATCAGCGGCACGTGTCCGGCCGCCAGGTCGGCCATCGCGGGGCCGGCGCCCTTGTAGCCCACGTGCACCACGTCCAGGCGGGCGGCCGCCTTCAGCAGCTCCATGCCCATGTGATGGACCGTGCCCGACCCGGGCGAGGCATAGCTGTACTTGCCCGGTTCCTTGCGGATCAGGGCCACCGCTTCCTGGAAATTCGTCGCCGGGAACGATCGGTGCGCCAGCAGCACCACGACGTTGTCGGCCACCATCGCCACCGGAGTGAAGTCCTTGATCGGATCGTAAGGCAATTGCTTGAACAGGAAGCTGTTCACGCCGTGCGTGTTCGAGGTCGCCATCAGCAGCGTGTAGCCGTCGGGCGCGGACTTGGCCACCGCCTCGGAAGCGATCAGGCCGGACGCGCCGGGCTTGTTCTCGACGATGACGGTATAGCCCTGCTGCTCGGCAATCACGCGCGCCAGTTGCCGCGTCATCACGTCCACGGCGCCGCCCGGGGCGAAGGGCACGACGATGCGCACGGGCCGGGACGGAAAGGCCGCCGGCTGCGCGGCGGCGGTCGCGGCGAACGTGGCACAGGCCGCGACGAGAATACGGGTCGCACCCATGTTGTCTCCTTGCATGATGGATTTGTGCCGGGAGTATGGATGCCCGGGCCCAGGCTGGATAATGACTAATGGGCCCGCTGTCATGAATTCTGGTTATTCCGGCCGCCCGCCCCCGCGGCCTGCCTGAGGCAGGACAGGAAATCCTCCAGCACCGGCGTTGGCATCGTGCCGGCCCGCCGCAGCACCCCCACCGTGGCCCGGCGCCCCAGCGCCAGGGGCAGGACCTTCAGGCGTTCCAGCCGGGACAGCGCCAGCACCACGGCATCCGACATCACCGCCAGCATCTCGTCGTCCTGCAGCAGCGAGGCGATCAGCACCACCGACGAGGCCTCGATGGCCGCGCGCGGCAGCGGCTCGCCCACCGCTGCCAGCGCCAGCTCCATTTCGCGCCGCAGGGGCGTGCCGGCCTGGGGCATCGCCCACGGATAATCGCGGGCCTGGGCCCAGGTCACCTTGCGCAGCCGCGCCAGCGGGTGGCCGCGGCTGGCCACCACGCATATTCCTTCCTCCTGCAGCGGCTCGGCCACGACCGCGGGATCGACGGGCGCCTCGATGCGGGACACGATGCAATCCAGCCTGCCTTCCTTGAGCTGGGGCAGCAGCTTTTCCAGCGAGTTCTCGTGGACGACGGTGCAGATGCCCGGCCGCAGGCGGCGATAATTGCCCAGGCACGCGGGCAGCAGCCCGCTGGTCCCGATGGGCGTGGTGCCGACCAGCAACTGCCCGTCCGAACCGTCGCTCATCGCGCGCAGCGTCTCGCCGGTGCGTTCGAGTTCCCCCAGCACCGTCCGCGCATGCCCGACCAGCGTGTCGCAGAAGCGCGTGGGCACCAGCCCGCGCGAATGCCGCTCGAACAGCTCCACGCCCAGGTCCGTTTCCAGTTCGCGCAGCCATTTCGACAAGGCGGGCTGGGTCATGTGCATCCGCGCCGCGGTCAGGCTCAGGTTGGCCGTCTCGTGCAGAGAGACCAGCACATACAGTTGCCTGACACGCAGGCGTTGAATCCAGTCCATGAAAGCTCCGCACCCGACGACGCCTCATTCTGGCACAGCCCGGAGCGGACACGGCCGCTATGCCGCCTGCGGCGCCATGGGCACGAAGGCATCGCAATAGAAGCGGTCGATGGCCAACCCCCGCTCGTGCACGAAGCCCTGGCGCGCCGCGCTGATCATCGCGGGCGCGCCGCAGGCATAGACCTCATGGTCGGCCAGCGAGGCGAAGTCGTCCAGCACCGCCTGGTGGACGAACCCCTGGCGCCCCTGCCAGCCGGCGTCCGCCGGGCTGTCGGACAGCACGGGCACGAAGCGGAACCAGGGATGCTTGTCGGCCCACTTGCGCGGCAGGTCCGCCAGGTACAGGTCCTCTTCCCGCCGGGCGCCCCAGTAAAGCGTCATGGGCCGATCGAGCTTGCGGCGAATGGCGTCCTCGACGATGGACTTGATGGGCGCGAAGCCGGTGCCGCTGGCCACCAGCACCGCGGGCCGGCCGGTCTCGCGCAGATAGAAGTCGCCGAACGGCAGCGACACGTCCAGGAACTGGCCGGCCTGCACCGACTCCGCCACGTAGCCGGAGAACTTGCCGCCGGGGACGTGGCGGACGTGCAGTTCCACGCCGTCGCTCTGCTGCGGCGGGTTGGCCATGGAGAAATGGCGGACGGCGCCGTCCGCCATCCGCACGTGCAGGTACTGCCCGGCCTTGAAGCGCACCCGCGTGCCAGCGGGAAAGCGCAAGTGCAGCACCGTCACGTCGTGGGCGGCGCGGGCCAGCCGGTAGACCTTGGCGGCCACGGTCTTGCTGGCGGCCGGATCGCGGCGTTCGATGTCGCGCACCGCCACGTCCAGGTCGGAACAGGGCCGGGCCTGGCACAGCAACGCCCCGCCCTCGCGCCGTTCGTCCTCGTCCAGCACGCCCTGGCCGGCCCCGCCACGGACGTCCCCCCGCACGATGCGCCCCCGGCAACTGCCGCAGATACCGGTGCGGCAGGAGTACGGGATCTCGTAGCCGGCGGCCAGCGCGCCGTCCAGGACGGTCTGGCCGTCCTCGCAGGGAAATTCGATGTCTCGTTGATCGATGCGTATGGTGTATTGCATGGATTCCATCCGGTCCGGCGGACCTAGTGATCGGCCAACCCGGCCAAGAGGCGCACGGTGCGCAGCACGGCCGAGGCATCGGCCGTGCCCTGGCCTGCGATGTCGAAGGCGCAGCCGTGTCCGACGCTGCTGAAGCGCACGCCGCCGCCCAGCGACAGCGCGCTGGCCTGCCGGGGGCTCAGCAGCTTGACGGGAATGTGGCCTTGGTCATGGAACATGGCCAGGTACACGTCGTGCCCGCGCTGCGCCAGCATCAGGTCGGCCCCTTGCGGGCCGTCCACGTCCAGGCCCATGGCGCGCAGGCGCGCCACCGCGGGCTCGGTAATAGCCTGGTCCTCGCCGCCGAACAGGCCGCCCTCGCCCGCGTGCGGGTTGATGCCGAAGACGCCCAGGCGCGGCCGTTCGATGCCTATCGCACGCGCGCCGTCTATGATGGCAAGCGCCGCGTCCACGACCAGTTGCGTATCCAGCCGGGCCAGCGCCTGGCGCACCGGCTCGTGCAGCGTCACGTGGCCGATCCTGAGATCGGGCGTGGCCAGCATCAGGAACACCCGGTCGGCCGGCGTCCCGGTCAATTGCGCGATCAGCCCCGGATAGCCCGAGAACGGAATGCCGGCCCGCGCCACCGACGTCTCCGAATGCGGACAGCCGACCACGGCGTCGACCAGCCCGGCCCGGGCCAGGCGCACCGCTTCGCGGACGTAGGCCACCATGGCCGCGCCCGCGCCGGCGCGCACCTCGCCCGGTGCGTACTCCGCCTGCGGCAGGGCCGCCACGTCGACCCACGGCAGTTGATCCGGCAGGCGCACCGCGCCCGGCTCGAAGGCCGTCAGCGCCATGCCGGGCGCATGGCGGGCCACCTGCTCGCGCAGCACGAAACCATCGCCCACCAGCACGCAATCGACCGGCTCGCCGCGCAGCGCACGGGCGGCCTTCACCGCGATCTCCGGACCGATGCCGTTGGCATCGCCCAGCGCGATGGCGATGCGCTTGCGCGCCCTTTCCCCCGGTGGTCGGACGGCTCCGCTCATAGCGGTATCGCCAGCAAGGTATCGATGTTCCGGCTGTCGCAGATGGCCAGCCGCCGGGCGAACCTGAGCTGCCCGTCCGCGCCTTCGACCACGCGGTCCAGGTAGCGGCCGGACGCGAACACCTCGGTGGCGCCATCGCGCATGATGCGCACCACGATGAAGGGCGTCTCGACGCTGGCCGCGCCATCCTCGATGCCCAGCACGAACGGCTGGCCGACGATGTGGCGATAGCGGTGGCGCTCGTAGACGTTGGCATCGCGCAGCGCCGACACGCGGTCGTGCAACATGGCGCGCGTGTCGGCGTAGATCACCCCCGCCTCCATGCCGGCCGCGTGGTTCTCGGCGGTATTGACCACGTACAGGCAGCGCTCCTCGAAGAACGCCGGCCAGGCCTCGACCTCGTCGTTGTCGATGCAGCGCGCGTAGGCGGCGTTCAGGATGCCCAGCCGCTCTTGGGTGAATTCGGCCATGCTTCAGATCTCCATGTAGCCGCGATAGGCGTTCCAGAATCCGCGCACCGACGCTTCGGTGGTGCGGTTCTCCTGGGTCTCGATGCCGCCGCCGCCCATCTCCAGCACGGCCTCCTGATCGCGGCTTGCCGCGATGCCGCGCTGCACGAAACCGCCCACCGCGCCATCCTCCATGGACACGAAGCCCGCCGGCCCCGTCAGGTTGGATTGCCTGAGCCGCATGCGCCGCAACTCGGGCGTGTCGTCCTGGAAGCCCAGGTAGGTCCAGTTCAGCACCGTCCGGTCCAACCCGTCGGGCAGGATCTGGCGCACGGCCAGGGTGTTCTGGATCTGCGCCAGCACGAAACCGGGAAACACCGACAGGATCTGCAAGGTCACGCCGTCGCCGAACTCGTCGCAGCCGTCCAGCATGCTGGGGTCGGCCAGCGCGTAGCCTTCCATGTCCGACCGCAGCTTCTCGGCGCTGTATTCGGCGCTGGCCTGCGGCTGGTGAGCGACCTTCGAATAGCTGACGTGGTGGGCGCCGCTTTCGCTCACGATCACCCCGCCCTTTTGCGACAGGCGGTTGATGTTGAAGGTGGTGAAGAACACGTGCAGCAGGCTGGCATGGTAGGAGTCCTTGACGTTCTCCATGTACAGCTTCCAGTTGTTCGGAATGGTCTGCTTGAAACGGCCGATCACCTCCACCGGCTTGCACAGCACGCGCTCGATGCGTTCCAGGATCTCCTCGCCCAGGTACTCCTCGATCGGCGGCACGTCCTCGTCCAGGCTGCCGAACACCATGCCCGCCACGCTGGCGGTGCGCAGCTTGCGCGGGTGATGGTCCTCCATGCGGAACTCCGGCGGCATGCCGCCCTTGCCGTTCACGCCCTGCTGGAACGCGACGCCGCGCAGGTTGCCCTGCAGGTCGTAGCGCCAGGCATGGTAGACACAGGCGAAGTCGCGCGTCTGGCCGCCGTCGTCCAGCGCGATCAGCGCGCCGCGATGGGCGCAGCGGTTCTCGAAGGCCTGCAGTTCGCCGTCCTCGTCGCGCGCGACGATCACCGGCATGTCGCCCACGAAGGTGGTGCGATAGGCGCCCGGCTCGGCAATCTCGGCCTCCAGGCACAGGTAGTTCCAGGTCGGCCCCTGGAAGACGCGCCGCTGCTCGGCGTCGTGGATTTCCTGGTCGCGGTAGAGCCAGTAAGGCACGCGGGTCAGGCCGGGCTCCCAGGTCCGGGGTTCTCGGGTGTCGCTGTGGGACATGGACTTCCTCGTTGCTGCAAGCATCAGTTGATGGTGACTTCGGCCGTGTCGATGGCCTTCTTCCACTTGACGCGTTCGGTCCGCATGAACTCGGCCATCTGGGCCGGCGTGTCGCCTGCCACCTCGGCGCCCTGCTCGATGAATTTCTGCCTGACGTCCGGCATCTTCAGGACCTCGACGATGGCGGCGTTGAGCTTGCGCGCCACCTCCGGCGGCGTACCGGCCGGCGCGACCACGCCGAACCAGGTGCTGACGTCGAAGCCGGGCAGCCCCGACTCGGCCAGCGTGGGCGTCTTGGGCAGCAAGGGGCTGCGCTGCGCGCTGGTCACGGCCAGGATGCGCAGCTTGCCCGATTCGTGCTGGCGGAAGGTCGAGCTGATGTTGTCGAAGAAGGCATCGACCTGGCCGCCCATCAGGTCGGCCAACGCCGGCGCCGTGCCCTTGTACGGCACGAACACGAAGTCCAGGTCGGCCTGGGCCGCGACCAGCGCGCCGGTCAGGTGCGAGGTCGTGCCGTTGCCCTGGGTCGCCACCGTGACCTGCCCGCCGTTCTTGCGGGCATAGCCGATGAATTCCTGCGCCGACTTCACCGGCAGCGCGGTCTTGACCGCCAGCACGTTGGGCACGCGCGCCAGCACGGCCACGGGAGCGAAGCGCTCGGGATCGAAGGGCAGGCTCTTGTACAGATACTGGTTGATGACCAGCGGCGCCGGCGGCGTGGCCAGCAGCGTGTAGCCATCGGGCGCCGCCTTGGCCACCATGTCGGCGCCGATGTTGCCGCCCGCGCCGGGCCGGTTGTCGATGATGACGGGCTGGCCCCACGCCGCGTTGAGCTTTTCGCCGATGATGCGCGGCAGCACGTCGGCGGTGCCGCCGGCCGAATAAGGCACGACGATGCGTATCGGACGATTGGGGAAGGCGCCCTCGTCGGCCTGGGCCGGGCTGGCGATCACCGCCCATGCCGCGATGGCACAGGCTGTCCATGCTGGTTGTCTCATCCTTGACCTCGTTGGGTTAAACTCGAACAGAAAGTCGCAAAGCGAACGTTAGTTCGGCAATATCCGATGATCAAGAAAAGTGGTTAGAATGTTCGCAAAACGAACATTCCCTCGACCATGAGCACCGTGCCCGAACCCCGCAGCAAGGAAGACAAGGAATACGTGGCCGGCCTGGAGAAAGGCCTGGCCATCATCGAGGCCTTCGGCCTGCGCAGCGGCCCGCTCACCTTGAGCGAAGCAGCCGAGATCACCGGCCATCCGCGCGCCACGGCGCGCCGCTCGCTGCTGACGCTGCAGCGGCTGGGCTACGTGGAAAGCGACGGCAGGTATTTCCGGCTGGCGCCCCGCGCGCTGCGCCTGGGGCACGCCTATGTCAGCTCCAGCCCCCTGCCCAAGCTGGTCCAGCCGGTGCTGGAAACCATCAGCGAGCGCACCAAGGAATCCAGTTCCCTGGCCGTGCTGGACGGCGGCGAAGTCGTGTTCGTGGCGCGCGCCGCCACCCGCCGCAGCCTGTCGGACGGCCTGAGCATGGGCTCGCGCCTGCCCGCCCATTGCGCCGCCACCGGGCGAGTGCTGATGGCCGCCCTGCCCGACGAGGAAATCGCGCGCCTGCTGGGCCGCATGCCGCGCCGCGCGCTCACGCCGCGCACCCGCACCGGGATTCCCGAGCTGACGGCGCTGCTGGAGGAAACGCGGCGCCTGGGCTATGCCACCAGCGACGAGGAACTTGAACTGGGCCTGCGCTCCATCGCCGTTCCCATCCAAGACCAGACCGGACGCACGGTCGCGGCCATGAGCCTGGTCGCGGCCACGGGCCGCTATACGCTGGAAAAAATGGTGGAGATCCTGCTGCCGGAGCTGCTGGGCGGCCGCCGGATGCTGAGCGCGATGCTGTAACAGTGCCTAGGCCACCGCCTGCTTCACGCGGTCGCGCCCCGCCAGCTTCGCCAGGTACAGCGCCCGGTCGGCCCGGCGGAACACGTCGTCGAAGTCGCGATCGCGCGGCTCGCAGCTGGCCACGCCGGCGGAAATGGTGATGGGTACCGGCGCGCCGTCGATGCTGAAGCGGCTGTCCGCCACGGCGACGCGGATGCGCTCGAGCGCCGCGGCGGCCGCCGGCAGGTCCAGGTCGTCCATCAGCACCACGAACTCCTCGCCGCCGGTGCGCGCGACCAGGTCTCCCTTGCGGGCCGCCTGCTTCAGGCAATCCGCGGCGAAGGTCAGCACCTCGTCGCCCACGCCGTGGCCGTAGGTATCGTTGATCGCCTTGAAATGGTCGATGTCGATCACGCCCACGGCCAGCCCGACGCCGGTCTCGCGCGTCCGGCGGAACGCCGTGTTCCCGTCCGCCACCAGCGTGCGCCGGTTCGGCAGGCCGGTCAGATAGTCGGTGGCCGCCGCGATCTCCAGCTGGCGCTTCACGCGTTCGGCGCACAGCAGCACGAACGCCGTGGTGCCGATCACCGGCAGCAGCGCCACAAACATGGGCGAGATCAGATTGATGCCGTAGTCGTTGGTCGCGATCGTGGTCTCGCGCGGCACGTCCAGATGCAGGTAGACCACGAGCCGGCCGAGGACGTAGATGACGACCAGGCCATAGATCACGATCAGCATGCGCCGGCTGCGCGACTCGTCCTCCGCGCGCATGGCGTGCAGCAGCCACATCGACCGGAGCAGCAGCAGCGTCCAGGCGGCCGACAGCAGCTCGACGCGGCAGATGAAGCACGGCTCGATGGCCGACAGCCAGAACGTGCCGGCCACCGCGACCAGGGCGATCGCGACGTCCGCCGGCGACGAACGGCGGCCGTAGAAGCGTTCGAACGCCCGGTGGTAGGCGCCCAGGCCGGACAGGAGCATGCCGTTGGCCAGGGTGACCATGATCGGCAAGGGCATGATGTTGCCGAACGCGAAGAAGCCGCTGCCCAGGGCGACCAGGGCCGTTCCGGCCTGCCAGCGGATCGCGGCGGGCCTCAGCGTCCCGGGAAGATCGCGGTAGACGTTCGCCAGCACGGCGCCGTTGGCCAGCACCATCAGCGCAACCGTCACGAAGACCGACTTGGCGTCCATTCCCTTGCGCTTCCTCCGGCCTAGGGATCGCCGACGGGCGGCATCATGTCGAGGACGTCGGACAGGCCGCCGGCGTCGCATGCCTTGCCGAAATACCAGCCCTGGAGCAGGTCGCAGCCCATGCGGGCCAGGAGCCTGGCCTGCTCCGAGGTTTCCACGCCCTCGGCCGTCACGGTCTTGCCCAGGCTGTGCGCGATGTCGATGATGCCCCGCACGATGGCCTGGTCTTCGGCCGACGCCACCAGGTTGGCGACGAAGCTGCGGTCTATCTTCAACCTGTCGATGGGAAGCAGGCGCAGGTGGGTCAGCGACGCATGGCCGGTGCCGAAGTCGTCCAGCGCGATCTCGACGCCGGCCTCGTGCAGGCGGCGCAGGCCGTCCTCGACCCGCTTCTGGTTCAGTCCCAGGAACATGCTTTCCGTGACCTCGACGCAGAATCGGTCCGGACCGATCCCGCTGTCGCGGAACAGCGCGAAAAAACGATCCAGGAAGACCTCGGAACGAAAATCGGAGTTCGTCAGGTTGATCGCCACGCGGCCGAGCCGGATGTTCCGCGCGTACAGTGCGTCGACGTCGCGGAACACGCGTTCGAGCATGAACATGCCCAGCGCCGCGCGTACCGCCGGATCGGCGAAGCCTTCCTGGAACGCGGCGGGCGGCAGCAGACCGCGCTGCGGGTGGCGCCAGCGCATCAGGGCTTCCAGCGCGACCTTGCCGCCCGGCGCGACCGGAACGATGGGCTGGTAATGCAGTTCGAAGGCCTCGCGGCGCAGCCCCGTCTCGATCTCGGCCAGCAGCTCGGACTTGCGCTCGGCGGTTTCCCTGAGCGTGGGCTCGAAGCATTCCAGGCGATCGCGGCCGAGCGACTTGGCATGGTAGAGCGCGAGGTCGGCCGCCCGGAACATGCTTTCGCTGTCCTCGCCATGGCCGGGATACACGGAAACGCCCAGGCTGGCCGAACACCGCCGCGACGTCTCGGCGATGCGCAGGGGATCGCGCACGCGTTCCAGCGCCCGTTCGAACACCGCGGTGGCTTCGTCGTCGGTCGCGCCGGTCAGCACCAGCCCGAACTCGTCGCCCCCCATCCGCGAGACCGACAGGCGGGCGTCGCCCATCGCGCCCAGCCGCCGGGCGACTTCCCGCAGCAATTCGTCCCCGGCCAGGTGGCCGAAGAAGTCGTTGATCTCCTTGAAGGCGTCAACGTCCATCAGCCCCAGGTGGAACCCCGTGCCGGCCCGCCGGCATTCGCCCACCAGCGACGCCACGTGGTGGTGGAACCAGCTGCGATTAGGCAGCCCCGTCACCGGATCGACGTAGGCGATGCGCCGCAGGCTCTCCTTGCTGCTCCTCAAGGCGTCCTCGAGCAGCTTGCGCTCGGTGATGTCCAGGCAGATCGAGGTGTAGCTGTCCACCGTCCCGTCCTGCAGGACATGCGGCACGATGGTCGTTTCCATCCAGTAGAGCGAACCGTCCTTGCGCTGGTTGCAGATCTCGCCGTGCCAGACCCGGCCTTGCGCGATCTCGCGATACATGGCGCGGAAGAACGACGTGCCGTGCAGGCCCGACTTCAACATGCGGTGATTGGAAGCCAGCAGCTCCTGCCGGGAATAGCCGCTGATCTCGCAGAACCGCGCATTGACATAGGTAATCGTGCCCCGGGCATCGGTACTGGCCACGATGGCGGCACAGTCCAGCGCGTAGCGTATGAAATCCGTGTCCGGCTCGAGGCCGCCCGGGAACCTCGCGTCGTTGGCGGGTTCCCTCGTGCCGACTGTCCGCCGGCTGTTGTTGTACTGCGGGGGCACGCGCTCCCTCCTCCACGGCTGGGCCGTTTTCCCCTCCGGACGCGCAAGGCCGGTCCGGCGCGGTCGGGAAAAACGGTCCGCCCGATATTCTATTGACTGGAATGCCCCCATGATCCAGGAAATGACGCTTGTTTTCCATCGCCACGTGCTAGGCGCGACGGCCGACAGGCCCGGCCGGCACGGGCATGGCGGCGGATTCCGGTATGCTTGACGCCCTCAGAACGAGGAGACATCCCATGTTCCGCAAATGTCTTGCCATCGCCGCACTGGCGCTGGCCGCCACCGGCGCCCACGCCCAGGCCTATCCGTCCAAGCCCATCCGCCTCCTGATTCCCTTCCCGCCGGGCGGGGGCACCGACATTCTTTCCCGCCTCGTCGCCACCCGGCTGGGCGAATCCGAGAAATGGACCATCGTGGCCGAGAACCGCGCCGGCGCGGGCGGCACCATAGGCATCGCGGCGGCCGTGCGCGCGGCGCCCACCGGCTACGAGATGGTGATGGGCCAGAAGGACAACCTGGTGGTCGCGCCCTGGCTGTACAAGAGCGTGGCCTACGATCCGACCAAGGACCTGGTGGCCGTGGCGCACGTGGGCTACACGCCCATCGTCATCGTCACGCAGGCCAATTCGCGCTTCAAGTCCCTGGCCGACGTGGTCGCGGCGGCCAAGGCCGAGCCCGGCGCCATCACCTATGGGTCGCCCGGCAGCGGCACCACCATCCACCTGGCCGGCGAGATCTTCAAGGGCGCGGCGAAGATCGACATCCGGCACATCCCCTACAAGGGCTCGAACGCCGCCATGATGGACGTGCTGGCCGGCAACGTCGACCTGCTGGTGTCCTCCGTGCCGTCGGCCATGGCGCAGATCCAGTCCGGCAAGCTGCGCGCCCTGGCCGTCACCAGCGCCAAGCGCAGCACCTCGCTGCCCGACGTGCCCACCGTCGCCGAGCTCGGCTACAAGGGCTTCGACGTCAGCACCTGGTATGGCCTGTTCATGCCGGCGGGCACGTCCAAGGAGATCGTCGCCACCGTCAACACGGCGGTCAACAAGCTGCTGGCCCAGCCCGAGACCCGCGATGCCATCCACGCCCAGGGCGCCGAGGCGCAGGCCATGTCGCCCGAGGAATTCGCCCAGTTGCTCAAGAGCGACTACCTGAAGTGGAAGGACATCGTGCGCGCCGCCAACGTCACGGTGGAATGAGGCCGCCAGCCGGTTGAAACAGGCTGCAATACCTGCATGGCCCGGTGGGGGTGGCGCGGCCATGCGCGAGGCATAGAATCAATGCAACGCCCGTGTTCCGGGCGCTGCACTGCCTCAAGGAGATCATCATGGCACCCAGTCGCCTGCTGGCGCATCTGCTGACCGGTATCCTGCTCGCGGCCTCGGCCGCGACCTACGCGCAGGGCGGGCCTCCCGGCGGACGGCCCGGCGGCGGCCATGGCCCCGGCGGACCGGGCCACCCGGGCATGAATCATCCCGGACAAGGTCCCGGCCACGACATGGGACGCGGCCCGGGCCGGGCACCCGGCCACGGCCACCGCGGGCCGCAGGGCCCCGGCCCCGGAGACCCCGCCTATCGACACTGGTCTAAGGGCGATCGCGTCCCCTACCCCTATCGCGGGCCGCAGTACGTGGTGGACAACTGGCGCGGCCATCGCCTCTCCCCGCCCCCGCGCGGCTACCACTGGATCAACGTCGGCGCCGACTACTTCCTGGTCGGGGTAGCCACCGGCATCGTGCTCCAGGCCATCCTCAATCCCTAGCCCTGCACGGCACACCTCCCGCGCCACCGCCGCGGGAGGCCTTCGCCGCGCAGGGCCCTAGTCCACCCGCACGCCCGCCGCCTTCACCAGTTTGCCGAAGCGCTCCGTGTCGGCGCGCACCAATGACGCGAACTCCTCCGGCGTCCTGGTTTCGGTTCCATCCACGCCCATCTTCACCAGTTGCTCGCGCACGTCGGGCGCCGCCATGGCCTTGGCGATGCCGTCGTGCAGGCGGTTGACGATGGCGGCCGGCGTGCCCTTGGGCGCGAAGACGCCGTACCAGGTGGCGAAGCGATAGTCGGGCAGGCCCGACTCGGCCACCGTGGGCAGGTCGGGAAACTCCGCCAGCCGGCGCGCGCCGGTCACCGCCAGCGCGCGCAGCTTGCCCGTCTTCACGTAGGGCGCCGTGGTCGGATAGGTATCGAACCCCACCTGCAAGCGCCCCGCCAACAGGTCGGGCATGGACTGCCCGGTGCTCTTGTACGGCACGTGCAGCAATTGCACCCCGGCCATGCTCTTGAACATCTCGCCGGCGATGTGGGGCGTGGTGCCGCTGCCGGCCGACGGGAAGCTGAGCTGGCCCGGATGCGCCTTGGCGTAGGCGATCAGTTCGGGCACGCTGTGCACCGGCACGGAAGGATGGACGGCGATGAAGTGCGGCACCGATGCCGTCAGCGTCACGGGCGCGAAGTCCGTGGCGGTGTCGTACGGAATGTTGTTGAACAGATGCGGCAGGATGGTGTTGACCGACACCACTCCCATCATCAGCGTATAGCCGTCGGGCGGCGCCTTGGCCACGATGCCGCCGGCCACGATGCCGCTCGCGCCCGGCTTGTTTTCCACGACGACCGACTGGCCAAGGATCTCGGACAGCCTGGGCGCGATGACCCGCGCCACCACATCGGTCCCGCCACCCGGCGCGAATCCCACCAGCAGCCGGATCGGCCGGCTCGGAAATGCGTCGTCCTGCGCCCGGGCGGACGGGGCAGCGCCCAGTGCCGCCACCACCCCCACCCCCACCCCCAACATACACCGCAGTAATCGGTTCATGGCCCAGCTCCTAATCGATGAATCAGCCTATCGTTTCACGCAACAGCCTCATCCAGTTGCCCCCCATGATCTTGTCGATGTCGGCCCGGCCGAATCCGCGCCGCTCCAGTTCGACAATGATGTTCTGCAATCCGGCCGGCGTGCGCATCCACTCGGACCAGCCTTCGTGCGGCGCGATCTCCATTTCCTTGGCCGGCGCGCTCTGGCGCGACCACTTCGCGTAGCGCCACCAGGTGCGCACCGAACGCGGATGGCCGGGGCAATAGTCGGTGCCGATGGCAACCGCGTCCACGCCCAGCAGGTCCACGGTCCAGGCCACCATGTCGCCGAACTGTTCCAGCGTGGTCGCGGCACCGTGCCGGGTCATGTTGCGGTTGGGCGTCAGGCCGATCACGCCGCCGCGCCGGGCCAGCTCGCGCAGGGCCTCGGTCTGCTTCAGGCGGCCCGCGCCATATACCGGCGTGCCCACGTATTCGCGCGGGTTGGCATGCGTGATGGCCACCGGCTTGCCGGACATCTGGATGGCTTCCAGGGTCGTGCGCTCGCCGCAATGCGACAGGTCGATCAGGATGCCGAGCTGGTTCATTTCCTCCAGCGCCAGCTGGCCGAACCGCGACGAGATCCCGGTGTCCTTTTCCTCCCAGTAGCCGCAGCCGATGTAGTTCTGCAGGTTGTAGGTCAGTTGCATCACGCACACGCCCAGTTGCCGGAACATGCCGAACAGGTCCAGGTCGTGCTCCACCGGCGCGGTGTTCTGGAACCCGAACATCACGGCCGTGCGGCCCGAGGCGGCCACGGCCTCGATCTCGGCCACGCTGGCGGCGGGCGCGACGAGGTCCTGGTTCTGTTCCAGCACGACGCGCCATTTGCCCAGCAGGCCCAGGGTCTGGGCGGCGTTCTCCCACACCGCCACCGTGGTGTTCACGCAACCTATGCCGGCCTCGCGCCACTCCTCGAACCAGCGCCGCTCCGGCACCGGCATCGACAATCCGTCGACGATGATGCCGACCTGTTTGTTGACCGTATTCATCTGCATCGTCCTTCGCGCGTCACGCGCATCCTTGGCTGGAGGGGACATGGCGGAGCATGTTCAGGTCCATGTCGTCGTCGGCGGGCGGGCGGCCTTGCAGCGTGCCGTCGTCGCGCAGGATGACCGGCCCGGCATGGCGGCGCGAGACCACCGAGTCCGGCGCCAGCGCCCCGTTCGACAAGGCATGGATGGCGCGCCACAGGCCGCCGTCGACCGGATAGCCGTGGCGGATGGCCCGGGCCAGCAGCGGATCCCATTCGTCCATGCCCAGCGGCCGCGCGGTGTTGAACAGCGTCACCACCGCCTTCTGCCCGTGGCCCTCGCCCTCGTCGGGCTGCGACACCTCGGCGCCCGTGCCGTAGCGGCGGCCCAGCCCGGCCATGACGTGCAGCTCGTGCAGGTCCTGCACGCCCGACACGCGCAGCGTGGCGCGGCCCGCCGACCGGGCGCGCTCCACGCCCAGGTCCATCAGGGTGGGCAGCAGCACCCAGGCGTGGATGCCGCCGCCATCCACCACCAGCGCGCCGTCGTCGGCATCCTGCACCGACACCCGGTCCAGCGACCCTTCGCGCAGCCGTTCATAGCCTTCGTACAAGGCGCGGAACCCGCCCAGCCCCATGGACTGGGAAAGCAGCACCACTTCCCTCACGCCGTGCACGTAGCCGGGCGGCAGGCGGCACACCAGCAGGATGCGGTCTATGCACATGCGCGCCTCGCGCACGGATACATCGAACACGCGGGGAGAATCGACGACTTCCCTGTTCATAGGACGGGCTCCTGGGGATAGAACCAATGGGGATCGGCACCGGCGGCGATGTCGGCGGCCGTGGGCGCGCCCTGGTAGATGACGCCGCGCAGGTTGCGCTGCAGGTAGTCGCGCGTCTTGTCGATGCCGTGTATGCCGATGTTGATGAAACGCGTGATCTCGCACGGCACGAACTGCTCGCCCATGATGTTGGCGTGGGGCGAGTGGAAGGCCAGGCCGCTGAGCGTCTGCACGCGGCTGACGATAAAGCGGTATTCCGGCTTCTCCAGCAGGAAGCGCGCGACGCTGGTGGCGGCCGGACGCTGGGCGATCTCGCGGTCCAGCCCCGTCACCAGGCGCGGCAGGTCCAGCCCCAGGTTGAAGACCTCGCCCGCCTCGGCGCGCGGGCCGCGGCGCGGTTCCTCGGCGGTGGCCGACTTGTACCAGACGAACTTCGACGCGCCCTCGGCATCCAGGTCGATGTCGAAGGCCCAGCCGTATTCGGCATGCAGCAGATCGCGCAGGTGGCCGATGGACATCGACGGATCGGTCGCGTATTCCTCGTCCACCGCCAGGCCCTCGGCCAGGCGGTCGCACAGCTCGGGCACCAGCTCGGTCAGCAGGCCCAGGAAGGTCTCGTAGGCTTCTTCGTGCACCGTGCCGTCCAGCGCGTCGCACAGCGCGGACAAGGGATAGCGCTCGGCATTGCCACGCACCGTGCCGGTGTCGTGCAGCGCCTGTACCTGCGCCCGGATGGCCGCCAGGTCGGCGGCAAGGTCGGCGCTGGCCGTGAACTGTTCATAGTCCATCCGGTCTTCGCGCCGGTAGGCAATGGCCTTGTCCAGCAGCTTGAGCAGCAGCGCCAGCTTCGCGTCGCCTGCCGCCACGCGCAGCCGCTTGGCGCCCACGATGGCCTGTTCGCGCGCCTGTACCCAGTGGTGTACCAGCTTGGGATGGTTGTTCACATACAGGATCAGCCCCAGCGCCGAGGCGTTGCCCACGCCCAGGAAACGCTCGATCTCCGGCGCCAGCCTCGCCGCCGCCGGCGAGGCGCAGCGCGCCAGGTGGTTGACCAGGTCCACCGAGAACACCCGCATCATGTAGGCGCACAGCATCTGCGCGTCCAGCGGCCGCCGCAGCGGATGCGTGCTTTCCAGCGCGCGGAACGAACGGGTGCCGAAGGTGCCGTTGCCGTCCAGCCCGGTATTGCGCATCAGATAGCAGACGTCGGCCAGCGTGGGCACGTCGGGCTGGCGCCCCTGTGCCAGCGACTCGACCGTGTGGTTGAACACGCGCGCGCTGCGGTTCGAGCGGGCCCAGATCAAGGTGCCCGGCGTGGCGCGGCCCGCGTAGAGCTTGGGGATTTCCTCGCCGGTGATGCGGATGTCGCGCTCGGACACGGGCCCTTCGACCAGCGCCGCCATCATGTCCCAGGCACGGCCGATGATGCGGCCCGCCCGCCCCTCCATCTTCGGTTCGAATGAATGGACGATGAAATCGAACGGCATCGCGCCCGTGTCGATGCGGTACAGCGCGGTGCCGCGCGCGCGCTCGTCGATCTGCCAGCGCACCCGCTCGATGGTCCAGCGCTCGCGTATGGCCTTGGCCATCAGCAGCCGGCTCACGCTCAGGCGGCTGGCCTGCATCACCCCCATGCGGGCGGGCGTCATCAATAGATCCGCGCTGCGGATGCGGGGCTCGCGCCCGGCCGCCGCGCCGGCTGGCGCCTGGGCCGCAACGGCCTCTTCCACGTCGGCAAAGTCCATGCATGCTCCTGTCGTCATCGCGCCGGCCACGCGGCGCAAGGGGAAACACCTGGCCGGCTGCCCGGCTTTGATGTATTCTATTAGAATACTTATGATTCTATTTAAATCATTCTATACTCCCCATCCGGGAATGCAAGAATTTTTCTGACGAGGAAGCTGCGCCATGCTCGAAGCGCGCGAGGCCGGGGGCGTCCGGCCGCTCAGTTCGGTACTGAAGACGCTGCAATTGCTGGATCTGCTGGGCAAGTCCGACCGGCCCATGAAGCTGATGGAACTCGCGGCCGCCTCGGGCAGCAGCCGCGCCACGACCTACCAGAAGCTGCTGACGCTGATGGAAGCGGGCTGGCTGGAACAGACCGACCAGGGCAGCTACCGACTGTCGCTGCACGCGGCGCTGGTGGGCGAAACGGCGCTGGTGCAGGCCAATCTGGGGGAACGGTTCGCGCACGTGATGCAGGAGCTGGTCCTGCAGGTGGGGGAGACGGCCTCGCTGGCCGTGCTGAACGGCAATTGCGTGCGGCTGGTGCGCCGCGTGGAAGCACAGCAGGTGGCGGTGCGCGCCGACGTCAAGGTCGGCACCCTGCTATCTCTGAACGACAGCTCGTCCGGCCGGGTGCTGACCGCGCTATCCAGCCCGGCCTACCGGGAAATGCTCCAGCGCCAGGGCGCCGTGCTGGCCAGGCCGGCCATGCTGAAAGAGATCGCGGCGCAGGGCTACGCGGTCTCGGAAGGCACCGACACGCCGGGGGTGCAGTCGGTGGCCATGCCGGTGTTCGATGCCAAGGGCGCGTGCATCGCCGCGCTGTCCCTGGTCACGCCGGCCTCGCGCTTCGATCCGGACAAGCTGATCGGACCGCTGCGCGAGGCCGTGCGGACACTCAGCCAGTTGAAGTGATCCGGCTGGCGCTCAGAGCTGGATGTTCAGCTTCTCCACCAGCCCTCCCCACTTGCGTTCGCCCTCGGCGATGGAACGCCGCGCGTCGTCCACCGAACCGCCCGCCGGCTCGGCGCCTTCGCTCGCAAGGCTCTCCCGGATGGCGGGCGACTTCAACACCTGGTTCACGTCGCGGTTGATCCGGTCCAGGACAGCCTTGGGCGTGCCCGCGGGGGCCATCAGCCCGAACCATCCCACCGCCTCGTAACCCGGCAGGCCGGCCTCGGCTACCGTGGGCACGTCGGGCAGCACCGGCGAGCGCTTGGCGCTCGTCACCGCCAGCGCCTTGAGCTTGCCACCCTTGATGTGCTCGCGCACCAGGGGAAACGGCGCGAAGTTCAACTGGATCTGTCCGGAGATGGTGTCCGAAACGGACGGTCCGCTGCCCTTGTAAGGCACGTGGGTGAGCTTGACGCCCGCCATGGACGCGAACAATTCGCCGAACAGGTGATTGGACGATCCGTTGCCGGACGAACCGTAGTTGAGCTTGCCCGGGTTGCGCCGCGCATACTCGATCAGCCCTTTCACGTCGTCGAACGGCATCTTCTCGTTGGCGACCAACACCACCGGCGGCGTGGCCAGCAACACCACCGGCTCCAGGTCCTTGGCCGGATCGTAGCTCAGGCTCTTGTACAGGCTGCGCGCGACCAGGATGTTGCCGAACGAGCCGAGCACGGTGGTGTAGCCGTCCGGCTTGGACTTGGACACCATCTCCACGCCTATGGTGCCGGCCGCGCCCGGCTTGTTCTCGACCACGACCGACTGCCCCCAGATCTGGGACAGCCCCTGCGCGACCACCCGCCCCAGCAGGTCGGTGTTGCCGCCCGGCGTATAGGGCACGATCAGCCGGCTGGGCCGCGACGGAAATGCGTCCTCCGCCTGCGCTACCGGCGCGGCGCACAGCATGCCGCCCAGCGCGGCGGCCAACAGATGCTTGAAGATCATCGCCCTCTCCTCACGAAGCCGACACGGCGGCCTGTCCATGGCGGCGCTCGTACGAAGTGCCGAACTCGCGCGTCTGGCCGAACACCGCCGGCAACGGCCGGCCGTTGGGCAGGGTCAGCCAGGCGCGCAGCAAGTGCCGGCGACGGGCCGGATCGTCGTGGTCCTGGTACTTGGTACGGGCGTGCAGTACCGAATAGTTGTTGCCGATCTGGATGTCGCCCGGCTCCATGCTGAAGCTCAGCTGGACCGCGGGGTCGTTGCAGATTTCCTCGACCAGCTCGATCGCCTGCGCCTGGGCGTCGGTCCAGCGCGGCACGCCGGGCAGGTCCTGCGCCAGTTTCAGGTAGCGGCGCTTGTACAGGGCGCTGAGCCGGCCTTCGAAGAAATTCAGGATGGGCACCGTCTGGATGCGCAAGCCGCCCCGGTGCTGTCCGCGCGTGTCGAAATGGAAAGGTTCCTGCAGCACGCCGGCCAGGTCGGGCCGGCGCCGCAGCACTTCGTTGTACAGCGCCGCGACGCTGACCAGCTTGCTGACGCCCCCGGACACCGCGGTGCGCAGGCACAGCAGCATGAACGCATCGCCGCCGTCGTTGTGGAAGGTCAGTTCGTCGTCGGTCTGGTAGCTGCGCACCGAGTTGTCGTTCGACACTTTCAGGCCGGTGTTGGTGACGCTGTGCATGCGGTTGCCGGCGCCGTCCTGCTCCTGCGGCTCGCCCAGGTTCACGGACAGCCCCCAGAACAGCAGCCGCGCCTCGTCATCCGTGTAGTCGGCGATGGGCAGGCCGCGCAGCAAGGCGAAGCCGCGGCCGCCCTCGAGTTCCTGGCGAACCTTTTCCAGACGGGCGGCCATGCGCGGGATGGGGAAGTCGGCGGCACCGAACTCGGTCGGTTTCATGCCCTTCGCGCGGGCCGTGGCGGTGGCCTCGGCCAGCTCGCGGATCTCGTCCGGCGCCAGGCGCCAGATCCAGTCGGTGGTACCGGCCAGGCTGGTGCCGCTCCAGGCTTCGGGACCGGTGATGGGTGGCAATGCTTGGGCTGTCATGACGTCTCCTTGGTGGCTGTAATTTTGGACATCTTAACATTGTCGACAATTTTGGACGAATTTGAACCCGAAGACGCCCTCCCGGGCGCCCCGCCCTACACGACGCCGCTGTCCTTCAACAGGCGCCGTATCTCCCGGCTATTCTCGTCCAGCCGCGCGGCCCACAGCCTTTCGGCCTCGTCCGCGTCGCCCTTGCGGATCGCCTGCAACGACTTGCGCCACAGCGCCAGCGAACGCTTGCGGCGCTCGACCGAACGCAGGCCCAGCCGGGTATAGCGCGACATCTGCAACGACAGCGACGTGATCAGCGTGAACAGGCGGTCGTTGCCGCTATGGGCGGCGCAGCACAGCGTCAGGCGCGACAGCGTCTCGCCGAAGGCATCGCCCCCCGCCGGGTCCTCGGCCAGCGGCGCGAGCTGGGCCACGCCCGCCTCCAGGATCGCCACCAGTTCGGGCGACGACAGGACGGCCACGCGCCGCGCCACCACGCGGACCAGGGCCTGGCGCACCTCCTGCAAGTCCTCGATTTCCTTCAGCGACAACTGCGTGGCCTGCGCCCCCCGGCGGGGATGGATGCGCACGATCCCTTCCTTCTCCAGCAGCCGCATCGCCTCGCGCACCGGGCTGCGGCTGACCGCGAACTCGTCGGCCAGGTCCTGTTCGCGTATCCACTCGCCCGGCTCGATGGCGGAATTCAGGATGCGGTCGCCCACGTGGGCGGCGATCTGTTCGGGCAGCGTCAGGGTCTTGGACTGCCCCAGCAGCCAGCGGAAACTGGTCGCGCTGCCTTCGTCGTTGGCCTGCAGGAATGCGGAAGATCGGGTGATAGCGGACGGCTCCATCGAATGCCTTGGTTGGTTGTCTGCGTCGGGCAATCGGGCAGTATACGGCGCAGGGGCGGCGCGGACCGCGCGCCCTATCCGCCGCCGGCCTTGCGCAGGCTTAGCGCGACGTCGAAGAACGACTCCAGCATGCGGCTGTGGCGGCGTTCCTCCAGGCAGTAGAGATAGGTCTCGGTGAAAGCCGGGTCGCCCTCGATCCGGACCGGCACGAAGCGCGGGTCGGGCACGAACTCCGCCTCGGATACGGCGCCTATGCCCATGCCGCGCGCCACCGCCTCGCGCAGCGCCTCGCGGCTGCCGATCTCCATCGCGGTGTGGGGCACCACGCCCTGCCGCGCCAGCGCCTCCTCGACCGCGCGGCGCGTGCTGGATCCGCTCTCTCGCCGCAGCAGCGGCTGGCCCTGCAAGGCCTCCAGCGGCACGCTGGCATGGCCGGCGAAGGCATGGCCGACCGGCACGAACAGGATCACCGCGTGCCGGGCATAGGGCATGGCGCTGAACCCGGGCGCATCGTGGAAACGCGCCAGCACACCGATGTCCACGGTGTAGTCCTCCAGGTCCTTGAACACCGAGGTCGAATTTCCCATGCGTATCGACACGTCGATACGCGGATAGCGGCGGTGGTAGGCATCGGCCATCTCGATCACGTGGAAAGGGCCCACCGCGCCCAGCCTGAGCTGGCCCGCGTTCAGTTCCCCGCTGTCGTGCAGCAGGCTGTAGGCGTCCGCCTCCAGCTCGCCCAGTTGGCGCGCGAGCGGCAAGAGGCGTGCGCCGATGGCCGTCAGCTCGACCCGGTGCCCGCGCCGGTGGAACAGTTCGACGTTGTAGCGGCGCTCCAGCCCCTGCACCTGCGTGGTCAGGGTGGGCTGGCTCATGCCCAGCGCCCGCGCGGCGGCGCTGAAGGTCCCGTACTGGGCGACGGCAAGGAAGGCGCGAAGCTTGGCGGCTGACATCCATAGATTGTGTCTATGGAACGATGACGAAATCGTGAATGTCTTGATAAACCCCTGTCACATTGAGTTCTTAATCTGGCGGCACTCGAACCAACCCCAGCGAGAATCTCCATGTCCCTGCGTTTCCCCCGCCTGCGCCGCGCCCTGCTCGCCCTGGCCCTGCCCCTGCTGGCCGCCGCGCCGGCCCACGCCGCCGATACGTTGACCATAGGCCTGATTCCCGCCGAGGACTCCCAGGCCATGATCGAAAGCAGCAAGCAGGTGCTCGACAGCCTGCAGCGCCAGCTCGGCATGCCGGTCAAGCCCTTCGTCGCCACCGACTACAACGGCGTGATCGAGGCGCTGCGCGCCAAGAAGCTGGACGCCGCCTACCTGGGACCGTTCTCCTACGTGCTGGCCCACTCGGTCGCCAACGTCGAGGCCTTCGCCGTCGCGGTCACCAAGAAGACCGGACAAAGCTCGTACAAGAGCCTGATCATCGCCCGCAAGGACAGCGGCATCGCGACGCCGGCCGACCTCAAGGGCCGCAACTTCGCCTTCGTCGATCCGACCTCCGCCTCGGGCCACCTCTTCCCCAAGGCCGGCCTGCTGCAAGCCGGCTACGATCCCGACAGCTTCTTCGGCCGCGTGGTCTTCTCCGGTTCGCACGACGCCAGCATCCTGGCGGTGGCCAACAAGAAGGTCGATGCCGCCTCGGTGGCCGACCGTATCCTGGCCAGCGCCATCGCCAAGGGCCAGGTCAGGCAGGACGACCTGCGGGTCGTCTGGAGCTCGAACCCGATTCCCGAATCGCCCATGGTCTGGCGCAAGGACCTGGACCCCGCCCTGAAGCAGAAGCTGGCCCAGGCGCTGGCGAACGTCAAGGACCTGCCCTGGGGCGACCAGGGCGTGCTGAACGGCTTCCAGCCGACCAACGACGCGGCCTACGACGTCGTGCGCGAGACCGCCAAGGTACTCAAGCTCGATCTGCGGAGCATGAAGTGATCCACGCGCGCCAGTTGACCAAGCGCTACGGCGACAACGCGGTCCTGCGCGGCGTCGACCTCGATGCCGCGGCCGGGGAATTCGTGGTGGTGCTGGGCGAGTCCGGCGCGGGCAAGTCGACCCTGCTGCGCTGCATGAACCGCCTGGCCGTGGCCGACGGCGGCCAGTTGCGCATGGCCGGCATCGACGCCATGCAGGGCGCCGATACGCGGGCGCTGCGGCGAAGCGTGGCAATGATCTTCCAGCACCATCATGTCGTGCCCCGGCTGACCGCGCTCAAGAACGTCCTGACCGGCCGGCTGGGCGCCATGTCCACGCTGGCCTCGGTGCTCCATTGCTTCCGCGGCGACGACGTGGCGCTGGCGCACGAATGCCTGGCCCGCGTGGGGTTGGCGCACAAGGCCCACGCGCGCGCCGACGCGCTGTCGGGCGGACAGATGCAGCGCGTGGGCATCGCCCGCGCGCTGGCGCAGCAGCCGCGCGTCATCCTGGCCGACGAGCCGGTCGCCAGCCTGGACCCGCACACCTCGCGCAAGGTCCTGCAATACCTGCGCGACGCCTCGCGCGACCTGGGCATCACCGTGCTGTGCAACCTGCACCAGGTCGACTATGCGCGCGAGTTCGCCGACCGCATCGTCGGCCTGAACGGCGGCCGCGTCGTGTTCGACGGCGCCGCCGGCTCGCTGGATCAATCCGGCGTCGATCGCATCTACCGGCACTCGCCCGATCCGGCGGACGCGGGCGGCACCGCCCCACCGCTGGCCGCGCGGTTGGCCGTTCCCTCGGGAGCCCAGGCATGAACACCTCGACCAACCGGTATCGCTGGATGGGTCCCGCCCCGCGCAACGCGCAGGGCTGGATCACCCTGGCGGGCGGCGCCCTGGCACTGGCCTGGGCCCTGCAATGGAGCGCCAGTGGCGCGCAAATCAGCTGGACCGAACTGGCGTCCGGCCTGCCGCAGATCATCGACTTCGCCGGACGCACCCTGCCGCCCGACTGGAGCATGCTGGGTCGCCTGGCCGCCCCCGCGCTGGAAACCGTGCAGATCGCCATCTGGGGCACGCTGCTGGCGATCCTGCCGGCCATTCCGCTGTCCTTCCTGGCCGCGCGCAATCTCCAGGGCCGCCGCTGGGTCTACCTGGCCACGCGCCAGGTGCTGAACGTCGTGCGCAGCATCAACGAACTGATACTCGCGCTGGTCTTCGTCTCGGCCGTGGGGCTGGGCCCCTTTCCCGGCGTGCTGGCCCTGGCCGTGCACGGCGCCGGCATGCTGGCCAAGTTCTTCGCCGAGGCCATCGAGGAAATCGACCAGGGCCCGATCGAGGCGCTGCGGGCCACCGGCGCGCGGCCGCTGCAAGTGATCGTGTTCGGCGTGCTGCCCCAGGTGATGACGGCCTGGATCGCGGTCGTGCTGTATCGCTTCGAGGTGAACCTGCGATCGGCCACCGTGCTCGGCATGGTGGGGGCCGGCGGCCTCGGCTTCGAGCTGGTCAGCAGCCTGAAGCTGTTCCGCTACACCGAGACGGCCACCTGCATCATCGTCATCGCCGCGATGGTGGTCGCCGCCGACGCCGTTTCCAGCCAGCTCCGCCACCGGATCCAACACACCGGCCGGCATTGAGCCCGGCCACCTACCTACCCCGTACCGACCCATGTGGACCTATACCAATCCCGTCGCCGCGCACGTCGGCCGCGGCGCGCTGGACCAGTTGCCGCGCCTGCTGGGCGCGCGCCGCGCCATCCTGGTCGCGTTTCCCGAGGCCGGCCCGCTGGGCCTGGTCGACCGCCTGCGCACCCTGCTGGGGCAGCGCCTGGCGGCCGTCGAGACCGATGTCCTGCCCAACCCCGACATCGCCTGGCTCGGCCCCTTGTATGAGCGCCTCTGGCGCGACCACCCCGAGGTCGAATGCGTGATCGCGCTGGGCGGCGGCAGCGCCATCGACTGCGGCAAGGCCATGGCGGTGCGCACGCCCTCGGGCACGTTCGGCGAACTCCTGCACTGGCTGGAGACCGGCGCGCCCGGCACGCCCCACGGGCACCGGCGGCTGATCGCCGTCCCGACCACGGCCGGCACCGGCAGCGAAGTCACGCCCTGGGCCACCCTGTGGGACCAGGCACGGTCCCGCAAGCTGTCGCTGCACCTGTCCTGCACCTGGCCCGAGGCCGCCGTGGTCGACGCCGGCCTGATGGCCAGCCTGCCACGCGCCGCTACCCTGGCGAGCGGCCTGGACGCGCTGTCCCACGCGCTGGAATCCCTGTGGAACGTCCATCGCAACCCGGTCTCGGCCGCGCTGGCCGTGACCGCCGCGCGCAGCATCGTCCGCACCCTGCCCCGGCTGCTGGACGCCCCGGGCGACCTCGACCTGCGCGAGCGGCTCGCCACCGCGGCGCTCCAGGCCGGCCTGGCCTTCTCCAATACCCGCACCGCCCTGGCTCATTCGCTGTCCTACGACATCACGCTGGAACACGGCGTGCCGCACGGCATCGCCTGCTCGTTCAGCCTGCCGCGCATCCTGGAGCTGGCCTGGGGACGCGACCCCGAGGTCGATGCGCAGATGCTGGCCATCTTCGACGCCGCCAACCGCGACGGCGCCGTCGCCCGCCTGACGGATTTTCTCCAGGCCGCCGGCGTGAACACCGACCCCGCCAGCTACGGCATCGCGGACGCCGACTGGCAGCTTCGCATCGACCATGCCCTGCGCGGCCCGCGCGGCCGCAACTTCATCGCCGCCGCATGACTTCCCTTCCTTCATCGACCCCCACCATGTCCCTCCCCCTTCCCCCCGACCTTCCCGCCCCCCACGCCGTCCAGGCCGTCATCTTCGACTGGGCCGGCACCCTGGTGGATTTCGGTTCCCTGGCCCCGACGCAGATCTTCGTCGACGCCTTCGCCTCCTTCGGCATCGAGGTCGGCCTGGACCAGGCGCGCGGCCCCATGGGCCTGTCCAAGCGCGACCACATCCGCACCCTGCTCGACCATCCCGCCATCCGCGCGCAATGGCTGGAACGCTTCGGCCAGCCGCCGGGCGAGCCCGACGTCGACGCCATCTACCGGCGCTTCATGCCCATGCAGATCGAGAAGGTGGGCGACTATTCGGCCCCCATCCCGGGCGCCGGGGAAACCCTGGCATGGCTGCGCCGGCAGGGCATCCGCATCGGCTCCTGCTCCGGCTATCCGCGCGAGGTCCTGGACGTGCTGCTGCCGATTGCCGCCGGCCACGGCATCGCGGCCGACCACGTGGTCGCCGGCGACGAACTGCGCGCGGGCGGGCGGCCCGGCCCCTACATGGCGCTGGCCAACGTGCTGGCGCTGGGCATCGGCGACGTGCGCGCCTGCATCAAGGTGGACGACACGATCCCCGGCATCGAGGAAGGCCGCAACGCGGGCATGTGGTGCGTGGGGCTGACGCTGTCGGGCAACGAGACCGGCCTCACCCTCGAGGAGCTGTCCGCCCTTCCCCCCGAACACGTGGCGGCGCGGCGCGAGGCGGCCGGCCAGCGGCTGCGGGCGGCGGGGGCGCACTACGTGATCGACAGCGTGGCCGGGCTGCCGGCGGTGGTGGCGCAGATCGCGGGGCAATAACACCGTTAATAGCAAGCCTTCTCTCCGAACGATAGTTCCCCGGCGCAACCGTCATTAGACTGGCGTCGGACACTATGACTGCGCCGCGGCCACGCACCCGGCGCGGCGGAGAGACATGGACTACACCATCACCCTGCATCCCAGCGGACATGCCTACGCCTGTCCGCCCGGCACCCCGGTCCTGAAGGCCGGTCTCGACAACGGGCTGTTCATGCCCTACAGCTGCCGCTCCGGCATCTGCCGCACCTGCCGCGCCACCATCGTCGAAGGCCGGGTCGACTACGGCGACGTCCACCCCAGCTGCCTGGACGAGGACGACAAGCGCCAGGGCTACGCGCTGCTGTGCAAGGCCACGCCGCTGACCGACCTGGTCGTCCAGGTGAACGAACTGGATCCGGCCGACGCCATCCGCTCGAAATACATGCCGGCCCGCGTGCTGAAGATGGAGCGGGCCGCCGACGACGTGATGATCGTCACGCTGGGCCTGCCCATGAACGAGCCCACGCTGTTCCGCGCCGGCCAGTACCTGGACATCCTGCTGCAGGACGGCACCCGCCGCAGCTATTCCATCGCCAACGTTCCCGACAACGAGGGCGTCCGGCAGGTCGAGCTGCACATGCGCCACCTGCCCGGCGGTCGCTTCACCGACCACGTGTTCGGCGCGATGAAATTGCGCGAGATCCACAAGCTCGAGATCCCGCTGGGCTCGTTCTTCCTGCGCGAGCACGGCGACAAGCCCATGATCATGCTGGCCTCGGGCACGGGCTTCGCCCCCATCAAGTCCCTGATCGAACACGCCCTGGCGCGCGGCAACCGCCGTCCCATCACGCTGTACTGGGGCGGCCGCAGGCGCGGCGACCTCTACCTGCACGATCTCGCGCAGTCGTGGGCCGACCGGCACGAGCACGTGCGCTTCGTGCCGGTGCTGAGCGAGCCCACGCCGGACTGCGCGTGGACCGGGCGCACCGGCTTCGTGCACCTGGCCGCCATGGAGGATTTTCCCGACATGTCGGGCCACCAGGTCTACGCCTGCGGCGCGCCGGTAGTGGTGGACGCGGCACGGCGCGACTACGTGGCGCGCTGCGGCCTGCCCCAGGACGAATTCTTCGCCGATGCGTTCCTGACCGCCGCCGACAAGCGCTGACACACGAACTCATGCCTTTGGAACAAGGAGACATCATGCTGCCCGAAAACTGCAGGGTCGATACGCCGGCCCACGACTCCGTGGTCAAGCCCTTCTGCCTGGGCCACGGCACGCTGGAGTGCTACAGCCTGAAGGCCTCGCGCCGCTTCTACGAGGAATTCCTGGGACTGGAATGCGTGCGCCACGGCAAGCCGGCGATGGCGGTGCGCCTGGCCATGCGCTTCCACATCATCTGCGTGGAAGTGGGCGACCAGGTCCACCCCGCCAACCTGCTCAATCACTGGGGCCTGGACCTGCCCAGCCGCGAGGCCGTGAACCAGGCCCACGCCGACGCCGTGCGCCTGCAGGACAAATACGGCATCCGCCAGGTGCTGCCGGTGCAGGACATGCACGGCGTGTACTCCTTCTACCTCGAGGACCTGGACCACAACTGGTGGGAGCTGCAGTGCTACGACAACGGCTTCCAGCACGACGACCTGTTCGACTTCGGCGACCGCTTCTCGATGGACGACGCGGCCGACATCGGCTCGCTGGAAGAACTCAAGATCCGCAACCAGGGTGACGCATGATCCAGCTCGTGACCTTCCTGCACGACGGCCAGAGCCGGACCGGCCTGCTCCACCAGGGCAACATCTACGCCTCGCCGCGCTATGCGCGCGTGCAGGACGTGCTGGACGACTGGCCCCGCGCCGACGGCAAGCTGGCCGTGCTGGCCGGCGACCTGCCGGGCCGCGAGCCGGTTCGCGGCGCCACCCTGCTGGCGCCGCATCCCCACCCGCCCACCATCTATTTCGCCGGCGCCAACTACCGCGACCACGTCGAGGAAATGCAGCGCGAGCTGTCCATGCCGCTGGAGATCGACCCCAAGGGCGCGGGCCAGACGCCCTGGCATGCCATCAAGGCTTCGGGCACCACAGTGGTCGGGCCCGAGGCCCAGGTGCGCGTGCCCGGCGGCGCGCCCCTGCTGGACTGGGAACTGGAGCTGGGCGTGATCGTGGGCAGGACCGCCAAGGACGTGGCCGTCGACGAGGCGATGGACTACGTGGCGGGCTACGTGGTGGCCAACGACCTGTCGGCGCGCGGCCATTTCGGCCGGCCCGGCGTGGCCGAGGGCTCGCCCTTCAAGTGGGACTGGATAGGCCAGAAATCCTTCGACGGCGCCTGCCCGCTCGGCCCCGCCATCACGCCGGCGCGCTTCGTGCCCGACCCCATGGACCTGGCCATGAAGCTGTGGGTGAACGACGAGCTGATGCAGGATTCGAACACGTCGCGCATGCTGTTCAGCATCGCCGACCAGATCGCCCACCTGAGTTCGCGCCTGACGCTGCGGCCGGGCGACCTGATCCTGACCGGCACGCCGGCGGGCGTGGGCGCCGCGCGCAAGCGCTTCCTGAAACCGGGCGACGTGGTGCGGCAATGGATCGAACACATCGGCGAATTCCGCTTCACCATCGTGCAATGAAGCCGGGCGCCGCGATCCGCCGCTCAGGGCCGGAAACCGATGCCGTCGATGCAGTCGACCACCTGTTCCCGGAACCACTGGCTGGCCGGATCCTTATGGAAACGGTCATGCCAGTACAGGGCTACCTCGAAATGGCCCAGCGGCAGCGGCACCGGCTTGACCACCAGCGGGAAATACTTGCACAGCTCCACCACCAGCGACTCCGGGCAGGTCCAGATCAGGTCCGAGTTCAGCACCAGGTGCGGCGCCGCCAGGTATTGCTGCATGCGCACCTGGATCCGATCGCGAGCCCCCACCTCGTTCAATGCGCGTTCCAGCAGAATGTGGCCGCTGCCCGCGTATTCCACCAGCAGATGCTGCTGGGCCACGAAGCGTTTCTGCGTCAGCTCCTGCCGGGCGATCGGGTGGTCCCGCCGCATCAGGCACAGGTAGCGCTGCTTGAACAGCACCTTCCTGTGGATGTTGCGTTCGAGCGCCGGCAGGTAGCCCAGCGCCACGTCGATGCGCCCGGTCGACAGGCCCTGCACGGTCTCGTCGATGGGGGCGAACACGACGTTGAGCTTGACGTCCGGCGCGGCCCGGGCGATGCGCGTGAACAGGCTGGGCAGCACCACCACCTCGCCCACGTCGCGCGTGCGTATGGTGAAGGCCCTGCTCGACTCGGCCGCGTCGAACGACGACAGCATGCCCGACGTCTTGCGTATCGCATTCAGCGATTCGAGCAGCGCGGGGGCGATCTCGGCCGCCAGCGCCGTGGGTTCCATGCGGCGGCCGGCCAGCACGAACAGCTTGTCCCGGTATTCCACGCGCATGCGCTTGAGCGCGCTGCTGACGGCACCCTGGGTCACCCCCAGGTTCTCGGCCGCCAGCGTGACCGAGCGGTCGCGCCACAGGGCCTCGAACACGTACAGCAGATTCAGGTCTTTCACGGCGCGGCTCCTGTCGCGGCTTGGGAAGAACTATCAATTCCGCTAATAGCTTGGAATCATCGCCAGCCCATGGATGACGGGCCGGCGGGCGAGGATACTGGCCAGCCAACGCCGTAACTATAAAACACAGTGATGCCCGATCCGCGCTGGCGCGCGGGCAGGACATTCAAGCAAGGGAGACAAGCATGCGAAGCACTCTGGCATTGACCCTGGGCCTGGCCGCCGCGGCCGCCTGCGGCCCGGCGGCAGCCGATCTGAAGATAGGTTTCCTGGCCACTTTGTCGGGCCCGTCGGCCGACGTCGGGCAGGACCAGTACGATGGCTTCATGCTGGCCGTGGAGCAGATGCAGGGCAAGCTCGGGGGCGTCGCCACGCGCGTCCTCCGCGAGGACGACCAGATGAAGCCCGAGATCGCCGTCCAGGCCCTGACCAAGCTGCTCGACCGCGACAAGGTGGACGTGGTCACCGGGCTGACCTACGCCAACGTGCTGATGGCCCTGCAGGGAAAGATCGCCGGCACCGACGTCCCCTTCATCGGCTCGGTGGCCGGCCCCTCGCCCACCGCCGGCGCGCAGTGCAAGTCCAATCTCTTCATCACCTCGTGGCAAAGCGACACCACCGCCGAAGCCATGGGCAAGTATCTGCAGGACACCGGCGTCGACCCCGTCGCCATCCTCGCCCCGAACTTCCTGGGCTCCAAGGACAAGGTCACCGGCCTGAAGCGCTTCTACCGGGGCAAGGTCGCCCAGGAAACCTACACCCCGCTCACCCAGCTCGATTTCTCGGCCGAACTGGCCGCCACCGGCTCCTCGGGCGCGAAAGGCCTGTTCGCCTTCTTCCCGGGCAGCCAGGGCGTCAGCTTCGTGCGCCAGTACCAGCAGTTCGGCATGCTGCAAAAGCTGCCCATGTACTCGGTGCACACCGTCGAGCCCGGCAGCGTGAACGCCATGGGCAAGGCCGGCGTCGGCGCCATCGTGGCCGAGTCCTGGCAGCCCGGCGCCGACAACGACGAGTCGCGCCGCTTCGTCGCGGCCTTCGAGAAGAAGTACAAGCGCACCCCGACGTCCTACGCCGCGTTCAGCTATGACGCCGCCATGCTGATCGACGCCGCCGTCCGCGCCCGCTCGGGCAACGTGTCCGACCGCCAGGCGCTGGCCGCCGCGCTGCGCGGCGCGCCGTTCAAGTCGGTGCGTGGCCCGTTCCGGTTCAACCGCAACAACTACCCCATCCAGAACTACCACATCTACCAGGTGGTGGAAGGCGCCGGGGGCAAGCCCGCCTTCAAGGTGCTGGTGCCGAACGTGCTGGCCAACCACGAGGACGCCTACGCGCGCGACTGCGCGCTCAAGGCCGAGGGCGCCTGACCGGCGCCGCATCAATCCAGCGTCGCGCCCGCCGCCTTCACGATGGCGGGCCATCGGGCCAGGTCGGCCTCCATCCGGCCGCGAAACGCATCCACGGTGGCCGGCGCGGGCTCCAGCCCTTGCCGGGCCAGCTTGTCGCGCACCTCCGGCCGCTCCAGGATGCGGTTCACTTCCCGGTTCAGGCGCTCGACAATGGCCATGGGCGTGCCTGCTGGCGCCACCACACCGTTCCACACGCTCACGTCGAAATCGTCGATGCCGGACTCGGCAAAGGTGGGCACCTTCGGCAGTCCGGCAAAGCGCGTGGGCCGCGGGATGGCAATGGCCTTGAGGCGGCCGGTCTCGATCTGCGGCAACGATGTCGCCAGGGCATCGAACATCAGGTCCACCTGCCCGCCCAGCAGGTCCTGCATGGCGGGCGCGGCGCCCTTGTAGGGAATGTGCCGCAGCGAGATCCCCGCCCGGGTATTGAGCATCTCGCCCGCCAAGTGGGCGATGCCGCCGTTCCCCGTCGAGGCGAAAGTCAGACCGCCGGGCTTGGCACGGGCCAGGCGGATCACTTCCTCCAGAGTGTTGGCGGCAACGGTCGGGTTCGCAACCAGCACGACCTGGTTGGTGCAGGCCATGGCCACGGGCTGGAAATCCTTGCGAGGGTCAAACCTCAGCGATCGGTACAGCGCCGGATTGATCGTCAGGATGGCCGAGGTCGCGAAGAACAGCGTATAGCCGTCGGCCGGTGCACGCGCCACCTGCTCGGCAGCGATGTTGCCGTTGGCCCCCGGACGATTCTCCACGATCACGGGCTGGCCCAGGGCCTGGGCCAGCGGCTCGGCAATCAACCGCGCAGTCGCGTCCGTGCTGCCGCCCGCGGGAAACGGCACCACCATGCGTACCGGCCGGTTGGGATAGGACTGGGCCTGGACCGCCGTCCATCCAAATGAGCACAGGACGGCCGCGCCCAACATCAGGCGTCCCGGAAGTAGTCTCGCCATGTTTTTTCCTTTTGATGTGCCGCGCTCAGCGGCTGGCTGGCGCGATGCGCACGCGCTGGTCGATCGCGCCGAACACCGATCGCCCCGCATGATCGACCGCGTCTATGGTCACCCGGTCGCCATCGCCCAGGTAGGGGTGCAATTGCGTCTCCGGCACGCCATCCAGCATCTGCCGTACGCGCGCCTCGGTAATGCAGGCGCTGCCCGCGACCGGATCGGCATTGCTGATGGTGCCGGCCCCGACGATAGTGCCCGCGCCCAGTGCCCGCGTGGCCGCCAGATGGGCGATGATCTGTCCGAAATGGAAGACCGCCTCCTCGCCCGACCGCAGGTCGCCGAACGGCGCGCCGTTGATGCGCACGCGCACCCGTAAATCCGCCATCGCGCCCCGCCAGGCCTCGCCCAGCACAGCCGGCGACACCGCCACCGGCGCGAAGCTCGTGGCCGGCTTGCCCTGGTAAAACCCGAAACCGCGCGCCACTTCGCCCGGGATCAGGCCCCGCAGCGATACGTCGTTCAGCAACACCACCAACGCGATGTGGTCCAGCGCCCGCGCGGCGTCCACGCCCATGGGGACGTCCGTCGTCACCACCGCGATCTCGGCTTCCAAGTCGATGTCGTGCGAGGCCTCGGCCGCCACGATGTCCTCGGTGGCCGACAACATGACATCGGAGCCGCCCTGGTAGACCATCGGAACTTCCTCGTAGCGCGGCGGGATGGGCTCCTTGCGCCACTGGTAGATCAGCCGCGCGTGGTTGCGGTAGACCGAGGCATCCGCCCACTGGTAGGCGCGCGGCAGCGGCGCCAGGCAGCGATCCGGCGCGAAGGGTTCGGCACCGGCCCAGTGCGCCTCGTCCTGCCGCGCCCGTAGCGCATCCAGCCCGGGCGCGGCCCGTTCCCAATCGTCCAGCGCATCCTGCAAGGTCCTGGCCACGGCGCCCGCCGGCACGCAGCCTCGCAGGTCCGGACTGACCAGCACCAGCCGGCCGTCGCGCGAACCATCGGCCAGCGTCGCCAAGCGCAGTGGATAACGTCCGGCCTTCATGCCCGCCCCGCCACGCGCGCGCGTTTTTCCCGATTCCATTCCGCCAGCACGCCGTGCGCCGCGTCGGCATAGCCTCGTACCGTGGCGGGCTCGGCCACCTCGATGGTCAGCTCGACCCGCAGGCCGTTGGGGTCGAAGAAGTAGATGGATTCGATATAGCCGTCGTGGTCGATAACGCCGATGGACTCCACGCCATGGCTGCGCAGGCGGGCACGCATGTCCTCCAGGCTGCCCCGGTCGGGCACCCGCAGCGCGATGTGCTGCACCCAGGCCGGCGTGTTGGCGCTGGGCAGCGAGGCCGCGTCGTCGCCCAGATCGAAAAAGGCGATGTGCGAGCCATCCTGCATGCGGAAGAAGATGTGTACGTAGGGGCAGAATTCGCCCGTGCTGGGCACGTTGTCCTTCTTGATCACGTGCACCAGCGGCAAGCCGAGCAGGTCCTCGTAGAAGTGCCGGGTGGCCTCGGCGTCGCGGCAGCGCCATGCGAAGTGGTGCAAGCCGCAGACCGGGCGAGCGTCGGGTATGGTTGGTTCAGCCATGGTTCTAATCCAGGGAAATGTGATTGGCCTTGATGATGGGCCCCCACTTGCGCGATTCGGCGCGGGCCAGCGTACGGAACTGCTCGGGGCTGCCAGGGGTCGGTTCCAACCCGAAATCGGTGAAGCGGCTCATCACCGCGGGGTTCTTCAGCGCCTTGTTCAACTCGCCGTTCAGGCGGCGCACCACGTCGGCGGGCATACCCGCTGGTCCCAGCACGCCCTGGAAGGCAAACACGTCCACGTCCTCCACGCCCAGTTCAGCCAGGGTGGGCACGTCCGGCAGCACCGGCGTACGGTTGCGCGTGCCGATGGCCAGCGGCCGTACCTTGCCGCTCTGGATGATGGACAGGCCGGAGGCCAGGTCCAGGAACATCGCCGGCACATGCCCGGCCATCACGTCCTGCATGGCGGGCGCGGCGCCGCGATAGGGGATGTGGGTAATGAAGGTCTTGGTGCGGTGCTTGAACATTTCCATCGCCAGGTGATGAGGCGAACCGTTGCCCACCGACGCGTAGTTCACCTTGCCGGGATTGGCCCGCACGTAATCCAGGAACTCCTTGAAGTTGCGAGCGGGAAAGGCCGGGTTCACCACCAGCACCAGCGGAAATTTGCCGATCGCGCCGATGTAGGTGAAGTCCTTCTCGGGGCTGAACGGCAGGCTCCTGAACAGATGCTCGTTGAAGGCCAGCACCGCGTTGTCGCCCGACATGATGGTATAGCCGTCGGGCCGCGACCGCGCCACCAGGTCCGCGCCCACGTTAGTGGCGGCTCCCGGACGGTTCTCGATCACGATCTGCTGGCCCAGGCCGGCACGCATGGACTCGGCCAGCGTGCGCGCCAGGTTGTCGGTGCCGCCGCCCGCGGGGTAAGGCACCACCCACTTGATCATCTGCGAGGGATAGTCGCCCTGGGCCAGGATGGCCGGGGCCCAGGCCAGCAGCATCGCCGCCAGGCCGAACTTGCGTCTATGCATGGTTGTCTCCGTTGTCGTTGAGGGATGAATGGCTAGCCGGCCCACGCTCCGCCCGGCGCGGACGGCGAAGGTTCAGGCAACTCCCGCAGCGCCTCGTCGATGGCGGCCAGGCAGCGTGACTCGTCACCCACCTGCTCGAACAACAGCAGCGCCAACCGCGCCAGGAACAGCGGCTCGCGGTTTTCGCCAGCCTCGGAAACCGCCTGTGCACAGCGGGTGTAGACGCGATCGCGCGCCAGATCGTCCAGATTCATGAAGGTCCTCTCAGTCTTGGGCGGGCAGCCCGCACGCTTGCCGCAGCGCTCGAAGCACGGCCGCCGGCTCGGCTCGCCGCCAGCGGGCCGCCACATGTCCGTCGGGCCTCAACAGCCAGGCGGCGCCCTGTCCACCCCCATAGGCGGCCCGCATGCGATGCTTCGGATCGGCCACGGTATCTCCGATGGCTTTACCGGCACGGCTGGAGACGCGCAGCACCCGCAGCGGCAGTTCCTGTCCGTCGAACACCGCGCGCATGCGGTCACATGACTCGCCCTCCTCGTCGAACAACAGCAAGGTGAATCGTCTCCCGCCCTCCTCCGCCACCGTCGTGGACAGGTGCGGCAGGCCGTCGCCCGGCAGCACGTCCAGCAGCGGCGCGCCCGGGGCAGGCCCTTCTCCCGCGCCTTCGTCCGGGCTGGACAACGGCGATTCCGCATAAGTGATCGCATGGGTCTGCCGCGGGTTGATCAGGCGCGCGATGCCCTCGTGCCTTTCAGCCAGCGACAGGCAGGCCTCGCGCATCAGATCGAAGCCGCGTGACGGCGGCGACATGAATTCGGTGCTGCGCATCGCGCTGGCGGCATTGATGTGGAAGGCTTCGAGCCGTTCGTCGCTGTAGCTGTCCAGCAGCGCTTGGCCGCCCTGCCCCTTGATCGCATAGGCCAGCTTCCACGCCAGGTTGTCGGCGTCGTCGAACCCCGAGTTCAGCCCCCGCACACCGAAGATGGGCATTGCGTGGGCGGCATTGCCGGCGAACAGGATGCGGCCATGCCGGTAGCCATCGATGGTCATCGCGCCGGCGCGATAGATGGACGTCCAAACCGGTTTCCATGGCAGGTGTCCCTCGCCGATGGCGTCCAGGTGACGCTGGACGAACTCGCGCACGCGCTCCGGCCGCAGGGCGTCCTCCGCATTCTCGCCCGGCCGCACCTGATAGTCGATGCGCCAGATGTCGTCGGGCTGCCTGTGCATGAGGATGGTCGAGCCGCGCCACCAGGGCGGATCGAACCAGGCGCGCCGTTCGGTGGGTGCTCGGCTGGGCAGTTCGATGTCGATGATGACGTAGCGGCCATCGTAGCCGGTACCCGCCATGGACAGGCCCAGCTCGCCGCGCACGAAACTCTGGCCGCCGTCACAGGCCACCAGCCAGTCGGCCTCGGCGGCGTAGGCGCCCAGCGCGTTCTCGATCTCGACCCGCACACCAGCCGCGTCCTGCCGCAGTCCCGTCACGCGCGACGCCCAGCGCACCTCCACGCAACCGGGGTCCGACACATTGCGGGCATCGATGGCGTCCAGCAGGTACTGCTCGATGTAGTACTGCTCCAGGTTGACCATGGGCGGAAATTTCTGCGCGTCGTCCTGCGGCATCGAGAAGCACAGGACTTCGCTTCGGCCGTAGTAGCTGCGGCCCGTGGTCCAGGCCAGTCCCTTGCGCAGGAAGGCATCCGCCGCCCCCAGGCGCGCCAGGATTTCCAGGCTGCGCCGCGAGATACAGGCTGCGCGGCTGCCCTCGCAGACGGTGTCGTCGGCCTCGACCACCACCGAGCGCACACCTTGCCGCGCCAGCCCCAGCGCCAGGGCCAGGCCCACCGGCCCGCCGCCGGCGATCAGGACGGGATGGCGCCGCTCGTCCACGTCGTCGCGCAGCACGGGCAGGCGCGGCGCGTGCCGGTGGTAGATGAAGGGGCCGATGCGGTCGAGTCTGGCTGTCATGCTGTGCCGTGCTGTTCGGTGATGGACGATGCCGGTATTCTTCAGTAAAGCCGTGCCCGAGTTGTCGTCATTTATTACTACATGAATACCCCTAGCCCCCGCGCATCATGAAACGCTGGAAAGTCGTCCCGATCTCGGACACCGTCCCCTCCGCCTTCGCCGTCCGCGCCATCGCCGGCATAGGCACGCCGTCGCTGGCCGGGTCGTTTCTTTCGGCCATGCAGGAACTGCTGCCCGCCAGCCACTGCACCGTCTTCGCTCTGGAGGCGAACGGGCGTGTCGCGGCAGTCTCCACGGCCAGCGCCCACGGCCAGGTCGCGGCGGTGACGGCGGCCGAGTACTACCGCAACCGCTTCGACCTGCAGGATTCGAACATGGTGTGGATGGCCCGCAAGAAAGCCCCCGCGCGACCTCAGACCTGGCTCAGCCACCAGTACGCCGAGGACGTCCGCAACCCTCACTACCGGGACGTCTGCTATACCCAGCCGGGCATACGCGAACGGACCTCGGTGCTGCTGCTCAATCCCGACGGTGGCCGCATCGCGGTCAGCTTCTACCGCAACCTGGCCTACAAGCCCTTCGACGAACAGGATTTCCACATCATCACCACCTGCGCGCCGGTGCTGCAGGCGGCGGTTACCGCGCACGTGCGAGCGGCCTCGGAACCGACGGCGGGCGATACGCTGCATCACAAGGTGTTGTCTCTGCTGGCCAACCGCGAACGCCAGGTGGTGGCGCATCTGCTGGCGGGCAAGACCTCGCGCGCGACGGCCGAATTGCTGGGGCTGCGGTTGACCACCGTGCTGACCTACCGCTACCGCGCCTTCGCCAAGCTGGGCGTACGCACCCAGCGCGAACTGCTGGCGGCCTTGGACAGCCTGCCGCTGAACGTGACGGGCCGAGGCGTCGGGTCCTCGCGCCCCTAGTGGTGCCGCCAGTAGCCCTGGAGGTCCTCGGCCACCGGCATGACCGCCAGCAGGCCCAGCAGCACCGCCAGCGGCACGGTCGACACGAAGCCGAAATAGGCGAACGACAGCGCGCCGCCCACGCCGCCCGCGAAGAACAGGCCGACCAGCATGACCAGCACGCGCAGCTTGGCGCGGTCGGCCTTCACGAAATGCCCGGGATCGGCCTCGCGCGAGGCGTTCCAGTAGAACAGCTTGCCCAGTTCGATGCCGATGTCGGTCACCATGCCGGTGACGTGGGTGGTACGGATCTCGGCGCGCGAGATCTTGGTGATGATGGCGTTCTGCAAGCCCATGATGAAGCACAGCAGCATGACGGTGGCCGGCACCGCCAGCCAGCGGAACTGCTCGATGTTGCCCCCCAGCAGGCCGAAGCACAGCAGCAGCCCGGCCTCCAGCAGCAGCGGCAGCGCGTACTCGCTGGCCAGCCGCGAACGGCGGCCGAAATTGATCAGCACCGCCGACGTCCCGGCGCCCAGCACGAAGAACAGCAGCGCGGCCAGTCCTTGCAGGAAGAAGGCCACGCCGCCCAGGGCCAGATGGTCGGCCATGGACGACAGGATGCCGGACATGTGGGAGGTGTATTGCTGGACCGCCAGGAAGCCGCCCGCGTTCACCGCGCCGGCGACGAGTGCCAGGATGTAGGCGAGGTGGCGGTTGGCCTGAGGCGTGCGCTCGACGGCGGTCAGTCTGCGTAGGTAGAACAAGGGCATGGCGCGGGCATTCCGGGAACGGCGCCGGCGCCTGGGCCAAGGGGCCGCGCCGGACGACCCGCCAAGCATAGACGTTTTCCCGCCTCCTGCGGGAGGCGCCCGCCTCAGTCGGCCTTGCCCTTGCCGGTCTTCTTCGGCGCCTCGGTGCGCGGGGCGGCGCCCAGCAGCAGATCGGCGCCGCTCATGCGCTCCATCCAGGACAGGGTATCGGCATACGACAGGAAATGCCGCAGGTATCCCGGCGCCAGGTCGTGCATCAGCATCAGCGATTGGTGCACGAGATGCAGCGAGTTCAGCGGCCCGGCGTTCTCGGGAACGTTCTCCAGGGCCTGCCGCAGTTCCCTGCCCACGCGCAGCTCGGCCCACAGGCCCCGGAAGTAGTCCAGCACCGCCATGTCGCCGGCGGCGTCCTGGAGCGCGGCGCCGTTCGCCGACAGCAGATCGACCAGCGTGGTCAGGCCGTCTGCCGGCACGGGCGCCGCCACGGCTTCGCCCGCGCCCGCCGCCTGCTCCACGCAGCGGGCATAGTCGTCCAGCACGCCGGCCAGCTTCTCGTCCAGGACTCGGCGCGCCTCGCCCTCGTGCCCGGACGCCCGCCGCGCCAGCGCCTCGATGAAATGGAAACGCAGCGGATCGACGCGATCCACCCCCTGCCCGCGCCAGGTGTCGAGCAGCGTCGCCGCGTCGGACACGGTGTCCCTACTCACGGCGCTGGGAAGACCGGGGCATGGGCGCGATTTCCACGCGCCGGTTGCGCGACCGGCCTTCGTCGTTGGCATTGGACGCCACGGGCTGTTCGGCGCCGAAGGCGGCGGCGAACACCGACGACGATGGAATGCCCTCGTCGATCAGGGCCCGCGTCACGGTCAGCGCCCGCTGCGCCGACAGCTCCCAGTTGTCGGCGAAGCGGCGGTTGCCCTCGCGTATCAGCCGGTCGTCGGTGAAGCCGCTCACCATGATGATCTCGTCGCGAGCCTTCAGGTAGGCGCCCAGCGGCCCCACCAGGCTCTTGAGCACCTGCCGGCCTTCCGGCTGCAAGGCATCGGAATTCAGCGCGAACAGCACGTTGCCGCTGATGCCGATGCGGCCATCGACCAGCGTCACCCGTCCCGTGGCCAGCGGCCCGGCCAGCGCCTGCTCCAGGGCCTGCCGCCGCTGCACCTCGCCCTGCCGCCTCTGGACTTCCTCTTCGAGCTTGGTCGAGAGTTCCAGCTGCGTGCCGATCACGCCCACCAGGAGCAGCACGAAGGCGCCCAGCATGACCGACATCAGGTCGCCGAAGACCGCCCAGACGGGCGATGCCGCCTCGACGTTGGATTCGATGTCGTCGGCCATCAGGACACGTCGCCCGCCGGCGCCCGTTGCACGTCGAGCTGCCGCAGCTCCTCGACGATCTGTTTCTGCGACATCATGCTCAGGTCGATGACGTCCTTGGCCTGCGCGACGTAGTAGGCAAGCTGCTCGTCGCTACGCGCGACGGCCTTGTCCAGGGCGCCCTCGATGCCGCGCAGTTGCTCCATCAGTTTGTCGCTGGATTCGCCGAACAGCTTGACCGCCTGCCCCAGCGCCTCGCCCAGGCTGGCCACCTCGACGGCGCTGCCGGTCACCTGCGCGGCCACCGACTCCAGTTTGCCGGTCTCGGCGCCGACCTGCTCGGTGAAGCGCGTGCCCACCCGGTCCAGCATGTCGGCCGACGCCGCCACCAGCGCATCGACCGCCTCGCGCTGTTCGGTGCTGGCGTGGTTGACGGTGTCCAGCAGGCTGCCCACCGTTTGCAGCAACCGCTCGCGCTCTTCCAGCATCGCGTTGTCGCGCGTCATGCCGTCCGACAACTGCTGCCGCAATTCGCCGATGATCCGGGCCGCCGCCAGCGGGGCTTCCGAGGCCGCCTGCACCAGCCGCTCGATCTCGGCGATGGTGGCGCGGGCATGGGCCTGGGACTCGGACGAGATCTCGTCGGCCGTGCGCGCCAGCGTCTCGCAGACCTCCTGTTGCCGGCCCGCGATCTGCGCGCCGGCCTCGCGCCATTCCTGGCTGAGCGAGCCGGCCAGGGTTTCCAGGGCGCCGGTCCAGGCCGCCTGCCGCGCCTCGTCGCGCGAGGCCAGCTCGGACCGCAGTTCGCCATGGGCCTGTCCCACCGTGTCCAGCAGCGAGGCCGCATGGCGCTCGAAGGTGGCCGCGGCCTCGGCCAGCGCCTGACGCGTGTCGCCGGACAACTGCTCGCTGGCCTGTCCATGCCGCGCAAGCGCCTCGTTCCAGGCGCCCGATACGTTCTGGACGGCGGCCTCCAACTGGCCGGCCACCCGTTCCACCAGGCTGGCCGCCCCCTGCCCGAACGTTTCGGCGAAACGGTCGAACGACGCCCGCATGTCGCCGGCCAGCGCCTCGCCCGTGCGCCGGTGCTCGTCCAGCGCCGTGCTCCATGCGCCGGACACTGTCCCCGCCGTGGCATCCAGGCGGGCGGCGATCCCGTCCACCAGCCCCGCCGAACGCTGCTCGAAATCTTCCGCCAGCCGGTCGAACGAGGCGCGGACGTCGCCGGCCAGCGCCTCGCTGGTGCGCTGGTGCCCGTCCAGCGCCGCGCTCCACGCCTGCGACACCTGTCCGGCCACGTTCTCCAGCCGTGCGGCCACGGTCTCCACCATCTCGGTCGAACGCTGCGCGAAGGCCTGCGCGACGCCATCGAACGTGGCGCGCAGCTCGCCCGACACGGTCTCGCTGGTCTGCTGGTGCGCCGCCAGCGCCGTTCCCCAGGTCGACGACACCTGGTCCACCGACGCCTCCAGGCGGGCGGACACGCCTTCGACCAGGCTGGCCGAACGCTGCTCGAAGGTCCGGGCGAACGCGTCCAGCGCCGTGCGCAGGTCGCCCGCCAGCGCGTCGCTGGTCTTCCGGTGCTCGCCCAGCGCGGTATTCCAGGTATCGGCCACCGTGGCGGTGCTGGTCTCGAAGCGGCTGGACAGCGTGTCCAGTTGCCGCTGCACCGCCTGCGTGACCGTCTCGTGCAGGCTGGCCGTCTCGCGCGCCAGGCCGGCCATCGCGGTCTCGACCGCCGGCTGGATCGTGGCGCCGGCCACCCGCGCGCTGTCGGCCAGGCTCTCCTTCAGGCTTTGCTCCACCGAACCGGCCAGGCGCCGGTACTCGGCCTCGACCCGGCCATGGAAGCTTTCCTGCCCGGCCGCCAGGCGCTCGCCCAGGGCCTCGTTGTGTTTGGCCACCGACTCGGCCAGGGCCTGCAACCGGTCGACCAGCGCCGGCATCAGGTCCGCCTGCCGCTGCAACAGCTTGAACGATTCCTCGCGCTGGTGGGCAAGCGAATACGGGCGCAGCACCGTCGCGATGCGCGTATCCAGTGCCTGCGCCGCCTGCAGGCGCTCGCGCCGGCACAGCGAGGCCAGGAGGCCCAGCATCGCCGACGCCGCCACGCCCGCCACCGAGGTCCCGAAGGCGAAGCCCAGCCCCTTGACCGGCGCCGCCAGCGACGCGCGGATCGCCTGCAGGTCGGTCGCGCTTTCCAGCGCGACCCCCGTGCCCCGCAGCGTCGCCACCATGCCCAGGAACGTCCCCAGCATGCCCAGCAACACCAGCAGGCCGGCCAGATACGGCGTCAGTGCCGGCCCCGGCAGCCCCACCCTTTCACCCTCGACGCGCAGCCGCACGGCGTTGCGCAGCGACGGATGCACCTGCTCCAGCCACGTCCCCAGGCTGGACGGCGGCGCCGACAGATCCGCCGCGGCGCGTGCCAGCGACGACGTCGCCTCGTGGAAACGGCGCAGTTCCAGCCCACCCAGCACGTAGAACGCGGCGATCAGCAGGATCACCGCCAGCGCCAGCAGGTTCGAGCCGACATAGCCCACGCCCACCCAGCCCACCACGGCCAGACCCACGAAGAAAACCACGAAAGGAAGATATCTGCTCATCTAGGACGGATCAGCTTGCGCGAAGGGCCGCCAGCAGCCCCTCGACCGGTTGAAATCGGAAATCCAGCTCGGCCAGCAGGACGCCCCGCATGTCCGCGCGGAAGGTGTCCAGCCAGGGGCCGGGATCGTTGTCGTTGTTGGCGGGATCCTGGCCGGCCTTGCGCAGGCGCAGGAAATGGCCTTCCAGCAGGCCGGGCACCGAGGCCAGCAGATTGCGCTCCTGCGTGCCCAGCACCCGCTCCATGACCGCGTCCACCGCGGCCAGCCGCGCCATCTCGGGCGAGCCGGCGGCCAGCATGGCCCGCAGGCGGCCACGCAGGGCCGCGATGCCGGTCTCCATCTGCTGCTGCTTGGCCAGGCAGCGCTGGCGGTAGCGGGAAAAATCGGTGTCGTCGTCCGGATCGACCAGCAGCGCGGGATCGCGCCGGTGGCGGCTGCGCACGGGGCGCAGCACCCGGTCCCGCTCGATGGCCAGGGCCAGTTCGTCCCGCACCCGCGCGCTATCCTCCCGCGCGGCCGTATCGCTGGCGGGCATGCTGGCGGGCGCCGCTTTCGCGTTGCCGCTCAATACCGCGGACAGCGCGATGGCATCGGTCCAGCCGAGCCACAGGCTCAGCCGGTCGGCAAGCGGCTGCCGGGGGGTGGGAACGTGGGCGTGCGCCAGGCGGGCAAGCAGGCGGACGAAAGCCGGGCCGCTGGCGCCTGTGCGCCCGGACATGTGCGCCATGGGACCGGACGGGCAAAAGCCGGAAGTTTACACGGCTGGCCGCCCCCCAACCCGCCTGGGGCAACGGGAATAGAAGTGGTTACATCTGCATTGACAGAGCCGGCCCTAGTCGGCCGCTTCGATCTTCCGGTAGACCTTGAACCCCTGGCTGCGCACCGTCGCCACCGGCAGCTCCAGCCCGCACGCCTGTTCCACCTTGCGCCGCAGGCGGCGCATCTGCGTATCCAGGCGACGCTGGTCGTAATCCAGGAAATTCTCGCCCAGCGCCTGCACGATGGCCTTGCGCGTCACGCATTCGCCGGTGCCGTCGGCCAGGGCGCGCAGCACGCGATAGTCCTGTCCCGACAGCGGGATCGGCGCGAAGCCGGGAGGCGTCAGGCTGGGCGGCGCCGAGGACAGCCGCCATGTCTCGTCGGCCATCCCGGCCGGCTGCAGGCGCTCGTCCGGCAGCACGTCGTCGCGGGCGGAAATGTCGCGGGCCACCGCCACGCGATGCGCCTTGTCGTCCGACAGGCGCGCCGACCACATGATGTGGGCCACGCTGCCGTCCTTGCGGACATAGCGGTTCTCGAAATAACGCTGGAGATAGCCGGCCTCGATCCGCTCCACCGCGTGCAGCGTACGCGCGCGGTCATCGGGATGGACGAACTCGATCATGCGCCGCCCCACCATTTCCTCGGGCTTGTAGCCGAAGATGCCCTCGCCCGCCCCGGTAATGGACAGGAAACGGCCGTCATGGTCCACGACGCAGATGGCGTCGAGCAGCAGGTCCAGGACTTCGGCGGGCGGCAGCTTGGCCATCGGGTCGTTCGGGCGATTGTTCGTCAAAGGTACGTATCGGCGGTGACTTTCATGGCCCGTCGGCCTTCATGGCGCCTTCCGCTATCGCAGCGTTGATGTCCTCGATGCTTAGCTTGGCGCCGTTGGTCTTGCCTTTCAGAATGCCGCGCAATTGTCCGAAGGACGGCCCCGGGGCGGTCACCGTCAATCTGCCCATGGCTTACCTCCAGTTACCCAGTCATTGCAATGCAATTTTGCATTACAAGAAAGATGAATGGAAGGTAAACGGAGAATTCAACCCAGGTATTTCTGCCGGATCGACCCCACGTGCGCTTCCATCGTGCGCACCGCTCCGGCGCGGTCGCCGCGCCGGATACAGTCCAGCAGGTCCTCCAGCTCCGCCACGTTCGCCCGCTCGCCCGCGTCCACCTTGGGGCGGAACCACAGCAGCATGGAACGATCGAGCAGCAGCGCCGCGAAATCCGACAAGGTGCGGTTGTCCGCCGTGTCGTACAGCAGATGGTGGAAGCGCCGGTCGATCTCCATGCCGCCCGCGTGGTCCTTGGCCCGATAGCGTTCCCAGCCGGCGTCCACCAGCTCCTGCAACTGCTGGACGATCTCGGGATGCATGTGGTCCACCGCCAGCCCCGCCAGATAGGGTTCGATCAACTGGCGCGCGGCGATCAGCTCCAGGAAACCATCCAGGGTCTCGGCCTTGACCAGCAGCCCCTTGCGCGGAAGGATCTCCACCAGCCCCTCGCGGGCCAGCCGGTGCGTCGCCAGATGGATGGGACTGCGCCCCAGGTCCAGCCGCTGGCACAACTGCGCGACGTTGATGTGTTCGCCCGGCCGCAGTTCGTGCGACAGGATCATCCGCTTGACCGCAACATAAGCCTGCTCGCCCAGCGAGGGCGAGCCGCTGGCGTGTTCATCGCCGTCGCGGGCGGCGGCAGGTCGCGAGGTCTTCGAGGGTCTGGGCATGCGGCATGGTCAAGCGTGGCGGGTGCGCCCGCGATTGTAGCCTCGCGGGCCCCCTGCCCCGGCTCACTCCGGCTTGAGTCCCGCCTTCTCCACCGCGACGCGGTACTGGTCCGACTGCTGCTGCAGGAAACGCGCGAACTCGGCCGGGGCCGACGGCTTGGCCTCCATGCCCTGCTGCTGCAGCGTCTTGCGCACCTCCGGATCCTGCAAGGCCTGCGCGAACAGGTCATGCAGACGGTCCACCCGATCCTGCGCCACGCCGGCGCGGGTCAGCAAGCCCATCCAGGTTTCCGACGCGAACCCTGTCAGCCCCGCCTCGGCAAAAGTCGGCACCCCCGGCAGCGCGGCCGAACGGCTCGCCCCGGACACCGCCAGCGCCTTCAGCTTGCCCGCCGCGATGTGCGGCGCCACCACGCCCACGTCGCCCAGCGTCGCGTCCACCTCGCCCGACAGCACCGCCATCGTGGCCGGTGCCGAGCCCTTATAGGGCACGTGCAGCATCTCCATGCCCGCGCGCTGCTTGAACAGCTCGAAGCCCAGATGGCCCGACGACCCATTGCCGAAGGACGAGAAACTCGCCTTGCCCTGCTGCGCCTTCGCCCAGTCGATGAACCCCTTCAGGTCATGGGCGGGGACCTTGGACGAGACGACCAGCACATGCGGATTCGAGGCCAGCGCCGTCACCGGCTGGAAATCCTTGCGCGTATCGAACGGCAGATTCTTGATCAGATAAGGATTGATGACGAAGCTCGCCGCCATCATCAACACCGTCTGCCCGTCCGCCGGCTTGGCCAGCAGCGCCTGCGCACCGATGACCGTGCCGCCGCCGGGACGGTTCTCCACCACCACCGATACCCCCGCCGCCTTGCCCACCACCTGGGCCAGCGCGCGCGCCAAGGCGTCGGACGACCCGCCCGCGGCATAGGGCACGATCAGCGTCAGGGGTTGCGAGGGAAACGACTGCGCCATCGGGGCGGTGGATGCCAGCGACAACGCCAGGCCCAACATGAGCTTCTTCATGATCAGCCCCCCGCGCCCAGTCTGGCCTGGCCCTGGATCTCGACCAGGATTTCCGGCTTGGCCAGCCCCTTCACCTCCACCAGCGCGCAGGCCGGGAAATCGCCCGTGAAGAACTCGCGGCGCGCCTTCCAGACCCCCTGGTTGCCCGACATGCGCGTCACGAACACCGTCAGCGTGACCACGTCGTCGATCTTGCCGCCGGCCGCTTCCACCAGGTGCTTGATCTTGGCGAAGATGAACTGCGACTGCTCGTATTCGTCGCTGCCCTGGATGGTGTCGCCGTCGTTGGCGCGGGAGGTCAGGCCCGACAGATAGAGGGTGTCGCCCACTTGCAGGCAGTTGGACCAGAGGCCGGGAGCGGCTTCGGCGACGTGAGGGGTGGTGATGCGTTGCTTGCGGGGCATGGAGGGCTCTCCGTGTGAAATGTTTGTGATATTTCACAAGGGTCCCACAAAAGGAACTCGAAAGCAATCGTCTTGGTGGGAAATACTCGTCCATTTTTCGGTTGTAGCGCGCCAGGGCGAAACCCATACTGGCCCCCTGTCCAGACAAGCCGCCTCCGACCATGCTGATCACCGACCACCGGCAAATCGACACCTACTACCGCGCCCTGCTCGACCGCGCCGCCGATCACGTCGGCATCTTCTACGTCGGCGTAAGAACCACCGGCGTGTTCTGCATCGCCACCTGCCGGGCACGCAAGCCCAAGCGCGAGAACGTGGTGTTCTACACCGACTTCAAGGAAGCGCTGGACGCCGGCTACCGGCCGTGCAAGGTATGCCGGCCGACCGAGAACGCCCATGCCGCGCCGCCGGAAGTGGCCCAGGCCGTCGACTGGGTGCGCCAGCACCCCAAGGAGCGGCTGAGCGATTGGCAGCTCAGGCAGCGCGGGCTGAGTCCCGAGCGCATCCGGCGCTGGTTCCAGCAGCACCACCGCATGAGCTTCCAGGCGTTCCAGCGTTCGCTGCGCATCAATACGGCGCTGGAGGAATTGAAGACCGGGCGCCGTGCGACGGACGCCGCGCTGGACAACGGCTACGACTCGCTTAGCGGCTTTGGCTACACCGTCAAGAAGCTGACCGGCGGCGCGCCCACGGCCGAGGCGCGCGTGCTGCTCATCCATCGCTTCACCACGCCGCTGGGGCCGATGTTCGCCTGCGCCAGCGAGCGCGGCGTCTGCCTGCTGGAGTTCGTCGACCGCCGGATGCTGGAGACCGAGTTCAAGGATCTGCAAAGGCTGCTGCGGGCGCGCATCCTGGCGGGAGAAAACGCACATACGCGGCAGGCCGAGCGCGAGATCGGCGAGTACTTCGCGGGCACGCGACAGGGGTTCGATCTGGTGCTGGACACACCGGGCAGCGAGTTCCAACAGTCGGTGTGGCAGGCGCTGCAAGCCATTCCCTATGGCCGCACCGCCAGCTACGCCGACCAGGCGCAGAAACTGGGCAAGCCGCAGGCCGTGCGCGCGGTGGCCGGCGCCAATGGCGCCAACCGGGTGGCGATCGTCGTGCCTTGCCACCGGGTCGTGGGCAAGGATGGAGCATTGACGGGCTACGGCGGCGGCCTGGCCCGCAAGCAGTGGCTGCTGGAGCACGAACAGCGGCATGCGCGCGGGGGATAGCCCGCGTCAGCCCAGTTCCGCCACCGGCTCGATCCCTGCCCAGCCTCCGTCCACATACAGCAGCGGCTGCAACTCACCGCTGCGGCAACCCGCCTCCACCTCCCCCACGATCAGGGTGTGCGTGCCCGCCTCCATGCTCCGCACCAGGGCACAATCGAAGGCCAGCACCGCGCCCTTGAGCATGGGCACGCCCGACGGCGCGCTCGTCCAGTCGTCCGCGCCGAATCGGGCTTCTCCCGCCATGCCCCCCTGCCCCGCGAACCGCTTGGCTACCTGGATCTGCCCGCGCTCCAGCACATTCACACAGAACCGGCCATGCCGCACCAGCCGCTCGTGTGTATAGGTGGACCGGTTGATGGCGCACACCAGTTGCACCGGCTCCATGGACAGCGACATCACCGCGGTGGCCGTCATGCCGGCCCGGTCGGGCGCCTGGCCGGTGGTGATGACGGTGACGGCGGCCGGGTAGCGCCGCATCATCCGCCGGAATTCTTCCGCGCTCAGCGCCATGGCCGGCTCCCGCTAGCGGCCGCCGATGGCGGCGTTGACCCGGGGCATGACCTGGGTGGCCATCAGTTCCATGGAGCGATAGGCCATGGCCTTGTCCACCATGTCCATCCCGGCGTAGACGATTTCGCCGAAGTCGCCCGCGGTCTCGCGCAGCGCCAGGATCTGGTCCACGACTTCGTCCACCGTGCCGGCGATCACCAGTTCGTCGACCAGCCGGTCCAGGGTGACGGCGCTGTCGTCCTCGTCGCGGTGCTTCTTGAAGATGACGTGCCGGTTGGACATCTTCATCTTGGTCAGCATCTGCTTGTAGTAGTACCGGTAGGGGCTGTTGGCGTCGCGCTTGCCGTAGGCCTGCGCCGTGGCGTCGTCGTCGGCCACGAAGATGGTCCGGGCGATGCGCCAGTCGGCCACGTCGGGTTCCACGCCCACCGAGCGCTTGCCTTCGGCGTAGTTGTCCCAATGGCTGCGCAGCCAGTGCGCCAGCAGGAAGTTGGCCGACATCGGATGGAAGTCGCGCCGGCCCATGGCGACGACGCCCTTGGAGAACGGCGCCACCACGGTGCCGACGATCTCGGGATACGGCCGCTGGTAGGGCTTGGGCATGATGCCGCGGCCGATCTCGAAGGCGGAGGTGGTGGCCGTGGTGACCTTGTAGCGGTTGTCGGGCAGGTCGATGTCGTAGGGCGCGTTCTTTTCCCAGATGGCCAGGATGACGTCGATGGCTTCGGCGAACAGGCGGTTGCGGTCCTGGTCCAGGATACCGAGCGCCTCGGCGTCGGAGGCCAGCGCGCCGGGGCTGATGCCGAAGATGAAGCGGCCCTTGGCCAGGTGGTCGAACATGGCCGCCTGGGCGGCCAGCAGCGTGGGGTGCGAGTGCGACAGGTTCGAGGTGCCGGAGGCGAGCTTGATCTGGGTAGTGACCGGGATCAGGGTCGCCAGGAACAGCAGGCTGTTGGTGACGTTCTCGGCCTGGTCGGTCAGGTGTTCGCCCACGAAGGCGTCGTGGAAACCCAGCCTGTCGGCCAGGATGATGGCTTCGCGGTCTTCCTGCAGGGTCTCGGTGGGGTTGCGATGCAGGGGATGCAGCGGCATCGTGAAGTAACCCAGGCGCATGTCCATGTCCTATCTCGTTGCGGTGTCATTGCGGCGGCACGCCGGCGGCCTTGACCTGGCGGGCCCAGTAGTCGATCTTTTCGCGCGAGAAGCGCACGTATTCCTGCCGGCTCATGGGCAGCGGCTCCATGCCCAGTTCGTTCAGCTTGGCGACGAAGGCCGGGTCGTGGGCGGCCTCGTCCATCCAGGCGTGCAGCTTGGCCAGGATGGGCGCGGGCGTGCCCTTGGGCGCCACCAGTCCCAGGTGGAAGTCGAGTTCGTATCCCGGGTAGGTCTCGGCGATGGTGGGCACGTCGGGCCAGGCGCCGTAGCGCTTGCTGGCGGTCACGCCCAGCGGCACCAGCTTGCCGCCCGGGATCTGGCCGACCGCCGGCAGGTACTCCATGAAGATCACCTGGATGTGGCCGCCCAGCAGGTCCGAGGTGGCGTTGCCGATGGATTTGTAGGACACGCCCTTGAGCGGTGCGCCGGACTTCAGCCGGAACAGTTCACCCGACATCTGCGAAGCCGAGTTGTAGTAGCCGAAGAAGGCCTTGTCGGGATGCGCCTTGGCATGGTCCGCCAACTGGCGGACGGAGGTGATGCCCGATTCCTTGCTGACCATGGCCACGGAAGCCGAGAGGCCGAAGGGCGCGATGTGCTCAAAATCGGCCATCGCGTCGTAGGGAAGTTGTTTGTACAGGCTGACGTTGGCGGCGTGCGTGGTGTTGGTGCTGAGTTCCAGCGTATAGCCGTCGGGCGCCGCTTCCTTCACGTAGCGCGTGCCGATGATGCCGTTGGCGCCAGCGCGGTTCTCGACCACCACGGGCTGCCCCGTCTTCTTCTGCAGGTATTCGCCGAACACGCGTCCGACGATGTCGCTGGAGCCGCCGGGCGCGAATGGCACGACGAGGCGCACGGGGCGGTCCGGGTAGGTGTCGTTGGCATGCGCGGCCCAGGGCGCGGCGAATGCCGCGATGGCCAGCATCGATCCCGCCAGCCAGCGGTGCACGGACATGGTGGTCTCCTCCTGTCGTTTTGATTGACGCCAGTATAGGCAGGAGGATCAAGCACAAGAACGGTCAAAGTTCCATGTTATGGAATTCATGAAAAACGCCCGGACAGCCCCGGGAGCGGCCTACCCCAGCAGGTGCCGCGAACCCGACCCGCGCACCGCCACGCGCCATTTCTCTTCCTGCTGCTGTTGCAGGCGCGCGCTTTCGTACAGCTTGGCGATCAGCGCGGCCTCGTGCCGCAGCCTGCCCACCAGTTCCTGCAGGTAGCCCCCCTTCATCCGGCTGGCCTCGGCCACCGCGCACAAGGAACCGATGGGATAGTTCCGCTCGTCCAGTATCGGCACCGCCACGCCCGCGTTGCCCTTGTACGAACGCATCGTGCGCCGGGCGTAGCCGTTGCGGCGGGTCTTCAGGATGGACTCGGCGATATGCTCGAAGGTCAGGGTGTCCTCCGGGCGGACGCGGCGGCGGTTGAAGCCGATGACGTCCTGGATTTCCGGCTCGGGCAGGAAGGCCAGCACGGCCAGGCTGAACGAGCCTATGCCCAGCGGCCAGCGGTCGTTCACCTCCAGCAGCAGGCCGGCCTCGTCGGCCACGGCCACGTGCTTGTCCAGGCACAGCATGTCGTAGCCGCTGCGCACGCCCAGGTACGCCGCGGTGCCCGTCCCCTCGGCCAGGCGCGCCAGGGACGCCCCGGCCAGCGGCTGCAGGTCGAAGCAGGAACGCACGGCGATGCCGAAGGCGAAGACGTCCGGCCCCAGCCGGTAGTTGCGCGTGCCCGCCGGACGCTCGACCAGGCGCTCGTCCACCATGGCCGCGAGCAGGCGATGCACCGTGGCCTTGGGCAGGTCGGTCAGCCGGCTGATGTCCATCAGCGGCGCTCCCATGGATCCGAAGGTCGCCAGCGTCCGCAGCAGCAATGCGGCGCGCGTGGTGCTTTGCGCGCCTTCCATGCGCGCCGTCGATCTTGTCGTGGCCATCTCTCGCGGTCTAACTTGAAAAATATTTCCATGATACGGAATATTCGTCGGGACCGCGGGAAATCGCCCGTGACGCCGTTGATGGCGCCAGACCCCGCTCGCTAGACTGGCCGCACGATGAACCCGTCCCGCCGGCATCCGGCGGGCAAGAACCTGGAGCAGGGACAGACATGGTTGGAAGTTCGGATCCGCGATGGAAGGAAGGCTTCACCGCACTGGGGAACACGCGGCTGCACTACGTCGAGGCCGGCCAGGGGGAGCCCTTGATCCTCCTGCACAGCAACGGCAGCTCCGTCTTCGAGTTCCAGTTCGTGATCGAGGACCTGGCCCGGCGCCACCACGTATACGCCATCGACCTGCCCGGCCAGGGGGACTCCGATCCGCTCGTCCATCACTGGACCTATCCCATGTATGCCCGCGCCGTGGCCGCCTTCATGGACGAGCACGGTCTGGCCCAGGCCACCGTGCTCGGAACCTCCATAGGCGGCGTCATCTGCCTGGCCCTGGCCGAACACCATGCGCAGCGGATGCGCGCCGTCATCCTGGTCGAGACGCCCATCCGCTCGGCCCAGGCCTGGGCGGACCGCTGGGCCTACGTGGAAAGCAATTTCGCGCTGCCCATCCAGACCTTCGACAACGTGGCCGCCCGCCTCGGCAACCTGACACCTGAGCTGCACCAGCGTTGGAACATCGATCGCAGCAAGGCCGGCGCGCATGCCATGATGGACGCCATGTGGGCCCTGCGCGAGTACGACGCGCCGCAAGGGCTGGCCCGTTCCCAGGTCCCCACTTACGCGATCCTGGGCTCGAAAGGCCCGGTGGGCGACAGTCTCGATGCGCTGCGCCAGGCCCTGCCGCCCGACCGCCTGTCCATCATGGAAGGCTGTGGACACTTCCCCATGATCGAGGATCCCGCCCGCTTCGTCGAACACGTCGAGCGCTACACCGGATCGCGCTAGGCGAACCGCCCTGCCATACACTCCGAACAGGCCGCGGCCTGTTTTTTTTCGCCCGGCCCATGGATAAGGATTCCAGAATGGAGACATCGCTGCATGGCGTCCGGATACTCGACCTGACTCATGTCCAGGCCGGCCCGAGCGCGACCCAATTGCTGGCGTGGCTGGGCGCCGAGGTCATCAAGGTCGAACCGCCGCAGGGCGACATCACCCGCCACCACCTGCGGCACGCCGACGGCATCGACAGCCTGTATTTCTCGATGCTCAACTGCAACAAGCAATCCGTGGTGATCGACCTCAGGCAGGCCGAAGGCGTGGCGCTGCTGCTGCGGCTGGCCCGGCGCTGCGACGTGCTGGTCGAGAACTTCGCGCCAGGCGTCATGGACAGGCTCGGGCTGGGCTGGGAGACCCTGCATGCCGCGCAACCCGGGCTGATCGTCGGCTCCATCAAGGGCTTCGGCGACACCGGCCCCTACAAGGACCTGAAGGCCTACGAGAACATCGCCCAGGCCATGGGCGGCGCGATGAGCGTGACCGGCACGGCCGACGGCCCGCCCACCGTCAGCGGCGCGCAGATCGGCGACTCGGGCACCGGGCTGCACCTGGCCGTCGGCCTGCTGGCCGCCCTGCACCAGCGCACGCGCACGGGCCTGGGCCAGCGGGTCGAATGCGCCATGATGGATGCGGTCATGAACCTGGGCCGCGTCAAGTGGCGCGACCACCAGCGGCTGACCCACGAGCAGGATGCCGGCGGCGACCTGCCCCGCGCCGGCAATCATTCCGGCGGCGCCTTGCCGGGCAACACCGTCCGGTGCAAGCCCGAGGGCCCCAACGACTATCTCTACATCGTCCTGCAGGACACGACCTGGGAACCCCTGGCCCGCTTCCTGGGCGGCGAGGCGCTGGCGCGCGATCCGCGCTTCGCCACGGCGGCCGCCAGGCAGCGCAACCAGGGCGCGCTCTGGGCCCGCATCGAGTCCGTCACCCGGCGCCACACGAAGACGGACATGTTCGAGGCCCTGACGAAGCTGGGCGTCGCCTGCGGCCCCGTGCTGGGCACGGGCGAGCTGGCCGCCAACGGCCACGTCCGGCAGCGCGGCATGTACGTGCACATCGACGACGCCCGGCGCGGCCCCTGGGCCACCGTCGGCATGCCCATCCGGCTGTCCGGCTCGCACGTGGACATCGTGCGCGCGCCCTACCTGGGCGAGCATACGGACGCGGTCCTGCACGGCCTCGCGGAACTGGACGACGCCGCGATCCAGGCGCTGCGGGAACGGCGCGTCATCGGCTAGCAGCGCTCTTCTCCGGCGCCAGACTGTTGCCTTCAGCAAACATTCGAACAAAAAGTAAACATAAGTACAAATGAAAACAATTATTATTCAATAAATTAGGGGACTCAAACCGACCATCACGAGGGAGAAAATGGCAGCCCGCCCAGCCGTACCCGTTCGACTCAAGCAGCTCAGCCTGTGCATCGCCGCAGCCCTGCCCCTGTCCACCCTGGCGCAGGAAACTCCGGCCGTGTTGCCGGCAATCACGGTGAACGCCGCCCCCGAGGGCGAGGACTCCGCCACCACCGAAGGCACCGGGTCATACACCACGACGGGCCCCTCCCGCACCGCCACCCCGCTGGGCCTGAGCCTGCGCGACACGCCCCAGTCCGTGACGGTGGTCACGCAGCAGCGTTTCGAAGACCAGCGGTTGCAGACCATCACGGACGTGCTGAACAACACCACGGGCGTCTCGGTGAACCAGTACGAGACGCATCGCGCCCAGTTCAACGCGCGTGGCTTCGACATCAATGCCTTGATGATCGACGGCGTGCCGACCACCTGGGACCAGCCCTGGAGCTCGGGCGAGATCTTCAGCAGCCTGGTCACCTACGACCGGGTGGAAATCGTGCGCGGCGCGACCGGGCTGACCACCGGCTCGGGCAATCCCTCCGCGGCCGTCAACATGGTCCGCAAGCGGGCCAGCAGCAAGGAATTCACCGGCGCCGCGGAACTGGACCTGGGCAGCTGGAACCAGCGCCGCGGCATGGTCGACCTGTCCACCCCGGTCAACACGGCCAAGACGGTGCGGCTGCGTGTCGTGGGCGAACACGCGGAACGCGACAGCTGGGCCGATCGGCTCAGCAACAAGAACCAGACGCTGTTCGCCACGCTGGAAGCCGACCTGACCAGCAACACCCTGCTGACGGCGGGCCTGAGCTACCAGAAGGGCAAGGCGCGCGGCCCGATGTGGGGCGGCCTGCCGCTGTGGTACAGCGACGGCACGCCCACGAACTGGGACCGATCCAAGAGCGCGGCGGCCGACTGGACGCGCTGGAACACCACCTACCAGACCTATTTCGCCTCGCTCCAGCACCGATTCGACAACGACTGGCGGGTCAAGCTCAGCTATAACCGCAGCGAACGCAAGGCCGACTCCTACCTGCTGTACCTGTCGGGCGCGCCCGATCGGACGACCGGCCTGGGCATGACCACCTTCGCCGGTTCCTATGACGTCAAGACGACCCAGGACGACGTGGCGGTACAGGCCGACGGCCCGTTCGAACTGCTGGGCCGCAAGCACCAACTGGCCTTCGGCTACGTCTACGCCAACCAGAAGTTCAACGCCGATGCGCGGGCGGCCACGCCGGCCGGCGGCCTCGCGCCGGATTTCAACGCCTGGAACGGCTCCTTCCCGGAACCCGTCTGGGGCGCCCCCACCTTCTACGAGAACGGCACCACCACGCAGCAGGCGCTGTACGGCGTCGCGCGCTTCAACGTGACCGATCCGCTCAAGGTGATCGTCGGGGCCCGGGTCACCGACTACCGCAAGAAAGGCGACGTGGCCTACAGCGGCGCCTACGAGGTCAAGAGCGACAACGAAGTGACGCCCTACGCCGGCGTGATCTACGACCTGAACGACACGTACTCGCTCTACGCCAGCTACACCAACATCTTCCTGCCCCAGAACGCGCGCGACGTCACCGGGCGCTATCTCGATCCCGTCAAGGGCAAGGCCATGGAAACCGGCATCAAGGGCGAGTTCCTGAATGGCCGGGTGAACGCGTCCGCGTCCGTGTTCCACATCAAGCAGAACAACCTGGCACAGCAGACCACGGACACGGTGCCCGGAACCAACCCGCCGGAAACGGCCTACCGCGCCGTGGACGGCGCGACCAGCAAGGGCTTCGAGCTGGAAGTCGCGGGCGAACTGGCTCCCAACTGGAACCTGAGCGCCGGCTACACGCACTTCCGGGCCAAGGCCGCCGACGGCACGGACGTGAACAGCCTGTATCCGCGCCGGCTGTTCCGCCTCTTCACCACCTACCGCCTGCCCGGCGCATGGAGCGGGCTGACGTTGGGCGGCGGCCTGAGCTGGCAGGGCAAGACCTACACGCATGCCACCAACCCGCTGGGCGTGGTCGAGAAGGTCGAACAGAAGGACTACGCCCTGGTCGGCCTGATGGCACGCTACGAGATCAACAAGCAGATGACCGCGCAGCTGAACATCAACAACCTGTTCGACAAGAAGTACTACGGCATGTTCGCGGCCTACAGCCAGCTGACCTACGGCGCGCCGCGCAACGTCACGGTCAGCCTGAAGTACAAGTTCTGAACGCCCGCCTCAGAACCCGCCGAACATCGTGCCCAGCGCGATGACCAGGGCCAGCGCCGGCAGCGGAAAGAGGATCGTCACGGCGGCGATGTCTCCATACGACTGCCGGTGCGTCAGCTTGCAGATGGCCAGCAGCGTGATGATGGCGCCGCAGTGCGGCAAGGTGTCCATGCCGCCGGCGGCCATCACGGCCACGCGGTGCATCAGCTCGGCGCTGATGCCCGCCTCGTGGGCCATGCGCAGGTAGTCCTGGCCCAGCGTCTGCAAGGCGATGCTCAGGCCGCCCGAGGACGAACCCGTGATGCCAGCCAGCACGTTCATCGCCACCGCCTCGGAAATCAGCGGGTTGCCGGGCGCCACGTTCAACACCGCGTCGCGGATGATGGCGAACCCCGCCAGGCCCGCGATGATCGCGCCGTAGCCCACTTCGGAAGCCGTGTTGAACAGCGGCAGCATGAAACCGAACACGCCCTGGTTGATGGTGTTCTTCAGGTTGTTCCAGTGCTTGAGCCGCAGCAGCACCAGCACCGTGCAGGCCGTGGCCAGCGCGATGATCAACGCCCACAGGCCGACGATCTTTTGCGGTGCCAGGTCGGGGAAGCGCCGGGCCAGGAACGAGAAATCCACCGCCGGGAACACCACGTAGGTGAACAGGGCGTTGATCCCGACCACCAGCAGCAGCGGCAGCAAGGCCAGCGGCACAGGCATGATCGACCACCGGGCATCCTGCTCCCCGCTGCCGTCGGTGGGCGCGCCCTCCTCCGCGTCGTCGTGGTCGCCGTAGCCTTCACCCGCGGCCCGGGCGGAAGCGGCGCGGCGGCGCAGCCACCAGGTGCCGCCGCCGAACATGATCGCGGCCGCGATGATGCCCAGCCCGGGCGCCGCGAAGACGTTGGTGCCGAAGTACGGGATGGGAATCGCGTTCTGGATGGCGGGCGTGCCGGGCAAGGCCGTCATGGTGAACGTGAAGGCCCCCAGCGCGATCGTGGCGGGAATCAGCCGCTTGGGTATCCGCGCCGCCTTGAACAGGTCGACCGCGACCGGATAGATCGCGAAGGCCACGACGAACAGCGACACGCCGCCATAGGTCAGCAGCGCGCAGGCCAGCACCACGGTGACGATGGCGTGCTTCTCGCCCACGCTGGCCACGATCCAGCGCGACAGCGTATTGGCCGCCCCCGAGTCGGCCATCAATTGGCCGAACAGGGAACCCAGCAGGAAAATGGGCAGGAACTGCAGCACGTAGCCGCTCAGGGCGGTCATGAAGGTGCCGGTATAAATGGGCAGCAGCAGCGCGGCGTCGCCCGACAGCACCACCGCCAGCGCGCCCATCAGCGGCGCCAGCAGCAGCACGGTAACGCCGCGATAGGCCAGGTACATCAACAGCGCCAGGGAAACGACGATGGCGAGCGTGCTGGTCATGGGACTCCTTGGGGCAAGGCATGGCAAAGCCCCATCATCTCATGCCGACACGACAGTTTCCGGTCCACGCCGGGCCCGCGCCCCCGGCCTGGACCGCTAGAACGAGTGCCGCAACCCCACCATCACCCCCATCTGCCCCTGCCCCGCCTTGGGCGACCACGGCACGATGCTGCTGCTGGACACCGAGAACACCGCTCCCGCACCGCTATTGCCCATATGCGCCAGCATGGCATAGGCGGCGGTCCGCTTCGAGAAGCTGTAGCTGGCGCGGCCGACCAGCATCGTGCCCTTGGCCTGGTAGGCGTTGGCGATCATGCGCGAGGCCTGCGCGTTCAGGGTCCAGCTTCCTATCGGATAGGTCGCGCCCACGAAATACAGGTTGGTCGAGACATCGGCGGCGCTGCCTTCGATGCGGCGGTGCATCCAGCCGGCGCCCAGTTTCAGGTCGGCGATGTGCACGTAGCCGTTGGCCATGTAGCGCCGGTCGCGGCTGTCCGACGACGCGATCGCGACGCCGGCCACGCCCGGCACCACCACCGCCGGGGCGGCGCCGGGACCGCCGCGCTGTTCGTCGATGACGGCCGCCACGCCCCAGCCGCCGCCGTCGTACTTCAGCAGCCCCGACCATCCGCGGCACGCCTGCGCGTCTCCGGGGCGCTCGCCGCCGCAATTGCCCGCGGCGGAGGTATCGCGGCCCAGGGAATAGGTCGCGCCCACGGTCAGGCCGCCGAACCTGCCGCGGTAGGCCAGCGAGTTGTCGGCGCGCGCGTTGGGGATGTAGCTGTCGAAGCTCGCCATGCTGAACACCGACGGTCCGATCACGTCGGCATCCATCAGCGACCAGGTCAGCATGGTCGACTGGCGCCCCAGCGTGAAGCTGCCCCACGGCCCCTCGACGCCGACGATCGCGGTGCGCCCGAACAGGCGGCCCGCCTGGCCGGACGAACCCGAGTCGGCGAAGAAGCCGCTTTCCAGGTTGAAGATGCCGCGCCAGCCGTTGCCGAGGTCTTCGTTGCCGCGCAGGCCCCAGCGCGACGGCAGCTGCCCACCGGTCAGCGTGGGCATGCGCACGCCCGATCCGCCGCTCGCGCTGGCATGGGTGATGTATTCGACGCCGGTATCGATGGCGCCGTACAGCGTCACGTTGCCGGCGGGCGACTGGGCCAGGCAAGGCAGGGAAACGAGGGCGAGCGCGAGCCCCCCTGAAAGTCCGAGTTTCATGGTCGTTCCTGAGGAAAGGAGGATATCGGGCAGGCCCGCCCGAGGGGACTACTCGTCGTTGCCGTTCAGTGGACCGCCGCGGCCTGTTCGGCCTCGACCTGTTCCCTGGCCAGCTTCTCCATCACGCGCCTTACCCGCACGAGACCGAGATCATGGGAATAGAGGTTCTCCTGGCTGCGCGCGTGGCGCGCCAGGCTCTCGATGACGACGCGATCCTGTTCCAGCACGTCCCAGTGCAGGCCTTCCAGGCGGTTGCGGTACAGGAAGCGCCATAGGTTGCGCTCGAAGCCCTGGGACTTGCGGATGCGCCAGAAGTACACCTGGCAATTGCCGTCGTCGACGGGCGTGACGAAGCCCACGATGAAGAACTCGCCGCCGCCATACTGCGGACGATAGGGAACGGACAGGCGGATCCACAGCGAGGACGTGTGGCCGAACTCGACCCAGTCGAAGTTCACGCCGCGCTGGCCGACCTTCTCGAAGACCAGACCGCAGTCGGTGTGGCGGATGACCATTTCCGCCTTCTTGTCGCCCTCGGCCATCGAATGCGAGTTCGAATGCAGATAGGTCCCATGCATGAGGTCCATCACGTTATCGATGGCGTAGCGGTAGTTGCACTTCCAGTTCTGCATGCACAGGAAGCCGGAGTACTCGTCGTTCGTCATTTCCTCGGGCAGCGCGAACGGCCTGGGCTGCCCGTGCTCCATGGACCCGAACCACAGGAAGACGGCGCCGCCGTACTCCACCACTGGATAGGACCGCAGGCATTTCCTGCCCACGAGCTGGCTGCTTTCCAGCGCCGGCACGTCGGCCACCTTGCCTTCGCCGTCGACCTCCACGCCGTGGTACCAGCAGGCGATGCGCTCGCCCAGGTTCCAGCCCAGCGACAGGCGGGCGCCGCGATGGGGGCAGCGATCCTCGACCGCGCGCACCGTGCCGGCGCGATCGCGCCACAGCACGATGTTCTCGGAAAGCCGGGTGATGCCCAGCGGGGTATCGCGCACGGCATAGCTGGGCGTGACGGGGTACCAGAGGTTGCGCAGGCCGGTTTCCACGCGGGTCGCGGCGGCAAGGGCCAGGCCGTCCTGGACGATGGGGTTCATGGGGATGTCTTCCTACTGTTTCGCCGGCACGAAGTCGTTCGTGAACAAATCGTTCAGCGGGACCGCGCGCGAGATGATGCCTTCGTTCAGATAGAACGCCTGGAGCGTGGCGACGCGGTCCGGGTCGATCGCGCCCAGCCGGGGCTGGCCCTGGTAGACGGTGGCGTTGTACAGCCGCAGGACCGACTCCACGTACTTCTCCCGCCCCTGGTACCCCGGCACCGCCTTGACGTAATCGGCCGTGGCCGCGACCGGATCGCGCGAGATGTCGGCCAGGCCGCGCAGCGTGGCCTTGACGAACTTGCGGATCAGCTCGGGCTCCTTCCTGATGGTCTCGTCCGAGGCCAGGATGGCCTGGGCCATGCTCTTGAAATAGCGGTCCGCCGGAATCAGCTCGACCTTCACGCCCGCCTCCTGCGCGCTGACCGTCCACTCCGGCACCGAGGCCAGCGCGGGGATCTTCTGTTCGGCGAAGAGCTGCCAGACCGAAGGGCCGCTGGCCTGGATGTCGACCGCCGACTTCGCCACGCCGTTCGCCCGCAGCATGCCCAGCAGCGCGTAGTAGGTCGTGTCGGCGTAGGACATCGCGCCTATGGTCTTGCCCTTCAGGTCGGGGATCCCGCCCGGCGCGGCGGCGCGGTTGATGGCCAGGTGCATCAGCGAGGCGCCGCCCAGTACCGCCACCGCCTTGACCGGCACGCCGTTGGGCCGGACGATGATGGGCGTATCCCCCACGCCGCCGCCCAGCGGCGCATTGCCCGCGCCCACCTGCTTGGCGACGTCGGCGCCGCCCTTGCCGACCACGAAATTGATCTTCAGGCCCTCTTGCGCGTAGTAGCCCTTCTGCTGCGCGATCATCCACGGCGCGAACGCGGGCAGGCTGGGCGGGGCCGGCAGCAGATAGGTCACGTCCCGGAGGTTTTCCGCCCGTGCCTGCGGGAGCATCAGGGACACGGCGGCGATACAGGCGGCGGCTCTTGCGGCGGACAGCAGGCTCATGGCGGCTTCCTTGGGTGACGTGGGCGGCTTAGTAGCCGAGGCGGGACATTTCCTGTTCCAGGCTCGCGGCGCTCCAGGCCCGTCCCGACAGGTTGGCGACGCCGGCGGCGTTCAGGTGATCGGCGAACTGCTGCGACGTCCTGGCGCCGGCCAGGTAGGCGCTTTCGATCGCATCGGCCAGCGCGTTCTCGTAATCGGTGGGGGCCGATTCCCTGCTCTGCCAGCGAAGGTTCACCCCTTCACCGGGGGCTTCCACCATGCCCAGGCCCGCGTGCGGACTGGGCTCGTTTCCCTTCCATCTGCTCAGGTGGACGTTGAATTGCTCGGGCATACCTTCCTCGCGATGAGTCGGCCAGAAACGGCGCTGGCATTGAGTTTTTTCTATTCCTAAAACTAGGAATAGAGAGCAGATTATCGACCGCGAAAAAAGGTGTCAAGAATTTTCAGACTAGCGAAAACGCCTACTTCACGATGCCGTGCAGGATGAGGCGCGTGGCGAAATCCAGGTAGCGTCCGGTCAGGTCCTCGGCGTCGGGCTCGCCGTTGAACAACACCTTGAGCATGGGCTGGGCATCGACGAAGAAGGTGCACAGCCCCAGGAAGGCGACATGCAGGAAACGCGGGTCGATGGCATCGAGCTGCGGATCGCCGTCGCGCCCGACCAGCAGCGCCTCGCTCAGCGCCAGGCCGCGCAAGGCCACGCCTTGCAGCGTGTCGATGCGCTCGGGCGTGTCGACGTGGCTGTAGATCTCGTTGAGCACCAGTTGCAGGAAGCGCGGATTGTCCTTCAGCGCTTCGATCAGCAGGACCAGGCGCTTGCGGATCCGCGCTTCCAGCGGCGCATCCTGCCCCAGCATGACCTGGCTCCTGGCCTGGAGCTGGTCCATGATATGCGTGGCCGCGGCGCGCATCAGGCCCTGCTTGTTGGTGAAGTAATACCGGATCAAGGCGGGGTCGACGCCGGCGGCCGTGGCGATTTCGAGCACGCTCAGTTCCTGCGGCGTCTTGGTCTTCATCAGCGCGATCACCGCGTCGATGATCGCGGCCTTCCCCACCATGGTCCTCTCCGTGGGATGGCCGGCGGAGCGCTTGATTCGTGGCTTCTTGCGGGGCGAGGGATCAGGCATACGTGTCGTCGGTGGGACTCGGCAACGCGCAGTGTACCGGTCATTGATGCCGGACAGGCGGCCCCCTGCGCGGGACTACCGCGCGGCTTGGTGACGCGCCCCGCGCTTACTGTCCCGCCCCGCACGCCCGCACGAAATCGTCCGCCAGCCCCGCCACGGCGCGCTTGGGCCAGATGGCGCTGACGTCGAAGCTGGGCAGCCTCGCGCCGTCCACGACCTCGCAATAACGCACGCCGGCGAAATCCAGCGACCGTATCCAGCTGGGCAGGAGCGCGATGCCGCAGCCGCCGGCCACGCAGGCCAGCACGGTCAGGGTCCGGTTCGCCTCCTGCACGATTTCCGCGTCTAGGCCCTCCTTGCGAAACGCGTCCATGACGGACTCGTAGAAGGTGGGTAATTGCTCGTGCGGAAACATCACCAGGCCGGCGCGGGCGATGTCCGCCATTGACACCCGGTCCTGGCCGCCGGGCAACAGGTCTTCCGGCACCGCCGCCACCAGGCGTTCGCGCATCAGCACTTTCTCGTGCATGACCCCGGACAGGGCCACCGGCGTGTGCACCAGCGCCACGTCGATCTCGCCGCGCGACAAGGCCTGCGCCTGTTCGGCGTTGCTCATCTCGCGCAGCACGACGCGCAGGCCGGGAGCCTCGTCGCGCACGGCGCGCAAGGCGCGCGGCAGGATGTCGATCAGCGCGCTGGAGACCAGGCCGACGCGCAGCACCCCGGCCCGCCCCGCCGCGATCGCCTGGGCCGCATCGATGGCATTGACGATGCGAAAGACCCCGCGCCGTACTTCCTCGGCGATCTGCCGCGCCGCCGGCGTGGGCTCGGCGCCGCGCCGCGACCGCTGGAACAGTTTCACGCCCAGTTCGCGTTCGAGCCGCGCCAGGGACTGGCTCAGGGCCGGCTGGGCCACGCCCAGTTTCTCGGCTGCCTTGCTCAGGCTGCCCGTATCCAGGACCGCGATGAACTCTTCCAGACGCCGGATATCCATCACAAAACCTTATATAAAAACATGATTTACTGGATAGATAAATATAACAAGCCTTCCTAGAATCGGCCCGAATCCGGCACTCGCCCCCGGCCGGACCCGACTCTGGAGAGATTCCCCGTGGCCGACCCCACGCCCCCGCTGATCGATGCCCACGCCCATGTCTTCGCCCGTACGCTGGCGCTGGCGCCGGGCCGCCGCTACGCGCCGCAGGCCGATGCGCCGCTGGAGGACTATCTCGGACACCTGGATGCGCACGGGCTCGGGGCCGGCGTGCTGATCCAGCCCAGCTTCCTGGGCACGGACAACGGCTACATGCTCGATGCCATCCGCCAGGCGCCGAACCGCCTGCGGGGCGTGGCGGTCGTGGACGAGCATGCCGCGCCGGCCGAACTGGAGCGGCTGGCGCGCGGCGGCATCGTCGGCATCCGGCTGAACCTGATCGGCCAGCCGCTGCCGCGGCTGGATCAAGGCGGCTGGCCCCGCTTGCTGGCGTGCCTGCGGGCGCTGGACTGGCATGTCGAAGTCCACGTGGAAGCGGCGCGCCTGTCCGCTATCGTCGGCCCGCTGCGCGCGGCGCAGTGCCGCGTGGTGGTGGACCACTTCGGCCGGCCCGCCCCCGCGCTGGGAGCGGCCGACCCCGGTTTCCGATGGCTGCTCGAGGCCGCCCGCGACGACGGCGTCTGGGTCAAGCTCTCGGGCGCCTATCGCAACGGGTCCGAGCCAGCCGGACCGGCGGCGCGCCAGGCCGCGCGACTGCTGGTCGAGCATGCCGGACCGGACCGCCTGGTCTGGGGCAGCGACTGGCCCCACACCCAGCACCCCGGCGTGACCTATGCGCAAACCTTTCAGGCACTCGCCGACTGGATCGGCGACATCGATCTACGCCTGCGCATCCTCGCGGCCAACCCGAGCCGCTGCTTTGCATTCTAAGGAGACACCATGATCCGCATTCCCGTCCTGGCCACCCTGGCCTTCGCCCTGCCCTTGTCGGCCGCGCACGCGGCCTGGCCCGAGAAAGCCGTCACCCTGATCGTCACCTATCCGCCCGGCGGCACGGTGGACACGGTGGCCCGCATCATCGGCCCCAAGCTGTCGGCCCGGCTCGGCCAGTCGGTCATCATCGACAACAAGGGCGGCGCCGGCGGCATGATCGGCGGCGCCGCCGCGGCCCGCTCGGCCCCCGACGGCTACACCTTCATGCTCGATGCCTCCAACCACGCTCAGAACCCCGCGCTGCAAAGCAAGATGAGCTTCGACACGCTCAAGGCCTTCGACTCCGTATCGCTGCTGCTGCGCGTGCCCAATGTGCTGGTGACCTCGCCGCAAGGCAAGATCGCCTCGGTGCAGGACCTGATCCGGAACGGCAAGTCCAAGACCCCCGCCTACTTCGCCTCGGCCGGCCCCGGGTCGGCGCAACACCTGGCCGGCGAACTGTTCAACGTCATGGCCGGGACCTCGCTCGTCCACGTCGCCTACAAGGGTGGCGGCCCGGCCATGGTCGACGTGATGTCCGGCCAGGTGCCCATCATGTTCGCCAGCCTGGGCTCGGCGTGGACCCACATCCAGAACGGCAAGCTGCGGCCCATCGCGGTCGGCGGCGACAAGCGCTCGGCCGTGCTGCCGCAGATTCCCACCATCGCCGAATCCGGCGTGCCGGGCTTCTCGTCCTACGAGTGGAACGCCGTGTTCGCGCCCGCCGGCACTCCCAAGGCCATCGTCGACCAGATGTCGGCCGCGCTGGCCGACGTGCTCAAGGATCCGGACATCAAGTCCAAGCTCGAAGGCATCGGGGCCGAACTGGTCGGCTCCAGCCCCGCCGAACTCGAGACCTTCCGCCGCGCGGAGATCCAGAAGTGGCAGGACGTGGTCAAGAAGAGCGGCATCACCGTGAACTGAGGTTCGCGATCGCCGGCAAGATCAGCGCGGCCTGCCGGCAATCGCGGCCATCAGGTCGTCGACATGCACCATCAGCCCGCGCACCTGGCGCAGCCGCGGATATTGCTCCAGCACCGCGGCCCAGCCCGGCGCATGCAGCAATTCGTTCCAGACCGGTTCGAGCTCCCGCGGGTCCGCGTCGCGCCCTGCTTCCAGCGCGCCGGCGAACGCCAGGCTGGCCGGTGCCGACAGCAACTGCATGCGGCTGGCCGCGCCCAGCAGGCGCGGCGTGGGTTCGGCGGGCGCATCGCAGCAGTACAGCACCGAACGGGCCAGGCCCGCTTCGTCGGCGGATAGCGCGCGCAGCGACGCTCCGCGCAAATGCACCGTGCCTTCGCCGGCCTGGAACGGATAGACCCTGTGTTCCTCGGCCTGCGCCAACAGGCGCACACCGCGCCGCAACCGCGGAAGGTCGGTCGTCGCCGCCTCGATGGAGGCCTTGGCTTCGACCAGCAGGCGGACGTCCCAGGCCGGCTCGCCCTCCACCTCCGGCGCGCGCCGCAGCAGGACCGCGTCCCACTCGGTCTTGGCGTGTTCGTGGCTGGCCGGTATCAAGGACGGCACCCGCATCGACGTCACCACCCGGTAGGCCGCTTCGGCATGTTCTTCCTTGCACAGACGTTCGGCCAGCGCCCCGAGCGCACGGGCGGCCGACGCCTCGACGGCCTTGCCGCGTTTCTGCGAAATACCGCCTTGCGCGACGGCCGCGGCGCTTCCCGGGGGCGGTCCATGCCGGTCCCGGAGCGCTTGGTAGTGGCGCACGAGTTCGTCCGAGGCCAAGGCGTCGAGGCGTTGCAGGCGAGCCAGGGCCGGGTTGTCCAGCAACTTGGCCAAGCCGGTCTGAAGCGGCGTGTCGCCGGCGATGTCCGGCCTGGCCAGCAGGCGCGGCAGGGCCGTATGGACGTCGCGCCAGGACGCGTGGGAAGCGGCGGCGCGCCATCGCGCCAGGGCTTCCCGCACAGCCCCATCGGGCATGCGTTGCAGCCGGGCCGGATGCGCCACGGCATCGACCGCCGCCCGGACCTGCCGGCGGTCCTGGCCCGCACGCGCGACCAGCGAGGCGTATTCGCGCACGTGCGCATGGCGGTGCCTGAACACCATGGCCTGGATGACCGGGTCGCCGGATCCCGGTTGCATCGCTTCGCGGATCAGGCAAGCAAGCGCCCCGGTGAAGGCCCGTGCCAGCTTCGCGTCCGGCCGCCCTCCATCCGCGGCGGCCCGGCGGGCCTGCTCGATGGCCAGCGCGAGCGCGGCCGACGGATGGGCCGCGGGTTTTCCGGGCAGCCAGAGCGCATCCGGCGGCAGGCCGTAGCGGCGCGGGACCGATTTCAGGATGTCATCGAGCATCGGACATTCACGCCGATGCGTTGAAATCAAGAATCATATGGTCACATTTGAAATGTTTTGACTCATAATATTGGGGTCGGTTCGCGACGCTCATCCATGTGCCCTCGCGCCATGGCCTGGCAATTATCCCTCTCACGACCCATGAACATGAGAACAGTGCGTTTTGCCCTGCTGCCCCTGGTCGCCGCCCTGCTGGCCGCGTGCGGCGGCAGCGGTTCGAACGGCGACCAGCCCGTGGCCTGCGTGGAAACCGGTCCCTATGCCTGCAAGACGGGCGAGACCGAGCCGCTCTACACCTTCCAATGGGCGCTGAACTACGCCGCCAGCTATTTCAAGGATTTCGCCGCCGTGTTCGGCGGCGGGCTGGACCTGAACGTCGAAGCGGTCCATCGGCAGGGCGTCAAGGGCCAGGGGGTGAACGTGCTGGTGCTGGATACCGGCACTGACCTGCGCAACGAAGACCTGGCGCCCAACGCCGATTTCGGCATGTCGTGGAATTTCCTGACGGAAACGAACGATCCCTATCCCGATCTGGCCGCCCCCGACAGTGCTCCGCACGGCACCGTCGTCGCGGGCATCATCGCCGCGGCCCAGAACGGGAAAGGCGTCATGGGCATCGCGCCGCTGGCCACCGTGGGGGGCGCCAACTTCATCAGCAAGCCAGGCAGGATATTCGAGGCCTACGGCGGCGCGCCCTGGTCCAGTAAGGCGCACGTGTTCAACGCCTCGTATGGCGCCGATACGGTCGCGATGCCGTATGAATCCGATACCGGCATCGGCAACATCGTGGCGATCCGGGGCCTGAAGAAATTGCGCGACGGCAAGGGCGCCGTCTTCCTCAAGGCCGCCGGGAACTCCTTCGATCCGGGCCTGTGCGGCATCGAGGCCGCCTATTTCGACTGCACCAACCCCACCAACGACACGACCAACCTGGAACCGAACATCATCACCATCGCGGCCCTGAACGCCAAGGGCAGCGCCAGCAGCTACAGCAGCTCGGGCTCGGTGGTGTGGGTCACGGGCATGGGCGGCGAATACGGCAGCCAGGGCACCTATGGCGAGGGCCCGGGCGCCGGCGACGACGGCCCGACCATCTTCTCGACGGACCTGCGCGGCTGCGTCCACGGCTACAGCCGCGCCGGCGCGGGCACGCCCTTCCTGCGCGGCCAGACCGTGCGCAACGGCCAGCCCGACAACGTCGATTGCGACTACACCTACATGAACGGCACCTCCGCCGCCACCCCCACCCTCGCGGGCGTGGCCGCCCTGGTGCTCAGCGCCAATCCGGCGCTTACGTGGCGCGACGTGCGCGACATCCTGCGCGTCTCCGCCCGCAAGGTGGATGCCGACTACATCCGCCACATTCCCTTCCGGGGCGACAAGCCCTTCGGCGCCCTGCTGGATCTCGCCACCAATAAGCCCACCGACCGCATCGGCGGTCCCGCCGACATCCACGACGGCGCCACGGCCTTCCCCATGGACCTGGGCTGGCAGAAGAACGCCGCGGGCTACGAGTACTCCAACTGGTACGGCTTCGGCGTGCCGGATGCCGCCAAGGCGGTGGCCCTGGCGCTGAAGTACAAGGAAAATCCCGGCCTGAGCCGTTCCGGCGACGTCCAGATACCGGAGTTCCGGCCCATGGCCTATTGGCAGTTGAACGAGCTGGCGCCGGACGTGGACCTCGACGAACTCGAAGGCGCGACCGTCCGCACCGGTCCCTTCCCCTACCGGCGCATCACGTCGCTGGGCAAATTCCAGGGCGATGCGCGAACGGTGGACCAGCTCCAGGTCCGCCTGTCCGGCGAAGGAGTCTGCCTGGGCTCGCTGGGCATCGCCGCCAGGTCGCCCGGGGGCACGGTTTCCCTGCTGAAGCTGCCCAACGACCACTTCAAGGCGGACGGCTGGGACGAGTTCCGGCGCTATACGCTGGGAAGTTATGCTTTCCATGGAGAGGCCGCACAAGGCGCCTGGGAATTCTTCGCCATCGCTTCGAACTCCGACACGCAGATCACCGTGGTCGATCGCGATCCCGACGGCAACCCCCGCAAGCGCCTGTCCGAGCCCTGCCCCTCGACGAACGACGACGGCTCCGACCGGAATTTCAGACTCGTCGTCGAAGCCCGCGTCATCGCCCAATAAGCCAGGCCGCCACCCGTTCCAGGAATCCGACACATGAAAAAGAGTTTTCGACGCTACATCGGGCTGATCGGCATGTCGCTGGCGCTAGCCAGCGGCGCGGCGTTTGCCCTGACACCGGGGCAGAAGCTTCCCAAGTCGCAGATCGCCCAGTGGGGCGCCCTGCCCGTCTACGACATCGACGGCAGCCGCATCCGGGTGATCCCGCCCCAGTATTCGGATAGCCAGGACACCCTGGTGCTCAACGAGCAAGGGGTGGTCGGCAAAAGCGCCAACGAAGTCGTCGTGGCCCAGGCGTCCGCCGGCGTCCAGGCCCTGATCGAACAGACGCAGCCGCGCCCCGTTTCGGTCAAGCGCTACGAGGCAACGGGCATCACGGTATCGACCTATGCCGACTTCGCCCAGGCGGTCGAAGCGCTGCGTGCGCTCAAGGCCGCGCTGCCCTCCGCGCAAGTAGGTCTGCCGATATTGTTCACCCGGCCGCAACCCTATTGACGTTCTGCCCCGCGGTCCCTGAGTCCGATTTCGCGTACAGTTCGGGCGGAAAACCGCATCCGCTCGACCAGGGACCGCCTTGAACCGTTTCAGAAAAGACATCAATGGCCTGCGCGCCTGGGCCGTCGTTGCCGTCGTCCTGTACCACTTCGGCGTCCCCGGCTTCGAAGGCGGCTTTGTCGGCGTCGACGTCTTCTTCGTGATTTCCGGCTTCCTGATGACCGGCATCGTCGTCGGGAAAATGGAGCGGCCGGGCGGGATCAGGTCCTGGACGTTCGATGTCCTGGACTTCTACCTTGCCCGCGCCCGGCGGATCCTGCCCGCGCTGGCGGTACTGTGCGCGGCCTTGCTCGCGGCGGGCGGGTTCTTCCTCGGCCCCCTGGACTACGCGCAACTGGCCACCCATGCCGCCGCCGCGCTGCTGTTCCTGTCGAATGTGCAGTTCTGGCGCGAGGCCGGCTACTTCGACGCCCAGGCCCATGAAAAACTCCTGCTTCACACCTGGTCGCTTTCGGTGGAATGGCAGTTCTGCCTGGCCCTGCCGCTCGCGCTGCTGCTCGTCTGGAAAATCCGCCCTGGCAGGAAGTTTCTGGGTTTGGCCGTCCTGGCCGGGTTCGCCGCATCGTTCCTCCTGTCCGTGGCCTTCACCCCCAGGGCAGCCAGCGCCGCCTTCTACCTCCTGCCCACCCGGGCCTGGGAAATGCTGGCGGGCGGCCTGGTCTACCTGTACCAGGACAGGAACCCGCTGGCCCGCGGCGGCAACAGGATCCTGGAAGCTCTGGGCTTCTTGATGATCGTGTCCAGCATCGCCGCGTTCGATGGCGCCGGCCTCTGGCCGGGATGGAAGGCCATCGTTCCCGTGCTGGGGACGGCGCTGGTCATCCTGGCCGAGAACGACGACTCCCCGCTCAGCGCGACGCCGGCCGCCCAGTGGCTGGGCAAGACCTCTTATTCGCTCTATCTCTGGCATTGGCCGCTGTGCGTGGCGCTGATCTATACGGGCACCCAGGGCCAGCCCGCGCCCATGGTCGCGGCCATCGTCCTGAGCCTGGCGCTCGGATGGTTGTCCTGGAAGCTGGTCGAAAACACCAGCCGGCAATCGCTGGTCCGACACCCGCAAGCCCGGCAATTCGCCGTCATCGCCCTGCCCGTGGCCTGCCTGGTCGCCGCCAGCCTCTACACGGCCGGCCAGGAAGGATTTCCGGAAAGACTGGCCGGAAGAATCAGCCCCGACAAGGCGCTGCTCATGTCCATGCCGCTACCCGCCACCGGCTGGTGCTTCTACAGCCTGGATGCGGTCAAGACCCTGGAAGTCGGCGAGCAAGGCCTGGACTGCCACGTGGGCGAGGCCGGCGCGCCCAAGACCGCGCTGCTGTTCGGCGACTCCTTCGCCGGCCACAACCTGCCGTTCTGGGACAAGGTCGGCAAGCATTTCCACTTGAACGTGCATGTCGTCGCCACGAGCTGGTGCTTCCCGACCCTGGGCAAGGCATTCATCGGCCCGACCTCGCACAAGGCCTACGAACAGTGTCTGCTGGACAGGGCCTACGTGAAGGACAACCTGGCACGGTACGACTACATCCTCCTGGCCGGGAACTGGGGGCCGGTGTACAAGCGGGGGCTCATGGACTCGATGCTGGACACGCTGGAATCCATGAACCGCCTGGACAGGAAGATCGTCATCATGGAAGCCCCGAAGCGCTTCGACAAGAATCTCCGGTCGGCCTATGAACGAAGCCTGCTGCTGGGCCTGGCGTTTTCCGCGGACCGGGTGCCCGCCACCCACGACGCGATGAACGTGGACGCGCACCGCGCGCTGGACGCCTACGCCAAGGACAAGCCGAACCTGTACATCCTGACCCGGTCGATGCTGTTCAGGGACAGCTACCAGACCCGCGACCACGTGCCCTTGATGGTGGACGACAACCACCTGAGCATCCTGGGGGCGCAGCAGTCCGCGGACTACGTGCTGGCGGCCGCGGGCAGCGCGCCGGACTTCGATGCGTTCCTGGAAACGCTGACGGACAGGCCGTCCGCAAGCCTCGGCGGACCCATGGCGATGCCTTGACAGGCGCTTCGGCACCCTGCCCTACAATCCCCCGGGTGAACCCCACCCCTGCGTCCAAGCCGCGCCGCGTGGCCTCGACCGCGCGCGGCCAACCCGCCCCCGCCCGGTCCGGCGTCAAATCGGCGGACCGCGCCCTCGATCTGCTGGAGCTGCTGGCCAGCACGGGCCGGGCCATGACGCATGCCGAAATCGCGCGGCGCACCGGCGTCCCGAAAAGCAGCCTGACCGCGCTGCTGCACAATCTGGTCGGCCGCGGCTACATCGAGCAATTGCAGGATACGCAGCAGTTCCAGCTGGGCGAAGGCGCCTACGCGCTCGCGCGGCGCGGCGCGCACAATCGCGACCTGCTGCGCGCCAGCGAGCCGTGGCTGCAGCGGCTTACGCACGACACCGGGGAATCGGCCGGGCTCAGCGTGCTGCGCAACGACATGGCCGAGCGCATCGCGTCCTCGCAGTCGCCCAAGGCCGTGCTGTATTCCGTGCACGTGGGCGTCATGCAGCCGCTCTACGCCAGCTCGGCGGGCAAGGTGCTGCTGGCGTGGCTGCCGCCGGCCGAGCGCGAAGCCTATCTCCAGCGCGTCAGGCTGCAACCGCGCACCGAGCAGACGATACGCTCGGCGGCGGTCCTGCGGCGGCAACTGCACCAGGTCCGCGAGGAAGGCGTGGCCTGGTCCTTCAGTGAATTCACGGTCGGCATCGTGGGGCTGGCCGTGCCTGTCCTGGACGTGCATGGACGCGCGCTGGCGGCCCTGGGCTTCGCCCTGCCGGCCAGCCGCCTGGACGACACGCGCAAGCCGAAGCTGGAACTGGCCCTGCGCAGCGCCGCCGCGAAAATCACGGCGGCCATGGACAAGACCCGGTCCGCCGAAGCGAAAAGTGTTCACATATGAGAACACCCTCTGGCGGCAGGCGGCGCTGAGCGCAACACTGCACGGCATGACAGGAGGCACCCGCCCAGGGTGCCCAGGAGACATGCATGCCGCACCCCGCCACCATCCAGGAAACCCTGAACACGCCCATCGCGGGCCGTTATGACGTCATCGTCGTCGGCGGCGGCGCCTCCGGCACCGTGGCAGCCATCGCGGCGGCGCGCACCGGCGCACGCACGCTGCTGGTCGAGCGCGGCGGCTGCCTGGGCGGCGCCGCCACCGCCAATCTCGTGGCCCAATGGGTCGCGTTCTTCCACGGCGAGACGCGCGTGGTCGGCGGCATCCCGTTCGAGCTGGCCGAGCGCGTGCAGGCCGCCGGCGGCTCGGACGGCTTCCACCGCTACGTGATGGGCGAAGCCGCCGGCACGCCGTTCCCGCTGCGCGTGCTGCCCTTCAATCCCGAAACGGTGAAATGGGTGCTCGACGGCGCGGTCGGCGAAGCGGGCGTGGAGGTGCTGCTGCATACGAGCTTCGCGCGCGCGCTGACGCGGGACGGCGCCATCACCGGCGTCACGGTCGAGACCGTACAGGGCCGCCTGGCCTTGCTCGCGCCGGTGGTGGTGGACGCCTCCGGCGACGCGCTGGTGTGCGCCAGCGCCGGCGTGCCGTCCAAGGACGACGGCGGCGAGCGCCAGCCCTGCACGCTGTCCTTCCGGCTGTCGAACGTGGACGTGCCACGCTTCAGGGCGGTGCCTTCCGACGAGCGCCGAGCCCGGGTGCTGGACGGCTTGCGGCGCGGCGAACTGTTCTGGGAAAGCCTGTCCTTCGTCAGCACCCCGGGCGGTACCGACGCCATCTGCCTGATGAGCCGCATCCAGGACGTCGACGCGCTGGATGCGCGCGACGCCTCGCGCGCCGAACAGGAAGGCCGCCGGCAGATCGCCAGCATCGTGGGCTTCCTGCGGCGCGAGATTCCCGGCTTCGAGCACGCCGTCCTGGCCGATGTCGCCGAACGCGTGGGCGTGCGCGAGACGCGCCGCATCGAAGGCCGGTACACGCTAAGCGAAGAAGACATCATGCAGGCGCGTGGCTTCGAGGATGCCATCGCCCTGGGCGCCGGCCCCATGGACCGCCACCAGCCGGGCGGCACCGGCATCCGCCTGTATGCGCCGCCCCAGCCCTTCGAGATACCGCTGCGCGCGCTGCTGCCCGTGGACGTGGAAGGCCTGCTGGTATGCGGCCGCACCTTGAGCGCGACCCGCGAGGCCATGGCCGGCGCGCGCCACATGGCGACCTCCATGGCGATGGGACAGGCGGTCGGCACGCTGGGCGCCATCGCCGCAGCCAGCGGCCGCCGCCCCTCGGACGTTCCCGCCTCGGAAGTACAGCAGCGCCTGGCACAGGCCCATGCCCTTTTCCGCCGCGAGCAGGTCGCGCCCCAGAACCCGCCCGCCTGAGATTTCCCAGGAGACATCCATGAAAAGAACACGACAAGCCACCGCCTGCCTCGCCCTGCTGGCCACGGCCACCGTGGCGGCCGCCCAGGATTGGCCCAGCCGCGCCACCACGGTGATCAACCCCTTCAGCGCCGGCACGACCACCGACACCGTGGCGCGCGTCGTCGCCGAAGGCTTGCAGAAAAAATTCGGCACCCCCTTCATCGTCGATTCCCGGCCCGGCGCCGGCGGCATGATAGGCACCACGCTGGTCGCCCGCGCCCACCCGGACGGCAGCACCTTCGGCGTCAGCATCGCCGGCCCCTTGGTGCACAACCCCCTGCTCTACAAGAGCATGGCCTACGACCCGGACAAGGACCTCACGCCGCTGACGCTGGGCGTGCACCAGCCCTGCCTGCTGATCGCGTCCAAGGCGCTGGGCGTCAAGACCGTGCCGGAACTGGTCGACGTGCTGAAGAAAAATCCCGGCAAATACAACTACTCGTACGTGGGCAACGGCTCGCTGGGCCATCTGGTCATGACCCTGCTGGCCAACAAGAGCGGCACGCAGATCGTCCCGATCATGTATGCCGGCGCGGTCCAGGCCACCACCGCCGTGATGACCGACGAGGTGCAGATGGGCTGCCTGCCCGCCCAGGCCACGATGGCGCAGGTGCGCGGCGACAAGGTGGTGCCCATTGCCGTCTCCACCGCCGAACGCGCGGCGCTGCTGCCCGAGGTGCCGGCCCTGCGGGAGTTCTACCCCGAGATCGTCGGCAGCGCCTGGATGGGCTTCGTCGCGCCCGGCGGCATGGCCCCCGCGCTGGCCGCGCGCATCAGCGCGTCGATCGGCGAGGTGCTGCGCCAGCCCCAGGTGGTTGAGTTGCTGCGCCAGCAATTGATGGAACCCGCGCCCGGTACGCCCGCGCAGTTCAAGGCCTTCATGCGGGAAGAACTGGCGCGCTGGAAACCCGTGATCATCGACAACAAGATCACCGCCGAATAGCGAAACGGAGAACGAGAAGTGAAAAGCCGTAGCAACCAGCCCCAGGGCTGCACCGCCCAGGGCGTGCCGATCGTGGCGCAGGCCGACGTCGTCGTCATCGGCGCGGGGCCGGGCGGCTTCGCGGCGGCGCTGCGCGCGCGCCGCGAAGGCTGCAGCGTGGTCCTCGTCGAGAAGTTCGACATGCCGGGCGGGGTCCACACCTCCGGGCTCCAGGGCGCCGCCAATACCGGCGTCGGCGGCATCCATACCGAACTGATGGAGCGCTTCGCCTCGGCCGGCGCCATCTACACCGTTACCGAAAAGGACCTGCCCGACTGGGCCGGCAACGCGCTGTCCCACTACGACCACTACCTGGAGCCGGGCTCGCCCTTCCGGCGCGCCTCCTTCAACCCCGATGCCGCGGGCAACATCATGCTGCGCATGCTGGACGAAGCCGGCGTGCACGCCATCTACGGCGCCGCCTTCGTGGACGTCGAGATGCAGGCCGAGGGCGATCAGCGCCGCATCACCCACGCCATCATCGAAACGGTGCAAGGCCGCCAGGCCATCGGGGGCCGCGTCTTCGTGGAGGGCAGCGGTACCGCGGAAGTGGTGGCGCGTGCCGGCGCTCCCTTCGTGCGCGGCGGCGGACGGCAGCCCGAGACCGTGGCCAGGGATGCCCAGGAGCGCCCCATACCCGGCGGCCTGCTGTGGATCATGAGCGGCATCGACTTCGCCCGGACCGCCGCCTACCAGAAGCGCGAGAACGACCCGGCGCTGAGCAAGCTGATCAACGCGGCGCGCGCGGCCGGCGACATCCCGCCCGAACTGTATCGCCCGCGCCTGGCCGACCAGGGCGTCTACGGCGACCACTACATCGGCCACCCGACGGTGGACATGAGCCCCATCCAGGGTCCGGGCACCTTCATCCTGTGGCAGAACGTGCCCTACGAGTGGGCGCTGCACATGGACGAGGACACCGAGCACGCCTCGCGCGCCAAGCGCGAGCTGCGCCGCCTGATCGATATCGAGGCCGCCTTCCTGCGCAAATACGTGCCGGGCTTCCAGGACGCCTTCATCTCCCACGTCGGCCGCTACGTGGGCGTGCGGGACGGCCGCCATCCCATCGGCGAATACGTGTTCTCCATCGACGACGCGCGCGAGCAGCGGCGCTTCCCCGACGCCGTGACGCGCCCCATGACCAAGACCTTCTTCTGGGACCAGTACACGAAGTACAGCTTCGAGGTGCCCTACCGCTGCTTCCTGCCCAAGGAAGTGGACAACCTCTTGCTGACCGGCGCCTCGCTGTCCTTCACCTTCGAGACCATCTTCATGGTCATGCGCAACTTCCCCTGGTGCTGCCAGACCGGCGAAGTGGCCGGCCACGCCGCCGCGCGCGCCGTCCGCGAAGGCGTCAGCCCCAAGCAGTTGCGCTGGACCGAGCCGCTGCCCTTCTGATCCGCAAGGAGACACGACATGAATGCTTCGGTCATTACCGAAACCCTGAACACGCCCGTACTCGACCACTATGACGTCATCGTCGCGGGCGGGGGCGCCTCCGGCCTGATCGCCGCCGTCGCGGCGGCCCGGGGCGGCGCGCGCGTGGCGCTGATTGAGCGCGCCGGCTGCCTGGGCGGCACCGCGACTTCCGGCATGGTCGCGCAGTACATCGGCCTGTTCAACGGCACCGTGCGCTGCGTGGGCGGCCTGGGCTTCGAACTCACGCAGCGCATCGAAGCCGCCGGCGGCAGCGACGGTTTCCGCCGCTATACCCTGGCCGAGGCCAGCGCCAACCCCGTCACCATCACCAACCTCCCCTTCAATCCGGAAGTCGTCAAGATCGTGGCCGACGACATGGCGCGCGAAGCCGGCGTGGACGTGCTCCTGCACTCGCGCGTCGTCGGGCCGCTGATGGAAGACGGCCGCGTGGCCGGCTTGCTGCTGGAAAACGTATCCGGCCGCCGCGCCCTGCGCTCGCGCATGCTGGTCGATGCCACCGGCGATGCCGTCATCGCCGCCGCGGCCGGCGTCCCCTGCGTGGGCGAAGAACCCGAACTGCGCGACAAACGCCAGCCCTTGACCCTGGTGTTCCGCATGTCCAACGTGGACGTGCGCGCCTTCCGCGCCATCCCGCGCGAGCGCAAGCGCGCCATCGCCCTGGATGGATTGCGGCGCGGCCAGCTCGCCTGGGAAAGCCTGTCCTTCTGCAGCACGCCCGGCGACACCGACGCCATCTGCCTGATGAGCCGCATCCACGGCATCGACGCGCTGGACGGCGCCGAACTGACGCGGGCCGAACAGATCGGGCGGCAACAGATCAAGACCATCGTGCCCTTCCTGCGCGAACACGTTCCCGGCTTCGAAAGATCCGTGCTCGCCGGCATCGCCGAACGCGTGGGCATACGCGAGACACGCCGCATCGTCGGCCGCCACACCCTGACGACCGACGACATCGTCGGCGGCAAACGCTTTGCCGATGCCGTCGCCCTGGGCGCCGGTCCCATGGACCTGCACGAAGCCGGCGGCACCGGCGTCGACCTGTGGATGCCGCCCGCCCCTTTCGAGATCCCCCTGGCCTGCCTGCTGCCCCAGTCCATCGAAGGCATCGTCGTGGCCGGCCGGGCCATCTCCGCCACGCGCGAGGCCAACGGCGGTGCCCGCCACATGGGCACCGCCATGTGCCTGGGCCATGCCGCCGGCGCCTACGCCGCCCTGGCGGCCAGCGGCCAGGGCACCCTGGAGAACCCCGCCATCGACTCGCTGCGCCAGGTGCTGCGCAGCCAGGGCGCCCTGATATCGGCCGACGAGGCGGTGGCCGACGCGGAACAAAACGCGGTCGACGCTCGCCCCGCCTGAATGGATTGATAAGGAGACAACCATGCACGACATCGTTCGACGCAAGACACTGGCCACGGCCGTGCTGATGGCCATCACGGCTGCCGGCGCCGTCCCCGCGCTGGCACAGGACTATCCCAGCAAACCCATCCGCCTGATCGTGCCCTTCCCCGCCGGCGGCCCGTCCGACACCACCGCACGGTCCATTGCCGAAGGCCTGGGCAAGGTGCTGGGGCAATCCGTCGTGGTCGAAAACAAGCCCGGCGCCGGCGCCATCATCGGCAGCGAAGTCGTGCTGGGCCAGCCCGCCGACGGCTACACGCTACTGATGGCCAGCAACGTCATCTCCACCGGCAAATGGCTCTACCCCTCCATGAACTTCGAACCCGTGCGCGACTTCCGCGCCGTGGCCGGCGTGTTCCGAAGCCCGCACCAGGTGGCCGTGGCGCCGGACTTTCCGGGCAAGGGCATCCAGGACCTGATCGCCCTGGCCAAGCGAGAAGGCGGACGGATGAACTACGGCTCCGGCGGTTCAGGCACCATGCCGCACCTGGGTACGGAGCGGTTCAAACAGGTTACCGGCGTAGAGATGCAGCACATTCCCTACCGGGGTTCCGCACCGGCCAACGTCGCGCTGGTGGCGGGCGACGTGCCGGTTCACTTCGACATCGAGTTCTCGGTGCAGCCGCTGCTGAAGTCCGGACGGCTGCGGTCCCTGGGCGTCACCGCGTTGAAACGGTCCCCTCAGTTTCCCGACGTTCCCACGCTGGACGAACAGGGTATCAAGGGCTTCGAACTGTATTCGTGGTTCGGTATCGTGGCGCGCACCGGCACCCCGGACGGCATCGTCGCCAAATTGAATCAGGCCATCAACCAGGTGATGGAAACCCCGGAATTCAAACAGAGGCTGACGGCGCTGGGAGCCGAGAAGATCGGCGGACCGCCTGCTGCGTTCGAGAAGATGATCAAGGACGACTATCGACTGTGGGGCGAGGTGATCAAGAAGGCCAACATCAAGATCGAATAAGCATGCGGCATCAGGGGTCGAGAAAGCAGCGAGAGGTCGCCATCATTCGCACCTGCTGCGTCGAATTGACCGACGGAGTGTGCAGCAGGCGCATGTCCATGAGGAAGACATCGCCTGCGCGTCCGGACATCTCGACGATCCCGATCCCCAGGTCATCAAGCTGGCGCTCCAGCCCCCCCGCCGTTTTCAATATCCGGCGCAACTGTGATGACGACATATCCGGCCGCGTATCGACACGATGAGATCCGGCCAGCGCCAACGTTCCCCCGCCGCCGCTGGCCACGTCGTCGAGCAGGAAGAATGCCTGTATCCCCGGCAAGCGGCCTGGCGGCTTCGCCGCCACGTCCACATGCCAGTTCAAACCCTGCAGCGTCCAGGCGCCCTGACGGGGCGGCGACAGCAGCAGTTCGACATCCTGGACCAGGTTCGGCGCTCGTCCGGCCAGTCGAGCCACCTCGGCCAGCAATTCCCGCGTGACCAGCGATTCATGCAGGCCGGGCAGCCTGACCAGCGAAGACAGCTTGCCGATCTGCTGGAAGACAGGGAGGCCACGCACCAAAGCAGGCATGCCCTTTCCCTCGGACACACGTTTGAGCTCATCAAGCAGCTTCTGCCGGACAGCCATCATCCGCTTGCGCGGATGGAAGCCCTCCAACCGTACGTAGCCTTGCTCGGCGAAGAAATCGGCTTGAGCGGGTTTCATTGGCAGCAATTCCCTGGAGGAACCGACGTCCTCATTCTCGCCACTCAATGCAGGTAAGGAGGCATGCCGCCCTGTGGACGTGCGCTGTCTATTCGGCTGCTTCGAGCATATACATGGCATCTCCGATCGGCGGAGCTATCGCGCGCATCGTCATCGCTGACATCCGGCGGGTTCTTGATCGCCATATCTGCCTCGGCATGTACGCGATCCTGCTACACGAACGCGAGCTGCTTTTTCTGAACGCATCACCCGCCGCTCCAGCCACGCAACGCTTATTCATATCAACACGGCGGCAACGCCGGCCCCACGAAAAGCAGCCAACGCTGCCGCAGCAATCACTCAAGTATTGTCTTTCACGGTGGGAGTGGGCCCATTAGCCTTGACCGAATCAATGCCATTATCCCGTGCCGACGTGCTCGAGTACATCTCGCTACGCCCGATGATTTCCCCATTTGCTCCTGTCAAGGTGAAATAGAGCGAACCGTCGGACGCCGTCTTGCGTTGATATCTTGCGTCGCTCGGGGAGTTCTTGCGCACCGACTCAATGCCTCCCGAGGCGCTCGCTTTGGTGGTGTAACGCTCGCTGGTAAGAATGGTTTCGTGATTGCCAGCTTTTAGATTGAACATATACTGATCACCGCTACGCTTCAAATCGTAGTAACCGCTCATAGGAATCTCCAATTTCTGAGTTTTTCATCTGATGGTCGATCGGTGCTGCTCTGGGCATCGTATACATAAACACCGGACAATGGTAATACGTTCCATGTCCGTCGCAATTTTCTGAATAAGCAAACAGATGCGATCGTTAACCGGCCATTCTCTGAGTGGCGTCTTTGAAGAGGCCCATGAAAACATGCTTCTGGTGACTCAATCCGGCTTCTCGTCTCGTTTCCAGCCCAACTCACGCTGCATTTAAATTTCCATGGCCCCCAGGATCCTCATTTGTGGCCACTACCGGCCATCTCAAAACCCCGAAACGCCCTTTTTCTTGCCAAACGCTTCTACTTGCCTGTAAACAAGCTGCCATGCAGCGACAGATGCCTCATTAATGATTTTGAGTTGTTCGAATGCTTTCTTTCCAAAGATACAAACCCCACGATACTCCGCCTGCTTGTTCCCTCCCGCGGCAACGGGTAACACATCCAACGCTGCAGCCAATGTTCTAAACTCTTCCGATGCTTTTGTACGTTTCGTCTCCAACTCCCTGCCTTCTGGAGTATCCTTCGCCACAGTTAGAATGAACGTGTTCGCTTCCTGTTCGGTCCAAAATCCTGCAGCGATAATTCGCTCTTTTGCCTCCTCGTACTTATTCTTCCACTCATTTTCCCTCGCCTTACCATTCCCCCCTTCATTTCTAATCATCCCATCAAAGCCTGCCGCATACGCTTTTGCCTGTACGGCATCGTCGCAACTAACTTGCACTTGCCCCTTGACAATGGAACACGTAGCAATTAAGAACAGGCCTACCAGAAAACGGTTCTGAAAAAACCTTGTTTGCATATTTTCTTAAATTGTTATAAACGCAGATTCATAGTTAACGGCCCCATAGAAATACTCGGCGTAGCCGACGTGCGATTAAGCTTCACTTTTTTTCAAGATCACCGCAGCTTTCACGCCATATTCTCCAACAAAGAAGGCTCGCACATTTACATCACTAGCGAAACGCTTTACGGCATCGGATTTCTCTCGAAGATTAAAATCTGAAAACCCTACGAAATCGATTCCATTTTTATCTGATATATATCGATAACGTTGATCATGTGTTCTGCGAAGTTCTTCCAGCGTTTCGGGAAAGAGATCAGTATCGCGATAAACCCAATCCTCGACAAGAAAATTGAATATATAGAACGAATCGCAGTAATGCTTATTATAATCTTTAAGAAGTTGATCTATACGGTGTGTGCTTCTTGGTATGGCCCCTGTAGCAATTCCGATGCAACCTTTTAAGTAAAGCTCAAGAGCATGTCGGCAAAGATGTGAGACAACTAACCATTGCGCATGATCAGCTTGGTACTGATCGTCTAACATCGAATTAACTAGCACCTCGGCTCCTTGCGCATAAGCCGACGCAAGCCATAACATCTTTTCTGCTTCGCCTTTGCCATAGATACCTGGCTCAACTCTAGGATCTTCGGAGACATCTGGCATTCGTTTCTTCCACAAAGCGATTTTTTAAAATTCGCATTTCTTGATGCTAATGAGAAGAGGTATTGAAGATGCCTTCTATAGAATTAGAGGTGCTTCAGCTGGGAGAAGACGAACACTGGAGAAAACAATGCAAAATTCGTGTTCGTTCGAATTTGCGATCAATAGTAGTGCAAAGATTATATAAACCGAATTAAAGCTTTGCCGTTCGTGCAGCTTTGGCAGTCAATCTTTGACAAATTTTGGCCCGAATCCTTAATCATCGCCTCGAACGCCGCTGGCGGCTCACCTATCTGCTCCTGGCGCCTTTGGCCGCTGTTTGAATTCCGGCGTCTCCGCCACCTGCGTGATGATCTGATTCAGTTTGGCGACGATGCTGTCTGGAGTGCCGGTGCGTGCCACGATACCGAACCATAAGTACAATTCGAAACCCTTGATGCCCTGTTCGTCCAGCGTGAGCACATCGGCAGTAATTTTTTCAACTTCAAAAACCCCCTGGTCCAACAATATAGCCGTCCTACTTTCGTTGAACAAAAAAAACCGCACTAGGTGCGGCTTTTTTCCCAACGACAACTACTTCTTCCTAACCGGCGGCAAATCCGTACACACCCCTTCCGCCACCTCAGCCGCCATCCCGATCGACTCACCCAGAGTCGGATGCGGATGAATGGTCTTCCCGATATCCACCATATCCGCCCCCATCTCGATCGCCAGGGCGACCTCGCCGATCATGTCGCCGGCATTCGTACCCACGATGCCGCCACCCACGATCCGGTGCGTTTCCTCGTCGAACAGCAGCTTGGTAAACCCTTCGTCCCGCCCATTGGCGATGGCGCGGCCCGAAGCGGCCCAGGGGAACATGCCCTTGGTGACCTTGCGGCCCTGCTTCTTGGCTTCGTCTTCGGTCAGGCCCACCCACGCGACTTCCGGGTCCGTGTAGGCCACGGACGGGATCACGGTGGCGTCGAAGTGGCTCTTCTGGCCGGCCGCGGCTTCGGCGGCCACGTGGCCTTCATGCACGGCCTTGTGGGCCAGCATGGGTTGGCCGACGATGTCGCCGATCGCATAAATGTGCGGCACGTTGGTACGCATCTGGGAATCGACGGAAATGAATCCGCGGTCGCCCACCTGCACGCCGGCCTTGTCGGCGCCGATCTTCTTGCCGTTGGGGCTGCGGCCGACGGCCTGCAGCACGAGGTCGTAGCGCTGGGGTTCCTTGGGGGCCTTTTCGCCCTCGAAGGTGACCCAGATGCCGTCTTTCTTGGCCTCGATGCCCACCGTCTTCGTCTTCAACATGATGTTGTCGAAGCGGTGTTCGTTCATCTTCTGCCAGACCTTGACCAGGTCGCGGTCGGCGCCCTGCATCAGGCCGTCCAGCATTTCGACGACGTCCAGGCGAGCGCCCAGGGTCGAATACACCGTGCCCATTTCGAGGCCGATGATGCCGCCGCCGATAATGAGCATCTTCTTGGGCACGCTTTTCAAGAGCAGCGCGCCGGTGGAGTCGACGATGCGTTCGTCTTCGGGGGCGAAGGGCAGCTTCACGGACTGGCTGCCGGCGGCGATGATGGCGCTGGCGAACTGGATGACCTGTTTGCCGTCCTTGCCCTGCACTTCGATGTGGTTGGGGCCGACGAAGGCGCCCACGCCGGTCACGACGGTAACCTTGCGGGCCTTGGCCATGCCGGCCAGGCCGCCGGTCAGCTTGCCGACGACGCCGTCCTTGAACGCGCGCAGCTTGGTGAGGTCGATTTCGGGCTTGCCGAAGGTGATGCCGTGTTCGGCCATCTTGGCGGCTTCCTCGACCACGGCGGCGGTGTGCAGCAGGGCCTTGGAGGGAATGCAGCCGACGTTCAGGCAGACGCCGCCCAGGGTGGCGTAGCGTTCGATCAGGGCCACTTTCAGGCCGAGGTCGGCGGCGCGGAAGGCGGCGGAGTAGCCGCCGGGGCCGGCGCCCAGGACCACGACGTCGAAGCTCTGGTCGGCCTTGCCGCCGAAGCTGGCGGCGGCCGGTGCCGGAGTCGTCAGCGGGACAGGATCGGGGTCCGGCTTGTCGGAGGTGGGTTCGCCCAGTTCGTGCATGGCGGCGGGCGCCAGTTCGACCTTGGGGAAGCCGGTACGGGACTTGGTGTCCACGGCCGGGGCCGGGCTGGCGGCGGCACCGCCTTCGGCGGCGTCGATCTCGAGCAGCACCGAGCCTTCGCTGACCTTGTCGCCGACCTTGACCTTGATGGCCTTGACCACCCCGCCCTGTTCGGCGGGGATTTCCATGGAGGACTTGTCGGATTCGACGGTGATCAGGCTTTGCTCGGCCTTGATGGTGTCGCCCACGGCCACCAGGATCTCGATGACTTCGACTTCCTTGAAGTCGCCGATGTCGGGTACTTTCAGTTCTATCGCCATCCGTTGCTCCTTACAGCAGGATGCGGCGGTAGTCCGCCAGCACCGAGGCCAGGTAGGCGTTGAAACGGGCGCCGGCTGCGCCGTCGATGACGCGGTGGTCGTACGACAGCGACATGGGCAGCGTCAGTTGCGGCACGAATTGCTTGCCATCCCACACGGGTTTCATGGCCGAGCGGCTGACGCCCAGGATGGCCACTTCGGGCGCGTTGATGATGGGCGTGAAGCTGGTGCCGCCGATGCCGCCCAGCGACGAGATCGAGAAGCAGCCACCCTGCATTTCCGAGGGCGAGAGCTTGCCGTCGCGCGCCTTCTTGGCCAGTTCGGAGGTTTCCTTGGCCAGCTCCAGGACGCCCTTCTTGTCGGCGTCGCGGATGACCGGCACCACCAGCCCGTTGGGCGTGTCGGCGGCGAAACCGATGTGGAAGTACTTCTTCAGGATCAGGTTGTCGCCTTCCAGCGAGGCGTTGAACTCGGGGAATTTCTTCAGCGCCGAGACCACGGCCTTGATCAGGAACGCGAGCATCGTGACCTTGACGCCGGACTTCTCGTTTTCCTTGTTGAGCTGGACGCGGAAGGCTTCCAGGTCGGTGATGTCCGCATCCTCGTTGTTGGTGACGTGGGGGATCATCACCCAGTTGCGGTGCAGGTTGGCGCCGGAGATCTTCTTGATGCGCGACAGCGGCTTGGCTTCGATTTCGCCGAACTTGGCGAAGTCGACCTTGGGCCAGGCCAGCACTTCCAGGCCGGAGCCCGAACCGCCGGCGGCGGCGGGCGCCGCGGCGGAGGCGCCTCCAGCCAGCGCTTTCTTGACGAAGTTGCGCACGTCGTCGGGCGTGATGCGGCCCTTGGGTCCGGTGGCGGGCACCCTGGCCAGGTCCACGCCCAGTTCGCGCGCGAACTTGCGCACGGACGGCGAGGCATGGGCCTTGGAAGGCGCGTGCTCGGCGGCGGGATCGGCCGGCACCGGCGGCTGCTTGGCCGCGGGGGTGGGAGCAGGCGCGGCGGCCGGCGCTTCGGCCTTGGCAGCGGGCGCCGGGGCGCTCTCGGCCTTGGCGGCCGGCGCGGCGGCGGCCGCACCGCCACCGCTCTTGACCTTCACGAGCTGGCTGCCCTTGGACACCTTGTCGCCCACCTTGACCAGCACGGCGGTGACTTCGCCCGCCGTCGAGGTCGGGATTTCCATGGAGGACTTGTCGGACTCGACCGTGATCAGGCTTTGCTCGGCCGAGACCTTGTCGCCAACCTTGACCAGCAGCTCGATGACTTCGACGTCCTTGAAGTCGCCGATGTCGGGCACGACCACGGTTTCCTCGGCACCGCCCTGGGCGGGCGCGGCCTGGGGCGCGGGCGCGGCTTCCTGCTTGGCAGCGGGCGCAGCGGCAGCGGCGGGCGCCTCGGCCTTGGCCGGCGCCGCTTCCTGCTTGGGCGCCTCGGCGCCGCCGGCGGCTTCGATCTCGACCAGCGGCGTACCTTCGCTGACCTTGTCGCCCACCTTGACCTTGATGGCCTTGACCACCCCGCCGGTGGCGGCCGGGATTTCCATGGACGATTTGTCGGACTCGACGGTGATCAGGCTTTGCTCGGCCTTGATGGTGTCGCCCACCGAAACCAGGATCTCGATCACTTCGACTTCGCTGAAATCACCGATGTCGGGGACTTTCAGCTCGCTCACATTACTCATTCTGTAGTCTCCAGAAAGCCGGACCCCACCGGCGCCCCCGCCGCAGGCAGGCGCGCGCCGGCCGGGCGGGCAAGACAGGGGCAGTCCCTATCTTACCCATCCCGGCCATCGATCAAGCGTGTTGAGGGTTGGCTTTCTCGGGGTTGATGCCGTACTTCTTGATGGCCTCGGCCACCTTCTTCATCGGGATCTTGCCTTCGTCGGCCAGCGCCTTCAGGGCGGACAGCGTGACGAAGTGGCGATCCACCTCGAAGTGTTCGCGCAGCTTGGCGCGGAAGTCGGAACGGCCGAATCCGTCGGTGCCCAGCACGTTGTAGGTGCGGCCCTTGGGGATGAACGGACGGATCTGGTCGGCGAAGGACTTCATGTAGTCGGTCGAGGCGACGATGGGGCCCTCGGTCTTTTCCAGGGCTTCGGTCACGTAGGCGACCTGGGCCTTCTTCTCGGTCGGATGCAGCAGGTTGTGGCGATCGACGTCCAGGCCGTTGCGGCGCAGTTCGGTGAAGCTGGTCACGCTCCAGATGTCGGCGGCCACGCCCCAGTCCTTCTCGAGGAGATCCTGGGCGGCGATGACTTCGCGCAGGATGGTGCCCGAACCCAGCAGCTGGACGCGGTGCTCGGCCTTGGCCTCGCTCTTCTTCAACTGGTACATGCCGCGGATGATGCCCTCTTCGTCGCCGGCCTTCAGGCCGGGCTGGGCATAGTTCTCGTTCATGACCGTGATGTAGTAGAAGACGTTTTCCTGGTCTTCCACCATGCGCTTCATGCCGTTCTGGATGATGACGGCCAGTTCGTGCGCGAAGGTCGGGTCGTACGACACGCAGTTGGGGATGGTGGCCGACATCAGGTGGCTGTGGCCGTCCTCGTGCTGCAGGCCTTCGCCGTTGAGCGTGGTGCGCCCGGCGGTGCCGCCCAGCATGAAGCCCCGGGCCTGCATGTCGCCGGCGGCCCAGGCCAGGTCGCCGATGCGCTGGAAGCCGAACATCGAGTAATAGATGTAGAACGGCACCATGATGCGGTTGTTGGTCGAATACGACGTGGCCGCGGCGATCCACGAGCTCATCGCGCCGGCCTCGTTGATGCCCTCTTCCAGGATCTGGCCGTCTTCGGACTCGCGGTAGTACATGACCTGCGCCTTGTCGACCGGCACGTATTTCTGGCCGGCGTGGGCGTAGATGCCGATCTGGCGGAACATGCCTTCCATGCCGAAGGTGCGCGACTCGTCCGGCACGATGGGTACGACGCGCGGGCCGAGCGTCTTGTCACGCAGCAATTGCGTGAGGATGCGGACGAAGGCTTGCGTGGTCGAGATCTCGCGGCCTTCGGCGGTGGGGTCGAGCACGGCCTGGAACGCCGACAGCGCCGGCGCGGGCAGGTGTTCGTCGGCCTTCTGGCGGCGGTGCGGCAGGTAGCCGCCCAGGGCCGCGCGGCGCTCGTGCAGGTACTTCATTTCCGGCGATTCGTCCGCCGGCTTGAAGTACGGCAGGTCGCACAGCTTGTCGTCCGGCACCGGGATGTTGAAGCGGTCGCGGTAGGCGCGGATGATGTCGTCGTCCAGCTTCTTCTGCTGGTGCGCGGGGTTGCGCGACTCGCCGGCGGCGCCCATGCCGTAGCCCTTGATGGTCTTGGCCAGAATGACGGTCGGACGGCCTTCGCTTTTTTGCGCGGCGTCGAACGCGGCATACACCTTGTGGGGATCGTGGCCGCCGCGGTTCAGGCGCCAGATGTCCTCGTCGCTCATGCGGCTGACCATCTCCAGCAGCTTGGGATGCTTGCCGAAGAATTTCTCGCGCACGAAGGCGCCGTCGTTGGCCTTGTAGGCCTGGTATTCGCCGTCGACGGTCTCTTCCATGATCTGGCGCAGGATGCCTTCCTTGTCGCGCGCCAGCAGCGGATCCCAGTAGCCGCCCCAGATGAGCTTGACCACGTTCCAGCCGCTGCCGCGGAACTCGCCTTCCAGTTCCTGGATGATCTTGCCGTTGCCGCGGACCGGGCCGTCCAGCCGCTGCAGGTTGCAGTTGATGACGAACACGAGGTTGTCGAGGTTTTCACGCGAGGCCAGGCTGATGGCGCCCAGCGACTCGGGCTCGTCCATCTCGCCGTCGCCGCAGAACACCCAGACCTTGCGGTTGCTGGTGTCGGCGATGCCGCGGGCGTGCAGGTATTTCAGGAAACGGGCCTGGTAGATGGCCATCAGGGGGCCGAGGCCCATCGAGACGGTGGGGAATTGCCAGAAATCGGGCATCAGCTTCGGATGCGGGTAGGACGACAGGCCCTTGCCGTCGACTTCCTGGCGGAAATGGTTGAGCTGGTCTTCCGACAGGCGGCCTTCCAGGAAGGCGCGGGCGTAGACGCCGGGCGAGGAATGGCCCTGGAAATAGACCAGGTCGCCGCCGCGGTTTTCGGTTTCAGCGTGCCAGAAGTGGTTCTGGCCGGTTTCGATCATGGTCGCCAGCGAGGCGAACGAGGCGATGTGGCCGCCGAGGTCGCCGCCATCGGCCGGATGCAGGCGGTTGGCCTTGACCACCATCGCCATCGCGTTCCAGCGAATATAGGAGCGAATGCGGGCTTCCAGGTCCAGCGTGCCCGGATGCGCCGGCTCCATGTGCGGCGGGATGGTATTGACGTAGGCGGTGTTCGGAGAGAACGGGATGTAGGCACCGGAGCGACGGGCCACGTCGATCAGGCGTTCCAGCAGGTAATGCGCGCGCTCAGGACCTTCGCGATCCAGCACCGCTTCCAGGGCGTCGAGCCATTCTTGGGTTTCCAGGGTATCTTCGTCGTTGGCGGCGGTTATACCGGCCCCGACCTGAGGAAGAGCGGACATACCTGTCTCCTGAGTCTCTGTGACATCCGGACGGCTCGTAGCCATCCAAGGGTTTAGTCGCTGTTGGCGGCCTTCGCCTATGTAAAACTAGGGCCCTCGCAACTCCGGCGCGATTCTAGAAGGCAGCACGCCTTCCAGGCAATAAAAATTTCGCTTTACGATATCATTTACCACGATGTGAAATCTAACACGAAACCTGGATAAAAGCATTCTGCGCTGCAATAAAACAGCGGGCCTCCGAACGCACCACACTGTGCGTAAACTTTCTTCATGTCTACCGTTCATCCTTCCAATATTCCCGCCCCGTTCAAGGAACTGGGGCGCTTGCGCCGGCGCAGCTGGTATTGGCTGACGCCCGCCATCGCCCTGGGCCTGTTCGTCTGCGTCATGGGCTCCATCCTGTGGTGGCTGGACGCCCGCGACGACGCGCAGCGCTACGGCACGCTGGTGCGGGACGTCGACTGGGCGCAGCAATCGATGCGCCTGCGCATGCTGGCGGCGCGCGACCGCATGGGGGCGCTGGGGCGCGACCTGGTGCGCACCAACATGACCGAGAGCCGGTTCCTGGACGATGCCCGGGAACTCCAGGTCGAGCACCCCGAGATCATCCACGTGGCCTGGATCAACGCCGACCGCAAGGCCGTCTGGATCTCGACGCCCGACCGTCGCGCCGGCCAGACCTTCCGCATGAGCGCCCCGGGCGCGGCCGAGCCGGAGGCCTTCCGCGCCTTCGAGATCGCCCGCGACGAACACCGGCCGGCGTATTCCCGCCCCTATCGCGGCCAGTACAACGAGGTCTACCTGGACCTGTACGTGCCGGTGTTCCAGAACGAACGCTTCCTGGGCACGCTGGCCACGGTGTACTCGGTGGACGCCATCCTGCAGCACCTGATCCCCCAGGAGACCCAGCACAAGTACAAGGTGTCCATCCTGGACGGCAACGAGATGCCGCTGGTGTCCTCGTCGTCGCGCGCGGACAAGGGCGCCATCAACGCCTATGAAGTGCCGCTGGACCCGCCGGGCAACGGCATGATGCTGAGCGCGCGCGGCTACCGCACGCAAACCGACACCTCGCAGACCATGCTGGTCTGGGTGGTGGTGTCGCTGTCGGCGGTCATCATATGGAGCCTGTTCGCGCTGTGGCGCCACACCCGCTTCCGCTCCCAGGCCGAGCAGGCGCTGATCGCCGAAACCGCCTTTCGCCGCGCCATGGAGAACTCCATGCTGACCGGCATGCGGGTGCTGGACATGGAAGGCCGCATCACCTATGTGAACCCGGCCTTCTGCCGGATGATGGGCTGGGACGAGGCCGACCTGCTGGGCCGGCCCCCGCCCTACCCCTACTGGCCCCAGGGCGACCACGCCGCCCAGTGGCGCAACACCGAGATGCTGCTGTCGGGCAATGCCCCCAGCAGCGGCTTCGAGATGGAGGCCCAGCGGCGCGACGGGTCGATCTTCTTCGCGCGGATGTACGTCTCGCCCCTGCTCGACCAGCGCGGCGTGCAGACGGGCTGGATGACGTCCATGACCGACATCACCGAGCCCAAGCGCATCCGCGAGGCCCTGGCGGCGGCCCACGAACGCTTCATGACGGTGCTCGAGGGGCTGGACGACGCCATCTCGGTCACGGCCGAGACGCCCAAGGGCTCGGAGCTGCTGTTCGCCAACAAGACCTACCGGCGCGTGCTGGGCTCGCAGCCCACCGGGCACGACGAGCTGTCCGCCGGCCGGCGCGGCCGTTTCACAGATGAAGCAATCGAGGTGTATTCCTCGTCCACCCACCGCTGGTTCGAGGTGCGCCACCGCATGCTGCAATGGGTGGACGGCCGCCGGGTGCGGATGCAGGTGGCGCGCGACATCACCGAACGCCGAGCCTCCGAGGAAGCCTCCCGCGCCCAGCAGGAGAAGATCCAGCTCACCAGCCGCCTGATCACCATGGGCGAAATGGCCTCGTCGCTGGCGCACGAGCTGAACCAGCCGCTGACGGCCATCAACAACTACAGCATGGGCGTGGTGGCGCTGGTGCGCGCCGGCGATACCGACCCGGCCAAATTGCTTCCGGCCCTGGAAAAAACCACCGCACAGGCCCAGCGTGCAGGTATGATCATCCGCCGCATACGCGAATTCGTGAAACGGAGCGAGCCCAAGCGCCAGCGGGTAAGCCTGTCCACGATCGTGGATAATGCGGTCGGTTTTGCCGGGATCGAGTCCCGGACCCGGCGGATCGATATCATTCAAAAAATACCCGAACAGTTGCCGGACGTTCTTGCCGATCCCATCCTGATCGAACAGGTGGCCCTGAACTTGATGAAAAACGGCCTGGAGGCCATGCAGGAATCAGACGGGCGGGAACTGCTGGTGGAAGCAAACGTGCGCGAGGACATGGTAGAAGTGGCAGTCACCGATACCGGCCATGGGCTGGCCGATCCCGAACGGCTGTTCGAGCCTTTCTACAGCACCAAGTCGGAAGGCATGGGCATGGGCCTGAACATCTGCCGCACGATCATCGAATTCCACCACGGCCGGCTGTGGGCCGAAGCCAACCCCGCCGGAGGCACGATCTTCAAGTTCACGCTTCCGTGGGTACGCCCGATCCTGCCGACCGGACCGGCGCCCAAACTGGAATCCGCACCCAAGGAGCTTACCTGATGAGCAATACGCCCCAATCCAGCACGGTCTTCATAGTCGACGACGACGAAGCCGTGCGAGATTCTCTCCGATGGCTGCTCGAAGCCAACGGTTACCGGGTACGGGCCTACGAGAGTTCGGAACGTTTCCTGGCCGAGTACGACCCCGAGGTGATCGGCGTGCTGATCGCCGACGTGCGGATGCCGGGCATGACCGGGCTCGAGCTCCAGGAACAACTGCTCGCCCGCAAATCCACCCTGCCCATCGTCTTCATCACCGGCCATGGCGACGTGCCCATGGCGGTCTCCACCATGAAGAAAGGCGCGGTGGATTTCCTGGAAAAACCCTTCAACGAAGCGGACCTGCGCCAGATCATCGCCAACATGCTGGAACAGGCCCATTCGCGCGCGGCCGACGAAGCCACCCGGCGCGGCCACGAGGCCCTGCTGGCCCGGCTGACCGTGCGCGAGCAACAGGTGCTGGAACGCATCGTGGCCGGGCGCCTGAACAAGCAGATCGCCGACGACCTGGGCATCAGCATCAAGACCGTCGAGGCGCATCGCGCCAACATCATGGAAAAGCTGCAGGTCACGACCGTGGCGGATCTCATGAAGGTCGCCCTGCACCATCGGCCGCAGGGGTAACCCGCCGCCCGATACCCAGCCAACTATGTATTTGCCGCCGCATTTCGAGCAGACCGACACGGACAGGATCCGCGACCTGATACGCACCTGTCCGCTCGGCATGCTGGTTGCGGCGGGACCGCAGGGGCTGGATGCCAATCACCTGCCCTTCATCCTCGACCCCGACCGCGGTCCGCACGGCACCCTGCTGTGCCACGTGGCGCGAGCCAATCCGGTCTGGCGGGAACTGGCTGATTCCCAGGCCGAGAGCCTGGCCGTCTTCCAGGGTCCCAGCGCCTACGTATCGCCCAGCCTGTACGAAACCAAGCGCACGACCCACGAAGTCGTGCCCACCTACAACTACGCCGTCGTGCACGCCCATGGACGGATCATCGTGCATGACGATCCGCGCTGGGTGGCGGGCGTGGTGGGCCGGCTGACGCGCATGTTCGAGCAGGGACGCGACGCCCCGTGGAAGATGAGCGACGCGCCGCCCGCCTTCCTGGAAGAAAGGCTGTCGGCCATCGTCGGGCTGGAAATGCCCATCGCGCGTCTGCAGGCCAAGTGGAAGATGAGCCAGAACCGCAACGAGGCCGACCGGCGGGGCGTGGTGGCGGGCCTGGACGCGTCCGGGCGGGACGGGGACAGGGCCGTGGCGGCGGTGATGAAAGCAGCGGAAAAAGCCTCGCCGGCAGACTAGGACGAGTGGCTATCTGGACAAGGCCCGCGCAGGCGACGCCGAAAGACGCATCCCCACCGCATCCAGAACAGCTATGAGGGTGTTCAACGTGGGATTGCCGTTGGGCGACAAGGCCCTGTAGAGAGCCTCGCGCGTGATGCCCGCCGACCGTGCGACGGCCGCCAGGCCACCATAGGCCTCGGCCACATCGCGCAATGCCAGCAAGCCCACAGCCCGGTGCCGGGAGTCCTCCATTTTTTCCAACGCCGCTTTCAGATACTCGACGGCGAAGTTTTCGCATGCTGCCTCCGGCAACGGCATCTGCCTATTCGTTGCGAGACAGGAATGTCTCGCAACGCCCGCCCCTCCCCCGTGCGCTAAAATGCCCCAGGCGCCCGCGCCCTCGTTCCTCCACCCCTCTTCGCCTTCACACCGCCATGCCCGCACGCCTCATCAACGGCAACGAACTCTCCAAGCAGATCCGCTCCGACATCGCCCAGCGCGCCGCCGAACTCACGCGCCAGGGCACGCGTCCCGGCCTGGCGGTGATCCTGGTGGGCGAGGATCCGGCCTCGCACGTGTACGTGCGCAACAAGGTCAAGGCGTGCCACGACGCTGGCTTCCATTCGGTGCTGGAAAAATACGAGGCCACGATGACCGAGGCCGAGCTGCTGGCCCGCATCGACCTGCTCAACCATGACCCCGCCATCCACGGCATCCTGGTGCAGATGCCCCTGCCCGGGCACATCGACCCGCACAAGGTGATCGAGGCCATCTCCCCCCGCAAGGACGTGGACGGCTACTCGGTGCTCAGCGCCGGCGAACTAATGACCGGACTGGACGGTTTCCGTCCGTGCACCCCCTACGGCTGCATGAAGCTGATCGAAAGCACCGGCTACGACCTGCGCGGCAAGCATGCCGTGGTGATCGGCCGCAGCAATACCGTGGGCAAGCCGATGGCGCTGCTGCTGTTGCAGGCCAACGCCACGGTCACGGTGTGCCACAGCGGCACGCCCGACCTTGCCTACCACACCCGCCAGGCCGACGTGGTGGTGGCCGCCGTGGGCCGCCGCAACACGCTGACCGGCGACATGGTCAAGCCCGGCGCGGTGGTGATCGACGTGGGCATCAACCGCGACGACGAAGGCAAACTGTGCGGCGACGTGGACGTCGCCAGCGTCTCGGAAGTGGCCGGCTGGATCACGCCGGTGCCGGGCGGCGTCGGTCCCATGACCATCACCATGCTGCTGGCCAACACGCTGGAATCCGCCCAGAGGGCATGAGCCCTGCGCGCCGCCCCCCAGGGACGAAGATAAGCACAGAGCCCCCAGCGCCTATTCGTTGCATGGGCACAGCGGATCCGGCTCCGCCGGTCCGCCAGTGCCGCCCCCTGGGGGACGCGCGAAGCGTGTAAGGGGGGCACTTCCCCCTGGATTTTCCTTGTTTCGCCCCCATCTATGGGGCACAGTCAGCATTCAGGAGTTTCTCCATGGCGCAAGCGTCCGACCTCCCCTCTTCTTCCCCCCTGGCCGGCAATCCGCTCATGGACCTGTCGGGCCTGGCTCCGTTCGATGCCATCCGCCCGGAGCACATCACCCCCGCGATCACGGCCCTGATGGAGCGGGCGCAGCAGGCGGTGGACAAGCTGGAGGCCGACCAGGCGGCGGATGCGCCGGCCACCTGGCAAAGCGTGGTCGAGACGCTGGATGAAGGCACCGAAGGGCTGTCGCGGGCCTGGAGCGTGGTCGGACACCTGAACTCGGTGGCCGACACGCCGGAGCTGCGTGCCGCCTACGGCGAGAACCTGCCGCGCGTGACCGAGTTCTGGGCCGGCCTGGGCCAGAACCAGGCGCTGTACGAACGCTACAAGAAGCTGGCGGCGGGCAAGGAATTCCAGCACCAGACGCCGGCCCGCAAGAAGCTGATCGAGAACGAGCTGCGGGGCTTTCGCCTGGGCGGCGCCGAACTGCCCGAGGCCGCCAAGCCGCGCTTCGCCGAGATTCAGGAGCAGCAGGCCACGCAGTCCAAGGCCTTCTCCGACCACGTGCTGGATGCCACCAATACCTACGCGCTGATCGTGCGCGACGAGGCCGAACTGGCCGGCCTGCCCGACGACGTGAAGGAAGCGGCGCGCGAGGCCGCCAGGAAGGCGCCGGCCAAGGAAGGCGAGGCCCGGGACGACACGCCGGCCTGGAAATTCACCCTGCACTTCCCCTCGTATTTCCCGGTGCTGCAATACGCCGACAACCGCGCGCTGCGCGAAACCATGTACAAGGCGCACGTGACACGCGCCTCGGAACTGGGCCCCGAGTACGGCCAGGGCCAGGCCGAGTGGGACAACACGGCCATCATGCTGGACCTGCTGCGCCTGCGCCGCGAAGAAGCCGGCCTGCTGGGCTATGCCAACTACGGCGAGGTGTCGCTGGTGCCCAAGATGGCCGACACCCCCGAGCAGGTGCAGAAGTTCCTGGCCGAGCTGGCCGAGCGCGCCCATCCCTACGCCGAACGCGACCTGCGCGAGCTGCGGGAATTCGCCGCCGCCGAACTGGGCCTGGGCGAACTCGAACCCTGGGACATCGCCTACGCGTCCGAGAAACTGCGCCAGGCGCGCTATGCCTTCTCGGAAAACGAGGTCAAGCAATACTTCCCCGAGCCCAAGGTGCTGGCTGGCCTGTTCAAGGTGATCGAGACGCTGTTCTCGGTCCGCATCCGCCCCGACAGCGCCCCGGCCTGGCACCCCGACGTGCGTTTCTTCCGCGTCGAATCGGCCGCCGGCACCCTCCTCGCCCAGTTCTACCTGGATCTGTACGCGCGCGACGGCAAGCGCGGCGGCGCATGGATGGACGACGCCCGCACCCGCTATCGCCGCCCAGGTGGCCAACTGCAGACGCCGGTGGCCTATCTGGTCTGCAATTTCACGCCGCCCAGCGGCGGCAAACCCTCGCTGTTCACGCACGACGAGGTCATCACCCTGTTCCACGAATGCGGCCACGGCCTGCACCACATGCTTACGCAGATGGAAGACCTGGGCGTGTCGGGCATCAACGGCGTGGAGTGGGATGCGGTCGAGCTGCCCAGCCAGTTCATGGAGAACTTCTGCTGGGAATGGGCGGTGCTGGAGCAGATGACCGCGCACGCGGAAACCGGCGCCCCCCTGCCACGTACCCTGTACGACAAGATGGTGGCCGCCAAGAATTTCCAGGGCGGCCTGATGACGCTGCGCCAGGTCGTGCTGGCCGCCACCGACATGCACCTGCACACCGACTACGATCCGGACGGCCCGCAAAGCGTGCTGGCCCTGTCGCGCGCGGTGAACGATCGCATGCACGTCCTGCCCCAGCCGCAAGTCTCGCGCTGGATCAACACCTTCAGCCACATCTTCGCCGGCGGCTACTCGGCCGGCTACTACAGCTACAAGTGGGCCGAAGTGTTGTCGGCGGACGCCTACGCGGCTTTCGAGGATGCCGCCACCGAGGACACGCTAAGGCCCGAGGTGGGGGAACGTTTCTTGCGGGAGATCCTGCAAGTAGGCGGCAGCCGGCCCGCGATCGAGTCGTTCCGCGCCTTCCGCGGACGAGAGCCCAGCATCGAGGCCCTGCTGCGTCACAGCGGAATGGCCGACGCCGTCGCGTCCTGATCGCGCGCGATCAGCAGCTTGACGGCTATCGTGCCGTCGGACAGCAGGTCGCTCAGTGAAGAGGAATCCGGCAGTTCGAGCAGCGGACTGCCGCCATACCGATCCGCCAGTTCGCGGGCGACGTCGACGCTTACCAGGACCTGGCGGCGCGGCACCCCGGCATGGTCGGTGAACGGGAAACATTGTTCCAGTTCGGCGATGTTCCAGCCGCCAGGCACGAACATCCAGGCGACGTGGCCGTCGTGGGCGATCCCGCTCAGGACCAACAGTTCGGTGAAGCCTTGTTTTTTTTGCATGACACGCAACATGCAAGGACGCGGAAGAGCCACGCGACCATTCCGCCGCCTCGCATCTCCTCCCTTCGTTTGCTTTATACGCAAAATATACACCAGCGATTTGCGCGCTGCGCTTTGCGCGCCAGGCAAGGCGTTCGGACAATCACGCCATGGACATCGGTTCGGCGATCAGATACCTGCGCGAAAAACTCGGGCTCAAGCTCGAGGCCGTCGCCATGGAAGTCGGAACCGATGCCGGCAATCTGTCCCGCATCGAGACCGGTAAGCAGAAGCCGTCCATCGTCCGGCTGGAGAACATCGCCCGCGCCATGAACGTGGGCGTGACCGATCTGTATGCCTTGGTGGAAAATGTCCGCGTGGTTCCCGCCACCTCCGAACTGCGCGATGGCGACGAACTTCCCTACTCCGACGATACCCGCGCCCTGCGCCGCAGCTTCGCCGCGCTGAACGCGCGCAACCGCAAGCTGGTGATCGAATTCGCCAAGCTGCTGAACCGTGTGGAAAAGGAAGAACAGGCCAACCCTTCCAAGGAAGGACCGCCCCTCTCGCCTTGACCGGCCGTCGCGCCAGAAAATAAAACGGCCTCGCTTTCCTGGAAAGCAAGGCCGTTTTTCTTGCCGCCCCCCCAAAGGGGAGCGCGCGTCAGCGCGTACGGGGGGTTTTCAGCTGCGAGATGTCGCGCACGGCGCCACGATCAGCCGAGGTGGCCATCAGGCCGTAGGCCTGCAAGGCCTGCGACACGACACGCTGGCGGTCGACCGGCTGCCAGGCCTTGTCGCCGCGCGCCTCCATCGCTTCGCGGCGCCTGGCCAGCTCGGCGGCATCCACGCGCAGGTTGATGCCGCGGTTGGGGATGTCGATCTCGATGATGTCGCCTTCTTCCACGAGTCCGATGGCACCGCCCTCGGCCGCCTCGGGCGAGGCATGGCCGATCACGAGGCCCGAGGATCCGCCCGAGAAGCGGCCGTCGGTCAACAGCGCGCAAGCCTTGCCCAGACCCTTGGACTTGATGTACGAGGTCGGATAGAGCATTTCCTGCATGCCCGGACCGCCCTTGGGTCCTTCGTAACGGATGATGACCACGTCGCCGGCATGCACCGTGTCGCCCAGGATGCCGTCCACGGCATCTTCCTGGCTTTCGAAGATGCGCGCCTTGCCGGTGAACTTCAGGATGCTTTCATCGACGCCCGCGGTCTTGACGATGCAGCCCTTCTCGGCCACGTTGCCGTACAGCACGGCCAGGCCGCCGTCCTGCGAATAGGCATGGGCCTTGTCGCGGATGCAGCCGGCTGCGCGGTCCAGGTCCAGCTTGTCGAAGCGCTTGTCCTGGCTGAAGGCCGTCTGCGTGGGCACGCCGCCGGGCGCGGCGCGGAAGAAGGCGTGGACGGATTCGTCGGCGTTCGTCTTGACGTCGTGCGCGGCGATGGCCTCGCCCAGGGTCTTGCTATGCACGGTGGACACCGAGGTATCCAGCAGGCCCGCACGGTCGAGTTCGGCCAGGATGGACATGATGCCGCCCGCGCGGTGCACGTCCTCGATGTGGTACTGCTGCGTGGCGGGCGCGACCTTGCACAGGCAGGGCACGTGGCGCGAGATGCGATCGATGTCGCTCATCGTGAAGTCCACGCCGCCCTCCTGCGCCGCGGCCAGCAGGTGCAGCACGGTGTTGGTGGAGCCGCCCATGGACACGTCCAGCGCCATCGCGTTGGTGAACGCCGCCTTGGTGGCGACGTTGCGCGGCAGGACCGAGGCGTCTTCCTGTTCGTAGTAGCGGCGGCACAGCTCGACCGCCACGCGGCCGGCGCGCAGGAACAGATCCTTGCGGTCGGCGTGGGTGGCCACCAGCGTGCCGTTGCCCGGCAGCGACAGGCCCAGGGCCTCGGTCAGGCAGTTCATGGAGTTGGCGGTGAACATGCCCGAGCACGAGCCGCACGTGGGACAGGCCGAACGCTCGTAGTTCTCGACGTCCTCGTCCGACACGCTGGGGTCGCCGGCCTTGATCATGGCGTCGATCAGGTCCACCTTGATGATCTTCTGGCCGTTCACGTCCTGGGCGGGGTGATAGGCCTCGATGACCTTGCCCGCTTCCATCGGGCCGCCCGACACGAACACGGCCGGGATGTTGAGCCGCATGGCGGCCATCAGCATCCCCGGGGTGATCTTGTCGCAGTTGGAGATGCAGACCATGGCGTCGGCGCAATGGGCGTTCACCATGTATTCGACCGAATCGGCGATCAGTTCGCGCGAGGGCAGCGAATACAGCATGCCGCCGTGCCCCATGGCGATGCCGTCGTCCACGGCGATGGTGTTGAATTCCTTGGCGACGCCACCGGCGGCCTCGATTTCGCGGGCGACCATCTGGCCCAGGTCCTTCAGGTGCACGTGGCCGGGCACGAACTGGGTGAACGAATTGACGACCGCGACGATGGGCTTGCCGAAATCGCCGTCCTTCATGCCGGTCGCGCGCCAGAGCGCACGTGCCCCGGCCATGTTGCGACCATGGGTGGAGGTATGGGAACGGTATTGCGGCATGGCGGGACTCGCAAAGAGAATGACGAAACACTCTAGTATAGGGCGGAAAGGGCCTGCCCGCCCCGCGCTATCGATGCATCCGGATGCATGGCTTACGCCAATTAATAAAAATCATTATCATTACGAACCCTTCCCCTTCGCATTCAAGGTTTCCGGCATGACAGCACCCCTCCTCTGGCAACGTTACCTGGCCCTCAAGGCCGAGCAGCCCAAGCTGCGCATGCGCGACGCGGCCGCCCGCATCGGCGCCAGCGAAGGCGAACTCGTCGCCGCCGACCCGTCCGCGACCCGGCTCAAGCCCGACTGGAGCGCGTTGCTGGGTGGACTGAAGGCGGCCGGGCCGCTGCTGGCGCTGACCCGCAACGAGGCCGCCGTCCACGAGAAGACCGGGGTCTACGACCACGTCCAGATCGAAGGCAGGATGGGGCTGGCCCTGAACCCCGAAATCGACCTGCGCCTGTTCCTGTCGCAGTGGCGGCACGCCTACGCCGTGGCCGGCGAGCGCCCCAGCCTGCAGGTGTTCGACCAGCAGGGCGAGGCGGTGCACAAGATCTACGTGGTCGAGGGCACTGACCGCGCCGCGTTCGAGGCCCTGCTGGCGGCGCAGGCCGACCGCGCGCAGGCCGTCACGCCGGAGCCGCGGCCCGCAACCGAGCGCAAGGCCGACCAGGACGTCGACGTCGAGGCCTTCCGCCAGGAATGGCGCGAACTGCGCGACACCCATGAATTCTTCGGCCTGCTGCGGCGGCATGGCGTCGAACGCACGCAGGCGCTGCGGCTGGCGCCGCCCGAGTTCGCGCAGCAGGTGGGCGTCGGCGCCGTGGATGCCGTGCTGAACTCGGCCGCCGGATCGGGCCTGTCCATCATGGTGTTCGTGGGCAATGCCGGATGCGTGCAGATCCACACCGGGCCGGTCCACCGCATCGCGCCCATGGGCCCCTGGCTGAACGTGCTGGACCCGGGCTTCAACCTGCACCTGCGCATGGACTTGTTCACCGAGGCCTGGCTGGTGCGCAAGCCTACCGTGGACGGCATCGTGACCTCGCTGGAATGCTATGACGCCGAGGGCTCGCTGATCGTGCAGTTCTTCGGCGAACGCAAGCCCGGCAAGCCCGAGCTGGCGGCGTGGACCGCGCTGGCCGACGGACTGGCCGCCATCGCGCCGGGCACGCCCCGGCCCGCGGCATGAGGGCCGGCGCCTGGACGCCGATGCGGCGCGGCCCTGGCGCCACGTCCGGCCTGCCGCTGGCCGCCGCCGCGGCCCTGCTGCTGGCCGGCTGCTCGTGGCTGCCCGGCAGCCGCGACGCCGCCGTCGCCTCGCTGGCGGCCGAGCTGCCGCGCCACGAGGTCGTGCTGCTGGGCGAGGTCCATGACAACGCCCAGGGCCATCGCCTGCGCCTGCAGGCGCTGACGCGCGCGGTGCGCGCGGGCTGGCGGCCGGCCATCGCGATGGAGCAGTTCGACCGCGAACGGCAGGCCGACCTGGACCGGGCCCTGCGCACCTGTACGACCGCCGACTGCGTGATCCAGGCCGCGGCTCCGGCCAAGACGGGCTGGGATTGGGCCCACTACCGCCCCGTGCTGGACCTGGCGCTGCGCGAGAAGCTGCCCGTGGTCGCCGCCAACCTGTCGCGCGCCGATGCCGGCACCGTCATGAAGCAAGGTCCCGGTGCCTTGTTCGATACCCATGAAGTGCGCCGGCTCGGCCTGCTCTCGCCCCCGCCCGACCTGCTGGCGGCGCAGCGCAAGGAAGTGGCCGAGGCCCATTGCGGCGCCCTGCCCCCGTCCATGCTGGGCGGCATGGCCATGGCCCAGCTCGCGCGCGATGCCGTGATGGCCGGCGCGATCGCCGGTGCCGCGCGCGTGCCCGGGGCTTCCGCCCGGCGGCCTGTCGTCCTGCTGGCCGGCAACGGCCATATCCGCCGCGACATCGGCGTGCCGCGCTGGCTCGAGCCCGGCACCATCCTGTCGGTGGGCTATACCGAGCGGCCCGCCGCGCCCGGCGCCTACGACCGCGACATTGTGATCCCGCCTGCACCGCGCGAAGACCCTTGCAAGGCGTTCCAGGTACCCGGCCGCTAGTCCGGCGCGGGAGCGCCGCCTAGAATAGCGGGATCCCCTCGAACAATGGGCGCGGCCCTCGGCCGCGCGCCCTCATCACGGAGACCGCGTCCCATGTCTGCCCCCTCGTCCCCCATCCGTCTCTGCATCGCCGGCGAAGGCGCCATGGGCTCGACCCACGCGCGCATCTTCGCCGCCATGCCGGGCGTGAAGATCGTGGCCCTGGCAGCGGCCGACATGGCGCGCGGCCGCCAGTTGGCGGCGCAATACGGCATTCCCGATTGCGGCGACGACCTGGCCGCCGCACTGGCCCGTCCCGACGTGGACGCGGTGGTGCTGGCCACGCCCTCCGGCCTGCATGCCGAACACGCCGAGCTGGCCGCCCGCCTGGGCAAGCCCATGCTGATCGAGATTCCCGCCGCGCTGACCCTGGCCGACACCGAGCGCCTGGCGCGCGTGCAGGCCGAAACCGGCGTTCCCATGATGGTCGCGCACAGCCGCCGCTTCGCGCCTCCGCACACCACCCTGCGCGAACGCATCCAGAGCGGCGATTTCACGCTGCACCACCTGGTCTGCGAAACCTATTTCTTCCGCCGCAACAACCTGAACATGTTCGGCGAACCTCGCACCTGGGTCGACAGCCTGCTCTGGCACCACGCCTGCCACACCGTGGACCTGTTCTGCTGGCTGCTGGACGAATCGGAGTTCGACGTCTGGGGCCAGCGCGGCCCCGACCATCCCGAGCTGGGCATCCCCATGGACGTCACGGTGGCCATGCGTTCGCGCAAGCGCGGCACGCTGCTGACCATGGCCATGTCGTTCAACAACAAGGGGCCCTTTGGCGGCTTCTACCGCTACATCGGCGAACAGGACACCTACCGCGCCTTCCGCGACGAACTGAGCGACAGCGACGGCAAGATCGTGGAGATGCCCGGCGCGCAGCCCGCCTTCGAGGCCCAGGACGCCGAGTTCATCGCCGCGCTGCGCGAAGGCCGGCCCAGCCGCTGCGACATCGCCTCGGTGCTGCCCGCGATGCGGGCGCTGGACGGCATCGACCGCGTCATGCGGGGCGAACCCACCGCCGCGAGATGACCGACATGTAATTCGCCGGCCATCTTGCTGTCCGTGCCGGCCTCCTAAAGTGAAGGCTCCTGTGCAAACCCACGCACAGCCAACCGGGCGCCCCCTGCGGCGCACGGTACTTTTGGAGATCGACATGTTGAACGGCAAAATGGTCATCCTCGTCGCGGCCCTGGCGGGCGGCGCCTCCCCGGCCTACGCCGCGGGTCCGGATATATCCAGCGCCGCACCGCGAACCGCCGCTCCCGCGCTGCTGGCCAGCGCGGACGGCTGGGCCTTCGTCAACGGCGAATGGGTCCGCCAGGACCACGCCTACGCCATGAAGGACGGCCGGGTGGTCCACACGGATACGCTGCCCCACCACGGGTCCATGAAGGGCAACAGCGCCGCTCCCAAGGCGCGGGACGCCACGCCCGGAGGCAACAACAAGTTCATCGCCTACGACGGCTGGGTGTTCGAGAACGGCGAATGGTCCCTACCCCCCAGCAACTACCGCCGGTAAGCACGGCGGCCCGGCCACGGACAAGCGGTCCCGTCCTTGGCCGGGCCGTCGTGGTCACCCTGCTTGCGACGCGTCCTTGGCCGGAAAGACCAGCGTGAACCGGGTCCGGCCGGAAGCCGAGCCGGCGGTGATGTCGCCGCCGTGCGCCACCATGATGGCGCGCGTGATCGACAACCCCAGGCCCGAGCTTTCCGAGTCGGGCCGGGCCCTGGACTTGTCGCCGCGAAAGAAGCGGTCGAACAGCGAGGGGATCAGTTCCGCCGGGATTTCCTTGCCATCGTTCTCGACCGCGATCGTGACGGCCTTGGCGTTGCTGGCGACCACCACGTCTATGGCCCCGCCCGGCGGAGTATGGCGCAAGGCGTTCGACAGCAGGTTGCTCAGGGCGCGCCGCAGCATCAGCCGGTCGCCCATGATCCTGCCCCGGCCCGTCAACCGCAAGGCCACGGCCTTGTCCTCGGCCAGGGCCTCGTAGAACTCGAACAAGGCGCTGACCTCGTCCTGCACGGCAATGACGCCGGCGTCGGGCAAGGTGATGCCATGCTCCATCTTCGCCAGGTACAGCATGTCGGACACCATGCGCGACAGGCGCTGCAACTCTTCTTCGTTGGACGCGAGGATCTCGCGATACTTCCCGGCCTCGCGGGGCTGCGCGAGCACCACGTGGGTCTGCGTCAGCAGGTTCGTCAGCGGCGTGCGCAGTTCGTGGGCCAGGTCGGACGAAAACTCCGACAGCCGGCGGAAATCATCCTGCAGCCGCGCCAGCATGGCGTTCAAGGTCACAGCCAGGTCGGCCATCTCCCGCGGCACGGCATCCACGGGCATGCGCTCGTCCAGCTTCTGCGCGGTCACGGCACGGGCCCGGGCGGCCATCGTGCGCAGCGGCGCCAGCCCGCTGCGGGCCGCCCACCAGCCGAATACGCCGCTTACGAGCGCGGACAGCAGCACGTACAGCACCAGGGAATGGAGGAAACCGTGCATGAAGTGCGCGTGGATCTCGGTCGCCAGCCCGACGATGATCAGGAGTTCCCCCCCGGCCCCGCCCACCGTGGCGCGCAGGCCCCGGTACTCGGCGCCGTCCTGGCGCCAGGTGAATTCCTCCTTCCCGGCCGGCAAGGCCCGCGCCGCAGCCAAGGCGTGCTGGAAAGCGAAGCCGTCCGTGGCATACAGGCTGGTCCCCTGCCCCGTCCGGATCAAGGCCACCAGCCCGGGATGGTTCTGGAGCGCCGTGCCCAGGCGCATCGGCATCGCGCCGGGCGCCGCATCCTGGGCGATCTTGCGGACCAGGTTCGCCTTCTCCTCGAGCACGGCGAAATCCTCGTACGCGAAGTGCTGGTCCATCGAGATGGCGATCAAGGCCCCCAGTCCCAGCAGCACGGCGGCCGACGACAGCGAGAAGAAGGTCGTCAGCCGCGTCGTCAGGGAAAACGGGCGCATCAGCCTATGTCCTCGGGTTCTTCGAAGACGTATCCCATGCCCCGCACGGTCTGGATCAGCTTGGCATCGAACGCATCGTCGATCTTGGCGCGCAGCCGCCGGATGGCGACGTCGATGACATTGGTGTCGCTGTCGAAGTTCATGTCCCAGACCTGGGAGGCGATCAGCGAACGCGGCAGCACCTCGCCGCGCCGGCGCACGAACAGTTCCAGCAGCGCGAACTCCTTGCTCGTCAGGTTGATGCGCCGGCCGGCGCGCGTGGCCCGGCGGCGGACGAGATCCAGCACCAGGTCGCCGACCTGGATGCGGTCGGTGGCGATCTGTCCGCTGCCCCGGCGCAGCAGGGTCCGCACGCGGGCCAGCAGTTCGGAGAAGGCGAAGGGCTTGACCAGATAGTCATCCGCGCCCAGCTCCAGGCCCTTGACGCGGTCGGCCACGCTGTCGCGCGCGGTCAGGAACAGGACGGGCACGTTGTTCTCGACGGCGCGCAGGGTCTGCAGGATGCGCCAGCCGTCCACGTCGGGCAGCATCACGTCCAGCACGATCAGGTCGTAGGATTCGCTCAACGCCCGGTACTGGCCGTCCAGGCCGTTGTCCGCCAGGTCGACCACGAAGCCGGCCTCGGTCAGCCCCTGCCGGAGATATTCTCCGGTCTTGGCCTCGTCTTCCACGACCAGTAGTTTCATGGCGGCGCCCCGTTACGGATCAGCGATAAGCCTGGTAGACGCTGGGCCGCCCACCGGTCCGCACCAGCAGGACATCGTAAGCGGATTTGCGGCCGCCGTACTCAGGCCCGTCCATGCCCGGCGATCCCAGGGGCATGCCCGGTACGGTCAGGCCGATGGCCGACGGACGTTCGCGCAGCAGCCGCTTGATTTCCTTCGCCGGCACATGCCCCTCCAGCGCATAGCCGTCCACCGCCGCCGTATGGCACGAACCCTTGTCGTCGGGGATGCCCAGGCGGTGCCGCTCCACGGAGGGATCGTCGACGTCGTGGGCGACCACCTGGAATCCGTTGTCCCGCAGGTGCTTGATCCAATCCTTGCAGCATCCGCAAGTGGGTGTCTTCCAGACCTCCACGGTATTCGTCTTCTGCGCCCAGGCGCCCAGCGGAAGCAGGGCCGCCTCGATCAGGAGCGTACGGCGCGACAGGCTTGCGTGTTTGTGCATCATGCATGGTTTCCTTCAAGATCCGGTGGGCGGGCCGAGCGTACCCAGCCACGCCACCAACAACAGAATGGCGGTCGCCGCGCCCGCCTCCAGCGCCACGCTCCGGCGCAGCAGGGCCAGGGCGGCGCCGGGGCGCTCAGCGGCGATCGCCGCCTCCAGCCTGGGGGCAAGGCGGAACCGGTTCACGGCCGCCAGGCCCAGCATCGTGGCGAACAGCCCCAGTTTGCCCAAAAAAAGCAGGCCGTAGGGGCTGGACAGCAGGCCGTTCACGGTCGGACCGACGATGAACCCGTAGTTGGCCACCCCCGTGAGCGTCAAGGCCGCGACGATGGCGGTGCCCAGGCCGGCGAAGCCCGCCAGCCCCCGGCTCAGCAGGCGAACCTGCCTGTCCGGGGCATCCGTGGACGACCAGGACATTCTCGCGAAAACGGCCAACGCGCCCACCCAGCCGGCCGCCGCGAGCAAGTGGACGACGTCGGCCCACAAGTGCACATAGCCCCGCACGCCGTCGTCCATCGCGCCATGCCCGCCCCAGGCCAGGCTGGCAAGCGCGACGAAGGCCCACCCGGCAACGGCCCGCAAGCCCGCGACGCGCCGGGGCTTCATTCTCAGGGCACACCACAGGGCCAGCAATAGCGCGCCTATCCGTATCGCCGCGGCCAGCCCCGCGTGCGTGCCGCCGACCACCATGGCTAGTATGGAAAATCGCAGTGCCATGAGAGATTCGGCGCCGCTCATGGACTGGGCAAGCAAGGCCAGGCTCAGCGCCGCAAGCAGGACGCCGAAGCCCGCGGCGGCGGCCGGCCAGGCGCCGAAGCCCAGGCCGGGTTGGCCGTCTTCCCATTCTCTTTGAAAGCTGTGCAGCAGGAATAGCGGCACGCCGCAAAGCAGCGCCAGGTCCAGGTACAGCGCGAAGCGGACGGCAACGCCCAGTCCGTCGGCCATCGCCTACTTCACGCTGAACGAGAAATTGCCGGTGATGGGGTGCGTATCCGACGAGACGGCCCGCCACTCCACCCGATAGGTGCCGGCCGCCAGGGGCTTGGCCGGGGTGATCAGCATCGTCTTGGGATCGGCGTCGCCCGAGACCCGGGCTTCGACCGGCATGGGCGCATGGGTCATGCCGGCCATGCCCGTCATGAGCAGCCTGGCGCCCGAGAACTGGGTGACCAGCGCCTCGGAGAAGCGCAGTTCTATCCTGGCGGGCGCCGTGGTCTCGGCCTTGGCCTCGGGGGTCGAGGACAATAGTTCGGGATGGGCCTGGGCCGCGGTGGCGGCAAGCAGCCCGGCCGTCAGGACGGCGGCGTTCAGGGCGGTGCGAGCGTTGGACATGATGGACCTTGAAACGGATGAAAAAGAAGAATGAAGGGGAATCAGAACCACATGCGCACGCCGACCACGAACCGGGTGTCGCTGCGGCGTTCTCCGTGCGACCGGGCATAGTCCGCGGTGGTCCCGTAGGTCCGGTTCCAGGTCACGCCTAGGTAAGGGGCGAATTCGCGGCGGATCTCGTATCGCAGGCGGACGCCCACTTCGGTACTCGACAGGCCGGACCCGATGCCTCGACCATGGTCGTTCTTCCCGAAGAAGTTGACCTCGGCGGCGGGCTGCAGGATGAGCCGGTTCGTGAAGAGGATGTCGTACTCGCCCTTCAGGCGCGCGGCGGTCTGCCCGTTCTCGCCGGCGAAGACCATGGCGGAGGCCTCGAAGTTGTAGAGCGCCATTCCCTGCAGGCCGAACGCGGCCCAGGTTTGCGACGAACCCGGCTTGAAGTCGTGGCGCACCCCGCCCACGACGTCCCACCAGGGGCTGATGGCGCGGCCCCACAAGGCCTGGACCTCGGCCTCGTGAAGCTTGCCTCCCGAGCGCTCGCCTTCCGAACTGAGCCACAGGCGGTCGATGTCGCCGCCTATCCAGCCCTTGAAATCCCAGTTCAGCGCATTGCCGCCGCGGGCGTCCTGCCATTCCAGCCGGTCCACCAGGAACAGGGAATTGATGCCCTTGTCGTGCACGGCGTGACCCGCCGTATCGAAGGCGGCGGCCTGGCGGTCGGCATCGGTCAGCTTGGGAATGGGCGTGCGGCTTTCCGTGGGCGCGGCCTCCATGCCCTGCATCGGCGCCTGGTCCATGCTTTGCATGGGAGCGTGATCCATGTTCTGCATGGTCGAGTGGTCCATGCCCGGCATGCTGGAATGGTCCATGCCCTGCATCCGGGAGTGGTCCATGTGCGAATGGTCCATCCCTTGCATCTGGGCCCGCGCGGTCGACGTGCCAGCCAGAGTCAGGCCGATGAGCGCGGCGGCCAATGCCGGCGCGTTGCGATGAATCGAAAAAATCATGGCCGGCCCCTTATTCTTCCACCCGGACTTCACGGAACATGCCGGCTTCCATGTGATACAGGAGGTGGCAGTGATAGGCCCAACGCCCCAGGGCGTCGGCGGTCACGCGATAGCTGCGCCGCGACCCCGGCGGCATGTCGATGGTGTGCTTGCGGACCATGAAATTGCCGTTCTCGTCTTCGAGATCGCTCCATAGCCCATGCAGGTGGATGGGATGGGTCATCATGGTGTCGTTCACGAGCACGATCCTGACCCGCTCGCCGTACTTCAGCACCACGGGTTGCGAATCCGAGAACTTGATGCCGTCGAACGACCAGGCGAATTTCTCCATGTGGCCGGTCAGGTGCAGCTCTATCGTCCGGCCCGGCGCGCGTCCGTCGGGGTCCTCGAAGGTACTGCGCAGGTCGGCATAGGCCAGCACGCGGCGGCCGTTGTCGCGCAGGCCCATGCCGGGGTCGTCCAGCTTGGGCGTGGGAGTCATCGTCTGCATGTCCACCAGGGGGTTGCCCGCTTCCGAGGCGGGATGGGACTGCATGCCGGACATGGCGCCATGATCCATGCCGGCCATGCTGCCATGATCCATCCCCGCCATGCCGCCATGGTCCATGCCCATGTCCTCCATGGCCAGAATCGGCCTGGGATCCAGGGCGGGAACCGGCGCCTGCGCGCCTTCGCGCACGGCCAGCGTACCGCGCGCATACCCGGTGCGGTCCATGGACTGCGCGAAGATGGTGTAGGCCTCGTCCGCGGCAGGCTCGACGATCACGTCGTAGGTCTCCGCCACGGCGATGCGGAACTCGTCCACCGCGATGGGCTTGACATGCTGCCCGTCGGCCGCCACCACGGTCATCTTCAGGCCGGGAATGCGCACGTCGAAATAGGTCATGGCCGAGCCGTTGATGAAGCGCAGGCGGATGCGCTCGCCCGGCTTGAACAGCCCTGTCCAGCCGCCGTCCGGCGCCTGCCCGTTCAACAGATAGGTATAGGTGTACCCGCTGACGTCGGCGATGTCGGTCGGATTCATCCGCATTTCGGCCCACATCTTCCTGTCCGCGACCGTGGCCGACCAGCCCTTTTCCCTGACGTCCCGGAAGAAATCGCCAACGGTGCGCTTGTGGAAGTTGTAGTAGTCGGACTGCTTCTTCAGCGTGCGCATGAGCCGCGCCGGGTCCTCGTCGGTCCAGTCCGACAGCATCACGACGTATTCGCGGTCGTAGGCGAACGGTTCCGGCTCCCTGGCGTCGATGATCAGCGGTCCGTAGACGCCCGACTGCTCCTGGAATCCCGAATGGCTGTGGTACCAGTAGGTGCCGTTCTGGCGCACCTTGAAGGTGTAGACGTACATGCCGTCGGGCGCGATGCCTTCGAAGCTCAGCCCGGGCACGCCGTCCATGTTGGCGGGCAGCAGGATGCCGTGCCAGTGGATGGAGGTGGACGCCTTCAGCTTGTTGCGCACGCGCAAGGTGACGGTGTCGCCTTCGCGCCAGCGCAGCAGCGGCCCCGGTATGCCGCCGTTCACGGTCATTGCGGTGCGGGCGCTCCCGGTGAAATTCACCGGCGTTTCGCCGATCTGCAGGTCGAACTCGGTGCCGGTCAGCACATGAGGGGCGCCCGGCCCGATGGCCGCCCATACGGGCTTGCGCCAGAGTCCCAGCGCGCCCAGTGCGCCGCCCGCGGCCAGGGCGGTGACGAAGGTCCGCCTTGAAGTCTTGATGTGCATGCGATATCCGATGAATCCGGTCAGGCCGCCACTCTAGCCAGCGGCCCCCCACCCCAGCCTGACCCGAAGATTACGTTTGTGTAATGTTGGCTTCAGGCACGGCCCTTCCAGCGCCGCAGCAGCAAGGCGTTGGAGACCACGCTGACGCTGCTCAGCGCCATCGCCGCCCCGGCCAGCACCGGGCTGAGCAGGCCCAGGGCCGCCAGCGGCACGCCGACCACGTTGTAGATGAAGGCCCAGAACAGGTTCTGGCGGATCTTGGCGTAGGTGCGCCGGGAAATGTCGATCGCGTCCCCGACCAGGGCGGGATCGCCGCGCATCAACGTGACGCCCGCGGCATGCATGGCCACGTCGGTGCCGGTCGACATCGCGATCCCCACGTCGGCGGCGGCCAGCGCCGGCGCGTCGTTGATGCCGTCGCCCACCATCGCCACCACGTGGCCTTCGGCCCGCAGCGCGGCAATGGCTTCGGCCTTGTGCTCGGGCAGCACTTCCGCGCGCACGTCGTCCACGCCCAGCGCCTGGCCGATGGCGCGCGCCGCGCCGGCGTTGTCGCCGGTCAACAGCACGCTGCGTATGCCTTGCTCGCGCAGCGACCGCAGCGCCGCATCCGAGGTCGGCTTGAGCGTATCGCCGAAGGCCAGCAGCCCCAGCAGCACGGGCTGGCCGCTCACGCTCGCCACCCACGACACGGTGCGGCCTTCGCCCTGGAGCGCCGCGGCGCGCTGCGCCAGCGGACCGATCTCGACCCCCAGCTCCTGCATGTAGCGGCCGCTGCCCAGGCGCAGTTCGCGCCCGTCCACCGACGCCGCCATGCCGCGCCCGGCCACCGCCCGCGCCTGGGTGGCGGCCGGCACGGTGATGCCCTCGCGGCGCGCCTCGGCCATGACGGCGCGCGCCAGCGGATGTTCGCTGCCCGCCTGCAAGGCGGCGCTGGCGGCCAGCAGGTCGCGGCGCTCGCCCTGCGCCGGTTCGGCGGCGACCAGTTCGGGCTTGCCCTCGGTCAGCGTGCCGGTCTTGTCGAACGCCACGACCTTGACGTTGTGCGCCACTTCCAGCGCCTCCGCGTCCTTGATCAGGATGCCATGGCGGGCCGCCACGCCGGTGCCGGCCATGATGGCCGTGGGCGTGGCCAGTCCCAGCGCGCACGGGCAGGCTATGACCAGGACCGCCACCGCATTCAGGATGGCCAGCTCCCAATCGCCGGTCGCGCCGCCCCAGGCCAGCAGGGTCACGGCGGCGATGGCCACGATCACCGGCACGAATACCTCGCTGACACGGTCTACCAGGCGCTGGATGGGCGCCTTCTTGGCCTGCGCCGACTCGACCAGCCGCACGATGCGGGCCAGCATGGACTCCGCGCCGACGGCGGTGGTGCGGACCACCAGCAGGCCTTCCGCGTTGACCGAGCCGCCCGTGACGCGGTCGCCGTGCTGCTTGTCCACCGGCAGGCTTTCGCCAGTGATGAGCGATTCGTCGATCTGGCTGGCGCCCTCGACCACTTCGCCATCCACCGGCACGCGCTCGCCCGGGCGCACCACGACGAGGTCGCCAGGGTGCACGGACGCGACCGGCACCTCGACCTCGCCGCCCTCGCGCCGCACGCGGGCCACCTCGGGCCGCAGGGCGTTCAGGGCGCGGATCGCCTCGGTGGTCTGCCGCTTGGCGCGGGTTTCCAGCCACTTGCCCAGCAGGACCAGCGTGATCACCACCGCCGAGGCCTCGAAATACAGATGCGTGGCCCCATGGGCGCCATGGCGCAGCAGTTGATAGACGCTCAGGCCGTAGGCGGCGCTGGTACCCAGCGCCACCAGCAGGTCCATGTTGCCGGTGCGTGCTTTCAAGGCCTTCCAGGCACCGCGGTAGAAACGCGCGCCCAGCCAGAACTGCACCGGCGTCGCCAGCGCCCATTGCACCCAGCCGTTGGGCATCCAATGGATGCCGAAAGGCATTAGCAGCATGGGCACGACCAGCGGCAGGGAAAGCGCCCCCGCCAGGGCGATCGGCCACCACGTCGGCAAGCCCGCGGTGGCCGCGTCGGCGACGGGCGCGGACTGCGCGGCAAGGCGCGCCTCGTAGCCGGCCTTCTCCACCGCGCCGATCAGTACCGCCGGATCGACCTTGGAGACCAGCGAGACCCGGGCGGTCTCGGTAGCGAGATTGACCTCGGCGCCGGCCACGCCCGGCACCCGGGCCAGGGCCTTCTCCACCCGCGACACGCACGAGGCGCAGGTCATTCCGCCTATGCTCAGGTCCACCGATCCGGCGGGGATCTCATAACCGGCCTTCTCGACCGCCGCGCGCAGCGTGGCGGCCTGCACCGGGGCATCGGCCTCGACCTCGGCCGTCTCGGTGGCCAGGTTGACGCTCGCGCGCCGCACGCCGGGCACCTGCGACAGGGCACGCTCGACCCGGCCGACGCACGAGGCGCAGGTCATGCCCTCGATGGGCAGGGTCCAGCTTACCGGGGCATCGCCCGGGCCGGCCGCTGCCGGCGTTGACTGTGCACTCATGGTTTCCTCGCGATACTGGGGTAATGCTTCGCAGTATCAAGCTTCCCATGATGGCAAAGTCAAGCGCCGGACCCGGGGCCGGTAACCGGGCCGGTTCAGGCCCCCTCGCCCGCCGCCGACGCCGGTACCGGCCCCAGGGGCTTGCCGCCAGGCCCGTCCATGAAGCTCTGCCAGGGCTCGGGAACGGCCTGGCCGGCGCCCGGCTTGCTGTAGTCGCATACGCCCAGCGGAAACACCGCCTGCAGGCGCGTCCACTGCCCACCGCTGAAGGCCACCGCGAAATCGGCCCGCGCCAGCGGCTTGAGCGCGCACTTCATGATGTCGCTGGCCAGCCCTTCTCCCGCCGCGACGCGGGTATCGCGGAACACCGGCCACTCATCCACGCCGGGACTGTAGACCGCCGCCGCGCCCGAACCGGCCACGCTCGAGGCCGAGGTCGGATCGGCGCCGGTGTTGCAGTAGTCGGGATCGGTGCTCCACGTGGCCGCGTCGGCCCGCCAGCACGCGTCCACCGCGATGGCCGGCTTGTTGGCGATGATCTTCTCGCGCAGCGTCTTGCCGGAAGTATCGGCCTCGATCTTGCCCAGCCATTCGTTCATCGCGTCGAAGCGGCGCGCGGCGTAGTCGGGCGGCGTGGACTTGTAGCGCCAGATGACGTGGTTCGCGTAGTCGCCGTGTTCGCGCAGGATGCGGTTGCGGATCACGTAGCCGCGGAAATCGTAGTGCTCCTCCCGCACGTTGAAGCTGATGGACTGGATGATGGCCACCTCGCCCAGGCGCTGGCCGTGCACGACCCGGCCCGACCGGTGCGCGATTTCCGCCGCGCCGGGATCGGCCGCCATCCGCGCGGGCTGCCATTGGCCGTTGATGTCGTAGCCGCCCACCTGTTCGTTCAGCATCACGAACTGCTCGGGCGATATCTGGCCGCTGTTGACCGCCCGCAGGCCGTACAGGATGCCGATGTTGTCGATCGGGGTCTTGGCATAGCCGGTCGCATCCCGTGGACCGAACACCGCGATGTTGAAATCCTGCAGCGTGCAGCGGATGCCGGTGGTATTGCCGGGCGACCAGACGTTCCAGTGCGTCCCGCAGCCCGCGCCGCCCACGGTGGGATCGAGATAGAACGGCGTGCGTGAAGCCATGTTGGTGTTGGCCGGCCCTTCGCACACCTGATCGTAGACATGGCCGTTGACGTGGGCCTTTTCCATGATGGTGAACGGAAACCCGGCGGTCTTGCGCGCGTCGTAGAACCGCTTGAGCAGCCCGCAGTCGGCGAACTCCCTGCCGGTCGTCCAGGTGTCCTGCCACCCTTGCCCGGGAAGCAGCCCCTGCAGCAGGCCGGGATAGTTCGAGGCATGCAGATGCTGCTGGTGCGCGCCGCCGGAGTCGCCGTCGGCCATGGTGTAGCGGATCTCGCCGTAGTTCTCGGTGATGTATTCCTTGAGCATGATCACCGTTTCGGCCGACGTGATGTCATTGCAATGCGTGCCGTACTGGGTCATCTCGGACGATGCCACCATGAAGCCCCGGCTCAGGGCCACGTCGTCCAGCACGCTGCCCGGATTGCCCTGGGTGCGGCTGTATTCGCAGCCCGACCCGAACTTCCAGTGCAGCTTGCCGTTCCAGGACGCAGGACGGGCATACGGCGTCCAGCCCTTGAGCGGGTCGGCCGGGTTGGCCAGGTAGGCGATGTCGTACTTGCCGCGGTTGACCACGCCGCGCTCGATGCGGACGATGTAGGGCACGGTCTTGCCCTCGTCCGTGGTCGCGCTGGCGATCTCCGACGAGGCCGGGGGATGGGCGGGATCGTAGACGGCGAACCGCCCGGCCGTGGTCCGGTACTGGTAGCGGAACACGGGCGCGGCGATATTGCACTGCTCGTCGAGCGGATCGCCCAGATCGGGGTTGGTCGGCGTCGGCGCCGCGACCTTGGTGGTGCATTCCCAAGAACCGACCTGGGCGCCGGAAATGACCGGCCCGCCATTCGGATGGTTGTTGATCGCGAGATGCGCCGAGGCGCCGTCGTCCGTCCGCGCCACCAGGGTATTGTCACCCTCGGCCAGCCCCTCCACCCGCCCCATGTAGCGGCCGTTCTCGCGCACGGCGAATGCGCTGGTCACATCGCTGCCATTGAGCAGCATGCGGATCTGTTCGAAGCGCGTGGAGGAACCCTCGGGAACCTTGACTTCGACCAGCGCCTGCCCGCCGGACACGAGGTCGGCGCGGTTCCCCAGCACGGAAACCTGCAGGCTCGGCTCGCCTGGCGCCGTGGGGCCGCCGTCGCCCGACGTTCCCCCGTCGCCACCGCCGCAACCCGCCAGCACCGCCGCCAGCGACATGCCGGTCAGCGCAAATGATGCCCTTTTCATTGGAGTCTCCTCATCATCGTTAGCGTTCTTGTGTCACCCACAGCGACCGGATAGTAAGATTTGCCAATCATCGAGGGCATCGCTTTTTTTTGATGGAGTGATCGAATATGCAGATAACCGATCTGAATCTCTCCACACGCCAGGTCCGCGCATTCACGGCCCTGGCCGAGCACAGGAACTTCACGCGCGCCGCCGAGCAATGTCATTTGTCCCAGTCGGCATTCAGCAGCCTGATCCGCACGCTGGAAGACTCGCTTGGCGTCCGGCTGTTCGATCGCGACACGCGCCGCGTCGAGTTGACGCCCGAAGGCCGGTTGTTTCTGGGAGGCGCCACGCGCGTGCTGGCCAGCCTGCGCGACGCGCTCGAGGACCTGGGCGAGCACGCCACCGGCCGGCGCGGCCGCGCCGGCGTCGCCGCGCTGCCCTCGCTCGCGGCCGGCTGGATGCCCGGAGTGCTGGCGGCGTTCCACCAGGAATACCCAGGCATCCAGGTGGACGTCGCGGACGTCCTGTCCGAAAGCTGCATAGAATTCGTGCGCAGCGGCCGGGCCGACTTCGCCCTGGCCTCGATGCGCTCCGTCGGGCCGGACCTGCAGGCGGACCCGTTCTGCCGCGACGGCTTCTACCTCGTCTGCCGCAAGGACCACCCCTTGTCGCGCCGGCGGCGGCTCACGCTCCCGGCGCTCAGCGGCGAGCCCTTCATCCATCTGGCCCAGGACAGCAGCGTGCGCCAGCACATCGAGGCGGCCATCCATCCGGCCAAGATGAACGGCATGATGGAGCTGGACCAGTTGAGCACGGTGGCCGGCATGGTGCGGGCCGGCCTGGGGATCACCGTCGTGCCGGCGTTGACGCTGTTCCACTTCGACAGCGACGACCTGACCGCGCTGCCGGTCGAGACGCCGGGGCTGACGCGCGAGGTCTTCGTCATCCGGCGCCGCGACCGCAGCCTGTCCATAGGCGCCCAGGCGCTGCTTGCTTTCATGATGCAACGCCGGCCGCAGCCCGGGGAAAAGCGGGGAAGCCGGCGCGCGGCGGCGCCCGCGCGGGTGCGGAGCCGGTAATCGATTTTTTCCATCAGTCATCCCAAATAATCCATTTCCCGGAATACTCCAGGCGCCCCTATCGTGTCGCTCATCCGCGGGTCCCGATCCGGACCCGCCTCCACGACCATGACCGGGTGTGCATGCATTCATCTTCTACGTCCGCCGCGCCGAGCCTGCACATCGGCGCCGGCGCGGGTTTTTCCGGAGACCGCTGGGATGCCGCCGTCCCCGTGGTCCGTACCCTGCTTGCGCACGACGGCCCTCGCGCCCTGATTTTCGAGACTCTGGCCGAACGCACCCTGGCGCTGGCGCAATTGCGGCGCAGGCAGGACCCGGACTCGGGCTGGGAGCCTTCCCTTGAGCATTTCGTTGCCCCCGTCCTGGCCGATTGCGTACGCGGCGGCATCCCCATCATCGGCAACTTCGGCGCGGCCAACCCCCGCGGCGCGGCGCGGCAACTGCAACGGCTGGCCTCATCCCTTGGCCTGCCCGCGCTGCGCGTGGCCATCGTCAACGGCGACGATCTGCTGACGGCGCTTACCGCCGACCAGATGCGCGCGCTGCTCGATCAATCTTCGATCGAACGCCCCCTGGTCAGCGCGAACGCCTACCTGGGCGCCCGTGAAATCGCCGCGGCGCTGCGAGCCGGCGCGCAGGTGGTGGTGACCGGCAGGGTCGCGGATCCCGCGCTGGCGCTCGGCCCCATGCTCGCCCATTTCGACTGGCCCGAAGACGATTGGGATCGTCTGGCCGCGGGCACCATGGCCGGACACATCCTCGAATGCGGCGGACAGGTATGCGGCGGCTATTTCGCCGATCCCGGCTTCAAGGACGTGCCCGATCTGGCCGAACTCGGTTTTCCCATCATCGAGATGCACGAGGACGGACGCTTCGTCGTCACGAAGGCCGCGCACACCGGCGGTTGCGTGGATCGCCGGACCGTCGTCGAGCAATTGCTGTACGAGATCCACGACCCCGGCGCCTATCTGACGCCCGACGTGGTGGCCGACATCACCGAGGCCGAGGTGCGCGAGATCGGTGCCGACCGGGTGGAAATCACCGGCGTGCGGGGCCACGCGCGGCCCGCCACCCTCAAGGCCACGCTTTGCTACGAGGGCCCGTGGCTGGCGGAAGGAGAAATCTCCTATGCCGGCCCCAATGCGGCGGCGCGCGCCGCGCTGGCGGCCGACGTCGTGCGCAAGCGCCTGCATGGGCTCGGCCTGGGAGATCTGAAGATGCGCGCCGACTTCATCGGCGTCGCCAGCGTATTCGGCGACGACAAGGGGCACTGGACAACCGCGGCGGATGTCCCGGCCTCGCCGGCGGACGACTTGCGGCTGCGCATCGCGGCGGCGGCCGCGACCCGCCTGGACGCCGAGCGGGTCGCGCGCGAAGTGCTGGCTCTGTACACCTGCGGACCGGCCGGCGGCGGCGGCGTGCGCACGGCCGTCACGCCTCGGCTGGGCAGCGGCTCGTGCCTGGTACCACGCGAGTGGCTGGCGCCGACCTGGGAGTTCGCCGCATGAAAGATACGATGAACCCCCGCACGATTCTCCTGCACAGACTGGCCCACGCCCGCACCGGCGACAAAGGCAATCGCGCCTCCATCAGCGTCATCGCCTACGATCCCGCCCACTGGCCGCTGCTGGTCGAGCAGGTCACCGAGGCCCGCGTGGCCCGCCTCTTCGCTTCGCGCTCGCCCACTCAGGTCAAGCGCTACCTGCTGCCGCGCCTGGCGGCCATGAACTTCGTGCTGGACGATGTGCTCGACGGCGGCGTCAACGATTCGCTGAACCTCGACACGCACGGGAAGACGCTTTCCAGCCTGCTATTGACGCTTCCCATTTCCATCGACAATAAGGAGGAGACATCATGAACACCCATCGCCGCCGGCACCTTGCCACGCTCGGCCTCGCGCTACTGGGCGCCTGGGGCACGAGCGCCCAGGCCTTTCCCGACAAACCCATCACCTTCGTCGTGCCCTTCGCCGCCGCCAGCGCCACCGACCAGATCGCGCGGGCGCTCGGCCAGGCCGTTTCGGAAGCAAGCGGACAGCCGGTGGTGATCGAGAACAAGCCGGGCGCCAACTCCTTCATCGGCGCCCAGGCCGTGGCCCGCGCCAAGAATGACGGCTACACGGTGCTGATCACGACCAACACCACCCATGCGGCCAACGAGCACCTGTTCAAGAAACTGCCCTACGACCCCGTCAAGGACTTCGAACCGGTGACGCTGCTCGGCAAGGGCGGGCAGATCATGGTCGTGCCGCCCAGCCTGCCCGTCAAGGACGTGAAGGAGTTCATCGCGCTGGCGAAGGCCCAGGCCGGCAAGCTATCGTTCGGCTTCGGAAGCTCGTCCAGCCGGGTGGCCGGAGAACTCTTCAAGCAATTGACGGGCACGGAAATCGTGTCGGTGCCCTACCGCAGCAACCCCATGGGCATCACCGACCTGCTGGGCGGGCAGATCCAGGTCATGTGGACCGACATGACGACCGGCCTGCCCCAGGTCAAGAGCGGCAACCTGAAAGCGCTCGGCGTCACGACCTCCACGCGCAGCCCGCTCGCGCCCGACGTGCCGACCATCGCGGAATCGGGCGTGCCCGGCTACGAGTCGACCTACTGGTTCGCGGCCTACGTGCCCGCCGGCACGTCCGAGGCGATCGTGAACCGCCTGAACCAGTTGCTGGTGACCGCGGCCAAGACGCCGACGGCGGCGAAGTTCTACGGCCCTACCGGCACCGAGCGGGTGACCAGCACGCCCGACGAACTGCGCCGCTTCCAGGCCGCCGAATCGCAGAAGTGGGCGCAGATCATCGCCAAGGCGGGCATCCAGAAGGAGTGATGCACGCGCGCGTCGGACTCGGCTGCCGCCTTTACAACAGCGGCAGCTTGTCCTCGTCGTCCCGCGGCCGGATCCCTTCGGGCAGCTCGTTGAGCCGCGGCGCGGGCGGCAGGCCCGTCGCCTCCAGGATCTCTTTCTCGTCCAGCGTCTCGCGCTCCAGCAGCGCCCGCACCAGCGCGTCCAGCTGGCCGCGATGCTCGCGCAGCAGGCCCAGCGCGCGATCGTGGCAGCCGTGGATGATTTTCTGCACCTCGTCGTCCACGGCGCGGGCCGTTTCCTCGCTGTATGGCAGGCTGCTGCCCGCGCCGCCCAGATAGGGGTTCTGGCGCGGCGCCAGTTGCACCATGCCGAGCCGGTCGCTCATGCCCCAGCGCATGACCATGTTGCGCGCCAGGTTCGACGCCTGCTCGATGTCGCTCTCGGCGCCGGTGGTGCGGGTGCCGTAGACCACTTCCTCGGCCGCCCTGCCGCCCAGCATGCCCACGATGCGCGCCAGCAGATAGGCTTCGGGATAGTTGTAGCGGTCGGTTTGCGGACGCTGGTAGGTCACGCCCAGGGCCTGGCCGCGCGGCACGATGGTGACCCGGTGCACCGGGTCGGCGCCCGGCACCAGCAGCCCCAGGATGGCGTGGCCGCCCTCGTGGTAGGCGATCCGTTCGCGGTCCGCGTGGCTCAGGATCAGCGGCCGCTCGGGGCCCAGCACGATCTTCTCGAGCGCATCGTTGAAGTCCTTCTTGTGCACCTGGTCCTGGTCGCGGCGGGCCGCCAGCAGGGCCGCCTCGTTCACCAGGTTCTTCAGGTCGGCGCCCGACAGGCCCGGCGTGGTCGAGGCCAGCTCCGGCAGGTCCACGTCTCCGGCCAGCGGTGTCTTGCGCGTATGGACCTTCAGGATGGCCTCGCGGCCGTTCTTGTCCGGCAGGTTGACCACCACGCGCCGGTCGAAGCGGCCCGGCCGCAGCAAGGCCTTGTCCAGTACGTCGGGCTGGTTGGTGGCGGCCAGCACGATGACGCCCTCGCGCCCCGAGAACCCGTCCATCTCGGTCAGGATCTGGTTCAGGGTCTGTTCCTGCTCGCTGGAGCCGCCTATCGCGACCTGGCCGCGCGCGCGGCCGATGGAGTCGATCTCGTCGATGAAGATGATGGACGGCCCCTGCTCGCGCGCCTGCTTGAACAGGTCACGCACCCGCGCCGCGCCCACGCCCACGATCATCTCGACGAACTCGGCCGCGCTCATGGAGAAGAACGGCACGCCGGCCTCGCCCGCCACGGCCTTGGCCAGCAGCGTCTTGCCGGTACCCGGCGCCCCCACCAGCAGCACGCCCTTGGGGGCCGAGCCGCCCAGGCGCGTGTACTTGGCCGGGTTCTTCAGGAAGTCGACCACCTCGACCAGTTCGTTCTCGGCCTCGTCGATGCCGGCCACGTCCTCGAAGGTGACTTTTTCGCCGCCCTCCAGGTCGTAGCGGCGCGCCTTGCTCTTGCCCAGCCCGAACATGCTGCCGCCCATGCCGCCCTGCCGCGCGGCGCGCCGGTACAGCCAGACGTAGAACGCGATGATGAAGATGGCCGGCCCGAAACCGAAGATCAGCGTGGTCAGCCAGTTGCCGCTCTGGATGGGCTCGGCGCTGATCTCCACCTTGTGCTCGATCAGGAATTGCTCGAAGCCCGGCCCCACGAATACCGGCAGCGTGCTTTCGAAGGTCGTGGACGTGCGCGGCTGCTGAGCCCGCGCGCCGGCCTTGGCGGGCGCCTCGGCGGCGGCCGTGGGCCAGGTGACGGCCTTGACGAAGCGGCCTTCGATGCGCTCGCCCTGGCTGTAGATGGCGGTGACGTTGCCCTTGGCCACCTCTTCCTTGAAGACCGTGTACGGCACGGTGATGGGCGCGTCGGCGCCGCCGCCCGACAAGTAGCGCGCCAGGAAGTAGTTGACCAGCAGTACCGCCAGGAAGATCAGCCACATCCGGCGCGGCGGCATGGACATCTGGCCGCCCGCGCCGCGGCCGTCGGGCCGTCCGCCCTTGCCTGCGGCGCTGTTCGCGGGTTTCTTCGGCTCTTGCTGGCTCGGCCACTTCATGGCGTCCCCTCCCTGTGTCGATCGGCTGCCGCCAAGCATACTCCTCCGGTACGGTTTTCCCTGCGTGCGCGCGCCTGGGCAACGATCACGTCGCGAAAGGCCTGCACCGCGGGCGCGGCCGGCTGTCCACGGCGCCAGATCAGGCCGACCTGCCGCCCCAGCACGGGCTCGACCAGGTCCACACTGGCCAGGCCCTGGCCCGCCGAACCGGACAACGCGTGCTTGGGCACCGCGCCCACGCCCACCCCGGCCTGGATCAGGCTGAGCAGCGCCGGCACGTGCAGCACTTCGCCTATCCATTTGGGGCGCGCGGCCAGATGGGCCAGCCCCTGGTCGATCAGCAGACGGTTGCCGCCCCCGGCGGCCAGCCCGATGCATTCCACGTCGGCCAGTTCCTTCCAGCGCACGCGCCGGCGCCGGGCCAGCGGATGATCCGGCCGGCAGGCCAGGACGAAAGGCTCGCTCGCCAGTTCCTCGAACTCCAGGTCGGGTTCGCGCGTGCCAAGGTAGCTGATGCCGAAATCGGCGTCCGAGCGCGAGACCGACAACAGCACGTCGGGCGCCGGCTGGTCCAGCACCCGCAGCCGGATGCGCGGAAAACGGGCGTGGAAAATGCTGGCGGCCCGCGCGACGAAGTTGTCCACGGCCGACGGGATGCATGCCACCGTGACCAGTCCGCGTATGCGTTCCGACAATTCGGTCATGCCCAGCAGCGCGCCCTCGAGTTCGGACAGCACGTGCTGGGCGCGCGGCAGGAACGACCGGCCCATGGCGTTGAGTTCGACCTTGCGGGTACTGCGCTCGAACAGCCGCATGCCCAGCGCCTGTTCCAGCTTGTCGACCCGGCGCGACAGCGCCGGCTGGGACACGTGCAGGGCCTGCGCCGCGGCGCGGAAGCTGGCCAGTTGCGCCACCGTCACGAAGGCTCGCAGGTCCGACAGATCGAAATTCATACGATTACCGTATCAATTGAAAGGATTTTTGCAATTTACAGCAGGAACGGGATGGATGACGATGCCGGCAAGGCACCGATGAGTGCCTTGCAGAACATTTTCGGAGGCACTTCCATGAAGCGACGCTTCATACTCCTGGCCGGCGCAGCCGCGACGGCCGGCGCACTGGCATCCACCGCGGCCCGGGCCGACGAGGCCTGGCCCCAGCGCCCGATCACGCTGGTTGTCCCCTTCGCCGCCGGCGGCGGCACCGACAGCATCGCCCGCGACATCGCCAAGCAGATGAGCGATCAGCTGCGCCAGCCCGTGGTGGTGGAAAACCGCGGCGGAGGCGGCGGCTCCCTGGGCGCCAACGCGGTCGCCAAGGCGCGGCCCGACGGCTACACCGTGTTGTTCGCGACCTCCACCTTCGCCACCAACGCCGCCTTCGAGCCCAAGCTGCCGTACGATCCGGAGCGCGACTTCGCCCCGGTTGCCATGATCGGCCGCGGCCCCCTGCTGCTGGTGACCAGCAAGCAGCTCGGCGCCACCACGGTGCCGCAGTTGCTGGCCGCCGCGCGCGGCCGCGCCGAGGGCCTGAATTTCTGCTCGGCCGGCCCGGGCAGCATCAACCACCTGGCCGGCGAACTGTTCCGCCAGCAGACCGGGGCGGCCATGACCCACGTGCCGTTCAAGGGCAGCGCCCCCGCCAGCATGGAACTGCTGGCCGGACGCGTGGACGTGTTCTTCGCGACGGTGCCGACCATCCTGCCGCACATCAAGGAAAACAAGCTGAACCTGCTGGCCGTGACCAGCGACAAGCGCTCGGCCCTGTTTCCCGAGGTTCCCACCCTGGCCGAGGCGGGGGTAAAAGGCTATGACGTGACCACCTGGTGGGGCGTGCTGGCTCCCGCCGCAACAAAGCCCGCCGTGGTGCAGGCGCTGAACAAGGCGGTGATCGCCGCCGCCTCGGCCGCGCCCGTGCAGGAACGGCTGCGCCATGAAGGCGCGACGCCGCTGGCGCTCAGCCCCGCCGCCTTCGGCGAGGAACTGCGCAAGGAACTGGCGCTGTGGCGCGGCGTCGTCGCCAAACCCGGCATGCAACTGCAATGACCGCGCCGGCCAAGAAGATCACCACGAGACTTTTTCCATGACTGCTATTTCCGCCTTGTCCCGCCGCGACTTCGCCCGGCTCGGCGCGGCCACCGCCATGCTGGCGGCCAGCGGCGCCGGCCGCGCCGCCGGCTCCTATCCGACCAAGCCCGTCACGGTCATCGTGCCCTACGCCCCGGGCGGCCAGGGCGACGTGTTCGCCCGCCTGCTGTCCCAGGACCTGGGGCAGGCGCTGGGACAATCGGTCATCGTCGAGAACCGGCCCGGCGCCAGCGGCGCGCTGGGCACCCGGCAGGTCGTGCGCGCCGATCCCGACGGTCACACGCTGCTGCTGGGCCAGACCGGCGAAATCGCCATCAACGGCTTCGCCATGAAGAGCCCCGGCTACGACACGCTCAAGGACCTGCGCGCAATCGCCCTGGTCGGCAACGCGCCGCTGGTGCTCGCCGTGCCGCAGAACTCCCCCTACGGCAGCGTAGAGGCGCTGCTGCGGGCGGCGCGCGACAAGCCCGGCAGCGTCGCCTACGCGTCCTCGGGCGCCGCCACGCCCGGCCACCTGGCGGCCGCGGCGATGGCCGCCCGCTCGAAGGCCGACATGACCCACATTCCGTACAAGGGCGCGGGCCAGGCGATCTCGGACCTCATCGGCGGACAGGTGCAGTGCTTCTTCGCCAGCGCCTCGTCGATCATGCCGCACATCCAGGGCGGACGGGTGCGCGCGCTGGCCGTCTCGTCGCTGGAGCCGGTCGCGGCGCTGGCCGGCGTGCCGACCGTCGCGCAAACCCTGCCCGGCTTCGAGTTCAGCCTGTGGGGCGGCTATTTCGCGCCGGCCGCAACAAAGTCCGCGATCGTCGAACTGCTGGCCGGACACATCAACCGCATCGTCCAGAAACCCGAGCTGCGCGGCCGCTTCGAAGCGGAAGGCAGCGCGGTCGATCCGATGACGCCCGAGCGCTTCGGCAAATTCGTGCGCGCGGAAATGGACAAATACGCGGCCCTGGTCAAGAGCACCCAGGCACGCATCGACTAACCAACCTATCCCCTCTTTCCTTCCTGGCTGGAACATCATGAAAATCATCGTACTTCCCGGCGACGGCATCGGCCCCGAGACCATGGCCGCGACCGTCGAGGTGCTGCGCGCGGCGTCGCAGCGCTTCGGTTTCGAGCTTGCGCTGGAACACGACGTCGCGGGCCACGACAGCCTGCGGCGCCACGGCGCCACGGTCACCCAGGCGCTGCTGGACAAGGTTCGCGCCGCCGACGGCCTGATGCTCGGCCCGATGGCGACCTTCGACTTCAAGGACGAAAGCAAGGGCGAGATCAATCCGTCGATGTTCTTCCGCAAGGAACTCGACCTGTACGCCAACATCCGCCCGTCGCGCACCTGGCAGGGCGTGCCGCACAAGGTCGATGCCTTCGACCTCGTGGTCGTGCGCGAGAACACCGAGGGCTTCTACGCCGACCGCAACATCGCCTCGGGCGGCAGCGAGATGCTGATCACCGAGGACGTGGTGGTGTCGCTGCGCCGCATCACGCGCCTGTGCTGCGCCCGCATCGCCCGCGCCGCCTTCGAGCTGGCGCGCGCCCGCCGCAAACACGTCAGCATCGTCCACAAGGCCAACGTGCTCAAGATCGGCGACGGCATGTTCATCGACGAATGCCACAAGGCCGCCCGGGACTTTCCCGACGTGACCGTGGACGACTTCATCGTCGATGCGATGATGGCGCACGTGGTCCGCGCCCCGCAGCGTTTCGACGTCATCGTCACCACCAACATGTTCGGCGACATCCTGTCGGACCTGACCGCCGAACTGTCCGGCAGCCTGGGACTGGGCGGTTCGCTCAACATGGGCGCGCGCTACGCGATGGGCCAGGCCGCGCACGGCTCGGCGCCCGACATCGCCGACCAGGACATCGCCAACCCGTTCTCGCTGATCCTGTCGGCCGGCCAGTTGCTGGACTGGCACGGCCGCCGCACGAACCAGCCCGCCTACGTCGCCGCGGCCGATGCCATCGCGCGCACCGCCGCCATTGTCGTCGAAGCCGGGGAATCCACGCGCGACGTGGGCGGCAACCTGGGCACCGCCGCGACCGGCCGCGCCTTCGCCAAGCGGCTGCTGGAGGCCTAGACGTGGACCTGGCGTGCGATTGCCATACCCACGTGATCGGCGCCGCCGCGTCCTATCCCATGGTCGCGGATCGCCACTACACGCCGGGCCCGGTCTCGGCCGCCCAGTTGCGCCGCCACCTGGAACAAACCGGCATGGCGCGCGTGGTCATCGTGCAGCCCAGCGTCTACGGCACCGATAACCGCTGCCTGCTCGACGCCTTGGCGGACATGGATGGACGGGCCCGCGGGATCGCGGTGATCGATGACGGCTTCACCTCCGCGCAAGTGCGGGCGCTGCACGACGGCGGCGTGCGGGGTGTGCGTGTCAACCTGGAAAGCGCCGGCCTGCACGACATCGGCGCGGCGGAACGGGCGCTTGCCGCCGTCGCCGCGCAGGTGGCCGATCTGGGCTGGCATGTGCAGCTGTATGCCGCCCATGGCGTGATCGCGGCGCTGGCGCCCCGGCTGGCCGCGCTGCCCTGCCCCGTGGTCCTGGACCATTTCGCCATGGCGCCCTGGTCGCCCGAGGCCGCCGCGGCCCTGGCCGGCCTGCTGCGCTCGGGGCGGGTCCACCTGAAACTGTCCGCGCCCTATCGGCTGGCGGCCCCCGAAGACGCCGCCCGCTGGGCCCAGGCACTGTGCCGGGAGGTCCCGTCCGCCCTGCTATGGGGCAGCGACTGGCCGCACACCGCCCGCGCGCCCGGCAAGGCGGCGCACGAAGTCAGTCCGTATCGCCCGATCGGCCCGGGCCGCCTGCTGGACGATCTGGCGCGCTGGCTGCCGACGCCCGAACTGCGTCAGGCTGTCCTGGCGGACAATCCCGACCGGCTGTATTGGCGCTGACGCCGCCGCCCCGCAGGGCCTGGCGGATCACGTCCACATTCGCGCGCAGCCGCTCGTCGCCGGGAGCCCTCCTCAGGGCTTCCCGGGCATGCGCCAGCGCCTCGTCGCCGCGGCCCAGCCGCCAGTTGGCGATGGCCGCGAGATCGTGCGGCAGCGCGCCATGGCACACCGGATCGTTCATGTAGCCGTCGGGTTCGCCCGCCAGCGACAGCCCCCGGATCGCCGCCGCCCGGCACTCGGCCCATTCACCGCGCCGGTAGCGGATGTCGGCCAGCGTGACCCAGGGCTCGCGGCGCTCCGGGCATTCGGCCGCGGCGCGCAGCGTCCAGTCCAGGCCATCGCGCCCCTGGACCATCTCGCACTTGGCCAGGTACAGCATGCTGGCCGACCGCTCGGGCCGGAAAAGGTTGCCCGGCAGGGCCAGGTAGCGCTCGAACTCGCGCGCCGCGTCCTGGTGGCGACCGGCGTGGAACAGCTCGCGCGCATGGTAGTGCGCCATGCGCGGGTCGTGGGGTTCCTCGGCCGCCGCGGCGGCCAGCAGCGGCAGGTAGGAGCCGCGCGGCTTGGCGCGATCGGGATGGTGCTCGACGCGCATGCCGGGCACGAGCACGCCTTGCTCGGCGATGCGGTCGGGATAGATGCCTTCATGGCAGGCGTGGCGCCACCGGTAGCCGTGACGGGCGTGGATGCGGTTGTTCAGGAAGCGTATCGCCGGGCTGCCGTCCGCATGGAAGGCAGACACGAAATCGTAGTGCGCGCGTGTGGTGCCCGACACCCAGGCCGCCTCCAGGGCCGGCCGCCAGCCCGGGCTCAGGATCTCGTCCAGGTCCAGCGACACGCACACGTCCACATCCCCCGGCACCAGCGCCAGCGCGGCGTTGCGGGCATCGTCGAAGCGCCAGGGCTCGATGGACAAGCGATGCACGCACGCGCCCAGCGCCTCCAGGCGCTCGATGCCACCGTCGGTCGATCCCGTGTCCGCGACCACGACCATGTCGGCGCTCGCACAGGACGCCATGAAGCGGTCGGCGAAACCGGCTTCGTCGCGGCAGATGGCGTAGACGGCGATCTTCAGGGCTTGCCCGCCGCGGCCAGCCGGACCTCGACGCGATCGATATTCTCGCGATGCGCCACCAGCATGGCCAGCAGATCGTCCTGGATGCCGACCTCCTTGACCTTGGGCACCAGCGCTTCCAGCTTCCTGACCACCCAGGCCTGGCCCCGATTCAGGAAGGCCATCCGCGCGGGCAGGTCGGCGATGGCCATGGCCTTGCCGTGGAAGGCGCCGGTACGCGAGCCGGGCTTGGCGTCCAGCGACTTGATGGCGGCGATCAGCATGGCACACCATTTCACTTCGTCCCGCCGGATGTCCTCCATCAGCGCGCGCTCGGCCGGATCCTGCAATTGCGCCACGGTTTCCTCGGCCACCCGCGCACCCGCCCGCTCGGCCTCCAGCAATTCCTCCAGCGCCGCCAGCAGTTCCTCGCGCGGAAGCTGGCCCATGTACGCGGCATCGGCCTGCTCGGCGTAGCACACCGGCGATGCGCGATCGGATTTGGGCTGCATGATTTCTCCAGAATGATGAGTCAGGCGGCACCGGGGCCCGCATCGCCGGGCTTGCGCACCAGCGTGACCAGCAGCGTCGTATCGGCCAGCGCCCGCACCGCGTGCGGCTCCTGGCCGAGCAGCGCGACCAGTTGGCCGGGACGCAGTCCACAGGTGCCGTGCGGCGTGGTGACGACGGCTTCGCCCGCCAGGCACTGGATGGTCAGTTCGCCGGGCACGTGATGCTGCGGCAGTTCGTGTCCCGCCGGGAGCACCAGCTGCATGAGTTGCAAGCCGTCCGTGCGGAGCAGGCTGCTGCTGGCGTGGGTTCCCCGCTGTTCGTCGCTGGCATGCAGGTCGATCGCTTCCAGGGGACTTGCGTGTCTGAGGGCCATGATCGCACCGACTGAACCTGTGGGCGCTCCAGTCTCCAGGCCGAGCGCATTGCCTTGTCGTACCTGACGTTATACGCCAGTACGGCGGCGGTCGCATTCCGAAGGAAAAAGATACAGCACGCGCGCGCCCCGCTTGCTAGGATCGCCCGCGTGCCACCCATGGGAGCCGGGATGACGGAATCGATCGCCTCGCCCTTCGCATTGACCTTCCGCCTGTGGCTGCGCTTCTGGCCGCAACTGATGTGCCTGGTGCTTGCCGGCGTGCTGGCGAACGAGCTCCTGCTGCGGCTGGCCGTGCATACCGGCTTCGCCAACCACCTGGCAGGGCTGGCCGTGCTGACGCTGGTGGCGCTGGCGCACCTGATCGTAACGGTGCTGATGTTCCAGGTGCTGCTACCCGGCCTGCCCGCCGTGCGCACCGCCCAGGACGCCGCGCGTGGCCAGGCCTCGCCGGCCTCCGGCGGCCCGGACCGGCTGGCATCGGCCATCACGGTGGCCCTGCTGCCCTTCTTCGCCTACTACGCCGCGTGGGGTTTCCTGGGCGACACCGTGCGGCAATACTCGCGCCTGGCGCTGTCCCTGGACCCGTTCGGCACGCATGGCAATATCCTGGACGCCCTGGATTCGCGCTGGCTGTTCGTCTCGGTCGCGGTGTCGTGGCTGGTGCGCAAGCTGGCCAAGCGGCGCCGCGACGCCACCGGACGGCCGGCGTGGCAGGTGGTCATGGTGATCTGCGAGACGAACTGGATCCTGATCGGCCTGTACGTCATCAGCCGCTGGAAGGACGACGTCTGGACCTGGGTCACCGGCCTGGGCATCCGGGACTACCTGGCCTCGCTCCTGAACGCCCTGGCCACGCCGCTGGCGAACGCGCAAGCGGCGGCGATGGTGCCGGTGGAAGCGCTTGCCGAGACGCCCGGCAAACTGCTGGCGAACCTGTTCTTCTACGCCTTGCTGCCGGTGGTCTGGCTGGTCATGACGGCGCTGGTCTACGGTTACGACGTGCGCGACGATACCGAATTGATGCGTATCAACCGCCGCATCGAACGCTTCGGTGAACGCTACCGGGCAATACCGAAATTCCTGCGCGACTTCGCCGCCCACTTCATCGGCGGCTACCGTTCACGCTACCTGCCCGTCGCCAACGGCATCCGCCTGACGCTGAACTCGGGCGTACTGCTGCTGATCACGCTCATCGTCGGCTACCGGCTGATCGACTGGGGCAGCGCCTGGCTGTGGATAGGCGCGACGCGGCTGATCGGCCCCCACGACCTGGACACCTGGCAACTCTGGGCGCACGGGTTGACGCTGCTGCTGGGCAGCCCGTTCCGCGATTCATCCACGGGGCTGCTGATCGAACCGCTGCGCATCTGCTTTCTGGCGGCGATCCTGGAAACCGCGTTCGCGCGGCCCACGCGCGAGTCGGCGTCGGCGCGCGCCGCGCCTCTGGAACGACCCGCCTGAAAGCCAGCGCCGCCTATTGCACCAACGTCGGCGGCTGGGCAAAGCGCAGGTAGCGCGGCCGCTGCGGTCCCAGCGCCACCGTGGCGCGCAGGGCCGCGGCGGCATCGCGCGGCACCAGAAAGGCGTGGCGAATGCGCACGGTGTCGCCGGCCTTGGGTCCCGATCCCGCGGCCAGCACGCATTCCCGCGCTTCCGAACGCGGCAGCGGCAAGACGCGCGTCGGCATCCAGCGCCGCCCTTGGCCGTCCTCCAGGGCGATCTCGCAACCCGCCCAGTTCTTGCGCACGTCGGCATCCCGCACCTGCACGGCAAATTCGGCCACCACGCCCATCGCGTTTTCCGGTATGCGCTTGCCCGCCGGCAGCGGCGCCATCCGCAACGCGCGAAGCCGCCAGCTCGCTCCCCCAAGATCGGCCTGGCCGCCCGTGGGTACCTCGCGCGCGATGCGCGCGCGCCCGCTCCACCACGTTCGCGCGCTGTCATGCATGACCACCGCCATGGCCAGGGGCAAGAGGATCACCAGCAGCCACAGGCTGCGCCGGCGCCATCGGCACTCCGCAGCGTCCCGCGCAACGGCGGGATCCCGGGCGTTCACGGCCGGCCTCCCGCCTGCTGCAGATCGAAGGTCTCGGCAATTGGCGGCAGGCCGTCCGCCGCGGCCGGCAGCGCATTCAACGCGACGTGCGCCTCGGAATCCAGCCGGGGAAACGGGCCTTCGGAAACCAGCAAGGTGGCGCCCAGGATCTGATCGGGCCGGATCTCGAAGACGAAGCGGCCACGCTGCGGCAGGCCAGGCTCGAGCGTATGGGGCGGCAGGTCCGGCAGGAACTCCGGCCGGTCCGACAACTCGTAGCGCAGTCCCGTCGGCCCTTCCCACACGGCGTGCGTGACGTTGACCGACCGCGAACGCGCGGCCATCCGCGCGGTGACGATCGCCCACACCCCCGCGCTTTCATGCCGTATCTCGCCGCCGAAACGCTTGCCGACCAATTGCCGCGCGAACTCCACGCGCTCGACCCGGATGTCGAACAGGCGCGTGGACGCCGCCTTCCCCATCTTCCCGTAGGCGGGGATGGGTCCGGTCAGGTCCTGATAGCGCGGCGTACCGCGCTGCATCGCGAACAGCACGCCAGCAGCCAACGCAACCATGGCCACGGTGGCGAACGGCCGCCTCACGAGGCCCACCCCGCCACGCTTTCCGTCACCTCGACCGCCATCGTGATTCGTCCCACCACGCGCGGATTGAACCAGCCGGGCGTGCCGTAAAGGTTGTCGACGGGCTTGTAGGTCTTGGCGATGACATCGGCGTCCAGGCTCGTGGGCAACACGGCCGAGGCCGGCAGTTTCCACACGAAAGCCACGCGCTCGGCCAGCCCCGGATGCAGCAGCGGCAGCGGCCGGGCCTCGCGTACCAGCGCCACCTCGGGATCCGGCACGGGAACGCCGCCCACGGGATGCAGTTTCAGCAGCTTCGCGTAGTCGCGGGTGGAGGCTTGCGTGCGGTTGTTCAGCTCGGCCTCGACCACCAGCGCCCGTTCACCTTCCTGCAGCCGGACGCCCAGGACCTTTTTTTCTTCGCTGACCCAGGCCCGCCTGGGTATCACCTGCCATTGTCCGGCCTCGATCTGGCTGCCGGCCGTGTACTCGGTCGCGGCCGGCGGCGGCGCGGCGCCCAGGATGCCGTAGACCGTCGCGGCGCAGACCGCGACGGTCGAACCGATGCCGGTGGCCAGACGAGCCCTGAGTTTGCCGAATGCGACGCGCACCCGCCCCTCCGTAGTTCACGCGTGAAGGTCCGGCGATGCTGGACGAGCGGGGATGGTAGCCCCCGGGCTCGCCGTGCGTAAATTGCGCGATTGTTTCGATACGTACCGCGCGGCCGTTACAAGCGCCGCGCGGGTTCCTGCCGCTTATTTGTAGGCTTCGACCACCGGGTCATAGACGGAAGTCTTGACCAGCTTGTCGATGGTCAGCGAGCCGAACGTCTTGGCTTCGTCGTTGGTGAAATCGTAGTCGGCCTTGACGGTCTGGAGCGTCCTGACCACATCGCCATGGTGGAAGGCCCCGAATGCCCCTTCCGTATCGGTATCGTTGCTGGTCTGCTTCCAGACCTTGTCATCGAACTGGAAGTGGGCAACGCCGAGAATCTGGCCGGGATGGCTCTTCTGGTACTCCAGCACGCCTTTCAACTGCCGCTGGACATAGTTCGCGGTGTAGTCCGGCTTGGCGCGGCTATAGCCGATCTCGGTGAAGAGGATAGGCACGCCGAACTGCTTGTACGTCGCCGGAATCCAGCCCTGGCCCGTGCTTTCCGCGTCCCTGAGCAGATAGTTCTCGTTGTTGTAGGTTTGCGGGGCAAGCATGAGGCGGTCCCTGTACTTGGCGGTCCTGGGATCGGTCAGCAGGCGGTTGAACTGATTCCAGCCCGGCATGTTCCTCCCTTCCAGGTAAGGTTCGCCGCGCGGCACGAAGGTCACCGGCATGCCGACCGGCACGCTCTTGCTGAACTTCCGCTTGTCGGCTTCTTCGATGAAGCGCGCGACCAGACCGATGGCGGTGTTGTAGTTGCCGGGATAGCCACTGAAATCGAGCTCGTTCGAGATGATCACCCCAGCGATCGCGGGATGCCAGTCGGTGCCGGCCTTGTTGCCGAAGTTCCTGCTGGAGAAATAGGCGCCGACGTCCCTGTTCCAGACGACCGAGCCCTGCGTGGAGATCCAGTTGCTGAGCGGCACGACGACCTTGATGTTCAGGCTGTTCGCATAATCCAGGAACTGGCTGTGGTCGTTGCGGGTATCCCAGTCGTAGAGCCGGATCAAGTTGATCCCCATATCCTTGATGGTCTTCAGGTCGTCGCGGCAATCGGATCCGCAGCTCTGCGAAAGATAGGACTGCTTGCCCCACAGCGATCCTGCCTGCTTGCGCGCGATGTCGCTGCCGAAATAGATGTAGGTATCGTTGGCCTGCGAAGGGTTGTAGCCCTGTCCGAAAGCCTGGTAGGCGGTGCCCTTGCCGGGAATGGGGAAGCGCGTGAAGCGGCCCGCGGCGATGCTCAGCACGGCATCGTCGACGGCTTCCAGCGCGCCCGCGTTCGAGCCCTGCAGCGTCGCCGTGTAGCTGATCTCGTCGGTGTCCGCGTCATAGGCGGGATTGGTCAGCTTCATGGCGTACAGCTTGGCGCCCCCCTTGGCCGTGGTGCCGAACAGCGTGGCGGTCGGCGCCGCCTCGCCGTAGGCATAGGACCACTGCGGCAGGAAATAGGAAACCGGCCGGGCCTCGGAGTACGTGCCCGGAGCGTTGTCCACCAGGAACATGTCCGCGCCCGCCTGGCTCAGCACCACCTTGTACTGGCCGGCCGTGGCGGTGGGCTGCAAGGCCGCCTTCGAGGCGTACTGCGTGTACTCCGCCACCTCCTTGTCGTCCGCCAGGTTGTTGAGCACCTTGACGGTGACATTGTCGAAGGCAAGCGCGGCGCCGGCATCCTGGTCCAGCGTGTCGTTCTGCAGCTGTGCCTGGAACGTCATCGTCCCGGTTTTCTCGTCGTAGGCGGGCCGGGAAAGCGCCACATACACACCTTCCATGGCACCGCCGCCCGACAGCTGGAACTGGACGGTCGCGTTGGGGTCGACGCCGCCATAGGCGTCCCGCCAGATGCTGCCCGCGTAGTCCTTGACCGGAGACTTGCCCACCGCCAGGCCTTGGCCGCCTTCGTACCACAGCACGTCGGATTCGACGTTCTTCAAGGTCAGGGTCCGGGTCGCCCCATCGGCGCCGGCCGACAACTGTCCGGACCCGGCCACCAGCATATAGGTGCGGGGCGAGTAGCTGGCGCCCGAGCCGCCGTCGCTCTTGGCCCCGTCTCCCCCGCAACCGGCCAGCATCGCCCCCGAGGCCAACGCCAGCGCCGACATGACAAATCGTTTTGTTTTCATACTGCCGCTCCTGAGAAACCGGTCCCGTGGCCCGTGAAACGAACCGACGCCCTGACATTCGCAATGCCGCGTCATTCGCATGGGAAGGATGAGCAGATGTTAGAGAAAGGCCTCTTTTGCGAGGCAGGCATGTTTGGGGCAAGCGTCCCGAGTACCGGGAAATCGTCCCGGATGTAGCATTGCGCGCCACAGGTGTATCATTTTGTGTCATGCCGACCACCCCGCCTCCTTGCGTACCGGAGCATCTGTCTTCCCACGACGTGGAGCCGGGGCTGCGTTTCGACGCCTGGCGCGAACGTGCGCACCAGTGGGTGGAAATGCTGCCGCCACCACCCGGTACCGAACTCGATGCGGAACTGCTCACCTTGCGCAGCAGCACCTGCATCTTCGGCACCATGCGTTCGTCCGCCTACGAAATGCGGGCGGCGTCCCGCCGCCTGGCCCATGCGCCCGAGATGGTGGTGGTCACACTGATCCAGGCCGGCGAACTGATACGCGATGCCGCACCGGGCGAGCCTCAACGCGTCGGACCGGGCAACCTGGGCCTGTACGACCCCTGGCGCATCGGGCACTACCGCTGGAGCCAGGGCTCGCGCGAGGTCTTCCTGGCCCTGCCCCGCGACGAGGTGCGCGCGGCGCTGGGACGCGAGCCGGGCAACGTGCCCATCCCGCTGGAACACTGCGCGCTGGCGCCCGCCCTGGCCAGCCAGTTGAATCATCTGGCCCTGCTGACACGCCAGCCGCAGAAGCTCGACGGCGTGGAGTACGCCAGCCTGCTGGAAGGCACGCGTTCGCTCGCGTTGCTGATGCTGCGCAACCTGGGGCGGCAGGGATCGAACCAGGAACAGTCCGACCTGGAAGATGGCCTGAACGGGGGCCGCCATGCGGCGGCGCTGCGCTTCATGGAACGCGAGGCCCACCGACACGACCTCGACGTCGCGGCGGTCGCCCGCGGCGCCGGCTGCTCGCGCACCCGCCTTTACGCGGCCTTCGCATCCCGGGGCGAAACGGTGATGGGAGCCCTGCGCGAAATCCGCCTGCAACGCGCCAAGGCCTTGATCGAGCGCAGCCCCAGGCTGCACATCGGCTCGCTCTCGTGGCGCTGCGGCTTCGCGGACCAATCGGCCTTCAGCAAGCTGTTCCGCCTGCGCTTCGGCCTGCTGCCCTCCGAATGGCACCATCGGACGTGGAGCAGTCCGGCCGCCGATGCGTCGGCCCGCGCCCGCTCGCAAGATCCCTGTTGAAAATCCCCGGCGTCGTCAGCGGTATTGGGGTTCCCCCCCATAAGATTCATTTAATATATATCTTCAAACCAGACGTCCATCCCCCACGGAGCCGGCCCATGGCCATCCTGCTGGAAGTCGAAGAACCGGTGCCCCCCACCCCGCCGCCTCCGCAGTGGCGCGCTTTCCTGGAACTGGGCTTCCGGCCCCTGTACCTGGCGGGCTGCCTGTGGGCCGCCTTGTCCGTCCTGCTCTGGGTGTACGCGCCGCAGGCCCTGACCGGACCGCTCGGCGGCGTGGCCTGGCATGCCCATGAAATGCTCTGGGGCTTCATCGCCACCATCGCCGTGGGTTTCCTGCTTACCGCCGGCGCCAACTGGACCGGCATCAATCCGCTGCACGGCAAGGCCCTGGGGGCGCTGACGGCCCTCTGGCTACTGGCGCGGGTCGGCTACCTGGTGCCCGACACCGCGGGATTCTGGCTTGCCGCATGCGGCGAGACCTTGTTCTTCGCCACCGCCGCGGTGGCCCTGGGACGCTCCATCTACCAGGCGCGCAGCAAGCGCAACTACGGCATACCCGTACTCATCCTTGGATTGGGCGCGGCGAACGTCCTCTACCTCCATACGGTCCTGCAAGGCGACTACGCCCTGTTGCTGGCGCGCTTCAACCTCGGGCTGCTGTGCATGGCGGTGATCGCACTGCTGGTGGCGCGGCGCGTGATCCCCTTCTTCGCGATGCGCGCCGTGGCCGGCCTGGACATCCCCATGCATACCCGCAGCGGCCAATGGCAGCTCGGCGCGGGCGTGCTGGCGATCGCGCTCCTGCTGGCGGACTGGATGCCAGGGGCGGGCCTGGCTCTTGCTGCCACCGGCGTGCTGACCTGCTGGCAACTGCTGGCATGGCGCCCCTGGGCGGTGCGGCGCGTGCCGCTGCTGTGGATCCTGTACGTGGGCTACGCCGCGCTGGGCATCGGCCTGCTGGTGGCCGCGGCGCACGCGGCGGGCTGGGTCCCGCGCCTGGCCTGGCCGGCGCACGTCATCGGCGCGGCGGGCTTCGCCGTGCTGATCATCGGCATGGTCACCCGCACGGCGCTGGGCCACCTGGGGCGTCCGCTGCGCACCGACCGCAGCATGGTGGCGGCCTATGCGCTGGTGATCGCGGCGGCCGCGCTGCGCCTGGCCGCGCTGCTGCCCACGGCCTGGGCCATGGGCGTCCTGCACGCATCGGCGGCCGCCTGGATCCTGGGGTTCGCGCTGTACCTGTGGCGCTTCTTCCCGCTGCTGATTCGCCCGCGTTTCGACCAACGTTCCTGAAGGAGAACCTGATGAAGATCCTGCACACCACCCCGGCCCTGCTGCTGGCCGCCACGCTGGCCGGCCCCGCCTTCGCCGCCACCTGCAACGTGGAGATCGCGGGCAACGATGCCATGAAATTCGACAAGACCAGCATCGAGGTGCCGCAAAGCTGCAAGCAGTTCACGGTCAAGCTCACGCACCCGGGCAAGCTGCCCAAGACCTCGATGGGACACAACTGGGTATTGAGCAAGGCCTCGGATGTGCAAGGCATCGCGGCCGACGGCATCCCCGCCGGGCTGGACAAGAATTACCTCAAGCCGGGCGATACGCGCGTGATCGCGCACACGAAGGTGATAGGCGGCGGGGAAACCGACTCCGTCACCTTCGACACGAGCAAGCTCAAGGCGGGGGAAAACTATGCGTTCTTCTGCTCGTTCCCGGGGCATGCGGCGCTGATGAAGGGGACGGTGGCGGTGACGAAATAGGCGCCAGGGGGTTTGCTTGGTAGCATGCGGGAATGATTGGTTAATTGACGGCATTCCCAGTACCCCAATGAAACTCGCTACCTGGAACATAAACTCCCTGAACGTGCGCCTGCCCCAGGTCATCGCCTACCTGCAGGCCACGCCGGTCGACGCGCTGTGCCTGCAGGAACTCAAGCTGACCGACGACAAGTTTCCCGTCGGCGCCTTCGAGGAAATCGGCTATCACGCGGCGTTCACCGGCCAGAAGACCTACAACGGCGTGGCCATCCTGAGCCGCCAGCCGGTCCGGGACGTGACCAAGAACATCGACGGCTTCGAGGACCCCCAGCAGCGCGTGATCGCCGCCACGCTGGACACGCCCGCGGGCGAGGTGCGCGTGATCAGCGCCTATTGCCCCAACGGGCAGTCGGTGGGCAGCGACAAGTACGACTACAAGCTGAAATGGTTCGCCGCCTTCCGCGACGGCCTGCAAGAGGAACTGGGCCGCTATCCGCGCCTGGCGGTGCTGGGCGACTACAACGTCGCGCCCGACGATCGCGACGTGCACGACCCGGTCAAGTGGGAAGGCAGCGTGCTGGTGTCCGAACCCGAGCGCGCCGCGTTCCGCTCGCTGCTGGACGTGGGCCTGCACGACGCCTTCCGGCTGTTCGAGCAGCCGCCCAAGTCCTTCAGTTGGTGGGACTACCGGCAACTGGGGTTCCGCCGCAATGCCGGCCTGCGCATCGACCACATCCTGCTGTCCGACACCTTGAAGGCCGTGTGCAGCGAGTGCGTGATCGAGCGCGAGATCCGCAAGAACGAACAGCCGTCGGACCACGCGCCGGTGATGGCGACGCTGGAAATCTAGCGGCGCTCAATCCGCCAGCGCGCAGGCCTGGCGGCGCAGGTCGGCCGCCGCTTCCAGGGTACCATCCGGACGCATGCGGATGGCCTTGGCCGACCCGAAATAGAACTCGTGCAGGGAATCCTCCTCCACCGGCACGCCGGCCTCGCGCAGCCGCCGCGCCACGCCCTCCTGGAAACCGGGTTCGAGCAGGATGTCGCCGCCGCGCGTGATGCTCCAGCGCGGCGCGTCGATGGCCTCGGCCAGCGGCATGTCCTCGAAGCAGGCATGGGCGATCACCTGTACGCCGGTCGTGGTCTGGCTCACGCCGCCCGGCGACACGCCCAGCATGGCCGGCCGGCCGCCTTCCATCACGATGTAGGGATTCAGGGTGTGGACCGGCCGCTTGCCCGGCCCCAGCACGTTGGGGCTGGCCGGATCGAGATCGAACTCGATCAGGCGGTTGTTCATCAGGATGCCGGTTTGCGCATCCACGCAGCCGCTGCCGAAAGGCTGGAACACGCTTTGCAGCATGGCCAGCGCGTTGCCCTGGTCGTCCGCCAGCACGATGCCGGCGGTGTCGCCGGGATCCCGCGCGCCCGAAGGCGTCGCCTCCGCCACGCGGGCCAGGCGCCGCGCGACCCGTTCCGGATCCAGGGTCGCGGGCCACGGCGCGGCCGGATCGGCCACCTTGCGCTGGAAGGTTTCCAGACATAGCCGGGCGATCTGGATCTGCGCATAGGCCCGTTGGCCTTCGGGCTCGTCCAGGTACGGCGCCAGCGCCTCCAGCTGGGCCAGCATCAGCACGCCCAGCGAGTTCGGCGGCATGACGTGGATGTGCCGGTCCCGTACGGACAGGCTGACCGGCCGCGCCCAGTCGGCCCGCTGCGCCAGCATGTCGTCCAGGCGCAGCAGGCCGCCCTGCTCCCGCGCGAAGGCGTCCAGGCTGCGGGCAATGGGTCCTTCGTAGAAAGCGTCGGCGCCATCGCGCGCGATGCGCTTCAAGGTGTCGGCCAGGGCGGGCTGGCGCAGCAGGTCCCCCGCCGCCAGCGGCCGGCCCTCGGGCGCGAACAGGGTGCCGAAGCCGGGCTGGCGGACTACCGCCGGCTTGGCGCTCCCGAGGTTGCGATGGATCTCGCTGGAGCACCCTATGCCGTCCGCCGCGTGGCGCACGGCGTCCTCCAGCAGCAAGGCCCAGGGCAGGCGCCCGTGGCGCCGGTGCGCCTGGTCCCACAGGCGCACGAGCCCGGGCACCACCCAGGTCGACGGCCCGCGCGGACCGATGCCGCCGTCGCCGAAGGCATCCGGCCGGGCCAGGCCGGGCGCCCGGCCCGTGCCGTTCAAGGCCTGGATCGTGCCCGAGGCCGCGTCGTAATACAGCATCATGCCGCAGCCGCCCAGCGAGGTCGCGTGCGGCAGCGCCACCGCCATGACGGCCGAGGCCGAGATCATCGCATCGACCAGCGAGCCGCCGGCCCGCAAGGTATCCAGCGCGCTCTGGCTGGCCAGGTGATGGCCGGTGACGACGGCGCGGCGCCGGCCGAATGCGGCGGCGCGGGAAGCGGGCCTGGCCATGCGGGTCATCGCAGCAGGTTGGCGCAGAAGGTGCCGACGAAGCAGCCCACTGCGCAGGCGATGGGCAGCCACCAGCCTTGCCAGCGTCCCGCCGCCGGCGAGGCGGATGGCGCGGGCGCAGGCACAGCCGGGGCAGCGAACCCGGATGCGGGGGCGGCGGCCTGGGCCCCCGCCCCCGACAATTCGCGCTGCACGTTGGCGAAGAACTGTTCCGAGAACTTGCGCGCCGCGCCGTCTATCATCCGCGCGCCCAGTTGCGCGACCTTGCCGGTCACCTCGGTCTCGGCGCGGTAGCCCAGCAAGGTGCCGCCGGCGATGTCCTCCAGCGTCACGGCCACGCTGCCGGTGGCGGCGCCGGCCACGCCGGCCGAGCCCTGGCCCGTCAGCGTGAAGCGCTCCTGCTGCGCCTGGACCGCGCGGGCGAAGGCCACGTCGAAGTTGGCGCGTATGGGCCCCACGCCCGCCGAGATCGTGGCCCGGTAGCCGCCGTCGTCGGTGCGGCTGATGGCGCGGCAATCGGGAATCGTGCGGCGCAGGAAATCCAGGTCGTCCAGCGCCTCCCAGACCCGGCCGCGCGGCGCCGCCAGCGTCTTGGTGCCGTCTATGATCATGGCCGCACCTCTCCCATCATGTCTATGCCCGCCTGCGCCAGGCCGCGGTCGGCCACGCGCATGCGTTCGTTCAGGCACTTGAACTGGCCGAAGCTCCAGGCCACCAGCGGACGCGCGAAGTCCAGCGAGGTCGGCCACTGGCGCGTGAACCAGTCATAGCGCACGGCCCAGGCCTGCGTGCGGTCGCTGATGAAGCGCACGCGCTGCTCCCAGGCGGCCACCGCCGAAGCAACGTCGTCGGCGTCCGCCACCAGGTGCGCCAGCGCGTAGGCGTTCATCAAGGTCAGCCCCGCCCCCTGCCCCAGGGTCGGCGGCAAACCATGGGCGGCGTCGCCCAGGATGGCGATGTTGCCGACGCTCCACTTCGGGCACTTGACCAGGCCGTAATGGTATTGCGTGCCCTCGGCCCGATGCAGCACCGCCATCAGGTCGGCGATCTTGGGAAAGCGCCGGCTCCAGTCCTCGACATCGATGGGAAAGCGCGCCGCCGTGGCATCCCAGGCCGGCGCGACCATGTAGACATAGGTGTGGCCGGGCCCCGACGGCGTCACGCCTATGCGCCGGTTGCCGGACCAGTGCTCCACCGTCTTGGGCTGGGGCGTGAAGGCGCGGCCCTCGATCAGGTAGCGGTTGATGATGGTCGGCAGTTCCGTGAACCCCCCTCCCATTTTCTGCGAGTTGCGCACCGCCGAATGCACGCCGTCGGCCGCGATGACGAGGTCGGCTTCATGCAGCCCGCCGTCGGCGGTCAGAAGGCCCTTGCCGGGCAGCGCGCCGGTCACGCGCGAGCCGGTCACGATGTTCACGCCGGCTTCCAGCGCCGCGTCGCGCAGGCCCTCGATCAGCACCTGCCGGGCGAAGGTATGGACGCGCGACTTGTCCCGCAGCGGCCGTTCCTGCTTGACCGTACCGTCGGCGAACTGGATCTGCGCGCGTTCGAGCACCGTGCCCTGGCCGCGGATGCGGTCCAGCACGCCCAGCTTCTCCAGCACTTCCAGGCTGTTGTTCTTGATATAGATGCCCGCCCCCACCTCACGGATCTCGGATCCCTGCTCGTGGACGTTGACTTCCCAGCCACGGCGCGCGAACAGCGCGCCGGCGCTCAGGCCGGCGATGCCGCCTCCGGCGATTTCTACTTTGCGTTTCATACCCGATATCCGAAGAAAATGATGAAGCGAAGAATCTCTATCCGGCCTGGCGGCGCTTGGCGGCCAGGCTGATCTGCATGGCCGCGCCCGAGGTCAGCAAGGCATGGATGCTGAACCGGTCGCGCAGGACCTCCCATTGCATGGCGCACAGCGCCTCGCGCTCGTCGTCCGCCAGGGCGAACGGCTGGCAGAAGGCCGCGGGATCGTCCAGGAAACGCTCCGCCGCCTCGGCCCCCGTGCGCAGGGTCAGGACCGCCTCGGCCAGCCTGGCGCGTGCCGGCGGCATCGCGGGATACCGCAGCGGGTCGCGCGCCGGCGCGGGTTCGGTCAGGTCCCATCCCGCCGACGCATAGATGTGATGCCACGACGGTTCCAGCAGCGCCGTGAACGGCGGCCGGTTCTCGCCCAGCGCCCCGGCCAGGATCAGCGGCGCGCGCAGCTCGACATTGCCGGTGCGGTCCAGTTCCCAGTCGTCGTAGCTCAGCAGGTGCGTCAGGTGGCCGGCCTGGATCTCGGCGAAGATGCGCTGGTCCGTCTCCAGGTCGGGATGCGGATAGTGCACCGTGCCCGGGTAGTGGGACAGGCCGCCGCTGGCGATCAGCAGCGCCCGCTTGCCCAGGCGCTGCAAGGCGGTCTGCAGGGCGGCGCCGAAGGCGTAGCAGCGGCGCCCGCCGGGCTGGGGCGGCACGTAGGCATTGACGAACAGGGCCACCAGCGGCACGTCGCGCCCGAAGCCCATGAATTCGTAGGGAATGGTGAAGGCCGTCTGCAGCTTGGCGTTCATCGTGAACGCCAGGTCGAAGCCGGCCCGCTCCATTTCCGGGACCAGGGCGTAGCCGGTGTCGCCGTCGATGGCCCACATGCCGCGATGCTTGTGCATGCCGTCGGCCTCGTGGGCCACATGCACGCAGAACGGTGGCACGCCGTGGGTGACGAAGTGGTCGCCGTGGTCGTTGGACACCATGACGATGCAATCGGGCTCGAGCGCCCGCAGCCGCTCGCCTATCGTTTCCAGCGAGCGGCGCACGCGGGCGACCTGCTCGAGGTCCTCGCTCTCGGGCAGGGAAAGGAACTGCGGCGCGTGCGGCACGATGGCCGCGCCGACGATGCCGTAAGGGTTGGAGGATTTCACGCTTGCACCTCGGTAGTGGGTCGTTCTTCGTTGGCCACTTCGACAACGGCCGCGACGATGCCGTGATAGCCCGTGCAGCGGCAGATGTTGCCGGACAGGCACTGGCGGATCGCCGGCTCGTCACGCAACTGGCCGCGGCGCACGATGTCGTACCCGCTCACGACCATGCCCGGCGTGCAGAAGCCGCATTGCAGGGCGTGGTACTCGCTGAAGGCCCGGCGCAGCCGGTCGGCCTTGGCGTCGCACAGCCCTTCCAGCGTCGTCACCGAGGAGCCGTCCACCGAGCCCGCCAGGGTCAGGCAGGCACGCACCACCTTGCCGTCGACGATGACGTTGCAGGCGCCGCATACGCCGTGCTCGCAGCCCAGGTGCACGGAGGTCTGCCGGCACTGCTCGCGCAGCACGTCGGCCAGTACCGCGGAGGGTTCGACCTCGAGTCCGGTCTCGCGGCCGTTCACGGTCAATGTGATGTTCATGCAGCAACTCCTTGCCATGCCTGTTCGGCCGCCCGGGCCATCGCCTGCGCGTGGCGGGATGCCGCCAGCGGATCGACGTGGGGCCGGGCGGCCAGGATCTCGTCCAGGGCTGAGGCCGCGATGTCGCGCCTGGGGGGCAGCAAGCCCCCGGCGGCCGGCAGCCGCGCCGCCGTGGCCGGCAGCGCCAGCGGACCGGGATCGATCGCGCCCAGCCAGCATGCCCACTGGCCGTCGGCCCCCTGCAGGGCCAATGCGCTGGCCGAGGCGAATTCGCCGGCCCGGTGCATGAGCTTGCACCGCCCCCACCGGACGAGGCCCGATGCCCGCTCGGGCAGCGTGGCCGCCAGCGCGATCTCGTCCACCTGCACGTCGCTGTCCATGGCGCCGCGAATGAAATCGCGCAGCGCGACGGCGCGCCGTCCCCGCAGGCTGGCCAGTTCCACCGTGGCGTCGAGCGCGGTCAGCAGCAGCGGCCAGTCTCCCGCCGGATCGGCGTGGACCAGGCTGCCGACCACGGTGCCCCGGCTGCGCACCGGCAGGAAGGCGATTTCGGCGGCATGCGCCCGCAGCAGGTCGAACAGCGCACCCGCCCGCTCGCACCGCTCGACGTCGGCATGGGTGACGGCCGCGCCCATGCGCACGGCCGGCGCGGTATCCAGGCGCGCGAGTGATTCCACCCGGGTGATATCGATCAGCGCGTAGGGGCGCAGCATGCGGTAGCGCATCATGGGCAATAGGCTCTGCCCGCCGGCCAGGACCTTGGCATCGCTGCCCAGGGCGGCGCGCAGCGCCAGCGCCTCGTCCAGCGTGCGCGGCACGTGCAGCGCGAAAGGCGGAAGCTTCATCGCGCACCTCCCTGCCCGGCTTCGTGCAGCTGGCGCAGCAGGTAGTCGGGCGTGATGGGCGTACGGCACACGTCCACGCCCAGCTCCGCCAGCGCGTCGCGCACGGCATTGGCGATGGCCGCGGGCGGCGCCACGGCGCCTCCTTCCCCCATGCCTTTCATGCCGAACTCGGAATGGGGCGACGGGGTGCTGAAGTGCAGGATGGAAATCGGCGGAACCTCGACCGCGCTGGGCACGGCGTAGTCGCCGAAGGTCACGGTCTGCGGCTGGCCATTGCTGTCGTAGATCATTTCTTCATACAGGGCCTGGCCGATGCCTTGCGCGACGCCGCCGCGTATCTGGCCGTCCAGGATCAGGGGGTTGACCACGGTGCCGCAATCCTCCACGACCAGGTAGTCCAGGATCCTGACGAAGCCGGTGTCCGGGTCGACGCTGACGCGCGCGGCATGCAGCGTGTAGGAAAACGTTCCGGTCTCGACGCCGGGCCGGTAGTCGGCCTGGAACGAGAAGCCGGGAGAAATGGAGCGCGGCAGCTTGCTCACGCCCACGTAGGCAACCCGGGCCAGGTCGCCGAAGGACATGGTGCCCTGCGGCGAGATGCAGGCGCCGTCGCGCACCTCGATCTGCGCGTCGTCCGTCTCGTGCAGCACGGCGTGGATGGCGCGCGCCTTGCCGACGATGTCCCGGCAGGCCATGGCCACCGCCCCGCCCGCCATCACGATGGACCGCGAAGCGACCGAGCCCAGGCCGTACGGCGCAGCCGACGTATCGCCCTGGCGTATCCGTATCGCCGAGACCGGCAGCGTGGTGATCTCGGCCGCGATCTGCGCCAGGCTGGTGAAATGCCCCTGCCCGTGCGACAGCGTGCCGACCTCGATGACCAGCGTGCCGTCCATGTTCAGCGTGGCGCGCGCCGACTCGTGGCCGTAGATCAGCGGCGAACCCCGGCGGCGCCATTCCTCGGCGCCGTGCGCGGCCTGCTCGACCAGCATCGCATAGCCCACGCCCACCCGGCCGCCGTCATCGGCCTGCCGCGCGGCGGGCCAGTTCTCGGCCACGAAGCGCCCGGCGGCATCGACGACCTCGCGGTAGTTGCCCGAGTCGTAGGCCAGTCCGGTGGCCGACACGTAGGGCATCTGCGCCGGCGAGATCAGGTTGGCCCGGCGCACGTCCAGCGGGTCGGCGCCCAGTTCGCGGGCGACCTCCTCGATGATGCGCTCCATCGCGAAGCAGCCGCCCGGCCGGCCCACGCCACGGTAAGGCCCCAGGGGGCTCTTGTTGGTGTGGATGCTGACGGCCTCGAAGCGATAGTTGCGGATGTCGTAGGGCCCGAGCATGACGTTGGTGGCCATGTTGGCCTCGATCGCCCCGGTGGAGGTCTTGGCCGAATAGGCGCCGGCATCCACCACCACCAGCGCGTCCAGCGCGTGGATCCTGCCCGTGTCGTCGAAATAGGCGGTGATGCGCTGCTCGTGCTGGCGGCTGTGGTTGCTGGCGACGAAATGCTCGTAGCGGTCCTCGATCCAGCGCACCGGCCGCCGCAGCTTCCAGGCCAGCGCGGTCACCAGCACTTCCTCGGGATAAAGATTGCTCTTGGAGCCGAAGCCGCCGCCCACGTCCGGCACCACCACGCGGATGTCGGCCTCGGTCAGGCCGGGAATCTGTTCGGCCAGGAAGGTGCGGATCAGGTGCGGCCGCTGGCTGGACACGTGCACGACCACGCCGCCGGCCGGATCGGGATAGGCCAGGCAGCCCCGGCATTCCAGGGGGCTGGCCAGCACCCTGCCCATGGACAGGCGGCGCGTGACCTGCCGCAGGCCGCGCCCGGCCGGATCGTCGATGATGGCCTGCGCATCGCCCAGCGCGCGGCCGATGCGCATGACCAGGTTGGAGGACAGGTGGTCGTGCAGCGGCACGCCCGGGTGGTCGACCTCGTCCCAGGCATCGACCACCGCGGCCAGCGGCTCGATGTCCAGCTGTACCTGCTCGGCGCGTTCCTCGGCCTCGGTCCGGGTCGCGCCCAGCGCCAGCACCACCGGCTCGCCGGCAAAGCGCACCTTGCCGTCGGCCAGCAGCGGATACGGCGCGCCGTTGAATTCCGGACGCAGCAGCGCGCAGTAGATGGGCAAAGCCAGGCCGGCGATGTCGGCCGCGGTCCAGAACGTGCCGGCCGGCAATTCCGGCGGCAGCGTCACGCCCTTCAATCGGCCATGGGCCACCGGGCTGCGGCAGAACGCTACTTCCAGGCATCCCGGCGCCTGGATGTCCGCCACGAAGGCGCCCCCGCCAGCCAGGTGGCGGGCATCCTCCACCCGGACCAGCGGCCGCCCGATATGGGCGTAGCCACCGTCGACCTTGCTTTCCCCCATGCTCACTCCAGCGTCACCTTGGCATCCTTGATGATGCCGCCCCACATGTCGAAGTCATTGCGCATGCGCTTCTTCAGATCGTCCACCGACGTGTCCATGGGCGCAAGCCCCAGATCGATCAACGTGCTGCGCACGTCCGGCTTCTTCAGGATCTTGTTCACTTCGCTGTTGATCGACGCCACCACGGCGGGCGGGGTCTGCGCCGGAGCCATCAGGATGAACCAGCTCGACAGTTCCTCGTCGGGCAGTCCCGATTCCTTCAGGGTCGGCAGCGCCGGCGTGCTCGGGAAGCGGTTGCGTGCCCCCACCATCAGCAGGCGCACCTTGCCGGCATCCACCATGGGGCGCAGCGGCGGGATGTTGTCGAAACTGAAATCGACGTCGCCCTGGGCCAATGCCACCGATGCCGGGCCGCTGCCCTTGTAGGGTGAATGCACGGCCTTGATGCCGAGCTGCTTGATCAGCCATTCGGAAGCCAGGTGCAGCGTGCTGCCGGGGCCCGCCGAGCCAAAAGTCACGCCTTTCTCGGTGGCGGCCTTGGCCTTGATCTCGGTGATGAAATCCTTGACGTTGGTCGCCTTGATGCCGGGTCCCACGGCCAGGAACGGCGGCACGTCGACGATGCCCACCACCGGCACCAGCTCTTTCATGGCGTCGTAATCGAGCTTGGGATACAGGTGGGCGTTGTTGACGACCGAGGTGGTCGCCAGCAACAGCGTATAGCCATCGGGCGCGGACCGGATCACGTTGCGGGTCGCGATCTGGGTGCTGGCGCCGGGCTGGTTCTCGATCACCACGGCCTGGCCGTAGGCTTCCTGCAGCTTCTTGCCGATCAGCCGCGCCGTCACGTCGCTGCCGCCGCCGGCGGCGAAGGGCACGATGATCCTGATGGAACGGCTGGGATAGGAATCCGCCGCCGTGGCGGAGGCCGCACAAGCCACGGCGGCGCACGCAAGCACGGCACCGGTGGCGCGTCGTGCGAAAAGCGATGAACTCAACGACATCTTCATGTTCGATACCTTGAGCGAAAAGAGAGGAAAAGAAGCATGGGCGGCACGCGAGGTCCGCGCGCCGCCAGCCTGCCTAGCGGGTCGCCACGACCTCGATCTCCAGCATCATCCCGGCGATCGCCAGGGGTGCCTCGATCGTGGTGCGGGCGGGGAACTTGCCTTCCTGGAAATAGCTGCGATAGATCTCGTTCATCTCGTTGAAGCGGCTGATGTCGGTCAGGATCACGTTGGCCTTCACCACCTTGTCGAGCGAGCTGTCGCATTCGGCCAGGATCTGCTTGAGATTCTTCATCACCTGGTGCATCTGCTCGGAGAAGGTCGGCGCCAGCTCGCGGTTGGCGTCGAAGGGGGTCGTGCCCGAGACGAAGACGAAGTCGCCGGCGACGACCGCGTGCGAGAGCGGCGCCTTGGGTTTGGCGACGGCATCGGACATGAAAATCTTGCTTGTGGACATGAGGGGCCTCGATAATGACTGGCGGGAAACGCTCGAACCGCCGGCTGCTGTGCCACCTTGGCGTCAGCCTTGCCGGGCGCCAAAAAATTATCGATAGATCCCTCCACCCCAACAAGACGAAGGGCACGCACACTATGTTCTCGGATCGAGAACACCTGTATGGGGAACATCCATGAACCAGGCTGATCTGGCCAGCTTCTATGAAGTCGCGGTATGCAAGGGCATACGCCGCGCATCCGAACGGCTCGACACCGCCCCATCGGCCCTGAGCAAGCACATCAAGCGCCTGGAGAGCGAACTGGGCATCAAGCTGCTGGACCGCTCCAGCCGCGGCGTGGTCCTGACGCCCGCCGGAGAAGTCTGCCTGCACTACGCCGAGGAAGTGTTGCACGGCGAGCGGCGCATGCTGGCCGAACTCGAGGCATTGAAAGGCCTGCGCAATGGCCACGTGAAGCTGTATTCCACCGAAGGCCAGATCGAGTTCGTCACGCAGACCGTGGCCGGTTTCCAGCAACGCTATCCAGGCGTGACCTTCGAGATCGTGGTGGCGGGCACGGAAACCACCCTGGCCGCGGTCAGCTGCGGCGACGCCGACCTGGGCCTGGCTTTCACGCCCACGCCGCACGACGCCATCGAATGCGCCCTGCGCATTTCCGCGCCGCTGGAAGCGGTGATGGCGCCCACGCACGAACTGGCGCGCCGCAAATCGATATCGCTGCGCGAGATGCTGAATCACCGCACGGCGCTGCCGGCCTCGGACTTCGGCATACGCCGGCTGATCGATTCCATCTGCGCCGGCGAACGCCTGCGGGTGGCGCCCGCGATGGTGACCAACTCCATCGCAGCGATGAGGAACTACGCGCGCAACCAGGGCGGCATCACCATCCTGTCGCACATGTCCATCCACCATGAACTGGATGCGGGCGACCTGGTCAGCATCCCGCTGTCGCATCCCATCCTGGGCAAGACCTGCGTGGACGTGTGCGTGCTGGGCCGCCGGCGCCTGCCGCAGGCGGTCAGCGCCTATCTCCAGCACATGCGCAAGCACGTGCGCACGCTGTACGGCCAGGACACCGGCAGGCGCTGAAGGCCGGCCTCAGGCGCCAGCGGCTCCGGCCGCTTCCAGCATCCGCTCCAGCGGCTCGATGCCGCGCGCCAGGGCCGCCACCGTTTCGGCATCGACCGCGGGCAGGCGCGGGATCTCGGCCAGCACGCGGACCTTGCCGAACTGTTCGATGCCGAGCCGGTTGCCCGCCGAGGGTTCGCCGCTCATCACCACGCCCGCCACCGGGATGCCCCGCGCGCGCAACGCCTCCAGCGACAACAGCGTGTGATTGAGCGTGCCCAGCGCGCTGCGCGCCACCAGCACCACCGGCAGCCCCAGGTGTGCGATTAGGTCGATCATGGTCGCCCGGTCGTCGATGGGAACCAGCAGTCCGCCGGCGCCCTCCACCACCAGCGGCGCGCGCGTGGCGGGAAGCGCGATGTCGGCCGCGCTCAGCGCCGCGCCTTCCTCGCGCGCGGCCGCCCAGGGCGACAAGGGCGCCTGCAGCACCGCGTGGGGCGCATGGATGCGCTCGGGCGCAAGGCCGGCCAGCCTCGCCACCGTGCCGGTGTCGTCGGGCTCGGTCGCCACGCCGGTCTGCAAGGGCTTCCAATAGTCGGCCTGCCAGGCGCGCGCCAGCACCGCCGACACCAGCGTCTTGCCGATGCCGGTGTCGGTGCCGGTCACGAACACGCCGCGCGGCGCCTCGCCCTTGCTCCAGGTGCCGTAGGCCAGATGGTAGGTCACGCTTGCCCCCTGTGTATCGAAACTGTGCAGTATCCGCTTGAATAGGGCGGGCGGCAGCGGCCGGCGCCCCGGCGCGGGCGCATCCGCACCTATTGCCTTGAGCCCGCGCAGGAACGTCATGCCGTCGCGATGCGGCAGCACCCGCCGCTCGGCCTGCATCAGGCGGCGCAGGCCGGGCAGCGCGGCGCCGATGTCCGCGGGCCGGGGGTAGTCGCGAACCGCGGCGCGCACGCCATGGTCCGCGTGCACCGCCCGCCACTCGGCGAAGGTGCCCTCGGCCAGCGTCGCCACGGCCATCCAGCCGCCTTCGGCGAGCAATCCGCCCAGCCGCGCCAGGCCGGCATCCAGGTCGCCGAACCATTGCACGGCCATGCTGGAACAGATCAGGTCGAACTCGCCCAGTTCCGCGTCGGGGTGCTCGCCGTCCACGGCCAGGAAACGGCAGGTGCCGGGCAGCGACAAGCGGCGCCGCGCGGTCTCCAGCATGGCGGGCGAGATGTCGGTCAGCGTCCAGCATGCCGGTCCCAGCCGGCGTGACAGCGCCTCGGCCAGGAATCCCGTGCCGCAGCCTATCTCCAGGATGCGCGGGCGCTCCGGCAGCGGCAGGCGGGCGATGCGCGCGGCCAGTGCCTCGGCCACCTCGCGCTGCAAGCCCGCGTGCCGTTCGTAGCGTCCCGCCGCATCGCCGAAACGGCGGGCCACGGCCCGCCCATGGATCCGCCCCGTCATGCCGGATCCGGGGCGCCGGCCAGTTCGCGCACGAACGCGCGTATCTGACTGGCGCACCACGCGGGATGCGTCAGGGGCAGCAGGTGGCCGCCTCCGGCGCACCAGACGGCCTCGCCGCCGAACGAGGCGGCCGTGAGCGCCGGCGTGACGACCGGATCGGCATCGCCGGCCAGGATGCGGACCGGCACGCGCCTGGCGGCCCAGGCCGCGCGTGCATCGCCCGCGCGCAATTGGCGCAGTCCGGCGGCCAGGACGGCTTCGTCCAGCGTGCCCGCGTCGATGGGATCGGCGGCGCCGCAGCGTCGGCGGAACTCGCCCACCACGGCGGCGGGATCGGCCGCCAGGCGGGTCAGCATGCGGTCCAGCACCCGAGCGGCCACCCCCGTGGGGAAATCGCCGGCGGCCGAGAAGCGCGCGAAGCCATTGATCAGGACGAGGCCGCGGCAACCCGCGCCCGCGTCTTCCAGGCTCCGCATGGCGCCCAGCGAATGGCCGACCGCCACGTAGGCGGCGGGGCGTTCGGCCGCGACGGTGCGGCCGAAGTAGCCGGCATCGTCGGCGTGGATGTCCCAGCCATCCAGATGGGCGCGCATGGGCGCCCAGGTCGAGGCGTCGAAGCCCCAGCCATGCAGGCACACCAGCGGCAGGCGCGCGCCATCGGTCATGGCCGGCCTTCGTCCGCGTTCATGGCCTGCGCGCGCAGTTCGGCGATGGTCCGGGCCAGGCGGGCCACGTCCGCTTCGTCGTGCGCGGCGCTGAGCGCAATCCGCAGCCGGCTCGTGCCCATGGGCACCGTGGGCGGACGGATCGCCACCGCCAGCAGGCCCCGCGCGCGCAGTCCGTCGCTCAGGGCCAGCGCCGCGCCCGCCTCGCCCACGATGGCGGGCACGATCTGCGTCGACGAGGCGCCCGTCTCCACGCCCTGGTCCGCCAGCGCCCGCCGCAGTCCGTCGCCCAGCCCCGCCAGCCGCCGCCGCTCGTCGTCCATGCCGGGCACGAGATCGAGCGCGGCGTCGATGGCGGCCAGCACCGGCGGCGGCAAGGCGGTGGTGTAGATGAATCCCGAGCAGGTATTCACGAGGTAGTCGCACAATTGCCGCGACCCCGCCACGTAGGCCCCGAAGCCGCCCAGGGCCTTGCTGAAGGTGCCCATGGCCAGGTCCACCCTGCCCTCGCCCAGGCTGGCCAGCCCGGCGCCGCGCGGCCCCAGCACGCCGGTCGCGTGGGCCTCGTCCAGGTAGACGAAGGCGCCGTGGCGCTCGGCCACCCGGCACAGCGCGGCCACGTCGGTGCGGTCGCCATCCATGCTGAACACGCTTTCCGTTACGACGAAACGCGGCCCCGGCTGGCCGGCGCGCTCGGCCAGCAGTGCATCCAGGTGATCGAGATCGTTGTGCCGGAAACGTATCTGCCGCACGCCGGCGGCCTGGCAGCCATGATGCAGGCTGGCATGGTTCAGCCGGTCGCTGAACACCAGCGGGTCGCCCTGGCCCGGTACGCGCAGCAAGGCCGGCAGCACGGCGGCGTTGGCCTGCCAGCCCGAGGCGAACAACAGCGCCGCCTCGGTCCCCTTGAAGCGGGCGAGCTTGGCTTCGACGGCCTGGTGCAGATCGAGATTGCCCGACACCAGGCGCGAGGCGCGCGCGCCGGCGCCGTGGCGCGCGGTCCACTCGGCCACGCGTTCGGCCAGCACGGGATGCCTGGCCAGGCCCAGATAGTCGTTGCTGGAGAAATCGACGACGTCGCGGCCTTCGAACGTCACATGCCCGCCGCGCGCCGCGGCGGCGGTGCGCAAGCGGCGCCGCGTCTGGCGCTGCGCGGCGCGGTCGAGCTCTTGGGAAAACAGGGAATCGAATATAGACATGGCCCGGCGATGCGCCCGGCGGCGCCCGCACCGTAGAATGCGTGTCATTGTAGAGGAACGACCGGTCCGGCCTGGCGCCGCGGCCGGCGCAGGACGATCATGCACACACCCCCGCCCGCCTGGGTCGCCGACGGCGCCCGCCACGTCTGGCTGCCCTATGCGCAGATGAAAACCGCCGCGCCGCCGCTGCCGGTGGTGCGCACCCACGGCAGCCGCATCGAACTGGCCGACGGCCGCAGCCTGGTGGACGGCGTGGCCTCGTGGTGGACGGCCTGCCATGGCTACAACCATCCCGCCATCGCCCAGGCCGTGCGCGACCAGCTCGATGCGATGCCGCACGTGATGTTCGGCGGGCTGACGCACGAGCCCGCCGCGCGGCTGGCGCAGCGCCTGTGCGCGCTGCTGGGGCCTGGCTTCGATCGCGTGTTCTACACCGACTCGGGCTCCGTGGCGGTCGAGGTGGCGATGAAGATGGCCGTACAGTTCTGGCTCAACCAGGGCGAGCGCCAACGCTCGCGCTTCCTGGCCTTCCGCGGCGGCTACCACGGCGACACCTTCGGCACGATGGCGGTCTGCGATCCGGAAGACGGCATGCACAGCCTGTTCCGCGGCCTCCTGACCCGGCACGTGATCGCGCCGCTGCCACGCGACGACGCCTCGGAAGCCGAGCTGGACGCGTTGCTCCGCCGGCACGCCCACGAACTCGCCGGCATCCTGGTCGAACCGCTGGTCCAGGGCGCCGGCGGCATGCTGATGCACCCGCCCGAGGTGCTGGCCCGCCTGCGCGCGCTGGCGGACCGCCACGGCCTGCTGCTGATCTACGACGAGATCTTCACCGGTTTCGGCCGCACCGGCACGATGTTCGCGTTCGAACAGGCCGATGCCCGGCCCGACATCGTCACGCTGTCCAAGGCGCTGACCGGCGGCACCCTGCCGCTTGCCGCCACCGTGGCCAGCCAGCGCGTGTTCGACGGCTTCTGGTCCGACGATCCGGGCCATGCCCTGATGCACGGCCCCACCTTCATGGGCAACGCCCTGGCCTGCGCCGCCGCCAACGCCTCGCTGGATCTGTTCGCAAGCGAGCCGCGCCTGAAGCAGGTCGCGGCCCTGTCCCGCGCGATGGAAGCCGGCCTGGCTCCCTGCCGCGAGCTGCCGTGGGTGCGCGACGTGCGCGTGCTGGGCGCCATCGCCGCGATCGAATTGAACGGACCGTTCGACCGCGACGCGCTGCGGGCCAGGCTGGTCGACGCCGGCGTCTGGGTGCGGCCCTTCGGCAACATCGTCTACCTGACACCGGCCTTCACCATCGGCCAGGACGACCTGGATCTTCTGATCGCCGCGGTGGTGGGCGTCGTGCGGACCATGCGCCCCACCGCCGCCTGAATCAGGCCAGCGAAACCAGCTTCGTCACCAGGCAGGCCTCGAGCCCCTCGATGCCATTCTCGGCGCCATGGCCGCTTTCCTTGACTCCCAGGAACGGTGCATCGGGAACCGAGATCAAGAAGGAATTGATGGCCAGCATGCCGGCCTCGACCTCCTGGGATACCCGCCTGACCACGTCCGTCGAACGGGTAAACGCATAGGCCGCCAGGCCGAACGGCAGCCGGTTGGCCCGTGCGATCACCTCGTCCGTGGACGTGAAGGTGTTCAACAGCGCCAGAGGGCCGAACGGTTCTTCGTTCATCACTCGGGCAGACTCCGGCACGTCGGCCAGCACCGTCGGCTCGAAGAAATAGCCGTCCGCCTCGATGGCCTTGCCGCCGCTGACGAGGCGGCCGCCGCCGTCCAGCGCGTTCTCGATCAGGCCTTCCAGGGGAGCCCGGCGCCGGTCGTGCGCCAGCGGGCCCATGCGGGTCCCTTCGGCCAGCCCGTCGCCCACCGGAATGGCTCGCACCCGCTGCCGAAAACCGCTGACGAAGCGCTCATGGATGCTTTCATGGATGTAGAAGCGCGTGGGACTCACGCACACCTGGCCGGCATTGCGATACTTCGAGGCGACGGCCAGGTCCAGTGCCTGCTCGACGTCGGCATCGCCGAACACGAGCACCGGCGCATGCCCGCCCAGCTCCATGGTGGTCCGCTTCCCGGAGGCCGCGGCGAGTTTCATCAGATGCTGCCCGACGGGAATGGATCCGGTGAAGGACACCTTCCGTATGACCGGCGACGCCAGAAGATGCTCGGAAACCGCCGCCGGCACGCCGAACACGACGGACAGGACCCCGCGCGGCAGGCCGGCCTCCAGCAGTGCCCTGGCCACTTCCAGCGCCGCCGCGGGCGCCTCTTCCGCAGGCTTCAGGATGCAGGGGCACCCGGCCGCCAGCGCCGAACCTATCTTGCGGGCCGCGTTGACCGTCGGAAAATTCCAGGGTGCGAATGCCGCGACGGGCCCGACCGGCTCTTTGACCACCATGAACTGGGTCTTGCCCAGCCCCGATGGCAGGATCCGTCCATACGCGCGGCGCCCCTCTTCCGCGAACCAGTCGAGCGTCTCCGCGGCCAACGCCGCTTCCTGGCGAGACTCGGCAATGGGCTTGCCCACCTCCAGGGTGATCAGCCGGGCTATTCGCTCGAGGCTGCCGCGCATCAGGTCGGCGGCCCGGCGCAAGATCCGCCCCCGATCGACCGGCGCCACCCGCCGCCATGCCATGAAGCTCCTTTGCGCGGCTTCAAGCGCATCGTCCAGATCCTGCCGGCTTGCCAGCGGAAGCAGGCCCAGCGCACCGCCTGTCGCGGGGTTCACGACCGGCATGGCTTCCCGGCCATCGAGCCCTCGGGGATCGCCCCCGATCAGCAGTTCCGGCTGCCGGTATGTATCGGTATTTCCCAGTTCCAAGATTCCATCCTCAAAGATTTCCCGACGGTCGGTCCAGACACGCGGCCGCGCCTACTGGTCCAGCGTCAGGTTGTTTTCCTTCACGATCTTCGCGTAGGCCTCGGACTCCTTGCGGATCAGCGCCGAGACTTCCTGAAGCTTGATCAGCAGCGGCATGTAGCCGAACTGGATCATCTTCGACGGCACGTCCGCCTGGCCGTAGATGGCGGCCACATCCCTGTTGACCTGATCGACCAGCGTCCTGGGCGTGCCCGCCGGCGCGAACAGCCCCACCCATCCCGACACCTGGAAACCTGCCGGCCCGCCGCTTTCGCCGACCAGCGGCACGTCCGGATACCCGGCAAGACGCTCGGTGCCCGCCCAGCCGATGAACTTGAGCTTGCCCGCCTGCTGCAACGGACCGGCGCTGCCCGGCGTCCCGAATGCCCAGTCGACGTCGCCATTGGCAACGGAGGCATACAACTGACCCACGTCCTTGAACGGGACATGCGTCATATGGGTGCCCGAGGCGGTCTCCAGTGCCGCGCCGGCCAGATGCGCCACGCTTCCGATCTGCCACGAGCCGTACGTCACCCTGCCGGGAGCCGCCTTCGCGGCGGCCAGCAGATCGCCGGCGCTGTTCCATTTCGATTGCGACGACACGGCGATGAAGAAGTTGCTGTGATGCAGGGGGATCACCGGCACGAAATCCTTCTGGGCGTCGTAGGGCATCTTCTTGTAAAGATGCGGCACCGCGGTGAAGTTCAGGCCATCCGCATGGAAGAGCGTATAGCCGTCGGCAGGCGAGCGCATGACGTCGGCGGCCGCGATGAAACCCGTGCCCCCGGGCTTGTTCTCGACGACGACGGCCTGGCCCCACGCCTTGGACAGGCGATCGGCCACGATGCGCAACATCGCGTCGGCTCCCGATCCGGTGGAAAACGCCGACACGATGCGGACCGGCTTGGCGGGATATTTCGGCGCCTGGCCAAAGGCCGGCGTGTTCGCCAGCATGAATGCCGCGGCAGCGGCCGTGATTGTCTTTTTCATGGTCTCGACTCCTGGTTTCTGATGGTTCTTGTGATCAGACGAAGATGGCTCCGCCATCGACGACGAGCGTCTGGCCCGTCATGAATGCCGCATCGGGTCCCAGCAGGAACGAGGCCGCGCCGACCAGGTCCTCCGGCATCTGGTCCCGCTTCAACGCCCGCGCGCTCTTGCCCACGTCGCGGAACTGATCGACGTGCTCCTTGTTCGTCAGGATGCCGTCCGACAGCGTGAATCCCGGGGCGATCGCATTGACCGTGATCCCCGCCGGCCCCAGTTCCCTGGCCAGGCTGCGCGTGAGCGCGATCACCGCGCCCTTGCTGGCCACGTAGTGAGGCATCCCGGTCACCCCTTTCAAAGGCGAGGTGGACGCGATGTTCACCACACGCCCACCGCCGCCCTCCCGCATGGCTGGCGAACACGCCTTGATGCCCAGGAACGGACCGGCGGTGTTGACTGCCATGACCTGCATCCAGTCTTTCTTGGAAATCTGCGTGAACGGCTGCATGGGCAGGCTCGCGAACATCGCCGCGTTGTTGACCAGTCCGTAGAGCGCATGTCCTTTCGCGGACAGGTCTTCGACGATGCGCATCCAATCCGCCTCTTCCGTCACGTCGCCGGAATAGCCGGTCGCGCTCAGTCCCTCGCGTGCGATCGACGCCGCGGCCTGCTCGGCGCCCGTGCTGTCGAGAATGGCGACGTCGAACCCGTCGGCCGCGAAACGCCGTGCGAACGCCAGCCCTATGCCTCTGGCCGCTCCTGTAACGATGATGCTCTTCACTGCTTGCGCTCCTGGCTCCTCGTTTACGATGCGCGCAGTATGCGTAAGGCAGAGCGGCACTGAATATTGCTTTTTCCGGTGGGCGCCATTAAGTTTCGGCATGACCATCCACATCCGCCCTCTCGATGCCTTTCTTGCGGTTGCCCAGTACGGCACGCTGGGGCGCGCAGCCCAGAAACTCAACATCACCCAGCCTGCCCTGAGCCGGACCATACGCAAGCTGGAAGAGCAGATCGGCATGCCGCTGTTCGAGCGCTACCTGACCGGCATGAAGCTGACCGCCGCGGGCGAGACCCTGCTGCCCCGCGCAGCGTTGATCCAGAAAGAAGCCGAGGCCGCCACCGAAGAAATCGACGAACTGCGCGGCCTGGCGCGCGGTACGATCCGCGTCGGTGCGATCGCCAGCGCGGTCGGACAAATCCTGCCCCAAGCCATCGCCCAGGTACTGGAACAATGGCCCAGGCTGCAGGTGCATATCGTCGAAGGAATCGCCGACGTGCTCGTCGATGCGCTCGTCAACCGGGAGGTCGACCTTACCGTCGGCGCTTCCATGCCCGCCAGCCCCGACATCTGCGCGATCCCGGATTGCCATTGGGAAGACGCGAGCTACATCGTCGCCGCGCCGTCCCATCCCCTCCGCGCCAACAGCGTCATCACCCTGGCGGACACCCTGGACTACAAGTGGGTGCTATCGCCCGAAGGGACCGCCCCCTACGAGGACTTGTCCAAGGAATTCGCCAAGGCCGGATTGCCCATGCCGGAGGTGATCGTCAAGACCCGCTCGAACATCACGAACAAGAGCCTGATCTCGCACGGCGGCTTCCTCGGATGGCTGGCTGAACCGCTGTACGAGCCGGAACGGCAGGCAGGCTGGATAGACCGGCTACCGGTGGCCGGCGTGGTCAAGCGCCGCCAATTGCAGGTCTACCGGCGAAGCCACGGGCTCTTGCCCCAGCCCGCGGTGAAGCTTCTGGACGTCCTGCGCCAGCTCACGTCTCGGCGGTGATGCGGCGAAGTCCCGCTTCTTCCTTCAGTCTGTCTTTTTGTTCTAAAATATAAATGATTATCATTACTATTTGTATAGTTATTTTTATTCAAAAATCCTTGTCCGGAGCGCCTCATGACCCATGCCCTGCCCCCGCTGCCCTACGCGTACGACGCCCTGGAACCCCACATCGACGCGCAGACCATGGAGATCCACTACACCAGGCACCACCAGACCTACGTCAACAACCTGAACGCCGCGCTGGAGAACTCGCCGCTGAAGGAACTGCCCGTGGAAGCACTGGTGGCCGGCGTCGACCAGGCGCCGCAAGCCCTGCGCACGACCATTCGCAACAACGGCGGCGGACACGCCAACCACTCGCTGTTCTGGACCGTGATGTCGCCCCGGGGCGGCGGCGCGCCGCACGGCCAGGTGGCGCGCGCGATCCAGTCCGACCTGGGCGGTTTCGAAGCCTTCAAGCAGGCGTTCACACAAGCCGCGCTGACGCGCTTCGGCAGCGGCTGGGCATGGCTGAGCCTGACGCCCCAGGGCAAGCTGGCCGTGGAAAGCACGGGCAACCAGGACAGCCCGCTCATGGCTGGTAACACGCCGATACTGGGTCTGGACGTGTGGGAGCATGCATACTACTTGCGCTACCAGAACCGGCGTCCCGAATACATCGCCGCCTTCTACAACGTGGTGAACTGGGATGAAGTCGAACGGCGCTACCAACAGGCCCAAAGCTGAGGCCCCCATGACGACGGCCAACCGAACCGCCTCCCCGGGCCAGGTGCTGCGCAAGACCGTGGGCGTCGCCATCGTGCTGCTGGGCCTGGCCGTGCTCGGTCGGCAGCTCTGGATACGGATGGCCACCGACCCGGTGGTGCTGGATGCCCTGATAGGCGGCATGATGGCCGCCGGCGCGACAGCGCTGGGGGCCGTGCCCGTGCTGTTCTCCCAACGCCTGTCCGATCGCGTGCAGGACAGCCTGTTCGGATTCGGCGCAGGCGTCATGCTGGCGGCCAGTGCCTTTTCGCTGGTGGTACCGGGCATCGAAGCAGCGAAGCTGCAGGGCGCCGGCCCCTGGGGCGCGGGCATGCTGATGGGCGCGGCCATCCTGCTGGGCGCCGCCCTGCTGCTGGCGATGGAGCGCTACCTGCCCCACGAGCACTTCATCAAGGGCGTGGAAGGCAAGCACACGATCCTGGCCGTGCGCCGCACGTGGATGTTCGTGTTCGCCATCGCCCTGCACAACCTGCCCGAGGGCCTGGCCATAGGCGTGGCCTTCGCCGGCACCGATCCGCTGCGCGCCTCGGCGCTCACCACCGGCATTTCCATCCAGGACGTACCCGAAGGACTGGTCGTGGCCGTCGCGCTGCTGGGCATCGGCTACAGCAAGGGCTTCGCGTTCGTGCTGGGTGCGCTGACGGGACTGGTCGAGCCGATCGCCGCCGTCATCGGCGCCTCGGTCATCTCCTACTCCGCGATGCTGTTGCCCTGGGGACTGGGGTTCGCGGCCGGGGCGATGCTGTTCGTGATCAGCCACGAGATCATCCCCGAATCGCACCGCAAGGGACACGAGGTCTATGCCACCTGCGGCCTGATGGTGGGCTTCGTCATCATGATGCTGCTGGACACGGCGCTGGGCTGACGGCTGGGGCGCCGCCCGGCGCCGCCGGCGTCAATCGTCGTCGTCCAGCCCCAGGTCCTGGATCTTGCGCGTGATGGTGTTGCGTCCGATGCCCAGCTTCAGCGCCGCCTCGATCCGGCGGCCCCGGGTGGCGCGCAGCGCGGTCGAGATCAGCATGCTTTCGAACTGGCGGGTCAGGGTCTGCATGATGTCGGGCTCGCCCCGCTGCAGGCGTTGTTCGACGTCGCTCTGCAGGCCGCCCAGCCACGGATTCGGGCGATCGGCCACGACCACGCCGCCGGCGGTGTGCGCCACCTCCGCGCTCGGCCCGGCCAGCACGCCGCGATCCGGCGTCAGCGCCTGCATTGTCGCGGCGAAGGCACCCGGCGCCAGCGCTTTATCGCCCTCGGCCGGCATCTTCTCCAGGAGTTCGGGCGGCAGGTCCTGCACGTCCACCGTCTGCGCCGGCGCCATCACGGTCAGCCAATGGCAGACGTTCTCGAGCTGCCGCACGTTGCCGGGAAACGGAAAGCGCGACAGGGCCGCCAGCGCGGCGGGCGTGAAGCGCTTGGGTTCCACGCCCAGGTCGCGCGCGCTGCGCGCCAGGAAATGGCGGGCCAGCAGCGGGATGTCCTCGGCCCGCTCGCGCAGCGGCGGCAGGCGCAGGCGGATCACATTGAGCCGATGGAACAGGTCCTCGCGGAACAGGCCCTGCTTGACGCGTTCTTCCAGCGGTTGGTGCGTGGCCGCGATGACGCGCACGTTGGCGTGCACCGGGTTGTGCCCGCCCACGCGATAGAAGCTGCCGTCCGACAGCACCCGCAACAGGCGCGTCTGCAATTCGGCGGGCATGTCGCCGATCTCGTCCAGGAACAGCGTGCCGCCGTCGGCCTGCTCGAAGCGGCCGCGGCGCATGCTTTGCGCGCCGGTGAAGGCGCCGCGCTCGTGGCCGAACAGCTCGGACTCCAGCAGGTCGCGCGGAATCGCGGCGGTATTGATCGCCACGAAGGGGCCGGAGGCCCGGGCACTATGCCGATGCAGTGCGCGCGCCACTAGTTCCTTGCCGCTGCCCGATTCGCCGGTGATCATGACCGTGACCTGCGACTGCGACAGGCGGCCGATGGCGCGGAACACTTCCTGCATGGCCGGCGCCTGCCCCAGGATCTCGGGCGTGCCGACCAGCGTCTCGTCGGCCGAGGCCTCCTCGCGCAGGCTTTCCTCGACGGCGCGGCGGATCAGTTCGGTCGCGGTGTCCACGTCGAAGGGCTTGGGCAGGTACTCGAAGGCGCCCCCCTGGAAGGCCGATACCGCGCTCTCCAGGTCGGAATACGCCGTCATGACGATGACGGGCAGCGCCGGAAAACGCCGCTTGACCGCCTGCAACAGTTCGATGCCGCCGGCCCCGGGCATCCGGATGTCGGTCACCAGCACCTGGGGCACGTCGTCGTTCAGGGCGTCCAGGGCCTCGCGCGCGGTGCCGAAGCTGCGGCTGGGCAGGTTCTCGCGGGCCAAGGCTTTTTCGAGCACCCAGCGGATCGAACGGTCATCATCTACGATCCAGATCGGTTTCATCGCTGCCTTCCTAGGTACGCTCGGGAAAAAAAATCCATCCAATTCTTCGATCAAGGTAAGGGCAACAGCAGGCGGAAATCGGTCAGGCCGGGCCGGCTGTCGCATTCGATCACACCCTCGTGCTGCTGCACGAAAGTCTGAGCCAGGGTCAATCCCAGTCCGCTGCCGCCCTCACGTCCCGACACCAGCGGATGGAAGATCCGGTCCAGCAATTCAGGGGGAATCCCCGGGCCGTTGTCCATCACATGCAATTCCAATGCCAGCCTGAAACGCTGCTTGGCCAAGGTGACCTGGCGCGCCACACGGGTGCGCAGCGTGATCTCGGCATCGCCGGCCGCGATGCGTGGCGACAAGGCCTCGGCGGCGTTGCGCACGACGTTCAGGACGGCCTGGATCAACTGCGCCTTGTCGCCCCGGAACTCGGGAATCGCCGCGTCGTAGTCGCGCACGATGCGCAGCCCGTTCGGATACTCGGCCAGCACCAGCGACCGCACGCGCTCGCAGACCTCGTGGATGTTGACGTCGCCGACGATGCGCGGCGCGCGATGCGGCACCAGCAGGCGGTCCACCAGGGTCTGGAGACGGTCCGCCTCCTGGATGATGACCTGGGTGTATTCGATCAGCGCGGGATCGGACAACTCGGCCTCCAGCAATTGCGCCGCGCCGCGCAGCCCGCCCAGCGGATTCTTGATCTCGTGCGCGAGGTTGCGCAACAGTTCGCGATTGGCCTGCGCCTGTTCCAGCAGGCGTTCCTCGCGGTCCACCTTCAGCTGCTGCTCGATCTCGCGCAGTTCGATCAGCGCCGGCCACGGCTGGCCGTCCAGCGCGACCACGGTTACCGATACCTGCGTCGGCTCGCGCCCCAGGCGATCGATCTCCAGTATCTGCCGCTTGTCCGCGAACAGGTGCTGGCGGGCCTCCTCCAGCGACTGGCGCAACTGCTCGCCATCGCGGAACAGGTCGCCGGCCTTGACCGCGTACAACTGCCGCACCGAGACCTCGAACAAATCCTCGGCCGGGGCGTTGGCATAGCGGATCAGGCCGTCGTCGTCGATGACGAGGATGGCGCTGGACAGCAGTTCGAACGCGGCGAAGGCGTCGACCGGATAGGAGGAAGGATCGGGAAGCAAATGAGTCATGTCCAATGAAAACGGGGCGTTCGAACGCCCCGTTTTTCCTTGCTGACGACTGATCAGGTCCTGATCAGAGGCCGTAGTACATGTCGAACTCGACGGGGTGGGTCGTGACGCGGAAACGCGTGACTTCTTCCATCTTCAGCGCGATGTAGGCATCGATCATGGCGTTGCTGAACACACCGCCGCGGGTCAGGAACTCGCGGTCCTTGTCCAGGGCTTCCAGCGCCTGCTCGAGCGAGGCACACACGGTCGGGATCTTCGCGTCTTCCTCGGGCGGCAGGTCGTACAGGTTCTTGTCGGCCGGATCGCCAGGATGGATCTTGTTCATCACGCCGTCCAGGCCGGCCATCATCAGGGCCGAGAACGACAGGTACGGGTTGGCCAGCGGATCCGGGAAGCGCGTCTCGATGCGGCGGCCCTTCGGGTTGGCCACGTACGGGATGCGGATCGAGGCCGAGCGGTTGCGGGCCGAGTAGGCCAGCTTGACCGGGGCTTCGAAGTGCGGAACCAGGCGCTTGTACGAGTTCGTGCCGGGGTTGGTGATGGCGTTCAGCGCGCGGGCGTGCTTGATGATGCCGCCGATGTAGTACAGCGCGAACTCGGACAGGCCGGCGTAGCCGTTGCCCGCGAACAGGTTCTGGCCGTCCTTCCAGATCGACTGGTGGACGTGCATGCCGGAACCGTTGTCGCCGACGACGGGCTTGGGCATGAAGGTGGCGGTCTTGCCGTAGGCGGCGGCCACGTTCCAGATCGTGTACTTCATGATCTGGTTCCAGTCGGCGCGCTGCACCAGGGTCGAGAACTTGGTGCCGATTTCCAGTTGGCCGGGGCCCGCCACTTCGTGGTGGTGCACTTCGACCGGCACGCCCTGCTGCTCCAGCAGCAGGCACATTTCCGAACGCAGGTCCTGGAAGGAATCGGTGGGCGGAACGGGGAAATAGCCGCCCTTGACCGAGGGACGATGGGCCAGGTTGCCGCCGTCGTAGTCGATGCCGGTGGACCACGAGGCCTCTTCCGACTTGATCTTGACGAAGCAGCCGGACATGTCGACGTTCCAGGTCACGCCGTCGAACACGAAGAATTCGGGCTCGGGACCGAAGTAGGCGGTGTCGCCCAGGCCCGAGGACTTCAGGTAGGCTTCGGCGCGCTTGGCCAGCGAGCGGGGGTCGCGGTCATAGCCCTTCATGTCGGAAGGCTCGACCACGTCGCAGGTCAGGATCAGGGTCGATTCCTCGCGGAACGGATCCATGCGGGCGGTCGAGGGCTCGGGAATCAGCAGCATGTCCGAGGCTTCGATGCCCTTCCAGCCGGCAATCGAGGAGCCGTCGAAAGCATGGCCCGTTTCGAACTTGTCATCGTCCACGGTATGGGACGGCACCGTCACGTGCTGTTCCTTGCCACGCGTATCGGTGAAACGGTAGTCAACGAACTTGACCTCGTTGTCCGCAATCATCTTGAGGACGTCTTTGGGCGTTGCCATTAGGGCTCCTGATAGTCTCGTAACCGCCTCCGGCTCCCGGAGGCTCAAGCGTTCTCGATAATGCATACAGCGCGACCGGAAGCGATCTGGGCTGAACGGTTGCGCATCAAGTTAAGCAGTTTCCGTGCCAGCATCGGCCGGGGCCGCTTGCCGGCCCGCTTGCGCAGGACGGCGCGGCATTCTCGCACATCGGCGAGCCGGGGAAGATGTCAGGCCTCGCACCACCATGAAGCATACCCGGCCGGGGCATTCCCTATATTGGTGCAAAAGGGGAAACCAGGCTTATTTTGCACCATAAAAGTGCATTCGTGCCGCGTGATGGCGCGGCCCGCACGGTTACGGGCAACGGTCCGCCTTTTCGCCCGTTCAAAGAAACAGGCTTTGCAGGTCGTTCAGGAAGCGCCGACCCAGCGCCGTCGCGCGGATGCGGGTCGGATCCTCGTCCAGCAGGCCCCGCTCCACGGCGCGGGCAAGCGGCCGGGCGATGGTGGCCAGGTTCAGGCCGGTCCGTTCGGCGAAGCTGGCCGCCGGCACGCCATCGGCCAGCCGCAGCGCGTTCAGCATGAATTCGAAGGGCAGTTCGTCGGGCCCCACCAGCCGCGATTCCGCCAGGTGCGTCGCGCCATCCGCCGGGTCCAGCAGCGCATCCATCCAGGACTGGGGATTGCGCACGCGCGCCTCGCGCAGGATGCGGTCGTGGAAGGACAACTTGCCGTGGGCACCCGGGCCGATGCCGAGGTAGTCGCCGAACTCCCAGTAGTTCAGGTTGTGGCGGCAGCGGGCACCGAGCCGGGCATAGGCCGATATCTCGTAGTGGTCGTATCCCGCCTCGGCCAGCCGCGCCTCGATCCGGTCCTGCATCTCGAAGGCCGTATCGTCGTCGGGCAGTTGCGGCGGATACTTGGCGAAGACCGTGTTCGGTTCCAGCGTCAGGTGGTACAGGGACAGGTGTTCCGTCCCGAAGGACAGCGCGGTCTCGACATCGTCCAGACAGCCGTCCAGGGTCTGCCCCGGCAGCGCGAACATCAGGTCCAGATTGACCCGCTCGACGTGGCGCTGCGCGATGGCGATCGCCTCGCGCGCCGCCCGGCCGTCGTGGATGCGGCCCAGCGCGCGCAGGCGGTCGTCGTCGAAGCTCTGTATGCCCAGCGAAATGCGGTTGACCCCGCTGGCCGCGAAATCGGCGAAGCGCCCGGCCTCGACCGTGCCGGGGTTGGCTTCCATCGTGATCTCGGCGTCGGGCAGGAGCGGCAGCCGCGAGCGCAGCAGCGCCAGCAAGGAATCCATCGTGGCGGCCGACAACAGGCTCGGCGTTCCGCCGCCGATGAAGACCGACACCACCTTGCGGCCCCACACCTGCGGCAGGCTCTGATCGAGATCGGCGGTCAGCGCCTGCAGGTAGCGATACTCCGGCAGCTCATCGGGCGCCGCGTGCGAATTGAAATCGCAATACGGGCACTTGCGCACGCACCAGGGCACGTGCACGTACACCGACAGGGGCGGCAGGCTGGTCAGCAGGCTGGGGCCGGGCGCGAACGGCATGGCCGCGCGCGCCGCGGGCGCCCCCTGCCCCGCCGGCCGGATCGCGATGGACCGGGCCATCAGAACGTATCCAGCTTGCCCATCAGCACCGCCAGCGCCTGGGCGCGGTGACTGACGCGGTTCTTCTCGTCGGCGGACAGCTCGGCCGCCGTGCGGCCCAGGCCGGGCAGCAGGAAATGCGGGTCGTAGCCGAAACCGCCGGCGCCGCGCGGCTGCTCGATGATCTCGCCCCACCACAGCCCTTCGCCGATCAAGGGCTGGGGATCGTTGGCCGAACGCACCAGCACCAGCGCGGCGTAGTAATAGGCCCGGCGGTCCTGCGCGCCGCGCAGGCGCTCGACCACCAGCGCGTTGTTGGCGGCATCGGACTTCTCGCCGCCGTTGCGCGCCGCGTAGCGCGCCGAATAAACGCCGGGCTCGCCGCCCAGCGCCGTCACGCACACGCCGGAATCATCGGCCAGCGCGGGCAGGCCGGTCAGCTGGCTGGCATGCCTGGCCTTGGCCAGCGCGTTCTCGATGAACGTGACATGGGGTTCTTCCGCCTCCGGCACGCCCAGGCTGCCCTGGGGCACCAGCTCGAAGCCGCGCGGCGCCAGCAGCGACGAGAACTCGCGCAGCTTGCCCGCGTTGTTGGAAGCCAGGACCAGTTTTCTTGCCATCGTTCGCTCCGCTCCCACAGGCATCAACGGCCCGGATACGGCTGCGCCAGCGCCTCGCGCTGCAGGCGCACGAGATCGGCGATGCCGGCCTCGGCCAGCCCCAGCAGCGCATCCATTTCCTGGCGCGAGAACGGCACGCCCTCGGCCGTGCCCTGGACTTCCACATAGGCGCCGCTGCCCGTCATCACGACGTTCATGTCGGTCTCGCACTGCGAATCCTCGGCGTAGTCCAGGTCCAGCACCGGCTGCCCTTGATAGATGCCCACCGATACCGCCGCCACGTGGTCGCGGATGGGCGAAGCGGCCAGGGCGCCGCGCGCCATCAGCAGCGCGATCGCATCGCTGGCCGCGACGAAGGCCCCGGTGATGCTGGCCGTGCGCGTGCCGCCGTCGGCCTGGATCACGTCGCAATCCAGGTGCAGCGTGCGCTCGCCCAGCTTCTCCAGGTCGAACACCGCGCGCAGGCTGCGGCCGATCAGGCGCTGGATTTCCTGCGTGCGGCCGGTCTGCTTGCCCTTGGCCGCCTCGCGGCCGCCGCGCGTATGCGTGGCCCGCGGCAGCATGCCGTATTCGGCCGTGACCCAGCCCTGCCCCATGCCCTTCAGGAACGGCGGCACCTTGTCCTCGACGCTGGCGGTACAGATCACCTGCGTGTCGCCGAAGCTCACCAGCACCGACCCTTCGGCATAGCGGGTATAGCCGCGTTGCAGGGAAACAGGACGCAGCGAGGCGAGGCCGCGGCCGGACGGCCGGGCGAATGCGGAAGGGGCAATGCTCATGAAAAAAGACTCCAGATCGGCGGGCGGACCGGCGCGCCGGCGCCCAGGACGCATGGGCCGCGCCGCGGCGGCCGGATGCGGACATTGTACGGGCAAGGCCCCACGAACCCTTCCGTGCGATTTATCATGCTGATTCATGCCGACAAACGCACCGGCCCTGTCGCCGTGCTCGTCGGCCTTGCCCACGTCCTGACAGGCCTTCGCCATGATCCGTAGCATGACCGCCTTCGGCGCCGCGCGCGCCGACACCGACCACGGTTCGGTGTCCATCGAACTGCGCAGCGTCAACAGCCGCTTCCTCGATCTCCATTTCCGCATGCCGGACGAACTGCGCGCGCTGGAATCGCCGCTGCGCGAGATGCTGACCAAGGGCGTGGCGCGCGGCAAGATCGAGGTGCGCGCCTCCATCCAGCGCCGCCTCAGCACCGACCCCGAATCCATCAACGTCGCCGCCCTGGAACAGGCCGCCACGCTGTTCCGCAAAGTCCAGGCCGTGCTCCCGGACGTCCAGCCGCCGCGCCTGTCCGAACTCTTGTCCTGGCCCGGCGTGCAGGCGGCCGAGGAATCGGAGGACACCTGGCGCGAAGCCGCCCTGCGCGCCGCCGGCGAGGCGCTGACCCAGATGCAGGAAGCGCGCGACCGCGAAGGCGAACGCCTGGCCGCCATGATCGCCGACCGCGCCGACTCGGTCGCCGCCATCGTGGGCGAGGTCGAACAGCGCATGCCCCAGCTCGTGCACGAATACCGCGAACGGCTCGCGCGCAAGCTGCGCGACACCGTCGAGGCCGCCTTCCCGGGCGGCTTCCAGAACATCCGCGGCGAGGAACTGTCCGAACGCCTGGCCCATGAAGCCACCCTGTTCGGCCTGCGCATCGACGTGGCCGAGGAACTCTCGCGCCTGCATTCGCACCTGGCCGAGCTCAAGCAGCTGATCGGCAAGGGCGGCGCGGGCAAGAAGGCCGACAAGGGCAGCGCCGGCAAGCGGCTGGACTTCCTGTTCCAGGAAATGAACCGCGAGGCCAACACGCTGGGATCCAAGGCGGGCGGGCTGGAAGTGACGCGGGCGGCGATGGACCTGAAGCTGCTGATCGAGCAGATGCGGGAACAGGCGCAGAATATCGAGTAACGCGCCAGAAAGATGACATCAGACCTGGCTCTGTGCCTTTCCATCGGAGCAAATGCCTTGCTCGACCGACCCCACACCCAGCCCGGGCGCGCTGACCCCGCCGCCCGCACCGCGCTGCTCGCTTCCTTCTCCGCGCATCCGGACGCCTTCGACGCGCGCCTCTTCGCCCGCCTGCTGGCCGCCCGCGAAGTCCGGCACGAGCTGCCCCTGCTGGGGCTGTCTCAGGAAGCGCTACGGGAGCTGTACGCCCGCTGGTTTCCAGGCGCGCTCCTTCCCTCGCTGCCGGCGCAACCAGAGGCCGGCACCACGTTCACGGCCAACCTGCGCACCCACATGCTGGCCTGGCGCAACCCCGCGCTTCCCGCCGCCGACGTCACCTGTCTGGCGACGATCATCGCCCATGCCTGTCTGCGGCCCGATCACCTATGGCGCGACCTGGGGCTGGCCGGGCGCGACGACGTCACGCGCGCGCTGCATCGCTACTTCCCCGGGCTGCCCGAGCGCAACACGGGCGACATGCGCTGGAAGAAATTCCTGGCGTACGACCTGGCGGTCACGCGTGGGGAAACGCCGCAGCCCGCACCGGGCTGCCACGGCTGCGAGGAATACGGGCGCTGCTTCCCGAAGCGCCTGCGCTAGGGCCGATCGACGTGCCCGAGGTCGCGGCCCGGGTCCAGCCGGTCGCGCACGCGCTGCTTGAGTACCTTCGCATCCGGGAAGCCGCCATCGGTCTTCCGGTCCCAGATCAGCTCGCTGTCGTAGCGGATCTGGAAGACCCCGCCCGTACCCGGCACCAGCGCGACCTGCCCCAGGTCCGTGCCGAACGTGGACAGCAGTTCCTGCGCCATCCAGGCCGCGCGCAGCAGCCACAGGCACTGCGTGCAATAAGTAATCGAAATGGCGGGTCCGTTCATGGCAAGGCCTCCATCAGGCGGGCGGCAGCAGCGCGTCCAGCCGGGCTTTCAGCAGCCGGGGGAAATGCGGCCGCCAGCGGGCATTGGCAGGCGAAGGATGCGGCAAGGGATGCAGGCGCAAGATCCGTTCGCTGCCTTGCGCACGCAGGGGTACGGCAACGCTGGACTCGTACTTGTCCTCGCGCCGCCAGAATTCGCGCACGGCGGCCAGTTCGTCGCCCACCAGACCGATGCTGAACCATTCGAAGGCTTCGTTGCCCAGGGTGATGACATCGCCGCCGCGCCACTGCGCCGACAGGATGTGCTGGATCAACGGCTGGAAACGCTGCCGTACCGCGGGCGACCACGCCTTGTTGTGCAAGGGCTTGTAGGGCACGGTGCTGATCCAGAAGAAACCCGCGCCGACGCGCAGTCCTTCGTCGAATGAATACGGCACGTCCGGCGCCAGGTGGCGGTGCAGTTCGGCGCGCAGCAACTGGCCGGAGCTGCCCACGAAGGGTTGCCCGTGCCGGACTTCGTCCGCGCCTGGGTCGCGGCCGAAGAAACACAATGGCGCCCGGGCGGGCCCCAGACCTAGAATAGGCAGGAGCGGATCGCGGCCGGCGGCGGCATAGGCCTCGCCGTCGATGCGATCCAGGCCGGCGGCCAGGCGGCGGAAGGCGGCAAGTTGTTCGGCGTCCAGGGGCATGGCGGGGCGAAACGAAAACCGGAACGGCATTGTAGGGTCGGCCGGTACGATGGAGAAGCGGCGCATGAGCAAGGCGAAAAACATGGCTTCCGTACGCGTGGGCATAGGCGGCTGGGTGTTCGAACCCTGGCGCGGCAGCTTCTATCCCGAAGGTCTCGTGCAAAGCCGGGAGCTGGACTACGCCAGCCGCCACGTGACTTCCATCGAGATCAACGGCACGTTCTACGGGACGCAGAAGCCGGCCAGCTTCGCCCGCTGGCACGACGAGACGCCCGAGGACTTCGTCTTCGCGCTGAAGGGCCCACGCTTCGCCACCAACCGCCGCGTGCTGGCCGAGGCCGGCCCCTCCATCGACAAGTTCCTGGCCAGCGGCCTCGTGGAACTGAAGGACAAGCTCGGCCCCATCAACTGGCAGCTTCCGCCCACCAAGAAATTCGACCCGGAGGACTTCGCCGCCTTCCTGGCGCTGCTGCCCGCTGAATACGAGGGCCGGAGGCTGCGCCATGCGGTGGAGGTCCGGCACGAGAGCTTCGCGGTACCGGCCTTCGTCGATCTGCTGCGCCGGCACGAGGTGGCGGCGGTCGTGGCGGACAAGGAGGGCGTGCCGCACCTGCACGACGTGACGGCGCCGTTCGTCTACGTCCGGCTGCAAGCCGCGCGCGAGGACCGCAAGTTGGGCTATGCGCCAGCCGATCTCGATGCCTGGGCCGAACGCGCCCGCGCCTGGGCCGGCGGCAAGGCGCCGGCCGACCTGCCCTGCCTGGCCGCCCCGCCCGCCAAGGCCGAGCGGGCGCGCGAGGTGTTCGTCTACATGATCAACGGCTTCAAGCCCAAGGCGCCCGCCGCGGCCATGGCCTTGATCGAGCGGCTGGGCTGACTCCAGCCGCCGCCGTGGCCGCTATGTCGTTGCGGCCTCCTCGTCTTTCCCGAGGTTGCCGCATTCCGCCAGCCACGTCTCGAACATGCGATGCACGGCGGTCTTGGGCACGCCGGCGGGTGTCAGGCTGACGTATCGATTGACCGACGTCCGGATCTCGGGAAACGGCAGGACCAGCCGTCCCGCCATGACATCGTGCGCCAGCGTGGGCATGGGCACCACGCCTATGCCCAGGCCGTCGATCAGCGCCATGTAGGTCACGTAGAAGTGATCGAAGCGCTGGCGCGGCAGCCGGGGTTCGTGCAGGTAGCCGGCGGCGTTGAACCATTGCTGCCACAGTCCCGGCCGGGTCTCGGTGTCGAGCAGCACATGGCCGGCCAGGTCATCCAGGGTGCGCAGCGGCAGGCGTTCGAGCAACGCCGGCGCCGCGGCCAGCACGTGCCATTCGTCCATGAACGGCATCGCCGAAAAATGCGCATGGCTGACGGCCCCGCGGCGTATGGCCACGTCGAAGCTGCCGGCCAGCGCCAATTGCTGCGTGGTGGCGGTCTGCACCTGCACCAGGGTGCCGGGATGCCTGCGATAGAAATCAGGCAGCCGCGGAATCAGCCAGCGCATCGCGAAGGTAGCCGGCGCGCTGACGCGCAGCAGCATCGAGGCGCTGCCTCGGCCATAGCGGCGCGCGGCCTCTTCGATGCGCTCGAACGCCACGCCGACCTCCTGCGCGAAGGCCTGGGCATGGGGCGTGGGCGTCATGCGCTGGCCCGTGCGCTCGAACAGTTTCTGGCCCAGCCATTCCTCCAGCACCTGGATCTGCCGGCTGACCGCGCCATGGGTGACGGCAAGTTCCTCGGCCGCGGCGGTATAGCTGCCCGCGCGGCAGGCGGCCAGGAAGGCCCGCAGGGCCGGCAAGGGAGGAATACGGGAAGCAACCATGGCTAGATGTCAGTTTGGCGTCCGAAGTCGTGAATAAAAATCACAGCAAGGGGAAAATCTATCACAGCAACGTTGATTTACTCACACTATGCTGGCGCTTCCCTGATACACCCCTACGCCGATTCATGTCCTCCATTTCGCTGCACGGCCGCCAGTACAGCCTACCCACCCGCCCCACCGTCGTGATCTGCATCGACGGCTGCGACCCCGAATACATCACGCGCGGCATCGCCGACGGCGTCTGCCCGACTATTGCCGACTTCCACCAGCGGGGCCATGGCGGCGTGGCCGATTGCGTCATGCCTTCCTTCACCAACCCGAACAACGTCTCCATCGTGACCGGCGTTTCGCCCGCGGTGCATGGCATAGGCGGCAACTACTACCTGGACCGCGACACGGGCCGCGAAATCATGGTGACGGATGCCACGCTGCTGCGCGGAGAGACGCTGCTTGGCCTGATGTCGCAGGCGGACGTCCCCACGGCGGCGATCACCGCCAAGGACAAGCTGCGCCGCATCCTGGGGCACAACCTGCGAGGCATCTGCTTTTCGTCCGAAAAGGCCGCGGACTGCGCCGAAACCGAGCATGGCATCGCCGACGTGGAAACGCTGGTGGGCCGCCCCGCTCCCGACATGTACTCGGGCGATCTGTCGCTGTATGTGCTGGACGCCGGCCTCGCGCTGCTGCGTCAGGGGCGCGCCCGCCTGCTGTACCTGTCACTGTCGGACTATGTGCAGCACAAGCACGCGCCCGGCACGCCGGAATCGGACGCCTTCCTGGCCGCAGTTGACCAGCGTTTGCGCGCATTCGTGGACGAAGGCGCGGTGGTCGGCTGCGTGGCGGACCATGGCATGTCGTCCAAGAGCGATGCCGACGGGCGACCCAATGTCATTTTCCTTCAGGACGAACTGGAACGACAATTCGGCGCCGGCAGCGCGCGCGTCATCTGCCCGATCGCCGATCCTTTCGTGCGTCACCACGGCGCGCTGGGTTCGTTCGTGCGCGTCTACGCCCGCGATGCCTCGACGATCGAGGCGATGATGCGTGCCTCGGCCGCCTTGCCCGGCGTGTTCGAGGTATATGGCGGCGCGCAGGCGGCGGCGCTGCTGGGCCTGCCCCTGGATCGCGAGGCGGACTTCGTGGTGGTGTCGGAGGAAAATTTCGTATTGGGATCGCGCGACGCCGAACACGACCTGTCGACCGTGGGCGACCATCCCCTGCGCTCGCACGGCGGCTTCTCGGAACAGCGCGTGCCCTTCCTGCTGTCGCATCCGCTCAAGCCCGACTACGCGGCACGCGCGGCTGCGGACGGGCTGCGCAATTTCGACATTTTCGACTTCGCGCTCAATGGCGTAATGGACCGCTGAAACCCGGAAGACGCTTCGCCACACCCCGATTTATTATCGGGCCAATTAATCAATATATTATCCGGCCATTCTCGATATCCATTATCGATAATGGCCTTATTTTTCTTTTAAATCAACAACTTAAATTAAAATAAAATCTCGCTTGTAATAAAAAATAAACATGGGGAAATTATCATTTCCACCATGAAATCAAACAAGCGATGCATATTGATCATCTGCGACAGCCTGCGCAGGGATCTGATCAGCGAGGCGACCACGCCGACGCTGGCCCGCCTGGCAGCGCGCGGCCACTGGTACGCCGACGTCCGCGGGGTCTTCCCCTCCACCACCCGCACCAGTTCCAGCAGCATCGCCACCGGATGCCTGCCGGCCCGGCATGGACTCCTGGGCAACACCATGCTCCTGGAAGAACCCGGCGGACTGCGCTGCCATTCGGTGGGCGATCCGGCGTTCCGCGAACGCCTGCGCGCCCTCACCGGACGAACCTTGCACGCCCCCACGCTGGCCGAGCACGTATCCGCCCACGGCGGTGCATGCATCATGTCCAACGTCTCGGCGGGCGCGGCCTACTTCCACGACCCGGACGAGCATGGCGAGGTCTATCACCGCGCCGGCTCGTACGGCCCCGGCGGCGTGCCCTATGCCGGCGCGCGCGGGCTGGACGTCGCCTCCGGCGCCCAGGGCGATGCGGCCATGACCGAGCGTTTCTGCGCGCGCCTCCAGGCGCCCGACGCGCCAGTCGTCGCCACCCTGTGGCTGTCCGAACCCGATCACACGGGCCATGCCCATGCGCTCGGCTCGTCCGCCCATTTGGCGGCCATCGGCCACGCCGACGCCTGCGTGGCGCGCGTGCTGCGCACGGTGGCCGCGCTGCGCGAAGCGGGGCAGGACATCCTGGTGATGGTCGGTTCCGACCACGGCATGGAAACCGTGGTGGGCGAAATCGACGTCGGCCAGGACCTGGTGGCCGCGGGCCTGAAGGCCGCGGCGGGCAGCCGCGATGTCGTCGTCGCTCCCAACGGCAGCGCCTGTATCGTCGGCGTGTCGGCGGCCGCGCGCGACCGCGTGCCGGCCCTGCTCGAACATCTCGCACGCCAGCCCTGGTGCGGCGCCGTGTTCCACGGCGAGGCGCTGGCCACCCTGGGCCTGCCCGTCGGCACGACCACCTGCACCATCGCCATCGCGATGCGGCACACGGATGATGCCAATGCCCATGGCGTGCGCGGCGGCACCTGGATCGCGACCGATCCTTCCGAGGGCAAGTCCTACGGCGGCCACGGCCAGCACGGTGGCCTCGGCGGCTTCGAACAATCGCCGTTCCTCATCGTCGAGGGCGGCGGCTACGCGGACGGCCGCATCCACGCCCATCGGGTTTCGCTGATCGACTATGCGCCCACCATGCTGCGCCACCTGGGCCTGCCCCATGGCGACATGGATGGCACGCCCCTTCCCCTCCCTGCCGAGGCCGCCTGAGCGCGCCCGTTCCCTACACAGGACTTCGCCATGCAACGACGTGATCTACTCAAACTGCTCGCCATGAGCGCCACCGCCGGCCCCCTTGCCATGCCCGGCCTGCTGCACGCCCAGAATGCCCCCACCCCGCGCCGCGGCGGCACGCTGAAGGTGGCGCTGCTGGGCCTGGACACCGCCGACCCGCACCGTCATGCCGGCTCCATCGCCGTGCAGCAGGTCTATGTCGAAACGCTTACCAGCATCGGCGACGACGGCACGGTGCGCCCCTTTCTTGCCGAACGCATCGACGCCTCGGAGGACGGCCGGACCTACACGTTCCACCTGCGCAAGAACGTGCGCTTCCACAACGGCCGCGCGATGACCTCGGCCGACGTCAAGGCGAACTTCGAGCGCGTGCGCGACAAGGTCAAGGGCGGCTGGCTGAGCGGCGCCATGAAGCTGGCGCGCAACATCGATACACCTGCGCCCGACGTCCTGCGCGTGGAACTCGCCAACGCCCATGCTCCCTTCCTGAACCTGCTGTCCGAGCTGTGGATCGTCGCCCCCGAATCGGAAGGCTGGAACGAAACCATCCGCCGCCCCATCGGCACGGGTCCCTTCAAGTTCGGCACCTGGCAGCCGGACGTCAGCTTCCAGGCGCCGGCCTTCGACCAGTACTGGCAGGCGGGCCTGCCCTATCTCGATGCCTTGGAGTTCGACCTGCGCGGCGACCGCGACAACAGCCTGTCGCTGCGCGCGGGCGACCTGCACCTGGCCCACGTCGGCAACGACAAGCTCGACAGCCTGGCGAAGGACCGCATGGGCATACAGTTCCTCAAGGACACGGCCTGGTATTTCCTGTCCTTCAACAACCGCAAGCCCCGCCCGCTGCTGCAGGATGCGCGCGTGCGCGAGGCGATCTCGCTGGCCGTCGACAAGCAGGCCTACATGAAGTTCGTGGTGAAGACGGCCGTCGTCAGCGACCAGCCCGTGCGCCCGAACACCTATTTCTGGGACCGCGAGCTGGAGCAGCGGGACCCCCACGCCAAGCCCGACCTGGCCCGCGCACGCGAACTGCTCAAGAGCGCCGGCGTGGAACCATCCAAAGAAACGCTGAAAGTGGTCTCCTGGCAATCCGACTATGCGCAGGTTGCCGTGCAGATGGTGCGCCAACTCGGTTTCAAGATCGACCATCAGGCGCTCGACGACATCGGTGCACAGCGCCTGCTCGCCCAATACGACTGGGATCTCGCACCTTTCCACTCCGGCCCGCGCGCCGACGTCTACCTGCGCTATGCGCGGCTGCTGTCCGACGGCCCCAGCCCCATGCTGTGGGGCGGCATCCAGGACAAGGAGCTCGATGCGCTGATCGGCGCCGCGGTCTCCTCGCCCAGCACGCAGAAGGCCCGCGAAGGCTATCTCCAGGCCTGGAAGCACGTCATGGACAAGCGCTACACCCTGGGGCTGGGCCACGCGGCCGATGCCATCGGCGTGGCGCCCAAGGTGCGCGGCTACGAGACGGGCTACACCTGGAGCCAGAACCGCGTCGACGGCGGGCTGGCACGGACCTGGCTCGCGGTATGAACACTTTCCGCCGTCTGGCTCCCTGGGTCCTGCTGGCGGTGGCCCTGGTAGCCGCCGCGATCGGACCGCTGCTGCCGGGCCTGGACCCCTATCATCAGGATCTGCTGGCCCGCAACCTGCCGCCCGGCCCCGGCCACTGGCTGGGCACCGACAGTTTCGGGCGCGACATCCTGGCCCGGCTGGTGGCCGGCACCCGCCTGACGCTGCTCGTGGCCGTTTGCTCGGCGGGCATCGCGCTGCTGGGCGGCGCCGGGCTCGGCCTCATGGGATGCGTGGCCGGCGGACCGGCGCGGAGCGCCGTCTACGCCGCCTTCGACATGGTCCGCACCCTGCCGCCCATCCTGCTGTCGCTGGCGCTCATGGTATCGCTGGGCGTGGGCACCCTGTCGGTCATCCTGGCCGTCGGCATCGCTTTCATGCCGCTTTTCGGCTATGTCGCGCGCGCCGTGTACGAACGGGAAATGGCCTCCGGCTACGTGGCCGCCGCGCGCGTGCTCGGCGTCGCGCCGGCCGTCATCGCCTGGCGCCACGTCCTGCCCAATGCCGCCGGCGCGCTGCTCACACAGGTCGCCATCGTCGTGCCCCGGGCCATCGTCACGGAATCGGTGCTCAGCTTCTTCGGCCTGGGCGTCTCTCCGGACGTGCCGACCTGGGGCCGCATCATCGCGACGGCGGTCTCGTACGCCGAACAGGCGCCGGCCTCGCTGCTGCTGCCCGTGCTGGCGCTGGCCCTGACCACGCTCTCGCTGTCCGTGCTCGGCAACCGCCTGCGCGACCGCTTCGACCCGCTGGGCGCCCGCGCCTGACCTCCGTTGCTAACCACCATGCCGCTGCTCTCTTCCTCCGCCCTTCACCTCATCCGGCAACTGCTCAATATCGTGGTGATCTCGTTCGCCATCTTCCTCCTGGTACGGGCGGTGCCCGGCGACGTCATCGACTTCTACGCGGCTCGCGGCGATTACGACACCCAGTCGCTGGCCGCCATGCGCGCCGACCTCGGCCTGGACGACGGCCTGTCCACGCAGTTCGGCCTGTGGACCCGGGCCGCGCTGCGGGGCGACCTGGGCCTGTCCATGCGCTTCGGCACACCGGTGGCGGACATGCTGGTCCACGCCCTGCCCGCCAGCCTGAAACTGGCTGGCGCGAGCCTGCTGGTGGGCCTGGCGCTGGGCATGGGCCTGGCCGTGCTGGCGCTGGCCGCGCCGCGCAGCCCGGCGGCCGCCGCGATCGAAAGCCTGAACGTCTGGTCCATCGCCGTTCCCACTTTCTGTACCGGCGTCCTGGGGATACTGGCGTTCTCCATCTGGCTGGGCTGGCTGCCCATACGCGGCCAGATGCTGCTGCCGGTCCTCATCCTGGGCCTGGACATTGCCGGCCAGATCGCCAAGCCGCTGCACGAGGAACTGCGGGAAACGGCCAGGGCCGGCTTCATCCGAACCGCGCGCGCCAAAGGCTTGTCGTCCTGGCGCATCGCGTGGCGGCACATCCTGCCCAATTCGCTGTCGGTCGTCATCGCGCTGGCCGGCGTCATCCTGGGCGGACTGATAGGCGGGACGCTGACCATGGAGGCGCTGTTCGGCCTGCCCGGACTGGGCAGCCTGACGCTGGACGCCATCCGCGGCCGCGACTATCCCGTCATCCAGGCGGCGGTCATGCTGCTCGCTACCTCGGTGGTCCTGGTCAACGTCGCCACGACCCTCCTGCACCGCTGGGCCGACCCGCGCACGGCGCGTTCCCAGGCCTAGCCCGCATCTGAACGGAACTCCCATGCAAGCGCCTCTTCTTTCCATCCAGAACCTGACGCTGAGCTACGGCGGCACCCCGGTTGTCCATGACGTCTCGCTCGACATCCGCGATGGCGAAACCCTCGGGCTGATCGGCGAATCGGGCAGTGGCAAATCCATGACCGCGCTGGCCGTGCTCGGGCTCGCCCCCGGCCATCCACGTGTCGCCGGCAGCATCCGCCTGCGCGGCCGGGAACTGACCGGGCTGGATCCGGCGTCCTGGCGTACGGTACGCGGCCGCCAGATCGGCATCGTGTTCCAGGATCCCATGAGCGCGCTCAACCCGCTGATGACCCTGGGCGCGCAGATCACGGAGGCCATGCAGGCCGGCCGCGGCCGGCGCGAACGCCTGGCCCGCGCCGCCGAACTGCTGCATGAAGTCGGACTGCCCGACCCCGCCCGCATGTTGGATCGCCACCCCTTCGAACTGTCGGGCGGCCAGCAGCAGCGCGCGATGATCGCGATGGTCCTGGCTGGCGAACCCGCGCTGCTGATCGCCGACGAACCCACCACCGCGCTGGACGTCACGACGCAGGCGCAGGTACTGGCCCTGCTGCGGGACGTCCGGCGCAGGCGGGGCATGGCCATGCTGTTCATCTCGCACGACCTGGACGTCGTGGCGGCGATGGCCGACCGCATCGCAGTCATGCGCCATGGATCGCTGCTGGAGGTTGGGGACGCCGACGCCATGCTGCATGCCCCGCGGAACGACTACACGCGCTCGCTGGTGGCGGCGCACACGCATCGCGCCCTGCCCCGATGCGGCGCCGCGCGGCGCGGCAACGGCGACATCGTCCATGCCCAGGGCCTGTGCGTGGACTATGGCCGGGCCCGTTCCCGCCATCGCGTGTTGCAGGACGTGGACCTGCGGCTGCGCGAAGGGGCCACCCTGGGCATCGCCGGCGAATCCGGGTCGGGCAAGAGCACCCTCGCCCGCGCCCTGCTGGGCCTGGTGCCGCCCGCCGCAGGCAGCGTGCGCGTGTGCGGCATGGATCCGGCCGACCGGCGCCAGCGCGTCCGCTACGCCCGCGCCTGCCAATACATCTTCCAGGACACCTCGGGCAGCCTCAATCCCCGGCGCACGCTGTTGCAGGCCCTGTCCGAGGCACAACTGGCGGCCGAACCCGCCACGCCGCGCGAGGCCCTGGCACGCCGCTGCGCGGCCATGCTCGAAGAGGTCGGCCTGGCGGCAGACATGCTGGCGCGCTTTCCCCACCAGCTTTCGGGCGGGCAGCGCCAGCGCGTGGTCATCGCGCGCGCCCTGGCGATGCGGCCGCGCGTGCTGGTCTGCGACGAACCGGTGTCGGCCCTGGACGCCACGGTGCGCAACCAGATCCTGGATCTGCTCGCCCGCCTGCGCGAGGCCCATGGACTGACCCTGCTGTTCATCGGCCACGACCTGGCGGTGATGCGGTCTCTGGCCGACGAGATCCTCGTCCTCAAGCAGGGACAGGTAGTGGAGCACGCCGCGACCGATGCCTTGTTCGAGCGGCCGCGCACGGCCTATGCGCGACAATTGCTGCAAGCGAGCGGCATGGCGGCAGGCGGCGCGAGCGTGCCGCCCGCGCGCTTACACGCGCCGGGCAGCGCGCATGACACCAGGCAGGCCTTCGCGCCGCCGGCGTCGGTCGGGCCCGCGCTGGCCCTGCACCTGTGACTGCCCCTGCGCTCACCCGGGCAGCGACGCGCCGCCGCAGACCTGGATGTCCTGCCCGGTAATGGCCGCGGCGGCATCCGACAGCAAAAAACCCACCAGCGCCGCCACCTCGGCCGGCTCGATCAAGCGGCCCAGCGGCGGCAGGCGCGGCGCGCTGGCGGCACGGCCCGGGTCGTCCAGCATGGCCGTGCGCGTGGCCGCGGGCGACACCACGTTCACCGTCACACCCCGTGCTGCCACCTCGGCCGCCCAACTGCGTCCCATGGCCACCAGCGCGGCCTTGACCGCGGCATATTGGCTGCGTCCGGCCATGCCGCGGGAAACACGGCTGCCGATCAGCACCACCCGGCCCCGGCCGCGCGCGGCCATGGCCGGCGCCATGCCGTCGGCGAGCTGGCTGGCCGCGGCCACGTGCAGCCGCCACATCAGCTCGAAGGCGGCGCCGTCCAGGCTGCCCAGCGGCGCGGTTCGCATGATGCCCGCCGCGTGGACCAGCGCATCGCAGTCCAGCAGGCCGGGCAGCGCTTCGGCAATGGCATCGGCCTGCGCCAGATCGACCGACCGGCCTTCGAAGCACGGATGATCCAGGGTCGCCGCCGCGCGGTCCAGCCCGACCACGTGCCAGCCCTGCTCCAGCAGCGCGGCCGCCACCGCGCGGCCGATGCCGGCGCTGCTGCCCGTCACGGCGGCGCGGCGCTCATTCCGCACGGATGTTGCCCTCGACGATGATCTGCTTCGACCGCGCCATGTCCTCCTGCTGGAAGCGCGCGAAGTCCTCGATGGAACCCGCTTTCAGCACCAGCCCCTGCTGCTCCAGCTTCTCGCGCATGCCGGCCTCCAGCGCCTTGTTGACCTCGGCGTTGAGCTTGCGGGCGATGTCCATGGGCAGCTTCGCCGGGCCCCACAGGCCGTACCAGCTGTAGAACTCGTAGCCCGGCACGGTCTCGCCCACGGTGGGCACCTCGGGCAGCGTGGGCACGCGCGACCGCGACGTGACGGCCAGGATCTTGAGCATGCCGCCCTTGTAGTAGGACATGGCCCCCAGGATGGGATCGATGAAGCCGGAGATCTGCCCCCCGACCAGGTCCTGGTAGGCCGGCGCGGACCCCTTGTACGGCACGATCAGGTAGTTCATCTGCCCGGCCCGGCGCAGCAGCTCGGTGGCGAGCTGGCCCGCCGAGCCGGTGGAACCGACCGCGAAGCTGAGCTTGCCCGGGTTCTGCCGGGCATAGTCCAGCAGGCCCTTGATGTCGTTGAACGGCAGCGACTTGTTCACGGCCACCGACAGGGGCGCCTGGGCCACCAGCGAGATGGGCTGGAAATCCTTGTCCATGTCGAAGGGTGCGACCTTCATGGTCATCGGCGTGGTGGTCACCGTCGACGCATTGAACATCAGCGTGTAGCCGTCGGGCGTCGCCTTGGCCACGGCGGCGGCCCCGATCATGCCGTTGCCGCCGGCCCGGTTTTCGACGACGAAGGCCTGGCCGGTCTGCTCGCTCAGGCGCTGCGCCAGTTGCCGCCCCACCGTGTCCAGCGTGCCGCCGGGCGGGAACGGGATGATGATGCGCACCTCGCGGGCGGGATACGGCTGCGCCGATACGCCGCCGGCCACGCTCAAGGCCGCGGCCGTCAGCCCGGCGGCAAGAAAGGGTCTGCGTTGCATGCTTGTCTCCGTTTTATTTTGAATCGGGTCGCGTTCGGGGTCAGCGTCGAAGCAGTCCGGCCTGTTCCACCGCTGCCCGCAATGCCGTCATTTCCCTGGTATCGGGCGCCTCGGTGGGCGGACGGACGGTGGCGTCGTCCAGCACGCCGGCCAGGTACATGCCGGCCTTCATGCGGGCGTGGGCCTCGCCGGTGGGTTCGCCGCCGCCGTACACGGCATCCTTGAGCGGCGTGATGACGGCCTGGATCCGCTGGGCGCGCTTCAGGTCGCCTTCCTGCACCGCCCGCCACAGATCGCCGATCAGTTGCGGAATGAAGGTGGCGAAGCCCACCAGCGCGCCGTCCACGCCCTGCACCATGGAAGCCAGCAGGTATTCGTCATGGCAGGTCAGGATGGCCTTGCCGGCGTCGGCGTCGCGAATGGCCTGGATGTCGCGCGCGTACTTGTTCATGTCGCGCTGCCCAACCTTGAAGGCCTGCACGTACGGCAGCCTGGCCAGGTGGGCCAGCAGGGCCGAGGAATACGCCGCGCGCGTCCAGGCGGGATACACATGGCAGACCAGGTCGGCGCCCGGCGCCGCGCGATGGATGGCGTCGAAATACTGCAAGGCGTGGTCGGACGTGAAGCCGAAGCGCAGCCAGTGGTGCGGCGGCATCACGTCCAGCCCGGCCGCGCCGGCCTCGACGGCGGCGCGCGCGTGCTCGGCGGCCTCGGACAATCCTTCGCAGACGATGGACGAGATCACCGGCAGCCGGCCGCGCAGCTCGTCGGCGACGATGCGGGTCACGGTAGCCCGCTCCGCCGGCGTCAGCGAGAAGACCTCGCCGGTGTGGCCGTTGGTCATGACCGCGACCACGCCTTCGTGGCCGGCCAGCCAGGAGGCCAGCTTGCGCAGGGCGGGTTCGTCGATGCGGTGATCCGGGGTGAAGGGGCAGGCGATCGCGGGAATGATGCCGCGATAGTTGGCGATGGAAGGCAAGTGGGTCTCCATGAGGCTGCGGTGGGTAGAATCCATCATTGCCGCCCGCCCGCTCGGCGTCCAATACTCGAAATGCATACAACTATCGCGGAGACGAGACCCCACGATGGGACCGGACAATCGCCCCCTGGACCTGGAATGGCTGGAAGACTTCGTCGCGCTGGCCGACAGCGGCAACTTCTCGCGCGCGGCCGAGGCCCGCGCCATCGCGCAGCCGGCCTTCAGCCGGCACATCCGCGCGCTGGAGGAATGGGTGGGCGCCGACCTGATCGACCGCGGCGCGCACCCGGCCACGCTCACCCCCGCCGGCCGGCGGCTGCTGCCCCTGGTCGAGGACGTGCTGGCCCGGCTGGTGGCCGCCCGCATCAAGGCCCGCATGGCGCATGACCAGAGCGTCGCCAGCCTGCGCATCGCGGTCACGCACGCCCTGTCGCTGTCCTTCCTGTCCGGGTGGCTGGCGCGCCTGGAAGCCAGCCTGCAGCTGGGCGCGGTCGAGATGATGTCCGACGGCACGGCCGCCTGCGAGGAACTGATGCTCCAGCGCAAGGTGCAGTTCCTGCTGTGCCACGCCCACCCCGCGCTGCCCGGCCGGCTGGACGAGGCCGCCTGCCCGGTGCTGCGGCTGGCGGACGATGCGCTGGTGCCCGTCTGCGCCCCCACGCCCTCGGGCTCCCCCCGCCACGACCTGCGGCAGGACGGGCCCATTCCGCTGCTGGCCTACGGCGAAGCCTCGGGCCTGGGGCGCATCCTGCGCGCCGGGCTGGGCGCCGCGGCGCGCGACCCGCGCCTGCACCCGGTGTTCACCGCGCCGCATGCCCTGCTGCTGGAAGCCCTGGCCCTGGAAGGCCGGGGCGTGGCCTGGCTGCCCCGCATCCTGGCGGCGCCGGCGCTGGCCAGCGGACGGCTGGTGGAGGCCGGCGATGCCTCGTGGCAGGTCGCCACCGAGATCCGCCTGTACCGGCAGCACGTGGACATGGCGCCGGCCGCGGAATCCCTGTGGCAACTCGCGCGGCTGGACGACGCGCCAGCCTAGGGCCAGTTCCTGCTGGAAGAAGCCTCAGGAAGGCTGCCGCTTCTTGTCCAGCCGCCGCAACTGCACCTGCATTTCCTTGACCGCCTGCACGCTGCCCTTGGCGGAGGCGGCCGCGATGCCCTCGTCCCAGGCAGCGCGGGCATCATCGTCGCGGCCCAGCGCCAGCAGCGCCTTGCCGAGCTGCTTCCACGCGGCGGCATAGCCGGCATCCAGTTCAACCGCGCGCCGCAGGTGTTCGGCGGCCGCGGCGGCATCGTTCTCTTCGAGGTAGAGGTTGCCCAGCGTGAACCGCAGCAGCGCGCTGTCGCGGCCGGCCGCGATCATCTTCAGAAAATTGTTCTTGTCCATGGCCTTGGCATCCATTGGCCCATGAGGCCGCCAAGCCCAGGATAACGCGAACGGCGCGCCGCCGCTCAGTAGCGCTCGGGCACCATCATGCTGTCCGGCACCGGCCGCCGGATGTAGTCCTCGTGCCGCACGCGCTGAGGCAGATCGATGTGATGATGGGGAATGTCGTGATAGGGAACCAGGCTGAGCAGGTGGTCGATGCAGTTGAGCCGGGCCTTCTTCTTGTCCACGGCCTGCACCACCCACCACGGCGCCTCGTCGATGTGCGTGCGCTCGAGCATGACCTCTTTCGCGCGCGTGTAGTCCTCCCAGCGCCGGCGCGACTCCAGGTCCATGGGACTGAGTTTCCACTGCTTCAGCGGATCGTGGATGCGGCCCAGGAAGCGCAGATGCTGCTCATCGTCCGTGATCGAGAACCAGTACTTGACCAGCTGTATGCCCGAGCGGACCAGCATTCTTTCGAACTCGGGCACCGAGCGGAAGAACTCCTCGTACTCGTCGTCGTTGCAGAAGCCCATTACCCGCTCGACGCCTGCGCGGTTGTACCAGCTGCGGTCGAACAGCACGATCTCGCCCGCGGCGGGCAGGTGCGGCACGTAGCGCTGGAAATACCACTGCATGCGTTCGCGGTCGTTGGGCGCGGGCAGCGCGGCCACGCGGCACACGCGGGGATTCAGGCGCTGGGTGATGCGCTTGATCACGCCGCCCTTCCCCGCCGCGTCGCGGCCCTCGAAGATGATGACGACCTTGTGGCGGGTATGCACGACCCAGTCCTGCAGCTTGACGAGTTCGGCCTGGAGCCGGAACAGCTCGCGGAAGTAGCGTCGCCGCGCGTCGCGGTCCTCTTCCACCCGGGCCGGCTGGCCCTCGGCGTCCCACTCGCGGTCCTCGAATTCGATCTCCAGCTCTTCGTCGTAGCTGTCGATCAGGTCGCGGTGAATGCGGTGCATCAGTTCGTCGTGGTCGGAAATCGGCTGGTAGCTCATGGGGCGCTTGGAAAGGTCGGGCCAACGCCTCTTTTTGCTACACGGACATGACATGGTCATGACACCGCGCCCTTCCCGCGTCTATTGCACCCGGCCGAACCACCACAGCGACAGCAGCCCCGACAGCACCGCCAGCAAGGCGCCCAGCGCGGTGAACAGCGCCGTGACCTCGACCACGTCGCGCTTGTCGAACGCCAGCCGGGCACTGAGCGAGCGATATACCTTCCTGAGTTCGCCCGCGTCCTGGGCCTGGAAATACTGCGCGCCGGTCATGTCGGCCACCTTCTTCAGCACGTCCTCGTCCAACCGCACGCGCATGGACCAGCCGTCGGTCGTCAGCGTCGTACCCTCGGGCGTCCCGATCCCGACCGTGAATATCCGCACGCCGTACAACGCCGCGACCTCGGCCGCCTTCAGCGCGTCGGGTCCCGTGTTGTTCTGGCCGTCGGACAGCAGCACGATGGCGCCCGACGGATACGAGCCGGGAACCGCCCCGTCACCCAGTCCCGCCGCGGCCAGGTCGACCGGCGCCGGCCGGGCGCTGCCGCCGTCCAGGAAGCGCTCGACGTCGATACCCGCATTGGGCAGCACCGTTGCCAGCGCGATGATCAGCCCGCTGCCGAGCGCGGTGCCGCGCTGGGGCTCCAGGCGCTCGATGGCGGCGATCACGTCCTCGCGCTTGCGCGTGGGCGACTGCACCACGGCCGCCGCGCCCGCCACCGCGACCACCGACACGCTGACGTTGGCGGGCTGCCCGTCGACGAATTCCTTGGCGGCCCGCTGGGCCGCATAGATCCGGGTCGGCTTGATGTCGTCGGCCCGCATGCTGCCCGACATGTCCATGGCCAGCACCACGGTCTCCAGCCGCGACGGCAGCATCATCAACGCCTGCGGACGGGCCACCGCGACGATGAGCGAGCACAGCCCGAGCAGCAGCAACAGCGGCGGCAGGACCCGGCGCAGCCGGGACGGCCGGACGCTGGTGCCCACGACGTCCAGGGCGGGATAGCGCAGGGCCATGCCGCGGCGCAGGCGATCCAGCCGCCAATAGCAGAACGCCAGAGGCGGTACCAGCACCAGCAGCCACAGCATCTTGGGCCACAGGAAAGTCAGGGCGGGCAGGTTCTCCATGAGATGCTTCCCGGTTCAGATATCTCGGGCCCAGGGCCCGTTCAGTCCACCCACGAGCTGGCTGCGCCGGCGGCGCAACCGCATGAAATGCAGCAATGCCTGGTCCAGCCGTTCGTCGGTGGCCAGTTCCAGGCAATCGACGCCCGCCTCGGTCAGGGCCTTGCGCAGCGCCGTCTCGCGCTCCGTGGCGGCGGCGGCGAAGCGCCGGCGAAAGCCCGGGTCGTGGGTATCGACGAAAAGCTGTTCGCCGGTCTCGGCATCCTGCAACACCACCAGGCCCAGGTCGGGCAAGGCCTGCTCCAGCGGGTCGTACAGGCGCACCGCGACGACCTCGTGGCGCTGGGCCAGCACGCCCAGCGTCTGCTCCCAGCCCGGGGCGCTGATGAAATCCGAGACCACGAACACCACCGAGCGCCTGCCTATGGCCGACAACGAACGCTCCAGCAGGTCGCCCAGCCGCGTCTCGCCCGACTTGCCGTCGGCCCGCAGCGCGCCGATGCGATCGAGCACGTGCAGCACATGGCGCCGGCCGGTGCGGGCGGGAATGGCGCCCTCGCCCTGGCCTCCGTACAGGACCGCGCCCACACGGTTGCCGTAGCGCGTCAGCAGCCGCGCCAGCACGCCCACGAAACTGGTCAGCACCGCCCGCTTGCGCACCCCGGCCGAACCGAAATCGACCGAACCCGACAAGTCCAGCAGGAACCATGCGGACACTTCGCGGTCCTCCTGGAATTCGCGCACGTGCGGCGATTGCAGGCGCGCCGTGACGTTCCAGTCGATGTGGCGCACGTCGTCGCCGGCCTGGTATTCGCGCAGGTCCGCCAGGTCCAGGCCGAAGCCCCGGAACAAGGTGCGGTAGTCGCCCTGCAGCGCTCCGTCCAGCCGGCGGATGACGGTCCATTCCAGGCGGCGCAGCAATTCCTCGGCGTCGGCCCTGGGCTGGGCCGACGCCACCGCCGCATCGTTGGCCGGCTCGGCCGGCCGCTTAGTGAACCGCCGCAACCCGAACATGCGAATCCAATGGCCGCTCCGGGGCCGGCAAGGTCTGGAGGATGCGCGTGATGATCTGGTCGGACCCGAGCCCATCGGACAGCGCCTCGTACGACAGCACCAGCCGGTGCCGCAGCACGTCGGGGATCAGGTCGACCAGGTCTTCGGGCAGCGCGTAGTGCCGCCCCCGCAGGAAGGCCAGCGCGCGCGCTCCTTCGACGAGGTTGATGGTGGCGCGCGGGCTCGCCCCGAAAGTCAGGTAGCGCGACAGGTCGGACAGCCCGTAGGCCTCGGGACGGCGCGTGGCGGCCACCACCTTCACCGCGTACTGCACCAGGCCCGGATCGACATACACCTTGCGGCACTCCGCCTGCAGCTGCGTGAGTTGCTCGGTGACCGCGACCGGCTGCACCTGCACCGGCGGCCCCGTGACCCGATCGACGATGACGAATTCTTCTTCCTCGCTGGGATAGCCGACGATGACCTTCATCATGAAACGGTCGACCTGCGCTTCGGGCAGCGGATAGGTGCCCTCGGTCTCGATCGGATTCTGCGTCGCCATCACCAGGAACGGCGCCGGCACCTTGTGGGTCTCGCCCGCGATGGTGACCTGCCGCTCCTGCATGACCTCCAGCAGCGCGCTCTGCACCTTGGCCGGTGCGCGGTTGATCTCGTCGGCCAGCAGCAGGTTGGCGAAGACCGGGCCCAGCACCGTGGAGAAATCCCCGGTGCGCTGGTTGTACATGCGCGTACCCACCAGGTCTGCCGGCAACAGGTCCGGCGTGAACTGGATGCGCTTGAACGTGCCTCGCAGGGTCTTGGCCAGCGTGTTGACGGTCAGCGTCTTGGCCAGGCCCGGCACGCCCTCCACCAGCAAATGCCCCTGGGCCAGGATGGCCACCAGCACCCGCTCCAGGAAGTGGTCCTGCCCCACCACCACGCGCTTGACCTCGTACAGCAGCCGTTCCATCAGGTTGGCGCTGTCTACGGCACTCATGGGCTTGTCGTTCATAGGCGTCCTGTCGTGGAGAGTCAGAAGGGAGGCATGCCGACCGCGCTGCCGGCGCTTTCTATCGTGGTGGCGAAGCCGATGCCGACGAAGGTCCCGGCGTTGGTCGGATTCAGGATGGCGGTGACGATGCCGACGACCTCGCCGTTCATGTTCACCAGCGGCCCGCCGGAATTGCCCGGGTTGGCCGCGGCGTCGAACTGGATCAGCCGCGTCAGCACGTGCCGCCCCTCGGCCGAGACGAATTCGCGGTTCAGGCCCGATACCACGCCTGACGACACCGACGGTCCGATGCCGAACGGAAAGCCCACCGCCACGACCTCGTCGCCCGGCGCGAGATCCAAGCTGGACCCCAGCGTGGCGGCGGGCAGGTCGTCGGGCACGGACTTGGCGCGGATCACGGCCAGATCCTTGTCCGGCTGGATGGCGACCACATCGGCATCGGCCTCGTAGCCGTCGAAGAAGGTGACCTTCAGGCGCCTGGAACCGGAGATGACGTGAAAGTTGGTCAGGATCACGCCGCTGTCGACGATGACCACGCCCGAGCCTATGCTGCCTTCATGCCGGGGCGCGTTGCCTTCCTCGTTCCTGGCCGTCTGCCTGTCCTTGCCCTTGCCCTTGGACTTGCCGCCCGCCTTGGGTTTGACGGGCGGCTTGGCTTTCTTCGCGTCGCCGTCGTCCGCTTCGTCCTCATCGCCGTAGCCGCGTATCTGCACGACGGATTGGCGCACGGCCTCGGCCGCCTTGGCCGGCCGCGAAGGCAGCGTCTTGTTTTGCAGGGTATGCAGGACCGCCGAATCGATGTCTTCCTGGGTCGGCTGACTTTGTTGAGGTTGCAACAAAACGAAAACCAGGCCGCCCGCGATGACGAGCAGGGCCAGGCCGAAAAAGGCGGAGCGGTGTCTGGCCGTCCAGTCCCGGAAGCGCCTCGGCCATCCCGGACGGCGCATGGCATCGGCCTCGTCCTTCGGGGCGGCATCGACCGAAGGGGGCCTGGCGGTCCTGCTGTATAGGGCAACCCGTTTCATCACTACCGTCCAGCTTGGCGTTCTTCACGGAATGCGGTCGCGCGTCCAGGGCGCGGCCCGGAATCCCTTGGGGTATTCAGGGCTGACAACCCGGACCGCCCCCGGTTCAATCGAACGAGGGCCCGGCCAAAATAAGGTAACACTTAAACGACGACCATGGGCAGATACCTTTACCGCCGCAAGGGTTCGTGGGCATACTAAAGACAACGTTGCACACTCCCGCGCGCCAAGGAGCACTTATGCGGTTTCTCTGGCCCGATCTTCTCTGGCTGCAGCTCCTCGTTCCCCTGCTCGTAGCCCTCTACCTGTACGCGCTTGCCCGCCGCAAGAAGGCGGCCATCCGCTATGCCAGCCTGAGCCTGGCCAAGGTCGCCATCGGCCCTGGCCAGCGGCTACGACGCCACATCCCGCCGCTGCTGTTCCTGCTGGCGATGTCGGCGGCGCTGCTGGCGTGCGCGCGCCCCACCGCCACCGTCACCCTGCCCTCGGACAGCCTCACGGTGGTCCTGGCGGTGGACGTCTCGCGCAGCATGCAGGCCGCCGACATCGCCCCCAACCGGCTGGTGGCCGCGCAGATGGCGGCCAAGCGCTTCATCTCCGAACTGCCGTCCAACGTACGGCTGGGCATCGTCTCGTTCGCCGGCACCGCCGCGGTCGTGCAGACGCCCACCGACAACCGGCAGGACATGGTCGAGGCCATCGACCGATTCCAGCTGCAACGCGCCACCGCCACCGGCAGCGGGCTGATCCTGGCTCTGTCCATGCTGTTTCCCGACGACGGCATCGACCTGGAGTCGGTCATCTTCGAAACCCCGTCCATCCGCGCGGGGCGGCGCGGGGTCCCGCTCGACCAGGCGGGCGCCGCCGAAGCGGCGAAGAAAAAGCAGAAGACCCTGCAGCCGGTGCTGCCGGGCTCGTACACCTCGGGCACCATCATCCTGCTGAGCGACGGCCGGCGCACCACCGGCCCGGATCCGCTGGACGCCGCGCGCATGGCCGCCGAGCGGGGCGTGCGCGTCTACACCGTGGGCTTCGGCACCCAGCAGGGCGCGCCCATCGGCGACGAGGGCTGGTCGTTCTTCGCCCGGCTGGACGAGCCCACGCTGCGCACGGTGGCGCAAATGACCGGGGGCGAATACTTCCTGGCCAGTTCCGAGGCGGACCTGAGTTCGGTATACCGCAACCTCAACGCCAAGTTCTCGATGGAGCGCAAGGAGACCGAACTCAGCGCCCTGCTAAGCGCGGCCGCGGTCGTCCTGCTGACCCTGGCCTGCGTGCTGTCCATGCTCTGGTTCCAGCGCAGCCGCTAGCGGGTGCTCGTGTTGCACGGCCATGACGGGCCGCTGTCAGCAGATTGCAATGCGCGCCCGATATAAATCGGGGCATGAATCTCGCGATCATAGGGGCCGGCTACGTCGGCCTGGTTACCGGGGCCTGCCTGGCCGACGTGGGCAACCGCGTCGTCTGCGTCGAACGCCATGCCGAACGCCTGCGCGTGCTGCGGGAAGGCGGCGTTCCCTTCTTCGAACCCGGGCTGGCCGACATGGCCGCGCACAACGCGCAGGCCGGGCGCCTTTCCTTCACCGATGACCTGCCCGCCGCGCTGCGCGACGCGGAGATCGTCTTCATCGCGGTGGGCACGCCGGCCGGCGAAGACGGCTCGGCGGACCTGGGCCACGTGCTCGAGGCCAGCGCCGAACTGGGCCGGTCTATCCCGCGCGACATGGTGGTCGTTGTGAAATCGACCGTGCCCGTCGGCACCTGCCACCGCGTGCAGGCCCTGATCGAACATACCCTGCGCGAACGCGGCGCCGCATGGCGCGTCCCCATCGTCTCCAATCCGGAGTTCCTGAAGGAAGGCAGCGCGGTCGACGATTTCCAGCGCCCCGACCGCATCGTCATCGGCACCGAGGACACCCGCGCGCTGCGGCTGATGACAGCGCTGTACTCGCCCTACAACCGCAACCGCGACCGCCTGATCCACACCGACGTGCGGTCGGCCGAGTTCACGAAGTACGCGTCCAACGTCATGCTGGCCACGCGCATCTCGCTGATGAACGAGCTGGCCAGGATCGCCGAGAAGGTCGGCGCGGACATCGAGGCCGTGCGCCACGGCGCCGGCGCCGACCCGCGCATCGGCCACCACTTCCTGTATGCCGGCGTCGGCTATGGCGGCTCGTGCTTTCCCAAGGACATCCAGGCCCTGGCCCGGCTGGCGGCCGAGCACGGCGAATCCACGCCGCTGCTCGACAGCGTGCAGCGGGTGAACGAGGAACAGAAGCGCGTCATGGCGGCGAAGATACGGCAGCACCTGGGCCCCTCGCTGCAAGGCCGCTGCATCGCGCTGTGGGGCCTGGCCTTCAAGCCCAATACCGACGACATACGCGAGGCGCCCAGCCTCGCCCTGGTGCGCGAACTGTTGGCCGACGGCGCGATCGTGCGCGCGTACGATCCGGTCGCCGCCGAGAACGCGCGCCGCGCCATCGATCATCCCGGCCTGGTCATCGTCCCCAACGCGCAGGCGGCCTGCGAAGGCGCCGACGTGCTGGCGGTGGTAACCGAATGGCGCGAGTTCAAATCGCCCGACTTCCGGGGGCTGGCCGGCCAGCTCAAGTCACGCGCGATCTTCGACGGCCGCAACCTGTACGACCCCGAGTACGTGCAAAGCTGCGGCCTGGCCTATTACGGCATCGGCCGCGGCGGCCGCCCCGCCCGCCCGGGACCGGAGGATGCCGACGCGCCCGCCGTCACGACCGGCTACTGGTGACGGCCCGCGCCGCGCCGGCCGCTTGCGGCCAGGGCGGCCAGCGTGTCCTGCAACTCGGTATCCCAGGCCGGCGGGTCCGAAAAGCGCTGCGCCAGGAAATCGAGCAGCGTGCGCAGCGTGGGCGGCATGTGCTTGCGCGAGGTGTAGACGCCGTACAGGGTCATGTCGCGCGGCGGCGTCTCGGGCAGCAGCACCCGCAGGCGTTCCGCGCGAACCAGCTCGCCCACCGCATAGGTTGGCAACATCGCGATCCCGGCTCCGCACACGGTCGCCTCGACCAGCGTGGTCGCCTCGTTGGAACTGATGTTCCCGCCTACCGCGACCGACACCGGCGCGCCGGCGCGAACGAAATGCCACAGGCTCTTGCCGGTGTACGAATGGGTCAAGCAATTGTGCAGGCCGAGTTCCTCCAGCCTGCCAGGCGTGCCCTGCTGGCGCAGGTAGTCGGGCGAGGCGCACAGCACCGACCGGCATACGGCCAGCCGGCGCGCGATCAGGTTGGGATCGAGATCGTTGGTGACGCGCAGCGCGAGATCGATGCGTTCGTCCACCAGATTGACGGTGCGATCGGCCATGACCATGTCCACCGCCACGTCGGGATACCGGCGGGTGTAGTCGACTATGGCCGGCGCCAGGTGGGCCTGCCCGAAGGACGTGCTGGCCGTCACGCGCAGCACGCCGCGCGGCGCGCTGTCCGGGCTGGACACGGCGGCGCGCATGTCGCCTTCGAGTTCCAGCATCTGGCGGCAGCGGGCCAACACTTCGGCACCGGGCGGGGTCAGGCTCAGCCTGCGCGTGGTCCGATGCAGCAGCCGGGCCCCCACCCATTCCTCCAGCTCGGCCAGATAGCGCGAAACGGCCGGCCGCGACAGTTCCAATGCCTCGGCCGCGGCCGACTGGCTGCCGCGGTCGACGACCTCGACGAATACGCGCATCGCGCTGAGTCTGTCCATGACCTGACCGGTTCCAGCAACAAATAATTCTCGATTCTACGGTTTTTACTATCGTTTTTTGTAATTATCCTGACACCTAGCAAAATCCGGACGCCATGCGTCCCACGGACCCATCATGGAAACGACCCGGCTTCACTACATCTACGATCCCTTCTGCGGCTGGTGCTATGCCTCGGCCCCGTTGATGGCGGCGGCCCGCGGGCTATTGCCCGCCATCGCGCATGGCGGCGGCATGATGGCCGGCAGCAACCGCCAGCCCGTGACCGACCGGCTGCGCAACTACGTCATGCCCCATGACCGCCGCATCGCGGCCATGACCGGCCAGCCGTTCGGGCAGGCCTATTTCGACGGCCTGCTGCGCGACCACGACGCCGTGTTCGACTCCGAACCGCCCATCACCGCCATCCTGGCCGCGCTCGATGCCGGTGGCGAGGGACGCGACCTGGACCTGCTGGCGCGCCTGCAACGCGCCCATTACGTGGAGGGCCGGCGCATCGCCGATGCTGGCGTGCTGGCCGAGATGGCCGCCGACATCGGCCTGGACCGGCCGGCCTTCGAAGCCGCCTATGCCGCGCGGGATGGCCAGCCGACGCGCGACCACATCGCCGAAAGCCGCGCCCTGCTGGCCCATGCCGGCGGCCAGGGGTTCCCGACCTTCGCGCTGGAGCGCGATGGCCGCTACCGGGTGCTGGACACCGGCCGCTATCTCGGCCACGTGGACGAGTGGCGCGCCGCGCTGGCCGACATGCTGGACTAGGGCCTACAGGTACTTGGCCAGGAACGCTTCCATCGCGGCGTAGAACTCGAACTGGTTCTCTTCGTTGTGGAAGCCGTGCCCTTCGTTGTCCTTGACCATGTATTCGACCTGTACGCCGCGTGCGCGCAGCGCGGCCACGATCTGGTCGCTTTCGTCCTTGTTGACGCGCGGGTCCTTCGCCCCCTGGGCCACGAATAGCGGCGCCTTGATCCGGTCGACGAAGAAGACCGGCGATGCCGCGTGCAGCATGTCCTTGTCCCGCTCGGGATCGCCGACCATCTCGTGCATGGAATCCAGGAAAGGCTTCCAGTACGGCGGGATGGTGTCCATGAACGTGAACAGGTTCGAGACCCCCACGTAGTCCACGGCCGCGGCATACAGGTCGGGCGTGAACGCGATGCCGGCCAGCGTGGCGTAGCCGCCGTAGCTGCCGCCATAGATGGCGATGCGCGCCGGATCGGCGATGCCCTCGCGCTTGAGCCATTCGACGCCATCGGTGATGTCGTCCTGCATGGCCCGGCCCCACTGCCTGAACGAGGCCTCCCAGAACTTTCGCCCGTAGCCGGTGGAGCCCCGGAAATTCATCTGCAGCACGGCATAGCCGCGATTGGCCAGGAACTGCACCTCGGGGTTGTAACCCCAGGTGTCGCGGGCCCACGGCCCGCCGTGGGGATGGATGATGACCGGCAGCTTGCGCGGCGTCGCGCCCACGGGCAGCGTCAGGTAGCCGTCGATCTTCAGGCCGTCGCGCGCGGTGTAGCGCACGGGCTTCATCGGCGCCATGTCGCGTTCCAGCAGCCACGGCTGGATCTCCCCCAGCTTGGTCAGCTTGCGCGAGGCGGCGTCGTACAGGTAGCGCGCCCCCTGCGTGCGGTCGTTGTAGGCCGCCACGACGAAGCGGGTCTCGTCCCGCGTCTCGCTTTGCAGCGCGATCTCGTAGCCGCGCAACTGGCTTTCCAGGTCGGCGTAGATTTCGGCGGTGGCCGGATCCAGCACCTGGCGCTGCGCCTTCCAGGTCATGTAGCCGATCTCGGTCAGGACCTTGCGCTGGTGCGAATAGGCCAGCCCCGAAACGTCGACCTCGGGGTGCTCGAATATCAGCGCGCCCTCGCGGGCGGTATGCGGGTCGAACTCGAACAGCGCGGCCTTGTCGCGGCCGCGGTTGGAGCTGACGTAGATGCGCTTGTTGTCGAACGTGAAGAACAACGGCGCGACGGTTTCCTTGAAATCCGTGGTCAGGATGGGACGGAATTCCTCGGCCTCGGTGTCGCGGTAAAGCAAGGTGTTGTTGACCCCGTCCGTGGCCACCGCCAGCCGCAGCCGGCCATCGTGGTCGGTGGCCCAGCCGGTGATGTTGCCGGGGTTCTGGGCGATCAGTTCCTCCTTGCCGGTGGCGACCTCGACGCGGAACACGTCGAACACCTGCGGGTCCCGCCGGTTGTGCGACAGCAGCACGTGGGCGTCGTCGTCGATCAGGTCGTCCACCACGTCGGCGCGCACGCCGTCGTAAGGCGTGAGATCGGTCGGCGCGGCGGCGCCATCGAGCGGCACCGACAACAGGTGGAAGTTCTCGTCGCCGCCGAAGTCCTTGATGTACAGGATGTGGCCCGGCCCCTTCCAGAAAAACCCGCCCACGTCCCGTTCGGCCTCGCCGGTCAGCGCCCGCGCCGGACCGGTGGGAACGCCTTGTTCGTCCAGCGCCTGCACGTGCACGTTCTGCCTGCCCTGGGCGGGCGCCAGAAAGGCCAGGTGGCGGCCGTCGGGCGAGATGCGATAGCTGGAACGTTCCGGCTTCCGGAAGAAATCGCGCACGTCGTAGCGCTTGACGAGCCGTATGGCGGGGGGGGAAGTCGAGGTCATGGCGCGATCCGCGATAGAAGGAGGGAATGATCGGAAAACATAGCACAGCGAAGTGTCGCCCCCGGCCCGGTCCGGCCTTTGCAGCATTCTGTTTCAGTCGTCCGGAACGCCGGGCGTGATATATCCTCCAATACATACCGGCGGCCTCCGTTCGCCGTCCGTTCAGGGAGATCCCATGCTCGACTCGCGCCCCGCCCTCCAAGCCCTCGCCTCGACCCGCCACCGCCTGGCCTGGCTCGCCTGCTGGGCGACCGCGCTGGCCCTCGCTTTCTTCGCCGCCGGCCAGGCCCGCGCGCAGGCACCCGGCCCGCAGGATCCGCCCAACGTGATCATCCAGAAGGCGGCCAACAACGTGCTGGACCGCATCCGCAAGGACCAGGAACTGAAGTCCGGCTCGCCCGAGAAGATCAACCAGGCCATCGACGAACTCATCCTGCCCTACGTCGACTTCGAGAAGACCACCCGCCTGGCGGTGGGCCGCTACTGGCGCCAGGCCACGCCCGAGCAGCGCACCGCGCTGGTCAAGGAGTTCCGCAACATGCTGGTGCGCACCTACGGCGGCTCGGTCTCCACCATCACCCCGCAGGCCCGCGTCGACATGCGCCCCTTCCGCGCCGAACCCGGCGCCACCGACGTCGTCGTGCGCACCACGGTTACCGACGGCCAGCGCGACCCGATCCCCGTTGACTACCGGCTGGAGAAAAGCGACCAGGGCTGGAAGATCTATGACCTGAACGTCATGGGCGTCTGGTTCATCCAGAACTACCGCGACCAGTTCGCCTCCATCGGTTCGCAGGGCGGCGTGGACGCCATCATCAAGGCCCTGCAGACCAGCAATCAAAAGATGAATACGGGTAGATAACCCCCCTACGCCCTTACGGGCGCCCCCCAGGGGGCGATGCGGGTGGACCGGCGGAGCCGGATCCACCGCATCCTGGGTCTTTGTGGGGCTGTCTCGGTGCGGAGCGCCGTATTCTTGCGTCCCCCAAGGGCGGGGGGGATATAATATTTTTTTGTGTTCCGCACTGATTCATGCCTCCACGCGCCGGTAACGTCTTCATGGTCGTCGCGCCCAGCGGCGCCGGCAAGTCCAGCCTGGTCAACGCCCTGCTCAAGGCCAGACCCGAAATCCGCTTGTCGATTTCCTGCACCACCCGCCCGCCCCGCCCGGGTGAAACCGACGGCAAGGAATACCACTTCGTCACCGTCCCCGCCTTCGAGAAGATGCAGCGCGAGGATGACCTGCTGGAGTGGGCCGAGGTACACGGGAATTTCTACGGCACGCCGAGCAGTTGGATTCAACGCCAGACCGAGGCCGGCAACGACGTCCTGCTGGAAATCGACTGGCAGGGAGCCCGCCAGGTGCGCGCCAAATTCCCCGAAGCCATCGGCATCTTCATCCTTCCGCCATCCATCGAGGCCCTGGAAACCCGGCTGCACGAACGCGGCCAGGACGAGTCCCATGTGATCGCGCGGCGGCTGCTGGCAGCCGGGGGCGAGTTCGCGCATGCTCCCGAATTCGAATATGTTATTATTAATCAAGACTTTAGCGCAGCCTTGGCCGACATGACGACGATCGTTACCGCCGCCAGGCTGCGTTTTCGTTCTCAGGCGGCCCGGCATGCCAGTCTGTTTTCGCAACTGGGCATTCCGCAAACGTCCGCACCGCTTTGACTCGCGTCCAGTACGCACAGCTTTCAGGGACCCTCATGGCACGTATCACCGTAGAAGACTGCTTGAAGCAAATTCCGAACCGGTTCAAACTGACCCTCGTGGCGACCTATCGCGCCCGGCAACTGGCCCAGGGCCATGCCCCCAAGCTCGATAGCAAGGACAAGCCGACCGTTACCGCGCTGCGCGAGGTCGCTTCCGGCGTGACCGGGGTGGAAATGCTGAAAAAGGTCCCCACCTGATTTCCAAGACCATGACGGTCTTGCCGCCGGCATACAGGCCGGCGATGCCTGGAGCGGCCCGGTCCCCCCGGGGGCGCTCCTCCTGAGGCGACCATGGGATTTCCAGTTTCTTCCTCGCGTTCCGGGAGTACTTCCGGAACACCGATAGCAGTTGCTGCCGCCGCCGGTTCCCAGGCGCTCGCCTCAGCCAGTCCCGCGCCGGCCGCCGCCGGCGTCTCGTTCGCCCCGCTGGCCGAAACCATTTCGCAGTATCTCAGCCCGGAAGACGTCCGCCGGGTGCGCGAAGCCTACCGTTTCTCCGACGAAGCGCACCTGGGCCAGTTCCGCGCCAGTGGCGAGCCGTACATCTCGCACCCCATCGCCGTCACCGAAATCTGCGCCGCCTGGAAACTGGATGCGGCGGCGCTGATGGCCGCCCTGCTCCACGACGTCATGGAAGACCAGGGCGTTACCAAGCAGGAGCTGATCGAACGCTTCGGCACCGAGGTCGCCGAACTGGTCGACGGACTGTCCAAGCTGGACCGGCTGGAGTTCGCCAGCAAGGCCGAGCAACAGGCCGAGAGCTTCCGCAAGATGCTGCTGGCCATGGCGCGCGACGTGCGCGTCATCCTGATCAAGCTGGCCGACCGGCTGCACAACATGCGCACGCTGGGCGCCGTCAGCCACGAGAAACGCCGCCGCGTGGCGCGGGAAACGCTGGAGATCTATTCTCCCATCGCCCACCGCCTGGGGCTGAACATCATCTACCGCGAACTGCAGGAACTCTGCTTCGAGGCGATGTATCACCACCGCTACATGGTGCTGCGCAAGGCGGTGCTGGCCGCGCGCGGCAACCGCCGCGAACTGGTGGGCAAGATCCAGGAAGCCGTGCGCGCCGCGCTGCCCGCCGCCGGCATCGAAGCCGAGGTCAACGGCCGCGAGAAGAACCTGTACGGCATCTACACCAAGATGCTGGAACAGAAGAAATCGTTCTCGGAAGTGCTGGACATCTACGGCTTTCGCATCGTGGTCAATTCGCAGCCCGAGTGCTATCTGGCGCTGGGCACGCTGCACCAGCTGTTCCGGCCGGTGCCGGGCAAGTTCAAGGACTACATCGCCATTCCCAAGGTCAACGGCTACCAGTCGTTGCACACGACGCTGGTGGGCCCCTACGGCACGCCGGTGGAGTTCCAGATCCGCACGCGCGACATGAACCAGGTGGCCGAGAGCGGCGTGGCGGCGCACTGGCTGTACAAGACCTCCGACGTCGACCTGAACGACCTGCAGAAACGCACCCACCAGTGGCTGCAGTCGCTGCTCGACATCCAGCGCCAGACCGGCGACAGCAGCGAGTTCCTGGAACACGTGAAGGTGGACCTGTTCCCCGACGCGGTCTACGTCTTCACGCCCCGCGGCAAGATCATCTCGCTGCCGCGCGGCGCCACGCCCATCGATTTCGCCTACAGCATCCACACCGACGTCGGCAACCAGACGGTGGCCGCCAAGGTCAACAGCGAGTTCGTGCCGCTGCGCACCGAACTCAAGAGCGGCGACGCGGTCGAGATCGTTACCGCCGAGCATTCGCGTCCCAATGCGCAATGGCTGAACTTCGTGCGCACCGGCAAGGCGCGCTCGGAAATCCGCCACTACCTGCGCACGGTCAAGTACGAGGAGTCCGTCAGCTTCGGCGAACGCCTGCTGGGCCAGGCGCTCAAGTCCATGAACATGCCGATGCCGGACAGCACCGACCCGATCTGGGACAAGCTGGCACGCGGCAGCGGCGCGCGCTCGCGCGACGAGATCCTGGCCGACATCGGGCTGGGCAAACGGCTCGCGGCGGTGGTCGCGCGCCGCTTCATGCCCGAGGGCGACCCCATCTCGACCACCGCCGAACAGGTGGAACGCTACACGGAACAAGGCACGGCCACGCCCATACGCATCCAGGGCAACGAAGGCCTGGCGGTGCAGCTGGCCCCCTGCTGCACGCCCATACCCGGGGATGCCATCGTCGCCTACGTGCGACTGGGGCATGGCCTGGTGGTCCATACCGAAGACTGCCCCAACGCCCGCCGCCAACGCGCCCGCGAACCGGAACGCTGGCTGGACGTGGCCTGGGACGACCAGACCTCGCGCCACTTCACCGTGCGCATCGACGTGGTGCTGCGCCAGGAGCGCGGCGTGCTGGGCCGCGTGGCGGCCGAGATATCGGCCTCCGACGCCAACATCACCCACGTCTCCATGCAGGACGAGGCCTCGTCCACCGTGGCGGTGCATTTCACCATCCAGGTGGAAAGCCGCCAGCACCTGGCCCAGGTCATCCGCCACCTGCGCCGCGTGCCCCAGGTCCAGCGCATCATCCGCGTCAAGGGCTGACCGGCCCGCTACGGCGGCGGCGGATCCGGATAGCTCACTTCCAGGATTTCCAGTTCATCCACGCCCGACGGGGTGCGCAGCACGACCGTATCGCCCTCGCGCGCCTTGATCAAGGCACGCGCCACGGGCGAGATCCAGCTGATCCGACCCTGCAGCGGTTCGGCCTCGTCCACGCCCACGATGGTCACCGTGTGTTCCTCGCCGGCACGGTCCATGTAGTTGACCGTGGCGCCGAAGAACACCTGGTCGCGGTTGGGCTGGGCGGAGGTGTCCACCACTTCGGCGATGTCCAGGCGGCGGGTCAGGAAACGCATGCGGCGGTCGATCTCGCGCAGGCGCTTCTTGCCGTACAGGTAGTCGCCGTTCTCGGAACGGTCGCCATTGGAGGCGGCCCACGACACGATCTGCACCACCGACGGCCGCTCCACGTTCATCAGGTGGACCAGTTCGCCGCGCAGGCGCGCGTAGCCGTCGGGCGTCATGTAGTTGCGCACGCCGGCCGGCAGGGCCAGGTGCTCGGGCAGGTCGTCGTCGTCCTGGCCCTCGGATTCTTTGACAAAAGCCTTGTTCATGAAGCTCAAAACCAGTCGTGCCAGATAGGCGTCAGCTGCGCGGGCAAGGGAGGCAGGCAGCCCAGGTCGACCCGGCTTTCCTCGGGGCCGTGGAAGTCCGAGCCGCGCGAGGCCAGGAAGCCATAGCGCGTGGCGACCTCGGCATACTCGCGATACTGGTCGGGCGTATGGCTGCCCGTGACGACCTCGATGCCGCGCCCGCCCAGTTGCAGGAATTCATCGTACAGCGCATGGAACTGCAGCGGCGTGTAGGGATAGCGGCCCGGATGGGCAATGGCGGCCACGCCGCCGGCGCCCCGTATCCATCCCACGGCATCGGCAAGCGTGGCCCAGCGCATGGGTACGTAGCCGGGCTTGCCCTCCACCAGGTAGTTCTGAAAGACCTCGCCCACGTCCTTGCACACGCCGCGCTCGACCAGGAAACGCGCGAAGTGCGTACGGCTGATCAGTTGCGGATTGCCGACGTGGACCAGCGCCCCCTCGAACGCGTCCGGGATGCCGACCGCCGCCAGTTGCGCCGCCATTTCGCGGGCGCGGCGCTCGCGGCCGGAGCGGGTGTCGCGCAGCCCCTCGACCAGCACCGCATCGTCGGGATCGACGCGCAGGCCCACGATGTGGACCGTTTCCCCGGCCCAGGTGACCGAGATCTCCACCCCCGGGACGAAGCGCATGCCCAGTTCCCGCGAAGCCGCCGCGGCCTCGTGCAGGCCGCCGACCTCGTCGTGATCGGTCAGCGCCAGTACGTCGACGCCATTGCGGCGCGCCCGCGCCGCCAGCTCGGCGGGCGGCAGCATGCCGTCCGACACCTGGGAATGGCAGTGCAGATCGACGTTCAGGGCGGATTCCATGTTCACATTGTAGGACGGCCACTCGGCACCGTCGCCGCCCGCGCCAGGAAATCTGCTACGAGTTGCGCCACCTCGGCCGGACGATCCTGATGCAGCATGTGGCCGGCATCGGCGACCGTCACCCGTTGCAGGCAAGCAACGCCAGCCAGCCTGTCCTCGTAGCCCGGCTCCGCCCATGCCCGGGCGCGGACGGCGCTGTCAGCGGCTTCCACCCACAGCACCGGCGCCGTGATCGCACGCCAGCAGGCCAGCACCTCTTCCAACCGATAAAGGACACGATTGACGATCTTGTGGACGGGATCGGCACGCAGCCGCCACCGCTCCCCTTCGGGACAGCCGTTCTCGCGGGCCAGGAACAGCGCCTTCGCGGCATCCAGTCTGGGATTGTCCCGCATCAGGCGCTGCGCATAGGCCTCGGGACTGTCGTAGTCCCCCAGCCGCGCGCCGGCCACGATCTGATCCATCCACTGCCGCAGCCGGCCCGGCGCCGCGTCGGCCGGCTGCGCCGACAGCCCCATCCCTTCCAGGTTGGCCACCGCCGCCACTCGTTCGGGGCGCACGCCGGCGTACAGCATGGCCATGTTGCCGCCCATGCTGTGCCCCAACAGCCGGACGGGAGAAGAAGGCGACAAATGACGGCAGAAAGCGTCCAGATCACCCAGGTATTCGCCGACCTCGTAGCAATCGCCGCCTCCCCACTGCGTCCTGCCGAAGCCGCGCCAGTCAGGCGCCACGACATGGAAATCGCCCGCCAAGCGGTCCGCCACGAACTGGAACGAGGCCGACGAATCCATCCAGCCGTGGAGCGCCAGCAGCAACGGCGCGCTGCTGTCGCCCCAATGACGAAAATGGTGACGCAAACCCCGAACATCCAGATACTCCGATCGCGGGGCTACAAGCGGCTCGTACATGATCATTTATCGACAATTAGGGGAAATTGGAGGAAAACCCGCGAAAAGACGGGGCTCGTGAGGCGTTTGGCCTGGCACCGCGGGCACCAAAGCCATTGCGGTTATCGGTCAGGTCAGTAATGATTGCTATATAACGCAGCAAACCCCGTCCGCCGACCTGGCCGGACCAGATCCTGAATCCAGCGGAGGGTTATGGAAGACCAGTACCAGGCACTCTACACCACGTTCCGTTGGTGGGTCCCGCAACGCCTGAACATCGCCGATGTCTGCTGCCGCCGCTGGACCGTCACCAGCGCCGATGCCCGCCGCATCGCGATCTACGCCGAAGATGCCGAAGGACGGCGCGAAGTCTGGACCTACGGCCGCCTGCACGAATACGCCAACCGCTTCTCCAATGGCCTGCGCCGCATGGGCGTGCAGCGCGGCGACCGCGTCGCCATCGCCCTGCCCCAGCGCCCCGAAGCCGTCGTCGCCCATATCGCCGTCTACCAGATGGGCGCCATTACCGTCCCGCTGTCGGTCGCGCTGAACGCCCAGACCTACGAACAGCGGCTGCGCGACAGCGAAGCCCGGATCGCCATCGTCGACGGCGCCGCGGCGGCGGCCCTGCTGCCAGCCACCGAGCACTGTCCCCTGCTGCGCCAGACGGTCGGCATCGACCTGGACGACGAGCGGGTCCTTTCCTGGCGCACGCTGCTCGCCCGCCAGGAAAGTGCCTTCGACATGCACCCCACCTCGGCCTCCGACCCCGCGCTGCTGCTCTATACGGCGGGCGCGGGCAGCGTGCCCAAGGGCGTGGTCCTGCCCCACGCCACCCTGATCGGCAACCTGCCCGGCTTCGTGGCCGCCCAGAACTGGTTCCCCCAGCCCGCCGACGTCCTGTGGACGGCCTCCGAATGGGGCAGCCCCCACGGCCTGTTCGGCGCGCTGCTACCGGGCCTGTATTTCGGCCAGCCGGTAGTGGGCATGCGCCAGCCGCCCGATCCCGACGCCACGTTCGCCCTGCTGGAACGCTACCGCGTCACCAACATCGCGCTGACCACCCGCGACCTGCGCCGGCTGCTCAAGGCCGTGCCCCGCCCCGCCGAGCGCCACCGGCTGGCCCTGCGCGCCATCACCGCCACCGACACCTCGCTGGGCGCGGCGCTGTTCGAACAATGCAAGGCGGCACTGGGGGTCGAACCCAACGAGACCTTCAGCCAGGTCGAGATCGGCACCGTCATCGGCCAGAGCGGCCAGAAATGGCCCGCCCGGGCGGGCAGCCTGGGCAGGCCCTACCCCGGCCACCAGATCGCCATCGTCGATGCCCTGGGCCGGCCGGTCGCCACCGGCGAACATGGCGAGATCGCCGTCAACCGCTACGACATCCATGGCCATCCCGATCCCTCCTTCTTCGCCGGCTACTGGCGGGGCGAGGAAACCGGGCGGCCGGTCAGCGGGACCTGGCATCGCACGGGCGATCTCGCCCGGCAGGATGCCGACGGCTACCTCTGGTACGTGGGCCGCCTGGACGAAATGTTCCAGTTGGGCAGCCGCCTGGTGGCGCCCGGCCCCATCGAGGACTGCCTGACCCAGCACCCCGAGGTGGTCGAGGCGGTGGTCGTGCCGACGCCGGACGGCAGCGGCATCAAGGCCTACGTCGTCGCCCTGGCCGTGCCGGAACAGGACAAGGCCGGACGCGAGGCGGCCCTGCGGGAAGCCCTGCTGTCGCACGCCTGCGCGCAGCTCGGCCAGGACGGCGCGCCCAAGGAGATCGAATTCGTCGAGGCCCTGCCGCTCACTCCCTCGGGCAAGATCCGGCGCCAGGCGCTCAGGCAGATCGAGGACGATCGCGGCCGGAAATGGCCGACAGCTCCAGCGAGCGCAACTCCGCTTCCGTGAAGCCCGCCGCCCGGCGGGCGGGCATATTGAACGGACCGAACTGGCCCGGCGCGTCGTAGCGCCGGGCCAGCACCGCGTAGTGGTCCACGGGATCGACGCCCTCGCGCTCGCACAGATACCGGTACCAGCGGTTGCCGATGGCCACGTGGCCGATCTCGTCGCGCAGGATGATGTCCAGGATGCCGGCCGCCGCCGCGTCTCCCGCTCCGGCCAGCTTGGCCCGTATCGCAGGACTGACGTCCAGCCCGCGGGCCTCCAGCGTACGCGGCACCAGCGCCATCCGGGCCAGCGGATCGAGCCGGGTCCGCTCGGCCATTTGCCACAGCCCGTCGTGGGCGGGGAAATCGCCGTAGGCATGGCCCAGGATGCGCAGATGCTCGGCCAACAGCGAAAAATGCAGGGCTTCCTCGCCGGCGACCTTCAGCCAGTCCAGGTAGTAGTCCTGGGGCATGCCGGCGAAGCGCCAGACCGCGTCCAGCGCCAGGTTGATCGCGTTGAACTCGATATGGGCCAGCGCGTGCAGCAGCGCCGCCCGCGCCTCGACCGAGGCCACGCCCCGCCCCGGCACATCGCGCGGCGACACCAGCGGCGGCCGGGCCGGCCGGCCCGGCACTCCCGCGGGCTCTTGCAAGACGCGGCCGGCGTCCACATATATAGACGTGGCCGCCAGTTCGCGGGTACCGGCGGCCTTCCCGGCCGGGTCATCCAGGACCAGCAGCGCGCAGGCGGCCTGCCGCAGTTCCAGTTCAGCAGTCATGGGGTGCATTGTAGAATGGCCGGTCAAGGCGACCACTGCAGCCGCCCATTTTTTCCGAGGAAGCCTTCTTGTCCGACCAACTCAAGAAATACCTGTTCGAGGACCAGACGGTCCGGGCCGAAGTCGTGTCCATCCGCGAGACCTGGAAGGAAATCCAGGCGCGGCACGACTATCCGTCCGCCGTCCAGAAGCTGCTCGGCGAACTCGTCGCGGCCAGTGCGCTGCTGGCCGCCAACATCAAGTTCAACGGCACCGTGGTGCTGCAATTGCAGGGCGATGGCCCGATCGGCCTGATCGTGGTGGAATGCCACGCCGATCTGGGCATGCGGGCGACCGTCAAGCTGCGCGAAGGCCATGCCGTGCCCGACGACGGCACCTTCCAAAGCCTGCTGAACCCCAACGGCGGCGGCCGCTTCTCGGTGGTACTGGATCCGCAGGAGCGCCTGCCCGGCCAGCAGCCCTATCAGGGCATCGTCGCCCTGCAGGGCGAATCGGTGGCCCAGGCGCTGGAGCACTACATGCTGGCTTCCGAACAGCTGCAGACGCGCATCTGGCTGGCCGCCGACACCGGCTGCGCCGCCGGCGTGCTGCTGCAACAATTGCCCCGCCAGGGCGGCAAGGCGGCCGCCGAACCCGCGCCGGCCTCGGTCGCGGACGACACCTGGGAACGCGCCCAGATCCTGGCCGAGACCATCAAGTCCGAGGAACTGCTCACGCTGACGCCCGACGCGCTGGTCCGGCGCCTGTACTGGCAGGAAACCCTGCGGACCTTCGAACCGGCCGCCGTGTCGTACCGCTGCACCTGCTCGCGCGAAAAGGTGGCCGATGTGCTGCTGCGCCTGGGCAGGGAAGAAATCGACGACATCCTGGCCGAACAGGGACGCGTCCAGATCAATTGCGACTACTGCGTGAAAAGCTTCGAGTTCGACCCGGTCGATTGCGCGGAGTTGTTCGCGAACGCGTCGGCCAAGGTTCGGCACCAGAGCGAAGCGCGGCATTAAGGAACCAGCGCCTCCTCATTGGCTGGCGGCCGTGGTTCCCACAATCGACGCATCGCCCGCGTGCGGGCACGCTGGAGGGCTCTTCCAGCCACTCTCCGTCCATGCGCTCTCTTCTTCGCCAGCGCGGTGCCGCCATGGCCGAATTCACGGTCATCGCCCTTCCTTTGCTATGGGCGGGCCTGGGCGCCTTCGAAACGGGCCGCTGGCTGCTGATGCGCCAGGCCGTCGGCTACGCCCTGTTCGAGGCCGCTCGCGCCGGAACCGCGGCGCGAGCCGATCCGGCGGCCACCGCCCAAGCCTTCGAACGCGCGCTGTCTCCCGCCCTGGGCGTCCGCGCCACGCCGAACCCGGACGAGCAGTTGTCCGCGGTGCGGGCGCGCATGGCAAGCTGGGCCCGCACCCACGGCCTGCGCATGGCGCGGCTCGAGCAACTCAGCCCGACTCCCGCCAGCTTCCAGGACTTCGCGGTCGGCCGCTCGGCGGGACCACGCGAACTCGACTACGACTACCAGCGCCTGCACCACGACACGGTCTACCTTTCACGCTACCGCGGCGGTATCGGTCCACGCTCGGGCCAGACCTTGTTCGACGCCAATACACTGGTGCTGCGGCTGACCTATCTGCACGCCCCCTATCTGCCAGGCATGCGCGCCCTGCTGCGGTCGTTGGCGAGCGCATCGGAAAGCGATGACTACGTGAAACAGGCTCGCGCGGCGGGCCTGCTGGTGATACGCCGCGAAATCGCCATGCCGATGCAGTCGGCGGCGCGCGAGCATGGCAGGAACCGGGATCTGCTCGGTCCCTAGGCCCGGCGTCAGCGCGAGCGGGGAGCGGCCGCCGGCCGGGAGGCCGGCTGAGCCGCGCTGGCCGGCACGGTGCCGGCCGGCGGGGTGTCGACGATCTGCACGAAGGCCTCGTTCTGGCGCAGCATGCCGAGTTCGTAGCGGGCCCGCTCCTCGATGGCGTCGGTCCCGCTCTTCAAGTCGCGTACTTCGGCATCCAGCGCGACGTTGCGCGTGCGCAGCTCGTCATTGCTATGCCGCTGGGCATCGAGCTGGCGCTCGAGTTCCCAGGTGCGCAGCCAACCGCCCTTACCCAGCCAGAGCGGATACTGGATCATCACCAGCAGCAAGGCGATTATCAGCGTGAGCAGGCGCATGGAGGCTCTTCCGTGGACCGCGCCGCACGGGCGGCGCGGCCGCGCGCATCAGCGCAGGTTGTAGAAAGCCTCGCGGCCGGGATAGTGGGCGACGTCACCCAGGTCTTCCTCGATCCGCAGCAGCTGGTTGTACTTGGCCATGCGGTCCGAGCGCGACATCGACCCCGTCTTGATCTGCAGCGCGTTGGTGGCCACGGCGATGTCGGCGATGGTCGTGTCCTCGGTCTCGCCCGAACGGTGCGACACCACGGCCGTGTAGCCGGCGCGCTTGGCCATCTCGATCGCCGCGAAGGTTTCCGTCAGCGTGCCGATCTGGTTGATCTTGATCAGGATCGAGTTGGCGATGTTCTGCTCGATGCCACGCTTCAGGATGCTGGTGTTGGTGACGAACAGATCGTCGCCCACCAATTGCACCTTCTTGCCCAGCTGCTCGGTCAGGTACTTCCAGCCGTCCCAATCGTTCTCGGCCATGCCGTCCTCGATCGAGATGATCGGATACTTGTCGCACCAGGTGGCCAGCATGTGGGTCAGTTCCTGCGCGCTCAGGGTCACGCCCTCGCCTTCCAGGCGGTACTTGCCGTCGCGGAAGAATTCCGAGCTGGCGCAGTCCAGGCCCAGGGCGATCTGGCTGCCGGGCTCGTAGCCGGCCTTCTCGATGGCCTGCAGCACGAGCTGGATGGCCGCCTCGTGGTTCTCGACGTTGGGGGCGAAGCCGCCTTCGTCGCCCACGGCGGTGGACATGCCCTTGTCATGAATCAGTTTCTTCAGCGCGTGGAAGACTTCGGCGCCCATGCGCAGCGATTCGCGGAAGCTGCTGGCCCCCACCGGCAGGATCATGAATTCCTGCATGTCGAGGTTGTTGTTGGCGTGCGCGCCGCCGTTGATGACGTTCATCATCGGGACGGGCATGCTCATCGCGCCGCTGCCGCCGAAATAGCGGTACAGGGGCAGGCTGCATTCCTCGGCGGCGGCCTTGGCCACGGCCATGCTGACGGCCAGCATGGCGTTGGCGCCCAGGCGCTCCTTGTTCTCGGTGCCGTCCAGTTCGATCAGGGTACGGTCCAGGAAGGCCTGTTCCTGCGCATCCAGGCCCATCAGCGCTTCGGCGATCTCGGTATTGACGTTCTCGACGGCCTTGAGCACGCCCTTGCCCAGGTAGCGCGACTTGTCGCCGTCGCGCAGCTCGATGGCTTCGCGCGCGCCGGTGGACGCGCCCGAGGGCACGGCGGCGCGGCCCATCGCGCCCGATTCCAGCAGCACGTCGCACTCGACGGTGGGATTGCCGCGGGAATCAATGATCTCGCGCCCGATGATGTCTACGATTGCGCTCATAGGAGTCCAGTCTCAAGAAAAGTTATTGGAAATCGTTTTCGAGGAACCCGTGACGCTTGGTCACGCGGTCGAGTTCTATCAGCGATGCCAGCAGGTCGCCCATGCGCGCCAGCGGCACGGCGTTGGGCCCGTCGGACTTGGCATGGGCCGGATCCGGGTGCGTTTCCATGAACAGGCCCGACACGCCCACGGCCACCGCCGCCCGCGCCAGCACCGGCACGAATTCGCGCTGCCCGCCGGAAGTGGTGCCCTGCCCGCCCGGAAGCTGGACCGAGTGCGTGGCGTCGAACACGACGGGGCAATCCGTTTCGCGCATGATAGCGAGCGAGCGCATGTCCGACACGAGATTGTTGTAGCCAAACGATGCACCGCGCTCGCACACCAGGATGTTGCCGCCGTCGCCGCCCGCCTCGACCGCGGCCTCGCGGGCCTTGGCCACGACGTTGACCATGTCGTGCGGCGCCAGGAACTGGCCCTTCTTGATGTTGACCGGCTTGAGCGTGGCCGCGCAGGCACGGATGAAATCGGTCTGGCGGCACAGGAAGGCCGGCGTCTGCAGCATGTCCACCACGTCGGCCACGGGGCGGGCCTGCTCGGTCTCATGCACGTCGGTCAGCACCGGCACGCCGACCTGCGCCTTCACCTCGGACAGCACCTTCAGCCCGAAGTCCATGCCCATGCCGCGGAACGACTGGCTCGAGCTGCGGTTGGCCTTGTCGAACGAACTCTTGTAGATGAAGGGGATGCCGAGCTTGCCGGTCAGCTCCTTCAGGACGCCGGCCGTGTCGATCGCCATCTGCTGCGATTCGATCACGCAGGGTCCGGCGATCAGGAAGAACGGCCTGGCAAGGCCGATCTCGAAGCCGCAGATGGGATAGCTGCGGGTCGAGGCGTGCGGGTCTTGGCTCATGGTGACCTCCAGGCGCTCAGCCCTGCTCCGCCGTCACGCGCTGCAACTTGTGCTTGCGCGCCGCGCGGATATAGGCCGAGAACAACGGATGGCCGTCGCGCGGCGTGGACGTGAACTCGGGGTGGAACTGCACACCCATGAACCACGGGTGGTTGGGCAATTCCATCATTTCCGGCAGATTCTCGGTGGGCGTGCGCGCGCTGATGACCATGCCGGCATCTTCCAGCTTGGGCACGTACACGTTGTTCACCTCGTAGCGATGGCGGTGGCGCTCGTTCACCTCGTCGCCGTAGATGTCGTGCGCCATCGTATCGGCCTTGACCGGGCAGCGCTGCGCGCCCTTGCGCATGGTGCCGCCCAGGTCGGACGTGTTGGAGCGGCGCTCGACGCGGCCCTCGCGGTCCATCCACTCGGTGATCAGCGCGACCACGGGGTGCAGCGTGTCCGGGTCGAATTCCGTACTGTTGGCGCCGGCCAGGCCGGCCACGTGGCGGGCGAACTCGATCACCGCAAGCTGCATGCCCAGGCAGATGCCCAGGTAGGGCACGCCGTTCTCGCGGGCATAGCGGATCGCCTGGATCTTGCCTTCGGTCCCCCGCTTGCCGAAGCCGCCGGGCACCAGGATCGCGTCGAACTTGCTCAGCTTGCCCACGCCTTCGCTCTCGATTTCCTCGGAGTCGATGTAGTCCACCACCACCTTGCAGCGGGTGTGGATGCCGGCGTGCACCAGCGCTTCGGTCAGCGACTTGTACGACTCGGTCAGGTCGACGTACTTGCCGACCATCGCGATGTGGACCTCGCCCTCGGGGTTCTCGCGGGCATGGACCAGTTGATCCCACATGGACAGGTCGGCCGGCTGGGGCTGCAGCCCCAGCGTTTCGCAGACGAGCTCGTCCAGGCCCTGCTTGTGCAGCATGGCGGGAATCTTGTAGATGGAATCGACGTCCCAGACCGAAATGACCGCGTCCAGCGGCACGTTCGAGAACATCGAGATCTTGGCGCGCTCGTCGTCCGGGATGGGACGGTCGGCGCGGCACAGCAGCGCATGCGGGTAGATGCCGATCTCGCGCAGCTTCTGCACCGAGTGCTGCGTGGGCTTGGTCTTGAGTTCGCCGGCCGAGGCGATGAACGGCACCAGGGTCAGGTGCACGAAGGCGGCGCCGCCGCGCCCCAGGCGCAGGCTCATCTGGCGCGCGGCCTCGAGGAAGGGCAGCGACTCGATGTCGCCCACCGTGCCGCCGATCTCGACGATGGCGACGTCGGTCTCGCCATCCCAGGCCGCCGACGCGCCGCGCGCGATGAAGTCCTGGATCTCGTTGGTGATGTGCGGGATGACCTGCACGGTCTTGCCCAGGTAGTCGCCCCGCCGTTCCTTGCGCAGCACCGACTCGTAGATCTGGCCGGTGGTGAAGTTGTTCACCTTGCGCATGCGCGCGGAGATGAAGCGCTCGTAGTGGCCCAGGTCCAGGTCGGTCTCGGCGCCGTCTTCGGTGACGAAGACCTCGCCGTGCTGGAACGGGCTCATCGTGCCGGGATCGACGTTGATGTAGGGATCGAGCTTGAGGAGGGTGACTTTGAGGCCGCGCGATTCGAGGATAGCGGCCAGAGACGCGGCGGCAATGCCTTTCCCCAGGGAAGACACCACGCCACCGGTAACGAATACGTACTTGGTCATTGCCAATGGCGCCCGGTTTTTGCCGAGCGCTTGCGGGAAATTGGAATTATAGCGGGAGTTGCGAAAGCTCGCGATCCAAGCGCGCGTAACCTTTGGCGACAAAAAGACATGGCCCCCCCCTACGCCCTTCGGGCGCCCCCCAGGGGGCGGCGCTGGCGGACCGGCGGAGCCGGATCCGCGGCGCCCTGGGTCTACCCCTAATACAACACGAGCGTATCCAGGGCGGGGCGGTCGCCTTCGAGGGTGCCGGTCTGGGAGGTCTCGGCGAAGAAGACCTGGCCGTCGTAGCGGCCGACGGCGTCGCGGGTGGCGCCGGTTTCGTAGTCCACACGCGACTCTTCGGCGCGGCCGGTGCGGGCGAACAGGGTCAGTTGGCGCAGCGATTGCAGCCACCAGCGGCGTGTGGCGCGGTCGTAGGCAAGCGTCAGTTCGGCCGAGGTGGAGATTTCTTCCGCCTTGGAGACGCTGCGGTCCGTGACGACCACGCGCTGCTGGCGTATGGCCAGCTCCAGGTTGCGGTCGGCTGACAGGTCCACGCCGCAGGTGGCGCACGGCAGGACGAACCCCCAGCCCGTGGCCTCGAAGCCCAGGGGACCTCGCGTTCCCAGCAGCAGCGCGCGGCGCCCCTCGGCATTGCGGTAGACCTGCGCCACGCCCGGCGCGTCCTGGCCCAGGTCCCCCTGCACTTCCCGCTCCAGCGTGAACCCCTCCGGAACGAAGGCCTCGGGCCGCGAGGCGACGGCCGGAATGGCCAGCGCCGCCGGGATGTAGGGCCCGCCGGCCTCGGCGTGCGCGGAAACGGCCGGCACCGCCATCACTACGGCCAGGGCAGCCCGCCGGGCCGCCCCGCCCCACTCAAACCGACGCGGCAACGGCGGAGGTATCCAGCTTGGCCGCGGTCTTCTCGACCACTTCCTGGGCCGTGACGCCGGGGGCCAGCTCGACCAGGCTGAGCCCCTGCGGCGTGACGTCCAGCACCGCCAGGTCGGTGATGATGCGGTTCACCACGCCCACGCCCGTCAGCGGCAGCGTGCACGCGGGCAGGATCTTCAGGTCGACCGTGCCGTCCTTCTTGCGGGCCACGTGCTCCATCAGGATCACCACCCGTCCGACGCCGGCCACGAGGTCCATGGCGCCGCCCATGCCCTTGATCATCTTGCCCGGGATCATCCAGTTGGCCAGGTCGCCCTGCTCGGACACCTGCATCGCCCCCAGGATGGCCAGGTTGATCTTGCCGCCGCGGATCATGCCGAAGGAATCCGACGACGAGAAGATGGACGAGCCCGGCAGCGTGGTCACCGTCTGCTTGCCGGCGTTGATCAGGTCGGGATCGACCTCGTCCTCGGTGGGAAACGGCCCGATGCCCAGCAGCCCGTTCTCGGACTGCAGCCAGACCTCCAGCCCCTCGGGCACGTGATTGGCCACCAGCGTCGGCAGCCCGATGCCCAGGTTCACGTAGAAACCATCCTGCAACTCACGCGCCGCCCGCGCGGCCATCTCATCGCGAGTCCATGCCATGTCATTTCTCCTTGATATCCGTCGACCCAGGGCGCCGTGGATCCGGCTCCGCCGGTCCACCAGCGCCGCCCCCTGGGGGGCGCCCGAAGGGCGTAGGGGGGGTTACCTTACCGTCCGTTGTTCTATGCGCTTTTCCGGGGTCGCATTCAGGACCAGGCGGTGCACATAGATACCGGGCAGGTGGATGTGATCCGGATCCAGTTCGCCGTTCTCGACGATGCGCTCGACCTCGGCCACCGTGACCTTGCCGGCCATCGCGGCGTTGGGGTTGAAGTTGCGGGCGGTCTTGTTGAAGATCAGGTTGCCGCTCTTGTCGGCCACCAGGGCCTTGACCAGCGCCACGTCGGGCACCAGCGAGCGCTCCATGACATATTTCTTGCCGTCGAATTCGCGGATTTCCTTGCCCTCGGCCACCTGGGTGCCCACGCCGGTGGCCGTGAAGAAGGCCGGGATGCCGGCGCCGCCGGCGCGCAGCTTCTCGGCCAGCGTGCCCTGGGGCGTGAATTCCACTTCCAGCTCGCCCGCCAGGTACTGGCGCTCGAACTCCTTGTTTTCGCCGACGTACGAAGAGATCATCTTGCGGATCTGCCGCGTTTCCAGCAGCAGGCCCAGGCCGGCGCCGTCGATGCCCGCGTTGTTGCTGATGCAGGTCAGATTCTTGACACCGGTATCGCGCAGCGCGGCAATCAGGGCTTCGGGTATGCCGCACAGGCCGAAACCGCCGACCGCCAGGGTCTGCCCGTCCCGCACGATGTCCGCTAGCGCCTCGCGGGCGCTGGCATAGACCTTGTTCATCGTCTTCCTCGCTAACGTGGTGGCCAACGGCCGTGATCGCTTGAAATACAATCGGGGATGATACTTCCAACTATCTTAGCTTAGCGGCGACACCGCCGGTTCCGCACCCCCACCCCACCCGGAGGAACCCTGTACATGCAAGGCAACGAACGCGAGTCGATGGAATATGACGTGGTCATCGTCGGAGGCGGGCCCGCCGGCCTGTCCACCGCGATCCGCCTCAAGCAGCTTGCTGCCGAGAAAGGCCGCGAAATCGGAGTCTGCATACTGGAGAAAGGCAGCGAGATCGGCGCCCACGTCCTGTCCGGCGCGGTCATGGACCCGCGCGCGCTGACCGAACTGATTCCCGACTGGAAGGCCAAGGGCGCGCCGCTGAACACTCCCGTCAGCGAAGACCGCTTCCTGTTCCTGTCCGAAACCGGCGCCCGCGCCACGCCCGGCTGGCTGCTGCCGGCCTGTTTCCACAACACCGGCAACTACGTCGTCAGCCTGGGCAAGGTGGCCCGCTGGCTGGGCGAACAGGCCGAGGCCCTGGGCGTGGACCTTTTCCCCGGCTTCGCCGCCGCCGAAATCCTCTACAACGAGGACGGTTCGGTCAAAGGCGTGGCCACCGGCGACATGGGCGTGGGCCGCGACGGCCAGCCCACCGACCAGTACCAGCCGGGCATGGAACTGCATGCCCGCTACACGATCTTCGCCGAAGGCTCGCGCGGCCACCTGGGCCGCCAGTTGAACGAGAAGCTCAAGCTGGATGCCGGCAAGGACCCGCAAAGCTACGGCATCGGCATCAAGGAACTGTGGGAGATCGATCCCGCCAAGCACCAGCCCGGGCTGGTCGTCCACACCGCCGGCTGGCCGCTGGACGCCGACACCTACGGCGGCTCGTTCCTGTACCACCTCGAAGACAACAAGGTCGCCATCGGCCTGATCGTGGGCCTGGACTACAGCAACCCGTGGCTGTCGCCCTTCGAGGAATTCCAGCGCTTCAAGACCCACCCTTCGATCCGGGGCTTCCTCGAGGGCGGCAAGCGCATCGCCTACGGCGCGCGCTCCATCACGGCCGGCGGCCTGCTGTCCCTGCCCCGCCTGGCCTTCCCGGGCGGCGCGCTGGTCGGCTGCGAGGCCGGCTTCCTGAACGCCTCGCGCATCAAGGGCAGCCACGCGGCCATCAAGAGCGGCATGCTGGCGGCCGAGGCCGCGTTCGAGGCCATCGAGGCCGGCCGCAGCCACGACGAACTGGCCAGCTACCCGGCCGCCTTCGAGGCCTCCTGGCTGCGCGAGGAACTGAACAAGTCGCGCAATTTCAAGCAGTGGTTCAAGAAGGGCCGCACGGTCGGCACGCTGATGACCGGCATCGAACAGTGGCTGCTGCGCGGAAACTTCCCCTGGACGCTGCACCGCGACAAGCCCGACCACGTCTACCTGAAGCCCGCCGCGGACTGCCCGCGCATCGAATATCCCAAGCCCGACGGCAAGCTGACCTTCGACCGGCTGGGCTCGGTGTTCATCTCGAACACCAACCACGAGGAAAACGAGCCCATCCACCTGACGCTCAAGGATCCCTCGGTTCCGGTCGACGTCAACCTCGCGCGCTACGCCGGCCCGGAAAGCCGCTACTGCCCGGCCGGGGTCTACGAGTTCGTGAAGGACGACACCGGCACCGAACGCCTGCAGATCAACGCCCAGAACTGCGTCCACTGCAAGACCTGCGACATCAAGGACCCCACGCAGAATATCGTCTGGGTCACGCCGCAAGGGGGCGAAGGGCCGGTCTACAACGAGATGTGATCGGGCGGCGGCCTCAGGCCGGACCGTGCAGCGGCCGGGTCGCCACCAGGAAGTCCTCGTCCGTCTGCCAGTGCGCCGCGTCGACGGCAAAGCACCGGCGCACGAAGTCGCGCGTCAGTACCGCGCGCGGCTCGCCATCCGCCAGCACCCGCCCTTCCCACAGCGCCACGATGCGGTCGGCATACTGGGCCGCCAGGTTCATGTCGTGCATGGTCACGATCACCGCCGCGCCGGTGCGATGCGCGAAATCGCGGATCGCCGTGCATACCGAGTGCTGGTGATGCGGATCCAGGCTGGCGCACGGTTCGTCCAGCAGCAATAGCCGGCCAGCGCCCGACCCGGTTTCGCCGGGCCAGATCTGCGCCAGCACCCGCGCCAGATGCACCCGGGCCTGCTCCCCGCCCGACAGCGCGGGCATGGAGCGCTGGGCCAGATGCGTGACCCCTGCCGTTTCCAGCGCCGCCCGGACGATGCCTTCGAGCTGCCGGCGCGGCTCGCTGCGCGCCAGGCACCCCAGGTGCACCACCTCGTCCACGGTGAACGGCAGGCTCAGCCCGGCCCGCTGGGGCAGCACCGCCCGCTGCCGGGCCAGTTCGCCGGCCGCCCACTGGCGCAGCGGCCGCCCCTTGAACAGCACCTCGCCCGCGGCCGGCCCCAGATCGCCCGCCATGGTCGACAACAGCGTGGACTTCCCCGCGCCGTTGGGGCCGATCAGCATCACGACCTCGCCCTCGGCCACGGCGCAATCGATGCCGTCCAACACCACCCGCGGATGCGGCTGGCCGGCCTGGCGGCGCGCGACCGTCAATGAACGGACTTCCAGCATGCTCGTCATCCTTCGAACATCCTGCCCTTGGCCCGCAGCAGCAGGAACAGGAAGAACGGCGCCCCGATCAGCGCGGTCAGCACGCCTATGGGCAGTTCGGCCGGCGCGATGATCAGGCGGGCGACCAGGTCGGCCCCCACCGTCAACGCGGCGCCCAGCAGGGCCGCGCCGGGCAGCACGATGCGCGCGTCCGGCCCCGCCATCAGGCGGATGCAGTGCGGCGCGACCAGGCCCAGGAAGCCGATGATGCCGCAGAAGGCCACCGCCATGCCCACCGCCAGCGCGCTGAACACCACCGCCAGCGCCTTCAGGCTTTCCACCGCCACGCCCAGGTGGCGGGCCTCGGCCTCGCCCAGGGCCATCGCATTGAGCCCGCTGCGCAGGCGCCACATGCCCGCCAGCGCCACCGCGCCGACCACGGACACGACGCCCACGATGGGCCAGGTGGCGGGTGCCAGGCTGCCCAGGTTCCAGAAGGTCAGATTGCGCAGCTGCTCGTCGGTCGCCATGTAGCTGGCGAGCCCGATCAGCGCCATGGCGATGGCGTTCATGGCGATCCCCGCCAGCAGCATGGCGGCCACGGATACGCCCAGCGAGGTGCGGCCGATACGGTAGACCAGCAAGGTGGTCAGCACGCCTCCGGCGAAGGCGGCGACCGGCAGCAGCGCCAGCCCCATGGCCTGGGCCAGCGCCGGCCACCACAGGTTGCCGAACACGATGGTCAGCGCGACCGCGAGCGCCGCCCCGCTGGACACCCCGATCAGGCCGGGATCGGCCAAGGGGTTGCGGAACAGGCCTTGCAGCGTCGCGCCCGCCATGCCCAGCAGCGCGCCCACCGCCACGCCCAGCATCACGCGCGGCAGGCGTATGGTCCACAGCACGCCCATCTGCTGGGGCTCGAACCCGCCCTGGGACAGGCCCGCCTTGTGCAGCAGGATGGCCAGCACGTTGGACGCCGAGATGGGATAGGCGCCGCGGCCGGCGGCCACCACCACCAGCACCGCCAGCAGCGCGGCCAGGACCGCGAACAGCCAGGCGGCCGGCATGCGGCCCGCTCTTACCCGGGCCCAGCCCGACGGCGGCGTGGCCGTCTCCACGCTGGAAACAGTCGTCACGGCGCCGACCTCATGCGCCGAGCGCGCCATACAGGTCTTCGACCGCCTGCGGCAGGCGTGGACCGAAGCCCAGCAGCAGCACGATGTCGAACAACACCGCGCGCTGGTTCCGGCCGGCGGGCGTCATCGCCAGGCCCGGCGTGGCCAGCAGGCGCGCCCGGGCATCCGGCTCCTGCGTGCCGTCGAAGGTGCCGACGATGGCATCGGGCGCCGCGCTGGCCAGCGACTCGGCCGACAAGGGCTTGTAGTTGGCGAAGTCGCCGCCGAACACATTGACCGCGCCGACCAGCTTGAGCATCGCGTCGGCGCCCGTATCCCGCCCGGCCGCCATGGTGCTGGCGCCATGCCGCATCACGCAGGCCACGCGCAGTGGCCGGCCGCCCGGCCCGCGCAGCGGCGCCGCCGCGATGCGGGCCTGCAAGGCCTGCCAGCGCGACGACAGCCCGTCGGCCAGCGCCTGGCCTTCGGCCTGCCGGCCCAGCGCGGCCGCCACGGTACCGATGCGCCCCAACACGCCGTCGAAGGTGTAGTCGCCATCGACGTGCACGACCTTGACCCCCGCCGACTCGATCTGCCGCAGCACCGCGGGCGGACCCGCCTCCTGGCCCGCCAGCAGCACCTGCGGCCCCAGGGACAGCACGCCTTCGGCCGACAGCGTGCGCTGGTAGCCGACCTTGGGCAGCGCCAGGGCCTGGGGCGGGTAAAGGCTGCTGGTATCGACCGCCAACAGCTGGGATTGGCCGCCCAGCGCATAGACGATCTCGGTCACGCCGGCTCCCACCGACACCACGCGCGGCCCCTGGGCCAGCGGCCGGGCGGCGCGCGCCACCGGCGCCAGGGCCCCCAGCAGAAGGCCGGCCGGCAGCGCCGCCAGCAAAGCCCGGCGGCGCTCCGTCATAGTGGACATCGACATCATTCCCTCACGCGAGCGACGGCTCGCCCTTCAGATCATAGCTGCGCGCCAGCAGCACGGCGAAGCGCTCGAAGGCGGCGCTGGCCCCGGCCACCACCCTGTCCTGCTCCTGGGCGGACAGGCCGCTGCCATCCAGCGCCTGGACGAAACGCTTCCACGCCGCCCCGCGGCCGTCGGCAGGCGATGCCAGGTTGCGGGCGCCGAAGTTCTCGTCCAGCCCCAGCCGCTGGCCCGCTTCCTTGAACAGGAAGGCCGCGCCCAGCTTGGAGCCCTCGGACACGTACAGCCAGCCCAGGCCTTCGGGCAGGGCCATGCCCTGCCCCCGCGGCGCTTCGCCGGCCTCGGGAATGGCCTGCCCCAGGTCCTGCAGATCGGCGTGCGCCGCCGCCAGCCGGGGCCGCGTGGCCAGGTCCGGAATCCGGGCCGCGTAGGCCTGGTCGTCGTACAGCGACTCGATGTCGCGCTGGAAAAGATACTGGGCGGCGACGAAGCGGCCATAGTTCTCCCGGGTGTCGAACGGCTTGAGCGACATCACGAGCTTGTCGAGCTTCTCGTGCAAGGGAGCGGTTTCGGTTTTCAGGCGCAGGGCCAGCGACGGCGAAGAGGCGCTTTGGAGCGACATGGCGTAATACCTCGGACGGAAATGCAAAGGAGAATCGATCTCAATTACATCGAATTATGCCTGCTCGGCCGGCATCTGTCTCGCCTCGCGCGCTTCCTTCCCTCGTATTCCCTCTTCCCACGCAAAGCAATTGTGACTCCGGCGCACGGTATTCCAGGGCCCTGGGCTCGGCTCCTACGTTTATCATCGATACATCCCATTGGCGCGGCCCGCGAGGGCCGCCAGCACCATCAGGCATAGCCAGGAGAATCCCCATGACGGAACGCACCCATCGCCACGGTCTGCAAGTGGCGAACGAACTCGACCGCTTCATCGAACAGGAAGCCCTTCCCGGCACCGGCCTCGACAGCGATCGCTTCTGGCAAGGCTTCTCGCGGATCGTGCACGACCTCGCGCCCAAGAACCGCGCGCTGCTGGCCGAGCGCGACCGCCTGCAGGCCGAGATCGACGGCTGGCACCGCGCCCATCCCGGCCCCGTCAGCGACCAGGCGGCCTACCGCGCCTTCCTGGAACGCATCGGCTACCTGCTGCCCCAGCCCGAACAGGTCCGCGTCACCACCGACAACGTCGACACCGAGATCGCCGAACAGGCCGGTCCGCAGCTCGTGGTGCCGGTCTCCAACCAGCGCTATGCCCTGAACGCCGCCAACGCGCGCTGGGGCAGCCTGTACGACGCCCTCTACGGCACCGACGCCCTGCCCGAGACCGGCGGCGCCGAACGCAGCGCCGGCTACAACCCCGTGCGCGGCCAGGCCGTCATCGCCCGCGCCCGCGCCTTCCTCGACCAGGCCGCGCCGCTGGCCCAGGGCTCGCATGCCGACGCCACCGGCTACTCGGTGCGCGACGGCAAGCTCGTGGTGGCGCTCAAGCAGGGCGAAACCGGCCTGCGCCGGCCCGAACAGTTCGCCGGCCACCAGGGCCAGGCCCAGGCGCCCTCGGCCGTCCTGCTCAAGGGCAACGGCCTGCACTTCGAGATCCAGGTCGACCGCGCCAGCCAGATCGGCGCCACCGACGCCGCCGGCGTCAAGGACGTCGTGCTGGAATCGGCCATCACCACCATCATGGACTGCGAAGACTCCGTCGCCGCGGTCGACACCGACGACAAGGTCAAGATCTACCGCAACTGGCTGGGCCTGAACAAGGGCGACCTGACCGAGGAAGTCACCAAGAACGGCAAGACCTTCACCCGCCGCCTGAACGCCGACCGCGAATACACCGCCGCCGACGGCTCGTCGCTGACGCTGCATGGGCGCTCGCTGATGTTCGTGCGCCACGTCGGCCACCTGATGACCAACCCCGCCGTGCTGGACCAGGACGGCAACGAGATCCCGGAAGGCATCCTGGACGCCGTCGTCGCCACGCTGGCCTCGCTGCCCGACCTGAAAATCCGCCGCAACTCGCGCAAGGGCTCGTTCTACGTCGTCAAGCCCAAGATGCACGGCCCGGCCGAAGTGGCCTTCGCCAGCGAACTGTTCGACCGCGTCGAAGACCTGCTGGGCCTGCCGCGCCACGCGATGAAGATGGGCATCATGGACGAGGAGCGCCGCACCAGCGTCAACCTCAAAGCCTGCATCGCCGCCGCCAGCCCCCGCGTGGCCTTCATCAACACCGGCTTCCTGGACCGCACCGGCGACGAGATCCACACCGCCATGGAGGCCGGCCCCATGCTGCGCAAGGGCGACATGAAGGCCTCGGCCTGGATCGCCGCCTACGAACGCAGCAACGTGCTGATCGGCCTGGACGCCGGCCTTCGCGGCCGCGCCCAGATCGGCAAGGGCATGTGGGCCATGCCCGACCTGATGGCCGCCATGCTGGAACAGAAGATCGCCCACCCCAAGGCCGGCGCCAACACCGCCTGGGTCCCCTCGCCCACCGCCGCCACCCTGCACGCCATGCATTACCACCAGGTGGACGTGCAGGCCGTCCAGCAGGAACTGGAAAAGACCAGGCTGAGCGCGGTCAGCCAGGAACTCCAGCAAGGCCTCCTGACCGTCCCCGTCGGCGACCCCGCCGCCTGGTCGCCCGCCGACATCCAGCAGGAACTCGAGAACAACGCCCAGGGCATCCTGGGCTACGTGGTGCGCTGGATCGACCAGGGCGTGGGCTGCTCCAAGGTGCCCGACATCCACAACGTCGGCCTGATGGAAGACCGCGCCACCCTGCGCATCTCCAGCCAGCACATCGCCAACTGGCTGCGCCACGGCATCACCAACGAAGCCCAGGTCCGCGACGTGCTCAAGCGCATGGCCAAGGTGGTCGACCAGCAGAACGCCAGCGATCCGCTGTACGAACCCATGTCCGGCAACGAGGAAACTTCCCTGGCCTTCCAGGCCGCCTCGGCCCTGGTCTTCGAAGGCCGCAGCCAGCCCAACGGCTACACCGAACCGCTGCTGCACGCCTACCGCGCGAAGAAAAAGGCGCAAACCCGCTAGCTGCCCACCCGCCCCCGCCGCAGGCCGTGTCCGGCCCGCCGCGGGGGCGGCCGTCTCAAGCCCCTTTCTTCGACGCGTCCCCCGCGTACTGATCCACCGCCCCCGCCATCTCGCGCAACACATCCTCCATGGACTTCACCCCGTAGGGATAGAAAGCCTTCTTCTCCCCCCGCTTCCAACGCTCCCGCACCTGCGGATCCCGCAAATCCCAATCCGGCCGTATCTCCCGCGTCAGCGCCCGCAACTCCCCATGCAGCTCCGCCACCGACGGACGCCCCCAGTAATAATAGCCGTTCCAGACCTTGCGTATCTTCAGCCCCGGGGCCAATAGCAGGGTATGCGGAATCATCGGTTCATGCTGCGTGTCCGTGTACTCCAGGATATCCAGCTCGTCCCGCACCCGCCTCTGCTCGTCGTACAAGAACGGATAGTGCGCCCCCAACTGCTGGCGCAGATTGTTGGTCGTATGCCAGTCGTCAATGGTCACCACCACCAGCCGGCAGTTGCCCACCACCAACTGCGGATGGAACCGCGTCAACGCCTTCAACTGCTCGCGGTCCTTCGGGCAGAAAAACCCGCGGATCAGCACCAGCAGCATGGGGTCGTCCCCCTGCAGCGCCGACAACGCGCGGGCCGTCTTCGTATGGTCGGGCAGGACATAATCGGGCAGCACCTGCCCCGCTTCCAGCTTCACCGTCATGATGCACCTCCTGTTGAACCAGGATGACGCGCGGCAAGCGCCGTGCCCACGGCCATTTTGACGCGCTGCGGGACGGGCACTATTCTTAGCGGGCACAAGAAACCCATGAGGAGACCAACCATGCCCCACCGCCTCCGCGCCCCGTTCGCGCGCCGCGCCTTCCTCGCACAATGTGTGGCCGTCGCAACGCTTGCCGGCGTCGCGCTCCAGCCCACGGCCCACGCCGCCGACGCCTACCCCTCCAAACCCGTCACCCTGGTCACCTCCTTCTCCGTCGGCAGCGGCCCCGACACCGTCCTGCGCCTGGTCGCCGATCGCCTGGGCAAGGCCTGGGGCCAGCGCGTCGTGGTCGAGAACCGGCCCGGCGGCGCCGGTTTCATCGCCATCGATTCCTTCAAGCGCGCGGCCCCCGACGGCTACTCGCTGCTGCAGCTCGACAGCGAACAGCTCGCCGCCCTGCCCCACCTGTACAAGAGCCGCCAGTACGATCCCGACAAGGTCTTCGACCCCGTCGCCACCCTGTTCATCACCCCCTTCCTGGTTTCCGTCTCCGCCCAGTCGCCGTGGAAATCCGTTTCCGACCTGGTCGCCGCCGCCAAGGCCAAGCCCGGCCAGGTCACCTACGGATCCTGGGGCATAGGCAGCCCCGGCCACCTGGGTGGCATCGCCCTGGAAAGCGAAGCCAGCGTCAGCATGCAACACGTGCCCTACAAGGAGGTCGGGCAGTTGTACGCGGCCGTCAGCACCCAGGAAGTGAACTGGAGCATGGCCACCATCGCCTCCAGCCAGGGCCCCTACCAGGCCGGCAAGCTGCGCTACATCGCGGTCGCGGCGCCCAAGCGCATTCCGCAGATGCCCGACGTGCCCACCGTGGCCGAAAGCGGCGGGCCCGCCAGCCTGGACGTCAACTCCTTCGTCGTGCTGCTGGCGCCCAAGGGTCTCCCGGCCGCCATCCGCGACAAGATCAACGCCGACGTCGCCAAGGTCGTGGCCGATCCCGAGATCAAGAAGCGCCTGGACACCTTCGCCTTCCAGACCATCAGCTGGTCGCCCGACGAGATCCGCCGCCAGGTCGCGGCCAAGTCCAAGACCTACCAAGGCCTGATCCAGAAAGCCAACGTCACGCTGGAATGACGCGCAAAGCAAGCATGAAGGTCTGCATCGTGGGCGCCGGCGCCATCGGCGGATTCATCGGTGCCCGCCTGGCGGCCACCGGCGCCTGCTCGGTCAGCGCCCTGGCTCGCGGCGCCACGCTGGCGGCGCTGCAATCGCACGGCTGGCGGCTGCGGCAGGACGGCGGACTCGTCCAGGCGCCGGTCACGACCAGCGACCGGGCGCAAGCCCTGGGCCCGCAGGACCTGGTGGTGATCGCCGTCAAGGGCCCCGCCCTGGCCGCCGTCGCGGACGGGCTCGCGCCCCTGCTGGGTCCGGATACCGCCGTGCTGCCGGCCATGAACGGTGTACCGTGGTGGTTCGCGCACGGCATCCTGCCGCCAGAACAGGCCGCCCTGTCGACCATCGACCCCGACGGCCGGATCGCGCGCGGCATCCCCGCCGCGCGCGTGGTCGGCTGCGTCGTCCATGCCAGCACCTCGACGCCGGAGCCGGGCCTGGTCCAGCACCACATGGGGGGCGGCCTCATCATCGGCGAACCGGACGGCACCGCTTCGGCGCGGGTGGAGCGCATCGCCGCACTGCTCGCGCAGGCGGGCTTCGACGTCACCGCCTCGCGGGCCATCCGCCACGACATCTGGTACAAGCTGTGGGGCAACATGACCATGAACCCGGTCTCGGCCATCACCGGCGCCACGGTCGATCGCATCCTGGACGATCCGCTGGTGCGCCGGTTCTGCTCCGATGCCATGGACGAAGCCGCGCGCATCGGGCGCGAACTGGGCTGCGCCATCGACCAGAGCGCCGAGGACCGCCACGCCGTCACGCGCAAGCTCGGCGCCTTCAAGAGCTCCATGCTGCAGGATGCGCAAGCCGGCCGCCCGCTGGAGCTGGACGCCATCGTGGCCGTGGTGCGCGAATTGGGGCAGAAAGTGGGCGTGCCCACGCCCAACATCGACGCCTTGTTCGGCCTGGCCCGACTGTACGGCCGGGCGCATGGCCTCTATCCGGACGTCAGCGCGTAGAAGAAGAAACGAAGAACGCGCCGATCACCGTCTTGACGTCGGTGACCTCCCCCTGGCGGATCCAGGCCATCAGATCCTCCAGCGGGGCGGTGAACACCTCCAGGAACTCGTGCTCGTCCAGCTTCTGCTCGCCCCGCTCCAGGCCCTCGGCCAGGAACAGCACGATGCGCTCGTTGGCATAGGCGATGGCGTTGTGGATGGTGGTGAGCTCGGTCCACTTGCTGGCCCGGTAGCCCGTTTCCTCCAGCAGTTCCCGCTGCGCGGTGGCCAGCGGGGCCTCGCCGGGATCGATCTTGCCAGCCGGAAATTCGATGAAGGCCCGGTGCATGGGGTAGCGGTACTGCCGCACCAGCACCACCTGCCCGTCCGGCAGCATGGGCACGATCATGGACGCGCCCGGATGCATGATGTATTCGCGCGTGGCGGTCGCCCCGCCCGGCAGCCGGACGGTGTCGCGGCGCACGTCCAGCAGTTTGCCGCGGAACACCGCTTCGCTGGTCAGGGGCGCTTCGCGCAGCCGGTCCGAACTGCGCGCCAGTTCCTCCAGGGCTCGATCATCGCTCATCGAGCAGTCCGTTTGAAAAGATAACGGTACACGAAACCCGGGTAGGCCAACACGAGATACAGCGTCAAGGTAATGGCGTAGAACTGCCATCCCTGGGGAAACACGTTGCCCAGGCTGGCCTCGAAACCCAGGCCGATGCCGCCGACCACCAGATACAGCACCAGCACCTCGACCAGCCTCAGCCAGAAAGGCTTGCGGGCAGGCGCGCCGTCCCGGCGAAAGGCCACCGCGCCGAACACGCGTTCCGACAGGAACGGCAGGTTCGCGGTCACCAGGGCCAGCAGGATCAGGACGTAGATGGCGAGGGTCTGTTTCAAGGCGGGGTTCCTGTCACGACAAACCCGGTCGGGAACGGCGGCGGCGCGGCCGCGCCGCCGCCGGGGCAGAAGCTCAGAGCGCGAGCGAGCTGGAGATGGCCTGGGCGCACAGGGCGACCAACGGCGCGGGGAACACCCCCAGGACCAACAGCAGCACGCCGTTGACCGACAGCACGGTACGAAAGCCCGCCGAGCCTTGCAGCGGGGCCTGGTCGACCGGATCGTCGAAGTACACGACCTTCACCACCCGCAGGTAGTAGAAAGCGCCGATCAGCGAGAACAGCACGGCCACCACGGCCAGCACGACGTGGTTGGTCTGGATCAGCGACTGCAGCACCGCCAGCTTGGCGTAGAAGCCGACCGTGGGCGGAATGCCGGTAAGCGAGAACATCTGCACCAGCATCACGCCTGCGAACCACGGGTTGCGGCGGTTCAGGCCCTTCAGGTCGTCGACGTTCTCGCACTCGAAGCCCGAGCGCGACAGCAGCATCAGCACGCCGAACGAGCTGAGCGTGGTCAGCACGTAGACGACCACGTAGAACATGGCCGAGGTGTAGGCGTTCTGGGCGTTGAAGGCGCTGCCCTCGACCACGCCGGACATCAGGCCCAGCAGCACGAAGCCCATGTGCGAGATGGTCGAATAGGCCAGCATGCGCTTGATGTTGGACTGCATGATGGCGGCCAGGTTGCCGATGGCCAGCGACAGCACGGCCATGATCGCCAGCATGGGCTGCCAGTCGGCCGCCAGGCCGAACAGGCCGTCGACCAGCAGGCGCAGCACGATGGCGAAGGCGGCCAGCTTGGGCGCGCCGCCCAGCAGCAGCGTCACGGCCGTGGGCGCGCCCTGGTAAACGTCGGGCACCCACATGTGGAACGGCACGACGCCGAGCTTGAACGCCAGGCCCGCGACCAGGAACACCAGCCCGAAGACCAGGATCATGTGGTTGTCGGTGGCACCGGAGGTGGCGCGTGCGATGCCGGCCAGGTTCAGCGTGCCGGTGGCGCCATAGATCATGGACATGCCGTACAGCAGCAGGCCCGAGGCCAGCGCGCCCAGCACGAAATACTTCATGGCCGCCTCGGTGGACACGGTGTGCTCGCGGCGCAGCGCGACCAGCGCGTAGAACGACAGCGACATCAGCTCCAGGCCAAGGTAGATCGTCAGCATGTTGCCGGCCGAGATCATGACCATCTGGCCCAGCAGCGCCAGCAGCGACAGCACGTACAGCTCGCCGCCGCGCAGCATGCCGCGGTCCTTGGCGTAGCCCTTGCCGTAGATCAGCGTCACGCCCACCGCGATGTACGAGAACACCTTGAGCACGTGGGCCAGGCTGTCGGTCACGTACATGCCGTCGAAGGCCGCGCCCTGCACGCCCGAGGCCAGGTCCGACAGGCTCATCCAGGTCAGCACCACCAGCGTGGCCAGGGACAGGATGTGCGTCACCGCGCGGCCTTCATCCTTGACGAACAGGTCGATCAGCAGGATGGCGGACGTCAGCACCAGCAGCGTGATCTCCGGCGCGACGAGAGACAGGTTCAGATTGGCGAATTCCATTGCGTAACGTCCGGCGTCTTACAGTTTCGAAATGGCGACGTGCTTGAGCAGCGCGTCGACCGAGACGTGCATCACGTCGGTGAAGGGCGCGGGGTAGACGCCCATGTACAGCACGGCGATGGCCATCACGCCCAGGATGAAGAACTCGCGGGCGTTGACGTCGGTCAGCTCGCGCACGTGCTGGTGGGTGATATCGCCGAACACGACGCGCTTGACCATCCACAGCGAGTACGCGGCGCCCAGGATCAGCGCGGTGGCGGCCAGGAGGCCGATCCAGAAGTTGTACTCGACCGAGCCCATGATCACGAAGAACTCGCCCACGAAACCGCTGGTGGCCGGCAGGCCGCTGTTGGCCATCGAGAACAGCACGAAGAACGTGGCGAACTTGGGCATGGTGTTGACCACGCCGCCGTAGTCGGCGATGCGGCGCGAATGCACGCGGTCGTACAGCACGCCTATGCAGAAGAACATCGCGCCCGACACGAAGCCGTGCGAGATCATCTGCACGATGGCGCCTTCGACGCCGGCGGTGTTGAAGATGAAGAAGCCCAGGGTCACGAAGCCCATGTGCGCCACGGACGAATACGCGACCAGCTTCTTCATGTCGTCCTGCACCAGTGCCACCAGGCCGATGTAGATGACGGCGATCAGCGACAGCGCGATCATCAGGCCCGACAGGCTATGCGCGGCATCGGGCACGATGGGCAGCGACAGCCGCAGGAAGCCGTAGGCGCCCAGCTTCAGCATGATGGCGGCCAGCACCACCGAACCGCCCGTGGGCGCCTCGACGTGGGCGTCGGGCAGCCAGGTGTGGACCGGCCACATCGGCACCTTCACGGCGAAGGCCATCAGGAAGGCCAGGAAGATCAGGATCTGCTCGGTCTGGCCCAGCGGCAGCTTGTGCCAGGTCAGGATGTCGAACGTGCCGCCGGCCGAGTGCCACAGGTAAATGAAGGCGACCAGCGTCAGCAGCGAGCCCAGCAGCGTGTACAGGAAGAACTTGAACGCCGCGTAGACCCGGTTGGGACCGCCCCACACGCCGATGATGATGTACATCGGGATCAGCGTGGCCTCGAAGAACACGTAGAACAGGAGGCCGTCCAGTGCCGCGAACACGCCTATCATCAGGCCCGACAGGATCAGGAAGGCGCCCATGTACTGGGCGACGCGGCTGGTGATGACTTCCCAGCCGGCCAGCACCACGATGATGGTGATGAAGGCCGTCAGCAGGACGAACCACAGCGAGATGCCGTCCACGCCCAGGGAGTAGGAGACGCCGTACTCGGCGATCCAGGTGGCCTTCTCGACGAACTGCATCTGCGCCGTCGAGGCGTCGAAGCCGGTGTACAGCGGCAGCGTGACCAGGAGACCGGCGATCGCGCCGATCAGCGCCAGCACGCGGGCGACGGTGGGATTGCTGTCACGCCCCACCGCCAGCACCAGGATGCCGAACACGATCGGGGTGAAGATCGCAAGCGAGAGCCACGGAAAAGAAGTTTGAGCCATATCGCTTGCCATCAATTGTTCAGCAGGACGAAGAAGGTCACCAGGGCCATGATGCCGATGATCATGGCGAAGGCGTAGTGATAGATGTAGCCCGACTGCAGGTGGCGGACCACCCCGGCGAACCAGCCGACCAGACGGGCGCTGCCGTTGACCAGGAGGCCGTCGATCAGGGACTTGTCGCCCACCTTCCAGAAGCCGCCGCCCAGCGCGCGGGCACCGCGCGCGAACACGGCTTCGTTGATCTTGTCCATGTAGTACTTGTTGTCGAGCAGGTTGTACAGCCAGCCTGCGCGAGCCTTGATGGCGGCGGGAATGGCCGGTTTGACCATGTAGAAGAACCACGCCAGGACCACGCCGGCCAGCATCAGCCAGAACGGCACGGTACTGAAGGCATGCAGCCCGTAGGCGACCCAGCCGTGGAAGTCCTCGGCCAGGTGCTCCATGACCGGGCGGTCGGGCGAATTGAAGATCACGCCCTTGAAGAAGTCGCCGAACAGCATGGGGCCGATGGCGATCGCGCCGATGATCACGGACGGGATGGCCAGCAGCACCAGCGGCACCGTCACCACGGCGGGCGACTCGTGCGGCACGCCGCCATGGTGGTGGTCGTCGTGGCCGTGGTCGTCATGGCTGCCGTGGGCATGGTCGTCGTGGCCGTGCGCGCCCGAGGTGTCGAAGCGCTCCTTGCCGTGGAAGACCAGGAAGTACAGGCGGAACGAGTAGAACGCCGTCACGAACACGCCGGCCAGCACGGCGAAGTAGGCGAAGCCCGACCCCCAGACGTGGGACAGCTTGGCCGCCTCGATGATGTTTTCCTTCGAGTAGAACCCGGCGAAGAACGGCGTGCCGATCAGCGCCAGCGAACCCAGCAGGAAGGTGATCCAGGTGATGGGCATGTACTTGCGCAGGCCGCCCATGTTGCGGATGTCCTGGTCGTGGTGCATGCCGATGATGACCGAGCCCGCCGCCAGGAACAGCAGCGCCTTGAAGAAGGCGTGGGTCATCAGGTGGAAGATCGCCACCGAGTAGGCCGAGGCGCCCAGCGCGACGGTCATGTAGCCCAGCTGCGACAGCGTGGAATAGGCCACCACGCGCTTGATGTCGTTCTGGATGATGCCCAGGAAACCCATGAACAGCGCGGTGATCGCGCCGATGACGATGATGAACGACAGCGCGGTGGGCGACAGCTCGAACAGCGGCGAGAAGCGCGCCACCATGAAGATGCCGGCCGTCACCATGGTGGCGGCGTGGATCAGTGCGGAGATCGGGGTCGGGCCTTCCATCGAGTCGGGCAGCCAGACGTGCAGCGGGAACTGCGCCGACTTGCCCATCGCGCCCACGAACAGCGCGATGCAGGCCACGCTCAGCAGCATCCAGTCGGTGCCCGGGAAGGTTAGGCCGGCCAGCTTGTCCGACTGCGAGAACACCTCGGTGTAGTTCATCGAGCCGGCGTAGGCGAACAGGAGGCCGATGCCCAGCACGAAGCCGAAGTCGCCGACACGGTTGACCAGGAAGGCCTTCATGTTGGCGAAGATCGCGGTGGGACGGGTGTACCAGAAGCCGATCAGCAGATAGGACACCAGGCCCACGGCCTCCCATCCGAAGAAGAGCTGGAGCATGTTGTTGGACATGACCAGCATCAGCATCGAGAAGGTGAACAGCGAGATGTAGGCGAAGAACCGCTGGTAGCCGGGATCGTCCTTCATGTAGCCGATGGTGTAGATGTGCACCATCAGCGACACCGAGGTGACCACCACCATCATCATGGCCGACAGCGTGTCGATCATGAAGCCGATTTCCAGCTTGATGCCGCCGATCGCGCTCCAGGTGTAGAGCGTGCCGTTGAAGGTGTTGCCCGCCAGGACGTCCTGCAGCACGAAGGCCGAGCCGATGGCCGAGACCAGCACGCCCAGGATCGTGACCCAGTGCGCGCCGGCACGGCCGACCCAGCGTCCGAGGAAGCCGGTGCCGAACAGGCCGGCGATGGCGGACCCGACCAGCGGGGCGAAAGCGATAAGGAGATAGAGCTTAGGTACCGACATGTCTTGATTTTCTCGTAGCCCGGACCGTCAGCCCTTCAGCCGGTCAAGTTCATCAACATTGATCGTGTTCAGGTTGCGGAACAATACAACCAGGATCGCCAGGCCGATGGCGGATTCGGCGGCCGCCACGGTCAGGATGAAGAACACGAACACCTGCCCGCTCAGATCGCCCATCCAACTGGAGAAAGCGACGAAATTCATGTTCACCGCCAGCAGCATCAGTTCGATCGCCATCAGCAGCACGATGATGTTCTTGCGGTTGAGGAAGATGCCGACGATGCTGATCGCGAACAGGATCGCGCCCAGCACGAGGAAGTGGCCTAGGGTCAGGGTCATGGTTGGCTTCCCTTGGGTTCGGTGGCGGCAGGCGCCTGGGCGCTCTCGCCTTCCTGGGAATTTTCGGTTTGCGACGGAATCGATACCAGGCGCACGCGATCCTGGCGGCGCACGCGGATCTGCTCGGACGGCCGGGTCACCTTGACGTCGGAGCGGCGGCGCAGCGTGAGCGCGATGGCGGCGACCATGCCCACCAGCAGGATCACGGCGGCGATCTCGACGGCGTAGATGTATTCGGTGTACATCGCCACGCCGATGGCACGCGTGTTGTTGAAGTCGGCCGGTGCCTGCGGCACGCTGGGATCCCAGTAGGCATTGGCCAGCACGAAGGCCATTTCGCCCACCATGATGACGCCCACCACGATGCCCAGCGGCAGGTAGGTCTTGAAGCCCTGGCGCAGCTTGGCGCTGTCGATGTCCAGCATCATCACGACGAACAGGAACAGCACCATCACCGCGCCCACGTACACGAGCACCAGCAGGATGGCGAGGAACTCCGCCTTCAACAGCATCCAGATCATGGACGCGGTGAAGAACGACAGCACCAGGTGCATGACGGCGGTAACGGGGCTGCGCGCGACGATGACCCGGCAGGCGGCCACGACAAGGATCGCGGCGAATATATAGAACAGTATGGCGGTCATGGTTTGGGTTTCGGTTACCGGTATTTCGCGTCCTGCGCACGGTTCTGCGCGATCTCGGCTTCATAGCGGTCGCCGACCGCCAGCAGCATTTCCTTGGTGAAATACAGGTCGCCCCGCTGCTCGCCGTGATATTCGTGGATGTGCGTCTCGACGATGGAGTCCACCGGGCAGCTTTCCTCGCAGAAGCCGCAGAAGATGCACTTGGTCAGGTCGATGTCGTAGCGGTTGGTGCGGCGCGTGCCGTCCTCGCGCACCTCGGATTCGATCGTGATCGCCACCGCCGGACAGACCGCCTCGCACAGCTTGCAGGCGATGCAGCGCTCTTCCCCGTTGGGATAGCGCCGCAAGGCATGCAGGCCCCGGAAGCGCGGGGACATCGGGGTCTTTTCCTCGGGATACTGCACCGTGATCTTGCGGGCGAACATGTACCGCCCCGTCAGGCGCAATCCCTTGAGGAGTTCGGTCAGCATCAGGCTGCCGAAGAATTCCTTGATCGCTTGCATGATTCAGTCCTGCCTATTCTTGGGCTCGCACAGGGCGGGCATTACTTCCAGATGTTCCAGGACGTCTGCATCCAGACCGCCACCACCAGCAGCCAGACCAGCGTCAGCGGGATGAAGACCTTCCAGCCCAGGCGCATGATCTGGTCGTAGCGATAGCGCGGGAAAGACGCACGGAACCAGATGAACAACGAGACCACGAAGAACGTCTTGAGCGCCAGCCAGATCCAGCCCGGCACCCAGGTCAGCGGCGCCACGTCGATCGGGGGCAGCCAGCCGCCCAGGAACATGATCGAGGCCAGCGCGGACAACAGGATCATGTTGGCGTATTCGCCCAGGAAGAACAGGGCGAAGGTCATGCCGGAGTATTCCACCATGTGGCCCGCCACGATCTCGGACTCGCCCTCGACCACGTCGAAGGGATGGCGGTTGGTTTCCGCCACGGCCGAGATGATGTAGACCACGAACAGCGGCAGGAGCGGCAGCCAGTTCCACGACAGGAAAGTCAGCCCCATGCCGGCGAAGCGTCCATCGGCCTGCTTCAGGACGATCTCGCTCATGTTCAGGCTGCCGGACACCAGCAGCACCGTCACCAGCACGAAGCCGATGGCCAGCTCATAGGACACCATCTGCGCCGAGGCGCGCAGCGCGCCCAGGAAGGCGTACTTCGAGTTCGAGGCCCAGCCGGCGATGATCACGCCGTAGACGCCCAGCGAAGTGATGGCCATGATGTAGAGCAGGCCGGCGTTGACGTTGGCCAGCACGACCTCGGGGCCGAACGGCACCACCGCCCAGGCGGCCAGGGCAGGCATCAGCACCACGGCGGGCGCCACGATGTAGAGCACCTTGTTGGCGTTGCTGGGAACGATCACTTCCTTGGTCAGCAGCTTGAGCACGTCGGCGAACGGCTGCAGCAAGCCCTTCGGGCCCACGCGGTTGGGCCCCAGGCGAACGTGCATCCAGCCGATCATCTTGCGTTCCCAGTACGTGAGGTAAGCCACGCACAGGATGATGGGCACCGCGATGCAAACGATCTTGACGATGTTCCACACCACCGACCAGGCTACCGGGCCGATCAGCTCCGTTCCTTGAGCCTGAATGACGTCGATCCACTGCATCAGGCACGCTCCACGCTGAGTTGTTCGAATGCGCCGCCGAGCGCGAAGGTCGAGGCATGGGCGGCGGCGATGCGCACGGCGCCTGCCGGCACGGCGTCATCCACGGAAAGGAAGAGTTCGATCGAGCCGGTCGACGACTTCACGCGCACGCGGTCGCCGTCGGCCAGGCCCAGGCCGGCCACGGTCGCGGCGTTGACACGGGCCTCGGGCGCATCGGCGGCCGGGGTCGACTGCAGCGCCGGCGCGCGGCGCGCGATGGCGTCGCTGGAGAACAGCGGTACGTCGGCCACGCGTTGCAGGCCCTGGACCTCGCTACCCACCCCCGGCTTGGCGCCGATGGCGTTCGACAGGCGCGGCGCGATCTCGCCGGCCAGCACCGCGTCGCGCACGGATTCGGAGGTCTCGTCGTCGAAGCCAGGCAGCTCCAGGGCATTGCCCAGCACGCGCAGCACCTTCCAGCCAGGACGCGTCTGGCCCAGCGGACGGACCGTCCCCTTGAAGCTCTGCGCCCTGCCCTCGGCATTGACGAAGGTACCCGAGGTTTCGGTGAACGGCGCGATGGGCAGCATCACGTGGGCCCAGTCCTCGGCGGCGGAGCGGTACGAGGTCAGGGCCACGTTGAATTGCGCGGCGCGCAGCGCGCGCAGCGCGGCCACGCCGTCGGCCGCGTCCAGCGCCGGTTCGGCATGCACCACGATGTGGGCCTTGAGCGGCTCGGCGAACATCTGCGCCGCGGTCTTGCCGCCGCGCATCGGCACGGCTTCGGCCAGGTAGCCGCCCACCGTGTTGCCGCCCTCGGTCGTGAAGCCCAGGCGGGCGCCGGTGGCCTGCGCGATCAGTTGCGCGTTGGCCGCCAGCGTCGAGGCTTGCGGATGCTGCGCCGCCAGGTTGCCCAGCAGCACGGCGGTGTTTTCGCCGGAAGCCAGCAGCGCGGCGATGCGGCGGGCCGCTTCGCCCGGCTGCACGCCGGCCAGTTCGGGCGCGATGGCCGCTTCCTTGGCCTGGGCCAGCGCCACGGCGATCTCGGCCAGCACGGACGGCAGCGCTGCCGGGGCGACCGTGACGCGCTCGGCCACGGGCATCAGCGGATCGTCGGCCGCCACGTCGACCAGGATGACCTGCGTGCCGGCCTTGGCGGCCTGGCGCAGGCGCTGGGCCAGCAGCGGATGGTCCTTGCGCAGGAAGGAACCGACCACCAGCACGCGGTCCAGCGCGCCGACGTCGGCCAGGGCCATGCCCAGCCACGGGGCGCCGCCGCGCGCGGCGTCGAAGCCGGCGTCGGTCTGGCGCAGGCGGAAATCGATGTTGTCGGAACCCAGGGCCCGCACCAGGCGGGCCAGCAGCGCGAATTCCTCGGTGGTGGCGTATTGGGCCGCCAGCGCGCCGATCTGGCCGGCGCCGTAGCTGTTCTTGACCGATTGCAGCCCGGCCGCGACGGCGTCCAGCGCCTCGGCCCACTCGACTTCCTTCCATAGTCCGTCGGTGCCGCGCACCATCGGAACGGCCAGGCGGTCCTCGCTGTTCAGGCCTTCGTACGAGAAGCGGTCGCGGTCGCTGATCCAGCACTCGTTGACGGCTTCGTTCTCGAACGGCACCACGCGCATGACGCGGTCGTTCTTGACCTGCACGATCAGGTTGGCGCCGATGCTGTCATGCGGGCTGATCGACTTGCGGCGGGCCAGCTCCCAGGTGCGGGCGCTGTAGCGGAACGGCTTGGACGTGAGCGCGCCGACCGGGCAGATGTCGATCATGTTGCCCGACAGCTCGGACTCGACCGCGCGGCCCACGAAAGTGGTGATCTCGGAATGCTCGCCACGGTTGATCATGCCGAGTTCCATCACGCCGGCGATCTCTTGGCCGAACCGCACGCAGCGGGTGCACTGGATGCAGCGGGCCATTTCCTCGGCCGACACCAGCGGGCCCAGGTTCTTGTGGAACACGACGCGCTTTTCCTCGCTGTAGCGCGAGGACGAGCCGCCGTAGCCCACGGCCAGGTCTTGCAGCTGGCATTCGCCGCCCTGGTCGCAGATCGGGCAATCGAGCGGGTGGTTGATCAGCAGGAACTCCATCACGCCCTTCTGGGCGTTGATGGCCTTCTCGGAAGCGGTATGGACCACCATGCCGTTGCTGACCGGAGTGGCACAGGCGGGCAGCGGCTTGGGGGCCTTCTCGACGTCGACCAGACACATGCGGCAGTTGGCCGCGATCGACAGCTTCTTGTGATAGCAGAAATGCGGCACGTAGAGGCCGACCTTCTGGGCGGCATGCATGATCATGCTGCCCTCGGCCACCTCCACTGTCTTGCCGTCGATCGTAATTTCAACCATCTTATTTCCGTTTGCCCCGTCATCGGGCGGAGCGTGTGCGTTTCGGTAAATGCCTGTTTGCGCGCGGGCCGGCGGCTACAGGTACTCGGGCACCAGGCAGTGCTTGTGCTCGATGTGGTACATGAATTCGTCGCGATAGTGCTTCAGGAAGCCCCGCACCGGCATGGCCGCGGCATCGCCCAGCGCGCAGATCGTGCGGCCCATGATGTTGCCGGCCACCGAATCGAGCAGGTCCAGGTCTTCCGGACGGCCCTTGCCGCTCTCGATGCGTTGGACCACGCGGTACAGCCAGCCCGTGCCTTCGCGGCAAGGCGTGCACTGGCCGCAGCTTTCCTCGAAATAGAAATACGACAGGCGCAGCAGCGACTTCACCATGCAGCGCGTTTCGTCCATCACGATGACCGCGCCCGATCCCAGCATCGACCCGGCCTTGGCGATCGAGTCGTAGTCCATCGTGCAGTCCATCATGATATGGGCCGGCACCACGGGGGCGCTGGAGCCGCCGGGAATCACCGCCTTCAACTTGCGGCCGCCCCGCACGCCGCCGGCCAGCTCCAGCAGCTTGGAGAACGGCGTACCCATCGGCACCTCGAAGTTGCCGGGGTATTCGACGTCGCCCGAGACCGAGTACAGCTTGGTGCCGCCGTTGTTGGGCTTGCCCACCTGCAGGTAGGCGTCGCCGCCGTGGCGGATGATCCAGGGCACCGCGGCGAAGGTCTCGGTGTTGTTGATCGTGGTGGGCTTGCCGTACAGACCGAAGCTGGCCGGGAACGGCGGCTTGAAGCGCGGCTGGCCCTTCTTGCCTTCCAGCGATTCGAGCAGCGCGGTTTCCTCGCCGCAGATGTAGGCGCCGTAGCCGTGGTGGCCGTGCAGCTGGAAGCTGAAATTCGAGCCGAGGATGTTGTTGCCCAGGAAGCCGGCGGCGCGCGCCTCTTCCAGCGCTTCCTCGAAACGCTCGTACACCTCGAAGATCTCGCCGTGGATGTAGTTGTAGCCCACGGAAATGCCCATCGCGTAGGCGGCGATGGCCATGCCCTCGATCACGATGTGCGGGTTGTAGCGCAGGATGTCGCGATCCTTGAACGTGCCCGGCTCGCCTTCGTCGGAGTTGCAGACCAGGTACTTCTGGCCCGGGAAGGTGCGCGGCATGAAGCTCCACTTCAGGCCGGTCGGGAAGCCCGCGCCGCCACGGCCGCGCAGTCCCGAGGACTTGACCTCGGCGATGACCTGCTCGGGCGTCATGCCGGTGGACAGGATCTTGCGCAGGGCCTCGTAGCCGCCGCGCGCGACGTAGTCGTTCAGGCGCCAGTTGCTGCCGTCCAGCCCCGCCATGATCTGCGGGTCGATGTGGCGGTTGTGGAACGCCGTGCTGATGACCGGTTCGGCCACGCTCATTTTGCACCTCCGGCATTCGCCTCGGCCTTCAATTCATCGACGAGCGCGTCGAGCTTGGCCTCGGACATCTGAATGCACATACGCTTGTTGTTCACCAGCAGCACGGGCGCGTCGCCGCAGGCTCCCATGCATTCGCCCTCGACCAGCGTGAACACGCCGTCCGGGGTCGTTTCCCGATAATCGATACCCAGCTTCTGCTTCAGGTGGTGCCCGGCCTTCTCGCCGTCGCGCAGGGCACAGGGCAGGTTGGTGCAGACCGAGATCTTGTACTGCCCCATGGGCTTGAGGTTGTACATGTTGTAGAAGGTCGCGACTTCCTGCACGGCGATGGGAGGCATGCCGAGGACGTTCGCGACTTCTTCCATCACCTCTTGCGACAGCCAGCCCTTCTCGTCCTGCGCGATGGCCAGCGCCGCCATCACGGCGGACTGTTTCTGTTCGGCCGGGTACTTGGAGACTTCGCGGTCGATCTTCTTGAGGGCCTGTTCGGAAAGCAGCATGGTGGTATCCGGTTGGGACGCGGTCATGGGTTCAGCGGTCGATCTCGCCGAACACGATGTCCTGCGTGCCGATAATCGTGACGGCGTCGGCGATCATGTGGCCGCGCGCCATCTCGTCCAGCGATTGCAAGTGGGCAAAGCCCGGGGCGCGGATCTTCAGGCGGTACGGCTTGTTCGCGCCGTCCGACACCAGGTAGATGCCGAATTCGCCCTTGGGGTGCTCGACTGCGGCATAGGCCTCGCCCGGGGGCACGTGGAAACCTTCGGTGAAGAGCTTGAAATGGTGGATCAGCTCTTCCATGCTGGTCTTCATCTCGGCGCGGCTGGGCGGAGCGACCTTGTGGTTGCTCGTCATGACGGGGCCGGGATTGTTGCGCAGCCATTCCACGCACTGCTTGATGATGCGGTTGCTCTGGCGCATTTCCTCGATGCGGACGAGGTAGCGGTCGTAGCAGTCGCCGTTCGTGCCCACCGGCACGTCGAAGTCGACCAGGTCGTAGACCTCGTAGGGCTGCATCTTGCGCAGGTCCCACGCGATGCCCGAACCGCGCAGCATCGGGCCGGTGAAGCCCAGCGCCTTGGCGCGCTCGGGACTGACGATGCCGACGTCGACCAGGCGCTGTTTCCAGATCCGGTTGTCGGTCAGCAGGGTCTCGTATTCGTCGATGTAGCCGGGGAAGCGATTGGTGAAGGACTCGATGAAGTCGAGCAGCGAGCCCGAGCGGTCATCGTTCAGGGCCTTCATTTCCTTGTCGCTGCGCAGTTTGCTGGGGCGGTACTGCGGCATGCGCTCGGGCAGGTCGCGGTAGACGCCGCCCGGGCGGTAGTAGGCCGCGTGCATGCGGGCGCCCGAGACCGCCTCGTAGCAGTCCATCAGGTCCTCGCGCTCGCGGAAGGCGTACAGGAACACCGCCATCGCGCCCACGTCCAGCGCGTGCGAACCCAGCGACATCAGGTGGTTCAGCACGCGGGTGATCTCGTCGAACATCACCCGGATGTACTGCGCCCGCAGCGGCACCTCCACGCCCAGCAGCTTTTCGATCGCCATGACGTAGGCGTGCTCGTTGCACATCATGGACACGTAGTCGAGACGGTCCATGTAGGGCAAGGCCTGCAGGAAGGTCTTGTGTTCGGCCAGCTTTTCGGTGGCCCGGTGCAGCAGCCCGATGTGGGGGTCGGCGCGCTGGATGACTTCGCCGTCCAGTTCCAGCACCAGGCGCAGCACGCCGTGCGCGGCCGGGTGCTGGGGACCGAAGTTGAGGGTGTAGTTCTTGATCTCTGCCATGATTAGCGCCCTGCTCCGTAACCGTCTTCGCGGATGACCCGCGGCGTGACTTCGCGCGGCTCGATGGTGACGGGCTGGTAGATGACCCGCTTCTGCTCGGGGTCGAAACGCATTTCGACGGTGCCCGACAGCGGGAAGTCCTTGCGGAAGGGATGGCCGATGAAGCCGTAGTCGGTCAGGATGCGGCGCAGGTCGGGGTGTCCCTCGAACAGCACGCCGTAGAAATCGAAGGCCTCGCGCTCGTACCAGTTGACGCCGGACCAGACGTCCACCAGGGACGGCACGACCGGCATGTCGTCGTCGGCGGCGTAGGTGCGCACGCGCAGGCGCCAGTTGTGGGCGATCGAGATCAGGTGCAGCACCACGGCGAAGCGCCCGGTCTCGCGCACCTCGTTGCCGTAGGTGGAGTAGTCGACGCCGCACAGGTCGATGCAGCTCTCGAAGCTCAGCCCGGCATCGTCGCGCAGCGTCCGGCACACTTCCACGTACCGGTCCACCGGCACCTCGAGCGTCAGCTCGCCCAGGGCGAGAGTCAGGCGGATATCTTCGCCCAAGGCGCTAAGCAGATTCTGGCGCAGGGTTTCAAGCTTGGTCATGAGCGCTCGGATCAAAAGACGACGCCGGACGGGCCTGGGCCGGTCCGGGCGGAAGGATGGGAGAGGAAAGCGCGCGCACCGGCATCGACGTCAACGCGCGATGGTGTTGGTGCGACGGATCTTGTTCTGCAATTGCAGCAAGCCGTACACCAGCGCTTCGGCGGTGGGGGGGCAGCCCGGGACGTAGACGTCGACCGGCACGATGCGATCGCAGCCGCGCACCACCGAATAGGAATAGTGATAGTACCCGCCGCCGTTGGCGCACGAGCCCATGGAAACCACCCAGCGCGGTTCCGGCATCTGGTCGTAGACCTTGCGCAGGGCCGGCGCCATCTTGTTGCACAGCGTGCCGGCCACGATCATCAGATCGGACTGGCGCGGGCTGGGCCGGAAGATGATGCCGAAGCGGTCGAGGTCGTAGCGGGCCGCGCCCGCGTGCATCATTTCGACCGCGCAACAGGCCAGGCCGAAGGTCATGGGCCACAGCGACCCCGTCTTCGCCCAGTTGATGACCTTGTCCGCGGTCGTGGTGATGAAGCCTTCGTTGAGAATTCCGTCGATAGCCATGAATGAAACCCGATGTCCTTCGGCGTGCTGCTGGGATCACTCCCAGTCGAGCGCGCCCTTTTTCCATTCGTAGATGAAGCCGACCACGAGAACGGCCAGAAATACCGCCACGGTCCCGAAGCCCAGCAGGCCTACCTGCTCGTTGGCCATGGCCCACGGAAACAGAAACGCGATCTCGAGATCGAACAGGATGAACAGGATGGCGACGAGGTAGTACCGCACGTCGAACTTGATGCGCGCGTCCTCGAAAGCCTCGAAGCCGCATTCGTACGGAGAGAGCTTTTCGCTGTCCGGCCGGTTCGGGCCGATCACGGAGCCCAGGAACATCAGCGCGAAACCGATGACGCTGCCCACGATGATGAACAGCAGGACAGGAAGGTAACTCTCGATATTCATCAGGTAACCTGTTCGAGTCACGCCACGGACATGAAATGTGCCCGAGGCGTCATTTGCAAAATCGGCAGGATGCGGACCAGACTTCCTTGCGGCGGACAAGCCGGAATGCCGCCCGTTGCCGCCCCGTCCGGGGCCGGCGCCATTCTAGACCACCTGCGTGTGTTTACATGCAAGGATGTATGTTTTTGCGCGGACCGCTGCGTTGTGAAGCCAGCGCGTGTCGACACAAAACTGTCGGCGCAAAACCAAAACTGTCTTACCGGCTACTGCGGTAACTGTCGGACATGCATGTTTCATACCCACGCGCGTCCGGCCGAAAGTATAGCGCAAACCCTGAGTCAACCGAAACGCCTCCCCACCCTTGCCTCCCGGGGAAAACCGCGTGCGGCAAGGCTTACGACACCCTGAACGAACTGACGGTTTCGTCGACCGTACGAACGGTTTCACGCAGGCTGGCGGCCTGGGCCGCCATGGCGCCCGCCGCCTCGCGGTAATGCCCGGCCATGCCGGCCACGTCGCCCACGTGGCGGGCCACGCCGTCGTTCAGCGACGCCTGCTCGCGCAGCGCCTGGCCGATGGCGGCCACCACCCGCGCCGCCTGCTCGGACCCCGCATGCAGTTCACCCATGAAACGGCCCGCTTCGCCGGCGCTGGCCTGCCCCATCGTCACGGCCTGCACCACTTCCCGCATCAGTTCGGCGGCAGCCATCGTTTCATCGGCGATGCGTTCCACGGTCTGGCCGATCTGCAAGCTGGATGCCGCGCTCTTCTCGGCCAGCGTCCTGACCTGCTCGGCCACGACGGCGAACCCTCGGCCCCCCTCGCCCGCCCGGGCCGCCTCGATCGCCGCGTTCAGGGACAAGAGCTTGGTCTGCCCGGCGATGTCCGAAATCAGCCGGGCCACGTGGCGGATCGATTCGCCATGGCGCCCCAGCGCCTCCAGCGCCCGCGACGCCGCCGCCATCCGGCCGGCGATCGCGTCCATCTGCCCACCCGCCGTCCCGATCAGCTCGCCGCCACGCTGGGCCAGGCCGCAGGCGTCGCGCGACAGGCCGATCGCCTCGTCCACCGACTGCGCGACCTGCGCCATGCTGGCGGCCACCGCCTGCATGGACGTGGCCATGCGGCCGGCGGCCTCGTTCTGGCGGGCCGCGCCCCCGGCCACGTCGGCCGCGCCGGCCGACACCTCGTCGCCAGCGGCGTTCATGGTGGCCGACAGGCCCTGCATCGTCGCCAGCGACGTGCGCATGCGCGCCACCAGCCGGTCCAGCGCGCGCGCCATGTCGGCCACCTCGTCCTTGCCGCCCACGTCCGCGCGGGGGCGGAAGTCCAGGTCGTCGGCGATGGACGACAGGCGCGACCGCATGCCATCGATCGCGCCCACGATGGCGCGCCCCGTGCGCCAGGCGCCCGCCAGCATCAGCAGGATCGCCGCCAGCCCCACGCCCGCGATCAGGCCCGCCAGGCCGCGGCTTGCCTGCCGCAACTCGGCCGCCCGCTCGGCCGCGGCCTGCGCGCCGGCCTCGGCCAGCGCCTGCATGGCCTGCTGCGCCTGCACGTAGTAGGACTCCTGCGCGGAATAGGCGGCCAGGTATTTCAGCAGCAGGAAGCGTTGGCGCTCTTCACCGTCCACCTCCACCAGTTGCTTGAGCAGATCGGTAAGCGGTTTTTCCTTTTCTGCCCAAGCATGGAAGGCCGTATCGAAGGTCCGCAGCGCCTCGGCCTCGCCGTCGGTGGCGGGCGCGTCCGCCAAGGCCGCCCGGGCGGCTTCCATCGCGGTCCAGGTGCGCCCCTTCGACTGCAGCATGCGCTCCCATTCGTTGCGGGCCTCGATGGAGTATTCATCGGCCCACTGGAGCGGTTCCAGGCTGTGGCGGGCGATCTGCACCTGCCCTTCCCGCAGCGCGCCCAGCGCCACCAGCGCCGGCACCCGCCGCTGCGCGTAGTCGTCGACGGCGGCGCTCAGGCGCAACAGCCCGGCCACCGCACAACCAGCCACGACCGCGATCGCCACGATGCCGGCGATCCCCAAGGCGAACAATTTGCTGCGTATCTTCATGACGTCCTGATGAAAACCCTAGGCCATAAACGGCAACGGCGGGGTTCCCGAGAACCCCGCCGTTGCGCGTCATTCCGTTTATCGGCCCGGACCGGACGGCTCTTTAGCACCGTTACATCAATGAAGGCTCGATGACAGCGGCAGTTTCACTCGTAGCGCCGCACCAGTCCCGCCACGTCGCCCGCGAACACCTCGGGCGCGTGCTCGCGCACCTGTTCGTACAGGCCGGAGCAAAAGGCCGACACCGGCGTGCGGGCATCGAACTCGGCCGCCATGCGCTGCGAAATGCCGATGTCCTTGGCCATCAGCTCGACCGCGGTGCGCGTGGGCTGGAAACGGCCGGCGGCCATGGCCGGCCCGAATATCTGCAAGGGCTGCGAGTCCGCGAAACCGCCCGCCAGCGCCGGCGCCAGCCGTTCCACGTCCACCCCGGCGCGCCGTGCGAGACCATAGGTTTCGGCGATGGTCAGCACATTCACCGCGACGATCATCTGGTTGCAGATCTTGGTGGTCTGGCCCGCGCCGGCCGGCCCCATGTGGGTCACGCGCGAGGTCAGCGGCGCCAGGAAAGGCCCCGCCGCCTCGAGGTCCGCGGCCTCGCCGCCAACGAAACAGATCAGCGTGCCGCCCTCGGCCCCCGGCACGCCGCCCGACACGGGTGCGTCCAGCCACGAGGCGCCGGTCCGCTCGCGCAGGCGCCGGCCGAGATCGCGCGCCTGCTCGGGCTCGATGGTGGAAAAATCGATCACCACCTTGCGCGAGCCCTGCGGGCCCGCGCTGGCCAGGCCGTCCGGACCGAATACCACCGACTCGACCGCCGCCCCGTCCTTGACGCAGATCCCCACCACGTCCGCCGCCCCCAGCACCAGGGCGGGCGTGCCCGCCAGACGCGCGCCGGCGGCGACCAGCTCGGCCGCCCTGCCGGCGTTGCGGTTCCACACCGTCAGCGCATGGCCCGCCGCGAGCAGCCGGCGCGCCATGGGCAGGCCCATGTTGCCGAGTCCGATGAAGCCGAAGTGCCGGGGTGTGTCCATGAAACGATGCTCCTGTCCGTGGCGGCCCGCGCCGCATGCGAGGCATCATATCCGCCTCCTGGCAGGCACGCTTCGTGCGCAAGCCGAGCGACGAGCAAGCAAGGAGCGTCCCCATGAAATATCGCCTGAAGAAACTGTCCGACCAGGTCATCGTCCTCACCGGTGCCAGCAGCGGGATAGGCCTGGCCACGGCCCGCGAAGCCGCCCGGCGCGGCGCCCGCGTGGTGCTGGCCTGCCGCGACCAGGAACGCCTGGACACCCTGGCCGAGGAACTACGCGCGGACGGCGGCCAGGCCATTGCCGTGCAGATGGACGTGGGCAGGCGCGAAGACCATGAACGGCTGCTGCAGGCGGCGCTGGACGCCCATGGCACGGTGGATACCTGGATCAACAACGCCGGGGTCTCGATCTTCGGCCGCATCGAGGACGTACCGGTCGAAGACCAGCGCAAGCTCTTCGACACGAACTACTGGGGCGTGGTCTACGGCTCCATCGTGGCCGTCGGCCACCTGCGCGAACATGGCGGGGCCCTGATCAACGTGGGCAGCGAGGTATCGGATCGGGCGGTGCCGCTGCAAGGCGCCTATTCCGCCTCCAAGCATGCGGTCAAGGGCTTCACCGATGCACTGCGCATGGAACTGGAAAGCGAAGGCGCGCCCGTCTCGGTCACGCTGATCAAGCCCGCCTCCATCGCGTCGGGCTTCACCGCCCATGCGCGCAACTACATGGACGTCGAACCCCGCCTGCCGCCGCCGGTCTACGCGCCCGAGGTCGCGGCCCACGCCATCCTTTACGCCGCCGAACACCCGCGCCGCGACCTTTACGTGGGCAGCGCCGCCAAGGCGCTCGGACAGTTCGGGCAGCGCATGCCCAGCCTGGCCGACCGGATGGCGAACTGGCTGATCAAGCACCAGCGCACCGGCATCCCCTCCCGCTCGCGCGAGGATGCGCTGGAGTCCCCGGGCCGGGAGGACACGCCGGCCTACCCGCAGCGAGGCCGGCGCCACAGCGCCTATACGCACATGGCGACGCGGGGCCGCGCGCCCATGCTGGCCGCCTGCGCCGTGGTGCTGGTGGGCGCGGCGCTGGGCGTCGCCCATGCCCGGCGGTCCTGAACCCCGTGCGCCGGTGGCTACCGGCCCCGGCCCTCGCGCATCAACCGGCCCGCCTGCCTGAGCGCGGCCACGATGGTGTCGTAGGCCTGCTTGCGGGCGTCGGGGTCGGGCGCCCGCAACGCATACGAGGGATGATAGGTGGGCACGACCAGCCGGCCGGCGCACGTCAGTACCTCACCCAGCCGGTCCCGCAAGCCAGCCCGATAATCGTGCAGCACCGACTTCAGCGCGGTCGCGCCCAGCGCCACCACGACGCGTGGATCCACCGCCTCGTATTCCTTCTCGAGCCAGTAGCGGCAAGCCTCGATCTCGCGCTGCCCGGGCGTCTTGTGCATGCGCCGCTTGCCGCGCTGCGACCACTTGAAGTGCTTGACCGCATTGGTCACGAACACGTCGTCTCGATCCACCCCGGCCTCGGCCAAGGCCGCGTCCAGCAGCGCGCCCGCGGGGCCGACGAAAGGGCGACCCGCCAAGTCTTCCTTGTCGCCGGGCTGCTCGCCCACCATCATGATGCGCGCCCGCTTCGGACCTTCCCCGCCCACGCCCTGCGTGGCGTCGTGCCACAGCCGGCAGCGCCGGCAGGCGTCCAGCGTGGAGGGATGCTGGTCGGGCACCACCAGTACCTCGGACAAGGCGGCTTGGGCGTGCGTGGTCATCGTCGGCTCCCCGGGGGGGTCGGCTGGGCCGCCGCAAGCCCTATGCCCGGCGGGCTCTTTGGGACACCTACGGGCTGCTGGGGGAAGTTCACGTGCAGCCGGCGGCAAGGAAAACCGATAGTAATTATCGGTTTTTCACCGTAGATGCGAGGAAAACTCGTCCAGTACCATTCGTTTCACCCAGCCAGATGATAAGAATCGAGTCTACCGACCCCCTTCCCATGGCTCAATAAGAACAAGAACCGCGCATGGCTGCCGCCTCACGCGGCATTTTCTCGTGCCGGCGCACGAGCGCCTCCGATCGGCTGGAATCCCTGCGACCGTTCGCGCCTGCCGGCTCGAAAAGGTTCGCTAACAGATGGATCTTCTCGCCTCAGCACGCATCTATACCCGGGTAGTAGAACTCGGAAGCATCTCCGCCGCCGCACGCGAATTCGAAATGGGGCAACCTGCGGTCAGCGAACGCATCGACAAACTGGAAAAATACCTCGGCGCCAAGCTGCTCTTGCGCAGCGCCCGTACGCTGGTCTGTACGGAAGAAGGCCGCACCTTCTACGATCACAGCAAACGTTTGCTGGTTACTGCTGATGCGACGATTACCTCCATCCTGAACCAGGAACCCGGCAACATCCGCGGCAGGGTCCGCATTGCCTCGGCCCAATGTTTCGGCGAAATCGTCCTGCCTCGGGCACTGCTGCACGCTCGCCAAAAACACCCCCAACTCCAACTCGACCTGGTCCTGAACGACGCCGTCGTCGACCCCGTCACGGAAGGAGTCGACATCTCGATACGCCTCGGCTCCCTGGGAGAAGGCGGCTTCGTGGCCCACCCGCTCGGGCAAGTCAACCGAGTCCTGGTCGCCGCGCCGTCCTTCATCGAAGCGCATGGCCCCATCGACACTCCGGCCCATCTCGCTCACCATCCCTTCATCCGCGTCAAGGGAATCTTCAGCAACAACAGGCTTGCGCTGAAGCACCCCACGGAAGGACTTCAGCAGATAACGATCAACACCGCCTGCACGACCAGCCATTGGCGTCCGATGTATGAACTGATACAAGCCGGCAGCGGCATCGGCGTCGTCCAGCAGCCAGCATGCGTGCAGGCCTTGAAACAGGGCAGGCTGATACAGCTGCTGCCGCAATACGTCGTTCCCCCGTTCGACGCCCACGCCCTCGTGCACGCCCACCGCCCCACCGCCCCCAGGATTCGAGCCGTCCTGGAGGTGCTCAAGAAGGAAGTCCCCTTGCTGCTGAAGGGGAAACACTAAGCTCGACTCTCAACCCGCCTGCGCCAACCTGCGGCGCGCGCCGCAAACGCGGCGGCAATCATCGCGCCGGCGGTCTTGGCGCCGGCGCCGGCGCGGGTGCCGGTGCCGGTGCTGGTGCCGGAGCGGAGGCCGGGGCAGGTGCTTCCGGCGGCCTGCCCGCAATGGCATTGGCCACGTTGATCGCCTGCTGTTCGGAATTCATCGCGAGATCCAGCACGCCGTCGGCAATACGGTTGACGATTTGCGGAACGCCAACCAATTGATTGTTGATTGTGAAAATCAACCACTTGCCCACGTTTCGGCCCGAGATTTCCGCCAGCTTCTGGGCCCCCGCCGGGGTGAAGCGGAGGCTGAGGAACGGCTGCCCCTGGCCGGACCTCATCGGTATCGCATCGGCCAGATCGGCCCGAGTCAGGACCGGCGCGGGCAGGTAATAGAAAAGGCGGCCCTGCAAGTTGAATTGTTGCAGGCCCGTACCAGGCTGCGCCTGGGCAAGGCGAAAATCCACCGCGGGCGCAGCGATCTGGGATACAGGACGACCAGCCTGGGTCGAAGGCGGCGTCTGCGCTCCCGGTTGTGCCGGCGCGGGCCGGGCGGCCATCGCTGGATTCGCCGCCGGCGGTTGTCCAGGCGATGACGCAGGCGGCCCAGCCTCCGCCTGCGGATTTTTCATCGGCTGCTGGCACGCTGCCAACATCGCGGCCGATAGCAGCAAGATACCCGAACGCATCACGGTTTTCATCGACATTTCCAAAGGACGGCTCTCACGGACGTGGGGAATTGTTCAGAAGATCCGCGCACTCCTGTGGCTTCCACAGAAAGGTGCGCGCCAAGGCATCCTTGTCATAAAGAATCTTGTATTGGCATTGCATGGCTCCGCCGTCCGCCTGCATGTGGAAGAGGTAATCCCACTCCCGCACCCCAAGAATCCCTTCATTGAAATGAGGTGGTCCAAGCAAGTCATTGATTTGCGATTTGCTCATCCCCGCCCGGACGATGCGCAAGTTGTCCATATTGGGCCAGGTTCCCCGGGTATCCGCGGACGGCCCCGGTTCAGGGAACACCGCCTGCTCCGTCGTTCCCTCCGGCGATACCTGGCTGAGATTTCCGCATCCGGCCAGTACCGCGGACAGAAGCAGCGCTCCCAGTGCCCCCACGGATCCCGCCCCACACACCGATATCCTGCTGCTCATCGATCGATAGCCTCCACGATTCCCTGATTTCATGCCACGCCGGCCTACCATTGAAAGCCCACCCCGACCGCCGCACCGTAGTCGCCGCGCGATGTGCTGCTGGCCAGGCCCTTGATCACCCACTTGCCGTTGTCGGACACCGTGGAGATGCCCATGGCGATGCCGCTCTGGCCGCGCCAGGTCGCACCGCCCAGGCTGACCATGCTCTTGCCCGGGCTATAAGCCTGAGGCAGCGCAGACATCGCCATCGCCGCCGCGACCCCCGCGCTCAGGCGAGCGTCGACATACTGCAAGTCGCGCCGCATGCCGGACATCTGCTGGTTTATTCCTCTTTCGGCCTCGCGCAGCTGATTGACGTTGACCGCATCGGTACCCTCCCGGCCCGCCGCGACGTTGATGACCTGGCGCTCCTGGCCTACTGCTCCCACGGAGACCGTGTCATCGCGCGTGGTGGTGGAATTCGCCCCGACCGCGACCGAGTTGTTGCCGGAAGCGTTGGCGCCATTGCCGACGGCGGTCGAGTTTTCCCCGCTGGCCCGGGCGTTGTTGCCGACAGCCGTCGCGTTCTGGCCGGACGCCACCGCGCCGCTGCCGCCCGCCACGGAATTACCGCCACTAGCCTGCGGCGGCGTGGGCGGCGTGCTGCCCTGATTGACCTGGAACATGCCGTCGGCGCCCTGCCTGATCTTGGTGACGTCGCCCTCCACCGTGGTCACACGATCACCCAAGCGGTCGACCGTCTCGCCAACTTCCACCACGGTCCCTGCCACTTCATCAATACGCTGGTCCGTATAGGCATTGGCCTCCTTGACCGCGCCCTCGAGCTGCCGCAGGTTGACCGCATCGGTCGCGTTACGCCCATCGGCCACATTGCTGATGGTGCGCTCGGCACCGGCCGCCCCGACGGAAACCGTCCCGGCCGTCCGGTTCTGCGCACCGGAGTACTGACCGGTGTAGCTCTCGGCGCCGCGATCCGCGACCGCTCCGGCGCCCAAGGCCACGTCCCCGTCCTTCCTGGCTTCGGCGCCATTGCCGGCCGCGACGGAATTGGTGCCCGTGGCCGTGGCCGCCGGCCCCATCGCCGCGCTTCCAGTGCCGGTGGCCCGCGCCGCCGGCATTTCCGAGTTGGCTCCGCCATTGGCCTGGTAGTACTTGCTCTCGAATCCACCCGTGGTGATCCGGTTGACCGTATCGCCCAGGCTGCTGAGCGCGAGGTTGGTGGCAAACAGTTGCGAACCATTGATCGCGTCCAGGCTGTCCGCGGTGACACGACCCGCGGCGACGTTCTGGATCTGGCGGGGCGCCTCCCCGCTACCCACGCTGACCACATCGCCCGCGGCCGGCGCCCCTCCCGCATACACATAGGTGACACCATTGATCGTCACCGTGGAGGACGGCGCGGCGGCCGACGCGGTCGAACCGTTCCCCAGGACCACGGCTCCGTTCAGGTTCGTGTTCGTCAACGAAACATTGTTCCCCAGCACGAAGGCGTTGGCGGCGGCAACCGTATTGCCATTGCCGATCGCCAGGGCACCGTCTCCCGTCACCGTGTTCGCATTGCCCACGGCCACCGATCGGACGCCATCGGCCACGGCATTGGCGCCCACCGCCACGCTTCCCTCTTTGCCGGCCTGTGCCTGGCGCCCGACAGCCAAGGCACTGTCGCCCGTGGCCGTTGCGTCATAGCCCACCGCCGTACTGCCCTGGCCCTGCGCCGACGAATCGCTGGGCGCCAGCCCGGCTTCGTTCGTACGCACGTAACGGATGCCCTGGCCGTTCACATCGGTGTTCGCCTGGCTCGTATCGCCCGCGATCGTGGTGATCGTGTCGCCGATCCCCGCGATGTCGGACGCGTTCTGCGCCACGTTCCGGTTGGTCTCGTACAGTTGCGCCCCATTGACCGCGTCCGTGCTCGTGGCCGACAGCTCGCCCTGCGACACGTTCGTGATCCGCGTGCCGCCGGTGGCGCCACCATCGGTCGACGGCGCACCCGCCAGCGTGATCGTGTCTTTCGCATCGCCCACGTTACCGTCGTACTTCACGGCACGGTCACTGACGTTGCCGACGCTGGTCTCGACCGCCTTGAGCTGGCTCACGTTCACCGCATCGGTGTCCGTCGCGCCCGCCGCCACATTGGTGATACGGCGCTCGTTGCCCGCGCTGCCCACGCTCACTTCACCCACAGGTGCCGTGCCGGCAATCCTTCCCGTACCCGGGTTGTAGGCGGCCATGCCCAACGTGCTGCCGTCAGCGACCGAGTTCGCGCCCAGCGCCACGCTGCCCGCGTGACTGGCGCGGGCTTCGCGGCCCAGCGCCAGCGCGCTGTCGGCCGTCGCCGTCGCGTTGTAGCCCACCGCCGTGCTGCCCTGACCTTGCGCCGACGAATCGCTGGGCGCCAGCCCGGCGTCGTTCGTGCGCACATAGCGGACACCCAGGCCATTGGCGTCGGTGTTCACCTGGCTCGTATCACCCGCGATCGTGGTCAGGGTGTCGCCCAACTGCGTCACGTTGCCTTCGACCGTGGTCACCCGGCCATCCAGCGCCGTCACGTTTTCGTTCGTCTGATGCAACTGCGCACCATTGACCGCGTCCGTACTCGTCGCCGACAACTCCCCCTGCGACACGTTGGTAATCCGCGTACCGCCCGTGGCCCCGCCATCGGTCGACGGCGCACCCGCCAGCGTGATCGTGTCTTTCGCATCGCCCACGTTACCGTCGTACTTCACGGCACGGTCGCTGACGTTGCCGACGCTGGTCTCGACCGCCTTGAGCTGGCTCACGTTCACCGCATCGGTGTCCGTCGCGCCCGCCGCCACGTTGGTGATACGGCGCTCGTTGCCCGTGCTGCCCACACTGACTTCACCCACAGGTGCGGTACCGGCAAGGGTTCCCGTGCCCGGGTTGTACGCCGTCATGCCCAGGGTACTGCCGTCGGCCACCGAGTTCGCACCCAAGGCCACGCTGCCCGCGTGGCTCGCCTGGGCTTCACGACCCAGTGCCAGTGCACTCTCGGCAGTCGCCGTCGCGTTGTAGCCCACCGCCGTGCTGCCCTGGCCCTGCGCCGACGAATCGCTGGGCGTCAGCCCGGCTTCGTTCGTGCGCACATAGCGGATGCCCAGGCCATTGGCGTCGGTATTCGCCTGGCTCGTATCACCCGCGATCGTGGTCAGGGTGTCGCCCAACTGCGTCACGTTGCCTTCGACCATGGTCACCCGGCCATCCAGCGCCGTCACGTTCTCGTTCGTCTGATTCAGTTGCGCACCATTGACCGCGTCCGTGCTGGTCGCCGACAACTCCCCCTGCGACACGTTGGTGATCCGCGTACCGCCCGTGGCCCCACCGTCGGTCGACGGTGTGCCCGCCAACGTGATCGTGTCCTTCGCATCGCCCACGTTGCCGTCGTACTGCACCGCACGATCACCCAGGTTATTCACGTTCGTGGCCACCGACTGCAACTGGCTCACGTTCACCGCATCGCTCGCTTGCGCACCCGCGGCCACGTTCGTCACCCGGCGTTCGGTTCCGGCACTGCCGACACTGACCTCGCCCACGGGCACCGTTCCAGCAATCGTGCCCGTGCCCGGGTTGTACGCTGCCATGCCCAGCGTGGTACCGTCAGCGACCGAGTTCGCACCCAAGGCCACGCTGCCTGCGTGGCTCGCCTGGGCTTCACGACCCAGTGCCAGTGCACTCTCGGCAGTCGCCGTCGCGTTGTAGCCCACCGCCGTGCTGCCCTGGCCCTGCGCCGACGAGTCGCTGGGCGTCAGCCCTGCTTCGTTCGTCCGCGCGTAACGGATACCCAGGCCATTCGCATCCGTGTTCGCCTGGCTGGTATCACCCGCGATCGTGGTGATCGTGTCGCCTATCCCCGCGATATCGGACGTGTTCCGGGCCACGTTCTCATTCGTCTGATTCAGTTGCGCGCCATTGACCGCGTCCGTGCTCGTGGCCGACAACTCCCCTTGTGACACGTTGGTGATCCGCGTGCCACCCGTGGCGCCACCATCGGTAGACGGTGTGCCCGCCAGGGTGATCGTGTCCTTCGCATCGCCCACGTTGCCGTCGTACTGCACCGCACGGTCACCCAGGTTATTCACGTTCGTGGCCACCGACTGCAACTGGCTCACGTTCACCGCATCGCTCGCCGCCGCGCCCGCAGCCACGTTCGTGACCCGGCGTTCGTTGCCAGTACTGCCCACGCTGACCTCGCCCACGGGGGCCGTGCCAGCAAGGGTTCCCGTACCCGGGTTGTAGGCGGCCACGCCCAACGTGCTGCCGTCAGCGACCGAGTTCGCGCCCAAGGCCACGCTGCCCGCGTGGCTTGCCTGCGCTTCACGGCCCAGCGCCAGCGCGCTGTCGGCCGTCGCCGTCGCGTTGTAGCCCACCGCCGTGCTGCCCTGGCCTTGTGCCGACGCGTCGCTGGGCGTCAAGCCCGCCTCGTTCGTGCGCACATAGCGGATACCCAGGCCGTTCGCATCGGTATTCGCCTGACTCGTATCACCCGCGATCGTGGTGATCGTATCGCCGATCCCCGCGATGTCGGACGTGTTCCGCGCCACGTTCTCGTTCGTCTGATTCAGTTGCGCACCATTGACCGCATCCGTGCTCGTGGGCGACAACTCGCCTTGCGACACGTTCGTGATCCGCGTCCCCCCCGTGGCGCCGCCATCGGTCGACGGCGTGCCTGCCAGCGTGATCGTGTCCTTCGCATCGCCCACGTTGCCGTCGTACTGCACCGCCCGATCACCCAGGTTGTCCACGTTCGTGGCCACAGATTGCAACTGGCTCACGTTCACCGCATCGGTCGCTACCGCACCCGCTGCCACGTTCGTGACCCGGCGCTCGTTGCCGGTGCTACCCACACTGACCTCGCCCACGGGCGTTGCGCCAGCAATCGTGCCCGCGCTTGGGTTGTACGCCGCCATGCCCAGCGTGCTACCGTCGGCGACCGAGTTCGCGCCCAAGGCCACGCTGCCCGCGTGGCTTGCCTGCGCTTCGCGGCCCAGCGCCAGCGCGCTGTCGGCAGTGGCCGTCGCGTTGTAGCCCACCGCCGTGCTGCCTTGCCCTTGTGCCGACGAGTCGCTGGGTGTCAAACCCGCTTCGTTCGTCCGTACATAGCGGATGCCCAGGCCGTTCGCATCGGTGTTCGCCTGGCTCGTATCACCGGTAATGTTGGTCAGCGTGTCGCCCAGTTGCGTCACGTTCTGGTTCGTCTCGTATAGCTGCGAGCCGTTTACCGCATCCGTACTCGTCGCGGACAACTCGCCTTGCGACATGTTCGTGATCCGCGTACCGCCCGTGGCCCCACCGTCGGTCGATGGCGTACCCGCCAGGGTGATCGTGTCCTTCGCATCGCCCACGTTGCCGTCGTACTGCACGGCACGGTCACCCAGGTTGTTCACGTTCGTGGCCACCGACTGCAACTGGCTCACGTTCACCGCATCGGTCGCTACCGCACCCGCTGCCACGTTCGTGACCCGGCGTTCGGTGCCGGCGCTGCCCACACTGACCTCGCCCACCGGCGCCGTCCCGGCGATCGTGCCCGTGCCCGGGTTGTACGCTGCCATGCCCAGCGTGCTGCCGTCAGCGACCGAGTTCGCACCCAAGGCCACGCTGCCTGCGTGGCTCGCCTGCGCTTCACGTCCCAGCGCCAGCGCGCTGTCGGCCGTCGCCGTCGCGTTGTAGCCCACCGCCGTGCTGCCCTGACCTTGCGCCGACGAATCGCTGGGCGCCAGCCCAGCTTCGTTCGTGCGCACGTAACGGATGCCCAGGCCATTCGCATCCCTGTTCGCCTGGCTGGTATCACCCGCGATCGTGGTGATCGTATCGCCGATCCCCGCGATATCGGACGTGTTCCGGGCCACGTTCTCATTCGTCTGATTCAGTTGCGCACCGTTGACCGCATCCGTGCTGGTCGCCGACAGCTCGCCCTGAGACACGTTGGTGATCCGCGTACCGCCCGTGACACCGCCGTCGGTCGATGGCGTGCCCGCCAGCGTGATCGTATCCTTCGCATCGCCCACATTGCCGTCGTACTGCACGGCACGATCACCCAGGTTGTTCACGTTCGTGGCCACCGACTGCAACTGGCTCACGTTCACCGCATCGGTCGCTACCGCACCCGCTGCCACGTTCGTGACCCGGCGCTCGTTGCCAGCGCTGCCCACACTGACTTCACCCACGGGCGCCACCCCGGCAATCGCCCCCGTGCCCGGGTTGTAGGCCGCCATGCCCAGCGTGCTACCGTCAGCGACCGAGTTCGCGCCCAAGGCCACGCTGCCTGCGTGGCTTGCTTGCGCTTCACGGCCCAGCGCCAGCGCGCTGTCGGCGGTCGCCGTCGCGTTGTAGCCCACCGCCGTGCTGCCTTGACCTTGTGCCGACGAGTCGCTGGGCGTCAAACCGGCTTCATTCGTGCGCACGTAACGGATGCCCATGCCGTTGGCATCGGTGTTCGCCTGGCTCGTATCACCGGTAATGTTGGTCAGCGTGTCTCCCAGCTGCGTCACGTTCTGATTCGTCTCGTACAACTGCGATCCGTTGACCGCGTCCGTGCTCGTGGCCGACAGCTCGCCCGCCGCCACGTTGCTGATCGTCGTCGGGTTGCCGCCCGGATTCAGCGTCACGCTCTCGTAGTTCACGCTGCCATCCGGATTGCGGTCGTACTGCACCGCTCCCTCGTTCAGGGTTTCAACCGCCTGGTTCGTCGCATATAGCTGCGATCCGTTGACCGCGTCCGTGCTCGTGGCCGAGAGCCGACCCGCCGCCACGTTCGTGATCGTACGCTCGGTGCCCACCGAGCCAACGCTCACCGTGCTGGACGGCGTCGCCCCGGCGAAGCCATACGTCGTCCCCGCTATCGTCCCGCTCGCCGTACCGACCGCCGCGGCCGTTACCGAGTCGGCTCCGAGCGCCACGCTGTCCACATGGTTGGCCTGCGCATCCCGGCCCAAGGCCAGCGCGCTGGTCGCCGTGGCCGTCGCGTGATAGCCCACCGCCGTGCTGCCCTGGCCCTGCGCCGACGAGTCCGCCTGCGCCAGGCCCGCTTCGTTCGTACGCACATAGCGGATACCCATGCCATTGGCATCGGTGTTCGACTGGCTCGTGTCACCGGTAATATTGGTCAGCGTGTCGCCCAGCTGCGTCACGTTCTGGTTCGTTTCATACAGCTGCGAACCGTTCACCGCATCCGTGCTCGTGGCCGACAGCTCCCCTTGCGACACGTTCGTGATGCGCGTGCCTCCCGTGGTACCACCATCGGTCGACGGCGTACCCGCCAGCGTGACCGTATCCTTCGCATCGCCCACGTTACCGTCGTATCGCACGGCTCGGTCGCTGATGTTATCGGCCAGATTCTCCACTGTTTTGAGTTGGCTCACATTCACGGCATCACTATCCGCGGAGCCCGCGGCTACGCCCGTGATCTGGCGATACCTGCCCTGCGCCTCGTCCCCAACCGAAACCGCCGCCAACGTGCTGTTTGTCGCTTGGACCGCCGTGCCGTCCACACCATCCGGGACGTAACCGGCCACGCCGGCAACCCTGTTGGCAATCGACGCAGCTCCCAACGCCACACCACCGGCAACGCTCACACCGCTGCCCGCCCCAAGTGCCAGCCCTTGCTCAGCCGATGCGAGGGCTTGCGTACCCAGCGCCACAGAATCCGCCAACATTACCCGGGTGTTCTGGCCGATCGCAATACCTCCCGGCGCATTCTGCTCGACGATGGCGCCGTTGCCCAGACCAACTCCGTTATCGCCGTTGACGACGGTTTGCGGGCCGATTGCAATTGCCTCCTGGCCAACGGCCAGCGAATCCGTTTCGGTCGAATTGGCGTGGAAATATCGGGTGCCCGTTACCGTCACCGAACTGATAGCGCCGGTCAGTTGACGAACCGTGACCGCGTCATGCTCGTCGGTTCCGTCCGCAACGTTGGTAATCTGGCGATAGGTCGTGTCGCTACCGACCGACACCGCCCCTAGCAAGTCACGATCCGTCGTATTGAACGGCACGATCGCACCGCCAGCGCCCGAGGCGATCTCTCCGGTTGTGGGGGCAAGTGCCCGATCAGATACCGACCCCATCCCCAGTGCCACGCCGTTGCTTACCGTGGCGCTTGCTTCACGACCCAGCGCCAGCGCGCTCTCGGCCGTGGCCGTGGCGTTGTAGCCCACCGCTGTGCTGCCTTGACCCTGCGCCGACGAATCCGCCCGCGCCAAGCCCGCTTCGTTCGTACGAACATAACGGATACCCAGACCGTTCGCGTCCGTGTAGCTCTGGCTCGTGTCGCCGGTAATGTTGATCAGCGTGTCGCCCAGTTGCGTCAGGTTCTGGTTCGTCTCGTACAGCTGCGAACCATTGACCGCATCCGTGCTCGTGGGCGACAACTCGCCTTGCGACACGTTCGTGATCCGCGTACCGCCCGTGGCGCCGCCGTCGGTCGACGGGGTACCCGCCAAGGTGATCGTGTCCTTCGCATCGCCCACGTTGCCGTCGTACTGCACCGCACGGTCGCCCAGGTTGTCCACGTTCGTAGCCACCGACTGCAGCTGGCTGACGTTCACCGCATCGGTCGCCGCCGCACCCGCTGCCACGTTCGTAACCCGGCGCTCATTGTTCGCGCTTCCCACGCTGACCTCGCCCACGGGCGTTGCGCCAGCAATCGTACCCGTGCCCGGGTTGTAGGCCGCCATGCCCAGCGTGCTACCGTCAGCGACCGAGTTCGCGCCCAAGGCCACGCTGCCCGCGTGGCTTGCCTGCGCTTCACGGCCCAGCGCCAGCGCGCTGTCGGCCGTCGCCGTCGCGTTGTAGCCCACCGCCGTGCTGCCCTGGCCTTGTGCCGACGCGTCGCTGGGCGTCAAGCCCGCTTCGTTCGTGCGCACATAGCGGATACCCAGGCCATTGGCATCGGTATTCGCCTGACTGGTGTCCCCCGTAATATTGATCAGCGTGTCGCCCAGTTGCGTCACGTTCTGGTTCGTCTCGTACAACTGCGATCCGTTTACCGCGTCCGTGCTCGTCGCCGACAACTCGCCCTGCGACACGTTCGTGATCCGCGTACCGCCCGTGGCGCCGCCATCGGTCGACGGCGTGCCTGCCAACGTGATCGTGTCCTTCGCATCGCCCACGTTGCCGTCGTACTGCACCGCACGGTCACCCAAGTTGTCCACGTTCGTGGCCACTGCTTGCAACTGGCTCACATTCACCGCATCAGTATCGGTCGCGCCGGCCGCTACGTTCGTAAGCCTGCGTTCGTTGCCGGCGCTACCGACACTGACCTCGCCCACTGGAGCCGTCCCGGCAATCGTGCCCGTGCCCGGGTTGTAAGCCGCCATGCCCAGCGTACTGCCGTCAGCGACCGAGTTCGCACCCAAGGCCACGCTGCCTGCGTGGCTCGCCTGCGCTTCACGTCCCAGCGCCAGCGCGCTGTCGGCCGTCGCCGTCGCGTTGTAGCCCACCGCCGTGCTGCCCTGGCCTTGTGCCGACGAGTCGCTGGGCGTCAGCCCTGCTTCATTCGTCCGTACATAGCGGATGCCCATGCCGTTGGCATCGGTGTTCGACTGGCTCGTATCACCGGTAATATTGGTCAGCGTATCGCCCAGTTGCGTCACGTTCTGGTTCGTCTCGTACAACTGCGATCCGTTTACCGCATCCGTACTCGTGGCCGACAGCTCGCCTTGCGAGACGTTCGTGATCCGCGTCCCCCCCGTGGCGCCGCCATCGGTCGACGGCGTGCCTGCCAGCGTGACCGTGTCCTTCGCATCGCCCACGTTGCCGTCGTACTGCACGGCACGGTCGCCCAGGTTGTCCACGTTCGTGGCCACCGCCTGTAGTTGACTCACATTCACCGCATCAGTATCGGCCGCGCCGGCCGCCACGTTCGTAAGCCTGCGTTCGTTGCCGGCGCTGCCCACACTGACTTCGCCCACAGGTGCGGTACCGGCAAGGGTTCCCGTGCCCGGGTTGTACGCCGTCATGCCCAGGGTACTGCCGTCGGCCACCGAGTTCGCGCCCAAGGCCACGCTGCCCGCGTGGCTTGCCTGCGCTTCACGTCCCAGTGCCAGCGCGCTATCGGCCGTGGCCGTCGCGTTGTAACCCACCGCCGTGCTGCCCTGGCCTTGTGCCGACGCGTCGCTGGGTGTCAGCCCTGCTTCGTTCGTCCGTACATAGCGGATGCCCAGGCCGTTGGCATCGGTGTTCGACTGGCTCGTGTCACCGGTAATATTGGTCAGCGTGTCGCCCAGCTGCGTCACGTTCTGGTTCGTCTCGTACAACTGCGAACCGTTCACCGCGTCCGTGCTTGTGGCCGACAGCTCGCCCTGAGACACGTTGGTGATTCGCGTCCCCCCCGTGGCGCCGCCGTCGGTCGACGGGGTACCCGCCAAGGTGATCGTGTCCTTCACATCGCCTACGTTGCCGTCGTATTGCACGGCACGGTCGCCCAGGTTGTCCACGTTCGTGGCCACCGCCTGTAGCTGACTCACATTTACCGCATCAGTATCGGCCGCGCCGGCCGCCACGTTGGTAAGCCGGCGCTCGTTGCCGGCGCTGCCCACACTGACTTCACCCACAGGTGCGGTACCAGCAAGGGTTCCCGTGCCCGGGTTGTACGCCGCCATGCCCAGGGTACTGCCGTCGGCCACCGAGTTCGCACCCAAGGCCACGCTGCCCGCGTGGCTCGCCTGCGCTTCACGGCCTAAAGCCAGCGCGCTGTCGGCCGTCGCCGTCGCGTCGTAGCCCACCGCCGTGCTGCCTTGCCCCTGTGCCGACGCGTCGCTGGGCGTCAAGCCGGCTTCATTCGTGCGCGCGTAACGGATGCCCATGCCGTTGGCGTCGGTGTTCGCCTGGCTCGTGTCCCCCGCGATGTTGTTGAACGTATTGCCCAGCTGCGTCACGTTCTGGTTCGTCTCGTACAACTGCGAACCGTTCACCGCATCCGTACTCGTCGCGGACAATTCGCCTTGCGACACGTTCGTGATTCGTGTCCCCCCCGTGGCGCCGCCGTCGGTCGACGGGGTACCCGCCAGCGTGATCGTATCCTTCGCATCGCCCACGTTGCCGTCGTACTGCACCGCCCGGTCGCCCAGGTTGTCCACGCTCGTGGCTACAGATTGCAACTGGCTCACGTTCACCGCATCGGTCGCTACCGCACCCGCTGCCACGTTCGTGACCCGGCGCTCGTTGCCAGCGCTGCCCACACTGACCTCGCCCACGGGCGCCACCCCGGCAATCGCCCCCGTGCCCGGGTTGTAGGCCGCCATGCCCAGCGTGCTACCGTCAGCGACCGAGTTCGCGCCCAAGGCCACGCTGCCTGCGTGGCTTGCTTGCGCTTCACGGCCCAGCGCCAGCGCGCTGTCGGCGGTCGCCGTCGCGTTGTAGCCCACCGCCGTGCTGCCTTGACCTTGTGCCGACGAGTCGCTGGGCGTCAAACCGGCTTCATTCGTGCGCACGTAACGGATGCCCATGCCGTTGGCATCGGTGTTCGCCTGGCTCGTATCACCGGTAATGTTGGTCAGCGTGTCTCCCAGCTGCGTCACGTTCTGATTCGTCTCGTACAACTGCGATCCGTTGACCGCGTCCGTGCTCGTGGCCGACAGCTCGCCCGCCGCCACGTTGCTGATCGTCGTCGGGTTGCCGCCCGGATTCAGCGTCACGCTCTCGTAGTTCACGCTGCCATCCGGATTGCGGTCGTACTGCACCGCTCCCTCGTTCAGGGTTTCAACCGCCTGGTTCGTCGCATATAGCTGCGATCCGTTGACCGCGTCCGTGCTCGTGGCCGAGAGCCGACCCGCCGCCACGTTCGTGATCGTACGCTCGGTGCCCACCGAGCCAACGCTCACCGTGCTGGACGGCGTCGCCCCGGCGAAGCCATACGTCGTCCCCGCTATCGTCCCGCTCGCCGTACCGACCGCCGCGGCCGTTACCGAGTCGGCTCCGAGCGCCACGCTGTCCACATGGTTGGCCTGCGCATCCCGGCCCAAGGCCAGCGCGCTGGTCGCCGTGGCCGTCGCGTGATAGCCCACCGCCGTGCTGCCCTGGCCCTGCGCCGACGAGTCCGCCTGCGCCAGGCCCGCTTCGTTCGTACGCACATAGCGGATACCCATGCCATTGGCATCGGTGTTCGACTGGCTCGTGTCACCGGTAATATTGGTCAGCGTGTCGCCCAGCTGCGTCACGTTCTGGTTCGTTTCATACAGCTGCGATCCGTTCACCGCATCCGTACTCGTCGCCGACAACTCCCCTTGCGACACGTTGGTGATCCGCGTCCCCCCTGTAGCCCCGCCGTCGGTCGATGGCGTACCCGCCAGCGTGATCGTGTCTTTCGCATCGCCCACGTTGCCGTCGTACTGCACGGCACGGTCGCCCAGGTTGTCCACGTTCGTAGCCACCGCTTGCAGCTGGCTGACGTTCACCGCATCGCTCGCCTGCGCACCCGCTGCCACGTTCGTAACCCGGCGCTCGTTGTTCACGCTGCCTACACTGACCTCGCCCACGGGCGTTGCGCCAGCAATCGTACCCGTGCCCGGGTTGTAGGCCGCCATGCCCAGGGTACTGCCGTCAGCCACGGAGTTCGCACCCAAGGCCACGCTGCCCGCGTGGCTCGCCTGCGCTTCACGTCCCAGAGCCAGGGCGCTGTCGGCCGTCGCCGTCGCGTTGTAGCCCACCGCCGTGCTGCCTTGACCCTGTGCCGACGAATCCGCCTGCGTCAAGCCTGCTTCATTCGTGCGTACATAGCGGATACCCAGGCCATTGGCATCCGTGTTCGCCTGACTCGTGTCACCCGCGATGTTGTTGAACGTGTCGCCCAGTTGCGTCACGTTCTGGTTCGTCTCGTACAGCTGCGAACCATTTACCGCATCCGTACTCGTGGCCGACAACTCGCCTTGCGAGACGTTCGTGATCCGCGTCCCCCCCGTGGCCCCACCGTCGGTCGACGGCGTACCCGCCAGCGTGATCGTGTCTTTCGCATCGCCCACGTTGCCGTCGTACTGCACGGCCCGATCGCCCAGGTTGTCCACGTTCGTGGCCACCGCTTGCAGCTGACTCACGTTTACCGCATCGGTCTCTGCCGCACCCGCCGCCACGTTCGTAAGCCTTCGTTCGTTGCCGGCGCTACCCACACTGACCTCGCCCACCGGCGTTGCGCCAGCGATCGTACCTGTGCCCGGGTTGTACGCCCCCGTACTCAGCGTGCTGCCGTCGGCCACCGAGTTCGCACCCAAGGCCACGCTGCCCGCGTGGCTCGCCTGCGCTTCACGTCCCAGCGCCAGCGCGCTGTCGGCCGTCGCCGTCGCGTTGTAGCCCACCGCCGTGCTGCCTTGCCCCTGTGCCGACGAATCCGCCTGCGTCAAGCCTGCTTCATTCGTGCGTACATAGCGGATACCCAGGCCGTTGGCATCGGTATTCGCCTGGCTCGTATCGCCCGCAATATTGGTCAGTGTGTCGCCCAGTTGCGTCACGTTCTGGTTCGTCTCGTACAGCTGCGAACCATTTACCGCATCCGTACTCGTGGCCGACAACTCGCCTTGCGAGACGTTCGTGATCCGCGTCCCCCCCGTGGCCCCACCGTCGGTCGATGGCGTACCCGCCAGCGTGATCGTGTCTTTCGCATCGCCCACGTTGCCGTCGTACTGCACCGCCCGATCGCCCAGGTTGTCCACGCTCGTGGCCACCGACTGCAATTGGCTCACATTCACTGCATCAGTATCGGCCGCGCCGGCCGCCACATTGGTCACCCGGCGCTCGTTGTTCACGCTGCCTACACTGACCTCGCCCACGGGCGCCACCCCGGCAATCGTACCCGTGCCCGGGTTGTAGGCCGCCATGCCCAGCGTGCTACCGTCAGCGACCGAGTTCGCACCCAAGGCCACGCTGCCCGCGTGGCTCGCCTGCGCTTCACGTCCCAGCGCCAGCGCGCTGTCGGCCGTCGCCGTCGCGTTGTAGCCCACCGCCGTGCTGCCTTGCCCCTGTGCCGACGAATCCGCCTGCGTCAAGCCTGCTTCATTCGTGCGTACATAGCGGATACCCAGGCCATTGGCATCCGTGTTCGCCTGACTCGTGTCACCCGCGATGTTGTTGAACGTGTCGCCCAGTTGCGTCACGTTCTGGTTCGTCTCGTACAACTGCGATCCATTGACCGCGTCCGTGCTCGTGGCCGACAGATCACCCGCCGCCACATTACTGATCGTCGACGCATTGCCGCCCGGGTTCAGCGTCACGCTCTCGTAGTTCACGCTGCCATCCGGATTGCGGTCGTACTGCACCGCTCCCTCGTTCAGGGTTTCGACCGCCTGGTTCGTCGCATACAGCTGCGATCCGTTTACCGCGTCCGTGCTCGTGGCCGATACCCGGCCCGCCGCCACGTTCGTGATCGTACGCTCGGTGCCCACCGAGCCAACGCTCACCGTGCTGGACGGCGTCGTTCCGGCGAAGTCATACGTCGTCCCGGCTATCGTCCCGCTCGCCGTACCGACCGCCGCGGCCGTTACCGAGTCGGCTCCGAGCGCCACACTATCCACATGGTTGGCCTGCGCATCCCGGCCCAAGGCCAGTGCGCTGGTCGCCGTGGCCGTCGCGTGATACCCCACCGCCGTACTGCCCTGGCCCTGCGCCGACGAGTCCGCCTGCGCCAGGCCCGCTTCGTTCGTCCGTACATAGCGGATGCCCATGCCGTTGGCATCGGTGTTCGCCTGGCTCGTGTCACCCGCGATGTTGTTGAATGTATTGCCCAGCTGCGTCACATTCTGGTTCGTCTCGTACAACTGCGATCCGTTGACGGCTTCCGTACTCGTGGCCGACAGCTCGCCCGCCGCCACGTTGCTGATCGTCGTCGGGTTGCCGCCCGGATTCAGCGTCACGCTCTCGTAGTTGACGCTGTCGTCCGGATTGCGGTCGTACTTCACCGCAACCTCGCTCACGGTTTCAATGGCCTGGTTGGTCGCATACAACTGCGATCCATTGATGGCATCCGTGCTCGTGGCCGATATCCGCCCCGCCGCCACGTTCGTGATCGTGCGCTCGGCTCCCGCCGCGCCCACGCTTACCGTGCTGGCCGGAGCCGTTCCCGCGAAGTCGTAGGTCGTCCCGTCTATCGTCCCGCTGGCCGTGGCCACGGCGGCCTCGGTCACCGAACCCGAACCCAGCGCCACGTCGTCGGCGTTCGTAGCGATCGAATTGGACCCCAGCGCCACCCCGTTGGTCGCCTGCGCCGCGGCCGTGTCGCCGAGGGCCAACGCCCCCGCCGCCGCAGCCGACGAGCTGTTGCCCAGCGCGACCGCGCCCTGTCCGAGAGCCTTGTTCGCATTGCCGATGGCAACGGCGCCATTGGCGGCGGTATCTCCGAGCTCGTCGCCTGCGGCCGTATTGTTCGCACCAAGCGCGACCGCACCGGTACCATTGGCCGTATTGGGATCGCCCAGCGCCACCGCGCCATCCCCGATGGCGCGTTGGTCCCGGCCGATCGCCACGGCGCCGCCGTTCGCGGTGGCGGCATTGGCCGACGTGGAACCAGACCCCATGGCCACGTTCTGCCCGATCGCGCCTGTCCCCACACCATATCCAATGGCGATATTGTTCCCATTGCCACTGGCCGTCGATGCTTCGCGGCCGATGGCGATGTCATTCAAGCCTCGGGCCATGGCCCCATGGCCCTGTGCAATCGAATAGTCCTGCTCGGCCTGCGCCAGGGCTCCCAACGTTATGCTGGACACCCCCCTGGCATTCGAAGCGCCGCCAATGGCGACCGAGTCTTCGGCATGCGCGTTCGCCCCTTCCCCTGAAGCGCTACCCGCACCGATCGCGGTAGCGTTCAGACCGGCCGCGGTCGAATTTGTGCCTATGGCGACGGCTCCGTCGCCGGTGGCCTGGGTTACCGCGCCGAAGGCCGTCGCACCATCCCCGGAAGCCACGGCCTGTACGCCGAAGGCGGAAGAGGCGTCGCCACTGGCTTTGGAACTCAGCCCATACGCGGACGAAAAATCGCTGGACGCCAGTGCCTGCACACCCACGGCGGTTGATCCATGCCCGGCCTGCGTAGCCACATACTGGCCGACGACCAAGGTTTGCCCTGTAATGGCCGTGTATTTCGAACTCAGCGTCGAATCCAGGGCCAGCCGGTTGACGTCGTCACCGCCAATGGCCACCGACGAATCCCCCGACGCCTGGACGTTTGCCCCCAAGGCAAAGGATTGGTCGCCGCTGGCCGTGGCCCGTTCGCCAATTGCAACGCTTTGTCCATTGGGAGTGGCGGTCTGCGATGCTGTGGAAGCACTCCGCCCGATCGCAACGGAGCCGCTGTTTGCCGCGTTGGAACCTGTCCCGATCGCAACCGCGCCCGACCCGGCTGCCGTGGGAGCTCCCGTCTGTGCATTTCCGGGCGCACCGCCGATCGCTACCGAGTTCAGGCCGCTGGCATTGGCGTAGTTGCCGATCGCCGTACTGGACGTGTTGCCCGCACTGGAAAAATTCCCGATGGCTGTCGAAAATTCCGCGGCTGCATTGGAGGAATTGCCTATGGCCATGGCGTTGCGCGCCTGCGCCTGTGACCAGTTGCCTATGGCGCCTGCATAGTCGGCCGTAGCCCTGGCATTGTTGCCGTAGGCAAGGGCGTCGGCCCCTACCGCGCGAGCGGTCCGGCCGATGGCAACTCCAGATAGGTTCCCCGTTCCATCGGTAAACGCCATTTCACCGATTGCCACGTCGCCGTTTCTCGTCGCGACCGCCTGGCTGCCGATCGCAACGGATTGCGCGCCTTGCGCTCGGGAACGCCCGCCGATGGCGATGCCATTCGGACCCGTCGCCTGGGCTCCCGAGTCGGCCGTATTGGAAGAATTGTCCCCGCCAATGGCGATACTGCCGGCACTGGTCGCGCGGGTCCATTGCCCCACTGCCGTGGCACTCGTTCCAGTCGCCTGGGCCTGCATCCCCACCGCCGTCGCGCGGTTGGCGGCCGTCGAGGAATAGCCTAGCGATACAGCGCCCGCGCCGGTCGCTCTGGCGAACGGCCCCATGACTTGCACTGCCAGGTAATTACCGCCGTTTGCCCCGCAGCCGATGACGTTGGACCATATACCCGATCCGTCGACAGGATTGGCCGTTTCCGACGCAGCATGGTTGATGCCATCCGGGCCCGCTCCCGACGGTGGGTTGTTGCAGCTTCCATAATAGGTCGTTGCATCCGCGGGCAAGGGCAAGCCCATCATCAAGCCAGTCACAAGCACGGTCAGCCCCGTACCTAACACGGCGCTCGCGACTGCTTGCCCTCCCTTCTCCCGGCTACGTCCCGAACGAGACGGCTTGCCTCTGGCCGCGGTATTTTCATCGACGGCGACCCACGCTCCCGTCGTCTCGTTCCAAACCGTCTTGTAGATCTTGTTCATGGATGTCAGCCCTGTCTGATGTAGCCGGTTCCGGCAGCCGATCAGGACATCCAGCACTACGGGCGGTGACAAACCGTTTCAAGCCGATTCAGGACAACGAGACGTTCGATCGTACGACTGTTGCTGGCGGGCGGATGGTCAAGCGAAGGAAAGGCCCCAAGCATTAGTTCTACCAACACACCGATTACCACCCCAATGGCTTTGAACCCTCCCCCGTGGTACTTGAGCCCGATACCGCCTTTACCCAATTTGATGTATGGGTTTCTCGGAACTTAGATTACGGAGTTCGCCCCGGATCGGATAGGCAATCCACCCGATGATTATCATCGGTCACCACAAGCCAAAAACATTCGTACGATGCGGTTACCTTGACCCCTCAATGAGAATTGCTTCCATCCAATTTTTTGCCGGATATTTGTCATCAGGTACGCATGAGCAGGGTTTATTCGTCCACGAGCCTCGCGTGTCGACGGCAAGAAAAGCAGGCCGCCCGACCGCTCCTGCCCTGCCCATTCGATGTTGAAAAGGAGACCGCCACTGCATGGATTTTCTGGCAACCGCACGCCTTTACACCCGGGTCGTGGAACTCGGCAGCATGTCAGCCGCCGCGCGCGAATTCGAGATGGGACAACCCGCGGTCAGTGAACGCATCGACAGGCTGGAGAAATACCTCAGCACCAAGCTGCTGATGCGCAGCGCGCGGACGCTCGCCTGCACCCACGAAGGACAGCTCTTCTATGACCACAGCAAGGCCCTGCTTGCACTGGCAGAAACCGCCATCGCTTCGGTCTCGATCCGAGGAAAGGAAAACCTGATCCGGGGCCCCGTACGCATCGCGTCGGCGCACTGCCCCGGGGAAATTCTCCTTCCATCGATCCTCATGCGCGCCCGGATGAAGCACCCCGAACTGCGTATCGACCTCGTCTTGAACGACACGATCGTCGATCCGATCACCGAGGGTGTCGACATCTCGCTTCGTCTTGGCCACGTGGGTGAAGGCAGGTTTGTCGCCTACCCCCTCGGCAACGTCCGGCGCGTTCTCGTGGCCGCGCCTTCATTCCTGAAACACGCCGGATCCATCAGCGTGCCGTCCGACCTGTCCAACCATCCCTTCATCCGTTCCAAGGGGACGTTCGCCAACGAGCAGCTTCCGTTGATCACTGCGCGTCAAGACACCGAGTTCGTACGCATCCAGACGATGGTCACCACCAGTCATTGGCGGCCACTGTATGAGTTGTTGATCGCCGGCGGCGGGATCGGCGTGCTGCACTACGCGGCTTGCGCAAATGCGATTAGAAGCGGAGCACTGGTCCGGGTCCTGCCCAGCCACTCGATTCCCGAGCTGCCGTTTCATGCCCTCGTGCAAGGTTTTCGTCCCGCATCCCCCAGGATCCGGGCCGTCCTGGAAATCCTCAAGACGGAAATTCCCCTGGCGCTCCAACAGGCGTCCGCGCCGCTTGCCGAGGAATGATGCCGTGTCTGGGCGGCACGACAAAAAAACCCGCGATCTCGTGAAAGATTCGCGGGTTTTTTGATGTACCAGAGAGATTCTGGAGAAATCCTGGTGCCGTCGGCGAGACTCGAACTCGCACAGCTTTCGCCACTACCCCCTCAAGATAGCGTGTCTACCAATTTCACCACGACGGCTTGCGTGAGCCCGCTAGTATATAACATTTGCGGGCTCATCAGCGGGATTCCCTTCAGTTTTTCTGGGCGGGCGCCTCGGGCTGGGCAGGCGCGGCCGGCGGCGTGGCGGGCACGGACGGGACCGACGCATCGGGGGCGGCCGGGGCCGGTGCGGGCGTACTGCCGGGAACCGCGGGCACGGACAGGTCGCTGGGATGGCTTTCCATGACGCCGCCCTGCGAGGCGGCGGGAGCCGGACGGCCCAGGTAGGCCAGCGCGGCGGTGGAGATGAAGAAGACGACCGCCGCCCACTTGGTGGTGCGCGACAGGAAGTTGGCCGCGCCGGCGGCGCCGAACAGGCTGCCGGCGGAGCCGCCGCCGAAGGCGGAGCCCATGTCGGCACCCTTGCCCTGTTGCAGGAGGACCAGGACGATGATCGTCAGGGCGGAAATGACCTGCACGATCAGCAGGACGGTAAGTGTTACGGACATTCAAGCACTCCGGGTTGTTGCGCCCGCCTCGGCGATGCGCAGGAAGTCTTCGGCCACCAGCGAGGCGCCGCCTATCAGGCCGCCGTCGATGTCGGGCATGGCGAACAGTTCGGCGGCATTGGCCGCCTTGACGCTGCCGCCGTACAACACACGCACGCCGGCGCAGTCGACGCCCTGGAGCGCGGCCCGGATGGCGGCGTGCACTTCCTGGGCCTGTTCGGGGCTGGCGGTCTTGCCGGTGCCGATCGCCCAGACGGGTTCGTAGGCGATGACCATGGCGGCCACGGCTTCCCGGCCCAGGGCCAGCACGGGCTTGAGCTGTTCGTCGATGACCGCCAGGGTACGGCCGGCTTCGCGCTCGGCCAGGGTCTCGCCCACGCAGACGACGGGGGTCAGGCCCGCGCCCAGCGCGGCCTTGGCCTTGTCGGCCACGAGCTGGCTGGTTTCACCGTGCAGGCTGCGCCGCTCGGAATGGCCGGCCAGCACGTAGCGGCAGCCGAAATCGGCCAGCATGGCGCCGGACACTTCGCCAGTGTAGGCGCCCTGCGCATGGACGCTGATGTCCTGGGCGCCCCAGGCGATGTCGGAATCGGTCAGCGCGGACTCGGCCTGGGCCAGGTACGGAAACGGCACGCAGACGCCGACGTCGCAGGCGGCGGCCCCGGAGGACTGGTTCCAGCCGCTGCGTATGGCCGAGAGCAGCTGGCCGTTGGTGGCCAGCGCGCCGTGCATCTTCCAGTTGCCCAGCACCAGGCGGCGAATGTTCTGTTTAGTTGCCATCGACAAGAATCGAAAAATGCCCGCGCGGACAAAAATATGCGGGCAAAACCTCGATTGTATCGGCTCCAGCGCGCGGCTGCAGCCGATGTCGCAAAAAATGCTGGGCGCGAAGCGCGTAGGGGGGCTAAACCGTCAGCACGATCTTCCCGACGTGCTCGCCCGACTCCATCATGGCGTGGGCCTTGTCCGCCTCGCGCAGCGGGAAAGTGGCGTAGACCACGGGCTTCAGTCGGCCGGACTCGAACAGCGGCCAGACGTTCTGGCGCAGCGCGGCCGCCACCTCGCCCTTGAACTGCGCCGAACGCGGGCGCAGGGTGGAACCGGTGATGGTCAGGCGCCGGCTGAGCACCCGGGCGAAGTCGATCTCGCCCTTCGCGCCGCCCAGCAGCGCGATCAGCACGATGCGGCCGTCTTCGGCCAGGCAGTGGATGTCGCGCGCGACGTAGTCGCCGGCCACCATGTCCAGGACCACGTCCACGCCCCGGCCGTCGGTCAGGCGCTTGATTTCCTGCACGAAATCCTGGGTGCGGTAGTTGATCCCGGCGGTGGCGCCGAGCTTCTCTACCGCGGCGACGCGCTCGTCGTTGCCCACCGTGGCATACACCGGATGGCCCAGCGCCTTGGCCAGCTGGACAGCCGTGGTGCCGATGCCGCTGGCGCCGCCGTGCACCAGCAGCGACTCCTGGCCCGACAGCCGGCCGCGCATGAAGACGTTGCTCCAGACGGTGAAGTAGGTTTCGGGCAGGCCGGCGGCCTCGATCATGCTCAGGCCCTTGGGCACGGGCAGGCACTGGGTGGCCGGCACGGCGCAGTATTCGGCGTAGCCGCCGCCATTGACCAGCGCGCAGACCGCGTCCCCCACCGCGAAACCGGAGGCCCCCTCGCCCAGCGCGGCCACGGTGCCCGCCACTTCCAGCCCCGGCAGGTCGGAAGCGCCCGGAGGCGGCGGATAGGTCCCGCGGCGCTGGGCCACGTCCGGGCGGTTGACGCCGGCGGCGGCAACCTGGATCAGGATTTCGCCGGCGCCGGGCGCCGGCGTGGGGCGCTCGGCAGCCTGCAGGACTTCGGGCCCGCCGGGGCGGGTAATTTCGATGACGATCATGGCGCGGTTTCCCGTTTTTCTGGTCGTGAAGGCGGTCATCATATACGGCTATGTATACGGTTATGCCACCCCTACTCCCATCAGGGTCTTAAGCCGCGCCAAGGGGCATGCCCCCTCCCTGGAGCCACCATAGCCAAGTCGAATACCGACGACGGATAAATTCATTCTCTTTTCGGGGGCGGATTGCCTAGACTTGCATAGGTCAGCATTCCGCCCGCATCTCGTCCGGGCGCATCCCCACAAGAGAGTAGACATGAGCACACAAGCCAAAGTCGTCGAAGGCAAGGCCACTCCCCGCGGCAAGTATCCCCACATCAAGCGCGCCGGCGACTTCCTGTTCGTCTCGGGCACCAGCTCGCGCCGCTCCGACAATACGCTGGCCGGCGTGGAAGTGGACGCCATGGGCACGACCAAGTTCGACATCCGCGCCCAGACCCGCGCGGTGCTCGAGAACATCAGCGACATCCTGGGCACCGCCGGCGCCTCGCTGTCCGACGTCGTCGAGATCGGCACCTTCCTGGTCGACATGAGCGACTTCGGTGGCTACAACGAGGTCTACGGGGAATTCTTCGACTACGACGGTCCGGCCCGCACCACGGTGGCCGTGCACCAGCTGCCCCACCCGCACTTGCGCATCGAGATCAAGGCGGTCGCCTACAAGCCCCTCTGATCCCGCCACGACAACACCAGACATCAAGCCCATCATGAAAATCGACATGCACGCCCACCACTTCCCGCGCATCACGCGGGAAGAAGCCGCCGCCCTGAGCGTCGAGCGCGCGCCCTGGCTGCAGGTGGCGCCGGACGGCAAGACCGGCGACATCATGCGCGCCGACAAACCCTTCCGTCCGGTCTATGACGCGCTGTGGGATCCGCAGGCGCGCCTGGCCGAGATGGACGCCCAAGGCGTGGACATCCAGATCACCTGCGCCACGCCCATCATGTTCGGCTACGAGTTCGCGCCCGAGAAGGTCCTGCCCTGGGCCCAGCGCATGAACGACCTGGCGCTGGAGTTCTGTGCCGCCGCACCCAAGCGCCTGGTGGCGCTGGCGCAGGTACCGCTGCAGGATATCGACGCCGCCTGCCGCGAAGCCTCGCGCGCCAAGGCCACGGGCCACCACGGCGTGCAGATCGGCAACCACCTGGGCGACCGCGACCTCGACGACGAGGGCCTGGTCACGTTCCTGCAGCACTGCGCGAACGAAGGCATCCCGCTGCTGGTCCACCCGTGGGACATGATGGGCGGCAACCGCATGAAGCAGTGGATGCTGCCCTGGCTGGTGGCCATGCCCGCCGAAACGCAGCTCGGCATTCTGTCGCTGATCCTGTCGGGCGCCTTCGAGCGCATCCCCGAGTCGCTGAAGATCTGCTTCGCCCACGGCGGCGGTTCGTTCGCCTTCATGCTGGGCCGCGTGGACAACGCCTGGAAGCATCGCGACATCATCCGCAAGGACTGCCCACGCCTGCCCTCAGAATACGTCAAGCGCTTCTACGTCGATTCGGCCGTGTTCGATCCGGGCGCGCTGCGCCTGCTGGCCGACGTGATGGGCACCGACCGCATCATGCTGGGCTCGGACTACCCCTTCCCGCTGGGCGAACAGTCCATCGGCAAGCTGGTGGCCGAACAGCCCGGTTTCAGCGACGCCGACAAGCGCGCAATCTACGCCGACAACGCGGTCGAATTCTTCGGCCTGCAAGCCCTGGTACGCTGACCTCTTCCCACCCCCACAAGGAAATGCCATGAGTTTCGTCACTGCGTTGCGGCGCACATCGGTCGCTATGGCCGCCGGCCTGACCCTGGCCGGCGCGAGTATGCATAGCGCCCATGCCGAATACCCCGAGCGGCCGATCCGCCTGATCGTCCCCTCGCCCCCGGGCGACGGATCGGACGTCCTTGCCCGCAATGTAGGCAAGGCCATGGGCGACGTGTTGGGTCAGAGCCTGGTGATCGAAAACAAGCCAGGCGCAGGCGGCAGCATCGCCTCGGACATCACCGCCAAGGCAGCCGCCGACGGTTATACGGTGCTGCTGGGCAACGCCAGTACCCACGCCGTCACGCCGGGGCTCTATAGCAAGCTGCCCTATGATTCCGAGAAAGCCTTCAGCACCGTCTCGCTGCTGGCCAGCGCACCCAATGTGCTGGTTGTCAACCCCGCGCTGCCGGTCAAGAACATCGGCGAGTTCATTGCCTACGCCAAGGCCAACCCCGGCAAGCTCAACGTCGGGTCGGGCGGCAATGGTAGCCTGTCGCACCTCTCTGCCATCCTCTTCAACTCCATGGCCGGCATAGATATCCCGCACGTACCCTACAAGGGCGCGGCGCCTGCCGTCACCGCCGTCATGGGCGGGGAAATCTCGGCGCTGATGATCAACATCCCGACCGTGTCGCAGCAAATCCAGGCCGGCAAGCTGCGGGCGCTGGCAGTCAGCAGCCTGGAGCGTTCACCGGCGTTGCCCGACGTGCCGACGCTGAACGAGTCGGGGCTCAAGGGCTACAACACCGAAGCCTGGTTCGGCCTGTTCGTGCCGGCCGGAACCCCGGCCCCGGCCATCGCCAAACTGCAATCGGCCGCCGCCGCGGCGCTCAAGAACGAAGCGGTGCTGACCAACATCCGCAACATGGGCGCGGTGCCCAAGGATCTGAAAGGTCAAGCCTTCGCCGACTTCGTCAAGGCCGAAGCCACCAAATACCGGGCCATCATCAAGCAAGCCGACGTCCGCATCGACTAAAGCCAGTCCCGCGCACCGGTCAGAACCGGTGCGCGATCCCCATCGCGATCTGCCTGCGCCAGGCATCGCCCACCGTCGCCCCCGCCGTGGAGAACAGCCGGAATTCGGTCCGATTGGCGTACACGTACAGCCAGGTCCGCTTGGACAGATCGTAGACATAGGCCAGGCCGTAGTTCTCGATCTTCGAACCGGTCGTCCACTGGTATCCCAGCAGCACCCTCCCCGCTCCCACCGGCACCTTCACGCCAACCTGATAGGCATGGTCGCGATCGTGCGTGGCCGCGAAACGGGTCGCCCCGTTGGCCCCCGGATCCACCGTCGGATCGTTCAGCCGGCCGTATCCGCCGTAGAGCGTGAACGTGCCGAAGTCATGGTTCACACCCACTTGCAGGTTGCTGGGCTTGCCCCGCGCGCCGGCCGTGCTGGCGGGCATGACGTACTGGTAGCTGACCGCCGCCTTGAAGCGGCCGCCGTCGTATCGCAGACCCAGGTCCGCCATCCTGTTGTTGCGGTTGCCGCCGGCCACTTCCGCATCGGCCGTCTGCACGCTGTAGCCCAGGCCGGCCTGCACGCCCGCCCAGCGGGGCGAGAAATAATAGGCGGCGTTGTTGACGCGGGACGTGGTGCCGAAATCGCCGGTGTTGTAGGCGGCCGTCGTGGTTACCGCGGCTTGCTGGAAGCTGGGCCCGAACGGGCTCATCATGCCGGCGGTGAACAACAGCCCGAGATTGGCCATCCGCCCAAGCTGGATCTGGCCAAACTGCCGGCTCGACAGCCCCACATAGCTGGACCGGCCAAACAGGCGCCCGAAGGCCTGCTGCCCATTGTCGCCCGTGAAGCCGTTCTCCAGCACGAAGTTGGCCTTCCAGCCGTTGCCCAGGTCCTCGGTGCCGCGCAGCCCCCAGCGCGAGGCCACGCTAAGCGAGGGATTGATCGCATTGATCGTGCCCTTGCCCTGCGTCTTGTCGGACAGGTAGCCGTTGTCGAGAATTCCGTACATCGTCACGCTGCCCTGCGCCAACGCGGACGCGCAGGGGACGAGCGCCAGCGCGACGCCGGCAAGAGACCGGATCGTGGCCATCGATTTCTCCAGTAGGAAGGAAGGGGGGGCGGCGCGGGGCAAGCCGCGCCGGGAACGCGGCTATTGCGCCTGAAGTCCGGCGATCTCGACCAGGCGCCGGACCTTGGCCTTGTCGGCGGCGATGAAGGCCCGGTATTCCTCGGGCGAGCCCTTGTACAACTGGGTGCCGTACTCGGCCAGCCGGGCCTTCAGCTCGGCCGACGCGACGACCTTCTGCAGCGCGCGGCTCAAGGTTTCCTGAATGGCAGCGGGCGTGCCCGCCGCCACGTACAGCGCGGTCCAGTTGCCCGCCTTCAGGTCCGGCAGGCCGAGCTGCGTGGTCGTCGGAACGCCGGGAACCGAGGCCAGCGGCTGGTCGGCCATGACGGCCAGCGCGCGCAGCTTGCCGGCGGCCACTTGCGGGCCGACCACCTGGCTGCTGTCCATCAGTACGTCGATCTGGCCGCCCGCGACGGCCGTGACCGACTCGCCGCTCCCTTTGTACGGAACCTTGACGATGTCCAGGCCGTAGCTCGCCTTCAGCGTTTCCATGCCCAGGTGCAGGGTGCCCGCCGCCCCATAGTTCAGGACGCCGGGCCGGGCTCGCGCATAGGCGATCAGTTCATCCAGCGTCCTGACCGGCAGGCTGGCCCTTACCACCAGCACCGACGGCGTGTTGGTGGCCAGGCCCACCGGCGCGAGCTGCCTGTCCGGATCGTAGGGCAGGTGCTTGTACAGCAGGGTATTGACGATCTGCGTGCCCACGGTGCCCAGCAGCAGAGTGTAGCCGTCGGCCGGATAGCCCAGCATTTCCTTGACCCCCAGCACACCGCCGGCTCCCCCCCGGTTCTCCACGACCACCGTCTGGCCCAGGACGTCGCCCAGGCTCTTGCCGATCTGCCGGGCGGCGAAATCCGAATTGCCGCCCGCGCCAAAAGGCACGATCAGGCGCAAGGGCCGGTCCGGATACGTCTGGGCCAGCGACACGCCGGCACAGGAGAACAATACGACCATCCACAACAATCTCGACAAGCGCACAGGAATCTCCTTGGCTGACCACGATGATGTGTCTCCTCCTCCCCCGCCCCGGGCCCTAATCCGCCATGGCGCGCTCCGGGGCAGTGGGATTGATGCGCGCGTAGTTGGCCTTCTTGAACTCGCCCCAGACGAAAGGCTTGTCCCGCGGCATGGAGGTATGGAAATCCTCGGGCGCCACATTGGACGGATCGGGGTTGCGGATCTTCGGCGCGATCACTTCGTCGTAAGTCGGAAACATGAAGAATGGCACCGAATAGCGTTCCTTCCCATACCGGTTGATGACCCGGTGCGGCGTGGACGAGAAGACCCCATCGGTCCAGACCTTCATGACCTCGCCGATGTTCAGCACGTAGGTGCCGGGAATCGGCGGCACGCCTATCCATTCGCCGTCCCGGTTGCGGATCTCCAATCCGCCGGTCGCGTCCTGGTAGACGAAAGTGAACGCATCCGTGTCGGTGTGGGCGCGGGTCCCCAGGTGGGCGCCGGATTCGTCCACCTGCTGCGGCGGATAGTGGATGATGCGCAGCGCGTTCATGTCCTTGCGGAAATGCTGGCGGATGGAGTCCTTGGGCAGGTCCAGGCCCAGTTCGAATAATTCGATCATGCTTTCGCCGAACCGGCACATGCGCGCGTGATAGGCCAGCAGCACTTCCTTGAGCGCCGGCAGTTCGCGGGGCCAGGGAATCGACCCGGCCAGGCGTGCGCCCGTCAGCAGGTCCGGGTCGTCTTCAGCCAGCGGCCGGCGAAACTGGAAGGCCTCTTGCTTGTTGGCAGTGATCACCCCGCCGCGCTCGGCATTGCCGGTTCCCTTCGTGAGCATGGGCAGGTAGCCCTGGAAATGATGGTTCCTGGCCATCGATACCGCGTCCTTGGCCTCCTGCGGCAGCGCGAAGAAGGCCTTGACCGCCTCGAACACCCCGTCGATCTGCGACTGCGGGATCGGATGGTTCTTCAGGTAGAGAAAGCCGACGGTGGCGCAGGCCTCGGCCAGTTCGTCGGCCAGCCTCTTCCTGGATTCGGGCGTCGCGGATCTTTCGGGCGACATGTCGATGACGGGTACTTCGGAAAAATCCAGCTTGCGAGTGGCAGGCAGCATGTTCTTCTCCACGGTTGGCGCCCCGATGGCGCCTGGTTCGATGTCCATGCGGAGAACTTTAAGATCGTGGAGATATATTTAAAAATTAAAAAATAAGTTCGTTCCATAGGTTATTTTCTATGGAAAATCTGCCGGGGCCCCGCGATGTACAAGACCACGACATTCCGCCAGCTCACCGCCATCGACGCCGTCGCCCGCCTGGGCGGCGTCTCGCGCGCCGCCCAGGCGCTGCACCTGACCCAGCCCACGGTATCGCTGCAGTTGCGCCTGCTCGAGGAAGCCACCGGCGCCGCGCTGGTCCAGCGATCCGGGCGCGGCCTGCTTCTTACGCCCGCCGGCGAAGTCGTGGCCGGCTACGCGAGCCAGATCCTCGAGCTCTGGCGCCACGCGTCGGACGAAGTCGCCAGCCTGAAGGGCCAATTGGCCGGCACGCTGCGCGTGGGGGCGCTGATCACGGCCGAGTACCTGCTGCCCCCGCTGCTCGTGGCCTTCAACACCGGCCGGCCCGACGTCAAGGTCAAGCTCAGCGTGGGCAACCGCGAAGAGGTCGTGCGCATGCTGACCCGCCACGAAATCGACATTGCCATCATGGGCAAGCCGCCCGGCGACGTGCGCACGGAATCGCGGGCCTTCGCCAAGCATCCGATGGCCTTCATCGCCTCGCCCCAGCATCCGCTGATGACCAGGCGGGACCTGGCCCTGCGCGATCTGTCGGGCGAGAACATTCTCGTGCGCGAACACGGCTCGGGGGCCCACAACACGGCGGAGCGGCTGTTCAAGGATGCCGGGCTGCGGTTCTCGCCCGGCTCGGAGCTGTCCAGCAACGAAGCCATCAAGCAGATGGTGGCCGCGGGCCTGGGCATAGGCTTCCTGTCCCTGCACGCCTGCGCCCTGGAGTTCCAGGCGGGCCTGATCGGCCTGCTGCCGCTGCCCGGCAATCCGGTCGAACACGATTGGTACGTGCTGCACCTGTCCACCGCCCGCCTCCCGCCCGTGGCCGCGGCGTTCCAGGACTTCCTGGCCGACCACGGCCAGGCGGAGATCAGCCGGCAGTTGCAGGCCTTCGACGCGGTGGTGGACAGCCTGCGCGCGAAAGGAACGCGCCGGCGCGGCGGAGGTGCGCGCCCGGCCCGGCGATGAGATGCCGCGTGGAGCGGTTTCCCGGCGTACAGACGGATACAGATAGACTAAGCTAGAGCCTTTGCACCCGCACAGGCTGCGGTCCCCTGGCCGGCATGACACCACACGCAACGCATCCGCTTCGTCGTCCCTTCGTTCCCCCGCGGGCATCCACCCCGTGCCAGCCGGCATGACCCGCCCCGGCCTGCGCCTCGTCGTCGGCGCCTGGGACGACCTGCGGCACGACGCCTCGTCCATACGCCAGGCCGTCTTCGTCCACGAGCAATCGGTCCCGCTGGAACTCGAATACGACGATGCCGACGCGGTCTCGCTGCACGCGGTCGCCTATGACGCCGACGGCGCGCCCCTGGGCACGGGCCGGCTCCTGCCCGATGGGCACATCGGCCGCATGGCGGTCCACCGCCACGGGCGCGGGCTGGGCGTGGGCGGCGCCATCCTGGACGCCTTGATCGACGAGGCGCGCCGGCGCGGGCACGGCCGTCTGCTGCTGCATGCCCAGACACGGGCGCGGGCGTTCTACGAAACGCGCGGCTTCCAGGCCGAAGGCCAGGAATTCATGGAAGCCGGCATCGTGCACGTGCTGATGAGCCGGCGCCTGGACGATTCCGCGGCCGAACCGCCGGCGGGCGCGGCTTGAAGGCCGGAGCGGGGTTAGCCCTGCCGGCCCGCGAAGTCCTGGGGCCCCAGGCGCGTGATCGATCCGTGCGGCCCGCCCGGCACACCGGCGGCAACGTCGTGGATTTCCGCCTGCCCCGCCAGGTAGGCGGTCAGCAGATGGTCGACGCGATCGTCGGGCGCTCCGAAGCAACTGCGCAAGACCTGCGCCTCGACCTCGTAGACCTGCGGCCCGCGCGTCTCGTGGAAAAGCGTGAAACGCACGCCGTCCCGGGTGGCCAGCGGCGTCGTTCCCGCAGCGAGTCGATGTGGCATGGCGTGTCTCCGTTCATCCGTCCTGGTGTTTTATACGCCAGCGCATCGTCCAACACCAAGCCATGAGTTCAGCAAGCACTCCCGCCCTTTCCCGCGCCGTCACGCCCGCCATGGCCCTGCTGGGCATCCTGCTGGTGGCGGCGACACTGCGCGCGCCGTTGACCGGCATCGGTCCCCTGCTCGGCCATATCCGCGCCTCCACCGGCCTGGACGCGGGCAGCGCCGGGCTGCTCAATACGCTGCCGCTGCTGGCCTTCGGCCTGTTCTCGGTGCTCGCGCCCGCGCTGGGCCGGCAACTGGGACTGGAACGCGCGCTGTTCGCCGCCATGGTCGCGCTATGCGTCGGCATCGCCGTGCGTTCGGTGCCAGGTATCGCGCCGCTGTTTATCGGCACGGCCATAGGCGGCATCGCCATTGCCGTCGGCAACGTGATGTTGCCGGCGCTGGTCAAGCGCGAGTTCCCGCAGCGCATCGGCCCGCTCACCGGCCTGTATTCGGTGGTGATGACGCTCGTGTCCGGCACGGCGGCGGGCGTGGCCGTGCCCCTGGCCGACAGCCTGCCCGGCGGCTGGCGTACGTCGCTGGCCTGCGTGCTCGTCATCACGGTCCCCGCCGCGCTGGTCTGGCTGGCCCGTTCGCGCAACCTGGCCGCGGCGCCCGTGGCCGCCCGCGCCCAGGCGGCCCAGGCCGCCAATGTCTGGCGCTCGTGGCTGGCCTGGCAGGTCACGCTGTTCACCGGCATCCAGGCCTTCAACTTCTACATCCTCGTGGCCTGGCTGCCCTCCATGCTGCACGAGACCGGCATGAGCCCCAGCGAGGCCGGCTGGATGGTGTCGCTGATGCAGCTGGCGGCGCTGCTGGGCAATATCGCGACGTCGTGGGTGTCGAGCCGCGTGCGCGATCAGAAGATCCTCGGGTTGGCGATCTCGCTGCTGTGCGTGGCGGGCTTTGCCGGCATGGCGCTGCTGCCGGCCTGGACCATCGTCTGGATATGCGTGGCCGGCGCCGGGCTGGGTAGCAGCCTGATGCTGTCCCTGGCCTATATCAGCCTGCGCGCGGCCACCACGCAGCAGGCGGCCTCGCTGTCGGGCATGGCTCAAAGCCTGGGCTATTTGATAGGCGCGACCGGCCCGGTGGTGTGCGGCGTGCTGCGCGACTGGACCGGCAGCTGGCTGCCGGCGCTGGGACTGATGGTGGCGATGGCCGGCGCGCAGGCATGGGTGGCCTATGGCGCGGGCCGCTCGCGCACCGTGGGCGACCACTAGGGCCTAGCTAGGTGCCGGCGGGTAGGCGCCGGGCCGCGGCGATCAGCGACAGCAGCCTGTCGATGTCCACCGGCTTGGTCATGTAGTCGTCAAAACCGTGCGCGATGGCCTCTTCCTGCCCGAAGGCCGCGCTGCGGCCCGTCACCGCGATCAGCGTGATCAACTTCAGGTACGAGATGTCGCGGATCATGGTTGCCACTTCCAGTCCATTGGGCGGCGGCATGTCGATGTCCAGGACCATGACGTCGGGCCGCCAGTCCAGCGCGACCTCCATCGCGGCCGAACCGCCATCGGCGTACCTGACTTCGTGAAATCGGCCGCAGGCCTCGGCCAGCGCTTCGGCGGCGCTGACGTAGTTGTCCACGACCAGTACCCGGCAAGGCGTAATCTGTCCCACTCCGTCCTCCTGACGTACTTGCGGACGGGCACGCCGCCGGCCGTTTACTCGGCGGCGCTGCCAGCCGGCGGATAGTCGCCGGGCTCCTCGTTCTCCAACACCAGGCACGGCAGATCGGCCTCGCCCTCCTGGATCGGCGTGGCCGCGGCCGTGCCGAAGAACCGGTGCAGCGACGCATAGGCCAGTTTGGCCGCCACGTCCTGCAAAAGCTTTTCCGAGGTCAGGAACCCCTCGGCCCGCAGATCGTCCACTTCCAACCGGTAGCCCAGCACGCCGTTCCGCTCGGACACGGCGCCCAGGCGAACCGCCTTGCCGGCGCCATCCCGCGCATACAACCCGCCGCCCGAGGCGTAGAGCCGATAGGCATGATGCGGGGCCGAACCGTCGTGGGGAGTGGTAGACATGCGGGATCTCCTGTCCGGGTGCCTCGCTCAGCAAGCCGCATACCCGAGGCGCGCCCCGGGCAACCATGGCGCCGGCGCTAGCCAGCCCCGCCGAAAGCGTCTATAACGCAGGGAGCATAGCGCATCGTGTCCAGGCGGTTCGCGGGACCGCAACGTATCCTGTCATGAAAAATATTCTTCAATACATGCGCCAGCTCCGGCAGCGCCGCCTTGCCGTATTCGAACTGCCGCTGAACGACGCGGCGGACAACGATCCCTACGACGGCGAGCTGCGCCAGTTGCCGCTGAACTACCACGCCACCGAGGTGGACGCCCGCGCCCTGCGGCGCCGGCTGTCCGAACTCGAGTACGACGACGAGACCTGACACGCGCGGCGCCTTGCTCCCGGCGCCCGCGCGTTTGAGTTTGAATACAATCGACGCATTCCCCGCGATACGGGTCACGCCCCAGGGGCCTCCAACGGAACAGAACATCATGAACAAGCATCCCGCCGCCCTGCTCTGCGTGCTGGCGCTGACCGCGTGCGCCTCCGGCCCCTCGTCGTCCTGGTACCGGGAAACCTCGTCGGCCGACCAGGCCGAGCGCGACCGCATCCAGTGCGAACGACAGGCGCGCATCAACTCGCCGGGCAGCAGCACGCCCTCGTATCGCGGCATCAACGCCGGCGGTGGATCCGGCGTAAGCGACGGCCTGGCCAACGCCGAGCGCCAGTCGGGCATGGCCAACGACTGCATGCGCGCCAAGGGCTACTCGCTGCGCTGACGGCCCGCCGGCCAGGCGCCTCCGGCCGCCTCGAAAATATGGCATGATGCGCGCACGCCCCGCCAGGGGTACTGCAATCCATGTCCGGAGGTACGCCATGCTGTCTCTTCTCGGAAGTCTTCTGGTGGGCCTGGTCGTCGGCCTGCTCGCACGCGCGATCAAGCCGGGCGACGACAGCATGGGGTGGCTCATGACCATCGTGCTCGGCATCGCCGGCTCGCTCATCGCCGGATATGCCGGCCGCGCGATGGGCTGGTACCAGCCGGGCGAACCGGCCGGATGGATCGCCTCGGTGGTCGGCGCTGTCGTGCTGCTGCTGATCTACGGCATGATCCGGAAAAAGTCCGCCTGAGCCTCGCGCCGGCGGCGCCGGCGCCCCTACCTCCGCCTCCGTAACAAAACGTGTCCGCATGTGACGAATGCGGCTGCTTGCGCCTCCATAAAAGACATTCTCAAGAATGGGGGCATGCATGCCATCACCGGCACGGCCAACGAACCGTCGCGCGAGGTGAACTTCCCGTCCGACGATCGCAGCATCGTTCCAAAAAAGGAACGATGCATGCCATTTTTGCCTACTAAAAATTTTTTAGCATCACGAATATGCTCTTTCACACGGCACAAGCATCCGCTAGCCGCCGACCACCAAGGAGAGAGCACCATGAGCACCCCCGCCAATTTCCAAGGCCAACGTCCCGTCATCGACCCCGCAGACTCCGTCATGCTGCTGATCGATCACCAGAGCGGCCTGTTCCAGACCGTGGGCGACATGCCCATGCCCGAACTGCGCGCCCGCGCCGCGGCGCTGGCCAAGATGGCCACCCTGAGCAAGCTGCCCGTCATCACCACGGCCTCGGTCCCACAAGGCCCCAACGGCCCGCTCATCCCTGAAATCCACGCCAACGCACCGCATGCCCAGTACGTGGCGCGCAAGGGCGAGATCAATGCCTGGGACAACCCAGACTTCGTGGCTGCGGTCAAGGCCACCGGACGCAAGACCCTCATCATCGCCGGCACCATCACCAGCGTGTGCATGGCCTTCCCCGCCATCAGCGCGGTCGCCGAAGGCTACAAGGTGTTCGCGGTGGTCGACGCCTCCGGCACCTACAGCAAGATGGCGCAGGAGATCACGCTGGCGCGCGTGGTGCAGGCGGGCGTGGTGCCCATGGACACCGCGGCGGTGGCCTCCGAACTGCAGAAGACCTGGAATCGCGACGACGCCCAGCAGTGGGCCGAGGTCTACACCAAGATCTTCCCCGCCTACCAGTTGCTGATCGAAAGCTACACGAAGGCGCAGGAAGTGGTGAAGAACAACGAGGTGCTCGACTCGCAGCGCGCTTAACCGTCCCCCTGGCGGCCGCCTCAGGCCGCCAGGAAATCCAGCACCATCCGGTTGAACTTCTGCGCGTGCTCCCACTGCGCCCAATGGCCGCAGCGGCTGAACACGTGCAGCTCGGCGTCCTGCAGGCCGGCCAGCAGGCGCAGTCCGGTGTCCATCGGCACGAAGCGGTCGTCCCGGCCCCAGATGACCAGGGTCCTGGCCGCGACCTCGCCCAGTCGCGCGCCCACGTCGGGAAACTGGCGGGGGTGGGCCTGGCTGCTCTTGACGAAGTTCTCCAGGTGGTCGCGGCGGGACAGCATGTTGTCCAGCCGTGCCTGGAACAATTCCTCGGTCAGGCTGGCGGCGTCGTAGACGAACACGTTCATCATCCGCTTCAGGTTCTCGATGGTCGGATCGCGGTACAGCGCGCCGATCAGCTTGATGCCTTCGGTGGGCATGGGAACAACCGGGCTGACCCCGCCCGTCCCGCCGCCCATCAGGACCAGCCGGCCCACGCGCGCCGGATGCGCCAGGGCAAAGGCGACGGCGCTGTGGGCGCCCATGGAGTTGCCGACCAGGTGCGCCCGTTCCAGCCCGAGCGCATCCATCAGGCCCGCCAGCGCGCGCGCGTTCAGGTCCGAGCGCGAACCGGCGCAGACGATGGCGTCGCTCTTGCTCCAGCCGGGGAAGTCCAGCAGGATGACCCGGTAGCCGGCATCGGCGAACGGTTGGACGTTGCGGTGGAAATTGGCCCAGCCGCTGGCGCCGGGCCCCGAACCGTGCAGCATGATCACGGCCTGGCCGCCCGCGCCCGTGTCGTTGTAGTGCAGGCGCAGCGGCTGGCCGTTCTCGATGAACTGCACGTAGCGGCTGGTGGCGGCTTCGGTCAGCGGGAGGTTCGTTTGCGTCATGGTCGTCTCTCGTTCGTAGGCAATGCGGTGAAAGGGCCCTGCTGTGTCATCAGCATCAGGCCGAAACCGGCGATGTATTCGGGAATGGCCCGGTAGTACCGGAAAACCGGCGCCTGGACGCGCCCGGTCAACGCCGCGCGCGCGACCAGCCAGGTCTTGGACTCATGGGCCGACGCGCCCGCCTCGCGGGCGATGGCGGCCTCCGGCCACGCGCACAATTCGTCCAGGCTGCCCGCCGGCCCCGCCAGCGCGTCCATCCAGCGGCGGTCCCAGTCCGGCGCCAGGGGCTTGACCGTCCCGGCACCCTCGGCCAATGCGCGCCCCGCCGCCATCACGCGCCGGGTCTTGGCCTCGCGCTCCTGCGCCGTGGCCTCGCGCGGCACGGTGATCCGTTCGCGCACCTCGGGATCGGGATGATCCAGTGTCGGGACCGGCGGCTCGTGCGACAGTCCGCCCGAGCCGATCAGCAGCACGCGCCGCGGCACGCCGTCCAGGAAGTCGCCGATGGCCCGGCCCAGGTCCCGGCACCGGAACAGGCGCGGAATGCCGGGCGGCGCGACGGCATTGACGAACACCGGCACCACGGGCGGCGTATCCAGCCCTCCCCACAGCAGTTGCAGCGGCTGGGCAAAACCGTGGTCCACCTCCATGCGCCGCGAGACGGCCGCATCGAACCCGCGGTCCATCAGGGCATCGGCCATCTCCAGCGCCAGCGGGGCATCCACCCGCAAGAGGCCCGCCGGAGACAGATAGTCGCCCACGGCCCGGGCCTGCGTGCCGATGCAGAACGGCGGCATCAGTCGATTGAAGAAGCCGTTGTAGTGGTCGGGCGCTATCAGCACGACCAGGTCCGGCGCATAGGCCAGGACCAGGTCGCGCACTCGCGCGATCGCCGCCTGCAATTCGGCTCCGGCCTGCGCCGGCACGGGGTTCAGCCCCATCAACGGGGAATGCGACATGCCCAGGAAGGCCCGGTCGCCCATGGCATCCGTCCTCGTCACCGCGCGCGGTCCAGGAGGTTCGCCAGGACCGTGTCGAGAACGGCGCCCGCGCTCGCCGGGTCCAGCCCTTCCCCGCTGTGCCGGCGCCACGCCACGATGCCGTCCGGGCGCACCAGCAGCGCCCCGGACTCCTCGATCTCGCGCAACGCCTGCCACGTGCAGTAGGAATCGAGCGCGCCCGGCTCGCCGATCACGACCGCTCTCAGGAAAGGCAGGTCCATCTCGGTGGCCGCCGCTTTCCACGCCTGGCCCGCAAGGCCGGTGACCAGGGTGAACTTGCCCCGGCCCACCACATCCAGCGTCGACACCCGGCGTCCGTCGCCCCCCACCAGCCAGGCATGGGGCAGCTTGGCGCCGGGGCGCGTGCTCGCCTGCGCATGCAGTTGCGGATCGCGCGCCCAGGTTTCCTCGGCCGCGTCCGGATCCGCCATGACCGCCGCCGACGCATAGCGCTGGTTCAGTTCCACGCCCTGCGCGTTGAACTCGTAGTTCTTGAGCCTGAGCGCCTCGGCCAGGGCCGCGCGCCGCGCCACGCCCTCGGCATCGGGCGACGCCAGCCGCGCCAGGCCCGCCGCGACCGGATCGGCGGCGCCGGGTTCGCGGAAGCACTGGTTCAGTGGACCGTAGTCCAGCCTGGACTGATTCGCCCGGGCAACGATCTGCGCGCCCACCGGCGCGCGTTCCAGCGAATAGGAAGCCAGCAGGCCCGCCCCGGCGTGGCCGCGCAGCACGAATGCGAGTTTCCAGGCAAGGTTGAAGGCGTCCTGCATGCAGGTGTTGGATCCCAGCCCGCTGGAGGGCGGATGGCGATGCACCGCATCCCCGCCGCAGAAGACCCGCCCCTTCGAATAGACCGGCGCGTGCGCCTGGTTCACGTACCAGACCGAGGCATTGTCGATCTCGATCTCCAGGTCCGGATCGCCCACCAGGATGCGGACCTTCCGGCGGATTTCCTCGGGCGAGAAATCGGGCTCTCCCTTCTCCATGTCGAAGCCCCAGCCGGCTATCCACTGGCTCCACGGCTCGATCGCGCGCAGCAGGCCCAGGCCGATCTCGCCGAACGCCGCGTTGGACGTGGCGATCCAGTACAGGATGCTGGGGCGGTGGGCCGCGTAGCGCGACAGGTCGGCCCGGAACAGCACGTAGGCGGTCGCCGCCCGGGCCAGCTGCCCCCGCAGCTCCAGCCCGGCATCGTCCATGACCTTGGAGCGGGCGCCGTCCGCGCCCACCAGGTACCGTGCGCGAACGGCGTATTCCCGCCCCGAGAGCACATCCCGCAGGCGGACCGTCACGCCGTCCGCGTCCTGCTCGTGCCCCAGGTACTCGGTATTGAACGAGAAGACGGCGCCGCGCGCGGCGGCATGCCTGACCAGCATGGGCTCCATCTTGTTCTGCGGCAGGTCCAGCATCGGGCAAGGGCTGGCCTGCAGATAGTCGCCGATGCGCTCGTCGCCGGTCCCCCACGTGCGCAGCCGCGCGATCTCGGGGCCGGCCAGGCTGGTGGTGAACAGGGTGTCGCCCATCCATTCCCAGGGCGTGGCCTGGCGGCGAGCATCATCCTCCAGGCCCAGATCGCGCAGCACCTCCATCGCGCGCTGGTTGGTGATGTGCGCGCGGGGCGTGTTGGCGGTCCAGTTGTATCGGTTCACCACCTGGACGCGCACGCCGTAGGTGGCCAGCGCCAGCGCCGTGGTGGCGCCCATGGGGCCGGAGCCGACCACCAGCACGTCGGTCTGAAATGCTTCCTGCTTCACTGTCGTTTCCCTTTCTGGGCTATTTGAGGGTGGCCTGCAGCACGTCGCCGTAGGCCTTGATGTCGTGGCGCAGACGTGCGGCGAGCTCGGCCGGTTCCGCGGGATAGGGGTCGCCGGTCAGCGCGAACTTTTCCTTCATCGCCGGCTGGCGCAGCGCCGCGTTGAACTCGCGGGTCAGCCGGTCGACCACGGGTTGCGGCGTTCCCGCCGGCACGACGAACATGAAGTAGTTGGTGATCTCCAGGCCGGGATAGCCGCTCTCGGCCAGCGTGGGTACGTCCGGCAACAGCGGATGGCGCTTGCCGCCCAGCGTCGCCAGCGGCACCAGCTTGCCGGTCTTGATGTAGGGCTGGGCGAAATGCACGGGCATCAGCATGGTCTGGATCTGCCCGGCCAGCAGGTCCGTGTTCGCCGGGGCAAGTCCCTTGTAGGGCACGTCCACGAAGTCCGCGCCGGTCAGCTTGCGCAACTGGTGCAGGTGCACGAACCAGGGGCTGCCCGGGCCCATGGTGCCGAAATCGACGCCCTTGCCCGCGGTCGACAGCCGCACCAGTTCTTTCACCGACCGCGCCGGCACCTTGGGATTGACCACCAGGACCAGCGGCACCAGCGCCACGCCCGATACCGGCATGAAATCCTTCACCGCGTCGTAGGGCACCTTGGCGCCCAGCACCTCGTTGGCATGCGGCAGATGGGCCATGGCCTCGTTGATCGCATGCGAGTCGGTGACCAGGCCGATGGTGTAGCCGTCGGCCGGCGCGCGGGCGACGGCATCCGTCCCGATGATCGTTGAGGCGCCGGGGCGGTTGTCGACGATGACGGTCTGCCTGAGGCTGGCCGACACCGCCTCGGCCAGCGCCCGCGCCGCCGAATCCGCGTTTCCGCCAGCCGGATACGGCACCACGATGCGGATCGGCCTGGCCGGCCATTCCTGCCCGAACGCGGGCGTGAGGGTCGCGGCGGCCAGCGCCGCCATCGTGCAGAACGCACGTCGAATGGCATTCATGTCGTCTCCTTGGTTCTCGCCGGCGATGCCGCCGCGTCGAATGCGGGAGGAAGTCTGATGCCGCCCCATGCCCCTGTATAGTAGGTGCACCTGGTGCCCCATCAAACGAAAAACCATGTATTTGCTTACTGGAAAACCCGAGGATTCGGCCTACAAGGAAGTCCGTGGATTGAGCCGGGGACTGGCGGTATTGCGGGCGCTGAACGGCATGCCGGGAGGCATGGGCGGCGTGGTCGAACTGGCCCGGCTGACCGGCCTGCATCGCACGACCGTCAAGCGCCTGCTGGAGACCCTCAGGCAGGAAGGCCTGGTCCACCACAAGGACGATGGCGCGCTGTACGTGCTCAGCTTCGAGGTGCGGCGGCTGGCCGAAGGCTACGTCGGCGCGGACTGGATCGACCGGGTCGCCTCGCCCGCCATGGCCGCGCACCTCAGCGCCCTGTCCTGGCCCAGCGACCTGGCCACGCCCGACGGCGGCTTCATGATCGTGCGCGAATCCACGCATCGCGCCAGCCTGCTGTCCCAGCACCGGGCCACCATCGGCACCCGCATCGCGATGCTGACCTCGGCCATCGGCCGTGCCTGGCTGGCCTATTGCTCGGACGAGGAACGGGAAGCGACCCTGTCGCTGCTGCGCGAACGCGGCGACGCCATCGGCGCCGTCGCCCGCGACAAGGCCTATGTCGGCCGCGTGCTGCGCGAGACCCGGCGGCGCGGCTATGCGGTCAACAAGGGGGAACTGGTCAACGAGGAAAGCGTCGCGGCGATCGCCTTCCCCGTGCGCCTGAGTGGCCACGCCATCGGCGCCATCAATCTCGTCCTGCAGCGCAACGTCGTCCCGGATCGGGAAATCTCGTCCCGCTACGTGCCGCTGCTGCGCATCCTGGCCGAAGAGATATCAGTCGGCGCGACGCGGCTGTCCCAGCGCGGCGATCCGTCTTAGCGCGAACGAGGCCATCGGCTGCAGCAGGCCGCGAAAGGCTTCCTCGGATAGCGGGTGCGACAGCAGGAAACCCTGCGCCTCGTCGCAACCCAATTCGGTCAGGAAGCGCATCTGCGTTTCGCTCTCCACGCCCTCGGCCACCACTTCCATGTGCAGCGCGTGCGACAGCGTCACGATGGCCGACAGCAGTGCCCGGGCCTCGGCCTCGTTGCGGTCCAGCTCCGAGGTGAACAGCCGGTCGACCTTGATCTGCTTGACCTTGAACCGGTGCAGATAGGCCAGGCTCGAATAGCCCGCGCCGAAATCGTCGATCGCGATGTCGAAGCCGCGGGCGCGGAAGCGATTCACGATCTCGGCCGTGCGTCCGGCGTTCAGCATGGCCACGGTCTCGGTGATCTCGAACATCACGAGGCGGGGCGGCACTTCCTGCTCGGCCAGGATGTCCTCGACACGCCCGATCAGGTCGGGCACGTTGAACTGGATGGGCGACAGGTTGATCGAGATCTGGACCGGCTCCAGCCCGCGCCGCCGCCAGTTGGCGATGCAGCGGCACACTTCGCGTATTACCCAGTCGCCGATCTGGACGATCTGCCCGGAGCGCTCGGCGATGGTGATGAACTCCATGGGCGCCACGCTGCCGAAGGTCGGGTGGTGCCACCGTATCAGCGCCTCCGCGCCGCAGATCGCGCGCGTGGCCACGCCGAACTTGGGCTGGAACACCAGGCTGAACTGCCCTCCCTCCAGCGCCGCCTCCAGGTCCTGTTGCAGCATCAGCGTCCGCGCCGCGTTGGCATGCATGCCCGGCTCGAAGAAGCAGTAGGTGTTCCGGCCTGCCTGCTTGGCGCTGTACATGGCGGCATCGGCGCAGTCCAGCAGCGCCTCGCTGTCGCGCGCGTCTCCCGGGTGCATGGCGATCCCCATGCTCGCGCTGACCCGCAGGCGCGCCTGGCAGCCGACCATGTCGTCCCGCAGCACCCGCAGCAGCTTCTTGGCCACGGATGCCGCGTCTCCCGGCGCCGATATGCCCCGCAGCAACATGACGAACTCGTCGCCGCCTATGCGGGCGACCACGTCGTCCTTGCGCACGTGCGACGACAGCACCTGGGCACAGCCCTTGAGCAGGTCGTCCCCCACCGCGTGCCCGAGCGAATCGTTCACCGTCTTGAATCCGTCCAGGTCCAGGAAAAAAACCGCGAATGCCGTCTTGTCGCGCCCCGCGGCCTGGATCGCCTGGTTCATCTGCTCGACCAGCATCAACCGATTCGGCAGCCCGGTCAGCGCATCGTGCATGCTGAGATATTGCAGCTGCCGGTTGGCCCGCCGCAGCGAGTCGGCCAGGCTGTTGGCCCGCCAGCCCAGCACCAGCAGGGTCCCCAGCAGCACGGCCAGCGACGATCCGGACACCATCATCGCCAGCCAGTTGGGATCGAGCTGGCTGGCCGACAGGCAGACGCTGCCGGGCGCGAACTGCGCCGCGCTCATGCCGGTATAGTGCATGCCGGTAATGGCGATGCCCATCACCAGCGCCGCGCCCAGGCGCTTGAAGCCGATGTTGGGCTCGTCCGAACCGCGCAGCGTGACTCCCAGCCACAACGCCACGACCGACGCCACGATGGCCAGGCCGATCGAGGCCAGCACGATCCCGGGCACATAGCTGACCGCCGGCGCCATGTCCAGCGCCGCCATCCCCGTGTAGTGCATGCCCGCGATGCCCAGCCCCATGGCCACCCCGCCCGCCACGCAGCAGCGCAGACGGAAGCGGCCGCTGGCCGAGACGGCCAACGCGAAGCCGGACACCAGGATCGCGATCAACAGGGACAGCACCGTGGGCCAGAGCGCGTATCCCAGCGGAATGGGCAGCGAAAAGGCCATCATCCCGATGAAGTGCATCGACCAGATGCCCACCCCCATGGCGATGGCGCCGCCCACCAGCCAGGGCAGCCGGCGCATCCACCCGGGCAGGGACGCGATCCGGCCGGTCAGCTCCAGCGCCGTATAGGCGGCCAGCGAAGCGACGACCAGAGAAAGAAATACCAGCAGGGGGTTATAGACACCGTGCATGACCGTCGTCCCGGATGCGTATCTATCATTGTTGTCGGGGGCAGGCTGGAGAACCCGCCCTTCTTATAGCAAAACATCCCTCCGCCCGTCACGCGTTTGGCTCGGGAAGCTCAGGCTCCCGAACTGCGCCGGACGGCCCAGCCGGGCTCCTTCCCCACCACCCTGTTCCGGCCCAGGCGCTTGGCCCGTGCCAGGCGCTCGTCCACGGTCGCGTAGGCCAGCTCGAACGAGACGGCGTGCTCGAAGCTGCCCACGCCCAGGCTCACGGTGCATTGCAGCTCCGGCGCGATGTCCGAGAAATCCTGCGCGGCCGCCGCCGCGCGCAGCCGCTCGGCCACCCGCTTCGTCTCGTCTTCCGAGGCCTCGGGCAGAACGACCATGAACTCCTCCCCGCCGAACCGGCCCACCGCGTCGCCCGTGCGTATGCCCTGCTCCATGACCGCCGCCAGCCGCTTCAGTACCGCATCTCCCACCGGGTGGCCGTAGCGGTCGTTGATCCCCTTGAAATGATCCACGTCCACCATGATCAGGCCATAGCTTGCGCACAGGGGCAGGCGTGCCGCCAGGAATTCGCCCAGCCCCGACCGGTTGTTCATCCCCGTCAGCGGATCCCGGCGGCTTGCCTGGCTCAGGCTGGCGATGGTCCGCACCGACGTCAGGCCCAGCATCAGGAAGGCCACCGCTATCCCGAAGAAATAGAAGCTGGTCTGCGTGACCTCCCAATAGAGCGAATGTTCGTAGCCGTAGCGGTCGGCCGGCTGCGTGGCAAGCATGGCTCGGGGGAACAGGCTGAGCGAGCACGCGGCCACGCACCAGAACAGCAGGCGCTCCAGGGCGGTTCCCCGCGCCATATGGCGGACCTGCCACTGCGCCAGCAGGAACACCAGCGCGGCGGCGATGTGCGTGGTCGCCACCCGCAGCCGGAACAGCGCTTCGTCCTGCGCGCTGGCCATGCGGATGGCCAGCATGACCGCCAGCACGAGCACGGCCGGCAGCCAGGGCAGCCGCCTATCCTCCAGCGCCGTCAAGCCTCGCGCGAAGCAGAAGATCGCGCTGGCGTAGGCCACGCCCGTCAACGCGATGTTGGCCTGCAGCCAGGGCGGCCACAGCAGGATCTGCATGGATATGCCGCTCGCGTAGCAGGCAAAGCCCACGGCGAAGTACAGGAATTGCGGCTGGCGATGCGCGTAGCGCCACGCGCCATAGAACATGGCCGCCAGCAGGAGCGCGATCAGGGGATGGGCGAGCGCAAGCAAGGTGTCGTTGTTGTTCATGATGCCGCACTCGGTATGGGACGGCTGCCGACCGGCCCACGCCGGTCTCCCGGGAGCCTGGCCGGGTCGGTGCCCATTGCCGACGACCGGCCTCCTCGGAAGACATGATAGCGACACCGGACAGGCCGCGGTTCAGCCAGTACCCCCGGCGCAACACCGGGGAAACTACGGGTGGAACACGAGGCGGCCGCCCGGGCTATGTCGCGGTATTCGCCTTGGGGATCAACTCCGCGCGGGCGGCATGCCAGCGGCGCATCGCCGCTTCATGGCTTCGCATGCCCTGCGGATCGAAATCCGCGGCCGGCGCCGGATCCAGGTCGAAATTCCCGTGGCGGTCCACGCCTCGTACCAGGCTGGCGGACAGGCGCTGGCGGCTGTCGCACCGGCAGTGGGCGGGAATATAGCTGATACCCAGGCCGATGCGCCGGTCCGGCGAGCGGTTGGGCATGGAATTGTGGAAAAGATAGGTGTGATGCAGCGAGAACTGCCCGGGCTGGAGCTGCATCAGGTCGATACGGGCATCGTCGGGCACGTCTAGCCGCTGGCCCGTCTTCAGCATGTTGCCGGCATCCCCGCCAGCCGCGTGCCGCTGCTGCCCCCCCGCGTGGCTGCCGGGCACCACCTGCACGCAGCCGCTTTCCCGGTTGCTGGGGGACAGCGCCACCCAGGCGGTCACGTGCTCGGCGGGATCCAGGCCGAAATAGGTCGAGTCCTGATGCCAGCTGACAAACGCATCGGTGTGCGCCTCCTTGATCCAGCAGGTCAGGTGGAAGAGCAAGATGTCCGGGCCGATCAGGTCCTGGACGGCATCGAGCACGCGTGGATGGCGGACGATGTCGTCCACCCACTTCAGATAGAGATGCATCTTGCGGCGCCGATCCGCGGACAGTCCCCCGCCCGACCGCTCTGCGGACTCCAGCAGGTCGCGGTAGCCGCGCGCCTGCTCCGGCGAAAAGGCCTCCACCGGACTGACGTACCCCTCGCGCGCGTACGCGTCGATCTGTTGATCGCTCAGCATCCTGGCCCTCCGCTCCTTGCGTTTCCCGGCATCCTGCCCGGGGTCAATCACGGGCCGTCGCCCCCGTCATGGTCACCGCTTCCGTCCAGAATGCGCGTTCGCGCTTCAGGCGGGCCTCGCCGGCGGCCGGATCCATCGTTTCGACGATGCTGGCCGCCTTGTCCAGCGCGGCGACGTAGTCGGACGAGGCGGTAACCCTGGCCATGGCCTGGCTCAGCCGCTCGAACACCTCGGGCTTGACGCCCGCAGGCGCCACCATCGCGAACCAACTCGGCGCGTTCAGTTCCGGAAAGCCAGACTCCACCAGCGTGGGCACGTCCGCCAGCGCGCGGATGCGCTCGCTGGTCGTGACCGCCAGGGCCTTCACGCTGCCCTCCTTCACCATCTGGGCGGCCAGGGCCGAGCCCGTGAAACAGAACCCCAGGCGTCCCGCCACCAGGTCCACCATCAGCGGCGCGCTGCCCTTGTAGGGCACGTGCAGGAACTTCATCCCGCCCGCCTTGGCGAGCATCTCGGTCGTCAGGTGCGACAGCGAGCCGACACCGTTGGACCCGTAGCTGACGTCGCCGGGATGGGCCTTGACGTAGGCGACGAACTCCTTGATGCCGGCCACCGGCACCGTCTTGGGATTGATGACCAGCACGTTGGGCATCGACGCGATCATCGACACGAAGCGGAACTGCTTTTCCGCGTCGTACGGCAGCTTGCGATAGAGCGGCTTGTTGATCGCCAGGATGGCCTGCCCCGCCACCAGCAGCGTGTAGCCATCGGCCGGCGCGCGGGCGACGTAGTCTGCGGCGATGTTGCCGCCGGCACCGGCCTTGTTCTCGACCACCACCGACTGCCCCAGCTCGGCCGCCAGGGCGTGCGCCGCCAGGCGGCTGACCGTGTCGGCCGACCCGCCGGCGGGAAACGGGCAGACCAGCGTCAACTGGCGTGTCGGATAACCCGTTCCGCCCGCCGCGCCGCGTGCGCCGCCCGAGAAGGCCGATGCGGCAAGAGGCGCCGCGGCCAGCAGCAGGCGGCGGCGTGCGTTGACATGAAGCGAATCGGAGACAGTACCCATGGACGGCCTTGAAGGGAAAGTGACGACATGGGGAACGCACGCCGGGCGGCGCCCCTTGGATTTTCGGTTCAGAATAAACCTTGGTTCCTCGAACTATCAACACTTTATCTATGTACTAGAGATTTACCCTCACAAAATCATCAAAAATTCTCTAATTATTGGAAACAAACCATATAAAAAAGAATAAAGTGTAGACATTTAAATGCCTCGGAATCTCTTATGGAATCCTCCCGCCTGCCCCTGTCCGGCCGGATCGCGATCGTGACCGGCGCCGCGGGCGATCTGGGAGCCGCGATCGCCGGCCGGTTCCTGCTTGCCGGCGCCCGCGTGGCCTGGCTGGATCGAGACCGGGCCGGAGCCGAGGCGCGCGCCCGCCTGGGTCCGGCTCCGGAACGCAGCGTGGCGCTGGGCTGCGACGTGGCCGATGCCGATTCCGCGCGCCAGGCCGTCGAGGCCACCGCTGCTCATTTCGGCGCGCTGCATATCCTGGTCAACAATGCGGCCATCGTCTCGCCACGACTGCCTATAGGCGAACTGGGGGTAGATGACTGGCGGCGGGCCCTGGACGTGAACGTGACCGGCGCCTTCCTGATGGCCAAGTGGGCCATTCCCCACCTGCTGCGCGCGCCGGGTGCCGTCGTCCTGAACATCGCGTCCCAGCTCGGGCACGTGACCAATCCTGGCGCGGGCGCCTACAGCGCCAGCAAGGCCGCGCTGCTGGGCCTGACCCGCTCGATCGCGGTGGACTACGCACAGCAGGGTCTACGCGCCGTCAGCCTGTCTCCCGGCTCGGTCATGACCAGCCGGCTTACCCGCCGCTACGGCAGCGAAGCCGCGGCGAGCGCCCGGCTGGCCCCCCGCCATCCCCTGGGCCGCATCGCCACCCCGGCCGAGATCGCCGAGGCCGCGCTGTTCCTGGCCAGCGACGCGGCGGCCTTCGTCACGGGCACGGACCTGCTGGCCGATGGCGGGTATACGGCGGTGTAGCCGCTAGCCCGCGAATCCCAACTGTCCGGACAGCTCCCGCCCGGCGCTCTTGAGTACGTCCACGGCGGGATGGTCCTGACCGAATCCATCGTCGTGGCTCATCATCGTGAGCGCAAGCACAATGGCGCCCCGCGCATCGAACACCGGCACGCTGACGGCATGGACACGGCGTTCGAATACGCCGTTCAACAAGGAATCGCGCACGGCCGCCACACGCGTGGCGCGGACCTGTGCCAGCATATGCTCGGCTTCGTCGCGCAGGCCGGACTCGTGGCCGACGCGCCAGGCCTGTTGCAGTTCCGCCTCGATCCGGGGTGCCATCTCGGCCTGGCGGCCGAAGGCGGCGAAAACCTTGCCGGTGGCCGATCCCAACAGCGGCATCACCATGCCGCAACGCAGCTTCAAGTCCAGCGGACGCGACGACTCGTTGAACCAGATCATCGTCGGCCCCATGTTGCCCCAGACGCCCAGGCCAACCGTCAGATCCGTCTTCCGAAAGACCTCGTCCAGCACCCCCCGGGCGGCATGGACCGCGCCCAGCTCCGCCACGCTGCCGGACAGGTCGACCTGATGGTCGTGAGGCTGCACCACCATGTACTTGCCCAACCCGAACGCCAGCGGCTTCCGGTCGTTCGTAACGATGTTCTCCACCCGCCCCAGGAACAGGACATGATCGCCTCCTGGATAGGTCGCCTCCAAGCAGCACTCCAGATGCGCGGCGCAGCCCTCGATCAACGGGACTCCGCCCAGTCCGCCAGACCAGGCGATGGCGTCGAACCGCCCTTCGCCCGGCCTGGCGAACAGGTTCGACACGTGGACCTGGTCCTGGGCCAGGATGTTGACGACGAATCTCTTCGCGCCGCGATACGCCTCGAAGCTGCTCGAACTGGTGCGCAGGCTCCAGACGATCAAGGGCGGATCCAGGGACACCGAAGTGAACGAATTAGCCGTCATGCCCTGCAATCCGCCCTGCCGATCAATGGCGGTAACGACCGTCACGCCGGTGACGAAGGACCCCAGACAGCGGCGCAGAGCGGCCGGATCGATGGTGTTCATGCTCCCAGCTCCTCGTCCACGCCTTCGACCGCGACGATGTCCACAATGGCGGCGCCAGCCCGCTTCGCCCGGGCGGCCTGGTATTCCACCGAGCTGTAGTAGGCGACCGCCTGGGCAAGGCTGGGAAACTCCAGCACCACGTTCCGCGGCCTGGCTTCACCCTCGAGCTCGACGTACGCACCGGCCTTGGCCAGCACCTTGCCTCCATGGAGGCGCGCCGCTTCCGCCGAGACGCGTGCATACGCCGCGTAGGCTTGCGGGTCGGTCACCTCCACCCGCGCGATCACATATCCCTTCGCCATGTCTCCTCCTGTCCGATTCCAGGGCTCTCCACCTTCGTGCGGATGGCGCCATTCCTTATAAACTAACAAACTTAATTAAGTTACTTATATTTAAGACCACAAAAAAACCGGCCTTGGACATGCCGCGGCCGGCCTCGCCCTGCCGTCATTTCACTGAAGCGGACTTCCGTGGCTGTCCACGTCCCGCCCGGGCAGGTGCCCTGGCGGGCCGGCTCGCGGCCACGAACATTTCCTGACGCTGCCGTTCTCGCACGAACGATTCGACGATCTCGACCGCTCTTTCGCTGGAAGGCAGCAATTGCCCCAGGCGTTCGAAGAAATCCAGGAATTCTTCCCGGCTGAAATCTCCGAACAGGATGTCGTTGATCTCCCGCTGATACGGCGCCAGTTCGGCCAGGCGCTCCTCGCCCTGACGCGTGACGCGCAGCACGACGCGGCGCCGGTCCTCGGACGAAGGAATCTTCTCGATCAATCCCTGCTTCTGAAGCTGATTCGTCTCCATGACCACGAATGGACTGCTCTTCCTGATCAATCGCGCCAGCTCCCCCACGCCTATGCCCTGGCCGTCATTGACTCGCGCGATCACCATGATCAATTCATGCTGGGGTCCGGAAATACCGATCAGTTCGCCATAGCCTATCCGCAGCGCATCGATGTTGTTCGATATCGCCATCAGGGTATGGATCGTCTTGCGGAACGTGCTGTCCGAGCGATTCACCAACAACTCGCGCCGGGAAACTGTGACCGTTTCCGGCCGCGACGCTCCTCCCAGGGAACTTATCTGGTCTTTCAACCGATCCTCCAAGCGACAGCACTCCAACCAGGCTCTGCCACTGACTGCGGCCTCGCCGGCTGGAAGATATGTCAGTAGCTTCGCTAAGTCGCTTAGATTAGCACAGGCCTCCTGGCATCCCACGGGCTTCCTCCTCGGATGGACGGCCGGCATCACACGCCCAGATACCTCGCCAGCATGTCACGGTCGGCCAGAGCTTCTGGCGATGCGCCCTCCCAGACGACGCGTCCCTTCTCCATGAAATAGCAGCGGTCCGTGCTTTCCAGCACCGACCGGTAATTTCTGTCCACCAGCAGGCAAGCCATCCCCGCCTCCTTCACCCGGTCCACGGTGGCCCAGATTTCCCTCATCACCAGCGGCGCCAACCCCTCGGTCACTTCGTCGATCACCAACAGGTCCGGGTTCGTCATCAGCGCGCGTCCGATGGACAGCATCTGCTGCTCGCCGCCCGAAAGCTGCGCGCCACCGTTGCCCAGGCGCTCAACCAGCCGCGGGAACAGGTCCAGCACCCGATCGAGACTCCAGTCCTGCCGGCCATCGGGGCCCCGGCGGGCAGCCACCTTCAGGTTCTCCAGCACCGACAGGGAAGAAAAGATCCCCCTGCCCTCGGGTACATAGGCCACGCCCAGCCGGGCGATCCGTTCCGGCCTCCAGCCATCGACCCGCGTTCCTCCTACCTTGATCTCCCCGCTCATCTTGGCCTGCAATCCCAGGCAGCTCTTGATCAGCGTGCTCTTGCCCATGCCGTTGCGGCCCAGCAGGCCGACGGATTCGCCCCGGCCGACGATCAGGTCCACTCCGTGGAGGATGTGGCTGTCGCCATAGAAGCCATGGATGTCCCTGGCCAACAGATTCGGCGCAGCGCGCTCAGCAGGCGGCATGTTCCTCTCCCAGATAGGCCGCGATCACGGCTGCGTCGGTTCTTATCCGCTCGGGGGCGCCGCTGGCGATGACCTGGCCATTCACCATCACCGTGATCTGGTCCGCTACCTTGAAGACCGCGGACATGTCGTGCTCGACCAGCACGATCGCGTGGTCGCGCTTGAGGTCGAGCAGCAGATCCAGCATGCGGACGCTTTCCTCCAGGCCCATGCCCGCCAGCGGCTCGTCCAGCAGCAGCACGCGGGGTTCATGGGCCAGGCACATGGCCACTTCCAACTGCCGCTTCTGCCCGTGGCTCAATGCGCCGGCCAGGCGGCCCTGTTCGTGCAGCAGCCCAGCCTTGCGCGCCGCCGCCTCGCGGCGGCGGTTGGTCGAGTCGCAGGCGCTTGCCGGACGCAGGACGGTCCAGGGCTCCTGCTCCAGCGCCTGCGCGGCCAGCCGGATGTTCTCGCCCACGGTCAAGCCCTCGAACAAGGTATTACGCTGATAGGTGCGCCCCAGCCCCGCCCGCGCCCGGTATGGTTGGGCGAACCGGGAGATATCCCGTCCATCCAGGCGAACCACCCCCTGGTCCGCGCGGATCTCGCCCGCCAGCAGGCTCAACAGCGTCGACTTGCCCGCCCCGTTGGTGCCGATCACCGCATGAATGGAACAGGGCGCCACCTCCAGCCGCACATCGCTGACCGCCTGTAGTCCCCCGAACGCGCGGGACAAGCCATCGCACTGAAGCACCACGCCGGTCATGCCGTCTCCCTTGCCTTGGGCCGCATCCACTTCTCCACCAGGCCGGCGAAACCCTTCGGCCAGCAGGCCACGATCAGGATGATCGCGATACCGAACAGCAACAGCCAATGCGCCGCGAGGGGCCCCATCACGTCCTCGGACGACAGGACCTCCTGGAGCAGCACATAGATCGCCGCGCCGCACACCGCTCCCCACAACCGTCCAATACCGCCGATGATCACCATCAACAGCACCACGCCCGACTTCTGCCAGCCCATCATTTCCGGCGAAGCCGCGCCATGCTTGGCGCAATACAGAAACCCCGCCAGGCCGGCCATCGCGGCGCCTATCGTGAACACGGCAAGCTTGTAGCGATAGGGCAGATACCCCACCGCCGCCATCCTGCGTTCGTTCGAACCAATACCCTTCAGCGCCCGCCCGAACTTCGCTCGCAGCAGCACCACCGCGATGACGATGCACCCTACCAGCGACACTAGCGCCCCCAGGAACAGCACCGTCGTACCTTCGAAGGCGAATTCCAGCCCCGCCCACGACGCGATGTCGAGTTCCCGCCCCAGGTACATGCCGTCGCTGCCGCCCACCAAGGGCGTGTCGTGCGCGATGTGGTACATCATCTGGGCGAACGCCAGCGTCACCATGATGAAATAGACATGCCGCGTGCGCAGCGACAATGCACCGACGAAGGCGCCCACCGCCGCCGATGCCACGACTGCTCCCGCCCCGACGGCCAGGAGGTTGTCCACGCCCAGGTACTTCTGCAGCACGACGACGGCATAGGCTCCCACGCCGAAGAATGCCGCCTGCCCGAAACTGACCAGGCCTGTCGTCCCTAGCACCAACTCCATCGATATCGCCAGAATGGCGAAGATCATGACCGTGGTAAGCACGTCCAGGTAGTACTCGGGCAACAGCCACGCGGCGGCGGACAACGCCAGCAGGCTCGCCGTCACGGCGATGCGCCGATACTTGCGTTCAATCATCTTGCGCCCCCCAGCAAACCCGTCGGTTTCCATAGCAGCACGACCGTCATCAGCAGGTACACGCCGACACTGGCGAAATCCGGCAGGAACACCTTGCCGAAGGTATCGGTAAATCCCACCAGCAGCGCGGCGATGAAGGCGCCAAGGACCGATCCGATCCCCCCGATGACGACCACCACGAAGCTGATGATCAGGACACCGTTCCCCATGCCCGGAAACACCGACGACGATGGCGCATCGAGCATGCCCGCGACGGCGGCCAGCATCACGCCCATCGCGAACACGATCCGGAACAGACCGGGTACGTCTATGCCCAGTGCCCGCGTCATGTCGCGATTGTCCGCGCCCGCCCGGATCCGCATGCCCAGCCGGGTCTTCTGGATCAGGATGTAGAGCCCCAGGCTGAACGCCACGCACACGGCCATGACTACCAGGCGGTACAGCGGATAGTCGATCACGCCCGCGATCGATACCGGCCCCGCCAGCGCCTGCGGCACCGGCACGCTGTGGACGTCGTTGCCGAAGGCCAGGCCTCGCAGCTCTTCCAGCACGATGATGAGCCCGTACGTCATCAATACCTGCTGCAGGTGGTCCCGGCCGTACAGGAAGCTGAAGAACAGCCATTCCAGCAGATAGCCGAACGCCAGCGCCAGGAGCATGCCCACCACCACCGTCACGGCGAAATTGCCGCCCCAGTATGTCGCCGCGACGGGCGTCAGCGCGTAGATCAGATACGCGCCGACCATGTAGAGCGCACCGTGGGCCAGGTTGATCACGCCAAGGATCCCGAAGATCAACGTCAGGCCGCTCGCGATCAGGAACAGGAGCAGCCCGTACTGCACGGCATTCAGGCATTGGACCAGGAAGATCGTGGGATCCATCTCGGCACGCCCTTACCTGGCCGCCATGGCGCAGCCGTCCGACGGGCTGCCCACGCCCTTCGCGGCGATGCTGGTGTAGCGGTTCTCGCCGCTGGCGACGGTGCGCGTATAGATGTCCTGCACCGGGCTGTGCGCCTTTGAAAGCTTGAAGGCGCCGCGCGGGCTGTTCACCGTCATGGTTTCGATCGCCTTGACGATCCCGGCCTGCTTGCCCAGGTCGCCGCCGGTCGCCTTCAGGCCATGGGCTAGCATCTGCGCGGCATCGTAGCCTTGAACGGCATATACGTCGGGACCGGCTCCGTATGCCTTGGCATAGGCGGCGCGAAACGCCTTGTCCACCTCGCTGTTCAGCCCGTCCGCATAGTGCAGCGTGGTCTGCAAGCCTTCGGCGGCCGCCCCTTCCGCCTGCAGCACCCCCTCGGTCAGGAATCCCGATCCGATCAGCGGAATGGTCCGGCCCAGTCCCGCCGCGGCATAGTCCTTGACGAACTTGACGGCACCCGCGCCGCCGAAGAAGGCATAGACGGCATCGGGCTTGAGTGCTGAAATCTGCGTCAACAACGCCTGGAACTCGGTGTTGGGGAAAGGTACCGTCAGGTCCGACACCACGCTTGACCCCGACCCCTTGATGCCTTCCTTGAATCCGCGCAGCGACTCCTCGCCCGCCGTGTATTTCCACGAGACGGTCACGATGCGCTTGTAGCCCTTCTCCACCGCCAGCTTCCCGGCCCCGTAGGCGGGCTGCCAGTTCGAGAACGAACTGCGGAAGATGTTCGGCGCGCACATGGCTCCCGTCACTTCGTCGGTGCCGGCATGGGGAATGATCAGCAGCGTCTTGGACGACTTCGCCGCCTTGGCCATGGCCATGACGACACCGGAGTGCACGGTGCCTACGATCACATCGACCTTGTCCCGCTTGATCAGCTTATTGACGTTGTCGCTGGCTTTCGATGGCTCCGACTCGTCGTCCACGCGGACGTAGGTCACCGTCTTGCCGGCCAGCCTGCCGCCCTGCTCATCGATGTGCAGCTTGAATCCCTTCTCAACGGCTTCTCCCAACTGGGCGTAGGTGCCCGAGAATGGCAGCATCAAGCCGACCTTGATCTCGTCCGCGGCCAAGACCGGCACGCTCGCGCAAGCAGTGGCAAGGCTGGCGGAGACGGAGAAAAGACGTTTGGCGAACACACGCTTCATGACTGGTTCCTTGGTCGATTGTCAGTGGTTGAGCAACAGGGAGCCGAAACCCGGCACCTTGTCGTGAATTCCGCTATCACGCAGCGCGTGCCAGTAGATGGCGGTATTGATCGCGATGACAGGCTTGTCGAGCCAGAACTCCGCCATGCCGGCCACCTGAGCCGCGGCGAGATTGGTCCCCACCTGCACGATCGCCTCGACGGACGGGCCGTTGACCCGGTTGATGGCGTCCCGCAGCTCCCGCTGGGACACATGCGCGATCTGCACCGGGCTCGTGCACTTGAGCCCTTCCAGCGCAACGATCTCGAACCCCGCGTCCTCGAAAAACCGGCGCACCTGCGTATCGCCCAGCGGCTGGTAAGGCGTCACGACGGCGATTCTTCTGATGTCGCCATAGCAGCGCAACGCCTCGATCACGGCGTCTGAACCCATGGTCACAGGTTTGCCGCCCGCGATGGCGCGCATGCGCTCCATCAGCTTCCTGCTGCCGTCCATCCCGTCCCAGAAGGTCTCGGACGACATCCCCAGCACCAGCCGGTCGGGCTGGCAGGTCATCACCACGCGCGCGGCCTCGTCCATGGAAGCCCGGATGTTGTCCATCAGGCGCGCGAAGCCGTCGTCATCGTGGATCGGCTCGTCGGGGATATACAGGCGGCCGAAGTGGTTGGTCACGCCGTACGGACGCATGTCGTCCATTTCCGGCTGGACCGATGTATTGGTCGAAGGGGCGATGATCCCCAACCTCAGCCTGAATCCCAAGCTGTCTGCCATACCCTGCTCCCGGTGATGAGTGATCTGTACCGTTCAGACGAGCGCGGCCAACATGCCGCGCACGTCCCCACTGCCGACCACGTCGGCATATTTCTGCGCCATATCGAACAGGTTCGCTTCGTGAGGCTCCGGCGCCCGATCACCCACGCAGTCGGCCGCCACCACGACCCGCATCCCCGCTCCCATCGCGTCGACCACGGAGGCGCGCACGCACCCCGACGTCGTACAGCCGGCGACGATCACGGTATCCACGCGCCGCATGGCCAGCCAGGCCGCCAGGCCGGTCTGGGCGAATGCCGACGGAAGCCGCTTCCGAACGATCAGTTCGTCCGTGCGCGGACTCAGCGCCTTGACGATCTGGCTGGCCGGATCGTGTTCCGTGAGCCGCAGCAAGCCCGGAACCTTGCGGGTAAAGGCATTGCCGTCGGAACCGTCGTCCGCATAGACGACACGCGTATGCACGATGGGAAGTCCTTGCTGCCGGGCGAAGGCCAGCAGGTCCACCGTCGCCGCGATCGCTTGCGGAATGTTGCCGCCGCCGAACACGCCGGGATCGGCGAAACCCTGGACGAAATCGACGATCAACAAAGCCGGCGCACGGCCCATCCCCAACTGGCCGCCGAACCCCTGCGCGGCATAGATACTCGTATCGCCACTCATGCGCCGACTCTGGCTGGTTGCTCAGCCGCGTTGCCGGGAACGCCGTAGGTCTCCATGAAGCCATCCACCATGCCGTGCAACTGGCCCCAGTCTGCGTGCACGTAGCTATAGTTGCGCACGATGAACGAGGCCCCCGCATAGAATTTCTCGTACTGCTGGTGGCGGCCGGCGAACTCCGAACCGACGATGTCCCAGGCGAGCTTGAACAGCTTCATTCGTTCGATATGGCCAAGCTGGGGGGTATCCCAATTGGCTGCGAACCGGGCGGCCAGCTCCTCGTCCTCGAGCACGGAAATGTTCGCCGGCATCTGGAACACGCCTCCCCCGCACAACTCCCGCACCTTGTCCACGATCTCGGAATAGGTCTCGGTGCACCAGTTCAGCGCGGCATAGACGTGGCGCCGGTTGAAGCACTTCCATCCGCCGTCCGGATAGTCCTCTGCCGCATGGATCTGCCCCTGGATGGTGCCGCCCAACATGCCTTCCAGGGCGGCCAGCCGCCCTATCGCTTCCTTGACCGCGGGCACCTGGTCGGCACCGGTCGCCTGGGTGATCCGGCTGGCCAGGCCGACCAGGAACTGCAGCTTCGACAGGAAGCGCACGTTGGACTGGTGATTGCCATAGGCATGCGCGGCCGTCCTGACATAGATCTGCCGGGCCAGGTCCGGCGAGTTGTGCACGAAGACCCGTTCCCAGGGCACCAGCACCTCGTCGCAGATCAGCATCGCGTCGGACTCGTCGAAGCGATGGCTCAATGGCCCCTCGAAGTCATTCGGCGCGTTCGGCTCCATGGGCTTGCGCGCCCACAGCGCCAGTCCGCTGGCATTGCACGGCACCGCGCAGGTGATCGACTCGGCGGCCTGGTCCGGTGCGAGCGGCAGGATGTTGCCGATCCAGATCTCGTTGGCGAACAACGCCCCGGTGGCCAGCATCTTCATGCCGGAGATGACCACCCCGGCATCCGTTTCCCTGACGACGCGCAGCGACGGCGACGTAAGGTTGCGCAACTTGTAGAACTCCGGGTTGCGCGAGCTCTGCGGCGACAGGACCGCATAGGTCGCATAGCCATCTGTCTTGCGCAGATGCTCGTAATACCGGTCCAGGTTGTCGGCATAGGGGCCGAGCACGTCCTTGGCCAGCGTCATGCCGGTCACGAACGAGGACACATGATCGGGCGAGCGGCCGAACATGCCCAGGCTGGCATCGGCAATCAGCTTGTGGGTCTGATAGCGCTTGTCCAGGTCTTCCCGCGACCTTGCCTTCAGATAGTAGGAACTGAAGGCCTCGCCGTTTTCCTCCATGACCGCGAACCGCCCGTGCGCGGGATCCCGCTTGAGGTCGAACAAGCCGGCGATGGTCTGCGCCGCATTGCGAAAGTAGGCATGCGTTGTCACGTCATCGATTCTTTCGCTGCCGACGTAGACGACACGCCCGTCCCGCAGGCTATCCAGATGTTGCTTTGCTGTCTTGAGCACGAGTCGCCTCCGAACGATGCCCTATATAATTCATCAATTTACATAAGCTACTTATCAATATAAAAATCAGGAGTGCGCACGGAAATAGGGATGAACCCTAGTCAGTGCGCACAGTCTTTCTCAACGCCGACCCTTTATGCGCCGCGACATGGCTGGTCTTGTCGCTCTGGATCTCGTACTGCGGGTCATCCCCGCTGGCGCGGTGCGTGTGGCCCTTGTAGTCGAAGTCCTTCGTGTGCACCCGGATGATGGTGCCGCTGACGATACCCGCCTCGGAATTCCAGCTTACGTGGTCGCCCACCTTGAATCGGTCCGCCATGGCGTTCCTCCTGTCTGCGCGCGCCGGCGGCTCAGGCGTTCGGCGCGTACGTCAATGTGCCGTCCTGGATCCGCGCCGCCGACGTGTACGGATGGACTTCGCTCTTGCCGGCGCCCAGGATGTGCCTCACGCAGACATCCCGCACTTTCAGGTAGTCGGCGATCAGCGACCGGTGGCATCGCCACCACACGGCTTCCGCGCACATGATGGCGGTCCGCCGGCGGCGAGCCAATGCCAGCAGGCGCTCGATGCCTTCGCGAAAGGCATCGGTCTCCATGTAGTCCGCGTAGCCGCGGAACGACGGATTGCGCCAGACGGTGTTGTGGGAGTCCGCCAGGGGCGGACGGCGGCCGCCCAGTTCCGGCAGCGGCACGTATTCCACCCCGGCCTGCGCGAGCGCATGGCGCAGCGCATCCGGATTGAAATGGGGGTACTTGCGTGACCCCGCATGCCGCCGCACGTCGGCGATCGCCTGGATGTCATGGGTGGCCAGCATCGCCAGGAACGTTTCCAGGGAATGCGTGGAATGCCCCACCGTCCATACTTCCAACCCTGCCGTCTCCATCGCGCGCCCCCCTTCCCTTCGAATGACTCCGCTACAAGGCCGCGCGCCGCAAGGTGTTGCGCCCCTCGGCCTTGGCCTGGTAGAGCGCGGCATCCACCTTGTCGAAGATGTCGGCGGTGCGGCGTTCGCCGCGGAAGATGCCGAATCCCATCGACGCGGTCACGACGCCATGCGGCGGATTACCCTGGTGAGCAATCGCCATGCCCGCGATGGCCACGCGTATCTCGTCGCAGAAGCACGCGCCCTCGGCGTCCTCCCTCAAGCGGCAGGCCAGCAGGAATTCCTCGCCGCCGATCCGGAAAACCCGGTCGTCGGACCGGCTCAGCATGCCCCGCAGGAGGTCGCCCACGCGCTTGAGCACCCGATCGCCCGCGGCATGGCCGTAGTGGTCGTTGTAAGCCTTGAAATTGTCGACGTCGAGAATGGCCACGCACTTCAGCAGTCCGTCGTCGGGCGCCTCGACGAAAGCGGGAAACTCCTGCGTATAGGCTCGGCGATTGGGGACGCCCGACAAGGGATCCAGCAGCGAGGACCTGGCCTCGGTGATGTCGGTGAAGATCCAGATCCGCGCGCGGAAGGATCCGTCCGCCACGAAGGGCACGCTGCGGCGGGCGAACACACGCCCGTCCTTGAAGTACAGTTCGTCGCGGTAGGCCTCGTCCGTGGCATGAAGAATCTCCACGTGCTCCAGGAAGCGGTCGGGATCGGCAAGCTGATCGCTGGCGTGGGCCAGCATCCGGCTTTCGCTCCAGCCTTCCCGCGCTTCCTCGGGAAACCGCCATTGCTCCATGAAGGCCTTGTTCGCGTAGATCACCCGCCTGTCGGCATCCACCAGCAGGACGCCGTCGGGCAGCGCATCCAGCGCGAACTTGAAGATCCCCGCCGGCACGGGTGGCCTGGGCGGGGCCCCAGCCATGGCGGATGTTCTTGTTATCTGGCTCATACACGGCACGCCGTCGACGTGGACAGAATCCAAAGATAGCGCACTCGCCGCGCCGGTGCATGCCGGCCCCGCCGGTCACTGGATCCGGATGTTCCGCTTGCGCACGATTTCGCCCAGCTCGGCCTGGCTGCGCAGGAAGAATGCCCGGAACTGCTCGGGCGTGCCGGGATCGGGAATGAAGCCCCGGTCGCGCAGTTCCTGGTTCACGTCGGGCTGTTGCAGCGTGTCGCGTATGGCCGCCGCCAGGATATCCCGCACCTGCGGCGGCATGCCCTTGGGCGCCAGCACGCCCTGCCAGCTGTACATGTCGAATCCCGGATAGCCGCTTTCGTCCACGGTGGGCACGTCGGGCAGGTAAGGCAGGCGCTCCCGGGTGGACACCAGCAGGACCTTCAGCTTGCCCGTGCGCAGATAGGGCAGCGCCGTGGCCGGATCGGAGAAATACAGGTCGATCTGGCCGCCGAGCAGGTCGCGTATCGCCGGCGCGGCACCCGGAAACGGCACATGGGTAGGATGCACGCCCACCCGCCCGGCCAGGGCCTCCATGGTCAGGTGATTCATCCCGCCCTGCCCCCAGCTTCCATAGGTGACCCGGTCGCCCCGCTCCTTCATGTAGGCCAGGAGCCCCGCCGCATCCGAAACCGGCAGGTCGCGGCGGGCCAGCAGGAGCAGCGGCGTGCGCACCAGCGGCGCCACGAAGTCCAGGTCGCGCTCGGCCGAGTATTTCAGGTCGGGATACAGCGCGGCGTTCACCGCGACCTGCTCGGCCGTGTTCATCACGGTGTAGCCGTCGCGGGCGGCCGACAACAGCGCCTGCGTGCCGATGATGGTGTTGCCGCCCGGCCGGTTGTCCACCACGATCGCCTGCCCCAGCTTCCGTGCCAGGTGCTGCGTGACGACCCGCGCCACGTTGTCGGCGCCGCCGCCAGCGGGATAGGGAACCAGCCACCGGATGGGATGCGCCGGATAGGACTGGGCCGCGGCCGTGCCGGCGGCCAGGCACGAGAACATCGCGAATATCGCTGGGATAAGCCGCATGGCGCCTCCTTTTGTAAAACGATCGTTTAATTTTTTCAATATATCCCAAATATTGGGATATAAGCATTATTTTTAATACGGTCGTTTCACAAAAGGAAGGCTGCCAGCGATGATCGCCCCCCTCGTTCAGTCGGGCGTCCAGGCGGGGTTATGGACGGCTTCCCAGAGATGGCCGTCGAAATCCTGGAAATAGCCGGCGTACCCGCCCCAAAAGGTTGGCTGCGCCGGCTTCACCACGCGGGCACCCGCGGCGGCGGCGCGGGCCATCACCGCGTCGACCTCCTCGCGCGACGCGACGTTGTGGCCAAGCGTGAACTCCGTCGGACTGCGCCCGCTTCTTTCTATCCCGGCGTCGTGCGCGATGTCCGCGCGCGCGAACAGCGCCAGCTTGAGCCCCGCCTGGAGCTCGAAGAAGGCCACCGCACCGTGTTCGAACTCCTTGCCGATGATGCCCTCGGTCGGCAACCCCAAGCCGTCGCGGTAGAACGCCACCGAGGCCTCCAGGTCGTCCACGCCGATCGTGATCACGCTGATGCGTGGCTTCATGCCTGCTCTCCTTTCGTCCGTTCAATCGGTCATCATGCCTCAAGGGATGCCGGCGCGGCGCACGGCACGTGCGGCATCACCGTCAGCTTCCTGGCGACCATGCTAGGATGGCCGCATCCCGTCTCCGATCGGCAGCCGACGCGAACAATGACCTCCACGCTGGCGCGAGTCGCCATCTCGCAATCCGAGCTGTTCCGGGAATGGTCCGAGGCGGACATCGCCCGGCTGGTCGAGGCCTCGGAGGTCCTGCGGCTCGAATCCGGCACCTTGCTCCATGGACCGGGGGAAACCGTTCCCTTCCTGTACCTGATCGCGTCCGGCTCGCTGCGCATGTCCTTGCGCACCGGCTCCAACCGCGAGTTCGCCTTCCGGCTGCGCTTTGCCGGCGATTTCCTGGGCCTCGGTCCGCTGCTGTCCGGCGAACCCTTCGTCTACACCGTCACGTGCCGGGGCCAGACCCATCTGGTCAGGATACCCGGTCCCTTTCTGAAAGACATGCTGGTGCGCAACGGCCGCCTGGCCGTCGCCATGTTCGCGGGATTCAACCGACGGCACAGGAACATGATCGCCCTGTATGCCGACGCCTCCACGGGCTCCCTGCGCGCGCGGCTCGCCTCGCTGCTGGGCCTCATCGCCAACGCGTCGGGGCACGCCACGAACGAGATAGAAGTCCTTCAGGACGAGCTGGCCGAATTGCTCGGCACCCGCAGGCAAGGGGTCAACCGCGAACTGCGGGCACTGGAGAAACTCGGCGTGCTTGCCCTGGAATACGGCCGCATCGTGATCGCCGACAGGGCCGCCCTGCAGGAGCTGGCGATACTGCCAACCCCCGCCCCGCTCCCCTAGAAGCGGTGCCTGATGCCGACGTCGAAGCCCTTCTGGCCATAGACCGGCGTCGTCGCATCGCCGATCGAGTACGCTGCGCCCGAGCGATTGCGAATCAAGCCGAACGAGGTGTACAGGTTCGTTCGTTTGGACAAGGCATAGGTATAGCCCATCGCATAAAACGTCGCCTTGGCACCGGTGGCCCCGGTCCGGCGCTGGTCGCGCGCATGGGTGATGCCGCCAAGCACGGTATGCGGCCCCCTCGACCATTTCAGGCCGGCCATGTAGATGTTGACGTTCGTATCCGCGATCGTCGTCCCGGGCACGCCGTTCAAGGTGGACCGGACCGCCTGGAACGCCGAATACACCGTCACCGCTCCGGCGCGGTAGCTCCCCGTCAGCGCGACGGAGTGGCTGGTGGCCGTATCGGTGGCATTGCGCTGGTTGGAGTAGCCCAACGCCACGCGGGCAGGACCATCCTGGTAGCTCAGCGCGCCGTTATAGGCGCGCGCGGCCGAGCGGTTTCCGGCAACCTCGCCGAAGCCATACAGGAAACCCGCGGCCCACCCCCTCCATCTCGGCGTCGCGTAGGAAACCGAGTTGTTGACGCGGGAGTTCGTGCTGAAGACGTTGTTCATTCTGCCCATCATCCCCATGCCGAAAGGATCCGCGGGCAATATCGCATCGAGGTAGAACGGGCTGTACTGCCTGCCCAGCTTGATGTTCCCCATGGGCGTATCCAGTCCGACATGGGCCTTGCGCCCGAACAGCGCGCCCAGCGTCGAGGTGCCCGTGTCGGCGTTGAACCCTGCCTCCAGGTCGAACGTGGCTTTCCATCCGTTGCCCAGGTCCTCCACGCCCCGCAGCCCGAAGCGCGATCCGGACTGCCCTCCTCCCGTCAGCGACGTTACGCTTCCTTGCTTGGGCGCGATCGGATCGGACTGATGGACGAAACCGGAGTCCACGATCCCGTAGATGGTCACCTTGGCCTGTGCGCCGGCGCAGTTCCATGCCCCCAGGCAAATCATTCCCCCGACGATGGTGATCGTCTTCATTTCCCCTCCGTTGATTCTGATTCGATAAGACGACAGCCGGGCGGCCGCCCTATTGCGACTTGACGTTCGCCTGTTTCACGATGCCCTGCCAGCGCGCGACTTCCCGGGTCAGCTGGATCTTGGTCTCTTGCGCCGAATACGGCTCGGGAATGCCCGATCCCCGCGAGCGCGAGGCCTGCTGCAGGTCCGGCTGGGACAGGGCGCGCAGGATCTCGGTATTCAAGGTCTTGACGATGGTCGCGGGCGTTCCCGCCGGCGCGACCACGAAGGTGGACGTCGTCACGTCGCTCTCGGGCAGGCCCACGTCCTTCATCGTGGGAACGCCTTTCATGCCGGGCAGATCCTGCAACTGATTCGTCCCGCCTACGGCCAGCGCGCGCGCCTCGCCGTCGCGCAGCGACCCGACGATTCCCGGCACCAGTTCGAAGGCCGCATCGACCTCCCCCGCGCGCACCGCGGTCGTCAGCTTGGCCGCCGTCCCGTAGGGAACGATGACGAAATCCCCCTTGGTCTCCTCCCGCATCAAGGCCGCGCCCAGATACTGGATTCCCCCCGCCACGTCGCCCGTCGCCACGATGACCCGCCCCGGCTTCGTCTTGATCTCCCGGATCAGGTCTTCCATGGTCTTCAACGGCGAGTCGCGTTTGACCACCACGGCGAGCTGACCGGTACTGATCTGCGCGACCGGTTCGAAATCACGCAGCACGTCGATGTTCTTGGCGGCGAAGATCGCATCGCCGATCGCCGCCTTCGTGCCCATGATCATCAGCGTGTAGCCGTCCGGTTCGGCGCGCTTGACCCGCTGCATGGCAACGATGCCGCCCGCCGACGGCTCGTTGATGACGACGACCTGCGTGTTCATGGCCACGGAAAGCTTCTGGGCCAGCACACGCGCGGTGATATCGGATGAACCGCCCGGCGCCGCCTGGACGATCAGCGATATGGGACGCGAAGGATAGCCGTCGGCGGCCGAAGCCGCCGCCGCGTATGCCATCAATGCCAGACAGGCTGCCCGGGGCAACGCGACCCGGAAGTTTCTCGATTGGATCTTCATTATGTCTCCTGTTGTTGTAGTCAGCGCCCGGCTGCCAGCCCGGCCGCTACGGTACGAGTACCGATACCCCCACCAGGCGGCCCGATTCCAGCGCCCGATGAGCCTGCCCACAGTCGGCCAACGCCAGCCGTTGGTTCACGTGGATGCGTATCGCGCCCGATTCGACGAGCTGGAAGAATTCCCCCGCCAGCTCCCGCCTCTCCTGCTTCGTCGACGCATAGTCGGCCAATGCCGGCCGGGTGAAGAAAGGCGATCCGTGGCGCCCCAGAGCGATGGCATCGATGGGAGGCACCGGACCGGACGCGGCGCCGAAACTGACGAACAGCCCTCGCCTGGACAGGACGCGCAGCGACACGTCAAAAGTGCTCCGGCCCACGCCGTCCAGCACCACGGGTACGCCGCGGCCGCCCGTCAACGCCATGACCTGCGCCACGACCTCGTCGGTGCCGCCGCGCACGATCACGTGTTCGCAGCCATGGGCCAGCGCGATGTCGACCTTGCCGGGATCCGACACGGTTCCGATCACGCGCAGCCCGAGATGCCGGGCCCATTGGCCGACGATCAGGCCGGTGCCGCCCGCCGCCGCATGCAGCACCAGGGACTCGCCCGCCCGCCAGGGGTGGATGCGGCGCATCAGGTAGGCCGCGGTCATGCCGCGCATGGTGCTGGCCGCGGCCACATCCAGCCCTACCCCCTGCGGGACCGGAACCAGATACCGGGTATCGACGATGCGCTCGCTGCTGTAGGCCCCCAGCGGGCTGCTGGCGTAAGCCACGCGGTCCCCTACCTTGACATCCGCCACGCCCGCCCCCAGTTCTTCGACGACGCCGGCGGCCGATCGCCCCAACGGCGACGGCAAGGCGACGGGATACAGTCCCGACCGGAAATAGATGTCATTGAAATTGACGCCTATCGCGGCATGCCGGATCCTCACCTCGCCATAGCCCGGCGGGGCAACGTCATACGCCTCGCACCGCAGGACCTCGGGCCCTCCCGTCTGGTGAAACCGGATCACGCTTGCCATGGTTGCTCCTCGCCCGCTTCCGTGCTCAGGCCTCGGGCCTGGCGGGCAGGACCGTGGCGACCGCCTCCCCGAATCCCAGCCTCGGCCACCCTGGTTTCTGGCAATGCGCCCGGACGATCACCGTGTCGCCATCCTGGACGAACGCGCGCGCTTCGCCGTTGGGCAACGCGAAAGGCTGGCGGCCACCTCGCGTCAATTCGAACATGCAGCCGCAGGCCTCGTCGCCGGGCCCCGAGATCGTGCCCGTTCCAATCAGGTCGCCGGACTCCAGTACGCAACCGTTGAGCGTGTGATGGGCGACCATCTGCCCAGGTGTCCAGTAGGCGTCCGTCAGCCGGCTCGCCCCCAGCAGCACCGGGCCCTCTCCTGCCTCGACCAGCCGCTCGGTCAACAACAGCACCTCCATGCGAACGTCCGGCATGCCCCGCTCCCGATTCTGGCCGGAGTCCAGGCAGGCGGGCGGCATGGGCTGCCCCTGCGGCCGGGACATCGCTACCCGATAAGGTTCCAGGGCCTCCGCCGTCACCACCCACGGCGACACCGTCGTCGTGAAGCTCTTGGACTGGAACGGCCCCAGGGGCTGGGACTCCCATCCCTGCATGTCCCGCGCCGTCCAGTCATTCAGCGCCGAATAGCCGAAGATCGCCGCGTCGGCGGCATCCACGCCCAGCGGCTCGCCGTGCGCGTTGGATGTGCCCACGTAGATGCCGAGCTCGACCTCGTAGTCCAGCATCCGCGTCGGGTCCGTCAAGGGCCGGTCGTGCTCGAAGCGCCCTGCCTGCCCCCGAGGGCGGGCGAAGCCGTAGCCGCTCGTCCGGACCGTCGACGCCCGGCTGTGATAGGCGATCGGACTCCAGACGAAACTCTGGGGAAGCTCGGGATGGTCGGGGCGCTTGACGCGGATCACCTTGGAGATGTGATGCATCGAGGCCAGGTAGTCCGAGAAATTGCCGATCTTCAGCGGAAGCAGGAACTCGGCATCGGCGATGGTGTGCAGATGTTGCTCGGCCTCCCGCCGGAATGGCGACTCTTCCCGCAGAAGCCGCGACAATCCCAGCCGCAGGCTCGCCCAATGCGCCGGCCCCAGTTCCATCAGCGCCTTCATCGACGCGCCGCGGCACGCCTGGACCGCCGGCCCGCATTCGGCGGCCAGGCAGTCCGCCATTGCGCCGATATCCAGGATCAGGTCGCCGATGCCCACGCCGACGCGGAAGTCACCTCCCTGGCGCCTGGGCCTGAAGACAGCCAGAGGCAGGTTCTGGATGGGGAAGTCGGCCTCAGGCCGGTTGGCCGAGGCCACGAACGAGCGCAGCGCCGGATCATGGGTCTCGTTCAGGCGCGACGCCCCTGCATCCGGAATGAAAGAAGCATCACGCATGTTGCCGCTCCTTGGTGGCCGCGTTCGCGCTCTGCGCCTCCAGGAATGCCCTGCGCAACGCCTTGCGCTCTTCGCGCAGTTCCACGTTGTGGTACTGGATCTGGTCGACACCGGGTGCGATCACTTCCGAGGTGCCGCGCAGGTCGTTGTAGGCAATACCGCTGCCATCGCCGTTGGGCCCCAGGCCCAGCGGCTTTCCTCCCCGCTCGAACTCGTCCAGCCCCTGGAAGAAGCGCTGGCGCATCTTGGCGATCACCAGGTCGCTGGCGCCCAGGTGCTCCTTCGTGCGATCCACGATGGGCACGCTTTCGGCCACGGCGGCATCCTCGGCGCGCAGGTCCTTGAAGCCCGACCAGTGCCCCAGCTTCATCGCCTCGCGATTCTGGCCGAAGTCCTCCCGGCTGCGGTCCAGCGAGTTGAGCAGGAAGTCGTCATGGTCGACGAACTTCAAGCCCAGCGCCCCCCGCTCGATCGACTGTTTCTTCCACCACTCCTGGGTATGGGCCATGTCCCACTCGAAGCGCCAGAAAGCCGTACGCCGATTGTTGATCGGGATCATGAACAGCACTCGCCCTTCATCGGTGCGCATGCTGCCGTTCAGGACCGTGAACGGCGCCAGGTATTCCGTCACGCGCAGATAGACCTGGCCATCCTCGCGCTCGCGCCGCGAGTAGGCCTGGAATCCGTAGGGCGTATCGACCACCGACAGCTTCGGCGCATGCACGCCCTTGATCGCGACGACGCTTTCGTTGATCTCCGCCTTGACCGGCTGGGCATGCAGGAGGCCGATGTGGGCGGAATCCAGCAACGTCTCCAGGTTCTGTGTCCAGTTCGAATCCGTATAGCCGACCCGGGCGCGTCGATGCTCGGCCGGCAGGAGACAGAATTCCCATTCGGGAAAGACCGGAGGTTCGCCCGGCCCCAGATAGACCCACAGCGCGCCACCTGCCTCCCGGACAGAGAAGGCGGGAACCTTGATGGTCGAACAGAAGCGCGGATTGGACTCCGACGGCGTGGCGATGCACTTGCCCGACACGTCGAACTTCCAGCCGTGGAAGATGCAGGTCAGCGCATTGTCACCGGTGCGGCCCAGGGCCAGGGAAGCTCCGCGGTGCGGGCACTGCTCCTCGAAGAACCCGACCTTCCCGTTGCCGTCGCGGAAGGACACGAACTGCTCGCCCAGCAGCTCGACCTTCCTGGGCGGGCCGTTGGGTTCGAGCGACTCGGACCTCAGGTAAGGAAGCCAATACCGGCGGGCCATGTCGTGCAGGGTGGACCCCGGCTCGACGTCGTTGTAGCGGTCATTATCTGCTGCGGACAGCATGGGGCATTCTCCAGGATCGTTCCGTATCCGCGTTCCCCGGAGCCTGATGGGCCGGGGAACACCGTGGAACGGATTCTGGCGCGCTGCTCGCGGTTTGTTGACCGCCGCACCGTCGAGAATGTCCGCTTTGGTTCAAACCCGGGCACCTTGCCGCGCACACTGGAACAAACACGACAATTGCGCATTTTTTCTTCTCGCCCCTGCCTGCCCCCTCTCACAGAATACGTTTCATGAGCCACGCGGCGACTCCATCGAAGTCGCGCCTGGCGATCGTCTCCCTATGCGTGAAGGTGGCATGAACATGGAATCGACCCAGACCCAGCGCCTGGAGCAGCAGGACGCCCGCTTCCGGCAACTGACCGAAATGTCGCCGGATACCCCGATGGGCCGCCTGCTCAGGCAATTCTGGCACCCCGTCGCCCTCTCGCGCAGCGTGGCGCCCGGTACCGCCCGCGCCATCACCTTGATGGGGCAGGAATACGCCCTCTATCGGGGCAGCTCGGGTCAGCTTCATCTCCTGGCGAACCGCTGTGCCCATCGCGGCACTCGGCTGCATACCGGTTGGGTGGAAGGCAACCAGTTGCGCTGCATGTACCATGGCTGGAAATTCGACGGATCCGGGCAATGCGTCGACCGTCCCGCGGAACGGCCCGGCAGCCATGCCCAGGTCCGGGTCGCGGCCCACGCCGTGCATGAATACTGCGGACTGGTCTTTGCCTACGTCGGCCTCGGCGCCCCGCCTCCCTTCGACCTGCCGCGCAAGCCCCGCTTCGAGCAGCCCGGCGTGTTGCTCTTCCAGCGCCAGGAAATCTGGCCTTGCCACTGGCTGCAGCATGCCGAGAACTCGCTCGACGCGGTTCACGTCAGCTTCGCTCACCAGATGGGCAAGATCGGCGCTTTCGGCCAGGCGATCACAACGGACATTCCCGAGCTGTCCTACGAGGAGACCTCCGCCGGCATCCGGCAGACCGCGACCCGCCACGTCAATGGCAAGAGCCAGATCCGGGTCAGCGACTGGACGTTCCCCTATGGAAATCACGTCGTACTTCCCGGCGTGTCCGCCGAAGCTCCCTGGATAGAAAGCGCGAACTGGATGGTACCGCTCGACCAGACGCATACCCTGCGCGTCTCGCTCCGGGCCGTACCGTCCACGACACCCGAGGCCGATGCCGAGCTGGCGCGCTACTTCGAAGACTGCGATGGCTACGACTCGTCGGATCACCATGATGCGCTCTTCGCCGGGCACTATCCCGACGACCCGCTGGTCCGGTTGACCAGTGCGCAGGACTACGTTGCCCTCGTCGGCCAGGGTGCCGTGGCCGATCGCGCCTCGGAGTTCCTGGGCGCTTCGGACCGGGGCATCTCCATGCTGCGCAGGATCCTGTGGCGCGAGATGGAGGCCTTGCGCAACGACGCCCCGACCAAGGCCTGGACCCGCCTGGAAAGCGCGCCGACGCTTTTCCAATATGCCGAAACGGCCTGAATCCTCGCTCCCGGCCAAGCCCTCCATCGCCTCCACTCACAGGTGTCCCATGATCGGACTGACAAGACTCGCCATCCTCGCCCTCGGTACGCTGTTGATCGTCGCCTGGACGCCGCCTGCGGCGCGCGCCGCCGACATCTACCCGTCCAAACCCATCTCCCTGATCCTCCCCTTCGGCGCCGGTAATGGCTCGGACCTGTCGTCGCGGCGGCTGGCGACCCAGCTGGGCAAGATCCTGGGGCAGCAGATCGTCGTCGAGAATCGCCCTGGCGCCGGCGGCGTCGGCGCGGTCAAGCAGGTTACCTCCGCCCCCGCCGACGGCTATACGCTGATGCTGGCGGGCGCGGGCATGCCCATCAGCCAGGCCCTGTTCAACCCGCCGCCCTACGACATGCTGAAAAGCTTCGTGCCGGTATCGGCCATCAGCAGCAACGACGTTGCCTTTCTCGTCAAGGCCTCATCCCGGTACGCGACGCTCGACGATTTCATCCGCGAAGCGAAGGAAAGGAAGAAGGGCTTGATGGTAGGCGTGTCGTTGCTCGGTACCACCCAGCACATGGCCGCGGAACTGTTCAAGCTCCACACCCATACCGATTTCACCATCGTTCCCTTCCGCACGGCATCCATGCTCACGACCGCACTCGTGGGCGAGAACATCGATCTCGCCTTCGAGTTCGTCGCACCGACCCTGCCGATGCTCAACAGCGGCCAGCTGCGAGCGCTGGCCGTCAGTTCCGCCCAACGATCGCCCGTGCTGCCCCAGGTGCCGACCGTCGCCGAACAAGGCATACCCGACTATGCCGTGTCCTCGTGGGGCATGATCGTCGCCCCGGTCAATACTCCCGCTCCGATCGTCAAGCGGCTCAACACAGAGATCCAGAACGTATTGCAGGACCCGGAGTTCATCCGGCAACTGCAGGGAAGCGGCACACGCGTGCTTGGAGGGACGACAGACCAGGCTCGGCAACTGATGGAAAGCGAGATCGTTCGCTGGAAAAAAGTGATCGATACCGCCGGCATTGCCTTGCAGTAGTCCGTCCACCGTCGTCTCGGGACATCGCCATGATGAAAGTCTGGCCATTGGTGAAATGGCATGCCGTGGACTGTACGCTCGCCCGACTGGCCGTTGCTCACTCCGAACTCTTTTCCGGCTGGCCCGACGAACCAATTGCCCGGCTCATCGGCGCCGCGGATCTCGTCACGCTGGAACCCGGGGACTGCCTGCACCGCTCCGGCGATGAAGCGCGCTTCCTGTACCTGCTGGTTACGGGTTCCATGCGCCTGACGCGTCCGGTGGCGGGAGACCGCCCTTTCATCTTCGGCATCCATCTTGCCGGCGACTTCCACGGGCTGGGCCCTATCCTGGCCCGGACGCCACACATCAATACCTCCATTTGCAAGGACCGCACCACATTGGTCCGCATTCCCGCCGAAATCCTGCGCAAGCAGATCGCCGACAACGGCCGGCTGTCCTTTCCCTTGTTCGCCGCGCTCGAGCGCCGCCACCTTCGCGCCACCAACCTGTACATGACCGCCACGGTCCGCTCGATCCGTTCTCGCGTAGCGGAGCTCCTGAGGTCGTTCGGCGCGCGCAGGGCGCGCAGCCACACCGGTGGAGAGATCCGGCTATCCCAGGATGAAATAGCCACCATGCTCGGCACCCGCCGTCAGGTCATCAATCGGACCCTCCGGGAAATGGCGGGAGAAGGCGCCATTCACGTCCAGTACGGACGCATAACCGTCGACGATCCGGCGTTACTGGAAAGAATGGCACAGGACGAAGGCAAACCGGTCTTCTGAAACCTTTACTCGAACTTCCCCTTCATGAACAGCAGCTCACTCCTTACGGTACTGGTTCACGCCATCCGCCTCGAAGCGCAGGGCATCATCAGTGTCGAGTTCCGCTCGCCCACGGGCGATGAACTGCCTGCCTTCGCCGCGGGCTCCCACATCGACCTGCATCTGCCCAACGGCCTGGTGCGCAGCTATTCGCTGTTCAATTCGCCCGAAGAGCGGCATCGCTACGTGGTGGGAGTGCTGAACGACCGTAACAGCCGCGGCGGTTCGCGCTTCGTGCACGAGCAGCTGCGGGTGGGCTCGACCATCAAGATCGCGCCGCCGCGCAACAACTTCGAGCTGGACGAGTCGGCGGCCAAGTCGGTGCTGGTGGCCGGCGGCATCGGCGTGACCCCCATCTTCTGCATGGTCAACCGCTTGCGCGCGATCGCCAAGCCGGTGGAGCTGCTCTACTGCGCGCGCACCAAGAGCGAAGCGGCTTTCGTCGACGAACTGGTGGCCTCGGGTGGCCAGGTCACGACGCGCTTCGACGACCAGGCGGGCTGCCCGCCCAACCTGCGCGAGCTGCTGGCCGGCCATCCGGCCGACACGCACTTCTACTGCTGTGGTCCCACGCCCATGCTGGATGCCTTCGAGGCCACCTGCAAGGAGCTGGGCTACCAGAACGTGCACATCGAGCGCTTCGCCGCCGCCGGCGAAGTCACGGCCGCGCAGGAAGGCAGCTACCAGGTCGAACTGGCCAAGTCGGGCAAGACCATCGACGTGCCGGCCGGCATGGCGCTGCTCGACGCGCTGCTGGAAGCGGGCATCGACGCCGATTACAGCTGCCGCGAAGGCGTGTGCGGCGCGTGCGAGACCGCCGTGCTGGAAGGCACGCCCGACCATCGGGATTCGGTGCTGACCGAGCGCGAACGCGAGTCGAACAAGACCATGATGGTCTGCGTGTCCGGCTGCAAGGGCAGCAAGCTCGTCTTGAACCTATGACCCCGCGGGCGGGCGCCCTTTTTGCCTACGACACCTTCAGCGGCACTCCGGTCTTGGCCTGGATTTCCTCGGCGCTCACGCCTTCCGCCAGTTCCACCAGCACCAGCCCATCCGCCATCACGTCGATCACGCCAAGGTCGGTAATGATGCGATCGACGACTCCGACGCCCGTCAGGGGCAGCGTGCACTCGGGCAGTATCTTCAGCTCGTAGCCGCCATCCTTCTTCCTGGCCACGTGCTCCATCAGGATCACCACCCGCTCGACGCCGGCCACGAGGTCCATCGCGCCCCCCATGCCCTTGACCATCTTGCCGGGAATCATCCAGTTGGCCAGGTCGCCCTTCCCGCTCACCTGCATGGCGCCCAGGATGGACAGGTTGATCTTGCCGCCGCGGATCATCGCGAAGCTCTGGTCGCTGCCGAAGATCGACGATCCCGGCAGCGTGGTCACGGTCTGCTTGCCCGCGTTGATCAGGTCTGCGTCCACCTGGTCGTCGGTCGGGAACGGACCGATGCCCAGCATGCCGTTCTCGGATTGCAGCCAGACCTCGATATCGCCCGGTACATGGTTGGCCACCAGGGTCGGGATGCCGATCCCCAGATTCACGTAGAAACCGTCGCGCAGTTCACGCGCGGCCCGCGCCGCCATCTGGTCCTTGCTCCATGCCATGATCAGTTCTCCGCCTTGGTCGTCGTACGCTGTTCGATCCGCTTTTCCGGGTGGCTGTTCTGCACGATGCGATGGATGTAGATGCCCGGCAAGTGGATGTCGTCGGGCGCCAGATCGCCGACCTCGACGATCTCCTCGACCTCGGCAATGGTGATCCTTCCGGCGGTCGCCGCCGCCGGATTGAAATTGCGGGCCGTGTAGCGGAAGCGCAGATTGCCGGCACGGTCGGCCACGTGCGCCTTGATCAGGGCCACGTCGGGCACCAGCGACCGTTCCATCACATAGGTTTCCCCGTCGAACTCGCGCAGTTCCTTGCCCTCGGCGACCAGGGTTCCCACGCCTGTCTTGGTGAAAAAGGCCGGGATGCCCGCTCCGCCGGCGCGCAGCTTCTCGGCCAGCGTGCCTTGGGGCGTGAATTCCAGCTCGAGTTCTCCGCTCAGGTACTGGCGTTCGAACTCCTTGTTCTCGCCCACGTAGGACGAGATCATCTTCCGGATCTGCCGGGTTTCCAGCAGCTTGCCCAGCCCGAAACCGTCCACGCCGGCATTGTTCGAGATCACGGTCAGGCCCTTGACGCCCGAGGCGCGCAGCGCCTCGATCAACGCCTCGGGGATGCCGCACAGGCCGAAACCGCCCACCGCGATCATCTGCTCGTCTTTCACGACGCCCGCGATCGCATCGGGGGCGGATGGATAAATCTTGTTCACGACACCTCCTCCAAGGACAGGAACCACCGCATCGCCCTCGCGGCCAGGGGCTGGCGGACGGCGAGCGTTTGAAAGATACTACGTACCTATCTACGTAGTTTTGCTTAGGAGCCACGGGTGTCCACCGACTCGGACTATCGCCTGGCCTTCGAAATGGCCCCCATCGGCCTCGTGCTCTCGAAGGACCGGATCATCGTCGACTGCAACAGCTACGTCTGCGACGTCTTCCACGCGTCCCGGGAAATCCTGCTGGGCGCGTCCTTCCGCGAGCTATATCCCACGACCGAGGAATTCGAGCGCTTGGGCAGGCGCATCGCCCCCATCCTGAACAAGCATGGACGCTATGCCGACACGCGTATCATGAAGCGCGCCACCGGACAGCACTTCTGGTGCCGGGTGACCGGCCGCGCCTTCAACCGGGAACGCCCGCACGAGGCCGGTATCTGGACTTTCGAGGATGTCAGCGCCGAGCGGCCGCACACGTCGGAAGCCCTGACGCCGCGCGAACGGGAAGTCGCGTCGCGGCTCCTGGACGGCAAGACCTCGAAGATGATCGCCCGGGAGCTCGACATCAGCCCGCGCACGGTGGAGGTGTTCCGCGCGAGTCTGATGAAGAAATTTTCAGCGACGAATACGGCGGACCTGATTCACCGGATGCTGTCGGCGTGACCGAGGAATGGCAACACATGAAAGGACTTCAAATGAAAGCAACCCTGGTATTCGGCTTTGCCCTGGCAGCGGCGGGATGCGCGGACATGCCCGATAAGGCCAAGACCGCCCGGATCGCAAACCCCGCATCCGAGTACTGCATCGAACAAGGCGGCAGGGTCGAACTGCGCCAGGAAGCGAATGGGACGGTGGGCTATTGCCACCTGCCGGACGAGCGCGTGGTCGAGGAATGGACGCTGTTTCGCAGCAAGGCCGGCGGCAATCGGCGGTAATACGCCGCCCCTACCTGTCGGCTTATGGCCGGGCGACGACGTGGCCAGGCGCCTTCGGCATGGCGACGAAGCCGGGCAATGCCTCGATACGACCCAGCCAGGCTCGAACGGCCGGGTATGCCTCCAGGGACAGCCCACCCTCCGGCGCATGCGCGATGTAGGTATACGCCGCGACATCCGCCAGCGAGGGACGTTCCCCGGTGGCGAACATCCGCTCCGACAGCATCGCCTCCAGGACCGGAAAGAGCTTCAGGCTGATCGCCACCGCATGGTCCATGGGGACCAGTTCCTCGCCATAGACCCGCAATCGACGCGCCGCGCACGGACCGAACGCGATCGGTCCGGCCGCCAGCGAGAACCATTGCTGCACGAGCGCGCTTCCTTCCGGGTCCTCGGGCAGCCAGGCGGGCCCGCCATACTTCTTCGCCAGGTAAACCAGGATGGCGTTCGAATCGTGAAGAATCGTGTCGCCGTCGACGATGACGGGTACCTGCCCGAAGGGATTCATCGCCAGGAACTCGGGCGTCCTCAGGACGCCGCCGTGCGGATCGACATCGATCTTCTCGTAGGGCAGCCCGAGCAGGGAAAGCAGCAATTGCACGCGATGGCCGTGGCCCGAATACGTCATCGAATACAGGCGGATGGGCATGGTGGAAGCTCCGGTCAAGGCCACGCCACGCCGCTTCCCCATGCCTGGGCAAAGCGCAGCAAACCGGTCCCGGCATGGCAGTTCACGTATTCGAAAGAAGGCGTGGCGCCAAGCACGAAGACTTCATGCCAGGTGACGACGCTGCGTTCGGCCCCGTACTGCCGGCGCTTGGCCAGCGCATGCCGGAAGATGTCGAGGTGGCTCTTGTGGCTGGCCGCCCATCGTTCAAGCGGCGCCAGGGAAAGGAAGTAGCCGTGCTTGGACGTTTCCCTCAGCTCCCTGCCTTCGCTGTCCAGCGCCACCAGCGAACGCAGGGACAGGCACCCGGTCGTTCCGGCGTGGTCCTTGAGATACGCCATGCCCGTGTCCAGCTTGGGCTGCAGGTTGGCGTAGTAATCGTCCAGCTGTTCCCCTTCCGCCTGCGCCCAATACTGGCCCGATCGGATGTTCACCACGTTGGGCGGCACGTCTATCCTGATCCGCCTGCCGGCTCCGGCATCGAACCCGCCTTCGGGAGCCTCGTCCCCATAGGGGGAGTCCAGCGGGTCCACGGCCGAAATGGGAAGCCGGTCGCGCATCGCACCGAAATAGCCGGCGACATGCATGGGCTCCAGTTCGCAGCCCTTCGTGCGCGCGATGCCGGCCCGGTAGTACGGCTCGGAAAAAATCGTCTCTATCCGGTCGTAGGGCACGACCAGGGTTTCGCGCCAATGGCCCAGCGTTTCCTTTTCCCGCTCCGGCGACGCGAACCAGCCGTTGAATGCGTCGCGGTGCTTCCAAGCCGCATAGCGCGTCAGGTCGACCCAGTATGCGATGACGATGGAATTGGCGAAGCCGGCCTCGTCCGTACAGCGGACCTCGTCGAAGCAGTCCGGCCCCCAGGGGCTGGCGAATGCCGCCCTTGCCCTGTCGAAGAAGGTCCGCTCCGCGCCGAGGTCGGAGGGCTGGCGCTGCACGGCGATGTAGTCGGCCACCACCGTCGTGACAGGCGCAAGCCAGCGGACCTGGAACTTCGGCGCCCCGGGGGTGAAGTCCCCCGGCCGCCGGGCCGGTATCGTACGCGGGTATTCCATGTGAAAACTCATTTTTGGGCTCACTGATGCGGGTGCTCAAGCTCGGCCGTGGGCGCCTTCCAGGCCCGGCGATTCTTCCTCGACCGGCTGTTCGCGCAGGAACAGGCCGCCGATCACCACCGACAAGGCCGCGAAAATGACCGGATACCAGAGGCCGAAGTAGATGTCGCCGGTAAAGGCCACCATCGCGAACGCCACGGCGGGAAAAAAGCCCCCGAAAATCCCGTTGCCCACATGGTAGGGGAAAGACAGCGCGGTATATCGGACACGGGCGGGAAACATCTCGACCAGCGCGGCGGCAAGGGGAGCATAGACCATCGCAAAAAACACACACAGGATGACCAGCAGCAGTATCACCATGCCATGGTTGACCCGCGCGGGGTCCGCCTGGCTGGAATAGCCGGCCTTCTCGAGCGCGGACTTCAGCACCGCGGCGTCGAAGCCCGTCAGCGTGGTGCCGCCGATCTGGGTGACGGGGTTGACGGCGGCGGGATCCGAGACGTTGTCATAGGGCACGCCGGACTTGGCCAGCAAGGCCTTGACGTTGTCGCATTCCGTCACGGGCGGATTCTTGCCCAGCAGGTCGATCTGCACCTTGCAGGTGCCGGGCGCGGCGCGCACCGTGACGGGACTGGACGTCGAGGCCGCCTGCAGGCCAGGGTTGGCATATTGCGTCAGCGCCTTGAACACCGGGAAGATCGTCAGCGCCGCGAGCAGGCAGCCCGTCAGGATCACCTTCTTGCGGCCGATCTTGTCCGAGATGGCCGCGGCGCCCCACATCATGGGCAGGCAGATCGCCAGCGAAATGGCGTTCAGGAAACTGGCCGTGCCTATGTCCAGCCTGAGCGTCTGGGTAAGAAAGAAGAACGAATAGGTCTGCGCCGTGTAGAGCACCGTCGTCACACCCATGACCAGGCCGAACAGGGCGATCAGCATGGCCTTGATGTTGGCCCAGCTACCGAAGGTTTCCTTGATGGGCTGCTTGGACGTCTTGCCCTCGGCCTTCATCTTCATGTAGACGGGAGACTCGTGCAAGACCGTGCGGATGTAGACCGAGATCGCCAGCATGACCGCGGAAAGCAGGAACGGAATGCGCCAGGCCCATTCCTCGAAGGCGTCGCCGAAGCTCGTGCGGCAGACATACACCACCAGCAGCGCCAGGATGGAGCCGCCCGCACCCGTCATCTGGATCCAGCTGGTGTTGCGCCCTTTCCTGCCCGGGCTGGCATGCTCGGCCACGTAGATCGCGGCGCCCCCGTATTCGCCGCCCAGGCCCAGGCCCTGCAATACGCGCAACAGCAGCAGGAGAATCGGCGCCAGAATGCCGACCTGCGCATAGGTGGGAATCAGGCCCACGCAAAATGTGGCGCCTCCCATCAGCACGATGGTGATGAGGAAGGTGTACTTGCGCCCGATCATGTCGCCCAGGCGGCCGAACAGCAGCGCCCCCAGCGGACGCACGGCAAAACCGACCCCGAAGGCGATCAGCGCGAACAGATAGGCGCTGGACGGCGACAGCGGCGCGAAGAACAGCTTGGAGAAGACCGATGCCACCGCGCCGAACAGGAAAAAATCGTACCACTCGAACAGCGTGCCTAGCGTGGATCCCACGATGACGAGCCGTTCATGCTTCTTGGAATTCTTGATCGTTGACTCTTGTGCCGACATGATTTCTCCCAATTCCCCCAACGATTATTGACGCACTCAATCGGCCACGAAGGTAACCGGCTGCATGGGCGTGGTGTTCACGGTCAGATTGAAGATGTCCGGCCGGGAATAATGGCCGCAGACGTCGAAATCCACGTTGCTGGCCCGTCCGACGCCGGTGTCGATATCCGCATACAGGATCGTCTCGGTATCGAACACCGGCCCCGCCAGGACTTCTCCCAGGGGACTCACGATCATGCTGCCGCCCCGCATCAGGTAGTCCTCGTCGGCCGCCTGCATGCCGAAATCCTCGCGATAGAAAGGCGGATACTCGCCCAGCTTGATGGCCTGGCATGCGCTCAGCACGTGCACCCGCCCTTCCAGGGCGACGTGGATCATCGTGGGTGCCCAGCTGGCCCGGTCATCGGCGGTCGGGGCGCAGTAGATTTCCGTCCCCTGCGCGTACATCGCCTGCCGGAAAGCGGGCATGTAGTTCTCCCAGCAGATGACCGAGCCGATGCGGCCCAGCGGGGAATCCACCGGGGCGATCGTCGAGCCGTCGCCGAAGCCCCAGATGATGCGCTCCTGGCCGGTCGGCATGAGCTTGCGGTGATAGCCGGCCAGGCCGGCCTCGGGGGCAAGCGTGACGCTGGTGCAGTACAGCGTGCGCCCCACCCGCTCGATCACTCCCATCACCACGTGGACGCCCGTCTCGGCAACGACCTCGCGCAGCAACGCCAGCTCGGGGCCATCCAGGGTGACCGCGCCCTCCATGTAGCGCCGGAAATGCGCCCGTCCCACGTCCGTGCGGCGGCCGACCACGGTCCCGAACGCGGAACCCTTGGGATATCCCCCAAGAAAGGCTTCCGGAAAAACGACCAGCGACGCCCCTTCTCCCGCGGCGGTACGGATCAGGCCGGCAGCCTTCTCCGCCGTCTTCTGCGGTTCGAAGGGAACCGACGATGCTTGGACCACAGCAGCCTTGAACATCCACACACTCCCGAGGAGACATTTTCAATGGGCCTCCATTCTCGTGACCGCGAGATGTTCCGTCCATCCGAACGTATCGAACATCATGTTCTAATAAACTGCACACGAAGGACAAAGAATCCCATGCAGATCCCCGCCTACCGCTACTTCCTCGCCGTGGCCGAAACCGGGTCGATCCGGCGCGCCGCCGAGCTGATGCATCTGAGCCCCTCTGCCATCAGCCGCCAGGTCCAACTGCTCGAGCACACGTTTCGTTCCCCCCTGTTCGAGCGGAACCAGACCGGCATGGCATTGACGGAAGAAGGCCGCATCGTGGCCGCGCAAATGCGCAACAGCCTGCGCGACATGGAGCTCGCGCGCGCGCGCATCGATGAACTGCACGGGCTGGTGCGAGGCAATGTCGGTTTCGCGTCGATCGAAGGCGTCATGACCGGCTGGCTGCTGCCCGCCATCGCCCGATTCCGCGCCTCGCACCCGGGTATTACCTTCGATGCCCGGGTCGCCGGGTCGGAGCAGGTCCTGCGCCTGGTCCATGACGGCGCGGTGGATCTCGGCATTGCCCTGGCGCCGGACGAGCACGATCCCGACCTGGAGATCGTCCACCGCTTCGTCACGCGCTACGTCGTGGCCGTCGCGCCCGGCCACGCGCTGGCCCGGCGCCGCCGCATCGACCTGAAGACGCTGCTTGCGCAGCCGCTGGCCTTGCTGGATGCGAACTTCGAGACCCGGCGCTGGCTCACCCAGGCCACGACACGCCGGCAATTACCGCTCAAGGCCGCCCTGAACCTGGATCACATCGAGAGCATCAAGCGCGCCGTGCGTGGCGGCGAATTTGCCACGGTGCTGCCGGACTATGCCGTGACCACCGACGCGGCTGCCGGGGAACTGGCCATGATCGAGCTGGAAGGTGCCTCGGCGGCGCGCACGGCCACCGTGCTGTGCTCCCGGAAGGGCCGGGTGCAGACGCGCGCGGCGCAGGCGGTCATCGACCTGCTGGCCGGCTCCGCACCGGCCTGAGCCTCAGCCCCGCCGGGCGGCTGCTATCGCGGCGACGTCGATCTTCTTCATGTCCATCATCGCCGCGAACGCGCGCTTGGCTTCCCCGCCGCCCACGGCCAGGGCCTCGGTCAGCACGCGCGGCGTGATCTGCCAGGAGACGCCCCATTTGTCCTTGCACCAGCCGCATGCGCTTTCCTGGCCGCCGTTGCCGACGATGGCGTTCCAGTAGCGGTCGGTTTCCTCCTGGTCGTCGGTGGCGATCTGGAACGAGAACGCCTCGTTGTGCTTGAAGGCCGGCCCGCCGTTCAGGCCCAGGCAGGGAATGCCGGCTACCGTGAACTGGACCGTCAGCACGTTCCCCGCCTTGCCGGACGGGTAATCGCCGGGAGCACGGTGGACGGCGTGCACCGCGCTGTCGGGAAAGGTCTCGGCGTAGAAATGGGCCGCCTCCTCGGCGTCCTTGTCGTACCACAGGCAGATCGTGTTCTTGGCGATGGTCATGGCAGGTCCTCGTGCATGGAAATGAGGTCACGCCAGCCGAGCTTAGATCAAGAACCTTGCAAGCGGTAGAACCTCGCGGCCGTATCGTGGAACAGCGATGTCTTCTCCGCGTCGCCGTAGCCTGCCGCCACCCGCTTGAACGCGTTCCAGAGCACGCCGTACCCGCAGGATTGCTTGTCGACGGGGAAATTGCTCTCGAACATGCAGCGTTCCGCGCCAAACAATTCGATACAGGTTTCGATGTACGGCCTCCAGGCTGCGGCCAGCTCCGTCGACGAGGGCGGCAAGGGCCGGGTGTGGAAATCCCACCCGCAGTACAGCATCCCCAGCCCTCCCACCTTCACGTGAAGATGGGGAAAAACCGACAGCTCGCGCAAGCGGGCACGCCAGGATTCGAAGACTTCCGTTCTGTCGACGTAGGGAGGAATGCCCAGCACGCCTCCGACATGGTTCAGCACCACGGGCGTATCGGGAAACTCCCGCAACAACCCGCCCAGTTCAGCCAGTTGCGTATGGTAGATCCACGCATCGAACGAGAGCGCGTGGCGGCGCAGCGCCGCGTAGCCGCGGCGGAACGACGGATCGGCCAGCATGTACCGGGGCGAGAACGACCTGCCGTAGGCGGCGCTGCCGTCATCCCAGGTCGCTCCGTGCCGTATACCCCGCAACCGGCCGTTGCCGGCGGCGACCAGGGCCTCCAGGACAGCCTCGATGTCCGGCGTCCTCAGGTCGGCGTGGCCGACGATGGCCTCGCAAATCCGGGTCGCGCCGTATTGTCCGCTTGCGCTGGCTGCCGCCATGCCGTTGGCGAACTCGACTTCTCCTACCGGTTTCATCGCTTCCGGCCCATCGCGGCGATACATGCTCTTGGCCTGGAGGAACACCGTGGCAACGATGTTGTGCCATGAATCCAGGTCGGCCAGCAGCTCATCCAGCAGGTATCTTCCACGCTCGTCGTGCCAAAGGTGGTGATGCGGGTCAATGATGGGCAATCCGGGATCGATCGCCTCTTCATGCCGCCTGGCCGTCCATGCCGCCAGTTCGTCGAGCGCGCGCGGCATGTTGCCCCGGAACTCGGGAACGGCTCGGATCTCGGTAGTCATGCCCTTCCCCCTTGCTCTTCATGGCAGGAAGGCGGGATGCGGACCTCCGCGCCCGCCCAGGCCTCGTAGTACGTCGCCAGCCGGGACATGTCCTCCCCGCCCCGGCCCAATCCCGCCGCCAGCCGGTACAGCGCCCGCGTACCGTCGAGCACCCAGGTCGTCACGCCCAGCCTCCGGGCCTCGTCGGCGACGAAGTCGAGATCGCTCAATGCCGCTCCCAGCGATTTCCCATAGGCGAACTTCCGGGTGGCGACCTGCTCCGGCAGGACGTGCGAGCTCGCGAAGTTCCTGCCCGTCTCGATGCCCAGGATCCGCGTCATCGTGATCGGGTCCAACCCCGCTTTCGAGCCGGCGACGAACGCCTCGCAAGCCACGGCCAGCAAGGTCGCCGACACGGCTCCCACCAACCGCTCCATCAGCCGCGCGGCTCCCGGCGAGTCCGTCGCCTGTGCCGGGCGTCCCCCCTCGACCTCGATTCCCGCCCACGGCTCGAGATAGGTGATCAGCGAGGTTCCATCCCGCTCGGCTCCGCCCTGGGATGCCGCGAACCCCCAGATCTGCTGCACTCTCCTGGCGATCCAGGCCGGCACGCCAAGCTCTTCCACGACGCCCACGGCCAGGGACGTATCCTTGGCCGTAATGGCCATCCTGGCGCCGAAATCGAAGCGCCGGGCAAGCACCGATCTGGCGAACTTGTTGCGTGTCGCGCTGCTGCTCGCATCGCTCGCGTTGATGGCCTCGAGCATCGCCTCGGGCGCCAGCCCGGCCTTGACGCCCAGGATCATCGCTTCGCACGCCACCGCCATGCCCGTCGCGGACAGCAGATTGTTCAGCAGTTTCAAGGTCTGGGCGCGGCCGTTCTCTTCCCCCAGGTACAGCAGCGCAGTGCTTGCCAGGTCCTCCAGGACCGGCCGCGTCCGCCCGAACGTCGCCGAGGGGCCCGAGCACATGATGCCCAGCTTGCCGTTGCCGGCGGTGACCACATTCCCCGTGATGGGTGCGTCCAGGAGATCGATTTTCCTGGCGGCCAGGGCCGCTCCGAGCTCGCGGGCGAAGGCCGGCCCCGTGGTGGAAAAATCCACAAGCGTCGAGATGCTGGTCCCGTGCTGCAACCCTTCCGGCCCCAGCGCGACTTTCCGCAAGGCGCCCAAGGACGGCAGGCAGGTGAAGACCGTCGAGGCGGCGCTGGCCAGTTCCGTCAAGGTCGCGGCGGCGCGCGCGCCATGGTTCACCAGGTCTTCGACCGCCTTGCCGTTCAGGTCGCTGACGATGACGTCGTATCCCCGGGACAGCAGCCATCGCGCCATGGGAGCCCCCATGGCGCCCAGCCCCACGAACCCTATCGGTTCGCGGGCCCCGCCGCTACCCGTTCCTGTCGATTCCTTCATCCCGCCTCCTGTCCCGGCATCGCCGCCATTCGTTCAATCGATCTGCGTGTTCGTGCGCTTGATCACATCGCGCCATTTGTCGATCTCGGCAGCCAGGAAGGCCTTGAATTCCTCCGGCGTCGAGCCGCGTGCTTCCGTGTTCATCTCCGCGAGCTTGGCGTCCAGGTCGGGCATTTTCAAGGCCTGGTTCACGGCCTGGTTCAGCCTGGCGATGATGGCCGGCGGCGTGCCCGCGGGCGCGAGCAGTCCCTGCCAATTGTTCACCTCGAACCCAGGAAGGCCGAACTCGGCAATCGCCGGTACGTCGGGAAGAGACGACTGGCGTTTGGGCGCGGTCACGCCCAGCAGCCGAAGCTTGCCCGTCTCCGCCTGCGGCAGCGCCGACGCGGGGGTCAGGAGCGACATGTCGACATTGCCGGACAGCAGCGACACCGCCGCCGGCGCCATTCCGCCGTACGGAACGTGGACGGCCTTGAATCCCGCCAGGTCCTTCAGCAACTCCATCCCCAGGTGAGATCCCTGCCCGGCGCCGGCGGACGCATAGGTCAACTCGCTCTGCCTGCCCTTGGCGACCAGCTCGGGGAACGACTTCAGCGGCGACGCCGCCGGAACGCACAGATAGAAATAATTGGCGACCATGAGGCTGACCGGCGCGAAATCCCGCACGGGGTGGAACGGAAGCTTCCTGTACAGCGTCAGATTGCTCGCGAAGCTGGAGTTCGCGGCAAGCAGGGTATAACCATCGGCCGCCGCCCTGGCCACGTAGTCCGCGCCGATGTTGCCGCCGGCTCCCGGCTTGTTCTCCACGATGACAGGCTGTTTCAGCGCCACCGCCAGCTTTTCCGCCACCAGCCTCGCCACGACGTCCGCCCCGCCCCCGGCCGACGAATTCACGACCAGCCGGATAGGCTTGCTGGGATAGGTTTCCGACCATGCCACGGCCGGCAGGGTGGCCACCGCCGCCACGAGAGCGATCTGCGCGCAGTTGCGCGGCACAGCACGACATGCATTCATTTCCGTCTCCTGTCGGGATCGGGCATCGCCCGCCCCGTGTTTTGGTCGTCAATCGCGATCGGTGGCTACTTCCCGCTGAATACGGGCTTCCGGCGTTCCTTGTAGGCGGCGATCGCCTCCCGGTAGTCGTCCGTCGACTGGATGACCGCCATATGGGCGGACACCGCGCGCAGGCTGGTCCTGAGGTCCGTATGCAAGGACTGGTAGAGCAGTTTCTTGATCTCGCGCTGCTGCACGGGCGGCCCTTCGGACAAGCGCGCGGCGAATGCCAGCGTCTCCGCCATCAGCCTTTCGTCGTCATAGACGCGCGAAACCAGCCCCACTTCGAGTGCCGTCGAGGCATCGACGAAATCCCCGGTCCACAGCAACTCCAGCGCTCGCGCCACACCCACGATGCGCGGCAGGAAATAGCAGCCGCCGTTTCCCGGCAACAGCCCCACCTTGACGTATGCCTCGGCGAAACGCGCCGAGGCGGCGGCGAAGCGGATATCGCACATCAGGGCGAGATCCATGCCGGCCCCCACGGCCGAGCCATTGACCGCGGCGATCAAGGGCTTCTCGAATTCCTCGACCGCGCGCGCGACGCGATGCGTCACACCGTGCAGGCGATCCATCCTTTCCAGCGGCGTGGGCGCCCCTCCCCCGCCGTCGTTGGCACGCCGCCCAAGATCGCCTCCCGAACAGAACGCATCGCCCGCGCCTGTCAGGACCACGCAGCCGACGCCAGGGTCATCGTTCGCCGCACGCAGCGCCGAGCACAGCGCATCGAGCATCTCTTCGCTCTGCGCGTTCTTTTTCTCGGGCCGGTTCAGGCGGGCGATCACCACCCGTCCTTCTCTCGAAACATCCAGATCCGCCACCTTCATTCTCCTTGCTCAGCCAGCCTGCTTTCCTAGTGCCTGATCGCGGCCCGGTGCCGCTCATGCTCTTGCCGGGCCTCGTCCAGCGCACGCTTCACGCCACGGTTCATCCATCGCTTGACCTGCGCATACGCCTGCGCCCCCTTGGCGCCCAGCAATGCCGCCAGCTCCTCCGCCCGGCCCTGCACCGCGCCGTGTTCGGCCAGTTCCCGCACCAGCCCCCTGGTCCGGGCATCGGCGGCGGGCATGCGGCGCCCCGTCAGGACGAGGTCCATGGCCGCGCTGCGACCCGCCACCGCTTCCACGATGCTGGCGCCCGAGAAGGTGGGTATGCCGATGTCGATCTCGGGCAGCGAGAAGCTTGCCTCGACACTGGCGACACAGGCATCCGCCAGCCAGGCCAGCATGGCGCCAGCGCCTATGGCCGCGCCCTCCACCGCGACGACGATGGGTTTGGCGCTGTCCAGCACGGCGTCCTGCAGCCGCGCCAACGCCACAGAACGCCGTTCCCTTTGCCCGGCGACGTCACCGTCCGGCGCCTGCTCCTTCACGTCCACGCCGGCGCAGAAGATGCGGGCGCCGGGCGCGCACAGCACGACGGCTCGGACATCCTCCTGCGCAGCGGCTTCGTGGATGGCCTGCGCCATGGCTTCCATCATGCCGACGGTCAAGGCGTTGGCCTTCGCGGGCCGGTTCAGCACCATCCATTTGATCGAATCCCTTACCTCGATCCGCACCAGGGTTTCATGTTCGGTCATACTCTTGCTCTCTCGCTGGGACATCTTGTCGCTGCATGCATGGCGCCGCGCTACGAAGGCTGGAACACATCGGCGAAGAACTGCCTGGAAGGAAGCCCGCGCGCGCCGATGAACTCGCGGCGCGCGGCCTCCACCATCGCCGGTGCCCCGCATACGTACACGTCGTGGCCGGAAAGATCGTCGAAATCGTCGATGACGGCCTGGTGGACGAAACCGGTCCTCCCCTGCCAGGCATCCGTCGCCAGTCCGTCGGAGACGACCGGCACGTAGATCAGTCGGGCTTCGTCATGCCAGCGGCTCGCCAGCTCGTGAAGATAGAGATCGGAAGGGCGGCGCCCGCCCCAGTAGAGCGCCATGGGCCTGCCGGAACGCTGCCGGATCAGGGTTTCTATCATGGCCTTCACCGGCGAGAATCCCGTCCCGCTAGCGACGAAAAGCAATGGGCGGTCGGATCCGTTGCGCAGGACGAAGGTCCCCAAGGGGCCTTCCATCCTCATCAGGTCGCCATCCTTGGCGCTTTCGAAGACATACCTGCTCAGCACGCCGCCGTAATTCCGCAGATGCATCTCCAGCCAGCCATCGCCGCTGGACGGCGCATTGGCCAGGGACACGCAGCGGCGCACGCCGCCGGACATGACCACGTTCATATGCTGGCCAGCGACGAAACCCAGCGTCTCGCCCTCCGGCAAGGCGAGCCGGATCCGCCGCACGTCGTCGGAAAGCGCCTCTACCCCGGCCACCCGCGCCGCGACGCGGCGCACGGGCACGTTGCGTGTTTCTTCCACGATATTGCACTCGAGCGTCACGTCCGAGACGGCCCTGGTCTGGCACAGCAGGACATGACCTTCGTCGCGGTCGTGCCGGGAAAGCCCCCTGGCCTTCGCCGCGTCGAAATCGACCTGCCCGTCGACGACGCGCGCCCGGCAGGTGCCGCACAGCCCCGTCTTGCAGCTGTGGGGCAGTACGACCTCCGCCCGCAGCGCCGCCGCCAGGATGGACTCGCCGGCCGTAGCCTCGAATGTCATTTCCACCGGCAGGCAGCTTATCTTCAGGTTGGTGGACACCGTTCGCCCTCCGTCATGCCGCACCGCGTCCGGGCCGAGCCTTCGGCACCACCAAGGCATCCGCCGCCACGACGCCCCGGGAGGACAGGAACAGCGGATTGACATCGATTTCCTGGACCTCGTCCCGAACGGCCCAGCCAAAGCGCGACAGGGCGGCCAGGGCACGCGCGGCCGAAGCCACGTCCAGGGTTGCGCCCCCGCGCGCGCCGTCGAATATCGGCCGGCAACGCAGTTCGTCCAGCATTTCCAGCGCGGTCCGTTCGTCGAACGGCGCCAGCCTGAAGGAGACATCTTTCAGGATCTCCGCATAGATGCCCCCCGCGCCGACCATGACGACCGGCCCGAACACCACGTCGTTCACCACGCCCGCGATCAGTTCGAAACCCTCGGTGACCATCTCCGACACCATCATGCCGTCTATGGCCGCCGCCGGCGCCAGCCGCGCGACGCTCTCGCGTATCTGCCCGATCGCCGACGCGACTGCTTCCGCGGACGCCAGATTGACCTTCACACCCCCGACTTCGGACTTGTGGGGAATGTCGCGCGACACGACCTTGACCACGGCGGGGTAGGACAGGCCCGCCAGGTCCGCGCGTTCGTCGCCGCGCACCAACAGGTCCTTGGTGACCGGGACCCCGGCCTTGGACAGCACCGCCTTGGATTCCATTTCCGACAGCGCCCGCCCGGCCCGCAGCGCCGCGCGCGCGTCCGTGTCCAGCTCGGCGGCGGGCTCTGCCAGCGCGGCGCCCACGATGCGCTCGCGCGCCCGCCCGTAGGCCCACAGCACGGCCAGCGCGTGCGCCGCCCGGGACGGCGAAGGCAGCACCGGGATACGGGCTTGCGAGAAGATGTCCAGCGCCTCGGCGTTCGCCGCAACCGGCGTCGACGAGAAGACGACGATGGGCTTGGAATAGTGATTCGACACCCGCGCGATGACCTCGGCCGCCACTGCGCTGCCGCCGGGTCCCGTCGTCGCCAGGTTCACGCACAGCGAACCGACCTGGTCATCATCCAGGACCGCTCGCAGCGCGACTTCCAGCTTGTCCTTGTTGTGCTCGGAGAAATAGCCGGCCGTCAGGTCGATGGGATTGTGTATCGCGCCTATGCTCGGCACCACGGGAGCGAGGCGCTCCTGCGTCGCCTCGGTAAGCGCGGATAGCGTCAGCCCGCGCCGCTCGCCGGCGTCGGCGAAGACGATCGCCGATCCGCCCGAAACGCCCATGACGGCGACGGCATTGCCTTGCGGCTGCTTGCCCGGCGCGAACGCCTTCAGGTAGTCCACCACCTCGTGCAGCTCGCCGATTTCCACGATTCCCGTCTGCTTGTACAGCGCCCGGTAGAAATCGTAGCTGCCGGTCATGCTGGCCGTGTGCGACGCCGCGGCCCGGGCTCCCTGCTCCGTCACTCCGCCCTTCCACAGCAGGACGGGCTTGCCGGCGGCAAGCGCACGCCGGCCGACCCGCAGCAATGCACGGCCGTCCCGGGTCCCTTCGATGTACGCCACGATGCACCGTGTTTCCGGATCGTCGATCAGCGCATCGATCATCTCCACCGTGTCGATGTCGCTTTCGTTGCCGGTTGCGACCACGTGCCTGAAGCCGATCTTCGCTTCGGCGCAGGCCAGCGCGATGCTGTAGCCGAATCCACCGCTTTGCGTCACCAGCGAGACATTGCCCGGTTCCAGCTTGGGATCCCGGGTAATACTGCCGAACGCCGCATAGACATTCGAGGGAATACTGGCGAATCCCAGGCAATTGGGCCCGATGACCCGGATGCCCGCACCACGGGCGATGTCCAGCAGCTCTTTTTCCCGCTCGACGCCTTCCGGCCCGCTTTCCCGGAATCCGCCGCTGAACACGGTGACATAGGGCACGGATTTCGCCGCGCACTCCCGCATGACAGGAATCACCCCTTTCGCGGGTACGCCGATCACGACCAGATCCACGTCCTCGTCGATGGCCTGCACCGAGGCATAGCACTTCAACCCCTGGAATTCCTGGTACTTCGGATTGACCGGGAAGATCCGCCCTTGATAGCCGTTCCTCATCAAGGCCCGAACCGCCTGGGAGCCAGGACGCGCGGCGTCGTCGGAAACCCCGACCACCGCGATGGACCGGGGCTCCAGCAAGAATTGGAATTTGCTCATACCGTCTCTACCATCCACCTGTTCGACTTCGATTCTTCCCCGGCAGCGACATGGCGCTACGCCGGCTCGACCATGCCCATCCAGTACTGCAGTTCGCCGTCCGGCAGTGGCACGTCGTACTTGCGCTGATACGCGAGCCGCCCGTCCGGCCCGATGCGAAAAACGGAAAGTGCCGCGGGAACGTGTTCGATTTCCCCGTCTCGCAGGACGTTCATGGCCTTGATGCTGGCGGCGACGAGCATGCCGCCTGCGGGATCCAGCGCGAACGTCCTGGCGTGGAAGGAACCGATGTCCGCGTTCTGGATACGCACGGGCTCGCCGCTGGACGGATCGATCTGGAAGACGGCGATGCTGTTCTCCCCCTTGGCGAACACTTTCCGCCCTCCTGCCGCCATGGTCTCGTCCGCGCGATTGGCAACATAGACATGGCGCCCGTCCGGATGGACATGGATGGCGCCCACGAGCTGCCGCGGCCCTGCGGCGCCGGGGTTCTCGAGCGTGGTGGCCACGTATGCGGGCCTTTCCTCGATCGAGCCGTTCGACACCCGGAACATGGCCAGGCAGTTGTGGCGCTCGTCCGCCACGTACAACCACGGCTTACCGGGGTGGAAGGCCACGTGGCGCGGTCCGAACCCGAACCCGCCCCCCGGCGCGACGACCTGCCCCGCGACGAGCCGGCCATCCTTCATGGGATACACCCGCAGCGCCCCCGGATCCTCGGGCTTGTCCTGGGTCGCATGGTTTCCCCGGTCCACGACCAATGCCGCCGACGCATCGGGAAAGGCCATCACCTGGTGCGGATAACTCCCGAAGTCGGTCTGCTCGTCCTGCTCGACCGCTTCCCCCAGCGATCCGTCCGGCCGTATCCGATGAACCGTCACCCACGATCGCGGGAAGTTGTGCGCGTTGATGACGAACTTTCCTTCTGGGTCGACGCAGAGGTGCACCGCCCTGGCCGCCAGGTTCCGCGTCTCGCCCAATTGGCACAGCCCGCCTTCCCGGTCGATGCGGAAAGCCGTGACCTGGTTGTCCCTGGAATGGGTCCGTGGGCCGGAACTGGCCGTCGTCACATAAAGAACCCGCAGCGCCGGATGCCTCCAGGCATATTGCACCCGGCTCGGCATGAGAAATTCCGCCCGCCTCGTCAGCCGGGCCTCGACCCTGTCGATCTCGTATCGGGCCAGCACGTTCCCTACCGCGCTGTACAACACCGTTGCGCCGCTCATCGATGCCTCCGGGCTCATTCGGCCTGCGCCGGCGTGAACATGGGAATGGCGTAATCGCCATCGGTGGGAACGCATACGAGCCTGACCCGTTGCCCGACCCGGACAAGATCCAGATCGGTGTCCACGATGTTCGTCATCATGATCGGCCCTTCGTCCAACTGCACGTAGGCAATGCAATAAGGCGTGTCCGGACCCTTGCGCGTGACGCTGAACGTGTAAATCGTTCCGGCACCCGCGGCCGGTTTCAGCTCGACCTCGGCGCTCCAGCAGAACGGACACATGCACCTGGGATAGTGGTGGAGTTCCCCGCATGCCCGGCATGCGCCGACCAGCAGGCTCCCGTTCCGGGCCGCGATGAAATATTCCTCGTCGCCCGGGTTCAATGCGGGATCGCCGAGTTTCCAGGCGCCGCTGCGCTGCTCCGTCATCATGCCTCCCGTTCCATGATCAAGGTCGCCGCGCCATGGCGGTGGCCGATCGCGCCGCCTATGCCCGACGCCAGGGCCAGCGTGCACCCCGGGACCTGCAGTTCCGGGTGTGCTTCGCCCCGGAGCTGCCTGACCGCCTCGATGATTTTCGTCATCCCCCCACGGTTGGAAGGATGATTGTTGCAAAGCCCGCCCCCATCCGTGTTCACGGGTAGCCTGCCCACGCCCGCGATCAGGTTTCCGTCCTGGACGAACCGCCCGCCCTCGCCCTTCCCACAGAACCCGAGGTCTTCCAGTTGCAGCAGCACGGTGATGGTGAAGCTGTCATAGATCGAGGCGTACTGGATATCGCCGGGTCCGACGCCCGCGGCCTCGAAGGCCCGGGGGCCGCTCCAGGCCTGTCCGGTGTAGGTGAGATCGATCTTCCCCCCATCCTGATGCTTGGTGGTCTCGCCATATCCCTTGATGCGGACCCGGGGCCTGTGCAACTGTGCGGCGACCTCGGCGCGCGCAACAATGAGGGCGCCGCCGCCATCGGTCACCACGCAGGAATCGAGACGGCGCAGCGGATCGGAGATCAGCGGCGATGCCAGGACCTCGTCGACGGATACCGGCTTGCGCAGCATCGCATGAGGGTTGTGTTGCGCGTGGCGCGACGCCGCCACCTTGATCCATGCAAGCTGCTCCGATGTCGTGCCGAACTCATGCATGTGGCGCATCGCGCACATGGCATACAGATTCAAGGTCACCGGCCGGTACGGCATCTCGTACGGCGACTCGGGAAGATTCGAACCCCTGACCCGCACCTGCGTTCCGGAAATACCCTCGGACCTGGGACGGCCGGCCAGCGTGATCAGGGCGACGTTGCATCGGCCTGCGGCGATCGCCTGGGCGGCGTGCGCCACGTGTATGAGATACGAACACCCTCCCATGTCGGTCGAGTCCAGGTGCCTCAGCTTGCGCAGGTTGAGATAGTTGGCCAAAGACCACGGATTGGCCCCCGGCGCATCGCCGGCGCAGAAGAACCCGTCGATGTCGTCCCTGGACAAACCCGCGTCCTCGACCGCCCCTTTCGCCACCTCGGCGTGCAGTCTGGCCACGGAATGATCCGGCGCATGGCGCAGCGGGTGCTCGTACGCTCCCACGATGTATGCCTGATCCTTGCCCGCCATTCGTCCCTCCCAAACCTTAAAGTTCCAATGAATGAAACTGATACCATCTACAGGAACTCATGATAGCATACCGACCATGGCGAAAGGCAACTGCCGATCCGCTCCGATAGCGCAACGGAATTGAGGTTCCCCCATGAACGACGAGGTAGTCAGCTACGAGATCCGCGATCGCGTAGGCATCATCACCCTACGCAACCCGCCCGTTAACGCCCTGGCGCCCGGCGTACGCGAAGGCATCATTGATTTCGTCAAGGCGGCGAACGAGGATCCGGTGGTGGATGCGATCGTGCTGACGGGAGCCGGCCGCAACTTCATGGCCGGGGCCGATATCCGGCAGTTCGGAAAAGCACGCGCGGTAACCACCCGGGCCAGCGCGGGTGCCATCGAGGCCAGCGAAAAACCCGTCGTGGCGGCCATGGACGGCTACTGCCTGGGCGGTGGGCTGGAACATGCCCTCGCCTGTCATTACCGCATCGCAACACCGGCTGCCAGGCTCGGCCTGCCGGAAATCAAGCTGGGCATCATTCCCGCCGGCGGCGGTACCCAGCGGCTTCCCCGGCTCGTCGGTGCCGAGGCCGCGCTGGACCTGATCCTCTCCGGCCGGCAAGTGGGCGCGGACGAAGCACTGGCCCTGGGATTGATAGACGAAATCGCCGCTGGCGATCTGGTGGAATTCGCGGCCGGCGTCGCCCGGCGGATCGCGTCCGGGCGGCCGCTGCGCAGGACGTCCCTCTTGACTGCATGGCAGGACGCCGACCGGGAGAAACCGGAAATCATCGAAGCGGCGCGCAAGACGGCGGCCCGCAGGAAATCGCCCTTGAAAGCGCCGGGCTACGCGATCGAACTGGTGGCGGCCTCTCTGCATGCGGATTTCGGTCCGGGCCTTGAGCTCGAGCATGATCGCTTTTCCGAGCTCGAACATTCGGACGAATCCAAGGCCCTGAGATATGCGTTCTTCGCGGAGAAAACGGCCGGCAAGATCCCCGGCATCGCCACGCCGGCCGCGGGCGACAAGGTTCGCCGCGCTGCGGTGGTCGGGGGAGGAACCATGGGAAGCGGCATCGCGATCGCCTTCGCCGACGTCGGCATTCCCGTCAAGATGCTCGAAGCCACCCCCGAGGCGCTGGAACGCGCCATGGAACGCATCCGGTCGACCTACGAGACACGGGTTCAGCGCAAGAGCCTCACCCCGGATCAGATGCGGGAGAGGATGGCGCGGATCGAACCGGTCAGCCGCTATGAAAGCATCGGCGACTGCGACGCCGTCATCGAGGCCGTATTCGAAAGAATCGACCTGAAGGTGGACATCTTCGGCAAGCTGGACGTGGTGATGAAACCGGACGCCCTGCTGCTCACCAACTCCTCCGCGATCGACATCAACGTCATGGCCCGCGCCACGAAAAGGCCCGGGTCCGTGGCGGGCGCGCACTTCTTCGCTCCGGCGAACGTCATGAAACTGTGCGAGATCGTTGCCGGCGACGCCACCTCGATCGACACGCTCGGCCGTGCGACGGCAATGGGCAAGGCGCTGGGCAAGATCAGCGTGGTCGCCGGATCGTGCGACGGCTTCGCCGCGAACCGGAGCCGGGCTCCGCTGGTGACCGAGATGATGCTGCTTCTCGAAGAAGGCGCCCTGCCCTGGCAGATCGACAAGGTCATGATGGATTTCGGCTACCCCATGGGTCCGTTCGCGGTCAGCGACCTGTCGGGCCTGGACGTCAGCTACGACACGCGCAAGCGCCGCGCCGCCGCGGACCCCACCTATCGCAAGCTCCACGTCCCGGATCGCCTGGTGGAGATGGGCCGCTATGGCCAGAAGAACGGCACCGGCTGGTATCGCTACGAGAAAAACGACCGGACGCCTCGCCCCGACGCCGTCGTCAGCCAGGTCATCGCCGACATCGCGCGGGAATTCGACATCCCCCAAAGGGAATTCACGGACGAAGAAATTCTCCACCGGCTGCTGTTCGCCTCGGTCAACGAAGCCTGCAAGATCATCGACGAAGGCAAGTCCTTCCGCGCGAGCGACATCGATGCGATGTGGCTCAATGGCTTCGGTTTCCCCCGCCATCGTGGCGGATTGATGTACTGGGCGGACGGAGTGGGCGCGCCCGTGGTCCTGCGCGAGGTCCAGGCATGGCACGACCGATATGGCAAGCGGTGGAAGCCCAGTCCGCTGCTGGCCCGGATCGTCGCGCAGGACGGCAGGCTGCGCGACGCCGCCGCGCCCGATACCGGTACCTTGCCGTCGCTGGTACGGCAGCCTTCAACCCCTGGCACCACGAAATGATGAATATGAACGACCCAAACACCACGCCGGCCACGGCGCCCCCCCCTGCCGCCGCTCCGTTCAAGACCTGGCAGTGCATACTCTGCGGCTTCATCTACGACGAGGCCGCCGGCATGCCGGGCGAAGGCATCCCCCCCGGCACCCGGTGGGCGGACGTGCCCGAGGACTGGATCTGCCCGGAATGCTCGGCGGGCAAGCAAGACTTCGAAATGATCGAAATCTGAATGGAGGAGAACACGATGTCCAGCAACGTAACGGTCGTCATCGGCGGCGACTGCGGCCCGACCCACGGCCCGTCACAAGGATTTCCCGTCGAGGGCTATACGGAACTCGTCGGGCCCGTACTCCGCGCCGCGGACATCCGGTTCGTGAATTGCATGCGAACCTACTCCAGCCGGAACGTCCGCGCCGAGCATGCGCCACAGGTGGGACAACCGATCGAAATGGCCGACATCTATACCCACGGCGGCTTCGATGCCGTCACGATGTCCAACAACCACAGCTTCGACAGCGGCGCCGAAGCCATGCTGGATACGCGCGCGCTGTTGAATCAGCGCGGCATCCAGGTAACCGGGGCGGGCCGCGACCTGGACGAGGCCCGCAAGCCCGCCATCGTCGAACGCAACGGCGTCAAGGTCGGATACCTGGGGTACACCTCGGTCGCGGCGGCGGGCAGCGAAGCCGGCGCGAACCGCCCCGGCGTCACCGCCATCCGCGTCAAGACGCTGTATGAAACGCGCGGACCGCACCAGCCGGTCCGCATCCACACCCAGCCGGACGCCGTGGATCTGTCGCGCCTGCTCGACGATATCCGGGCGCTGCGCGAGCAGGTCGACGTCGTGGTCCTTGCTTTCCACTCCGGCGTCATCCGCCTGCCCCGGGTCATATCCGATTACCAGGTCGCCGTCGCCCATGCCGCCATCGATGCCGGCGCCGATGTCGTCGTCGGCCATGCGCCGCACGTGCCCAAGGCGATCGAGGTCTACCGGGGCAAACCCATTTTCTACAGCCTCGGCGTTTTCGCGATGACCAAGTCGTTCGCGGCCCCGTCCTGGAAGGAACCCGCCTGGATGCATGGCGCCGTCCGCAATCACGCGGACCTCGACCCCGCGTTCCCCTTCATGCCTTACGGCAAGGACTGCACCATAGGACTGCTGGCCAGGATAACCGCCTCGTCCACCGGGCTGGACCGGGTTGCCTTCGTCCCCATGTCGTTCGACAGCCGATACCGTCCAGAGCCCCTGGAGCAGGCAGACCCGCGTTTCGCGCAGGTCCTCGACTACATGGAATGGGTGTCGGAAGACATGCCGCACCGATTCGCCGTCGACGGAAACGAAGTCGTCGTCCTCGTGGAGTAGGCATGGACCTGGGCATTCAAGGCAAGACCGCCGTCGTCACCGCCTCCAGTAGCGGCATGGGGCGCAACATCGCGCACGCATTGGCCGCAGAAGGGGCCAACGTCGTGCTGTTTGCCCGCAGCGCCGACAAGCTGGAAGCGGTCGCCGACGAGATCCGGGCGCAACATGGCGTGCGCGCCATTGCCGTGCCGGGCGACATGCTTGCGCAGCACGATGTCGCCCGGCTGCGGCGCATCGCCTGCGAAGAGCTGGAAGGCCCGGACATACTCATTCTCAACACCGGCCGTGCCCCCAACCCCCTGCGCGCGACGCTGGACGAGACCGACGAGGCCCGCTGGACGCAGGCCTACCAGAACCAGCTCTGGAGCGTCATCCAGGTCGCCAAGGAACTCGTTCCGGCCATGTTGGGACGCGGATGGGGCAGGATCGTTGCCGTCACCTCGGCCTCCGTCAAGCAGCCCATGCCTCACCACAGCCTGTCCACCGTCTTCCGGGCCGGCGTCAGCACCTACGTCAAGCATCTGGCCAATGAAGTCGGCCATGCGGGCATCACGGCCAACTGCGTCGCCCCCGCCTTGATCGATACCTCTCATCGAAGCGGCCAGGCTGCCTACACGCCCGAACAGGCGGCCGCCAGGAAAAGACTCACGCCGCTCGGCCGCATGGGCTCGCAGGAAGAAGTGTGCGGCGTCGTCACGTTCCTGGCATCGAGGCAGGCCGGATTCATCACGGGTTCGTCCATCAACGTGGAAGGAGGCATGGTGGGCGCGATCTTCTAACCCCTGCAACGCACCGGAGACAGTCATGAACAAGGCAATGAAGAACCATCGTCTTTCCTCGCTGGCAGTTGCCGTGCTTCTCATGGCCGGTGTCCAGGCCGCCAACGGCGAGGCCTACCCTGAAAAAACGATCCGGATCATCGCGCCGTCGTCGCCAGGAGGGGGAATCGACGTGCTGGCGCGCTTCCTCGGCGCCAAGCTGACGGAAAGCTGGGGCAAGACCGTGGTGGTCGACAACCGCCCCGGCGCGGGCGGCATCATCGGAACCTCCGCGGTGGCCCAGGCCAGCCCGGATGGCTACACGCTGCTCCTCATTGCCGGCGGCTATACGCTGAACCCCAGCCTGTACAAGAAGCTGCCGTACGACACGATGAACGACTTCGAGCGGATATCCTTGCTGGCGTGCGCGCCCAACATGCTGGTCGTGCACGAATCGATACCGGTGAAGTCGGTAAGCGAGCTCGTCGCTTACGCCAGGTCCAGGCCGGACGGCCTGACCTTCGGCTCCTCCGGCATAGGCACGACCAGCTATCTTTCGGCCATGCTCTTCCTGCAGCGCACGAAGCTGAAAATGGTCCACGTCCCGTACAAGGGTGCCGGACTGTCGAACAAGGCCATGCTGGCCGGCGAGGTGAACATGCTCTTCTCCGCCCCGCATGAAATGGTGCCGTATGCGCGGGAAGGCCGGGTCAGGCCGCTCGCCGTGACGTCCTCGAAGCGCCTGCCGCTGGTCGCCGACGTCCCGACCTTGGCGGAAGCGGGTTTCCCGGGCTTCGAAGTGAACACCTGTTACGGCATGCTGGCGCCTGCCAGGACGCCAACGGCGATCATCGAAAAACTGAGCAGCAAGCTCGCGGACATCCTCAAGACGCCGGACGTGCGCAAGCAGTTGGAAAGCCTCAGCTTCACGCTCATCGGCAGCACGCCTCAGGAGTTCACCGACTGGGCGCGAAAAGACCTTGCCCGGTGGTCCACCGAACTACGCGAAGCGGGGATACAGCCCGAGTGATCGACGGCTCAGGCCGGCCGACCTGCCCCGCAGATCTCGTTGAGCCGGTCGACGACGTACCGGTTCACCAGGATGCCTTCCCGGCGGCGGATCTCCCTTTCCCTGAAACCGCGCTCGGAAGGCACACGGATCTCGGAAATGCCCGGCTGGCGAGGCAAGGCCTTCACCTTGGCGAGCAGCTCGTCCAGTTCCGCGACGAACTGCTCCCTGGACATGAGCAACTCCGGATCGAATGCGATGAACAACGAACCAAAGTCGCTGACCTCGCCCAACCGGAACCGGGAACCCGCCAGCAGGCCCATCGCCTGGATCGCCAACGACACGCCATAGCCCTTGTGTCCGCCGAAAGGAAACACGCCGCCCTCCTTCAGCTCGCTCGCGGCCCGCGTCGGCTCTCCGCGCGCATTGATGCCGACGATCTCCGCGAAGTCTTCGCCCAGGAATGACTTGAGCATGATTTCCCCGGTCATCACCGCGCCGGTGCCCATATCGAAGATGAATGGATTGTCCTTGCCGGGCAGGGCAATCGCGAGAGGATTGGTGCCGAGGATTTTCCTGGCGGCCCCCGGCGGCACGACGGTGGGCGTGCTGCTGCCGAAATACACCACCGCGAAACCGGCCCTGGCTATCCGTTCCAGATAGTAGGCATTGCGCCCGGCGAACCAGCTGTTCCGAAGTCCTACTATCGCAACGCCGGAACCATGGACCTTGTCCAGTACGACCTCGACGGCGCGGGGAATCGACACGTATCCGACGTGGTTGCCGCCGTCGAGCAGCGCCGAAACCGGTGTTTCCCTGACGACGGACACGGGCTGGCGCGGCCGCTGCAGCTCCGGCCTGTCGGCGATCACCAGGATCCGCGGCAGTCCGGCGAACTCATAGCCCCACGTGGCGGCATCCACCAGATGTTCGGCCACCATCGCCGCTTCGTCCTGGGTGAAACCTATCCTGCAAAGCGCGGCCTCGCCCAGGGCCCGGGCCTCGGCAACGCTCATCCTTACCGTATCGGCGGTCGGTTGGTCCAGCAGTCGGGCATTCATGGCATCTCCAGGAAACGGTTTCATCGGGCGGGTTGCAGCAGGTTCATCAGAACGCGGACGGACGAGCCCGACGACAGGCACCGGACGCCTTCGGCCACGGAAGCGGCGTCCAGGCCCAGCCCCGCCAGTTCGCACAGCCTGGAGAATTTGACCACCCGCTCGGCCCCGGTACAGGGATCGCCCGGCGTCCCGTGCGCATCCTGCGTGCGCGCCTCGAACCGCGATCCGTCTTTCATCGAGACGGTGACATGGCAGGCGAAGCGCTTGGGATAGACGGCATCCGCATGTCCGTCCACCGTCAGTTTCACTTTCGACGCGAGCGCGCGTCGCCGGGAGTCCTGGATCCGCTCGTCGCCGTATTCGCCGGGGTCGAGCGGATCGCCTGTCAAGGCCACCGCCGCGCAATAAGGAATGCTGTACTGCGCATCCATGGTATCGACGATTTCGGTGCTGCCGTTGTACTTGACGGCGAACGAACTCGTCGCCACCGTGACTTTCCCGATCTCGACCGGATCCAGGGAATGTTCCGCCCGCATCTCGAGCAGCAATTGGACGACCCCTTGTATCCATCCGCAGATCGGATAGACTTTGACCCACACATCGTCGAGCGCCCAGCGCCCCCCCAGTTGCGCATCGAGCAATTCGGGCCGGGCGGATGCGCCGCCGAACGCTTCGAGCAGCCCGAACTTTCCGTCTATTGCGCCAAGCGGGGCGGTGAATCCACGATCGGCCAGCATCACGGCCCGGACCGCGGCCTCCGCGGCTCTGCCCGCGTGCAGACGCTTCACCATGCCCGCGCCGCCACCGACCGCGAAGTTCTTGATCCCCGAGGCGCACGAACACGCCAGGCCCACGGCCCACTGGAGCTTCCTGAAGTCCAACCCCATGCACACGCCGGCCGCGACCGCGCCCGCCACCGGCCCGACCACGCTCGTCTTGTGGAATCCCCTGCTGGACGGATCCGTTCCCAGCGCGAGACTGATGCGCTCAGTTGCCTCGTAGCCCGCGACGATGCCCCTGAGCAGCGCGAGCCCGTCCGCATCGGCGGCCTCCGCCGCCGCCAGAGCGGCCGGCACGATGACCGCCCCCGGATGGATCAACGCGGCGGCCAGCAGGTCGTCCAGCTCGAATCCGTGCATCGCCGTGCCATTGCACAACGCCGCCTGGCTCGCTCCGACCCTCTGCCGCCGGCCCAGGATACTGGAGCTTCCCGGACCGCTTCCCTCCAGAACGTCGTCCTGGACGATGCTTCCCCAGGGTTGCCGCGATCCGAGCAGGCCGCACCCCAGGGCATCCAACAAGCACCACCGCGCCAGGTCCGTCGGCGCCGACTCCGGCATCTGTCCGACACCGTGCAGGAACTCGAGCAGGCGGTTCGCATTGCCTCGCGCCGCGCTGGCGTCGATGGGGTTCGGCAGGGCCATCTTTCAGTCTCCACGGGCTGTCTTGGCATGGGCTGCGATGGTATCATTTAAGTTCCATTGGTCAGTCTTGGTTTCATCTAACGAAACAACAGGAAGAGTCATGGACCTGCACGGGAAAACCGCGGTCATCACCGGGAATCCTTATGGCATCGGCCGGGCCTCGGCCGATCTCTTCACGGCGGCCGGCGCCCGTGTCATATGCCTGGACGACAGCTCGGACGGCTGGCCCCCTCGCGGCGCCGATGGCCTCACACCACCGGATTTCCTCGTCGACGTCACGAACGAGGACGACGTGCGCCGCGTGGCCGCGGAATGCGCCCGCGCGGTCGAAGGGGTGGACATACTCTTCAACCTGGCCGGCAGGGTCGTCGAACAGTCCTTCGAAGCCACCACCGGCCAGACCTGGGCCACCATGATCGGAAGGAACCTGACCGCGGCGTTCGTCTGCGCGCAAGGCTTCCTGTCCCTGATGAAGCGGCGGCCCGGCGGATGCATCATCAATCACGGGTCGATAGACGGCGTCCTGGGCAATCCGTCCATCGCCGCCTACTCGGCCGCCAAAGGGGCGCTCGTGTCCCTGACGCACGTCATGGCCCATGACCTGGGCCGATACGGACTGCGCGTCAACTGCATATCCACCGGCGGGATCCGGGACGGCATCGTCCGCGCCAAGGACGCGGCGCTGGTCGCGCTCACCCCTTCCCGCCGGACCGGAACCCCCGAGGACGTCGCCCGCGTGGCGCTGTTCCTGGCCGGCGATTCGGCGGGCTACGTCAACGGGGCGAACATCGTCGTGGACGGCGGCCGCAGCACCATTACGCAAGGCTGCTACGGCGACCACGGCCAGGGAAGTCAAGTATAGTAGGCAGGATTCCGGCTGAAATTCCGGGCAACAAAACCCATTTCACAAGCTGGCACCCCTTTCCTGGCACGTGACTTCCATACCATGATGCGTTCCGTACAAAGAATTCTCGCGATCTTCGAATCCTTCACCGCCGACCGCACAAGCCTCACCTTGCAAGAGATCTCCGACAGGATAGATCTTCCCAAATCGACGGCGTTCCGGATCGTGCACAGCCTCGAGAAGGCCGGCTACCTGATCCGGCTCGAGGATCAGCAGTACTGCCTTTCCCTGCGCTTCCTCAGGCTTGCCGGACTGGTCAAAAGCACGCTGGGCATACGCGAGATCTCGCGTCCCATCATGGCCCGCATTGCCGAGGAAGTCAGCGAGACCGTCTCCATCCATACCATCATCGGCAAGAACCGGGTCTGCGTGGACGCGGTATCTGCCGCGTCTTCGCTGCGCAGCGTGATCCAGCCCGGGGAACAGGTCCCCCTGGTCGCGGGTTCCGCCACCAAGGTCCTTCTGGCCTACATGCCCAAGAAGGACCTCACGCCGCTGCTGTCGGCGCTGGCCCGGGCGCGCAAGATTACCCAGGCGGAAGTGGTGCGCGAGCTCGAGGAAGTCCGCCAGGCGGGATTCTCGGTGTCGCACGGGGAAAGGCTGCTGGGCGTGACCGCGATCTCCGCGCCCATCTTCGACGTCAACGACGAGGTGAAGTACTGCATGTCCATAGGCGGCCCCACGGTACGCATGCAGTCCAACGAGAAACACTTCACCAAGGAACTCCTGGAAGGCACGGCTGAGATCTCGCGCCACTTCGGAGGATCAGTCGCGGCCATGCCGTAGATGCCGGGCGGGCGCGCCGCTACACGCGGTTCAGGATCCGCCCGCCGTCGACCAGCAACGATACGCCGGTCACGAAACCGGCTTCGTCGGAAGCAAGATAGAGCGCGGCATTGGCCACGTCCCATGCTGTTCCCTGCCTTTTCATCGGAACCTTGGCGGCGCGCTCGGCTTCCACGTCTTCCCTCGACTTTCCAAACTTGCTGACCCGGGCCTCCACCGCCATGGGCGTTCCGATCAGGCCGGGAAGAATCGCGTTCGCCCGGATGCCGTATCCGGCGTTCTGCAGGGCCAGTTGCTCGGTGAATGCGATCACGCCCGCTTTCGACGCCTTGTACGCGACATAGGGATAAAGGCCTGGCCCTGCGGCGGAAGCCACGTTGACGATAGCCCCCGCCCGTTGTCTGCGCATGATGGGAACGGCATGCTTGCACGCGAACACGGTTCCCCTCAGATTCACCCTGCTCACGAAGTCGAAGCTTTCCTCCGTGATGTCCAGCAGATCCGCATCGCCGCCGGCCAGGCTGATACCCACGTTATTGTGCAGGATGTCGAGCCGGCCCCACCGTGCCAGCGCCAGGTCCATCACCGCCGCCAGATCCTGCTCGACCGTCACGTCGGCCTTCGAGGCGACGGCCTCGAATCCTTCTTCGCGGATCAGCGCGGCCGTCGCCTGGGCCGCCTCCAGATTGCGGTCGCAAACCAGCACGCGGGCCCCCTCGCGGGCGAAACGCATCGCGACCGCCCGCCCGTTGCCTGTTCCCTCGCCCGGACTCTGGCCACCGCCTATGACCACCGCCACCTTGGCCTGCAAACGCTGGCCGGCCGTCCACCCTTCACCGGATCCTGAAGATGCGCTCATCATGACTCCCATTCGTAGATTTTTTCAGGTCGGGATGTCGAGGATGTGTTCCGCCGCCCGCAGGCCGGTCACTCCCGACTTGACCAGTCCACCCACATAGCCGTGCCGGGTGCCGCCCTCCAGGCCGCCCGATGCGCATCCGGCCGCATACAGGTTCCCGACGGGAATCCCCGTACTCGTGACGACCCGCGCATGCGCGTCGATGGCGATTCCCCCCATGGTATACGTGATACCCGGCAACACCGGAAAGACATGGAAGGGAGGCACCACGAGCGGCCAGGGCTTGTACTTGTCCGCGCTGCGCGCTGGATCGAGGCTGGCGGTCGAGCCATCGGCCAACGCACGGTTGTACGCGGCTACCGTGGCGGCCAGCCCTGACGCGTCGATCCCGGCCAGCACGGCTGCGGCCTCGATGGAGTCCGCCTGATACATCGTTGCCCCGAGCCGGGCCAGCAGCGGGTTCGGCGAAGTAATGCGGAATGTCCCGCACTCCTCCCAGATCCGCTGGTCCGTGACCACGAAGTGGTCCCCCGCATCGGAACGCGCGGCCACCCGGTTGGCCAGGAAAACCCCGCCCCGGCCCTCGTCGGCGATTCGCCTGCCGGCGGCGTCGACCACCACCCCCGCGGTCGCCAGGTAGTCCAGGTACGGATAGGGAGAAAGGGCCTCGTTCCGCGCGGCATCCCTGGACAGCAGGTGCCCGTAGAAACCACGCAGGTCGCTGGCCGCGCCGCCTGCTTCCCGGGCCATCCGCAGCCCGTCTCCGGTCGAGGCGCGCGAATTCCTCGCGAGCAATCTGTCCGGATCGGGAGCGATCCACTCCCTGACCAGCCCGGGATCCGACTGAAAACCACCGTCGGCGATGATCACTTTCCCCGCCCGCACCTCGAACGGCTCGGATGACTGCGTCAGTCCGTGCAGCCCTCCCACCCCTTCCGGCAGCATCTCCAGTCCGGTGGCTCGGTGCCCACGCAGCACGCTGCCGCCCAGCTCGTTCAGTTTTTCCTCGAGCGTCTGCAGAGCCACGTCGGGACCGCACCCTTCCCATGCCGCGCCCTGCGGCGACACCGCCGGCGGAGCCATCACGAACCGCTGATAGGCGTACGGCCCCTTCATGAAGCGGATACCCAGCGCCTTCAGCCAGTCGACCACCCGAGCCGCGTCATGGGCCACTACCCGCGCCAGCGCCGGATCGGCCTCGCCTCCCGTGGCCTCGAGCATCTTCGATTCCAGAGTTTCGGGGGCATCCAGGATGTCCGACGCACAGATATGCCACACACCGGCGCTCAGGCGCGAATTGCACGGATAGCGCTCGCCGGACTGGCGCTCCAGCACCAGGACGCGCAGGCCTCCCTGGGCGCACCGCACCGCCGCGACCAGGCCCGAGATCCCCCCTCCGATCACCGCCACGTCGCAGGCATACTTCCGATCCGCAGCCATATGCCGTCTCCGGTTCACATTCTGTCGGTTCGCCCGCCATCCACGAACAGAGTCTGCCCGGCGATGAAGCTGGATTCGTCGGAAGCCAGAAAGAGAACGCTGTTGGCCAGCTCGATGACCTTGCCCGGCCGGTTCAGCACGGCCATGCCGGCACGGGCCGCGACGTGTTCCCTGACCTGCTCCGGAGTGCGGGTGCTGCCGGTCAGCGGAGTCAGGAAGAATCCCGGCGCGACGCAGTTCACGTTGACGCCGCTCGGTCCGAGCTCCCGCGCCAGGGTCTTGGTCAGTTGTATCACCCCCGCCTTGGCCGACGCATAAGCGGCATTGCCTCCCGGCGAACCGCCCGCGGCATGTGCGGAACACCCGGTGCCGGAGACCGAGGCGATGTTGACGATCTTCCCGTACGACTGCCTGACCATCGCCGGCGCGACCGCCTGGGCGCAAAAGAACACGCCCTTCAGGTCGACGTCCAGCACGGCATTCCAGTCGTCCGACGTGGCGTCCAGGAACGGGCGATAACGCGTCACGCCCGCGTTATTGATCAACACGTCGATGCGGCCGAATCGCTCCTGCACCGCCGCCGCGAAATGCTGCACCTGATCCCGAGCGCTGACGTCCACGACGTAATGGGCCGCCGACCCGCGCGAAGCGGCGCCATTGATCTCGTCCGCCGCCCTGGCGCCGGCCTCGGCGCTGAGATCCGCGATCACGACACGCGCCCCCTCTTCCGCGAACCGGTCGGCGATGGCCCGACCGATTCCCGAAGCTCCTCCGGTAATGACCGCAACTCGATCCAACAGCCGCATCACGCCTCCTTGTCCCATGTTCGCCTACACAGAAATGATTGAGATTCGACGATCGCATGGTATCATGAGTTCTGACAATCAATACTAGTTCCATTCTTCGAAACCAATAAAAGGAGACCGCCATGCTTTGGATGATCATGTGCACCGACAAGCCGTCGCAGCTGGAGACACGCAACCGCCTGCTTGCCGAACACCGCCAATACCTGGACGACAACGACCGACACATCTTCTTCACCGGCCCCCAGGAAGCAGACGACGGTTCGGCCAACATCGGCAGCCTCTTCATCGTCAACGTCCCCACGCGCCAGGATGCCGAGGCCTTCGTCCACAACGAGACCTTCTATCGCGCCGGGGTCTTCGACACGGTCGTGATCAGGCGCATCAGGAAGGGGCGATTCTTTCCCGAGCGGGCGGCCTGAAGACCCGCTCCCCTCTCGTCTCAACCGATCGACGGGATTCCCATGCAAGAGCTCAACTACGAAGCCGTGGTCATCGGCGCCGGCATCGCCGGCCTGTCCACCGCGCTACGCCTGTCGGAACTCAGGATCAGAACCGTCGTTCTCGAAAAGGGAACCGACGACAGATATCCCTGCAACACCCGAATTGCCGGGGGGGCATTCCACGTTGCCCACCGGGACGTGGATGACCCGCCCGAGGTCATACTCGAAGCCATCAGCCAGCGGACGCGGGACACCGCCAATCCCGAACTCGTCCAGGCCCTCGCGGGCGACATTCGCGCCGCGACCGCATGGCTGAAGGCAAAGGGCGTGCGCTTCATCAAGGTCGGCCACGAGATATTCAGGAAGCACTCTCTCGCGCCTCCCATCAACCTGAACCAGGACAAGTACTGGGAGGGACGCGGCGGCGACGTTCTTATCCGGACCCTGACCGCGGAACTGGCCAGGAACGGCGGCGAAGTCCTGCTCGGCGCCAGGGCGAACGGCCTCGTCATGAACGCGGGCCGCTGCGTGGGGGTGGATGTCCTGCGCCAGGAAACGCCGCTGCGTATTCACGCACGGGCCGTCGTCATCTGCGACGGCGGGTTTCAGGCGAACCCCGAACTGGTCGCAAGATACATCACGACAAGTCCCGGGAAGATCAGGCAGCGCAATTCGGGAAGCGGCACCGGCGATGGGCTGCAAATGGCCATGCGGGCGGGAGCGCAAGTCGTCGGCATGAGCCGGTTCTACGGACACGTCCTGGCGCGGGAGGCCATGGACAACGATGCGCTGTCTCCGTTTCCCATCGCCGACTTTCTTTGCAGCGCGGGAATCGTCGTCGATGCCTCGTGCCGCCGCATCGCCGACGAAGGACGCGGCGGGGTCTATCTCGTCAACGCCATCGCCGCCCAGGACGATCCCCTGGGCACGGTCGCGATCTTCAACGAGGCGGTGTGGACCGGCCCGGGGCGCGAGTTCATTTCGCCGGCCAATCCGCAACTGCCGCAGAAAGGGGCCACGGTATACACCGCCCCGACCGTGTCCGAACTGGCCGGAAAGCTCGACCTGGATCCCCAGCGCCTGGCACGAACGGTGTCGGACTACAACGAGGCCGTCGAGCAAGGCAAAACGGAAACCCTGGCGCCACCCCGGACCGCCGAACGCCTGAAGCCCTACTCCCTGCGCCAAGGTCCGTACTTCGCGGTCCGCCTGTGCGCCGGCATGACATACACGATGGGCGGCCTGGCCATCGACGGCCATGCCCGAGTCATGGGACCAAACGATCAGCCCATTCCCGGTCTGTACGCCGCCGGCTGTGCCGCGGGCGGACTGGAAGGGGGCGAACATGTCGCCTACCTGGGTGGCCTGACCCGATCCACGGTCACCGCGCTGCGCGCCGCCGACCACATCGCCGCCTGGCAAAGGAGCCCAGATGTCCCACCCCAATGACCCGTACCGCATTCTCAATCTCATCGTCGCGCGCGGCGACCTTCTACCCCCCGTCTGCGCCGTGGCGCTGCTGCTGCTCAGCATCTGGATATGGCTGGCGCACGGCTATCCCGTCGCCTTGCCCGTCGGCGCCGCGCTGGCGGCATTCCTGTACCTGATCCTGCGCAGCTATGTCGAGCTGGTAAGAGTCATCGTGGACATGCTGCTGCCCAAGTAACGGGCTTCCCGCTCCGTGGAGCGCAAAAAAAACGGCGCCAAGCGCCGTTCCCTTAATCGTTCCCGTTCACTCCAGGTCGCTCTTGGGAAACTCCAGGACCAGGACTTCGGCACCATCCTTGCCCGCCTGGATGGCGTAGGGCGACTCGGTGTTCTCGACGACGACCATCGACCAGAGTCCCAGCTCCGTGCCGCCATGAACGATCGAGCCGTTGCCGACGAATACGTAGTAGCCTCCGGACCGGCTCGGATCCGGCCCCTCGACCGTCATGCCCGCCCCCAGGCGCACGACACTTGCATGCATTTCGTCGTCGCCCTTGAGCATGGTCTCCCATGAGACGTCCTTCCTCGACCGCAGCAGCGGCTCGATCGAAAACGCGACGGGCTCCGACGTCAGGTTGCGCCGTTTGCTGGGTTTCAGGCGATCACGGTAACCCTCCGCGTTCAGGTAGACCGGTTCCGAGTTCCCGGTGAACATCCGCAAGGCCACGAAGGACAGTCCTTGCGGACCGGCGGTGATCGGCCCATAGGCCGTGTGGTGGTCCTTGAACTGGATAGTCAGCGGCTTCAGCTGCTGCCCCCGGTTGCCGATCGTCCCGGACCCCGCAATGAACAACTGGAACATGGAGACGCCGTGGAAGTGCGGCACGAGGGATTCATTCGCGTCCAGTTCCGACATCGTGGCCTGCGGACCGGGCGCGCGCTCCTTGGAACTACGCGGGCCGAAGAACACCGTCCCCCAATGAAGATGCCCGGTACCGGGCGAAACAATCTCGATGCGCTCCGAGAGCGCTTCTGCACCGCTGCGTGCGTAAATCATGATCAGCTCCTATGTGCCAAGCTCGATTTGGATATCGCCACCAGGAGAGCTCACCCCTTCCCAGCCAACTTGGCCCGTATCTTATCACGAGGTTTTATTCAATAGCACAGGTTTCATTCATTGAAACCAACGACGTACATGGTTGATGCCCACTTAGATTTATCAAATTAGTTTCACTTATTGAAACCAATTTCATTTAATGATCTTTTTTGCGGTAGCCTGTGCACGCGACAAACTAATCAGGCAGGAGACATCCATGCGGTTGCAGAAGCGCTTTCTATTCCTGGTCTGTGGCATCTCGCTTGCCGCGGCCGTGATTCCCGTCCAGGCTTCCGACTTTCCCTCCAGGCCGATCAAGATACTGATCGGCTTCAGCGCGGGAGGCTCGACGGACGCGGTAGCCAGGTACTACGCCTTGAAGATGGGGGAGATGCTCAAGTCGCCCGTCGTCGTGGAAAACAAGCCGGGAGCCTCCCAGCTCGTCGCCATCCGCGGCACCACGTCCGCCCGGCCGGATGGCTACACCCTGTTCATGGCAACGGGCTCTTCCCTTTCGCAAGGACCCGGCGTGCGCACCGACCTGCCCTACGACCCCTTGAAGGATTTCGAATTCGTCGCGCTGGCGGCGTCGGCGCCGGGGGCGATCATCGCCTCCCCCAGAATTCCCGCGAAGTCCATAGACGAGCTGCTGCAATACGGCAGGGACAATCCGGACAAGCTCAACTATGGCTCCTCGGGCGTGGGCTCCGCCAGCCACCTGCAAATCGAGTACCTGCTCAGCGTCGGCCAGAGCCATGCCATTCATATTCCCTACAAGGCCGACGCCGAGATCCTGAATGCCATCGCCGAAGGCTCCGTCCACTTCGGACTGGGACCCCTGCAAAGCGCGGTGCCGCAGATCCTCAACGGCAAGGTGCGCGGCATCGCCATCACCGGCTCCCAACGCTCCAAGGCGATCCCCGACGTGCCCGCGCTGTCGGAAGCCAAGACGCCCGGGCTGGGAGGCGTGGATCCCTATACCTACTACGGCCTCCTCGCGCCCAAGGGCACGCCTCCCGACGTCATCGCCAGGCTCAATGCCGCGGTCAACGCGGTTTCCCGGGATCCGGAAGCCATCAAGTATCTACAGGACAAATTCTTCGATCCTCAAGTCAGCACGCCGGAGAGCTTCAAGAAGTTCGTCACGGAGGACATCGCGAAGTGGCGCGGCTTCCGGAGCAAGATCAACCTGGCTAACTGACGGTTACCGGTCCCATCGATGCACTATCGGAGAATGACGTGAAGACGAACCGCAACCTGCAGTTGACGATCGTGACGTTGGCGGCCGCGATGGCCGGCCAGTTCTCGCCCGCGGCCGCCAAGGAAGCCGCCTATCCCACCAAGCCCATCTCGCTCCTGGTCGGCTTCGCCCCGGGCGGCTCGGGCGATTTCGTCGCCCGAGCCATAGCCCAGTATCTCGGTCCGGTGCTGGGCCAGACCATCGTCGTGGAGAACCGCCCGGGCGCCAACGGCCTGGTGGCGGCGACGCATGCCGCGGCAGCCAAGCCGGACGGATACACGCTGCTGATCACGACCATGGGGTTGACCACCAACCCCTATCTCTACGGCACGAACAAGGCCGATCCGATCAAGGATTTCACGCCGATCTCGATGGTCGCCGACGTCCCGAACGTTCTAGTCGCCAACTTGGCCATCCCCGGTGCGGGCCTGAATGCCTTTCTTCGTGAGCTCAAGTCCCGCGCCACCCCGCTTTCCGTCGCCACGACGGGACAGGCCGCGCCCGGCCACCTGGCCAGCGAGCTCCTGCAGCGCGCGGCCGGGGTCAAGTTCGAGTTCGTCGCCTACAAGGGATCGGGCCCGGCGCTGACCGACGTCATGGCGGGCCACGTCGACGCATCGATGCCCACGGTCGTCGCCGCCCTGGCGGGCATCAAGTCGAACAGGCTGCGCGCGCTCGCCGTCACCGGGGCGACCCGCTCCCCTCTCCTGCCCGACGTCCCCACGTTCGCGGAACTCGGCATCTCGGAAATCGGCACGGCGTCGGGCTGGTACGGCATGGTGGCGCCAGCCGGGCTGCCTGCCGACATTGCCAGCCGGCTCAGCGAGGAGATACGCAAGGTGATGGAAGCCCCGGAAGTCCGCGAACACTTCCTGACGCAGGGCGCGACGCCCCGCACCATGACCAGCGCGGAGATGGGCCGTTACATCGCGCAAGAGTATTCACGCTGGGGAGCCATCATCCAGCAATCCGGAATCAAGGCCGGCAGCCAGTAATGCGGAACGCCGGGATGCCCCGCATCCCGGCGCCCGACCTACCGCGAGGGCTGGCTCAGCGAATCGAGCAATTGCCGGACATCCGGCACTTCCGGCAAGCTCCGGATCAATGCGAAACTGCGATCGACCTCTACCTGCCCAACGTCCGCATACGGGATGAGCGCCTGGTACTTGGCGTGGATCTCGTCCCACCCGATGCCGCGCAAGGCCGCACCCTTGGGGTACTGCACGGATTTCTCGATCACCCGGCCATCCGTCGTCTCGATGCTTACGATGGCGCCGCTCTTGTATGACGCCTTGTCGGGAACCTCCCGGTCCAGACGCGTAACGCGGTCGAACAAGGAGCGGATGCGCGGATCGCCGATCTTCCCGGGAAACGCATGTTCCCAGTGGTAGTCGTGGTCCGCCGCGCCCGCAGCCGCGAAGTAGAAGGGGCTATGAGCGATGCCGATCAGGTCTGTTGGATGCTTGGGCCCTGGAAACGGATAGTCCGGCAACGTGAAGACGATCTGCCTGATATCTTCCACCCGCAGCGCCCCCTCGTGCGCGGCCATCGCGGCGGCTTCGGCAACCGCGTGGAACGGCGAGCCTCCCGGCACCAGCTTGATTCCGAGTTCGCTCAGTATGCTCCACTTCTCGCCCAGTTCTCCGATGACCGCGTTGGCGTCATGGCCGGGCCCGAGCGTCTGGAAAAACCCCCGGCTCATCTCGAACGTCGCGATCTCCCCCTCGTAGCCAAGCCTGGCCGCCTGGGCGCCCTGGACCCCCATCATCGCTGCATTGCCCGCGATGTACTCGCGCGCAAGACTGGTCGCCGCGGCCGCGTGCAGCCCTCCCATCGAGGTCGCGGCCAGCGCGAGGGCATGTGCCGCGCCCTGCGCGTCCAGCCGCATCAGGCGCGCGGCGGCCGCCGCCGCCGCGAAGCTGGCCACGATGCCACCGTGGAATCCCTTGCGCTGCAACCCGCCCACCATGGCCGTATTGATGTTGCCCGCGACCTCATACCCCAGGACGATCGCCTCGACGACCTCCGCGCCCGACGCGCCGACCTCCTGCCCTACGGCAAGGGCCGCCGCGCATGCGGGCGTACCACTGTGGACTATGTTCCTCAGATCGCTGTCGTCCGAAGCCGCCGCGTCGCTCATCAGCGCGTTCACCCTGGCGCAGGCCACGACAGGCAAGCCTTCCCAGTCCCCGAACCATGCCTGCGCAAGCGGCTTTCCACCCCGCTCCACCTCCAGCCGCCGGATGGTCCGGCTGGACCCGAGCGTAGATCCGAGCGCCGCGCTGGCCAGCGTACTGGCAACCAGCATCTGGCCATTGCGCACGGCTTCCGGCGGCATGTCCGCGAGCTTCGTGGAAACGATGAACTCTCCGTACCGCTGGGCCAGGGTTGCTTGCATCATTGCTTTTCCACTCCGATCTTTGCATCGATGATCACCTTGCCCCAGCGAGCGGTTTCCGCCGAAAGGAACCGACCGAATTCGTCCGGCGTCGAGACATCCGGCGTCAAGGCAATCCGGTCGAGCTGTTCCACCACCCGCGGGTCGGCCATGACCTTGCGTACGTTCTGGTTCAACTCGGCGACCTGCTTGTCGGACATTCCGGCTGGCCCGAGCAAGCCTTGCCACGCGGTCAGGTCGAACTCATGGCCAATGGCTTCCCGGATCGTGAGAACCGTGGCCAGCTTGGGAACGCGCTGACGGCCGGTGACTCCCAAGATGCGCACTTTCCCCGCTTCCGCCCCCGCCAACGCGCCGGGCAGCGTCAGCATCGCCACGTCCACCTGCGCTCCCATCAGCGCGGTGACGACCGCCCCCATGGACGTGAAGGGGACATGCATCAGATCGATTCCTATGTCTGACTTCAGCAGTTCCATGCCCAGATGGTTGCCCTGCCCCACCCCGGCGGATCCGTAGTTCAGCGCCCCCGGATGGGCACGCGCGTCGGCGACGAGATCCTTGAGCGTCTTGTACTTCGAGCCGACGGGCACCGCTATGGCGAACGCCGAGCCGGCCAGGCTCGAGATGGGTGCAAAGCTCTTTATCGGGTCGTAGCCGACGTTGCGGTAGAGATGGACATTGCTCGTATGACTGGTGGACACGATCAGCAGTGTCTGTCCATCGGGCTTGGCCTTCGCCACATAGGCCGTGCCGATGTTTCCGCCCGCGCCCGCCCGGTTCTCGACGTAATAGTTCTGATGCGTAAGCGCGGACAAGTGCTCCGCCAGGATACGGCCAAGCACGTCGACGTTCCCTCCCGGCGCCGATGCCACGACGATACGGACCGGCGCGCGGCCGCCTTCCTGAGCGGACGCCGGTGCCGCCCCACCGACTACTGCCGCCGTCAAGCACACGGCGATGCTTTTCTTGAACACTCCGGTCTCCTCGTCATTCTCGGCAATCCACCATTGCCACGGGTGCCGAGGACTTTATCGGCGGGCCGCGTTCATGTCAAATTTTAGGAACTAGTTTCATTAAATGAAACTTAAAAACAAGGGATGGAGGTACGATCGAGGGGACACGATTACTCGTCCCCAGGAGCCTGACATGAAGGTACACGGCCAATGCCATTGCGGAGCGATCACCTACGAAGCCGAGGTCGATCCCGCGGTGGTGAACATGTGTCATTGCCTGGATTGCCAGACCTTGTCCGGGTCCGCTTTCCGGCTGAACGTCCTGGCGCCCGCGGATACCTTCCGGCTCCGGAGCGGCACGCCCCGCCAGTACATCAAGACGGGCACCAGCGGCGCCAAGCGCGTCCACGGATTCTGCGAGATTTGCGGCGGCCCGGTCTACGCCACCGATCCCGGCAGCCCCAAGACATACACATTGCGCGTCGGCGCGCTGGCGCAGCGGGATGCCCTCGGACCCGTGCGACGGCAGACCTGGATCAGGCGCCGTCTGAAGTGGCTGCCGAAAGTGGACAGCCCCGTGGAATGCGACATGCAACCATGAGATCCCCGCGCGAATGCTTTCTTCCAGCAGCTAGGATCCGTGCCGGTCGATAAGCGACAGGAACTCGCGCCGCAAGACGCTGTTGCTCAGGAACGCTCCTCGCATCACCGAACTCGTCATCTTGCTGTCAAAGTCCTTGACCCCGCGCCAGGCCATGCAGTAGTGACGCGCCCGCATGACGATCGCCAGCCCGTCCGGCTTCGTTTTCCTGGCCAACAGGTCGGCCAGATGGCTGACCGCCTCCTCCTGTATCTGCGGCCGGGACATGATCCATTCCGCGAGCCGGGCATACTTCGACAAGCCGATGAGATTCGTCTCCCTGTTCGGCAGAACGCCGATCCAGAGCTTGCCTATCACCGGGCACAGGTGATGGCTGCAAGCCGAACGCACCGAGATCGGACCGACTATCATCAACTCGTCGAGTCTTGCCTCGTTCGGAAACTGCGTCACCTTGGGAGGTTTCGCGTAGCGGCCGCCAAAGACCTCGCGGAGATACATCTTGGCCACGCGGCGAGCGGTATCGCGCGTGTTGTGGTCCTTGTCGACATCGATGACCAGCGCCTGCAACACCGCCGCGATCTTCTCCTGCACTTCCCGTTGCAGCAGATCGAGCTCGCCCGGCTCGATGTAGTCCGCGATGTTGTCGTTCGCATGGAATCTTGCCTGGGCGGCTTCGATCCGATGTCGGATCTTGCTGGATACGGCCAGTCCGGCATGCCGTCGCCGACCCGCTTCGTCAAGCTCGCCGATGATTTCCGGTTCCAGCATTCCAGTCGCTCCGCTCATGCCAGGTGGCGCACGGGAATGGCGGCCCCATTCACCGCCCTCGCCGCGTTGCTCGCCAGGAACAGGACGACGCTTGCCAGGTCCCGTGGCGACACCCACCTCGAGCAGTCCGCATCCGGCATGGACGCCCGGTTGGCAGGGGTATCGATAATGCTGGGCAAGACCGCATTGACCCTGATGCCACGATCTCGCTGCTCGTCGGCCATGGCCTCCACCAGCGCCTGCAAGGCTCGCTTGGAAGCAGCGTAGGCGCCCATTCCCGGCGCTCCTCCTTGTGCCCCCATGGCCCCGACGGCCACCACGCTGCCTCCCCCTGCCGCTCTCATCGGCGGGATGACGGATTTCGCCACATTCAGGAAGGATTCCGCGTTGATCGCCATCATCCGCATCCATCCATCCGTCGAAATCTCATGGACGGCCTCTCCCATCTCGAAACCTCCCGTGGCATGGCAAACCGAATCCGGCGCGCCCGCGGACGCGATGACGCCCTTTATGGCGGACGCCGTGTCCCGCGCATCGCGAAGATCGCATCCGTGGAAGCTCAGGACCCCGGTCTCGCCGCCCAGCCGTCGCCCCAGAAGCGTCCTGTCCCGATCGAACGCCGAAACCACATACCCTTCCCGGACAAAGGCCTCGGCCACCGCGCCGCCGAGCGAGCCGGCGGCGCCAAACACCAATGCATGCTTTCTTGCTTCACCCATTCCCTGCCTCGCGCTTCATTCCTTGACCGTGGAGGCCGGCCCGAGCTTCGCCTCCCGCACCAGTTTCCCCCAACGTTCGAGATCGTTGCGTTGCAGCGCCGCCAACTCCTGTTCCGTTCCGAACAGCGGCTCCAGCGAGAACGTTGCGAACGCCTGTTTTACGACGGGCGTCTCGGAGGCCTTGTGGATCAGGTCGCGCATGGCCTGGACGATCGGCGCCGGCGTCTTCGCCGGGAAGTAGGCCGCCCACCAGCCCGTCATTTCGTAGCCTCTCACGCCTGCCTCCTGCAACGTGGGCAAATCCGGCCTGGCTTTCATCCTGGCGGGCCCGGTCACGGCCAGGGGGCGAACCCTGCCGCTCTTGTAATGCGCGCTCGAGCTGGGCAGGTCGGTAATTACCAGGTCGACCTGGCCCGCCGCCAGCCCCGTCATGGCTTCCGCCATCGACTTGTACGGCACGGACAGCATCTGGATTCCCGCCGCATATTGCAGCAACTCGCCGGCCAGGCGTGTCGTTGTCGTCCCGCTGCCGAAGCTGAATTTTCCCGGCTCCGATCTGGCAGCCTGGATAAAGGCTTCGGCGGTTTTCTGCTTCACACCCGGGCCTGCATTCATGACCAGGGAGAACTTCGCGATGCCGGTCACCGGCGTGAAATCGGCAACGGGGTCATACGAAATCTGCGGCAGCAGATACGGGTTCAGTATCTGCGTGGAACTCGTGGTCATGATCAGGGTGTAGCCGTCGGGGGAGGCGGCCTTCGCGCTTACCATGCCGATCACGCCTTCCGCCCCCGCCCTGTTCTCGACGAACACCGGTTGTCCGGATATCTCGGAGATCCCCTGTGCTATCGACCGGGCCAGCAGGTCGGTCGAACTCGCCGCCCCGAAGGGAACGACGATCTTGACGGGTCTTCCCTTTTCCGGATAGCCCTCGGCGAACGAAGGCCCAGCCGCGGCCACCAGGGAAAGCCCGGCAAACAGTACGGTACGGAGTTTCATCTGCGTCTCCTCGGAGGCTCCTGCCTCTCATTCATCTATTGCCCGATATTGGCGACGAACCATTTCCGGTCCAGCACATCCTCGACCACGATCCTGCAGCGGTCTCCCACCTTGGCGGCCTCGGCCCCATTGCCGCGCAGCCAGGTCAGGACCCGCACCCCTTCCTCCAGATCGACCACGGCCAGCCGCAGCGGCGCAAGGGGTTTCAGCGCCGGCGAGGTCACATGCAGGTCGGTAAAACTCTTCAGCACACCCCTGGCTTGCGTGCCATGCAGTTCCCCGGCGTCCTGGGCCCAGCACTCGGGGCAGACGACTCTTGGCGGAAAATACACATGCTCGCAGGCCGAACAGCGGCACAGGTAAAACGATCCCTTGTCTATCTCCTGCCAGAACCGGAAGCTCGCCGTGCTGAAATAGGGCGGCCCGTCGCCCCAGACCGCCTTGTGCCGTTCAAGCATCTCCCGCGCCGCCCCTTCCCGGGTTTTCAACGCAGCCGCGGCCTCTTCGGTATCGCCTTCGAAGGTCTCGTTCCCTACCATATCGCCTCCTGCCTGCATCCGTTTCACTTCGCAATCACGCTGTCGAGCCATCGAAGCGCGCGAAGATATCCACGACGCATTCGTTGTAGTTGCCGGTCTCGCTCACGGCCATGCCGAACCGCGCATCCGGCTTCTGCCTGCGGCCAGCGGTGCCGCGCAGCTGCTGTACCAACTCATGCCAGTTGTAGAAACCGGTTGCCAGGAGCGGATAGCCCCTGGCGATGGGTCCACCGGAGGGACTCACGCACATCGACGTTCCGTAGTCCCCGGGGAACCCCATGCTTCGCATCACCATGACTTCCAGGGGAGCAAAGGGAATCCACGGTTCGACGACATCGATATCGCCATGTTCGAGGCCGCTGCGTTCAAAAGCATCGACTACGGCCCGCCCTGCGGCCGGTATATGCCACATCGACCGGCCGGCGCGCTCGGGAATGATGTTGTCCCCATCGTGGGCCATGCCTTGCGCGACATGGACGATGGCCTTGTCCGGCGCGCGCTTCGCGATATCTTCCCTGGCAACGATCACGCATCCCGCTCCGTCCGTCCGGGGGCACACCATGAGCAGCCTGGTAGGCGAGGACACCATCCGCGAAGCCAGTACTTCCTCCCTGGTCACGGCCTTGCGGAAATAGGCATAGGGATTGTCGATCGCCTGCCGGCGCAGGCGGACGGACACATCCGCGAAGTTTTCTTCCGTCGCTTCCCCATCGGCCATCATTTCCCTTGCCCCCAGCGCATTCCATGACATGGGCGTCATGCCAAACGGACCGATGAAACTCGCATCCGACGTCCGGCTCGTCCGGCTGCCGAAGAACTCGCTGGTCGGTACGGTACTTTCCCGCGAGCACCCCATGATCGCCACGGCGGGGATGTCGCGGGTACGGATCAGATTGGCCGCGTGGGCAAGCGCGTTGCACATGCCGAGCGCCGACAGCTCGAATTCGCACAGCATGTCGACCTTGAGCCCCAGGCGGCTGGACACGTGTTGCGTCTGATATTGCTGGGTCGTATGCGACCTGGGAGTCATCGAGATCAGGGCCCGGATCTCTTCTTTCTTCACGCCAGCGTCTCTTGCTGCGTTCACCACGCAGCGCATCAACAGGTCATCGTCCGGTTGAGCGTAGATTGCATTCGGCATGACCGCGCTGCCGACTATGGCTACGTCCCGCATCACATGGGTCTCCATTTCCTCACCCTCCCGCCACGACCGCCTGGCCGAACGCGCCGGCACCACGCAGAGACTCCAGTTCATACCCGGACGTCCCGAGCCATTCGACCATCACCGCATCGGTATCGGCGCCAAGAATCGGGCCTCCTTGCGATCTTTCGCGCACGGCCGGGTTCAACCTGAACGGCAAGGCTCCTACCGTCTGGCGTCCGATCAGAGGATGATCGACCTGCTTCCAGAAACCTCTTGCGATCAGGTTGCCGTTCTCCAGCAACTCGGCCACCGATGGACACTTGACCGCCGATACCCCTCGTTCGTCCAGGGCGGCGGCTAGTGTTCCCGCCTCCCACGATCGGGTGGCCGCACGGAGCTTCTGGTAGATCGCGTCCGCGTTCTCCCAACGGGCCAGGCGGCTCGACAGGCTGCGGTCGCCAAGCAGTTCCGGCGCCAGCACCCCGCAAAGACTCTCCCATTGAGCGGTGGTCTCCACCGAGATCGCGATCCACTCATCGTCGCCGGCGCAGGGAAAAACGTCATTCGGGGCATACGGCGCCCGCGAATTTCCTTCCAATCCTTGTGATGCCAGCCCCAGCGACCTGGCCAGCAAGCCATCCCCTACCATCATCGAGACGGTTTCTATCGCCGAGCAATCTATGCGCGCCCCCTGACCGGTCTGACCGCGCCGGAAGAGCGCCGCCAGCATGCCCAGCGCGGCCAGCGTGGCGGCGTTCATGTCGACGGGCGCACGCAGATAGACCGGATCGCCTCCCCGCATTCCAGTCACCGCAGCCCCTCCCCCCTCCGCCCAGAACACGGGTGCATAGCCCGGAACGTCGGGGGTCTCCGTAGCACGCGCTCGACCCGTGGCGGAGACCGAGCAGCAGATGATGTCCGGCTTGACCACCTTGAGCTGTTCGTAGCCCAGCCCCAGCGCCTCCATCTTCCCCGCCCGCATGTTGTCGCAGACGATGTCCGCCCTGGCCGCGAGCTTCAGCGCCGCGGACCGGCCGGCCGGGTTTTTCAGATCCAGCGATATGGACCGCTTGCCGGCATTCATGTCGTTGAAGCAGGGACTGGCATCGACATTCATGTCGCCCCAGCCGTAGGCGCGGTTCGCGACCCTCAGGAGATCCGGCCGGTCGGCGGACTCGACCTTCACGACGTCGGCGCCCAGGAGGCAAAGAATCTCGGTTGCGAAGGGCCCGGCGCCAGCCCACGTAAAATCCAGGACACGAATACCTTTCAAGCCGGTTACCTGCTCATTGATTCGGGACATCGCCGTACCTCACCAAACGAAGACATTGCAGGACCTCGCGCACTTCATCGGAGTAGCCGAGTTCCGAGAGGATTTCCTCACTGTGCTGGCCGACCAGGGGAGCGATCGCTTCCCCCCGGCGTGCCCAGGCAGGATCGTCGCCAAAGGGCAGACCCACGAGATTCGCCAGGCCGAATGCCGTCTCGGTTGGCTCGAGAAAACCTCGCGCTTTCTTGAAATCGTCATCCAGCACTTCAGCCAGGGACCGCACCCCTCCCACCGGAACGCCACGGGAACGCGCCGCCGCGAGAACCACCTCCACGGACCGATGCCCGCAGTACGCATCCAGGGCGCTCTGGATCTCCAGGCGCATGCAGCTGCGTCCCGCGCCGCCGCTGAAGCGCGGGTCGGTCGCCCATTCCGGGCGCCCCATGACGTCGCACAGTCCCTGCCATTGATGTTCTTCGTTCAGCAGCATGGAAACGAATCCGTCCGCGCAGCGAACCGCGCCGCCGAACGGAAACCGGTGTGTTTCCCTGCTCAGTTCCGCATGGTCCTGGGCGACGCGGCCGACGAACATTTTCTCGAGATTGATCGCATGCGCGGCATAGGCATGGTCCGCGACCGGCCGATGAGCCACCGCCATGCTCTCGTCGTATTGCCGCATGGTCAGAACCGCCAGCACCGTCACCGCGAGCCCCGCACCCGCGATGCAATCGGCGGCCAGCGTCGCGGGCATGACGGGACGCGGAGCGGGCAGAAGTTTGCCGCTGGGACCCGCCTGAAACCGTGTCAGGGGCGCCTGCGACGCAGCCGTCCGAACCTCGGCGCCGTACAAACTTGCCACCACGACCGGAACGTTCAGCGTATCGGGTACGCGCTCCCACATCGATGTGCCGCAAAGCACCGCCCCCTCTCCGCCAGTCAGCTTCTCGATCAATTCCCATACGAATGGATCCTCGAGATCCGCGGCGATGCTCTTCTTGCCCGCGTTCAAGTATTCGTAAGGGATTGAGCGCCGCCGCCCGCTCCGGTCCACCTTGAAGGGCGCCAGCAGGCGTTGCATCTCGCCCAGCAGAGGCTCCACCTTGATGACCCGGGCTCCCAAGGCAGCCACCAGCCGCCCCGCATACTGCCCCGCCTCGTCAAGTCCGATCTCGACGACGGTGCAGCCTTGCAGGGCTGCACCTTGGCGATCAAGGTGCATGTCCATCATGCGGCTGCCGGCAGCTTGCGTTCGGCCTTCGAACGCAGGCCATAGAGCATGGCCGCGTTGTCATGCAGCACCTTGCGCTGGATATCCTCCGGCATGGTCCCGAGGTTCTGCTCGATCACGACGGACGGATGCTGCGCGAATGACGCCGGTCCAGGCGACAGGCTGGTCGGATGCGGAAAATCCGTCTCGAACATGATGTTGTCCGGGAACAATTCGATGGCGCGCTGGAGTAGCGACGACTCGAACCAGAACGAGCCATACACTTGCCGGCGAAAGTACTCGCTGGGAAGCAGTCGATTCGGATATTCCCTGGAGCAACCGGCGTTCTTCCATTGCCAGTCCAGGCACTCCACCAGGAACGGCAGCCAGCTGGCGCCACTCTCGACCGACACGAACTTGAGACGCGGAAAGCGCTCGCACAGGCCGGTCAGGATGACATCCGCGATGTTCTGGGCATTGCCCATGAACATCAGCGTGCTTCCCTTCACGAAAACCGCCTTGTCATCCTTGACCGCGGCCTGGAACGCGCGGTTCTCCTCCGTCGTCTGTTCGGCGAACCCGATGTGGAAATTGATGGACAGGTTGTGGTCCTGGGCGGCAGCCATGATGGGATCCCAGTGCTTGTCCCCCAGATGGGGCAGCTTGACCGACGAGAAATCCCCGCCGAAGATGACGCCACGATGCCCATTCCTGGCGCTCCTCGCGATCTCCTTCACCGATTCTTCCAGGTCCCAGAACGGCAGGTACATCACGGGGATGAGACGATCCGGATCCTCGCTGCAGAAATCGACCAGGAAGTCGTTGTACGCTCGCACGCATTCGATGCCGAACTGCCTGTCCGGCGCTCTCATGAAGGTTTCACACTGGAAACCCAGCAGATTGGGATACAGCACCGCCGCGTAGATACCGTACTGGTCCATCTTCTTCAGGCGCGCCGCGGCCTGCCAGGTGGCCGGATCGGCCTGTTCGAGCGTCGGAGGGTATCCGGGAGGAAAATCCTTCCAGCCCGCATGAGCCACGGCTCCGGCCGCCGGCAGGCGCAGGTCTCCCATGTACCAGCGCTGCACACCCGATTTCTCGCCCACACGGGTGTGAGGCACCATGTCTCCCCACTTCTTCGACATTCTGGAAGTCCAGAGGTCCGCGGGTTCGATGATGTGCGTATCGATGTCGATGACGTTGTAGCGTTCAGTCAGTTTCATGTTTCCTCTCGTCAGGGAGTTTGAAAAAACGACAAATCTCGCTACTTGCGCGGAGCAAGATAGCTATAGCTGGCATCGCAGGACGCTTGTTCGCCAAGCGTGGAGCGCAGCGTTCCAATTCCCTCGATGGTGGCCTCGAGCCTGTCGCCGGGTTCGAGGTAACGGGCGGACTTTCCCAGCCGGATGGCCTCGGGAATGGATCCGCCATTCACGGTACCCGCGGCCACGATGTCGCCAGGCACGAGACGGCTGTCGCGAGATGCCCGGACCAGCAACTCACCCCAGTCATGCTGCATGCCCGCGGTCGACCCCGTCAGCCAATCCTCGCCGTTCACCTTCATTCGAACGGCCAGATCCAGCTGCCGGTTCTTCCAGGATTCGACGAACTCGTCCTTGGTGACCATCCATGGTCCGAGGGACGAACCGCAATCCTTGCCCTTCGCCGGCCCCAGGTGCAGTTGCATCTCGTCCCGCTGCAGATCCCTGCAGCTCCAATCGATGAAGATGGTGAAACCGGCAATGGCGTCCCAGGCATCGTCGGCACAGGCGTTCCTTACCTCACTTCCGATCACCGCGGCCAGTTCCAGCTCGTAGTCGAACTTTCCGGTGGCCGAGGGAAACGGCACCGTCGCATCCTGCCCATGCATGCAAAGCGGGTTCGAGAAATAGAAAGCGGGCAAGCGGTACCAGGCCTCCGGCAACTGCCATGCGCCGTGCATGGACGCGTGGCCCTCGTAGACGCTGAAATCGCGAATCGTTGGCGGACGCAGGATGGGGCTCAGGAGGCGGACGTCCCGCATGCAATGGTGGGCCGGCGCATGGTCCGCACATGCCGCGAGCGCGGCCAGCGGTGCCGCGCCGAGTTCGAGAAGCGCCTGCACGTCCCTGACCGGACAGGCGGCTTGCAGCAGGGCCGTGACGTCGGCCACGCCGCCGCCCTTGACGGCCATGCCACAACGTGCGCCATTGCCCGCGTCATAGGTAAGTAACTTCACGCCTGCCTCCTGCTCTTTTCCAGTGCGTCGATGACTGCTTGTGCGCGACCCTTGCCGGCATCTTCCGCTTCGCCAGACTGGCGGTCCAATCTCAAATTTCTTTCCTACGATCCATTCCATTTATCGACGTGGATAAAAGTATGGATTGGCCATTGCATTGGGGTCAGCCATCCAAAACTGGGGAAATGCACTATGTCCAAATCGATTTTTCTCTGCAACGATCCGCATAACTTATCGGCTCGCGGAGACGGAATTGGAACTCAGACAGTTGCGGCATTTCGTTGTGCTCGCCGAAGAGATGCACTTCGGACGCGCGGCAAAGCGGCTTTACATGACTCAGCCCGCGCTGAGCACGAGCGTGATGCGCCTGGAAGAAGAGCTGCAGGTCCGCCTGTTCGATCGAGACAGCAAGACGATGGCGATCACCCCGGTGGGCACGGCCATGCTGGTGCGGGCAAAGGAGATCGTGTGGCTGTCGGACCGGCTCGAGCAATTCGGCAAGGCCATGGGCGCGGGAAAGGCCGGCGTCATAGACCTGGGCTTCACCGGCACCTTGCTCTATCGGGGACTTTCGGAAATCCTGAACAGGTTCAGCTCGAACTATCCAGCGATCGAGCTTTCCGTACGGGAAATATCCTCGCAGGTCCAGTTGGATATGGTGCGGGCCGGCAGGTTGGACGCGGCTTTCGTCAACAGCCCTGTTCCACCGGCCGGGCTGGCCAGCCTTCCCTTGTTTGAAGAACGCTTCGTCGCCTGCCTGCCCGCCAGCCATCCTCTTTCCACGGCACGAAGAATCGATGTCCGGGATTTGCAACGGGATGTGTTCGTGATGTTCTCCCGCGATCCCTCGCCGGCCTATTACGATCATGTCGTCGCGCTGTGCGCGGCCGCGGGATTCGAACCCAAGGTCCGGGTCGCGGCGACCCAGGTACTCAGCATCGTCGCCCTGGTCGCTTCGGGACTGGGTGTCTCGCTGGTACCGGAGTCCGTCAGCAAGGCGGGGATCGCCGGCGTCGTCTATGTGCCGCTACGCGGTGTCGACAAGCAACCCAGTGCATTCCTGGCCTGGAATCCCCAGCGTGACGTTCCCGGCCTCCAGGCCCTGGTGGACATCGTCGAGGAAATCGCGAATCTGAACAGGCCCTAGGCGAGACAGGTAGCGCCTCCATCGATGGCAATCGTCGCTCCGGAAATGTAGCCGGCCCTGTCCGATGCAAGGAAAGCGCACAGCCACGCGATCTCCTCGCCACGGCCGTAGCGCCCCAGCGGTATCGCGGACAGGGCCTGGCTTCGAACCTGCTCCATGGTTTTGCCGGATGTCTCGGCCTTGACCCGCAACGCGGCGGCCAGGCGTTCCGTCTCTATGGCGCCGGGGTTGATCGTATTCACACGCACTCCCCTGGGTCCCCAGGCCTTGGCCATGGCGGACGCGACCAGTATGATTGCGGCGTTGGCTGCCCCGCCGGGCATGTGCATGGGATTGGAGACCTTGCCGCCCGCTCCTGCGATGTTCACGACCACCCCGCCGCCTCTGTGCCCCATGCGTGGAACGACGGCATCCAGCGCATGCACGGAAGAAAGGTACTTGTCTTCCATTCCCGTTCGCCATCGCCCATGGTCATCATGCTCCGGAGGATAGTGCTTCGCCGAGCCGGCGGAATTGACCAGTACGTCGATGGGTCCCAGCGCCGTCTCCACGGCGTCCACCGCCTTCCTGACCTTCTCGCCATCGCGAAAATCCACGGGTATGGCGGTCGCGTCCACCCCGAGCTCCGCCAGTTGACGCCTTGCCTCCCGCAGCCCCTCTTCCCCGCGGGAGGCAAGGGCAACGCGGGCTCCTTCCAGGCCGAACACGCGGGCGCATTCCCATCCGATTCCTCGGCTCCCGCCCGTCACCAGCACCACCTTTCCCTCAAGCCCCAGGTCCATTTTTCCCTCCCTCCGGCAAGACTTCCGAGACATCGTCGAGCAAGGCCATTCGCCTGCATGCCCCCAGCAGCCGCCGGGTCTCCTCCGTACCAAGCACCGGCTCGCAAAGTGTCTCGAACTTGGCGCGCACGTCCAGATCCGTCATCGGCCTGGCCCGGCTTCCCACCGCATGGGTCACGAGGCTTTCGATACACGATCCGTCGATCAGCTCGCAGACGACCCTGGCCGATTCGGCCCCGACATCGGCGGCGCATCTCACCTCGATCAAGGCCTGCAGGCTGGCGATGCGGGGATCCTCGAACAGCGCGGCACTTGCCGCCTCGAGATCTGCACGGCCCCGATGGAGTACGGCTGCCATCCAGTAGGGAATGCTGGTCCGAGCCTGATACGCGTCTACGGCCCGATTGCCCGCCAGTCTGAACGCCGCCGGATGGACATCGGCCCATATGCGCCGGACCGCATGCGGCCTGACCCGCTTTCCGTGGTGAAGCTCCACGCACGCATCGATTACCGGATGTATGACCACGCCGCACGGATAAGGCTTTATGTTCGTATTCAGCAGTTCGTACCGATCCCCCAGCCCATCCACCAGCGCGCCGACGTCAGGCTCGCTCCCGAACGTATGGAGCAGCCCCATCTCCGTCTCGAGGCCCGCCCGTTCGCAATCGATGCCTCCCTTCGCCAGCAGGGCGGCCTTGAGGCCAGCCTGACAAGCCTGGGCAGGAGTAAGGGGAATACCCTTCGTTCCATGCAGCGCTCGCAGCCCGGACGAAAATGACGACGCGAGACCGATGGCACTGCACGTCTCGCGTACGTCCAGCGACAGAAGCCTGCTGACCGCGACCGCGGCGCCTATCGTTCCCGCCACGCCCGAGAGCATCCAGGCCAGGTTGCACCTTGCCGGTGGTACCGACAAGGAGCACGCGACCCGGTTCGTCGCCTCGACACCGGCAACGAAGGCCGCCAACAGCTCCGCCCCACGGAATCCCGACCTCTCGACCGTGGACAGCAAGGCCGCGGCGACGGGTGCCGAGGGGTGGACGATTGCCCGCTCATGCGTGTCGTCGAACGCATGGGCGCTTGCGGCCAGTGCGTTCAGGAAAGCCGCATTCAGCGCATCCATTCTCAGACGAGTACCGACCAGAGTTGCGCCTGGTGCCCCGAAGAACTCCTCCAGCGCCCGGACGGTGGTATCGACCACTTCATGGCGCGAACCGGCCACCATGCACCCGAGAATGTTCATGAAAAGTCTCGTGGCGCCCGCCTCCACTTCCCGCGGAATCTCCGGCAGCGAGAGATCACTCGCCCACGCAGCCAATGATCTCGTGGCACCATGCTCACTGTGCAGCAATGGCGGCCTCCTGGATCACCTTCTGCCAATACGAGAAGTCATCGTCGATGAACTTGCGGAATTCCGCCGACGGCGTTCCGATCGGGCGCGTGCCAAGGGTTTCCAGCCTGGACCTGACCTCCGGCTGTGCCAGGACATCCACTACCCACTTCGACGCAACGTCGACGACATGCCCGGGCGTCCTGGGAGGTGCGACCAGGCCGAACCAGACGGTCGCCCGGAACCCGGGGATAGACTCGGCAATCGCGGCGACGTCGGGTAACTGCGGCTGGCGGTTCGGCGACCCGACCCCCAATGCCGCCAGCCGCCCGCTCTTGATATGGGGAAGCGATGCCCCCAATTCACCGAAGAACATGTCGACCTGCCCCGACATGAGGCCGGTCGCGGCAGCGGCCGAGCCCTTGAATGGCACGTGCATGATGTTCACGCCGGTGCGGGCCTTCAGAAGCTCCGCCGACAGGTGCGTCGTGGTTCCTATTCCGCCGGAGCCGTATGTCAACTTCCCTGGAGCCGCCTTCGCCGCGGCGACGAGCGCCTCCAGCGACTTGAGTCCCGAGTCCGAACGTACCAGCAGGACATTCGCCGACTCCGATACCAGCGCGATCGGCTCGAACCCGGATGGTTCATAGGGCAGGTTCGCATACAAGAGCTTGTTGATCCCCAGCGGCCCCTGGGAAGTGAACAGCAGCGTGTATCCATCGGGATCCGCCCGATAGACGTGCTCCGCGCCGACACTGCCACCGGCCCCCCCCGCCTTGTTCTCGACGATGATCTGGAGCTTGAATTTCTTGCGCAGTTCCTCCGCGAGGACTCTGGCCAGGGTGTCGGTACCGAATCCCGGGGCGACCGGCACGACCATGCGTATGAGCCGCCCCGGGTACGAAGGCTGGGCAAGCGTTGGCTTCAGCATTGCGGCCCCACCGAAGGCCGCTGCATACTTCAGCGCCACACGACGGGAAATCTGGCGAATACTCATGGACTGTCTCCGATTTTCTGATCATTTCCGCCTGATGGCGGCAAGGAAGCGATATAAAGGAAGGCCTTCATGCTGTCTTCGCTCTCGTACCCGGCCGCCGCCGCGTCCCGATAGAAATCGAGTATGCGCGGGGCGAGCCAGAGTGCAGCGCCAAGGCGCTGTGCCTCGTCCACAAGCAGCGCCTCATCCTTCAACCCGATCGATAGCGGCCCATTGAACTTGTATGTTCCGGTCAGAATCGCGGCGGGCACCTTGTCGGTGGTCGTATAGTTCCGTGCCGACCCGGCGTTGAGCACGTCATTGAGCACCTGGAGATCCATGCCGGCCTTCATTCCCATGGCCAGGCCTTCGAAGACCGCCAGCCTGCCAGCTGCCGAAATGTGGTTGTTGATCAGCTTCGCGACCTGCGACATGCCGGGCCGCTCCCCCAGATAGAACAATTTTCCGGCCAGGCACTCGAGCACGGGCCTGGAGAAGGAAAAGTGCGCTTTCTCTCCGGAAGCCAGCACGGCCAAGGTTCCGTCGCGGGCGGCGGGCGGCCCGCCGCTGACCGGGGCATCGACGAAACCGATCCCCTTGTCGCGCAGCCCTTGCGCTATCTCCTGGATGCCCGCGTTCCCCACCGTGGATGTCTCGACATACACCTTCAACCTCGCCCCATGCACCACCCCTTCCCTGCCGAGAGCGACAGTACGGCTCGCGTCGAGCGTCGGCATGGACGCGAGGATGAGGTCACAGCGCTGCGCAAGCTGTCTGGGTGTATCCGCCTTGGCCGCTCCTTTCTCGCACAATCTCCCGACGGCCTCGGAATCGAGATCGCAGACAGTGATTCCCAGGCCCATTTCCAGGAGTCTCAGCGCCATGGGATACCCCATGTTGCCGACGCCCAGCATTCCGATGCTTGCCGATTCCATGACTGTCTCAACAGAGGCTCCACGTCGTCGGGCCTCTTTCATTGCCCGAGATCTTCCGGGGCAGAGAGCATCCAGTCCAATGCGAAATTTCTCTTCGACGATTCATCGGCCTTATCGACATACCCGCCGCTTTGGCCGCGCCCTTCCCGGAATCAAGCCTCCAGCCGCAGGCTGATCAACGCCGTCGCCAATGACAGTCCCGCCGCCAGCCCCAGGCTTGCCCGCATCCCCAGCAGGAAGCTCGGGGCCTGCGCCAGCAGCGTACCGAATACCGCTACGGCCAGCGCTCCTCCCACCTGGCGGCCGGTATTGAAGACGCCGCTGGCCGTCCCCGCCAGTGCCGCCGGCACGCTGGACAACAGCACGGCCGTCACCGGGGGAGCAACCAACGGCCCGGCCAGGCCCACGAGCACCATCAGCGCCGCGATCAGCCCCACCGGCGCCGATGCGGGAAGCGCGGCGATGACGGCCAAACCCGACGCCATGGCGAGAAGTCCGCTCACGATCATCGCCCTTGCGCCATGGCGCCGCACCAGCCGCGCGCTGAACGGCGTCAGTACCAAGCCTGTCAGCATCATCGGCAGAAACGCTGCCCCGGTAGCCGGCGCGGACAAACCGCGGTGTTGCTGCAGATACAGGCTCATCACGAACGGCAGGCCGAAATACCCCACCATGAACGTGAAGCCCACCGCCAGGGCGACCCTGGCGTTGCGCGGCTTCAGCAGTTCCAGCGGCACCATCGGATGCGTGCCGTGCGCCTGCGACCACGCGAACGTGGCCAGCGCTGCGGCCGCCAGGGCAAAGGCGAACCATACCGATACGGCTCCCAGCCCTTGCGAACCCGCCTCGATGGCCCCATAGATCAGCGCTCCCATGGCGAACACGGCAGTCGTCTGCCCCAGCGGGTCGAAGGGTACGGATCGCCGTGGCGACTGCGGCGTCCGTACCAGGAAGGCGAGCGTCAACAGGCCCACGGGAACGTTGATGAAGAAGATCCAGCGCCAGCTCAGCAATGCCAGCCAGCCGCCGATCACCGGCCCGGATGTAGCCGCCACCGAGCCTCCCATCGCCCACAGCGCGATCGCGTGGGCACGCGGGCCCGGATCCGGATAGACCTGGCGGATCAGAGCCATGGACGCCGGCATCATCGCCGCCGCGCCCGCTCCTTGCACCAGGCGCGCAGCCACAAGCACCGCCAGCGATGGCGCCCAGCCGCAGACGACGGACGCCGCGACGAACACCGCCAGCCCGACGCCGAAGATCCGCCTGGCGCCCATGCGGTCGCCAAGCGCGCCGGCGGACAACAGCAGCGCGCCGAACATCAGCGTGTAGCCATCCACCACCCATTGCAGGCCGGCCACGCCGGCCCCGAGATCATGGGCCAGCGTGGGCAGCGCCACATTGACCACGACCGCGTCCAGCGTAATGACGAAGAATCCCAGCAGCGCGGCGATCAGCGCCGCCCGTGCACCGCTTTTCGATGCGCTTGCACAGGCATCGTGGACATCCGCGGCGCCCATGGATCAGGCCCCCTTCCCGGCGGCCAGCTGTCGATCCAGGGCTCCGTCCTTTTGGCAGTCAAGGTGTCGCGTTCGAAAATGTCGCCGGCAGCGGCAAAAACCGCGATCACCCTGCGCCATGGCAAGGACACCGGCGCGCAAGCGTGCGCGGCGGTTCTCAGCGAGCGTGGTATTGCTCATCGGTGACGTGCTCCATCCATTCCACGTTCCTGCCGTCCAGCGCTTCCTGGACCGCGATGTGGGTCATGGCGGTAGTCGGCGAGGCACCGTGCCAATGCCGGTGCCCGGGTGGGCACCAGATGACGTCGCCCGCCCGGATTTCCACGATGGCTTCCCCCTCGCATTGGGTCCAGCCGCAGCCGGCCGTGACGATGAGCGTCTGCCCGAGTGGATGGGTATGCCACGCCGTGCGCGCCCCCGGCTCGAAGGTGACGGCGGCGCACGATACTCGCGCCGGAGCCGGAGGACTGTTCAGCGGATCGATGCGTACCGTGCCGGTAAACCGCTCGGCCGGCCCCCTGATCGAGGGTTGGGACCCTGCTCGTTTGAGTTCCATGACTCTCTCCTGTCAACATGCATCGCCACTGTATGGCTGCGGCGATTCGTTGGGAAGACAGTAAAATCAGCATGGGCTAGTGCATAGAATTCACCAATGACTAAAGAGAACCTCAATGATCTGCAAGCCTTCGTTGCGGTTGCCCATGCGCGCAGCTTCACCCGCGCCGCCGCCCAACTGGGCTTGTCGCGTTCGGCCCTGAGCCACGCCATGCTGGCCCTGGAGGCCCGCCTGGGCGTGCGGCTGCTTACGCGGACGACGCGCAGCGTCTCGACGACCGCCGCCGGAGACAGGCTGTTGAACGTCCTGGCGCCGCGCCTGACCGAAATCGAGCAGGAGCTGGCCTCGTTGACCGCGATGCGGGACAAGCCGGCCGGGACGGTGCGGATAACGGCGCACGACCATGCGATCACGACGGCGCTCTGGCCACGGCTGCTGCCGCTGCTGCGGCAGTATCCCGACATCCGGATCGAATTCAACGTGGACTATGCATTCACCGATATCGCCGCGCATCGCTTCGACGCGGGCGTTCGTGTGGGAGACCGCGTGGACAAGGACATGATCGCGGTACGCATTGCGCCGGAGCTGCGCATGGCGGTGGCGGGATCCCCCCAGTACCTGGCGAACCGCCGCCGCCCCGTCACGCCCCACGGCCTGACTGAACATTGCTGCATCAACCTGCGTCTTCCCACCCACGGCGGCCTGTATGCCTGGGATTTCGAGAAAGACGGAAAATCGTTGAACGTGCGGGTCGACGGGCAGACCGTCTTCAACAACACCTTTCTGATGTTGCAGGCCGCGCTGGACGGGATGGGCCTGGCATACGTGCCGTACGATCTCGTCCAACCCCACATCGAGGGCAAACGGCTGGAGCCGGTGCTGGAGGATTGGTGGCCAAGATATCCCGGCTACCACCTCTATTATGCGAACCGGCGCCAGATCTCGCCGGCGCTGGCGCTGGTCATAGAAGCGCTGCGGTATCCCTCTCAATAGCCCGGGACGGCCTCCGTATCAGTCCAGTGCCCTTACCACTTCGGCAACGTCGCCGATCGTTTCCAGGCGCTCGATCAGGTCCGCGACGGCCTCGATACGAGCTGGCGCGATCGAATTGGCTCCCGCTCCGGCACAGTCGCTGAACTTGCGCCGCAGATCGCTCCACGCCATGGGCGCCTCGGAACTGCCAGGCACGCCAGTTCCAAGGCGCTCCAGTTTTCGGCCATCGCGCGTGATCATCTCCACGCGCGCCTCCGGCGACTTCGTCTTCCATTCGGCAGCGCTGTCCTCGACCGGCACCACCCTGGCGGCCATGGCCAGGACCTCCGGGTTTGCCAAGGCTTGCGGGCTGAAATCGCGAATCCGGATCTGGCCGTGCACCGCGGCCAGGGCGACGCAGAACGGCAGGCTGAACTTCGCATCGAGCGCCGTCTGAGGAGCACGGCGGCGATCCAGCGGAGCGCACATCTGCCGCTGGAAGTCCCCGATGAATACACGGATCTGCTCGATGTCGGCCGCCCCGAGTCCATGCTCCTTCATCAACTCGATGGTGGCGTGAATATAGGTATGGGCGATCCCGACCATCGGCCAGGGCTTGTACAGCATGGCCGCTCCCGAGTAGTCCACCCCCAGGCCCGCCAATATCTTCTCGCGCTCGTACTTGCCCCGAAAGTACACGTTCAGGAAACCGGCCCGGCCTTCGAGCAAGCCATCGATGCCGCTCAGGCCCTTGCGCGCCAGCAGGACCGCCTGCACCGCCGCGCTGGCCGCGCCGCCCGCATACATGCCGCGCAGGTGCATGGCTCCATAGATCAATTGCATGGTTCCACCCGACTGCAAGGAGGCGATCGCCATGGCATTGGCGGTTTGCTCGCCTGGCAATCCAAGCAGGTGGGAGGCCGCGGCGGCGGCAGAGAGCGGTCCCAGAACGCTGGACAGGTTCCAGTCGTGTTCCCAGCCGACGTTGCAGCGCAGCCGGATGAACAGGTCCTGGCCCACGGCCACGGCCTCGATCAGCCGCTGCCCGCTGATGCCCCCTTCCCGTTCGGCCAGCGCGACCAAGGCCGGAATCATGGAGCTGCCCGAATGCGCGCCCCATGCGGTGCGGTCGTCGAAATCCAGACAATGCGCCATGGCACCATTGACCATGGCCGCGGCGCCCGCGGGCACGCGCGCCCCGAACCCCAGAAGCGTGCTTTCGGGCTTGCCGCCGGCTTCCAGCGCCAGGTCGACGAAAGGCCGCACGGCGGGCTCCATGCCGCTGGCGGCCAGGATGACGCCCAGGGTATCGAGCACGCTCTTGCGCGCGGCTTCGATGGCGGTATCCGGTAGAGCGTCATAGCGCGTCCCGGTCGCGAACCGGGCCAAGTCTTCGCAAAGATCGTGGGAATGGGCCATCCTTGATCCTAGAAATCTTACATAAATCCTAAAATACGGGATGATTTTATGATCATTCATGAAAACCGGCAAGAAGAGCAAAAATCCTTGTTTTTTGGCCTACAAATGGACTATGGAAAATCCTAGGGTGCTTCTTTCAACACATTAAATAAAATAATCTCATAATATAGGACACAATTACAACCCTCGACCAAGGAGACTTCCCATGCGCCCATGGATGACCCGGACACTACTGGCCGCGAGCCTGGCGGCCAGCCAAGCCGCCACCTGCCTGGCAGCCGACTCCTACCCCAGCCGGCCGATACGCATCATCGTCAACACCGCGCCAGGCGGCTACACAGACGGCATGACGCGGCTCTTCGCGCAGCACATGGGCGAATACCTGAAACAGTCGGTGGTCGTCGAAAACCGCGCCGGTGGCGATGGCCTGATCGGCATCCGCACCGCGAAGGCGGCACAGGCGGACGGCTATACGCTGCTCGGCACGACGGCTACGGTGGCGCAGCAGATGGCGCTGCGCCAGGACCCGGGCTATGACGTCGCCAAGGATTTCGTCGCGGTCGGCGCGCTCACGCGCTCTCCGTTCCTGGTCATGGAAAGCCCGTCGAAACCCGACAGGTCGCTGGTGGAGTTCATGGCCCGCGCCAAGGCCAATCCGGGCAAGGTGCTGTATGCGTCCGCGGGCGTCGGCACGGGCTCGCACATGGCCGCCGCCCAGTTCCTCCGCCAGACCGGCCTGGACCTGGTCCACGTTCCCTACAAGGGCAACGCGCCAGCGCTGCCGGACGTGACCGGTGGCCGGGTGGACATGATCTTCACGACCTTCGACAGCGCGGGCCCGCAGGCCAAGGCGGGGCAGTTCCGCGTGCTGGCCATTGCCTCGAACACCCGGCATCCGGCGTTTCCCGATGTCCCCACCATCGCGGAAACCGGCGCGGCGGACTACACCGCCTATACCTGGGTCGGCCTGCTGGCGCCCGCCGGCACACCGCCCCAGGCTCTTGCCAAGCTAGGGGAAGCGCTTCGATACACCCGCTCGCTCAAGGCCGTCCAGGACAGGCTGCGGCAGGACGGCACGGAAATCATGGACCTTACCGGCGCGCAGTTCAACGAGTTCCTGATGCGCGAAGTTGCCGCCGCGCAAGAACTCATGACCGATCTCGGCATGCAGAAGCAATGACCCCCCCATGCCCAACCACGACGCATTGCAGCGGCTTCTGGACCGCGCGGCCATCCACGATCTCCACACGCGTTATTTCAATGCGGCGGACAATGCCGACCGGGCTCTGGTGGAGACCTGCTTCACGGACGACGTCGTCGCCCAGTACGAAGGCCGCCCGCCGGCAAGGGGGCGGGAAGCTCTCCTGGACCAGATCGCACTCTTCCGGAACCTTGAAGAAGGAAAGTGCAGGATTTCCACCCATTTCATGGGCAACCTGCTTTTCAGGTCATTGACCGCGTCTTTCGCCGAGACGGAAATCAATGCCTTTGCCTTCCTCGTGCAGCAGGATGGCACGACCGTCTCGGCAAGAAGCCTGCGATACCTGGACAGGCTCAGGCTGGAGGATGGCGCCTGGAAGATCCATGCCCGCCTGCATACCCTGGACTGGAGCTGCGACGTTCCCGCGTCGTTCGCCAGGCCGTTCGCGCAGAAGCTGCGTGGCATGGACGACTGGCTCGCATCGATCTAGCGCCCTTCCTCGATGATGTGCGCGGCCAGCTTCTCCGCCACCATGATGGTGGGAATATTGGTGTTGCCCCGTGGGATGGTCGGCATGATCGACGCATCCCCGATGCGCAGGCCCGCCACGCCGATGACGCGGCCTTTCGCGTCCACCACGGCATCGGGATCGTCCGCGCGGCCCATGCGGCACGTTCCCACCGGATGATAGACGCCCGATACTTCGCGGCGCACGAAATCGATCAGCGCCTCCGTGTCCCCGGCCAGGCGCGCCAGGTCAACCGCCTCGCCCGTCATCCGCGCGAGCAGGCGATCGGCCAGGGCCAGCGGCATCATGTCCAGCATCACGGCGAACAAGCGCGCCTGCACCGCATTGACGGTGGTATGGGCATTCCACTTCCTGATCCTGTCCCCCACCCTGACCACGAACGGCCGCCCCATCCGTGGCGCGACACGAGACGATCCCAGCAGCTTGATGATCTGCCGGAGCCCCTCGGCCAGCCTGCGGATGTCCCCTTCGTGCATCCCGAAGCCGAACTCCACCAGCGGAGCGACCGTCGGGTCGGCGGACTTCAGCGACACTTCCCCCGCTCCCTGGGGCTTGAGCAGGACAGCGTTGAGGCTGGCCAGGCGATTGCCCATCGCGTTCCACGAGGTCTTGCTCTGGATGTTGATGTAGACGTCGGACCCGGGGGCTCCGTCGAGCCCCGAGGAAAGACGAAAGCACGCCGTAGGGTGCGTGCGCAGGGCCTGTCCCTGGCGGAATCCGCGCGGAAGGACCGCGCCGATGAACAGGGCGGCATGGTTCTGCAGGTTCTTCCCCACGCCGCGGCGGTCGGCGTGGACCGGTATTCCCAGGCGCCGCAGGCCGTCGGCATCGCCGACGCCCGAACGCAGGAGCAGGCTGGGCGTATGGATGGCGCCCGCGGAAAGGATCACCTCGCGCCCGGAGAAGGTCACGGCCCGGCCGTCGATCTCCACGATCACGCCCGTGGCCCTGCCATCCTGGATGACCAGTGTCCTGGCGACGGCGCCCGGCCTGATCGTCAGGTTGGGCCGGGCTCGGACGTCCGGTGTCAGATAGCCGGCGGCGGTCGTGATCCGCCCGGCATCCGTGCTGCTGATCGGAGTCGCTCCGAAGCCCTCGCGGAAGTCCGAGTTCATGTCCGCGATGAAAGGAAAGCCCTCGGCCTCGGCATAGCCCGCGATGGCATGGGTCAGCGGCGGCCAGCTCTCGCGCGGCACGCGGCGGATGGGAATCGGCCCGCTCGCGCCATGGCTCGCGTCGCGGAAATCCTGGTCGGTCTCGAGCTTGCGGAAGTACGGCAGGACGTCTTCCCAGGCCCATCCCTGGGCGCCCATGCGTTCCCATTCCGCGTAATCCTCCGCCGTTCCGCGGAACGCCACCATGCCGGCCACGCATGATCCACCGCCGACGACGCGCGCCTGGGGGAATTTCACGGCGGCGCCCGAGCCGCTGTTCCCCCAGAATGCCTTGATGTCAGCCCAGAAATAGGACGAGTTATAGGACGAGAGCGGATACGGATCGCGGATGTCGGTGGGTTCGGGCCCAGGCGCGAAGTCCTGCCCGGCTTCCAGCAGAAGCACCGTGTTGTCGGCGTTCGCCGAGAGGCGATTCGCCAGCACGCATCCGGCGGAGCCCGCGCCCACGATGATGTAGTCGTAAACAGAGTTCATGATGTATCGATCTTCATGGACAACGTCACCGCGACGCGCCCCTGGAACAAATATAACATTTCCCGCCATATGACACTTAACAAAATTTGTTCTACCATATGCTCCTGCGGAAAAATTTGTTGCTGAACGCCAATAGGGACAAACGCCAAAACTGGCTAATTTCCCGGACACAACCTCGGCACGATCGCTAATATTCATATATCCCGTATTTAGAGACTTATTTTTCAACTTGCCGCGGGCCTGGACGCCGACGCGTGCGACCAGACACAGGAGAAACGAGGAATGACGCCAATGAAAGTGGGCCTCATCGGTGTGGGGAACATGGGGCAGCAGATGGCGCTCCGGCTGCTCGAACTGGGCGCGCCGGTCGCGGTGTGCGACCGCAACCCCGCCGCGGTGGCGCCGCTGGTCGAACAGGGCGCCGAGTCCGTCGGCACGCCCAGGGCCCTGGCGGACATGTGCGACATCATCATCGCGTCCATGCCCTCCCGGGAAGCCAGCCTGTCGGTGGCGCTCGGCGACAGCGGCGTCGTATACGGCAAACAACTGCGCGTCTATGTCGAAACCTCGACGCTGGGCAGCGGGACGATCGAGAAGATCGCCTCCGGCCTGTCCGCTCGCGATATCGGACTGCTCGACGCGCCCGTCAGCGGCGGTCCTCCGGGCGCCCGCGCGGGTACGCTGGCGGTCCTGGTCTCCGGCGCGGCCGACGCCTTCGCGCTGGCGCGCCCCACACTGGAAGGGCTGGCTGGCAACCTGATCTACCTGGGTGAAAAACCTGGAATCTCCCAGGTGGCGAAGATCATCAACAACCATGTGTCCGCAGCGGGCCGGCTGGCCGTGTTCGAAGGCCTCGCGATGGGAGTGAAGGCGGGCCTCGACCCCAGGATCCTGAACGACGTGTTCAATGCGGGCTCGGGCCGCAACTACACGACCACGCATAAGGTACCCGCGGCCATCCTGAGCGGAACATTCAAATACAACGGGCCGTTGGCCATCGGCCTGAAGGACGAGGCCCTGGTGCTGGAGGAAGCGGAGCGGCACGGCGCGCCGATGTGGCTGGCCCCCCGCATCCTGGAGGTCTATCGCGAGGCCGCCGCCGCCGGCTATCGCGACGAGGACAGCATGAAGGTCTACAAATTCATGCTGGAGCAATCCCTGCCGGAAGGCGGAGCCAGGCTGGCCGCGCGCTGGATGGACGAGGACAAGTGAGCATGCCTAGCGCCCACGATCAGGGCGGCGCCACCGCCCGGCTCGCCGCCTTCACCTGGCAGCTCGCCTTCGACCGGTTGCCGGCCCCCACGGTCCACGCCGCGCGGCGCGCCATCGTCAACATCGTGGGCTGCTGCCTGGGCGGGGCGGGCCACGAGACCGTCCAGACGGTGGGCAACGCCCTGCTTCCCCTGGGCGGGACCGGCACGGCTACGTTGATCGGCTCCGGCCGGCGGACCGACCCGCTGACCGCGGCGCTCGTCAATTGCCTGGGTTCGGCGGCCTACGCCTTCGACGACACCCACTCGCAAACCATCCTGCATCCCAGCGGCGCCGTCGCCACGGCCGTGCTGGCGCTGGCGGACGAGCGCGACCTGAGCGGCGCGCAATTCGTGGCCGCGTTCGTCGCCGGCGTGGAAGTGGCCTCCCGGGCCAGCAAGGCCGTCGCGACAGCCCCCGCGGCCTGCGACATAGGATGGTCGCAGACAGGCATAACCGCCGGCATCGGCGCGGCGGCCGCCGCGGCCAAGGCGCTGGGACTGGACGCCCGGGGCATCGAACAAGCCATCGGCATCGCGGCGATCCAGTCGTCCGGCCTGCGTATCGCCCACGGGACGATGTCGAGCACCTATATATTCGGGCATGCCGGCCAATGCGGGCTGCGCGCCGCCCTGTTGGCCCAGGCCGGGCTGGGCGGCCCCGCCGCCTCGCTGGAAGGGGCCCATGGCTTCCTGCAGCTGTTCTCGGACCATCCCCATGCGCCCTATCTGACCGACGGACTGGGCACGGCCTTCGAGGTGGAATCGCTGACCTACAAGCCCTACCCCTACGGCATCGTCGTGCATCCGGCGATCGACGCCGCGCTCCAGTGGCTGAGCCGGCACGGCAACGTCGATGCCATCCGTAGCATCGAACTCCAGGTGCATGGCAACGGCCTGACGCTGGGTGCCCGCCGCCATCCCACGACACCGCTCGAGGCCAAGGTAAGCCTGTGCCACGGCATAGCCGCCACGCTTGTCTTCGGACGGGCGGGGCTGGCCGAGGTCGACCTGCCCGCCATCGGCGACGCGCGGGTGGCCCGGCTCAGGGAAATCATCGAACTGGCTCCCGGGGAAATCGCTCCCGAGGCGGCCCGGCTGACGGTCGGCCTGGCAGACGGCGCGCGGCACACCGTGGAGGTATCGCATTGCCGAGGCAGCATCGACAACCCGATGTCCGATGAAGACCTGACGGAAAAATTCATGGGCCAGGCGCTGCTGCGGCTAAAGCCGCCCCAGGCCTCGGCCCTGGCCGGCCTCTGCTGGCGCGTGGACGAGCTTGCGCAGGTCCGCGAACTGCTCGCATCCACGCGGCCCGCTGCATGAACCGCATCTGAAAACCATATCAACGAGGAGACAAGCATGTCCATGAAATCCGTCTCGAGAAGGTGCGCCGTCGCCTGCCTCCTGGTCGCCGGCGCCTGGTCGGGAACAGCCTGGGCCGACGAGGCCTATCCCAATCGCCCGATCCGGATCGTGGTTCCGGTCGCGCCGGGCTTCAACACCGATAACCTGGCGCGTCTCCTGGCCGAAGAGCTGAGGAAGAACATGAAGATCCAGGTGATCGTCGAGAACAAGGCGGGCGGCGCCGGCGGAAGCGTGGGAGCCGACTACGTGGCCCGGTCCAAGCCGGATGGCTACACCCTGCTCTTCAGTTCGCCCGGTCCACTCGGGGTCAACAAGGTCCTGTACAAGGAACTGGGCTACGACCCGCTGGCGTTCACGCCGATCTCGCTCACGTCGGAGTCGACCAACGTCTTGCTCGTCCGCGCCGAGGCGCCGTTCCAGTCCATCAAGGAACTGGTCGCGTTCGCGAAGGCGAACCCCGGCAAGCTCAACTACGGCTCGGGCGGTGTCGGGACATCGACCCACCTTTCGTCGGAACTGTTCAAGACCCAGACGGGAACGGACATCGTCCACGTCCCTTTCAAGGGTTCCGCCGCGACGGTCACCGGGCTCATGTCGGGTCAGGTCGACATGTTCTTCGGCGAACTGGGCATGTCCTTGCCCCACATCAAGAGCGGACGCCTGCGGGCGCTGGGGGTCGGCAGTCTGGCCCGGCACGAGTTGCTGCCGGACGTTCCCTCTGTCTCCGAGGTGCTTCCGGGCTTCACGTCCACCGTCTGGTACGGCGTCGTGGCCCCGCCCGCCACGCCCAAGGACATCGTCGACAAGCTTTCGGCATGGACCGTGCAGGTCATGAAACAGCCTGAGATCCAGGCCCGGATCCGGGACCTCGGCGGCCATGTCATCGCGCGTCCCTCCGCCGAGTTCGGCAAATTCATGAAGGACGATCTGGCTTATTGGCAGAAGGTCATCGTGGACGCGAAGATCCCCCGGCAATAGCGCGAACGGGCGGCGTGCGGGGCTCTTCCGATAGGTTATAGTCTCGATGAAATTTCTCCATTTGAGATTTGTTTAGTGCAAGACCATCGGGGATCCACGCAATGGTGAAGGACGTTGCGAAGCGCGCAGGGGCCGAGAAAGGCCGCAAGACGGCAACGGCGAAGAGCGCAAAAGAGCCTGACGCTCAAAGCAGCTTCGAGCGGATGCTCGGGCTGCTGGACCTGTTCACGCCTTCGGCCTCGGTTCGTCCCGTCTCGGACCTGGTGACCTATCTGGGCACCTCCCGCTCCACGTCCTACCGGTACATCAAGGCGCTTCACTCGGCGGGCCTGATCGAAGCCGTCGCGAACGGGCGCTACGTACTCGGCCCCCGCATCGTGGAATTCGACCGGCAGATCCGGATGACGGATCCGCTGTACAAGGCGGGAGCCCAGGTCCTGCGTTCGCTGGTGGAACTGACCGGGCATTCGGCGCTGCTCTGCGCGCTGTACAGCGATTCAGTGATGTGCATACGCGAGGAACTGGCCGAAGGCAGTCCGCCCGCGCTGTTCTCGCGTGGCCAACGCAGGCCGCTGTTCTCGGGCGCCGCGTCGAAGATCATCCTGCCCTATCTGCCCCCTCACCGCCTGCGCAGCATCTTCAAGCAGCACCAGCGCGCCATCGCGCTGGCCGGACTGGGGACCGACTGGGACAGCTTCCGGGACAACCTGACCGCGGTTCGCCGTGAAGGCTACCTGGTCACGCATGGCGAATTCAATCCTGGGGTTTTCGGCGTATCCGCGCCGGTCTTCAACGCCGAGGGACTGGTCGTCGGCAGCATCGGCGTGGCGGGCTCCGAGGAAAGGCTGGACCGGAAGAAGCTGGCCGCCTATAGCGAGGCGGTCGTCGCCGCGGCAAAACAGCTGAGCGACCAGTTGGCGGACGAAGGGGGCACCCTGGTGAATCCCCCCCGCGCCTATGGATCGGCGCGGGCCGCGCGCTGACCTACCCGCGCTTCGACGCCTCGAGCACACTCAGGAAGTGGTATTTATCCCTGAAGCGCAGGGGCGCCTGGCTCCCCCCGGGCTGCTCGCACAAGGCCTTGATCTGCGAGAAATACACCCTGCGGGCCTCGTTCATCGGAACGATCTCCACCATCAGCCCCAACGAGGGCGGTGAACCGAGGTAATAGACATCCACCTCGCCGGCGGGCGAACGGATCGAGGCGACTTCCTCGAATCCATTCGAGGTCAGTTCCCGATACGCCGCGCCCATGTCGTCCGGCCAGAACGCCAGGTGATGGGCCACGCCCCCCGGCCCAGCCTTCCTGCCCTCCGTATAGATCGACGGGGCATCGTTGTTCTGGCAGATGAGTTCGATCTGCGTCTCGCCCACGTATGACAAAGCAAGCGAAAAATCCACCGGACTGGCCTGGCCCCGATGGACGAACTGCCTGTCGCCGAGCGCATGCTCGAACACCACGAACGGCCCGACCTTGAGCTTGTCCGTCCACAGCTCGATGGCCTCGTCCATGTCGTCCACCAGGAACGCCAACTGCAACCGCCGTCCGAAGTAGAACGGCCCCACCGCCTGCTGTGCATCCACCACCGCGCTCCTGTTAATTTGCAATATTCTCGCTATACGCGACTATTTTATTTTCTAATTTCCGGACTGGCAAGCACGGGTATTCCTTCCGTGGCTTGGATGGGGAACAACCCCTATGCGGCCGGCATTGAACATGACCCGATAGTTTTAATACAATAGTCCCACTATACGCGATCTTTTACAAAACCCTTCGGAGACCGATCATGCGTAGCAGCCTGGTCCTGGGCATTGCCGCCCTGGCAGCGACTTTCTCGGTTGCGGCCGCGCCCCCTTCCCTGCCCCGCCAGATCAACCTGGTCGTCGGTTTCGCCGCGGGGGGCAATACCGACATGGCGGCGCGCATCCTCGCCAATGCCATGAAGCAGTCGCTTCCCATCCCCATCGTTGTCGAGAACAGGGCCGGAGCAGGCGGAACCGTGGGTGGAGCCCACGTCGCCAAGTCGCCCCCCGACGGCTCCACCCTTCTTGTCGGGTCCCAGTCCGAGACCACCATGCTCAAGGCGAACCGGGCGAAGCCGCCCTACGACATCGACAAGGACTTCGCCCCCATCGCGAAGATCATGGACCAGGACTACGTGGTGGTCGTACCGCGCAGCCTAGGCATCAGCACGTGGGAACAATTCGTGGCCCTGGCGAAATCGCGCGGCTCCATCAGCTACGCGACCTCCGGCATCGGCACCACCGCCCATATCATGTCCGAACACCTGGCCACGGCCATGGGCGTCAAGGCCGTCCACGTCCCCTATCAGGGCGCCTCGGCATTCCGGGCCGACCTGATAGCGGGCAGGGTCGATTTCGCCATCGACGTGATCCCGCTGTCGCTTCCCCTCATCGCCGACGGCAAGCTGCGGGCGCTGGCGGTGACCCAGGCCCGGCGGGATGATCGGCTTCCCAACGCGCCCAGCCTCGTGCAGCTGGGTCTTTTCGCCGAACCCTACGCGGGCTGGACCGGGGTCTTCGCTCCCAGGGAGACGCCGCCGGAAACCCGAACCGCCATTCTCGAGCAGGTGAACAGGATGCTGGCGGGCAGCGGCGGCGAAGAGATCAGGAAAGCCGGATACCGCCCCGCCTCGTCCCATCAGGCGGCTGAGGATTTCGCCAGATTCGTTGCCAGCGACCAGAAACGCTGGATCGAGATTTTCCAGAAGATAGGCGTCCCGCCGTCCCCATGAGGCGTCGGGTGCGCGTGCATTTTCCGTTGGTTGTGTGTGGCTTCAAGGAAATACCATGTCAAAGAACAATGAACTCTCCGCGGCGCCGTTGCGGGAGACACCCTTCGTCGGCCGTATGTGGATAGGCGGAGAACCCGCCGAAAGCAGCGCCGGCTGGCTCGATTGCGTCAACCCCGCGGATGAAGGGCTGATCGGCAGAGTCCCGCGTGGAACGGCGGAGGATGTCGACCGTGCCGTCGGCGCCGCCCTGGCCGCGCAGGAAGCATGGGCCGACCTTGCCGTGGCCGACCGCGCTTCGCACGTGCGCAAGCTCGCCGACGCCCTGGCCGGGCGCGCCGACGAACTGCTGCGGCTGGAAGTCGCGGATTCCGGCAATTCGATAACGGGCATGAACGGCGACGTCGCGGCCTGCATCGACAGGCTCCGCTACTTCGCGGGGCTGGGCTACGAGTTGCAGGGAAGCACCATTCCGGGCAGCAGCGACCGGCTGAGCCTCACGACCCGCGAGCCCTACGGCGTCGTAGGCCGGATCGCCGCGTTCAACCACCCCCTGGCCATGGCCATCAACGGACTGGCCTCCCCGCTGATCGCCGGCAACGCCGTCGTGGTCAAACCCTCCGAGCAATGCCCCCTGTCGGCCACGCTGCTGGGCGAGATCGCCAGCCAGATCCTGCCGCCCGGCATCGTCAACGTCGTGACCGGCGACGGCCAGGTGGGCGGCGCGCTCGTTCGGCACCCCAGGGTGAAGCGGCTCTCCTTCGTCGGCTCCGAAGCCACCGGCCGTGCCATCCAGCGCAGCGCGGCGGAAGTGGCGGTCAAATCGGTCTCGCTCGAACTGGGCGGCAAGAACCCCTTCATCGTATTTCCCGATGCGCCGCTGGACAAGGTCGCGGAAGCCGCTGTCCTGGGCATGAACTTCGTCTGGCAAGGCCAATCCTGCAGCTCGACGAGCCGGCTGTTCGTACACGACTCCATCTATGACGAGGTCGTGAAACGGGTGGCGGCCAAGGCGGCATCCATACGACTCGGCGATCCGTTCTCCTGGGACACGCAGATGGGTGCCATCATCTCCAAGACCCAGCTGGACAAGGTGGAAAGCTACGTCGCCTCGGCGCATGCCGAAGGCGCACGGCTGGTGACCGGAGGCCGCCGTCCCACGGGCCCGGCCTTCGAGCGGGGATTCTGGTACGAGCCTACGGTCTTCGCCGATGTCACCCAGGACATGCGGATCGCCAGAGAAGAGATCTTCGGACCGGTGCTTTCCATCCTGCGCTGGTCCGACGTCGACGACGTACTGGGCATGGCCAATGCCGTGGACCTGGGACTGACCGGAGCCATCTGGACCCGCGACATCTCGACCGCGTTGAAAACCGCGCGACGCCTGCAAACCGGCTTTGTCTGGATCAACGGCGTGGCGTCCAACCCCCGCGCGGTTCCCTTCGGCGGCTACAAGAACAGCGGCGTAGGGCGCGAGCGCGGACTCGAGGAACTCTACTCCTATACCGAAGAAAAATCGGTCCAGATCTTCCTGTGAATCCCCGGCGCTGATGCGCCCCCCTCATATCGACAGGCCCGCGGACGACCGCCGGGCCACTGGAGACCAAAATGAATTCCACATCAAGATTCGCCAGCATTCTCGCCGCCGTCCTGCTCGGGACCGGGGGCAGCCAGGCCATCGCGGCCAACCCCTGCACGGACCGGTACATGAAGATGGTCATCCCGCAGCCTGCCGGCAGCGTGGGCGACGTCGTCGGACGGATCGTGGGAACGAAGGTCACCGAAGTCCTCGGGCAACCGGTGGTCTTCGAGAACCGGCCAGGCGCCACCACGACGATAGGCAACGCCGCCGTGGCGGCGTCCAAGCCCGACGGCTGCACGATTCTCGAGTTCACGATATCCGGCCTGGTCGCGGGGCTGATGCGCAACGACCTGCCCTACAGTACCGAGCGCGATCTGGAGCCCGTCATCGGAATCGGCACCTTCCCGCTCGTCCTCGCGGTCAGCGCCGGCTCGAAGATCCGGACCTACGAAGACTTCGTCGCCGCGGCCAAGGCTCCCGCCGGCCTGAACTACAGCACCGGGGGCCCAGGCACCGTGGCGCATCTGACCTCGGTCCGCCTGCTCAAGGAACTGGGCGGTACCGGCACGCACGTACCGTTCAAGGGCAATGCGTACGCCATCCAGTCCCTGGCGGCCAATGACGTCCAGTTCATGTTCCCCACGACCGCCGACGCGCTGCCGCTGGTACAGGCGGGCAAGATCCGGATCCTGGGCGTGACCTCGGACAAGCGGCTGCCTCTCATTCCCGACGTGCCGACCATGAAAGAACTCGGGCAGGCGGATTTCACGCCGTCGGTCTGGTACATGTTCATGGTTCCCTCGGCCACGCCCAAGGAAACGATCACCCGCCTCTACGATGCCTACGCCAAGGCCCTGAACGACCCGGCGATCAACAAGCAGCTGGTCGGCCTGGGATATGCGCCGGAAACGCGGACGCCCGCGGATGCCAAGGCCTACCTGAAGCAGGAAGCCGCCAAGTGGAAGAAGGTGGTCGAGGAAAACCACATTACCAACTATGAATGAGCGTGCCTGGAACTAGCCATGGAAAAGCAGATGTCGTCCTACGACTTCATTGTGGTGGGATCCGGCTCGTCCGGCGGCGTCATCGCCGCCAGGCTGAGCGAGAACGGCAGATACGCCGTCCTGTGCGTGGAAGCCGGCACCAAGGGCGCGCGGTACCTCTGGACGCGGCCTCCGGGCGGAACCGCGTTCACCATCGTGAATCCCGTCGTCAACTGGTGCAGGAACTCCGCGCCCAACGCGCATACCGGAAACCGCTCCATCTACGTCCCCGGCGGCAAGATCCTGGGCGGGTCCAGCGCGATCAACGGCATGATCTACAACCGCGGGCAGCGGATGGACTATGACAACTGGGAGAAGCTAGGCTGCCGCGGCTGGTCGTACCAGGACGTCCTGCCCTATTTCAAGAAGGTCGAAAGCACGGCGATCGGCTCGGACGAATACCGGGGCCGGACCGGTCCGGTGCATGTGACCGAGGCGGCCAAGACCTCGCCCTTCTTCGATCTGTTCATCCAGTCGGCCCGGAGCATCGGCTATCCGCTGAACCCGGATTACACCGGCGCCACGCAGTACGGCGTGGCCATGGCGCAGCAAACCATCTACCGGGGACTTCGGCAAAGCACCGCCACCCAGTACCTGGCTCCCGCCGCCGGCCGCCGGAACCTGACCGTCATGCGCGGCGCGGAAGTCGTTGCGCTGACCTTCGAGGGCTTACGCTGCACCGGCATCGCCCTCGACCACGGCGGAACCAGGAAGAACGTGCGGGCAACCCGGGAGGTCATCGTCTGCGCGGGCGCCATCGGCTCGCCCAAACTGCTGGAGCTGTCCGGCATCGGCAACCCCGACGTCCTTGCGCGCCACGGCATCGCGGTGCTCAGGAACCTTCCCGGCGTCGGCGAGAACCTGCGCGACCACTTCGGCCCGACACTCAAGTGGACGTTCAAGAGAAAGGGCTACTCGCTCGCCGGCCGTGGACGCGGGCTGCGCCTGCTGCTGGAAACCCTGCGCTACGGCCTGCTGCGCTCGGGCTTCATCTCCCAGGGCGTCGCGACCCTGCGCGTGTTCACCCGCTCGAGCCAAGAAGTCGAACAGGCGGACATCGGGCTGCTGATCAATCCGTTCCTGCTCGAGATCGAGAACCAGAAGCGCCGGATGTCGAATACGAACGGATTCTTCATCTACGCACAGGTCCAGCGCCCGGAGAGTTGCGGCAGCGTTCATATCCAGTCGCCGGATCCGCGCCAGGACCCCGTCATCGACTACCGGTTCCTCGATACCGACAAGGATCGCCGGACGGCGGTCGCGGCGGTGCGCCGGGCGCGGGAAATCGTCGCCGCCAAGCCCATCGCGGACGAGATCGCGAGCGAGATCCAGCCTGGGCTGCACGTGCAAAGCGACGAAGACATCCTGCGGTTCATCCGCGACACCGGCGCCACCACTTTTCATCCGGTCGGCACTTGCAAGATGGGAACCGACGCCATGGCCGTCGTGGACGAACAATTGCGCGTCCATGGCGTCGAGGGGCTGCGCGTGGCGGATGCATCCGTCATGCCCCGGATCATTTCGGGCAACACCAGCGTCCCGTGCATGATGATCGGCGAGCGATGCGCGGCCATGGTCCTGGCCGCGCATGAATCGCAACCGGCGCGAGCCGGCCGCTGAACGGGCGTGCCGGCGGGTCCCCTGGGGCCCGCCGCCCGCCTACAAGGCTGCGGCGGCCTCGTCCAGCCAGTCGAGGATCTCGGCGACCTGGGGGATGACCAGCGTCGCGCCTATTCCCGAGACGAGTATCTTCTGCAAGGCCTCCTTCCCGAGCCCATTCGCCATCAGCTGCCTGGCATGGACCTTGAACGAATTCCCGTGCCCCAGAGCGGCCAGCTGGGCGGTAATGACGACTTCGCAAAGAAAGCGGTGCGACCCGACATCGTCCATCGCGGTGGCCCGTATCCGCTTGTATCCATCGACGACCTCGGGACTGACGGCGGCGACACGCTGTGTGGCTGGTATCACTTCGATCTCCTGTTCAAGATAGGCGGCCTGGAATGGCCCGCGCCGCTCATCCCGCCAGGGGCAGCGGGCTGGCGCCTTCCGGCAGGGGCAGATGCGCGACGTTCAGCACGAAGGCAAGCAGGGAGTAATAGCCGCATAGCGCCAGGACGTCCAGGACCACGGCGTCGCCGAACCGGGCCTGCATCGCATCCACCCGCTCCTTGCCCGGGGCCCCGGCGTCCAGCGCCTCGCGGGCGAAGTCGTACAGCAAGGCCTCGTCCTGCGTCAGCGCATCGGGGCGGTGGCCCCGTGCGATCGCATCGATGATGCCTTCACGCAGCCCCGCCGCCTTCGCGATGCGCGCATGCGCCGCCCATTCGTAGTCGCAGTTCCATCTACGCGCGGCCAGCAGTATCGGGATCTCCACCAGGTCTGGCGCCAACCCTGTGTCGTATCGCAGGTGTTCGCCCAACGTCTGCAGCCGCTGGGCCAGTTCGGGATTGTGGATCAGCGCCAGGAACGGCCCCTTGAGCGCCCCCCGCGGGCCGCTCGCGATGGCGTCGGCGACCTCCCTTTGCCGAGGCGACATGTCCTCGCGCTGCAGGATCTTGAATCGAGTCATGAAAAGCTCCCGAAATAGTTTTTAAAAATATCCCATTATATGGAATTTTATTAAAAACATGTTTGAAATGAATAGTTTTCGGCCCTATTCCTTTTTCACCCTTTTTCATTGTAATAAGTATCTCTATATGGGACAATTGAACAACCAAAAACATGCGATGCATCGGCCCATGACGAAGCCACAAGACAGCTCTGTTGAAACCCCGGGCGCGGGCGCCGGGGAAATCCACGTCTATGCGGGAACCGCCGGGCACTCGGCATGGTTCAGCGACGACCTGGGGTGGACCTGGGTGCACCCGAACAGCCATTCCGGCATGTACCTCGAAGCCCGCGTCTGGACCTACAGCGCCCATCCGCGGCAACCCGACACCATGCTGGCGGGCACCGACGAAGGGGTCTACCGCTGGGACGAGGTCCATGCCCGGTGGACATGCCTGAACAAGGACCTTGGGGACGTCTGGGCGCTGGCCCATGACCCCGCGGATCCCCGGATCGTATTTGCCGGCACCCGGCCCGCCGGCCTCTACCGGTCCCAGGACGGGGGGGGCACCTGGACCGAACTCGCCGTGCCCAACATTTCCAAGTTCTCGGACGTCAACATGGGCCCGACCCGGGTCACCCAGATCCTTTTCGATCCCGTCGATACCGATACGCTGTGGGCCACCATCGAGATCGGGGGCATCTACCGCAGCAAGGACCGGGGCGATACGTGGGAAATGTTCACGGAGGGACTGCTGTCCGCGGACGTGCATGGCATAGCTGTCGCCCGGACCCCGCAAGGCGCCAGGCGCGTCTTTGCCAGCACGAATCGCGGGCTGCACGTCAGCGACGACGACGGAGCGCTCTGGCGGTTCGTCGAAGTCGACTCACCCTGGCAATACGCGCGGGCCGTGGTGGTCAAGGAAGGCAGCCCTTCCACCCTGTTCCTGGCCAACGGCAACGGCCCCCCGGGCAACGACGGCCGCCTGTTCCGCAGCGACGACGGCGGAGACAGCTGGGTACGCCTGCATCTCCCGGGCGATCTCAACAGTACCGTCTGGTGCGTGGCGACCCATTGCTCGAATCCGGACCTGCTCTTCACCTGCACCAACCTCGGCCAGGTATTCCGCAGCTTCGACGGCGGCATCCACTGGGAGCGGCTGCCCCACGAGTTCGGCGAAATCCGGGCGCTTTATTGGCGCGAGGTCCCGCGCGGAACGCGCCAGGCCTCGCACTCCATCACCCGTCGCGTCGAGAAGGCTCCAACCACGCCGTGATCCGGCATGCACCGTCTTCGGGCGGCGCATCCCGGACCCTGGAGATCCGCGCAGCGCTCAGACCAGGTGGGTGACGAACTTCGTGTTCAGGTAGCTCTCCATCGCTTCGGAGCCGCCTTCGGACCCATGGCCGGAGTCCCCCACACCGCCGAAAGGCACTTCGGGCATCGCCAATCCCAGATGGTTGATGCTCATCATGCCCACGTTCAACTCACGCGCGCACGCGTCCGCCGTGCGGCCTGATCCGGTGAACACATAGGATGCGAGCCCATAGGGCAGCCGATTGGCTTCTTCGACGGCATCGTCGAAACGGTCGAATGCGTTCACCATCGCCACGGGGCCAAAGGGCTCGTCGTTCATGAAGACGCTGGACCTGGGCGCATGGGCGATCACGGTGGGTTCGAAGAAATTGCCGATGCGATTCGGCCGACCACCTCCCGCCAGCAGCGTCGCCCCCCGTTCGGTCAGGTCGCGCACGCCCGCCTCGACCGCCGTCACCCGCCGCGTGTTCGCGAGAGGCCCCATCGTGGTCGAGGCGTCCAGCCCATCCCCGAGGCGAACGGCGCCGGCCGCTTCCACGAACGCCTGGCAGAACCGATCGAACGCGCCCTCCTGCACCAGGAAGCGGGTGGGCGAGACGCAGACCTGCCCGGCATTGCGGAACTTGCTCGCGGCCAGCAGCCGCGCCGCGCCTTCGATATCGGCATCGTCGAAGACGATCACCGGCGCATGCCCGCCCAGTTCCATGGACACGCGCTTCATGTGTTCGCCCGCCAGCCCCGCGAGCTGCTTGCCGACGACGGTCGATCCGGTGAAGGAAATCTTGCGGATCACCGGGTGGCGGATCAGGTGGGACGAAATTTCCGCGGGATCGCCGAACACCAGGTTGAGCACACCGTCCGGCACACCGGCGTCGTGAAAGGCGCGGATGAGTTCGGCGGGGGACGCGGGCGTTTCTTCCGGCGCCTTGGCGATCACCGAGCAGCCGCAGGCAAGGGCCGCCGATACCTTGCGCACCAGTTGGAGGACCGGGAAATTCCAGGGCGTGAACGCCGCGACCGGCCCCACCGGTTCACGCACGACCTGCTGGCGGACCCCCGCCGCCCGCGGCGGGATGAGGCGGCCATAGGTGCGGCGCCCCTCCTCCGCGAACCAGTCGATGGTGTCGGCGGAAGCGCGGATTTCCTGCATGGCCTCGGCGACCGGCTTGCCCTGTTCCAGGGTCATCAGCCTGGCGATGCCTTCGGCCCGTTCCCGCAGGAGATCGGCCGCCTTGCGAAGCACCTTGTACCGGTCGAAGGCGGAGACGTTCCGCCAGGCCTTGAAGCCTCGGTCCGCGGCGGCCAATGCGCGTTCGAGGTCTTCCCCGGTGGCGTGGGCGACCGTACCGATGGCCTCCCCCGTGGCGGGATTCACGACGCGGATGGACTCCCCGTCCGCGGATGGCAACCATTGCCCGTCGATGAACAGTCGCGTACTCGGGTAGGAAAAATCTGACATGGAATGGCTCATTGTGGTCAGGGAATCACCGCCTCGATGACGAACGGACCCTTGGCGGCGCACGCGGCGCGGAAGACATCGACGAATCCGGACACCGTATCGACCCTGCGCGCCTCGACTCCCTGGCCGCGCGCCAGCGCCACCCAGTCGAGTTCCGGCGCATTCAGGTCCAGCATCCGATGGGCCTGTTCGCCGGGGTTCGTGATGCCGACTCCGGCCAGTTCGCCATGCAATATCCGGTAGCTGCGATTCGCCAGAATGACGGTGACGACGTCCAGCTGTTCCCTGGCCTGCGTCCACAGCGCCTGCAGCGTGTACATGCCGCTTCCATCGCCCTCGAAGCAGACGACCTTGCGGTCCGGACACGCCACGCTCGCCCCGGTCGCCATCGGCAGGCCGGAGCCTATGGAGCCCCCGGTGATCTGCAGATAGTCGTGGGGCGCGGCCCCATCGGTGAACTTGAAAAGGGACCGCCCCGACGAGACGGACTCATCCACCAGGATGGCGTGCTCCGGCAACAGCGCGGCCATCGCCTGCATGAGCGTGTCGGCATTCAGCGCATCCGAGGTGGGCGCGGCGGGCGCGGCCACCTCCGGAACAGCCACGGCGGGTCCGCCCTGCCCGAGCTCATCCACCAGCCATTGCAGCGTATGCAGCGCATCGCCGCCGGGTTCCAGCAGGGGAATCGTGACGCAGCCAGGCTGGCTCAGCATGCGCGGCTTGTCCGGATAGCCGAAGAAGGCCGCGGGCGGATGGCTGCCCACCAGGATCAGGACTTCCACATCCTTGAGAAACTCGACGCCCTGCTCGATGGAGAACGGCACCCTCGGAACGATGAGCCGGCCCCGGCCGCGCGCGAACCGCCGATTCGATTGCTGGGCATGGATGCGGACACCGCCGCGCTGGAGCCTGCCAAGCAAAGCCAGTCCGGCCTCTTCCAGGGCCTTCCCGGTGGCCAGGATGGCGACGCGCTTGCCGGAACGGATCGCGGCGACGGCCTGCGCGATGCCGGCGGCGTCCGCCCGCGCCAGGGGCAGCGGCTCGGGGGCGGCCTTCGGGCTGGCGCCTGGCCCCCACGCCGTATCGGCGGGAAGGATCAGCGTGGCGATCTGGCCATCGCGGCTTCTCGCCGCCTGGACCGCCTCGGCCGCATCGTCGACGATGCCCGGGCCCGACCCGACCTTGTACCAATCCGATATCAGCGCGGCCGTAGCCGGAACGTCGCTGCGCAGCGGACTCTCGTACCGCAGGTGATCGCTGGCGTGCTCGCCCACGATGTTCAGGACGGGAGTCCGCGCCTTGCGGGCGTTGTGCAGGTTGGCGATGCCATTGGCCAACCCGGGCCCCAGATGCAGCAGGGTGGATGCCGGCTTGCCCGCCATCCTGCCGTAGCCATCCGCCGCGCCCGTTACCACCCCTTCGAACAATCCGAGCACGCACCGCATGCCGGGCACCCTGTCGAGGGCCGCGACGAAATGCATTTCGGAGGTTCCTGGGTTGGCGAAGCAGACCTCGATGTCGGATGCGAGCAAAGTCTTAACCAGCGATTCGGCGCCGTTCATAGGTACACAGCCTTATCAAGCGAATAAAAAATAATAAAATTTTCCCGTATTTCAACACTTTTTAACGATCCAGTCCATTTCACAGATACGGCAGATCAGATCCGCAAGAGCACTGTCTTTTCTTACTAACCATGATTTCATTGGCGCTTGACAGCCTCGCTTCATTTCCTTGATTATTCACTAATCCCGCTTATCGGGACATTTTTAAAAAAAGTTCATGACGAGGAGACGCAGGTGCGGCAGTTCATCCTGGGAGCGATCGCAGCACTGGCATTGTCCGGCCAGCTCCACGCGCAGGGTGCGCAGGGCTGGCCCAGCCGTCCTGTGAAGATGGTGGTTCCATTCACTGCCGGTTCGTTCACCGACATCGCCGCGCGCGCCCTTGCAAAGGAACTGGCCACACAGCTCGGGCAGTCCTTCGTGGTCGACAACCGCGTCGGCGCCGGCGGGACCATAGGGGTGGATGCCGTCGCCAAGGCAGCCCCCGATGGATATACGCTGCTCTTCGGCGAAAACTCCTTCGCCATCGCACCGTCCCTGTACGGTTCGCTGCCCTACGATTCAGCGACGGATATCGTGCAGATCGCGCAGTTGGCCGAGGTGCCCGCCGTGCTCGTGGCAAGCAAGAGCTTTGCCGCCGCCGACCTGAAAGCGCTCGTCCAGCTCGCCAGGAAACAACCCGGCGCGATCAACTTCGGCTCAGCGGGACAAGGTACTTCGGCGCATCTCGCCATGGAATCCCTTGGACTGCAGGCGGGCATCACGATGACACACATTCCCTACAAGGGGATATCCGCCGCCATTCCGGAACTCATCGCCGGCCGCATCGATATCGCCATAGCAAGCATAGGCACCATGGGCGCCTACATCCGCGAGGCCCGAGTCCGCGGCCTGGCCCTGAGCGGCTCCGCGCGCCACGAGCAGTTTCCCCAGATCCCGACATTCGCGGAACAAGGCTATCCCGACTACTCCTTCATGTACTGGTTTGGATTGATGGCCCCCGCCGGAACGCCGAAAGATGTGCGGGACAAACTCCAGGCCGCGGTTTTCCAGGCGGCCAGGCAACCGGAACTGATCAAGGTGCTGGAAGCCGCGAGCGTCCAGCCCAAGCCCACGACGGCACGGGAATTCTCCCGCCGCGTCCGCGACGAAATGACACTGTGGGCAAGCGTGATACGAGAAGCCAAGGTCAAGCCGGAGTAGGGTCGTTCGGCCGGATCGTGGCTGTTCAAACAAGCAAGGAGTCACTACATGTTGAAAGGCAAGTGTGCCGTCATTACCGGATCCACCGCCGGCCAGGGCGCGCTGATGGCCGCGGCGTTGGCCGCCCAGGGGTGCAACATCGTCCTGAACGGCCTGGGCGATCCCGCAGCCATCGAGAATCAGCGCGCCACCCTCGAGCGCGAAACCGGTGTCGACGTTTCCTACCATCCCGCCGACCTGTCGGTCGAGGAACAGGTCGCATCGCTGATCGCATTCGCGCTGGAACGGCATGGTGCGGTGGACATCCTGATCAACAACGCGGTCGTGCGCCACTTCGCGCCGGTGGAGGAGTTCGAAAGCGCCCATTGGACCCAGGAACTGGCCGTCAACCTTTCCTCGGCCTTCTATGCGATCCGCGCCGCCCTGCCCGGCATGCGCGCCAAGGGATGGGGCCGCATCATCAACCTGTCCTCCAACCACGGCCTGTTCGGCGCCGCCAACCGCGTGGGATACGTCACCACCAAGACCGCGCTGATCGGCCTGACCCGGGCCGTCGCGATGGAGACGGTCGGCACGCAGATCACCTGCAACGCCATCTGCCCGTCCGCCATGCTGGGCATCAATAGCCAGACCAAGATCGACGACCTCATGAAACGGGAGCAGATCTCCCGCGAGGCGGCGACCGCGAAATTCCTGTCCGAGCGCAAGACGACCCGCTTCGTGGAAACGCTACCCGCGGTCGTCCTGTTCCTGTGCAGCGAGGCCGGCCGCGACATGACCGGCGTGGCCTTGCCCGTCGATCTTGGCTCGACCGCCGGCCGCCCGTCGAGCCTATAACTTTTCTTATACCGTCCGGCGCGAGCGTGTCGCGCGATGCCAGGCATGAACCTTAGAATCGGCCTCTCTCCAGCGCCCCGGCCACCTCGCGGATTTCCCTTCCCGCCCCTCATCAATCAATGGTCTCAGCAATGAACAACGATCCAGCAGCGAATCAAGCCTTCATCCGAGCTCCCGAAGACTCGGGCGTTCCCGCGTCCGCGCGCGATTTCAGCGTTCGCGACCGCGTGGTCGTCATTACCGGCGCGGGCCAGGGCATCGGCCGGGAATTCGCCCGGCAGTTCGCCGCGGCCGGGGCGATCAGCATCGTCGTCGACCTGAACCGCGAGAATTCGCAGCGCGTCGTCGCCGAGATCGAGAGCGCCGGCGGACGCGGCCTGGCGCTTGCGGCCGACGTAGCAGACCGCCAGTCGGTCGACGCCATGGCGGCCGCCGTGATCCGCCAGCATGGGCGCATCGACGCGCTGATCAACAACGCGGCGATTTTCGCCACGCTGAACAAGCGTCCCTTCGACGAAATCCCGGCGGCCGAGTGGGAACAGGTCATGCGCGTCAACATCACCGGGGTCTTCAACACCGCCTGCGCGGTTGCACCGCACATGCGCGCGGCCGGCTGGGGCCGCATCGTCAACATCTCGTCGAACTCCGCCCGCCTGGGCGTCGCGAATTACCTCCACTACGTGACCTCGAAGGCGGCGGTCATCGGCATGACTGCCTCTCTGGCGCGCGAACTCGGCCCGCATGGCATCACCGTCAATTGCATACGGCCCGGCGGCGTCGCGACCGAGGTCGATCGAACCTTCAACCCCACTCTGGAACGCCGCGAGCAGATGCTCAAGCAGCAATGCATTCCGAAGGGCCAGGTCGCCTCGGATCTCGTCGGCCTGGCCATGTTCCTGTCCTCGCCGGCGTCCGCCTTCATCAGCGGACAGACGATCGCCTGCGACGGCGGCATGACCCACAACAGTTGATTGGATTCTTCACTCGCGAAGGGCGGTTCTCCATGCAGCACTACAGGCACTTCTACATCAACGGCGAATGGGTGGCTCCGCTCAACCCGCGGGAAGCCGAGGTCATCAACCCCGCGACCGAGCTTGCGTTCGCAACCATTGCCCTGGGCGGCGCGGACGACGTGGACGCGGCCGTTCGCGCGGCACAAGCCGCGCTTCCCTCTTACTCCCGCACCAGCGTGGCCGAACGCATCGCGCTGTTCGAGCGCATCATCGCCGTCTTCCTGAAGCGCGAAGGCGAACTCAGGGATGCCGCGACCCAGGAAATGGGTGCGCCCCGGGGATTGTCGGTCATCACCGATGCGGCGCTCGACGCCTTCAAGCAGGCGATCACGACGCTCGGGCACTATCGCTTCGAGGAACAGAAGGACGGCTACCTGCTGCGGCGGGAACCCATAGGCGTGTGCGGATTGATCACCGCCTGGAACTGGCCGGTCCAGATCCTGAGCAACAAGGTGTCGTCCGCGCTCGCCGCCGGTTGCACCGTCGTCGCCAAGCCCAGCGAGTACACGCCCCTGACCGCCTTGAAACTGGCCGAGATCCTCCATGAAGCGGGCGTACCCAAGGGCGTCTTCAATCTCGTGATGGGGGACGGACCTACGGTCGGCCATGCCATTTCCAGCCATCCCGGCATAGACATGGTATCGATCACCGGCTCCACGCGGGCCGGGGTACAGGTCGCGCAGGACGCGGCCCCGACCGTCAAGCGGGTCTGCCAGGAACTCGGCGGCAAGTCCGCGAACATCGTCCTGCCCGATGCGGACCTGCAGGCCGCGGCCCGCTGGAACATCGGCCGCGGCTTCACGAACTCGGGCCAGTCATGCCACGCTCCCACCCGGATACTGGTGCACAAGGACCAGGTCGACACCTTCGTCGAACTGCTTGTCGCCGAGGCCAGGAAGGTCGTGGTGGGAGACCCGGCCGCCGCCACCACCACGATGGGGCCCGTGGTCAACCGGACCCAGTTCGAACGCGTCCAGGGCTACATCCAGAAAGGCATGGATGAAGGCGCCCACCTGGCTTGCGGCGGTCCCGGCCGCCCCGCCCACCTCGAACGGGGATATTTCATCCGTCCAACGGTGTTCCGGGACGTGACTTCCGGCATGAGCATCGCCAGGGAGGAGATATTCGGGCCCGTACTGTCGGTAATGGCCTACGAAACCGAGGACGAAGCGGTCCGGATCGCGAACGACAGCGCCTACGGCCTGGGCGCCTATCTCTTCACGAAGGACCCCGCCAAGGCCTATTCGGTCGGCACCCGGCTGCAGGCCGGACGCGTGTTCCTGAACGGCACGCCGGGAAGCACGGCGGCGCCCATGGGTGGCTACAAGCAGTCAGGCAATGGCCGGGAAATGGGCCAGTTCGGGCTGGAAGAGTATCTCGAGGCCAAGGCCATGTTCGGCTACGCGGATCACAGGCCTTCGAACCCCTAGCGCCCGCCGCGCCCGATACCAGAGAAAACCTAGGAGCCATCAGTGGACCTGCAGTTGGAAGGCAAGCATGTATTCATCACGGGCGGAGCCGGCGGCATAGGCTTCGCGTGCGCGCAAGAGTTCCGCAACGAGGGTTGCCGGCTGACCCTGGCCGGCCGCGAACAGCCGCAGCTGGACAAGGCCAGGCAGGCGCTGGGCGCGGACGAGAGGGAGGTCGCGACACTGCTGGTCGAACTGTCCGACCCCGCCGACGCGCTGCGAGCCATCAACCAGGCGGAGGCGGCGCTCGGCCCCATCGACGTCCTGATCAATGCCGCCGGCGCGGCACGCCAGATACCGTTCGCCGAACTCGAACCGAATGACTGGCGCGCCGCGCTGGACGCGAAGTTCATGACCTACATCAACGTCATCGATCCGCTGATCAAGCGCATGGCCGAACGAGGCTCCGGCTCGATCGTGAACATCATCGGACTGGGCGGCAAGCTGCCGATCACGACCCACCTGACCGGCGGCGCGGCGAACGCCGCGCTCATGCTGGCCACGGCCGGGCTGGCGATGGCCTATGCCCCGCAGGGAGTACGGGTCAACGGCATCAATCCCGCCAAGACCGAAACCGACCGCGTCGCGCAGAACGCGATCGCCCAGGCCCGCCAGAACAACATCTCGGTGGACGAGGTACTGGCCAAGGCCAGGAAAAGCGCCCCCATCGGACGCCTGGCCACGCCCCAGGACATCGCCGCGGCGGCGACCTTCCTGGCCTCGCCCCGGTCCGCGTACATATCCGGAACGATTCTTACCGTGGACGGCGCGACTCGCCCGGTCATCGTCTAGCGCATCCGGAACCGCGCCCGCGCATACGCAGTTTCAGCCGTACCGCACGAACGAGCCGGTCATGACAGGCAGCCGGCCAACAACGACATGGAGGTGACATGCATCAAGCCACGAAAGCGATGACTCTTGCGGCGGTCCTGGCCGCCGCGGCATTCAACCACGCCGTCGCGAGCGACTTCCCCACCCGTCCGATCCGGGTGATCATGCCCTACCCTCCCGGCACGGGCCCCGATACGGTCATGCGACAGGTGGGCGAACGCCTCGCCACGGAACTCAAGACCCAGGTCATCATCGACAACCGGGCGGGCGGCAACGGCTGGATCGCCGCGGAGGCGGCAAAGCGCGCCAAGCCGGACGGCTACACACTGTTCCTGTCCGATTCCACGCTGGTTTCGCTGCATCAGCACCTGTACAAGAAACTCCCCTACGATCCGGAGAAGGATTTCAGCTCCGTCGCCGCGCTCTACAGCACGTACTACTACGTGACGGTTTCCGCCGAATCGAAATGGAAATCGGTGTCCGACCTCGTCGCGGCCGCCAAGGCGAATCCCGGCAAGGTGACCTACGGCTCGTCCGGCAACGGCGGCAACCTGCATCTGGGCGGCGCGATGATGGAACAGGCCGCGGGCATCAAGATGACCCACATTCCCTACAAGGAAACGGCGCAGATCTATGTCGACATCAACCGCGGCGAAATCGACTGGGCGGTCGGCACCGGATCGACCACAGCTCCGCTCTACCAGGCGAAGAAGCTGAAGTACCTAGCCATCACCGCTCCGCAGCGCAGCGCCACCCAGCCGGATGTTCCGACGCTGCACGAAGTGCTTGGCGCCTCCGGCTACGACCTGCAGACCTGGGTCGCCCTGTTCGCGCCCCGCGGCACGCCCGCCGAACTCATCGGCCGCATCAATACCGCCGTGCAGAAGGTTCTGGAGCAGCCGGAAATGCGCAAGCAGCTCGAGAACGTCGGCTTCGAGCCATTCGTGCAGACGCCCGAGCAGCTGGCCGCCACGGTGAAGAAGCAATCCGACCAGTATGCGGATTTCGTACGAAAGCTGAACATTTCGCTCGATTGAATGCCGGCATCGCCGGCGGTTACCTCGTTTTCATACAAGGAGCGTTCACCATGCACGGTGTCGTCTTCAGGGGCCATCGACAACTCGAACTGATGCATTTCGACGATCCCGTCCCGGGCCCCGACGACGTCGTCGTCGAGATCAAGGCGTCGGGATTCTGCGGCAGCGATCTTCACCACTACCGTGGCGAACGCGGGGCCTCCCTCGGCTCGAAAAGCCCCGAATTCCTGGCGGCGCGCGGACTGACGCGGGACGATCCGATCATCGCCGGACACGAACCCTGCGGCATCGTCGCCGCGCTCGGCCAGAATGTCGACAAACGCGAATGGCGCATCGGCGACCGCGCGATGGTGTATCACTACGACGGCTGCCATTACTGCGAACAATGCCGCAGCGGCTGGGTGCAGATGTGCGAGAAGGGCTCGACGGTCTATGGGCAGACGGCCCACGGCGGGCATGCGCACTACATGAAGGTTCCCGCGCGCGCCCTGATCCACCTCCCGGACGAGATCAGCTTCGCCGCGGGCGCCGCCGTCTCGTGCGGAACCGGAACCGCATTCGGGGCCATCGAACGCCTGGATCTCAGCGCCCGGGGTAGCCTGGCCGTCTTCGGCCTGGGCCCTGTCGGCCTGTCGGCCATTCAGCTGGCCGGAGCGATGGGCGTGAAGACGTTCGCGGTCGATATCTCGCCGCCGCGGGTGGCCCAGGCCAAGGCGTTCGGCGCGACCGTGGCGATAGACTCCAGCCAGGAGGATCCGGTCGACGCGATCATGTCGCTTACGCGCGGCAAGGGCGTATCCGCCGCCATCGACTGCGCGGGGGTCGCCGCCGCGCGCCTGTCGGCGGTCCGGTCCACCGTCACCTGGGGCCGCACGGCCTTCGTCGGCGTCGGCGGCGGCCTGCAACTGGACGTCACGGCGGACCTGATCCTGAAACAGCGCACCATCGTCGGACATCTCACCTTCTCCGATATCTCCATGGAGAAGTGCGTGCGCTTCGTGGCCGATCACGGCATCGATCTGGACAAGCAGTTCACCGACCGCTGGAAACTCGAAGACGCCGGGCAGGCCTACGAGCACTTCGACCGCCAGACCGGCGGCAAGTCCGTCTTCGAATTCTGATCCATCGACATGAGGACGCCATCTTGAACACGCCTTCGCCCGCCCGGGACCTGCCCTTTCTCTCCAACCCGGACAAGGACAACTTCATCGACGGCCGCTGGCGCGCGCCGGAATCCGGCAAGCGGATCGACACCTTCAACCCCTCGAACGGCCAACTGCTCGCCACACTGGCGCGCGGCGACAAGGCCGATGTCGAGGCCGCCGTCGCGGCGGCCCGGCGGGCGTTCACCGGCCCCTGGAGCCGGTTCTCGCCGGCGCAGCGCCAGCAGCTCATCATCCGCTTCGCCGACCTGTTCGCGCAGCACTTCGACGAATTGACGCTGCTGGAGTCGCTCGACATGGGCGCTCCATTGCACACGCGGCTGCGCCCCTCGAAGAACGGCGCGATCCAGACCATCCTGTATTTCGCCGGCCAGGCACGCAACATCCAGGGCGACACCATTCCGAACTCCCTCCCGGGCGACGTGACGACCATGACGTTCAAGGCGCCCGTGGGCGTCGTGGGCGGGATCATCCCCTGGAACGGCCCCCTGCTGGGACAGATGCACATCCTGGGCCCGGTCCTGGCCACGGGCTGCACGGCCGTCCTCAAGCCGGCCGAGGACGCGTCCCTGAGTGTCCTGCGCACGGCCGAACTGCTGATGGAAGCCGGGCTGCCGCCGGGAGTCGTGAACGTGGTCACCGGCCTGGGCGCCGAGGCCGGCGCGGCCCTGGCCGCGCATCCCGACGTCAACCGGATCGCGTTCACCGGATCCACCGCGACGGGGCGCGAGATCATCAAGGCCTCCGCCGGCAACATGAAGCGGCTGCAACTGGAGCTTGGCGGAAAATCCCCCGACATCGTGTTCGCGGATGCCGACCTCGACCAGGCCGTACCGGGCGTCGCCATGGGGGTCTACAGCAACAGCGGCCAGATCTGCTTCGCCGGCACGCGGGTGTTCGTCCAGCGAAGCATCCAGGATGAATTCGTGGAGCGCTTCGCCGCCTACGGAAAGACGCTGAAGGTAGGCGATCCGCTGGCGCAGGATACCCGGCTCGGGCCGCTGATCTCGTCCCGCCAGCTCGATCGCGTGCTGTCCTTCGTGGAAGTGGCGGAGAAGGAAGGCGCCCGGCTGGCCTCCGGCGGCGCGCGCCTGGGCGGAGACCTGTCCTGCGGGTTCTACATCGAGCCGACCGTGTTCAGCGGCGTCACCAACTCGATGACCATCGCGCAGGAAGAAATCTTCGGCCCGGTGGCGTCCATCATCGCCTTCGATACCCTGGACGAGGCATTGACCCTGGCGAACGCCACGCCCTACGGCCTGGCCAGCGGCGTCTGGACGAGCAACGTGAACACCGCGCTGAAGATGGTGCACGGCATCCAGGCCGGGACGGTCTGGGTCAACTGCTACGGCCTGGTCGACCCTTCCGTGGGGTTCGGCGGCTACAAGGAAAGCGGATACGGCTGGAAAGGCGGCCAGACCCAAATCGACGGCTACCTTTACCAGAAGGCGGCCTACCTCAACGTTTCCTGAACGTGGCTGCCACCCGGAGCCTTGCGCTGGCGCCCGGGGCGGCCCGCCCTACCCGACCGTACGAATCGGCAGGCTGCGCACACGCTTGCCGGTGGCGGCGAAGATCGCGTTGCACAAGGCCGGCGCCACGGGAGGAACCGGCGGCTCGCCCACGCCGCCGGGAGGCAGGTCGTGGTTATCGTTCACCAGGTGGGTACGGATCACCCGTGGCGAAACGTCGTGGCGCAGCACTTCGTAGTCGTGGAAGTTGCTCTGCTTCACGCGCCCTTTCTCGAACGTGATTTCGCCGGTCAATGCGAGGCTCAATCCCATGACGGCGCCGCCTTCCATCTGCGCACGGATGCGCTCGGGATTGATCTGCGGGCCGCAGTCCATCGCCATGTCGACCGCCAGCACGCGGATCTCGCCCTTGTCGTCCACGGCCACCTCGACCACCGTGGCCGTATAGCTCATGAAGCTGTAGCAAAAGGCCAGGCCCAGCCCGTGCCCCGCCGGCAGCTTGCGCCCCCAGCCGGCCCCGCGCGCGGCGGCCTCGATCACGGCGCGCAGGCGGCCCGTATCGTAGGGATAGCGCTCGGGCGATTCGGAATAGTTCCAGGTGTCGGCAAGCGAGCCCGGATCGATCTTGCGCGCCGGCCCGATCAGATCAAGCGCGAACTGTCTGTGGTCCCGGCCCGCGCGGTGCGCCAATTCGGCAATGAAGCATTGCGCCGCGAACGCGTGCGGGATGTTGGCCACCGAGCGGAACCAGCCTATGCGGGCATGGGCCGGCACCTCGGCGGTCTCGACACGTACGTTCGGGATCCGATACGGCATGTTGATGGCGGACATGGCGGACTCGAACAGTTGTTGTCCCTTGCCCCCTTCGGTGAACAACGAGGCGATCGTCGGCGCGGCGCTGCGATGCAGCCAAGATCGCACCTGGCCCTTCCTGTCGATGACAGCCTCCAGTCGTTCGACCGAAACCGTGTGCAGGTAGTCATGGCGGATGTCGTCCTCGCGCATCCACACCAGTTTGACCGGTGTGCCCTCGGGCATGGCCCGGGCGACGATGGCGGCCTCGTCGACGAAGTCGGGCTTGGACTTCCTGCCGAAACCGCCCCCCAGCAGCAGTACATTGACCTTGACGTTCTCCGGCCTGAACTTCAGCCGCGCCGCCACGGCGGCTCGGGCCGCGGCAGGATTCTGGACGGAGGTCCAGACCTCGGCGTGATCGCCCTGGATACGCACGGTGGCAACCGGCGTCTCCATCGACGCATGGGCCAGATGCGGGATGTAGTACTCCGCCGCCACGCGCTCGGCTTCGGGCGCCTTGGTCCAGGCCCGCGCCGCGTCCCCCTGGCTGCGCATCACCTTCCCCGGTACGCGGCAGGCTGCCTCCAGCTCCCGTCGGTAGTCGGCCGACTCATAGGCGCCGTTGGGCCCGTCGTCCCATTCGATATCCAACGCGGCCCGGCCTTGCGCGGCGGCCCAGGTGTTGCGTGCCACCACGGCCACCCCGCCCAGCGGCAGAAAGGCCGGCGCGCCCTGGAAGACGGGAATTTCCACGACCTTCAACACACCGGGGACGGCCAACGCCTTGCTGCTGTCCACCCGGCGCGGCTTGCCGCCCACCACGGGCGGACGCGCCACCACGGCATAGACCATGCCGGGCAATCGCATGTCCATGCCATAGATCGCCAGCCCCTGGCCTATGCCCTCCAGGTCGACCGGCCGGACCCGGCCCTTGCCGATATAGCGGAAATCCGCACGGCGCTTGAGCTTGAGCGCCTTCCCCGGGGGCACGGGCTGCCTGGCCGCATCCGCCGCCAGCTCGCCATAACCCAGGCGGCGACCGGTGGCCCGGTGCACGACCTCGTGCCGGACGGCCTCGACCTCGGCCACGGGTACCGACCAGCGCGCGGCGGCGGCCGCCTCGAGCATCTGGCGCGCGGCGGCCCCGACACGCCTCATGGGCATCAGGAAATGCCGCATGCTGCGCGAGCCATCCACGTTCTGATTGCCGTAGCGTGTCTCGTCGGCCTCGGCCTGCACCACCTTTACGCGTTCCCAGTCCGCCTCCATTTCGTCGGCCACCACCATGGGCAGGCTGGTGCGCACGCCCGTGCCCATCTCGGCCCGGTGCGCCACGATGGTGACCACGCCATCCACCGCGATCGAGACGAAGACCAGCGGATCGTCCACCGTGCCGCCTGGCATGGAGTCGGCGCCGTACTTCTGCGGACCGGAATCGGCGGCCCATGCGACCGTAACCAGCCCTTGGGTCGATACGGCCAGTGTCAGCGCGCCGAGGCCGCCTTGGAGAAACGCACGCCGGGAGAATCGCACGGAGGTATCCATTACTTGCCTCCCCTGACCAGGCGGCTGGCAGCCTGCCGGACGGCCGCCCGGATGCGCGGATAGGTACCGCAGCGGCAGATGTTGCCGCTCATGGCCTCATCGATCTGTTCCCCGGTGGGAGCAGGGGTGGTCTTGAGCAGGCCGACCGCGGCCATGATCTGGCCCGCCTGGCAATAGCCGCATTGGGCGACGTTGTTTTCGATCCAGGCTTGCTGGACGACCCGGCCCACGGGGTCGGCCGCCATGCCCTCCACGGTGGCAATGGCATGACCGGCCGCGGCCGAAACAGGGGTGACGCACGAGCGGATCGCCGTACCGTCCATGTGTACGGTACACGCCCCGCATAACGCCATGCCACAGCCGAACTTGGTGCCGGTCATGCCGAGTTCGTCGCGCAATGTCCACAGCAGCGGCGTTTCGCCGGGAACATCGACGTCCCTTGCCTGCCCGTTGATTTGAAGTCGTGTCATGGCGAACTCCTGGTTGCAAAGACTTCTGCCGCGCGCGGACAAGGATGCCGCGCCCGGCACGAAAGCGATATTTTCCCGGAAGACATGGCGATGGATTCATTAGCCCTGCTAATAACCCCATTCGACCATTTATCCCTTTGCCTTGATTCGCTCCCCGGTCACGCGCAGCGCGCCAACGACCAGCGAGAATGCCGGGGAAGGCTGGCGCCGGCTCGGGTAGTACAGCCGATACCCGGGAAACGGCGCGCACCAGTCCTCCAGGACACGGACCAGGCGGCCCTCCTGGAGATGCGGCGCGAACTCGTCCTCGGGCAGCAGCGCAATCCCCAGGCCCGCCAGCGCGGCATCCACCATGGCGGGAGACGTATTGAAGACAAGCTGTCCGGGCACGCGCACGTTCAGCTTCCGTCCCCGTCGCTCGAAATCCCAGACATAGAGTCCCTTCGAGGTCTGCATGCGCTGATTGATGCAGTTGTGATTGAGCAGGTCGCGCGGGTTACGCGGAACAGGATGGGCGGCGAAATATCCGGGTGAAGCCGCGACGGCCATGCGCAACGGCGGCCCAATGGGCACCGCGATCATGTCCTTGTCGATCGTATCGCCCAGGCGCACGCCGGCATCAAAGCGCTCGGCCACGATGTCCTTGAATCCGTAGTCGACGTCGAATTCGATATTGATGTCGGGATAATCGCGCAGTAGCGGGGTGAGCTTGGGAAGCAGCGTCGTCCGCAAGACATGTTCGCCACAGGTGATCCGGACCGTGCCGGCGGGCTTGTCCCGCATTTCCGTCAACACGTCCAGTTCCGACTCGATCTCGTCCAGGCGGTGGCCGATGGCCTTCAACAGGCGTTCGCCGGCCGCGGTGAGCGACACGCTGCGCGTGGTGCGCGTGAGCAGCCGGATTTCCAGCCCCGCCTCCAGGCCACTGATGGCCTGGCTGAGTGCCGATTGGGTCACCCCGAGCAAGGCGGCAGCGCGCGTGAAGCTGCCCTCGCGGGCCACCATCACGAAAGACAGGAGATCGTTGAGGTTGCGTCTGGCCATGATATTGCGGCCTTTGGAATATTGATTAGATTTACTAATATACCCTTTAATGATTCATTAGCTAGTCAATATTCCCCGCGTGCGCGAACATGGTCGCCAATCTCGCCACGAATGAAGCGTTTCATGAACCCCCAGATAGATCAAGCCACAACCAGCACGGTTTCTTCCCTGCGCGAGGCCAGGACGCAGCCCGCTTATTGGAGCGGTGTGTTTGCGATGTCCCTGTGCGTCTTCGCGCTGATCGCCTCCGAATTCATGCCCGTCAGCCTGCTGACGGCGATGGCCGCAGACCTGCATGTCACGGAAGGAATGGCCGGACAAGGCATCGCGATCTCCGGCGCATTCGCGGTACTCGCCAGCCTTTCGATCTCCACCCTTGCGGGCACGATGAATCGCAAGAAGCTCCTGCTGGCGCTGACCGGGTTGATGGTCCTCTCCAATGCCTTGATCGCCCTGGCTCCCGACTACCTGACCTACATGGCAGGCAGGGCGCTCATCGGCGTGGTCGTCGGCGGTTTCTGGTCCATGTCGGCCGCAACGGCCATGCGGCTGGTACCGTCGGCGCAGGTTCCACGCGCGCTTGCGATATTCAACGGCGGCAACGCGGTGGCCACCGTGATAGCCGCGCCGCTGGGCAGCTATCTGGGCTCGGTCATGGGCTGGCGCGGGGCCTTCCTCTGCCTGGTTCCGGTGGCCGTGTTCGCCCTGGCCTGGCAATGGCTCAGCCTGCCACCCATCCAGGCCGCCAAGCGTCCAAAGGGCTCCGGCAATGTGTTCAAGCTGCTCAAGAGCCGCTCCATCGCGCTGGGCATGGCAAGCTGCGGCGCATTCTTCATGGGGCAGTTTGCCTTGTTCACCTATGTGCGGCCATTCCTCGAAACGGTGGCCCGCGTCGACGTATCCACGCTGTCGTTCATCCTTCTCGTCATCGGCGTGGCCGGCTTCATCGGCACCGCGATCATAGGCACCGTCCTCAAGCGGGATCTGTATCGGACGCTGATCTCCATTCCTGTCGCGATGGCGGTACTCGCGCTGGCACTCATTCCCTTTGGAACCTGGGTTGCCGCCACCACGGCGTTGCTGGCCGTGTGGGGGTTGTTGGCTACCGCCGCCCCGGTGGGATGGTGGAACTGGATCGCCGAAGCCATGCCCCACGATGCCGAAGCCGGCGGCGGACTGATGGTCGCCGTCATCCAATCGGCTATCGCCCTGGGATCCACCATTGGAGGCATGTCGTTCGATGCCCGTGGCTACCAGAGTACATTCATGCTGAGTGCAACCGTGCTGTTACTTGCCGCGTTCCTGGCTTTCCTGACCTCTCGGTCGCAAAAGCGGCAACCCTCATGAGCCGGGCGCGGGGCCTTTTCCTGGCTGGCCTGCTGATGCTGGGCTCTTGCGGGGTATTCGTTGAAACCGGAGATGCCAGCCCTGTATCCGTGAAATCGAAGGAATCGGGCATGTGGATGACCATTGGCGAGCGCCGCTTCTCCATCACCTTGGCCAACAACGACGCCGCCCGTGCCCTTGTTGTGCTGCTACCCCTTACGCTCGACATGACCGAGCTCAACGGCAACGAGAAATACGCCAAGCTGCCCCGACGATTGCCCACCAACACAGAGCGATCTGGCACGATCCGAAGCGGCGACCTTATGCTGTATGGCTCGGGCACCCTGGTCGTTTTTTATCTGACATTCGACTCGCCATACTCGTACACCCGCCTGGGCTGGGTGGACGACCCCGCCGGCCTGGCCCGTGAGCTTGGCGGGAGTGGTGTACGAATCGAGTTTTCCGCGGACTAGTGCCGTCAACGAGCATCGCCCACGGCGCCGGCAACACCTGCCAGCCCCTGAATGGGCCGGGGCCTTGTACCCGTGCGTGCCCGGCCACGAGATCGTCGGCCGCGTCTCGGCAATAGGCAAGGACATCTCGGACTTCCAGGTCGGGGATCTCGTCGGCGTTGGCTGCATTGTCGATAGCTGCCGGCACTGCGCAGATTGCGGCGCGGGCCTGGAGAACTACTGCGACCACATGGTCGGGACCTACAACGGCCCCACTTCCGACCTGCCCGGCCATACGCTGGGCGGCTACTCGCAGCAGATCGTCGTGCACAAGCGCTACGTGCTGCGCATCCGCCACCCTGCGGAGCAACTGGCCGCCGTGGCACCGCTGCTGTGCGCGGGCATCACCACCTATTCGCCACTACGACACTGGAAAACCGGGCCCGGAAAGAAGGTTGGCGTGGTCGGCGTCGGTGGCTTGGGGCATATGGGAATCAAGTTGGCGCATGCAATGGGGGCATACGTGGTGGCGTTCACCACATCCGAAGCCAAGCGCGACGCCGCCAGAGTCCTGGGCGCGGACGAAGTCGTCGTCTCGCGCCACGCGAACGAGATGGAGGCCCATGCCAAGACCTTCGATTTCATCCTGAATACCGTGGCCGCGCCGCACGATCTGGACGCATTTTTCGAGTTGCTCAAACGCGACGGCACCATGGCCCTGGTCGGCGCTCCGGCAACGCCGCACCCTTCGCCTCAGGTGTTCAGCCTGATCATGAAGCGCCGCAGCCTGGCCGGCTCGATGATCGGCGGCATTCCCGAGACGCAGGAGATGCTGGATTTCTGTGCCGAGCACGGCATCGTGGCGGATATCGAAATGATACGCGCCGACGAAATCAACAAGGCCTACGAACGCATGCTCGACGGAGACGTGAAGTACCGGTTCGTGATCGACAACGCATCGCTCGCAAAATGATCCCGAAATCGCCAAAATGAAAAACCCCTTGATTTCTCAATGAAATCAAGGGGTTTTCACGTTCTTTGGCGGAAGCGGTGAGATTCGAACTCACGAACGGTTGCCCGTTGCCGGTTTTCAAGACCGGTGCAATCGACCACTCTGCCACGCTTCCCTATGCGGCGCCAGGAGCGGAATGATAATCCATTTTAGCCCCCCGCCCCTGCCGGCAGGCCTAGAAGCTGGCCCCATCCACCCGGTTGATCTGCAAGGCGTCCAGGTCGATGGACGGCACGCAGCGCAGGTTCACCGCCCGCATGGGCGTGCCGTCGGGCATGGCGCCCCGGGCGAAGGACTGCGTGCCACAGGTCGAGCAGAACATGTGTTCGATCTTGTGGGCGTGGAAGAAATAGGACCGCAGCTGATCCTGGCCCTGCTTCAGCTGGAACTGGCCTTCAGGCACGAAGCTCAGCAGGAAACCCTTGCGGCGGCAATGGGAGCAATTGCAGCTCATGGCCTGGGCGGGCACGGGGGCATCGACCTCGAACGCGACGGCCCCGCAATGGCAACTTCCTTCGTACGACATGCCTGGTCTCCTTGTTCGTTCAGGCCGCTTCGACGTCGAAGCGCGGCACCGCGTCCAGCAACTGCCGGGTATAGCCATGGTCCGGCCGGGTCAGGACGCGTTCGGCCGGGCCGGTCTCGACGATACGGCCGCCCTGCATGACGGCGATGTCGTCAGCCAGGTATTCGACCACGCCGAAGTTGTGGGTGATGAACAGGTAGGCGATGCCCATGTCCCGCTGCAAGGCATGCAGCAGATTGAGGATCTGCGCCTGCACCGAGACGTCCAGCGCCGAGGTCGGTTCGTCGCACACCATGAGCTTGGGCTCGACCGCCAGGGCGCGGGCGATGGCGATGCGCTGGCGCTGGCCGCCCGAGAATTCGTGCGGGTAGCGGTCGCGGGCATCGGCGCGCAGCCCGACCTGGTCCAGCAGGCGAAGCATGGCGGCCTGGCGGCTGGCGGCGTCCAGGTCGGGACGCAACGAGGCCAGGCCCTCGTCCAGGATCTCGCCCACGCGCATGCGGGGGTTCAGCGAGGCGTACGGGTCCTGGAAGATGATCTGGATGTCGCGCCGCAGGCGCTTGAGCGATCTGCCGCCGGCCCGCAGCAGGTCCTGCCCCTGAAGGCTGGCCTGGCCGGAAATGGTGGCCACGCCGTCCAGCAGGCGCAGCAAGGCCTTGCCGGTGGTGGTCTTGCCGCAGCCCGATTCGCCGACCAGGGCGAGCGTCCTGCCGGTATCCAGCGACAGGCTCACGCCATCCACGGCCTTGACCCAGCCGGCCGTGCGGCGCAGCACGCCCTTGCGTATGGGGAAGTGGACCTTCAGGTCGGTCACGCTCAACAGGCCGGATCCGGGCGCGGAGGCCGCGGCCGGCGCGGGAACCACCGCGCCGGCCTCGGACGGCGCCACGACGTGCACCTCGGGCAGCGGCTCGCCCTTGCCCGCCGCGCGGGCGGCGTCGATCTGGACCAGCCGAACGCAGCGCACGGCATGTCCGGGCGTCTCCTGGACGAGCGGCGGCGGCGCGACGTCGCATTCGGCCGCGTGGGCCGGACAGCGCTGGGCGAAGCGGCAGCCGCCGAACGCCTGGTTCAGGGCAGGCACGGTGCCGGGAATGGCGGCCAGGTGCTCGCCCCGGCGGCCCATGCTGGGCAGCGCGCCGAACAGCAGCCGGGCATAAGGGTGGCGGGGATGGCCGAAGAACTCGTCGGCCGGCGCGGACTCGACGATCTGGCCGGCGTACATCAGCGCGACGTGGTGGGCCATGCTGCGCACGATGCCCAGGTCGTGAGTGATGAGCATCATCGCCATGCCGAGCTGGGACTGCAGGGTGCGCAGCAGTTCCAGGATCTGCGCCTGGATGGTGACGTCCAGCGCGGTGGTAGGCTCGTCGGCGATCAGCAGTTCCGGTTCGGCCGCCAGCGCGATGGCGATCATGACGCGCTGCTTCTGGCCGCCCGACAACTGGAAGGGGTAGTCGTCCACGCGCCGTTCGGGCTCGGGTATGCCGACCCGCCTCAGCCACTCGACGGCCTTGGCGCGGGCAGCCGCCCCGCGCAGCGAGGTATGCGTGGCGATGGTCTCGACGATCTGGTCGCCCACCCGCATCACCGGGTTCAGGCTGGTGGCGGGCTCCTGGAAGATGATGCTGATCTTGCGGCCGCGCACGGTGCGCATGTCGCGCTCGGGCAGGCGGTTCAGGTCCACCCCTTCGAGCAAGGTCCGGCCGCGCTCGATCCGGCCGGCGTCGGGCAGGAGGCGCAGCAGCGCCAGCGCGGTCATGCTCTTGCCGCAGCCAGACTCGCCCACCAGGGCGAAGGTCTGGCCGCGCGCGATGGCCAGGTCGAGCGCATCCACGGCATGGACGACGCCATGGTCGCTGTCGAGCTGGACGTCCAGCTGGCGCACGTCCAGCATGGCGGTTTCCGCGGGGGCGTTCATCAGCGGTCCTCCAGCATCTTGGCCGAACGGGCCCGCGCCCACGCCGGCCGGTAGGCCCGGGCGCGCGGGTCGAAGGCCTCGCGCACGGCGTCGGCGAACAGGTTGGCGGACAGCACCAGGGCCAGCATGAAGACGAAGGCCGACAGCAGGCTCCACCAGATCATGGGATCGCGCGACATTTCCAGCCGCGCGAGGTTGATCATGGATCCGAACGAGTTCATGGACGGATCGACTCCCACGCCCAGGTAGGACAGCACGGCCTCGTACAGCACCAGGGTCGAGAAATCGAGCACCACGGTGATCAGCACGATGTGCATGACGTTGGGCAGCAGGTGGCGGGTCATGATGCGCACCGGCGAGGCACCGAAGGCACGCGCGGCCAGCACGTAGTCCAGCTCGCGCAGCTTGAGCGTCTCGGCCCGCAGCAGCCGGCACAGCCCCGCCCAGCCGGTCACGCCCAGGATGATGCACAGCAGGAACAGGCGCAGGTCGGCGCGTTCGGCGCCGGTCTCGAACAGGTCGGGATTGTTGTCGATGAAGACCTGCACCATGAGCACGCAGGCCGCGATCAGCAGCACGCCGGGAATGGACGTGAGCGTGGTGTAGACGTACTGGATGACGTCGTCGACCCAGCCCTTGAAGTAGCCCGCCATGATGCCCAGTGCCAGGGCCAGCGGCAGGGTCGCCAGGGTGGTCAGGCTGCCGATGACCAGGGCCGTGCGGAAGCTCTTGACCGTCTGCACCAGCACGTCGTTGCCGGTGCTGTCGGTGCCCATGACGTGATAGCCGGTGGACAGCGACACGGCCGCGCCCGCCAGGATGGCGATGATGCCGAAGATCAGCAGCATGGGCGCCAGGGGCACGGCGGTGCGCCGCTGGACGATGTCGCGCCACACCACGGCAAAGCCCTGCCCGCCCCGATGCGCCAGGGCGCCAGCCACCAGCAGGGCCACGGCGCCGGCAAGCAGGCCGCCGGCCACGACGCCCACCGCCGTTCGCCGCAGCACGTCCCCCAGCCACTGCGTATCGGGATCGGTCAGGTGCGCGCCGCCGTGGCGCAGGCGCGGATAGTCCCGCACCGGCTTGCCGTCGACCAGCATGGATTCCTTGGTGAACTGGCGCACCGCCAGCGGCGCCGAGTAGGTCTTCTCGCGCCCGGCCATGGGTTTTTCCAGCAGGGCGTCGAGCACCGAACGGGTGACCGGGGAATAGGCGCGCGCGCCCTTCCCGCCATTGACTTCCACCGATTCCAGCAAGGGCCGGTAGTGCATGGAGTCCAGCACCCCGATCACCACGAACACGCCCAGCACCACCACGGCGCACATGGCCGGCGTGTCGCGGGCCACCCTGGCCCAGGTGGCCCGCAGGTTGGGCGTGCGGCGGGCGTGCCAGGCGTAGCAGGCCACCCCCAGCACCAGCAGGAACAGCGCGACGTCGGTCCACAGAAAGACGATCTTGGGCATGTTCTTACTCGAAACGCACGCGCGGATCCGCGATCGTGTAGGAGATGTCGGCCAGGATCAGGCCGATGATGTACAGCACCGAACCGATGAACACCATGGCGCGCACGATGGCGAAGTCCTGGGCGTTGATGGCGTCCATGGTGTAGCTGCCCAGGCCCGGTATGCCGAAGAAGGATTCGGCGATCAGGCTGCCCATGAACAGCAGCGGGATAGCCGAAACGGTGCTGGTCAGGATGGGCAGCATGGCGTTGCGCAGCACGTGGCGAAACAGCACCAGGCGCTCGGACAGCCCCTTGGAGCGGGCCGTGCGGACGTAGTCCTTGCCGATTTCCTCGAGGAACAGCGCGCGGTAGAAACGCGCCTCGGGCCCCAGCTTGGCGATGATGGCCACCAGCACGGGCAACAGCAGGAAGCGCACGGCGTCCAGGCCGCCGGCGAAGCCCGACAGCGGGACCAGCCGCAGGGTCTTGGAGAACAGGTATTGCCCGGCGATGATGTAGAACAGCGCCGAGATGGACAGCATGGCCACGCACAGCACCACGCCCCAGAAATCCAGGTAGGTCCCCCGGAAGAACACCAGGAGCAGCGCGAACGCCACGCTGGCGAACAGGCCCAGCAGGAAGGTAGGCACCGCCAGCGCCAGGCTGGGCCCCACCCGCTGCCGGATCTCGTAGCCGATGTCCCGGCCGGCGTCCGAGGCGCCGAAGTCGAACACGAACAGCCGGGCGGAACGGTCGAAGAAGATGGTGTCGGTGTAGCGCCGCGCGCCCTCGGCCTGGGTGTTGACCAGCAGCGGCTTGTCGTAGCCGCGCTCGACCTTCCACTTTTCAATGGCGTCGGCGGTGACCCGGCGCCCGCCTATGGACAGGCGCGCCATGTCGTCGGGCGTGTTGACCGCGAAGAACAGCATGAAGGTGAACAGGTTGACGCCGATCAGGATCAGGACCCCGTACAGGATCCGGCGCACGATGTAGGCGGTCATGCCGCATCTCCCGTGGGACGGTCGGTATGGACGGCCACGGCGCGGTCGCGGCGCCGGACCATGCGCCATGCGGGCACGGCAAGGAGGACCAGCAGCAGCACCGCCAGCCCCACCGGCCACCAGACCGGCTGGTTCCATTCGGCGATCTTGCGGGCCCGCAGGGCGGAATCGATCTTCATGAACTGGAGGTTGTTCCGTATCATCTGGGTCGGCTTGCCGTTGCCCACCCACTGCTGGTAGGCGCCTCCGGACTTGGGGAAGTAGCCGAACATCCACGCGGCATCGGTCTGCACGATGGCGACCATGCGGGCGATCAGGGCTTCCTTCTCGGGTCCGTCGTCCAGGTATTTCATGCGTTCGAACAGCTTGTCGAACTCGGGATTGACGTAGTTCGAGGCGTTCTCGCCGCCCTCCTTCGCCTTGCCATTCGGGCCATAGAGCAGGAACAGGAAGTTCTCGGCGTCGGGATAATCGGCGTTCCAGCCCCACAGGAAGATCTGCGCCACGCCGCGCCGCATCTTGTCCTGGAAGCGGTTGTAGTCCGTGGAGCGGACCTCGAGCTGAATGCCCAGCTTGCCGAACTGGCGCTGCAGCCAGTCGAACTGCGAACGCGCGCCGGGCGACACGCCGCCCATCGCATCGTAGTTCAGGACCAGGGGCTGGCCGGTCTGCGCGTTGCGGCCATCGGGGTAGCCGGCTTCGGCCAGCAGCTTCTTGGCCTCGGCCAGCGGCTTGCGGGTGATCTTGTCGCCGTCTATGTCGTAGACCACCGGGTTGGCGCCGGCGGGCGGATCGCGGTAGCCCAGCAGGCCCGGCGGCAGCGGCCCATGCGCGACCTGCGCCTGGCTGTTCTCGAAGATGGTGACGTATTCCTCCCAGTCCACCGCGATGCTGATGGCCTGGCGCAGCTTGCGGTTGCGCTCCTCCTGGGCGGGGTTGTCGCCCTTGCCCACCACGGGGTCCAGCCAGTTGAAGCCCATGTACCAGTTCTGGGTCTCGACCGTGGTCGGCAGCTTCAGCCCGCGCTCGGCGTACAGCGCCGCCTTTTCCTTCGAATCGCCGGCCGCCACCAGGTAGGCCACGCCGTATTCGCCGCGTTCGGCCTGGGGCACGTCGTAGTAGCCCTGCAGGAACTTGCCCTGCAGCGGCACGCTTTCCTTCTCGATGTTGAAGACGATGCGGTCGATGAAGGGGGTGGGTTTGCCGCAGTCCTCCAGCAGGCCGGCGGCGCGGTCTTCGTCCGTGCCTTCGCAGGGATAGGGGTCGCCGCGGAAATTGGGATTGCGCGACAGCACGTGACGGCGGTTCTCGCGATATTCCGTCAGCATGTACGGCCCGGTGCCCACCGGCCAGTAGTTCAGGGTCAGGTTGCGCTCGGCCATGCCGGCCTGGCTGTAGAACTGGTCCGCTTCCCAGGGAATGGGCGAGAAGAAGGTCATCGCCAGCCAGTACTTGAACTGGGGGTACTTGCCCTTGATCCGTATGCGCAGCGTATGGGGGTCCAGCGCCTCCACGCCTTCGAAGGCGTATTGGCGGAAGTCCAGCCACGGCAGGTCGCGCGTGGTCGGCGCCAGGCCCTTGCGCAGCTCGGCGTCGGCGGCGCGGATGCGGTCGCCATATTCCTTGAAGCCGACGATGTAGTCGGTCATGTGCGCGTAGATGGGCGACACCACGCGGGTGGTGGCCAGGCGGCGGATACCGTAGACGTAGTCGTCGGCGGTCAGCTCGCGCGAGCCGGTGCGGGGAAAGTCGGGGATGGCGTACTTGCCTTCCAGGTCCGCCGGCGCCAGGTGCCGGTACAGGTCCCGGCCGGCCTCATCCACCGCGAACGCGGGATGCGGCTGGAACCGGATGCCGGGCTTGATCGGGATGTCGTAGACGCTTTGCACCACCCGCTCGCCCGGCACGTCGTCCGGCAGGCGATTGCCCTGGGCGTCCAGGTAGACCGGATCGACCACCTGGACGGCCGCCCGTGGCACGAGCTGGTAGGGCCGCTTCAGGTAGTCGTAGCCGTACAGCGGCTCGTAGATCTGGTAGGTGTAGGGGGTCTCGTCGACCGAATAGGAACTGGCCGGGTCCAGGTACTTGGGCGAGCGCTGCGTGAATGCCGTGTACATCACGTTCTCGCGCTCGGCGCCAGCCGCGTAGGGGCTGTTCAGCGGCGTGCCGCCGTCGGGACCGCCGGGCGAGCACCCGGCCGCGACGACCGCCGCCATCGCCAGGAGGAATGTTCTGGCCCATCCGCACGCGCCCTGTGCGCCCTGTCTCAAACCCTCAGCGCGCGTCAGGCGCATCGACCACCTCCCCGGAGTAGCGTTCTCTTGAGAATAGCAAAAACCGTACCGTTGCCCACACCGGTTTCGTTAAGGAATACCCCGAAACTTCCCCCGCCGCGCATGTCGATATAGGCAACCGGCATATCCCCGCCGGGGATTTTCATTACCCGGCCCCGCTGCCCGGCCCTTAGGATGAGAGGTTCGCCGCAAAGAGGGAAATCATGTTCCGCCACGCCATCCTGACGATCTCCTGCCTGCTGGCGGCCACCGCCGCGCAGGCCGAAACCTATCCTTCCCGCCCCATCACACTGGTGGTGCCGGGCCCGGCGGGCGGCACGCCCGACGTCGTCGCCCGCATGGTTGCCGACAAGCTGCGCGCGCGCCTGGGGCAGCCGGTCATCATCGAGAACAAGGCCGGCGCCAACGGCTTCATCGGCTCGGCCGCCGTCGCCAAGGCCCCGGCCGACGGCTACACGCTGCTGATGGGCTTTGCCCAGACCATGGCGGTCAATCCCGTCACCTTCAAGAAACTGCCCTACGACCCCGTCAAGGACTTCACCGCCGTGGCGCGGCTGGTGGATTTCGAGCTGGCCCTGGCCACCCCGGCCAGCGTGCCGGCGGCCTCGCTGGGCGAGCTCGTTTCCTGGCTGCGGGCCGGGCGCGGCAAGTACTCGTACGGATCGTTCGGGGCCGCGTCGCCGTCGCAGTTCGCCGGCGACATGTTCAACCGCAAGGCGCAACTGGACATGCAGCACGTTCCCTACAAGGGCTCGGCGCCGCTGGTGACCGACCTCGTGGGCGGCCAGGTGCAGTTCGGCTTCGTGGTCCTGCAGGTCGCCCAGCAACTGGCCCAGGGCGGCAAGCTGAAGATCCTGGCCGTGACCGGGGCGCGCAGGCAGCCGGCCGCCCCCGAGGTCCCGACCATGACCGAGGCGGGCTACCCCGACGTGAACGCCACCGGCTGGTACGGGCTGTATGCCCCCCAGGGCACGCCCGCCGCCGTGGTGAACAAGCTGGACGAGGCCGTGGGCCAGGTCATGAAAGACCCCGAGGTCCAGCGCAAGCTGGTGGAGCAAGGCGTGAATCCGGCCTATGCCGGGCACGATGCGCTGGCCGGCTACACCCGCAGCGAAATCGCGCGCTGGCGCGACATCGTGGCCCAGACCGGCTTCAGCGCGCAGGACTGACGCCCGGGCCGTTCAAAAGCGATAGGTAACGGCCAGCATCCCCACGATGGGGTTGATCTTCAGGTCCGACTGGCTCTCGACCGTGCCCACCGGCGTGCCGTAGGTGCGCAGGTGGGCACGGGTCTTGAGCGGCAGGTAGGACACCGACAGCAAGGCGCCCCAGTGCCTGTCGATCTGGTAGGCCGCCCCGACGTTCAGCACGGGTGCCCACTTGCTGTCGACCTTGGCCTCGGTCCTGAGATCGGGATTAGCCGTGCGGGTAACCGTTACCGACACCGCGCGCTGGAAGCCGCCGGTCAGGCGCACGTCCGAATACCAGATGTAGCTCAGCCCGGCGCCGACGAAGGGACGAAAGGCGCTGTCGGCGTCCCCGAAGAAATACTTGAACACCACCCCCGGGCTCCACTGGCGGGCGGAGCCCAGTTCGCCCACGGGTGCCAGCGCCTGCGCGCCGTTCAGCCTGAACCGGGGCGGCACGCCCAGGACCAGTTCGGCCGCGATATGGTCGGTCAGGAAGCGCGTGTAGGTCAGGCCCAGGGTGTCCGCGCTTTCCAGCGACGATCCGGTATTGGGCACCGGCCCGGCCAGCGCGCCCGGCGCGACGATGGTGAGCGGCTTGCTCGAATCCTGGGGCATGACACGCACCCAGCCCACGCCGATGATGCTGGATCCGGCGCTTTGCGCATGGACCGCCGAAGCGCACAAGGTCCCGAGCACGGCCAGCAGGGCGCGCGGCTTCATGATGTTGTCTCCTGAGGTTCTGGTAGCGCGGGCGGGAATGCACGAATGCACATTTGACCGGGCGATGGTCGCACATCGGCAATGCGTTAGCAAAATCTACATTTGCGTCGGTTTGTTTTCGGATGCTGACGCTGCGCGGCCCCACGCCCAGAATGTAGCCGTACCGTTCCGACGGAGGTGCCGCCGCCATGCCCCTGGGCTCTTACCTGGACCGTTTGCGCCGCGTGCTCATCGTCGCGCTGCTGTGGGACACCGCGCGCCGGTGGTCCGACCATCGCGCCGCCAGCAAGGGCGCGGCGCTGGCCCTGTACATGGTGTTCTCGCTCGCGCCCATCCTGCTGCTGGTCATCGCCATCGCGGGCGCCTTCTTCGGCGAGGATGCCGTGCGCAACCAGCTCGTCAGCCAGATCGGCTCGCTGACGGGGCGCCAGGGAGCCGAGGCCATCCAGACCGTCCTGGCCAGCGCCCAGCAATCGGACAAGGGCTGGGCGGCCGCCCTGATCTCGACCGTGCTGCTGATGTTCAGCGCGACCACGGCCTTCTCGGAACTGAAAGAAAGCCTGGACGAGTTGTGGGACGTGCCGTCGTCCAGGACGTCCGGCATCTGGGCCCTGGTCCGCGGCCGGCTGCTGTCGTTCGGCCTGGTGCTGGTCCTGGCCCTGTTCCTGCTGATCTCGCTGGCCGTCAACGCCGCGCTGGCCGCCCTGCAGGAATACTGGCACGCCTTCTGGGCCGAGTCGGTGTTTTCGACGGCGGCGCTGCTGGCGTCCAACCTGTTTTCCTTCGCCGTGGTCACGGCGCTGTTCGCGGTGGTGTTCAAGCTGCTGCCCAGCGTCCGCATCCCCTGGCGGGAGGTCGTGCCGGGCGCGCTGATGACGGCCGTGCTGTTCCTGATCGGCAAGGGCGTCATCGGCCTGTACCTGGGGCACGGCAGCGTGGCGTCGTCCTACGGCGTGGCCGGTTCGGTCATCGCGCTGATCCTGTGGATCTATTATTCGGCGCAGATATTCTTCTTCGGCGCCGCCTTCACGCGGCAATACGCCGACACCTTCGGCAAGGGCAAGCGCCGCATTGCGCAGGCATTGGACGAAATCCCCCGTTGAAGTAGGATAGGCCTACCCGGTACGCGGGGGAGACGACGATGGCCGCGCTGCATCCCTACATCAGGTTCCTGGGCAGTCTGCCTCAGTTCGAGATCGACCATCATGCGGGCACCGCCATCGAGCTGCGCAGCGGCGTCGTGGTGGCCAAGTATGAAGGCGAGAAGCCGCATCACCAGCACTGCCTGGCCCTGAGCTGGCCGGGCCAGCCGGCCGGACAGCCGGTGCTGGTGTCGGCCACCAAGTACGTGCCGCTGCAGGTGGGCGAAGCCATCAAGCTGGGTGCGCCCCGCGCCGAGCTGCTGGAAGCCAGCCGGCACATCTTCGTCGAGGCCGGCGTATGGCACTGAAATCCTCTGGCTAGGGCACCAGCGGCGGATCGATCCAGACGAAGGTCTCGCCGCGCGAGATCATTTCCGCCACGTCTTCGGGCGGCACCTCGTAGTCGGTGCCCATCAGGCTGGCCGCGCCCGTGTCGTGGATGTGGATGACAGACGGCGGGTCGGTGTCGATGAAATACCAGTAGTACCCGGGCTTGAGGCTGTGGGGGGTGTCTTTCACGATGGCTCTCCGTGTGTGCGAACGTCCATACCTGAAATGATACCCATCCCCCCCGCGCCGCGCGACCCGGACGCGGTCAGTCCGGGATGACCGCCGTCACCTCGATCTCGACCTGGGCCTCGTCCTCGACCAGGCCGGCCACCTGCACCGCCGTCATCGCGGGGAAATGGCGCCCGATGATCTCGCGATAGGCCTTGCCGATGTCCTCGTAGGATGCGACGTAGACCCGCTTGTCCAGCACGTACCAGGTCATGCGCACGATGTGCTCGGGCCCCGCGCCGGCTTCGGCCAGCACTTCGACGATATTGGCCAGCGCCTGCCGGACCTGGCCGGCGAAGTCCTTGGCGCGGAACACGCCGTCGGGTTCCCAGCCTATCATCCCGCTGATGAAGACCTGCTTGCCGCGGGCGGCCAGGCCGTTGCTGTAGCCGCGGGGGCGGGGCCATCCGGCCGGCTGCAGGATTTCGATGTTCGGTGCCATGGGTTCTCCTTTCGTCGTTCTTCAGGCCGCGCCCGCCGCGCGCAGCAGTTCGCGGGCGATGATCAATTGCTGGACTTCGGTGGCGCCTTCGTAGATGCGCAGCGCGCGGATCTCGCGATACAGGCGTTCGACCGTCTCGCCGCTGACCACACCCTGCCCGCCGAACATCTGCACCGCCGCGTCGATCACGCGCTGCGCGGTCTCGGTGGCGGTCATCTTGGCCATGGCCGCCTCCTTGGTGATGCGCGCGCCGCCGTCGCGCATCCAGGCCGCCCGATAGGTCAACAGCGCCGCGGCATCGACGCCGGTGGCCATCTCGGCCAGCTTCGCCTGGGTCAACTGGAAGTCGGCCAGCGTCTGGCCGAACATGCGGCGCGAGGTCGCGCGTGCCAGCGCCTCGTCCAGGGCGCGGCGGGCGAAGCCCAGCGCCGCGGCCGCCACCGAGGTGCGAAAGACATCCAGCGTAGCCATCGCGACCTTGAAGCCCTGCCCCGGCTCGCCCAGCCGCTGGGACACCGGCACGCGGCAGCCGGCAAAGCGCAGCCGCGCCAGCGGGTGCGGCGCGATCACGTCGATGCGCTCGGCGATCTCCAGCCCGGGGGTATCGGCATCGACCACCAGCGCGGTGATGCCACGCGCCCCCGGCGCCTCGCCGGTCCGCACGAACACCACGTAGAAGTCGGCGATGCCGCCATTCGAGATCCAGGTCTTGCTGCCGTCCAGCACATAGTGCGAACCATCCAGCGTGGCCGCGCAGGCCATCGCGGCCACGTCCGAGCCCGCCTCGGGTTCGGACAGCGCGAAAGCGGCGATGGCCTGGCCGGTGGCCACGCGCGGCAGGTAGCGCGCGCGCTGGTCGCCGGTGCCGAACAGGCTGATCGCGCCCGACCCCAGGCCCTGCATGGCGAAGGAAAAATCCGCCAGCCCGTCGTGATAGGCCAGCGTCTCGCGGATCAGGCAGACGGCGCGGGTGTCGATGGTGTCGGTCAGCCCGCCATGCTCCAACCCCGCCACGGCATACCGCAGCCACCCGTCCTCGCCCAGCGCGCGCACCAGCCCGCGGCAGGTCGCATCGGTATCCCCGCCATGCGCATGCGCCACCCGCCGCGCCGCCCAGGGGTCCAGCTCCGCCATCAGTTCCTGGTGCCGCAGTTCGAAGAACGGCCAGGCCAGGTGCTGCGCCCGCGCCGCCACGCCGCCGGGCTGCCCCAGCGGATGAGCCTGCGCGCGGTTCGAATTCGATGCTTCACTCATACCAGCTCCACTGAGTAACTTTCCAGGGCACAGCGGATCCGGCTCCGCCGGTCCGCCAGTGCCGCCAGTGCCGCCCCTGGGGGGAGCGCGTCAGCGCGTAGGGGGGGCCTCTCCTTCAATCCCCTTCGAAGACGGGCCGTTGTTTCGCAACGAAGGCGTGATAGGCGCGGTGGAAATCATTGGTGGCCATGCAGATGGCCTGCGCCTGCGCTTCGGACTCGATGGCCTGCTCGATGCCCATGTTCCATTCCTGATGCAGCATGCGCTTGGTCATCGCGTGAGCGAACATCGGTCCCTGCGCCAGGCTGGCCGCCAGTTCGTAGGCCTGGCCGGACAAGGCGTCCGGTTCGCACAGGCGGTTGAAGAAGCCCCAGCGCTCACCTTCGTCACCCCCCATCGAGCGGCCGGTGTACAGCAATTCGGACGCCCTGCCCTGTCCGATCACGCGCGGCAGCAGCGCGCACGCGCCCATGTCGCAGCCGGCCAGGCCGACGCGGGTGAACAGGAAAGCCGTCTTGCTGCGCGCGGTGCCCAGGCGCATGTCCGAGGCCATCGCCAGGATGGCGCCCGCGCCCGCGCACACGCCGTCCACCGCCGCCACGATGGGTTGCGGGCAGGCGCGCATGGCCTTCACCAGGTCGCCCGTCATCCGTGTGAAAGCCAGCAGCGACGGCATGTCCAGGCGGGTGAGCGGGCCGATGATGTCGTGCACGTCGCCGCCGGAGCAGAAGTTGCCGCCAGCGCCTTGCACCACCACCGTGCGGATGTCGTCGGCATAGGCCAGCGCGCGGAAGAAATCGCGCAGCTCGGCATAGGAGTCGAAGGTGAGCGGATTCTTGCGCTCGGGACGGTCGAGCGTGACGATGGCGACCGCGTCGCGTACCTGCAGCGAGAAATGCCGGGCCTCGTAGTCGGCCATGACGGTACGGCCGCCGTGCAGCATCTGTCTTTCCCCATGAACATGGCGCATGGTCGTCATCCCCCGTTCTATTTGCGCTCGGCGGGCGACCGATCGGTCAGCCCCTGTTTCAATTGCGACAGCAGTTCGATCAGCGTGTCCTTGGACGCCGCGGGCAGGGTCGAGAACAGCTCGACGATCCACTGCTCGTGCACGGCCGCCATCTTCGCGAAGGCCTTGCGTCCGGACGGCGTGAGCTTGACCACGAAGGCGCGCCGGTCTTCCGGCGAGGGCTCGCGCACCACCAGCTTTTCTTCCTCGAGCTGGTCGGTGATGCCGGTGACGTTGCCGCCGGTCACCATCATGCGCTGCGACAGCTCGCCCATGCGCAGTCCCTCGGGGTGGCGCTCGAGCTGGGCCATGAGATCGAAGCGCGGCAGCGTGATGTCGAAATCGGCGCGCAGGCGCGACCGGATCTCGGTCTCGATGCGCACCGTGCAGGACAGCATGCGCAGCCACAACACCAGCGACTGGTGGTGGTCTTCCGTCAGCCGGGCTTCCAGGTCGAGCACCGGCGCGGGCTCGCGTCCCGCGCCGGTGCCGCTTTCATCGATGGGCTTGCGAGCCATCGTTACTCCTTCAAGTGACTTCGCCGCCCGCGACCGCGACGGCCTGGCCGTTCATCGCGGCCGAGGCCGGCAGGCACAGCCAGACGGCGGCGTTGGCCACTTCGTCGGGTTGCACCAGCCGCTTCTGCGGATTGAACGCGGCCAGCGCCGCCGTGGCCTCGGCCTGGCTGCGGCCGGTGCGGGCGGATATGTTGGCGATGGCCTCGCGGCCCAGATCGGTTTCGGTAAAGCCCGGGCACACGGCGTTGACCGTGACCCCCTTGGTGGCGACCTCCAGCGCCATCGCGCGCGTCAACCCGACGACGCCGTGCTTGGAGGCGCAATAGGCCGCCGTGTAGGTATAGCCGATCAGGCCGGCGGTGCTCGCCACGTTGACGATGCGCCCCCAGCCGGCTTCCAGCATGCCGGGAAGGACCGCGCGCGAGCAATAGAAGCTTCCGCTCAGGTTGACCGCCAGCATGCGCGTCCACAAGGCGTCGTCGGTCTTGCCCACGGACGCCGATTCCGCCTGGCCGGCGTTGTTGACGAGGATGTCGATACGCCCCGCCGCGCGCACGGCCTCGGCCATGCCCTGCTCGACCGAGGCCGATTCGGCCACGTCCATCCGCACCCGACGCGCGGCGCCCAACGGCGCCAGCGCCGCCACCGCGCCATCCAGCGCGGCCAGGTCGCGGCCCGTCAGCGTGACCGCGGCCCCCTGGCGCAGCAGTTCGCGAGCGATGGCGAGGCCTATGCCCCGCGCGCCGCCGGTCACCAGCGCATGCTTTCCGTTCAGGCTATCCATCCTTACTCCAGTAGGCGTGCGGCGATTTCGCGGGGCGACATGCCCTGGGTCGCGGCCGCCACCTGGCGTTCGCGTTCCAGGTTGCGCTCCAGTTGCAGGCGGCCCGCGTAGTACTGCTTGGGCCACTCCACGTCCCATCCCATCTTCGCCGATTCCAGCAGCGTCCACGCCGGATTGGCCAGGTGCGGCCGGGCCAGCGCGCACAGGTCGGCGCGCCCCGCCGCGATGATGCCATTGACGTGGTCGGCTTCAAAAATGGCGCCCACCGCGATGGTCCGGATCTCGGCCTCGTTGCGGACGCGGTCGGCGAACGGCGTCTGGAACATGCGTCCATACACCGGCTGCTCGCGCTTGCTGACCTGCCCTGACGAGCAATCGATCATGTCGGCGCCGGCGGCCTTGAAGAGCCGGGCGATCTCGACCGCGTCGTCGGGCGTGATCCCGCCCTCGACCCAGTCGTGCGCCGAGATGCGCACGCTCATGGGCTTGTGCGCGGGCCATACCGCGCGCATCGCGGCGAAGACCTCGAGCGGATAGCAGCAGCGGTTCTCCAGGCTGCCGCCGTACTCGTCCGTGCGGCGGTTGGTCAGCGGAGAAATGAAGGTGGACAGCAGGTAGCCGTGGGCGCAGTGCAGTTCCAGCCAATCGAATCCGGCCTTCTCGGCCTCGAGCGTGGCATGCACGAAATCGCCCAGGATGCGGCGCATGTCGTCATGCGTGGCCGCGCGGGCCACCTGCGACACGCCGGCCAGGTATTGTTCCTCGGACGCGGCAATGAGCGGCCAGTTGCCGGACTCCAGCGGCAGGTCCGTGCCTTCCCAGGCCAGTTTGGTCGAACCCTTGGGCCCGGCGTGTCCGATCTGCACGGCGATCCGGGCATCGGTATGCTCGTGCACGAAATCGACGATGCGCTTCCAGGCCTCGGTGTGCTCGGGACGGTAGAGCCCGGGGCACCCTGGCGTGATGCGCGCGTCGGCCGACACGCAGGTCATCTCGGCGACGACCATCGCGGCCCCGCCCATCGCGCGGCTGCCCAGGTGCACCATGTGGAAGTCGCCCACCGTGCCGCCCACCGCCGAATACTGGGCCATGGGCGACATGACGATACGGTTCTTCAGGACCAGGTCGCGCACGCGCAGCGGCGTCAGCATGGGGGGGATGGGCTTGCCGCGCGGCTCGGGGGCCTCGGCCAGGCCGGCCGCCGCGAACGCCCTGCGCGCGAACCAGCGCTCGTAGCCTTCGACATAGGATGCGTCGCGCAGCCGCAGGTTTTCGTGCGACAGGCGCTGGCTGCGCGTCAGCATGGAATAGGCGAACTGCTCGGGCTCCATGTCGACGTAGCGGTCGACGTTCTCGAACCACTCCATGGAATTGCGCGCCGAGCTCTGGATCTTGAGCACCTCGATGGCCCGCACCGCCTCGTAGCCGGCCATCACGCCCTCGAGGTCCTGCCCCTGGTAGGTGTCGAAGCAGCGCGCCAGCTCGATCGCGTCCTCGAGCGCCAGCTTGGTGCCGGAGCCGATGGAGAAATGCGCCGAGTGGGCCGCGTCGCCCATCAGCACGACCGGCACGCGCTTGCCGCCGATGTCGTTCCAGTGGACCCAGCTGCCGCAGACGATGCGCGGGAAACGGATCCAGTTCGCCGAACCGCGCAGGTGGGGCGAATTGCTCAGCAGCGGCTGGCCGTCCAGGTATTTGGCGAAGAGTTTTTCGCAGAAGGCGATGGCCTCGGACTGGCTCATCTTGTCGATGCCGGCGCGCTGCCAGACCTCGTCGGGGGTCTCGATGATGAAGGTGGAGGTATCGCCGTCGTATTGGTAGGCATGCGCCTGGAACCAGCCGTGCTCGGTTTCCTCGAACGCGAAGGTGAAGGCCGGGAACAGTTTCTTGGTGCCCAGCCAGACGAACCGGCAGTCGCGGGTCTCGATGTCCGGCTTGAAGACTTCTTCATAGCGCTTGCGGACCTTGCTGTTCAGGCCGTCGCAGGCGATGACCAGGTCTGCCCCGTAGCGGCGGGCCACTTCCTGGTCGTCGTCCACCTCGGTCTCGAACACCAGTTCGACGCCCAGTTCCACGCAGCGGTCCTGCAGGATGTTCAGCAGGCGCTTGCGGCCGATGCCGCAGAAGCCGTGGCCGCCCGAGGTAATGGTGCGTCCCTTGAAATGGACGTCGATGTCGTCCCAGTGGTTGAAGGACTGGAGGATGCGGCGCGCGGTGGTTTCGTCGGCCTGCACCAGGTTGCCCAGCGTCTGGTCCGAGAAGACCACGCCCCAGCCGAAGGTATCGTAAGGACGGTTGCGCTCGATGACGACTATGCGGGATGATGGATCCCGCTTCTTCATCAGCAGCGCGAAATACAGCCCGGCGGGCCCTCCTCCGATGCACGCGATATTCATGGATCCTCCGCTGGCCGGCTCGACGGCTGGAAAAATGGCGGCGGAACACGCGTATCCACCTGCCTGGTGGCTATTATTTCATACTTAAAATATTTTTGCGTCAAGCATTTTGGGCCTAGCGCCAGGCGTTGCGCATGCGGCTGGCGATGTCCACGCGGACGGCTGGCTGGGCCGGCGCAGCGGCCGGCGCCCCCTGCCTGGCCTTGGGCAGGATCTCGAACAGCGGCAGCATGCGCTCCGGGATGAAACGGCTGCGCGTGCCGTAGACGTGGCGGTCGCCCATGCCGCTTTGCTGGTGTACATAGAACCGCTGCGGCACCACCAGTTGCAGGTCTTCCTTGGCGCGGGTCATGGCCACGTACAGCAGGCGCCGTTCCTCTTCGATCTCGTCGGCGTCGCCGGTGCTCATGTCCGACGGAATGCAGCCGTCGACCACGTTCAGCACGTAGACGGCCTTCCACTCCTGCCCCTTGGCCGAATGGATGGTGGACAGGATGAGGTAGTCCTCGTCCAGCAGCGGCTGCCCCGACTGCGCGCTGGTGGCGTCGGGCGGATCCAGGGTCAGCTCGGTCAGGAACTGCTCGCGCGATCCATAGGTGCCGGCGATGCGCGCCAGCTGGTCCAGGTCCGCCTGGCGCACGACCGCGTCGTCGTACAGCCGCTGCAGATGCGGGCCGTACCACCGCAGCGCGAGGTCCAGGTGTGCGGGCCAGGCCAGGCCGGGGTCGCTCAGCGCCACGAAGGTATCGGCGAAAGTCTTCCAGTCCTCCGCCGCCGCGGCCGGCGGGGAAAAACCGGCCAGAGCCTGCACCGCCTGCGCGGACCCGGCCATGGCATCGAGCAGGCGCGCGGCATTGGCCGGGCCGATACCGGGCATCAACTGGGCCACCCGAAAGCCCGACAGGCGGCCCAGCGGATTGGCCGCCCAGCGCAGCAGGGCCAGCACGTCCTTCACGTGCGCGGCCTCGAGGAATTTCAGGCCGCCGAACTTGACGAAGGGGATATTGCGGCGGGTAAGCTCCAGTTCCAGCCCGGCGCTGTGGCTGGCCGAGCGGAACAGCACCGCCTGCGACATCAGCCGCACGCCGGTCTCGCGCCGCGCCAGGATCTGGTCCGCCACCCATCTTGCCTGCCCCGGTTCGTCGCTGACGTAGACCAGTTGCGGCCGCTGCGCCGAGGCGCGATCGGTCCAGAGCTGTTTGGCGTGGCGCTCGGGCGCCTCGGCGATGACGGCATTGGAGGCGTCCAGGATGGGCTGGGTCGAGCGGTAGTTGCGGTCCAGCGTGACGACGTGCGCGGGCCGCGAGAACTGCGAGGGAAAATCCAGGATGTTGCGCACGGTGGCCGCGCGGAACGAATAGATGGACTGGGCATCGTCCCCCACCACCGTCAGGCCGCGGCCGTCCGGCTTCATGGCCAGCAGGATCTCCGCCTGCAGGCGGTTGGTGTCCTGGTATTCGTCGACCAGCACGTGGTCGAAGGTGGCGCCCAGTTCGGCGGCGATGGCGGGCTCCTTGGTCATCTCGGCCCAGTACAGCAGCAGGTCATCGTAGTCCAGCACGTGCTGGTCCTGCTTGGCCTGCACGTAGGCGCCGAACAGCGTCTTCAGCTGCTCTTCCCACTGCGCGCACCAGGGGAAGTGCCGGGCCAGCACGCCGTCCAGCGGCGCCTGGCTGTTGACCGCGCGCGAATAGATGGCCAGGCAGGTGCCCTTCAGGGGAAAGCGGGACTTGGCGCCCGAGAACCCCAGCTCGTGACGCGCGAAACCCATCAGGTCCTCGGCATCGCCCCGGTCGTGGATGGTGAAGGCCTCGGACAGGCCGATGCGCGAGGCGTAGTCGCGCAGCAGCCGCGCGCCGATGGCGTGGAAGGTGCCGGCCCACGGCAGCGACGGCGGCTGCCCGCCCATGCCCAGCACGGCCTGCATCACCCGGCCCGCTCGGCGCTCCATTTCGATGGCGGCGCGGCGCGAGAACGTCAGCAGCAGGATCCGGTGCGGGTCGGCGCCTTTCAGGACCAGGTTGGCCACCCGGTGGGCCAGCGTGCTGGTCTTGCCCGAGCCCGCGCCGGCGATGACCAGCAGCGGCCCGCAGCGATCGGCGTCGGCGCCGGTGCCGGTGCCGGTGCCGTACTCGACGGCTTCGCGCTGGCGGGGATTCAGGTCGGCCCAGGGATCGTGGGCCGGCGTGTCGGGAACGTGTGACATGGGACGCGGGAAGACTGTATATTCATCCAGTATAAACGCCCGTTCCCTTCCTCCGGATTTCCCGCCATGACCGTGCGCGTCGGCACCTCGTCCTGGACCGATCCCACCCTGCTGGCCTGCGGCCGCTTCTATCCCGCCTCGGCCCGCACGGCCGAGGACCGGCTGCGCTTCTATGCCTCGCGCTTCCCGCTGGTCGAGGTGGACAGCAGCTACTACCGCCTGCCGGACGCACGCACGGCCTACCTGTGGACCCGGCGCACGCCGCCGCATTTCGTCTTCCACCTGAAGGCCTTCCGGCTGTTCACGGGACACCTGACGCCGGCCGCGGCGCTGCCGGCGGACATCGGCGCGGAACTCCCGCCCGAGGCCCGCATCGTCGACCATGCCACCCTGCCGGGCGAGTTGCGCGACGAACTCTGGAGCCGTTTCCTGCAAGGCCTGGAGCCGCTGCGCCAGAGCGGCCAGCTGGCGGCGGTCCATTTCCAGTACGCGCCCCGGGTGCGCAACAACGCCGCCGGCCGCGCGCTGGTGCGCGCCTGCGCGCGGCGCATGGAGGACCAGGTCCATGCGGTGGAATTCCGCCATCGCGGCTGGCTGGACCCGGCGGGCCGATCCGGCACGCTGGCCCTGCTGCGCGAACTGGGCGCGGCCCACACCGTGGTCGACAGCCCCGACCAGTACGTGAACAGCGTGCCCGCCGTCTGGGCGGCCACGCGCCCCGACCTGGCGGTGGTGCGCCTGCACGGGCGCAACAGCCAGGCCTGGAACCGCCGGGGCCTTGCCGCCTCGTCGGGCCGCTTCGTCTACGAATACACGCCCGAGGAACTGGAGCGCATCGCCGAGCTGGTACGCAAGCTCACGCAGGCCGCGGCCAACGTCCACGTGCTGTTCAACACCAACTTCGAGGACCAGGGCGTGCGCAACGCGGCGGCGTTCGACGACACGCTGGGGCGGCGGCCCCGTCAGACGGCGTAGCTGCTGCGGCGCACCTGCGCCACCATCTCCATCAGCCTGGGCGCCAACCCCTCCTCCACGCTCTGCCGCGACGCGCGAAAACGCGGGATGACGGCGTTGAACACGATCAGCTCGCCGTCGCGCAGCCGGCCCATGGGCACGCCCACGGCATAGTGGTCGGGATGCTGTTCGCCATAGACGCTGCAAAAACCCTTCTTGGCGAAGGCCGCGACCGACCGGGCGGCGTGGTCCTGGTGCTCGGTCCACATGCGCGGGGTCTTGACCCGGATCTCGTTCAGCAGCTTTTGCCGTTCGGCGGGTTCGCATCCCGAGATGAAGGCATGGCCGATGGCGGTCGAGACGATGGGAAAACGCAGGCCGATGTCCGAGAGCTGCGGCGCGAAGGCACTCGTGATGCGGCTCGTCTCCACGTAGACGATGCTGAGGCGGTCGCGTATGCCCATCGACACCGAGCAGTTCATCGACTCGGCCAGCACATTCATCAGCGGACGGGCCAGCTGGCGCAAGGTGAGCGAAGCCAGCAGCGGATAGCCCAGCGATACCACGCCCGGCGCCAGGCGGTACTTGCCCGACAGCGTGTCGGGCCGCAGGTAGCCCAGCTTCACCAGGGTGTAGGTGAAGCGCGAGATGGTCGGGGGCGACAGGCCGGTGCGCCGCGCCAGCTCCTTGTTGCCCAGCGCCGGCTCGAGCGGCGTGAAGCAGCGCAGGATCTGCATCCCCCGGGCCAGCGTGGAGGCGAACAGCCGATCGCCCTCGTGCGCCTCGTAGGCATCGAACTCGATGTCGCTGGGCTCCTCGTCGATCTGGTAGGGATTGCGGGACATGGTCAGAGTCTGCTCCGTATTCTGCATTGCAGAATGCTATTCAAAATATCCGAACTTCCCTACCAGCGATTTCCCGCACGGCACGACACTTCCGGCACGCACACCAAGGAGACGGCACCATCATGCTGAGCGCGGAAGACAACGAACTGATCACCCGTTCCGGCCCCGACACCCCCGCCGGCCGCCTGTTGCGCCAGTTCTGGGTGCCGGTGCTGCTGTCCGAGGAACTGCCGGAGCCGGACTGTCCGCCCAAGCGCATCAAGGTACTGGGCGAGGACCTGCTGGCCTTTCGCGACAGCGACGGACGCATCGGCGTGGTCGACCCCGTCTGTCCGCACCGCGGCGCCAATCTCTACTACGGCCGCAACGAGCACGCGGGACTGCGCTGCGTGTTCCATGGCTGGAAATTCGACGTGGACGGACACTGCCTGGACATGCCCACCATGCCGGCCGATTCGCCCTACCGCGAGCGCATCCGCCTGAAGTCCTATCCCGCGCAGGAATGGGGCGAATACGTCTGGGCCTACATGGGGCCGGCCGCCGAGCCGCCGCCGCTGCCGAAACTGGCCTTCGCCCTGGTGCCGCCGTCGCACCGCTACGTCAGCAAGAAATGGCAGGACTGCAACTGGCTGCAATGCGTCGAGGGCGCGCTGGACACGACCCATTTCTCGTTCCTGCACATGCTGTTGGGCACGGAAGAAGCCGAGGCGGCGGCGGAGGTGATGGAACGGATCAAGCATGCCGCGCTGGGCGCGCAGGCCGTGCGCAACGACCGCTTCAAGTGGGTGCGCGACGACCCGATGCCGGCCTTCTCGGTGGACGAATTTCCCGCCGGACTGGTGGTGGGCGGGGCACGCAAGGCCGACGGCGACGATCTGTACTGGCGCATCGCCCACTACCTGGTCCCCAATCACGCGCTGGCGCCCAGCGCCTTCCCCGGCGAGAACTACCATGGGCAGACCTTCGTGCCCGTAAACGACACCTCGTGCTGGATCTACACCTATACCTGGAATCCCGACCGGCCGCTGACCGAGGAAGAACGGGAGGCGGCGCGCCAGGGGCACACCATCCACGCGCAGGTGGACGAGCACTACGTGCCCCACCGGAACCTGCGCAACGACTACCTGATCGACCGCCAGGACCAGAAGCACAACAGTTTCACCGGCATCCAGGGCGTGTCCGAACAGGATGCCGCCATCCAGGACAGCCAGGGCCCGATCGCCGACCGCACGCGCGAACACCTCGGTCCCACCGACCTGGGCATCGTGCGCATGCGCCGCCTGCTGCTGGGCCTGATCCGCGACGAGATGGCGGGCCGGACGCCCCAGGCGCTGTCCCACCCCGACGCGTACGCCGTGATGTCCGGCGGCTGGGTCGCGCACAAATCCAAGGCGCTGGACGAAGTCATGACCGAGCGCTTCGGCAATCCCCAGGGCTACGTCGAGCAGGCGCGATGACCCCCTGATTTCCCCTCAAGCATGAAGCGGCGCGAAAACAGCGCCGCCATTCCGGAGACGATGATGAGACTACTCAAGCTGCTCGCGGCAACGAGCGCAGTGCTGTCCTGCGCTCTGGCGGCACCGGGCGCCCATGCCCAGAACTACCCGGTCAAACCCATCAAGCTGGTGGTGCCCTACCCGCCCAGCGGCATCGGCGACACCGCCGCGCGCGACATCGCGCTGAACCTCGCGCAGCGCCTGGGGCAGCCGGTCATCGTCGAGAACAAGCCCGGCGCCAGCCAGATGATAGGCGCGGAGTTCGTGGCCAAGTCGCCACCCGACGGCTACACGCTGTTCCTGGGCAGCCTGTCCAGCCTCGTGCTGAACATCTCCGCGCAGAAGAGCCTGCCTTACGACCCCTTCAAGGACTTCGCGCCGGTGTCGCTGGCCTTCACCACGCCGCTGTACCTGGTGGTCAATCCCTCCCTGCCGGTGAAATCGGTGGCCGATCTGATCGCCTATGCCCGCGGCAATCCCGGCAAGCTCAGTTTCGGTTCGATAGGTACGGGCAGCTCGCTGCACCTGACCGCGGAAATGTTCAAGTCCATGACCGGCACGGACATGGTCCACATTCCCTACAAGGGCAGCATGCCGGCGCTGAGCGACCTCGTGGGCGGCCAGATCCAGCTGATGTTCGACGCCGGCACCTCGGCCCTGCCGCTGGTCCACGGCGGCCGGCTGCGGGTGCTGGGCGTGACCAGCAAGACGCGCGCCAGCGGCACGCCCGACATCCCGCCCATCGCCGACACCGTGCCCGGCTTCGACGCCTCGTTCTGGTTCGGCATCGTCGCGCCGGCCGGCGTCCCCCAGCCCATCATCGACAAGCTGTCGACCGAGCTGCGCGCCATCCTGCGCCAACCCGCGCTGCGCGAGAAGCTCCGCAGCAGCGGTGTCGAGCTGACCGGCAGCACTCCCGCCGAGATGACGGCGCAAATGAAGGCCGACCTGCCGATCTGGCAGGAGGTCCAACGCAAGGCAGGCATTTCACCGGAGTAAGACATGACCTCATTCCCCGTGCAAAACCGTTTCAAGCGCCTGATCCAGTCCGGGCATCCCCAGTATGGACTGTTCTGTGTCTCCAACGCCTTGCAGACCGCGGAGGCGCTGGCCGGCAGCGGTTTCGACTTCATCATGTTCGACCTGGAGCATTCGCCCCAGAGCATGCCCCATCTGCATGCCCAGTTCGCGGCGCTGGCCTCGGGCCCTACGGCGGCCACGGTGCGCGTCCCCATCCTGGAGCCCGCCTCGTTCAAGCAGTACCTGGACCTGGGCGCGCAGGCGCTGATGGTACCCAACATCTCGAACGCGGACGAGGCCCGCGCCGCGGTGCGCTACACGCGCTACCCGCCGGCGGGCGGCGTGCGCGGCCTGGGCGGCACCATGCGCGCCACGCGCTATGGCCGCGACAAGGAATACTATGCGCGCGCCGCGCAGGAAACCTGCCTGCTGGCGCAGATCGAGACGCGCGAAGGCATGGCGAACCTGGATGCGATCTGCCGCGTCGAAGGCGTGGACATGGTGTTCTTCGGTCCGACCGACCTGTCGGCCGACATGGGGCATATGGGCCAGCCCAACCATCCCGAGGTCGTGGACGCCATCGAACAAGGGATACGGCGCGCGGTGGCGCTGGGCATGCCGGCCGGCGTGCTGGCGGGCTCGCCGGAGTGCGAACGCTACGTCGCGGCCGGCGCCACCGTGGTCATCGTCGGCTCGGACCTGTCGCTGCTGGTGCGCACCGCCGACGCGCTGGCCGCCAAGCACGTGCAGGCCGTCCGATGAGCCTCGTTGCGACATCCGGCGACGCGCCGTTCGCGCGCGAACTCGCGGCCCTGGACACCATGCTGCACATCCGCCTGCTCGAGGAAAAAATCACCGAGCTGCGCAAGGCACAGTCCATCCAGGGGTCGATCCACCTGTGCATCGGCCAGGAAGCCATCTATGCGGGCTCGTGCCAGGCGCTGCGGGCGGACGACCCGGTGTTCTCCACTTATCGCGGCCACGGGTGGGCCCTGGCGCGCGGCGTGCCGGCGCAGGGAATACTGGCCGAGCTGCTGGGCCGCGAAAGCGGCGTCTGCCGGGGACGCGGCGGCTCGGCCATGTTCAGCGCCGCCGACCACGGCTTCTATGGCGAAAACTCCATCGTCGGCGCCGGCGCCCCCATCGCCTGCGGCGCCGCGCTGGCCTCGGTGCTGCGCGGCGAGGAACGCGTGGCGCTGACCGCCTTCGGCGACGGCGCCATGAACCAGGGCGCCATCCACGAGGCGATGAACTTCGCCGCGTACCGCGATCTGCCGGTGCTGTTCATCTGCGAGAACAACACCTACGCGGAACTGACTCCAGTGGCCGAGACCGTGCGCGATGCCGAACTGCACAAGCGGGCCGCCGCCTACGGCATGCCCGGGGAACGGGTGGACGGCAACGACGTCGCCGCCGTGCGCGACTGCGTGGCGCATCACGCGGCGCGCGCCCGCGGGGGGCAAGGCCCGGCCCTGATCGAGATGATGACCCAGCGGCTGGTCGGCCATTACTACGGCGACCTGCAAGGCTACCGGCCGCGCGGCGAACTGGCCGAGGCCCGGCAGCGCGAGCCCATCGCGCGCCTGCGGCAGCGCCTGGCGGCGGACGGCGTGGCGGCCGATACCCTGGCCGCGCTGGAAGCGGCCGCCGCGGCCGACATCGCGCGCGCGGCCGAAGCGGCACTGGCCGCGCCCCTGGCCGATCCGGCCACCGTCATGGAGCACCTGTATGCCTGAAGCCTCTTCTTCCACGGGGGTCGCCCAGCTCAGCTTCGGCAAGGCGGTGAACGCCGCGCTGGCCCGCGCGCTGGAGGACATGCCCGAGGTCGTCCTGTATGGCGAGGACGTCGGCAAGCCCGGCGGCGTCTTCGGCGTGACCAAGGACCTGCAGCGGCAGGCCGGCGCCGCGCGCGTGTTCGACACTCCCATCAGCGAGACCGCCATGCTGGGCGTGGCGGTGGGCGCGGCCATGAGCGGCCTGCGGCCCGTGGTCGAGATCATGTGGATAGATTTCAGCCTGGTCGCCATGGACCAGCTCGTGAACCAGGCCGCCAACGTGCGCTACGTCTCGGCCGGCCGGCTGGCCGCGCCGCTGACCGTGCGCACCCAGCAGGGCGCCACGCCCGGTTCGTGCGCCCAGCACTCGCAGAACCTGGAGGCGCTGTACGCCCACATACCCGGGCTGCGCGTGGGCATCCCGGCTACCGCGCAGGATGCCTACGACATGCTGCTGGCCGCCATCCGCTGCGACGACCCGACCCTGGTCATCGAGAACCGCGCCATGTACCACGGCGACCCGCAGCCCGTCAGCCTGGGCGGCCCCATCGAGGATGCCTGCGGCGCCCGCGTCGCGCGGCCGGGCCGCGATCTCACCCTGGTGGCCTGGGGCGCCATGCTGTTCCAGGCGCTGGAGGCGGCCGCGCAACTGGCGCGCGAAGGCATCGAGGCCGAAGTGATCAACGCGCGCTGGATCGCGCCTTTCGACTGGCCCACACTGCTGGCCAGCGCCGGCCGCACCGGCCGCCTGCTGGTCGCGCACGAAGCCAACGTGACCGGCGGCTTCGGCGCCGAGATCGCGGCCCGCGTGCAGGACGAACTGTACGGCCGCCTGCGCGCGCCCGTGCGGCGCCTGGGCGTGGCCGACTGCCGCATCCCCGCCGCGCCGCACTTGCAGGCCGCGCTGATTCCCGACGCCGGCCGCATCGCCCAGGCCGCGCGCGAACTCGTAGGCGAGCAGCGGGACAGGAGGACCCAGCCATGAGCACACTGCGCTACATCGACCATGGCGACGGCGGACCGCCCGGGGTCCTGCGACTGGCCGAGGGCATCGTGCCCGCCCCCGGTCCGGGCGAGGTGCTGATCGAAGTCGCTTTCGCCGGCGTCAACCGGCCCGACTGCGCCCAGCGCATCGGCCGCTATCCGCCGCCTCCGGGCGCCTCGCCCATCCTGGGCCTGGAAGTCTCGGGCCGCGTCGCCGCCGTCGGCCCCGGCATCGAACGCTGGCGCGCGGGCGACATGGTCTGCGCATTGACGCCGGGCGGCGGCTACGCCAGCCATTGCCTCGCCCCGGCCGAACACTGCCTGCCGGTGCCGGCGGGTTTCTCGCTGGAACAGGCAGCGGCTCTGCCCGAAACCTGCTTCACCGTCTGGGACAACCTGTTCGTGCGGGCACGCCTGCAATCCGGCGAAAGCCTGCTGGTCCACGGCGGCTCGAGCGGCATAGGCGTCACCGCCATCCAGATGGCCAAGGCCTTCGGCGCCCGCGTACTCACGACTGTGGGCACGCCGGACAAGGCGGCCTTCTGCAGGATGCTGGGCGCCGACCTGGCGATCGACTACCGGAACGACGACTTCGTCCGGCAGGCGCTGGCCTTCACCCAGGACCGCGGCGTCGACGTCGTGCTGGACATGGTCGGCGGCCCTTATGTCGCCCGCGACCTCGAGGCCCTGGCGCTGGACGGCCACATCGCCCTGATCGCCTTCATGGGCGGCCCCGAGGCGGTCCTGCCCATTCCCGCCCTGCTGCGCAAGCGCGCCACGCTGACCGGGTCCACGCTGCGGCCCCGTTCGGTCGCCCAGAAGGCCGTCATAGCGCGCGAGCTGGAACGCCATTGGTGGCCGCGACTGGCGGCCGGACAAGGCACGCCCGCCATCGACAGCGTCATCCCATGGACCGACACGGTGCGCGCGCACGAACGCATGGAAAGCAGCGCCCACACCGGCAAGATCGTGCTCGCCGTGAACTGATGCCCTCCCAAGCTTCCAAGGACCCGACCGCCATGACGACCTCCGAACTGGAAACCGCGTGGGCGTGCAGCCGCGTGGTGCACGATTTCTTCCATCACTACGACCATTGGCGCTATGCGCGCATGCTGGACCTGTACACGCCCGAAGGCGTCTGGCACCGCGCCGGCGCCGCGCTGCGCGGCCATGCCCGCATCCTGGAGGAACTCGAACGCCGACCGCGCAACCAGCGGGTGGCCCACGTCGTGACCAACCTGCGCGTGGAACCGGCCACGGCGGCCACGGCCGGCGCGACCTACTACCTGACGGTATATCGCCACGCGGGCGAGATTGCGGACGACGCGGCGGCGCCCATGGCAGGACCCGCCATGCTGCTGGCCGGCACGGCCGAACTCGTGCGCACCGAGCAAGGATGGAAATTCGACAGCCAGACGCTCACGCGCCGCTTCGAGACCGGTCCGGCGCGCTGAGCGCCGGACCTGGGCCGTGCGTTAGCGCACAGCCTCGCGCACCCGGCGCACCTCGGGCAGGCTGACGGCGCTGGCCTGGTTGCCCCAACTCTGGCGGATGAACGACACCACGGCCGCCACGTCCTGGTCACCCAGCAACTGGCCGAACGGCGGCATGCCGTGCGGCTGCGGGTTCCCCGCCGTGGCCGGCGCGAAACCGCCCGACAGCACCATGTGCACCGCGTTGTCCGACGACGCGGCAACCACCGAGATATTGCCCGCCAGCGGCGGCCAGGCCGGCGAGCGCCCCTGGCCATCGGCGCCGTGACACTGGGCGCAATGCTGCTCGTACAGCTTGCCGCCCGCGCTCATCAGCGCGGACGAGGCCGCGCCGGATACCGAGGCCGTATCGGTGCCGACCGCCGGCAGCGACTTCAGATAGACCGCCATCGCGTCCAGGTCGGCGTCATTCGCGTACTGGAATCCCTGATGGACCGCCTCGGCCATCGGCCCCGCCGCATGCGAGCGGGGCGCGATGCCGGTCTTGAGCAGATCGACGATGTCCTGCCGGGTCCAGTCCCCCAGGCCCGTCACGCGATCGCCCGTCAACGGCGGCGCATACCAGGACTGCCCGCCGATCAGCGAGCCGGCCAGCCCGGCATCCAGCGCCATCGCGCCCAGGCGGTTGCGCGGCGTGTGGCACTCCGCGCAATGCGCCAGGCCCTGGACCAGATAACGTCCACGCAGCCAGGCCTCGGACGGCTCCGCCGGTGCCGGCTCGTCCGACGTCGGCCGGAAATAAAAGGCCCGCCACACCGCCACCAGCCAGCGCTGGTCGTAGGGAAACCCGAGCTCGTGCGGCCGGTTCGCCTGCGCCGCCGGTGGCAGCGACCGCAGATAGGCGAACAGCGCGTCCGCATCCGTGCGCGAGACATGGCGATAGCTGGGATACGGAAAGGCCGGATACAACAGGCTGCCGTCCGGCGCCTTGCCCTGATGCAGCGCGCGCCAGAAATCGTCGGCGCTCCACTTGCCCAGGCCGTGCTCCGGATCGGGCGTCAGGTTCGGGCCATAGAACGTGCCGAACGGCGTCGCCAGCGCACGGCCGCCGGCAAAGGCCTCGCCGCCCGGCGCGGTATGGCATCCCACGCAATTGCCCAGGCGCGCCAGGTAGCGTCCGCGCTCCACTAGTTGTTGCCCGCCTTCTTCCGCGGCAGCGGTCCGGGCCGGCGCGTCGTACTCGCGATGCCCCATCCAGAACACCGCCCCCACCGCCGCGACCGCCACCGCCAGCACACCCAGCATGAATCCACGCTTGTTCATGGCCGGCTCCCCACATGCACCTGGCTGCCGCATTCCATCGGCATCGGCTCGGGCAGGCTGGCCGCGGGAGCCACCTCGCGCACCGGCTGCGAAGACAGCCACCCCGCCACCGCGCTGACGTCCTCGGGCGTCAGGCGACGCGCGATGTCCGCCATGCAATCGGGTGCGATCGCCTTGCGCAGGCCATTGGTCCACGCGCCGAACTGCGAGCTGAGGTAGTCATGCGGCAGACCCAGCAGCGCCGGCACAGCCGGCAGCACACCGGACAGCGCCTGCCCGTGACAGGACACGCAGGCGGGCACTCCGCGCGCGCGATCGCCTTCCATCACGAGTTGCCGGCCATGCTCCAGCGTGGCGGCGGGCAGGCGGGAAGGCTTGGGGTCGGGATAAGGAGGATGCTGGTCGGAGAACCACACGGCGATCTGCTTCAGATACTCGTCCGACATGTTCTCGAGCAGATGCTGCATCGGCCGGTACTGGCGCTGGCCGGCACGGAAATACACGAGCTGGTTGTACAGGTAGTCGGCCGGTTTGCCGGCGATGCGGGGGTAATAGCCATCGGGCCCGGCGCGGCCCTGCTCGCCATGACAGGCCGTACAGGCCGCCATGCGTCCCGCCATGGTGCCCGGCTCGAGCTTCTGGGACTGCTGAGCCGACAACGGCGCCGACAGGGCCATCGCGGCAAGTCCCCCCAGGATTTTGTATTTGTAGTTGACGAATGGCATGGGTCAGTGAAGCCACGGCGTGCAGCCGCGCCTCTGGGCAGCGTTTCGACACAAGCAGTGTACTCGGGTGGGTGGAAGAAACGCGGGGAGCGGGACGCGACCGATCGTCGCATGGGGCTCGCACGGACCAGGATGTCCCAGGCAACGTTGTCGTTCACGTTCATCGCACGGATCACCGTTGGTCCGAACCTGCGCGCCCTACTTCGCCTGCTCCAATCCCCGATAGCTGTTGATGGTCGTCAGGGCCTGCGTACGCGCCAGGTTTTCGGTTTCGACCAGATCCTGCCACCTCGTCCAGCAGTGCGGATCAAGGATGTCGTTGTTCCCGAAATAGTCGTGGACCGCGACGTGGGCCTCGTCCCAAACTCGCATCGCATCTTGAACGTCGTTGATAGTCAGCATGTCGGCCTCCTCGAGAAAGGCGACGGGCAGCAACTGCCGTTCCTGGAGGACGATTTTCCCTTCCGGCCGGCGTGCGCAAGGACATCACATAATGCCCGGCATACGCGTGCAAGAACGTTGGATGAAAGAAAAAGCCGCGCAATGCAAAAAGGGGTTAGCGATTACTATCGCTAACCCCTCATACATCTGGCGCGCCCGGCAGGATTCGAACCCACGACCCCTTGGTTCGTAGCCAAGTACTCTATCCAACTGAGCTACGGGCGCTGCAAAGAAATAAGATTATAGCGACACTTTTTTCGGCTTGCAAATCGGGGGCTGAAAAACCTGCAAACTGCGCATTCCCCCTACCCCGAACGCTTGCCGCGCCCGCTCTTGCCAGGGTGCTCCACCCTGCCCCGTGGCGTGTGCGGGACGTCGAAATCCGCGCCCGGCAGGCGCTGCACCAGCATGTCCAGGAAGGACCGGGCCGCGGTGGTCAGGGTACTGCCGCCGGGATAGACGGCAAAGATGTTGACCGGCGGCGGCAGCCAGTCCTCCAGGACGCGTACCAGCCGGCCCTGGCGCAGTTCCTGCGCACACAGGTCCAGGGGCAGCGCGGCGATGCCCAGGCCCTGGCGCGCCGCCTGCAGCAGCGCCGACAGGTGGTAGGTGGTGAAGCGCGGTTCGAAGCGCACGACGCTGGTTTCCCGGCCGCGCCGGAGCCGCCACAGCCATTCTGTGGTCTTGCGCCCGAATCCCAGGCAGGGCATGGCAGCCAGGCCGGACGGGTCGGCCAACGCGTCCACGCCGGGCAGGTCGGGGCTGGCCATCAGGGCGAAGGGGCTGGTGATCAGTTTGCGCGCGACGATGTCGGCGTCGGGCAGCGCTTCGAACGCGGGGTAGATGACAAGGTCGGCCGAAACGAAGCGCGGGTCGAAGATGAGCGCGCTGGCCTCGAAGTGGAGCCGCACGTGGGGGTGGGCCAGCGCGAACTCGGTGGCCAGTTGTTCGACGGCGATCTCGCTCAGGTAGGGCGGCGCGATGACGTGCAGGGATCCGGTTGGCACGGCCTGCAGGCGTTCGGCCAGTGCCAGCAGCCTGTCGGCCTCGGCGGCCACCCGCGCGCACTGCCGGTAGCACTCCTGTCCGAAGCTGGTCAGCACGAACTGCCTGGGACCACGGTGGAAGAGTGGCGCGCCCAGGCGGCGCTCGAGGTCGGACAGCCTGCGTGCCAGCGTGGACTTGGCCACGCCCATCTGTCGTCCGGCGGGCGACAGGCCGCCATGGTCGACCACCATCTTGAACACGTACATGTCGTCCAGGCCGCGCATGGATTCGTTCCTTTTCCAGTACGTTGGCGTTCCAATAACAGAACGAACTCGGGCAGTTCACGATGCTACGCTTCCTTCACCACAAAGGGGAGCCATGCCATGAACCCGAACGATCCAAGCGTCGTGGACACGCCTTACGGCCGCCTGCTGGGCGTCCGCGAGGGCAAGGTGGTCCGTTTCCTGGGCGTGCCCTACGCCCAGCCCCCCACCGGCGGCCGGCGCTTCGCGCCACCCCAGCCGCTGGCGGAAGGAAACGGCCGATTCGACGCGACGGCGTCCGCGGCCATTCCGCCCCAGTTGCCCTCCAGGCTGGCCAAGGTCATGGGCGACTATCCCGCCCGGCAGGACGAGGACTGCCTGCACCTGGACATCTGGGTACCCATCGACTGCCCGTCCCGCGCGCCGGTGTTCGTGTTCCTGCACGGCGGCGCCTTCATGACGGGTGGCGGATCGCTGCCCTGCTACGACGGCGCCGCGCTGGCCGAGCGCACGGGCATGATCGTGGTCAACGTCACCTATCGCCTGGGCGTGCTGGGCTTCCTGCCCATTCCCGGGATCGCGCCCGCCAACCTGGGACTGCGCGACCAGATGGCGGCGCTGTCGTGGATACGCCGCGCGATCGGTGCGTTCGGCGGCGATCCGGCCAACGTCACGGTGGCGGGACAGTCGGCGGGCGCGTACTCGATCGCCGCGCTGCAGACCCGCGCGGACGGCCCGGAACTGTTCGACCGCGCCATCATGATGAGCACGCCGCTGGGCGTGGCCTTGCAGACGCCGGCGCAGAAGCGCGAAGTGGCCGATATGTTCACGCGCGCCGTGGGGATCGAGGCCGCGACGCCGGACAACCTGTCGCGGCTGCCGGTGGACGCCATCCTGAAGGCCCAGTTGCAAGTACTGCGGCAGACCGTTCCGGCCAGCCCCGGAGAGGTCACGCCGCCCTTCATGCCGACGGTCGACGGCGAGGTCATCGCCGCTCCACCGCTGGCGGCGGCCGGCGCGGGCGCGTGGTGCGACACCATCATCGGCTACACGCGTGAAGAAAATGCCGCGTTCCATGTGGGCGATGCCGTCATGCGCGACCTGCCGGCGGACACGGTGCGCGGCGTGTATCAGGCCCACTATGGACAGGCAGGTGACGAGCGGTATGAGCAGGCCCGCGCCAGCCGGGCGCCCGGCACGCCTGTCGCGGTGCTGACGGACCTGCGGTCCCGCCTGGATTTCATCGAGCCTACGCTGGCCTATGCGCGCGCGCTGGCCGCGAAGGGCCGCGCGCCGTTCGTCTATCAGTTCGACTGGCAGTCGCCCACGCCGGGCATCGGCGCCTGCCACTGCATCGAACTGCCCTTCCTGTTCGGCAACCTGGCCACCTGGCGGGACGCGCCCATGGTGGCCGGTGCCGATCCGGCCGAGCTTGCCGATCTGAGCCGCGGCTTCCAGGACATCTGCGCGGCGTTCGCCCACACCGGCGATCCCAACCGCGCGACGCTGCCCTCGTGGCCCAGCCATGGGCAGGACGGCGCCGTGCTGCACATCGACCGCCTCATCCAGGCCCGGCGCGCGCCGCGTTGAATCCCTTCTTCGCAAGGACCACCATGGACACTTCCTCCGTATCGGCCGCCACGTCCGGCGACGCTTCGCGCTCGCGCCTCGCCCGCATCGGCGTCGTGGCGATCTGCTTCCTGATCGTGCTGCTGGACGGCCTGGACACCACGTCCATCGCCTTCGTCGCCCCTGCGCTGGCGCGTGAATGGGGTTTGCCGCCCGCGGCGTTCACGCCGGCCTTCGTCGCCACCAGCGTGGGCGCCGTCGTGGGCTATCTGGCCTGCGGTCCGCTGGCCAGCCGCTGGGGACAGCGCACGGTGGGCGGCCTGAGCGTCGCGCTGTTCGGCCTGGGCACGCTGCTGTCCGCCTGGTCGCCGGATGTCCCCGTGCTGGCGGCCCTGCGCTTCGTCGCGGCCGTAGGCCTGGGTGGCGCGCTGCCCGTGGCGGTATCGGTGGCCGCCGGCGCGACGCCGGCCCGCTACAAGGAAACGGCGGCGATGCTGGTGGCGGCGGGATTGTCGGCGGGCGCCGTCATCGGCGGCATGGCTGGCGTGCCCTTGATGCGGCAGTACGGCTGGCACTCCGTGTTCATGATAGGCGGCATCCTGCCGCTGGTGCTGCTGCCCTTCTTCCTGAAGGTCCTTCCCGGCCGCGACCTGGCCACCCGTACCTCCCGGCCGGCCCAGGGCGGCAGCGTGGCGGCGCTGTTCGACCGCCGCTGGCGGCTGCGCACCTGGCTGCTGTGGCTGTTCGCCTTCCTGATCTTCCTGGATGCCTATGCCCTGACCTTCTGGATTCCCACGCTGCTGGCCGAGTTCGGCTTCGGTCCCGCGCAGGCGCCGGCCGCGACGGCCGCCTTCGGCCTGGGCGGCCTGCTGGGCAGCCTGGCGATGATGGCGCTGGTGGCGAAGCTGGGCGTCAAGCGCCTGCTGGCGATCACGACCTTGATCGCGATCGCCTCGATACTGGTCGTGAACCAGGCCGCGCTGGCGCCTGGACAGGTGCTGGCCGTGATCGGCGGCATGGGCGCGGGCCTGATCACCGGCTGTGTGGGACAAAGCGCCCTGGCGGTGTCCTACTACCCGCCGGAGATCCGCACCACCGGCGTGGGCTGGGCCGCGGCCTCGGGCCGCATAGGCTCCATCGTCGGACCAGCCCTGGGCGGCCTGATGCTGGCGCTGAACTGGAGCCCCCGGGACATCGTGCTGACCGCGGTCGTGCCGGCCGCGGCCGCGCTGGCGGTGCTGGCCGCGCTGGCCTGGGTGGACCGGCGCCCGGATGCCGGCCCTGCTCCGGTGCAGGCCACCTCCATCACCTGAGCCCCGGACCGCCGGCCGGCTACGCACCGGCGGTCACGGCTCGCGCAACGAGTCCGGTTCCCTCAGCACCTCGACCAGCGCCTCCCGGAACGCGGCGATGGGCCGCGCCAGCCGGCCCGCGGGCGCGCGGTGCAACAGCCAGGCGCGCACGCAGGGGCGGAAATCGGGCGACGCGATGACCCCGACCTCGTCGCGCCACGCGCCGCCCGCGAATGCGGCGGGCGTCACGATGCCGATGCCGAAGCCGCGTGCCACCAGCGACATCCTCAGGTCCACGCTCAGGGCTTCGACCGCCACCTGGAAGGGCAGCCGCTCCGCCTCGAACCGATGGCGGATGGTGGCCCGGAAGCCACAGCCGCTCTCGTTCATGACCCAGGGAAAGCGGGACAGTTGCTCAAGACCCGGACGGCGCGGCACCTTCAGCGATCGCGCGGCGACCAGCAACACCCGCTGGGCGCCCAGGTCGTCGCACACCAGGCTCTCGGGCGGCGGCACGCCATCGGCCAGGCACACCGCGACGGCATCCAGCTCGCTGCGCACGACCTGCTCCACCAGGCGCGGCGACCACCCCGAGGTCACGCGCAAAGTCAGCGCCGGAAACTCGGTGCGAAGCCGATCGAAGGGCTGCATGAGCGCGGCTTCGGACAGGTAGGGCATGATGCCGAGCCGGAATTCGCCCTGCACTTCCCCCTGCGGCGACACACCGGCCTTCAGGTCTTCCAGCGAACGCAGCACCCGCCGTCCATGCTCGTAGGCCTCGCGGCCCGCCGCCGTCGGCTTCAGGGGCTTGGACTGCCGGTCCAGCAGGATCGCGCCCAGGCGCTCCTCCAGGTTCTGCACACGGCGCGTCACGCCCGGCTGCGTCAGGTGCAGCCGGGCCGATGCCCCGACGATGGAACCGGTCTCTACCACCGCCACGAAAGCTTCCAGGTCATGGATGTTCATGACATTTCCGCATAATCATGATGCGAAGGATTGAATTGCTTGATCATGCAATAGAAAAATAAAGTTTTCGTTCTATATGCAATTAATTTATCAAACGGAGCTTTGCATGACCACCTGCGGCAAGTCCGGTGCCCTGGCCCCGCCCGCGTCTCCCTCCGCCCGGCCCCCGGTGCTGCTGTTCGGCACCGCCACCGGCGTCCTCGTCACCAATCTCTTCGCGCCGCAGACACTGGTGGGCGTCATGGGTGCCTCGCTGGGCCTGGCGCCCATCGCGTCGGGCCTGATGGCGATGACCACGCTGCTGGGTTATGCGGCCGGACTGTTCCTGCTCGTGCCCTTGGCGGACGTGGCGCCGCACCGCCGCCTGGTGCGCGCGATGCTGGCCGCCTCCACGGTGGCCGCGGCAACCGCCGCGTGCAGCCCCTTCGCCGCGCTGCTGCTGGCGGCCTTGTTCGTCCTGGGCGCGGCCAGTTCCGTCATCCAGGTGCTGGTGCCCATCGCCGCCGCCATGGTGGGGCCCGACATCAGGGGGCGGGTGATCGGCGACATCATGGGCGGCCTGATGGTCGGCATCCTGCTTTCCCGCCCGCTGGCCAGCCTGCTTGCCGACACGCTGGGATGGCGCGCGTTCTACGCCGCCAGCGCCCTGGCCTCGATCGTGCTCGGCTGGACGCTGGTGCGCGGCATCCCCGACCGGCAGCCGCCGCCCGGTCCACGCTATCTCGATCTGATCGTGTCGCTGGGATCGCTGCTGCGCCGCGAACCGGTCCTGCGCCGGCGGGCGGCCAGCGCCGCCCTCAGCATGGCGGCCTTCAGCCTGTTCTGGACCGCCGTCGCGCTACGCCTGGCGCAGCCGCCCTACTCGGTGGGACAGCGCGGCATCGCCATGTTCGCACTGGTGGGCGCGGCCGCCGCCTTCATCACGCCCTGGGTGGGCCGGGCCGGCGACCGGGGCTGGACGCGGCCGGTGACGGCGATCTCCCATCTGGGCATGGTCGGCGCCTTCGCCCTGGCCGCCTGGGCCGGAGGTACCTGGCACGGCGGCCATACGCCCTGGATCGCGATGGGCCTGGCGGCCATCGTTCTGGATGCCGGCGTCACCGGAGACCAGACGCTGGGGCGGCGCGCCGTCAATCTGCTGGACCCCGCGGCCCGCAGCCGTATCAATGCGCTGTTCGTGGGCCTGTTCTTTCTGGGAGGCGCGGCGGGATCCGCGCTGGCCGGCGTGGCATGGAGCCTGGGCCAGTGGCATGCGGTATGCGCGACCGGCGCGGCGCTAGGGCTGGCGGCCTTGCTGATGTCTTTCGCCTCGAAATGAAAACCGGGGCCCTGGGGCCCCGGTTCCGGCACGACACGGCGGTCGAGCTTAGCGGCCGCGCCGGCCGTCCTGGCTCGTCACGCTGTTGGCGCTGTCGAGCTTGGTCTGCTGTTCTTCCAGCATGCGGATCTGGCGCTGAAGGGTGTTGAGCTGTTCGCGCGCGGCCTGCCGTTCGTTGGCCAGCGCGGCGGCTTCCTGGCGGGCCTGTTCCTGGCGGGCAGCCACCTGCTGCTCCTGCTGGCGCTGCATGCTCAGGTCATTCTGCAGCGCGCTCAGGCGCGTCTCGTTGGCGCTGATCTGTTTCTCGGTCACGGCGCGTTCGGCGTCGAGCTTGATGCGGCGGATGTCCACATCGGCCAATTGCACCGTCTGTTCGACGAAGGCCTTGTAGGTCTGCTCCGCCTGCGACTCGGAGGTAGTCTTGACCACGCGCCAGAAATTCTTCTGCTGGAACATCGCCACGTAGTAGGTCAGGTCATCCGCCTTGAACAGCAGGCTGGCTCCGTAGTTGCCGTTGTACGTGGTGCGCAGTTCGTTCAGCGTGCGGTTCTGTATGAGCTGCTGCAGTTCCGCCATCGTGCTGTTGTTGGAAGCCGCCTGGGCGGCGTCCACGGACCGGGCCGGCGCGGCCTGAGCCGGCGCCTGCGCCTGCGCCGCCGTCTTGGCGGTCGTGTTCTGGACCACCTGAGCGGAGGCACCCAGGGATGCCGTGGAAAGCAACAGTACGATCCCCACTTGTCGGAACATTCTGCATGTCCTCATTTTCATTCCAGCTTCCTTGGTCATATCGAGTTCGTCGGCCCGGCCGTAACAAAGCGTGTCCGATTTTAATGAAAGTACGGCGCCGTGGGCTCTTTATTAAGCCTTTTTTGGTGCCGAGCCGCTCCAAATCAATCCAGTTCGCCCGCCACTTCGGCATCCTGGCCGACAATCTGGTACTTGCGCATCTTTTCCCACAGGACCTTGCGGCTGATTCCCAGGAAATTGGCGGTGTCCTGGCGCCGCCAGCCGTGGGCATCCAGCGCGCCGACGATGCGGTTGCGCTCGGCCAATTCCTGCGGACTGCGCTCGTTGGCCGGTATCACCCCCTCGGCCAGCGACGCGAAGATACGGCCGATGCGTTCCCGGTCCCAGGCCCGGAACTGCCTGACCATCACCCCCACCCGCTCGGCCACGTTGCGCAGCTCGCGCACGTTGCCCGGGAAGCGCGTGCGCGTCACCAGGGCCGCCAGCCAGTCGGGCACCTCGTCTTCCTGCTCGGGCAGGATCTGTCCCAACAGGGCCTTGAAGATGGCGATCTTGTCCACCGCACCGCGCTCTTCCAGGCTGGGCACCTGCAACTCGATCACCGCTAGGCGGTAGTACAGGTCGGCCCGGAACAGCTCCTGGCGCACCAGTTCGCGCAGATCGCGGTTGGTCGCGGCCACCAGGCGGAAATCCACCGGGATCTCGGCCGTGGAGCCCAGCCGGGTCACGCAGCTCTGCTCCAGGACCCGCAGCAGCTTGACCTGCTGGTAAAGCGGCAGGTCGCCGATTTCGTCCAGGAAGAGCGTACCTTCGTGGGCCTGCTCGAAATACCCCTTGTGCGCGAAGGTCGCACCCGTGAACGCTCCCTTGGCATGGCCGAAGAAGTGCGACTCGAACAGGCCGTCGGGGATCGCGCCGCAGTTGACCGCCACGAACGGTCCCTTCCCGCAGCGACGATGCCCCTCGTGCAGCAACCTCGCCACGCGCTCCTTGCCCACGCCCGTCTCGCCCCGGATCAGCACCGTCGAGTCGCAATCGGCGAAGGCCTCGACCTCCGACAGGAAGACCCGCATGCAGGCGGAGGTGGCGATGAGCGGTTCGGCCGCCTTGGCACGCGAGCCCTGCTCCCGCACCACACCCGCCACCTTGAAGACCAGCGTGCGCAGCTCGGCCGCGGTGAAGTCGGCCGTCAGGACATTGGAATACTCGGGCGGATAGACGCGCGGGTCGCTGTTGCGGGCCTCGGCCGCCACCCAGACCACCGGCATGCCATGGCCGGCCTGCCAGTCGCTGACGCTGAAACTCGGGCGGTCGATGACCGTGACCGAGATGATCGCCACCGACATGCGCACGCTCGTCACGTCGCGCGATACGGCGATGTTGTCCGCGCGGATCACGTCCGCATCGAAATTGGCCAGAGCCCGTGCGACACGGTCGGCGATATCCGATTTGCCTTCCCAGACGTAAACGTCGAGATCATCTTGCGAAGGTCGTGTCTTCATGGCGGTACGCCCGTTCCCTCCATCGTTGTCGTTCGCGCTCAATAGACGAGGCGAACGTTGTCGCATTCCAATGACATGAGATGCACGTCGGTCTGTCCGATCTTGATGCCGACCAACCCATCGAGCAGGTTGGCCAGCAGCAGGCCCACCTCGTTCAGCAGGGGCTTGAGCAGGCCGACCAGCGGACTCAGGATGGCCTGCAGCAGGTTCTGCGACTGGCCGCTGCCTGTGCCGCCCAGCAGGCTGCCCAGCAGGTCGCCCACGGCATTGAGCAAGCCGCCCAGCACGCCGTTGCTGGCGGTCGTCTGCAAGGCCTTGATCAGTTCGGTCCGCATGCAGGCCTGGTTGCAGGTCCCCAGCAGCGGCGTGACGGTCTGGCGCCACAGCGTCGGCATGGCGCAGGTTCCCAGGCCCAGCAGGCCGCACGGGCGGGGCCAGGTGATGCCGTCCCCCAGCAGCTTCTGTTCGATCACGCTGGGGGTGTAGCCATACTGGTTCAGGTATTTGTCGGCCACCTGCGTGGCCGTATCGGCGGGAAAGGCCTCGAGCTGGGCGCCCTGCCCCGAAGACGACTGGGCCAGCAACAGCGCCAGCAACTGGTTGACCAGATCCTGCACCGTATCGCCCAGCGGCAGCTCGTTCCGGCCCACCGTCTTGGTCTGGTCCACTTCCAGGGTGGTATAGACCGGATCCTGCGCCAGGATGTCGGGCTTGACCTGCCCGTGCAGCAAATTGATGCCCAGCAGCTTGACGAAGGTCTCGTCCTGCAGGCCGGTCGCGCAGACGTCGTGGGTCGACCACAGCGTGGACTCGTTGACCTTGCCCATGCACAGCTTGGCGATGGACGAATCGACCTTGATCGTGGCCTTGGCCGGCGCCGTGCAGCTCATGCCCGTGAGCGTGCCCTGCGAGCTGACCACATCCAGCACGATGGGCAGCTTGACCTGAGTGCCGAGCAGCCCCAGCAGTCCGCCGACCAGCCCGCCATCGGTCGCGATGTCGACGAAGGTGCGGACCTGGGCGGTATAGGCCCTGGTCCCCAGGCCGCCTATGCCGACCGAGGGTGGCTCGATGATGCTGGCGCGCACGTTGGCCTTGAGGCCGACCGCGGTACTGACGGCGGCGGGCAGTCCGAGGTCGACGGTCACCGCATGATTGGACACGCCGACGCCGACCGCCGCGGTCAGCAGGCCCAGCGCGTCCAGGTCCACGTTCAGCGCCGAACCGGCGCTGGGGGCCTGGATCAGCGCGAACAGTCCACTCGTGACGCTGTTCGAACCCAGCTGCACCAGCAACGTGTCGATGCCCAGCTTGGCGGTCAGCGAGTTCAGCAGCGACGCGTTCAGGCCCAGGAGGCTGTTCTGGTTCGCCAGGCTGACGATGGCGTTCAGCAATTGCCCGAGTTCGACCTTGCGGGCGGCCAGCAAGTCGTTCAGCTGGCCCACGCTCAGGTCCGCGCCCACCGGAATGCCCAGTTCCTTGAGCAGTCCGCTGGGCGTGATCTTCACGCCGGCCAGGCCGGCATAGGTCCCGATGCCGAGGTCCTCGCAAAGGTTCGCGCCCACGACCCGGAGCAGCACGCACAAGGGTGCGGTCTGGGAGTTCGAGGTCGCGAGTTTCGAACCGACCCAGAAAGAGGCGACGGGCGCTTCCTGGACCGCAATGGCTTCGGCGTACAGAGAACGATTGCCCAGGAACGGCAGCACCAGGGGGACCTGCTGGGAAATGGCGACCTTGATCGCATTGAAACCGGCCGTGGACTTGGGCGTGCCGAAATACTTCTTGCCTCCGGTACCGCTGTAGGACTCGGAGGGAGGCTCCATGGTCTGCACGGTATTCCTGGTCGAATCCGGATTCGGATCCCACCGGCCGCATACCGGCGCGGGCGACGTTTCCATCGACAGCGCGAAACGCTGCAGGTTCAGGTTGGCGTTGCCGCGCGCGGCCGCCGTCGCGGCGACGCAGCTGTCCCGCTCCAGTTGCTGGGCGCCGGCCAGCGCGGCCAGGTCGGCGGTCTTCTGCAGTTCCCGCTTCATGTAGAAGAGATAGCCCAGGTCCGCCGAGGCCAGCAGCGTGACCGATACCAGCATCGCCGCCGCGGCCGCGATCAGCACCGATCCCCGCTGGCGCGCCAGCGGCGCCCGGGAAGCGGAAACGAACGAGGGGATACGGCGATGCGGGGTCATGAAGGCTTGCCTATTGCTTCGGCTGCGAGGTCGTCTCGTAGAACTCGGGAATGGGGTGCGAATAGCTGTCGATGTAGCGCTTCCAGCTGGGCTGCGCGGTCGCGCCCAGCATGGGCAGCGCCTTGCCGGCCTGGCGTCCTTCGGCCTGCATGCGCACCACCTCGCTCGTCACGTCGCCGTTGGGGCGGCTCCTGCCCTGTGGCGCGGTGGATGCCGTCGCCATCATCGGCTCTGTCCTGGGCGCGGCGGCAACGGCAGGCGCTGCGGCCGCCGGCGCGGGCTGGGCGGGGGTAGCCGCTTGCGGGGTGATCACGGTGGTCACGCGCTGTTCGGGCGACGGCACGACCTGCTGGCGCGCCGCCGGCGCGGCCTGGGTCGCGGCAGCCGGCGCCTGGCCCGGGCCCGGCACCTGGCGCACGACCGAGGAAGCGGGCCGTGCCGCGGCCGGTGTCGATGCCGCCCTCTGCTGCTGCGCGGCCGCCGCGCGGCGGGCCTGCTCCTGCGCCTGGGCCTGGCGCGCGGCTTGTTCCATGCGCGCCCGTTGCTCGGGTGTCTCCTGCAGCATGGAGCCGGTCACCGGCGCATTGTTCTGGGCCTGCGCCAGGGGTGCCGCCAGCAGCGCGGCCAGCACCAGATAACGGCTGGCGCGCCGGGAAGCGGACTGTCCGTGCGGGCAATGGCTGGTAGGTTTCATGATCGCCTTGATTCCACTTGTATTCGTCATCGTTGAAGAAGATTCGGTCGCATCGGTCTGCCGGCGTCAGGGGATGGCCGAGTTGAACCGGTCCAGCATGGACTGCATGGGCGCGCGCACCGGCTGAAGAACGGGCGCGGAGACCTGCCGCACCACGGGTTCGCGCACGGTGTCCGCGGGCTCTGTCTCCTGCGCAGCGGTCCGGACCACCGCGGCTCTCGGCGCCACCGGCGCGCGCTCCGCCACGGGGGGCATCGGCACACGGGACATCTCGGGCGCCAGGGACGAGACCGGGAACGGGCTGGCCGCCGGCGGTGGCACGGCAACCGCAACCGGGGCGGAGTCTGCCTTCACGACCGCGACCGGACGAGACGCCTGGGGTGCCCGGCGCGCGATGTCGTCGGCCAGCTTGCGCACCGCCGCGCGCGCATCGGGCGACAGACCGGCCTTGTCCATGACGGTGCCGGCGCGCCCGGCATCACCGGACACCAGCAGCAGCAAGGCGAGGTTGGCCAGGATCCTGGAGTTTTCCGGCGCCAGCTCGGCGGCCTGCGCCATGGGCAACCTGGCGGCGGCCGTTTCGCCGTTGCGCAGCAGCGCGTAGCCGAGGTCGCTGACGATCAGCGCGTTGGTGGGATCGAGCCGCGCCGCCTCGCGCAGCGACACCACCGCGGCCGGATAGTCGCCGCGCGCGCCTGCCAGCAGGCCCAGGCCCTGCGCGGCCGCCGCGCCAACTTCCGTCTTCAGCAGGCGCCGATAGACCACCGCGCTTTCCTCGGATTGCCCGGCTTCGCGCAGCGCATGGGCCCGCAGCAGCTCGACGTCCGGCGCCGCGCCATGGCGCTGCTCGAATGCATCGATGTGAGCCAAGGACGCGAAGTAAAGACCCTTGCCCTGCATCTCCCGGATCAGCGACAGATACATGCCGCGGCTATCCGCCGTGGGCTCGTCGTTCGCGACCTGTTGGCGCATCATGGCTTCATCGTTGAACTTGGGTGCCGATACGCCGTAGCCCGAGGGGGCGGTGGAACTGCATCCCGCCGCCAGCAGCGCGGCCCCGAGCAAACCGGCCATGCGCACCGGATAATGGATCGCCCCGGTCATCTCAGCCTCCCATCCTCGCCAGGCCGCGGAAAACGGCCAGGAAACCCGCCCCACCCGTGACGATGATGAGCGCCGGCAACAGCGTCAGCACCATGACGCCGGTCATCTTGACCGTGAGCTTGCCGACACGCTCCTTCAACTCCATCCGCCGCTGCTCCCGGACACGCTCGGAAAACTGCTTGAGGGGTTCCTGGACCGCGCCGCCATGCCGGTCGACCTGTACGATCAGGCGCGCCACGGCCGCCAGGTCCTCGTTGCCGAAGCCGGTGGCCAGCCGCTGCAGCGACTGTTCGCGCGACAACCCGCGGGCATGCTGGTTGACGGCGATCTCCAGTTCCGCCGCCAATACCGGCAGCACGGTGCGGAACTCGGTCACGATCACATGCAGGCTCTGGTCGATGGACAGGCCCACGCCTTGCAGCAGGCGCAGCAGGTCGATCAGCAGCGGCAGTTCTTCCTTGGCCTTGCGCGTGCGCGAAGCCGCCACCTGGCGCAGCACCCACTTCGGCACCATGTAGCCGAGCGCGAACCCCAGGAACAGGGACAGCATCGTGCCGAGCGCTCCGCCGCCGCCGAACATCCAGGCCAGGACCGGCACGACGACGGCCAGCACGACCCGCGCGAAGATGAACAGGGAACGGGCGCGCGCCAGGTCGCTGAAGCCGCAGCGGTCGATCAACTGCCTGTCCTCGGCCTCGAGCAGATAATTGCCCAGCTTGCCTTGTTCCCACTTCTCGCCCAGTTGCGCCGCGCCGTCGAACATCGCGCTCACACGGCCGCGTCGCACTGGCGACGCCACGTTGGCAAGGGCATCGTCCAGCACGGGATTGGCCCGTGCGGTGATGGCGCTGTCCACTACCTGGCGGCTTCGGTTCTGCCGCGAGCCCCGGATCAGGATAGCCACTCCAACCAGCAGCGCGGCGGTGGCGAACAGGACCAGGGAGGCGGCGGTCAACAATTGTGTGGACATAGCTTCAAACCGATTTGGCCATGCGGTACAGCCAGAAAGAGCCGACCAGTTGCAGAGCGAAGGCGCCCACCAGCATCTTCTGGCCGACCGGGTCGGTCCACATGCCCACGAACATGGCATTGTTGAAGATGACGATGAACCCCGCGACGAACACCGGCAGCAGCGCCAGGATCCATGCCGACAGCCGGACCTCGGCTGACAGCGCGTGCAGTTCCTCCCGCGCCTGCTGCAGATCGCGCATGAAGGCCGCCATGCGTTCGAGCACCACATCGCTGCGGCCACCGAAACGCAGGGCAACGCCAATCACGGCGGCGACCAGTTCCAGTTCATAGAAGCGGTAGAGCCTGGCGGCGTGCACCAGCGAAGCGTCGAGTTCCATGCCCGCGCGATTCAACTGGTTGGCTCGCTCCAGCACTTCGAACAACGGCGCATCGACCGAAGACACCGCGGTCTGGAAGGCCGAACCCAGGCTGTTGCCGATGGTGATGAGCCGCACCAGGGCATCGATGAATCCCGGCAATTGCCGCACCATCCTCTGCCGGCGCTTGTCGGCCTGCCACCAGAGCTGGAACAGGACGGCCAGCACAACCAGGAAGAACGTCACCAAGGCGGCCAGGCCGCCGCTGAACAACAGGGCCACGATGGGCAGCGCCACCAGCGCCACGAGCCATGGACCGTAGAAAGCGGGACCCGGCTCGATGCCGGCGCGCAGCAGCATGTTCTGGAATCGACCGCGCACGCCTCGCGGACGCACGGGCGGATAAAGCTGCTGTGCCGTGGCCACCACCGCCCGGGTCGGGTCGAACGATCGGCTGAGCTGTTCCTCGACGAAGGCACTGGTCGCCTGCCGACGCCCACGCTCGCTCGCGCTCTGCCACAGCCACAATCCCGCCGCCACCAGCAGCAGCGCGAGACACAACACCGATAGGAGCAGCGCCGACATCATCGCCCCCTGGACCAGAAGCTGCCCCCGCCGCCCTGGGGCGCCTCGGGTGCCATCGTCACGCGCAACTGGTCGCGGTACTTGGCCAGCTTGGGCGTATGCGGATGGATGCCGAGCGATACCCAGCGATCCTTCTCCTCGCCATCCGGGCCGACGAAACTCTCGTGGCGATAGAGCTCCTGCGTGGAGATCACGTTGTCGCCCATGCCGGTAACTTCCGAGATCGACACGATGCGGCGGCGGCCATTGGACAAACGGGCGATCTGCACGATGAAGTCCAGCGCGCTGGCGATCTGCCTGCGCAGGCTGTCCTCGCTGCCCTGGAAGCCCGCGAAACCCGCCAGCATTTCCATTCGGTACAGGCATTCGCGCGGCGAGTTCGCGTGTATGGTCGCCATCGAACCTTCGTGGCCGGTATTCATCGCCTGCAGCATGTCCATGACCTCGGGGCCGCGCACCTCGCCCACCACCACGCGATCCGGCCGCATCCGCAGGCTGTTGCGTATCAGGTCGCGGATGCTGACCTGGCCCGCGCCGTCGAAGCCGCCCTGACGCGCCTCCAGCCGGACCACGTGGGGATGGTTCAGCGACAGTTCCGCGGTGTCTTCGACCGTGACCACGCGCTCGGTCTCGGGAACGAAGAACGCCAGCGCATTGAGCAGCGAAGTCTTGCCGGAGCTGGTTCCGCCCGAAACCAGGATGTTGCAGCGCTCGCGCACCGCCAGGCTCAGCAAGCGATGGATCTCTTCGTTGAAAGTTCCCAGCGCCAGCAGGTCGGCCGGCTTGAGCGGATCCTGGCGGAACTTCCGGATGGACACCATGGGGCCGTCCACCGCCAGCGGCTCGATGACCACGTTCAGGCGGCCGCCATCCGGCAGGCGCGCGTCCACCATGGGACTGGATTCGTCCAGCCGCCGCCCCAGCGGCGCGAGGATGCGGCGCACGATGCGCAGCAGGTGCGGGTTGTCGCTGAAACGCAGGACCTCGCGCTGCAATACGCCACGGCGCGACACGAAAACGTTGTCGTAGCCGTTGATCAGGATGTCCTCGACCGCCGGATCGGCCAGCAGGTCCTCCAGCGGACCGAGCCCGGCCAGTTCCTTCGTCAATGAAGCCGCGACCTGCCGGAGTTCGGATTCATTGATGGGCACCCGCCGCAGGCGCACGAAACTGTCGACCTCCAGGTCGACGAACTGCTGGATCGCGGTCCGGGACCAGCGGCCGAACTCCGCGCCGAGTTCCTCGATGCGCGACAGCAAGTGCTCGTGCGCGGCGGCCTTGACGTCCTGGAAGCGCTGGGTGTTGGCAAACGCCGGACTATCGTCGGCAAACTCGATCGATGCCGTCATGATGACACTCTCCGCTGCATGTTTGCCCGCTTCAAACCGGAATTTTTCTTCATCGCGTCACCAGGTGCTTGTGCAGATTCGGCAGCCACCGCGACAGCCATTTCGCCCCCGGCGGCAAGGCCTGGTCATACGCTCCCAGCGAATCCACCAGCCCGTGCACGGCCCGCACATAGGGATCGCGGTCCGCCACTTCGTGCAGCAGCCTGCCCTGGTTGGTACTGTTCATCAGCGCCAGCGCGCGATCGGGCAGCGTGCCCAGCAGTTGCACGTCGAACCGCTGCGCGATCTGCTCGGCGGTCATGCCATACCGCTCGTCATAGCGGTTCACCACCAGCCGCATCCTGGCGCGATCCACATCGCGGCCGTCCAGGTCCCGCAGGACGTCCGCCAGCGAGACCAAGGCCCCTACCGACTGATCCGTGACGATCCACGCCTGGTCGGCGGCCCGCACCATGCCAGCCACGAAATCGGGATTGGAGAATCCGCCCACGTCGGCTACCAGCAAGCCGAAGTGCTGGCGCAAGCGGTCCAGCAGCCCCAGCGAATCCGCATGCGAGACCGTGCGCATCTCGGCCAGGTCGCGCGGCAGCGAGATCACCGCCACGCCACTGGCGCTGCGCGTAAGCGCGGTATTGACCAGGGTCTCGTCGAAGCGGCGCAGGTTGCGTACCGCCTCGGCGAAATGGAAGCTGCCGGACACGTTCAGGTAAAGCTGGCCGTCGGCCACGGGCAGGCCCAGGTCCAGCAGCGCCGCGGGGCCTCGCAGGCTGCTGGCCGGCCGCCCTTCCGCGGTCTGTCCGCCCTCGCCCTGCACTTGCGCCATGGTGGTCAGATGCGCCGCCAGCGTGGTCGTGCCCAGCCCGGCGCGCACGCCCAGCAACACCACCATCTGGCCGCGCCCCGGCACGCCGCTCGTGGCATGGGACTGCAACACGCGCCGCACGACGTCGCGCACTTCGGCCTCGTCGGCCGGATCGATGAAATCCCGCACGCCGGCCCGCAGGGCGGCCACGGCGCCCTGCGGCCGCATCATGCTGCCCACCGCGACGACCGGCAAGGCGGGCGCCACGCGCGCCAGCGTTCTCGCCAGGTCGCTGGCGTGCAGCAGCCTGCCGGGCTCGTTGTCGTCCGCGCCGAAATCCAGCAACACCATCTGCGGCCCGAGTTCGGCCAGGCGCGCCGACAGCCGGTCGGGAACCACATCCTCCTGAACGACCACGCCATCGTGCCTCAACACCGCGGCCAGGCGCTGCGCCGATGAGCTGTCGCCGGTGAAGAACAGGAAACGGCGAGTATCCAACAAACTCGCCAACTCCTTGCTCGGGGCGTTCATATACGACTCCTACAGATACCCGGTAACAACCGACTACTTCGAGAAACCAGGCAACTCATCATTGCTCGCGACACCCAGCAGGAAATGACCCCAGGCATTGGTCGCGGAGTCACGCTTCTCGTTGGCGCCCGGCATGGGCGGCTTGACGCCCTTGGCCAAAGGCTTGACCAGATGCGGCGTCACGACGATCAGCAGTTCCTTTTCCTTCTGGGAATACTTCATGTTCCGGAAGAAGGTACCGATGATGGGCAGATCGCCCAGGAACGGCAGCTTGTCCAGGTTCGAGGTGGTGGAACGCGACACCAGTCCACCGATCACGAAACTTTCACCGTCGCCGAGTTCGACCGTGGTGTCGGCGCGGCGGGTAATGATGGCGGGGATCTGGATGTTGTTGAGCGTGATGCCGTTGGTCCAATCCAGGTCGCTGGCCTCGGGCGCGACCTTGAGTGCGATCCGATCCTTGGCCAACACCGTGGGCGTCAGCGTCAGTCCGATGCCGAACGGCTTGTACATGACCGTGGTCGTCCCCAGTCCGCCTGCCTGCGGCACCGGCAATTCGCCACCGGCCAGGAACTTGGCGCTCTGGCCAGACAACGCAACCAGCGTAGGCTCGGCCAGCACGCGCGCCAGGCCGTTGGTTTCCAGCAGGCGCAGATTGGTGTTGAGCAGGAAATTGCCGCGGTTCAGCCCCAGGGTCAGGTCGAAGGCCTTGCCGCTGGGGGCCAGGTCGCTGGCCAGGCCGAAGCTGAAGCTGCCGCGCCGGTTGGAGGCGGAGAAATTGAAGCCGGCCTCCTTCAGCACCTGCTTGCTGAACTCCACGACCTTCACTTCCACCTGGACCACGCCGCCGGTCTCGATAGTGGCGGCATCGAACACGTTGGCGGCCCCCACCGCATCGCCGGCTGCAGCCGCGGCACGATGGTGCGACAGGACCGACGGCGACTGCCCGCTCAGCACGGCCGCGTCTCCATAGACCTGGGCCTTGGCACCGTCCCCTTCTCCCAGCAGCGTGGCCAGATCGCCCGTCACGCGCACGAGATAGGCCTGAGGCGCCGCGGCGCCGCGCTGCCAGACCGACACCATGGTGGTGCCGGGCTTCTTGCCCACTACCAGCACCCCACCCTTGCGGCCGCCGCTGCCCTTCTGGATCACGACGTCGGCCACTTCGGGATCGACCACCGACACGCGCTCCAGGTTGCCGGGAATGCTGAGTTGGTATTGATCGCGCACCGCCACCGATATCTGGCGCGGACCGCCCTCGTCGGCCGCGCCGGCCGGCACGGCGAAGGACAGCGTCAGTGCCATGGCCAGGGGCGCCAGGCGCCGCACGAAAGCCTGATTGCTGATTTTCATTGAAGTTCTACCCGTTAAAACCCGACGACTTCACGCTTGGTGCCGCGCACCACTTCCACCGTATTGCTCTCGACCTTGGGTGCGGGAGCGGATTGCCGCGGGCGGGCCTGCACCACCGGCGCCGGCCGCTTCACCGCGCCCCCCGACAGGCCGGTCAGCTCCAGGCCGGCATAGGCCTGGTTGTCGGCCAGTTCGAGCGCCTCGCGCTGCTCCTTGGTCAGGCCGTTCTTGCCCGCCAGTACCGGAGGCGGCTCGGGGAACAGGCTCGCATCGGGCGCGGTGGCGTCGGTGGGATTGCGCAGCACGAGCTGCAGCTTGCCGTTCTGCGTGGCCAGCAGCAGGCGATTCACGTCGGCGGTGGGTACCGCCAGCACCGCGGTGCGGGCCGGTGGCGGCGGGTTGTTCGCCCGCACGACGGTCGCGCCGTCGTCCGACGGCGCATCGCCCGCGGCCGACGCGCTGCCATAGGTCAGCACTCGCAGGCGCGACAGCAGCAGCCTGGCTTGCGTCCGGGTCACGTTCTGCCCCTGCCTCAGCGTGAAGAACACGTCCACGAAATCCCCCGGCGCGACACGGTTGCCCGTGCCGACGACCTCGTCGACCGGCACCGCCACCGCCCGTTCACCATCGTTCAGCAACAGCGTCAGGCCCTTGACCAGGATGCTGTCGGTCACGGGCGTGCCGGGGCCGATATCGAACTTGGGAATCTTGCCCGACAGGTCGCTGGTCGCCCGATAGGCGCCCGCCGGATCGATGGGCAGCTCAACGACCTTGAGCGCACCCGTGTCGATGGGCACGCCACCGGGAAGCAGCTTGTCCGCCACGACCACCGGAATCCGCTTCTCGGACAACGGCGTGGGAGCGACCGCCGGCTTGGCGGCCGGAGCCGGCTTGGTCGCCAGCACGAAGGCATAGCCCCCCAGCAGCACCGCCAGCAACACCAGCATGGCCGCGACGATCTTGGTTACGTTGTTCATCTGCTTGTCGCCTCGATACTCGAAAAAATCTTCACGCGCCGGCCCCTGTCACGAGCCCGACGTATTCCTTCCCAACTGCACGGTCGACACGGCCGACAGGTCCTGCGGAATCCAGGCCGTGTTCTCGCCGAACAGGGACTGCAGCCAATTGCCCAGCGGCAGCAGCTCCGGTATCAGCGGATATTTGCGGTAATCGATATAGGTCACGACCAGCGAAGCGCAGCGCAGGCCCGCGGCATAGGTGCACGCCTGGGATGCCCTGAGCTCGCAGGACACGGGTGCCTGGCCCATCGTGGCCCGGCGCCGGGTCAGCCAGTCGACCGACTGCGCCACGGCTCCGCACGCCTCGGCCTGCAGCGATGCCCCTTCCGGCAATCCCGCCAGCCTCGACTGCAGGGCCACGCGGGCACCTTCCTCGGCCGCGCGCGACAGCGACTGCTGGGCGACGAAGATGCAGCCGTAGCTGATGATTCCGAACAAAATGACCAGGAACAGCACGCAGACCAGCGAGAACTCCAGCGCGGCGACACCCCGCTGCGCACGGCCCGGACGGACGGCCTCGAGCAGCGCGGCGCTCATGCCCCGCCTCCGGTCGCACCCAATTGCAGCGCGCCGGGGTCCAGTGCCACCCTGGCCGTCGCGCTCAGCACGTTGGGAACGACGAGGAAGGTGCCGGGCAGCGCAGGCACGAGCGGATTCGCGCTATAGGCATAGCTGACGTTCAGCGTCGCGAAGCACATCTCTTCCTGTCGATAGCCACAAGCGACCGAAGTCCCCGCGCCCGCCGCGCCCAGCGTCGTCGTGCACGACGACGCCGTATCCAGCGTGCCGTCCGCCTTCAGGCACGGTCCATTGATCGAGGCGGTGCACGTCGGCGTGATGGCCCCACCGCCGATCTCGCCCAGCCATGCCGCGCGCAACTTGGCCACTTCGCAGCCATGCTCGAGACGCCCCTGCATCTGCGCCATGAAACCCGTGCCCGCCGCGGCAGGCATGTAATACCGCAAGCTGGCGCGCGCGCCCTCCTCGACCGCCAGCGTCAGCGACTGCTGGGTCGTGAAGATCAGGCCGAAGCTCAGTACGCCGTAGAAGACCAGGAAAAAAATAGGGAAGATCAAGGCGAACTCGGTCGCATAGGCGCCCTGCTGCGAGGCGGCGCCCAGCCGTCCATCCTTCGCCCCGGTGCGTATGTCAGCGCGTTTCACCATTGCCTCGCGTTCCGTCCATCTATGTCGCATGCACGGCCCATATCGCGCCCAGGGCGAGATATGCCGCATAGGGGATGCCGGCGCGACCCGCCCGCACACCCGACACCCAGGACGCCATCCGCTGCACCGCAGCAGGACCGCATATCCTTTCCTGCACACCGGCCCACTGCAGAACCGCCCAGTTACCCACCGGGTGATTCCGGTGAACCACCGAAACCAGGGCATGGATGCCGGCCATTCCGCTGCCCAGCAGCCAGGCAACGAGCAAAGGCGTCGGCTCCAGCCAGAAACCCAGTACCGCAAAAAACTTCACGTCCCCCGCCCCCATGGCCTTGAACACATAGAGCGGCACGAGAAAAACCAGCGCCAGCAGCACGCCCACGCCGGCATTCGCCCACTGGCCGGTGAATCCGGCCGGCGCGGTTGCGCCCAGAAGCAGGCAACCCAGTTTGGCCAGCAGTCCCGCCAGGACCAGCCAGTTGAATACCCGGCGGAAAAGCAGGTCACTGCCGATTACCCAGGTACAAAAAACAAGAAACGCGAGAGTTTGGCTGCTATTAACCATGATCACTCGCCCGGGCCGGATCGACCCGGGCGATTTCTCAGTTTTTCGATATCACTCTTCAGCGGGAGTGGTCGGCAGCTTCGCGACCACTTTTCCAAACATTTCCTGGAGCCCGGTACCGAGCTGGGTCAGAACGCCGATGATCACGACGGCGATCAGGCCCGCGATCAGGCCATATTCGATAGCGGTGGCGCCGTCGTCTTCTTTCAGGAATTTCATCACTTGGTTCATTCTAATCTCCATCTCTGAAAAAAAAGGAAACATTTACCTCGGCATTATCAGCCGATTCATTCACGACTGCATTCCTATATTTTCGATGACACCTCCCCAAAGAAAATGCCAGAAAAACGAATATCTCTACAGGCGGTCATTTGCGATTTTCCGGGCGTTGGCGCGAGTAAATGACGTGGTCGACCCGCTGCGCGGCGTTGGTCCGCACTTCCTCGGAACTGCGGTGCAACTCGATGCGCATGACGACCAGCGTCACGGCTGAAATCAGGAACACCGCATAAGGCAGCACGCTGCCGTCCAGTTGCCACCCGGAGAAGGTACGCGGGGTCGAACAGATGATGGTGCCGGCGGCCACGCCGGTGTAATGCATCCCGCAAACGGCCAGCGCCATGACCACGGCGGCGATGACGCGCTGCAGCTCGCTGGTCAGGTTGAACGCCAGCCAGATGGCCGCGGTGGCGGCGGCCATGGCGATCGCCACCGAGAGCAGCACCAGGGCGATGCTCCAGTCGAAGAAGGCATCCATGCGCATGGAGCCCATGCCGATATAGTGCATGCCGGCCACGCCGAAACCCGCCAGCACGCCCGCCGTCAGGCAGCGGTCGAGGGAGAACCGGGCGCTGCCCACGTACCAGAGCGCGGCGCCGGCGAATGCCACGGCAACGAACAGGCTGAGCAGATTGAGCCAGAGCCCGTAGGCCACGCCCAGCGGAATGAGCTGGGCGAGCATGCCGATGAAATGCATGCTCCATATACCCACGCCACCGAGCGCGATACCCGCCACGATGACATACCCCACGTGCACGCCACTATCCAGCGTCCGGATACGGCTGGCGGCCAATAACGCCACATACGCGCCCAATGCGGAAATCACAAAGGACAGCGCGACCAAGCTAGCGTCAAAACGTAGAGGGAGAATATCTCCAGGCTGCATAGATTCTCTTTTTGTAACGCTCGGTTACGTACACCCTACAGGCATCGTTCCGAGCTTGTCAATATCTGTTTTCCCAAGAATCCGTATTAATCGGATGAAGGCAAGCGCCAGGAAATCGCGAATCTTTCCCCGCATCTTTGTTAATCGCCAGATAATCGCAAACTTGCGATTATCTATTCCGATCGAAAGCCGTTCGATTAAAAGAGTTTTAGTATCTGCCGGTAACGTCCTACAAACGTCCCACTATGAAAAACACCGTCCTACCATTGCGATCGCACCCCTGAGCCGGTATTCATATGGCACACTGCGCGCGATGAAGATCGTTTACGCATATTTGCGCCATATTCCCCAATGACCTCGTTTTCATCGGGAAAACCCGAATTCCGCACGCTTAAACTGGCCGTGTTGATCGCGGGAGCCCTATCTCCTTTAGCGGCACCGGCGGCGGACAGCCCGCTCCGGGGAAACCCTGCGGAATCCCTGCCTCCGGTCTCCGTGCCGGCCCCGGCTCCGGCCCCTTCCGTGTCCGTCCCGGTACCGGCGCAGAACGAAGCGATCCAGGCCCTGCTGGCGCATAGGCTGGTGCCGAAGCAGTTCGACGTCTCCGGCGTCACGGCGCTCGACTTCCAGAAGGTGATCGACCTGCTGGAGCCGCTGGCGGGCAAGGAAATCACCGTTGCGGAACTGATCCAGCGCACCGATGCCATCACCCAGCTCTATCGCGATGCCGGCTATGCGCTGTCCTTTGCCTTGATCCAGTCGCAGGACTTTCGCGACGGGCTGGTCAAGGTGACCGTGGTCGAAGGCTATGTGGGCAACACGCGGATCGAAGGCGATGCCGGCAACGCCGCAGCCAAGATCCGCGACTATGCCGCGCGCATCGAGGCCGAACGGCCGCTGACCCGGGCCACGCTGGAGCGCTACCTGAACCTGATGACCACGGTGGCCGGCGCCACGATCAAGCCCGAGCTCGCACTGCCCAAGCGCGCCGACGGCTCCACGGAATTGGTCGTGAACGTGGGCTACAAGGCCTTCCGCCTGGACACCGGCATCGGCAACCTGGGCACCGGCGTCCATGCCATGCTGACCGCGACGGCCAACAGCCTGACGCCGCTGGCCGAACAGATCCAGGTCACCACGGCGGTGCCGCGCGGCAGCGATCACCTGGAGTACTACGCGGCCAACGTCGCCGTGCCGGTAGGCAGCGACGGCATGACAGTGCGGGCGGAGGCCTACAGTTACGCCGCCAATCCCGAGAACGACAGCCTGAACGCGCAGAACATCGACCGCCGGGTCCGCAACCAGCGGGCCGGGCTCAGCGTAAGCTATCCCTTCCTGCTGGCCAACCGGGAATCGCTGACGGGCACCGCAGGCTTCTACGCCTCGCGCAACAACGACACGTACAGCAGCCGCATCACCGGCAATCAGGTCACGCTCAGCAACCACCTGCGCGTGCTGCGCGGCGAGCTGACCTACGCCCAGGCCACCGACAGGCAATCGCGGCGCATCACCGCCGCGGTCTACAAGGGCGTGGACGGACTGGGCGCGGAGCAGAGCGCGAACAGCAGCTACGACCTGGGCTTCGCGCGCTATACGCTGATGGCCAACCAGAACTTCGCGCTGCCCCATCAGTTCGGACTGGCGCTGGCCGCGCTGGGCCAGTACAGCTCCGATTCCCTGCCCACGTCCGAGCAGGTCACGTTCGGCGGCCAGCGCTTCGGGCGCGGCTATCCCGCCGGCGAGTTGGGCGGGGACAAGGGCTACGGCGCGTCGATCGAACTGAACCGGCGCTTCAGCGTGGGCCTGCCCTACCTGCAAAGCATCACGCCCTACGTGCTGGCCGACTACGCCCGCGTCAGCCTGAACAACAAGAACTTCACACTGGCCACGGATACGCTGACCTCGCTGGCCCTGGGCCTGCGCGTGACCGACCAGCGCCGCTACGCCTTCGACCTGAACCTGGCCAAACCCGTCGGCGACAAGCCGGTCAACAGCAACGGCCGGCCACTGCGCGTGAACGCCAACTACTCGCTGCGGTTCGACTGACCCGCACGCGGTCTTCGTTACGTAACGGGGGGTTCCCTGCTACGTAACGAACCCCCTCATCCCCCCTCTTTTTGTTCCGTTTCCCAGGGAATTGGGGCGCATCGTCTCAGGCGCACGAATTCCCTGAGTTTTCGATTTATCCCCTGTTTGCAAGGTTTTCCGGGTGTTCCGAGGTGGTCGCCACACGTCCCGCCGCTCTTCCGGTTGCACATTGGCACAGCTTTTGCTCGATAGGCGCAGCAGGCAGTGTCGCCGCTTCAGCGATAAGGGGAACAACCATGCACAAAGAACAAACGAAACCGGGTCCTCGCGTCCTGGTAGCCGCCTTGGTACTCGCATTCTCGACATTGGCCGGTTGCTCCGGATCCGGTGCGATCACCTCCGGGTTGGGAGGAGGCTCCGACCCCACCAATCCCAGCAACCCCAACAATCCGGGTGATCCGAACAACCCCAATAATCCGAACAATCCCGGCAACCCGGGGGATCCGGGCAACCCGGGAGATCCGGGTAATCCTGGCAACCCGGGCGACCCCGGCAATCCGGGCGACCCCGGCGGCACCCCCGTTACCGGCGTCCTGGCTCCCACGCTGGGCAACGTCGGCCAGGCGGTCGACAACGTGGTGGACACCGGACTGACCGGCACGCTGCACAACGTCGGCACCAAGCTCGACGGCGTGGTCGCTCCCGTGGGCGGCACGGTAACGGGCCTTACGCAGCAAGTAGGCGCCGCGACCGGCCTGGGTGCTCCCGTGGACAACCTGCTGACCTCGGTCGGCGGCTCGGTGAAGGATCTCGGCCAATCGCTGGACGACACCGGCCTGCCCGTCAAGCTGGGGCTTGGCGGCGCGGTCGCGGGCCTGGGCGATACCGTCGCCAGCGCCGGCGGCCTGTTGAACGCGTCCGAAGACAATCCCAATCCGCTGGGCAACGTGCTCAGCAACCTGAGCGGCACGGTCTCCACCCTGACCGGCACGCTGGCCTCTGACGATGGCCTGCTGAGCCCCGTCTCGCAACTGCTGAACGGCTTGGGCGAAGGTGGCACGGTCCAGAACCCCGTGCTGCAGCCGGCGCTGGCCAACACGGGCAACGCCGTGGACAATCTCGTCGACCTCAAGCTCGGCCAGACGCTGGGCCAGGTGGGCGCGGGCCTGGATCCGGCGGTCAGCCCCATCGTGGGCACGGCCACACAGCTCACCCAGCAGGTGGGCGACAAGACCGGCCTGGGCGCGCCGGTGAACGATCTCCTCGTCTCGGTGGGCGGCGCCGTCTCCAACCTGGGCGACAGCCTGGGCGGCAAGCTTCCCGTTGCCGGCACCGGCGTCAGCGGCCTGGTCTCCGGGCTGGGCGCGACGGTCGCCAGCGCGGGCGGCGTGCTGCATGCGTCCGATGCCAACAAGAATCCGGTCGGCAACGTGTTGACCAACCTGACCGGTTCGGTGGACAGCCTGACGGCCGGGCTCGGCCTGAGCGTCGAAGGCGGACTGGTCGACAAGGCAGGCAGCGCCGCGTCGCCCTCGGCCGCTGGCGCCAACGGCGGCCTGCTGTCCCCGGTCACCGGCCTGCTCGGTGGTGTCACGGGTGGTGACGGCGGCGTCCTGGCCCCGGTCACCAATCTGCTGAACGGCGCCACTGGCGGCGAAGGCGGCGTGCTGGCCCCCGTTACCGGCCTGCTCGGCGGCGTCACGGGCGGCGAAGGCGGCGTACTGGCTCCGGTCACCAACCTGCTGAACGGCGCCACTGGCGGCGAAGGCGGCGTGCTGGCCCCGGTCACCGGCCTGCTCGGCGGCGTCACGGTGGCGAAGGCGGCATCCTGGCTCCGGTCACCAACCTGCTGAACGGCGCCACTGGCGGCGAAGGCGGCGTGCTGGCCCCGGTCACCGGCCTGCTCGGCGGCGTCACGGGTGGTGACGGCGGCGTCCTGGCCCCGGTCACCAACCTGCTGAACGGCGCCACCGGCGGCGAAGGCGGCGTGCTGGCCCCGGTCACCGGCCTGCTCGGCGGCCTGACCGGCGGCGGCACGGGCGGTGAAGGCGGCCTCCTGCAACCCATCCTGTCCGGCAACCTCGAAGGCCTGCTGGGCGGCAGCAACGGCCTCCTCGCCCCGATCACCAGCGGCCTGCTGGGCGGCATCGGCAGCGACGCCCAGCCCATCCTCCATCCCTCGCTGGCCAACACGGGCAATGCGGTCGACAACCTCCTGCCGCTCAACGCCAAGGAAACCCTGGGCAACGTCGGCACGGCTCTCGATCCGGTCGTCTCCCCGGTTGCGGGCCTGGTGTCCGGCACGACGCAGACGGTGGGCGCGGCCACCGGCCTGGGCGAACCGGTCAACGGCCTCCTGACCTCGCTGGGCGGCAGCCTGAGCGGCGTCGGCACCAACCTGGGCGGCAACGTTCCCGCCGTCGGCACGGGCCTGGGCGGTCTGGTGAACGGCCTGGGCCAGACGGTCTCCAGCGTGGGCGGCCTGGTGCATGCCACGCCCGAGAACACCAACCCGGTCGGCAACGTGCTGACCAACCTGACCGGCGCCGTGAACAGCCTGACGGCTGGTGTCGGCCAGGGCACCGGCCTGGGCGGCGGCACGGGAGGTGGCGAAGGCAACGGCGGCCTGCTGAACCCGGTCACCGGGCTATTGGGCGGATTGCTGGGCGGGTTGGGCAAGCATTGAAAGGAGAGGCCATGCTTCACTGGGAGAACGTAATGAGTTCCTCGAGCCATTCGGTCCACGGATCGATACCCCGGGAACCCGAAGAGACGGACAGCGACAGCCAGGAGATGCTCAACAGCATCGTCACGATGCTGGGCCGCCGCTTGACGGTCTACACCTCGCTATACCAGACAGCATTGGCCGAACGACTGGGGCTGGGCATGGTCGACGTGAAGGCGCTCGAACTCGTCATCGAGTTCGAGCCCATCACGACCGGCCAGCTGGCCTGCCTGGCAGGCATCAGCTCGGGCGGGACGACGGCGGTGATCGACAGACTGGAAGCCACCGGCTTCGTGGTCCGCGACAAGCATCCGCTGGACCGGCGCATCGTCGTCATTCGGCCGGTGCGCGAGAAATGCTCGGAGATCGAACGCCACATGCGGGCCGTGGCCGAAGACGTCGCGCACATCGGTGCCCGCTACGAACGGGACCAGTTGTCCGCGGTCCACGGTTTTCTGGCGCAATGCGTGCATGCGCTCAAAACCGAGGCCCTGGGCATGCTGGGAGAAGGCGGCAACGCTCCGCATTTGGAAGGACGCCGCCATCCCGCGGACGACAAGAGGCGAAGCTAGGCTCCCATCCTCATCCTGACCGATATCTCCATCAGCCCGCGCAAAGCGGGCTTTTTTTCGCCGGGCAGGTCAGTCCGCCCTGCGCCCGCGGACGAACCATCCCAGCGACGCCATCTGCAACACCCCCAGGCCCGCGAATGCCACCGCGAACGCCGCGCCTCGGCCCAACCCGGCCTGCGTCAATCCGTCGACGACCACGCCTATGCCCCACTGGATCACGAAGGCGCCGACGAACACGAACATGTTGTAGAGCGTCACGAGCCGCCCCGCCGCCTCGCGGGGAAACTGCGTGGACAGATAGGGCTGCATCAGCATGATGGGTGCCACGCCCGCCGCCATCACCAGCCACAACAGCCATGCCAGCGGTCCGCCGACGAAGGCCAGCAGGAGGATCACGGCGAAGCAGCACAGGTAGCCCGCCAGCGCGACGTTCAACAGGCCGAAGCGCCGTTGCAGCGGCGGGCTCGCGAAGCCCATGACCACATAGCCCAGCGTCATCACCAGCATCATGACCAGCAGCATCGAGGCGCTGCCGGAGGGACTCATGCCCAGGACATCCGTCATCCAGGGTCCGGCCCATAGCGTCTGCAAGGCGATGATGCCGCCCTGCCCGATGGCCGACAGCGGCATCACGCGCAGGATCTCGGGATGCCCGAGCAGTCCCCACAGCGAGACCTGCGCCGCGCCCGAGCGCCCCGTTCCCAGCACGCTGACGTCGTGATCGGGCACGACGCGCCATAGCAGGACCGCGACCACCGCCAGCGACAGCCCCGACAAGAGATGGACGCTGCGCCAGCCGAAATGGCCGGCCAGCGCGGCCGCGGGCGACGTGAAGAACACCGCGCCGCCCGTGCCGGCCACCAGCAGCCACAGTCCCAGCTGCGCCTGCCGCTCCACCGGATAGCAGCGCCGGAAATACGAGAACGGCGCCATCAGGCTGGCCGCCACGCCGGCGCCGATCAGGATCCGTCCCGCCGACGTGACCGCGAAGCTGCCGGCCCAGACCATGACGAAGGACCCCAGGGCGGCGACCGCGAGCAGACAGGCCTCGACCCGCCGCGCGCCGTACCGGTCCAGCCAGACGCCCAGCGGCGCCTGCATGGCTGCCAGGGAAACGAAGAACGCCGAGGACAGCCAGCCGAGCTGCGACTTGCTGAGCGACAAGTCCTGCGTGATGAAGGGCGCCAGCGCGGCATTGACCGAGCGCAGGCCGTAGGAAAAGAAATAGGCGGCGGCGAAACAGGCAAAGATCAACAGGGACTGCCGTCCGCCGATCTGGGGCGGCCGCGTATCGTTATCGTTGGACATGGACAAAGACTGGTCTGCTCGAACGGCAAGAATACCCGAGGCGCCGTGAGGGCGTTCCCCGAGGCCGGGCGGCACTTCTGCTACGATAGCCCTGCCGCCTGTCTGGGTGGTGCGTCTTCAGGGCGGGGTGGAAATCCCCACCGGCGGTAGGGTGTCTTTGGACACCGAGCCCGCGAGCGCTTGCCGGCCTCCCGGCAAGGTCAGCAGATCCGGTCCCATGCCGGAGCCGACGGTCATAGTCCGGATGAAAGAAGACGGGAACACGTGCCGCGTACCGGCCTGCGTTCGCGCAGCCATGGGCGGCGCGCCTCCTAAGGCGCTCGAGCGCCATGCCCTGAACGCTTCCTGTGTCCTATGGAGCGTTTTCATGCAGTCCCTGCAACAGTACTTCGAAGCCACCACCGCCGAACAACGGCTGCTCGCGGCCCTGGCCGCGCTGAAGCTCGGCCAGCCAGTCGTGCTGCTGGACGACGAGGACCGCGAGAACGAAGCGGACCTCATCATCGCCGCCGAATCCATCACCGAACCCATCATGGCGCGCATGATCCGCGATTGCAGCGGCATCGTCTGCCTGTGCCTGACGCCCGAAAGCGTGGAAGCGCTCGGGCTGCCGCAGATGACCTCGCGCAACCGCAGCCGCAACGGCACCGCCTTCACGGTCACCATCGAGGCCCGCGACGGCGTCAGCACGGGCGTGTCCGCGGCGGACCGGATCACCACGGTGCGCGCCGCGCTGACCGGCGACCCCGCGGCCCTGGTCAGCCCCGGCCACATGTTCCCGCTGCGCGCCGATCCGCGCGGCGTGCTGGGCCGCCGCGGCCATACCGAGGGATCGGTGGACCTGGCGGCGCTGGCCGGCCTCGCCCCCGCCGCGCTGCTGTGCGAGCTGATGCACGAGGACGGCAGCATGATGCGCGGCGACGCGGCGCTGGCCTATGGCCACGAACATGGCTGGCCGCTGCTGACGATCGAGGACATCGTGGCCTGGCGCTCGCGCGCCGACCAGCCGGCCGAGGAAGCCATGGCTGCCTGAAAGGGCACGCCGCCACCATGCTGATGAAGACTGGTCAGATGCGCGCGCTGGTCGCCTGCGCGCAGCATCGCAGCCTGCGGGCGGCCGCGGAACACCTGGCGCTGTCCCATTCGGCGCTGACCAAGACCATACGCGAACTGGAAGCGGAGCTGGGCGTGCCCTTGCTGGTGCGCAGTTCCCGCGGCATCGAACTGACCCGCTACGGCCAGGTCGCCGCGGCCCGTGCGCAGACCATACTGGCCGACTTGCGCCGCGCGGGCGACGAACTCGCGCAGTTGCGGGGCGGACGGCATGGACGGATAACGGTGGGCGCGTCGGCGTCGATGGCGTTCTTCGCGCTGCCGCCCGCGATCACGCGATTCCGCGAGAAACAACCCGGGATCGAGATCGAAGTCATCGAACTCAGCATGGACCGCACGCCGGCCTTGCTGGAGTCGGGCGTGCTCGACTTCCTCGTCGTCCACCACGAATTGCCCGACCTTCCCGCCGGCTGCGGACACGACATCGCTGGACGCGGTTCGCTGGTCGCGGTGGCCCGGCGGGGACATCCGGCCTCGTCCTCCACCACGCTCGCGGACCTGTCGGGCCATGCCTGGATCTATCCCGGGCAACTGGTGAAAAGGGCCGAGTTCGATCAGGCCTTCGTCCGGACAGGCGCGCCCCCGCCCGCGCAGGTCATGTCGTCGCAGTCGGCGTTCCTGACGCTGCGGCTGCTGATGGACGCGGAGATGATCGCGCTTATGCCCCGGCCCTTCGTGCGGCACGCCCTGTTCGCCGGGCACCTGGCCGAGCTGCCGCTTGCCGATCCGCTGCCGGCCATCGCCGCGGGCACCGTCACGCGTACCGGCATCTGCCTGCCGCCGGCCACCGAGCAGTTCAGGCAGGCGGTGCTCGACGCCATACGCGGGCTCGACTGGTAAGGCGCGGCAACCCACGGTTGCCACCCGTTCGACAAATGTCGCTTCCCCCGTGTACGTCCGCATGGAACAGTGCGGGACGTCGCGGCGCCCCGCCGGGCTGCCGCGCCCATACGACACAGGAGACCCGACCTTGCTACCCAAGCGCATCCATGAACTGATCCTGGCGGGCGCCGCCGCCCTGACCCTGCTGGCCGCCGGCGCCACATCCGCGCAGGCGGCCCCACCCGCGCTGCGGCCCGGCCAGTTGCTCACGGCCAAGCCCCATACCCTCGGCCGCATTCCCGGCGCCGGCCGCACGCTGCTGATCAGCTATGTTTCGACCTCGTTCACGAACCAGCCCACCGTCGCCTACGGCCAGGTCACGCTACCGGATGCGCCACCGCCCCCCGGCGGCTATCCGGTCGTCAGTTGGGCCCACGGCACCACCGGCTTCGCGCCGCAATGCTCGCCCTCGCTGATGGGCCCGGGATCCGCAACCGGGTTGCTGGCGGAACTGGTACGGCGGGGCTACGCCGTGCTGCGCACCGACTACGAAGGCTGGGGCGCCAACGGCGAGCGGCCGCTGCTGCACGGTCCCAGCAACGCCAACGCCGTCGTCGACATCGTCGCGGCGGCCCATGGGCTGGGCGAAAAACTGGCCGACGACTGGCTGGTGGCCGGCCACAGCGAAGGCGGCGGCGCCGCGTTGTGGGTAGCCAGCCGCGAACCCCGTCCTCCCTATCGCCTGCGCGGCGCGCTGGCCTTCGCCCCCACCGGTCCGGGCGTCATGACATTCATGGATGGCGCGGCCGACGGCGGCTTCGTCCACGTGGCCGCCCAGCCCTTCGTGTCGCTGACGGTCCTGGCCGCCCATGCCGTGGACCCGTCCATTTCGCTGGACCAGTTGGTGCGGCCGGACTTCCGGCCGCAGGTCGACGCGGCCCGCCAGGCCTGTCTGGGCGCGCTGCGCGAGCAGCCTCAGCTGCGGCCCGGCCAGTACTTGTCGCGCGGCCGGGAATACGACAAGGTCGCGGTTTTCGTGAACGCGCAGGATCCCTCCCGGCTCGCGATGCGGGTACCCGTCCTGGTCATGCAGGGGGAAAAGGACGAAACCTCGGTCACGCCGCCGACCACCCGGGCCATGATCGCCTCGCTCTGCCAGAACGCCAAGGCGCCCGTCGCGTACCGGGAATATGCCGGCGCCACGCACGGCACCGTCCTGCCTGCGGCCATGGACGATGCCCTGGCCTTCGCGCAGGCGGCCCGCGAGGGCCGCGCCGAAGGCCAGGCCTGCCGCTAGGGCCGCCCTACCCCTGCTGGCCCGACAACGCGGCCGTCCGCTCGTAATGCCGGGCCAGCAGCGCCTTGGCCGCATCCAGGTCCCCCGCCATCACGGCCTCGAAGATGGCCCGGTGCTCGTCCAGTTCGTTGCGCCGCTTGTAGGCCTTGCGCGCCGCCAGTTGCCGATAGCGGTAGGCGCGGTCGTAGAGCTGTTCGCAGAACTCCATCAGGGTCGGCGACCCGCACGCGGACAACAACGCGAAGTGGAACGCGCGATGTTGCCGCTCCCACACCGGGTTCTCTTCATAGCTGTCCTCGTCGACCGAGCGCGGCGTGCGCGACAGGCGGTGGAAAGCGATCAGCAACTCTTCTTCCCATTGCGGACCGCGCCGGGCCAGCCCTTGCTCCAGCGCCAGCGACTCCAGCGCCACGCGGTTGCGCAGGATGTCCTCCAGTTCGTCCGCCGACACCGCCGCGGCCGCGAACCCGCGCTGGTCGTTATGGACGGCCAGCCCTTCGGCGACGAGGCGGCTGAGCGCCTCGCGCAGGGGGCTCGCGCCTATGGCGTAGTGCTGCCGCAGGCGATGCATCAGCAGCTTCTGCCCGGGGGGCCACAGACCGTCTAGCAGATCGGCGCGCAGGCGTTCGTAGATCTGCACGGTCATGCTGGGAGCGATATCGGCATCTAGCATGCGGGGGTTTTCCTCAGGTTACCGACATTATTTTAGCTCGATAGAATTTTGTCGATATTTTTCTCCATATGGAGTTTTATCGACAATGGCTCATCCTTTCGTTTCCTACACACTCCCAGGCCAGGACACGGTCCGCATCGGCGTGGTCGCGGACGGCAGCGTCGCCGAAATCGCCGATTCAGGCCATCCGTTCAAGCCCGGAGCCCTGGCGGCGCTGGCCGCGCAAGGCCCGCAAGCCATGCGGGAAGCCGCCGACCGCGCCCTGGCGGGCGCCAAGCGCGTTCCGTTGGCCGAGGTCCGGCTGCTGCCCCCCGTGCCCCAGCCCGGCAAGATCATCTGCCTGGGCTTGAACTACGCTGACCATGCCGCCGAAGGCGGCAACGCCAAGCCCTCGTATCCGAGCTTCTTCATGCGCGGCGCCACCTCGCTCATCGCCCACGGTGCGCCGCTGCTGCGCCCCGGGGTCTCGGACAAGCTGGACTTCGAGGCCGAGCTGGCGGTGGTGATCGGCAAGCGGGCGCGGCATCTCACGCCGGAGGACGCCCTGTCGGCGGTGGCGGGCTACGCGTGCTTCAACGACGCGACCCTGCGCGACTACCAGCGCCGCACCGCGCAATGGACCATAGGCAAGAACTTCGACGGCACCGGCGCCTTCGGACCGTGGCTGGTCCCGGCCGACGCGGTGCCTCCCGGCGCCTCGGGCCTGAAGATCGAGTCGCGCCTGAACGGCCGCGTCATGCAGAGCGACAACACCTCCAACATGCTGTTTCCCGTGGCCGAAACGCTGTGCCTCCTGACCGAGGCGCTGACGCTGGAACCCGGCGACGTCATCGCGATGGGCACGCCCGCCGGCGTGGGCTATGCGCGCAAGCCGCCGGTATGGATGCAGCCCGGCGACCGCATCGAGATCGAGATCGAAGGCCTGGGCATCCTGGCCAACACCGTGAAGGACGACGCATGAGCGACACCGCAACACACCCGGACACCCCGCGCATCACCCGCCTGCCCGACGATTTCCGCTGGCCGGGCGGCAAGCGCATCGCCGTGATCTTCAACATCGCGTTCGAGGCCTGGTCGGACGGCCAGGCGCCGGGCATCGGCCCCATGGGCAACGTGCTCAAGCCGGGCTACTTCGACACCAACGCCCACTCGTGGGCCTCGTTCGGCGTCAACCGCGGCATTCACCGCCTGATCGGCATCGCCGAGAAGCACGGCGTGAAGACCAGCGTGATGGTCAACGGCGTCATCTGCGAACGCGACCCCGCCACGGTGCGCCGCATCGCCGAACTCGGCCACGAGATCGTCAACCACTCGTGGGGCATGGACGTGATCCCGGTCTACCTGGACGAGGCCGCCGAACGCGCGAACCTGCGCCGCAACCACGACCTGCTGGCCGGCACCTCGGGCACCGCGCCCACCGGCTGGATCAGCCCGCGCGGCACGGGCAGCCTGATCAGTTCGCGGCTGCTGGCCGAGGCCGGCTATCTGCACCACGGCGACATGAACGACGACGACCGGCCCTACGTCATGGACTTCGGTCAGCACCGCATCGTCGCCATCCCGCTCACCATGGACGTCAACGACCTGCCCACCTGCATCCGCTACGGCCAGGGGCCGCGGCACATGCTGGAGACCTTCGAGGACTGCTTTGCCGCCTTCTGCGAACGCGAGACCGCGCCCTTGATGCTGGACGTCACCGCCCATACGCACGTCATGGGCCGCCCCTCGGGTGCCTGGGTCTACGACGAGATCATGGGCCGCGTGGCCAAGGCCGGCGACGTCTGGGTCGGCACACGGCAGGAGATGGCCCGCCACGTCCTCGACACGATCTGAACAGCGCTTCGCGCACGGAGGAGACAACATGACATCCCTACGCACCGCCGCGGCCGCACTGGCCGCCTGCGGCCTGGCATGGCCCGCCCTGGCGCAGGCGGAGGCCGCCTGGCCCGCCAAGCCCATCCGCTTCGTCGTCGCGTTCGCGCCCGCCGGCCCGGCCGACATCATCGCCCGCCTGCTGGGACATCGGTTGGGCGAAGCCCTGGGCCAGAGCATCGTGGTGGAGAACCGCCCGGGCGCCGGCGGCTCCGTGGCTTCGGCCGCCGTGGCGCGCGCCGATCCCGACGGCTACACCCTGCTGATCAACACCAGTTCCTATGCCGTCAATCCCGCCATGCAGCGCAATCTCGGCTTCGATGCCGAGAAGGACCTGACGCTGGCGGCGCTGGTGGCCTCGAGCCCCAACCTGATCGTGACCGCGCCCAACCTGAAGGCCAGGACGCTGCAGGAGGTCATCGCCGCGGCGAAGTCCGGCGACTACAACTACGGCACGGCCGGCGCCGGCACCACGCCGCACCTGACCGCCGAATACCTGTTCAAGGTGCTGGCCCGCACCCCCGTCACCCACATCCCGTACCAGGGCGCCGGCCCCGCCCTGACCGCGGCCGCGGCCGGACAGACCCAGCTCGCCAGCGTGGCCCTGCCGGCGGCGGTGGAACTGGTCAAGGCCGGCAAGGTGCGCGGCCTGGTCGTGACGGGCGGCAAGCGCTCGGCGGCGCTGCCCGAGGTGCCCACCGTGGCGGAATCGGGCTTTCCCGGTTTTGCCGATGTCACCTGGGTAGGCGTGTTCGCGCCGGGCAAGACGCCCGATGCGGTGCTCCAGCGCCTGAACGACGAAGTCGCGCGCATCCAGCGCGACCCCGACTTCCAGGCCAAGCTGGCCGCCACGGGATTCGAGCCGCTGGGCGGCACGTTGCCGCAGGCCAGGCAATACCTGCACGACGAACTCGCCAAATGGGCCAAGGTCGTGAAGGAAACCGGTGCCCAGGTGAACTGACCGGCGGCCGATGGAAGGGTTATGCTCGCCCAGTACCGATCCAGGAGACTAGCATGACCCAACCCGACCGCACCGCGCTTGGCGGCAGCTACAACGAATCCCTGTTCGAGCGAGGCCTGGCCACCCGCCGCGAGGTGCTGGGCCGCGAACACGTGGACGCCTCGCTGGCCAAGGCCGCCGAAGACCCGCTGCGCATGGAACTGCAGCAACTGGTCACGCAGCATTGCTGGGGCGACGTCTGGAATCGCCCGGGGCTGGACCGCCGCACCCGCAGCTTCCTGAACCTGGCCATGATCACGGCGCTGAACCGTCCGCACGAGCTGCGGCTGCACGTGCGCGGCGCGATCAACAACGGCCTGACCAAGGAAGAGATCAACGAGGTCTTCCTGCAGGCCGCCATCTACTGCGGCGTGCCCGCGGCACTGGACAGCCAGCGGGTGATGCTGGAGGTGTTCGCGGAAATGGGGATCTGAAGGCAAGCCGATCTATTCTTAAAAAGAATAGATCGAAACAAAAAACATATTTGCCCAAGTATTTGTTCGCAGACTATCTTCTGCCGCTATTGACCAACCAACGCCGCGGACACGCGGCGTCCAGCGAGGTAAGGCAGATGACCACCACCTACCGCATCGGGCAGATCGTCCCCAGCTCCAACACCACGATGGAGACCGAGATCCCCGCCATCCTGACCGCTCGCCAGAACCACGAGCCCGAGCGGTTCACCTTCCACTCGAGCCGCATGCGCATGCAGAAGGTGACCAAGGAAGAACTGGCGGCCATGGATCGCGACTCCGACCGCTGCGCCATGGAATTGGCCGACGCCCGGGTCGACGTCATGGGCTATGCCTGCCTGGTCGCCATCATGAGCATGGGCCTGGGCTATCACCGCGTCTCCGAAAAGCGCCTGCATGAGCGCACGGTCGAGGCCGGCGGCCCCGCCCCCATCGTCACCAGCGCGGGCGCTCTCGTGGGCGGCCTGCACGCCATCGGCGCCAAGCGCGTGGCGATCCTGACGCCCTACATGAAGCCCCTGACGCAGCTCGTGATCGACTACCTGGCGCACGAGGGCATAGAAGTGGTCGACAGCATCTCGCTGGAGATTCCCGACAACCTGGACGTGGGCCGCCGCGATCCGCTGGCGCCCCTGGAGATCACCAAGCGCCTGAACACGGCCGGCGCGGATGCCGTCGTGGCCTCGGCCTGCGTGCAGATGCCTTCGCTTGCCTCCATCCAGGGCATAGAGGACCGCGTGGGCATGCCCGTGGTTTCGGCCGCGGTGTCCACCGCCTACATGATGCTCAAGTCGCTCGGCCTCAAGACCCGAGTGCCCGGCTTCGGCTCGCTGCTGTCCGGCAAGTACTGACGCTGCATTCGAAATGCCAGGCAACCTGATGCCGGCCCGCGGCGGACGTCCTAGTTGCCGTCCTGCCACCGGCTCAGATCGCTCTCCTCCAGCATGCGCACGAACGCCTCCGCCACGCGGTTGGTCTCATTGCAGCGCTGTACGACGTACACACCCGAGCGCGGCATGCCGCCTTCGAGCGTGCGGTACACGCAATCGTCGCGGGCGCAGGCAACCGAGCGCGGTACGAACCCCACGCCTATGCCTGCCGCCACGAGACTCATGATGGCGGGCACTTCCAGCACCCATTGCACGACCCTGGGCGCGAAGCCCGCCTGGATGCAGCTGTCGAACAGCAGCCGGGCAAAGGCCGACGACTCCGTGCGCAGCATGATGAACGGCTCGGCCGACAGGTCCGACAGCTTGAGGCGTTCCTCTTCCGCAAGGCGATGTCCCGCGGGCAGCGCCACGACGATGGGATCATTGAACAGCAGCTGGCTGCGCAGCACCGAATCGTTGACCGGCGTACGCGAGATGCTCAAATCGATGCCGCCCCGGCGCAGCTCGTCCAGTTGATCGGCGGGCCGAGACTCATGCAGCACGATCGACACGCCTGCATTCGACTGCATGTACCTGGCGATCAGGCTGGGCAGCGGCCCCTGGAACTGCGAGCCGGACAAACCGATGTCGATGCGGCCCGCCAGGCCGCTGCCCACGGAACGCGCGCGGTCGCATGCGACGCTCAGGCGATCCAGGATCGATCGCGTATCGTTCAGGAACACCTCGCCCGCGGGGGTGAGCTGCACACTGCGGCTGGTACGCGTAAAGAGCGGAACGCCGATCTCTTCTTCCAGCTGCGCGATCTGGACGCTGAGCGGCGGCTGCGAGATGTGCAGCCGCCGCGCGGCCTTGGTAAAGCTCAGTTCCTCGGCCAGGGCCACGAAGTAGCGAAGGTTGCGCAGTTCCATAAACGATATCGCCCTCAACAAGGCATTCCATGCTAGACCAGGACAACATCCGCAGCGGTTTCAACGGCACCCTGTCATTCGGCCGCCGCCCCGCGCTGCTGATCATCGATTTCCAGCGCGGCTTCACCGAGCCGGCGCTCAGCCCCCTGGCATCCGACTGTAGCGCGGCCGTGCTTGCCACCAACGAGCTGATCGATGCCATGCGCGGCGTGGGCACGGTCATCTTCACGCTGCTCGGCTACCAGCGCAACCTGAGCGACATGGGCGCATGGGGCAGGAAATGCACCTCGCTCGACACGCTCATCCAGGGTACGCCCACCTGCGAGATCGATCCACGCCTGCACTACGACCCCGCGACCGATCTCGTCCTGCGCAAGACCCAGGCTTCCGCCTTCTTCGGCACGCCGCTGTCCGCGCTGCTTGCGGCCCGCCAATGCGACGCCCTTATCGTTGCCGGGGCCACCACCAGCGGTTGCGTGCGCGCCAGCGTGGTCGATGCCATGCAGAACGCATTCCCGCCTTTCGTGGTGCAGGAGTGCGTGGCCGACCGCTCCGCCGCGCAGCACGCAAGCAACCTGATCGACATGCAGAGCAAGTACGCGGAAGTGGTCCCGCTGGCGTGGATGCGCCAGATGCTGGAACCGTTGAGAAACCCCGGCACCAAACAAAAAACCCCTTGATTTCTCAAGGGGTTTTTCGGCAAATCTGGCGGAAGCGGTGGGATTCGAACCCACGATGCAGTTTTAGCCGCATACTCCCTTAGCAGGGGAGCCCCTTCGGCCACTCGGGCACGCTTCCGAAAGAGCCGGCAGTGTACCACGGTCCGAGGGGGGATCCAGCCGCCGGCGGCCGAAAAATTTGCAGTTTTCCCCTGGCACCGGGTGCCCCGCGGCGGCGCGATCAGACTACTGCGCGGCGCCCTGGTCCAGGCCGAACGCCTTGTGCAACGCACGCACGGCCAGTTCCATGTACTTGTCCTCGATGACCACCGAGGTCTTGATCTCGCTGGTGCTGATCATCTGGATGTTGATGCCCTCTTCCGACAGGGTCCGGAACATCAGGCTGGCGATGCCGGCGTGCGAACGCATGCCGATACCGACGATGGAGACCTTGCAGACCTTGTCGTCGGACACGACTTCGCGCGCGCCGATGGCCTGGACAACCTTGCCGTTCAGGACGTCCAGCGCCTTCTTGAACTCGCCGCGGTTGACGGTGAAGGAGAAGTCGGTGGTGCCGGCAACGGACTGGTTCTGGACGATCATGTCGACGTCGATGTTGGCATCGGCGATCGGGCCCAGGATGGAGAAGGCGATGCCGGGCTTGTCCGGCACGGCCACGACCGTGATCTTGGCTTCGTCCCGGCTGAATGCGATGCCGGATACAACGGCGGCTTCCATTTTCTCGTCTTCCTCAAAAGTAATCAGGGTGCCCGACTTCATTTCTTCGTCGGGCGAAATCATCGGATCGGTCAGCGACGACAGCACGCGGGTAGGCACGCGGTACTTGCCGGCGAACTCGACCGAGCGGATCTGCAGGACCTTGGAGCCCAGCGAGGCCATCTCCAGCATTTCCTCGAAGGAAACGACGTTCAGGCGCCGGGCTTCGGGCACGACGCGCGGATCGGTCGTGTAGACGCCGTCGACATCGGTGTAGATCAGGCATTCCGCGGCCTTGAGCGCGGCCGCGACGGCCACGGCCGACGTGTCCGAGCCGCCCCGGCCCAGGGTGGTGATGTTGCCGGCGTCGTCCACGCCCTGGAACCCGGTGACGATGACCACGCGGCCGGCATCGAGGTCGGCGCGGACGCGGGTATCGTCGATCGAGGAGATGCGGGCCTTGGTATAGGCGGAATCGGTGCGCACCGGAACCTGCCAGCCGGCATAGCTGCGGGCGTCCACGCCCTGCGCCTTCAACGCCATGGCCAGGAGCCCCACGCTGACCTGCTCGCCCGTGGAGGCGATCATGTCGAGTTCGCGCGGATCGGGCTGTTCCTGGATTTCCTTGGCCAGGCCGATGAGCCGGTTGGTCTCGCCCGACATGGCCGAGGGAACCACCACGATCTGGTGCCCGGAGGCGTGCCATTTGGCCACGCGCCGTGCCACGTTCTTGATGCGCTCGACCGAGCCCATCGACGTACCGCCATACTTGTGAACGATTAGTGCCATTATCTTGTGTCGCTTAACGCATGCTTGAGCCTGGACTGCCTGGGGGGTGGCCGGCCAGATGGCCGGCAAAGCCTGTTTCACCAGAGAAAAGGCTAACCATAAATGGTAGCCCAGCTGCGGCAATTCCGCAAAACGGCGGGATTCGGGCCGATGGCCCCGGAATGCCGGGCCTTGGCGGTCAGGACGTCACGGTGGCGCCGGGGTGGTCGGGCACCCATTCCAGGCGTATGCCCGGCGACGCCTGCGGCAGCCGCGCATCGGCGCCCAGCCCGGCGGCATAGGCCATGATTTCGCCACGGTAGAGCAGCGGCAGGCGTTCGCGCTCCCAGGTGGGGATACCCCGTTCCTGATAGAGGTTCTTCAGGCTGCGGCTGGGGCTCTGGGCCGTCACCTTCAGCCGCTCGCGGCCCCGGCGCCAGCGCATGATCAAGGCCGTGTTGCGCAGCCAGTCCGGGGCGATGCCCGACGCCTCGACGGCGAACACCAGCGTGCCGCCCATGGCCTCGAGCCGGATGGCGGATTCGCCGGCCCACTTGAATTCGACACCGGCCGCCTGTACCACCGGCGGCGCATTCTCCCTGCTGTCCACGATGACATGATCCCGATAACGGCGCACCTGCCTGTCGCCATGGCGCAGCAACAGTTGCCTGTCGTGCGCCGCGTCCTGCAATTGCCTGGCCATTTCCCGCAAGCGGGCCTCCGACGGCGCGGCCATGTCGTGGCCGGCCAGCCAGAGCCGCAGCACCATCGCCCTGCGCGCGGGCGCCAGCCGGTTCAGCCCCGACAGGCGCAGCGCGCTGCCGTAGGGAGGGCGCGGCTCCTGGATCGCGTCCAGGTCGGACTGCGCCACCTCCCGCAGCAAGGCCGCCGTCTCGGCGGACCGGCGCGCGTAGCGGTCCAGGGTCGCGCGGTACCCCGGCCAGTGGCGCTCGATGGCGGGCAGGATTTCCGCGCGCAGGATGCCCCGGGCGTAGCGGGCATCGAGGTTGCTGGGATCCCGGACAGCCTCGAAACCGGTGCGCGCCGAATAGGCGTGCATGAACGCAAGTATCCGACTTCTGGGCACCGCGAGCCAGGGACGAAGGTAACGAATCCCATCCTTGCGCGTTTCACCCGCCATCGCCCCCATGCCGTCGGTGCCCGCGCCCCGCAGCAGCCGCAGCAGCACGGTCTCGGCCTGGTCGTCCAGGTGGTGGGCAAGCAGGATGGTGTCGATGCCGGTTTCGGCCGCCATGGCGGCCAGGGCACGGTAGCGGGCGTCGCGCGCCGCGGCCTCGGTGCCGGCGGGATCGGCGGGATCCACTCGCACCCGGCGCACGTCCAGCGGCAGGCCCAGGCGGCCCGCCAGATCGGCCGCCAGGCCGGTCCAGGCATCCGCGTCGGGATGCAGGCCGTGGTGGACATGGAACAGCCGCATTGCCACGCCCCGCCGCGCGGCCCACTCGGCGGCCTTCACGGTCAGCGCTGCCGAGTCCGGGCCGGCGCTCAAGGCGACGGCGAACCGCTCCGCCACCGGGGGCATGGCATCCAGCGCCCGGTCCAGCAGCTCGGACGCGTGCAGGGCCGCTACGTCCGCGCCGGCGTCAGGACTGGACGGTTTCCTTGAAGCGGCCATAGGCCATGACCCGCTCGAGACGCGTGGTGACCAGATCGCCCGCCTTGACGCCCTGGAACTGGCGCAGCGCGTCGGACAGGGCGCGCCGCAGCAACTGGGCCATGTGCTTGGGGTCGCGATGGGCGCCGCCGACGGGTTCGCTGACGATCTTGTCGATCAGGCCCAGGGCCTTCAGGCGATGCGCCGTGATGCCCAGCACCTCGGCGGCCTCGGAGGCCTTTTCCTGGCTGCGCCACAGGATGGACGCGCAGCCTTCGGGCGAGATGACCGAGTAGGTGGCGTATTGCAGCATCAGCACGCAATCGGCCACCGCGATGGCCAGCGCCCCGCCCGAGCCGCCTTCGCCGATGATGGTGGTGATGATGGGAACCTGCAGCTCGGCCATCGCATACAGGTTGTGGCCGATGGCCTCGGACTGCCCGCGGGCTTCGGCGTCGATGCCGGGATAGGCGCCCGGGGTGTCGACGAAGGTGAAGACCGGCAGGCCGAATTTCTCGGCCAGGCGCATCAGCCGCAGGGCCTTGCGATAGCCCTCGGGCCGCGGCATGCCGAAGTTGCGCGCCGCGCGCTCTTTCGTGTCCCGGCCCTTCTGGTGGCCGATGATCATGCAGGGCATGCCGTTGAACCGCGCCATGCCGCCCACGATGGAACGGTCGTCGGCGAACATGCGGTCGCCGTGCAGTTCATGGAAATCGGTGAAGATGTCCCGCACGTAGTCCAGCGTATAGGGACGCTGCGGATGACGCGCCACCAGGGCGGTCTGCCACGGCGTCAGCTTGGAATAGATGTCCTTGGCCAGCGCCTGGCTTTTCTGCTGCAGCCGGCTGATCTCCTCGGAGATGTCGACGGCGGAATCGGCCTGCACGAAGCGCAGTTCCTCGATCTTGCCCTCGAGCTCGGCCAGCGGTTGTTCGAATTCAAGAAATGCGTTGCGCATCAGGCCCTCCCATGGGGCAGTGAACGCCCCAGGCGTCCAACGTCGTTCATCACCAACTCAATCACTCCAAAACCCCCACCCGCCCGGTGCAGACCCAGGATGCGGTGGATCCGGCTCCGCCGGTCCACCCGCATCGCCCCCCGGGGGGCGCGCGTCAGCGCGTAGGGGGGGGCAAGCTTTTCCAGAGATACCACGTTGCCACCGTGCACCACGGCTTCCAGGCCTGGGCCACTTCCCTGGCCTCGAAACGCGACACGGGTTCGCCGCTGAAATAGTGCAGCGAAATGGCGCGCAGCAGCCCCGGGTCGTCCAGCGGCAGAATATCCGGCCGCCGCAGATTAAAGATCAGGAACATATCCGCTGTCCAGCGACCGATGCCACGAATCGCGGTCAATTCGGCGATGACCGCCTCGTCGTCCATCTCGGTCCACAGGTCGGGATGCACCAGGCGCTGCTGGAAATGCACGGCCAGGTCCAGCAGGTATTCGGCCTTGCGCTGCGACAGGCCGGCCTCGCGCAGGCCGGCCAGGCCCAGCTTGCCCACCACCCCGGGGGTAACGCGGCGGCCGCAGGCGGCCATGCAGCGCTCCCAGGCGGCATCGGCGGCCTTGGTCGAGATCTGCTGGCCGATGATGGCGCGGGCCAGCGTCAGGAAAGGCTCGCCCTGGGTGGCCAGGTGGACCTCGGGATGCTGGGGGATCAGTTTTTTCAGGATACGGTCGCGCTTGAGCAGGTGCGCGACCGCGGCGTCCCAGTACGGGGGCTTGTCGGTGCCGGCGAAAGAGGCGGCGGGCACGGACCCGCCCGGCTCGGCCGTGGCATGGAGCTTCATGTTCAACATCTGGTGTTCAGCGGTTCGCGGCACTCAGGCTCGACGCCATACGGTGACGCCGCCCGGCTTGTCCTCGAGGACGATGCCATCGGCCAGCAGTTCGGCGCGGATGCGGTCGGCGGCCGCGAAATCCTTGTCCTTCTTGGCCTGCGCGCGCTGGGCGATACGGGCCTCGATGTCCGCGGCGCCGCCGTCCTGGTCGGCCGTCGTGCCCTGCAGGAAGGCGCGCGGCTCCTGTTGCAGCAGGCCCAGCAGGCCGCCCAGGGCCTTGAGCTGGCCGGCGGCACGGGGCGAAGCGGTCTTGTTGACCTCGGCGGCCAGGTCGAACAGCACGGCGATGGCTTCGGGGGTATTGAAATCGTCGTCCATGGCGGCGCGGAAGGCCTGCCCGGACGCGTCATCCCAGTCGGCGCCCCGCGCATCGGGCTCGGCATTGCCCAGCGCGGTATAGAGCCGGGTCAGCGCGGCCCGGGCATCGGCCAGGTTGTCGGCGGCATAGTTCTGGGGACTGCGGTAGTGGCTGCGGACGACGAAAAAGCGCACCACCTCGGCGTCGTAATGCTTGAGCGTATCGCGCACGGTGAAAAAGTTGCCCAGCGACTTGGACATCTTCTCGGCATCGACCATGAGCGGACCGCAGTGCATCCAGGCGTTGGCCAGCGTGCCGCCATAGGCGCCCTCGCTCTGCGCGATCTCGTTCTCGTGATGGGGAAACTTCAGGTCGGGGCCGCCGCCGTGGATGTCGAGCGGCATGCCCAGCAATTCGCGGCTCATGGCCGAGCATTCGATGTGCCAGCCCGGGCGCCCCGGCCCGTACTCGGATTCCCAGCGGGACTCCGGAGGTTCGGTGGGCTTGGCGGACTTCCACAGCACGAAGTCCAGCGGATCGCGCTTGGAGGTGTCGACCTGCACCCGTTCGCCGGCCCGCAGGTCGTCCAGCGACTTGCCGGAAAGCTTGCCGTAGCCGGGAAACTGGCGCACCGCGTAATTCACGTCGCCGTCCTCGGCCCGGTAGGCCAGGCCCTTGTCCTCGAGCAGGCGCACGATCTCCAGCATCTTGCCCACGTGTTCGGTGGCGCGCGGCTCGAAGTCCGGCGGCTGCACGCCCAACGCCTTCTCGTCCTCGTGCATGGCATCGATGAAGAAGCCGGTGACCTCGGAAATGCGCTTGCCGGTCTCGACCGCCTTGCGGATGATCTTGTCGTCGATGTCGGTAATATTGCGGACGTAGGTGACCTGGTAGCCGCTGGCTCGCAGCCAGCGCTGCACCACGTCGAAGCTGACCAGCATCCGCGCGTGGCCGAGATGGCAGTAGTCATACACCGTCATGCCGCAGACATACATGCGCACGCGCCCCGGGTCCACCGGCTGGAAAGGTTGCTTGGCACGAGCGAGCGTATTGTAGATATGGAGCATGGGGGGGACCACCCCCTACACGCTTCGCGCGCCCCCTCGAGGGGGCGGCACTGGTGGACCGGCGGAGCCGGATCCACTGTGCCCTGGGTCGAGCGTAGGGGGTACAGGGCGCGTTGCGCTTTGGGCTATTAGAATGGCGATTATATCAACTGGACGGAGCGGCCCTGGCCGCTCCTCATCTGCGGGCAGAATCGTTTGACCACGAACCACGTACCTTTCCCCCGCCTGCGCCGGGGCGCGGGCCGGGCGGCGGCCCTGGCGGGCGTGCTGGCGCTGGGCGCCGCGCTGGCGCCCGCCCCGCTTCCCGCCCAGACCACCACGGCCACGCCGCCGGTGCTGGCGCCCTCCTCCGATGACGACCAGGCCATCCCGTGGCTCAGCAATCTGCTCGAGGCCCTCAAGCCCGGCGTCGACACCAGCCTGCCCGAGTCCAGCCGCGCCCTGGCGCAGCGGCTGGAGCGCCAGCTGGACGAGGGCAAGGCCGCCGAGACCCTGGCCGAGGTCGATGACCGCCTGGCCGCCGACAAGCAGAAATCGCCCGACGCCACCAATGCCCAGTTGCTCTTCCTGAAGGGCCGCGCGCTCAGCCAGCTGGGACGCCGCGACGAGGCCAAGGCGATTTACCGCGACATGACCGAACGCTTCCCCGAACTGCCCGAGCCCTGGAACAACCTGGCCGCGCTGGAAGTGGCCGACGGCCGGCTGGACCAGGCCAAGGTGGCCCTGGAAATGGCCATTCGCACCGACCCGAACTACGCCGTCGCGCGCGAGAACCTGGGCGATTTGTATATCATGCTGGCGGCGCGCTCGTACGGCACGGCCACCAAGCTGAATCCGCGCGACGCCGGCGCGGGCCAGAAGGCAAGCGAGACCCGCAAACTGCTAGACGCGCCGACATCCTCCGAACCTCCACCCCGGACACCCCGATGAAACTGCTTTTCTCCAGCCTGGCGCTGGCGGCCGTCCTGGCCTCTCCGGCCGCCCTGGCCGCGCAGCAGGTCGCGCTGCAGACCTCCATGGGCCGCATCGTGCTCGAACTGGACGACGCCCGGGCTCCCGGCACCGTCGCCAACTTCCTGCAATACGTGCGCGAGGGCCACTACGACGGCACGGTCTTCCACCGCGTCATCAACGGCTTCATGATCCAGGGCGGCGGCATGACCGCCGACATGAAGGAAAAACCCACGCGCCCCGGCATACGTAACGAAGCCTCAAATGGCTTGAAAAACGCCGCCTATACCGTGAGCATGGCCCGTACGCCCGACCCGCACTCGGCCTCGGCGCAGTTCTTCATCAACGTCGCCGACAACGACTTCCTGAACTACCGCGAGCCCACGACCCGAGGCTGGGGCTACGCGGTGTTCGGCAAGGTGGTACAGGGCAAGGAAGTGGTCGACAAGATCAAGGCCGTACCCACCGCCACGCGGGGCCAGAACGAAGGCGTCCCGCTCCAACCCATCGTGATCCAAAAAGCTGAGGTCCTGAACAAATGACTACCCGTGTCAACCTGCACACCAACCACGGCCTGATCGGCCTGGAACTGGACGGCGAAAAAGCCCCCAAGACCGTCGAGAACTTCGTCGCCTACGTCAACGGCGGCCACTACGACAACACGATCTTCCACCGTGTCATCAACGGCTTCATGATCCAGGGCGGCGGTTTCGAGCCCGGCATGTCGCAGAAGCCCACCCAGGCCCCGATCGAGAACGAAGCCGCCAACGGCCTGAAGAACGACCGCTACACCGTCGCGATGGCGCGCACCAACGCCCCGCACTCGGCCTCGGCGCAATTCTTCATCAACGTCGCCAACAATGACTTCCTGAACTTCAGCTCGCCCACGCCGCAAGGCTGGGGCTATGCCGTGTTCGGCAAGGTGGTGGAAGGCACCGACGTGGTCGAGAAGATCAAAGGCGTGAAGACCGGCAGCCGCGCCGGCCACCAGGACGTGCCCGTCGAGGACGTCGTCGTCACCAAGGCAGAAGTCGTCCAATAACGCCACGGGCCGGGGCCGGTGGCGAAGCGCCCGCTTCCCGAACCGGCCGGCAGCCGGCCCGGCCCCATCGAGAGTTTCCGTGACCGGCTCCCCTCTTCCCGGGACATCCGCTTCCCATTCCGTCCTGACGTTCTCCGGCCCCGTCTGGCTGGCCTCCGACATGCACCTGGGCCCCGACGGGCCCGCCACGCGCGAGGCCTTCCTGGCCTTCCTGCAGGCGGCGGCGGACAGCGCCTGTGCCTTGCTGCTGCCCGGCGACATCTTCGACGCCTGGGTGGGCGACGACGAGATCGACACCCCCGCGCCGTGGCTGCAAGCGGTCGTGGACGGACTGCGGGCCGCGTCCGCGCGGATTCCGGTCCACCTCGGGCTGGGTAACCGCGACTTCCTGATGGGCAAGCGCCTGGCCGAAGCCACCGGCACCCGCCTGCTGCCCGAGCCGGCCGTGCTGCGCACCGACGGCGGCGAGTTCCTGCTGTCGCACGGCGATGCCTTCTGCACCGACGATGTCGAATACCAGCAGTTCCGCGCCATGGTGCGCAACCCGCAATGGCAGGCGCAGTTCCTGGCCCAGCCGCTGGCGGCCCGCCAGGCCATCGCGCGCCAGATGCGCGAGCGCAGCATGGCCGAGAAGAGCCGCAAGGCGGCCGACATCATGGACGTGAACCAGCAGGCGGTGGAAGCCGCGCTGCGCGCCCACGACGTCACCCGCATGATCCACGGCCACACCCACCGGCCGGGCCGGCAGGTGTTCGAGATGAACGGCCGGCGCTGCGAGCGCTGGGTATTGCAGGACTGGGACCTGGACGATGCGGCCGATCCGCGCGGCGGCTGGCTGGCGATCGACCAGGACGGCCCGGTCTACCACGACATCGCGCTGGACGACTGAAACCGGAGCGCGCGCCTGCGCCTCGGACCTTAGAACAGGCGGCCCGGGCCGGCGGGTACGTGCACCCAGCCGCTCATCAGGCAGCGTGCCGTGCGGGACACGGTGGCCCGCTCCAGTCCCCAGCCGTTCCCGTTGCTGACCACGGTCGCCCAGGCGGCCTGCACGCCGCTGGCATGGCCGATCCGGGTCGCCACGCCGGGCAGCGTACGCGCCACCTGCGATACCACCGATCCGGGCACGGCCGCCGCCACCGCCAGCGAAATCGCGCTGCGGGTCCCGAAGCCGCGCTGCATGCGCCCTTCCGCGATGCTCCGCGCCAGCACGTCGATGCTGTCGCGCGACACATCGCCGCCTCCCGCGCTCTTGTACGACATGGGCGGCGCCACCCAGACCAGTCTGGGCAGCGCCGCGCCCGGTTTCTCGGCGCGTGCGCGGGACATCAGACCCATGGCCACCGCCCCCGCGATCCGCACAGACTCGAGCCGGGCCAGCGTCTTGGCGTCGCGATTGAAGGTGTCGGGCTTCTCGCGGCCATGGAGCCCGAGGTCCGAGGCGCGCGCGAAAATGGCCGCCTCGTCGGTCCGGACCAGGCTGACCGGCAACGGCGCCATGCCCTCGACGTCCAGCACGTCCTGCACCCGCCCCGTGGGGAGCAGGCTGGCAGCGCCATCGTCGAGGAAGTCCAGCCGCACCTCGGCGGCGGGAAACGGCACGCCGTCCTCGGTGAAAATGCCGTCTTCCAGCACTTCCCCGCCGCGGACCTCGACATGGGCCGCCAGCCACCGCCCGGGATGCGGCTGCCAGATGCGCACCACCGTCGTGCCCTCGCGGGCCGGCACCAGCCCCTGCTGGATGGCATACGGCCCCACGGCCACCGCCAGGCTGCCGCCGTTGGTGGACCAGTCGATGACCGGACGGTCGATGGCGACCTGCCCGCAGCGGTATTCCACGTCGCAATCGTCGCGGCTGGAGGCATCCACCACCACGACCTTGCTGGTGGACGGACTGGCTCCGCCCATGCCGTCGGTCTGGCGGGAATACGGATCGGGGCTGCCCAGCACCCGCAGCAGCACGCGGTCGCGCTGCTCGGGGTCGCGGGGCAGGTCCCGGGCATTGAAGAACACGCCCTTGCTGGTTCCCCCACGCATATAGGCGGCGGGAATCTTAAGAACTGCCATGGGAAATCTTTCGGGATTGCGCGATCATTGCGGTGCATACCCCCCGCAACAGGTCGGTTTCCTCGCGGCTCAGGCCGGAGCGGGCGAAAAGGTGACGCATACGCGGCATCAGCTTCTTGGGATGCCTGGGATCCAGGTAGCCAACCGCGATCAGCGCCTGCTCCCAGTGGGCCAGCAGCGCCTCGACCGCCTCGCCCGAGGCCGGCTCGGCACGCGGGCCGGCCACCGCCAGCGCCTCGGCCCCCAGCAGCGCGTAGCGCAGCTCGTAGGCGGCCAGTTGCAGCGCCTGCGCCACATTCAGCGACGAATATTCGGGATTGGCCGGGATATGGCAGATCCGGTGGCACATGCCGACCTGCTCGTTGGTCAGGCCCGAGCGCTCGGTGCCCAGGACGACCGCCGCCTGGACCTCGCCCTGCCCGTCCGGGCTGCCGGCCAGGTGCTCGCGCACCAGCTCGGCGGCCTGGCGCATGTCGCAGGCCGGCGGACCGAGGTCGCGGTGGCGGGCGGTCATCGCGAACGCCATGGTCACGGGGGCCAGGGCCTCCTCCAGGGTGCCGCAGACGCGCGCGGCCGCCAGCACGTCGATGGCGCCGCTGGCCAGCGCGATCGCGTCCGGATGGGCCGGCGTATCGGGAATTCTCGGGTTGACCAGCACCAGGCGGGCGAACCCCATGGTCTTGATCGCCCGTGCCGCGGACCCCACATTTCCGGGGTGGCTGGGTTCGACCATGACGAAACTGACTCGGGAAAGCATGTGTCCTTTAAACTAGAGGGGTTTCACCAATTCCCAGCCCTTATCGGCTCTCTTATGCATCCCATGCTCAACACCGCCGTCAAGGCGGCCAGGCGCGCCGGCGCCATCATCAATCGCGCCAGCCTGGACCTGGATCTGGTCAAGGTGTCTCAGAAGGGACCGGGCGATTTCGTCACCGAAGTCGACAAAGCTGCGGAAGCGGCCATTGTTGAGATTTTGAAGACGGCCTACCCCGACCACGGAATTCTAGCCGAAGAGTCCGGCGAAGCCCTGGGCGCCGCCGATGCCAACGGCCAGCAGGAAAACCTCTGGATCATCGATCCGCTGGACGGCACGACCAACTTCATCCATGGCATGCCGGTCTACGCGGTCTCGATCGCGCTGATGCAGCGCGGCCAGGTCACCCAGGCCTGCATCTTCGATCCGTCGCGCAACGAGCTGTTCACCGCCACCCGCGGCGCCGGGGCCTTCCTGAACGACCGGCGCATCCGCGTCTCGCGCCGCACGCGCATGCCCGAGACCCTGATCGGCACGAGCTTCGCCCCGGACCCCAGCGGCAAGCGGCTGGCCCTGTGGACCAAGACCTTCGGCCAGATCTCGGCCACCACCTCGGGCGTGCGCCGCCAGGGGTCGTCGGTGCTGGACCTGGCCAACGTCGCCGCCGGCCGGCTCGACGGCTACTACGGCTGCGGCCTGAAGCCCTGGGACCTGGCCGCGGGCAGCCTGCTGATCCTCGAAGCGGGCGGCCTGATCGGCGATTTCGACGGCGAACAGGGCTGGATGCAGAGCGGCGAGGTCGCCGCCGCCACGCCCAAGGTCTTCCCCCAGCTCCTGTCCCTGCTGGAACCGCTCAAGGAAGCAAGGGGCTGAAACACCTCCCGCCTGGCCATCCCGCCGCCGGTTCTACAATGGCACCGGCCTCGCGGGGGCCCCGCCGGACCGGCCCCGGCCGTTCCCGGCTCCCCAGCCGCCACCCGCGCCCATCCATCTCGTCCGCCCGCGGACGCCGACACTCATGACCGAAAACACGCTGTACCTGATCAAAGCTTTCTTCCTCGGCATCATCGAGGGCCTGACCGAGTTCCTGCCGGTCTCCAGCACCGGCCACCTGATCCTGGTGGGAGACTGGATCCATTTCTTCTCCGGAGATGCCAAGGTATTCGAAGTCGTCATCCAGTTCGGCGCCATTCTGGCGGTCATCTGGATCTTCCGCGAGAAGGTCGCCCACATCCTGGCCGGCATCCTGACCGGCGACAAGTTCTCGCTGAAGTTCGCCCGCAACATCATCATCGCCTTCCTGCCCGCCGCCATCATCGGCGTGACCTTTCTGAAAGAGATCAAGACGGTGCTGTTCACCCCCGGGGTGGTCGCGACGACCCTGATCATCGGCGGCTTCATCATCCTGTTCGTCGAGCGCAAGCCCCAGGGCGAGGTCAAGACCCAGAACATCAGCGAGATCACCGGATTCCAGGCGCTGATGGTGGGCCTGGCCCAATGCCTGGCCATGATCCCCGGCACTTCGCGCTCGGGCGCCACCATCATCGGCGGCATGGCCGCCGGCCTCAAGCGCACCACCGCCACCGAGTTCTCGTTCTTCCTGGCCATGCCCACGATGCTGGCCGCCTCGGTCTTCGACGCCTGGAAGAACCACGAATCGCTGACCAGCAACGACGTCACCGCCATCGGCATCGGCTTCCTGGCGGCCTTCGCGGCCGCGCTGGTGGTGGTGCGGGCGTTGATGCGCTTCGTCGCCAATCATTCGTACCGCGTGTTCGGCTGGTATCGTATTGCCCTTGGAGCGATCATCATCCTCTGGATGAGCATCTGATCCCCCCTACGCGCTTACGCGCGCCCCCCAGGGGGCGATGCGGGTGGACCGGCAAAGCCGGATCCACCGCATCCTGGGTCCTCGGACGATGTCTCGGGGCAAGGCGCATGTCATGGAATACAGTAACGGTATGGTGACCATCAAGAACCGGGTTGTCGTTCCCCTTGAAGAGGGGGGGATTCCGCCGGAATTCATCACTTTCAACGGGATCACGGAGGAACACGTGGCCATCGTGTTCCCGCAGCTCAAGCCGGGCGGCATGCCGCCGCTGGTGCGCGTGCATTCGGAATGCCTGACGGGCGACGTGTTCGGATCGCAGCTGTGCGATTGCGGCCCGCAGTTGCACGAGGCGCTGTCGTGCTTCTCGCGCGAGGGCGGGATCCTGCTGTACCTGCGGCAGGAGGGGCGCGGCATCGGGCTGTATGCCAAGCTGTCGGCCTACGCCCTGCAGAAGAAGGGCCTGGACACGTTCGAGGCCAACCGGCACCTGAACCTGCCCGAGGACGCGCGCAGCTTCGAGCCCGCGGCGCAGATGCTCCAGGCGCTTGGCGTGGCGCGCATCCGGCTGCTGACCAACAATCCCGACAAGGCCAGCCAGCTCGAAGAACACGGCATCGACATCGAGAGCATCATTCCCACCGGGGTCTACCTGAACCCGAACAACCGCCGCTACCTGGAAGCCAAGGTGCGCCACAAACAGCACACCATCCCCCTGTAGCCCTCGCGCCATGGCCCAAGCCGACCTGCACCATCACCTGATCAATGCATGGTCCGTGGGTTGGGCCCTGTACATCGCCAGCGTCACGGTGTGGATCGTGCTGCAGAAACGTCCACCGCTGTCCACCGTGCTGTGGATACTGGTGCTGGCGCTGCTGCCCTACGTGGGCTATGCCGTCTACTACTTCTTCGGTCCGCAGCGCCTGAAGCGGCGGCGCCTGAAAAGGCTGCGCAGCCGCCTGCTGATCGCCAGCCAGACCGAGCGCGCGCTGCTGCGCGAACATGACCACGACACACCGCTGCCAGTGGCCCGCATGGCGGCGCTGGCCCGCTCCACCAGCGACATCCCCTTGTCCTCGGCCACCGACGTGCAACTGCTGGTGGGAGGCGGACAGACCTACGGCGCCTTCATGGAGGCCATCACCGAAGCGCGCCACCATGTCCACCTCGAGTTCTACATCTTCAAGCCCGACCGCATCGGCACCGCGATACGCGACCTGCTGATCGAGAAGGCGCGCCAGGGCGTGACGGTGCGCCTGCTGGTCGACGCGCTCGGCTCCGAGCGCCTGGGACGGCGCTTCCTGGCGCCGCTGCGCGAGGCCGGCGCCCAGGTCGGTTTTTTCCACGACGTCCGCATCGGCCGCCGCTGGCGGCCCGTCACCAACTATCGCAATCATCGCAAGATCCTGATCTGCGACGGCAAGGTCGGCTTCACCGGCGGACTGAACGTGACGGACGACGAGGACGAACGCGTGCGCCCGGACGCCTATCATGACGTGCACCTGCGTGTGGAAGGCGGAGCCGTGCGCTGGCTGCAGATGGTATTCCTGGAGGACTGGGCCTACACCACCGGCCAGCGCGCCGACGACTGTGAGCTTGACGCGCTGCTGCCCGAGGTGCCGGGAGGACCGCATCAGTTGCAGATCCTGACGTCCGGCCCCATGGACCCCCGCCAATCCATCCACCGCGCGCTGGTCGCCGCCATCAACGCGGCAACCGAACGCGTGTGGCTGACCACGGCCTACTTCGTTCCCAGTGAAGCGGCGCTGCTAAGCCTGACGAACGCCGCGCACAAGGGCCTGGACGTGCGCCTGCTGGTCCCCCGGCGCAGCGACTCGCTAGTGGTGACCGCGGCCTCGCGTTCGTATTTCGACGAATTGCTGGAAGCAGGCGTCAAGGTATGGGAATACCGGGACCGGATGCTGCATTCCAAGACCCTGGTGGTGGACGATACCTATTCGTTCATCGGCACGGCCAACTTCGACAACCGCAGCTTCGAACTCAATTTCGAGGTCACCGCCCTGGTCTACGGCGAGGACATGGCCCGCCAGCTGGGCCGGCAGTTCGAACTCGACCTGCGCCACGCGGCCCGTGTCCCCAAGGACAGGCCATCGCCCTTCGTCCGCCGCCTGTTCGACGCGTCGGCGCGGCTGTTTTCGCCGATGCTGTAGGGCCTGCCGCCGCTCAGTGCTTGCTGACCAGCGTCCCGGACAGCCAGTTCTCGGCCATGTCCACGTCGCGCAGCAGCACGGCGAACACGTCGTCGTCGATCAGGCGCGCATCGCGCAGCCGGTACAGCTCGGTGCGCTGGGCGTAGATCGCGGCCATGCGCAGGTCGCGTTCGAAATTGCGATGCTGGTTGGCCCGCAGCGCGATCTCGGCCGTGTCGCTCTCGGCATCGATGCGGTTGCGGTAGATCTGGGCCAGCATGGCGGCGATGTCGGCCAGCATGGCCTTCGCGTCGTCGTCGGTCAGTTCCCTGTCCATGCGGACCTGTGCCTGCTCCAGGCCGGTTTGCGCGGCCTGCGCCAGGTGCAGCCGCGCTTCGCGTTCTTCCTTTTCCTTCATGGTCTCGACCGGTGTCGGAACCCTGGGCAGCACCAGCGGCAGCAAGGAACTGCCCAGCAGCAGCGAGCACAGGATCACGCCCGTCGCCAGGAAGATCAGCAGGTCGCGGCCGGGAAACGGCACGCCGGCGGAGATTTCCAGCGGCACCGTCAGCACGCCCGCCATCGTGATCGAGCCGCGCACCCCGGACAGCGATGTCGTCAGGATCACCCAGGCGTTGACCCGGCGCACCGGCGAGCCCTGCAACAGCATGCGAAAGCTCTTCAGATGGTAGGTGACCCACACCCACAGGAAACGCAGCGCGATCAGCGCCACCGTGATCGCCACCACATAGGCGAACAGGTGCCAGACCGGCACGTTGCCCGCCTCTCTCGCGTCGGCGTGCGCCAGCCCGATGACGCTGGGCAGTTGCAGCCCCAACAGGATGAAGGTCATGCCGTTGAACACGAATTCCAGCATGGACCAGACGCTGTTGCTTTGCAGCCGCATGGCCGACGACCCCTGCCCGGATTCGGTATAGGTCATGGCGATGCCCGCCGCGACGGCGGACAGGATGCCGGACACGCCGAAATGCTCGGCCACCAGGTAGGCCGCGAACGGCGTCAACATCAGCAGCACGACCTGGATGGCCGGCTCGTCGTCGGTCCAGCGCGCCACCATCCTGCGGCCCAGGCTCAGCAGCCATGCCAGGGCGCCGCCCACGGCCAGGCCGCCCAGGGCGATGACGAGAAAACTCAGGCTGGCCTGCCACAGCGAAAACGAGCCGGTCAGGATCGCCGCGATCGCGAACTTGAAGGCCACCAGGCCCGAGGCATCGTTCATCAGGCTTTCGCCTTCCAGCACGTGCTGCAGCTTGGTGGGAAGCCTGTTCTTGCCGACGATGGCCGATACCGCCACCGCGTCGGTGGGGGACAACACCGCGCCCAGCGCGAAGGCCACGGGTAGCGAGATCGCGGGTATCAGCCAGTGGATGAAGTAGCCCACGCCGACCACGGTGAAGATCACCAGGCCCAGCGCCAGGGCGAGAATGGGGCCCCGCAACTGGTACAGCTGGCGCTTGGGAATGCGCCAGCCATCGACGAACAGCAGCGGCGGGATGAACAGCAGCAGGAACAGCTCGGGATCGAACCTCACCTTCAGACCGAAGGCCGGCGCCGCCAACAGCGCGCCGATGGCGATCTGGAACAGGGGCAGCGGCAACCGTATCGGAGAAAGCCTGGACACCACCCCCGACATCGCCACTGCCAGCAGCAGCATCAGTACGGTGAAGACGATTTGCATGGAAACGCGGCCTGGCGAGGAAAAACCGTCGTCAAGCCTACCACCAAACCGGGCCGGCCCCGGCCTACTTGCCCAGCAGGCCGGCCTGGTAGGCCGCCACGAATTCGCCGAAGTCGCCGGTCTGCACGCGTTCCAGTTCGCGCTGCTCGGCCAGGGAGCGGTCGGCCAGCGCGCGGAAACCGGCCAGTTGCTCGCCGGTGCAGGGCTGGGCGCGGAAGTGCTCCGCATGCTGGCGGCTGGTTTCCAGCATGAAGGCCTGGAACGTCATCCCGCTGGCACGCAGGGCCTCGAGCACGCGGGCCGACGGCGTTTGTTCGGGCGCCTCGACCTTGGCGCGCTGCGCCGCCACCGAGGCGGCATAGCCGGTTTCGCCATGGACCCGATCGAGCAGGTCGGCACAGGCCGCGATGCGATCGAGCAGTTCGTCGGCCCATGCGCGCAGGCCGATTTCCTTGCCGTCGCGGTTCAGGGTCAGGCCAGGCTGGCGGCCCTGCTTGACCACGGTCAGGAAATTGTTGGCGCTAAGCCGGCAATGTCCGCCGTCGCCGAACAGCGGGCTTTCCTGCAGCGTGCAATACAGCAGGAAGGCATCCAGGAAGCGGCTGGTCGTTTCGTCCATGCCCACGGGCAGGAACGGATCGATGTCCATGCAGCGCACCTCGACGTACTGCACGCCGCGTTCGGCCAGCGCGCGCAGGGGCCGCTCGCCGCTGCGGGCGACGCGCTTGGGCCGGATGCTCGAATAGTATTCGTTCTCGATCTGCAGGATGTTGGTGTTCAGCTGCACCCATTCGCCGTCGCGCACCGTGCCGATCTTCTCGTACTCGGGCCAGGGCGTGCTGACCGCTTCGTACAGGCGCGCGACATAGGTCGACAGGTCGTTGTAGCAGGGCTTCAGGCCGGCCTGGGCCTTGTTCTGGTAGCCCAGGTCGCTCATGCGCAGGCTGGTGGCGTGGGGCAGGTACAGCGTCTGCGCGTCCAGTTGCTCGAGCCGGTGCGGCCGGCCCTGCAGGAAATCGACCGCCAGCGCGGGCGAGGCGCCAAACAGGTACATCAGCAGCCAGCTGTAGCGGTTGAAGTTGCGTATCAGCCCGACGTAGCGGGCCGACTGGCGGTCCTTGTCCGAGATGCCGGCGGGTTCGCCGGCGTCGGCCAGCAGCGGCCAGAGTTCCTCTGAGAACGAGAAATTGAAGTGGATGCCGGCGATGCACTGCATGGCCTTGCCGTAGCGATAGGCCAGGCCGCGCCGGTACACGTGCTTGAGCATGCCGATGTTGGACGTCCCGAACCACGCGATGGGAATGTCCTTCTCGGGCGGCAGTCCGCACGGCATGGACTGGCTCCACAGCAGTTCGCCGTCCAGCTCGCCATAGACGAAACGGTGGATGTCGCGCAGTTCGCCCAGCAGCGACTCGTGGCTGGCATGGGTGCCCGTGATCAGCTCGATCAGGGCTTCCGAATAGTCCGTGGTAATGCTGGGGTGCGTCAGCGCGGCGCCCAGGGCGGCCGGATGCGGGGTCATCGCCAGGTGTCCCCGGGGGTCGACGCGCAGGCTTTCTCGTTCTATGCCATGAAGCCTGCGGGCCAGCACGGCGCGATGCGCGGGCTGGTCCAGCAACGCCAGGCGGCGGTCTAGCAGATCACTCACGGATGTCCTTGAATTCGTACGGCCTCGCATGGCCGCGGCCGGCATGGGCGTGTTTATATCCCAATTGCCGCCCGCGCGCCTACGCGGCAGGGCGGCACATTATAGGTGTGGGGCCGGGTGCCCCTGGAATTCCCTTACAGGCTTGCGTTCTTTTCGGGACTCGTCCCGGCCAAGCATACTCCGGCCGGCCCCCCTGCCCTGCGCGCCCCGGGAAAATGCTCCGCGCACGCCCGGTCTGGGCCACAATCACGCTTTCCACAGTTCAGGGAATGCGTCGATGTCGCTCTCGTTCAGCCCCAATCCCGTACGCGGCAGCCGCGCCATGGCCGTCGCTCCGCACGCACTGGCCTCGCAAAGCGCGCTGGCCGTCATGCGCGAAGGCGGCAATGCCGTCGAAGCGATGATCGCGGCGGCCGCCACCATCGCGGTGGTATATCCGCACATGAACAGCATGGGCGGGGACGGATTCTGGCTGATCAGCCGCCCGGGCCAGCCGCCGCTGGCGCTGGAAGCCTGCGGCGCGGCAGCCGCCGCCGCGGACATCGCCTCGTACCGCGACCGCGGCCTGAACACGATCCCGTTCCGCGGCGGCCTGGCGGCCAATACCGTGGCCGGCACGGTGTCGGGCTGGAACGCCGCCCATGAATGGTCGCGCCGCGAACTCGGCGGCCGCCTGCCGCTGTCGCGCCTGCTGGCCGATGCCATCGACTATGCCCGCCGCGGCATGCCGGTCACCGCCAGCCAGGCCGCCTGCACCCAGGCCAAGCGCGAGGAGCTGTCGTCCATTCCCGGATTCGCCGACACCTTTCTTCCCGGCGGGCAGGCGCCGGCCACGGGTTCGCCGTTCCGCCAACCCCGACTGGCCGATACCCTGGAACACCTGGCGCGCAGCGGCCTGGACGATTTCTACCGGGGCGCGCTGGCCGAGACCATCGCCCGCGACCTGGCCAACGTCGGCAGCCCGCTGGCCGCGGCCGACCTGGCCGCGCACCAGCCCGTCTGGAAGACGGCGCTGGTGCTGGAACACAGCCTCGGCAAGGTCTACAACGTGCCACCGCCCACCCAGGGCCTGGTGTCGCTGTTGATCCTGGGGCTGTTGGACCGCCGCCTGCCCCGGGACCTGGACCCCGCCGGCGCCGACTACGTCCATCTTTGCGTCGAGGCGACCAAGCTGGCCTTCGGCGTGCGCGACGCCCACATCACCGACCCGGCGCACATGGACGTCGATCCGCAGTCGCTGCTGGCCCCCCGGGAGCTGGACGCCATGGCCGCCCGGATCTCCACGCAACAGGCCGTCCCCTGGGGCCAGGGCAAGGGGCCGGCCGACACGATATGGATGGGCGCGGTCGATGCCGAGGGTGTCGCGGTCAGCTTCATCCAGAGCATTTATCACGAGTTCGGCAGCGGCGTCGTGCTGTCCGGATCCGGCATCAACTGGCAGAACCGCGGATGCAGCTTCTCGCTCGACCCGCGTTCGCGCAATCCGCTCATGCCCGGCCGCAAGCCCTTCCACACGCTGAATCCGGCCATGGCCCACCTGGCCGACGGCCGCACGCTGGTCTACGGCAACATGGGCGGCGACGGCCAGCCGCAGTCGCAAAGCGCCGTCTTCACCCGCGTCGTGCACTTCGGCATGAATCCCCAGGCCGCGGTGGACGCGCCCCGCTGGCTGCTCGGCCGTACCTGGGGCCAGTCGTCGGACACCCTGAAGCTGGAATCGCGCTTCGACGCGGCCACGGCCGAGGCCCTGCGGGCGCGTGGGCACGAGGTCGAGATGCTGCGTTCCTACGACGAGACCATGGGCCATGCCGGTGCGATCCTGCGGCATGCCGACGGTACGCTGGAGGGCGGCGCCGACCCGCGCAGCGATGGCTCGGTGGCGTCATGGTAGAGGTAGAGGTGAAGGCGAAGCCGATTACCAACGGACAAGATTCCACGTAAAACCTTACACAGCGCGGCCGCGAAGCCGACTAGATTGAAAGGCGTGGTGTTTTCGATCTACGAGGAGCACGCGATGAAGCATACCGATTACGCGGTGCAGCCCCCCCATGGGGGCCGCATTTCTTCCCGGGGCGGCCCCGGGGTGAAACACTTCGTCCTGGCCATCGGGCTGGCCGGCTGCTGCGCCGCGGCATACGCCCAGCAGGCCCCGACGCGGGACCAGGCCACCCAGGCCTTGCAGAACGCCATGCAAAGGGAAATCCAGTCCATGAACAACCAGCAGGGCTTCGACAGCCCCTCGGCGACCAGCATGACGCGCTCGCTGGAGGTCAAGGCCCTGGACAATTGCAGCGCCTCGAGCGCCCAGAGCGTGACCTGCGACGTCACGACCAGCGCCGACGTCAAGGGCAATCGCCGCGAGGGCACCCACCGCTACGAGTTCTACCAGCAGGGTGGCCGCTGGGAGGCACGGCTTCCGGCCTCGTGACGGCGCCTGCCGTTGCCCGATGAACCGGCGCGGCCGGCACGCCTTGCGCGTGTCGGCCGCGTTGGCGTTCAGCGCTTGCGCGTCCCCGCCAGCAAGGCGTTGAGCAGGATGGCGCCGAAGGTGGCGGTGCCGATGCCACCCAGCGCGAAGCCGCCGAAATGCAGGGTGAAATCGCCCGTGCCCAGCACCAGCGTGACCGCGGCCACGATAAGGTTGCGGTTGTCGGAGAAATCGACCCGGTTCTCGACCCAGATCCGCGCGCCGGCGACGGCGATCAGGCCGAACACCACGATGGACACGCCGCCCAGCACCGGCCCGGGAATGGTCTGGATGACCGCGCCGAACTTGGGCGAGAATCCCAGCAGGATGGCGATCAGCGCGGCAATGACGAACACCAGCGTCGAGTAGATGCGGGTGACGGCCATGACGCCGATGTTCTCGGCGTAGGTGGTCAGGCCGGTGCCTCCCACGCTGCCCGACAACATGGTCGCGACGCCGTCGCCGACGAAGGCGCGGCCCACGTAGCGGTCCATGTTGTAGCCCGTCATGGCGCTGACCGCCTTCAGGTGTCCCAGGTTCTCGGCCACCAGGATCACCGCCACCGGCGCGATCAGGATCATGGCGTCCAGCTTGAACACCGGCGCCGTGAAGTTGGGCAGCCCGAACCACGCGGCCTGCGCGACCGGCGTGAAATCGATGGGCTTGCCCAGTCCCATGCCGTTGGTCAGCAGCGCGTAGAGCACGTAGGCGAGCAGCAGGCCGGCCAGGATCAGCAGGCGTTGCAGCATGCCGCGCGTGAAGACCGCGACGATCCCCACGCACAGTACCGTGGCCAGCGCCATCCAGGCGTCGAAGGTGTTGGCGGTGACGCCCTTGACCGCGATCGGCGCCAGGTTCAGGCCGATGACGGCCACCACCGCGCCCGTGACCACGGGCGGCATGAAACGCTCGATCCAGCCCGAGCCGGAGGCCATCACCACCAGCCCGATCAGCGCGTAGACGACGCCGCAGGCGATGATGCCGCCCAGCGCCACGGCGATGTTGCCGTTCAGCCCGGCCCCCCCGTATCCGGTCACCGCGATCACCAGCCCGATGAAGGCGAAGCTGGACCCCAGGTAGCTGGGCACCCGGCCCCCGACCACCAGGAAGAACAGCAGCGTGCCGATGCCCGACATGAAGATCGCCAGATTGGGATCGAAACCCATCAAGAGCGGCGCGAGCACGGTGGAGCCGAACATCGCGACCACGTGCTGCACGCCCATGGCGAGCATCTGCGGCCACGGCAGACGCTCGTCGGGCGCGATGACGCGCCCCGCCTCCAGGCTGCCTGGCTGTTCGCGCCAGGCCGGAAAGTAAGAACCCGCCATAGATACACTCCCTCTCTTTATTTTGGTTTTTGCCCACAGGGGGCAGCGCAAGTGTAGAGGTTCCCCCGGCCCGGCGGGTGGTCGGCGGCCAACGCGGGATCAGGCGTACATCAGGGCGACCGGGAAGGCGGCCAGCACGTCTGCCACCCGCACCGCCCCGTCGGCCACGGCGCAGGAGCGGCCGTCCAGGACGTTGTGCAGGGTGCCGTCGCGGGCAAGGCCGGACAGGTCGATGAACGTGTCGCCCCAGGCCCGTGGCGGGACGTGGGGGACCGGCGAAGCGCCCGAGGCCAGCACCAGCGCCGAGGCGTGCAGCGGCACGACGACCACGGCGTAGCGGTCGTCGTGGCGGCGCGCGAAGGCCAGCACGGCATCCTGGGCGTCGCCGTGCGCCGCCAGCGGCAGGTAGTCGCCGCGTCGGAACAGCTCGGGATCCCGCTGGCGCAGCGCCAGGGCGCGCCGGATCAGCTGGAACTTGACGTGGCCGTCGCGCCAGCCCGCCACCAGCGCGGCGGCGTCGGCATCGGCCTCCAGCGCGGCGCGGCGGCGACCATCGTCCACCGGCCGGCGGTTGTCCGGATCGACCAGGCTGAAATCCCAGAACTCCGTGCCCTGGTAGAGATCCGGCACGCCCGGCGTGGCCAGCCGCAACAGGGTCTGGGCCAGGCCGTTCAGGGCACCCGCCGCGCCGGCGCGCGCCACGAAGGCCGACAGCTCCAGCAGGCTGCGGCCGTTGCGGCGGGGATCGAGCACGGCACGCAGAAAGGCGTCGCAGGCCTGTTCGTAGGCATCGGCGGGCGCCACCCAGCTCGAACGCAGCTTGGCCTCGCGCAGGGACTTGGTCTGCCACTCGCCCACCCGGTCCGCCAGCGCCGCGATGCCGGCCTCGTCGACGATGGCCAGATCCAGGGGCCAGGCGCCGAACAGCGTCTGATACAGCATGTATTCGTCCGCCCGCGCCGGACGCGGCCCTTCGCGTGCCATGAAGGCCTCGTGGCGGCGCATCCATGACTGCACCAGCCGCAGCCATTCGTCGGCGAGTTCGCTCAGTACCGCCAGGCGCGCCCGGGCATCCTCCCCACGCTTGTGGTCATGGGTGGCGGTGGCCAGCATCGCGTCGGGGAAACGCGCGGCCCGCGCCAACACCTTGCGGTGGAAGCCTTCGGCATCCAGCGCGAACACGCCGGGGTCGGAACCGACCTCGTTGCGCGACAGCAGCCGCCCATAGCGGTAGAAGCCGGTGTCCTCCACGGACTTGGCCGCCAGCGGCGCCGTCAGTTGCTGGAACCGGCGCAGGGCCTCCCTGCGCCAGGCCCGCAGCGCCGGCGTGGCCGGCGCGTCCGGAACCTGCCCCAGCCATTGCGCCAGCAGATCCAGCAGCCCATGGTCGGCGCGCCGCAGGGCTTGCCGTGCCCCCTTGCAGGCGATGCCCATGGCCACGTCGTCGGCCGCCAGGGGTGTCTCGCCTCCCACGTAGGTCCGGTAGACGGGAAAATGCACCAGCAGTTCGGTCAGCACCCGGCGGATGGCCGGCGCCCCCCAATCGCGGGTGGAAAGATCGGCGCGCGCAATGCCGTGCAGCACACGCACCAGCGCGTCGCACTCGCCCGCGAAGCTTTGGGCGACCAGCCGGCGCCGCACGTCCAGCACCAGGGCGCGAAAGCCGCGCGCCTCGCCCGAGACGGCCTCCCATTGGGCGGTCAGCCGGGCTTCGCCTTCGGGATGGTGCAGCAGCGCGCCGACGTCGTTCATGAAGTCGTAGCCGGTGGTTCCGTGCACGCGCCAGCTCGCGGGCAGCGGTTCGTCGGATGCCAGGATCTTCTCGACCACGATGTAGGGTACGTCGCGTGGGCAGCCCGGCGGCCGGTCGGCGTCGAGCGCGGCCAGGTTTTCGCGCAGGTAGCGGCAATAGGCCTCGGGATCGGCCAGGCCATCGATGTGATCGACGCGCACGCCATCGATGAGGCCTTCGGCGTACAGGCGAAACGGCAGCGCATGGATGGCCTCGCGCGTGTCTTCCCTTTCCGCGCGCACGCCGATCAGGTCGCTGACCTCGAAGAAGCGCCGCCAGTTGATTTCCTCGGCCGCCGTGCGCCACCACGCCAGCCGATAGTGCTGGCGCTCGAGCAGCGCGTGCAGACGCGCCCTGCCCTCGGGCCGCGCGGCATCGTAGGCCCCGGGCGGCTGGGTCGCGACCTCGGCCGCGCAGTCGGGAGTGATCGGAAAGCGCGCATCGAAATAGGCGATGACGGATTCGCCCGTCTCCTCGTCTGGCCGTACCGACAGGTCGCCGGAAGCCAGGACCCGGCCATACTGGTCTCCCAGGAAGGGAGCCAGCACCTTGCCGCATAGCGCCGGGTCGGCCGGCTCCCAGTCGATATCGAAGAATTCCGCATAGGGGCTGGCGCGCCCGAGCTTGAGCACGCTCCACCACCAGGCGTTGTCCCGCCCCACGCCCATGTGATTGGGCACGATGTCCACGATCAGCCCCATGCCGTGCTCGCGCAGCCGCGCCACCAGTTCGCGCAGGCCATCCTCGCCGCCCAGCTCCGGACTCACGCAGCCATAGTCCACGGTGTCGTAGCCGTGCATGGACCCGGGCCGCGCGCGCGTGATGGGCGAGGCGTACAGGTGGCTGATGCCGAGCGCGTGGAAATAGCCGACCTGCGCGGCCGCGGCCTCGAAAGGGAAGCCTGCATGGAACTGCAGGCGCGCCGTGGCGCGCGGCACGCCGCAGGTGACGGTGCCCGCCCGCCTGGCAGAAGTGGCTGCGCTCATGGCCGTCCCCTCGTCCTGGCCAGCAAGGCGGCGCGGCCGGCCGCGCCGGGTTCCTCGAACAGCGACTCCACGGGCAGCGGCATGCGGCGGCGCCAGTTGGGATGGGTATCGATGGTGCCCGGCAGATTGGGCTGTTCCGCAACGCCCAGCATGTCCTCCAGCGGCACCACCACCAGCGGCGCCGGCGTCCGCGCCACGAAATCGAGCACCTGGGTCACCGGCGCCTCCGGCGGAACCGGCCCGCCGGCGTCCACCAGGCCGGCACGGCCCAGGTCCTCCCACAACCGGGTACGGTCCTGTCCGCGCTCCGCTTCTTCGGTTCCGGCGTCGCGCCCCTCGGCCAGCAGGCCCAGTTCCGCGCGCCAATGGATGTCGGTGCCGCGCCACCATCCCGTCACCGTCGGCAGGTCGTGCGTGGTGGTGGTAGCGAGCGCCTGCCGCGACCAGTCGCCGGGCGCCTTGAACGGCGCGCCCGGCCAGCCCCCTTCGCGGGTGAACCACAGCACGTCCATGCCCAGCATGCCCGCGCGCGCGATCTGCTCGTTGAAACCCTCGGGCACGGTGCCGAGGTTCTCGCCGATCACGATGGCGCGATGGCGCCACGACTCCAGGGCGACCAGACGCATCATGTCCTGGAAGGGATAGCGCACATAGGCGCCTTCGTCCGGCGAAGCGCCCTCGGGCACGAGCCACATGCGCGACAGGCCCAGGGCATGGTCGATGCGCACGCCTCCCGCGTGCGCCAGGCTGGCCCGCAGGAGTTCGATGAAGGCGCGGTAGCCGTTCGCGGCCAGGGCGCGCGGCGAGAATGCCGTCAGCCCCCACGCCTGGCCGCGGGGATTGAAGATGTCCGGCGGCGCGCCGGGCGAGAGCCGGGCCAGCACTTCTTCCTGCCGTGCCCAGGCATGGCTGCCCGAGGGGTCCGTGCCGACCGCCAGGTCCGAGATCAGGCCGACGGGCATGCCGGCCCGGCGGGCGGCGACCTGGACGTCCCCCAGCCCGCGCGCGGCCAGCCATTGCAGAAAGACATGGAAGCTCACCTCGCGCTCGTGCTGCGCGGCAAAACGCGCGACCTCCGGGCTGGCGGGCGAGCGAAAGGCCGCGGGCCAGTGCCGCCAGCCCGACCGGTCCTGCGTCTGCGCCACACGCCAGGCGTGGATGGCCTCGAAGCGCGCGTGCGAGCGCAGCGGCTCGCCGCCCTCCCGCTCGAAGGCCTGGAAATCCTCGTGAAGAGGCGGCGGCGCATTGCGCGGGAAGTCATCGAACAAGGTCCGCAGCACGGCCAGCTTCGCCTGCCCGGCGGCCGGCCAGTCGATCAGGGGCAAGCCCGCCAGCCGCGACAGTTCGTCTCCCAGCCCTCGCGCCGAGACGGCGGCCAGCGCCTGCGGTCCGAACAAGGCGGCCGGATCCGCATACAGGACGTTCAGGAACAGCCTGCTGGAGGGGGCATAGGGGCTGTAGCGTCCCGGATCGGCGCTGAACATCGCATGCACCGGGCTCACGGCCAAGGCGGCCGCGCCCCGCGCGGCCGCCTGTTCGGCCAGCAGGCGCAAGGCGGTGAAATCGCCGAACCCCGCGCTGCCCACGGCGACCGATGCCTCGGCATCGCGGCGCAGGCCATAGAGCTGGACCCCCAGCGACCAGAGGCGGGCCGGCGCGCCATGCAGGGCGTCCTCGATGGCGAAGCAGCGGTCCGGCGCGACGGCCAGCGTGCAGGACGCCGCACCCAACTGCAGGGTGTGATAGCCGGGCCGATCCACGCCCGGCAGGACCAGCGCGCCGCTCGCGCCGCGCCGGGCGATGCCGCTCATCTTTCCGCCCTCCTCGAACAGCAGCTGGAACGGCAGTTCGTCCATGTCGCCGGTCCATGGCAATTCGATGGGCTCGCCCGGCGAGGCGGTCTTCAACGCGGGCAATCCTTGCGATCCTTCGCGCGCGAGCCGCGCCAGGCAATCGGCGACACACGCCGGCGTGTCCACCTCGAAACCGAGTTCGGCCAGCAGCGTACGCAGCACTTCCGGCGCCACGGCCTGTTCCCGGCCCATGGCGTCCCGCCAGTGCACGGCCACGCCGGCCGCGCCGGCCAGGCGTTCGAGGTCGTCATCCGGTCCGCTCATGGCGTCTGCGCCTCCGTCCAGGCAAGAGTACACGTGGGTTCCAGTTCGCCGTGCCGCAAGCCGCGTGCCAGCCCCTGGCGGCTCTCGAACAGCAGGTCGAAGGCCGATCCCGGTACCGTCGCCGCCACCGCGTCGTCGCCGAAGTTGGCGGCGATCGCCAGCACGCGGCCGTCGCCCAGGCTCCAGCGCGCCTCCACGCCACGTTCGCCCAGCGCCCGCGCCCACAGGGCCCGTGTCGCGTCCAGGCTGGGCATCAGCGCGTCGCGCCGGCAACGCAGCAGCGCCTGGTAGTACGCATACCAGTCCGCCGTGTCCTGGAACAGGCCGTGCCGGGATGCCTCGAAGGTCGATGGCTCGTTGGGATCCGGGATGGCGGCCCGCGCGGCCTCGTCGGCGAAGGCGGGAAAGCTCTCGAACTCCTTGCGCCGCCCTTCCCGTACCGCCGCGGCCAGGTCCGGACCGTGGCAGGTGAAGTACAGGAACGGCGTCTCCACGCCGTATTCCTCGCCCATGAAGATCAACGGGATCTGGGGCGCCAGCAGCACCAGCGCCACCGCCGCGCGCAGGGCCTGCACGCGCGCGCCCACCAGGGTCCGCAGGCGCTCGCCCAGCGCGCGGTTGCCGATCTGGTCGTGGTTCTGGAGGAACAGCACGAAGCTGGTGGGCGGCAGGTGGGCCGACGGCCGGCCCCGATGCTGGCCGCCGCGATGGGCCGATGCCTCGCCCTGGTAGACGAAGCCCTCGGCCAGGCAGCGCGCCAGCCGCGCCGCCGGCCGGTCGTCGTAGTCGCGGTAGTAGCCCTGCGTCTCGCCCGTCAGCAGCCGGTGCAGGACGTGGTGGCCGTCGTCGTTCCACTGCGCGTCGAACTCGTGCTCCAGCAGCGGCACCGCATTGCCATCGTGTTCGATGACCAGGTGCACGTGGCGCTGGCGGTCGGTCGCCTGCCGGATGGCATGGGCCATCTCCTCCAGCCAGTCCTGCTCGGCGATCGCATGCACCGCATCCAGCCGCAGGCCGTCGAAGCGGTATTCATGCAGCCAGTACGCCGCGTTGCCGGTGAAGAACTCCCGCACGGGCTTGCGGCGAAAGTCGATGGCCGGCCCCCACGGCGTATGCACGTCGTCGCGGAAAAAGGACGGCGCGTAGGCATGCAGGTAATTGCCGTCGGGTCCGAAGTGGTTGTAGACCACGTCCAGGAACACCATCAGCCCCAGGCCATGGGCCTCGTCGATCAGGGCCTTGAGCGACTCGGGCGTGCCATAGGCGCGGTCGGGCGCATAGGGCAGCACACCGTCGTAGCCCCAGTTCCGGGAGCCGGGAAAATCAGCGATGGGCATCAGTTCGATGACGGTCACGCCCAGCTCGGCCAGGCGCGGCAGGTGGCCGCGCACGCCGTCGAAGCCACCCATGGCGCCCACGTGCAGTTCGTAGATGACCGCCTCGCTCCAGGGCCGGCCGCGCCAGCGCGTGTTGCGCCACGGGTAGGCGGTTGGATCGACGACCACGCTGGCATCGTGCACGTCGCCGTCCTGCATGCGCGAGGCCGGATCCGGGACGGCGGTTCCGTCGGCCAGCCGATACCGGTAGCGCGTGCCGGCGCCGCGCGCCACCTCGACCTCGAACCAGCCTTCCCGCCGGGCCGGCATGGGAACGATGGACGCGTGCGCCGTGCCGGGATCCAGTTCCACCGACACGGCCTGCTGGCCCGGCGCCCACAGGCGAAAGCGCGTGCGGTCCGGTCCCAGCAGGCGTGCGCCGAATTTCTCTGCAAGCGGGGCCTTCTTCATGGCATGTTCATCCGGCAACCCAGCAACACCACGCTGCGCGGCGCCAGTTCCAGCGACATCTCCACCATCTCGGCCTCGGGCGCCTCCGGCCGGCTGCTGTCGACCAGCATGCGCCAGCGCACGACGGGCGCCGGCAAGGAGAAGGGAACGGGATGATCATGGCCGTTGACCAGCAGCAGCGTGACCTCGACGCGGCCGTCGTGGCGGGCGGCCCGGCGCAGCACCAGCGCGCGCCGGTGCGGATCGTTCCATGCGTGACTGTCGACCCGCTCCCCCCGCTCGTCGAACCAGCCGATCTCGGCCAGGCCTTCCTCGACGAAGTGGTAGTCCGCCATATAGCGCTCGCTGCGCAGCGACGGATATTCGTGCCGCAGCGCGGCCAGCCGCGCGACGAAAGCCGTCATCGCCCGGCCCTCGTCCGAGGCGGCCAGGCGCCAGTCGAACCACGATATCTCGTTGTCCTGGCAATAGGCATTGTTGTTGCCGAACTGGGTGCGGCCGAACTCGTCGCCGCCCAGCAGCATGGGCGTGCCGTGCGAACAGAACAGCGTCGCCAGCATGGCACGGGCCACCGTGGCGCGCGTCCCGAGCACGGCCGGATCCAGGGTCGGCCCCTCCACGCCCCAGTTGCTGCTCAGGTTCTCGTTGCTGCCGTCGCGCCCTTCTTCGCCGTTGGCCTCGTTGTGCTTGTGGGCATAGCTGACCAGGTCCGCCAGCGTGAAGCCGTCGTGCGCGGTAAAGAAATTGACCGAAGCCCAGGTGCGGCGATGGCGGCGGTTGAACAGGTCGCCCGAACCCGCCAGCCGCGTGGCCAGCTCCGGCCGCACGCCCTCGTCGCCGCGCCAGAAACGGCGCACGGTATCGCGGAAGCGGTCGTTCCATTCGGCGAATCCCGGCGGATGGTGGCCGACGTGATAGCCGTCGGGACCGATGTCCCAGGGCTCGGAAATCAGCTTGAGCCTCGAGAGCAGCGGATCCTGCAGCAGCGCGTCGAAGAAACCCGCACCGGGATCGAAGCCGCCGGCCTCGCGGCCCAGCGTCACGCCCAGGTCGAAGCGAAAGCCGTCCACGCGGAAAGCCTCGGCCCAGTAGCGCAGCGAGTCCATCACCATCTGCACCACCCGGGGATGCGACAGGTTCAGCGTGTTGCCGCAGCCCGTGTCGTTGACGTAGTGGCGCTCGTCGCCCGGCACCAGCCGGTAGTAGCTGGCGTTGTCCAGCCCGCGCCATGACAGCGTCGGCCCGGTCTCGCTGCCCTCGCAGGTGTGGTTGTAGACGACGTCCAGGATCACCTCGATGCCGGCCGCATGCAGGTTGCGCACGGCGGTCCGGATTTCGTGCAGCTCGTCGCGCGACAGATAGCAGGGTTCGGGCGCGAAGAAGGAAAGGCTGCTGTAGCCCCAGTAGTTGCGCAGGCCGCGCTCGACCAGGAAGCGGTCGTTGACGTGGGCATGAATGGGCAGCAGTTCGAGCGAGGTCACGCCCAGCGACAGCAGGTGGTCGATCAGCGCGGGATCGGTCAGCGCGCGAAAGGTGCCCCGTTCGATGGGCCTCATGTCCTCGCGCGAGATCGACATTCCCCGCACGTGAGCCTCGTAGATCACGGTCTGGCCCCACGGCCATTCCGGCCGCTGGTCCCCATGCCAGTCGAAGGCATCGTCCACCACCACGCACTTGGGAACTGCGGCGGCGCTGTCGCGGCGGTCCATGCCGCGCTCTTCGCGCCTGAAGCCGTGCAGCGCGTCGGTCCAGCGCAGCGAACCGGCCAGCTTGCGCGCATAGGGATCGATCAACAGCTTGTGGGGATTGAAGCGGTGGCCGTCCTGCGGCTCGTAGGGACCGAAGGCCCGATAGCCATACACCAGTCCGGGACCGGCGCGCGGCAGGTAGCCGTGCCAGACTTCGTCGGTGCATTCGGGCAGGGCCATGCGCGCGACTTCCTTGCGTCCCGACTCGTCGAACAGGCACAGATCGATCCGGTGCGCGTGCGCCGAGAACACGGCGAAGTTCACGCCCATCCCGTCGCAGTGCGCACCCAGGGGGTACGGGCGGCCGGGCAGCAGCCGGTCGGCGATGGCGCCCATGGTCATTCGGCTTCGAGCAGCAAGGTGGCCAGGGGCGGCAGCGTCAGCACCAGCGAATGGGCCAGGCCATGCGCGGCCTGTGGCCGCGCCTCGACCGCGCCGGCGTTGCCCACGCCCGAGCCGCCATAGTCGGCCGCGTCGGTATTGACGATCTCGCGCCAGCGCCCTCCCCGCGGCACGCCCAGCCGGTAGTCGCCGCGCGGGACCGGCGTCATGTTGCACACCGCCAGCACGCAGCGGTCGCCGTCCAGGCGCAGGTAGGCGAACACGCTGTTACGATCGTCGTCGCCGATCACCCAGCGGAATCCCGCCGGCTCGCCATCCCGCCGATGCAGCGCGGGCGTGCCGGCATAGGTCCGGTTCAGGTCGGCCACCAGCCGCTGCACGCCGGCATGCAGCGGATCGGCCAGGGCGTCCCAGGCCAGTTGCGCGTCGTGGTTCCACTCGCGTTCCTGGGCCAGCTCTCCGCCCATGAACAACAGCTTTCTGCCGGGGTGGCTCCACATGAAGCCGAAATAGGCGCGCAGGTTGGCGAAGCGCTGCCAGCGGTCGCCGGGCATCTTGCCGATCAGCGAACCCTTGCCATGGACCACCTCGTCGTGCGAGAGCGGCAGCACGAACTGCTCGGAATAGGCATACACCATGCCGAAAGTCAGGTCGTGGTGATGGTAGTGCCGGTGCACGGGATCCCGCTGCATGTAGCGCAGCGTGTCGTGCATCCAGCCCATGTTCCACTTGTAGTGGAACCCCAGCCCGCCCGCTTCCGGCGGCGCGGTCACGCCCGGCCAGGCGGTGGATTCCTCGGCGATCATCATGGCGTCGGGAAAAAGGCGCCGCACCCTGCCGTTCAGGTCGCGCAGGAAGGCGATGGCTTCCAGGTTCTCCCTTCCGCCGTGGCTGTTCGGCACCCACTCCCCGGCGCGGCGGCTGTAGTCCCGATACAGCATGGAGGCCACCGCATCCACCCGCAGTCCGTCCACGTGATAGCGGCCCAGCCAGTGCAGCGCGCTGGCCCGCATGAAGTTGCAGACCTCGTTGCGGCCCAGGTTGTAGATGTAGGTGTTCCAGTCCTGGTGGAAGCCTTCGCGCGGATCCTGGTATTCGTACAGCGCCGTACCGTCGAAGCGCGCCAGCCCGTGGGGGTCGGTCGGAAAATGCGCGGGCACCCAGTCCAGGATCACGCCCAGGCCCGCCGCGTGGCAGCGGTCGACGAACGCCGCGAAGTCGCGGGGCGAGCCATGGCGCGCCGTGGGCGCGAACATGCCCAGCGGCTGGTAGCCCCACGAACCGCCGAAGGGATACTCCATGATGGGCAGCAGCTCGAGATGCGTGAATCCCATTCCGGCCACGTAGGGGATCAGGCGATCGGCCAGTTCGTGCCAGGTCCATGTCCCGCCGTCTTCTTTCCCGAGCCAGGAGCCGGCGTGCACCTCATAGATCGAAATGGGCGCATCGGTCGCATGGCGCGCCGCGCGGCCCGCCATCCAGGCCTCGTCCGTCCACGCGTAAGGCTCGGGATCGGCGACCACCGATGCCGTGCCCGGCGCCGGCTCGGCCTGGAAGGCGCAGGGATCGGCTTTCTGCGGCAGCAGGCCGCCATCGGGTCCCAGCAATTCGTACTTGTAGGGTTCGCCGTGCGACAGTCGGGGCACGAACAATTCCCATACGCCCGCGGAATGCCGCAGCCGCATGGGATGGCGGCGGCCGTCCCAGGCATTGAAACCGCCCACCACCGATACGCGTTGGGCATTGGGTGCCCACACCGCGAAGCGCACGCCCGGGATTCCGTCCATCGTGGTGCAATGCGCGCCCAGGCAGGCCGCCAGGCCGTCGTGGTCGCCGCGCGCCAGCAGCGCGAGATCCTCGTCGCCCAGGACGAGGCCGAAGGCATACGGGTCCTCGACCTCCTGGAACGCGTCGGGCCACTGGATGCGCAACCGGTAGCCCGCGCGGGCGGACAGGAAGCCGGGATCGGCCCGGGCCTCGAACACGCCGGCGCGCAGCGGCCTCAGGTCCACGACGCCCCCTGTGTCCGACACGGCCTGCACGGTCACGGCGCCGGGCAGGAAGGCGCGCAGCCACAGCCGGCCATCGCGCAGTTGCGGCCCCAGCACGGAAAAAGGGTCGGCGTGCCTGCCGGCTACCAGTGCGTCGATATCCGCGGGTGCGATCCCGCCGTCACGGCTGTTGTCCGTCAAGATCCTCTTCCCTCCGTATGGCCGGTTCGATCCGGCCCGCCAGCGTCACCAGGCCACGCAGCGGCACCCCTATCCACGCCGGCCGGTTGGCGGCTTCGTAGCACACTTCGTAGGCCGCCTTCTCGATCAGGAACAGCGCCAGCAGCGCTTCCTCGTCCTTGCTGTCCACCCAGGGCCGGGGCGCCGCGGCCGCGGCCTCGCGGTAGGCATCGAGGAACGCGCCCGAGGCTTCGACGCGGAACCGTTCGAGCAGGACATCGCGGCGCTGCGCCACGGTGTCGACGGACGGACCGGCGATGGGATTGGCACCGGCGGCCGGGACCGTGGCATCCGGCGCCCGCGCGACCACCGCCGACGCGTAGTCGAACGAGCGCAACAGGCCCGCCACGTCGCGCAGCGGATTGCGCTTGCGCCGCCGCTCGTCCATGGTGCGCGCCGGTTCGCCCTCGAAGTCGATGATGTAGGCATCGTTCTGCGCCACCAGCACCTGTCCCAGGTGGAAATCCCCGTGCACCCGGGTCAGCCAGGCATTGCCGACGGCCTGGCCGAGCCGGTCGATGGCGGCCTCGAGCAGGCCGCGGTTGTCCAGCAGCAGCGCGGTGTCGGCCGCCAGGTCGCCCCAGTCCCTGCGCGCGGCGAGAATGGCCAGCGCCTGATCCAGGCTTTGCCGCGTATCGTCCACCCAGCGCGCGACGTCCTCGCGCGAGGCCTCGACCGGCGCGAAGGCCGGATCCTCGGAAGGCAGCGCCAGCGCGGCGTGCAGTTCGCCCAGCCGCCGGCCCACGGCCGCGGCCAGCGTGGCGTAGCCGCGCAACTCCTGGCCGTAGTCCTCGGCGCTCTCGGCGGTCAGCGCGGCGTCGTCCAGCGTCCGGTGCAGGTACTCCAGCGTCCAGTTCCAGGCATCGCCCTGGTTGTCCACGTACTGCTGGGCCAGCATCAGCGTGTGCGGCGTGCCGTCCTCGTCCACCCGCACCACTTCTCCCAGCAGCGCCGCCGTGTTGCGAAAACCCAGCTTCGTCAGGTGGCGCGTCATCTCGCTTTCCGGATGGGTGCCCGCCGTGACCCGGCGCACGATCTTCAGCACGGCCGCGGTCCCGGCCACCAGCGAACTGTTGGACTGTTCGGCCGACAACCACCGGATGGGCGTGTCGGCATCGACCGCCACCGCTTCCAGGCCAGGTTCGGGCAGGAACCGTATGCGGGCGCTCCCGCCGTCGGAGGCGGCGATGCGCGACTCCAGCTCGACGCCGTTCCTCAGGCTGTCGAACACCGCCACGGCGAAGCTCTGCAGGCTGAAGGCATCGGTCACCATGCCCACCATGGGGCCGCGCCGCACGCGCGCCAGGGCCAGTTGCTGCTGCAACTGCGGCAGGGTTTCTTCCCAGATCAGTCCCAGCGGCACCACGTAGCGTTCGCGCCGCTCGCCCAGGTCGGCCTCGATCTCCGTCAGATACAGTTCGTCGCCGGCCGGCAGGCGCACGCCGTAGACCACGCGGCCCGAGACGATGCGCTCGTGCTTCGAGGCGAACCAGCGCCGCAGCGCCAGGTATTCCGGCAGCACGTCGTGTTCCAGCGTGCGGCGCGATTCGGTCGTCAGGTCATAGCCCGTCTTGCCGCGCAGCACCAGGGTCCGGAACTCGCGCAACTGGTCGGCGGTGGCCAGGTGCCAGTTCGGCGGCGTCGCCGAGGCGCTCAGTTCGAACCAGTAGAAGCCATAGGGCGGCAAGGTCAGCAGGTAGGTCAGGCGGCCGACGGCGGGGAACGCCGTGCCCCCCGTCAGCTCGACCGGCACCCGGCCGTCGAACTCCGCCAGGTCCAGTTCCACTGCCTGGGGCGTGTGCGACAGGTTGGCCACGCACAGGATGGTGGTTTCCTCGTGCTCGCGCAGGTACGCCAGGATCTTGCGGTTGCCCGGATAGAGGAAACGCAGGCCGCCGCGCCCGAATACGCGGTACTGGCGCCGCTTGCCCAGCATGCGGCGCATCCAGTTCAGCAGCGAATGGGCATCGCCGGACTGGGCCTCGACGTTGACCGCCTCGTAGCCGTACAGGTTGCCCATCAGCGGCGGCAGCACCAGGTGCTCGGGATCGGCGCGCGAGAAACCGCCGTTGCGGTCGGGCGACCATTGCATGGGCGTGCGCACGCCGTCGCGGTCGCCCAGATGGATGTTGTCGCCCATGCCGATCTCGTCGCCGTAGTAGATGACGGGCGTGCCCGGCATGGTCAGCAGCAGACTGTGCATCAGCTCGATGCGGCGCCGGTCGCGCTCCATCAGCGGCGCCAGCCGGCGGCGTATCCCCAGGTTGAGCCGCGCCCGCCGGTCGGCGGCATACACCTCCCACAGATAGTCGCGCTCGCTGCTGGTCACCATCTCCAGCGTCAGTTCATCGTGGTTGCGCAGGAAGATCGCCCACTGGCAATTGCCGGGTATGTCCGGCGTCTGCTGCATGATGTCGGTGATGGGAAAGCGGTCTTCCCTGGCGATGGCCATGTACATGCGCGGCATCAGCGGAAAGTGGAAGGACATGTGGCATTCGTCGCCCTGTCCGAAGTATTCCTGCGCGTCCTCGGGCCATTGGTTGGCCTCGGCCAGCAGCATGCGGTCGTCGTAGGAAGCCTCCAGGTCCTGCCGGATGCGCTTCAGGATCGCATGGGTCTCGGGCAGGTTCTCGTTGTTGGTGCCCTCGCGCTCGACCAGGTAGGGCACGGCGTCCAGCCTCAACCCGTCCACCCCCAGGTCCAGCCAGAAATGCATCACGCTCAGGATGGCCTTGAGCACGCGCGGATTGTCGTAGTTCAGGTCGGGCTGGTGGGAATAGAAACGGTGCCAGAAATAGGCGCCCGCCACCGGATCCCAGGTCCAGTTCGATTTCTCGGTGTCGATGAAGATGATGCGCGTGCCGGCGTAGGCCTGGTCGTTGTCGGACCACACGTAGAAATTGCGCGCGGCCGAGCCCGGCTTGGCGTGGCGCGCGCGCTGGAACCATGGATGCTGGTCCGACGTGTGGTTGACCACCAGTTCGGTAATCACGCGCATGCCGCGCTCGTGGGCCGCCGCGATGAAGCGCCGCACGTCGGCCAGTTCTCCGTAGTCGGGATGCACGCCCCGGTACTCGGCGATGTCGTACCCGTCGTCGCGCCGCGGCGAGGGGTAGAACGGCAGCAGCCAGATCGTATCCACGCCCAGCTGCGCGATGTAGTCGAGCTTGGACAGCAGTCCGGAGAAATCCCCGATGCCGTCGTTGTTGGCATCGAAGAAGGACTTGATGTGCAACTGGTAGATGACCGCGTCCTTGTACCAGAGCGGATCGCCCCGGTTGACGGCATTCACGGATGTCTCGCGCTTGTTGTTCATGCGTCCTCGCCTGCCGATGGATCCCCGGGAAGCAGGGATCCTAGGATCGTCGGGATATACGCCATATCGCGTAGGGGCCGCCAGGTTCGAGCCACACGTGCTGCATCTTTCCACGCCAGTCGAAGCGATACCCGCGCAGCAGGTCTTCGGCATGCAGCGTGCCATCGTCCGGCAGCCCGAACTCCCACAGCGGAAGTTCGACGTTGGCGCCTTGCGCGCCGTGCGGGTCGAGGTTCACCACCACCAGCACCACGTTGTCGCGCTCCGGCGTCGTCCTGGTATAGGCCAGCACCTGGTCATTATCGGTGTTGAGGAAACCGGTGCCTGTATGGAGATGCAACGCGGGGTTGTCGCGCCGTATCCGGTTCAGGACGCCGATCTCGGCCACGATATTGCCCGGCCGGCTCCAGTCCCAGGCCCGGATCTCGTACTTCTCGGAATCGAGGTATTCCTCCTTGCCGGGCACCGGCGTTCCCTCGCACAGCTCGAAGCCGCTGTACATGCCCCACGACCCCGACAGCGTGGTCGCCAGCGCGGCACGGATCAGGAAACCCGGACGGCCCGAGTCCTGCAGGTGGCGCGGATTGATGTCGGGCGTATTGACGAAGAAATTGGGCCGGAAAAAATCGGATACAGGCGGCCGCGAGATTTCCTCCAGGTAATCGGTCAGTTCCCGCCGCGTCTCGCGCCACGTGAAATAGGTATAGGACTGCGAGAAGCCCAGCTTGGCCAGCCGGTACATCATCTTGGGCCGGGTGAAGGCCTCCGACAGGAACACCACGTCGGGATGGCGCGCATGCACCTGGGCGATCAGCCATTCCCAGAACGGCAGGGGCTTGGTGTGCGGATTGTCCACACGGAAGATCCGCACACCTTCCCCCGCCCAGAACAGCACCACGTCCAGCAGCGCCAGCCACAGGCCCGAGGCGGTGTCGCGCCCGTTCGCGGCACGCGCGTAGAAGTCGACGTTGACGATGTCCTCGTATTTCTTGGGCGGGTTCTCGGCATAGCGCAGCGAACCGTCGGCACGCCACGCGAACCAGTCGGGATGCCGGGCCAGCCACGGATGGTCGGGCGAGCACTGGATGGCGAAATCCAGGGCGATCTCCAGCCCGTGCCGGGCCGCCTCGCCCACCAGCGCGCGAAAGTCGTCCAGCGTCCCCAGTTCGGGATGTATCGCGTCGTGTCCGCCCTCTTCCGAACCGATGGCGTAAGGGCTGCCCGGATCGCCGGGCGCGGCCTCGAGGCTGTTGTTGCGGCCCTTGCGGTTCCGGCGGCCGATGGGATGGATGGGCGGGAAGTACAGCACGTCGAAGCCCATGTCCCGTATCGCGGGCAAGCGTGCCACGACGTCGGCGAAGGTACCGTGCCGGTTCACGTCTCCGCTTTGCGAACGCGGAAAGCATTCGTACCAACTGCCGAACCGGGTGGTCCGGCGTTCCACCCGGACCGGGAACTCCGCCGAGCGCGATGCGAACTCGCGGGGCTCCAGCGCCTGGACCAAGGCGGCGGCCTCGGGCGAACGTATCCAGGCCAGGCAGGCGTCGCCGGACAGGTCCGCCAGGCCCCGAGCGGCTTCCCCGGCCCGTGCCCGCATCTCGTGCCCGGCCTGGGCCGCACGGCCCAGCACCTTCGATATCCAGCCGCGAACCTCGTCGACTTCCACCGCCACGTCCACGCCCGCATCCGTCTTCTTGCGCAGTTCGTCCAGGAAGGTGGCGTAGGTATCGCGCCAGGCCTCGATCGCATAGCACCCCATGCCCACGCGTTCGAAGCGGCAGACGGCCTCCCAGCGGTCATTGCCCAGATGGGCCATGGGCACCCGGGTCCAGGCCTCCTCGTCGGCGGCGCGCCAGAGCAGGTCCGCGGCCAGCTTGTCGTGGCCATCCATGAAGATGTCGGCGCGCACCGCCAACGCTTCGCCCGGCGTACGCTTGACCGCGAAGCGGCCCTGCTCGATGGCGGGCTCGACCGCCTCGATGGCCACGCGGGCCGCGCCCATGGCCGCGGTCAACGACCGGCGGCGCGGCAGCCCGGCCACCACGGGCGGCGCGGGCCCCAGTTCCACGACGTGCGCGCCGCCGGGCTCCAGCGTGGCGGGCACGCCGCCCTCGGCCGGCCGCTGCGTGCGATCCGGCAGCCGGGACTGGATCATGGGCCAGTCCACCGCCGAGGCGGCCAGCAGGTCGGGATTGAACAGCAGCAGATGGCTGCGCCGGCCTCGCTGCCCGGCGGCGCGCCGCAGCATCATGGCGATGGGCGCGTCCGCGCCGCCCAGCGGCAATAGCGCCACATCATCGGCCGGCGCCCGCGCCAGCCAGCGGTTCGCCGCCTGGAGGTCCGCGCTCAGGTCCAGTTGATCGTGCGGCGCACCGTCCAGGCCGTGCCGTTCATACCCCATGGGCACCAGCCAGCCGGCACCGCAAGTGGCGGCCGCCCACAGCGCGCGGATCGAGGCGCGCCGCCGCACCTCGGCGTCCGGCACGCCGACGCCCGCCGCGCCGGCCCCATACGGGTCCGCCGGGAAGGCCAGCACGGCGCAGCCGGTATCCGCCAACGCATGCCATTCGTCCATGAACCAGGCGCTGCGAAAGTCCCACCAGGCCAGCGACGAAAACACGTGTGAAAAACCCAGGCCGCGCAGGCCCCGCACCGCCTCCCGAGACAGGCCGGGGGTCCACGCCAGCAGGTCCAGGCCATCCTCGCGCTGGCGCAGCGGCGCCATCCGCTTCGACAACGAAGCGGATGGCTCCAAGTCCCTGATCAGTAGCCCCCTGGCGCCCAGGTCGCGCCACACCGGGCCGCGCGCCGTCCAGTCGACCGCGCCTGCGGCCTCGTCGCCGGCTGGCGGGCAATCCAGATAAAACTCCAATCGACGCCGGGACGCGGCGCGCGCCAGCGCCCCGCACGCGGCCTCCTCGCCGGCGTCGCGCGCGTCGGCCAGCACCTGTCCGAATCCCAGCCCGGCGGCCTTCTCCAGCCATCCGCGCCAGGGTACGGCCAGGGCGCCCGCGCCATCCAGCACCGGCCCCAGGGCCGAGGCCCTGGCGTGGCAGATACGCAGCGGTGGTCGACGTCGCTCCGCCATCAGGCCCGTTTCCGTATGCTGGCCTCGACCGGAACGCCGGCCGCTGCCGGACGGCGGGCAACCATGGGCGCGCCCACGGGAGCAACCGGCGCGAGCATGCGGTACAGCTCCACATATTGGGCGGCGGAGGCTTCCCAGCCGAAATGACGGGTCATCCCGTTCTTCTGCAGGGCCGACCACCGCTGGGGCTGGGCGAACGTCTCCAGCGCGCGTTCGACGGCCGCCAGCATGTCGGCGGGCCTGTCGCCGTCGAACAGGATGCCGGTGGCCGAACCGACCTCGGCATCTGGCTCCGGCGACAGGCCGGTAATGCTGTCGGCCAGTCCGCCGACGCGGGACGCGATGGGCACGGTTCCGTACAGCATGGAATAAAGCGGGGTCAGGCCGAAAGGCTCGAAGCGGCTGCCGTGCAGCAGCATGTCCGCGCCGGCATGCAGCAGGTGGCCGCGCCGTTCGTCGTAGCCGATGTGCACGCCCAGGTTGCGGGGATGGTGCGAGGCCAGGTCTTGCAATGCCGCTTCCAGCGCGCGTTCGCCGCAGCCGAGCACGGCGATCTGCAGGCGTGGATGCGCCGCCAGCAGCAGGGGGAACACCTTGATCGCCAGATCCGCCATTTTCTGCGAGGTCAGGCGGCTGCCCATGGCGAGCAGCGGCGCCTCCGGATCGGTGGGCAGGCCGAACGCGCGCTGCATTTCCAGCTTGTTGCGGATCTTGCCGCGCATGTCCAGGGCGGAGAAATGCTCGGGCAGGTAGGGATCACAACCCGGGTCCCAGACCTCGGTGTCGATGCCGTTGGGGATGGCATGCAGTTCATGGGCGCGCAAACCCAGCACGCCCTCCAGTCCGTGGCCGAACGCCGGCGTCAGGATCTCGCGCGCGTAGGTGGCGCTGACCGTCGTGATCTTGTCGGCGTAGCGCAGCCCCGCCTTCATGAAGTTCAGGTTGCCCCAGAATTCCACGCCGTCGCTGCCGCGATAAGCGGGCGGAATACCGAGTTGCTCGGCCAGGTGCAGCGGGAAGTTGCCCTGGAACGCGAGGTTGTGGATGGTCAGCACCGTCTTCGGCCGCTTGATGCCGGCGGCGTGCAGATACAGCGGCGTAAGCGCCGCGTGCCAGTCGTGGGCATGCACCACGTGCGGCACCCGGATCGGCGTCTCACCCACCGAAATCTTCTGTGCCGCCTGGGCCAGCGCGGCAAAGCGGATTCCATTGTCGGGATATTCCTTTCCGTCCGCATCCAGGTAGGGATTGCCGGCACGCACGTACAGGGCGTCGTTGCGCAGCAGCAGCACCGGTATCTCGGTATCGGCCACCCACCCCGCCCAGACCTCGGCATCGCCGCCGATCAGCCCGGGCAGATCGGCCACTTTCTCCAGGTCGATGGCGGCATGCAGCGCGCTTTCATAGGCGGGCATGAAGATGGTCGCGTCGACGTGCGCGTCGCGCAGGGCCCGCGCCAGGCCGCTCACCGCATCGCCCAGGCCTCCGGTCTTGGCGAGCGGCAGGGCCTCCGACGTTACTAGCATGACTCTCGGCAGCAAGATGTTTCTCCGGCAAAAGACGCTTCCCCAGGGGCAGCTGATGATTGGGTCGGGACTTCACATGCGCAGGGATCTTCCTCGTGCGGCGGGCGGGTGCCGCGCCGGATAATGTCCATCCTCGCCGATAAAAATTACCGCTGTGAGTAAGATGTACACGTCCGATGCGGCGTCCCTCCCGGGATGGGCACCCCTTGCCGGAGACAAGGGCAATATGCATGCCATGGTGCGCCGCGTATGCCCGGCGTTGCGCCGGGTTTGTAACGACATTCTTCCCGCGCGCCGCGTGGAAGCCTTTGATCACCAAAAGAGAAACACCATGAGCTCTAGCGATTCCTACCAGCCCAACGATGCCGTGCTGGCCCTGGCCAGCAAGCTGTTCGATCTCGCCCGCGAGGGCGAAACGGAAACGCTGGCCGCCTACCTCGCGGCCGGCGCGCCGGCGGACCTGACCAACCAGAAGGGAGACAGCCTCATCATGCTGGCCGCCTACCACGGCCATGCCGCCACGGTCCGGGCACTGCTGGAACACGGCGGCGATCCCAACCGCGTCAACGACCGGGGACAGAGCCCGCTGGCGGGGGCCGTGTTCAAGGGAGAAGAAGAAGTGGTGCGGGCGCTGCTGGACGGTGGCGCCAATCCCGACCTGGGCTCGCCGTCGGCGCGGGAAACCGCGAACATGTTCGGGCGGGCCGAACTGTTCGGCCGCCCTAATTGAATCCGGGACGGAACGCCGGTGTCAGGCGGCCGCGCGACGCGTGCGGCCCGCCTGCCATAGCAGGGGTATCAGCACGATCGCCACGGCCGGATACAGCAGCCAATTGATGGTTTCCCATCCCGAGGCGTTGAGCAGCCGGCCCGACGAGAACGACGCGATGGCCACCGAGCCGAACACCAGGAAGTCGTTCAGGGCCTGCACCTTGGTGCGCTCTTCGGGCCGGTAGCAGTCGGTGACCATGGCGGTGGCGCCGATGAAACCGAAGTTCCAGCCCACGCCCAGGAACACCAGCGACAGCCAGAAGTGCCCCACGCTCAGGCCATGCAGCGCGACCGCGCCGGACACCGCCATGAGCAGCAAGCCGGCCATCGTCACCCACTCCTTGCCGAAGCGCGTGATCAGCCTGCCGGTGACGAAGCTCGGCCCATACATCGCCAGCACGTGCCACTGGATGCCCAGCGCGGCCTCGCCCACCGTGTGGCCGCACGCCACCATCGCGATGGGCGCCGCCGTCATGACGAAACTCATCATCCCGTACGAGACGATGCCGGCGACCACCGCCACCACGAAGCGGCTCGAGAACGCGATCTCGCGCAGCGGCCGCCCACCGCCCTGCTCGGCCGCGGGACGCACCGATCCGCGCAGCAGGAGCAGCACCGGCAGCGCCGCCAGCGCCAGCACGGCCTGCCCGAGGAAGCTGCCGGCGAAGGGAATGCCGCCGATCGCATCGCGCGTCCAGATCACGGTCTGGGGCCCGATGACCGCGCCCACCAGCCCGCCCACCATGACCCAGGAAATCGCCCGCGCCTTGAAATTGGCGTCGGCCCCGTCGGTCGCCCCGAAGCGATAGCTCTGCACGCACGACCCGTAGGTGCCGGCGATGGCGGTGGCGACGCAGAACAGCGCGAACATGCCGGTGGTGATGCTGTAGGCCGCCAGCAACCCGGCCACGCCGCCGATCACCGCGCCCAGCATGTAGGCGGCACGGCGCCCCAGCCTGCGCATCAGCATGGCCGCCGGGATCGTCCCCAGCGCCAGGCCGAGGTTGTAGAGGCTCACGGGCAGCGTCGCCAGCGACTTGTCGGTGGCCAGCATCTGCCCCACCAGCCCGCCCAGCGAAATGACGATGGCGGGGTTGGCCCCGCCCAGCGACTGCGCACAACTGAGCACCAGCGCATTGCGGCGCACATCCTTCTCGGTCAATGCATTCATGCTCGTACGCGGGCGTTCCTGATTCGATGTTTTTATGATTCTAGGTTATTTGGACAGCCTGCCATGCGGTCCCGGCCAATATCGAGGCGCGCGGCATATACTGCCCGGGCCCGACTCGGCCTCACCCCATGCGCCGCCCCATGACCGCCTCCACCGCCAAACCCCACGTCATCTGGCTCATCGTCGCCGCCGCCTTCTTCATGGAAACGCTGGACGGGACGGTGATCGCGACCGCGCTGCCGCAGATGGCCGCCACCTTCGGCACCAACCCGGTCAACCTCAGCATAGGCATGACGTCCTACCTGGTGACCCTGGCCGTGTTCATCCCCATCAGCGGCTGGGTCGCGGACCGGCTCGGCACCCGCCGCGTCTTCGCCTGGGCGGTCGCCGCCTTCACGCTGGCCTCCATCCTGTGCGCGCTCAGCACCAGCGTCGCGCAGTTCACCGCCGCCCGGGTGTTCCAGGGCATGGCGGGCGCGATGATGGTGCCGGTGGGGCGGTTGGCGGTGCTGCGCAACACCGGCAAGGAGGACCTGGTCCGGGCCATGGCCTTCATCGTCTGGCCGGGCCTGATCGCGCCGGTGATCGGTCCGCCGCTGGGTGGCTTCCTGGCCACCTACCTGAGCTGGCAGTGGATCTTCCTCTTGAACGTACCCCTGGGCGTGGCCGGCATCTTCCTGATCCGCGCCTACATTCCCGAATCCGCCCCGCAGCCGCGGCGGCCGCTGGACGTGGCGGGCTTCGTCCTGAGCGGCCTGGCGCTCAGTTTCCTGATGGTCGGGGTCGAACTGCTGGGCTACGGCGGACGGTGGCAGCTGGGCGCCCTGCTCGTCGCCGCCAGCATCGCGCTGGGCGTGGCGCTGGCCGCGCACCTGCGCCGCCATTCTCATCCGCTGATCGATCCCACGATCATGGCCGTGCCGTCGTTCCGCACCGTCATGATCGGCGGCACGATCGCCCGCACGGCGATCAGCGCCATGCCCTTTCTGCTGCCGCTGCTGTTCCAGGTGGGTTTCGGCCTGAACGCCTTCGAGGCCGGGATGCTGTACCTGGCCAGCATGCTGGGCAACCTGGGCATGAAGCTGGGCACGACGCAGGCGCTGCGCCGCTTCGGATTCCGCAACGTGCTGGTCTTCAACGGCGCGCTGGCAGGCGCATCCATCGCGCTGTGCGCCGTGCTGTCTCCCGACACGCCCATACCGCTGGTCGTGGCGATCATGCTGGTGTGCGGCCTGACCCGCTCGATGCAGTTCACCGGCCTGACCTCCATGGCCTTCGCCGAAGTTCCTCACCCGCAGATGAGCAGCGCCAATACCCTGTTCAGCACCACCCAGCAGATGTCCATGGGCCTGGGTATCGCGGTCGGGGCCGTGGTGCTGCACCTGACAGCCGCCGCGCGCGGCACTGGCGGCGCGACCTACGACGTCACGGATTTCCGCATCACCTTCCTGGTCGTGGGCCTGCTGGCCCTGAGCAGCCTGCTGAGCTTCGTGCGGCTGCGGCGCGACGCGGGCGCCGAGGTCAGCGGGCACCGGCGCAGCGGCGATGCCGCCTGATCAGTACACGTCGCGCCGATAACGGCCCTGTCCGGCCAGCTCGTCCAGACGGTCGCGGCCCAGGATGCGTTCGAGTTCGGCGGCGACCCCCGCCGCCATGCCCTGCAGGCTGCCGCAGACGTAGATCGCGGCGCCGTCGTCCACCCAGGCCCGCAGGTCGGCGGCCGCGGCGGGCAGGCAGTCCTGCACGTAGCGCGGCCAGCCCGCCGTGCGCGAGAACGCCAGGTCCAGCCGTTCGAGCACGCCCCGCTCGCGCCAGGCCTCGATCTCGCCGCGATGGAAGAAATCGTGCTCGGGCGTGCGTTCCCCGAACAGCAGCCAGTTGCGAGGCGCGCCCGCCGCGGCGCGCGCCTTCAGGTGCGCGCGCAGGCCCGCCATGCCGGTACCGTTGCCGATCAGGATCATTGGCCGCTCGGGCGGGGGCGGATGGAAGCCGCTGTTGCGCCGCAGCCGTACGTCCACCTGTCCGCCCTGCCGGACGTGCCGGGTCAGCCATCCCGACCCCAGGCCCAGCCGGCCGTCGGGATAACGCATCTGCCGCACCAGGAGTTCCAGGCGGCCGTCGGCCGGCAGCGAAGCGATCGAGTATTCACGATGAGGGACGCGCGCCAACGCCTCCAGCAACGCCGGAACCGGCAGGCCACGCAGCGCGGCGCGCCCGGCCTGGTCGTGCGGCAGCACCCGGGCCGCCAGCGCATCGCCCAGCGATTGCGTGCCGTCCACCTGCATGGCGCCGTCCAGGCCCAGCGCCGCCAGCAGCGACGCGACCTCGTCGGGGGCATTGCGCGGTCCGATCTCGGCGATGTCGCCGGCCTCCCAGTCCCCTGGCGACGGAGTGGCCGCCACCAGGGCCAGGTGATACGCGGGATCGCCGGGGCTGCCGTCGTTCAGCAGGCGGCGCTCGGCCAGCGTCCAGGGCTGGTAGCTGGGCGCCGCCCAGTCTTCCATTTCCGCGCTCGCCCCCAACACGTTCAGGTAGTGCTGCCAGTGGCGCAGCGCCCCCTCGTCGCCGTCGTCCACCAGCACGGGATCGAACAAGGGCTCGGCGCCCTGCCGGTGCAGCCAGTTCGCCAGCGACTGGCCGAAGGCGCAATAGCGCTGGTAGCTGCTGTCGCCCAGGGCCAGCACGCCGTAGCTCAGGCCGGTCAGGGCCAGGTCGCCGGCCAGCGTCTTGCGCGCGAAGCCGGCGACGCTGTCGGGGGCGTCGCCCTCGCCCGTGGTGCTGACCACGAACAAGGCCTTGCGAAAGCGCTGCAGGGCCGAACCGCCCATCTCCGCCAGGCTGGCCAGGTGCACGGGCAGCCCCGCCGCCTGGAGCGCCTGCGCGCTGCGCCGCGCGATCTGCTCGGCAAAACCGGTCTGGCTGGCATAGGCCACCAGCAGCGCATCGGCCGCGATCGCACCGCCGGACGGTGCCGCCTCGGCGCGCCTTGCCAAGGCTACCCACAGGCAGAACGCCAGATAGCAGGCAACCACCAGCGCTCCCGTCACCTTCCGGTATGCCGTCGGCGAGAGCGGCAGCACGGCGGCGGCCACCAGGACCAGCGCGACCAGCAGCACCAGCACGGCCACGCCCGCGGGGCGCGCGGATACCGCGCGAGATTTGTCGTTCATTCCATCATCGCCGCGAAATTGGGCGTCATCGTTTCCTGGTATCCCTGGGCCGTGCGCTGCACGAACTGCGCCGCCAACCCGCGACGCGACGCCCAGCGCAGCCCCTCGTCCGGCCCCATTACCGTCAGCGCCGTCGCCAGCGCGTCGGCCGCCATGCACTCGGGGTGCAGCACCGTGACCGAGACGACGCCGTTGCCGATGGGCGCGCCCGTGCGCGGGTCCAGAGTATGGCTGTACATGCCCTGGCCATCGGAGACGTGGCGCCGATAGTCTCCCGAGGTGGCGATCGCCAGGCCCTCCAGGGCCACCAGCGTGGGCGGCACGGACGATACGCCCGCCGTGTCCCAGGCCCGATCCAGCTCGACCCACCAGGGCGTGCCGTCCGGCTTCACGCCGTGCCCGACCAGTTCGCCGCCTATCTCCACCAGATAGCCGGCCACGCCGGCGCGCCGCAGGCATCGGGCCACGGCATCGACCGCATACCCCTTGGCGATGCCGGACAGGTCCACATAGGCCCCGCCCGGCTGCCGCGCCCGGCGGCCCGCCACGTCCAGCTCGATCCGGTCCCAGCCCACCCGCCCGCGCACGGCCTGGACCTCGTCCGCCGACGGCCGGGCGCACGGTCCTTGCGGCCCGAACCCCCAAAGATCGACCAAAGGCCCCACGGTCGGATCGTAGGCACCTCCGCTTTCGCGGGCCACGCTCAGGGCCTGCTCCAGCACCACGAACAAGTCATCCGGCAAGGCGTGCCAGCTACCCGCCGGCGCGGCATTGAAACGACTCAGGTCCGTATCGTCCCGCCAGTTGCTCATCTGGCCGACGATCCCATCCAGCGTCGCCCGCACCCGCTCTTCCAGATCCGGCGGCACCCCGCCGTCATCGACCAGCCTGACCGCCCAACTCGTCCCCATCGTGGGCCCGCCCATACCCACCACCCGGGCCTCGCCCCCATACCCCCGCCGCGCCTGCTCCGACACCGCCAAGGGAACGAGCACTCGCCCCTCCCTGCGCCCTGCGGGCGCCCCCCAGGGGGCGAAACCGGCGGACTGGCAGATAGCGGCACCAGACCCAGGATGCGGTGGATCCGGCTCCGCCGGTCCACCCGCATCGCCCCCTGGGGGGCGCCCGCAGGGCGTAGGGGGGGGCATTCTATTCAGGCAAAACCTCGAACGTCGCGATGTAGGTCGAGCGGCGCTCCTTCGCCTTGTCGAAGGTGGTCTTGTCGTCCTTGGTCTCGGCTTCCAGCCAGTACATGCCGGGCTCGGGCCAGGTCACCGTGAACTTGCCGTCGGCATCGGTGCGCGTCTTCATTTCATGCAGCTGGTCGCGGTAGCGGATCCCGCCCGGCACGATGGATACCTCGATGCCGGCCGCGGGCTTGCCGTCCAGCAACAGCCGGAAGCTGGCCTCTTCCTTGGCGAACAAATCGTTCGGATGGGTGATGGGAGCCAGTTCCAGCCCCACGCCGGTGGGCTTGAGCACCGTCTCGGTCGGCTTGCCCACCGTCACGAAGGTTTCCAGGCGGCTGTTGGACTGCGTGACCCGCAGGTCCTGCGCGTCGGCCGGCACCTCTTGCGCGAATTTCTCCGCCGTGCCGCGCCAGCGCTTGTTCTTGCCGTTTTCCTTGTACGACGCGAACACGCCGTTGTTGACCACCGCCATCTTGTAGGTGCCGGTCTGGGTCAGGTGCACATCGAAGGTGCTGCGATAACGGCCCGTGGACTGGTTCTCGGCCTTGGCGGCGGCGCCGTCGGGAGCGGTCACCGACAGGTTGTTCAGTTGCAGCGGGAAATGCTCGAAGTAGAAGAGATCGTTGGACACCGCGGCGTCCACCGTCACCCAGGGATCCGCGCCCGACATGACCGTGGCCGAGGGCAGCATCCACATGCGGTGCGCCTGGGCCGACAGGGGCAGGCTGAACGCCAGGGCCAGCGCGGCCCATTTGAGAGACATCTTCATGTTCTTTTCCTCGGAAGGGGTTGCTAGGAAAGAGTTGCCAGGGAATCAGGGTTTGGTTTCCAGAGCGACGCGGCCCAGCTCGTGCTGGCCACGCGCCTCGCCCTTCTCGGGCGCCCGAGGCGGCCACTGGAACGGGATGCGCAGCAATTCGCGGCCACCGACCTCGCGCGCGGCCTCGACCACCAGTTCGTACTTGCCTTCGGCCAGCTTGCCCAGGGGTGCCTTGCCGTCGCTGAACACCAGTTGATGCTCGCCCACGGGCCGCGTGGCACCGCTGATGCCGTCGGCGGGCATGGTCAGCTCGCGGCCGCTGCGGCGCCACCACTGGCGCATGTCCTTGAGCCACTTCGTACCTTCGTCGTTCTTGAGCTTGACGTCGTACCAGACGGCCAGGTTGGTGGCCACCTTCTGATCCGGCCCCTCCACCCACACCGCCACGTACGGACGGTGGTACTCGGCCACGTTCAGCCGGGGGATCTCGATCCTTACCGACAGGTCGGCGGCCTGGGCCTGCCCGACCATCAGGCCGGTGACGGCCACCGGGATCAATGTACGCATAGCCAGAACCTCTTCAATGAATGAATACGAATGCCAGGAACAGCGGCACGGCGACGCCCAGCGCCACCATGGGCCAGGTGACGGGCCGGTTGCGAGAATGGATCTGCAGCAGGAAGAAGCCGGTCACGCAGAACACCAGGCAGGCGACCGCGAAGACGTCCAGGAACCACTTCCAGGCCTCGCCGGTGTTGCGGCCCTTGTGCAGGTCGTTGAAATACGAGATCCACCCGCGGTCGGTGCTCTCGTACTTCACCGCGCCGTCGGGCAGCTCGACACTCAGCCAGGCATCGCCGCCCGGTCGCGGCAGGGAAACGTAGATCTCGTCGGGCGACCATTCGGCCACCTGGTCGCCGATCGCGATTGACAACTGGGCTTCCAGCCATTGCCGCAGCGCGGCCGGCAGCGGCGCCTTGTCGGCCCCGCCTTCCGGAGCCAGCGCGCGAGCCAGTTCAGCCGGCACCTGCGCTTCTCTGGAGACGACGCGGGGATGGGCTTCGATCTGGGAGGCGTGATTGAGCGTGATGCCCGTGGCGGCGAACAGCAGCATGCCGACGAGACAGATCGCCGAGCTGATCCAGTGCCATTGATGCAGATGCTTCAACCAGAATGAGCGACGCTTCTGCTCCAGGAAGCGATCCGACTGTTTGTCCATACGACGGTGCGCGGCACTGCATGCTTGAGATGATTAAGATCAATAATGATAACAATTCTCAAGCACTGTAGCCAGCGCCCTCCAGGCGCGGGCGCGGCGTCCCCCCGCCGCCGCCCTTGCCGCGGGACTTACTTCGAGTCTTCCAGGCGCACGCCCACCTTCAGGGCCACCTGCCAGTGCGCGATCTTGCCGTCCTCGATGTGGCCCCGCACCTGGGTGACCTCGAACCACGCCAGATGGCGCATCGTCAGGGCCGCGCGATCGATCGCGTTGCGGATCGCGTCGTCGCTGGACTTCGTCGAGGACCCGACCAATTCGAGCTGCTTGTACACGTGTTCCGACATCGTCGTCTCCTGGTTGCCTGGGGTGCCGGCCAGCAAAGGCCATGCCCGGCGCCGTGGCGGCGCCGCAAGCCGGCCAGACCACCTTAGTCCAAGCCGCGGACATGAATCAAGCTATCCTATGGCACCGCCCGCCCCCCTGCCCGCCGACCGTGGACCACAGAAAAACGCTGAACATCACCCTTTGGCTCGTCGCCATCGGTCTCTTCATGCAGACGCTGGACACCACCATCGTCAACACGGCGCTGCCGGCGATGGCGGCCAGCCTGGGCGAGAGCCCGCTGCGCATGCAGTCGGTAGTGATTTCCTACGCGCTTACCATGGCCGTGCTGATACCCGCCTCGGGCTGGCTGGCCGACCGCTTCGGCACGCGCAAGGTGTATTTCTCGGCCATCGTCCTGTTCACGCTGGGCTCGGTGCTGTGCGCGGTCTCCCAGGACCTGAGCCAGCTCGTCGCCTCCCGCGTGGTCCAGGGGGCCGGCGGCGCGATGCTGATGCCGGTCGGCCGGCTGGTCATCCTGCGCAGCTTCCCCCAGGAGCGGCTGCTGCCCGCGCTGAGCTTCGTCGCCATACCGGCCATGGTCGGCCCCATGATCGGCCCCGTGTTGGGCGGCTGGCTGTCCGAGCAGTTCTCCTGGCACTGGGTGTTCCTGATCAACATTCCGGTCGGCGTGGCGGGCGCAATCGCCACGCGCACCTTCATGATCGACAAGCGCGAGACGCAACGGGCCGCCTTCGACGGCGTGGGCTACGGCCTGCTGGCCTTCGGCATGGCGGCCATCTCGCTGTCGCTGGACGGGTTCTCGGGCCGCGCCACGGGACACGCCACCGTCGTGCTCATGCTGGTGTTCGGCCTGATCAGCATCGTCACCTACTGGCTGCGCGCGGGCAGGCAGGCCGCCCCGCTGTTCTCGCCCGCCCTGTTCCGCATCCACACGTTCACGATAGGCCTGCTGGGCAACCTGTTCGCGCGGCTGGGCAGCAGCGGCATGCCCTTCCTGCTGCCGCTGCTGCTGCAGGTCAGCCTGGGCTATTCGCCCACGCACTCGGGCCTGATGATGCTGCCCGTGGCTGCGGCCGGCATGCTCAGCAAGCGCCTGGCGACCTCGCTGATCACCCGCTACGGCTATCGCCACGTCCTGGTGGTCAACACGGTGCTGGTCGGCCTGACCATCGCCTCGTTCTCGCTGGTCGACGCCTCGCATCCGGTCTGGGCCCAGGTGGTGCTGATGGCCTTCTTCGGCGCGGTGAACTCGCTACAGTTCACCGCCATGAACACGCTGACGCTGAAGGACCTGGGGCAACGAGGCGCCAGCAGCGGCAACAGCATCCTGTCCATGATGCAGATGCTGGCGATCAGCCTGAGCGTGACGGTGGCCGGCGGCATCCTCTCGGCCTTCAGCCACTTCGTGGACCACGGCGCCCCCCAGGACGCGCTGGCGGCCTTCCACGCCACCTTCATCTGCATCGGCCTGCTCACGGCCGCATCGGCATGGATCTTCTGGCAACTGTCGCCCGACGTGCCGCGCGAATCCAAGAAGGATGACTCGCTGGACCTGGGGTAACGAAGGGCGACGGCCGCGTCGTATAGAATCGACCCTTTTGCGCGGCCCGCCATGTGGTTCAAGAATCTACAGATCTATCGCCTTCCCGCCCCCTGGCCCATGACCGCCGAGGGGCTCGATGAACTGCTCAGGCCCCAGGTCTTCGGCCCCGGCTCCAGCCTGGAACTGCAGACGCAGGGATGGGCGCCCCCGCTCGAGAACGGCAGCCTGCTGGCCCACGGCGTGAACGGCCAGTTGCTGATCACGCTGCGTACCGAGAAGAAACTGCTTCCGACCACCGTCATCAACCAGGTGGCCAAGGCCAAGGCCCAGGAAATCGAAGAGCAGCAAGGCTTCAAGCCCGGCCGCAAGCAGATGAAGGAGATCAAGGAAAACGTCAAGGAAACGCTGCTGCCGCGCGCCTTCAGCATCCTGCGCGACACCCGCGCGTGGATAGACACGCGCAACGGCTGGCTGTGCATCGACGCCTCCTCGGCGGCGCGCTGCGACGAACTGCTGCAGCTCCTGAACCGGGCCATCGACAAGTTCCCGCTGGCCAATCTGCACGTGCAGACCTCGCCCGCGGCCGCCATGACGGAATGGCTGGCCGGCGGCGAAGCCCCCGCCAACTTCACGATCGACCAGGACACCGAACTGCGCTCCACCGGCGAAGGCCGGGCCACGGTGCGCTACGTGCGGCAATCCATCGAAGCCGAGGACGTGCGCCGCCACATCGAGGCCGGCAAGCAGTGCACCCGCCTCGCGATGACCTGGGCCGACCGCATCTCGTTCGTGCTGAGCGAATCGCTGGCCATCAAGCGCATCGCGCCGCTGGACGTGCTCAAGGAAAACGCCGACGCCCTGGCGCAGAACGACGCCGAGCGCTTCGACGCCGATTTCACGCTGATGTCCGGCGAACTGGCCAAGCTGATCGCCGACGTGGTCGACGCCCTGGGGGGCGAGGCCCCGACGATGCGCTGACGGCCGCCGGGGCGGCGCGCCGCGCCGCCCTACGAGCGTGGGGCGCTCCAGGCCGCCAGGGCCGGCGCCAGCGCGAACAGGCCGAACAGCCAGGCGGCCGCGGTGCGGGCGCCTTCGATGCCACCCGGGTCGGCCAGGCCGGCGGCATTGGCCACCATGCCGGCCACGGCCGATCCCAGCGCGATCGCGTAGAGTTGCAGGGTGGTCACTGCGCCCGACGCCAGATTCTCCTGGCCCGGGGGCGCCGAGCGGAACACCCGCGTGACCAGGTGCGACCAGCACATGCCTATGCCAAAGCCCACCCCGGCCAGCGCCAGGCACAGCGCGGCGAACGCCACGTCGCCCGATTCGCCCTGCGGCACCAGCACGGCCAGGGCGGCCAGGCCCACCGTGGTCACCACGGGCCCGCCACGGACCAGGCGCACGACGGCCGCGCCGGTGCGTCCCGAGAACATCAGCGAGGCCAGCGTCCAGCCGCCCGCCATGACCGCCGTCAGGTAGCCCGCCACGAGCGGCGTCTGGCCGTGCAGGGTCTGCAGGAAATACGGGACGAAGATCTCGCTGGTCAGGCCGATGATCAGCATCGCCATCGTCAGGTAGCAGGCGCCCAGCACCGTGCGGGTCGAATAGGCGCCCGTGGGCATCAGCCGCGACGAGGCCTTCACGTCCAGCCGCCCCATCCACGCCACCAGCGCCAGCCCCACCGCCACGCCCGCGGCGTTCCAGGCCAGTTCATGCGAGAGGCTGCCCACCGACACCACCATCACCGAGCACGCCAGCAACGCCAGCTTGCCCCAGGGCACGCCCGCCGCCGCCGACGACGAAGCGGGCGCGGTGGCCGGCACCAGCCTATAGACGATGGCCGCCAGCGCGGCGGCCACCGGCAGCAGCGACAGGAAGGCCGGCCGCCACCACCCCAGCGAGGCGAACAGCCCGCCCAGGGCCGGCCCCGACAGCGTCGCCACGCCCCACATCGCCGAGACGAAAGCCAGCGCGCGCGGCCACAGGCGCGATTCGTACACCATTCTGATCAGCGCGTACGACAAGGCCAGCAGCACGCCGCCGGCGAGCCCCTGTACGGTCCGCCCGGCAAGCAGCCACCACATGGCCGGCGCGGTGGCGCAGATCAGCGATCCCAGGCAGAACAGCGCCAGCGCGCCCAGATAGGCGCGGCGCGGCCCCATCCGGTCGATCAGCCGGTAGGACAGGGCCGAACCCAGGATGGACGCCACCACGAACAGCGTCGTGCTCCAGGCGTAGTAGGCCAGCCCACCGATGCTGTGCACGATGGTGGGCATGATGGTGGTGACGACGTAGACGTTGATGGCGTGGAGCGCCACGCCACCGGCCAGCGCCAGCGACCGCAGCGCGTTGCGGCCGGTCATGAGTTCGAAGGGAGAAGACGTTTCCTGGGAGGAAGGCATGCGTAGGTCCGTAGACGCGCGCACTCAACGTGCGACCAGCGAGCGGACCGGATTGTAAGGGCGGACCGGCAGGCTGTGGCCCACGGGCAGAACGTCGGAGAATTCCAGCGAGGCGCCTTCGTGCACTTCGCGGAAGGTGTTGGCCCCGTACAGGTTCTTGCCCTGCACGTAGTACACGCCATCGATGGCCGACGGCGAACGGACATCGCGCCCCAGCCGGTTCGCCAGCCAGCGCGACATTTCGAAATGGCTGATCCAGCCCGCCTGCCGCATGGATTCGGACACGGACTCGGGCGCCTCGCGGCTCCAGGACAGCACCGGGACATCGGCCACTTCGGGCTCGATCACGTTGTGCCCCCACATGCCCCGCGTGCCCAGCAGCTGCCCATGGTCGCCGGTGATCACCAGGTGGCGCTGGCCCGGCAACTGGTCGAATTCGTCCAGCATGCGGTCCAGCAACGCATCGAGATACAGCACGGAATTGTCGTAGGCGTTGCGCTGGCGCACCGCGCGTGGCTGGTCATGGCTGTCCGGCCAGTGCGCATAGCGGTCCCGCGCATGCGCATAGTTGGCCTCGTAGGGAGCATGCGTCGAGCGCAGCAGGACCACGACGAAAGTCTTCTTCGGCCACACCTGCTCCCGCAGCAGCGACAGGATCGCCTCGTCGCCCTGCCTGCGGAAGCGGGCGGGCTCGTCCTCGCGCGTGATGGACACGTCGACGTAGCGGCTGCCCACGTCGTTGAGCAGCTTGGACTCCTGGGACGAGATCCAGTAGGTCGTGAAGCCCGCCTCCTTGGCGAACTTGAACAGGTTCGTGGACAGGCCCCGGATCTGGTCCAGCTGGCCGGGCTCGCGCACGGCGTTCATGATCAGCGGCATGCTGGCCGCCGTGGAGACGGCTGCCGCCACCCCATGGCGCGCGACCAGCCCCTGCTCCATGCGCCGCGCCAGGTTGGGCGTCGTATCCCGCTCGTAGCCCATGATGCCCAGGTGCTCACTGCGCAGCGAATCGGCCACGAACAACCACACGTGCTGCGCATCCGAGGGGAATGGCACGACCTCGGGCCGGGTCGCGGCCGCCACCGGAGCCGGCGCCGCGTGGAGCGATCCGCGCAGGACGTTGTGCACCAGGAAGAAGCTGAAGGTGTTGAGCGAGTTGTGCAGGCCGCTGCGGGTGGGGCCCGGCAGGAAGGAATTGAGATCGCGGTAGGTGGCGCGGTAAGGCTTGGACAGCAGGCCCGCGGCCACCAGCATCACCCCCAGCGCGCGCTGCCAGCGCCGGACGTCGGACCGCATGCAGGTCATGAACAGCCACCATGCGGCCAGATACGGGATCAGCACCGCGAACAGCACGTGGACATGGTCGCGGAAATCGGCCAGCGCCACTTCCCGGACGTCTCCGAACTCGGAAAACAGGCTGGCCAGCACGACGGGATCGAGCGGCCGGCCGGCGTAGGAAATATGGCTGAGCTGGACCAGTTCCATGCCGCCCAGCAGCACCAGGATGCAGGTCACGAACACCCGGCTGCCCGACAGCCACAGTCCCAGGTTGAAGGCCAGCAGCGCCGCGAAATAGTTCAGTTCGAAATCGGCCTGGTTGGCGACCGTGAACCATTGCTGGATCCAGTCGTCCAGCATCAGCAGCGACGTGGTCAGCAGGACCAGCGCTCCCCGCAGGGCAAGGTGCCGCCAGTTCCACATCCCGGGCCGGAGCGTCAGGGTCAAGTCAGTCGTCGTCATTCGCACTCGATCAAGCGGCCCGCGGCCTTCCTACGTGAAAAACGGCGTCCAGCCGTAACCGGGCGCCGTTCTGCTGCGAGCGGTAGACCCACCCCGGGAAAACCGCAAGCTTAACTCAGTTCACCCCTGCCGCGAGAGGGGGAATTCCCCTCGCGCCGGCCGGGGTGCCGGCCTTATGCCGCGTTGGATTCGGGCTGGCTGTCCTTGCCGCGATTGTTGACCACCATGCGGGCACCGCCCAAGATGGCAACCAGCGCCAGCGGGTAGACCAGCCACTGCACCCACGCGTGGGCCTGGAACCAGGGCTTGACCAGGGGCTCGCCCATCACCATCTTGGCCGCGGTCACGACCAGCACGCCGGCGCCGATGTAGATGATGGCCGGATAGCGTTCCATCAGGCGCAGGATGAGGCGGCTGCCCCAGACCATGATGGGCACGCTGATCAGCAGGCCCAGCACCACCAGCAGGAAACTGCCGTGCGCCGCGCCGGCCACCGCCAGCACGTTGTCCACGCCCATGACCGCGTCGGCGATCACGATGGTCTTGATGGCGGCGACGAAGCTGGTGTTGACCGAGCCGCTGCCGTGCTCGTCCTCTTCGGCGGTCAGCAGCCGGTACGCGATCCACAGCAGCGCCAGGCCGCCCACCAGCATGAGGCCGGGAATCTTGAGCAGCCAGACCACGGCCAGCGTCATCAGCGTACGGACGACGATGGCGCCGACCGTGCCCCAGACGATGGCCTTTTTCTGCAAGGCGGGAGGCAGGTTGCGCGCGGCCAGCGCGATGACGATGGCGTTGTCGCCCGCCAGCACGATGTCGATGACGACGATGGACGCGAGCGCGAACAGGAATTGGGTGGTGAAAATTTCTGCGGCGAAAGCCGAAAGCCATTCCACGAGTGGTTCTCCAGAGAAGTTGACGGCCTCTGCTGGCAACAGGAATCACTGGGGGACGGGAGTACCCATGCAGGACCTGAGGCCAGGCTGCAAAGGTCTTGTTCAATCACCGGGCGGTGATCCGCACGACCGGAGGAAGCGGACTTCCACGTATTGACGATCGTACGAAAGAGCCTGTTGGGCTCTCGAACTACTCCCCTTTGGAGGAACATGCCATAGACATGTCAGCCGGCATTTTCGCCCGGGGTTCGGCTTCGCGTCAACATCGGGGGATACCCCAAGAAAATGCCGAAAACGGGACCGCCCGGGCCCCGGCAAGCCGCGCCCCCTGGCCATCCGCTTCGTATATGCTTGGCTTCTCGGCCGACTCCGGCCGGCATCCAGGTGGAAAATCCCATGTCCGTCGCCTTTCCCGCCATCGAAGCGGCCGCCGCGCTGCTTGCCGGCCACGCCCACCGCACGCCCGTTCTGACCTCGCATACTGTCGACGCCCGCACCGGGGCCTCGGTCTTCTTCAAGTGCGAGAACTTCCAGCGCATGGGCGCCTTCAAGTTCCGCGGCGCCTATCACGCGCTGGCCCGGCTGGCGGATGATGCGCGCCGGCGCGGCGTGGTGGCCTATTCGTCCGGCAACCATGCCCAGGCCGTCGCGCTGGCGGGCCGGCTGCTGGGCATACCGGCCACCATCGTCATGCCGTCGGACGCGCCCCAGGTCAAACTCGAAGCCACGCGCGGCTATGGCGCCCGCGTGGTGCTGTACGACCGCGCCACGCAGCGGCGCGAGGACATCGCGGCCGAACTGGCCGACCGCGAAGGGCTGACCACCATCCCGCCCTTCGATCATCCGGACATCATCGCCGGCCAGGGCACCGCCGCGCTGGAGCTGCTGCGCGAGACCGGGCCGCTGGACTACCTGCTGGTGCCGTGCGGCGGCGGCGGATTGCTGTCGGGATCCGCCATCGCGGCCAACGCCTGCGCCCCCGGCATCCGGGTCATGGGCGTGGAGCCGGCCGCCGGCGACGACGTCACCCGGTCGTTCCACAGCGGCACGCTGCAATCGGTGGACAACCCCGATACCATTGCCGACGGCGCGCGCACGCAGTCGGCGGGCCGGTACACCTTCCCGCTCATCCAGTCCCACGTCCACGACATGCTGACAGTGACCGACGACGAACTGCTGCGCGCGATGTTCTTCCTGATGGAGCGGATGAAGTTCGTGCTGGAACCCACCGGTGCCCTGGGCGCGGCCGCGCTGCTGTCCGGCAAGGTCGATGCGCGCGGCAAGCGCGTGGGCATCATCGTCTCGGGCGGCAACGTCGACCTGTTCGCGCTGGCGCCCTACCTGGCCAAGGGGCGCGCCGCCTACGGCGCGTAGTGCGCCACGCCGACGGCCGGGGCAACCGGCGCGGCCGCCTCGGCATGCGCGGGGCGGAACGTCACGATGGCCATCAGCAGGATCGCAAGCGCGAGGTCGCGCCGGGGCGTCTCGTAGGGCTGCGAGCGCAAGCGCCGGAAGCCCCACATGACCAGCACGATGAAGCCCCCCATCAGCGCCGCCGCCAGGAACGAGCCGGCATACTGCGCCAGCACCGGCAGCCGTTCGCTGAACGGCCCTTCGGGCAACGGCCCGCGCAGCGCGCTGGACACGAGGAACATCAGTCCCAGCGCCCCGGCCAGCGCTCCCCACGACAAATCCCGACCGACGAAAACCTTCACGACATTCACACCCAAGGCTAGACGGGAAAAAGTATAGCGTTTGGATCTTCTCCCAGGATGCGGTGGATCCGGCTTTGCCGGTAGGGGAGACCGCTACGGCCAGGCCGAGTAAGTCAGGTCCTCGCGACCGGCTTCCTCGAGCACCCGGCGGCGGTAGCTGCCGGGGGGAACGCCCATGTGGCGCTTGAAGAAGCGGTTGAAGTGCGCGGTGTCGCGGAACCCCAGGCCGTAGGCGACCTGGGCCACGGGCAGCGGCGACTGCTGCAGGCGTACCCGGGCTTCCTGCAACAGGCGCTCGTGCACCACGGCCAGCGGGCCGCAGCCGGCGCTGCGCATGGACGCGGCGTGCAGCCGGCGTTCGGTCACGCCCAGGGTGCGGGCGTAACGGGAAATGGGCCAGTGCTCGCGGAAGTGCATCTCCACGACGCGCAGGAAACGCTGGAACACGACGGAGCCGGGCCGGTCCCCGGTGGGCGCCTCGGGATCGATGTCGCTCATGCGCCAGAGATGCGTCAGGACGATGGAAAGATAGGCGACGGCGATGCCGGCCGCGCCCTTGGCCGCCTGGCGCAATTCATGGCTGACCGCCTCGAACACGGGGCGCAGCATGTCCCGCCCCGCCGCCATCTCGTCCGGCCCGATATGCAGCAGGCGGTCGGCCACGTTGCGCAAGGCCGCCGCGTGCTGGCTGGCGGCCGAGGCGCGCGACACCAGTTCCTCGGCGGCCGACAGCATGTAGCCGGCGCCGCCGGCCTCCAGGCGTATGGACTGCGCCATGCCGGGTGGCAGCCAGGCCAGGCACGGCGCGCGCAGCGCGAGCTGCCCGTGGCGCAGCGTGGCGACGCCCTTGCCCGCCGTCAGCAGCAAGGCGTGGCTGCGCCCCTGCCGGCGCGCGGCGTCGATCACCCATTCGCGCGCCGCCAGCGCGGGCGCCATGGATTCGCTTTCCATCAGCGTGGCCAGCGGCGTCTCGCCGATGTCCGGGTGCACGTCGGGTAGGGAATGCGGATAAGCCACCATGCGGGTCCTCGGTAAGGCGGGCGGAAAAGTGCAAGTATTCGTCCGATTTCATCAATGCCTGCAACTTTACACGGCGGGGCCCTCTGGCCAGAATTTGTACGTCGCTACAACAAAACTCCGCGATTGTTACAAAATTACCGGGAGACACACCATGCTCACCTCGCCCCTGAAATCGCTGCGCCTGCTGGGCGCGGCCACCGCCCTGTCGGCGTTCTCGCTCGCCCTGCCGGCCCACGCCCAGGACGCCGTCACCATCGGCTACGCCATCTCCAAGACCGGCGTGAACGCGGGCGGCGCGGGCATCACGACCATTCCCAACTACAAGCTCTGGGTCCATGAGGTCAACCAGGCGGGCGGCCTGAAGGTTGGCGCCAAGCGCCTGCCCATCAAGGTCGTCGAATACGACGACCGCTCCAGTTCGGAAGACGCCGTGCGCGCGGTCGAGCGCCTCATCACCCAGGACAAGGTCGACTTCCTGCTGCCTCCGTGGTCGACCGCGATGAACCTGGCCGTCGCCCCCACCTTCCACCGCTACGGCTACCCGCTGCTGGCGGGCTCGGCCGTTACCGAACGCGCGCCCGAATTCGCCAAGCGCTGGCCCAACAGCTACTGGCTGCTGGGCACCGGCTCGCAATACGCCGAAGCCCTGGTCGACCAGCTGGCCGGCCTGCGCAAGGCGGGCAAGATCGGCGACGCCATCGCCATGGTCTCCATCGCCGACGGCTTCGGCATCGAGCTGGCCACCGCGGCGCGCGCCGCGTTCCAGAAGGCGGGCTTCAAGCTGGCCTACGCCAAGACCTATCCGGTGGGCACGCAGGACCTGGCGCCCATCGTGAACGAGGCCAAGAAGCTGAACCCCGACGTCTTCATCGCGTTCAGCTATCCGCCCGACACCATGGCCATCACGGACCAGGCGCGAGTGCTGGGCTTCAATCCCAAGGTGTTCTACACCGGCGTGGGCACCGCCTTCCCGTTGTACAAGAACCGCTTCGGCGCGAACGTCGAGGGCGTGGCCAGCCTGGGCGGCATCGACGCCAGCAGCCCCGCGGTCAAGGCCTACATCCAGCGCCACAAGGAAGTGACCGGCGCCGAGCCGGACCGCTGGGCCAGCCTGGTCACCTATGCCGGGCTGCAGGTGCTGCAACAGGCCATCGAGAAAGCCGGGACGCTGGACCGCAAGGCCGTGTCGGCCAAGATCGCGAACGAGGAGTTCGACACCATCCTGGGCCGCATCAACCTGAAGAACCACATGGTGCCCAACATGCTGACGCTGGGGCAATGGCAGAACGGCGAGTTCGTCGGCATCGAACCGGCCAGCCACGCCGGCGCCGCCAAGCTGGTCTTCCCCAAGTCCGCCTGGCAGGCCGGCGCCGCCTCGCGCTGACCCTCAACCCGCGCCGCCCGGCCGCATGGCGCCGGACGGCGCGCGACAGGAATCCCGTATGTTCATCGATGCACTCTTCTCCGGCATCACGCTGGGAGGCATGTACGCGCTCGTCGCCATGGGGCTCACCCTGCAGTACGGCGTCTCGCGCATCATGAATCTGGCCTATGGCGAATTTCTCGTCGCCGCGGCCTTCTGCGCCTACCTGCTGATGACCGGTCTCCACGTCACGCCCCTGTGGGGACTGCTGCTGATTGTCCCCATCGCCTTCGCCCTGAACTGGCTGGTCTACCGCTTCCTGCTGACGCCGCTGGTCAAGCGCACCCGCACGCGCGCCGCGCTGGAGGTGGACAGCATCCTGGCCACCTTCGGCCTGCTGTTCATCGTGCAGGGCGTGATGCAGGTCACCTTCGGCGGCAACTACTACAGCTATTCCTACCTGAACGAACCCGTCCGCATCCTGGATTCCGTGCTGGCCCTGAACCGGCTGCTGGCCCTGGGCTTCGCCGCGGTGTTCGGCATCGGCTTCTACCTGGCGCTGACCCGCACCCGCCTGGGCACCGCCATCCGCGCGGTGGCGGTGGACCCGGTGGCCGCGCGCCTGGTCGCCATCGACGTGCGCTGGGCCTCGGCCCTGGCCTTCGCCGCCGGTGGCGCGCTGGCGGCCGGCGGCGGCGTGCTGGTCAGCATGTTCCTGACCTTCAACGCCAACATGGGCGTGATCTTCACCATGAAGGCGCTGATCGTGATCATCATGGGCGGCGTGGGCAACGTCCTGGGCGCGCTGGTCGCGGGCCTGCTGCTGGGCCTGGCGGAATCCTTCATCGCCACCTACGTCGACCCGGGACTGACGATCGCCGTGACCTACGGCGTGTTCCTGCTGGTGCTGCTGGTGCGTCCCACCGGCCTGTTCGGGAGGGCCGCGCGATGAACGCCCCGCTGCGCATTCCCCTGATCGTGGGCGCCGCCATGCTGGCGGTGCTGGCCGGCGTGCCCCTGGTGGCCGACGGCTACGGCCTGTCGCTGGCCATCAACATCCTCAACTACGCCGTGCTGGCCACCGCCTGGGCGATGTTCTCGGGCCCCACCCGCTATGTGTCCCTGGCCACGGTCGCCTTCTTCGGCATCGGCGCCTATACCGTGGCGGTCCTGGGCGAGGCCCTGCCCTGGCCGGCCGTGCTGGCGGCGGCCGCCCTGGTCGGGCTGGTGGTCGCCATCGTGGTCGGCCTGTCCACGCTCAGGCTGGCCGGGGTCTATTTCGTCATCTTCACCTTCGGGCTGACCGAGTTGATCCGCCAGCTGGTCACCTGGTACGAAGTGAACGTGTCGAATTCCATCGGCCGCTATGTATTCCTGGACATCAGCCAGGAACAGATCTACTGGCAGTTGCTGGCGCTGGGCGCGGTCCTGTTCCTGGCCACCCTGCTGCTGGGCCGCTCCCGCCTGGGCTTCGCGCTGCGCATCATCGGCGCGGACGAAACGGTGGCCCGCCACTGCGGCATCGACACCACCCGCGCCAAGGTGCTGCTGTTCGCGCTCAGCGCCGTGTTCATGACGCTGTCGGGCGCGATCATGGCGCCGCGCTGGACCTACATCGACCCGGCCATCGCGTTCAATCCCGTCATGTCCTTCCAGGTGCTGATCATGGCGCTGCTGGGCGGCGTGCAGCGGCTGTACGGCCCGCTGCTGGGCGTCGTCCCGCTCGCGCTGCTGTTCGAATACCTGGGCGCGAACTTCCCCAACCACTACAGCATCCTGCTCGGCGCCGTCTTCATGATCATCGTCTACCTGCTGCCCAACGGCGTCGTCGGCCTCGCCCGGCGGCTGCGCAAGGCCGACCGGCCGGCGTCTCCCGCCGCCAAGGAGGCGTCATGAACAGCCTGCGCATCTCCCTCTTGCGGAAAACCTTCGGTGGCCTGACCGCGGTCAACGACCTGAGCTTCTCGGTCGAGGCCGGCGAGATCGTCGGCCTGCTGGGGCCGAACGGCTCGGGCAAGACCACGGTCATGAACCTGATCTCGGGCGCGCTGGCCCCGGATGCCGGAGACATCGAACTCGCGGGCCGCCCCATCGCCGGCAAGGCGCCCCACAAGGTGGCGCATGCGGGCGTCGCGCGGACCTTCCAGCTGGTACGGGTGCTGGCCGACATGGACGCGACCGAGAACGTGGTGGCGGGCCTGGCCTTCTCGCGCGAACCGGCGTGGGGCGCGCGGGCCACGACAAGGGCCGGCGAACTGCTGGCGCGCGTCGGCCTGGCGCGCCATGCCCGGACGCTGGCCGGCGAGCTGACCTACATCGACCAGAAACGGCTGGAACTGGCGCGCGCCCTGGCCCTGTCGCCACGCCTGCTGTTGCTGGATGAATGGCTGGCCGGCCTGAACCCGTCCGAACTGCTCGAAGGCATCGCGCTGGTCCGCTCGCTCAAGGACGAAGGCATCAGCATCATCCTGGTCGAGCACGTCATGGACGCCGTGCACTCGCTGTGCGACCGCTGCGTCGTGATGAACGCCGGCGCCAGGATCGCCGAGGGCACGCCCGCCGCCGTCCTGTCGGATCCGGAAGTGATCCGCGCCTACCTGGGAGACGCCAGTGCTTGAAGTCGCCAACCTGTCGGTCGCCTACGGCAAGCATACGGCGCTGCGCAAGGTCGCGCTGTCGGTCGGGCCGGGCGAGATCGTCGTCATGCTGGGCGCGAACGGCGCCGGCAAGAGCACGCTGCTCAAGGCCGTGGCCGGCCTTGTCCCGCACGACGGCCAGGCCGTCGTGCGCCTGTCGGGGCAGGACATCGCCGCGACGCCGGCCCACCGCATCGTCGAGCTGGGCATCGCCCTGGTCCCCGAGGGCCGGGGCATCTTCGGCGAACTCACCGTGCGCGAGAACCTGCGGCTGGGAGCCTATGCGCGCCGTGCCCGGGAAAGCGAGGCCACCACGCTGGAGCGCGTGCTGACCCTGTTCCCCCGTCTGGGGGAACGCCTGGGTCAGACCGCCCGTACCATGAGCGGCGGCGAACAGCAGATGGTCGCCATCGGCCGGGCGCTGATGTCGCGGCCGGAGATCCTGCTGCTGGACGAACCGTCGCTGGGGCTGTCGCCCCTGATGAGCGCCGAGCTGTTCAAATCCCTGGCCGCCATCCGGCAGGACGGAGTCGGCATCCTGCTGGTGGAGCAGAATGCCCGGCTGAGCCTGGCGATCGCGCAGCGCGGCTACCTGATCGAGAACGGCGCGATTGCCGGCGAAGGCGAAGCCGGCGCCCTGATGAACGACCCGGCCGTGCAGAAAGCCTACCTCGGCTTGGCAACCGCCTGACACGAATCAAGGCGGCCGCGGGGCCGCCATTACTGGAGTCCTATCCATGTTCGACATCAAGCTCCTGATCGACAACGAAGACCGCGACGCCACGGGCGGTGCCACGTTCGTGCGGCGCGACCCGGTCACCGGCGCCGACAGCACGCGCGCGGCGGCAGCCACGGTGGCCGATGCCCGCGCCGCCGCCGATGCCGCCGCGGCCGCCTTTCCCGCCTGGGCCGCCCTGGGCCCGAACGAGCGGCGGCGTCTGCTGAACCGCGCTGCCGACCTGCTGGACGAGCGCACGCCGGAATTCATCGCCCGCATGATCGCCGAAACCGGCGCCACGCGCGGCTGGGCCGGATTCAACGCGCACCTCGCCGCCGGCATCCTGCGCGAGGCCGCCGCCATGACGACGCAGATCGCCGGCGAGGTCATCCCCTCCGACGTGCCGGGCAGCCTGGCCATGGCCGTGCGCCAGCCGGTGGGCGTGGTGCTGGGCATCGCCCCCTGGAACGCGCCCATCATCCTCGGCGCGCGCTCGATCGCCATGCCGCTGGCCTGCGGCAACACCGTCGTCTTCAAGGTGTCCGAACTCTGCCCCGCCACGCATCACCTGATCGCCCGGACTCTGTGCGACGCCGGCCTGCCGGCCGGCGCCGTCAACGTCGTCGCCAACGCTCCGGACGACGCGCCCGCGGTGGTCGAGGCGCTGATCGCCCATCCGGCGATCCGCCGGGTCAACTTCACCGGCTCGACCCGCGTCGGCCGCATCATCGCCCAGAGTGCCGCCCGCCACCTGAAACCGGTCCTGCTGGAACTGGGAGGCAAGGCGCCGCTGCTGGTGCTCGACGACGCCGACCTCGATGCCGCGGTCGGCGCGGCGGCCTTCGGCGCCTTCATGAACCAGGGCCAGATCTGCATGTCCACCGAACGACTGGTCGTGGACGACGCCATCGCCGATGCCTTCGCCGCCAGGTTCGCCGCCAAGGCCGCCTCGCTGCCCGCGGGCGACCCGCGCCGCGACGACGTCGTACTGGGCGCCGTCGTGACGCCTGAGGCCATCCAGCGCATCCGGCGCCTGATCGACGACGCGGTGTCCAAGGGCGCCAAACTCATTGCCGGCGGCAGCATCGAGGGCAACATCATGGCGGCCACCGTGCTCGACAAGGTGACCCCGGCGATGGAAATCTACAGCGAGGAATCCTTCGGCCCGGTGGTGTGCATCGTCCGCGTCAGCGGTACCGAGGAAGCCATACGCGTGGCCAACGACAGCGAGTACGGACTATCGTCGGCCGTGTTCAGCCGAGACATCGCGCGGGCGATGGAAGTGGCCAAGCGCATCGAGAGCGGCATCTGCCACATCAACGGCCCCACCGTGCACGACGAGGCGCAGATGCCGTTCGGCGGCGTCAAGGCCAGCGGCTATGGCCGCTTCGGCGGCAAGGCCGGCATCCACGAATTCACCGAGTTGCGGTGGATCACCGTCCAGACCACGCCGCGGCACTATCCGTTCTGACGCAGTTTCCAGGCAAGAAATGCCGCTACGCGGCGGCGCTGCCCCCCGAGTGGGCGTTTTTTGCCTTGGGGCGGCCCGGCGGCAAAAAAAATGCCGCCCCGAGGGGCGGCATTTTTCATCCAGCAGCCTGTCAGGCGGCGGGAGCCGAAGCGGCCTGCTGTTCGGCGGCGGCCGGAGCGGCGACCGGAGCAACGGCCTTCTTCGCCACGCGCTTGGCGGCGGGCTTCTTCGCGGCAGGCTTGGCAGCCGGCTTGGCGGCGGGCTTGGCGGCCGGCTTCACCGCGGGCTTGGCAGCCTTGGCGGCGGGCTTGGCAGCAGCCTTCTTGGCCGGAGCGGCGGCCTTCGTCGCGGCCTTGGCTTTCTTGGCAGCAGGCTTCTTGTCGCCTGCGGCCACGACAGCCTTGGCTTCCTTCACGGCGGCCTTGACGGCCTTCTCGTAAAGGCTCACGCGCTGAGCGGCTTCCTTGCGGGCCTTCTCCGAACGCTCGAGCGCCTTCTTGGCGGCATCGCCCAGACGCACGGCGGCGGCTTCGAGCTTCGCCAGCACGCCGGCCGACTTGGCCGGAGCAGCTTTCTTGGCGACCTTCGCGGCCGGCTTCTTGGCTGCCGGCTTGGCAGCTGCCTTAACGGGTTGCGATTTCTTAACCATATCAATCTCTAAAAGTCGAGGCCCGAAGTGTTAATGGTGCTCAAAGCAATGTCAACCCTTTTAGACACCGGCGACGATTTTTTTTGCTTCGGCGCCACGCGCCCTGTCACGTCATCGCATCGTGCATGATCGTCACGACGGCGTGCGGCCGAACGTCACGCGAGCGATGATCCATATCGCCACGCCGCACAGCGCGGCTAGCGTTCCCACCGCGACGATGGGCGCGACCGGCAACGCGCCCACCGCCGTGCTGCCCAGCGCGCCGCCCAGCATCTGCGATGCGCCCAGCACCGCGGCGCCCACGCCCGCCATGGCTCCGGCGTCCTGCAATCCCAGCGCGAAGATGGTCGGCATGATGAAGCCGCCGAAGAAAAGACTGGCCGCCATCGCCACGACGAAGAGGGCGATCTCCCACCATTGCCCGTGCGCGCCGCGCAGCGCGAGTCCGACCGCGAGCGCGGCCACGCCGGCGCAGGCCGCGCCGCGCACGCCCGCGTACAGCACCCGCTGGGGCGGCACGCCCCGCTGCGAAAGACGCGCGGTCGCCAGCGATCCCGCCAGCACCGCGCCCGAGGCCAGCGCGAACGCGATCGCATAGACCGAACTGGATACGCCCATGCCGTCGATCAGCACGAAAGGCGATCCGCTGATGAAGACGAACATGCCGCAGAACACGACACCCAGCGCGCACGACAGGGCCCGCGCATGGGGCAGCGCGAGAAAGCCGCGATACCCCGCCGGACGCTCGGCGCTTTCCTGCGATGGTTGATCGGTACCGGACCCGGGGCCTTCGGACTCGGGATCGGCGGGCTGCACGCCCCGAAGCGCGCGCAGGCGGCCCGCCCGCAATCGGATCGCGACGATGACCGCCAGCAGCAGCCCCGCCCCCGCCAGCACCGCGAACAGTCCGCGCCAACCGACCGCATGGATGACGAACGCGCCGATCAGCGGCGCGACGATGGGCGCCAGGCTCAGCACCGCGACGATGAAGGATTGGATGGTGGCGCGCTGCTGCGGTTGGGGAAAGACGTCACGGACCAGCGCGATGCCGGCCACCGACGCGGCCGATGCGCCGAAGCCCTGGACCGCCCGCCAGCCGATCAGCGCCGCGCCGTCCGCGGCCAGCGTGCAGGCGATGGCCGCCACCACGTACACGGCCAGGCCGAGCAGGATGACGCGCAGGCGTCCGTGGCGATCGGACAAGGGTCCCCAGGCCAGTTGGCCGAACCCGAAGGTCAGCATGAACGCGCCCAGCGTCGCCTGCATCTGCGAGTCGGTGGCGCCGAGTTCGGCGCCGATGGCGGGCAGCCCCGGCAGGCTGATGTCGATGGACAGGGGCGGCAGGCCGGCCAGCATGCCCAGCACGACGATGAAGCCGACCGGCAATGCGATCCGGGTCGGCGGGGAATGCCTTGCTTGCACGAAGCGATCTCCTGGCTGATGCGCGTCCCGGCTACACCGGGACGCCAAAGAGCGGAGGATATCGTGCTTTTGCCGGGGCGCGGGCCTCAGTTCGGTTGCAGGCCGGCGTCCTGGATGATCTTGCGCCAGCGGCTCTCCTCGGCGCGTACGTAGCGGTCCATCGACGCCGGATCGCCGGTCACCTTGATCAGGCCCTCCTCTTTCACCAGGCGCTGGAACACCGGCGTCTCGGCCGCCTGGTTGATCGCCCGGTTCAGGCTGTCGACGACCGGTGCCGGCGTACCGGCCGGGACGAGAAAGCCGTACCAGGCCTGGGCGTCGTACCCCGCCACCCCTGCCTCGGCCACGGTGGGCAGGTCCGGCAGCACCGCCGACCGGTCGGCCGAGGTTACCGCCAGCGCCCGCAGCTTGCCCGCCTTGATGTAGCTCAGGGCGCCGGGAATGGTCGAGAAGATGACGTCGATCTGCCCGCCGATCAGATCGTTCAGCGCCGGCGCCGCACCCTTGTAGGGCACGTGCGTCAGTTCCGTTCCGGACAGCGTCGCGAACAGCGCGCCCGCCAGGTGCGCGGAGGTCCCGTTGCCGTTGGACCCATAGTTGATCTTCCCGGGATTAGCCTTCGCGTAGGCGATCAGCTCGGCCACCGTCTTGTAGGGACGCTGCGGATTCACCACCAGCACGTTCGGCGCCTTGGCCACCATGCCGGCGGACATCAGCGAGGTCTCGTTGGAATACGGCAGCTTCTGCTGCAGGCTGGGATTGACCGCGTAGGCGAAGGTCCCCATCACGATGGCATAGCCGTCGGGCGGACTCTTGGCCACGTAGTCGGTGCCGATGACCGTGCCGCCGCCCGGCCGGTTCTCGACGATGACCGGCTTGCCGAAGTACTCACCCATCTTCTCGGCAACGATGCGGCCGACCAGGTCCGTCCCGCCGCCGGGCGGAAAGGGGACGACGAGCTTGAGCGGCCGCTCGGGAAAGGAAGCCGCCAGGGCCTGTCCGGCCAGCAGCGGCCCGGCGATTGCCATGCAAGCGGCGCCGAGGCTCATGCGCCAGGGGGATGCCAGGAAAGTCATGATGTCTCCGTTGTCTTGATTCTGTTCTGCCGTGGGGCTATAGCCGGTAGCTCGGATCGATCCGGTCCAGCTTGCGCAGCAGCGCGGGCCATTCCATGACGCCGTACGGCCGCCGGGTCTGCGGCTGGTAGTTCATGTAGGTCTTGTCCAGGACGTCCTGGGGAACGGGATTCAGCGGGCTGTTGCAGGCCATGGCCGCCAGCTGCAGCTTGCAGGACAGTTCCAGGCGATGCATGGCGTTGAATGCCTCGGGTATCGTCCGCCCGACGGTCAGCAATCCGTGGTTCCTCAGGATCATGGCGTTGTTGTCGCCCAGGTCGGCCACCAGGGAAGCCTGCTCCGCCTCGTCCAGCACCACGCCCTGGTAGTCGTGGTAGCTGATGTTGACGAAGCGCATCGAGGTCTGCGCCAGCGGCAACAGGCCGCACTCGAGCGCCGACACGGCCATCCCGGGCCAGGTGTGCGTATGGATGACGCACGACAGTTCGTGCCTGGCCTGGTGGATCGCGCTGTGGATGACGAAACCCGCGCGGTTGACGCCGTACTTCAGGTCCGGTCCGAAATCGGGCGCGCTCAGGACTTCGCCGTCGGCGTTGATCTTGATCAGGCTGGACGCGGTGATTTCCTCGTACAGCAACCCGTAGGCGTTGATCAGGAATGCGTTTTCCTCGCCGGGCACCCGGGCCGAGATATGGTTGGCGGCCATGTCGGCCATCCCGTAGAACTCGACCAGGCGGTAACACGCCGCCAGATTGACCCGAGCCTCCCATTCGGCTTCGGAGCATCGGGACCGCATGGATGCGATACCCAGGTCCGCCAGTTCAGCCATCGTCGATTCCTCCTGCGCAAAGTCGTGCCGTACATTCTGCGCATACGCCAGGCGAAGGGGAAATGACTTTTCGGGCGGATCAGGCCAACTATTTTGTAGGGTTGGCCGAGGGGGGCGGCGGCGGCTCGTCCATCACGTCGTCGGCGCGCGAGCCCAGCTCGGACAGCAGCCATCGGCGGAACGCCCGGAACGCGGCGGTGGGGGCTCGGTCCTTGGGATGCACGAGGAAATAGCCGCCCGCGGGCCGATAAGAGGTGTCGAACGGCGCGACGAGCTGCCCCGACGCCAGGTAGCCCTCGACCAGGATGCGGACACCCAGCGCCACGCCCAGGCCGCGTATCGCCGCCTCGTAGGCCATCAGCGAACTCTCGAACTTGTGGCCCCGGCCGGCATGGTCGCTGGCCAGCCCCGCGTGGCGGAACCAGCCCTCCCAGTCTCCCGGACGGGCAAGCGAATGCAATAGCGGCAGCTCGAGCATGGCCGACACGTCCGGCGTCCCGCCGGCCTGCGCCAGGAGATCCGGACTCATGACCGGCACGAGTTCGATCGGCGCCAGCATGTCGACTTCGATTCCCGGGATATCGGGTACCCCGAAACGGATGGCGGCGTCGAAATCCTGGTGATTGAAATCGACCAGGGCCGAGGACGCCGACAGCCGGATCTCCACCGAGGGATGCTGCTCGTGGAAAGCCGGCAGCATGGGAATCAGCCAGCACTGCGCGAACGTGTTGTAGGCCAGGATGGACAGCACCTGCGGCTGCCCGCGCCGGCTGAGCTGCGAGGTCGCGAACCCCAGGTCGTTGAGCGCCCGGCGCACCGCGGGATAATAGCGGCTGCCCGCCTTGGTCAGCGCGATCGACTGCCCGCGCCGGTCGAACAGCTCCACGCCCAGGAAATCCTCCAGGCCGCGGACCTGGCGGCTGACCGCCACCTGCGTGACGCAGAGTTCGTCGGCGGCCGCCGTGAAGCTCATCAGCCGCGCCGCGGCCTCGAAGGCCCGCAGCGACTTCATCGGAGGCAGGGGCAGCTTCACGGTATGACCGGACGGGCCTCAGCCGCCCAGATAGGCTTCCACCAGGCGGCGATCGCCCAGCAGTTCCTTGCCGGAGCCGGACAGTGCGATGTCGCCCGTCTCGAGCACGTAGCCACGATGGGCGATCTTGAGCGCCTGCCGCACGTTCTGCTCGACCAGGAAAATCGTCAGCCCCTGCCGATTGATCTCGCGCAGGATGCGGAAGATCTCCTGCACGATGATGGGCGCCAGCCCCATGGACGGCTCGTCCAGCAGCAGCAGCCGGGGCTTGGCCATCAGCGCCCGCCCGATCGCCAGCATCTGCTGCTCGCCGCCCGACAGGTTGCCCGCCATGCCGTTCAGGCGCTCCTTGAGCCGGGGGAAGAGTTCGAACACGCGCTCCAGGTCGGCACCGATCCCGCCCTTGTCGCGCCGGGTATAGGCGCCCAGCTCGAGGTTCTCGCGCACCGTCATCGTGGTCAGGATGGCACGGCCCTCGGCGACCTGCACGATGCCCCGGGAGACGATACGGTGCGGCGCCAGGCGCGAGATGTCCTCGCCCTGGAACGTGACCGTGCCCGCTTCCTTGGGAATCAGCCCCGACAGGGCCAGCAGCGTGGTGGACTTGCCCGCGCCGTTGGCGCCGACCAGCGTCGTGATCTCGCCCTCGCGCAGTTCGAGGTCGATGCCCTTGACCGCGGCGATGTGGCCGTAGGAAACCTTCAGGCCGTCGACTTTCAGCAGCGGATTCATGCGTGCACCTCGTCCGCCACGTCGTCCTCGCGTCCCAGGTAGGCCTCGATCACCATCGGGTTGTTGCGGATTTCCTCGGGCAGGCCCTCGGCAATGATCCGCCCGAAATTCAGCACCGCGATGCGGTCGCACAGGCCCATCACGAAGCGCATGTCGTGCTCGATCATGAAGATGGTGTAGCCCCGCGCCTTGATGTTCTCGATCTCGGCCATCAGGTCCACTTTCTCGCCGGTGTTCATGCCCGCCACGGGTTCGTCCAGCAGCAGCAGCTTAGGCTCGGTCGCCAGCGCGCGGGCCAGCTCCAGCTTGCGCTGGTCGCCGTAGGACAGGTTGTCAGCGGTCTGGTGCGCCTTGTGCTCCAGCTTGACCCAGGACAGCAGCTCGAGCGCCCGTTCGCGCGCGCGGCGCTCCTGGGCGCGGAACCCGGGCAGCGCCAGCAGCAGGCCGGTCGGACCGTAGTCCAGGTGGCGGTGCATGCCGACCACCACGTTCTCGAGCAGCGACATTTCCTTGAAGATGCGGATGTTCTGGAACGTGCGGGCGATGCCGCGCCGGGTGATCTGGTGCGGCTTGGCGCCCACGAGATCCTGGCCGTCGAAGGTGAGCGAGCCGCCCGTGGGTTCGAGCAGGCCGGTGATCAGGTTGAACACCGTCGTCTTGCCCGCGCCGTTGGGGCCGATCAGTCCGAAGATCGTCCCTTGCGGAACCTCGATGTTGACGTCCTGCAGTACGTGCAATCCGCCGAAGCTCTTGGAGATGGATTGTAGTTTCAGCATGTCAGTGGCTCCGCCGGCGGAACCAGCTGCGCAGCAGCGTCGGATCCCAGATGCCCTTGGGCAGGAACAGCACGATCAGGACCAGGATCACGCCGTTGATGACCAGCCGGAAATCGTTGAACGCGCGCAGCGTCTCGGGCAGCAGCGTCAGGATCACGGCGCCGGCCACCGGCCCGGCCAGGCTGCCGATGCCGCCCAGGATGGTCATGGTCAGGATCTCGACGCCCCGGTCGAAGCCGTATTCGTTGGGACCGATGAAGAACGTCAGGTGGGCGTTCAGCGCGCCCGCGAGCCCCGCCAGCAGCGCCCCCAGGACGAAGGCCAGCATCTTGGTGTTGTTGACGTCGATGCCCATCAGCCCGGCGGCGGTTTCGTCCTCCTTGATGGCCTCGAACGCGCGGCCGACCTTCGAGCGCAGCAGCCGGAACAGCACGGCCAGCGCCAGCACCACGGCCAGCGCGATGTGCCACCACTGCGTCAGCTGGGGGATGCCGTTCAGGCCCAGCGCGCCGCCCGTCCACGATTCCGTGTTCAGGATCACGACCCGGACCACCTCGCCGAAGCCCAGCGTGGCCATGGCCAGGTAGACCCCGGACAGGCGCAGCGTGGGCTTGCCGATGACGAAGGCCACCAGCATGGGCGCGGCCATGCCGCCCAGCAGCGCCACGGGGAAGGACATCTCGAAGTTCATCGTCAGGATGGACGCGGTGTAGGCGCCTATCCCCATGAAAGCGGCATTGGCCATGGCCAGCATGCCGCACGAAAGCGTCAGGTAGATCGACAGCGCCAGCAAGGCGTTGGTACCCAGGGTCAGCACCAGGTTGCTGTAGATCGACCAGAAGTTATCGAACCATTCCATTTCTTGTCTGCGTCCTTATGCCTTGCGTTCCAGCACCTTGCCGAACAAGCCCTGCGGGCGAACGAGCAGGATCAGGAACAGGAGGCCGAAGGCCACGGCGTCGCGCATGGTGGAGCCGATGTAGGCCACCGACAGCACCTCCGCGAAGCCCAGGAACAGGCCGCCTATCATGGCGCCGCGGATGTCGCCCATGCCGCCCAGGATGATGACGGCGATGCCCTTGTGCAGCATGGGCTGGCCCATCAGCGGGAACACCGCGTTGGAATAGAGGCCGATCAGCACGCCGGCCACGCCGCCCAGGGCGGCCGCGGCGAAGGACGTCAGCATGAACAGCCCCTCGACGTTGATGCCCAGCAGCGAGGCCGCCTTGGGCGATTCGGCGATGGCGCGCAGCCCCCTGCCCAGCTGGGTCCGCTTCATGACGACCATCAGCGCGGCCATGAGCGCGAACGACAGGAAGATGATGACGAGCTCGATCACGGTCATGTGCAGCCCGGCGATCTCGATGGCGTCGTCGGGCACCAGGCCGGACGGGAAGCGCATGTTGGCGGCGCCGTAGATGCCCTGCATGCCGCTGTTGAGCGCGATGGCCACGCCTATGGTGGCGATCATGGGTATGAGGTGGGGCGCGTTGCGCTTGCGCAGGCGCTTCAGGACGAGCACGTCGATCAGGATGCCGACGATGCCGCTGCCCACCGCCGCGGCGGCCAGGCCGGCCCACAGGGGCAGGTCGAACTGGGTGATCAGCTGCAGCGCCACGTAGGCGCCCACCATGAACACGGCGCCGTGCGAAAGATTGATGACGCCCAGCACGCCGAATACCAGCGTGAAGCCGAGCGCGAACAGAGCGTAAACGCATCCCAGCGATAGTGCGTTGACGAGTTGCTGTTGGAGCATGCCCCCCCCTACGCGCTTCGCGCGCCCCCCGGGGGGCGGCGCTGGAGGACCGGCGGAGCCGGATCCTCGGCGCCCTGGATCGGGCGGCCTACTTTTTGCCAGGGCCGGATACAGGAGCGAAGCAGCAAGATTACCAATGGAAAATGGGCACGAGCCCTACTTTGCTATTACAAAGGGCGCGGGAGTCCCGCGCCCTTTTCGGATCGCCGGCGCGAGGCCGGCGGGTTCCGCGGGTACCGCTTATTTCTCGATGACGTAGCGGCCGCCGCGGGTAACCATCACGATGGGGGTCTGGACCGCATCGTAGCCGCCGGGCTTGCCGGCGACACCCTTGGCCTGGCGGAACTGGAAGGCACCGGTCGCGCCGGTGATCTTCACCGCGGGCAGCGCCGCCTGGAGGGCGGTGCGGTCGGCCTGCAGGTTGCCCGACAGCTTCACCTTCTTCAGGGCTTCGGCCACGATGTGCATCGCGTCGTAGGCCTGGGCGGCGAACTGGTCGGGGGCCACATTGTACTTCGCCTTGTAGGCGGCGATGAACTTGGTGTTCTCGGGGGTGCCGTTCTCGATGGACCAGGGGCTGCCGACCCACAGGCCGTCGGCCCGCTCCTTGGCCAGGTCGAACACCTTGACCGAGTTCATGCCGTTGCCGCCGATGAAGGGCACGTTCAGGCCCAGCTGGCGCGCCTGCACCATGATGGGACCGCCTTCGGCGATCAGCGCCGACAGCACCACGGCGTCGGGATTGGTGGCCTTGATCTTGGTCAGTTGGGCCTTGAAGTCGACGTCGCCCTTGGCGAAGGTCTCGGTCGTGGTGACCGGGATCTTCAGGTCTGCCAGGGCCTTCTTGAAGTTGTCGTAGCCGCTCTTGGTGAAGACGTCGTCGTTGCCGTAGAACACCGCGACTTTCTTGATGCCGTTGTGCTTGGCGGCGACGCGGATGGTCTCGGGCAGCACGTCGGCCTCGGTGACCGAGTTGCGGAAGACGTAGTTGCCGATGGAGGTGATGCCGTCCGCGGTGTTGGAGGTGCCGAACACCGGGGTCTTGGCAGCCTGCGCGATCGGGTCGGCGGCCTGGGCCGAGTTGGACAGCGTCGGGCCGAAGATCAGCACGACCTTGTCCTGGAACACCAGCTTCTTGAAGACGTTGATGGCTTCTTCTTTCTTGCCCTGTTCGTCTTCGATGACCAGCTTGATGGTGTTGCCGTTGACGCCGCCCGCGGCGTTGAGTTCGTCGGCGGCCAGCTGGAAGCCGTTGCGGATGGCGGCGCCGTACTGGCCGGCACCGCCGGACAGGGCGGCCGCGAGGCCGATCTTGACGTCGGCGGCCTGGGCGAACGCAGCGGCGCCGAGGGCGGCCGCTGCCACCAGCGATTGACTGAAAATGCGGTTCATGTGAGTGTCCCTATAGGTGTCGCGTTTGCGCCTGGGTTTGTGCCTGGGCTGGTGCCCGGACTCCTGCGGCGCGAGCCGGCGCGGGGCCCATGCGCGGGCGACTTGGGGCGATATTCTACCGTTTCGGGCCATACCAGACGAGTCGAAAGGGTTTCCCCTAGCGGGGAAAGCCGCTTCGACTATGCTTGGGGACATTGCCCACGCAACCTATTTTTCCGTCATGAACCTACCGCACACGCCGTCCCCGGACATCGCTCCCGAGTGGCACCTGGCCGACATCGTCGAGCAGTTGCGCACCTCGCGCGAGATCGAGCACAAGATCCGCTACCTGGACCGGGTGCGCGAGCTGCCCTCGCGCGAGGCCCTGGTCACCGTGCTGGACGGCCTGTCGGCCGCGCTCTTCCCCACGCATTACGGGCGCTGCAAGCTGACCGACGACAGCATCGACTATTTCGTCGGCAACACGCTGAACGCCACGCTCAACCTGCTCTGTGAACAGGTTCGCCGCGCGCTGTATTTCTCGGAAGCGCCGGACACCCACGACAAGCAGAACCTGGCAGGCAAGGCGGTCGAGCTCACCCGACGCTTCGCCGCGCAATTGCCGGCCATTCGCGCCGTCCTGGTCAGCGACCTGCACGCGGCCTACCAGGGCGATCCGGCGGCCACCAGCATTTCCGAAATCCTGCTGTCCTACCCCGGCATCAAGGCCATCATCCATTACCGGCTGGCCCATGCCATCCACAAGCTGGGCGCGCCCTTCCTGGCTCGGCTGATCTCGGACATCGCCCACTCGGCCACCGGCATCGACATCCACCCGGCCGCGCAGATCGGCGCCAGCTTCTTCATCGACCACGGCACGGGCGTGGTGATCGGAGAGACCACGATCATCGGCGAACGCGTGCGCCTGTACCAGGCCGTCACGCTGGGCGCCAAGCGCTTCCCCGCCGACCCCGACGGCAAGCTGACCAAGGGCATCGCCCGCCACCCCATCGTGGAAGACGACGTGGTCATCTACGCCGGCGCGACCATCCTGGGCCGCATCACCATCGGCCGGGGCTCGACGGTCGGCGGCAACGTCTGGCTGACCCAGAGCGTGCCCGCCGACACCAACGTCAACCAGGCCAAGAACCAGGAAGACTGACGCCGCCGGGCCCTTACGGCTGCTTGCCGCGAGGGCCCAGCCAGCCCAGGTCGGCGTCCTGCAGGCCGACCAGCAGCGCGCGGCCGTCCTCGCCTACGCGCAGCGCGCCGTAGCGGGCACGCTCGAAGTCCGCGGCGCGCCCTTCCTGGAAGAAATAGGCGTCGGTCACGATCCTGACCCGCCCGTCTCGCACGGTATAGGCCAGCCGGTGTTCGCGCTCGGCCAGCGGCGCGCCGTCGTCCAGCCTGACCAGTCCGGCGCGGCTGGAGCCGGCCTCGCGCCGGACCACGAGTGTTCCCGAAGCGGGCAAGTCCTGGCCCAGGCGCTGGCGCAGTTCGCGCGCGACCGCCCAGTCCAGCGCCATGTAGTCGCCTTGCATCAGCGACCGGGGGTCGACCGGCGCCAGCTCCAGCGACACCAGCGTCCCGCTGGCCAGCAGCGATTCATTGCGCCAGATCGACGCATTGACCAGGCCCAGCACCAGGACCAGCCCGGCGGCGATCAGCCAGCGGACCAGGCGTTCACTCATGGCCGGCCTCCGGCGCGCCCAACCGGGCGATGCCGCGCCAGGCCAGCAGCAGCACGCCCCCCAGCGCCAGCAGCACCGCCGCCTTGCGCGGCAGGGACCAGGCCTGCGCGTAGTAGAACCACCCTATGCTCCACAGCGCCACCAGCAGCCCGCCTACCCAGAGCGGAATACGGGCACGGGCATGGCCCAGCAGCGCGGTCATCAGGCCGAAGGCCACGCCCGGGACCCAGGCCCCGGCCAGCACCAGCACGCACGCGGTACCGGCGGCCCAGCCGCGGACGGCCGGGCGCGCGCGGGCCGACAGGCGCCAGGCCACCCAGGCCAGCGGCAACGCCGCCAGCAAATACGCCGCCCAGGCCAGGCCACGCCAGGCGGGCGGCACCGACAGGTCCATGCCGGGCAGCAGCGCGCCGGCCAGGCCCAGCACCCACAGCGCCAGCGTCGCGCCCCAGGCCAGCGGTGCCTGGATTTGTCCCAGACGATGCGCCCACCGGGTCTCGTCCAGCCAGGTCGCCGCGCAGGTCCAGGCCGCGATGGCCGGCACGGGACTGGGCCAGCCCAGCTCGCGCAAACACCCCTCGCCCGCCAGCAGCAAGGCCAGGACGCCGAAACAGCGAGCGATCGCATGCGGCATGACGGCCGCCAGGACCAGCCCCAGTCCCGCTGCCGCCAGGAAAGTCCCCCAGACGGGCAACCAGGCCGCGCCGGCGACGGCGACGGCACCGTAGCCCGCCAGGCAGAGGCTGAGCGCGAACTGCGCGCGCAGTTCGGGCGGCTGGCCGTGCAGCAGCATGCGGGCGACGATCAGCAACAGCACGCCCACCACCACCAGGCTGTGCGAGTCGAAGGGATCCGGCACGACCAGTCCGGCGAAGACCAGCAGCAGAAGGCCGCCCAGCCAGCCGCACACGCCCAGCATCAGGCGCACGTGCCAGGGCATGGCGGCTTCGGCCGGCATCGCGGGCGGGACATCGCCCTCGGCCAGCCCCTGCCGGCGCAATTCGTCCCAGACCTGCGGCAGGCCGGTCATGCCGCCTCTCCCGCCCACCGGGCCTGCAAACGCCGCAGCCAGGCGGCGGCGCCGGCCGAGGCCGCGATCAGGAAACCGCCTACGACAAGCAGCGAGAGCTCGCCCGGATCGCCTTCGGCCAGCAGCCGCGCGAGCCCTGCCGTCGCGACCGCGATCGCCGCCAGGCAGCACAGGGTAAGCATGGGCAGGTCCCGGCGCCACTGGTAGAACAGGAAACCGCCGGCCAGGACCAAGGCCATCACGGCCCGCGTGGCCCAGGCCAGGATGCCGCCGGCGCGCGCTTCGCCCAGGATCGCGCCGAACAGTGCGCCGACGATGGCGGCCAGCACCAGCACGCCGGCCAGCCGGGGCAGGAAACGCAGCCGGCCGCCGTCGATCAGCCGGCCGCCCAACCCTTCGGCCGCCGCGACGGCGGCCAGGTTCAGCCAGAACAGCCAGGGATGTGGCCATCCTCCGTCCAGCGCGGCCAGCAGGAAAGGCGAGAACCGCCCTACGTAAAGCTGGACCGCCAGGTTGGCCAGCACCAGCAGCAGCGCCCACGCCGCGGCCGACCGCGACGCGGCCACCCAGGGCAGGATGACAAGGCCCCACGCCAGGAACAACTGGTAGCTGTCGGCCCCGGTCTGGTAGTGCTGGCCGAGATAGGCCAGCAGCGCGCCGCACAGGATCATCGCGAACAGCAGCGCCACCCGGCCCGCCGGCCGCGCCGTGCCCAGGCGCCACGCCCCCGCGGCGGCGGCCGCCAGCAGGGCTTGCAACAGGGAAAACTTGGCGATGGGCGGCCATTCCTGCCAGTTGAAGGCCACCAGGAAGATGATGCCCGCGGCGCAGGCCAGCGCGCCCCCGTAGGCGCAGACGTGTTCGAGGAAACGCCGCCAGGCCGGTCCGTCGGGCAGCACCGCCGCCAACCGCAGCCCCTCCTCCGCCGCCCGGGCCGACAGCGCCTTTCGCCGTGCCAGTTCGATCAACTGGCGATGCAAGGCGTCGCGGCCGCCGCTCAAGGCGCTTCGCGAGCCGCCGTGCGGGCATGGCCGAAGAATCGGCCCAGTTCCCGCGCCAGCTCGTTCAGGGCGGCCATTTCCTCGGGAAGGATCTTGCGAGCCAGCTGCGCGCTGTTCCAGTCGCCGTAGATCAGCGCCACGGTGTCCTTGTCGGCGCGCACGGGCAGCAGCACGAAGGCGTGCGAATCGGGCACGGCATCGCGGAACCAGCGCGGGATGTGGACGCTGAACTTGGGGTCGCAGGCGTTCTCGATGAAGATTCCCACTGAATTGGTGATGGCCAGGTGGAAGACGTCCACCGAGAATATCTCATTGAAGCGCAATTGAGGGAGTAACTGTTCGATGCCGCGGCCGAACCCCAGCCGCGCCTCGAAGGTATGGCGGCGTGGATCGCGCACGAAAACGATGGTGCGCGAGAACTGCATGCCCGCCAGCATGGCCTCGGACGCCATGGCCAGCACCGGACCCAGGTGGTGCTCGGACGGCAGCGAGCGCAGGTCGCGCATGCCTTCGCGCAGCGTGCGCTCGGCATTGTGCGAACCGCCCTGCGTCGATTCGGCGTGCAGGTCGTCGATTTCCTGGATGAAGCGCTGGCTGGCCCGCTCGCGGGTCAGTTCCTCCATGATCTCGTACAGCGGCTCGGGCTCGACCGCCAGCGCGCGCGCATAGCGCTGCACCGTCTCGCGCATCCGGCGCTCGCGCAGCTCGACGTCGCCGCCCGCGATGGTCATGCTGCGCGACATCTGCACCGAGAAGCTGGCCACCGCGCGCAGCCACGGGTCGTGGTCCAGCACGATGTCCTGGTCGGCTGGCAGGCCGGCAAGGTCGAAGGGCTCCATGCCGCGCCGGATCACCGCCGGCAGCCCCCAACGCTCGGCGGCGTCCTCGGCCAGTTCCTCGAAGCTGATGCCCAGCACCTCGGCCGACACTTCGTCCTCGGTGCGGCGGTACTCCAGGGCATGCTCGCGGATCTGGGTCCACTCGCTCTCGAGATAGAAGATGCACAGCAGCTTGCCGAGCTGGCGCATCAGCGTGCAGACCACGGCTTCCTCGCTGGTCAGCAGCTCGCGCACCTCGCATACCCTGCGCGCCACGCAGCCGGCCAGCATCGCCCGGTTCAGCTCCAGCTTGGCGTCCAGCCGCTGCAGTTGCAGGTGCGACTGCTGGAAATGGTCGACCAGCTTGAGCCCCAGCACCAGGTGGCCCACGGCCTCGATGCCGAGCACGACCAGCGCGCGGGACACCGTGGTGATGTTGCCGCCGAAGGCCATGTACATGGCCGAGTTGGCCAGGCGGATGACGCGCTGCGTCAGCGTGAAGTCCGACAACACGATCTGGGCCAGCGCCGTGATGTCGTGGTCGTCTCCCTTCATTGCCGAGATGGTGGCGCGCAGGGAGTCGGACAGCAGCGGAAAGTCGCCGCGCTCGTTGATGCGCGACCACAGCTTGCGGGTCAACGCGTGGCGTTGTTGGATGTCCGGCATGAAAAATCCGTGTTCCGGCGTCAGTTCGCCAGCGGCCGCAGCTCGCCGGTTTCGAACTTGTGCGCCAGCTCGTTGATGGGCAGGGCCTTGCAGACCAGCCAGCCCTGGATCAATTCGCAGCCGCTGGCCACCAGCAGGTCGCGCTGGGCCTCGGTTTCGACGCCCTCGGCCACCAGGTCCAGGCCCAGCGTGCCGGCCAGCCCCACGATGGCATCGACGATGGCCTGGTCGTTGCGCGAGGAAGGCAGGTTGCTGATGAAACGCCGGTCGATCTTCAGCGCGGCCAGCGGAAAGCTCTGCAGATAGGCCAGGCTGGAATAGCCGGTGCCGAAGTCGTCCACGGCGAATCGCACGCCCAGATCGGTCAGTTCCTCGAGCAGGGTCTTGGCGTGGGCCGGATCCTCCATCAGCACGCTTTCGGTAATTTCGAGCACGATGCGCCGGGGCGCCAGCCCCGTCAGCTTGAACGCCTCGCGCACCGCCGCGGGGAAACGCTTGTCGCGGAACTGCTGGGCCGAGACGTTGACGCTGGCGTATTGCAGGTGGATGCCGCGCGCGTCCCACTGCATGAGCTGCATGCAGGCATTCTTCAGGGCCCATCCGCCCAGGAAGTTGATCAGGCCGGCCGACTCCGCCAGCGAGATGAATATCTCGGGCGAGACGGCGCCCAGGACCGGATGATGCCAGCGCATCAGGGCCTCGATCCCGGTCACTTCGCCGTTGCGCGCCTCGACGATGGGCTGGTAGTGCAGCGAAAACTCGCCGTTGCGAATGCCGCTGTGCAGGTCGGACTCCAGCCTGAGCGTGTCGGGCCGGTTGCCGGCCGCGCGCCGCTCGTAGAAGGCGAAGCTGTAGCCGCGATTGCGGCCCGCCTGCGCCAGCGCCTCGTCCACGTGGTAGAGCAACTGGTCGCAGCCGTTGGCCCGGTCGGGAAACAGCACGGCACCGATGCGCACCGACAGTTGCAGCGTCTGCCCCTCGTGCGAATACGGGAGCTGGATCGCATCGGAGACACGGCGGGCGAATTCCTCGACGTAGTCGCGGTCGGGCACGTCGCGCAACAGGATCAGGAAGGCGTCGCTGTAGCAGCGCGCCACGAATTCCCGGGCGTGGCAGGCGCTCTTGAGCCGCAGCGCGGTCTCGTGCAGGATGCGGTCGCCGGCTTCGTAGCCGAAGGCCTGGTTGACGCGATGGAACTCGTCGATGTCGATCTGCAGCAGGGCCACGCGATAGCCCTTGTCCAGCGCCTCCTGCTTGGCCCGCTCGATCTCGTGGCGCGCCGACGCCAGGTTGTCGAGCCCGGTCAGCACGTCGTGGTACATGGCGTAGGTCAGGCACTGCTCGTTGTCGGCCCAGGCCGACACGTCATGCCCGACCACCAGCAACTGTCCGGGTTCGATCGCGTCGGGCGCGACGCGCAGCTCGACCAGCCGGGGATAGGTCAGCGTCTTGATCAGGTGCAGCGTGCACTTCTGCACCTCGCCCGTCTGCTGGGCCTGCCGCAGGCAGGCTTCGAGCAGGGGCGCGTCTTCCTGCGGGACCAGGTCGCGCAGCGTGACGATGCGCAGGTACTCGCGGTGATAGCCGATGAACGCGAGCCCCGGCTCGGAGATATACAGGAACCGGCCCTGCTGGTCGATGCGCGCGAAGAAATCGATGGCGCTTTCGAAAGAGGCCACCGGATCGGCGCAAACGCGGTCTAAGGTATCAAGTCGCATGGAGGGACGGGCTCAAGGGAGACCCGGAACCACGCCTGGACAGCTGGACGATAGTGGGCCTGTCTCCGGTCAACGTACTTGCAACGGTATTAACGGCGGGCCCGCCGCCAAGTTGAGATGCGCTTCGCCGCGGAAAAGACGCCGAATCAGGCCTCTCTTCCGGCTCCAATCGCCCGTGACAGGGCCTTGACAAGATCGGTTTGCGTGATGATGCCGGCCAGTGTGCGCTCCTCGTCGATGACGGGAATGTGGTGATGGCCGCCGTCGGCGAACAGCGGGATCAGCTCGATCACGTAGCGGCTGGCGCTGACCACCCGGACATGCCGGGTCATGATCTGCGAAATGACCCGGGGACGCCCACCCGCGCCCGGCGCCAGGCCGACCAGCGCGCGCAGCCGCCCGCCCCACCCTTCCGGCCGGTCCATCTCCAGCTGCCGCATGAAATCGGCCACCGTCACGATGCCCACCACGCCGCGGGCCTGGTCGATCACCGGCAGCGCCTTGATGCGATGCTGGCGCATCAAGGCCCAGGCCTCCTTGAGCGGCATGTCCTGCACGGCGCTGAGCGGCGTGCGCGTCATGATGTCGCGGCAGCGCAACTCGCCCAGGCTGCGCCGGTAGGCGGCCATTTCCGCATGGTGCAGCAGGTTCTCCAGGTCGTCGGGGCTGACGTCCAGCACCTGGTTGTAGTGCGCCAGCGCGGCATCCAGGTCGGCCGCCGTGAAGCGGGACCGGGGGCCGGGCACGGGCTTGGCCTGGGCATGGGGATAGCGGCGGCCGGTCAGGCTGTTGTAGGCCAGGCCGGCCATGATCAGCAGTACCGAATTGGCCAGCACCGGGAACAGCGCGTAGCGGTAGTCGGCGGCCTGGGCCAGCACCGCGGTCAGGGCGGCTGCGCCGCCCGGGGGATGCAGGCAGCGCAGCGACAGCATCACCACGATGGCGCCGCCCACCGCCAGCGCGGCCGCCAGGACGGGATCGCCGATCACGTTGACGCAGATGATGCCCACCAGCGCCGACAGCGTGTTGCCGCCGACGACCGACCATGGCTGGGCCAGCGGGCTGGCCGGCAAGGCGAACACCAGCACCGCGCTGGCGCCCAGCGGAGCGACCATCCAGGCGGCGCTCCCCAGGCCGCCGGCGGCCATCCGGCTCGCCCAGGCGGCCAGCAGGACCCCTGCCAGCGCGCCCAGGACGATGCGCAGGCGCTCGCGTCCATTGATGCGCATGCGGCCCGGCCGGAAGGACGCCAGCCAGGCGCGCAGGGTGGCAATGGAGAAACCCGGCCGCGGCGCGGAAACCCGGGAGGAAGGGGAGCGATCGGACATGGAACGACGGCGACGACGGCACGGCACACTGAAACCAGCCGGGCATAGTACCGGATTGCGGGGCGCCCCCGCCGCCGGATGCCCCCTCTGGCACAACGGGCATGAGCATATATCGTCATTTAACGATATAAAATTCGAGGTCCATCGATATGATTCGGCACACCGCCTAGCCAGGATTCCTTATGACAACGCTGTACGACCCCATCACCGTCGGCGATCTCCAGCTCGCCAACCGCATCGTCATGGCCCCGCTGACCCGCAACCGGTCGCCGCGCGCCGTTCCCCTGCCCGTCACGGCCACCTATTACAGTCAGCGCGCCAGCGCCGGCCTGCTGATCACGGAAGCCACCGCCATCAGCCACCAGGGCCAGGGCTATGCCGACGTGCCCGGGCTGTATTCGGAAGAACAACTGGCCGGCTGGCGGCGCGTGACCGACGCGGTCCACGCCGCGGGCGGCAAGATCGTCGTCCAGCTCTGGCACGTGGGCCGGATCTCGCACACCTCGCTGCAACCGGACGGCGGCGCGCCGGTGGCGCCCTCGGCCATCCGGGCCAACGCCAAGACCTACCTGGTCGGACCGGACGGAGGCGGCTTCGCCCCGACCTCCGAGCCTCGCGCGCTGCGGCTCGATGAATTGCCCGGCATCGTCGCCGACTACCGGCGCGCCGCCCGCGCCGCCATCGAGGCCGGCTTCGACGGCGTCGAACTGCACGCCGCCAACGGCTACCTGATCGACCAGTTCCTGCGTTCGGGCAGCAACCACCGCGACGATGCCTACGGCGGCTCCATCGAGAACCGGGCGCGCCTGCTGACCGAAGTGCTGGATGCCATCACCGACGAGATCGGGGCCGGCCGCACCGGTATCCGCATCTCGCCCGTCACGCCGGCCAACGATGCCTCGGACCCCGAACCCCAGCCCCTGTTCGACTACGTGGTGCGCAAGCTGGCCGGCTACGGGCTGGCCTACGTCCACATCATCGAGGGGGCGACGGGCGGTGCCCGCGATTACCGCCAGGGCGCTGCCCCGTTCGACTACGCCGCGCTGAAAGCGGCCTACGCCCAGGCCGGCGGCAGGGGCGCCTGGATGACCAACAACGGCTACGACCGCGCAACCGCCGAGCAAGCGGTCCAAAGCGGGGCCGCGGATCTCGTGGCCTTCGGCAAGCTGTTCATCGCCAATCCGGACCTGGTGCGCCGCCTGCGCGAACAGGCACCGCTGAACGCGCCGGACAACACCACGTTCTACGGCGGTACGGAAAAGGGGTACATCGACTACCCCGCGCTGGCCTGAACCAGCCGGACGGCCCAACGAGGGGGACGGGCCCATGGCGCCGCCCCCCCCTTACCCACGCTAGCAGCGCCCCTTCTTCGCCTGCCCCGGCGGGCAGAAGCGCGGGCCGGGGTAACCGCCCCGATAGGCCGGTTGATACTCGTAGTAATACCCCGGCGAATCGTAGTAGTACCCCGGCGCGGGCGCCACGACGGCGCCTCCGGGGGTGTACACCGCGCATCCGCCCAGCACGGTCGCCGCGGCGATGGCAGTCAGGATGGATTTCATGATTGCTCCTTGCGTACGGATCAGAACGCGAAGTCCCGCGTTGCCGGTCCCGTACCGATATCGACGGACGAGGACTTCACGGTGCCCGTCGAGGTCGTGGCCTCTATCGTGTAGCGCCCCGCCGCGGTCGCATCCGGCACCAGGGGAATGGGCAGCGTGGTCTGGTAGGTGCCGGCCACCGGCGCGGCGGCGGGCAGGCTCATGGCGTAGGCGCCGGTCGTCAGGCTGGCGAACGTGGAGGCCACTTCGAACTTCGCCCCGCCCGTCGTCTGCAAGGCGCGCAGCGACGCTTCGGCGCTCAACGGCGTCACGGTTCCCGACACGGTGTTGAAGGCCGACGGCGGCGGAGCGATAGGCGCCGTCGCCGTGGATACCGTCGTGCTGGCTCCCGCCACCACCGGCACCGAGCGGATGATGCCCACGCCGCGCGCGGCCGATGCCGGCGGCACCACCACGACGTCGACGTTGCCGGTCGTGCTGCTCTGCTCGATGGGGGACAGCGTGAACGCGCCTTCGCTGGTGGCCACGGTGCCCTTGACCACCTCGCCGCCGCGCTCGGCGTAGACCCGCGAACCGGCCGGCGCATAGCCGACCACCTTGCCGCTCACCACGATGGGGATCGCGGTTACCACCGGCTTGAGATTGAAACCGCCGTTGCCGCGCGCGACGACGGACTTACAGGCGTCGAAGTCCAGCACGAGGTCGGTCAGCGTATCCGGGGCGACAGTGAACGGCCGGATGATCTTGTAGCCGCTTTGCGAGGCGCTGGGCGTGGTCAGCGCGATCTCGTCCCCGCTGCCGCCGGTCTGCACCACCGCATTGGCATAGGGCTTGCCGGCGTTGGCCTGCAACACCAGGCGGATCTGCTGATAGTCCCCCGCCGGCAGCGCCGTCTTGCCCAGCGTGGACATGACGCCGTTGGTCAGCGAAAGAAGGTCGATCCGCCGGACCGGCGTGACCGGGATATCGACCCAGCCCGAGCCGTTGTCGTCGACATTCGGATTGCCGTTCACACGGATCTTACTGACGGTTACGAAGACATGATCGAAGCCACAGGCGGGCGCATCGGTCATCGAAACTTGCAGCGTGCCCTGGGCGGGAGCGGACGAACCGTCACCTCCCCCGCATGCCGCCAATCCCAATGCCCCCGCACATCCCAGAACCAGCATGCCATACGGAATTCTGTTGTTCGCCACGATGACCTCCTTTCGGTAAAGCGTGAACGCGGGGCGAGCATACGGCGGACGGTGTTCGGGGCGTGTAATCTATATGTAAGCTCTGTAAATGGGGCGGGAAGCCGCGGTTACATGCCGCTTTCGGCTTTCGCGCCGCGCGCCTCCTTCAGCGCCACGGTCAGGTTCGCCACTTTCCGCTTCAGGTCGGCATTCTCGGCCCTGAGCGCGCGCACCAGGCCCTGCAGCTCGCCCACATCCGTGCTCTCGGGCGGCAGGTCGGCCGGCTCCTTTCCGCCTTCGCCAGCGGGCGCCGCATCGTCCTGCCGGGGCCTGGCCTTTTTCTCGCGCACCTGGCGCGCGGCGCGCCGCAGTTCGTCCTTGCCGCCGGCCACCGCCACGACCTGTTCCTCGGCCGGCAGGGTGGCGACCGCCGCCGCCGCGCTGATGGAAATGGTTCCCGACTTGACCGCCGCCACGAGTTCGGGCGCGGCCGCCTTCTGGATGCGCTCGATCTGGCCCACCGTCGCGGTGCTGAGCCGCGCGGCCCGGGCCACGGCCTCGCGCGTCGCCAGGGCCGGCCGGGCCGGTTCCGCGGATGCACTGCCCTGCGGCGCGGGCGAGGGCTCGGCCGCTTCCGCGGAGGCCACGGAAGGCGGCGCCTGGACAGGCTTCCTGGACTGCAGGATGTCTTTCTTGCGCAGGGCCAGCACGCCCCGCTGGTAGTCGGAGATGCTGCGCCGGCCCAGGTGGTTGTCTATCATCCAGAGCCGCACGTCGTCCATCGACTGGAAGGCCGTGTTCTGCACCGTGCGAAACTCGATGCCGTGCTTCCTGCATATGCCGTAGCGGTTGTGGCCGTCGACCAGCACGTTGCCCCACAGCACCAGCGCATCGCGGCAGCCTTCGGCCAGCAGGCTGCCCTCCAGCGCGGTGTACTCGTCTTCGCTCAGCGGGTCGATGTAGGCCCGCAGTTCTTCGTTGATTTCTATGTCCATGCAAACCTTCATTGCGGATCGGCCGGGAGTGTAATCGACGGCGGCCGCCCGGGGCCGGTCAGGCGCTCTCGCGCGCCACGATGCTGAACCCGATCTCGACGACGGGGGCGGCCGGCCGTTGTCCGCTGGCCCGGGCCGCGATCATTTCCGCGGCCCGGGCGCCGATCGCGGCCCCATCCACGTGCACCGAGGTGATGGAAGGCGACATCGACGCGGCGATGTCCATGTCGCCGAAGCCGACCACCGCCAGTTGCCCGGGCACGTCCACGCCCTGCACCGTGGCTTCGGTGACGACGCCCGCCGCCATGAGGTCGGAAGTGCAAAAGATACCGTCGATGCCCTTGCCCGTGCGCTGCAACGCGCGCAGGCCCTCGCGTCCCTGCGCGTGCGTGGTCGGCGCCGGCAGATACAGCACCACCGGCTCGGGCAGCCCCAGTTCGAGCGCCGTGCGCACGTAGCTCGCGGCGCGCAGTCTGGCCCGCTCGTCGTCCCCGCTCAGCACGGCCTGGCGGGTCTTGCCCGCCTCGAACAGATAGCGGCTGACGGCCGCCCCGATCTCTTCGTGCGACACGCTCAGCAGCATGTCGATGGGCGTGGCCGTGGTGTCCCAGGTCTCGACCACGGGGATGCCGGATGCCTGGAGCAACTGGCGCCCCTGCGGCGAGTGCATCACGCCGGTCAGCACAATGCCGTCGGGGCGGCGGCCGATGATGGCCCGCAGCAGCGCGTCCTCGCGCGGCACGTCGTAGCCGCTCTGCCCGACCATGAGCTGGTAGCCCCGGGCATCGAGCGACTCGGTCAAGGCCGCCAGCATGCCCGCGAACAGGGATCCCGCCACCGACGGCACGAGCGCCGTCACCAGATGGCTGCGCGACAGCCGCAGCGCGCCCGCCATCAGGTTGGGAACATAGCCCAGCGCCGCGATGGCGGCATTGACCTTCTCCAGCGTGGCGGGGGAAACCTGCTGCGGGGTATTGATGGCGCGCGACACCGTGATCATCGAGACGCCGGCCGCCTTCGCCACCTCACGCACGGTCACGCCGCTCCGTTCGGCGGTCGGGGCGGGTACGGCGGCGGACTTGCGGTCGGACGGAGACATCGGCGGGAGGGAAAAGCAACGCGAACGAGACAGAAGGCTAACCCGGCGGGCCGGCGGATAGCGGCCGACGCGGCCTGGGTTTCCACCTATGGTCGCCGGCAGCCTGTGATCATACATTCTGCCCATCCGGATGTTAACGTTAACAAAACACAGACAACGCTGATATCCGCGATTGGTAACGTTAACATCCATAAAAAGACATGGAGACGACATGAACGCCCAAGCACGTGCATGGATACTCGGAATAGCCCTCGCGGCCGCCTCCGGCAGCGCTCACGCCTGGCCCGACAAGCCGGTGACGATGGTGGTCCCCTTCCCTCCGGGCGGCGCGACGGACTCGGTGGCGCGCGCCGTCGCCAACAAGCTGCAGGAGCGGCTCAGGCAATCCTTCGTGGTCGAGAACAAGGCCGGCGCCACCGGCACCATAGGCGCCGCGCAGGTCGCCCGCGCGACACCGGACGGCTACACGCTGATGGTCACGTCGCTGGCGCCGCTGGTCGTCGCGGAACACCTGATGAAGGACCTGCCCTACGCCCCAGCCAAGGACTTCACCTACCTCACCGTCGCGGTGCAGGCCCCCAATGTGCTGGTGGTCAGCCCCGCGCTGGCGCCCAAGGTGGGCAACGTCCAGGACGTCCTCGCGCTGCTCCGGTCCCGGCCGGGGGCCGTCAGTTTCGCCACATCGGGCGCGGGTTCGTCCGACCACCTGACCGCCGAGCTGTTCTGGCAGAAAACCGGCACGAAGGGGCTGCACGTGCCCTACAAGGGCGGCGCTCCCGCCATCGCCGACCTGCTGGGCAACCAGGTCGACATGTCGTTCCAGAACGTCAACGCCGTCCTGCCGCACATCAAGGCCGGCAAGCTCAAGGCCATCGCCGTCACGGGCAACACCCGCTCGCGGGTGCTGCCCGACGTGCCCACCTTCGCCGAAGCCGCGGTGCCCGGCCTGGTGGTCTATTCCTGGCAGGCCATCGTCGCGCCCAAGGGATTGCCGGCCGACCTGCGCAACCAGATATCGGCGGCGCTGACGGAAGCCATCAGGGATCCCGCGGCCAGCAAGCCCTTCACCGACGTCGGCCTGGAAGTCGTGGCGAACTCGAGCGACGAATTCACGCGCTTCCAGCGGCAGGAAAGCACGCGCTGGAAGGAAGTGATCGAGACCGGAAACATCTCCATCCAGTAACGCGACCACGCCGGAAACGATCATGCCTGCTGCTTCCTCGCCCGCCGGACACACGCCCACCATCACCCGCATGCGGGTGGTGCCCGTGGCCGGCCGCGACTCCATGCTGCTCAACCTCAGCGGCGCCCATGCGCCCTACTTCACCCGCAACCTGGTCATCCTGACGGACAGCGCCGGCCATACCGGCGTGGGCGAAGTCCCCGGCGGCGAGCACATCCGCGCGACGCTGGAAGACGCGCGCGGCTTCATCGTAGGCAGTTCCATCGGCCGCTACACCGACACGCTCAACCGGATGCGCAACGCCTTCGCCGGCCGCGACCATGCGGGCCGAGGGAACCAGACCTTCGACCTGCGCATTGCCATCCATGCCGTGACGGCCATCGAGTCGGCGCTGCTCGACCTGCTGGGCCAGCACCTGGAGGTGCCGGTGGCCGCGCTGCTGGGCGAAGGGATACAGCGCACGTCGGTGCAGATGCTGGGCTACCTGTTCTACGTGGGCGACCGCACGCGGACCCCGCTTGCCTACGACAGCGCGCCGGAGGAACAGGACGACTGGCTGCGCCTGCGGCACGAAAAGGCGCTCACGCCCGAGGCCATCGTCAGGCTGGCCGAGGCCGCGTACCTGCGCTACGGCTTCGAGGACTTCAAGCTCAAGGGCGGTGCGCTGCGCGGCGAAGAAGAGATCGAGGCCATCCGCGCCCTGCACGAACGCTTCCCCCGGGCCCGCATCACCCTCGACCCCAACGGCGGCTGGCTGCTGCGGGACGCCATCCGCCTGTGCCGCGACATGCACGGCGTGATGGCCTATGCCGAAGATCCCTGCGGTGCCGAAGGCGCGTACTCCGGCCGCGAGACCATGGCCGAATTCCGCCGCGCAACCGGCCTGCCCACGGCCACCAACATGGTCGCCACCGACTGGCGGGAAATGGCGCATGCCCTGTCACTGCAATCGGTCGACATTCCCCTTGCCGATCCGCACTTCTGGACCCTGCAGGGCTCGGTGCGCGTGGCCCAGGCCTGCCAGGCATTCGGCCTGACCTGGGGCTCGCATTCCAACAACCACTTCGATGTCTCGCTGGCGATGTTCACCCACGTCGGCGCGGCCGCGCCGGGCCGGGTTACCGCGCTCGACACGCACTGGATCTGGCAGGACGGCCAGCACCTGACGCGCGACCCGCTGCAGATCCGCAACGGCCGCATCGAACTGCCTCAGGCTCCCGGACTGGGCATCACGCTCGACATGGACGCGGTCGAGCGCGCGCACCGGCTCTACAACCAGCGCGGCCTGGGCGCGCGCAACGACGCCATGGCCATGCAATACCTGATTCCCGGCTGGCGATTCAACAACAAGCAGCCGTGCCTGGTGCGCTGAGCGGCGCAGCGGGTGCCCGGTTGACCTCCACGGTGACGTGGACCAGTTCCTCGTGGATGGCCAAGGCCTCCCGGAAATGGGAAGGCGTGGCCGGCGTGTCGGTCACGACCCCCAGGATGCAGGCGTACTTGCCCTTCCCCACCCGCCAGACGTGGAGATCCGTGATCGTCGCCTTGAACGGGCAGGCCTCGATCACCTCTCGGATCTCGGCCACTACCGGCGCATCCATTTCGGCGTCGAGCAGAACCTTGCCCGAGGCACGCAGCAGGCCATAGGCCCAGACCGCGACCAGGCCGGCGCCGACGATGCCCATGGCGGGATCCAGCCAGGCCGCGCCCCAGAGCTTGCCGCCGAACAAGGCGACGATGGCCAGTACGGAAGTGGCGGCGTCGGCAACGACGTGCAGATAGGCGGAACGCAGGTTCAGGTCGCTGCCGTGCGCGTGTCCATGGCCGTGCTCATGGTCGTGCCCATGGTCGTGATCGTGGCCATGGTCATGCCCGTGATGCCCGTCCTTGAGCAGCCAGGCGCATGCGAGATTGATGGCCAGGCCGACGGCCGCGATGGCGATCGCCTGATCGTAATGGATGGGCGTGGGAGCCATCAGCCGCTCCACGGATTCGTACAACATCAGGGCGGCCACCCCGGCCAAGAACAAGGCGCTCGTGTAACCGCCCAGCACCTCGATCTTCCAGGTTCCGAAAGCGAAGCGCCGGTCATGGGCATAACGCCGCGCCGCGCCGTACGCCAGCACCGCCAGCCCGAGCGCCAGCGCGTGCGAGCTCATGTGCCACCCGTCGGCCAGCAACGCCATCGAATTGAAGACGTAGCCGCCAAGGATCTCGACCACCATCATCGTCGCGGTAAGCAGGACCGCCCAGCGGGTATTGCGTTCGGCCAGGGGGTTGCCCTCGTCGAAGACGTGGCTGTGCGTCCAATTTTCGGGGGTGGCGGATGTCGACATGATGCGGCCTGCGCGGGGGTGGTTATATACTATACCCCAGTATAGTTCATGCGAAAAAGAGGGCTGTCCATGGCACATACCATCCACAACCAGAAGCGGCTCCTGACACGCGTGCGCCGGATCAAGGGACAGGCCGAGGCCCTGGAGCACGCCCTTGGCCAGCAAGTGGAATGCACGGCGATCCTGCAGCAGATCGCCGCGATACGGGGCGCGGTGAACGGGCTCATGGCCGAAGTGCTGGAGGGACACATCCGCGAGCACCTGGGCCGCGCCGACGCGCCCGCCGACGTGCGGGCGGCCGACCTGGAAGAAGTCGTGGCCGCCGTGCGGTCCTACATGAAGTAAGGGCTGGACGCGCACCATGATCAAGCGGATGAAGCAATGGGCCCGGCGCATCAAGCAGGATGTCGTCGCGATCTGGCTGGCGGCCCGGGACCCTCGGACGCCCTGGATGGTCAAGGTGCTCGCCCTGCTGGTGGCCGCCTACGCGGTCTCGCCCATCGACCTCATTCCCGATTTCATCCCCGTGCTGGGATACCTGGACGATCTCATCATCGTCCCGCTCGGCATCCTGCTGGTCGTGCGCCTCATTCCCGCCGATCTGATGGCCGAATTCAGGCGTTCTGCCGCGGACATGTCGAGCCGGCCGGTCAGCCGGGCGGCCGCGGCCGTGTTCATCGCGATATGGGTGCTCGCCGCGGCCCTGGTCCTGTTAGTCTTGTTCCGGAAGGCGGCGTTCGCCTGACTCGACAAGGAGACCCCGTGGGCAATACGTTCGACATCGACGCGTACCTGGCACGGCTCGGATACCAGGGTTCCACGGCCCCTTCCCTCGCGGTGCTGGATGCGCTGACCCGCGCCCACTCGCAAACCATTCCATTCGAGAACCTGGACGTGCTGCTGCGCCGGCCCATCCACCTCGAACCGCAGCGCCTGTACGACAAGCTGGTCACCGCGCGCCGCGGCGGCTATTGCTTCGAGTTGAACGGCCTGTTCCTGGAACTGCTGGCGCGGCTGGGCTTTGCCGTGCGCCCCCTGGCGGCACGGGTGCGCCTGAGCACGGCCGATCGCAGCATCATGGTCCAGCGCACGCACCTGACGCTGGCGGTCACCCTGGATGGACAGGACTGGATCACCGATGTCGGCGTCGGCGCCACCTCGCTCACCCGCGCCCTGCGCCTGGAGGATGGCCTGGTCCAGGCCACGTCCCACGACACGCGGCGCCTGGTGCGCGAGGACGGCAGGTGGTTCCACCAGGTGCGGCACGCCGACCAGTGGATCGACGTCTACGAGTTCACCGGCGAGGACATGCCCATGGTCGACCGCGAGGTGGCGAACTGGTACACCAGCACGCATCCTGGGTCGTTCTTCCTCCAACGACCGACCGCGGCGCTGGCGCTGCCCGAAGGCCGCCGGGTGAGCCTGCTCGGCAAGGTCCTGAAGTTCCGGGAAGCCGACGGCAGTGCCCGGGACCAGGAACTGGACGGTCCACAGGACTTGCAGGCGGCGCTGGGCGAACATTTCGGGATCGACCTGCCGATGGACGCGCTGCGGACCATCCCGCTGGACTGATCTCTTTCGATCTCGTCTCGCTGGCGCGGCAAACGGGTGGAGGTTGCAACTTGACTCCATCTCCTACAATCGATCCGAGGCAATCTGTCCCATACTCGCTGGTGGTCGACCGCCCTCACTACAATGCCATATTTGGCAGGGACGGCGCTTCGCTCTTCCGGCGGAACCTGGTCACGTTGTCCATTGCCCTCATCCAGCGCCTCACGAACCTATTGATTGTTAATGAAAGAATCGGATACCAGCGCACACACGCCGATGATGCAGCAGTATCTCCGCCTGAAGGCCGAAGCCGGCCCTCTGCTGCTGTTCTACCGCATGGGCGATTTCTACGAGCTGTTCTACGACGATGCGGAAAAGGCCTCGCGGCTCCTGAACCTGACGTTGACCACCCGCGGCGCCTCCAATGGCGTGCCCATACGGATGGCGGGCGTGCCTTTCCACGCCGTCGAGCAGTACCTGGGCAGGCTGGTCAAGCTGGGCGAATCGGTCGCGATCTGCGAACAGATCGGCGACCCCGCCGCCTCGAAGGGACCGGTGGAACGCCGCATCGTCCGCATCGTGACGCCCGGCACGCTGACCGACGAGGCCCTGCTTCCGGCCAAGGCCGATCGCGCCGTTGCCGCGGTCCAGCCGGGCAACGGCAAGACAGGGCGCCTGGGCATCGCCTGGCTGAACCTGGCCAGCGGTGAATTCCGTTTGACCGAATGCGCGCCGGCCCTGCTGGCGAGCGAACTGCATCGCATCTCGCCGGCCGAAGTCATCCTGGCCGAGGGCCAGCCGCTGCCGGTCGATTTCAGCGCCCCCATCAGCCCGGTGCCGGTCTGGCATTTCGAGACCAGCGGCGCCCGCCAGCAATTGCTGAACCACTTCGGCACCGACTCGCTGGCCGGCTTCGACGTCGAGGACATGCCCGAGGCCATCTGCGCCGCGGGCGCGCTGCTGCGCTACGTTTCGAACACGCAGTCCCAGGCGCTGGCGCACGTGCAGCAACTGACCGCCGACCGCGCCAGCCAGTACGTGCTGCTCGACCCCGTCACGCGGCGCAACCTGGAACTGACCGAGACCCTGCGCGGCGAAGAGTCCCCCACGTTGTTCTCGGTGCTGGACCACTGCCAGACGCCCATGGGCAGCCGGCTGCTGCGCCGCTGGCTGCACCACCCCCTGCGCGACAACGATCCCGCCGCCGCCCGCCTGCGCGCCATCGAAACCTTGCTCGATGGCGGCGATCCGCGCCTGCTGCAGGATGCGCTGGCGCCGCTTCCCGATGTGGAGCGCATCTCCGCGCGCGTGGCCCTGCGCTCGGTGCGGCCGCGCGAACTGGCCAGCCTGCGCGACGCGCTGGCGCTGCTGCCCGGGTTGCACGCCATGGTGCTGCGCCTGGCCGGCGCGGGCTCGATGCTGTCGGCCGACACGCAGGCACGGCTGCCCGAACTGGCGGCCCAGCTCGCCCCCGACCCCGCCATCGGCGAATTGCTCGCGCGCGCCATCGCCGCCGAGCCCGGCGTCAACGTGCGCGACGGCGGCGTGCTGGCCGCCGGTTTCGATGCCGAACTGGACGAACTGCGCGCGCTGGAATCGCATAGCGGCGATTTCCTGGTGCAGCTGGAGAAGCGCGAGCGGGAACGCACGGGCATCGCCAATCTGCGCGTGGAGTTCAACCGGGTGCACGGCTTCTTCATCGAGGTCACGCGCGGCCAGACCGACAAGGTCCCCGACGACTACCGCCGCCGGCAGACGCTCAAGAACGCCGAACGCTACATCACGCCCGAACTCAAGACCTGGGAAGACAAGATCCTGTCCGCCCAGGACCGCGCGCTGGCGCGCGAGAAATGGCTGTACGAGCAGTTGCTGGATACCCTGGCGCCACACGTGCGCGCGCTGACCCGGACGGCCGCGGCGCTGGCCGAGATCGACGTGCTGGCCGCCCTCGCCTTCCATGCCCGCACCAACGACTGGGTCGCGCCCGAACTGCTGGACACGGCCGAGATCCAGATCGAACAGGGCCGCCATCCGGTGGTGGAGCGGGTCATCGAACGCTTCACGCCGAATGACTGCCGCCTGGCGCAGACCCGCCGCATGCTGCTGATCACCGGCCCCAACATGGGCGGTAAGTCGACCTACATGCGGCAGACCGCGCTGATCGTGCTGCTGGCGCGCATCGGCAGCTTCGTGCCGGCGCGGGCGGCGCGCATCGGCCGCATCGACCGCGTGTTCACCCGCATCGGCGCCGCCGACGACCTCGCGGGCGGACGCTCCACCTTCATGATGGAGATGATCGAGGCCGCCGCCATCCTCTCGTCCAGCACGTCCGACAGCCTGGTGCTGATGGACGAGATCGGCCGCGGCACCTCGACCTACGACGGCCTGGCGCTGGCCTGGGCGATCGCCTTCCAGCTCGTGTCGCAGAATCGCGCGCTGACCCTGTTCGCCACGCATTATTTCGAACTGACCCGCCTGCCCTCGGTACGCCCCGAAGTCGCCAACGTCCACCTGGCCGCGGCGGAATCGCACAAGGGCATCGTCTTCCTGCACGAGGTGCGCGAAGGCCCCGCCAGCCGCAGCTACGGGATCCAGGTCGCGCAGCGCGCGGGCATCCCCGCCGCGGTCGTGCGCATGGCGCGGCGCGAGCTGGAAAAGCTGGAGACGCAAGGCGCCCAGGTCCCGCAGATGGCGCTGTTCGCGCCGCCGCAGGACGGGGCCGCCGAAGCGCAGGAAATGGAGCAGGCGCGGGACCACGCCATGGAAGCCGTGCGGGACGCGCTGGACGGGATCGATCCGGACCGGCTCAGCCCGCGCGAGGCGCTGGACGAACTCTACCGGCTCAAGAACCTGGCCCTGCCACAATGACCACACCCGCGCCGCGCCCGCCTTCCTGGCCCCGCCTGCTGCTGGCGGCGGCGCTGGCGTGCGCGGCGATGGCGCCGGCGGCGGCCGCCACCACCAACGCCGAATCCGGCTATGCGGCCCGCCAGGGTTTCGCCTTCGCCCTGCTGGGCGGCGTGCCCGCGCACGACGGCGACGAGGCCGCCGTCGCCCAGATGCTGGCCCAGTTCGGCACCGAGACCGACCTGGCCATCCACACCGGCAACATCAAGGGACGCGACGAGCGCTGCGACGACAAGACCTATGCACGCCGGCACGCCCTGCTGAACGGCAGTCCGGTCCCGCTGGTGCTGGCCCCGGGCGAGAACGACTGGGCCGAGTGCGACCGCCTCGCCGCGGGGCAGTTCGGCCCCGTGGAGCGCCTGAACCGGTTGCGCGAATTGTTCTTCGATCCGGACGACTCGCTGGGCATGCTGAAACTGGACCTGCAGCGCCAGAGCGAGACCGCGCGTTTTCGCGGCTATCCCGAGAATGCGCGCTGGGAATACGGCGACGTGCTGTTCGTCACGCTGAACGTCCCGGGCAACCAGAACAATTACCGCACCGGCGCGGGACGCAACGGCGAATACGAGGAAAGGGTCCAGGCCGATGCCTCGTGGCTGCGGCAGGCCTTCGCGGCCGCCACGCGGCTCAAGGCCCGCGGCCTGGTCCTGGCCTTCTCCGCCGACCCGCACTTCGAAGGGCGGCACACCGTGGCCGGCGGCGTCGATCCGTATGCCGCGCTGAAGACGGACCTGGCCCGGCTGGCCGCCAAATATGCCGGCCAGGTGCTGGTCGTGCACGGCGGCGGCCCCTCGCCCGAGCGCGGCCGGTCGCGCCACGCCCTGGCGGACCATCCGCTCAAGTTCAACGGCAAGACGCTGCAGAACGTGGCGCGCGTCGCGATGCCCGCCGCGCCGGAACCCGCCCATTGGATCAAGGTGAACGTGGAGCCTGGCAACCGGGACGTCTTCCGGCTGGAAGGCATCAACACGGTGCTGCGTCCTCCGCAGCCCCGCTAATCAAACCGCCGGGCAAGGCAGCCCCGGCTTAATGCAGCGTGCCGGGATTGCGCCGGGCCTCGATCAGCGCGTCCAGGACATCGTCGCTTTCCTCATCGCTGTCGGCGTACCCCTGCTCGATTTCCTCCGGGTCGGCCCGGCGGACCTCCAGCAACTTGATGCGCACGCGCAGCGCCATGCCCGCATAGGGATGGTTGGCGTCGAGCACCACCTTGTCGTCGGTCAGGTCGGTAACCGAGAAGATCAACGCATTCTCGTCGCTGTCGCCGTCGTCGGGCTCGACCTCGGTATCCTCGTCGTCGCCCGGCACGCCTTCGAACTGCATGCCGACCTCGATCGGCTCCGGGAAGCGCGAACGCGGCTCGACCCGCAGCAGTTCCGGATCGTAGTCGCCGAACGCGTCGCTCGGCTCGAGATGGAAGGTCTGCTCGAAACCGGCGGTCTTGCCTTCCAGGCCGTCGTCCAGGCGGGGCAGCAGGCTGTCCAGCCCGCGATGGAGAAAGCTCACGGGGCCATCGCTGTCATCGAGCGCTTCCCCGTCCGTGCTCATGATCCAGAACTCGACCGTGACGACGGTATTCTCGCCGACGGCCAGGGCCGGATCGCTGTTGGAAGCGGTCATAATCTTGGTTTCCCGTATACGTTGGATGGCCTTTCATTCTACAGGCTGGCCCCGCCCCTCCCGGACCGAAGCATCCCCATGAATCCCGACCTCCCCACCCGCCTCCTGGGCGGCCTCTCGCCGTCCCAGTTCATGCAGCGCCACTGGCAGCGCAAGCCGCTGCTGATACGCGGCGCCTTCGAAAACTTCCGGCCGCCGATGTCCATCGCCCAGGTCAAGCGGCTGGCCCGCCGGGACGAGGTCGAATCCCGGCTGGTGTGGCGCGAGCAGGGCGCCTGGCAGATGGAGCGCGGCCCGTTCGGGCGGCTGCCCCCGGCGCGCGAACCGGAATGGACACTGCTGGTCCAGGGGGTGAACCTGCACGACGACGCGGCGGCCGACCTGATGGCGCGATTCCGCTTCGTTCCCGACGCGCGGCTGGACGATGTGATGATCAGCATCGCCACCGATCGCGGCGGCGTCGGTCCGCACTTCGACAGCTACGACGTCTTCCTTTTGCAAGCCAGCGGGCGCCGGCGCTGGCGCATCGGCCGCCAGCGCGACCTGGAACTGGACCCCGACGCGCCGCTCAAGGTGCTGCGCCGTTTCGAGCCCACCGAGGAATTCGTGCTGGAAGCGGGCGACATGCTGTACCTGCCGCCCGCCTACGCCCACGACGGCATCGCCGAGGGCGACGACTGCATGACGATCTCCATCGGTTTCCGCTCGCCATCGCTGGCCGAACTGGCGCGCGGCATGCTGGAATTCGCGTCCGAATCGCTGACCGAGCGCCTGCCGTCCGCGCTGCGCGGGCACTACAAGGATGCCGGCCAGCCCGCGGTGCGGCAGCCCGCCGCCCTGCCCGAGGCCATGGTCGAGGCCGCGCTGGCGGCCGTATCGGCGGTGAAGTTCGATGCGGCGCTGGCCGCGTGCCACCTGGGCCACTGGCTGACCGAACCCAAGCCGGAAGTGGTGTTCGACACGCCCGATCCCGCGGTGCTGCCAGACCTGGAGACGGACTGGCCGTCATCGGGGGAACTCGTGCTGGACCGCCGAACGCTGATGATCCACCGTGGCCGGATGCTGTTCATCAACGGCGAAAGGGCCGAGGTCGATGCGACCCCGGCCCTTCGCAGGCTGGCTGACCTGCGGCGCCTGGCGTGCGTCCCGGCAAGACCGGACGACGACGAACGCACGGCCCTGCAGGAATGGCTGGACGCCGGATGGCTACACTACCGCCCCTGACGCCGCGCCCTGCCGGCCTTGCTTACTTGCGCGCGGCCAGCGCGACGTTGATGCATTCCTCGTCCAGGTTACCGCCCGGCGCGCCGCCGACGCCGATCGCGCCGATGGTCTCGTTGCCGACCTTGATGGGCACGCCGCCCGCCAGGATCAGGAAGTCGCTGATCGCCACCAGTTGGCGCGCGCCGGGGTTGTTCTCGACGGCATTGGCGAGCGCCGAGGTGGGCGCGCGCATCGTCAGCGAGGTGTAGGCCTTGCGGCGCGAGGCGTCGGCGGTGTGCGGGCCCGACAAGTCGGAACGCAGCATGGCCAGCACGTTGCCGCCGCGGTCGACCACGGTGGCGGCGACCTGGTAGTTCTTGGCCGCGCAGGCTTGTACGGCGGCCTGGGCCAGCTCGGTGGCCTGGGACAGCGTCAGCGACGCGGGCGTTTGCGCGTAGGCGCTGGAACCGGCGCAGGCGGCCAGGACGAACAGGGTTTTGAGCAGACGGGACATCGTTTTTTCCTCCTGTGGAATCGACACCCGCAGTTTGCTCGCGGACGCGTCCGCCGCCCATCGTGCTCGCTACGCACCGGCATCCGTAGCCCTACGGATTCCCTCCCGCCCCCTGCTCCTGGCTCGCCTGTGCCAGGCGGGCGAACTCGACCACCGACGTGCTGCCTATCTTCTCGGAGATGTGGGCGCGATGGGTCTCGACGGTGCGCGGAGACAGCTCCAGCGCCGCGGCGATCTCCTTGGTCGCGTAGCCCTGCGCCACCAGCGCCAGCACCTGGCGCTCGCGCTCGGTCAGGCGCGCGAGCAGCGCGCGCTGCTCGTCCTGCTCGCGGTAGCGGGCCAGCGCGGCGAAGGCGGTGTTGACCGCCTCCATCAGCACGTGCTCGTCCACCGGCTTGCTCAGGAAGTCCACCGCGCCCGCCTTGAAGGCCCGCCGGCATGCCTGCATGTCGCCATGGCCGGTCAGCAGGACGATGGGCCAGCCGCAGCCCGATTCCTGGAGCTTCTGCTGCAATTGCAGCCCGGTGATGGCGGGCATGCGCAGGTCCAGCACGATGCAGCCCGGCTCCAGCTCCGGCTGGCGGGACAGGAAATCCAGCGGGTGGGCGAAGGTTTCCACACGCAGGCCATACGTGGACAGCAGCAGCGCCACCGCGTCGCGCACGGCTCGGTCGTCATCGACCAGGTAGACGGGAGGTTGAAAGGTCACGCCATGGGCTCCTGTGAGGTTCGCCGGCCGCCGGCCAGCGGCAGCAGCACGGTGAACCGCGCGCCGCCCTCTGGCCGGTTGGCGGCCGAGATGCTGCCGTCGAAATGGTGGACGATGCTTTCGCAGATGGCCAGCCCCAGCCCCATGCCGTCCTCCTTGTCGGAACGGAAGGGCTCGAAGACGTGCGCCAGCATGTCGGACGCGACTCCCGGGCCATCGTCGTCGACCACGATGCGCGCCATGCCGTCGGCCTGGCCGAGGCGCAGGACGATGCGCCGGCGTTCCTCGGGCACCGCCGCCAGGGCGTCGGCGGCATTGCGGATCAGGTTGTGCATGACCTGCCCCGCCTGCACCCGGTCCACCCACGCGACGGGCGGCGGCACGGTCACGTCCGTTTCGAGGCGCACGCCGCGGGCCGACAGGTCCGCCCCCATCAGCGCCACCATGTCGGCGGCGACTTCGCCCAGGTCGCAAGCCTGCGCCGCGGGCGGATCCGCGCCGACGTAGGCGCGCATGCGGGCCAGGATGTCCGCGGCCCGGCGGGCCTGCTGCACGTTGGACTCCAGCACGCGGCGCATGGCGTCGGGCTCGGCAGCGGGCAGGCCGGCCAGGCGCAGCGCCGCCTGGCTCTGGCTCAGCAGCGCGGTCAGCGGCTGGTTCAGTTCGTGCGCGATGCCCGAGGCCATTTCCCCCATCGCGTTGACCCGCGCCGCATGCGCCAGGGTGGCTTCCTGCTTGCTGAGCCGCCCCGCCTGCCGAGCCCGCTCGGCCTCGCCCCGAGCCTGCACGGCGCGGCGCCGCTGCACGGCCAGCAGCGCCGCCAGCGCCAGCAGGGCCAGGGACACCAGCACCAACAACGCCAGCGGCCTACCCAGCGCCAGATCGCTCCATCCCGGATGCCGGGACAGGCGCAGCATGATGGGTTGGCCGGCGTTCTCCAGCATACGCACCGCTGCCATGGCGGGCGGGTGCAGCCCCTTCTCCGGCGCAGCCGCGCCGTGGTCGACCCGGGCCGCGGCCCCGTCCAGGCGCAGGGCCAGCCGCGTCCCCATGGGCAATTCGTCGGCGGCCACCAGCTCCGCCAGATCCACGGTCAGCACCAGCGCCAGCCGGCCCACGGCGGGCGGCAATCGCTTGACCAGCAGATAGCGGGACTGGCCCGGCTCCGGCACCGTGCTGACCGGCCGCCCGGGCTGGGCCGTCGCGATCACCGGACCCAGGTGCTGCGGTTCCAGGGGCGGGAGGCCCGGCCGGCGGCTGGAGACCAGCGTGCGCCAGCCGGCCTGGGACGAGGTGTTTTCCCAGCCGATCAGGTCCACTCCTTCGATGCGCGGATAGAACGCGCGGATCGCGCCCGCCACCTGCCCGATCTCGTCGAGCAGGATGCGATCGGATCGCTGCGCCAGCGCCGCCATGCTGGTCAGGTGGGCGTCATGCTGCGCGATGCGCTGCGAGACGAGGCCGGCCACGGCGTCGGCCGCACCGTCCAGGTCCGCGCGCAGCCTGTCCAGGGCCTGGCGGTACAGCACGACGGCGCCGGCCAGGACCAGCACCAGCCAGGCCCCCGCCAGAACGGCGGCCATCGCGGATTGACGTTTCATCATGGATGCAGATAGTACCGGCAGGCGCCCCGCAGCGCCCGTCCCGGCGCGCCGGGATATTCCCGTGCGGGCGGACGTATCGAAACCAGGCGATTTATAATTCGCTCCATGGCGATATTCTTCGCCCATACCGTTTTCTCGTCATGGACCTCGACGCCACCATCAAGGCACTGGCGCATCCAGCGCGGCGCGACATCCTGCAATGGCTTAAGGAGCCGGAACGCCATTTCGCCGGGCAGGAACACCCGCTCGACGTCGGTGTCTGCGCCGGCATGTTCGAATGCTGCGGCCTGTCCCAGTCGACCGTGTCCGCCCACCTGGCCACCCTGCAGCGCGCCGGCCTCGTCACGACCCGGCGCATCGGGCAGTGGGTGTTCTACAAGCGCAATGAAGAAGCCATTGCCCAACTGGTCGAACAGCTCCGGAAGCTCTGACTTTCCTGGGAATTTCCCACGGGAAACGAGCCGGAATGTGCGTCAAAAACCACAAACCGAAACCCTTGCGCACATTATTGACCAATCGGATACACAAATTGCTTACGCAAATCTTACTTCCAGCCTCCACCATGGAAAATACCTAGAGACGCTGCTAGAATTTACCCGTGCTCGAATAACGGCAGACACAGCAGCCTTGTTTGGGTAAGAACGGGAAATAGCGCTATTTCTGGTTTGTGTTTTGTGTATTTACGACTGACACCTCAAAGGAAAAGAGATCATGAAGAAGACCCTGCTCCTGGCCTCGCTGCTGGCAATCGCTCTGTCGGCTTGCGGCAAGAAGGAAGAAGCTGTTCCGGCCCCGACCGAATCGACTCCTCCGGCCGTCACCACCCCGGCTGAGCCCGCGCCCGCCCCGGCCGAGCCCGCTGCTCCGGCTCCCGCCGAGCCCGCGGCTCCCGCCGACCAGGCCCCTGCCGCCCCGGCCCCCGCCCAGCAGTAAGTCGAACGTGGAGCCCGGCCGGCATCCGCCGGCCCCGGGTTTCCACCCATCGATGGCCGCCTCGCGCGGCAAAAAAACCCCGATATCCGGGGTTTTTTTTATGGCTTCAGGGCCACCCAATCGAATCCGGTGTCCTGGTCGGCCACCCCGATTTTCTCGGATGGCCATCCCAATATCGGCGCGAGCGCCGCTCGCGCCAGTTCCGGCACATTGTTTTGCTTGCTGAGATGAGCCGCGTGCAGGTATTTCAGGCGCGACCGGTCCACCATGCGCAAGATCTCCGCCGCCGCCGTGTTGGAAAGATGTCCGTAGCGGCCGGCTATCCGGTACTTCAGCGAAACGGGGTAATCGCTACGCGCCAGCATGTCCGGACAGTGGTTGCATTCGAGCACCAACGCATCGCAGCCGGACAGCGTCCGGTGGACATGCGGCGTGCCCTCGCCCAGGTCCGTCACCACACCTAGCCGCCACTGGCCGTCGTCCAGCACGTACTGCACCGGCTCGCGGGCATCGTGGGGCACCGGGAAGGGCTGCACGCGCAGGCCGCCTATGGAAAAGGCGGTGTGGCTGTCGCAGCAGACGGCGGTCATGCCTTCGGGGATGCGGGCAGCCACGGCGGCGCGCGTGCCGGTGGTCAGATGCACGGGAATGCCATGGCGGCGAGCCAGGCGGAATACACCGCCGATATGGTCGCCGTGCTCGTGCGTGACCAGGATGCCGTTCAGGGATGAGGGCTCGATGCCACGGCCGAGCAGGCGCCTTTCGATCTCTTTCAGCCCGAACCCGCAGTCGATCATGACGCGGGTGACCGACAGCCCTTCGCTGGCCTCGACAACCAGGGCATTGCCCTCGCTGCCGCTGCCAAGACTCGTATAGCGCATGGAGCCCACCTAGGAAGTCCACCCCCGGGCGGCCTTCGGCCGCTCCCCCTCAAGGGGGCGGCGCTGGCGGACCGGCAAAGCCGGATCCGCTGCGCCCTGGATCAGCAGGCACACATGGCCAATCCCAGCCATTACTTCAGCTGGTTGGACAGGACGTTCAGGATGCGACGGCCGGTGGCGGTGTTCTCGGGCGCGCCCTGCGCGTTCAGCACGGTAACCTGGGTCCGGTCGTTGGACGTGACCAGTTTCACGCGGTACTGCGGACGGGTCTCGGGCTTGTCGCTGCCACGGCCGAACAGGCGGCCGAAGAAGCCCGGCTTGCTCTCGGTGCTGGCCGCGTCGGTATCGACGTAGCGCACGTAGTAGACGCCCTCGGCGCGGTTGCGGTCCTCGACCGTGAAGCCGCCGCGGTCCAGGGCCAGGCCCACACGGCGCCACGCACGATCGAACGGTTCGGCGATCTGCAGCGCGCCGGTATCGCCCGAGCCGGTCACCAGTTGCGGCGCCGCGCCCGGGGTCACCGGCGTGGCATTGGCCACCGCTGCCTTGGCCCGGTCGAAATCGGAGCCCAGACGAATCATCAGGCGGCTCAGCATTTCGGCTTCCAGGCCCGGGTCGTTGGGACGCGTGGTCCAGGTGGTCTGGCTCTTCTCGGCGCCGGTCAGCACCTCGACCGCGCCGCGATGGCTGATGTAGATCTCGGTGCTGTTGCCCACGCGCTCGAGGCGGGTGCGGAACATGTCGCGTTCGCCGGTGGACCACAGCGAATCGAAGACCTTGCCGATGGTGTTGCGGATGAAGTCCTGCGGGATCTTGGCCCGGTTCTCGGCCCAGTCGGTTTCCATCACGCCGGCCTGGGGCAGGTCTTCGCGCATCAGGAAGCCCAGGTCCTGCCAGAACTGGCGCACCACGGGGTAGAGCTGCTCGGGCGACCGATCGATCACCACCAGCCAGCGCTGGTCGCCGTCGCGTTCGACACGCATGTCCGAACGCTCGGGCAGCACGTTGCTGGCGGCCGGCTTGGTTTCAGGCTGGACCGTCGAGTAGCTGGAGAAGGTCGTGGTCGAGGGCGCCGGCGGCGTCGACCCGGAAGAAGTCTGGGAGGGAACCTGGAACCGGTTGTCGGTGGGAAGCTGAGTCAGGTCGGGAGGCACTTCCAGCTTGGCCGAAGCCGGCTTGGATGCGCTCTTGTAGTCGACGGACTCTTCCTTGCCCAGCAGCTGGTTGACGCTGCTGCAGCCCGCGAACAGCGCGGACAAGGAAATCAGCACCGGCAGGACGGCCAGGCGCGGCAAATTCATACGAACTGCATTCATTGATGGGTAACTCCTGAAGCCACCGCCAGCCCATGTTGGGTCCGGCGGGTCATGTCGGGGCAAAACATGGGGGGCGTGTGGGGTTCAGATTTCGACGCCGGCCGCCCTGAGCGCCTCGCGCACCACAGCGTGATGCTGCGCGCCGAGTTCGGTCATGGGCAGGCGGTATCCCAGCGCCATGCGTCCCATCTGGGCCAGGGCCCACTTGACGGGGATGGGGTTGGGTTCGACGAAGAGGTTGCGGTTCAGCAGCGCCATGCGCTGGTTGATCTTCGCGGCCAGGCGGGCATCGCCGGCCACCGCCGCCACGCACAGCTCATGCATCAGGCGGGGCGTGACGTTGGCGGTGACGGAGATGTTACCCCGGGCGCCCAACAGCATCAGCGCTGCCGCGGTGGGGTCATCGCCGCTGTAGACCGCGAAATGGTCGGGCACCTGGCCGAGCAGCAGCGCGCCGCGGCCGATGTCGCCGGTGGCGTCCTTCAGCCCGACGATGCCGGGTACCTGCGCCAGGCGCACCGTGGTCTCGCCGGCCATGTCGCAGCCGGTGCGTCCCGGTACGTTGTACAGGATCATCGGCAGGTCGACCGCCTCGGCAATGGTCTTGAAATGCCGGTACAGGCCTTCCTGCGTGGGGCGATTGTAGTAAGGCACCACGGACAGGCCGGCGTCGGCGCCGACTTTCTTGGCGGCCTCGGTCAGCTCGATGGCTTCCGCCGTGGAGTTGGCGCCGGTACCGGCGATGACCGGTGCGCGGCCCGCCACGTGCTGGACGGCGAAGCGGATCAGTTCGACATGCTCGTCCACCGACACGGTGGGCGATTCGCCCGTCGTGCCCACCACCACGAAGCCATCGGTGCCCTCAGCCAGGTGCCAGTCGAGCAAGGCCCGGAAGGCCTCGAAATCGAGCTTCCCGTCCGGCTGCATCGGAGTGACGATTGCGACGATGCTGCCTTCAATAGGAGTGCGAGATGTGGTTGCCATACGCTGCCAGGGTGGCCCGAAACGGGACGAAAAGGAAGAAAATCAATGGAGTATACCGCCTGTAGAGGCTCGCTCCTACGCGCCGCGCGCGCCTCCCAGGAAACCGCGGATCCGGCTCCGCCGGTCCGCCGGTTTCGCCCCCTGGGGGGCGCGCGAAGCGCGTAGGGGGGATCAAATAAACAATCGGACGATGGCGTCGCCCAGGGCCAGCATGGGTTGGACCAGGAAGCCCAGCATGCCGGTCATCAGCAGCACGATCAGGATCATCATGCCATAGGGTTCGATCTTGGAATATTTCCAGGCCAGGTCGTGCGGCAGCAGGCTGAAGACGATGCGGCCGCCATCCAGCGGGGGGATGGGCAGCAGGTTCAGGGCCATCAACATCAGATTGACCTGCACGCCCGCCACCGCCATGGCGACGAAAAAGGTCTCGTTCACGCCGGACTGGACCATGAGCTTGAGCCCCACCGCCCAGATGATGGCCATGACGAGGTTGATGCCGGGGCCGGCGGCGGCCACCCACAGCATGTCCTGCTTGGGCCGGCGCAGGCGGCCGAAATCGACGGGCACGGGCTTGGCCCAGCCGAACAGCAGGCCCGCCCCGCCCAGCAGCTTGCTGGTCAGCAGGATGAAGGCCGGCACCAGCAGGGTGCCGATCGGATCGATGTGCTTGATCGGATTGAGCGTCACGCGTCCGGCCTGGGTGGCCGTATCGTCCCCGAACATGCGCGCCACGTATCCGTGGGCGGCCTCGTGCAGGGTAATGGCGAAGATCAACGGGATCGCATAGACCGCGATTGTCTGAATGATGGAATCCATCGCGGCATTGTAGCGGCAGAGCATGGCCGCCCGGCGACGGCCGCGCGCATTTTCGGCCCGGGATTTACGCCGCGACGCCCAGGGTGCCGGGATCGCCGCGGCCGCGGCGCACGACCTCCGGCTCGGCGCCGGTCAGGTCTATTACGGTGGTCGGTTCGCGCGGACAGGCGCCGCCGTCGACCACCGCCGCCAACTCATGTTCGTAGCGCTCGCGGATCTGCTCGGCGTCGTTGAGCGGCTCGTCCTCGTTGGCGGGAATCAGCGTGCTGGACAGCAGCGGCGCGCCCATTTCCTCGAGCAGGCTGAGCGCGATCGGGTGATCCGGCACGCGTATGCCTATGGTCTTGCGCGAAGGGTGGGACAGCCGGCGCGGCACCTCCCGCGTGGCCTCGAGAATGAAGGTCCAGGGCCCCGGCGTGGCGGCCTTCAGCAGTCGGTACTGCTGGTTGTCGACGTGGGCGAACTGGCCGATCTCGGCCAGGTCCCGGCACAGCACGGTCAGGTGATGTCGTTCGTCCACGCCGCGCAGGCGCCGCAGCGCCTCGGCCGCGTGCTTGTCGTCCAGCGGCGCCACGAGGGCGTAGCTGGAGTCGGTGGGTATGGCCACCAATCCACCGGCCCGGATCAGCTGGACCGCCTGCTTGAGCAGGCGCATCTGGGGATTCTGAGGATGAACGGAGAAAAACTGTGCCACGACTACGCCTCGCAAACATCGACCAGTCCGGAAACCGTCCGGAAACCTTGCCGCCGGCCGCTTACTCGGCGGCCAGCGTACGCAATTCGGCGGCCAGCTTGGCCAGCGCGGCATCGCGGCCCGCGGCATCGGCAAAACCTGAACCACGCGCGACCACCGCTCCGTCCAGATCCAGCACGTAGGACTCCCCTTCCGCCCGCAGCGCCTGGGCCGGATCGGCCAGCGCGCGCAGCCGCTTGATGACGGCGCCGGCCGCCTGGGCATCGGCATGCGACTCGGACAGCAACAGGTCCTGGCCGTCGGCCGCCAGGAAGCGGAAGCGGAAGCGGCCGTCGTCGTCGCGGAAGCTGACGAAGCGGGCCTGCTTGCCGGCCTTCTTCTTCGCGGACTGCGCGGGGGACGACGACGCACGCGGGGCATCCAGCCCCACCGCGGCCCGCAACTCGGCCAGGAAGGGCTCGCCGATGGCACGCGCCTTGCGCGCGCCTTCCAGCAGGATGTCCTCGATGTCGTCGGGACGGGCCATCAGCGTGTCGTAGCGTTCGCGCATCGGGCCGACTTCGCTCTCGATGCGTTCGTACAGCGCCTGCTTGGCGTCGCCCCAGCCCAGGCCCTCTTCCAGCGAACGCCGGAACGCGGCGGTCTCGCCATCGGCGGCGAAGGCCCGGTAGATCGTGTAGAGCTGCGAATTGTCCGGATCCTTGGGTTCGCCCGGCAGGCGCGAATCGGTCACGATGCGGCCGATGGCCTCGCGCAGGTGCTTGGCGCCGCCCTCGAACAGGGGAATGGTGTTGTTGTAGCTCTTGGACATCTTGCGTCCGTCCAGGCCCGGCAAGGTGGCCACGGCCTCGTCGATCTGCACTTCGGGCAGCACGAACAGTTCGCGGCCGCCGCCGTACAGGTGGCTGAACCGCTGGGCGATGTCGCGCGCCATCTCGATGTGCTGGATCTGGTCGCGGCCCACCGGCACGCGATGGGCATTGAACAGCAGGATGTCGGCTGCCATCAGCACCGGATACGAGAACAGCCCCATCGTGACGCCGGCGTCCGGGTCCTCGTTGTCGGCCACGTTCTGGTCCACCGCGGCCTTGTAGGCATGGGCCCGGTTCATCAGGCCCTTGGCGGTGACGCAGGTCAGCAGCCAGCACAGCTGGGGGATCTCGGGCAGGTCGGACTGCCGGTAGAAGGTGACGCGCTTGGGGTCGAGCCCGGCGGCCAGCCAGGTCGCGGCGATCTGCAGGCGCGAGCGCTGCAGGCGGACGGGATCCTCGCACTTGATGAGCGCGTGGTAGTCGGCCATGAAGAAGAAGGCATCGTTGTCGTCGTTGCGGCTCGCCTGGATGGCGGGGCGGATGGCGCCCACGTAGTTGCCCAGGTGGGGCGTGCCGGAGGTGGTGATGCCGGTGAGGATGCGGGTTCTCATGGGTCGGAGCGCGACAAGCGGAAAGATGGAACGTAGAGCCGCAGTGTACCTCCCGGGCGCGGGAGCGTCCGGGCATGGCGGATAATGGCGGATTGCGTTTTTATGTTCCCGGGACCGCCATGTCTTCGACCACGTTCACGCTGACGAACGAGTTTGTACCGTTGTGCGATTTGCTCAAGCTTACGGGGCTTGCCGACTCGGGAGGGGCGGGGAAGGCGCTGGTTGCGGCGGGGATGGTGAAGGTGGATGGGAAGGTGGAGTTGCGCAAGACCTGCAAGATACGGGCCGGGCAGGTGGTGGAAATGGAAGGGGCGCGGATCCTGGTCCAGGGCTGATTGCAGCGCCTGGACCGCCCCGCTTCACCCGCTCAGTGCGCCTGTTCCCACGTGTAGCCCGTGCCCACCTCGGCCACCAGCGGCACCTTCAGCTCGGCCACGTTGCACATCATCTCGGGCAGGCGATGGGCGACGATTTCGCTTTCCTCGCGCGGGACTTCCAGGACCAGTTCGTCGTGCACCTGCATGACCAGGCGCGCGCCCAACTGGTCGGCGTCCAGCCAGTCCTGCACGGCGACCATGGCCATCTTGATGAGGTCGGCTGCGGTGCCCTGCATGGGAGCGTTGATGGCGGCGCGTTCGGCGGCCTGGCGGCGGGGGCCGCTGCCGCCCCGGATCTCGGGTAGCCACAGGCGGCGGCCGAAGACGGTTTCGACATAGCCTTGTTCGCGCGCCTGTTCGCGCGTGCCGTCCATGTAGCGCGCCACGCCGGGGTAGCGGGCGAAATAGCGGTCGATGTAGTGCTTGGCCGCGTCGCGCGTGATGCCGAGGTTGCTGGCCAGGCCGAACGCGCTCATGCCGTAGATCAGGCCGAAGTTGATGACCTTGGCGTAGCGGCGCTGTTCGGCGTTGACGGCATCGGGCTGGACGCCGAAGATCTCGGCCGCGGTGGCGCGGTGGATGTCCTCGCCGCGAGCGAAGGCCGACAGCAGGTTTTCGTCGCCGGAGATGTGGGCCATGATGCGCAGTTCGATCTGCGAGTAGTCGGCCGACATGATCAGGTTGCCCGGATCGGCCACGAAGGCCTCGCGCACGCGCCGGCCCTCGGGCGTGCGTACCGGGATGTTCTGCAGGTTGGGATCGCTGGAGGCCAGCCGGCCCGTGACCACCGCCGCCTGGGCATAGCTGGTGTGCACGCGCCGGGTCCGGGCGTTGATCATCTTGGGCAGCTTGTCGGTGTAGGTGGACTTGAGCTTGGCCAGGCCGCGGTAGCTCAGCAGCGCCTGCGGCAGCGGGTAGTCCTCGGCCAGCTTGCTCAGCACGTCCTCGTCGGTGGAAGGCGCGCCGCCCGCGGTCTTCTTGACCACCGGCAGCTGCAGCTTGCCGAACAGGATCTCGCCCAGTTGCTTGGGCGAGTTCAGGTTGAAGGGCTGCCCCGCCAGTTCGTAGGCACGCTGTTCGAGCACCAGCAGTTCCTGGCCGATGGCATGGCTCTGGCGGGCCAGTTCCTCGGGGTCGATGCGCACGCCGTTGCGCTCGATGACGGTCAGCACGCGCGACACGGGCAGCTCGATGGCATAGATGCGCGCCAGGCCGGCGTCGGCCTCGATGCGCGGATACAGCGTGGCATGCAGCTGGAGCGTGTAGTCGACGTCCTCGCAGGCGTACTGGGTGGCCACGTCGATGGCGACCTCGTCGAAGCAGAGCTGGTTGACGCCCTTGCCGCACACGTCCACGAAGGACAGGCCCTTGCGGCCCAGCCAGCGCTGCGACAGGTCGTCCAATGACACGCTGCGATGCGACTCCAGCACGTAGGCTTCGAGCATGGTGTCGTGCGCGACGCCGCGCAGCGTGACGCCGGCGTTGGCGAAGACGTGCGTGTCGTACTTGGCGTTGTGCAGCAGCTTGGGGGCCTGGGCGTTCTCCAGCCAGGGGGCCAGGCGCGCCAGCACTTCGTCCTTGGGCAATTGTTCGCCTGCGTCCGGGTGCCGGTGGGTCAGCGGGATGTAGCAGGCCTCGCCCGGCTTGACGGCGATGGACAGCCCCACCAGCCGGGCGTCCATTTCCACCAGCGAGTCGGTCTCGGTATCCAGCGCGACCAGCGGCGCCGCCTGGATGGCGGCCAGCCAGCGCTCGAAGGCGGCCCAGTCGCTGATCGTCTCGTAGTTCACCGTTTCCGGCGCGGCCGGGGCGTCGCCCTGCACGCGCGAATCGCCCTCGGGAATGCGGGACTCGTCGCCCGTCAGCTCGCGCAGCCAGGTGCGAAAGCCGTAGCGTTCGTACATGACCTCGAGCTTCGCGCGGTCGACCTCGCGCAGGGTCAGCGCATCCAGGCCGGGAATGTGGGCGCTCAGGTCGCAATCGGTGCGGATGGTGATCAGGGAACGCGTCAGCTCGAAATTCGGGATCGCCGTGCGCAGGTTCGCGCCCGCCACGCCCTTGACGGTCTCGGCCTGCGCCACCAGGTCTTCCAGCGTGCCATACTGGGCGAGCCACTTGGCCGCCGTCTTGGGCCCGACCTTCTCCACGCCGGGCACGTTGTCGACCGAGTCGCCGATCAGCATCAGGTAGTCCACGATGCGCTCGGGCGGCACGCCGAATTTCTTCAGCACGCCCTCGGCATCCAGCGTCTCGGAGGTCATGGTGTTGACCAGCGTCACGTGGTCGTTGACCAGTTGCGCCATGTCCTTGTCGCCGGTCGACACCACGCTGTGTATGCCCTGCCCCGCCGCCTGGAGGGCCAGCGTGCCGATGACGTCGTCGGCCTCGATCCCCTCGATGGCGAAGACCGGCCAGCCCTGGGCGCGGATGGCCTCGACGATGGGCCCGACCTGGCGCGCCAGGTCTTCCGGCATGCTGGCGCGGGTGGCCTTGTACTCGGGATAGAGGTCGTCGCGGAAGGTCTTGCCCGGCGCATCGAAAATGCAGGCGAGGTAGTCTGCCTTATGATCGTTCAGTGCGCGGCGCAGCATGTTCAGCACGCCGTACAGCGCCCCGGTCGGCTCTCCTTGCGCGTTGCGCAGGTCCGGCAGGGCGTGGTATGCGCGATAGAGATAGCTGGACCCGTCCACCAACAGCAACGTCTTGATCATGATCAAACACAGAGAAATCGAAATAGGCAAGGAAACCCACGACGGCGCTCAGGACAGCGCCCACGACAGCGGAAACGTCCCGAAGAAGTCCGGACGCATCCCCGGCCTGCGGGACGTGGTGAGCGTGGAGCGTGCCACCGCCACCAAGGCGCGCGAGTCATGGCATGTGCTGGGGATTATGTCAGAGTTCTTCGAGGCGTCCGAACGCCTTGCGCAGATCCGGCCGGCGGTCAGCATCTTCGGCAGCGCCCGCATCCCCGCCGACGACCCTCGCTACGAAATGGCCGAGCTGATCGCCCGCAAGCTGTCCGAGGCGGGTTTCTCCGTTATTTCGGGCGGCGGCCCCGGCATCATGGAGGCGGCCAACAAGGGCGCCTACGAGGGCCCCAGCCCCAGCGTCGGGCTGAACATCGAGCTGCCCCACGAGCAGTCGAACAACGCCTACCAGAACATCAGCCTGTTCTTCCGCCATTTCTTCCCGCGCAAGGTGGCCTTCGTCAAGTTCACTTCGGCCTACGTGGTGCTGCCGGGCGGCTATGGCACGCTGGACGAACTGTTCGAGGCGCTGACACTGGTGCAGACAAACAAAAGCCGGAAGATGCCCATCATCCTGGTCGGCTCCGAATACTGGCGGGGCCTGGTCGACTGGATCCGCGCCCAGCCGCTGGCGCAGGGGCTGATCTCGCCCGACGATCCCGACCTGCTGCAGGTGATCGACGACCCCCAGGCCATCGTCGATGCCATTTTCGATTTCTACCAGCACGAGGGCTTCACCCAGTCCCCGGGCGAGCGCGAGCGGCTGCTGAACCTGTAGCGTCCACGACGGACGGGCCGGGGGCGGGGGCGATGACGCTAGAATGCGGGTAATCGTCGATACCCGCCCTCACCCCCCGCTTATCCATGGCCGTCTTCACCCCCGTCACCGAAACGGATGCCCGCGCTCTGCTTGCCGACTATTCGCTGGGCGAGTTGCGCGCCCTGCGCGGCATCCCTTCCGGCATCGAAAACACCAACTATTTCCTTACGACCAGCCAGGGCGAATACGTGCTGACCCTGTTCGAGCGCCTGACGCGCGAACAGTTGCCGTTCTACATCGACCTGATGACGCACCTGGCCGAACACGGGATTCCCGTCCCCCACCCCCAGGCGACGCACGACGCACGCCGGCTGGCCGAGTTGAACGGCAAGCCCTGCACCATCGCCACCCTGCTGCCGGGCAAGTGCGAGATGTCGCCCCTGCCCGCCCATTGCGAACAGGTCGGCGCCACGCTGGCCCGCATGCACCTGGCCGGGCGCGACTTCCCGGCGATGCAGCCCAACCTGCTCGGGCTGGACTGGTGGCGCGAGACCGCGCCCGTCGTCACCCCCTACCTGGACCCGGCCGCCGCCGCCCTGCTGCGCGACGAAGTGGAGGTCCAGACGGCGTTCGCCCAGACCGACGCCTGCCGCGCGCTGCCGCGGGGCCCGGCGCACTGCGACCTGTTCCGCGACAACGTCCTGTTCGCCGGCACGCGCGAAGCGCCGGTACTGGGCGGCTTCATCGATTTCTACTTCGCCGGCTGCGACACCTGGCTGTTCGATCTGGCGGTCTGCGTCAACGACTGGTGCATAACCCACGCCAGCGGCGAATTCCGGCCCGAGCTTGCCCAGGCGATGCTAGGCGCCTATGACCAGGTGCGGCCGCTGACCGATGGCGAACGCGACGCGTGGCGCACCATACTGCGATCAGCCGCGCTGCGTTTCTGGATGTCCCGGCTGCGCGACTTCCACCTGCCGCGCCCGGCGCAAACCCTGACGCCGCACGACCCCACCCATTTCGAACGCATCCTGCGCCTGCGGCGCGACGGCGATATTTTTCCGCTTCCCTGAGCCATGACACATCTTTCCTACCGGCACGCGCCGACGAGGACCCACGCACGCATCCCGCATCCGCAGGAGGGCCGCTGATGCAAGCCGCCTCCCTGGCTCCCCGCGCCGGCTGGCAATGGGTGCGCGACGGACTCGCCCTGTTTCGACTGCAGCCCATGGCGATGTTCACCTGGGCCCTGACCGTGGGTTTCATGGTCCTGGTGGCCAGCATCCTCGCCCCCATCGGCCCCCTGCTGTTCGTGGTCGGCATGCCGGCGATCACGGTCATGACCCTGGAGGCCTGCCGCGCCATCGAACAGGGCCGCACGGTGCTGCCCTTGCGCCTGTTCCTGGTGCTCAAGGCGCCGGGCCTGTTCAAGAAGCTGCTGGCGATGGGCGCCCTGTACGTGGCCGCCGTGCTGGTCGGGGGCCTGGTCGCCTTCCTGCCTTTCGCCGATGGCCTGAGCGAAGCGATGTCCGGCCTGTCGTCGGACGACGTCGGCGGCGTGCTGGCCGCCATGCGCGCGCCCATCGCCCTGTTCGGCATCCTCTACGTCATCATCGCGGGATTGTTCTGGCACGCGCCGGCGCTGGTGGCCTGGCACCGGCTGGGCATCCGCAAGGCCCTGTTTTTTTCCGGCATCGCCTGCTGGCGCAACAAGGGGGCATTCCTGATGTACGGCGCGACCTGGCTGCTCGTGGTCCTGGCCCTGGAACTGGGCGGCGGCCTGCTCGAAACCGTCGGTTTGTCGCCGACGGTTTCCGGGCTGATTCAAATGCCTTTCAATTTCGTCGCCGCCGCGGTGCTGTATTGCAGTTTCTATCCTACTTACACCAGCGTATTCGGAGCGCCCCCCGCACCCGGTTTCGGCAATGGTTCGTGAGGGATTTCACGGGCGATTTTCTCAGTGAAAACCCGGGACTTCGCCCACAGCGCCGGCATTTTCCGGTTCAATCCGGCAAACGCGGTTGACGGGTCCAAAGATAGCCCGTATAACGGCGGGGCATGATTTTCAAGAGTACGAGTTGCTGCACAAAATCGCTTACCACTGCGGTACGGTTGTTCATGGTCTCCATCCTTGATTGTCTTGCTTACATTCGTTTGGTTTTTTCATTTCAAGGATAAACACCATGGAAACCGGTACCGTCAAATGGTTCAACGACGCCAAGGGTTTTGGCTTCATCACGGCTGACTCGGGCGGCGACGACCTGTTCGCCCACTTCTCCGAAATCCGTGTCGACGGATTCAAGACCCTGCAGGAAAACCAGAAGGTTCGTTTCGAAGTCACCGTCGGCCCCAAGGGTCGCCAGGCTTCCAACATCCAGCCTGTATAAGCTATAATCAGCTTATCCGCCAAAACCCCCGCTTGCGGGGGTTTTTTGTTTTTGCCTGGAAGACAAGCTCCTGCCAGGAGCCACCCCCGGGAAGCCTCCCAAGCTTCCACGACACGGCAAACCCAAACCCCAGGCGGCAGCCACTACGCCCCGGCCTCGCAACGGCTCCGGCGTTTCACCGCGAACTTCCCCGTCATCGCTGGCGCCTCGCGCCACCTTGCCGCATGCCATGGCCCCGCCGTGGCCGAAGCTCGCATTTATGCATTCGCATGTACAGGAGGAATTGACCATGGCGAATAAGGAAGAACTGATCGAAATGGAAGGCATCGTTGCCGAGGTGCTGCCCGCGACCAGCTTTCGCGTCACGCTGGAAAACGGCATGGAGGTTGCCGCCTACGCATCCGGAAAGATGCGCAAGCACCGCATCCGTATCCTGGCCGGTGACCGCGTCACGATGGAACTGTCTCCGTACGACCTGACCAAGGGACGCATCAGCTTCCGGCACAAGGACGGCCCGTCGCCCGCGCCCGGCCTGCGCCGCCCCCAGCGCCGTAACTGACCTGCTGCGGCAGGCGTTCCGCTACAAGATTTGGGCGGACCTGCCCACCCACAACGCCGTCGGCCGCCAGGGCTGGGGCCGCTCAGGCCGGATCGAGCTTGGCCATGGCGAGCGCCAGCGTCTTGGTGCCCACGCCGCCGAAATTGACCTGGACCTGGGCGTCCTGGCCGCTGCCCATGAGGCTGACGATGACGCCTTCGCCGAACTTCGGATGCGCCACGCTCTGGCCTACCTTGAAGATGCGGCCGTTGACCTCGACCCCGGCGTCCGACGTGCGGCGGCTCGAATAGCCCTCGGACGAACCCACGTAGGGGGCGTCCTTGGCCGGCCGCGAAAAGCTGCCGCGCTCGGAGCCCTCGCCCCAGGCGGCGCGCCCCCAGCCGCCGGCGGTATCCACCGCCTTGGCCCGGCCGTCGCGAGGCGTCAGCCACTTCAGCGATTCCTCGGGCACCTCGCTCAGGAACCGCGACCGCATGTTGTAGCGGGTCTGGCCATGCAGCATGCGCGTCTGCGAGAAGCTCAGGTACAGGCGCTCGCGGGCGCGCGTCACCGCCACGTACATCAGCCGCCGCTCCTCTTCCAGCCCGGATTGCTCCAGGACGCTGTTCTCGTGCGGGAACAACCCTTCCTCCAGCCCGGTGATGAAGACGGCCTCGAACTCCAGGCCCTTGGCCGCGTGCACCGTCATGAGCTGGACCGCGTCCTGCCCCTCGCTCGCCTGGTTGTCGCCCGCTTCCAGCGCCGCGTGCGACAGGAAGGCCGCCAGCGGAGACGGCAGCTCGACGCCGGACTCGGGCAGGGTCTGCGCCAGCGCGCCGGCATCGGCCAGCCCGTAGCCGTCCTCGGCGGCGAAGGCCGCCGCCGCGTTGACCAGTTCCCGCAGGTTCTCGATGCGTTCGGCGCCTTCCTTTTCCTGCAGATAGTGCTGGATCAGGCCGCTGGCATCGATCACGTGGTCCACGATCTCGTGCAGCGGCAGGTTCTGCGTCTCGAAACGCATGCGGTCGATCAGGCTCGCGAACTGCGCCAGGTTGTTGCCACCCCGGCCCGGCACCTGGCTCACCGCCGAATACAGGCTGCAATTGTGCAGGCGCGCGATGTCGGCCTGCTGCTCCAGCGTGCGGGCGCCTATGCCCCGCGCCGGGAAATTCACCACCCGCATCCAGGCCGTGTCGTCGTGCGGATTTTCCATCAGGCGCAGATAGGCCAGCGCGTGCTTGACCTCCTGGCGCTCGAAGAAGCGCAGGCCGCCGTAGACCTTGTAGGGAATGCCCGACGAGAACAGCGCATGCTCCAGCACCCGCGATTGGGCGTTGCTGCGGTACAGGATGGCGACCTCGCGGCGCAGCCTGCCCTCGCCCACCAGCGAGCGGATTTCCTCGATCACCCACTGGGCTTCCTGGGCATCGGACAGCGCCTCGTAGACGCGGATGGGTTCGCCGTGTCCCTGGTCGGTCCACAGGTTCTTGCCCAGGCGGCCGGAGTTGTTGCGGATCAGCGTGTTGGCCGCGTCCAGGATGTGGCCGTGCGACCGGTAGTTCTGCTCGAGCCGGATGACCCGCTCGTGGGCGTATTCGCGCTCGAACTCCGCCATGTTGCCCACGTTGGCGCCACGGAAGGCGTAGATGGACTGGTCGTCGTCGCCCACGGCGAACAGGGCCGCGCCGCCGCCCGCCAGCAGCTTGAGCCAGCGGTACTGGAGCCGGTTGGTATCCTGGAACTCGTCCACCAGGATGTGGCGGAAGCGGTGCTGGTAGTGCTCGCGGATGGGCGCGTTGTGGGTCAGCAGCTCGTAGCAGCGCAGCAGCAGCTCGGGGAAGTCGACCACGCCCTCGCGCTGGCACTGGGCGTCGTACATGCCGTAGAGCTCCACCATCTGCCGGTTGAAGCTGTCGTACGCCTCGACCTCGGTGTGGCGCAGGCCCTCTTCCTTGGCGGCGTTGATGAAGTGCTGCAACTGGCGCGGCGGATATTTCTCGTCGTCCACGCCCGCGCCCTTGAGCAGCCGCTTGATGGCCGACAACTGGTCGGCCGTGTCCAGGATCTGGAAGGTCTGGGGCAGCCCGGCATCCCGGTAGTGCGCGCGCAGCATCCGGTTGCACAGGCCGTGGAAGGTGCCTATCCACATGCCGCGGGTATTGATGGGCAGCAGCGCGCTGATACGGGTCAGCATCTCGCGCGCAGCCTTGTTGGTGAAAGTGACGGCCATCAGCCCGTGCGGGCTGACCTGGCCGGTCTGGATCAGCCAGGCCATGCGCGTGGTCAACACCCGTGTCTTGCCGCTGCCGGCGCCGGCCAGCACCAGGGCGTGGCGGGGTTCGATCGTGACGGCGGCGTGCTGGGGGGCGTTGAGGTTGTCGAGCAGGGACATGGCGCGGAAGGCTGGAATGAGAGAGTGCGGCAGGCAGTCTAGCATCGCTGGCCCAGGAGAGCCCCGCCTGCTCCTATAATGAGGGGTTTAGCCGGTCGGCCGCCCCGCGCGAGCCGGCCCAGGCCCGCGGCCATGGGCGTCATCGCCGCGCCAGAATACCTTAGAGACCAGCCCGGAACCCATGCAGGAACGCTACGCTCCCAACGACATCGAATCCGCTGCCCAGAAGCACTGGGAAGCGACCAACGCCTACCTGACGGTAGAACACGCGAAGAACGCCGACGGCTCGGAAAAGCCCAAGTTCTACGCCTGCTCGATGCTGCCCTACCCCAGCGGCAAGCTGCACATGGGCCACGTGCGCAACTACACGATCAACGACGCCATGTACCGGCAGTTGCGCATGAAGGGCTACAACGTCCTGATGCCCATGGGCTGGGACGCCTTCGGCATGCCGGCCGAGAACGCCGCCATCAAGTCCAAGGTGCCGCCGGCGAAATGGACCTACGACAACATCGCCTACATGAAGAAGCAGATGAAGGCGATGGGGCTGGGCATCGACTGGTCGCGCGAGATGGCCGCCTGCGATCCCGGGTACTACAAGTGGAACCAGTGGCTGTTCCTGAAGATGCTGGAAAAGGGCGTGGCCTACCGCAAGACCCAGGTGGTGAACTGGGACCCGGTGGACCAGACCGTGCTGGCCAACGAACAGGTCATCGACGGACGCGGCTGGCGCTCGGGCGCGCTGGTGGAAAAGCGCGAGATTCCCGGCTACTACCTGCGCATCACCGACTACGCCGAGGAACTGCTGGACGAGGTCAAGAACAACCTGACCGGCTGGCCCGAGCGCGTGCGCCTGATGCAGGAGCACTGGATAGGCAAGAGCGAGGGCACGCGTTTCGCCTTCACCCATGACATCCGCGACGCCGCCGGCCAGCTGATCCAGGACGGCCGCATGTACGTCTTCACGACGCGCGCCGACACCATCATGGGCGTCACCTTCTGCGCCGTCGCGCCCGAACACCCCCTGGCCCTGCATGCCGCCGCCAAGGACCCCGCCCTGGCCGCCTTCATCGAGGAATGCCGCAAGGGCGGCGTGACCGAGGCCGAGCTGGCCACGCGCGACAAGGAAGGCCTGCCGACCGGCCTGACCGTGGTGCATCCGCTCACGGGCGAAGCCGTGCCGGTCTGGGTCGGCAACTACGTGCTGATGAGCTACGGCGACGGCGCCGTCATGGGCGTTCCCGCCCACGACGAACGCGACTTCGCGTTCGCCAGGAAATACGGCCTGCCCATCAAGCAGGTCATCGAAGCCGAGGGCCAGGCCTTCTCCACCGACGCCTGGCAGGAATGGTACGGCGACAAGCAGGTGGCCCGTACGGTGAATTCCGGCAAGTACGACGGCCTGGGCCACCAGGCCGCCGTCGATGCCATCGCGGCCGACCTCGCGGCCAAGGGACTGGGCGAGAAGCGCACCACCTTCCGCCTGCGCGACTGGGGCGTTTCGCGCCAGCGCTACTGGGGCACGCCCATCCCCATCATCCACTGCGAGGCCTGCGGCCCCGTGCCGGTGCCCGAGAAAGACCTGCCGGTCGTGCTGCCCGAGGACCTGATCCCGGACGGTAGCGGCAACCCGCTGGCCAAGAGCGAATCGTTCCTGAAGTGCGTCTGCCCGCAGTGCGGCAAGCCCGCCCGGCGCGAGACCGACACCATGGACACCTTCGTGGACTCGTCCTGGTACTTCATGCGCTATACCTCGCCGGGCAACGACGCCGCGATGGTCGACGAGCGCAACGATTACTGGATGCCGATGGACCAGTACATCGGCGGCATCGAGCACGCCGTGCTGCACCTGTTGTACGCCCGCTTCTGGACCAAGGTGATGCGCGACATGGGCCTGGTCAAGTTCGGCGAACCCTTCGTCAAGCTGCTGACCCAGGGCATGGTGCTCAACCACATCTATTCGCGCAGGAACGAGAAAGGCGGCATCGAATACTTCTGGCCCGACGAGGTCGAGAACCTCTACGACGCCAAGGGCGCCATCGTCGGCGCCAAGCTCAAGGCCGACGGCTCGCCGGTGGACTACGGCGGCGTGGGCACGATGTCCAAGTCCAAGAACAACGGCGTCGACCCGCAATCGCTGATCGACACCCAGGGGGCCGACACGGCGCGGCTGTTCGTGATGTTCGCGAGCCCGCCCGAACAGACCCTGGAGTGGTCGGGTTCAGGCGTGGACGGCGCGCATCGCTTCCTGCGCCGCCTGTGGTCCTTCTGCCACGCGAACCGCGAACGCATCCAGGCGGCGCTGGGCCGTCCCGCGCCGGCCGACTGGTCGTCCGCCAGCCAGGCCGTCAAGCTGCTGCGCCGCGACGTCCATGCCATCCTGAAGCAGGCCGACTACGACTACCAGCGCATCCAGTACAACACCGTGGTCTCGGCCAGCATGAAGCTGCTGAACACGCTGGAGGATGCCAAGCTCGACGGCGAGACCGGCGACGCCGCGCTGGCCGAAGGCACGCGCATCCTGCTGTCGGTGCTCTACCCCATCGTGCCGCACCTGACCTGGCAGGCCTGGCTCGACCTGGGCTACGGCCAGGCCCATGGCGACCTGCTGGACGCGCCCTGGCCGCAGCTGGACGAAGCCGCGCTCGTGACCGACGAGGTCGAGCTGATGCTGCAGGTGAATGGCAAGCTGCGCGGTTCGCTGTCGGTGCCCAGCAGCGCCGACAAGGCCGCCATCGAAGCCCTGGCCGTCGCGCATGAAGCCGTGGGCCGGTTCCTGGAAGGACGTCCCCCCAAACGCGTTATCGTTGTCCCTGGCAAACTCGTCAACGTGGTGGGCTGAAGGCAGGCCCCCCGTACGCGCTGACGCGCGCCTGGCATGGTGAGCCCCCAGCCGCTACGCGGCAGCCCCCCAAGGGGGCCGGGGCCCGTCTTGGGGCGGCCCGGCGCCGGGTCCCAGGGGCGATGCGGGTGGACCGGCAGAGCCGGATCCACCGCATCCTGGGGAAACTCAACGGGCTTCGTTGGTGAAGTCTTGATTTGGAAACTGGCATGAAACCGTTGTCCTCTTCGTCCTCTGCTGATATGCGACGCCGTGTGCTGCTGCAAGCCGCGGCAAGCGGCGGGCTGGCACTTCTGGCGGGCTGCGGCTTCGCGCTGCGGGGCACGGCCGACCTGCCCTTCTCCACGCTCTACATCGGCGCTGCCGATACCTCCGAGCTTGGCGCGCAGTTGCGCCGCTACGTGCGCAACACGACCAATACGCGCATCGTCGAGGATCCCAAGACCGCGGAAGCGCAGTTGCAGATCCTGCAGGAAACGCGCGAGCGCAGCATCCTGTCGCTGGACGCCTCGGGCCGCGTGCGCGAATTCGAGTTGCGCTATCTGTTCGCCTTCCGCGTCCACGACGGCAAGGGCCAGGACTACATCCCGCCCACGACCATCGCACTCAAGCGCGACCTGACTTTCAGCGACGCGAACACCCTGGCCAAGGACTCCGAAGCCAACCTGCTGTATCGCGACATGCAGAACGAAACCGTGCAGCAGGTGCTGCGCCGCATGGCCGCGGTCGAGACCAAGCAACCCAGCTGATGATGAAGATGAGCCCCCCCCCTACGCGCTTCGCGCGCCCCCCAGGGGGCGATGCGAGTGGACCGGCGGAGCCGGATCCACCGCATCCTGGGTCACGGCGGCGCGATCTCGCCGTCGGCCTCGATGCTCATCGGTCCGCCGGAGGCACCCTATGAGGCAATTGCGTCCCGAACAGCTGGTTGCCCAGCTTCAGCGGGCGGGCGAGCAGTTGGAACCGCTGTATACGGTGACCGGCGACGAGCCCCTGCTCGTGATCGAGGCTTGCGACGCCTTGCGGGCGGCGGCCACGGCTGGCGGGTTCACGGAACGGGAAACGGTGGTGGCGGACGCCCGCAGCGACTGGAACGCGCTGCTGAGCGCGTCGCAGTCGATCTCGCTGTTCGGCGACCGCCGGCTGCTGGAATTGAAGATCCCCACCGGCAAGCCTGGCAAGACCGGCGGCGAGGTGATCGCGCGGCTGGCACGGCAGGCGCCGGACCAGCGGGGCGACTGCGTCACGGTGGTGATGCTGCCCAAGCTGGACAAGACCACCCGCGCGTCGGCCTGGTTCTCGGCGCTGGCCGAGCACGGCATCGTCGTGGACGTGCCCACCATCGAACGGCCGATGCTGCCCGGCTGGGTGGGCGAGCGGCTGGCACGGCAGAAGCAGCGCGCCGGCGCCGACGTCCTGCAATGGCTGGCCGACCGCGTCGAGGGCAACCTGCTGGCCGCCCACCAGGAGATCCTCAAGCTCGGCCTGCTGTACCCCGAAGGGGTGCTGACGCTGGAGCAGGTGCAGGACGCGGTCATGAACGTGGCGCGCTACGACGTCTTCAAGCTGCGCGACGCCATGCTGGCGGGCGACGGCAAGCGCATGGTGCGCCTGATCGAAGGCCTGCGCGCCGAGGGCGAGGCCCTGCCGCTGGTGCTGTGGGCGGTGGGCGAGGAAATCCGCCTGCTGGCCCGCTTGGCCCAGGCTGGCCAGCAGGGGCAAAGCGTGCCGGCGCTGATGCGCACGCTGCGCTTTTTCGGCACGCATGAACAATTGGCCAACCAGGCACTCAAACGGCTGCCCCCCCAGGCCTGGACCGCCGCCGTCCACCACGCCCACGAGGTGGACAAGATCATCAAAGGACTGCGTGTTCCGGGACGCCTCCCGGATCCGTGGCACGAAATCACGCGGCTGGCGCTCAGGCTCGCGGCCTGAGGCGCCCCGCCCCCTGCGATTCATACGGATGGATACCTCTACGCTCGACCAAACCATGCGCCGGATCGGCGCCAGCGCCCGTGCCGCCTCCCGCCTGGTCGCGCGCGCCGACGACCGCGCCAAGGCCGCCGCGCTGCGCGCGATGGCGGCCGGCCTGCGCGACCGCAAGGACTGGCTGCAGGCGGAAAACGCCAAGGATCTGGAAGCGGCCCGGGCCAATGGACTGGACGCGGCCCTGGTGGACCGCCTGACGCTGTCCGACAAGGCCCTGGGGCTGATGGCCGCCGGCCTGGAGCAGATCGCCGCCATGCCCGACCCCGTGGGCGAGCTGACCGAGACCCGCACGCGGCCGAACGGCATGCAGGTGGCCCGCATGCGGGTCCCGCTGGGCGTCATCGCCATCGTCTACGAATCGCGCCCCAACGTCACCATCGACGCGGCCGCGCTGTGCCTGAAATCAGGCAACGCCACCATCCTGCGCGGCGGTTCGGAAGCCATCCATTCCAACACCGCGCTGGGCCGCATCGTGCGCGCGGGCCTGGAAGCCGCCGGCCTGCCCGCCGATGCCGTGCAGGTGGTCGAGACGACCGACCGGGCGGCCGTGGGCAAGCTCGCCACCATGACCGAGTACGTGGACGTCATCGTTCCCCGGGGCGGCAAGGGGCTGATCCAGCGCCTGTCCGAGGAAGCGCGGGTGCCCGTCATCAAGCACCTGGACGGCATCTGCCACGTCTACGTCGACCGCGACGCCGACCTGGCGAAGGCCCACACCATCGCGTTCAACGCCAAGACCTACCGCTACGGCATCTGCGGCTCGATGGAAACCCTGCTGGTGCACGCCGACGTGGCGACGGCCTTCCTGCCGGCGATGGGACAGGCGTTTGCCGGACACGGCGTCGAGATGCGGGGCTGCGAGCGCACCCGGGCGCTGGTGCCGCAGGCCGTGCCGGCGACCGAGGAAGACTGGGACACCGAATACCTGGGCCCCATCCTGTCGATCAAGGTGGTGGACGACCTGGACCAGGCCATCGGCCACATCGAGGCCCACGGCTCCCAGCACACCGATTCCATCGTCACCGAGAACCTGTCCGCCGCCCGCCGCTTCCAGCGCGAGGTCGATTCGAGCTCGGTCTACGTCAACCTGCCGACCTGTTTCGCCGATGGCTACGAATACGGCCTGGGCGCCGAGATCGGCATCTCGACCAATAAGCTGCACGCCCGCGGGCCGGTCGGCCTGGAAGGATTGACCACGCTGAAATGGGTCCTGACCGGCGACGGCCAGACGCGAGGCTGATGCCTCGCCCGACTCCATGCGGCGGCCAGGGCCCGACGGCCCGCCCCGCCGCCCGATCCCGCCGCCCTGGCGGCATGCATGCATCGACAAGGAAACGCTTATGCTGTGGGTGAAAGCTTTTCACATCGTCTTCGTGGCCTCGTGGTTCGCCGGCCTGTTCTACCTGCCCCGCATCTTCGTCAACCTGGCGCAGGAAACCAACGCGGCCGCCGCCACGCGGCTGCTGGGCATGGCGCGCCGGCTGTTCCGCTTCACCACCATCCTGGCCGTGCCCGCCGTGCTGTTGGGCCTGTGGCTATATGTGGGCTATGGTATAGGCCGCGGCCCCGGCAACGGCTGGATGCACGCCAAGCTGGCCGTGGTCGTGCTGGTCATCGGCTATCACCATGCCTGTGGCAGCCTGCTGCGCAAATTCGAGGCCGGCCGCAACGCCCGGTCCCACGTGTTCTACCGCTGGTTCAACGAGGTTCCCGTGCTGCTGCTGCTGGCCGCCACCCTCCTCGTTGTCGTCAAACCCTTCTGATTGGCCCACGTCTTGTCCGATACTCCCGAGCGCAAGAAACCGACGCTTTCCCTTCCCACCGGCACCCGCCCGCGGCAATCCGGCGACCCGCAGGACGCCGAGCGGCGCAGCCGGTCGGGGCCGCGCGCCCATCGCGTGGCACGGGCGGCGCTGGAAAGCGGCAAGCAGCCCACCGCGGCGGATGAGCCAGGGCAGGCTCCCGACGCGCCGGTCCGTGCAAGCCACGAAAGGCGTCAAGACCATCGCTCGGGACAACCGCGCGCCTCCGCGCCACGCGACAACCGGGACCGGCCACGGCTGGAAGACGCCGCCTTGCCTCCCCGCAAGCCACGGCCGCGACGGGACGACGAGCCCGCGGCCCGCCCGCGCGAGCGGCACGCGGGCCGCCCCGCCCCCGCCCCGGCGGCCGAGCCCCGGGCGGAACGGCGTCCCCACGGCACGCAGGCCGAGGTCTTCGCCATGTTCGCTCCCTGCCCGCAAGGCCTGGAACACACGCTGGTCGACGAACTACATGCGCTGGGCTACGACGATGCCCACCCCGGCCGCGCCGGCGCCCATTTCACCGCCGACTGGAACGGCATGATGCGCGCCAACCTGGAATCGCGGCTGGCCACCCGCGTCCTGGTCCGGGTCGCGCACGGCACCGTGCGCGACGAGGACGAACTGCTGGAATTGGCCCGCGCCACCCCGTGGGAGCGCTGGTTCGGCGCCGAGCAGACCCTGCGCGTGGACACCTCGGCCGTCCGCAGCCCGATGAAAAGCCTGCAATTCTGCAACCTGCGGGTCAAGGACGGCATCTGCGACCGCCTGCGCGAGCTCGAGGGCGAACGCCCCAGTATCGATACCGTGCGGCCCGATGCGCGCGTGCATGCCTTCCTGGACGAAACCAGCGCCACGCTCTACCTGGACACCTCCGGCGAATCGCTGTTCAAGCGTGGCTGGCGGCTGGACAAGGGCGAGGCGCCGCTGCGCGAGAACCTGGCGGCGGGCCTCCTGGCCTTGTCCGGCTGGCCCGCCGACGTGCCGCTGATCGACCCCTTCTGCGGCAGCGGCACCATCCTGATCGAGGCGGCGCTCAAGGGCCTGCGCGTGCCGCCCGGCATCTCCCGCCCCTTCGCCTTCGAACGCCTGCGCGGCCACCAGGACCGCCGCTGGCGCGACCTGAAGGATGACGCGCGCGCCCGCATCCTGCCCGAGCTGCCCATGCAGTTGGCCGGCGCCGACATCGATCCGCGCGCGATCGAGGCGGCGCGCGAGAATGCCCACCGGGCGGGGCTGACCGAGGACGCGGTCTATTTCGAAGTGGCCGACGCGCGCGATACCTGCCCGCTGGACGAACGCGCGGGCTGGCTGGTCACCAATCCGCCCTACGGGGAACGCCTGGACCTGGAAGAAGATCGCCAACTCTGGACCGAATGGGCCAGCACGCTCAAGCGGGAATTCGGCGGCTGGCAGTTGCACGTCATCACCAGCGACCTGGAATTCCCGCGCAAGCTGCGCCTGGATCCGTTCCGGCGCACGCCGGTCTACAACGGCGCGCTGGCCTGCCGGTTGTTCGGTTTCCAGCTGGTCAAGGGCAGTTTCCGCCGCTGAAGCCTTCCCGCGGCGCCGAAAGGCGCCGTTTTTTTACCCTGTTTAGTTATGCATAAACATCCAAACTGAGGTTGAACAGCAACATTCCGCCGTGCATTCATGCTGCGATGCGACAAGGGCTTGCCTTATCCTGGGGTTTCCCCTAATATAGGGTTATCACCTAGGTACTAACACCTAGGCAACCACTGTAAAGGATACAGCCATGAAATACGTTCAAGACAGCAAGCTGACCGACACGCTCGAGCGCGAACTGATCCGTGGCGAGCTGGCCAACGAATTCGAACAACCCCGTCCGTTCGAAACCCTGCGCGCCGCGGCTAACCAGGTCCTGAACCTGATCGCCGACCTGAAGGCGAACGCCCGCCGCTACAACGTCCAGTACGTCAACGGCTGATCGCCGCTCATGCGGTGCCTCGGCAAGGGCGTCCCCGCTCACGGGAGACGCCCTTTGTTCATTGGGGCAAGGCATCGGCCATGAAGAAAACGACCGACCGGGGGTTGAATGACAAGGGGCGCCGAAGCGCCCCTTGTTTTTTCATTGCACGGTAGAGGTTGGCGCCGCCGCCTTGGCGGCCACCGTATTCTCTTCCCAACCGCCCCCCAGCGACTTGTACAAGCCCACCAGGTTGTTCAGGCGCTGCGTGCGCGCCTGCAACAGGCTCTGTTCGGCGGTGAACAGGGCGCGCTGCGCGTCCAGCAGCTGCAGGTAGCTGTCGACACCGTTGCGGTATCGCATGTCGGACAGCTCCAGGCTGCGGCGGGAAGCATCCACCAGCGTCTGCTGCGACTGGATCTGCCGGTCGTAGGTCCCCTTGGCGTCGAGCGCGTCCGCCACTTCCCGGAACGCCGTCTGGATCGTCTTCTCGTACTGGGCCACCGCGACGTTCTTGCGAACTTCGGCCAGGTCGAGATTGGCCCGGTTGCGGCCGCCGTCGAAGATGGGCAGGCTGATCTGGGGCGCGAAGCTCCAGGCCAGCGAACCGCTGTCGAACAGCCCGGACAACTGGCTGCTGGCGGTGCCGAACGCGCCGGTCAGCGAAATCCTCGGGAAGAACGCGGCGCGAGCGGCGCCGATGCTGGCATTGGCGCTGCGCAATTGCTGCTCGGCCGAACGGATGTCGGGCCGGCGCTCGATCAGGTCGGACGACAGGCCCACCGGAACGTCGGCCAGCAGAGCCTGCTGGCTCAACGGCCGCGGCGCCGGCAGGTCGGCGGGCAAGGGCTGGCCGATCAGCAACACCATGGCATTGGTCGCCTGGGCGCGGTTGCGCTCGGCGATGGCCTGCTCGGACAAGGCGCTCTGCACCAGCGACTCGGCCTGCTGGAGCTCCAGCTCGGACGCCGCACCGGCGTCGTAGCGCAGCTTGATCAGGCCGTACGAGTCCTGCCGGGTCTTCAAGGTACGCTGCGCCAGCGCCAGCAGTTCGTCGCTGGAACGCTCGTTCAGGTAGGCATTGGCCAACTGGGCCACCAGGCTGATCTGCGTGCTGCGCCGGGTTTCCTCGCTGGCCAGGTACTGCGCCAGCGCCGCCTGGCTCAGGCTGCGGACACGGCCGAACAGGTCCAGTTCGAACGCGGTCACCCCCAGGTTGACCTGGTACTGGCTGCCTATGGTCGAGCGGCCGGAGTAGGACAGGTCGCCGGGCGTACGCTGGCGCGAACCGTTCGCGTTGGCATTGACGCCGGGGAACTGGTCGGCGCGCGTCACGCCGTACTGGGCCCGGGCCGCCTCGATGTTCAGTACCGCCACGCGCAGGTCGCGGTTGTTTTCCAGCGACAGCGCGATCAGCCGTTGCAGGCGTTCGTCGCCAAAGAACTGGCGCCAGCCGATGTCGGCCGTGGCCGGCTGCGCGCCGGCCGGCGCGGCGCCGTGGGCGGAGAAGTCCGCCTCCACCGGCGCAGCCGGGCGCTCATAGGTCGGGATCAGCGAGCATCCCCCCAGCAGGGCGGCGACGGCCACCGCCACGAGTGAGTGTGCGGGTCGTTTCATATCAGTTTCCTTCATGCTTGACCGTTCCCGCCGCGCCGGCATCGCCCTTGTTCGGCTCGTCGTCATGGTGTCCCATGATATGCAGCGATTCGGGCTTGGTCTTGAACAGCCTCAGCACCACCACGAAGAACACGGGCACCAGGAACACGGCCAGCAACGTGGCGGAGATCATGCCGCCCATCACGCCGGTACCGATGGCGCGCTGCGCGCCCGAGCTGGCGCCGGTGGCGATGGCCAGCGGCAGCACGCCCAGGATGAACGCCAGCGACGTCATGATGATGGGACGGAAACGCAGGCGCGCCGCCTCGATCGTGGCCTCGGCCAGGCCCTTGCCTTCGGCATAGAGGTCCTTGGCGAACTCCACGATCAGGATCGCGTTCTTGGCCGACAGGCCGATGATGGTGATCAGGCCCACCTTGAAGAACACGTCGTTGGGCATGCCCACCATCGTCACCGCCAGCACCGCGCCCAGGATCCCCAGCGGCACCACCAGAATCACCGAGAACGGGATGGACCAGCTTTCATACAGCGCGGCCAGCACCAGGAACACCACCAGCAGCGACAGCGTCAGCAGGATGGGCACCTGGGCACCCGACACGCGTTCCTGCAGCGACTGGCCCGTCCACTCGTAGCCGATGCCCGGGGGCAGTTCGCGCACCAGGCGCTCCATCTCGCTCATGGCCTCGCCGGTACTGAAGCCCGGCTTGGCGTCGCCCGAGATCTTGTACGCGGGATAGCCGTTGTAGCGGATCACCTGCACCGGCCCCTTGGCCCACTCGGACGAGGCGAAGGCCGAGAACGGCACCAGCCCCCCGTTCGAGTTGGCGGCATACAGGCGCAGCAGGTCGTCAGGCGACATGCGGTCTCTGGCCTCGGCCTGCACGACCACGCGCTGGACACGGCCGGCGTTGATGAAGTCGTTCACCACGGCCGAGCCCACCGACGTGGACAGCGACGAACGGATGGAATCAAACGACACGCCCAGGGCGTTGGCCTTTTCGCGATCGATCAGCAGGCGCAGTTCGGGCGCGTCTTCCAGACCTTCGACACGGGCGTACGCGATCACGGAGCTCTTGGCGACGGCGCCCAGCAACTGGTCGCGGGCGTCGCGCAGCGCGTTGTGGCCCAGTCCGCCCCGGTCCTGCAGGCGGAACGTGAAGCCGGTCGCGTTGCCCAGTTCGGGAATGGCCGGCGGCACGATCGAGAACACCATGGCGTCCTTGATGCGCGCGAAGAAGCTGCCGTTGGCGCGCGCGGCCTCGGCTTGCGCCGATTCGTCCGCGCCGCGCTCGGACCAGTCCTTGAGCGTGGCGAACGACAGCGCCGCGTTCTGGCCCATGCCCGAGAAGCTGAAGCCCAGGATCGTGATGATGGACTTCACCGAAGGCCGCGCGGCATAGTGCGCTTCCATCACGTCGACTGCTTCGCTGGTGCGGTTGACCGAGGCGCCCGGGGGCGTCTGGATGTCGGTGATCACGTAGCCCTGGTCTTCCGCCGGCAGGAACGACGAGGGCAGGCGCAGGAAGGTATAGGCCATCACCGCCAGGATCGCCGCGTAGATGACCATGTAGCGTCCGGTCTTGGCCAGCAGGCGTCCCACCCAGTTCTGGTAGCGGTCGGCGGTGCGGTTGAAGCTGCGGTTGAACCAGCCGAAGAAGCCTTTCTTCTCGTCATGCGCGCCCTTGGGGATGGGCTTGAGCAGCGTGGCGCACAGCGCCGGCGTCAAGGACAGCGCCAGGAAACCCGAGAACAGGATGGACGTGGCCATGGCCAGCGAGAACTGCCGGTAGATCACCCCCACCGACCCGCTCATGAAGGCGAGCGGCAGGAACACGGCCGTCAGCACCAGCGTGATGCCGATGATGGCGCCGCTGATCTGGCCCATGGCCTTGCGGGTGGCCTCCTTCGGCGGCAGCCCTTCCTCGACCATGATGCGCTCGACGTTCTCCACCACCACGATGGCATCGTCCACCAGGATACCGATCACCAGCACCATGCCGAACATGGTCAGCACGTTGATCGAGAACCCGGCGATCAGCATGCACGCGAACGAACCCATCAGGCAGATCGGCACCACGATGGACGGAATCAGCGTGTAGCGGAAGTTCTGCAGGAACAGGAACATCACCAGGAACACCAGCACCATGGCCTCGACCAGGGTGTGGAGCACCTTCTCGATCGACGCCTTCACGAAGGGCGAGGTGTCGTACGGGATGTCGTACTTGTAGTCGGCGGGGAAATAGGCCGACAGCTCGGCCATCTTCGTCTTGACGCCCTCGGCCGCCGACAGCGCATTGGCGCCCGGCGCCAGCTGCACCGCCACGGCGGCGGTCGGCTTGCCGTTCAGGCGCGACGAGAACGCGTAGGACTCGGCGCCGACCTCGATGCGCGCGACGTCGCGCAGGCGCACCGACGAGCCGTCCGGATTCGCGCGCAGCACAATGTTGCCGAACTCCTCGGGCGTGGCCAGCTGGCCGCGCACCGAGATGGTGGCGGTGATCTGCTGGTCGGGCAGGTTGGGCTGGTCGCCGATGGCGCCCGCCGGCAACTGCACGTTCTGGCCCGCGATGGCGGCATTGACGTCGGCCGCGGACAGCTTGAAGCCCACCAGCTTGGCCGGGTCGATCCAGATGCGCATACCCCGCTGCGAGGCGAACAACTGCGCCCGGCCCACGCCGGGGATACGGCGGATTTCGCTCAGCACGTTCCGGGTCAGGTAATCGCCCAGGCCTACGGCGTCGGTATTGCCGCTTTCGGAGGACAGGGTCAGCACCAGCAGGAAGTTGGTGCTGGCCTTCTCCACCCTCAGCCCTTGCTGCAGCACGGACTGCGGCAGGCGGGACTCGACCCGCTTGATGCGGTTCTGCACGTCCACCGCGGCCAGGTCGGGATCGACGCCCGGCGCGAAGGTGATGTCGATTTCGGCGCGGCCAAAGTTGCTCTGCGACTCGAAATACAGCATGCCCTGGGCGCCGTTGAGTTCGTCCTCGATCAGGCTGGTGATCGACTGCGCCACCGTTTCGGCGGACGCGCCGGGATAGGTGGCCGATACCGAGATGACCGGAGGCGCCACCGCCGGGTACTGCGACACCGGCAGGTTGGGAATGGCCAGGACGCCTGCCAGGATGATGAACAGCGCGACCACCCAGGCAAAAATCGGCCTGCTAATGAAAAATTGCGACATGTCTGGTGACTCTCTTAGAGATGCTTCGGGCGGCCCGACAGGACCCGGCTCGATCTTGACGAAGCCGGGTTCGCCCTGCCTGCGTCTCGACCGGACCGGTCTTCACCGGCCCGCGTACCCGGGGCGGATGGCGCGCCGGGCACGGTACCAATCACGACTTGCTACCCTGCTGGCCAGCCGGCTGCGCCGGCGCGGACTCGGCCGCGGGTTTCCAGGGGACGGGCTTGACTTGCGCGCCCGGACGCACCTTCTGGAAGCCTTCGACGATGACCACGTCGTTGGGCTTCAAGCCCTGGGTGATGATCCAGCGATCGCCCACCGCGGCACCGGTCTTGACCTGGCGCGGCTCGATCTTGTTCTCGGCGCCGACCACGTACACCGACGCATCGCCGTTGGCGCCGCGCTGCACGGCCTGCTGCGGCACGGTCAGCGCCGCCTCGTCGATGCCCTGCTCGACCCGCACCCGCACGTACATCCCGGGCAGCAGGACGTTGTTCGGGTTCGGGAACTCGGCGCGCAGCGTGACCTGGCCGGTGCTCTGGTCGACCGTGACGTCCGAGAACAGCAGCTTGCCGGTCAGGGGATAGCGCGAGCCATCGTCCAGCACCAGCGACACGCGTGCTTCGTTCGGCGCGACCTGCTTGATCTTGCCGCTGTCGAAGGCCGCGCGCAGCTGGCTCAGCTGCGCCACGGACTGCGTGAAGTTGGCGTAGACCGGATCCAGGCGCTGGATGACCGCCAGCGGCGTGACTTCGCCCTGGCCGACCAGCGCGCCTTCCGTGACCAGCGCACGGCCGATGCGGCCGGAGATCGGGGCCGTGACGGTGGCGTAGTCCAGGCTGAGCTTGGCGCGGTCCAGCGCGGCCTTGGTGGCCGACACGGCCGCCTGCGCCTGCTTGTACGAAGCGACGGCGTTGTCGTACTCCTGCTTGCTGACCGCGTTCGCCTTCACCAGCGGCTCATAGCGTTCGGCCAGCATGCGGGCCTGGTACAGGTTGGCCTGGTCGCGCTCGAGGTTGGCCTTGGCGCTGTTGTAGTCGGCCTGGAAAGGCGCCGGATCGATCTTGAACAGCAGTTGGCCCGCCTTGACGTCGCTGCCTTCGCGGAACACGCGCTGGAGCACGATGCCCGCCACGCGCGCCCGGACCTCGGCGATGCGGGTCGCTTCCAGGCGTCCCGGCAATTCGTTGACGATGACTTCCTTGGTGGGCGTGATGGTGACGGTGCCGATCTCCATCGGAGGAGGCGCTCCCGCGCCCTGCTGCGCGCCACCGTTTCCTTTGCCGCAAGCCGACAGCGCGAGCAGGGTCGCCAGCGATACCGCGCCTAGTAGATAAGGTGAGCGTCTTTTGCGTTGCATAGCATTCCTCTAGGCATAGACGTCGCGGCACGGATAAAGCCGAAACGTAGTCGAAATCCCGGGATGACGAAAGCCTTGCGCGTCCGGCGGCCTGGCGCGCGCCGGGTGCGGACGAGAAGACATTGCGGACATCATGAAGCGGGCAATTATACAAACATTCATGGATGTTTGTATAAAAAGAACGAATTTTTTTGTTTCGTCAGTTGAGCGCCAGAATATGTCAAGTGGGCATTAACCCCTGAGCTGACTAGGGCTTTTACCGACTTGCATCGTGCCCGGCCCGGTATGCGCTCCCGAGAGGAAATGCTCCCACACTTTTGCGGCCAACTGCTGTGCCTTTTGCGATTTTGCTCCACCGTCGTTGCGGCATAAACAACACCCCGCCGCTCTCTGCGACCCTTCCGGCGCACGGCCGCGCCGAACCGGATCGGTTTATAGTCTGGGCGGTGCGTCCGCGCACCGCATCGAACGACAGAGGAAGCCCCATGCGTCTGGATAATGGCCGAGAAAGCAGCAACATCGAAGACCGGCGCGGCGGCGGCCCCCGCCTGGCGGGCCGCGGTTCACTGGGCATAGGCGCAATCGTGCTGGCGCTGGTCGCCATGTACTTCGGCGTCGACCCCTCGGTGGTGCTGGACCTGGCGTCCGGCCCCGGCCAGTCGGTCCAGGAAACGTCGGGCCCCCCGCCGGCCGACGACAAGCAGGCCCAGTTCGTCTCGAAGGTGCTGGCCGACACCGAGGACACCTGGGGCCAGATCTTCACGGCATCCGGCAGCCGCTACACCGAACCCAGGCTGGTCCTGTACTCGGGCGCCACGAACACCGCGTGCGGCACCGGCCAGGCGGCCATGGGTCCGTTCTATTGTCCCGGCGACGCCCGCGTCTACCTCGACATGAGCTTCTTCGAGGAAATGCAGCGCCGCCTGAACGCGCCCGGCGACTTCGCCCGCGCCTACGTGATCGCCCACGAGATCGGCCATCATGTCCAGAACCTGACGGGCACGGCCGACAAGGTCAACCGGCAGCAGCGCCGTTCCAGCCAGGTCGAGGCCAACCAGTTGTCGGTACGGATGGAACTCCAGGCCGACTGCTACGCCGGGGTATGGGCCTATCACGCCAATCGCGCCCGGCAGATCCTGGAGCCGGGCGACGTCGAGGCGGCCCTGAACGCCGCCTCGGCCATCGGCGACGACCGCCTGCAGAAGGAAGCCCAGGGCTATGTGGTGCCGGATGCCTTCACGCATGGCACCTCGGCCCAGCGCGTGCGCTGGTTCAAGCGCGGACTGGAAACCGGCAACCCCGGCAATTGCGATACGTTCTCCGCCGCATCGCTCTGATCGCCCTACGAACGCCATGCTGAAACGCGCGAGCCCCGTCCAGGCGGGGCTCGCGCGTTTCCGGGGCCTGGACGGATCAGCGATAGATGTAGTCCCGGCGGAACGGATAGGCCTGGCCCGGGGGCTCGTCAAGCTGGCTTTCATCGAACACGCCCTGGCGCTGGCACAGCACCTGGTTCAGCGAAATCCATCCCTGCTCGAACGCCATGGCACAGCCGGCCAGATATAGCCGGTAGGCCCGGATGGACTTGGCGCCCCGCTCGCCCGCCAATATCCGGTAAGCCTCGTCCAGCCTGGCCTCCAGCCCGTCGCTCCAGGCCCACAGCGTGCGCGCGTAATGAGGCCGCAGGTTCTCGACGTCGACGGCTTCCAGCCCGCCGTCGCTGAGCGTCTCCAATACCTTGCTGACGTGCACCAATTCCCCGCCGGGGAATATGTATTTCTCGATGAAATCGCCCATGCCGCTGCCGAGCTGGGCGTTATAGGTGCCGCCGGACGTGATGCCGTGGTTCATCACCAGGCCGCCCGGACGCAGGAGCCGGCGCACTTTCGAGAAATAGGCGGTCAATTGGGCACGCCCGACGTGCTCGAACATCCCGACCGATGCGATTTTGTCGAACGGCCGGGTTTCTTCCAGCTCGCGGTAATCCAGCAATACCATCCGGACGCGGTTCTGAAGCCCCTTTTCCTCGATCAGGCGGTTGACGTGCGCATGCTGGTTCTTGGACAGGGTAATGCCCGTGGCGTCGACGCCGTAGTTTTCGGCCGCCCACAGCAGCAGGCCACCCCAGCCCGCGCCGATGTCCAGGAAGCGCTCCCCCTCGTGCAGCCGCAGCTTGCGGCAGATATGGTCGAGCTTGGCTTCCTGCGCCTGCGCCAGCGTCATGCTGGAATCGCGGTAATAGGCACATGAATAGACGCGGCGCGGATCCTGCCACAGACCGTAGAAATCGTCGGACAGGTCGTAGTGAAACTGGATCTGCCGCGCGTCGCGGTCCATCGTATGGCGCATGACCGACGTCGCCCTGCGCCCGAGTTCCGAGAGCCAGCCGGGCTGGGCATTGTCGACCGGCGATTCGGTCAGTATGGCGGCGGCCGCCGCCATCAGGTCGCGCATGCTGCCGCTTATGTCGACCCGCCCCTCGACGTAGTCCTCGCCCAGCTGGCCGATGCGGCCCCGGACCAGATGAGACACGGAACGGAGTGTCTTGAACGTGAACCCGACTTTCGGATCGTCGGCCCCCAGCCGGGTACCGTCGGGCAGTGTGAGTTGAACGGGAACGGGTAATGCGGAGAGTTGACGTTCTGCCTGGGAAAAAAGAGCATTCATGTAGGGTTTTCCGTATTCCACAACCTGTCGGTCGCGACAGACGCGTTTTTATCGGCGCTCAACCCACATCAGGCAAAGATCCCCCTAGGTCGGCGCTCTTCGGTAGACCAGCTTCGTAACCACTTTGCTTTTTTATCCTAGCACCAAAATCGCGGACTTTCATGGCCCGCGGAACGTTCAAAAACCCTATTCATAATGAGGGATGCAGCATTTCCGGCGTCAACGTCGCGTCGCGCCCGCCATTACCCATCCAGGCCTGGCCCTCCTGCACGTTGCACTGAAGCTGCATGTTCCGTTCCGCCAGCCGCGCCAGCGCCGCGGTATCCTCGGGGGCCAGGCGGAAAACCTGCAGATTATCCAGCCGCGCCAGCTTGTCCTGGTTCTGGCGCCACCACGCATCGGCGGTGCGCCCATAGGCGTAGAGCACCACCCGCGCGGCCCGCGCGCAGGCCTTGCGCAGCCATTTCTCGTCCGGCAGGCCCACTTCTATCCAGACGTCCACCGCGCCGGTCAGGTCCTTGCGCCACAAATCCGGCTCGTCGTCGGTCGACAGGCCCCGGCCGAACGCCAGGTCCTCGTCGGCATTCAGCGCGAAAGCCAGGACCCGCACCATCATTCTTTCATCGGTCTCCGAAGGATGGCGGGCAATGACCAGCGGATGCTCCGCGTAGTAACCCCGATCCATGTCCGCCACCTGCAGCACCGCCTTGTAAACCACCGAACGTAGAGCCATGTCTTTCACCGACCGCCGCGCGGCGGCCTTTCCTCTTGAAAACCGGAATCAGGCCGGCGCACTGCGCTGGGCGTTCCGGGGAATTACCTAAGGAAGTTTCCGAATGAACTTCGAGCGCCCGTTCCACTCTATTCATTTGAAAATGTATCCGTTTTCAATAACAGCTTCACAGTTAGGAAAATTCGATTCTAAAATGCGCTGGTTATCCTCGCGCGCCAAATCGAGCATTTCCCTGCCCATCGCCTGAAAATCACCTGGACAAAAATGGCTAAAGATACCTACCAAACCCTGCAGGCCCAAATCCGCAAGCTTCAGGAAAAAGCGGAAAGCGTTCGCCAGAAGCAACGCCAGCCTGTCATCGCCTCCATTCTTCGCTCGATGCAGGAATTCTCGATCACGCTGGACGAGTTGAAAGCCGCCCAGGCCAAGGGCGTTGCTCCCCGCAAGCGGGTGGGTGGCGCCGCCAAGACCAGCGCGGCAAAACCCGCCAAGCAGGTCGCCCCCAAGTACCGCCATCCCGAAACCGGCGAAACCTGGACCGGCCGCGGCAAACCCCCGCGCTGGCTGGTGGCGGCGGAAGCCGTCGGCGCGACACGCGACCAGTTCCTCATCGCCCAGTAACACGCCGCAGGCCGACAGGGTTTTTTATAAAGGTGGTTTTACGACTCCTAATCGTAAAACCACCTTTTTGATTGTTACCATCCGGAAAGCTTTACCCACTCAAGCCTTCGATTATTACGGTCGTGAAATTATTTCTTGAAGGCGAAATAGACCGCACCGACCAGGCAGCACGCCGCCCATAAATGGTTCAGCCGCAACCGCTCGTCCATGAACAGCAACGCGAACGGCACGAACACGGTCAGGGTCACCACCTCCTGCAATATCTTCATCTGCGTTACGCTAAGGAAATCGAAGCCGTAGCGATTCGCGGGCACCATGATTGCATATTCGAAGAAAGCAAGCCCCCAACTTGCCAGCAAGGCGAGATACCAGGGACTGCCGTGCGCATAACGCAGATGCCCGTACCAGGCGAACGTCATGAACATATTGGACAACGCCAGGAGTCCCACGAACCCCAATATCTGGGTAGCCATACCCCTTCCACCTCAGTCAATCAAGCCAAAACATGGTATGCTTACATACATTCATGCATGTATATAAGTACTGCACGGGGGCACTGACCTAGATAGCCCGTTCACTCACACACCTCCGTCCGGCGGCCTTCCTGGCTGATGCCGGACACCACCGGCTGGGCATGGCCATGGTACGCAAAACGAAAGAGGAAGCGCTCGAAACCCGCACCCGCATACTCGAAACCGCCGAGCAGATCTTCAGCGAACAAGGCGTCTCGCACACGTCGCTGCAAGATATCGCGGCGGCCGCCAATGTAACCCGCGGCGCGATCTACTGGCACTTCAAGAACAAGACAGACCTGCTGGACGCGATGTTGCAGCGGGTCAAGATGCCTATCGAGGACGCGCTCGAACGCAGTTGCGACGCCAACTCCCCCGATCCGCTCAGCCAGCTGCGGCGCAGCGCCGTCGACGCCCTGCAATTGATCTCCGAAGGCGCGAGCGCGCAGCGGGTCTGTGAGATCCTGCTGTTCAAGTGCGAGTATGTGGCGGAAACGGCGGACATGCGCCGCCGCCATGTCGACAGCCGCAAGATCGCCCTGGGCCGCTACGAAGACGGTTTCCGCCGCGCCATCGCCCTGGGGCAGTTGCCGCCCCACACCAATCCCCGGATCGCCGCGCTGGGCCTGCACGCCATCATGCACGGCCTGTTCATGGACTGGATGCTGGAACCGGGCGATTTCGACATCACCGAAGTGGGCGGCCGGGTCATCGACGATTTCCTGGCCGGGCTGAAGATCAGCCAGCCGGAAACGCCGGCCGGCTGACGCGCGGGTGGGGCGCTACCTGCGCTGCTCGACCTCGTAGGTCACGTCCCTGACCTGCCCGTTCGTGTCGGGGAAGCGATCGAAGATCGCCCGCACCAGGTAGGGCATCACCTGCGGAATGGAGTCGCCCGAGCCGGTGCTTACGGCCGTGGACTCATAGACCTTCTGCCCGTTCTGGCGGGCATCGCGGATCTCCACCCGCAGCGAAGCACGCGACGCATCCACCGTGGTGGACGTCCAGGTCGGCGGATACGGCGGCCCCCAGGCGAAACCCATGCCGCCGCGGCCGCGATAGCCGAAGCCGCCCCAGCCATAGCCCCAGGGGCCCCACGGACCGTAGAAAGGATCGTAGGCCGGGCGCTCGACGCGCACCTGCACCGGCTCGACGCCATACGAGAAGCTGACGGTAAAGCGGGCGGGCTTGCCCGCCTGGGCCTCGACCATGCCGGTGGGGCCGATGCCCGAACGGATCATGTCGGCGTATTCGCGATACTCCAGGCTGTCCCGCTGTGCCGCGGGCGTATCGAATTTCCAGGTGGCGCCCGCGGCATCGGCCGGCCACTGCTGGAAGGTGGTGACGCGGGCCGGCACGGTGGTCGCGCAGCCCGCGAGCAAGGCCACTGCGGCGACCTTCGCGACGCGGCTGGCCCATGTCCAGCCGCCCCGCCCGAAGAAAGAATTACATTTGGATATCGACATGATGCTTTCGCGTCCGCAGCAAGAATCGTAATTTAACCGTTATGGCGCTTGGACCGACACGAGGTGTTTCGGTTCTCGGCCGGCGCGTCCCGCCCCACCCCGCTACAATCCCATCCCTGCGCCGTCACTCGTTTCCCCCATCATGCGTACCGATACCTCCGTCACCATCAGACGCCAGAATTACCTTCCGTTTCCGTATGACATCACGACGGTCAGGCTGGAATTCGACCTCGACCCCGCGGACACCCTGGTCCGTTCGCTGCTGGAGGTGCGGCGCACCGGCGAAGGCCCGCTGGTCCTGAACGGCGAAGACCTGGAACTGGTCTCGGTCAAGGTGGACGGCCGCGACTGGACCGGGCACTATCAAGAGGACGGCAACACCCTGACGCTGGACGGCCTGGGCGCCCAGGCACAGGTCGAGATCGTCTCGCGCTGCCGGCCCGAGGCCAATTCCGCGCTGATGGGGCTCTACGTCTCGAACGGCGTCTTCTTCACGCAATGCGAGGCCGAGGGCTTTCGCCGCATCACCTGGTTCCCCGACCGGCCCGACGTCATGTCGCGGTATTCGGTGGTGCTGCGGGCCGACAAGAAACGCTTCCCGCAGCTATTGTCCAACGGCAACCTGGTCAAGCAGGCCGACCTTGCCGACGGCCGCCACGAGGCGCATTGGGAAGACCCGTTCCCCAAGCCCTGCTACCTGTTCGCGCTGGTGGCCGGCACCCTGACCTGGCGCGAGTCCCGCCTGCGCACCCGATCGGGCCGCGAGGTGCTGCTGCAGGTCTACAGCGACCCCGGCAGCGAGGGCAAGACCCGGTACGCGCTGGAGTCGCTGGAACGCGCGGTGCGCTGGGACGAACAGCGCTTCTCGCTCGAACTGGACCTGGACCGCTTCATGATCGTGGCGGCGCGCGACTTCAACATGGGGGCCATGGAGAACAAGGGCCTGAACATCTTCAACGCCGCCTACGTGCTGGCCGATCCGGAAAGCGCCACCGACGCAAACTTCAGCGCCATCGAGGCGGTAATCGGCCACGAATACTTCCACAACTGGACCGGCAACCGTGTCACTTGCCGCGACTGGTTCCAACTCAGCCTGAAGGAAGGTCTGACGGTCTTCCGTGACCAGGAATTCACCGCCGACATGATGGCGCAGGGGCTGGATGCCGAGGCAGCCGCCAGCGCGCGCACGGTCAAGCGCATCGACGACGTCGTGACGCTGCGCGCGGCCCAGTTCCCCGAGGACGCCGGCCCGATGGCCCATCCCATCCGGCCCGAAAGCTATCAGGAAATCGGCAACTTCTACACCGCCACCGTCTACGAGAAAGGCGCGGAAGTCATCCGCATGCAGCAGACGCTGCTGACGCCGGCGGGATTCACGCGCGGGCTGGCCGAGTACTTCCGCCGGCACGACGGCCAGGCCGTGACCTGCGACGACTTCGTGGCCGCGATGGAATCGGTGTACGCGCAAGACCATCCCGGACGCGACCTGTCCGTGTTCAGGCGCTGGTACAGCCAAGCGGGCACGCCGCGGGTGCGGGTGACGATCGAGCACGAAGCCGCCGCGCGGCGCTGCACCGTCACACTGGCCCAGCGCTGCGAGCCGGTGGGCGTGGAGCGCCTGCCGGGCGCGCCGGCCAAGCTGCCCTTCCACATTCCCTTCGCCATCGGCCTGCTCGACGCGCAGGGCCAACCCTTGCCGCTGAAACAGGCCGACAGCCACGAGGTGCGCGACACCGCCCTGCTCGAACTGACCACCGAGCGCGCGCAATGGACCTTCGAGAACATCGATGCCCGGCCCGTGCCTTCGCTGCTGCGCGACTTCTCCGCGCCCGTCATCGTCGAATACGACTACTCCGACCACGAACTGGCGCTGCTGATGCAGCACGACGGCAATGCCTTCGCACGCTGGGAAGCCGGGCAGCAGCTGGCCACCCGCGTCATTCTGGCGGCCACCCGCGAACGGCAGGACGGCAAGCCTTTCGCGCTGCACCCCGACTTCATCGAGGCCTGGCGCTCGGTGCTGACCGCGCCGGGACTGGATGCCGCCTACCGGGCCCGCGCCCTGACACTGCCGTCGGAAAAGACGCTGGCCGAACACATGGACAAGGTCGATCCGGTGGCGCTGGCCGCCGTGCGCGACGACACCCTGAGCGCGCTCGGCCGCGCCCTGGCGGACGACTGGCGCGCCGCGGTCCAGGCCAACCAGACACCGGACGACTACTCGCCCGATCCCATCAGCGCGGGCAGGCGCGCGCTGAAGAACCTCGCGCTGGCCACGCTGATGGCTGGCCGCGTGGACGGCGCGACGGAACTGGCGCTGGGCCAGTACGACACGGCGCGCAACATGACGGACCGGTTGTCGGCGCTGTCCTCGCTGGTCAACTTCGGCGCGCCCGACGCCGCCGCGCGAGTGCTGGCCGACTTCTACGAGCGCTGGCAGCACGACCCGCTGGTGGTGGACAAATGGTTCGCCCTGCAGGCAACCGCCCGGTGCACCACGGTCCAGACCGTGGAAGGCCTGATGGCCCATCCCGCGTTCTCGCTGCGCAATCCCAACCGCGCCCGCTCGCTGGTCTTCCAGTTCTGCCTGAACAACCCCTACGGCTTTCACCGCGCCGACGGCAGCGGCTACCGCTACTGGGCCAGCCAGGTCCTGGCGCTGGATGCCCTCAACCCCGAAATCGCCGCCCGCCTGGCGCGCGCGCTGGACCGCTGGGTCCGCTACGTGCCCGAGCTGAGCGAACCGATGCGGCAGGCCCTGCAACAGGTGCGCAGCCACCCCGGCCTGTCGCGCAACGTTACCGAAATCGTTTCTAAAGCCCTGGAGATCGCCGCATGAAGCGCAAGACGCTCACCCAATTCCTGATCGAGCAGCAGCGCGGATCCGCCGCCCTGCCCGCCGAAGTCCGCCTGCTGATCGAAATCGTCGCCCGCGCCTGCAAGGCCATCGGCCACGCGGTCGGCAAGGGCGCGCTGGGCGGCGTGCTCGGCAGCCTGGAGTCCGAGAACGTCCAGGGCGAAGTGCAGAAGAAGCTGGACGTGCTGTCCAACGAGATCCTGCTGGAAGCCAACGAATGGGGCGGCCAGCTGGCGGCCATGGCTTCCGAGGAAATGGAAACCGTCCACCTCATCCCCACCCACTACCCCAAGGGCGAATACCTGCTGCTGTTCGATCCGCTGGACGGCTCCAGCAACATCGACGTGAACGTGTCCATCGGCACGATCTTCTCGGTGCTGCGCGCGCCCGCCGAGGCCCGCGGCCGCGAGATCACCGAACAGGACTTCCTGCAGCCCGGCACGCAGCAGGTGGTGGCGGGCTACGCGCTGTACGGTCCGCAGACCATGCTGATCCTGACCGTGGGCACCGGCGTGTTCGGCTTCACCCTGGACCGCGAACTCGGTTCGTGGGTGCTGACCCAGGAGAACATCCGCATTCCGGCCGACACCAAGGAATTCGCGATCAACATGTCCAACATGCGCCACTGGGCACCGCCCGTGCGCCGCTACGTCGAGGAATGCCTGGCCGGCAAGACCGGCCCGCGCGGCAAGGACTTCAACATGCGCTGGATCGCCTCCATGGTGGCCGACGTGCATCGCATCCTGAACCGCGGCGGCATCTTCATGTATCCGTGGGACGCGCGCGAACCGACCAAGCCCGGCAAGCTGCGCCTGATGTACGAAGCCAACCCCATGAGCATGCTGGTGGAACAGGCCGGCGGCGCATCGACCAACGGCCTGCAGCGTATCCTGGACATCGAGCCCGCCGCGCTGCACGAACGCGTCAGCGTGATCCTGGGTTCGAAGAACGAAGTCGACCTCGTCACCAAATATCATCACGAGGCGGGTTGAGAAAGCCCCCTGCGCGCCTCGCGCGCAGGGGGATCAGAACAGTTCGAAATACTCGCGCTGTTCCCACTCGCTCACTTCGAGATTGAAGCGGGCGATCTCGGCTTCCTTGATGTGGCAGAAGTAATCCACGAAGCCGGCTCCCAGCCCCTCGCTCAGCACCGTATCCTCGCGCAGGCATCCCAGCGCCTCGGTCAGCGTGTGCGGCAAGTTGGCGGCCGGGGTCTCGTAGGGCGCGTCAGCCGACGGCCCGGGATCGAGGCCGCGGGCGATCCCATCCATGCCCGACAATACCTGCGAGGCGAAATACAGATAGGGATTCGCCGCGGGTTCGCCCACCCGGTTCTCGATGCGCGTCGCGGAATCGCCCACGCCGCCCAGCACGCGCAGCATCACGCCCCGATTGTCCCGCCCCCAGATCGCCCGATCGGGCGCGAGCGAATACGGCCGGTAGCGCTTGTAGCCATTCAGGGTCGGCGTCGACAGCGCGGTGGCGCCGCAGGCATGGGCGAGCAGCCCGCCCAGGTAGTGGCGCCCCACCGGCGACAGGTCCTGCCCCGCCTCGGTGGGCACGAAGGCATTGCTGCCGTCGGCCAGGCGACGCAGGGATTGATGCAGGTGCCAGCCGCTGGACACCACGTTCGGAATGCGCGGGCGGCACATGAAGGTGGCGTGGAAACCTTCGCGGCGGCATACCTGCTTGACCGCGTTGCGGAACAGGATCATGTCGTCGGCCGTCTTCAGCGCATCGCCCGGCGCGAAGGTGAACTCGAACTGGCTGGGACCGAACTCCACCTCCAGCGAACGCAGCGGCAGGTCCAGCTGCTGTGTCGTCTTGCGCACCAGCTCCATGACCGAATCGACCGCGTCATAGCGCAGCTCGGTCAGGTACTGGTAGCCATGCGACATCAACTCGACGTCCGGGGGCACGCCAGGCTGGCCGGGCTGGCCCGCGTCTTCCGGACGCATATGGTGCTGCGCCACCTTGAAGACGTGGCACTCGACCTCCAGCCCCGTCATCAGGCCATATCCCGCCTCGTTCAGGTTCGCCAGGGTCTTGCGGAACAGCTGGCGAGTATCGAACGGCACCGGCACGCCGCTCTGGAAATACGTATCGCACAACAGCCAGCCGGTATTGGGCGCCCAGGGCAGGACCTTGAACGTGGTGGGGTCGGCCACCATCAGGACATCGGCGGCACCCTGCATCTCGGGGCGGCTGAAGCCGCCGCCGGACGTGAACACCGGGAACACCGTCCGGTGCGACGTATCCTTGGCGTACATGGTGGTGGTGATGGTGACGCCGCTCCTGAGCGCGCGCACCGCCTCCTGGGCCACCAGTGTCTTGCCGCGCAGGATCCCGTGCTGGTCGGGGAAGGAAAAGCGCACGACGTCCAGCTTGCCGCCCTCCAGGGCGGCGATGACGTCGCGCGCGGCCAGTTGCTGGGCCTCGGACCACAGGCCGAACCGATCAACGAAAGACATGTCGCCCCCTACGCCGCCCACTCGGAACTCTTGCGGCGCTTCTCGTCCGCGACCTTCCAGTAATCGCTCCAGGTATCGTCCGGCCCGATGCCGTCGATGGAAGGCGGACCGGTGAATTCGCCGGCCTTCGATTCGTCGATCACCATCAAGGCTTTCTCGCCGCGCCCGGCCTGGTCGATGGCCTCGAGCAGCAGGCGGCGATAGGCGACGATGCCCTTGTCGGTGGAACCCAGGTGCTCGCGGGTGCGGTCCTGGATCCTGCCCTGCGATTCGACGGCCCACTGATCGTGCACGTTGATGTCGTGCCCCATCCCGGTATAGGTCTGCGTCGCCTGCTCTTTCGAATCGTAGCCGTAGTTGTTGAAACGACCCACGCGCGGCATGTAGTCCGGCAGTTCGTACAGCGCCAGGCGCTGGTCGCGCATCTGCTGCTTGTTCACCGGCTGGCCGAAGCTGGTGAAGATGGCGTACCAGTAGCAGCTCTCGTCATCGATCGGCACATGCCATTGCGCGATCGTCATCTCGGAGCTCATGGGGATGATGAAGGCCTGCGGGAAGACGAGGTTGGTCACGCGCACATGGGTCTGCTCGTCGCCCAGCCGGCGCAGCGCGGTCAGGCGCAGCCCGTAGTTGGCGGGATCGACCTTGATCTCGGGGCGATCGTACTCGCGCAGCACCTTGGTGATGGGCAGGTTGGAATCGGCCGACGCGCCGCGGAACTGCTTGCCGTAGCTGGCCTCGGTATCGCCATCCTCGAAGAAGCGGTGCAGGTACGAGGCGTGGGCGGGATCGATGCCGACCTCCAGCGCCTGCAGCCAGTTGCAGTCGAGGTAGCCCTTGAAGGCGAAGGTGTATTCGTTCGGAGCGACGAAGCAGTCGAAGTGGGGAAATGCCGGGGGTTCGCCTTCGCCGATGTAGGCGAACAGGAGGCCGCTCTTCTCGACCACGGGATAGGATTTCTGCTTGATGCGCTGGGGCAGCTTGCTGCCTTCCGGTTCGGCCGGCGTCTCCAGACAGGCGCCGTTGACGTCGAACAGCCAACCGTGGAACAGGCAGCGCAATCCGCCATCCTCCAGGCGGCCGAACGCCAGGTCGGCGCCGCGGTGCGGACAGTCGCGATCGAGCAGGCCGTAGCGGCCCTCCTCGTCCCGGAACAGCACGAAATGCTGCCCCATCAGCTTGACCGGACGGATGGGGCGGTCGCCATCCAGTTCGTCGACCAGGGCAACGGGCTGCCAATACTGGCGCAGCAAGGTGCCGGCCGGCGTGCCCATCCCCACACGGGTGATGCGTTCATTCTGCTCAGGGGACATACGAACTCCATTGGGGTGGTGCGATGTATGCAAGATACTATTCTATGGATCCAATGATGTAAACCCGTGTCCTTCCTCCTGCGCTTCCCGAAGACCTAAAAAATCAAAAATATAAAAATAATCGTTTAATTTCATACACTTAAATAAAAACATCGTTTTCCCTAACCCTTGAAACCACAAGGCCCGGATAGGGCAGGAATAGCCGGTTTCCACAAAACTGGATCCAGCCGTTCAATTCGATACAATGAGGCGCCAAGTGAATCGCGCCGCACCACGAGCGTGCCCGCGCTGCACTCGCCAAGGAGAGCGACATTGGAATCGCAACAGACGCGCGTATTGGTGCAACTGCGGGACCTGATACTGAAAGGGGAATTCGCGCCCGGCGAGCGCCTGGCCGAGATTCCGCTGGCCGAGAAACTGGGCGTCTCGCGCACGCCCATCCGCCTGGCGCTGGCCGCCCTGGAACAGGAAGGGCTGATCGAGCCCTCGCCCACCAATGGCTACATGATGCGGCGCTTCACCCCGCGCGAGATCCATGACGCCATCGCGGTGCGCGGGCACCTGGAAGGCATGGCCGCCCGCCTGGTGGCCGAACACGGCGTCTCGCGCCAGTTGTCGCTGGATCTGCGGGCCTGCCTGCAGGACGGCGACCGCGCCGTCAACAAGGCCGAGATGACTTACGACGACTATGCCCTGTACGGGGAAATGAACGATCGCTTCCACAAGCTCGTCATCGACGCCGCCGGCAACTTCGCGCTGGCGCGCGCCATAGAAATGAACAACCGCCTGCCCTTCGCCTCGCCCAGCACCATGCTGCCGATGCAGAACACCGGGGATGAGCGGCAGAAATGGATGGTCTATGCCCACCTCCAGCACCACCGGCTGGTGCAGGCCATGGAGAAAGGCGAAGGCGCCCGCGCCCAGGCGCTGGCCGAGGAACACGTGGATGTCGCGCAAATGAACCTGGAATACGCGCTCGAGCGCCCGGAAACCGCCGCCCAGCTCCTGCCGGCCATGAAGATCGTGCTGGGCAAGGCCTGACGCATGGCCGCCGACGGACGACCGCAACATACCGACTGGCCTGGCGTCGCGCTGGGCGTGACCTGCGGCATCCTGGTCGCGCTGTGCGTGGGCAAGATGCCGCCCGCGCTGCCGCTGCTGCAGCAGGACCTGGGATTGGGCCTGCGCGAGGTGGGCTGGGTCGTCTCCCTGTTCAGCACCATCGCTACCCTGTGCGCGGCCGGCATGGGGCTTCTTTCCGGTCGCGTCGGTGCCTGGCGCTTCACCCTGGTCGGCCTGTGCGCGCTGGTGACGGGGGGCCTGATGGGCGCGGTGTCCGACAGCTACGCCATGCTGCTGGCCAGCCGCATCCTGGAAGGCACCGGGCAGATCGCCATCGTCGTGTCGGTGCCCGCGATGCTGACGGCGCTCAGCGCGCCGCACCAGACCCGCCTGGTGCTGGCCCTGTGGTCGGCCTACATGCCGCTGGGCATCAGCCTGGCGCTGCTGACGGCGCCGCTGCTGCTCGAGGACGGCCACTGGCGCCTCCTGTGGGCCCTGATCGCCGGCCTGACGGCGGTGTGCGCGGCGTGGGTGGGGCTCTGGCGCTCGCGCTACATCCACCCCAGGCCGGCACGCTCGCTGGACTGGCGCAAGCTGACGGGCGGGCTGCGCCAGGTCGTGCCCTGGGTGCTGGCGCTGTCGTTCACGTTCTACGCCATCCAGTTCTTCACGGTCATGACCTTCCTGCCGACCTGGGCCATCCAGGAACGCGGCCTGTCGCTGCGCACCGCTTCCCTGCTGACCGCCATCGTGATCTTCTTCAACGCCGGCGGCTCGGTGCTGGGGGCTTCGCTGCTGCAGCGCGGCCTGCGCGGCAGCTCGCTGATCATGACGGCCCATGTCGTCGTCGGCCTGTCCGCCTGCGCGATTTTCTCGGACTGGCTGCCGGACGCCGTCCGCTTCGGGGCCTGCCTGAGCCTGAACCTGATCGGCGGAACCCTACCCGCCGCCACCTTGTCGGCCTCGCCGCGCCTGGCCAGGAGCCCGGACCAGATCGCCAGCTTGCAGGGGCTGTTCCTGCAAGGCTCCAACCTGGGGCAGTTCGCGGCCGCCCCGCTGGTGACCTGGGCCGTCACGCTGTCCGGCGCGGTGCCGGACTGGTCCCATGCCCTGCCGCTGATGGCGCTGTGCGCCACGATCGGCCTGGGCCTGGGCATCTTCGCCCGCTCGCGGGGGCTATGAAAAATGGCCATGGCGCTTGCCGCCATGGCCGTTCCCTGAACCCTCGTGCCTTAGATGTAGATGATCAGCGCGACCACGCCGATGATCAGCGCCGCCTTGGTCAGGCGGTAGACCGTGCGGTTCCAGTTCTTGAGCCGGCGGCGATACTGCCCCGCCACCCACACGACATAGAACAGCTTGTTGATCAGGCCCGTCTTGTCGCCGTCTTCATTGGGCGAACTGGCGGCGGTCATGACCTTGCGCCCCATCCACTTGTTGAAGGCCTGCGCCCAGCGATAGCGTAGCGGCCGCTCGACGTCGCAGAACAGGATGATGCGGTCGTGGTCGGTCCCGTTCTCGGCCCAGTGGATGAAGGTCTCGTCGAACACCACGCTCTGCCCGTCGCGCCAGCTGTAGCGTTCGCCGTCCACCTCGATGAAGCAGCGGTCGTCGTTGGGCGTCTCCAGCCCCAAGTGGTAGCGCAGCGAACCGGCGAACGGATCCCGATGGGGATTGAGCTTCGCCCCGGGCGGCAGTTCGGCGAACATGGCCGCCTTGACCTCGGGAATGCCGCGCAGGATCTCGACCGTGCGGGGGCAGTACTCGTGCGCGGACGGATGCTGAGCCTCGTACCACTTCAGGTAGAACCGTTTCCAGCCCGACTTGAAGAAGGAATTGAAGCCCGCGTCGTTGTTCTTTTCCGCCGCGCGTATGCGCTGCGCGTCGCGCAGTTGTACCGCCTCGTCGCGGATGATCTCCCAGTTGTCGTCCAGCGCCTGCAGCGCCGGCAACTGCCGCACCGGGATGTAGGGCACGGCGGGCACCCGGGAAAACAGGTACATGAACGCGTTCACGGGCGCCACGATCGAGGAATGGTCGAACAACTGCCTGAAGAAGCGCAGCCGGACCTTGCCCCGGAAGTGCACGTAGCCGATGGCGCCCAGGTACAGCGCGACGATGATCCATTTCATGTTCAGTCCTATCCCCCTATACCTCTAGCACGGTGGAGCCGGTGGTCTTGCGGGCGGCCAGCGATTCGTGGGCCTGGGCGATGTCCTCGAGCCTGAAGCGCTGCTCGATGCGCGGCTTGATCTTGCCCGCCACGACCAGTTCGAACAGGTCGGCCGCCGCGGCCTGCATTTTTTCCAGAGTGTCCACGTGATGCGCCACGGTGGGTCGCGTCACGAACAGCGAGCCCTTCTGCGCCAGGACGCCCAGGTTGACCCCCGAGACCGCGCCGGACGCGTTGCCGAAGCTGACCATCAGGCCCCGCTGCTGCAGGCAGTCGAGCGACGTTTCCCAGGTGTCCTTGCCCACGCCGTCGTAGACCACCGGCACCTTCTTGCCCTTGGTCAGTTCGAGCACGCGCTGGGCGACGTTCTCGCGGCTGTAGTCGATGACCTGCCACGCGCCGTTGGCCTTGGCCAGTGCCGCTTTTTCCGGCGAGGACACCGTACCGATCAATTTTACGCCCAATGCCTTCGCCCACTGGCACGCGATCAGGCCGACGCCGCCGGCCGCGGCATGGAACAGGATGGTCTCGTTGCCCTGCAGGCGGTAGGTCTGGCGGAACAGGTACTGCACCGTCAGCCCCTTGAGCATGATGGCCGCGGCCTGGTCGAAACCGACGCCGTCCGGAATGCGGACCACCTGGAAGGCGGGCATGTTGCGCACTTCCGCATAGGCGCCCAGCGGGCTCTGCCCGTAGGCCACGCGGTCGCCCACCTTCAGGTGCCGCACCTTGGGCCCCACCGCATCCACCACCCCGGCCGCCTCGAACCCCAGCACGGCGGGCAGCCGGGTGGGATACAGGCCGGTGCGGAAATAGATGTCGATGAAATTCAGGCCGACGGCGTGCTGCCGGATCCGGACTTCGCCGGGGCCGGGAGCGGGCACGTCGACGTCAACCAGCTTGAGCACTTCGGGGCCGCCGTGCTGCTCGATGCGTATCGCCTTGGACATCTGGAATCTCCTTGATGGGCAATGGTCATGCCGCATTCTAATCGCGCATACAATCGCGGAGAATATCGGCCGCGCCCCGATGCGAGGCGCCGTCCGCCCACCCTCAAGGTACGCATGTGAAGACCGATCCGCGCTTTCCCAACCTGTTCATCCTCGATCATCCGCTGATCCAGCACAAGCTGACCCACATGCGCGACAAGAACACGTCGACGCGGACGTTCCGCCAGTTGCTGCGCGAAATCTCGCAACTGATGGGCTACGAGGTCACCCGCAACCTCCCGCTGGCGCAGCGCCCGATCGAAACGCCCATGACGGCCATGGACGCGCCGGTCATCGCCGGCAAGAAGCTCGCGGTGGTGCCGGTGCTGCGGGCGGGCAGCGGCATGGCGGACGGACTGCTGGACCTGGTGCCCTCGGCCCGGGTCGGCCATATCGGCCTGTATCGCGACGACCAGCACCGGCCGGTGGAATACCTCGTGCGCCTGCCCGAACTCGAGGGCCGAACCTTCATCCTGTGCGATCCGATGATAGGCACGGGCTATTCGGCCGCCCACGCGGTGGAAGCGCTGAAGAAGCGCGGCGTGCCGGCCTCGAGCATCATCTTCGTCGCGCTGGTGGCCTCGCCCGAGGGCATGCAGGTCTATTGCGACCACCATCCCGACGTCCCCATGTACCTGGCGTCGCTGGACGACTACCTGGACGAGAACGCCTACATCGTGCCGGGTCTGGGCGACGCCGGCGACCGGCTCTTCGGCACCAAGAACTAGGCCGCTACCAAACCGACGCATCGTCCGCGCCCGCCGGCCCCGACGCGGCGACCAGCGCCGCCAGCACGCCGGCGGTCTCGGCATCGAACACGCCGTCGTAGCGCGCGGGCCGGTAGTGCATCTGGAACGCCGCGACGACCGCCTGCATGTCGTGCGGGGGCGCATCGCCGCGCGGCACCGCGTACCCCACCCGCGCAAGCTGGCGCCGGGCCCACTCCATGCCGGGCAACCCCTGCGACGCGAAGCGCGCGCCCAGCGCCTGGGCCACCGATTCGTCATACCATCGGCCCACGCCTTCGCGGGCCAGCTCGCGCCAGGGAAACAGCGGACCGGGGTCCTGCTTGCGCAGCGGCGCGATGTCGCTGTGGCCGACGATGTTTTCCGGCGCGATCCCGTGGCGGTCGGCGATATCGCGCACCAGCGCCCGCACGGCCCGGATCTGCGACGGCCGGTATGGCTGCCACGCCGGCGTCCCGTCGGCGGCCGTCCCGACCGGCCCGCGATTCACGATCTCTATGCCTATCGAACTGCGATTGAGCCAGGTGTAGCCGCTCCACTCGCTCTGGCCGGCATGCCAGGCGGCCCGGCTCTCGTCCACCAGCCGGTAGATGCGCGGCGGTTCGTCGTCGGTGACCAGGTAGTGGCTGCTGACCTCCCCCCGGCTGAGCGTACCCAGTGCCCGCGTCGACTCCGACACGGTGTAGTGGAGCACGATGAATTGCACCCGGCTGCCCTGGCTGCGCGCGCGAATGGACGTGTCTATGTCCAGGCCATGCCTGCCGGGCGCCATCGGCGCGCAGCCCTGGAGCGCGAGCAGGCCGGCCAGGCCGAGCATGGCCAGGGGCGAGTACGGGAAACGTCGCGTCATCTAGGCGGGTTCCTTGGAAGCGGTTTCGAGCAACCAGGCCCGGAAAGCGATCAGGGCCGGATGATCACGGCGCTGCACGGGCGTGCAAAGCACGTAGCCGCGAGGCAGTTCGACCGGCACGTCGAAAGGCACGGCCACCCGGGCCGACTCGACCTCGTCGCGTACCAGGCAGCGCTGCAGCACGGCCAGCCCCATGTCGGCCATGACCGCGCGCACCAGTATGGACACCTGGTCGAAGCCGTTGGCCAGGCGGGGCGCCGCCTCGACGCCCACCGCCTGGAACCAGTGCGGCCAGTTGCCTTTGGCATTGGTGTGATACAGCAGCGGCTCGTCCAGCAGCTCGGCCGGATGTTTCCAGCGCCCCGCGGCCCGTCGGGCGGCCAGCCGGTCCGGATGGCAGATGACCACGATGTCCTTACCGATGACGTAGTCGCACTGCCATTGCGGCCATTGCTCCGGCACGCCGCTCAGGATGGCGGCATCGGGCATGGCACCCGAAAAATCCTCGTCCCGGCGATAGGCCGAGAAACTCAGCTCGACCTGTGGATGCCGGCGGTGGAAGTCCGGCAGGCGCGGCACCAGCCAGACGCTGGCAAGCGTCGGGACCACCGACAGGCTCAACTGGTGCCGGCGCGCGGCGGCCCGCAGTTCCGCGCTGATCGCCTCGATGGCCTGCAGCGGGCCGGCGGCATCGGCCAGGCGCCGGCCCGCCTCGGTCAACGCCAATCCATGCGCGCTGCGGGCCATCAGGGGCTGCCCGAAATGGTCCTCCAGCCGGGCGATGGCGCGGCTGATCGCGCCCTGGGTCACGCACAGCGTCTGGGCGGCCTTGGTAAAGCTGCCCAGTTGCGCCGCCGTCACGAAGGCGTGCAGTTCCGACATGGAGGGAGAATGGATGCGCACACTGCTCTTGCATTACCAAACGTAATGCCTCGGTGAAATATAGTCGTTTGTCGCACGATCGTAAATTTCTGACACTTCGTGGCAACCCAACACCCCGCTACGCTACGGAGACTCCCCATGCGCCCATCCCTGGTCCGCCCCCGCCACCTTCTCCTCGCCGCCGCCTGTGCGATCCTGCCGGGCGCGGCCGCCCATGCCGCCGACGCCTACCCGTCGCGCCCCATCCGGCTGATCGTGCCCTTCGCCCCCGGCGGCTCGACCGACATCGTGGCTCGCCTCATCGCCGAATACGCGGGCCGCGAGCTCAAGCAGCCCGTCGTGGTGGAGAACAAGGGTGGCGCCGGCGGCGCGCTCGGCATGGAAATGGTGGCCCGCGCCCCGGCGGACGGCTACACCATCGGCATGGCCACCGTCAGCACGCACGGCTCGAACCCGGCCATCTACCCCAATCTCAAGTACGACGCGCGCAAGGACTTCGCTCCCATCGCCAACGTACTGGCCATTCCCAGCGTATTCGCGGTGCATCCGTCGGTGCCCGCCCGCAACATGAACGAATTCATCGCGCTGGCGAAGGCCCAGCCCCGGAAGTACTCGTTCGCCTCGCCCGGCGTCGGCTCGCTGGGCCATGCCAACATCGAGAACTTCATGATGCTGTCCGGCATCCAGCTGCTGCACGTACCCTACCGCGGCGCCGGGCCGGCCTTGAACGACGCGCTGGCCGGCCAGGTCGACGCCATCACGGACAACCTGTCGTCCACCCTGCCCCATCTGCAGGCCGGACGCCTGCGCCCGCTGGCCGTGCTGGGCGCCCAGCGTTCGCCGCTGCTGCCCGAGGTTCCCACTTATGCCGAACTTGGCTTTTCCGAAATGGGCACGGGCGGCTGGTTCGGGCTGGTCGCGCCCGCCGGCACGCCTCCCGGGGCCATCGCCCGCCTGAACCAGGCGGTGCGCAAGGCCATGCAGCTTCCCGATTTCCAGAAGAAGGCCGAAGACGCGGGCGGCACGCTGGTGCCGACCACGCCCGAGGAATTCGCGCGGCAGATCGACCAGGCGCTCGACCGCTACGCCAAGGTCGCCAAGGCGGCGAACATCCAGGCGCAATAAGCATGGCCGCGCTTCCCCCGCAGCCGGTCGTACGGCGCGATCCGACCGGCTCCGTCCTGCCGCTGGTGTGCGACTCGCCTCACAGCGGCACATGCTATCCGGAGGACTTCGGCGCGGCGCTGCCCCTGGCACGCCTGCGCCAGGGCGAGGACACGCATGTCGACGCCCTGTGGTCGGCCGCGCCCGATCACGGCGCGACGCTGATCGCCGCCACCTTTCCCCGGGTCTACATCGACCCCAACCGGACGCTGGCCGATCTCGATCCGGCGCTGCTGGCCGAACCCTGGCCGCAGGCGCTGGCGCCCACCGAGAAGACCCGGCTCGGCAAGGGGCTGATATGGGCCAGGATGGACGCGGCCACGCCCATCTACGACCGAAGGCTGTCGGCACGGGAGGTCCGCCGCCGCATCGACACCTGCTACCTGCCCTATCACGAGGCACTGGACCGGGCGGTGCGGGAACGCCACGCCCAATTCGGCGCGCTGTGGCACCTGAACCTGCACTCCATGCCCAACGACGTCTACGAGCGGCTGGGCATCCGCAGCCCGCATCCGCTGGCCGACTTCGTGCTGGGGGATCGCGATGGCACGACCTGCGAGCCGGCGTTCGTCGCGCTGATCGAAGAGGCGCTGCGCGGCATGGGCTATACCGTTGCCCGCAACGATCCCTACAAGGGCGTGCAGCTCATCGCCCGCCTGGGTCAGCCGGCGCAGCGGCGCCACAGCCTGCAGATCGAGATCCGCCGGCCTGTCTACATGGACGAGGCCAGCCGCGAACGCAACGCGGACTTCGAACGCGTACGGGCCGACCTGACCGCCCTGCTGGCCCGGATCGCGGCCTACGTCCGCGATCGCCTGCCGCGCTGAAAGCCGGGAAGGCGGCGCGCCTTCAGTGTGCGCCGCCCGCATCGACCGGCGCTCCCGCCCCGCGCTTGCCGGGCTTGGCCAGCCAGACCATCGCGGTCAGGACCAGGAAGATGATGGCCGAACCGTAGAAGATGTCCACCACCGACATGGTCAGCGCCTGCCCGTTGATCAGGTTGTTGATCGAGGCCAGCGCCTGCTCCGGCGACATGCCCGCGCCCTGCATGCTCGAGAGCGCCTGCGACGTGGCCCCGCTGCCGGAAGCGATGTGCTCGGTCAGGTGGGCATGGTGCATGGCCGCCCGGTCTTCCCACATCGTGGTCGAGATGGAAGTGCCGAATGCCCCCGCGGTGATCCGCAGGAAATTCGACAGGCCCGAGGCGCTGGCGATCTTGTCGGGCGGCAGCCCGGCCAGCGTCAGCGATACCAGCGGCACGAAGAAGGCGGCCATCCCCGCGCCTTGCAGCACGGTGGGTTCGAGCAGGGTCACGATGTCGGACTGCGGCGTGAAGTTCGAGCGCATGAAGCTGACGGCGGCGAACACGCCGAAGGCGATCGTGACCAGGATGCGGGGATCCGTGCGCGCCAGCATGCGGCCGACGATGGGCGTGAACACGATGGCCAGCAGCCCGATGGGCGCGGTGACCATGCCGGCGTCGGTGGCCGTATAGCCCATCTGCGTCTGCAACCATAGCGGCAGCAGCACCACGTTGCCGAAGAACACCGCATAGGCGATCGACAGCGTCAGCGCGCCCACGGTGAAGTTGCGTCCCGCGAACAGGCGCAGGTCCACGACGGGGTGCCGGTCGGTCAGTTCCCAGATGACGAAGAACACGAAGCCGACCACCGCGACCACCGCCAGCATCACGATGGTGCCGCTGGCGAACCAGTCAAGTTCCTTGCCCTTGTCCAGCATGATCTGCAGCGCGGCGATCCAGACCACCAGCAGCACCAGGCCCATGGTGTCGATGGGCAGCTTGCGGATCGGCGACTCGCGCTTGTGGTAGATGCTCCAGCTCACCCATGCCGCCACCAGGCCGACCGGGATGTTGATGTAGAAGATCCAAGGCCACGAATAGTTGTCGGAGATCCATCCGCCCAGCAAGGGACCGGCCACGGGCGCCACCAGCGTGGTCATGGCCCAGAACGCGAGCGCCATGCCGGATTTTTCGCGCGGGTAGCTGCCCAGCATCAACGTCTGCGACAGCGGAATCATGGGGCCCGCCACCAGGCCCTGAAGCACGCGGAACGCGATCAGCGACTCCAGGTTGGGCGCCAGGCCGCATAGCCACGATGCGACGATGAACAGCAGCACCGAGGCGATGAACAGTCGCACCTGTCCGAAACGCATGGTCAGCCAGCCCGTCAGCGGCAGCGCGATGGCATTGGCCACCGCGAACGAGGTGATCACCCAGGTGCCCTGGCTGGTGCTGACCCCCAAGTCGCCCGAGATGGCCGGCAGGGAAACGTTGGCGATCGACGTGTCGAGCACGTTCATGAACACCGCCGCGGACAAGGCGATCGTGCCCAGCACGCGCTGGCCGCCCTGGAGCGGAGGATGAGTCGCCGGCGGGCCGCCGGGCGCGGGTTGCGCGGCCGGTTCGTCGGCCGGGGAGGAAGCGTTGGTCGTCATGGCAGCATCCGTGGCCGACGCCTTCCTACATCACGCCCGCGCCGTGGCGCGCGACCGCCATCTCGCCGCCGTTGTCGGCACGCACGGAGGTCGAGATGTGCAGGGGCGAGGTCTTGGCCACCGCCGGCTTGGCCTCGGCCGCGCGGCCGCCCAGATTCTGGGCGATGGTGGCGGCCACCAGGGCGTCGGCGTCCTCGCGGGCATGGTCCATGACCGTGGTCGAATAGGCGGGCGCGGTGCGCGCCGCCTCGGCCAGCGCCGGGCCGTCGGTGGACGACACGTCCACCGAGACGTTCATCGACAGGCCCACGCGCAGCGGATGCGCCTCGATCTCCTTGGGATCCAGGGCGATGCGCACCGGCACGCGCTGCACCACCTTGATCCAGTTGCCGGTGGCGTTCTGGGCCGGCAGCAGCGCGAAGGCACTGCCGGTACCGGCGCCCAGGCCGGCGATCTTGCCGTGGTACTCGACCTTCGAGCCGTAGACATCCGCCTCCAGCGTGACCGGCTGGCCGATGCGCATGCGGCCCAGCTGCACTTCCTTGAAGTTGGCATCCACCCATACCTGGTCCAGCGGCACGATGGTCATCAGCGAAGCGCCGGGCGCCACGCGCTGCCCCACCTGCGCGCTGCGCTTGGCCACATAGCCGGTCACGGGCGCGGGCAACGAGGTGCGCGACAGGTTGATGTAGGCTTCGCGGACCTTGGCCGCGGCGCCCAGGACGTTGGGATGCTGCTCGACGCTGGTGCCATCGGTAAGCGCGGTATTGGTGGCAAGCTGTTCGCGCGCGGCCACCAGGGCCGCCTGCGCCGAGGCCAGCGCCGACTTGGCGTTGCTGACGGCGGTTTCGGCGTGCAGCAGTTCCTCGCCGCTGACCGCGCCGGACGAGGCCAGCTCCTGGCGGCGCTTGGCGTCGTTCTGGGCCTTGGCAAGATCGGCCTTGGCACGCTCGATGTCGGCCTGGCGCACCGCGATGTTGGCGCTCAGCGCGCCGTTGTTGGCATACAGGGTGCGCACCTGGCGCACGGTCTGGGCCAGCGCGGCCTGGGCCTGGTCGAGCGCGACCTGCGCGTCGGCCTTGTCCAGCAGGATCAGCGGATCGCCGGATTTCACGTAGTCGGTGTCATCGGCCTGGATGGCGACCACCGTGCTGGCGATCTGGGGTGTGATCTGCACCAGGTTGCCCTGCACATAGGCGTCGTCGGTGCCTTCGTAGTGGCGGGCCACCAGCGCCCACCACGCGCCGTAGGCGACGGCGGCCACGACGAAGACGCCGGCGGCGCCCAGCAGCAGTTTCTTGCGGGGGTTCTTGGAAGCTTGTTGTGCGGTTTCCATCTCTTTTTCCCTTGCGCCGCGCTGCGCGCGGCATGAACAGGTATTCGACTCGTTCGGCTAGCGCGCGGCCGCGGCGACCGGCTCGGCCGGGCCGGCGGGCAGTTCCGCGCCTCCGCCCAGCGCCTTGGCCAGCGCGACGTCCAGCGTCAGCGCGCGGGCCTTCAGGTCGGTATCCAGCCGGGTCTGCGTCAGCACCGCGCTCTGCGCGGTCAGCACGCTCAGGTAATTGCCCAGGCCCGCCCGATAGCGCTTGACCGCCAGCTCGTAAGCCTGCTCGATGGCCTCTCGGGCCTTGCGCTGCTCGCCGCTCTCGCGGTCCAGCGCGCGGATCGACGCCAGCGTGTCGGCCACTTCGTTGACGGCGTGCAGCACCGCCTGGTTGTAGGACGCGATGGCCAGGTCGGTGTCCGCCGCCCTGCCCTTCAGGTTGGCGTTGAGCCGCTCGCCCTCGAAGATCGGCAGGGTGACGGCGGGGCCGATGCCGATGATCTGGCTGCCGGACTTGAACAGATTGGACAGCCCCAGCGCCGAGGTACCGACGAAGCCCGCCAGGTTGATGTCGGGATAGAACATGGCCTTGGCCGCGTCGACGTTGCGCTGGGCCGACTCGACCCGCCACCGGGCGGCGACGATGTCGGCGCGCCGGCCCAGCAGCGACAGCGGTATGCTGGCCGGCACCTCGGTGCCCGGCGACACCAGGGGCACGGGCCGGATGGCCGCGCCGCGCTCGGGTCCGGTTCCCGCCAGCGCGGCCAGTTCGTTGCGTTGCAGGGCGATGCTTTCATCGACCTGCGCCAGTTGCGTGCGGGCCTCGGCCAGCGCCGAATCGGCCTGCTTGACTTCCACCTGCGTATCCAGGCCCGAGGCGTAGCGCTGGCGGGTCAGGTCGGCCACGCCCTCGCGCTGCCCGATGGCGGCCTGGAGCACGTCGCGCTGCGCGAACAGCCGCTGCAGGTTGAAATAGGCCGACCCCACCGCGCTGGCCAGGATGCCCACCGCCGCCTGGTTCTCCGCCTGCGCCGCCCGGCTTTCGGACAGCGCCGCCTTCAGCAGCGACCCGTTCTTGTTCCAGAAATCCAGCTCATAGCTCACGTTCAACGCCAGCCGCGAGTCGGTGCGCACGCCGCCGGCCAGCGGAGCCGGGATGGCTCCGTGTTCGGTATAGCGCTGGCGGGTGGCGGTGAAGGTGCCGTCGACCCGGGGCAGGCCATTGGCGCGGGCGGTGCCCACGGCGGCCTCGGCGCGCGCCAGGCGGGCCTGGGCGATGACGATGGACGGGTTGCCCGCGATGGCCTCGTCGACCAGGCGATCCAGTTGCGCATCGCCGTAGCGATGCCACCACTGCTGCACCGGCCACTGCACGTCGGCCTGCGCCATCCCCAGCGTGGGCGCATCGACCAGGCGGGCGGGCGAGGCGCCGTCCCGGTCCATGCCCGCGCACGCGGCCAGGGCGGCGACCAGGGGCACTAGCAAGAGTTTTTTCATGGAAGCTTACGATCCGCTGAATTTAATTGCCTTGCCTATTACTGCTTAGGCAGTCATAAAAACGAAACAAGGGCCGCGCCCTGACGGCCCGGCCTCAGCCGCGCTGGGCGCCGTTGGCCGCCATGCGGCGCAGCAAGGACTTCAACTGCTGGACTTCCTGTTCGGAAAAATCGCGGGTGTGCAGGTTGACCGCGTCGTGCAGGCGCTGCGGAACCTGCTCGGTGGCGCGCACGCCCTCTTCCGTCAGCTCCAGCTTGATGACCCGGCGGTCTTGCGCGCTGCGCACCCGCCGTATCAACCCCTTGGATTCAAGGCGGTCGAGCATGCGCGTCATGGCGCCGGTGTCCGAACAGGCGCTGCGAGCCAGTTCGGCGGCCGTTTCCCCCCGCCCCATGGCGAGCAGCATCAGCGGCCCCCATTGCATGGCGGTCAGGTCGAGCGCGGTCATCTCGGCATCGACGGCGCGCTGCAGCGACAAATGGGCCTGCTTGATCAGATAGCCCACGCTTTCCTCCGGATCGTAGCGCCGAATCAGTTCGGCCAGCTCCGGCGAAATGCGGGGAGACGAGGTGGAATCTGCCATGCCGGCATTATTGCTGCATAGGCAATGGTTGTCAATGCAGTAATAGACCCACTTATAGTCCCTGCTCGCGACAGGGACTTCATGACCGCGTCACGCGCGGATGGTATCAGCGCCGCTTGCCCAAGAGCGAACCGAGCAGCCCGCGAGTCAGGTCGCGCGCGAGTTGGGTGCCCATCGAACGCACGGCGCTGCGGGCGGCCGACTCCAGCACGCCTTCGCGGCGGCCGCCCCGGGGGCCGGTGGACCCGAACAGGATGTCGCGCAGGCCATCGGCCAGTCCACCCCCGGACGCGGGTGGCTGCCCGGGCTGGGCCGGCGCCGAGGCGCCCGCGGCGGCCCCGTCCGCCCCGCCGGCGCGGGCGGCCAGGAGTTCGTAGGCCGACTCCCGGTCGACGGCCTTTTCATAGATCCCCGCCACCAGCGACGACTGGCGCAGCGCCTGCCGCTCGGCCTCGGTGGCCGGGCCGATCCGGCTGCCCGGCGCCACGATGTAGGCGCGCTCGGTCGGCCCCGGCCGGCCCTTTTCGTCCAGCAGCGAGACCAGCGCCTCGCCCACGCCCAGTTCTGTGATCGCGGCGGCGATGTCCAGGCCCGGATTGGGCCGCATCGTATCGGCCGCCGATTTCACGGCCTTCTGGTCGCGCGGCGTGAAGGCCCGCAGCGCATGCTGCACGCGGTTGCCGAGCTGGCCCAGCACCGTCTCGGGAATGTCCAGCGGATTCTGGGTGCAGAAATAGACGCCCACCGCCTTGGAGCGGATCAGCCGGACCACCTGCTCGATCTTGTCCAGCAGGGCCTTGGGCGCATCGTTGAACAGCAGGTGCGCCTCGTCGAAGAAGAACACGAACTTCGGCTTGTCGGTGTCGCCGGCCTCGGGCAGGTGCTCGAACAGCGTCGACAGCATCCATAAAAGGAAGGTCGCATACAGCGTGGGGGACTGCATCAGCTTGTCGGCGGCCAGGATGTTGACCATGCCGCGCCCCTGGGCATCCGTCTGCATCAGATCGTCGATGTTCAGCATGGGTTCGCCGAAGAAGCGGTCGCCGCCCTGCGCCTCGAGCGCCAGGAGGCCGCGCTGGATCGCGCCCACCGAGGCGGCCGAGACGTTGCCGTAGCGCGTCTTGAACTGGGCGGCGTTGTCGCCCACGTACTGCAGCATGGCCCGCAGGTCCTTCAGGTCCAGCAGCAGCATGCCGTTGTCGTCGGCGATGCGAAATACCATGGTCAGCACGCCGGCCTGGGTGTCGTTCAGGTTCAGCATGCGGCCCAGGAGCAGCGGCCCCATGTCGGAGACCGTGGCCCGCACCGGGTGCCCCTGTTCGCCGAAGACGTCCCACAGCGTGGCCGGGCTCGCGCCCCAGTCCGGTTCGTCCAGCCCCAGCGACTTGAGCCGCTCCTGCAGCTTCGGCGTGGGCACGCCGGCCTGGGAAATCCCGGTCAGGTCGCCCTTGACGTCGGCCATGAACACCGGCACGCCCTGGCGCGAAAAGGCTTCGGCCATGACCTGCAGGGAGACCGTCTTGCCGGTGCCGGTCGCACCGGTGATGCAACCGTGGCGGTTGGCCATGCCCGGCAGCAGGAAAAGCTCGGTTTTGGCGTTCTTGGCAAGGAGGATGGGAGCGGCCATGATGGTTCCGTTGGGCAAACTGGGCGGCGGAGGTTTGCGGGGATTCTGTGCGCAAGGCCCCGCTCTTGTCAAAAACCGCGCCAGGCCTGGCTCCGCGCCCCGATTCGGCACCGTTCGCAGGGTTGGGACAGTGCGCAGTCTGTGGTATTGGCAGCAAGTGGACATCCCTCCGGGCGCCGCCGACTGCCGGTCAAGCTAAAATGCCCCTTTCATCGTTACGACACAAGCGATTTCCATGGCCGGACATAGCAAATGGGCCAATATCCAGCACCGCAAAGGGCGCCAAGACGCCAAGCGCGGCAAGCTGTGGACCAAACTGATACGTGAAGTCACCGTGGCCGCCCGCGCGGGCGGCGCCGACCCCGACACCAACCCCCGCCTGCGCCTGGCGTGGGACAAGGCGACCGACGCCAACATGCCCAAGGACACCATCCAGCGGGCCATCGCGCGGGGCGCCGGCGGAGCCGACGGCGACAACTACGAGGAAGTCCGCTACGAAGGCTATGGCATCGGCGGAGCGGCCGTCATCGTCGACTGCATGACCGACAACCGCACGCGCACCGTGGCCGAGGTCCGCCACGCCTTCGCCAAGCACGGCGGCAACCTGGGCCAGGAAGGCTCGGTCGCCTTCATGTTCAAGCACTGCGGCCAGTTCCTGTTCGCCCCCGGCACGCCCGAGGACAAGGTCATGGAACTCGCGCTCGATGCCGGCGCCGAGGACGTCATCACCGACGACGAAGGCGTGATCGAGGTCATCTGTGCCCCCACCGACTACGTCGCCGTCAAGCAGGCCTTCGACGGCGCCGGCCTGAAGGCCGAGATGGACGGCGTCGTGATGAAGGCGCTGAACGAAACACCCTTGTCCGGCGAGGATGCCGAGAAAATGCAGAAGTTGCTGGACGTGCTGGAATCCCTGGACGACGTCCAGGAGGTCTACACCACCGCGGTCATGGACGAGTAACCCACATGAAGCTTCTCGTCATCGGCTCCGGCGGCCGCGAACACGCCCTGGCCTGGCAACTGGCCAAAGCCGCGAAGACCCAGAAGGTGTTCGTCGCCCCCGGCAACGGCGGCACGGCCCTGACCTCGCACCTGCAGAACGTCCCCATCACCGACCCGACGCAACTGGCCGACTTCGTCGAGAAGGAAGGCATAGGCCTGACGGTGGTCGGTCCCGAGGCCCCGCTCGCGGCCGGCGTGGTGGACATCTTCCGCGCGCGCGGACTGAAGATCTTCGGCCCGACCAAGGCCGCCGCGCAGTTGGAAAGCTCCAAGGACTTCGCCAAGGCCTTCATGGTCCGGCACGGCATCCCCACCGCCAAGTACCAGACCTTCACCGACCCGGCGCAGGCGCACGCCTACATCGACCAGGAAGGCGCGCCCATCGTCGTCAAGGCCGACGGCCTGGCCGCCGGCAAGGGCGTGGTGGTTGCCACCTCGGCCCAGGAAGCCCACGCCGCGATCGACGCCATGCTGGGCGACGGCACGCTGGGCCAGGCGGGCGCCCGCGTGGTGATCGAGGAATGCCTCGAGGGCGAGGAAGCCAGTTTCATCGTGCTGTGCGACGGCAAGCACGTGCTGCCGCTGGCCACCAGCCAGGACCACAAACGCCTCAAGGACAACGACGAAGGCCCCAACACCGGCGGCATGGGCGCCTACTCGCCCGCCCCGGTGGTCACGCCCGAGCTGCATGGCCGCATCATGCGCGAGGTCATCTGGCCCACCATCCAGGGCATGGCCAAGGACGGCATTCCGTTCACCGGCTTCCTGTACGCCGGCCTCATGATCGGCCAGAACGGCATCAAGGTGCTGGAATTCAACTGCCGCATGGGCGATCCGGAAACGCAGCCCATCATGATGCGCGTCAAGAGCGACCTGCTGGAGGTCTTCGAGCACGCGGTGGCCGGCACGCTGGACCAGGCCAACATCGACTGGGACCGCCGCACCGCGCTGGGCGTGGTCATGGCCGCCCACAACTATCCCGGCACCCCGCGCGCCGGCGACGTCATCCGCGGCCTGCCCGCCGAAACGCCCGACAGCATGGTATTCCATGCCGGCACCACCGAAAGCGGCGGCGAGGTCCGGACCAGCGGCGGCCGGGTGCTGTGCGTCACGGCGCTGGGCGACTCCGCCCGGCTGGCGCAGCAGCGCGCCTACGACGTGCTGCAATCCATCCATTTCGACGGCGCGCAGTACCGCCGCGACATCGGCTGGCGGGCCATCACCCGCCGCAACGCCCCGGCGGAGCCCGGCACGGCATGAAGATAGACACCGCGCTGACCCGCGCCTATTTCACCGGCCTGCAGTCCCGCATCGTCCAGGGGCTGGAGGAAATCGAAGGCGGCCCCTTTCGCTCGGACGCCTGGGAACGGGCCGAAGGCGGGGGCGGCGTCTCCCGGCTGATCGAAGGCGGGCGGGTGTTCGAACGCGGCGGCGTGCTGTTCAGCCACGTAACCGGCGCCACGCTGCCGCCCTCGGCCAGCGCCCATCGCCCCGAACTGGCCGGACGCCCCTGGGAAGCCATGGGTGTCTCGCTGGTGATCCACCCGCGCAATCCTTACGTGCCCACCGTGCACATGAACGTGCGCGTCTTCATCGCCAAGTCCGTGCACGCCTCGGACGACGATGACGTGTTCTGGTTCGGCGGCGGCATGGACCTCACTCCGTATTATCCCTTCGAGGAAGACGCGGTCCATTTCCACCGCACCTGCAAGGCCGCGCTCGACCCCAGCGGCGGCGATCTCCATCCGCGCTTCAAGAAGTGGTGCGACGAGTACTTCTACCTCAAGCACCGCAAGGAAGCGCGGGGCCTGGGCGGCATCTTCTTCGACGACTTCAACGAAGGCGGCTTCGACCATGCCTTCGCCGCCACCCGCTCGGTGGGCGATGCCTTCCTGGAAGCCTACCTGCCCATCGTGCGCCAGCGCCTGGCGCTGCCCTACGGCGAACGCGAACGCGACTTCCAGGCCTACCGCCGCGGACGCTACGTCGAGTTCAACCTGGTGTTCGACCGCGGCACACTGTTCGGCCTGCAATCGGGCGGGCGCACGGAGTCCATCCTGATGTCCATGCCGCCGCTGGCGCAATGGCGCTACGACTGGCACCCCGAACCCGGTTCGCCCGAGGCTCGCCTCTACGAACTGCTGCCCCCCCGGGACTGGGTTTGAGCGCGTCCACGGCACCGCGCATCGGTTTGCTGGGAGGCAGCTTCGACCCCATCCACGAAGCGCACCTGACCCTGGCCCGCACCGCGCTCGCCCATCTGGGCGCGGCTTCGGTCCAGCTCATACCCGCCGCCGCGCCCTGGCAGCGCCAGCCGCTGGCCGCCACGGCGGAGCAGCGCGCCGACATGGTCGCGCTGGCCATCGCCGGCCAGCCCGGCCTGGCCCTGAACCGGATCGAGATCGACCGTGGCGGCCCCAGCTACACCATCGACACCCTGCGCGCCCTGGCGGGCGGCACGGGTACGCCGGTTGCTGGAGACGCCCGCTACGTCTGGATCCTGGGGGCGGACCAATTGGCGAATTTCTGCACCTGGAATGAATGGCAGGGCATCGTCGCGCTGGCCGATCTCGCGGTGGCCGGCCGCCCTGGCAACGAACCCGAGCCGCCCGCCGCGCTCCATACGGAGCTGGCACGGCACGGGCGCACCCTGCACCGGCTGCCCATGCCCGAGATGGCGGTGTCCAGCTCCGGCATCCGGCAGCGGCTGGCCCGCGGCGAATCGGTCAACGGCCTCGTTCCCCCCGCCGTACTTCGGTACATCACACAGCATCGCCTGTATCAGGCCTGAATATGGACATACGCAAACTACAACGCGCCGTCGTCGATGCCCTCGAGGACGTCAAGGCGCAGAACATCACGGTGCTGAACACCACCCACCTCACCAGCCTGTTCGACCGCGTCGTCATCGCAAGCGGCACCTCGAACCGGCAGACCCGCGCCCTGGCTTCCAGCGTGAGCGAGAAGATCAAGGCCCTGGGCGGCGAAGTCATCGCCACCGAAGGCGAGGAAACCGGCGAGTGGGTGCTGGTGGACCTGGGCGACATCGTCGTCCACATCATGCAGCCGGCCATCCGCCAGTACTACAACCTGGAAGAAGTGTGGGGCGGCAAACCGGTCCGTGTGAAGCTGCTGGACCAATAGGCATTCCGGGCGGCCCCGCATGAAGCTCATCATCATCGCCGTGGGGCATCGCATGCCGGGCTGGGTGGACGAGGCCTACGCGGACTATGCCAAGCGCATGCCGCCCGACCTGCCCATCGAGCTGCGCGAGGTGCGGCCGGAACCGCGTACCACGGGCAAGACCGCCGCGCAGATGCAGGCGCTGGAAGCCCGGCGCATCGAAGCCGCCCTGCCCGCCGGCGGACGCTGGCTGGCCCTGGACGAACGGGGCCGCGACCTGACCACGATGGACCTGTCCAGGCAGATGCAGCAATGGCGCGACGACGGCCAGGACGTCGCCCTGCTGATAGGCGGGCCCGACGGGCTCGACCCCGACCTGAAGCGCCGCTGCCACGGCATGCTGCGGCTGTCCAGCCTGACGCTGCCGCACGGCATGGTGCGCGTGCTGCTGGCCGAGCAACTGTACCGGGCCTGGTCCATCCTGGCCAACCACCCTTATCATCGAGGCGGCTAGGATGAAACCCACCCTCTACCCGCTTACGCGGGCCCCCTCAAGGGGGCGACGCTGGCGGACCGGCAAAGCCGGATCCGCGGCGTCCTGGATCAACCAGCACCCGCTTCATCCGTCACGAAAGGCGCATCGCGCCATGGGGCGCTGACATGCCCCCCATCTACCTCGCCTCGCGCAGCCCGCGCCGCCGGGAACTCCTGGCGCAACTGGGCGTCGAGCACGAACTGCTGCTGCCGCCGCCCGTGAACGGCCCCGACGAACCGCAGCTGCCCGGTGAACCCGCCGCCGACTACGTGCGCCGCACGGCCCGCGAAAAGGCGCTGACCGGCGCCGAACTGCTGAAGCAGCGCAAGCTGGCCGAGCGCCCCGTCCTGGCCGCCGACACCACCGTCATCCTGGACGGCGACGTACTGGGCAAGCCCGTCGACCGGAACGACGCGATGCGCATCCTGGGACGGCTGTCGGGATCCGAGCACGAAGTACACACGGCCCTCGCGCTGGCCCATCGCGGCACGCTGCACGAAGACGTCTCGATCACCCGCGTACGCTTTCGCGAACTGACGCCGCTCGACATCGCGCGCTACTGCGACACCGGCGAACCCTACGACAAGGCCGGCGCCTACGGCATACAGGGCCTGGGCGGCGTGTTCGTGCAGCACATCGCCGGCAGCTTCACCGGCGTGATGGGCCTGCCGCTGTACGAAACGGCACGGCTGCTGGGGCTGGCCGGCATCGTCCTGCTCTGATCCCCGCCCCGCCGGCACCCGACTCGCGGTAAGCTGCGGATAGTCGCGCACGCCACCGGCACATTCCATGACCGAAGACATCCTCATCAACGTATCCCCCTACGAAACCCGGGTCGCCGTCATCCAGCAGGGAGCCGTCCAGGAACTCCACATCGAGCGCACCTCGCAGAAGGGCTACGTCGGCAACATCTACCTCGGCCGCGTCGCGCGCGTGCTGCCGGGCATGCAAAGCGCCTTCATCGACATCGGCCTGGGCCGCGCCGCCTTCCTGCATATCGCCGACATCCGCGAAAGCCGCCAGGAGCGCGCCCACGGCGGCCACCCCGCCACCCCCATCGAGAAACTGCTGTTCGAGGGCCAGACCCTGATGGTGCAGGTCATCAAGGACCCGATCGGCACCAAGGGCGCCCGCCTGTCCACGCAGATCAGCGTGGCCGGCCGCATGCTGGTCTACCTGCCCTACGATCCGCATATCGGCATCTCGCAGCGCATCGAGTCCGAGGCCGAGCGCAACCAGTTGCGCGACCGCGTCCAGCGCCTGGTGCCCGCCGAGGAAAAAGGCGGCTACATCGTGCGCACCCAGGCCGAGGACGCCTCCGACGAAGAACTCGCGGCCGACATCGCCTACCTGGGCAAGCTGTGGACCATCATGCAGCAGCAGGCCCGCACCAAGGGCGCGCCGTGGCTGCTGCACGAAGACCTCAACCTCGCACAGCGGGTGCTGCGCGACGTGGTCAGCACCGAGACCGCGTCCATCCAGATCGATTCGCGCAGCAGCTTCACCCGCCTGCTGGCCTGGGCCCGGGAGTTCACGCCCTCGGTCATCGACAAGGTCATGCACTATACCGGCGAGCGTCCGCTGTTCGACCTCTACAACGTCGACGAAGAAATCAACCGGGGCCTGTCGCGGCGGGTGGAACTGAAGTCGGGCGGCTACCTCATCATCGACCAGACCGAGGCGCTGACCACCATCGACGTCAACACCGGCGGCTTCGTCGGCGGACGCAACTTCGACGACACCATCTTCAAGACCAACCTCGAGGCGGCGCAGGCAATCGCACGCCAGTTGCGGCTGCGCAACCTGGGCGGCATCGTCATCCTGGACTTCATCGACATGGAGAACCTGGAGCACCGGGAATCGGTGCTGGGCGAACTGCGCAAGGCGCTGGCGCGTGACCGCACGCGCATCACGCTCAACGGCTTCACCCAGCTGGGGCTGGTCGAGATGACGCGCAAGCGCACGCGCGAATCGCTCAGCCACGTGCTGTGCGAATCCTGCCCCACTTGCCAGGGCCGGGGCCAGGTCAAGACCGCACGCACGCTGTGCTACGAAATCCTGCGCGAGATCCTGCGCGAGGCGCGGCAGTTCAACCCCAAGGAATTCCGCATCCTGGCCGCGCAGGCGGTGGTGGACCTGTTCCTGGAAGAGGAAAGCCAGAACCTGGCGTCGCTGGGCGACTTCATCGGCAAGCCGATCTCGCTGCAGGTCGAGGGGATTTATAGCCAGGAGCAGTACGACATAATTTTGATGTGATCCCCCCATGACGCTCCCATCCCTGCGCCCCCTCTCCATCGACGACTACGAACCCATCGCCTCCGTGGTGGACGACTGGTGGGGCGGCCGGCCCATGCGCGGCCTGCTGCAGCGCCTGTTCTTCGAGCACTTCCGCGACACCAGCTTCGTTGCTGGCCAGCCCGGGGAAGTGCGCGCCTTCCTGATCGGCTTCGTCTCGCAGTCGGAAGCGGGCGTGGCCTACATCCATTTCGTCGGCGTCGACCCGGCGCTGCGCGCCGCAGGCCTGGGGCGGGTGCTGTACGAGCGATTCTTCGATACCGTGCGGGCCCGCGGCTGCCGCGAAGTGCACAGCATCACCTCGCCCGCCAATACGGGCTCGATCGCCTTCCACCGGCGCATGGGCTTCGAGCTGGCGCCCGGAACCGGTGTCGTCGACGGCGTCCCCGTCCATCTCGACCATGCCGGCCCAGGCCAGCATCGCGTGTGCTTCCGCAAGCCGATCGCGCCCGCCCTTTCCTGACGAGCCCTGCCCGCCTCCCATGCAAACCGCGCACACCTTCCGGCTGCCCTACAAGATCCACTTCTCGCGCTGCGACCCGGCCGGCATCATTTTCTATCCGCAGTACTTCATCCTGTTCAACGACCTGGTCGAGAGCTGGATAGACGCTATCCTGCCCGGCGGCTACCACGGCCTGGTGGGCGAGCGGCGGATAGGCATGCCCACCGTGCACATCGAATCGGACTTCCGGGCGATCAGCCGCTTCGGCGAACAGGTATGGCTGGAACTGGAGGTCACGCGCGTTGGCAACCGCTCGCTCACGCTGGCCTGGCGCTGCGTGGGCACGGACGACGTCGTACGGATGTCGGCTGTCCAAACCCTGGTCACCACCTCGCTGGACACGCACAAATCGATCGCCCTGCCCGAGGACTTGCGAACTGCAATAGGGTAGAGGGTGTCCCCCCCTACGCCCTTCGGGCGCCCCCCAGGGGGCGATGCGGGTGGACCGGCGGAGCCGGATCCACCGCATCCTGGGTCTAGTTCCTTTATCTTGGTATGTCACACCGTTGCTACCGCTGGCAGCCAGCGAAGCACAGGTGCTCCAACCCAAGATAAAGGAACTAGACCCAGGAAACCGCGGATCTGGCTTTGCCAGTCCGCCGGTTTCGCCCCCTGGGGGGCGCCCGAAGGGCGTAGGGGGGGGACCTCTACTCTCGGAACAGCTCGTGCACTTGCGCCCGCAGCCACATGTTGCCGGCGTCCTTGTGGAAGCGGCGCGGCCAGAACTGGTGGACTTCGATGGTGGGCACCTTCAGCGGCACGTCCACCATGCGGATGTCGGCGTGCTGCACGCAAACGGTGGCCATGTCGTGCGGCACGGTGGCGATCAGGTCCGAACTCTCGATGATGGGCAGCAGGCTGGTGAAATGCGAGGTCTCCAGCAGAATCCTGCGCCGTAGCCCCTTGCGCTGAAGATATTCCTCGAACAGGTGTTCCCGCCCCGGCCTGACCGCCGCATGGGGCAAGGCCAGGTATTGCTTGAGCGTGAGCGCATCACCCACATCCGGATGGCCGCGGCGCACGATGCAGACGTAGGGATTGCGGAACAGCAGTTGCTGGAACATACCCGCCTTGTGCAGGTCGGGAAAATAGCCGATGGCCAGCTCGGCCTCGCCCGACTCCAGCGCCTCGGCCGCCGCGTGGCGCGGCATGGTCAGGGTGCGCAGGTTCAGCCCGGGGCCGGCCTGGACGAAGCGCGCCAGCAGTTTGGGAACGAAGTTGATCTCGCCAATGTCGGGCGTGATCAGCGTGAAGGTGCGTTCGCTGGTGGCCGGATCGAAGGTATGGGCCTGCAGAATCTCGCTCTTGACCGTCTCCATGACGCGGCGCACCGCCGGGGCCAGCGCCAGCGCGCGTGGCGTGGGCTGCATCTGCGCCCCGGTGCGCACGAACAGGGCGTCGTTGAACAGCGTGCGCAGGCGGGCCACGGCCGCGCTCATGGCCGGCTGGCTCAGGCCGATGGCCTCGGCCGCGCGCGACACGCTGCGGTGCTCCAGCATGGCGTCGAACACGCGCAGCAGGTTCAGGTCTACATGACGAATATCCATGGCATGGATTTTAACTATTCGCCCAATCGTCTGGATAGATACTCACCCGGCCCGTAGACTGCCCGCATCACTTATACCAACGGAGACGCCCCATGTCCGGCCTGACCCTGGAACAAGCGAATGCCATCATCGCCGGCGCGCTGGCCCATTCCGCCCGCAAGGGCTACAAGCCCATGGCCGTGGTGGTGCTGGACGACGCCGGCCATCTGAAGTCGGCCCAGCGCCAGGACGGCGCCAGCATGTTCCGCGTGGACGTCGCCACCGGCAAGGCCTGGGCCGCGGTGGGCATGGATGCCTCCAGCCGCGCGCTGGCGCAGCGCGCCAAGGACAACCCGAACTTCTTCGTCGCCCTGGCGGCCACCGCGCAGGGACGCTTCCTGCCGCAGACCGGCGCCATCCTGATCCGCGATACCGGCGGCGCCATCCTGGGCGCCGCCGGCGCCAGCGGGGGCACGGGCGACGAGGACGAGGAAATCTGCATCGCCGGCATCACCGCCGCCGGCCTGCAGGCGGGCTGACGCGGCACGCATCACGGAGCAATCACCCATGGCATCTTCCACCATACAAGGGCTGCGCAGCGTGGCCCTGGAAGTCCCCGACCTCGACAAGGCGGAAGACTTCTACACCCGCATCTGGCACCTGGACGTCGTCGTCCGCGAGCCCGACGCCCTGTATTTCCGCGGCACCGGCCCGGACCACCACCTGCTGGCGCTGCACCGCGGCCCGCGCACGGCCATCCGCCACGTCACGCTGCGGGCGCATGGCGAGGACGCCCTGCACGCGATCGCCCGCGCCGGCATCGAAGCGGGCGGAACGCTGGCGGCCCCTGTCGGCCCCGTGGCCGACCCGGCCGGCGGCCGCGGACTGCTGCTGCGCGACCCCGACGGCAGGCTGATCCAGGTCGTGACCGGCGATGCCCGGCATGCCCAGGCGGACGACGTGCCCGACCGGCCCGTGCGCCTCGCGCACGCGGTGCTCAACAGCGCCGACGTCGCCGCCACCCGGCGCTTCTTCGAGCAGGCGCTGGACTTCCGGCTGGCCGACCTCACCCGCATCATGGCATTCATGAACTGCAATGCCGACCACCACACGATCGCGGTGGGGATCACCGACAACAACGCGCTGAATCACATCGCCTTCGTCATGCCGGACCTGGAGTCGGTCATGCGCGGCGGCGGCCGGATGAAGGACGCCGGCTACGCGATCGAATGGGGCCCGGGCCGCCACGGCCCCGGCGACAACGCCTTCAACTATTTCATCGGCCCGTTCGGCGAAGTGATCGAATACACGGCGGAAGTGGAACAGATCGACGACGACTACGTCGCCGGCAGCCCCGACGACTGGAAATGGCCGCCGGGACGCGTGGACCAGTGGGGCATCTCGCCGCCGCCGTCGGCGCGCCTGAAGACGGCGCAAAGCGAAGTGTTCTTCGTGCCCTCGTCCGCCTGACGCCTCTTTTCCCGAACCACGGATCCATCATGCGACACCCCCACGTCCGGCTGGCGGGCACGGCCCGTCTCGCCCTGAAGAAACACCCCGCGCCCGGAGGCCGGGCATGAACGCCTTCGCGCATCCTCTTTACGACGTCGCCATCGTCGGCTTCGGCCCTTCCGGGGCGGTGGCCGCCGGGCTGCTGGGCAACCAGGGCTTCAAGGTCTACGTCTGCGACCGGCAGCACGACGTCTACGACAAGCCGCGCGCGATCGCGGTCGATCACGAGATCATGCGGGTCTTCCAGCAACTGGGGCTGGTCGATCGCATTTCCCGGTACGTGGAGCCCTTCACGCCGTCGGAATACTTCGGCGTGGACGGCCAGTTGATCAAGCGGCTCACGATGGTGGAGCCGCCCTACCCCCTGGGCTATACGCCCTCGAACGTCTTCACCCAGCCGCCGGTGGAACGCATCCTGCGCGACCACGTCCGGCAATTGCCGAACGTACGCGTCGAGCTGGACACGACACTGGTCGGCCTGGAGCAGGACGCCGCGGGCGCCCGGCTGGACCTGGCCCATGCGGACGGCCGCCGCGCCAGCCTGCGCGCGAAATACGTCATCGGCTGCGATGGCGCTTCCAGCACGGTGCGCGAACTGGCGGGCATCGAACTGGAAGACCTGGAATTCGACGAACCCTGGCTGGTGGTGGACGTCCTGGCCAACGAACGCGGCCTGGCCAAGCTGCCGCGCACCAGCGTGCAGTACTGCGAACCTGACCGGCCCTGCACGCTGGTCATCGGCCCGGGCAATCACCGCCGCTGGGAGATCTCCCTCAAACCCGGCGAGGATCCCCGTACCATCACCCAGCCCGAGGAAACCTGGAAGCTGCTGTCGCGCTGGCTGACCCCGGAGGACGGCGAACTCTGGCGCCAGGCCAGCTACCGCTTCCATGCACTGGTTGCGCGCGACTGGCGCCGCGGCCGCGTGTTCGTCGCCGGCGATGCCGCCCACCAGCAGCCGCCCTTCCTGGGCCAGGGCATGTGCCAGGGCATACGCGACGTCGCCAATCTGAACTGGAAGCTGGCCGCCGTGCTGCGGCAGGCGGTAACGGAGGCCCAGGCCAACGCGCTGCTGGACAGCTACGGCATCGAGCGCAAGCAGCACGTGCGCAGCCTGACCGGCCGCATCAAGGCCATAGGCGCGGTGATCTGCGAACGCGACGAGGCCCGGGCCCGCGCCCGCGACGCCCACCTGCTGGACGAATGCGGCGGCACGGTGCGCGACATGCCGCGCCAGGAGGTCATTCCGCCGCTGGAGCAAGGCCTGCTGGCACGCGCCGGCACGCCCGCGCGCGGCACGCTGTTCCCCCAACCCTGGATCATGCAGGCCGGCACCGCGGTCCGCCTGGACCAGGCGGCGGGAGACGGCTGGTGGCTGGTGCTGGACGCCCGCCACGCGGGAGCCGTGCCCGCCCTTCCATCCGGATGGAGCATGGCCACGCTGGATATGGGCGAACTGGCCGAAACCGAAGGCGTGTGCGCGGCGTGGTTCGAACGCCACCGCTGCATGGCGGCGGTGGTACGCCCCGACCGCTATGTCTATGGCGTCGCGTCCGATGCGCGCGAACTGGACGCCTTGCTGGACGAACTACGCAACGCGCTGCATTGACCCCACCAAGCGAGGAGACAACGATGAACAGAAGACACGCCATCCAGACCCTGGCCGCCCTGGCCGCAGTCCCGGCGCTTTCCCCCCTGCGCTCGGCGCTGGCCCAGGCCTGGCCGGATAAACCGGTGCGGCTGCTGCTGTCGCAGCCTCCCGGATCCGGCCCGGACAACATCGCCCGGCTGCTGTCCGAGCGGCTGTATCCGCGCTGGGGCCAGGCGGTCGTGATCGAGAACAAGCCGGGCGGCCAGAACACGGTGGGCGCGCAGGCGGCCGCGCGGTCACCCGCCGACGGCTACAACTTCTATTTCGCGACGACCGCGGCGCTGGTCACCAACACCTTCCTGTTCAAGCAACTGCCCTATGACCCCGCCAAGGACTTCGTGCCCGTGGCCTTCGTCGCCCGTAGCCCGTTCGGCATCCTGGTCAAGGCCGACTCGCCCATCCGCACCGTCGAAGAGCTGGTCGCCAAGTCCAAGGCCACGCCGGGCACGTTCACGCTGGGCAACGAGGGGCCGCGCACCTTCGGCGGCATGATCGCCCGCCTGTTCAACGCCCGCTCCGGCGCCCAGGCCAACCTGGTGCCCTACGTGTCGGTAGGTGTTTCGGCGCAGAATCTGATGGGCGGCCACGTGGATGCCATCGTGGCCGACGTGGCCTCGACCGCGCAGCTCGCCAAGCAAGGACGGCTGCGGCTGCTGGCCGTGACTTCGGACAAGCGCCTGGCGGACTGGCCGCAGGTACCGGCGGTGTCCGAGCTGCTGCCCGATTTCGACATGGTGGGCTGGTTCGCCATCGTCGCGCCCGCCGGCACGCCCACGGCGGCGGTCGAGCGGGTCAACCGCGACATCAATGCGCTGCTGTCCGACGAGGAAGTGGCCGGGCGCATCGCCACCATCGGTCCCATCGCCGCGCCGGGCTACAGCCCGGCCCAGACCGGCGATTTCCTCAAGCGCGAACATGCGCGATGGGCGCGGATCACCAAGGAAATCGACATCCTGCCAGAATGAGATAAAACAGGACCTGAAACAAAAAGGGCGCTCGGTGGAGCGCCCTGCCGTCGATCACTTCCTGAGGTCGTCGGGAACCTTGCCGCCGTTGTCCGCCAGCTTCTGCATCACCTGCTTGTGCAGCCAGATGTTCATCGAGGCCGAATCGTTGGTATCGCCGCTGTAGTGCAGTTCGGTCGCGAGCTGCTTGCGGGCCGCCAGGCTGCTGTCCAGTCCCAGCAACTTCATCAGGTCGACGATGGAAGTCTTCCAGTTCAGCTTCTCGGGGCTCTTGGCCGCCAGGGCGTTCAGGATGGTTTCCACATCCACGGCCGGCATGGCCGGAGCAGCCGCGCCACCAGGCGCCGGAGCGGCGGGAGGCGCTTCCTGGGCCACCGCGGGATGGCTGGACGGGAAAATCTTGTCGAGTATGGCTTTGAAAATGCTCACATCTTCCCCCTAATCGTCGTGAACGGCACATGCCTGCGGACGATTGTATAGACCGTCGCAGGGTGCCGAGCCCTGGGATGTAACGGGATGCAATAACTGAGAAACGTCGGTCGCTACAGCTTGAACCAGCGGTCGTTCTCGATTTCGTCGGCGATGCGGATCTCGGCTTCGTCCAGGCATTCCTGCTCGGACTCGGCCGGAATGTCGCGCAGCGCCAGGGTCGGTCCGAGCAGCAACCGCCTGCCTTCGCTCTGTTCGTAGATCTTGCAGTTGACATCCCACGTGCCCGGGCCACGCTGCAGCGGGTCTATCTCCACTTCCAGCACACGGGAAGTGCGATTCGGGCAATATTGGAAAGAGAACATGGCTGGCCCCGCTCCGGTCAGTTCGAACCGGGCCACTATAGCGCCGGAAACCGCGTCTGGCCTCATGCAGTGCAGCATGGCGGCATGCCCGCCGTCGTAGTCAGGCGTCAGGACGCCCAGGACACCAGCGACAGCAGCAACAGCAGCGCCATCCAGAGCACCACCGCCCGCCACAGCAGCCCCACCGCCGCATGCAGCGTGGCCGGATCGGGCAGCCGGACCGGCTCGTCGGGCGCCTCGGTGGCGGCGGTGAATTCGCTGGCGGCGGAAGCCGGCTGGACCGGTCCCACCAGGTCGGGATCGACGGCCTCGGCCGGCGGCTGCCACTTGCCCGATACCGGCGCCAGGCGCACGCCCAGCGCGCCCGCCGCGCTTTCGACCACCACGCCGCGCTGGGGATCGTCCCAGCCGGAGGCCCGCTGGCGCCACCCGTACAGGGCATCCTCGAAATTGCCGACGATGGCGAAGCCGACCGCCGTCATCCGGGCAGGAATCCAGTCCAGCAGGTAGAACGCCCGGCGCGCCACGTCGCCGAAGGCATCGGGGCGATCGTTCCACTCCTGCCGCGCGATGCCCGCCAGCTTGTACAGCACGGCGCCGGACGGACCGGGCAGCAGCGCATACCAGAACAACACCCCGTAGACGTTCCGATGCGAGGCGACCACGCCTTCCTCGATCGCGGTCCGGCAGATCTCCGGCACGGTCATGGTCTCGGCGGACACGGTGTCGCCGGATGCCCGCAGCCACTCCTGCAGGTGGCTGCGCGCCAGCGTGACGTCGCCACGGGCCAGCGCGAACTGGATCTCGGTGAAATGATGGCTGAACTGCCGGAACCCCAGCGTGAACCACAGCACGACGACGTGGAAGACCAGCGAGAAGACAGGGTGCACCGACCACGCCAGCGATCCGATCAGCCATATCGCCACCGTGGGCACCCCCACCACCAGCAGCCAGCCCAGCAGGGCATAGCCACGGCTGCCCGCATCCAGCGCATGGCCGGCCCACCGGCACGCGGCGCGGGCGGCTTCATGGACGGCGTTGGAACGCGGCAGGGGCCGGACTTGTTCGGCAAGAAAGGCAAGAAGGAGTGCGAAGAAGCTCATGAGCGCATTCTAGATTGCATAGCCATGATTTTGCATCATCCCTCGCATGCGCGAGGAGGACACGGAGATCACGCGCGCAGGAACTGGTAGAGATTGCGCAGCATGCCCGCCGTCGCGCCCCAGATGAAGAACTGCTTCCATGGCATCGAATAATAGGAACGCAGGCCGCCGGCAGGCAACGCGGCGCTGTGCAGCCGATGGTTGGACGGATCCATCAGGAAGCGTAGCGGCACCTCGAACACCTCGGCCACCTCGAAGGGATCCGGACGCGGCGCGAAATCCGGGCGCACCAGCCCCACCAGCGGCACGACACGAAAGCCCGTGCCGGTGAAATAGTCCGGCAACTGCCCGATGACTTCCACCAGCCCGCGCGGCAGGCCGGTTTCTTCTTCGGTCTCGCGCAGCGCGGCATCCGTCACCGACGAATCGCTGGGCTCCACCCGCCCGCCCGGAAAACTGACCTGACCGGCGTGGTCGTGCAGGTGCGCGGTGCGCTGCGTCAGCATGATCTGGATGCCATCGGGCCGGAGCATCATCGGCACCAGCACCGACGCCAGCCGCAGGGAACGGTCCGCCGCACGCGCCGGATTGATGTCCTGCGCATCCGGCGTCCAGGCGGGCGGCGCGGCGAAACGGTCGCGCAGCGCCATCGGCGTCAGGCGTGTGTCGGGCACCGCCACCAATCCGCCCGGATTGGCGACCCAGGGCTGGGCGACGGGATCGAAGGCCGGGCGCTGCGACGGCCGCGGGACGGGCGGAGCGAGGGAGTCGGGCTGAATTTCCTCCGGCGTATCGTCGATCTCGTCTGCCGGAGCGTCGCTAGGTTGATCGGTCGGAATGGCTGATGACATGTGAAACGGAAATCCCGGCGAAAAACGCCGTCGTTGTCGGCATGGCTAGAGCATACTCCCGCAGGCCGCTCCAGCGAAAAATGCCGCCACGCGTCGGCAAAAAAAAGCGCCCCACGAGGGGCGCTTCGTCTTGCAGTACCGCGAGGATCAAGCCTTGGCAGCCGGCGTGTTGCGAACCAGCTTTTCCTTGATCCGGGCCGACTTGCCCGAACGGAAACGCAGGTAGTACAGCTTCGCACGGCGCACGTCGCCGCGGCGCTTGACTTCGATCGACGCGATGGTCGGCGCGTACAATTGGAACGTACGCTCCACGCCTTCACCCGACGAAATCTTGCGGACGATGAACGACGAGTTCAGGCCACGATTGCGCTTGGCGATGACCACGCCTTCGTAGGCCTGGACGCGCTTGCGGGTGCCTTCAACCACGTTGACGTTGACCACCACGGTGTCGCCGGGGGCGAATTCCGGAATGGTCTTGTTGGCCGTCAAGCGGGCCAGCTCTTCTTGCTCGAGGACTTGGATCAGGTCCATTTCTATCTCCAATGACCATCATACGTAGCGATTCTGCTTTTGATGGCACCGCTACCAGAGGATGGGAACTCCCACCGGACTCATGCCCGGCAGGCTTGCTGCAACGCCGGCCGCCGAGGCGGTCAGCGCTTGTCTTCCCTTTGCAGGTCGGACAGAAACTTCTCGTCGTCGCGGCTCAACCAGCCGCGCTCGCGTGCCGCCTCGATCAGATCGGGGCGCTTGCCGCTCGTCGCTTCCAGCGACTGCCGGCGCCGCCAACGCTCGATGTTGGCATGATGCCCCGACAACAGCACGTCGGGCACCGGCTGGCCGTCATAGACTTCCGGCCGAGTATAGTGCGGACAGTCCAAAAGGCCGGACAACCGCTCGTTGAACGAATCCTGCACGGCGGATTCGTCGTCGTTCAGGACACCGGGCAACAGCCTGACCGCGGCGTCCATCATCGCCATCGCCGCGATTTCCCCGCCGGACAGCACGAAGTCGCCCAGCGACACTTCCTGCGTCACCCAGCGGTCGATGAACCGCTGGTCGATGCCTTCATAGCGGCCGCACACCAGGATGGCGCCCGTTCCGCCGGCCAGCGCGTGAGCCTGGGCCTGGTCGAAACGCCGCCCCTGCGGCGACAGCAACACCACCGGCGCCTCGGGCAAACCGGCCTGCGCGCGCTGGTCGCGCGCCGCGCACACGGCTTTCTCCAGAGGCTCGACCCGCATCACCATGCCGGGTCCGCCGCCATAGGGCCTGTCGTCCACCGTCCGATGCACGTCCACCGTGAAGTCGCGCGGATTCCAGGCCTGTAACCGCCACCGGCCCTGCGCATGCGCCCGGCCGGTCACGCCCTGCTGGCTGATGGCCTCGAACATCGGGCCGAACAGCGTGATCACGTCGAACCGCAACATCTCGTCCATGGCCCGGGCCCAAGCCCTTTGTTCACGCCCGACGGGTCAGAAACCCTCGGGCCAATCGCTGTCTATGCGCCGGGCGTCCAGATCGACACCACGGATATACGCGTCGACGAAAGGCACCAGGGTCTCGCGCTGCCTGCCGCGCGCATCGAGCAGCGGCTGCGTCGGCTGGCCGGGAGCCACGGGTTCGACACAGGCCACGTGCAAAATCGCATGCACCCCGTTGTCGCTGACTTCCGACACCGTGCCCAGGACGACTTCCTGGTCCGAGTCATTCTTGCCCGTCAATGTACAGCCGATCAGGTCCACCCAATAGAACTCGCCTTCGGCGAGCCGGGGGAACTGGCTGCGCGGCACCAGCACCGTCCAACCCTTCCAGGCCAGGGCCTGGTCCCGGTCGGACACGCCGGGAAAAGCGACCGTCACCACCGCGCCATGGCGCTTGGCGTCGGCCACTTCGATACGGCGCACTTCCGTGCCCTTGCGCAACCACCACGCGCGGCTGCCCAACAAGGCTTCGGACTGGGCCGAGTACGGCTGGATCTTGAGACCGCCGCGCACGCCAAAGGCCTCCGCCACATGCCCGACCTCGACGAGGTCGGCGGGAAGGGCGGGATCGCTACCGGACCCCGTGAGCGCGGCGGACACCACGAAATCAGGCAGCCGGCGCGACCTTGGCGCCGTATTCCTTGACGAGACGGGCCACGGCCGGCGACAGCTGAGCGCCGTTCTTGGTCCAGTGCTCGACGCGGTCGAGCGCGATGCGCAGGCCTTCTTCACCCTCGGAAGCAACGGGGTTGTAGAAACCCACGCGCTCGATGAAACGGCCATCGCGGCGATTGCGCGAATCGGCAGCAACGAGGTTGTAGAAGGGGCGCTTCTTCGAGCCGCCGCGGGACATACGAATCACCACCATAGGTAATTCCTTGGAAAAGTTGACTGAGAAAAGCCCTAAAGTATAGCCCGGCCTTCTAGGCCTAGCAAGCAAGGATGCGGTAAAGTCCTTCAAAATCAAGCTCTTCTACGATGGATTCCCACCACATGTCCACCTCTTCCGCCGACGATACGTCCCCTATCCCCCAGCCGACCCGAGGATTCCGCCATAAAACCGTGGCGGGACTGCTGGCCGCCGTGCTGGGCTGGGCCGGCGCGCACTGGTGGTACCTGGGCCGCCGCCACGGCTGGATCGTCCTGCTGTTCTCGCTGATCATGATAGGCACCGCGCTGCGCAGCGAAACGTGGTATTTCCATCCCGCCTTCTTCCTGTTCCTCGTCCCGGCCGTCGTGGGCTTCATCGAGGCCATCGTCCTGTGCCTGACCTCCGATGCCAAGTTCGATGCCAGGTACAACCCGGGCCAGGCGCGGCAGTCGCGCACCGGCTGGGGGCCGGTGCTGGTGGCCGGCATCACGCTGGCCGTGGGTACCGCCATCCTGATGCTGGGCATCGTCCTGCTGTTCCAGAGCCTGTTCGAGGGCATCCCGGCCTGATCGCGGGCAACCGCCCAGGACCAGGGCGGTCCTTCCTCGATCTGAGTTCCGCAGTGCGGAATTCAGATGGACGCAACTTCCGCCGCTCATCAACAATCCCGCCACCCACTCGACATTCCTCGAGTGGGTTCGAGACGCCTCAGCGCGTCCCGGATGCCCCCATCACACGTTGGCAAGGCGGAGAGAGACATGAAGAAGCGACTTATGCTGGGCCTGGGTATCGTCCTCGGCCTCATCTCGGGTGTCGCACTGGCGCAGGAATCGAGCGAATTCCCTGCACGGCCCGTCAAGGTCATCGTTCCCTTCACCCCAGGTGGCACCTCCGACCTCGCCGCCAGGTTCTTCAGCCAACAACTGGAGCGGCGGTTCAAGCTGCCCTTTGTGGTGGAAAACCGGCCGGGCGGCAACGGCGCCGTAGCCGTCGCGGCTTTACGCACTGCCCCGGCCGATGGCTACAGCATCCTGCTGGGCAGCAACAGCCTCATGGCGGTCAATCCGATCATGGTCAAGGACCTGCCCTACGACCCGGTCCGCGACCTCAAGCCCCTGTCCGGCCTGACGCGCGGCATGCTGGTGATCGCCGTCAAACCCGACTCGCCGATACGTACCCTCGGCGACCTTGTCGACAACGCCAAACGCCGTAGCGGCGCCATGACAGTGGGCACCATCGCGCCAGGCTATCAACTGGCGATGGAGTGGCTGGCGAGGCAGGCCGACTTCCGGTTCATCAACACTCCCTACAAGGGTGGAGCGGCGGCATTCAGCGACCTGATGGGTGGCCATATCGACGCCGCCTGCGTCGACATGAGCGGCGTGGAACCCTTGCTCAAGAGCGGCAAGCTGCGCGCCGTCGCGGTCACGGGCGACCACCGGCACCCTGATCTTCCCGACGTCCCCACCGTCAAGGAAAGCGGTTATCCGGACTATGTGACCTATCTATGGGTCTCGTTCTTCATGCACGCGGACACCTCGCCGGAGCGGCTGGACAAGCTCGCCGGCGCGCTGCGGGCGGCGCTGGAGTCGCCCGAGGCAAAAACCTTTGCGGCCAGCACCGGCGGCGAACTGATGCCCTTCGGGCCGGAGGCGATGCGCAGCTTCCAGATCTCCGAGATCCAGCGCTTCCAACGCATAGCCGACGCCGCCGGCATCAAGCCTCAATAGCGACCCGCGGCCTCCCCTCTCGCTCCGGACGCATTCCCATGCCTTCCTCCCTGAGTTTCTCGGCGATCCTCGCCCACGCTGCGCGTGCCCATCCCGAACGGCCGGCGCTGATCCACGGCGATCGCAGGATCACGCATGCGGTGTTCAACAAGCGGGTCAACCGCCTGGCCAATGGCCTGCTGGGCGCCGGCCTTGCGCCTGGCGATACCGTGGCGGCCTCCATGCCAGCCTGCGTAGAAATGCTGGAGATCTATTGGGGGGCGGCGAAGGCCGGTCTCACGCTGATCCCCATGAACGCCATGCTGCAAGCTCCAGAGATCGCTGGCATCTTCCAACTGGCCGGCGTGCGTTGCGCACTGGCCAGCCGGGAACTGCTCGAACGCCTACCCCCGTCCTGCACACGCCTCGATCTCGTGATCGATCCGGGCGGGTATCCGGACTCCTACGAAGCGCTGCTCAGCGACGCGTCCGAGGCCGAGCCGGATCTCCAAATCGATCCAGAATCGGCCTGCACCATCATGTTTTCATCCGGCACCACGTCGCGTCCCAAGGGCATCGTCAACAGCCATCGAGCCCGGGCCGCGGCATGCCACATCTATGCCGTCGAGTTCGGCCTGACGTTCGAGAGCCGCACCCTGCTCGCCACGCCGCTTTACCACAACAGTGCCTTGATCATGGCCTTGCCCACCCTGGCGGTGGGCGGATGCGTGGTCCTGGAGGACAAGTTCGATCCGGCGTCGGCCGCGCGGGCCTGGCACGCACACGCCGTGACGCACGCGCTGCTCGTGCCCACGCAGTTACGCCGCATGCTTTCCGACTCCCGTATCCAGACTCCCTTACCCGACTCCACCCAGTGCCTGGTCACGGTGGGGGAGCCCCTGCCCGAAACTGTACGGACGGAAACCCTGCGCCGCCTCACGCCCAATCTGTATACGATGTACGGCATCTCCGAAGGACTGGCCACGGTGCTGCGGCCAGAGCGGCAAGTCTGCCATCCGGGTTCGGTCGGCACGCCCGTCCTATACACCGACATCCGCATCGTCGATGAAACCGGCGCCGCCCTGCCAACGGGTGCCATCGGCGAAATCATCGGCCGCAGCGCCAGGATGATGTCCGGCTACTTCTGCGACCAGCCGGCTACCGACGCGGCACTCGTGGACGAATGGCTGCACACGGGCGACCTGGGGCGCCTGGACGCCGACGGCCTGCTGTACGTGGTGGGCCGCAAGAAGGAAATGATCATCAGCGGCGGCGTCAACATCTACCCCGTCGACATCGAAATGACGATCGCCGGCCATCCGGATGTCCAGGAGGCCGCGGTCGTGGGCGTGCCCGACGAACGCTGGGGAGAAATAGTCAAGTTGGTGGCCGTCCCCCGCCCCGGCTCGGACCTGACGCCGCAGGCGCTGGACGAATGGTGCCGCAGCAACCTTCCGGGCTACCAGCGCCCCAAGGCCATCGAGTTTCGGACGCAGCTCCCGCGCAACGCAACCGGCAAGGTCATCAAACCCCTGCTGACTGGCGCCGACCCGGCGCTTCCCCTTTCCCGCTGAGAAGGAACCCTCCCATGGATTTCAAGCTTCCCGTCGAGCTTCAACGGCTACGCGAACAGATCGTCGACATCGCCACAACAAAGATGATCCCCACCGCGAAGGCCGCGGGCGAAATGCACGGTCCTAATCGCGACATCCAGCGCATTCTTGCCGAGGTGACCCCCCATATCTACCCCGTCGAGTGCGGCGGCAGGCTCGAACATCGCCAACGCTCGCTCGCCATTTGCGTCCTGCGCGAGGAGATGTCCCGGTTGTGCCCCGATGCGGACCATATGTTCGCGCAGCAGGGCCTGTGCGGAACCGCCATCCTGTTCGGAGGAACCGACGAACAGAAACGCCGCTTCGTCCCCGCGATCGCGAACATGGACCGCCTCGCCTCGTTCGCCGTCACGGAAGAATCCGGCTCGGACGCGGGAGGACTCAAGACGACGGCCGTGGCCAGCGGCGACCAATGGGTGCTCAACGGCAGCAAACGCCTGATTTCCCACGCCGGGGTCGCGGGTACCTACGTGATCTTCGCCTCGACCGATCCCTCGCAGCGCGCAAAGGGCGTTTCCGCCTTCGTCGTCGAGGAAGGCACACCAGGCCTGAGCGGCAAGCTGATGAATTTCATGGTGCCCTATGTGGTGGGCGAGCTCGAACTGGCCGACTGTCACATTCCCCGCGACAACATACTCGGCCAGCCGGGCGAAGGATTCCGGTGGGCCATGCAGACGCTGGACGTCTTCCGCGCGGCCGTCGGTGCCCACTCGGTCGGGTTTGCCCAGGGCGCGCTGGACCTGGCCCTGGATTACGCGCAGCGGCGCGAGCTGACCAAACACCAGGCGATCCAGGCCAAGCTGGCGGAGATGGCGACGGAGATCCAAGCGGCGCGCCTGATGGTATGGCAGGCAGCCTGGCTCAAGGACGAGGGGCAGGACCGGCAAGCCTCGATGGCCTGCGCGATGGCAAAGATGTATGCCTCGGAAATGGCGGTCCGGGTAGTCAACAAGGGCGTACAGATCATGGGCGGCGACGGGCTGAACACCCGCTACTTCATGCAACGCTACTATCGCGAAGTCAGGGGAACGACCATCTACGAAGGCACCTCGGAAATCCAGCGCTATGTCATCAGCCGCCAGTTGCTGCGCGAGGCACGGCCGTACGAGGGGCCATGATGCGCCGGCTCTCCCGCGGCAGTGTCGACGTGGCGCATCCGTGCTCGAACCTGTTGGGCGAAAGTCCTCTGTGGTGCCCGGTCGAGCAGGTCCTGTGGTGGCTGGATATCGGCAACCCCACGCTGTGGCGTCTGGACCGGAACGGCACTGTCGACAATTGGCGCCTGCCCAAGCCTGCCGGCTGCCTGACGCTACTGCGCGAGGGTGGCCTGGCGCTTGCGTTCCGCAGCGGCCTCGCTACGCTCGACACGCCGGGGGGAACGCCGCAGTGGCGGGTGCCGGACGGCCTGGCGCTGGGCGAAGACAGGTTCAACGACGGCAAATGCGATCGTGCCGGCCGCTTCTGGGTAGGCACCATGGACCGCAGGATGCGCGACCCGGTCGGCGCCCTGTACCGTTTCGACGGAATCGGCCGCTGCACGCGAATGGCAAGCGGCTTCGTGCTGTCCAACGGGGTGGGATGGAGCCCTGACGATCGCACGCTCTACTTCGCCGATACCGCCCTGCTGCGCATCCATGCCTTCGACTACGACCTAGCCGGCGGGAGCCTGGCCCGCCCGCGCACCCTTCATCAGTTCGCGCCCGGCCCTGGCGGACCAGACGGGTTGACGGTTGATCAGGACGGCGGCATCTGGGTGGCGCTGTTCGGACGAGGATGCCTCCATCGCTACGACCCCCATGGCAGGCTCGACTACGTCATCGAACTGCCCGTCTCGCAGCCGACCTCTGTCATGTTCGGCGGCGATTCGCTGGACATCTTGTACGTCACGTCGGCCACCGTCGGACTGGACGCAGCCGCCCTTGCGCGCGAGCCCCTGGCCGGCTCCCTGCTGACGGTACGGCCCGGCATCCGCGGCCTGTCGGAACCCCGCTTCGTGTCCACCCCCGGCCAAGGCAGCGACAGCCATGGATGAACCTCTCGTGCAAGTGGAGACCGGCACCGTCGTCACCGTGACCCTGAACCGGCCGGCGGCGCTCAACGCCTTCGACCACTCCCTGCGCTCGGCCTTGACCGACACGCTGCTCGATCTGGAGAACGATGCCGGCGTACGGGCCATCGTCCTGACCGGCATGGGCGAACGGGCCTTCTCCGCCGGACAGGATCTTCATGAAGCGGCCGCCTACCGCCCCCAGGATATCCCTGCATGGATGTCTCACCAGAGGGCCATGTATCAAGCGGTCCGCGCCAGCCGCAAACCCCTCGTTGCGGCATTCAACGGCCTCGCCGCCGGCTCCGGCTTCCATCTGGGCCTGATGGCCGACCTGCGGGTAGGCTTCGCCGACATGCAGCTGGGACAACCAGAGATCCGCATGGGCCTCGCCAGCATCGTGGGACCTTTTCTGATGTCGCGCCATCTCGGCCAGGGCAGGATTTCGGAGTTCGCGATCGCCGGCCGGATGATCTCGGGCCAACGCGCCCATGAGTTGGGCTTGATCAATGACCTGGTCCCGCGTGCCGAGGTGTTGGCGCATGCACGCTCGCTGGCCCGGGAACTGGCCGGCCATCCCTCGCAGGCACTGGCGCTGACCAAGGAGCATTTCGTCGCACAGACCCAGCGGGAATTCGATCAGGCATTCGACGCCGTCATCCGCTGCCATCAGGCCGAGTATGCGACGGGCGAGCCCCAGGCGTTGATGCGCGGCTTCCTGGAAACACGGCGACAGCAGCGTCTGCAAGCCGAAAGCACCGAGCAACGATCCACAACGGGAGACAGGCCATGACCGCCGCGGCCCATCACGACTACTACGCGGGAGGCTGGTTGCGCGCATCCGGCACGCGTCTACTGACCGCTCTCAACCCTTACACGGAGCAGCCCGCCACGCTCGTTAGGGAAAGCACGCCCGAGGATGTGGATCACGCGGTCGGACTGGCAAGGCAAGCATTCACCTCCTGGTCCGCGATGGAAACCGGGATGCGGGCCGAGTTTCTGCAGCGCGTCGCCAGCGGCATGCGTAGCCGTGCCGAGGACCTCGCGCGTTCGATCTCGACAGAACTGGGCATGCCCATCAAGCTGTGCCGCCGCATCCAGGTCGAACTGCCCATCTCCACGTTTGAACAGACGGCGGCACTCCTAGCGTCCTACCCCTGGTCCGAACGAATGGGCCATTCCCTAGTGCTGCGGGAGGCCGCCGGCGTGGTCGCGGCGGTCTCGCCCTGGAACTATCCCTTGCACCAGATCGTGGCCAAGCTCGCTCCCGCCCTGGGCGCTGGCTGCACAGTCGTGCTCAAGCCCTCGGAACTGACCCCAGGCTGCGCGCTGATGCTGGCGGAGATCTTCGACGCCGCCGGTGTACCGCCGGGAGTCTTCAATCTGGTTCCCGGCGCAGGCGCCATCACCGGCGAAGCCCTGGTTTCCCATTCAGGCATCGACGTGGTCTCGTTCACTGGATCCACCCAGGTGGGGCGGCATATCATGACTCGCGCCGCGCAGACCATCAAACGCGTCCGGCTCGAATTGGGCGGCAAATCCGCTTCCGTCGTCCTGCGCGGCGCCGATCTGGCGCGTTCGGTCAAGCATGCGGTCGCCTCCTGCATGCTGAACTCGGGCCAGACCTGCTCGGCCCTGACGCGCCTGCTCGTGGCGGCCGAGGACTACGACGAGGCGATCGACCTGGCGCGTGCGCAATTGCGCACGCTCACTCCCGGAGACCCGCTGGACGAACGTACCCGCCTCGGCCCTGTCATCAGCGCCTCCCATCGCGACCGTATCCACGGCTACGTGCGCCGGGGCATCGACGACGGCGCGCAATTGCTGGCCGGCGGCCCCGACTCTCCCGACCTGCCCGGCCATGGCTATTTCGTGGCCCCCACCCTGCTGGGCGACGTTCGCCCCGATGCGGAAACCGCTCAGGAAGAAATCTTCGGCCCCGTCCTTTGCATGCTCCGCTATCGTCACCCCGACGATGCCGCCGACATCGCGAACCACTCTCGCTACGGATTGGCCGGAGCCGTCTGGGCTGGCGACGACCGGGAAGCACTGGCCTTCGCGCGGCGCCTGCGCACAGGCCAGGTCGACATCAACGGAGCCGCCTTCAATCCGGCCGCGCCGTTCGGCGGCTACAAGCAGTCGGGACTGGGACGCGAGCTTGGCCGCCATGGCCTGGACGAATTCGTCGAATTGAAATCCGTCCAACTGCCGCAGCCGGTCAACTGAACAGGGAACGCCGTCCTATCGAACGATCCAGCGTTCGAACACCTTCTCGACGCTGTGCGCGGTTCGGACCATCATGGGGCCGACCGTGCCGGCGATCTGTTGGGGCGACAACTCGGTTTGCGGCGCGCCGCACGTCAATACCATCCGACGTCCGAACCCCCTCAGGTAGAGCGGCACGGCAACGCCGCTGACATCCTTTTGCCAATCGCTGATCGACTTGCAGTATCCCAGTTCACGATAGTCGGCTTCGGCCTTGGCCAGGATCTCCAGGACTTGTCCGCCGCTTCCCTGGCGCCGGGCAAGCAGGCGCTGCCGGATCCGCTTCTGTTCCGCGGCGCTGCATGATGCGAAATAGGCCCGCCCCATGGCAGTGTTGGCGATCCCTACGTGCGCCCCTGCCTCGAGCGGCGCCTGGGTACCCTGGGGGCTGATCACCACATCCACCACCATCATGCTGTAGGCCTCCTCGGTGGCCAGCGCTGCTTGCCCGCGGATACGTTCCGCGATGTCTTTCATGTGCGGGCGGACCAACGGCCGCAGGTCCATACCCCCCAACATCGCATGGCCCAGCGACAGCACCTTGGTGCCCAGGCGATAGCCCGTGCGCCGGCTGTCGAACTCGAGATAGCCCATCTTGATAAGGGTGTGCGTCAGCCGCGACACCGATGAGCGCGGCAGTCCCGTTGCCTCGGACAGCTCTTGGTTCGTCAGGAGCGGCCGCTTGGCGCGAAAACTCTCCAACAGCGCGAGACCCCTGGCAAGGGCAATGACGAACTGCCGGTCTTCAATAGGATCGATCATTCCGGAAGCGCAGAAACAGACGGATCAAGGCCATTGCAGTATGCCAGCCTACCCGAACAAAGACATCTGGCGCGCATCGGAAATATCGCGAACCGTCGTGGACGCCGGCGGCCTGAACAACCCCGTATCCAGTTCGATGCGCCGGTCCGCCAGCCCATGCCGGCGCGCGGCGCGCCCGAAGCGCTGCGCGACCAGGTCGGCCCAGATGCCCTGGCCGCGCATGCGGCTGCCGAAGCGCGCGTCGTTGAGCTTGCCGCCGCGCAAGTCCTCCAGGCAGTGCAGCACTCTAGCCTTGCGGTCGGGGAAATGCGCGTCCAGCCAGTCCGAAAACACGTCCTTGACCTCCCAGGGCAGGCGCAGCATGGTGTAGAAAGCCGCCCGCGCACCGGCTTCCTTGGCCGCTTCCATCACGTGTTCGATGTGGTCGTCAGTGATGAAAGGGATGACCGGAGCGAGCGAAACGCCGACCGGCACGCCGGCGCCGGCCAGCGTCCGGATGGCATCCAGCCGCCGCCACGGCGCGGCCGCGCGCGGTTCGAGCGTCCGCGCCACGCGTCCGTCCAGCGTGGGTATCGAGACATAGACGGCGACCAGCTTCAGTTCCGCCAGCTTCGCCAGCAGGTCGACATCGCGCGCGACCAGCCCACCCTTGGTGACCAGCGAGACGGGGTGCCGGGTTTCAAGCAGCAGTTCCAGCAGCCCCCGCGTCAGCTTCCACTGGCGTTCGATGGGCTGGTAGGCGTCGGTGGCCGAGCCGATGTTGATGACGTCCACCCGGTAGCCCGGACGCCCCAGCTCGGCCCGGAGTGCCTCGACCGCATTGGCCTTGGCAACCAGCCGGGTCTCGAAATCCAGGCCGGGCGACCAGCCCAGGTAGGCGTGCGTGGGCCGCGCGAAGCAGTAGACGCAGCCGTGCTCGCAGCCGCGATAGGGATTGATGGCGCGGTCGAAGGGGATGTCCGGGGAGTCGTTGCGGGACAGGATCTTGCGCGCGCGCTCGATGGCGACCTCGGTCCTGAGCGGGGGCGGCGCTTCTTCCGGAGCGGCCCAGCCGTCGTCGACCGCGTCGCGCTGGTCGCCCTCGAACCGGTGCCTGACGTTGAGCACGGCCCCGCGCCCGCGCTGCGGCACGGGGGGCGCCTGGGGGTAGCCGTCTGGCGGCAGATCATCGTTTTCCACCCGGAATACTGTATATCCATACAGCATTCCGACACAATTGACTGTTCGTCACACAACAAAAAATATTTTCTTAAAAATATATAATTTCTATAATTAATTAGAAATTAATGAGACGAGCCATGCCCCCCCCCCCCACTCCCCGCGCAACCTCCCCTGCCTTTTCCCGCCGCGCAGCGCTATGAAGACACGGTGCTGGAATGGGCTCGCGGCCTGGATGCCAGTTCCCTGCTCGCCCGGGACCAGGCCTACGGGCCCGATCCCCAGCACCGCTACGACGTGTTCGCCGCCCCTGGCATGCGCGACGCGCCGGTGCTGGTGTTCTGGCACGGCGGCGGCTGGACCAACGGCTACAAGGAATATGTGCACTTCATGGCCGAGGCCGTGATCCGGCGGGGGCTGCTGTTCGTCGCGCCCACCTACCGCCTGGCGCCCCGCCACCGGCTGCCCGCCGCGTACGACGACGCGGCCCTGCTGCTGGGCGAGCTGCGGCGGACCGTGGGCAAGTGGGGGGGCGACTGCCGGAATCTCTATCTATCGGGACACTCGGCCGGCGGCGGCACCGCGGCGATGGCGGCCCTGCGCAAGCCGGCGCTGGAACAGGCGGGCGTGCCGCCCGGCGACATCCGCGGCTGCCTGCCCATCAGCGGCGTCATGGACCTGCACGACCCCCGCCCCGAGCCCGGCAGCCTTGAAGAACGGGTGTACTCCACTCTGCTGGAACAGCCGCGCGAGGACGCGCTGATGAGCGCCATCAGTTGGACCGCCGGCAATCTCGTGCCGATGATGTCGAGCTACGGGGAACGGGACAGCGCCCGCGTGATCGGCGCCAACACGCGCATGCACGAACTGTTGAAACGCCAGCCCGCCGGCGCCGGCCTGCATGCCTGGCAGGACCTGGATCACTTCGACACCCACCTGATGCTGGCCGACCCGGCCCACGCCTGGTACGGGCAGTTGGAGTCGCTGGTGGCGCGGACCTGCCGCTAGCGCCTATTCGGCGAAGCGCTCGCCCAGCACCTGCGCGGTCCGCATCAAGTGGGTGCGCAGCAGCTCGCAGGCCAGGCCGGCGTTGCGGGCCAGGGCTGCCTCCATCAACTGCGCGTGTTCGCTCATCACATCGTCCTCGAGTTGTTGCGCCGAGGCCGTATAGGCCAGCCGGATCCTGCGGTAGCGTTCGGAATGATCGATCAATTGCTCGTCGATGCGCATCAGCCACTTCGACCGCGCGGCGGCCAGCAGCGCGGCGTGGAAACCCCGGTGGGCCGCTTCCCACAGCTCCACCGCCACCAGGTCGTTGGGATCCTGGGGCAGGCGCGCCCGCGTCAGCTTGTAGTAGGCGGCCGTGATGCTGGCGCCCCAGTCGTCGTCGCCGTGTTCGATCGCGTCCTGGAGCAGCAGCGTCTCCACCGAGGTGCGCGCATGCATCAGGTCGAGCATGTCCTCCTTGGACAACGGCGACACGCTGAAGCCGCGCTGGCCGTCGTTGCTGACCAGGCCTTCGCCGGACAGCTGCATGAGGGCTTCGCGTATGGGGCTGATGCCCAGTTCGTAGCGCTGCTGCAAGGCCTGCAGCCTGAGCTTCTGGCCGGGCGCCAGCGCGCCGGCGATCACGTCGGCGCGCAGGTGCTGGTACGCCCGTTCGGACATGGTCTCCGAAGGTGCCTTGGGGGCGGGCGTCCGGGCCTTGGCGGGCGTTTCGGCTGATCGCATGAGGTACCGCTCCGACGACGGTTGAATATATACAAAATACGTTATTCATAAATTTTAGCCCATGACCTTGTTTCATGGGTGGTTCGCGTAAGGCCAGGGTTTTTCCCTAAATTCATACAACAACAAATAATTTATATTTTCCACACTTCTTATATTTTAAGTAGTTCATATAAATTACTCCTAGGGCTTACAGGGATGGCCATGACCGATCTCGCAAGACGCACCACGCTCGCCGCCTTCGCCGCGGCGGTTTCCCTCGCCGCGCTGTCCGCTCCCGCCGCGGCGGCCGGCTATCCCGACAAACCCGTCAAGATCATCGTCGCCTATCCCGCGGGCGGCGACACCGACGTCCTGGCCCGCTGGATAGGCGAGAAGCTCAGCGCCAAATGGGGCCAACCCGTCGTGGTCGAGAACCGCAGCGGCGCGGCCGGCTCGATCGGCAGCGCCTACGTGGCCCGAGCCGCCGCCGATGGCTACACGCTGCTGCTGGCGCCCAACACGCTGGCCATCGTGCCGCACGTCCTCAAGCCCGGCACCGGCGCCGACTACAACGCCCAGGCGGACTTCACGCCCATCGCGGAGATCGGTACGCAGTCGCTGTTCCTGGCCAGCTCCCAGCAATCCGGCGTGAAGTCGGTCAAGGAAGTGGTGGCGGGCGTGAAGGCGGGCACGCTGCAAAGCTATGCCAGCCCCGGCGCGGGATCGCCCATGCACATCCTGGCCGAGCTGTTCGACAAGGCCGCCGGCACCCGGATCAACCAGATCCCGTATCGCGGCAGCGCGCCGGCCATCGTCGACCTGGTGGGCGGACAGGTCCCGCTGATGTACACCACCCTCGGCCCCATCACCTCGTACGTCGCCAACGGCAAGCTGCACCTGCTGGCCGTGGCCGACCCGCAGCGCTCGCCCTTCGCGCCCGAGGTCCCCACCTTCGCCGAGCTGGGCTACAAGAACGTCGAGGTCGGCGCCTGGCAGGCCCTGCTCGGGCCGCGCGGCTTGCCGGCCGAGGTCGTGCAGAAGCTGAACGCGGCGGTGAACGAGATCATCAGGATGCCGGACATCGTTTCCCGCGCGGCCGTGATGGGGCTGACGCCCACGGGCGGCACGCCCGACGCGCTGGCCCGGCGCATCGCCGCCGAGGACACCCGCTACGCCCGCATCATCAAGGAATTCGGCATCCAGGCCAACTGAGCGCCGTACGCGGGCGACCACGCCGGGGGGCTGGTCGCCCGCGCCCCTCCCCTGCCCACGCACGGGCACGCTTTCTCCTTTGGAAGACAACAATGTTCAAGGTCGGTCACACCACCATGAAGCGGTACGCGTTCGCCTGCCTGCTGGCGGGCGCGGGCTCCGCCCACGCCCAGACCACGGGCCTCACCCTGTACGGCATCGCCGACATGGGCTTCGTCCATGAAAGCGGCGCCGCCGACGGCTCGCGCAACAAGCTCACCAGCGGCATGATGTCCGGCTCGCGCCTGGGTTTCCGCGGCCAGGAGAACCTGGGCTCGGGCCTGAGCGCCTTCTTCGCGCTGGAGGCCGGCGTCCTGATGGACACCGGCATGTCAGGCCAGGGCGGCACCCTGTTCGGCCGGCAGGCGCTGGTCGGGCTGGGCACGCCCTATGGCCGCCTCACGCTGGGCCGACAATACACCACGCTGGCCGTGGCCCAGGCGGAACTCGACCCGTTCTCGACCGGCATGGCCGGCACGTCGGCGAACCTGATCTCGGCCGGCGGGCGCGGCGGCAGCAACCGCTTCGACAACGCGGTGAAGTACAACTCGCCATCGCTGCACGGCCTGGAACTGGAGGGTTCGTACGCGCCGGGCGAGACCACGAACGGCAGCCAGAACGACCAGTACGGCGCTGCGCTGGGCTATGTGCGCGGCCCCTTGCGCGGCAAGATCGCCTACGCCTATGCCAAGGACGCGAACGGCCCCGGCAAGGACGCGAAGGAAACCTTCCTGGGCATCCGCTACGACTTCGGCCCGGTAATCGGCTACCTGAACTACGTCATCAACCGCGGCGCCATCGTGCCCGGCACCCCCAACTACAAGTCCCAGGACATCCTGGTGGGCGCGGTGGTACCGATCGGCCAGGGGCGGCTGATCCTTTCCTACATCAACAAGAACGACCGGTCGGCCGACAACTTCGACGCGCAGCAATACGCGATCGGCTACGTTTATTCGCTGTCCAAGCGCACCAGCCTGTACACGTCGTACGCCTATATCGACAACAAGGCCTCCAACACCTCGCCCACGGGCTTCTACCGGGTGTGGAACGCCAACGACATCGGCAACATGACGGCGGGCAACCGCGCGTTCAGCGTCGGTATCAACCATCAGTTCTGAGCGCCACGGCGCGATGAAGGAGCAAGCCATGCACGACGTTCCCCCCATCGGCAAGGAGGTCGCCTACGTCACCGGCGGCGCCTCGGGCATCGGCTACGCGGCGGCCCGGCGCCTGGCCCTGGCGGGATTCAGGGTGGCCCTTCTGGACCTGGGCGAGGACCGGGTCCGGGCGGCGGCGGGGGAATTGTCGGCGCTCGGGCTGGACGCGCGCGGCTACGTGGCCGACGTGCGCGACCGCGAGACCGTGGCCGGCATCATGGATGGCGAAGGCCGCGTCGACGTGGTCGTCTGCGCGGCGGGCGTCTACACGCCGCGCCAGTTCGACGAAATCTCGGACGAGGATTTCCGGCGCACCGTCGACGTCAACCTGCTGGGCGTGTTCGTGCCCGCGCAGGAAGGCGCCCGCCGCATGCTCCCCGGCGGTCGCATCGTGACGGTATCGTCGCGGGGCGCGCTGGGCGGCTACGGCTTCGCCGACTATGTCGCCTCCAAGGCCGGGGTGATCGGCCTGACCCGGGCCATGGCGCTGGAACTACGCGCGCGCCGCATCGCGGTCAATTCGATCGCGCCCGGCTTCACCGATACCCCGATGACGCGCACCATGCCACCCGACCAGTACGCGAAAGCCGTGGCGCTGGAGCCCGGCGGCGCGCCGGCGACGCCGGACGACATCGCCGTCGCCATCGAGTTCTTCGCCTCGCCCGCCACGAAGTTCATTACCGGCCAGACCTTGTTCGTGGACGGCGGCAAATCGCTGGGCGGCCTGGGCATCTAGCATCCAAGGCCGGCGGTTTACACTTCCGGCCATGAGTTCCCCTCTATTGCTGACGCCGGAACAGCGGCAGATCGTCTCGCATGCCGGCCAATTCCTGCTGATCGACGCCGTGGCCGGTTCGGGCAAGACCACGACCCTGGCCCAGTGCGTGGCCTATCGCGAGCGCCAGGGCACGCCGGCCGATGGCATCCTCGCGCTGGTTTTCACCGAGGCCGCCCGGCAGGTCTTCCTGCAGCGCCTGGCTCAGGCCGGCGCGTCGCGCTCGATCCGGGTCGCCACCTATGCGGAGTTCGCGCGCGGGCTGCTGGCCGACTGGCAGGCGCAAGGCCTGATCGACGGCACCCAGGACTACCTGCCCGACGCCGAAGCCATGCGACCCTGCGTGTTCGAGGCCATCGAGGAAGCCGCGGCCGACCCGCAGGCGGATCGGGAATACGGCTACGACCTGAACAACCTGCACGCCGAGATCGTGATCAACCAGTTGTCCCGGCTCAAGGGCACGCTGGCGTTCGCCCGCTTCGAGGACGTCTCCGACGCGGAACTGGCCGACGAGTTCGACCTGCCGCGCGGACTGCTGTCCATCTGCCGCACCTACGAACGGCTGCGCCGGATCGATGCCGGGTACTTCGCGTTCCAGAGCGAGCACGATCTCGTCACCGACGTGCTGGCCATTGCCGATGAACTGGGCGAGATCGTGCCCCTGCCCTGCCCCGCGCTGGTCGTGGCGGACGAATGGCACGACGCCAACGCGGCCCAGATCAGCCTGCTGCGCAAGCTGACCGGCCCGCGTACCCGCATCATCGCGGCCGGCGACAAGGAGCAGGTCGTCCACTCGTGGAACGGCGCCGATCCCCGCTACATGGGCGAGGCCTTCGAGCATCTTTTCCCCGGCACCCGGCGCCTGCCGCTGACCAACTCGTTCCGCTGCGGCGCGACGCTGGGCGCGTGCGCCCAGGCCCTGACGGCCCAGGTCTTCCAATCCGGGCGGGAGGAAGATACCGAGGTCGAGGTCGTGCGCTACGGCACGGGACCGGAAGACGACTGCTGCCGCCAGGTGGTCGATGCGCTGGCAGGCCTGGTCGAGTCGGGCGCCGCGCGCAGCCTGGCCGACTGCGCCGTCGTGCTGCGCGACGCGCACCAGAGCATCGCCCTGGAGAACGCGCTGATCGCGCGCGGCCTGCCCTATGCCATGGACGGCTGCCAGAGCTATCTCGACCGCATCGAGATCCTGATGCTGCGCGGCATCCTGCACATCGCCCGGCTGTCGATGGCACCGGTGCGCGAGCGCGGCGACGTCAAGGCCATCCTGCGGGCGCTGGGCCTGTTCGCGGGACTGGACTATACGGAAGGCGAGTGGGCGGACGCCGAACGCACCATCGCCACCGACCCCGAGACCATCCGCTATTTCTACAGCGGCCGGCTCAGCCGCGCCACGGACGCGCAGGAAACGGTGGATCCCGCCACCCGCCGCTGGCGCGCCCGCTTCGCCGAGGTCTGCGACCACCTTATCGCCCAGGCGCCCTCGCTCTCGGCAGGCGAGTTGCTGGCCCATGCCGCGACCGAGCTGCAACTGGCCGACGTCACGCGGCGCCTGTTCGTGCACCGGCTGGACGCCCAGGCCGTTACCCGCTCCATCGATGGTTTCATCGCCTATGCCCGTGCTACGGGCCTGGACGCCGCCGGCCTGCTGGACCACCTGCACCAGGCCCAGCGCCGCAGCGGCGCGCTGAAAAAGAACCGGCAACCGCTCGCCGTGACCACCGCGCGCGCGGCCAAGGGCAAGGAATGGCGCTTCGTGCACATGCCCTTCGTCGCCGACGGCGAATTTCCGCAGGCGCATGCCGATCCGGCCGAGGAACGCCGGCTGTTCTACGTCGCCATCACGCGGACCAGCGAGAAGCTGTTCCTGTATACGCCGCAAGGCCACGACAGCCATTTCATCCGTGCGCTGGACCTGCCCGCGGCGCGTGCGGCCGCGCGCGCCCGGCCGGCCGCCGCCGTCGCGCCGGCCACGCCACCCCGCGTCTACCTGGACGTGCCCTACGGCGAAAAGGACGCGGCCAAGCAGTTGGGCGCGCAGTGGGACAACGTGCAGCGCAAATGGTGGATCTCGCCGGCCATGCCGCGCCGGCTCTTCGCCAAGTGGCTGCCCGCCGACGGCGGCCCGGGCCGGCAGTGAAACCCTCTTCCGATCCCGGCATCGTCATCCGCGGCCTGATGCTGCTGGTGGCGCTGGCATGCCTGGCGCTGGGCATCGTCGGCATCTTCGTGCCCGGCCTGCCGACCACGGTCTTCATCCTGATGGCGGCCTGGTTCGCCGCCCGGGGGTCGCCCCGCCTGCTGGCCTGGCTGGAGCGCCACCCGCTCTTCGGCGCCATGATCCGCAACTGGCGCACCGACCGCTCCGTCAGCCGCCGCGCCAAATGGAGCGCCACCGCCACCATGGTGCTGTGCGCCGCCATCCTCTTCGTCGCCCCCGTGCCACGCTGGACGGCCGGGCTGTCCACCGCCATCATGCTGGCGGTGGCCGTGTGGCTATGGCGGCGGCCGGAACCCCGCTAGCCGCGCGTCAGGCCTGGGCAGGAGAAAGCCGGATCAATCCGGCCGCGGCCGTCTGGTGCGTGGCTTCGTCGATCAGGATGAAGGCGCCCGTGGCCGCGATGTCGTCGTAGGCGTCCAGCGCCAGCGCGTCGCGGGTGGCGATTTCCACACGGCCGATGTCGTTCATCGCGAACGGCGTGTCGGCGGCCGGGACTTCCCCGAGTTCGTGGATGTCGCGCCGCACCAGCACCGACTTGATCCTGGCCGAGGTCAGGCGGGTGCCGTGCTTGAGCAGGTACTTGCGTGCGGGATTCAGGGCCTGCGTATCCAGCCAGCAGATCTCGGCCTGGAACTGCCGTGCGACAAAGGCCGGCGCCGACGCGTGCACCAGCACGTCGCCGCGCGACACGTCCACGTCCTCGTCCAGCACGACGGTAACGGAGTCGCCGGCGATGGCGCCCTCTACCTCTCCGCCATGGACGACCAGCGACTTCACCGTCGCCGCCACGCCCGAGGGCTGGACCAGCACCCGATCGCCCACGGCCAGCGAACCGCTGGCCAGCTGCCCCATGTAGCCCCGGAAATCGTCGGCCCGGTCGCCGCCATGGCGCGCGACCAGTTGCACCGGGAAGCGCAGGGCCTTGTCCGAATCATCCGCGCGCGCTTCCAGCGCCTCGAGCAGCTCGAGCAGGGCCGGCCCCTGGTACCAGGGCGTGCGTTCTGACTTGCCGACGACGTTGTCACCCGTCAGCGCCGACAGCGGCAGGACGTGGAAGCCGGCGATGCCCAGCTTCGCGGCCAGCGCCGCATAGGCGCCGCGGATGCGTTCGAACACCTCGCGGTCCCAATCGACCAGATCCATCTTGTTGACCGCCACCACGATGTGGCGGATGCCCAGCAGGTGCGCCAGCGTGCTGTGGCGCTTGGTCTGCGTCAGCAGCTGGCCGTCCGCCGCCCGGGTCGCGTCGATCAGGATGATCGCGACGTCGGCCGTGGACGCGCCGGTCACCATGTTGCGCGTGTACTGCTCGTGCCCGGGGGCATCGGCGATGATGAACTTGCGCACCGGCGTCGAGAAATAGCGGTACGCCACGTCGATCGTGATGCCCTGCTCGCGCTCGGCCTCGAGCCCGTCGGTCAGCAGCGACAGGTCGATGGTGTCGCCCACCGTGCGCTTGTACTTGGCGCGCGAGATCGCGTCGAGCTGGTCGGCGAAAATGCCCTTGCTGTCGTACAGCAGCCGGCCGATCAGGGTCGACTTGCCGTCGTCCACCGAACCGGCGGTGATCAGGCGCAGCACGCCCTTGTCGGCGGCGGAGAAGAATGCGGAATCGGTCATGGCGTTCATCAGAAATATCCTTCCTTCTTGCGGCGCTCCATCGAGGCTTCCGAGGTCTGGTCGTCCATCCGGGTGGCGCCGCGCTCGGTGATGTCCGTCACCGCCGTCTCGGCGATGATGGCCAGCGGGTCCGCGGCCTCGGAGGCCACCGGGCAGGTGCACGAGATGTCGCCCACGGTACGGAAGCGCACCGTCAGGTTCTCGACCGATTCGCCGTCCTGCGGCGGGGTGAGCGGCGTCACCGGCACCAGGAGGCCCTTGCGCCGGACCACGTCGCGCTGGTGCGCGTAGTAGATCGACGGCAGCGCGAGGTTCTCGCGCGCGATGTATTGCCACACGTCCAGCTCGGTCCAGTTCGAGATCGGGAACACGCGCATGTTCTCGCCGGCGTGGACCCGCGTGTTGTACAGGTTCCAGACCTCGGGGCGCTGGGCCTTCGGGTTCCATTGGCCGAACTCGTCGCGGAACGAGAAGATGCGCTCCTTGGCGCGCGCCTTTTCCTCGTCCCGGCGGGCGCCGCCTATGCAGGCGTCGAAACCGAATTCCTCGATCGACTCCAGCAGCGTGACCGCCTGCGCGGCGTTGCGTGAATCGGTCTCCTTGCGCAGCACGACCGAGCCGCGCGCGATGGAGTCCTCGACGCTGCGCACGATCAGTTGCTCGCCCAGCTCGGCGGCGCGGGCATCGCGGAAGGCGATGACCTCGTCGAAGTTGTGTCCCGTGTCGATATGCATCAGCGGGAACGGGAACTTGCCGGGCCGGAAGGCCTTTTCCGCCAGCCTGAGCAGCACGCAGGAATCCTTGCCGCCGGAAAACAGCAGCACGGGCCGGGCGCATTCGGCCGCGACTTCGCGCATGATGAAGATGGCTTCGGATTCCAGCCAGTCGAGATGGCTGCGCGTGGTGTTCAGGATAGCGGGCATGATTCAGCCTGGTTGCTTGGTTGTGACGACGGAGACCGGGATGGCCGACAGGTTGCCGGCGTGCAGTCCGCACTCCTTGGAGTCGGACGATTCCCACCACCAGCGGCCCGCGCGCAGGTCCTCGCCGGGCCGGATGGCGCGGGTACAGGGTTCGCAGCCGATCGAGGGATAGCCCCGGTCGTGCAGCGGGTTGTAGGGAATGTCCAGCGCGCGGATGGCGGCCCAGACTTCTTCCTGGGTCCACAGCGCGAGCGGGTTGTACTTGTGCAGCCCGAACACGGGATCGGGTTCGTCCAGCGGCAATTCGCCGCGGGTCACGGCCTGTTCGCGGCGCTGCCCGGTGATCCACGCGCCCCGCCCCGCCAGCACGCGCCGCAGCGGCTCGACCTTGCGGATCTCGCAACAGGCCTTGCGCAGTTCCACGCTTTCGTAGAACGCATTCAGACCGTGAACGGACACGTATTTCTCGACGGCGGCCGGATCGGGCCGCACGACGCCGATGGCGCGGCCGTAGCGCCCGGCGATGCGATCGATCATCGCCACGGTCTCGGCGTTGAGCCGGCCGGTGTCCAGCGTGAAGATCTCGATGGGCAGCCCGCCATCCAGGATGGCGTGGGTCAGGACCATGTCCTCGGCGGCCAGCGACGAGGCCAGCGCCACGTCGGCATGCGCGCGGGCGATGCCGTCCAGCCGGTCGATCAGTTCGGACCAGCGTTGCGAGGGGAAGGAAGAAGCGGTCACGGCGGCCATGGCTCAGGTAAGGAAGACTTGCGCGTTGCGCGGCTTGACGACCAGCGCCTCGCCGCCCTTCAGGTCAAGTTGGCGGAAGACCTCGGCGGGCAGCTCCACCTCGACCGGCTGGTCCGATCCCTGGCGGGTGAGTTCCAGGTAGGCGCTGGGGCCCGACAGATACGCGCGGTTGAAGGTGGTGACCAGGCCGATGTCGCCGTCGCTGTAGCGCTGCACGTCGAACTCGTGCGGCCGGATGTAGGCGGTGGCCTTGGCGTGCTGGGCGTCGGCCAGGTCGGGCGTGGGGATGGTCAGCCCGTCGGCGTGCAGCACGCCGGCATGGGCCTGGCCGTGGAACTGGTTGACGTCGCCCAGAAAGCCGTAGACGAAGGGCGTGGCGGGCCGCTCCCAGACCTCGGTGGGCGTACCCACCTGCTCGATGCGGCCGGAGTTCATCAGGACCACCCGGTCGGCCACTTCCAGCGCCTCTTCCTGGTCATGGGTCACGAACACGCTGGCCACGTGCAGTTCGTCGTGCAGGCGCCGCAGCCAGCGGCGCAGCTCCTTGCGCACCTTGGCGTCCAGCGCGCCGAACGGCTCATCCAGCAGCAGCACCCGCGGCTCCACGGCCAGCGCCCGCGCCAGCGCGATGCGCTGGCGCTGCCCGCCCGACAGCTGCGAGGGGTAGCGGTCGGCCAGCCAGTCGAGCTGGACCAGGTTCAGCAACTGGTGGACCTTGTCCTTGATCTGCGCCTCGGAAGGCCGCTGGCCGCGCGGCTTGACGCGCAGGCCGAAGGCCACGTTCTCGAACACGGTCATGTGGCGGAACAGCGCGTAGTGCTGGAACACGAAACCGACCTGGCGTTCGCGCACGTGCACGTCGGTGGCGTCCTCGCCCGAGAAATAGACGCTGCCTTCGTCGGGCGTCTCGAGTCCGGCGATGATGCGCAGCAAGGTCGTCTTGCCGCAGCCCGACGGCCCGAGCAGCGCGACCAGTTCGCCCGATTCGATGTGCAGGGACACATCCTTGAGGGCATGGAAGTTTCCGAAATGCTTGGAGAGATGACGAACTTCGATACTCATGTCTTTTACCTTTCCGGGACGGTCAGCCGGCCGCCTTCAGTTGCAGCGGCGCGGCGCCTGGAAATTCGGAGGGGAGCGCCAGGTCCTTGAGCTGCCGGCCGCCGCGCCACTCGACCACGCTCTTGAGAACCAGCGTGACCAAGGCCAGCAGCGCGAGCACCGAGGCAACCGCGAACGAGGCTTGATATGCATATTCGTTGTAGAGGATTTCCACGTGCAACGGAATGGTGTTGGTCAGGCCGCGGATATGGCCCGATACCACCGATACCGCGCCGAATTCTCCCATGGCCCGGGCATTGCAGAGAATCACGCCGTACAAGAGACCCCATTTGATGTTGGGCAGCGTCACGCGGCGGAACATCTGCCAGCCGGAGGCGCCCAGGGTAAGCGCCGCTTGTTCTTCCTCGCTGCCCTGGGCCTGCATCAGCGGAATCAGTTCGCGGGCGACAAAGGGAAAAGTCACGAACAGCGTGGCCAGCACCACGCCCGGGACGGCATAGACGACCTTCAGTTCGTTGGCGTTGAGCAGCGGCCCCAGCCAGCCGTGCGAGCCGAACAGCAGCACGTAGATCAACCCCGCGACCACCGGCGAGACCGAGAACGGCAGGTCGATCAGCGTGACCAGCGCCTGCTTGCCGCGGAACTGGAACTTGGTGATGGCCCACGCCGCCGCCACGCCCAGCGCCAGGTTCAGCGGCACGGCGATGGCCGCGACCAGCAGCGTCAGCCGGATCGCGGCCAGCGCGTCGGGCTCGATCAGGGCCTCGGCATACAGCTCCCAGCCTTTCTTCAACGCCTCGGAAAACACCACGGCCAGCGGCAGCAGCAGGAACAGCGCGAGAAAGCCCAGCGACGCCGCGAGCAGCAGGCGCCGCACCCAGGCGGGCTCATCGAGGTGGACGGGCCGGTTGGCGGTACTCATACGTTCTTTCCCAGGCCGCGCCGCGCCTGCCACCATTGCAACAGGTTGATGAACAGCAGCAGCACGAAGGACAGCAGCAACATGACCAGCGCGATAGAAGCCGCGCCGGCATAGTCGTACTGTTCGAGTTTGGTGATGATGAGCAGCGGCGTGATCTCGGACACCATGGGCATGTTGCCGGCGATGAACACCACCGACCCGTATTCGCCGACGGCGCGCGCGAAGGCCAGCGCGAAGCCGGTCAGCAAGGCGGGCAGGATCGTGGGCAGCAGGACTTTCAGGAAGGTCTGCAGCCGGCTGGCGCCCAGGCTGGCCGCGGCTTCCTCCAGCTCGCGCTCGGCATCCTCCAGCACCGGCTGCACCGTCCGGACCACGAACGGCAGGCCAATGAAGATCAGGGCCACGACCACGCCCAGCGGCGCATAGGCCACCTTGACGCCCAGCGGTTCCAGCCAGCGGCCCATCCATCCGTTCGAGGCGTACAACGCGGTCAGGGCGATGCCCGCCACCGCGGTCGGCAGCGCGAACGGCAGGTCCACCAGCGCGTCGACGACCTTCTTGCCCGGGAACTCGTAGCGCACCAATGTCCAGGCCACGGCCAGCCCCGCCACCAGGTTGACCAGCGCCGCCAGCAGCGCGGCGCCGAAGGTCAGCCGGTACGAGGCCAGCACGCGGGGCGCGGTCACCGCCGACCAGAACGTCTGCCAGTCCAGGGTCGCGCTCTTGAAGAACAAGGTGGACAGCGGGATCAGCACGATCAGGCTCAGGTAGAACACGGTGAAGCCCATGCTCAGCCCGAACCCGGGCAGCACGCCGAAGCGCTGCGCCCGCCTGGGCTTGGCCGGGGGCGGGTGCAGGATGCCGAGGGTGGAAACGGAGGCCTTCAACGCTTGCCCGGCTGGTAGAGCTGGTCGAACGTGCCGCCATCCGCGAAGTGGGTCTTCTGGGCCTTCTTCCAGCCGCCGAAAACACCATCGATCGTGATCAGGTTCACCTTGGGAAAGGCCGACGCGTATTTGGCGGCCACCTCGGGATTGCGGGGACGGTAGTAGTTCCTGGCGATGATCTCCTGCGCGTCCTTGGTGTACAGGTATTCCAGGTAGGCTTGCGCCGCCTGGCGCGTGCCCTTCTTGTCGACGTTCCTGTCGACCACGGCCACGGGCGGTTCGCACAGGATGGACAGCGAGGGCGCGACGATGTCGAACTTGTCCGGGCCCAGTTCCTTCAACGACAGCAGCGCCTCGTTCTCCCAGGCCAGCAGCACGTCGCCCTGGCCGCGCTCGACGAAGGTCGTGGTCGCGCCGCGGGCGCCGCTGTCCAGCACCGGCACGTGCTTGAACAGCTCGGCGATGAACTCGCGCGCCTTGGCTTCGCTGCCGCCCGGCTGCTTCAGCGCATAGGCCCAGGCCGCCAGGTAGTTCCAGCGGGCACCGCCCGAAGTCTTGGGGTTGGGCGTGATGACCGAGACGCCCGGCTTGATCAGGTCGCCCCAGTCCTTGATGCCCTTGGGATTGCCCTTGCGCACCAGGAACACGATGGTGGAGGTGTACGGCGAGCTGTTCTGCGGCAGCCGCTTCTGCCAGTCGGCCGGCAGCAGGTTGCCGCGCTCGTGCAGGGCGTCGATGTCGTAGGCCAGGGCCAGCGTGACCACGTCGGCGTCCAGGCCATCGATGACCGAGCGCGCCTGGGCGCCGGAGCCGCCATGGGACTGGCGGATGGTCAGGTCGACACCGGCCTTTTTCCTGTATTCGGCCGCGAAGGCCTTGTCCAGATCCTTGTACAGCTCCCGCGTCGGATCATAGGAGACATTCAGCAGGGTCTGCTTCTGCTGTGCCGCAACAGGCGACACGGCCGCCGCCATGGCCAGCACGGCAACACCCAGCGTCTTTCCCAGCAATCCGGCCATCCCAGGCTCCATTCCGTCTTTCGAGGAATGCATGGTCGTTCACAAGCCCCATGCTTGGGAACGACATCTTGGATGGTTACTTATTCCGCGGCGGTATAAACCCGTAGCGACACAGAACAAACGCGCCGTTATGCCCGGATGCGCATTAGATCATTTTCAAATTTTCGTTCTGATTTTTTTGTTTGCGACGCAACATGATTGATCGCCGCCGGCCCGCTGTCGCGCCGGCCCAAGCAGGAGAACCCTCGTGAATTTCCAGCAACTGCGCTCCGTCCGCGAAGCCTTGCGCCGCAATTTCAACCTGACCGAGGTCGCCAATACGCTGTACACCTCGCAGCCGGGCGTCAGCCGCCAGATACGCGAACTGGAGGACGAACTGGGCACGACGATCTTCGAACGCGCCGGCAAGCGCCTGACCGGGCTGACCGAGCCGGGCAAGGAGATCGTCACGATCATCGAGCGCCTGCTGCTCGAACAGGAGAACCTCAAACGCGCGGCCCAGGAGTTCGGCGCCCGCGACCAGGGCCGGCTGACCATCGCCACGACCCACACCCAGGCCCGCTACGCGTTGCCGGTGGTGGTGCAGGCGTTCCGGCGCAGCTTTCCCCAGGTCCACCTGAACCTGCAGCAGGGCTCGCCCCTGCACATCGCCGAATGGGTGGCCAGCGGCCAGGCCGACATCGGCATCGCCACCGAGGGCCTGCAGGCCGACGCCAGGCTATCGACCTTCGCCGGCTACCGGTGGAACCACGTCATCGTCGCGCCGCCGGGACATCCCATCCTGGCGCGCGATCGGCCGACGGTCGAGGAACTGGCCCGGCATCCGCTGATCACCTACGACACCGGCCTGACCGGCCGTTCGCACATCGACGAGGCTTTCGCGCGCGCCGGCATCGTGCCGGACATCGTGCTGACGGCGATGGACGCCGACGTCATCAAAACCTACGTGGCGGCGGGCCTGGGCATAGGCATCATCGCCGCCATGGCCTACGACAGCGAGGAAGACACCAAGCTGCGGTCGCTGGCGGCCGACCACCTGTTCGCGTCCAACATGACGCGCCTGGCGGTGCGCCGCGGCGCCTATCTGCGCAATTTCGCGATTGCCTTCATCGAGATGTTCGCACCGCACCTGGACCGCAACACGATCACCGCGCAGCAGGACGAGGACGCGGCCGTGACAGGCCAGCCCGAGCCCGCCGGAGCCTGATCAGTTCAGCGTGCCGCCCTTGCCGCCGGCGCTGAAGCGGCCCGCGCCGATCAGCGCGATGACGAGGCCCCCGCACAGGTAGAGCCCCTGGAGCTCCAGCGCCCAGGCGCCGTTCTTGGCCACGGAGAATATCTGGTTGGAGTGGGCCAGCGCGATGGCCACGACCATGTTGATGGCGACCAGAAAGCCGCCAAGCCGGCTGTAGATCCCCACGAGCAGCAGGATGGGAGCGACGATCTCGCCCACGTAGACGAAGTAGGCGAGGAAGGTAGGCAGCCCGTGCGAGGCGACCAGCCCCTTCACGAAACCGATGCCGCCGATGACCTTCGGAATGCCATGCATGAGCATGAGCACCCCTACGAACACGCGCAGCAGGAGTTTTCCGAGATCGTCGGCGGTCTGGAGCATGGAAGTCCTATCGGAGGGAAGCGAAGGCCCGCATTACAGCACATGTCCGTGACACGGGCACTTCCTCCCTCCCCGGACTTACTCCTTGTTGGGCTGGGGCGTGGTGCGCAGGTAGGGGCGCACGACCTTGTAGCCCTTGGGGAACTTTTGCTTGAGCACTTCGGGGTCCTGCAGCGACGGCACGATGATGACGTCTTCGCCGTCCTTCCAGTTCACCGGCGTCGCGACGCTGTAGTTATCGGTCAATTGCAGCGAATCGATCACGCGCAGGATCTCGTCGAAGTTGCGCCCCGTGCTGGCGGGATAGGTGATGATGAGCCTGACCTTCTTCGCCGGGTCGATCACGAAGACCGAGCGCACCGTGGCGGTGGCGCTGGCGTTCGGGTGGATCATGTCGTAGAGCGTGGAAACCTTGCGGTCGGCATCGGCCAGGATGGGGAAGTCCACCCGGGTGTTCTGCGTGTCGTTGATGTCGCCGATCCATTGCTGGTGGGAATCGACCGGGTCGACCGACAGCGCCAGCACCTTCACGTTGCGCTTGGCGAATTCCTGCGCGAGCTTGGCGGTATAGCCCAGTTCGGTCGTGCAGACCGGCGTGAAGTCCGCCGGGTGCGAGAACAGCACGCCCCAGCTGTCGCCGAGGTAGTCGTAGAAATGGATATGTCCCTTGGAGGAATCCTGTTCGAAATCGGGAGCGGTGTCGCCCAGACGCAATGCGGCCATGTCGGTCTCCTACGTTTCCAAATGAAGCATTCTGGCGTTCAGCCCGGGAAGCGGGAACAAATGTTTGCACATATCCATATAGCTTTCCACCATAAGAGAAAGGCGGATACTTATTTTTTCACATAAGGGCCCGCCTCCCGCCGGACCCCGCCATCCAAGCTGAGGTAATTAACAAACGCAAAATTCTTCGTTCCCAGTAATGAGCAGCGACGCCATCATGCGCTCATGCGACTGCAACCCTTGATCGTCCCAGGTTGGAACAACTCCGGCCCCGCCCATTGGCAGAGCCGGTGGGAGGCCTGTCTGCCGCGCGCGGTGCGCGTGCAGCAGAACGACTGGGCCTCGCCCGACCTGCATGCGTGGACCGCGACCCTGGCCTCCGCCATCGAGGCGGCCCAGCGGCCGCCGCTGCTGATCGCCCACAGCCTGGGCTGCATCACGATCTGCCACTTGCCGCTGCGCGTGCGCGAAAAGGTGGCGGGCGCCCTGCTGGTGGCGCCCGCCGACGTCGAGCGTGCGAACGCCCCGGCGCGGCTGCGCTCGTTCTGCCCCGTGCCGATGCAGACCTTGCCTTTCCAGAGCGTGGTGGTCGCCAGCACCAACGACCCGTATTGTTCGCTGGACCGTGCCCGCGAATTCGCCGAAGCCTGGGGCAGCCGCTTCGAGCAGCTCGACGACGCCGGCCACATCAATGCCGAATCGGGCTACGGTGAATGGCCGCAGGGCCTGAAGCTATTGGCGGCCCTGCGGCGCCGGTCGCATTGGCGCATCCCCGTCGCCCCCTGCCGCACGCCTCCGCTGCCGCCGTCGCAGGCGCCCGGCCACCACCGCCCTTCCCCCTGAGCGCCGCCGGCCGGCGGCCTTAGAATGCGTCGACCGGCATGGCCAGCGTGCTGGCGCCACCCTGCAATATCTCGCGGCGCAGCGCCTCGACCCGCGGCAGCAGGTGGGCGCAATAGAACTGTGCCCCCGCCAGCTTGGCCGGATAGAAGGTGTCGACGTCTCCCTTGGCGATCCGGCGCCGGCAGGCCAGCGCGGCGCGCGCCATCTGCCATCCGCCGTGCGTGAGCCCGGCCAGCATCAGATAGGGCACGCTGCCCGCGTAGACCTCGCGCACGTCGTCGCGGTAGCGCTCGACCACGAAGCGGACCACTTCCTCGTAGGCCTGGATGGCGTCGGCCAGTTGTCCGCGCAGCGCCGACAGTTCCGCGTCGCCGTCCAGCTCGGCCAGCGTCTCGCGCATGTGGCCGATGATGGCGGCCGCCACCGCGCCGCCGTCGCGCGCGGTCTTGCGCCCCACCAGGTCATTGGCCTGGATGGCGGTGGTGCCTTCGTAGATCGACAGGATGCGGGCATCGCGGTAGTACTGGGCGGCGCCCGTTTCCTCGATGAAGCCCATGCCGCCGTGCACCTGTATGCCCAGCGAGGCCACCTCCACCGCCATCTCGGTCGAGAAGCCCTTGACGATGGGCACCATGTATTCGTAGAAGGCCTGGTTGCGCGCGCGCATCTGGGCATCGGGATGCCTGTGCGCGAAATCGTGCGCCCCGGCGGCCACGTAGGCCACGGCGCGGGCCGCCTCGGTCAGCGTGCGCATGGTCAACAGCATCCGGCGCACGTCCGGGTGATGGACGATGGCCACGGGCCCCGTGGAACCCTCGACCGCCCGGCTCTGCACGCGGTCCTTGGCATAGGCCACGGCATGCTGGCTGGCGCGCTCGGCCACCGCGATGCCCTGCAAGCCGACCGCGAAGCGCGCGGCGTTCATCATGATGAACATGGTTTCCAGGCCGCGGTTGGGCTCGCCCACCAGGTAGCCGATGGCACCCGGACCGACCTCGCCCTTGTCCTCGCCATACAGCAGCACGGCCGTGGGGCTGGCCTTGATGCCCAGCTTGTGTTCGATCGAGGCGCACCAGACGTCGTTGCGCTTGCCCAGCGATCCGTCGTCGTTCACCAGGAACTTGGGCACCACGAACAGCGACAGGCCCTTGACACCCTCGGGCGCGTCGGCCAGCCGGGCCAGCACCATGTGCACGATGTTCCGTGCCATGTCGTGCTCGCCGTAGGTGATGAAGATCTTCTGCCCGTGCAGCCGGTAGCTGCCGTCGGGCTGCGCGACGGCGCGCGTGCGTACCAGCGACAGGTCCGACCCGGCCTGCGGTTCGGTCAGGTTCATGGTTCCGGTCCAGGAGCCATCGATCATCGAGGGGATGAAGCGCCGCTTCTGCTCCTCGGTCCCGGCCGTCAGCAGCACCTCGATGGCGCCGTCGGTCAGCAGCGGGCATAGCGCGAACGACAGGCAGGCGGCGTTCAGGTTTTCCATGCACGGGGTGGCGACCACCTTGGGCAGGCCCTGCCCCCCGAAGTCCACGGGATGCTGCAAGCCTTGCCAGCCCCCCTCGACGAAGCTGCGGAATGCCTGGGCGAATCCCGGCGAAGCGGTAACGGCGCCGTCGCACCAGACGGGCGGCTGGAGATCGCCGTCGCGGTTGAGCGGCGCGATCGCGTCCTGCAGCAGGCGCGCGTTCTCGTCCAGGATCGCATCGACGACTTCCTGGCCGGCGTCCTCGCTACCGGGTAATTGATGAACCTTGTCCAGGCCGGCCAATTCGCTCAGCACGAATCGGATGTCCCGCAGTGGAGCCACGTAAGCCATGCAAACCTCCGGTCAGTTGGGCACCGAGGGCCGTGCGGCGGCAAGACCGGCGGCCCGGCCCTGTTCGGGTGCGCCGCCGCCCCCCAAGGGCGCGGCGGCGTTCGCGCTTACAGCGCTTTCGTAAGCTCGGGCACGGCGGTGAACAGGTCCGCCACCAGCCCGTAGTCGGCCACGCCGAAGATCGGCGCCTCGGCGTCCTTGTTGATCGCCACGATCACCTTCGAGTCCTTCATGCCCGCCAGGTGCTGGATCGCGCCGGAGATCCCCACCGCCACGTACAGCTGCGGCGCGACGATCTTGCCGGTCTGGCCCACCTGCCAGTCGTTGGGCGCGTAGCCCGCGTCGACCGCGGCGCGCGAAGCGCCCATGGCCGCGCCCAGCTTGTCCGCCAGCGGCTCGAGCAACTTGAAGTTCTCGGCGCTGCCCATCCCGCGTCCGCCCGACACCACGGCCTTGGCCGCGGTCAGCTCCGGACGGTCGCTCTTGGCGACCTCGCGCCCCACGAACGAGGACTTGCCGCCGTCGCCCACGGCGGACAGGCTTTCCACCGGCGCCGAACCGCCCGCGGCCGCGGCCGCGTCGAAGGCCGTCGTGCGCACGGTGATCACCTTGACGGCATCGACCGATTGCACCGTGGCGATCGCGTTGCCCGCGTAGATCGGACGCTCGAACGTATCGGCCGACTCGATGCCGATGATGTCCGAGATCTGCGCCACGTCCAGCTTGGCCGCCACGCGCGGCGCCACGTTCTTGCCATACGCCGTGGCCGGGAACAGGATATGGCTGTAGCCCTGGGCCACCGCCAGCACCTGCGCCGCCACGTTCTCGGCCAGGCCGTCGGCCAGCGAAGCGCCGTCGGCCGACAGCACCTTGGCCACGCCCGCCACCTGCGAGGCAGCCTGCGCCGCCGCGCCCACCCCCGCGCCCGCGACCAGCACGTGCACGTCGCCGCCCAGGCGCTGCGCCGCCGTGATCGTGTTCAGCGTCGCCGCGCGCAGATGCGCATTGTCATGTTCCGCTATGACCAGTATCGCCATCTTCACACCACCTTCGCTTCATTCTTGAGTTTGCCCACCAACTCGGCCACGTCCGCCACCTTCACCCCGGCCTTGCGCGCCGGCGGCTCGGCCACCTTCAGCGTCTTGAGCCGCGGCGCCACGTCCACGCCCAGGTCTTCCGGCTTGACGGTTTCCAGCGACTTCTTCTTGGCCTTCATGATGTTGGGCAGCGTCACGTAGCGCGGCTCGTTCAGCCGCAGGTCCGTGGTCACGATGGCCGGCAGCGACAGCGCCACCGTTTCCAGGCCGCCGTCCACCTCGCGCGTCACCGTCGCCTTGCCGTCGGCCACCTCGACCTTGCTCGCGAAGGTCGCCTGCGGCCAATCCAGCAGCGCGGCCAGCATCTGGCCCGTCTGGTTCGCATCGTCGTCGATCGCCTGCTTGCCCAGGATCACCAGCTGCGGCTGCTCCTTGTCGACCAGCGCCTTCAGCAGCTTGGCCACCGCCAGCGGCTGGAGCTCCTCCTGCGTCTCGACCAGGATGGCCCGGTCGGCGCCGATCGCCATCGCCGTGCGCAGCGTCTCCTGGCACTGGGCGACGCCGCACGACACGGCCAGGACCTCGGTGGCCACGCCCTTCTCCTTCAGGCGCGTCGCCTCTTCCACGGCGATCTCGTCGAACGGATTCATCGACATCTTCACGTTGGCGATGTCCACGCCCGTCTGGTCCGACTTCACCCGGACCTTCACGTTGTAGTCCACCACTCGCTTGACTGGCACTAACACCTTCATTGTTTGCGACCTCGTTGTAGATAAACCGGCTACGCCTGGGTAACGGGCACGGGGGAGCACGGAGTACCGGGCCCACTCGCGCCACGGTCGCCCCACCACAGGGAAACCTGTCGATTATAGGTAATCGACATTTTCCTCTCCCGGGCTTGGAATACGGGTAAATACGGACGCAGGCGAATATTCGTGCCTGCGTAACGACCGCGCGCGCACGGGGCTCAGATCCCCGCCAGCGCGCGTATGTGGGCCGTGGCGCTGCGCCCCAGCGCCGACAGGTTGTAACCGCCCTCGAGACTGCTGACGACCTTCGCCCCGTGGCGCCCGGCCAGCGCCACGAGTTGCCCGGTAATCCAGGCGAAGTCCGATTCGACCAGCCCCATGCTCCCAAGATCGTCCTCGCGGTGCGCATCGAAGCCCGCCGACACCAGCACGAGCTGGGGCCGGAACTGCTCCAGCCGGGGCAGCCACCGGGCCGACACCAGTTCGCGTATCGCCGCGCCCTCGGTATAGGCGGGCACGGGCTCGTTCAGCATGTTGCCGGCCCAGGGCGCGGTGCCGCTGAACGGATAGAACGGATGCTGGAAGAAACCGCACATCAGCACGCGTTCGTCGCCGGCCAGCGCGGCCTCGGTGCCGTTGCCGTGGTGCACGTCGAAATCCACCACCGCGACGCGCGTCAATCCGTGGTGCGCGATGGCGTGGCGCACGGCGATCGCCACGTTGTTCAGGAAGCAGAAGCCCATGGCCTGGTCGGGGCAGGCATGATGACCGGGCGGCCGCACCGCGCAGAACGCCGACTCGCCCTCGCCCGCCAGCACGGCATCGACGGCCGCGATCGCGGCGCCCGCCGCGTGCAGGGCCGCCGTGTAGGTATGGGGATTCATGCAGGTATCGGGATCGAGTTCGACGTAGCCGTGGACCGGCGAGCGCTCGACCAGCGATTCCAGGTATTCGGAGGTATGCACGCGCAGCAGCGCTTCCTGCGTGGCCCGCGGCGCTTCGCGCTCGATCAGGTGCGCCGCCACGCCCGAAGCGAGCAACTGGTCGGATATCGCGTCCAGCCGAGCCGGGCACTCGGGATGCCCTTCGCCCATCTCGTGCTGCCTGCACGACGGGTGCGTGAAGTAAAGCGTAGCCATGGACTCCATTATGCGCCCGACTTGCATCGCGGCCGAACAGCCGGCAGCATCACGCTATCGATATCGCTTTTCCGGAAATCTTACGCGTGAATTCCACACCCCGTTTTCCGACCGGGTCGCGTAGCGGCCCGATCGCCGCCGCCCTGGCCGCGCTGGCCCTGTGGGGCTGCGCCTCGCATCCGCCCCCGGCCGCGGCGCCCATGCAGGGCGTTCCGGCCGCGCCCGACATGCAGGCCGCTCCGCGCGCCGCCACCCCGGCCGCGCCACCTGCGGCGCCGGCTCCAACCGCCCCGGTGGCCGTCCCGGTTCCCGTGCCCGCGCCCTCCAGCCCCCAGTCGGCCGCCGAGGCGCGGCGCGCCTTCGTGGCCGACATGGCCGGCCGGGGCCTGGACGCCGCCCGGGTCGGCGCCCTGCTCGACCAGGCGAAATATTCGGAAACCGTCGCGCGGCTCGTGCTGCCGCCCTCGTCGCCCACCGTCCGCAGCTGGCCCCGGTACCGCGCGCGCTTCATCGAAAGCCGCCGCATCAAGGAAGGCGTCGCGTTCCAGGAGGAACACGCGCAGGACCTGGCGCGGGCCGAGGCTCGCTACGGCGTCCCCGCCTCCATCATCGTCAGCGTCATCGGCGTCGAAACCTTCTATGGCCGGGTCACCGGCAACTTCCGCATCATCGACGCGCTGGCGACGCTGGCCTTCAACTATCCGGCCCAGGCGCGCAGCGACCGCAGCGCGTTCTTCCGCGAACAACTGGCGCAGTTCCTGATCTGGTGCCAGGAAGCCGGCGCCGATCCGCTGGCCGTGAAGGGTTCGTACGCGGGCGCGATGGGCCTGCCGCAGTTCATGCCCGGCAGCTTGCGCCAGTTCGCCGTGGACGGCAATGGCGATGGCCGCATCGACTTGCTGGCCAGTCCCGCCGACGCCATCGCCTCGGTGGCCAACTTCCTGGTCGAACATGGATGGCAGCGCGGCCAGCCGGTGTTCCTGCCGGTCCGGCTACCGGGCGACCCGGCCGCGCTGGTCGATGGCGGGCTCAAGCCCACGCTCGACTGGCCCCGGTTGCAGGCCGCCGGCGCGCGAGCGCCCAAGGTGGCGGGGATGTCGGACGCCTGGATGCAATGGCCGCTGGCCGTCATCGACCTGTATGACGGCGCGACGGGCACGACCGAATACCGCGTCGCCGCGCCCAACTTCTTCGCCCTGACCGAATACAACCGGAGCTACTTCTACGCCACCTCGGTCACCGACCTGGCCGTGGAACTGGAACGGCGCAACCGGGTGGCGAGCCGGGTCAGTCAGTTGAACACGCCGGTGGACAAGTAGCGGTCGCCACGGTCGCAGACGATGAAAACGATGGTGGCGTTGCTGACGGTCTCGGCCACGCGCAGCGCCGCCACCAGGGCACCGGCGGACGAGATGCCGCCGAAGATGCCTTCTTCGGCGGCCAGCCGGCGGGCCATGTCCTCGGCCTCGGCTTGCGTGACGGATTCCTGGCTGTCCACCGCCGACGGGTCGTAGATCTTGGGCAGATAGGCCTCGGGCCACTTGCGGATGCCGGGGATCTGCGAGCCTTCGGCGGGCTGCGCGCCCACCACCTGGACCGCCGGATTACGGCTCTTCAAATAACGCGAGACGCCCACGATGGTTCCCGTCGTACCCATGGCGCTGACGAAATGCGTGACCTGTCCATCGGTGTCGCGCCAGATTTCCGGCCCGGTGGTCTCGACGTGGGCCAGCGGATTGTCGGGATTGGCGAACTGGTCGAGTACCCTGCCTTTGCCTTCCGCCTGCATCCGCAAGGCCAGGTCGCGGGCGTATTCCATGCCCCCCTGCGAAGCCGGCGTCAGGATCAGCTCGGCCCCGTAGGCGGTCATGGCCGCGCGGCGCTCGAGCGACAGATTGTCCGGCATGATCAGGATCATGCGGTAGCCGCGTATGGCCGCCACCAGCGCCAGGGCGATTCCGGTGTTTCCGCTGGTTGCCTCGATCAGGGTATCGCCCGGCTTGATCTCGCCCCGGGCCTCGGCCCGGGCGATCATGGACAGGGCCGGGCGATCCTTGACCGAACCGGCCGGATTCGTGCCTTCCAGCTTCGCGAGGATGACGTTGCCGCGCGCGGCATTTCCTTCTCCGGGAATCCGCTGGAGCCGGACCAGAGGCGTGTTGCCGATGGTCTGTTCGATGGTGGGGTAGCTTCTCATGCGCCCCATCATAATCCAGCCGACCCGGTTTAGTTCCCTTTCCCCTTACTGCCTGGAGGCATATTGACCAGGATGGCCGGCCCCTCGCGGCCGGCCGGGCCGAGGGACAATCCGGCGGCCCGCAGCCCGTGGAGCCGCTTCGTGCCGAGCCCGCGCACGCGCCCGGCCAGGTCGTCGAACGACGAGAACGGACCGCCCCGGCGGCGCTCCTGGACGATGCGGGCGGCGGTCCGGGGTCCGATGCCGCGTACGGCTTCCAGTTGGGCCGGCGTGGCGGTGTTCGCGTCCACGCCGGCGGCATGGGTACCACCGAGCGTGGCCAATCCGAGGCCGGCGGCGACCGCCAGCCGTCCCGCGCAAAGCCGGGCGCCGCGCAGGCGATAGGGTCTGGAGTCGGGCTCGGCGCGCGTGGGATCGAGAAAGGGATTCATGGCTAGGCTCCGTTGAGAGTTGCCGGCGACCGGTCCGGCCGCCGCGACACCGTCCGGCGTCACCGCAAGCTTGCTCCTGGAGCCTCCCGGAAAGCGGGCGCGTACCGTCCGCTGTCCAAGGGGGAAAATGCGTAGGAAAACCGGGGCGTCCCTACTTCGACATGCCGCGCAGTTCCCGGATGTACTCGGAAACGCCGGTCTGCACGTCCCGCATCGGCGCGGTGAAACCGGCCGCGCGCAACTGCGTGGTGTCGGCCTGGGTGTAGCTCTGGTAGCGGCCCTTGAGGTCCTCGGGGAACTCGATGTAGCGCAGCAGCCCCTGCGCCGCCAGGTCGGCCAGCGCCAGGGGCGCCTCGCCGCGCTCCTCGCGCAGCGTGTTGACCACCGCGGCCGCCACGTCGTTGAAAGGCTGGGCCCGGCCGGTGCCGCAGTTGTAGACGCCCGACACCGGACGCCCCAGGAAATGCAGGTTCACTTCCACGACGTCATGGACCGAGATGAAGTCCCGCTGCTGCTGTCCGTCGCCATAGCCGTCCCAGCCGCCAAACAGGCGCACGTGGCCTTCCTTCAGGAACTGGTTCATGTTGTGGAAGGCGACCGAGGCCATCCTGCCCTTGTGCTGCTCGCGCGGGCCATAGACGTTGAAATAGCGCAGCCCCACCACCGGCGCGGTCAGCGCGCCCAGGCGGCGGCGCAGCACCTGATCGAACAGGAACTTGGAATAGCCGTAGACGTTCAGCGGCTTCTCGTTGCGCAGGTCCTCGGCATAGACCGGGCCCGCGCCGTACACGGCGGCCGACGAGGCATACAGGAAGGGAATCCGTTCGCGCTGGGCATACTCGAAAAGCTCCAGCGTGACGCGGTAGTTGTTGTCCATCATGTACTGGCCGTTGCGTTCGGTCGTGTCCGAGCACGCGCCCTGGTGCAGGATGGCGTCCACCTTGGGCAGGGATCCGTCCGCCACGCGGCGGCGGAAATCGTTCTTGTCCAGGTAGTCGGCGATCTCGCCGTCGACCAGGTTCACGAACTTGTCGCCTTCGAGCAAATCGTCGACCGCGATGATGTCGCGCTCGCCGCGGGCGTTCAGGCCCTTGACCAGATTGCTGCCGATGAAGCCGGCGGCTCCCGTTACGATGATCATGGCAAATTCCTCAATCTAGATCGCCAGGCCGGCACGCAATTCGTCCGGCGTCACGATCGATGTCCCCAGCTTGCCGACGACGATGCCGCCCGCCAGGTTGGCCCACCTCATGGCCGCATGCAGATCCAGCCCCGCCGCGCGCATGACGGCGAGCGTGGCGATCACGGTATCGCCGGCGCCCGACACGTCGAATACCTCGCGCGCCAGTGCCTCGACGTGGTCACGCCCCTCGGCCGTGAAAAGCGTCATGCCCAGTTCGGAACGCGTCACCAGCAAGGCCTCCAGGTCCAGCGCCTGGCGCAGGTGCTGGGCACGTTCGGCCAGTTGCGCCTCGTCGCGCCAGCGGCCCACGGCCTCGCGCATCTCGGACTGGTTGGGCGTGACCAGCGTGGCGCCGCGATAGCGGCCGTAGTCGTCGCCCTTGGGATCGACCAGCACGACGCAGCCGCGCGCGCGCGCCAGCGCGATCAGGTCCTGCACCTGGTCCAGCACGCCCTTGGCGTAGTCGGACAGCACGATCACGTCGTGGTCGGCGATGTGCACCGCCACCCGCGCCGCCAGGTCGGCCAGCACGCCCGGCGAAGGCGGCTGCTCGAAGTCCACGCGCAGCAGTTGCTGCTGGCGTCCCAGCACGCGCATCTTCATCGTGGTCGGCACCGACGGATCCGCGACCAGATCCGCGTGCACGCCCTCGTCCTCGCACAGCCGCGCGATGGCGCGCCCCGAATCGTCGTCGCCCACCACGCCCACCAGCGTCACGTGCGCCCCCAGCGTCGCCGCGTTGCGCGCCACGTTCGCCGCCCCGCCCAGCCGGTCCTCGCTGCGCGACACATGCACCACCGGCACCGGCGCCTCGGGAGAAATGCGATGCACCTCGCCGAACCAATACCGGTCCAGCATCACATCCCCCACCACCAACACCCGCGCCGCCGCGCGCTGCCCATCCGAGGGAAACACCCCCAACGCCGACGCGCTCATGCCTTGCTCCCCAACGGCAAACCAACACTGCCACACCCTAAGACGTCACACAACTCCAGGATGCGGTGGATCCGGCTCCGCCGGTCCGCCAGCGTCGCCCCCGGGACCCGGCGCCGGGCCGCCCCAAGGCGGGTCCCGGCCCCCCTGGGGGGCTGCCGCGTAGCGGCTGGGGGCTCACCATACTGGGCGCGCGTCAGCGCGCAGGGGGGGGCATCATCCTTATACAGCATCAAGTTCTTCCAATCGTTTGGGCGCATAGGTTTCCCAGGCGTTGCAGCCCGGACATTGCCAATGGAACCGCTTGGCCTTGAAACCGCACGCCTGGCAGGCGTAGCGATCCAGGCGCTGCGTATGCTTGTGTATCAGGCTGCGCATCAGCACGGCATCGTCCGCGGGCGTCCACGGCGAGGCGGCATCGGCCTGCGGGTTGTTCAACGTCACCACGTTCGCGGCCGCCTGCTGGCCCGGCTCGACCTGCGCCGCCTTGTCGCCCGCTACCTGCGCTTCCAGCAACCGGTCCAGCCCCAGCAGCGACGGATTGCGCTGCAAGGCCCCACGCGCGAAGTTCCAGGCCTGCGCCAGGCCGCGCTGCCGGCGCAGCGCCTGGAAGATGGCGTCGAACAGGTCCAGCGAGGGATGGCGCATGTAGTGCGCCTCGAGCTTCTCCAGCCCTTCGTTGGCCGTACCGCGCGCCTCGTGATTGGCAAGGAACTGCTCGGCCACCAGGCCCGCGTATTCGGGATGCGCGGACAGCACGGACTCCAGGTGCAGGCGCTGCGCCCGCAAGTCGCCTTCGCGACTGGCCAGGTCGGCCCGCATCATGGCGACGCGCACGTGGGGGGCCGTGCCGCCGCCCCGCTGGGCCTGGACCGAGGCATGCGTGGCCGCGTCCAGCGCCGCATGGGCCGCGTCGGTGTTGCCGGCGGCCAGGGCGGCCGCGGCTTCCTCGCAATGGAAATGCACGGCCTGCGGCACCGGTTCGTCGATCAGCCCTTGCAGGGCCTGCACGGCCTGGATGGCATGCGGCCAGTCGCGCTCGGTCTCGTGGATGCGGATCAGCGCGCGCAGCGCGTCGGGCGCGAATCGCGTTCCCTTCAACTGGTCGAAGGCCGCCTCGGCCCGGTCCAGCATGCCGGCGCGCAGATAGTCCTGCGCCAGCTCGTGCAAGGCCTGTTCACGCTGGTTGTCAGGCAGATCGGCGCGCTGCAGCAGGTTCTGATGCACCCGTATGGCACGCTCGATCTCGCCCCGGCGCCGGAACAGGCTGCCCAGGGCGAAGTGCAACTCGGTGGTCTCGGGATCGAGCTTGGCCACTTCGATGAAGGCATCGATGGCGCGATCGTGCTGCTCGTTCAGCAGGAAATTCAGTCCACGAAAATAGGAATCGGGCACGCTGCGATGTTCGGACAACATCTGCCGGATATCCACGCGCGCGGCTACCCAGCCCAGTCCGAACAACAAGGGTATGGCAATCAGCCACCAGGGTTCGAAATCCACATCGCTCCCTTACAACGGGGTCACGGGCAGGATGACGTCGGGCGACGGCGGCGCATCCGCGGACGACCCGCCCTTCGCCACGGCCCGGGTCTGGTCCAGCTCGCGCCGCAGCGAGGCGATCTCGCGGCGGCGGCGCATCACGCCCGGCACGGTCAGCAACAGGCCGAACACCGCGCCGACCACGAAACTGGCCAGCATGACCACGATCAGCGGCACTTCGCTGATCAGGTGATCGGCGAAGAAATACACGTTCACCCGGTCGGTATTCTTGAGCGCGAACAGCAGGACGACCACGAATATGACCAGTCTCAGCGCCCAGACGAGATATCGCATGGTTTGCTCCAGGTGAGGAAAAAACAAATTGTATCGCCCCCCTACGCGCTTCGCGCCCTCCCGGGCGGCGATGCGGGGAGACTGGCGATTCTAACTACTTGCACTGCTGCCAGGTAACTGGAAGCCGGCTCCCGGAAAAAGAAAACCCCGGCAGCCGGAGACTGTCGGGGTTGTTCGGGCTTGCTGCGACCGGAGGTCCGGCCGAGTCAGTTCCCGGAAGGCTTTTGCACGGGGGCGTCGACCCGCTCGCGCAACTCCTTGCCGGCCTTGAAGTGCGGGACCCGTTTTTCGGGAACCAGCACCTTTTCACCGGACTTGGGATTGCGCCCGATACGCGGCGGACGTTTGGACAACGAAAAACTGCCGAAACCACGGATCTCGATGCGCTGCCCTTCCGAGAGGGACTGAGCCATCGCATCGAGGATGGTCTTGACGGCGTAATCGGCGTCCTTGGCGACCAGCTGCGGATACCGGGCGGCCAATCGGGCGATCAACTCGGACTTCGTCATTGAGTTCATGAAACCTCTTAGAACGCCGTACCGGGCTATACCGGACTACCAGGTAACTCCCCCCTGGGCACAGCGGATCCGGCTTTGCCGGTCCCGCCAGTGCCGCCGGGGCGCGCGTGAGCGCGTAGGGGGTGGGCCTATCAGCCGTTCTGCTGGTCGAGCTTGGCCTTCAACAGGGCGCCCAGGTTGGTGGTACCCGACGAAGCGCTGGCATCGGACATGCGCTGGATGGCCTCGGCCGTCTCGGCGCTGTCCTTGGCCTTGATCGAGAGCTGGATCGAACGCGTCTTGCGGTCGATGTTCAGGATCATGGCGTCGATGTTGTCGCCGGCCTTCAGCACCGTGGTGGCGTCTTCCACGCGGCCCGAAGAGATCTCGGAAGCGCGCAGGTAGCCTTCGACGTCGACCGACAGGGTCACGACAGCGCCCTTGGCCTCGACCGACTTCACGGTGCCCTGGACGACGGCGCCCTTGTCATGGGTGCCCACGAAGTTGTTGAACGGATCGCCTTCCAGCTGCTTGATGCCCAGCGAGATGCGTTCCTTCTCGGTGTCGATGCCCAGCACCACGGCCTCGACTTCGTCGCCCTTCTTGAAGTTGCGCACGGCTTCTTCGCCGGACTCGCTCCAGGACAGGTCGGACAGATGGACCAGGCCATCGATGCCGCCGGGCAGGCCGACGAACACGCCGAAGTCGGTGATCGACTTGATGGCGCCGCGGACCTTGTCGCCACGCTTGTGGTTGATCGAGAACTCTTCCCACGGGTTGGGACGGCACTGCTTCATGCCCAGCGAGATGCGGCGACGGTCTTCGTCGATCTCGAGAACCATGACTTCCACTTCGTCACCCAGGGTGACGACCTTCTTGGGGTCGACGTTCTTGTTGGTCCAGTCCATTTCGGACACGTGGACCAGGCCCTCGATGCCGGCTTCGACTTCGACGAACGCGCCGTAGTCGGTCAGGTTGGTAACCTTGCCGAACAGGCGGGTGCCTTGCGGGTAGCGGCGAGCCAGACCCACCCACGGATCTTCGCCCAGCTGCTTGACGCCCAGCGAGACGCGGTTCTTTTCCTGGTCGAACTTGAGGACCTTGGCCTGGATTTCCTGGCCGACGGACAGGACTTCCGAGGGGTGACGCACACGGCGCCATGCCAGGTCGGTGATGTGCAGCAGGCCGTCGATGCCGCCGAGGTCGACGAACGCACCGTAGTCGGTGATGTTCTTGACGACGCCGTTGACGATCGCGCCTTCGTGCAGGGTCTCGAGCAGCTTCTGGCGCTCTTCGCCCATGTTGGCCTCGAGCACGGCACGGCGCGACAGCACGACGTTGTTGCGCTTGCGATCGAGCTTGATGACCTTGAATTCGAGGGTCTTGCCTTCGTACGGGGTAGTGTCCTTGACGGGACGCAGGTCGACCAGCGAACCCGGCAGGAAGGCACGGATCGCATTGGTCATGACGGTCAGCCCACCCTTGACCTTGCCGGTGATGGTGCCGGTGACGAGATCGCCGGATTCCAGGGCCTTCTCGAGCTGCAGCCAGGCAGCCAGGCGCTTGGCGCGGTCGCGCGACAGCACGGTGTCGCCGTAGCCGTTTTCAAGCGCGTCGATGGCCACCGAGACGAAATCGCCTTCGGAGACTTCGAGCTCACCCTTGTCGTCGAGGAATTCCTCGAGCGGGATCAAGGCCTCTGACTTCAGGCCGGCATTGACCACGACGAAGTTATGGTCGATGCGCACCACCTCGGCGGTGATGACTTCGCCGGATTTCATTTCCTGGCGCTTGATGCTTTCTTCGAACAGGGCGGCAAAGCTTTCTTCGCCGGCAGGGGCTTGGGAAACCGAAGACATTGTTGAGTGTTACCGGGTTACGCACTTCATGGGGGCGGTCGAGACATTCGACCTGACACCGCACCAATCGGTGGAGTTGCAATACCTCATTGCTGAGGGCCTTTACTACGTGCTGCTAAGAATCGCTGCTGCGCTTTCAGGCACGCGATGCGCCCGAACGCTCGCTCCACCAGCTCATCACCTGTTCGACCGTCTGGTCGATGGTGAGGTGGGAGGAATCGAGCACCAGGGCATCGTGGGCGGCGGCCAGTGGCGCATTCGCCCGTTGCGTATCGCGCGCATCGCGCGCTTCCAGATCGCGCAAAAGGGTTAAGAGGTTAGCCGAAAAACCCTTTTCGATCAACTGTTTATAGCGTCGCTGGGCCCTCGCCTCGGCGCTGGCCACCAGGAATATCTTGAGGTCGGCGTCCGGAAAAACAACCGTCCCCATGTCCCGGCCGTCGGCCACCAGCCCCGGCGCGCACCGGAAGGCGCGCTGGCGGTCGAGCAGCGCGGCCCGCACCGGCGCCAACACCGCCACCTGCGAGGCCATGTTGCCGACTTCCTCGCGGCGGATGTCGGCGGTGACGTCGCGCCCGCCCATGGAGACCCCGTCGGCGACGAAGCGCACGTCCAGCGCCGCCGCCGCGGCCGCTGCGCCCTGGGCGTCAGTCGCGGCGATGCCCTGTTCCAGGCAGGCCAGCGCGGTCAGGCGGTACAACGCCCCGCTGTCCAGCAGGTGCCAGCCCAATTGGGCCGCCACTCGCGCCGCGATGGTGCCCTTGCCCGAGGCCGTCGGCCCATCGATGGCGATCATGGGAACCGTGGAACCATTCATTTACGAAACCTATCGTTTTTATCGCATCGATCAATTGGCGTCTCACCCCCGGGTCGGCGCACAATTCGAAAACGATTCTCATTACCAATCAAGGAAGACGGTGATGGCCAAGACCCTTGCCTTCGGCGGCCTGCACATCGTGACCTCGTTCAGCGTCACCTACATTATTACCGGCAGCGTGGCGCTGAGCGGCGCGGTCACCTTCATCGAACCCGCCGTCAACACGGTCGTGCACTATTTCTTCGACAGGTTCTGGGACCGGGGCCGGCGCGCCGGGGATCTGGCCGCCGCGGCTCAAGCCCCCACCAGTCCCGCGTAGACATCGAAATACGTGGGGAAGGTCTTGCTTACGCAACCCGGATCGAGGATGCGCACTCCCACGGGACCGAACGCGGCCAGCGAGAAGCACATGGCCATGCGATGGTCGTCCCAGGTGCCGATCTCGGCCGGCGTCCAGGTGGCGGGAGGCGTCACGGTCAGGCTGTCCGGCGTGGCCGCCACGGTCGCGCCCAGCTTGGCCAGCTCGGTCTGCATCGCGTGGATGCGATCGGTTTCCTTGACCCGCCAGCTCGCGATGTTGCGCAGGCGGCACGGTCCGTCCGCATACAAGGCCAGCACCGCCGCCGTCATCGCGGCATCCGGGATCAGGTTGAAATCGGCGTCGAAGGCCTTCAGGCGCCCCCCCTCGGCCACGTTGACGCCCCGCGTCTCTATCCAGTCCGGCCCCATCTCGACCTCGGCGCCCATCGCCGCCAGGGTGTCGGCGAACGCCACGTCGCCCTGGATGCTGTCGCGGCCGACGCCGGTCACGCGCACCGGCCCGCCGCCTATCGCACCCAGGGCCAGGAAATAGGAAGCCGACGAGGCGTCCCCCTCGACCAGCATGTGGCCCGGCGACCGGTAGGCGGCCTGGGCAGGCACGGTGAAGCGCCGCCAGCCATCGCGCCCGACCGTCACGCCGAAGCGGCGCATCAGGTTCAGCGTCATCTCGACGTAGGGCTTGGAAATCAGCTCGCCCTCGACCTCGATCACGAACTCCCGGCCGGTGGCCTGGGTAGCCAGCGGAGCGGCCAGCAACAGCGCGGTCAGGAACTGGCTGGAAACCGACCCGTTGACCTTGACCGGCCTGGACAGGTCCAGTTCGCCCCAGCCCAGCGACAGCGGCGGATAGCCCTCGCGGCCCTGGTAAGCCACGCGCGCGCCCAGCATGCGCAACGCGTCCACCAGGTCGCCGATGGGCCGCTCGTGCATGCGCGGCACGCCGTGCAGCACATAGTGGCCGCCCATCATCGCCAGCGCCGCGGTCAGCGGGCGGATGGCCGTGCCGGCGTTGCCCATGAACAGGTCGGCCTGGCCGACCGGAAAGCGCCGCGCGCCCTGGACCAGCACTTCGTCGGGACGCGGGCCCGCCGTGATCGTTATGCCCAGCTTGCGCAAGGCCGCCAGCATGACCTGGGTGTCGTCCGAATCGAGCAGGCCGGTCAGGCGGGTCGTGCCCTCGGCCAATGCCGACAACAGCAGCACGCGGTTGGAAATGCTCTTGGAGCCGGGAAGGTCGATGGCGCCCCGCGCGCGGCGCGCCGGAGCCAGGTCGAGGTACGGTGGATGGCGGGGGGAATCGGTCATGGCGGTCATTCGTTCGTATCGGGAGATGGCTGCCCTGCCCGCCAGGCGCGCCGGGACTTCGACACGGCTTCCAGCATGGCTTGCAGGCCCGCCGCGTCGCCCTCGCTCATGGCCCGCTCGAAGGCATCCAGGGCCCGCCGCACGGCGGCGGTCTCCTGCATCATGGCTTCGCGATTTGCCAGGAAGATGTCACGCCACATATCGGGCGAGCCGCCGGCGATGCGGGTGAAGTCGCGAAAGCCGCTGCCGGCCAGGTCCAGCCGCAGGCCCGCATCGGCGGCTTCCAGAACCTGCGTCATGTAGGCGAAGGCCAGCAGGTGCGGCACGTGGCTGACCGAGGCGAGCACGGTGTCGTGTTCGCCCGGGCGCATCGTCCGGATCTCGGCGCCGCAGGTGGCCCACGCCCGTTCGACCAGGCCGACGGCCGCGGGCGGGTTCTCGTCCAGCGGAGTCAGGATCACCGTGCGCCCGCGGTACAGGTCGGCAAAGGCGGCGGCCGGGCCGCTTTGTTCGCTGCCGGCGATCGGATGGCCCGGCACGAACTGGCCGATGCGGGCGCCCAACGCCTCGCGCGCAGCGCGCACCACGTCCATCTTGGTACTGCCGGCATCGGTAACGACGGTGCCGGGCCCCAGATGCGGCGCCAGGCCGTCCAGGGTCGCGCGCGTCGCGCCCACCGGCACGGCCATCAGGACCAGGTCGGCCCGCGCGGCTTCTTCCAGCGAGACCGCCCGGTCGATCAGGCCCAGCTTGCGCGCCTGCTCGAGCGTCCCGGCCTGGCGGCCGACGCCCCAGACCTCGCCGACCTGCCCCGCGCGCCGCAGCGCGGCGGCGAACGAACCGCCGATCAGCCCCACGCCCACCACCGCGAGTACCGGCACCAGGGGCTGCGGGGAACCAGGGGCTTCCCGAGCCGAATCCGGATGCGACATGGGTACGTCTCCGCTCAAGCAGATACCGGGTACGACCCCAGCACCTTGAGGAACGCCACGCGCGCCTGCAGCGCGGCCAGCGCCTTGGCGACCTTGGGGTCCTGGCGATGGCCTTCGATATCGACGTAGAAATAGTATTCCCACTGGCCGGTGCGGGCCGGGCGGGACTCGAAGCGCGTCATGGACACGTCGTTCTCGGCCAGCGGGGCCAGCATCTGGTAGACCGCGCCCGCTTCGTTGGGCACGGCCAGGATCAGGCTGGTCTTGTCGCGGCCCGAGGGCGTGGTCTCGAGATGGCCGATGGCCAGGAAACGGGTGCGGTTGTGCGGATCGTCCTGGATGCCCGAGGCCACGATCTTGAGCCCCCAGCGCTGCGCCGCCTGCTCGCTGGCGATGGCCGCCACGGCAGGGTCCTCGGACGCCAGGCGGGCCGCCTCGGCATTGCTGGCCGCCGACGCCCGGGCCAGCTCGGGATGATGGTCGGACAGCCAGCCCTGGCACTGCGCCAGCGACTGCGGATGCGAGCGGATGACGCTCACGCCGTCCAGCGTGCCGCTTTGGGTCATCAGGCACTGCACCACGGCGACCGAACGCTCGCCCAGCACCTTCACCGGCGAGGACAGCAGCAGGTCCAGCGTGCGGTTGACCGCGCCTTCGTTGGAGTTTTCCAGCGGGACGATGCCGAAGTCCGCGCGGCGGGTTTCCACCGAGCGGAACACTTCGTCGATCGTGCCGCACGAAATGGCCTCGACCGCGTGGCCGAAATGCGCCAGCACGGCCTGCTCGGAATAGGTGCCCTGTGGCCCCAGATAGGCGACGCGGGCGGGCTGCTCCAGCGCGCGGCACGCCGACATGATCTCCATCCAGATGGCCGACAGCGCCTGGCCGGGCAGCGGCCCGGCGTTGAGCTCCTGCAGCCGCCGGATGACCTGGGCCTCGCGTTCGGGCCGGAACACGGCCCCGGCGTGGTGCTCCTTGGCCATGCCCACCGCCTGCGCCGTGCGCGCGCGCTCGGACAGGAGTTCGAGCACCTGGGCGTCGATGGCGTCGATGCGCTGGCGCAGCGGCCCCAGCTTCTTTTGCAGATCGTCATCCATGGCTGCGCTCGAATTCCTTCATGAAGTCGACCAGGGCGCGCACGCCCTCGATGGACATCGCGTTGTAGATGGACGCGCGCATGCCGCCCACGCTCTTGTGCCCCTTGAGCTGCAGCAGATGCGCGGCTTCGGCCGCCTTCAGGAACGGCGCGTTCAGCGCATCGTCGCGCAGCATGAACGGCACGTTCATGCGCGAGCGGACGGGCCGGTGCACCGGATTGCGGTAGAACGAGGTGCTGTCGAGGTAGTCGTACAGCAGTCGGGCCTTGGCCACGTTGGCGGTTTCCATGCCCGCCACGCCCCCGCGCTGCTTGAGCCACTTGAACACCAGGCCGGCGATGTAGATCGCGTAGGTGGGCGGCGTGTTGAAGCGCGAGCGCTCTTTCGCCACGATGGCGTAGTCGAACGCCGACGGACAGATGGGCAGCGCCTGGCCCAGCAGGTCCTTGCGGACGATGACGATGGTCAGGCCGGCCGGCCCGATGTTCTTCTGCGCGCCGGCGTAGATCAGCCCCGCGCGGCGCACGTCCATCGGCCGCGACAGGATGTGCGAGGACGCGTCCACGGTCAGCGCGGTATCGGGCGCGCCCAGCGCGGCCAGGTCCGGCCAGTCCATGAACTCCACGCCGCCGATGGTCTCGTTGCTGCACAGGTGAAGGTAGCTCGCCTGCGGACGCACGCGCCAGGAGCCGGGGTCCGGCATATAGGTCCATGGGCCTTGCTGCGCACCGTCCACGACGGCGGCCTGCTCGGACGTGGCGGCCACGGCCACGTCGCCGTAGCGGCGCGCTTCCGCGCAGGACTTGACCGACCACGAACCGCTTACCACGTAGTCGGCCGCATGCGCCTCGCGGCGGCCGATCAGGTTCATCGGCGCGATGGCGTTCTCGCCCAGTCCGCCGCCCTGCAGGAACAGCACGGCGTAGTCGTCCGGAACCGAGAGCAGTTCGCGCAGGTCGGCCTCGGCCTCGTCGCAGATCTGCTCGAAGTGCTTGCCGCGATGGCTCATCTCCATCACCGACATGCCGCTGCCGTGCCAATCCAGCATTTCGGCCGCCGCCTGTTGCAGCACGGCCTCGGGAAGGACGGCCGGACCGGCCGAGAAGTTGTAGGGTCGATTCATGGCAGCCGCCTTATTCGGCCTCGCTGGAAGACGGGGCCTGCGGTTCGGCGTCGGCGCCGTCGCCTTCGGGCTCCTCGGTATCGGACTCGACCACGCGCTGCACGCCCGACAGGTGCGTGCCCTCGTCGATGTTGATGAGCGTGACACCCTGCGTGGCCCGGCCCATTTCACGGATCTCGCTGACACGCGTGCGCACCAGCACGCCGCCGGTGGTGATCAGCATGATCTCGTCGGTCGGATCCACCAGCACGGCGCCCACGACCTTGCCGTTGCGCTCGGACGTCTGGATGGCGATCATGCCCTTGGTGCCCCGGCCATGGCGGGTGTATTCGCCGATGGGCGTGCGCTTGCCGTAGCCGTGCTCGGTCGCGGTCAGCACGCTCTGGATTTCGTTCTCGGCCACCAGCAGCGAAATCACCGTGTGCGAGTCCTCCAGCATCATGCCGCGCACGCCGCGCGCGGTGCGGCCCATGGGACGCACGTCGTTCTCGTCGAAGCGCACGGCCTTGCCGGCATCGGAGAACAGCATCACGTCATGCTTGCCGTCGGTCAGCGAGGCGCCGATCAGGTAGTCGCCGTCGTCCAGGTCCACCGCGATGATCCCGGCCTTGCGCGGATTGGAGAAGTCGGACAGCGGCGTCTTCTTGACCGTGCCCTTGGCCGTGGCCATGAAGACGTAGTGGTCCTCGCTGTATGCCTTGACGGTCAGCACCACCGTGATCTTCTCGCCTTCCGACAACGGGAACATGTTGACGATGGGCCGGCCGCGCGAGTTGCGGGTGCCCTGCGGCACTTCCCAGACCTTCAGCCAGTACACGCGGCCGCGGTTGCTGAAGCACAGGATGGAGTCGTGCGTGTTGGCGATGAAGAGCTGGTCGATCCAGTCGTCTTCCTTCGTGGCCGTGGCCTGCTTGCCCCGTCCGCCGCGCTTCTGCGCGCGGTACTCGGACAGCGGCTGGCTCTTGATGTAGCCCGAATGGGACAGCGTCACCACCATGTCGGTCGGGGTGATGAGGTCCTCGGTGTCGAGCTCGGTGGCGTTCAGCTCGATGTGCGAACGGCGGATGTCCTTCGTGTCGGTGCCGAACTCGGCCTTGATGGCCGACAGTTCGTCGCCGATGATGGTGGTCACGCGCTCGGGCTTGGCCAGGATGTCGAGCAGGTCGGCGATGTTGGCCATCACGTCCTTGTACTCGCCCACGATCTTGTCCTGCTCCAGGCCGGTCAGGCGCTGCAGGCGCATGTTCAGGATTTCCTGGGCCTGCGTATCGCTCAGGCGGTACAGGCCGTCGGCCTGCATGCCGAAGTCCTCGGGCAGGCCCTCGGGACGGTAGGCGCTGCGGCCGCCGGCCGTATCGGTCTCGGCGCGCGTCAGCATCTCGCGCACCAGCGACGAGTCCCAGGTGCGGGCCATCAATTCCTGGCGGGCGATGGGCGGCGTCGGGGCCGCCTTGATGATGGCGATGAAATCGTCGATGTTGGCCAGCGCCACGGCCAGGCCTTCGAGCACGTGGCCGCGCTCGCGCGCCTTGCGCAGCTGGAACACCGTGCGGCGGGTCACGACCTCGCGGCGGTGCGCAAGGAAATACTCCACCATCTGCTTCAGGTTCAACAGGCGCGGCTGGCCTTCCACCAGCGCCACCAGGTTCATCCCGAAGGTGTCCTGCAGCTGGGTGTTCTTATAGAGGTTGTTGAGCACAACCTCGGGCACTTCGCCACGCTTGAGCTCGATCACGACACGCATGCCGTCCTTGTCGGACTCGTCGCGGATGTCGGAGATGCCCTCGACCTTCTTCTCGTTGACCAGTTCGGCGATGCGCTCGAGCAGCGAACGCTTGTTGACCTGATACGGGATCTCGTCGACCACGATGGCCTGGCGGCCACCCTTCTCGACGTCCTCGAAATGGGTCTTGGCCCGCATCACCACGCGGCCACGGCCGGTGCGATAGCCTTCGCGCACGCCGGACATGCCATAGATGATGCCGCCCGTGGGGAAGTCGGGGGCGGGAATGATCTCGATCAGCTCGTCCACCGTGCACTCGGGATTGCGCAGGCAGTACAGGCAGCCGTCGACGACTTCGGCCAGGTTGTGCGGCGGGATGTTGGTGGCCATGCCCACGGCGATGCCGGAGCTGCCGTTGACCAGCAGGTTGGGCAGGCGTGCCGGCAGCAACAGCGGTTCTTTCTCGCTGCCGTCGTAGTTGGGCCCGAAATCCACCGTTTCCTGGTCGATGTCGGCCAGCAGCTCGTGCGCGATCTTGGCCAGGCGGATTTCCGTGTACCGCATGGCCGCCGCGCCGTCGCCGTCGACCGAACCGAAGTTGCCCTGGCCGTCGACCAGCATGTAGCGCAGCGAGAAGGGCTGGGCCATGCGCACGATCGTGTCGTAGACCGCCTGGTCGCCGTGCGGGTGGTACTTACCGATGACATCGCCGACGATACGGGCCGATTTCTTGTAGGCCCGGTTCCAGTCGTTGTTCAGTTCGTGCATCGCGTACAGCACGCGCCGGTGCACCGGCTTCAGACCGTCTCTGACGTCGGGAAGGGCGCGGCCGACGATCACGCTCATCGCGTAATCCAGGTAGCTGCGGCGCATTTCCTCTTCAAGAGAGATCGGTAGTGTTTCCTTGGCGAAGGAATCCATGGGCAAGCTGCATCAAGAGGTGTTGTCCATCCCGCTCGCAAGGCATTTCGCGAGGGCAAAACAGCTTGCGAACGAACGGCGGGCGAAGCTTGGGAGTTTATCACCCCGGCCTGGCGTTATGCTTAGGGCCCCGCCCCCACCCGCCCCGTCCATGGCCTCGACCACCCTGCTGCTTCCCGACTGGCTGATTCCCGTCGAACCCGACCAGGCCGTCCTGGCCGGCCACGGCATTGCCGTCCGCGACGGCCGGATCGCCGACATCGCACCGCACGCCGTCCTGCGCAGCCGGCATCCGGACGCCGCCGAACAGGCCTTGTCCGGCTGCGCCCTGCTGCCCGGCTTCGTCAACCTGCATACGCACGCGGCCATGAGCCTGTTGCGCGGCGCCGGCGACGACCTGCCGCTCATGACCTGGCTGCAGGAACGCATCTGGCCCATGGAACGCAAGCTGATGTCCGCCGATTTCGTCTACGACGGCAGCGTCCTCGCCTTCGCCGAGATGCTGGCCGGCGGCACCACCTGCTGCGCCGACATGTACTTCTACCCCGAAGAGGTCGCGCGCGCCGCGCTGTCGATGGGGATCCGCGCGGCCGTGGGCGGCACGGTGTTCGAGATTCCCGACGCGCCCCCCGCCGAGCAGATGCTCGCCCAGGCCCTGGCGGCCCACGAAAAGTACCGCGGCGAACCCGGGCTGCGCTTCATGCTGGCCCCCCACGCCCCCTACACCGTGGGCGACGACATGCTGCGGCACCTGGCCGCCGTGGCCGAAGAGGCCGACCTGACCATCGCCATCCACCTGCACGAGACCCGCCAGGAAGTGGACGAGGCGCTGGCCATGCACGGCATGCGCCCCACCGAGCGCCTGGCCCACCTCGGGCTGCTGTCCCCCCGCCTGGTGGCCGTGCATGGCGTCCACCTGGACGCCGACGACATCGCGCTGCTGGCCGCCCATGGCGCCAGCCTGGCCCATTGCCCGGCATCGAACCTCAAGCTGGCCAGCGGCCTCGCCCCCGTCGCCCGCCTGCTCGAGGCCGGCGTCAACCTCGGCATAGGCACCGACGGCGCCGCCAGCAACAACCGCCTGGACATGCTGTCGGAACTGCGCCTGGCGGCCCTGCTGGCCAAGGGCGCGAGCGGCGACGCGCGCGCGCTGCCCGCCCACCGGGCGCTGCATGCGGCCACCCTGGGCGGCGCGAAGGCGCTGGGATGGGACCGCGAGATCGGCTCGATAACGCTGGGCAAATACGCCGACCTGGTGGCGATCCGGCTCGATTCCGCCCGGCTGGCGCCGGTGTTCGACCCGGTTTCCCACGTGGTCTACGCGGCCGGCAGGGAGGACGTGGAAGAGGTCTGGGTAGGCGGCCAATCAGTTGCGAAAAAGCTACAACTCACCAATTCACCATCAAAAAGCGATCTCGAAAGGATAATGTCCCGGTTATCGCAGTGGCGCTTGCGTGCAGCCGGTGTGATTTCTGGCACAAACACTTACTTATCCCAGGAGTGAGTGGCATGAGAGAACAACCGCAATGCTATACTGGGCATGTATATCCATGTTGCGGCGGGGGTTCGCTGCGAGTTTCATTTCAAGCTAAGAGGAGAAACATGAACAAACGCTCCAAAATTGGAATCTCTCTGGCGCTCGCCTTCGCTGCCGTGACGGCCTCGGGCGTGGCCTCTGCTCAAGCCGGTAAGGTCAACGACAACTGGCAATCCGCGTTCGGCGTGCAAGTCAAAAGCGCTGACGGCCTGTGCTGGCGCAATGGGTTCTGGACCCCCGCCACCGCTGATCCGTCCTGCGATGGCGCGCTGAAGGTCGCTGCGCCTGCCGCTGCCCCGGCTCCCGCCCCCGCTCCCCGCCCGGCACCGGCCCCCGTGCCCGTTCCGGTCAGCCAGAAGGTCACCTACTCGGCTGACGCCTTCTTCGACTTCGACAAGTCCGTCGTCAAGCCCGAAGCCAAGGTCAAGCTGGACGAGCTGGTCAACCAGATCCGCGGCATCAACCTGGAAGTCGTGATCGCCGTCGGCCACACCGACTCGATCGGTACCGACGCCTACAACCAGCGCCTGTCGGTCCGTCGTGCCGAAGCTGTCAAGGCTTACCTGGTCAGCAAGGGCATCGAAGCCAACCGCGTCTACACCGAAGGCAAGGGCGAGAAGCAGCCCATCGCCGACAACAAGACCGCCGCCGGCCGCGCCAAGAACCGCCGCGTGGAAGTCGAAGTCGTGGGTACGCGCAACAAGTAATCCACTGCCTGCCAGCTGGATTCCGGCGGTATCCTTCGGGGTACCGCCGGCTGAAACCCCGCTCTGCGGGGTTTGTTTTTTTGCCGCCGGGCCGCCCCAAGGCAAAAAGCGCCCCCTCGGGGGGCAGCCCCGCCGCGCAGCGGCAAGCGTGGGGGGCATTCTTGTGCCGTCACATGGAGTCCGTCATGACGACCACCGCCCAGGAGTCCCGGCCCGTCAATGCCGATGCGGCCGAATTGGCCAAGTTCAGTGCCCTGGCCTCGCGCTGGTGGGACCCGGAAAGCGAATTCAAGCCGCTGCACGCCATCAACCCCCTGCGCCTGGAGTGGATCAGCCAGATGGCGGGCGGGCTGGGAAACAAATCCGTGCTGGACGTCGGATGCGGCGGCGGAATACTGGCCGAAAGCATGGCCGCGCGCGGGGCAACGGTTACCGGCATCGACCTGGCCGAGAAATCGCTGAAAGTCGCGAAGCTGCACAGCCTGGAAAGCGGCGTGAAAGTGGAATACCGCAATATCAGCGTGGAACAGCTGGCCGCCGACCAGCCCGCCGCTTTCGACATCGTGACGTGCATGGAACTGCTGGAACACGTGCCCGATCCGGAATCCGTGATTCATGCGTGCGCCTCGCTGGTCAAACCCGGGGGCCGTGTCTTTTTCTCCACACTGAATCGCAATTTGAAATCGTTTACCTTCGCCATACTGGGCGCCGAATACATATTGGGCCTGGTACCGCGGGGCACGCACAGCTACGACCACTTCATCCGCCCCAGCGAGCTGCTGGGCGCCGCCCGGCAGGCGGGGCTCGAGGCGGTGGCCATCAAGGGGCTGGAATACAACCCCCTGACGAAGATCTACCGGCTGAGCGGCGACAGCAGTGTCAATTACATGGTGGCAACGATACGTTCATGAAACCGCTGGTTCTCTTCGACTTCGACGGCACCCTGGCCGATACCGCTCCCGATCTTGCCGCGGCCGCCAACCAGCAGCGCCTGCGCCGCGGCCTGCCCGCCCTGCCCTACGAGCAACTGCGCCCCATGGCCTCGCACGGCGCGCGCGGCCTGCTGGGCGTGGCCCTCGGGCTCACGCCCGACGCCCCCGAATACGAGGCGTGCAAGCAACAATTCCTGAACGACTACGCCGCCAACATCGCCGTGCACACGGTGCTTTTCCCCGGCGTGGAAGACCTGCTGGCCAACCTCGTCCAGGAAGGCTGGGCGTGGGGCATCGTCACCAACAAGGTCACCCGCTTCACCACGCCGCTGGTGCGCCATCTGGCGCTCGAGCAGCACAGCGCCGTGGTCGTCTGCGGCGACACCACGGCCTACTCCAAGCCCCATCCCGAGCCGCTGCTGCACGCCGCCCGGGAAGTCGGCGTCGCGCCGCAGCACTGCCTGTACGTGGGCGACGACCAGCGCGACATCATCGCCGGCCAGGCCGCGGGCATGAAGACCATCGCCACCGCGTACGGCTATTGCGGCAACGACGTGCCGGTCGAGTCCTGGGGAGCGGACACCGTGGTCGACTCGGTCCCGGCCCTGCTGCCCGCGATACGGCGCCTGCTGGCCGCGTAACGGTCCCCGGCTGGGGCGGCCCTCTTGAAAACCCGCCTCATGCCTCCATATGGGATACAATCCTCCTCAAGGGGCCGTACCGGTTTCGACGGGGGTCGCGAAGCAGCACAGGGCATGTCGAGCACCAGTAAGCTCGTTAAACCACTGGAAACGCAAATAAACGCCAACGACGAGCGTTTCGCTCTCGCCGCTTAAGCGGTGAGCCGCTGCACCGATCTGTCCTTGGGTCGGGCGGAGGAAGGGCAACTTTCCTAAGAATCCCTGTCTAGGGCCATAACCCCCGAAGCAGCTGATTCTGAACCGCAGCAGTGTCATTTTCAGGGAATCGGTATGGACTGGGGTCACACGGTTCATGCTTAAACTACGTGAATCGCTGTGTGCCGGCCTGTCGGTTGGCTAAGCACACGGTTAAATCCAAATAAATCGACTACACATGTAGAACTGTCTGTAGAGGGCTTCCGGACGCGGGTTCAATTCCCGCCGGCTCCACCAACTCCCCTGACAAACCCCGTAGATTCCCGTCTGCGGGGTTTTCTTTTGCGCGCCCACGCGGTTTCGGCGGCCAATGGCGAGAATCAAAAACTATCCTCGCGAATCGAAAACACCTCCCACACCGCCCCATGGGTTTTTCTTGATTATCTTGATGATTATTATCGGACCAGCATGCACCGCGGCGCCGCGCCGTTCGCGGTACGCCCAAACGGATTGATCCCGGGCCCCCTGCTCGAACAGCCAGCGGGGACGACGTTCCCCTGGAAGGCTCATATACTATCCGGCATGCCACGGCGGGCCGCAACGCGGCGGCCGCCTTCCCCAGGATCGCGCCCCCTCTTGCAGCCATGACGCCCATCCCGACACTCGCCCTGATCGCCGCCGGCCTGCTTACCGCGCACAATGCCCTGGCGGCATGCGCGCCGCGCGCCGACGATGAATTGAAGGCCATGAGCAACGACGACCTGAAGGCCGCTTATTGCGACGCGCGCGCGCAGTCGGTCATCCAGGCACCCACGCCGATGCCGTCGCTGCCCTCGCTGCCGGGTTCGCCGAATGCCCGGCCCCGCGCCGCGGCCCCCACCGGCAATGCCTGCCTGACCGCGACGGCGCAACTGGTGCGCGTCATGGAAACGCGCAAGATCGACATCGACAAGGCGCGCGAAAGCTGCGGCAAGTAACCCATCCCTCCGGAATCCGCGTTTCCAGGATCGCCATGAAACTCTTCGTCCCCCTGCTGTCCCTGGCCGCCCTGACGGCTCAGCCCGCGCTGGCCGCCGAACCCTGGACGGGCGCGTTCTGGAACGAGCAATGCGCTCCCGGCGCCGGCGGCGAGGCCTCGCTGGGCTGCTCGTCCTTCGTCATGGGTGCGATCGACGGCATGCGCGTCCAATCCATGGCCACCAAAACGCCCTTGCCGTTCTGCGCGCCCGGCAATGTGTCCACCGGACGCACGGTCGAACTCTTCCGGCAGCGGCTGGCCAGCCGGCCGCAGGATCACGGCCTGCCCGCCGTGGTGATACTGGTGAACGCGCTGGGGGAAGCCTACCCCTGCAAGCAGTAAGCATCGCGGAGCGAAAAAAAACCGCCCGGCCTGAAGCCGGGCGGCTGGAAGACTCCTGCCGGGGCGCTTAGAACCGCGCGCCCGAGCCGGAAATCGCGTCCAGGCTCCGGCGCAGTGCCTCGCGCGCCTGGGCGGCCTCTTCGGTCTCGCCGGCACTGGCCTTGGCCATGCGAGTAGCCGCCGCCGTGTCCTCGTAAGGCAGCGGCGGCTCGGCGCACGTACTGCTGCGCCCCGGCACCACGCCGTTGGCGAAGTAGGTACCGATCGTCGCATCGACGCAGGCATTGCTTTCCGGCACCACGCCGTGCGAGTAGGCGCCGGTGACCACGACCAGGTGCGCCTGCGGCAGCGCGTCGAAAGAGCGCCGGGCGCCTTCAGTCGCGGTCTGGGCATCGAACTCGCTCTGCAGCATCAGGATGGGGGCCGACGCGCCAGCGCGCGACAGCGGCGGCTTGGCAACCGAAGGACCGCCCCACGTCGCGCACAGGCTGCGGGTAACCGAACCGCCCTCGTAGGGATAGCTGGCCGCCATCTCGTTGCCCAGCTTCACCCAGTATTGCGGGTCGGTGCTCGTGGCCACCGTGTCGTTGCACACCACGGTGTTGAACACGGAGTTGAAGGTGCTGAGTTCCACGGGCGAAGGCGTTGGCGTGAAGGCCCGGAAATACGGCTCGATCATGGCCTGGGCCATGCCCCGGATCTCGATGTCGTCGCCGAAGGAGTCCGGCACGAACTCGTACTCCATCAGCTTCGCGTCCAGCTCCCTGGAATCATCGATGCCGGGGTTGTCGATCAGCACCTGGTTCATGCCACGCGCGGCGGCGATGAGTTGCGCCCCCTTGGCGACGCGGTTGGTCTTGCTCAGGATGGCGTGCAGCCCGGCCTGTTGGCCGAACGCCACCCGCATGGGTTCTGGCAACGCGCGGTAGACGTTCGCGATCTTGGCCGCGTCGGTGCCTATCCCGAAGCGGTCGGGATGGCGGGCCGCGAAGGGAGAGATGAACTCGTCCAGCACACGCTGCATGGCCATGGGCTGCATCACGACATTGACGTCGATATTGCCGGTGACGTCCATCGAGCTGTCCAGCACCACGCGCCCGACCCGCTCGGGGAACAGCGACGCATACCAGGCCCCCAGCCAGGTTCCGTAGGAAATGCCGACGTAGTTGAACTTGGGGTCGCCCAGCAGTTCGCGGATCAGGTCCATGTCGCGGACCGTGGCGTCGGTGTTGATGTACTTGACCAGCGGATTGCGCAGGCAGGCATCGCCCAGCGCATTGGCGTTGAACAGCATGGCCGCGACGTTGGCCTCGCTACGGTCCGAGCTGTGGTGCTCGGGCCTGAGCATGCCGCTCGTGCCGCAGTACATGCGGCTGCTGGCGCCGACGCCGCGCGGCGAAAAGCCGATCATGTCGTAACGCTGGGTGATCGTGCGAAGCTGCTGCCCCGTGGTCGTGGACTCGCTGGCGTTGCCCCACAGCGCGGCCAGGTTCAGCGACCAGGCCAGGCCGTCGCCGCCGGGGCCGCCCGGATTGACCAGGATGGCGCCCAGCCGCTGCGAGGGCTCGCCCGCCGCCACGCGGGACACGGCCACGACGGCGTCGCCCTTCGTGGGGTTCGAATAGTCGAGCGGCACGCGTATGGTCGCGCAGCTCAGACGCTTGTTCAGGGTGATATAGGCGGGAGATTCGCCGCCCACGGTTTCAGGATCGCATTCATGCCAACTCACGACCTGGTCGCGGTAGGGCTGCAGGGGGTCGACCGGAGCGGGAACGGCGCCGTCGCCGCCGCAGGCAGCCAGCGCGGCCAGCGCAGCGGCCGCCAGCCCTCCGGCCAAGGCACGTACTCGCAAATTCGAGAAATCACAATGTCGAATCAATTCGATACCCCCTGTTGCCTATTTATCAATTTGTTTCACTTATGCTTATTATCGGCGGGCACCTTATCAAGAGCAAGCACGCGGGTGTTTTGCCCCCCTCGCCGACTTGGATCTATGCTGGAAGGCTACGAAGGAGCCCATCATGTCCACTCCGCCCGCCGCTTCCGACACGGTCAGCCGTCCCCGCGACATTGAACGCATCGTTGCCGGCCGCGCCACCTCCGACGGGGCCGGCGTCAAGCTCACGCGAGTCATCGACCAGCACCTGCAGCGCCGCCTGGACCCGTTCCTGATGCTGGATGCATTCGGCACGGACAACCCCGATGACTACATCGCGGGTTTCCCGGACCATCCGCACCGCGGCTTCGAGACCATCACCTACATGATCGCGGGCCGCATGCGCCACCGGGACAGCGCCGGCCACGAGGGCCTGCTGGAGAACGGCGGCGTGCAATGGATGACCGCGGGCCGGGGAGTGATCCACTCCGAACTCCCGCAGCAGGAAGCAGGCGTCATGGAGGGCTTCCAGCTCTGGCTGAACCTGCCCGCGCGCGACAAGATGTCGACGCCCTGGTATCGCGACTTCCAGGCTGCGGACCTGCCCCGCGCCAGGACCGCCTCGGGCGTCGAGGCCACGGTCATCGCCGGCCGCAGCCATGGCGTCGAAGGCGCGGTGTCGCGGCCCGCGACCGACCCGTATTACCTCGACGTGCACCTGCCGGCGGACGCGCGGTTCGAGCAGCCCCTGCCCCCCGGCCACAACGCCTTCGTCTACGTGTATCGCGGCACTGTCGCCGTCGGCGCCACCACGGTCGAGGCCGGCCGCATGGCCATCCTGGCCAACACGCCCGATGCCGACGGCGCCGTCCTGGCCGCGCACGGCGGACCGGCCCGCGCGCTGCTGATCGCCGGCCATCCGCTGCATGAACCCATCGCGCAATACGGACCGTTCGTCATGAACGACCAGCAGGAAATTTTCCAGGCGCTGAGCGATTTCCGCGACGGCCGCCTGGCTTGAGAGACATTGCGATGAAACCCGAGATCGAACTGCACCGGGTCTACGACCACGCAGGCGTCGCATCAGGCCGCTACCGGGTCCTGGTGGACCGATTGTGGCCGCGCGGCGTCCGCCGCGAGGACCTGACGTACGACGCATGGCCCAAGGTCCTGGCGCCCAGCCCCGAACTGCGCCGCTGGTTCGGCCATCGCCCCGAACGATGGACCGAATTCCACGAACGCTACGCGGCCGAACTCAAGGGCGACGCGCAGCGGCAGGGCCTGTCCGCCCTGCTGCACGATGCCGGCGATCGCCCCATCACCTTGCTGTACGGCGCGAAGGACCCCGACCACAATCATGCGCTTGTGCTGCGCGACGCGCTGCTGCGAACCGCCCGCCATTCCTCATGACGACTCTGACACTGCTCGTGGAATACCGCCCCACTCCCGTGGGGCAGATGCTGATACTGACCGACGAAGACGGCCGCCTGCGGGCGGTCGATTGGGAAGACTACCAGCCGCGCATGCATGAACTGCTGGGCCATCACTACGGCAGGCAGGGCTATGCGCTGCGCGACCGCGGCGCCCCCAGCGAGGCGCGCCGGCGGCTGGATGCCTACCTGGAAGGCGAGTTGCCGGCCATCGACGATCTGGAAGTGGCCACCGCCGGGACGGCCTTCCAACGCGACGTCTGGCGCGAACTCCGGCGCATACCCGTGGGACAGACCATCAGCTATTCCGAACTCGCCCAGCGCATCGGGCGGCCCAAGGCCGTGCGCGCGGTGGGGCTGGCCAATGGCGCCAACCCGGTCAGCATCGTGGTCCCCTGCCACCGCGTCATCGGCGCCAATGCCAGCCTGACCGGCTACGGCGGCGGGCTGCACCGCAAGGTCTGGCTGCTGGAACACGAAGGCGTGCGGCTGGCGTCGCGCGCAAGCGGCCGCCAGCCGGGCCTGTTCTGACGCCCCCCGCCGGGGGGCGTTTCTTCAGGCGCTAACGCTTCATCTTGGCGTTGTCCTGGGTGGACTTGACCAGGCTTTTCAGTTCCTTGCCCTTGGCCAGATGCTGCTGCAGGCTGGGCAGCGTCTTGCTGGCGAAGGCCTTCACGTCCGAGTCCTCGGCATCCTTGGCCGCCTTCTCGAACAGCTTGACGGCATCCTCGTGCGCATCGACCGCGATGTCGTCGGCGTATTCCTTGTCAAAGTCCGGGCCGCTTTTCTTCTGCAGGTCGCTCAGCGACGAGCGGACCTTGCGGGTAGGCTCGGCTGGCAGTTGCACGCCCTTGCTGGAAGCCAGCGTCTTCAGCTCGCCGTCCACCTTCGTGTGATCGTCCACCATCATCTTGGCGAAGCTCTTCACGTCGGGATGCGAGGCGTTGCGCTCGGCGATCTGGCTGGCGCCGATCTCCAGCTGCCCGCTCTCGGCGGCGTCCTGTAGAAAGCGCGCGTCCTTGCGGGCAAGGTCGGCGGCTGCGGCCGAGCCGGCGCCGAACGCCAGCGCAGCGGCCAATACGGCGGTCTGCAATCGATGCATGGCAATTCTCCTGTGATCAAGACACCGGGGTCTCAGCAATCCCCGTACCCGGACGACGCAGCCATCGGCTGCGACGCCTTACCTGCGCCCTTCCCGCTTCTCCAGCACCGCGGGCGTATCGTCCTGCGGTGCGCTCAGGCCGGGCCGATCCTGCCGGGGGTCGGGCTGCGGCGATCCGTCGTAGCGGGTGGCGGGCTTGTGCTCCGCCCGCCTGGATGGCGGCGCACCTTCCTCGGCGCCGGTGCTCTCGGGCAGCGACGCGAGCTGTCCCACGCCCTGCTCGTTCGACGGGCGCTGTTTCTCGTCCTCTTTTTTCGATCCCATGGTGTGCTCACTCGATGTGCGGTTGGTCCCACCTGCCAGCAAGCCTCGTTCCCCGTGCAGGCGGTATAGTTGTCGCTCGCCCCGCTTTCACCCGAGACCCGATCCATGGCCAGACTCCTGTACGACCTTGCCGGCGCCAATCCCGACTTCCGCTTCAGCCCCTATTGCTGGCGCGCGCGGCTGGCGCTGGCGCACAAGGGCCTGGAGGTGGAGACCGTGCCATGGCGCTTCACGGAAAAGGACAAGCTCGCGTTCTCGGGCCAGGGCCGCGTGCCCGTGCTGGTCGATGGCGACCGGGTGGTGTCCGATTCGTGGCAGATCGCGCTGTATCTCGAAACGGCCTATCCCGACGCGCCGTCGCTGTTCGGCGGACCGCAGGCCCAGGCCATGGCCAGGTTCGTCAACAGCTGGGCCGATTCCGTGCAACTGCCCGGCCTGACGCGCCTGGTGCTGGTCGATATCCCCGCCACGCTGCACGAAGGCGACCTGTCCTACTTCCACAGCAGCCGCGAGCAGCGCCTGGGCATGCCGCTGGCTGCCGCCTGCGCCGACCGCGACACCCGCGTCGAGGATTTCCGGGCCGGCCTGATACCGCTGCGGCTGGTGCTCAAGGCCCAGCCCTTCCTGTGCGGCGACGCCCCCGCCTATGCCGACTACATCGTCTTCGGCGGCTTCCAGTGGGCCCGCTGCGTCAGCGACTTCCCCATCCTGGCCGACGACGACGTGGTCGCGCAGTGGCTCGAGCGCATGCTGGAGGCCGCCGGCCCGGTGGCGCGGCGCATGCCGTCGCTGCGCGCCTGAACCCGGCACGTCCAACTGCAACATCGCTTGTAAGCGGGCGGGCCGGCCTCATATCCTTTGCCATCCGGGCCGGCGCCGGACGGACGACCGCCTCTTCCGACATGCTCCTGAAGCATCCGTCGCCTACGATGGTTGATAGCATTTTACGATCGACCATATTAAATCAATCAATTTGATCAATTATCCAGTGACGTATACCATTCATATACGTCTTTTCAACCCAGCAAGAGAGGAAACTGCAATGTCTCTAGTCAATACTCAGGTCAAGCCGTTCAAAGCGACCGCCTTCAAGGAAGGCAAGTTCGTCGAAGTCACCGACCAGACCCTGAAGGGCAAGTGGGCCGTGGTGGTGTTCTATCCGGCCGACTTCACCTTCGTGTGCCCGACCGAGCTGGAAGACCTGGCCGACAACTACGCCGAATTCCAGAAGCTGGGCGTCGAGGTGTTCTCGGTCTCGACCGACACCCACTTCTCGCACAAGGCCTGGCACGACACCTCGCCCGCCATCGGCAAGATCAAGTACACGATGATCGGCGACCCCACCTGGGAAGTCACCCAGAACTTCGAAGTCCTGCGTGAAGGCCAGGGCCTGGCCGACCGCGGCACCTTCATCATCGACCCGCAAGGCGTGATCCAGGCCGTCGAAGTGACCGCCGAAGGCATCGGCCGCGACGCCAAGGAACTGCTGCGCAAGGTCAAGGCCGCCATCTACGTGGCCAACCACCCGGGCGAAGTCTGCCCCGCCAAGTGGAAGGAAGGCGAGAAGACGCTGGCTCCTTCGCTGGACCTGGTCGGCAAGATCTAAGTCACGCAACGGCAGTAGCAGAAACAAACGCAGTACCGCCCGGGGCGCCACAAGCGGCCCGGGCGCCATCCGAGAACACAAGATACGGAGCGAAGGGAGCGAAATATGTTGGACGCCAATCTCAAGACCCAGTTGCAGGCCTACCTGGAAAAAATCACGCAGCCGATCGAGATCGTCGCGTCCCTCGACGACGGCGACAAGTCTCGCGAGCTCGCTGAACTCCTGAAGGAAATCGCCGGACTGTCGGAACGCATCACGCTGATCGAGCGACGCGACGACGCCGAGCGCAAGCCCTCCTTCACCATCAACCGCCCCGGCCAGGACATCGGCATCCGCTTTGCCGCCATTCCCCTGGGCCATGAATTCACGTCGCTGGTCCTGGCCCTGCTCCAGGTCGGCGGCCACCCGATCAAGCTCGATGCCGACGTGATCGAGCAGATCAAGAACCTGGACGGCGACTTCTCGTTCGAGACCTATGTGTCGCTGTCCTGCCAGAACTGCCCCGAGGTCGTCCAGGCGCTGAACGTGATGTCGCTGCTGAACCCGCGCATCCGCCAGGTCACGATCGACGGCGCGCTGTTCGAGGACGAGGTCGAGAAGCGCCAGGTCATGGCCGTGCCCACGGTCTACCTGAACGGCGAAGTGTTCGGCCAGGGCCGCATGAGCGTGGAAGAATTCCTTGCCAAGCTCGACAGCGGCGCGGGCCAGCGCGACGCCGAGAAGCTGAGCGCGCGCGAACCGTACGACGTGCTGATCGTCGGCGGCGGGCCGGCGGGCGCGGCCGCGGCCGTCTACGCGGCGCGCAAGGGCATCCGCACCGGCGTCGTGGCCGAGCGCTTCGGCGGCCAGGTCCTGGACACGCTGGCGATCGAGAACTTCATCTCCGTCAAGGAGACCGAGGGGCCCCAGTTCGCCACCGCGCTGGAAGAACACGTCAAGGCCTACGACGTCGACATCATGAACGTGCAACGCGCCGAGGCCCTGGTGCCCGGCGCCAAGATGATCGAGGTCAAGCTGGCCAACGGCGGCGTGCTCAAGGGCCGATCCGTCATCCTGGCCACCGGCGCCCGCTGGCGCGAGGTGAACGTGCCGGGCGAGCGCGAGTACCGCAACCACGGCGTGGCGTACTGCCCGCACTGCGACGGCCCGCTGTTCAAGGGCAAGCGCGTGTCCGTGATCGGCGGCGGCAACTCGGGCGTGGAAGCGGCGATCGACCTGGCCGGCCTGGTCGAACACGTGACCCTGCTGGAATTCGCCCCCGAACTGCGTGCCGATGCGGTGCTGCAGCGCAAGCTCAACAGCCTGTCCAACGTCACGGTCATCACCCAGGCGCAGACCACCGAGATCACCGGTGACGGCAAGAAGGTGAACGGCCTGAAGTACAAGGACCGGCAATCGGGCGACGAGCACCACATCGAACTCGAAGGCGTGTTCGTGCAGATCGGCCTGGTGCCCAACACCGAATGGCTCAAGGGCACCCTGGCGCTGAGCAAACATGGGGAAATCGAGGTCGATGCCAGGGGCCAGACCTCGGTGCCCGGCGTGTTCGCCGCGGGCGACGTGACGACCGTGCCGTACAAGCAGATCATCATCGCCGCGGGTGAAGGCGCGAAGGCCGCGCTCAGCGCCTTCGACCACCTGATCCGCTCGTCGGTGGAAGCCGACGCGCCGGAAACGGCTGCAGTGCCCGCCTGATTCCGTTGCTGGGTTGGCGGTCCAAGGCCCGCGAGGTTCGCCTCGCGGGCCTTTTTTATTTGGTGGATGCCAAGGGCAAGGCCAGTGCCTTGATGATCGCGCGGGCCGCGTCCGCGGGCGCCAGCGCGCAGGTATCGATGGCGACGTGCGGCTCCGGCATGGCTCGCTCGGACGCGGCAAACTGCTCGCGCAATTCCCGCAGGAGATCGAGCGATCGAAGCTTCCCGAACTCGGCACGGCTGGGCGCGACCAGGCGCTTTTCCTGCTCGGCCACGGGAACGCTCAGTCGGACGAACCGTGTCCTGCCGCCGGCGGCCTTCACCACGTCGAGCGCCCGCCGGGGAAAGCCCGCGGCAACCGACGGCTCCGGCGCGAACGTGAAGACAAGGGAGCGCGCGGCCACAGCGGCCTCGTGCATCATTTCAAGCCACATGCGTTCCCGCAGCCTGACAAACGGTTCGGTACCGAAGGGGAACACGGAAGCCACGGCATCGACAATCAGGTGATTGTGGAAGACGGAAAAACCGGTCAGGCGACCGAGCTCCCGTGCAATGGTCAATTTGCCGGATGCGACGGGTCCATAGATAAAAACCATTTCCATGCCGGGCATTATGGCATCGACGCCCCCATGAATGCCTAGGCGGCTTCGTCGCCGGACTCCCATTGCTCGAGCAGGATGGCGATGTTGGCCGCCGTGCGCCCGATGTGCTGGGCCAGCAGTTCGCCCGCGCGCGCCTCGTCGCGGTCCAGGGTGGCGCGCAGGATGGCCTCGTGTTCGTCGGGAATGTCGCGGTCCAGCGGACGCTCGCGCAGGAAGATGCGGCGGTAGCGGTCGGAGAACGCCAGCAGCTTCTCGCAGAACTGGGCCAGCACGGGCATCTGGCCGCCGCCGATCAGCATCAGGTGGAACTCGCGGTGGCGGATCTCCCATTCGGCAAGCGCCTCGGGATCGGAAGCGGCCCGCTTCTCGACCTGCTGCAGGCGGTGGTGCGCCGCCAGCACCGCGACCTCCCAGTCTTCGCCGCCCTGCTGCATGGAAATCCGCAGCGCGTGCGGCTCCAGCATGGTGCGCAGCTCGGTGATTTCCTGGTGGTTGCGCACGGACACCGGCGCGGCCTGGTAGCCGCGCTGGTCCTGCGCGATCACCAGCCCCTCGGCCGCCAGCCGCGACAAGGCCTCGCGCAGCGGACTCAGGCTGACATGGAACTGCTGGCTGAGCTGGTTCAGCCGCAATTGCTGGCCCGGGCGGAAGGTGCCGTTCAGCAGTTCGTCGCGCAGCGACTGGGTCAATTGGGAGGTCAGGGATGTGCTCATGGACCGGTGTCAGCCATAAAATCGATATTGACTGTAAAATCGATTTAAATAAATATAAACGAAAATCGACAACCAGGAGGATTTTCCCATGCTGCCCAAACGTATCGACCGTGCCGCCGTCGACGCCCGCATCGGCCCCTACGCCGACACCGAACAGAGCCTGGACGAGCGCGCCGCCATCTACCAGGAACTGATCGGCTTCGTTCCGCCCCGCATCGAGGCCCGCTTGGCCGTGACCGGCGCGCTCGATCCCAAGCTGGTGGACCTGCAGGAGCAGATGCGCGAGCACGCGATGTACCCGAAGTGCTTCGACGTGAAAACCGCGCAGCTGATGCTGTTCGGCATGCTGCTGATGGACCTGAGCGACGCCGCCGTCCTGCATGGCATCGCCGCGCGCCGCGCCGGCGCGACCTGGGAGGAAATGCAGGCGGTCGTCAGCCTGTGCTTCCTGTTCCGGGGGCTCTCGGCCGCCAACCGCGGCGCCGAGCTGCTGGCCAACATCGCCGACCACGAAACCAAGAAGGAATCCCAGGGCTGATACAGCCGGCCGGCCTCGGCGACCCGGCCTTTTCATCCACACAATCGCCGCGTGGCATCGCCACAGACAATAACCAGGAGACAACATGACTTCCTTCTTCCGCCCCACCCGGCGGGCCGGCGTGCTCGCGCTGGCCGCCGCCTTCGGCTGGCCGCTGGCCGCCGCCGCGCAGGACTATCCCACCCGGCCGGTCCAGCTCATCGTCCCGTTCGCACCCGGCGGCGCCATCGACCAGATGGCCCGCGCGGTGGGTTCGGCGCTCAGCCGCGAACTCGGCCAGCCCGTCGTGATCGAGAACAAACCCGGCGCCGGCGGCAACATCGGCGCCGAGCAGGTGGCCCGCGCGGCCCCCACCGGCTATGTCCTGCTGGTCGGCACCTCGGCCACGCACGGCGTCAATCCCTCGCTGTACGCCAAGATGCCCTATGACGCGGTCAAGGACTTCATCCCGGTGGCCCATTGGGGTTCGGTGCCGAACGTGCTGGCGGTCAACGCCACGTCCAGCATCCGGTCGGTCGAGGACCTGGTCGCGCAGGCCAAGCGCGAGCCCGGCAAGCTGACCTACGGCTCCGCCGGCAACGGCACCTCGCTGCACCTGGCGGGGGAACTGTTCAAGCAGGCCGCGAAAGTCGATCTGGTGCACGTGCCCTACCGGGGCGGCGCCCCGGCCTCGCTCGATCTCCTGGCCGGCAACATCACCATGATGTTCGACACGGTGGCGGTCTCGCTGCCCAACCTGCGCGCGGGCAAGACGCGCGCGCTGGCGGTCGCGGCGCCCGCGCGCCACTTCGCCCTGCCCGACGTGCCGACCTTCGCCGAGAAAGGCTATCCCTCGGTGGTGTCGGCCACCTGGGCCGGCGTGTTCGCGCCGGCGGGTACGCCGGCGGCCGTCGTGCAGAAGCTCGAAGATGCCAATCGCCGCGCGCTGGAAGATCCGACGGTGGCCGAGGTCATGCGCAAGACCGGCGTCCAGGTGGCGTTCCGCGGCAGCCGCGATTTCACCACCTACGTGGCGAGCGAGATCGCGCTGTGGGGAAACATCATCCGGAGCAACAACATCCGCGCGGATTGACGCCCCGCGCGCGCAGGCCCCGTCCAGGCGGGGCCTGCGCGCGTCCCCTCGAACCACCGCAAGCACGAAACGTGGCACCATTACGACCGCCCTGCCCGTACCTTCTCGTCGAGCGGTGAAATCCATGCCACACATTCCAGAAAAAAAGCCTGAATCGCTAGGCCAGGCCGCCTATCGGCAATTGCAGGAAGCCATCGAGACCGGCGTTCTCAAGCCGGGCGACCGCGTCAGCGTGAACGCCCTGGCCGACCGGCTCGCCATCAGCCGCACGCCGGTGCGCGAAGCCATCGCCTGGCTCGAGACCGACGGCCTGATCGTGCACCAGCCCTATCTGGGCCGCGTGATCGCCGAACTCGACCATCAGATGGTGAACGAGCTCTATGCGCTGCGCTTCGTGATCGAACCGGCGGCGGTCGGCATGGCGGCCAAGAATGCGACCGATGCCGAGATCGACGTCCTGCGCGAGATGCTCGAGTTCGAACGCTCGGTCCTGAACGAGCCCATCGAGCGCGAGCGCCACAATCGGCGCTTCCACAACGCCCTGTACCGCACCGCGCACAACCGCTACGTGATCAGCACGCTGCGCGCCCTGCAGACGCCCATGATCCTGCTGGGACCGGCCACGGCCACCAACCCCAAGCGCCTGCAGGACGCCTATGCCGAACATGCCGAGCTGGTCGAGTGCATTGCCGCGCATGACGCCGACGGCGCCCGCGCGGCCATGGTCCGGCACCTGACCGGCGGGCAGCGTGCCCGCGTCAGCTACCTGCTCAACCGGCAGTCCGACTAGGGCCGCCGGCGTTCAGCCGCCCACGACGATACCCAGCTTGTCGATCAAGCGGGTCCATTGCTCCAGCTCGGCGCGAATGAAAGTCCCGAACTCGGCCGGCGTCGTCAGCGAGGGCTCGGCGCCATGCTCCATCATCTGCTTGACGATCTCGGGCTCGCGCAGCGCGGCATTCACGTCCTTGTTCAGCTTGTCGACCACCGCGGCGGGCGTGCCCACCGGGGCCAGCAGGCCGAACCAGCCCACCGCCGCGTAACCCGGCACCCCCGCCTCGGCCACCGTGGGCAGGTTGGGCAGGGCCTTGGAGCGTTCAGCGCTCGTCACGGCAAGCGCTTTCAGGCGGCCCGTGTCGACATAGCCCATCACCGTCTGCGCCGGCGCGAACATCAGGTTCAGCGTCCCGCCCAGGAGGTCGGTCACGGCCTGGCCCGTCCCCTTGTAGGGCACGTGCATCATCTCGATGCCCGCCACTTCCTTGAACAGTTCCACGGACAGATGCGAGGCCGCGCCTATGCCCGACGAACCGAAGGTCAGCTTGCCGGGTTCGGCCTTGGCCCTGGCCACCAGCTCCTTGATGCTGTTGATGCCCAGCCGGGGGTTGACCACCACCACGTAGGCGGAGGCCGACACCAGCGAGATGGGCGCGAACTGCCCGACGTTCTTCTTGTCGAGCGAGGCGGTCGAACTCATCATCAGCGTGTAGCCGTCGGCCGGCGCCCGCGCCACGAAGTTGGCCCCGATGTGTCCGCTGGCACCCGGCCGGTTGTCCACGATCACCTGGGTCTTCCAGACCTTGGTCAAGTGGGCGCCCAGTATGCGTGCCAGGGTATCGGCGCCGCCGCCGGGCGGGAACGGCACCACGATGGTCACCGGCCGCGACGGAAAGGCCTGCGCCTGGGCCGGGGCGGGCAGCACCGCGACCAGCGGCAGCAAGGCCGCCGCCGCGCAGGCCGTGCGGCGCGCCGTATCGATTGCACATTTCATGATCCATCTCCTCCAATGAAAACAGTCGCCAGGCGTTGTTATTGATCGTTCCCGGCGGGGTTCAGCGCGCCGCGACGATGCGCGTGCGCAAGGCCATGGCGGGTTCCTCGAACGCGCACTCGACCACGTCCCCCGGCTTCAGGAACAACTCGTCGGCATTGGGCTTGCCCACCGCCACGCCGCCGGGCGCGCCGGTGGAAAACATGTCGCCGGGCTTGAGCGGCAGCAGCCTGGAGAAATGCTCGATGATGTCCGGCAGCTTCCAGATCTGATCGGAGGTATTGACGCGCATGCGCGCTTCGCCGTTGACGCGGCAGGTCACCCAGATGTCGTAGGCGTCGCGCACCTCGTCCATCGTGATGAGGTACGGCCCCAGCGGCCCGAAGCCCGGTGCGTTCTTAGCCGTCCAGAAACGCGAGCCCGACGCGACCTCGCGCTTCTGGGTATCGCGGCAGGTCAGGTCGTTCAGGATGGTGATGCCGGCCACGTAGTTGAAGGCGTCCTCGCGGCGCGCGCGATAGGCGGGCTTGCCGATCACGAACACCAGTTCGGGTTCGTAGTCCAGGTGCGGCACATCGACCGGCCGCTCCACCTCGGCATCCTGCCCCACCAGGCAGGCGTTGAGCTTGATGAAACCCGTCGGTTCCTCGGGCAGTTCCTTGATGAGATCGGTGCGCTTGAGTTCTTCGAGATGGGTGCGGTAGTTCTTGCCCACGCACAGGAATTTCTCGGCATCGGGCACGGGCGGCAGCAGCCGGACCGCTTCCAGCGCGTAGGCATGGCGCTCGCGCAGCGCGGCGTCGCCCGAGGCCGCCTCGAGCAGCCGCCGGGCGCGCGCCAGGCCGGCGTCCCCCTCCTCCAGCAACGTACGCATCGAGCGCGGGAAGGCTCCTTCCCCCGGCTCCACGGCGGCCGCGCAGCGGGCCAGGTCGAGCATGCGGTCCTTGCACAGCACCCCGACGCGGGCGGCGGAGGATTCGGCAGGGACGGTAAAGGTGGCGAGTCTCATGCGGGGGCCTCAATCAGCGTATCGAAGTGGGCGATGCTATTCCTGAATTCAGTTAAATTCAACTGAATTCAATTGAATTCAACCATAAAAAACGCCGAGCCTCCTGGAGAGGACTCGGCGTGGCGGGAGGGAACCCGGCGTGTTTAGGGGGGCGTAGCGGCCTAGCCTTCGCGGCTTTCCAGCGTGAACGTGGCGCCGGCGTCCTGGGCCAGGACCTCGGTCAGCCAGGGCATGATTTCCTTCAGGGCCGACTCCAGCACCCACGGCGGATTGACGATGAACATGCCGCTGCCGTACAGGCCTAGGCCGTCGCTCGACGGCTTGCGCACGGTCAGGCTGACGTGCAGCCAGGCGCGCGCGGGCACGCGCGCCAGCCGCCCCGCCAGTTGCTGCGATTCCAGCCGCTGCACCTGCGGATACCAGACCGCGAAGCAGCCGGTAGCGAAACGCTTCAAGCCCTCTTCCAGGCAGTGAAGGACACGGGCGTAGTCGCGCTTGTCCTCGTACGACGGGTCGATCAGCACGATGCCGCGCCGCGTCGGGGGCGGCAGCAGGGCCTTCACGCCGTCGAAGCCGTCGGCGGCATAGATCATGGTGTGGCGCTCGATCTCCCGGCCCAGGTGGCGGCAGTTGCGCCGCAGGACGTCGATCTCGGTGGGGTGCAGCTCGAACAGCCGCAGGCGGTCCCGTTCGCGCAGCGCCTGCGCCGCGATGAAGGGCGACCCGGGATAGTGGCGCAGCAGATCGTCCTCGTTGAAGGCGGCGATCTCGTCCACGTATTCGGCCACGATGCCGGGCAGGTCGTCGCGCGTCCACAGGCGTGCGATGCCGGTCTCGAACTCGGCGTTCTTGCCCGCCCAGTCGCCTTCCAGCGCGTAGATCCCGGCGCCCGCGTGGGTGTCGATGTACCAGTACGGCGCGTCTTTCTGGGCGAAATAGCGCAGCAGCTGCACGAGGACGAGGTGTTTGAGCACGTCGGCATGGTTGCCGGCGTGGAAGGCATGGCGATAGCTGAACATGGACTTTCCAGAAGAGCGCCCATTGTAGGCGCCCGGCGTGAAGGACGCCCACGCGGCGTTACATGTGCCACGCATCCCTTGCAATCGTGACGGCTTGCACCGGGATCCGCGTGAAACCGGCCTGCGCTGGCATCACGCCTTACAAATGCACACAGCCTGCTTTGACACCCGAGCGGCCGCCCTCGTATGTTGAAAGCATCGGCCACCTCCACCCGCTGGAACGGCCGCTTTCAAGGAGAGATCGATGAGGACACGCAACCTGATGATCGCCGCCATGATTGCAGCCTTCTCAGCCGCCACGCCCCTGGCCATGGCTCAGAGCGACGGCCAGAGCACCAAGGAGTCGGCCAGCAGCTTCGCCGGCGACACGGTGATCACCACCAAGGTCAAGGCCGCGCTGCTGAAGGAACAGGCGACGCAGTCGCTCAGCATCAAGGTCAAGACGGTCAAGGGCGTCGTGCAGTTGTCCGGCTCGGCGGACGACTCCGCGCAGATCGATTCGGCCGTGCGGGTGGCGCGCGGCATCGACGGCGTCCAGGACGTCAGGAACGACATCCAGCTCAAGAAGACGGGCGACCGCTGATCGGTGCTCCACGGGCGGCGCCGTCGACCGCCGCCCGGCTCCAGGCGGAAAGCCCCGAACAGCCCGCCCGAAGTCCTGCCATACCTCGCTTTTCATTTTGATGAACCGCCCCTAATATGCGCCTGGGGGGACAGGCCGTAGACGGGGCCGGATCGGCACGCGCCAAGCCGCAGCGGCGGCGCGCGCCGCAACGGGCGCTGCGCATGGCTTCCCACTATCGTCCACGCACCTGGAAGCCACCATGCTAGAGCGCCTATTCAAACTCCACGAACACGGCACCAATGCTCGCACCGAGCTGCTGGCGGGAATCACCACGTTCCTGACCATGTCCTACATCATCTTCGTCAACCCGCAGATCCTGTCCACCACCGGCATGGACAAGGGCGCCGTCTTCGCCGCCACCTGCATCGCGGCGGCGATCGGCTCGCTGATGATGGCCTTCGTCGCCAACTACCCCATCGGCATGGCGCCCGGCATGGGGCTGAACGCGTTCTTCGCATTCACCGTCGTGGCCACGCTGGGCTTTACCTGGCAGCAGGCGCTGGGCGCGGTCTTCATCTCGGGCGTCATCTTCATCGTGCTGACCGTCACGGGCGTGCGAAGCTGGCTGATCGCGGGCATCGCGCCTTCCCTGCGCAGCGCCATCGCGGCCGGTATCGGCCTGTTCCTGGCCATCATCGCGCTCAGCAGCTCGGGCATCGTGGTCGCCAGTCCGGCCACGCTGATTACCATGGGCGACCTGCACAAGCCCGCCCCGCTCCTGGCGATACTCGGCTTCTTCATCATCGCCGTGCTGGACGCGCTGAAGGTCCGCGGCGCCATCCTGCTGGGCATCCTGATCATCACCGTGCTCAGCATGGTGCTGGGCATCAACGAATTCCACGGCGTGTTCTCGACGCCCCCCAGCCTGGCGCCCACCTTCCTGCAACTGGACATCCTGGGCGCGCTGCACATGGGCTTCGTGCACGTGGTGCTGGTGTTCGTGCTGGTCGAGGTGTTCGACGCCACCGGCACGCTGATGGGCGTGGCCAAGCGCGCCGGCCTGCTGGCCGAGGGCAAGAACCGCATCGGCCGCGCCCTGCTGGCCGACAGCACCGCCATCACCGCGGGCTCGCTGCTGGGCACCAGCAGCACCACGGCCTACGTCGAAAGCGCCTCGGGCGTCCAGGCCGGCGGCCGTACCGGCCTGACGGCCCTGGTGGTCGGCGCGCTGTTCCTGGCCGCGCTGTTCATCTCGCCGCTGGCCGGCTCGGTGCCCGCCTACGCCACCGCGCCCGCGCTGCTGTACGTGGCCGGCCTGATGATGCGCGAGCTGATCGACGTCAAGTGGGACGACATCACCGAAGCCATCCCGGCCGCGCTGACCGCGCTGGCCATGCCCTTCACGTACTCGATCGCCACCGGCCTCGCGTTCGGCTTCATCAGCTACGTCGTGCTCAAGGCTTGCACCGGCCGCGTCCGTGAAATTCATCCCGCGGCCTGGCTGATCGCCATCCTGTTCCTGATCCGCTTCGCCTTCTTCGCGGCCTGATCCGCGAACGGGAGCGGGAGCCTAATCCTCGTCGACGAACAAGGTGCAGGCTCCCTCCTCGGCCGCGCTGGCCGCCCGCCGCATGTGACCGAACAGGTCGCGTCCCACGCCGCGGCGATGCGGCCGCAGGTCGGGCACGGCCTGGGCCGGGCGGGCCGCCAGGTCCGCCAGTACCTCCAGCACGCCGCGCCCCGCATCCAGCCGCACCCGGTCTCCGGTCCGCACCCTGCCGATGGCACCGCCCTTCAAGGCTTCCGGCGTGACATGGATGGCCGCCGGCACCTTGCCCGAAGCCCCCGACATGCGGCCGTCGGTCACCAGCGCAACCTGGAACCCTCTTCCCTGCAACACGGACAGCGTGGGCGTGAGCTTGTGCAGTTCGGGCATGCCGTTGGCGGCCGGCCCCTGCCAGCGCACGACCGCGACGAAATCCCGCTCCAGCTCGCCACGTTGGAAAGCGGCCAGCACCTCGTCCTGGTCGTCGAACACGATGGCGGGCGCTTCCACCACCTGGTGCTCGGGCGCCACCGCCGAGATCTTGATGATGGAACGGCCCAGGTTGCCTTCCAGCACGCGCAGCCCGCCGTTGGGCGAGAACGGACGGTCCAGCGGACGCACGATGGTCTCGTCGCCCGGAACCTCGGCGCCGTCCCGCCAGGCCAGCCGGCCGTCCTGCAGATAGGGCTCGCGGCAATAGGCCTCTAGCCCCTTGCCCATGATGGTGGTGACGTCGTCGTGCAGCAGCCCTCCCATCCGCAGTTGGCGAATGACGAATTGCAGGCCGCCCGCGGCATGGAATCCGTTCACGTCGGCCTTGCCGTTCGGGTAGACGCGCGCCAGCAGCGGCACCACCTCGGACAAGGCATGGAAGTCGTCCCAGTTCAGCACGATGCCGGCGGCCCGCGCCATCGCCACCAGGTGCAGGGTGTGGTTGGTCGAACCGCCGGTGGCCATCAGCCCGACGATACCGTTGACGAAGGCCTTCTCGTCCAGGACGTCGCACAGCGGCGTGTACCGCCCGCCGCCGTGCCACAGCGACACGGCATGCCTGGCCGCCTCGCGGGTCAGGGCCTCGCGCATCGGAGTGTGGGGATTGACGAAGGAGGTTCCGGGCAGGTGCAGGCCCATGAACTCCATCAGCATCTGGTTCGAATTGGCGGTGCCGTAGAAGGTACAGGTGCCCGGCCCATGGTAGGCCAGGCTCTCGGCCTCCAGCAATTGCGCGCGGCCGACCTTGCCTTCGGCATACAACTGGCGGATCCTGGCCTTCTCGTCGTTGCCCACGCCAGTGGTCATGGGCCCGGCCGGGATGAACACGGCCGGCAGGTGGCCGAAGGACAGCGCGCCGATGACCAGGCCCGGGACGATCTTGTCGCACACGCCCAGGTACACCCCCGCGTCGAACATCTGGTGCGACAGGGCCACGGCCGTGGCCATCGCGATGACGTCGCGCGAGAACAGCGACAGCTCCATGCCCGCCTGGCCCTGGGTGACGCCGTCGCACATGGCCGGCACGCCGCCGGCGAACTGCGCCGTGGCGCCGGCCGCCAGCGCGGCTTCCTTGATCCAGGCGGGAAATTCGGCCAGGGGCTGGTGGGCCGACAACATGTCGTTGTAGGCCGACACGATGGCCACGTTGGGCTGCTCCTGCACCTTGAGCATGAGCTTCGCGCGATCGGGCATGGCCGCGAAACCGTGCGCCAGGTTGGTACACGACAGTTGGCTGCGCTCGACCTTCGTGCCGGCCCGCGCGCGGGTTTCCTCCAGCCACCGCGCGCGGCGGTCCCCGCCGCGCGCGATGATGCGGTCGGTGACTTCCTGTAAGACGGGATGCAAGGGCATGGCGGTCGACCTCCGGGATACTTGCGCGCGGCGGGCGCGCCCGCAAGTATCGGGCCCGCTAGCCTTCCAGCGACTTCAAGCGGCGCAACTGGGGAAACAATACCATCCACAGCAGGGCCACCGCGACCGTGCCCGCGCCGCCGATCAGCACCGCCGGCACCACGCCGAACAGCGCGGCCGTCACGCCCGACTCGAACTCGCCCAGTTGATTGGAGGTGCCGACGAACAGGGAGTTCACCGCGCTGACGCGGCCCAGCATTTCCGGCGGCGTCTGCAGCTGGACCAGGGTGAAGCGGATCACGACGCTGACCACGTCGGACGCCCCCAGCACGAACAGCGCCGCCATGGAGACGGCCAGATGCGTGGACAGGCCGAACACGACCGTGGCCAGCCCGAAGACCACCAGCGACGAGAACAGGATGCGGCCGACGTGGCGATGGATGGGGTGATGGGCCAGGAAGACCGACATGGCCAGCGCGCCCACGGCGGGCGCCGTGCGCAGCAGCCCCAGCCCCCATGGCCCGGTGTGCAGGATGTCGCGCGCGTAGATGGGCAGCAGCGCGGTGGCGCCGCCCAGCAGGACCGCGAACAGGTCCAGCGACAGCGTTCCCAGGATGACCGGGCGGCTGCGGATGAAAGCGATGCCCGAGAACACGGATTTGAGCGTGACCGGCTCGCGGGTGGACGCGGTGCGTTCCGCCCGTATCAGCGCCACCAGCCCGCCGCCGACGAAGAAGAACACGCAGGCCACCACGTAGGCGACCATGGACCCGAAACCGTACAGCAGCCCACCCATCGCGGGCCCGAGGATCTGCGCGGTCTGGGTGGCGGAGGTGGACCAGGCCGCCGCCTGGGGAATGAGGCTGCGCGGCACCACGCCCTGCACCAGGGCCGCCATCGTGGGCGATTCGAAGGCGCGCGCGGCGCCGCCCAGCGCCACCAGCCCCAGGATGGCGTCGCGCGTGAGCCAGCCCTCCCAGGTACCGAAGGCCAGGAGGCCCGCCGCGACCGACTCCACCACCATGCAGACGCTGGCGATGGCCCGCCGGTCGTAGCGGTCCGCCACCTGCCCCACGACGAAGGTCAGCAGCACCATGGGCAGGAACTGCGCCAGCCCGACCAGCCCGAGGTCGAAGGCGCTGCCGGTGATCTCGTAGACCTGCCAGCCCACGGCCACCGACAGCATCTGGAACGACAGGGTCGACATGACCCGGCTGAACCAGAACAGGACGAAGGGCGGGTGGCGCGCGACCGACTGGATGCCGGCGGGATTATCTGCCGAACTCATCACCCATCTCTTGCGCGCGATGGGCGGCGGCCTGCATGGCCCGGACCACGGCCTGGCGGAAATTCGCCTGCGCCAGCACGTCCAGCGCCGCGGCGGTGGTGCCCCCCTTCGAGGTCACGCGCTCGCGCAGCACCGACGGCGGCTCGGAAGATGCCGCGGCCAGGCTGGCGGCACCCGACAGCGTGGCCAGCGCCAGCGCGCGCGACTGCTCGTCGTCCAGCCCCACGGCCTTGCCGCCTTCGATCAGGGCCTCGATGAACAGGAACACATAGGCCGGACCGCTGCCGGACAGCGCGGTCACGCCGTCCAGGTCGGCCTCGCGCGCGACCCAGACGGTGCTGCCGACGGCTTCGAGCACGGCCTGGGCCTGCGCCCGGTCGGCCTCGCCCACGCCGTCGAGCGCGGCCAGTCCGGTTGCGCCCTGCCCGATCAGCGCCGGCGTGTTGGGCATGCAGCGCACCACGCGCGGCCAAGGCCGTGCCTCGGACCCCAGCCAGCGCGCCAGGTCGGCGGCCCGGATGCCGGCGGCGATGCTGATCACCAGGCTGTCCTTGAGCCAGGGCTGGCTGGCCGTCGCGACCTCTTTCATGACCTGCGGCTTGACCGCGTATACCCAGATGGCGCAGCGGGACAGGGCCTCGTCCGGCGCCGCCGCGACCGTGGCCCCGCGCGCCGCCCAGGCCTGCCGGGTGGACTCGTGCGGATCCACGACGTGGATGTTCCCCATGGGGCAGAACTTGCCGGCCAGGCCGGAGATCAGCGCGGCGGCCATGTTGCCGCCGCCGATGAATGCGATGGAAAGCGATTGGGTCATTGAGATTTCCTTGGATAGCGTTGCGGCCGCGCGGTCAGGACGAATAATCCCGGGCGCCGAAGATGGCGGTGCCCACCCGGACGATGGACGCTCCGGCCGCCACCGCGGCCTCCAGGTCGTCCGACATGCCCATGGACAGGGTATCCAGTCCGAAGCCTTCCCTGTTCAGGTCGCGCATGAGCGCCGCCAGGCTGGCGAAGACGGCCTGCTGGCGGCCGGGATCGTGCTGGGGAGCGGGAATGCACATCAGCCCGCGCAGCCGAACGCGCGGCAGCGCGGCGATTTCCCGCGCCAGCCCGAGCGCCTCGGCGGGCGCCACGCCGCTCTTGGTCGGCTGGTCGTCGATGTTGACCTGGATGCACAGCTGGAGGTCGGCCATGCCGGGCGGCCGCAGATCGGACAGGCGCTGGGCGATCTTCAGGCGGTCGACGCTGTGGACCCAGTCGAAATGGGCGGCGACCTGGCGCGCCTTGTTGCTTTGCAGGGGTCCGATGAAATGCCATTCGGTGCCGGCCCGCAGGTCTTCCAGCGCGGCCAGCTTGTCGACGGCCTCCTGGACGTAGCTTTCGCCGAAGGCCCGCTGCCCGGCCCCGTGGGCCTCGCGCACCGCCTGGGCGGGAAAGGTCTTGGACACCGCCAGCAGCGCCACCTCGCCCGGCGCGCGGCCGCAGGCCTGGGCGGCATGGTCGATACGCTGGCGGACGGCGCGTAGGTTGTCGGCGATGGACGACATGGCTTCGGGGGAAAAGCGACGATTATATAGGCCGGCCCACCCTGCCGAACCGCCCGCGCTAGCCCAGCAGCGTGGTCTGCACGAAGATGCCGGCGAACACCGAGAAGCCGAACCAGGTGTTGTGCAGGAAGGCGCGGAAACACGCCGCGCGGTCGCGATGGCGGATCCACCACAGGTGGCGCACGGCGATGGCGGCGGCGCCCGCCAGGCCCGCGGCATAGGCCCACCCGTAGTCCAGTATGGCACCGACCACGCCCAGCAGCGCCAGGGTCGCCGCATAGCACGCGCCCACGGCGGCCACGTCCCACTTGCCGAAGGTGACGGCGGAGGTGCGCAGGCCCAGCTTGAGGTCGTCGGGCCGGTCCACCATGGCGTACTCGGTGTCGTAGGCGATCGCCCAGAAGATGTTGGCGGCCAGCATGATCCAGCCTTCCAGCGGCACGGTCTCGAGCACGGCCGCGTAGGCCATGGGGATGCCGAAGCCGAAGGCGATGCCCAGGTAGGCCTGGGGAATGGCGAAGAAGCGCTTGAACTTGGGATAGGTGACGGACAGGAACACGGCCACCACGGACAGGGCCCAGACCAGGCGGTTCATGGGCAGGATCAGGAGCAGCGCCAGCAGCGTCAGCACCAGCGTCACGCCCAGCGCCTCGCGGCCCGAGATCAGGCCGGACGTCAACACCCTGTCGCGCGTGCGCTCGACGTGCAGATCGACGTCGCGATCGAAATAATCGTTGATGCCGCAGCCGGCCGAACGCATCAGCGCCGTACCCATCACGAACGCGAACACCAGGTACAGCGACGGCTCTCCGTTGCTGGCGGCCCACAGGGCCCACAGCGTGGGCCAGACCAGCAGCAGGATGCCGATCGGCTTGTCCAGGCGCACGAGGCGCATGTACAGGCCCAGGCGGTGGGAAAGAGAGACGGGAAGCGTAGGGTCCATGCCGTTATGGTAACAGCGCCTCTCACAGGATCGGGTGATGCGTGCCCACCCTCCGATTCCTAGAATGCGCGCATGAGAAAACTCCTGCTCGCACCCGCGCTGCTATGCGCAGCCCTCGCCGGCTGCGCCACGACAGACCCGGCGGATACCGCCCGTTCGCCCGAAGCCATCGCGGCGGCCCAGGCCGCCTTCCAACAGATCCAATGGGGCTTTTTGCAGCCTTACATCGGCCACTTGTACGTCAATGACGACGGCGACCAGTTGCGGGTAGCGGCAGAACCGGACAAGAGAGCGCTGGCCATCAGCCTTTACTCGGCCAACCGCCTGGTACATGCCAACTCGGTCCGGCTCCTGGTTCGCACCACGGCGACCCAGGACACCTACCACGTGCTGATCGAAAACTCCGGCATGTTCAGCGACGACGAGGCGACCATCCGCTTCGACCAGAGTGGTCGCATGCAGGTATTGAACGGCTCTCTCAACGATCTGCAATTGACCCTGACCGAGTCTGCGGCGCATTTTTCCTATGCGGCGTCGATCGGCCCGTTCAGCATGACGCCCAAGCCGCTGCGCCGCGACGTCTACACCCTGCCCGACGGCAGCACCGTTCCCGTCAGCCTCGATCCGGGCTCTCCCTACCAGCAGTTGCGCGCCGCCGGACCGTTCGGCATCTGGGAACACAGTGTGGGCCAGACCTTCGTCGGCCGCACCATCCTGCTCAAGGTCGACAAAGACGAGGCAGGCAACCTGGTTTTGGAATACAGCCTGCTCGACGGATCGCGCCCTGGCCGGGAAATCTACCGCCCGCCCTCCAAGACCGACCTCAAGGCTTTTCGCGCACTGAGCCTGCCGAACCGGTCCGGCGACGAGTTCGACAGCAGGCGGCTCGAGCTGACTGCGGACGATCGCCTGATTCACCACTACACGGGCACGGAGAATATTTTCACCTTCAACGGCGACTATCTCAACGTCTACACCAACCGCGGCACTTCCATCCGCATGATGGGACGATCGCAGGATCCAGACGATGACGAGTACTCGACCTGGAACAACATCTACCTTCCCGTGACACGCGAACGCCTGGCCGCGGCCATGGAAAACCGGGAAAAGGACCGGATCGAGCGCGAACGCGCCCGGGAATATGCCCAGCGTCGCGCCGCCGAACGGGCGGCCGAATCACAGGCCACGATGAACGCGATCATGAGCGGCCTGGCCAGCGGCTTCCAACAGGCCAACCAGACCAACATGCGCATGGCGCAGCAATCGCAGGACTTCGAACGCAACCTGAACCAGAAACTGCGGCAGATCGGGCAGCAGAAACAGCAGCGCGAGCGCGAAGCCGCCGAGCGCGCCGACCGGATCATGGCGGCGAACGCCGCGGCGGCGCAGGCCCGCGCGGCCTCCTCCCCGGCGCCCCCCGCCTCGTCCGCGCCGCAACGGACCGCGGCCGCGACGCCGGCGGCAAACCCCCAGGAGGCCCGGCGTCTGCAAGAAGCCCAGCGCAAGCAGGAAGAACAGCGCAAGGCCGAAGAAGCCCGCGCCGCGGAACAGGCCAGGCAGGCCAAGGAAAAACAGCGCGAGGAAGAAACCCGCAGGAAGGCGGAGCTCGCCCGCCAGGAACAGGAGCGCCGGACCCAGGCGCTGCTGGATCATCTCGCCGCCGAGCGGCGCGCCATACGCCTGCAGGCGGCCCAATGCCCCGCCAAGGGGGGACTGCCCTCGGTGATCGGCATCCGGCCCCGCGTGCAGCCCAAGGTCGCCAACTGCATCACGGTGCATTTCGAAGCCCGCTGCCCCGCCGACCGTCCCGGCACGGGAATGACCGGGTCGATCTGGGCCTACAACGGCATGGGCAATTGCACCGAAACCGGCGACCTGCCGCGCAAGCTGGCCTGCGACGTGCGGGAAGCCCTGGTCGAGGTCACGAACGTGACCACCTGCCAATAACAGCGGCGGGGCCCTGCCGGGCCCCGGACACCGCTAGTTCAGCCCGCGCAGCGCGAAACGCTTGAGCTTGCCCGTTTCGGTACGGGGCAAGGCATCGACGAAGCGGATGACGCGCGGGTACTTGTAGGGAGCGATGGTGCGCTTGACGTGCTCCTGGAGAATCTTGGCCAGATCGTCTCCAGGCGCGAAGCCGGGACGCAGCACGACGAAGGCGGTGACGACCTGGCCTCGCTCGTCGTCCGCAACGCCGATCACGCCGCATTCGGCCACGGCCTCGTGCTGGAGCAAGGCGCTTTCGACCTCGGGGCCGGCGATGTTGTAGCCGGCCGAGATGATCATGTCGTCCGTGCGGGCCTGGTAATACAGGTAGCCGTCCTCGTCCATCATGAAGGAATCGCCGGTCAGGTTCCATCCCTGGCGCACGGCGTTGGCCTGGCGATCGTCGGCCAGGTATTTGCAGCCGGTGGGGCCGCGCACGGCCAGGCGGCCGACGGTGCGAGGCGGCAGCGGCTGCATGGATTCGTCGACGATGCAGACCTCGTAGCCGGGCACCACCTTGCCGATGGCGCCCCGGCGCACGTCCTGGCCGGCGCTGGAGATGAAGATGTGGATCATCTCGGTACTGCCGATGCCGTCGGTCATTTCCACGCCGGTGGCCTGCTTCCAGCTCTGGCGCGTGGCGTCGGGCAGGGCCTCGCCGGCCGAGACGGAATGGCGCAGGCTGGAGATGTCGTAGCCCGATGCCAGCGCCGCCATCTGGCGGTAGAAGGTGGGCGCGGTGAAGACGATGGTGGCGCGGGTGGCCTGGATGGTTTCCAGCAGCGAGGCCGGGGTCAGCTTCTCGGACAGCACGGTGGAAGCGCCGGCGCGCAGGGGGAAGCACAGCATGCCGCCCAGGCCGAAGGTGAACGCCAGCGGCGGCGTGCCGCAGAAAATGTCGTCGGGCGTGGCCTGCAATATCGAGCGCGGGAACAGATCGCACATCGCCAGCACATCGCGGTGGAAGTGGATGCAGCCCTTGGGGCTGCCCGTGGTGCCGCTGGTGAAGGCGATCAGGCAGACGTCGTCGCTGGCCGTATCGCAGGCGGGGAAAGGTACGGCCTTGCCACGCGCCAGGGTCTCCAGCGACTCAGGGCCGTCGTCGTTGAAAAAGCGAGCCTGTGCCAACGTGGGGCATTGGGTGGGGCCGGGCCGCATGCAGGCGTCGATCTCGTCGCGCAGGCGCACGTCGCACAGCGCCGCGCTGACCTGCGCCTTGTCGATGACGGGCTTGAGTTCCACCGCGCGCAGCAGCGGCATGGTGGGCACCGCCACCAGACCCGCCTTGATCGTGGCCAAGAGGGCGGTCGCCATGGCCGGATTGTTCGGTCCGCGCAGCAGGACCCGGTTGCCGGGCACCAGGCCCATGTCCTCGACCAGGACGCGCGCCAGGCGGTCCACCCGCTGCTGCAGTTCGAGATAGGTGATGGCAGACGGCTTGCCGTCGGTCACCGTCCAGATGGCCGGACGCTGGCCGTGCCCCGCCGCCACCGCGCCGTCGACCAGCTCGGCCGCGCAGTTCAAGCGGGCGGGATAGCGGACGGCGGGATGATCGAGCAGGAATGCCGGCCAGGCCTCGGGCGGCGGAAGATGATCGCGCGCAAAGGTATCGAGATGCCCCGAGCGTTCCATGAGTGGTCTCCAGCGGTATGCGCGGCCTCGCGGCCGGCAGTGACGGGTCGAAGATTAATTTAACTTAAAATTTTTAAACCTCAAATAATTTTCCGCATCCAGGCAGGGAAAGAACCTAGAAAAAAATCCCTGCATCGCGTCGCCCGCGAGGCAGGGATTTCCATGACACGGCGCCGGGAACGGCGCCCGGGCCTCGGGGTTATTGCAGCAGGCTGCGCAGCATCCAGGCGGTCTTCTCGTGGAATTCCAGGCGCTGGGTCAGCAGGTCGGCGGTCGGCTCGTCGCTGGCGGCGTCGGCCACCTTGAGGATGTTGCGGGCGGTCTTGGCCACCGCCTCGTGCCCCACCACCAGCTGGCGCACCATTTCCAGCGCCTCGGGCACGTCGGCCGGTTCGCTGATCGTGGTGAGCTTGGCGAACTCGCGGTAGGTGCCCGGCGCGACGTGTCCCAGCGCGCGGATGCGCTCGGCCACGTCGTCGATGGAGTTCCACAGGTCGGTGTACTGGGTCATGAACATGGCATGCAGGGTGTTGAACATCGGCCCCGTCACGTTCCAGTGGAAGTTGTGCGTCATCAGGTAGAGCGTGTAGGTATCGGCCAGCAGCTTGGACAAGCCCCCGGCCACCGCGGCGCGGTCCTTGTCCGAGATGCCGATGTCGATGCGCAGCGCACCGGCGGCCGAACGGGCCGCGCCACCATTGCTTGCGGGTTTCTTGGCAGTTGCTTTCTTCACCATAGCTGACTCCTTGTCAAAGTCGAAACCGACGTCACAGGATACTAGATTGGGATGAATCGCGGCATGACAAGCGCCGTGGCCTCAGGCCGTCTGCGCGCTGGCCTCCAGCATGGTCACGCCATTCAGCCGACAGTCGTGGATCGCGGCGATCAGGGTGTCGATGGCGGCCGTGCGCGGGAAGCTCTTGCGCCATGCCAGCACCACGCGCCGGTCGGGCACCGGTGCCTCGAAGGGAATGTAGCGCAGCAGGTCGCGGTCGTCGGGCTGGGCCGGGATCGACGACATCGGCAGCACCGTGATGCCTATGCCCGAGGCCACCATGTGCCGGATGGTCTCCAGCGACGATCCCTCGAAGGTCCGCTGGATGCCTTCGGTGGTCGCCGAAAAGCGCGACAGCTCGGGACAGACCTCCAGCACCTGGTCGCGGAAGCAATGGCCCGTGCCCAGCAGCAGCATGGTTTCGCTCTTGAGTTCCTCGGCCTTGACGTGGCTGCGGCTGGCCAGCGGATGCCCCTTGGGCACCGCCACCACGAAGGGCTCGTCGTACAGCGGCTGGATGGTCAGCCCGGCGTCGGGCAGCGGCAGGGCCATGATGGCGCAATCGATCTCGCCCTGGCGCAGCAGCTCCAGCAGCCGCGTGGTGAAATATTCCTGCAGCAGCAGCGGCATCTGCGGCGCGCTCTCGATCAGGCGCGGCACCAGTTGCGGCAGCAGATAGGGGCCGATGGTGTAGATCACGCCCACCCGCAGCGCGCCGGACAAGGGATCATGCCCCTGCTTGGCGATCTCCTTCAGGTTGGCGCTTTCCTCCAGCACCTTCTGGGCCTGGGCCACGATGCGCTCGCCGATGGGGGTCACGCCCACCTCGGTGCCGCCCCGCTCGAACAGCGTCACGCCCAGCTCGTCCTCCAGCTTGCGGATGGCCACCGAAAGCGTGGGCTGGCTGACGAAACAGGCTTCGGCGGCACGGCCGAAGTGCCGCTCCCGCGCCACCGCCACGATGTACTTCAGTTCTGTCAGGGTCATCTCTCGCCTCTTTTCAAGCCTTGAGGAAATCTTCCCGCCCGCGCATCCATCGCGCCAGGTGGGCGGACACCACGTCCTGCGCGTGCGCCTGCAATTCGGCGGCGGCATCGTGCGCCTGCTCGGCGATCTCCAGGTCGGCGTCCAGGTCGGCGAACCGCATCAGCGCCAGGCCCGATTGCCGCACGCCCAGGAACTCGCCCGGCCCGCGCAGCTCGAGGTCGCGCCGCGCGATCTCGAAGCCGTCGGTGGTTTCGTGCATGGTGCGCAGCCGCGCCTTGGCGACCTGCGACAGCGGCGCCTGGTACAGCAGCACGCACACCGATTCGGCCGCGCCCCGCCCTACCCGGCCGCGCAACTGGTGCAACTGCGCCAGGCCGAAGCGTTCGGCGTGCTCGATCACCATGAGCGAGGCATTGGGCACGTCGACGCCGACCTCGATCACGGTGGTGGCCACCAGCAGGTCGAGATCGCCGTCCTTGAAGGCCTGCATGACCGCCGCCTTCTCGGAGGTCGGCAGCCGGCCGTGCACCAGTCCCACGCGCAGTTCCGGCAGCGCCTGCCGCAGCGTCTCGAAGGTATCGACGGCGGTCTGCAACTCCAGCGTCTCGCTTTCCTCGACCAGCGGACACACCCAGTACACCTGGCGGCCCGTGCGGGCGGCCTCGTGGATGCGCGCCACCACCTCGTCGCGGCGCGTATCCGACAGCAGCTTGGTGATGACCGGCACGCGGCCCGGCGGCAGTTCGTCGATGACCGAGACGTCCAGGTCGGCGAAGAAGGTCATCGCCAGCGTGCGGGGGATGGGCGTGGCCGACATCATCAACTGGTGGGGGAATACCTCGTCCTCGCCGCCCTTGTTGCGCAGGGCCAGCCGCTGGCCCACGCCGAAGCGGTGCTGCTCGTCGACGATGGACAGGCCCAGCCGCGCGAACTGCACGTGCTGCTGGATCAGGGCCTGCGTGCCCACCGCCAGCGGCGCCTCGCCGCTTTCTATCAGCGCGGCCGCCTCGCGCCGGCCCTTGGGCGTCAGGCTGCCGGTCAGCCAGGCCACCTTCACGCCCAACGGCTCGAGCCAGCCCACCAGCTTGCGGAAATGCTGTTCGGCCAGGATCTCGGTGGGCGCCATCAGCGCCGCCTGATAGCCGTTGTCGATGGCCTGCGCGGCGGCCAGCGCCGCCACCACCGTCTTGCCGCTGCCCACGTCGCCCTGCAGCAGCCGCTGCATGGGGTGCGGCCGGGTCAGGTCGGCGGCGATCTCGTCCCGCACCCGCTGCTGGGCGCCGGTCAGTTCGAACGGCAGCGCGCGCAGCAGCCGCGCCACCAGTCCGTCCGCCGCGGTCGAGCGCGCCAGCGGCGGGGCCCGCTTGTCCAGCCGGGCGGCGCGCGCCCGCGCCAGCGACAACTGCTGGGCCAGCAGTTCGTCGAACTTGATGCGCAGCCAGGCCGGATGCGCGCGATCGACCAGGGGCTGCGTGGCCACGTCGGGCGGCGGCGCGTGCAGCAGCCGCACGGCCTGGCCGAAAGGCATCAGGCCATAGCGCTGCAGCAGCGCCTCCGGCAGCGTGTCGCGCAGGTCCGCCTGCGCCAGCGCCGCGGCGATGGCCTTGCGCAACGTGGCCTGGGGCAGCCCCTCGGTGGTGGGATAGACCGGCGTCAGGCGGTCGGGCAAGGGCGTGTCGCCGTCGGCGACCGTGGTACGCGGATGCACCATCTCCATGCCGAAGAAACCGCCGCGCGCCTCGCCCCGCGCGCGGATGCGGCGCCCCACCGCCAGTTGCTTCTGCTGGCTGGGGTAGAAATTCAGGTAGCGCAGCGCGAGTTCGCCGGTGTCGTCCTCGATCGCGGCCACCAGCTGGCGCCGCGGCCGGTAGGCGACTTCGCAGCGCGTGACCACGCCCTCGACCTGCGCCCACATGCCCGGCAGCAGCCGCTTGATCGGCGTCAGCTGCGTCTCGTCCTCGTAGCGGATGGGCAGGTGCAGGACGAAGTCGTCCGCGACGCGCAGCCCGAGCTTGCGCATCTTGCGCTGCTGCGGCGTCAGCTCGGCCTCGTCCTGGGCGGCGGTGCGCGCGCTCATGGCTGGACCCGGATCAGATGACCAGGATCGCCTCGACCTCGAACTCGGCGCCCTTGGGCAAGGCAGCCACGCCCACCGTGGAGCGGGCGGGGAAAGGCTGGGGGATCAATTGCGCCATGATGTCGTTGGCCGTGCCGAACTTGGACAGATCGGTCAGGAACAGCGTCAGCTTGACGACCTGATCCAGCGTGCCGCCCGCCTGGCGCACCACCGCTTCCATGTTGGCGAAGGCCTGGCGCACCTGGGCCTCGAAACTGCCCGTCTCCAGTTGGCCGGTGGCGGGAATCAGCCCGATCTGGCCCGACAGATAGACGGTCTTGCCGGAGGCGGGTACGGCCACGGCCTGGGAATACGGGCCGACGGCCGCCGGCGCGGCATCGGTGTGGATGATCTGCTTGCTCATGCTTGCCTCGAGGAATGGGGAATCCGCGCCCATGGGCGCCTATGCATAAAGCTATCAGAAATTCGTTTGTCATAGTGCCTGCCCCGCCCCAGGGTAACAATTTCCCTGTTGCTAGAATGGCCTTCAAAGCGCGATTTCCTCCAAAAGCGTACGCTGCGCGCCGCGCGATCAAGAAGCCACCCGACACCAGGCAGCAGGAATCCCTTCGTATGAAAGCAACCTCATGGCGCGAGCGTCTGCTGGGCAAGGCCCGGGACCCGCTGTCCCCGGACACCCGGCATTCCCTCGCGCTGGCGGCCTTCCTGGCCTGGGTGGGACTGGGCGCGGACGGCCTGTCTTCCTCGTCCTACGGCCCCGAGGAAGCTTTCCGCGCGCTGGGCTCCCATACCCACCTCGCCCTCTTCCTGGCCATCGCCACCGCCATCACGGTGTTCGTCGTCGCGCTTGCCTACAACCAGGTCATCGAGCTGTTCCCCACCGGCGGCGGCGGCTACCGGGTCTCGACCGCGCTCCTGGGTCCCACGGCCGGGCTGGTGTCCGGGTCGGCGCTGATCGTGGACTACGTGTTGACCATCGCCATCTCCGTGGCCAGCGGCACCGACGCGCTGTTCTCGCTGCTGCCGGCAAGCTGGCAGACGTTCAAGCTGTGGACCGCCTGTGTGATGGTGCTCCTGCTGATATGGCTGAACCTGCGCGGCGCCAAGGAAAGCATCAAGGTCCTCTTGCCCATCTTCGCCGGCTTCGTGGTCACGCATGCCATCCTGATCGCCTGGGGCATCTTCGCCCACGCCGAGGGCCTGCCGCTGCTGATTCCGGACACCATCCGGGAAGTGCGCGAGTTCTCACAGGAGGCCGGCTGGTTCTTCGTGCTGGCGGTGTTCCTGAAGGCCTATTCGCTGGGCGGCGGCACCTATACCGGGATCGAGGCGGTCTCCAACAACGTCGATCGCCTGGCCGAGCCGGTGGTCCATACCGGCAAGGCGACCATGCTGCTGATGGCCACCAGCCTGGCCTTCACCGCCGGCGGCATCATCCTGCTGTACCTGCTGTGGAACGCGGCGCCGGTGGAGGGCCAGACGCTGAACGCCGTGGTGTTCGGCAACGTGCTCGGTGAAATGGGCTTCGGCGGCGGCAACCTGGTCGTGGCGCTGACCGTGGTGCTGGCCTTCGAGGCGGGCCTGTTGTTCGTAGCCGCCAACACCGGCTTCCTGGGCGGCCCCTCGGTGCTGTCCAACATGGCTTCCGACTCCTGGATGCCGCACCGCTTCCGCTACCTGTCGAACCGGCTCGTTACCGAGAACGGCATCCTGCTGATGGGCATCTCCGCCTTCGCCATCCTGCTGCTGACGGGCGGCAAGGTATCCGTCCTGGTGGTGCTGTATTCGATCAACGTGTTCCTGACCTTCACGCTGTCGCTGGCGGGCCTGTCGCTCTTCTGGATACGCAACCGCCACAAGCCCCTGCACAAGAAGCACTGGCGGCAGCGCCTGGCCCTGTCGCTGGTGGCCGTCACCATCACCAGCTCCATCCTGGTCGTCACCATCGTCGAGAAATTCTTCGAAGGCGGCTGGGCCACGCTGCTCATCACCAGCGTGCTGATCCTCATCTGCCTGGGGATACGGTCGCACTACCGGGAAACGCGGCGCCGCATCGCCGCGATCGACGACATCTTCGCCGACCAGGCCTTCGGCTCGGACTGCTCGCCGCCCGCGCTCGACCCCTACGCCCCCACGGCCGCCTTCCTGGTCGGCTCCAGCCGCGGCGGCGGCCTGCACGCGCTGCTGTGGGTGCAGCGCATGTTCCCCGATCACTTCAAGAACTTCATCTTCATCAACGCACGGACCGTGGACGCGCAGGTCTACGGCGGCCCGGAAGCGATGGAGGCGATGAAGCTCCAGGCGACGACCTCGCTGAAATTCTTCGAGCGTTTCTGCAACAGCTACGGCATGGCCGCGACCAGCCGCCTCCGCTTCGGCACCGACGCCGTGCGGACCCTGGAAAAGGAAATCACCGAAGTCCTGCAGGAATATCCCAACACCATCGTCTTCGCCAGCAAGCTGGTGTTCAAGCGCGAGAATTTCGTCACCCGCCTGCTGCACAACCAGGCGATCAACTCGCTGCAACGGCGCATGCACGTCAACGGCCAGCAACTGATGGTGCTGCCCATGCTGATCGACTAGCGCCCGGGCGCGCCGGAGCGCGGTATCCTTAGGAGAACACTCCGGGAACCGCGCTCTCCATGCTTCGCTTCGAACACCTCATCCAGATCAACGACCCGCTCGTCCCCCTGCTGACGCCGCTCACCCGCGAGCAGATCTGGCGCGGGCTGTTCATCCGGGCCCACGAGCCCACGGAATTCGTCATGGGGCTGGAAAGCTGCACCATCGAGGCGGAAGCGGTCGGGCAGGAGCACACCGTGCTCAAGCGCGTGCTCGACTTCGGACCGTTCCAGGTCCACGACGAGGTCACGCTGACGCCCATGCGGCAGGTCAGGGTGCTGGCCACCGCCACCGAACTGTGGCCGCGCAGCGAAGCCACGGTCCGCATCGAGGAACCCGAACCCGACGTGCTGTTCCTGCGCTTCATCTACGAGCTGGACCTGCAGGAAGGCCACAGCGAGCTGGACGAAACCGTGGTGGCCCTGCGCAAGCAGGCCTATATCGCCGCCGACATGGACACGGTCCAGCGCATCCGGGAGCTGGCCGAGTCCGGCCGGCTCGTGCACTGATCCGGATTACTTCTCGACGAAGGCGCGCTCGACCACGTAGTCCCCGGCATGGCCGGTGTGCTCGGACGCCTTGAAGCCCAGGCCGTCCAGGATGGCGGTGACGTCGGCCAGCATGTGCGGGCTGCCGCACAGCATGGCGCGGTCATGCTCGGGATTGATGGGAGGCAGGCCGATGTCCGCCGCCAGCTTGCCGCTGGTCAGCAGATCGGTGATGCGGCCCTGGTTGCGGAACGGCTCGCGCGTGACCGTGGGATAGTAGATCAGCTTGTCGCGCACCATGTCGCCGAAATATTCGTTGCCCGGCAGTTCGCTGCCGATGTAGTCCGAATAGGCCAGTTCGCTGACCCAGCGCACGCCGTGCACCAGCACCACTTTCTCGAAGCGCTCGTAAACGTCGGGATCCTTGATGATGCTCATGAAGGGGGCCAGGCCCGTGCCCGTGCCGAACAGATACAGGTTCTTGCCGGGCAGCAGGTCGTCCACCACCAGGGTACCGACCGGCTTGCGGCTGACCAGGATGGAATCGCCTTCCTTCAGGTGCTGCAGGCGCGACGTGAGCGGACCGTTGGGCACCTTGATGCTCAGGAACTCGAGGTGTTCCTCGTAGTTGGCGCTGGCGATGCTGTAGGCGCGCATCAACGGCTTGCCCTCGACCTCCAGGCCGATCATGACGAAATGGCCGTTATGGAAACGCAGCGCGGGATCGCGCGTGGTCTTGAAGCTGAAAAGCGTCTCGTTCCAGTGATGAACGCTCGTGACGCGTTCGGTATTGAAAGCGGCCATGGCCTGTCGGATCCCATCTAGATAGTCGGGCCAGTTTACCAAACCATGACTGGCCGTCGGACGTAAACCTTAGATTTTATGCGGATTAGCGGGCAGTAAGGCGAAATTGACCGCATCTTATGAACATGGGTTTTAAGCATATTTCCGCCGGCCGGGGTAACCCGCTGTTTCCTTCCCATCATGACCGCGACTGACCTGGATCAATCAAACTGTCCCGGATCTCCTGTGTAATGGTTCCATCCCCCTCACCTTCCGGAGGCCGAACGATGACTGCCATGATGAAAGCCGCCGTGTTCGTTGCGCCCGGGCGCATCGAGATCGCGGACAAGCCCATCCCCGGCGTGGGCCCGAACGACGCCCTGGTCCGCATCACCACCACGACCATCTGCGGGACCGACATCCACATCCTGAAAGGCGAATACCCCGTCGCGCCGGGCCTGACCGTGGGCCACGAGCCGGTGGGCGTGATCGAGAAACTCGGCAGCGCCGTGGCCGGCTACCGGGAAGGCCAGCGCGTCATCGCCGGCGCCATCTGCCCCAATTTCAATTCCTACGCCGCCCAGGACGGCGTGCCGTCGCAGGACGGCAGCTACCTGGTCCCGCAGGGCCTGTGCGGCTGCCACGGCTACAAGGCCACCGCCGGCTGGCGCTTCGGCAACCTCATCGACGGCACCCAGGCGGAATACGTGCTGGTGCCCGATGCCCAGGCCAACCTCGCCCCCATCCCGGACGGCCTGACCGACGAACAGGTGCTGATGTGCCCGGACATCATGTCCACCGGCTTCAAGGGCGCCGAGAACGCCAACATCCGCATCGGCGACGTCGTGGCAGTGTTCGCCCAGGGCCCCATCGGCCTGTGCGCCACCGCCGGCGCCCGGTTGTCGGGCGCGACGACCATCATCGCCATCGACGGGAACCCGCACCGGCTCGACATCGCCCGCAGGCTGGGGGCGGACGTCGCGCTGAATTTCCGCGAATGCGACGTGGTGGACGAGATCATGAAGCTGACCGGCGGCCGCGGCGTGGACGCCTCGATCGAGGCCCTGGGCACCCAGTCGACCTTCGCGTCCGCGCTGCGCGTGCTCAAGCCGGGCGGCACCCTGTCCAGCCTGGGCGTCTATGCCGAGGACCTGACCCTGCCGCTATCGGCCTTCGCCGCCGGACTGGGCGACCACAAGATCAATACCGCGCTGTGCCCCGGCGGCAAGGAACGGATGCGGCGGCTGATCAACGTGCTGGAATCCGGGCGCCTGGACCTGGGGCTGCTGGTGACCCACCAGTTCAAGCTGGACGACATCGTGGCGGCCTACGAGTTGTTCGCGAACCAGCGGGACAATGTGCTGAAGGTGGCGGTCAAGCCGCATTGAGGGATATGGCGCGAGGCGTGCCCCGCGCCTATCCGCGCAATGGAACGGGAACGGTTTTTCCAGGCTTGGCGTCGGGCCTGATATCGGCCAGCCCGGTACCCCAGGCGGCCAGCATGCCCTGCGCGACATCGCGAAAGCCCGGGTAGCGCGCGGCATGGTCGGTGATCATCGGCGCGATCCCGTGCACGGCTTGCGTGATCCGTTCGCGCGCTTCGTCCATGTCCGCCTTGCTCAGGCCCAGCCACGTGGCCCCGTAGATCGCCAGCATGCTGCCCGACGCCCACACGCGCTTGCCCTGCAAGGGCAGCGCAGGCAGGCTCGTCGCGAATCTCGGATAGACGGTGCTGCTCAGGACGTCGTAGACCGGCGCCAGCCGGACATCGTCGATATCGGTATAGACCAGTGCGAAATTCTTCAGATGCGCATCGGCATTGCGGATGGCGTAATTCAGCAATATCAACACATAGAGGCGACGCGCCGCATCCTTGAATGCCGCGCGCGGCACGTAGGCACGGGTGAGCCTGGCCAGATCCTCCAGCGTCCCCTTGTACTTGTTGACGGCGTCATTGGGCTTGAGCGCGCAGTAATCCTCGACCGCCAGCATCCGACCGTCCGCGGTACGGTCGAAGCGCCGTACCGCCAGCACCTGCCCGTCGGTGGACAGCCGTGCCTCGGGCACCTCGAGGCCGGCCGCACGAGCGACTTCCAGGCAAAGGAACTCGTTGATCGCGAGTCCCGGCAGATCCTCGAAACCCGTCTTCAGGATGAACTCGTCCGTCCAGACCGTCGCCCTGTCCTCGGGCCGCACGAGCGCCTTGGGCATGACGCCGGACACCCCTTCCGCCACCCCGCCTTCCAGCAGCCGCAACAGGTTTTCCCGCGAATTGGCCGACGCGAGCAATCCCGCCATGTCGGCCTTGCTGGAGGCCGCGGCAAGCGTGGCGCCTCGCGGCACCACCTGGACGCGTCCGATCGTGTTGGCGCCCGTCAGCGCAAGCAGACCGAAATCGCTGACGTCGGCATGCGGGCCCAGGCGGCGGATCATCAGATTCTTCTTGAACCCCTCGGGCAGATTCATCTGGAAGAAGGGATGCAGCGTCTTCCAGTCGTACGACGCCGCGCGCACCGGCATGAGCAGCGAAACAAAGCGATTCGGCGGCACGTCGGGCAGGTAGCCGAAGACATACCGGGCGGCTTCCTCGGCAAGCGTTCCCACCAGTTCGCCGCTCACATGGACATCGAGCGTCGCGCGGCTCATGGCTGGCGCTTCGTCGCTTTCGGACCGCGCGCGGAACGCTTGCGCACCCGCTGGCGCGTGGGGATATCGCCCGCCTCGGCAGGCTCGGCCAGGACGTCGTCGAGCGTGCGCTGATGCCCTGGCCGACGCGCGATCAACTCCAGCCCCACGGCATCGAAAAGGCTCAGCATCTTGACGGCGCCGATTTCGGGCAAGGCCCCCGTCTCGAACATGCTGATGCGGCCGCGCGCCACGCCGCTCATCTCGGCGACCTGCTGTTGAGTCAGATCGGCCGCCATCCGGGCACTACGGAAGGCTTCTCCCAGCTCGGCAAGGTTCATGTTCTATATCCGGAACATTATTGGCGAAATCCTAGATAATGAATCGTATATGGAACACTACGCCATCGCAAGTCCATATCTCTTATTCGAGACATTAAAAGAAGAAACTCATTTAATGCATCATATTCATTACATTAAATCAGAGGCTCGCCCAAAACAAAAACGACGTCCGCATCGCAAGATGCAGTACGTCGTTTTTGAATGAAACCCTGGTGGAGCGGAGGAGGATCGAACTCCCGACCTTCGCATTGCGAACGCGACGCTCTCCCAGCTGAGCTACCGCCCCACGTGCAGACCGCAACTATACCGTATTTTTTTGATACGTGCGTGGCGCCTCGAACAGCAGATCCGGACCGATCTCGGCCACGCGGCGGGCGCCGCAAAGCTGCATGCCGCGCTGGAACTCTTCCCGCAGGATGTCCAGTGCCCGAACGGCGCCCGCCTCGCCCGCGGCGATCGCCCCCCACAGCGTGGCCCGCCCCACCAGCACGGCGTTGGCCCCCAGCGCCAGCGCCTTCAGGATGTCGCCGCCGCGCCGCACGCCGCCATCCACCAGCACTTCCATGCGGCCGGCGGCGGCCTGCGCAACGCCGGGCAGCGCGTCCAGCGTCGCCGCGGCGCCGTCCAGCTGCCGGCCGCCGTGGTTGGACACGACCACGGCGTCGCAGCCCAGGCGCGCCAGCCTGTCGGCGTCGTCCGGACGCAGCACGCCCTTCACGATCAGCTTGCGCGGCCACTGGTCGCGCAGGGCCTCCAGGCGCGCCCAGTCGAACGAGGGATCGTAGCTGCGGCCCACCGACGAGGCCAGGCGCGTGGCATCGGCGCCGGGCGCCTCCAGGCCCTTCAGGCTTTCCATCACGGGCAGGCCGCGGCACAGCATGTCCAGCGCCCAGGCCGGCCGGCTGGCAAAGTCGCGCAGGTTGCGCGCGGTGTAGTGGAACGGGAAGGACAGGCCGTTGCGGAAGTCGCGCTCGCGCTTGCCGCCCACGGGCAGGTCGACGGTGATCATCAGGCCTTCGTAGTCCGCCGCCCGCGCGCGGGCGATCAGCGACTCCAGCAGCGGCCGGTGGCGCAGGATGTAGGCCTGGAACCACAGGCGCCCCGGCGCGGCATCGGCGATCTGCTCGATCGAGGCGGTGGCCGAGGTCGACAGCGTATAGGGCACGCCCGCCCGGGCGGCGGCGCGGGCGATGGCGATGTCGCCGCCGCGGCGGCCGAACCCCACCGCGCCGGTGGGCGCGACGGCCAGCGGCAGGCTGGACGGGGCGCCCAGTACCCGCGCGCCGGGGTCCACCGCCGATACGTCGACCAACGCGCGCGGTGCCAGCCGTACCCGGCGGAAGGCCGCGCAATTATCGGCCAGCGTCTGTTCGTCTTCGGCGCCGCCGTCGAAGAAATCGAAAATGGCGCGGGGCAGGCGGCGCCGCGATGCGCGGCGCAGGTCTTCGATGCTGCAGGCACGTGACAGTCCGGTCATGGCCCCGCGCCTATTCCGCCGTGATGCCGGCGGCCTTGATCACCTCGGCCCAGCGCTTCTGGTCCTGGACCAGGAACTTGCCGAACGCCTCGGGCGTATCGCCGATGACCTCCGCCCCCAGTTCCTTCAGGCGCTTCCCCACGTCGGGCTGCCGCAGCGCCTCGACCATGGACTGGTTCAGCTTCTGCACCACCGGCTGCGGCGTGCCGGCCGGCGCCAGCAGTCCCACCCACGGCGCAGTGTCCTGGAAGTCGGGGAAGCCGACGTCGGCCATCGTGGGCACGCCGGGAAACTCGGCGCCGGCCTGCGGCGTCCCCACCGCCAGCACTTTCAGGCGCTTCTCCTGGACGTTGGCGGCCACGCCTATGATGGGATAGAACATGAACGAGACGCGCCCCGCCATGACCTCGGTCAACGCCGGACCGTTGCCGCGAAACGGCACGTGGATCATGCGCGCCTTGGCCATGGTCGACAGCATCGCGCCCGCCAGGTGGGCCGACCCGCCGTTGCCCGCGGAACCATAGCTGATGGTGTCCGGCCTGGCGCGCGCCTGCTCGATCAACTGCTTCATGGACTGGATGGGCGACTGATAGGCGGTGACCGCGACCATGGGCAGCGATGCCCCGTTGGAAATCGGCGTGAAGTCCTTCAGCGGGTCGTAACCGGCCTTGGCGCCCAGCAGCAGCCAGTTGACGTTGTGCGACAGCGAGGCGAACAGCACGGTGTATCCGTCCGCCCCGGCCGCCGCCACCTCGCGCGTGGCGATCAGCGAATTGGCGCCCGCCTTGTTCTCCACCACCACGGGGTGCCCCAGCGAACGCGTCATTTCCTGCGCCAGCACCCGGGCGATCACGTCGGTGGGGCCGCCGGCCGCGAAGCCGACGATCATGCGTATGGGCCGGTCCGGATAGGCGCCGGCGGCCGATCCCGCGGCGGCGGCCAGCGTGGCGGCCAGCAACAGTGTCGATGTCTTTTTCATTGGGGTCTCCTCCTCGTGGTCTCCAGCGTCATGCCGCCGCAGCGAAATACCGGTCGGCCATGACCTGGCAGCGTTTGATCAGGCGGGACTCGTCCGGGCCATAGTCGGCCACGGCATTGTGGATGGTCCCCATGTTGTCCCACATCAATACGTCCTTCACCGCCCAGCGATGGCGATAGCGGAAGGCCGGCTGCAACTGATGGGCGAACAGGAAGGCCAGGATCTCGTCGCTTTCGTGCTCGGGCAGCTCGTTGATGCGCACCGCGTACCCGGGGTTGGCATACAGCACCTTGCGCCCGGTGATGGGATGGGTCAGGAAGACGGGATGCGAGACCGGAGGCTTGGCGCGGCGCTGCGCCTCGGTCAGCGGCGGACGCTGGCTGCCTTTTTCCCGCCGCATCATTTCCCAGAACTTGTTGAAGTCGTGCAGCACGGTCATGCCGTCCAGCCGCTGCCGCAGGCCCTCGGGCAACGCGTCGTAGGCGGCGTGCATGTTGCTGAATTCGGTGCAGCCCAGCGGTTCGCCGTCGCGCACGGGTATGCGGATGCCGTACAGGATGTTGGCGAAGGCGATCATCCTGCTGTAGGACATGTCGGTGTGCCAGTCCTGCCCGGCATCGGCCAGCCCCACGGGCTTGCCGTCCTCCACCATGTTGGACAGGATCATGACCTCGGGCATGCCCGGCTCCTGGTAGCTGTTGGCCACGTTGACCTCCAGCGTGCCGAAGCGCGCGGCGAAGGACCGCAAGTGCGCGGGGGTAAGGTCCTGCCCGGGAAAACTCAACACGCCATGACGTCCCAGCAACTGCTCGACCTGCCGGAACTGCGCGTCGTCCAGCGGACGGGACAGGTCCAGGTTCTCGATCCGCGCGCCCAGGCTCTGGCCGCTTTCCACCACCTTGATCATTCCTTTCTCCATGAGTGCGATCAACCCGTGCCGCTACCAGGCGGCCTGCAGCAACTGCCTCAATTCATCCTGGCCGGTCACCCGGCGCGGATTCAGTGCCAGCCCCCTTTCGCCCAGCGCGTGCCTTGCTACGCCGGGCAGCGCCTCGGCCGCCACGCCCAGGTCGCGCAGCCGCGACGGCGCGCCCACGGCTTGGCGCAAGGCTCGCAGGCTGCCCGCCACCGCTTCGGGCCGGGTCTCGCGCCCCGCGCTCAGCGCAGCCGCCGCCATGGCCAGTTCGGCGTTCGCGGCCGGCAGGTTGTAGTCCGCCACATGGGGCAGCATCACCGCGTTGGCCGCGCCGTGGGCAACGCCGCAGCGGCTGCCCAGCACATGGCACAGCGCGTGGTGCAGGCAGCTGCCCGCCGAGGCCAGCACCATGCCCCCCAGATTGGCGGCCACCAGCAGCTCGCCGCGCGCTCCGGCGTCGCGAGGCCGCCTGGCCACGGCCGGCAGCGCCGCCGCGAAGCGCGCCAGGCCTTCCAGCGCCAGCGCCGTCGCGTAGGGCGACCGCTGGCGGGAATACAGGCCCTCCAGGCAATGCGCGAGACCGTTCAGGCCGGAGTCGAGCACGATCCGCGCCGGTACTTCCGCATTCAGGGCCGGGTCCAGCAGCACCACGCGGCAGGCGCAGCGCTCGTCCCGGAACAAGAGCTTGCCGGGGCCATGCGCGATGCCGAACGACGGCGTCATCTCCGCCCCCGAGGCGGTCAGCGGCACGGCCAGGATGGGCAGCTTCGCGCGCCGCAGCGCGGGCACCCGCACCGTATCCGGAGGCGTGAAGCGCGTGGCGTGCCGCGCCAGCTCTCCCCCTTCGGCCGCCAGCAGCGCGGCTGCCTTGGCCGTGTCGATGACGCTGCCGCCGCCGAAGGCGACCAGGCAGTCAGCCTCGTGTTTCGCGATGTCGTGCGCCACGCGTTCGACGGTGTCGACCGAGGAATGCGGCGGCACGTCGACGCTTTGCGCGGCGCGGTCGCCCAGCGCATCCACCAGCCGGCCGTATTGCGGCATGGTTCGCGACCGGCGGCTGGCCAGCAGCAGCGGACGGCGCGCGCCCAAGCTCGCCAGCTCCGGCCCGGCCTCGTCCACCGCGCCCGGCCGGAACACCACGCGCGTCAGCAAGGAATGCGACTGGAAAGCTGCGGGAAACGCAAAGGGGCCTGGTGTCATGCTCGTGAACGATGGGCATCGGCGATGCGGTCGCAGTGTATCGACGCGACCCAGGTCGCGATAGAATCCAACCGGGAAATCATCGTTTCCAGAACGAAAACAGACTCATGCCCAATCGGGAGGCACGTTGGACAAGCTGCGCTGCATCGAGGTGTTCATCGAGGTCGCCCAGGGCCTGAGCTTTTCCGGCGCCGCCCAGCGGCTGGGCATGGCCAAGGGCAACGTCACCAAGCACATCGCCTGGCTCGAACGGGAACTGGGCGTGCAACTGCTCCAGCGCACCACCAAGAGCGTGAGCCTGACCGAGTCCGGCCTGGCGCTGCTGGAGAATGGCCGCGACCTGCTCGAGCACATGGAAGGCGTGGAGACCGCCGTGCGCCGCTCGGTCAAGGAACCCAAGGGCATGCTGCGCGTGGGTACGCCGCCTTCGTTCGGCGCCTTCCACCTGGTCCCGGTGATCACCGCGTTCTCGGCCGCGCACCCCGACATCCGCGTGGTGATGTACCTGGACGACGGCCGCACCGACCTGGTCGGCGAAGGGCTGGACATGTCGGTGCGCATCGCCTCGTCGCTCAAGGACACGAGCCAGGTCTCGCACCGGCTGGCCCGGGTGCCGCAGGTGCTGGTGGCCGCGCCCGCCTACCTGGCCCGGCGCGGCCGCCCGGCGTCGGTCGAGGATCTCGCGCGCCACGACTGCATGGTGCACGCGCTGAAGTCTCCCACCAACGTCTGGTCCTTCCAGGGCCCCGGCGGCAAGGTGACGGTCAGGGTGGGCGGCACCATACGCGCCAACTTCGGCGAGCCCCTGCGGCATGCCGCGCTGCTGGGCCACGGCATCTCCATGCACCCGACCTACATGGTGTCCGAGGACCTGCGCCAGGGCCGGCTCGAAGCCGTGCTGGCGGACTACCGGCCGACCGAACTGGAGATCCACGCGGTCTTTCCCAGCCGCCGCAACCTGCCGCTGCGCGTGCGCACCTTCCTGGATTTCCTGAAGGGCTGGTTCAGCCAGCCGCGCTGGGAAGACGTCGCCTCATAGTTACCAAAACGGAAACACTGTTTTCTCCCGACGCCGCTGGTCCGCGCGCCGGGGCGCTGCCTATACTGCCGCCTCGCGCCCCCCACCACCGCGCCCGCCACGAGGCGCGCCGCGCTCCGCCGCGGCCCAGAGGAGACCCACCATGCCGAAGTTGCCGCAAACACTGCTGGGCGGCCTGCTGCTGGCCGCGGCCCTGCCCGCCGCCGGCGCCTACCCAGAACGCGCCGTGCGCATCATCGTGCCGTTCGCGGCCGGGGCGACGCTGGACCTGATGACTCGCGCGGTGGCCGAGGAACTGGCCCACCAACTCGGCCAGCCCGTGGTGGTGGAAAACCGCGCCGGCGCCAGCGGCATCATCGGCGCCGACGCGGTGGCCAAGGCACCGGCCGACGGCTACACCCTGATGATGGCGCCGTTCAGCGTGCTGGCCGTCAATGCCAGCCTGCACAAGAACCTGCCCTACGACAACCTGCGCGACCTCGCGCCCGTGGCCCTGGTCGCGGTGGCGCCGCACGTGCTGCTGGCCAGCGCCCAACTGCCCTACCGGACGCTGGCCGAGCTGCTGGCGGCCGCCAAGGCCCGACCCGGGCAGATCGCCTATGCCTCGGCCGGCGCGGGCAGCTCCGCGCACCTGGCGACCGAGGTCCTGCTGTACAAGGCGGGCGTGAAAATGGCGCACGTGCCCTACAAGGGAACAGCGCCGGCGTACAACGACCTGATACCCGGCCGCGTGGCCGTGATGATAGACGGCGTGGGCGCGGCCCTGCCGCGCATCCAGTCCGGCCAGGTGCGCGCGCTGGGCGTGACCAGCCCCGAGCCGGTGGACGTGCTGCCCGGCGTGCCCACCCTGGCCCGGGCCGGCGTACCGGGCTACGACGTCACGCCGTGGTACGGCATGGTGGCGCCGCGCGGCACGCCGGAGGCGGTCGTCGCCACGCTCAATGGCGCCGTCAACCGCGCCCTGGCCACCGAGGGCCTGCGCCGCCGGTTCGCCGAAATGGGCCTGCAGCCCCGCGGCGGCAAATCCGCCGACTTCGGCGCCTACATGGCAAGCGAAACCGCCAAGTGGCGCGAGGTGGTACAAGAAGCGCACGTCAGCATCGAATGAAGGGCCGCATCAGCACACCCGCCATGAGTCATCGCCTGTTCTCCCCGCTGCCGCTGCGCGGCGTCACCCTGCCCAACCGCATCGGCGTCGCGCCCATGTGCCAGTATTCATGCGTGGACGGCCTGGCCAGCGCATGGCACATGGTGCACCTGGGCAGCCGTGCGGTGGGAGGCGCCGGCCTGGTGCTGCTGGAGGCGGCCGCGGTCACGGCCGACGGACGCATCAGCCCGGGCGACCTCGGCATCTGGAATGAAGCCCAGGCGCAGGCGCTGGCTCCCATCGCGCGCTTCATCGCCGAGCAGGGCGCGGTGCCGGGCATCCAGCTTGCGCACGCGGGCCGCAAGGGCTCGACCAGCCGCCCGTGGGAAGGCAAGGCCGGCATCCCGACGGAACGCGGCGGCTGGCCGGTCATGGCGCCCAGCGCCCTGCCCTTCGCCGACGGCTATCCGCTGCCGCGCGAGATGTCCGAGGCCGACATCGCCGGCGTCGTGGACGCGTTCGCCCACGCCGCGCGCCGCGCCGCCGCGATCGGCATGCGGGTGATCGAACTGCACATGGGCCACGGCTACCTCATGCACCAGTTCCTGTCGCCCCTGGCCAATCTGCGCCGCGACGCCTGCGGCGGCGACTTCGAAGGCCGCATCCGCGTGCCCTTGCGCGTCGCCGCCGCGGTCCGCGACAGCCTGCCGTCCGAGCTGCCCTTGTTCGTGCGGCTGTCCGCCACCGACTGGCTGGACGGCGGCTGGGACCTGCCCCAGTCCATCGCTCTCTCGCAGCGGCTCAAGGCGCTGGGCGTGGACCTGGTCGATTGCTCCAGCGGCTCCATCCGGCCCGGCTCGCAGGGCAGCGGCGAACCCGGCTTCCAGGTCCCCCTGGCTGCCGCGATACGGCGGGACGCGGGCATCGCCACGGCGGCGGTGGGCGGCATCACCGAGGCCCGTCAGGCCGAGGCCATCCTGCAACGCGGCGACGCCGACCTGATCCTGCTGGCACGCGCGCTGCTGCGCGATCCTTATTGGCCGCTGCGCGCCGCCACCGAACTCGAGGCCGCCGCGCCGGACTGGCCGGTGCAGTACCAGCGCGCAGTAACCCGCATGCGCGGCTAGCGCGCCCGCGCCGCCGGCGCGATTTGAGTTGCGCCCCGTCTTGCCCAACAATGCGGCATGGACAGACGGATCTCGAACCCCGGCGGCGGCATGCCGCGCACCACGCTCGGACTCGGCACGCGGGCCGCGAAGCTGGCGGCCTCGTCGCTGGCCGTGGCCTGGCTGGCCGGCTGCTCGCTGCCGCCGCTGGCCGACCGCTCCGTGTCGTCGGCCCTGGACCCGGACGCCTCGCGCCAGACCGCGCTGGGCCGGGTGATCGCGCCGCAGGCCGACGCTCATCCGGGCAGGACCGGCTTCCACCCGCTGGCCGACGCCCGCGACGCCTTCGCCGCGCGCATGCTGCTGGCCCATGCGGCCGAACGCACGCTGGACATCCAGTACTACATCTGGCGCGGCGACATGACCGGCACCATGATGCTGGAGGCGCTGCACGCCGCGGCCGACCGTGGTGTACGGGTGCGGCTGCTGCTGGACGACAACGGCATCGCCGGCCTGGACGAGACCCTGGCCGCGCTGGACGCCCACCCCAACATCGAGGTCCGGCTGTTCAACCCGTTCGCCATCCGGCGTCCCAAGATGGTGGGCTACCTGTTCGAGTTCTCGCGCCTGAACCGGCGCATGCACAACAAGTCGTTCACGGCCGACAATCAGGCGACCATCGTGGGCGGCCGCAACATCGGCGACGAATATTTCGGGGCCACCGACGGCGTGCTGTTCGCCGATCTCGACGTGCTGGCCGTGGGCGGTATCGTGAACGACGTCTCGGCCGACTTCGATCGTTACTGGGCCAGCGTCTCGGCCTACCCGGTCGACCAATTGCTGCCGGCCGTCCCGGCCGCCAGGCTGGACGAATTGGCCGCCGACTCCGCCTCGATCGAAGCCAATCCGTCCGCGGCCGCCTATGTCGGGGCCATGCGCGAGCAGCCCTTCGTGCGCGACCTGCTGGCGGGCACGCTGCCGCTGACCTGGGCCCCCGCGCGCATGGTCAGCGACGATCCGGCCAAGGCGCAAGGCCAGGCCGGGCCCGAAGGGCTGCTGGCCCACCAACTGGCCGCCATCATCGGCACGCCGGAAAAGGAACTGGGCCTGGTGTCGCCCTACTTCGTGCCAGGCGCACAGGGAACCGCCGCATTCGCGGCCATGGCGCGGCAGGGCGTGAAGCTGCGGGTACTGACCAATGCCCTCGAAGCCACCGACGTCCCCGTCGTGCATTCGGGCTATGCCCGGCGGCGTAAGGATCTGCTGGAAGCAGGCGTGCGCCTGTACGAAATGCGCAGCGCCTCGCACCACAGCGGCAAGCCCGAAGGCAAGCCGCTGTTCGGCAGCTCGGGCTCCAGCCTGCACGCCAAGACCTTCGGCGTGGACCGCACCCGGGCCTTCATCGGATCCTTCAATTTCGATCCGCGCTCGGCCAACCTGAACACGGAGCTGGGCTTCGTCATCGACAGCCCCGAACTGGCCCGCGGCATCTCGGAAGCGTTCGACACCACCGTCCCCGACAGCGCCTACGAGGTCCGCCTGGCTCCCGGGGGCAACCTGTACTGGCTGGAGCGCCGGGACGGCCGCACCATCCGGCACGACACCGAACCCGGCACCAGCCTGCTCAAGCGGCTGGCGATCCGGCTGATGTCGTGGCTGCCCATCGAGCCCCTGCTGTGACGCGGACCGGCTCCGCCGTCAATGCCCGGTGCCGTCGGAATTGCGGCTGGCCTCGAACAGGAACCACGTGCGCCGCTCGGTCTCGTCTATCCAGTTCTCGATCAGGCTGGCGGTGGCGATGTCGCGATGGGTGTCGCAGATGTCGTGCGCCTCGCGCAGGTGGCTGGCCAGGGTCTTGTTGTCCTCGCGCAGTTCGGCCAGCATGTCCAGCGGCTGGACGTAGTCCGCGTCGTTGTCCAGGATGCGCTGCAGCCTGGCGATATGGCCGATGGACTTGATGGTGGGTCCGCCTATCTTGCGCACGCGCTCGGCGATGACGTCGGTCATGGCGAAGATCTCGACTCCCTGCTCGTCCAGCAGCACGTGGTAGTCGCGGAAATGCGGACCGCTCATGTGCCAGTGGAAATTCTTGGTCTTCAGGTACAAGGCGAAAACGTCGGCCAGGATCCCGTTGAGCACGCCGCTGAGTTCCCGTGTCGCTTCCGCGCCCAGGTCGGTGGGGGTGGCCAGCGGGGCCGCGCGGCGCTTCTTCAACTTGCCTTGACGTTCGGTGTCCATTCGCTTCATGGCATGCTCCAAAGGAGAGGTGAGGCGGGCGGCGCGCAGGCGCAGGCTTGCGGTGGCCGTACCCGCCGTCCGATTATGGAAGGCGTGGACCGCCAGATCAACCGACGGTCAATCTAATGGTAAACCCGTAGCCCATCCATGAATGGGTGTAGACTAGTGCGCTCTCGTATTCCGGCCCGCGGCGAGGACTCCACCGCCGGCCGCCTCTTCCCGAGCCCTGCCGCTTGAACTCCGATTCCCCTTCGCTTCCGGCCTCGACGCGCCCGCTCTGGAAAGCCCGCGCGCTGGTGACGATCTCGCTCATGACCGGCGTCATGGGCAGCAGCGTCCCCACGCCGCTCTATCCCCTCTACCAGGCGCAACTGCACCTGCCCTCGTTCACCACCACGGCCATCTTCTTCGCCTATGTGGTCGGCGTGCTGAGCGCGCTGCTCGTCGGCGGCCGCCTGGCGGACCGGGTCGCGGACCGCCGCCGGCTGCTGCTGCCCGCGCTGGCCATGGTGGCCACCGGCGCGATCCTGCTGGCCCTCGCCCACAACCTGGGCATGATGCTGGCGGGCCGCCTGCTGGCGGGGCTGGGCACCGGCACGCTGACCGGCGCGGCCAACGCCGCGCTGCTCGACCTCGAGCCGCCGCAGCACAAGCAGCGCGCCGCGCTGTTCGGCACGGCGGCCTTCACGCTGGGCTCCATCCTGGGGCCGATCCTGAGCGGCGTGGCGTTGCAGGCCGGGTTCTATCCCACCGTCCTGCCCTTCCTGATCATCATCTTGATCGTCCTCGCCGTCGGCCAGGGATTGTGGCGCCTGCCGCTGCGCCGTGCCGCCACACCCGCCCCGGCCCCGCATTCGCCGCAGGCCGTGCATGCGTCCGCCCGCGCACTGCCGGCCCGGCGCGTCACCCAGCTGATGCTGCTCTGCTGCATCACGCTGTCCATCGTCTGGGGCGTCGGTTCGTCGCTGATGGCGATGGGGCCATCGCTGGGCGAAAAACTGCTGGGCATCCACGACTACGCGCTCAGCGGCTACGCCAGCTCGCTGCTGGCGGCCTGCGCCGGCACGGCGCAGTTCCTCAGCCAGCGTACGTCCAGCACGTCCGCCTTCCGCTACGGCAACGTGGTCTTCGCCAGCGGCCTGGCCTGTGCCATCGCCTCGCTGCTGGCCACCCAGGCCTGGCTGATGGGCGTGGCGGTGCTGATCACCGGCCTGGGGTTCGGCGCGGCATTCATCGGCGCCGCCGGCATCGTCAACCAGATCGCGCCGCCCCAGCGGCGCGGCCTGATGGTCTCGCTGTTCTACATCGCGGGCTACATCGGCAACGCGTGGCCCATGCTGCTGGGCTTCATCACCGATCACGCCGGCCCCATGACCGCGGCGATGACGCTGCTTCTTACCGCCATCGCCGCGTCGGCGGGTTTCGTCGTCCTGTCCCGCCGGCTGCTGCCCATCCGCTCCTGACGGATACCCGGTCCGCCCTCTCCAAGTTACCCACCCCCGGTGTGGACAACTTTGGGGACAGCCTTGGGACTACACAAAAAAACCTTTTTTCACCAACGACTTACCCGGCGTGATGAAAAAATGGGCACGCCGATGAAACCGGATGGTTCTCCCTCCATGACCGACCGACGTACCTTTCTCGCCACCACGAGCGCCCTGGCCCTGGCCGCGCTGGGCTACGCGCCGGCCGGCGCGGCGGCGCCGCTCAAGCTGGGCGCGCGCACGCCCTTCTCGTTCGACCGCCTGGTGCGCGAAGCGCGCGAGGCCGCCACGCGCCCGTTCCAGGCCACCCCCATGCCGAACTGGCCCATCCTGGAACGCCTGGACTACGCCGCCGTGGGAGAAATCCGCTTCAAGCCGGACCATGCCCTGTTCGCCGATGGTCCCGGCCGATTCCCGGTCACCTTCTTCCATCTGGGCCGCTTCTCGCCCACGCCGGTACGCATGTACGTCCTGGACGGCAACGGCGGCCAGGCGCGCGAGATCCTGTACGACGAAAGCTATTTCGACATGCCGGCCGACAGCCCCGCCCACGCGCTGCCGCCCGGCATCGGCTTCGCCGGCTTCCGCTTCCAGGAAAGTCGCGTGGCCGAACCGCCCGCGCCGGACTGGCGCACGAACGACTGGGTGGCCTTCCTGAGCGCCTCGTACTTCCGCGCGATCGGAGAACTCTATCAATACGGCCTGTCGGCACGCGGCATCGCGATCGACATCGCCGTGCCCGACCACGCCGAGGAATTCCCCGCCTTCACGCACATCTACTTCGTGCCGCCGGCGGCCGGCAGCGACACCGTCACGGTCTACGCCCGGCTGGACGGCCCCGGCATCACGGGTGCCTTCCGCTTCGACATGACGCGCGGCAAGGCCGTGCTGATGGACATCGAGGCAGCCCTGTTCCTGCGCCGGGACATCGAACGCCTGGGGATCGCCCCGCTGACCTCCATGTACTGGTTCTCGGAAGCCGCCAAGCCCGCCGCCGTCGACTGGCGGCCCGAAGTGCACGATTCGGACGGACTGGCGATGTGGACGCGCGGCGGCGAGTACATCTGGCGGCCCCTGAACAATCCGCCGCGCATCATGGCCTCGGCGTTCGGCGACGACAACCCGCGCGGCTTCGGCCTGCTCCAGCGGGACCGGAACTTCGACCACTACCTGGACGGCGTCCACTACGAACGCCGCCCGTCGCTGTGGGTCGAACCGCTGGGCGACTGGGGCCCGGGCGCCGTCCACCTGGTGGAGATACCCACCGACGACGAGATCCACGACAACATCGTCGCGATGTGGGTGCCCGCCGCCCCGGCAACGAAGGGCAGCGAGCACCGGTTGAAGTACCGCCTGCACTGGACCGACCGCGAGCCCTATCCGCCGGCCGCGGCCCGCTGCGTGGCCACCCGCCTGGGCAACGGCGGGCAGCCGGGCCAGCCGCGGCCCCAGGGGGTGCGCAAGTTCATGGTGGAATTCCTGGGCGGCCCGCTGGCCGGCCTGCCCTACGGCGTCACGCCGGAAGCCGTGCTGTGGGCCTCGCGCGGCAGCTTCTCCTATGTGTATGTCGAGGCGGTGCCCGACGACGTCCCCGGCCACTGGCGCGCGCAGTTCGACCTGACCGTGGACGGCGCCGATCCCGTGGAGATGCGCCTGTACCTGAAGAGCGGCGAGAAGACGCTGTCGGAGACGTGGCTGTACCAATACCATCCGCCGGGCGGCGGCGCCTGACCGCGCCGGGGGCCTCCCCCGGCCGCCGGGTTTTCCAATAGACTCGCAGAACACCGCCCGGAATCCGCTTCGATGGATTACTCCACCAAGAACATCAAGAAATTCATCTACAGCCAGTACTTCTACATGGGCATCCGGCAGGCGCTGGGCGTGCTCATGCCGGCGCTGGTGCTGCTGGGGCTGTTCCATCAAGCGGCCCTGGGCCTGGCGGCCACGTTCGGCGCCATGTGCGTGGCCATCGTCGACCAGCCCGGCCCCTTCCGGCACCGGCGCAACGAGATGCTGGGCTGCGCCCTGCTGGGCACGCTGGCGGCCGCCATCACCGCGCTCGCCTCGCCGTATCCGCTGGCGCTGTGGGTGGCCGTCATCGTGCAGTGCTTCGGGTTCTCGCTGCTGGCGGTATACGGCCGCAAGGGCGGGCTGATCGGTTTCGGCTGCCTGCTGCTGATGACGCTGACCATGCACGACGTCCTGGACGCGCGCGCCGCGGCCCTGCACACCGCCGCGGTCCTGGTCGGCGGCCTGTGGTACACGGCGTTCAGCCTGGCGGTCAACCGCCTGCTCTGGTATCGGCAGGCGCAGCAGGCGATCGCCGTCTGCATCTTCGCCTCGGCCGAATACCTGGAAGCCAAGGCGCGCTTCTACGATCCGGACATCGACATCGAGGACAACTACCGGCAACTGATCGCCCGCCAGGCGGCCGTGGCCGAACAGCAGGAAGCCGCGCGCGACGTGGTGCTGCGCGAGTTGCCGCGCCGTTCCGACCGCAAGCGCGACCAGTACCGCACCATGCTGTTCAACCTGTTCATCGACATCGTCGACCTGCACGAGACCATGGTCGCGGTCCATACCGACTACCTGCTGCTGCGCCGGATGTTCAAGGACTCCGACCTGCTGGTCTTCTTCCGCGACCTGCTGCACAAGCTCTCGCAGGATACCGAGGCCGTGGGGCTGGCCGTGACCCAGGGCATGCCCAGCAAGAGCAAATTCACCGTCAAGGCCGAGGTGCGCGCCATCGAATACGAAATCGAACTGCTCAAGCAGCGCGGCTTCCCCGAGGCCGAGCCGGAAGCCTACGCCGCGCTGATCTCGACCTTCCGCCGCGCCCGCAACGCCGCCTACATCGTCGACCGGCTGCACCGCCATACCGACGTCGCCCACCTGGACGAACCCAGTTCGCTCCAGGTCGACGCCTCGCTGCAGCGCTTCCTGTCCCGCCAGGACTTCAAGCTGGGCCGCCTGAGCAGCAACCTCAGATGGAGCTCGCCGTATTTCCGGCACGCACTGCGGGTCACCCTGGCGGCGGCGATAGGCATGACCATTTCCAGCGAGTGGCTGATGCCCCACCACGCCATCCACGGCTACTGGGTGGTGCTGACCATACTCGTCATCATGAAACCGGGCTTCGCCCTGTCCAAGCAGCGCAACCTGCAGCGCCTGGCCGGAACGCTGATCGGCTGCGCGCTGGTCCTGGCCCTGCTGTTCTTCGTGCACAACAAGTTCGTGCTGCTGGCGGCGATGTTCGTGGCGGTCGTCATGGCCAACAGCCTGGTGCTGCTGTACTACGTCGGCAGTTCGGCCTTCAATACCGCCTTCGTGCTGCTGAGCTTCCACTTCCTGGCGCCGGGCTCGCTCATGGTGGTGGGCGAACGGGCCATCGACACGCTGGTCGGCTCGGCCATCGCGCTGGCCTGCAGCTACGTCTTTCCCTATTGGGAATACCGGATGCTGCGGCCGCTGCTGCGGCGCGCGGTCGAGGCCAACCGCCATTACCTGACGGCCAGCCTGGGACTGGTCGGCACCTCGCTCGACAACGTCGAGATGCACCAGGAAAACGTCGACTACCGGCTGGCGCGCAAGAACGTGCACATCGCCTTCGGCAACTTCACCAACTCGTTCTACCGGATGATGCTCGAGCCCAAGTCCAAGCAGCGTTCGCCGGCGCAGTTGAACAGCCTGGTCATCCAGTTGCACGACATGGCCGCGCAGGTGGGCGCGGCGGCGCCGCTGATCGCCGCCCTGCCCGCGCTGCCGCCGCCCATGACCGAGACGGTCGAAACGGTGGACCGCCTGCTGCGCGACGCCAATGCCGGCAAGCCGGCCCAGCCGGACGAGGACGAGCGGCTCAGGCAGTTGATCCGGGACATGGACGGCGCCGTGGCGGCCGCCCAGGCGGGGACGGCGCCGGCCGACGCCGAGCGCGTGCTGGTCTTGCAGCAACTGGCCTACCAGGTCAAGCAGATGGCCAAGACCGCGCTGCTGATACGCGCCACGGTCCCCCAGGTGCATTAGCCTGGCTGGACCGCCTCAGCCGTGGGTCGGCCCCAGCAGCCCGTGCTTGTGCTCGGCGTCGCGGCGCGCCGGCTCCGGTCCCGCCGCCAACCCCTGCAGGATGCCGCAGTCGCGCGCGGCCCGTTCGTCGGAACATTGGCCGCGCAAGGCCTTCAGCGTCTTTTCCAAAGCCTTCAGTTCGGCGATGCGGGTGGCGACGTGGCCGATGTGTTCGTCCAGCAACGCGTTGATCTCGCCGCAGTTGTCCGCCGGATCGTCGCAGAACCGCAGCAGCCGCCGGATCTCGTCCAGCGTCATGTCCAGCGCGCGGCAGTTGCGCACCAGCAGCAGCCGCTCGACGTGCGGCTCGCCGTAGATGCGGTAGTTGGCGGCGGTGCGGGCCGGGGGCGGCAGCAGGCCCTCGCGCTCGTAGTAACGAATCGTTTCGACCGGCGTACCGGTGCGCGTGGACAGTTCGCCTATTTTCATAGCATTCCCCGCGGGGCTGTTTCCTCGTCCTAGGATACGCCTATGTCCCCGCTTGACTCTATACCCGCTACAGGGTTTCAAATGGATCCGTAACGCCTATGGAGCCGACGGATGTCCGATTCCTGCAAACACTGCCACTGCGACGGCCCCGAGGCCGCGCCTGAAACCACCCGCCCCCGCGACGCCTCGCCGGCCACGGACGAAGGACTGCGCACGTCCCTGTTCAAGATCGAACAGATGGACTGCCCGACCGAGGAACGGCTGCTGCGCAAGGCGCTCGAGTCCATGGACGGCGTGCGCACGCTGTCGTTCGACCTGATCGGCCGCACGCTGAAAGTCGGCCACGTGCTGGACGACACGCAGCCCATCATGGCGGCCATCGCCGGCCTGAACATGTCGCCAGTGCCGATCGATGCGTCCGCCGCGCCCGAAGACCAGCCGGCCGAGGCCGCGCCGCGCCAGCCGTGGGTCCGCATGGGCCTGGCCGGCGCCTTCGCGATCGGTTCGGAGGTGCTGGCCTACGCCACCGGCGCCGATACCTCGCTGCCTGTGGCGGTGCTGGCACTGGCGGCCATCCTGCTGGGCGGCCTCGGCACGCTGCGCAAGGGGTGGCTGGCGCTGCGCCATTTCACCCTCAACATCAACCTGCTGATGACCGTGGCGGTGATCGGCGCGGCCCTGATCGGGCAATGGCCCGAGGCCGCCATGGTGATCTGGCTGTTCGGCGTGGCCGAGATGATCGAGGCGCTCAGCCTGACGCGCGCCCGCAATGCCATACGCAGCCTGACGGCCCTGGCGCCCGAACGCGGCCTCGTCCGCCAGGGCGATGGCTCGTGGCAGGAACTGCCCGCGCGGCTGATCGGCGTGGACGCCGTGGTGCGCGTGCGGCCGGGCGAGCGCATCGTGCTGGACGGCATCGTGGTGGGCGGCGCGTCCAGCGTGGACCAGGCCCCCATCACCGGGGAAAGCATGCCGGTGGCCAAGCAGGAAGGCGACGCGCTGTATGCCGGCACCGTCAACCAGCAGGGCGTGCTCGAATACCGCGTCACGGCCACCGCGGGACACACCATGCTGGACCGCATCGCGCAGACCGTGCAGGACGCCCAGGGCAAGCGCGCGCCCACGCAGCGTTTCATCGACCGCTTCGCCCAGGTCTACACGCCCGCCGTGTTCGGGGTGGCGATCGTCGTCGCGCTGGCCGGACCGCTGGTCCTGGGCATGTCGTGGTTCGACTCGGTCTACCGCGCGCTGGTCCTGCTCGTCATCGCCTGCCCGTGCGCGCTGGTCATCTCGACGCCGGTCACCATCGTCAGCGGCCTGGCCTCGGCCGCGCGGCGCGGCATCCTGATCAAGGGCGGCCTGTACCTGGAACAGGGCCGCCGCCTGCGCCGCCTGGCCCTCGACAAGACGGGTACGCTCACCCACGGCAAGCCCACCCTGACCGACGTGGTCCCGCTGGGCGCTTCGCCCCTGCCCAGACCCCGCGCGCTGCAACTGGCCGCCAGCCTGGACGCGCTGTCGTCCCACCCGGTGGCGCATGCCATCGTGTCGGCCCACGACGGCGCCGCCCTGCCTGTCGAGGATTTCGCCTCGCTGGCCGGACGCGGCGTCACGGGCCGGATCGAGGGCAGAACCTATGCGCTGGGCAGCCTGCGCCTGGCGCGCGAGCTGGGCGCGGCGGACGACGCGCTGGAAACCGGGCTGGAGACGCTGGAGCGCCAGGGCAAGACGGCCGTCATCCTGTGCGAGGACAACGTGGCCGTGGCCATCCTGGCGGTGGCCGACACGATCCGGGATTCGAGCCGGACCGCCGTGGCCGATCTGCGCCGGCTGGGCGTGGAGCCGGTGATCCTGTCCGGCGACAACGCCGCCACGGTGCGCGCGGTGGCCGCCGAACTGGGTATCGAGGATGCGCGGGGCAACCTGCTGCCCGACGACAAGCTGGCCGCCGTGGAGGCGCTGGGCCAGACTGCGCCCGTGGGCATGGTGGGAGACGGCGTCAACGACGCCCCGGCGCTGGCCCGCGCCGACATCGGCTTCGCGATGGGCGCGGCGGGCACGGATACCGCGATCGAGACGGCCGACGTCGCGCTGATGCAGGACGACCTGCGCAAGCTGCCCGAGTTCATCCGGCTGTCGCAAGGGACCTCGCGGGTGCTGTGGCAGAACATCGTGTTCGCGCTGGCCATCAAGCTGGTGTTCTTCGTGCTGACCTTCGCCGGCGAGGCCACCCTGTGGATGGCGGTGTTCGCCGACGCCGGCGCCAGCCTGCTGGTGGTGTTCAACGGGCTGCGGCTGCTGCGCCAGCCGCGCCCCGATCAGGCCGCCTTGCGGCGGAACACCAGCCGGTCGGGGCTGGATGCCGAGGCGTCGTAGCCGTAGCCTTCGGCATCGAAGCCCTGCAGGCCCTCGGGCTTGGCGATGCGCTTCTCGATGGCGTGGCGGGCCATCAGGCCCCGCGCACGCTTGGCGTGGAAGCTGATCACCTTGTAGGCCCCGCCCTTCCAGTCCTCGAACACGCACTGGATCACGCGGGCCTTCAGCGCCTTGCGGTCGACCGCCTTGAAGTATTCCTCGGAAGCCAGGTTCACCACGACCGGATGCCTGTCGGCCTCCTGGCGCTGGTTCAGGTAGTCGGACAGCTCGCTGCCCCAGTATTCGTATAGGTTCTTGCCCTTGGGGGTCGCCAGCCGCGTTCCCATCTCCAGCCGGTACGGCTGCATCAGGTCCAGCGGCCGCAGGGCGCCGTACAGGCCGCTCAGGATGACCACGTGTTCCTGCGCCCAGTCCAGTTGCCGGCCCGTCAGGCTGCCGGCATCCAGCCCCTCGTAGACGTCGCCGTTGAAGGCCAGCACCGCCTGCTTGGCGTTTTCCGCCGTAAACTTCGGCGTCCACCTGGCGTAGCGGGCCACGTTCAGTTCGGCCAGCGCCGGGCTCAGGCTCATGAGGCCCGCGACGTCGTCGGCGGACTTGGTTTTCAGCACCGAGATGAGCTTCTTGGCGCGATCCACGAACAAGGGCTGGGTGGACGTCTCGACGTGCGCGGGCGTGTCGTAGTCCAGTTTCTTGGCGGGGGAAAGAAGAAACAGCATGGCGGATACCGGAGCAAATGAAGTCAGGCGTTAATGTAGACCAATTGTGTCCCTGCGGGCTGCCGCGCCCCTATGCGCAATGCTGCGGCCGGTGGCACCACGGGCCCGGCCACTTGCAGGCGCCCGACGCGCCGACGCTGATGCGGTCGCGCTACAGCGCCTACGTGCTGGGCCGGCACGACTATGTCCTGGCAACGTGGCATCCCTCCACCCGGCCGACCGCCCTGGAACCCGACCCGCCCGGCCTGAAGTGGCTGGGGCTGGAGGTGCGGGCCTCGGCGCAGTCCGACGCCGACCATGCCACGGTGGAATTCGTGGCCCGCAGCAGGCTGGCGGGGCGCGCGCAGCGGATGCACGAGAACAGCCGCTTCGTGCGCGAGAACGGCCGCTGGTACTACCTGGACGGGACCTTCCCCTGACGGAGTGGTTAAACTGGCGGGCGGCGCCCCAACGCGCCGCTTCCGGCCCACGCGGCCCCGACCCGACTGACACGCCATGCCCGTCCATCCCCTGCACGACCATCCGGCCTTCACGTCCGCATTCTGCGAACGCGAGTACAACAACCTCGCCCGCATCCCCGACCATCCCACCTATACCGCCCGCTGGGCCGCCGACGGCGCGCTGGCCCGGCGCACGCAAGGCGCGCAGCTGGGACTGCCCTACGGCGACGCGCCGGCCGAAACCCTGGACTACTTCCCGCCCCGCAAGCCGGGCGCGCCGCTGCTGGTCTTCATCCACGGCGGCTACTGGCGCGCGCTGAACAAGTCCGACTTTTCCTGGATCGCGCCCGCCTACGTGGCGCGCGGCGCCGCCGTGGCCATCGTGGACTACGGACTGGCGCCCGCCACGCCCATCGAGGAAATCGTGCGGCAGATGCTGCGCGCCCACGCCTGGCTGTACCGCCATGCCGCCGAACTGGGTTTCGATGCCCGCCGCATCGTGACCAGCGGACACTCCGCCGGCGGCCAGCTGACCGCGATGATGCTGGCCGCGCACTGGCAGGCCTGGTCCGCCGGCCTGCCGCCCGACCTGGTCAGCGGCGGACTGGCGCTAAGCGGTCTGTACGATCTCGAACCGGTCGCCAAGGCGCCGTTCCTTGCCAATCTCGAACTCACGCCGGCGCGCGTGGACGCGCTGTCGCCCGCCTATTTCGTGCCCGAGCGCCGCACACCGCTGATCGCCGCGGTCGGCGCATCGGAAACGGACGAATTCCGCCGCCAGAACCGGCTGATCGCCGCCTGCTGGCCGCGCAACGTCAAGCGCACGCTGGAAGTGCCCGACTGCCACCATCTGGACATCTGCGACCGGCTGGCCGACCCGGGACAGGCATTGTTCGCGGCGGCCTGCGAGCTGCTGGGCCTGTAGCCCCCCGGGGCGGTCTTGCGCCCCGTCCCGGCCAGAGTTGGCATCCCGCCATAAAGTTGACGAAATTAACTACATAGTTTACTTTCTCAACTATATTTCAAGGAAACGCCACCGTGGTCGAGGAAAACGAACTGCTGGCCGAACGACACGGCCATGTCCTGCTGCTGACGCTGAACCGCCATCCCAAGCGCAACGCGCTCGGCCTGGCTATGCTGCAAGGCCTGGTCGACGCCTTCAATGGCGCCGATGCCGATCCCGACACGCGATGCGTGGTCATCGCCGCCCGGGGCAGCTGTTTCTGCGCCGGCGCCGACCTGGAAGAAGCCCGCCGCCTGGCGCGCGAGCAACCGGAGTTGGCCAGCCGGCGCAGCGACCTGCTGGTCGACATCAATACCATCGTGGCGCGCCTGGGCACGCCCGTCATCGCCGCCGTCAACGGTCCGGCCATAGGCGCGGGCGCCGGCCTGGCGCTGGGCAGCGACCTGGTCCTGGCCGCGCCCGCCGCCCGCTTCGGCTATCCCGAGGTCAAGCACGGCATCTCGGCCGGCATGCTGATTCCCAACCTGATCCGGCAGGTGGGCCCCAAGGCGGCCTTCGAACTGGTGGCCACCGGCGACCCCATCGATGCCGAACGCGCCTACGCGCTGGGCATGATCAACCGCGTCGTGCCCGAGGCGGAACTGCTGCCCGCCGCGCTCGCGCTGGCCGAGCGCCTGGCCCAGTTCGCGCCGGCCGGCCTCGTGGCCTCCAAGCGCGCGTTCCAGCAGGCCTACGAGCTGACACTGGAAGACGCGGTGCGCGCCGCGCGCGACGTCAACGACCGGATCCGCGCCTCCGCCGGCTGAACGTCCCCACGAATCCTCCAACACGGTCCTCTTCATCATGCTTGCTACCCGACTGACCTCCCTCCTCGGCATCCGCCATCCCATCGTCCAGGGGGGCATGAGCTGGGCCTCGTCCAACGCGGAACTGGCCCTGGCCGTATCCGAGGCCGGCGGCCTGGGCGTGATCGCCGCCGGCCCCATGTATCCCGACGACCTGCGCGCCGCCATCGCCCGTGTGCGCGCCGGCACGCGCCAGCCCTTCGCGGTCAACGTGCCGCTGTACAACAAGCGCGCGGCGGAATTCCTGGACATCGTGCTGGAAACCGAAGTGCCGGTAATCATCGCCTCGCAGGGAGGGCCCAAGGCCCATATCGGCCGCTTCAAGGAAGCCGGCGTGACGTGGATACAGGTCACCGCCAACCCGCTGCACGCCCGCAAGGCCGAGGACGCGGGCGTGGACGCCGTGATCGCGGTGGGCGGCGAAGCCGGCGGCCATCCCGGCCCGGACGAGGTCGGCACGCTGGTGCTGGTGCGCGCGACGGTCAACGCCGTGACGGTACCGGTGATCGGTGCCGGCGGCATCGCCGACGGCGCGGGCATTGCGGCGATGCTGGCGCTGGGCGCGAGCGGCGCGCAGCTGGGCACGCGTTTCCTGCTGACCCCCGAATCGGGCCTGCACGCCGCCTACAAGGACCTGGTGCTGAACACGGGCATCGGCGACACCGCCATCGTCGGCCGTGGCCGTTCACCCATCCGCATGGTCAAGAACGCGTTCTCGGCCGAGTACGAAGCGGCCGCCAACCGCGGCGCCGACAATGCGGAACTGGACGCCCTGTTCGCCCGCAGCTCGCTGCGGCAAGCCGCCAAGGACGGCGATGTGGCGCTGGGCAAGGTGGAGGCCGGGCAAAGCGCCGGCCTGATCGACAAACTGGAGCCTGCCGGCGAACTGGTCGAACGGCTGGCGCGCGACGCGGAAGCGGCCCTGGCCGGCGCCGCCTCCTGCATCCGCTGATTCAGGCCTGCCCGATGCTGGCGGGCTGGTAGTCCACGCCCGACCCCAGGCCCTCGGGCACCGCCAGCTCGCCGGATTCGACCTCCAGGCCGACGAACGGATCGTCCAGCAGGTGATCGAACTCGGCCAGTTCGGCGCCGGCGTGGATGCTGCCGGCGACACTGGCCACGTGCACCCCCTGGGCCGCCAGCAGGCGCGGCCCGAAGATGGCGCCGAACCGGTAGCCCACGCCCGCCGCCTCGCACAGGCGCACCGCGATCAGCGTGTTGCGTATCCCGCCCAGGTAATGCACCTTGAGGTTGTAGGAATCGGCGGCGCCCATGCCGATCAGTCGCACCAGTCCCGGCAGCCCGGCGATGGCCTCGTCCGCTTCGATCGGCAGCGCGCCCGCGGCGTGCACCCGGCACAATCCTTCGATGTCCGCCGCCGGCACCGGCTGCTCCATCATCGCCACGCCCATCGGCCGCAGCGCCTCGCACACGCGGATCGCCTCGTCGGCCTGGTAGGCCTGGTTGGCATCCACGGTCAGCGTGACGGCCTCGCCCAGCCGCTCGCGCACGGTGCGCACGCGGGCGAGGTCGAGCTCCGACTCGCCGCTCAGCTTCAGCTTGAGATAGCGATAGCCCTGCCGCGCCAGCTTGGCGGCCTGTTCGGCCATGTCCTCGGGCGACTTGATCGAGACGATGCGCGAGGCCTCGACGGTATCGCGCACCTTGCCGCCCAGCAGCACGTGCAGGGGAATGCCCAGCATCCGGGCCTGCAGGTCGTAGACCGCGCAGACGAAGCCCGACAGCGCGCAGACCTCCGCCCCGGCCACCGCTTCCAGCCGGCGGTGCAGGGTTTCCAGCGCGAACGCGTCCTGCCCCTGTGCCTCGCGCCGGAGCGCTTCCAGGACGGGCTCGATGCGGGCCGTGTCGGGCTTGAAGATGGGCGTGCCCAGCACGTGCCCATACCCCACCTGGCCGTTGCGCGCGGTCAGCGCCACGATCCAGCCGTCCACGTGGGTGATGGTGCCGCGCGCGAAGCGCCAGCTGGGATCATCCTGGCGCTGCGAGCAGGCGATGATGTCCACGCGGTCTATCGTGGAGGCCGGGGTGCGAGGGGTGTTGGCGGTCATGGTCATTCGAGCTTGAGGTTGGCCGACTTGATGAGGTCCTTGGTGCGCTGGGCGTCGTCCACGACGAAACGCGTGGTTTCCTCGGGCGAGAGCGTGGCCAGCTCGGTGCCCTGGGCCTCCATCAGCTTGCGGTACTCCGCCTTCCTGGCGACCGCGTTCAGCGCGGCGTTGAGCTTGTTCACCACCGCCGCGGGCGTGCCCTTGGGCGCCGCCACCGTATACCACGACGCGGATTCCGCGCCGCCCAGGCCCGCCTCGGCGAAGGTGGGCACGTCGGGCAGCAGCGGCGAGCGGGTCTTGGACGCATAGGCCAGGGCCCGCAGCTTGCCGGCCTTCACGAAGGGCAGTTCGCCCGACAGGTTCATCACGCCCACCTGCAGGCGCCCGGCCACCAGATCGGTAATCGCGGGCGCCGCGCCGCCGTAGGGGATGTGCGCCATGTCGATCTTGGCCTGCTGCTTGATCAGTTCCCCGCCCAGGTGGGGCGAGGTGCCGGTGCCGGACGAACCGTAGTTCAGCTTGCCGGGATTACTGCGCGCGAGCTCGATCAGCTCCTTCGCGGTATTGGCCTTGACCGAGGGGTTCACCACCAGCAGGTTGGGCTGGTTGGCCGCCAGCGCGATGAAAGTGAAATCCTTGATGCCATCGTAGGGCGTGGGCTGGATCAGCGGCGTGACGATGTGGGCCGCCGCGGTGCCGAACAGCAGCGTATAGCCGTCCGCCTCCGCCCGCGCCACGTAGGCCGCGCCTATGGTCGCGCCCCCGCCCGCCTTGTTCTCGACCACCACCTGCTGCCCCAGCTCGGTGCCCAGCTCCTTGGCCAGGCTGCGCGCCACGAGGTCGGCCGGACCGCCCGCCGCATAGGGATTGACCAGCACGATGGGCTTGGCCGGATAGGACTGGGCCTGCGCCCCCGAGGCGGCCAGCACAAGCGCCGCCGCCAACAACGATTGCTTGAACAGCTTCATGTGAGTCTCCTGGTTTTAGGCCTCCTCCGGCCTCGTACCGCCGGAAGAGGCGAGATCCGGCTGTCGCCGGCACGGCCTTAGATGACCTTTCTTTCGCGCAGCGCCTGGATGTCCTCCTTGCCCAGGCCCAGCCTGTCCGCCAGCACCTGGTCGGTGTGCTCGCCCAGCAGCGGCGGCCGCCCCAGGCTGGGGTCGTCGAAGCCGTCGAACTTGAACGGCACCGGCAGCGCCTTGAACGAACCGAGCTGGGGATGCGCGAACTCGCGCACCATGCCGCGCGCCAGCACGTGCTCATTGCTCAGCACCTCGTCCACGCTCAGGATCGGGCCGGCCGGCACCTTGGCCTCGTCGCACAGCCGGCAGAATTCGTCGCGGTCCAAGCGCGCGACGGCGGCCGACAAGCCGGCCATCACCTCCTCGCGGCGGTTGACCCGGTCGATGTTGCGCACCAGGGTCGGATCCTCGGCCCACTCGTGCAGGCCGAGCAGATCGCACAGCGGCTTCCAGTGCTGGTCGCTGCCCGTGACCTGCACCCACTTGTCGTCGCGGCAGCGGAACGCCGCCGACGGCACGCGGCCCGGATGCTCGGTTCCCAGCCGGGGCGGCACCTCGCCCAGCGCGAAGAAGCGCGCCGCGGCCAGCGACAGCAGGCCGACCTGGCCGTCCAGCATGGAGAAGTCCACGTGGCAGCCCTTGCCCGTGGCCTGCCGCCCCATCAGGGACGACAGGATGGCGATCGCGACCCACAGGCCCGAGGTCAGGTCGGCCACCGGGAGCCCTGGCTTGACAGGGCCCCCGCCCCGCTCGCCCGTCAGGCTCATGATGCCGCCCATGGCCTGGAACACGGTGTCGTAGCCCTTGCGGGGCGCGTAGGGGCCGGTCATGCCGAAGCCCGTGCACGAAACGTAGACCAGCGCGGGGTTGTCCTGGGACAGGCGGGCGTAGTCGAGCCCGTAGCGCTGCAGCGTGCCGACCGGGAAATTCTCCAGCACCACGTCGGCCTGGGCGCTGAGCTTGCGGATGAGATCCTGCCCTTCGGCGCTGCGCAGGTTGACGGTAATGGACTGCTTGCTGCGGTTGAAGGCCATGTAATAGGCCGATTCGGTACCGCCCTCGCCCTCGACCTTGGGTTCGAAACCGCGCGTCTCGTCGCCGGTGCCGGGCTGTTCGACCTTGATCACCGTCGCGCCCAGCTCGGCCAGGATCATCGTGGCGAAGGGGCACGCCAGGACCCGCGACAGGTCCAGGATGGTGACGTTCTCCAGCGGACGCGTCATTTCGCCGCCTTGCGGAAGCCCCGCATGATGACGTTGGTGTCGCGTCCGGCGGCCAGACCTTCTTCCAGCGTCAGCTCGGCCACGCGGTGGAACAGCCGCTTGGTCGTCCCCATCGCGATGGGGCTCCAGCTCGCCAGCTTGGCGGCGACTTCCAGCGCGGCTTCCAGCACCCGGTCGTCGGGTTCGACCCGGTTGGCCAGGCCCAGCGCCAGCGCGCGCGGACCGTTGATGGGCTCGCCCATGGCCAGCAGCTCGAACGCATGCTTGCGGCCCAGCTGGCGGACCAGGTTGGACATCACCACGGCCGCGACGATGCCGTGCTTGAGTTCGGGATAGCCGAAGCGGACGTTCTCGGCCATGACGGTCAGGTCGCAGGCGATGGCCAGCCCGGCGCCCCCGCCCAGCGCATTGCCCCGCACCGCGGCCACGACGGGCTTGGACATGCGCGAGAAAGCCAGGTGCAGCCCGGTGGTCAGGTCGGCGCGCGCATTGACGGCCTGGGGATCCTCGGGCACCAGCGCGCTGAACTCCGACGTGTCTGCGCCGGCACAGAACGACTTGCCCGCCCCCGTCAGCACCACCGCATTGACCTCGGCATCCCGCTCGGCCTGCCACAGCGCATCCACCAGCGCCTGCGTCAGCGCGGTATTCAACGCATTGTGCTTCTCCGGCCGGTTCATCGTCAGGATACGGACGGCCCCTCGGGTCTCAATCAGGAGTTCAGACATGCTCATGCTCGTGGTTTCCAATATAGTTGATTTTATATACTACTTAATTGATAAATTCAACTATATGGACGGAAAACTCCCCCACAGCCCCGTTGCCACCCCCTGAGAAAATCGCCCCAGACCAGGGCACGGGGGATCCGGCTCCGCCGGTCCCCCGCCGCCCGCCCCCTGGGGGGCGCGCGTCAGCGCGTACGGGGGGGTTTGAGTTCTTCCAGCAACCCGATCGTATGCTCGGTCAGCTTGTCGATCGCCCGCTCGAGCACTTCCCGTTCTTCGTCGGTCAGCACGGACAGCATCTTCTCGTTGCGATCGACCGCCTTGGGAAACACCTTGCGGTACAGCGCCCGGCCCTGCGGGGTCAGGTCGAGCCGCACACCCCGTCCGTCCGATTCGTCGGCGCCCCGCTTGACCAGGCCGCGCTCGATCAGCTCGGCCACGCTGCGGCTGGCCTGGCTCTTGTCGATGTTGGCCTCGTGCGCCAGCGCATTGAGCGACAGCGGGGCGAACGCGCCCAGCAACCCGACGATGCGCCAGTCGCGCGAGCCCAGTTCGTACTGGCTCTCGTTCACCCGTGCGGCGATGCGGCTGGAGACGAAGGCCAGGCGGTTCAGGCGGTAGGAAAACAATTCCTTGAGATTCGCGGGAACGGGTCTTGTCATACGTCTTTCTCGATAGGTGAACGCAGGAATTTACCTCACTCGGGCCCGGCCGGGGACGACTTGGGCCGCCTCAGCTTGAAGCTGCTCATGGCCGTGGCGACCAGCGTACCCGCCTCGTCCCGCACTTCGCACTGGCAGAAGGCGATGGACCCGCCGGCATGCTTGACCTCGGCGCGGGCCGTCAGGTCGCCCCGGCCCGGCGCGATGAAATGGATGTTCAGGTCCACCGTGCCGGAGGTCTCCAGGCCGGATTCGATCGTGCGCGTGGCAATGGCCATGCTCGAATCCATCAGCGTGGCGATGGCCCCGCCATGGATGACCCCGCGCCGGTTCGCCAGCCGCGCGCTGGCGGTCATGACGAGCATCGAACGGCCCAGGTCGGCCTCGCGCACGGCAATGCCCAGCCACGCGGCGAATGGCGCCAGGGCCGAACCCGCCAGGGGGCCGGTGGGAATGACCGCCTCGGGCTCCAGCACCGCGCAGGACTCGGGACTATCCATGCGCGGCCACCCCCAGCAGGGGATTCAGCCCGCTCTGGGCGACGCGGCTGTGCAGCGTGCGGCCCAGGGCTTCCTCGCACATCGCCGCGGTTTCCATCAACCCCGCCAGGTCGATGCCGGTGGATACGCCCATGGATTCGAACAGGTTCACCAGGTCCTCGGTCGAGACGTTGCCGGTGTGTCCGCCGCCGTACTTGACCTTGGCCGGATGCCCGCCCACGCCGCCGAACGCGCAGTCGAAATAGCGGCAGCCCGCCTCCAGCGCCGCCACGTAGTTGACCAGGCCGGTGCCGCGCGTATCGTGGAAGTGCGCCACCGTCGCCACGTCCGGCAGTTCGGCGTGCACCGCTGACATCAACTGCTTGACCGTCCGCGGCGAAGCCATGCCGGTCGTGTCGCCCAGCGCCACGTGCATGACGCCCAATTGCGCGAAGCGCCTGACGTCCTCCAGCACGCTGTCCGCCGACACCCGGCCCTCGAAGGGACAGCCCCAGGCGACCGACACCGTGCCGATCATGCGGAAACGCCCCTGCGATGCCGCCACCATGTCGGCCACGTTCTGCCACTGGTCGGCGCGGCTGCGCCGCAGGTTCTTCATCGAATGCGATTCGCTGGCCGACACCAGCAGGCTGATCTCGTTGGCGCCGAAGCCGGCGTCCAGGTCGGCCACCGCGCGCTCCACGGCGCGCACGTTGGCGCAGGTGGCCTTGTACCAGACCCCGTCGCGGCGGGGCAGCGTGCGCAGCAGCTCGCTGGCATCGCCGAACTGGGGCACGACCTTGGGATTCGAATACGAGGTCGCCTCGACGCGCTGGAAGCCGATGCGGGCGAAGCGGTCGATCAAGGCCACCTTGGTGGCGGTCGGGATGAAGGTTTCCTCGTGCTGCAAGCCATCCCGGGCAAAGCATTCGCAAAGCGTAACGTCGCTCATCGGTCTAGCCTCCCTTCGCGCCATGGACGTTCGCCAGGCCGAACAGCTCGATGGCATGCGCCTTGAGCTTGTTCTTCTGGACCTTGGAACTACCCGTCATGCCGATATTGTCGAACGTATCCACGATCTCGAGGTAGCGCGGCACCTTGAAGTTCGCGCAGCGCGCCTTGCACCAGTCGATCAGTTCCTGGCGCTCGGCCTGCTTGCCTTCCTTGAGCAGCACGAAGGCCGCCGTCACCTCGCCCAGGCGCGCGTCGGGCACGCCGATCACCTGGGCCATCTGCACCGCGGGATGCGCGTGCAGCGTCTCCTCGACCTCGGCCGGCGCGACGTTCTCGCCGCCGACCCGATACATGTCCTTGAGCCGGCCGACCATGCGCAGCCGGCCCTCCGGCGACATCTCGCCCAGGTCGCCCGTGCGCAGCCAGCCTTCGGGCGTCAGCGCCTTGGCGGTCGCCTCGGGCATCTTGTAGTAGCCGCGCATCACGTGCCAGCCCCGCACCTGGATCTCGCCCTGGCCGCCCGGAGGCAGGACCTCGCCGCTGTCCTGGTCGACGATGCGCACCTCGGTGCCGGGATGTGGCAGTCCCCAGCCATGGGCGCGCAGTTCGAAGGGGTCATCCCGCGACGACATGATCACGTTGGGTGAAGCCTCGGATTGCCCGTACGCGTTGCAGACGTGGTCCACGCCCATCACGTCGCGGATCTGCTGCATGACCTCGGGTCCCGCCGCCGCCCAGCCGCCGCGCAGGTGCAGCTTCTTGGGATCGAAATCGGGATGGCCCATCATCATCAGGAAGATGGTGTCGTTGCCCGAGGTCAGCGTGCACTTTTCCTCGTCCATCACGCGCAGCGTCTCGGCCACGTCGAACTTGGGCAGCGTCAGCAGACAGCAGCCGGCCACCAGGCTGACCAGCACGGACAGCGTCGTGCCCGAGACGTGGAAGAACGGCCGGATGCTGAAATAGCGATCGTCGTGGCGCACGCCTATGCGCTGGCCGGCGGCCCACGCGTTGGTCAGCATGTTGGAGTGAGTCAGCATCACGCCCTTGGGGAACGACGTGGTGCCCGAGGTGAACTGCATCAGCAGCAGATCGTCGGGCGTGATTCCGGCGGCCACCGCCTCGATGGTATCGGGCGCCACCTGCTGGCCCCGGGCCAGGAAATCCGCGTAGCGCTCGGCGCCCGCCGGGCAGGGGCCGTCGCCCACCATGACGGCTCGGCGCAGCTCGGGCAGCGCCTGGCCGGGCAGGCCGGCATTCAGCGCCGGCTCGACCGCGGTCAGCAACTGGACGAAATCGATGCCCAGGAACGCGTCGGCGAACACCAGCAGCTTCACGTCCGCCTGCTTCAGGCAGAACTGCAGTTCGTCGGTCTTGAAGCGGGTATTGACCGGTACGGTCACCGCGCCCAGGGTCGCGCAGGCGAAGAAGGTCTGCAGCCAGGTGGCGCCATTGCCCAGCATGATCCCGACGTGGTCGCCCTTGCGCACGCCGCTGGCGTGCAGCGCGGCGGCGATGCGGCGGGTGCCGGCCAGCACCTCTTCCCAGGTCAGGCGGTCGGCCTGGCAGACGAAAGCCTCGCGCGAGCCGTACTCGCGGGCGGTGTGTTCCAGCGTGCGATAGAGCGTGGTGGGCCGATCAAGCATTTTTCTGCGCTCCCGCACCGAAGCCCGAGATCGCGCGCTTCCAGTCGCTGTGGCGCAGGTTCTCCTCGATGGCCAGCAGCTCCACGGCCATCGCGCCCTCGCGCGTGGTCTCCACGCCCTGGTCCACGCAGCGCTTGGTCAGCCTGACCGTCAGCGGCGCGGCGGCGGCGATGTGGCGGGCCATTTCCATGGCACGCGCCTCCAGTTCCGCCGGCTCGTACACGTGGTTCACCAGACCGATGGCCTTGGCTTCCTGCGCCTCCACGGTGCGGCCGGTGAACAGCAGCTCCTTGGCCATGCGCGTGCCCACCATGCGCGGCAGCCGCTGCGTGGCGCCTATGGTGCCCCAGCCGACCTCCGGGTAGCGGAACTTCGCCTCGGTGGAGGCCAGGATGAAGTCGCTGGCGCCGGCGATCTCGCAGCCCGAGCCGAAGGCCGCGCCATGCACCACGGCGATGACCGCCTGCGGCAGGCGCTCGAGGGCGGCGTAGGCGGTGAAGCCCTTGACGCGGCGCGCGGTCAGCTCGGCGGTGGACATGTCCTTGCGCTCCTTCAGGTCGGCGCCGGCGCAGAACACCGGCCCTTCTCCCCGGATCACGACCACGTGCACGGCCTCGTCGGCGGCAAGCGCCTCGGTCGCGGCGATCAGCTCGCCGCACATGGCCGTATTCAGCGCGTTGCGGCTCTCGGGCCGGTTCAGTGTCAGCGTGGCGACGTGGTTCTCGACCTCGACGCGGATGGTGGAATATGCACTGCTCATGCGAACCCCTGGATGTCTGGTGGCCTACGATAGTTGTTTTTATACACTACTTTGTTGACGATAACAACTATATGGACGAGCCACCCGGCCCGGACCCGTCGGTGCCCAGGGTCCCTACCCCGGCGCCCCGGGCGAAGCCAACCCCAGCACGCCGTCATCCATGTACAGGTTCCGGTCCGCCAGCGGGGCGGCCAGCGCCTCGTTCTGCTCGGACAGCAGGATCGCCAGCCCCTGCCCGCGCAGGACGCGTATCGCCTCCACCAGCCGCTGCACCACGATGGGGGCCACGCCCTCGGACGGCTCGTCCAGCAGGATCACCCGGGGCTGGGTCATCAGCGCCCGGCCGATCGCCAGCATCTGCTGCTCGCCGCCGCTCAGCGCGCCCCCCGGGCGATGCGCCAGCGGCTCGAGCTCCGGGAACAGGCGGCAGACCCGCTCCACGGTCCAGGGTTCGGCGCCCGGACGCGGCCGGCCCATGGCCACCTCCAGGTTCTGCCGCGCCGTGAGCTGGGTGAAGATGCGCCGGTCCTCCGGCACCCAGGCCAGGCCCGCATGCACCCGCCTGTCGGCACGCCAGCCGGCCATGGACTGGCCATCCAGCAACACCTCGCCGGAAGTCTCGACCAGGCCCGCCAGCGCGCGCATCAGCGTGCTTTTGCCGGCACCGTTGCGGCCGACCAGGGCGACGATTTCCCCCGCTCCGACGTCCAGATCCACGTCGAACAACGCCTGCGCCCGGCCATGGAAGGCGCACAACGCGCGTGTCTGCAACAACGCCGTCATGCCGGCTCCCCCGCCTCGGCCGTGCCCAGATAGGCCGCCCGCACCGCCGGATCCTCGGCGATCTGCCTGGGCGCCCCTTCGGCAATCACGCGGCCGCGCACCAGGACCAGGACCTTGTCGGCAAAGCCGAACACCACGTCCATGCTGTGTTCGGTGAACAACACCGCCAGCCCGCCGGCGGCCTCCTGCTTCACGATGGCCATCAGGCTGCGCCGGTCGGCCCGCGTCATGCCCGCGGTGGGCTCGTCCATCAGCAACACACGGGGCTTCAGGGCCAGCGCGCTGGCCAGCTCCACGCGCTTGAGTTCGGGATAGGGCAGTTCTCCGCACAGCCTGCCGGCCAGCGCCCCCAGATCGAAGCGTTCCAGCCAGGCCTGCAGCTCGGCCGGGTCCACGCCCGCTCCGCGGCCGCGCACATCGTGCCAGACGCCAGGGGCGCGGGCGGCCAGCGCCAGCGCGACATGCTGGCCCACGCTCAGCGACGCCGCCACCTGGGCGATCTGGAACGTCCGCCCCAGGCCCAGCCGGGCCCGCGCGGCCACGCCCAGGCGGGTCAGATCGCGTCCATCGAACACGATGCGGCCGGCATCGGGCTGGAGCTGGCCGTTGATGCACTGGAAGCAGGTGCTCTTGCCCGCGCCGTTGGGACCGATCAAGGCCAGCATCTGGCCGCCTTCCAGCGTGAATCCGACGTCATCCACCGCCCGCACGGCCCCGAACGACTTGGACAGACCCGCGACGACCAGCTTCATCGCGGCGCCCTCCCTTCGCTCGCCCGCCCCCACGTGGCCAGGCCTCCCAGCCGCCTGACGCCGGTCAGCCCTCCCGGCGCCAGCAGGATCACCGCCAGCATGGCCAACCCGACGGCGGCGCGCCAGTATTCGGTCGCGCGCGCCAGGAAATCCTGCCCCACCGTATAGGCCAGGGCGCCCAGCCAGGGGCCGGCCAGCGATTGCAGGCCGCCCAGCAGGACCATGACGAGCGCGTCGACCGACCGGGGAATGGCCAGCAGGTCGGGCGCGACCGAGCCCTTGGCGAACACCGTCAGGACACCTGCGGCGCCCGCCAGCGCCCCCGCCAGCATGAAAGCCGTCCAGCGCACCGCGAATACCGGCAGGCCCAGGCTCTCGGCGCGCAGCGGCGCATCGCGCACCATGCGCAGCGTCAGCCCGAAAGGCGCGTGCATCAGGTGCCGCAGCAGCAGGCCGCCGGCGCATGCCACGCCCAGGACGAACCAGTAAAACCCTTCGCGCGTGGCCAGCCACCCCTGGGGCCAGAAACCGAACAGGCCGTTGCTGCCTCCCGTCACGGCATCCCACTGGAAGGCGATGGACCAGGTGATCTGGGCGAAAGCCAGGGTCAGCATGGCCGCGTAGACCCCGGCCGCCCTGAGCACGACGAAACCGAACACCGCCGCGCCGGCCAGCGCCAGCAGCATGCCCGCCGCCAGGCACAGCAGGATGCTGGCGATGCCGCCTGGCCCCGAGTCGGCCAGCCCCGGCAGCACGGCCGCCACCAGCGGCGCGGCCAGCGCCCCGCCATAGGCCCCCAGGCCCAGGAAGGCCGCATGGCCGAACGAATGGACGCCGCCCGGCCCCATCAGGACATACAGGCTGGCGGCGAAAAGACCGGCGATCAGGACATCCACGGCCAGGACCAGCACATAAGCCATGTCGCCGGCCAGCCAGGGCAACAGCGCCAGCGCCGCCACGCCCGCGGCCAGCAACAGGCCGCCGCGGCGCGTGGGCGGCGGCAGCGGATTGAGCTCGGCGCGCGCCGCGCGCGGCGGCGCCACCGGCCGTCCGAACAGCCCCCAGGGCCGGAAGGCCAGCACGATGGCCATCAGCAGGAATTCGATCACCAGCGTCAGCTTGGGCAGCACCAGTTCCAGGCCGCCTATCGACACCGTCCCCAGCGCCACGCAGGCCGCCTTGACCACGCCTATCATCATCGCGGCCACGAAGGCGCCGACCACGCTGCCCATGCCGCCCACCACCGTCACCACGAAGGCCTCGGCCACGACCTGCAGATCGTAGGCCAGCGACGCCGGCTCGCGCGGCATCTGCAACGCCCCCGCCAGCCCCGCCAGGCCGGCGCCCAGCGCGAAAACCTGTGTGAACAGCCGCCGCTCGTCCACGCCCACGGCCAGCGCCATCTCGCGGTCCTCGGTGGCGGCGCGCAATTGCAGGCCCCAGCGCGTGGACGCCATGATCCATTGCACGCCGGCCAGCACCAGCAGGCCGATCGCCATCAGCACGAAGTCATACGACGGCAGGTTCAGCGTGCCGGGAGCCAGTACGCCCGTCAGCCCCGGCGCCTTGGGCCCGAGCCGGTCGTCGGCGCCCCAGGCGGCCAGCGTCGCATCGCGGATGATCAGCACCAGCGCGAAGGTGGCGACCAGTTGGAAGAGTTCGGGACTGCCGTAGAGCCGGCGCAGCACGCCGCGCTCGATCAGCGCGCCCACCACGGCCACCGCCAGCGCCGCGCCCGCCACCGCGCCCCAGAACCCCAGGGCGCCCCACAGCGGGATCAGTGCCTGGGCCAGGGTGACGCCCAGATACAGCCCCAGCATGGCCAGCGAGCCGTGCGCGAAATTGACCACGCGCGACACGCCGAAGATCAGCGTCAACCCCAGCGACAGCAGGAACAGGCTGCTGGCGCTGGCCAGCCCGTTCAGCAGTTGCGCCAGCACCGCTCAGCGCGCCGGCCGCAACTTCGCCACCTCGGCATCGGTGGGCTGGTACCTGGCGCCGTCGGCATAGCGGAAGTCCACCATGACGCCCGTACGCTGCGCCCCGGCGCCCTGCAGCGCGGTCCGCCCAACGAAGGCGCCCAGCGTCGACTGGTTGTCCTGCGCGCGGAACACGATGGGTCCCCACGGCGAGGACAGCGGCATGTTGCGGAATGCGTCGACGATCTTCTCGGGATTGGTGCCGCCGGCGCGCCGCAGCGCTTCGGCCGCGGCATGGATGGTCACGTAGCCCACCACCGAACCCTGGCGCGGCGGCTCGCCGTACTTCTTCCGATAGGCATCCAGGAAGCGCTGGTGCTCGGGCGTCTTGATCGCATACCAGGGATAGCCCGTCACGATCCAGCCCTCGGGCGCCTCGTCCTTCAGCGGCTCCAGGTACTCGGGTTCGCCCGACAGCAGGCTGACCACTTCACGGCCCTTGAACAGGCCGCGCGTGGCGCCTTCGCGCACGAACTTGGTCAGGTCGGTGGCGAACAGCACGTTGAAGATCGCGTCCGGCTTGCTGGCTTCCAGCGCCTGCACGACGGGTCCCGCGTCGAGCTTGCCGAGCGGCGTGGCCTGCTCGGTCACGAACTCGACACCGGGCTGCGCGGCCTGGAGCAGCGTCTTGAAGGTCTGCACCGCCGACTGCCCGTACTCGTAGTTCGGATAGACGATGGCCCAGCGCTTCTTGCCCAGCTTGGCCGCCTCGGGCACCAGCATCGACACCTGCATCCAGGTCGACGGCCGCAGGCGGAAGGTATAGCGGTTGCCGTTGGCCCAGGTGATCTTGTCGGTCAGCGGCTCGCTGGCCAGGAACGGCACCTTGCGCTGCCGGGCATAGTCGCCCAGCGCCAGGCCGATGTTGGACAGGAAGCCGCCGGCCAGCATCGCCACGCGTTCGCGCGAGACCAGTTCCTCGGCCGCGCGCACCGCGTCGCCCGGCACGCCGTTGTCGTCCCGGATCAACAGCTCCAGCGGGCGCCCGTTCACGCCGCCGGCGGCGTTGACTTCCTCCAGGGCCAGCAGCATGGCCTTGCGGTAGGGTTCGAGGAAGGCGGGCTGCGCCTTGTAGCTGTTGATCTCGCCGATGCGCAGCGGGTCGGCGGCGTGCGCGGGCGCGGCCAGCAGGATCGACAAACCGAGGAAACCGGAAGCAAGCGATGTGCGAAGCATGGACAGACTCGGACTAGGCCCCACGAAGAAGATGCCCGGCATGCGGGGCGGGCGAACGCCGGCACCCCTCCTTTGCGGAGGAGCGCCTATTGTAAGGGGGTAAGGAGTCGCTGGAAGAAATCAGGCGGCCGCGCTCAGGCCCAGCCGCTGCGCGTACTGCCGCAGCGCCTGCACCCTGGGTTCGGCGAAGAACACGGGCTCGGCCTCGTCCAGGCCGGGCGCGGCGCGGCGCTCGCCATCCATCGCCAACAGCGGCAGCACCAGGTCCTGCGAACGCGCCAACTCGTCCCGGCCGAGCAGGCCCGGATAGACTTTGTCGAGCTGGATGACATCCAGCAGGTCTTCGATGATCGCGATGCGATAGGCATCGCCCCCGCCCAGGCGGGCCCGCATGTAGCTGGGCTTGAGCGCCGTGCGCAGCACGGACAGCCCCGTCTTGCGCCACGCCGCCGCTTCCGCCCCGTCGAAGAAGGCCCCGGCGAACAGCAGCGCCTTGCCCGCCTTCGTGGGATAGGCCGCCGTCATCGACGCACCCAGCCGCTGGCGCAGGAAACGCACCTGCACGACCAGGTTGCGCCGCCCCACTTCGTTCAGCCCGCGCTTGTCCAGGTCCCACTTGACCCAGTTCACGATGCGCCGCGACAAGCTGTGCGGCCGCCAGCCCACGCCCTTGCCGGGCGTATTGGCCACGATCCAGTTGGTGACCAGTTTCTCGTGCCATTCGAAACGGCCTTCCGCGCCATCGGCCACCAGGTCGTCGAAGGCATGGAGGTTGTGCAGCCAGTTCTCGCCCCAGGGCCGCCAGTGCCAGCCACGATTGTCGGACAGCACCCGTTCCACACCGAAGAAATGGAAGGCCTGCGCACCCACCATGCTCGGCGGCCGCTGGCAGAAGGCCCAGTGGCTGGCCGGGTGGCGCAGCACGGGCGTCTCGACCGTGTTGAACCAGGCCAGATACTCATCCTTGCGGCCCAGGTGAGCGCCCAGCAGGGTCATGGGCTGGGCGTAGCGCAACCCCCACCAGAACCGGTGCAACCCTTGCGAGCGCGCGCTCCAGAAGCCGGACAACTTGGAAGAATCCGTGAGGTAGGACATGGCGGGACAGCTCAGTGACTAAATTGGATACCAGCGCGCCGGCGGCGCGCCATGGACAACACAGCCAGAATCGAAGCAAAGCCCGCACACGGAAAACGGCGTAATGCGTCGGCGCACGGAAAACGAACGCTAAAGTTCCCTGCGGCGCCGCCGTTAACGTTGGCGTACGAGCGTTATTGCATAACTGGGCGCACAATTCAATATGTAAAAAAATAAGACGCGTTCCGACCCGTGCCTTGCTTGCGAAATACGCAAAATTTTTATCTCCCGCTGACACCGCCTATTAGCTGCTTGTAAGCACTCGCCCCCAATGGCGGGCGAAAGTGCAACTTTTAGTGTGGCGCCCATCTCCCGCCCTTTTCTAGGGGAAATCCTGGCCACGGACTTCCCCGACGGCCTTTGCTCCCTTTCGCCCGCTTGCGCCAGCATGCCGGACCATTTGGTCCAGATTATGAAAATCCCCGAACGCAGGGAATGACCTGACTTGCCGCCGTGATCCGTGAAAGTTTAGTATTCGAAAACTATTTTTATATACAAAACATTCACAGAGGAGACAGCGAGCATGGACTTCCCCTTCTTACCCACCCGCCGCCGGCTGCTGGCCACGGCCGCGCTGCTGCCCACCGCGGCCTGGCTGCCCGCCCGGGCCGCCCAGACGGGCCTGACCGAATTCACCTTCACCATGGGCGTGAATACCGTACCGGGCACGGCCCTGATCGATGCCACCGCCCAGGACCTCGACCTGTGGCGCAAGCACGGCCTGAAGCCCGTCGTGCCGCCTCCGCTGGGCGGCGGCGATCGGCGGACCTGGAGCCCCGAGGAAGAAAACCATTCCGACGTGCGGCTATATGGCATGGGCGCGACCATCAACTACCTCAGCAAGGGGGTGGACTTCGTCATCGTCGCGGATCTCGGGACGCGTGCCGAATGGCACATGTGGTCCCTGGCCGACCGTCCCGTCGACGCCCGGCAGCTCAAGGGCAAGCGCTTCGCGGTCACGCAGTTGTCGGGCACGGACCGGCTGTACGTCGACCTGTTCCTGAAGTCGCTGGGCGTCAGCCAGGACGACGTCACCCTGGTCCCCACCGGCGGCGTACCGCAGAACTACCAGGCGCTGCGCAACGGCCAGGCCGACATCTGGGTAACCACCGAACACGCCGCCATCCTGATCGACCGCGAGCACCGCCTGCGCAGCGTCGCCAAGATCTCCGACTTCGTCGGCAAGGACTGGGATCCCTACGTCATCGTCGCCAAGCGGCGCACGTTGGCTGAACGGCCGGCGCTGGTGAAGGAAGCCGTCGCCACCGTCCTGGAAGCCGTCCGGCACATCGACCGGGCACCGCGCCAGGAAAACGTCACCCGCCTGATGCAGCGCTTCAAGGTCGACGAGGCCGTCGCCGGCAAGCTGCTGTCCACGGTGTCGCTGAATCCGGCCGGCAAGATCAAGTTGTCGACGATAGAAAAGATGCGCAACCACTACGTGGACACCGGCGTGATCAAACGCAATGCCCTGCCGCTGGACGCGATCTTCGATGCGTCGGTCGTCGGTACGGTTGCCTGACCTCCCCCCCACCCAGGAGACATCCCATGCAGCGTTTTCCGCTTTCCCCTTACGCCTCCACCCTGCAACCGGCACGCCGGCGCCTGCTCAAGACCATGGCCGTGCTTCCGGCCGCCGCCTGGCTACCCGGCTGTGGCGGCGACGGCGACCCCGCTCCGGCCGCCAGCGAGCCCACTGCCTTCACCTATGAGATAGGCGTGCGGACCGTTCCCGGCACCGCATTGATCAACGCGACGATCCAGGACCTGGGGCTTTGGGACAAGCACGGCATCAAGCCCGTCGACCCCGTCCCCATCGATGATCGCCGCGAATGGACGCCCGAGGCGGAAAACAACTGCGACGTCCGCCTGTATGGCATGGGCGCGACCATCAACTACTTGAGCAAAGGCGTCCAGTTCACCATCATCGGCGACCTCGGCACCCGGGCCGAATGGCATATGTGGACGCTGGCGGACAAGCCCATCGCGTTGACCGAACTCCGGGGCAAGCGCTTCGCCGTCACCCAGATGGCGGGCACCGACCGCTTCTATGTCGATCTCTTCCTGAAGTCGCTCGAGGTCAGCCCGGACGACATCGTCTATGTGCCCACCGGCGGCGTGGGCACCAACTACACGGCGCTCAGGGAAGACAAGGCCGACATCTGGGTCACGACCGAACATACGGGCATCCTGACCGACCGGGACAACCTGCTGCACAGCATGGCCAAGATCTCCGACTACGTGGGCACGGACTGGGACCCCTACGTGGTTCTGGCCAAGCGCAGCACGCTGAAAGAGAAACCCGGGCTCGTCCGGGAAGCCGCCACGGCCATCTTCGAGGCCGTCCAGCACATCGACAAGGCACCGCGCCAGGAAAACCTCGACCGCCTGATGAAGCTGTTCAAGGTGGACCAGGCCATGGCCGAAAGGCTGTTCGCCACCGTATCGCTGAATCCCTCGGGCAAGATCAAGCTGTCGACCATAGAGAAAATGCGCAACCACTATATCGAGAACGGCCTGATCACGCCCGAGTCAGCCCCGCTGTCGGCGATCTACGACGCGTCCATCCTCGGCACGCGGTAACACTGATTTACGGGGCGGCCGCGACAAGCCGCCGCCCTGGAAGGTATGGTTGAGGATCGCATCCAGAGGTCCTCGTCCATGAAGGTTTCACCGCGGCACCTGACGGCCTGCGCGGCAGCGCTTGCCATCGCGCTCCTTGCCACCACGTCCCACGCCGAACGCAACACCTCGCTGGCCGGCCAGACCGTGGTCCAGCCCGTGGACGACGGCCAACATACCAAGGAATACGCCCGCAACGGCCAGTTGATCTACGAATCCATCGAGCGCCAGCGAACTCGCGGCGGCAAGACGGTCACGGAAGCCATCGAACGGGAATGGAGCGAAAACGGCAAGCCTTTGCGCGACCAGACCTTCGTGGGGGGCAATGAAATCAAGGGAACGGCCTGGTACCTGAACGGCCAAGTCAAGGAAACCCGCGTGGATCAATCCGTGCGCGAACCCGGGGGACTGCCTGGCAAGTACGTGGAACGGTTTTCCGACCAGGGCAAGCTGCTATCTGCGGGGGTTTTCCAGGGACAGTTCCGCCCGGTGGGCACACACAAGGAATATGACGCAGCGGGCCAGCTCAAGCGGGAAGTGACGTATGACGCGCGCGGCGGCCGATTATCCGAACGCAGCTACGATGCGTCCGGCGCCGTCATACGAAGCGAACGTTTTCTACCCGACGGTTCCCGCATCCGCGATTAAGAAAAGGGGCGCGTAAAAGACAAAACCCCCGGCCGGAGTCCCGGTCGGGGGTTTTGGTTGTAGATAGCCTGACAATGACCTACTTTCACAGACGTCCGTCCACTATCATCGGCGCAAAGGCGTTTCACTGTCCTGTTCGGGATGGGAAGGAGTGGGACCACCTTGCTATGGTCGTCAGGCTTTAACTTGTTGGCGGGGTGTTGATCGCGCGCAGGGTTGCTGCGTCGCAGGCTCGAACAACCTGCCCAATTGGAAGAAGCACAACAGTGTTGGTAGCGAGGCTACCTGGTGTGTGACTGCGGCACACGCTACAACCGCCAGGGTTATAGGATCAAGCCGCACGGGCAATTAGTATCGGTTAGCTCAACGCATTACTGCGCTTCCACACCCGACCTATCAACGTCCTGGTCTCGAACGGCCCTTCAGGGGGGTCAAGCCCCCGGGAGATCTTATCTTCAGACGAGTTTCCCGCTTAGATGCCTTCAGCGGTTATCTCTTCCGTACATAGCTACCCGGCAATGCCATTGGCATGACAACCGGTACACCAGCGGTACGTCCATTCCGGTCCTCTCGTACTAGGAACAGGCTCCGTCAAATCTCCAGCGCCCACGGCAGATAGGGACCAAACTGTCTCACGACGTTTTAAACCCAGCTCACGTACCTCTTTAAATGGCGAACAGCCATACCCTTGGGACCGGCTACAGCCCCAGGATGAGATGAGCCGACATCGAGGTGCCAAACACCGCCGTCGATATGAACTCTTGGGCGGTATCAGCCTGTTATCCCCAGAGTACCTTTTATCCGTTGAGCGATGGCCCTTCCATACAGAACCACCGGATCACTATGTCCTGCTTTCGCACCTGTTCGACTTGTCAGTCTCACAGTTAAGCACGCTTATGCCATTGCACTATCAGCACGATTTCCGACCGTACCTAGCGTACCTTCGAACTCCTCCGTTACCCTTTAGGAGGAGACCGCCCCAGTCAAACTGCCCACCATGCACTGTCCCCGACCCGGATAACGGGCCAAGGTTAGAACCGCAAACAAATCAGGGTGGTATTTCAAGGTTGGCTCCACCGAATCTAGCGACTCGGTTTCAACGCCTCCCACCTATCCTACACAGACCGGTTCACAGTCCAATGCAAAGCTACAGTAAAGGTTCATGGGGTCTTTCCGTCTAGCCGCGGGTAGATTGCATCATCACAAACATTTCAACTTCGCTGAGTCTCAGGAGGAGACAGTGTGGCCATCGTTACGCCATTCGTGCAGGTCGGAACTTACCCGACAAGGAATTTCGCTACCTTAGGACCGTTATAGTTACGGCCGCCGTTTACCGGGGCTTCGATCAAGAGCTTGCACCCCATCACTTAACCTTCCGGCACCGGGCAGGCGTCACACCCTATACGTCCACTTTCGTGTTTGCAGAGTGCTGTGTTTTTATTAAACAGTCGCAGCCACCGATTCTCTGCGACCCTTTCACGCTCAGCGCGCAGGCGCTTCACGCTACCAGGGCATACCTTCTCCCGAAGTTACGGTATCAATTTGCCGAGTTCCTTCTCCTGAGTTCTCTCAAGCGCCTTAGAATATTCATCCCGTCCACCTGTGTCGGTTTGCGGTACGGTCTCGTTTAACTGAAGCTTAGAGGCTTTTCCTGGGACCACTTCCAATCACTTCGCGAACAAGTTCGCTCGTGCCACACCCTTGAATTACGCACCCGGATTTGCCTAAGTGCCTTCTTCGATGCAGCAACGGGGACTTCCAACACCCCGATGACATTCCGCGATCCGTCCCCCCATCGCATTAAACGACGGTGCTGGAATATTAACCAGCTTCCCATCAGCTACGCATCTCTGCCTCGCCTTAGGGGCCGACTCACCCTACGCCGATGAACGTTGCGTAGGAAACCTTGGACTTACGGCGAGAGGGCCTTTCACCCTCTTTATCGCTACTCATGTCAGCATTCGCACTTCTGATACCTCCAGCAGCCTTTACAAGCCACCTTCGCAGGCTTACAGAACGCTCCCCTACCACGCACAGTAAACTGTGCATCCGCAGCTTCGGTATATCGCTTAGCCCCGTTACATCTTCCGCGCAGGACGACTCGATCAGTGAGCTATTACGCTTTCTTTAAAGGATGGCTGCTTCTAAGCCAACTTCCTGACTGTCTATGCCTTCCCACTTCGTTTCCCACTTAGCGATATTTGGGGACCTTAGCTGGCGGTCTGGGTTGTTTCCCTCTTGAGTCCGGACGTTAGCACCCGGTGCTCTGTCTCCCAAGCTGTACTTCCAGGTATTCGGAGTTTGCAATGGTTTGGTAAGTCGCCATGACCCCCTAGCCATAACAGTGCTCTACCCCCTGGAGTAATACTTGAGGCACTACCTAAATAGTTTTCGGGGAGAACCAGCTATTTCCAGACTTGTTTAGCCTTTCACCCCTATCCACAGCTCATCCCCTAGTTTTTCAACACTAGTGGGTTCGGTCCTCCAGCACGTGTTACCGTGCCTTCAACCTGGCCATGGATAGATCGTCTGGTTTCGGGTCTACACCCAGCGACTGAACGCCCTATTCGGACTCGCTTTCGCTACGCCTCCCCTATTCGGTTAAGCTTGCCACTGAATGTAAGTCGCTGACCCATTATACAAAAGGTACGCCGTCACCCCACAAGGAGGCTCCGACTGTTTGTATGCATGCGGTTTCAGGATCTATTTCACTCCCCTTCCGGGGTTCTTTTCGCCTTTCCCTCACGGTACTGGTTCACTATCGGTCGATCACGAGTATTTAGCCTTGGAGGATGGTCCCCCCATCTTCAGACAGGATTACACGTGTCCCGCCCTACTTATCGTACGCCTAGTCCCACCTCAGTGATTTCGAATACAGGGCTATCACCTGCTATGGCCGGAGTTTCCAATCCGTTCTTCTATCACCGAAGCTAACTCGTACAGGCTGATCCGATTTCGCTCGCCGCTACTTTCGGAATCTCGGTTGATTTCTTTTCCTCGAGTTACTGAGATGTTTCAGTTCACCCGGTTCGCCTCGTTAACCTATGTATTCAGTTAACGATACCGCCGAAGCGGTGGGTTTCCCCATTCGGAAATCTGCGGATCAAAGCTTGTTTGCCAGCTCCCCGCAGCTTATCGCAGGCTACTACGTCCTTCATCGCCTGTGATCGCCAAGGCATCCACCACATGCACTTAGTCGCTTGATCCTATAACCGTAGCGGCTATAGGCTGGTTTACTCTAGCGTTTGTGCCGTTCCAGAACATGAGCATTCTGGAACTGATATATGCAATCACAACCCGTTGTCCGACAATAACTCCACTGGCTCTTAACCAGCGTGTCGAACAACATTACTGTTGTTGCTTCTTCCAAATTGTTAAAGAACAGCCAAATCGTACTACACCGAGCCAAAGCCCAGCTTTAAGCGCAGCACGCTGCGCTTAAACCTAAGTTCTGGTGATCCGAGGAATTCCCACCGAAAATGGTGGAGGTTGACGGGATCGAACCGACGACCCCCTGCTTGCAAAGCAGGTGCTCTCCCAGCTGAGCTAAACCCCCACAGAAACTTCCGCTTCTGCTAACTGGTGGGTCTGGTTGGATTCGAACCAACGACCCCCGCCTTATCAAGACGGTGCTCTAACCGACTGAGCTACAGACCCATATTCTTCGGATCTGCATCCCAGGCCAAGGAACGTCAAGCATCAACACGCTTGCCCCTTTTCCTCACCGATCCAGCTTAATGAACAACCGATAAGAGTGGACACTTGATCAAGCACTTTACGCGCTGAAAGGAGGTGATCCAGCCGCACCTTCCGATACGGCTACCTTGTTACGACTTCACCCCAGTCATGAACCCTACCGTGGTAAGCGCCCTCCTTACGGTTAGGCTACCTACTTCTGGTAGAACCCACTCCCATGGTGTGACGGGCGGTGTGTACAAGACCCGGGAACGTATTCACCGCGACATGCTGATCCGCGATTACTAGCGATTCCGACTTCATGCAGTCGAGTTGCAGACTGCAATCCGGACTACGATCGGGTTTCTGGGATTGGCTCCCCCTCGCGGGTTGGCTGCCCTCTGTCCCGACCATTGTATGACGTGTGAAGCCCTACCCATAAGGGCCATGAGGACCTGACGTCATCCCCACCTTCCTCCGGTTTGTCACCGGCAGTCTCATTAGAGTGCCCTTTCGTAGCAACTAATGACAAGGGTTGCGCTCGTTGCGGGACTTAACCCAACATCTCACGACACGAGCTGACGACGGCCATGCAGCACCTGTGTTCCGGTTCTCTTTCGAGCACTCCTAAATCTCTTCAGGATTCCAGACATGTCAAGGGTAGGTAAGGTTTTTCGCGTTGCATCGAATTAATCCACATCATCCACCGCTTGTGCGGGTCCCCGTCAATTCCTTTGAGTTTTAATCTTGCGACCGTACTCCCCAGGCGGTCAACTTCACGCGTTAGCTGCGCTACCAAGCTCCGAAGAACCCAACAGCTAGTTGACATCGTTTAGGGCGTGGACTACCAGGGTATCTAATCCTGTTTGCTCCCCACGCTTTCGTGCATGAGCGTCAGTGTTATCCCAGGGGGCTGCCTTCGCCATCGGTGTTCCTCCACATATCTACGCATTTCACTGCTACACGTGGAATTCCACCCCCCTCTGACACACTCTAGTTCGGGAGTTAAAAATGCAGTTCCAAGGTTGAGCCCTGGGATTTCACATCTTTCTTTCCGAACCGCCTGCGCACGCTTTACGCCCAGTAATTCCGATTAACGCTTGCACCCTACGTATTACCGCGGCTGCTGGCACGTAGTTAGCCGGTGCTTATTCTGCAGGTACCGTCAGTTACGCCAGGTATTATCCGGCGCCGTTTCTTTCCTGCCAAAAGTGCTTTACAACCCGAAGGCCTTCTTCGCACACGCGGCATGGCTGGATCAGGGTTGCCCCCATTGTCCAAAATTCCCCACTGCTGCCTCCCGTAGGAGTCTGGGCCGTGTCTCAGTCCCAGTGTGGCTGGTCGTCCTCTCAAACCAGCTACGGATCGTTGCCTTGGTAGGCCTTTACCCCACCAACTAGCTAATCCGACATCGGCCGCTCCAATAGTGAGAGGTCTTGCGATCCCCCCCTTTCCCCCGTAGGGCGTATGCGGTATTAGCTACGCTTTCGCGTAGTTATCCCCCGCTACTGGGCACGTTCCGATGCATTACTCACCCGTTCGCCACTCGCCGCCAGACCGAAGTCCGCGCTGCCGTTCGACTTGCATGTGTAAGGCATGCCGCTAGCGTTCAATCTGAGCCAGGATCAAACTCTTCAGTTTAATCTCTAGATTTGTTCGTACTATGGGTCGAAACCCATGGCACGATCGCTTGCGTACTCAAAGAAATTGCAGATAAATGATTTACCTACAAACTTCTTTATATGAGCACTTGATTTCTTTTGCGTCGATCGACTGAACCGGTTACCCGACCCAACCGTCTCGCACCCAACCAAGTGCCCACACTTATCGGCTGTTTATTTGTTAAAGAGCGGTACTGCCTTTACTGCTTCGCTTCCTTGCCGTTCGCTGCGCTGTTTTGCTAGCGCTGCGTCATCAGCAGAGAAACGAGATTATGAAGAAGTTTTTTACGTCTGTCAAATCGTCGTTAGCGCTGCTAATTTCGATTCGTCAGACCCTTGCTGCGCTACCACCCTGCCGCAAGGCCCCTTCTTTTGGTCGGCTGCTTCGCTGCGCCCGCTTATGCGTAACCGCTGCTGAAACTGCCTTCCTCACTCTTCGCCTCCCCCGCTGCGCCGCGCTTTTTAGTCGCTGCGTTGCGTTGTTTGCGTCGAGAAAGAGACTATAGCACGGTTTTTCTGGCGTGTGCAACTCGCCACCAGGAAAAGAGAAGAAAGCCGCCCCTGTGGCTCCCTTCCCTATATATAGCAACTATGCCGGCGTGTGATCGAGCCCGATGTCCAGCACGCCCACGCTGTGCGTCAGCCAACCGATGGAGATCAGGTCCACGCCGGTACGGGCCACGGCCGGAGCGGTCTGGGGCGTGATGCGCCCCGAGGCCTCGGTCACCGCGCGGCCGTCCACGCGGCGCACCGCCTCGGTCATCGTCTCGACGCTCATGTTGTCCAGCAGGATGGCGTCCACCCTCAGCTCCAGCGCCTCGTCCAGTTGCTCCAGCGTATCGACCTCCAGCTCTATCTTCACCAGGTGCCCCACGCCGGCACGCGCGCGCCGAACCGCTTCGGCGACGCTGCCGGCGATCGCCACGTGGTTGTCCTTGATCAGCACCGCGTCGTCCAGGCCGAAGCGGTGGTTGGAGCCGCCGCCCACCCGGACCGCGTATTTCTGCACGATGCGCATCCCCGGCATGGTCTTGCGGGTGCATACCACGCGCGACCGCGCATCGCCGATGGCATCGACCACGGAGGCCGTCGCCGACGCGATGCCGCTCATATGGCACAGGAAATTGAGCGCGGTGCGTTCGGCCGTCAGCATGGCGCGCGAATTGCCCTCCACCACCGCGATGACGTCTCCCGGCCGGATGCGGCTGCCGTCGGGCTTGCGCACATCGACGCGGATGTCCGGATCGATCAGGCCGAACGCCACGCGCGCCACGTCCATGCCGGCGACCACGCCGGGCTGGCGCGCCACCATGGCGGTGCGGCCGCGATGGCCTGCGGGCACGATGGCGTTGGTGGTCACGTCGCCCGCGCGGCCCAGGTCTTCCAACAGGGTGGCGCGAACCAGGGGCTCGATCATGACCGAGGGCAGCGGCGCGATGTCCCAGGCCTCCTGGGCACCCCCGGCATGGGCGCTGAGATTATTTATGCTCATTATGAGTATTTTCCGTTGAAAAAAATCGCGGCTCTAGCCGTCCTCTTTATGCTAAGTATGAGCATAAGGGCTGTCAATACGTGGAAACCTGAAAAATACGTTCCCGTGGCTTCGGGCCTGTTCTCGCCAAAAGGAGGCTCGCACAGGCCCTAGTTGCCGCGAACCAGCGGGAGCTTGCTGCCGCTCAGGGCGCGCTCCAGCATCACGTCGCCGCGGAAGCGGAAGAGCTTGGCCGGGCGCCCCGGCGTCTCGGTGGACAGCGCGCCGGTTTCCTCGACCAGTTGCTGCTGTTCGATGAAGCGGCGGAAGTTCTGCTTGTGCAGCGACCGCCCGGCCAGCGCCTCGACCGCCTGCTGCAATTGCAGCAAGGTGAAGGCCGGCGGCATCAGCTCGAACACCACGGGGCGGTATTTGATCTTGGCCCGCAGGCGCGCGATGCCCGTGGCCAGGATGCGGCGGTGGTCGTGCCGCATGGGCTGGCCCAGGTGCGGCAGCCCGGTGCGGCCGGCGCGGCGGATGGCTTCGTGCACCAATCCCGCCTCGAACAGGAGTTCGTAGCGCTGCAGGACCAGTTCCTCGTTCCAGGTACGGCCGTCCAGGCCGAAGCAGACCTCGGCCCGCTGCTGCCGGGTCCGGCGCTGGGCGGTATCGGCGCCCGCGCGGCACCATTCGCGCAGCGCGCCGTCGATCAATTCCCCCAGTTCGGCCGACGGCGCGCGCCGGTCTTCCCATGGGAAATAGCGATACCAGCCATGCCAGGCGGCATCGGCGCCGGAAACCGGCCCTTGCCGCGTCAGGGCCAGGTAGCTGATGGAAATGACGCGCTGCTCGGTGTTCTGTTCAGTGCGGTCGCGGTCGGCGAAGGTATATAGCTGCTCGACGTAGCCCAGCGGGTGGTGCGTCTGCTCTTCCACCCAGGCGCGCAGCCCGGCCTGCAGCGAGCGGTGGCCGGACTCGAAGGGGCCGGACGGCAGCATGCGTCCATCGTGCGTGGTCAGGACCAGCGGCTCGGCGTCGGTGGCGGCGACCAGCACCGCGACCAGCTCGGCCGCCAGGGGATGTTTGCTGGCGACAGTCAAAGGTGTCTCATTTCCTGCGCAAGTCGCTCCAGTCGGCGGTGGTAATGGCCAGCACGGCCGCCACCCAGGTCACCATCATCGCCAGCCAGCCGGTATAGCTGGGGTAGCCCCTGGACAGCACGTAGGCGCTGCAGCCGATCGCCACCAGCACCAGCCACGGCGCGCGGCGGCGGGCATAGCTGCTGCGCGTGTCCTCGGGCTGCCGGCGGGGGTCCATGAAGAGTCCCATTACATCCTCCATCAAACAGCGCCGCATTTTAGAAGATATGGCGCCGTCCCCGCCGATCTCTTTCGTGACCTCGCCTCGGCCCTAGCGGTCGAGCAGCGACATCCCCAGTTGGGCCCGGCGTTGCAGCCACAGGCTGGGCCGGTAACGCATGTCTCCGGTCACGCGCACGATGTTGCGCAGGATCTCGACGATACGGGCGGCGCCCAGCGCGTCGCCCATGGCCAGCGGCCCCTTGGGATAGCCCAGGCCCAGCGTGACGGCGCGGTCGATGTCCTCGGGCGTGGCGATACCCTGCTGGGCGATCTCGCAGGCGATGTTGACGATGGTGGCGACGATGCGCTGGGCAACGAAACCCGGCGAATCCTGGACCAGCGTCACCGGCGCGCCGTCGGAGGAAAAGCGGGCCAGGGCGGCGTCCCGCCACGCCTGCCCGGTCAGCGGCGTGGCCATGAGCGTGCGGCGGCGCCCTTCCGGCAGGCCGTGCAGGACGTCCACGGCCACCGTGCGGCGGGCATCCAGGCCCTGGTCGCAGGCCGCCGTGGTGGCATCCTCGCCCAGTGGCGTGACCACGATCAGGGCATCATCGCCGGGGCGGTCGCCCTGCTGCACCCGCGCGCCCAGGCGCTCCAGCAGTTCGACCACCACCGCCCAGCCCTCGGGGCGCGCCGGCGACACCCAGACCTCGGGCATAGGCGCGACCGAAGGCGGCGGCGCCTCGGGCGCGACCTGCTTCTTGCCGTCGGCATAGGCGTAGAAGCCCTGGCCCGTCTTGCGGCCCAGGAGTCCGCCTGCCAGGCGCACGGTGGTCAGCGGCGAAGGGCGGAAACGCGGCTCGTCGAAGAACTGGCGGTAGATGGACTCCATGACAGGATGCGAGACGTCCAGGCCGGTCAGGTCCATCAGTTCGAACGGCCCCATGCGGAATCCGGCCTGGCCGGTCATGATGGCATCGACCTGGGCGCAATCGGCCACGCCTTCCTGCAGTACCCGCAGCCCTTCGGTGTTCAGGCCCCGGCCGGCGTGGTTGACGATGAAGCCGGGCATGTCCTTGGCGCGCACGGGCGTATGGCCCATGCGGCGGGCCAGTTCGGCCAGCGCGTCGCCCACCTCCGGGTCGCTGCGCAGGCCGTCGATGACCTCCACCACCTTCATCAGCGGAACGGGGTTGAAGAAATGGTAGCCCGCCACGCGCGCGGGCAGCCGGCACGCCGCGGCGATCGCGGTGATGGACAGGGACGAGGTGTTCGAGGCCAGGATGCAGGCCTCGCCGACGATATCTTCCAGTTGCCGGAACAGCCCCTGCTTGGCGTCCAGCCGTTCGACGATGGCCTCGACCACGAGATCGCAGTCGCGCAATTGCGCCAGGTCCTCGCACAGGGTGAGCGCCTGGAACGCCGCCTCGGCCCGGGGCGCTTCCAGCTTGCCCTTCTGCACCAGCTTGTCCCAGGTGTCGCGCAGGCTGTCGCGCGCCGACGCGAGCGCCGCCTGGGCGGTGTCGTACAGGTAGACGCGCAGCCCGGCCTGGGCCGCGATCTGCGCGATGCCCCTGCCCATGGCGCCCGCGCCGACTATCCCCACGCTATTGATCCGTGCCATTTGTCCCTGCCTCCCTTGGCGGCCCTCAGGCCGTGTATGCCTTGATGGTTTCGCGCGCGATGACGAGTTGCTGTATTTGCGAGGTTCCCTCGTACAGGCGGAACAGGCGGACGTCGCGATAGAAGCGTTCGACCGCGTATTCGGCAATGTAGCCCGATCCGCCGTGGATCTGCACGGCGCGGTCGGCCACCCGCCCGACCATTTCGGTGGAGAACAGCTTGCAGCAGGAGGCTTCCAGCGTCGTCGTTTCGCCCCGGTCGCGCTTGCGGGCCGCGTCCAGCACCATGGTGCGGGCGGCGTAGGCTTCGGTCTGGCTGTCGGCGATCATGGCCTGGATCAACTGGAAGTCGGCGATGGCCTGGCCGAACTGCTGGCGTTCGGTGGCGTAGCGCACGGATTCGGCGATCAGCCGTTCGGCCATGCCGACGCAGACGGCAGAGATGTGCAGGCGGCCCTTGTCCAGCACGCGCATGGCGGTGCGAAAGCCGTTGCCCTCTTCCCCGCCCAGCAAGGCGCTGGCGGGCACGCGGCAATCGTCGAACACGATGTCGCAGGTCAGCGAGCCGGCCTGGCCCATCTTGCGGTCCGGTTTGCCCAGCGTGATGCCGGGCGTGCCGGCCTCGACCAGGAAGCACGAGATCGCGCCCGACCCGCGCCCTTCGCCCGTGCGGGCCATGACGGTGTACAGGCCGGCGATGGGGGCGTTGGTGATGAAACGCTTGGTGCCGTTCAGGACGTAATGGTCGCCGTCGCGGCGCGCCGAGGTCCGCAGCGACAAGGCGTCCGACCCCGCGTCCGGTTCGGTCAGCGCGAACGAGCCGATCAGTTCGCCGCTGGCCAGGCGCGGCAGGTAGTGGTTGCGCTGCTCGGTGGTCCCCGCCAGCACGATGGCCTGCGAGCCGATGCCGATGTTGGTGCCGGCCAGGGAACGGAAGGCGGGCGACGTGCGGCCCAGCTCCATCGCGATCAGCACTTCTTCTTCCATGTTCAGGCCCAGCCCGCCGTACTCCGGCGCGATGGACAGGCCGAACAGGCCCAGTGCCTGCATTTCCTCGCGCACCTGTGGAGGAATCACGCCGGTCTCGGCCACTTCGGCCTCGAGCGGAACCAGGCGCTCGACCACGAACGTGCGCGTGGCCTCGATCAGCAACTTCAAGGTATCGGCATCCAACGACATGACAGTCCCCATTAGGAAGTGGCGGCCGGCCTGACACACAGGCCGGCGGATAGAAGTTCGAAATAGTCGAGCGCGATCTGTTCGGCCGTGCTGCCATGGCCGGGCTTGAACCAGCGCGCCATCCAGTTGAGCAGGGACAGCACGGCGCGCCCCGAAGTCACGATCTGCCCCGGCCGGAATACCCCTTCGCGCGCGCCCTGCTCCAGGATCCGGCGCAGCAGGCGTTCGTAGGCGTCGCGCAGCCGCGAGGCGTCGTCGCGGTAGCTGGGGCTCATGCCGCTGAAGCCCACCAGCATGGCGACGAAGCTCCAGTAATTGCGTTCCAGGTAGGCCGCGTGCGCCGTCATGAAGACGCGCAGCTTGTCCAGCGGGTCCGGCTGGGCGTTCACCGCCGGCACGACGGCATCGGTCAGGCCTTGCAGCGCCTGCAGGATGATGGCGTCGTAGATGTCCTGCTTGGTGGCGAAGTAGTGATAGATGGCCGGCTTGGAAACACCGATGGCGGCGGCCAGTTCGCCGATGGAGCTGCTTTCGTAGCCGCTTTGCGCGAACAGCTTCGAGGCTTCCAGCAGGATGCGCTCGCGCGCGTCGGCCACCACGGGCGGGCGGCCCTGGCGGCGCCTGGGAGCGGGGCGGGAAGCAGAGGTAGGCATGAGCGATCGCATTTACTTACCGAACGGTAGGTAAATAATACCAGCCACGAAAAGGACCGCAACCCTGGCAAACCCGGGGGCGCGGTCCTGGCGGCTGATTACTTCAGCGATTTGGGCGCGGGGAACAGGTCCTCGAGCTCGATCCCGCGCTCTTTGAGCACAGCTTCCAGCAGGGGCTGGAGCTTGCCCAGGCTTTCCTGCACGGTCTCGCGCACGGTATCGACCACCACCTGCGTGCCGCGCTCGATCTCGATGTTGAGCCGGTCGCCCACCTGCTTTTCCTCGAACGTGGTCATGCGCCGCGTTTCGGGAATCAGCCAGACCTCGAACCAGCCCTCGGTCCGGTTGACCTCGGCCACGGTCAGGCTGGCGCCGTTGATGGCGATGTAGCCCTTGGCGAACACGTATTTGCGGAAGGCCTCGGGAATGGTGAAGCGCATGACGCGGTTCGTGTCCGAACTGCGGATGCCGGCGATGGTGGTGGTGAAGTCGACGTGGCCGGACAGCGGATGGCCGCCGATCTCGGCGCCGTCCTTGGCCGCGCGTTCGACGTTGATGCGCGACCCCACGCCGTATTCGGACAGCGTGGTGATGTTCAGGCTCTGCAGCATGACGTCGAACGAGGCGGCGGTCGGGCTGGCGATGTCGGTGACCGTCAGGCAGACGCCGTCCACCGAGACGCTGGCGCCTATGGCCAGGTCCTGGCAGAAGCCCGGCGGGAACTCGAGCGTGAAGGTGCGCAGGCCCTCGCGGTCGTTCATGGCGGCGATCTGGGCGGTGCCCTGGATGATTCCGGTAAACACGATATTCCTCGGCGCGTGGGGATGGCGATCCCCGCATTGGTCATGGGCGATAGCTTAACGCGACGCCGCCCGCGGCGATTTTTACGCCATTTTTATACCCGCCCGCCCAAGCTATACCCCGTTTTTACGCCCGTCTCCTTACGCTGGCAGGCGTCGGGCATGGGGACGAAAAGGCCGTCCCCGCCCATCGAGGAGTCCGCATCGGCGGGAAAAAATGGATCTCATCTACCTGTTGGGCCTGGTCGTCATCGCGCGCGCGACCATCGGGCTGATTCAGTTCTGCGCGGCGCTGTCGCAAGGAGAAACGCCATGACCTGGCTGCACCTGGCCGGCGCCGTGGCGGCCGCGGCCCTGTTCGTCTATCTGCTCGTCGCCCTGTTCCAGGCGGAGAAATTCTGATGGATACCAAGCTGCTCCTGCTGCTGGCGCTTTATCTCGCGGTCCTCCTGGCGATCGCGCCCGTCCTGGGCCGCTACATCCGCCTCGCCATGGATGGCAACCCGTCGCGGTGGACCGCCTGGGGCCGCCCCGCCGAGCGCCTCATCTACCGGCTTGCCGGCATCGATCCGGCCGTGGAAAGCGGCTGGAAGGCCTATGCCGTGGCCGCCGTGGCCTTCAACCTGGTCGGACTGGTCGCCCTGTATGCGCTGCAACGCGTGCAGGGATGGCTGCCGCTGAACCCCGCCGCGCTAGGAGCGGTGGCGCCGGACTCGGCCCTGAACACGGCGGTGAGCTTCGTCACCAATACGAACTGGCAAGGCTACGCTGGCGAGACGACCATGAGCTATCTGACCCAGATGCTGGGCCTGGGCGTGCAGAACTTCGTGTCCGCGGCCACCGGCATCGCCGTGCTGTTCGCGCTGATGCGCGGACTGGCGCGGCACAGCGCGGGCACCGTCGGCAACTTCTGGGCCGACCTGGTGCGCTCGACGCTGTACGTGCTACTGCCCTTGTCGCTGCTGCTCGCGCTGTTCCTGGTCAGCCAGGGCGTGATCCAGAACTTCGACGCCTACCAGACCGTGCATACGCTGGAGGGCGCGTCGCAGACCCTGCCCATGGGACCGGTGGCCTCGCAGGAAGCCATCAAGCTGCTGGGCACGAACGGCGGCGGCTTCTTCAACGCGAATTCCGCGCACCCCTTCGAAAACCCCACGGCGGCCAGCAACTTCCTGGAGATGCTGGCGATCTTCCTGATCCCCGCCGCGCTGTGCATGGCCTTCGGGGAACTGGTGGGCAGCCGCGCCCAGGGGGCGGCGATTCTGGCCGCGATGACGGTGCTGTTCGTGCTGTTCGCGCTCGCCACCGGCTACTTCGAACAACACGCCAACCCCATGCTGGCGCAGCCGGGCATCGATGCCGCGCCCTCCGCGCTATCGGCCGGCGGGAACATGGAAGGCAAGGAAAGCCGGTTCGGCATCGCCGCCAGCGCCCTGTTCGCGGTGGTCACCACGGCGGCCTCCTGCGGCGCGGTCAACACGATGCACGATTCGTTGACGGCGATGGGCGGTTTCTCGCCCCTGCTGCTGATGCAGCTGGGCGAAGTGGTGTTCGGCGGCGTCGGTTCCGGCCTGTACGGCATGCTGGTCTTCGCCATCACCGGCGTATTCATCGCCGGCCTGATGATCGGCCGCACGCCCGAATACCTGGGCAAGAAGATCGAAAGCTACGACATGAAAATGGTGGCCATCGTACTGCTGGCCACGCCGCTGCTGGTGCTGCTGGGCACGGCGGCGGCCGTGTCGCTGCCCGGCGGGCAGGCGGGGATATTCAATCCGGGCGCCCACGGTTTCTCGGAAGTGCTGTACGCGCTGTCCTCGGCCGCCAACAACAACGGCAGCGCCTTCGCCGGCCTGTCCGCCAACACGCCCTTCTACAACGTGCTGCTGGCGCTGGCGATGTGGTGCGGCCGCTTCGGGATCATCGTGCCGGTCCTGGCCCTGGCCGGATCGCTGGCCGCCAAGCGGCGCATCCCCGCGGGCCCGGGCACCATGCCCACCACCGGGCCGCTGTTCGTCGCGCTGCTGATCGGCGCCGTGCTGATGGTGGGCGCGCTGACCTACATCCCCGCGCTGGCCCTGGGGCCGGTGGCGGAACACCTGCAACCCTGAACGCCTGGACGGGCATCATCATGTCTACGCATCTGGAACCTTCCCTTCCCCACCCCGCCGCCGCGGCACCTGCCCCGCGCGCCCGGTCGGGCATCCCGCTCGGCGCGGCCCTGAAAGAAAGCCTGCTCAAGCTGCGGCCCTCGACCCAGGTCCGCAATCCGGTGATGTTCACCGTGTACGCGGGCAGCATGCTGACCACCCTGCTGTGGATCGCGGGCCTGTTCGGCCACGCCGATGCCGACACCGGCTTCATGTTCGCCGTCTCCGCCTGGCTGTGGTTCACCGTGCTGTTCGCCAACTTCGCCGAGGCGCTGGCCGAAGGGCGCGGCAAGCAGCAGGCGGCCGCGCTGCGCGGACTGCGCACCACCGTGATCGCCCGGGTCGTTGCCGGCGTGCCGGCCGGCACACCGGCAACGGCCGAGGCCTACCGCGGCCACGTCGCGGAACGTCCGTCGGGCAGCCTGCGCAAGGGCGACGTCGTGCTGGTCGAGGCGGGCGGCACCATACCGGGCGACGGCGAGATCATCGCCGGCATCGCCTCGGTGGACGAAAGCGCCATCACCGGCGAATCGGCGCCGGTCATCCGCGAGGCCGGCGGCGACTTCTCGTCGGTGACGGGCGGCACGCGCGTGCTGTCTGACTGGATCATCGTGCAGGTCGCGGCCAACCCCGGCGAAAGCTTCCTGGACCGCATGATCGCGATGGTGGAAAGCGCGCGGCGCCAGAAGACCCCGAACGAGATCGCCCTGAACATCCTGCTGGTGGGCCTGACGCTGGTCTTCCTGCTGGTCGTCGCGACCCTGCTTCCCTTCTCGTTCTTCGCCATTTCCGCCGCCGGCCAGGGAACGGCCATCGCCATCACCGCGCTGGTCGCGCTGCTGGTCTGCCTGATCCCGACCACCATCGGCGGCCTGCTCTCGGCGATAGGCGTGGCCGGCATGAGCCGCATGATGCGCGCCAACGTGATCGCCACCTCGGGCCGGGCCGTGGAAGCGGCCGGCGACGTGGACGTGCTGCTGCTGGACAAGACCGGCACCATCACCTTCGGCAATCGCCAGGCCAGCGCCTTCCACCCGGCGCCCGGCGTGGCGGCCGACGTCCTGGCGCGCGCCGCCTGCCTGGCCTCGCAGGCCGACGAGACGCCCGAAGGCCGCAGCATCGCCGCGCTGGCGGCCCGCCAGTTGGGCCAGGCGCCCGAGGCGGCCGCCGGCGCGGTCTTCGTTCCCTTCTCGGCTCATACCCGCATGAGCGGCGTGGACCTGGCGGACCGCCGCGTACGCAAGGGCGCGGTCGACGCGATACAGGCCTGGCTGGCCGGACAGGGCGCCGCGCTGCCCGAGGCCGTCGCGCGCGCGGCCGACGATGCGGGCCGGCGCGGCAGCACGCCGCTGGTGGTGTGCGACGGCCGGGCGGCGCTGGGCGTGGTCGAACTCAAGGACATCGTCAAGCCCGGCATGCGGGAACGGTTCGGAGAACTGCGCCGCATGGGCATCAAGACCGTGATGATCACCGGCGACAACAAGCTCACGGCGGCGGCCATCGCCGCCGAGGCCGGCGTGGACGACTTCCTGGCCCAGGCCACGCCCGAAGCCAAGCTGGCGCTGATCCGCCGCTACCAGGCCGACGGCCGGCTGGTGGCCATGACCGGGGACGGCACCAACGACGCCCCCGCGCTGGCGCAGGCCGACGTCGCGGTGGCGATGAATTCCGGCACCCAGGCCGCCAAGGAAGCCGGCAACATGGTCGACCTGGACTCGGATCCGACCAAGCTGATCGAAGTGGTCGAGACCGGCAAGCAGATGCTGATGACGCGCGGCGCGCTGACCACCTTCAGCATCGCCAACGACGTGGCCAAGTATTTCGCGATCATTCCCGCTGCCTTCGCCGGCGTCTACCCGCAACTGGCCGCGCTGAACGTCATGCGCCTGGCCTCGCCGTCGTCGGCCATCCTGTCGGCCGTGATCTTCAACGCGCTGATCATCATCGTGCTGATCCCGCTGGCCTTGAAGGGCGTGCGCTACCGGCCGCTGGGCGCGGCCGCGCTGCTGCGCCGCAATCTGCTGGTGTATGGACTGGGCGGCCTGCTGGTGCCCTTCGCCGGCATCAAGCTGATCGACATGATCCTGGCCGCGGCCGGACTCGCCTGACCCTCCCGATTCCCGGAGACTTTCATGACCCCTGCTTCCTCTCCCGCCCGGCAACGCGTGCTGCGCCCCGCCCTGGCCGTGTTCGCGGCGCTCTCCGTCGTTACCGGCCTGCTCTATCCGCTGGCCACCACCGCCCTGGCCCGGCTGGCTTTCGCGCACCAGGCGGACGGATCGCTCGTCCAGTCGGAGGGAACGACGGTCGGCTCGGCGCTGATCGGCCAGTCGTTCACCGCGCCCCGCTATTTCTGGGGCCGTCCCTCGGCCACCGCCGACCGCCCGTACAACGCGCAAGCTTCCGGCGGTTCCAACCTCGGGCCGAGCAATCCCGACCTGGCGCGCCTGGCCGGCGAGCGCGCCCTGGCGCTGCGGCGGGCCGACCCGGGCAACGCGGCGCCGATCCCGGTGGACCTGGTTGCCGCTTCGGGCAGCGGCCTGGATCCCCACATCAGCGTGGCGGGCGCCCGCTACCAGGCGCCGAGGGTGGCACGCGAGCGCGGGCTGTCCTCGGACGAGGTGGAAAAACTGATCGCCGCGCATACGCAGCGGCCGTTCATCGGCATACTGGGCGAACCCGTGGTAAACGTACTCCAGCTCAACCTTGCGCTGGACCGGCAGCCCCGCTCCTGATCCGCCGTCCGCGCCCAGACCCCACACATGGCATCCGCCGCCCCCGGCCGTCCCGACCCCGATACCCTGCTCAGGAACCTCGATGCCGCCGGGCGGCCGGCCGCGCGCGGCCGGCTGCGCATCTATTTCGGCGCCTCGGCCGGCGTCGGCAAGACCTACGCCATGCTGGAGGCCGCGCGCCACCGGATGGAGCAAGGCGCGGACGTGGTGGCCGGCGTCGTCGAGACGCATGGGCGCAAGGAAACGATGGCCCTGCTGGCCGGCATCCCTGCCCTGCCCCTGGCCGAGATCCGCTACCGCGAACGGGTGTTGAAGGAATTCGACCTGGACGGCGCGCTGGCGCGGCGGCCCGCCCTGGTGCTGGTGGACGAACTGGCTCACTCGAACGTCCCTGGGTCTCGCCACGACAAGCGATGGCAGGACGTGCACGAACTGCTCGCGGCCGGCATCGACGTCTGGACCACGCTGAACGTGCAGCACCTGGACAGCTTGAACGAAGCGGTGGGAGGCATCACCGGCGTGCGGATACGGGAGACCGTGCCCGACGCCGTGTTCGACGGCGCCGCCGAAATCATCCTGGTCGACACCTCGGCCGACGAGCTGCTGCGCCGCCTGCGCCAGGGCAAGGTATACCTGCCCGAGCAGGCCCGGCACGCCGCCGGCCATTTCTTCCGCAAGGGCAACCTGATCGCGCTGCGCGAACTGGCCCTGCGGCGCACCGCGGAACACGTGGACGACGACGTCCAGGCCTACCGGCTGGACCGGGCCATCACGGATATCTGGCGCACCCGGGAAGCCGTCCTTGCCTGTATCGCCGCCGACGATGCCGGCCACGTGGTGCGCAACGCGCATCGCCTCGCCCAGCAACTCGATTGCGAACTGCACGTGGTCACCATCGAGAGCCTGCGCGTCCAGCCCCAGCCGGCTTCGCGGCACGACACCCTGCGGCGCGTGCTGGCGCACGCCGAGTCGCTGGGCGCCCGCACCGAGGTCCTGGGCGGCACCGATCTGGTCGAGGCCGTGGTGCGCTACGCGCGGCGCCACAACATCACCAAGGTGGTGCTGGGCCGCACCGCGCCGGGCGGCCTGCGGCGCCTGCGCCTGTCGCTGTCGGGCCTGCTGTCGCGGCTGCTGGCGCCGGGCTGGATCTGGCACCGCCACAGCTTCGCCGACCTGTTGGCGGCCGCCTGCCCGGAAATCGACGTGATCCGCATCGCCGCGCCACCCCTGCCCGCGCCGGCGCGCGCGGCGGCAACGGCGCGGGCCGGCGAGCGACAGCCGCGCGGCGCCTCCCACCTGCCGGCCTATCTCTGGGCGCTGGTGTATTGCGGCGCCGCGGCCGCGCTGTCCTCGCTGGCCTTCCCGGTGCTGCACCAGACCAACATCGTCATGCTGTTCCTGCTGGCGGTGATCGGGGTGGCGCTGCGCCATGGCCGCGGGCCGGCCGCCCTTGCTTCGCTGGTCAGCGTCGGCCTGTTCGATTTCCTGTTCGTCCAGCCCCTGTGGTCCTTCGCGATCTCCGACATCCAGTATGCGCTGACCTTCCTCGTCCTGCTGGCGGCGGGGCTCGTGGTCGGGCAGTTGACCGCGGGGCTGCGCCTGCAGGCCGAAACCTCGGTCCGCCGCGAGGCCGAGGCGCACGGGCTGTACGAATTCGCGCGCGAGCTGTCGTCGGCGCTGCAGCCGGAACAGATCGTCGAAGCCACGTCCTCGTATGTCCACGCGGCCTTCGACACCCACTGCGTGCTGTACGTCCTGGACACCGCCGACCGGCTGCTGTCCGCGACCCCGGCCGATGCCTCCGCGGGGCTGGAGCCGGCTCTGGCGCAATGGGCCTACGACCACGGGCAGCCCGCCGGCGCCGGCACGGCCACGCTGTCCACCAGCGCCTTCTACTACCTGCCCCTGCAGGCCTCGATGCGCACGCGCGGCGTGCTGGCGATCGCCTGTGGCGGCCGCCCCGACCTGGACGACGCCGAAAGCCGCCGGCAGATGGCGGCCTACGGCACGCTGGTGGCCATCGCGCTCGAACGCCTGCACTATGTGGAAGTCGCCCAGCATGCGCTCTTGAACGTCGAGTCCGAGAAACTGCGCAACTCGCTGTTGTCCGCCGTCTCGCACGACCTGCGCACGCCGCTGACCAGCCTGGTCGGCACATCGGAGACCTTGCAGCGGCAGCATCCCGAACTGCCGCGCGGGGTGCGCGACGCGCTGCACGGGCTGACGGTGCAGGCCCGCCGCATGCACGCCATGGTGGACAACATCCTCGACATGGCCCGGCTGCAGAGCGGCGATGCGCCGCTGCACCGCGAATGGCAGTCCATCGAGGAACTGGTCGGATCGGCGCTGGCCTACATGCGCGATGCCCTGGGCCAACGACGCGTCGCCGTGGGCCGCCTGTCCGACCTGCCATTGGTGGAATGCGACGGCGTCCTGATCGAACGCGTGCTGTGCAACCTGCTCGAGAACGCCATCAAGTACACCCCCGAGTCCAGCACCCTGCGCATCGACGCCGAAATCCGCGGCGACCGGCTTGCCACGCTGGTGACCGACGATGGCCCCGGCGTACCGCCAGACATCGCGGACCGCATCTTCGACAAGTTCGCCCGCGGCGAACGCGAATCGTCCACGCCAGGCGTAGGCCTGGGCCTGGCCGTCTGCCAGGCCATCATCCGCGCCCACGGCGGCGACATCGGGCTCGAAGCCGCGCCGGGCGGACGCGGCGCGCGTTTCGCGTTCACTCTGCCCCTGGGCACGCCGCCGGACATCCATCCCGAACCGGACACGCCATGTTCGACTACCGACCCAACATCCTGATCATCGAAGACGACGCGGCCATCCGCCGCTTCGTTCGCAGCGCGCTGGAGGGCGAAGGCGCCGCGATCTTCGAGGCCGAGACCGTGCAGCGCGGACTGATCGAGGCCGGAACCCGGCACCCCGACCTGGTCATCCTGGACCTGGGCCTGCCCGATGCCGACGGCATGACGCTGATCCCCGAGCTGCGCGGCTGGACCGAAGTGCCGGTACTGGTGCTGTCGGCCCGCGACGCCGAAAGCGACAAGATCGGCGCGCTGGACGCCGGTGCCGACGACTATCTGAGCAAGCCCTTCGGCGTGGGCGAACTCCTGGCGCGGGTGCGGGTCCTGCTGCGCCGGCACGCGCGCGGGGGAGCCGGCCAGCCGGCGGAAATCCATTTCGGCGAAGTCACCCTGGATTTCGCCCGGCGCACCGTGACCCGCGGCGGCGAGGCCGTGCACCTGACCAACCGCGAATACCGCCTGCTCGCCACTTTGGCGGCGCACCGCGGCAAGGTCCTGACGCACCGAGAACTCCTGCGCGAGGTGTGGGGTCCGGCCTACGTCGGCAACAACCATTATCTGCGCATCTACATGGGCCATCTCAGGCAGAAACTCGAGGCCGACCCGGCTCAGCCGGCCTACCTGCTGACGGAGGTCGGCGTCGGCTACCGTTTCGCCGGCTGAACACCCTGGCGGCATCGCGCGCGCAAACGTGAACGATTCTTTACAAGCAGTTTCATTCCTGGGCGTCCCTTCCTAAGATACGGCTACCTGTCCCGGCAAGGCTTCATAGACCGGGTCGTTCAGGAGTGCCAAATTGGACTCGTCCCTGCCACTTACCGCCAGCCAGGCCCTGGCGCTCGGCAATCCCGCGATGTGCCTGCTGTTCGCGCTGGGCTTCGCCTGCCTGTGGGCCCACGAGCGTCCGCGCGCCTATCTGCTGCTGTACGCCGCCGCCTTCGCCGTCTACGCCGCCGGTACCCTGTTGCGCATCTTCGATCACGCCGATATGACGGGCGACGACCTGGCCGCCGCCGTGCTCTACGTGGGCAGCGCGCTGCTGCTTGCCCGCGGCCTGCTCGCGCGCTGCGGCATCGACGCCGACGGATCGCCGCTGGGCGCGCTGGGCATCGCCATCCTGGTCCTGCTGCTGCACTTCCACATCATGCAGAACGACGTCCCCGCGTTCGCCTATACGCTGGGCGTCGGCCTGGGCGCGCTGCTGCTCCTGGCCTGGATGCGGCTGGGCACGCTGCGCCGCGGGGGCATAGCCGACCAGGTCCTGTACTGGATGCTTCCGCTCGTTTGCGCCTGCCTGTTCCTGGGCATTTCCTGGGTCGCGGGCTCGACCCCGCCCCAGTCAGGCGAGTTCGTGCAGCCCAACGCCTGGCTGCTGGCTCTTCCGCCCGCCGCCCTCGTCCTGGTGCTGGGCGGGTCGCTGTTCGCCAGCGCCCTGTCCGACATCATCGCGCCGCTCAAGCACGAACGCGTTACCGACCCGCTCACGCAACTGAAGAACCGCCGCAATTTCGAAGACCTGAGCCTTGGCCGCCCGCAGCGTCACCCGGAGTATCCGTTCAGCCTGGTGCTGCTGGACCTGGACACCTTCAAGGCCATCAACGACACCTATGGCCACGCCGCGGGCGACGCGACGCTGGCCGAGATGGGAAGGATCATCCGCGACTGCACCCGCACCGGCGACATGGCCTGGCGGCTGGGCGGCGACGAGTTCGCGATCCTGATGCCGGGCACCCCGGCGGCCGGGGCGGTCCAGGTGGCCGAGCGCATACGCGCGCAACTGGCGCTGACGCGCCTGGAAAACCCGCGCGGCGATTTTTCCGTGACGGCCAGCTTCGGCATCGCGCAGTCCCGGGTGGACGAACCGCTGTACGAACTTTTCGCCCGCGCCGACATCCTGCTGTACGCCGCCAAGCGGCAGGGACGCGACCGGATCTCCTGTGCATCCGGACAGGAACGGGGGGGCGCCCGCGACGCCGCGGCGCCGCGCGAGGGCGAAGAAATGCTGTCGCTCTAGCCGGCGACCACCCGCCTTCGAAACATCCGATTGTTGGTGAAACTGGAAAAGTCATTTCCAAATCTTCGGTATTTAAAAGGATTCTTGCGCGCCCATCTTCAAAGCACGGCGGTTGACACGACGTCCAGCCGCCCGACACCCCACACTTTGGAGATATGCCATGAAAGCCATTGCCTACACCACCCTGATCGCCGCGACTCTGTTCGGCGCCGCCGCCCATGCCGACCAAGGCAACAACTACGGCAACGATTTTCCGCCCCCCGACATCTCGACCACGTCCCAGTTGACCCGCGCCCAGGTCCTTGAAGAACTGGCGCAGGCCAAGGCCAACGGCGGCATCGTCTACGGCCAGGAAGGCTTCCCCGACCAGACCGTCCAGCAAGCCAGCAAGCCGGTTGACCGCGCGCAGGTCCGGCAGGAGCGCAACGAATACAACGCGGCCAATCGCGTCGGCGGCCCGGGCGAATACCCCGCCAACCTGTAAGCAGACAGCCGCTGTTTCGCAAGGCGTGCCGGGGCAAACCCCCGGCACGCCTTCATTCGGCCCAGAGACTGGCCGGCGCGCCCAGCAGGCGCGACAACGCCCTGCCCTTTTCCCGTAGCGCCCGGACCTGCGTACTGTCCTTGCTCGTGTCCAGCAGCGACATGGGCGACGTGATCGTCAGGCCATAGGCCACCTCGCCGTGCACGTTCCACACGGGCACGCTGACCGCCAGATAGGTCGGCAAGGCACGCAGTTCCACCACCGAATACCCCCGCTCCAGTACCGGGGCACGCATGGCCGCGAGCCTGGCCTCGGCCTCCTGCGGCGTGGGCGCCAGCCCATTCGCCTCCAACTCCCTCTTGAGCACGGGCAGCACCGCCTGGTCGGCAAGATGCGCCGCGAACACATGGCCGGCGGCCGTGTGCAGCATTTCGACCGGGCCGTTGCGCAGCTCGAAGACCCGGCCGCGCACCGCCGACTGGTTGACCAGGATGACCGGGCCGTTGCTCCAGATGACCACCGCCACGCCCAGGCCGGTTTCCTCGCTCAGCGCGACGGCGGCCTCGCGCACCAATTCGAAGTGATCGACGTCGCGGGCGGCGGTCATGCCGAGCGCCGCCAGGCTGGGACCCAGACGGTACAGGCCGCGGCCGTCGCTCTTGACCATGCCGACGCGCACGAAGCTGGCGAGATAGTTGTGGGCCGCGCTGGCCGTGATGTCGGCGCGCGCCGCGATGTCTTTCAAGGCCACCGCGCCGGGGCCCATCTGGATGGCCACCAGGATGCGATAGCCGATTTCCAGGGATTGGATGCCCCGAGGCCCTGGGCCGGGTGCCGGAGCGGTGCCTGCCTTCATGGGTGTCATGGATCCGATAGACCGATCAGGAAATACGCGCCGCGTGGGGCCGAGCGTGGCGCCGATTGTACCTGCCGCCCCCCGGCCCCTCTTGACAGGGGGCCGTCGCGCCGCCTACGATAAATTTAACAATATCAAATTATTCAATAATATTGAATATAGGAGACACCCTAATGGGTATGTCCGACTCCGCAGCCTTCAAGACGGCCATGCGGCGGGTTCCCGCCCCCGTCACGGTCATCAGCGCCGCCCATCGGGGCGAACGCCGGGGCCTGACCGCCACCGCCGTCTGCAGCGTCAGCGCCGAGCCGCCGCAATTGCTCGTATGTGTGAACAAGCGGGTCCGGGCCCACGACGCCATCGGACAGGCGGGCTATTTCGGCGTCAATTACCTCAGCCATGGCCAGGCCGACATCGCGCACGCCTTCTCCTCGCCGTCGGGCGCCCCGGGCGGGCGCTTCGAGACCGGCGACTGGACCGAGGGCGAGACCGGCGCGCCGCTGCTGCGCGATGCGCTGGCCACGTTCGAATGCAGGGTGGTCCAGGCCGTCGACGGCGGCACCCACACGCTCTATATCGGCGAGATCGTCGGCATGACCGACAGGGACGATCTGTCCCTGCTCTACAAGAGCGGCCTGTTCAGCGCCGCCTGACACCCATCTGGAGGAAAGACCGATGACGGTTTCTTCGATACGCATGGGCTACCACGTCGCGCGCGACATGGCCGCCCTGAGCGCCTTCTACCGCGATGCGCTGGGACTGGCTCCCCGTTTCGCCGACGGCTCCCGCTGGGCGGAGTTCCAGGCGGGGGCATCCCGCTTCGCCCTGGCGGCGCCGCAGGAAGCCCCGCCCGATGCACGCGGCGCGGTACTCGTATTCGCCTGCGACGACCTGGACGGCATCCGCGCCCGGGTGCTGGCCCAGGGTGGCCGGGTACTCGATCAACGCGACATGGGCGGCCATGGCCGGGTCGTCACCGCCGCGGATCCCGCGGGCACCGTGTTCCAGCTGTTCGCCCGCTAGGGCCCGTTCTCCCTAGCCTCCGGTTCGAGCCGGCCCGCTTTCCACGCCTACAAGGGAAATCCCATGAAGTTCGCCGTTTTCGATCATATGGACCGCGGTACCGTCCCCCTCGCCCAGCAGTACGAAGAAAGGCTGATCCTGACCGAAGCCTACGACCGGGGCGGCTTCCATGCCTATCATGTCGCCGAGCACCATTCGACGCCTCTGGGCATCGCGCCGTCGCCCAGCGTCTATCTGGCCGCCGTCGCCCAGCGCACCCGCAGGCTGCGCTTCGGCCCGCTGGTCTACACCCTGGGCATGCATCACCCGCTGCGGGTCATGGAAGAAATCTGCATGCTGGACCAGTTGAGCCACGGCCGGCTCGAAGTCGGGTTCGGACGCGGCATCTCGCCCTACGAGCTGGGCTACTACGGCGTCGATCCCGAGCAATCGCAGGGCATCTACCACGAGTCCTACCAGATCATCATGCAGGGACTGACCCAGCCCGTCGTGAATTTCCAGGGCAAGCACTTCGACCTGCGCGACGTACCGGTGGAAATGCAGTGCCTGCAACGGCCCACCCCGCCGATCTGGTACGGCGCCGGCACGCCGGCCGCCACGCAATGGACCGCGGCCAACGCCATCAACATCGTCTGCAACGGCCCCGCGACGCAGGTCCGCGCCATTACCGACCAGTATCGCCTCCACTGGCAGGAACTGGGCCATGCCGCCGAGGCCGTCCCCTGCCTGGGCATGAGCCGGCACGTGGTCGTGGCCGACACCGACGCGCAGGCGATGGACTCGGCCCGGCGCGCGTACCGACGCTGGTACACGCACCTGATGCACCTGTGGGTCAAGCACGGGACCCTGCCCAGAACCCTGTCCTTTCCCGACAACTTCGACGACGCGCAACGCGCCGGCCTTTGCATCGCCGGCTCGCCCGCCACGGTCCGGGACTGGATCGCCGAAGCGGCGGACCAGGCCGGCATCAACTATTTCGTCTGCCGCCTCGCTTTCGGCGATCTCACCCTGGCCGAATCCCTGCGCTCGACGGCACTGATGGCGGAGTTCGTCCTGCCCGCGCTGGCCAGCCCCGTGACCACGGAGGCCTGATCCGATGCCCGCCCTGTCAGCCGTGGACCGGCGCCTGCTCGGATCGGACCTGCCCCCGCTGCGGCACGCGCTTCTGCCTTCGGGAAGCACCCTGGAATACCGCGACACGGGCCATGGCGCCGACGCGGTCCTGCTGCTGCACGGCATCGGATCGAGCTCGGCCGGCTATCGTGCGCAACTGGCCGGCCTGTCCACGCAACTGCGGCTGCTCGCGTGGAACGCTCCCGGCTTCGGCGCCAGCACGCCGCTCGCCTCCCCGGCGCCGGACGTGCATGCCTACGCCGCAGTGCTCGCCGCCCTGCTGGACGCCTTGTCCCTGGACCGCGTGCATCTGGTCGCCAGTTCCTGGGGCACCTTGATCGCCCAGGCCTTCGCCGGGCGATATCCGGAGCGGACACGGGCCATGGTGCTGTCGGTGCCGACCCGGGGCTACGCCCACCTCCCTCTGGACGAGCGCACCCGGCGCATGGCCGAACGGCTTTCGCCCGCGGCCAGGGTCCAGACACCCGAGGAACGCGCCCCCCGCTTCCTGGGCCCCGCCCCGGACACGCTGGTGGTCCGGCGCTTCGGGGAACTGCAGGCGGCGGTGCACCCGGCGGGACTGGCACAGGCCACGCACATGCTGTTCGACTGCGACGCGCTTGCCCTGGCGGCCGCCGTCCATGTGCCCACGTTGATCCTGGCGGGCGGGGAAGACCGCGTCGCACCGCCCGTCGAACATGCCGAGCGCCTGCGCGGCGCCCTGGACGGCGCCGCGCTCGAAACATTCGCGGGTTGCGGCCATCTGCTCAAACTCGAAGCCCCGGACCGATTCAACCGCAGCGTCCACGACTTCCTGCGCCACCATTGATTACACGACGAACACCACCGAGGAGACACCCCATGAAGCATCGCTGGTTCCACCTGACCTGGGCATGCGCCCTGGCCGTCGCCGCCGCTCCCGCCCATGCCCAATCCCAGTCCTGGCCGGACAAGGCGATCCGCATCGTCCTGCCCGGGCCGCCAGGCAGCAGCCCCGACCGGATCACCCGGCTGCTTGCGGACCATCTGAACAAGAAATGGAAACAGCCCGTCGTGGTCGAGAACCGCCCCGGCGGCACGACGCGGATAGGCGCGGAAATCGTCGCCCGCGCCGCCCCGGACGGCTATACCCTGCTGTCGACCTTCGTCTCGCACGGCATGGTCAAGCTGCTGTATCCCGAAACGCCCTACGACCCCATCAAGGACTTCACCCCCGTCGCGCAACTGGTCGACACGGAAACCGTCTTCGTGGTGCGCGCCGACTCCCCCTACAAGACGCTCGCGCAACTGGTCGAAGGCGTGAAGACGCGCGGCAAGCCGCTGGGCGTGGGCAACTTCGGCACCGGCTCGAGCTTTCATTTCTACAGCCTGATCCTTGGCCAGGGAGCCGGCATGGAAGTGCTGCCGGTTCCCTACAAGGGCGAGGCGCTGTCGCTGGCCGACATGCTGGGCGGACACGTGGAATCGAGCTTCAACTCGGTCGGCACCGCCCTGCCGCATATCCGTGAAGGCAAGGTACGCGCCCTGGCGGTGCTGGCGCCCAAGCGCTCGAAGGTCCTGCCCGAAGTCCCGACATTCACCGAGCTGGGCTTCCCCCGCCTGCGCGAGGGGGGCTGGTTCGGCATCCTGGCGCCGGCCGGCACGCCGCGGCCGATTATCGACAAGCTGCACGCCGACATCCAGACGGTGCTGCGCGATCCCGAGGTGACGGCATGGCTGCGCAACCAAGGGCTGGAGCCGGCCTTCGTGAGCGCGGACGCCTTCGGGCAATCGATGCAGCGCGAGGCCGGCGAGTGGGCCAAGCTGATCAAGGAGTTCAACGTTTCGGTGAACTGACGCCCGCCGCGCCGGCGGCCCGCTTCCTCAGCCCGCCGCCGGCGCGGCGCGCGGCACCAGCAGCGTCGCGCGCCGGGGCAGGCGCATGGACAACAGCGCGGCCGCCACCAGCAGCGTGCCGGCCGCGCCGAACGACACCCAGTGCGTACCGAAGGTCTCGTAGCCCCAGCCGCCCAGCCACGAGCTGATCATGCCGCCGAACTGGTGCCCCAGATAGGCCCAGCCGTACAGGATGCCCACCAGCTTCACGCCGTAGATGTCGGCCAGCAAGGCCGACGACAGGGCGATGCTGCCCGACCAGACGATGCCGCCCAGCGTGGCGGCCGTGTACAGCTCCCAATGCGTGCCGACCACGACCAGCGCGAAGAAGCCCAGGCCGCGCACGAGATAGATCGTGGCCAGGATGTCGCGCCGGGGCAGCACGTCGGCCAGGCGTCCCAGCACCAGCGTGCTGAACACGGCCACCGCGCCGATCAGGCCGATGCCCAGCGCGCTGGTCATCGCGTCGAAGCCGTGGTCCATCAGCATGGGCACGCCGTGCGATCCCAGCAGGTTCATGCTGAACCCACAGGCGAAAAGACCCAGCGCGATCTGCCAGAAAGGCGCGGAGCGCAGCGCGTCGCCCACGCGCAGGCTGGCCGCGGCGGGTCCGGGCTGCGTGGCCTTGGCGGTGGCCCGTGCCGCGAGGTCCTCGGGCCGCAGGTCGGACTCGGGCGGGGCATTGTCGCGGAAGATCAGCAGCGCGGCGGGCACCGTGAACAGGGCGAAGGCCGCCGCGAAGACCAGCATGGTCGTGCGCCAGCCCAGCCAGGCGATGAACGACGTGAACACCGGGGTCATCAGCGCGATGCCCGCCATCGACCCGGTGGATAGAAAGAACAGCGCCATGCCGCGCTGGCGCGTGAACCAGCGGGTCAGGATGGGCGTGAGCGCCACCGGGCTGGTCAGTCCCAGCCCCACCGACTGCCCCACTCCGAACGCCAGGAAGAACGCCAGCGGATGGCGCGCCAGGACCGTGGCGATGGATGAAACCACCACCACCACCATGCCCGTCAGCAGCACGAAGCGCGTGCCGCGCGCGGCCACGAGATAACCGGCCAGCGGCATCGCCAGGCCATAGCAGAGCATGCCGATCGCGACCATGCCGGCCAGCATGCTGCGGCTGAAGCCCAGGTCTTCGATGATGGGAAGGAAGAACGGGCCTATGCCCATGCGCATACCGACGGTCAGCAGCGTCAGGCCCGTAGCCGCCGCCACGATGGTCCAGCCGAAATACCAGTTGCCGATGCGTTGCCCAGCCAATTGTGTCCCCTTGCCTTGATTCGAGCCGCCACGGCGCGCTGCCTGGCCTGCCGCAAGGATACCCTCAACCGCCGGGCATTGCCGTCCGCTGTCCGGTCAATGCCTTCTTTCCTAAGGGTGCACCAGCCTGTCTGCCGCGGTGACCAGGGATATCTGGCCGCTGTTGACGATCTGGCCCAGCGGCACCGGACGGCCGAGCAGAAAGCCCTGCACTTCGTCGCAGCCTTCCTTGCGCAGCAGCGACAACTGGCCCGGCGTCTCGATGCCCTCGGCCAGCACGGGAATGTCCAGGCTCTTGCCCAGAGCCAGGACCGCGCGCACGATGGCGCGGGCCTGCGGGCTGGATTCGACCTCGCTCACGAACGAGCAGTCCAGCTTGATCTTGTCGAACGGGAAGGTACGCAACGTCTCGAGCGAGGAATAGCCGGTGCCGAAATCGTCCAGCGCGATGCTGACCCCCAGCGCCTTGATCTCGCGCAGCATGTACAGCGAGCGTTCGCGGTCCGCGAACAGCGTGGACTCGGTCAACTCGAGCTCCAGCCGCTCCGGCGGCAGCCCGGTGTCGGCCAGCACGTCCTGGATCAGCGTCGGCAGGTCGGCGTGGGCGAACTGCGCGCGCGACAGGTTGACCGCCACCTTGTAGGGAGGATCCCACGAAGCGGCCCGCGAGCACGCGTTCCTGAGCACCCATTCTCCCAGTTGCAGGATGAGGCCGTTCTCTTCGGCCAGGGGAATGAACTCGACGGGCGGGACGTAGCCGCGCCGCGGATGCAGCCAGCGCAGCAATGCCTCGTAGCCACGGATCTCGCGGGTTTCGACGGCGGTCTGCACCTGGTAGTGGATGTCGAGCTGGCCGCTTTCGAGCGCCTCGCGCAGTTCGCTGGCCAGGGTACGCCGGGCGCGGATCGCCTCGTCCATCGACGGCTCGTAGAAACAGACGTTCTTCAGCATGTCCGACTTCGCGCGGTACATCGCCAGGTCGGTATTGCCGATCAGCATGCTCTTGTCGCGGGCATCGTCGGGGTAGATCGCCACGCCCAGGCTGGCGCCCGGCACCGCTTCCCAATCCTCGACCTGGATGGGGGCGAACAGCGAGGTTTCCAGCCGCGACAGGAAATCTAGCAGCGAGCCCTCGCGCATGCGGTGGATGGCCACGAACTCGTCGCCGCCCAGCCGCGCCACGAACTCGCCTTCCTGCAACAGGCTGCGCATCCGCTGGGCCAGCACCACCAGGACCCGGTCGCCCGCGGCGTGGCCGTGCAGGTCGTTGATTTCCTTGAAGCGATTCAGGTCGATGCCCACCAGCGCGATGCGTCCGCCCGTCTGGTCGGCCAGGTAGATCTCGTTGTCCAGGCGATCGTTGAAGCTGCTGCGGTTGGGCAGTTCCGTCAGGCTGTCGGTCAGCGCCATGCGGCGCAATCGTTCAAGCGACTCCGAACGCACGCTGTCGTCGATCAGATAGCTGGCCACGCCGGCGCCCACGATCACCAGCGCCACGCCGGCCACCGCCAGGCCCAGCGCCTGCAGCGCCTGCGGCTGCGCGAAGATGCCGTCGACCAGCATGGGCGAGACCTGGAACGCCGTCATGCCGGTGAAGTGCAGGCCGGCGATGGCCAGCCCCAGCAATCCGCCGGCGGCATACCGCATGGCGGGGCGATCGAGACGCGCCGCGGCGTGCAGCGCCAATGCCGCAAATGCCACGGAGATCAAGACGGACGCCACCAGGTAACCCGGATCCCACGACACGAGGCCCTGCACCCGGTACGCCAGCATGCCGATGTAGTGCATGAGCACGATCGCGACACCCACCACCGCGCCACCCAGGGCTGGCGCGAACCTCAGGCGCCGGCTGCAGGCGAGCGCGAAGCCCGGCGCGGCGCCGACGACGGCCACCAGCAGGGACAGCACGGTCAGCACGGGATCGAAGGCGACCGGCGTTCCAGGCTCGAAACCGATCATGGCGATGAAGTGCGTGCACCAGATCGCGGCGCCGGCCGCCACCGCCGTCAGGACATGCCATCCAAGGCGCTGTACGCCCGAGGTGCCAGCCGCCCGCTGGAACAGCCGGACGGTCACCCAGGAGCCCGCGCAGCAGATCAGGACGGCGACGAGCACCAGCCAGGGATTGTGGCTGTAAACGATACATCCCAAGACGGTCATCATGGCGGGTCGCGTTTCCTGCGCGGCGATGGCCGCGCCCAATAAAAAAGCCCATGCGATCACGGGCTGGAACGACGTTGCGACGCAAGGGTTGGCGGGGGCTTCCCCGGGCTCGCATGGCCAGCGATTGTAAGTGATTTTGTCTACCGGACTGCATCGGTTCGCGCCAAATGTCAATAGTTGCAGTTCCGATGACTGTTTGTAAAAACGGTAGGCCGCCAGCTCGACCGGGAATCGTGGCACCGCTCAAGCAAAGGCACGCGCAGCCACTAAAATGGCGCCTCCTCGCCAACGACGGCACCTTGCGCAGCCCTTCATGAGTACCCACGCCTCCACACGCTCCGCCCCCCACCCCGCCTGGGCCATCGCGGTGTTCGCGCTGATCGCGATCGCCGGCCTCTTCTACGTGAAATGGTCGCCCTACTACGACCGCGCCTTCGTGGCGGCCGACACACACTCCATCGGCCAGTCCATCCTGATGGGCAAGCAGTCCGCCCCGCCCGCGCCGTCCATGCACGCGGCGCTGGACTATGCGGTGGCCTACGGCCTGGCCATCTGGAAAGCCATGGTGCTGGGACTGCTGCTGGGATCGGGCGTGCAGGCCCTGCTGCCGCGCGCCTGGATACTGCGCATGCTGGGCGGCACCGGCCTGGGCAGCGTCGTGGCCGGCGGCCTGCTTTCCCTGCCCGGCATGATGTGCACCTGCTGCGCCGCGCCGGTCGTGGCCGGACTGCGCAAGTGCCAGGCCGCGCCCGGCAGCGCGGCCGCGTTCTGGCTGGGCAATACCGTGCTCAATCCGGCCACGCTGATCTTCATGGGCTTCGTGCTGGGCTGGCACTGGATGGGTCTGCGCCTGGGGCTGGGCCTGGTGATGGTGTTCGGCCTGGGCTGGCTGCTCAACCGCATGAGCCGGGGCAGCACCGACACCTTCGACGGCGCGCAAATGCAGGCCATGCAGGCCGCGGGCGGCGCGGACCTGGACGACGCGCACGTCTTGCGCCGCTGGATGCGCATCCTGGCCCGCATGACGCTGCGCCTGCTGCCCGAGTACATCGTGCTGGTCCTGCTGCTGGGCGCCGCGCGCGCCTGGCTGTTCCCGGAAATCGGCGCCGGCGTGGACAACAGCGTGCTGTGGATCGTCGGCCTGGCCGTGGCCGGCATGCTGTTCGTCATTCCCACCGCCGGCGAAGTTCCCATCGTCCAGGCGATGCTGTCGCTGGGCATGGCCGCCGGCCCGGCCGCCGCGCTCATCATGACCTTGCCGCCCATCAGCCTGCCGTCGCTCGCGATGGTGGCGAAGTCGTTCAGGCCGGTCGAGCTGGCCGTGCTCATGGCGGGCGTGGTCGGGATCGGGGTGGTGGGCGGAGGACTGGCGGTGGCGCTGGGGTTCTAGGAAGCGCCACCTTTGCGGCATGCCTGGAGCTCACCAATCCAGCACGAGCTTGGCCGTCATCGACTTGGACACACAGGCGGCCATGAGCCGGTTCGACTTCCGCTCATTGGGCGAGAGAAACGAGTCACGATGATCCGGAACGCCCTCCAGCACCGTCGACAGGCACGAACCGCAGGTACCCTCGAAGCAGGATGCCGGAATGGATACGCCGGCCTCCGCGCAGGCGTCGATGATCGACTGGCCGGGTAGAACGCCAACCTCGACGTTGGAGCGTTCCAGCCGCACGGTGAAAGCCTCGAGCGCTCCGTCTCCGGCTTGACGCGCCCCGGGCCTTGGCGCGAACCACTCGGTGTGGAACGACCGCCCAAGCGCCGTCGCAGCGGCCTCCAGCGCGAGCAGGAAATCCTGCGATCCGCACGCATAGACGGGAGCGGAAGGGTCGGTTCTGCCCAGCAGCTCACCCAGCTCCGGACGCCCGGACTCCGACGTAAAGTGACAATGGACGTCCCCAAGCCCGGAGACCCGGTCGAGATACGCCAACCTTTCCCGGCTTCTGCCTATGTAATCCAGCCTGAATGGCGTTCCCTGAGCGCGCGCGGCTTGCGCCATGGACAAGATGGGTGTGATGCCGATGCCGCTCGCGAAGAAATGATAATTTGGCGCCGCCCGCAGGACGAAGTTGTTCGTCGGCCATCGCACACGCATGGTGTCGCCGGTCTTCATCCGGTGTATGGCGTCCGAACCGCCCCGCCCCGTCGCTTCGCGTAGCACCGCGATCCGCCAGCACGAACGATCGGCCGGAGCACCGACCAGAGAATAGGAACGCCTCAGGTCGCCAGGCAGTACCAGATCGATATGCGCGCCGGGAGTCCATTCCGGAAGCTCCATGCCGGAGGAAGGACGAAGCTCCAGTTCGATGACGTCCGTGGCAACGGGACGGATGCCGCCCACCGCCATGGACAGTTCCTTGTGCCCCGCACGGATGACGGGAGCCCCCGCGGCCTGCGTGGCCGGCTTCAGCCTGACCATCAGCTTCGACGGGCCATTGTGCGACCAACTGCTGAATTCCGGCTCTCCGGTGACGACGACGTCGTCGGTCATCGAAAGCAGTTCTTCCAGCGCCACACGCAACTGGGCACGGGCCAGCGCAGCTCCCACGCAGCGGTGAATGCCATATCCCAGCGCAATGTGCCGATTGGGTTTCCTGTCGAAGTCCACCCTGTCCGCGTCTTCGAAGGCTTCCGGATCCCGGTTCGCCGACGCGATCATCAACCCGACTTTCGAGCCTTTGGGAATCAGCCTGCCCGCGACTTCCACGTCGCAGGTCGTCTTGCGGCCTACCGCCCGTACGGGGCTCCAGACCCGCAGGATCTCTTCGATCGCCTGGGGAATGAGCCCGGGCTTTTCTCTCAGCCGCTTCTGGTCCGCGGGCACGGTACCGACGTAGCGGATGATGCTGCCCAGGGCATGCGTGGTCGTGCCATGGCCCGCCTGGAGGAAAAGACGGATGACTCCCGCGATGTCCGCGTCGGTCAGCGTCCGCCCGCCCACCTTTTCATGGATGAGGGCGCTGATCACATCGTTGGGATCGTATGGGGTCCTGCGCCGTGCGTCGATGATCGACTCGATATATGCGTAGATCTCGTCGTTGGACTTCTTGTGCTCGCTCGCATCCCCCACCGCTCCCGCATGGATGATCCGATTGATGGTGTTCTTGATCCTCTCGCCGTCATCGGGGGAGATGCCCAGGAACGTACACTGGACCTGGATAGGCATGTAGAACGTGAAATTCGCCACGACATCCGTTTCGCCAAGCGCGATGCAGCGGCCCAGCAGGCTCCGGGCGGTGCGCCGGATCACCGGCTCCAGCAACCGTATGCGATCGGGCGTGAAGAAGCGGTTCAGGACGTCGCGGAAATCCCCGTGCACCGGCGGATCCACTTCGACAGGGGCGCGCGGTGGACGGTCCGGTCCCGCGTTATCGGGAATCGTTGCCTTGGCGCTGGAGTAGGTTTCCACGTCGAGCGCGGCCTTCACGACATCGTCGAAGCGGGATATCGCGTAGAAGCCATCGAAACGGTCGCTCCAGGCAACGGGGCATTTCTCCCTCAGGCCGCCGTAGACCTCGGCGGGGTCTCCATGCCGGGCAGGCGCAAGAGGATCCCAATCAGGGGGGGGCGTGGGCATTGCGGATTCCTTGGTTGCGTCAGTCGAGCGATATCTTCAGGGACTTCACCACCTCGCCGATCTGCTTCGAATCGGCTGCGGCCACCCTCTGGAGCTCCGCCGGCTCCGCCGCCCAGGGCAGGAAGGTGACCGCCTCGAGACGCTCTTGAACGTCCGGCTCCATCAGCATGCGGCGAATGTCCGCGTTCATGCGGTTGATGAGCGGCTTGGGCGAACCGGCCGGAGCGAACAAGGCGGTCCAGCCGCGTGCCTCGATGTTCGGGCCGCCCGCCTCGGCAACGGTCGGAACATCCGGATAGCTCGGATGCCGCGACGGCGCCGCCAGCGCGAGGAACCTGACCTTCTTCGACTTGTGGAGCGGCCCCGCGGTCGAGCCGGTGCCATATGCCCATGCCAGGTCGCCGCGCGCGATGGAGACGTAGATCTGGGGCGTTTCCCTGATCGGTATGTGCGTCATCGGCGTATGCAATGCCGATGCGAGCATTTCGGCATTGATGTGAAGCTGGCTGCCGATCCCGGAAGAACCGAACGGCAGCTTGCCCTGGGCCGCCTTCGCGGCTGCCGCCAGATCACGGACATCGCGCCACTTGGAGTCGGTGGCGACAACGATGAAATAGTTGTTCGTGAACAAGGGACTTACCGGTTCGAAGTCCTTGAAGGGATCGAAGGGCAGTTTCTTGTAGACATACGGCTGCACGGTGAAAAACGAAGTGTCCAGCTGAAGCAGCGTGTACCCGTCCGGGGCGGCACGCTTGGCCGCCTCTATCGCGATCCAGCCGTTGCCACCGGTGCGGTTGTCGATGATCACCGGGACGTCCCATGCCCGGGAGAGTTTTTCCCCCAGGAGCCGCATGACGTTGTCCGGCCCGGTGCCCACGGGGAACGGAGTGATGATCTTGACCGGCCTGGCGGTGGGCAGTTGCGCCGCGGCCATGGCCGGAACCGTCGCGGCGGCCGCCAGCAGCAGCCGCCGTTTGCTCTGATCCATGATGTCTCCCGATATGTGTCTTCTGGATTCAGCGGCGGGCTACAGGCCGTCGACGATGCGGACGTCCCGCTCGGCACCGTTGCCCAGGGCCTTCAGGGCCGCCTGGTATCCGGCACCGTCGTGGGCGGCGATCGCCTGCTGCGCGCTGTCGAACTCGATCAGGACGACACGCTCGTTGACTCCGGACTCGTAGGCAACGGCAGGCAGGCCACGGGCGACGAACCTTCCGCCGGCCGCCTGAAGAGCCGGGCCGGCAAGCTTGCCGTACTCCGCCAGTGCGGCGGGATCGTTGATCGAGCGGTAGGTCGCAACCCAATAGGCCTTGGCCATGTCTTGTTCTTCCTCAGTTGAAAGACGGTGGAGAAAAGCGTTCGCGCATCTGCCTGGTCTTGGCGGCCGCTCCAGCCGCCAGGAACGACAGGTCGGTGCCGGTCGACACATAACGGGCGCCCAGCTTGACGAAATCCGCCGCGAGCGCGGGATTCGCGTTCAAGCCTCCTATGCCCAGATGCTTTCCATTCGACGCGCAGGCACGCATGCATGTGGCGTAGGCCTGGCGGATCGTCGGATGGTCCAACTGCCCCGGGATGCCCAGTTCGGCGCACAGGTCATTGGTGCCGATGAACAGCATGTCGACCCCCTCGACGGCCGCGATGGCCTCCGCGGCTTCCAGCGCGGCGGCCGACTCGATCATGATGATCACCATCGTGGCGGCATCGATGGCCGCGCTCACCTCGATGGCGGGAAAGCTCCGAAAACGCACATGCGGCAACGCCCCGGTGAACGAGCGGGAGCCGGACGGCGGGTATTTCGCGGCACGGACCACCCGGGCCGCTTCGTCCGCGCCCTGGACGTGCGGCGCTATGACGCCGAGCGCGCCGCCATCGAGCACGCCTGCGATGCAATCGGGGGAAATCGAAGGCACCCGCACGAACGGCGTCACTCCCAGGCTCAGGCCCGCGATGCACAACTGCGAGGTGGCTTCCAGGGAAAAGCTACTGTGTTCCAGATCCACGTAGAAGGAATCGAAGCCGGCGCTCTGCGCAATGCTGACGATCTCGATCGATCGAACGAGCCGCACCGCCATCGACAGCACGAGCTCGTTTCCCGCCAGCTTTTCCTTGACGCGATTTCGCACCAGGTCACGAGGAGATTCTTCCATATATATATCCGCGGTTTATCCAGCATTGAAAACCGGCCCACATGAATGGACCGCAACGGCCGCACGACGCCATGGTCGTTGCGAGCCCCCGTCAGCGTCAAGAATTTTGCGGCGCCCCGAATCTCCTCCGATAACCTCGAGTTATATCCGTGAAGCGTGGCCGCTTGTTATCGGCCAATCTCGTCTCTAGACTCTGCGGACATTATCGAAAGTCCCTTCAAGAAAACGGCAGGAGGATCCATGAAAATCTCGGAAAAGGCCACGGCGGAATCGGGAGTCGTCGGAACCATGAGAGAAGGCGTGCTGGCCCAGAAATTCCTTCTTACTGGAAAAGATGGATCGCCGAATAACTATCTCTTGAATGTCGGACGCACCGGCGCGGGAGGATGGACCGCGCCGCGCCACCGGCACAATTTCGACCAGATCCGCTACGTCCTGAAGGGAAACTACCCTTATGCCAAGGGCAAGAGCATGCCGGAAGGCTGGGTGGGGTATTTTCCCGAAAGCGTCCATTACGGCCCGCAGGACAGGCCGGAAGGATTGGAAATGGTGGTGTGCCAGTTTGGCGGGGCAAGCGGCCATGGTTTCCTGAGCGTGGAAGAACGCGAAGCGGCCAATAGCGAACTGGCCAAGATCGGCGAATTCAAGGACGGCATCTTCACTTACTACGATGAAAATGGAAAACGCCATAACCAGGATGGTTTCGAAGCTTGCTTCGAAAAAGCCATGGGGCGGAAACTGACATATTCCCGCCCACGGTATGACGACCTGGTCATGATGAATCCGTTCAATTACGAATGGATTCCGACCGAAGATTCCGGGGTTTTCCGAAAGGACCTGGGTTCATTCACGGAACGCAGCGCCAGCGTCGGTTTCATTCACCTGGAAGCCGACGCGATTTATCACGACAGACGCCGCGATTCGATCGAGCTGCTCTTCATAAGCAAAGGCCGCGTCGAACTCGGCGATCTCGAATACGGGCCCCATACGGCCTTCGAACTCGACCCCGATGATGGCTGCGTGCGCTTCGCCGCACGCGAGGAAACGGAATTCTTCCGCATCAATCTGCCGAAATTCTGAATCGGACGAATCCAACTACAAGAATCCAATGGAGACAGCCGTGTACGACACCCGCAAAATCATTGCCCGCCTCGCCATGCTCGCCACGGCCGTCCTGGGCGCCGGTGCGAACGCCGGCGCCGCCGAGGGGTGCGCCGCGCCCTACATCAAGATGGTCGTACCCAATCCCGCCGGCGGGGTCGGCGACGTCATCAGCCGGGCCATCGCCGAAAAGGCAAGCACCTACCTTGGCAAGACCATCGTGATCGAGAATCGGGCGGGAGCCACCACGACCATAGGCACGGACATCGTCGCCAAGGCGGCGCCGGACGGCTGCACCGTGCTGAGTCTGACCACATCCGGTGTGGTGGCATCGATATTGATGCCCAAGCTTGCCTACGATCTGCAGCGGGATTTCGTACCGATTCTCGGTATCGGTTCCTTTCCCATGGTGGCGGTGGTGTCGGTGGGATCGAAGATCCAGTCCTTCGCCGACCTCGAGAAAGCGGCGAAATCCCCGCAAGGCGTCGTCTACGCCTCCGGCGGGGTGGGCACCCTGGCTCACCTGTCCGCCGCCCGCCTGGTCAACGACTGGGGAGGCACGGCACTGCACGTTCCTTTCCGAGGCAGTGCCGACGCGGTCCAGGCGCTGCTGGGCAATCAAGTACAGCTGTTCTTCTCATCGTCGGCCGAGGCAAGCTCGCTGGCCGCGACCGGCAAGGTACGTTTGCTCGCCATCACCTCGGAAAAGCGGCTGGCCTCGCTGCCCGACGTCCCCACGATGGGTGAACTGGGTTACGGCAACTTCAACCCCCGCTTGTGGTATGCCTTCCTTGCGCCCGCCAGGACACCTCCTGAAGTCGTCGCCCGGCTATACGACGCCTTCGCCAAGGCTGTGACGGACAAGGCGGTACAGGAACGTTTCGCGGGACTGGGCTTTGCCACCGACGCCACCAACTCCGCCTCGGCGACGGCATACATGAAGAGCGAAGCGGAGCGTTGGGGCAAGGTCATCAGGGACAACAACATCCAGGCCAGCCAATAGGCGCCCGCCCGGGAGAGACCGCGTGAATGCTGCCAACGGCGTAAGATGGGAAGACCTGGCACATTTTCCCGAGCTCGTTCCGCACGCGAGAGCCGGCATGGACCCTCGAAAGCTGCTGTACCTCGCCACGATCATCGAGCAGGGCAGCCTGGCCAAGGCGGCCCGGCTGCTGGCCATTTCACAGCCTGCGCTGTCGAAGTCGATGAACCGGCTCGAAGAAGATCTCGGGATGAAGCTGCTGGTCAGGAGCCCGGCGGGCATCGAGCCCACGATGCTCGGAGAACTCATCTACTCGCATGCCCGCCACATCCGCGACGAGATGGATCTCGCCTCGACGAGACTGAAAGGCGACAGGGAGCAGTCCCGCATGATCGTCATCGGCGTCCTGCCCAGCCTTGCCAGCACGGTCATTCCGCTCGCGGTCGCACGATGGAGCGCCCAGCGTCCCGACGTATTGCTCCGGGTCGTCGAGAAAATCCAGGTGGAACTGCTGCTGGGGCTGCTGCGCTGCGAGTTCGATTTCATCGTCGGCCAGACCGAGTTCTATGATTTCTTCCTCGACGGCTTGAAGCAGCGTGTACTCTTCCGGGATCGGCTGTGCATCTTTGCCCGTTCAGGCCACGAGTTGTTCGAGCAGCCCGAGCTTACGTGGGCCAACCTCGCCCGCTATCCCTGGGTCTGCACCGTGATCAGCGGTCCGCAGCGAGGCGCGCTGGAAAAACTCCTGGCCTCGGAGGTCGTCGATAATCCCCGGCACCTGGTGGAATGCGGCTCCATCGATTTCATGAAAACCCTGATCAGCGCCAGCGATCATCTGGCCCTGCTACCCGCGCATTCAGCCGTGGACGACGTGAAAGAAGGAACGATCAAGGCCTTGCCGATCACGGTGCCCGCGCTCAAGCGCGACATCGCCGTCATCTTTCGGGAGCGCGCGCCGCTTACGGACGAAAGCCGTTCGCTTCTCGCCCATGTACAGGAAGTGGGCAGCGAGTTTTCCTGCGTTTGACCGGCAGCGGCCTACTTCCTGGAAGCCGCCGTCCCTATCTTCTCCTGCAGATACGCCGCGATCGTCTCGAACACCACCCGGATATGCGGCAGATACTGCATGTCGCGCTGCACGCTGGCGAACAGCGGCACCTCGGAATACCGGTCCTCGATGATCTTGACCAGCCCCAGCGATTCCGCATTGGCGTAGGACGGCAGCATCACGATGCCCAGACCTTCCTGCGCGGCGAACATCTGCGAGAACATGCTGGTCGCGCGAAAGCCTATCCTGGGCTTCTCGATGATGCTCTCCAGCCAGCGCGCGGCGGGCAGGTACATGGGGTCGTCGATATAGCCGATGAAGAGATCCTCGGCCAGGTCCTCGGGACCGGCAATCCGGCGGTCGCCCAGGTAGGCCGGGCTGGCATACAGCTGGAACGGCACCTCGGCCACGCCGTGCGTGGTCAATGAACCCGAAGGCGGTTCGAAGAAGCTGACGAAGATGTCGGCTTCGCGCCGGGCGATGTCGACGAAATTGGACGTGGTGACGAGATGGACCTCGAGCCCGGGATGCCTGTCCAGCAAGGCCTTCGCGGCGCGGGCGATGAGCAGCGCGCCCACGCCTTCCATCGAGGCGATCACGACGCGGCCGCTGACGGACTGCCCCTGCGCCGTGATGCCCTGGATCTCGTGGAGCATGGCTTCCATGCGTTCCAGACGGACCAGGACGTCGCGTCCCATGGGCGTGAGCTGCAAGCCCTTGCGGTCGCGCTTGAACAGCGCGGAGCCGGCGCTGTATTCGACCTGCGCCAGCCTGCGGCTGACCGTGGACTGGTCGACGCCCAGGCGCCTAGCGGCCGATTCCAGCGAACCACCCCGGGCAACCTCGAGCAGGGCACGCAGCTGATCCCAGCCGAGCTGCTCGAATGAGAAAGACTTGGTGGCCATGGTCTCATGCATAGCATTCCCGGATGCCTGGCAGCCACCAGGCAAACCGGCTCGTGTGCCTTACGCTCGATGGAGGCGGCTGCAAGCACAAGGCACGACAGGACGTAGCGGCCTTATGTTATCAGACGCCCTGCGGACCTTCGGTCAATGCGCCGCGGCCTCGGCACCGAAATAGGCGTTGCCCACCTCGGCGCTGTCGCGCAGGCGCTCGCTCGTGCCCTCGACGGCAACGGCGCCCTGGGAGATCACATAGCCGTAGTGCGAGACCTCCAGCGTCTGCTTCACGTTCTGCTCCACCAGCAGGATCGCGCAGTCGTCGCAGCACAGTTCGCGGATCAGCCTGAAGTTCTCCTTGACGAACAAGGGCGACAACCCCAGCGACGGTTCGTCGATCACCAGCAATCGGGGATTGCTCATCAGGCCCCGCCCTATCGACAGCATCGAACGTTCGCCCCCGGACAAGGTGCCGGCGAACTGGCCGCGCCGTTCGGCCAGCCGGGGGAACAAGGCCATGACCCGCTCCAGGCGGGCGGCGATTTTCGCGGGAGACCGCTCCAGGTAGGCGCCCGCCATCAGGTTGTCGAGTACGGACATGCGCGGAAAGACGCGATTGCCTTCCGGAATGGCCGCCAGGCCCTGGGCGACGATGCGGTGGGTGTCCCACCCCGTGATGTCTTGCCCGCGAAAGCGCACCCGGCCCCGGCGGACCGGAACCAGCCCGAAGATGGCCTTGATCAGCGTGCTCTTGCCCACGCCATTGGCCCCGAGCAGGCAGGTGATGCGGCCTTCTTCCGCTTGCACGCAAACGCCTTCGAGCACGTTCGCGCTGCCGTATCCGACGACCAGGTCTTCCACCGCCAAGAGCTGGGTGTTCATGCGTCCTCTCCTAGATACGCCTTGCGGACCTGGGGGTCGGCGACCACGGTGCGATAGCTGCCCTCGCAGATCTTCCTGCCGAAGTTCAGGACCACGCACCGCTGGCTGACCCGCTCGATGACCTGCATCTCGTGTTCGATCAGCACGATGGACAATTCCGGCGACTCGCGCTGGAAACCCGTGACGTCGTCCATCAGGCGGAAGGTCTCGTCGTGCGTCATCCCGGCCGACGGCTCGTCCAGCAGCAGGAGCCGGGGCTCGCCCAGCAGCGCGCGGCACAGTTCGATGCGCCGCCGGTCGATCATGTTGAAGCGGCCCGCGGGCTCGAACAAGTGGTCAGCGATATAAGGATTGAAGCGGGCGCACAGATCGCGCGCCGCGCCCATGAAGGCGGCAAGGGACCGCTGCGCCGCCCCGCGTGCGAACAAGGTGCGGAACAAACCGTTGGGCAGCCGGTTGTGCGCGCCCACCAGCAGGTTGTCGAACACCGACAGCTCCAGCATCAGCCGGCAGCGCTGGAAACTGCGAGCGATTCCGGCGTGGTTGATCTCGCTCGGCGCCTTCCGGAACAAGTCCTTGTCGCCGAAGCGGATGGCACCCGAGGCGGGTTTGTAGAGGCCGGTCACGACGTTGAAGAAGGTCGTCTTGCCGGATCCGTTCGGCCCCAGCAGCCCCACCACCTCTCCCGGGCGCACCTCCAGGCTGAAGGCGTCCAGGGCCACCAGGCCGCCGAAGCGCATGGTCACGTCGCTGCAAACCAGGGTCCGGTCATTCATGAACGTTCCTCCATCACCGAAAAATCGCGCATCCGGCGCGGCACCAGGCCCTTGGGACGGAACAGCAGAACCGCGACGACGAACACCGAGAAGATCAACACGCGATACTCCTGCAGCGAGTGCAGCTTTTCGGGCAGCAGGATCACGAGCACGGCGGCGATCAGCGAGCCCCAGCTGTTGCCGATGCCGCCCAGGATCACGATGGAGATCAGCAGCAGCGACTGCTCGAAGGTGGCGCCGGCCGGGCTGACGAAACTGGTCAGCCCCGCATACACCGCGCCCGCGATGCCGATCAGGAAATTGCCCAGCAGGAAAGCCGTGATCTTCCAGCGCTGCGGATTGACGCCGAAGGTCGAGCCGACCAGTTCGTCGCTGCGCGTGGCGTCCAGGTTCACGCCTATCGCCGACCACTCGATCGCGTGGGCCACCAGCGAAGACAGCAGGAAAACCGCCAGCGCGAGCAGGCCATAGGCGAAGTAGAAGGACACCTCGCGCCCCGCCACCTCGAAGCCGCTGCCCATGTCCCAGCCCAGTATCGTCAACGGCGGAACCTGCAAGCCTTGCGCGCCGCCCAGTTGTTCGTTGACCTGCAGGAAGGAGCTGCAGAGGATGCCGAAGGCGATCGTGACCAGGGCCGAGTAATAGCCGCGGGTCCGCAGCACCGGCAACAGCAGGACCGCGCCGATTGCGGCGGCCACCACGCCGCCGGCCAGGATGGCCAGGAAATGCGGCAGCGCCGTGCTCTTGGCCAGGACCGCCAGCGTGTATCCGCCGCAGGCGAAAAAGGCCGCGCCCGCGAAATTGGCCAGGCCGGTCAGGCCGGTCTGGATGTTGATGCCGGCACAGGCCGCCGCGAACAGCAGCACGGTGGAGATCATCAGCAGCACGTAGTGTTCGCCGTGGAAGGCGACCAAGAGAACCGTCGCGGCCCCGGCAACGACCAGCCGGGCAGCCCATGGGCGCCGGTCCGAGAACGCCCCCGCCTCGCCGATGATCCCGGCGCGCAGGCCCCACCACCAGAGTCCCCCGGCCGCCACCAGCGTGCCGGCCAGGGCAAGCTCCGACTCCAGGGCCAGGATGCAGGCCAGCACGAGCACGCCCGCTACCGCCACCATGAAGAACGCCACGGCCCGGCGATCGGACCGTGATGCCCGCGAGGCGAGCGGTTGGGGAGCCGGCAGGCGCCAGTCGGCTTTCCCGACTTTCCGGGCCGAAAGTTGGTGGTTCATACGCGCTCCTCGAAACGCTCGCGCAGCAGGCCCGTCGGGCGGACAGCGATGATGCAGATCATCATGGCGAAGGCGAACACGTCCTTGTAGGCGCTGGGAATGGGCAGCGCGACGGTCGCCAGGATCTGCAGGCCGGAAAACAGGAAGCCGCCGACCACGGCGCCCATCAGGCTGCCCAGCCCGCCGACCACCGCGGCGCAGAAGCCGATCACGCCCAGCATCAGCCCCATGTTGAACATGACCTGGCGGTAATAGAGCCCGGACATGATGCCGGCCAGCGCGCCCAGGCACGATCCCAGCACGAAGGTCAGGATCACCACCTGTTTGAAGTGGATGCCCATGAAGCGCGCGGTCTCCTCGTCCTGCGCGACGCCGCGCACGGCCAGCCCCAGCCGCGTACGGCTCAGCAGGAAGTGCGTACCGAAGATGGCCAGCACGCCCGCGGCCATGATGATCAGGCTGCTGACCCGCAGGCTGACGCCGGCGAAGGTCATCAGTTCGTCGGGCAGCACCATGGGAAACGGACTGGGGTTGGAGCCGCCGGGCACGAACAGGCGCAGCGCCTCGCGGATCGCGGTGCCGGTCATCAAGGTGATGAGCAGGACGTTGATCGGGGACGCCTGCCGCAGCGGCATGACCAGATAGCGTCCGATCAGCGCGCCGGCGGCGCCGGTGGCCAGCACCGCGAGCGCGATCATGCCCAGGACCGGTCCCACGCCCGTGGCCCCCGCGGCGACGGCCAGCAGGATGCCGGCCAGGCCGGCGTACCCGCCCAATGCCACCACGTCTCCGTGGGCGAACTGGACGACGTCGACCACGCCGAAGTAAAGCGAGAACCCCACGGCAACGATCGAGTAGATCAAGCCCAGCATCAGGAAATTGACGAGATGCTGGAAAGCGAACGAGATTTCCATGTCTTGCGCCTGCCTGTTCCGGTTGATCGGGGGACGCGCTACTTCGCCTCCTTGGCGTACTTGCTGTCGGGCCAGTACACCCACTTTCCGTCCTGCACCACGTACTGGTGGGCATTGGTGATGTTCTGGCGGTGGTCGTCGAAGTTGATGACGCCGACCAGGCTGTCGTAGTTGCGGGTGGCGTTCAGCGTGTCGCGGACCTTCGCGCGGTTCGGCCCCACCTTCTCGATCGCGTCCATCAGCAACTGGGCCGCACTGTAGGCGAAGGGACCGTACGCATCCGGCTCCTCCTTGAATCCCGCGGCGCGATAGGCCGCCAGGAACTCCTTGCCCTTGGCGTACTTGTCGATCGGCGCCCCGTTGTGGAAAGACACGACGCCTTCGGCGACCTTGGGCCCCACGCCGGCGATGAACCCTTCGTTCAGGATGCCCGACACACCGATGAAAGGCGTCGAGATGCCGATGCGCTGCATCTGCGCCCGGATCGCCACGCCCTGCGGCGTCAGCCCGCCGAACCAGATGACGTCCGGCTTGCCGCCGGCGGCCGCGGTCAGCTCCGCCGAGAAATCCTGCTGGGTCACGTCGACGCCGTAGGATCCGGTCACCGTCACGTCCGGGTACTGCTTCAGGAACTCCGTGAAGTGCACGCTCTGGCCCTTGCCGTAGTCGGTCGTGTCGTAGATGACCGCCACCCGCTTGAATCCGGACTTGTGCACGTACTCGGCCGCGAGCTTGCCCTCGTTGATCATCGTCCCGTTGACGCGGTGGATTTCCTTGTGGTTGTTGCCGTAGGTGATCTCGGGCAGGACGGCGCCCCACACCACCATGGGCAGGCCAAAGCGATGGAAGGTGTCCACCGTCACGATGGCGACCGCCGAGCAATAGTGGGCGACGGCACCGATAATGGAACGATCGGTGGCCGCCCGGGTCACCACCTGCACCCCCACGTTGGGCTTGCATTCATCGTCCAGCTTGACCAGCTCCACCCGGTACTTCCTGGACGGATCGGCGTTGTGCTGGTCCACCGCGAGCTGGGCGGAGTTCCTGCCGCCCAGGCCGGTGGACGACACGCCACCGGTCAGCGGCCCGATGAAAGCGATCTTGACGGTGTCCTTGGCCAGGGCGTGCCCCGTGCCCAGGACGAACAGCGCAGCCATGGCGCAGCGCGCCAGCCTGCCGGTGATGCCGGGTTCCTCGCGATTCATGTTGTCTCCTTGGGTGGTCCGGTGCCTGGCCCGTCTGCGCGGGCTGCACCGGTGGGATACGCTCCTTTACTTCCTGATGTCGGCCACGAGCCTGGCGACCTGTTCGGCGCTGGCTCCCCTGACCCGTGCATTGATCCGGACCGTGCCGAAGCCGACGAAAAGCACCAGCTCGTCGGGCAGGGGCGCGCCTGGAACAGATACCACGATCCCGTCCATGGCGTCATAGTCCCAGGCATCCTCGGCGCCGCCGAACACCACGTCGATCGACGCCCCGGCGGACGCGACCTTGGCATTGCCGGGGATCAGCGCCGGGCCCGCGCCCAGGCCCTTGCGCATCGACAGCCCGAGCCGCGGGTGGATCATGGCGGCGCCATGCTCGGACTCGCCGTTCACGCCGACGATGATGGCCTTGCCGTAGGCACGCGGACGCTCCTGGCCCGCGAAGCGCGCCAGCACGCGTTCGGTCAGCAGCGCGCCGATCTCGGTCGAGATGTCCACCAGGTGATCCAGGTCTTCCTTCGAGGCCGCGCCTCGTCCGGCATAGGGATTCTTGAAGACCGCCGCTGCCACCACGTGGCGGGAAGGCCGGCTGGCGCCCTGCCCGGCCTCGCTCAGGATTTCTCGTTCGAATACGTGCAGTTGCCGGATGGTCGGCAAGGCGGAGGGGTGCCCCATGTGTCTCTCCAATTCAGGTTCTGGTCATGGCCGGGAAGGCTGGACAGAACCTTATGCCTGGAGCGGCGAGGCGTCACGCTGCATAGATGCAAGGAAGCTTGCACTTTTCCGCGTATGCGAACGGGCCGTCACGGCAGGTGCGGGCCCTTCTCCAGAAACAGGTCCGCGAAAACGCCGCGCACCCAGCGGGTGCCGGCATCCTGGTGGCTGCGCTCATGCCAGAACTGCTTGACCTCGAACTCCGGCACCTCGAAAGGCAGCGGCAGCATCTTGACGTGACGCCAGGGCATCATGAGACGCGCCACGGTACCGGGGATGACCACCAGCAATTCGGTGGCGGCCAGGATTTCCGGCACGATGGTGAAATGCGGCACGCGCAGGGCGATGTGGCGGCGCAGCCCGTTCTTCTCCAGGTATTGCTCGATCAGCGTCGTGGTCGAGGAATGCAGGGAGGCGCGGCTATACCGCGTCCCCGCCGGTTCGATCATGATGTGCGATTCATCACTGAAGCTCTGGAGGCTGAGCGATGCCCCGATGCGCGGGTGGTCCGACCTCAACAGGCAGACGTGGCGATCGCTGAATAGGCGTTGCTGGTAGAAACCCGCATTCAAGCCGGGCAGGAACCCCACCGCAAGGTCGGCATCCCCGGATTCCAGCGCTTCACGGTAGCTCTCGCGCGGCAGTTGCAGTATGCGCAGCCCGACACCCGGCGCCACCTTCTTCAAATGCTGCATCAAGCGCGGCAGGTAAACCACTTCGCCGATGTCGCTCAACAGGATCTGGAAGATCCGCTCGGACCGCGCCGGATCGAACGCCACGGCCTCCTCCAGCCCCGCGCGCATGATGGCCAGCCCCGCGCGCACGCTGGGAGCGATGCGCTGCGCGAACGGCGTGGGTTCCATTCCGGTCTTGACGCGGACGAACAACGGATCGCCGCACAAGTGCCGCAAGCGGGTCAGGGCATGGCTCATCGACGGCTGGGACAGGCCCACCCGCTGGCCGGCCCGGGTAACGTTGCGCTCCTGCATCATCGCGTCGAAAGCCACCAACAGGTTCAGATCGATGCTCTCGATGTTCATTGCCGCCCTCCGTGGAATGCGATCGATCGCTGGCGGCAACACGGCCTGTTCAAGTCTCGAAGCGATTGGCTCCGTACCGGCCGGACAGCGCTCCCGACGCAATGATCATCCGCTGCATTTCGGAAGAACCCTCGGTAATGGTGCGGCTGCGCGCATCTCGATACATGAGTTCCAGCGGCAATTCGCGGGACAACCCCAAGCCGCCGTGGATCTGGATGGCCCGGTCGACGACGCGTATCAACATTTCGTCCGCGTAGAGCTTCACCGCCGACGCCTCGAGATGATAGTCCAGTCCGCGGTCGGCCTTCCATGCCGCATGCAGCACCATGGACCTGGCGGCATGGAGTTCCACCATGGAATCGGCGATCATCCACTGGATGGCCTGGCGCCGGGCCAGGGGCTGCCCGAACGTACTGCGTTCGTTGGCATAGGCGATCGCCATGTCCAGGGCCCGCTGCGCGCGGCCCAGCGCTTTCGGGCCGTGGATGAGGCGGCCCATGTCGAGGAACTCGCGCGCCAGCTCCCAGCCCTGGCCCGCCGTGCCCACCATCCGGTCCGCCGGGACCCGGACGTTGTCGAATAGCAGTTCCCACGGCCGGTCCGGCGACATCAGCTGGAAGCTCTGGCCCAGCCGCATCCCCGGCGTGTCACGATCGACCAGGAAGCAACTGATGCCCAGTTCCTGCCCGTCCTTGATGGTCCGCGCGAACACCTGCGCGAAATCCGCCTTGTCGGCGCCGGTGATGAAGATCTTGGCGCCGTTGAGGACAAAGTGACCGCCGTCGGCGACCGCGGTCGTCCGCATGCCGGAGGGATCCGATCCCGCTCCCGGTTCGGTCAGCGCGAAACAGGTACGTTTCTCTCCCCGGGCAACGGGCAGCAGGTACGCCTCTTTCTGCTCCTGGCTGCCATGGAACAATACCGGCCCCAGGTAAGGCGTCAGCACCGTGGGAGCGCGGAACGACGGCACGTTGCACCGGGCCAGTTCCTCGAACACGACACACATGCCGACCACGCCGACCCCGCCTCCTCCCACCTCTTCCGGCAGGTCGAAGGCCCAGAAGCCCAGGTCCTTGGCCTTGTCCTGCAGCCGCTGCCGGACGTCGTCGGGAATGTCATGCTCGTTGGCGTAGCTTCCCTCCAGCGGCAACAACTCCTTTTCCACGAAACGGCGCACGGCGTCGCGCAGCATGCGCAGTTCCGGTTCCAGCTCGAAATCCATCGGTCTTCTCCAGCTAGTCCAGTTTCACCTTGGCATTGCGGATGCTCGCCTCGTACTCGGCCCTGTCGCGGGCCAGGAAACGCCCGAACTCCTCGGGTCCCTGGTTCAACGGCTCGAGCCCGACGCCCGTCACGTACTTATCCAGGAAAGCCGGCTGCGAGACCACGGCCGACACGTCGGCGGCGATCCTGCTCACGATGCCGTCCGGCGTGTCCCTGGGCGCGACCAGTCCGAACCAGGCTTGCGAAACCATCTTCGGAAACCCCAGTTCCGCGAACGTCGGCGCGGCGGGAAAAGCGGCGATCCGCCGCGGCGCCGCGACCGCCAGCAGCCTGACCTTGTCCCCCTCGACCATGGGAATGGATGGCGGCACGCCTACCCATGCCACGTCGATCTGGCCGCCAACCAGGGCGGCCATGACGTCGGCGACGCCCTTGTAGGGAACGTGATTCATCCGGATGCCCGCCAGCGAAGAAAAGGTCTCGGCATCGAGCTGTGCCTTGCTTCCCACGCCATACGAGCCGTAGGTCACCTCTCCCGGACGCGCCTTGGCGCGTGCCACGAGCGCCTCCACGCTGGCCAGTCCGGACTTCCTGCTCGCCAGCAGGATTTCCCGCGTCTGCACGAGATTGACCAGCGGCACGAAATCCTTGACCGGATCGTAGGAAAGCTTGCGATAGAGATACTGGTTGGAGGAGAGCGTCGGGTCGTTGGCCATCAGCAGCGTGTAGCCATCCGGCGCCGCCCGGGCCACGTGTTCGGCGGCGATGATGGTGTTGGCGCCGGGCTTGTTCTCGACGATGACCGGCTGCGACCAGCGGGTCGTCAGTTCCTGGGCGACGCCCCGCGCCACGACATCGGCCAGGCCGCCGGCGGTGAAGGGCACGATGATGCGTACCATTCTGGCGGGAAACGCCTCGCCATGCGCCGCTCCGGCTGCCGCGCACCCTACCAGCGCGGCAACGCGCGCGAGAATCCTGCGTACGTTCATGTTCGTCTCCTTGGTCTGTCTGCTCAGGCGACCTGCCTGGCCTTGTCTGCCCAGTACGGCGCGCGCAATGCCTTCTTGTCGATCTTGTTCGTGCTCGGCAGGCGTGGCAGCGCAGCCATGAATTCGATGCTGCGCGGCTTCTTGTAGCTGGCGAGCCGCTGGCGGCAATGTTCGATCAGCGTGCGCTCGTCGGCCTGCCCGCCTGCCTTCAGGGCGACGAAAGCCTTCACCGACTCCCCCCACTTCTCGTCGGGCACGCCGATCACCGCCGCCTCCAGGACCGCGGGGTGAAGCAGCAACGCCTCCTCCACTTCCCGCGAATAGATGTTTTCGCCGCCGGAGATGATCATGTCCTTCTTGCGATCAACGATGAACAGGTAGTGGTCCTCGTCGAAGTAGCCGAGATCGCCCGTCTTCATCCACCCGCCGTCGAGCGCCGCCGCGGTCTCCGCCGGCTTGCCCCAATAGCCTTGCATGATGGCGGCCGAGCGCATCGCGATTTCCCCGATGTCCCCCTGTTCCTGTTCCCGGCCCTGCTCGTCGACGATCCGGATCTCCACTCCGGGTATCGGCTGGCCGGCCGACGCCATGCGGCCAGCCTGCGCCGAGTTTCCCTCCGGCTCGTGCTGGTGTTTCAGGAGCGCGCTGCCGGGCCCGTGCTCGGTCATCCCATAGACCTGCATGAAGATCCGGCCAAGCGCGCGATGCGCCCGCCGGGACAGCGCCACCGACATCGGCGCGGAGGCATAGCAGACCGTGTTCAGGCTGGACAGATCCACGGCCTGCCTTTCCTGCTCGTCCAGCAGGGCCTGGATCATGATCGGCGCGAAGTGGGCGGCCGTCACGCGATGGCGCGCCATGCTGTCCAGGATCTCGCGTGCGTCGAACCGGCGGTGCAGCACGATCGTCGCGCCGCAGATCAGGTAGCTGAGCAACTCGGTGGTGCCCCCTATGTGATAGGCGGGCATGACGATGAGCATGCGATCCGTGGGCTGCGCGCCGTGCGACAGCGCCAGCATGCGGGCCTGCTCCACCTGCCCGGCGTTGCCCAGCATGACCCCCTTGGCGGCGCCGGTGGTGCCGCTGGTATAGATCAGGAACACCGTGTCATCGTCCCGGGCGCGCAGCGGCGGCGGCACGGCGTCCGCGCGGGCGATGGCCGCCTCGTAGCCCGAATCCCCCGCGTCGCCGCCCAATTTCATGATCCGGGCCTGCGCAGGCAAGGCGGTGCGCAGCTCCCGCACCCGTTCCTCGTACTCCGGGTCATAGACCAGCAGGGCGGGAGCGCAATCACGCAGGATGGCCGCCTGATCCGCCGCCGACAGCCGGTAGTTCATCCCGACCGCGATGAATCCGCACAGGCCCGCCACACAGTACATTTCCATGTACTCGGGACAGTTCTGGGCCAGGATCGCAATGCGGTCGCCACGCGCCAGACCCTGGGCGAGCAATGCATTGCCGAGCCGCCTGACCCTTTGCCCGAACTCCCCGTGCGTGATGGCGCGGCCTTCGAAAAGAAAGGCCGGATGGTCGCGCAGACAGCGTGCGTTGTGGTCGACGATGTCGCCGAGAATCATGATTGTTCCCCCCTGGATGAGAGCCGCAGCATGGTTCCTCCATGCCCTTCCTGAAACAACTCCCCGTCCGGGCCGAGCAGCTCGAAGCGCCTGTCCACCACCGCCCGCAGGCCATCGGAAGTCACCCGTTTGCCGCTGATCGTCGCCCGGACGCGCACCGTGTGCCCCACCCGCAACGGCCGCCGGTATCGCCAATCGGCCAGGCCGATCGCGCCGACCACCGGATCCGCGAACGCGGGCAGTTGCGTCGCCATGCCCATCGCCAGCAGGATGCCGTAGGGGCCCTGGAACATCGGTCCCGGCATGCCTGCCGCACGGCAGAACTCGACGTCGGCGTGTATGGGGTGCCAGTCTCCGCTCAACATGCAGGCCAGGGAAAGATCGGTCTGCGTCAACGTGCGGGCGCTTCCCTCGTAGCGCTCGCCCACGACCAGTTCGTCATAGGCGATGGCATGCATGCCCATCCGGATATCGCTCATGACGGCACCTTGAAATCTTTCATGGCTTCCCAGTCCACGAGCTCCGCAACGGACGGCGTCTCGGGCAGGGCCACCACGCCGTCGACGATCGCCGGCACGTGCCCGACGTACTGCTCCCGCATGGACAGGAACCAGCTCAGCTCGGCGGGTAGCGAGCCCGCCGGCAGCGTCGCGGCGAACTGCAGGCCGCTCCACGTGCCCATGGCGCTCTCGCCCATGAGGCCCGCTACCGTGCCGGCCCGTGCCCGGGCGGCAAGATCGCGCATCGCCTGCGCATCCGAAAGGCCGAAGCGCCCCGGTTTCGCGCTCAGGATGCCGGCGCCGCGCTCCAGGAAAAGCCGGGCGTCCCGCGTCGAGGCCATCCCGAAATCGACCAGCAGCGGCAGGCCCGCGTCCCGCTGCAGGGCCTGGAACGCGCCATCCGGGGACAAGGGCGAAGGATCTTCCACGACCTCCACGCCTTCCTGCGCCATGGCCCGCACGTAGTCCGCAGCGTCTTCGAACGGATAGGCGCCATTGGCATCCACATACAGGCGCGTGGCATCGCCCAGTTCCCGGCGTACCGCCGCCAGGCTGGCCCGGTCCAGATGCAGCCCCTGCCCACCCTTGATCTTCAGGGTCCGGAAGCCATGGGCCTGCACCATCGCGGCGGCCTCGCGCGCCATGGCGTCGGGCGCCTGCCGGGTAACGGCCCAGGACAGTTCGACCTCGGACCGCCCTTGCCACAACCGCCACAATGGCCGCCCCTGGCGGGACGCTTCCCAGTCCCAGCATGCGTTGTCGATCAACGCCTTGGCGACGGTGTTTCCCGGGATGGCATCGAGTACGCCGCGCAATGACTGCGGACCTGACAATCCCGTTTGCCGGACCAAGGGCTCGAACACCTCGCGCAGCGTGGCGACGAGACTGGCTGCCGTGGCGCCGACCCACGTCGGCTTGACCACGACCTCGGCCGCCCCCGCCGCGCCGGACTCGGTCTCGATGCGCAGGATCACGAACTGCGCGGCCGCCTCGGTCATGTCGCTCCAGCGGACCTCGCGTCCATAGGCAAGGCTGCGGACGAACACCTCCCAGCGCACGATGCGCTCGGCCCGACGGCTCCCGTCCATCAGTCCACCCTTGCGCCCGACGCCTCGATCAGCGCCTTCCACTTCGGTGATTCGGCCGCGACGTAGGCGGTCAGGTCTTTGGCATCGAGGTAGTGCGGTTCCGCGCCCAGCTGCTGGAGTCTTTCACGCACGTCGGCCTGGGCCAGGATGCGCTCGACCTGCGCACTCAGGCGGTCGACGATCTGCGTGGGCGTATCCTTGGGCGCGAACAGGGCGTACCAGCCCAGCACATCGAATCCCGGATAGCCTGCCTCGGCCACGGTCGGCAGATCGGGAGCGAGCGACGTCCGTGCGCTCGACGTCACGGCCAGCGCGCGCAGGCGGCCCGCCTGCACCTGCTTCATCACGGCAGGCACGGTAAAGAAGGTCATGGAGACGTCGCCGGCGATGACGCTCGTCACCGCGTCCGGTCCGGTCTTGTACGGCACGTGCTTGAAGCGAACTCCGGCCATGCTCTGCAACAAGGCCCCCGCCAGGTGTCCCGACGTGCCGTTGCCGGCCGACGAATAGGTCAGCTCATCGGGCTTCTCGCGCGCCAGCGCCACGAGTTCCGCCACCGATCGCACGGGCAGTTCGCGATTGACGACCAGCAGGTTCGGCGCAATGGCGACCATGGCGGCGGGCGGCACGTCGCGCATCGGGTCATACGGAAGGTTCTTGTACAGATGCGGCCCGACCGAGTGCGTCGGACTACCGCTCATCAGCCATACGTAGCCGTCCGCCGGCGAACGGGCCACCTGGGCCGCACCCACATGCCCGCCCGCCCCCGGCTTGTTCTCGACGATGAACGGCTGGCCGAAGGCCGCCTCCAGTTTTTGCGCGAGCAGGCGGGCGACGATGTCGGCGGTTCCGCCCGCCCCCGACGAGACGACGATGCGTACCGGCCGATCCGGCCACCCGGCCGCGCCCGCCTGGCCGGCGGCAACCGCCAGGCCCAGCGCGCACAGCGCCCCCGTGAAGCGTGCCAACTTCATCGTCATCCCCTTCGTGCGGAAAGATCCGCGTTAGATGATTCGGGCCTGCCTGAGCTCGGTCATGGCGGCTTCGGAAAAACCTGCCTCCCGCAAGACTTCTTCCGTGTGCTCGCCCAGGTCGGGCGGAGGCAGGAAATTGCTGTCGTGGTCGCCGTCGTAACGGATCGCGCGATGCGCGGCGCGCAGCGTGCCGTGGCGCGGATGCTGCTGCGTGTAGAAGACGCCCAGGTGACGCACCTGCGGATCCTCGTCCAGTTCATCCAACGTTCGTTCCGGGGTGAACGGAACGTCATGGGCTTCGAGCCGAGGCAGCCAGTACTCCCGCTCCCGCTGTGCGAACACCTCGGCCAGCGTGCGCGCCAGCTCGTCGTAGCGTTCCACGCGGTCGTGGCGCGCAGGATAGGCCGCGAGCAGGTCCGGGCGGTCGATCGCCTGGACCAGGCCGCGCCAGAACTTGTCGGGCGACGAAAGATGCAGGGCAATGCGGCGCCCGTCCTGGCAGGTCAGGATGTACGACTGCGACATGGCCGCCCGTCCGTACAGGCTGGGCGGCCGGCCCGTTGCCAGCATCGAACCCAGCGGCTCGCAGGCCATGGCGATCATCGCCTCGAGCATGTTGACCTCGACCTTGCGCCCCTGGCCGGTCGATGCCCGCTCCACCAGGGCGCCCAGGATCCCCAGGCAGGCGTAGATGCCCGTCACGGCATCGGACACCGCGGGGCCGGCCACCCGCGGATCCTCGCCGCGGTGGAACATGGACAGCCATCCCGAGACGGCCTGCCCCACGTTGTCGTAGGCTGGCCTGCCGGCATAGGGGCCGCTGGCGCCGAAGCCCGTGATGGCGCAATAAACAAGGCGGGGATTGAGCCGACGCAGACGCTCGGCGCCCAGGCCCAGCCGCTCCTCCACGCCCGGACGCATGTTCAGGAGCAGCACGTCGGCGTCTTCCACCAGCTTGTCCAGCACGGCCCGCCCCTCGGGGCGGGTGTAGTCCAGCGCCAGGCTGCGCTTGTTCCTGTTGTGCGCCTGGAACTGGGGACTGTAGAGCCCCCCCTTGAATGCGCGAAACGGGTCGCCGCTGCCCGGCCGCTCGATCTTCACGACGTCCGCCCCCAGTTCGGCCAGCGACATGCCGGCCAGCGGCGCGGTAATGAAATTCCCCAGGTCGAGCACCCGGATCCCTTGAAGGACTTTCATCGATTGCCTGCCCCCAAGGCAGTCCGCAGGAACGCCGTGGTCCGATCGTGGGCCAGCGCGGCCGCCTCCGGTTCGCCCCGTGTGTAGAAACCGTGACCGACCCCGGGATATCGGTAAAAGCCTCCGCCCGCCGTGGGTGGCAGCGCAGCTTCGATCCTGGCCTGCGCCTGGGCGGACGCGTAGCGGTCCTGGTCGCCGTAGTGCAGCACCACCGGGCAACGCAAGGCGGCCGCCTCGTCCAGATGATCCTCCACCCCCACGCCATAGAACACGGCCGCCGCATCGACCTCGAGCCTGGCGGCGCAGCGGAATGCCAGCTTTCCTCCCAGGCACAGGCCCACCACCGCCACGTGGCCCCGGAAGCCCGGCATCGCACGGATGTGCGCGGCAACCCTGCCGATGTCGGCCAGGCCCGCCTCTTCGTCGAACCGCTCCAGATACTGGAACGCGCGCTCGACGTCGGCCTTGGCATGGCTCAGCTCGATGCCGGGCTCGATGCGCCAATAAAGGTCGGGCGCCAGCGCGAGATAGCCTTCGGCCGCATAGCGATCGGCCACGCCGCGTATCGCATCGGTCACGCCGAATATCTCCTGCAGGACGATCACGGCGTGGCCGTTCGGTTTCTCCGGCCGACTGACATAGGCGGCGAAACCGCGCCCGTCGCCGGCGTCGATGGTGGTCTTTGCTTCTGACATCATGGTCCTCCTGCGCGTCAGGCGTCAGACGAGGTAGCTGCCCTTGAGCAGCTCCCGCGCGATGGAATTTCTATGGATCTCGGTCGTTCCGTAGCCAATGGACATGCCGCGCGCGTCGCGGAAGTAGCGCTCGAAGGGATATTCCTCCGACAGCCCGTATGCGCCGGCAAGCTGCATGGCCTGGTTGGTCACGCGCACCGCCATCTCGTTGGCATAGGTCTTGGCGATGGAAACCTGCGCCACCGACTGCCGCCCCTGGTCAATGGCCTGCGCGGCCCCGTACACCAGCGCGCGCGCCGCCTCGATGTCCATCGCCATGTCGGCCAGCTTCCACTGCAATCCCTGGTTCTCCGCAAGCGGGCGGCCGAACTGGGCACGGTCCTTCAGATGCTGAACGGCATGGCCCAACGCCGCCTGGGCCAACCCCAGGCAGATGGGAGGGTTGCCGGTGATGCGATCGGCGTCCAGCACCTGCAGCAGGTCCTTCATCCGTCCCGCCGGCAGGAGCAGGTTCTCGGCCGGCACGCGGCAGTCCTGGAAGACCAGTTCGGCCATGCCCGTCCCGCGCAAGCCCAGCAGATCCAGATGCTTGCCCACCGAAAACCCGGGTGTGCCACGCTCGACCAGCACCGCCCCCACGCCCTTCATGCCGGGCTCGTCGGTCAGCCGAACCAGGACCAGGAACACGTCGGCCACCTGGGCGGCGGTGCACCAGAGCTTGCTGCCGTTGATCACGTAATGCTGGCCGTCGCTGACGGCGCGGGTCTGGACATTGCCGACGTCGGAGCCCGCATTCGCCTCCGACATGCTCCAGGCCGCATACCGCTGCGCCTGGGCGAAGGCAGGCAGATAGCGCTGCCTGAGCGGTTCGGATCCGATGTGCAGGATGGCTCGCGGCGTCGCGCCGTCGGTGCAGGAATACAGCATGGCCGTGTTGGCGCAGGAACGCGCCAGTTGCTCCACCACCAGCACCGTCTCCAGCAGCCCCAGCCCCGTCCCGCCATAGCATTCGGGCAGAAAGATGCCGGTATAGCCGTGGCCGGCCAGCACCTTCAGGTTGTCGAGCGGAGGCCGATACTGCCGGTCGGCCGCCGCCGCGCCCGGCGCGAACCGTTCGCTTGCCAGCGCATGGACCGTGTCCCGGATCAGCCGTTGTTCCTGAGTCAATTCCACTATTCGCCCTTTGCGCCGGTCAACTTGATGATGTGCTGGTAGTGCGCCGATTCCCTTTGCAGAAAGGCACCGAACTCCTCCGGCGTGGATGGCGCCCCTTCCACGCCCAGCTTCACGAACTGTTCCTTGACCTCGGGGCTCTCCAGCGCCTTGCGGATCTCTTTGCTCAAGCGCCCCACGATCCCCGGCGGCGTGGACGCCGGCGCCACCACCCCGTACCAGGTCATGAAGGAGAACTCCTTCAGGCCGGACTCGGCCACGGTGGGGATCTCCGGCGCGATCGCCGACCGCTCCTTGCCCGAGACGGCCAGCCCCTTGAGCCGGCCCGAACGCACGTGCGGCACGCCCGAGGACATGCCGGTGAACATCACGTCCACCTGTCCGCCCACCACATCGGCCAAGGCCGGAGCGACCCCCTTGTAGGGAACATGGGTCAGATCGATGTCGGCCAGCGCCTTCACCCACTCCATGGCCAGATAGTGCGGCGTACCGTTCCCGATGGAGGCATAGGTGATCTTCCCGGGCCGGGCCTTGGCGGCGGCGATCAGCTCCTGCACGGTGGACACCTGCGCCTTGGGATTGGCCACCAGGATGAAAGGCACGAAGACCAGTTGGCTGACCGGCGCGAAATCCTTGACCGAGTCGTAGGACAGCTTCTGCCCGAAGAAGATCGGGTTCAACGCATGGGAATCCGTCACCAGGCCGATCGTGTAGCCGTCCCCCTCGGCCCGGGCCACCGCCTCGGTACCGATGATGGTGCTGGCCCCGGGCCGGTTCTCGATGATGACGGGCTGGCCCAGGTTCTCCGCCATCTTCTTGCCGACGGCGCGCGCCACGATGTCGGTGCCGCCTCCCGCCGGATAAGGCACGATGAAGCGGATGGGCTTGTCGGGCCATTCCGCATGCGCGGTGGCCGGCCCCCACCCGGCCAGGCCCGCCACCGCAACCGCCAGCCATTGCATCGATAGTCGCCGCATGTCACCCTCCTTGTCGTCCGCCCGCGGGCGGCGTGTCATGTTCGCCAGCTTCTTCCTCGGTGCGCAGCCAGATCTCGGCGGCGACCGGATTCGCCTGCTCCTCGACCAGATGGCCGACCAGCCCCACTGCCCGGCCCATGACCGCGATCCCGCGCGCCGCGCGCCAGGAGATCCCAAGCTCGCAGCACAGCGCGCCGATGGCGCCGGTGGCATTGACGGGCAGGCTCTTGCCATACGCCGCTTCGGCTTCCTGGCCGATGGCGCGCATCAAATCGACATAGCGGCCGGCATGGCCCTCTTCGGCCGCGACCTGGAACAGACGGCTTGTGCGCGGATCAACGGGCTTGTGCAGGTTGTGGCCGATACCCGGAACGGACTGCTTGCGGTTGCGGAAATCCGCGACCACTTCGCGCGCCAACTCCCGCGGCGAGCCCTCCGGCGAGGCGGCCCAGGCGGACTCCAGCATCCGCGCCGCGCCTTCCGCCGTACCCGCGAACGTGGTTCCCATCCCGCACAGCCCCGCGGCCACCGCGGCCTGCAAGGACTCCGGAGCCCCCAGGTAGGTCAGCCGTGCGACGATGGCCATGGGCGTCATGCCGTGTTCGACCAGGGTGACGAGGATGGCGTTGAATACCCGGGACTGCCGCGCGTCGGGCAGGCGTCCGGTCAGTTCCAGATACGCCATGTCGCCGAAGTTGAGGGTACCGATGATGTCCCGGGCCAGGTCCAGGCCCTGGACGAAAATGCGTTCGGGGGTGCTGCGGCCCATGCCGCTGCGTATTGGCCGCTGATTCCGGCTCATGTCGTCTCCTGCTCCACTTCGGTGGATGCTTGTGGGGGCGGCATGCGCCGCCTCTTGGAGACGAAAGATAGGCGCTCCTATCGGCCCGCGTCCAATAGAAGGCGGTCATTCCCTGTATGCGGGAGACTAATAGTGGTGCGCGGAGGAATGAGGGCCTGGCGAGGAAAAACCCGGCCCGGTACGCGCGGCTCTCTGGCGCGCCGGCCCGGCGGCCCGCACCAGGTTGAAAGCGGTATTGACCAGGCCCACGTGCGAAAAAGCCTGAGGGAAATTACCGAGCAACACCCCCGACGCCGGGTCGTATTCCTCCGCCAGCAGGCCGAGGTCGTTGCGTACCGACAGCAGCCGCTCGAACAGCGCCTGGGCCTTGTCCATGCGCTTGGACATGACGTAGGCGTCGGCCAGCCAGAACGAACAGGCCAGGAAGGTACCCTCGGGCTGCTTGCAGGGATCGACGGTGCGCGCGGGGCGATAGCGGAGCACGAATCCGTCCTGCAGCAGATCCCGTTCGACCGCTTCCACGGTCCCCAGGATATGGGGATGATCATCGGGAAGAAAGCCGACCTGGGAAAACAGCAGCAGGCTCGCATCGAGCACCGTCGAACCGTAGGACTGGACGAAGCTGCCGATCCGTGGATCGAAACCCTTGGCGCAGATCTCGGCATGGATGGCGTCGCGCTCCTGGCGCCATCGGTCGACGGGGCCGTCCAGCCCGTATCGTTCCACGGCCTTGACGGCGCGGTCGAACGACACCCAGCACATGAGTTTCGAATGCGTGAAATGCCGCGCCGGTCCCCGCATTTCCCAGATGCCCTGGTCCGGCTTGCGCCAGATGTCGACCAGGTGCTCGAGCATGACCTTCTGCAACTGCCAGGCATCGGGTGCCGCGGCAAGGACGCCCTCCCGCGCCGTATGCAGCGTGTCCAGCACTTCGCCAAAGATGTCGAGCTGCACCTGCTCGGCCGCGCCGTTGCCGATGCGCACGGGCCGGCTGCCGCCATATCCGGCCAGCCAGGGAATCTCATGCTCCGGTAGCCACCGTTCGCCCGCCAGCCCGTACATGATCCGCAACTGATTCGGCTGCCCGGCGATGCTGCGCAGCAGCCAGCGCCGCCACGCTTCGGCCTCCTCGCGATAACCCGCATTCAGCAGGGCATAGAGCGTGAGCGCGGAGTCGCGCAGCCAGCAGTAGCGATAGTCCCAGTTCCTGCCGCCGCCGGGTGTCTCGGGCAGCGACGTGGTCGGTGCCGCGATGATCCCGCCTGTAGGCCGGAATGTCAGCAGCTTGAGCGTGATGAGGGAACGCACCACGGCGTCCCGCCAACCTTCGCGGGCTGGATCGAAGGCGCAGCGCTTCGACCATTCCTGCCACCAGCTCACGGTGTATTTCAACGCCTCTTCGCGGTCGGGCACGAAATGCGGCGTCTGGTGCGACCGGTGGTAGGACAGCGTGAACGGCACGCTCTGCCCTTCCTCGACCTCGAAGCGCGAAACGGTCTTCATGTTCCGCCCTTCCAGCGGCGCCTGCGTATGCAGCTCGACCGCATCGGGGCCGGCCACCGCGCTCAGGCCATAGTCGCGCCGCCGGACCCAGGGCACCACCAGCCCGTAGTTGAAGCGCAGGACCAGCTCCATTTCCACGGACACGCGCCCACGCTTGCCGCGCACGATGCGGACGATGTCGCTGCGCTCCTCGTCGTCGGCCAGCGGCATGAAGTCGATCAGTTCCACGGCGCCGTCTGCGGTCTCGAACGTCGTCTCGATGACGGCCGTTCCGGGAAGATAGCGCCGGCGGCTGCACACCGGCGTTCCCACCGGCGCGATGCGCCAGCGGCCGTTTTCCGAGGTTCCCAGAAGCGATGCGAAACATGCCGGCGAATCGAATCGCGGCAGGCAGAGCCAGTCGATGGCGCCGTCGCGGCCCACCAGCGCGGCCGAGATCATGTTGCCGATCAAGCCATAGTCGGCGATCCGCCGGCCGGGGCTTGCCGGCGCTTCCGAGGTCGAACGATTCAAGGCCATCGCCGTCAGCCGTTCGTCAAGAGGACGTCAGTCCATTCTAGTACGAACCCTCGCGGCGTCCTCGAAGGCCGGCCGCCGGCTCATTCCCCCAGGAAGAGTTCGCCCATGTTCGGCCGGCGCGGGATCAGCCCCTGCTCGTGCGACCAGCGGATCTGCGTCTCGATCATGTCGCGATTGGCCTCGAAGCCGTAGGGCCAGAAGTCCTGCCCCATCAGCGCCTGCGTGCTCTCGGCCTCGGCCTGCATCCACGGCAGCATGATGGGCAGCGCCTGGTGGATGGCCAGGCGGTCCTGCGCCACCTGCTTGGCCTGGTTGAACGCGGCCAGCAGGGCCTTGGGCAGGCCGGGGTTCGCCTCGGCCACGTCGCGCCGCAGCGCGATCACGTGCATGATGGGAAAGCGCCGCGTGCGCGCGTAGTAGTCCTTTTCCACGTCGCGCCAGTCGGGAAACAGCCGGCCCGCGCCCGCGCGGCCGAAGGCCACCGGCGGCGTATAGGCGATCAGCGCATCGAGCTGGCCGGCCTCCATCATCGACGACAGTGTGCGGCCCTGCACGGCCTGGATCTTCACTCCCTCGGGCCAGTTGCGCGGATCGATCGTGTCCCGCTCCACGTGGTCCACGTCGCCGGCAAACCATTCGCAACGGCCCGGATCAAAACCGTACTCGTCCGACAGCATGCCGCGCGCGACCAGCGCCACCGTGTTGGAATACTCGCGCAGACCGATGCGCTTGCCGGCCAGGTCGGCCGGCGTGGCGATGCCGCTGCCGGCCCGCACGTAGATGGCCGAGTGGCGAAACGAGCGCGACGGGAAAATGGGCAAGGCCAGATAAGGGCAGCCGCCGCGCACGCTGGCGATCAGGAAATTGCTGAACGACAGCTCGGTGACCTCGTACTCGGCGGTCTGGAAAGCCTGCGAGAAGATGGCCTCGAGGTCGCCGGTCGCGAACCGGGTCTCGAAGCCCTGGACGCCGACACTGCCGTCGACCAGGGCGCGGGTGCGGTCGTAGTCGCCGACGGCGATGCGAAGAGAAGGTTGGGACATGCGGAGCCTCGTGGCGGGGATGGATCGACGGACTATATCTTGGCGCCGGACGCCTTGATGATCTTTGCCCATTTGACGATCTCCGACTTCGTGAACTCGCCCAGGGCCTGCGGCGTGCCGCCGGCCGGCACGGCGCCCTGCTCGGCCAGCGCCGCCTTCACGTCGGGCATCTGCAGGATCTTCACCATGGCCGCGTTCAGCTTGTCGATCACCGCCCGGGGCGTGCCGGCGGGCGCGTAGATGGCGGACCATGCCGCGGTCTCGAAGCCCGGCAGGGTCTCGGCAATGGTGGGCACGTCCGGCACCTGCGGCGCGCGCTGCGCGCTGGTGACCGCCAGGATGCGCACCTTGCCGCCCTTGACCATGGGCAGCCCGGTGGGCATGTTCACGAACATCATCTCGACCTGGCCGCCGGCCAGATCCACGATGGCCGGCGCCCCGCCCTTGTACGGCACGTGCAGCACGTCGATGCCGGCCACCGACTTGAACAGCTCGGACGACAACTGGCTGGAGGTGCCCAGGCCCGTGGACGCATACGACATCTTCTTGCCCGACTTGGCATACGCGATCAGTTCCTGCGTGGTCTTGACCGGCAGCGAGGGGCTGACCAAGAGGATGTTGGGCACGGTGCCGACCAGCACCACCGGCGCCAGGTCCTTCACCGGGTCGTAGCCCAGCTTCTCGTACAGCGTGATGTTGATCGAGACGATCTCGGACCCCATCAGCAGCGTGTAGCCGTCGGCCGGCGACTTGGCCACCGCCTCGGCCGCGATGTTGCCGCCCGCGCCCGCGCGGTTCTCGATCAGCACCGGCTGGCCCAGCGCCTCGGCCAGCCGCGGGCCCACCGTGCGGGCGAAGAAATCCACCGTGCCGCCCGCGGGAAACGGCACCAGCATCTTGATGGGCTTGGCGGGATAGGTGTCGGCGCGGGCGGCGCCCGACAGCAAGGCAAAGGCAGCGATCCCGAAGAATACGGTCAAGCGTTTCATGGACAGGCTCCTGGCGTCAGTGCGGCAAGGGAAAATCAGGCGTAGTTGATGACCATCAGGCGGATCTCGGACATCTCGTCCATGGCGTAGCGCGTGCCTTCGCGGCCGGTGCCGGACTCCTTCCACCCGCCGAAGGGCATGTTGTCGATACGGTAGATGGGCACGTCGTTGATCATCAGGCCGCCGACCTCCCAGTCCTCGATCGCGCGGAACGCGCGGCGCAGGTCCTGCGTGAAGATGCCGCCCTGCAGTCCGTACTTCGAATCGGCGGCACGCCGCACGGCCTGGTCGAAATCCTGGTAGCGATTCACGGTGACGACAGGCCCGAAGATCTCCTCGTCCTCCACCTTCATGCCGGGCCGCGTGTCGGTCAGTACCGTCGGCATGACCACCGCGCGTTCGCGCGAACCGCCCGCCAGCACGCGCGCGCCCTGCGCCAAGGCCTCGTCCACCCACGACTGGATGCGCCGGGCCGAGTTCTCGTCGATCACCGGGCCGACGTCGACGCCCTCTTCCATCGGATTGCCCACGCGGCAGGCCTCGACCTTCGCGACCAGCTTCTCGATGAAGGCATCGGCCACCGACTCCTGCACCAGGATGCGCTGCACCCCTATGCAGTACTGGCCGCCGTACACCACCCCGCCCCGCACGCAGCGCGCGGCAGCCAGGTCCAGGTCCGCATCCTCGGCCACGATCACCGCGCCGTTGCCGCCCAGTTCCAGCGCCACCTTCTTGCGGCCGGCGATGGCCTTGATGTGCCAGCCCACCTTGGCGCTGCCGGTGAAGGTCACCATCGCGAAACGCTCGTCGCGCACCATGGCCTCGGCCAGGTCCACCGGGCAATGGACGACCTCCAGCGCGCCTGCGGGCAGCCCCGCGTCGGCCAGCAGCTTTTGCAGCAGCAGCGCGGTCAGCGGCGTCTGGGGCGCCGGCTTGAGCACCACGCTGTTGCCCACCGCGATCGCCGGGGCGACCTTGTGCATCACCAGATTCAGCGGGAAATTGAAGGGCGCGATGGCCAGGATCGTCCCGATCGGAAAGCGGCGCGCGATCCCCACGCGGCGGCGCATCGACGCCAGCGCCGCGTGGTCCAGGTCCGCCAGCGAAGCCGGACGGCCATCGGCGTCCGTGGTCTGGTACTCGAACACCCCGGCGTCCGCGTCCAGCGGCACCTCGTCGCCATGCTGGAGCCGGGCCTCCGCCGCCGCGTTGGTCAGGTTGAAGATCGCCCGCGACACCTCGCCGCGCGCATCGAACAGCGGCTTGCCCGCCTCGGCCGCGATGGTGCGCACGAACTCGTCCCGGCGCGCCTTCAGCAGTTCCGCCGCCCGCGCCAGGATGTCGGCGCGCGCGAAACGCGGCAGCTTGCGCATGATCTCGAAGGCGCGCTGCGCCCGGCCTATGGCCTGCTCCACGTCGGCGGGGCCGGCAACCGGCATTTCGCCCACCACGCTGCCGTCATAGGGAGACAGGATTTTCTCTAGGGTCATGCGGCAGGCTCCAGGCGTTCCATGAAAGTGCTTTCATTAAACGCGGCGGGACTGTCACACGGAAGCGGGAAAAAGTGATGGCAGCATTCTGAAAAACAGAACACTCGGGGTGAGATCACCGCCCCTTGCACATCCCCAGCAGGGGCTCGAGAAAAGCCCGGGCCGCGGCCGAGAGCTTGTGATGGCGCGCCGTAATGATGTCCAGGCTGGCCTGCCGGCACGACTTGTCCGAAACCGGCACCCCGGCCAGCAGCCCGGCCGCTTCTTCATTCGCGAACGTCAGCGGCGGCATGCACGAGATCACATCCGACCCCGCCACCAGCGTCTTGAGCAATTGCAGCGAATTGGCCACGCAATGAACCGACAGCGCGACGCCGGCCCGCGCGGCGGCGTGATCGATCAGATAGCGGGTGCCGAAGGTCTCGTCGGGCAACACCATCCGCTCGCCGGCAAGATCCGCCATGCGCAGCGACTTGCGGCGCGCCAGCGGATGCGACGGACGGCAGATCACCTGCAACGGCTGCGCCAGCCGGCCTTGCAGCACCAGGTCCTCGCGGCTCAGCACGTCGAACGCCAGCCCGATCTCGGCCGACTCCTCGACCACCCGGTCGGCGATCTGGTGCGTGCCGCACACCTCCACGTGGAAATCGATGCCCGGGTAGGAAGCGCTGAAACGCGTCATCAGCGCCGGCAGGAAATCCCCGGTCACGGCCTCGATCACCGCCAGCCGGACCGTGCCGCGCCGCAGGTCGGTCAGGTCGTGCAGATCCGAGCGGATGCGCTCGATGCGATGGTCGCTGTCGCGGACGAACTCGAACAGCATCCGTCCCGCCTCGGTAGGCAGCATGCCGCGCGGCGAACGCTCGAACAGCGGCGCGCCCAGCTCCTGCTCCAGGTTCACGATCTGGCGGCTGATGGCGCTGGGGGCGACGAAGAAGAGTTCGGACGCCCGGCGCAAGGAGCCGGTGCGGACGACTTCGGCGAAGTAGCGAAGGGCCTGGGGCTGGAGCATGGAGCGGCGGGGAGTGGCGGTTTCGGAAGGATGATTGCACATCCATTGCCCGCTTGGCTCCATGGCCATCCGCGTTTCGTTACACACGATACGCCTTGACGGCGGGAGCCTCAGGACCGATAGTGGCGGAAGATCTTCAAGTGTTGCGATTTCTGCGGTTGTGTGCGGTCCGATGATGCGCCATAAATTGTTCTAGTCCCTCCTTGATCGTCTCGTCCCGGGCATGAGCCCATCTCTCCATCAAGGAAACAATTATGGAAACCGGTATCGTCAAGTGGTTCAACGCTGAAAAGGGCTTCGGCTTCATCATGCCGGACAACGGCGGCAAGGACCTGTTCGCGCATTTCTCCGAAATCCAGGGCAACGGCTACAAGTCGCTGCAGGAAAACCAGCGCGTCAGCTTCGTCTCTGGCCAGGGCCCCAAGGGTCCCCAGGCGACCAAGATCACGCCGCTGTAATTTGCGGAATACGCCGGTTGCTCCCGGCGTAGCTTCAAAACAACAAGCCCTCTTTCCGAGGGCTTGTTTGTTATGGGCAGAGTTTGAGCCTCGATTCAGATCCCAAGGAATTTGAAAGGCGCCGCCGGCTTGAACCCGCCGTTGGCCATACCCGAATAGATGTTCGCCTGATTCGGGCCAAGGTCGAGTTTCATCACTTTTCCGGTTTCGCGCGAAAAATCCAGCTTCGTCAGGTCGACCCAGAAGACGTTGGGCGTCAGCGCCGATTCGAAGAAGTAGCGCTTGTGCTTGTGGTCGGCGACGGTGCGCCAGCGGGTCGAGGAAATATTGGGCTGGTCCGGCGTGGTGATGCCCAGGGGCACCGAGACATTGCGGATGACGCTGAAGACGCTGGCGATCGTTTCCCGCGGATCTTCCGCCTTGGGAATCGCGTTGACGTAGAAAGCCGCCCGGGCAAACCGGTCGGATGCCCGGTTCGTGCCGGGCAGCATGACCGTCCCGCCGATCTGCTTCCAGTATTCCTCCATCGCCAGCTGTTTGTCGAAGGTCGGCGAGTTGGTCATGACCTGGTAGTCGCGGCTGTGGTGGATGACTTGCTTGCCGTCGATGTACTCGATGATGGCGCTGTCGCCGCCGGCATCCGAGAGCGAGAGGTGCAGGGTCGCCAGACGGGCTTCGCCGGGCACGTTGTCGGTAACGACGGTGAAGGGCTCTTTCGCCAAAGTATCGACCGCCTCCTGGACGGTGGCGAAGTTGTCGAGCGCGTATTGCGCCCAGGCCGCAAGCGTCAGGCCGGGCGTCTTGCCGTCGTAGGCCGGGTAAGAGGATTCGACCAGCCACAGGACATTGGCCACCAGCCCTGCTTCGTTCATCCCGTCCGTTGTCGAGATGTCATAGCCCGAGGCGATGACGCTTCCGTATTTCGAGGTCCATTGGGCGGAGTTCGGGCCGGCTTCGCCGGATCGCTTCATGCCGCGCGGAAACACCCACAGGTTGGTGCCGACGTCGACCTTCCAGTCCATCGAGCGCGCCGTGACGACTTGGCCGCCGGCGCCGAGATAGACAAAGCGGGTGCAGGCTTGCGCCGTCGAAACAGCCAGCATGCTTGCGCAGGCAAGCAAGGCGGCGCAGGCGGACGCGTAAAGGGGCATGCTCGGGTTCATCAAACGCTCCATCCGAAGTGTCGATGGACTTTACCGCATCGGAACCGGAAGCAGGCCCCGATGCGGCGGTCGGATGGCGTGTCAGAAGGGAAATCTACTGCGGTTCTATTCCCGCGTCCTGAACGATCTTGGCCCAGGTCGGAATATCCGATTGGATCAACCTGGCGAAATCCGCTTGCGAGCCGGGCATCATTTCTATACCGACAGGCGCGAATTTCTCGTGCGTGGAAGGCAGTTTCAGCATGGCCTGCACGGCGGCGTTCAGCTTGTCCGCGATCGGCTGGGGTATGCCGCTCGGCGCGACCAGGCCGATCCAGACCGTCATCGAGAACCCGGGGATGATTTCGTTCAGCGCCGGCAGATCGGGCATGGCTTCGCTCCGCGTTTTGCCGGTGGAGGCCAGGGCCCGCAGCCGGCCGGCCTGGACGTAGGGAAGCGTCGAGGTTCCGCCTTCGAACATCATGTCGATCTGACCGCCCAACAAGTCGTTCATGGCCGGGGCGCTGCCCTTGTACGGCACGTGCAGGATATTCGTGCCGGTGCGGCGCGTAAGCATTTCGCCCGCCAGATGGTGGGTGCCGCCGCGGCCCAAAGAACCGTAGGTGAGTTTGCCGGGTTTGGATTTCGCCAGCGCGACCAGTTCCTGGACGGATTTCACCGGCAGGGAACTGTTGACCACGAGATAGAACGGCGTGGAGAACATCGTGGCGACAGGCGTGAAATCCTTCGCCGGATCGACGAGCAGACCCTTGGTCGTCAGCGGGTTCAGGATCATGCCGGTTTGCGAGCTGACGAATAAGGTGTAGCCGTCGGGCGCGGCGCGGGCGGCGGCATTGGCCCCGATGGCCTGGTTGGCGCCCGGGCGGTTCTCCACAACCACGGGTTGCCCCAGCCGGCTGGCCATGTCGTCGGCCAGGGCACGGGTGAACGTGTCCACCAGGCCGCCGGGTGTATAGGGCACGATGAGCTTGATCATGCGGTCAGGGTACCGGCCGGCCTGGTCCTGGGCGGACGCGGCAGCCGGCGCCAGCGCCACGGCAGCCAGGGCCAGCCAGGTCCTGACTCTTGTTCCAAAGCGTGTCTTCATATCGTCTCCTCCTAGTGCAAGGCGGGCGCTTCATGCGCGTCGCGGTTACGCCGCCATCTGCGGATGGTCGTGGCATTTCTCTGTTGCCGAGATTAATATAAGCATATTTTATATAAAGAAAGTTTACAAATATTCCATCGCGACAAGGAGGAGAAACATGAACGCATCCCTTTCCCGGTCAGAGAGCCGTCCCGATCTACAGCGATTCGGCCTGCGTACCTTTCTTGCGTCCCTGCCCGCCGACGAACTGGAACGACATACCGCGCCCGTCGCGCTTGCCGATGTCGCCGCCGGCCTGGAGGGCAATCCGCGCGCGGCATGGTTCGAAAACATCGAAGGGAGCCGCTTCGCCTTGTGCGGCAACGTCGCGGGCAGCCGGGCCCGCCTGGCCGCCGCCTTCGGGACCACGGCGGACAAGGTGCTGTCCGAAGTGCTCGCGCGGCTGCGCAAGCCGGGCGAACTGGTGGAAGTGCCGCGCGCGCATGCCCCGGTCCAGGAGGTCGTGCTGACCGGCGACGAATGCGACTTGACCGCCCTGCCGGTGCATCTGCAGCACGAGTTCGACGGCGCGCCGTACATATCGGCGTCGATCGACTTCGTCCACGATCCCTTCGCCGGGCATACGAACGTGGGCATGCGCCGCCTCATGCTGCGCGGCCGCCGGTCGGCCGGCGTGGATCTGGTCGCGCCTTCCGATTTGCGCGCCATCTACATGGCGCGCGCGGAACGCGGCGAGCGCACGCCGGTGGCGTTCGCCATCGGCAGCCATCCCATCGATCAACTCGCCGCCACGCTCCGCTTTCCCGGCGACGAACTGGCGCTTATCGCGGCCTTGCGGGCCCAGCCTTTGGGCGTCGTCAAGTGCGTGACCAACGATCTGATGGTGCCCGCCGATGCCCAGTTCATCCTAGAAGGCTATTTCGACGAGCGCGGCCATGTGGAACCCGAAGGTCCCTTCGGCGAGTTTCTTGGTTACTACGGCGCGGTAAAACGCAATCCGCTCTTCCACTTGACCGCGATCACCCACCGCCGGGACGCCATCTTCCAAACCTCCTCCATCGGCGGGCCGAGCATGCACTGCACGGATACGGCGCAGCTTTGCTCCCTGCGCACGGAGGTCCTCGTCTGGAAAGCGCTCGAGTCCGCCGTGCGCGAAGTGCGGGCGGTCTACGCGCCCCCCGCGGCGGGAGGATCGTTCAACGTCCGTATCGCTTTGCAGCAACGCGTGCCGGGCGAAGCGCGCAATGCCATCGCGGCCGCATTCGGCTGCCTGGGCAACGTCAAGAATGTGTTCGTGGTCGATCCGGACATCGATATCTATTCCGACGCCCAGATGGAGTGGGCGCTGGCGACGCGTTTTCAGGCGAGCAGGGACTTGGTCGTCCAAAGCGGCTTGAGGACGGTTCCCTTGGATCCTTCGTTGGAGGGCTCGCGAACGACCGACAAGGCTGGATTCGACTTGACGCTGCCATGGCTGGCGCCTGGGGCCAGGCGTCCCATCGAGCATGAGGTTCCGCATCCCCCAAGGCTCGACGCTTCAAGCCCTGCTTCCCTGGAGGCTGCGCTGGAGAGCGGGCCCAAGTTTTTTGCGGAGCTCATGGCGGCGGTCGGGACGCGCGATGGGCGGGAGCTTGTCCGGGTGCTGGAAGATATCACCGCCCAACGCGCGATTGTGCGTGATGATCAGGGGCGCTATCGGTTTGGTTGATAGCGGGTCGCGTGATGCCGTGATTATTTTGATCGTGGCAACAAAAAACCCCTTGATCGATGAAATCAAGGGGTTCTTGCAAACTGGCGGAGGGTGTCATTCCTATCGGAATAATAACCTATTGAAGATGCAGGGTTTTCTTAAAAACCGAAAACCAAGATACCCCTTTACTACCCCCAAAGGTGTTGGCTTCAGTCGGAGCGCTCCGGACAAAGTCCACACACACGCTATCAGGCTTGAAATCTTGGGAACGCATTTTACGCGACCAACCATCCGTTACTCAGGTGCAACGGATGGCTTAGCGAAGTCAATTCTTCCTGTTGACCTTGACCAAGCTGGGGAATTCTTGGATGACATATCGCCTGTCACATTTCTTTGCTTCATGAAATAATTGATTCATTTAGCAACAAGAACAACGAAGTCAGCGACCTAGCAGTTGTGTAACTCGCTGTGGTCACGATCCATGCCTAAACGATCAGATATGACGCTATGACCTTGCCAAGCGTATCCACTTTCGGGGCCGCCGCCTCGATGGTGGGTTATCTATACCAAGTCCGGATCGCACTGCTGTGGGCAATACGACGCAGCCGCGTTAGCGACTTTACCGTCAGCATCGAAACTCTGGACGACGTGAGCTTCGAAGTAGGCGGCGAGCCCGCTGCCGTTCTGCAGACCAAACACTCGCTGAACACCTCCGCCACTCTGACCGACCTGTGCCCCGAGTTGTGGAAGACACTGCGCATCTGGATGGTAGGGCTTGCAAGCGGCGAAGTGCCTCCAGAAACAGCTCGTTTCCTGATTGCAACGGCCGAGGCGCCACAGGGAAGTGCCTGCTCAGCTTTGGGCATCGATGGTCCTGATCGAGATACCGTTGAGGCCGTCAATCGACTCAAACACGCGGCTACCACCTCGACCAACAGCGAACTCAAGTCCGCGTTCGACAGCTACCTTGCCTTGGACGACAGCGAGCGGGAACAGCTACTGTCACGCATCTACGTCATCTCTGCGCAACCCGACGCGGCAGCGATCCTCAATCAATTGCAGGCTGAGCTCTACCACGTCTCGATGCACCATCAAGACCTGTCGGTGCAGATGCTGGAGGGCTGGTGGTTTAAGCGCGTACTGAACGAATTGGTGCATCCAGACGGCGGAATCCCGCGCGCCGAGATCGATGCACAGATCTCCGAGATCCAGGAGTCGATCAAACCGGATTCGTTACCGATCGATGAAGAGCTTGATGCATTGATGGTAGCGCTCGACCAGCTACCGGAGTTCGCGAATCGCCCCTTCTACCGGCAAGTAGTACTGGTTGGAGGAAGCCAGCTGCGCATCCGCAACGCGATAACCAGCTACCTGCAGGCCTTTCGGCAACGCTCAGCATGGACGCGCAACGACTTGTTGTTCGACGCAGATCTGCAGAAGTACGATCAGCGGCTGCATGCGGAATGGGAGCTGCAATATGCCCAAGTCTGCGACGAGCTCGGTTCGCAGGCCACCGAGGAGGCGATGGCCCGAGCCGGGCGCGCCATCCTGAAGTGGGCTGAGGACGCTCATCTTCCGATCCGATCCGGCGTCAACGTCCCATGGGTATGTCGCGGCTCATTACATATGCTGGCCGAAGACCGACGGCTTGGGTGGCACCCAGATTTCGAAGCTCGGCTCAAGGCCATCTTCGATGCGCCGCCCCAAGAGAATGTGGCATGACAGCCTGGCAGGAGCGCACCATTGAGCAGCGCAATTTGCTCAATCCGGCCTTCTGTGCCGTAGCCGTTTGGCACCTAGCACGAGGTTACCGAACCGAATCGATGGCACCCGCAAACGAGCCGGCCGGCTTGCCGCTCGAACTTGCGTTTGTGGGGGCCAGCCTTGTGCTGCGCGGTCACACGCGCGATCAGTTGCCGAGTTCGGTCTCCACATCACTTGCGACCTGGGTGCATGACCACCCATTGGAGCGGTCGGCGGTCGCCAAGGGCGTGATCGTGCTGCGGGAGCCCGTGCGCGAGGCCCTGCTCTTCGGCGCTCAGTACGGGATGCTGTCGCTAGACGGCCGACGGCTCGACGCAACCGACGAGCATTCCAAGAAGATCAAGAGCTACCTCCGTACTTCCAGTGCCGAGGTGAGGGAGTGCATGCGGCGGGCCGAGTTCGTTGGCCGCTGGCTATGCAAAGCGGGAGCGCCCCCGACCGTGCTGGCGCTGTTGGGAGTACAAGCATGATCCAGATCCGCGCCATCGTCACCTACAGCCACGATGGCCGCCACCGTTTTGTCCCGTTTGAACCGGGTCGTGTCAACATCATTTCGGGCGACTCGCGCACGGGCAAGTCGGCAATTCTCGGCATCATCGAATACTGCTTCGGCGCCCCTGAAATCGACGTCCCCGAGGGCAAGGTCCGGCGCAACGTCGCATGGTTCGGCCTGCTATTGCAGACGCACCGCGGCCAGGCATTCGTTGCCCGCCAGTTGCCAAAGGGCGACGGCAAGTCCAACGAGGTGGTCTATATACAAACCGATACGGAAGTTGCCATTCCACCCGCAAGCGCGCTGCGCCAGACGACCAACCGCGAGGGGCTGCGCTCACTGCTCGCCTCGTGGGTCGGGCTTTCGGACTATCTGCACGAGCCACCAGCGGGGCATACTCGCGCGCCGCTGGCGGCTACCATCAGCCATGCCCTCACTTTCTGCTTGCAGTCGCAGAACGAGATTGCGCAACGGCGGCACCTGTTCCACGGAGCAAGTGACCGCTTTGTCGCGCAGGCGATCAAGGATACGTTGCCGTACTTCCTTGGGGCCGTCACCGATGACTACGTAGCCCAGCAGCAAGAGCTCAAACGCGTACGCACCGAGATCCGGCAGATCGAGCGCAGGCTCGCCGAGGCAGCCTCGATCCGAGGTGATGGCATTGGTCGATCCGACACGCTGCTTGCCGAAGCCAAGGCCGTGGGTCTGACCACACTTGGAGACGGAGCCACTTGGCAGGAAAAGATCGACACCCTGCGCGCAATCCAGAGCAAGCCTGTACCATCGGCAGCAGAGGAGGCCGGCGAAGACGCAGAGTTCAAGCGGCTTTCCATCGTTCGCAGCGAACTGGTGCTTGAGCAACGGGCACTGCAGTCGACGCTAGAGCGTGCACGGGGCTTCGAGGGCAGCTCCAAGGGATATTCGGCTGAGGCGCGCGAGCATGCCGCCCGGCTCAACGCCGTGACGGTCTTCGAGCATGATACCCCCGGGCACTCGTGCCCACTGTGCCTGCAGAACCTACCCGAAGTCTCACAGGTCCCATCCATCGGCGATCTTCGCGCGGCCCAGGATTACATTGGCGAGCGAAGCGGAGCGATGGACTCCGCAACGCCGCGCATCGCAACGGCAATTCAGGAGGTCGAGAGCCGACTTGCCGACGTACGACGGCGTCTTGAAGACAATCGCGCCCTGCTCACAGCAGTCAAACGCACGAACGAGCGGCTCCAACTTGCTACAGACACCGAGGCTCGGCGGGCAATGGTCTTGGGGCGCATCAGCCTATATGTGGAGAATATCCCGCAGATGCCTGACGTCAGTGAGCAGCAAGAGCGGCTTGCCGTTCTACGGAAACAGGAGACGACGCTCGACGAAGCAGTCAGCGCCGACACTATCCAGGCGAAGATGGAATCGTGCCTGTCTAACGTCAACCGCCACTTGTCGGACTATGCTCAGCGCATCGACCTTGAATACTCGGACGCTCCATTACGTCTCGATCCCCGTAATCTGACCATCGTCGCAGACACGCCTGAGCGACCGGTCCCGATGCGCGAAATTGGTAGTGGTGAGAACCATGTTGGTTATCACATCGTTGCGCATCTGGCACTACACACTTGGTTTGCGAATAGAGATCGTCCAGTACCTGCTTTCCTGCTGCTCGACCAGTTGTCCCAGGCACACTTCTCTCCAGACACGGTGCCGGGAGAGGGAAGGACCCAAGAAAAGATCGACGCGGATCGCAAGGCGGTCAAGCGTCTTTTTAGCCTTATCTTCGATGTCGTCGCAAGCTTAGACGGAAAGTTCCAGGTGATCATCACTGACCACCCAGATTTCAGTGACGATGTTCGATTTCAGAAAGCATTACGCGAGCGCTGGCGCGATGGGCTAAAACTTGTTCCCGACGACTGGCCTCCTGGCCCTTGACGGTGCATTCGGCAGGGGTATCCGCTTCGACGGTAACTATGTACGGCGGAAAAGGTACGACGATTGCCTATTTCATGGCGATATAAAAGCCCGTGCTAGAAATCACATTTCCCTGACGCTGGCTTCGATCCACGTCGGCGCGGATGTCCATGCCAGAGATGATGCGCCAATTAAGCTTGGTGCAAAAACAGGTGGTCTGAAGGTTGTTCAGTGTTTGCTTGAAGCTGGTGCCAATGTCGATCTGGCAATCGAACATGGTGCCGCTGATGTGAAGGAATAGGCTATCAAGTGGAAAGAAACCAAAGAGCTAAAAGTAAAACTTGAAAGCAAGTTGCCCGTATCCGCTGAAATCAAAAACAAGGGCAAGATATAACGTTAATTCGTACTTTCGCTTTCGTCTTCAAACATACTCTTAATCTCTTCTTCACGCCATCGCGTGGATAGCGCTGGAGACTCATAAAGGAAGTCCTCCATTTCAGGGTGATAGCGGCGAAGCTTAAACGTCTTGGTATCTTCACTCATCCGATAGAACTTAGGTTCGTAGGGTGAGCCTTGGAATAGCTTCACAATCATGCTCTCTACGGAAGCCTCGCACCTCACGCCAAAGTAGATGGCGGATATCTTGTAGGGGCTACCATCTACACCATTGCCCTTTCGCACTACGCGCCATTCCTTCTCATAGCGCCACTGTCGAGCCTTATGATAGAAGTAGCCATCAAAGACACGCTCTCGTGCTGCCTGAAGGTGCTCCACATAGAACCCATGTAGATCACTGGCTTTGATGTTTCGGTTGCCTGAATAGTCAACGGGCTTAGGGGTTTCAAATCGGCAATCTGATGTGTCGTATTCAATGCAGATACCTTTATGCTGATCAGCATAGTGGCTCCACATCAAAGGGCAATCCCATTTCTGTGCCAATGAAAGAACACCATGACGTGACATCTGACGAACAAGTGATTCTTCTATGGCTCCTTTGAGATACCAGCGATAATTGCGCTCCACATTGGCTGGGCTACCATCTTCATTGGGTTCGGTGGCGTTATAGCGAAATCGCTTGAGATCAGCATCAACCTTTGGCTTACCTATCTCCTCACCATACTTTTCAAGCAGCATGCGGGCGCAAAGCGTTTCCAGCATCTCAGTTGAAACATCAACATCGATGACTGGACTACAATCCAATGGATCATTGAAGCTCTTTGGATTGGCATAGTAGACCTCATTGCGCTCTATCTCCGTCACACTATAAGTGCTAAACGGACGGTATTTGTAGAGTTTTTGGGGAATGACTGGCATGGGGGTCTATTTGCTATTGGCTCGCTCTTCAGGCACTTTCTTATGATTCTCACGCCGTTGTTTGATGAGCAATTTTTGCTTTGTTGCTTTAACGATAAGATCACGCGGATAGGGAATCTTATCGAAATCCACATCAAAACTGAGCTTGCTTGCGGCATGCTCAAGAAAATAAGCCACATTGTGATCCTCGGAATAGACCGTTGAATTCACAGTGTCATGCTCATGCCCAATGAATTGGCAGCGCGTTTCCTCAGCCACACCTTGTTGCTTCAATCGATTGTTGGACGTTGAGCGGAAAGAGTGAAAGACCTTGCGCTTATCGGTGATGCCCAATGTATCGAGATAATTGCCAAAGCGCTCGCTCGGTGTTCCACTGAAATTTTGCTTCTTGGTGTCTTGCGTCAGGTAAGGGAACAACATGCCACCAAAAGGCACGCCTTGCAGCCGATGATTTGAGGCGCTGGGACTCATCCTCATCATTGATGGAAATTGACCAGATATCGCCAATCTTTTCGATGTCGGTGGTTGCCATCAATTGGCAAAGCTCATTGATACCCCGCCAGTGAACAATCCAAGCAATGGAAGCCAATAGTCCGTGGGGTTCTTCTGAGCCAAAAACGTTTCGGGGTTGAAGATGCTCTTCAAGTCCTCTTCGGTAAAAGGTTTCCTACTGGTCTTGTCCTGCACCTTTTTCGCTTCACGCTTGGTGAGCAAATTGTGCCCATGGGATGACAACGTGATGTTGTCAGGAAATGACCCCTCAGACCTTCCCAGCACGAACAAGCCAGAGACGGCTGCAAGATACTTTTCCTTGATGGTCTTGTGGGCAAGTCCTTCTGCCAACAGGTCATCAATGAAGGCTGAGAGATCCTGACGTATCACTTCACGAATGGGAATGTGCTCACGCTTATGGCGCTTGTTGATCCATTCCTTGAAGAGCCGATGGTAGTTCCCGTATTCATAGAACGTGCTGGGGGCAAGCTTGGGACCTTGCCGCGTGGCATAACGCTTGATCGATTCCTCGTTGGTCATGCCACCAGTAGCGATAGCAGGCTGTGCCACTGGTGCTTGAATGGGCACTGGTGCAGCCGCAATAGATGGTTGCTGTGCTACCTCAGATGAAGGCACAACAGGTGCTGCCTGAGGCGTCAGGACATGCTTGAAGGATTGCCCAAGCTCACTGCTCAGGAAGTCCTTTCCGACCCTCAAAAGAGCTTCTACGGCGCCCGGAACATTGGGATCAGCCTTCATCCTGAGGGTGCCGTTCTCAAACACCACTTCCAGATTGCGTGCATCGTCCCCAATCTTGTCCAGCACCTGTTTAATGTTCACGTCATCGTGTGCCATAGCTATCCCAGACCTGTTCGCTATAAGCATAGCGGAAACAAGTAGTGACCCTTGCTTGGCAGTGGCTGGATTCTTGGTGTTCAGTGAGAACCGCTTTTCGCGGCGCGTCCCAGCCTCGGTGAACTGGTGGCGATAGTAATAAACACCATGCCGTCACTGAACGATGCGAGTGGAACGCTTTATGGGACCATCTTCCAGAGGAAGAGGTACCCCAATGAGTGACCCCAAGTAGAGGGCACTAAGAAAAAAGCCCCTGAAGAATCAGGGACTTACATGTGTCTGGCGGAGAGGGTGGGATTCGAACCCACGGTACGGGGTTACCGTACGCCTGATTTCGAGTCAGGTACATTCGACCACTCTGCCACCTCTCCGTGCACCTTTCAGTGCTTGCCTGGCCCGTGGCCGGAACCAGACAACAGCCCGCAACTATAGCACAGAAATTTGCGCTGTGTCCTGCCGTCGCTAATCCGTGATTTTCTTGTACACCGTGAGCCCCAGCACCAGAAAGATCACGAACAGGATCAGGAACAGGAAGAACAGGAACTTGGCGATGGCGGCCGCGCCGGCGGCGATGCCGGTGAATCCGAACAACGCGGCGATGATCGAGACCACGAAAAAGATCAGTGCCCACTTCAACATGGCTGGCTCCTCCGGGATGTAGGTTTTTCAACCGTAACGCACCCCGGGGGATCAGGCAGGCGACGAATGTTACGGAGTGAGTCGCTCTACCCCGCCCATGTAGGGCCGCAGGGCCTCGGGCACGACGATGCTGCCATCGGCCTGCTGGTAGTTCTCCAAAACCGCGACCAGCGCCCGTCCCACGGCCAAGCCGGAACCGTTGAGCGTATGCAGCAGTTCGGGCTTGCCCTGGGCGTTGCGGAAGCGCGCCTGCAGGCGGCGGGCCTGGAACGCCTCACAGTTGGACACGGAAGAAATCTCGCGATACGCGGCTTGGGCCGGCAGCCAGACTTCCAGGTCGTAGGTCTTGGCGGCGCCGAAACCCATGTCGCCGGTGCAGAGCAGGACGACGCGGTACGGCAGGCCGAGCTTGCGCAGCACGGCTTCGGCGTGGCCGACCATTTCCTCGAGGGCGTCGTAGGAGCGCTCGGGATGGACGATCTGCACCATCTCGACCTTGTCGAACTGGTGCTGGCGGATCATGCCGCGGGTGTCGCGGCCGGCGCTGCCCGCCTCGGAGCGGAAGCACGGGGTGTGGGCGGTCAGCTTGATGGGCAGCGATTCGGCGCTGACGATCTCGCCGCGCACGGTATTGGTCAGGGTGATCTCGGAGGTGGAGATCAGGTAGAGGTCTTCGCGCGGCACGGCGTCGCCGTTCTCGTCGACCGATTCGCCGCCCTTGGTGACCCAGAACATGTCGTCCTTGAACTTGGGCAGCTGGCCGGTGCCGACCAGGGTGGCGGTGTTGACGATGTAGGGCGTGTAGCACTCGGTGTAGCCGTGCTCGCCGGTCTGGACGTCCAGCATGAATTGCGCCAGGGCCCGGTGCAGGCGGGCGATGGGGCCGCGCATCAGGGTGAAGCGCGAGCCGGACAGTTTGACGGCGGTCTCGAAGTCCAGGCCCAGCGGTTCGCCCAGGGCGACGTGGTCCCTGGCCTCGAAGGGCAACGGCGCGGGGTCGTTGCCGTCGCGGCTCCAGCGGCGCACCTCGACGTTGTCGTCGCTGGAGGCGCCGCCGGGCACGCTGGCGTGCGGCAGGTTGGGCACGGCCAACAGCAGGTCCTGCAAATCGCGCTGGATGCCGGCCAGGTCTTCCTCGAGCGCTTTCAGGCGGGCCGGGATGGCCTGGGATTCGGCCAGCACGGCGGAGGCGTCCTCGCCCTTGGCCTTGAGCATGCCGATCTGCTTGGCCAGCGCATTGCGGCGGGCCTGCAGGGTTTCGGTCTCCGTCTGCACCGACTTACGCCGCGACTCGAGCGAGTTGAAGCCGTCGAGGTCTAGCGTGTAGCCCCGGTCCTTGAGCCGGGCGGCCACAGCCTGGGTGTCTTTGCGCAGCAGAGCGATATCGAGCATGGGAAAAAGCCGTGTTGGGAGGAGGAAAAAAGGTCGCCCCGGCGGGCGGCGCGCGAGGCGGCCCGGCCGGGGTATTCCGATTTTAGCCTCCCCGGCCCGCCTTCACCCCACGGGGGCCTCCAGCCCGGGCAGGCTCGCTGCCGCCCCGGTGTTCTGCTCGAGGGTCAGCAGGCGCCGGAGGGTGTCGCGCAGCGCCGGTCCGGCGGCGCCCTCGGCCTGCGCCGGCAGGCGGCGCGCGACGAATCCGTCGGGCCGCACGAGCACGGCGCCGCCGTCCGCCACCGGATACAGCCGGCCGAACTTGGGTTCGTCGGCCCGGTAGTGGCCCTCGGGGCCGACGAGCACGACGCGCAGGGCCACGCCCAGTTCCCGCCCCACGGCGCGGGCGGCCTGGGTCCAGGCCTGGGCATCGCGCTGCACGACCAGCGAGAAGGCGGTGCCCCACAGGTCGACGGTGGACAGCCTGCGACCGGCGGAGTCGTACAGCCAGACGTGGGGTGCGCGCACGCCGGGCACGGTGCTTTCCTCGTAGTGTTCCAGGGTGGCGCGCGGCGGCTCGTCGCCATCGCGGATCACGGCGGCGGAGTCGTAGACCGTGCCGAGCTGGAAGCCGGTATGCAGCACGCTGTTGTCGCCGTGCGGCGCGACGCATTCGCTCAGGAAGGCGATGGCTTGCGGGCTGAAGGTCCCGTTCAGGCTGACGCCGGGCTCGCCCACGGCGATGGCCGCCGCGATGGCCTGGAAGTTGAGCGAGTTGTAGGTGGCCGCCTTGACGGTAAGCAAGGCCTTGCCCTTGCGCTCGACCTCGTAGGTGTCGAGCAGGGTATCGGGCGCGGCGCCGCGCAGCACCAGGCCCAGCTTCCAGGCCAGGTTGTTGGCGTCCTGCACGCCGGTATTGGCGCCGAATCCGCCCCAGGGCGAATGCCAATGGGCCGCGTCGCCCGCGAACAGGACGTGGCCTTCGCGCCACTTGCGCAGCAGGCCCGTCGTGTAGTCGAAGCGGTAGACGCGGACGATCTCGACGGGCAGGCCCGGCATGCCCAGCGCGCCGCGTATCCGCTCAAGCAGGGCATCTGTATCGGGCAGCGGATCCTCGTCGTGGCGGAAGCTGTACCGCCACAGCCCCGTGTCCGGATGCTTGCTGCCGAACCAGCCGGCGTAGCGCGGATCCAGCACGAAGGAATGGAAGTAGCCGTCGCGCCCCAGGGTGTCGTCCAGGTCGGCGCGAAACTCGGCCAGCACCTGGTTGCCGAAGGTGGGCCCGTGGTCCTCGCCCCGGCCGATGCGGTTGCGCACGAAGCTGCGAGCACCGTCGCAGGCCACGAGGTAGCGCGCGCCAACCTCGCGCTGCGTGCCCGCTTCGAGTTCCTTCACCGACAGCCGCACGCCGCCGCCCAGGTCCTCGACGCCCACCACCTGGGTGCCGAAGTGCAGCGCGACGCTTTGCCAGGCGGCCGCCTGGTGGCGCAGCGCGGCCTCGTAGTCGGAGGCCGGGACCTTGCGCGGATAGACGGGCGCGAGCTGCGCCCACTTGTGTTCGTATTCCGCGTCGGTGCCCAGCGAGGAGCGGACGTCGGCCACCGGCCCCTGGGCCACGCGCACGTAGAAACCCTGGCCATTGGAACGAGGAATGGACCACCCCTTGCCTTCCAGCAGTTCCCAGACTCCCCATTGCCGGTAAAGCTCGGCGGTGGAAGCATGGACGTACTGGCCCTTGGGCAGCACGGTTGTGCTGGGGCGCTTCTCGAACAGCGCGACACGCAGCCCTTCCCTGCCCAGCAGATAGGCCAGCGCGAGGCCGACGGGGCCGCCGCCGCAGATGGCGACGTCGACCTGCATCACGGACGCGCTCATGCTTGTTCTCCCACCGCGCTGCGGCGCATGCGTTCCGGGTCCTTGTTCCATTCGGACCACGATCCGACGTACAGCCGGGGCCGGATACCGGCTTCGGCCATGATCATCGCGACCAGGGCGGACAGGACGCCGCCGCCGCAGTACACCACGGCCTCGCCGTCGGGCTCGAGGCCGGCCTGCGCCAGCAGGCGGGCCCGTTCGCTGGCGGGCCGCAGCCGGCCCGATGGGGTCCAGAACTCGGAGGCGGCCAGATGCCGGGCGCCGGGAATATGCCCGGCCAGGTAAGACGCCTCGTCCCGCGCATCGACCAGCACGGCGCCGTCCGGCAGTTGCTCGACCTCGTCCACCTCGATCTGCGGCAGATCTCCTCCGGCCAGGGCCAGGACTTCGGGCAACCGGCGCCGATGGGGTTCGTCGCCGCGCGCCAGCGCGCCGCCGGCGGCGATCCAGGCCTTCAGTCCGCCATCGAGCAGGAACACCTTGGCGAGTCCGGCCCAGCGCAACACCCACCAGCCGCGGGCGGCCAGCGCCGGGGTGGGGCCGTAGACGACGATCTCGGTGTCTCGGCCCACGCCCCAGTTCCGCAGGGTGTCGGCCAGTTGCCCAAGGCCGGGCAGCGGCAGGTTGCCGCTCGCCGGGGTGGGTTCCGCCGCGAATGCATCGCGGATCTGGCCATGGACGGCGCCGAAGATGTGGCCATCGCGGTACGCGCGGTATTCGATGTCCGGGTCGCCCAGGCGGACATCGACGAACAGCCTGTCGTCGTTCGGGCAGGCCAGCAGATCCTCGGCCTGCACGAAGGCCGGCTCGAGGACGTGTCCGCCGCGAACCGATACGTGAGTCATATCCATAGTTGGAAAAGTCATTGGCATGTTGTTGGAAACGGCCCGAGCATTGTTGGCGAGCGCCCGGCCCGGGGCGTTACCGCCCGCTGAACAGCGGGGCCGGACGCGAATGGGGGTAAATGCTGCCCACCTGTTCAGTCCAGGGTAAGCCCGCCGCGGCGGCCGCTCCTAGAATGAAACCGCCCCATACGGCCCCCATCGAACAACCGCCAGGAGACAACGACAAGTGGTGCCGCTCCGCCTTCTCCCGACCCGCCCCCACGCCTGGGTGGCCGCCGCCCTGCTTGCGCTATGGCTGCCCCAGCCGGCCGCCGCCCAGCCCTATCCCAACCGCCCCATCAAGGTGGTGATGGCCTGGAGCGACGGCTTCCCCGCCAACTCCACGCGCCTGTTCGCCAAGGAACTGTCGGAACGCCTGAAGCAGCCCGTCGTGGTCGAGATCCAGCAGGGCGCGGGCGGCGAAGTGGCGGCCCGGCACGTGAAGAACGCCGCCCGTGACGGCTACACGCTGCTGGCCACGGGCACCTCGGTCACGACCTCGTGGGCGCTGCGCCCGGGCAACGTCGATCCGGGGGCCGACCTGCAGCCCATCGCGCAACTGGTCGCCACGCCGTACGTCATCGTCGCACGCGCGGGCGCCTACGCCGATTTCGACAAGTTCCTGGAAGGCGCCCGCAACAGCCGGAAGAAGCTCAACTATGCGTCGCCCGGCGTGGGCTCGGGCATGCATTTCCTGGGCGAGATGATCAAGACCTCGGCCGGCATCGACATGGTCCACATTCCCTACGCCTCGGGCGCGCGCCAGTTGCAGGCCCTGCTGGCGGGCGACGTGGACATCGCCATCATCTCGCTGGTGACGGCGCTGCCGCAGATCAAGATCGGCAAGCTGGACGCGCTGGCGGTCAGCACCGCGGCGCGCAGCCCGGAGCTGCCCGCGGTACCGACGCTGACCGAGAAGAAGCTGCGCGGCGTGCCCGCCATCTCGTCCTGGATCGCACTGTTCGGTCCGGCCGGCCTGCCCGCCGATATACTGGATGCGCTGTCCTCGCAGATCACCGCCGCCGCGGGCAACGACGACGTGCGCAAGCTCGTCGCCTCGTGGGGCGCCGAGGTCCCGGACACGCGGCGGGCCAGCCTCGAACAGGTCGTGCAGACAGAGAAGACGCTTTGGTCGAAGGTGGCGAAGGAGAAGAATATTGTCGATCCCAACTGACGCCCACGATTCGCCCCACCTTTGCTATTGCGGCGGGGACTACGGCCGGGTCTCGGTCATGGCGTCGGGCGTCGAGCTGGCGGACCACGCCCGCGACTGCGTGCAGGTGCTGGTGAACATGCACCAGGAACCGCTGCCGGTCCGCCTGAACGGCGGCTTGCACCGCCTGGACCAGTTCCGCGCGCTGGTCATCCATCCCCGGCAGACCTATGCCATCCCGCCCGCGCCGGGACGCGCGCGGCATCCGGGACAGGTCGGATCCATCCTGATCAAGGCCTCGCCGCTGTTGAACGACAGCGCCGGGCCCGTCGGCCATGCCGGGGACGACGATCCGGTCGACATGATCACCTTGCCCGGTCCGCTGCGCACCGACGCCATGCAACTGGTGGCGGAACTGTTCCGCGCCGGCCCCGACCCACGAACGGTGTCGCAGGGCGTCCGGACGCTGTACCAGGCGGCCGTGGTCCGTTCGCTGGAGAAACGGACGCGCGACGCCTCCCGCAACGTGGCATTCCAGGCCGACAGCCTGGAAGAACGCGTGGGCCGCGACGCCCGAGCCGGCCAGTTGCGCGACCTGGAGGACTTCGCCGCGTTCCGGCGCGGCGCGGACACCTATGGCGTGTCCGAGCGCTACTTCTACACCCTGTTCCGGCGCGCGACGCGGATGACGCCCCGCGCCTACTACAACATGCGGCGCCTGGACGCCGCCTTCGCGCTGCTGGCCGGCGAAGCGAAAAGCATCTTCGAGATCACCTACGATCTGGGCTTCAGCGCCCCGCCCCACTTCACGCGCTTCATGAAAAGCAACACGGGCTGGACACCGTCGGAGTACCGGCGCCGGGTGCGGGGCATGCCGCCGTCGCTACGGCCGCATTTCGCCTGCGGGGCGGCAGCCTAGCCCTTCTTCGCGTCCTTGTCCAACTCGCGCAGGAAGGCGAGCTTCTGGCCGATCTTGGCTTCCAACCCCCGGTCGGTGGGCTGGTAGAACTTCGCGCGCACGCCGTCCGGAAAGTAATCGACGCCGGCCGCATAGGCATGCGGTTCGTCGTGCGCGTAGCGATACTGCTTGCCGTGCCCCAATTGCTTGAGCAGCTTGGTGGGTGCGTTGCGCAGGTGCATGGGCACGGGCGCGCTGCCGTTGTCGGCGGCGAAGCGCCGGGCCATGTTGTAGGCGTTGTAGACGGCGTTGGACTTGGCGGCGCAGGCCAGGTAGACCACCGCCTGCGCCAGCGCCAGCTCGCCCTCGGGCGACCCCAGGCGCTCGTATACGTCCGCCCCCGCCGTGGCGATGTCCAGCGCGCGCGGATCGGCCAGGCCGATGTCCTCGACCGCCATGCGGATCAGCCGGCGCGAGAGATAGCGCGGGTCCGCGCCGCCGTCCAGCATGCGGCAGAACCAGTACAGCGACCCATCCGGATCCGAGCCGCGCACGGCCTTGTGCAGGGCGCTGATCTGGTCGTAGAAGGCGTCGCCGCCCTTGTCGAAGCGGCGCAGGTTCTGCGACAGCGCGGTCTCCAGCCATTCGGCGTCGACCTGCGTGCGCCCTGCCCCGCGCGCCGAATCGGCCACCACCTCGACCGCGTTGATGACCCGGCGGGCATCACCGTCGGCCCAGGCCGCCAGTTGCGCCTGCGAGGCTTCGTCGAACTCGATGTCGCCCAGCATGGCGATGGCCTTGGCGATCAGCAGCCGCAATTCATCGGCGGTGAGCGATTGCAGCACGTAGACCCGCGCCCGCGACAACAGGGCGGAGTTCACCTCGAAGGACGGGTTCTCGGTGGTGGCGCCAATGAAGGTGAACAGGCCGCTTTCCACATAGGGCAGGAAGGCGTCCTGCTGGGCCTTGTTGAAGCGGTGCACTTCATCGACGAAAAGAATGGTGCGGCGCCCCTTCAACTGCGCGGCCTGGGCGGCGACCACCGCGTCGCGGATGTCCTTGACCCCGCCCAGCACGGCCGACATCGCGATGAACTGGGCATCGAAGGAGTTGGCCATGAGCCGCGCCAGCGTGGTCTTGCCCACGCCCGGCGGCCCCCAGAAGATCATCGAATGCGGCCGCCCCGACTGGAAGGCCACGCGCAGCGGCTTGCCCGGTCCCAACAGATGGCTCTGCCCGACCACCTCGTCCAGCGTGCGCGGCCGCAGCCGCTCGGCCAGCGGCGCGGCGGCGTCGGGCACCTTGGCGGCCGGGGGCGTATCGTCGGGGAACAGGTCGGACATGGATGAAAAAAACGCCGGTCAGCGGCCGCCGGCAGGCGCCTGTCCGCCCATGCGCACCACGTCCACGCCGGCGGGCGCCGTGAAGTGGAAGCTGTCCTGCGGCAGTTGCGGATTGCGGGCGATGCCGCTGAAGGTGATGGCGGTGGTCTGGCCGAAGGCGTCCAGCAGCTCCAGGCGGGCCGGCAGGCCGTCCTTGAAGGCGATGTCCACGCGCGAGAAGCCCGCGTCCGGGGTCTTGGGCGTGGCGCGCAGCCACTGCAGGCCGTCGCGCTCGGGCTGCTCGGCCACGTTGAAGGATTGCTCCAGCGAGCCCGATCCGAACAGGATCTGCGCCGGCGAGGAACCGATGGCCTGGCCCACGTCGCGAACGGTGACCTGGCTCAGGTCGGGGTCGTACTGAAACAACTGCTTGCCATCCGAGACAATCAGTTGTTCGTACGGCTTGGCCACTTCCCAGCGGAAGCGCCCGGGGCGCTGGAACGAGAAGCTGCCGGACTGCGCCGGCGCCGCCTGCCCCGAGGATCCGCGCGTGACCTGCGAGAAGCTGCCGCGCGCGGACTGGGTCTTGCTTGCGAAGGCATGCAACTGGTCGATGGCGCCCGCCAGCGCGGCGCCCGGCAGGGCCAGGGCCGCGGCCAGGCCGGCGCCGGCAGCGGCGCGGGCCAGGAAGGCGGTGGTCTTGGAAACAAACGTCATAGGGGACTCTCCGTAGCGCAGCGCGGCAGGACCGGTCATTCGTCCTGGCTGGCGGGGGCGAGGATTTCCCGGTTGCCGTTGGACTGCATGGCGGAAACCATACCCGAACGCTCCATCTGTTCGAGTAAGCGGGCGGCACGGTTGTAACCGATGCGCAGGTGGCGCTGCACCAGCGATATCGAGGCGCGGCGGTGCTTGAGCACCACTTCCACCGCCTGGTCGTACATGGGGTCGGATTCCGCGTCGCCCATGCCGGTCACGCTGCCCAGGCCATCGCCGGTCTCGCCCTCGATGGAGCCTTCCAGGATGCTTTCCTCGTAGTTGGGCTCGCCCTGCGACTTCAACTGCTCGACCACCCGGTGCACTTCGTCGTCGGTCACGAACGCGCCATGGACGCGGGTGGGCAGGCCCGAGCCCGGCGGCATGTACAGCATGTCGCCCTGGCCCAGCAGCGCCTCGGCGCCCATCTGGTCGAGGATGGTGCGCGAATCGATCTTGGACGAGACCTGGAACGAGATCCGGGTCGGAATGTTGGCCTTGATCAGGCCGGTGATCACGTCCACGCTGGGCCGCTGGGTGGCCAGGATCAGGTGGATGCCGGCGGCGCGGGCCTTCTGCGCCAGGCGGGCGATCAGTTCCTCGATCTTCTTGCCCACCACCATCATCAGGTCGGCCAGCTCGTCGATCACCACCACCACCATGGGCAGCGGCTGGAGCGGCTCGGGCGAATCGGGCGTGAGCGAGAACGGATTGGGGATGGGCTCCTCGCGCTTGATGGCGTCGTGGATCTTGGTGTTGTAGCCGGCCAGGTTGCGCACGCCCATCTTGCTCATCAGCCGGTAGCGCTTGTCCATCTCGGCCACGCACCAGTTCAGCGCGTTGGCGGCCTGGCGCATGTCGGTCACGACCGGCGCCAGGAGGTGCGGGATGCCTTCGTAGACGCTCATTTCGAGCATCTTCGGATCGATCAGGATCAGGCGCACCTGGCTGGGGTCGGCCTTGTACAGCAGCGACAGGATCATGGCGTTGATCCCCACCGACTTGCCCGAACCGGTCGTGCCGGCCACCAGCAGGTGGGGCATCTTGGCCAGGTCGGCCACCACCGGCTTGCCGGCGATGTCCTTGCCCAGCGCCATGGTCAGCACCGACGAGCTGCCGTGGTAGGTTTGCGAGCCCAGGATCTCGGACAGCTTGACGGTCTGGCGCCGCAGGTTGGGCAGTTCCAGGCCCATCAGGTTCTTGCCGGGGATGGTCTCGACCACCCGGATGCTGACCAGGCTCAGCGCCCGCGCCAGGTCCTTGGCCAGGTTGACGATCTGGCTGCCCTTGACGCCCACCGCCGGCTCGATCTCGTAGCGGGTGATGACCGGGCCGGCCTGCGCGGTAACGACGGAGACCTGGACGCCGAAGTCGGCCAGCTTCTTCTCGATCAGGCGCGAGGTGAACTCCAGGGTCTCGGTGGAAACGGTTTCCTGGGCCGGCGGCGGCGGATCGAGCAGGCTGAGCGGCGGCAACTGGCTGTCGGTGATCTCGGCGAACAGAGCCTGCTGCTTTTCCTTCTCGACGCGCTCGGACTTGGGTACCACGGTAACCGCCGGCTCGATGCGCACCGGCTGCTCGTGGACCAGTTTTTCCTGCTTGGCGACCACGACCTCGGCGCGGGCCTGCACGGCCACCTCTCCCACCTTGCGGTCTTCGCGGGCCTGCCAGGAGTTCCTGACGCCGCGCAGCCCCAGCTCCAGCCAGGAGCCGATCTTCTCGGCCACCACCAGCCACGAGAAGCCGAAGAACAGGCTGGCGCCGATGGCGAACAGGACCAGCAGCAGCAGGGTCGCGCCGGTATAGCCGAACGAGGACGAGGCGTACTTGGCGATGCTCTCGCCTATCATGCCGCCGCTGCCGTGCGGCAAGGATTCGCCGAAGGACCGCAGGCGCAGCGCCTCGAGCCCGACCGAGCCGGTCATCAGGGCGCAAAATCCCAGGCCCTGCTCCCAGCGCACCCGCTGGGGCACGTCGGATTCGGAGCCGCCGCGCAGGAACTGGTGGGCCAGGCGCAGGTAGCTGGCGTAGACTCGCTGCAACAACAGCACGACGAACCACCAGGCCGAGGCGCCGATCAGGAACAGGATGAGATCCGCCAGCCAGGCGCCGAAACGGCCCCCGCTGTTGTGGACATGGTCGATCTGCACGGCGTGCGACCACCCCGGATCGCCCGAGTTGTAGGTAGCCAGCACCAGGGTCAGATAGACCGCCAGGGCGGCGAACAGGATCCAGCGCGCCTCGCGGAACAGGCGGGACAGGCGGCCGGGCAAGGCACCGGTCGAATTGCCGGTGTTCTGCGAATTGCGGGTATTCCCCGCGGTAGCGGTACGTGCCATGGGCTGATTATAAGTGGCAGGCGCCCGGTCAAGCTCCCCGGGCGCTATCGCAGCCATAGAAATATACAATTCCGTTCGCCCCGCCCCCGGCAGGCTCCGGGGTTGAAAACGCGCCGGGGCGGGATCACCTATGATGACGGTTGCAAATCGGGCGCTCGGCGCCAGGAAATTGTTGAGATCATGAGCCAAGACAAACACGCCAAAGTCCTCGTCCTCGGGTCGGGGCCGGCCGGGTATACCGCCGCCGTCTACGCCGCCCGGGCCAACCTCTCGCCCATGCTGATCACCGGTGTCGAACAGGGTGGCCAGCTGATGACGACGACCGAGGTGGACAACTGGCCCGCCGACGTCAATGGCGTCCAGGGGCCGGAACTGATGCAGCGCTTCCAGCAGCATGCCGAGCGCTTCAACACCGACATCGTCTTCGACCACATCCATACCGCGCACCTGGACCAGCGGCCGTTCAAGCTGGAGGGCGACTCGGGCACCTATACCTGCGACGCGCTGGTCATCGCCACCGGCGCCTCGGCCAAGTACCTGGGCCTGCCGTCGGAAGAGAACTACAAGGGCCGCGGCGTCTCGGGCTGCGCGACCTGCGACGGGTTCTTCTACAAGAACCAGGACGTCGCCGTGGTCGGCGGCGGCAACACGGCCGTGGAAGAGGCGTTGTACCTGGCCAACATCTGCCGCACCGTCACCCTGATCCACCGCCGCGACAAGTTCCGCGCCGAGCCCATCATGGTCGACAAGCTCAACGAGAAGGTCCAGGAAGGCCGCGTGATCCTGAAGCTCTTCAACGAGCTGCAGGAGGTGCTGGGCGACGATTCGGGCGTGACCGGGGCGCGCCTGCGCGACAACCAGACCGGCCAGACCGAGGACATCGCCGTCACCGGCGTGTTCATCGCCATCGGCCACCAGCCCAACACCGGCATCTTCAAGGGCCAGGTGGAAATGAAGGACGACTACATCATCACCCGCAGCGGCCTGAACGGGCTGGCCACGATGACCTCGGTCCCCGGCGTGTTCGCCGCCGGCGACGTGCAGGACCACGTGTACCGCCAGGCCATCACCAGCGCCGGCACTGGCTGCATGGCGGCCCTGGACGCCCAGCGCTGGCTGGATGGCGAAGCTGTATAACCCCCCCTACGCGCTTACGCGCGCCCCCCAGGGGGCGATGCCAGCGGACCGGCGGAGCCGGATCCGCGGCATCCTGGAGTAAACATCGGCTGGCGGACGATGGGGCAGTAAAAAGGGGGCTGAAATGGGCAAATCCAGTAGCGGTAGCGGCCTCTCAGGTCTGAAGGCGTTGCAGCGGGAATTGCAGGAGCGGCGGCTGGCGGCGGAGGCCGCTGAGCGGGAAGCTCGGCAGAGGGCCGAGGAAGCCCGGCGGGCGGCGGTCGAATTTCGGGCGCTGGTGGGCGGGGTGGTGCCGCTGAAGGACACGGGCAGGGTCGATCCCTCGCCGGTCGCGCCCGCCCCCCTTCCCTACAAACGCTGGGAAGACGACTCCGAGGTGCTGCGGGAATCCATTTCCGACGACTACGGCGCCGACTGGCTGATCGATACCGACGACACGCTGTCCTACCGCCGCACCGGCCTGGGACAGGACATCGTGCGCAAGCTGCGGCGCGGCCAGTGGACGGTGCAGGCCCAGCTCGACCTGCACGGCCACCGGGTCGACGAGGCTCGCGAGGCGCTGGGGGAATTCCTGCGCGCCTGCGTGAAGCAGGAGATGCGCTGCGTGCGCATCATCCACGGCAAGGGGCTGGGGTCGAAGAACCGCACGCCCATCCTGAAGGAAAAGGTGCGGCGCTGGCTGGTGCAGAAGGAAGAAGTGCTGGCCTTCGTCGAGGCCCGGGCCAACGATGGCGGTTCGGGCGTGGTGCTGGTGCTGCTGCGGGGCCCGGACCGGCCGGCCTGACCCCGAAGGTTTTCAACGCTTGGGCATTGCCTCGGGCGAGAAATGCGCCGGTGCGTCGTCGCGGCGCTTCTGGCGCCATTCCATGATGGTCTTGAGCAACAGCGTCAGCATGGCCATGCAGGCCAGCAGCGCCGCGGCCGTGAAGGCGGCGGCGGTCTTGTAGTCGTTGTTGAGCTGCTCCACCAGCAGCGGCAGCGTCAGGGTCTGGTTCATGATGGTGCCGGACACCACCGACACCGCGCCGAACTCGCCCACCGCCCGGGCATTGGTGATGACGATGCCGTACAGCAGCGCCCACTTGATGTTGGGCAGGGTCACGCGCCGGAAGATCTGCCAGCCGGACGCGCCCAGCGACAGGGCCGCGATTTCCTCGTCGGCGCCCTGGGCCTGCATCAGCGGGATCAGGATACGGGCCACGTAGGGCGAGGTCACGAACACCGTCACCATGATGATGCCGGGCCAGGCGAACATCAGCTGGATGTCGTGGCTGTACAGCCACTTGCCCAGCGTGCTTTCCAGCCCGTAGACGACCAGATAGCACAGGCCCGCCACCACGGGCGAAGTCGCGTAGGGAATGTCGACCAGCGTGGTCAGCAGCCGCCGGCCGAAGAAGTCGTAGTGGGTCACGCACCAGGCCAGCAGGATGCCGAACACCAGGTTGATCGGCACCGTCGCCAGCGTGGTCAGCACGGTCAGGCCGATCGCGTGCTTCATGAAGTCTTCGTCCAGGTTCTGGGCCAGCAGGCTCCAGCCGCCCGACAGCGCCTGCGAGAAGATCAGCGCCAGCGGCACGACCAGGATCAGCAGCGTCAGCACGACGCCCAGCGCGATCAGCAACCATTGATGGACGAGAGTGGGCCGTTTGTTGGTCATGGCAGTCGTGTCAAGTACGGCGAAGTAGTCGTCCCTGGACGACTTGTAGCAGGAACAGCAGCAGCAGCGAGGCGATCAGCACCACCGAGGCGATGGCGGCCGCGGCGGGATAGTCGAACTCCTGCAGGCGCACGAAAATCATCAGCGACGTGATCTCGGTCTGGAACGGGATGTTGCCGGCGATCATGATGACCGCGCCGAACTCGCCCAGGCTGCGGATGAAGGCCTGCGAAGCGCCGGAGATCAGCGCCGGCACCAGGCTGGGCAGCAGCACGCGCCAGAATGTCTGCCAGCGCGTGGCGCCCAGCGTGGAAGCGGCTTCCTCGAACTCGGGCTCGAGGTCTTCCAGCACGGGCTGGAGCGAGCGCACGATGAACGGCAGGCTGGTGAAGATCATGGCCACCACCAGCCCTGGGTAGGCATAGGAAATCTTGATACCCAGCGGCTCGAACCAGCGCCCGAGCCAGCCGTTGGGCACGAACAGCGCCGACAGCGTGATGCCGGCCACCGCCGTGGGCAGGGCGAACGGCAGGTCGACCAGCGCGTCGATCAGCCGCCGGCCGGGAAAATCGTAGCGGGAGATGATCCAGGCCAGCACGAAACCCACGCCGGAGACGATGACGGTCGAGTAGAACGCCCCCGACACCGTGATCTTGTAGCTCTGTACCACGCGGGGATCGGAGATGGCACGCCAGTACTGGGCCCAGGTCATGTCGCCGACGTACAGCAGCAGGGCCGACAAGGGCACCAGGATGACCAGGCTCAGGAACAGCACCGAGAAGCCGAAACTCGGCACGAAGCCGGGCAGGACCGGCGGACGGCGGAAAAAGCGGAAGGACGGATTCACGGCGTAGGCGGCGGGATCGGGGGCGGAAGCGAAGAAGCGCGGCCCCCCTGCGGGGTGGCCGCGCCTTGCCGGGAAGGATTGTACGGCACCGGCCCGGCCGCCGGTGCCGCCATGATCAGCGCTTGGCCAGCAACTGGTCCAGCACCCCGTTGGAACCGAAATGGTTCTTGGTGATGTCGCTCCAGGGACCCAGCACCTTGGTCGGATCGATCAGGCGCACCTTGGCGTAGCGGTCGGCCACGACCTTGGCGACGTCGGGGTGGTTGACCCGGTAGTTGAAGGTGGTCAGCAGCAGCTGGATCTCGCGGGTGTACTGGTAGTTCAGGTATTCGGTGGCGAGCTGGCGGGTGCCCTTCTCGTCCACGACCTTGTCCACCACGGCCACGGGGAACTCGGCCAGCACGGACACCGGCGGCACCACGACTTCATAGCCGCCCGCCTTGAATTCCTCGCCCTTGGCGATGTTGATCACTTCCGACTCGAAGGTCAGCAGCACGTCGCCCTGACCGTTCTGCGCGAACGCCACGGTCGCGCCGCGCCCGCCGGTGGGGAAGTTGACGACGTTGTGCAGGACCTTGCCGACGAACTGCTTGATCTTCTCCTGGTCGCCGCCGAACTTCTCGTTGGCGTACAGCCAGGCGCCCAGGTAGGTGTAGCGCGCGTTGCCCGAGGTCTTGGGGTTGGGGAACACCAGCTTCACGTCATCGCGCGCCAGGTCGTCCCAGTTCTTGACGTTCTTGGGATTGCCCTTGCGCACCAGAAAGGCGATGGTGCTGTAGTACGGCGAACTGTTGTTCGGAAAGGCCTTCTGCCAGTCCTTGCGCAGCAATCCGCGCTGGGCCAGGATGTCGACGTCGGGAACCTGGTTGAAGGTCACGACGTCGACCTTCTTGCCCTGGATGATGTCCTGCGCCTGACGCGAGGTGCCGGCGAACGACTGGTCGATCTTGACGTCGTGGCCGTTCTTGGCCTTCCAGTACGCCTGGAACTTGGGATTGACCGCGGCGAACACCTCGCGGGCAACGTCGTACGAGGCGTTCAGCAGCGGCTTGTCCTGGGCTTGCGCCGTCCCCGTCACTGCCGTGAGCAGCGCGGCCGACGTGGCCGCGAGCACGATGATCTTCTTGAACATGAAACGGCGTCCTTCTTCTGACTATGTGGATGCGAAAGACGTAAACGTAACAAATCCACATATGTCATCAAACCATATATTCATCATTTCTTTATTCTTGTGAGAAATATATGGCGAACGCCGGCGGGCGGCGACTGCCGCCCGGCCGGTCAGACCGCGGCTTCGCCGGTCTCGCCGGTGCGGATGCGGATGACCTGCTCGACGGGCGTGACGAAGATCTTGCCGTCGCCGATCTTGCCCGTGCGCGCCACGCGGATGATGGCCTCCACGGCCTGGTCGACCAGTTCGTCGGCGATCACCAGCTCGATGCGGATCTTGGGCAGGAAGTCCACCACGTATTCGGCGCCGCGATAGAGTTCGGTATGCCCCTTCTGGCGGCCGAAGCCCTTGACTTCCGTCACGGTCAGACCATTGACGCCGACCTGGGCCAGCGCTTCGCGGACCTCGTCGAGCTTGAACGGTTTGATGATGGCGGTGACTTGCTTCATGGCTGGACCTTTGTGGAAACGCTGGCGGAAATGGCGAAGATGCGATAAGGGGGATTGTAGCCGGCCGGGCGCCCGCCCTCAGGCGTCCGGCGCGGAGTCGGGAATGTTCGCGAGGTCGGCCTTCCAGACGACTTCCTCGGAATCGCTGGGGGCGCGCCAGTCGCCGCGCGGCGACAGCGAGCCGCCCGAGCCGACCTTGGGCGCGTTGGGCACGCACGAACGCTTGAACTGGCTGGTCTTGAAGAACCGGTGCACGAAGATGCCCAGGTTGCGCTTGATGGCGGCCAGTTCGTACTGGTTGCGCGGCACGTGCGCTTCCTCGGGCCAGTCGCCGCGCTCGCGGTCGTGCCAGGCGGCCAGCGCCAGGAAAGCGACCTTCGAAGGCGCGAAGCCATAGCGCAGGATGTAGTACAGGTTGAAGTCCTGCAGTTCGTAGGGCCCGATGAACTGCTCGGTCCGCTGCGCCGGCGCGCCATCGGTCTTGCCCGGCACCAGCTCCGGGCTGATCTCGGTGCCCAGGATGTCCAGCAGCACCTGGCTGCCGTCGCCCACCTTGCCCGTCTCGGCCACCCAGCGCACCAGGTGGGTGATCAGGGTCTTGGGCACGCTGGCGTTGACGTTGTAGTGCGACATGTGGTCGCCCACGCCATAGGTGCACCAGCCCAGCGCCAGTTCGCTCAGGTCGCCGGTGCCGATCACGATGGCATTGTGGAAATTGGCCAGCCGGAACAGGTGGCTGGTGCGCTCGCCGGCCTGCACGTTCTCGAAGGTGATGTCGTAGACCTCCTGGCCCGAGGCGTACGGGTGCCCGATGTCCTGGAGCATCTGCGTGCAGCTGGGCCGGATGTCGATCTCCATGGCCGTGCAGCCGACCACGCGCATCAGCGCGCGTGCCTGCTGCAGGGTACGCCCGCTGGTGGCGAAGCCCGGCATGGTCACGCCGATGATGTTCGCCCGCGGCAGGTTCAGGCGGTCCATGGCCTTGGCGCAGACCAGCAGCGCATGGGTCGAGTCCAGTCCCCCGGACACGCCGATCACCACCTTGTCCATGCCTATGGCCGACAGCCGCTGCACCAGCGCCTGGACCTGGATGTTGTAGACCTCGTCGCAGCGTTCGTCGCGGCGCCGGCGGTCGGCCGGCACGTAGGGGAAGCGCTCGACCCGGCGCCGCAGCGCCAGGGGCTGGTCCGCGGCCAGGCCGATCTCGAAGGAAACGGTCTGGAACCGCTCGGCCTCGGCCTTGTGGCGCAGCACCGACTGGCCGAACGTGGTCTGCCGCATGCGCTCGTGCGACAGGCGCTCGAGATCGACGTCGGCCAGGATCAGATGCGAGTCGTCCAGGAAACGGCCGGACTCGGCCAGCAGCTCGCCGTTCTCGTAGATGATGGACTGGCCGTCCCAGGCCAGGTCGGTGGACGATTCGCCCCGGCCCGCCGACGTGTACAGGTAGGCGGCCAGGCAGCGCGCCGACTGCTGGCTGACCAGTTGGTGGCGGTATCCCGACTTGCCCACCACGATGTTCGACGCCGACAGGTTCACCAGCACGCTGGCCCCCGCCAGCGCCGCGAAGGACGACGGCGGGATCGGCACCCACACGTCCTCGCAGATTTCCACGTGAAAGCGCAGCCCCGGCACGTCGGCCACCTCGAACAGCTGGGCCGGCCCGAAAGGTGCCCGCTGGCCGGCCAGTTCGACCTGGGTGGCCACCGTGCAGTCGCCGGAGGTGAACTGGCGCGCTTCGTAGAACTCGCCGTAGTTGGGCAGGTAGGTCTTGGGCACGACGCCCAGGATGCGTCCCCGCGCCACCACCACGGCGCAGTTGAACAGGGAATGGTTCACCCTTAGGGGCAGCCCCACGATCAGCGCGGCGGACAGCCCGGCGGACCCGGCCACGATGTCGCCCAGCGCCTGTTCGCAGGCCTCCAGCAGCGCCCCCTGGTGGAACAGGTCGTCGCAGGTATAGGCGGAAAGGCCCAGTTCGGGAAACGCCACCAGCGCCGCTCCCTGCGCGACCGCCTGCCGCGCCAGGTCCAGCGTCTGCGCCGCGTTGAACGCGGGATCGGCCACCTTGCAGCGGGGCACGCCCACCGCCACCCGCGCGAATCCGTGCGCGTAGAGGTTGAAGAAATTGCCTTTCATCGTGTAAGTCAGTGCCGAGGAGTAGCTCACATCATAAGGCCGATGGCCCGCCGACGTCCCGGGCAGCCGCCCTGCCCCGTCAGTCGGCCGGCGCCTTGAAGGGTGTGTGCGACTCCAGCTCGTCCAGGTACCGGTTCATGCCGCGGGTCTCGCGATCCAGGAAATCGGCGATGGCGGCGGCGAAGCGTTCATCGGCCACCCAGTGCGCCGACCAGGTGGGCACCGGCAGCAGGCCGCGCGACATCTTGTGCACGCCCTGGGCGCCGCCCTCGAAATGGGCGATCCCGTGGGCGATGCAATAGTCGATCGCCTGCAGGTAGCAGGTCTCGAAGTGCAGGCCCGACACGAAGTCCACGCAGCCCCAGTAGCGGCCGTACAAGGTGTCGCCGGCGGCCACGTTCAGCGCGCAGGCGACCGGCTCGCCCTGCCGCTCGGCCATGACCAGCAACAGCGCCTCGGGCATGGCCGCGTGCAGCGCCTCGAAGAAGGCCGGCTTCAGGTAGGGCGAGGACCAATGATTGGCATAGGTGGCGGCGTAGCAGCGGTAGAAGAAAGCCAGGTCGTCGGCGGAGATGGCCGCGCCGCGCAGGTGCCGGAAGCGTATGCCCGCCTGTTCGACCTTCTTGCGGTCCTGGCGGACCTTCTTGCGCTTGTCATGGTTCATGGCGCCCAGGAAGGCGTCGAAGCTGGCGTAGCCGTCGTTGCGCCAGTGGAACTGGACCCCTTCGCGCAGCATGTAGCCGGCCTCGCGCAGCGCCCGCAGGTCTTCGTCGCGGGGAAACAGCACGTGCAGGGAAGAGACGCCCGCCTGCCGCGCGACCTCGATCGCGGCGCGGGCCAGCAGCACACGGTCCTCGTGGGCCGCCGCCAGCAGTCGCGGACCGCCCACGGGGGTGAACGGCACGGCGCACAGCAGCTTGGGGTAGTACGGCAGGCCATGACGCTCGAAGGCTTCCGCCCAGGCCTGGTCGAACACGTATTCGCCCCGGGAATGGGACTTCACGTACAGCGGCATGGCGCCCACCAGTTCGCCCTCCCGCCGCAGCACCAGGCAGGTGGGCTGCCAGCCCGTGCGCCGGGCGGCGCAGCCGGTGGCCTGCAGCCCGTGCAGGTAGGCGTGCGCGACGAAGGGGTTGCCGGCGGCCAGGACATCCCAGGCGGCCGGATCGAGGCTGCCCAGGTCGTCGATCAATTCGACGGCGGTATCGGTCAAATCGCCTCCGGGGAAAGGAACTGGGCCGCCCGGCCTTGCGGCAGGCAGCGCCGCACCAGCGGCCAGCGCCGGCGCGCCACCGCGATACGGTCGGGCACGCCATGCAGCAGCAGTTCCCAGTAGGGATCGGCATCCCCCCCGGTAAGTTCCGGGGTGACCAGGCGCGCGCCGGCGATGGCCGAGCGGGCCACCAGCGCGTTGCGATGGGCCTGGACGAAGCGTTCGGGAAAGGCGCGCGACAGGTCGGCCAGCGCGCGATCGGTCAGGAATTCGCCCTGGCGGGTGCGCAGGCTGACGTATTTGCCGTCGGCGCGCAGGTAGAGCACCTCGTCCACCGGCACCGCCACCGTGCCCTCGCGTCCCTGGGCCATCAGGGCGTCGGGCGAGTACCCGGTGCCCAGCGCGCGCCGCAGCGCCTGCTCCAGCCGGTCGATACGTATGGGCGGCACCAGCCGGTCGGCCGCGCGCAGTTGCTCGGCCTGGGGGAGACTGTCGAGCGAGGGCAGCAGCAGCACCAATCGCGGGCCCGACCGTTCCCAGGCCCGGGCCAGCGCGTAGCCCTGGGCATCCGGCAGGTCCAGGTCGAGCAGCGCCACGCCAGGAGCCGGTTCGACCCGCCGCGCCTGGTCGGCGCCCACGGCGGGCGGCAGCAGATGCAGCGGCAAACGCCTGGCCAGCGTCCTGAGCTGCGCCGACAGGCGACGGCAGAACGCCGCGTCCCGCCCCACCACCAGCACCCCGGGCGAGCCCGTTCCCGATACAGTAACCGCCATAACCCGCTTTATAATCCGCGCCATGTCCAAATCGACCGACCCCCGCCCCCAAGACCAGTTCGCCAAGAAGGCCGAAGCTTGGTCAGCCCGGTTCTCCGAACCGGTGTCCGACCTCGTCAAACGGTACACCGCTTCGGTGGACTTCGACAAACGCCTGGCCAAGTTCGACATCCAGGGTTCGCTGGCGCATGCCGACATGCTGCACGCCGTCGGCATCCTGACCCAGCAGGACCTTGCCGACATCCGCCGCGGCATGGCCGCCATCGAAACCGAGATCGACGCCGGCCGCTTCGAATGGCTGCTCGACCTGGAAGACGTGCACCTGAACATCGAACGCCGCCTGACCGAGCTGGTGGGCGACGCCGGCAAGCGCCTGCACACGGGCCGCTCGCGCAACGACCAGGTCGCCACCGACATCCGGCTGTGGCTGCGCGCCGAGATCGACACGCTGACCGACCTGCTGCGCCAGCTGCGCCACGCGCTGGCCACGCTCGCGCTGCAGCACGCCGACACCATCCTGCCCGGCTTCACCCACCTGCAGGTCGCGCAGCCCGTCACCTTCGGCCACCACCTGCTGGCCTATGCCGAAATGTTCGGCCGCGACGCCGAGCGCCTGGCCGACTGCCGCAAGCGGGTCAACCGCCTGCCGCTGGGCGCCGCCGCGCTGGCCGGCACCTCCTACCCCATCGACCGCGAACGCGTGGCCCGCACGCTGGGCTTCGACGGCGTGTGCCGCAACTCGCTGGACGCCGTGTCCGACCGCGACTTCGCGATCGAGTTCTGCGCCGCCGGCGCGCTGGTCATGACGCACATCTCGCGCCTGTCGGAAGAGCTGGTGCTGTGGATGAGCCCGCGCGTGGGCTTCATCGACCTGGCCGACCGCTTCTGCACCGGCAGCTCCATCATGCCGCAGAAGAAGAACCCCGACGTGCCCGAACTGGCGCGCGGCAAGACCGGACGCGTGAACGGCCACCTGGTGGCGCTGCTGACCCTGATGAAGGGCCAGCCCCTGGCCTACAACAAGGACAACCAGGAAGACAAGGAAGGCCTGTTCGACACCGCCGACACCGTGCGCGACACCCTGCGCATCTTCGTCGACATGGCCGGCGGCATCCAGGTCAAGCCCGACGCCATGCGCGCCGCCGCGCTGCAAGGCTTCTCCACCGCCACCGACCTGGCCGACTACCTGGTCAAGAAGGGCGTGCCCTTCCGCGACGCGCACGAAGCGGTCGCGCTGGCCGTGCGTGCCTGCGTGGAACGCGGCTGCGACCTGGCCGACCTGTCGGTGGACGAGCTGCGCGCCTTCCATCCGCTGGTGGGCGAGGACATCCACGCGGTGCTAACGCTGGAAGGTTCCGTGGCGTCGCGCTCGCACATAGGCGGCACCGCTCCGGTGCGCGTGCGCGAGGAAGCGCAGCGCGTGCTGGACGAGACGCGCGGCTGACGCTCGCGGGGTGCGGCCCGCGCCGCATCCGCTTCATGGGCCGGTGCGCATCGGCGTCGATACGCGGCGCCGGCCCGCTCGTTCCCCCTCCTTCCACCCCAGCCTCGCGGCTTCTCCGGCCGCCAGTTCCAGCACCCCCCACGCGCGCCAGCAACAGGCCGCCCGTCCCGGGCGCAGTGCCGGCACGATGCGCAGCACCCTGCCCCGCCGATCCACGAACACGGCATCGACGGGCCAAGCCATGCCGACAGTATGTATGGCCCGGCACGGAACGATCCACAGGCCCTCGCCCGGTCCCGGCGGCGCCCGCCCCAGCCATCCCCGCAGCCGGTCCAGGCACGTGGTCGCACGGCGCCAGCCCATGCCGCTACCCGCCCATGTCCATGAGCTTGACCGCGATCGGAAAGCCGATCACGACGAAGGAGCACGGGAAGATGCAGGCGATCAGCGGCAGCAGCATCTTGACCGGCGCCTCCAGCGCCAGGCGCTCGGCACGCAGGAAGCGTTCGGCGCGGCGCTGGTCGGACTGCCCGCGCAGGATGGGCGCGAGGTTCATGCCCAGTGCGTCGGCCTGGGCCAATGTGCCGGTCCAGGCGCGTATCTCGGGGATCTCCAGGCGTTCGGCCATGTCCTTGAGCGCGCGCGTGCGCGGTACGCCGGTACGCACGTCGCCCAGCACCCGGCGCAGTTCGTCGCGCAGCGGTCCGGGCGGCCCTTTCAGGACCGCCTGCTGCAAGGCCGCGCCCACATGCAGGCCGGCCTCGACGCACAGGGTCGTCATGTCGAGCACGAACGGCAAGGCCCGCAGGATGTCCCGCCGCCTGCCGCGCACGCGGTCGCGCAGCCAGAAACGCGGGTAGGCCGCGCCTGCCGCCGCGCCGGCCGCGCTCCATGCGGCCAGCGCGGCAACGCCGGTCCACGGCGCCGCCAGCAGCGCGGCGGCCAGCCCGCCGGCGCAGGCGCACAGCACCTGCGCCCCGAGGATGTGGATGGGCGCCAGGCCGTGACGCAAACCGGCCTGGACGAGTTGGGATTCGATGCGGCGCCGGCGCTGCCACGAGAGCCACGGCCGGCCGTAGTGGGCCGCCGCCGAGACCAGGGGCCAGGCCAGCCGGAACGCGCGCGGCGGCGCCTCGGCCGTCCGGTCCGGCAAGGCGGGCGGATCGATGACCAGCAGGCAGGCCAGGGCCGCGAGCGCCGCCACGGCCACGCCGATCAGCAGCGCGGTCATGTCCATGCCGACCTCGCGGCGGCCTCTTTGGCGAATTTCCACTTTCGCTTCATATGTCGATCCGGACGATGCGGGCGATCATCCACAACCCGAGGAGGTCCAGCGCCGCGACCAGGGCCAGCACGGCCCATCCCTCGGGGGTGGTCCACAGACGCTCCATGGCCTCGGGCTCCAGGCGGTGCAGCGCGGCCAGCAACAGCCACGGCAGCACCCCCACCACCCTGGCCTGCAACCGGCCCTGGGCCGTCAGCGCCCGCACCCGCCCTTCCATGTGCAGCCGCGCGCGCACGGTCGTGCCTATCCGCTCCAGCGTCTCGGCCAGGTTGCCGCCCGTGTCGGCGGCGATCCGCAGCGCCGAAGCGACCAGGCTGGCCGCCTCGGTGGGCATGCGCGCATGCAGGTTCGCCAGCGACTGGTCCATGCCGACACCGAAGCGCTGCTCGCGCATCAGCAGCGTGAACTCCTGGGCCAGCGGCGCTTCGCCTTCGGCCGCGATCTGGCGCAGGCCGGCCTGCAGACTGGCGCCGGCGCGCAAGGCGCTGGCCAGGGCCAGCAGCGCGTCGGGCAGTTGCGCATCGAACCTGCGCATGCGGCGCGCGCGCAGGTGGCGGGCGGCCTGGCGCGGCAGCCACGCCCCGGCCGCCGCGCCGGCGGCGGCAAAGACCCAGCTTTGCGCGAACCATCCACAGGCGGCGGCCAGGAGGCCGATCACCGCCACGTGCGCCACCCACAGCTGGTTCACATCGACGAACAGGAAGAACTCGCTCATGCGGACGCGCGCAGTCTCGGTGAACACCGCCCGATAGCGGGCAAGGCTGTCGCGCACCAGCCCGCAGGCGATCCAGACCAGCAGCGATACGCAGACCACTACCGCGCCGGCGATGACCGCGTCGATGGCGTTCATGCAAGGCTCCGGGGCCGATCCGGCGCCGGCGTGCGCTCGCAGAACCATTGCGGCGAAATGGCGACGCCCCCGGCCCGCCATTCGTCCAGGAAACTGGGCATCAGTTCGCAGCCCTGGAAGTACCCTGCGCCGTCGGACGCGCCGGCATCCGGCCGCTCGAAGCGGAACAGCTCCTGCAACTGGATGCGGCCGCTCTCGATGCCGCTGACCTCGACGATGGCGGTCACCCGCCGCTGCCCTGCGGCGCTGCGGCCCTGCTGGACCACGATGTCGATCGCCGAGGCGATCTGCTCGCGTATGGCCCCCAGCGGCAGGTCCATGCCCGCCATCAGCACCAGGGTCTCGAGCCGCGACATCGCGTCGCGCGGCGTATTGGCGTGGAGCGTGGTCAACGAACCCTCGTGGCCGGTGTTCATCGCCTGCAGCATGTCCAGAGCTTCAGCGCCCCGGCACTCGCCCACGACGATGCGATCCGGCCGCATGCGCAGCGCATTGCGCACCAGGTCGCGGATGGACACCGCGCCCCGGCCTTCCAGGTTGGACGGCCGCGCCTCCAGCGCGACCAGATGCTCGTGCGCCAGGCGCAGTTCGGCGGCATCCTCGATGGTGATGACGCGCTCGGCAGGCGGAATGAAATTCGACAGGATGTTGAGCAGGGTCGTCTTGCCCGAACCGGTCCCGCCCGAGACGACGACGTTCTTGCGCCGCTCCACGCACAGCCGCAGAAACCCCGCCATGTGCGCATCCAGCGACCCGCCGTCCACCAGGTCCGCCATCCGCAGGCGGCGGGTGGGAAACTTGCGAATGGTCAGGGCCGGCCCCTTGAGCGCCAGCGGCGCAATGATGGCATTCACCCGCGAGCCGTCGCGCAGCCGGGCATCGACCATGGGCGAACTCTCGTCGATGCGGCGGCCCAGCGGCGAAACGATGCGCTCGATCACGCCCAGGACCGACTGATCGCTGCTGAACACCGCCGGATGCCGGCGCAGGACGCCGCCGCGTTCGACATACAGCTCATCGTGCCGGTTGACCATGATCTCGGAAATGTCCGGGTCGGCCAGCAAGGACTCCAGCGGCCCCAGCCCGACCGCCTCGTCCACGACCTGCCGGCGCAGCGCGCCGCGGTCCAGGTCCGGGGGAATCTCGCCGTGGGCCTCCAGCACCAGCGCCTCCAGCAGCCGGTCGGCCTCTAGCCGCAAGGCCGCATCGCTCATGGCGGACACGTCCCGGCGACGCAGGTCCAGGGCCTCCAGCAGGCGCGCGTGCAGCCGGCGCCGCCATTCGACCATCGCCGCCTCACGGGCGTGGACCTCCGTGGGCCGCACGGCCGGCATGCCCGCCGACACGGGGGCGGGCGGCCCGCCTTCCCGCAAGGCATCGTGCCCCAGGGGATCCACGGCCCGCACGCGCAGCATCACTGCGCCCACGACGATCTCGTCCTCGGGCAACAGCGGTCCGTATTGCAGGATGCGGCGGCCGTTGACCAAGGTGCCGCCCAGCGACCCCAGGTCTTCCACGAACACCCCTTCGGCCCGCTCGTCCAACCGGGCATGCCGGCGCGCGACCCGCCAGTGGCGCAGGCGGATCTCGCATCCGTCCCCGCGCCCGATCACCGCGGGCGGCGCCACGCTCAGCGAGGTCCCATGGTCCCCGTCGGTCAGGATTTCCACGTCCAGCATCATTGCTCCATGAAAGATGGGTCGGGCCGCACGGGCACGTTCAGCCGTTCCGGCCCGAAGGTCTCGTCCAGCACCCGACGTCCTCGGTCGATGCGTTCCAGCAGATCGGGATTGCGCTGGGTGACGACGGTCGGGGTCACGAAGATGGCCAGTTCGGTCTCGCGCCGCTGGAACCTGCGCGACCCGAACAGCGGCCCCAGGATGGGCAGGCTGGACAGGCCGGGCAGGCCGTCCAGGTCCTGGGACTGCTCGCGCGACAGGAAGCCGCTCAGGACCAGCGTCTCGCCCGAGCGCACGTTGAATTCCGTGGCGGTCCTGCGCACCTTGAGCGCGGGGCCGCCCGTGGCCATCACGGAGGGATCCACGGCGCTGACCTCGACGTCGATCACGGACCGCACCGTGCCGCCGGCATCGACCCGGGGCGCGATCTGCAAGGTGACGCCGTAGGGCTTGAAGGTGGTGTTCGACGCGCCGTTCCTGTCCACCGTCGCGTAGGGCACTTCGCCGCCGGCAAGGAAACGCGCGGTGGAACCGCTGCGCGCCGACAATTGCGGCTGGGCCAGGATGACCGCCTCGCCGCTCTGGGCCATGGCCTGGATGCGCGCCGACAGCAAGGCGTTCATGCCCAGGTATCCCGCCGGGGACGTGGCCGGGAACGGCAGCACGATGGGGCCGTCTCCGGGACGCTGCGCGGCGTCGCCAGCGGCCACCCTCAAGGGCCGCCCCACGGCGGCGTCCCAGGCCAGCCCCGCGTTCAGGCCCCCGGTGCTCGCGCCGTCCCAGCGCACGCCCAGTTCGCGCAGCCGCGAGCGCGGCATCTCGACCACCTTGACGTCCATCATCACCATGCGTTCCCAGCCGAGCCGCCCGGTGAAATCGACGACCTGCGGATAGCGGCGGGCCAGCAGCGCGATGCGCGCCTGGTCCGCGTCGCTCAGGTCGTCGCCTTCCACGATGACCTTGTCGCCGACGAGCCGGCTGCGCACCGAAGGCATGGTGGCGAGAAAGGCTTCGATCTCGCGCTGCACCCGCGAGGACTGGCCCGGCACCACGGTGATGCGCATGCGCCGCATCGCGCCCTCGCGGTCCCAGATGACCAGCGACGACGTGCCGGCCGCGTTGGCGAATACCACCACCTCCCGGTCGTCGGCCGTGGCGGCGTTGATGACGCGGCCATTGCCCACGGCTACCCGCGCCACGCCCGGCGCCGGGAACACCTGGGTCTCGCCGATGTACATCTCGACGTCCGGGAGATCCTGGCCTGCGGGGAAGGCCGGTGCCGGCGTGGACACCACCTCCTGCTCGAGCCAGGCAGGCCAGTCGGCGGAGGACGGCTCGGCCGCCCGCGCCCCACCCTCCGGAAGGACACACGCCATGCCGAGACCGCCCAACAGGAGTTGCCTCACCACGGCGGCCCTCATGGCTGGACTCCCTGCTCCGCCCCGGTTTCCGCCAAGCCCGGAATGCGGCGCGGCGCCCGGTCCCCATAGATGATCGTCGCGCCCGCGTGCCTGCGCGGCTGGGGCGGCTCGCCTTCTCCCAGCCCCAGCAAGGACGCCAGCCCGCCCGTCACGCGTCCGGGAGCCGGGCTGCCATCCCCCGGACGGCGCAGCATGGCGGTCAGGACACCGCCATCGCGGGCGATGATGAGCTTGACCGCCTCTTCCGGCGCCGCATCCAGCGTTACGGTGGAAAACGCGCCGCGCGGCGCCTCGCCCCCAGCGCCCGGCATCTCGGTCTGGCGCCCCGTGGCCAGCACGCGCATCCGTTGCAGCAGGGGCATGGTGGTCCGCTTTCCGCGATGGTCGAAAGACACGTACAGGTCGATGAGGTCTCCGGGTTGCACCAGGCCCGACACCGAACTGATCTCATCCACCGGTATGGTCACCGCCCGGCGCCCCTCGCTCAGGCGCTCGGCCAGCGGGGCCGCCCGCACCGCCTCCAGGTGCAGGGACAGCAGGGGTTCGCCGGCCCGCACCGGATGGGCCAGCACCCCTCCGTCGAAGTCGCCGAACCGGTCGGGATCGATGGCGCCGGACGGCGCCCACTCGGCCGGGATCTCGCGCACCGCCGCCAGGTCCGCCGACAGGCGCTGGCCGGCATGCAGATCGGCCGCGGCCACCACCACCGCGATCCGCGCCGTGCGCGCCTCGGCCTCGATGGCATCGATGCGCCCCTGGATCTGGCGCTGGCCGAGCCATGCGGCCAGGCCTCCGGCGGCCAGCGCCACGGCCAGCACCCACCATTTCCGATCCACGCGCAAACGGGGCAGGCGCGGCATCATAGCGGCAGGGCCAGCGAACCGGCGAAACGCTGATGGAAACCGCGCAAGGCGTCGAGCAGCCACGCCAGCAGTCCGCCTCCTTCGCCGAACCAGCCCGCGCCGGCCACACCAGCCAGCAGCATGGCCACGACGAGATATTCCGCCGCGGACTGCCCGCGCTGCCTGCGCGTGCTCCGCATCCTGCCGGCCACGATCATGCTTCTTCGCTCCTTCATTCGTCCGCCTCGATCTCGACCGCCAGCAGGCCGCTGCCCTGCTCCCGTGGCACCACCACGAGCTGCAATATCCGCCGCGCGCGATGCCACTCCATCAAGCCGCCACCGGCCCCGGCACGCCACCCGAGCGCGGTCAACCGGGCTTGCAGCAACCGGGAGAAGGTCGCGGTATCGGCCGCATGGGCGTAGAGTTGGTGGGCCACCTTCCCCCGTTCGTCCCGGGTCTGCAAATCGAGCAGCAGCGTCGCGCCCGGCGGCGTCCATTCGGCGGGCAAGGCGCGCGTACCCACGCTGGCATCGAGGCCGACGGCCAGGACGCCCTGCGTCACCCCGGGCCTGGACTGGCGAAGCTGCATCAGCCAGGGACGGCCGTCCCGGACGCCGCTCAGCATCACGCCATCGGGCAAGGGCAGCAGCCAGGGATCCAGCCCCGGCTGCCTGGCCACGCCGCCGGCGACCTCGATCGGCGGTTGCCGGACCTCGAACAAGCGGATGTCCATGCGCACGCCGTTCACGCGCACGCGGCCTCCCCAGCCCCGGTCCACGGCACCGGGCGGCATGCTGGGCTGGGCCGCCGCCGCGTGGCTCCATAGCAGGCCCATGGCAAGCACGACGCAGCCGCGCACCGGCGCGCGGCACCATCCCCTTTCCTTCATCGCGCGCCTCCCGCAAGATGCGCCGGCAGCAGCCCCTTCCAGGCCGAGAGCCAATCGAACTGCGGAGGCGGGCGGCCCCAGGGCCGGTCGACGCGCGACAGCACCGACAAGGCCCGGCCCGCCCGCTCCGTACGCTGCGCGGCGTCGCTCCATGCCCGGGGCGCGCCGGCGATGCGCGCCTGGGCATCCCCGTCGTCGCGGGCGTGGCCGGCATCCACCAGGATCACGAACCGGCTGGACAGCGGTGCCACGGTTCGCCACCCGCCCAGCCTGGCCACCGGCGCGAGATCGGGTCGCACCGACACCCGCCCCGCCACCAGCCCCGGATGCGCAGGCAGCAATTCCCCCCTGAGCATGCGCGCGGGCTCGGTATTGCCCCCAGGCTGTGCCTGCTCGGGCAACCGGCCGGCCTCCTGCCGGACCTGCATGGAAAACCGCCCGGGCTGGTCCGGCAGCAAGGCGGAACCATCGTGGTTGCGCCAGCGATGGCGCGCCGGCTGGAAGAAATAGGCGTGCGTGCGCTCGCGGACGTCCTGCGGCGCCTCCTGCACCACCGCGAAGGCAAGGTGGCGTCCCGCGAATTCGGTCTGCAGCGCGAGGTCCTGCAATCGCCCCAAGGCCGAACCCAGCACCCACAATGCCCCGAACGCCCCCAGCGCGAGCAGGGCCTCGGCCATGGCCTGCCCGCGCTGGCGCCCCATGCGCGCCATCACCATGCCACCCCCTGCCGGCGCCATGCCTGCTCGCGCTCCGCCGCCGCGACGGGGCTCAGGCTGGCTTGCCAGTAAGGCATGAACAGGTTGGGCCGCTCCGCGTTCCCATCGGCGCGCCCCACGGGCCGGCGATAGTAGGTCGACGCGGCACTGACCGCGGCCAACCCGCCCGCGCCCAGCCCGGCGCCGAACGCCAGCCGACCCGTTCCGCCTCGTGGGCCCGCGGCATCCGTTGTCCGCATGGCCGCCGCGGCGCGGGTGGCCCTGACCGCGAAGCGCAGGGTCGGATCTGCGGCCCGCTTGCCGGCGATCCCGGCGTACGGCGGCAACCCCCTGCCCTGCCACGCCACGCCCTGCGACAACGCGAACGAATTGGCAAGCGGATTGGCCGTGCCATCCAGCAGGCTCCAGTCGGTATGCGCACCCACCCAGCGCCAGAAATCCTGGTCGGAGAAGTCCTCGGGAGGTTCGTCGATGTGCGGCAGATCATCGTCCGCCAGCGCGGCATCGCCCTTGGCGCTGCCCCAGCCCATGGGATATTCGCGGTAATAGCAGCCTATCCATCGATTCGATCGCAGCGCGTGGAAGGACAGCGTGTCGACCGACCGCCAGGCATCCAGTCCCATGAGCGAGGTCGCGCCACGGCGCCGCAGCTCGTGCCGCAGCCAGGGACACCTCCACTCCGTTGGCAACAAACTGCGACGATCGTGATCGCGCGGCGCAAGAAAGCCGTAATGCGCGTTGGCCTCTTCCACCATGTCCTTGAGCCGGCCCCGGGCCTCGCCGCCGTGCCGGACCACGAATCCCGGCAGCGTATCGGCCAGCAGGGCCTCGTCCAGACGCGTCGCGCCGTCGTCATAGTGGGCGGCCAGCACCGCCTGCATCGTCCGCATGCGGGCATCGACCAGCGATTGCTGCACGGCCGCCTGGGCCCGCACCAGGACGTCGTGCACGACGCGATCATGTTCGGCGAAGGCCCGCGCCAGCGCGCCCTCGCTCCAGTCGGCGGCGCTGCCCGCGCCGGCCGCTCCCGCTGCGCTGCGGTAGGCGCGGCCATGCGCGGCGCCGAACAAACCGCCGATCAGGCTGGCGGGCGGATTGGACGACGCCAGCCGGCGGGCCTGTGTATCGCCGAACCGGGCCCACGAGGCCAGCGTGATGGCATGCGCCATGCCCACCTGGTGAGCCACCAGCGCGCGATTGGCATAGGCAAGGAAATTCAGGCTCCGGGCCTGGACCAGCGCGCCGCTATAGGCCGCGGCGTCCAGCGCGCGGGCCAGCCGGACCTTCTCGCGCAGCAGTTGCCCGCCGTCGAAGAGCTGCACCAGCCCTGCCGCCACGGCGGCGAGCAGCGCCACCGCCAGCACCAGGGCCTGTCCGGCCTGCGAGCGATACGGGGCGCGCATCTAGTTCCCGCCAGCCTGGGCGGCATTGCCGGTGAAGGACTTGAGCGAGCGCGCAGAAGTCTGGGACCGGGCCCCCTTGGCCGCGGTCTGCGCGGCGCGCGACTCGGTCGAACCGTCCTCGCCCGCAAGTTCGCGCGCCATCGCGGCCGTCTGGGAACGGACCACCTGCCCGAACAACTGGTAGACGGCGATCGCGGCCACCGCCACGAGCGCGACGATGATGACGTACTCCACCATCGATTGGCCGCGCTGCCGACGCCGCCGGGCGGAGAAAACATGAAGAGACATGGGCGGGACTCCACCCCCGCGCGCCTGGCGCCGTGCCCGGCCGTCCACGAGGGTGCCGCCAGTTTCCGGGGGCGGCCTCGCACCGGCAATGCGAGGATCCCGCGACGGACAGGAAGGTCATCCCCGTCCGCCGACCCGGCACCGCTATAGATTGAGCTTGGAAATCTTGGTGCCTTCCACCGTCAGGCCGGCCATCAGGCCCGCGTTGGTCAGCGCGAAGGCCACGACCGGGGCGCGGGCGGTATTGGTGTCGACGCCGGCGTTGACGCCCGCCTTGACCACCGCCACCGAACCATCCACGCCGGCGGTCCAGCCGTTGCTGGACTTGAAGCGGTCGAGCTCGGCCTGGTTCATGAACATGAACACCAGCGCCTTGGACTGCGCGCCGGCCTGGAAGCCGAACGAGCCGCTGGCCGTGCTGTAGTAGCCGGTGGTGCGTCCGCCTTCGCGCAGCGCGCCTTCGCCGTATTCGCCGCCGACGATGAAGCCGGCGTTGATCACGCTGGGAAATACCAGGATGCCGCGGGCCTTGTTGCCCAGTTCGCGCGAGCCGTTGACCGTGGAATACAGCCGGTTCAGCGTTTCGTTGACCCCGGAATCGATCCGGCTGCGCTTGGCGGCGGGCGAGCTGTCGCCGCTCTTGTTGGGATCGGTCGTGGTGCAACCCGCGGCGACCAGCAGGCCTGCGGTGGCGGTGGCGTAGAGGAACTGACGACGTTTCATGCTCTCTCTCCTTGAGTGGGCTTGCCGGCAGGCAGCTTCCGAGGAAGGGGCGTGGCCCGCCGCGGCAAGCACAGCCATTCTGCCGGATATACGTCAAAACAGCGAATGCAAACGTAACCGGGTTGTTGCCGCCAGCCGTCGCCCCGCACGCGCCCCGGGGAAGGACGGAAAACCACCAAGTATGCGAAGATCGGGGCGTAACGATCACACAGGACGTCCGCCCTCCCAGGCGAGCCCCGCCCATGTCCGGATTCGACGTGCAAGACCTGGAGTTCCCCGCCTTCGACGGCCAGGCACTGCCGGGGCGCCTGTACCGTCCCCGCTGCCACGCTCCCGTCCCCCTGCTGGTCGACGTGCACGGCGGTGCCTGGATCCGGGGCAACCGCCTGAACAACGCCTCCATGCACGAGGCGCTGGCCGACGAGGGCATCGCCACCTTCGCGCTGGATTTCCGCATGCCGCCGCAGGCCGGGGCCGGAACCACCTTCGCCGACGTCCATGCCGGCCTGGCCTGGGCCCGCCGGCACGCGGGCGAGCTGGGCAGCCGCCCCGGATGGGTGGGCGGCCTGGGCACGTCCAGCGGCGGCCATCTGCTGATGCTGAACGCGCTGCTGGGGGGCGCCCCCGGCGCGGCGGCGGATCCCGAGCCCCTGGTCGGCTACGCGGTGGCCTGCTGGCCCATCCTGGATCCGCTGGCGCGCTACCGAATGGCCCGCGAACGCCGTCTCGCGCCGCTGCTGGACGCGCACCACGCGTTCTGGCCGGACGAAGCCGCCATGGAACGGGACAATCCCCGGTCGATCGTGGAGCGTGGCGACGCCCGCCACCTGCCGCCCGTGCTGCTGATACAGGGCACCGCCGACGCCAACGTCGACCATTTCCGCGCCGATGCCTTCGGCGAACAGTACCGGCGGGCCGGCGGCGCGATCGACGTCCTGAAATACGACGACGAACCCCACATGTTCATCACCGTCGAACCGGATTCCCCCGCGTCCCTGCATGCCATGGACCGGATCCGGCACTTCGTGCGCAGCCAGTGCCGCGCCGCCGGCTGAGAACCGCGGCGGGGAATGTAAACCGTAAACCATCCTCAAAACGTACAAAATGTTGCGTTTCCCGGTCACATGGAAGGGCTAACATCAGCCAGGCTAAAGCGTCGTGAATACATAACGACGCCCCTGCCCAGTCCACTCCAGGAGGTCAACATGAAAACCAACACTCTCTCCAAAATTGCTCTGGTCGCGGCGCTTGGCGTCTTCGTCGCCGGTTGCGCCAACCAGCAGCAGACCAACACGGCCATCGGCGCCGGCGGCGGCGCCGCCCTGGGAGCCGGGCTGGGAGCACTGCTGGGCAACTCCAAGGGCGCGGCCATCGGCGCCGGCCTGGGCGCCGTGGCGGGCGGGCTGGTCGGCTACAACTGGAAGACCGTCAAGCAGGACGTCGAGAAGTCCGGCTCCAAGGACCTGGGCATCGACATGACCGAGCAGAACGACGGCTCGCTGAAGGTCAACGTGCCCAGCAGCGTCTCGTTCGACACCGGCAGCTACGCGCTCAAGCCGGCCCTGCTGCCCGTGCTGGACAGCGTCGCCAAGACCCTGAACGAGCACCCCGAGCTGCGCGCCAAGGCCGTCGGCCATACCGACAACACCGGCCAGATGTCGCTCAACCAGACCCTGTCGCAGAACCGCGCGCAGGCGGTGGCCAACTACCTGGCGAACAAGGGCGTCTCGTCGGCGCGCCTGACCACCGAAGGCCGCGGTCCCAACGACCCGATCGCCAGCAACGACACGGTGGAAGGCCGCGCCGCCAACCGCCGCACCGAGATCTACCTGTACGCCACCAAGAACTGACCGGCGACTCCGCCGCCCCCCCTGCGGGGCGGCGGCGTTCTTGGGTAAAGTAATGGCTTGCTGCCGGCCGCGGCCGGCCCCCAGGAATCGCCATGTCCAGCCCCGCTCCCCTTCCCTCGTCCACGCTCGTCGTCCGCGACGCCTGCGATACCGACCTGCCTGCCATCCAGGCCATCTACGCCTTCCATGTCCTGAACGGGGTGGCCAGCTTCGAGGAAGTCCCGCCCACGGTGGAAGACATGCGCGCCCGCCGCGCCGCCGTGCTCGGGCAGGGCCTGCCCTATCTGGTGGCCGAACAGGACGGGGTGGTCGTCGGCTACAGCTATGCCGGCAGCTATCGCCCTCGTCCGGCTTACCGCCACACCATAGAAAACTCCGTCTACGTCGCCGATGGCACGGGCGGGCGCGGCATCGGGATCGCCCTGATGCGGGAACTGATCGCGCGCTGCCAGAACGGGCCGTGGCGCCAGATGGTGGCCGTCATCGGCAACAGCGGCAACGCCGCCTCCATCGCCCTGCACCGCAAGGTCGGGTTCGAGCACGCCGGCGTGCTGCGCAGCGTCGGCTTCAAGCACGGCCGCTGGGTCGATACCGTCATGATGCAGTTGCCGCTGGGCCAGGGCGACCGCAGTCTTCCCGGCGGTCCTTGAAACCATGGGCGACATGCGCGTGGGCATCTCCGGCTGGCGCTATCCTCCCTGGCGGGGCAAGTTCTATCCGGACGACCTGCCGCAGCGGCTGGAGCTGGCCTACGCGTCGCGCGAGTTCTCGACCATAGAGCTGAACGGTTCGTTCTATGCGCTGCAGACGCCGGAACGCTACGCGCGCTGGCATGCCGACACGCCCAAGGGCTTCCTGTTCAGCGTGAAGGCGCCGCGCTACATGACCCACATCCTGCGCCTCAAGGAAGTGGAGCGGCCGCTGGCCAATTTCCTGGCTTCGGGCATCTTCGAACTCAAGGACAAGCTGGGTCCCATCCTGTGGCAGTTCCCGCCCGGCATGCGTTTCGACCCGGCACGATTCGAAGCCTTCTTCAAGGCCTTGCCGCGCGACATGCACCACGCGATCGAGATCCGCCACGACAGTTTCATCGACCCGGCCTTCACCGACATGCTTCGGCACTACGGCATGGCGCTGGTGGTGGCGGACACGGCGGGCAAGTGGCCCTATCGCGAAGACGTCACCGCCGACTTCGTCTACATCCGCCTGCACGGCGACCGGGAACTGTACGTCAGCGGCTACACCGACACGGCGCTGGACGACTGGGCCCGGCGCATCCGGGCCTGGGCGCGCGGGGGCGAACCGCGCGGCGCCCGCCGCATCGACGGCAAGGCGCAGCGCCGTGCCAGCGGACGCCACGTGTACTGCTACTTCGACAATGACGCCAAGGTGGAAGCGCCGCGCAACGCCAAGACCCTGATGGACAAGCTGGGGCTGCCCATGCGGGCGTCCTGAGACTTTCCACGAGACATCGCCGTGAACATCGACAGCCGACGCAACCGCAGCGACCAGCTACGCATCAAGCACCTGCGCCTGCTGGAGCTGGTGGCCGAGCACCATTCGCTGGCCGCGGTGGCGCAGGCCCTGCACCTGAGCCAGCCCACCGTGACGAGCATGGTGCAGACGCTGGAGGAAGTCTTCGGCACCACGCTGATCGAACGCAGCGCGCGCGGGGGCAGCCTGACCGACGCCGGCAATCTGGCGCTGCGGCAACTGCGCATCGCGCTGGCATCGTTCGACACGGCGCTGGAAAGCGTGGTCCGGGGCAGCACCCCGCTGGTGCGCGTCGGCGTCCTGCCGCTGCTCGACGCCTGGCTGCTGCCGCAGGCCATGGCGCGGATGGAAGCCACCGGTACCCTGCCCCGCATCGCCATCACGCACGGCGGCATCAACGTGCTGTACGGCGGCCTGGACCGCAGCGAGATCGATTGCGCGATCTGCCACCTGGACGAACTGCCCGTGCAGGGCGGCCACCTGACCGACCTGCACATCGAACCCCTGCACGAGGAAAGCCGGCTGTTCGCCTGCGCGACGGACCATCCGCTCGCGCGGCATGCCACGCTGCGGCTGGGCGATCTGGCGAACCAGGAATGGATCGTCCCGCCCAAGGCATCCCAGGCCCGGCGGGTGCTGGAGCGCGTGTTCCTGGGAGCCGGCCTGGTGCCACCGGAGCCCCGCATCGAGTCTTTCCCTTATCACACGAACCTGGAAGTCGTGGCGGCCACCCGCATGCTGACTTTCGCGCCGTCGTCGCCGGTCCGCCATTATGCGGAGATGGGCCGCGTGCACGTCCTGCCCGTCGCCGACGACATCCCCGTCAGCCGGCTGGCCTTCCTGGCGCGCCAACCCGTGATGCAGTTGCCCGGTGTCGAACCGCTGCGGCAGGCCGTCGTCTGGGCGGCCCGGCAGATGGCCGCCGCACGGGCGGCCTGACCCGGCTCAGGCCCAGGCCCGAAAGCCCAGTCCCGGCACCGTCGCGCTGTCCTCGCCATCCCTGAGCACCACCGGCTCCAGCGCGCCGCTGGCGACGGCGTCGGCGGCGAATTCGGCCACCGACCGGACCTTGGAGGCCGGCACGCCGGCCTGGGCCAACCGCTGTTCAAGCCGCACCGCCTCCCACCCCGCGATCCGTTCCCGCAGGCGCGACTTGAGCAGCACGGGGTCCTTCGCCCTGAGGAAGGACACCTGTTCGCCTGGCTCGGCCGCCCCATCGAACAAGGCCGGATCGGCGGCCAGTTCGCCCAGCTCCAGCACATCCAGCAGGCGGGCGAACTGCGCGGGCGTATTGGCGCCCAGCGCGATCCAGCCATCGCGGGTCTGGAAGAAATCGGCGGCGGGGCTGCCCGAATAGCCCTGGTTACCGACCCGTCGGGGCGACACGCCCTTGGTCAGGGCCTCGACCGCATAGCTGTACATCAGCTGCATGGACGCCGCCGCCATGGACACGTCGAGCAGGATGCTGCGGCCGTCGCGATTGCGCTGGTGCAAGGCGCTGACGATGGCCAGCGCGCCCAGCATGCCCGTGGCCGCGTCCACCACCGGAAAGCCGGTCTTGATGGGATCGTCGCCTTCGACACCGCCCATCATCGCCATGCCCGTCATCGCCTGCACGACGTGGTCGTAGGCCGGCCGGTCGGCCCAGGGCCCGGTCCGCCCGAAGCCGGAGATCGAGCAATAGACGATGCGTGGATTGACCGCGCGGATGGCCTCATAGCCGAGCCCGTGCCGCTCGAGCGACCCGGGTCGGAAGTTGTCCACGAACACATCGGCGTCGCGCGCCATCGCCAGGATCTCGGCCCGTCCTTCCTCGGTGCGAAAGTCCAGCGCCACGCAGCGTTTGCCGCCATTGAGCGACAGAAAGGCCGATGGCCCCCGCTCGGACCGGCGCAGCACGTCGCCGCCGGCGGGTTTCTCGATCTTGACGACGTCGGCGCCCATCTGGGCCAGGTAGAAGGTCGCCAGGGGGCCGGCGATGACGTGCGAGAAGTCCAGCACGCGCACGCCCGCCAGCGGCAGGAAAGCTTGGGTCATAGGATGGCCATGCGCCTAGAATTGAACGATCTTGGAAGCGCGCACGATGCGCGAGAACTTGGCGGTTTCCTTCGTGAGGAAGTCGGCGAAATCGTCTGCCGTGGGCGACAGCTCGACCGGCGATCCGTTCTTGTCGAAGAACGCGTTCAGGTCCCCGCGCTTGAAGGTCTCGTGGATCGAGCGGTTCAGCTTGGCCACGATGTCCGCGGGCATGCCCGCCGGCCCCCAGACGCCGTTCCACGATTCGATCACCGTGTCGTCGTTGCCCAGCGCCTCCTTCAGCGTCGGTACGCCGGGAAGAATCGGCAGGCGCCTGGCCGAGGTCACGCCCAGCACGCGCACGGCGCCCGACTCGACCTGCGGCAGCGCCGCCGTCACCACGGGGAAGCAGAACTGCGTCTGGCCGCCCAGCAGCGAAGGCACCAGGTCCACCGAGCCGCGATAAGGCACGTGGACCACGTCGATGCCGGTGGCCGTGGCCAGCGCGGCGCCCGCCAGGTGCGAGCCCGTGCCCACGCCGCCCGAGGCGAAGTTCAGCTTGCCCGGGGACTGGCGGGCGGCCGCCAGGATGTCCTGGATCGACCGATAGGGCGAGGTCCCCGCCACGGCCAGCACGAACGGGTTCATGTTGATCAGCGACACGGGCGCCAGGTTCTTCAGCACGTCCACGCCCACGGCGGGATTGATCAGCTTGTTCGTGATCATGGGCGAGCCGCCGAACAGCAGCGTGTAGCCGTCCGCCTTCGCCTGCGAGACCGACACCGCGCCCAGCGTGCCGCCCGCGCCCACCTTGTTCTCGACGAACACGCTCTGCCCCACCTGGTTGCCCAGCGCCTCGGCGAATTTCCTGGCCAGCAGGTCGACGCCGCCACCGGCGGCATAGGGCACCACGAGCCGGATCGGACGGTCGGGATAGGTATCGGCCGGGGCGGCCTGGCTTGCTGCCGGAACGAGGCAGCAAGCCAGCGCCGCGGCAAGAATGCGTGCGCGCATGGCGGGTCTCCTGTTATGGGTATGGGCATGGATGCCGGATGACCGCGATTGTGGCCGCGCTCGCCCCCCGCAACAATTCGAAAATCGGGAACCCGCCTTCGGCTTTTTCTATGGGCCGCGGCGCGCGGCGCTCAGCGCCGGGGAAACGGCTTGCTCAGGAAGCGCGAGCCGGCCATCCCGAAGCGCCAGGGCACGTCCAGCGCCTTCGAGATGCCGATGCGCGGACCGATGGCGATGTCCGGCTCGCCCTCGCGCGCCACCAGCTCGAACGGCGGGCGATCGAGCCGCTTGCCGTCGAAGCCGCGATCGATGCCCAGGGCCTGTCCCACGCGCCCCGGCCCCGAGCACAGCAGCCTCGGATCGTCCACGCCGCGCCGCGCGCGCATGACATCCAGGCCATGGGTTGGTTCCAGCGCGCGTATCAGCACCCCCGCGCCATGGCCGGATTCGCGGCAGACCAGGTTCAGGCACCAGTGGATGCCATACGACCGGTAGACATAGGCCCGGCCCGGTTCGCCGAACATGGAGGCGTTGCGCGGCGTCGGCCCCGAGAAGCTGTGCGAGGCGGGATCTTCCCTGTCGTAGGCCTCGGCCTCCACGATGCGTCCGCCCACGCCGTCCACCAGCAGGGTCACGCCGATCAGCAGCGGACCGACCTCGGCCGACGGCGCATGGAAATCGATATGGGCAAGGTGAGGCATGGGCACATCCGTTCTCGCAGCGAGAACAGAGTGTATCCGCTGGGACGATTGCCGCCCGGCGCCGATCTCCCGATACTTTTGCCAACACCCGCGTGCATCTCGGCACGAAGCGGGGCCCATCCTCCCTTGCTCGAAAGGAACCGCACTCATGGATAGACGCCAGGCCCTACAGACGATGGCCGGCGCGGCAAGCTGCGCGCTGCTGCCCGCGATGCCCGCCCACGCCCAGTCCTACCCCGCCCGCCCCGTGCGCTGGCTGGTGCCCTTCCCGCCGGGCGGCACCATGGACCAGGTGGTGCGCGCCGTCGCGCAAGGCATGCAGGGCCGGTTCGGCCAGACCCTGGTCATCGAGAACAAGCCCGGCGCGGGCACGGTCATCGCCGTCGATCAGGTGGCGAAGTCCGCTCCCGACGGCTACACGCTGGTCACGGTGGCAAACAGCTTCACCATCAATCCCTCGCTTTACGCCAAGCTGCCCTACGACACCGAGCACGCCTTCACGCCGGTCGCCCTGCTGGGCGCCACCGCCAACATCCTGGTGGGCCGGCCCGGGCTCGAGCCCAAGACGCTGCCGCAGCTGATCGCCTATGCCAAGCGGCACCCGGGCAAGCTGACCTATGCCTCGTTCGGCACGGGCACCTCGGCCCACCTGGCGGGCGAGATGCTCAAGCAGATGGCGGGCGTGGACATCCTGCACGTGCCCTACAAGGGCGGCGTGCCGGCGCTGACCGACATCCTGGGCGGACAGGTGGACCTGATGATCAACAACCTGCCCGACATGCTGCCCTACCTGGCCAACGGCAAGCTGCGCGGCTATGGCGTCACGTCCAAGACGCGCTCCGCGCTGGCGCCCGACCTGCCCACCATCGCCGAACAGGGCTATCCGGATTTCGAGACCAACTCGTGGTACGGCGTGCTCGCCCCCGCCGGCACGCCGGCCGCGGTGGTCGCGTACCTGAACCAGGCGATCAATGGGTCGCTGGAGGCTTCCTCCACGCGGACCACGCTGGGCGGCATGGGCTTTGACGTCGCCCCCGGCGCCCCGTCTCAACTGGGCGCGCTGATCGCGAAGGACTTGAAACTCAACGCGAAGCTGGTCCGCGACGCGAACATCAAGCTCGATTAGGCGCCGCCCTACAGCAGCCGGTTCCGCGCCGAGAAATCGATGGCCTGGCGGGCGATGGCCAGCATGCCGGGCACCACCGGCCGCGTATCGTCCCGCCGCCAGCGGAACGAATAAGGCAAGGGTCCCAGCGCGGGTGAACTCTTGAGCACGCGGATGCGGCCGCGCCTGGCCAGCTCGGCGGCCCAGGCGGCGGGCAGCATCCCCACGCCCACGCCTTCGCTGACCAGGCCGGCGATCGCGCCCCAGTTGTTGCAGATCAGGCGCTGGCGGACATCCAGTCCGCTGTCGTTCAGCCAGTCGTCCAGCAGCCGCGTGGTGCCGGCGCCCAGCGCCAGCGTGATCAGGGGATAGGCATCCAGCAGGCGGTCGCTCATCGCGTTCGCACCGGGCTCGGTGTCCGACGCGATCACCCACGAGAAGCGGGCCTCGCCTATCCGTTCGGAGCAGATGTCCGGCCGGGGCGAGCGGCCCGCGATCACGGCGCAATCGAGCTGGCCGCTTTCCAGCCCGTGCTCCAGCGCCGCACCCACTTCCACCATGGGCTCGACCACCAGGTCGGGATGCTCGTGCCGGGCGAGCTTCAGCAGCCGGGGCAGCCAGGTCAGTGCCGTCAGTTCTCCCACGCCTATCCGGCAGCGGCCGGCCAGGCCGGTGTCCACCGCCACGCAGCGCCGCACGGCTTCGGCTTCCTGCAACAGGTTCCACGCCCGGGGAACCAGCCTGCGCCCGGCCTCGCTCAGTTCCGCCTTGTGGCCGGAACGGTCGAACAGGCCCACGCCGAGCGACTGTTCGAGTTCGTTGATGCGCTTGGACAGCGAGGAAATGGACAGATGCAGCCGCTCCGCCGCGATGGCGAAGCTGGCGCAGGTGGCTGCCCAGTAGAAGGCCTCGAGTTGCTTGAGCGTCATGGCATGGAGGGCGGATCTAGTTTCGAAAAAGCGAAATAGCTTATTAGGATTTTATCGCTTTCTTCATACAACCCGGGTCCGTAGAGTGGCGTCGACTGGAACTTCCGCACGCCGCGATCCCGATGAGCGCCAACGCCGACCCCACGCCTACGTCCCTGCCCCTGGGCGCCACGCCGGCCCAGCCGTCCTCGCGGCCGGCCGGACTGGACGAGCCGCGCATCCTGCGCGAGGCCCTGTGCCTGGACGACTTCGAGGAACTGGCCCGGCGGCGCCTGCCCCGCCCCATCTTCGGCTACGTCGCCGGTGCCGCCGAGCGCAACAGCTCGCTGCGCGACAACGCCTCGGCCTTCGCCGAATACGGATTCGTTCCCCGTACCCTGGTCGACGTGTCCCGGCGCAGCCAATCCATCACGCTGTTCGGCACGCGCTATGCGCGTCCCTTCGGCATCGCCCCCATGGGCATCAACGCGCTGTCGGCCTACCGTGGCGACATCGTGCTGGCCGCTGGCGCCGCCGAGGCGGACATGCCGTCGATCATGAGCGGCAGCTCGCTGATCCCGCTCGAAGACGTCGCCCGGCATGCGCCGGGCACGTGGTTCCAGGCCTACCTGCCTGGCGACACCACGCGCATCGATCCGCTGATCGACCGCGTGGCGCAGGCCGGCTACCGCACCCTGGTGCTGACCGTGGACATCCCGGTCATGGCCAATCGGGAGAACAACCTGCGCACGGGTTTCTCCACGCCGCTGCGTCCCAGCCTGCGGCTGGCCTGGGACGGCGTGAGCCATCCGCGCTGGCTGTGCGGCACCTTCCTGCGCACGCTTGCCCGGCACGGCATGCCGCACTTCGAGAACTCGTTCGCCACCCGCGGCGCCCCCATCCTGTCCGCCCGCGTCATGCGCGACTTCACCGCGCGCGACCACCTGAACTGGGAACACGTGGCCCGCATCCGCCGGCGCTGGCAAGGGCACCTGGTACTCAAGGGCATCCTGCACCCCGTCGATGCCTCGCGCGCCCGCGAACAGGGCGTGGACGGCGTCATCGTGTCCAACCACGGCGGCCGGCAACTGGACGGCGCGGTGTCGCCGCTGCGCGTCCTGCCCGCCATCGTCGAGGCGGCGGGCGGCCTGGCGGTCATGATGGACGGCGGCGTGCGCCGCGGCACCGACGTGCTCAAGGCGCTGGCGCTGGGCGCCCGCTGCGTGTTCGTGGGCCGGCCCTTCAATTACGCGATGGCGGTGGCCGGTGATGCGGGCGTGCGACATGCCGTCCGGCTGCTGGGCGACGAAGTGGACCGCGGCATGGCCATGCTGGGCGTCAACACGCTGGACGAACTGGACGCCGGCTTCCTCGCGCCCATCGGTGCAGGCAGCCGCGCCGCCTGAAGGACAAGAACCAACTTTTCGCGACGGGCCCCGCGCCCGCCGACTCCTCAACCCCTGAACCATCGAACACGGAGATTTCCGCCATGGCCAAGACCGTCATCTACAGCCCCAACGTCACCCGCACCAAGGCGCCCCACGCCCATGCCGTGCGCACCGGCAACCTCGTCTTCGTGTCGGGCTGCCCCGCCTACTTCGGCGAAATGCAATTGGCCAAGGGCGACTTTCCGGCCCAGATGCGGCAATGCCTGACCAACCTGAAGAACATTCTGGAAGAAGCCGGTTCCAGCCTGGAGAAGGTGGTCAAGGTCAATATCTTCCTGGACCGCCGGGCCGACTTCGACGAGATGAACGAGGTCTATCGCGAGTTCTTCGGCAACGACCCCATGCAGTGGCCCGCCCGCACCACCGTCGAGGCCCGCCTGCCCCGCAAGGACTTCCTGCTCGAGATCGAATGCGTGGCGGAAGTCTGATCCGCTTCCCCGCCTCCCTTCCCATCGCAAGGACCACCCCATGCCCGCACCCATCCTAGACGTCCATGCCGGAGGCCAGGAATACCTCCTGCCTCCCGATTTCCTCTGGCCCGGCGGCAAGCGCATCGCCGTGTTCTTCCGCGTCGCCTGCGAAGGGTGGTCGGACGGCGCCTGGCCATCGCTGGGGCCGATGGGCAATCCGCTCAAGCCCGGCGTGCCGGACCTGAACGCGCTGGGGTGGGTGGAATACGGCATGCGGCGCGGCATCCACCGCATCCTGGACATCCTGGAACAGCACGACATCCGCAGCACGATGATCATCTGCGGCGTGCTGGCCGAGCGCTATCCCGAAGTGGTACGCCGCATCGCCGATGCCGGACATGAAATCGTCGCCCATTCGTACGGCATGGACGTGATCCCCGCCTACCTGGACGAGGAACAGGAACGCGCCAACCTGGCGCGCACCACGGCGCTGTTCGAAAAAGCCACCGGCCGCCGGCCGCAGGGCTGGATCAGCCCGCGCGCCACGCCCAGCCCGCGCACCGCGCGCATGCTGGCCGAGGCGGGCTACGAATGGCATGGCGACACCATGAACGACGACCTGCCCTACCTGGTCCGGTTCGGCGACCGCGAGATCGCCGCGTTCCCCGGCGGCATGGAGTTGAACGACACGCCCATGTACATCCGCTACGGCAACTCGCCGCGGATGATGGTCGAGATGTTCGACGACTGGCTGGACTACGTGCGCACCCGGGAAAAAGGCGCCGTGCGCATCGACCCGTCCATCCACGCCCACGTGTTCGGCCGCATCACGGGCATCCACGTGTTCGAGCAGTTGATCGAGAAGGCCAAGGCCGCCGACGACATCTGGATAGGCACGCGCCAGGAAGCCATCGCCCACGTGCGCGCCGCCATCCGGCGCTGATCCCCTTCCCACCCCGGAGGTTTCCATGAGCACCCGCCACTCCCGCACCCGGCGCGTCCTGCTGGCCGCCACGCTGTCGACGCTGGCCAGCGCCGGCACGCCCGCCCTCGCGCAGGCCCCCTTTCCCGACCGGCCGCTGAAGCTGGTCATCGGCTTCGCACCCGGCGGCTCGACCGACGTCGTGGGCCGGATGATCGCGCAGAAGATGTCCGTCGAACTCGGCAAGCCCGTGGTCGTCATCAACCGCCCCGGCGCCTCGGGCGCCATCGGCACCACCGAGGTGGCGCGCGCCGAACCCGACGGCTACACGGTGCTGGTAAACATCGTGACCACGGCGGTCATCAATCCGCTGACGCAGAAGAACCTGCAATACGACCCCATCAAGGACCTGCAGCCGGTCGCCATGGTGGGCAAGCTGCCCAACGTGATCATCCTGAACAAGAACGTTCCCGCTCACAACCTGCGGGAGTTCATCGCCTGGGCCAAGGCCAACCCCGGCAAGGTGACCTTCGGCACGGGCGGCGCCGGCGGCGTGCAGCACCTGTCGGGCGAACTGCTGGCCAAGATGGCCGGCATCCAGATGACGCACGTGCCCTACAAGGGCGCCGCGCCCGCCATCCAGGACCTGCTGGCCGGCAACATCGACGCCGTGTTCGACAACGTGACCGGTCCGATCAGCCTGATCAAGGCGGGACAGGTCACGGCCCTGGGCGTGACCACGGAAGAGCGCATCGCCGTGCTGCCCGACGTGCCGACCATCGCCGAATCCGGCCTGCCGGCGTTCAAGAACTCGAGCTGGATCTCCATCTTCACCCGCGCGGGCGTCCCGCCCGCCGTGCTCGCCCGCCTGGAGTCGGCCGTGCTGGCCGCCGCCCGGGACCCGGAAACGGTGGCCAAGCTCAAGGAGCTGGGCGCCGTTCCCGCGCCCATGAACACCGCCGAACTCGACCGGTTCTGGCGGTCCGAATTCACCTATTGGCGCGACGCCATCAAGGCCGCCAACATCTCCCTCGAATGACAAGGAAGCAACGACCATGTCCGCGATCGAAACCCGTCTGAAGGAACTGGGCATCACGCTGCCCGACGCGCCCGTCATCAAGGCCAACCCGGCCCTGGTCCCCGGCGTGGCCGCCGGCGGCCTGTTCTTCTGCCAGGGCACCCTGGGCCATACCAACGGCGACTTCCCCTACCTGGGCAAGGTCGGCGACAAGGTCACGGTGGAAGAGGCCTACCAGTCGGCCCGGCTGTGCGCGATCAACCACCTGGCCCAGGCCAAGGCGGTGCTCAAGGATCTCGATCGCATCGTACGGGTCGTGCAACTGGTGGTCTACGTGAACGGCGCGCCCGGCTTCGAGCGCGCGCCCTATGTGTCCAACGGCGCCTCCGACCTGTTCGTCGAAGTCTTCGGCCCGGAACGCGCCGCCATGGCCCGCGCCAGCCTGAGCGTGCCGGACCTGATCTACACCGCGCCGGTCGAGACCTTGTGCACCTTCGAAATCACGCCGGCGTAACCGCCCCACGCGACAGGACTCCCTCATGAAATCCCCCCTACGCATCGCGGCCGCCGCCGGCCTCATGGCGGCCGCGGCCTGCGCCGCCGCCCAGGACTACCCGGCCAAGCCCATCCGCCTGATCAGCGCGTGGACGCCCGGCGGCGCCAACGACATCCTGGCCCGCGCGCTGGGCCAGGTCATCTCGCAGCGCTTCGGCCAGCCGGTGGTGATCGAGAACCGCCCCGGCGCGTCGGGCACGATAGGCACCGCGCACGTCGCCCAGTCCCCTCCGGACGGCTACACGATCACGCTGGGCAGCATGCCTTCGTACTCCACGGCGCCCAGCATGTTCCCCGACCTGCGCTACGACCCCATCAAGGACCTGGTGCCCATTGCCTTCGTGGCCATCGTCCCCAACGTGCTCGTGGTCAATCCGTCGCTGCCGGTCAAGTCCGTGCCCGAGCTGCTGGCCTACGCCAAGGCCAATCCGGGCAAGCTGGCGTTCTCGTCCGTCGGCAACGGCTCGTCGTCGCACCTGGGCGGCGAACTGTTCAAGCTGATGGGCCACGTGGACATGACGCACGTGCCGTACAAGGGCACGGCGCCGGCGCTGGTCGACCTGGTGGGCGGCCGCGTGCAGCTCGCCTTCGAGAACATGCCCGCGCTGCTGCCCCTGATCAACGGTGGCCAGTTGCGTGCCCTCGCGGTCACGTCCCGCGCTCGCTCGGCGCTGCTGCCCCAGGTTCCCACCGTGGACGAGGCGGGACTGAAAGGCTACGAGATCGGCGCCTGGTACATGATGTTCGCGCCCGCCGGCACCCCGCGCAAGATCGTCGACAAGCTGAACGAGGCGGTCAACGCCGGGCTGCAGCAACCCGACATCCGCCAGCGCCTGAAGGATCTCGGCGCCGAGATCGTCGGAGGCACGCCCGAACAGGCCGCGGACTTCCTGAAACGCGACCTGGCGCGCTGGACGGACGTCATCAAGCAGGCCCACATCGTCTTCAACTAGGACCCGCCCATGAACGCTTCGCTGTGGAACACCATGCGGCTGGATGGCCGCACCGCGCTGGTCACGGGCGCCGGCAAGGGCCTGGGCCGGGCCATCGCGATGGGGCTGGCGCAGGCCGGCGCCAACGTGGCGCTGCTGGCGCGCACGGCGCGCGACGTAGAAGCCGCCTGCGAGGAAATCCGCGCGACCGGCGCCCGCGCGCTGCCGCTGGCCGCCGACGCGACCGACTCCGCCCAGGTCGATCGCGCCGTCTCGGCCGTGCTCGATGAATTCGGCACGCTGGACATCCTGGTGCATTCGGCCGGGGGCAGCCAGCGCAAGCCCGTGCTGGAGCTGGCCGACGACGAATGGAAGCGCCTGATCGGCGCCAACCTGGACTCGACCTTCTACGTCTGCCGCGCGGCGGGACGGGCCATGCACGCGCAGGGCCGCGGCTCCATCATCAACATCGCCTCGGCCGCCGGGCTGCGCGGCCGGCCCAACAATTCCCCCTACAGCGCGGCCAAGGCGGCCATGATCAACTTCTCGCGCGCGCTGGCCATGGAGTGGGCGCCGCAAGGCATCCGCGTCAACACCCTGGCGCCGGGACGCTTCCTGACGCCGCTGACCGAAGCGGAGATGAGCGATCCGGCCAAGCACGCCGCCTTCGTCAGGAACGTGCCGCTGGGCCGGATCGGGCGTCCCGAGGAATTGAAGGAGATCGTGGTCTGGCTGGCCTCCGATGCCTCGGCGTTCGTGACCGGCTCGACCATCGTGATCGATGGGGGGCAGACGTTACTTTAGAACCGCACACCCAACTTCAAGCTGGCCGTCTGCGCCACCAGGTGCTCGCCCGCCTGGATCCCGTACTCCGCGCGCAGCGACCACGCATCGGCCGACATCACCTCGATGCCGGCCGTCGCGCTGCCGAATACCCCCGGCACACGGGTCGACAACGTGAACGCATCCTGCGGCGCCACCGCCAGCCGGACGTCGGTCGAGACCTTGCGCCCCGCCACCAGCCCCACGCCCAGCGCGAGATAGGGACGCGCGACCGCCTTGCCCATACTGACCTTGCCGCCGAACTCGATGCTGGGCGTCAGCACCGCGCTCCACCGGTCGCTGGCGTCGTGGGCCAGATCGAAGGGCCCCGCGCCCGACTCCCTGTAGCCCGGCGTGCGATCGTAGATGAGGTCCAGGTCCGCATAGGGCTTGGCGTACCAGTCGCCGAACGAGAACTGATAGGCGGCCCGGGCGCGCGCCGCCAGCTGGTAGGAATCGGGCTTGCTGGTCGCCCGCGCCGCCATGCCGGGCAGCACGATGTTGCGCGCCTGGTCCGATTCCTCGTAGCCGCCCATCAGCGCGCCCGCGAACTGCCAGGCCCCCATCTGCCGCTTCAGCGTCAGGCCGGCGTGGAAGCTGTCGCTGGCGATGCGCACGGTGTTGTCCGCGGAATAGGTGTTGGTGCGGCTGTAGCTGGCCGAGGCCCCCAGGAACCAGTCCGGTGCCAACTGGCGCTGCACGCCGAACTGCACCGTGGTCTGACGGTTGTCGTAGCCCGCGCCGTCGGCGGACGCCGAACGGTCGAAGCGGCCGCCTATCACGCGCGCCCACGCGCATTCGCCCTCGGCCAGCTGGATGCCTTGATCGCTGAAGTAGGGACAGCTCATCATCCGGTCCAGCGCCGAGTGCAGCTCGTAGGTGCGATTGCTCGCGCGGCTCAGCGCCGCGTCGGAGGCCACCGCACCCAGCGCCTTCACGTAGGCATCCGTGCCTTCCAGCCGCGCGAAGGGATCGAACAGCGTCGTCAGGCTACGGTCGCCCCGGTCCCACAGGGTCTGCAGGTAGCCGGCGATGCTGGCCTGGTTGGCGGTCAGGCCCAGGCTTTGCGGACGGAAGTTCGCCTTGGGCGTGACCCATAGCTGGCCGTCGCCGGTCAGCGACACGTCGTAGTTGACCACCGGCGATTGCCCGGCAAGATTGAACGAGCCCGTCGGCGTGACGTCGAACTGGGCGATCAGCATGGGCTGGCCGCCTGCCAGGTTGTGGCCCAGCACGAGCAGGCTGCCGCCCAGTTGCGCCGGCCCGCTCACGCCGATCACGTCGGCCAGTCCGCCCGCGCTGAAATCGACATCGGCCTGGAAGACCCCTCCCGAGCCTTGCGTGAAACCCTGCATGAACGTCGTCTGGTACGCGCCATGCTGGTCGACCGGTCCGCCCGGATTGAACACGCCCTGGTTGACCAGGGAGGCGTCCAGCCGCTGGCCGCTGGCCAGCACCGCGTCCGGGTGATTGACGAAGGAGCTGTGGGCCGCGTCGCCGCTCGTGACGTTGCCGATGAACAGGCCATGGTTGTCCACGGCCACCCGGCCGGAGGCTTCGATCGCGGTCGCGCCGGCGATCAGGCCCTGGTTGGCGACCGAGGTGGCGTTGTCGGTAACCGTGCGGATGGCGGTACCGCTGGCGGTGTCCGCGTATACGGCCGACGACGCCCCCACGCCTATCGTGACGGGGCCGCCGCTGTTCTGCGCCGCGCTGCCGGCGCTTACCGCCAGGATGGCCGGCGCGCCGCCGCCCTGCGCGGTGACCAGGGACCCGGTGCCCAGTCCGATGTTGATCGTCCCGCCCGCGCTGCCCGTTCCGCCGCCGCTGCCGCGAACCTGGATGCCGGCCTCCGAGAAGACGGCGCCGCCGCCCAGGCTGAGCGCGGCGATCGCGGGCGCATTCCGGCCCTGCGTGGCGACCATGACGCCCACCTGCACGTCGACCGCGCCGCCGTTGCCGCTCCCTCCCGTCACGTCGACGGTCTTGACCAGATTGTCGTCGTAGCTGACCGAGGAAAAGTCCCCGGCCAGGCCTCCGCCGCCGCCCACGCTCTGGGCCAGCACACCGATGGCGCCGGCGCCCTCGGTCAGCACCGAGCCTTCGACGTTCACGTTGACCGCGCCGCCCGCGCCCGAGCCCTGCGACGCCGGCGCGGCCAGCGTCGTCCTGCCCGCGGCCGTAGACAGGCCGGCGATGCCGCCTCCGCCGCCCACGCTTTGCGCCAGCACGCCCACGGCATTCCTGCCCCGGGTGTTGACGGAACTGTTGGCCACCACGTGCGCATCGACCTGGCCGCCGTCGCCCGTCGCGCCGCCCAGCGCCCCCAGCGCGACGCTGGCCGGGGCCTGCGCCTGCCCGCCATTGAGCAGGGCCACGTATCCGCCGCCCGCACCCACGCTTTGCGCCAGCACGCCGAAGGCCAGGTCGCCCGAGGTCTGGACCATCGTATGAGCGATCGTGCTCGATCCTTCGTCATATTTGCCGGTGGTCACGGAAACATGTCCGCCGTCGGTCCGCATGGCCTCCTGGTTCGACGCATCCATCCCCAGCGTCACCTGCGCCGGCGCCAGCAGCGGCGCCGCCGCCGCGCTGCTGGCCAGCGTCGCCGCGCCGCCCCCGCCGCCTATGCTCTGGGCCATCAAGCCGTGGGACAACGCGCCGGACGTGACGATGTTGCCGCCGGTCGTGGTGACCGTCGCGTCGCCGGCATCGATGGGAGGGATCGAGAATCCGTCCACCACGCTGATCTTCCCACCCAGCGAAATGACCGGCGCCTGTGCCGCGTGGCCGGCCCCCAGCCCCGCCGCGTCCAGGCCGTCGATGCTGATCGAGGCCAGTCCACCACCGCCGCTCACGCTCTGCGCGATCACCGCCGGCGCATCGTCGCCCTGGGTGCGGACCTGTCCGGTCGTGACCGAGGCGCCGCCGCCGCTCATCACCGCCGACTCCGACACGAAGCCCGACAGGATCCGGCTGCCTCCCATCGTGATCGTCAGCGGCGCGTCCGTGTGCCCGGCCGGCGTGGCCAGCCCGCCGGCCCCGACCAGGAAGCTCGACACCTCGGCCTTGCCGCCGCCTCCCCCCACGCTTTGCGCCACGATGCCCGGCGCATGATCGCCCATCGTCGTCACGACGCTGCCCGCCGCGCTGGCATCGACGGTGGCCAGGCCGCCATTGCCGCCGCCCCCTCCGCCGCCGCCCACGGTCACGTTGATGTTGCGGCTCAGGGACAGGCCCTTGGACGCGAGCAGTTCGGCGATCTTGTTGATCTTCTCCAGGATCTCGGCGGCCTGGTCCGCGCCGTGCTCCTTCACCAGCTCGGCCAGATCCTGCTCGGATACCGTACCCACGCCCCCGCCGCCGCCCACGCTCTGCGCCAGGATGGCGGGCGCGGCCTTGCCGGCGGTCGAGACCGTGCCGGTGTTGGTCACCTGCACCGTGCCCCCCCGCCCGCCGTCGCCGGCATTCCCGCCCACCGACAGGTTGGTGCCTATCGAAGGCGCCAGCGAGACCACGTTGCTGACGCCTTCATTCGCGGCCTTCAGCAGGGAATCTATCGCGGACAGCAGGCTGGACGCTCCCGCCGAGCCGATGGCCCCGGACCGCCCGCCGCTGCCGGCGATGCTTTGCGCGAGGATGCCCGCCGACGCCAGGCCCTGCGTCGCGATGGCGCCGTCGTTGGCGACCGTGACATCGCCGCCGTTGCCGCCGCTCCCGCCGTTGCCGCCGACCCGGGCGTCGATCGCGTAGCTCAGCCCTCCGAACGAGATCGAGTTCGGCGCCTCCTCCAGCCACTCGGAAACCTTGGTCAGCGTCTCCAGGAATGCCGTGGGCGAGCTGACCACGGGTTCGAACGAACGCTCGGTCTCCTGCTGGACGAGGCCGCCGTTGCCGCCTCCGCCGCCCACGCTCTGTGCCAGCACGGCCACGGCATGGTCGCCGGCAGTGGTGACCGCGCCGCCGCTCTGGTTGCGCACCGAGATCGTCCCGCCATGCCCCCCGCTGCCGCCTTCGCCGCCGGTCGTGACGCCATAGCTGATGGTGAAGCTGGACGCGCCTATCGTCGTCGGCCGCAGCGGCGCGGCCGCCACGCCGCCGTTGCCGCCCCCGCCGCCACTGCTCTGCGCGAAGATGCCATGACTCTCGTGTCCCAAGGTGGCCACGGTGCCGGCATTGGAGACGTCGACCTCTCCGGCATTGCCCGCCGAGCCGCCGCGGCCGCCCACCGTGACCTGGATGCTGCCCGTACCCGATGGAATGTCCGGTCCCAGTTCCGGCGCGATGGTCGCCTGAACGGATTCCGCGAAAGCGCCGTTGCCGCCTCCACCCCCGACCGACCGGCCGACCACCGCGCTGCTGACGGCGCCGGCGGTCGTGACCGAGCCGACCGGATCGAGTTCGATGGAGACATGCCCGCCCGCGCCGCCCGCGCCGCCGTCGCCGCCGGTGGCAAGCGCGACCCCGACCAGCACGCCCACCGAGGCCGCCTGGGCCGATCCGCCGTGCCCGCCGCCCCCGCCTATGCTTTGCAGCAGCACGCCGGTGGAGCCGGCGCCCTGCGTGGAAATCCGGCCGGACGACATCAGCGACAGATCGCCGCCGTCGCCCGCGACGCCCCCGCGGCCGCCCACCGCCATCGACACGATCAGGCCCGCGCTGTCGGCATCGCCGCCCACGCCGCTGCCACCGCCGGCGCTCTGCATGATCACGGCGCCGCTCTGGTCGCGCGTGGTGGAAATGCTGCCGGTGTTGGTCACGCGGCCGGCGCCGCCATTGCCTCCCCCGCCGCCGTTGCCGCCCACGACGAACCACCCCGCCGCCTCGGCGCCGTCGCCGCCCTGGCCGCCCGAGGCCTGGGCGACGATGCCGAAGGATCCCGTGCCCGTGGTCCCGCTGTCGTCTCCGGCGCCCGCGCCGGCGATCTCGATCGAACCGCTGTTGGTGATGTCATAGGCCAGCGCGCCCACGCCGCCGCCGGCACCGCCGCTGCCGCTGTGGCCCGACAGGCCGCCCTCTCCGCCCTTGCCGCCGTCGCCGCCGGCGACCCGGACCTGGATGCCGTTGGAGTAATCGCCGTAGGTGGCGATCCGGCCCGAATTGGTGATGGAGACGCCGCTGGCCGAGCCGCCGTCGCCACCATCGTGCCCATAAGACCAGGATCCGGCCCCGCCATCGCCGCCCCGACCGCCCTGGCTGCCGGCCAGGATGGCCGCGGACGACCTGCCGCGCGTCGTGATGGCGCCCGCGTTCGAGACGGTGACGTGCCCGGCGTTTCCGCCGCGATTGGCGCGCACGTCCTGCGCGGGTTCGCCCTCCTCGCCGCCTTCCGCGCCTCCGCCCTGGCCGCCCTGGGTACGCGCGATCACGCCCGCCGTTCCCGTGCCGTTGGTGGTGACGGAACTGCTGTCGTCGATGCTGACGCTGACATCGCCGGTGTCGCCGCCCTGCCCCGCCGTGCTGTGCCCGCCGCCGACGCCGCCGTGAAAGCCGTCCCCGCCCTCGCCCCCCACGGACTGGACCAGGATGCCGGCAGTCTCCGACTGCCCCGTGCTGCCGGACACCGTCACGGACGATCCGTAGCTCAGGCTTACGCTGGCCGCGCCCGCATTGCCCCCGCGTCCGGAATCGCCAGACGGCAGGACGTCCCGGATCGAGGGTTCCCGCCCCACGCCGCCCACGGAATCGACCCATATGCCGTAGACCCCGGCGGTGATTCCCGTGCCCGAGACCACGACGTCCGCGTCGTGGCCGTCTCCGGCATCGCCGTAGCGCCGCCCCCCGCTCTGGATCGCCCACCTGCCGCCATCGCCGCCATGCGAGGCGGCGCGCAGCCCGACTCCGCCGCTGCTCAGGGTGCTGTACAGCAGGTCATAACCCAGCGTCGCGCCGTCCCCGCCGTTGCCGCCCCAGTGGTTGTAGTTCGGATCGTCCGGATCGGTGGATCCTTCGCCGTTGCCGCCATGGCCGCCGCTCACGTCCACGAAGACCGCGGTGCCGGCGCCGATCGAGACGTTCAGCGACGAGTCGGAAGCGCCGACGAAATCGGTGCCGTTGCTGCCGTCCGAGCCGTTATGGCTATAGCAGCAAGTACCATCGGTACCCCGGTAGTCGCGAACGACCTGGGCCTGCGCGGTCCCGGCCAGCGACGACAGAGCGGCAAGCACGGCCGCCGCCACGAGGTTCGGCCGGAACGACGGCCGGGTGCAGCCGCCAGCGGCGGCCGGGATCGGGAAATACGGAGACGTCGTCATATGCGTAAAGATCCCATGCGAGAGAACTCGGCAAACGACCGAAACCGTGCGTTTGTCGTACGCGAACGATCTTATTTGTCAGGATCCCGACACCGCAACCCCGGCGGCCGAATCGACATTCCCAGCCGACGAATGGCCCCCCGGCCATCAGCCGGCCACCGTCTCCCCCTGCCTGTCCGCCGGCGTCACCGCGCGGATCGCATCCTCGACCGTCTCCAGGAAAATGAACTGGAGCTGCTGGCGCGATTCCTCGGGGATGTCGTCGACGTCCTTGCGGTTGCGCGCCGGCAACAGCACGGTCTTGATGCCGGCCCGCAACGCAGCCAGTACCTTTTCCTTGATGCCCCCGACCGGCAGCACCAATCCGCGCAGGCTGATCTCGCCCGTCATCGCCCGGTCCGAGGGGACCGGCTTGTCGGTCATCAGCGAGGTCAGCGCGACGAACATCGCCACCCCGGCGCTGGGACCGTCCTTGGGAATCGCGCCCGCCGGCACGTGGACGTGGATGTCGTTGTGCTCGAACAGCGCGGGATCGACGTTCATCGAAGCCGCCCGGCCCTTGAGCAGCGTCAGGGCCGCCTGCACGCTTTCGCGCATCACTTCGCCCAGTTGCCCGGTCAGGATCAGCCTGCCGTTGCCTGGCGTGCGGCTGGCCTCGATGAACAGGATGTCGCCTCCGACCGGCGTCCAGGCCAGGCCCGTGGCCACGCCCGGCATGCCGGTGCGCATGGCGATCTCGCTTTCGAAGCGCGGCGCGCCCAGGATCGCGTGCACCTCGTCCACGTCGATGCGCACGTGCTGCGCGGTTCCTTCGGCCACGCTCATGGCGGCATGGCGGAAGGTACTGCCGATTTCCCGCTCGAGATTGCGCACGCCGGCTTCGCGGGTATAGCCGTTGATCACCTCGTGGATGGCCGCGTCGGTGATCTCGCCCTGCGCGGGCGTCAGGCCATTGGCCTCGAGCTGGCGCGGCACCAGGTAGCGGCGCGCGATCTGGGCCTTCTCTTCCTCGGTGTAGCCCGGCAGCGTGATGATCTCCATGCGATCGCGCAGCGGGCCGGGGATGGCGTCGAGCACGTTGGCCGTCGCGATGAACAGCACCTTGGACAGATCGAACGGCACGCCCAGGTAGTTGTCGCGGAAGGTGTCGTGCTGCTCGGGATCGAGCACCTCCAGCAGCGCGGCGGCGGGATCGCCCTGCGCGCTGGCGCCCAGCTTGTCCACCTCGTCCAGCATCATCACGCAGTTGTTCGAACCGGCCTTGTGGATGGCCTGGATCACGTTGCCCGGCAACGCGCCGATATAGGTGCGCCGATGGCCGCGTATCTCGGCCTCGTCGTGCACGCCCCCCAGGCTCAGCCGCACGAACTTGCGTCCGGTGGCCTTGGCGATGCTCTGGCCCAGCGAGGTCTTGCCCACCCCGGGCGGCCCCGAGAAGCACAGCACCGGACTCTTGCCGGCGGGATTGAGCTTGCGCACGGCCAGGTATTCCAGGATGCGGCGCTTGATCTTGTCCAGCCCGTAGTGGTCCTCGTCCAGGATCCGGCGGGCCTCGGCGATGTCGATGCGGTCGTCGGTGGATACCGACCAGGGCAGCTCGATCAGCCAGTCCAGGTAGGTACGGATCATCGAGTATTCGCCCGATGCCTCGGGTATGCCCTCGAGCCTCTTGAGTTCCTTGCGCGCCTGCTTCTCGGCTTCTTCCGGCATCCCCGCCTTGGCGATGCGCTCGCCCAGCTCGGCCAGTTCGGCGCCGTTGCCCTCGGTCTCGCCCAGTTCCTGCTGGATGGTCTTGAGCTGCTCGCGCAGCATCACCTCGCGCTGGCGGTCCTCGAAGCGCGCCTTGGTCTGCTGGTCGATGTCGCGGCTGATGCGCAGCACCTCGATCTGATGCATCATCAGGGCCAGCACCTTGTCGGCCCGGGCCACGACGTCCACGGTCTCGAGCACGTCCTGCTTTTCCTCGGGCTTGATCTCCATCAGCCCGGCAATGAAATCCGTCAGCAGCGGCGCCGAGGTCATATTCTGGATCGAGCCCGCCAGTTCGGCCGGCGCCTGCGGCAACAACTGCAGGATGTCCAGCGCGCGCGCCTTGAGCTGGATCAGGCGCGCCTCGATGTCCGAGGTCATGATCTCGGGATCCTCGAAGCGCTGGACCCGCGCCACCATGAACGGATAGCCCTGCAGCAGCTCGATGATGCGGAAACGCTGCACACCCTGGCAGATGACGTGATGCGTGCCGTCGGGCGTGGTCACGTAGCGCATCACGTTGGCCACCGTCCCCATGGGATGGAGGTCGCCGTCGCCCAGCTCCTCGGCCTCCGGATCGCGTTGCAGCACCACGCCCACCTGGCGGCTGGCCCGCGCGGCTTCCTGCGCGCCGCGCACGGTGCTGTCGCGGCCGATGGAAATGGGCGCCACCAATCCCGGAAAGAGCACGAGATTGCGCACCGGGATCAGCGTCAGCGCATCCGACGGCAGCGCGATCGACGGCGCGGCCCCCTGGCTCGCGGGCTGCGCACCCGGCGCCTCCTGCCGTTCCTGTCCCGATTGTTGGTCTCGAAATTCGTTTGCCATGGCTTCTTACCTGTCCCTGGTTCGAGTTGCGGCGTGCCGCCTGCCTATCCCAGCTTGAGCAGGGTCAACAGGAGGCAGCCGTCCACCATCCTGTGCTCCCGGATTTCGAAGGCGCCCGGCGGCAGCGCGATGCGCCGCTCGAAACGGCCGTAGGGAATTTCTATGCGGCGGATGTGGGCCTCGGCCGGCGCCGGCAAGGGGCGTTCGCCCACCACGGTCAGCGTCGCCCCGTCGATCAGCACCTGGACCTGGTCGGGCGCGACGCCGGGCAGCGCGACCAGCACGGACAAGGCGCGGCCGGTCTCGAAGATGTCGATGGGGGGTTCCCAGGTGGGCCCCTGGGGTCCGCCTTGGCCCGGACGGAAGAACTGGCGATGCAGGTTGTCCGCCTGCTCCAGCAGCCTGACCGCGTCGATCCACATGGCATTGGACGGTTTGCGATAGATCATGGTCCTTGTCCTTGCTCGGGGCGCCCCGATGGCTCCAAATTAAGGCGCCGCGCCGCATCTGGCAATAGGGGATGGAAAGGCCGCACCCCGCCGCCGGGCCGGAAGGCACGCGGGGCGCGGGATCGCGGATTCGTAACAGATGTCGCGATCAGGAGCCGGGAGCCCGCGGCGCGACCTGCCCGCCCCCGCCTATGGCCTTGTAGACCGCGACCAGCCCGATCCGCAGCTGGCTGTCGCTTTGCGCGAGGTCGCGCCTGGCCTGCAGCAGCGTGCGCCGGGCGTCGAGCTCCGGCAGGAAGTCCGTCATCCCGCCGGCGTGGCGCGCCCGGGCCAGGTCGAGGGCGTCGCCGCTCGCGCGCAGCTTGCGCTGCAATTCCAGATTGCGCCGGCGTTCGGCACCGTAGCCGGTCAAGGCATCGTCGATCTCCTGCCACGCCCGCAGCACCGTCTGCTGGTAGGACGCCGCCGCCTCCTGCTGCGCCAGTTCGCGCAGCGCCACGGTGGTGCGGCGGCGCCCCTGGTCGAACAGCGGCAGCGACAGTCTGGGCCCCACCGACCAGCGCCGGCTGCCCCATTCGCCGAACTTGCCATCCTTGAACGACTCGTAGCCGAAGCTCGCGCCCAGCACGATGCGCGGATACAGGTCGGCCGTGGCGATGCCGATGTCGGCCGTGGCCGCGTGCAGCCGGGCCTCGGCCGCCCGTATGTCGGGCCGGCGCAGCGCCACCTGGGAAGGCAGCCCCAGCTCCAGGTCGGGCATGGCAGTGTCCGCGTCCCCCGTTTCGCTCAACACGTCCCGCAGCGCGCCGGGAGGCTGGCCGACCAGGAGGCCGATGCGATTGGCCGCCGCGGCCTCCTGCGCGCGCAAAGGTGCCAGCCGCCCGTTCAGGTCGGCCAGCAGCGCCTGCTGCCGCGACACGTCCAGCGCGTCGATCTGCCCGCCGTCGCGCCGCGCCTGAAGGATGTCCAGGGACTCCCGGGCCGCGGCGATGTCCTCTTGCAGCCACCGCAGTTGCGAGCGGGTGCCGCGCAGTTCGAAGTAGTTGCGGGCGATCTCGCTCGCCACCGACAGCCGCGCCTGCGCCAGCGCCGCCGCCGAGGCGGCCACGTCGGCGTCGGCGGCCTCGACCGAGCGCGCGACCCGGCCCCACAGATCGAGTTCCCAGGACGCATCGAACCCCGCCTGGTACAGCGTGAACGGGTCGCTCAGCGCCGACACGAGCTGCTCGCGGTTGTTGGGCGCGATGGCGTCCAACAGGCGGGTACCGGCGCCGTATTCGCTCTGGCGCTGGCGCGACACGCCCGCCGACAGGCCCACGTCCGGCCCGCGCTGCGCGGCCACCGTCTGCCGCATGAGCCGGCTCTGGGCGAAGCGCAGCGCCGCGGTGCGCAGGTCGGGGCTCGCCTCGCGCGCCCGGGCCAGCAGCGCATCCAGCCGCGCATCCTGGAAGGTCTCCCACCAGCGCTCAGGCGGCGGCGCCGTGGAGACCGGATCGCGCAGGTCCTCGGGGCCGCCGCGCCAACTGTTCCAGTCCGCCGGCTGTGCGGGCGTGGGCGCCGTGAAGTCCGGCCCCACGGCCGCGCAGCCGCCCAGCAACAACGCGAGCACGGCCGCTTGCAGAAAGGGACGGGACCGGCGGATGGGATCGCATGCCATGCTTGCCTCCAGTCAAACCAGACGATGGCGGAACAGCCATGCCGCCAGCGGCAGCGTGACCGCGCCCAGGACGAACATGGGCACGAGATTGCGCCACAGCGACGCCAGGCCGGCGCCTTCCAGATACACCCGCTGCACGAGATCGATGGCGAAGCGCAGCGGATTCGCCAGGGTCGCGGCCTGCAGGGGATCGGGCATGTTGCGCACCGGCGTGGCCAGGCCCGACAGCAGCATCAGCGGCATGATCAGCACGAAGGTATAGAGCATGGCCTGCTGCATGTTGGCCGAGACCGCCGAGATGGACAGCCCGATTCCCACGCAGGCCACTGTGAAGATCGCCAGGCCCGCGTAAAGCGTCGCCAGCGACCCGGCCATGGGAATGCGGAACCAGAACAGCGCGACGCACAGGATGATGGACGACTGCACGAGGCCGATCAGGACCGGTGGCACGGCCTTCCCCAGCATGATCTCCATGGGTGTGTAGGGCGTCACGAGCAACTGGTCGAACGTGCCCTGCTCGCGCTCGCGCGCGACCGAGAGCGCGGTCAGCATCAGGGTCTGCATCATGCTGAGCGCGGCGATCAGCGCCGGCATGATGTTCCAGCGCGTCTCGAGGTTGGGGTTGTACCAGACGCGCGGCACGGCGGTGACCGGCATCCCGCCGCCGCGCAGCTCGGCGTTGTAGGCCGCCACGATCTGGGCGACGTGGGCGGATGCCTGGCCGGCAGTGGTCGAGTTGCGGCCGTCCAGGATGACCTGCAAGGGGGCGTCCTGCCCCTGCGCCAGCCGGGCCTCGAAGTCCGGCCCGAACTGCAGGACCAGCAGCGCGTCGCCGGCATCCACCACGCGCGCGATGTCCCGGGGCGCCGTCAGCGTGGCGACGCGGTGGAAGACCCCGGTGCCGTCCAGGCGCGCCAGCAGCCGGGCCGACGCCGCGCCCTGGCTCTGGTCCAGCACCGCGTACGGCACGTTCGTCAGGTTGTAGGTCGCGGCATAGCCGAACACGAAACTCTGGAGCAAGGCGGGAACGACCAGGATGGCCCGGTTGGCGGGGTCCTTCAGGATGGCCAGCAGCTCCTTGCGGCACAGCTGGACCAGGCGTCGCCAGAAGTCGATGAAGTCATCCATGTCAGTCCAGCCTCTTGCGCGTGACCAGCCGCGCCACGCCCAGCAGCACCACGGCGTAGGCCGCCAGGATGGCGCAGTTCCTGGTGATCAGCGGCCAGTTGTTGCCGGCCAGGAACAGCGACTTGATCAGTTCCATGAAATAGGTGGCGGGCAGGATTTGCCCGATGATCCGGATGGCCGTCGGCACGTTGCGCAGATCGAACATGAAGCCGGACAGCATCAGGGCCGGCAGGAAACTCGCGATCAGGGCCACCTGGCTGGCCAGGAACTGGTTCCGGGTCACCGACGAGATCACCAGGCCGATGCCCAGCGCGACGAACAGATAAAGCATGGCGCTCAGCAGCAGGATCAGCAGCGATCCGTACATGGGCACGTGGAACAGGAATGCCGCCGCGGCCAGGCACAGCGCCAGCCCGATCATCCCCACGCAGAAATAGGGAATGATCTTGGCCAGCAGCACTTCCACCGGACGCACCGGCGTGACGAACAGCGACTCCAGCGTGCCCCGTTCCCACTCGCGCGCCATGACGAGCGCCGTCAGGAAGGCGCCCACCAGCGTCATGATCAGCACGATCAGCCCGGGCACGAGATACCACGTGCTGGTGTTGGCGGCGTTGAACCACATGCGGTCGACCACCTGGACCTGGCCCGTGGCCGGCCGCGCGGCTTCGCCCCGGTCGGCCCGTTTCTGGCCCCACGACGCCAGCGCGCCGGCGACATAGCCGCGTATCATCGTCGCGCGGCTGGCGTCCGCGCCTTGCAGCAGGACCTGCACCTGCGCGTCGCCGGCGGCCAGCCGCCGCGAGAAGTCCGCCGGCACCAGCACGGCGGCGTCCACCTCCCGCGCGCGCATCAGCGCGTAAGCCTCGTGCTCCGACCCGACCACGCGGGGCGCCAGGTAACCCGGGGTGGACAATCCGGCCACCACGTCGCGCGCGACCGGCGAGGCATCGTCCAGCACCACCGCCACGGGCGCATTCTTCACGTCCAGCGACAACCCGTAGCCGAAGATCAGGATCAGGACGATGGGCAGCGCGATGCCCATCATCAGGTTGGCGCGGTCGCGCAGCAGTTGGCGTACCTCCTTGCGGGTCAAGGAGACCAGGCGCCGCCAGAAACCGCCGGACGGGGATGCGCTCATGCCGCAGCCTCCGCGGTCTCGCGCTTGCGGCCGCGCTCGACGATGCCGATGAACGTCTCTTCCATGTTCATGCGGCGTGCGTCCGTCTCGCCCGCCTGCCTGCGCACCTGCTGTGGCGTGCCCAGCGCCAGCAGCCGCCCGGCATCCTGGATGACGATGCGGTCGCAGTACTCCGCCTCTTCCATGAAGTGCGTCGTCACCACGACGGTGGTGCCGTCGGCGGCCAGCGCCGTGATCCGGCGCCAGAACTCGCGCCGCGCCAGCGCGTCGGCGCCGCTGGTGGGCTCGTCCAGGAACAGGATGTCGGGTTCGTGCAGCAACGCCACCGCCATCGCCAGCCGCTGCTTGTAGCCACCGGGCAGGCGTCCGCTGGCCGCGTCTGATTGGTCCTGCAGTCCGAACTGGGCCAGCACCGCCCCGATGCGCGCGCGCAGCCGTTCGCCATGCAGGCCATAGGCGCTGCCGAAGAAGGTCAGGTTCTCCATCACGCTCAGGTTGCCGTACAGCGCGAACCGCTGCGACACGTAGCCCACGCTGCGCCGCGCCCGCGCCGGCGCGGTCCGCAGGTCCACGCCCGCCACCCGCAGGAAGCCGCTGCTGGCGGGCAGCAGGCCGCACAGCATGCGGAAGGTCGTCGTCTTGCCCGCGCCATTGGGGCCGAGCAGGCCGAATATCTCCCCCTTCTTCACCGTGAAGCTGGTGCGGTCCACGGCGACGAAATCGCCGAACTTGCGCACCAGGTCGCGGACCTCGATGATGGCTTCGCCGCCTGCGGCCTGCGCGCGTGGCGCGGGCAACGGCGCCGCCGTGCCCGCCTCCGGCTGGCGTTCCCGCAGCAGCACCATGAAGCCATCTTCCAGCCGAGCCTCGACCGGCCGCCAGGCCAGGACGTCTCCCGGCTGCTGCGCGGGCGCGCCCCGCTCCGCCTCGCGGCGGATCACCCGTACCTCGCCGCCCTGGGGCACGGCATCGATGATGCGAGCCGTGTCGTCGAGCAGGCGCGCCTGCAGCAGCCTGGCCGGCTCGCCCGGCGGCGGTGCCGCGACGAAGCACAGCCCGCGCGCGGGGCGGCGGATGTCCTCGGGCCGGCCCTGCGCCAGCAGCCTGCCTTCGTGCAGCACGAACACGCGCGCGCAGCGCTCGGCCTCGTCCAGATAGGTGGTGCTGACGATCACGGACAGGCGCTCGTCGTCGACCAGTTGCTGGACGATCTGCCACAGTTCCCGGCGCGACAGGGGGTCCACGCCCACCGTGGGTTCGTCCAGCAGCAGGAGTTCCGGCGACCGGACCAGCGTGCAGGCCAGCCCCAGCTTCTGCTTCATGCCGCCCGACAGCTTGCCCGCGGGGCGGGCGGTGAAACGGCCGAGATCGGTCATCTCCAGCAGGCGGGCATAGCGCCCGCGCCGTTGTTCCCGGGACACGCCATGCAGGTCCGCGTACAGGTCCAGGTTCTCCTGCACGCTCAGGTCCTCGTACAGGCCGAATCGCTGGGGCATGTAGCTGATGCGGTTCTGCACCGCCTGCGGATCCGCGGCGACATCGACGTCCAGCACCCGCAGCGAGCCCTCGGGTTTCATCAGGCCGGCCACCAGGCGCAACAGGGTCGTCTTGCCCGCGCCGTCCGGTCCCACCAGAGCGGTCAGCGCGCCGGCGGGCGCGTCCAGCGAGATACCGTCCAGCGCCACGGTTTCGCGCCCCCCGCGCGCGGCGGGAAAACGCTTGCACACGTCGCGCGCCATGACGACGGCGGCCTCGTTCATCGCCCGGGCGCTCCCTCGCCCCGCCGATCCTGCGCGATGCGAACGGTGGCCGGCATGCCCAGCCGCAGCCGGTCCTGCGGGTCGTCCACCAGCACACGCATCTCGTAGACCAGGCTGGTCCGCAGTTCCTCGGTCTGCACGTTCCTGGGCGTGAATTCGGCCACCGACGAGATGTAGCCGATGCGGCCGGCAATGGGCTGGTCGGGCTGGCTGTCGGTCACGACCTCGGCCGCCATGCCGGGCCTGACGTGCCCCAGTTGCGGCTCCGACACATAGACGCGCACCCACTTGGGATCGGTGATCGCCAACGTGTAGGCGGGACGCTGGGGCGAGGCCATGTCGCCTGGCTCGAGCAGCCGGGCGCGCACGACGGCGTCGGTCGGCGCCTTCAGCTCGGTCTGTTCCAGGCGATAGGCGATCAGCGCCAGTTCGGCCCGCGAGACCTCCAGTTGCGCCTCGGCCTGCGCGATGTCTTCCTTGCGCGGTCCGACGCGCGCCAGTTGCAGCCCCTTGCTGCGGTTGTCCCATTGCGCCCGCGCCACCCGCAGGCGCGACGCGGCATTGTCCAGGTCCTGCTGACTGACCCCGCGTCCCCCGGTGTTCGCGGCGATGCCGCGAAGCCGCGCGAGCTGCTGCTCCGCCAGCTCGGCCTCCGCCTGGGCCGACGCCACCTGGGCCTGTGCCTGGGCCACTTCCTCGGGCCGGGTACCGTTGCGCAGCCGCAGCAGCGCTTGCTCCTGCACGGCGATACGGGCGCGCGCCTGGGCTTGCTGCAAACGCAGCGAACGGCCGTCCAGTTCCGCCAGGACATCGCCGGCCTTGACCCGGTCGCCTTCCTCGACCCGCATCCGGGCCACCCGGTCGCTGCCGTCGAATGCCAGCGCCACCTGCCGGATATCGACGTTGCCGTATAGCGTCAGGCCATCCTGGGCGGGGGCCGGACGAAGGACATACCATGCCGCCCCCGCCAGCACTACCGCCACCAGTACGCCTCCTGCCAGCACCTTCTTCATCGCCGCCGCCCTTGGAAACCGTCGGTCGGCAAATTATATAACTCAAATTTCAATTTGATGTATGATTTTTACGTGCCCACTTCCGCGTCCCCGGCGCCTTTCCGCATGGCCGTCACGTCCCGACCGTCTATCCCTGTCCGCTCTCCGCGCATGGATGGCGAGGCCACCCGCGCCCGCATCCTGGAGACAGCCGGACAACTGTTCGCCGAGCGGGGCTACGCGGATACCACCAGCAAGGCCATCTGCGAACGGGCGCAATGCAACATGGCCGCGGTCAACTACCACTTCGGCAGCCGCGACGGCCTCTACCTGGCATTATTGAAGGAAGTCCACAGGCATCTGGTCAGCCTGGACTATCTGGCGCGCCTGGCGCACAGCGCCCAGCCCCCGCGGCACAAGCTGGAAGTGTTCCTGGATGGCCTGACCGCCAGCCTGCTCAATGCCGACAGCTGGCACATCCGCCTGTGGGCGCGCGAGGTGCTGGCGCCCTCGCCCCACCTGAACGGCATCATCGAGGCCGAGGCCCTGCCGAAGTTCGGGCTCATCAGCGCCATCATCGCCGAGATCACCGGCATCCCCGCCGGGGACCCGGCGCTGACCCGCTGCGTGCTGAGCGTCATGGCGCCGTGCATGGTGCTGCTGATCATCCACCGCGACATGAACAGCCCCATCCAGGCGCTGTTCCAGCAACCGGCCGCGGACCTGGCCGCGCACCTGAAGACCTATGCGCTGGCGGGGCTGGACGCCATCGTCGCCGCACGCCCCCCGCGCCGGTCCGCGCGCAAGGCGCGCTAGGACCCTATTCCCCCTGCAGGCCGTGGCGCGCGACCACGTCCTTCCAGCGCGCGAACTCCTTGCGGTTCAGCTCGGCAAATTCCTCGGGCGAAGTCAGCACGACGTCGTATCCCTTTTCGAGCAGCTCCTTGCGCATCTGCGGCGCCCCCATGATGGCGCCGACCTCGTCGTGCAGGCGCTGCACGATGGCCTTGGGCGTACCCGCCGGCGCGTACATGCCCACCCAGATCGACAGGTCGTAGTCGGGGTATCCCGACTCGGCCACGGTGGGCACGTCGGGCACCAGCTGCGAACGCACCTTGCCGGTCTGCGCCATGGGCTTGAGCTTGCCCGACGCCACGTTGGCGCGCGACGCCTCGACCGTGCTGATCAGCATGGTCGAACTGTTCTGCATGACGTCCATGGCCGCCACGCCCATGCCGTTGGCCGGGATGTGGCGCATCTTCGTTCCCAGCATGTCTTGCAGGACCAGGGAATACAAATGGGTGGTCGAGCCCGGGCCGGGCGAGCTGTAGCTCGCGTTGTCGCCCGCCTTCTTCAGGTAGGCGACGAACTCCGGAAAGGTCTTGGCCGGTGTCGACGGGTTCGTCAGCACCAGCATCTGGCCGGACGCGATCTGCCCGATGGGCGCGAAATCCTTCACCGGATCGTAGGGCGTCTTGCGCGAAGCGGGCGTGATGACGTGCGTATTCAGGGACATCATGATCGTGTAGCCGTCGGGCGCGGCCTTGGCCACATAGGCCGTGCCGATGGCCGCGGCCGCCCCGGGCTTGTTCTCGACCACCACGTTCTGGCCCAGCCGCGCCGCCAGCTTCTCGGACAGCAGGCGGGACAGGGTGTCGGGACTCGTGCCCGGCGTATACGGGACGACGATCCTGACGAGCCGGGAGGGATAGTCGCCCTCCGCCTTGCCCGCCTGCCCGTGAGCCGTCACGGCCGCCAGCGCCAGCGTCAAGGCGAGCGCGAGCCGCGAGGGGAAAAGGACGCCTTTCATGCTTGTGTCTCCTGACGATGTTCTGGGTCGCCCGCCGCGGCCGGTTCATGCCGGCTCACGACTCCTGCGCGCACTCTAACACACATACAGTATGTTTTTATGAACAGTTAGGGTTTTCTAGAGAACCCTGGATGCGAAAGATGCCCATGCGTCACGCCATGGCCCATGGTTGCGATGCGCGGCGCCGCCCCCATATAGTCGGGCATGACCATCGCCCGCCATCCCGTCGACGCGCTGCACAGCTTCCATCCGGCCGTGGCCGCCTGGTTCCGCCAGGCGTTCGGCTCGGCAACCGAGGCCCAGCGCCGCGCCTGGCCGCACATCCGTGCCGGCCGCTCGACGCTCGTGGCCGCCCCCACCGGTTCGGGCAAGACGCTGACGGCCTTCCTGGCCGCCATCGACGATCTGGTACGGATGGGCGTGGACGCCGGCGGCGTGCTGCCGGACGCCACCATGGTGGTCTACGTCTCGCCGCTGAAGGCACTGTCCAACGACATCCGCATCAATCTGCAGGCGCCGCTCGAAGGCATCGCCGCGGAACTGGAACGCCTGGGCCTGCCCGACCCCGGTATCCGCACCGCCGTGCGCACCGGCGACACCGAGGCCCAGGCCAGGCAGGCGATGCGCAAGCGGCCGCCTCACATCCTGGTAACCACGCCCGAGTCGCTGTATGTGCTGCTGGGCTCGGACAGCGGGCGCCGCATGCTGGCCGACGTGCGCAGCGTGATCGTGGACGAGATCCATGCCCTGGCGGGCAACAAGCGGGGCAGCCACCTGGCCCTCACGCTGGAGCGGCTGGATGCGCTGTGCGGCGGCCGGCCCGTCCGCATCGGGCTCTCGGCCACGCAGAAGCCGCTGTCGGCCGTGGCGCGCTTCCTGGCCGGCCCGGCGCACGCGGACGCCTGCGAGATCGTCGACATCGGCCACTCTCGGCGCCGCGACCTGGACCTAGAGCTGCCTCCCGTGCCGCTGGAAGCCGTCATGGCCACCGACGTCTGGGACCGGGTGTACGACCGCATGGCCGAGCTGGTGTCGCAGCACCGCACCACACTGGTCTTCGTCAACACCCGCCGCATGGCCGAGCGGGCCGCCCGCCACCTGGCCGAACGCCTGGGCGAGGAAGCGGTGGCCGCCCACCACGGCAGCCTGGCCAAGGAACACCGGCTCGATGCCGAGCAGCGACTCAAGCGCGGAGACCTGCGGGTGCTGATCGCCACCGCCTCGCTCGAACTGGGCATAGACATCGGCGACGTGGACCTGGTCTGCCAGGTCGGCTCGCCGCGCACGATCTCCGCCTTCCTGCAACGGGTGGGCCGCTCGGGCCACCACGTGGGGGGGATCCCCAAGGGCCGGCTGTTCCCCACCTCGCGCGACGAGCTGATCGAATGCGCGGCGCTGCTGGACTGCGTGCGACGCGACGAACTGGACGCCCTGCACGTACCGGTCGCGCCGCTGGACGTGCTGGCCCAGCAACTGGTGGCCGAAGTCGCCAGCCAGGAGTGGAGCGAGGAAGCGCTGTATGCGCTGGTACGGCGCGCGGCGCCCTATGCGGACCTGGAACGCCCGGCGTTCGACGCCGTGCTGCGCATGCTGGCCGAGGGCTATACCGGCCGCCAGGGCGTGCGCGCGGCCTATCTGCACCGCGACCTGGTGGCGGGCGCCCTGCGCGGACGGCGCGGCAGCAAGCTGACCGCGATCACCTCGGGTGGCACCATTCCCGACAACGCCGACTACACGGTGCTGCTGGAGCCCCAGGGGCTGATGGTCGGCACGGTCAACGAAGACTTCGCGGTCGAAAGCCTGGCCGGCGACGTCTTCCAGCTGGGCAATACGTCCTACCGCATCCTGCGCGTGGAAGCCGGCCGCGTCCGTGTCGAGGACGCGCACGGCGCCGCCCCCAGCATTCCGTTCTGGCTGGGCGAGGCGCCCGGCCGCAGCGACGAACTGTCGGCCGGCGTCTCGCGCCTGCGCGCCCGGGTCGAACAACTGCTGGCGCGCCCGGGGCAAGCGGCACCCGACGTCGAGGGCGCGATCCAGGCACTGATGGACGAGATCGGCCTGAACGCATCGGCGGCGCGCCAGATCGTCGAGTACCTGGCGCGCGCGAAGGCGACGCTGGGCCGGCTGCCTACCCACGGCACCCTGGTCATGGAACGCTTCTTCGACGAATCGGGCGGCATGCAACTGGTCGTGCATTCCCCCTTCGGCAGCCGGCTCAACCGCGCCTGGGGCCTGGCCCTGCGCAAGCGCTTCTGCCGCAGCTTCAACTTCGAACTGCAGGCCGCGGCCACCGAGGACGCCATCGTGCTGTCGCTGTCCACCAGCCACAGCTTCCCGCTGGACGAAGTCTGGCGCTACCTGCGTTCCAACACCGCCGAGCACCTGCTGGTGCAGGCGCTGCTGGACGCACCGCTGTTCAACGTGCGCTGGCGCTGGAACGCCACCACCGCGCTGGCGCTGCCGCGCTACGTCGGCGGCCGCAAGGTCGCGCCGCAGTTGCAGCGCATGAAAAGCGACGACCTGCTGGCCGCGGTCTTTCCCGACCAGGCCGCCTGCCTCGAGAACGTGGTCGGGGAACGCGAGATCCCCGACCACCCGCTGGTCGCGCAGACCATCGGCGACTGCCTGCACGAGGCGATGGACGCCGAAGGCTGGCTCGCGCTGCTGCGCCGGATCGAGAAACAGGAGGTCGAACTGGTGGCGCGCGACCTGCCTACCCCGTCGCCGCTGGCCATGGAGATCCTGAGCGCGCGGCCCTACGCCTTCCTGGACGACGCGCCGCTGGAGGAACGCCGCACCCAGGCCGTGATGGCGCGCCGCTGGACCGATCCGGAATCGGCGGACGACATGGGCGCCCTGGACGCCGGCGCCATCGACGCGGTGGCCGCCGAGGCCTGGCCCGACGTGCGCGGCACCGACGAAATGCAGGAAGCCCTGGCCAGCCTGGCCTGCGTGACCGAGGCCGAGGCGGCGGCCAACGACGGCTGGCGCGGCTGGCTGGACACGCTGGCCCGGGAAGGCCGGGCGACGCGGCTGTGCGTGCAACCGGACGCCGCCCTGTGGGTGCCGGTCGAGCGCCTGGCCTGCGTGCGCGCGCTTTACCCCGGCGCCCGCGCCGAACCGGACATCGCCCTGCCCGCCGGCTGCGACGAGCCGTGGGAGGCCGAGGCCGCGTTGGTCGAGGTCGTACGCGCGCGGCTGACCGGCTTCGGCCCGCTCGCCCTCCCGCGCATCGCCGCGGACCTCCTGCTGCCCGAGACCGACGTGGCCGTGGCCCTTGCCCGGCTGGAAGCCGAAGGCTATGTCATGCGCGGCCGCTTCCATCCGCAGGCGCGGCAGGAAGAATGGTGCGAACGGCACCTGCTGGCCCGCATCCACCGCTACACCATCAAGCGCCTGCGGCGCGAGATCGAACCGGTCGAACGGCAGGACTTCATGCGCTTCCTGCTGGAATGGCAGCACGTCGCGCCGGATGCCCGGCTGCACGGACCCGGTTCGCTGCCGCAAGTCATCGACCAGCTGGAAGGCTACGAGGCTGCCGCAGGCGCCTGGGAATCGGACCTCCTGCCGGCGCGGCTGGAAGCCTATTCCCCCGGTTGGCTGGACGAGCTGAGCCAGGCCGGCAAGGCGGTCTGGATGCGCCTGGCGGGCCAGGGCAAGTCCGCGGCCGGCCCGGTGCGCGCCACACCCATGGTCCTGCTGCCCCGGCGCCACCTTGGTCCCTGGCAGGCACTGGTGCCGCCGGACCACCAGGCCGAGCTGTCGCCGCGCGCGCAGCGGGTGCGCGACGCGCTGGCCAGCCATGGCGCGATGTTCTTCGACGAACTGCTGGGCGATACCCGCCTGCTGCCCAATGAACTGGAAACGGCGCTGGGCGAACTGGTCGCGGCGGGAGCCGCGAACGCCGACAGCTACGCCGGCCTGCGCGCGCTGCTGGTCCCCGCGTCCCAGCGCACCGCCCACCAGCGGCGGCGTTCGCGCCACGGTACGGCCCTGAACCAGATGGACCAGGCCGGGCGCTGGGCATTGCTGCGCCGGCCCGCCGCCACCGACCCCGTCCCACCGGGCAAGCGTCCTCGCACGGACCCGCAGGTCCTGGAACACATCGCCCAGGTCCTGCTGCGCCGCTACGGCGTCGTGTTCTGGCGCCTGCTGGAACGGGAAGCGCGGTGGCTGCCGCCCTGGCGCGAACTGCTGCCCGTGCTCCATCGCCTGGAGGCCCGCGGCGACGTGCGGGGCGGCCGCTTCGTGGCCGGCCTGGCCGGCGAACAGTTCGCGCTGCCCGAGGCCATCCCGCTGCTGCGCGGCATCCGTCGGCGCGAGCCGGACGGCGAACTGGCCTGCGTCTGCGCCGCCGATCCGCTGAACCTGGCGGGCGTGCTGCTGCCCGGCGAAAAAATTCCCGCGCTGGCCGGCAATCGCATTCTGTACCGAGACGGACTGCCCGTGGCCGCCGCCGTCGCGGGCGACATCCGCTACCTGATCGAGGCCGCGCCCGACGAACGCGAGCGGCTGCGCACGGCGCTGGTGGCGCGGCGCTGACGCCCGCCGCCTGCCCCTTCCCGCGCAAACACGAAAAGCAGAAATGCGGAAAACAGCGGGTATCGCGCCAGGGCAAGCGGCTACAATTGCGCGTTGCGTAGGCGGCTCCCGAGCCGTCCGGATTCTCCCCCATCGATGGCCCCGCGGCCCTGGCCGACGCCATCCTTCGTCACACAGGAATTGCGCAGCATGATCATCGATTGCCACGGTCACTACACGACCTCGCCTGCCGCCCACAATCAATGGCGCGACCAGCAGAAGGCCAACTTCAAGGCCGGCGACGACATCGACCCGGCCTATCCCGATATCTCCGACGACCAGATCCGCGAGACCATCGAGCAGAACCAGCTGCGCCTCCTGCGTGAACGCGGCGCCGACATGACCATCTTCTCGCCCCGCGCCTCCGCCATGGAGCCCCACGTCGGCAACGAGAACGTCAGCCAGGTCTGGGCCCGCCGCTCGAACGACCTGATCAAGCGCGTCGTCGACCTGTACCCCGAGACCTTCATCGGCGTCTGCCAACTGCCGCAGTCGCCCGGCGTGTCCATCGCCAGCTCCATCGCCGAGCTCGAGCGCTGCGTCACCGAACTGGGCTTCGTCGGCTGCAACCTCAACCCCGATCCCTCGGGCGGCAGCTTCAGCGCCCCGCCGCTGACCGACCGCTCGTGGTATCCCTTCTTCGAGAAGATGGTCGAGTTGGACGTGCCGGCCATGATCCACGTCTCGGGCTCGTGCAACTGCGCGATGCACGCCACCGGCGCCTACTACCTGGCCGCCGACACCATCGCCTTCATGCAGTTCATCGAAGGCGACCTGTTCCGCGACTTCCCGACACTGCGCTTCATCATTCCCCATGGCGGCGGCGCCGTGCCCTACCACTGGGGCCGCTACCGCGGGCTGGCCGACATGCTCAAGCGCCCGCCGCTGGCCGAGCACGTGATGAAGAACGTCTACTTCGACACCTGCGTCTACCACCAGCCCGGCATCGACCTGATGTTCGAGGTCATCGACGTCGACAACATCCTGTTCGGCTCGGAAATGGTGGGCGCGGTGCGCGGCATCGATCCCCAGACCGGACACTATTTCGACGACACCAAGCGCTACATCGACGCGCTGGACATCCCGGCCGAGGACAAGCGCAAGGTGTTCGAGCTGAACGCGCGACGCGTCTATCCGCGCCTGGATGCGCAACTGAAGGCACGGGGACTGTAAGCCGCGGTTTCCCCCTTGCCTGACGGGGCCTGCCGGCGTCATCGACACGCCGGCAGGCCCCGTTTTTGTTTCGCAATGACTCCAGCACGGCAGCGGCATCGTGCTGTATTTCGCCCCTCCCTGCATCGATGCTTGATCCGCGCTCGGGGTGTGGCAGAGCCCCTTCCCTTTCTCCTCACGCATTGGTATAAAATTTTATACATAGGCAGTGCATGACGCACGAAAAGGAGATTCGCTGGATCGGATCCGCTTACGACGACTTAGTCAATTCCAAGGACATTGCCACGACGCGCTACCGTGCCGTGATCAACGCGAGAAAGGCCAAGCCATGAAGATCGACACCGAAATCCGTCATGTCACGAAGCCGGGCGCAAACCTGTTCCAGGAACTGGGCTTCCCGGCTGACGAAGCCGCGCGGTTGCAGGAGATTTCGCGCCAGCAGATCAACGACACGCAGCGGATCAAGGAGCAACTCATGTCGGAGCTGGCCGACTGGATCGCCCAACATCACCTGAAACAGGCCGATGCCGCAAGAATCCTGATGGTCTCGCGGCCCCGTGTGTCTGACGTGGTAAACAAGAAGACCACCAAATTCACCATCGATACGCTGGTGGAAATGCTTAGCCGTGTCGGTAAACCCGTACGCTTGGCCATCGGGTGATAGCAAGCACCTGTCTTTGGTTTGTGAAATTCTTTGGAAATCGAACAGCCTCGGCCTCTGTCTTGCCGTAGCTCCCCCTATACCTGACAGGTATCGGTGGGGCAAACCCGCCATCTTTTCCCCATCGCTCCCCCGCTTTACGCTTGCATCGGGCACAAGGGCGTGCTCATTCTTCCCGCGCGCCCCACAACAGAGACAGGATTCCCCGATGCGCTACGTCCGCTTCCTCCACGACGGCACCTCCTACCTCGGCACCCCCGAAGGCGACAAGATCCGGATCCTGGGCCAGGAATCGATCGAATCCCTGCTGGCCGCCGGCACCGACCTCGAAACCCATGCCGGCACCCGCGGTGGCGGCAAGCTGGTTGACGAGGCCGACGTTTCCTACCTGCCCGTGGTCGAGCATCCCGCCAAGATCTTCTGCATCGGGCTCAACTACGCCGACCACACCAAGGAAAGCAAGTACGAGCAGCCCGCCTACCCCACCATCTTCCCGCGCTACGACACCAGCCTGGTCGGCCATGGCCAGCCCATCGTCCGCCCCCGCGTGTCCGATTCCCTGGACTTCGAGGGTGAACTGGCGGTGGTGCTCAAGCGCGGCGGCCGGCACATCCGCAAGGAAGACGCGCTCGACTGCATCGCCGGCTATGCCTTGTTCAACGACGGCTCGGTGCGCGAATACCAGTTCCTGTCTCCGCAGTGGACGGTGGGCAAGAACTTCGACGCCACCGGCGCCTTCGGCCCGGAACTGGTCACCGCCAGCGAAGTGCCGCCCGCGGCGCGCGGCCTGCGCCTGGAAACCCGATTGAACGGCGAGGTGGTCCAGTCGGCCAGCACCGACGACATGATCTTCGACATCCCCACACTGATCAGCGTCATCAGCGAAGCCATCACGCTGGAGCCCAGCGACGTCATCGTCACCGGCACGCCCGCCGGCATAGGCTGGGCCCGCACGCCCAAGCTGCTGATGCGCGCCGGCGATGTCTGCGAGATATCGGTGACCGGCTTCGCCACGCTGCGCAACCCCATCGCCGACGAAGCCTGAACGCGCGGCCACGGCCGCACGACGGAGGAGACTCATGACCACACAAACCCAGCACGGCGCCGGTGCCCGGCAAGCCGCGGTGCACTCCATCGACCATTACGCGCTGACGGTACCGGACCTGGCCGTGGCCCGCCATTTCCACGAAGCCTTCGGCCTCGCGGTCGAAGCCGAAGGCGATGGCCTGGCGCTGCGGGCGCGGGACGGGCACGTCTCGGCGCGCATCCACGCGGGCCCGCGCAAGGCGCTGGCCTACCTCAGCTTCAATTGCTATGCCGACGACCTGGCCGCCATCCGCGCCCGGCTGGAACAGGCCGGCGTCGCGATGGCCACCGATGCGCCGCGCACCACCGCCGAAGGGATCTGGTTCCACGACATGGACGGCAACCTGATCCAGGTCAAGACTGGCCCCAAGATCACGCCGGATGCCAAGAGCCCGCTCGACAACATCCACGTGCAAGCCGACGCGCGCGGCGCCCGCTTCCGCAGCCAGGTCGCGCAGGTCCGCCCGCGCCGCCTGTCCCACGTGCTGCTGTTCACGCCCGACGTCTCGCGCGCGCTGGCCTTCTATGAAGCAACGCTGGGCCTGAGGCTGTCCGACCGCTCCGGCGAAGGCATCGCCTTCACCCACGCCCCGCACGGCTGCGACCACCATCTGGTTGCGTTCGCCCGCAGCTCGGCGCGCGGCTGGCATCACGCGGCCTGGGACGTGGCCAGCCTCGACCAGGTCGGCCAAGGAGCGGCGCAAATGGCCGCCGCGGGCTACACGCGCGGATGGGGAACGGGCCGGCACGTGCTGGGCTCGAATTTCTTCCACTACGTGCGCGACCCGTGGGGCTCGTACTGCGAGTTCTCGGCCGACATCGACTACATCTCGGCCGGGCACGAATGGCCCTCGGGGGATTTTCCGCCCGAGGACAGCCTGTATCAGTGGGGGCCGGACGTGCCGCCGGATTTCATTCACAACACCGAGGCCTGATGCGGCATGCGCGCCGATCGATGCGATCGGCACGCAACCGCCGTCAAGCCAGGACGGCGACCCCGTCGGCGGCGCGCACGCCCTGCCCGCGCGGCAGTACGAACACGGGATTGATCTCGGCTTCGGCCAGCCTGTCCCCCAGTTGCGCGGCCATCTCCGAGAACGCCACGATCGCATCCACCAGACCCTCGACGTCGGCCCGCGGCCGGCCCCGGTATCCATCCAGCAGCGGCCAGCTTTTCAGCTCCCGCACCATGGCGGCGGCCTCCTGCCGGGCCAGGCCCTGGCCCGGGCTCAGCATGCGCAGGCTCGTGTCGTTGTAAAGCTCGGCGGCGATGCCTCCCATGCCCAGGAGAATGGCGGATCCCAGCGCATCCCGGCGCATGCCCAGGATAAGCTCCACGCCCGGCCCCACCATTTCCTGGACCAGATAGCGCTCGGGCCGGACCCCGGCGCGAGACTCGACTTCCCGCGCCATGGATTCGAGGCACGCCCCCACGGCCTCCGGCGCCAGATCGACTGCGACGCCGCCGACGTCGCTCTTGTGCGTGATGGCGGCGGAAAGCATCTTGAGCACCACGCGTCCGCCCAGCTCGCGCGCCGCCTGCCCCGCTTCAGCGGGACCGGCGACGACGGCTTCCCGGACGCACGGTACGCCGAACCGCGCGAACAGGCGCTTGGCCTCGTGTTCGTCCAGCGATCCGGACGGCAGGCCATCGATCGCGCCGAGCGTCCGGCCGGCGCCGCCGGGCCCATCGTCCCGCGCGCCGGCCTCCAGCATGCCGCGAAATGCCGCGGCACAGCCCTCCGCCGCGGCGAACGCGGGCACGCCATGCCGTGTCAGCGCGCGTACCACGTCGGGCGCGTGCGGGCTTACATAGGCGATAACGGGCTTGGGCGAGTCCGGCAGGCAGTCCTGGATCACGCCCGCCACCAGTTCCGGCATGGCCAGGCTGGACGATCCGGCGATGACGACCAGTGCATCGTAGCTGGGACTGGCCTGCAAGACCCGGATCGCGCCCTTCATGAGATCAGGCTTCAAGCCCGCCAGCGTGACGTCGATGGGGTTGCGGTCCAGGACCGCGTGGTCGCCCGTCTGCAATGCCCGCAGGGCCTCGGCCGTCGGGCCATCGGGCGCGGGCGCATCGAAGCCCGCCATGCCCAGTTCGTCGGACACGAGCGTGCCCGCGCCACCCGTCGACGTCAGGATGGCCACCCGCCTGCCGGCCAGCCGCCGCCCCGTGGCCAGCGCCGAGGGGATGTCCAGCAGTTCGTCGAAGGTCCGGGCCCGTATCACGCCCACCTGCCTGAAGAAGGCGTCGTACATCCGGTCGGCCCCCGCCATCGCGCCCGTATGCGAAACGGCGGCCCGCGCGCCCGCCTCGGAACGGCCGATCTTGAACGCCACGACCGGCTTGCCGGCCCGCGCGGCCTTCAGGGCGGCCGCGCGGAATGCTTCCGGGTTCCGGATCGTTTCCACATACAACGCGATCACACGCGTCGCGTCGTCGTCGGCAAGATGGTCGACGAAATCGGCCAGGTCCAGGTCGACCTCGTTGCTGGTCGACACCAGCTTCGACAGTCCGATGCCTCGCGCATTGGCCCGCGACAGCAGCGCCCCCAGGATGCCTCCGCTCTGCGAGACCACGCCGACCGGCCCCACCTCGAAATCCTCCATTTCCAGCGCCCCCGTGGCCGACAGCACGATGCGATCGGTCAGGTTGACCAGCCCGATGGTGTTCGGGCCGAGGATGCGCATGCCGCCCGCTGCCTCCAGCAACTGTGCCTGCCGGCGTGCGCCCTCGCCGCCGGTTTCGGTGTAGCCGCTGGCCAGGACAATGGCGGCGGCGGTGCCGCGAGCCGCCAGATCGCGAACGGCCAGGTGCGCCCGCTCCGCGCCCAGCAGGACAATGCCCACGTCGGGCACCTCGGGCAAGGCCGCCACGTCGGCGTAGCAAGGCAGTTCGCCGATATGGCTCACCTTCGGATTCACCGGCAGGATGCGGCCCTGGTAGCCGTGCTTGAGCAGGTAGGAAACGGGGCGGCCGGCGGTCTTGCCCGCGTCGGCCGAGGCCCCGACCACCGCGACGCTGCGCGGATTGAACAAGCGGGAAATCGCATCCATCACACCTGCCCCCGGGGCGCGCCCGCCTTGTCCAGGAAGGCCATGACGGCCTCGCGGTGTTCGCTGCTGGTATAGCAGATGCCCTGGGCCTGGCTGCCCTGGGCGAAGACCTGCGCGGCCGGCAGCTCGAAGGCCTGGTTGAGTATGGTCTTGCTCAGCGCCAGCGCCGTCGCCGACCCTCGGCTCAGTTCCGTTGCCCAGGCCTGTGCATCGGCCACCAGGGTCTCGGCCGAGGACGTCCTGTCGACGATGCCGAGCTTCGCAGCCTCGTCCACGTCGACCTTGCGCCCACTGAAGATCAGCGCCTTGGCCATCGGCAGGCCCACGCGGCGGGGCAGGAAATACATGCCGCCGCCATCGGGCACGATGCCGCGATGGATGTAGGACCACGAGAAGCTGGCCCATTCACTGGCGACGATGAAGTCGCAGGCCAGCGCGGTATCGGCCCCCAGCCCGGACGCCGCGCCGTTGACGGCGGCGATGGTCGGCTTGGGCATGGTGTGCAGCAAGGCCTGGGCGTGGTGCACGCGCTGCTGGCGGTGCCAGCCGTTGAAGGCGATCTCGCCCGCGGGGGCGTTCATGCGCCGCTCCATGCCGGCGATGTCGCCGCCCGCGCAGAACCCCTTGCCGGCGCCGGTCAGCACCAGCGCGCGAATGCCGCGGTCGGCGGCGACGCGCTCCAGCGCATCGATCAGTTCGGCGCGCATGTCGTCGCTGATGGCATTGCGCTTCTCGGGCCGGTTCAGCGTCAGTGTCGCGATCGAGTCCTCGACCCGCAGCGATATCAATGAATAAGTCATGGTGATTCCCGCATCCTTGCATGCAGCACGCGGCTGCTCAGTTGGGCTTGAGATGGTTTTCCCGGACGACCTTGCGCCAGCGCTTTTCTTCTGCGGCCACATAGGCCTCGAGTTCAGCCGGATCGCCCGCGCGGATGCCCAGGCCTTCCTTCTCGACCTTCTCCCGGAACTCGGCGCTTCTTGCCGCGATCCTGGCCGCCTTGTTCAGGCGATCGACGATCTCGGGCGGCGTTCCCGCCGGCACGTACAGCCCGTACCAGCTTTCGACCACGTAGCCGGGCACCGTGTCCCCGATCGGCGCCACGCCCTCGAAGGACGGAGAAGGCTTGGCGCTGGTCACGCCCAGGGCGCGGAACCGTCCGCTCTCCACATAGCCCGAGGTGGCGGCCGCCGTGCCGAACATCATGTCCACCTGCCCGCCCAGCACATCCGTGATCGCCGGACCCGCCCCCTTGTAGGGCACGTGGGTCAGTTCCACCTTGGCCAGGTTGCTGAACATCTCGCCGGCCAGGTGGGCGGAGGTCCCGATGCCCTGCGACGCGTAGGTCAGCTTGCCCGGGTTGGCCTTGGCGGCCGCGAGCAGATCCGCCATCGTCTTGTAGGGGCTCTCGGCCCGGACCACCAGCACGTTCGGACCCGCGCCGATCAGGATGACTGGTGCGAACGCCGTTTCGTGCGAGTACGGCAGCCTGGGCTGGAGACTGGGATTGACCGCATGGGCGAACGAGGCGATCAGGATGGTGTAGCCGTCGGGCGGGCTCTTGGCCACGGCATCGGTGCCTATCATCGTGCCAGCGCCAGGCTTGTTCTCCACGACGATGGGCTTGCCCAGGTCCTTGCCCATTTCCGCGCCCAGCGTCCGTGCGATCAGATCCGTTCCGCCTCCCGGCGAAAAGGGAACGATCAGGCGGAGGGGGCGTTCGGGGTAGGCCGCCCATGCGGCATTGGCGGCCAGCAGCATGCCGGCCAGCATTCCCAGCACATGGCGGCGCGCCGCCATGCTTCGGGTTGAATCGGACATCGTCGTCTCCTGTAGGACACCGGCGTTCGCACCGGGGGGTTCGCTCGTTCTTGTAGGCAGGCGGGCCTGCCAGGCGAAAGATTAGGCGCGATCCTTTTGCAACGCAGTTGCCGAATTCCAAGCAGTGGAACAAAATTCCCCTCCACGCCAAACGCGAAAACGGAGGCTGCACGTGGAAGGCCCTCGCAAACCAGGACGATCGCCCACCAACCGCTCCCTGGAACGGGGCGTCGAGATCCTGCGGGCATTCCGGCCCGGATCGGCCACATTGGGGAACACGGAGCTGGCCGAACGCAGCGGCTTGTCGAAATCCACCGTCAGCCGGCTCACGCAGACACTGGTCCGTAGCGGCCTGCTGCAGTTCGACGGCAACAGCCGGGCCTACCGGCTCGCCCCCGCCGTGCTCAGCCTGGCGCATGCGATGCGCACCGGATCGCGCGTGCTGCAACTGGCCGCGCCTCGGATGCGGGCCCTGGCCGAAGCGAAGCGGATCAACGTGGGACTGGCGGCGCCGGACCGCGACGAAATGGTCTATTTGGAATCGATACGCTATGCGCGCCGCGCGGCCTTGCGGCACGTCGTCTCGGGGCAGCGCGTGCCGATGGAGCTGACTTCGCTGGGACGCGCCTACCTGGCGACGCTGACCGAAGCGGAGCTCAAACCCCTGCTGGAAACGTTCAAGCAGCGGCGCGGCCGGAACTGGCCGGCCCTGGCGCGGGAAATCGGCGAAGCAGGAAACAGCGTGCGCACCCGTGGCTATTGCGCCGCGGCGTGGCAGCCCGAGGTGGTGGCAGTCGCGACGCCGCTGCGGATCGGCCACGACATCTACGTGCTCAATCTCAGCACGTCGACCAGCGAACCCCTGGCCAGCACCGCCCGCATTCTGGCCGATCCGCTGCTGGCCCTGGTCGCGGAGATACGCGAAGCCGTCGAGGACGATGCGTTCGCGCCCTGATGCCTCAGGCGGCGGTCAATTCTCCCTCGCCCTGCCTGTAGCCCGGGCCAGCAGCGATCTCGCATCGCCCCCCGCCCGGCCCCGCCAGGCGATGTGGTGATCGGGCCGGATCAACACACGCTCGGCGCCATAAAGGGTCCGCGCGGCGGCATCGTCGATCTCCAGCACTTCCAGCCCCATGCCGTACTCGTTCGCCGCCTCGCGCCACGCCTCGCGCTCGGCGGCCGGCAGCACGCCGAAGGCAAGCAGCGTGAAGTCGCGTCCGAACAAGTCGAACAACACCTTGCCGCGCACGACGGCATGCGGCGCGCGCGACCCCGGCAAGGCCAGCGGTTCATAGCGATTCGGATCGTCTTGCGGCGCGGGGCCGGACTCGGCCGCGACGATGGGGCTGTCCAGGTAGCGCACGCCCAGTTGCAGGCCGGGGATATTGAACTCGCTGGCCACGTGCGCGGCCAGGCGGCGGCCGAGTTCGGCGCGCGCCTGGACCCCGGCCTCGCCGGCCGCCTCGATGTCGGCGCCGGCGCGCAGGTTGCCGATGCTGTCCGCCATGCGGCGCGCGAAGGCCGTATTGCGCAGCGCCATGGGCCGGCGCTCGCGCTCGTAGCTGTCCAGCAGCGCGGGCGGCGCCGCGCCCTGGATCACAGCCGCCAGCTTCCAGCCCAGATTCACCACGTCGTCGATCGAGGTGTTGTAGCCCATCCCGCCCGTGGGCGTGAAAAGGTGCGCTGCGTCGCCCGCCAGGAACACGCGGCCCGCGCCCATCCGGTCCGCCACCAGCGTATAGCCGGCCACCCACGGCAGGCGGTCGATCAGTTCGAAGTCGAATTCCCTGCCCACCACGGCATGCGCGGTGGCGACCGCGTCGATGTCGGTGGGCTCCTGCCCCGGCGCCAGCTGGACGGCCAACAGAAAAGTCTCGATGCCGTCCACGGCGATCAGCAGGCCGCGCTGGCGCGCGTTCACGGCCCAGTACTGCCAGGCGTGCTGCTTGCCGATTGCTTCATAGAGACTCCTGGACCGGAAATAGATGGACAGCATCTGGCCGCCGAAGAAATCGCGCTGCTCGCTGCCCTGCCCCGAATAGGCCACGCCCAGCGACTTGCGCACCAGGCTGCGGGGGCCGTCGCACCCGACCAGATAGCGCGCTTCCAGCCGCCACGCCTGGCCGCCGCCTTCGGGCTCGACCACGGCGGTAACGCCCTGGTCGTCCTGTTCGACGGCAACCGCGCGCTGGCCCAGGCACAACCGCACGCTCGGATAGGTAGCAGCGCGCCTGCGCAGCACGGGCTCGATCAGCATCTGCTGCACGCGGTGCGGCAGTTCGGGCGTGGGCCATGCATCGCTGCCGTAGTCGCCGGCATTGCCCGAGGCATGACCGCCGGCCTCGCTGCGCCGCGCCGCGTCGCCCCGGCTCGGAATCCTGAAGCGCGCCAGTTCATACTCCGCCAGCTGCGTGCAATAGACCACGTCCTGGGGGTAGTCCGGCGGCAGGCCCAGAGCGCGGATTTCGTCGGAAAAGCCGCGCCGGCGATAGTGCTCCATGGTCCGGGCCGAGGTCGCGTTGGCCTTGGGAAAGGCCGGCGGATCGGCATCTTCCTCCAGCAGGACGCAGGGAATGTCCCTGCACCCGAGTTCGATCGCCAGCATCAGGCCGGCCGGACCGCCGCCGACGATGGCGACTTCTGTCTGCATGGTATTCACGATGAAGCGTCCTTCAGTCCGTCGTCGCCCCCGTGCGCCGTACCATCTCGGCATAGCGGGGCGTGTCCTTGCGCATCCACTCGGACACCGTCGCGCCGGGAACGGCGGCGGGCACGAATCCGAACGTGGCCATCTTGGTCTTGACCTCGGGCACGTCCAGCGCCGCGCGCACCGCGCGCGAGACCGCGTCCACCCGCTCGGCCGGCGTGCCTGCCGGCGCCACCAGGGCCACCCAGGTGGACGCATCCACGCCCCGGGGGCCGCCCGCCTCTTCCAGCGTGGGCACGTCGGGCAGCGCCGACGACCGCGCGCCGTCGGCCACCGCCAGCACGCGCAGCTTGCCGGCCTGGATCAATCCGCCTGCGGTGGCGTACGACCCCAGCGCCCAGGTCACTTCGCCGTTGGCCACGGCCGCGTACAGTTGCGCGGTGTCCTTGAACGGCACGTGCAGCATCTGCGTGCCCGTGGCCGCCTCCACCTGCGCGGCGCCCAGGTGGCCGGGGCTGCCGACCGCCCACGACCCGTACGTCACCTTGCCCGGCGAAGCCTGCGCCGCGGCGATCAGTTCGCGCACCGACTTGATCGGGCTGCCGCCGGAAACCACCACGAAGAACGAGGTCCGGTACAACCCGCCGACCGGGACGTAGTCCTTGACCGGATCGTAGGGCAGCTTGCGGAACAGGCTGGGATTGATGGCCATGTGGCCGACGTCGACGACGCCCAGGTCGTAGCCGGTGGCGGCCGCGCGGCGCACCGCTTCCATCGAGATGAAGCCGTTGCCGCCGGGCCGGGGCTCCACCACGACGGGCTGGCCCCAGTCCTTGGACAATTGCTCGCCCACCATGCGGGCCACGGCATCGGGTCCGCTCCCCGCCGGAAACGGGCTCAGCATCCGCACCGGCCGCGAGGGAAAGGCATCCGGCTGCGCCGCGCCGGCGGCCATCGGCTGCAAGGCCATGACGCAGAACAGGGCCGCCGCGAATCGGGGTAGGGTCATCGTTGGTCTCCGTGGTGGGTGGGTACTTGTTGTGGGAGACGAGTCTAGGTAAGGTCACTGCTTACAGAAAGATGGCAAAATCCTCCCATCGATACCTGGACGTTATCGACATGAAACTGCATCACCTGCGAGATTTCGTCGCCATCGCCGACGCGCACAGCGTGCGCGGTGCCGCGCGGGCCCTGGGCCTGGCCCAGCCCGCCCTGACCCGCAGCCTGCGCGAACTGGAAGGCGAACTGGGCACGCCCCTGCTTGAGCGGCACGCGCGCGGCGTGGTGCTGACGCCCATCGGCCAGGCCTTCTATGGCCGCGCGCACGCCGCCATGGCCGAACTCCAGCGCGGACGCGAGGAAGTGGCGCAGTTGCTGGGCACCCCGTCGGGCACCGTCACCGTGGGCCTGTCCAGCGCGGTCTGGCTGGTCATGGCGGCCCAGGCGCACCAAGGCTTTCGCAAGAAATATCCCGGCATGCGGCTGCGCATGATGGAAGGCTTCTTCTCCATGCTGGAAGGCCGCCTGCAGGACGGTACCCTGGATTTCTTCATCGGCCCCCGGCCCGCGCGCCCCATCGGAGACGGCTACAAGGTCGACCTGCTGTTCCACAACGACCGGGTGGTCGTGGGCCGCAAGGACCACCCCCGGCGCCATGCCACCAGCCTGGCGGAACTGGTCGACCAGGACTGGATCCTGACGGGCGTGCGCGAACGGGTGGAAGCGGAATTCGAGGATGCCTTCGCCAGCCAGGGCCTGCCCCCGCCCGTGCCCAAGACCCAGGCCGAATCCATGGTGGGCGTGGCCGCGCTGCTCAGCTCGACCGACGCGCTGGCCATGCTGCCGCGTCAGTGGCTGCAGGCCAGCCTGTTCGAAGGGGTGATCGAGGCCATCTCCATACGCGAGCACATCGAGGGCCCCGACATCGTGCAGATCTCGCGCGCCGGCGTGCCCCTGACGCCGGCGGCTGCCTATCTGTCCACCTTGTTCGAACGCGCCGCGGTCGCGATGTAACCGCGGCTCTCAGCCCGCCAGTTCGCGCCAGATGTCCAGGCTCTGCTGCGCCGGCCGATCCGAGAAACTGAACAGGACGGTATCGGCATCCGCATGCAGCGTGTACGGCACCCATGACGGGCAGACGAACACGTCGCGCTGGCCAAAGCGCAGTTCCCGTCCGCCTATGCGGCATGTCCCGCTGCCTTCCCGCACGGCATAGACGGTGGCGTCGGTCGACCGGTAAGCCGCGCCCTCGAAGCCTGCCGGCAGGTATTGCAGGAACGTGCCCATGGTCGGCATGGGCCACCCGCCGGTGACGGGATTGACGTATTGCAGCTTGTGGCCCCAGCACGGATTCGGCGCCTGCGACCGCGCGAAGGCCAGCAGGGCTTCACGGCTGCGCGCGTACGGATACCAGCACAGCGGCGAGGTCCGGCTGGCCGGTTCGAAGCCGACCGGCTTCATCGTCGCGCCGAAAGCCGCCAGATTGTCCCCGCCGTCGCCGCCCTGCCCCGCCGGCGCGGCGTCGCCCTTCTCCATGAATTGCGCGTCGAACAGTTCCACGATGGGCACGTCCAGCCCATCCAGCCAGACCATGGGTTCGTCGGAAGGATTGCCGTGGTCGTGGAAGGCCCACGACGGGGTGATGACGAAGTCCCCCTCCTCCATCGCTATCCGGCGTCCGTCCACCGCCGTATAGGCGCCCCTGCCCTGCAGGACGAAACGCATGGCCGATTGCGAGTGGCGATGCGGCGGCGCCACTTCGCCGGGCAGGATGAGCTGCAGGCCCGCATACAGGCTGTGCGTGATGCGGGAGCGGCCGCGCAGCCCCGGATTCTCCAGCACCAGGACCCGGCGCTCGGCCTCTTCGGCGCTGATCAGGCTGCCCGCATCCCGCAGGTAGGGCCACATGGTTTCCCAGGGCCAATGGCAAGGCTGGCAGGGCGTGGACGGCGTGGGCGTGATCAGGCCGTGCAGCACCTCCCACAGCGGCGTGCAATGGCTGGCGTCGATCCGGCCGTAGAACGCCTCGCGCCGCGCGCGCATGTCGTCCGTCATCGAGGAATCTCCTTCGGGTCGTACATCCAGGCCATGCTTTCCATGGTCTGCTCCGCCGTCCTGGCGCCCAGGAACGCGTTGCGCAGGTCGCGCGTGGCACCGGCGGCGTGGTAGGCATGGCCATAGAGCCGCGCCGTCAGCTGCGTGCGGGCGGTGCGCAGGTAGCGCGCCTGCTGGTAGTCCAGGAACGCGGCGGCCATGTCGCCCCGATGGGCACTCACCTTGCCGGCCAGGCACACCGCATCCTCCATCGCCATGCAGGCGCCCTGCGCCAGGTATTGCAGCATCGGGTGCGCGGCATCGCCCAGCAGCGTGACCCGCCCCTTGCTCCAGTTGGCCACGGGTTCGCGGTCGCACAGCACCCACATGCGCCAGGACTCGATCTTCTCGAGCATGCCCAGGACCAAGGGATGCGCGCCCTGGAAGCGCAGGTGCAGTTCCTCCGGGTCGCCGTAGGTGTCCCAGCCGTCCTCGTAGCGATCGCTGTGAAAGACCGCCACCAGGTTGAACAGTTCGTTGCCGCGCAAGGGGTAGTGGACCAGGTGATACTTGGGCCCCATCCAGACCACCATGGCGTTCAGCCGGTTGCTGTCGGGCACCTCGTCGGCGCGCAGCACCGCGCGGTAGGCGATGTGGCCCGAGACGCGGGGCTTGCCGTCGCCCACGATACCCGCGCGAATGGTGGACCAGAGCCCGTCGGCGCCGATCAGCGCCGCGCCGACGAACGTCTGCCCTTGCTGGGTGCGGACCACGACGCCATCCGGCGTGTCCTCGTGGTCCTGGACCTTGGTGGAGGCATGCAGCGTGACGCGCCCGCTTTCGCGGCAGGCTTCCAGCAGGACCGCGTGCAGGTCCGCGCGGTGGATCAATCCGTAGGGCTGGCCGAAGCGCTGCGGAAACAGGCGGGCGACAGGCAGTTGCACCAGCCGTTCGCCCGACAGCGCGTCCATCGCGACGATGTCGTCGGGAAACGAAGCCAGCCGGTTCACCTTGTCGGTGATGCCCAGCGCGTCGAAAGTATGGAAGGCGTTGGGGCCCAGCTGGATGCCGGCGCCGATTTCCTTGAAGGTCTCGGCCTGCTCGAATACCGTCGTCGAACGCCCCGTGCGCGCCAGCGCCAGCGCCGCCGCCAGTCCGCCTATGCCGCCCCCCGCCACCAGCACCCGGGATGCATCGTCTGCTTTCATGCCGGGTCTCCCGCCTGCGCCTGGCGCACGACCACCGTCATCCGGCCCACGCCCGCCACTTCGACGTCGATGACGTCGCCCGCCTCGACCGGCCCGACGCCCTCCGGCGTTCCCGTGAACAACAGGTCGCCGGGATGCAGCGTATAGAACGACGAGGCCAGTTCGATCAGTTGGGGAATGCCCAGCACGAGATCCCGGGTATTGGCCCGCTGGCGCGGCTGGCCGTTCACGGTCAGCCAGAAATCCAGGCTGGCCGGATCCGGCACTTCGTCGGGCGTCGCCATCCACGGCCCCAGCACCGAATAGGTATCGATGGACTTGCGCAGGCTGCGCTCCTCCGGCCCGCGGGTGGTCATGTCCAGCCCCACGCAATAACCCGCGATGTATTCATGCGCCCGCGCGGCGGGAATGTCGCGGCCGCGCCGGCCGATCACGACCACCACCTCGGCTTCGTGGTCATTGCGGCGATCCGGATGCTTCAGCGCGACCCCCGCGGCCGGGCCGACCAGGGAACTGGTGGCCTTCAGGAACAGGCCCACGCGCTGGATTTCGCCGACCTGGTTGCGATGATGGATTTGCGCATCGCCCCGGGCTTCGTCCAGGTGCTTCAGGTAGTTGACCGGCGCCGCGACGATCTTCCCCGGACTGGCCACGGGGCTCAACAAGGACACGTCCTTGAGCGGCACGCTGGGCGCGCCGGGCAACAGGTCGCGGATGCATCGCTTGACCGCGTCCAGGTTGGCGATCAGCGGATCGAAAGGCGGCAGCGGATAGGTATGGGCGGGCAGGATGGCGAGAGCGGGCGTGACGTCGCGGACCCGGTCCCCTTCCACCAGTCCCAGCCGGTCCGCATCGAAGCGGCAAAGCAGCATGCATGTCTCCTTGCAGGAATGTCAGGCAAGAAGACTAGGGATGCGTCATTATTGCGTCAATCGACTAGAATTTATTCATCATATTTAAAAATACAATATCCATCCCGGCCCGACCGCGCCCATGAGCAAACTCGACCTGACTGACCTGCGCCTTTTGCAATCCCTGGCCCGGACCGGCACGGTCTCGGCCACGGCCGACGAACTGGGCCTGAGCCAGCCTTCGGTCAGCATTCGTCTGGGCAAGCTGCGTCGGCACTTCAAGGATCCGCTGTTCGTGCGCACGTCCGCCGGCATGGTCCCCACGCCCCGGGCCGCCTCGCTGACACCGGCGGTGCAAGGCGCGCTGGCCCTGTTCGACGGCCGCGAAGGCCGCGAACCGGATTTCGACCCCGCCACGTCCGACCGGGTGTTCCGCATCTGCATGACCAATACCGGCCAGATGGTGGTCCTGGCCCGCCTGCTCAATCGCCTGGCCGACGTCGCACCCCACGTGCGTCTGGAAGTGCGGGATCTGGATCCGGACACGCCGCGCCGCCTGGAAACCGGCGATGCCGACCTGGCCATGGGCTACACGACCAGCATGCAGGCGGGCTTCCACCAGCAGACGCTGTTCAGCGAACACTACGTCTGCCTGGTCCGCGCCGGCCACCCGCGCGTCAAGGCCAAGCTGACGAAGGCGCAGTTCCTGTCCGAGTCCCACGTGGCCGTCATGACCACCGGCACGGCCCACTGGCTGCTGGACAAGGCGATCGACGACGCCGGCATCGCCCGCAAGACGGCCCTGTGGGTGCCCTCGTTCCTGGGGCTGGAGGAAATCGTCGCCAGGACCGACCTGCTGGCGCTGGCCCCCATCCACCTGGCGCGCATCCTGGCCGCCCATGGAACGATCCGCTACCTGGCGGTGCCGTTCGACCTGCCGTCCTACCTCGTGCGCCAGTACTGGCACGAACGCTACCATCGCGATCCCGGCTGCAAATGGCTGCGGGCGGTCGCGGCCAGCGTGTTCCAGGAGTAGCCGGGCACGGCGTTTGCTAAGGATCCCCACCTCAGTGAGAGGGGCACTTTGGAGCAATCTTCATGAACAAATCGACCATCCCGACCCCGCAAAAGGCCGCCCTGAGCCTGCTGCTGGACGACCATCGCAATGCCAAGAAGCTGTTCAAGCAATTCAAGGAAGCCGGATCCGATGCGGAGAAGGAAGAAATCGCCCAGACGGTCTGTAGGGAATTGACCGTCCATACCATGCTGGAAGAAGAAATCTTCTACCCGCTGGTCCGGCGCGAAGGCGGCCAGCCCTTCGCCGACCTGCTGGACGAGGCCATCGTCGAACACGCCAGCGCCAAGGACCTGATCGCGCAGATCCAGGCCATGCACCCCAACGACGAGATGTACGACGCCAGAGTCACCGTCCTGGGCGAATACATCAACCATCACGTCAAGGAAGAAGAAGAGGAACTGTTTCCCAAGATCGTCGGCAAGAAGATCGACTTGCGGGAAGCGGCGGACATGATGGCGGCGCGCAAGGAAGAGCTGATGGGGACCGTTCCGGCCTGACGGCCGGACAGCCGGGGCGGAAGGCTTCGCCGGCCCGGCTGCCCCCAAAAGCGGGGTACCATGTCCACCTGCTTGTCGATACTACCCAGAAGCCCCATGAAGCAAGAACCGACTTTGCGCGACGACAGCGCCCCTCGCCCGGAAAGCGACACCAGCTTCCTTTGGTCCGATGCCCGGCTGCTCGGATTCCATCCCATGGACGAGTCGCACAAGGAGTTCTACGACGTCGCCTTCCGCCTGCTGACCTGTACCCAGGACTCGGCGCCGGCGGCGCTGGACGCGTTCGAGGAACACGTCAAATCGCACTTCGGCCAGGAAGAAGAGTGGATGCGCACCACCGAGTTCCCGCCGTCCGACTGCCACGTGCAGGAACACGAAGCCGTGATGAAATCCACCCGCGAGGTGCGCGAGCTGTTCCTGAGCGGACAGGCCGACGTGGCGCTGGTGCACGACTTCGCCCTGCACCTGTTCCAATGGTTCCCGGGCCATGCCGACTACCTGGACGCGGCGCTGGCCGCCTGGATGAGCAAGCGCGCCTACGGCGGCAAACCCATCGTGCTGCGGCGCAAGATGTAACATCCGGCCGGATCCGACTGCCATGCAATTCCACCTGAACGGGTTCAAACCCGGCGACCCCGACATCTCCGAACCCGCTGGACAAGGCGCAGCCCCGCTAGCCGACGCGCTGCCCGGCGAGGTCGACATCCTGATCGTGGGCAGCGGCCCCACCGGCCTGACCCTGGCCACGCAGCTGGCGGCCTTTCCCGACCTCAGGACCTGTATCGTCGAACAAAAACCGGGACCGCTGCGGCTGGGCCAGGCCGACGGCATCGCCTGCCGCACGGTCGAGATGTTCGAGGCCTTCGATTTCAGCCAGCGCGTGCTGAAGGAAGCGTATTGGGTCAACGAGACCTCGTTCTGGAAACCTGACGATGCGCAGCGCGACCAGATCGTGCGCAGCGGCCGCATCCAGGACACCGAGGACGGTCTTTCCGAGTTTCCCCACGTCATCCTGAACCAGGCCCGCGTCCACGACTTCTACCTGGACGTCATGCGCAACGCGCCGTCACGGCTCGAACCCCACTACTCGCGCCGCCTGCTGGATCTGGCCGTGGCGGAATCCCCCGCCGGCGGCGCGCCCACCCATCCGGTCACGGCGCGCTTCGAGCGCACCGACCCCGGACACGAGGGCCAGGTCGAGACGGTGCGCGCCCGCTTCGCGGTCGGCTGCGACGGCGCCCACAGCGCGGTGCGCAAGTCGCTCGGCCGCGCGCTGCACGGCGAGTCGGCCAACCAGGCCTGGGGCGTGATGGACGTGCTGGCCGTCACCGACTTCCCCGACATCCGCATCAAGTCGGCCATCCACTCTGCCAGCGAAGGCAGCGTGCTGATCATCCCGCGCGAGGGCGGCTATCTGGTGCGCCTGTACATCGAACTCGACAAACTGAACGAGAACGAGCGCGTCGCCAGCCGGCAAATCACCTCCGACCGCCTGATCGCCGCCGCCCAGCGCATCCTGCGCCCCTACACCCTGGACGTGAAGGAAGTCGCGTGGTGGTCCGTGTACGAGATCGGCCAGCGCCTGTGCGACAAGTTCGACGACGTGCCCGAACAGGAGGAACATGCCCGCCTGCCGCGCGTCTTCATTGCCGGCGACGCCTGCCACACCCACAGCCCCAAGGCGGGCCAGGGCATGAACGTCTCCATGCAGGACGGCTTCAACCTGGGCTGGAAGCTGGCCGCCGTGCTGCGCGGCCAGAGCACGCCCCAGATCCTGCACACCTACTCCAAGGAACGCCAGACCGTCGCCAAGGAACTGATCGACTTCGATCGCGAATTCGCCAAGATGTTCAGCGCCGCCCCCAAGGATCCGTCCCGGGACGACAGCGAAGGCATCGACCCGGCCGAGTTCCAGCGCTACTTCGTCAAGCAGGGCCGCTTCACCGCCGGCACCGAGACCCGCTACTACCCGTCCGTCATCAGCGCGGAGCCGACCCACCAGGAACTGGCGCGCGGCCTCGTCATCGGCATGCGCTTCCACTCCGCGCCGGTCATCCGCCTGGCCGACGCCAAGCCCATGCACCTGGGCCACGCGGTCAAGGCCGACGGCCGCTGGCGCGTGTTCGCCTTCGCCGATGCCGCGGACCCCGCCGCGCCGTCCGCGGCCATCGGGGAACTGTGCCGCTTCCTGGCCGAATCAAGCCAGTCGCCGATCCGGAAATACACGCCCGCGGGGGCCGACGTCGACGCCGTGATCGACGTGCGCGCCGTCTTCCAGCAAGGCCATCGCGCGCTGGCGCTCGAGGCCATGCCGGCCTTCCTGCAGCCGCGCAAGGGACGCTACGGGCTGATCGACTACGAGAAGATGTTCTGCCCCGACCTGAAAGGCGGCCAGGACATCTTCGACCTGCGCGGCATCGACCGCCGGCGCGGCTGCGTGGTGATCGTGCGGCCCGACCAATACGTGGCGCACGTGCTGCCGCTGGATGCCCACGCGGAACTGGCGGGGTTCTTCGACGGGTTCATGGTGGAGGCGGGCTAGCGCCGCCCGCTACATCATGGACGCCACGCCCTGGATCAGATAGACGGTCCCGATTCCCAGCACGATCGTCCGGGTCCAGCGGCGGAACTGCGCGTCGGTGATGCGCTCGAGTACGGCCCGGCTCAATGACGTGCCGGCGACGGCGCACCCGATAAGCACCACCCAGTGCCACCATTGCGCCGACAGTTCGGCCGCGCCCAGCGCGCCGCCAAAATACACCAGCTTGGAGGTATGTCCCAGCACCTGGCACGTCGCCTTCGTCGCCACCACGGTGCGGCGGTCCATGGCGGTCGACCGCACGAAGAAGATATCCAGCAGCGGTCCCGTGACCCCGCTCAGCAGATGCATGACCTGGCACACGAAGCCGCATATTTCGGCGGCCATGCGCCGCTCGGCTCGAGGCGCCAGGCGGGCCGGCACGGCCAGCGCGATGAAGGGACTCAGCCCCAGGACGATCAGCGCCATGCTGCGGCTGGGAACGAACCGGACGCTGAACATGAGCGCGAACGCGACCGCTGCGCCCATGGCGAACCGCCCGACGATCCGCCAATCGGTATGAGCTCGCCACAGGACGGCGCGCCAGACGTTCGACGCCAGCAAAGCCACGCTTTGCACGACCATGGCTGCCGAGACCGGCATCAGCAGCAGCAATGCGCCCATCAGCACCATGCCGCCCGCCATGCCGAACACGCCCGACAAGAACGAGGCGAACACGGTCAACAGGCTGACAATGGCGAAAATTCCAGCCGTCATGGCCGCTCCCCCATTGGGAACCGTTGTATTACGGTTCTTTTTTCGCCGGGGAGTATAGCTCCGGCCCACGGCCCCGGTTTGGGCCGCACGATACTTAACATCGGCCCACCCCCTCCTCTGGCACGAAGGGAAATCGGATACGCTCCCCTGCTCGTATCTCGAGATTTGCGCGTGACGCAAAACTGTTTCACTTTGTCCTCGCCACGGTTGAATAGGCCGCCCCCTGGAGGCCTTCGATATGTGAAGGCCTTTTGATGCTCGTCGGAAGCTACGATCCCAACCTGGTGCTGGTTTCTCTCGCGGTCGCCATACTGGCCTCCTATACCGCGCTGGGACTGGTCAGCCGTGCCAATGCGACACGCGGCAAGGTTTCGCTCGCCTGGCTGCTGGGTGGCGGATGCGCCTTGGGCCTGGGCATCTGGTCCATGCACTTCGTCGGCATGCTGGCTTTCCGGCTCCCCATCCCGCTCGGATACGACCTGGGGCTCACGATCCTGTCCCTCCTGATCGCCATCGCCTGCTCGGCCTGCGCGCTCTGGATGGCGCACCGCGCGGCACTGCCTCGGTGGCGCATGGCTTGCGCGGCGCTGCAGATGGGGGCCGGCATTGCCGCCATGCACTACGTCGGCATGGCCGCGATGCGCATGTCCCCGGCCATCGAATACTCACCCTGGCTATTCGCCCTTTCCATCGTCATCGCCGTGGTCGCCTCGGGCACCGCGCTGTCGATCGCGCACAAGCAACGCCGCAACCGTTCGAACACCGCGGCCCGCCGGCTCCGCGGTTCCCTGGTCATGGGCCTGGCCATCGTGGGCATGCACTATACCGGCATGACCGCGGCCCGCATCGCCGACGGCGCCGAATGCCTGGCCGTGCTGAGCGGCATCAGCCCGGGCTGGCTGGCCACCGGAGTCACCGGCATTACCTTGAGCGTGCTGAGCATCGCGCTGGCCGTGGCCGTTCTGGACACCCGCCTGGAGACACGCACCTCGGCCCTGGCGGCCTCGCTGGCCCAGGCCAACCAGGAACTCATGCACCTGGCGCTGCACGACACGCTCACCAAGCTCCCCAACCGCGCCCAGCTCGACGACCGCCTGCGCCAGGCCATCAGCCGGGCCGATACGCGGCACAGCCGTTTCGCGGTGCTGTTCATCGACCTGGATGGATTCAAGGCGGTCAACGACGCCTACGGCCATCGCTGCGGCGACGGCCTGTTGCGTGAACTGGCCCACCGCATCAAGGATGAAGTCGCCCGGCCCGGGGATACCGTCGCGCGCCTGGGCGGCGACGAGTTCGTCCTCGTGGCCGACGTGGCGGCCCCCGCCGACTCCGCCCTGATCGCCCAGAAACTCATCGCCGCGCTCTCGCGCGACACCCACGTCGACGGACACACGCTGTGCGTCACGGCCAGCGTGGGCATCGCCATCCATCCGGAGGACGGCAAGGATGGACACACGCTGCTGACCCATGCCGATGCCGCCATGTACCACGCCAAGCGCCAGGGCGGCGCCCGCCGCTTCAGCTATTTCGAATCGACCATGAATGAAGACGCGCGCAGGCAACTGCAACTGGTGCAGGACCTGCGCCAGGCGCGAGAACGCGGCGAACTGCTGCTGCACTACCAGCCCAAGTTCCTGCCGCCGACCGGCCCGGCGGTCGGCGCCGAAGCGCTGCTGCGCTGGAATCATCCCAGGCACGGCGTCATTCCGCCGGGCGACTTCATCCCGCTGGCGGAACGCACGGGACTGATATTTCCCATCGGCGACTGGGTACTGAACGAGGCCTGTCGGCAGTTACGGATATGGCGCGACCTCGGGCACACGAACTGGAACGTGTCCGTGAATCTGTCGGCCATGCAATTCGCCCACCCGGGCCTGCTGGAAACGATACAGGGCGCGCTCGCGCGTCACCTGGTGCCGCCCAGTTGCCTGACCATCGAGATCACCGAAACCACGGCCATGCGGGATGCCGTGGCCAGCATCGAAGTGCTGCGCAAGCTGACCGCGCTGGGCGTATCGATTTCCATCGACGATTTCGGCACCGGCTACTCCAACCTGCTCTATCTGAAGCAACTGCCCGCCAACGAACTGAAGATAGATCGCAGCTTCATCGACCAGCTCGAACACAGCCAGGAAGATGCCGCCATCGTCTCGGCCATCATCGCGCTGGGCCAGCGCCTGAACCTCAGGATCGTCGCGGAAGGCGTGGAGACAGCCGGTCAGCAACGACTCCTGACCGAACTCGGCTGCAACTCCGTGCAAGGCTTCCTGCTGGGCAAGCCTGTGCCCGCCTCGGAGTTTCCCGACGTCGCCCAAGCGTGGCATCCCGTTCTCGCCCCCTCCCGCCTTCCCCGGCCGACAGCAAGCCACGTCGGCTGACTTGCCGAGCCATTCCGGCCACGCCTTCTTCACCCCTGCCCGCCAACGGATCGCTTGACCGCGGCCGTTTTTGTGCTCTACGATTCCGTATCAATATTTTATACATTGTATTGAATATTGATACGAACAAGGCCAAGGAGAATAAGCAAGTGACCAAGCATCTCGTGAAGCTGGCAGTGTTGTCCTGGGGACTGGCGGCACCACTGGCCGCCGCCCACGCCGAGGCTTTTCCCAGCAAGCCGATCCGTCTCGTCGTGCCCTTCGCTCCCGGCGGCGGCACCGATTCAGTCGCCCGCCTGCTCTCCAAGCGCATCACCGAACGCACGGGCCAGCCCGTGGTGGTCGAGACCCGCGTGGGAGCGGGGGGCGCGATCGGTGCCGCGCTGGTGGCCAAGGCGCCCGCCGATGGCTATACCCTGCTGCTGACGGTCACCGGTCCGGTCACCATCATCCCGAACGTGAACCCCAACGCCGGCTACAAGACCAGCGATCTCGCCCCGGTGGCGATCGCCTATCGCTCGCCATTCATGGTCATGGTCGGCACGGATTCGCCGTACCAGACCCTGAGCCAGTTGCTGGCCGACGGGCGCAACAAGCAGCCGGCCCCGTCCTACGGCTCGTCGGGCATAGGCGCGCTCTCGCACCTGGTCTCGGAACTGATCAACCAGCAGGCGGGAACCCACTTCAACCACGTCCCCTACAAGGGCTCCCAGGACACGCTCTACGCGATGGTCCGCGGCGATGTCCAGTGGGGCCTGCAAAGCGCCGCCGACGCCCGGAGTTTTCTCGCCGCCGGCAAGCTGCGGCCGCTGGCGGTGCTGAGCAAGGAGCGGTCTGCCCGACTGCCGGACGTCCCCACACTGGAAGAATCGGGAATACATGGCGTGGACCTGGACCTCTGGTTCGGCCTGTTCGCGCCGGCGGCCACGCCCCCGGCGACGGTGCACAGCCTGAACACGCTGGTGAACGAGATCCTGGCCGAGCCGGACATCGCCAAGCGCCTGCAGGAACTGGGCGGCCAGGCCCCGGCGGACGCGAATACGCCGGAAATCGTCAAACAGACCATCGATCGCGAAGTGAAGAGTTTCGGAGCCGTCGCGCGCGCCATCAAACTGAAGCTGGAATGAGGTTTGCCGGGTAGTTTTCATTCCAATAACATGGCTCCTCGTATCAACATTTGATATAGGGAAACATGGATAAGACCGTCGTCAAGGCACTGTCGGTACTCGAGGCGCTGTCGAATTCGGATCGCGCGCGCGGCGTGACGGAGCTGGCCGCGGAGGTGGACATGACCAAGGCCAACGTCCATCGCCTGCTCCGGACGCTGCTGGCACTGGGCTATGTCAGCCAGAACGAATCGTCCGCGTATCAGCTGTCGCTCAAGATGTGGGAACTGGGGTCGCGCAGAGTGGCGAACCTGGACCTGATCGACGTGGCCAAGCCCGTCGTGCGTCAGTTGTGCGCGCAGGTCAACGAGTCGGTGCAGTTGCTGGTCCCGGAAAAGCTCACCGTCGTCTGCGTCGACAAGGCGGATAGCGCACAACCCCTGCGCGCGACGACGGTGGTCGGCAGCCGCGTGCCCATCCACGCGGTGTCCGGAGGCAAAGCCGTGCTGGCGTTCTCACCGGAAGTCGCCGCGACGCTGGCGTATCCGCTGGAGGCCTACACCTCGGCCACCATCACCAGCCAGGCGGCGATGGAAAGCGAGATGGCCTATGCGCGGGAACACGGCTATGCGGTCAACCGCGGTGAATGGCGGCCCGACATCTGGGGAATTGCGGCACCCATCCACAACGCCCAGAACAAGGTGACCGGCGCGATATGCGTCTGGGGCGCCGAAACGCGCATGAGCGGCGAAGCCACGGCCCGTCTGGGCAAGTGTGTCGCTGCCGCGGCAGCCAGGATATCCGGCGACCTGGGCTGCGTAAACGCCGGTGTGACATAGCGGGCACGGCGATGTCCCGCGCTTGAGTTGGAGAGAAGTGGATGAGCAAAGTGGTGGACCTGCTACTTGTCGGCGGATCGGTCTATTCGAACGGCAACCTGGTTGAAGCGTCGGTGGGCATCGAGGACGGCAGAATCGCGTTCCTGTCCGCGGAGGGCTGGGCGCCCGCCGCACGCCGCACCGTGGACATGCGGGGCAAGATCCTCGTGCCCGGCTTCATCGACACCCATGTCCATTTCCGCGACCCGGGGCTGACCTACAAGGAAGATTTCTGGACGGGCACCCAGGCGGCGGCCGCGGGCGGCGTCACCACGGTGGTCGACATGCCGAACAACAAGCCCGCCCTGCTGACGCGCGACCGCTTCCGCGCCAAGCGCGACTCGGTCGGCGAACGCGCCCTGGTCGACTATGCGCTTTACGCCGGCGCGACCAATCTGGCCGAAATCCCGGGCATGGTCGAGGAAGGCGCCATCGGCGTGAAGATCTTCATGGTGGCGGATCCGAAATCCCACTACCCTCACGATCCCGAACTGTTCACCGGCGATGCCGGGGAACTCTACGACACGCTGCGCCTGGCACGCGATCTGGGCGTGTATTGCGCCGTGCACCCGCAGAACCAGCAACTGTTCACCCACGAATCCCGCAAGCGCTGGGCCGCGGGCACGACCGGCCCGCGGGACTTCCTGGAAGCCTACTTCGGCGAGAACTTCGTGGGCGACCACACCGCGATCTCGACACTGATCGAAATGAGCCGGGCCGCTTCGGCGCGTACGCACATCCTGCACGTGCGCACCGAGCGCAGCCTGCGCATGATCCAGGAAGCGGCCGGCGAAGGCGTTCCGGTCTCGTCCGAGGTGAATCCCAAGTACATGCTGCTGGGCGAGGAAGACATGGCCCGGATGGGGCCGCTGTCCACGCCCTACGGCCTGCCGCTGGCGCATCGCGACGCGCTGCTGGACTGCCTGGGCCGCGGGCTGGTCACCGTGCTGGCCACGGACCATGCGCCGCATACCCGCGAAGAACTCGAGCCCGGCTGGAAGGATGCCTGGAGCATTCCCTTCGGCAACCCCCAGCTCGACCACGTCAGCGCCGTCATGCTCACCCTGGTCAGCCAGGGGCGCCTGACGCTGGAGACACTGGTCCATACCATGTCGACCAACCCGGCGAAGCTGCTGGGCCTGCATCCGCGCAAAGGCGTCCTGCAACCCGGGGCCGACGCGGACATCGCGGTCATCGACATGGCCCGGACCGGCGTCCTGACCGACGACGAGTGCTACACCAAGGTCAAGTGGTCTCCCTATTCGGGCCGCGCGTACACGGGCCGTGTCGTGATGACGATCAGCGGCGGGCGTATCGTGATGCAGGATGGCGTCGTCTCGGGCGAACCGGGCTCGGGCCGCTTCCTGCGCAACGTGGCGGCGAACGCCGCCTGAAGGAGAAAACGATGGAAGATTCGATGCCTGGACGCGGCCCCGTTCCCGACACGGCCCGCGCGGTGCAGATACTCTCGGACGCCCGCCGGCGCTGCCTGGAACTGGGCGTCACGTCCGAGGATCTGGGCGGCCTGCTGCTGGACGAAGCCATGCTGGCCTGGCTGATCTCGGACTGGTCTGAACGCGACGTCCGGCGCAAGCTGATGGAAGCGATGGGGCAGGACGTCAAGATGTGGTACGCGCGGGCCCGGGTCGCCACCGGCCAGTGCGACTGCGTGCAGGAAGTCCACCTGGCCGGCCTGCTGGAAATGGAAGAAGCTGGCCAGCAGCGCCCTCCCATCCTGCAAGCGGCCCCCCAAGCCTGACGGGCCCCCGGATGCGATCGTGGCCAGGGGTCCGACATGCCCAGGACATCAGCCCCACCGGTCACGATTGCTGGCGAGCAGGCACCCCTGCCCCGTCAGGCAGCAGGGTCCGGCGCCGGGCGGCGTGGCCTGGCTGGCCTCCAGGGCCCGCCATAATGCGTCGATCTGCCGCTGAATGGAATCACTCTCGGCCGCGGGCCCGGAGGGCCGCTTGAATCCCGCTTCCCGCGCCAGCAAGGTCGCCTCGTTCAGTTGCTCCAGGATCGGCGCCATTTCCCAGCCGGTCGAATCCTGGGAATGCCGCAGGAGCTGCGCGAAATTCTCGGCGGTCTGTGCCCGCGCCGCTGCCGATTCCGCCAGGTCTTCCCGCCCGCCCGCGGCGGCAAACTCGGCCTGCTGGCGCCAGTAGCGTGAAGACTGCTGTGCCGCCACCTTTCTAGCATCCAGTTCCGCGGCCTCGTCGCAGATGCGTTCATACATCGACTCCAGCGCGCGCAGCCGTTCTGCCGAACAGGCTTCCTCGGTCTGCGCCATCGAGGCTTCCGGCGATTCGCGCGCGGGATCCGGCCGTGGGGACCGTCGGGATGGAAACGCCACGTACGAAACTCTGTTGGTGTTGGTCATAATGTGGATGATCGGATGACAGCATGGGAAGCCGGCCGCGTCACCAGCTCAAGATCAGCAGCGCCACGTTGGCCACGGCCCCTTGATCCCTGAAAAAACGCCTGGGCAGTTCTTTCCAGATCCCCCGGCGTTCCTCGACGATGGGACGCAGATAGCGATTCTGCCTCGGGCCATCGATGCACAGCGCGACTAGGCGGCCGCCCGGGCGAAGCAGGGTCAAGGCCTTGCGGATGTGATCGACGTCGCGGCCGTTCTCGAATGGCGGACTCATGACGATCCGGTCGAACTCCCCGATTTCCCCCCGGGTCAGGGACAGGAAATCGCCATGGATGATCGAAGCGTTCAGGCCCTGATCGACCAGGCCCCGCGCCATGGAGCCATTGATCTCCACCGCGACGCAGTCGATCGTCTGTCCGAAGCGGCGCCGAACGGCCCGAAGCAGCGCACCGGTTCCCGCGCTCGGCTCGCACAGCCTGTGGCCGGCACGGATGTACGCATGGTCCACGATGGTGTCCGCGAGCGCATCCGGCGTGACGAACAGCCGGGCGGGTGGGACAGTGTCTTGCTCGTGCATCTGCATCGCCTCTACCTCGGCGTGTGGCCGCGAGCAACTGCTCGCTGGCCCTGGGGTGTAACGGGCTTGGCGGGCACATGCGGCCGGCGAAGGAGGAGACGTACGAGCATCGCCCGCAATCCAGGCGCCCCCCGCCCGCGCGCCGGCTAGAACATCGTATTGTTGTTGGCCGTTTTTTCCGGCACGGACTGGATCACGTCCCAGTGCTCGACGATCTTCCCGTCCTTGACGCGGAAGATGTCGACGACGGCGCGGCCGCGGTCGCTGGCGTTCTCGGTGGAATGGACGTGCAGCCAGACGAGGTCGTCGTTGGCCGCGCTGCGGACGATGCGAACCTTGGCCTGCGTATTGGTCTTGAACTTGTTGGCGAAGAAGGAAACGAACGGCGCCTTGCCATCGGGCACCGCGGGATTGTGCTGCTTGTAGTCGTCCGCCACCACGCGGGAGCCTTCCGCGACTTCATGCCGGTTGAAGACCCGGTCGTAGAACTCGACGACGAGCTGGCGGTTGGCTTCCTCCTGCTGGAGATTGCGAGCCTTTTCCTGTGCGTGGACGGGACTGGCGAGAACCAGAGCGAGCAAGACGCCGGCGGGAGCGATGAAACGCATGAACAAGGGGCAGGGGCTAGCCACGACATCTCCTTCGATTGAGTCGGCTTCTGCCCAGCTTCCCCCGGGGGGCGGCTGGGCGAAGGGCGAATCATCGGACCAACCCCGCGACGCGGCAAGCGATCAGGCACCAATAGTTAGCATCGGTTAATCTTCCCGCGGCAGCGCCGTCATCTCATATCGGAACGCCTATGTTCCACAGCACCGTATCGCGATTCACCAGATGCACGACCTTGCGCCGTATCATCCATTCCTGTTGCTGCCGGACCAGTTCGTGCAGGTAGACGCCTCCAAAGGTCCGCTGTTCGCGCAGCCGATGCTCGAACATCACGAACTTGGTTCGCACCGACATCGTATCGGCGCCGGACGCCTCGACCATGGGCGCGGACAACACGCGCACCTGCCGGGCCGGGGGATTCTGCGAGAACATCTTCGGGTGCCCGAGCCGCCACACCCGGTCCTCCATGATCGAGCGATCGTCGTAGAACAGCGAAATCCGGCGCAGGGGGTCGCTGTCGCCATGGTCGGCCGGCACCCAGTACAGCGCATCCCGGGTGAACAGCGCCAGCCAGGCTTCCAGTGCCCGTTCGTCCAGCAGGTCGGCCTCGTGCATGATCAGCGCGGCGACATCGGCTGGCGCCGCGGACAGGCGGACCGGCCCGCCGGACGCGGCGCGCGGCGCCGCAGGGGAAGTTGCCATGGTCATCGCCGGTCCTCCGTCATCTGTTCCTTCCAGTAGCGGAACTGCGCGCGCATGCCCGTTTCCCAGGTCGCCAGTCCCACCTTCTCGTCCGGATAGGGCCCGTCCCAATCCTGCCCCATCCCCCGCGCCAGCATGACCCAGTCGGGCTTGCCGGCCTGCAAGCCTTCGTACACGCGCTCGAATATCTCCAGATCGTCGGTCTGCACGAACGAGCTGACCGAGACATGGACGTTGGCGTAGCGGACGATGCCCTGGTTGATGCCGTCGGCCACGCCCTTGATCTGGATGGGCCAGACCAGCACCTCGGTCAGCCCCACCGAAATCGGCCGCACGACGCGGATGTGCATGTTGCCGGTCACGCGCATGATCACGCTGGGATAGAACACCGCGTTGCTCATGTTGCTGCTCTCGATCAAGGCCAGCGCCTTCTCCTGGCCATGACGCTCGACCAGCAGGCGCCGGTACTCCGGGTCATCGAGTTCGCTGCGCCGCGTGGCATCGGGGATGGTCAGGTAGGCCTGCCCATGCCGCGCGCCGTGCACCTCGCCGTGGTCGTAGTGCGAACGCGCGTTCTCCTGGTTGGGATCGCTGCCGGTCAGGACCTTGAATCCGCCCTTGGCGCCGTACGAGCGCTGGACCTGCTGGCCGTCAGGCTTGACGGTCGAGGCATGCGAGAACGGCGGATGGTATTCGTCCAGGCCGTTCTCCATCTGCATCTTCCAGTTTCCCTTGTAGGCGTACTGGTGGACCCCCGCCGAGACATCGATCTCGCCGGTGGGCGAGCGGTCCAGCAGATTGTCCAGGCCGTCCTTGAGCGGCCCGATGAATTCCACCAGGGACGGCCCCTGCTCCGCCACGCTGGCGAAGATGAACCCGCGGTAGTTCTCGACCCGTGCCACGTGGGCCATGGACAGGTTCTCGTCCTTCAGAAAGGACTCGGGATAGGCCGAACGGAACGGAATGCCGGTGATGTCGCCGTTGGTCCGGAAACTCCAGCCGTGGTAGGGGCAGGCGAAATGGTGGACGTTGCCCTCGGCCTCGCGGCACAGGATCGCGCCGCGATGGGGACAGCGGTTGTACAGCACGTGGACCTGCCGCTTGCCGTCGCGCACCACGATGACCGGATGCCTGCCGATGCGCGAGGTCAGGAAATCGCCGGCGTTCGGGATCTGGCTTTCATGGGCCATGAAGATCCAGGCCCGCTCGAAGATCCGTTCCATCTCCATGTCGAAGATGGCCGGATCGGTATACACCCGGGCATGGACCCGGTCTTCGCGCACCAGTTGCCCCACATCCGTCGGATCGACCTCCGCGGCGGGCACCGGACGCAGCGGCGCGAGCGTCTGCATGGTTTCCTCCTTATTGAACCGTCGTTGATGCTTCAATCCTTGTCGATCAGGCCCTCGGGCAGGCGCGCCCACTTGCCGATCTCCGCATCCAGGAAGCGCTTCAGGTGGGCGGGGTCGCCCCCCACCGGCTCCAGCCCCGAATCGCGCATGCGCTGGCTGACCTGGGGGTCGGCGACGATGCTTCCCACGTCGGCCGCCAGGCGCGCCTGGATGTCGGCCGGCACCTCGGCCCGCACGAACATCGCCCACCAGGACGCGGCCGAGAACCCCTTCAGCGTCTCGCCCACCGTGGGCAGGTCGGGCGTGCCGGGATTGCGCTTGTCGCCGGTGGTCGCCAGGGCCCGCAACTGGCCGGCCTTGATCTGGCCGTCCACGGCGGGAAAGCCGGAGAACGCATACAGCGAGCTGTTCGACAGGACGGAGGTGATCGCCGGCGCGGTGCCGCGATAGGGAACGTGCAGGACGTCCACCTGCGCCTGATGCCTGAACAGTTCCGCCATCAGGTGATGAGGCGTCTTGGGCCCGGACGAGGCATACGAGTACTTGCCCGGCGCGGCCTTCAGGTAGGCGATCAGTTCCGGCACGGTCTGGACCGGCGTCGCGGCGTTGACGACCAGCTTGAAATCGATCAGGGCCAGCAGGCTGATCGGGGCGAAGACCACGCGGGGATCGGGCGGCGGCGTCTTCATCATGGTCGGATTGATGGCCGTGCTGTCATTGGACATGTACAGCGTATACCCGTTGGCGGGCGCGCCGAGCACCTGATTGGCCGCCAGCAGCCCGCTGGCGCCGGTGCGGTTCTCGACGACGACGCTCTGTTTCCATTTTTCGGTCAGCCGCTGCGCCACCAGGCGCGCCAGCATGTCGCCGGACGACCCGGGCGCGGCCCCCACCACCAGGGTCACCATGCGCTCGGGATACGCCGCCGCGGCCGATCCGGGGTACGGCACGACCGCCACGCAGGCGGCCAGACAAGCGAGCCATCTCGTTTTCATCCCAGCCTCTTCACTGTGGTTGCCGGCGACAGGGCGCCGCCCATCGACCGTGCGCGTTCACCGGCCGCTGCTCCGGCCAGGAAACGCGACACGGCTTCGTTGAACCGTTGCGGATGCTCGAGGAACGGCAAGTGGCCGCACTCGTTCAGGCACAGCAACCCGGCGTCGCGCATCCTGGCGGCCCCGTCTCGGTGGGCGGCCAGGGACGTGCGCGTGTCGTCGCGCCCGATGATCACCAGCGTGCGTGCCACGATGTCTTCCAGATAGGGAAAGGCCAGCGCTTCGCCCTCGTCCATCGAGCGGGCGAGCCTGTCCATGATGTCCCGGTAGGCCTCGGCCGCGCCAGGCAGCGCGTAGGCCGTCATGTGCGCCACCAGGATGTCGTCGGCGTCCGGCGGACGAAAGCAGGTATTCGCGATCCGGGCGCGCAGCGCTTGCAGGGACGGCTCGGCATAGGCGCGCGAACCGTTCGCGTAGACCGCCTTGAGGACTTCCGGCTGGCCGACGGGATCGTTGAAGACCGATCCCGTGCCGGTCAGCACCAGCGCCGTGACGCGCTGCGGCGCCTGCAGCGCGGTGCGGGCGGCCACCAGGCCTCCCAGCGAGCTGCCCATGACGGCAAGCCGGTCGAATCCCAGATGCGAGGCCAGCGCCAGCACCTGATCCGCCATCAAGGCCTGCGGTGCGCCGGTCCACCCGGCTGGCGCCGCGCTGTGCCCCTGCCCGGGCAGGTCGGGCGCGACCACCGTGTAGTCCCGCGCCAGCTCGTCGATGTTCCGGGCAAAGATCTCGGCCGGGTAGCCGACCGGATGGATGAGCATCAGCAAGGGACCGTCGCCGGCGATCAGATAACGGGTCCGCAGGCCGCCCACGTCGAGGAACGCCGCTTTCATGCTTGCCTCTTCATGATGTTTTCGAGATTTTGAATACAAAATACTTTGCCGTCAACGCTCTCGTTTTCCCTTAAATCCCGCTAAATCTTTGGCAAGAATGCTTCGTCATCCCATTTCTTTTGCGCCATTGACAAAAATATTGTATTCAGAACACAATCGAAAAAGACAGTGCTTCGAATTCAATCGAGACAAGGACTCCAGCATGGAAAAAGTCGCCTTCGGACCGCGTCGGCTCGGCCACGTCAACCTGTACGTCTCCGATCTCGAGGCCTCCCTCTCCTTCTACGAACGGCATTGCGGCCTGGCGCGGGTCAGGATGGAAACCGCCATCGGCGCCGGCTTCCTGTCGAACGGCAACACGCATCACGACCTCGGGTTGATCGAGATCTCGCGCGGCCAGGATCGCCATGGCCGCGACGGCCACGTGCAGATCCAGTCCACCCGCGGCCGGCATCCGGGCCTGAACCACCTGGGCTGGGAGATGGAGAACCAGGCCGCGCTGGTGGCGGCGTACGAACGCATGCGCGCGGCCGGCATGGCGCCCCACGCGCTGTACGACCACATCATTTCGCATGCCGTCTACGTTTCCGACCCGGACGGCAACGTGCACGAGTTCTACGCCGACTCCATGAAGAATTGGGAAAGCGTGTTCAACCTGGACCATGACGACCTGGTCACCAGCCGTTGGGACCCGCTGTCCAGCGAACGCTCGACCACCTCCAACTACAACCCGACCCCCAGCCTGCGCCGGCCCGCTCCGTCCGAAATGCCGACCCGCCACGTGACGGGCGCTTCGCTGGCCACCCGCCGCTACGACGAGATGATGCGTTTCATGCAGGAAGTCGCGGGCTTCCGGTTGTTGGCCGAGACCGCATCCCCCGCCCGGTCCGCCGTCTTCGGCGGCACCACCGGCCGCCCGGACCTGCGCCTGACCGAGGTCGGGACCGGGCAACAAACGGGCTTTCGCATGTTCTCGCTCATGGTCGACCCCGCCGGCTTTTCCCGGCACCTGGCCGAAGCACCGGTGCCGGCCACGGCCCGGCGCATCGTGCACGACGACCGCGAGGCCGTGGTCCTGGCCGACCCCGACGGCTTCCTGGTCGAACTCTACGCATCGCGCGACGACGCCTTCCTGGAACCCCTGGCGCTGGCGCATGCCAGTTAGCAGCGGATCGTTTTTGAATACAATCCGTCCATGGACTCCCTCCCGCTGCTCGCCTCCGGCGACTCACGCCTGCCGCTGCCGGAAATCATCTACAAGCAGTTGCGCGTCAACATCCTGGACGGGACGCTCAAGCCCGGCGCCGTCCTGCGCCAGGAGGAAATCGCCAAGCTCTTCAACGTCAGCCGGGTTCCCGTCCGCGAAGCGATGGGACGGCTCGAAACCGACGGCCTGATCGTGCTGCGCCCGCGGCGCGGCTATGCGGTCACGGAACTTCAGCAGGACGAGATCGTCGAGATCTTCGAACTGCGCATGGTCATCGAAGAACACGCCGCGACCATCGCGGCGCGCGCCCGCACCCAGGACGACATCGACGCCGTCGAACATCTGCTCCTGCAGATGGAGGCACTGGCCGCCCGCTCAGCCAACTACGACAACCAGTGGGCCAGCCTCAACCGCGACTTCCACTCGCGGCTGGTGCACGCAAGCCGCCGCAAGCGCCTCGCCAACATCGCCGACACCCTGCGCGATACCGTGGAAGCCTATGTCCGCATGGAAATGCGCCTGACCGGCGACGTCAGCCAGGCACTGCGCGAACACCGGGAAATCTTCGAAGCCTTCAAGGCGGGCGATGCCCATGGGCTGGCCATGCTCAGCCGCAGCCACGTCGAAGAGACGGCGCGGCGGCTCTTGAGCGGCCTGCGCCAGAAACGCTAGAAGCACCGCCCCGACAGGATCACCGGCACTTCCTTGTTGGCTGCCGAATGGCCATCCATGGGCAGGCCGTCGATCCCTATGCGCCCCTGCCGGGGCGCGTCGCCCACCGCGCAGCCCACGCGGATCATGACGAGTTGTTCCTCGCTGGTGGCCTTGAACCAATAGAAGGTTCCGTGGGGCAGCATGACGCCCTCGCGCGGGCCGATCGTGCGCATTTCTCCATGAGGCCCATGAAAGGTGGCCTGCCCTTGCAGCACGACGAACACATGATCTTCGTTGGGATGGGCGTGCAGTTCGTTCTCGCCCGTCGCCGCGTAGGCCTTCAACACGACGGCCATGCGATCGCTGGCGGCCATGGGCGTGTCGGTCCTTCCCTGCGCCGGCAACTGGCCGCTCAGCTTGAAGAAGGACGGCACGCCGGGCTTCTCGAGCTCGGACAGCATGCGGACGAGATCGGCGTTGCTCTGGCTGAAGGCGGGTACGGCGGCGTTCCCCTGCTGGCTCATGCGGATTCCCCTAGTCGAGTTGGATGTTGGCCTTGCGGATGATCTGCGCGGTTCCCGACACCGACCGCTCGATCTTCCCGGCCAGCATCGCCGCGGATCCCGGCGCGGGATCGAAGCCCAGTGCGCTGAACTTCTCCTTGAAAGCCGGCTGCGACAGGGTCTCCACGACCACGGCGTTCAAGCGCTCGACGATAGGCGCGGGCGTCCCGCGCGGCGCCACCAGGCCGAACCAGGCCATTTCATCGTAGTCGCCACCTATGGTCTCCCTGACGGTGGGCACGTTCGGAGCGCCCGCGTAACGCTGCGCCGACCCGACCGCGAGCGCCCGGACGCGCCCCTCGTGCACGTTCATCAGTCCGCCGTTGTAGGCGAAGGTCACATGTCCGCCCTGGATGCTGGTGATGACCTCGGCGCTGCCCTTGTAGGGGACGTGGATGAAGGGCACGCCGGAAGCCAGCGAGATCTTCTCTATCGCCAGATGCGAGCTGGAGCCCACGCCTATGCTGCCGTAGCTGATGCGCGCGTCGGGCTTGCGCGCGGCAGCGATCAGGTCCGCCAGCGAACGATATGGCGACGCGGGATGGACGACGATGAAAAGGGGCGTGGTCGCCACATGCGCGACGGGCGCGAAGTCCCGGCGCGCATCGTAGGTGGCGTTCGGCCGGACCGTGTTGATGCCGAACGAACCTTCGTTGCCCATCATCAGCGTGTAGCCGTCGGGCGCCGCCGCGATGAGCTGCTGGGCGGCGATCATGCCGTTGGCTCCCGCGCGCGTCTCGACCACGACCGGCTGCCCCAGCCGCGCCGCCATCCCCTCGGCCATCGAACGCGTCAGCGCGTCGATGACCGACCCCGGCGCCCACGGGAAAATCAGGCGTATGGGCTTGCCCGGGTAAACCGTGGCGTCGGCGTGCGCATTGCCGCCCCACGCCATGCCCGCCAATACCGCCATCCATCCGAACACCCTTTTCATCATCGCTCCTCGACGCTCGGCCCGGCCATCGCCGGACCTTCCATGGCATGCAGGCGGCGCCGCCATGCGGGCTCCGCCTCGGGGTTCTTGCAATACAGCGGCAGCTCGCCGCGCAGCAGGCGGTCGATGTTCTCGAGCGCGGTGCCGGGCAGCACGCTCAGCCCGTCATAGGTCTGGGCAACCAGATGCGGGGTCAGATAGACGTTGTCCAGCGTCCAGAGCGGGCTGTCCGCGGGCAGCGGCTCGACCTCGAACGTGTCCAGCGCGGCGCCCCCCAGCCGGCCCGATGCCAGCGCCTCGCACAGGGCCCGCTCGTCCACGGCCTGCCCGCGCGCCGTATTGATCAGCCGGGCGCCGGGCTTCATCAGCGCGAACTCCCGCGCGCCCATCACCGGCCTCGCGCCGGGCGCGGGCGTGACGTGCAGGCTCACGATGTCGCTGCCGGCCAGCAACTCGTCCAGCGCCACGAAGGCCACGTGATCCGGCAGGTCGTCCGGACGCGGCGCGCCCGGGCGGCCGCAGGCCAGGACCCGCACGCTGAACCCCGCCAGGCGGCGGGCGACCTCCCTGCCGATACGGCCGAATCCGACCAGTCCAACCGTCCGGCCGGACAGGATGCGAGCCCAGCGCTCCGCCAGCAGGGCCCGGGGCCGCGGCCGCCGGCCGTCCATGACCTCGCGCGCCCGATCCGGCTGGTAGAGCTGCATCAGGATCAGCATGACGGTGGCCTCGGACAGCGCCGTACGGTTCTGGAGCGTGGCGGCGTGGCCGACCAGGATTCCCCGCTGCGTCGCGGCCGCGACGTCCACCGTTTCCAGGCCCACCGTGGGATTCACGATGCCGCGCAGCCTGGGCATGGCATCCATGAGTTCCGGCCCGCAGACCGAACGCGAACTGAATACCGCCACCTCCACGTCCCGCAATTGCGCCCGCATGCCCGGCACGTCATAGACGAGCTTGGGACCGGGCGCCGTGACCGGGCCGCGCACCACCCGCACCCGCCGCTCGGCCAGCCCCGCGGCGATCTGGTCCAGCACTTCCGACAGCATGTAGTCGTGCGCCAGGAACACGGTGGAAAGGGGGGCGGCCATGTGACGCTCTCGGGTGGAATAGCTGATGATAGTTTGAATTTTGCATTCAAAATACAAAACTCGAAACGCCAATTTTCTAGGGGTTTCCACCAAAACAAAAGCATCATCGCCGACTGCCAGGGAGTCAGTGGCTATACTTTCCCAAGTATTTTGAATTCAGCCGGCCCATGCTCAAGCTCGATATAGGCAGCCTCCCCCCGCGCAAGAATCTCTCCAGAGAGATCTACGAAGCCCTGGAAACCGCCATCATCCAGGGCCGCCTGCAGCCCGGTACCCGGCTGGCCGAGGACGTGCTTTCCGCCCGCTTCGGTGTCAGCCGGTCGCCCGTGCGCGAAGCCATCAGCGAACTCGAACGCGTGGGACTTGCCGAGCGGGGCACGATGCGGGACCGCCGCGTCAGCGTCCCGACCGAGGCCTTCATCGTCGACTGCTTCGACGTCTGGGTGCTGCTGGAAAGCGAGCGGCTGTACGAATCGAGCCTGCGCAGCGACGCCGACGCGATCCGCGGCATCGAGATCCTGCTGCACCGCCTCGAACAATCCCCCGCGCCGGAGTCCCCCGTCCTGCACGCCTTCCACGAGGCCCTGCGCGCGGATTGCCGCAACCAGCAGCTGCAGCGCGTGGCCAACGACTGGTCGAAATACGTGACCTGGCTGCGCAGCCTGTATTTCACGTACGACCCCGGCCAGGGCAATGCCCAGGAAGAGCACCGCCAACTGGTGCAGCTCTACAAGGCGCGCGACCGCGGCGGTCTGACCCAGGCCTTGCGCCGGCACATCAGCTGGCAGCGCGATGCGATTCTGGATGGCTGGCGCCAGGCGGCCAAGGAAGAGAAAGACGAAGCGGCGGCCTTGCTGGCCGCCCTGCAAGAACAATAATGCGAATCGCTATCATTTTATGCAAAAATAGGAGCATGTCCTTGACCCTGTAGGGAAACGCGTGTCCCGACCTGCCGACAGTGCCGCCAGTCATGCGCTCGGCAGCCTCTATAGCCAGCACAGCCAGTGGCTGGTTGCCTGGCTGCAAAGAAAGCTGGGAAACCGCTCCGACGCCGCGGACATCGCCCAGGACACGTTCACCCGTATCTGGGCGGGCGCCCGGACACACGCCATCCAGGACATCCGCGAACCCCGGGCCTACCTGACGACGGTGGCCAAGCGCCTGGTCGTCAACCACCTCGAACGCCAGTCGCTGCAACAGGCCTATCTGGCATCCCTGCACCGCTTGCCCGAGCATACCGTGCCGTCGGTGGAAGCCCGGGCGATCCTGCTGGAAACGCTGGAGGAACTGGACGCGCTGCTGGACGAGTTGCCGGCCAAGGCCCGCACCGCCTTCCTGCTTTCCCAGCTGGAAGGCCTGTCCTACGAGGAAATCGCCGCGCACATGCAGGTCAGCGTGCGCACGGTCACCCGCTACATGGCACAGGGCTTCAGGCAATGCCTGCGCGTCATGCTGGCCCCCGGCGCATGAACGCCGTCGACGCGCGCATCCTCGATGAAGCCGCCCACTGGCTCGCGCGCCGGCACGCGTCCGACTTCAGCGAATCGGAACACGCGGAACTGCAACGCTGGCGCGGCCAGAGCGCCGTCCACGAACACGTCTGGCAACAGGCCGAGCGCCTGAAGGAACGGATGAACGCCCTGCCCGTCCCCATGGGCATGGCCGTGCTGAATCGGCCCCGCCGCACGGCCAGCCGCAGGCAATTCCTCAAGACGGCCGCGCTGGCGATCGGCGCGCCGGCGCTGGGCTGGCTGGCGTATCGCCGGCTTCCCTGGCAAACCTGGAATGCCGACTTCAGGACGGCCACCGGGGAGCGCCGGTCGATCACGCTGGCCGATGGCAGCCGGATCCTGCTGAACACGGCTTCGGCCATCAGCGCGAACTTCGATGGCACCGCCCGGCGGGTGCGCCAGCACGCGGGGGAGATCCTGGTGGAAACGGCGCATCCGGCCCGGTACGCCGGCCAGCCCTTCATCGTCCAGACCGAAGACGGCGACATGCAGGCCCTGGGCACCCGCTTCCTCGTCCGCACGCACGAGCAGGGCACCGCGCTCGCGGTGCTGGACGGCGCGGTCAGGATCCGTCCCGCCCGGTCGACGCACAGCACCATCGTCCAGGCCGGGGAACGCGCCGAATTCGACAGCCAGGCGGTCCGCGCCGTGACGGCGCTTGCGCCCGAAGCGGATGCCTGGACCCAGGGCGTACTTTATGCGCAGGACATGCGGCTGGAGGACTTCCTGGCCGAACTGGCCCGCTACCGGCCCGGCATCCTGCAGTGCGCCCCGGATGCCGCGGACCTGCGGGTCTCCGGCAGCTTCCAATTGAATGACACCTCCCGCATCCTGGACCTCCTGACCCGGACGCTGCCCGTGCGGACCGAAGAACGGACCCGCTACTGGGTCAGGGTGACCCGCCGCTAGGCCCCCTGTCCGGTTTTTGAATCTCGCCTGTCATATCCACCAAGCCTCCCTACAACGGCCCACGACAGTCACGAGGATTCACGACATGCCCCAACACCGCGCCCGCCACCCGCGGCCTTCCCCGCGCCGCCTTGCCGCCGTCCTCGGCATGAGCGTCCTGGCCTTCCATGGACAGTCCGCGCTGGCGGCCACGCCCGCCGCCGGCCAGGTCCAGAAGGCCTATCGCATTCCCGCCGGGCCGCTGGCGCCCGCCCTGATGCAGTTCGCGGCCCAGGCCGGCGTCAACCTCAGCGTCGATTCGGCCCGATTGCGCGGGATGGCCACCCCGGGCCTGTCCGGCTCGTTCTCCGTCGAGGACGGTTTCGCGCGGCTGCTGGAACAGAGCGGCCTGCGGCTGCGGCGGATGGGGGAAGGCAACTACGCTCTGGAGCCCGCGCCCGGCGTGCGGGCGGCGCAGGCCGCGGCCACCGCCACGGAAACGACGGAACTCGCCACGGTCACCGTCAGCGCGCGCACGCAGAACAATCTCACGGCCCCCGCCAGGCAGGTCACGCTGCTGGAAGGCGAGGAAATCCAGCAGTTGCGGCAGGGTTCCGACAGCCTGGCGACGATGCTGAGCAAGGCCGTCCCCGGCATGGCGGACGCCAGCCATACCATCACGGACTACGGCCAGACCCTGCGCGGCCGGAACATGCTGGTGCTGGTCGATGGCATTCCGCTCAACACCAATCGCGATTCGTCCCGGAACCTCGCCAACATCAATCCCGCCGACATCGAACAGATCGAGGTGCTTCGGGGCAGCAGCGCCATCTATGGAAGCGGGGCCGCCGGCGGCATCGTCTCCATCCGCACCAAGCGCCCCTCGGGCGAAACCAAGGCCGAAACCATCGTCAGCGGCGTGACGCCGCTGTCCAGGCTGGGCAGCGCGGGACTGGGCGGCGAGGTGCAGCACTACCTGTCGGGCGGCGGCGACGTGGTCGACTACTCCGTCAGCCTGGGCGCGCGGCACGTGGGCGGTTCCTACGACGGGGACGGACACCGCATCGCCCCGGAGCCCAGCCAGGGCGACATGTTCGATTCCAATATCTACAACGCCTCGGCCAAGGTGGGATTCAAGCTGGCCGAGGACCAGCGGCTGCAACTGTCGGCCAGCCGCTACGACGCCAGGCAGGACACGAAGTACGCCTCGGACCCGTCGGTGGCCAAGCTGCCCCCCGGATCCGTCCCGGCCAGGTCCATCAAGGGACTCCAGCTCGACAAGCAGAACCAGATCCAGAACACCATACTGGGGCTGGACTACGAGAACAGGAACGTGGCGGGCAGCACGCTGGCCGCGCAGCTCTACTACCGCGATTTCTTCACGCGCTTCTCCCCCTTCGACGCGCGTGCCGTCCCCGTCCGCGGCGGCAACGTCGACCAGGCCATGCAGAACTCGAAGGTCTTCGGCGGACGGCTGACCGTCAAGACTCCCCTGGGCCAGGACCGGAACACCCTGCTGGTCTGGGGCGCGGACTTCAACCACGAGCGGACCGACATGCCGCTCGACATCTTCGACCCCGCCGCCTATGACGCCAGCGGCGGCCTGGTCTTCAACAAGACCGGCCGCCTGATGTACATGCCGCCGCTCACCACGCGCAGCCTGGGCGCCTTCGCCCAGGCGCAGCACAAATTCAACGACCGCTGGTCCGTCGAAGGCGGCGCCCGCTACGAACGCTCACGGGCCAGCTTCAACGACTTCACGCCCCTGTCGCAGTCGCGCGTGGCCAACCCCCAATCGGTGGCCGGAGGCGCGGTGAACTACGGCGCCTGGACCTTCAACCTGGGCACGGTCTTCACCCCGGTCAAGGGCCAGGAGCTCTATGCTTCGTACAGCCAGGGCTTCGAGCTGCCCGACATCGGCGTCGTCCTGCGCAATGCCTCGCCCAGCTTCAACATCGGCAACTCCAACCTGAAGCCCATCAAGACCGACACCTACGAGCTGGGCTGGCGCGGCCGCTTCGAGAACCTTCGAACCAGCCTGAGCGTCTTCCAGTCGCGGTCCGACCTGGGGGCGGTCCAGAGCTTCAACAACGGGCTGACCCTGCTCAGGACCAAGGAAAAAATCCACGGCGTGGAAGCCAGCCTCGACTACTTCAGCGACGATGACCGCTGGAGCGCGGGCGGCAGCTTCACCTGGATGAAGGGCCGCGAACTTCCCCAGAACGCCAGCGCCTATCAGGACATGACCGGCTTCCGGATCCCGCCGCTGAAACTGACCGCTTACGCCGAGTACCGACCCAACGGCAGCTGGAGCCACCGCGTCCAGGTGACCTCGTATGCATCCAGGGACTACCGCCTGAACGGCCAGACCAGCTTCGGACGCTACGATGCCAAGGGCTACACCACGGTGGACCTGGTCAGCCACTGGCGCATCGACGCGAAGAACCGGGTCTCGCTGGGCATCGAGAACCTGTTCAACCGGCACTACTACCCGCTCTACAGCCAGCTCCTGCGCAGCAACAACAACACCAGCCACCTGCCCGCGGCCGGTACGGTCCTGAGAATCAGCTACGCCCACACCTGGTAGCGCGGTGAAAGCGTTCCTTCGAGGGCTGCACCGCTGGTGCGGCCTGGCCATCGCCCTGTTCATCGCGGTCACCGCCCTGACGGGCAGCCTGATCGCCTTCGAACACGAACTGGATGCGTGGCTGAATCCCGCGCTGTTCCAGACCGGCGACACGCGCCCCGCCCTGCCCTTCGACACGCTGCTGGCGCGCATCGAATCCCAGGACGGCCGCATCCGCGTCACGCAACTGCCGCTGGACACGCCGCCGGGCCAGGCCAGCGAGATCCAGGTCGAAGCCCGGCCCGGCGCCACTGCCGTCGACTTCGACCGCATGTTCGTCGACCCCGCGTCCGGCCGCATCCTGGGCACGCGCAAGTGGGGCGCCTGGAGCTGGGATCGCGCCCACCTGATGCCCTGGCTCAACCGCTTCCATCGCAACCTCGCGCTGCCCGGGCAATGGGGCAGCCGCCTGCTCGGGTGGGTCTGCGTCGCCTGGCTGCTCATCTCGCTGGCCGGCCTGTACCTGACCTTTCCCACCCGCCCCGGGCGGCCTTGGCGATCCGCCTGGCGCATGAGCCTGGACGCGCGCGGATTGAAGCTGGTGAACGACCTGCACCGGACCGTCGGCCTGTGGACGCTGCTGGTGGCCCTGCCCATTGCCTTCACGGGTGTCTATCTGAGTCTGGGCAATGACGTGTTCAAGCCGCTGGCCAGCCTGTTCGGTCCGATCAGCCCGCATCCGATCGCGAGGCGGGCGCAGGCGGCGATGCCCTCCTCGCCCCTGATCAGCGCCCGGCAGAGCGTCGTCCTGGCGCGGGCACTGCTGCCGGAAGGCACCCGGGACTACGAGCCCTGGTACTTCGGGCACCTGGCCTCGCGTGGCATGTACCGGGTCGCGTTCAAGGAAAAGAACCTGCGCGAGTCCGCCTTGCGCGTGCGCTACGAACAGGTCTTCATCGACGACAGGACCGGGGAGCTGGCAGGACGCTTCGGCTACGCCAGCGGCACGCCGGTGGACCGGTTCCTGGTCTGGCAGTATCCGGTCCACTCGGGCAAGGTGCTGGGCCCCCTGGGCCGGGCGCTGGTCGCGCTGGGCGGGGTGCTGATCGTCCTGCTGTGCGTCGTGGGCGTGATGAGATATGGAATGAGGACGGCGGCGCCCCGCGCGTCCTCGGATGCCGCCTAGCGTCCGCCCATGACCGGCAAGGGCACGCCTATTTCTTCGAAAGGCAGTCCTTCATGCAACGGCCCGCCTTCACGTCGGGACGATCGTCGACATAGAAATTGTCGCGATTGGGCATCTTGACCTTGGCCAGGTTGCTCGCGTCCACCGTGGCGTTCGCCGGAAGGATGCCGTTCTTGTGCAGCAGGTAGGCCGTCACGCTGTAGACGTCGTCGTTGGACATCGACTGGGGAGCCTGGAACGGCATCGCCCGGCGGATGGCCACACCATGCTGATCGCCACCCGTTCACCGATGTCCATGAACGTGAAGGCGCTCTGTCGATCCTGATGTTCTACGTCGGCGCAAAGCTGTAGCAGCCGACTGGCGGCATGGCGCTCGATCTCTAGCCCATGAAGGAAACGGCCAGACCTGCTATCGCGCTCCCGGCGATCACTTGGATCACCCCGCGCTTGTAGCGGAACAGCGCCACTGCCGCCGCCACAACGATGATCGCCGAGACCCCATCGAATCGCCCAGCCAGCCCCGCTGGCCATAACACGTGATAGCCAAAAAACAGTGCCAGGTTGATGATGACGCCGACCACCGCGGCTGTTATGGCAACCAGCGGCGCGGTGAAATTCAGATCCTCTTTTGTTGCCTCGACCACGGGTCCCCCCGCAAGAATAAGAACAAATGACGGCAGGAAGGTGAACCACGTCACCAGCGTTGCACCCAGGGCGCCAGCAATGAACGGGGACGTCGAGCCAAGCAGTTCATGGGAATAGGCGGCCACGAAACCCACGAAGGCCACGACCATGATCAGCGGGCCTGGCGTGGTCTCGCCCAGTGCCAGGCCGTCAATCATCTGGGTAGGGGTCAACCAGGCGTAGTGCTCCACGGCCCCCTGAAAAATATAGGGCAGCACAGCGTAAGCGCCCCCAAAGGTAAGCAGCGCGGCTTTGGTGAAGAACCAGCCCATCTGCGTATAGGCTCCATGCCACCCGAATACCACTGCCAGCACGACCATCGGCACGCCCCACAAGGCAAGGCCGGCAATAAGCAGAATGCACAGCCGCGACCAGCGAAAACGCGCATGTTCGGGTGCCGGGGTGTCATCGTCGATAAGCGCTGCCTGCCCGCCTTCCTGGGTCGCTGCGTGATACCCCCCGGCCGTTCGAAACAGCTCCGGTCGCCACCTTCCACCCAGGTACCCCGTCAGTGCCGCGATGGCCACAATAAGCGGAAATGGGGCGTCAAGCGCGAAGATGGCGAGGAACGCCGCTCCGGCTATCAGCCAATGCGCATGGTTCTTCAGGGCTCGGGAGCCAATGCGATGCGCTGCGTGCAACACGATGGCCGTGACGGCAGGTTTGATGCCGTAGAACAGACCCGCAACCACGGGCAGGTTGCCATATGCGGCATAGACCCATGACAGCACGATCAGGAGGAACAAGGAAGGAAGAACGAAAAGAACCCCGGCGGCCACGCCACCCCATGTGCGGTGCAGCAGCCAGCCGATATAGGTCGCCAGTTGCTGGGCCTCCGGGCCTGGCAGCAGCATGCAGTAGTTCAACGCGTGAAGAAATCGCCCTTCGCTTATCCACCGTCGGCGCTCGACGAGTTCGGTATGCATGATGGCGATCTGCCCTGCCGGACCGCCGAAGCTGATAAACCCCAGCTTCAGCCAAAAACGCAAAGCCGCGCCCAGCGAAAGCCGGCGGGGGGCAATATCTGAAGGGAAGGATGCTGATGTAGCGGTGTCCATGGATAACTCCGGCTGAGAGTACCAGCGCTTGGACGGGACACCGTCTATCTTGGAAGAGCGGGAGGCTGAAATCCCGAGTGAAATCATCGTAGCACGAGGCGGTGGACTTCGAAATTCATCCACCTGCAACGCACTGTTCACATAATTATTCAATAAATGTTGTATTGTAGAATAATGAACGAAACCCAAGCCATCAACGCGCTCGCCGCCTTGGCCCATGCCCAACGGCTGCGGGCCTTCCGTGCCCTGGTCGTCGCCGGGCCGGAAGGATTGACCCCGAGCACTTTGGCCGACCAGCTCCAGGTTGCCCGCAACACCCTGTCCTTCCACCTCAAGGAGTTGGCACATGCCGCCCTGGTCACGGTGGAGCAACACGGGCGCAACCTGATTTATCGCGCCGACTTCGCCCGGATGAACGGGCTTCTTGGCTATTTGACCGAACACTGCTGCCAAGGCGTCGCCTGTGAAATCTCCGGCACCGGCGCAAGCGCCGCATGTTGATTTCCCGATGAACTCCACCCACGAGACACCCATGGAAAACAAGGTCTACAACGTCCTGTTCATCTGCACCGGCAACTCGGCTCGATCCATCCTGGCCGAAGGCTTGCTCAACGGGTTGGGCCAGGGACGCTTCCGCGCCTACTCGGCCGGCAGCCATCCCAAAGGCGAAGTGCACCCGCGGGCCCTGACCACCCTGGAGCGATTGGCTTTGCCGACCACGGGATACCGCAGCAAGAACTGGGACGAGTTTGCGCATGCCGATGCGCCGCCGCTCGATTTCATCTTCACCGTCTGCGACAACGCCGCGGGAGAAGCCTGCCCGATCTGGCCGGGCAAGCCGGTATCGGCGCACTGGGGCGTGCCCGACCCCGCCGCGGTAGAGGGCGATGACGAACAGCGCAAGGCCTTCCACGATGCAGCCATCGCGCTCAAACGCCGTATCGAGCTGTTCCTGGCGTTGCCGATCCAGAAGCTGGACGGCATGTCTTTGCAGCACGAGCTGCGGAGCATTGGCAAGCAATAAGGGAACAGCATGTCTGCGCAGAATCCCGCACTGGGGTGTGCCCCACCCGCGCCCGCCATGAGCATTTTCGAGCGTTACCTGACCGTCTGGGTGCTGCTGTGCATCGCCGTCGGCATCGCGGCCGGCCAGATCGCCCCCGACATCTTCCAAGTGATCGGCCGCATGGAAGTCGCACAGGTCAACCTGCCCGTGGGCCTGCTCATCTGGATCATGGTGATCCCGATGCTGATCAAGGTGGATTTCGCCGCGTTGGGCCAGGTGCGCCGGCACTGGCGCGGCATCGGCGTCACCCTGTTCGTCAACTGGGCGGTCAAGCCCTTTTCCATGGCGCTCCTGGGCTGGCTGTTCGTACGGCAGGTATTCGCTCCCTGGCTGCCGCAGGACCAACTCGACAGCTACATCGCCGGCTTGATCCTGCTGGCCGCCGCGCCCTGCACCGCGATGGTGTTCGTCTGGAGCCGGCTCACCGGCGGCGATCCCGCATTCACGCTTTCACAAGTCGCGTTGAACGACGCCATCATGGTGTTTGCCTTCGCGCCCATCGTCGGCCTGCTGCTGGGAATCTCGTCCATCACCGTACCGTGGGATACCTTGCTGGCCTCGGTCGTGCTCTACATCGTCATTCCCGTCATCCTGTCGCAGCTCTGGCGGCGCTGGCTGCTCAAGCGGGGGCAGGCCGCCTTCGAACGCGCGATGGCCCGCATCGGCCCGCTGTCCATCGCGGCCCTGCTGCTGACGCTGGTCCTGCTATTCGCGTTCCAGGGCCAAGCCATCATCCAGCAACCGCTGGTCATCGCCATGCTGGCCGTCCCCATCCTGATCCAGGTCTTCTTCAACGCCAGCCTGGCCTATTGGCTCAACCGGCGTGTCGGCGAGAAACACGACATCGCCTGCCCTTCCGCTCTCATTGGGGCATCGAACTTCTTCGAGCTGGCCGTGGCCGCCGCGATCGCCCTGTTCGGCTTCCAGTCCGGCGCTGCCCTGGCGACCGTGGTAGGCGTGCTGATCGAAGTTCCGGTCATGCTGCTGGTGGTGCGCGTCGTCAACCGGTCCCGTGGCTGGTACGAGCGTGCCTGACCCCGGGACCAAATAAAAAGCCGCTTTCCCAGGGGAAAGCGGCTTTCTGGGCAACGGCGGCAATCCGTTGCGGTGTCCTTGGCGGACAGGGTGGGATTCGAACCCACGATACGTTTTCACATATACACGCGTTCCAGGCGTGCGCCTTCAACCGCTCGGCCACCTGTCCTTGCTGCCCAGGAGCCTGGGCAGAAGAGCCCGCAATAATACCAGATTGCAGGCCATGCAGCCAAGCCCCCATCACAAGGTCGAGCAATGGCGTCCATGATGGCACATTGCAATGCACAAGACCGTGCGACGCACAGAAACGAACCAGCAAGGGGAATCGATCAGGCACCAAACCGAGCGATTTGGCGAGAATGGAGGAGACCGCTGCGCCTTGCATTTATAGCCACGGCGGCCGACGCTCTAGGTCGTCGGCCGCGCGGGCGTTTTGCTTTTCTAAAGACTGCAGGGGTTTTGTCTCCTCCACTGCATAACGATATTCTGCGCCCGCAATTGGACTGTGACACTAGGGATTGACCCCTATTATGGTGCGGTGCGCACCACGGTTTTGGATACAAATGCACCAAAACCGTGCATTCTACGGCAATCAGAGCGCCTTGCCCAATTGCTCCAGGATGGCCGGGTTCTCCAGTGTGGAGACGTCCTGCGTGACCGATTCGCCCTTGGCGACCACACGCAGCAGGCGGCGCATGATTTTGCCGGAGCGGGTCTTGGGCAGGTTGTCGCCGAAGCGGATTTCCTTGGGCTTGGCGATGGGACCGATTTCCTTGGCGACCCAGTTGCGCAGCTCCTTGGCGATCTCGGCAGCCTCGGCGTCGTCGGGCCGAGCCCGCTTGAGCACCACGAAGGCGACCACGGCCTCGCCGGTCAGGTCGTCCGGGCGCCCCACCACGGCGGCCTCGGCCACCATGGGGTGGGCCACCAGCGCCGATTCCACTTCCATGGTTCCCAGGCGGTGTCCCGAGACGTTCAGGACGTCGTCGATGCGGCCCATGATCCAGAAGTAGCCGTCGGTATCCCGATTGGCGCCGTCGCCGGCCAGGTAGCAGGTACCGCCCAGCTCCTCGGGGTAGTAGCTTTTCTTGAAGCGCTCGGGGTCGCCCCAGATGGTACGGATCATGGCCGGCCATGGACGCTTGACCACCAGGAAGCCACCCTTGCCGAGTTCGACGTCTTCGCCGGTCTCGTCCACGATGGCGGCCATGATGCCCGGCAGCGGCAGCGTGCACGAGCCGGGCTTCAGGCCGGTGGCCCCCGGCAGCGGGGTGATCATGTGCCCGCCGGTCTCGGTCTGCCACCAGGTGTCGACCACCGGGCACCGTTCGCCGCCGACATTGTTGTAGTACCACATCCAGGCTTCCGGATTGATGGGCTCGCCCACCGATCCGATGACGCGCAGGCTGGACAGGTCGTATTTCTTCGGATGATGGTCGGGGCTGGCCTCGGCCGCCTTGATCAGCGAGCGGATGGCGGTGGGCGCCGTATAGAAGATGGTGCAGCCGTGCTTCTGGATGGTTTCCCAGAAACGGCCGGCGTTCGGATAGGTGGGCACGCCCTCGAACACGATCTGGGTCGCGCCCACGGCCAGGGGGCCGTAGGCGATATAGGTATGGCCGGTCACCCAGCCCACGTCGGCCGTGCACCAGTAGACGTCGGACGGCTTGAGGTCGAAGGTCCACTTCATGGTCAGCGCGGCCCACAGCAGGTAGCCCGCCGAAGCATGCTGGACGCCCTTGGGCTTGCCGGTGGAGCCCGAGGTGTAGAGCACGAACAGCGGATGCTCGGCCTCGACCTGGACCGGCTCGCACTGGTCGGACTGGCCCTTCTCCACGTCGTGCATCCACAGGTCGCGGCCTTCGGTCCAGGCCACCTTGCCGCCGGTGCGGCGGTAGACCACGACGTTCTTGACGGCCTCGCAGCCGCCCATGGCGAAGGCTTCTTCCACCGCGGGCTTGAGCGGGATGGTCTTGCCGCCGCGCACCTGCTCGTCGGCGGTGATGACCAGCGTCGCGCCCACGTCGACGATGCGCTCCTGCAGGCTCTTGGCCGAGAAGCCGCCGAACACCACGGAGTGGGTAATGCCCAGGCGGGCGCACGCCTGCATGGCGACCACGGCCTCGATGGACATGGGCATGTAGATGATGGAACGGTCGCCCTTCTTGTAGCCCAAGGCCTTGATGCCATTGGCGAAGCGGCCCACGCGGGCGTGCAGTTCGCGGTAGGTGACCTGGGTGACGGTGCCGTCGTCGCTCTCGAAGATGATGGCGACCTTGTCGGCGTTGCCGTTGGCCAGGTTGACGTCCAGGCAGTTGTACGAGACGTTCAGCTCGCCGTCGTCGAACCACTTGTAGAAAGGGGCATTGCTCTCGTCCAGCGTCCGCGTGAACGGCTTGCTCCATTGCAGGGTTTCACGCGCCAGCCGCGCCCAGAACCCCTCGAAGTCGCGCTCGGCCTCGTCGCACAGGGCCTGATAGGCGGCCATGCCGGGAACGTTCGCCTGCTTGACGAACTCCGCGGAGGGTTGGAAAACGCGTGTCTCGGTCAGCACTGAATCGATGGTAGACATCGCCTTGCGTCCTTTGATGGAAGTGATAGGGGCGGATACCCATAGGTTACCGAAAGCCGGTGGTCCATACGCGCTGCACCGCAACAAATGGGGGGCTCCCCTCTTGGCATACAATTCCCGCCAAACCGTCATTCTGCGCGCCCCAGCCTACCTGGAAAACATGTCTTCCCCTCTCATGCCACCGGGGCTTTCCCGGACGGAACCCCTGCGTCCGCTGCCCAAGCTCATCTTCATGAGCCGGTGGCTCCAGTTGCCGCTCTACCTCGGCCTGATCGTCGCCCAGGGGGTGTACGTCTACCATTTCTGGGTCGAGCTGGTGCACCTGATCGAAGCGGCGTTCGGCAACAAGGAAGCCATTGCCATGCTAGCCGAGGCCGTGATGCCGGTCGTGCCCGGCGCCGCGCCTGCCGCACCGCCCACCAAGCTGACCGAGACCACCATCATGCTGGTGGTGCTGGGGCTGATCGACGTGGTGATGATCTCCAATCTGCTCATCATGGTGATCGTGGGCGGCTACGAGACCTTCGTCTCCCGGCTGCACCTGGAGGGCCATCCCGACCAGCCGGAATGGCTGTCCCACGTCAACGCCTCGGTCCTGAAGGTGAAGCTGGGCACCGCCATCATCGGCATCTCGTCCATACATCTGCTGAAGACCTTCATCAACGCCGCGCACTACGACGCCAAGACCATCCTGGCGCAGACCGGCATTCACCTGGCCTTCCTGCTGTCCGCGATGGCGATCGCCTATTGCGATCGCCTCATGGCGCCGATGCTCAAGCAGGACGCCCACGGACACTGACAGCACGGCCACAACCTCCTGGCGCGGCGGCATGCCAGCGCCCCACCCTTCTCTTTTCGGAGCGCCCATGACTACCGTCATCAAGGAAGAAGACCTGATCCAGTCGATCGCCGACTCGATCCAGTTCATCAGCTACTACCACCCGGTCGACTACATCCGCCACCTGGCCCGCGCCTACGAGCGCGAACAGAATCCGGCGGCCAAGGACGCGATCGCCCAGATCCTGACCAACTCGCGCATGTGCGCCGAGGGCAAGCGCCCCATCTGCCAGGACACGGGCATCGTCAACGTGTTCATGAAGATCGGCATGGACGTGCGCTTCGACACCCGGCGCACCCTGCAGGAGCTGTGCGACGAGGGCGTGCGCCGCGGCTACCTGAACCCGGACAACAAGCTGCGCGCCTCGGTGCTGGCCGATCCGCAGTTCGAGCGCAAGAACACCCGCGACAACACGCCCTGTGTGCTGAGCGTGGAACTGGTTCCCGGCAACACCGTGAACGTGCAGGTCGCGGCCAAGGGCGGCGGCTCCGAGAACAAGACCAAGTTCGTCATGCTCAACCCCAGCGACTCGCTGGTGGACTGGGTGCTCAAGACCGTGCCCCTGATGGGCGCCGGCTGGTGCCCGCCGGGCATGCTGGGCATCGGCATCGGCGGCACGGCCGAGAAGGCCATGCTGATGGCCAAGCAGTCGCTGATGGAAGACATCGACATGTACGAACTGCTCGAGCGCGGCCCCGGCAACAAGCTCGAAGAGCTGCGCATCGAGCTGTACGAGAAGGTCAACGCGCTGGGCATCGGCGCCCAGGGCCTGGGCGGTCTGACGACCGTGCTGGACGTCAAGATCAGCATGTTCCCGACCCACGCCGCCTCCAAGCCCGTGGCCATGATCCCCAACTGCGCCGCCACCCGCCACGCGCATTTCGTGCTGGACGGCTCGGGCGCGGCCATCCTGACGCCGCCGTCGCTGGACGAGTGGCCCGACGTTCACTGGGCCCCCGACTACAACAAGTCCACGCGCGTCAACCTGGACACGCTGACCAAGGAAGAAGTCGCCTCGTGGCAGCCGGGCCAGACCCTGCTGCTGTCGGGCAAGATGCTGACCGGCCGCGACGCCGCGCACAAGCGCATCCAGGACATGCTGTCGCGCGGCGAGAAGCTGCCGGTGGACTTCACCAACCGCGTCATCTACTACGTCGGTCCGGTCGACCCGGTGCGCGACGAAGTCGTCGGTCCGGCCGGCCCCACCACCGCCACGCGCATGGACAAGTTCACCGACATGATGCTGGAGCAGACCGGCCTGATCTCGATGATCGGCAAGGCCGAGCGTGGCCCCGTCGCCATCGAGTCCATCCGCAAGCACAAGTCGGCCTACCTGATGGCCGTGGGCGGTTCGGCCTACCTGGTGTCCAAGGCCATCCGCGGCGCCAAGGTCGTGGGCTTCGAGGACCTGGGCATGGAAGCCATCTATGAGTTCGACGTGCAGGACATGCCCGTGACCGTGGCCGTGGATTCCAACGGCACGTCGGTGCATGAAACCGGACCGAAGACCTGGAAGGTCAAGATCGCTGAAATGGCTTGACCCCCCTACGCGCTTACGCGCGCAAGGGAAGCCCACCCCCTACGCCCTTCGGGCGCCCCCTCAAGGGGGCGATGCGGGTGGACCGGCAAAGCCGGATCCACCGCATCCTGGGTCTGGTAGCGTTGTCTTGGGTTGCGGCAACGGGGCTTCACTGGCTGCCAGCGGTAGCAACGGTGTAGCATTTCACAAATGTCGCCCCCTCCCCCAGGAAACCGCGGATCTGGCTTTGCCAGTCCGCTGGTTTCGCCCCCTTGAGGGGGCCCGCGTAAGCGGGTAGGGGGTGGAATTCCCCGACAGCCGTGGGCGTATCTGAAGATCGCGCCAAGGCCGTCGTGCTCGCGATGGACTCCGCTATGGATGCGAAAATCGACTATGGGCAGGAAGGTATGCGGCGGGATATCGAGAGCCTGCAGCGGGACATACATGCTCTCGACCGCAAAGTGGAAGCAAACCTAGAAACCCTGCGCGGCGAAATGCGCGCCATGGAAAGCCGGCTCGACACCAAGATCGATTCGGTCGGGCGCGAAATCGGTTACGTCAAGTGGTATGCCGCCTCGGCGGTGCCGGCGACCGCACTGGTGCTCGGCCTGCTCAACTACCTGAAGGCGTGAGCCCTTCGGCCTCGTGGCCCCGCCTCACGCCGCGGGCCATGTCGACGTGCCGCAGCACCGCCAACCCGATCACGAAGAACAGTCCGGTGGACAGGATGCCCAGGCGGTGGTTGCCCTGGGTGGCCCAGGTCACGAGGCCGTAGGTCAACGGGCCGATGATGGACGCGAGCCGGGTGGCGAAGGTCCAGAGCGCGAAGAACTCGGCCAGGCGGGAGGCCGGGGCCAGGGCGCCGGTCATCGCCCGCCCCGCGCTCTGGCTCGACCCCATGCACAGGCCCGCGATGGTCGCGGCCACCCAGAAGCCGCCCTGGCTGGTGGCGAAAAAGGCAATCAGCACCATCGCGATCCAGCCCAGCAGCGTGGCGGCCAAGGCCCGCTGGTGGCCGATGCGGTCCTCGACGAAACCAAAGACGAAGGCGCCGGCCGCGGCCGCGATGTTGACCAGGAACACCAGCGTCATGATCTGGGTCTGGCCGAATTGCATGACCTGCTCGGCGTAGACGGCGGCCAGCGTGATGACGACGGCGATGCCGGCCTGGTAGAAGACACCGCAGATCAGCAGCCGGCGAAAATCGGGAAAGGCCCGCGAGTCGCGCCACGAGGCCGCGAGCTGGCGCATGACCTGCGTGAAGCCGGGCCGCTCGCCATGTGCGCGGGCGGGCTGGGCGCGCTCGCGCAGGAACAGGAAGACCGGCACGGCGGCGGCGGCGAAGACCGCGGCGGTGACCAGCATGGTCCAGGGCACGAAGTCGGTGGCGGGCCGGCCCGCGGCCCGCGCCGCGATCACGACCGCCAGCGACAACCCCAGGGTCAGCATGCCGCCCACGTAGCCGAAGCTCCACCCCCAGCCGGATACGCGGCCCAGGTACTGAGGCCGGGCGAGTTCGGGCAGGAAGGCGGCAATGACCGATTCACCAACGCTGTAGCAGACGTTGGAGATGATGATCGCGGGTACCGCGATCCAGAAGCCGCCCGGCCCGGCAAGCGCCAGCGCCGCCGTGGCCGCCACGCAGCCCACGGTGCTGGCCGCCAGCAGCCGTTTCTTGGCGGCCTGGGCATCGGCCCAGGCGCCCAGGCCCGGCATGGCCAGCATCACGATCAGGTAGGACAGCGACAGGGTCGCCGTCCACGCCAGCGTGGCCCAGTGGGCATTGCCCGCCACCACGCCGACGAAATAGGCGTTGAAGACGGCCGTCAGGACGACCGTCGTATAGCCGGAGTTGGCGAAATCATAAAATGCCCAGGCGAAGACTTCGCGCCGGCGTACGCCCGGATTCAGGGCGCCGCGCATGGACGGCCCGGACACGGCTGCCAATCCGGCTGGCGCGCTTAAACGCCGAGCGCCGCGATGCCCGCGCGGGCGATCTGCGCGTCTTCGTTGGATTTCACGCCGGATACGCCAACCGCGGCGATGGTCTCGCCCTCGACCACGACCGGTACGCCGCCTTCCAGCATGCCATGGATGGTGGGCACGGACAGGAACGAGGTACGGCCGTTGTTGACGACGTCTTCGTAGACCTTGGATTCACGGCGGCCCAGCGCAGCGGTATGGGCCTTGGAAGGGGCGATGTGGGCCGAGATGGCGGGCGCGCCGTCCAGGCGCAGCAGGCCCAGCAGGTGGCCGCCGTCGTCGACCACGGCGATGGAAACGGCCCACTTGTTGGCGAGCGCCTCGGCTTCGGCGGCGGCCAGGATCTTCTTGACGTCGTCGGCGGTCAGGACGTGCTTGGTCTTCATGGAGCGGAATCCTCGTTGGGGGAAAAACGGGGATTGTAGGGCGTCCCCATGCTGGATTTATAGCTTTGCACGCACAAGTGCATTGACCTGGGCGCCGTCAAAGAGGTATCTTAGCGCCACTTTTGTATCATCTTGTGCCCAGCATCCCCCTATACGAATGAAAAAGGCTCGCTTTCACTTCCGCCTCCCTGCATCCCGGCCGCCATTCCCGGCCGGCGGGGCGAAGGTCCGGAAAGCGGGCGGGAAGCTGGCCATGCTGGTGGGATCCGCGGTGCTGGCCGGGTGCGCCACGCAATCGCCCTCCCCCTCCCAGAACGGTTCCTCGGCCGCTGTCGACACGCCCGCCAAGCGCGTGGCGCGCTACAGCCTTCCCAGCCATCCAATCCCGTCCTGGAAAGACAGCATTTCCTCCCTGCCGTCCCGTGAGTCCCCGGATCCGGAAAAGATCCTGTCGGGCCAATGGCAGGACGACAAGGCAGACGCCGGCGTGGGCGGCCAGGCCGAACTGGCGGCCTACGCCTTGAACTACCTGGGCGTACGCTACCGCCTGGGCGGCTCGTCGCCCGAGGCCGGTTTCGATTGCAGCGGGCTGGTGACCTACGTCAGCCGCGAAGTCCTGGGCCTGCAACTGCCGCGCCGCGCCGAGGAAATCAGCCGGGTGGGCGACCCCATCGACATCGGCGACCTGCAACCCGGCGATTTGGTGTTCTACAACACCCTGCGCCGCAAGTTCTCGCACGTGGGCATCTATCTGGGCGACGGCCGCTTCGTGCATTCCCCCTCGTCGGGAGGGGTCGTGCGGGTCGAAAGCATGGACATCGCCTACTGGAAGAAGCGATTCAACGGCGCCCGCCGGCTGGCCTCCTCGGAATCAGCTTCACGCTGACCTCTTCCTGCGCGATGCGCGCGCACGGCGCGCCCGCCTCCGCGCCGCACAACCCACAGTTCTCGAGCGCCTGCTGCATCGAACACACCGATCGGCGGCAGGCCACCACCTGTATGCCCGAGCGCTGGGCGGCCTGGCGGAAGGCCTTCATCACGTTGTGGCCCAGGAAATCCGTCAACAGGATCAGCAACTCCGTGCCCGACGGCAGTTGCAGCGTCTTCTTCTGGTGCGCCGGATCACGCCCGCTGATGTGGTGGGTGATGGCGATGTTGTGGCCCTTGAGCAGGTCCGGGATGTTGCCTAGCCGGTCGGCCCCGACCACGACTGCGCTGACTGCCATGACGATCTCCGTGATGTCGATTGCTTTCGACAAATGATAATCATTCTCGTTATAGAGTCAACAAGAATGATATGAATTCTCATTTGATTAAGCTGATCGACATCGCGTCGGAGATAGGAAAACTCTGTCAGGCCTGGTCCGAGGGCTTGATCGCATTCTGGACCACCTCGCGCGTCAGGCTGGGCGCCAGCAATTCGACGAAGGTGTAGACGTAGTCCCGAAGGAAGGTGCCGGACTTCACGCCTATGCGGCTGGTATGCATGCCGAACAGCCGCCCCACGGGAAGCCCCACCAGTCCGGTATCGCGCCTGGGGTCGTAGGCGACTCCGGCGATGATCCCTATCCCCAGCCCCAGTTCCACGTAGGTCTTGATGACGTCGGCGTCGATGGCCTCGAGCACGAAGTCCGGATGGACGTCCTGCGAACCGAAGGCCTGGTCGATCGCGCTGCGGCCGGCGAAAGCGCGGTCATAGGTGATGACGGGATACTGCGCGAGCTGCTCCAGCGTCAGTTTCTTGGCCTGGGACGACGTCAGCTGGGCCAGGGGGTGGTCAGGGGTGACCACCACCACGTGCTCCCAGGTATAGCAGGGCAGCGTGACCATGCCGGGCGTCAGCGCCAGCGCCTCGGTCGCGACCGCCAGGTCGGCCTGCTCGTTCAGCACCATGTCGGCCAACTGGCCCGGGCTGCCCTGGATCAGCGACAGGTGGACCTTGGGAAACAGCTTGCGGAAGGCGGGAATGACCTGCGGCAGGGCGTAGCGGGCCTGGGTGTGCGTGCAGGCGATGGTCAGGCCGCCCTCGTCTCGCCGGGCGTATTCATCGCTGACCTTCTTGAGGTTGTCGACCTCGCGCATGATGCGGTCGACGATCTGCGAAACGGCCAGGCCGGGCTTGGTCAGGCCCTTGATGCGCTTGCCGTGGCGCTCGAAGATCTTCACGCCGAGTTCGTCTTCCAGTTCGATGATGGCCTTGGACACCCCCGGCTGGGACGTGTAGAGCATTCTCGCGGCTTCGGTCAGGTTGAAGTCGCGGCGCACGGTTTCCCGGACGAATTTGAATTGCTGCAGGTTCATGGTGCGGTTCACTATGGATCTGCCATCCAACCCGGACGTAGGGTCGTGGCAACCCATAGATCATAATGTAATATACGACAAGCTATTTATTATATTTAGTAATTAGCATAGTCGGATTTCGCAGCATGGCGGCCGCACTGCCGCCATGCCGGGCCCTGCTCTAGGACCGTTTCGGCGCCCTCACCCTGAGACGGAAATACATCAGGAGCGCCGTCAGCGCGGCAACGGCGCCGTGCAGGCCCACCAGGGCGACGAAGAAGTCCACCCTGCCGTTGTTCACCCAGGCCTTGGCCAGGTTGACCATGTTCAGGTAGAACAGGGCCACCAGCAGCGCGATCACGACGTCGCCCGAGCGGCCCAGCCGCGGGTTCACCGCGCCCAGCGGAATGGCCAGCAGCGCCAGGTTGATGGCCAGCAGCGGCATGCTGACGCGCCACAGCAATTCGCCGGCGGCGCCCTGCCCGCCCTCGCGCAGCAACTGCATGGTCGAGCGCGCCTTGGTGGACAGGTCGTCCGAGGAAGGCGGCCCCTTGCTTTCCATACGCACGCCGTATTTCTCGAAGCTCATCAGCCGGAACTGCGGGGTGCCCGGCACGAACTCGTAGCGATGGCCGGACTCCAGGACCATGAAGCGGTCGCCGTTGGGCTGGTCCTCGAGCATGCCCCCGCCCGACACCAGCACGTTCAGCCGGCCGTTCTCTATCCAGCGCGCGAACACATTGTTGACCCGGTCCACGGCGTCGTTGGCGGACTCCACGTAGAACACGCGGTCGATCCCGCTGGACTCGAGGAACTGGCCCGGCGCGACCTTGGAGACGTCGGAACGCTGTTCGTAGCGCTGGCGGTACTCGGCGATCTGTTTCTGGGCCCAGGGCGAGGCCGCCAGGGTCAGCGTCGCGATCAGCACCGCCGACGGGATGGCGAAGCGGAGAATCGGCTTGAACCAATCGGCCAGGCTCAGGCCGCTGGAGAACCAGACCACCATCTCGGATTCGCGGTAATTACGGGTGACCGTGGTCAGCACGGCGATGAACACCGAGACCGCGATGATGGTGGGTAGGGCGTTGATGGACGAGAACGCGGCGATGCCCGTGACCACGTCGGCGCCGATGCGGCCGGCCGCCGCTTCGCCCAGCAGGCGCACCAGCAGCACGCTGATCCACACGACCACGAGCGTGGAAAATACGACGCTGGCATGGCTGGTCAGTTCGTCTTTGACGGAGCGCTGGAACAGGGACACGGTACTGGCCTGTGCGAGGGGCCCGCATCTGCGGGATAATTGACAATCTCGCGACTACATACAGGAAGAATCGCGCATGGACTTTAGCACACAGACCTCCGCCCCCGAGAAAATCAAGACCGCCGCGCTGGTGGTCGGCGTGCATGCCGACGGCGTGCTGACGCAGGCGGCCGATGCCGTCGATCGGGCGGCCAAGGGCGCGGTGCGCGCCGCCGTCAAGGCCGACTTCAAGGGCAAGACGGGCGAAACGCTGGTGCTGAGGTCCCTGCCCGGCGTGGCGGCCCAGCGGGTCGTGCTGGCCGGACTGGGCTCGCAGGAGGCCTTGTCGCCCAAGGCGCTGGCCGCCGCCCATCGCGCCGCGCTCGCCGCCGTCGCGGCGCTGGGCGTGACCGAGACCGTGTCGGCGCTGGCCGCCGTTCCCATGCAGTCGGCCGACGTCCGCACCCGCGCGCGGCTGGCCGCGATCGCGGCGGGCGACGTCACCTACCGCTTCGACGCCACCTTCGGCAAGCGCGACGCCGTCAGCCGCCCCAAGCTGGCGCGCCTGGTCCTCGCGGTCGAGCGGTCCGAGGCCAAGGAGGCCGAGGCCGGCCTGCGCGAAGGCAGCGCCATCGCCAACGGCATGTCGCTCGCGCGCGACCTGGGCAACCTGCCCGGCAACGTCTGCACCCCCACCTACCTGGGCGAGACCGCCAAGAAGCTGGGCAAGTCGCACAAGCTCAAGATCGAGGTGCTGGACCGCAAGCAGATCGAGGCGCTGAAGATGGGCTCCTTCCTGTCGGTGGCGCGCGGATCCTACGAACCGCCGAAGTTCATCGTGCTGCGCTACGAAGGCGCCAGGCAGAAACCCGCGGGGCGCGGCAAGGCGGGCGCCAACGGCCCGGTCGTGCTGGTCGGCAAGGGCATCACGTTCGATGCGGGCGGCATCTCGCTCAAGCCGGCCGCCGGCATGGACGAAATGAAATACGACATGTGCGGCGCTGCCAGCGTGTTCGGCACGCTGCGCACCGTGGCCGAGCTGGGCCTGCCGCTGGACGTGATCGGCGTCGTGCCCGCATGCGAGAACCTGCCCAGCGGCCGCGCCAACAAGCCGGGCGACGTGGTCACCACCATGTCCGGCCAGACGGTCGAGATCCTGAACACCGACGCCGAGGGCCGGCTGATCCTGTGCGACGCCCTGACCTACGTGGAACGCTTCAAGCCCTCCACCGTCATCGACATCGCCACGCTGACCGGCGCCTGCGTCACGGCGCTGGGCCACATCAACACCGGCCTCTTCACCCACGACGACGCGCTGGCCGACACCCTGACCAGCCTGTCGCGCCAGGCGCTGGACCCGGTGTGGCGCCTCCCGCTGGACGACGACTACCAGGAACAGCTCAAGTCCAACTTCGCCGACATGGCCAACATCGGCGGCCCGCCGGCCGGCGCCGTCACCGCCGCGTGCTTCCTGTCGCGCTACGCCAAGGGCTACCGCTGGGCGCACCTGGACATCGCCGGCACGGCCTGGCGCAGCGGCAAGGACAAGGGCGCCACCGGCCGCCCCGTTCCGCTGCTGACGCAATACCTGCTGTCCCTGGTCTGACGCCGTCCGCCCATGACCGAAATCGACTTCGCCTTCAGCGCCCCCGACCGGCTGCGCACCGCCTGCCAGATCGCCACCCGCCGCCACCAGGCGGGCCACCGGCTGGTGGTGTACTGCCGCGACACGGGGCGCCTGAACGCCTTCGATCAGATGCTCTGGGCGCTGGACGACATCTCCTTCATCCCCCACGTCCGCGTCAACGATCCGCTGGCGGCCGACACCCCCGTCGTGCTGACCGCCTCGGACGCGCCCACGCCCCACCACGACTGGCTGCTGAACCTGGACGACACCTGGCCGCCCATCTACACCCGCTTCCAGCGCGTCATCGAGGTCGTCACCAACGATCCCGCCGACCGCGAGGCGGCGCGGGCGCGCTGGCGCTTCTACCAGGAATGCGGCCACAACATCGTGCGGCACGACGTGTCGCGCCACCAGATGCCCTGAGCCGATATGCAAGCCCCTTTCCCTCCGCGCGACGATGCGGGCATCCCGCTCCTGACCGAAGTCCTGGACCTGCCGCAGCCGGTCCGTAAGGCCGAAGCGGCGCCCCCGCAGCCTTCCCCCTCCTGGCCCGCCCCGGCGGCGCCGGCCGCCCCCGCGCCAAGGCCGCATGACGAGGACGGCATCGAGACCCTGCGCGCCGCCATCCTGCAGGACCTGCTCGACCGGGTGGAGCCCTTGCTGAAGACGCGCATGCGGGCCTCGCTGGAAGTGGCGGCCGCCCGCGCCCTGGAAGACATCGCCTACAACCTGCGCGAGGAACTCGGCCGGCTGGTGGACGAGGCCGTCCAGAAAGAACTGATCCGGCGCGCGGCCGTCCAGAGCAAGCCCCTTCCCCCGCGCTGACGCCCCGGCGGGCGGCCGCCAGCCGCCGCAGAATCCACTAAAATCATGGGTTTGGCGCCTGCGGCGCACCGCCGCGCGCCCGACCGACGTATTTCCGGAACACCGATGACCTCAGCCTCTCCCCAATCTCAGACCGAGACCGACGAACTGCCCAAGAGCTTCGAGCCGGCCGCCATCGAGGCGCGCTGGTATCCGCTGTGGGAACAACGGGGGGACTTCAAGGCCGGGGTACACGTCCAGGGCCCCGACAACGGCCAGGCCTTCACCGTCCAGTTGCCGCCGCCCAACGTGACGGGCACGCTGCACATGGGCCACGCCTTCAACCAGACCATCATGGATGGCCTGACGCGCTACCACCGCATGCGCGGGTTCGACACGCTGTGGGTGCCGGGCACCGACCACGCCGGCATCGCCACGCAGATCGTGGTCGAGCGCCAGCTCGACGCGCAGAAGATCAGCCGCCACGACCTGGGCCGCGACAAGTTCGTCGAGAAGGTCTGGGAGTGGAAGCAGCACTCCGGCGGCACCATCACCGGCCAGATGCGCCGGCTGGGCACCTCGCCCGACTGGACGCGCGAATACTTCACCATGAACGAGGACATGTCGCGCGGCGTGGCCGAGGTCTTCACGCGGCTGTACGAGCAGGGCCTGATCTATCGGGGCAAGCGGCTGGTCAACTGGGACCCCAAGCTGCTGACCGCCGTCAGCGACCTGGAAGTGGTCAGCGAGGAAGAAGACGGCCACCTGTGGCACATCCGCTACCCGGTGGACGGCAGCGATGCCGCCATCGTCGTGGCCACGACCCGTCCCGAAACCATGCTGGGCGACGTCGCCGTCATGGTCCACCCCGAGGACGAACGCTACCAGGCCCTGATCGGCAAGCAGGTCCGCCTGCCGCTGACCGGCCGCCTGATTCCCGTCATCGCCGACGACTACGTCGACCGCGAATTCGGCACCGGCGCGGTCAAGGTCACACCCGCGCACGATTTCAATGACTATGCGGTGGGCCAGCGCCACGGCCTGCCCATGATTTCCGTCCTGACGCTGGATGGCCGCATCAACGACGAGGCGCCCGAGACCTACCGCGGGCTGGACCGTTTCGAGGCCCGCACCCGCATCGTCGCCGACCTCGACGCCCAGGGCCTGCTGGCCGAGGTCAAGAAGCACAAGCTGATGGTGCCGCGCGGCGACCGCACCAACGCCATCATCGAACCCATGCTGACCGACCAGTGGTTCGTCGCCATGAGCAAGCCGGCGCCCGAGGGCACCCACCATCCCGGCAAGTCGATCACCCAGGTGGCGCTGGACGTGGTGGCCGACGGCCGCGTCAAGTTCTACCCCGAGAACTGGACCACCACCTACAACCAGTGGCTCAACAACATCCAGGACTGGTGCATCTCGCGCCAACTGTGGTGGGGCCACCAGATTCCCGCCTGGTACGCCGACGACGGCCGCATCTTCGTGGCCAGGAGCGAACAGGAAGCCCGCGACAAGGCCGCGGCCGCCGGCTACACCGGCGCGCTTACCCGCGATCCGGACGTGCTGGACACCTGGTTCTCGTCGGCGCTGGTGCCGTTCACCACGCTGGGCTGGCCCGAACAGACGCCCGACCTGGCGCGCTACCTGCCCTCGTCCGTGCTGGTCACCGGCTTCGACATCATCTTCTTCTGGGTCGCCCGGATGGTCATGATGACCACCCATTTCACCGGCCAGGTCCCGTTCAGGCATGTCTACATGCATGGCCTGATCCGCGACGCCGAAGGCCAGAAGATGAGCAAATCCAAGGGCAACACCCTGGATCCGGTCGACCTGATCGACGGCATCGGCCTGGACGGCCTCCTGGCCAAGCGCACCACCGGCCTGATGAACCCCAAACAGGCCGAAAGCATCGCCAAGAAGACCCGCAAGGAATTTCCCGAGGGGATTCCGGCCTTCGGCGCCGACGCACTGCGCTTCACCATGGCCGCCTACGCCACGCTGGGCCGCAACATCAACTTCGACCTGAAGCGCTGCGAAGGCTACCGCAACTTCTGCAACAAGCTGTGGAACGCCACCCGCTTCGTGCTGATGAACGTCGAAGGCAAGGACTGCGGCGTGCAGGCCGGCGCCACGGTGGAACTGTCGGTATTCGACAAGTGGATCATCAGCCAGCTGCAGCGCACCGAAGCCGAGGTCGCCAAGGGCTTCGACGACTACCGCTTCGACAACATCTCCACCGCGCTGTATCGCTTCGTCTGGGACGAATACTGCGACTGGTACCTGGAACTGGCCAAGGTCCAGCTGCAGAACGGCAATGAGGCCGAACAGCGCGGCACCCGCCAGACCCTGATCCGGGTACTGGAAACCGTGCTTCGGCTGGCCCACCCCGTCATCCCGTTCATCACGGAAGAACTCTGGCAGAAGGTCTCGGTGGCGGCCGGCAAGCGCCGTGCCGACGAATCCACCAGCGTGGGCGTGCAACCCTATCCCGCCGCGCAGGCCGGGAAAATCGACGAGGCCGCCGAAGCCGCGATGGCCGAGCTCAAGGCCCAGGTCGACGCCGTGCGCGCGCTGCGCGGCGAAATGAACGTGCCGCCCTCGCAGAAGGCGCCGCTGAACGCCACCGGCAACCGCGCCGCACTGGAACGCAATGCGCCCTACCTGGCCGCCCTGGCCCGGCTGACCGAGGTCAAGGTGGTCGACCAACTGCCCGACGTCGTCGGCGCCCCCGTGCAGGTAGTGGGCGACGCCCACCTGATGCTGCACATCGAGGTCGACGTGGCCGCCGAGAAGGTCCGGCTGGACAAGGAAATCGCCCGCCTGGAAGGCGAGATCGCCAAGGCCAACGGCAAGCTCGGCAATGCCAGCTTCGTCGATCGCGCTCCGCCCGCGGTGGTGGAGCAGGAACGCGCCCGGCTGGCCCAATTCAGCGACACGCTGGACAAGGTGCGGGAGCAGCGGGTGAAACTGGGGTAGACCGGCCTCAGCGCCGAGCATGAAAAAAGCGACCCACTGGGTCGTTTTTTTCATTGCGCTCGAAACAAGAAGCTCTGGGTTCAGCGGCGGACCAATCTGTCATCGCGAATGCCGGTACATCACGCTCGGCCTCCTGGACGAACGCCTCGTAGTCGCCGTCTGGACACTGCGCGGCAACAGCCGACGCATCATCAGTTTCAGGAAAGCCAATGAACGGGAACAGAAAAGATACTGGGAGCAAGTGGGTCGACCCCGATGATGCCCCTGAACTTCCGGACGAATGGTTCGAACGGGCGGAACTGCGCGATGGCAACAAGGTGCTCAGGCGGGGGCGCCCGAAATCGGCCGCTGCCACAGTGGCCATCAGCCTGAGGCTTCCCCCTGACGTGCTGGATCAATGGAAACGCACGGGTCCAGGGTGGCAGACTCGCATGGTGGCGTCGCTGCGCCAGCATGCGCCGAAAGCCCAGAGAATATGATGTCCTTGGCCCCTGCGCCCTCCTCTGCCGCCAGGGGTCCCAGGCAGGCTCAGCGAGCCGTCGTCTCCCTGGCCACGCGTATCGGCTTGACCACCGCGCCAAAGCGATCATGGATGAACGCCGCCACTTTCTCGCCCCATAGCCGGTGCCCGGCCGTGGTCGGATGCATGGAGTCCGCGAACAGATAATGCTGGTCGGCATCCGGCTCCACCAGCGTGGCGGGGGTACACAGCAACGCGTCCACCTCACCCTGCGACGCATCGTAGTTGGTGCAGGCGGGCTTGTCGGTCACGGTCAGGCCCACCGCGGCGGGATCGTCGACGGCAGCGTCGATCAGGCCGGCCAGGTCGAACACCTGCACGCCCGTTCCCGACAGCTCCCCGGCCACGAGTTCGTTGTAGCCTTCGGACACGTCGGTAGCCATGTCCTCCAACTCGGTATTGCGGATAAAAGGCAGCATGCCCAGGTCGGGAAGGTTGACGTATACGATCCGCTTGGCGCCGGCCGCGGCCAGCCGCTTGAGCTGAGTCACCATGGCGGCCGCCTTGGCCCGTACCAGTGCCTCCAGTTGGTCGTCGGCATCGGAAGCGGGTTCGGGCTCGGTTTCCCCCAGAGCCTGGAAGGCATCGAGGAAATCGTTGCCCCCGCCCTGCACCAGCACCAGTTCCGTCCCGTCGAAACCTTTGTGCTCGGCCAGGTAGCGGTCGATCTGGGTCTTGATGGAAATGGCGGTCTCGCCCTGGAGCCCGCCATCGGCCGGGATGCCGTCCGGGGCCGGCGCCGTCTCGGCGTCGGTCTCGATATGGGCGCCGCCCTGCGCATAGCCGTTGCCGCCCAGGTCCACGATGCGGCCGCCCTGCCCGAGCGGGCCGAAATCGACCTGCTGATTGGGCTTGACCGGCAGGCCCAGCGCGTCGGCCACCACCTCCACCCAGACCTCCCCAGGCTTGGTCGTGAAACGCTGTCCCGTCGCGCTGCGCGTGGCCGGGTCGGGATAGGCCGCTCCGGGATTGTAGGTGCCGACATCGCTCAGGCTGTCGCCGAAGGACACGATGGCGCTGATCGGCCCGGTCACGACCGGACGCGCGGCGCGGTCGCGTACGGCCAGCGCCGCCAAGCCGCCCACGACGAGCAGCGCCAGGACCAGAAGCCAACGCAAGGACGGTAGCCGCATGGGGGTCACCTTGGGGGAACGGTTGCGCCAGCGGACGCCGGCTGCGGTATGACTCGCCGCCGGGCGGCAGGTTCAGTGCCGCCCGGCGGGCAAAACCTCGCGCGATCTGTCAGCGACGTTTCATGTAGTGGACGAATACTTCGCCGTCGTCTTCCTGCGCCAGCAGCTCGTTGCCGGTCTGTTTGGAAAAGGCCTGGAAATCGCGCACCGACCCCTTGTCGGTGGCCACGACCTTCAGCACCTGACCGCTCTCGAGCGTCGCCAGCGCCTTCTTGGCACGCAGGATGGGCAAGGGACATTTGAGTCCCTTGGCATCCACCTCGAGGTCGAACGCCACCGGTTCGGTATTCATCACGCCTTCTCCCGCCACGCCGCTCACAGGCGGCCCTCGACCCAGCCCTGCACACTGGCGAGCGCCTGCGGCAGACCCGAGGGATCCGTGCCGCCGGCCATCGCCATGTCCGGCCGGCCGCCGCCCTTCCCGCCCACCTGCTGGGCCACGAAATTGACCAGGTCGCCCGCCTTGACCTTGCCGGACACGTCGGCCGTGGCTCCGGCCACCAGGCTGACCTTGCCGCCGTCGACGGCGGCCAGCACGATGGCGGCGGACTTCAGCTTGTTCTTGAGCTGATCCACGGTCTCGCGCAGCGACTTGGGATCGACGCCGTCCAGCTTGGCGGCCAGCACCTTCACGCCCTTGACCTCGACCGCCGAGGCCGCCAGGTCATTGCCGGCGCTGCTGGCCAGCTTGCTCTTGAGCTGGGCGATTTCCTTTTCCAGGCTCTTCAACTGGTCCTGCACCTGGCCGATGCGCGCCGGCAGGTCGCCCGGCTGCACCTTCAGCGCGCCCGCGGCCGAGGCCAGCGTGGCGTTCAGGTTCTGCAGATAGGACAGGCTGTTGTCGCCGGTAATGGCCTCGACCCGGCGCACGCCGGCGGCCACGCCGCCTTCGCTCACGATCTTGAACAGGCCGATGTCGCCCGTGCGGCCCACGTGCGTGCCGCCGCACAGTTCGCGCGAGAAGCCGATGTCCAGCACGCGCACTTCGTCGCCGTATTTTTCGCCGAACAGCGCCATCGCGCCGCCCTTGACGGCATCGTCGTAGGCCATCAACTGCGCCTGCACCGGCGTATTGCCCAGCACCTCGCGGTTGACGATGGCTTCCACCTGAGCGATCTGGTCCGCGTTCATGGGCGCGTCGTGCGCGAAATCGAAGCGGGTCTTGTCCGGATCGACCAGCGAGCCCTTCTGCTGCACGTGCTCGCCCAGCACCTGGCGCAGCGCCTTGTGCATCAGATGGGTGGCCGAGTGGTTGCGCATCGTGCGCGCGCGGCGGACTTCATCCACCTGGGCATCGACCGTGTCACCCACCGCCAGCGAACCCGACACCAGCTTGCCATGATGGCCGAACACGTCGGACTGGATCTTCTGGGTGTCTTCCACGTCGAAACGCACCGCGCCCTGCACCAGCACGCCGGCATCGCCCACCTGCCCGCCCGACTCGGCGTAGAACGGCGTGCGGTCCAGCACCACCACCGCGGCCTGGCCGGCCTCGATGCGCGGCACCGAGGCGCCATCCACATACAGGGCCGTGACCTTGCCTTGCGCGGCCAGGTGCGTGTAGCCCTCGAACACCGTCTTGGCGCCGTCGTACGACAGGCCGGCGGCCATCTTGAACTTGCCGGCGGCGCGGGCCTGCTCGCGCTGGCGGGTCATCGCGGCCTCGAAACCGGCCATGTCCACGTCCACGTTGCGCTCGCGGCAGATATCGGCCGTCAGGTCCACGGGGAAGCCGTAGGTGTCGTACAGGTTGAACAGCGTCTCGCCGTCCAGCGCGGCGCCCGGCTTCAGCGCGGCCAGCGCGCCGTCCAGGATCTTCATGCCGTGTTCCAGCGTTTCCCCGAAACGCTCTTCCTCCTGGCGCAGCACCTGCTCCACCCGTGCCTCGGCCTTGGCCAGCTCGGGATAAGCCTCGCCCATCTCGGCCACCAGATCCTTGACGATGCGGTGGAAGAACGGCTTGGTCTGGCCCAGCTTGTAGCCATGGCGCAGCGCGCGGCGGATGATACGGCGCAGCACGTAGCCGCGGCCTTCGTTGCCCGGGATCACGCCGTCCACGATCAGGAACGAGCAGGCGCGGATATGGTCGGCGATCACCTTCAGCGAATTGTTCGCCAGGTCGGCACAGCCGGTTTCGCGCGCCGCGGCCTTGATCAGGTTCTGGAACAGGTCGATTTCATAGTTCGAATGCACGTGCTGCAGCACCGCGGCGATCCGCTCCAGGCCCATGCCCGTGTCCACGCAGGGCTTGGGCAGCGGGTTCATGGTGCCCGACGCGTCGCGGTCGAACTGCATGAACACCAGGTTCCAGATCTCGATGTAGCGGTCGCCGTCTTCCTCGGGCGATCCCGGGGGGCCGCCCCAGATCCCGGGGCCGTGGTCGTAGAAGATTTCCGAGCACGGACCGCAGGGGCCCGTGTCCGCCATCTGCCAGAAATTATCGGAGGCGTAGCGCGCACCCTTGTTGTCGCCGATGCGGACGATGCGCTCGACCGGCACGCCGATCTCGTTCTGCCAGATGCCGTAGGCCTCGTCGTCTTCCTGGTAGACCGTGACCCACAGCTTTTCCTTGGGCAGCTTGTAGACCGTGGTCAGCAGCTCCCAGGCGTAGTGGATGGCGTCGCGCTTGAAATAGTCGCCGAAGCTGAAATTGCCCAGCATCTCGAAAAACGTATGGTGCCGGGCCGTGTAGCCCACGTTTTCCAGATCATTGTGCTTGCCGCCGGCGCGCACGCTGCGCTGCGACGAGGTCGCGCGCTTGTAGGGGCGCACTTCGTTGCCCAGGAACACGTCCTTGAACTGGACCATGCCCGAATTGGTGAAGAGCAGGGTCGGGTCATTGGCCGGCACCAACGACGAGGACGGCACCACGGTGTGGCCCTTGGACTCGAAGAACTGAAGGAATTTCTGACGGATCTCGGCGGATTTCATCGCTGCACGCAGGTAGGGGGATGAATCGCCAACTGCACCCGTTTGCATCCCCGGATAACTATCGAATCGTCAATTATAGAGGGACGGCGGCGCGAGGGTGCGCCTCCGGGCAGGAGCCAGGAAAACGGGGGCGGACCGCGGAACCGGCGGACACCGGGGGGACGGCTACCGGCCGACCATGGCCTTCTTGATCTTTTGGTCGGTCTTGTACTGGCTGAGCGCGTAGACCGACCAGATCGCGGCCGGGATCCAGCCGATCAGCGTCAATTGCAGGATCAGGCAGAAGATGCCGGCGAAGGGGCGGCCGATGGTGAAGAACTGGAGCCAGGGCAGGAGAAGCGCGAGAAGCAGACGCATGGTGACAGACAGGAAACAGTAACGCGGACATTCTATCGCTACGGCAAGCACGTACGTGGAGCCCCGCATCTTGCGCCGGGCCAGGGACCCGTTAGACCGGATATCCCCCTGCTAGGGGTTCATCCGCCGCCTCGGGAATTCCAGGCGGCATCGCATCAAGGCTTGCCATGAAACATCCCGCACGACCCATCGGGCCAGGGGCCCTCCCCGGCCTCATTTGCGCGCTTCCCCTGACTGTCATGCTGGCCGCCTGCGGCGGCGGAGGCGACGGCGGAGGATCCTCCCCCCCTGCCCCGCCTGCACCGCCTCCCGGCCAGGAAACCAGCAGGCCGATCACCGACATGCCCACGTCCAGCCATACGGGCGACAAGCTGGCCGCGTTCACGCGACTGAACGAAGCCCGCCTGGCGGCGGGGGTCAGCGCCGTGAAACAGAATGCTCAGTTGGATGCGGCCGCGCAGGCGCATGCGACGTATCAGGTCAGGAATTATGTGGTGGGGCATGGAGAGGATCCGAATAAACCTGGGTTTACAGGCACCGGACCCATAGAAAGAGCGATAGCGCAGGGATATGTCGGAAATACCGTAGGAGAAGTCATCAGCTACACCCAGCCAGGTATTGAAGCAATCGAATCACTACTCCTGTCGGTCTATCATTTACACGCCCTGCTCGACCCACGGGCCAATCAAGTTGGCATAGGGGTCGACACGACAACAACGCCGGCGCATCTGTCAAGCACAAGCATTACCCTGGGATCGTCCAGCAGCGGCTTGCTCACCACGGCATTGACATGGCACTGGCCGGCGGCGGAGCAGACGAATATTAATCCGAGCTTTGTTCCCTCCAATGAATCTCCGAACCCTGCGCCTGATCTATCTCTTGCCGGCACCCCTATTATGTTTTGCGGCGCAGTTGGGCACTTCGCCCCATTACATGTTTCTTTAGTTTCCCTCCAGGAGGAGGGTACAAGCGTCAGCGTTCCACTAAGGCTCCTCAAGAATGAAGTCGTGCAGGTCGATAAGGATATCGAGGCAGACGTCGTCGTGGACCCACAGTTAACACCCGCTTCGGTATATCAAGGCTGCATCTTCTTGCTGCCTGTTGAAGCACTTCAACCCGGTAAGAACTATTTGGTCCAGATCGAGGCAACTCAGGCGGGTGAAAGCCTGAGCAATGCATGGAGCTTCACAACCCGGAACTCAAACTAATAGCGCGCCGGCAAGAAGGTTAGCCAGGCATTTCATAGAAGCAGGAGGAGGAAAAATTTCCGCTCTGCAAGAAGTGGCCTGAATATCCGTTGGCAACGGAATCCAACCGACGGTTCTTATTGGCAAAATAACCCGCTTGGGCCTTGTAGTTCTCCCACGAGTACACGGCCCAGGCGGACGCACTGCCGTAGTATCCAGGTATGCAATGAGCTCCGGAAACAGAGATCTGCGATCCATTGATATCAAGCACTAAGCCCGTACCAGCCGGCACACCGGAGCTAACCGTGCATCGAGTAGACCACGGAAGCAAGGTGCACAACCCAAACCAACTACCCTGCCATTGATTGTGCGCTTGGACTTCAGCTCCAGAACTTCTCACAACGACGCGAAGAGTCGATGGCAGTTCGTTCCAACCGCTTCGATTGTCCCAAACCTCCCGAAAATAGAGCTCAGCGCCGTCCATCTGATTCAGGAGTTCCTGCACCGTTGTCGGAGCACGCGGCGGGACGGGGATCGGATCGACAGGAGGTACGGGCATCGCACTATCCGGCATCACCCGCTTCGCGACCCCCGTTATATGCGTGGAATCCACCCACGGTGTACGCGTTTGCGGCGGCACCGGTTGCGCGCCCGCGTGCAGTGAAACCAAGACGCAACCTGCGCCTGCAGCGATGATCCGCTTCATCTTCATGCTCTCTCCTCAATATTTGCAATAAACCTGTGCGATGGCCCTGGCCGGGCCGCCAAGAATCGTTCCGTCGTGGTCCAGCAACTGCACCTGCCACCCGGCCCCGGCATCCACGGCCTTGCGAGTGAACGACGAAGCCTTGGAGGACTCGATCTGCGGCAGCAGGTAGATAAGCGGTGTTCCGGCGGCGGTGCCGAGCCGGCCGCAGGCGGGTTTCAGGACGCTGTCGCCGGACGCGACGATCTGGCTGCCGGTCATGACGTAGCTGGACAGGAGATCGTCGGCGCGCATCCAGACGCCAAGGCGGCAGACGAGTCCGGTGCCCGAGCCGGAGTCGGTGGCGAAGGCGCCGTTGGGGTTGCAGGCGCCGCCCGTCGAGGCCAGTGCCGCGAGTTCGCGCCAGGTCCCGTCGGCGCACACCAGCAGCCCGCCCGCGGACGTGCGGGCGAACTCCGCGTTGGCCCCTGCCTGGGAGGAAATCCGGGCCGTGCATGCGGTGTTGGCCGCGGCGACTTCCCTGACGCCCAGCCGGTCGACGGAGACGCCCGCATGTCCGACCAGGTCGCGGCCCACCACGGAAAGCGCGAGGCCGGCCCCCGTTGCGACGATCATCTGGCCCGCTGCCACACGCAAGGTGGGTTGCGCGTCGGCGGCATCGAAGATCGACCCCCGGTCGGTGGACAGCCCGGCGGCGGCGTGGATGCGCTGGCTGGCGACGATGCCCGAGGCGGGGTCGATGCGGACGACGCTGCCGTTGTCGGCCCGGAACAGGCCTGTCCTGGCCTGCAGCACGCCGGCGCACTGCACTGTCAAGACGCCGGTATTCGTTGCCGTCAGGCAATCGCCGGCCGGACCGCGCAGCGCCAGGGAGTCGTGCAGCCGTACCACGCCTTTCACGTCCAGCCCGCCTTGCAGGTCGGGGTTGCGGCTGTCGCGCATGCGCACGAACTGCTGGAACATGGTGGTGTCCAGGCTGGCCACGGCGCCCACGACGCCTGCCGTCGCGCCCAGCGGATTGGGAACGGCGTAGGTCGCACCACGCATCACGGCAGGCTGGTCCGGGTAAGCCGCGGCGCCGTACCCGCCGCTGGCCATGACGACCTGGGCCAGGACGCCGGGATCCGGTTCCGGCGTTCCGGGCGGGCGCAGCGGCGTGGAGGTGTGGATCAGGGCATCCACCCTGCACCCGTTTTCCGGACAGGCGGCGCTGCGTTCGATGCGGATGGCGACGGACTGGTTGAACGGCGTGCGCTCGGGAAACCCGCCTTGAAGCAAGCCGGCACTCCGCAGCTCATCCAGGGTGGGCGCGAGCGCAGACACCACGCCGGCGACGGATCCACCCTCGGCCAACGTGTCGTAGTGCCGCACCAGATAACCGTCCATGGCGCCCTTGATGGCGAGCAGATACGTGCCCGTGGCCTGTGCGGCCGCGTCGTCCACCTCCCGGATCAGGCGGCCGCCTGCCAGGACGACGAGAACCATCGCGATACTGGCGACGATGGCCAGTTCGATCAGGGTCCATCCACGCTGGCGTGCCGCGATGACAGCCGGCGGGTGGGCCCGGACGGGCATATGTGCCATGGCGTGTCCTAGCGGGCCGTAAAGGAAAATGAGTTCGTGTCGCCGCTGGTGCAGGCGGCATCCGCGCCCACGGCGTTGTAGGCTCCCGCCGCACCGCCCGTGCCCGGCTGCTTGACCGTGACGCTATTGATGACGATGCGCTCGGACACCCGCTGCATGACGGCCGCCAGCCCGGGGCAGGCCGCTTCGTTGACCTTGTCCAGCGTCAGCCCGAAGGCGTCTCCGGACGAGGTGATGGTATCGGCGGCGAGCACGATCCGGCCGTCCGTCGCCCCCAGGCCGTGGCGGACCGTGGCCGTGGAGCCCGTTCCCGCCACGGTGATGACGCTGCTGCTGCGCAGTGAATTGGCGAGTTGGGCGATGCCCATGCCCGTATAGGGCGTATTGCCCAACCCCTGGCTGGAGACCTTGGCTCGCGCGATGAAGCGGTGCAGTTCCTGCCCCACCGCCGGGACCTTGTTCTCGATGATGTAGCCGTTGATGGCAGGGATGCCGATGATGGCCGCGATCAGGACGATGGCGGCGACGATGGCGACCTCGACCAGGGTGAAGCCCTGCTGGCGGGCGGGACGAGCGTGGAGAAAGTGAGACATGCGTGATACCTCATCGGCTGGAGTAGTAGTTGGTCAAAGCGGAACGCATTTCGTTGACGACGCCGACATGCCAGAAGACCAGCGACAATGCGACGCCGACGGCAGCCAGCAGCAGCACCCAGCGGGCCGCCATCGCCCTCCTGGCCACCTGCCGCAGCGAGCGCTCTTCCAGGCGCACGCGCGTCTGCTGCAAGGCGCTGTCCATGCCGCGCGCCGCGATCAGGTCGGCCAGGAACCACAGGGTTTCGGGCTCGACGATGCCGGTGTCGAACGTGGCGCTGCCCACGCGGCCATCGTCGATGTTGGCGATCATCCTTTCCAGGTGCCAGCGCCGCCATGGATTGGCGCCCTCCACCTGCAGCTCCAGCGCCTCGCGCAGCGCCGTGCTGACGTTGCCCCGGCGCTTGACCATGGTCGCCAGCGACGCCAGGAAGCGTATGCCCTGCAGGTCCCGATAAAGGCGCCAGATGAAATGCCGGTCCAGCACCCGGCGAACGCGGCCGGTGAGATTGGGCAGGGACCAGCCCACGAAATAGACGACCAGGCCCAATGCCAACGCCGATACGAACAGGTTGCCGTGGATGAACTCGGCAAAGGCATAGAGCCGCCGGGTCAGGCTGCCCAGGAATTCGTCGGGAACGGCGCCGAACGCACGCTTCAGGCGCGGCACCGTGAACAGCGGCACGGCGACGGCCATCCCGAACGAGACGAGCACGGCGGCAAGCGCTGCCGACAGGGTGGCGGTCAGCGTGCGCCGGGCTTCATCCGCCAGCCGCGTCACCGCCGCCACATCGCGCAAGGTCTGTTCGAGCGCGCCGGCCCCTCCCCGCTGGGCCATCCGGAGCAGGCCCAGGTCGTCGTCTGGCAGCGTCGAGCGCAGGGTCTCGTGCAGATCTCCGCCAACGTTCTGGTAGCGCGTTGCCCAATAGGCCGACAGCACGCCCCGCGCATGGCCCGCGTAGCGCCGGGCATCGTCCAGGAAGATGTCGCGCAGCGTCTTGCGGCCGTTGCTGGCCTCCATGACATCGGCCAGATAGTCGTAGTAGTCGGCGCGCCCGGGCCTGAACCGCGCCGCGCACCAGGCGACGCGCGCGCGTTCGCGATGCGTGGTCATGCGTAGCGGCGTCCGATGGGCGCCGGGACGCGGCCGGATGCCAGCCTGCGCGGCCGCCGGCGTCCAGGCGCCACCCGCGAGGTCCGGCTCCTGCGCAGTTCAACCGTCTCGAAACTGACGAACCGGGGCTCGATGTCGCGCGGATCGACCAAGCCTTGCGATGACTTGTAGACCGCGCACTCCATGGCCGTCTTGCCCGTCATGTCGGCATGGTCGAACGCACTGCGGCGCTGGAAGCGGAAGTAATCGCGCAGCGCCAGCGTATCCGCATCGCGCACCAGCCGCAGGAAGCCGTCGTCGACGGAAGGGTCGATCATCTCGGCGGCGACGGTGCGGCCTGCATAGCCGTGCAGTTCCACCAGGCTGCTCTGCCGGCAAGCGGGGCAACCATCGGGGTTGCGCACCCTCAGCGCCGGGATGTCCAGCGCATACAGGGCATGCAGCCGATCGGCGTAGCGTCGCCAGTGGGCGTTTCCCGGGCCGGAGCCCGCGGCCGCGCCATCGCGCTCGAACAACGCGGTCAGCGGCAAGGCACAGTGCCGGCACAGCACCGGCAGCAGAGTCTGGTAGACGAGAAGCTTCAGGATCCCGGGCGTCGCCAGCAGCCTGCGGGAGACGCCGATGAAATCCGAGGCCAGGCGGTCCGGGATCAGCGCGGCGCCGCCCGCGTGCGTCGTGGTGTACAGGTTGCTGCCCGAACTGGCGAGGTCCATGAAGGCCCTGCCCGTGGAATGGTCGCGTATCTCGCCGATGAGCAGGTCATTCATCGCGGACCGCTTGATGGTCTTGAGCTTGGCGTCGAATTCGTTGGACACCGTGCCGTCGAGCGATCTGCTGACGCTGTTCTGGAGCGCGTTGGGGATGAGATATTCGACCGGGTCTTCGAGCGTGATGACCTTGCGGGTAGGCGGGATGCGGGACATCATCGAAGCGATGGTGGTCGATTTGCCGGACCCGACTACCCCCGCGAGCACGATCGCCCCGCCCTCGGCGACCAGCGCCCGTTCCAGGACCCGGATCTGCGAAGGCAGATACCCGAGCCGGGCGAAATCCGGCGGCTGCTGGCGCATGTCCATCCTTAGCAGCCGCATGGTGACCGAGGCGCCCGCGTCGGTGGCCAGCGATGCCCAGCGCAGCATGAAGGACACGCCTTCGACATCGTGCAGGATGCTGCCCTGCTGTTCGATCATGGGATCGAAGACGGCGCCGTTTCCGCCCTGTATGTCCATGTAGGCGACGGCCAGCACCTCCCGCAGCGTGCTGGTCTGCATGCCTCGGAATCGTTCCGGCATCACGTAGCGGCCGCCCAGGGTGTAGCGGATCTCGGATTCGGGGTGGGCCGCCCGCAGGTTGACGTGGATGTCGCTGGCGCCATGGCGCGCGCCCCAGGCGACGATGTCATGGAACGCCGACGCCATGGCGCTCTTGACCGGATCGAGCAGCACCCGGCGACGCGAACGTAAAGTGTCCCCCGTGATCTGCCCGCGTACGATGGACAGCAGCAGCGTCGCCGGCACCACGATGCGCGCGGGTCTGGCCAGGGTCCGGCCCCGCGCCCGCACCATGCGCTCGAACTCCTCGATCTGCTCGCTGCGCGCATAGTCGTCGACGGTGAACAAGGCTACCCGGCCATCCTCCAGCTCGACGGGGCAGAGCTTGTCCAGCAGGCTGCCGACGTCGAATCCGGAGCGAAGCACACGCTTGAAGGCGGGCGTCATCCGGGCGAGCTGATCGCGGCCGTCCATACGCGCGACCAGCGCAGCAAACGCCTCGCCTTCCGCCCCATCCACTTCGTCCCCTGCTTCCTGGCGGGACGCCGCGGCCGCGCCCGACGCGCTCAGACGGTTGCCTGCCAGCGACGTCACGACCGACCGTCCCCAGATGAGCGGGCTCATGGTCGTCCTCCCAAGGGAGGCACGAACATCGGCTGCATCGCTGGCATGGGGGCGGCACGGGGCGGCTCCGCCGCCATCCTGCTCCCCGGCGCGGACGGCAGGATGCAGGCCGACCGTACCGCGGTCCCCTTGCGCAGGTAGACGCAGCCATCGTCGATGCGCTGCAGCCGGTACTCCCGGGCCGCATCGGTGGCACCGCGAGGCAGCTCGTCGCTCTGGCGATAGAGCCGGGGTTCGCCATTGACCTGCACGATCGCGTGCAAGGCGCCCTTCAGCCCGTACAGGGACGTCAGCACCACGCGGTCGCCACGGCGGGCCTGGGCGGGGGCGGCCTTGGTAACGGGTGCCTGCCGGGCACGTTCCGCGGCCAGGGCGCGCGCCGTATCAATGCGCAGCATCTCGCGCACCTTGTCCAGCTCGCCTTCGGCGGCGTTCACCGGGACACAGAACAGGGACAGGACGGCCGCCATGGCCATGGCGAACCGCCCGTTTCGCTCAGTCGCGCGCATAGAGGACTCCAGACATGCCGGCCATGAGCCGGCTCCGGTTCAAGGAAAGTTCGGCCGCGGCATCGACATTGAGCGATACCGCGCGCCATTCGATCTGGTTCGCCAGCAGCCCCGGTATCAGGAACATCGACCGCAGCGGTCCTTCCAGGGCCAGCGGCCGCTCGGAGATGGCCGGCATCGACGGTGGCGCGGCCAGGGCGACGCCGTACTCATCGCGTGGAGGCTCCAGCCGCACGGGCACCGTTTCCCCCAGCGTCGCGCCCGACATCAACGGCAGGACCTGTTGCAGCGCGGTGATGGTCTTGTCATCGTGCTCGGACCGGCTCCTGAGCCGCGATGGCTCCAGCGCTTGCCCGCCGCCGGCGACGGCGAACCGGGCCACCACGGTATCCAAGGGCTGCCACGTCTCGCTCCAGCCCGAAGGGCGCGCCGCGAGAAAGCTGGCATTGGTAGCCAACCGATGGACCCGGTCATATCGAGCCCGGCAGGCCCACCCCGGCTCCGTACCGCGCGTGCACTGCGCGGAAGACAGTCCCCACCCGCCAAGCTCGGCGGGCAGCTCGGCCAACGCGTCCAGCACGGCCAGCCCGTCGTTCTCGGCATGCAGGCGTATCCGTTGGCGTAAGGTTTCGTACACCTGGGCCCAGGCCGCCTCGGGATCGATGCTGACCGGCGCGGGCGCCCTGGCGCCATCCAGATGGCGATACCAGTCCCAGCCGCTGCGCAGCAGGAATGCCGCGGCGCATCCCAGCGCCGCGACGACCAGCGGCCGGGGAATCGTCGGCATGCTCCAGCCGCAGGGTTGGAGCCGGTACGCGGTCGCCACGTCGCCCAGCAAGGCCGGCAAGGCGGCCTCCCCAGAGTGGCCGGCAGCGGCGTCCAGGATGACGAGTTCGTCGCCGTGATGCGCCGTCAGGCCGTCCAGGGCGACCTGGGCATCGGCGGCGCTGTCGTAGACCCGGTCGGAGTGCGTGAGAACCTTGCCGCCCTGGGCGGCCACCACCCAGATACGCCCATCGGGCAGTTCCGCCCGCAAGGCGACGACTCCCTGCCGGTGGTCCGACGCGAAAGCCAGCGCCCCGCTATGAAGCAGTTCCGCCAGGCCGCGGTCAGCCCGGTTCAGCCGGATCACGCCAACGGCCTCCGAACCCGGCGCATGGGCATGGTGCGACGCTTTCACCTCCCTGGCCTTTTGCCGCGCCCGCTGGTCCAGCCTGCTGCCCAGGATGGTGTGCCAGCGCATGCCCAGGACCAGCACGCGTTCGTCGCCGTCGAATCGAAGCAGGACGTAGTCGTTCATGGCGAGTCAGAAGCCTTCCTCGACCTGCGCCGTGATCAGCACGACCGTATTGCGGCGCTCGCGCGCGGTTTTGCCCGAGCCGCCCAGCAGCATGGGTGCCCCGTCGTCCAGCCGGCGCTTGTCGTACTGGTCCTGCGACCGCTCGAACCCCGATACCAGTACGGGCTGCCCGGGCCGCAGCTCGACCTGTTGCACGGTGCCCATGCCGTCCACGGTTTTCTGCTGCAACTGCACCTGGTTGCCGCTGGCGCCGAAGGTCAGGGTTTTGAGCGGCTGGGCGACCGTGTTGTCGTAGGCGATGGTGAGCAGGATCTGGCCGTCGTCCTGCGCATCGGGGATCACGGTCAGGAAAGACCCGACGGTTTCCTCCTTTTGCGTGACCGACGGCGCGGTGGATGTTCCCGCCGACGACGCCACGGTGGTGACCTGCACCTGGTCGATGTAGGTGAACGTGGTGCGCACCGCATGCGTGACCGGCCGCCGGTTCAGGGTCTGCAAGGGCACCGTGGTATGGCGGGTGATGGTGGCGATTTCGCTCAGGGCCTTCAGCACCACCGCCGAACCGTCCCAGCGGCCACCGGTGATGGACAGGCCCAGGCCCGACCCCGCTACGTCCGACACCAGCGATGCCGGCGAGCCCGCTTGCGCGGCATCCCGCGTGCGGCGATAGATCAGGTTCCAGTCTATGCCCTGCTCGGTCTGGTTCCTGGCCACCAGTTCGATCTCCTCGAACATCAGGCGCACGCGCCGGGTCAAGGCCTTGTTCTCGCGCTCCAGGAATGTCGCGACGCGGTCCAGCGCCTCGGGCGTGTCGGTGACGACGATGAGCCCGGAGGCATCTCCGTTGGCCACCAGGGTGCCGGCACGGGTAAGAAAGGGCTCGAGCTTGGCCTTGACCGCGCCCAATGCGTCGCTGCCACCGGACTCGATGCGCGTGGAAGAGGTGCTTTCGAAAGCGCCGGCGCTGCCGCCCGCCGCGCGCCCCAGGCTGGCCGCCGCGGAGGCCTTCAGCGTGAGCGCACGGACATTGAAGACGCGGGTATCCGTGCGGAAGAAGACGATGGCGCCGGCCTCGTACTTCCAATGGACGCCCAACCTGCTGGCTGCCAGATCCAGCAGGCGGGGCAACGGATGCAGGCCAGTGGGCAGGCTGACCTGCGCGACGGCCGGCGGCCCCGCTACCGCCGCCTGAGCCAGGGTCAGGCGTGGGAGGAATGCGTCCTGGGGCAGCAAGGCCTCCGGCCGGACGCGTACCTGTATGCCGGTGGCGAGCGCGATCTGCTCGCCCAGCGTGGACAGATCGACCCGGCCCCCTGGGAACATCAAGGCGGTCTCGACCGAGGCCCGGAGCGCCTCGGGCAGCGTGACCTCGCGCGACAGCGGCTGGGGCCGGCCCGCCAGCCACGGACGGCCGACCTCCTGCGCCCGCATTCGCTCGCGCTCGCCCGCCACGGCCTGCTGGAACGGAATGCGGGCGGCAGCGATGTTGTCGGAGGCGCGCGCCGCATCGGCGTCGATGTGGCGCATGGCGTCGAGCTGTCCGCAGCCCGGCGTGAGGAGAGCAATCAGCAGGAGCGGACAAGTGTTGCGAAACCTGGCCATGGTCTACCCCTGGCGTCCGGCCGGCGCGCTGGTACGGTCGCACGACTCGGCATGGGGAACGACGCGCAGCACGCGATTGGAATAGAAGCACGGCTGCAAGGGATGGGCGGACAGTTCGGTGGACGCCAGCAGTTCGCGCACGGCCGACTTGAAATCGCTGCCCAGGCTGGCCGATCCGGCCAATGGGATATCGACGTCGACCGTCCAGTGTTCGGGCTCGAATGTCCAGCCGGCCGCCGTGGCCCAACGACGCAGGGCCTGGCGCATGGTCCGGTCGGCCGGCGTGGCATCGTACGCGGCGCGGCGGACGGGAGCAGGATCCACGGCGGCACGTCCCGCACCGGCCGCGGCGGTAGGCGATCGAGCGGACGCCAGCGCGACCGCCGGCTCGTCCAGATCGGCGGGATAGCCTTCCCTATTGATGGGGGCATCGGCGCCGGAACGGGCAGCGCGTCCGTGATACTGCGCTCGCGCCACGACCTCGCCTATCCGCAGCAAGTACTCGCGAGCCGTGCCGGCCACCACCGCGTATCCGCCCTGCCAGGCCACCGGTGCCAGCCTTTCGCCCTGGGGCCCCACGCTGAAGACGGCGGGCAGCACCTGCCCGACCCGGAATTGCAGATAGGTCTGCCGCCCGTCGTCGAAGACCTGCACGGGGGCGACGCGTTTGTCACCCGCGATGCGATAGGAGAAATCGAAAGCGCCATCCGTGCCGGCAGGTGCCGGCAGGGCTTGCGCGGCGGCGGTTCCGCAGGCGAACGACGCAACGACGGAGACGGCAATACGGCACGGATGCATAATGGACCCTTGGTAAAGCGTCGCGGCCCAGGCCGCGTCCAAGGCTGCATCGTGCCGCACGTGCCAGGGTGCGAGTAGCGTGTGAACCACGTACGTAAGGTCGTATTTGTCCCATGCGCCTAAGAGTCCTTTCCGACCTCCACCACGAACACTTCAACGGCAATCGCCCGCTGCCCGACGTCGACGCCGACCTGGTCGTGCTGGCCGGCGACATCCATACGCACGACCTCGGCATCGCGTGGGCCGGCCGGGCCTTCGGCAAGACGCCGGTCATCTACGTGCCGGGCAACCACGAGTTCTATTCCGCCCACATGGGCAGGCTGGATCGCAAGATGCGCGAGACCGCGCGCCGGCACGGCGTGCACCTGCTGCAGAACGAGGCGGTGGAGCTGGACGGCGTGCGTTTCCTGGGCGCCACGCTATGGGCCGATTTCGCGCTGTATGGATCGCCCGGCGATGAACTCGCGCAAGCCATGGCCGTGCGCGTGATGCCGGATTTCAGCTGCATCGACACCGACCAGGGCACGTTCACGCCAACGGCCTGCATCGCCCTGCACCGGACCGCCCGTGCCTGGCTGGACCAGCAGCTGGACACGCCCTACGCCGGCCGCACGGTGGTGGTCACTCACCATGCCCCTAGCGAACGCTCGGTGCCGCAGCAATACAAGGGCAACCAGTTGTCGCCGGCCTTCTCGTCCAACCTGGACGACCTGGCGGCCAAGGCCGACCTCTGGATACACGGCCATACCCACACCTGTTTCGACTATCGCATCGGCAAGGCGCGCGTGGTGGCGAACCCGGGCGGCTACCCGGGCGAGAACGGGGAATTCGATCCGGAACTGGTGGTGGAGATCTGACCGCCTCAGCGGAAGTCGGCGCCGATCAGGTCGTAGCGATCGGTGCACAGGGCATCCACGCCCCATGAGAAAAGTTCGCGCGCCCGCTCGGGATCGTTGACCGTGTAGCACATGAGACCGTAGCCGGCGGCCTTGATGCGGCGGGCCAGTTGCGCGTCGAGCAGGTCGTGCTGGCAATGCAGGGAGACGCAATCCAGGGCTTCCAGGCGTGCTTGCCAGTCCGGCGGCACTTCTTCCACCAGCAGGCCGCGAGGAATATCGGGCGCGGCCTCGCGGGCGGCGCCCAGGGCCTTGGCGGAAAACGACGAGAACAGGGGCAGCCCGGCCGGTTCCGCGGCGCCGGCGTACAGGTCCTGCATCATCTGTCCCACCACCTGTCCGGTATCGACGTCGTGGCCGGGCATGGGCTTGATCTCGATGTTCATCCACATGCCGTGGCGGCGCAGCCATTGCACGATGTCTTCCAGGCTCGGCACGGGCTCGCCCTGGAAACGCGGATCGAACCAGCCGCCGGCATCCATGCGCGCCAGGTCGGTGGACGCGAATGCGCTCACGTCGCCCACGCCAGGCACGGTGCGCCCCAACTGGGTGTCGTGCATCAGGACGGGAATGCCGTCGGCGGCGAGCATGACGTCGAACTCGACGCCGCCGATATGGCGGGCGTGGGCTTCCTGCATGCCCGCCAGGGTGTTCTCGGGGGCCAGCCGGCCCCCTCCCCGATGGGCCACCACGCGGGGATAGGGCCAGGTCCTGGTGGAAGCGGCGCCCCCCCCGGTCGTCATTTCTTCGCGCTCATTACCGCCGACGACCGCGCCACGGCATCGTCCAGCCCCTGCTTGGGCGGCTTGACGCCATTCCAGACGGCGTTCAGTTCGCTGTTGATGATGTCGGTCACGCGATCGTAGTTGTTCAGGCGGAAACCCCGCGTGAACTTGGCGGGCGGATTGGCCATCGCCCGCACCACGCTCTCGGCGCCCGGGATGTTCTTGTAGAAGGACACCTCGGAGGCGCGGTAGGCCGCTTCGGTCAGCGGCAGGAAGCCGGTCTTCTGGTGCCATTCGGCCGCCACCACCGGCGTGGCCAGGTAGGCGATGAAGGTGGCCAGCGCCTTCTGTTCGGCGGTGGAATGGCCGCCCAGCGCCCAGAACGCGGAACCGCCCACGAACGGCGTGCTGGGACGCGCGGCTTCTTCCTCGTAGTAGGGCAGCGGCGCCACGCCGTACGAGAACGCCGCCTTGCTTTGTATCTGGGCCAGCGCGCTGCTGCCGCTGGTCAGCACGGCGCATTCGCCGGACGCGAACGCGGCATCGCCCTGGTCCTGGTCGGTACGCACCGGGAACAGGTGGCTGCGAACCCAGCTCATCATCAGCGCCAGATGGCGGACATGCAGCAGGTCGTTGGCCAGCAGTTGGGCGCCATTGGGGCCGTCCAGGCCGTTGTTGCGGGTGGCGTAGGCCGAGTTGTGCATGGCCGAGAGGTTTTCCACGTGCACCCAGGTCTGCCAGCTGGTGGCGTAGGGACAGTTGACGCCGTTCTGCAGCAGCGCGATCAGGTGCGCCTGCATGTCGCGCCAGGTGCGCGGCGGCGCATCGGGATCCAGGCCGGCGCGCCGGTACAGGTCGCGGTTGTAGAGATACACGGGAATGTCGGCCATCCAGGGCAGCGCCAGCAGGCGGCCCTTGGCGTCGCTCATGCCGGCGGTGGTCTGCGGCAGGAACCAGCGCAGGTCCTTGATCGGATACTTGGCCAGCAGTTGATACATGGGCAGGATGGCCCCCTGCCCCGCGATGAACTCGGGCGAACGGTTATCGGGCAGTTCGACCAGGTGCGGGGCGCGGCGCGCACGCACGGCGGCCGTGCCGTCCTCGATCAGCGCCTCGACCGAGGGCTTGGCCGTGACCTTGACCGTGAAGCCGTGCTGCTGTTCGTTGAAGCGCTGCACCAGCGAATCGAACTCAGCCGCCTGCTGCGGGTTCAGGGTATGCCATACCTGCAATTCGATCGGACCGGAAGGCGCAGCCATCGCGGCGGCAGCGCCGGCGGCGCCCGCCGCGCCCGCAGCCTTGGCGCCGCGCGCGGCGGGTTTCTTGGCCGGCGCGGCCTTGGCGGCCGGCTTGGCGTTGCCTTTCTTGGCGCCCTGCGCCGCCGCCGTGCCCAGGCCGCCCACGGCCAGGAAACTGGCTGCGAGCACCGATACACCCCATTTCAACCAGCGCTTAGTCGGCCGCATCGATCCTTTCTCCGAAAACATGGTCAAGCTCAAGAGGCACACTCACAAAAAGGGAAAATCCACCTGCGGCCGGCGGCCGCTTATCAGGTCGGCCAAGGCCCTCCCGGACCCGCAGCCCATGGTCCACCCCAAGGTGCCATGCCCGGTGTTCAGGTACAGGTTGGGCAGGCGCGTGCGTCCGATCAGGGGCACGTTCGAGGGAGTCGCGGGGCGCAGGCCCGACCAGTAGGACACCTTGTCGAAGTCCAGCGCGCCCGGAAAGAGTTCCCGCGTCAGGGTGGTGAGCGCCTCGCAGCGCACCGTGTTCAGAGCGCGGGAATAGCCGCTGAGTTCCGCGGTTCCCGCGACTCTCAGCCGGTTGCCCAGCCGCGAAAATACCACTTTATGGGCACTGTCCGTCAGGCTGACCGTGGGAGCCCGGGTGGAATCCGTAACGGGGTATGTCGCCGAATAACCCTTGGCCGGATAGACCATGCAGGGGACGCCCAGCGGGCGCACCAGGTCCGGCGTGAAGCTGCCCAGCGCGGCCACGAAGACATCGCCCTGGACCTTGGCGTAGCGCCCGTGGTCGTCGATGGTCTCGACCGCCTTGACCCACCCGCCCTCGTCCAGCAGACGCGTAGCCTGGGTGGAGAAACGGAACTCCACGCCCGCGGCGGCGGCCTTCCCAGCCAGTGCGGTGGTGAATTGATAGACGTCGCCGCTTTCGTCGGCCGCGGTGTAGTCGGCTCCGACGATGCGATGGCTTTGCGGTGCCAGCGCCGGCTCCAGCGCGACCAGTTCCTCGGTGTTGAGGATGCGGCGGTCGACGCCGTATTCGCGCATCAGGTCGGCCGCCTTCTGCGAAGCGTCGAACTCGGCCGGATCCCGATAGAAATTGATGATCCCTTTCTCGAGATGATCGTAAGGGATGCCCAGTTCGGCGCGCATGGTCTGCAGGGTCTGGCGGCTGTAGGCCGCCATGTTGACCAGCGCCCGTACGTTGCGCGGCAGGCGGCCGGGCAGGCATTCGCGCAGGAAGGCCATGCACCACAGCCACTGGTGCCAGTCGGCGTGCAGCCGGAACAGCAGCGGCGCGTCGCCCTGGAGCAGCCAGCGCGCCAGCTTGAGCGGGGCTTGCGGATTGGCCCAGGGCTCGGCATACGAAACCGAGATCTGGCAGCCGTTGGCGAAACTGGTTTCCTGCGCCGGACCAGGCTGGCGGTCGATCACCGTGACGTCGTGGCCGGACTGGCGCAGCCACCATGCGCTGGACGTGCCGATGATACCGCTACCTAATACGACAACTCTCATTCTTGCTCCTCGGGCCTGGCGGACCGTGCCCGCCGCGGCGCCGCCCCGGCAGGCGGCGGAAAGCGTAAGTGTATCGCTCCGCGGAGGACAGCATGCAAGCGCCCGGCCTCCGGCCCGAGGAGTTCGGCCGGGCCCGGCCTCAGGCCTTCAGCGGCACGGCCGGATCCGCGACCGCCCCCTTGGCGGGCGACAGCCCGGCCTGCATGAGCTTGCGGGCCGTCATCTGGTCCACGGGCGAGTTGACCGACTCGATGGCCCGCAGCGTCTCGCCCTCGAAATGCAGCACCGAGAAGCCGTTGCCGCGCGCCGCCGGCCGCACCACGCTCTCGTACCCCGGGCGCCACAGGCCCGTGATCTGCAGGCGGGCCTCGCCCTGGTCCGACCAGAACCAGGGCACGGCCGTATAGGGCTGGGGATCGCCGCACAGCCTGGCGGCCAGAGTGCGCGCCTGGTCGTTGGCGTTCTGCACCGATTCCAGCCGCAGCGGCTGCGGCCAGGCCGGATGCGGGAAGGACGTGCAATCGCCGATGGCGGAAATGGCCGGATCGGCGGTGGCCAGGGTAGCATCGACGACGATGCCGTTGTCGCAGGCCAGGCCGGCTTCGCGCGCCAGCTCCACGTTGGGCGTCGCGCCTATGCCGGCGATGACGATGTCCGCGGGGACCACCGCGCCGCCCGAGACCACGCCCACCGCCCTGCCCTGCGCCATCTCCAGTCCGTCGACCGAACTGCCCAGGCGTATGTCCACGCCGGCGCCGCGATGCGTCTCCAGCAGGAAGGACGAGATCTCCGGCGACACCGATCGCGTCAGCAGGCGCGGCATGGATTCGAACACCGTCACTTCCTTGCCCAGGTGGCGGGCGGTGGCCGCGATCTCCAGTCCGATGAAGCCGCCGCCCAGCACCACCACCCGCTGGGCGCCGGGCAGCGCGTCGCGCAGGGCCCGGGCCTGGGCATAGGTGCGCAGATAATGCACGCCGGGCGTCCCGACGGGCGCCTGCGGCAATTCGCGCACGCACGCGCCCGTGGCCAGCACCAGGTGATCGTAGGCCAGGTCTTCCTGCCCCGCGGACGACGACAGCCGCAGGCGCTTGCCGGCCCGGTCAATGGCCACCGCGCGGGTGCCCAGCTTCAGCGTGATGCCCGCCTGCTCGTAGAAGGACGCGCCGCGCAGCTCGGGCAGCGGCGCCTCCGGATCCTTGATCAGGGTCTTGGAAAGCGGCGGCCGGTGATACGGGATCTCGGGCTCGTCGCTGACCAGGACGATGCCGCCGGGAAACTGCTTTTCCGCCAGCGAGGCGGCCAGTTGCGCGGCGGCGTGTCCGCCGCCCACGATAACGAGTCGGGTCATGGGGTGGTTACCTTGCGTCGGCGCGGGCCACGGGGCGGGACCAGCCCCCGGGCTCGCTGGTTTTCCATGAAGGCGTCGGAAGTGGCATCGACCATGGGCAGATTCTCGTGCAGGCGCCGCAGCAGGTCGATCAGCACGTCGACCTCGCCGGGCGCAAGCACCGACAGGAACGCCTGTTCGCGGTTGAGCGCGAACTTCATGATGCTGTCGTGCATCGCGCGTCCCTGCGGCGTGAAGGTGGCGTGGCGCAGCCGGCCGTCGTGGTCGTCGGAACTGAACGAGACCAGGCCCTGCGCGTGCATGCTCTTGAAGGTCCGGCTGACCGAGGCCTTGTCCATGCCGATGAGCTGGCACACGCGCTGCGCGGTGACCTTGCCTTCGATCGCCAGCATGACCATGATCCGCCAGGTCTCGATGCCTATGCCGTAGGTCTCGAGGTAGTGCTTGGACGCGCCGCGCGCCAGCTTGTTGGCGATGAAGGTGAAGTACGCGGGGGCGTAACGATCGAGATCGATGGCGGGGCCCTGCAGCGCGTCGGTGCGCGTCGGACGTTCTCGTTGTCTGGCGGTCATGCCTCGGGCACGGCTGGCGTGCGTGGATAAAGGGTTATTGGATCTCCGGCAGCGTGAACGACAGGCCGGCCAAATCGTCGGTCATTTTAACTTGGCAGCTCAGGCGGCTGTTGGGACGTCGCTCGTCCGCCGTGCACGCCAGCATTTCGTGCTCGGCGGGCTGCACGGGCGGCAACCGGGCCAGGGCCGCCTCCTCGGCATAGACATGGCAGGTCGCGCACATGCACGACCCGCCGCATTCGGCAAGAATGCCGGCCACGCCGGCCGACACCGCCGCCTGCATGATGCTGGTGCCGACGGGCACGTCCAGGGTGACGCGCAGCCCGCCGGGCTGGATCAGGTGAACTTCGGGCATACGTCCTTCCTTATGCGGCGTGGAGTTTCAAGGGCAGGCTCGCCAGCGCCCTGAGCGTGTTGTTCAGACGCCGGGTGGGCGGACCCAGCGGCTCGATGCGGCGCACCCGGCGGGCCAGCGTCGAGAGGATCAGTTCGCCTTCCAGCCTTGCCACGACCTGCCCCACGCAGCCGTGCAGGCCCGAGCCGAATGTCATGTGGCCGGTCGCCCGGCGCTCGATGTCGAACACGTCGGGGTTCTGCCACTGGCGTGGATCGCGGTTGGCCGAGGCCAGGAAGGTCAGCATCTTGGTATCGGAGCGGATGGGCACGCCCGCCAGCTCGCAATCGCGGCCGGCGGTCCGAAAGAAGGTCTGCACCGCCGCCTCGAAGCGCAGCGATTCCTCGAACGCCTGGCGCGCCAGCGCGGGATTGGCGTGCAGCTTGTCCCATTGGTCCGGATGGTTCGCCAGGCACCACAGCGCGTTGCCGATGCCGTTGACCGTGGTGTCGACGCCCGCCGACAGGAAGGAGCGCACCAGCATCGGCGCCTCGGTCTCGGTCAGTTCCCCGGTCTCGACCGCCTGGTAGATCTGGTCGCCGAAACCGCCTGGCCGCAGGTTCTGGCGCTGGCAGTTGGTCATGATCCAGTCCGTCAGCGGTTCGACCCGCTTGGCGGCGTTGATCAGCAACTGGTTGCGGGGACCGAAGGCGTTGAACACCATGTCGCCATAGGCCAGCAGGTTCTCCCGCCCGTCCTCGGTCAGGCCGACCGCGTCGGGGAAGACCTTCAGGGGATAGGCCTCGCCCAGTTCCTTGACGCCGTCTATGGTGCCTTGCTCCAGCAGCCGGTCGATCAGCGCCTCGGCCACCTCCTGGAACTGCGCTCGGATCTGCTGCACCGTCTTGGGCGACAGGATGCGGCCCAGCACCGTGCGCGAGCGGGTGTGCTGCGGCGGATCGGCCTCGAGGATCAGGCTGGGCGGACGGAACGGTTTTTCCGTGCGGAAATTGGCCAACCCGACGCCCGCCGACGAAATGAAGGTCTGCCAGTCGTTCAGCACGCCATGGACCTCGGCATGCCGCGCCACGGCCAGGATGCCGTACTTGGGAATGTGCACCACCGGGCCGGCATCGCGCATCCGGCGATGGTAGTCGTAGGGATCGGTCAGGAACGCGTCGCTGAACGGGTCGAAATCGACCACGGGGATATTGGCGGCTATATCGGTCATGTACGCCTCACGGGTAGGGTTCGGGGCATGGCCGTCACGCGACGGCCATGCCCAGGTAACGATCGAGAATGTCGTCGCGGGTGCGCAGTTGCGCGCAGTCTCCCTGGTGGACCACGCTGCCGCGCTCCAGGATGACGCCCTGGCGGGCGAAGGCCAGGACCTCCTGCACCTGCTGCTCGACGATCAGCATGGTGGGTCCGCCTTGGGCCGCCAGCCGGCGGAAGGCTTCCAGCAGTTCCTGGCAGATCACCGGTGCCAGCCCTTCCAGCGGTTCGTCCAGCAGGAGCAGGCGCGGACGCCCCAGCAGCGCGCGGGCCACCGACAGCATCTGCTGCTCGCCGCCCGACAACTGGTTGCCCCGATTGCGGCGGCGCTCGCGCAGGCGCGGGAAAAGCGCGTAGGCCTGGTCGAGGTCGCAGGCGGGAAAACGCTTCAGGCCCGCCACCAGGTTTTCCTCCACCGACAGGGAAGGAAAGATGTCGCGGGTCTGCGGGACATAGCCCAGCCCCAGGCCGGCGCGCTCGTCCGGCCGGCAGTGCGTGATGTCGCGCCCGTCGAACAGGATGCGCCCAGCCTTGACCTGGGCCAGGCCCATGATGGCCTTCAAGGTGGTGGACTTGCCCACGCCGTTGCGGCCCAGCAGCGCGGTCAGGCTGCCCGCCTCCACCGCCATGCCCAGGCCGTTCAGCACCGTAACGGGGCCGTAGCCCGCCACCACGCCCTGCAATTCCAGCAGGGAAGCGCCGCCCGGGTTCATGCCGTCGCTCCCAGGTAGGCCGCCCGCACCTCGGGATGGCGGCGGATCTCGTCCGGCGTGCCCTCGGCCATGATGCGCCCCTCGGCCAGCACGATGATGCGTTGCGCGAAGCTGAAGACCAGGTCCATGTCGTGTTCGATCATCAGGATGGAAAGGCTGTCGGGCAGGTCCTCCAGCGCCCGCAGCACGGTGCGCCCTTCCCCGCGCGGCACGCCGGCCATGGGCTCGTCCAGCATCAGGACCTCGGGCCGCAGCGCCAGCGCCAGGGCGATCTCCACCAGGCGCTGCTCGCCGTAGGCCAGGCCGCTGGGCATGCGGCCCGCCGCCGGTTCCAGGGACAATCGCTCCAGGATGGACCAGGCCTCGTCGCGGACCTCGCGGCAGGCGCTGAACGGGCGCCACCACCGGTGCGCCATGCCCAGGCGCGCATGGATGGCCATCTCGACCTGGTTCAGCACCGGCATGTGCGCGGGCAGCGTGGTGATCTGGAAGGTGCGGGCCAGGCCGCAGCCCACCCGCCGGGCCTGTGGCAGGTGCGTCAGGCGCCGGCCGGCCAGCAGGACCTCGCCGCCGCTGGGCTTGAGCGTGCCCGAGATCAGGTTGACCAGCGTGGTCTTGCCCGCGCCGTTGGGTCCGATCAGGGCCACGCGTTCGCCGCGCCCCAGGTCGAAGGACACCGAACGCGTCACGTGCAGGCCGCCGAAGGACTTGTCGAGCTTGCGTACGCTGAGCGTCATGCGGCCTCCCGCTTGCCGGCCCGCGCGCCGTTCGCCCATGGCCTGGGCACCGCCCGGAGCCAGGACGCGAGGGACTCGCGCGGCACGAGCACGATCACCATCAGCAGGCCGCCGATGACGAACAGCCAGTGGTAGGGATTGATTGACGAAGCGGTGTGATGCAGGACCATGAAGATCGCCGCGCCGATGAGCGCGCCGTACAGCCGCCCCGCCCCGCCCAGTATCAGCATGACGAGCGCCTCGGCCGACAGCGAGAAGCCGAAGCTGTCCAGCCCCACGATGCCGCTGATCTGCGCCGACACCGCGCCCGCCATGCCCGCGAACAGGCCCGCGACCACGTAGATCTTCCACAACTGGCGCCCCACCGGCGTGCCCAGCGCGGGCATGCGCGGCCGGCATTGGTGGATGCCCCGCACCGACAGGCCAAAAGGGGAATCGACGATGTGCCTGACGACGTAGTAGCTGCCGACCAGCACCGCCAGCGCGTACAGATAGGCGACCTTGCCTTCCAGGTCGAAAGGCGCGATGCCCAGCACCGGGTCGATGGCGAAGCCCGACAGCCCGTCATCGCCGCCGGTCCAGCCGCGCAGCTTGTTGGCCAGGCTGTGCAGGATCTGCGCCACGGCCACCGTCAGCATCAGGAAGGTGAAGCCCTGGTAGCGCAGGACCAGCAGGCCGGAGACGGCGGCCGTTGCCGCCCCGGCCGCCGCGCCCGCGGCCAGCCCCAGCAGCGGATCGGCGGTCCAGCGCAACGCGACGATGCCGGCCGCGTAGGCGCCCATGCCGAAGAAGGCCACGTGGCCCAGCGTGGCCAGCCCCGCGATGCCCACCACCAGGTCCAGCGACAGGACGAACAAGGCCATCACGGCGATGCGTGCCAGCAGCGGCCACTGGTCGGGCAGCAGCAGGCCGCACAGCCCGACGCCGGCGATGACGACGCAATGCCGCAGCGGCGACGACGGCGCCAGGGCCCGCTCGGTGTCCGTGCGATTCATGCGGCTCTCCTGAGCAGGCCCTGGGGCCGCGCCGACAGCACGAGGATCATGGCGACGAAGAAGAACAGGCTGCCGTATTCCGAGGCCAGATACTTGCTGGCGGTCTCGATCACGCCCAGCAGCAGCGCCGCGGCCAGCGTGCCGGCGATGCTGCCCATGCCGCCCACGGCCACGACCACCAGTACCAGGACGAGATACTTGAGGGCGTAATAGGGTTCGAGCGGCATCAGCTCCGCGCCCAGCACGCCCCCCAGCGCCGCCAGCCCGCAGCCGGCGGCGAAGGTCAATCCGCTGACCAGGCGTATGTTGATGCCCAGCGCGGCCGCCGCATGCTTGTTGTCGACCGCCGCCCGCAGCCACACGCCGAAGCGCGAGCGCGCCACCACCAGGCCGCACAGCAGCGCCACCGCGGCCCCCATGGCGATGACCAGCACGCGCTGCATGGGCAGCGTGCGCATGCCCAGGTCGACCGAGCCGGCCAGCCAGGGCGGCAGCGGGATCAGTTGCACCTGCGGCCCGAAGGCGAGATTGGTGGCGGCCACGAACACGAAGGCCAGGCCGATGGTGAACAGCACCTGGTCCAGTTCCGAGCGGCGGTACAGGCGCCGCAGGACGACGGCCTCGAGCACCGCCCCCAGCGCCGCCGTCAGCAGGACGGCGGCGGCGACGCCCACGGCATAGCCCCAGGATTGGGTGCGCACCAGCCAGGCGGCCAGATAGCCACCGGTCATCGCGAAGGCGCCATGGGCGAGATTGATGAAGCGCATCAGCCCCAGCGTGATGGACAGCCCCACGGAGATGATGAACAGCACCATGCCGTAGGAAATCCCGTCGATCAGGATGTTGGCGAGGATCTGCATGGCGGCGGCGCCTACTTCCTGAGTCCGAAGTCGGGCTGCGGCCCGAAGTTCTCGACTTCCCTGTTGACCAGTTGGCCGCCGCTGCGCTCGACCTTGCGCAAGTAGACGTTCTGGGTCACGTGGCGCGTGGCCGGGTCGATGGACACGGGCCCGCGCGGGCTTTCCCAGGACAGCTTGCGGGCCGCCGCGATCGCCGCCGCGCCGTCGCGCTTGCCGCCGGTGGACTCGACCATCTTCTGGATGACGGCCATGCCGTCCCAGGCGCCCACCGAGGCATAGTTCGCGACGGCATCCTTGCTCTGCCCGCGCAGCGCCTCGACGAACTTGCGGTTGGCCTCGGACTCGTGCGCGGCCGAGTAGTGGAATGCGGTGGTCAGGCCCAGCGCCGCGTCGCCGAACTTCTGCAGGTCGAACTCATCGGTCTCGGCCGAGCCCAGGAAATCGATGCCGGCCGCGCGCAGCCCGTTCTCGTTGTAGGCCTTGACGAACCCCAGGTTGGGCGGCCCGCCGGGCAGGAAGACATAGACGCCCTGCGCGCCGCTGGCCTTGATCCGCTGCACGAAAGGCGCGAAATCGGTGGTGCTGATGGGCATGCGGATGGACTCGACCACCGTGCCGCCAAGCTTGGCGAACTCGGCCTTGAAGGCCGTTTCGGCATCGACGCCGGGCGCGTAGTCCGTCACGGCCGTGACCATCTTGCGCTTGCCCTGTTTGTGGGCCCAACGCGCGGCGGGAACGGTCACCTGCCAGAGGGTGTACGAGGTACGGATGAAATAAGGCGACTTCTCGGTGATGTCGGACGTGGCGGCGTTGAAGATGACCGTGGGCGTCTTCGATTGCGTGATCAGCGGCGCCACCGACATCGCATTGGGCGTGAAGACGAAGCCGCCCAGGTAGTCGACCTTGTCCTTGACGATCAGCTCCTGCGCCAGCGCCCGCGTCCCGCTGGGATTGGGGCCGCCGTTGTCGCGATAAAGCACCTGTACCTCGTGGCCGCCGAACTTGCCGCCCTGGCTGGACAGGTAGGCCTCCACGCTGTCCTTGTAAAGCTTGCCGTAATGGGCGAACGGACCGGAGAACGGTCCGATGACGCCCACCTTGATCGTCGCCGCCTGCGCCTGGGCGGCACAGAACACGGCCGCGGCCGCGATGGCCCCGCTTATCAGCTTCCTCATGTCTCCTGCTCCTCGTCTCGTGGCGAATCTTCTTGTGCAGTGAGGGCGATTCTGTGGGAATAAAGTTGGTTAATCAACTAGTTGATTACCCTAACATTCAATCATGAAAAAGCCCCTCGCTCCAGAACGGAACGAGGGGCCTGAACGTGACAGCGGCGGCCCGGTTTCCCGGGCGCCGGGACTACTTGCGCACGGCGGCGATGATGCCGTCGAGCTGTTCGAGCATCTGGTCGATCTCGTCGGTGGTCACATTCAGCGCGGGCATGAAGCGCAGCAGATTGCCGCGCGGCGCGTTCAGCAGCAGGCCGTTGGGTTCGAGCGTGCGGGCACGCTCGACGATGGCGGGGCCGTCTTCGCGGTCCATGATCAGCGCGCGCAGAAGGCCGTTGCCGCGTTCGCCGGGCATGCCCCACTTGGCGGCCAGCTTCACCAGTTCCCGCGACAGGTACTGCCCGCGCTCGCGCACGCCTTCCATGAAGCCCGGAGCGGCCAGCGCGTCGAACACCGCCACGCCGATCGCCGTCATGAGCGGGTTGCCGTTGTAGGTGCCGCCCTGGTCGCCGTGCTTGAACACGCAGACCTCTTCACGCGCCAGCATCGCGGCCAGCGGCGCGCCGCCGCCTATGCCCTTGCCCAGCGTCATGATGTCGGGCCGCACGCCGGCCTGCTCGTAGGCGAACATCGTGCCGGTACGGCCCATGCCGGTCTGCACTTCGTCCACGATCAGCAACAGCTTGCGGGCGTCGGCCAGCTTGCGCAGGTTCTGCATGAACTCGGCGGTAGCGGGAATGACGCCGCCCTCGCCCTGCACCGGCTCCAGCATGATGGCCACGGTCTGGTCGTCGACCAGCGCTTCGACCGAGGCCAGGTCGTTCAGCTCCGCCTTGGGAAACCCGTCGACCTGGGGCGCGAAGATCGTGCTCCAGCCCGGCTTGCCCGAGGCGGACATGGTCGCCAGCGTGCGGCCATGGAAGCTGTGGTTGAAGGTGATGATCTTGAAAGCGCCCTGCTTGTGGACCTGGCCCCACTTGCGCGCGAGCTTGATCGCGCCTTCGTTGGCTTCGGCGCCGCTATTGGCGAAGAACACGCGGTCGAAGCACGAGGCCTCGGTCAGGCGCGTGGCCAGCTCGATCGACGGCAGGTTGTAGAAGGCCGGCGACGGGTTCAGCAGCAGGCCTGCCTGCGCCTGCACCGCCTTGACGATTTCCGGCGGGCAGTGCCCCAGGCAGTTGACCGCCCAGCCCTGGATGAAATCGAGGTATCGCTTGCCTGCATGGTCCTCCAGCCACGACCCCTGCCCTCGGACGAACACGAGGTCCGGGCGCTGCGTGATCTCCATGAGGGCGTTGACGTTGAACTGGCCGAATTCCATGACTCAAACTCCTTGCGTGCCCGGGGGCGGAAAATGGAAAACCCGCCGACGCGGCGGGTCGATAAACATTACACCGTGTTGCGGGCGATGTCTGCCTCGGACGTGAAAGAGTCCGCATAAAACTCGTCATCGGGCAGCCCGCACTGTTGTACAAAATCCCTATGCGCCGACTCCACCACGATGGGCGCCCCGCAGGCGTACACCTGGTGGCCGGAAAGATCGGGCAGGTCGGCCATGACGGCCTGGTGCACGAAGCCCGTGCGGCCGGTCCAGGCGTCATCGGGCAGCGCGTCCGACACCACGGGCACGTAGCGGAAATCGGGGCGGGCGCGGGCCCATTCCCGGGCGGCCTCGTCCATGTACAGGTCGCGCGGTCGCCGTCCGCCCCAGTACAGGTGGACCGGGCGGCGCATGTCCTTGTGGACCATGTGCTCGACCATGGCCCGGATGGGCGCGAAGCCGGTGCCGCTGGCCACCATCACGATGGGCTTGTGGCTGTCCTCGCGCAGGAAGAACGAACCGAACGGCCCCTCGAAGCGCAGGATGTCGCGTTCCTTCAACTGGGTCGCGCCCGCGCCGAACACATGATCGGTGAAGGCGCCGCCGGGCAGGTGGCGGATGTGCAGCACCAGTCCGCCTTCCTCGTGCGGCGCGTTGGCCATGGAGTACGAACGGCGCCGCCCGTCCTTCATGATGATCTCGACGTATTGTCCGGCGTTGAAGCGCAACTGCTCGGTGGCCGGCAATTGCAGGCGGACGATGCGCACGTCGGGCGCCGCCTCGGCCAGGCCCTGGACCCGGCAGGGCATCTTGCGGATGGGGATGTCGGCGATACCCTGGACTTCGCGCGCCTCGATGGTGAGATCGGTCAGCGGCCGCGCCACGCAGAACAGGGTCAGGCCCAGCCCGGCCTCTTCGGGCGTCAGCGTCTGGGCCTGGTGGGGGCCGAGCTCGATCTCACCCGCGACCAGCTTGCCCTTGCACGACGAACATGCCCCATTCTTGCAGCTATAGGGCAACATTACGCCTGCCTGCAGCGCCGCATCGAGCACGGTCTGGCCATGTTCGACCGTGAACCGATGACCACTGGGCAGAACGGTGACCTGATGACTCATCACCTGGATCCTATGAAAACGATGGAAATACGATGAATATCCCGCAGCCCGCGCATGCCCGGCGCCTGGGCCGCCCGCGCCTGTTGATCGTCGGCTGCGGCGACACGGGCATGCACGTCCTGGAGCGGCTGGCGGGCCGCAGACGGGTGTTCGCGCTGACGTCCAGTCCGCAGCGGCTGCCCGAGCTGCGCGCCGCGGGCGCCATTCCGCTGCTGGGCGACCTGGACTGTCCGCGGCAACTGGCCCGCCTGCGCGGCTTGGCCGCCGACGTCCTGATGCTGGCCCCTCCGCACGGGCAGGGCGAAGGCGATCCGCGCTCTCGCAGGCTGGCCGCCGTCCTGCGGCGGCCGGCCGCGATGGGCCCCGGCCCACGGCAGATCCGGCACGCCGCCATTGTAGCCAAACCGGGCCGCGGCGCCCTGGCCCGGACGGCCAGGCCGGTCAGGGTGGTCTATGCCAGCACGACCGGCGTCTATGGCGACGCCCGGGGCCGCAGGCTGTCCGAGACGGCTCCCGTGCGCCCCGCATCGCCCCGAGGCCGGCGCCGGGTGGCGGCCGAGGCCGCCTGGCGGGCTCCCGGCCCGGCGCGCGCCCGCCAGGCGCGCCTGGGCCTGGCCCCCTGGCGCGCCGTCGTGCTGCGCATCCCGGGCATCTACGGCCGCGACCGGCTGCCGCTGGAACGGCTGCGCACCGGCCTGCCACGCCTGGCGCCCGGCGAGGACGTCTACACCAACCACATTGAAATCGGCGATCTCGCCCGCGCCCTGGAAGCCGCGCTGTATCGCGGCCGCCCGCAGCGCATCGTCCATGCCGCCGACGGCCAGGACCTGAAGATGGGCGACTACTTCGACGCCGTCGCCGACGCCGCCCGCCTGCCGCGCCCGCCCAGCCTGCCGGCGGCGCAGGTCCGCGCCGCGGTCAGCCCGGCGATGTGGTCCTTCATGCAGGAATCCCGGCGCCTGGACAACCGCCGCCTGGTGGACGAACTACGCGTGCGCCTGCGCCACCCCACCGTGCGGCATGCCCTGGATGAGTGGTTCGCCGCAGGACGGCCTACTCCCACACGATACGTACCGCCAGGAACAGGAAAATAAGGCCCGCCAGCCGGTCCAGCCACACGCCCACCTGCGGCCGGCGCCTGAGCAACTGCCCCAGCAGGCCGGCGAACCAGGCGATCAGGCAGAACACCACCGCCGCCTGGATCATGAAGATCACCCCCAGCCACAGCATCTGCCAGTCGGGATGCCCGACCCAGGGATTGACGAACTGGGGCAGGAAGACCACGAAGAACAGCGTGACCTTGGGGTTCAGCATGTTGGCCAGCACGCTCTGGCCGAAGATGCGCGCGAACCCGAGCGGCGGCGGGCCGCCCGTGGGCGAGAAGCCGCCCCGGCTGCGCAGCACCTGCACCGCCAGCCACATCAGGTAGGCGGCGCCGGCCAGGCGGATCGCGTCGAACGCCATGGGCGACGCCTTGAGCAGCGCCGCCACGCCCAGCACGGCCAGGGTGGTGTGGAACAAACAACCCGAGGCGAAGCCCAGCGCGGCGGCGATGCCGGCGGCGCGGCCCTGGCCGAGGGAACGAGCAAGTACCTGGAGATTGTCCGGGCCGGGCGCGATGGTCACGCCCACCGACAGGGAAAGGAAGAGCAGCAGATCGGCCTGCATCGGCGCACCGGCAGGCTCAGGACTTCCGGATCACTTCTTTGATGCGGTTGTTCTCGTCGACCAGCACCACGATGGGCTTGTGCTCGGCCGCTTCCGCGTCCGTCATGGGGCCGTAGGTGCAGATGATCATCAGGTCGCCCACGTGGGCGCGCCGCGCGGCCGCGCCGTTCAGCGAGATTTCGCCGCTGCCGCGCTTGCCCTTGATGATGTAGGTGGAGAAGCGCTCGCCGTTGTTGATGTTGTAGAGCTCGATCTTCTCGTACTCTTTCATGCCGGCGGCATCGAGGAAATCTTCGTCGATTCCGCACGAGCCTTCATAGTTCAGATCGGCCTGAGTCACCGCGACACGGTGAATCTTGGCGCGAAGCATGATGCGTTGCATAACTCGGGTGTCCTAGGAAGCGGCCGCAAACGGCCAGGTGCGTTTATACCCGATCCCGGCCGGACCGGTCCGGCGCCGCTTCCTGCGGCAAGGGCGCCCGGAGGCGCCGTTGCCGGTCGGACCGACTGCGTGGCGTCAGACCGACCGCAGGTAGCCGGGCTCCACCGCCTGGATGGGCGCGAAGCTTTCGCGCGTGGCGATGAACTCCGGCCGCGGATTCAGGCCGTACCTGGGGGGGTTCAGGGTATTTTCCACGCTGTTATACACCATGAACACATTGGATCGCGGATAGGGCGAGATGTTGCTGTTCGATCCATGCATGGTGTTGCAGTCGAAAAACACGACCGAGCCGGCGGGTGCCGTCAGCACGTCGATGCCACCCTGGTCCACCAGCAGTTGCAGGCTGACGGGATCGGGCACGCCGTACTCCTGCTTCTTCAGCGACTGCTTGTAGTGGTCCTGCGGGGTCTCGCCCACGCACGAGACGAACTGCCGGTGCGAGCCGGGCACCACCATCAGCGGCCCGTTGCTGGCGTCGTTGTCGGTCAGCAGCACCGAGCAGCTCAGCGCCCGCATGGCGGGCATGCCGTCCTCCACGTGCCAGGTTTCGAAGTCCGAGTGCCAGTAGAACTCCTTGCCCTTGAAGCCCGGCTTCATGTTGGCGCGCGACTGATGGATGTAAACGTCGGAACCCAGAATCTGTTTGGCGATGTTGGCCAGTCGCATGTCCTGCGACATGCGGCCGAGCAACTTGCTCAGCTTGTGGACCATGAACACCGACCGGACGACGTCGGTGCCCTTTTCGGTGATGGCCTCCTCGCGGCGGCGGATGGCGGGATCGCGCACCAGCCGCTCGACCTCGCGCTTCAGGGCCTGCGTTTCCTGCGAGGAGAAGAAGTTCTTCAGCAGGATGTAGCCGTTGCGCTCGTAGGCGCCCAGTTGTTCGGCATCCAGGCCGGAGCCCGGCTCCATCTTGGCGCTGCCGTATACCACGGGGTCGCGCCGCTGCACGATGCCGGCTGCGCGGTCGGCGCGCGAGGAATAGATATCGCGTGCGGGAGTAATCATGGTTGCCCTCCTTTCTCATGGGAGGCCGCCCCGCCCGCCGGCGGGCGCGGCCCTTGCCGCGGCCTGGCCGTCAGGCGACCTTCGCTTCGTCCAGGGGGTAGACGCCCTCGGCGTCGTGCACTTCCTGGCCGGTCAGCGGCGGATTGAAGACGCAGATGACGCGCAGCGGCTCCTTGCCGCCACGCAGGTAATGCTCGTCGTTCTCGTTGAGCGCGTAGACCACGCCCGGACCGAGCTTGTAGACCTTGCCGTCGGCGACGGTCTCGATCTCGCCGTCGCCCTCGATGCACCAGACGGCTTCCACGTGGTTCTTGTACCAGATATGGGTCTCGGTGCCGGGATGGATGATGGTCTCGTGGAACGAGAATCCCATGCCGTCTTTCTTCAGCAGCACGCGGCGGCTGGTCCAGGTCGGCGTGGACACTTCGTTCTCGGTGCCTACGATGTCCTTGATGTCGCGTACGATCATCGTCCCTTTCCTCCAAATTTCAATACACGGGCATTCGATTGCTTCTGGGCCAGTTGCTCGGCGGCCACGACCTCGGCCACCGCGCGGTCCAGCACTTCCAGCGCCTGCCGGAGCTGGCCTTCCTCGATGGTCAGCGCGGGCAGCAGCTTGAGCACTTCGTCGTTCGCGCCGGAGGTCTCGATGACCACTCCGCCCTTGAACGCCTGGGCCGCGATCTTGTTGGCCAGTCCCGGTACGCCGCTGACCAGGCCCTGGATCAGGCCGCGGCCGCGCACCGACAGGTCCGCCTCGGGGTGGCTGTGGACCATGTTCTCCAGCCAGTCGCGCACCAGCGTCTCCTTGGCCTGGATCTCGCGGGTGAAGGCGCCGTCGCTCCAGTAGTGCTCCAGCGCCTGCTGCGCGGTCACGAAGGCCAGGTTGTTGCCGCGGAAGGTGCCGTTGTGTTCGCCCGGCTTCCAGATGTCCAGCTCGGGCTTGATCAGCACCATGGCCATGGGCAGGCCGAAGCCGCTCAGGGACTTCGACAGCGTGACGATGTCCGGCTGGATGCCGGCCGACTCGAAGCTGAAGAAGGTACCGGTGCGGCCGCAGCCGACCTGGATGTCGTCGACGATGAGCAGCATGTCGTGGCGGCGGCACAGGCGTTGCAGCTCCTGCAGCCAGCGCAGCGTGGCCACGTTCACGCCGCCCTCGCCCTGCACGGTTTCGACGATCACCGCGGCCGGGGTGTCCATGCCGCTGCTGCGGTCTTCCAGCATGCGCTCGAAGTACGCCATGGTATCCACGTCCGGACCGAAGTAGCCGTCGTACGGGATGAAGGTGGTGTTGCCCAGGCTCACGCCGGCGGCTTCGCGGTACTTGGCGTTGGCCGTGGCCGACAGCGACCCGGCGCTCACGCCGTGGAAACCGTGGGTGAAGGAGACGATGTTCGGGCGCTGCTTGACGCGGCGGGCCAGCTTGAGCGCGGCTTCCACGGCATTGGTGCCGGTCGGGCCGGTGAACTGCAGCGTGTACTTCATGCCGCGCGGCTTCAGGATCAGCCGCTCGAACGCTTCCAGGAAATCCTTCTTGGCAGACGTGGCCATGTCCAGGCCGTGCACCACGCCGTCCGCCTGGACATAGTCCAGCAGAGGCTGTTTCAGCACGGGATTGTTGTGGCCGTAGTTCAGCGTGCCGGCGCCGGCAAACAGGTCGATGTACTGCCTGCCCTCTTCGTCGAACAGCAACGAGCCCTTGGCCTTGCTGAAAACGACCGGAAACGAGCGTATGTAGCCGCGGACTTCCGATTCGAGGCGGTCGAAGATCTTGAGATCCATGGTTTTTCCCTCCTGTTTTGCTTCTAGAAGCGTGAAAGACGTATAGGCGGACCCGGACGAACCGGGACGGATACGAGGGGCATCCGGCCTTTACCTAGAACGGGCCGATGCGCAGCAGCCGTTCGTCCTCGTGCTCGGCCTGGCCGAACAGTTCGGGCGGAAACATGGGCTGCTCCACGCACTGGGCGCCGCGATCCTGCGCCAGCGCCGCGAACATGCGCCGCGACGGCTGATTGGATGGAGATACGGTGGTTTCGATGCTGTGTACGGGCTGTGGCAGCGACCTGGCCAGCAGGTGCTCGAGCATGCGTTGGCCCAGGCGGTGGCCGCGTGCCATGGGATGGACCGCAACCTGCCAGACGAACAACACGTTGGATTGCTTGGGCGGGAGGTAGGCAGAAACAAACCCTGCCAATTGCCCTTGCCGGGTGGCCACTACGCAGGTATCGCGAAAGTGCCGGCACAGAAGAAGGTAGGCGTAGGTGGAATTGACATCCAGCGGCGGCGATTCCTGTATGAGTCGCTGGATGTCCGCGGCATCTTCGATTTCAGGGGGCCGGAGATCGAAATTCTCCAGTGCCGGATTGAAGACCGCGGGTTGGATGAGCGTATCGTCGATCGCTTTCAGACTCCGACCCTCCTATGTTTCGTACGCCGCCGCCCTGCGGCGACGCACTGTGTTGATGGCTCCGGGATCAAACCGCCAGGCCTGACTCCGGAGACGTGTCCGATGCATTGATGTCCAGGATGGGCGAGGTGTCCGAGCCCGGGCTTTCCATCAGGCTGACGATGCGCTCGAGCGAGAGCGTGATCGTGGCCTGTTCCAGTTCCGGCAGCGCGCCCAGGGCGTCGGCCAGCGTTTTCTGCAGCGGCGAAGGCGCCTGGCTGGCCACCTCGCGGCCGGCATCGGTGGCCGATACCAGGACCGTCCGGCGGTCTTCCCGGCTGCGTTCCCGCTTGACCCAGCCCTTTTCCTCCAGCCGGTCGAGGATGCCGACGACCGTGCTCGGACTGACCGAGATTTCACGGCTGATGGCGGTGGCCGTGAGCGGCCCCGACTCGATTACGGCCAGGAGACAGACCAGTTGCGGCGCGGTGATGTGGCTGCAGGCTGCCAGCTGCTTGGAATGCAGCGCGATGTTGCGCGTGATGCGGCGCAAGGCCCGCAGGATGCGCAGGTTGTAGTTGACGCCCGTATCCGCAGCCGAGCCGATGTGGTCCATGTCCAGGAAATCAAAAGTGCGTAGTGAAAAAAAATCACTGCCCACAAATCAATGTAGAGCAATGATTTCAACTCAAATCATTCTAGTCAGAAGGACCGGGCATGTCAACCCTGTGGCCCCTGGATTTCGATGTCAACGGCTCCGAAATTACCCTTATCCGCGTCGATTCCGCTGACATCCCGCTGAAACATGCAAAACCGGCGTTCAGCCTTGCGCTACGCGCTTTCCGGTCAGTTCCGCAGGGTCGAAACTGTCCACCTCGACGACGTCGGCGACGGCGCGCTCCAGGTCTTCGAACATCGAAGCCTGGGCCGCATCCACCTTGCCGGCACGCACGCCTTCGCGCCAGTCGCGGATGCCGGCGTGGCGCAGGCCATCCAGGACCGGAGCGGCCCGCGCTGCCAACTCGAAGGCCTGCGCCAGCCGGTCCAGCGCCTCGCCCGGACGCGGACGGGCAAGGCCCGGCAACAGGCGGTCGCGCGCGGGCGACGGCTCCAGCAGCCGCTCGGCGCAGGCCAGGGTCACCGCGTCGGCCGGACCGCGCCGGCGCACGCCGCGGGGCAGGCAGACCACCCGCAGCAGCCCCGCGGCCGCCCGCGCGGGCAGGTTGGCCAGCACCGCGTCCAGGCTCGCCTCGATGGCGGCCAGGCCGCTTTCCATGCACCACTGCACCAGCGGCAGGTCGTCGGGTTGCCGCCCTTCGTCGTGCCAGCGCTTGAGGACGGCGGACAGCAGGTACAGTTCGGCCAGGATGTCTCCCAGCCGCGCCGACAGCATCTCCTTGCGCTTGAGCGCTCCGCCCAGCGTCGCCAGCGTGACGTCGGCCACCAGCGCGAACGCCGAGGCATAGCGGCCCAGCGCGCGGTAGTACGGGGCCACCGGACCGGCCGAGCGCGGCGCCGGCGCGAACCGGCCGCCGGTCCAGGCCCGGCCGAAGGCGCGCAGTGCGTTGGCCACCGAATGGCCGGCATGGCGCCAGAAGGTGCGGTCGAATTCCTCCAGGCCGCGCGCCGGATCGCTGTCGGCCAGCGCCGCCATCTCGCGCATCAGGAACGGATGCGCCCGGATGGCCCCCTGGCCGAAGACGATCAGGCACCGGGTCAGGATATTGGCGCCTTCGACCGTGATGCCGATGGGAATGGCGCGGTAGACGTTGGACAGGTAGTTGCGCGGGCCGTCGATCACCGCCTTGCCCGCGTGGATGTCCATCGCGTCGTTCACCGCGATGCGCATGCGCTCGGTGGCGTGGTATTTCATGATGGCCGAGATCACGGCGGGCTTGTGGCCCGCGTCCAGCGCGGCGCAGGTCAGGCGGCGCGCGGCATCCACCTGATAGGCCAGCGCCGCCAGGCGGCCGAGCTTTTCCTGCACGCCCTCGAACTTGCCGATCGGAATGCCGAACTGCTGGCGCACCCGCGCATAGGCGCCGCTGGTGTGCGCCGAGAACACGCACGAGGCCGCCGCCAGCGAAGGCAGGGAAATGCCCCGTCCCGCCGCCAGCGCCGTCATCAGCATCTGCCAGCCCTGCCCCACCCGCTCGGCGCCGCCGATGACGGACTCCATCGGGATGAACACGTCCTTGCCCTGGTTGGGGCCGTTCTGGAACACCTGCATCGACGGCAGGTGGCGCCGGCCGATCTCCACCCCCGGCGTGTCGGTGGGCACCAGCGCGACGGTGATGCCGATGTCCTCGCGGTCTCCCAGCAGCCGATCGGGGTCGCGCAGCTTGAAGGCCAGCCCGAGCACGGTCGCGACCGGCCCCAGGGTGATGTAGCGCTTGTGCCAGGTCAGCCGCATGCCCAGCACCTCGCGCCCCTGCCACGTCCCCTTGCAGACCACGCCATGGTCCACCATGGAAGCGGCGTCCGATCCCGCCTCGGGGCTGGTCAGCCCGAAGCACGGAATGTCGCGGCCATCCGCCAGCCGCGGCAGCCAGCGCTCGCGCTGGGCGTCGGTGCCGAAATGCAGCAGCAACTCGCCCGGGCCCAGGGAGTTGGGCACCATGACCGTGACCGCCGCGGTCAGCGACCGGGTCGAGATCCGCCGCACGACCTCGGAATGCGCGTAGGCCGAGAACCCCAGTCCGCCGTACTTGCGCGGAATGATCATGCCGAAGAACTTGCGCGCCTTCAGGAAGGCCCAGATGTCGGGAGGCAGATCGTGCAGTTCCCAGTTGACCCGCCAGTCGTCGACCATGGCGCACAGCTCGGCCACCGGCCCGTCCAGGAAGGCACGCTCTTCATCGCTGAGCCTGGCCGGGGGCATGTCCAGCAGACGGCGCCACTCGGGATTGCCGGTGAACAGGTCGGCATCCCACCACACGTCCCCCGCCTCGATCGCCTCGCGCTCGGTGTCCGACATGGTCGGCAGCGCCTTCGCGGCCCAGCGGAACAAAGGCTTGGACAGCCATTCGCGGCGCCATGAGGATGCGGCCATCGGGGAGTCTCCTTGTCGACTATCTACCTCATATAGTAAGCCGGCCGGGAGACGGGACCAGGGCCGCGCGCGGCCTGACGGGCATGGTCTGGTTAAATGGAGGCTGCTTCTTCCTCACCCGTTCCCATGCATCCTCCCCGCCTGGCCTTCGTCGACCTGGAAACCACGGGCACGACGCCGCGCAGCGACCGCATCACCGAGATCGGCATCGTCCAGGTGGATGCCGACGGCATGCGCGAATGGAGCAGCCTGGTCCACCCCGGCCGCCCCATCCCTCCCGCCATCCAGTCGTTGACCGGCATCACGGATGCGATGGTGGCCGGCGCCCCGCCGTTCGAGGCCCTGGCCGACGACATCGCCCGGCGCCTGGACGGCTACCTGTTCATCGCCCACAACGCGCGCTTCGACCACGGCTTCCTGCGCGAGGAATTCGACCGCCTGGAGCGGCCCTTCCGGCCCGACGTCCTGTGCACCGTCCGCCTGTCGCGCAAGCTCTATCCGCAGTACCGCAGCCACAGCCTGGATGCGGTCATCGCCCGCCACGGCCTGCAGGTGCACGCCCGCCACCGCGCGCTGGACGACGCGCGCCTGCTGTGGCACTTCTGGCGCGACATCCACCGCGAGTTTCCGGCCGGGCGGATAAGCGAACTCGTCGACGCGCTGGCCGGGCGCGTGCCCTGGCCCGAGTATCTGGATCCGGCGCTGCCCCGCCTGCTGCCCGATACCCCTGGCGTCTATGTCTTGCGTGACGTGAACAAGCAGGCGCTGTATGTCGGCCGGGCCGCCAGGCTGCGCGACAAGGTGCTGTCCCACTTCCAGCCCGGCGGCTGGAAATCGGCCAAGGCGCGGCGCCTGGCCGAACAGGTGCGGAACATCGAGTGGCTGGAGACGGGCGGCGCGATCGGCGCCCTGCTGCACGAGAACCGGCTGCTGCGGACCCTGGCGCCGCTGCACAACCGGCGCGCGCGTTCGCCGGCCCTGGCCGGCGACACGCACTGGCCCTACGAGGGCCCGGTGGGGATACGCGAGGCCCGCGTCATCCACGTCGTCGAACGCTGGCAGTTCCTGGGCAGCGCGACCGACGACCAGGCCTTGTACGACCTGCTCGACGGCGGCCGCGCCGAATACGACCATGAGGTCCACCGCATCCTGCGCGATCGGTTGGCGCAGGTCCCGCTGCTGAAACTGGACCGCGGCCGCGCTCCCTGAAGGTGCGCCCGGCTATTTCCCGCCGGGCCCCGCGACGTCGATGCCGCTGCCCGACAGCTTGTTCGACCGGGGCGCGCGGCCCAGGTCGTCGGCGGAGGTGTTCCGGTCGTTCTGCCGGGCCATCTGCTCGCGCTTGAGATCGGTCTCCGTAGCCTGCGGCTCCGGTTTTCGGGCGGGCCGGGCGACCGGCCCGGATGGCTTGCTGGACGAAGGTTTCATAAATGCTCCGGACGGCTTATCGTTGATCCGATCCACCCAGCGGTGGACCTTCACCGATCAGCACGAGACGTGCCCGACCACGACCGCCAGGAGAACGAGATGCCCCCGTCCGCGCCCATGAATCGCCGCATCGTCATGGCCAGGCGCCCCGCCGGGACGCCGGCGCCCGAGGATTTCCGCCTGGACACCCAGCCCGTGCCCAGTCCGGCGGACGGCCAGGTGCTGCTGCGCACGCTTTACCTGTCGCTCGACCCCTACATGCGCGGCCGCATGAGCGACGCCGCCTCGTATGCGAAGCCGCTGGAGGTCGGCGACGTCATGCTGGGCGGCACGGTGTGCCGCGTGGCCGAATCGCGCCATCCGGACTTCGCCGCCGGCGACCTGGTCCTGGCCGCCAGCGGCTGGCAGGACTACGCGCTATCGTCCGGCAAGGGGCTCACCCGCCTGCCGCCGGACCTCGCCCACCCATCCTGGTCCCTGGGCGTGCTGGGCATGCCCGGCTTCACCGCCTACGTGGGCCTGATGCAGATCGGCACGCCCAAGGCGGGCGAAACGGTGGCCGTCGCCGCCGCGACCGGGGCCGTCGGGTCGGTCGTGGGGCAGCTCGCTCGGCTGCACGGCTGCCGCGTGGTGGGCATCGCCGGCGGACCGGACAAGTGCGACCATGCCATCCGCGAACTGGGCTTCGACGCCTGCGTGGACCATCGAGCGGCCAACCTGGCCCAGCGGCTGGCGGCGGCCAGCCCCAACGGCATCGACGTCTATTTCGAGAGCGTGGGCGGCGCCGTGTTCGATGCCGTGCTGCCGCTGCTCAACCGCCATGCCCGCATCCCGCTGTGCGGCCTGATCTCGCAATACAACGCCGTGCCGGGCGTGGAAGCCCCCGACCGCCTGCCCATGCTGATGCGCCTGGCGCTGACCAAGAGCCTGCGCATCCAGGGTTTCATCGTTTCCGACTGGTACGGCCCGCTCTACCGGGAGTTCTCGCGCCAGATGGCGGCCTGGATCGCCGACGGGCGCATCAAGTACCGGGAAGACGTGGTGGAGGGTCTGGAAAACGCCCCCGCCGCCTTCATGGGCCTGCTGGACGGGCGCAATTTCGGCAAGCTGGTGGTGCGGGTCGCCCACTAGGCGAAGCGCGGCGTGCTACCCTAGGGGCGTCATCGAACAATTACAAGCAGGTCGCGCCACGGCGCAGTCCCGCAACAGGAGACTCGTATGACGTGCCAAGTTATCCCCCTGCGGCCCCGCCGCGCCAAACGGCGGACGTTCACCGTCCCGGGCAAGTCGTTGATGGTCGCGGTACCCGTGGCCCTGTCGATAGGCTGGCTGCTGGCCCTGCCCGGCATGCCGCACGCACAGGCCGGCCCGAATGCCTCGGCCGAGCACCGGCAGGATTTCGCCATTTCCCGCGGCGACCTGCGCCCCGCGCTCGAGAAATATGCCCGTCAGGCGGGCATACGCCTGTCGTTCGACCCGGCCCTGGTGGCTGGCCTGACGACTCCCGGGCTGACCGGCCGCCACACCATCCAGGACGGTCTGGACACCCTGCTGCGAGGCACGGGCTATACCACGGCCCAGGAAGGCGGACGCTACGTCCTCGTTCCCGAGCCGCCGGCCTCGGCCGGCAAGCGGCCGCCCAGCGGACCGCGCCTGGCGGGCGCCCTCACCCCTGTTTGAAGTCGTCGGTGCTCAGGCCCAGCCTGTGCATCTTGTCGTAAAGCGTCTTGCGCGGCAGGCCCAGCATCTCGCTGGCCGCTGCCGTGCGGCCCGAACAGCTCTTCAAGGCGTCCTCGATCAGCAGGCGTTCGAAGCTGGTCATCTGCTCTTCCAGCGAACGCTTCACGCTGGCCGCCGCGCCCGCGAGTCCGTCCTTGGCCAGCCCCAACACGAAGCGGTCCGCCACGTTGCGCAGCTCGCGCACGTTGCCCGGCCAGTGATGCGCCATCAGCGACTGCAACTGGGAGCCCGATAGCACCGGCGCTTCGCGCCCATAGCGCAGGGCCGCCTGCAGGATGAAGTGTTCGAACAGCAGGGGGATGTCCTCGCGCCGTTCGCGCAGCGGCGGGATCTCCAGCACCGCCACGCTCAGCCGGTAGTACAGGTCCGGTCGGAACGCACCCCGCTCCGACTCGGCCAGCAGATCGGTCTTGGTGGCGGCCACCACCCGGCAATCCATGGGCTGCGGCTCGTTCGAGCCCAGCCGCTCGAACACCCGCTCCTGCAAGGTGCGCAGCAGCTTGATCTGCAGCACCATGGGCATGGTCTCGATCTCGTCCAGGAACAGCGTGCCTCCCCGCGCGTACTCGATCTTGCCGATGCGCCGCTTGGCCGCGCCCGTGAACGCACCGGCCTCGTGGCCGAACACCTCGCTCTCGAACAGCGTCTCGGGCATGCCGCCGCAATTGAGCGCCGAGAAATGGCGATCGTGCCGCCGGCTGTGGTCGTGCAGGCACCGGGCCACCAGTTCCTTGCCCGTGCCGGTTTCTCCCACCAGCAGGACGTCGGCGTCGGTGTCGGCCAGGTCCTGCACCACCTTTCTCAGTGCGACCATGGCCGGCGACCGGCCCAGCAGCGCGCTTTCTATGGCCACGCGATTGTCCAGCTGCCGCCGCAGGGACTGCACTTCCAGCGTCAGCCCGCGCTTATCCAGGGCCCGCTGCACGACCTCGCTCAAATGCTCGGACGAAAAAGGCTTCTCGATGAAATCGTAGGCCCCCAGGCGCATGGCCTGTACCGCCATCGAAATGTCGCCGTGGCCGGTCACCAGGATCACCGGCAGGCTGGCGTCGATCTCCAGCGCGCGGCGCAGCAGTTCCATCCCGTCCATGCCGGACATCTTCACGTCCGTCACCAGCACGCCGGGAAACCCGGGCACGATGTGTTTGATCGCCTGCTCGGCCGACTCGAAGGCCTTGACCTCCAGGCCCGCCAATTGCAACGCCTGCTTGCCGCCCAGCCTGACCGCCGCGTCATCCTCGACAAACAGTACCGCCAATCCTTCATGCATCCATCGTCTCCTCCAACTTCGCCGGCCGCAATTGCAGCACGAATTCCGCCCCGCCCTCTTCCCGGTTGCAGGCGCGCAGGCTCCCGCCGAAATCGCGCACGATACCCGCCGAGATCGCCAGCCCCAGGCCCAATCCCACCCCTTGCTCCTTGGTCGTGAAGAAGGGCTCGAACAGCCGGCGCATCACTTCGTCCGGAATGCCCGGTCCGCTGTCCAGTACCGATATGGCGACCCAGCCCTCCGCTTCCCTGACCGAGATGTCCAGGCGCCGCTTATCGGTGCGCGCCATGGCATCGATGGCATTGCCCAGCAGGTTGACCAGTATCTGTTCCAGCCGATTGCCGTCGCAATAGGCACAGGCATCCTCCGGCACGCTCAGGCACAACTCGATCCTTTCCTGCCGCAGCCGCTGTTCGAGCAGGAAACAGGCGTCGGCCACGGCCACCGCGATCGACGTCGGCTTGAGCAGGGCCGGAGACTTGCGCGCGAACTTCTTCAATTGGCCGGTGATCTTGCCCATGCGGGCGATCAGTTGCCCGATCAGGGTCAGGTTCTCCTCGGCGTCGGCCTGCCGCCCCCGCTGCATCAGCACCGTGGCGTTGTCGGCCAGCGTGCGCAGCGCCGCCAGCGGCTGGTTCAACTCATGCGTGATACCCGCGGCCATCTGGCCAAGCGCCGCCATCTTGCCGGCCTGAACCAGCTCGTCCATGGTGGACTTCAGGACCTCCTCGGCGCGCCGGCGTTCGGCGATCTCGGTCTGAAGATGGCGGTTGGCGTTGCTCAGCGCCTGCGTGCGCGCCGCCACCTTGCGCTCGAGCTCGTCGTGCGCGCGCCGCAAGGCCGCGCTGGCCGCCATGCTCTGTGCGATGGCGCGCCGCCGCTGCTGGAGATACAGCCCCAGGATGGCCAGGAACCCCATGGCCAGCGCCACGGCAATGGCCATGTTGCGGGCGCGCGCATGGATGGGCGCCATGTTGGACAAGGCCATGAGCTTCCACTGCGTACCCGGTATCTGGCGGCTCTGGACCAGGTAGGACGGCAGCAGGAAATTGCCGCCCTCGCCTTCGCGCGCCGCCTCGCTGGTGAACTGCACGATACGCACGCCCTCGGGCTGTTTGCCGACCTCGGCCATGCCCAGCGGCTCGAGCGAGCCGGCGCGATGGTACTGGCGGGTCACGGCCAGCTTCTGCAGCGTATGCGACGACAGCGGCGCGAGCGTCTTGAACTTCCAGCCCGGCACCGAGGTCAGGAAGATCACACCGTTCTCGTCCACCACCACCACCTTCTCGTCGGCGCGCAGCCATGCGTCGTCGAGTTTGTCGAGATCGACCTTCAACGCCGCCACGCCCAGCATCCTGCCGTCGTAATAGATGCCGTACGAAAAATAGTAGCCCGGCGACTGGCTGACGGTGCCGATGCCGTAGAAACGGCCCGACAGCCCCTTGGCCGCGTCGATGAAATAAGGCCGGTACGAGAAATTACGGCCGACGAAGCTGGGCGGACGGTTCCAGTTGCTCGCGGCCAGCGTCAGCCCCTCCACGTTCATCACGTAGATATCGGAGGATCCGGCCTTCTGGTTGACCGCTTCCAGGTACAGGTTGACCCGGGCGATCCGCTCGGGATTGCCCGGGTCCTGCAACAGCGAGATGACGTCCTTGTTCAGGGACAGGATGCCCGGCAGGTAGTCGTAGCGGGTCAACTCGCTCTGCACCCCGCCGGCATAGATGTCCAGCCGGTGCTCGACGCCCTGGCGCAGCACCTGGATGCCGGTGCGCTCGCCCCAGATGTAGGCCAGCATCACCGCCAGCGCGGCGGCGAACAGACAGGCGCCGCCCCACGCCAGGCGGCGCTTGGAAAAACCGAGGGCGGGCGGGTTGACGCTCAAGTCTCCATCCATGATTGTCGTTCTAGTGTCCGCAATTTATCCCAGGCATGCGATGAAAGACACCGGAGCTTGCGCCACGGGGCGGCGCAAGCTCCCTTGCCGCCTAGTCGGCGTAGACGCCGGCCGCCCGGATGATGGGCGTCCACTTGGCGATCTCGTTGCCGAGATGCTTGCGCAGCGAATCAGGCCGGGCCCGCTCGCCAGTCGCCGCCTGCGCGCCCAGCTCCGCCATCTTTCCGCGGAACACCGGGTCCTGGACCGCGGCCTGCAGCGCGGCCGACAACTTCTCGACCACCGCCGGCGGCGTACCCTTGGGCGCGTACATCGCATGCCAGATCTTGACCTCGATGCCCGGCAGCCCCTGCTCGGCGGCGGCGGGAATGTCCTTGAAGGCGTCGATGCGCGAGGGCTGCATCGCGACGTAGGGCTTGACCACGCCGGCCTTGATCTGTCCGGCGACGTTGGTGGTCTGGTCGCACATCAGGTTCACCTGGCCGCCGATGAGATCGGTCAGCGCCGGCGCGGTCCCCTTGTAGGGCACCGTGCCCAGTTGCGTGCCTATGGTACTCATGAACAGAAGGCCGCACAGGTGCGAGGCCGATCCGATACCTGCATTCGCCAGGAACAGCTTGCTGGAATTGGCCTTGATGTAGGGCAGCAGGTCCTTGAAGTTGTCCGGAGGCAGGCTCTTGGTGCCCAGCAGCACCATCGGCACGTCGGCGATCTCGCCGATCATCTCGAAATCCTTGAGCGGATCGAAGCCCAGATGGCGGTACAGCGCAGGCGCGGTGGACATGCCGATGTGATGGATCAGCACCGTATGGCCGTCGTTGCGCGCGGAGGCGACCTTCTTCGCGCCTATGGTGCCGCCCGCGCCGCCGACGTTCTCGATCACGATCTGGCCCTTCAGGTGCCGTGCCATGACCGCCGTCACGTCGCGCGCCACCTTGTCGGTGGGGCCGCCCGCGGCGAACGGCACGACGGCGATGATGGGCGCGCTGCCGGGGAAGTCCTGTGCCTGGGCCGGCGCGGCCAGGGCCGCCAGGACGCCGAGCGATAGCGTGGAAAGAAACTTCATGTCTTTGCTCCTTAGGGATGGTTAACGTCGAACAACCGGTTCTTGGAGGACGGGCCGAACGAGAGCCATCTGCCCGTGAGCGGCTGCTGTTCCACGCCGGGCTTGCTCCAGTCGCCTACGCCATCGGGGAAGACTCGGCGCAGGCGCTCCAGTTGGCCGGCGACCGGGCACGGCGGGGTGCCCGCCTCCTCCTGTCATGGTTTTGATTCTTCTCGTTACAGCGACGGAGGATTAGCAACACCCATGCCAGCGCGGCCCATGCGCGCGATCGCGCGCCAAGCGCCTGTTTTCATTGGCGTTTTCGGAGCAGAGAAAGAAGCGGGAACGGCGGGGGCGGCCAGAATTCCGCCATGCGGGCCGCCGGCCGTTCCGGAATTCCGCAACGGCCGGGAGGGAAGATCAGTTCTCGTCGGGGGAAGGCGGACCGTCTATCGACGAGAACAGGTCCCAGACCGCCATGAACAGCGCGGCGATCAGCGGCCCGATCACGAAGCCGTTGATGCCGAACAGCGCCATGCCGCCGAGGGTCGAGATCAGGATCACGTAGTCCGGCATGCGAGTGTCCTTGCCGACCAGGATGGGGCGCAGCACGTTGTCGACCAGGCCGATCACCAGGATGCCGTACAGCGTCAGGATCACCCCCTGCAGCACCGCGCCGGTCAACAGGAAGTAGATGGCGACCGGGCCCCAGATCAGTCCCGCCCCCACGGCCGGCAGCAGCGACAGGAAGGCCATTACGACGCTCCACAGCAGCGCGCCCTTGATGTCCAGGATCCAGAAGATCAGGCCGCCCAGCACGCCCTGGGTGATGGCCACGACGATGTTCCCCTTGACCGTGGCGCGCACGACCGCGATGAACTTGCGGAACAGATGGCGCTTGTGCTCCTCGGTCAGCGGCAGGGCCTGGCGGACCCGCGCCGACAGGACGGGTCCGTCGCGCAGCAGGAAGAACAGCAGGTACAGCATGACGCCCAGGCTGATGACGAACTGGAAGGTGTTCTGGCCGATGTTGAGCGCCTGGGTGGCGAAGAACTGGCTGCCCCGGGTGGCCATCTGGGCCAGTTTGTCCTGGACGCTGCTCACGTCGACGAGGCCGAAATTCTCGAGCAGGCTGCGCGCCGTGGGCGGCAGGGCCGTCATGGCCTGGTCCAGGTATGCGCGAAAGTCGATGTCGCCGGCCTTGATCTGTTCATAGAGCCCGGCCCCCTGGCTGACGATGGCGCCCGCGATGACCGAGACGGGGATGATGACGATGAGCACGCACACCCCCAGCGTGGCCAGCGCGGCCAGGTTGCTGCGGCCGCCGAACGCCGTCACCAGCCGCCGCTGCAGGGGGAAGAAGATGATGGCCAGGATGGCCCCCCAGAACACGGCGCCGAAGAACGGCCACAGCAGCCAGCCGAACGCCAGCGTGACCAGCACCAGCAGGAGCAGGAAGGTACGGTATTGCAAAGAGGTCTGGCTCATCGAGGACGTTCCTTCAATGTTCGGGAGGCGTTCGGGTCGTGAAGACGGGCAGGGTCAGGCTCCAGCGGATCGCCACCATGCGGAACAGAAACCCGGTGACCAGGGCGATGGCCGTGGCGTGGTCGTGGCCGATGCCGTAGCGCTGCAGCAGCACGTACAGCGTGCCGGTCGCCAGCGCGACGGATGCGTACAGGTCGCGGCGCAGGACCAGCGGCACCTGGTTGCAGAGTATGTCGCGCAGCAGGCCGCCGCAGATGCCCGTCACCATGCCCATCAGCACCACGATGGCGGGATGCGCGCCCGCGGCCTCGGCCACGTCGCAGCCGATCACGGCGAAGGCGACCAGCCCCAGCGCGTCCAGCAGCAGGAAGGCCATGCGCACCCGGTGCATGTACCGGACCAGGAACGCCGCTGCCAGGGCCGCGCCCACGGTGAAGAAAAGATATTCGGGATGGGCCACCCAGCCCAGCGGGTAGTGGCCGAGCAGCACGTCGCGGATGGAGCCGCCGCCCAGGGCCGTGACGGTGCCGACGACGCAGACTCCGAACAGGTCCATGCGCCGTCTCATGCCCATGATCGCGCCCGAGGCGGCCTCGGCGGTGATCGCGACCAGATAGATCACTTGCAGCAACATAAGCGTGGCCGGTGGGCCGTCTCCTTTTCCTGCGCGCCGGACGGACGCGCGAACCAGGCGGATTATCGCATCCGCCGGGACCGCCCTAGCCGGATGGCCGCCCTACCCGCCAACGGCCGGCAGCGCCTCCATCAGGGTCGCGCGAAAATCCTCCATGACAGGCGGCACCTTGAAACCGCGCCGCGTCACCTGATAGAGATCCAGGCTGACGGCGGGCTTGGCCAGCAGGTCGGTCGCCACCCGGTGCCGGTGGCAGGCCACCAGCGCGAACGTGGGGATGACGGCCGTGCCCAGCCCCGCCTCGACCATGGAGATCAGGGTCTCGAAGAAATTGAAGCTGGGGCGGTCCTCGTTGCCGCGTCCGATCTTCTCCAGGTGCGGCTCGATCAGCCGCTGGATGGGATTGGCGGGCGGCAGGCCGATCAATGGCACGTCGCGCAGGCTGGCCCAGGCGGCGGTGCCCACCGGTCGGCCCGGCGCCCCGTCGGTGGGCGCTACGCGCATCAGCCTGAACTTGCCCACCGGCGCCCGGTCCAGACCCGCCAGTGTCTTGAAGAAGAACCCCAGCCCGATGTCGGCCTCGCCGCCGGCGACCAGCGCCTCCACCTGCGGCAGATCGGCATCGGCCAGCCGCAGTTCCACGTGCGGATGGGATTGCTTGAACAGCTGGAAGACCCGCGGCAGGATGTTCGACGAAATCAGCGGCGTGGCGGCGATGCGCAGGGTCTGGCGCGCGCGCCGGCCGGCCACGCCCAGCTTGGACACCACCTCCTCCAGGTCGCCCACCACCCGCTGCGCCACCGGCAGCAGGTCGCGGCCGGCATCGGTCAGCACCACCATGCGGGTCGTGCGGTCGAACAGCCGGCAATCGAGCTGCTTTTCCATCTCGCGGATCATGATGCTGAGCCCGGCCTGCGTCATGTGGGCCTTCTCGGCGGCACGAGTGAAATTGCCGATACGCGCGACGTGCAGGAACACCTGTAACTGGCGCAATGAGAGATTCATAAAACTCTAATATGTATTCATATCATATCTAAACTTCAAAAATAATACGTTCTGGCGCCTAATACCAGCATCAGCGGTTCCCGGTCGGGGATCCGCGAGAAAGTTCTTCACGAGGGTGCGAACATGAGCAGCAAAGAGGACGTGGTCATCATCGGCGCCGGAATAGGCGGACTGACGCTGGCCCTGAGTCTCCACCAGGCCGGCATCGCCTGCCGCATCTACGAGGCCGCGCCCGAGCTGCGGCCGCTGGGCGTGGGCATCAACGTCCTGCCCCACGCGGCGCGCGAGCTGTCCGAACTGGGGCTGCTGCCCGAACTGGACAAGGTGGGCGTGCGCACGCGCGAATCGATCTTCTTCAACGAACACGGACAGTTCGTGTTCCGCGAAGCCGCGGGCCTGGCCGCCGGCTTCGACTGGCCGCAATACTCCATCCACCGGGGCGACCTGCAGACCGTGCTGTTCGATGCCGTCAAGCAGCGCCTGGGCCCGGACGCCGTGGTCTGCGGCCACCGCTGCACCGGCGCCACGCAGGACGCCGACTCGATCACCGCGCATTTCGTCTCGCCCGAGGGCGAACGCCTGCCCGACGTGCAGGCCCGCCTGCTGATCGCCTGCGACGGCGTGCACTCGGCCCTGCGCAAGCAGCTTTATCCGCAGGAAGGCGCGCCGCGCTATTCGGGCGTCAACATGTGGCGCGGGACCGCGGTATGGAAACCGTTCCTGAGCGAGGCCAGCATGGTGCGCGCGGGCTGGCTGGACGTGGGCAAGATGGTGATCTACCCCATCCGCAACGACGTCGACGGCAAGGGCGGCCAGTTGATCAACTGGGTGGCGGAGATCACCGATCCCAACCCGGCCATCCGCGACTGGAGCCGGCCCGGCAGGCTGGAAGACTTCCTGCCCGCCTTCGAAAACTGGCATTTCGACTGGCTGGACGTCCCCGCCCTGATCCGGTCCTCGGACTCCATCCTGGAATATCCGATGGTGGACCAGGATCCGCTGCCCACCTGGACCCAGGGCCGCCTGACGCTGCTGGGCGACGCCGCCCACCCCATGGTGCCGCGTGGATCGAACGGCGCGGGCCAGGCCATCATCGACGCGCGCTACCTGGCGGGCCAGCTGAAGCAGCGCGGCCTGACCGTGGAAGCCCTGCAGGACTACGACAAGGTCCGGGTCGCGGCGACCACGCAGGTGGTGCTGACCAACCGCACGAATCCGCCCGACGCCATCCTGCGCGAGGTCTTTGAACGCACCGGCGGCAAGCGCTTCGAGCAGCTCGAATCCATCGTCCCGCAGGCCGAGCTGCAAGCCATCTCCGACAACTACAAGAAAGTCGCCGGCTACAGCCCGGCCTCGCTGAAGGCCCGACCCTCCTTCCTCTGACCCCGGCGCGGTCCGCGCCGGACCGCCCGACCTTCCCGAAGCCGCCCTGGAGGCGGCTTTGTTTTTGCAAATTCGGAAACTATTGATAATTTTTATCGGTACGAAAAAGCAATATTCAAATTAAAAGTATCTGATCTTGATACTTTTTTAAAATTAGCCGAGAATCGCTGCCATACCATCGACCGTTCCGGCACGGCATCCTCCGCTCCGGAAAGCAAGGAGACCCCCATGGCAGCGCTCGTTCCCATCCAAGGCCTGCATCACTACGCCTACCGGTGCAGGGATGCCGAGGAAACCCGTCATTTCTACGAGGACCTCCTGGGCCTGCCGCTCGCGCACGTGATCCGCGCCGACCACGTACCCAGCACCGGTGAATATTGCCCCTACGTCCACATCTTCTTCGAGATGCGGGACGGCTCCTACATGGCCTTCTTCGACCTGGGCGACGGCCAGGCGGCCCAGCCCTCGGCCAACACTCCGGACTGGGTCAACCACATCGCGCTGCAGGTCGAATCCGAGGCCGAACTCCACGCGGCCCGCGCCCGGCTGGAGGCAGACGGCGTCGAGGTCCTGGGCGTGACGGACCACGGCTTCGTCCGGTCCATCTACTTCTTCGATCCCAACGGCATCCGGCTCGAACTGACCACGCGCACGGCGCCCCCCGCCCGGCTCGATGAATTCAAGGCCTCGGCCCATGCCGAACTGGCGGACTGGATCCGCACCCGGCCCCTGGCCGCCCATCGCTAACCGCCTGCCCCGCCATCCACAAGGAAATCAGCGTCATGTCCACGCCGTCCAAGCACACCTTCGATCGCATTCCCGTCATCCTGCAATTCCGCGAGCCGGTCGAGATGGTGGAAACCTACGGCTTCAACGGCAGCCAGGGCTATACCGTGCTCGAGGGCCAGCGGCTGGTGCCGCGCAACGTGCCGTCCAAGGTCGTGTTCCTGTTCATGCATCCGGCCTCCACGCTGCAGCTCCTGCCCATGCCCGTGGCGCTGGCCGAGTCGGGCATGCACGTGCTGTGCGCCGGCAGCCGCTACGCCAAGAACGATTCGGCCCTGATCATGGAGAAGGTGGCGGCCGACCTGGGCGCCTACATGCGCTACGCGCGCGAAGAACTGGGCTACGAGAAGGTGGTGCTGGTCGGCTGGTCCGGCGGCGGCGCGCTGTCGCTGTTCTACGAGGCCCAGGCCGAGGCCCCCTCGATCACGCACACGCCGGCGGGCGATCCCTATGACCTGACGCAGGCGGGCCTGACGCCGGCGGACGGCATCATCTTCATCGCCGCCCACCTGAGCCGGCCGGAAACCCTGACCGAATGGCTGGACCCCTCGGTCCGCAACGAACTGGACCCCGAGGACCGCGACCTCGAACTCGACATCTACGCCCCCGGCTGCCCCAACCGGCCGCCCTACGCGCAGGACTTCGTGGCGCGCTTCCGGGCGGAGCAACTGGCGCGCAATCGCCGCATCAGCGCCTGGGTGCTCGATACGCTGGACCGGCTCAAGCGCTCGTCGTCGGGCGAGCGGGAACGCGGCTTCGTGGTCCATCGCACCATGTGCGACGTGCGCTGGCTCGACCCCGCGCTGGACCCGAACGGGCGCAAGCCGAACTGGTGCTACCTGGGCGACCCGCGCGTGGTCAACTCCGGCCCCGCCGGCCTGGCCCGCTTCAGCACGCTGCGCAGCTGGCTGTCGCAATGGTCCTACGACCACTCCAACATCAAGGGCCCCGCGAACGCCGCGCGGATACGCCAGGTTCCCGTCCTGCAGATCGAGAACGAGGCGGACGACGCCGTGCCCGCCACCCACAACCCCCTGATCCATGCCGCGCTCGGCACCCCGGACAAGGAGTTCGTGCAGATCCAGGGCGCGACCCACTACTACCTGGGGCAGCCCCGGGAACTCGCGCAGTGCATGGAGACCATCATCGACTGGACTCGCCGTAAGATCGCGGCGGACTTCGAAGCTCCGGCCGCCGCGCCCCGCTGACCGGGCGGGCCGGCCCGGGATTGATTACCATCATGCCTGCGAGCGCGCCGGCCGGCATGGCCGGCGCGCCGAACACCGAGGTGCATCGATCCCGCCATGTCCCAGTTCGCCAAAGTCCTCCAGGTCCTGGACCTTTTCTCCGAAGCCAGGATCACGCTGGCGGCCGAGGAGATCGCCGATCTGCTCGACGTCTCCCGGCCCACCGCCTTCCGCTACGTCAAACAGCTATGCGAGACCGGCCTCTTGGCGAAGATCGCGGGGCGCTACGCGCTGGGCGCGAAGATCATCGAACTCGACTACCGCATCCGGCGGTCCGAACCCATCCTGCTGGCCAGCCGCGCCAGCATGCGTGAACTCGCCCAGCGCACGGCCATGACGGTCGTACTGTGCAACATCTATGGTGACGAGATCGTGCACAGCCACCATGAGCTGGTGGGCGAACTCACCCCCATGAGCCTGGACCGCGGCCATCTGATGCCGCTGTTCAAGGGCGCCGCCTCGGCGGTGATCCTGGCCAACCTCCAGGCCGCGCGCCTGAAGCGGCTGTACGAGCGCCACAAGGCCGATGCCGAGGTGCGGGCCATCGCCGGCGACTGGCCCTCCTTCGCCCGGCACTACAAGCGCATACGCAAGGATGGCCACTACGTCTCGCGCGAGGAGATCGACCCGGGCGTCATCGGCATCGCGGCGCCCATCTTCAACGATGGGCGCCACGTCGTGGGCGCCACCACCCTGGTCTACGAGAAAAAGCGCGAGAAGCTGGTGAACGAGGAAGGCTATGCCGAACTGGTGCGGCACTGCGCCGCGGCGGTGACCCAGGAGATCGCCGCCGCGGCGCAACGGGCTACTTGAAGTCGGCGTTCGGGTCCTTGCCCTCCTGCCCCGGCGCGGGCTCTTGCCCATAGACGCTGCCGCCGCCATAGCTTTCGCCGTAGGTGCTGTCCACCTCGATCTTGACGCTGCCCGGGTCCACCACGGCCCGGTCGCCCTTGTAGTGCATCACCAGTCCCGGCATCAGCAGCACGATGGCCACCATCAACAACTGGATCACGATGAACGGGATGGAGCCCCAGTAGATCTGGCCGGTGGTGACGCGGGCGATGCGCTTGCCCGTGACCTTGTCGAGATAGTCTTCCTTGGGCGCCACCGACCGCAGGTAGAACAGCGCGAAGCCGAATGGCGGATGCATGAAGGAGGTCTGCATGTTGACCGCCAGCAGCACGCCGAACCAGATCAGGTCTATCCCCATCTTCTCGGCCACCGGCCCCAACAGCGGCACGATGATGAAGGCCAGCTCGAAGAAATCCAGGAAGAAGGCCAGCACGAAGGTCAGCACGCTGACGACGATCAGGAAGCCCCACTGGCCGCCGGGCACGGACGTCAGCAGGTGTTCGACCCACAGGTCGCCGCTGACGGCCCGGAAGGTCAGGCCGAACACGGTCGAACCGATCAGGATGAACACCACGAAGCAGGACAGCTTGGTCGTGGTGTCCATCGCCTGCTTGAGCAGGTCCAGCGTGAGGCGCTTGCGGATGAGCGCCATCGCGATCGCGCCCACCGCCCCCATCGCGCCGCCCTCGGTGGGGGTGGCCACGCCGATGAAGATGGTCCCCAGCACCAGGAAGATCAGGAACAACGGCGGGATCATCACGAAGGTGACCCGCTCGGCCAGCGCCGACAGCCACCCCAGCCGCAGCACCTTGTTGGCCAGCGCGATGATGAAGGCCGAGACGCCCCAGATCAGCATGGTCAGCACGATGCGTTCGTCCACCGGCGCGGTGTCGTGTTCGAGATAGTTGCCGACCAGCGTGGCGATGCCCGCCGAAATGATCATCAGCACCAGCAACGAGCGGCCGCCGCGCGTCCCATTGGGTTCCTGGAAGCGGCGGGCCTCTTCGGGCAGGGCCGGCGCGCTGGCCGGCCGGAACAGCGACGCCAGCACCACGAACGCGACGTAGGCGCCGGCCAGCAGGAATCCTGGCAGCATCGCCCCCCGGTACATGTCGCCGATCGACCGGCCCAGCTGGTCGGCCAGGATGATCAGCACCAGCGAGGGCGGGATGATCTGCGACAGCGTGCCCGAAGCCGCGATCACGCCCGAGGCCAGCCTGCGGTCATAGCCGTAGCGCAGCATGATGGGCAGCGAGATCAGTCCCATGGAGATGACCGAGGCCGACACCACGCCCGTGGTGGCCGCCAGCATCGCGCCGACGAACACCACGGCGATGGCCAGCCCGCCCCGCAGCGTACCGAACAACTGCCCGATGGTCTCGAGCAGGTCCTCGGCCATGCCGGAACGCTCCAGCACCAGCCCCATCAGGGTGAAGAACGGCACCGCCAGCAGCGAATCGTTGGCGATGATGCCGAATACCCGCTGCGGCAACGCCTGGAACAGCACCGGAGTCAGCAGGCCCAGTTCGATGCCGATCAGCGCGTACAGCATGCCGTTGGCGGCCAACGCGAACGCCACCGGGAACCCCAGCAGCAGAAAGACCACCAGGTTGGCGAACATGATCGGCGCCAGGTTCGCGATCAGGAAATCGATCATCAGCGGCCTCCCTGCGTGCTGCCATGGACGGCGGCCTCGCGGGCCTGCGCCTCGCGGGCGATTTCCTCGGCCAACTCTTCCTCGGCGGTCTTGCCCCGCTCCCGCTCGCGCGGGTCGGGCCCCTTGCCCATCAGGAAGGCCACGCACTTGATCAGGTGCGACAGGCCGGCCAGCACCAGCAGGAAGAAGCCGACCGGAATCAGCAGCTTGACGGGCCAGCGCACCAGGCCGCCTGGATTGGACGACTGCTCGTTGGTCACGAAGGAATCGACGAACACGGGCCAGGACAGCCACATGATCAGCACGCACGCCGGCATCAGGAACAGGACGACCCCGAGGATCTCTATCCAGATCTGCGTGCGCTGCGACAGCTTCTGCGCGACGATGTCCACGCGCACGTGTTCGTTCTTCAACAAGGTATAGCCCGCCGCCAGCAGGAAGATGGCGCCGAACAGGTACCACTGCAGCTCGAGCCAGGCGTTGGAGCTGGTGTGGAAGACCTTGCGCACGATGGCGTTGCCCGCGCTGACGACGACCACCACCAGGGTCAGCCAGGTGACGGCCTTGCCGACGAGCTGGTTGAGCTTGTCGACCAGGCGGGAAAAAGCGAGGAGAGCATTCATGGTTGTGAACCGATGCTGAACGAAAAACGCCTGGCGCGAGGCCAGGCGAGCGATTCCTGCTTCCGGTGCGTGGCGGGGAACCTGGTAGGTAGCGCCACGCTGGTGTCCTTTACTTGCGGATGGTGGACATGTAGCCGTCGAAGTTGCCTTCGGCCACCCGGAACCATGGCAGCACGTTGCCGCGGAAGGCAACCATGCTGTCATAGACCTTCTTGAACTCGGGACTCTTGGCGCTCATCTCGGCATACAGCTTGTTGGACTCGGCATAGCAGGCGTCCATGACCGATTTCGGGAAAGCCCGCAGCTGCGCCCCCTGCGAGATCAGCCGGCGCAGCGCCGCCGGATTCTCGGCGTCGTACTTGGCGATCATGTCGTTGGTAGCCGCGGCGCATGCCTGGTCCAACGCGGCCTGGTACTGCTTGGGCAGCTTGTTGTAGGCGTCCTGGTTCACGTACAGCGACACCTGCAGCGTGCCTTCCCACCAGCCGGGGTAGTAGTAGTTCTTGGCGACCTTGTGGAATCCCAGCTTTTCGTCGTCGTACGGGCCGATCCACTCGGCCGCGTCGATGGTGCCCTTCTCGAGCGCCGGATAGATGTCGCCGCCGGCGATCTGCTGCGGCACCACGCCCAGTCGGGACAGCACGGCGCCCGCGAAGGCGCTGACGCGGAACTTCAGCCCCTTCAGGTCCTCGACCGACTTGATCTCCTTGCGGAACCAGCCGCCCATCTGGGTGCCGGTATAGCCGCAGGGGAAGTTGACGACGTTGTATTTCTTGAAGACCTCGCGCAGCAGCTTGAGGCCGTCGCCGTGGCGCATCCAGGCGTTCATCTGGCGCGTGTTGAGCCCGAACGGCACCGCCGCGTCGAAGCTCAGCGTGGGATCCTTGCCGTAGTAATAGTAGGAGGCGCTGTGCCCGCATTCGATGGTGCCGTTCTGCACGCTGTCGAGCACCTGCAGCGCGGGCACGATTTCCCCGGCCGGAAAGGCGCGGATCGTGAACTTCCCGCCCGTGGCCTCGGACACGTACTTGGCCACGGCTTCGCCGCCGCTATAGATGGCATCGGCGCTGCGGGGAAAGCTTGAAGCAAGGCGCCAGGTCACGGTGGGCGCGTCCTGGGCGAATACTGGGGCTGCCAACGTCACGCCGCCAGCGGCGGCGCCCACGGTTGCCTTGGTCAGAAAGGAACGGCGGTGCATGTACGGGTCTCCCGGGTGGTTGTAACCCACGGGCGGCACCGGTCCTGTCAAGAGGTGTCACGAGACTGCAACCGATGCAAAACAAGTGCCACCCATAGGTAGGGCAAGTACATAATAGCGGGACGCTAGAGCACTGCATTCCTAAGGGAAACCCTGATTCCCTGAAAAGGGAATCGCCATGCACTCGCGTTCAGTCGGCGCCTATCCTGGCCTCCCGGACCACCCGCTTCCACTTCACCAGCTCGGATCGCAGCAGCTCTCCCAGTTGCTCCGGCGTGCTGGGTTCGGCCAGGGCCCCCAGCGACGCGAACTGCTGCTGGACCTCCGGCAACCGCAGGATGGCATCGATCTCGTCGTGCAGGCGCGCGACGATCGCCGGCGGCATGCCCGCGGGGCCGAACACGCCGGTCCAGACGTCGACCTCGCCCTCGGGCAGCCCCAGCTCGCGCAGGGTGGGAACGTCGGGCAGCAAGGGGCTGCGCCGGGGGCTGGTGATGGCGAGCGGACGCACCTTGCCCAGCCTGGCCTGGGGCGCCGAGGTCAGCACCAGGTCGAACATGGCGTCGACGTGCCCGCCCAGCAGGTCGTTCAGGGCCGGCGCGCTGCTTTTGTACGGGACGTGCAGCAGCGGAATGCGCGCGGCGCTCTTGAGCAGTTCCCCCGCCAGGTGGTTGGACGTGCCCGCGCCGGCCGACGCATAGGTGATGGGCTGGGCGCGCGACTTCGCCAGCGCCAGGAACTGCGAGAAATCCGCCGCCGGCAGCGAAGGATGGACCACCAGCACCAGGGGCAGCGAGTTCACCAGCGAGATGGGCGTGAAGTCCTTGACCGGGTCGAAGTCCACCCGGTTGATGAGCGGGTTCATGACCTGGGAACTGACGCCGCCATACAGGATGGTGTAGCCGTCGGGCGCGGCCATGGCCGCGTGCTTGACGCCGATCGCGGTGCTGGCTCCCGGCCGGTTCTCCACGATCACGGGCTGGCCCAGCCGCTGGCCGAGCTTCTGGGCCAGCGCCCGCGTCAGCACATCGGCGGTGCCACCCGGCGCGAAGGGCACGATGAAGCGGATCGGCCTGTCGGGGTATGGCTGCGCCCGTGCGCCGGGCAAGGCCATACAGGTGATCGAGATCCCGATTGCCGCTTGCATGCATAGGGTGCGTATCATGGTCGTATCCTAAAAAGCCGGTGGACAGCGCGCGAAACGTCGGCATCGACGGCCGGCCGCTCCTCGCGGGCGCCGGCCGCCACGGGTCACAACGTGTATTCGGGCAGGTCTATGCCCAGCTGGGCCGCCTTGCTCCGGATCTCGGCCAGCGTGGACACGAAGGCCTCGTGCTCGATGTCGGGAGGCGCCGCCCCCAGGCCGGCCTTGGCCACGACAAGGTCGAGCCGGGCGAACAGGTCCTGCTCCTCGTTGACGTTGGACGACGAGTGGAACCCGCCCAGTTCGATATTCTCGATGACATCGATCATGGCCGTCCTCACGTTCTCGCGCACCTCGTCCGAGACCTGCGGCAGGCGATACGCCAGGTACTCCCAGCCCATGCCGATGTGGCGGACTTCGTCGGCCAGGATGCGGCCCAGGACGGCCCGCGCGACGGGGTCGGTGGTGTGGTGATAGCGGACGCGGAAGATCTCGACCGCGAAGTATTCGCTGACGCAATGCCAGCACGCCAGCACGGCCTCGGGGGTGTAGTCCGGATTCATGCCGCGTTCGCGCAGGCCCGCCACCAGCCGCTTGCGCGGCGCTCCTTCCGGCGGCTCGGACAGGTAGCCTCCCAGCTTCTCGGCCATCATGTAGGAGGCCTCGATGTGCTTGGCCTCGTCCATGAACTTGGTCGCCAGGGCCAGCTTGATCATGCCGGGCCGGTCCCCCTCGAAGGCGAAGCGCAGCAGCACGGTGGGCGATTCGGCCAGGCCGGTATATTCGCTCCAGGCGCGCCGGCTCCAGAAGACCCGGGCGGCGTACAGCTCTTCCTCGGTGTACTTGCCCAGGTCCAGCTGGTTCCAGGGAATGTCCGTGACCGGATCCCAGTTCGATCCCTTGGCGACGGTCCAGATGCGTTCGACGCGAGGCAGCATCTCCCCCAGGTTCAACGGAAACCGCTGCTCGCGGATTCCGGGAAAGCCGGTGACGGGAATGAAAGACGACGGCTGTGCGGACATCTTGGCTCCTTGTGATTCCGTTTTTTCGTAACTAACCAACTGATTAGTTAATAGTCTAGAAATCAGGAGGAAGCCATGTCAAGAAAATTCTTCCATCCATGATCTTTGACATGATCAACGGGTGCTGCTTAGAATTAACCAACCAGATAGTTACTTAACAACAGGGAGACCAGCATGATCACCAAGACACCCCTGGGACCCTCGGGCCGTCCCTACTCCCAGGCGCTGGACGTGGCCGGCGGCAAGCGCATGGTCTTCGTATCGGGCCAACTGGCGCGAGCCGATCCGGAGCATGCCCATCATCCCGGCGACCTGGGGCGGCAGGCCCGCGAGATCTTCGCCAACATGGATACGCTGCTGCGCGAGGCGGGCGGATCGCTGGCCGACGTGGTCAAGATCACGGCCTTCCTGACGACGCTGGACGGCTACGCGGACTATTCCGCGATCCGCCGCGAAGTCTTCGCGGATCCCCTGCCCGCCAGCTCCACGGTGCAGGTCTCGTCCCTGGTCACGCCCGGATGCCTGATCGAGATCGAGGCCATCGCGATACTATGAACGCCGTTGGCCGCCCCCTTCGCAAAGAATCCTCCATGGCATCACGCACTCCGTCACCCCGCCAGAAGGCCGCCCCCGCCCCGCGCAAGGCCGTGCGCGACAGCGTCGCCACCCGCAGCGCGATACTCGACTCGGCCGAGAAGATCTTCGCCCGCGATGGACTGCGCAGCACCCGCACCGAGGAAATCGCCGCGGGCAGCGGCGTCACCAAGGCGATGATCCACTACTACTTCGACACCAAGGAAGCCCTGTACCAGGCGGTGCTCGACCGCGTGTTCCAGGACCGCGAACAGGGCATGGACTTCAGCTCCCTGCGCAAGCTTCCGCCGGTCGACGCGCTGCAGGCCTTCGTGGAAAGGCTGCTTCAGCAGATGGTCGCCAAGCCCCACCTCGGCCCGCTGTTCGCGCTGGAGAACATCCAGAACGACGGCGCCTTCTACAGCCGCAACGGCGGCAAGCTGTACCGGACGCTGGCCGACATCCTGGAACGCGGCGTGGCCGACGGCTCGTTCCGGCAGCAGGATCCCGGCCATGCGGCCGTCAACATCATGGGCGCCTGCGTGCACTTCTTCAACGTGTCCTCGAACATTCGGACACTGTGGCCCAAGGACAAGGCCGACTCCACCGCGTCGATGATCAACCACTGGCGCGCCGTGGTCGAGTTCGTCATGTGCGCGGTGCTGGCCCCGCCGCCGGGTCCGCGCGCCAGGAATCCGCGCCAGCCGCGGCTGGCGGCCCTATGAACCCGGCTCAGGCGGTGGGCGCGCTGCTCGCGCGCATCGGCCCGGCCTGGGGCGACGACATCCGGACGCATCGGGACCAGGTGCTGGATGCCTACGCGCCCTTGCTGGACGCGACGGCCGCGGCGGGCCCGGCCTGCACGCGCGGCCTCGCCTACGGGTCCGACCCGCGCCACGTCCTGGACATCTACCGCGATGCGGCCTTTGCCGGCCCCCTGCCGGTCGTGGTGTTCATGCATGGCGGCGCCTACGTGCGGGGGGACAAGGACATCGCTCCGCGCGTGTACGCGAACGTCCCCACCTGGTTCGCCCGGCAAGGCTACCTGGGCGTCAACCTGGAGTACCGGCTGGCGCCCGGCGCGCCCTATCCCGGCGGCGCCGAAGACCTGGGACGCGCGCTGGCGTGGATGCGGGAGAACATCGGCGCCCACGGCGGCGACCCCGGCAGGATGTTCGTGATCGGCCACAGCGCGGGCGGCACGCACGTCGCCCACCATGCCCTGGACCCGCGGCTGCCCTACCGGGGCAAGGAGCTCCGGGCGGCGGCCATCCTATCGGGCCGGCTGCGCGCCGATGCGCTGCCCGCCAACCCCAACGCCGCAGGGGTGCGCGCGTACTTCGGCAACGACGAGAGCCGGTACGAGGCGTTGTCCCCGGTCAGCATGGCGACGCCGGATGCCATCCCGCTGTTCGTGGCGATCGCCGAATACGAGAACCCGCTGCTGGACGTCTACGGCGCGGAGTTCTTCCATCGCCTGCGGGCCTGCGGACACCGGGCCAACCAGTTTCTCATGCTGCCACGCCACAACCACATGTCCATCATGGCCCACTTCGACACGGGCGAGGACTTCCTGGGGCGCCAGCTTTGCGGCTTCTTCGCTCGGCACGGCGCCGCCGCGTGAACGCGGCGGCTCAGGCCGCGGCCAGGCGGGGCGCCGCCGGCCGCCGTATCAGGAAGACCACCAGCGCGGCCAGGATGCACGCCGCGCCCGCGGCATACAGCGCCGGGGTATAGGTCAGCATCTGCGTACGGACCAGCCCCGCGCCGTACGCCGCGATCGCGCCGCCGATCTGGTGGCCGGCGAACACCCAGCCGAACACCATGCCCGCTTTCTCCTTGCCGAACTCGGCCGCCGCCAGCTTGACGGTGGGCGGCACGGTGGCGATCCAGTCCAGGCCGTAGAACATCGCGAACAGCGACAGTCCATACAGCGTGAACTCCGAGTGCGGCAGCCAGAACAGCGACAGGCCGCGCAGGCCGTAGTACCAGAACAGCAGCTTGCGATTGTCGTAGCGGTCGGACAGCCAGCCAGAGAGGATGGTGCCGACGAAGTCGAACGCGCCCATCATCGCCAGCACCGAGGCGGCGGGCAGCGCGGCCAGGCCGAAGTCCCCGCACAGCGAGATGAAGTGCGTCTGGATCAGGCCGTTGGTGCTCAGGCCACAGACGAAGAAGGTGCCGAACAACACCCAGAACGTCCGGTTGCCGGAGACGCCGCGCAGCACCTGCAGCGGCGCCAGGAAGGACAGGCGCGGCAAGGCGGGCGCGGCCACCGGGGCGTGAGGATCCGCGCCATAGGGCGCGAGCCCGAGGTCCTGCGGACGATCGCGCACCAGCAGGAACGCCAGCACGGCCACGGCCAGGCAGCACGCCACCACCGGCGCCACCGCCATGCGCCAGCCCACATGCTCGATCAGCCATGCCGCGGCCGGCAGGAACACCAGTTGCCCCGTGGCCGCGCTGGCCGTCAGCAGGCCCAGCACCAGTCCGCGCCGCTGGTCGAACCAGCGCGTGGCGACCACCGCGCCCAGCACCACGGCCGTCAGGCCGGTGCCGAATCCCAGCAGCAGCCCCCACAAGGCGATCAGGTGCCAGACCTCGGACATGCGCGTGGCCAGCAACAGACCGAAAGCCACCAGGACCATGGCCGTGCACATGATGCGGCGCAGGCCGTAGCGTTCCATCAGGATGGCGGAGAACGGCCCCATCAGGCCGAACAGCGCGAAGCGCAGCGCCAGGGCCGACGAGATCTGGTCGACGTTCCAGCCGAACTCGCGGGACAGGGGTTGCAGGAAGGCGCCGGGCAGGCCCAGCGCCGCCGACGACGACAACATGGTCAGGAAGGCCAGCGCCACCATGACCCAGGAGAAGTGGATGCCTCGCCGGGCCAGCCAGCGCGATACGGGATGGGCGAACACGATGCGGTCCTGTCAGGGCGTGGGAAGGGAATCATCCGCGGGCAGCAGGTGCCTGCGGGCCGCTTGCAGGATCTGGTCGGAAATGGGGTCGGCCGCCGTGGCCCGCGCCATCAGCAGCGCGCCCACCATCAGGGACAGTTCGACCAGCGCCCGCTCGCGGTCCGCCGCCTCGTCGCCACTGCCGCGCAGCGCGGCCAGCGAGGCAACCAGCCCATGGATGCCGTCGACGTAGCTCTGGTGCACCGGCTTGCCGGCGGGTTCCCGGGCCACGTCCACCGCCAGCGATGCCGCCGGGCAGCTGCCGCCGGCGTTGTCGCGCGCCTTCGGCGACAGATAGGCTTCGACGATGAAGCGCAGCGCGGCGGACGCGTCGGCCGCGCTGGCGGTCCGCTGCCGCCAGCGCTCCAGCGACGTGGCGAAGGCCTTGGCGCAGGCGGCCGCGGCCAGCGCGTCCTTGGACTCGAAGTGTCCGTAGAAGCCGCCGTGGGTCAGGCCCGCCGCCGCCATGAGGTCGGCCACGCTGACTCCCTTGATCCCCTGTTCCCGGATCAGGCGCGCCGAGGCTTCCTCGATGGCGGCGCGGTTCTTTTCGGCCTGCTGTCGCGATACGCGGGGCATGTCGCCCTCCTGTGCATGGAGGGCGAATAATAAATGATGCCTATAATTTATTCAATAGATGTCAATCATCATTTATTTCCCCCTCTTCACCCGCCCGGCGCCGGTAGGCCAGCCGGTAAAGCGTGGGCAGGACCAGCAGGGTCAGGGCGGTGGACGAGATGATGCCGCCTATGACGACCGTCGCGAGCGGCCGCTGCACCTCGGCGCCGGTGCCGGTCGCCAGCGCCATGGGCACGAAGCCCAGCGACGCGACCAGCGCGGTCATCAACACCGGCCGCAGGCGGGTGGCGGCGCCCAGGCGGACCGCGTCGTCCAGTGGATGGCCTTGCGCCCGGAGCGACCGGATGAAGGACAGCATCACCAGTCCGTTCAGCACGGCCACGCCCGAGAGCGCGATGAAGCCGACGGCCGCGGAAATGGATAGCGGAATGCCGCGCAGCCACAGCGCCAGCATGCCGCCGGTCAGCGCGAAGGGAATGCCGGTGAACACGATCAGGCCGTCGCGCAGGTTGCCGAACATCGCGAACAGCAGCGCGAACACCAGCAGCAGCGAGATCGGCACGACCCATTGCAGGCGCTCGGTGGCGGATTGCAACTGCTCGAACGTGCCTCCCCAGGCCGTCCAGTAGCCAGGCGGAATGCGCACCGACGCCTCGATGCTGTCCTGGGCATCCGACACGAACGAACCCAGGTCGCGGCCGCGCACGTTGGCGCTGACCACGATGCGCCGCTTGCCGTCCTCGCGGCTGATCTGGTTGGGGCCAGGCGCCAGTTCGAAACGGGCCAGCTCGGCCAGCGGCACGAAGGCCACGCGCGCCTGGCCCTCGCCTCGCGGAAGCGCCACCGGCAGGCGCTTGAGCGCCTCGATGTCGCCCCGCACGTCGTCGGGCAGGCGCACCAGGATGTCGAACCGCCTGTCGCCCTGGAAGAAGATGCCCGCCTCGCGCCCTCCCACCGCGGTGGCGATGGTTTCCTGCACCTCGGCCAGGCTCACGCCATAGCGGGCGGCCTTCTGCCTGTCGACCTCGATGGTCAGCATGGGCAGGCCGGCGGTCTGCTCGGCCTTGACCGAATCGGCGCCGGGCAGACGCGCCATGACCGCCGCGATCTCGGCCGCCGTGCGTTCCAGCTGCGCCATGTCGTCGCCGAAGATCTTGACGGCGACGTCGCTGCGCACGCCCGAGATCAGCTCGTTGAAACGCATCTGGATGGGCTGCGTGAACTCGTAGTTGTTGCCCGGCACGCCCTCCACCACCTTCCGGATCGCGGCCACCACTTCTTCGTGGGAGCGGCGCGGCTGCGGCCAGGCGTCCAGCGGCTTGAGCATGACGTAGGTGTCGGCGATATTGGGCGGCATGGGATCGGAAGCGATCTCGGCCGTCCCGATCTTGGCGAACACCCGTTCCACCTCGGGCACCTTGGCGACCTGCCGCTCCAGTTCCTCCTGCATCGCAATGGCCTGGGTCAGGCTGGTGCCGGGAATCCGCAGCACCTGCACCGCCAGGTCGCCTTCGTCCAGGCTGGGAATGAACTCCGCGCCCAGGCGCGTCGCAACGGCCAGCGCCAGGGCCACGGCCACCGCGCCGAAGGTCAGCACCACCGGCGTGTTGGCCAGCGAACGGCTCAGCAGCGGCTCGTACAGCCGGCGTGCGCCGGTCATCAGGCGGTTCTCCTTCTCCTGCACGCGGCCGTTCAACAACAATGCCACCGCGGCCGGCACGAAAGTGATCGACAGGATCATCGCGCCCAGCAGCGCCAGCACCACGGTGATCGCCATGGGATGGAACATCTTCCCTTCCACGCCCGTCAGGGCGAAGATCGGCAGGTAGACGATCATGATGATGAGCTGACCGAAGATCAGCGGCCGCCGCGCTTCCTTCGAGGCCTCGAACACCTCGGCAAAACGCTCGGCGCGCGTCAGCGTCCGGCCCGCCGCGGCCTGGGCATGCGCGATCCGCCGCACGCAGTTCTCGACGATGACCACGGCGCCGTCGACGATGATGCCGAAGTCCAGCGCCCCCAGGCTCATCAGGTTGGCGCTGACCTTGTAGGACACCATGCCCGTGAAGGTGAACAGCATGGACAGGGGAATGACCATGGCCGTGATGAGCGCCGCCCGGATGTTGCCCAGGAACAGGAACAGCACAACGATGACGAGGATCGCGCCTTCCAGCAGGTTTTTCCTGACCGTGGCGATGGCCTTGTCGACCAGCGTGGTGCGGTCATATACCGTCGCAGTCTTCACGCCCGGCGGCAGGGTCTTGTTGATGGCCGCGAGCCGCTCGTCCACCGCCCGCGACACCGCGCGGCTGTTCTCGCCTATCAGCATGAACACGGTGCCCAGCACCACTTCCCTGCCGTTCTCGGTGGCGGCGCCGGTGCGCAGTTCGCGGCCCAGCTGCACGTCGGCGATGTCGCGCACGCGTATGGGCTGGCCCTGGGCCTGGCTGACAATGACCTCGCGGATGTCCTCCAGCGATCCGACCTGCCCGGGCGCGCGCACCAGGTATTGCTCGCCGCCCCGCTCGATGTAGCCGGCCCCGACGTTGACGTTGTTGCGCTCCAGCGCGGCCACCACGTCGGCCAGCGTCAGCCCGTGGGCCGCCATGCGTTCCAGGTTGGGCGCGACCAGGTATTCCTTCGCGTAGCCGCCTATGGTGTTGACGTCGGTCACGCCCGGCACCGTGCGCAGCTGCGGTCGGACGACCCAGTCCTGGATCTCGCGCAAATCCGCCAGCGTGTAGGGGCTGCCGTCCGGCTTGCGCGCGCCGGGCTCGGCCTCGACCGTCCACATGTAGATCTCCCCCAACCCGGTCGAGATCGGCCCCAGGGTCGGCGTGACGCCGGCCGGCAGGGCCTCGCGCGCCTCCTGGATGCGCTGGTTGACCAACTGGCGGGCGAAGTGGATGTCGGTATCGTCGCGGAAGATGACCGTTACCTGCGACAGGCCGTAGCGCGACAGCGACCGCGTCTGCGCCAGGCCGGGCAGGCCCGCCATGGTGGTCTCGACGGGATAGGTGATGCGCTGTTCGGTCTCCAGCGGCGAATAGCCCGGCGCGGAAGTGTTGATCTGCACCTGGACGTTGGTGATATCGGGCACCGCGTCGATGGACAGGCGGGTGAAGTTGTAGAGGCCCAGCGCGACCATGCCGAATACTGCCAGCATGACCAGCCATCGTTGCTCGATGGCGAACCGGATGATCCGTTCGAACATGAGAGTCTTCCTGTCTGGCGGGTCTAGTGGGTATGCTCGGCGCTGGCCTTGCCCAGCTCGGCCTTGAGCGTGAAGGTATTGGTCTCGGCGTAGCGCGAGCCGGGGGCCAGGCCCTCCAGCACTTCCACCCGCAGGCCGTCGCGGCGGCCGGTCTTCACCGGCTGCGCCTTGAAGCCGCCGGGCACGACGGTGAACACCACGCTGTCATCGCCCACCGTCTGGATGGCATCGGCCGGCACGGCCAGGGCCACGGGCTCTTCGCCGCGCAGCACCTTGACGGTGATGAAGAGCCCGGGACGCCAGGCCATGCCGGGATTGGCCAGCGTGACGCGGGCGGTGGCGGTGCGGGTCTGCGCGCCCAGCAGCGGGCCGACGTAGGACACTTCCCCCTGGGCCGTCTCGTTCAGGGCGGACGAGGAAATGCTGACCTTCTCGCCCACGCGCACGGCCGCCAGGTCCTGCGGAGCGACGATGAACTCGGCCCAGACCGTGCTCAGGTCGGCGATGGTGAACACGGTGGTGGTATCGCCCACCGCCTCGCCCATGGCCATGTGTTTCTCGACCACGGTGCCGTCGAAAGGCGCGCGCAGTTCGTACTGGTTCAGCGCGGGCGCCCGGCCCGCCGCGCCCACGGCCTGGAGCTTCTGCGCGGCGTTCTGCACCGCGATCCTGGCCTCTTCCCGCGCGGTGCGCGCCTGCAGGTAGTCCTGCTCGGCGGACACCCGCTCTTCCCACAACTTCTTTTCGCGCACGAAGGTTTCCTCGGCCAGGGTCTCGCGCTTGCGCGCGGCCAGCAGTTCGCTGCGCAGGTCCGACAGCGACGTGCTGGCGATCGCGGCCAGCACCTGGCCCTTGCGGACCTGTTGCCCCAGGTCCGCCGACACGCGCTCGACGATGCCGGCCAGCCGGGGCACGACGTGGGCCGTGCGGTCTTCGTTGAAGCGTATCTCGCCCGGGAACTCGCGGGTCGGCCGCAGCACTCCCGGGCCAGCCTCGGCCGTGCGTATGCCGGCCGCCTGGACCTGGGCTTCGCTCAGCTTCACCAGGCCGTCATCGGCGTGCTCGTCGGCCGATGCGCCGGCCGGCGTCTCGCCGCCGTGGCCGTGGCCGTCTTCCTCGCCATGCGGCGCGGGCCAGAACAGCACGCCGGCCACCGCCAGCGCGCCCGCGATCAGGATGGCCGCCATCGCGGCCTTTTGTTTGTTCGTCGTCGACATGACAGGATTCCTTCAGCGGCCCAGCACGCGGTCGATCGCGATGGCGGCCTGGTAGGTGTCGGCCAGCACGGCCAGATAGCGGATGCGGGCCTGGAACAGCGTGCGCTGCGCGTCCAGGACGTCCAGGAAACCGGACTTGCCGGCCTCGAATCCGCGGGTGGCGGCTTCATAGGCGTCGCGCGCGCCGGGCAGCACCGTGCCGCGCAGCGCGTCGGCGCTCTTGCGCGCCAGTTCCAGCTGCGCGGAAGCTTGCCGCAGCTCGTGGGCCAGCCTGACTTGCATGGCGCGATGCACGTCGCGCGCCTGGTCTGCGCGCACCGTGACCTCGTACAGATTGCCCTGGTTGCGGTCGAACAGCGGCAGCGGAATCGACACGCCCAGCAGGGTCTGGTTGCGCCCCAGCTCATTGTTGCGCTGCGTACCCGCGGTCAGCCGCACGTCCGGGTAGCGCTTGCTGCGCTCGACGCCGATCACGGCCTCGCGGCGCTCGATCTCCAGCCGGTGCGCCGCCAGTTCGGGCGCCTGCTCCAGCTCCCGCAGCAGCGCATCGACCGGCGCGCGCGCGGGCAGCACGTCCAGGCTGCCCACGGCCTGGCCGAAGCGCGGATCGGGTTCGCCCCACAACGCCCCCAGCGCCCGTCTTGCCTCCTGCACGCGCGCTTGCGCCGTCTCGACCTCGAGGTCGGCATTGGCCCGCTCGACGCGGGCCCGCGTCTCTTCCAGCGGCGGGACCTTGCCGGCCGCCACCCGCCGGGCCGCGATGTCCGCCGCCCGGGCCGCCACCTGCGCCGACCCGTTGGCCAGCGCCACCCCTTCCTGCGCGATCAGCAGGTCGAAAAAGGCGGCCACCGTGGCCGCGCGCAATTGCGCACGCGCCCGCGTGAACTCGGCCACCGCCACGGTCTGCGCCCGCTCCGCCGCCAGGATGCGCGCGGAACGCTTGCCGCCAAGCTCGATGGGAATGCCCAGCTCCACGCTGGTGGTGCGCGAATCGCGTCGCGTGTCCTCGACGGCGAACGAGATATCGGGATTGGGCAGGACCCGCGCCTGGACGACGCCGCCCTGCAGGGCCTCGGCCTCCTTGGCGGCGGCCGCCAGTGCCGGGTTGCCCGCGGCAGCCATGGCCAGCGCCGCCTCCAGGGTCAGCGGGCCGCCAGCGGCGGGTACCTGGTCAAGAATGGGAATAGGAACGGGATCGGGCCGCGGCTGGGCCACGACCATGGGGCTGGACAAGACGGCCGCCAGCCCGAGCGGCCATAGAAGTCTGCGCATCGAATTGCACCTGGAAAACGGTTCCGTGAATTCGGCGAGACGAAAGTAGCGGGGGGAACGGCTGCGTCTCGCCGGCTAGGCGAGCGCGCGCCACTGGGGGCGTTCGGGCAGCGAGACGGGCGCCGCCGCCAGGAAGGCGGGCGGCGCGGGAGGATGGGCATGGGCGATGCCGGCCTTGGGCAGGTCCGGGGTGCCGGCCAGGACGGCCTGCAACGCGATCATGTGGCAGACCACGCAGTCGGGATGCACCGCTTTCTTGGCGTCGCCCTTGTCGCCGGTGTCCTGATGGACGTGTTCGTGGTGGCCGAAGTGCGCCTGGGCCACCTTGCCGGTTTCGTGCTGGCAATAGCCCGCCGCCGCTGCCCAGGTGAACTGGAACGGCAGGAAGGCAAGCAGCAGCAGGATGAACAGGCGGCGCATCGGGGCATTGTAGCTGCTGACGCCACCGCGTGCCTGCGGCGGCGTGTCGCGGCCCTAACGCAGCAGCCCGCTGCCGCTGTTGCGCGAACCGGAACGGTCTCCGGCTCCGGAAGACTCCGTCCCGGTGGAGGGATCGCGCCCGCCGGAGCCCGAGCCCGTGGCGCCCCGGTTGGGCGGCTGGTTCTGCGCGCCGCCCTGGGTCGTGCTGCCCGGATAGCCCGCGCTGCCGGTACCCTGGCCCTGCTTGCCGGGGGACGAGCCGCTGTCCTGGGCGTTACCCGACGAACCGGACGGCCCGCTGTTGGTGCTGCCCCGGGTCGGGCTGTCGGAGCTGGAGCCGCTGGGCGCGTTGCTGCCGCCGCTCTGGCCGTTGCCGCTCTTCTGGCCGTTACCGGTCCCCGAACTTGTCTGCGCCAGGGCCAGCGGCGCCGTCAGGACCATGCCGAGGCTGAGCAGGATGCTTGCCGTAATGGAACGCTTCATGTCGATCTCCTGAAACGTCCCCTTCCAGCAGAAAACATGCCCGCCGGCCTACAGCCCCAGCACGCGCGCCGCGTTGCCATGCATGACCTTCTCCATCACGGTGTCGCTGTAGTCCAGTTCCTGCCATTCCTTCAGGATGCGCGCGTACGGCAGGCTGGGATAGTCGCTGCCGAACATGATCTTGTCCTGCAGCCGGCCGCGGATGTCGACCTTGAGATTGCCCGGAAAATGCCTGGGCGCCCAGCCCGACATCTCCCAATAGACGTTGCCCTTGTGCAGGGCCACGGCGGTGGTCTCGTCCACCCAGGGCCAGCCGGGGTGCGCCATGATGATCTTCAGGTTGGGAAAATCGGCCGCCAGGTCGTCGATGGCGGCCGGATGGGCGTGGCGTATGCGCGCGCCCATGCCACCCGGCAGGCCGGCCCCCATGCCGGTGGTGCCGACGTCTATCATCACGGCCGAGCCCAGCGAGGCGATTTCCTCGAACAGCGGGTAGTAGCGCGTGTCGTTGACCGCGAAGTGCTGCATGATGGGATGGAAGTGAAAGCCCATGAAGCCCAGCTCGCGCACCGCCCTGCGAGCCTGGCGTATCGCGATTTCGCCCTTGGCGGGCTCGAGCGCGCCCCAGCACTGGATGATGCGGTCGGGATGCCGTTTCCACATGCCGTGCACGTATTCGTTGGTGCAGGGCGGCGTGGCCACGGTGGTCTCCAGGTCCAGCGCGACCAGGCAGGCATCCACGCCGGCGGCGGCGAATTCGGCCACGACCTCGTCCTCGGGCTTGCCGACCCAGTTCCGCTTCCAGTAGGTGGCCAGGGCCTCGACATAAGGGCCCTGGGCGTCGATCCAGGTCTGCGTGCCCGGATAGCAGTGCAAATCGATGATGCGCATGGTCGCGTCTCTCCTTCTTTCAGGCCGCGGCCGCCCGGGATGCCACCATCTCGGCCAGGGATTTCTTCGACACCTTGCCGAAGGTGGACACCGGAAAATCGTCCAGGACCTCCAGCCGCTCGGGCAGCTTGAACTTGGCGATCTCGCGCGCCTTCAGGAAAGCCACCAGCTCCGGCAGCGTCAGCGACGCGCCCGCCCTCAGCACCACGCACGCGCACATGCGTTCGCCCATGTCGGGATCCGGCATGGGAACGCAGGCCACGTTCTGTACCGCGGGATGCATGAGTATCAGGTTCTCGATCTCTTCCGCGCTGATCTTCTCGCCGCCGCGGTTGATCAGGTCCTTCTTGCGGCCCTCGACGATGTAGTTGCCCGAGGGATGCCTGCGCATCAGGTCCCCGGACCGGTAGAAGCCGTCGGGCGTGAACTGCCTGGCGTTGTACTCGGGCACGCCGAAGTAGCCTCGCAGCGTGTAGGGACCGCGGCAGGACAGTTCGCCCACCTCGCCCGGCCCGACCTCGCGCCCCTCGTCGTCGATCAGCCTGATCTCGTCGTCGGGGCAGACCGGCCGGCCGCAGGTTTCCATCAGCACGTCCTCGGGGTCGTCGTGGCGCACGAACATCAGCACGCCTTCGGACATGCCGAAGTTCTCCTGCACCAGCGCGGTGGGAATCAGGCGGCGGGTGCGCGAGCGGACCTCGGGCTGCATGCGCTGGCCGCCGCTCTGGATCAGCCGCAGCGACGACAGGTCGTAGCGCCCGATGTCCGGATCGTTGATCAGGCGTATCAGCAACGCCGGCACCACCTTCAGGTGCGTGACGCGGTGTTTCTCGATCAGCGCGAACATCTCGGCCGGACGGGTGTTCGCGTGCAGCACCACCTTGGCGCCGTTGAACAGGAAGCCCTGTATGCCGGGACACGCCAAGGGCAGGTTGTGCGCGATGGGCAGCACCAGCAGCAGCACGGAGTCGCCGTCCACCCGGGTCACTTCCGCCGCGACCTTGGAGTTGTAGGCGTAGTCGTTGTTGGTGCGCGGGATCAGCTTGGGAATCCCGGTCGTGCCGCCCGACAGCTGGAAGATGCAGGGGTCCTCGGGATCGATGCGGATGTCGCGCAGGGCCGCGCGGTCGCCGGGGGCCGGCGTCTCGATCAGCTCGGCCAGCGAATGCTCCCCGGGCCCGGCCGGGCCCAGCACGAGGCGCAGCCGCAGGCAGTCGTTCTCCTGCTGTATGCGGTCGACGACGGGACCGAAGGCGAAGTCCCCCTGCGATACCGGATAGACGCAGCAGCGCGCCTGCGACAGCCTGACGAACTGGCTGATTTCCAGATAGCGATGAGTGACCAGCGCGGCGATGGGAATGGCGCCGATCTTCTGCAGCGCAAAATACAGGATCACGAATTCGGCCACGTTCGGCAGGGTGGGCACGACGCGGTCCAGCGGCCGCAGCCCCAGCGCCAGCAGGTGCAGCGCCAGATTGTCGCTTAGCCGGTCCAGGTCGGCGTAGGTATGGCTGCGATCGCCGTCGACCAGGGCCACCCGGTCCGCATGGCGCGCGAAGACCTGCGCGAATTCCTGGGCCAGCGAGCGGTCCTGCCAGTAGCCCCGCTCGCGGTAGCGGCGGGCGAACTCGGGCGGAAAGGGGACGAATCCTTCGAGCATGGCGCCTCCTCAGGTCGAGCTGGTGTAGCCGCCGTCGATCACGACGATCTCGCCGGTGACGAAGCGGTTCGATTGCAGCAGGTTCAACATGGTCTCGGCCACGTCGTCGGCGGTCACGCAGCGGCGCAGCGGCGTGGCGCGGGCGCGCTTGCCCATGAGGTCGCCGTACTTCTCGCCCAGCATGCGCTGCATCCAGTCGCCCTCCATCCAACCCGGCGCGACGGCGTTCACCCGGATGTCCGGCCCCAGGTTCCAGGCCAGCGTCTTGGTCAGGTTCACGACCGCCGCCTTGCTGGCGGCGTAGGGCAAGGGCTGGGGGCCGGGCCGCAGGCCGACGATGCTGGCCGTGTTGACGATGGCCGGGTCCGTGCCCTTCCTGAGCAGCGGCACCGCGGCGCGCGTGACCTGGAAAAGCCCCCGCACGTTCACCGCGAAAGTGCGGTCCCACTCGTCCATGTCCAGGCTGTCCAGGTCCCGGACCTTCCAGGCCGCGGTGGTGCCGGCGTTGTTGACCAGCGCGTCCAGGTGCCCGAACCGCTCGTCGACGGCCCGCATCATCTGGCGCACCGCCGCGTCGTCGGACACGTCGCACTGGAGCAGCATGGTGCGGGCCCCCAGGGCCGCCGCCTCGCTGGCCACTTCGCCGGCGGCCTTCCCGCTGGAGGCGTAATTGATCGCCACGTCGTAGCCGGCGCGCGCCAGGGCCAGCACCGCGCTGCGGCCGATGCCGGTCGCCCCGCCGGTAACCAGGGCTTTTCTTCTATCGTTCATCTGCATTTCCATCGTGGTTGATTGGACGGCCAGGCCTACTGGGGCTGGATCGCCAGTTCCTGCACCGTGTTCTTCCAGACCGCCTGCTGGCCCCGCACGAAGGCCTGGAGATCGGCCGCGCTGCCGTGCATGGGGTAGACGCCCAGGTCGGCCAGGCGCGAGACCAGTTCCTTGTCGTCCAGCAGGCGATTGATGTCGGCGTTGATGCGCTCGACCACCGCGCCGGGCGTCCCGGTGGGGGCGAACAACGCGAACCAGCCCAGCGATTCGAAGCCCGGCAAGGTCTCGGCCACCGTGGGCACCGATTCCAGGCCCGGCAGCCGCCGCGGCGAAGTCACCGCCAGGGCCCGCATCTTGCCGGCCTTGACGTGCTGGACCAGGGCGGGGATACCGTCGATGGTCAACGCCGCCTCGCCCGCCAGCACCGCGTTGATGGCGGCGGGCGAGCCGGCATAGGGCACGGTGAAAAGCTGGAATCCGCCGGCCCGCGCCAGCATCTCGCCGGTCAGGTGCGGCACCGATCCGGCCTGCGCCGCCGCGAAATTCAAGGTGCCCGGCCGGGCCTTCCCTTCCTTCGCCAGGTCCGCCATGGAGCGGATGGCCGACGTGCCCGGCACCACCACCATCATGGGGCTCGTGCCCACGGCGGCCACGGGCACGATGTCGCGGTCCATGTCGTACTGCGGCTGCTTGTAGAGCAAGGGCGTGAGCACCGCCGCGGCGGCGGGCACGAAGCCCACCGTGTAGCCGTCGGCGCCGGACCGCGCCAGCGTGGACATGCCCGGAATGCCCCCGGCGCCGGGCTTGTTCTCGACATACACGGGCTGTCCCCAGCCGTGCGAGAGCCGGTCGGCGATCAACCGCGCCACGACGTCGGGCGCGGCCCCGGGCGGGAACGGCACGATCATCCTGACCGGCTTGGCGGGCCAGGTCTGGGCCCTTGAATCCTGAATCAGCGACAGGGCGACGGCGAACCCTGCCACCCATGCCAGCAACCGGCTGTGCCGGCCCGAGGCCATGATGCGTTGCATGCTTGTCTCCTGCGCGTGCTATCAAGTTTTTCTGGTGGACGCGAGGTGACTGTAGAAAAGTGGCGGTGCTACGGACAAGATGTCAAAATCCCACGAGTGATTCGATTTTGATATCCATGAAACTCAATCAGCTGCGGGACCTCGTGGCCATCGTCGAACATGGCGGGCTGCGCGCCGCCGCCCGCCGGCTCGGCGTGGCGCAGCCGCTGCTCACCCGCAGCGTGCGCGGCCTGGAAAAGGAACTGGGCACGCCGCTGTTCGAACGCCAGGCGCGCGGCATGGTCCTGACGCCGCTCGGGCGGCTGTTCCACGAACGCGCGCGCGGCATGGTCAACGAACTGCGCCGGGCGCGCGACGAACTGGCGCAGGCCCAGGGCTCGGGCGCCGGCACGGTCATCGCCGGCTTGTCCATCATGCCGCACATGGGCCTGCTGCCCCGCGCCCTGCCCGCCTTCCGGCGGCGCTATCCTCAGGTGTACCTGCAGCTCATCGAAGGCCTGTTCCCCGACCTCGAATCGCAGTTGCGCAGCGGCGCCATCGATTTCTACCTGGGCGCCGCGCCCGGCACCGTGCCGGCCGGTTTCATCGTCGAACCGCTGTTCTCCAATACCCGCGCCGTGGTCTGCCGCAAGGGACATCCGCTGGCGCGCTCGCGTTCGCTCAAGGCGCTGGCCGGCGCCGAGTGGGCCCTGCCCTCGACCGACTACGACAACCAGGACGACCTGGCGCGGCTGTTCCAGGAATACGGCCTGCCCGCGCCGCGCGTGGCGCTCCAGGCGCGCACCGCGCTGTCGATGATGGTGGCGCTGGCCAACAGCGACCTGCTCGCGCTGCTGCCGGTGCAATGGCGGGAATTCGACCTGACGCGCGATTCGCTGCAGGTGATCGCCGTGCGCGAAAACCTGCCCGCGCCCGACATCGTGCTGATCCGGCGCGCCGAGATGCCCATGACGCCGGCGGCCGAACACCTGTGCGATCTCATGCAGCGCAACGCCCCGTCCCTCCAGCCCACGCGGGGCCGCGCATGATACGCAGGCACATCGAAGCCCAGGTCCTGGGCCTGACCGGACTGGCGCTGGGCGGCATCGACTTCGAGCATCCGCGCGGCGATCCCGGCCTGTTCGGCCCTGACTCGGCCTGCTGGAAAGTGCACGGGGATTTCACCTCCATGCTGATCGGCGGCATTGCCGCGCTGCTCATGCAGATGCTGCATCCGCTCGCGCTGGCCGGCGTCTGGGACCACTCCAATTTCCGCCAGGACATGCTGGGCCGCCTGCGCCGGACCGGCCAGTTCATCTCGGGCACCACCTACGCCGCCACGGCCGATGCGGAGCGGCTGATCGCGCGCGTGCGCGGCATCCATGAACAGGTACGCGGCACGGCGCCCGACGGCCGCCCCTACGCGGCCGACGATCCCGACCTGCTGACCTGGGTCCACGTGGCCGAGGTCAGCAACTTCCTGGCCGCGCACCTGCGCCATCGCAATCCCGCGCTGTCCGGCGCCGAGCAGGACCGCTACTACGACGAGATCGCGCTGATCGCGCTGCGCCTGGGCGCGCGCGAGGTCCCACGCTCGCGCGCGGAAGTGGCGGCCTACCTGGCGCGCATGCGGCCGCAACTGGTGTGCGACGACCGCACCCGCGAAATCGCCCGCATCCTGCTGTCCCATCCTCCGGCCGTCAGCCCGCTGGCACGGCCGGTCAGCCGGTTCATGATGGAAGCCGGCACGGCCTTGCTCCCGGGCTGGGCCGCCGACATGCTGGAGTTGCGGCGCCCCGCCTGGCGGGTCCGTGCCGCCGGCATGGCGATCGGCGGCGTCGCGCCGGTGCTGCGCTGGGCCGTGCGCAACGGCTCGGCGCACCGAGCGAAGCGGCGCATGGGACTGCTGCCGCCATCCCCTGGCAGGCTTTGACGGCCAGCATGTGAATGTCTAACATATATTCCATATAGAAATTTGCTTATTTCTTGAAGAAATATATGATCTTCCGCCAGTTCTTCGAGCCCGACTCCAGCACCTACACCTACCTCCTGGCGTCCCGCCGCGGGGGCGAGGCGCTGATCATCGATCCGGTGAAAGAGCGCCTGGACCACTACCTGCAGGCCATACGCGAGCTGGACCTGCGCCTGGTCCACGCCATCGACACCCACACCCACGCCGACCACATCACCGCGCTGGGCGACCTGCGGGACGCCACCGCCTGCACCACCATCATGGGCGAACGCTCGCGCGCCGAATGCGTCTCGCGCCAGGTGCGCGACGGCGAATTGCTGCGCGTGGACGGCATCACGCTGCAGGCCCTGTATACCCCCGGGCACACCGACGAGTCCTTCAGCTTCGTGCTGGAACCGGCCGCGCCCCGGGCCGTCTTCACTGGCGACGTGCTGCTGATCCGCAGCACCGGCCGCACCGACTTCCAGGCCGGCGATGCCGGGCTGTCGTGGCACTCCATCGTCGACCGGCTGTTCGCGCTGCCCGACGACACCACGGTCTACCCGGCGCACGACTACAAGGGCTGGACCGCCTCCAGCATCGGCGAGGAAAAGCGGCACAACCCGCGCCTGGCCGGCAAGACGCAGGCCGAGTACGTCGAGATCATGCGCAACCTGAACCTGCCCAACCCGCGCCTGATGGACGTGGCCATACCGGCCAACCTGGCCTGCGGGCAGGCGCCCGGATCGCCGTAACGGCCTATCATGGGATCTCTGTCCACGGAATCCCATGAGCGCCCTTCTCGTCCGCCATGAACCCAACCACCGCGGCCGCGACATCGCGGTCGGGGACATCCATGGCCATTTCACGCGGCTGCGGGCCGACCTGGACCGCGCCGGCTTCGACCCCGCCGTCGACCGGCTCTTCAGCGTGGGCGACCTGGTCGACCGGGGGCCGGAATCCGAACAGGTGCTGGACTGGCTGGCCCTTCCCTGGTTCCATGCGGTGCGCGGCAATCACGAAGACATCGCGATACGCTACGCCAAGGGCAACCCCGTCGACCAGACCAGCTACATCGCCAACGGCGGAGCGTGGTTCGTCACGCTGCCCCTCGCTCGGCGCCGGGTCTATGCCGAGGCCTTCGCGCGCCTGCCGCTGGCCAGGGAGATCGAAACACCGGCAGGACGGGTGGGCATCGTGCACGCGGACAGCCCGGTGCGGGACTGGAGCCGGCTGACCTGGTCGCTGCGACTGTGGCGCGCGGCGCGGGACCGCGCGATGTGGTCGCGCGATCGGCTGCAAGGCGAGAATGCCAGCGGCGTTGCCGGGCTGCGCGCGCTGGTGGTGGGCCACACGCCCGTGGACGATCCGGTCGTGCTGGGCAACGTCCATCACATCGACACCGGAGGATGGATGCCGGACGGCCGCTTCACGCTGCTGGACCTCGCCACGCTGCAAGCCATCCCGCCCATGGGCTAGACTGGATCCTGCCGCACGCCGCCCGGCGCCAGGAGGGCATCCATGCCGTCGACCACTCCCCGCCCCATCCCCTTCGAGTCCTTCGCGCCAGGCCTCGCGCCGCAGACCGGCGAACGCTCGGCCATCACGGCGGACACCCGGCGGGCGGAACACGAGATGGTCGGGCGCCTGCTGGACGCGATCGAACCGCCGACCGACAACGGGCCGGTCATGGAGCTGGCGTGGCGGCTGGCCTCCACGCTGCGCGACCAGGCGGGGCTCCCGGCGACCGAAGGCCTGGCGCAGATGCTGCTGCAGGAGTTTTCCCTCTCGTCCGAGGAAGGCATCGCGCTGATGTGCCTGGCGGAATCGGTCCTGCGCATACCGGACACGGTCACCCGGGGCGCGCTGATCCGCGACAAGATCGGCAAGGGCCGATGGTCGGCCCACCTGGGACACAGCTCGTCGCTGTTCGTCAACGCCGCCGTCTGGGGCCTCCTGCTGACCGGCCGGCTGTATGCCGCGCACCAGGGATCGGGCCCGCAGGCGGCGCTGGCCGGCCTGATCGAGAAAGGCGGCGAGCCGCTGGTGCGCCGGGCCGTCGATGCCGCCATGCGCCTGCTGGGCGATCAGTTCGTCGCGGGCCGCACGATGGAACAGGCGCTGGACCGCTCGCGCGCGCAGGTGGCGCGCGGCTACACCCATTCCTACGACATGCTGGGCGAGGCGGCCATGACCGAGGCCGACGCCCTGCGCTATACCGCGGCCTACGACCAGGCGATCCAGCGCATCGGCGCCTCGTGCCGGGGCGGCACGCCCTACGAGGTTCCCGGCATCTCGATCAAGCTGTCCGCCCTGCATCCGCGCTACGTGCGAAGCCAGCGGGCACGGGTGCTAGGCGAACTCTATCCGCGCCTGCTGTCGCTCGCGCGCGCGGCGCGCGGCTACGGCATGGGCATCAACATCGACGCGGAAGAGGCCGCGCGCCTGGACCTGTCGCTGAACCTGCTCGAACGCCTGTGCGCGGAGCCGGACCTGGCGGGGTGGGACGGCCTGGGGTTCGTGGTGCAGGCCTACCAGAAGCGCAGCCTGCGGCTGATCGACCACCTGGCCGCCCTGGCCCGTCGCAGCGGCCACCGGCTCATGGTCCGCCTGGTCAAGGGCGCGTACTGGGACAGCGAGATCAAGCTCGCCCAGATCCAGGGCCTGCCGGACTACCCGGTCTATACGCGCAAGCCCCACACCGACATCGCCTATCTCGCCTGCGCGCGCAAGCTGCTGGCCGCGCCCGACGCGGTCTTTCCGCAGTTCGCGACCCACAATGCCCACACCCTGGCGGCCGTCTACCACCTGGCCGGCCCCGCGGACTTCCGACCCGGGCAATACGAGTTCCAGTGCCTGCATGGCATGGGCGAGCCGCTGTACGACCAGGTCGTGGGCACGGGCGGCCTGGACCGCCCCTGCCGCATCTACGCGCCGGTCGGCCCGCACGATACGCTGCTGGCCTATCTGGTGCGGCGCCTGCTCGAGAACGGCGCGAACACCTCGTTCGTCCATCGCGTGGCCGACCGCGGCCTGCCCCTGGAAGCGGTGATCGTGGACCCGGTCGCGGCCGCGCACGACATCGGCACGGGGGGCGGCCCGGTCGGCGCGCCCGACCCGCGCATCCCCCTGCCGCCCGACCTGTATGGCGCCGAGCGCGCCAATTCGCGCGGGCTGGACTGGTCCGACGAATCCTGCCTGCTGCGGCTGTCGCACCGGCTGGCGGGCGCCGCCGCGCGGACCTGGCTCGCCCGCCCCCTGCTGGATGACGAGGTGGCGTCCGGGGCGCGCCTGGACATCCGCAATCCGGCCCATCGCGGGGACCTGGTCGGCCAGGTACAGGAAGCCTCGCTGGCCGACCTCGAGTTCGCGCTCGCCCGCGCCGCCCATGCCACCCGCCTCTGGCGCGACACGGCGCCGGCCGAACGCGCGGCCGTCCTGCGCCGCGCCGCCGACGGCATGGAAGACGAACGCGAGGCGCTCGCGGCGCTGATGGTGCGCGAGGCAGGCAAGACCTTGCCCAACGCCTTCGGCGAAGTCCGCGAGACCGTCGATTTCCTGCGCTACTACGCCGCGCGCGCCACCGAGGGATTCGACGCCGCGCTGCACCGGCCGCTGGGCATCGTGGCCTGCATCAGCCCCTGGAATTTCCCGCTGTCCATCTTCACCGGCCAGGTGGCCGCCGCGCTGGCGGCCGGCAATACGGTCGTGGCCAAGCCGGCGGAGCAGACGCCGCTGATCGCCGCCGAGGCCGTGCGCATCCTGCGCGCCGCAGGGGTACCGCCGGGTGCGCTGCAAATGCTGCCGGGACGCGGCGAGTCCGTGGGCGCCGGCCTGGTCGCCGACGCGCGCGTGCAGGGCGTGCTGTTCACCGGCTCGGTGGCGGTGGCGCGGGACATGCGCCGCGTCCTGGCCGAGCGGCTGGGCGCCGACGGCCGGAGCATCCCGCTGATCGCCGAAACCGGCGGGCTGAACGCCATGATCGTCGATTCGTCGGCCCTGCCCGAACAGGTGGTCGCCGACGTGATGGAATCGGCGTTCGACAGCGCCGGCCAGCGATGCTCGGCCCTGCGCCTGCTATGCCTGCAGGAAGACATCGCCGACCGGATGCTGGCCATGCTGCGCGGCGCCATGGACGAATACCGCACCGGCCGGCCCGACTGCCTGGAGACCGATGCCGGGCCGGTCATAGACGAAGCCGCGCGGGACGACATCGAGCGGCACGTCGCCGCCATGCGCGACGCCGGCCATCCCGTATTCCGCGCGGGCCGCCTGGATCCGGACGAGTGCCGGCACGGCTGCTTCGTCGCCCCCACGCTGATCGAACTCGAACGGCCGGACCAGTTGCACCGGGAGGTGTTCGGACCGGTCCTGCACGTGGTGCGCTATGCGGGGCAGCATCTCGACCGCCTGCTGGATCAGGTGAACGCGCTGGGCTACGGGCTGACGCTGGGCCTGCATACCCGCATCGACGACACCGTCGCGCTGGTGCTGGACAGAGCGCGCGTGGGCAACATCTACGTGAACCGCAACATGATAGGCGCCGTCGTCGGCGTACAGCCCTTCGGCGGCGAAGGCCTGTCGGGCACCGGCCCCAAGGCGGGCGGGCCGCTCTATCTGCCGCGCCTGCTGTCGGCGGCGCCGCCGCCGGACATCGCGATACGCGCACTGGCCTCGCATCCGCCAGCCCCCGCGTGGCTGCAACCCCTCCGCCCCGCTCGGCCGCTGGCCATCCTGTGGGACTGGGCCCGGGAGCAGGGCATGGCGGAACTGGCCGACCGCTGCGCGGCCTACGCCGCGCGACTGCCCGAGACCGCCGCGGCCACCCTGCCCGGCCCCACCGGACAACTGGATGTCTACGCGCTGCGCCCGCGCGGCAGGGTGCTGTGCATCGCGGACGAAACCGCCGACCTGCTGGTCCAACTGGCCGCGGCGCTGGCCACGGGCAATGACGCCCTGTGGCAGGCCAGCCATCAGGCAGCCGCGCTGCACGCGTCGCTGCCGACGGACCTCGCCGCCCACGTAGCCGTGGCCGATCCCGCCGCCTCGCCGTTCGACGCGGTCCTCGTCCATGCCATGGGCAACCGGCTGAAATCCATCCTGCGGCAGCTTGCCCGCCGCGAGGGTCCGCTCGTGCCGGTGGTCGATCTCGCGCCGGGCGAGGCCGCCATCCCGCTCGAACGCCTGCTGGTCGAACGGTCGGTCAGCATCAACACCGCCGCGGCCGGCGGCAACGCCAGCCTGATGACGATGGGCTGAGCGGTCAGGCGCGCATGTAGGCCCAGCCCTCGGCCTGTCGGCGCGCGATGTGCAGCACCGCGGCCTCGACCACGGCGATGCCGTCCGGCGTCGTCAGCCCGTTGGCCGCCAGCGTGTTCGCGCAAAGGCGCAGATGGACATCGGTGGCGTCCGGCTGCCCCAGGGCGGCCGCGACGGCGCCGGCGTTGGCCACCAGTTCCACCTGGGCCTGGCCGTCGGCCTTGAGCAGGTTGGCGACGTTGCGCCGGCCCCGCTCCAGCGCGGCCGGCGTGGGCGCGTGGATGACGAGTTTGATGACGGCCATGATCAGTCCACCCCCAGTTGCGTCGACAGGTGCGTCACATAGCGGCCGAAGTCGGCATGGCCGCGATCGCGCGGCCTCGGCAAATCGATCACCAGGTTCTCGGCCACGTTCGCGGGCCGACCGCCCAGCACCACGACACGGTCGGCCAGGAACACCGCCTCGTCGATGTCGTGGGTGACGAACATGATCGCCGCGTGCGTGGCCTGCCAGATCCGCATCAGCTCGGCCTGCAAATGGCGGCGCGTCAATGCGTCCACCGCGCTGAAGGGCTCGTCCATCAACAGGATGTCAGGCTTGACCGCCAGCGCGCGCGCAATGCCGACGCGCTGCGCCTGGCCGCCGGACAACTGGTGCGGCCAACGGTCGGCGAACTCGGCCAGCCCCGTCATCCTCAGCGCCTCGTCCACCCGGCCGCGCTTCTCGCCGGCATCGATGTCCAGGGTCTCCAGGCCGTAGGCCACGTTGCCGGCCACGGTGCGCCAGGGCAGCAGCCGGCCGTCCTGGAACACCACGGCCCGCCGGCGGCGGCCCGCGCGCTGCGGCAGGCGGAAATGCATCTGCCCCGCGGACGGCGCGATCAGGCCGGCGGCGGTGCGCAGCAGCGTGGACTTGCCCACGCCCGAACCGCCGACCACGGCCAGGAACTCGCCCTTCGCGATGTCCAGGGACAGGTCCTGGATGACCGGGCCCGGCGCGCCCGGATGGGTGTATGAAAAACGATCGAATTCGATTACGGCCGCCACGACAGCACCTTTTTCTCCAGCCACGCGTAACCCAGGTCGCAGATGGCGTAGACCAGCGATATGGCCAGCATGTAGACGACGACCGCCTCGTAGGCGCCCACGCCGGCTGCGGCATTCATCTCCTGCCCCATGCCGGGCACGCCCAGCAGTTCGGCCGCGATCAGCGTCATCCACGCCTGGCCGATGCCGGTGCGCACGCCCGCCAGCGTGCCGGGCGCGATGGCCGGCAGCGTGATGCTGACGGCGCGCCGCCAGTAGCTGCCCTGCCCGAAGCTGCGCGCCAGCTCATAGAAGCGGGGATCGATGTTGCGGACCGCGCTATAGGTGGCGAAATAGTTCACCCAGAACACGCCGATGGCGATCACGAAGGCCGCCCCGGCATGGCTGACCTTGAACCAGGCGATGGCGAACACCACCCAGGCCAGCGGCGGAATGGGCCGCAGCACGCGGGCCAGGTAGGCCTGGAACAGATCGAAGCGCCGTATCGTGGCGGCGGCCAGGCCGACGGCGATGCCGAACGCGGTACCCAGCGCCAGGCCCCAGAAGTAATGAATGAGGCTGGAGCCGACGGCGGGCAGCAAACGGCCCGAGGTCCACTCCTGCGCCAGCGCGTCGGGCAGCGCGAACGGATCGGGCAGCGTGCCGGGATTGACCCAGCGGAACACGCCCGCCGCCTTCCACAGCAGCACGAAGACGACGATGCCCGCCACGCCATAGGCCGCGCGCACCGGCCATCCGGGATTCTTGACCATCATGGACGACGCGCGGGTCTATCGCTTGCCGGCGACGGCGTCATAGAAACGCGTGTCGAACAACTTCGTCACGTCCACGGCCGGACCTTCCAGCGTGCCGGTCTCGGACTGGAACTTCTGCAACACCAGCGTGGCCGGCACGATGGTGTTGGGGTCGGCCTCGAACTGGCCCTTGGAATTGCGGATCGACTTCTCGACCAGGTCCACCGGCAGGCGGCCGCCGCCCACGTATTTCTGCACCAGCGGCGCGGCCTTGGCCGGATCGGTATCCAACAGCCGGGTCGCCGCGACATGGGCGGCCACCAGCGACTTCACCAGTTCGGGCTTCTCGTTGATCAGCTTCTCGCGCACCAGCAGCACCGCGCCGGGCTGGCGCGGGAACAGGTCGGAACCGCGCGCGACGACGCGGGCCTTGGGCGCACGCGTCAGGACCGTGGTCACGGTGGGTTCGAGGATCACGGCGCCGTCCACCGCGCCGGTCAGCAGGGTCTGCTGCATCTGCGCCTCGCCCTGGTAGATCAGCTTGAAGGACGCGGGATCGACCTTGATGCGATTGCGCAGCCAGTATTGCAAGGCGGCTTCGGGCACCGCGCCCCGGGGATAGCTGGCGATGACGGGCTGGCGGCCCTTGTCCTTGGCGAAGCGGGAGAAGGCCGTGGCCGGATCGCCCGAGGCGAAATAGGGCGCGAGGTCGCCCATGGCGACGAAGCTGACCTGCTCGACGATGTTGGAGGCGACGACCTTGATGTCGGCGCCCTTGCCGCGCGCCACCAGGGCCGGGCCGATGCCGACGTAGGCGATGTCGAGCTGCCCCGCCAGCAGGGCCTGCACCAGCGCGGGCCCGCTCTGGAACTGGACCAGCTTGGGCGGACCGCCCTCGGCCGGCAGCGCCCCCTGCTCGCGCGCGATGAACAACTGCGCGTCGGGCAGGATGGGCAGATAGCCGATCTCCAGCGGCGCGGCGGCTGCCGTCTGGAGAGAGGCCGAGGCGAGGCCGAGCGCAAGCGCGGCGGATGCGAAGAAACGTTTCATGGTGTTCAGAACCTCGAGTGATATCGAGCAGGTTCTATATATTGTATTTAAATGTTTTTGCATCACTTAACAACTAAAAGAAATAAGCTTAAGCCCCTGCCGGCGTGGTATGTTGTGCTCATCACGCACCTTCTACATGCGGTCCCGCACCGCACAGGAGGAGGAAAGCCGGCCCGCTGCACCAGGCCGCGCCGACCGAAGGTATGAACGCGAAGGCTCGCACAGCGCATGCTCCTGCAGGCCCGCCCACCCGGGCCGCGCGACCATGTTTCGGGTCGCGCCGCCTCGCTGGTTCCTCCCCCCGTCCACCGCTTACCCCCTTCGCTGTTTCCCGGCCCGTCCATCCGACCGGGCCTTCAAGGCGCCATGCGGACGCCATCCGCCGCCCCGCGCGGCCGGCCGGCTCCGCGCTACCCCCTTGCGCGCCCAACCCTGGACTGCGAGTGCATCATGAGCGCACAACCCGTCGAGACCGTCCTGACCCTGGACGACAAATACACACGGCCGCGCGGCCGCGTCTACATGACCGGCACGCAGGCGCTGGTGCGCCTGATGCTGGCGCAGAAGCAGCGCGATGAAGCTGCCGGACTGAACACTGCGGGCTTCGTCTCGGGCTACCGGGGATCGCCACTCGGATCGGTGGACCTGGAGATGTGGAAGGCCGCCCGGCACCTGGAGGCCCACCGCATCAAGTTCGTGCCGGGACTGAACGAGGAACTGGCGGCCACCGCGGTCTGGGGTACGCAGATGGTCAGCCTGGACGCCCGCGCCACCACCGACGGCGTGTATGCGCTGTGGTACGGCAAGGGCCCCGGCGTGGACCGCTGCGGCGACGTCTTCAAGCACGGCAACATCGCCGGTTGTTCACGCCATGGCGGCGTGGTGCTGGTGGCCGGCGACGACCACGCCTGCAAGTCGTCCACCCTGCCCCACCAGAGCGAACACGCGTTCATCGCGGCCATGATCCCGGTCCTGAACCCGGCCGGCGTGCGCGAGCTGATCGAGTTCGGCCTGCACGGCTATGCGATGTCGCGCTATTCCGGATGCTGGGTGGGCCTGAAAGTCGTCAGCGACACGGTGGAGTCGTCCACCTCCATGGACATCGATCCCATGGCGGTGAACATCCGCGTGCCCGATACCTATCCCATTCCGGAAGGCGGCTTCCATATCCGCTGGCCGGACCCGCCGCTGGAGCAGGAAAACCGCCTGCAGCGCGAACGCCTGTACGCGCTGCTGGAATACGTGCGGCAGAACGGCCTGAACCGGCAGGACTGGCACGTGCCGCGTGCCAGGCTGGGCATCGTCACCACCGGCAAGAGCTACCTGGACGTGCGCGAGGCCCTGGCCATGATGGGCGTCGACGAGACGGCCGCCCGCGCCATGGGGCTGCGGCTGCTGAAAATAGGCGTGTCCTGGCCGCTGGAACCCGAGTGCATCTGCGAATTCGCCGAAGGCCTGGACGAGATCCTGGTGGTCGAGGAAAAACGCCAGATCATCGAATACCAGATCAAGGAACATCTCTACAACGCATCCATTTCCGCGCGGCCGCGCGTGGTCGGCAAGTACGACGAGACCGGCGAATGGGTGCACGTGCCGCACGACGGCATCCTCTTGTCGCCCAATGGCGAGCTGACGCCGGCCGCCATCGCCGGCGTGATCGCCTCGCGCATCGCCAAGGTGATCGGTAGCGACGCCCTGGACGCGCGCGCCTTGCCCTACCTTGCCGCGCGCAAGCCGCCCGAGGGCTACACCCGCGCGGCGCCCGGCGCCCCGCAACGCCTGCCCTACTTCTGTTCGGGCTGCCCCCACAACACGTCCACCAAGGTGCCCGAGGGCTCGCGCGCGGTGGCCGGCATAGGCTGCCACTACATGGCACAGTGGATGAACCGCCATACCGAGACCTTCACGCAGATGGGCGGCGAAGGCGCGACCTGGATAGGCCAGGCCTTCTTCACCGACACGCCCCACATCTTCGCCAACCTCGGCGACGGCACCTATACGCACTCCGGATCCCTGGCCATCCGCGCCGCCCTGGCGGCGGGCGTGAACATCACCTACAAGATCCTCGTCAACGACGCGGTCGCCATGACCGGTGGGCAGCCGGTCGAGGGCGCGCCCACGGTGCCGCAGATCCTGCAGCAGATGGTGGCCGAGGGCGTGCCCCACATCCACCTCGTGAGCGACGAGCCCGATGCGCTGCGCGAGCTTCCCGGGCTGCCTGCGGGCATAGCCATCAGCCACCGCGACCGCATGGACGACATCCAGCGCGAACTGCGCGAGCTACCCGGCGTGTCGGTCATCGTCTACGTGCAGACCTGCGCCGCCGAGAAACGCCGCCGCCGCAAACGCGGCAAGCTGGCCGACCCGGCCCGCCGCGTGCTCATCAACGAGGAAGTCTGCGAGGGATGCGGCGATTGCGGCGTGCAGTCGAACTGCGTGTCCATCCTGCCGCTGGAGACCCCGCTGGGCCGCAAGCGCACCATCGACCAGAGCTCGTGCAACAAGGATTTCTCGTGCGTGAAGGGGTTCTGCCCCAGCTTCGTCACGGTCGAAGGCGGCGCGCTGCGCAAGCCGGCGGCGCGGCAGGTGACGCCGCCACAGGATCTGCCGGCGCCGGTCCTGCCCGGCCTGGAGCAGGCCTGGAACATCGTCGTGACCGGCGTGGGCGGCACGGGCGTGGTCACGATAGGCGCGCTGATGGGCATCGCCGCCCACCTCGAAGGCAAGGGCGTCATCGTGCTGGACATGGCCGGACTGGCGCAGAAAGGCGGCGCGGTGATGTCGCACGTGCGGCTGGCCGCCACCCCCGCCGCCCTGCACGCCACCCGGGTTCCTTCCAGCCAGGCCGACGTCGTGCTGGGCTGCGACCTGATGGTGGCCTGCGGCCAGGATGCCATCGACATGATGGCGACGACGCGCACCCGCGCGGCGCTGAACCTGGACGTGTCGCCCACCGGCGCCTTCACCCAGGACCCCGACTGGCATGCCTCGCCCGAGGCCATGCTGCAACGCGTGCGCGAGGCGGCCTGGCAGACCGAGGCGGTGGACGCCACCGAGATCGCCACCGGCCTCCTGGGCGACGCGATCGCCACCAATGTCTTCATGCTGGGCTACGCGTGGCAGAAAGGCTGGATCCCCTTGCGCGAGGACTCGCTGATGCGGGCGATCGAACTGAACGCCGCGGCCGTGGAAATGAACAAGGCCGCGTTCGCCTGGGGCCGGCTGGCCGCGCTGGACCTGCCGGCGGCCAGCGTCGCCGCCGGGCTCAAGCGGCCCGGCACCGTGGTGATGATGCCGCCGCGCCCGTACTCGCTGGATGCGCTGCTGGCCGACCGCACGCAGCGGCTCGCCCGCTACCAGAACGCCGCCTATGCGGCCCGCTACGAGACCTTCGTGCGCGAGATCGCCGCCCTGGAAGAGGAACGGGTCGCCGGCAACCGGCTGGCGCGCACGGTCGCGGCCAGCCTCTACAAGCTCATGGCCTACAAGGACGAATACGAGGTTGCCCGGCTGTTCGTCGAGACCGGCTTCGCCGAGCGCGTCGCGCGCCAGTTCGAAGGCGACTACCGCCTGCGCTTCCACCTGGCGCCGCCGCTGTTCGCGCGCCGCGACGCTCACGGCCACCTGGTGAAGCAGGCCTACGGCCCATGGATGCTGACCGCCTACAAATGGCTGGCACGGGCCCGCGGGCTGCGCGGCACACCGTTCGATCCGTTCGGCTACCTGGCCGAGCGGCGCGCCGAACGCGCGGCGATCGGCGGCTACGAGGCGTTGATGCGCCGGATCGTCGCCACGCTTACCCCCGAACGCCTGCCCCTGGCGCTGGAACTGGCCAGGCTGCCCCAGGAAGTGCGCGGCTTCGGACACGTCAAGGAGGAAAACGCACGCCTCGCCCGCATCAAGCAGGAGCGCCTGCTGGCGCAGTACGCCGAGTCCCCTGGCTCGGCCTCGCCGCAGGACCGCCAGGCCCCTCACGCCGTGGCCTGACGTCTTTCTTTCCGCAGCAAGACAAGAATCGGAGAACCTCCATGATCCCGCTGCCTTCCCTGGATTTCGGCGTGAACGACACCATCGAGATGCTGCGCGAGGTCGTCCGCAGCTTCGCCGCCAACGAGATCGAGCCGCGCGCCGCGGCCATCGACAAGAACAACACCTTCCCCCGCGACCTGTGGAAGAAAATGGGCGATCTCGGGCTGCACGGCATGACGGTGGGCGACGACTACGGCGGCATCGCGCTGGGCTATCTCGCGCACGTGGTGACCATGGAAGAGCTGTCGCGAGCGTCGGCGGCGGTGGGCCTGTCCTACGGAGCCCATTCCAACCTGTGCATCAACCAGTTGCACCGGCACGGCACGCCCGGGCAGAAGGCACGCCACCTGCCGCCGCTGGTTGCCGGGGATCACGTGGGTGCGCTGGCGATGAGCGAGACCACATCCGGCTCGGACGTGGTGTCCATGCGGCTGCGGGCCACGCGCAAGGACGGGCGCTTCGTGCTGAACGGCTCGAAGATGTGGATCACCAACGGCGGCGACGCCGACACCCTGATCGTGTACGCCAAGACCGATCCCGACGCCGGGCCGCGCGGCATCACCGCCTTCATCGTCGAGAAAGGCTTCCCCGGACTGGCCTTCGGTGAAAAGCTCGACAAGCTCGGCATGCGCGGCTCCAACACCTATCCCTTGTTCTTCGACGATTGCGAGGTCCCGGAAGACAACGTGCTGGGCGGCCTCGGCAACGGCGTGGGCGTGCTGATGAGCGGCCTGGACTACGAGCGCGCGGTGCTCGCCGGCGGGCCTCTGGGCATCATGGCGGCCTGCATGGACGTCGTGATGCCCTACGTGCACGAACGCAAGCAGTTCGGACAGAGCGTGGGCGAGTTCCAGCTGATGCAGGGGAAACTGGCCGACATGTACACCACCTGGCAGGCCTGCCGGGCGTACGTCTACGCGGTGGCACGCAGCTGCGACAAACCCGGCCACGACCGCTCGCTGCGCAAGGATGCCGCGGGCGCCATCCTGTACGCCGCCGAGAAGGCCACCTGGATGGCCGGGGAAGCCATCCAGGCGCTGGGGGGCAACGGCTACGTCAACGACTATCCGACGGGTCGCCTGTGGCGCGACGCCAAGCTGTACGAGATCGGCGCGGGCACCAGCGAGATCCGGCGCATGCTGATAGGCAGGGAACTCTTCTCCGAAACCCGCTGACCCCTTCGCCCAGGAGCCAGGCCATGCATGCCCACACCAGCCGGCTGGACACCCGTTCCCCGGAATTCCAGGCCAATGCCGATGCCATGCGCCGCCTCGTGGCGGACCTGCGCGCGCGGGCCGCGCAGGCCGCGCAAGGCGGCGGGGACGCCGCCCGCGCCCGCCATGCGGCGCGCGGCAAGCTGCTGCCGCGCGAGCGCATCCGCCTGCTGCTGGATCCCGGCTCGGCCTTCCTGGAAATCGGCCAGTTGGCGGCGCTGGGCCTGTACGGCGACGAGGCCCCCTGCGCCGGACTGATCGCGGGCGTCGGCCGCATCCACGGCGTGGCCTGCATGGTCGTGGCCAACGACGCCACGGTCAAGGGCGGCACCTATTACCCCATGACCGTGAAGAAGCACCTGCGGGCCCAGGAGATCGCCCAGGCGAACCATCTGCCCTGCCTCTATCTGGTGGATTCCGGCGGCGCCTACCTGCCGCTGCAGGACGAGGTCTTTCCCGACCGCGAGCACTTCGGCCGCATCTTCTACAACCAGGCCAACATGTCGGCCCAGGGCATCGCGCAGATTTCCGTGGTGATGGGATCCTGCACCGCCGGCGGCGCCTACGTGCCCGCCATGAGCGACGAAACCGTGATCGTGCGGGGCCAGGGCACCATCTTCCTGGGCGGCCCGCCGCTGGTGCAGGCCGCGACCGGGGAAATCGTCAGCGCCGAGGACCTGGGCGGCGGCGACGTGCACACCCGCGTCTCCGGCGTGGCCGACCACCTGGCCGAGAACGACGCCCATGCGCTGCACCTGGCGCGCCGCATCGTCGGCAACCTGAACCGCCCCGCCGCGCCCGCGCCGGCCGACGGCGACGAACCCGCGCACGACCCCGAGGAACTGTACGGCATCGTGCCGTGGGACGTGCGCAAGCCCTACGACGTGCGCGAGATCGTCGCCCGACTGGTGGACGGATCGCGCTACGACGAGTTCAAGGCGCGCTACGGCCCCACCCTGTTCACCGGCTTCGCGCGGCTGTACGGCATGCCCGTGGGCATCGTCGCGAACAACGGCATCCTGTTCTCGGAATCGGCGCAGAAAGGCGCGCACTTCATCGAGCTGTGCGCCCAGCGTTCGATCCCGCTGATCTTCCTGCAGAACATCAGCGGCTTCATGGTGGGACGCAAGTACGAGAACGGCGGCATCGCCAAGGACGGCGCCAAGATGGTGACCGCGGTCGCCACCGCCCGGGTGCCCAAGCTGACCGTCATCATCGGCGGCAGCTTCGGCGCGGGCAACTACGGCATGTGCGGGCGCGCCTACGGCCCCCGCTTCCTGTGGATGTGGCCCAACGCCCGCATCGGCGTCATGGGCGGCGAACAGGCCGCCGCGGTCCTGGCCACGGTGCGGCGCGACACCCTGCAGTCGCGCGGCGAACCCTGGAGCGAGGAAGTGGAGGAAGCCTTCAAGGCGCCCATCCGCCAACAGTACGAGACCCAGGGCCACCCTTATTACGCCACGGCCAGGCTGTGGGACGACGGCATCATCGATCCCGCGCAGACGCGGCGCGTGCTGGGCCTGTCGCTGGCGACGGCGCTGAACGCCCCCGTGGAGCCGACCCGCTTCGGCCTGTTCCGGATGTAGCGCCCCTGAAGGAAAGCCCATCGTGTTCGACAAGATCCTGATCGCCAATCGCGGAGAAATCGCCTGCCGCATCATGGCCACGGCCCGGCGGATGGGCGTGGCGACCGTGGCGGTGTATTCGGACGCCGACGCCGGCGCGCGGCATGTCCGGCAGGCCGACGCGGCCCGGCGCATCGGCCCCGCCCCGGCGCGGGACTCCTACCTGCGCGCGGATGCACTGGTCGAGGCCGCCCTGGCCAGCAGCGCGCAGGCGGTCCATCCGGGCTACGGCTTCCTGTCCGAGAACGCGGCCTTCGCCGAGGCCTGCGAACGCGCGGGCCTGGTCTTCATCGGACCGCCGGCCGGCGCGATCCGCGCGATGGGTTCCAAGTCCGCCGCCAAGGCCCTGATGGAAAGCGCGGGCGTGCCGCTTACTCCGGGCTATCACGGCGACGACCAGGATCCCGCGCTGCTGGCCCGCGAAGCGGCCCGCATCGGCTATCCGGTGCTGATCAAGGCCAGCGCGGGCGGCGGCGGCAAGGGCATGCGCCGCGTGGACCGCGCCGAGGACTTCGATGCGGCGCTGGCCGCCTGCAAGCGCGAAGCCGCGGGAGCCTTCGGCGACGATCGCATGCTGGTCGAACGCTACGTCCTGCGCCCGCGCCACATCGAGATGCAGGTCTTCGGCGACAGCCACGGCAACATGGTCCATCTGTTCGAGCGCGACTGCTCGGTCCAGCGCCGCCACCAGAAGGTACTGGAAGAAGCGCCGGCGCCGGGCATGAGCGCCGGGCGGCGCGAGGCCATGGGCCGGGCCGCCATCGATGCCGCGCGCGCCGTGGGCTACGTGGGCGCCGGCACGGTGGAGTTCATCGTCGATCCGGACGGCGGCTTCTATTTCATGGAGATGAACACGCGGCTGCAGGTCGAGCATCCGGTCACCGAAATGATCACGGGACTCGATCTGGTCGAATGGCAGTTGCGCGTGGCGAGCGGCGAACCGCTGCCGCTGGACCGCCGGCCGCCGGCCCCGTCCGGCCATGCGCTGGAGGCCCGCCTGTACGCCGAGGATCCCGCGCAGGGCTTCCTGCCCGCGGCAGGCCGGCTGCAACGCTTCGTGCCGCCTGCCGCCGCTCCCTGGCTGCGCCTGGACGCGGGCGTCGACGAGGGCGACACCATCACGCCCCACTACGATCCCATGATCGCCAAGCTCGTCGTCCACGGCTCCGACCGGAGCGAAGCCCTGGCCCGCATGCGGCAGGCCCTGTCCGCCTGCCGCGTCGTGGGCCTGCCCACCAACCTCGCCTTCCTGTCGCGGCTGGTCGCCTCCCCCTCGTTCGACCGGGCGGACCTCGACACCGGCCTGATCGAACGCGAGCACGACAACCTGTTCGCGCCTGACACCGCGCCGCCGCGCGAGGCATGGCTGCTGGCCGCGCTGGCGGAGATGCGGCATGTCGCCGCAACGGGGCCGGCCGGTTCGCCATGGCGCGCGGACGGCTGGCGCCTGAACGCGGACGCCGCCACGGTGTTCCTGTTCGCGTGCGGCGACCATCGCCGCGAGGTCGCGGTCACGCCTGCGCCCCGGGGCATGACTGTCGTGCTGGACGGCTCGGCCGTATTCGTGGACCTGTGGGGCGAAGCTCCCCGGCTGGAAGCGGTGCTGCCCGATCGCACCCTGCGCGCGGACGTCTATCGGGACGGCGCCCGCCGCATCGTGTATGGCGAAGACGGAACCTGGACGCTCGTGCTGGTCGATCCGCTGCTGGCCTGGGAACAAGGCACGGACGCCGGTACCGGCCTGGCCGCGCCCATGCCGGGCCGGATCGCCGCCCATCTGGTCGCGCCCGGCGCGCGGGTGGCCGCCGGCGCGCCGCTGCTGGTGCTGGAGGCGATGAAGATGGAACACACCATCGGCGCCCCCGCCGACGGGCGGGTGAAGGCCTTCCGCTTCGCGGTCGGCGATACGGTGAACGACGGCGACGAACTGGTGGATTTCGAAACCTGACGCCCCGCCGGCCTCAAGAGGCGCCCGCCTCCCGCGCCGGCTCCGCCTTGCGCCGCTGCCTGGCCGCCAGCATCGCGCCCCACGCCAGCCCCGCCGTGGCCGCCACCGCCGATGCCGTCAGCACGCCCAGCTTCGCCGCTCCCAGCAGGTTCTCGTCGCCGAACGCCAGGTTGGCGATGAAGATGGACATGGTGAAGCCTATGCCCGCCAGCAATCCCACCAGCGCGACCCCGCTCCACGTGGCGCCGGGCGGCAGCCGGCACCATCCCAGCCGGACGGCGATCCAGCTGGCCGCGATCACGCCCAGCGGCTTGCCTATCACCAACGCCGCCACCACGCCCAGCATGACGGCCTGCGACGAGGACGCCGACAGGTCGACGCCGTCCAGCGTGACGCCGGCATTGGCCAGGGCGAACAGCGGCATGACGACATAGGCCACCCACGGATGCAGGGCCATCTGCACGCGCGTCACGGGCGCCAGCAGTTCGCGCTGCGCCCATCGCAGCCGCCGCGCCTGCTCCGCCGTGCCGTCCGTGTCGGACGACCCCGCGCGCACCAGGAAATCCGCGGCACGGCGCACGATGTCCCGCGGATGCTCGTGGCGCGGCGCGGGCAGCACCGGGGTCATCAGGCCCAGCACGACGCCCGCCAGCGTGGGATGCGCGCCCGTCTGCAACAGGCCGATCCACAGCACCGCGCCTGGCAGCACGTAGGCGTAGGCGGTCCCCACCCCCATCCGCTGCAGGGCCAGCACCATCACGATGCCTACGGCGGCCACCAGCAAGCCGGAGTAGTCCAGTCCGCCGGAATAGAACATCGCGATGATCAGCACGGCGACGATGTCGTCGATGATCGCCAGGGCCAGCAGGAAGATGCGCACGCTGCCCGGAATGGACCGGCCCAGCAGCGCCAGCACGCCGACCGCGAACGCGATGTCGGTGGCGGTCGGCACGGCCCAGCCCTGGCTTTGCGGTGCCTGGCCGTTGAACGCGAGATAGATCAGCGCCGGCACCGCCACGCCGCCCAGCGCGGCCGCCAGCGGCAGCGCCGCCTGGGCCAGGCTGGCCAGCGCGCCTTCGTGGATCTCGCGCCGTATCTCCATCCCGACCACGAGAAAGAACACCGTCATCAGTGCGTCGTTGATCCAGAAATGCAGGGACTGCGAGACGACGTGGCTGCCCACGCCGAAGGTCAGCGGCGCATGCCACAGGGCGTGGTAGCCGGAAGCGTAGGGGGAATTGGCCCAGACCAGGGCGATGGCGGCGGCGGCCAGCAGCACGATGCCGCTGACGGCTTCGATGTGAAGGAATCTTTCCAGCGTGAGCAGGGCTCGGGCGGCAAGATCCTGGGCGCGCGGAACGGGCCGGCTAGGGGCGTTTCGGTTCATGGAATCATCCAAGGCAATCCTGCACCGGCGGCCCGACCGATGCCCAGAACCTGCTGCCGCATGTACAGCGGCAGCACCCGGCGTTATTTTATACGAACCCGCGCCGCACCCCGTCCAGGAGAACCCGTCATGAAAGCCGTTGCGCTCGGAGCCCCCGGCGGGCTCGACCATATCCAGCTGATCGACCTGCCCGATCCCGGCTCCCCCGCCGCCGGCGAGATCCGCGTGCGCCTGCACGCCAGTTCGCTGAACTACCACGACTACCTCGTCGCCCTGCGTACGGACGAGCGCCACTTCGGCCGCATCCCCATGGCGGACGGCGCCGGCGTGGTCGAGCAGGTGGGCCGGGGCGTCGAGGGTTTCGCCGAAGGCGACCACGTGGTCTCGACCTTCTTTCCCCACTGGCTGGACGGCGAGGCCCGGATCGGCAATTTCTCCACGGTTCCCGGCGACGGCGTGGACGGCTACGCGCGCGAGGCCATCGTCCGCCCGGCGACCTGGTTCACGCGCGCGCCGCGCCACCTCGACCATGCCGAATCGGCCACGCTGACCACGGCCGGGCTGACGGCCTGGCGCGCGCTGGTGGGCGACGACCGGCTCAAGGCGGGCGACACGGTGCTGGCGCTGGGCACGGGCGGCGTCTCGATTTTCGCGCTGCAACTGGCCAAGGCCATGGGCGCGTCCGTCATCATCACCTCGTCGTCGGACGAGAAGCTGGCGCGCGCCCGCGCCCTGGGCGCCGACCACGTCATCAACTATCGCAACGATCCACAGTGGGGCGACACGGTGCGCAAGCTGACCGGCGGCGGCGTGGATCACGTCATCGAGGTCGGCGGCCCGGGCACGCTGGCCCAGTCCATCAAGGCCGTGCGCGTGGCGGGGCACATCTCGCTGATCGGCGTGCTGACCGGCGGCAGCGGCGAAATCCCCACGGCGGCGCTGATGGCCAAGCAGGCGCGCCTGCAAGGCCTGATCGTGGGCAGCCGCCGGCAGCAGCAGGAAATGGTGCGCGCCCTGGAAGCCATTGAGCTGCACCCGGTGATCGATCGGCGCTTCCCCCTGGAGCGGATCGCCGACGCCTTCCGCCACGAGGCGGCGCACGCCCATTTCGGCAAGATCTGCCTGGAGTTCTAGACACGAAGGAGTCCGCATGACCTACGAGTTCTGGTACTGGAACGGCATACCCGGACGCGGCGAGTTCGTCCGGCTGGCGCTGGAAGCCGGCGGCATCCCCTACCGGGAATGCGCGCGCGAACCCGGCGTGCAGGCCTCGGACCTGGTGGCCGACATGGCCGCCGACCGCGACAGCCCGCCCTTCGCGCCTCCCTATCTGGTGGCCGGCGACATGACGATCTCGCAAACGGCCAACATCCTCCTGTTCCTGGGCGAACGCCATGGCCTCGCGCCGGGCGACCTGGCGGGCCGGCTGTGGATCAACCAGATCCAGCTGACCATCGCCGACATGGTGGCCGAGGCCCACGACGTCCATCACCCCATCGCCTCCGGCCTCTACTACGACGAACAGAAGGCGGAAGCGCTGCGGCGCGCCGGCGACTTCCGCGGCCAGCGCATGCCGAAGTTCCTGGGCTACTTCGAACGCGTGCTGGCCCGCCGCGGCGACTGGGTCGGCGGCGGCGACCGCTGGACCTATGCCGACCTGTCGCTCTACCACCTGGTCGACGGCCTGCTTTACGCGTTCCCCCGGCGAATGGCGGCCTTGGCGCGCGCCCATCCCGGCGTGATGGCGCTGCACGCGCGCGTCGGCGGCCTGCCGGAACTCCAGGCCTATCTGACAAGCGGACGGCGCCTGCCCTGGGGCGACGGCATCTTCCGCCACTACCGGGAACTGGACGCCGACTAGCGGGCCCGTTTGCGGGGAAACGGTGGGAGCCTGTACGCTTGGGGCAATGCCTTTCCTCGTACCTCCCATGCCCGCCATGCTTGCCCGCCGCCTGCTGTGGGTGGTTGCCCTGTGCGCCGCCGCCCCTGTCCACGCCGAAAGCTTCATTACCCGCCTGCTGAACAAGCCCGTGCCGGGCGGCGTGGCGGTCGTCGCGCTGGGCGACGGTCCCGCCGCGCCGGTGGCGACCTATCTGGACCGCAGGACGATGGTGCTGCGCGACGACGGCGGACAATGGATCGCCGTCGTCGGCATTCCGCTCGGCACCAAGCCGGGCACGCAGCGGTTGGCGGTGCAGGAGGAAGGAGGAACGCGCACGCTGGATTTCCAGGTGGGAACCAAAACCTACGTCGCCCAGCACATCAAGCTCAAGAACAAGCGCCAGGTCAACCCGGACCCGGCCGACCTCGCGCGCATCGAGAAGGAAACCGCCGAGCAACTGGCCGCCTACCGCGCCTTCCGCCCGCAAGGCCCCAGCAACGTCATGCTGGACCGCCCCGTTGCCGGCGGCCGGCTGTCCAGCCCCTTCGGACTGCAGCGCTTCTTCAACGGCGAAGCCCGCAATCCCCATTCCGGCCTGGACTTCGCCGTGCCCGCCGGCACGCCGGTCAAGGCGCCCGCCGCGGGACGCGTGGTCCTGGTGGGCGACTATTTCTTCAACGGCAAGACCGTGTTCGTCGACCATGGCCAGGGCTTCATCAGCATGTTCTGCCACTTGTCCGAGGTCGGGGTGCGCGTGGGCCAGGACGTGGCGCGGAGCGAGGAAGTGGGACGGGTCGGATCGACCGGCCGCGCCACCGGCCCCCACCTGCACTGGAACGTCAGCCTGAACGACGCGCGGGTGGATCCGGCCATCTTCATCGGCGCCTTCAAGCCCTGAGGAAGGCGCAACACTTCATTACACATCTTCCGCTTGCACGCCGGGCGGGCGTATGGGATGAATACCTGGGTCGCCCACGCAGCGCTCCGAGGAGGTTCCATGAGCAAGGTCCTGGTTCTCTATTACTCGTCATACGGCCACATCGAGAAAATGGCCGAGGCCGTTGCCGAGGGCGCGCGCAGCGCGGGCGCCCAGGTGGACGTCAAGCGCGTGCCGGAAACCGTGCCGGCCGACGTCGCCAAGAATGCCCACTTCAAGCTGGACCAGGCCGCGCCGGTGGCCACGGTGGCCGAGCTGGAAAACTACGACGCCATCGTCATCGGCACCGGCACGCGCTACGGGCGCATGTCCTCGCAGATGGCCGCCTTCCTGGACCAGACCGGCGGCCTGTGGGCGCGCGGGGCGTTGAACGGGAAAGTGGGCGCGGCGTTCGCCTCCACCGCCACGCAGCATGGAGGCCAGGAGACGACGCTGTTCTCCATCATCACCAACCTGCTGCACTTCGGGATGGTGGTGGTGGGCCTGCCGTACAGCTACCAGGGCCAGATGACCCTGACCGAGATCGTCGGCGGCGCGCCCTATGGCGCGACCACCATCGCCGGGGGCGACGGCTCGCGCCAGCCCTCGGCGGCCGATCTGGCGGGCGCGCGCTTCCAGGGGGAACTGGTGGCCCGTACTGCCAACAAGCTGTTCGGCTGACCGCTCGTGAACATCGCGGGCGCATGCCCGCGATGCCCTTACTTGGCCATGTCGCGCGCGCGCTGGGCCAGGCTGGGATTCTGCTCGACGGCCTGACCGATGCCGTTGAACTCGTCCACCGTCAAGCCTTCGCGATGCACGGCGTCGACCATCTTGTCGTCGGCCTCCTTGTGCACCTGCTGCTGCGACGCGGCGTCCGTCGCGGAGTTCAGCCTAGGCGTGTACTCCTGCGAAATCATGGCCACCTTCTGGGCCGCGCTCACGAACTTGCGCAGTTGATCGTCCGACACGTTGGCCGCGGGCTGGGGCTGCGCGGGCATCGCGCCTTGCGAGGGATCGGGCGCGGGGGCCTGCTGCGGGGCCTGCGCCATCGCGGCCGACGCCATCGCGATCAGGCAGGCGCCCACGGCGGGGACATAGCTTCGTTTCATGGCAATCTCCAAATGGGGTTCCTGTGCCACCATCCTGCCAAAACCAGGCGGCGCGCCGGGTTGCCGTATGTATGCGAGAAGGCGCCATCGGCCTCACAGGCCGTAACATCCACGCGCCGCGCGGACGGCATCCCGAACATGGACGAGCCCGGATGCGCCCCCGCACCGGGGCCGAGGGCCGAAGGCCGCCGGCGTTCCCGGCGCCGTTGCCGGTTGCCGGCGCCGATGCCGACGCTTACATCTTGGCGGCGGAACGGCTGACGCGGCCCACGGAAGTCGGAGGAATCCAGACCGTGGCCGCCATCACCAGCAGCGAGATGACCAACACCGCCCAGAACGTCATGTGCAAGGAGTCCTGCATGGCGGCCTGGATGACGGGGTTCGCGCCGGCGGACTCCAGCGCGTGCTTGAGCTGTTCGGAGGAGATGGGCGCGTCGCTGGTGGCCCGCGCCAGCCCGAAGTTGAATACCGCGCCCAGCGCGGTGGCGCCCAGGGTGCTGCCTAGGTTGCGCGCGAAGATGTTGGAAGCCGTCGCGCTGCCGCGATCGGACACATCCACGATCTCCTGGATCAGCACCAGCGAGCAGACGCCCATGAAGCCCATGCCCAGGCCCACGATCAGCGAGCCCGCGCCCGCCAGCACCGGCGAATTGTCCGGCCTCAGCAGCAGGAACGCACAGGCCCCGATGGGCACGAGTATGCTGCCCAGGAGCAGCATGGGCCGCAGGCCGTAGCGCGGGAACACCTTGGCCGCCACGGTGGACCCCAGCGGCCAGCCCACCATGATCATGGTCAGCGCCAGCCCCGCCACCACGGGCGTGCGGTGCTGCACGCTCTGCACGTACATGGGCAGGAAGGTCGTCAGCCCCATGATGACCATGCTGCCCAGCAGCATCGCGACGTTCGCCGCGGCCACCGGGCGCCGGCTCCACAAGGCGAAGGACACGACGGGATGCTCGGCGCGCCGCTCCTGCAGCACGAACAGCACCAGGCAGACGACGAAGGCGCCCGCAGCCATCCACGCGCGCGAGGCCAGGCCGTCGCCGGCGTCGGTCAGGGCGATCATCAGCGCCGCCACGGTGGCCGTGAACAGTGCGGCCCCGGTCACGTCGATGGACATCGGCCGCCGTTCGCGCTCCTCGTGCAGGAAGAACACGAAACCCGCCGTGGCGAGAAGACCCAGCGGCACGTTCATCCAGAAGATCCATGCCCACGAGAACTGGTGGATGATCAGCGCGCCCAGCATGGGCCCCAGCACGCCGGAAATCGCCCACACGCTGGCCAGGTACCCCTGGACCTTGCCACGCTCGCGCACCGGATACAGGTCGGCCACGATGGTCATGCCCACCGGCTGTATCGCGCCCGCCCCTATGCCTTGGATGAGCCGGAAGACGATCATCGAGGGCATGGACCACGCGAAGCCCGCCAGCACCGAACCCAGCAGGAACACGGCAATGCCGGCCAGCATCATCGGCTTGCGGCCGTAGATGTCGGAGAGCTTGCCAAAGACCACGGTCATTGCGGTCTGGGTCAGGAGGAAGGACGCGAACACCCAGCTGTACAGCTTCAGCCCGCCCAGGTCCCCGGCGATCTGCGGCATGGCCGTGGCCACGATGGTGGCCTCGATCGCGATCATGAACATGGAAGCCATCACCGAGGCAATGACGAGGGGACGCGAGGAACGTGATGCGGCGGAAGACACGATGCGGAATCCGTTGCGTAAGGGGTGGCTCGGGCGGGCCGGACGAGTGTAGAGCACGGGGCAGGATCCCGGAAATGCGGCATGTCAGCCGCTTGTCAGGATCGGGATCGGCAACCTGTTGTCAGCATCGGTATCGGCAACTGGTTCGCGTCACCGTCCTGGTATACGCTTGAGCAGCTTCCAGCCACGGGCCCCGGGCCCGCGCCGGACCATCCAAGCCGTCAAGGAGATCAAACATGTCGACCACCGCCCCCCGTCTCGCCGCCCTGGCCCTGGGATTGCTCCTCGGAGCCGCCACCGCCCAGGCCCAGCTCCTGGATTCCGTCAAGGGCGCGCTGGGCGGTGGTGGCGGCCAGCAATCCTCGGGCGGCGGAAGCTCGCTGCTGGGGGGCCTGGGTGGCGCATCCATGCCGTCGCTGGGCTCGGTCGGCACCGGCAACATCACGGGCATCCTGAGTTATTGCGCCAAGAACAACTACCTGGGCGGCGGCGCCGCGTCGGTCAAGGACAAGCTGCTCGGCAAGCTGGGCGGCGAACAGCAGGCCCAGTCCGATCCCGGCTATCGCGAAGGCCTGAGCGGCATCCTGGGCGGCAACAGCGGACAGAAGATGGAACTGGGCGGCGGCGGGCTCAAGCAGCAGATCACCGAGAAAGTCTGCGACCAGGTGCTGGAATACGGACAGTCGCTGCTGTAAGGCCGGCACGAACGGCCAGTTCCATGCCTTGATCCACGGCAAGGCATGAAAAATGCGAAGGGCGCGGGACCCATCCGCATGACTCGCCCCGGAGCCGGCCGTACATGGAACATGCCTGGCAATTCTTCCGCGCGGGCGGCGTCGACCAGGTATCGATCCGCTCGGGCGCCGATGTGTGCCATCTCGACCAGTTGGACCAGAAACTGTGGGTGGCGCTGGCCTGCCCCACGCGCGGCATCGAGTTCGATCCCCGCACCCTGGACCTGATCGATACTGATGCCGATGGCCGCATCCGGCCTCCGGAACTGCTGGCCGCCTGCCGCTGGACATGCGAACGGCTACGCGATCCGGACCGGCTGCTGGAAGGCGGCGACACACTGGCGCTGGAAGCCTTGTCCGACGGCGATCCAGGCGCGCAACTGGCCGAGGAAGCCCGCCACATCCTGCAATTGCTGCGCAAGCCGGGCGACGTCATCGGCCTGGCCGATGTCGCCGACCGCAGCCGCCTGCTGGCGGCCATGCGCTTCAACGGCGATGGCATCATCACGGAAGAAACCGCGGAGACGCCCGCGGCTCGCGCGGCCATCCGCCACATCATGGAAACCCACGGCAGCGTGGAGGGGCTGGACGCCAGGCCGGGCATAGACCGGGCGCGTGTCGAGGCCTTCTCCGCCGAGGCCGCGGCGATCCGGCAATGGCGCGACAAGGTGGCGGGCGCCCCCTCGGTCGTGCCGCTGGGCGACGATACCCTCGCGGCGGTCCAGGCCGTGAACGCGGTGCAAGCCAAGATCGACGACTATTACGCGCGCTGCCGCCTGGCGGCCTACGATCGCCGCGCGGCCCTGGCCCTGAATCCGTCGCAAGAGGAATACCGCAAGCTGTACGACGAAGCGTTGACGCTGGGTTCCGACCACATCGCCCAACTGCCGCTGGCGGCCGTCGCGGCCGACCGTCCGCTGCCGCTGCGCGAAGGCGTCAATCCCGCCTGGGCCCAGGCGCTCGATACCTTCCGCGTCCACGCCGCCGAGCCCCTGCTGGGCACGACGCTCGACACCCTGGCGGAACCGGCCTGGGTGCAGTTGACCACACGGCTCGAACCGGCGCGCAACTGGCTGGCCGCCAAGCCCGCGACAAGGCTCGACGCCCTGGCCATGGCGGACCTCATGGCCATGCTGGACGAAGGCACCGAGGCCGCGATCAAGTCCCTGCTCGACGCCGACGAGAAGATCGAACCGCGCACCACGCGCATGGGTGATCTGGAAAAGCTGCTGCGTTTCCAGCGCGACCTCGTCCACCTGCTAGACAACTTCGTCTCGTTCAAGGACTTCTACCGCCGCGAGGGAGCGGTCTTCCAGGCCGGCACCCTGTACCTGGACGCACGCAGCTGCGACCTGACGGTACGCGTCGACGACGCCGCGCGCCATGCCGCGCTGGCGGGCCTGGCCAAGGCCTACCTCGTCTATTGCGATTGCCGCCGGCCAGGGGAGAAGATCACCATCGTGGCGGCGATCACGGCGGGCGACGTGGACTTTCTTTTCGTCGGCCGCAACGGCGTGTTCTACGACCGCCAGGGCCGGGACTGGGACGCCACCATCGTCAAGATCATCGAGAATCCCACCAGCATCGCGCAGGCCTTCTTCTCGCCGTACAAGAAGTTCGTGCGCATGATCGAGGAACAGGTGGCCAAGCGCGCCGCCGCCAGCGACGCGGCGGCGCAGGGCAAGCTGGGCTCGCTGGCAGCCAACCTGGTCACCGCCGACAGGAAGGACGGCGATGCCCGGCCCGCCACGCCGGGCAAGGTCGACGTCGGGACCGTGGCCGCCCTGGGCGTCGCCCTGGGCAGCATCAGCACGGTGCTGGTGGCGGTCTTCACCAAGTTCGTGGACCTGGGCTGGTGGATACCGGTGGCGTTGCTGGGCATCGTCCTGAGTATTTCCGGTCCCAGCGTGCTCATCGCATGGCTCAAGCTGCGCCAGCGCAGTCTGGGCCCGCTGCTGGATGCCAGCGGCTGGGCTATCAATGGCCGCATGAAGATCAACGTCAAGCTGGGCGGCTCGCTGTCGCGCATGGCCCGCATCCCGCCGGACGCGGGGCGCAACCTGCGCGACCCCTTCGCCGAACGGCACGGCAAAGCCTGGGGCGTCGCCATCGCGCTGGCCGTGATCGCCCTGGCCTGGCTGGCCTGGCGCGCGGGCCTGCTGGATGCCGTCCTGGCGATATAAGCTTATTAGTAACAATACGTTGATGTTTTGTTGATGAAAGCATAACGTTTGCGTCGAGCCACAACGCGCCGATCTCGACGTTGCGGTGCCGTTTTCTTTCATCAACGACCGAGAATCAACGTGCCGACGCGACTCCCCTTCCGCCGCCTGCTGGCGGCCACTGCCGTCTCCGGCCTGCTGTCCGCTCCCGCCCTGGCCGCGGAACCGCCGATCACCATCGGCCTGTTCACCCATCTGTCCGGCAACTTCGCCGAATACGGCACGAGCTTCAAGAACGCCGTCGAGCTGTATCTGGACAAGGTCAATGCCGACGGCGGCGTCAACGGCCGCCCGGTCAAGCTGGTGGTCGAGGACGACCGCAATTCGCCGCAGGAAGCGGCCACCGTGGCGCGCAAGATCGTGGCCACGCCCGGCGTGGTGCTGGCCATCGGTTCCTGGTCGACCACGGCGTCGCTGGCGGCGGCGCCCATCTTCACCGAGGCGAAGATCGCCCAGATCAGCCCCACCTCGTCGCACCCGGACTTCAGCAAGCAAAGCCCGTATCAGTTCCGGCAGAACAATACCGACGACGTGCTGGCCCAGTACAACGCCGACACCATCCACAAGCAGCTCAAGGCCAACCGCATCGTCATCCCGTACTCGCAGGACGACTGGGGCCTGTTCACCGTCAAGGCCACCTCGGCCGCGATCGAGAAGGACGGCGGCAAGGTACTGCTGACCGAGGCCGTGATGCCCAGCGCCCGTGACTTCCGGCCGCTGGTCAGCAAGATCAAGTCGCTCAAGCCCGACGGCGTCTTCCTGGCCCTGCCCTATCAGGAAGCCTCGATCTTCATCCAGCAACTGCGCCAGGCCGGCGTCGACATCCCGGTGGGCGGCGGCGTGCCGCTGACCTCGCCCAAGTTCATCGAGCTGGCGGGCAAGGCCGCCGAGGGCGTGGTCGTCCACAGCATCTTCTTCGCCGGCGATCCGTCCAAGAAGGCCTTCACCGATGCCTATCGCGCCAAGTACAACCGTACGCCCGACCAGTTCGCCGCGCTGGCCTATGACGCGGCCGGCGTGGGCGTGGCCGCCATCCGCCGTGTCGTGCAATCGGGCAAGCCGCTGACCGGGCAAAGCGTGCGCGACGAACTGGCGGGAGGCCCTCCCTACGAGGGCGTGACCGGCGTGACCAAGTACGAGAACGGCAACGTCCGCAAGGCGCCCACTTTCCTGGTGATCCGCAACGGCGAATTCCAACTGAGCAAGTAATTTCCTTCAGCGCCTGCCGCCGGCCCGCCTCACGGCGCGGCCGGCGCAGCCTTTTCCGGCCACCGCACTCACTCCCATGCTCGAATTATTCGCCAGCCAGATTCTGAACGGCCTGGCCATCGGCCAGGTCTACGCCCTGATCGCGCTCGGCTTCTCCCTGGTGTTCGGCGTTTCCAACCTCATCAATTTCGCGCAGGGCGCGCTGTTCATGCTGGGCGCCTTCATCGCCTTCACCGGCGTGGCCGTGCTGCAACTGCCGCTGCCGGTCGCGGCCACCGGATCGGTGCTCATCGTCGCGCTGCTCGGCATGCTGCTCGAACGGGTGGCGCTGCGCCCCCTGGAGAACGCGCCCTACATCGCCCCCGTGCTGTCCACCCTGGCGATCAGCCTCATCATCGAACAGTTGGCCGAGATCATCTGGTCGCCCGAGAGCCAGTCCTTCCCCGTGTCGTTCGATGAAGCCACCTACTACTTCGGCGACGCCTACATCACCAGCACCGACCTGCTGATCTTCGGCTTCGGCGCGCTGGCCACGCTGGCCCTGACGCTGTTCCTGTCGCGCTCGTGGTGGGGCCGCGCGCTGCGCGCCACCGCGCAGGACCGCGACGCCGCGGCGCAGCTGGGCGTGCGCACCGGCAGCGTGCGGCAACTGGCCTTCGCCCTGGCCGGCGCGCTGGGCGCCTTGAGCGGCGTGCTGGTCGCGCTTTATTTCAAGAGCGTATTCCCGCAGATGGGGCTGCCCTTTGGCCTGAAGGGCTTCGCGGCGGCGCTGCTGGGCGGCCTGACCAGCACGCCGGGAGCGGTGCTGGGCGGCCTGCTGCTGGGCGTGGTGGAAACGCTGGCCAGCGCCTACATCGGCGAAGGATCACGCGACCTGGTGGCCTTCTGCCTGGTGCTGGTCTTCCTGGTGTTCCGGCCGCACGGGCTCCTGGGCGACCGACGCCTGGACGCGCTGGGCGGCGCCAGCGGCGCGGCGGGCGCCATGCCGACCACCAGCGTGCTGGCCTCGTCCTCGAGCCAGCGCGGCGCCGTGCGCGCCTGGGAACTCCCGCCCTGGGGCTTCCTGGCGGTGGCTGCCGTACTGGCGCTGCTGCCGGCGCTCACGCAGAACGCCTATTTCCTGCAGGCCGTGGTCTACGCCATGATCTTCGCGCTGCTGGTGGCCAGCGTCACGCTGGTCTCGGGCGCGCTGGGCGTGCTGTCCATCGGGCACACGGCCTTCTACGGTGTGGGTGCCTACGCGGTGGGGCTGCTGGCCCGCAACTTCGGCTGGCCGGCCGAGGCCGCGCTGATCGGCGCCGCCACGGTCACCGCCTGTGTGGCCGTGGTGGCCGCCCTGCCCCTGCTCAAGCTCAGCGGCCATACGGCCGCGCTGGGCACGCTGGCCGTCGGGCAGATCGGCTACCTGGTGTTCATGAGCTGGCTGGACGTCACGCGCGGCCCCATGGGGTTCATCGGCATCCCCGCGCCCAGGCTGGCGCTGCTGGGTGGACTGCCGCTGTCGAGCCTGGCCGGCAAGTTCTGGCTGGTGGCGGCCGTGGCCGGGATCGCCTTGTTCCTGGCGCAGCGCCTGCTGGACTCCGGCGTGGGCCGGGCCTGGCGCGGCATACGCGAGGACAGGCTGGCCGCGCACACCGCCGGCTTGCCGGTGCGCCGCTACCTGCTCGCGGGCTTCGCCTGTTCCGGCCTGCTGGCGGGTCTGGCAGGCGGCCTGTTCGCCTATGTGCAGAGCGTGGTCAGTCCCGAGAGCTTCACCGTCAGCGCCTCCATCCTGCTGCTGACCATCGCGGTGCTGGGCGGCCTGGGCAACCTGACCGGCGCGGCGCTGGCGGGCTTCGCGCTGACCCTGCTGCCCGAACTGCTGCGGCCCTTCGCCGAATGGCGCATGGTGGCCTACGGGGTCGCGCTGCTGATCATGCTGCGCCTGCGCCCGCATGGCCTCCTCGGAGCAAGATGAAACCCACCCCCTACGCGCTACGCGCGCCCCCTCAAGGGGGCGGCACTGGCGGACCGGCAAAGCCGGATCCGCTGTGCCCTCGATCGGAACACACGTCGCAACGGACTCCCCTTTGCCATGAACGACTGATATGACGACTCGCGATGAACAACAAGGACTGCGGGTGGAACGCCTGAGCCGCCATTTCCGCGGCGTCAAGGCGGTGGACGACGTCAGCTTCACCGTCGGTCCGGGACAGACCGTGGCGCTGGTGGGCCCCAACGGCGCGGGCAAGTCGACCCTGATCCAGTTGCTGAGCGGGGTCGAAAAGCCGTCGTCGGGACATGTCTTCCTGGACGGCCGCCGCATAGACGGACTGGCCCCCGAGCGCATCGCCCGGCTGGGCCTGGGCCGCAGCTTCCAGACCTCGCGCGTGTTCCCCGCCCTGAGCGTGTGGGACAGCGTGATGCTGGGCACCCAGGCCGGGCTGCTGGGCCGTACGGGATCCGCGCGGCTGGTCGATCCGTTGACCGAGATCGCCGGCGAACTGCTCGGCCTGCCCGCCTGGCGCCGCCGCCGCGCCCAGGCGCAGGAGCGCGCCCGCGCGGCCCTGCAACGCTTCGGCGAACGGCTCTGGCCACGGCGCGACCAGCCGGCCTACAGTCTTTCGTACGCGAACCGCCGGCGCCTGGAACTGGCCCGCGTGCTGGCGGCCCGGCCGCGCTTCGTGCTGTTCGACGAACCGGCGGCCGGCATGAATCCCAGCGAGACCGCCGAACTCACCGACCTGCTGCTCGCGCTGCGCGCGGAACAGCCCCAGCTCGGCATCCTGGTCGTCGAGCACAAGCTGTCGCTGGTGCGCCGCATCGCCGATCACGCCATCGTCCTCAACCAGGGGCGGATACTGGCCACCGGCACGCCGGCCGAGGCCCTGGACCATCCCGAAGTCGTCGAAGCCTACCTCGGCCGCGCGCGCAGGCGGCCGGTCAACTCGGATGCCCATCTTGGCTGAGCTACCCACTTCCCCCCCGTTGCTGCAGCTGGACGCCGTCGACGTGCACTACGGCGCCGTCCAGGCCCTGTTCGGCGTCAGCCTTCACGTCCAGCCCGGCGAGGTCGTCTCCGTGCTGGGCGGCAACGCCTCGGGCAAGTCCACGACCCTCAAGTCGGTGCTGGGCCTGGCCCGCCCGTCCAGCGGCCGCGTCCTGCTGGACGGACGCGAGATCCAGGGCCTGGCGCCCGCCGAAGTCATCGATCTCGGCGTGGCCAGCGTGCCCGAGGGGCGCCGCGTCTTTCCGGACATGACGGTGCGCGAGAACCTGCTGCTGGGCGCCTACCCGCGGCGCCACGACAAGGCCGCCGTGGCCGCCGACCTGGACGAGGTGTTCCAGGCCTTCCCGCGCCTGGCCGAGCGGCGCGGCCAACTGGCCGGCACCCTGTCGGGCGGGGAACAGCAGATGCTGGCCCTGGGCCGCGCGTGGCTGCGGCGCGGGCGGCTGGTCTGCATCGACGAACCGTCGATGGGCCTGTCGCCGAAATTCGTCGATGCCGTCTACGAGGTGCTGTTCCGCTGGAAGGCGTCCGGCCAGACCATCCTGTTGGTCGAACAGAATGCCCGCATCGCGCTGGAGCTGGCCGACCGGGCCTATGTGCTGCAGCACGGCCACGTGGTGCTGCAAGGCAATGCCGCCGATCTCGCGGCCGACCCCGCCGTGCAGCAGGCCTACCTGGGCGCCGAGGCCCCGGCCCGGGAATTGGAGGGGGCCCTGGCCCCCAACGGAGAATGAACATGTCCCACCCCACCCCGCACACGCTGGAAACCGACGTGCTGGTGATAGGCGCCGGCGGCGCCGGCATGAGCGCGGCGATCGCCGCCTCGCAGGCAGGCAAGCGCGCGCTGCTGGCCGACCGCAGCCTGATCGGACGCGGCGGCGCCACCATCATGGCCCAGATGACCGTGGCCGCCGCGCTGGGCGAGCAAGGGCCGGACCACTGGCAGCATCATCTGCGCGACACGCTGGCGGCCGGCCGCGGCCTGTGCAGCGAACCGCTGGCCCGGCTGCTGTGCGAGGAAGGCGTGGACGCGATCCGCCTGCTGGACCGCTGGGGCGTGGGCTGGGCCCGCGACGGCGAGCGGATGGCGCAGACCCGCGCCCCCGGCCATGATCGCCCCCGCTGCGTCTACGTCGACTACCTGAACACCGGCCCCGCCGTGGCCAAGACCCTGCGCGCGCAGGCCGCGCGCGAGGCCGGCGTGCGGCGCGTGGGCGACCTGCTGGTGGTGGAGCTGCTGCGCAAGGACGGCCGTGTCGTCGGGGCGGTGGCGCTGCACCTGGGCACCGGCGATCCGGTCCTGATACGGGCCGGGACCACCATCATCGCCACCGGCGGCCTGACGCGGCTCTACCGCCGCAACAGCGCCTCGCTCAACATGGGCGGAGACGGCTTCGCGCTGGCCCTGCGCGCGGGCGCCCGGCTGATCGACATGGAGTTCGTGCAGTTCTTCCCCATCGGCCACCTGGCGCCGCGCCTGGTCGGCTTCGACCCCATCATGTGGGATCCCTTCCGCTACAAGCTGGGCGGCAAGCTGCTGAACAATCAGGGCGAGGAATTCGTCGAACGCTACGGCAACGCGGCCGAGGGCCAGGGCTATACCACTACCCGCGACGCCGCGACCTACGCCATCCTGAAGGAAGTCGAGGCCGGCCGCGGCACGCCGGCTGGCGGCGCGTGGCTGAGCTTCCGCCACGTGCCCGAAGACACGCTGCGCGCGGCCTTCGGCCCCATCATCAACAAGCTGGCCAAGGCGGGCATCGATCTGACGAAACAGATGATAGAAGTGGCGCCCATCGCCCACTATCACATGGGCGGCATCCGGGTGGACACCGACCTCGCCACCGACGTCCCCGGCCTGTATGCCGCGGGCGAGGCCGTGGGCGGCGCCAATGGCGCGAACCGGCTGTCGGGCAACGCCATCACCGAGGCGATCGCCTTCGGCCTGCGGGCCGGCCGCGTCGCCGCCGCCAACTGCCCGGAGCCGCCGTCGCTGGAGGAACTCGAGGCCCTGGCCCGCCCCTGGCTGCAACGCCTCGCGCCGCGCCACGGCGAGCCGGACGGGCTCAATGCCGCGTCGCTGATCGAGGAATTGCAGGCGCTGATGCAGACCCACGTCGGACCCTTCCGGACCGAGGCTGGCCTGCGGCAGGCGCTGGGCGAACTCGAAGCCTTGCGGACGCGGGCCGGCAGCGATCTGCCGGGCGGCGGACCGCAGGACCCGGTGCGGCTGGATACGCTGGACCTGCGCAACATGCTGCTGGTGGCGCAGGCCGTGACCCGCTGCGCGCTGGCGCGGCGCGAGAGCCGCGGCGCCCACCAGCGCGAAGACCACCCCGGGCAGGAAGACGCCTGGACGCTGAACCAGACCATCGCCTGGCGCGACGGCCAATGGACGCTGGCCACCCAGCCCGTCCAGCGCCTCGAGGCCCGGCAGGAGGACATCGCATGACATCGCCCAACGACTCCATCCGCCTGAAGATCCGGCGTGCCGGCGCCGATACCGAGGCCCGCGTCGTCGAGTACGACGTGCCGCCCCAGGCGGCCGCATCGCTGCTGGACGCGCTGCGCTGGGTGCGCGCGCACCAGGACGATACGCTGGCCTTCCGCTATGCCTGCATCAACGCCAATGCCTGCAAGGAATGCATGATGCGCCTGGACGGCAAGGTCGTGTATGCCTGTCTGGCCAAGCTGGAGCCTGGCAGCTCGCACACGGTCGAACCCCTGCCCAACAAGCCGCTGGTGCGCGACCTCGTGACCGAGATCGCTCCCCCCAAGGAACGCCTGTTCGCCGGCGAGAGCGACGACGATGACGAATGACCGCCGGCGCCCGGGCGCGCCCGACGAGGCCGGCGAACGCCTGCGCATCCTGTCCTCGGCGCACCTGGCCACCGGCCCGCATGCGGAGCTGTCCGAACTCGAGTTCGGACTGATCATCGCCCACAACGCGTTCAGCCGCTGGATCGTGCGCTGCATGGCGGCGGCCGGCACGGCCGACCTCGCGGTCACGGACGTGCTCGTGCTGCACCACGTCCATCATCGGGAACGAGGCAAGAAGCTGGCCGACATCTGCTTCACCCTGAACTACGAAGACACGCACGTCATCAACTACTCGCTGAAGAAACTGGCAGGCATGGGCCTGGTGCGCGGCGAAAAGAGCGGCAAGGAAGTGCTCTACGCCACCACGGACGAAGGCGCGGCACTGATCGACCGCTTCCGCGCCGTCCGGGGCCGCTGCCTGCTTGCCAGCGTCGAAGGCGAACTGGCCGACGGCGCTTCCCTGTCCGACGTGGCCCGGCGCCTGCGCATGCTGTCGGGCCTTTATGACCAGGCCGCTCGCGCGGCCTCATCGCTATGAATACTGCCTCCCCCTCTCCCGCCGACAACGCCCGCTGGGAATTCTGGATAGACCGCGGCGGCACCTTCACCGACGTGATCGGGCGCCGGCCCGACGGCTCGCTGACGACCGCCAAGCTGCTTTCCGAGAATCCCGGCCGCTACGACGATGCCGCCGTCGAAGGCATACGGCGCCTGCTGGAGCTGGCTCCGGGCGAACCGGTACCCGCGGACCGCATCGAGGTCGTACGCATGGGCACCACGGTCGCCACCAACGCCCTGCTCGAACGCAAGGGCGAGCGCGTGCTGCTGGCCGTTACCCGCGGGTTTCGCGACGCCTTGCGCATTGCCTACCAGAACCGGCCGCGCCTGTTCGACCGCGAGATCATCCTGCCCGAACAGCTCTCCAGCCACGTGGCCGAGATCGACGAACGCCTGGCCGCTGACGGCGCCGTCGTGGCCGGACTGGACGAGGCGCAGGCCCGGGCGGCCCTGGCCGAAGGCCGGTCGCAAGGCTACCAGTCCATCGCCATCGCGCTCATGCACGGCTACCGCAACCCGGCGCACGAACTACGGGTGGCGGCGATCGCGCGCGAACTCGGCTATGTGCAAGTTTCCGTCTCGCACGCCGTTTCGCCGCTGATCCGCTTCGTCGCGCGCGGCGATACCACCGTGGTCGACGCCTATCTGTCGCCCGTGCTGCGCCGTTACGTGGACCGCGTCTCGTCCGCCCTGCCCGGCGTGCGCCTGCAGTTCATGCAATCGAGCGGCGGCCTGACCGACGCTCGCGCCTTCCAGGGTAAGGACTCCGTGTTGTCCGGCCCGGCCGGCGGCATCGTCGGCATGGCCGGCGTCTCGGCCGCCGCCGGCTTCGACCGCATCATCGGCTTCGACATGGGCGGCACCTCGACCGACGTATCGCACTATGCCGGCGAATACGAACGCACCTTCGACACGCTGGTGGCGGGCGTGCGGCTGCGCGCGCCCATGATGAGCATCCACACTGTGGCCGCCGGCGGCGGATCCATCCTGCGCTTCGACGGCACGCGGCTGCGCGTGGGCCCCGAATCGGCCGGCGCCGACCCCGGCCCCGCCTGCTATCGGCGCGGCGGACCGCTAACCGTCACCGACGCCAATGTGATGCTGGGCCGCATCCAGCCCGACCACTTTCCCGCCGTGTTCGGCCCCGACGGCAACCAGCCCCTGGACGCCGAGGTGGTCCGCGCGCGCTTCGCCGAACTGGCCCGCGAAGTCGAGCTCGGCACCGGCCGCGCCACCACGCCCGAGGCGCTGGCGCACGGTTTCCTGGAGATCGCGGTCACCAACATGGCCAACGCGATCAAGCTGATTTCCGTGCAGCGCGGCTACGACATCACCCGCTACACCCTGACCACCTTCGGCGGCGCCGGCGGCCAGCATGCCTGCGCCGTCGCGGACGCGCTGGCCATGCCGCGCGTGCTGATCCATCCGCTGGCCGGCGTGCTGTCCGCCTACGGCATGGGCCTGGCCGTCGCCACCGCCGTGCGGGAACGCTCGGTGGAACGCCGCTTCGACGACGCCGGCCGCGCCGAGGCGCGCCGGGTGCTGGACGAACTGGGCGCCGCGGCCAAGGGCGAACTCCAGGCCCAGGGCTGCGAAGCGGCCGACCTGCGCATCGCCGAACGGGCCTATCTGCGCTACGAGGGCACCGACACCGCGCTGCCGGTCCCGCTGGGCGAGACTCCGGCCATGCTGGCCGAATTCGAGCGCGCCTATCGGCAGCGCTTCGCCTTCCTGATGCCCGGCCGCGCGCTGGTGATCGACTCGGTGCTGGCCGAGGCCACCGCCGAGGAAGGCCCCCAGGGCGCGCGCGCCGCCTGGTTCGACCGTCCCGCGCGCAAGGCCGGCACGAGGCTGCAGGCCCGCGACAGCGCCGCCATCCATGCCGGCGCCTGGCAGGACAGTCCGCTTTACGCGGCCGCCGACCTGCGAGCCGGCGACGTCATCGCGGGCCCCGCCATCATCACCGACGCCAACGCGACCACCGTGGTCGATCCCGGCTGGCGCGCCACCGCGACCGCGAACGGCGACATCGTGCTCGAACGCGCCGTGCCCCGGCCCGAGCGCCGCGCCGTCGGCACGCAGGCCGACCCGGTGATGCTGGAAATCTTCAACAACCTGTTCATGTCCATCGCCGAGCAGATGGGCTGGCGCCTGCAGAACACCGCGCACTCGGTCAACATCAAGGAGCGCCTGGATTTCTCGTGCGCGATCTTCGACGCGCGGGGCGACCTGGTCGCCAACGCACCCCACATCCCGGTGCACCTGGGATCCATGGGCGCCAGCGTACGGGCCGTCATCGACAGCACCCAGGGCACGCTGCGGCCCGGCGACGCCTACGTGCTGAACGATCCCTACGCCGGCGGCACGCACCTGCCGGACGTCACGGTCATCACGCCCATCTTCGACGAGGCCGGCACCCGCGTGCTGTTCTACGTGGGCTCGCGCGGCCACCACGCCGACATCGGCGGCCTGACGCCCGGATCCATGCCGCCCGACTCGCGCACCATCGACGACGAGGGCGTACTGATCACGAGCTTCCTGCTGGTGCGCGACGGCCATCTGCGCGAGGCCGAGATGCGGCAGCTGCTGGCCGGCGCTCGGCATCCGGCGCGCAACATCGACCAGAACATCGCCGACCTGCGCGCCCAGGTGGCCGCCAACGAAAAGGGCCGCGAGGAACTCATGGCCATGGTGCGGTACTTCGGCCTGGCCGTCGTGCAGGCGTACATGGGCCACGTGCAGGACAACGCCGAGGAATCCGTGCGCCGCGCCATCAGCCGCCTGCGCGACGGAAGCTTCGCGGTATCGCTGGACAACGGCGCGCAGGTGCGGGTGGCGGTCACCGTGGATCACGCCACCCGCAGCGCCACGCTGGATTTCACCGGCACGTCAAAGCAACTGCCCAACAACTTCAACGCCCCGCGCGCCGTCACCTCCGCCGCCGTGCTGTACGTGTTCCGCACGCTGCTGGACGAGGACATCCCCATGAACGCGGGCGGCCTGAAGCCGCTCACCATCGTGGTTCCCGAAGGCTCGATGCTGAACCCGCGCTATCCGGCGGCCGTCGTGGCCGGCAACGTCGAGACCTCCACCTGCGTCACCAACGCGCTGTATGGCGCGCTGGGCATCATGGCCAGCAGCCAGCCGACCATGAACAACCTGACCTTCGGCAATGCCCGCCACCAGTACTACGAGACCATTTCCGGCGGCTCGGGCGCGGGCGGCCGCTTCGACGAAGCCGGCAACCTGGCCGGCGGCTTCGACGGCACGTCGGTGGTGCAGACCCACATGACCAATTCCCGGCTGACGGACCCCGAAGTGCTGGAGTTGCGTTTCCCGGTGCGGCTGGAACGCTACGAGATCCGCCACGGCTCCGGCGGCGACGGCCGGTGGCGCGGCGGCGACGGCGGCGTGCGCACGCTGCGCTTCATGGAGCCCATGACGGTGTCGTTGCTGGCCAACGGCTGGCACCATCCTGCCTTCGGGCTGCGCGGCGGCCAGCCTGGCGCGCCGGGACTGGCGCGGGTGCTGCGTGCCGACGGGCGGGTCGAACCGCTGGACCACGCGGATCGCGCCGAATTGCGGGCGGGCGACCGGGTCGAGATCGAGACGCCGGGAGGCGGAGGCTACGGGGAAGCCTGACCGCGGCCCGTGGCCGGCCTCAGCCCCCCTGGCAGGTCGCGTACAGGCTGGCGATCTCTCGCGTCAGCAGGGCCTGCCAGCGCATCGTGATGTAGTTGCAGACGGCCGACGAATGAATGCCCTCGCACGGCCAGTTCAAAGGCAAGGTGCCGTTGTCGGCCCTGGTGATGCTGTTGCCGCCGCCGTCGCTCTGGTTGGCCGTGGTGGCCGAATCGCGCGCCGCCTGGTCGGACTGATCGGCCTGCTGGCGCAGCACCTCGGCATTGCCGCCGCCTGCCTTCACCTTGGCCAGCGTCGAGGCGATGTCGATCTGCAAGGCTTCCTTGCGGACCTCGGCCAGGAGGGGGTTGGTGTAGGGCCGCAGTTGCGGGGCGAGATGCGCCATCGTCCCCGTGCAACGCCCACCGCTTCCCTGGCCACTGGAAGCCCGTGCCGCCGGGGCCCCCGAACTTGCCTGCGCCGAGCCGCCATCGCGCGCGCCCGCCGCCTGCGGCCTGGCTTGCGCCTTGGGCGCGGGGCCGTCGGGCAGCACCAGCGTCAGCGCCTGCCCGGCCGGCGTGGTCACGCTGGCATTGCGCAGTTCCAGGTAGTCCTCGTCGATGACGCGCAGCTCGCCCATCACGCTCATTGCCGTCGCGTCGGCGAACTGCCGGGCCTGCGCGGGCGGCAGCGGGACCATGACCGGCACGTCGCGCCAGGTGCCGATGAACATGCCCCGGTCCGCGTCGTAGTCCTGCAGCGCGACCTTCATCGTGTGCGGCAGCGTCAGCGCGGCCAGCCGCTTCCGGTACTCGACCGAGGTCTCGAACTTGTCCTTCGTCAAGGCGGCCAGGAACACCGCGGCCGATTTGCCCGCGCCGTCGTCGTAGGCAAAGCGCCAGAGACGCGTGCGCCAGTTGTACGACTGGCCGGTCAGCAGGTCCTGCTGGATGATGTATCCCGCCTGGAACCTGCCTGCCGGCAGGGTGCGCAGCAACTGGCCGGTTTTCGTGTCGAAAAGCTGCGCCGGTATCCGGGACGAGGTCGCATACGACGTCACCAGCACCTGGTCCGGGTGCCCCGGCCGCTCCTGGAACGCACCGGAATACGAACTATCCTGCGGCGACTTGCGGTGCAGCGTCTGCAACGTGGCGCGGCGCTGCCAGGTCGAGGTATCGATGACGTCGACCGTGCCGGTCTGTTCGTCGTGCAGGTAGGCCTGTTCGCCCCAGGAGTGGAGCCGCTCGTTGCCGTTGCCGACGCGCACCATCGAACAGGCGGGCAGGCTCAGCCGTACCGCCGGCTGGGCCATGACGAGGTTGCCCTTCTTGTCGGCATACGGGATTCCGAAAACGTGCCCGGGCAGCTCGCACAGCATCTTCCCCTGGGCCACGTCCCACACCCGCAGGCGATGCGACGGGTTGCTCCAGTCTCCCATCTCGGAATAGGCATAGGGCGTGTTGCCTATCCATCGATAGTCGAGGCGCTTGTACTGGTCCGCCGGCCTCCGGTCATCTCCCCGGAATTCGCCGGCCTTGGCGCCGTTGACGAAATAGCTGACCACGCCGTCCTTCTGCGCGAAGAACTCCTGCCGGCCCTGGTCGTCGATGCGAGCGGCGCAAGCGTCGGCATCATCCACCGACACGCCTCCCTGCTCGGCCCCCCGGGCATCGTAGTAGTTCACCCCCAGGCAGCGCCGTCCCTTGTCGAATTCGGTCATCCGCAAATGCTCGACGACGTAGCGTCCGCCCACCTCCTTCGGCCACGGAAAGTACCCGCCCGGCGGCAGCGTACGCAGCGAATTGCCTTGCAGGTCGACCAGCTCGGAACCGTTCTTCAGGTCGCTGACCAGCAGCGCCTCGTTGCCGACGAAGGCCAGCGTGCGGGAAGACTGGCCGGACGGCACGCGTGTCGGCAACGCGCGGTCCTTGCCCGAGGCCGCATCGCGCAACATGATCTGCCCGTCCGTCGCCTCGAAGGCCAGCCACGCGCCATCGGGCGAGATACTGGCGGTGCCGCGCGCCGTGATGTCGAAATCGGGCCGGGCGCTGCCGGCTTCCTGCATGCCGAGCAGGCGCTTGTGGATTACGATGCGGCCCTGGTACTCGGGCGGCGGTGCCAGCGCCTGCAAGCTCTGCTTTTGTTCCTGCCGCACCGCCTCCTGCTGCTGCCGCTGCCGGGCAGCCTCCTCGCGTTCCCGCTGCGCCTGCTGCTCGCCCTCTCGGCGGGCGTTCTCGGCGGCGCGCTGCTCCTGCTCTTCCTGGCGACGCTGGTCCTCGGCGATGGCCCGGCCCGTCTGCTCGATCATCTGGCCAAGCTGGCGGAACAGCGCGCCGGAATCGGCGGCCAGCGCCGGCCAGGCACAGCCCGCGGCGGCCAGCACGGCCACGCCGCGCAACACGCAAAAACGGGGGAAATACAGGATATCCATGATGTCGAACCGGACAAAAGCCACTACGTCCGAGGATATCGTTATGGCAGAACCATCACATCACTCAAATGGGGGGCGACCCCTGGACTGCGCGCAGGCAATCAAGGCAAACCCTATTGCTGCATTTGGTTTAATCAATTGGCAGTATGTGGAAGCGCCCACTATCATCGCAGGGCAATCGCCCTAACTTCGATGTTGGATGGAACCCATGCTTCTGGAAGTTCTGCTGATCTGGCTGGCCTGTGCGCTGCTGGTGGTATATAGCGTCGAGCGTAAAAGAAGAAGACGAGACTCGGCCAGGGATGACCACGCCGTCAGGTAGCGCGGCGCCTGGATAGACCGTGCCTTTACAGGCACCCCACGGCAAAGCTGGACAGCAGCCGGGACTCCGGCACGCCGCCGGCATGGCAGGCAAGGCGAAGGATCGCGGCGTTCAGGAAACACACGGCCAGGAAAGCGACGAAGACACGCAGAAACCGCTTGAGCAACGGCCTTTCCGTCTCGCTGTAATAGCTCATACAGGCTTTGCAATTGATTCTAATTGCTAAACACGTTACAGCATCCTCCCTTTATTCGCAATTATGCGAACGACGCAGGCATGCCAGGAGCGGTCGTCCCCCTCGCGGCCGCAGCAATGACGCGGTCACATCCTCCCCCTAAGCTGCGCCGCTTTCGGGGGAATAAACGATGTCCATACGTATCGCCAAGACCGGGCGCGGGGCGGCTGCCGCCCTGACGCTCGCTGTGCTGTCCACACTGGCCGCCTGCGGCGGGGGCGGAGACGGCTCCGCTTCGACCGATCCCGGCACGCCGACCGAACCGGGCACACCGACCGAACCCGTCACGCCCACGCTGCGTGTCGGCATTCTGCCCGACACCCAGGGCGGCGACTCCGGCGTCGCCCTGCATCCCATGAAAGCCATCCTGGACCTGTACGCCAAATCGGGCGTCAACGTGGTCCTGGCGGTGGGCGACCTGGTGGAGAACGGCACGCCGGCCGAGTACGCGCTGTGGCGCGGCCTGGCCGAACAGTACAAGGGCAGGATGACCATCCTGCCCATCATGGGCAACCACGACCCCAAGGGCATAGACCAGGACTGGTACGACACGGTGGAAGACTTCATCCCCGCCGACGCGCAGCACATGCCCGGCTCGGCCTACAAGAACTACGCGCTGGTGCGCGACAACGTGCTGTTCATCAACATCTCGTACGGCTGGCTGGAACGGGCCTACGACTTCGTGGAAGGCATGGTCAGGGAACACGGCGGCAAGGTCGACCACATCATCCTCCAGACCCACAACTCCTTCGCCGGCAATCGTTACGGCCTGGTGCGCGAGAACATCGTCGACGGCAGCCTGGCCATCGTCAACGACGTCAAGTTCCGCGAAGCCTACGACAAGTACCGCAAGCTGTTCGCCGAGCACGACGTGATCTACGTCTCGGGCCACGAGCACCACTATGCGCGCAGCCTCATCCGCGACGACTCCGACCTGGGCTTCCAGCAGATCATCTCGGGCGACTCCGCCTACAAGGGCTACGAGACGCGCTTCGGCGAACACGAGCGCATCCAGAGCGTGCTGATGCACAAGGTGCAGCACGAGGACACCGGCTTCGTCGACGCCAATGCCTCGATCTTCACCATCCAGGGCGGCATGCTGGATTACCGATCGTATTTCGCCACGCATTCGGTCACGCGCAACGAGGACGGCCCCAAGGAACTCGCCACGCCGCAATGGAAACTGCTGGACCGGTTCGTACGCTCCACGCAGCGCTGCGAAAAGGTCGTATTCCCCGGCAGCGTGCCCGCCGACATCCAGCGCAACAGCGCCTACGACCCGTCCTACCGCACCAGCTATTGCGCCTCGGCCAGTGGCCATCGCGCGCGCCTGCTGGACGGCACGAACCGCAGCTTCAACCGCTACGACACCCGCACCCGCGGCATGAGCGCCACGCCGGGCTATTCCTATGCCGGCAGCAACATGGAAATGCTGTCCATGATGTACCGCTACATGTTCATCAGCGACGAGAGCTTCAGCCGCAACCTGAACAACAGCCAGCGCGCGCGGCTGGTGGGCGAAGGCACGCCGGACGAGGAGATCGAGGTCCGCGCGACCACCATCGACCTGAAGAAGCTGGTGGCGCTGAACTGGCAGGAGCGCGGCAAGGACACGGTGTCCGACGTGCTGTGGGTCAGCGGCATCGCGGGGCAGACCGGCACCTACATCGATCCGTGGGGACGCGCCAAGGACATCACGACCGCCACCGGCCTGCCGGGCAGCTACGGCGACGGTTCGGAAAGCGGCAAGCTGCCGGTGCAACTGCCGGCCCACGCCACGCGCCAGTGGGAACTCGGCGCCGACCAGAGCGGCGACACCTACGTGCTGGAATTCGCGCTGCCCGCCGGCGCCGAGGCCGCCGCCACCACGCTGGCGCGCCGCGATGCGGACGGCAAGTGGATCGCGCTGGCGCCGGCCTCGTGCATCAGCAAGCAACCCTACCAGGCCGCGTTCCTGTCCGCGCTGCCCGCCGACGTCGACGCCTCGTGCGCCGCAGCCGTGGGCTATGACGCCACGAAATCGGCCTACTGGGCACGGGTCGACCAGGAAGGGGCGTTCGCGGTGGTGGCGCGCTAGGCCAGGCGCGCGTTGCCAGCGGCGGCACGCCTGCCGCCGCTGGCAACGCCGCCGGGTAGAGAAGCTAGCTGGCGTCCTCAACCTCGACCCCCAACTGTTCCCTGAGCGCGATCCGCCCAGGCGGCGTCAGCGTCAAGGCCCGCGATCCCGGCGTGCGCCGCAGCCATCCCCGCTCGCAGAAGGCCGCCAGCATCGCCACGCCCAGCGGACCGCCCACGTGATGCGTGCGCTCCGTCCAGTCCAGGCACAGCCTTGCCAGCCCGTTACGGGTGGGCCGCAGCGTCCGCACGTCCAGCCCCATGCCGCTGAACCAGTGTTCCCCGGCCGGCGTGATCCCGCAGCGCTTTCCCGGTTGCGCGATGACGTAGCCATGCCGCTGCAAGGCCTGCGCCACCGCTACGCCCAGTTGCCCCGCCAGGTGGTCGTAGCAGCAGCGCGCGAACTGCAGCGACCGGGCCTGCTTGCCCAACGGTGGCCGGCGCGCGGAGGCGGGGCCGCCGACGCCGGCCAGGTGTTCCAGCGCCTGGGCCACCTCCGGCCCGTTCAGCCGGTAATAGCGATGGCGTCCCTCGGTCTCCACCACCAGCAGCCGCCCCTGCACCAGGCGCGCCAGATGGGTGCTGGCCGTCTGCGCGGTCACCCCGGCGGCATGCGCGAGCTCTCCCGCCGGCCGGGCGCTGCCATCGAGCAGGGCCACCAGCATGGCGGTGCGGGCCGGCTCGGCAATCAGGGAAGCGGTGGCGGCGATCTCGGCGTGCTCGGGCATGGCGCGGGCTCCTTCGTTCAAGCGGATAGCGTAACGCCGCGCGGGCCCGCGATGCTTCGACGCGGATCGAAGCATCGTGAGACACGTCCCGCGTTTCCAGGAACCGGCCATCCCTATATCATTCCCGGGAACATGGCCACGACTCCTCTTTCCTGACATGCCGGCGGCGGCCAGCGGCCCCACCCCGGCCCCCGAGATCTCGCGCGGATCCCTGACGATCGCCGCCCTGTCCACGATCGTCGAGTGGTACGACTTCACGCTGTACCTGTACTTCGCCACGGTCCTGTCCCGCGTGTTCTTCGGCGGAGGCCACTTGTCGCTGCTGGCCACGCTGGCCGGCTTCGCCGTCTCGTACTTCATGCGGCCCCTGGGCGCCCTCGTGTTCGGCCACATCGGCGATCGCTTCGGCCGCCGCCGGACCCTGCTGCTGTCCATGGCGCTGATGACGGCCGCCATGCTGGCGACCGCGCTGCTGCCCGCCTACGGCAGCCTGGGCGCCACCGCCGGCGTGCTGCTGCTCGTCCTGCGCTGCCTGATGGCATTCTCGGTGGGCGGCGAATACACCAGCGTGGTGGCCTATCTGCTGGAAGGCGCGCGCCCCGGCCGCAGGGGCCTGGTCACGTCGCTCGCGTCGGCCGCCAGCGAAGTCGGCGCGCTGCTGGCGGTGGCGGTGTCGGCCGCGACCGTGGCCCTGCTGGATACCTCCCAACTCGACGCCTGGGGATGGCGCATCCCCTTCTTCGTCGGCGCGGCCCTGGCGGGCAGTATCTGGATCGCGCGCTCGGCCATGCAGGAATCGCCGGACTTCGAAAGGCAGCGGCGCCAGGGCACCATCCCCGCCTCGCCCATCCTGCACACGCTCACCCATCATCGCGCCGCCGTGCTGCGGACCTTCGCGATCTCGGCACTGGGCTCCATCACCTACTACGTCGGCATCACCTACGTGCCCGCCTTCCTGACCTCGGCCGGCGGCCGCGCGGAAGGCGAATCGCTCTGGCTGTCGACCGTCGCCGCCGTGGCCGTCATCGTGGTCACGCCCGCGGCCGGCGCGCTGTCGGACCGCCTGGGACGCCGGCGCATGTTGATGGGACTGGCGGTCCTGGGCGCGGCCTTGCCGCTGTTCATGTTCACCTACATGGCGCACGGCACGATCTTGCAGGTCGCCCTGGGCGCGGTCGCGCTGGCGCTGGTCGCCGGCGGTGTCAGCGCCGTGGGCGCCCCCGCCACGGCCGAGCAGTTTCCCGGCGAAGGCCGGCTGAGCGGGCTGGCGCTGGGCGCGACCGCGGCCACCGCGCTGTTCGGGGGGCTGACGCCCTTCCTGGCGGAATGGCTGGTCCAGGCCACGGGCTGGACCGCCGCGCCGGGGGCGATGATCGCGCTGGTCGCGCTGGCGGTGCTGCCCGTCCTGCGGGAAATGCCGGAGACCGCACCCCGGGCGGCGCGTGCACAGGCCTACCCGTCCACCGGATCTACGCGCTAGCCGCGGCACGCCTCCAGCGCGCGCGCCAGCACCTGGAAGATCCTGCCGTCGCCCGATTGCGAGACGTTGAACCGCAGGAAGCCCGCGGCGCTGCGCGACTGGCTGAACGCATTGCCCGGCGCCAGGACCACATCGTCTTTCAGACACGAACGCGCGATGTCGGCGGCATCCACGCCATCGGGCAGACGGCACCAGACGAACATGCCCGCCTGCGGGACGAGCCACGGCTGGATGCCGATGGCGCGCAGCCGCGCAACGGTCTTGTCCATCGCCTCGGCCAACCTGTGCCGGACTTCCTCCATGTGCTTGCGATAGCCGCTGTGGGTCAGCGCCGCGAGCAGGACGGAGGCCGCCAGGTGTCCGTTGCCGAAGGTGGTGGCGATCTTCAGGTCGACCAGGCTGTCGATCCAGTCGGCGCGCGCGGCCACGTAGCCGCAGCGCAGCGAGGCCGAGACGGTCTTAGAGAAACTGCCGATGTGGATCACGCGATCCAGGCCATCGAAGGCGGCCAGCCGGGGAGCCGGCGCGGTCTCGAAATCGGCGAAGATGTCGTCCTCGACGATGACCAGGCCCGAGCCGTCGGCCAGCTTCAGCAGCCGGTGCGCCGTCACGGGCGACAGCGTCGCGCCCGTGGGGTTGTGGATGGCGGAATTGGTGATGTAGAGCCTGGGCGCATGGTCCCGCAGCGCGGCCTCGAAAGCCGCGACGTCCGGTCCGTTCGGGGTATAGGGGATGCCTACCGCCTTCGCCCGGTGTGCCTTCAGCAAGGCATGGAAATTGAAGTAGCACGGATCGTCGACCAGTACGGTATCGCCCGGCTCCAGCAGGAAACGGCAGATGAGGTCGATGGCCTGCGTGCCGGAGTCGGTCAGCATGATCTGCTCGGGCGCGGCCTCGATGCCGGTGGCGGCCATCCGGCGGGCCAGCAACTGGCGCAGCGGCGGCAGGCCCAGCGGCGTTCCGTAATCGGCCAGCACGGGCGCGTCGGCGCGCGCCAGCGCTCGCAACGCGCGGCGCATGCCGTCCTCGTACATCCATGCCGGCGGCAGCCAGCCGCAGCCGGGCTTGGGCACGGCATCGCCCGTCTCCAGCGATTGGCGCGATATCCATAACGGATCGACTTCCCGATCCAGTTTCGGGCCGATCTCCGACAGGGCCAAGGGCGCCGCCGGCCCGGAAACGTAGAACCCCGATCCCGGACGGGAGCGCACGGCGCCCTCGGCCACCAGCCGCTCGTAGGCCTCGACCACGGTCGAGACCGACAACCCCATGGCCTGGGCCTGCGCGCGCACCGAGGGCAGCCGCGCCCCCGGCGGGTAGGCGCGCGAGGCGATCCTCGAACGGATCGTCTCCATCACGGCGTCGATGCGCGTTCCCTGTCCCTTCATGGCACCTCGACTGTATCGGTCAAATAGTCATAACAGTTATCTTGAATTGTACTGGACCGTATCTGGGCCCCGATACCTGCCCATGCTCTACTGACAGCCCATACACAGGTGGCTCATGGACAAGACGACGAACGGATGGATCAACGGATTGATAGGCGTGGTGATTTTCGCCGGCTCGCTGCCGGCCACGCGGGCCGCGGTCATGGATCTGGACCCGACCTTCCTGACCGGCGCGCGGGCCGCCATCGCCGCCCTGCTGGGCGCAATGCTGCTGCTGGCCTTCCGTGAGCGCCGTCCGGCCCTGAGCGACCTGCCGGCCTTGGCCGTGGTGGCCCTGGGCGTTGTGGTGGGCTTTCCGCTGTTGACCGCGCTGGCGCTGCGGCATGTCTCGTCCGCGCACTCCATCGTCTTCCTGGGGCTGCTGCCGCTGTGCACCGCGGTCTTCGGCGTGCTGCGCGGCGGCGAACGCCCCCGTCCGGCGTTCTGGCTGTTCTCGCTGCTGGGCAGCGTGTTCGTGGCCGGCCATGCCGCCCTGGGCGGCATCGGGGCATCGCTGCGCGGCGACCTGCTGATGCTGGCCGCGATCGCCGTGTGCGGCCTGGGCTACGCCGAAGGCGCGCGGCTCTCCCGTCGGCTGGGGGGCTGGCAGGTCATCAGCTGGGCGCTGGTGCTGTCGCTGCCCGTCATGCTGCCGATGACGCTGCTGACCCGCCCCGCATCCTTCGACCATGTGGGCGCGCCGGCCTGGTTCAGCCTGGCCTACGTGTCGCTGTTCAGCATGTTGATCGGCTTCGTGTTCTGGTATCGGGGCCTGGCGCAGGGCGGCATCGCGGCGGTCGGGCAATTGCAGTTGCTGCAGCCCTTCCTGGCCTTGGGGCTGGCCGCGCTGTTCCTGCACGAACCGATCAGCGGCACCATGTTGGCCGCGACGCTGGGCGCGGTGGGATGCGTGGCGGGCGCCAGGCGGTTCGCGTGAGCGCCGGTCCGCGCCACGGCCGAGTTCAATCGATCTGGATGCCCGCCCGGCGTATCACGCTTTCCCAATTGCGGGCATCGCCTTCGACATAGGGTTTGATCGCGTCCCGGGGCAGCTTGAAAACGTCGAACCCCTGCGTGGCGAACTCGGATCTGACCCGCTCGGAATCCAACGCCTGGCTGAAGGCCTCGTGCAGATATCGCAGGATGGCCTCGGGTGTCCCTGCCGGGGAAAACAGGCCGTACCAGACCACGGCTTCGAACCCCGGCAGGGTTTCGCTAATGGCCGGCACCTCCGGCATCAGCGGGGAGCGGCCCGCGCTGCTGATGGCCAGCGCCCGCGTCTGGCCGGCCCTGATCGTGGGCGCCGCGACGGCGATGGTCGTGAACCCGTAGTCCACCTGCCGTCCGACGATGTCGACGATGGACTGGCTGGCACCCTTGTAGGGCACGTGCAGCGCTTTCACGCCCGCCGCCTCGTCAAACCATTCGGTAGCCAGGTGCGGCACCGAGCCCACGCCGACCGACGCGAACGTCAGCCCCTGCCGGCTCTTGCGCGATGCCGCGGCCAGTTCCTTCACGTTCCGGAAAGAAGATTGCGTGCTGGTGATCAGCACGTAGGGCGCCTTGGCCAGCATGGCGACCGGCGCGAAATCCGAGGCCGGCCGGTAGGACAGCCTGGGCTTGAGGATGGGGCTGATGCCCAGCGCGCCGGACGATCCCAACAACAGGGTGTATCCATCGGGCGCCGCGCGCGCGACCGCACCCGAGGCCACTTCGGCATTCGAGCCCGGCATGTTCTCGATGATGATGGGGCGGCCGATTTTCCGCGAAGCTTCCTGGGCCACTACGCGGGCCACCAGGTCGTTCGCGCCGCCCGCAGCGAACCCCACCACGAGTTTGATGGGCTTCTCCGGATAGGCGGCCTGGGCGGGCAGTCCGCTCACCGCGGCGCACGTCGCGGCAAGGGCGGTCGGGATGATGGACGCGGCAAGGCGGCGCCTGCGGATCGATCTCATGCTGTCTCCTGTCGGCTGAGCGGCAAAGTATCGATGCCGGCCGACGAGGCAACAAGACAGCAACGCCGCACACGCTGTGCTCGCCGCGAGAACACGGCCCCTCCAGGCTGGCGCCGCGCTATTCCTCCGGCACCTTCAGCAGCACCGTGTCGTCCGGCCCCACCGACCGTCCATCCGGCGTGCGGATATCGAGGTGGACCGGCAGGCCGGTTTCACGATCGACCAGTTCCGAATGCGCCTCGCCCGGCTTGAACAGATGCCGCTCGCCGAACTGGCGCAGGGCGACCATCACCGGGAACAGGTCGCGGCCCATGGCCGTCAGGCGGTACTCCATCCGCGCGCCGCTGTCTCCCACCGGAACGGCTTCCAGGATGCCGCGCGACACCAGCGTGCGCAGGCGCTCGGTCAGGATGTTCTTCGCGATGCCCAGGCTTTTCTGGAACTCGCCGAAACGCGTCAGGCCGTCGAACGCGTCGCGCACGATCAACAGCGACCACCAGTCGCCGATCACGTCCAGCGACCGGGCGCTGGGGCAGTAATCCCCCTTCAGGCTTTTTCGTCCAACCATGCCCGCCCTCCATCGATTTTTAGGTTGCATTATAAAACCAAAAACCCTATCCTTCCGAACGGTTTCGTCATGCAACCAACAATCGGAGTCTTAGCCATGGGTTCTACAGCAAGCGCGGCGCCATCGCCGCTCACGCGTCCGGTCACGCTGCTCTTCGCGGTCGCGAGCGGGCTGGCCGTCGCCAACGCCTATTTCGCCCACCCCTTGCTGGACGTCATGGCGGACGACCTCGGCCTGTCGCACGCGGTGGCCGGCCTCATCGTGGGCGCGACCCAGCTCGGCTACGGTCTGGGCCTGGTCCTGCTGGTGCCGCTGGGCGACCTGCTCGATCGCCGCAAGCTCATCGTCGGGCAGTCGCTGCTTTCCGTGCTGGCCCTGGCCTGCGTGGGGTTTTCGTCGACGGCGGCCATGCTGCTCGCCTCCATGGCGGCGGTGGGCCTGCTCGCGGTGGTCACGCAGGCGCTGGTCGCCTACGCGGCCACGCTCGCCCGGCCATCCGAGCGAGGCCAGGTCGTGGGCGTGGTCACCAGCGGCATCGTGCTGGGCATCCTGTTGGCGCGGACCGCCGCCGGCCTCCTGACCGACCTGTCGGGATGGCGGACGGTCTACCTGGTATCGGCCGCGCTGACGCTAGTGATCGCCGGACTGCTCTACCAGGCCCTGCCCCGCCAGCGGCGCACCGGCCCCCGGATCTCCTATCCGCGCCTGATCGCGTCGGTGTTCACGCTGTTTCTGGAAGAACCGGTCTTGCGTATCCGCGCCGTCATCGCGATGCTGATCTTCGCCGACATCACGACGCTGCTCGCGCCCATGGTGCTGCCGCTCGCCGCGCCGCCCTTTTCGCTGTCCCATACCGAGGTCGGCCTGTTCGGGCTGGCCGGCGCCGCCGGTGCGCTGGGCGCCGCGCGCGCCGGCCGCTGGGCCGATCGCGGGCACGGCCAACGCACGACCGGCATCGCGCTCGCGCTGATGCTGGCCGCCTGGCTGCCGATCTCCCTGCTGCCGCATTCCATCCTTTGGCTGGTCCTGGGCGTGCTGGTGATCGACTTCGGCCTGCAGGCGGCGCACGTCACCAACCAGGGCATGATCTATCGCGTGCGGCCGGAAGCGCAGAATCGCCTGACCGCCGCCTACATGGTGTTCTATTCCATCGGCAGCGCGGCCGGCTCGTCTATCTCGACCCTGGTCTATGCCCGCGCGGGCTGGAACGGCGTCTGTCTGATGGGCGCGGGCATCGGCGCGCTCGCCTTGCTGTTCTGGGCCGCCACCCTGCGCGCGACGCCGGCGGCGGCAACGGCCCGGACGGCCGGCTCCGCCGCCGGTTAGCGCCGGTCCGGACCGAGTTCGGCCAACGCCAGCTCCGCGACGCGCAAGGTCGGCGCCACCCACTCGTCCTGGCCGTCCTCGATAAGCCAGGTGGCGGACAGGCCGGCCCAGGCCAGGATCCATTGCAGCAGGCGCCGGCGCTCCAGCCCCGCCGCCCGGGCGACGACGTCGGCCTGCCGCGCCAGGCGCCCCGGGGCCAGGGCGATGACATGGTCCGGATTGCAGAACAGGTTGGCGTAGTCGAAGCCCCGCTCGCCCTCCAGCCGTTTCGGATCGATGGCCAGCCAGCCCCGCTCGCCGAAGTCGAGGATGTTGCCGTGGTGGATGTCCCCGTGCAGCGGCACGACGTCTCGGGGCTCGGCCAGCAGCGCGCGCGCCGCGCCGGCCGACCTGGCCAGGATGCCGCCCAGGCGGGCCGCCATCAGTTCAAGCGCCTGGAACCGCTCGGCCAGCGGCACCAGCGCCGGCGCGGGCTTGCCGCGCGGGGCATGCAGCCCGGCGACGGTCCGGCAGATGATGCGGCTGGCTTCGTCGTCCTGCCCCGCCCGGACCATGCCGGCCAGCGACCGCGCCCCCAGGGCGCGCTCCAGCAGGATCGCGTCGCCCTCGTGCTCCAGCACGCGCGCCGCGCTCACGCCTTCCCACCACACCATCAGGCCCGCGCCCCATCGCTCTTCGGATTCGATGGAGATCTTCAGCATGGCGGCCTTGCCGTTGCGCCGCACGGGCAGCAAGAGGCTCGAATGCGTGGTGAACGGATCGCCGTCGGGCACCAGGCCCCAGCGGTCGAGCCAGGCATCGAAAGCGTGGGTGCGGGTCATGAAGGAATGCTCTTTACCGGGAACAACGTGTCAAACTAGCACACCGACATTGTCCTAGGACGACATGAGAATACGAGGAAAGAGCGCGGCCGAGATCTTCGACAGCGTTCGCGCGCAAGTCCAGTCCCAGCAGATCCTGCCCGGCCAGGGCCTGCCGCCCGTGCGCGAACTGGCGGCGCAGCTGGACGTCAACCGCAATACCGTGGCCGCGGCGTACAAGCGTCTCGTGGCGGCGGGCATTGCCACCGCCCAGGGACGGCGCGGGACGACCATACGCGGCCACGGCCCCGGCGAACAGGAAGGCGCGCTGCCCGATTCTCCCCTGGTGGACCTGGCCAGCGGCAACCCCGACCCGGCCTGGCTGCCGGACCTGGCCGCGGCGCTGCGCGCCAGGCCCTACCGGCCCCGGCTCTACGGCGAACCGCTGATCAACGCGGGGCTCGAGGCCCATGCCCGCGCCTGGCTCGTCCAGGACTGCCCGGCTTCCTTCGAGGTCGACCTGGCCCATGGCGCGGTCGATGCCATCGAACGCCTGCTGGGCGCCCTGTTGGTCCCGGGCGACAAGGTGGCGGTGGAAAATCCCTGCTTCCTGAGCAGCATCAACCTGCTGCGCCTGGCCGGCCTGCAGGCGGTGGGCGTACCGGTCGACGCCGAGGGCATGCAGGCCCCGGCGCTGGAAGCCGCGCTGGCCAAGGGGGCCCGGGCCGTCATCCTCACGCCCCGTGCGCACAATCCCACCGGCTGCAACCTGAGCGCCAGGCGGGCGCGCGCGCTGTCGCGCGTCCTGGCCAAGCATCCGCACGTCGCCGTGATCCTGGACGACCACTTCGCCCTGCTGGCGACCGCCGCCTATCACTCCGTGCTGCCCGCGGGCACGCGGCGCTGGGCCCTGGTGCGCTCGCTCACCAAGGCGCTGGGGCCCGATATCCGGATGGCGCTGGTGGCAAGTGACGAAGCAACCTCCCGCCAATTGCGCCTGCGCCTGGCATCGGGCACGAACTGGGTCAGCCACCTGCTGCAGGACATGGCGCAGGCCACGCTGGGCAGTCCCCAGGCCGCGCGGCTGATGACGCGCGCCCGTAAAGACTATGCCTTGCGCAGAAGGCGCCTGGAAGACGCGCTGGGCGGACAGGGCATCGCCTGCCTGGAAGGCGGCGACGGACTCAATCTGTGGGTACCGTTGGCCACCGATGACCAGGAGGTCGCCCGAGCACTGGCCCGGCGGGGCTGGCTGGTGCGCCATGGGCAGGCCTTCGGGGTGCACGAGGCCGTGCCGGGACTGCGCATCACGCTTTCCGGGATCGAACCGGCGCAATGCCGGCGGCTCGCCTCGGACCTGCGGCACTGCCTCGGCTAGGGCACCGGCGCCACGCAGGCCTCCGGGCCGCATCCCGCATCCACTGGTCCGTTTGCGGGCGGCCCCGCATCGCCTGCGCCTCGCGCCGAGCCCTCTTCCAGCAGGCGGCCGATGGCCGAGCCCAGAGCCAGGTCGTCGATGCTGCCCAGGTGATGCAGGCGGATGTGCCCCCGGCGGTCCAGCAGCACCAGGCTGGGCGTGCCGCCCAGGGCATAGTCGCGCATCGTCATCGGAATGTTTCCGTCCGGCGCGGGACGGTCGATCCCGATGGGGAAGCTCCAGCGATATTCCTGCGTGAAGGCGCGCAGCGCGGCCGGCCCCGTCACCTCATGGTGCTCGAACACCGTATGCAGGCCGATCACGGCCACGTCGTCCTCGCGGAACATGCGATGCACGCGCTCGGCCTGCGGCAGGCCATGCGCCAGGCAGGCCGGACACAGCATCTGGAAGGCGTACAGCAGCACCACCTTCCCCCGCAGGCCGGCCAGGTCGACGGGGGCGGAGACATTCAGCCACTCGTCCACCTGCAACGACGGTGCTTCCACGGTATGGGGTTTGGGTCGGGACATGTCGGACTCCTGTAGTCGTGCCTGGACATGATACTCTTTTGGCATAGGACAAAACCGATGAGCCGGACATGAACGCGGAAAACGACGGCCTCCAGGCCGACACCCCTACCCAGCACGACCAGCACGGCCGCTGGCCCCAGGCCACCACGGTCGAGGATTTCCGCCGCAACCTGGCCACGGTGCACGAACGCATCGCCGCGGCCTGCCGGCGCGCCGGCCGCGATCCGGCCGGCGTGCGGCTGCTGCCGGTCAGCAAGACCGTCGACGAGGCGCGCATCCGGCTGGCCCATGAGGCCGGCTGCCGCTTCCTGGGCGAGAACAAGCTGCAGGAAGCGGCGCGCAAGTGGGAAGCGATGTCCGACCTGGGCGATCTGAAGTGGTCCATCATCGGCCACCTGCAGACCAACAAGGCCAAGCTGGTGGCGCGCTTCGCCGCCGAGTTCCAGGCGCTGGACAGCCTGCGGGTGGCCGAGGCGCTGGATCGCCGGCTACAGGCCGAAGGCCGCGCGCTGGACGTGTTCGTGCAGGTCAACACCTCGGACGAGGCCAGCAAGTACGGCCTGCATCCGGATGACGTCCGGGACTTCCTGCGCCAGATGCCCGCCTTCTCCGCCCTGCGTGTGCGCGGGCTGATGACGCTGGCCCTGTTCTCCGCCGAAGCCGAACGGGTCCGGCAGTGCTTCGTGCTGCTGCGCACGCTGCGCGGCCGCCTGCGGCAGGACGCGCCGGCCGGCATCGGCCTGGACGAACTGTCGATGGGCATGTCGGGCGACTACGAGATCGCCATCGAGGAAGGCGCGACCGTGGTGCGCGTCGGCCAGGCCATCTTCGGCGCCCGCAGCACGCCGGACGCCTACTACTGGCCCACCGCCGATTCGGAGCCCGCGTCATGAACGGTCCCGGCCCGCTCCCGCTGGACGTGGTCTCCATCATGTCCCAGGTCGTCTACGGCCGCGTCGGCAACTCGATCGCGGTGCCCAGGCTGTGCCGCGCCGGCCTGCACGTGGCCGCCGTGCCCACCGTCGTGCTCAGCAACACGCCCCACTACCCCACCATGCATGGCGGGGCCCTGCCGCTGGACTGGTTCCAGGGCTACCTGGACGATCTCGTGGCCCGCGACGCGCTGCACCGGCTGCGCGCCGTGGTCGTGGGCTTCCTGGGCAACGCCGCGCAGGCCCGGGCGCTGGGCCGGTGGCTGGACAGGATACGGCCGGACCACCCGGACCTCATGCTGATCGTCGACACGGTCATCGGCGACCACGACCACGGCATCTACGTCGACCCGTCTCTGGTGGACGCCTACCGCGACCACCTCGTCGGCCAGGCTCGCGGCTTGACGCCCAACGGCTTCGAACTCGCGCAACTGACCGGCCTGCCCGTGGACGGCATCGACGACGCCATTCGCGCCGCCCGCCAGTTGCTGGCGGGCAATACCGAATGGGTGGTCGTCACCAGCGCGGCGCCCGCGACCTGGACCCCGGACGACATGAAGATCCTGGTCGTGACCCGCACCGGCGCGACGACCATCGTCCATCCCCGGCTGGCCCTGACGCCCAAGGGCACCGGCGATCTCTTCACCGCTTCGCTGGCCGCGCACCTGCTGGAAGGCGCAACGATCGAAGCGGCGGCGCGGCGGTCCGCCGATAACGTCCTGTCCGCGCTGCGCGAAACGCAGCGCGCCCATTGCACCGAACTGCTACTGCCGCCCCATCCCTGAACGCCCAACCGGAGTCCCTGGAGATGAACCGTCAAGCCCTGGTTGTCCGCCACGTCGCCTTCGAAGACCTGGGTACGCTGGCTCCGCTGCTGGCCGAGCGAGGCTACGGCGTGCGCTATCTGGAAGCCGGCGTCGATGCGATCGATTCCACCTCGTTGGCCGCGGCCGACCTGGTCGTGATCCTGGGCGGCCCGATCGGCGTCTACGAGACCGACCGCTATCCCTTCCTGGAAGCGGAATTGGCGGCCATTGCCGAACGCCTGAAACAGGACCGGCCGACCCTGGGCATCTGCCTGGGCGCGCAATTGATGGCCAAGGCACTGGGGGCGGACGTCACGTCCACCGGGCGCATCGAGATCGGCCATGCGCCGCTTACCCTTACCGACGAAGGGCAGCACTCGGTGCTGCGCGGCATCGGATCGGTGCCCGTGCTGCACTGGCACGGCGACCAGTTCGACATCCCGTTCGGCGCCGCCAGGCTGGCGCAGACGCCCGGTTTCCCCAACCAGGCCTTTTCCCTGGGACCGCGCCTGCTGGGCTTGCAATTCCACCTGGAAGCCCAGGCCACGCACATCGAACGCTGGCTGATCGGCCATGCCTGCGAGCTGGCGGCGCACCGGATCGACGTCGCCGCCATCCGGCGGGATGCGGCGCGCCACGGCGCCGAACTCGAACGCGTGGCCCGCCAGGTCGTCGGCGACTGGCTGGACGGCTGCTGACGCCTGGTACGGCCGCCAGCTCAGGTCCCCGCCCCGCCGCCCATGGCGGCCTCGGCCGCCTGTATGCCCGACAGGACGGCGGACGGCACGCCATAGCCCGGGAACGTGGTCTGTCCGGCCAGATACAGGCCCGGCAGAGGCGTGCGGTGCGGAAAAAAGCGGTCCGGCGACGCCCCGGGCGCCACGCCGTACAGCGCCCCCTCGTACAAATGCCGCTGGCGGGCGAAGTCCCGAGGATCCAGCACGCGGACCGCCTCGACCTCCAGCCCCGGAACCCGCTGCCGCATGGCCGCCAGATAGCGGTCCACGGCGGACCGTGTCATGTCGGGCGTCCACGCGTCGGCCGAGGCGATGCCGGAGACAGGCGCGTACAGCTCCAGGATGGACCGTCCCGGCGGCGCCAGATCCGGCAGGACCTGCGTGGGGCAGGTGTAGGCCAGCCAGCGCGGCACGTCCGGCGACGCCATGTGCAGCCGGTCCTGCTCGCGCATGGACGGCACGTGGTTGACGATGAACGCGTCCGGCCTGGCGGCGACGACGCCGCCCAGCTGGATCGATATCGCCCGATGGGACAACGGCGCACGCCGCGCGCGCCGCGCCAGCGCCCGGGGCACCGCCTCGGCCGACAGCAGGCGGTGGACCACGTCGAAGCCCGAACAGGCGGCGATCACGCAATCGGCGGTTATGCGTTCTCCACCCGCGAGCGTGATGCCGCGCGCCACGCCGCCGGCCACCACCATGCGTTCGACCGGCCGGCCGCACAGGATGCGCACGCCATGACGTTCCGCCGCGCGATACAGCGCCTGGCTGATGGCACCCATCCCGCCACGGGGAAGATGGAAGCCCTCTTCCAGCAGCGCCACCAGTCCGATAATCTGCGTGGCGGGCAGCCGTTCCGGACCCATGCCCGTGTACAGCAGCGTGGACGCGACGGCGGCCTGGAGCCCGGCATCCGGGAAACGCCCGGCGATGAGGCGATCGGCCCGCCCCGACAGCGCAGGCAGGTAGCGCCACAGCCGCCCCAGCGTCCTGGCCAGGGCCGGCTCGAACGGCAGCACTTCCTGAACCAGCGTGCGATAGATCGGCGTCCAGCGGCGCCGCAGTTCACCCAGTCCGTCCCGCAGCATGGCCGTCCGTCCCTCGTCGCCCTCGACCAGGGAATCCTCCACGCCGGCCAGCCGCACCACCGTGCCGTCATCCAGATGCGTCGCATGCGGACGCGCGATGGCGACCAGCTCGACCTCCCGCTCGAAGTCCATGCCCAGCCGTGCGAACCCCGACCGCAACAACGACGGCACCGCCACATACACAGCGCCGTTGTTGAAGGTGAAGCCTTGCTCGCTGGCGGTGGAGCAGCAGCCGCCGACCGCCTCGCCGGCTTCGGCCAGCACGACATCGACGCCCTGCCGGGCCAGCGCCACGCTGGCCGCCAGACCCGACAAGCCCGCGCCAACGACCACCGCCGACCGTATCGACCTTCCCATGGCAGCCTGCCTCCCTGATCGTGAAAATTAGACAATGTACAAAATTCTACACTGTATAATTCCTTCATGACCACGGCCGACCTTCCCTCCAAGCGCCAGCGCACGCGCGAGCACATCGCGACGGTGGCGGGCCGCCTGTTCGAACGCCACGGCTACGAAGCCGTGACGATGGAACAGATCGCCGTCGAGACGGGCGTCGTTCGGGGAACGCTGTACAACCACTTCGCGGTCAAGGAAGCGGTGCTTGCCGAATGGATGCATGCGCGCCTGGCGCGGGACCTGGCGCCGCTGATGCAGGCCGTCATGAAACGCAAGGCCTTCGCGTCCCGCGTCGCGATGATCCTGGACGCCTCGGCCCGGTGGTGGGAGGAACATCGGCCGTACGCCGCGCCCTACATCCGCTTCCGTTTCCAGCAGGTGCGTGACGGGTCGGACGAGCAGGCCGCGTCCGACATGGTCGCGGCATACGCGGCGCTTATCCACGCCGCGCAGCAGGCCGGGGAAGTCCGCGACAGCGAATCGCCGCAACGCCTGGCCAACTACCTGCATTTCCTTTATCTGTCGGCCCTGATGACCTGGCTGGGGGACCCGAAGGCTGCGCTGCGCAGGGAGTTCGCGCACGCCTTCGAATTCTTTCTTCAGGGCGCGTCGCGCCCCTGAGGCTCGCCGCCTTCCTGGCGCCGCGCGCCGACCGCGACCCGGAAAGCGCCCAGCGCCACCACCGTCAGGAAGATCTGCACCACCGCGCAGGAGATGGCCGGATCCGCGCCATAGCCCACGAGCTTGGTGCCCAGCGCGCCGGCCGCCATCTGCCCGAACCCGTACAGGCCCGCCGCCGACCCCGTCAGCCCCGGCGCCGAGGACAAGGCGCGCGACAGCGCGGCGGGACTGGCCATGCCGCATCCCATCGTCAGCAGGAAGGTGATGCCGATCAGTACCGGCACATTCAGCCAGCCCATGGCCTGCACGCCCAGGAACACCACGGCCATGGCCAGGCTCAGCCCCGCGCCCATGTAGAGAAACAGCTCCGTGTTCAAGCGTCCCACCAGCCGCCGGGTCGTGGCCGAACCCACGCTGGCCCCCACGATGGTGATCGCCGCGAACCAGCCGATCTGGGAAATCGGCAACTGCAACTGCCCATGCACGATATACGGCGCCGTCGCCAGATAGGGATAGAGCGCCGTGCTGGAACAGGCCCCGCCCACCATGAACCCCACGAACCGCCGATTGCCGATCAGTTGGCCGTAGTCCCGCGCGATCTTGCCGAAGGCCAGCGGCGAGCGGTCCAGGTTGGTCTCGGGCAGCAGCCGCCAGGCGCACAGCACCATCGCGGCCGCCATGCACACCAGGAACACATAGATCGCCCGCCAGCCGAAACCATCGGCCAGGTACGAACCCAGGATGGGCGACAGCCCCGGCCCCACCAGCGTCAACAGGTTCAGCAGCGCCAGGTCCTTGGTGGCCCGCTCGGGCGTGGAGATGTCGCGGACGATGGAGCGCCCCAGCGTGATGCCCGCCGCGCCGCCCAGCGCCTGCGCCAGGCGAGCGGCCAGCAGCCATTCGAGCGTGGGCGCGAACAGCGCGAACACGCTCGCCACCAGATAGATGCCCAAGCCCAGCAGCAGCGTGGGCCGGCGCCCGATGGTGTCCGACACCGGCCCGTAGATCAGTTGCCCGAACGCCAGCCCCACCACATACAGCGTGATGGTCTGCTGCATGCCGGCCGGGCTCGCGCCCAGATCGGCGCCCGCCAGCGGCAGCGCCGGCATGAAGATGTGCATGGCCATCGTGCCGCTGAGCGTCACCAGCACCAGCAGCCACAAGGGGGCGCGAACGGAAGGGGCAAAGGGCGGCTGCGCGCGGGTCATCGAAGTCTTTCGTCTAGAGCGTGTCGAACCGGCGCGCGATCTTTTCCAGGGCCTGGCGGGTGATGCGCAGCTCCTGCGCGGTCAGGTCGTCCAGCAGGCTGGCCTCGATCTCCAGGCTCTTGGCCACGATCCCCTCGGCCAGGGCGCGCCCCTGCCGCGTCAGGCGGATGGACTTGGCGCGGCGGTCCTCTTCCGCCGTTTCCCACTCGATCAGGCCCAGCTCGCGCAGTTGCGACAAGATGCGGACCAGCGAGGACTTCTCCAGCGACAGCGTCTCCGCCAGGTCCTTCTGGCGCACCACCGGTTCGCTGGATTCGTACAGGGCCAGCAGCGGCGCGCGCGTGGCGTCCGTCAGCCCCATTTCCTTGAAATGCTGATCGACCGCCCTGCGCCACTTGCGGTAGACCGCGCCGACCAGCCGGCCGAAACGGGCCCGGACATGTTCGTCGAGCTGCGGCGGGGTCGCTGAATTAGGTTGCATGCGAACTATTTTCCCAGGAAATTAGTTCGCATGCAATCTAAATTACGGATACGCCACGTATTGAATGGCCTTATATTCCGTGGCTCGGATGACAGCTCCCCTACCCATGTTGATACGCCCTGAACAGCCACAAGACATCGCCGCCATCGAACGCGTGATCACCCGCGCCTTCGCCACCGCGCCGCATACCAGCGGCACCGAGGCGAAAATCGTCGACGCCCTGCGCGAGGCCGGCGCGCTGGCCCTTTCACTCGTGGCGGAAACGGATGGCGAGGTGGTGGGCCACGTGGCCCTCTCTCCCGTGGCACTCTCCGGCGGTGCGCCCGGCTGGTATGGCCTCGGCCCGCTTGCCGTCGCCCCCGAACACCAGGGCAAGGGCGTGGGCGGGCATCTGGTCGCGCATGCCCTGGACGCGCTGCGCCAGCGCCATGCGGCGGGATGCGTGGTGCTGGGCGAACCGGAATACTACGGCCGGTTCGGGTTCCGGGCCGATCCGGACTTCGTGCTGCCGGGCGTGCCGCCGGAATATTTCCAGGTGGTCCGGTTCATGCCTGGGGCGGATGGAGGAGCGGTGACGTATCACCAGGCGTTCGAGGTAGCGGCCTAGAGATCGCGGCCTCGCTTACGGAAATCCCACGGCGCAACAGGCGACGGCAAGGCCCACAAGCCGCGCCGTCCCGCCTTCGCCTCGCCCTGCAGATCCACCAACGCCCGCTCCGCGGTGAACTTGGGATAGACCCACGCATACCCGTGGCGCAGCATCGTTTCCTGCACGCTGCCGTGGCCGCAGTCGACATCCCCCAGCACGCGGCCGTAGCGATCCTTGCCATGGCGCGACAACCGGGCCGGCGCGCCCAACGGACACAACGCCCGCAGGAAATCGCGCGAGGCGATTCCACCCGCCTGGCCGATCTCCGGCGCATCGATCCGCTCCAGCCGTACCGGCATGCTTTTCTTCTGCGAGGGACATTGCAGGCGCATCGTGTCGCCGTCGTGGATGGACGTGACCGTACAGACCTGGGCCAGGGCGGCGCCAGGCAGGACAAGCGCGAAGGCGAATGCCATTTGCCGGAAGGGAAATGCCGCGAGCAGCGATGGAGAATAAGCGGGAAAACTCGAAATAAAGTGGAGCGACATCGGACAGCGCAGCTTGCGATCGGGTCTCGAGGGCCTCAAGCTTACCAAGGAGAAGGCCCTCGCGACCTGGCGGCGGGCGCGGACAGCCACCCCGCCGCCGTCCAGCTCAGTCAGCCGCGGCCAGTACCTGATCGACCCAGGCCATCGCCTCCTGCACGTCGTAGTTGCCGGCATGGCCCTGATCCCATTGAAGCGCGTAATCGACGTCCTTGACCTTGGGATCGGCCTTCAGCGCACGGCTGAGGTTGTAGGCGACGGTGAAGGACGTATCGCGATCCCGCGCGCCCACGCGGATGCGCCAGTGCGGCGTGATGCCGTCCGTCTTCCCGACGTACGGCAGCGCATTGATCATCTTGTACTGGTTCAGCAGGAACGCCCGCTGAGGGTTCGCGGCCCAGCTGTAGCCCGTGCTGGCCAGGCCCACGCCGTCCTGCCTGTCGGTTCCGTCGGCGCCATCGTTGTGGTTCCAGCCATACTCCGTGAAGTTGGAATAGACCTGGGCGGCGTTACCGAACAGATTGGACTCGCCCCCGGCGCTGTTCACGGTACCCGCGCCATCGGTGGTCACCGCACCGGCCGCGGTCGCGCTCTGCCCACTCCGGTCGAAAGCCGGAACAGACTTGAGCCGAGCCTGCGTGGCGACGAATTTCATGTACTTCGTCATGTCGAAGAACGTCACCGTGCCAGCGGCGTCCGTGCCGATGAAGTCATTCAGATAGTGCAGCGTTCCGCTTCCCCCGCCCACCCCGTTGCCCGCGGCGTCCCCATAGGCGCCATAAGCGACGAACGGCTTGCCCGCCTTGACCTGCCGGGTCGCGGCCTTCTTGATCTCCGCCTGGATGGCGGCCAGCATGTTGTCCGTGGTCAGCGCCGAGCCGTCGTCATTCTTCAGCCCCAGGCCGGCCTGATAGGTCTTGAACGCGCTCATCAACTCGGCACTGCCGGCGGGATCCGGATTGGAAGCCCGGATCAACGGGGCCCCGCCCGCATCCACGATCTTCCCGGCCAACTGGTCCGCCGCCACCAGCGCGCGCGTATCCAGCACATTGAACATCCACTCGTAGGCCAGATCGGCGCTGCCCATGTCCTGGATCGGACAATAGGCCACGATGGCGAAGACGTCGTCGTCGATGGAACTCTTGCCGTCCTTGTCGATGCCGGCGGCGCCGATGGCCTGCAGGTAGGGGAAATAGTCCGCGCTATTGCCCGTGGCGCCCAATTGCGTGCTCTGCGCGCCGCCCCCGCTCGTGCCGTTCACCACGATGCGGCCGGCATCGCCCGGCATGGCGCCGTCGTTCAGGCGCAGATAGCGCACCGCCGCCTTCGCGTCGACGATGGCCGCCGGCGACTTGCCCTGATAGACACCGTCCTCGTAGACCCCCGCGGGCGCGACGGCGCCACGGCTGCGCGAGGCGACGTTGACGTATACGAAACCACGCTTGAGCGCCGCGCCGATCTTGTCCGTGTCGCTGGTGCTGACGTAGGCGCCGCCGTTGACGATGTCCGCGCCCGAATAATTGGTACGCGTGACCGGCGTCGCGGGATCCCAACCGCCCTTGCCCCCCTGGTAGCTGGCAAGCCAGCCGGAGTTGTTGACGTTGAAGAAGATGGGATTGTCCTGCCTGGCAGCGTCGGCCTCGCGCACGAAGATGTTCATGTTCTGATAGCCGCAGTCCTGATTGTCCACTGCGCCGGCCGCCTGCGTGGGCGCCAGCTTCATCGGCTTGCCGACGTAGCAGACTTCCCGGTACCAGCGCACCGGCGTGCTCACGCCGTCGAGCGTGACGGTGATGGTCGTGTAGCCGGCCTTGTCGAAAGCCAGCGAGCTGTCGAATACGCCCGGGCCGGCGGCGGCCGGCGGGGTAGGAGTGGTGGTGTCGGTACCGGTGCTCGAACCATCCGAACCACCGCAGGCAGCAAGTGCCAGCAGCACGCAGGTGCTGATCAGGGTGCGCGGGAACATGTATGGCGTCTCCATCCGTTTATGTTTTTCACTACGCGGGCCGTGGGTAGGCGTGCGTAGTGCGGACGATTATGTGAGACGGAATCCGGGGCTGGGAGATGCCGGGATGCGCGACGCGATAGCCACTCGTTATTGCATGCCGGCGGCTACCGACGGCTCAGATCGGCCGCGATCTCCCTGGATTCGACTGCGAGCCGGCATAGCCTACCGGCCTCTTATGGACACTTCGCCAAAAATGTAGTAACATACCTACAATTGTGACTCGTGCAGGAGGTACTCGCCATGACCATCACAACCCTATCCAGCCGAGAGCTCAACCAGGACGTTACTCGCGCAAAGAAAGCAGCCAAGCATGGTCCCGTGTTTATCACGGATCGCGGCAAGCCTGCGCATGTACTGTTGAGCATCGAGGAATACCAGCGGCTGACAAGGCAGCGTCGCAACATTGCCGATGCTCTGGCCATGCCGGACGTTGCGGACATCGAATTTGAACCGCCGCGTGTGACCATCGGTCCCCGACCGGCTGATCTCTCATGATGTTCATCCTCGACACCAACGTAGTGTCTGAACTGCGAAAGGTCCGGGTTGGCAAAGCTGACCCGAACGTGGCGGCATGGACGGAAAGCGTCGATGCCACAGAGCTTTTCGTTTCTGCCATCACCATCATGGAGCTGGAGCTTGGCGTGTTGTCGATTGAACGCAAAGACGCCACTCAGGGAGCCATGCTGCGCTCGTGGCTGGAGCAACACGTGTTGCCGGAGTTCTCGGGGCGAACATTGCCAATCGATACGGCCGTGGCGCAACGTTGCGCCCGGCTGCACATCCCCGACAAACGCGGCGAACGTGACGCGCTCATCGCAGCAACGGCCCTTGTCCATGGAATGACGATCGTCACTCGCAATGTGACCGATTTCGCGCCTACGGGAGTCGCTATCCTCAATCCGTGGGAGGCGATGCAGTGAAAGACCGAAGGTTGTACGCGAGAGTTATTGGCTCACTGGCCCTTTCCGCTGCATCTCTTGTTGGTGGATGTGCGATGCCCCCCCATGCCTGGGGGAATTGACCGCAACCTAGTTGCGCCCCCTTCCATCACGAAGGGCTACATCCTTCCGCAGGAGGTTGAGTACAAGATAAAACGCGGCGTCGGTGTCCTTTGGACAGAGCGCCTCAAAGCCGGTGAGTACAAGCCAGTCCTATCCAACGACAAAGGAACCTTCTATCTCGGCCCACCGATGGCCTCTGCCCATCAGTCCGGCGGCATTTGCGCACAGACGTTGCTAGTTGATCACTCCCAAAAACTCGCCCACCACTCGATAGCGATGTTCGTCGTCTTCCTTGCTGAGCTCAATTGGGGTCAACTCTGGATTGGTAGATCGCGGTTTCAATAGGATCTGTTGATTCTCGGCCCCATCTTCGGTACGCACCTTGAAGCTCTGATATTCCTTCACCGTATATCGCGAACCAGCGTCGCCATCCTGCGTATCGGCACATTCCACTAGCACGATTTTTCCATTTCGGCTGCCGCCTGGGTTCAAGCGAAACAGGCAGATGGCGCCGTCGGGGATGATCTTGTTCATGGATTCTCCGACGACATGGCAGGCAAATATATTCCTCCCCACGGGCATGCCATCGGGGACCGCTACCCAGTTTTCATGCTCGACGTGTTGGAGCGCGCTGAAACCACCCGCTGCCGCTCGCAAGTCATAGAGCGGGACTGCGTTGACGTAAGGTTCCAAAGGCTTGCCAGGCGCAGCGAACGCGATGACGTTGGATTTGTGGCTCTCCACATGCCGCTTCAGATAGCGCCTCAAGCTGTCGTCGCACGCATAGAGAAACGTGCCGCGTATGCCTCGCAGCATGATGGTCCGATAGATGTTCAGTATGTACTGCTTGAGTTCATTCGGATCTTCGATGGTCTGCTTTCCGTTCCGGTCATGATAGTTGTTGCGGTCAATGACAATCTGGTCCAGTTCTTCGTCGTAGCGGATTTCGTGGCCGAAGATTACGCCGGTGTAGTTCAGGTCATAGCCTTGGGTGGTGTGAATGCAGCCCACCTCACCCGCAGCGCCTTCCGCGTTGATCCAATCCACGGTCGTGCTGTTCCACCGCAGCCGCACGTCACCGATTTCGATGTCATGTAGATCGGGGGACTTCCTGGAAATCCAGGGCCAGGAGTAACCAGCCACCAGTCGCGCCAAACCGTAGCTGGAGTTTCTCTGCGTTATCTCCTTTACCATGTCGGAGAGTGCGTCGAAAACCAAAAACTCGTACTTGCCGGAACTGAACTTCTCGTCAGCCGAAAGCCGCATGTGCAGTAGATCATCGACAAACTGCACGTAGTGCCGCCCGGCGCGTACGCGGAACTGGGATGCCAGAGTTATGACCGTGCTGCCCGGCGAAGACTTGATGTCATCGAAGTCGGATGCGTTGGCATCGGATGGTTTGATGCTTTGGTACGGGTCGTAGAAGAAGACTGCTTTATCCGACTGGCGCGTAACCCAATCCACCTCGCTGCACCTATCCTTGTCCAGTCCAAGCGCTGCGCAGGCCGCGTCGAAGCCACCGAAATAGGCTCCCAGATTGACGCGCTTGCGCAGGCGATGTGATTCATCGACCAAGACGATGTCGTAGCGTTGCTTCGTCAGCTCGGAAGGGCTGATGACCATATCGGGACGCAGGCCTGCAACGTTCCGGAACGCCTTCTTCAGCGTGCTCCTAAACGAGCTCATAGGGACTACCAGGGCCATGCGCGGGTGTGGAAGCGATTGTTTGATTTGCCCCAGCAGGTCCCGAACTTCTTTCTCTTCCTCGGAAAATTCGCGCAGATCCAGTTCATCAAGATCGGAATGAATGAGCTTGAATAGAAATATCGCCAATACCGACTTTCCGGTTCCGGCACCCCCCTGAACCACGATATGTTTGAACCCGGGGTCGACCAGCGACCGCATTATCTCGATCAGGCCTTGCTGTTGGTCGGCCGACAGAGATTTGTAGGGCGAGTATTTGAAAACATCGGAATTGTCGATGGCCTCGATTGACCTTTGGGCGATTCCGTACTCGCGCAGCCTGTCCCAGGCCTCGCGAAATATCCTGGAATAGAGCGCATCCCTCTGATAATAGTTGTGGTCGCTCAGGCCGAGGTTGCCGTTCAACATGCTGAAACGACCGTCGGCTGACATGTACTTTATAAGGGACGACTCTATATCGAGAGTCGCCGACTTGTTGAAGCGTTCACTGCTGACGAGGTGTACCGTCGTCAACGATCGCTTCCGAGGGTGCTTGAGATGCGTACCAAGGCGAGCCAGCGTGTCCGTCGTCTCGCCGACATAGGCGCAGCGTGTCGTTCCATCGCTGAGAATATAAACAAGCGGCCAGTTGTTCGCTGCGTATGCATTGGTCTCGATTTCCGCCAGCGTTTCTGGGGAAAACCGATAGCGCTTCACTTCGACAAGGTGCTGCCGGGTCATAGCTCGTTGTATTTCTTCGCGGTTCCCTTTGCCTTGTGTACGGGGTACTTTTGTTCGTTCCTTTCGATCTTCTCCAGGACGATTTTCTTTATGTCGAAGTCGTACGCGTCGGACAGCAGCAGCGCGTAGGCCAAGACATCGGCAAGCTCTTCTTTCACCTTTTCGCGATCGGCGGCTTCAGGGGGTTTCCATAGGAAAACCTCCAGAAGTTCGCTGGCCTCGATACTGAGCGCCAAGGCCAAGTCTTTGGGATTGTGGAATTGCTGCCAGTTTCGCTCGTCGCGGAACTGACGCAACCGCTGAATAACCTGTTCCATTTCCTGCCTTTCCCCGTGAGATTGCTGGAATGAATGATAGACCGCTCGGTAGCGAGTTGCACCCTCGCGTTCAGATGCAGTGCGTATTCCCGCTCGGCCAGCGTGACTTTGTCTGAATGCATGGGGCGAAGTCGACTAGCCCGTCTTTCAAATGACGGCTGAATCGCGCTAAACGCCAGAAGTTTTTGTGATGGTGCCCGAGGCCGGAATCGAACCGGCACGCCTTGCGGCGGGGGATTTTGAGTCCCCTGCGTCTACCAATTTCACCACTCGGGCAGGTTCTTCCGGCGCGAAGGGCCGAAAGGAAGGGAGCCGCAAATTATACCCGTAATTTGCGGTACTCTGCTTCCTCTTACCAAGGAGCAAATCATGGCCCATGCAAGCGCCCGCCACATCCTGGTCTCCACCGAGGCCCAGTGCAACGAACTGAAAGCCGCCATCGAAGGCGGCGCCGATTTCGCGCAGGTCGCGCGCGAGCACTCCAGCTGCCCCTCGCGCGCCCAGGGCGGCGATCTGGGCACCTTCGGCCCCGGCCAGATGGTGCCGGAATTCGACAGGGTGGTGTTCAGCGCCCCCGTCAACGTCGTCCAGGGCCCCGTCAAGACCCAGTTCGGCTATCACCTGGTGGAAGTGACCAGCCGCCAGGACTGATCCGCCCCGCCCGCGGCCACGCTGGGGGTCCGCCCCTCAGCCCGCCGCAACGACCCGTTGTGTCTGGGACCCCAGCACGCCGCCGCCCAGCGTGACCACGTCACCCGCTTCCAGGTAGCGCGGCGGGCGGGCCCCCATCCCCACTCCGGCCGGGGTGCCGGTGATGATGACGTCTCCAGGTTCGAGCGTCATCACGCGGCTGCACTCGCTGACCAGGCGGGCGCAGGAAAAGATCATGTCGCCGGTATGCCCTGTCTGCCGGCGCTCGCCATTGAGTTCCAGCCACAGCTCCAGGTCCTGCGGGTCGGGCACTTCGTCCGCCGTGACCAGGTAGGGCCCCAGCGGGCCGAAGCTGTCGAAGCCCTTGCCTTTGCCCCACTGGCCGCCGCCGCGGTCGATCTGGTATTCGCGTTCGGACACGTCGTTGGCCAGGCAGTAGCCGGCCACGTGGCGCAGGGCATCGGCCTCGTCGACGGCCCGCGCGCGGCTGCCGATGACGATGCCCAGTTCCACTTCCCAGTCGACCCGGGCGCAGCCGGGCGGAATGACGATGTCGTCATCCGGGCCCGAGATGCAGCTGGTCCATTTGCAGAACAGCGTGGGTTCGGCCGGAATGGCCATGCCGGCCTCGGCCGCATGGCGCCCGTAGTTCAGGCCGACCGCGACGAACTTGCCGATGCCGCGCCAGGGCGTGCCCAGGCGCGGCGCGCCGTCCACCACGGGCAGGCGCCGGGGGTCGAGCGCGGCCAGCGCTTGCAGCGTGTCCGGCGACAGGGTGTCGGGACCGATGTCGGTCAGGAGGCCGGACAGGTCGCGGATCGCGCCGGCGGCATCGAGCAGGCCGGGCCGCTCCAGGCCCGGCGGGCCGTATCTGAGTAGCTTCAAGGAAACGCTCCGTATGGACGGGTTCAGTTGGGCGTGATGTCGGCCAGCTTGACCGCTTTGCCGAACTTGTCCAGGTTGTTGCGGATGTTGGCGGCATAGCCGTCGGGGCTGCTGGCGATGGCCGTGGCGCCCATGGCCTTCAGGCGGACGACGGTATCGGGCTGTTTGAGCGCCCGCGCCACCGCGGCCGAAAGCCGCTGTACCACGGTCTGCGGCGTGCCGGCCGGCACCACGATGCCCATCTCGGAACTGAAGTCGTAGCCGGGCACGGTCTCGGACACGGCCGGGATGTCGGGCGTCATGGCCGGGCGTTCGAGGGTGGTGACGGCGATGAATCGTGCCTTGCCGGTCCTGACGTATTGCTCCAGCGCCGGATAGGCGGCGATCACCATGGACGTCTCGCCGCCCATGAAGGCGGGCACCGACTGGCCCGACCCCTTGTACGGCACGTGCACGACGTTGATGCCGAGGCCGTGCAGCATCGACTCCATGGCGATGTGGTGGATGCTGCCTATGCCCGACGAACCGTAGGTCAACGCCCCCGGCCTGGCCTTGGCCAGGGCGACGAGCTCGGCCATATTGTGCACGTTCAGCGACGACTGCACGGCGATGTACAGCGGAATGGTCGCGGCCAGGGTCACGGGCGTGAAGTCCTTGTCGGCGGCATAGGGCAGCTTCGCGAACAGGTAGGGATTGATCGCGAGCTGCTGGATGTCGGAAAAGAACAGTACCTGGCCGTCCGGGGCGGCCCGGACCACGCTTTCGGCCGCGCCGATGCCGCCCGCGCCGGGCCGGTTCTCGATCACGAACTGTTGCTTGAAGAATTCCGACAGGCCGGGCGCCAGCGAACGCGCCAGCACGTCGGGCGCGCCGCCCGGCGCATACGGCACGATCATCCGCACGGGGCGGGTCGGGTAATCGTCGGCCTGCGCCGCGGGAGCCGCGGACGCCAGGACCGACATACAGGCCAGCAGGCGGCCGATGCGCAGCATGGATTTCATCGTGGACCTCCAGGGGGAAGAGCGCCGGTGCGCGTCCTCAGAACGGCTGGGTCAGTTGCGGAAAGCTCTGGTCGCAGTTGGTGAGCCGGACACACTTCTGGACGATCTTCATATGCGTGCCGTCCAGACGCAGCGTATGCAGATAGCGTCCGCCGTACACGCGGCGGTCGGCGCCGGGCCGGTCCTCCAGCATGATGAACTTGCTGCGGACGCGGAAACGGTCGCCGTCGGCAGTTTCCAGACCGAAGTTCGACAGCACGCGCACCGTCGTGGAAGGCGGGTCCTGGCAATGGATCATCGGGTGCTTGAGCCGCGCCACACGCGTCTTCATGGTGTGTTTCTCGTCATAGTAGAGCGACACGTGGCTGATCCAGTCGGCCTGGTCCTGCGAGGCCGGCACCCAATACACGGCATCGTCGCTGTACAGGTCCAGCCAGTCGTCGAAGCGGCGGTTGTCGAGCAGGTCGGCCTCGTGTTCGACGAAGTCGCGCAGGGTGTCCAGGGACGGTGCGGCATGGCCGGCAGGGGTGAGTCTTGCAAGCGTGTTCATGGTTGCTCTCTGGTGGAATCAGGCGCTCATCAGATCGCGCCAGGCATAGTGCTTGGCGCGCTGGCCGACCTCGCTCGAACGCGCGCCGAACAGCACCCCGTCGCCTTGGTCGACTTCGGTGCCCATGCCGCGCGCGACCAGCACCCAGTCGCTGCCCTGCGCCTTCAGCCCTTCCTGGCAGCGCTCGAAGGCCTCGAGGTCGTCGGTCTGGATGAACGACGACGCGGAATGGGTCATGTTGACGTACTTGACCAGGTCGTCCGAGATCACGGCCGGCGCGCCCGCCAGCCTGACCGGCCAGATCTCGACTTCGGTCAGGTCCACCGCGATCGGCTTGACCACGCGCACCGAGGTCTGGGCGATCAGGATGTCCAGCGTCGGGAACAGCGTCAGGCTGTGCCGGCGATTCTTCAGGATGTCGGCGGTGCGCTCCTGGCCGTAGCGCGCGACCATCAGGGCGCGGTAGTCGTCCCAGACGCCGCCGGCCTGTTCCTTGTCGAACAGCGATTGTTCCGAGCTGTGGCCGTGCGGGAAGCCGCTCACGCCCAGCTGCGACACCACCGCTTCGCCATTGGGCGCGAAGAACAGGGCCGCACCGCCCTGCGCGCCGGCGCGCCGCTGGAACTGGCGGCCGTCCGGACCGACGGTCGAACCGTGGGCCGCTGCGGGATGGTAGGTGTCGGCCATGTTGTCCATCTGCAGCTTCCAGTTGCCGCGGAAGTGGTAGCGATGGCAGCCGGCCGCGAACTCGACCCGCCCTTCGGGCGCACGGTCGACCAGTTCGTCGATGCCCTTGCGCGCCTCGCCCAGGAAATCGAGCAGCGGCATCACGGCGGGATCGAGCGAGGCGAACACGAAGCCGCGATAGCTGTCGACGCGTGGCAACGATTCCATGCCGGCGCGCGGCTCGCGCAGCGCATCCTCGGGAAAGTCGGCGCGCATCGGCACGCCCGCCAGCTCGCCGTTGGGACGGAACGCCCAGCCGTGATACATGCACGAAAACACGCGCGCGTTGCCGCGCGTGCGGGACAACACCTTGGCGCCGCGATGGCCGCAGCGGTTGTACAGCACGTGCACCGAACCGCTCTCGTGGCGGCTCAGCACCACCGGTTGGCCGGCCAGCGTCGTGCAGTAGTAGTCGCCCGGATTGGGCACCAGGCTGTCGTGGCCCACATAGACCCACACTTTGCCGAACACCTTGGCCATCTCGGCCTCGAACACGGCCGGATCGGTGTAGTAGGCCCGGTGCACGCGATCCGCCTGGACCAGGCCGGCGAGTTGCTCTTTGCTGTACGTCATCGAGTTTCCTGCTGAAGAATGAAGAAAGGTCAGCGCCGCAGGACGCCGTGGCCGGCATCCTGGTCGTAGTGGAAAATGCCGTTGAGAAACATCTTGTGCCGTTCGTAGTGCATGGGCCTGCGCGGCGCGGGCGGCGTGCGGTCCACCGGGCGGCCGGCCTTCAGGATGAGGTCGAAGCGCGACGGCTTCTGCAGCAGCCCGATGTCGGCCAGCGGATCGCCGTCGACCACGATCAGATCGGCATAGCGTCCGGCCTCGAGCTTGCCGACCCGGTCGCCGAAACGGCGGAACAGCCGCGTGGCGCCCAGTGTGCCCGCATGCAGCGCCTGCCCGGGCGACAGGCCCAGGTCGTCGACGAATATCTGCATCTCGCGGGCGTGCCATTGGCCGTAGGGCACCGGCGACCAGCCGCTTTCCGACCCGGGCACCAGCGGAACGCCGGCACGGCTGGCGCGTGCCAGATTGGTCAGCGCCGCGTCGACCTCGCGCTGGAATCCGGCGTTGGCCGGATTGGCCGACCCACCCGTGGCCTCGATCGCGTTGACCAGCAAGGGCAGCGTCGGCACGATCACGCAGCCGTTGCGCAGGCACAGGTCTATGCCTTCGTCGTCGATGAAGGACGCATGGAAGATCACGTCGAAACCGGCGCGCGCGGCATCGGCCACGGCATCGCGGGACCGGGCGTGCACCGTGCACATGCGGCCCAGCCGGTGGGCCTCGTCGGCCACGATCCGGTATTCCTCATAGGTGAAGGCCGAGCCGTCCAGCGAATCGGGGGTGATGAAGGAGTCGTTCGATCCCGACACCTTGATGGCATCGACGCCGTCCTTGACCTGGTAGCGGATCTGTTCGACCAGTTCGTCGCGGCTGCGGATCAGCACCCCCGCCTGCCCCGGCGGAAACTCCATCCAGTTGGGGAAGGAATCCTCCAGCCCCTGGTGGGAAGTCAGTTGCCGGCCCGACACCGCAAGGCGCGGCCCCTCGAACATGCCGCTATCGATCGCGTCGCGCACCGACTGCGCGATGTTGAATGTGGTGGCGGCATCGAAGGCGCTCGTCACGCCTGCCTGCAGCACCTTCTTCGCATTCCACACCGCCTTCAGGGTCCGGAACTCCACCGGTGTGTACAGCGCCAGTTCCTCTTCCGAGCGCGCCTCGCCGAACGAGATGTGGATATGCCCGTCGATCAGGCCGGGCAGGATGCTGCGGCCGGGCAGGTCGACCACCTGGGCGCCGGCCTGCGCGTAGCGCGGCGGCAATGCCGCCGCCTCGCCCACCCACGCGATCGCCTCGCCCTGCGTCACGACCGCGCCATGCGCGATCGGGGCATCCAGCGTGCCATCGATCACCTTGCCCTTCAGGATGTAGGCGGGTTCACCCATGCTCCACCTCGGCGAAGAACGGCACGGCCAGCGCCAGGAACTTCTCCGGCCACTCGAAGGCGACCGAGTGGCCGCAGCGGCTCAGCAGGTGCACGTCGGCCCGGGCGATGGATCGCGACATCGGCAATGTCAGGGCATCGGCGGGGAAACCGCGGTCGTCACGGCCATGCAGCATCAGCACCTCGCACCCGATGGCGGCCAGCTCGTCCGCCGTCAGCGCGACGTCATCGATGAAGCGCTGCTTGTCGCCCGCGAACATCTGTTCGAAACGCCGGCCGTGGTCGCCCTCGCGCAGGATGCGCTCGCGGCCGTCCAGATAGGCCTCGTCGATCAGCGCCGGATCATGGACCAGCAGGCGCGAGGCCCGCTTCAGCGCCTCGCGGTCCCGGGGAAAGCTCCAGGCGGTTTCCGTGGCGGGATTGGCGGCGAACGACGCGCCCATGGTCGCCGTCGTCATCACGCGCGCCACGCGCGGCTCGCAGGCCGCCAGCCGCAGGGCCAGGGTGCCGGACAGGGAATGTCCGATCACGCCTATCCGCCCTCCCGGCATGCGCGCGATCATTTCGCGGCACTGGCGCAGCCACAGGGCATAGTCGAAATGCGGCCCGGCGGGCTTGGCGCCCGACCGGCCGAAGCCGATCAGGTCCATCGCGTGCACGTGGTGCCGTTCGGCCAGCCGCGGCAGTACGCGCTGCCAGTTGCCGTGGCTGGACGCGCCGGCGCCCGAGCCGTGCAGCAACAGCAGCGGCAGGCCCGCGCCGCCTTCCACGTAGCGGACGGGGATGCCGTCCAGCTCGAACCCGCCTTCGCGCAAACAGGAGCTCATAGCGCCGCGATCGCCTGCACTTCGAGCAGCAGATCCTCGCGCACCAGGCGATCGATCATCAGCAAGGTGTTGGTCGGATAGGCGCGGGTGCCGAACATGCCCGGAAAGGCACGCTCGCGGTAGGCGCCCAGCCGGGGGATGTCCTGCGAATGCACCAGATAGGTCGTGAACTGCAACACGTTCTGCCAGGTGGCGCCCACTTCCTTCAACGCGATGTCGATGTTGCGGAAGACCTGGACGCACTGGGCATCGAAGTCGCCCGCGCCGACGGTGTTCCCATGCGGGTCTGTCGCCACCTGCCCCGCGATGAAGACGAATTCCGAGGCCTTGACGCGGGCCACCTGGGAATACTGGGCAAGCGGGGTACCAAGGCCAGCGGGGTTGAGGATCTGGATGTCGGGCATGGCGTGTCCTGGGTGGTTTTCAGATTAGACGCATTAAATTGATGCATCCCTGGGATCTTCTTGATGCGAGATAAACCGCTCTGATTTCCGGACTACTATAGGTATGCCCCTGTGGCCTGTCACACGAATTCTCTTCCTGCATTAAGTTAGAAAAACTAATCTGAAAGCATGAGCCACCCGCTGCCCCCGCTGACCGCGCTCCGGGCCTTCGAATCGGCCGCCCGCCACCGCAGCCTGAAGAAGGCCGCCGAGGAACTGAACGTCACGCCGGCCGCCGTCAGCCACCAGATCCAGATCCTGGAGGACATGCTGGGCGTGCGCCTTTTCCGCCGCGTCCATCGCGGCATCGAGTTGACCGCCAGCGCCGAGATCTTCTTTCCCAAGCTGGAAGAAGGCTTCGACTGCCTGCGCCAGGCAGTCGGACGGCTGCGCGACCATCGCGGCGCCGACGTGCTCGAGGTCGGCGCGCCCCCCTCCTTCATTTCCAACTGGCTGATGCCGCGCCTGCACCGCTTCGTGACCGCGTGCCCCGACATCGACGTGCGCGTCTCCACCCGGGTGCGGCAGTTCTCGCGCCTGCCGCGCGGGCCGCGGGGGGACGTCGCCAGCGTGATGGGCTGGGTGGACGAGGTCGACGTCCTGGTCGTGTTCGGCAACGGCGGCTACCCGGGCATGCGGGTCGACCAGTTGATGCCGCTGACCATCACCCCGCTGTGCAGCCCCGCCCTGCTCGAAGGCGACAATCCCTTGCGCGAGCCCGACGATCTGCGCCGCCACGTGCTGCTCCACGACGATCGCGGCGTGCTGTACGAAGGGCCGTCGTTCTGGGACATGTGGCTGGAAAAGGCGGGCGTGACGGGCATAGACACCTCGCGCGGCCCTCACTTCTGGCACTCGATTCCCGCCATGGAAGCGGCCGTCGCCTGCAAGGGCGTGGTCGCGACGACCAAGGAACTCGCCCGCCTGGACCTGGCGACCGGCCGGCTGGTGGCGCCCTTCCCGCTGGAGGTCCGGCTGGCGTCCAGCTACCACATCGTCAGCAACGAACCGGCCTCCAAGCGCGAGGTCGTCAGGCTGTTCCGGGACTGGCTCGAGCAGGAAGCGCGGACGGCCTGAACCGGCGGCGGGCGGCCGGGCAGCCGTCCGGGTAGGCGCCCATTCCAGGCTATGATGGTGGGTTGCCGTGCGCTTTCCCTATCCTGTCTTACCCGTGCCAGATCTCACTCTCGACGATTTCGATTACGAACTTCCGCCCGAGCTGATCGCCCAGACCCCCGCCGCCGACCGCACCGCCAGCCGCCTCCTTCACCTGGACGCGCAAGGCGGGCTGCACGACCGCCGGTTTGCCGATCTGCCCGGCCTGCTGCGCCCGAACGATCTGCTGGTCTTCAATGACACGCGGGTGATCAAGGCGCGCCTCTTCGGCGAAAAAAGCAGCGGCGGCAAGGTGGAGGTGCTGGTCGAACGCATTACCGAGCCCGACCGGGCGCTGGTGCACCTGCGCGCCAGCAAGTCGCCCAAGGCCGGCGCGACGATCCGCCTGGCGGGCGCCTTCGACGTGGCCATGCTGGGCCGCGAGGGCGACCTGTTCGATCTGCGCTTCCCCGGCCCGGTGCTGGAGCTGCTGGCCGAGCACGGCCAGACGCCGCTGCCGCCCTACATCACGCACACGCCGGACACCGGCGACGACGCCCGCTATCAGACGGTCTACGCCCGGGAACCCGGCGCGGTGGCCGCCCCCACAGCGGGGCTGCACTTCGACGATGCCCTGCTGGCGACGCTGCGCGCCCAGGGCGTGCGCACCGCCTTCGTGACGCTGCACGTGGGCGCCGGCACCTTCCTGCCTGTGCGGGTGGACAATCTGTCCGAGCACGTGATGCACAGCGAACTCTATACGCTGCCCCAGGCCACCGTGGACGCCATCGCGCAGGCCCGCGCCGCCGGCGGCCGGGTGGTCGCCGTGGGCACGACCAGCGTGCGGGCCCTGGAATCGGCCGCCGCCACTCACTGGCCGCTGCGCGAGACGCGCGGCGACACGCGCCTGTTCATCACGCCCGGCTACGAGTTCCGGGCGGTGGACGCGCTGGTCACCAATTTCCACCTGCCCAAGTCGACGCTGATGATGCTGATCTCGGCGTTCGCGGGCATGGTCCCCATCCGTCGCGCCTACGCCCACGCCGTGGCCCAGCGCTACCGTTTCTTCAGCTACGGCGACGCGATGTTTATAGAACGATGAACGGACTCAAATTCGAACTCCTGGCCACCGAGGGCCAGGCGCGCCGCGGGCGCGTGACGCTGAACCATGGCGTGGTCGAGACGCCCATTTTCATGCCGGTGGGCACCTATGGCACGGTCAAGGCCATGGCGCCCTACGAGCTGGACGAGGTGGGCGCGCAGATCGTGCTGGGCAACACCTTCCATCTCTGGCTGCGGCCGGGCACGCAGATCATCGACGCCCACGGAGGCCTGCACGGCTTCATGCAATGGCACAAACCCATCCTGACGGATTCGGGCGGCTTCCAGGTGTTCAGCCTGGAGGGTCTGCGCAAGATCACGGAGGAAGGGGTGCGCTTCGCCTCGCCCATCGACGGCGCGCGGCTGATGCTGACGCCCGAGGAATCGATGCGCATCCAGCGCAGCCTGAATTCGGACATCGCGATGGTGTTCGACGAATGCACGCCCTACGCCATCGACGGCCGGCCGGCCACCGTGGACGAGGCGGCCACCTCGATGCGGATGTCGCTGCGCTGGGCGCGCCGCTCGCGCAACGAGTTCGAGGCGCTGGAGAACCCCAACGCGCTGTTCGGCATCGTCCAGGGCGGGATGTACGAAAGCCTGCGCGACGAATCGCTGGCGGGCCTCCAGGACATCGGCTTCCACGGCTACGCGATCGGCGGCCTGTCGGTGGGCGAGCCCAAGGAAGACATGCTGCGCATCCTGGCCCACGTGGCGCCCCGGCTGCCGCAGGACGCCCCCCGCTACCTGATGGGCGTCGGAACGCCCGAGGACCTGGTGGACGGCGTGGCCGCCGGCGTGGACATGTTCGATTGCGTGATGCCCACGCGCAACGCCCGCAACGGCTGGCTGTTCACCCGCTACGGCGACGTCAAGATCCGCAACGCGCGCTACCGGGACGACACCCGTCCGCTGGATGAAACCTGCGGCTGCTATACGTGTCAGAACTTTTCCCGGTCCTACCTGCACCACCTGTTCAGGTCGAACGAGATCCTGGGGGCGCGGCTCAACACGATCCACAACCTCCACTATTACCTGCAGCTGATGCAGGAAATGCGCGACGCCATCGCCGGCGGCGTTTTCGCGGCCTGGCGCGCGGAATTCGCCGCCAACCGGGCGCGTGGCGTCTAGAATGCCACCTCCCGGCCCCGCCGTGGCCAACCAGGTGCTCGCGGCCACTGGTCAGCACGGCGGTCGGCCTGGGTTATCCCTAAAAGAGGCCCGGTTCCGCCCTGGGCGGGCTGGGCTACAATTTTGAGTTATTTTCGACGCAAGTCATTGATTCTGGAGAAGAAATGCTGACATCCAACGCGCTCGCCAATGTCCTGGCGCAAGCTCCTGCGGCCGGAGGCGAAGGCGCCCTGATGGGGATGCTGCCCATCGTCCTGATGTTCGTGATCCTCTATTTCCTGATGATCCGTCCTCAGATGAAGCGCCAGAAGGAGCACAAGAACATGGTCGCCGCCCTGGCCAAGGGCGACGAAGTCGTCACCGCCGGCGGCATCCTGGGCAAGGTCGTCCAGGTCAACGACACCTACGTCTCGGTGGAAATCTCGCGCGAAGGCGACAAGGCGGTGGAAGTCCTGGTCCAGAAGACCGCGGTCCAGACCGTCCTGCCCAAGGGCACCATCAAGGCTCTGTAAGCCAGGCGCTCGCATCCATGCCGCCCGGGCGGCATTCGATGCTTCTGCCGGGGGCTGGCGCCAGGCGCCGCCCCTTTTTCGCGTTCTGCGGCCGGGCCCGCCGCGGGCACCGGCGCCGATGCGCCAGCCTTCCGAGGTTTGATTACCGATGAATCGCTACCCTCTCTGGAAGTACATCATGATCGCCGTGGTGGTCGTGATCGGCTTCGTCTACACCTTGCCGAACTTCTTCGGCGAATCCCCCGCCGTCCAGGTCTCCAGCGCCAAGGCGACCATCAAGGTCGACAACTCCATGATGGAGCGGGTGGACCAGACCCTGCAGGCCGCGGGCATCTCCAATACCGGCCTGTACTTCGAGCAGAACGGCCCGGTGGGCACGGTGCGGGTGCGCCTGAACTCCCCGGACCAGCAACTGCGCGCGCGCGACCTGCTCGAGAAATCGCTGAACCCCGACTCGTCCGATCCCGGCTACGTGGTCGCGCTGAACCTGCTGTCGGCCTCGCCCGCCTGGCTGCGCTCGCTGCACGCGCTGCCCATGTACCTGGGCCTGGACCTGCGCGGCGGCGTGCACTTCCTGCTGCAGGTGGACATGAAGGGCGCGCTGACCAAGCGCTACGACGCCATGACCGGCGACGTGCGCTCGCAGCTGCGTGACAAGAACATCCGCCACAACGGCATCGACCGCGTCGGCCAGAGCATCGAGATCAAATTCCGCGACGCCGCCACCCGCGATGCCGCGCGCGACGTGCTGCGCAACGGCCTGCCCGACCTGCAGCTCAGCGACCAGGACGCCGGCGGCGACTTCAAGCTGACCGGCGCCCTGACCCCGCAGGCCATCAAGACCTCGCAGGACAACGCGCTGCGCCAGAACATCACGACGCTGCACAACCGTATCAACGAACTGGGCGTGGCCGAGCCGGTCATCCAGCAGCAAGGCGCCGACCGCATCGTGGTCCAGTTGCCGGGCGTGCAGGACGTGGCCAAGGCCAAGGACATCCTGGGCCGCACGGCCACGCTGGAAGTGCGCATGGTGGACGATTCGCCGGAAGCCACCAGCGCGCTGGCCAGCGGCACCGTGCCCTTCGGCCTGGAACGCTACACCGACCGCGACGGCCGGCCGGTGCTGGTGCGCCGCCAGGTCGTGCTGACCGGCGAGAACCTGCAGGACGCCCAGGCCGGCTTCGACGGCCAGACCCAGCAGCCCGCCGTGCACCTGACGCTGGACGCCAAGGGCGCCCGCATCTTCCGCGACGTGACCCGCGACAACGTGGGCAAGCGCATGGCCATCCTGCTGTTCGAGAAGGGCAAGGGCGAGGTCGTGACCGCGCCCGTGATCCGCAGCGAGATCAGCGGCGGCCGCGTGCAGATCTCCGGCAGCATGACCACGGTCGAGGCCAACGACACCGCCCTGCTGCTGCGCGCCGGTTCGCTGGCCGCGCCGATGGAGATCATCGAGGAACGCACCATCGGCCCCAGCCTGGGCGCCGACAACATCCAGAAAGGCTTCCACTCGGTGGTCTACGGCTTCGCCGCCATCGCCGTCTTCATCATCCTGTACTACGGGCTGTTCGGCGTGTTCTCGGTGATCGCGCTGGCGGTCAACCTGCTGCTGCTGATCGCGCTGCTGTCCATGCTGCAGGCCACGCTGACCCTGCCCGGCATCGCGGCCATCGCGCTCACGCTGGGCATGGCGATCGACGCCAACGTGCTCATCAACGAGCGGATACGCGAGGAGCTGCGAGCCGGCGCCGCGCCCCAGCAGGCCATCCACCTCGGCTTCGAGCGGGCCTGGGGCACCATCCTGGACTCCAACGTCACCACGCTGATCGCGGCGGTGGCGCTGCTGGCCTTCGGTTCGGGCCCAGTACGGGGCTTCGCCATCGTCCACACCATCGGGATCCTGACCTCGATGTTCTCCGCCGTGGTCGGCGCCCGCGCGCTCGCCAACCTCTGGTACGGCCGCCGCAAGAAACTCGCCAAGCTGTCGATTGGCCAGGTCTGGAAACCCAAAGAGGTCTGAGCAACATGGAATTCTTCCGCATCCACAAGACCATCCCGTTCATGCGCCATGCGCTGGTGCTGAACATCATCAGTCTGGTCACGTTCCTGGCGGCGGTGTTCTTCATCGCCACCAAGGGCTTCCACCTGTCCATCGAGTTCACCGGCGGCACGGTCATGGAAGTGGCCTACCCGCAGGCCGTGGAGCTGGACAAGGTGCGCAGCACCATCTCGCAGAAGGGCTACAACGACTTCCAGGTGCAGAACTTCGGCACCTCGCGCGACGTGATGATCCGGCTGCCCAACATCGAGGGCAAGACCTCGACCCAGCAGAGCAACGAGGTCATCGAGGCCCTGAAGGCCACCGACGCCAGCGTCGAACTGCGCCGCGTGGAATACGTGGGCCCGCAGATCGGCAAGGAGCTGGCCCACGACGGCCTGCTGGCGCTGCTGTTCGTGGTGGTCGGCATCATGATCTACCTGGCGTTCCGCTTCGAGTGGAAATTCGCCGTGGCGGGCGTGGTGGCCAACCTGCACGACGTGGTCATCATCCTGGGCTTCTTCGCCTTCTTCCAGTGGGAGTTCTCGCTGCCTGTGCTGGCGGCGGTGCTGGCGGTGCTGGGCTACTCGGTGAACGAATCCGTGGTCATCATGGACCGGATCCGGGAAAACTTCCGCAAGCAGCGCAAGGCCTCGGTGCGGGACGTGATCGACAGCGCCATCACCGCCACCATCTCGCGTACGATCATCACCCACGGCTCGACCCAGATGATGGTGATCGCGATGCTGATCTTCGGCGGCCCGTCGCTGCATTATTTCGCGCTGGCCCTGACCATCGGCATCTGGTTCGGCATCTACTCGTCCGTGTTCGTCGCGGCCGCCATCGCCATGTGGCTGGGCGTCAAGCGCGAGGACCTGGTCAAGCCGGCCAAGAAGGACACCGGCGAAGTCGTGGGCTGACGCCCGCGCCGTCCCGGACGACGTCCCGAAGCGCCCGGCTCCGCCGGGCGTTTTTGTTTTCATCGAGCCATGCGGCCCGACGGAGCGCTTCCATGAATCCGCGATTCGATCTCCTGACCCTGCAACTGCTGCGCAAGGTCGATGAAACCGGCAGCGTCGCGCGCGCGGCCGAGACCATCCACCTGACGGCATCGGCCGCCAGCAAGCGCATCCTGGAGCTGGAATCGCAGCTGGGCATCGCCCTCCTGACCCGGCGGCCGGAAGGCGCCCGCCTGACCGCCGCCGGCCTGGCGGTGGCGCGGCGCACCGAACGGGTGCTGGAAGAATTGCAGGGATTGCAGCAAGACCTGGCGGGGTTCGCCGACGGGACCTCGGGCACGGTCAGGATCGCTTCCAACACCTCGGGCATGTGCGCGGGACTGGCCGACCTGATGGCCCGCTTCTCGGCGGAATATCCCGGCATCCTCATATCGGTGCGGGAAGCCACGAGCGCGGCGGTGCTGGAGGCGGTGGCCAACGGGTCGGTCGATCTGGGCATCGCCCATGCCGGCGCGCGGGCGGACCCCCTGCGGAGCCTGCCCTACACGCGCACGCCGCTGGTCCTGGCGGTCCCCGCCGGCCATGAACTGGCCGGGCGGGATGCCGTCTTCTATGAGGAAACGCTGCGGTTCCCGCACATCGCGCGGGCGGCCGGCAGCGCGCTGGCGCAGTTCTCGGGCCAGGACGGCCCGGGCACGCCGCACCCGCCCGCCGTCTCCACCCAGGTGACCAGCTTCCCCGCGGTGTTCTCGCTGGTCAGCGCGGGACTGGGCGTGGCCGTGGTGCCCGCCGCGCCCGCCGACTGGCACGTTCCCGCCAACATCCGGCAGGTGCCGCTGGCCGACGACTGGGCCAGCTTCGAACTGCGCCTGGTGGTCGACCCGGGCGTGGTCCCCACGCCCGCGGTGTCGCGCCTGCTGGGCGCCCTGCTGTCGCAGGCCGCCTAGTCCACGCTGACCGAAGCGTCGCGCACCACCTTGCCCCACTTCACCTTGTCCGCAGCGATCAGGGCCGAGAAGGCCTCCACCGTGTCGGACGCGGGTTCGTAGCCGTTCTCGATCAGCTTCTGCCGCACGGCCGGCCTGGCCACGTAGGCCCGCATTGCCGCGTTCCACTTGCGCACCACGTCGGCCGGCGTGGCCTTGGGCGCCGCGACGCCCCACCACTCGTCGGCCACGTAGCCGGGCAACCCGGCCTCGGTTACCGTGGGGACATCGGGAAAGCTTGCCGCGCGCGCGGCGCCGGTGGTCGCCAGCAGCTTGACCCGGCCCGACTTGATGTAGGGCGTGGCCGGCCCCAGGATGGCGAACATCATGGAGATCTGGCCGCCCAGCAGGTCGTTCAGCGCCGGGCTGGTGCCGCGATAGGGAACGTGGCGGATGTCGATCCGCGCCATGGACTTGAACAGTTCCCCCGGCAGGTGGCCCGCGGCGCCGTTGCCCGCCGACCCGAAGGTCAGCATGCCCGGCTTGCTCCGGGCCAGCGCGATCAGTTCGCCGATGGAGTTCACCCCCAGCGAAGGATGCACCAGCACGCCGAACACGGTCGAAGCCACGCGGCTGATCGGCGTGAACTGCTTCTCGGGATCGTAGGGCAGCGACTTGTACAGGCTGGGGTTGATGGCCGACACGCCCGCGGTCGTCATCAGCATGGTGTAGCCGTCGGGCTTGGCCGAGGCCACCGCGGCGGCACCGATGGCGCCGCCCGCGCCGGGACGGTTCTCGACGATGACGGGTTGATGCCATTGCTGGTCCAGCTCGCGCGCCAGTTCGCGCGCCAGGATGTCGGTGCCGCCGCCGGCGGGGAACGGCACCACCAGCCGGATGGGTCCGGCCGGGTAGGCATCGGCCGCCTGGGCGGCATGCGGCCCGGCGAGCGCGAGGCCGGCGATCAGGAGAACACGGAACGATTTCATGCGAGAACTTCCCTTGCAGGCTCGGCGGCGGGCGCATCCAGCGTCGCCTCCGGAAAATAAACGGTGCCGGCGTACAGGCGCCGGGCGGTGCGAAGCAGGCTGGCCGAACGGACCTCGGTACCCGCGGCGCCCTGAGTCGCGTCGATCCCGACGCGCAGCGTGCCCGCGGGGTGCTCGATGGCGACCTCGCCCGCCGCGCCCTGGGCGGCGATCCGCGCCGCCACGGATCCCGGCACCTGCACGGCCGCCGCCAGGCATACCGCGCCGGTCACGGCGAACGAGGTATGGCAGGTGTACGGCATGAAGTACCGGGCACTGATCGTACCGCCCGCCACCGGCCGCGCCACGGTCACGAGCTTGGGCATCTCCAGCCGCGCGACGTCGCCCAGGCCCATCGCCCGGCCGGCGGCGCGGCGCACGCGCTCGACGCGGGCCAGCAGATCGTCGCGGGCGTTGATCTCGCCGGCGGTCTCGTAGCCCGTCATGCCCAGCTCGGCGGCCTCGACGATGGCCATGGGCACGGCCGCGTCCACGCAACTGACGCGCACGCCCTCCAGCGTCTCGATGGCCTGCCCCGTGGGCAGCAGCTTGCCGGTCTTGGCGCCGGCCACGTCGCAGAAACGCAGCCACACCGGCGCAGCGGTGCCGGCCACGCCGTCGATGGCCGCCTCGCCCGCATAGATGGCGCGGCCGTCCCGTGTCCGCACGGTGGCCACGATGCGCTTGCCGGTGTTGACGTTGAAGATGGCCACGTCGGTGGAGGCCCCCGCGGCGGCCTTCACCAGGCCTTCGTCGATGGCGAACGGGCCGACGGCGGCCAGCATGTTGCCGCAGTTCACCGAGTAGTCGATGGTGTTCTTGTGGACGCAGATCTGGGCGAACAGATAGTCCACGTCCACGCCCGGCCGGGTACTGCGCGAAATGATCGCGACCTTGTTGGTAAGCGAATCGATGCCACCTATGCCGTCTATCCGCCGCGGCTCCAGGGCCCCCATCAGCCTGAGCAGCGCGGCATCGCGCCGCTCGCCGGCCGGCGGCAGGTCGTCCGCCAGGAAAAACGGCCCCTTGGACGTACCGCCGCGCATCAATACGCAGCGCAGCCCCAGTTGATCGGAAAATGTCTGCATGGCTTTCCTCCTTGCGGCGCAAGTCTGGACCGTCCCGCCGGGCCGGGCAAACGACGAATCGGCGCGGGGGGCGCGAAAAAAATTCGCGTCTTCCCGGCTACCCGCCCACGCATACTGGCGGCCATGCGACACCTGGACTTTTCCCCACTATCGGCGGGCGAGATCGCCGCCCGCCTGTCTGACGGCACCTTGTCCCCAGCCGACATCGCGCGCGGCGTGATCGAGCGGCACGCACGGCTGGAACCGGACCTGAGGGCCTGGAGCTGGTTCGAACCCCGCCAGATCGAACGCGCCTACCGCGACGGCCCCGCGCCCACCGATCCGCGCCCCGGGCTGCTGGGCGTCCCCGTGGGCGTGAAGGACATCATCGACGTCGAAGGCATGCCGACCGGACTCGGCCTGCCCGGCGCGGCCACCCCGGCGGCCCGCCACGCGGCCTGCGTCGAGCTGCTGCGCGCCGCCGGCGCCGTGCCAGTCGGCAAGACCGTTACCGCCGAACTGGCCTTCTCCCATCCGGGCCCGACGCGCAATCCGCACGGGCCCGGCCACACGCCCGGCGGGTCGTCCAGCGGCTCGGCCGCCGCGGTGGCCGCCGGCATGGTGCCGCTGGCGCTGGGCACGCAGACCGGCGGGTCGGTCATCCGGCCCGCGGCCTACTGCGGCGTGGTCGGCATCAAGACATCGCTGAACGCGGTCCCCTCGGCCGGTATCGCGCCCGTGGCCGACAGCCTGGATTGCGTGGGCTGGTTCGCCCGATCCGTGGAGGATGCCATTCTGGCCGCCAGGGTCCTGCTGCCCTGGCAGGATCTCGCGCCCCGTCGTCCCGGCAATCGGTTGCGCGTCTGGCGCCTGGACGCCATGGAACTGGGAACGCTGTCGCCCGAAGCGCGGCAGGCGCTGGACGAAGCGTCCGCCGCGCTGCGCGGGGCGGGCTGCGCCGTCGTCGAAGCTCCCCTGGCCGGCCTCCTGCCCGCGCTGGCCGAATGCCATCGCCGCATCATGCTGCACGAACTGGCCCGCACCCTGCTGCCCATCCTGTGCACGCGCGGCCGCGAACTGAGCGCGGCCATGCTGAAGGCGATCGACGCGGGACGCTCGGTCACCGCCAGCCAGTACCAGGAGGCCCGGCACCAGGTGCGCGAAGCGCACGCCGCGCTCGATGCCCGGATGCGGGACTTCGACCTCATCCTGACCCCCAGCGCGGCCGGCGAGGCGCCGGCGGGCCTGCACCATACCGGCGACTCGACCTTCAACCGGGTCTGGTCGGTGCTGGGATGGCCCGCGATCCACCTGCCCACGGCCTGGTCCCCGCGTGGCCTGCCGGTAGGCGTGCAACTGGTGGGCAGGCAAGGCGAAGACGAGGCGCTGCTGCGGCACGCCCAGGCCCTCCATCCCCTGATCGATCGTCGCATGCCCGCATCGCGCGCCCAGGTACCGATGGCACAATAGCCACTCTCCCGCTTCTTCGGTGGCTGCCTCCATGTCCAACCCAAGCAAGATCCGCGTCTGGGACCTTCCCACCCGCCTCTTTCATTGGCTGCTCGTCGTCTGTGTGATCGGAGCCTTCGTCACCGTCAAGGTCGGCGGGCTCTGGGCCGAATACCATCTGCTTTTCGGCTACGCCGTCCTGGGGCTGATCCTGTTCCGCATCGTCTGGGGATTCGTGGGCAGCGGCCATGCCCGCTTCGCGCGCTTCGTGCGCGGGCCGCGCGCCATCGCCGCCTACCTGAGAGGCACCATGCCGCGCACGCCCGGCCACAATCCGCTGGGGGCGCTGTCGGTGGTGGCCATGATCCTGCTGCTGGGCTACCAGGCCGCCACGGGGCTGTTCGCCAACGACGACATCTTCACGGAAGGGCCGCTGGCCGGCCTGGTCGGCAAGGACTGGTCGGACCGGCTGACCGGGCTGCACAAGCTGGACGAGCTGCCCATCCTGATCCTGGTCGGGCTGCACATCGTGGCCATCGTCTGGTACCGCGTCGCGAAGAAGCAGAAGCTGACCCGCGCCATGGTCACCGGCGACGCCCCGGCCGAGGAATTCACCACCGGCGCCGACTCCGCGCGCGATACGGCGGGCACCCGCCTGCTCGCGCTGGTCATCGCGGCCTTGGCCGCCGCGGTGGTCTACGGCATCGTGTCGCTGCGGCCCGCCGCCATGTTCTGATGCGCGCCGGGCCGTGCCGGTCAGCGGCCACCGCCGTGATGGCCGCCACCGCCTCCGCCACCTCCGCCGCCGGCCATGCCGACGTTGCCGCCGCCACGGCCACCGCCGCCACCATGGCCGCCTCCGCCCGCGTGGCCGAAATCACGCCCGCCGCCGGACTCGCGGCCGCCCTGCGGGCCGCTCCAGCCCCGGCCCGCGCCGGGTCCCGCCTGGACGCCGCCGCCTTCGCCACGGCCTCCGGCCCATTCCCTGCCGCCTGACGGACGCGAGGGCATCCCCCCCGCGCCGCGCTGGCCATCCTGGCCCGGACGCGATGCCTGGGGCCCTTGTCCGCGTCCGCCCCCGGCCCCCGGCATGCCCGCGACACCACCCGGCGTACGGCCCGGCATCGCGCCCGGGCTGCCCGTCTCGCGGCCCCGGCCGCCATCGGCCCTGGGGCCGCTTCCCTGTCCATCGAAACGGCTGCCGGGCGTGCCACGGTCGCCCGCCCCGCCCGGCCGCCCGCCGTCGAAACGGCTACCCTGGCCGCCGTCGAAGCGGCTGCCGAATCCCCTGCCTGGATCGCGATCGCGCAGCGATGCACGGTCGATATTGGGCAGGTCGCGCCGCCAGGCATCGGCGCGGGAACGATAGGCCTCGCGCGCGGCGAAATGCCTGGCCGGATCGCCGTAGAACTGGCGGCCACGCCCGGGATCCCCATAGCCCACGTTGCGGCGGTGGTAGGCATCGTGCCGCCAGTCGACGTGGCTGTATCGCGTGCGGTTGAAGTTGTTGTAGTTGTAGATGTTGACCACGTTGACCCGGTGCGCGTGCCAGTCGTAGCCGCCCCACAGCGCGTGCCCGATGAACAGGCCCACGCCGAACGAGAACACCACGCCGGCGGCCACGTAGCCGGGCGGGTACCAGTAGAACGGCGTGTAGGCCGGATACAGCCAGGGCCCGTAGACGACCGTGGGGTTGTAGACCGGCACGTAGACCACGTCCGGCCGCGTGGGCTCGATGCGGATGACCGTGGTGCCGCCCGAGGACGGCACGGTGGTAACCGTCTGCTCCGACCCCGAGGTCAGGTTGCCGGCCGCCTGGGCCCGCGACCGCAGCACCTGGACCTGGTCCATCAGCGCATCCTGCTGCGACAGGAAGACGTCGCCCAGGCGCGTGGTCCAGCTCAGGCGTTCGTTCATCATGTCCAGCACATTGGGAAAGGCGACCAGCGACTTGACGCTGGGATCCCAGTCCTGGTTCTGCATCGCGCCTTCCAGATCCGCGCCGGTCACGTTGGGGTGATCCTTCTGCCAGCGCGCGGCCTCGACCACTTCCAGCGGATAGGTGGACGCCATCAGGATCTGCGACAACAGCGCGTCGGGATACAGCGCGATGGGCGCGACCAGCTGCTCCAGCTCGGCGGGCTGGGCGACGCCGTTGCGCGTCGATGCCGTGGTCTGGGCCGCGACGGGCACGGGCAGGCCGACCACGGTGGAAAAGGCGGCGGCCATGCACAAGACGATTTTCGATACGGAAGCCATGACGGGCCCCCCTAGGCGGGAATACACAGGTATTCGACCGCCGGGAAACGAAAAAAGCCAGGTCCACCCTGGCTTTTTTTGAAACAACGGGCTTACAAGCCCTGAAACTTATTTCGATCGATTACCGATTCCGGAAATTATCGTGGCAAGCCTTGCAACTGGCGCCGACCGCACCGTAGGCGGTCCGTACCTGGGCGAGATCGCCGGTGTCGGCGGCCGCCACCAGTTTGGCGATGTCGCCGTGCAGCCGCTCCTGGCCTTGCTTGAACCTGGCGTTGTCGGACCAGACCGCCGGCTTGGCCCCGCCACCTTCCGTTCCCGGACCGAATGCGCTCCACGGCAGCTTGGACATCATGGCGACGATGGCCACGTCGGCCTTCACCTGGGCCGCGTCGTAGGGCTGCTGCCCCCGCACAACCGGCGCGATGCGGCCGAAGTGGTTGGACATGACGGTAAGCGCCGACTGGCGATACTTGACGGCGTCCTCGGGCTTGGCGAACTGGGCGGCGGCGGTGGCGGGCAGCAGCATGGGGGCGGCGGCGATACAGGCGACGGACAGTACGCGCAAAAGTCTCTTCATCAGGGGCTCCTGGGTGGGACGGACAAGGGAGGGTCTACCGGACGATAGACCGGTCGGACAACGATTCCAACGTGTTCGATGCGCGAGGCGCGAGAGGGTTCCCGCGATGTGGGCGCCGCGGCGCCCACATCCGGTAGGCGGCTACAGCTCGCGGGCGAGCTTGGCCGCCAGGCCGATGTAGTTGCGCGGCGTCATCGCCAGCAACCGGACCTTGGGCTCGTCGGGCAGTTCCAGCCCCAGGATGAACTCGCGCAGCGCCTCTTCGCTGATGCCCTTGCCGCGGGTCAGCGCCTTCAGCTGCTCGTAGGGCTGCGGCAGGCCGTAGCGCCGCATGACCGTCTGCACGGGTTCGGCCAGCACTTCCCAGCAGGCGTCCAGGTCGGCGTCGATGGCCGCGCCGTTGATCTCCAGCTTGTCGAGTCCGCGCAGGCAGGCATCGTAGGCCACCAGGCAGTAGCCGAAGGCCACGCCCAGGTTGCGCAGCACGGTGGAGTCGGTCAGGTCGCGCTGCCAGCGGGAAACGGGCAGCTTGTCGGCCAGGTGGCGCAGCGTGGCGTTGGCCAGCCCCAGGTTGCCTTCGGAGTTCTCGAAGTCGATGGGATTGACCTTGTGCGGCATGGTGGACGAGCCGATCTCGCCTTCCTTCAGGCGCTGCTTGAAGTAGCCCAGCGCGATGTAGCCCCAGATGTCGCGGTTCACGTCGAGCAGGATCACGTTGGCGCGCGCCACGGCGTCGAACAGCGTGGCCATCCAGTCATGCGGCTCGATCTGGATGGTGTGGCGGTTCTGCGTCAGGCCCAGGCCCTGCAGCACCTTGGCGCTGAAGGCCTCCCAGTCGATCTCGGGATAGGCGGACAGGTGGGCGTTGAAGTTGCCGGTGGCGCCGTTGAGCTTGGCCAGCGGTTCCACGCGTTCGATCTCGGCGATGGCCCGGCCCAGGCGCGCCGCCATGTTGGCGAATTCCTTGCCCATGGTGGTGGGGCTGGCGGGCTGGCCATGGGTGCGCGACAGCAGCGGCTGGTCGGCATGCTGCTCGGCCAGGGCCGCCAGCTTGTCGTAGACCTTGCGCAGCGAGGGCACGAGAGCCTGGTCGCGCGCGGCCCGCAGCATCAGCGCGTGCGAGGTGTTGTTGATGTCTTCCGACGTGCACGCGAAATGGATGAACTCGGCCGCGGCGGACAGTTCGGCGTTGTCGGCCACCTTTTCCTTCAGCCAGTACTCCACCGCCTTCACGTCATGGTTGGTGGTGCGTTCGATGTCCTTGATGCGGGCGGCGTCGGATTCGGAGAATCCGGCCACCAGTTCCGCCAGGCGCTGGCGCGCGGCGACGGAGAAGGGTTGCAATTCGGGCAGTCCCGCGTCGGACAGCGCCACCAGCCACGCGACCTCGACCTGAACCCGGTGATGCATGAAGCCGGCTTCGGACAAGAGCGGGCGCAAGAGCGCGCCGCGGCTGGCATAGCGGCCGTCCAGCGGCGACAATGCATTGAGGGGGGTCAACTGGTCGGAAGTCTTCATAAGCGCTTGAAAGTAAAAAGAAATTGTAGCACCGCACCATATCCGGGGACGGGTCCGGATGGTATACTCCGCGGCCCATCCATGCCCGCCGGCCGGCCCTGATTTTAGGACCATCCGGCTCTTGCTCTATGAAACTTATCGGCTCGTTGGCCAGCCCCTTCGTCCGCAAAGTCCGCATCGTCCTGGCAGACAAGAAACTCGACTACCAGTTCGAACAGGAAAACGTGTGGGCGGCGGACACCCGCATCCAGGACTCCAACCCGCTCGGCAAGGTCCCCTGCCTGATCATGGAGGATGGCGGCGCGGTCTTCGATTCCCGCGTCATCGTCGAATACCTGGACACGATCACGCCGGTCTGCCGGCTGCTGCCCCCGTCGGGCCGCGAGCGCTCCGAGGTCAAATGCTGGGAGGCCCTGGCCGACGGCCTGCTGGATGCCGCCGTGCTGATCCGCGCCGAATACACCCAGCGCCCCGAGGCGCTGCGCAGCGAGAGCTGGATCGCACGCCAGCAGGGCAAGATCGACGCCGCCGTGGAAGCCATGGAAACCGGCCTGGGCGAGAAACCCTTCTGCGCCGGCAACAGCTACACGCTGGCCGACGTCGCGGTCGGCTGTGCGCTGGGCTACCTGGACTTCCGCTACCCCGAACGCGACTGGCGCGACGGCCATCCGAACCTGGCCCGCCTGGCCGAGAAGCTGGCGCAGCGCCCGTCGTTCGCCGACACCGATCCGCGCCAGGGCTGATCCCGGCCCGCCCCTGCCGCGCTGCTATGCTTGACTCCGTTTCAGTCCGAAGGAGTCGCGCATGTCCTGGTTTGCCCCCCGATACACCACGTTATGGCTGGCCGTCCTGGGCACCGTGGGATTCGGCCTGCTGGCCGCGGACGACGCCGACTGGGGGATCCCGGCGCTGATATTCGCCGCGCTGCTGGCGCTGGGCATCGTCGATCTCCTGCAGCGCAAGCACGCCATCCGCCGCAACTATCCCATCCTGGGCAACCTGCGCTTCCTGTTCGAGTTCGTCCGCCCCGAACTGCGCCAGTACTTCTTCGAGGACGACACCAAGGCCGCGCCGTTCTCGCGCAACCAGCGCTCCATCGTCTACCAGCGCGCCAAGCAGGACATCGACAAGCGCCCGTTCGGCACCCAGGAAGACGTGTACGAACGGCGCTACGAATGGATCAACCACTCGATGGCCCCGGTGCACATCGAGAACTTCGATTTCCGCGTGACGGTGGGTGGACCGGACTGTACCCAGCCCTACAGCGCCTCGATCTTCAACATCTCCGCCATGAGTTTCGGCGCGCTGTCGGCCAACGCGGTGACGGCGCTCAACACCGGCGCCCGCAAGGGCAATTTCGCGCACGACACCGGCGAAGGCGGCATCAGCCGCTACCATCGGGCGCCGGGCGGCGACCTGGTCTGGAACATCGGGTCGGGCTACTTCGGCTGCCGCGACGCCGACGGCCATTTCAGCGAGGAAGCCTTCGTGACCAACGCCACCTCGCCCCAGGTGCGCATGATAGAGATCAAGCTCTCGCAAGGCGCCAAGCCCGGCCACGGCGGCATCCTGCCGGGCGCCAAGGTCACGCCCGAGATTGCCGAGGCGCGCGGCGTGCTGGTGGGGGTGGACTGCAATTCGCCGTCGCGCCACGGCGCCTTCTCCACCCCCGTCGGCCTGATGCAGTTCGTGGCGCGCCTGCGCCGGCTCTCGGGCGGCAAGCCCGTGGGCTTCAAGCTGTGCGTGGGACACCCCTGGGAATGGTTCGCCATCGTCAAGGCGATGCTGCAGACCGGCATCACGCCCGACTTCATCGTGGTGGACGGCGCCGAAGGCGGGACCGGCGCGGCGCCGGTGGAATTCACCGACCACGTCGGCGTGCCGCTGCAGGACGGCCTGCTGCTGGTCCACAACACCCTGGTCGGCGTGAACCTGCGCGACCGGATACGGATAGGCGCCTCGGGCAAGATCATCACCGCCTTCGACATCGCGCGCACGCTGGCGCTGGGGGCCGATTGGTGCAACAGCGCGCGCGGCTTCATGTTCTCGCTGGGTTGCATTCAGGCGCAGGCCTGCCACACCGACCGCTGCCCCACCGGCGTCACCACGCAGGATCCGCTGCGGCAGAAGGCGCTGGTCGTGCCCGACAAGGCGGAGCGGGTCTACAGCTTCCACCGCAACACCCTGCGCGCGCTGAGCGAACTGGTGTCGGCCGCGGGCATGGACCATCCGTCCAAGCTGAGCCCCGAGCACATCGTGCGCCGCATATCGGGCAACGAAGTCAAGCTGCTGGCCAGCCTCTTCCCCTTCCTGAAGCGCGGCGAACTGCTGGCCGGCACGCCGCCCTACGAGGTCTACCGGAAATACTGGCCCATGGCCCAGGCCGAGTCCTTCGAGGCCATGCTGCCCCAGACCCAGGCCGCATCCTGACCGCGGCCGCCTACCCCTCGCTCCCCTTCCGGCCGCCCGGCCGGAAGAAGCGGGGAAACGCCTCGCGCATGGTCGACACCATTCCCGTGTCCACGGCGTCGTAGCCCGGCAGGCGGTTGATCTCCATCCTGAACTCGCTGCTTTGCATCAGCTCCTTCAGCGGCAGGAAGCGCGGATCGGCCAGCAGCAGATCGAGGATGGCGCGCGCGCTCGAGCCGTGCTGGCGCATCTGGACGCCCATGGCGACGCCGAACTGAACGACATGGCGCGGCAGGCCGTGCGGGAACATCGGGCTCGGATGCTTTAGGAGTTCCCTTGGCCTCGAGAGTATGTCAGGCCAGACATACCAAAGAGAAAAACACTTCTTCGACAGGCCATAATGAGGCACACCAATAACTTATAATTAGCTTATAATCCTCATGAACTCGATTCTGTGGACGGTGAAGGCTGCCAGGCAGTTGCGCAAACTTGATCGACAGCATCAGATGGCCATACGAGACGGAGTTTCCGCTCTAGTGACAATGCCTGATTGCCTGCACGTCAAGGCTCTCGCCAATCATCAGTACGGATACCGGCTACGGATCGCCAACTACCGGATTTTCTTCGACTGGGACGGAAAAATCAGGATCGTTGAAATTCAAGAGGTGAAGAAGCGCGATGAACGCACGTACTAGCATCCAGATCATTAACGGGCCGGATGGCGAACCCGCCTTCGTGGTGATCCCCTATGGCGAGTACATGGCGCGGCGCAATGTGGACAGCGACCTGATTCCACACAACGTGGTCGATCGAACCGTAGATGGCGCTACACCGGTTCGAGCCTGGCGCGAACACCTGGGTCTGACCCAGGCTGTCGTCGCTGAACGCCTGGGAGTCAGCCAGTCCGCTTACGCCCAGCAGGAAGGCAGCGACCGTCTGCGCAAGGCATCCAGAGAGAAGATTGCCGCGGCTCTGGGCATCAGCCCGGAACAACTCAATTTCTGATGAGAATGAAAAAAAGCCCGTCGGGGCTTTTTTTCATCGCTGGGCCGCCCCAAGATGAAAACGCCCCCTTTGGGGGGCAGCGCCGCCGCGAAGCGGCAAGCGTGGGGGCATTTTTCATTGCGTCGCAGCTACGGATATCAGGCTTCGGCCGTTACCGGGTTGCGCAGCAGGCCAACCTTCTCGATCTCGATTTCCACCACGTCGCCCGGCTTCATCCAGACCTGCGGATTGCGCGCCTGGCCCACGCCGGCGGGGGTGCCCATGACGATCACGTCGCCCGGTTCCAGCGTCAGCACTTCGGTCAGCAGCTCGATGGTCTCGGGGATGTCGAAGATCATGTCGCTGGTGTTGGCGTCCTGCATGACCTGGCCGTTCAGGCGGCACTTGATCGACAGGCCCTTGGCGGCGGCCGGCAGTTCGTCGGCGGTGACCAGGTGCGGGCCGAAGGCGCCCGTGGCGTCGAAATTCTTGCCGATGGTCCACTGCGGCGTGCGCTTCTGGTAGTCGCGCACCGAGATGTCGTTGAAGCAGGCATAGCCGAACACGAGGTCCATGGCCTGGTCGCGCTTGACGTGGCGGCCGGCCTTGCCGATCACCACGGCCAGCTCGGCTTCGTAGTCGAACTTGTCGGACACGCGCGGACGCACCGTGGGTTCGCCATGGGCCAGCAGCGAAGTCGCGCCGCGGAAGAAGAACCAGGGGTATTCGGGCTTGTCGCGGCCGCCTTCCTTGGCATGGTCGAAATAGTTCAGGCCCAGGCAAATGATCTTGCCGGGGCGGGGCACCACGGGGGCGTAGGCGATGGAGTCGGCCGGCAGGCGCGGGGCCGACGACGCGATGGCGGCCTTCGCCGCGCCCTGGAGGTCGACGCCGGCCTGCAGCGCGGCGCCCAGGTCCGCCGGGACCTGCGGCTGGGCCTGGTTCAGGTCGATGATGCCGTCATCGGCCAGGACGCCCAGGCGCACGGCGCCATCTTTGCGGAAACTCACGAATTTCATCTCTAACTCCGGTAATGGGGTGAAAACGCGCGTGCCTGCACGCGCCAAGACGCCGGCCCCGCGGGGCGGTTATTCCTTTGGCTTCGCCATTTTATATACATTTTTCTTGAATGCAATTTTTTATACATATTTTTGATGGGTACGGCGTTTTATACACTTTCATATAAAATCCACCGGCCGGCACCCACGCACGGCTGCCCACAACGGGCCTCATGGAGTTTTCGTGGCTAAGACCCCCGCCCCACCGGCCGACCCCGGCGCCCCCGCCGCCACCCAGACCACCACGCTGTACGACCGCATGCGCGCCGATCTGCTGGCGGGCCGGTTACTGCCGCCCGGGCGCAAGCTGCAGATCGAATTCCTGGGCCACCACTACGGCGCCGGCCAGACCCCCGTGCGCGAGGCCCTGAACCGGCTGACCGCCGACGGCCTGGTGGAACAGCGCGACCAGCGCGGCTTCGCCGTGGCGGCGGTCAGCCCCACCGACCTGGTCGAGATCACCAACACCCGCTGCTGGCTGGAGGAAATCGCGCTGCGCAAGTCCATGGCGTCCGGCTCCGCGCAATGGGAAGAGGGCCTGGTCCTGGCCTTCCATCGCCTGTCCAAGACGCCGCGCTCGCTGCGGGACGACCGCTTCGAGGCCAATCCCGAATGGGAACAGCGCCACCGGGCCTTCCACCGGGCGCTGATAGGCGGATGCGGGTCGCGCTGGCTGATCGGCTTCTGCGAACAACTGGCGGACCAGTTGTACCGCTATCGCCAGTTGTCGGTGCAGAAGATCTTCCCGGACCGCCCGATCCAGGCCGAACATGAAGACCTGATGGAAGCCATCACGGCGGGGGACGCCGACCGGGCCGTGGCGCTGCTGACCGAGCACTACCAGAAGACCGCGCGCATCGTGCTGGACGATCCGGAGGCCTTCGAGGGATAGGCAATCCGCGCCGCTAGCGCGCGGACGGGGACGTGATGATGCCGCCTCCCAGGCAGACCTCGCCGTCGTACAGCACCGCGGACTGGCCGGGCGTCACTGCCCACTGAGGATCGGGGAAACCCAGTTCGAACGTTTCGCCATCGGCCCGCGCCAGCGTGCACGCCGCATCGGGTTGCCGGTAACGGGTCTTGGCGCCATAGGCGCCCGGCGCCGGAGGCTCGCCGGCCACCCACGATGCCTGCTGCGCCTGCAGGGCGTCGCTCAGCAGCCACGGATGATCGTGGCCCTGCACCACGTATAGCGTGTTGGACGCGAGGTCCTTCTTCGCCACGTACCAGGCGTCCGCGGTGCCGTCCTCCTGCTGGCGCCCTTTCACGCCGCCTATGCCCAGGCCCTTGCGCTGGCCCAGCGTGTAGAACGACAGCCCGACGTGCTGGCCCACGCGTTCGCCTTCGGACGTGAGGATGAGGCCGGGCTGGGTGGGCAGATAGCGGTTCAGGAATTCGCGAAAGGGACGTTCGCCGATGAAGCAGATGCCGGTGGAGTCCTTCTTGGCGGCATTGGACAGGCCCAGTTCGTGCGCGATGCGCCGCACCTCGGTCTTGCGGATCTCGCCCAGCGGAAAGACCGTGCGCGACAACTGCGCCTGGTTCAACCGGTGCAGGAAATAGCTCTGGTCCTTGGTGTGGTCCAGGGCCTTGAGCAATTGGTGGCGCCCGGCCTGCGGCCCCGACTCCACGCGCCGCACGCGCGCGTAGTGGCCGGTGGCGATGTGCTCGGCGCCCATGCGCATGGCATGGTCCAGGAAGGCCTTGAACTTGATCTCGGCGTTGCACAACACGTCGGGATTGGGCGTGCGGCCGGCCGAATACTCGCGCAGGAATTCGGCGAACACACGGTCCTTGTATTCGGCGGCGAAGTTGACCGCTTCGATGTCGATGCCGATGACATCGGCCACGCTGGCGGCGTCCAGCCAGTCCTGGCGGGTCGAGCAGTACTCGGAATCGTCGTCGTCCTCCCAGTTCTTCATGAAGAGGCCGACCACTTCGTAGCCCTGCTGTTTCAGCAGCCAGGCGCTGACCGACGAATCCACCCCGCCGGACATACCCACTACGATGCGTCCCTTACTGCTTGCCATGATGCGTATCCACGATTGCCGTATGTGTGTAGAGCGCGTCCAGCGCCAGCCACGGCCGGCCCGACGCCCGCGCGCGCAGATAGTCGTCCACGCAGCGCATGACCAACGGACTGCGGTGCTCGGCCTGCCGGGCGCGCAGTTCGTCGGTGGAGATCCAGAACGCGCGGCGTATGCCTTCGTCCAGGGCGCGGCCGGGAAGCGGCTCGCCCGCCTCGCCCACGAAGGCGAAGCGCAGGAAGGTCGGCGCATCGACGCTTTCGGGACGCCACAGGTACGTGCCCAGCCATCCCGACGGTACGAAGGGATGCGCGGTCTCTTCCAGGGTTTCGCGCCTGACGGCGCTTTCGAGCGATTCGCCGGCTTCGAGGTGGCCGGCCGGCTGGTTCAGCCTGACGCCGGCGTCGGTGTCTTCCTCGATGACCAGGAACTTGCCGCCGCGCTCGATCACGGCGGCGACAGTGACTCGGGGCGTCCAGACCATGGAGGGTGCTCGTTCGGATCCATGGGGGATTTTACCCCGGCGCGCATTCGCAACGCAGTCAGGGGTGCGTTCGGATGGGCGCCCTTCGGGCAGGCCCTAGACGGCGGAGGCGTCCAGCAGGCGCTTCATGATGCGGTGCGCCGCCTGCATGCCCCGGTCCGCCTGGAGAGGCAGGTCGCGGGCATGCGGCATGGCCAGCGCCATCCGCTGCTGCGCTTCGGCGATATCGACGTCCTCCTGGTGGACTCGAAGCGCATCGGCATTGAGCCGCTCGCTCAGCGCCTCATCCTCGATCCGGAAATTCCGCGACAGGGCGATGTAGTAGTGATGCGTCGTCGCGGTTTCCGGCGTAAGCAAGTGATCCGCGCGCAGATCTACGTCCACGCCTTCGGCCGAGTTGCGGACCAGGACGGATATCCGGCCGGGCGGCGTCCACTCCGCCACCTGGACCCGATCGACCCGCCCCGGGAACGGGTACCACTCCCGGTGTGCCGGTGCCTGCTCCACATCCTTGAAACAGCGCCGGTTCACCACGCCATCGTCGGTCACCTCGATTTCCAGAGGATCTTCGGACAACAGCCTGGGATCGAAACCGATGCTCGACTCATGGAGAAACGCGACGTGCGACAGATCCAGCAGGTTGTCGTTCATGTAAAGGTACGAGGCCTTGACGGGAAAATACTGGATCAACCCGCTATTCCATGCCTTGCTTTCACGCCACGGCAATTGCGGCAGCAGGGCTTCGGCGGCCTCGGCGTCGCCTGGCCATACCCAGATGAAGCCATAGCGTTCGATGGCTGGAAATGCCTGGACGTGGGCCATGCGCGGAATGACCGACTGGGAAGGAATGTGCAGGCACTGCCCGTCGGTGCCGAATTCCATGCCGTGATAGACGCAGCGGAGGTTTTCCCCCTGCACCCGCCCCATCGACAACGGCGCGCGCCGGTGCGAACACAGGTCCTGGACGATGCCCACCCGGCCGCTCTGCGTTCGAAACGCCACCATGGGAATGCCGCAAACGACTCTTCCCAGCGGCCGCGATGCCAGATCCGCGCTGGAGCACAGCACATACCATTGATTGCGAACGAACATCACGAACCCTTTAATTCCTAATTTAAGGAATTTTAGGAGTTCCAGGAATCGGCTGTCAACCAGGCGCCAGTCCGCGCAGGAGCAGATCCGCCATGGCGGCGGCGTAGCGATCGACGAAGTCCTGGCTGTCGGCCTCCACGCCAAACATGTATTCGATCAGCGGCCTGGCGTTCAGCAGCACCTCGCTCAGGCCGATGAGCGCGCATTGCAGGATGCGCGGGTCGATGGCGCGAACGGGATCGCCCGGCCGCGCCCGGAGCAGGTCGCCCATCAGCACCATGCTGCGCCCGTTGACGTCCGCCATGAGCTGCCGGCCTTCCGCCGACTCGGAGGAATACACCCGGTTCAACAAGGTATGAAGGAAGGGATTCTCGACCAGGATGGTCAGCATGCCCTTGAGCCGCTCCTGGATCTTCGGGCCGATCTCGCCTTCTCCCTGGACGATCTCGGTGGCGCGCGCCAGCAGCCGACCCATGAGCGTCTTCGCGGCGGCCACGAACAGGCCTTCCTTGTTCTTGAAGTAATAGCGGACCATCGCGGGATCCACGCCGGCATGCCGCGCCACCTCGATCACCGTCACGGCGTCCGGATGAGTCGTCCTCAGGATGGACAGCGTCGCCTCGATGATATCGGCCTGCTTGTCGCCCGATCCCGCCTCCGGCCGGCCCGCGCTTCGCTTCTGTGGCCTTGTCTTAGTCATGTTCATTCCGCTTGAAGGGAAATGGCAGCCCTGCCACAATGGCCAAAATTCCCAATAAAAGGAATTTTAGCCATCCTTGTTTCGACGGACCCGTGCCGCGGAGGGCGGCCTTCCCATCCATTACCAAAGGAAAAATGATGTGGTTGAAGAAACAGCATGACGTCGTGCGCAGAACCTTCCTGCGAACGCTGCGACATTCCGCCTGTGTCGCGCTCGCCCTGGCGAGCCTGGCGCCGCTTCATGCGGCCGATTTTCCCACGAAACCCATCACCCTGGTCGTGCCCTTCCCCGCCGGCGGCGGCCCCGACCAGGTTGCCCGGGTCATCGCGGAAAAACTGGCGCCCCGGCTCGGACGCCCGGTGGTCGTGGAGAACCGCCAGGGTGCAAGCGGAACGATGGGAGCGGCACATGTTTTCCGCGCTCCCGCCGACGGCCATACCCTGCTGCTGACACCGAGCACGTTCAGCCTGGCTCCGCTCGTCCTGCAAAAGGGAGTCGTGCCCTACGACGTCCGGCGCGATTTCGTTCCCGTGATCCAGCCCACGACGAGCTGGCTGGTGCTGGCCGCGCATCCGTCCACCCAGGTACGCTCCCTGGCACAGCTCAAGCAGTTCGCCACGACCCACGCCAATACGATCTATACCGGCTCGGGAGCCGGTTCAACCATGCACGTCGCGGGGGAAATGCTCAAGCATGAGCTGAAGGTCGACATGACGTTCGTGCCCCATCGCGGGACCGCGCCCGCGCTGGCGGACACGATAGGCGGGCACATCCAGTTCATCATCGCGGGTTATCAGGACCTGGCCCCCCATTTCAAGGCCGGCGCCCTGCTGCCCGTCGCCTTGTTGGACGACACCCCCCACCCCACCGATGCCTCCGTCGTGCCCGTCGCCCGGCAGGGCTATCCGTCCTATTCGGTCCGCAGTTGGACCGGGATCTTTGCCCCCTCGGCCACCGCGCCGGATATCGTCAACCGCCTGAATGCCGAGATCGACGCCGTCCTGCACATGCCCGAGGTGCGCGGGCGCCTGGAGGACAACGGACTGCAACAGGTCGTGGGAGGAAAGCCGGGCCGCCTGACCGCGACGGTGGAGCACGACCTGAAGGTCTTCACCCCCTTCGTGCGCGGCGCGGGGATCGTGGCGAACTGACGCCTTCCCCGCCGCGCCCGGGATCTGGAAGCGCCTATCGGATTCCGGGCATGTCGAAGCCCAGTTCTTCCAGCTTGCCGATCAGCTCGGCTTCCTGCTGGCCGGGCATCTCGACCAGCGGCGGACGCACGGCGCGCCAGGCCGGATCCTGCATGAAGTACGAGATGACCGCCTTGAGCGCGGGGATCATCGAATACTTCTGCACCAGCTCGCGGGTCTGGGTGACTTTCTGCTGCAGGGCCTCGGCGTCGGGACCCTGCCAGTTGGCGTAGAGCTGGCTGATGGGGCCCGGGTTGATGTTGCCGGTGGCGGTGATGCAGCCCTTGCCGCCCGCGCGCAGGCCGCGCAGCAGCAGCGTTTCGCTGGCGGGGAAGACGTCGAAGCCGGTCGAGGCGAAGGCGTCGATGACGGACTTGGAGTAATTCCAGTCGCCGGACGAATCCTTCAGGCCCACGACGGTGTCGGGGTAAGCCTTGATCAGGCGCTCGATCAGCGGCAGCGAAATGGGCACCTGCGACACGGGCGGGATGTGATACAGGTAGACGCGCAGCGCCGAGTCGCCGACGTTCTCGATGACCTGGCTGTAGTAGCGGAACAGGCCTTCGTCGGGCACGCCCTTGTAGAAGAACGGCGGCAGCATCAGGACCCCGGCCGCGCCGTGCTTGACGGCGGCGGCGGTCAGTTGCGAGGCCTCGGGCACCGAGCACGCGCCGGTGCCGGGCATCAGCTTGGCGCCGGGGATGCCGTCGGCCACGAGCTTGCCCATCAATTCGATCTTCTCGGCGGCCGACAGCGAGTTGGCCTCGCTGTTGGTGCCGAAGATGGCCAGGCCGGCGCAGCCGCTGTCGAGCAGCCACTGGCAGTGGCGGGCGAAGCGGCCGGCATCGGGCAGCATGTCGGGCTGGAACGGCGTGACGACCGGGGCAAGCAGGCCTTGCAGGCGGGGAGGTGCGGACATGTCTCTCTTCCTTGGGTCAATGAGATTGGATGCGTTGCAGGCGGGCCATCGCGTTGCTCATGTGCGCATGGGCGGCCTGGCGGGCGGCGGTGGGGTCGTGCGCGGCGATGGCCTCGTAGATGGCCTCGTGCTCCATCGTGATATCGGTCAGCCAGCCGGCCAGCTCGCAATTGCGGCGGCTGATGGAAAGCTGGTTGCGCGTGTGGCGCTCCAGGAACTCGAAGAAATCGTCGTAGACCGGATTGTTGGCGGCGCGCGCGATGGCCCGGTGGAACAGGATGTCTTCCTCGACGCCGTCGCCACCGCGCTGGCTGGCCACGTTCAGGACCTTGAGCGCCTGGCGGATGTCCTTGATCTGCGCCGCGGTGGCGCGGGCGGCGGCCAGCGCCGCGGCCTCGGTCTCCACGCCTATGCGCAGTTCGAACACCTGCTGCACGACGGCATTCGCCTCTTGCCGGTCGCCGCCGATGCGGAACGGCCGGCCCGCGGGCGTGGCCGCGACGAAGGCCCCCAGCCCCTGGCGGGTGGTGACCAGGCCGTCGGACTTCAGGCGCGCGATGGCCTCGCGCACCACGGTGCGGCTGACGCCGAAATCGGCGGCCAGGCGTTCTTCGGTGGGCAGGCGGCTGCCGGCCTCGCGTTCGCCCGACACGATTTGCGTGGCGAGCACTTCGCTGAGCTGTTCGGCCAGGTTGCTGCTGCGCAAGGGAGTGGATGACATGCGACGACGTAAGCGTGAAAAAAACCAGGCGCACATATTGCCCGGTTATCATACAACCCGTCAACCAGGGGATGACCGCCAGGCCGGACGCGCCGGCCTGGCCGTGCGCGGCCGATTTGACAGGGCATGCTAGGATGCTCCGGGGGACGCGAGGGGAATCGCCATTGGCCGCGCAAGACGGCAACGCCCTTGCGTTCTACCGCCACAACGCAACGAGGAGAATCTCATGAAGATTGGGGTCCCGACTGAAATCCGGCCGGGGGAGACACGTGTTGCCGCAACGCCGGAAACCGTGAAAAAACTGTCGGCAGGCGGCAACCAGGTACTGGTGCAAGCCGGCGCCGGGCGGCAGGCCAGCTTCCCCGACGAAGCCTATGCTGCCGCGGGCGCCACGCTGGTGCCCGACGCCGCCCAGGTCTACGCCCAGGCAGAACTGGTGCTGAAGGTCCAGGCCCCGCAGGAGTCCGAACTCGCGCTGCTGCGTGCGGGCCAGATCCTGCTGGGCATGCTCAACCCCTTCGACGCGGAAGGCCTGGAAAAACTGGCCGCCACCGGCGTGACCGGCTTCTCGCTCGAGGCCGCGCCGCGCATCACGCGCGCGCAAAGCCTGGACGTGCTGTCCTCGCAGGCCAACATCGCGGGCTACAAGGCGGTCATCGTCGCGGCCGATCACTACGGCCGCTTCATGCCCATGCTGATGACCGCCGCCGGCACCGTCAAGGCCGCGCGCGTCGTCGTGCTGGGCGCGGGCGTGGCGGGATTGCAGGCCATCGCCACCGCCAAGCGGCTGGGCGCGGTGGTCGAGGCCTCCGACGTGCGCCCCGCGGCCAAGGAGCAGATCGAATCGCTGGGCGCCAAGTTCATCGACGTGCCCTACGAGACCGACGAGGAACGCGAGATCGCCCAGGGCGTGGGCGGCTACGCTCGCCCCATGCCGCCGGCATGGATGGCGCGCCAGGCGGCGCTGGTGGCCGAACGCTGCAAGCAGGCCGACATCGTCATCACGACCGCGCTGATCCCGGGCCGCCCCGCGCCCGTGCTGGTCAGCGAGGAAACCGTGGCCGGCATGAAGCCGGGCTCGGTCATCGTCGACCTGGCCGTGGAACGCGGCGGTAACTGCCCGCTGTCCCGGCCCGACCAGGTGGTCGATGCACATGGCGTGAAGATCGTCGGCTACACCAACCTCGCCGCGCAGGTGGCGACCGACGCGTCCGCCCTGTACGCCCGCAACCTGCTGGACTTCCTGAAGCTGGTGGTCGCCAAGGACGGCGCCCCCGCCATCCAGCGCGAAGACGAGATCGTCGCCGCCTGCATGGTGTGCGATGCCAACCGCGTGCTGAGGAACAAGTAATGGAACTCATCGACCACACCATCATCAACCTCATCATCTTCGTGCTGGCCATCTACGTGGGCTACCACGTCGTCTGGAACGTCACGCCCGCCCTGCACACGCCGCTGATGGCCGTCACCAACGCCATCTCCGCCATCATCATCGTCGGCGCCATGCTGGCCGCGGCGCTGACCGACACCGGGCTGGGCAAGACCATGGGCGTGCTGGCCGTCGCGCTGGCCGCGGTCAACGTGTTCGGCGGCTTCCTGGTCACGCGGCGCATGCTCGAGATGTTCCGCAAGAAGCCCAAGGCCGCCCCGGCCGACGCCGCCAAGCAGGAGGCCCGCTGATGCTATCGCTCAACGTCGTCACCCTGCTCTACCTGGTCGCCTCGGTGTGCTTCATCCAGGCGCTCAAGGGCCTGTCGCACCCCACGACCTCGCGCATGGGCAATACCTTCGGCATGGTCGGCATGGCCATCGCCGTGCTGACCACCGCCGCCCTGATCGGCAAGCTCGCCGCCGAGCCCCTGGCCGGCCTGGGCTGGGTCGTGCTGGGCCTGCTGGTCGGCGGCACCGCCGGCACCATCATGGCCAAGCGCGTGGAAATGACCAAGATGCCCGAGCTGGTCGCCTTCATGCACAGCATGATCGGCCTGGCCGCGGTGTTCATCGCCATCGCGGCGGTGGCCGAGCCGCACGCCTTCGGCATCGCCGATCCGGGCATTCCCATCCCCACCGGCAACCGCATCGAGCTGTTCATCGGCACCTTCGTGGGCGCGATCACCTTCTCGGGGTCGGTCATCGCCTTCGGCAAGCTGTCGGGGCGCTACAAGCTGCGCGTGTTCCGCGGCGCGCCGGTGGTGTTCGCCGGCCAGCACATGCTGAACCTGCTGCTGGCCCTCGTGATGGTCGGATGCGGCATCTGGTTCGCGGTCACCCAGGAATGGACCCCGTTCGTCATCATGACGGCCATTGCCTTCGTGCTGGGCGTGCTCATCATCATCCCCATCGGCGGCGCCGACATGCCCGTCGTGGTATCGATGCTGAACAGCTATTCCGGCTGGGCCGCGGCGGGCATCGGCTTCTCGCTCAACAACCCCATGCTGATCATCGCCGGTTCGCTGGTGGGCTCGTCGGGCGCGATCCTGTCCTACATCATGTGCAAGGCGATGAACCGGTCGTTCTTCAACGTGATCCTGGGCGGCTTCGGCGGCGACGCCTCGGCGGCCGCCGCGACGGGCGACCAGCAGCAGCGCAGCGTCAAGTCGGGCAGCCCCGACGACGCGTCGTTCATGCTGACCAACGCCGAGACCGTGGTGATCGTGCCCGGCTACGGCCTGGCCGTGGCGCGCGCGCAGCACGCGCTGAAGGAACTCACCACCAAGCTGACCGAGAAGGGCGTGAACGTGAAGTACGCGATCCACCCGGTGGCCGGCCGCATGCCGGGGCACATGAACGTGCTGCTGGCTGAAGCCGAGGTGCCCTATGACCAGGTGTTCGAAATGGAGGACATCAACTCCGAGTTCGGCCAGGTCGACGTGGTGCTGGTGCTGGGCGCGAACGACGTGGTGAACCCCGCCGCGAAGAACGATCCCAAGTCCCCCATCGCGGGCATGCCCATCCTCGAGGCCTACAAGGCGCGCACCATCATCGTCAACAAACGGTCGATGGCGGCGGGCTACGCGGGCCTGGACAACGAGCTGTTCTACCTGGACAAGACCATGATGGTGTTCGGCGACGCGAAGAAGGTCGTCGAGGACATGGTCAAGGCTGTCGAGTAAGCGGCATCCGCGCCCCGCGTGCAACGCGCGGGGCGCGCTTCACGGCCGCGCCAGCAGCGCCCGCAGCGCCGCCACCAGCGCCAGCGGCTGGTCCAGCATCAGATAGTGATAGGCCTGCGGTATCACGACGGGCCCACGCCCATGCCGCAGGCAGGCCACGATGCGTTCCGCGTCCTGTGGGCGGATCACGGTGCTGAACTCGCCGCGCACGTAGTCCACGGGAATCTCCAGTCCGCGCAGCAGGCCCTCCATGTCGGGCTCGTGCGGACCGGGCGGCAAGCCGGAATCGAATTTCCAGATCCAGCCCTGCCCTTGCGGGCGCAGCGAGAAGCGCGCCACGTGATCCAGCAGGAAATCGTTGTCGCACGGCTGCTCCGGCGTGAGCCGATAGCGCGCCCTGGCGCTGGCGAAATCCGGATAGGGATCGAGACGCGGTCGCCGGGGCGGTGCCGCCGAACTGGGCGGACTGTCGGCGAACCGGCAGATGCTGTCGATCGCCACCACGTGCCGGATGCGGTCCGGGAAATCCGCCGCGGCCCGCAACGCGCGGGCACCGCCGAAGCTGTGCCCGACCACGGCCGCCGGCCCCAGCCCGGCATCGGCGATGACCGCGGCGATATCCGCGGCAAAGCTTGCCGCGCTGTACGCCGGGCGGCGCTCGCTGTCGCCCATGCCGGCAAGGTCGATGGCGGCCACGCGATAGCGGTCGGCGAAGCAAGGCGCGATGAAATCCCAATAGTGCGCATGCGCCCGGTAACCGTGGACGAACAGCAGTCCCGGCCGCGAGGCGTGTTCCAGTCCCCATCCCAGGTAGTGCAGGCGCGCGCCGTCCGCCAGGACGAAACGCGATTCGGGGCGCTGGGCCAGCGCGTGCTCGAACCAGGCGGGTGCTTTCGTTTTCTCCGTCACCGTCAATCCATCCTGGCTCGCGGCTGCGCGCCGCCGCCGTCCACCACCGATGCATGGCGGCCGGACTGCGCGATATCCACTCGCGCCTGGGCAACGAGTTGCAGATGGCGCGCAATGGCCGCGCGCCGCTCGGCCAGCACCAGCTTCTTGGTCAGCCTGGTGGCGCTGAGCGAATTGCCCGCCAGCGCGCGCGCCAGTTCCAGCGCCTCGGCATGGGGGTCCGGCGCGATCCGGTTGACCAGCCGGATCTCGCGCGCTTCATCGGCCGTATAGGCCCGCCCCGTCAGCATGATCTCCAGCGCGGCGGCCTCGCCCACGAGGCCCGGCAAGGTGATGTCGCTGATGCCGGACAGCATGCCGTGCTCGACCTCGGGAAAGGCCAGGCGCGCGTCCGGCGCGGCCACGCGCATGTCGCAATGGATGGCCAGCGTCAGTCCGAAGCCGATCACATAGCCGTGCAGCGCCGCCACGACCGGCTTGGTCAGCTCCACGCCCACCGAGGGAATGGCGTTGGCCAGGGTGTCGGTGTCCACCGTTCGTCCCGTGGCTTTCATTTCCTTGAAGTCCGACCCCGCCGAGAATGCCTTCAGCCCCGCGCCGCGCAGCATGATCGCGCGCACGTCGTCGCGCGCCTCGGCCTCGCGCCAGATGTCGCCCAGCCGCGCCTTGTGCGCGGCATCCAGGGCATTCAAACGTTCGGGACGATTCAGGGTGACGACGAATACGCCGTCGCCGGCGGCTTCGAATTCGATGCTCATCGATGCTCCTTTCCATGCCGCGCGCGTCGAGGCAGGTTCAGACGGGATTCTAGGAATAGTTTGTATAGAGCACAACTTGTGTTTATTATGAACATACCCTCTCCCATCCGCCGCCATGACCCTTCCTGCGCTTCTCGAACAAGCCCGCCGGGCCTGGCCCGACCGCTGTGCCCTGATCGATGCGGACAGCGGCCGGCGCTATGGCTTTCCGGAGCTGGTGGACGAAGTGTTCGCCTTCTCGCGCCGGCTGCTCGCGGCCTGCGACACCCGGCCGGGCGACCGTATCGCGCTGCTGGGAGACGCCACGCCCGACTTCCTGTTCGCGGACTATGGCGTCATGAGCGCGGGCCGCGTCAGGGTCTCGCTGGATCCCGCTCTGGATCCGGCCGAACAGCTCGCGCAGTTGCGCGACGCCGGCGCAAAAGTGCTGCTGTACTGCCCTTCCCATGCGGATCGCGTGCAAGCATTGCGGCCGGATCTGGCCGCCTGCGGGGTCGAGGCTCGTCCGCTCGACAGCCTGGCCGACGCCGCCGGGTCCGTCCCGCCCGATGCGCCCCCACCCGTCTGCTGCGAGCCGGACTGGGTCGCGGCGCTGAACTACACGGGCGGCACCACGGGCCTGCCCAAGGCCGTGGTGCACACACACGGCAGCTATTGCGCGGCGCTCCACAACATCATCGCGGCACGCGCGCCGTGGACGGGCGACCGGATGCTGAACGTGCGGCCGCTCTGGCCGATCGCGGCGATTTCGCTGCTGGCCCATCTGCTGCAGGGCGGCACGCTCATCCTCGGCGCACACTTCGAGCCCCGGCGTTTTCTCGACCTGGTGGCACGCTACCGGCCGACCTGCACCTCGCTGGTTCCGACGCACCTGGTCCGCATCCTCCGGGTATTGTCCGGCGAGCGCGCCGGTCTCGACTCGCTGTCGTGCATCGAAATCGGCGCCGCCGCCATGCCGCCGGAACTGTTCGAACAGGCGGTGGCCGCTTTCGGCCCCGTCTTCTCCGTCATCTACGGCCTGACCGAAGCGCCGTGGACCTGCTACCGGCCTCCGCCCGCCGCCTCCGAACTGCTGGCCGATCCGGCCGGCACGCTCGGCCTGGTCGGCCCCACCACCGACCGCGCCGACATCGCCATCGGCGACGGCCAGGCCCCCTTGCCACCGGGAACGGTCGGCGAAGTGCTGATACGCGGCGCCCACGTCATGCGAGGCTATTGGAACCAGCCCGGGCTGACGGCGGCCGTCCTGGACGACGGATGGTTCCATACCGGCGACCTGGGCTGCCTCGATGACCAGGGGCGGCTGCGCATACAGGGACGGGCCAAGGCCATCATTCGCACGGGCGGCAAATCGGTGCAGCCGGCCGAGGTGGAACAGGTGCTGTGCAGCCATCCGTCCATCCTCGAAGCCGCCGTCGTCGGCATCGCCGACCCCGAATGGGGCGAGATCGTCGCCGCGGCCGTCGTCGCGCGGCCCGGCACCCATCCGGGCGGCGACGAGCTGGCGGCCTTCTGCCGGGAGCGCCTGTCCGCGCACAAGCGCCCCAAGCGCCTGGTGTTCATGGACGCCCTGCCGCGCTCCCATTACGGTAAAGTGTTGACCCGGAAGATCCAGGACGCGATCGCCGCCCGCCAAGACTGAACCTCCTTTAGCGTGAACAGGCCCTAGCCTTGCAGACGACGCCAGAACACCGCCCGCCGGACGCCGAAGGCACCGGCCGCGTGCAATCCGTAGACCGTGCCTTCATCGTGCTGCGCGAACTGGCCAGCACGCCGCAAGGCGCCACGGCGCTGGACCTGTCCCGCCGCACGGGCATAGAACGAACCACCGTCCATCGCCTGCTCAAGACGCTCGTGCACTGGGACATGGTCACGGCCGACGACGGCGTCTATGCGCTGGGCCCCGAGTGCCTGCTGTTCGCCACGGCGCATGCCAGCCGGCTCAACGTGCGGCGCGCGGCGCTGCCCTACGCGGTCGAGCTGCAGGAAAAAGTCCTGCACGGACGTTCGGCGCTGGTGTCGATCTCGGTGCCGGCGCGCGACCGGGTCATCATCGTCGAACGCATCTGGACGCCGCGCACGCCGATGAACGTCATCATCGACATCGGCAACCAGTTCCCCATCGACGACTGCGCCAGCGGCAAATCCATCCTGTCCACGTATCCCGATGATCTGTGCCTGGCCACGCTGGGCCAGGCCCGTTACGACAAGGTCCGCCCCGCGCTGCGGAAAATCCGCCAGGCGGGAGGGTTCTGCGCCACCGTCGGCCACTACAAGCGCGGACTGGCCTCGCTCGCCTGCCCCTTCCATGGACGGGGCCCGGCGGCGCTCGGCGCCATCGTCGTCTCCGGCCTGGACCTGGACGACTGCCTGGACACGGGTTCGTCGCTGGCGCAGCACCTGTACCGGGCCTGCGAAAACGTGTCGGCCGCGCTGCAGCACGGCTGACACGCACCGGCTAGACCGAGGGGTAGCGGCGCGGCCGCAGCCCCGCCTGGAACCAGTTGATCATCGACACGCCGTCGAACACCGGGATGCCGAAGCGTTCGGCGATGTCGGCGCTGAACGGCGTCATGTTGGCGCACTCGGACACGATGGCGCCCACGTCCGGATGGCTGCCCAGCAGGCGCTCCGCCGCCTGGAGCACTTCGGCGCGCATCGCCTCGAAGCGCGGCACGGTATCGCCCGACTTGATGGACGTGACGAACACCGAGTCGGCCGGCATGCCCTCCACCGGCGTGTCGGCCGCCACGCCCACCGCCTCCAGATGCGAGGCATGCAGGCTCTCGCGGCTGAAGGTCAGGATCCCCACCCGCTTGTCCGGCGCGATCAGGCGCTGCGCCAGCGGCACCTGCAGCAGGCTGCTGGAGGCTACCGGCACGCCGCAGGCGGCCGTCAGTTCCCGCTGGTACAAGGCCAGGAAACCGCAGGTCGTGGCGATGCCGTCCACCCCGCCGGCGACGAGGTCCAGCGCCGCGGCCTTGAACTCGTCCAGCAGCCCCGACGACTCGAGCGCCATCATCTTGTCCGGCGTCGCGCCCTCGACGACGCGGTACTGCACGGGAAAGTCCCAGGTGCCCGCGTGGCCGACATCGCCCGGCAGGCGGCAAAACCCGGTCTTGACCATCAGGATCCCGACGGACACGCCGTGGAAGGTCTTCTTGCGTCCGGCCACCCTTGCTTCCTCCGTCCCGTTCACTTGGGTTCGATCTTCGCGTCCGCGACGGCCTGCGCGTACTTCTTGCTTTCCTGCCGGACGTAGTCGCCGAACTGCTTGCCCGTGACCGTGCCGGCCACCATCCCCTGCTTGTCCAGCCAGGCCTTGAACTGCGGCGACCCCAGCACCTTGGTCAGGCCGGCCTGGACGCGCCGGGACACGGCCTCCGGTATGCCGGCGGGCCCCCACATGCCGTACCACGAAACGAAGTCCATGTTCGGCACCCCTGCCTCGCTCAGGGTGGGCACCGAAGGCAGCAGCGCGCTGCGGCGCTCGCCCGTCACAGCGATGGCCTTCAGGCGGCCGGTGCTGACGAAGGGCAAGGTGGTCAACACGGGATCCATGATCGCGCTGAGCTGGCCGCCCACGATGTCGGTCAGCGCGGGAGCGGATCCCTTGTAGATCACCATGGGGATCGACGTGCCGGCGCGGACGTTGAAGGTTTCCATGGCCAGATGGCCGCCGGAGCCGAAGCCGCCCACACCGAAGTTGATCTTGTCCGGATGCGCCTTGGCCTGCTTGATGAAATCGCCCACGGTCTCGATGCCGCTCTGCGGCGAAACGACGAAGACCAGCGGCGTGCTGGCCACCATGCCGATGGGCGTGAAGTCCTTGTGCAGGTCGAAGCGCTGCTTCTCTTTCATCACGAGCGGATTGACGATGACCGTGCTGGCCGTCAGAAGCAGCACGTGGCCATCGGGCTCGGCGCCGGCGACATATTCCGCGCCGATGTTGCCGGACGCCCCCGCCCGGTTCTCGACCACCACTTGCTGGCCGAACTCCTCGGACAACTGCGCGGCAAGCGCGCGCGACAGGGCATCCACCGTTCCGCCGGGCACATAAGGGGCGACGATCCGCACCGGCTTGACAGGGAATCCCTGCGCCGACGCCTGTCCCGCCACGAGAGCCAGGACAGCTGTCGCGCCGGCCGTCATTCTCTTCATCATCATGAACGCATTCTGCATTCCGGCATCCTCGATCAATTGTTCGCAATATGGACAACCTGTGCGATTCAGGATTAGGTTATGCGCGGCGCCTGGTTCGGTCAACGAATTTTTGGGCAGACGCTTATGGCTCCCTGGAATGAGCCCCCGGGCATCACGTCCCGGCCGGCGCCGAGGGCAGCAGCGCGGACAGCGTTTCCAGCGTGTCGGCCTCCTCCACCGGCTTGTCCTGCCGCCAGCGCAACATGCGCGGAAAGCGCACGGCGATGCCGCTCTTGTGGCGCGCGCTGCGCGCGATCCCTTCGAACCCCAATTCGAATACCAGGGTAGGCAGCACGCTGCGGACCGGTCCGAAGATTTCCTGCGTGGTCTTGCGCACGACGGCATCCACCTTGCGGATCTCGTCGTCGGTCAGGCCGGAATAAGCCTTGGCGAACGGCACCAGCCCGCGCCCGGGCGTCCCCGGCGGCGCATCCCAGACGGCGAAGGTGTAGTCGGTGTACAGGCTGGCGCGGCGGCCGTGCCCCTTCTGGGCGTAGATCAGCACGGCGTCGATCGAATAGGGGTCCACCTTCCACTTCCACCACAGCCCCACGTCCTTGCTGCGCCCCACGCCGTAGCTGCCGCCGGCTTGCTTGAGCATCATGCCTTCCACGCCGCGCTCGCGCGAACTCTCGCGCAGCCGGGCGTAGTCTTCCCAGGAACTTTCCCCAAGCAGCGGACTGGGCAGCAACACGGGAACTCCCGCGGCGGCCAGCAGCGCGTCCAGCGCGGCGCGCCGCTCGCGCTGGGGCCGGGCGCGCCAGTCCTGGCCCTCCCGTTCCAGCAGGTCGTAGGCCAGCAGCGCCACGGGTACGTCGCGCAGGATCCGCGGCGTCAGCGTCTTGCGGCCTATCCGCTGCTGCAATTGCGCGAAGGGCTGCACCCTGCCCTCCTTGTGGACGACGATCTCGCCGTCCAATACGGTTCCTTCAGGCAAGGCCGCCGCGGCCTGGAGCAGCTCGGGGAAACGGTCGCTGACCAGCTCCTCGCCGCGCGACCACAGCCACGCTCCACTCGCGCGCCGCACCAGTTGCGCCCGGATGCCGTCCCACTTCCACTCCACCAGCCAATCGGCCGCCGACCCCAGCAGGCGATCGAAATCCGCGATGTCCGCCTGCAAGGAATGGGCAAGGAAGAACGGATACGGCATTCCGCTTTCCTGGCGGCCAGCCGGCGCCTCGGCGGCGATCAGGGCCAGATAGCCCTGGGCCGACGGCCGCGCGTTCAGATCGGTATAGCCCACCATGCGCTGGGCGACCTCCTTGGCATCCACCCCGGCCAGCTCGGCCAGGACGCGCGTCACCAGCAGCCGCGACACTCCCACGCGGAAACTGCCGGTAATGAGCTTGGTGAAGACCAGCCGGCCGCGCGTGTCGAGCCGGCCCCAGGCCTCCAGCAAGCGGGGCTTCAAGGGTCCGGGATCCATGCCGCGCAACGGCAGCAGACTGTGCTCCATCCATGCGGCCAGGCTGGCATCGTCGGCATGCGGCGTGTCGGGCAGCAGCAAGGCGATGGTCTCGGCCAGGTCTCCCACGGCCTGGTAGCTTTCCTCGAACAGCCATTCGGGAATGCCGGCGGCCTCGCGCGCATAGTCCTTCAACAGCTTGGCCGGCACCAGTTGCCGCGGCTTGCCGCCCGCCAGGAAATACACCGCCCAGGCGGCATCGGCCGGCGGCGCCTGGCGCAGATAGTCGAGCATGGCCGCGCGCTTGCCCAGACTGGAGGTCGTGGCCTCGAGCGCGACATAAAGATCGACGAAGGCCTTCATGTTTCGTCCGCCCCTGCCACGAGATCGCCGGTGTCGCCGTCGTCTTCATCGCCGTACTCGGTAGCGAACGTCTCCGCATCCAGGCCGCGCTCGCGCAGCCAGCGCACCATGGCATGCGCGCTGCCATGGGTAACGAAAACCCGCTGCGCTCCGGTGGCGTCGACGGCACGCTGCAGGGCAGGCCAGTCCGCATGGTCGGACAGCACGAAGCCACGGTCCACGCCCTTGCGCCGCTGGTTGCCCCGCACCCGCATCCAGCCGCTGGCGTAGCCGTCGGAATGGTCGCCGAAACGCTTGATCCAGGGCGAACCCTGGGCCGAAGGCGGCGCCAGCACCAGCGCCTGCCGCAGCGTGGACTTGTCGGCGACATCGGCCATGCGCAAGGCGGGCGGCAGCCGGACGCCGCTACGGCGATAGCCGTCGTCGATGGCGGCCACGGCGCCATGCGCGACGACAGGTCCGATGGCAGGGTCCACGCTGGCCAGGATGCGCTGCGCCTTGCCAAAGGCGTAGCAGAACAGCACCGAGGCGCGCCCCGCCTGGGCGTTCCGCCGCCACCAGTCGTTCACCTCGCCGAACAGCGCCTCGCGGCCGGGCCAGCGATAGATGGGCAGGCCGAAGGTCGACTCGGTGATGAAGACATGGCAGCGCACCGGTTCGAAGGGCGCGCAGGTCGGGTCGGCCTCGAGCTTGTAGTCGCCCGAGGCCACCCAGACCTCGCCGCGGTACTCGATGCGTACCTGGGCCGAACCCAGTACGTGGCCGGCGGGATGCAGCGATACCTTGACCCCGTCCAGCTCCACCGCCCGCCCATATTCCAGTGTCTGCAGCGGGATGTCGCCCAGCCGGATGCGCAACACCTGTTCTCCCGCCGCGGCGGCCAGGTAGGCGCCGTGCCCCGGGCGGGCATGATCGGCGTGGGCATGGGTGATCACCGCCCGCTCGACGGGGCGCCACGGATCGATATGGAAGCGACCGGGCGGGCAATACAGCCCGTCGCGGGTGGCGACGACGAGATCCATCGGCGTTTTCCACATAAGCCAATAACCGGAAGATATGAGCGCCGCGGGACGGACACAAGCCGGGCATCGCAAGCGGATGGTTCGGTTCGTGAGCAGATGTGAACGCGCCGCTTGTGCGTTCAGCTTCTGAGCAAATGCGAATTTCTTGGTTGGGTTCCGGCGGGCGCGGGCTTATGGTGACAGCCTCGACATTCAGCAGCCCGCCATGTACTCGATCCTGACCATTACCGGCAGCCCCTCGGCCGTCTCGCGTTCGACCCTGCTGGCCCGGACCCTGGACGCGCACCTGCAACAGGCGGGCTACGCGATCCGCTCGCTGAACGTACGCGACCTGCCCGCCCAGGCCCTGCTGGCGGCCGACACCGCCGATACCCGCATCGCCGCCGCGCTCCGGTCCCTGGCTTCGGCCGATGCCGTGGTCATCGCCACGCCCATCTACAAGGCAGCCTACAGCGGGATCCTGAAGACCTTCCTGGACCTGCTTCCCCAGACCGCGCTGCAAGGCAAGATCGTCCTGCCACTGGCCACGGGGGGCTCGCCGGCCCACCTGCTGGCCGTGGACTATGCCCTGCGTCCCGTGCTGAACGCGCTGGGCGCGCGCCATATCCTGAGCGCGGTGTTTGCCGCCGATGCGCAGATCTCGGGCGACGCCGTGACCGGCTACCAGCTCTCGGCGGAGATCGCCGACCGGCTGCACGCCAGCGTGCGCGAATTGAACGCCGGCGTGGCGGCCAGCCGCCTGCGCGTGGTCCGCGGCGAAGAGCGCGAGCGCCTGTACGCCTGAACGGACGGGCGCCCCGCGCCCCTGCCCCCGACTAGGGTGCCGACACCCACGGATCGAACAGCTCGCGGATGTCGGCGTCGCCGATCGCGACGCCGTTGTACGCCTGCTGGGACTGGATGTACATGCTCATGATCATCTTCATGCCATCGACCGGATAGTTCAGCCTGACCCCCTGCCCCAGGGCGATGCGCCGGCTCCACTCGGCACGGATGCGGCGCCAGTAGTCCGAAGTGTTGTCCCAATAGACCTGGCCGCTGCGGAAGTTGAAGCCGGTAATGCGGCGGTAGTCGTTGACGCCGGTCTCGCGCACCAGTGTTGCGCGTTCCCGCTCGCCTTCGCGCACCACCTTGCGATTGGCCTGTTCGTGCAGCCAGCCCTCGGCCGTGATGCGGTGCGTGTTGACGATGCCCAACGCGTTGTAGTCGGCGCGCCGGGTATATTCGCGCCTCGGCAGCGGCCGCCACCCGGCATCCGAGGTCCACGTCGGAATGTCGTTCTCGTAGGTCCACTTGCCGGTGCCGCAGTAGCGCGGCGCATCGCTGACCTCGTAGACGCACTGCGTCCAGGCTCCCTTGGTGATGGCCGGATCGATGGGACGCAGGCGCCAGGTCTGGTTCTCGGTGAACTCCAGCCGCGCCGGCGCCTGGTAGTGCCAGTCCTGCCGCCAGTGCTTGACCACGAAGCCGGCGGTGCGATGCACCAGCAGGTGCTGGAGCACGATGCGGTCGCCCTGGTCCTCGGCCACCAGCACCATCTCGTAGGCGCCGCTGCGGTAGCGCCGCTTGGGCTCGTAGCCAGGCGCGGGATCGCTTTCCTCGAAATTGAAGCCGACCCGGTACTCGCCCACCATCGCCAGGATGGCCTGCCGGTCGCGCTCCAGGCCTTCGGCATGGCTGATCACCTGCGGACGCTTTTCGTCCGGCACGGCGCGAACGTGGGCGGTGGACAGGCAGCCGCCCAGCAGCACGGGCAGCAGACACGGGAAAAGCAGGTGTCGGAGTTGGATCTTCATGTTGGGGATTCCGTTAAAGGGTGTTGAAGCATCGTCAGAAAACCTTGGTGAAGCCCAGCGTGAGGCGGTTCTTCTCGTAGGTATGAAGGTGCGGGATGCTGCTGCGATTCTTGCGGTACTCGTAGCTCATGGTGGGCGTCATCCCCTGCCAGGCGTAGCCCGGCAGCGACACGCTCACGTACAGGCTGCCCTCGTGGTCTCGCTGGCGCTTCCCGAATAGCGCGACGGCCTCGTCCGCCTGCCGCTGGCGGTAGCCGTAGGCCATGTTGACCGCCACCTTGCCGCCGAACGATTTGTAGATTCCCAGACGCGCGCTCTTTTCGCGGTAGGCGAAGATGCCCAGGTTCGCCTCGCTCTCGCGCCAGGACAGGCTGCCGTACACCAGAAGATCGGGGCGGACGGCGTACTGCCCGAACAGCCCTATGCTGCGAAAGTCGCCTTGCAGGCTCTCCAGCCGCTGCGCAAAATGGCGATGCTTATATTCGTAGCTGGCTTCGAGCATCGCGCGCGGGCTGACCTGCCGGCTGATGCTGGTTCGAAAACCAAAGGCGTGATAGGCCTTATGCCCGCCTTCGCGGTCGTATTCGAACAGCGGCAGGAACTGGAACTGATTGCGCGCCGACCCGTACTGGTAACCGAAGTAAGTGGTCGATGCGAGGTTGCCGTAATCGTCTTCGTTCCGGTAGCGGTTGCCATAGTTGAGGCTGCGCAGCATGAAGGCGTGGTTGCCCGCCAGCGGCCATAGCTTGTTGACGGTGCCTTCGAAATAGGCGCCGGTGTCGGCGGCCTTGCGGCCCGGCACGTTCTCGAAGCATGCGTCCAGGAACCGCAGGGCGCACGGATCCACGATCGTCGAAGCATTGTTCAGATTGTCCTCGCGTACCGCCGACAGGGACAGCGTGATCCGCATGCGCGTGCGCTGCTCGATGGCCGCCAGATAGTCGGCGACGTGCCGCTCGATTTCCGGCGGAAGCGGCCGGGCCTGCAGCCGCTGGAAGATCGCCTGCGCATCGCGCAGGCGATTGTCGATGAACAGCACGCGTGCCAGGTCCAGGTCGCCTCGGGTAAACAAGGGGTTTGCCTGCAGCACCTGGCGGTAGCGGTCGATGGCGTCGGCATGATCGCCCTGGGCCGCCAGGCGGCTGGCCTCAACGAACGTGAACAGTGCCGGATCGTGCCTGGGAACCTGTTGGTACTGGCGCAGCAGCCGGTCCGCGCCGAACCAGTCGTGCTGATTGACGGCGTTCAGGATCGCGAGCGTAAGCTGCCCTACCCGGGCTTCGGGAACCTGCCAGGCCGACAGCATGGACTCGTGGACCCAGCCTCCCTGGCCATCGGGACGGGACGGCGCGGCCTGGCGGCGGATTTGCCGGGATTGCTGCTCGGCACCCTGCCAGAGCCGGTCAGCCGTGTCCTGCTGGGCCCAGGCGGAGCCCAGGCCCAGGCACCACAGCCAGGCGGTCCAGCGGAGAAAGCGAGGAAATGAAACGGTCATGGGGCCGGCGCGATACCAGTCGACCAGGCCCCATCCGAAAGCGGGGCCTGGAGAAACCACACGCCAACGTCTCAGGCGGCGGTTTCTTTTTTGGTGGACATCAGGAAAGACGGGTGCCGCTTACTTCTGGCGCGCGCCGAAAGAAGCGACATAGCCCGTGCCGAGATAGGTGCCGCTGGCAACCCCGGCCAGCGCGCTGGCGTTCGCGCCGGCATCACCGAAGAATTGGCCCTGGCTGGTGCCGTTCGTCGCGCCCGGAGCGGTCGTGCCCACGTAGTACTTGGCAGTCCCGCTGAAAACCGCGCCGCCGGTAGCGGCGATTTCCAGCGTTTTCTTGCCCGTGCCGCTCCCCGCGGTGAATTGCCCCGAAATGGATGTGGCGCCCGACGACACCGTCAACTGGCCAGGCAGGACGCTCGGTGCGTTGACGGCGGTGCTCGGGGTGGCCACCAGGGCCACGCCTACATAGTCGGTCGACGACGACGGCAGGACGCGGTCCTTCTTGTCGCCCACGTACCACGCCTGGTGGTCGACCAGGCCGGGCGTGGCGGAATCCGCGCTGGCGATGCCGAAGTAGACGCTCTTGGCCAGGCCGGGAATCTTGATGCCGTCCAGGCCGACCGCCAGCGGTTCCTCTCCCTCGTGTTCCGGCTCGGTATGGATGAAGCCGGGCGCCAACTGATGGTAGGTGAAGACCCAGTTGGTGCTGGTGCCGGCCAGGGTCTGGTCCAGCGCGGAGACGTGGGTGAACGACTCGATGCTTTGCAGGCTGATGTAGTCGCTGGTGCCGGCGGCCGCGATGCCCGGCGCGCCGATCGGGCCATGGAATCCACCCACGGTGGTGGGTCCGAGGTTGACGAGATTCACCACGCCCGCCTTGTCGCTCACGACCTCGTAGGTCTGCGCCTGTGCCGCGCCGGAGACGGCGAGAATGGCCAGTGCAATCAGTGCTTGCTTCATGATCATCACTCCTTGGATGTGTGCCAGGCACACGGGACGCCCGTGGCGGAATGCCGCGGACAGGCGGCCCGGCGCCCGCCGGGCCGCGGCCTCCCCAGTCGGCCGCGAACGTTCAATTGAGCGGCCCCCGATGCAAGGTGTAGCCTTCCTTTTCCGCAACCCGGAAGGACCACGTGAACTGATAGGCATCCACGATCTTTTGCAGGCGCGCTCCCTCCGCATTGCCCTCGGCCGTATTGCCCAACGCCGTCCATGCGGCATGGAGCTGTGCTTCATTGGCGATGGGCGGACGCTCCAGGGAAAACTCCACCGAGTCGCCCTTGCGAATCACCTGGTTGTTCCGAAGACCGTTGAAGACGGGCTGATAGCCCTCGACCACCGAGGACGTGCCCAGGTCCACGATGGTGTAGTCGCGGTCGAAGGCCGTCAGGCGAAAGCGTTCGACGGCCAATGACGTAGCGCCGCTTTCCACCGGCTGGACATTGCTGAAGCGCGCATTCGCGGCGGCCGTGAAGGGAAAGAACAACTGGATGTTGCCTTCCACGTCCGAATCGCGGTCATTGGCCAGGAGCCGCTCCAGCAGTAGCGTCGGGTAGTTCTCACGTCCCTTGATGACCGTGAAAGCCACGCGTTTGGGGTCGGAAACGGCGACCCCGTCGCTGATCCTTGCCTCCACCACGTACTCGCCGGGCACGGCAAGGTCGAAGCCGTTTCCATTGGGGTGGCACTTTTCCCCGGCGGCCGTCGAGCACGAATAGGAAGGGAAATTGGCGCCTTCGGGCTGCTTGATGACAGAAATGTCGTAGTACAGCGGCGAGTCCTGATCCGGGTCGAACATGTATTGGACGTTCGAGGTAAGAAACATCGGGGCGGACTCGGCGATCACCGGCTGGCCCGGCGTGGTTCCGCTGTCCAGGCCGCCATTGCCGTTCGGATACCAGATGTAGTGATTCTGAAGCGAAAGGCGCGTCAGTACCGGCGGGTTGTTGCCCACCTTGGCGAAGGCGCTGGCGCTGGTCGTCGCCCCCACCCGGTTGCTGATCGCTCCCTTGGAATCCTTGACCTGCAGAAAGGCGATGTACGGACCGGGCTTATCGGCCACCACGCTGGCGGTGGGATCGTTCTGGCTCTGGGTCAGCACGGCGCTGCTGCCGGCCGGGCGCTCCAGGGTCCAGGTGTAGAAAAGCTGGTCGCCGTTCTTGTCGGAGCTGGCACTGCCGTCGAAGGTGATGGTCTGGCCGACCAGGATCTTGGCCACGTCCACCTTGGCGCTGGCCACCGGTGCGACATTGGCGCCCGTCTTGATGCTGAGCGCATAGTCCGCGACCGCGCTGTCCAGCTTGCCGTCGCTGACGACGAGCTCGAACCGCCAGTTGCCCGTCTTGCTGCCATCCAGCACCACGGAGCTGGCCGTCGACGTCAGCCGCTCGCCCGGGGTGGCCTGGTTCCAGTAGGTCCACTGGTAGGTCAGCGGATCGCCTTCAGGATCGTGGGAGGCATAGGCGGCAATCGTGCAATAGGGGTAGTAGATGGAGGTGCCGCCGAGCTCGCATTCGCCGGTGCCCGAGATGCCGGCCACCGGAGCGGTATTGACGGTATCGTCCGCGGCTTTCGCGACGTTCACGATCACGCGCTGCGTGGTGGCGGCGTGTCCGTCGTACGCCATGAAGTCGAAGGTGTACTTGCCGACGACGTCGGGAACGAATTCGGCCTTGGCGCTATCGGCATTGGCGATCGTGGCCTTGCTGCCGACCGGAATGGCGGCGGTGGTCGGGAAACGCCAGCGGTAGCCCAGCGCATCGCCGTCGGGATCCTTGCTGCCGCTGCCGTCGAGCACCACGGGCCGGCGCAGCGTGCCGGCAAAGACCAGGTAGCCGTTGCGGTCGTACGCGGCATCCGCCGGCGCGGTGATGGAAACGACCGGCAGGCTGTTGCCGGTATTGACGGTGATCCTGACGTCGGCCGGCTCGCTGGTCTTGTCTCCATGGCGCACGACGAGACTGGCGCGGTAGATGCCGACCCGGTCGGCAAGGAAACTCGCCTTCGCGCTGGTCGCGTCTCTCAGGGCGGTGATCAGCTCATTGTCGGGTTGCTCGACCAGGGTCCATTGATACCGCAGCTCGCCCACGGCCGCGCCGGTGGGCGCGAGGCTGTGGCTGCCGTCCAGCACGACGGTGGCGCCGCGCAATACCGTCTGTTCCGCGGGAATGGCCACTGCCAGCGGATTGACGCTGGTCGCCGTGATGGTCACGCGCGCGCTGCCGCTGGACGTGCCGTCGCTGACGATCAGGTCGGCCGCGTAGTCGCCCGGCAGGTCCGGGGTCAAGGTCGGCCTGGCGCTGGCCTTGTTGGACAATACCGCGCCGCTGCCCTCGGGTTTGGCCGACAAGGTCCACGCATAGCTCAGCGTGCCGCCATTGGGCGTGGTGCTGGCGCTGCCGTCGAGCGTGACGGCCGTGCCGATGGGCACGCTGGTCCGGTCGGCGGTGGCGATGGCGGTGGGCCGCGCGGTGCCGGAGCCGGCGCCGCCGCCATCTCCACCGCCGCATGCGGCAAGCAGCATGACGGCGATGCCCGCCAGCCCCGCTCTGAGGTTGCGCAAGGAAAGAATCATGGCTGTGGAACCCTCTGGTGGTTGAATGGAATATCCAAGGTCTCAATACCTCAAGGTCACGCTGACTCGCGCCGTGCGACCCGGGGCGGGGATCAGTCCCAGGCTCAGGGCGTCGAGGTAATAGCGGTCGGTGATGTTGTCGAGGTTGAAATCGATGCTGACGCGATCGTTGACCCGGTAGCTGGCGAACAGGTCGAACACCCGGTAGGCATGCCAGGGCACGATGGAAAGGAAGCTGCGCTGGGTGTCGTCGTTGTATCGCGGCGCATTGGTGCGCCGGCCCATGAAGGTGCCGCGCACGCCCAGTACGAGCCGGTAGTCCAGCAGGCGCGCCCCCAGGGTGATGCTGCCGTGCCACTTGGGCGGCACCATGTTGTTGATGTAGCTGCCGGCGATACCGTAGTCGTTGCAGCGCTCGGCCCGATAGCTGCCGGTATGGCAGATCTCGATCTTGTTGTATTTGGTGGCGCCGAATTGCGTGAACACCACGCCCAGGTCGTACGAACCCGACAACTCCAGCCCGTTGAAGGTCGCGCTGTCGATGTTGCGCATGGTGAAGTTGGAGGCCTGGCTCAGCTCGCCGCCCGCGCCGCCCTCTTCCCACAGGTTGGGAGTCGTACGCGTCAGGTAGTCCTTGGTGTGGTTGCGAAAGTAGGCCAGCTTCAGGCGCAATCTGTCGCGGCCAGCCAGGATGCCGTCCTTGAGATAGTTGACGCCGACTTCCTTGCTTCTGGTGTGTTCGGGCTTGAGGATGACGTCGGGCGCGGCATCGAACGAAAAGCCGGAGGTGCTCTCGAACAGGCTGGGCATGCGGTAGGCCTCGGCATAACGGCCGTAGAACTGCAGGCCGTGCTTGCCCGGCTCCCAGCTCAGGCTGATGACCGGCGCGGTGCCGCTTTGCTTGTTGCGGTTGGGCAGCGGATCGCAGGCGCCATCGCCATTGGCATCCACGCAGTTCGGGCTCTGCGGGTCGTGGACCGTGATGGGCTTGTCGTCATGCGACTTGAAACGGGTATGGCGCACGCCCACGTCCAGGGCCACCGTTTCCACGGGCTTGTACAGCCAGGCCACGAACGCGCTGTATTCGTCGCGGCTGCCCTGCCTCCCCGCAAGTCCCCGGAAGTCCGGCGCCAGGGGCGTGGTGCCGACATCCTCCCATTGTCCGGCCACGCCATAGCGCAACTGGCTTTCGCCCCAGGCGCGATGATCCAGGCTGGAGGTGTTCTCCAGGGTCAGCCCCCAGCGCCGGTATTTCTCGCGCTCGTTGTTGTAGAGATCGGGCTGGGTCGCGCTGGGGCTGTTGTTGGTGGCGCGAGTGCGGGTGTGCCAAAGATTGGCGCGCAGGTCCAGCAGGGGCATGCCGGCCGGATTCCAGTGGTAGCGGCTGCTGTAGGTGTCGACGGTGACGTCGCTGTTGCGTGGCTGCGTGATCGGCGCGAAGTTGGCGAAACGGACGATCTGCGAAGGCATGATCTCGCTGTACACGCTGCGATAGCGCAGGTAGCTCAGTTCGAGCTCCTGGTCCTGCGGCAGGTAGACGGTGCCCTTGAGCAGCGCGGACCTGCTTTCGTAGTTGGTGCCGGGAATGCGCTCGCCGGCCTGGAAATACGAAGCCCCGCGGACCTCGGGGCGAACCTCGGTATAGAACGGCAATTTGCGCCGGTTCGAAACATCGACCCAAGCCGAGGGGCCGTGCGCGCCGGCGTAGTAATTGCCTTGCTCGCGTTGCGCATAGGCCGCGACCAGATCGAATTTCTCCCAGCGCTTGGCGATGGCCAGGCTGCCGGCATAGCTCCTGGGCCGGAAGGTGCCGGGCCGGTCCAGCCCCTCGGGGTTGCCCCATTCCTCGGGCAGGGCGTATCGCCCGGAGCAGGCGGCGGCCGTCACGCAATCGGTGCGGTAGACCGGCGCAACGCCCAGCGTGCCGCCGGTATACAGCCCGGCCGGCGTATCGGCCGCCACGGGCGAGCCGCTGTTGTTGCCGATGGCCTGCCCGCGCACGCGCAGGCCGAAATCCTGGCCGGGCCGCACGATGTCTTCGGCCTTGATGGTCCGCATGCTGACCAGCCCGCCGGTGGCGCCGGTGCCTTCGGCCGACAGGGTCGGGCCCTTGTCGATCTGGATGCCGCCGATCAGGTCGGGATCGATGTAGCTGCGCGAGACCGCGCCGGAGTATCCCCGGTATACCGTGGTTTCCTGGCGGGCGCCGTCCACCAGGACGGGCACCCTGCCCTGCCCCTGCATGCCGCGGATGTTGATGTCCAGTCCGCCGCTGTTGCGAAGCTCGCCCACCAGCACGCCGGGCGTGTCGCGGAAGATGTCGCCCACCGACGTGCCGCGATTGCGCTCGATGTCTTCGCGGGTCAGCACGCTGCGAGAACCGGCGGTCCGGTAGGTCTCGTCCTTGGGATCCTGGTCGCGCGTGCCCTCGACCGTGATGGTCGGCAACATCGATTGGCCGATCGAGCTGCGCCGCAGGGAATAGATGCCCGCGTCATGGACGGCCTCGAAGCCGCTGGCCTCCAGCAAGGTGTTGAAGCCCTGCTGCACCGTGAACATTCCGCGCAGCCCGGGGCTGCGCATGCCGGCCAGCCAGGAGGCATCGAACGACAGCACCACGCCCGCCATGCCCGCGAACTGGCTGAGCGCCGCCCCCAGCGGTCCGGCCGGCACCTCGTAGTGGCGCGCCTCGGCCGCCACGGCGGTGCCCGTCGGCATCATCGCCGGCAGGCTGGCCGCCAGCATCAAGCTCCACAACAACCGACGCGCGAGAGTGCGCCGGAACGCGCACGCGCGGCCCTGCAACATGGTCATCCTTTCGCCCAAGACGTTCGTGAAATACGTGCTCCTGATAGGGAGTCGAACGAACGCGCTCAAAAGGACAATCACCCGGAAAAAAAGGCCGCGGCCCGCTAGCGGCGGACGATCCGCGTCCAATAGCGGGTCCGGCGCCGGACCTCCACCGGAAAGGTGCGCCGCAGGGCGGCCAGCGCGGCATCGCTGTCTTTCAGGGGAAACGAGCCGGAGACCCGATAGCCGGCGACGGCCGGATCACAGCCCAGCCAACCGGGGCGGTAACGGGCCAGCTCCGCGACCACGTCGCCCAGCGGCCAGTCGGAAACGACCAGCACGCCCTTGGCCCATAGCGCTCGCGCGGGATCGGCCCGGGCCACTGCCTGGACTTCCCGCTCCGACATGACGGCCTCCTGCCCCGCGTGGATCAGGCGCGCCGGCGCGGACGCCCGGGCGGGATGCAGCAGGACCGCATGTTCGAGCACGGCGACCCGCGTGACGCGCGCCTCCAGCCGGACGGTGTAGCGTGTCCCGACCGACGTTGCCAGGCCATGGAGGGTCCCGACCCGGAACGGACGCCGCGCCGGATCGGCGGCCGTTTCGACCAGCACGTTGCCGGTCCGCAGCCAGACCAGGCGCTGGGTAGCGTCGAAACGGACGTCGACGGCGGCCTGGCTGTCGAGGACCAGACGCGTGCCGTCCTCGAGCACGAGGGGGAGGATCTCGCCCTTGGCCGCCTGATAGTCGGCGCTGGAAAACACCGGCTGCCGGGCCACCAGCAGTCCCCCGCCAAGCATGGCCAGCCCGCCCAGGCCCCGCAGCATGGCTCGGCGGCTGCCTGCCCGCGATCCGGCCAGGTCCAGCGCCGCCGCCGACATCTTGCCCGGCACGCTGCCCAACCGGCGTTGCAGCCGTTCGAGCTGGTCCCAGGCCCACTTGTTGTCGGCATTGCCATCGTGCCATTGGGCCCATCGTTCGCGCTGCGCGGCATCCGGCGGTTCCGCGCACAATTGCGCATGCCATTGCGCGGCCTCGCGCAGCGCCAGCAGACGAGGGGCGGAAACGGCACCCGCCGGGCCGGCCACCGTCACGTGGAGAACTCGCCCGCCCGCACCAGGAAGAGCAGGCATTGCTCCGTTGCACGAGCCATGTACTTCTTGACGGAACTTACCGTGACCTCCAGGCGCAGGGCGATCTCGGCATAGCCCAGTCCCTCGAGCTGCGACATCAGGAAGGCTTGCCGCGGCTTCGCGCCCAACCCTTGCAGCATCGCGTCGATCTCGCACAGCGTTTCGATCGCGGCCAGTTGCGTCTCGGGCGAGAACTGGACGGGTTCGGGAGCAAGCGCCAGCGCGTCCAGCCACGCCCGCTCCAGCGCCTGGCGCCGGAAATGGTCGACCATGACGCGATTGGCGATGGTGACGAGGTAGTGGCGCGGTTCATGCAGCACCGGCAACTGCCCTTTCGCCACGCCCGCCAGTATCCGCAGGAAGGTGTCCTGGGCGAAATCGGCGGCCATGTGCGTATCGCCCAGCTTGCGCCGCAGCCAGTCCTGTAGCCACCGCTGGTTCTCGCTGTACAGCGTCGATATGGACTGAGGCGACGGTGAAGTGTTGACGGCATCCATGGAGAATCGCCCGCCCCGCTTTTATGGATCTTAATGATAATGATACTTGTTCTTATTTAATAATCAAGAAGATCCATTCCCACCGAGGTGCCGCCACCGCCGCGCCCGGCCAGGCCGGGCGCGGAAGAGGCGGTCAATCGCCGACGATCTTGCGGTCCCGGATGATGGCGCCGAAGCGCTTGGCATCGTATTCGGCACGCTCGTGGAACTGCTCGGGCGTCATCGGCGCGGGGTCGCCGCCCAGGGCCACCAGGCGCTCGCGGAAGGCGGGCGTGCTCACGATCTTGTTGATCTCGGTATTGAGCTTGGCGACGATGTCCTTGGGCGTGCCGGCGGGCGCGTAGAACCCGAACACGGTATCGGCATCGAAGCCCTTCAGGCCGGCCTCGTCCAGCGTGGGCACGTCGGGAAACATGGGCGAGCGCGTCAGGCTGCCCACGGCCAGCATGTTGAGCTTGCCCGATTTCACGTGCTGCATGGCGATGCCCGGGTCGAAGGCGAAGTCGATCTGCCCGGCCAGCAGGTCCACCAGCGCGGGCGCCGCGCCGCGGTACGGGACATGAACGGCGCTCACGCCGGCCTGGCTCTGGAACATTTCCGCGGCCAGGTGGGGCGAGCTGCCGTTGCCCGGCGTGCCGTAGGTCAGCTTGCCGGGATTGGCCTTCAGGTAGTCGATGAACGACTTGACGTCGGTGGGCAGCTTGCCCGGCTTGACCACCAGGAACACCTTGACCTTGGCGGCCGCGGCCACGGGCGCGAGATCCTTGATGGGGTCGAAGGACATCTTGGGATAGATGTACGGATTAACCGACACCATGCCGCCGGAGCTCATCAGCAGGGTATAGCCGTCGGGCGCCGAGCGGGCCACCGCCTCGCCGCCGATGTTCCCGCCCGCCCCGCCCTTGTTCTCGACCACCACGGGCTGGCCCAGCACCTCTTGCAGGGGGCCGGTGATGGCGCGCGCGATCTGGTCGGCGGCACCGCCCGGCGGGAAGTTGACCACGACCTTCACGGGCTTGGTCGGATAGGACTGCGCCATGGCGCCGAAGGCCACCGCGCATCCCAGCGCGAGCGCGCTCCATTTGGCCGCGAGGGCCGCTTTGCCTGCTTGACGGTTCATGTCTGTCTCCTGTTTTGTCATGAACGAACACGGATGCCCGCGCCTCGCCCGACCGCAGCGGACGGCCGGCGCGGGGCGATCAGAACGGATAGTGGCGAGGCGTGGTCTGCACGGTGATCCAGCGCAGCTCGGTGAACTCATGGATGCCGGCGCTGCCGCCGAAACGTCCGATGCCGCTGGCCTTGACGCCGCCGAACGGCATCTGCGCCTCGTCGTGCACGGTGGGGCCGTTGACGTGGCAGATGCCCGATTCGATGCGCCGCGCCACCTGCATGGCGCGCGCCACGTCGCGCCCGAACACGGCCGAGGACAGGCCGTACTCGGTATCGTTCGCGCTGGCGATGGCGGCCTCGACACCATCGACCCGCACCACCGCCTTGACCGGCCCGAAGGATTCTTCGCCGTAGATGCGCATGTCGGGCGTGACGCGATCGAGGATGGTGGCGGGCATGAGCGTGTTCTCGGCCTTGCCGCCGCACACCAGCACCGCGCCCTTGGCCAGCGCGTCGTCGATCATGGCGTTGCAGCGCTCGACGGTGGCCATGTCGACCACTGACCCCAGGACCGCGGGTCCCTTGCGCGGATCCTGCAGCGGCAGCGACTTGGCCTTGGCGCCGAAGCGCGCGACGAATTCGTCGGCGATCTTCTCGTCGACGACGATGCGCTCGGTGGACATGCAGATCTGGCCCGAGTTGGCGAAGGCGCCGAAGGCGGCGGCGTTGACCGCGGCGTCCAGGTCGGCGTCGTCCAGGATCACCAGCGGCGCCTTGCCGCCCAGTTCCAGCACGACGGGCTTGAGATACTTGGCGCAGGTCTGCGCGATGATCTTGCCCACGCGGGTCGAACCGGTGAAGTTCACCCGGCGCACGGCGGGGTGCGAGATGGCAGCCTCGACCACCGCGCCCGCGTCCGCCGGGGCGTTGGTGACGAAGTTGACCACCCCCGCGGGAAAGCCTGCTTCGTTCAGCGCCTCGACGATCAGGCCATGCGTGGCGGGACACACTTCGGAGCCCTTGAACACGACCGTGTTGCCGCAGGCCAGCGGCACGGCCAGCGACCGCACGCCCAGGATCACGGGCGCGTTCCACGGCGCGATGCCCAGCACCACGCCGGCAGCCTGGCGCACGGCCATGGCCAGGCTGCCCGGCACGTCGGACGGGATGACCTCGCCGCTGATCTGCGTGGTCAGCGCCGCGGCCTCCTGCAGCATGCCGGCCGCCAGGTGCACGTTGAAGCCGGCCCACATGGCCGATGCGCCGGTCTCGGCGGCCATCGCCTCGATGAAAGCCGGCCCCTTGGCTTCGAGCGCCTGGGCGGCCTTGAGCAGCAGCGCCCGGCGCTCGCCCGGGCCGGTCTCGCGCCAGCTCGTGAACGCGCGCGCGGCGGCGTCGACCGCCTTGGTCATGTCCTCGGGAGCCGCGGCCGGTGCCCGGGTCGCGACCGAGCCGTCGAGCGGATTGCGGCGCTCGAAGGTGGCCTTGCCGGAGGCCTCGGCGGATTGGCCGTCGATCAGCATGGTCAGGGTTTTCATGTCAGTCTCCTGCTCTGGAAGAATGGGGATAGTGACGGCGGAATCAGGCGATTTCCACGTCCACCAGGATGGGCACCGGCGATGCCAGCGCTTCGCGCAGCACATCGGCCAGCCTGGCGGGATCCGACACCCGGATGCCCTGGCAGGCATGCCCGCGCGCCAGCGACACGAAGTCGAGATCGGGCAGGTCGGTGCCGGCAAGCGGATCCTCGGGCTTGAAGCCGAAGGTGGGGGCGAACTCCGTCAGGGCAGCATAGCGCCGGTTGTTCAGGATCACGAAGGTGATCGGCAGCTTGAGCTGCGCCGCGGTCCACAGCGCCTGGATGGAGTACATGCTGGAGCCGTCGCCGATCAGGCCGATGACCTTGCTCTGCGGCTTGGCCAGCGCGACGCCCACGGCGGCCGGCATGCTGTAGCCCAGGCCGCCGCTGCACATGGTGTAGAAGGTTTCGCTTTGCAGCATGGGCAGGTACTTGTGCATGACCGGCCGCGCGCTGGGCGATTCCTCGACCACGATGGAGGCGGGATCGCGCACCTCGGCCAGCGTCTGCAGCACGTACGCGACCGACATGGGCGAGGACGGCTCGGCGCGCGGCAGCGGCGCCCGCGGGGCCGGCAGTTCGCGGACGGGCGGCGACGTCCGTGCCAGCAGTTCGCGCACGCCCAGGCTGATGCTGCCCACCGCCGCGGTGCCCACCGGCGCCCAGGCCGCGACCTGCGGATCGTCGGTGAGCTGGACCAGCTTCGCGCCGGACGGCAGGTGCGGCCCGAAGCCCTCGACGTGATAGGTGAAGGCAGGCGCGCCGATCACGAAGATGCAGTCGTAGCCGCCCAGCATCGAGACGATCTTCTCGCGGATGGCGGGCAGGAAGCCCATGAACTGGCGATGGTCCTCGGGAAAGCCGCAGCGGCCCGACATGGGCGCGACCCATACGCCGGCCTTGTGGCGCTCGGCCAGTTGCAGCACGTCGTCCCAGGCACCGTCGCGGTCGACGGCCGCACCGATGACGAAGGCCGGACGCCGGGCCGCGTCCAGCGCGCCGGCGATCTCGGTCATGACATCGGGATCGGGCCGCAGCAGCTTGCCGACCCGGCGCGCCTGAACCGGCTCGCATTCACGCGACCAGTCGTCCGCCGGCACCGAGATCAGCACCGGGCCGCAGGGCGGCTGCATGGCGATGTAGTAGCCGCGCGCGATCGCCAGCGGGACGTCCTCGGCCCGCGCCGGCTCGCAGCTCCATTTCACGTAGGGCTTGGGCAATTCGGTGGCCTGCGCCGAATGCAGGAAGGGATCGAAGGGCAGGATCGAGCGCGACTGCTGGCCGGCGGTGATGACCAGCGGCGTGCGGTTCTTGTAGGCGGTGAAGATGGTGCCCATGGCATTGCCCACGCCGGCCGCCGAATGCAGGTTGATGAACGAGGCGTTGCGGCGGGCCTGCGCGTAGCCGTCGGCCATGGCGACCACCACGCCTTCGTGCAGTCCCAGCACGTAGTCGAAGTCGCTGGGAAAATCCAGGAAGAGCGGCAGCTCGGTGGATCCCGGGTTGCCGAAGATGGTGGTCATGTCGAAGGCGCGCAGCAGGTCGAGCACGGCTTCGCGGACGGTGGTCATGGGGGTCGTCTCCGCGGAGGGGTGGGTGCGGGCTGGGGCCCGGCGAATCCCGAGAGTATGGCGAGCACACCCTTGCCTGAACATTGCTTTTTCAGGAAAAAGTCATTACCTTTTGGCATGACCTTCGACATACGCCAACTCAACGCCTTCCTGGCCGTGGTCCAGCACGGCACGCTGGGCCGGGCGGCGCAAACGCTCAACATCACCCAGCCCGCCCTGAGCCGCACCATCCGCCGGCTGGAGGACCAGATCGGCGCCCCGCTGTTCGAGCGCTACGCGACCGGCATGATGCTGACCAGCTTCGGCCAGGCCCTGCTGCCCCACGCCACGCTGCTGCAGCGCGAGGCCGAACAGGCCACCGAGGAAATCGACGCGCTGCGCGGCCTCTCGCGCGGCACCATACGCGTCGGCGCGGTGGCCAGCGCGGTCAGCCTCGTGCTGCCCATGGCCATCGGTCGCGTGCTGGCCCAGTGGCCGAACCTGCAGGTGCACCTGGTCGAAGGCGTGGGCGATCTGCTGACCGACGCGCTGCTGACCCACGACATCGATCTCGTCATCGGCGTGTCGATGCCGGACACGACCGACATCTGCGTGATCCCCGACTGCGAATGGCACGACACCAGCCAGATCATCGCCGCGTCCACGCATCCGCTGCGCAAGCGCGCGCGGCTGCGGCTGGAAGACACGCAGGGCCACAAATGGGTGCTGCCGCCGCGCGGCACGGCGCCGTTCGACGAACTCATGCACCTGTTCGCCTCGCGCGGCCTGCCTCCGCCCGACATCGTGGTGGAGACGCGCTCCATCATCGCCATCAAGAGCATGGTGGCCCACGCCGGTTTCCTGAGCTGGATGCCGCACCCCATGTTCGAGGCCGAGCGCGGCGCCGGGCTGGTGGACGCCCTGTCCATCCCCGGCGTGGTCCTGCAACGCCGGTTGATGGTGTTCCGCCGCACCAAGGGCATTCTTCCCCAGCCGGCCGTCAAGCTGCTGGACGAGCTGCGGCTGATGTGGGCGCGGCCCGCTAGCCGTTGACCCGCTTGCCGGACAACGCGGCGTCGACCGCTTCTACCCAGTGCATGACCGGGGTCGCCGTGCCGCCTTGCAGATGCGCCAGGCAGCCGACGTTTGCCGACAGGATCAGATCGGGATCGGCCTTGTCCAGCTCGGCCAGCTTGCGGTCGCGCAGTTCGCCGGCTATTTCCGGCTGCAGCACCGAGTAGGTTCCCGCCGATCCGCAGCATAGATGGCTTTCGGCGAACGGCCGGAGCGCGAAGCCCAGGTCCGCCAGCAGGCGTTCGACCAGCGGCCTCAAACCCTGCCAATGCTGGAGCGTGCACGGCGGATGGAAGACCGGCCGCGCGGCCAGCCGGCCGGCCAGTCGCGGCGCGAGTTCGCCCGCGTGCGGCGCCAGGATCTCCGCGATGTCGCGCACCATGCCCGACACCCGCGCCGCCCGGCCGGCATAGGCCGGGTCGTCGCGCAGGTGGTGCGCATATTCGCGCACCGTGGCGCCGCAGCCCGAGGCGTTCATCACGATGGCCTCGATCCGGCCGGCGTCGATGTCGGCCCACCAGGCGTCGATGTTGGCGCGCATCTGCGCCAGCGCCGCCGCCTGCTGGTTCAGGTGGAAACGCGCCGCCCCGCAGCAGCCCGACCCCGCCGCGACCGATGCCGAGATCCCCACGGCATCGAGCACGCGCAGGGTGGCCGCATCGATGGCCGGCATCATGGACGGCTGCACGCAGCCCGCCAGCATCAGCACCTGGCGCTCGTGGCGGCGCCGCGGCACCGGACCCGCCGGCCGCCGCGGCGGCACCTTGGCCGCCAGCGCGGACGGCAGCAGCGGGCGCAGCGCCTGCCCCAGCCTCATGGCCAGTCCGAAGGCCGGCGTGGCCATCATCCGGCCCAGCACCGCGCGCTTGAGCTGGTCGCCGGGCGCCCTTTCCACGCGCGTCTCGACCAGGCGGCGACCGATATCGATCAGGTGCCCGTACTCCACGCCGGACGGACAGGTCGTCTCGCAATTGCGGCAGGTCAGGCAGCGGTCCAGATGCAGCTGGGTGCTGGCCGTGACCTCGCCGCCCTCCAGCATCTGCTTGATCAGGTAGATGCGGCCGCGCGGGCTGTCCAGCTCGTCGCCCAGCACCTGATAGGTGGGGCAGGTGGCGGTACAGAACCCGCAATGCACGCACTTGCGCAGGATGGCCTCGGCCTGCCTGCCATCGGGGGTGTCCTTGATCGACTCCGTCAACCGTGTCTGCATGGAATGGGTGGTTCGTGTCTAGAGGTCGGGATACATGCGGCCGGGGTTGAACACCCCTTCCGGATCGAATTCGTTCTTCAGGCGCCGATGGATGGCGGCCACGGGCGTCGACAGCGGATGGAACACGCCCGACGCCCGCGCCTCGTCCACCGACACGGCGCGGAACAGCGTGGCATGCCCGCCCGCCAGCGCGGCCGCCTGGCGCACGCGCTGGGGGGGCTGCGGGCCGCACAGCCACCGCTGCGCGCCGCCCCATTCGATCAGCGTGGGGCCCAGGCCCAGCGGCCGGGTCACCGAAGGCACCGACAAGCGCCACAGAGTGCGCGCGGCCAGGAAGGGATGCGTATGGTCGCGCAGCGACCGCCACCATGCCCCGGCCTCGTCGTCCGCCAACGCCTCGCCGCCCAGCGCCGCGCGCGCCGCGGCGATCGCGGCGCCGGAGCCCGACAGGCGGACGGTCAGGCACCCGGCACCGTCGCCGCCGCTCCAGGCCGTGGCGCTGATGGGCAGCGCCTGGCCGCCCCAGGCATTCATCCGGCGCAGCGCCGTGGCCTCGTCCAGCTCGAAACGCAGGGTGGCCTCGCAGGCGGGCCGCGGCAGCACCTTCAACGACACTTCCAGGATCGCGCCCAGCGTGCCCAGCGAACCGGCCACGAGGCGGGACACGTCGTAGCCCGCCACGTTCTTCATGACTTCGCCGCCGAAACGCAGCACGCGCCCCTGCGCATCCAGCAGGCGCACGCCCAGCACGAAATCGCCGACCGAACCGGCGCTGGCCCGGCGCGGCCCGGCCAGCGCCGTCGCGATGCAGCCGCCCAGCGTCGCGCCGTCCGAGAAATGCGGCGGCTCGAACGCCAGCATCTGCCCCTGCTCCGCCAGCATCTCCTCCACTTGCGCAAGAGGTGTACCCGCCCTGGCGCTCAGCACCAGCTCACTGGGCTGGTAGTCGATGACCCCCGCGTAGGGCGACAGGTCGAGCACGGCATCGTGGTCCACCGGCAGCCCGTAGAAGCCTTTGGTGCCGCCGCCGCGGATGTACAGCGACTTGCGGCCCACATGGGCCATCAGCACGCGGGCGCGAAGATCGGATAACAGAACGTCCATGGATGGGAATCAGAAGCGGGGGATTTCGGGAAAACGGATGGCATCGCGGTGCACATGCCGGCGTCCGTATTCGTTGCACCGGGCCAGCGTCGGGATGGCCTTGCCGGGATTGAGCAGGCCGGTCGCGTCGAAGGCGTGCTTGATGCCGAAGAAGACGTCCAGTTCCTCGCGCGCGAACTGCACGCACATCTGGTCGATCTTCTCGGCCCCCACCCCATGCTCGCCGGTGATGGTGCCGCCGACCTCCACGCACAGCTCCAGGATCTCGGCGCCGAAGCGCTCGGCCCGCTCGACCTCGTCGATGTCATTGGCATCGAACAGGATGAGCGGATGCAGGTTGCCATCGCCCGCATGGAACACGTTCGCGCAGCGCAGGCCGTACTTGTGCTCCATCTCGGCAATGGCCGACAGCACGCGCCCCAGGCAGCGGCGCGGGATGGTTCCGTCCATGCAGTAATAGTCGGGAGAAATCCGGCCCGCCGCCGGAAACGCATTCTTGCGGCCGGCCCAGAACAGCAGCCGCTCGGCCTCGGAACAGGAAACCTGCAGGCGCGTCGCGCCGCACTGGGCGAACAGCGATTCGATCCGGCAGATCTCGTCGGCCACTTCCTCTTCGGTGCCGTCCGATTCGCACAGCAGGATGGCCTCGGCGTCGAGGTCGTAGCCCGCGCACACGAAGGGCTCCACCATGTGCACGGCGCGCCGGTCCATCATCTCGAGCCCGGCGGGAATGATGCCGGCGGCGATGACCCGGGCCACCGCGTCGCCGGCCGCCTCGACCGACGCGAAACTGGCCATGACCACCCGCGCCACGGCCGGACGCGGGATGAGCTTGACCGTGACCTCGGTCACGATGCCCAGCATGCCCTCGGAGCCGACGATGATGGACAGCAAGTCCAGGCCGGGTTCGTCCAGCGCCGACGAACCGAGCTCCAGCACCTCGCCGTCCATCGTGACCACACGCGCCGCCAGCACGTTGTGCACGGTCAGGCCGTACTTCAGGCAATGCACGCCGCCCGAGTTCTCGGCCACGTTGCCGCCTATGGTGCAGGCGATCTGGCTGGAGGGATCGGGCGCGTAGTAGAGCCCGTGGGGCGCCGCGGCCTCGGAAATGGCCAGGTTGCGCACGCCCGGCTGCACCACCGCCTGGCGCGCCTCGGGATCGACCTGGATGATGCGGTTGAACTTCGCCAGGCCCAGCAGCACACCCTCGGCATGCGGCGTCGCCCCGCCCGACAATCCGGTACCCGCGCCGCGCGCCACCACCGGCACGCCCATCCGCTTGCACAACCGCAGGACCTGCCGCACCTGCTCTTCGGTTTCCGGCAGCACCACGACCATGGGTACCTGGCGAAACAGCGACAGGCCGTCGCACTCGTAAGGACGCGTGTCCTCTTCCCTGAACAGCACGCAGTAGTTGGGAAGCACATCGCGCAATGCCTGCACCACCTCTACCTGGCGCTCGGTCGCGATCGGGTCCAGCCCGATTTCTGTTGGGGCGTTCATGCACATCTCCAGTAACTTCTGAAGATAGCCTGCCCCCGCTTTCCCCAATAGTGGGATTACCCCCCCCTACGCCCTTCGGGCGCCCAGAGTGGTGGGCCCCCAGCCGCTACGCGGCAGCCCCCCAAGGGGGCCGGGACCCGCCTTGGGGCGGCGCTGGCGGACCGGCAAAGCCGGATCCGCAGCGCCCAGGATCAAAGCAAGAATGCGGTGCTCCGCACCAAGACAACCCCACCCAGACCACGACACGGTGGATCCGGCTCCGCCGGTCCACCGCCGTCGGCCCCCTGGGGGGCGCGCGTCAGCGCGTAGGGGGGGGCAATATCTTCCCGGGATTGAGGATATTCAAAGGGTCGAAGGCCTGCTTCACCTGCCGCATCAGCGCCAGCGCGTCCTCGCCATGTTCCTCGGCCAGGAACTGCATCTTGTGCAGGCCCACCCCGTGTTCGCCGGTGCAGGTGCCGTCCATGTCCAGCGCGCGCCGGACCATGCGGCGGTTGATGGTCTCGGCTTCGGCCCATTCGGCCTGGCTGTCCGGGTCCAGCAGCATCTGCACGTGGAAGTTGCCGTCGCCCACGTGTCCGACCACGCAGGTCGGGAAGCTGGCCTGGGCCAGGTCGGCGTTGGTTTCCCGGATGCAGTCGGCCAGCCGGGAAATCGGCACGCAGACGTCGGTGCTGGAGGCGCGGGCACCGGGACGCAATTGCAGGGTCGCGAAATACGCATTGTGGCGCGCCGCCCAGAGGCGGTTGCGGTCCTCGGGATGCACGGCCCATTCGAAATCCATGCCGCCGTGCTCGCGCGTGATCTCCTGCACCGTCGTGGCCTGCTCTTCGACCCCCGCCGGGCTGCCGTGGAACTCGAACAGCAGCAGCGGCGTCTCGCGCAGGGTCAGCTTGCTGTAGAGATTCAGCGCGCGGACGGTGGCGGTGTCCAGCAGTTCGACCCGGGCGACCGGGACGCCCATCTGTATGGTCTGGATGACCGCCGCCACGGCCGCGTCCACGCTGGGGAAGTTGCAGACCGCCGCCGAGACCGCCTCGGGCTGGGGATACAGGCGTACCGTGACCTCGGTGATGATGCCGAGCGTGCCTTCGCTGCCGATGAAAAGGCGGGTCAGGTCGTAGCCGGCCGAGGACTTCTTGGCGCGCCGAGCCGTGCGGATGACCTTGCCCTGGGCCGTGACCACCGTCAGGGACACGATGTTGTCGCGCATGGTGCCGTAGCGCACCGCGTTGGTCCCGGACGCCCGCGTGGCGGCCATGCCGCCCAGCGAAGCGTCCGCGCCGGGGTCGATGGGGAAGAACAGTCCGGTATCGCGGATCTCGTTGTTGAGCTGCTTGCGCGTGACGCCGGCCTGCACGGTAACGGTCAGGTCGTCGGGATTGACCGACAGGACCCGGTTCATGCGGGACACGTCCAGCGTGATACCACCTTCGATCGCCAGCACATGCCCTTCCAGCGACGAACCCGACCCGTAGGCGATCAGCGGCACGCCATGCGCGGCGCAGGCCTGGACCGCCGCCACCACGTCATCGGTGCTCTCGGCGAACACCACGGCGTCGGGCGGCACGGCCGGATAGGGGGATTCGTCGCGGCCGTGGTGTTCCCGCACGGACGCGTTCAGCGACAGGCGGTCGCCGAAACGGGCGGCCAGCGCATCGAGACAGGCCTGGGGCACCGGACGGCGCAGGGAGGGGGCTAAAGCGGGGGCATTCATGAATCGACAGCCTAAGGGTGGATCCCCCGATTCTACGCCCTGCCCCGGCCCCGATCAGGCCCGCCGCACCGCCGGCGGCACGAAAGCCGTGACCGGCGGCGCGTCGTCGAAACGCTCGACCTCGACCAGCGCGGTCTGCGCCATCGAACCCTGCGCCAGGCTCGAGGTGCCCTTGTCGAGCGTCACCATGTTCGGATTGCCGTGCTTGTCCAGCGAACCGGACTCGCCGCCCTGCAGCGGGTCGTACCAGGCACCGGTGGCGATCTGGGCAACGCCCGGCATCAGGTGCCCGGCCAGCACGGCCCCCGCCAGGAAGGCCCCGCGGTCGTTGAACACGCGGACCACATCGCCTTCCCGGATGCCCCGCGCCGCCGCGTCGTCGGGATGCAGGGAGATGGGCTCGCGCCCGGCGACCTTGCTCGCGCGGCTGGCCTGCGCCGGATCGAGCTGGCTGTGCAGCCGGGTAGCCGGCTGGTTGGACAGGAGGTGCAGCGGATAGCGCGCGGCCTGCGCGCCGCCCAGCCATTCGGCCGGTTCCAGCCACGCGGGATGGGCCGGGCAATCCGCGTAGCCATAGCCTTCGATCGTGCGCGAATGGAGCTCTATCCTGCCCGACGGCGTGGCGAGCGGATGGCCCTCGGGGTCGCGCCGGAAATCGTCCAGCAGGACGCAGCCGGTCTCGGGCTGGGGAAAGGCGAACTGCCCCGCCCGCCAGAACGCGTCGAATTCCGGCGGCGCGTAGCCCGACTCCCGCGCCTTGGCGGCCGCGACCGCGTACATGTGGCGCAGCCAGCCCATCTCGTCGCGCCCTTCGGTATAGGCCGCCTCGAAACCCAGGCGTCCGGCGACCTCGGCCAGGATGTCGAAGTCGTTGCGCGCCTGCCCCACCGGCGGGATCACCTGCCGCATGGCCAGCCAGTACGGGGAGTTCTCGTGCGCCAGGATGTCGTTGCGCTCCATGGTGGTGGTCGCCGGCAGCACGATGTCGGCATGCCGGGCGGCGGGATTCCACCAAGGTTCGTGGACGATGACCGTTTCCGGCGCTTGCCAGGCGCGCAGGAAGCGGTTCAGGTTGGTGTTGTGATGGAAGGGGTTGCCGCCTATGGAATAGACCAGGCGGATGTCCGGAAAGGTGATGGCCCGGCCGAAACATTCGATCTGCTTGCCGGGGTGCAGCAGCATGTCGGCGATGCGGCCCACCGGCACATAGGTCTTGACCGCGTTGGGCCCGAGCGGCAGCGTCGGGCGCGGCATGCCCTCGACGCGCGGCGCCATCATGCCGTTGACCGCGCCGAAGCCGATGCTGAAACCGCCGCCGGGCAGCCCGATCTGCCCCAGCATCGCGGCCAGGGTGACCAGCATCCACACCGGCTGCTCGCCATGATCGGCGCGCTGCACCGACCAGCTCAGGTTCACCATCGTGCGGCTGGCCGCCATCCTACGGGCCAGCGCGCGGATGTCGCCGGCCGGCACGCCGGTGATGGCCGCCGCCCAGTCGGCGCTGCGGGGCAGTCCGCCCTCGCGGCCCAGCAGATAGGCTTCGAAACGCTCGTAGCCTTCGCAATGGCGCGCCAGGAACTCCCGGTCGTGCAAGCCTTCCGAGGCCAGCGTATGGGCGATGCCCAGCATCATCGCGGTATCGGTATGGGGCCGGATGGGCATCCACTCCGAGCGGGACGCGGGCGGCTGGTCCGCGCGCGAGGGACTGATGGTCACGAACAATGGCCCGCCGCTTCCGGTACTCCGGTACCAGTCAGGGTTGTCGTGCACCACCGCGCCGCCGGGATCGAGCTGCGTGTTCTTCAGGGCGGCGCCGCCGAACATCACCATCAGTTCGGTCGAGGCCATGACCTCCGGCCACGATGCCACGAGATTGGTGATGTCCGAGCGCCCCAGGACATAGGGCATGATGCCCAGCGCGGCTCCGAAGCTGTGGTTGCCGCGCTTGTCCACGTAGCCGCCGTGCAGCCCCAGAAAACGCTTGAGCACGCTGGGTCCGTGGTGCAGCCGGCCGGCGCTGGCCCAGCCATACGAACCGCCGTAGATCGCCTCGTTGCCGTGCTCGGACTTGATCCGGGCCAGTTCGTCGGCGACCAGGCCCAGGGCCTGGTCCCAGCCGACCGGCACGAACGCGTCGCCGCCGCGCCCCTGGCCGTTGCGGTGGCGCAGGTAGCCGGCCCGCACGTAGGGCTGGTCGATCCGCAGCGGCCCCCGCACGATTTCCGGCAGGCCCCGCACGAAGCTGGCCGGATACGGGTCCGCATGGAACGGCACGGTATCGACGATGGCGCCTTGCTCGTCGGTCACGACGTCGTAGACGCCCCAGTGCGAAGCGGTCTGGGTGGTTCGGGTCGCCACAAGGCCTCCTGGAAAGATGGAACGATCGCCGGCCGTCAATCGGCCTGGATCTTCAATTCGTCGATCAGCCGCCCCAGTTGCCGGTAGTCGGCGGCCACCTGCGCCCCGAGCTTGCCGGGCGAGCCTCCTGCCGGCACCGCCGACAACGCCGCCAGCGCCTCCCCCACTTCGGGCAGCGCCAGCACCTGCCCCAGCTTGTCGTTCAGCCACGCCACCACCGGCGCCGGCGTGCCCGCCGGCGCGAAGAACGCGTTCCAGGCGCGCAGGCGCACGTCGGGATACCCGGATTCGGCGATGGACGGCACTTCCGGCAGGAACGGCGTGCGGTCGGGATCCGCCACCGCGATCGCCGTCAGCTTGCCGGCCTTGAGATACTGCCTGACCGGCCCGATCGTCACAAGGGCGACCGGAATGTGGCCCGCCACGACGTCCGTCACCGACGGCGCGACGCCCTTGTACGGAATGTGCTGCAATCCCGTCCCCGCCGACCGGTTCAGCCATTCGCCCACGATGTGCATGGGCGATCCGGATCCCGAGGTGCCGTAGGAGATCCGCTGGCCGCGGCGGGAGGCGTCGACGATGTCGCCCAGCTTCCTGAAGCCCGAACCGGGATGGGCGACCAGCAGCAGCGACGACGTCGTCATCTGAATGACCGGCTTGAAGTCCGCCACGGGATCGTAGCCGGCGGCGCCGGCCTGCTTGAGCACCAGCGGCGCCGTGGCGAAGGTCGAGGGCGCGAACAACAGGGTATAACCGTCCGGCGCCGCATGCGCCACGTGGCTGCTGCCCAGCATGCCCGACGCGCCCGCGCGGTTGACCACCAGCACGGGCTGCCCGGCCCGGGGCGCGAGCTTCTCGGCATAGAGGCGCGCCATGACGTCGGTGTCGCTGCCCGGTGGATAGGCGACCACGATAGTGATAGGCTTTTCCGGATAGCGTTGCGCGTAGCCGGCCGCGCTCCAGACGACCCCCGCGACGGCCAAGGCCGCGCCCAACCGCCGGCGAGTGATTTTCAACATGACGTTCCTCCGTGGTATTGCCGGCACTATAGGAATCGCCCGCCTCCTCCACTGGCGAGAAACCGTCAGTTTTCGACGAAGAACCGACACATGAATCCGCTGCCCGTACTCCTGCCCGTGGACATGGCGGGCGAGCCGCTGTGCGTCGTCGTGCGCGAAGGCCAGGCGGGCGAGACCTCGCTCCACACGCACGCCTGCGGACAACTGCTGTATCCCGAACGCGGCGCCACGCTGCTCCAGACCGAGCACCACCTGGTCCGGCTCGGCCCCAGCCGCGCCGCCTGGATCCCGCCCGACCTTCCCCACGCGGTGCTGATGGAGCGCCCCTACCGGTATCACAGCGTGTACGTGGACGCGGCCATGTATGCCGAGCCGGCCTTTTCCGTGACCGGCATCAGCCCCCTGCTGCGGGAGCTGATCTTCGACGCGGGGCGCTGGGACACCTCGCACGCCGACGCGCCATCGCGCCATTGGAAGACCCAGGTGATCCTGGACGAGATCCGCCAGGCCCCGCGCGTGGCGGCCGGCCTGCCCATTCCCGAGGACGCGCGCATCGCCCAGATCTGCCGGGCGCTGGAAGCGGACCCGTCGGATGGCCGGACGCTGGCGGAATGGGCGGCGCAGGCCGGGGCCAGCGAAAAGACGATGCAGCGCATCTTCGTCAAGCTGACCGGATTGTCGTTCCAGCAATGGCGCAACCATGCCCGCATGACGCGCGCGATCGAGCTGCACAGCCTGGGGCGCCGCATGCTCGACATCGCCGTCGAGCTGGGCTATTCCAGCGAAGGCGCCTATTCCCACGCGTTCAGGCAGTTCTACGGCTACTCGCCCAGCCAGTTGAAAAGAAAAAAGACGGAAGCACCCTGATCATGGAGCATTCATGGGACATCGATTGAGCGTGATCGCCACGCGCACCGGCGACGACGGCACCACCGGCCTGGCGACCGGGCCGCGGGTGGACAAGGACTCGCCGCGCATCGCAGCCATCGGCGACGTGGACGAACTGAACAGCGCGCTGGGCCTGCTGGCGACCGAAGCCTTGCCGCAGGACATCGCGCACGACCTGCTGGACATCCAGCACGACCTGTTCGACCTGGGGGGAGAACTCAGCATGCCCGGACAGGCCCTGCTGGCGGAGGCCCGCGTGGCGCACCTGGACGGCCTGCTGGCCGACTACAACGCCCGGCTGCCGCCGCTGCGCGAATTCGTGCTGCCCGGCGGGAGCCGGCCGGCGGCCCTGGCCCACATGGCCCGCACCGTGTGCCGCCGGGCCGAGCGCGCTGTGGTGGCGCTGGCCCGCGTCGAGACCGTCCACGCGCCGGTGCGGCAATACCTGAACCGCCTGTCGGACCTGCTGTTCGTACTGGCCCGCGCCATCAACCAGGACGCCGGCACGCCGGAAGTCCTGTGGCGCTCGGGCCGCACCCGGGGTGGCTAGCCCCGGGGCCTGTTGCTACTTGCCGCTGCTGGTCGCCACCAGCCGGCGCGCCTGCACCGCCTGCGCAAGGCGTTCGAGCACCTGCACCGAGGCATCCCAGTCGATGCAGCCGTCGGTGATGCTCTGGCCGTAGACCAGCGGCTTGCCGGGAACCAGGTCCTGCCGGCCAGCCGCCAGATGGCTTTCCACCATCACGCCGATGATGCGGTTGTCACCCGCTTCCATCTGGCGCGCCACGTCGTCCAGCACCTGGGGCTGGTTCTCGGGCTTCTTGCTGCTGTTGGCGTGGCTGGCGTCGATCATCACGCGCTGGGCCAGGCCGGCCTTGGCCATGTCCTGGGCAGCGGCTTCCACGCTGGCCGCGTCATAGTTGGGCGCCTTGCCGCCGCGCAGGATGACGTGGCAGTCCTCGTTGCCATTGGTCGACACGATGGCCGACACGCCGCCCTTGGTCACCGACAGGAAATGGTGGGGCTGGGACGCCGCCTTGATCGCGTCGACCGCGATGCGGATGTTGCCGTCGGTCCCGTTCTTGAAGCCCACGGGACACGACAGGCCGGACGCGAGTTCGCGGTGGACCTGGCTTTCCGTGGTGCGCGCGCCGATGGCGCCCCAGGAAACCAGGTCGGCGATGTACTGGGGCGTGATCATGTCCAGATATTCACACCCCGCAGGCAAGCCGAGGGCGTTGATCTCCAGCAGCAGCTGGCGGGCGGTGCGCAGGCCCTTGTTGATGTTGAAGCTGCCGTCCAGGTCGGGGTCGTTGATCAGGCCCTTCCAGCCCACCGTGGTGCGGGGCTTCTCGAAGTACACCCGCATCACGATCTCGAGTTCGCCGGCGAAGCGGTCGCGCTCGGCCTTCAGGCGGGAGGCGTATTCCAGGGCGGCCTTGGTGTCGTGGATGGAACACGGCCCGATCACCACCACGAGGCGGTCGTCCATGCCGTGCAGGATGCGGTGCAGCGCCTGCCGGGTGGAGTAGACCGTCTCCGAGACGTTGGTGGTGCAGGGAAACTCGCGCATCAGGTGCGAAGGCGGAGCCAGCTCCTTGATTTCTCGTATGCGCAAGTCGTCGGTGTTGTGGGACACGATCCTCTCCTGGATTTCAATGATGTCTGGTGTACATGTCTTGGGGGGTTGCCCCACCGTTTCGTCCAGGCACAAAAAAAGCCGCCAGGACGCTGGCGGCTTTTTTGGGGCAGGAATCCGTTAGATACGACGCTTCCTTTCCTCCGCCAGCGGCTTTGGAAATCCAAAAAAGTAAAAGTAAAAATACGTGGAAGCGTAGTTCATAAAATATATCGTAGCAGGGGCCGGCCGCTTCGGCAAGTGGCGGGCACCGTTCTTGCGGACGGCGGAAAACCATGGCTACGCACGCTTCCCCCTCCTGGGCACCGCCCCGCCGGCGGCGCCGCCGGCTGCTGGCCTGGACGCTGGCGGCCGCGGCGCTATGGCTGGGCTGGCCCATCGTACGCCCAGCGCTGGAGATCCCCCTGTACGGGCTGAGGCTGGCGACGATGCCCGCCCCATCGCGCCTGCCCGTGCCGGTCGAGGGAGTGCGCTCGCGCGACCTGCGGGACACCTGGAACGCCCCGCGCGCCGACGGGCGGCACCACGAAGGCATCGACATCTTCGCCCGCCGCAATACCGCCGTGCTGTCGGCCACGGAAGGCATCGTGACCCGGATCGGCCCCAACTCGCTGGGCGGCAACACGGTGTGGGTCATGGGCCCCGGCAGGCAGATGCACTACTACGCCCACCTGGAACGCTATGCCGACCTGCGGCCGGGTCAGCGCATACAGGCCGGGATGCCGCTGGGCTATGTGGGCAACAGCGGGAATGCGCGCGGCACCCCTACGCACCTGCACTACGGCATCTATGCGGCCGGGGGTGCGATCAATCCGTATCCGCTGCTGGCCGGGCGCTGAGGGTGCGTCCACGCAACCTCAGTCGAAGAACGCCCGCAGCATCCGGTTCGTCGCCTCCGCCTGCTCGAACTGCACCCAGTGCCCGGCATCGGGAACGACGCGCCACTGGCGCTCGGGCCGGCCGTCGACCCACCACGGCCCCACCCGGTCCGGATGCGCGGTCACGTCATGCTCGCCCCAGGCGAACAGGATGGGCATGGAAAAGCCGTCCAGGATGCCCTTGGTGGGACCGCTCTGCGACAGGGCCTTGCTGCGAAAGCGCGTGGCCTCGCAGGCCTGGCGGTGCACCGCGACGGCCAGCGCGTCGATGCTGTGTTCGTCGTGCAGCATCAGGACGCGCAGGTTGTGGCGCAGGTCCTCGAGCAGCGCCGCCTCGCCGCTTGCCAGCCGCCAGTTGACCATCGCGGCCTTCTGCCGGCGCGGCGTGCCGTGGCCGGCGGCGCCCAGCAGGGCCAGGCGCGCCACGTGCCCGCGCCGGGCAGCCAGGTGGACCGCGCACAGGCCGCCGAACGAGAAGCCGGCCAGGTCGATCGGCGTGTCGGCCCCCACGAGCTGATCCAGCGTCGCAGCCGTGGTCGCCACCAGGTGGTTCAGGTCGGCGGGCGGCGCCAGCGTTCCGGATTCGCCGAATGAAGGCATGTCCGGCACCCACACGGTGTGACGCTGCGCGAGCGCCGCCAGATTGCGTATCCAGTGCCGCCAGCTGCCGTGCCCGCCGTGCAGCAGCACCAGCGGCCTTCCCTGCCCGGCCGAGCGCCAGACGACGCGCGTGCCGGCATGCTCGGCCTCGTGGCGGACGGTGGCGGCCTCCACGGCGGCGATAGCCGCCTCGGCCTGGGCACGGTCGTCGTTCGGGAACAGGATGGGATCGATGTCGCTCATGACGGGAAATCGCGGAAGGCAGCCGGGCAAAGGCGCAAGCTTAACCCGCCGGGCGGCGGCCACGGCGCATCCACTACACTAGCGCCTCCGCATCGATTCCTTACCGTGGCCAGCATGTCCGAACCCGTCCGCCTGTCCAAACGCATGTCCGAACTGGGACTCTGCTCCCGCCGGGAGGCGGATGAATGGATCAGCCGTGGCTGGGTGCGCGTGGACGGCGCGGTGGTCTCGGTGCTGGGCAGCAAGGTGCTGCCCAGCCAGAAGATCACCATCGAACGCCAGGCCAGCGCCGAACAGGCACAGCGGGTCACGATCCTGCTGAACAAGCCGGTCGGCTACGTCAGCGGCCAGGCCGAGGACGGCTACCAGCCGGCCGTGACCCTGGTCAAGGCCAGCACGCGCTGGACCGGGGACCGCTCGCCCACCCGCTTCCAGCCCAGCCAGTTGCGCAGCCTGGTGCCGGCCGGACGGCTGGACATCGATTCGGTCGGCCTCCTGGTGCTGACCCAGGACGGCCGCATTGCCAAGCACCTGATCGGCGAGGACTCCACCGTCGACAAGGAATATCTGGTCCGCGTCCAGTACACGCGCCCTGGGCGTCTGCCCGACGGCGACCTGAAGCGGCTCAACCATGGCCTGTCGCTGGACGGCAAGCCGCTGCGGCCGGCCGTGGTGCGCTGGCAGAACGACGACCAGTTGTCCTTCACGCTGCGCGAAGGCAAGAAACGCCAGATCCGCCGCATGTGCGAACTGGTCGGCCTGAAGGTGGTGGGCCTGAAGCGCGTGCGCATCGGCGGCGTGGCGCTGGGCGACCTGCCGCCCGGGCAATGGCGCTATCTGCGGCCCGACGAACGGTTCTGACTCAGTCCAGCGACGCGCCCGACTCCTTGACCGCAGCGGACCACAACTTGTTGTCCGCGACCAGCTTCCTGGCGAACTCCTCGGGCGTATTGCACAGCACGCTGACACCGATGGCGGCGAGCTTGGCGCCGAACTCGGCATTGCGTCCCGCTTCGGCCAGGGAATCGGCAAGCTTGTTGACGATCTCGGCAGGCGTGCCGGCCGGGGCCGCCACGCCGTTCCAGGTCTCGGTCGTGAAGCCCGGATAGCCCTGCTCGGCAACGGTCTTGACGCCCGGCAGGTCGGCGGAGGGCTTGGTGCCGGAAGTCGCGACGATGCGCAGCCGGTTCGTGGTCGAATAAGGCAGCACCTCGGCCACGTTCGCGAAATACATCGGCACCTGCCCGCCCACCACGTCGGCGATCGCCGGCGCGCCGCCGCGATACGGCGCGTGGATCATCGACAGCTCCGCACGCTTGACGAACATCGCCATCGTCAGATGGCTGACCGACCCGCTGCCCGCCGAGGCATACGCCACCTGGCCAGGATGCGCCTTCACGTAGGACACCAGTTCGGGCAGTGTCTTCGCCGCGAAGCTCGGATGCACCGCCAGCGCGAACTCGTTGGTCGCCACGATCGACACCGGCGCGAAATCCTTGATCGGGTCGTAGCGCACCTTCTGCAAGTACGGCACGATGGCCATCTGCGGCGCTGTCGCCATGAACAAGGTGTAGCCGTCCGGCTTGGCCCGCGCCACGTAATCGGCGGCGATCGCGCCATTGGCGCCGGGCCGGTTGTCGACCACCACCGTCTGCTTGAGCTTGGCGGTCAGCCACTCGGCGGTGATCCGCGCGATGCTGTCGGTATTGCCGCCGGCGGCGAATGGCACGACCAGCGTGATCGCGCGCTCGGGCCATGCCGCGTGCGCGGCCCCCGCCATGGCCAGTGAAAGAAGAACTCCTGCAAATCGCCACTTCATTTTCATGCCATCCCCCGCCGTGCGTGGTTGAAAAATCAGGCTGCGTGATTCATTTCCCGGTAGACGTCGCGCGCTTCGGCCTCGGCCGCCTTCACGTGCGCCACGGCCACGGCGCGCGCCACGCGGGCGTCGCCTTTTTCCAGCGCGTCATAGATGCTTTCGAGCTCGCGCACGCTGTGCTTGGCGCGGCCCGGGCTGGCCATGGTCCGGGCCCGCAGGAAGTTGATGCGGGTCAAGAGGCCGTGCAGCACCTCGCCCATGACCGCGTTCCCGCAGCATTGGATGATCACTTCGTAGAAATCCGCCGTGGCCGAGATGCGCGTCTTCCAATCCTGCTGGTCGACGGCCGCGGCAAAGGTGTCGAGCGCCTCGCGCATGCGGCGCAGGTCGTCCGGCTTGACGCGTCCGGCCGCCAGCGCGGCGGCCTCGCCTTCGAGCAGCGCGCGCAAGTGATAGATGTTCTCGGCCTCTTCCCAGCTCAATTCGGCCACCGACGGCCCCTTGTTGGGCACGATGGTGATGAGCTTTTCCGTTGCCAGCACCCGCAGCGCCTCGCGCACGGAAGTCCGGCTGACGCCCAGCAGGCTGCACAGCTTGGCCTCGACCAGCCGCTCGCCCGGCTTGAAGTAGCCGCTGGTGATGGCTTCGCGGACCAGGCGCACCGTTTCCTGTTGCACCGAGCGCGGAGATATCTTCAGGTCCATGGTGTCGTCTCCGGTCACAGCGGCGGCAGTTGCCGGGCCTGATGGCGGTCGAACAGGTCGTAGGCGCCCTTGAACCAGGGCTGGTCGGCCAGGCGGGCGCGCCAGGGCGTGGCGCGGGCCTTCGCGCGGGCCGGCGACTCCAGCGCCCCGACGTCGTCCAGGTAGTGCAGCGCCAGCCGGTTGTAGCGGCCCGGCTCGCCGTCCTTGACGTGGAAGCGCCGCACCGCGCGCCACTGCGGGCACTCCAGCAGCAGCGGCACGTGGTCCTGTTCGTACCAGGCATCGAAATCGGCCAGGTGCTCGCCCGGCACGTTGAACCAGACGGCATACAGCACCGGGGCATCGAGCGCTTCGGGCGAGGCATCGCCCGCGCTGCCGATTTCCTCGCACAGGTAGCGCGTGAAGCCGGAGACGTTGCGCAGCATCCAGGCGGTTTCCTCGGACGGGTGCTGCTTGATGGCCTGGTAGGCGACGGTGCGCAGCGCGGCCAGGTCGTCCATTTCGTAGACGGCCAGATAGTTGCGCTCGGGCGCCGCGTACCGCTGGGCGCTGACGAAACCCCGCAGCCCCATGCGGATGGGGATGTGTTCGGTGTCGTACCAGCGGTTGAACTTCTCTTCCCACTCGGGGGCCGGCTTCATCTCCGAGAACAGAATGGCGCGTCCGCGCATAGAGCCCTCCTGGCCTTCATTGACTTTATGATTGTATGACAATAACATCGTCGAACATTCGGTTCAACAAGAATTTGGAACCCTCGCCCCGAGGGTGGCTGACGTCAGGAGCGACACATGCAATTGAAAGTACGCAGGTGGCAGGCGATCGTGGAAGAGAAGCTGGAGGAAGCCGGCCGGCCGGCCGACGCATCGCTGCGCAAGGCGGCCATCGTGGCCTTCGTGGAAAACCCCTACGCCGGCCGATACGTCGAAGACCTGTCGCCGATGATCGAGGCCAGCCCCGAACTGGGCGCCCGCATGGCCGCCCGGCTGCGCGCGGCCTATGGCGACCACCCCATCCTGTCGTACGGCAAGGCCGGCGTCGTCGGGCTGGGCGGCGAACAGGAACATGCCAACGCGCTGCTGACGACGGCGTCGGCCGAACCCCTGCGCAAGGAGATCGGCGGCGGCAAGGCCTGGATCTCGTCGGTGACCAAGATCGGCGGCCCGGGCACGGTGCTGGACGTGCCGCTCGCCTCCAAGGATGCGCTGTACGTGCGCTCGCTTTATAACGCCATGACGCTGTATTTCGCCGACGGCCCCCTGCCCGACGAGATCGCGCTGGTGTTCGCGGTCTCCAACCGCGAGCGGCTCAACGCCCGCGTGGGCGGCCTGCGGCTGCGGGACGTGCAGGGCAAGGACGGACTCGTTTAAGGAGCGCACGATGAAACTCGCCATCGTCAACCTGGGCCGGATACTGACCGGCGAATGGCGCGAGCCCTACGCCTCGGGCGACGCCATCCTGATGCAGGACGGACTGATCGCCAAGGTCGGCACGCTGAGTCCGGCGGAAGTCGAGAGCGCCGACGTGGTCATCGACGCCGCCGGCACCACCGCCATCCCCGGCCTGATCGACTCGCAGGTGCACAACACCTTCGGCGACTACACGCCGCGGCAGAAGACCGTGGGCTTCCTGGAAAGCTACGTGCACGGCGGGGTCACCACCGGCATCACCGCCTCGGAAGTGCACACGCCCGGCCGCCCCAAGGACCCGGCCGGCGTCAAGGCGCTGGCGGTGGCCGCCCAGCGCTGCTTCCAGGACTACCGTCCCGGCGGCATGCGCGTGTACGCCGGCTCCATCATCATCGAACCCGGCCTGGTGGAACAGGACTTCGCCGACATCGCCGCGCAGGGCGTGTGGCTGGCCAAGGCCGGCTTCGGCGCGGTCAAGACCCCGTATGACTACGTGCAGGCCATAGGCTGGGCCCGCAAGCACGGCATGATCACCACCGTGCATACCGGCGGCTCGTCCATACCCGGATCGTCGGGCATCTGGGCCGAGCACCTGATCGCCATGAACCCGCATGTCTCGTTCCACGTCAACGGCGGCCCCGTGGCCATGCCCGACGAAGGCTTTCCCAAAATGGTGTATGAATCGGAAATCGCGCTGCAGGTCTGCACCGCGGGCAACCTGCGCACCACGCTCATGCTGGGCGACATGGTGCGCAAGGCCGATCAGTTCGACCGTTTCCTGATCGCCACCGACACGCCCACCGGCAGCGGCATCATGCCGCTCGGCATGATGTACACGATCACCCACCTGGCCAGCCTGACCGACATGCCGGTGGAATGGGCCATCGCGGCGGCTACCGGCAACAACGCCCGGGTCTATGGCATCAACAGCGGCTTCCTGAAGCCGGGCAAGGATGCCGACGTGGTCCTGCTGGACGCCTGCGTGGGCGGGTCCAAGGACGATCCGCTGGATGCCCTGCGCAACGGCGACATCGCTGCCGTGGCGGCCGTGGTGACCGACGGCGTCCCGCGCTTCGTCGGCAAGAGCCGCAACACCCCGGCCGGCAATCGCCCGGTCCGCGTCGCCCGCTGCGATATTCCCCAGGACTACTCCACCGGAGGCCATTGAATGAGCAAGCACATCGCCATCGTCGGTGCCGGTCCGGTCGGCGTCGTCGCGGCGCTGGCCGCCGTGCAGCAGGGCTTCCGGGTCTCGCTGTACGAAGCCGAGTCGCGCGTGGACGACAGCCCCCGCGCCGCCACCACTCATAGCTCGACCCTGGAGATGATCGCCCGCGTGGGGCTGATCGACCGCTTCGTCAAGGAAGGCCTGACGGCGCGCTACTTCCAGTTCTGGGACCAGGCCGCACAGACCATGGTGGCCCAGTTCGACCACGAGGTCCTGAAGGACGAGACGCCCTACCCCTTCGTCGTGCAGACCGAGCAGCACAAGCTCGGCAACATGGGCATCGAGAAGCTGCGCACCTATGCGGACGCGGCGGTCCACTTCGAGCACCGCATCACGGCGGTCTCGCAGACCGACGACGGCGTGACCCTGACCGCCCAGGCGCCCGACGGACAGGTGCGCATCGAGGCCGACTACGTGATCGCGGCGGACGGCGGCCGCAGCGCGCTGCGCAAGGCCCTGGACATCCCGTTCGAAGGCATGACCTGGCCCGAGCGCTTCATCGTCATCACGGTCAAGGACGACTTCGAGCGCCTGATGGGCTGCTGCTATCGCAACTACCTTGCCCACCCGGACGCCTGGACCAATCTGTTCAAGATCTCGGGAGACGACATGCAGGGCCGCTGGCGCGCGGTGTTTCCGTCAGGCGTGGACGAGACCGACGAAGAGGCCCTGAGCGACGTAGCGGTGGCCCGCCGCCTTGCCCACGTGTTCCCCAGGGCCGAGCCCTACGAGGTGCTGCACCGTAGCATCTACCGGGTCCACCAGCGGGTGGCGGCAAGCTTTCGGCAGGGCCGGGTGTTCCTGGCGGGCGACGCCGCGCACGTCAACAACCCCATCGGCGGCCTGGGGCTGAACTGCGGCATCCACGATGCCATGGAGCTGGTGGACATGCTGTCCGCCGTCGAGCGGGGCGAGGAAGACGCGTCGGTCTTCGATCGCTACGAACGCCGGCGCCGGCAGATGAACATCGAGTTCGTGCAGCAGCAGACGGTCAACAACAAGAAGCGCCTGGAGGAGAAGGATCCCGCCGTGCGCGCGCAGGCGCTGGACGACATCCGCAGGATCGCCGACGACCCGCAGCGGCACCGCCAGTTCCTGCTGCGCAGCTCGCTGATCGACAGCGTGCGCAAGGCCAGGACGATCGCCTGAGGCCCCCGGGCCGGTTCGCCGGCCCTATCCCGCCGCGCAGTACGGCGCCTGGCCGCCGTTCGGCACCGCGCGCACGCTGGCGGCGATGGCATCGGCCACCAGGGCGACCAGGCCCTGGTGGGCCGCCACCACGTCGGCGACCGACCCGCCGGCCGCGGCCTGCTCGAAGCGGCCCAGGCAGACCTGCCCCGCGCCACCCGCCGAGGGCTTGACCGACCACGCCACCGTGGCTTCCACCGGTCCGCCCAGGCGCGCATCCAGGCGAGAGAACTCGACGTTGATGCGGTAGGCGGGCTTGCCCGCCACGCCGCCCTTGGCCACGTCCACCGCGTGCAGCCGGCCCTGGAGCGCCGAAGACAGGGCATCCTGCAGCTCGTCCCCCAGCGTGGCGGACCATCGCTGCCCCTCCAGCATCTGCACCTTCGCGCCATTCTCGCGCAGCACGATCTGGCGGCGGCGCAGGCGTTCGGGCAGCGCCACGGGGGCGAGGTCGATCACCATGGCCGGTCCGGCCGAGGGCACGGCGACCGCTTCCCGGGACGGGGCCTGTAGCGTATAGATGTCGGGAGCGACCGGCGCGGCGCATCCCGACAGTCCCGCGGCCAGCGCCGCCATGGCCAGCACGAATGTCTTCATCGTTCTTCCTTGGGCTTTCCGCGCAGCAGCGACTGCGGGTTCTCTTCCAGATAGTCGGTCAACTGGCGCAGCGAATTGGCCGTGCGCATCAATTCCCGCAATGCGCGCCGCAGGTCCTGCTGCATGGGGGCATCGGCCGAGAACGTGCCTTCGGCGGCCTTGAGCGTCTTGCGCGCATCCTCCATCGTCGCCACGATCTCCGGGGCGACCTGGCCGTCCAGCCGTTTCACGAGCTTGTCGGCCGACGCCATGGTCTCGCGCATGCCGGCCAGCGCCGCCGTCAGGTCGCGGCCGATGGTGTCGAACGGCACCTTGCCGATCTTGTCCACGATGTCCGCCAGCTTGCCCTGCAATTCGTCGAAGGCGCCCGGTATCGTCGGGAACTCGTCCAGGCCCTGGCTGCGGCCCATGTTGGCCGGCAGCGGCGCGCCCTTGAAGAAGTCGATGGCGATGTACATCTGCCCGGTCAGCAGGTTGCCGTTGCGCAGCTGGGCGCGCATGCCGCGGCGAACCAGCACGTCCATCAGGCGGCGTTCCGCATCCTCATCCAGCGCGCCCGGCTCGCCAGTCCGGCGCAGGCCCAGGCGCGAGGGGTAGAAGTCCACCACCACCGGCAGCCGGAAGGAATTGGTGTCGCGGCGGAATTCTATGCCTATCGAGCGGACGGCGCCGATGACCACGCCGCGGAAATCGACCGGCGCGCCGGGCGACAGGCCCCGGACCGACTGTTCGAAGTACATCACCGCGCTGGTCGGCGGACCGTCTTCCACCTTGAGCGCGTCATCCTGGTTGCCGGCAAGCTGGAACACGGCGTCGTCCTGCGCCGGCTGCCCCGGCGGCAAATGGGGCGAATCGATGAACGAGACGCCGCCCAGCAGCACGGTAGAGATCGATTCGGTTTGAAGCTTCAGGCCGTCGGCATCGAGCTTGAGGTTGACGCCGCTGGAATGCCAGAACCGGGTGCTGGTCGTGACGAAGCTGTCGTAGGGCGACCGGACGAACACGCGCACGGTCACGCCCTTGCCGTTCTGGTCCAGGTCATAGGCCACGACCTGGCCCACGTTGACGCGGCGGAAATACACCGGCGAACCGATGTCGAGCGAACCGAGGTCGCCGGCATGCAGCACGAACTGCTTGCCCGGCGTGTCGGCCGTCACGATGGGCGGCACCTCCAGGCCCGTGAACGAGTCCTCGCGTTCCTGGGAACGTCCCGCATCCACGCCGATATAGGCGCCCGACAGCAGCGTGCCCAGGCCGCTCACGCCGCTGGCGGCGATGCGCGGCTTGACCACCCAGAAGCGGCTGTCCTCGACGGCGAAGCCGGAGGCGTTGGCGGTCAGCTCGACCTCGACGATGACATGCGACCGGTCTTTCGCGAGTTCGATGGACTTCACCTGGCCGATGTCGACGTCCTTGTAGCGGACCTTGGTCTTGCCCGCCTCGATGCCTTCGGCCGAGCGGAAGGTGATGTCGATGGTCGGCCCGCGGGCATACCAGCTGTTGAGGGCGAACGAGAGGCCGGCGATGGCCGCGACGATGGGAATCAGCCAGACCAGCGACGGCAGCCACCGGCTGGGACGGCGGCGCGCCGGTTCGCCCGGCGTCGCGCCGGGAGGGATATCAGGCTTGTTTGTCATGGGCGTCTAGGGGGTCCCAGATAAGGCGAGGATCGAAGCTCATCGAGGCAAGCATGGTCAGCACCACCACCGCGCCGAACGCGATCGCGCCCGGCTCGGGCCGGACGGTGGCCAGCGCGTCCAGGCGCACCAGCGAGGCCAGCAGCGCGACCACGAACACGTCCACCATGGACCAGCGCCCCACGGCTTCGACCATGCCGTACAGGCGGGTGCGCTCGACCGGCCGCCAGATCGAGCGCACCTGGACCGTGATGACGAGCATCAGCAACACGGCGAGCTTGAAGATGGGAATGACGATGCTGGCGCAGAAGACCACGGCGGCGACGAAATAGGAGCCGTCCTGCCACAGATAGACGACGCCGCTCAGGATGGTGTTGGTCTGCGAGCCCAGCAGCGTGCCGGTGGTCATGATGGGCAGGATGTTGGCCGGCAGGTACAGGGCCATGGCGGCCAGCAGGAAGGCCCAGGTGCGGCGCAGGCTGTCGGGCTTGCGCAGGTGCAGCGCCGCGCCGCAGCGGTCGCACGCGCTGCCGCCGCGCCGGCGCGGATGGATGGCCGAACACTGCGGGCACTCCATCACGCCCGCCTGCTCCGCCGTGCGCACCGGGTTCATGGCCGCTCCTGCGCGGCAGGCGGGTAGCCGGCCTCGATGGCCTCGGCGTGTTCCCACAGGTCGGCGGGATCGAAGCTGACCACGACCGCCAGCAGCACGGTCAGCGCCCCGAATGCCCACAGCGCCACGCCGGGGATCACGGTCGCCATGGCGGACAGCTTCACCAGCGAGGCCACGATGCCCAGCATGAAGACCTCGATCATGCCCCAGGGCCGGCCCAGCCGGATAAGGCGCACCACCGGGCCGAAGCCGGCCGGGATCCGGCCCAGCCACAGCGGCACCAGCAGGTAGGCCAGAAGCCCCAGTTCGACCAGCGGCATCAGCATGGTCGTCACGAAGACCAGGGTCGAGACCGACAGCATGTCCTCCAGCGCCAGCACCCGGACCGCGCCCCAGACGGTGGTGCGCGTGCTCACGCCCTGGATCTCCATCGTGACGATGGGAAAGGCGTTGCAGCAGATGAAGACGATCAGGCTGGCCAGCACCACCGGCAGCAGGGCCCCGTAGCGCCGGTCGTTGTTCCGGTAGAGCTCGGTCCCGCAGCGCGGGCAATAGGCCCGTTCGCCCGGGTCGAGCCGGATCCGGCGAAACACGGCATCGCAGTGTTCGCACAGCTTCAGCGACGTGTCGGCGCGAGGATCGGAATAGTTGGACATGAAGGAGGCTGTCCGCTTCCGCCGCGGGCGGATTGGGCAAGAAGGCATTTACAGACAACACTGTATGTATATGCCAGAGCCATGATATCGCAGATTGACGCGGGCGCGCATCGCCTCACGGCGCCTGGGACAGGGCCTGCGCCTCTTCCTCCAGGCATTCGACCAGCGCCCGCATGGCGGGCGAGGGTTCCAGGCTGTCGTGCCGTATCACGCCGATGGGGCCGAACACCGGCGGCAGCTCCACCCCCAGGATCGCCAGCGCATGACGGCGCGCATGATAGGCGGCCACCGCGCGCGGCATCACCGACAAGGCCTGGCTGTTGTCCATCAGGACCATGTTGTTCAGCACCGAGGCCGACTCCACCCGCGAAGCCGGGCGGACGTCCTCGCGCTGGAACAGCATGTCCAGCCCGGCCCGCACCGGGCTGCCGCGCGGCGGCAGGATCCACGGGTAGGCCGCCAGGTCCCGCCAGGACGGCCGCTTTCTGGCCGCCAGCGGATGGCTGGCCGACCCGCACACGCACATCGGTTCTTCGCACAGGATGCGCGTGGCGAGTCCGGCGCCAGCCGTCCCGGCCCCCAGCCGCGCCACCACCAGGTCCAGCTTGCGGGTCTGGAGATCGGGCAGCAGCGCCTCGATCGAGCCTTCGCGCACCAGCACGTTGACCCCCGCCGCCAGGCGTTCCAGCCGCAGCAGCGTGCGCGGAACCAGGAAGGCCGCGGACGACGAGTTGATGCCCACGCTCAGGGTCTCGACGCCCAGGCCGCCGGGCTCGGACCATTCCCGTCCCATGCGTTCGAGGTCGCCCAGCACCCAGCGCGCGTGCCGGATCATCGAGGCGCCGTGCACCGTCGGAAAGGTCCCCTTCGAAGTGCGCTCGAACAGCCTGGCCCCGACCATGTCCTCGAGTTCGGCCAGCATCCGGGAGACCGCGGGCTGGGTCGTGGCCATGCGGCGGGCGGCCTCGCCCACGTTGCGCACGTCGTCCATCACCACCAGCAGGCGCAGGTGGCGCAGCCGCAGCCGGCCGCGCAGGTACCAGTCCGCGCGCAGCGCGGCCTCGGGAGCGTCGGACATCACATACCAACTCTGATATGACAATGGCCAAATATATCATTGGACCGCAATGATCGAGATCGGCCATGATCTGCCGCAGATGAAGCGTCCGCCGCCAGAACGGGCGTATCGAAGGAGACAACCATGCTGAAATCCGCGACCGGCCTCGTGGCCGCCCTCGCCTTCGCGGCCGGTGCCCAGGCCGCCTATCCCGACCGCCCCGTCACGCTGGTCGTACCCTCGGTGCCCGGCGGCGCCGCCGACATGGTGGGCCGGCTGGTGGCCGAGCAGCTCGGCAAGCAGTGGAACGTGCCGATCATCGTCGAGAACAAGCCTGGCGGCGCCACCATCATCGGCACCCAAGCGGTGATCAAGGCCGCGCCCGACGGCTATACCCTGCTGCTGGGCATCGATGCCTCGTTCGCCGCGGTGCCCTTCCTGATGGAGAAGATGCCGTACCAGCCGCAGAAAGACCTGGAACCGGTCGCCACGCTGTCCACCCTGCGCTACGTGCTGGTCGCCTCGCCCACCGCCCCGTTCAAGTCGGTCGAACAATTGCTGGAACAGGCGCGCGCCCGTCCCGACACGATCACCTATGCCAGCGGCGGCGAAGGCTCCACCCACCACCTGGGCATGGCGCTGTTCGAACAGGAGGCCGGCGTGTCGTTCAAGCACGTGCCGTACAAGGCGGCGCCGCAGGGCTTCGTGGACGTGATGGGCGGGCACATCGACATGATGTTCCTGGCGGCCAGCACGGCCATCCAGCCGGTCCGGGGCGGCAAGGTCCAGGGGCTGGCCAACACGGCCGCCACGCCCATCCCCGACCTGCCGGAGCTGCCCATGCTCAAGGACAAGGTGAAGGGCTTCACGTTCGACAGCTGGTTCGGCCTGTTCGCGCCCGCCGGCACGCCGCCGGCGGTGATCGACAAGCTGACCGCCTCGGTCCGGTCGGTGCTGCACGACCCGCATGTGCGCGACAAGCTGCAGGCCCAGGGCCTGGCCGCGGGCGAAGGCGGCCCGCGGGAGCTGCGCGAGCGCATCGTCGCGGACACCCGCCGCCTCGCCCCCGTCATAGCCAAGATCAAGAGCCAGCAGAACAAGCCATGAAGCGCCCGAACATCCTGCTCATCACCACCGACCAGCACCGGGGCGACTGCCTGGGCTTTGCCGGACGGCGCGTGAAGACGCCCCACATCGACGAGCTGGCGCGCACCGGTACGCACTTCTCTTCCTGCATCACGCCCAACCTGGTGTGCCAGCCGTCGCGGGCCTCCATCCTGACCGGCCTGCTGCCGCTGACGCACGGCGTCTGCGACAACGGCATCGACCTGGACGAACGGACCGGCAAGGCGGGCTTCGCCGGCAGCCTGTCGGCGGCGGGCTACGCCACGGGCTTCATCGGCAAGGCGCACTTCTCCACGCACCACACCTTCGCCCGCACCGGCCGGCCCGAGTGCCAGCACACCGAGGCCGAACTGGGGCCCGACTGGTCGGGTCCCTACATGGGCTTTGGCCACGTGGAACTCGTCGTCGAAGGCCACAACTACTGGCTGCCCACGCCGCCGCCCGGCGGCCTGCACCACTCGCGCTGGCACTACGGCGACGGCCTGGGGGAAATGCGCAACCGCCTCTACCAGACCGACCTGGGTCCGCCCAGCGGCGCGCCGCAGACCTTCAACTCGGCCCTGCCCGTGGCCTGGCACAACTCGACCTGGATCGGCGACCGCACCATCGACTACCTGCGCGCGCACCGCGACGAGCCCTTCTGCCTGTGGGCCTCGTTCCCCGATCCGCACCACCCGTTCGACTGCCCCGAACCCTGGTCCCGGCTGCACCATCCGGACGACGTGGACCTGCCCCGCCACCGCACCACCGACTACGACCGCCGCCCCTGGTGGCACCGCGCCGCCATGGAAAGCCGGCCGGTGGGCAGCGCCGAGGTCCAGGCGCTGCGGCAGAACTTCTCGCGCATCCCGACCCAGCCCGATGCCCAGCTGCGCAACATCATCGCCAACTACTACGGCATGATCTCGCTGGTGGACCATCAGGTGGGCCGCATCCTGAAGGCCTTGCACGAATACGGGCTGGACGACGACACGCTGGTTGTCTTCACCTCGGACCATGGCGAATGGCTGGGCGACCATGGCCTGATGCTCAAGGGCCCCATGGCCTACGAAGGCCTGCTGCGCGTGGCCATGGTGGCGCGCGGACCGGGCGTGCAAGCCGGCGTGCAGGTACGCGATCCGGTCTCGACCCTGGACCTCGCGGCCACGATGGCCGACTATGCGAACGCCCCCGCGCTGGGAGCGCAGCACGGCCGGAGCCTGCGGCCGCTGCTGGAAGGCGCGGACACCGGCCGGGACTACGCGTTGAGCGAATGGGACGTGGCGGCCTCGCGCTGCGGCGTGGAGCTGAAGCTGCGCACGGTGCGCACCCGCGACTGGAAGCTGACGCATGAACAGGGCAGCGGCGCGGGCGAGATGTACAACCTGGCCGACGATCCGGACGAGATGGACAATCTGTTCGACGATCCGGGCTACGCGGCCCGGCGGCGCGAACTGCTGGACATGCTGAGCGAGCGGCCCGACGACCGGCTGGCCGAGCGGCTGCCGGCTTCGGGCGTGGCCTGACCGCGGCGGGACCGGCTCTTCAGATCCCCTGGGCCGGATCCGGCTTGAGCCGACCCAACCCGTCGGCGACCAGGCTGGCCGACTCGACCAGCCTGGTCAGGTAGCGGTCGACCGCCTCGGCCGACGTCATCACCGACGAGAACCAGGTCAGGCCCAGCGTGGCGACGACGCCGCCGCGGTGAAAGACCGGAATCGCCAGCGTGCAGGACTGCTGGCTGAGTTCGGGAACGCGCAGGGCGTAGCCCTGCCGGCGGGTTTCTTCCAGCAGGCGCTCCAGCCCCTCCGGATCGTGCGCAAGTTCGTCCTCCTCGCGGCCCGTGCGGCGCACCACGTCCAGAATGAACGCGCGCTCCTGCGGATCGCAGAACGCGAGGTAGGCCAGGCCCAGCGCCCGCCCCACCAGGCTGCGCCGCAGGTTGATCGACGAATGCAGCAGCGACAGCGGCGACTGCGGGATGGTGCTGTAGCGCACCACCATCGCGTCGACGTCCAGCAGCGCCAGCGTGACCGGCCACTTGAATTCGCGCGTCAGCGCGTCGCACACGGGCGTGGCCACCTCGATCACCTGCGGCTGGTGGTTGTAGCCGCAGTACAGCGACGTCACGCCCGAAGCCAGGTAGTACGCGCCGAACCGCACCGACTGCGCTACCAGGCCCTTGGCTTCGAACGTGCGCAGCAGCCGCGCGATCGTGGATTTGGGGATGCCGGTGCGCCGGTGCAGGTCGTCGATGCTCGATACCGACTGCCGGTTCAGGGCCTGCAACAGTTCGATCGCGCGCTCCACGCTGCGGATGCCGCCGCGGGCACGCCCGTCCGGCGCGTCCGAAAGCGGCCGGGTCATGCCGGCCGCGCCTCGGCGGCGCGCGCCGCCATATGCTGCCGGTAGGTGCTGACGCGGTAGCCCAGGTCGGGGGAAGCCTCTTCCACATGCATGGAGATCGCGATCGGCAAACGGTCGGACAAGGGCTTGAACCGTGCGAGGATGGACGCGAACAAACGGTCGGTCGACGCCTTCTTGACCTCCGGGTCCCGGCCCGGCAGCGTGCGCAGGACGAAATGCACGAAGACGTTGTCGGGGTGGGCGTCGGCGATGCGGTAGCGCCGGACCGGCACCGCGCGGGTGCGCAGCCCCGCCAGCGGGAAAACGCCATCGGCCGCCACCTCGCGGTGCACGTCGTCGAGCAGCGCATCGACATCGGCGTGCGACTCCAGATTGTCGGAATACTCCATCCATAGATGCGGCATGTCGGTCCCCTGGCTTTACTGGATGCGCAACTGATGGCGCTGGATGAAACCGGCGATGTCCTGCGCCTCGCCACGATACTTCTTGCCGAAGGCCGTGGCGCTCTGCACGTCCAGGATGATCCCCTCGTCTGCCAGCTTGCCCTGGACCGCCGGATCCCTGAGCGCGGCATTGATGGCCGTGTTCAGCCGCTCGACGACCTCGGGCGGCGTCGAGGGCGGGGCGAACACGCCCAGTGCGCCGCTGGCATTGAAGCCCGGCGCGCCGCTGCGGGCGATCACCGGCAGCTTGGGAAAGGCCGGGCTGAGATCGGGCGAACCGATGGCCAGCGCCCGCACGGTGCCGCTCTGCAAATGGCCGGCGGCCAGCGACGACGAACCGAAGATGGCCTGCACCCGGCCGCCCAGCATGTCGGTCAGCATCTGGGCCGCGCCCTTGTACGGCACCGCGGTCATCTTCAATCCGAAGGCCGCATTCAGGTGCTCCAGCGCGAAATGGTTGGGCGAGCCGATGCCGCTGGTGCCGAAGTTGTAGATGCCCGGCCGGCTCTTGACGAGCGCCACGAACTCCTCGAAGGTCCTGGCCGGAAAATCGGCGCCGACCAGCAGCAGCGTGGTCGGCCGCCCCACCGAGGCCACCGGCAGCAGGCCATTGACCGGATCGAAGCTGAGCCCCTGGTTGGTGGCCGCGGCGATCTGCAGCGAGGTATAGGCGGTGAACAGGATGGTGTGGCCGTCGGGCCTGGCCTTGGAGGCCAGATTGGCGCCGACCAGGCCCGCCGCGCCGCCCTTGTTCTCGGGCACGATGGTCTGGCCCAGCATGGGGCCCAACACGCTCGACAACTGGCGCGCGACGGTATCGACGATGGCGCCGGGCGGATAGCCGATCAGCATGGTCACGGGCTGGCTGGGATACGTACCCTGGGCCTGCGACGGCGCGGCGGCCAGCAACGCGAAAACGACGCCCAGCAGGCGCGTGGCGGTACGGACGGCGCGCGGGCAGACGCGCGCCGCCGAAAGCTCGGAACGGTACATGGATGTCTCCAGGAATGAATCGTTATGGGGGCGGCGCGCCTCAGGCGCCGGGAGCCGGATCTTCGTAGTCGGCGGAATTGCAGATCCAGTTGTGCGCGATGAAATCGCGCCGGGGCGGTGAAAACATGTCGATCAGCAGGTGGTATCCCGGCCCCACGCCTTCCGTGGTGTGGACCAGATTGACCGGGATCACCAGCAGCGTGCGCGGATCGGCCTGCAGGTGCGTATCGTCGCGCCAGCGCGTCGCGTCGTTGCCCCACGGCGTGCGCAGGTGGTGCACGAAATTACCCTCGATGGCCAGCGAACCCTGCTCGAAACGCGAGTGGCTGTGGGGGCTGAGCTGGGTGCGGTCGCGCGGGCCGTCGTACTCGACCCAGTTGATGCTGAGGGTGTCGGTCTGCAGCATCTTCAGGCGCTTCTTGTCGGCCGGCGGAATGATGTCGTCGACGGGAACGACGACCAGCTCGCCCGCCTTGCGCACGCGGCGGAAGACCGGCGTCGAGGCGACGATGCGCGGGTCGTGCTCCACGGCGTTCAGGTAGTCCTGCTCCCCCAGGTCCGGGCGCGAACTGGCGATCAGGATGCCGGGGCCCGGCGCATCCAGCGTGATCGTGCAGTTGCCGGCCGGCACGATGCACAGCGAACGGCCGGGCGCATCGGCCCGTCCCCCTTCGTACTCGATGTGCGCGCCCGCGCCCGGCAGCAACAGCAACAGTTCGTGCTCGCTGCTGGCCGCATGGGGCTGGGTGCTGTCTATCCATTCGACCGAGAAATTCTGGGCGCGGCCGATGCGCCGGCCGGCGGCCGGCGGCGTGGTATCCAGGTCGATCAGGTCTGCGTCGCGCAGCACCGTGAAGTCGTTGTCGCTTGCCATGGCTGGATTCGTAGCGTCTCGTTCAGTTGAGCGGGAGGTTGGGGCGGGACAGTTCGACAAGCTCGCCGACGGAGGAATACTGCGAGCCGCCCAGACGCGTCAGCGGACGCGTGCGGGCCACGTCGAAATGGCCTTGCGGCGTCATGAAGGCTTCGTCCAGATGCACGCCGACGATGCTCCCGAACACCACCGAGCTGCGGGTCTCGCCCGGCCGCTCGGGCTCGATCTCGACGATGCGCAGCAGCGTGCATTCGAGATGGGCGGGCGAGGCGCCCACGCGCGGCGGGCACACCTTGACGCTGGGAAGCTTCTCCAGCCCAGCCAGCGCGAACTCGTCGGTGCCGTGCGGCACGTTCAGCGAAGTCTGGTTCATCGCCTCGCGCAGGTCCCAGGTGACCAGGTTGGCGACGAACTCCCCGGTGGCGCGGACGTTGGCCAGCGTGTCCTTTTCGGGGCGGTCGCCCGCGGCATTGCACGAGAAGATCAGTACCGGCGGCGCGGTGGAGACGAGATTGAAATGCGAGAACGGGGCGAGATTGGCCACGCCCGTGGCGCTGAGGGAGCTGATCCAGCCTATCGGCCGCGGCGCGACGATGGCGTTGAACAGGCTGCGCTTGAAACCGGGTGCGGTCTCGGGATCGAGAAACATGGCGGCGGGACGGGAGTAGCGGGTGATGGGGGCAGCGGCGACATCTCGCCGCGTGCGGTTCGCGAAAAATATACGAACCCGCCCAGGAGACTGTCCATCGACATTTCCCGATTTTTCTCCCAGTGGAAAGCTCGGCCGCCGCCGGCTCTCCACCCGGCCCGGCCGATCAGGCGGTGCCGCCCACCGTCAGCCCTTCCATCCGCAGCGTGGGCTGCCCGACGCCGACCGGCACGCTCTGTCCATCCTTGCCGCAGGTGCCCACGCCGGAATCGAGTTTCATGTCGTTGCCGATCATGCCGACCCGGGTCATGGCATCCGGGCCGTTGCCGATCAGCGTCGCGCCCTTGACCGGATAGGTGATCCGGCCGTCTTCGATCATGTAGGCCTCGGAGGTCGAGAAGACGAACTTGCCGTTGGTGATGTCCACCTGGCCGCCGCCGAAGTTGACGGCATACAGGCCGCGCTTGACCGAGCGCACGATTTCCTCGGGATCCTTGTCGCCAGCCAGCATGTAGGTGTTGGTCATGCGCGGCATGGGCAGGTGGGCGAACGATTCGCGCCGGCCGTTGCCGGTCACCGCCGTCTTCATCAGCCGCGCGTTCAGCGAGTCCTGCATGTAGCCGCGCAGGATGCCGTCCTCGATCAGCACGTTGCGCTGCGAGACATTGCCTTCGTCGTCGATGTTGAGCGAACCCCGGCGGCCGGGGATGGTGCCGTCGTCGACCACGGTCACGCCCTTGGACGCCACGCGTTCGCCGACGCGGCCGGAGAACACGCTCGACCCCTTGCGGTTGAAATCGCCTTCCAGCCCGTGGCCCACGGCCTCGTGCAGCAGGATACCCGGCCAACCCGAGCCCAGCACCACGGTCATCTCGCCCGCCGGCGCCGGACGCGCCTCGAGGTTGACCAGCGCCTCGTGCACGGCATGGTCCACGTACTGCTGCAGCAGCTCGTCGCTGAAATAGTCGAAGCCGGTACGTCCGCCGCCACCGCCGTGACCCACTTCGCGCCGCCCGTCCTGCTCGGCGATCACGGTCAGGGACAGCCGCACCAGCGGCCGCACGTCGGCGGCCATCCGGCCGTCGCTGCCGGCCACCAGGACGACGTCGTATTCGGCGCCCAGGCCGGCCATGACCTGCACCACCCGTCTATCCTTGGCCCGCGCCATCCGTTCCACGCGCTCGAGCAGCGCGACCTTGTCCGGAGCCGGCAGCGAGACCAGCGGGTCCTGCGGCAGGTAGAGCGAACGCCCCTCGGTGGGCCGATAGCCGCTGGCGACCTTGACCCGGCCGGCGCCCTGGCGCGCGATGGTGCGCACCGCGCGGGCCGACGACAGCAGGGCATCCTGGGACAGCGAGTCCGAATAGGCGAAGGCGGTCTTCTCGCCGCTGAGCGCGCGCACGCCCACGCCCTGCTCGATGGAGAAGCTGCCGGTCTTGACGATGCCTTCCTCCAGGCTCCAGCCTTCGCTGCGGGTGTACTGGAAGTACAGGTCGGCATAGTCGACCTTGTGGGCGAAGATCTCGCCCAGCGCGCGGGAGAGATCCGCCTCGTCCAGGCCCCAGGGGTCCAGGAGCAGGGATTTGGCGATGGCCAGGGACTGGATGTTCGGTTCTACGAGTTGCATGGATGGGTAATCAGGAAATCGTTGCGAAACGCGGCGGGCGCCACGGGATCTACAGTACACGATGGCGCAGCGCGGGCAGCGCGGCGCGCACCTCGGCGATGCGGGCGGGGTCCAGCAGGCCGTCGACCACGCCCGGGCCCTCGGGCAGCACGGACTGCACCGCCCCCCAGGGATCGACCAGCATCGCGTGGCCCCAGGTCCGGCGCCCGTTGGGATGCGTGCCGCCCTGCGCCGGCGCCAGCACGTAGCACTGGTTTTCTATCGCGCGGGCGCGCAGCAGGATTTCCCAATGCGCCTGACCTGTGGTGTAGGTGAAGGCGGCCGGCACCAAAATCAAGTCCACCTGCCCCAGCGCCCGGTACAGCTCGGGAAACCGCAGGTCGTAGCAGGTGGACAGGCCGACCCGGCCCCAGGCCGCGTCGAAGCCCACGGGCGCGGCGCCCGGCCGGATGCTCAGCGCCTCGTCGTAGGACTCGGCGCCGCGGCGGAAATTGAACAGGTGGATCTTGTCGTAGCGCGCAAGCGCCGCGCCATCGGGACCGTAGACGAAGGCCGTGTTGTAGACCCGGTCGGGATCCGGACACTCCAGCGGCAGGGTTCCCCCCGCCAGGTAGATGCCGTGCCGGCGCGCCTGGGCGGCCAGGAAGTCCTGGACCGGCCCGTGCCCTTCGCGTTCGCGGATGGCCACTTTCTCGCGGTCGCTGCGCCCCATGAAACAGAAATACTCGGGCAGGGCCACCAGATTGGCGCCCCGGCCGGCGGCTTCGGCGATCAGGGCTTCGGCGTCGGCGAGATTACGCTCCACGTCCGGGGTCGAAACCATCTGGATGGCCGCCACGCGCACGGCGGCGGCGTCGGAAACTGTCATGGGCGGGGATTCCTGGCTGTGTAGGGCACGGGCATCCGGCTATTGTCGCGCAGAATCACGGCGGGGGTGCCGCCGGCTCGGCCACCGGCGGCGCCGTTTCCTTGCCCGCCGCGTCGACCTTGGTGCTGCCGGCCTTGGCCACCTGCGGATCGGCCCAGGTGCCCGTGACCTCGTACTGATAGGCCAGGACCTTGGACAACGGATCCTTCAGCAGCAACTGCGTCAGAAAAACGCCCAGCCCCACGGCGGGGTTCACCGCCAGCCCGTACAGCAGCGAGGCGGCGCCGGCATCGAGCTTGGGCACCACCAGCACCTGCAGGCGCTGGGTCTCGTGCGCCAGGTCGGCATCGCCGGCGATGACCACGGTGGCGTTCACGCCGTTCATCTTGAAATCGTCGGTATGCGCCACGCCATTGGCGATGGCGGCGTGCGCCCGTATCGTGTCGTAGGCGAAGCCTTCGCTGAAGATGTCGCGGAAATCCAGCGTCACCCGGCGCGGCAGCGATTGCAGCGACAGCACGCCCAGCAGCTTGGCGATGCCCGGCTCGGCCTTGAGGAACTGCCCCTTGTCCAGCGCCAGCTCGACCTTGCCGGACAGGCTGGCCAGATCCAGCGTGTAGGGCAGGCCCTGCCACGACACCTGGGCCGACATGCTGCCCGACCCGCGCGCCATGGTGCCGTGCACGCCCATGCGCTCCAGGAACCTGCCGGTGTCGGCCAGCTTGAGCACCACGTCGAGCGACATTGCGCGCCGCCCCCCGGGGCGAGCGCCGGCTTCCAGCTTCCAGACGCCCGAGCCGTCCAGCTCGGCATCCGGATTCTTCACGTTCAAGCGGCGCAGCCGCCACTCGCGGCCCCGGTCCATGCTCTGGGCCAGGACCTCCAGCCGCCCCAGGGCCTTGCCGAACAATTCGAAGTGCTCGGCCACCAGATCGATTTCCGGCACCTCCTGGTCGTCCGCGGCGGACTCGTCCAGCGCGCCGCCACGATCCGCGTCCTCGGTCTCGCTGTCGACCACCAGCCGCGACAACCGCGCGCTCAGGCGGTTGGGCCCGTTCCCGCCGCGGGTCTCGGCCCACGACAGGCGGCCGGCCAGTTGGGCCGATTCGACATCGGCCCGCCAGTTGGCATTGCCGCCGGTCTCCTGCCGCACGGCGAACAGCGTGACCTTGTCGAGCTGGCGGCCGTGCACGCGCAGCACCGGCGTCGACAGGCTGATGCGGTTGAGCGGGACGTCCACGCCGCCTTCCTGGCCGGATCCCGCCGCGGCGTCCCGGGGCGGCTCGAACTCCGCCGCGAGCTTGCGCAGCCCGTCCACGTCCACCTCGGGCAGCGAGGCGCTCACGCTCAGCCCCGGACCGCTGATCGTGGCGGCACGGTTGATGCCGATGGCGCCGCGCATGGCGGCCACGGCGCCGTCGGCGGCGTAGTCGCGCTCGACATGCAGGTTGACCGCCGGCCCCGCGCTGCCGGCGAACCAGTCCATCCTGGGCCGGTCGGCCGTGGCGGCCGTGCCGCTCCATTCCAGCCGTGACGGACGCGCCTCCTGCGCGGTCTTGCCCAGCGGCGCGGGCAGATCGGCCGCCAGCCCCACCAGGTCGGATTCCACCAGCACCGTGGGCATCTTGCCCGGCGGGATCCGGACCGAGGCCTTGTAGGCCGTGCGTCCAGACAGCCGTGCCATGCCCGGGGCCTTCCACCAGAACGCCAGTGCCGCGGCCGAGGCGGTGCCCTCGGCCCGCAGCAGGTCGGTACCATCCGGCTGCGGGCCGCCGGACAGTTGCAACGGACCGTCCAGGGCCGTGCCGGCCACGTCGCGCAAGGCGACGCCGTGCTGGTCGAACGCCACCGTCCCGGTCAGCCGCGAGAAAGGCGGCACGGCGGGCGCCAGCGAGAAATCGTTGCCCGACAACCGGACTTCGCCCTTGACCTGCACCTCGGCGTGGGCGGAGTCGGCGTGGTCGAGCGGAATGCGCAGCGACAAGGGCACCACGAAATTGCCGCTTGCCGAGGCATCGTCCAGCGCGCCGCCTATCATGCGGCCCACGGGCGAGCGCTTGACGAAGGCCAGGAACGCCGGCGCCGCCCCGCGCGTCTCGCCATCGATCTCCAGCAGCGGCCCGTGCTCGAGGTTGGCGATGGCGGCGCGCGTGCGCCCCATGGCCACGGTGGTCGAGCGGTCGACCCGCACGCGGCCGGAACGGACGTCCACCCCCATGGACACCCGATCGAACACGAGATCCCCCACGAGGTCCTCCAGCCGGGGCCAGAAGTCGCCCTCGGCCAGCGGCTCTGGCAGGTAGTCCAGGGTCACGCCCCGGACCTTGCCCGCCACCCGGAACTCGCCGGACTTGTCGGTACCGTAGGGAAAGGTATCGAGGTCGCCGCGCACGCGCACGGCCACGTTCTCGGCCTGGCCCGAGACCAGCGCGTGCTGGAGCCAGGCCCGGACGTCCGTGCCGACCACGATGGGGATGTAGCGGTAGACCTCGCGCACGTCGGCGCGCGCCAGCGTGCCCCTCAGGTCCAGCGTGCCGGCGGGGCTGCGGCCATGGCTGCTCCAGTTGCCGCTGAAACTGCCCTCCACGCCGCGGCGGCTGAAATCCAGGTGCTCGACGTCGACCATCCAGGCGCCGTCGGCCCCCTTGCGCGCCGCCGCCCGGGCGTTGAAGACGTCCATGGGCAGGTCGGGCTCGGCGAACACGCCCGGAAAGCGCAGCACGGCGTCGCGCGCATGGACGTCGATGCGTCCGCCCTGCGCGTCCACCTCGATGCTGCCCTGCAGGTTGGAGAAACCCGGCCGCTGCGGATGGTTGCCGTCGTTCACCGGCGGCTCGGGCGCGGCCGCGATCGACAGACCGGAGAACGCCGCGCGGCCCGATACCGATTCGGGCCGCGTGGGCGCGCCCTGCCAGCCCAGCCGCAACGCATCGATCCGGCCCCGTGGCTGCAGCTCGGCCAGCTTCTCGCGCGCCGTCCCGGGCAGGGGCAGCCGGTCCGCCAGGTGCAGGCCGGTGGCCAGATCGAACCCGTCCACCTCGATCTGCGTGGCCGGCGGCGTGCCTTGGCGCCCCGGGGTCCAGGTGGCGGCCAGCCGCTGGGGATGCAACACCAGGCCGTCGCCGGTCGCCGCATCCAGGCCGGCCAGGTCCAGCCTGTACCCGCCGCCGGCCACCGGCGCCAGTTCCGCCCGGCCGGCCAGGCTGGCGATGTCCAGCGGCGGCAGTTCCGGCCCGAGCCGCACGCTCAGGTCGCGCACGGCCAGTTGCGCGGTGCCGGCGCGCACGCGTCCGCGGTCATAGTCGACCCAGGTCCGGATTGTCCCCGTGCCCTGCGAGGGTTCGCCCGGCAGGTCCAGCCAGGGCCGCCATCCCGCCAGGTCGACGCGATCCAGCGCCGCGTACAGCGATCCCCGCCATTGCTGCGGATCGGCGGCATCCAGCGTGAACCAGCCGTGCGTGAAGTCGGCGCGCACGTCCAGCATGGAGCCCAGCGCGGCGGGCGGTTCGGCCCTGAGCGCGGCGCGATGGTGGTGCCCGGTGTTGTGCATCACGAAGGCCACGTTGCCGATTTCCAGCGGCGGCGCCTCCCGCAGGGCATCGTTCCATCGCAGGCGGGCACCGCGCACGACCACTTCGCGCTGGGCCAGCAGCCAGTCCAGGCCTTCGCGGGACCCGCCTCGGGCCTGGGGGTCGACTTCCCAGCCGGCGATCCAGTAGCGCCCCTGGGCATCCCGGCGCGCGTCGAGTTCGGGAGCATCAAGCTGCAGGCGCAGCAGGCGCGGCTCCAGCACCAGCAGGCTGCGCCAGGACAGGATGGCCGACACGCGGGGGAGGCTGAGCCCCGGCTGGCCGGAGGAATCCGCCACCTGGACGGAGGACAGTTCGAAGCTGGGATGCAGGCCCAGCCATTCGGCGTCGATCCTGCCGATGGTGACCGAGGCCCCGATCGCCCGGCCGACCATGCGTTCGATGCCCGGCCGGTAGTCGTCGATGGCGGGAAGCACGCCGTAGCGCACCACCACCAGGGCAACCGCGAACAGGAAATAGGCGGCCAGGATCACCCAGACCAGGGGCCGCACGACGAGGCGATAGAGATAAGCTAGGTCGATATGCACGAAGAAACGGCGAAACGCAGTCGTTCCGTCGAAGCGGCCGCCAGGGCCTGGGTGGAGGAATGGGAAAATGGAAGCTTATACCGCCCCGCATGTCTTATGCTGGCTTATGCGCAAAACTTCTTCGTGGCGCACAATTCTGTAACGCACTGCCACAATTTTCGCCATGACAGACACCTCGCTGCTCACCCCCGCGCTTTCCTGGTCGGGCCACCTGCGCCGACGCATAGACGCCCAGCCCGACTACGGGCGCTGGCTGGCCGACGCGGCCACCCGGCCGGTCGACGCCCAGGCCCTGGCCGCCTGGTTCGACGAATTGCGCACGGCCCGGGGCGCGGCGTCGGCCGGCCCGCTGCCCGTGGCCGACTGCCGCGCGGTGCTGCGCAGGCTGCGCGAGCGCGTGTTCTGCACCGTCATGGCGCGCGACCTGGCGGGCCTCGCGCCGCTGGAGGAAGTCGTGGGCGCGATGACCCGGCTCGCCGACCTGGCCATCGAACAGGCCTATCGCAGCGTCGCGGCCGAACTGGCCGAGGTGCATGGGATCCCGCGCGAGGCCGCCTCGGGCCTGCCCCAGGAAATGCTGATCGTGGGCATGGGCAAGCTGGGCGGCGAGGAACTGAACGTCTCGTCCGACATCGACCTGGTCATGCTGTATGGCGACGAGGGCGAGACCGACGGGCGCCGGCCCATCTCCCACCATGAGTTCTACGGCAGGCTGACGCGGCGCATGATGCCGGTCATCGCCGAGATCGACGCCGACGGCCACGTATTCCGCACCGACCTGCGGCTGCGGCCCGACGGCGACGCCGGACCGCTGGCCTGGAGCCTGGACGCTTTCGAGAACTACCTGGTGTCGCAGGGGCGGGAATGGGAACGCTATGCCTGGCTGAAGGCGCGCCGCATCGAAGCCCAGGCCTTCCAGGGCAGCGACCCCGCCGCCCAGGCGGCGCAGATGGAGGCGCTGCGGCGGCCCTTCGTCTACCGCAAGTATTTCGATTTCGACGCGCTGGCGGCGCTGCGCGCGCTGCGCGAACGCATACGCGAGGACTGGAACCGCCGCTCGTACAACGGCACGGGCGAACAGGCCACGCAGGCCGATAACGTCAAGCTGGGCGAAGGCGGCATCCGCGAGATCGAGTTCGTGGTCCAGCTCTCGCAGCTGGTACGCGGCGGCCGCACGCCGACGCTGCAGGAACGCGGCCTGCTGGCCGCGCTGCACGCCGAACGCGAGGCAGGCCTGGTCCGGCCCGAGGATGCCGAACGGCTGGAAAGTGCCTACCGCTTCCTGCGGCGGGTCGAACACGCCCTGCAATACCGCGAGGACCAGCAGACCCATCTGCTGCCCCAGGACGACGAGCGGCGTGCCGAACTGGCCCGCGCGCTGGGCTTCGACGACCCGGCCAACTTCGAGCGCACGCTGACCGCGCACCGGGAATTCGTCGAAACCACCTTCCGCGGCGTGTTCGGCCAGAACGACGGCGAACAAGCCCAGGGCCGGCGCGGGACGGGCGACCCCGAGGACCGGTTGGTCGAACGCATACGCACGGCCCTGCCGGCCGAGGCCGACAGCCTGCTGCCGCGCGCCGCCGCGCTGCTCGACAGCCCACGCATACGCAGCCTGCCCGACAACAGCCGGCGGCGCCTGGCGGCCCTGCTGCCGGCGGCGGTGGATGCCTGCGCCGGCACCAAGGCGCCCGCCGCCGCGCTGGTCCGCATGTTCGGCCTGATCGAGCACATCGCGCAGCGCAGCGCCTACATGGCGCTGCTGGCCGAGTACCCCGACACGCTGGCCCGGGTGGCCCGCATCTTCGCGGCCAGCGACTGGGCCGCGGGCTACCTGACCCGGCACCCGCTGCTGCTGGACGAATTGCTGGACTGGCGCACGCTCATGGTCGAGCCCGACCTGCCCGCCATGGCCCGCAAGCTCAGCGACGAACTGGATGCCTGCGTGATCGACGGCACCGGCGCGCCCGACGTCGAGCGGCAGATGAACCTGATGCGCGACACGCAGCGCCAATGGGGCTTCCATCTGCTGGCGCAGGATCTCGAGGGCCAGTTGACGGTGGAGCGGCTGGGCGACTACCTGTCCATGGTCGCCGACATCATGCTCGAGGAAACGCTCAAGCGCGTCTGGTACAGCGTATCCAGGGACGAAGGCCGCACGCCCGCGCATTTCGCGGTCATCGCCTACGGCAAGCACGGCGGCAAGGAGCTGGGCTACGCCTCGGACCTCGACCTGGTGTTCCTGTTCGACGACCCGCGCGAGGACGCCGGCGAGATCTACGCCCGCTTCGGCCAGCGCATCCTGTCGTGGCTCGGTTCCATGACCGCCTCGGGACGCCTGTACGAAGTGGACCTGCGGCTGCGGCCCGACGGCCAGGCCGGGCTGATGGTGATCTCGACCGAAGCCTTCGAGCGCTACCAGAAGGAACACGCCTGGCCCTGGGAACATCAGGCCATCACGCGCGCCCGCTTCGCCGCCGGGGACCCCGAGGTGGGCAGACAGTTCGAACGCATCCGGCGCGAGGTGCTGCTGATGCCGCGCGACGCCCGCCAACTGGCCGACGAGGTCATCGCCATGCGCCGCAAGATCGGCGAAGGCCACCCCAACCGCACGCCGGACTTCGACCTCAAGCACGATCCGGGCGGCATGGTGGACGTCGAATTCGTCACCCAATACCTGGTCCTGCTGCATGCCCGCGAGCACGAGATCCTGGTGCAGAACCTCGGCAACATCGCGCTGCTGCGCCTGGCCGCCGAAGCGGGCCTGATCCCCGCCGACCTGGCGCGGCGCGTGGGCGATGCCTATCGCACGCTGCGGCGGGAACAGCACGCGCTGCGCCTGCAGGACGTGGAAAAAGCCCGCGTACCCCAGGACGCGCTGACGGCCGAACGCGCCGCCGTGATCGAGCTGTGGGAACAGGTCCTGGGCCCCCGTTCCTGAATCCTCCGGGGGCCTTGCCGCCCCCGCCTCCTACCCCCTCCGGTTTGCCGCCGCTTCCCTCGGGAAGCGGCGTGCGGCCGCCTGCCCCCGGCCGATTCCACCTAGGGTTTCACACAGGTCTTATTTTTGAGTTTTTTACGTAATATGCAAAAAACTCAATTTTCAATGGCGTTTATTCGCCATATATCAGGCCAAATTTTCCACCATGCCCCAAAGACCCGGTCTTTCCTTCAGCCACGTCGGCATCTTCGTCACCGATATCCAGCGCATGGCCGACTTCTATTCGCAGGTCCTGGACTTCACCATCACGGACCGCGGCATGCTCGACGGCCCTCACGGCCCGATCGAACTGGTGTTCACCAGCCGCGATCCGGACGTCCATCACCAGATCGTGCTGGTATCGGGGCGGCCCGCCGATGTCCGCTTCAACGTCATCAACCAGTTGTCGCTGATGGCCGACTCCCTGGAAACCCTGCAGCGCTACCACCGCCGCCTGGTGGACGCCGGCGTCGCGGAACTGGCACCGGTCACGCACGGCAACGCGCTGTCGCTGTACTGCCGCGATCCGGAAGGCAACCGGCTCGAGCTGTACATCGACACACCCTGGTACGTCTCGCAGCCCATGCGCGTCCCCATGCCCATCGAGCTGCCGCCGGCCGAACTCATGGCCTGGGCCGAGCGGCACGCGCGCGCCCTGCCCGGCTTCCGCAGCCGCCAGGAGTGGCGGGCCGACATGGCCCGGCGCATGGGCGTGGAGCAGGCGCCCGCATGACGGAAAGCGCATCCAGCCTGGGCCGCATGCTGACGCTGCTCGATGCCTACACCCACGACCGGTACGCCTGGACGGTGGACGACCTGGCCAGCCATTTCGGCTTCACGCCCTCGTCCACCTATCGCTACGTCAAGGAGCTGTGCGCGGCGGGATTGCTGATACGGCTGCCGCGCGGCATCTACGTGGTGGGCGCGCGGATCGTCGAACTCGAGGCCCTGATCCGCGAGACCGATCCGGTCACCCGCGCCGCCCAGCCCATCCTGCGCGACCTGGCGCAGGAAACCGGCTGCCACGTGCTGCTTTCCAACGTCTACGGCGAGCACCTGCTGAACGTGGCGCACGAAGCCGGCGTCGAGCCGCTGGAACTGACCTACATGCGGGGCAAGAGCCTGCCGTGGTTCCGCGGCGCGCCTTCGCTGTCGGTACTGGCGTTCTGGCCGCGGGCGCGCGTGCGCAACCTGTTCGAACAGACCCACCCGGGTGCCGGCGAGGAAGCCTGGAACGCCGCGTGGACCGGGCTGAAGGCCATACGCAAGGCGGGATACGCCATCAGCCACGCGGGGCTGGATCCCGACGTCATCGGCTACGGCGTGCCCGTGATGGCCGAGGACGAAGTCATAGGAACGATCTCGCTGGTCTGCTCGAAGCAGCGTGGAGAGTTCCTCAACGGCGCGGCCCTGGGGGCCGTGCTGCAACAGAAAAGCCGCGAGATTTCCGCCCGCCTGCAGACGGCGGACTGAGCGGCCTCACGCGCGCCCCGACGGGGCCGCACGAAAACGGGGACGAAGAGGAGACCCATCATGCACGACAAGATCACCGGCCGCCGCCAGGCCCTCGCCGCGGCGGGCATACTGGCCGCGGCACTGGCCGGCCCCGCGCACGCGCAGAACAACGCGCAGAACACCTACCCGAACCGGCCGATCAAGCTGCTGGTCGGCTTCGCGGCCGGAGGCGGCAGCGACGTCGTGGCCCGGCTGGTCGGCAAGGCGCTGTCCGAGCGGGTCGGCCAGCCCGTCATCGTCGAGAACCGCGCCGGCGACGGCGGCAACATCGCCTCGGCCCAGGTCGCCAAGAGCGAGCCCGACGGCTACACGCTGGTGCTGATGACCAGCGGCCACGGCACCAATGCCGCCATGCGCAAGGACCTGCCCTTCGAGCCGGTCAAGGGCTTTGGCTGGGTCTCCACGATCACGACGTATCCGTTGACGCTGGCCGTGGCGCCGTCGTCGCCGATCAAGTCCTTCGACGATTTCGTCCGCCGCATCAAGGCCGAAAAAGACCGCTACACCTACACCTCGGTCGGCGTCGGCACCGCCATGCATCTCGTGGGCGAATGGATCATGGCCGAAAGCGGCGGCAGCGCGCTGCACGTGCCGTTCAAGGGCGGCGCCGGCCCCATGACCGAGCTGCTGGCCGGACGCGTGGACGTCATGATCGACACGATGACCAACACCGCGCCGCTGTTCAAGTCCCAGCGCGTGCGGCTGCTGGCGACCACCGCGCCCAAGGGCGTGCAGGCGCTGCCCGGCGTGCCCAGCGTGGCCGATACGCTGCCCGCCGTCGTCTTCGAATCCTGGCTGGGCATCGCCGCGCCGGCCGGCACCCCCGCCGACGTGGTCGCCCGCCTGAACCGCGAGTTGCGCGCGGTGCTGGACACGCCCGCCGTGCATCAGCAACTGGTCGACTGGGGCGGTTCGCCCAAGGCCTCCACGCCCGACGAATTCCAGGCGCGCGTCGAGAACGACATCCGCCGTCTGCGCGCCGTCGTGGTCCAGCGCAACATCCAGGCTGAATAACTAAGAGAAAGGGCACGCGGGCGCTCAGCCCGCCAGCCACCTCAGCAGCCACAGCGTGACCATGCCCGCGCCTATCATCGCGATCGTGTTGCGGGTGGCCACCATGACCGCCACCGCGGTCACGGCGGCCAGGGCGCGCCAGTCGAACACCGGCAGGCCGCCCGGCGCCCAGGGCAGCAGGTCCGGCACGATCACGGCCGCCAGCGCCGCGGCGGGCGCGTAGCGCAGCGCCCGCCTGACGCCCTCGGGCAGGGGCACGTTGTCGCCCAGCAGCAGGAAGCCGGCGCGCGTGAGCACGGTGCACACCGCCAGCGCGATGATGACCAGCCAGACGTACAGGGAATCGGACGTCGGCGGCAGGGTGGACGGACTCATGCCCCCGCCTCCTTGCGGCGCTCCAGCGCCCGCTCCGTGGCCACGCCGGCCCAGACGCCCGCCACCACCGCCAGGACCAGCCCCAGCCGCAAGGGCAGCGGCTGGCCAGCCCATCCGGCCAGGGCCGCCGCCCCCACCGCCGCGGCCACCGGCCAGCTCGCGACCATGGGCACCACGATGGCGATCAGCGCCAGCACCGCGGCGAATTCCAGCGACCAGGCCTGCGGCACCACGGCGCCCAGCAGGATGCCGGCCACCGAGCACACCTGCCAGGTCACCCAGTTGCCCAGCGCCGAGCCCAGGAAGAACCAGGTCTGCTCGGGCGTGCCCTTGACGGCCGCGTCGCCGTAGCGGGGCATGAACAGCACGAAGCCGATGTCGCTCGTCAGGAAGCCCAGCCCCAGGCGGCGCCAGCGGGAGTAGCGGCGGAAATACGGATGCAGCGCCGCCGCGAAGATCACGAATCGCAGGTTGACCACGCAACCGGCGGCGAACACCAGCCATACCGGCGCGCCCGCCACGATCAGCGGCAGCGCGGCCAGCTGGGCCGAGCCCGCGTATACCAGGAAAGTCATCGCCAGCGCCAGGGACTGGCTCAGGCCGATCTTGACCATGGCCACGCCGCTGACCATGCCCCAGACGCCGATGGCGATCGTGGTGGGCGCCAGCGCCCTCAGGCCCGCGACGACGGCCGCCCTGCGTTCCTGCGGGGAAAGGCCGGGCACTGCGGCGGACGGACGCATGGCGGACATGGGGATGGGGGAACGGCGGCTGGATCCCGGCGCCGGGCCGGGAAGGAGTAAAGTGACGGCTTACGGCTATTGTAAGTGATTACCCGAATCTCCCCGGATTCCCGGGCAGCATCGGGCGCGGACCCCTGCGCGCCCGCTTCGCCGCAGGATCCCGTCGCAGATTGGTACAATATCTGGTTCATTTCGGAGATCCTCATCATGTCGATGTCAGACCGCGACGGCTTCATCTGGTACGACGGCAAGCTCGTGCCCTGGCGTGAAGCCAACACCCATGTGCTCACACACTCTCTGCACTACGGGTTGGCGGTATTCGAGGGTGTGCGCGCGTACAAGACCGACATCGGAACCTCGATCTTCCGGCTCAAGGAACACACCGACCGCCTGGTCAATTCCGCCCACATCTACCAGATGCAGATCCCGTACAGCCGGGAAATCCTGATGGAAGCGCAGAAGGAAGTGGTCCGCGTCAACAAGCTGGAATCCTGCTACCTGCGTCCCATCGCGTTCTACGGTTCGGAAAAGATGGGCGTCTCGCCCAAGGGCGCCAAGGTCCACGTGGCCGTCGCCGCCTGGGAATGGGGTGCCTACCTGGGCGCCGAGGCGCTGCAAAAGGGCATCCGGGTCAAGACCTCGTCCTATGCCCGCCACCACGTCAACGTGACCATGCCCCGCGCCAAGCTGGCCTCCACCTACGCCAACTCCATCCTGGCGAACCTGGAAGCCACCGAGGACGGCTACGACGAAGCCCTGCTGCTCGACACCGAAGGCTTCGTGGCCGAAGGCTCGGGCGAGAACGTCTTCATCGTCAAGGACGGCGTGCTGATCGAGCCCGAGATCGCCTCGGCCCTGACCGGCATCACGCGCTCGACCATCCACAGCCTGGCCGCCGACCTGGGCATCAAGGTCGTCACCAAGCGCCTGACGCGCGACGACATCTACATCGCCGACGAAGCCTTCTTCACCGGCACGGCGGCGGAAGTCACGCCCATCCGCGAACTGGACCGCCGCAAGATCGGCGCCGGCCAGTGCGGCCCGGTCACGGCGCGCCTGCAGCAGGCCTTCTTCGATCTGGTCGCGGGCCGCAACGCCAAGTACGGCCACTGGCTCACGCACGTCTGATCGGGAGGAACGGCCATGACCACCGAAGCCGCCAACGCCATCATCGAAGTCGATGCCGACGCGCTTCCGCTTTCGTGCCCGGGACCGCATACTCCGCTCTGGAACATGCACCCCAAGGTGTTCCTGGACATCGGGACGACGGGCGAAGCGAAGTGCCCGTACTGTGGCGCCGAATACCGTCTGAAGGACGGCGCCAAGGTACATCATCATTGATGCCCTGCGGACCGGCTATGCCGGATCCGCGGTGTCCCAGGAAGGACACAGCTGACGCTGCCCCGGTCCGCCGGGGTTTGCTTTTTATTCACAGGACCTCCCCGTGCAGCACAACGATTACATCCTGACGCTCGCCTGCCCCGATACGACCGGCATCGTGTACCACGTGTCGGGATTCCTGTTCGAGCGCGGCTGCAACATCCTGGACTCGCAGCAGTTCGGGGACGAGGACACCCAGCTGTTCTTCCTGCGCGTGCACTTCTCGGTGCCCGACGGCCTGGACGCCGACACCGTGCGCAAGGAATTCGCCGCCGTGGGCGAGCGCTTCTCCATGCAATGGCAGATCCGCGACCCGCACCGGCGCGCGCGCGTGCTGCTGATGGTCAGCAAGCACGGCCACTGCCTGAACGACCTGCTGTTCCGCGCCAAGAGCGGACAGCTGCCCATCGACATTCCCGCGGTGGTTTCCAACCACCCCGATTTCGCGCTGCTGTCGGCTTCGTACGGCGTGCCCTTCTACCACCTGCCGGTCGCGCAGGGCGGCAAGGAACAGCAGGAGCGGCAGGTGTTGCAGATCGCCGAGCGCGAGAACGTCGACCTGGTCGTGCTGGCCCGCTACATGCAGATCCTGTCGCCCGAGATGTGCCGGGCGCTGGCCGGCCGCGCGATCAACATCCACCACAGCTTCCTTCCCAGCTTCAAGGGCGCGCGGCCGTACTACCAGGCGCACGACCGCGGCGTGAAGCTGATCGGCGCCACCGCCCACTACGTCACGCCCGACCTCGACGAAGGTCCCATCATCGAGCAGGACATCGCCCGCGTGGACCACAGCATGTCGCCGGAAACCATGACGCAGGTCGGCCGCGACGTCGAATGCCTGGTGCTGGCGCGCGCCGTCCGCTGGCACGTCGAGCATCGCATCCTGTTGAACGGCCACAAGACGATCGTATTCGCATAAATGGTGCTCAAATCCCGCGGCGCGCCGCTATTCGCCACCTCCGAAGAAGCCGAGCAGGCGTTCTACGACGCCCTGGAACAAGGCGACCTCGCCCAGTTGATGGCGGTCTGGGCCGACGACGAGGACATCGTCTGCATCCATCCGGGCGGGCCGCGGCTGATCGGCCACGACGCCGTGATGGAATCGTGGCGCGAGATCCTGGGTAGCTCCCCGGTACCGATACGGCCCACGCGGGTCTACACCGTGCAAAGCATGATGAGTTCGGTCCACTCCGTGGTCGAACAGCTCATGGTCGACACCTCCCAGGGCAAGCAGCTCGTCAACTGCTATGCAACCAATGTCTTCCACAAGGGTCCCACAGGCTGGCGGCTGGTCGTTCACCACTCGTCGCAAGCCCCTGCCGATCTCGGCCCGACCGAGCTTCAGGACGTTCCCGACCTCTTGCATTGAGTCGCCCGCCCATCCCGCATGCCCGCTTACCTGGACACGACACCCTGCCCGACTCCCGCATGGTTGCCCGAAGGACATAGCCAGACCATCTTCGCGTCGCAGTTCTCGTCGCACCATCACACCTCGTTCCAGCGCGAACGGGTGGATACGCCCGACGGCGATTTCATCGACTTCGACTGGACGGCGCCCGGCCTCGGTCCCGACACGACCGTCGGCCCCGACCTGTTCGCGCGGCTGGCCGAAACAGCCGGCACCGCCACCGCGTCGCGCGACGGCCTCGTGCTGTTCCACGGCCTGGAAGGCAGCAGCGCCAGCCACTACGCGCAAGCCATCTCGCAGTATTTCCGCGCGCGCGGCTGGACCGTCGTCGTGCCGCACTTCCGCGGCTGCTCGGGCGAGCCGAACCGCCTGCCCCGCGCCTATCACTCGGGCGACTCCGCCGACGTCGGCTTCATGCTGGACGCCGTGCGGCAGCGCCTGCCGCAGATGCGCTGGCACGCCGCCGGCATCTCGCTGGGCGGCAACGCGCTGCTGAAATACCTGGGCGAGGCCGGCGGCACCGCCGGCTGGCTGGCGGCGGCGGCGGGCGTCTCGGCGCCGGTCGACCTGATGGCCGGCGGCCGCACCCTGGGCACCGGACTGATCAACCGCCGGATCTACACCCACATGTTCCTGCGCACGCTGAAGTCCAAGACGCTCCAGAAGGCGCAGCGCTTCCCCGGCACCATAGACGTGCTACGCGTGGCCAACGCGCGCGACCTGTACGAGTTCGACGACGCCTACACCGCGCCCACGCACGGTTTCCGCGACGTCGACGACTACTGGACGCGCGCCTCCAGCAAGCCCCTGCTGATGGACATCGCCATTCCGACGCTGGTGCTCAATGCGCGCAACGACCCGTTCCTTCCCGGCCGCTACCTGCCCACTCCCGAACAGGCTTCCGGCCACGTGGTCCTGCATCAGCCGGCACAGGGCGGCCACGCGGGCTTTCCCACGGGAAGCTTCCCCAGCAACCTGAACTGGCTGCCGCGCAGGCTGGCGGAATTCTTCCGGACCGGCCGCTAGGGCCCCTTCCCCCATCGGGGCAAGCCCCCGCTGACATCCCTGGCGTTTTCTTCGACAATGGAGAAAACCACACGGATGCATCCATGGCCTCGACTTCCACGGTTTCCAACGCTTCCACCACCACCGGCGGCCGCCTCCTGGTCGACGCGCTGACCGCCAACGGCGTCGACCGCGTCTTCTGCGTCCCAGGCGAAAGCTACCTGGACGTGCTCGACGCCCTGCACGCCCACGCCGACATCGACGTCGTCGTCGCCAAGCACGAAGGCGCCGCCGCCAACATGGCCGAAGCTGACGGCAAGCTGACCGGACGGCCGGGCATCTGCTTCGTCACGCGCGGCCCGGGCGCCACCCACGCCAGCATCGGGGTGCACATCGCCCAGCAGGACTCGACGCCGCTCATCCTGTTCGTCGGCCAGGTACCCACGCGCGAGCTGGGCCGCGAAGCCTTCCAGGAAATCGACTACCCGTCCATGTTCGGCGGCATCGCCAAGTGGGTCGTCAGCATCGACGATGCCGCCCGCATTCCCGAACTCGTGGCGCGGGCCTTCGCGTGCGCCACTTCGGGCCGCCCCGGTCCGGTGGTGCTGGCGCTGCCCGAGGACGTGCTGAGCGCCGCCTGCCCGTCCGCCCCGGCCGCGATCGCCCCCACGGCCGCCAGCGGTCCCGATCCCGACGCGGCCCCGCGCCTGCGCGACATGCTGGCCCAGGCCCGCCGTCCGCTGGTCCTCCTGGGCGGATCGAACTGGAGCGAACGCGCCGCCTCGGACTTCTCGGCCTTCGTCCAGGCCTGGAACCTGCCCGTGGCCTGCGCCTTCCGCCGCCAGGACATCTTCGACAACCGGCTCCCGCAGTACGCCGGGCACCTGAGCCTGGGCATGAACCCCGACCTGGCCGAGCTGGTGCGCGATGCCGACCTCATCCTGGCCGTGGGCACGCGGCTGGGCGAGATCGCCACCGGCGGCTATACGCTGCTGACGCCGCCCCGCCCCGCCCAGAAACTGATCCACCTGCACGCCGACGCGGCCGAGCTGGGCCGCGTCTACCAGCCCGACCTGGCCATCCAGTCGGCGGCCGCCCCCGCCGCCGCGCTGCTGCGCGGCCTGGAGGCTCCGGCCTCGCGCGCCTGGGACGACTGGACCCGCCGGGCCAGCGAACTGCATGCGCGCTACCAGGCCGTGCCGGCCCCGCATGCCGAGGCCCGCGGCATCGACCTCGGCCAGGTCATCGCCCACCTGGACCGCACCCTGCCCGATGACGCCATCATTGCCAACGGCGCCGGCAACTACGCGGTGTGGCTGCACCGGTTCTACCGCTACCGCCAGCCGCGCACGGAACTCGCCCCCACCTGCGGCGCCATGGGCTACGGCCTGCCCGCGGCGATAGCCGCGAAGCTGCGCCACCCCGACCGCACCGTGGTCTGCGTATCGGGCGACGGCTGCTTCCTGATGTATCCGCAGGAACTGGCCACCGCGCTGCAATTCGATTCCGCCGTCGTCGTCATCGTCGTCAACAACGGCATGTACGGCACCATCCGCATGCACCAGGAAAAGCGCTTCCCCGGCCGGGTCAGCGCCACCGACCTGCGCAATCCCGATTTCGTCGCGCTGGCGCTATCGTTCGGCGCCCATGCCGAACGGGTGGAAAGCGCCGACGCCTTCCCCGCCGCGTTCGAGCGCGCCCGGGCGGCCGGCCGCCCGGCGCTGCTGGAGCTGCGCACGGATCCCCGGCAGATCACGCCGCAGTCGTGGCTGGCGGGGCATGGATAGCGACGTTCTTGCCGCCATGGCGCGCTGGCCCGACGTGCCGGACGCCTATGGCTGGTTGTCGCTGGATGCCCGAGGCCGCTGGCGCCTGCACCCCGCCGGCGATGCCTTGGCGGGCGGGCCGGGCGTCTCCATTTCCAGCACCGGCATCCTGGCCTTCATCGGGCGCAACTACGCGCACGACGAACAAGGGCGCTGGTTCTTCCAGAACGGCCCGCAGCGCGTGTTCGTCAGGCTGGACGCGGCGCCGCTGATCCTGCGCCAGTCGGACGCCGCCGGCACCCTGTCCACCCATGCCGGCCACGACGTATCCCGCGTGGACCGCTGGGCGCTGGACGCCGAAGGCAGGCTCTACGCCGCGACCGAATACGGCCCCGCGATGGTCGAGGACCGCTATCTGTCCGACGTGCTGGAACGCATGAAACTGGCATCGGGGCAGCCGCTGCTCGACGCCGCGCCCGGCTGGCTGGCCGACCCCGGCCAGGTATCGAAGGCGGCCGCCGCCCTGTCGGTGGTCTATCCGCCGGTTGGCGCGGCGCCCGCGCCGTTGGCACCGCTGCGCGGCACGGCCGCCCAGGTGTTCGGTTTCGTGGCCCGGCCCGAGGCCCTCAGCTCTGGAAACGCTTGAGCAGGTCGCGCTCTTCCTTCAGCCGGCGCTGGTATTCACGCACCTTGGCGTCGATCTGCGACTGCTCGTAGAAATCCTTGGAGGCCGCGCGCGCCTGCTGCAACTGCTCGACCGCGGCCGGCAGGGCGCCGGTCATCGCATAGTAGTCGGCCATGTTGCGGCGCTCGTTCACGGCGCTGCCCAGCCGCGAATAGCTGACCGCGGCCATCTGGTAGAAGCGGGGCTCGTCGCTCCACTTCAGCATCTGCTCTTTCAGGAAATCGACCGCCTCCTGGTTGCGGCCGGCGCGTTGCAGCGACTCCGCCATCGCCATGGCCAGGCCGCGCTGCTCGGGCCACCGCGCGACGGCGCTGCGCGCCAGGCTCATGGCCTGCTGCGTGTCGTTGCGGGCCAGCGCCAGGTCGATGGCCAGGTGCTCGAGCATGAAATGGGTGCGCGCGCCCGACGTGGCGGCCAGGTAGGCGTCGTTGGCCTTGCCGTACTCGCGCTGGCGCACGTACCCCAGGGCCAGGCCATAGTAGGCCGCGGAACGCTCGATGCCCTGGGCCTCGGTGCTGCGGTTCTCGAAATAGCGGATGGCCTCGAGGGTATCCTGGCCGCTGTTGGCCTGCAGCATGCGCATCTTGGCGCGCACGAAATAGAAATCCGACGAACTCGGACGATCGTGGATCACCACGCCGCGCGCCCGGTTCTGCATGTCGGACATGCGCTCGATGGACAACGGGTGGGTGCGGGTGAAGGCCTGGCCGGTCCGCTCGTTCAGCCCCGACGCCTGCATCAGGCGGCCGAAGAACGAGGCCATGCCGTTGACGTTGTAGTTGGCCGCCTCCAGCATCTGGAACCCGGTGCGGTCGGCTTCGCGCTCGGCCTCGCGCGAGAAGCCCAGTTGCGAGTTGATGGCCGCGGCCTGGCCGAAGGCCATCGCCGCCTCGGGCGCCTGCGAATTGCCGCGCGCCGCCACCAGCGCCGCCAGCAGGGCCGCCACCATGATCAGCGTGTCCTGCTTCTGCTGCACCAGGCCCCGGGCGATGTGCCGCTGCACCACGTGGCCGATTTCGTGCGCCAGCACGCCGGCCAGTTCGGACTCGGACTGCGCGGCCACCACCAGCCCGGTATGTACGCCTATGTAACCGCCCGGCATCGCGAACGCATTGATGCTGGGGTCGCGCACCGCGAACACGTTGATGTTGGGCGTGCCTATGGGCGCATGGGCCGACAACTGGCGCGCCATGCCGGTCAGATACTGGAGCAGGTCCGGATCGTCGATATAGGCCGGATCGCGCAGGGATTCCATCATGATGGCGTCGCCCAGCCGCTGTTCCAGCCGGGGCGAAAGCTCCTGCGCGGCCGAGTCGCCCAGGTCGGGCAGCCCGACCGGCTGGGCGGGCGCCAGCGCCGGCGCGGCCGCCGCCAGCAGGGCCGGCAGCAGCAGCGCCACGGCCTTGCGGCGCAGCGACGGGAAACGTTGGGAATTCGGCATACCGGTATGATAGCCAGCTTGGGCGGCGGGTTCCCGCTTCCCAGGCGAAACATGAAAAATTTACCAATGCCGGCCGGAGCCAGACCGGCCGCATGGCAACGCTTACAGGACATGCCATGAGCTTCAGCACCCTGATTTCCGCGCAGGCGCTGCACGCCCTGCTGCAATCCTCCTCGCCGGCCGTCGTGTGCGATTGCAGCTTCGATCTGGCGGACACCGGCGCGGGCGAGCGCGCCCACGCGGCTGCGCATATTCCCGGCGCCCGCTACATCCACCTGGACCGCGACCTGAGCGGCGCCAAGACCGGCAACAACGGCCGCCATCCCCTGCCCCGGCGCGAGGACTTCGCCGGCCTGATGGCCCGCCTGGGCGTCTCCGACACCACTCAGGTGGTGTGCTATGACACCGCCGGCGGCGCCATGGCCGCACGCCTCTGGTGGCTGCTGCGCTGGGCGGGCCACGAGGCCGTCGCGGTGCTGGACGGCGGCCTGGCGGCCTGGCGCGAGGCGGGCTACCCGCTGGAATCCGGCCAGCCCGCCGCGCCCGCCCCGGGCACGTTCACGCTGCGGCCGCCGCTGGTGGCGACCGCCACCTACGAGGACGTGCGGGCCAACCTGGACGCGCCGGCCCCGCGCCTGGTCGTGGACGCGCGCGCCCCCGACCGTTTCCGCGGCCAGAACGAAACCCTGGACGCCGTGGGCGGCCACATCCCCGGCGCCGCCAACCGCTTCCTGCGCGACAACCTCCAGCCCGACGGACGCTTCAAGCCCGCCGCGCAGCTGCGGTCCGAGTTCGAGGCCGTGCTGGGCGGCACGCCCGCCGACCGGGTCATCAGCCAGTGCGGCTCCGGTGTCACCGCCTGCCACAACCTGCTTGCCATGGAAGTGGCGGGCCTGTCCGGGGCGGTGCTGTATCCCGGCTCGTGGAGCGAATGGAGCAGCCGCCCCGGCTCGCCCATCGCCACCGGAGACGCATGATGTCGCAATCCCCCCTGACCCACTTCGACGAGGCCGGACAGGCCCACATGGTGGACGTGGGCGCCAAGCCCGCCACCGCGCGCGTGGCCGTGGCGGCCGGCACGATACGCATGCAGCCGGCCACGCTGGCCCTGATCCGCGACGGCAACGCCAAGAAAGGCGACGTACTGGGCATCGCCCGCATCGCCGCCATCATGGCGGCCAAGAAGACCTCGGACCTGATTCCGCTGTGCCACCCGATTCCGCTGACGCACGTCGCCTGTGACTTCACCCTGGACGACGAAGCCGGCGCCGTGCACTGCACCGTGCGCGCCGAGACCGTGGGCGGCACCGGCGTCGAGATGGAGGCGCTGACCGCCGTCAACGTCGCGCTGCTGACGATCTACGACATGTGCAAGGCGGCGGACCGGGGCATGGTCATGACCGACGTGCGGCTGATGGAGAAGAAAGGCGGAAAGTCGGGACACTGGACCCGGTAAGCCCCGCGGCTGGGCCCGGACACCTTACAGGCTGGACCATGCGGGCGTCGTCATCCCTTCGGGCGTGACGGCGCTGTAGACGCCGCGCGCGATGGCGCGGGCCAGCACGTCGGCGGCCAGCGCGCCCAGCCGGCAGACGATGAAGGGCCGGGGATCCACCGGGCCTTCCATCGCCGGCGCCTCGCGCCGCCCCGTCGAGATCGCGAACACCGTATCGCCGTCGAACGGCGCGTGGATGGGGCGGATCGCGCGGGCCAGCCCGTCCTGCGCCATGGTCGCCACGCGCTGCAGCTCGTCGGGCGACAGCGCGACGTCGGTGGCGATGCAGGCGATGGTGGTGTTGGCGCGCGGGCGCGGATCCAGCTTGGCGAACTCCCAGTTCTCGCCCTCGGCCCGGGTACTGGCCGGCCCCAGGCCACCGAACTCCTCGCCGATCTCGAAGGCTCCGGCCCAGAAACGCCGCCCTTGCGGCGCCACGACCGAACCGAAGCTGTTGCAGGCCACGATGGCGCCCACGGTCATGCCGTCGTGCGTGACGTAGGACGCCGACCCCAATCCCCCCTTGAGCGACCCCGCCGACGCGCCGAAGCCCGCGCCATGCGTACCCAGGTCGAAACCGGACTGGACCGCCCGGGCGGCCCGCATGGCCAGGTCGCGATAGGGAGGGGTCTCGCCCCACTGCTTGTCGCCGCCGTTGGCGAGGTCGTACAGCACCGCGGTCGGCACGATGGGCGAAGGCGGGACGCCGGGCTGGTGCAGCAGCGTGAAGCCGCGGCCCTGCGCCCCCAGCCACGCGGCCACGCCGTCGCCGCTGGCCAGGCCGTAGACCGAACCGCCGGACAGCACGATGGCATCGACCGAGCGCACGAGGTTGGACGCGCCCAGGGTATCGGTCTCGCGCGTGCCCGGCCCGCCGCCGCGGATGTCCACCGCGGCCATGGCCCGTTCATCCGGCAGGATCACGGTGACGCCGGTGCAGGCCCGCGCATCGTGCGCCTGCCCCACCCGCAGGCCGGCGACGTCGGTGATCAGATTGCGCCCGCCGGGGCGGCCGGCCATTGCGTCGCGTGCATCCATGCTGGGACTCCGTCCGGGAAATGAAGTGGGGGCTATTGTAGGGACCGGCCGGCTGGCCGGCCACCGGCCCCGCGCCTCACTCCTGGTCGCTCAGTTGCCTGGCCCGCGCGATGAAGCTGTCCAGCATGGCGAAGAACCGGGCCACGTCGGCCGCGGAATGCTCACCCAATACGTGCCGGTTGCGCGACTGGGCGGCAGCGGTCAGCTCGGCGTGCATGGCCAGCCCCTGCGGCGTCAGCGACAGTTCCGCCTCGCGGCTGTCGCGCGCGCTACGCGCGCGGTTGACGTCGCCCCGCTCCACCAGCGACGACACCGCGCGGCTGATCTGCGCGGCATCGAGCATGGCGTGATAGGCCAGTTCCCGTATGGACACCGGCTGGAACACGCCCAGCAGGGTGACCACCTGCCATTCCACCTGGGACAGGCCGTACTGCGCCTTGGCGAACTGGACGGCGCTGCGGGTCAGCGCCTTGCTCAGGGTACTGACCCGGGGCGCCAGCAGGCCGCCTTCCGGAAAGGCCTGGGACTGCCCGGGCCGCCGCGGCGGGTTCGCCGATGAGGATCGCGCCATGGCCTACTCCGTCCCCGCGCGCGCCAGCGCCGCGTCGAGTTCGTCGAACGACGGCGGCGACACGGCCAGCAGCCGGCCGTCGCGGACGACCAGGCGGTCGGACTGGGGCCGGGCCAGCAACTGGGGAATGCCGCGGGCGTCGAAGATCACGAAATCGGCCGGCTGGCCCGGTTCGAGCCGCCCCGATCCGGCCTGGCGCATCAGGGCCGCCGGTGTCGCCGTCACGCTGGCGGACCAGTGGCCGGCGTGACGGTCCAGGTGGCCGTTGCGCACGGCTTCGCGGAATACTTCCAGCATGTCGTAGTCTCCGTAGGCGTGGAACGCATCTGCGCAATTGTCGCTCGATAACGCCACCGGAATGCCGCGCGCCGAGATTTCCTGCAGCGGCGGCAGTCCGCGCAGCCGGGGAGTGCGGCCGGGCGCCCTGTCCTGCAGGAACAGGTTGACCAGCGGCAGGCTGACGATGGCCAGGCCCGCGTCGCGGCAGGCATCCAGCATCCGTTCGCGGGTCTCGTCCGCCTGGACGGCCAGGCTGCAGCAATGGCCGCACACGACCCGCCCGCCCAGGCCGCGCGCCTGGGTGCGCCGCGCGACCTCCAGCAGGGAATCGGCCTCGGGTTCACAGGACTCGTCCACGTGCAGGTCCACGTCCAGGCCGTAGCGCACGGCCCAGTCGAACAGCGCATCCAGGGCCTGCGCCAGGCGCTGGCGCGCGGCAGGCGGCGGCAGGCCGGGTACGCGCGTCACGCCGCCCAGCACACCGCCGGTTTCGGCCACGCGGCGCACGAAGTCCTCGGCGCCCTCGCCCAGGTAGGTCTCCATGGGCGCCATGGCCACCATCTGCACCCGCACGCGGGATGCCCAGCTGGCCCGCAAAGCCAGCATGGTGTCCCAGGCCATGCGCGCCTGCGGTCCCGCCGCATCCAGGTGCGTGCGCAGGCCGGCGGTGCCGTGCGACCAGGCGCAGCGCAGGGCGAAGCCGGCGCGCGCCTCGAGCTCGCCCGGACGCCAGCACGCATGGTCGGCCATCACGGCCTTGACCGCCCCCAATAGCGTGCCATCGGCATTGGGCGCGCGCGCCAGCGTATGCGTCTTGTCCAGATGAGTGTGCAGGTCGTGGAAGGCCGGCCAGACTTGCCGGCCGGCCAGGTCCGGCCCCTCGCCCGCTTGCAGCGTCCCGGCGGGCGCGACCGCGCCCAGCCGGCCCCCGTCGACCGCCAGGTCGACGCCCGCCAGGCCCTGCGCATCGGCCAGTCCGGCCAGCGTGGCGGGCAGCAGCGCCGCGGGCACCCGCGCGCCGCGCAGGACGTAGGCCCCCGCCGCCCGTTCCAGCTCCGCGGCCAGCGACTTCAAGATTCGCGCTCCATGGCGCTTTCGTGCCAGCGCCGCAGGATGCGCTGCGACACCCACGAGGTCGCCAGGAAGATCAGTACGCCGGTGCAGGAAATCATCAGCAGGGCCGCGAACATGCGCGGCGTCTTCAACTGGTAGCCGGCCTCGAGGATGCGATAGGCCAGGCCCGAACCCTGCCCGCCCGCCCCGGCGACGAATTCCGCGACCACCGCGCCGATCAGCGACAGCCCGCCCGAAATGCGCACGCCCGCCAGGAAGTACGGCATGGCCGACGGAATGCGCAGCCGGCGCAGCGTCTGGCCCGGGGTCGCGCCATAAAGCCGGAACAGATCGCGCAGGTTGTGGTCGGCGCTGTTCAGGCCGACGATGGTGTTCGACAGGATGGGGAAGAAGGCCACCAGCCACGCGCAGATCAGCAGCGCCACCTGCACGTTGTCCACCCAGATGATCAGGAGCGGCGCGATGGCGACTACCGGCGTGACCTGCATGATGACCGCATAGGGGAAGAAGGTCAGTTCTATCCACTTGGACAGGCTGAACAGGATCGCGATGGCGCCGCCCACCAGCACGGCGCTGACGAAGGCCGACGCGGTGATCTTCAGCGTGACCCACAGCGCCGCCGACAGCAGCGGCCAGTCCTCGACCAGCGCGCGGCCGATATCGGCCGGGCCGGGCAGGATGTGCGGCGAGATGCGCAGGCCGCGCACGATCGCCTCCCAGGCCACCAGGCAGAGGATGCCCATGACGACGGGCAGGACGATGCGCGCGGTACGGAGCTTGGGGTTCATGCGTTCATCGCCTTTTCGAGGGCTTCCGAGGCCTGCCTGCACAGATGCGCGTATTCGGCCGAAGTGCGGAACGATTCGCCGCGCGCCGCATCGGGGGAAATGGGAAGGTCGGCATGGAGCCGCCCCGGCCGCGCGGCCATGACGATCACCCGCTGGGACAGATACACCGACTCGAACACCGAATGCGTGACGAACACGGCGGTGAAGCGCTGGTCCTGCCACAGCCGCAGCAGGTCGTTGTTCAGCTTGAACCGCGTGATCTCGTCCAGCGCCGCGAACGGCTCGTCCAGTAGCAGGACCTGCGGCCGGGTCACGATGGCCCGGGCGATGGAGACGCGCATCTTCATGCCGCCGGAAAGCTCTCTTGGCAGGGCCTGCTCGAACCCCTTCAGCCCGACCTTCTCGAGCGCCTCGGCGGCGCGCCGCCGGGCCTCGTCGCGCGGCACGCCCGCCAGGTCCAGCGGCAGCATGGTGTTGGACAGCGCCGTCTCCCACGGCATCAGCGTGGGCTCCTGGAAGACGAAGCCGACCGCCCCCCTGGTGCCCTGCCGCACGACCTCGCCGGCGGTCGGCTCGGACAGTCCGGCGATCATGCGCAGCACCGTGCTCTTGCCGCACCCCGAGGGCCCGAGCAGGCTGACGAAGCTTCCCCGCGCAAGGGACAGGCTGAGGTTTTCGACCGCCAGCGTGCCGTTGCCGAAGCGCTTGGAAATGTTCCGCAGTTCCAGCACCCGGTCGGTATCCATGGCCGTTTCAGTCATCGCATGCCGACCTTCTTGTTGACGAACTTCAGCGTGTAGGCCTTGCGCACGTCCAGGCCGGTGGGCAGCACGCCCACGTCCACCATGGACCGGTAGAAATGCTCCCAGCGCGCGTCGGTCATCGCCCCGATGCCCAGGCGCTTCGCATCGCCGGAATCGATCAGGCCGCGCTCCTTCATGGCATGGATCGCGAAAGCGATTTGTTCGTCGGTCATCTCGGGGTTGTTGCGCTTGATCAGTTCATTGCCCGCCGACGGATCGTCGTACAGGTAGCTGTACCAGCCCTCGATGGACGCATCGACGAACTTCTGCACGAATTGCGGCCGCTTCTCGACGTTGTCGCGGGTGGTGACGATGGTGGTCATGTACGGGTCCCAGCCATAGTCCGCCAGCAGGAAGGACACCGGGTTCTCGACGCCCGCCTTCTTCAGCGCCAGCGGTTCGTTGGTGATGAGCCCCTGCTGCACCACCTTCTTGTCGGCCAGGAACGGCGCCAGCGAAAACGTATAGGGCTTGACCTGGTCGTCGGTGAAGCCGAAGCGCCCGCGCAGGTAGGGCCAGAAGGTCGCCATGCCCAGCGCGCCCACCAGCACCGTGCGGTCCTTGATCTGCTCGATCTTGTCCACGCCCTGGTTGGGATGGGCGATCAGCACGCGCGGATCCTTCTGGAAGATCGCGGCCACCGACATCAGGGGCGCGCCTTCGCGCGCCGCGTTGAGCGAGGTGCCGCTGCTGCCCGCCGTGAAATCCACGCGTCCGGCCAGCAGCATGGGCGTGGGATTGCTTTGCGGATTGCCCAGGCGGATCTCGACGTCCAGCCCGTGCTTGCGGTAGATGCCCTTGGCCACGGCCTGGAAGAAACCACCCCACTCGGCCTCGGCCCGCCAGCCGATGAACATGACGGCCTTCTCCGGCGCGGGGCCGGACGGCTGGGCGCCGGCGAGTCCCGGCTGCGCGCAGGCCAATGCCGCGCAAAGCAAAAGCACACGGCGTACCCTGGAACTGGACTGCTTCATGACGATCTCCCGACAGTGAAAAAACCCGTCCGCGCGCGGCGGCTCCGAAAATCAGAAGAACTGCTCCACGTCGATGTCGTGGTCGAGCAGGCCGGCACCGCGCAGCACGGTCACCCAACCGCGGTACATGGCCTTGACCTCGGGATCGTCCATGCCGAAGGGATGGAAGAGCGTGGTCTTGAACCCGATCTCGCGCAGCAGCGCGGAGTCCTGTCCTGTATGCCGGGCCATCGCGTCGAGCGCGGCCGACGGATCGGCGTATACGACGCCCACGGCCTCGGCCAGCGCGTCGGCCGTGGCGGCGAACAGTTCCGGTTCACGCGCGTAGGCCGCCTGCGTGGTCCACCAGTTCGACACCAGCGACGGGTTGCCCGTGCTGGCCATCGCCAGCGAACCCTCGCCCAGCACCTCGTCCACCGCGCGGCCCAGGCCGCGCCGCAGCATCAGGGTGACCAGCGGCTCGACGCAGATGGCGACGTCGATCTCGCCCGCGGCCAGCGCATCGGGCATCTTGTGAAAGGGCATCGGCACCCACTGCACGCGCGAGACGTCGACGCCATGCTGGTTGAACAGGTGCAGCGGCGCCGAATGCGTGATGCCCCCGTCCAGCGCGAAGGCGCCCAGGCGCTTGCCCTCGAAATCCGACGGCCGCTCGATGGCCACGTCATGGCGGGCAATGAGATTCATGAAGTCGGCGCTGCGGCCGGCGTAGGTGCCGCGCAGCGCGGCCGCCGAGACGAAGCGGGACGGCAGGTCGAACCGCTCGCGCGCCATGATGGTGAGCGTGGGGCCGGAGAAGGTCAGGTCCATGCGGTCGGCGCGCATGTCCTCGATGGCCTGCACCGCCGACCGCTGGACGAAAACGGGTTCGATGCCGCGCTTGGCGAACAGGCCGGCGTCGATGGCGGTGAACAGGGGAACCAGCCCCATCATGGGGTCGGGATGGGCATCGATTCTGAGTTTCATGTCGCTCCAGCCGCTGTGTGGATCATGACTATTTGCATGACTTTATCATGCAAATTTTGACTGTCAATGGAACCCGGGACAGGGATAAACCCTGGGCTGGAAAGCGAATGGCGGGGACTAGTGCAACTTGACGCGGGGCTGCGAACGACGGCTCAGGAAGCGGCTCAGCGAGCGCACGCTGGCGCCCCACCAGCCCAGTACCGCGGCATAGTGCGACCAGTGCGTGCCGGCGTACATCATGCGGGCGATCCAGCCCTCCACCAGCAGCTTGCGGCCGGAAAGATTGCCCATCAGGCTGCCCACGCCCTCGGCATGGCCGATGGACACCAGCGAGCCGAAATCGCGGAAGCGGAACGGCGCCGCGAACGCCGACTCCCCGCGTATGCGGGCGGACAGCAGCGGCAGCAGATACGAGGCCTGCTGGTGCGCGGCCTGGGCGCGCGCGGGCACGGTCTTGCCGGTCTCGCGCCACGGCGCCGCGGCGCAATCGCCCAGGGCGTAGATGTCGGGATCCTGGGTGCGCAGCGTCTCGTCCACCTGGACCTGCTGCATCGGATTCAGCGGCAGCCCCAGCCGGGACAGCAGCGACGGCGCCTTGATGCCCGCCGCCCAGACGCACAGGTCGGCGTCGAACACCTTGTCCTGGGCCACCACGGTATGCGGCGTGACCTCGGACACGCGGCAGTCGGCCACCACCGTCACGCCCCGTTCCACCAGCAGTTCCTCGGCCGCCTTGGCGACGCGCTCGGGCAGCGGCCCGAGTATGCGCGGCCCGCCCTCGATCAGCGTGATGCGCAGGTTCTGCCGCGTCATGCCGGGCAGCCCGTAGGCCGAAATCGTGTTGCCCGCCTCGTGCAGTTCGGCGGCCAGCTCCACGCCCGTGGCGCCGCCGCCCACGATCACCACGTTGACGATGCCCGGCGTGGCCTCGTCGATGCCGACCGAGGCGCGCGCCATGGCCTTGAGCAGCGCGAGCCGAAAGCGCTCGGCGGCGTCCGTGGTGTCCAGCGAGATCGCATGCTGGTCGGCGCCCGGCGTGTTGAAGAAATTGCCCAGGCTGCCCACGGCCAGCACCAGCGTGTCGTAGGGAACGTTCCGTTCGGGCAGGATGACGGTGCCGTCGGCATCGCGCAGGGCCGCCACCTGTACGTCGCGCGCCTGGCGGTCGACGCCGCGGATTTCTCCCAGCACGAAGCGAAAGCCGTTGTCGTGCGCGAGCATCGCGTAGGAAAGCCCGTCGCGGTGGATGTCCACGGTGCCCGCGGCGACCTCGTGCAGCGAGGGCTTCCAGATGTGGAAGGGCGTGGCGTCGACCATCGTGACGTGCTCGGGGCCGTGGCGCCGCCCCAGGCGCACGGCCAGTTCGAGTCCGCCCGCGCCGCCGCCGGCGATGACGATGCGATGCAAAGGCTTTGCGTTCATAGGCTTTCCCCGATGACTGGCGCACGAAACGCCGGACGGCCCCGCTCCGGCGGCAAGACCCTCAGCGTCCGGCGATCGACATTTCCGGCAACAGGATGGACCCGGTCGTCTTGGTGCCGCGCGTGAGCGTGTCCGCCCCCACCGCGGCGATGCCGCCGAACATGTCCTTCAGGTTGCCGGCGATGGTGATCTCCTGCACGGCATGCTGGATCTCGCCGTTCTCGACCCAGTAGCCGAACGCGCCGCGAGAATAGTCGCCGGTCACGTAGTTGATGCCCTGCCCGATCAGCTCGGTCACCAGGAGGCCGGTGCCCAGCTTGCGCAGCATGGCGCGGAAATCGTCGCCGCGCCGCGTCTTGCGCGACGCCAGCACCAGGTTGTGCGAACCGCCGGCATTGCCGGTCGTGACCATGCCGAGCTTGCGGGCCGTGTAGCTGGACAGGAAATAGCCCTGGACCACGCCGCCGTCGACGACCTTGCGCGCCTGCGTGCGCACGCCTTCGTCGTCGAACGCGCCGCTGCCCTGGGCGCCCTTGATGGCGGGGTCTTCCAGCACGTCGATGTGCCCGGGGAAGACCTGCCGGCCCAGGCTGTCGACCAGGAAGCTGGACTTGCGGTACAGCGCCCCGCCGCTCAGGGCCTGGGTGAGCGAGCCCAGCAGGCCGCAGGCCAGGGGCGCCTCGAACAGCACCGGATACCTGCCGGTGGGGATGCGGCGCGCGGACAGCCGCGACAGCGCGCGTTCGGCCGCATAGCGGCCGACGCTGGCGGGATCGGCCAGCCGCGCCCAGTCGCGGTCGCTGGTGTACCAGTCGTCGCGCTGCATGTTGCCGCCCCGCCCGGCGATGGGCGATACCGACAGCGAATGCCGCGAATACGGGTAGCCGTTCAGGAAGCCCCGGGTGTTCCCCATGACGAAGTGGCCTTCGTACGAGGACACCGACGCGCCGTCGGAGTTGGTGATGCGCTTGTCGGTGGAAAGGGCCGCGCGCTCGGCCTGCAGCGCCAGTTCGGCCGCCGCCTCGGCCGGCAGGTTCCACGGGTGGTAGAGATCCAGGTCGGGGAATTCGGTGGCCAGCAGGTCGGCGTCGGGCAGGCCCGCGGCCGGATCCTCGGCGGTATGGCTGGCGATGTGGTACGCGGCCTGGACGGTATCGCGTACCGCCTGGTCCGAGAAATCCGAGGTCGAGGCCGAGCCCCGGCGCTGCCCCACGTACACGGTGATGTCCAGCGACCGGTCGCGCGTCTGTTCGACCGTCTCCAGCGAGCCCCGGCGCACCGACACGGCCACCCCCTGGCTTTCGGACACCTCGGCCGCGGCGTCGGTGGCGCCGGCGCGCCTGGACTCGTCCAGCACCCGTTCGATCAACTGGCGGAACGCGGCGGGGTCGGTATCGAGCGCGGGACGGGTGGGCGCGGCGGTCGTTTTCTTGCGGGACGGGGAAGTGGCCATGGAGTTTCTTCGGGAAGGAGGCGGCCCGGACACGCGGGCGGGCGGCCCGGGCAGGAAGGCAAGGCTTTATGATAGCTGGTGTCAGCCTTCTTACCGTCGAAGCACGCCATTTTCCATGTCCCGCTCCAAACGTAGTCCATCGCCCCTGGTCCCGGTGCAAGAAGCCGATCCGGACGGCGAATACCAGTCCCCCAGCAAGTCGCAGCTCAAGCGGCAGATGGCCGCCCTGCAGGACCTGGGGGAACGCCTGGTCGGGCTGCCCGATGCCAAGCTGCGGCAACTGCCCCTGGCCGAACGCCTGTACGACGCGATACGCGAGGCCCAGCGCATCACCGCCCACGAGGGCAAGCGGCGGCAATTGCAGTACGTCGGCAAGCTGATGCGCGAGGCGCACGTCGAACCCATCCAGGCCATGCTGGCCGAGTGGGATGGCGAATCCATGGAACAGATCGCCGCCTTCCACCAGCTCGAACTGTGGCGCGACCGCCTCCTGGCCAGCGACGAACATTTCACGGGCTTCATGGATTTGTACCCCCACGCCCAGGCCCAGCCCCTGCGGGCGCTGATACGCGGTGCGCGCAAGGAACAGGCCGCCAACGCCGCCCTGCTGCCCGGGCGCGAGCCGCAGCGCAAGCACTATCGCGCGCTGTTCCAGGAAATCAAGCGGCTGCAGGCCGCTCCCGATGCCGGGTCGCCGCCCCCGGCCGACGACGAAGACGAACACTGATCCCACCGCCGCCATGACCACTTCCGCCAAGCGCCTCGTGCGCAACCATCCCGACGAACTGCTGTGCGGCCTGGTGTCCATCAGCGACCGCGCCTCCAGCGGAGTCTATGCCGACGAAGGCATCCCCTCGCTCAAGACCTGGCTGGACGGCGCCCTGCGCACGCCGGTGCGCTACGTCGAGCGGCTGGTCGCCGACGACGCGCCGGCCATCTCCGCCACCCTGGCGGAACTGTGCGACGAACTCGGCTGCGACCTGATCCTGACCACCGGCGGCACCGGCCCGGCGCGGCGCGATGTCACGCCCGAGGCCACCCTGGCGGTGGCCACGAAAGAGATGCCCGGCTTCGGCGAACAGATGCGCCAGATCTCGCTGCGCTTCGTGCCCACCGCCATCCTGTCGCGCCAGGTCGCCGTCATCCGTGAACGCGGCACGTCGGCGGCGGACGGCGCCGCCCTCATCATCAACCTGCCCGGACAGCCCAAGGCCATACGCGAGACCCTGGAAGGACTGCGCGAGGCCGACGGCAAGCTGGTGGTGCCCGGCATCTTCGCCGCCGTGCCCTATTGCATCCAGCTCATCGAAGGCCCTTACGTCGAAACCGACGAAACCGTGTGCAAGGCGTTCCGCCCCAAGACGGCGATCCGCCCCGCGCCCTGAGCGCCGGCCCCTCTCATCGAGAACGCCATGACAGATACCCTGCTCGAATGCGTCCAGGCCGAAACCGGCCCGAACCCCACCCGCGCCGTGATCTGGCTGCACGGCCTGGGCGCCGACGGCCACGACTTCGAACCCATCGTCCCCGAACTGGACCTGCGCGGCCTGCCGCCGGTGCGCTTCGTCTTCCCGCACGCCACCGTGCAGCCGGTGACCATCAACGGCGGCATGGCGATGCGCGCCTGGTACGACATCATCGTCAGCGACCTCGTCCGGCGCGAGGACGATCCCGGCATCCGTGCCTCGCAGCGCCACGTCGAGAACCTGATCGCGCGCGAGAACCAGCGCGGCATCGCCACCGAGCACATCGTGCTGGCCGGCTTCTCGCAAGGCTGCGCGATGACCCTGCACACCGGCCTGCGCCTGCGCGAGAAACTCGCCGGCCTGGTCGCCCTGTCCGGCTACCTGCCGCTGGCCGCCACCTTCGCCGCGGAACGCAGCCCCGCCAACGCCCATACGCCCATCTTCATGGGCCACGGCACGGCCGATCCCATCGTCATGCTCGAGCGCGCCACGGCCTCGCGCGACCTGCTGCGCCAGGAAGGCTACGACGTCGAATGGCATGCCTATCCCATGCCCCACTCGGTCTGTGCGCCGGAACTCGGAGACATCTCGGGCTTCCTGCGCAAGGTATTGGCTTGATACCGATCAAGACATAGCCGCTCAAGATGTGGTGTACTGCGCGGTAACGAAAAAACGCCCGCGCCATTGCACCGGCGTTCGAGCGGTCATCTTCGTGATCTTCAAGGAGAAAACGTCATGTTCAAGAAAATCCTGATCCCCACCGATGGCTCGCCGCTGTCCGCCCAGGCCGCCAACGCCGGCGTCAGCTTCGCCCGCTCCGTGAACGCGGAAATCGTGGCCCTGCACGTCACCCAGCCCTTCGCCGCCACCATCGGCTTCGACGGCATGGCCGCCGCCTACGCGATCACCGACGACGCCTACGAGAAAGCTTCGGCCGAACAGGCCGCCAAGTACCTCGACGCCGTCACCAGCCGTGCCGACACCGCCGGCGTCAAGAGCACCGCCCTGTCCGTCTCGAACTTCAACGTCGCCGACGGCATCGTCCAGGCCGCCGCCGAAACCGGCTGCGACCTGATCTTCATCGGTAGCCACGGCCGCAGCGGCCTCTCGCGCCTGCTGCTGGGCAGCGTCACCGCCAAGGTGCTGTCCCTGGCCCACGTCGCCGTCCTGGTCTACCGCGTCAAAGAAGAAAAAGAAAAGAAGAATCCCCCCCCTACGCGCTGAAGCGCGCCCCCCAGGGGGCGATGCGGGTGGACCGGCGGAGCCGGATCCACCGCATTCTGGGGCCGATACGCTCCGGATGCCGCCGTCTCAAGGACTCAGGGCTCCCCCTGCCCTCGCACGACCTCCCTCAGGCATTCCAACGCCGTCTCCACCCCCGCCGGCCGCAACGCGTCATTGCGCCAATACATTTCCACCGACCCGAATCCCGACAGGCGCAGCGGCACGATCCGCACCGCATTCATCGTCACCAGCCGCATCGCCGCCCGATGCGAAGCCACTCCCACCATGTCGCTGTGCGCCAGCAGCGTGATGTTCAGCGTCGCCGAATTCGACTCCACGTAATCGACCGGCAGGCTCCGCCCTGCCGCCGCCAGCGCCGCATCCAGCGCGTTGCGTATGGGCGTGCCCCGAGGCCACAGGATCCATCGATAACCCACCACCGCGTCCCACGTCGGCTCGCGGCCTTCGAACAACGGGTGCAACGGCCGCGCCACGAAATGGATGGGCTCCAGGTACAGCGCCTCGGACCGGATGGCGGGATCGTGCAGTTCAGGGGCGGAGCGGCCCACGACGATGTCCAGTTCCCCCTGTGCCAATTGCCCCATCAACTGGTCCATCGTGCTTTCCACCACCCGGATCCGGGCCTGCGGCATGCGCCGCAGCAGCGCCAGCATCGCCAGGGGAACCGTGTCCGGCGCCGCCGCGCCCGAAGTGCCGATCAGCACCTGACCGCTACCCCCTTCGCGCATGGCCTCCATGTCGCTGTGGGCACGGTCCAGTTGAGCCTCGATGCGCCGGGCATGGGCGATCAGCGCCTCGCCATAGGACGTCGGCCGCAGCCCGCGCGCATGCCGCTCGAACAGCGGCAGCCCGATGTCGTCCTCCAGCTCGCGCAGCCACTTCGACAGCGCGGGCTGCGTGGTGTTGAGCGCGGCGGCCGAATGGCTGATGTTGCGGGTCTGGGCAAGGCTGAGCAACATCTGGAGGTTGCGCAGCCGCAAGCGATGGGTCCAATCCATGGGCGGAAACCGGGAACGAAGGGGGGCATCCCAGCCATATCGCACCGGATATGGATGAGAACAAAAATTCATTTTCCAAAGCATATCGCTTTCCGCATACTGGCAGGAGACCATATAAGGAGACATCGAGATGCTTAGACCCCTGCGCGCGCTGGGCGCCCTTGCCCTGGCCTGCTCGTGCGCCAGCGCCTACGCCTGGCCCGACCGCCCCATCACCTTCATCGTCCCCTACACCCCCGCCACCGGCATCGACCTCGTCGCCCGCCAGCTCTCCACCCAGCTCGGCAAGACCCTGGGCCAGCCCATCGTGGTCGAGAACGTGGCCGGCGCCAGCGGCAACATCGGCAGCGAACGCGCCGCCCGCGCCGCGCCCGACGGCTATACCTTCATGGTGCAGGTCAACACCCTGGTCATGAACCGCAGCCTGTACAAGTCGCTGCCCTACGACCCGGTGGCCGACTTCGACCCCGTGGCGCTGACCTCGTGGGGCACCCTGCTGCTGGTGTCGCCCACCTCGCGCAAGCCCGCCACCGTGGCCGAACTGGTGGCCGCGGCCAAGGCCGAACCCGGCAAGCTGACCTATGCCACCCCCGGCGTGGGCACGCCCCACCACCTGTCGATGGCGCTGTTCCTGCAACAGACCGGGGCCCAGATGATGCACGTGCCCTACAAGGGCACGGCGGGCGCCGTCACCGACATCCTGGGCGGACGCATAGATGCGATGTTCCTGCCGGTGCACGTGGCCCTGCCGCAGATCAAGGGCGGCAAGCTCAAGGCCATCGCCACCGGCAGCGCGAAGCGCCTGGCCCAGCTCCCCGACGTACCGACCCTGGAGGAAGCGGGCATCAAGGGCGGCAACGTGGACATGTGGTACGGCGTGTTCGCGCCCAAGGGCACGCCGCCCGACATCATCGCCCGCATGAACAAGGAAATCTCGCAGGCGCTGAAATCGTCCGCCACGGCTTCCGCGTTCGAGGCGCAGGGCATGGTGCCGGCCACCGCCTCGCCGGCCGAATTCGGCAAGCTCGTCGCCAAGGATGCCCAGCGCTGGGCGGACGTGGTGAAGGCGGCGAACATCACGGCCGAATGAACCGGCGGGCGGCCGGGAAAGCCGCCCGTGGCCTGTGGTAAGGTGGGCCGGCGCGGGGCGAAATCCCCCACGGCCCGTGGGCTTGTTTCGGCCGCGAGCGCCCCTATCCTCTCCTAGAGAACTCATCCAGGAGGCCCACTTGGCCGATCTACAGACGCTGCTCGTGCTCTACGGAGCATGGCTGGTCTTCTTCAACGTGCTGCTGGAACAGGCGGGCCTGCCCATACCCGCCTATCCGCTGCTGGTCGTGGCCGGCGCGCTGGCCGCGCAGGACCAGCTCTCGTGGCCGTTGATCCTGGCCGGCACCGTGGCGGCCAGCCTGATCGCCGACAGTGCCTGGTACGCGGCCGGACAGCGCCACGGCGCGCGGCTGCTCAGCACCATCTGCCGCATCTCGCTCTCGCAGGACTCCTGCATACGCCAGACCCAGAGCCGCTATCTGCAAGTGGGACCGCGCCTGCTGCTGGTGGCCAAGTTCCTGCCCGGCGCCGGCGCCCTGAGCACCGTGATGGCCGGCCTGACCCGCGCGCCCTACCGCACCTTCGTCGGCTACGAGATCGCCGGCACCCTGATCTGGGGCGGTTCGGCAATCCTGCTGGGCGCGGTCTTCCATCCCGTGGTGGCCGACATCCTGCTGGCCATCGACCAATACGGCCAGATGGGCATCCTGTTCCTGGGCACGCTGCTGGCGCTGTACATCGCCTATCGGCTGGTCCAGCGGTGGCGCGTCATCAAGTACTTGCGCACCGTTCCCCGCCTGGCGGTGGACGAACTCGCCTCCTGGGAACGCGCGGGCCGCCGGCCGATCCTGCTGGACGTGCGGCCCCAGCCCGACGATCCGCTGCCGGGCGCCATCGCGGTGGACATCCACGCACCGCTGGACGGCCTGGAACTCGGCCCCTACGACACCGACATCGTGGTGTACTGCGCCTGTCCCAACGAGATCTCGGCGGCCATGCTGGCGACCAAGCTGCGTGCCGCCGGCTATACCAGCACCTGGGCGCTGCTGGGCGGCCACGACGCCTGGCAGGCCTACCGCGAGACGCCCGAATCCCCACTCGCCTCCCCCGCAACGGAGCAATCATGAGCGTACACGTCAAATCGAACATGCCCGGCGGCATGCGCTACACCATCTCCCTGGGCGCCCACGACGTGCCCCTGGACATGCCCGCCCCCAAGGGCGAGGGCCCGTCCCCGCACGACTATTTCGATGCCGCGCTGGGCGGCTGCAAGGCGCTGACGCTGATGGTCTACGCCAAGGGCAAGAACATTCCCCTGGATGGCGTGGACGTGGAAATCGTGCGCGACGACAAGGACGAGCGGCGCGGCGAATACCGGCTGACCGCGCGCCTGGTGCTGAGCGGCGACCTGACCGACGAACAGGTGGCAGAGCTGCACGCGGTGGCCGACCGCTGCCCCGTGCACAAGCTGATGACCAGCACCACGATCAAGATCGACAGCGAGGTCACGCGCGCCTGACCGGACCGCTCAGCTGGCGGCGGCGCCCGCCAGCTTCAGCAATTGCCGCGTCTCGGCCCGCGCCACGTCCTGCAGCCAGGCCACGAACAATTGCGCGGGCGGCCCCGCGTCCGGCGCCACGCCGTAATAGTAGCGATCGAGCACCAGCCGCAGGTCGGGCAGGGGCGCCGCCAGACGGCCCCTGGCCAGGTCGTGGCCCAGCAGCGAAACCGGGGCCAGCGCCAACCCCAATCCATCCAGTGCCGCCTGCATCACGAAATGCAGGTGATCGAACTGCAGCGTCTGCTGCTGGCGCGCGCGCGGCCGGCCGACCTGCGCGGACCAGGCTTCCCAATCCGCGCGGCGGGAGCGGGAATACAGCAGGACATGTCCGGCCAGGTCGGCGGGCCGATCGACCGGCCGGACCCGCAGCAGCTCCGGCGCGGCCACGACCAGGCCTTCGTCCTGCATGAAGCCGCGCGCTTCGATCGAGGGCGGCCAGCCGCGGCGGCCGCGCCGGATGGCCACGTCGAAGCTTTCGAGCGCCTTCTCGGGCGCCAGGGTGCTGGTCACCACTTCCGGCTTGACCTGTGGATGGCGGGCCACGAAATCCGGCAGGCGCGGAATCAGCCAGCGCACGGCGAAGCTCGGGCGCACGTTGATCCTGACCACCCGAGGCGCGCTGCGCCCGACGAAGACTTCGGCGGCGGCCGAGATGCTGGCCAGCGCGGGCGCGGTATCGGCCAGGAACTGCGCGCCGGCCGCGGTCAGCACGATCTGCCGCGTCCGGCGCTCGAACAGTTCGACGCCCAGGTAGTCCTCCAGTTGCCGGACCTGGCGGCTGATCGCGCCGTGGGTCACGCCCAGCTCCTGCCCGGCGCGGGTGAAACTGAGATGGCGGGCGGCGGCGACGAAGGCCCGGACGGCATTGAGGGGCGGCGGACGATGGTGCATGCGTGCAATTTTCTCACGTGTGGCGCCAGTTTAAATCGTTTGTCGCCCTGTCATGCGGACGTCACCATGTCGGCCTATGTCCGATCCCGACACCTCCACCGCCGATCGCCATTCGCGCGATGCCTCGATTGTCCTGGGCCTGTGCCTGCCCGCCGACACCGTCCTCTACCTGCTGCTTCCCGTCCACGCCCAACAGTTCGGCGTCAGCCTCGCGCAGGCCGGCGTGCTGCTGGCCGCCAACCGGCTGGTCCGGATAGTCGGCTATGGCTGGGTCGCAAGGCTGTACGCCGAGCGCGGCGACCGCGCCGCCTGCACGCTGGCGGCACTGGCCTCGGCCTGCTGCGCGCTGGGCTATGCGCTGTTCCCCGGATTCTGGCTATTGCTGGCCGTCCGGCTGTTGTGGGGCCTGTCCTACGCGGCGCTGAACCTGTCCACCCTGGCACTGGCCACCGCCAGCCTGTCCGGCTCGGCCCAGCGCACGGGCCGCTCGCGCGCCCTGATCGCCGCGGGCCCCATGCTGGCGCTGCCGGCGGGTGCCTGGCTGGCGGATCTGGCCGGACCGCGTTTCATCTTCTTCATCCTGGCCGCCCTCGCCCTGCTGGCCCTGCCGCTGGCGCGCCGCCTGCCCGCGCACCGCCGACCCCAAAGCGCGCCGCAAGCCGCGCGCCGCATACGGCCGCCCGGCAGCCTGGATGCCTGGTCCTTCATGGAAGGGTTGACGCTGGACGGCCTGTTCATCATCGGCCTGTCGCTGCTCGCGCAGGAGGCGCTGCCCGACTGGGCCCTGCTGGCGGCCGGCGTGTTGATGGCGCTGCGATACCTGTCCGAGATCCTGCTCAGCCCGCTGGGCGGGCGCATCGCCGACCGCCTGGGCGCCGAACACATGCTGGTCGTGCTGTCGCTGGCCACCTCGGTCGCCCTGGTCGGCTTCGGCGCCGGCTGGCTGTGGGGCTGCGCCTTCGCCATCGTCGTGCTGCGCGCCCTGCAACTGCCGCTGCTGGCCCCCATCGTGGCGCACCGCCATCCCGGTCACGAACGCATCCAGGCCCTGGCCTCCCGCGCGGTCTGGCGCGACATCGGCGCGGGCACGGGACCGATGCTGGCCGGCCTGCTGCTGCCGGCCGCGCCCGCCGTGCTGATCTACGGCGGCGCCGCCCTGCTGCTGTCGGCGGCGGCGCTGGCCTGCCTGCGCCGCGCCTGAGCCGCGGACCCCGCCGGCGCGGCCCGCGTCAATCGATGCTGATGCCCGTCTGCCGCACGACCTGCCCGTAGCGCTCGATCTCGCGCGCCATCATCGCCGCCAGATCGGCCGGCGTGCCGGTCTGGATCTCGAAGCCCTGCATGGCGAACTTTTGCCTGACCTCCGCGTCCTGCAGCGCGCGGTTCATCGACGCGTTGATACGCGCGACGACCGCCTCCGGCGTCCCCGCCGGCGCGAACAGGGCCAGGCCGCTCGGCACGTCGACGCCCGGCATGCCAGCCCCCACCATCGAAGGCACGCCCGGCACCAGCGGCGACTCGGCCGCCGTGGTCAGCGCCAGCGCGCGCAGCCTGCCTTCGCGTATCTGCGGCACGACGGCGACGTCGGCGATCATGAAGTCCACCTGGTTGCCCAGCAGCGCGACCACCGCCGGCCCCACGCCCTTGAAGGGCACGTGCGTGAACGACACCCCGGCGGCGCGCGCGATGATCTCGGTCACCAGATGGGGGGCGGCGCCGTTGCCGCTGGAGGCGTAGCTCAGCCGCCCCGGCTGCTTGCGCGCCGCTTCCAGCAGGTCCTTGAGCGACCGCGCGGGCGAGGCGGGATGGACCACCACGATGAACGGGGACACGGTCATGTTGCCGACCGGCGCGAAGCTGCGCAGGGCGTCGTAGGGCAGCTTCCTGTAGAGCGCCTGCGAACTGGCGTGGGTGATCGGCCCCGTCACGTACAGGGTGTGGCCGTCGGGCGCCGAGGAAGCGACGTACGCGGCGCCGATGGTGGTGCCGGCGCCGGGCTTGTTCTCGACGTAGACCGGCTGCCGGAACTCCTCGGCCAGCTTGGCCGCGAGAATGCGGGCCGCCACGTCGGTCGAGCCGCCCGGCGGAAACGGCACCACGATCTTGACGGGTTTGCCAGGGTATTCCTGCGCATGGAGGCCGGCCACCGGCAGCAACGCTGCCAGCGCCAGCGCCGCGATGCGGCGCGCGCCCATCATGCCTGCCTCCCGGCGGCGGCCATCTGCGCCGGTTCGCGCACCACGCCGATGCCCGCGCCGCGCAGCAACTGGTCGATGCGGCCGATCTCCTCGGCGCGCGGCTCGGGCATGGGCGGACGCATGCGCGGCGACTCGATCAGGCCGCGCAGCCAGGTTGCGATCTTGTAGCGCACGTGCAGCCGGCCGGGCTCGGCGTAGATGTATTCGTGCAGGCGCGCCAGGCCCGCGTCCCAGATGCGGCGGGCGGCGGCGAGGTCATCGGCGCGCATCGCCTCGATGTGGTCCAGCATGGGCTCCAGCGCATAGTTCCACGAGCCGCTGATGGTGCCGTCGAAATTGCCGCTGGCCAGGTACTCGTGGAAGAAATGCGCGCTCGAGCACAGCAGCGCGACGCCGGGCGCCTGTTCGCGCATGGCCCGCGCCAGGATGCGGTGTCCCTGGTAGGCGTAGGTCGTCTTCCAGCCCACGATGTTGGGCACCTCGCGGCAGAACTTCAGCGTGGGCTCCAGCGGCAGGCCCAGTCCCCAGGGCTGCGACGCGCTGGTGATGGGATGGGTGAAGATGGGCAGGTCCACGGCCGCGTCCTGCGCCTTGATCTGGTCCAGCCAGACCTCCGGATAGCGGACCGAGTCCCAGGCGATGGCCACGTCCATGGAACCGGCCGGCGGCACCACGAAGATGCCCTGGGCGCCCAGCGCCTTCGCGTCGAGCGCCGTCTGCACGGTTTCCGCGGTGGTCCAGGCGAAGGTGCCGGCCAGCACCGGCATCCGGCCCGCGGCTTCCTCCATCACGATTTCCAGCACCCGCCGCTTTTCCTCGCGGGTCAGGTAGAAGGCTTCGCCCGCCTCGGGATTGGCGATCAGGCCGCCCTCGGCGGCGAACCTCGGCTGTTGCAGGTAATAGCGCACGAGTTGGCGCAGGCCCGGCTCGTCGATGCCGAGATCGTCCCGCAGCGGCAGGACCAGCGCGGTGTAAAGGCGGCGCGCGATGGGATGGAACGAGGAATGGCTCAAGAACTGCTCCTGAAGAAAGACATGGCCATGCGCCCGGACGGCGCACGGCGGCGGGACGCTACTCGGGCGTGATGCCCGCGTCGGCGATGATCTGTTTCCACTTGCGCCGGTCGCGCGCGATGCGTTCGGCGAAGGCGGCGCTGGTACCGCCCGCGGGGTCGGCGGCCAGGCTGGTGATCTCGGAGCGCAGGTCGGGCGATGCGATCGCGGCGTTGAGCACGCCGTTGAGCCGCTCGACGACGGGCGCGGGCGTGCCCGCCGGCGCCCACAGGCCGAAATAGGCTTCCATGTCGAAGCCCGGCACGCCGGCCTCGATCAGCGTCGGCACGTCCGGCAGCACCGGCGTGCGCTTGCGCCCGGCCACGGCCAGCGCGCGTACCCGCCCGCCCTTGAGCACCGCCAGCGCGGACACGGCGCTGTCGAACATCATCGTCAGCTGGCCGCCTATCAGGTCCTGCACGGCCAGCGACATGCCCTTGTAGGGAATGTGCGTCATCTCGACGCCGGCTGCGCGCTTGAAGGCTTCTCCGTTCAGATGCGCCAGGGTGCCCACGCCGGCCGAACCGAAATTGTTGTCGGCACCGCGGCTTTTCATCAGCCTGACCAGCGAGGCGACGTCCTGGATGCCCGAGGCGCTGGACACCAGCAGCACGCTCTTGCCGTTGGCGATCTCGACGATGGGCGCGAAGCTCTTCTCCGGATCGTAGGGCAGCGAGGACTTGATGGCGGCGGCCAGCGAATGGGTGCTGGTGGTGGACAGCAGCAGCGTGTAGCCATCGGGCGCCGCGCGGGCCACGGCCGCCGCGCCGATGATGCCGCCCGCGCCGGGCTTGTTCTCGACCGCCACGGGCTGGCCCAGCGCTTCGCTCATCTTGCGCGCGACCAGCCGCGCCATCACGTCGGCCGCGCCGCCCGGCGGGAACGGCACCTGCAGCAGGATGGGCCGGCCGGGATACGTGTCGCCGCGCGCCACGGCCGGCGCGAGCAAGGCTCCGCCCGCGACCTTCAATAGTTGACGTCGATCCATGTTCGTTTCCAGGAAGGAGGAAGAGAGGGCCGGCCGCGCCGGCCCCGGTCACTTCGGGGGCTGCCTGCCGCTCTGCTCCAGCGTGCCGCCGTGGCCCCAGGTGCTTGCATAGTCGGGACGGCTGTCCTCGGCCAGGAACCGGCGTTCGAGCTCCATCACTTTCGGGATGCCCGACAGGGTCTTGTAGTCGGCCGGTCCGTCCGGGCAGGCGTTGACCTGGGCGGCCCAGTCGGCCAGCGCGGCCTGGCCGCGCCGGCGGAAATCATGCAGTACGCGCCAGGCGGCCTGCATCCCCGACGAGGCGGCGATGGTCGGATACAGCACCACCCGCAAGCCCAGTTCGCGGTATTCCTCCAGCGTCGGCGCCGGGCCCTGCCCGCCCCAGATGGTCAGCACCGGCACCGGGATCTCGCGGCAGGCGATCTTCAACTGCTCGCGGCTTTGCACCGAATTGAGCCAGACCAGGTCCACGCCGCCCTGCTCGGCATAGGCGACGCAGCGGTTCAGCGCGGACTCGAAGGTCTCGCCGGCGGCCCCGAGCGCGTCGCAGCGCGCGCACACCACGAACTCCCGGTCGATCTCGTCGCGGGCGGCGACGGCCGCGCGGTACTTGCCCACGGCCTCGTCCACCGGGATACAGCGGCGGCCCGCGCTGGTCCCGGACTTCTTGGGCGCTTCCTGGTCCTCGATCTGCAAGCCCGCCACGCCGGCCCGCACCGCCTCCTGCACCGCGTACCAGACGTTGACCGCGTTGCCGAAGCCGGTATCGAAGTCCAGGAAGATGGGAATGTCGGTCCGGGCCGCGACGTGCCGCGCATGGTCGACCACGTCGCGCATGCCCATCACGCCGGTGTCGGGATAGCCATACAGGAACGCGCACAGCTGCGAGCCGGCGATGAAATAGCTTTCGAACCCCGCGTCCTGCGCGATGCGGGCCAGCAGGGGGCTGAAGCCTCCGGGCATGACCAGCAGTTCGTCCCTGGCCAGTAGTTCGCGGAATTGGCGCCGCTTGGCTGTCGCCTCGTTCATCGTCCCGTCTCCCGTCGCCCCGTCCGGCGTGGCCGGCGGGTGCATCTGTGCTTGCTTGCGGGAAATTCTAGGAACAGCCGTTTAATTTGTCTAATATATCTCTTATATCTATTGATTTACGTTACTTATGAATCTCTCGATCCGGCATTTCAAGGCGTTTCTTTCCGTGGTGCATACGCGCAGCTTCACCCGCGCGGCGGAACAGCTGCACATCAGCCAGCCCGGCCTGAGCCTGATGATGCAGGACATGGAGGGCCAGTTGGCGTGCCGGCTGTTCGAGCGCACCACCCGCTCGGTCCACCTGACCGCGGCGGGCCAGCGGCTGGTGCCCGTGGCCCAGCACGTCGTGGACGAGGTGGAAACCATCGCGCCCGTCCTCAGCCAGCTCTCGGAAGAACGGCGGCGCACGCTGCGCGTGGGCGCCACGCCCATATTCTCCGCCAGCGTGATGCCGCACGTATACATGAAGCTGCGCGTCACCCAGCCCACGCTGGACCTGCACGTGTTCGACCTGCCCAAGCCCGAGGTCGAACGCCGCGTGCGCAGCGGCGAACTCGACTGCGGGCTGGGCATCTTTCCCCGGCACGTGCCCGAGGTCTCGCGGCGCCCGCTGTTCGAGTTCGACTTCCTGTACGTGGAGTGCCGCACCGCCCCGCTGCGGCTGAAGGCGCAGGGCAGGCCCCGGCGCATACGCTGGGACGACCTGCCCGACGTGCCCTTCGTCGAACTGCACCCCACCTCGGAACTCCAGCAGTTGATCGACAAGCGCAAGACGGCGTCGAAACGCCTGCGCCCGGAGGGCGGCATTCGGATGAACAACCTGGAATCGCTGATCGGCATGGCGGCGGCCGGCGTCGGTCCCACCATCATTCCCTCGTTCGCCGCGCCGGTCGGACCCGACGTGCCGGTCGTCACCGCGCTGCTGACCGACCCCGTGCTGTCCCTGGGCTTCCATCTCATCACCAAGCGCGGGCGGGAACAACCGGCGGTCCTGGAGGCGTTCACCGGCACACTGCTGGAGGTGATCGCCGAACGCGGGGAACGCACCTACGGGGCGCCCGAAAACTGACGTTCCGCTGAACGGTCCTGGCCACGGAAACTCGACATCCCTTCAACGAAAATTCGACGCACGCCCGACCATACTGGCGCCGTTCCCGTCGTTCTTTCCGAGTGTTTCATGGATGTCCAACACGATCTGGATGGCTTCGGCCCGGCGCTGCCCGGCGTGGTCCTGCCTCTTCCCGAGGCGGCCGCTCCCAGGAGTCGCGCCTTCCACGATGTCCACGTCAGCTGCGTCCTGCCCTGCCTGAACGAGGCCCGCAACCTGCGCGAGCTTCTTCCCCTCTTGCGAGCCCGCCTCGACACGCTGTGCCGAAGCTGGGAGATCGTCGTGGTGGACGATGGCAGCACCGACGAGACCTCCGAGCTCATGGCCCGCTGGAGCCAGGTTCCGGGTTTCCGCTATCTACAGCTGTCGCGCAACTTCGGCAAGGAAGCCGCGCTCAGCGCCGGCCTGGAAGCCGCGGACGGCGACGTCGTCATCAGCATGGACGCCGACCTGCAGCACTCGCCCGACCTGATCGACCGGATGCTCGCCCGCTGGAGCGCCGGCGCGGACATGGTCTATGCCGTGCGCAGCCACCGCGACGACGAGCCAGCGCTCAAGCGCCTGGGCTCGCGCCTGTTCTACCGGCTGCTCAGCTCGCATGGCCGCGTCGACGTCCCGGCGCATGCCGGCGATTTCCGATTGATGGATCGCCGCGTCGTCGACGCCTTGATCGCCCTGCCCGAACGCACGCGCTTCATGAAGGGCCTGTACGCCTGGGTAGGGTTCAAGGCCGAACCGCTGCCTTACGTCCCCGCCGACCGTGCCCACGGCAGCAGCCACTTCCGGCCGCTGCAACTGGGACGCCTGGCCCTGGACGGGCTTACCGCGTTCACGACCTGGCCGCTGCGCATGGCGAGCCTCGTGGGCGGACTCTTCGCCGCGCTGTCGTTCGCCTATGGCTGCTACGTGGTGGGCGAATACCTGGTCAAGGGCAACATCGTCGCGGGCTGGACCACCATCGTGGCCGCCCTGCTGTTCTTCGCCGGCCTGAACCTGATCTCGCTGGGCATCGTGGGCGAGTACGTCGCCCGCATCTTCGACGAGGTCAAGGGCCGGCCGCTGTACGTGGTCCGTTCCCGCCGCGGCACGGGGACGCGCAGCCGCCGCGCAGGCATGCGATGAAAAATGGCCCCCACGCTTGCCGCTGCGCGGCTGCGCTGCCCCCCAAGGGGGCGTTTTCATCTTGGGGCGGCCCGGCGATGAAAAATGACCCCCACGCTTGCCGCTGCGCGGCTGCGCTGCCCCCCAAGGGGGCGTTTTCATCTTGGGGCGGCCCGGCGATGAAAAGAACCAGCCTGTTCTTTGCCGCCATCGCGGCGTGGCTCGCCATGCTGTCCTGGGTGCGGCCGCTGATGCTGCCCGACGAGGGCCGCTACGCCGGCGTCGCCTGGGAAATGCTGCGCGGCCACTCCCATGCCGTGCCGCTGTTGAACGGCATGCCCTATTTCCACAAGCCGCCGCTGTTCTACTGGCTGGCCGAGGCCTCGTTCTCGGTGTTCGGGCTGAACGAGTTCGCCGCCCGCCTGCCCTCGGTCCTGGCGGCCTGGTTGGCGGCGGCGGGCCTGTACCTGTTCGTGCGCAGGTGGCGCGACGGCGGCACCGCCACGGTCGCCACGCTGATCCTGGTCACCCTGCCTTTCTTCTACGGCGCCGCGCAGTTCGCCAACCTGGACATGCTGGTGGCCAGCCTGATCTCGCTGTGCATCCTGGCGGGTGCCGAGGCGCTGCTGCGCGCCCGCGAAGGCGCCTCGCCCCGCGGCATGATGCTGACGTGCGCGGTGCTGGCCGGCCTGGCCGTGCTGGCCAAAGGCCTGATAGGCGTCGCGCTGCCGGCCGTCGTGCTGGTGATCTGGGTAGCGTCGGCGCGCCGCTGGAAAGACCTGCTCGTCCTGCTGTGGCCGCCGGCCATCGGCGCCTTCCTGCTGGTGGCGGTGCCGTGGTTCTGGCTGATGCAGCTGCGCTACCCGGAGTTCTTCCACTACTTCTTCATCTACCAGCAGTTCGAGCGATTCTCCGCCGGCGGATTCAACAACGTGCAGCCGGCCTGGTTCTACCTGCCCGTGCTGGCCGGGCTGGCGCTGCCCTGGTCGGCGTGGGCCGCCGGCCTGCTCGACAAGCGCTTCTGGACCGCGCCCCACGGCGAACTGCGGCGGCTGATGCTGATCTGGCTGGCCGTGATCCTGGCCTTCTTCTCCCTACCCAGCTCCAAGCTCATCGGCTACATCGTGCCGGCGCTGCCCGCCTTCGCCTTCCTGCTGGCCGAGGTCGTCATGTCGGTCCGGCGCAGCGGCCGCAGCCTGCGCTGGCGGCGCCTGTTTCCGCTGTCGGTCATCGGCGCCGCCACGCTGTGCGGCGCGGCGATGGCCGCAGCCGCCGCCTACTCGCACCAGGCTCCCAAGTCCCTGGCCCTCGACATCGGCGCGCGGCTGCGGCCCGGCGACACGCTGGTGGCGCTGCACGAGTACCCCTTCCAGTTGCAACTGTATTCCCGCTCCCGCTCCCCCATCTGGGTCGTGGACGACTGGCTGGACCCGCAGATTCCCTTGCGCGACAACTGGCGCAAGGAACTGTACGACGCCGCGCATTTCGACCCGGTACAGGGCCAGCAAGTGCTGCTGTCGGACCGGCTGCTGCACGAACGCCTGTGCGCGGCCCCCGCCGGGGAACGCTACTGGATCTGGGGCGGCGCCGACGACGCCACGCGCAAGCCACTGCTGGCGAACCGGCAGCCCGTGCTGAGCGAAGGCCGCAGCCGCGTGTGGCTGATCGAGGCCGGCGACGGGCTCATGCGCCGGGCGTGCGGCCAAACGCCCATAGCCGGCTTGCAATGAAGGTACCCACGGCAATCCCCACCAACACCGCTGCCAGCAAGACGTCATAACGCACCGAGGACACATGGAGCAGCCAGGCATAGGCCATTTCGTTGACCGCGAAGCCGCCGGCGGATACGAGAAAAAATCTCGCCGCGGCCTGCTGCCACGCATGCAGCGGGTGCCTGAACGTGAACAGCAGATGGCCCGCGAACGATACGCAGAAGGCGGCCAGCCAGCCCGCCACGTTGGCCCACAGGGGCACGACGCGCAGCATCTCGACGCAGGCCACGGTTACGACCCAGTGGGTGGCGGCGGCCAGGCAGCCGACGGCGACGAAGCGAAGGATCTGTCCGGCAAGCAGGCGCATGGATGGACATCCAACGGAAACGTGGTGAACGGAACGCCATTATCCGGCAGGCGCATCGTCGTGTGTGCGGACGACTTCGGCATGGACGCGTCGGTCGACCTGGCCATCCTCACCCTGGCCGCCCGCAAGCGCGTCAGCGCCGCCAGCTGCATGACGCTCGGCCCCAGCTTCGGCACCTACGCCCGGCTGCTGGCCGACACGGGCATCGAGACCGGCCTGCACGTGGACTTCACCGCTTTCTTCGACACGCCCGCCGAGCGCCTGTCCCTGTCCGCGCTCATCGCCCGCAGCTACGCGGGCCTGATCGACGACGCCTGGATCGATGCGCGACTGGTCCGGCAGTTCGACGCCTTCGAACAGGCCTTCGGCCGCCCGCCCGCCTACGTCGACGGCCACCAGCACGTGCATCAGCTGCCCCGCATACGTACCCGCCTGGTCGCGCTGCTGGCGCGGCGCTATGCCCATGCCCTGCCCTGGCTGCGCTCCACGCGCCCCGCGCCCCTGCCCGGCATGCCGCGCCCGCCTCGCCTGAAGGCCCGCGTGATCGCCGCGCTGGGCGCCGCCGGGCTGGCCCGTCTGGCACACGGCCACGGCATGCGGACCAACGCCCGCCTGCTGGGCGTGTACGGCTTTGAAGGCGGGGAACAGCACTATGCCGCGCTGGTGCGCAACTGGCTGCGGCACGCGGGCGACCGGGACGTGCTGATGTGCCACCCGGCCGTCGCCCCCGTGCCCGACGATCCTCCCGGCGGGCAGCGCGTGGCCGAATACCGGGTGCTGGCCGGCCCGGCCCTTTCCCGCTGGCTGGACGAGGAAGGCCTGCGCGTGGGGCCGCTGGCCTGAGCCGGCGCGCGCGCCTGCGGGTTCAGCGCCTGGCGAACGGCAGGCTGCGCGCGTTCTCGATGGTGATGCCGATGGGCGATGGCCCACGCTGGTCCAGGCATAGCGACTTGAACAGCTCGATCGAATTCATCAGCACGTTCTTCTTGTGGACGATGCCGATGTCGACCAGGATGGGCCGCCCCGCGCAGCGCAGCAGGCTCAGCCTGCGGCTGGCCACCTCGTCGGCCAGCGCATAGACCGGCATGAGCGCGACGCCGGAACTGATCGAGACGATGCGCTTGATGAACTGGGCGTCGTTGGACTCGGTCAGGATGGACGGATAGCCGCCATCGGGCATGAACAGTTCGTCTGTGATGGCCCGCGTACCGCTGCCCTGCTGGAACAGGACGAACGGAAACTCCCGCAGCTGGTCCAGCGAGACGGTTCCCCGCTTGGCCAGCGGATGGCCGCTGCGGACGATGAACGCATGCTCGGTGCTGCCCAGCGCCACCCTGACCATCTGGCTGCTGCCTTCGCCCAGCGGTCCGAACGCCACGTCGGCCGTCCCGACCTGCACCCGCCTGACGGCGGCCTCGGCGCTTTCGGTGGCGGTGAAGATCAGTTCGATCCCCGGGTACTTCTCGATGAAGGCCTCGCACAGGTCGCCCAGGACGTAGACGATGGACAGCGTGGTGGCCGCGATGCGCAGCGTGCCGGTGACCGGCCCGGTCTTGGAGCGCTCGAAGCGCGCTTCCAGCGCCATGATCTCGGCGCGTATCTTCTGCGCCGAAGCCAGCACCGCCAGTCCCGCCGGAGACGGATAGACCTTGGGCCGGGCCCGTATCAGCAGGGTCTCGTCCAGTTCGGCCTCGAGATGGCGCACCTGGTGGCTGAGCGCCGACTGGGTTAGGCCGAGCTGGGCCGCCGCCTCGCCGAAACTGCCGGTGTCGGCGATGGCCTGCAGCGCTCTGAGTTGCTTCAATTCCATGGCGGTATCGCGAGAGTCGTACGGGAAAGCGCGTGGCGCGCACCGGCATTTTGGCACCGATCACGCCCCGCAGGCGCGCCCCCGCCGTGCATGAAAAGAATTCATCGCATGCCGCAGGAAATCGCGTTGACGGGCCTCGCGGCCGCCCTCTAACCTCGGTCCGCCTCGCCATCCCATCCATCCAACCCTTATCGCCGCCTTCGCGGGCCCGTGCCTCGCGAAAGAAGCCGGCAATGGAGACAACATGCTCAGGTCCCTCGTCAACGCCGGTTCCCGCTCCCTGCAAGGCAAGCGCCGCGCCATCCTCGCGGCCGCCGCGCTCGCCTGTCTGGCCGCGCCGGCCCTGGGCCAGGCGCAGCAGGTCACCCTGCGCGCCGTCAGTTCCTTCGACGAAAAGACCTTCTTCTCCCGCCACTTCGAACGCTTCGTCGAGAAGGTCAACCGGGAAGGCAAGGGCCTGGTGCAGATCAACTACATCGGCGGCCCCAAGGCCATCCCGCCATTCGAGGTGGGCAACGCCGTGCGCAACAAGGTGGTCGATCTCGCCAACGTGACCGGGGTGTTCTACACCAACATCGTGCCCGAGGCCATCGCCATGTCCTACACCGACCTGACGACCCGGCAGCTGCGCGAGAACGGCGCCATCGACTACATGAACACTCTGCTGGCGCCCAAGGGCCTGACCTACCTCGCCCGGCTGAGCGACGGCGTGCCCTATCACATCTACACCAACAAGGGCTTCACCGGTGACCTCAAGGGCCAGAAGATGCGCATCACGCCGGTCTACCGGGATCTGTTCCTGGGCCTGGGCAGCACGGTGGTGCAGACCGCGCCGGGCGAGCTTTACACCGCGCTGGAACGCGGCGTGGTGGACGGCTACGGCTGGCCGATCGCCGGCATCTTCGACCTGGGCTGGCAGGAGAAGACCAAGTACCGCGTGGACCCCGGCTTCTACGGCTCGGAGAACGGCATCCTGATGAACCTGTCGTCCTGGAAGAACCTGACGCAGGCCCAGCGCGAGTTCCTGCAGAAGCAATTCGCGTGGGCCGAAGAACAGAACGCCACGTACCAGGACGAAGTCGCGGCCGAGACCAGGCGGCAGGCCGAAGCGGGCGTCAAAACCATCGCCTTGTCGCCGGAAGACAGCCGCAAGCTGCTGGACGCCGCCCATGACGCCGCCTGGAAGCGGATGGCCGAGGTCAGCCCCGCGCACGCGGCCAAGCTGAAGTCGCTGTTCTCGCGCCCGTGATCCGCCATGCAGACGATTTCACGCGCCTACGGACAGTTGCTCTATCTCTGCTTCTCCCTGGCCTGCCTGATCCTGCTGGCGATGACCGTCATGATCTGCGCCGACGTGTTCACCCGCAACACCGGCCTGGCCGACCTGTCCTGGAGCAACGAGATCTCGGAAACGATGCTGTCCGCCATGACCATGCTGGCCGCGCCCTGGCTGCTGCGCCAGGGCCAGCACATCCGGGTCGACATCCTGCTGCAGGCCCTGCCGGCGCGCGCCGGCTGGGCCTGCGAGTGGGCGTCCGACCTGCTCGGCTTCGCCTGCAGCGTCGCCCTGGCCTGGCACGGCTGGCTGGTCACCCATGAAAGCTACCTGGGCGGCGGCATGATCACCAAGACGCTGGTGACGCCGGAGTGGTGGGGGACCGCCCCCTGGGTACTGAGCTTCTCCCTGCTGTCGGTCGAGTTCCTGTTCCGCATGGACCGGCTGCGCAAGGCCGAACACCGGCCGCGGCACGACGCCGTGTCGGCCAGCTAGGAGGCGCCCATGACCTGGCAACAAGCCTCGCTGCTGCTGTTCGGCGGCTCCACCGCCCTGCTGTTCCTCGGCCTGCCCGTGGCCTTCTCCTTCCTGGTCATCAACCTGGCCGGGGCGCTGCTGTTCCTGGGCGGCGAACCCGGCCTGGGCCAACTGGTGCGCAACGGTTCGGCCTCCATCACCAGCTTCTCGCTCACGCCCATCCCGCTGTTCGTCCTGATGGGCGAGGTCCTGTTCCACACGGGCGTGGCGCTCAAGGTGATCGACGGCATCGAACGCCTGATCCGGCGCATGCCCGCCCGGCTGGCGGTGGTGGCGGTGGTGGCCGGCACGATTTTCTCGGCCATCTCGGGCTCCACCATCGCGACCACGGCGATGCTGGGCAGCCTGATGCTGCCGCTCATGCTGCAGCGCGGCTATCACCCCACCATGGCCTGCGGCCCCATCATGGCCATCGGCGCGGTCGACATGCTGATCCCGCCCTCGGCCATCACCGTGCTGCTCGGTTCGCTGTCCGGCATCTCGATCTCCAAGCTGCTTGTGGGAGGCGTGACGCCCGGCTTCATCCTGAGCCTGTCGTTCATCGCCTACATCGTGGTCCGCGCCAGCCTGCGGCCCGCCATCGCGCCGAACGGCCCGCTGGACGAACACCGGGGCTGGGAGCGCGTGCGGCCCTTCCTGATCTACGTGCTGCCGCTGGCGACGATCTTCGGCGTGGTGGTCGGCTCGATGATCGCCGGCTGGGCGACGCCCACGGAATCGGCCGCCCTGGGCTCGATGGCGACCATCCTGGTCACCGCGTGCTACCGGGCGCTGACGCCGGCCCGGCTGTTCGCCGCGCTCAAGGGCACGCTGGTGATCTCGGCCATGATCCTGTTCATCATCCTGGGCGCCACCACCTTCTCCCAGATCCTGAGCTTCTCGGGCGCCACCAACGGCCTGGTGCAGACGGTGACAAGCACGGGGCTGTCCCCGCTGGCCATCGTCGCGGGCATGCTGGCGCTGCTGATCTTCCTGGGCCTGTTCGTCGAACAGATCTCCATGATGATGATCACGCTGCCGGTGTTCATGCCCATCGTCAACCAGTTGGGCATCGACACGGTCTGGTTCGGCATCATGTACCTGATCTGCATGCAGCTGGGCCTGCTGCTGCCCCCGCACGGCATGCTGCTGATGACGATGCGCGGCGTGGCGCCGGCCGAGGTCAGGATGACCGACATCTTCAAGGCGGTCACGCCCTACGTGGCGATGACGATGCTGCTGCTGGTGGCGATCTTCTTCTGGCCCGCGATCGCGACCTGGCTGCCCGCGAGGTTCTAGGGAAGAGACATTCCCCGCGCGCCGCGCGCGTCCCCCGATCCTTCTTCCCCCATGGTGGCCGTCCGTCGATGGCCGCCGGGGTCCCTTTCACCTTTTTTCCGGAACGCTTATGGCAGAGCGATCATTCAAGCAGGAAGTCACGAAGCTGCGCCTGGGCGCGGGCCAGGAGTTCGAAGGCGAAGGCATCCTGGCCGTGACCAAGGCCCTGCTGCAGTCCGGCGTCTCGTACGTCGGCGGCTACCAGGGCTCGCCCGTCTCCCATCTGATGGACGTCCTGGCCGATGCCAGCGAGATCCTGGACGAACTGGGCGTGCACTTCGAAAGCAGCGCCAGCGAGGCGACGGCGGCCGCCATGCTGGGGGCCTCGGTCCACTACCCGCTGCGCGGCGCCATCACCTTCAAGTCCACCGTCGGCACCAACGTGGCCTCGGACGCGCTGTCCAATCTCGCCTCGGGCGGCGTGACCGGCGGCGCGCTCATCATCCTGGGCGAAGACTACGGGGAAGGATCGAGCATCATCCAGGAACGCTCCCATGCCTTCGCGATGAAGTCGCAGATGTGGCTGCTGGACCCCCGCCCTAACCTGCCTTCGCTGGTGCGCGCCGTGCAGCAGAGCTTCGACCTGTCCGAGGCCAGCAACACGCCCGTCATGCTGACGCTGCGCATCCGCGCCTGCCACGCCCACGGCCGCTTCGCGGCCACCGACAACAAGCGCCCCGCGTTCTCGCTGAAGGATGCCATCGAGCAGCCGCGGCGCGACGTGGAACGCATGGCCCTGGCTCCCGCCACCTTCGTGCACGAGCACGAGAAGATCACGCAGCGCTGGAAGGCGGCCGAGGATTTCGTGCGCGAGCACGGCCTGAACGAATGCTTCGACGGCGAGGCCGGCCATGTCGGCATCATCGTCCAGGGCGGCCTGTACAACACTCTGATGCGGGTGCTGGAGCTGATGGGGCTGGCCAACATCTACGGCGATACCGACATACCCATCTATGTCATGAACGTCGTCTATCCGGTCGTGGAAGACGAGGTGCTGGATTTCTGCCGGGGCAAGGACGCGGTGCTGATGCTGGAGGAAGGCCAGCCCGAGTTCATCGAACAGGCGCTGCACACCATCCTGCGCCGCGCCGACGTCGCGACCGTGCTGCACGGCAAGGACATCCTGCCGCGCGCCGGGGAATACACGCCCCGGGTCGTGATGAAGGGACTGCGTCGCTTCCTCGAGCGCCACGCGCCCGGGCTGGCCGGGCGGCAGCCCCTGCCCGAGGGCGTGGCCCGGATGCTGGAACCCAGGATCCCGCCCATCGTGCCGTCCATGCCCGGCGTCGCACTGGAAAAGGTGGACGAAGTGCTGCCGCGACCGCCTTCCTTCTGCACCGGCTGTCCGGAACGTCCCATCTTCACCGCGATGAAGATGGTCGAGCGCCGCATCGGCAAGCACTACGTCAGCGCCGACATCGGCTGTCACCAGTTCGCCGCGCTCGCCCCGTTCAACATCGGCGCGACCTCGATGGGCTACGGGCTGGGCGCCGCCGGCGCGGCGGCCCTGAACACCGGCGAGACCGGCCGGCGCACCATCAGCATCATGGGCGACGGCGGTTTCTGGCACAACGGCCTGACCTCCGGCATCGGCAACGCGGTCTTCAACCGCAGCAACAACGTCACGGTCATCGTCGACAACGGCTATTCGGCGGCGACCGGCGGCCAGGACATCCTCTCGTCCGCCGCCGACGCTCCCACCCGCTCGACCCGCCACGGCATCGAGGCCGCGGTGCGGGGCGTGGGCGTCGAGTGGGTCCGCACCGTCACCCATACCTACGACCTCCAGCAGATGCAGTCGGTCCTGGACGAGGCGCTGACGTCCGACGAGCCCGGCCCCAAGGTCGTGATCGCCCAGTCCGAATGCATGCTGAACAAGCAGCGGCGGATCAAGCCCCAACAGCGCCGGATGGCCAAGGAAGGCCGGCGGGTCGTCAAGGAGCAGTTCGGCATCGACCACGACACCTGCACCGGCGACCACTCCTGCATACGCCTGTCCGGCTGCCCCTCGCTGTCGATCAAGGACAACCCCGACCCGCTGCGCCGCGACCCGGTCGCCACCGTGCTGCCCAGCTGCGTGGGCTGCGGCCTGTGCGGGGAGGTCTCGCACGCCGCCGTGCTGTGTCCGTCGTTCTACCGGGCCGACGTCGTGACCAATCCCACCCGCCTCGAAACCCTGGGCGCGCGCCTGGCCGGAAAAATCATCGGCTTCCTGCAGCGCCGCCTTGCCAAGCAGGAGTATCGCCATGCCGCTTGAGGCAACCGCGCGCCCGATCAAGATCGCCATCCTCGCCATGGGCGGGGAAGGCGGCGGGGTGCTGGCCGACTGGATCGTGGCCACGGCCGAACACGCGGGCTTCCACGCCCAGTCCACGTCAGTCCCCGGCGTCGCGCAGCGCACCGGCGCCACCATCTACTACGTGGAGGTCCTGCCCAGCCCCCGCGACCGAACACGCACGCCCGTGCTCGGTCTGATGCCCGTTCCCGGCGACGTGGATGTGGTGATCGCCTCCGAACTGATGGAGGCGGCCCGGGCGGTGCAGCGAGGACTCGTAACCCCGGACAGGACCGTGCTGATCGCCTCGTCCAACCGCGTCTATGCCCTGCCCGAGAAGATGGCCATGGGCGACGGGCGCAAGGACTATGCATCGCTGTACGAGGCGGGACGCGCGGCCGCCCGCGAATTCGTCTGCCGCGACTATTCAGCCCTGGCCGAACGCAGCGGCAGCGTCATCAGCGCGACCCTGTTCGGTGCGCTGGCCGCCACGGGGACGCTGCCCTGGGACCGGCAAGCCTTCGAAGCCGCCATCGAGCGCGGCGGGATAGGCGTGGCTGCCAGCCTGCAGGCGTTCGACGCGGGCTTTCGCGCCCATGTCGACGCCCCCCCGCCGTCCTCGGCGCCGCCGACGGCCGACACGGCCATCGACGCCCGGCTCGCGCCGCTGGACGCCCGCATCGACCGGGAGTTTCCCGCCCCGCTCAAGGAGATCCTCCGGGCGGGCATCGTCCGCGCCGCCGACTACCAGGACCCGGCCTACGCCGCCCTGTACCTGGACCGGCTGCGGCCCCTGGTGGACGCCGTCCGTAACATCGACCGGGCCGGCCGCCTGCTGCGCGAGACCGCGCGCTATCTCGCCCTGTGGATGACCTACGAGGACACGGTGCGCGTCGCCGAACTGAAGATCCGCGCGACCCGCTTCGACCGCGTCCGGCAGCAGCACGGGGCCCGCGCCGGGCAGATGCTGCGCATCAACGAATTCTTCCACCCTCGCCCGGAAGAGATCGCCGACATGCTGCCGGCTGGCCTCGGGCGGTGGCTGCTGGCCTCGCGCTGGGCCGGCCCGCTGCTGGCGCGCGCCACCCGTAGCGGCCGCGTCGTGCGCACGTCCAGCCTGCGCGGATTCCTGCTGCTGTACGGCGTCACGGCCTTCAAGCGGCTGCGGCTACGGTCGCTGCGGCAAGAGCGCGAGACGGCCGGCATACAGGACTGGCTGGACCGCGTCATGCGGCTCGCGCCCGCGGACTACGGCCTGGCCTGCGAAATCGCCGAATGCCCACGCCTGATCAAGGGCTACGGCGACACCCACGCGCGCGGCCTGGGCAGCTACCGCAAGATCATGGCCGTGCTGCCCGCCCTGCGCGGCCGGCCCGACGCCGCGCGCACCGTGGCCAGCCTGCGCGAGGCCGCGCTGGCCGACGACAGCGGCGAACGGCTCGCCCGGCAGCTCTCGGGCATCGTGCCGGCCGCGCCAGAGGCCCGGGCATGAGGTCTAATTGAGGGCCGCGGCCTCCCTCCCGCGCCCGCCCGTTCCATCCATCAAGGAAACCGCATGGGAACCATCCATGTCATGCCGGTCGAGATCGGCTTCAAGCACTGCGATCCCGCCGGCATCGTGTTCTATCCGCGCTATGTCGAGATCTTGAACGACACCGTCGAGCACTGGCTCCGGCACGGCCTGGGCACCGGCTTCGCCGCGCTGCATGGCGAGCGGCACATCGCCATCCCCATCGTCAACCTGCAGGTCGATTTCCTGGCCCCCAGCCGGCTGGGCGAAGACATCGCCTCGGCGCTGCGGATCGACGGCGTCGGACGCACCTCGCTGAAGATCTCCATCGAACTGAGCCGCGCCGGCGACGGCCAGCCGGTACGCCTGCGCGCCGCGCTGGTCCTGGTATTCATCGACATGCACACCATGCGGCCCATCGAGGTGCCCGAGGATGTCCGCCGCGCCATCGAGGCCGGCGGCTACTGGCAAGCCTGAACACCCCGGCTTCGCCGTTACCGATTTCCCGATAGGGTTGCCGAAAAATGTAACTTGGCCATCATGACCGGCCATGGTCCAGCCATGTGTATCCGTTCGCTAGCGGACGGGCCTTCTTTCCATGGCCATGCGGCCTTCGCCCCGGGATTCCCCTGGGGCGCAATCGCGCTTTCAGCCACTGTTCAGGCGACCCTGTTGCTCGCGAGGCAATTTTCCCGGCCCGCGCAGTGCGTCTTTCGCAGAAAAAAACCCTGCGTTCTTTATAACAATTGAGACATCCTGCAAACTTCCGATAACACATCCCCCCTATACTCGTTCGCGCAAATTCAACGGGAAGAGCATGATTGTTTTCATTGCCATCATCGCTGCCATCTGCGTAGGGGTCTTCGTGTTCAAGGCTCGCCAACGGGCGAAGGCGCGCGAAATCGCCCGTGAAAAGCACGGCAAGCAGTGCCCGAGTTGCGGCAAGTACGTGCATCCCGCCGCGGCCATCTGCAAGCACTGCTACGCCCGGCTGCCAGCGTCCAAGACCTAGGGTTTGCGGAATTTCAGCAGAAACCCGTCGGCCTCCCCGATCGCGGCATAGCGTTCGCGATCCTTGTCGCCCAGCCGGAAGGTAGGCGGCAGCGTCCAGACTCCCGCCGGATGATCCTTGGTATCCCTGGGATTGGCCAGCGCCTCCGAACTGCCTGCGAAGACGAAGCCCGCCTGCTGCGCGAGCCGTATCGCGTAGTCCTGCCGCACGTAGCCGTCGGCCGCGCGCGGGTCCTGGGGCTTGTCGGTCCGGCCGCGATGGGCCTCGATGCCCAGGATGCCGCCCGGCTTGAGGGCGCGGTAGAAGGCGGCCAGCACTTCCTCCGCATAGCCGTCGTTCATCCAGTTGTGCAGGTTGCGGAAGGTCAGCACGATGTCGGCGCTGCCCGGCGGCGCGATATCGTAGCGGCCCTTGCCGAAGGTCGTCACCCGGACCCGGTCGTACAGAGCCGGATTGGCGTCCAGCTTGGCGCGGAAATTCCGGTAGTACTCCTGGTAATAGGCACGGCCGCCGCCGTCCTGGGGATACTGGGCCGCGTAGTAGGTCCCGCGCGGCCTCAGGTACGGCGCGAGGATCTCGGTCCAGTAGCCGGCCCCGGGCGAGATCTCGACCACGGTGGCGTCCGGCTTCAGTTCGAGGAAATGCAGCACTTCGTAAGGCTTGCGGGCGGCATCGCGGGCGACGAACGCCGGCGTGCGCGCCGGGCTGGCGATGGCCTGCTTCAGCGCGGCGTCTTCGCCGACGGGCGCGACGGCGCACCCCATGCCGGCCAGCGACACGCCAACGACCGCGGCTAAGGCTTTGAATGACATGCGTAAGGCTCCTTTGGACGAGGACCATGCACGGGACGTGGCACGGTCGGTGGCTGCGCATACAATGACGTCGTTCCACGTTTTAACACCGGCCCGCCCAGGCGGACCATGCCAAGACCGCATATCGATCTGTGTTTTCCGTCGCGGTCCCACTCCGCGACCGAAAAGCAGTCCCCTCCGGGGCCGCGGCGCCTTTTTCCTTTCCCTTCATGATCTCAAACGCATGCGGCGTCGATTTCGGGACGTCCAACTCCACCGTCGGCTGGCACCGGCCCGCCGCCCCCTCGCTGCTGCCGCTGGAAGACGGCCAGCCCACCTTTCCCTCGGCGGTCTTCTTCCACGCCGAGGACATCGAGACCAGCTTCGGCCGCGCGGCGGTCCGGGACTACCTTGAAGGCTATGACGGCCGGCTGATGCGGGCGCTGAAAAGCCTGCTGGGCACGCCGCTGATGGAAGGCCACACCGAGGTCCAGGGCCGGGCGCTGCCGTTCCGCCTGCTGCTCTCCCGCTTCATCGGCGAGCTCAAGCGGCGCGCCGAGCGCGCGGCCGGCAGGACTTTCGACCAGGCGGTGTTCGGCCGCCCCGTCTTCTTCATCGACGACGATCCGCGCGCGGATGCCAAGGCCCAGGAGACGCTGGCCGAGATCGCCCGCGAAGTGGGCTTTCGCCACGTCGAATTCCAGTACGAACCGATGGCGGCCGCCTTCGACTATGAATCGCAGATCACCGGCGAGGAACTGGTGCTGGTGGTGGACATCGGCGGCGGCACGTCGGACTTCACGCTGATACGCCTGAACCCCGCGCGCGCGGCCGCCGCCGACCGGCGCGACGACATCCTGGCCAACGGCGGGGTCCACATCGGCGGCACCGACTTCGACAAGTACCTGAGCCTGCGCACCGTGATGCCGCTGCTGGGGCTGGGCAGCCGCCTGGCCAGCGGCAAGGAGATGCCTTCGACGCCCTACTTCAACCTGGCGTCGTGGCACACCATCAACCAGGTCTATGCCCGCAAGTCGGCCACCATGCTGGCCGAGCTGTTCCACGAATCGGCCGAGAAGGACAAGCTCGCCCGGCTGTTGGAACTGGTCAAGGAACGCGCGGGCCACTGGGTGGCCTTCCAGGTCGAGGAAGCGAAGATCGCGCTGGCCGCCGAGCCCGAGGCCCGGATGGACCTGGGCCGCGTCGAGCCCGGCTTGGTCCAGGTGGCGACGCGCGCCGACCTGGATGCCGCCATCGAACATCTGGTGGACCGCATAGGCGGGACGATCGCGGGGCTGCTGGACACCGCCGGCGTTGCCGCGCGGGCGGTCGATACGGTGTTCTTCACGGGAGGATCGAGCAGCGTGCCCCTGCTGCGCAACCAGGTCGCCTCGCTGCTGCCCGCGGCGCGCGCGGTCCAGGGAGACACGTTCGGCAGCATAGGAACGGGCCTGGCCCTGGACGCCGCGCGGCGCCTGGGGTGAAACGCCGGCCGGAGCTCAGCGCCCCGACACCTGCTCGCTTTCCACGGTCATGTCGAGCACGTAGGCATAGCGGGAAGCGTCGGCCGGCGGGTTGGCGACGGTATAGCGCTTGATCCGCAGCACGTTGCGTACGCCGGCGGTATGGGTATAGCCCTGGATGTTGCCGTAGAAGGCCTCCCAATCGCCATAGCCCTGCTTGATGCCGGCGCCGTCGTAGCTGACCGTGCGGACCCGCATGCACTTCATGTTGGGAATCAGGGGATGGCTGCACGGCACCAGGTCGGGGGCCACCTCCAGGAACATGGTCTCGCCCGCCGAGCCGTAGCGCGTCTGGTCGGTGGGCGTGCCGGCCAGCCGCCATTGGCTGCCGTCGGCGAAGGTCAGCTTCAGGGCCGGCTGCGCCCCCGCGTCAGGCCGCGCGGTGCCGCCCGATATCTCCCAGCCCGAGACCGTCGGCAGCCGCTCGGCCACGTCCCGTTCGTATTTCATCAAGGCCTGGTCGGGGCACATGCGCAGGGTGCCGACCATTTGCGTGATGGCCATTCGCGCGCCATCGACACGGTAGCCCCCGCCCAGCGTGTTGCACAGGCCCGCCACGGCAACGCGCTCGCCGGCGAAGGTCAGTTGCAGCGCCTGGCCGCCATGGGTGTTCACCGCGTCGGGCTGGGGCGCGCCGGTCGCGTTCAGCGCCTGCTGCAGGCGCCAGTGGTAGGCCGTCAGGATCGAGGTATCCGCCTTGCCGCCGGGGCCGCCCGCCGCGCCGCCCTGCTGGGCGCAGGCCGCCAGTCCCTGCACCACGACCGCCGCGAGCAGGATTTTCCAGGTCCGTTTCATGGACGTTCTCCTTCTTCTTGGGGCCATCAAGCGTAGCATTGCGCGGCGCCCCCGCATGCGGCCACCGTCCGGGGAGTGCTACAACTGCAATAATCGTCCCCCACCCGCAACAAGTCCTGACAAAGAAACGATGCCGGCGCACTATTTCCTGGCCATCGGCCTGACCGTGGTCTTCTCCATCGGCACCGTCGCCCTGCACTACGAAGCCTTGCGCTTCATTTCCTCCATCCATCCGCGGCGCTGGAGCGGGCGGGCGAACATAGGCGTGCTGATCTGCGCCATCATCGCCGCTCATTGCCTGGAAGGCATGCTGTTCGGCGCCGGCTACTGGATAGGCGCGGAATGGCTGGGCCTGGGGCGCCTGACCGGCGCGGCCAGCGCGGGCCCCCTGGCCTACATCTATTTCGGACTGGAAACCTTTACCACCCAGAGCCTGGGCGACATCTTTCCCACCGGGCCGCTGCGCCTGCTGGCCTCGGTGGAACCCCTGGTGGGCCTGATCCTGATCGGCTGGTCCACCTCGTTCACGTTCATTCTCATGCGGCGCAACTGGCGCGAGCGCCAGGGCGGCGAGGACCGCCGCTGAGCGTCTCCCCGCCGCCCGGGGCCTATATCCTTCCCATCAACAGCAGGACGATCAGCACGACCAGGATCACCCCGATGATGCCCGAGGGCCCGTATCCCCAGTTGGCGGCATGGGGCCACGCGGGAAAGGCGCCGACCAGCGCCAGCAGCAGGATGATCAGAATTATTGTGGTGAGCATGGCGTTCTCCTCGATAGCGAAGGAAGCGGCCTTGGCAAGGCCTGCCTGCTCCTCAGCAAGATGCGCGCCCGCCCTCAGGCGTCAAACCCCCAGCCTGGCGCGCAGCGCCTGGCGATAGGGCCGCGACACCGACCAGGGCCGGCCCAGGCCGCGCAACTGGACGGTCCACGGCATCGAGGCACTGCGTTCCAGCGCCTTGACGTGCCCCAGGTTGATCAGCGCCGTGCGGTGGATGCGCATGAAGCTTTCTTGCGGCAGCAGCTCGGCCCAGGCGGACAAGGGCCGCATGTCCTTGACCGAGTCGCCGCCCGCCAGCCAGATCAGCGAATAGTCGCGCGCCGAGCGTACGCCCAGGATGTCCGCCGGGGCCAGCCCGCGTGTTCCGTGCCCCAACCGCAGGTAAAGCAGGGGCTCGTAGAGCTGCGCCCGCGCCCGGCCACGCTCGGTTTCCGTGCCGCCATAGCGGGCCTGCGCGATCAGGTCCGCGCACAGGAACAGGCCCAGCGCCTGCGCCGGCTGCCAGCGCACCGGCGCGCGCGTCGCGTCGAAGCCTATGCACGCGCGCAGACGGCCTTCGTGGAAAACGGGCACGCTCAGCACGCTGCGATCCTGCTGGCGCAGCATTTCCACCTGCACCGACCTTGCCGCGCGCGGCATCCGCGCCACGTCGTGGACCATGACGGCGCGCTGCTGGTTCAGGGCTCGATGCAGCCAGGCGATCATCGTGACCGGCGCGTCCTGCAGGTCGCTCACATGCGACGTAATGCCGGACCGGCACCATTCATGGGTATTGCGAAAGCGCAGGGCCCGCGCATCGTATTCGAACATCCATGCTCGATCGACCTGCGCCAGCGTTCCCAGCGCCTGCAACGCAAGGAAGATGGCCTCGTCCTGGGGCCGGCTCATCAGCGCCAGGGCAACCTGGTGGACCCAGCCCCCCAGCAAGGGCGCCGGCGCGCACTGGCCGCGCTCCAGGTTCTCGAACGGCGGCTCGCTGTCCATGACTGGCCTCTTGCGCTATTTGCGTATGGCGTCCACGCACGCCTGCAATACCGGCCGGACGGCCTTCACGAACGCCTGGAAAGGCGCGCCCGTGCTGGTTTCCGCGCCGCGCCAGTTGTAGGTGAAGCAGAACGTGACCAGCACCTGGTCGACGATCATCTGGCCCGGGAAGCTGATGGTGTGGAAATCCAGCCAGTCGATGCTGCCGCCCTTGCCATAGGCGATGATGTCCGCTGGCACCACCAGCGAAATGGCGTCGGCCATCGCCAATATCCGCTTGTACTCCGTCAGGGTCGCCGGCTGGGTGAAGAACTTGCCCGACAGCGACTGCCGGTACCACGCCACCAGTTCGGTGGCCGTGCTGAGCATCGATTGCCTGTCGTTGATCGCCGGCCGCGCGTTCGGCAGCGAAGGCTTCGCCAGTTCCGCCATCAAGGCTTCCCAGCCCAGGTCCACGCCATCGGGCGCCCCGGCCAGGTACGAGAACAGGCGGCGCGTCGAATCCGGGATCCGCGTATGCGTGAGCCCGGCCCGGGCTATCAGCTGCCGCACCCGGTCCGCCCCCACGGCGGCATAGGCCATGTCGGTGGCGGTGTTGTCGCTGTGGGCGATCATCGCCTCCAGCGCGTACTTGGCGGGCAGCGTGCCGTTCAGGTCGACGAATACGGGGCTGCCGGGCGAGCGGACCTCGTCGCCGATGGTCTGCGGCATGTTCCCGGAAGTGCCGTTGTACGACGTTTCCGCGTCGATCACGAACTGCCCCAGGATGAAGGTCTTGATCGCGCTGCCGATGAACAGTTGCCGATCCGGGTTGTAGCTTGCGCTCCAGGACGCCTCGGGAACGTCGGCCCGCACCAGGCAGTGCGTGCCCTCGGGCGCCAGCGCGCCGAAGTCGGCTACCGCCTTGCGTACCGCGTCGTCGGCATTGCCGTCGGCGGCGTTGGCGTCGCCCCCGCAGGCGGCAACCGCCTGCACGGCCAGCGCCGACGCGGTGAACTTGAAAAGCCTGCGGCGCTGCAGGTCGGCCGGGTCGAGGGGGAATGGCATGGTCGGGGAACACTCCGCTGGTTGACGCCCGCTCCCGCGCGGCCCACCGCACCGGCAGCCGTCATGCGGAGCACGCATGGACGTGGCGGATATTGGAAGTGGGTGCTGGAATTGTCAATCAGGAATGACCAATCGACATTATTCGCCGACGAATCGACATGCCGTCCCGCGGCAAGCCGGCGCCCGCCAGCTAAGGCGGGCGCCGATTTCCGCTACTCATCGCCGCATTGAGCCCCCCGACGACGAGCCGTTGTCGGGCGAAGGAACCGGCTTGCCCGACGCGCCCGAGGACGGCCCCATGTCGGTCCGGGAGTCCCGGTCGTTGCCGCCGGGCCGGGTGCGGTCGCCGGAAGGCTGAGCCGCGTCCGAGCCGCCGCGGCCGGCGGGCAGGGGCTTGCCCGAGGCTCCGCTGGACGGCCCCATGTCGCTGCGGCTTCCGTGCTCGACGGGCCCGGTCCGCTTCGTGGACTCGGGCTGCGGACTGTTTTTCCCCTGGCCCGCGGGCAGGGGCTTGCCGGACGAGCCGGTGGATGGGCCCATGTCGGTCCTGGCATCCTGGCTCGTCTGGTTGGGCGAGCTGGTCTGCGCGATGGCGAGTGGCGTGGCGGCCGCCAGCAGGACGGCGAGCAGCGTGTTGCGAGTGGAACTCGAGCATTTCATGGCATCACCTCTTGGTCTTGGGGTAGGGAGCGGGATTCCCGCAAATCGCATGCCCGGCTCCGCGAGGCGGCAACAGCCATGACCAACGCCCAAACAAAAAAGGCTAGTGGCTGCTAGCGCACTAACCCTTGGAATTCCTTGGCGGGCTACGCCCGATGAAGATGAGCACTATACCTACGCTGTAGCGCTACGATAGCAGACGGAGGCCTTCCGGCCCCAGTTTACGCCGTCAAGTGATGCCTTTGCCGACCTACTACCTGCCGTCTGTCCAGGTGGCAAGGCTGTCCAGAACATACGCCAATCGAACGAGGGGTACTGGACTAGCCATGAACCGTCTCGCCGCGTTGGAGCATCTCAACGAAATCAGCGATACGCTTGGCGCGCGTTTCGGACCTTTTCGCCGTGCTGACGCGATAGAGGATCGCGTAGCGGTTCGCACCTTTCAAAGTCGCGAAGAACTCTGCGGCCCGGGGCGCGGCATCGAGCGCGGCCTGCAGATCGGGCGGCACTTGCGCCGAGCTCGCGGGCGCATAAGCAGCATCCCACCGACCGTCCGCCTTGGCGGCCTGCACCTCGGCCAAGCCAGTGGACTGCATCTGACCCTGCTTGATCAACTCCACAGCGCGGGTCCGATTGACCTCGGACCATTTGCTTGCGCGCTTGCGCGGCGTGAAGCGAACTAGCCAGCTCTCCTCGTCATACTTGTCGAGCTGGCCGTCGATCCAGCCATGGCAAAGCGCCGTGTCGATTGCTTCCGCTTTCGAGAGACTGGTAACCGCCGCGCCTTTTTTGGCGAGTTTTAGCCACACCCCCCTCGAAGTCCTCGGTTCCGCCGCCAGCCAAGTGCCGAAGGCGGCGGCGTCCTCAAAGCCGATTATTGGAAGGCCCGCCCGGATCTCCATTTCCATCTCCATTAGGTGGGGATCATATTACGCCTGCCTCGTGGGGCAACGGCAGATGTCTGCGTCGGGCTGCCTTAGGCCAAGTCCCACGAGCCATCATTCAGCAGCCGAGCGTAGCGGCGACGGCTCAAAAGTCGAAACGGCGGCAAATGGCGGAATGGCGGGGCACACCGATGAAGATGAGACTATGTCTACGCTGTAGCACTACGATAAACGTTGTGGTCTCACCGCGACCATGGCCCAACGATGCTCCCCAGTCTCGCACATTTCGCGTGTGTGGAAGGGACAATGGGGAGTCGAATGCTGTGGGAAAGCGTTGACGTGGAGATCGTGAGGGAACTTGACCCTGCCGCGATTGGCCCGTTCGAAAATGCCGACGCCAAAGACGGGATTCTCCTGAACCGCGACTATATCGACATGCGGGGCTATTCGATCGCGTACGCCCAAGAGATCCTCGCCGAGGAAGCCCAACTGCTCGACGATATCAAGGCCATCGGCGACGATGATGATAGGCTGGGCGCCGACGCTTATGATCTGTGGGACTGCACCGTCGCCGTCCGAAACGCCGAGTTGGCGGCTTGGCCGTTCGACGCCGGGCGGCGGTGTGTCGGGCGACCGCCGAGGTGATTGCGGTTGAGGTTCCGCCAATCATCGAGCAAGCGACGTTCGACGCAGTGCAGGCGCACCTCAAGTCACGCAGCCCCAAGGTCGCGCACCCGCGAGTCGTCGGCGGTCCGACGCTGCTAACGGGGCTGATCCATTGCGGTAAATGCGGCGGCGCGATGACGATCCGCACCGGCAAGGGCGGGCGCTACCGCTACTACACCTGCTCGATGAAGGCGCGGCAGGGGGGCAACCGCGTGCGAGGGCATGACCGTCGCGATGGAACGGCTGGACGATCTTGTCGCCAGTCATCTGGAAGAAAGGCTGCTCGACCCAGATCGTCTGGAAGACGTGTTGTCCGAAGTTCTGGATCGCCGGCAGGAGCGATCCGACCGGCGTCGCGATCACATCGCCGAACTGAACCGGCGCGCAGCGGAAACGGAGCTGCGCTTGAAGCGGCTCTATGACGCGATCGTCTGCGCGCGATCGCGCAGCGGGTGGAGGTCGATCGCGAGGAAGTCCGGATCATGGGCTCAAAGAACAACCTGCTACGCGTGCTCACCGCTAACGGCGTAGGAACGGCGGCGGGCGGAGTGCCCACTGTTGTTCCGAAGTGGCGGAGCGGACGGGACTCGAACCCGCGACCCCCGGCGTGACAGGCCGGTATTCTAACCAACTGAACTACCGCTCCGCAGCGGCGTTTTTTATTGCTGCCAACCTGTGGCGATTGGCGTCCCCTAGGGGATTCGAACCCCTGTACTCACCGTGAAAGGGTGATGTCCTAGGCCTCTAGACGAAGGGGACCCGGAACTGCTTTGTGGTGGAGGTAAGCGGGATCGAACCGCTGACCTCTTGCATGCCATGCAAGCGCTCTCCCAGCTGAGCTATACCCCCACGGTTACTGCCATCCATCTGGGTGGATGCCCGCAGAAACGCTTTTCAAGCGGGACCTGGATTATAGCCATATTTCTGCTTGCGAGTCCACGCAGGGCGGCACTTGAACCCAAGCATCTCACCCATGTTCTCAATGCGTGGACACCGCCTCTTCAATGGTCTTCGCAATCCATTGATTGAGGCTTTCGCCTTCCGCCGCCGCGGCAATGCTCGCGGCTTCGTGTACCTTCGAGGAAACACGCAGATTGAACTTCCCTGAAAAGTGCTTGCGCGGCTCAATGCCACGCTCCTCACATATATCGAGAAAGACCTTGAGCGATGCCTTCCCTTCGCGAACGAGGCCGGGAACATCCGACGCGTAGAAGTCGGCCCCACCATTGAGTCCGACGAACTCTCCCCGGAACATCTGGATTTCCGGGTCAAATTGGATAACTGCTTGATAGCCGTCGATGTTCATCACATTCTTCATGGCTTGACTCCTGATTCTTCGAGCCATTTGCGGATAGAAGCAACAGCGCCTTTGTCTACGTCGGGAGTCGGATGAGGGCGATGTAGGACCATTACCTGATCCCGAAAAACGACTGCGACCCGGGATCCCTCTCGTTCGACAAACTCCGCTCCAAGCTCATGAAACAGCCCCACTATGGCCGACCACTTCACTCCGCCTGGGGTCGGACGGGAGAAGATCAGTTCCAGCGTGCGCTGATGCTTGGCTTTCATTTGTGAAAAGTACCACATTTTGGTACCAGCCTCCAAGACTCGAAAGCTTGATTGGCTCCACGATGCCGGAGCAGAAAAGCAAAAGCCCCGCTAAATACGCGATTTAGCAGGGCTTTCTGATTCTTGGCGGAGCGGACGGGACTCGAACCCGCGACCCCCGGCGTGACAGGCCGGTATTCTAACCAACTGAACTACCGCTCCGCAGCGGCGTTTCTTACTGCTGCCAACCTGTTCGGCTGGCGTCCCCTAGGGGATTCGAACCCCTGTACTCACCGTGAAAGGGTGATGTCCTAGGCCTCTAGACGAAGGGGACCCGGAACTACAGTACTGCAACAACTTCTTCCTGGACTGGTGGAGGTAAGCGGGATCGAACCGCTGACCTCTTGCATGCCATGCAAGCGCTCTCCCAGCTGAGCTATACCCCCGTCCTGCGAAGAAGCGAGATTATGCACGGTTTTTAAACCGCGTGCAAGCGGGCCAGCACTTTCTCGCGACCGAGCAATGACAGGACCGCATCGATGGCCGGCGTCTGCGCCCGCCCCGTCACAGCCACCCGCAGCGGTATCCCGAGCGCCGGCATCTTGACGCCATGCTTGGCCAGGGTGGCCTTCATCAGCGCCGAGATCTGCTCGCGGGTCCATTCGATCGAGCCGGCCTCTTGCGCGAAGTCGCGCAGGATCGCGCGCGCGGCATCGGTCAGGTGCTGCGCGACCAGTTCCGGCGGCGTGGCGGCGGCATCGAATTCGCCGCAGAACAGCATCGCGTCGTCGGCCAGTTGCTCGAGGGTTTCGGCCCGCTCCTTGAGCAGCGCCATGATGGCCGGCAGGTCCACGCCGTCGACCGCCCCGCCCCGCTTGGCGATGCGCGGCACGACGCGCGCGGCCAGGTCTTCGTTGCCGCTCTGCTTGATGTAGTGGGCATTGACCCAGTTGAGTTTCTTCGGGTCCCATTGCGCCGCGGACTTCGACAGGCTGCGGGTATCGAACCACTCGACCAGTTGCTCGCGCGTGAAGATCTCGTCGTCGCCGTGGCTCCAGCCCAGGCGCGCGAGGTAGTTGATCATGGCTTCCGGCAGGTAGCCCTGGTCGTCGTACTGCATGACGCTGACCGCGCCATGGCGCTTGGACAGTTTCTCGCCGTCCGGTCCCAGGATCATGGGCACGTGGCCGTATTCCGGCAGCGTGGCGCCCAGGGCCTTCAGGATGTTGACCTGGCGCGGCGTGTTGTTGACGTGGTCGTCGCCGCGGATGACGTGGGTGATGCCCATGTCCCAGTCGTCCACCACCACACAGAAGTTGTAGGTGGGCGTGCCGTCCGGCCGGGCGATGATGAGGTCGTCCAGCTCGGCGTTGGCGATGGTGATGGGGCCCTTGACCAGGTCGTTCCAGGTGACGTCGCCGTCCAGCGGGTTGCGGAAGCGCACGACCGGCTTGCGGCCCTCGGGCACCGGTGGCAGGACCTTGCCCGGCTCGGGCCGCCATGTGCCGTCGTAGCGCGGCTTGCGCCCTTCGGCGCGGGCACGCTCGCGCATGGCCTCGAGTTCGTCGGGCGAGCAATAACAGTAGTAGGCCGAGCCGGCGGCCAGCATGCCTGCCAGCACCTCGCGATAGCGGTCCATGCGCCGCATCTGGTAGAAGGGACCTTCGTCGTGCTCGAGCGCCAGCCACGCCATGCCGTCCAGGATGGCCTGCACCGCTTCGGGGGTGGAACGCTCCAGGTCGGTGTCCTCGATCCGCAGCACGAAGGTGCCGCCATGGTGGCGCGCGAACGCCCACGAGAACAGCGCGGTGCGTGCGCCGCCCAGGTGCAGGAAGCCGGTGGGCGACGGCGCGAAGCGGGTACGGACCGCGGGATTGCGGCCGGACGACGAGGAATCGGTGCTCATAGGAAAACGGCTCTCGTGCTGAGGTGAATACTGGGCGCGCCAAGCGCGCGACGGTCGACTGACCGGGGTAGTATTGTATTGCAGCAAATCCGCGCGGCCCCCGGGGTCGCCGCGCACCGCCGCGTCCTCATCCAGAAAGGAGGGCCATGTCCCAGCACGCCTTGTCCCCGCTGTTCGATCCCCGCTCGCTGATCGCCGTCAGCGACCGCCCGCTGCCGCTGATGGCCTCCCTGCCCGCCGCGCTGCGCGCCCGCACCACCGAACTGCGGCTGGACGAGCGGCAGGCCTGCGTCCTGCCCGCGGAACTGGCGCAGGCGGCCGAACGGCCCGATCTGGCGGTGGTGTCCGTCCCCCGCGCGGCGCTGCGGACCACGCTGGAGACCCTGGCGCCGGCCCGGCCGCGGGCGGTGGCGGTGCTTACGCACGAGCCTTCGCTCGAGGACAACGACTTCTGCCGCGCCTGGGCCTCGGACCACGACTGCGTGCTGCTGGGGCCGCACAGCTTCGGGCTGCAACGGCCGCACGCCGGCCTCAACGCCAGCGTGCATCCCTCGCTGGGGCGCTCGGGCCGCGTCGCCCTGGTCACGCAATCGCGCTCCATCATGGCGGTGGTCATGGACTGGGCCGACGACAACCGGACCGGCTTCTCGACCGTCGTGTCCCTGGGCAGCGAAGCGGCGCTGGACGTCCCCCGCGTGCTGGACTTCCTGGTGGCCGACGCGCGCACCGACAGCATCGCGCTCTACCTGGAGGACGTGCGCGACGCCCGCGAGTTCATGAGCGCGATCCGCGCCGCCGCCAGCGTCAAGCCGGTGGTGGTGCTCAAGGCCGGGCACGCCGGCCGCGGGCGCACCAGCGTGCGGCCGCTGGCCGCGGACGAAGCGGCCTCCGCCTTGCCGCCAGGACCGCCCACCGTCCCGTCAGACATGGTGTTCGACGCCGCGCTGCGGCGCGCCGGCGCGGTGCGGGTCCGCTATTTCGTGCAACTGTTCTCGGCGGTCAAGGCGCTGGGCTTCGCCAAGCTGCCCAGCGGCCGGCGCATCGCGGTGCTGGCCAATGGCAGCGGTCCGGCGCAGCTGGCGCTCGACCAGTTGGGGCCGGGCCGGCCGGTCATGCGCGCAGAACTGAGCGAGGACACGCGCCGGCAGCTGGCGGACACCCTCAGCGCCAATGCCTGGACCGACAATCCCGTGGTCGAATTCTCGGCGCCCGATCCCCAGGCCTGCGCGCAGGCCGTCCAGGCCATCGTCGCCGACGCCGGCGTGGACGGCGTGCTGGCCGTGCTGTCGCCCGACCCCGAGGCCGACATGCGCGCGGTGGCGCAGGCCCTGGCCGCCAGCGCCCCCAAGGCCCCGAAACCGGTCATCACCTGCTTCATGGGCGATGCCGCCATGCGCCCGCTGCGCCGCATCCTGGACGATGCCGGCTCGCCCTCCTTCCGCACGCCTGAAGCGGCGGTGGACGCCTTCGGCAACCTGGCCACCTATCACTACAACCAGCAACTGCTGTTGCAGACACCGCCGCCCGAGCCGCCCGGCCAGGAACCCGACCTGGCCGGCGCGCGCATCCTGCTCGACGGCGCGCGCCGGGAGGGCCGGCTGACCCTGACCGAGCCCGAGAGCAAGGCGCTGCTGGCGGCTTTCCACATCCCGGTGGTCCAGGTCCTGCTTGCCCGCACGCCGGCCGAGGCGGTGATCGCCGCACAGCAGATCGGCTTTCCCGTGGCCATCAAGATCGATTCGCCCGACGTGGTGCGCAAGTCGGCGGTGCGGGGCGTGCACCTGGACATCCGCAACAGCACCGAACTCGTCACCGCGTACCAGCGCATGCTGGCGAATGCCCACGCCGCGGCGCCGCAAGCCTACATCGAAGGCATCACGGTGGAAGCCATGGCCGGCCCGCCCGGATCGGCCAAGGTCTCCATGGGCGTGGCGCGCGACACCCTGTTCGGGCCGGTTATCCGCTTCGGATCCGCGCGCTCGCGCAGCGAAAGCCCCTCCAACCGCAGCCTGGAGCTGCCGCCGCTCAACGGCTTCCTGGCACGCCGCCTGATGGAACGCTCGCCGGTCTGGCGCTACACGCTGGCGGGCCAGCTCTCGCCGCGCGCCGTCGACGCGCTCGAGGACGTGCTGGTCCGGATTTCCGAGATCGTCTGCGCGCTGCCCGACATCGAGACCATCGACATCGACCCCGTCATGATCGACGGCGACCGGGTCGTGGCGGCCGACACCCGCATCACGCTCACGCGCGAGACCGCGGGCGACGCCGACGCGGGCCTGGGCGGCTACGCCCACATGGCCATCCACCCCTACCCCGCCCGCCTGGTCCGGCACCTGCAATTCAAGGACGGCTCGCCCTACACCATCCGCCCCATCCGGCCGGAAGACGCGGCACCGCTGCAGGATTTCACCCGCCAGCTGTCCGAACACACGCGCTACATGCGCTTCATCTCGTTCATGCGCGAACTCTCGCCGCGGACGCTGGCGCGCTACACCCAGGTCGACTACCACCGCGAACTTGCCCTGGTGGCCACGATCTGGGAAACCGACCCCGACCATTCCGGCGAACTGCGCGAGACCGTCATCGGCGTGGCGCGCTACCTGCTGAACGCCGACGGCGAAAGCGCCGAGTACGCGCTGGTCATCGGCGACGCGTGGCAGCGCCGCGGACTGGGCATCCAGCTCATGACGACGCTGGTGGACGCGGCGCGCAGGCAGGGGCTGGCCGTGATCGAGGGCGTGGTGCTGGGCAACAATCGGCCGATGCTGACGCTGATGGGCAGGCTGGGGTTCCACATCGACGTGGACCCCGACGACTTCAGCATGCGGCGGGTGTGGCTGCGCCTGAGAAACGACGACCCGGCCACGGACGCAGGTACGGCAGGCTAGCGCGGGCGGGCGCGCTCCTGCCAGGCCAGGCCGGCAACGAACCCCAGCGCGGCCAGGGCAGCCAGCGCCGACACGGCAAACCCCAGCACCGCGCCATGCGCCAGCAGGCCCGCGCCCAGCGCGGTCCCCAGGGCGATGCCCAGGTAGATGCAGGAAGCGTTCAGCGCCACCACCAGCGGCGCTTCCTGCGGCGCGGCGTTGGTCAGGCGCAGTTGCTGCGGCGGCGTCTGCCCCCAGCTGCTCATGCCCCAGACCAGCACCAGCAGCCCCACCGCCACGTCGTGCCCGGCACCGGCCACGGCCAGCCACGCCATGATCCCGAATGACGCCGCCATGGCCACATAGGCGGTGACCGACACCGGCGTGGGGCCCCAGCGATCGGTCGCGTATCCGGCAAGCAGATTGCCCAGCACCGCCCCGACGCCATAGCAGAGCAGCATCATGCCGATGTGCCCGTCGGCGATGCCCAGGGCCTGGAGCGCGGGCACGCTGTAGGCATAGACGATGTAGCAGGCCGTCATGCCCACCACCGTGAGCGGCAGCACCCAGGCCACCGCCGGCCGGCGCAGCACCGCCAGGCGCGCGCGCAGCGACGAACGCGCCTGCCCCGGCAGGGATGGCATGATCAGCGCCACGCCCACGCAGGCCAGCGCCGCCAGCGCGGCCACCATGCCCAACGCGGTGCGCCATCCGAACCACTGGCTGACCAGATTGCCCAACGGCACGCCCAGTGCCGTCGCCACGGTCAACCCGCCCGTGACCAGCGAAAACGCCCGCGCCCGCAACTCCGGCCGCACCAGCGCCCCACCCGCCGCCGTGGCCGTGGGCGTATAGGCGGCGGCCCCCACGGCAGCCAGCGCACGGCTCGCCAGCAGCGTCCAGATATCCGGCGCCAGCGCCGACAGCAGATTGGCCACCGCCAGCACCACCAGCGCCCCCACCAACACCCGATTACGCGACCACGGCGCCGTGACCGTCGCCAGCACCGGTGCCAACAACGCATACGTCCCCGCGAACACCGTGACCGACAGCCCCGTCATCGAGTTCGACGCCTGCAACGACTGCGCGATCGAAGGCAGGAACCCCGACACGATGAACGCATCCGTCCCGACCGCGAACGTTCCGAGAGCAAGTATGGCAACGGACCCCAGACCCTGCGCCGGCAAGGCACCGGCAGACGAAGAAGAGCTGCGCGTCATGATGAAGAACTCGACAAGAAGCGAGGCAACGCCTCAATCTAGATATCTTATATCCAGATTAAAAACAAAACAAACCCCAACCGCGGCCAGCGAAGGATGGAAGGCGGGAAACACCAGGACGGGCCATGAGCGGCTCGATCGCCGGCAGCCGGGGCTGGCCGGGCAAGGCCGGCCTAGTTAATAGAGCGCCCCCGGCCAGTCGAGCACCGCCGAACGAATGGCCGCCTCGGCCTCGCATCGGCGAACGAACTGCGCCACGCGCGGCCGCGCGCCGCCGGTCCAGAACCTGTCCGCGCCGAGGTTTTGCATGCGCAGCAGTTCGATGCCCCAGAAGAGATCCGCCATCGAGAGACTGTCTCCGAAAAGCCACGCGGCAGGACTCGTTGCCAGCTTGCGCTCGAGCCGCTCGCAGGCCGCCTCGGCCTGGCCGTAGGCCGTCTGCATCGATGCCGGTGCGAACAGCCGCTCGGCCGCGTCGAGCTCCTTGGCACGTTTGGCTCGATAGGCCCGCTGCAGGATTTCGTCGTGGCCATGCTCCTCGATATAGCGATTGCAGCGTTCCACCTTGCTCATCGCGAAGGCGACACCCGTTCCGGCATGCGGCGATGACGCCTGGCGCCCGGCCTCGGGAGCGTTGCCCACGAGCATCTGATAGTTGGGCAGGCCATCGACCACGTCCAGTTCCTCATCGACGAGCCGGGCAAGCTCGTCGGACCGCAGCCGCGCCCCGCCCGGGGCAGCCTGGTCGAGGTAGATGCAGATGCGTTTCGAATCGATGATGACCTGCCGTGTCTGCCAGTCCACCAGCGTGGGCACGACGGCGGGATCGCAGCCCCCGGTACGCACCGCAGTGCTGCCGGAGTGCGCCGAGACCAACGGCAGGTCCGCGAGGTCGCATGCCGCCATGCGCAGGCGCACATACTCCGGCAGATAGGTTTCCCCCGCGCCGATGTGCATTGCATTCGAGAGGTACGGCATGCCGTGGTGCGCCAGCACCACCCGCACCTTCTGCGAACAGATCGAGTTGGCGGCATGGAAAAGCTCGAATCGGGGCGGGCCATCGCCCGCGGACGATCCGATCGGTTCAGGAGGGCGTCCGAGTTGCCGGCGGGCGCCGCCGACCATTGCTTCGAGATCGCGCATGAATGGCTTGCTCCGGGTTAGGGCGTGTTAACGCCCTGGTTGGTCAATCGGCCGTGATGCCGGCTTTGGAGATGACCGTGCTCCAGCGCGACATGTCCTGCTCGACCTGCCTGGCCAGTTCGGCCGGAGTACCGGACGCCACTCTCATCCCCTGCTTGTTCAGGGTCTCCTGCACTTCCTTCCGCTTCAGGGCGTCCAGCATGGCGGCGTTCAGCTTGTCGACGACAGCCGGCGGGGTGTGCGCCGGCGCGAACAGCCCGAACCAGTTGGGGTGCGACATCTCGGGATAGCCCATTTCCTGGAAAGTAGGCACGTCGGGCGCCGCCGCCAGGCGCTGATAATCGCCCACCCCCAACAGCCGCAACCTGCCTGTCGTGACCTGGTTCATGGCTACCTGCACGGACATCACCCCTACCTGCACCTGTCCGCCGATCAGGTCCGTCAAGGCTCCAGCCATGCCCTTGTAGGGAACGTGCTGCATGTCGGTCCCCGTCGACTGCTTGAAAAGCTCCATCAGGACATGCTGCGGCGTGCCGCTGCCCGGCGACGCATAGGAAACCTGGCCGGGCCGCTGCTTGGCCAGGGCCACCAGCTCGGCCACGGATTGGGCCGGCACTTCCGGATTCGCCACCAGGACGAGCGTTCCTTGCGCAGCCCGGCCGACCGGCGCCAGATCCTTCTGGGGAGAAAAGGGCAGTTTGCGGTAAAGGCTGGGGGTAATGGTGATGGTATCGGCCGACATCAGAAGCGTGTGGCCGTCCGGCGCCGCCCGGACAACCGCGGTGGTGCCGATCGTTCCGCTCGCTCCGGCGCGGTTCTCGACGACGACCGGCTGGCCGAGCTCGCGCGACATGATCGGACCGATCGCACGTGCCAGGATGTCGGCACCGCTGCCGGGCGTATAGGGCACGATCATGGTGATCGCCCGCGTCGGAAACGAGGCTGGCGGCGTCGAGGGGGCCTGCGCCCAGGCGAACGGGGAAAGCATGGCGGTGCACGCGAACATCGAGCCGCCAAGCGCGAGACAGAGGGATTTACGCATGGTTCGCCTCCCGAGCGAGGGGCGCCTGGCCGAGCTTGAGCAGGCGCGCGGTATTGCCGTAGAAAATTTTCTGTTGCGTGGCCAGCGGCAGATCGAGCTGGCGGATGGCCGCGATCCCGTCGCGGATGAAACCCACGCCACCTTCGGGGTCGAAGGGGCAATCGCTGGCGAACACCACCTGGTCTTCGCCGAAGAACTCCAGGCCGCAACGAATGGCTGCCGGCGAACTGCCGATAGCCGTATCGCCGTAAAACATGCGGAAGTACTCGACTGGCCGGCGGCCCAGCATCTCCTTGACGTGGCTGAGGTCTTCGTCGGCGGAGCGCGTGCCCAGCTGATCCCACAGAGAACCGATACGGCCTTCGAAAAACGGGATCATCGCCCCCAGGTGATGGGTGATGATCTTGAGCGCGGGCAGGCGTTTGAGCACGCCCGAGAAGACCAGCCGCGCCATGGCGACACTGGTCTCGTAGGGCCAGCCGAGCACCTGCCAGATCTCATACTTCGATTTCTCCTCGCCTGGGTAGTCGGCGGGCCGGCTGCCGCGGTAGGGATGCAACCAGATCGGCACGTCCAGTTCAACGGCCTTTTCGAACAAGGGGAAGAAGCGGGGATCATCGAGCGGCAGGCCTTGCACGTTGGTGTCGATCTGCACACCAGCGGCGCCGCACTGGCGCACGGCGCGGTCGAACTCTTCCACTGCCGCGGGCAGGTTGTTCAACGGCAGGCTGGCAACGAAAGCGGGAAAACGATCCCGGTGCCGGTCGACGACGGCCGCCAGCCCGTCGTTGCCCAGGCGGGCCAGCGCGGGGGACTCGTCGGCGGCGCAGACGCTGTCCGCCGACGGCTGCGACAGGGTCAGCACCTGGGCGTACCGAGGCCAGCGCTCCATCATGGCCAGGCGGCGCTCCAGGTCGAACAGCATGGGAATGGCTGTCAGCCGTTTGGCCAGGTCGCGATTGGTGGAGCGGCGCACGACCTGCTCCATGTACTCGGGGGGCAGGAAATGGGTGAATGCGTCCAGGATCGGACCATCATAAGTCGCCACGGGTATCTCCTTCTTTTATCGGCGCCGACGGATCGGCAGCCGTGTGCGTCACATTTAAAAGGTAGCTTAAACTACCTTTTAAATGTGGCGCACATAGAGAAAACCCGCAGGCGCGGTGTACGACCCGCGCCGCGTTCAGTGCTCCGTCTGCTACTTCTCCGCGGGACCGTCGCGGCGGTTGCGGGCGCGCTGCGCCACTTTGAGCTTGCGGCCCGAGGACCGCGCCGAGGTGGATGCATCCAGCACGTTGCTGTAGAGGGCCTGCAAGGTCCGGCGCAGGACCTCCACGTCGCCGGGAGGAATGCCTCGCAGCCAGGTCGCCTCCAGGGCCCGTGCCTGCGGCATGAATAGCCGCACCATCGCCCGGCCCGCATCGGTAATGGACACGCAGGTCGAGCGTTTGTCGGCTGGACTCGCCAAGCGGACCACCAAGCCTCGCTGCTCCGCGTGAGCGACGATGCGCGACAGGTAGGACAGCTCCGTGCCGACATGCGCCGCCAGTTCACTGAGCGTTTGTTGGTCGCGGTCGGTAAGCACGGTGAGCACTCGCCATTCCGGCAAGCTGATGGATTCGTTGCGCAGGATCTCGATGAAGGCCGTCGAGACGATGTCGGCCGTCCGATTGAGCAAATAGCCGAGTGAGCGATCCGACCCGTAACGCTCGCGCCGCCCTGAGGAAGGAGGAGTGCTGCTGGAAACCATGGAAGAGGCTGTCTGTCGTGGTGAAAGCGACAGTCTAAGACCCCATGGCCCGTTTCGCTCGGACGCCATGATGCAAAGACGTCTTTCCTGGGGCACGCGCGAAGCCCGCAGGGGGAAAGCCTCTACTTCAGACTGAAATCCACGCCCGCCTGCACGCCCCCCTCGGCGGGCTTGGCCTCGACCCTGGGGGCCACCACGAAGGCCCTCTCGCCCAGCTTGGCCTCGCGCAGCGGCGCCATCACGGCCTGTGCCCGGCGTACGGCCAAGGCGCGCAACTGGTCGGGCCCTACGTTCACACTGGCGGCCAGCAACGACTCCATCTCGGAGTCCGGGATGGATTTGGCCAACCCGATCATGTTGCGCGGCTTGTCGATCTTTGCGGCCTTGTATGCGCTTTCCAGATAGCGCGCCCGCTGCGCGGCATCGAGCGGCGGCAGGTCCTTGTCGCCGGCCTCGTCGCCGCGCTTGCGCAAGTCCTCGCGCTGCTGGGCGCGGATCATCGCTTCCACGCCCGCCTTGCGCAGCCCGTCCGTATCCACGGTGGGATTGGCCCGGCCGGCCACGTCCAGGCGCAGGCCGGGACGATCGTTCAAGGCCTTGACCAGCGTGTCGATGCGCTTGCGCGCGCCGTCATCCAGCCTGGCGCTGCCCGGGGCAAAATCGATGTGGGACAGCTCCTCGCCCGAGCCGAAGGCCGAGGCCAGCAGCGAGAACGGCGCCGTCACGGCACGCGTGATCAGGTTGATCAGGGCGCGGAAGATGATGCCGCCGACCGAGAACTGTGGATCGTCCAGCGAGCCCGAGATCGGCAGTTCGATGTCGATCTCGCCGCGGCTGTTCTTGAGCAGCGACACCGCCAGTTGCACCGGCAGCTTCAGGGCATCGGGACTGTCGACGCGTTCGCCGAAGGTAAGCTGGTCGAGGAAGATCTTGTTGGTGGCCTGGAGCTTGCCGTCCTGGATCAGGTAGTGCACGTCCATGGACAGCTTGCCGCGCTCGATGGCGTAGCCGGCGTACTTGGCCGCATAGGGCGTCAGCGCCGGCAGCTCCACGCCCTTGGCGCTGGCATGGATGTCCGTATACAGCCTCGGCCCGAAGGGATGGAGCTTGCCGGTGATGTCCACCGGCGCGTCGCCGTCCACCTTGGCTGTGACCTGCACGTCGGCCGGCTGGCTGTCCGCCGACGATACGGCCGAGATGCTGCCGGCGATATCGGTCAGGTTGGCGCGGTAATTGGGTTTGACGAAGTTGTCGGTGAAATTGATGTGGCCCCGCGCCAGCTGCACCGCGCCCACGCGGATGTCGCGCGGCATGCCGCCCGCCTCGGAGGCAGCGGCACTGGCCTCCTTGGTATCCTGCGCAGCGGCCGGGGGCTTGCTTTCCCCCTTCGCGGCCGGCTCCGCCGACTTTTCGGCCGTGATGGACCCCGCTTCCTCGCCCGGCTGGACGATCAGCTGCGACAGGTTCAACCGCCCCTGCTCGCTCAGGATCACCCGCGCGAAGAAGTCTTCCAGCGAGATGTCGCCCAGATCGGCCTTGAGCGTCTCGCCCGCGCTGACCACGTTCAGCCGCTTGAACGCCAGCCGCTTCCATTTCAGGAAATCCGCCGAGTTGAGCTTGTCGATCAGGTCCAGGTTGGTGATCTCGGCGGCGCCGGTCCAGGCCGCGCGCTGCGGCTGCCTGCCGGTGGCGGCCGCGAACTCCAGCCTGCCGTTGGCGCCCGCCACCACGCTCTTCACGGTGGCGTTGAGCCGCTCGGCCAGATAGGGGGCAAGCGCCGCCAGGTCGAGCCGGCTGGCGCGCACCTGGGCCTTGACCGACAGCGGCTCGGGCACGACCGTGCCCTTGATGTCGGCGGTGCCGCGGCCCTGGACGGACGAACGCAGCGAGAAATCGACGGGCGCGCGCAGGTCGGAACCGACATTGCGCGCTTCCATCTGCAAACCGTCCAGGCGCAGCGCCACGCGGGGCGACACGGACTCGTCAGTCAGCCTGAGCGAGCTCTTGGCGACCGACAGCGTGCCCGCGGTCACCTTCCACGCGGCCGGGGCATGCCCGGCAGGAGCCGGGGCCGGCTTGCCGGCGGACCGGGCACCGGGCGCGGCCGGTACCACGATGTCCGCCCAGCTCACGGCCGACGAGGCCGACCGGGTGGCCGCCAATGCCAGGCCGTCGATGGCGATACGCTCGATCCGGGCCGTGCGCCCCGCCAGATCCCCAGCCAGCCCGCCCACCTCCAGCGACTCCAGCTTCAAGCTGGAGGCCTTGTCCGAGACGGGTGCCGCAGCCAGCTTGCGCAGCGCGACGCTGCCATCGCCCCAGCGCACCGCCAGGGAATCGCCCTGCTCCACGTGCAGCTTGGCCGCCGCTCCCAGCGAGCCGTCGTCGATGCGCAGCGCCAGGTACGGTTTCCAGAGCGGCGCCAGCGCGGGCAGCGCCAGCGAATCCAGCTTGAGGTCGAGGTCCGCCGAGAAAGGCTGGAGCCGGATCGGACCGCTCACGTCCAGGCGCCCCGCCTCGCCCACGCGCGCGGCCACGGTCAGGGGCACGGCCTGGTCCTGGGCGGCTGGCAGCTTCAGGTCGCGCAGCTCGGCCGCGAACTCCGAGATGCGGTAATCGAAGCGGTCCTGTTCATCGTGCCAGGCGAGTTCACCGTCCTGCAATGCCACGGTTCCCACCGACACGTGCCAGGCATCGGCCTGTGCGGGCGCGACGGACGCGGGCGCCGGCGCGGCGGGCGCGGGCGCGGGCGCCGCCGGCTGCTGGAAACGGGCGGCCACCTCGGCCAGGTTCACGCGCCCGTCGGCCGAGCGGCTGGCATGGATCGAGGGGCCGGCCAGCACGATGCGTTCGGCCTGGAAACGGCGCGCCAGCGGCTCCAGCGCGAATTTCTCCAGCGCCAGGCTCTTGAACGCCAGCAGCGCGGCATCGCCCTGGTCGCGCACGTCCACTTCGCGTACCGTGGCCTGGCCCTCGAGGCGAATCTTCGGCGCCGCCGAGCCCCCTTCCTCGAACACCAGCTGGGCATCGCTGTCGAGCCGCGCGTGCTTGAGCGCCACCGGCATCGCGCCCGGCACGGCGTCGGCCAGCGCGTCGAGCCCCAGGTCATCGATCTTGAGGTGCAGCGAAGACGTGCGCGGCGTATCGAAGGGCCGCGCGGTCCCTTCCAGGTTGAACGGACTGCCGTTGACCAGCGCCGACAGCCTGGGCTGCACGTCGATGTCGGTGGCATAGGCCAGCGTGGACAGGAAGGGAATGCCCACCTGCAGGTCGCGCACCGTATGCTGGCGGCCCGTGACCTTGTCGTCGACGGTGATCTCGCCCCCGTCCAGCTTGACGTTGTTCAGCGAGAACCGGGGCGGCGGCCCGTCTTCCGAGGGTTTGGCGGCCAGCCGGTCGAGGATGTCGCTGATGTTGAAGCGTTGCGGCCCCTCGCGGACCAGCGAGACGCGCGGCGCGGTGATCGCCAGCCCGTCCACCACCGGCGCGAGCCGGAACAGCGACGAGATCGAGGCATTGACCTCGACCTGCTCCACCGAGAAGTCCGGCTTGGCGCCCGCCTGGTCGAGGATGGCGAAATCATGGACGCGCAGGCGCAGCTTGAAGGGATTGAACGAGACCTCGCCCATGCGGGCCGTGCGGCCCAGGGCCTCCGGCACCTGCGCCAGCGCCACGCTGCGGACCAGCCGGGGAATGCCCCAGGCGGTCAGGGCCAGGAACAGCAGCCACAGCGCCAGCAGGACGATGAGAATACGCACCAGCAGCTTGCGCCGCCGCTTGATGCCGTCGACCGCACCCGCCAGCGTGAACGCCACGTCGCGGTCCGGTCAGAGGGAGTTGCTGGCGGACATGAACAGCTTGGTCGATCGCGCCCCGCTGCGGCAGAAGGCCAGGACCGGCCCCGGCAGCGTCTTGAGCAGGGACGCGAAGGTGGAAACGTCGCCCGGCTGGATGTTCGCGCCATTGACCGGCTGGTGGACGTAGTTCAGCCCCGCCGCCTGGGCCGCGGCTTCCATCTGTTCGCTGGAGGGCTGGGCCGGGCCGCCTTCGAAGTCGGGCCGGTTGTTGATGACGCTCTTGAAACCGGCCGCCGCGACGGCGGCCATGTCTCCGGGAGCCAGCTGGGGCGCCACGGCGAAGTTTTCGGTAAGGGAAGTGAATGCGGACATGCGTGTCTCCGGAAGGATCCCCCACGCGCCGCGCGCGCCCCCGGAAGCGCCTTGCGGGCCGCGCGTTGCGGGAGATCGATAAGGGGTAATCCTAACTCGGAGACGTCCGCCAGACAAACGAAATGCGCACCGTACGTCAAGGTTCCGCGCCGCCCGGAGGCGGCGCGGAAAAACTCACGACGAACCGGCCTTGCCCTGGATCTCGATGACGACCCGGCGGTTCGGCGCCAGGCAGGCAATCAATTCGCTGCGGTTGCGCTGGTCGCACTGCACTACCGGCTCGCGCGAGCCTCGTCCGTCCGAACTGATCAGATTGGACGGCACGCCGGAATTGACCAGGTAGGTCACCACCGTGGCGGCCCGCTGGCGCGACAGCCTGTCGTTGTAGCTCGCGCTGCCCAGCCGGTCGGCGTGGCCGATCACGCGTACCCGCTCGACGTTCACGCTGCGCAGTTCCTTGCCGATCTCGTCCAGGCGGCGGCGTCCCTCGGGCGAAATGCTGGCCAGGTCGGACTTGTCGAACGCGAACAGCGCGTCGGCGCCCAGCGTGATCTGCCTGGGAGCCGGCTTGACCGGCACGGGCGCGGGTGGAGGCGGCGGCGGAGCGGCCACCGGGCGCGGGAACACGAAGTCCGCGCACTCGCGCCGGTTCCAGTTGCCGGCCTCGGTCTGCATGTCCTTGTTGAAACGCAGCTGGTACTGGCAAGTGATGAACTCGTTGCCGTTGCCGGTGCGGAAGTTGAAGATGTAGTTCCAGGTGCGCACGCCGAACACGCCCTCGCTGAAGTGCGGAGGGCCGAGCAGGTCGTAGACCTGGGGCTTGGTCATGCCCGGGATCATCTGCCTGAGATTGTCCAGGTTGACGAAAGTACCTTCCTTCAGCGACGCCGACTCGCGGGCCGGGAACTCCACCGCGGGCGGACTCGAGCCGGTCGCTGCGGCCGCCGAGGACGGCGCCGGCGAAGCGGGCGCCTTCGAACTGCGGAACATCGAGCAGCCGCTCATCACGGCCAGCGAAGCCACGCATGCGGTCAGCAGCGCGAGGCGCCTGCCGGCCTGGCCGGCGCGGCGGGCATGGGGGTTCTTTTCTTGCATCCTGACCTCCGATGATTCGTTCATGCGCGCTACCACTGGTAACCCGCGCCGATGACGGCGCCCACCTTGCCCTGCGAATTGACGTTGCCGGCAATCTTGTAGACCCAGCGGCCATTCTCGGAGATGGTGGACAGCCCCACGGCGATGGCGGACTGGCCGAGATAATGGCTGGCGGCCGCCGAGGCCATGCTGCGTCCCGGGGTGTACGCCTGCGGCAGGCCCGCCACCGCCATGGCCGAGGCCGCGCCGGCGTTGGCGTTGCGTTCGACCTTGCGCAGGTCGTCGCGCACGCTGCTGATGCTGCTGGTGAAGTCCGAGGTGGCGCTGCGCAACTGCCGCAGGTTGACGGCATCCGTGTCCGCGGTGCCATCGCCCACGTTGACGATCTGCCGCTCCTGGCCCGCCGCGCCCACCGACACCACGTTGGGCCGGTTCGCCACCGAGTTCGTGCCCAGGGCCACGCTGTTGGCGCCGCTGGCCTGCGCCCCGGTGCCCAGCGCCATGCTGTTGGCCACCGTGGCCTGGGCGTTGTTGCCCAGCGCGACGGTGTTGCTCTGGGCGGCGTTGGCCTGGCTGCCGATCGCGACCGAATTGGTGGCTGCCGCGCCCGTCTGCGCGCCGTTGCCCATGGCCATGCTGCCGCTGCCCTCGGCCTTGGCGCCGGTGCCGAAAGCCGAGGCGTTGGCGCCGGACGCCAGGGCGGAATTGCCCACCACCGTCGAGTTGGTACCCAGGGCCTGCGCCGAATTGCCGACCGCCGTCGCGTTCTCGCCCTTGGCGATGGACGCGTTGCCGACCGCCGTCGCCGCCGCGCCCTCCGCCACCGCGCCGGCGCCGCCGGCCACCGAATCCTTGCCGGTGGGCTTGGGCTTGTCCCGCGCGAGCGAGTTCTCGATCTGGAACATCCCGTCCTTGCCTTCCTGGATGTTCGTCACGTCCTTCTTGATGTTGGTGACGTCGCCCGAGACTTCCTTCAACTGCGCGTAGTTGACGGCATCGGTATCCTCCGTGCCGCGCGCCACGTTGGTGATCTGGCGCTCCTTGCCCACGGCGCCCACCGATACGGTGTTGTCGCGGTCGGCCACCGAGCCCGCTCCCAGCGCGACGCTGTTGTTCGCCTTGGCCTCGGAATTGGCGCCGATGGCGGTCGAATCCGTGCCGGTGGCCTTCGAGCCCGAGCCTACCGCGGTCGCGTTGGCGCCGCTGGCGGCCGAGCCGGAACCCATCGCCGTCGACTGCGCGCCGGTGGCCTTGGCATCGGAACCCACCGCCGTCGAAGCCGCCCCGGAGGCCGTCGAGGCGCCGCCCATGGCCACGCTGTTGTCGGCGGCCGTGGTCGCGCCATTGCCGACCGCCACGCTGTTGGCGCCGTTGGCCACCGCGGCCGGACCCGCCGCGACGCTGTTGGCGCCGACGGCCTGCGCCCCGTCCAGGGTCGAATTGGCCTTGAAGTACTTGGTGTCGACGCTGATGTCGTTGATGCGCTTGTACAGGCTCAGATTGCTCATGACGTTGGTCTCGTCCTGAGTCCATCCCCACAGCTGCGAACCGTTGATCGCCTCGGTGCTGGTCGAGGTGACCGCGCCCTTGGCCACGTTCGAGATCACCGTGCCGGTGCCGCCCGGATTCAGCGTGATCTTGGTCTTGGTGTCGTCGTCGTACTTGACCGCCAGCTTGTCCACGTCGCCGATGCGGCTGTCCACCGCCTTCAGTTGCGCGATGTTGGCCGCGTCGTTGTCGGCGCTGCCCGCCGAGACGTTGGTGATACGGCGGGTGGCGCCTGCGCTGCCCACCGAGACCTCGCCCGCCGACGCTTGCCGCGCGGTCAACGCATAGGCCACATAGTCGGCCTGCGCGCCCACGGTCGTGGTCGAGCCGGCCCCCAGCGCGACGCTGTTGGCCATGCTGGCATTGGCGCCGTTGCCCAGCGCCACGGCATTGGCGGCGGAGGCGACGGACGCGCCGCCGGCCGCCACGCTGTCCGTGCCGGCGGCCGAGGCGGCCGCCAGGGTGGAGTTCGCCTTGAAGTACTTGGTGCCGCTGTTGTCGATGTTGGTGACGCGGTTGTCCACGTTCGTCACGCGATTATCGACGTTGGTGATGTTGGTGTTGGTGTCGTTCAACTGGGAACCGTTCACCGCGTCGGTGCTGGTCGCGTTCACGGCGCCGGCCTTGACGTTGGTCACCACCGTGCCGCCCGCGCCGGCCAGCGTCACCTTGCCGCGGGTGGCGTCGTCGTACTTGACCGAGTTGACGTCGACGTTGTCGATCTGGTCGGACACCGCCTTGAGCTGGCGCACGTTGACGGCATCGGTATCCGCCGTGCCGCCCGCCACGTTGATGATCTGCCGCTCGTTGCCCGCGGAACCCACGGAGACCGCGCCGCGCACCGGCACCGCGACGTTGGAGAACACCTCCTGCCCGCCGCCTTCGCGGTCCGACACGGACTGGAAGCCCAGCGCGACGCCGCCCGCCACGGTCGACGACGCGCTGGCGCCGACGATGGTCTGGCCGTTGGCGTTGCCGTAGGTGCTGTCGCCGATCAGGACCGAGTGGCCCTTGCGCGCCGCATAGTTGGTGTCGGGCACGCCGGGCATGTTGGGATCGGTGAAGATCGCCCCGGCGTCCTCGTTGGGCAGGATGTGCTTGGCATTGGTGCCGATCACGACTTCCTGCGATCCGTTGGCCGAAGCGCCGTCGCCGATCAGCACCTGGTTGTTCTGCGCAGCGGGGACGTCCCAGCAGGTGGCGCCGGCCAGGCCCAGGACGTTCAGGCAGTTGTTCTGGTCCACCCAAGACGGTGGCTGCGTGCCGGGCAGCAGCAGGCCGTTGTTGTAGGTCAGGCCGGAATTGATGTTGGTGATGTAGTTGCCCGAAGTCACGCCGCCCAGCAGGGTGAGTTTCTGCTCGGGCAGCGAGCCGCCCAGGGTGCCTTGCAGCGTGCCCGTCACCGGCGCCAGGTCCAGGATGGGAATGCCCAGCACGTTGACCACGCTGAAGCGGGCGTTGATGTTCTCGCGGTTCACGCTCAGCGCGCCGGACCGCAGCCAGGCTTCCTTCTGGCCGAACAGGCTCATCGTCAGCGGCTGCAGGCCCTGCCCGACGCCGCCCAGCAGGCCGGCCGTGCCGATCACCAGGCCGGTGGGCGCGGGCGGATTGAGCGGAGGCGGCTCCGAGCCGGACGAGGCGGCAACCGCCATGGTCTGGCGATTGGAACTGCTGGGGAACAACGAACCGCCGGTCGGCAGGATGCCCAGCGTGCCATTGCCGCTCAGCGGCGACATGGGCGAGGCCGGCACGCTGTTGGACAGCGTGGCGACCGACCCCAGCGATGCCGCCGAAGCGACGGCGCCATCGACGGGCGACGCGGTATTGCGGCTCTTGTCGACCGGCGCCGAAGCCAGCACCTCGGCCAGCTTGGCGGGAACCGCCTCGACTGCGCTGCCGACCTTGCCGGGCAGCGCCGAGGCGACCTTCTTCGTCACCGCGGTGGGCGCGGCGGCGATAGCCTGGACGGCGGCGGGAACCGGCGTGGCGGCCAGCACCTCGCTGACCACGGGCAGCGACGGCACGGCCTCGGAAAGGGGTACCTGCTGCAATGCCGAGGCCGGCGGCAGGATGGACGAGCTGATGCCGGCCAGTGCCGCCGCCGTCTGCGAGACCCCCTGCTGCATGGCCGACGCCACGGGAGCGACGCTGGGCGCCGCATTGGTCGTGGCCTGCAGCATCTGGCTCATCACGCCCACCGCGGCGCCATCGGTCAGCCGCGCGCTCGACAGCCCCGGCACGCCGTGCATGCCGTCGGCCGCCGCCGGCGCCGTCCAGGCGCCCGCCACCAGCGCCACGGCAAGCGCGCCAGCCTTGGCGGCGCCGCCCTTACCCCTGGCACGCGCGGTTTCGGCAACCGCCACCCAACATCCGAGCCTCTGGCTCCACACGGTGCGATAGGTCTTGTTCAATTTCAGCCCCCACGGATAGGTATCCCACCAGTGCCGCAATCCGCCGGATGGAGAATCGGTCGCTGCTGGAAAACACGTTTGCGGGAGCTTCGAGCAAAAGCTATGCCATCAGCCTCGGACCCATGCGGCACGGGCGTTCGCGAAGCTCGAAACGAAGGCTGGCGAAACGGCGGAAACGTTGAAAACAAACGGGATATCGGCAATCCGGAGATGTTCCTTCGGTGCGATAGTCACACCGATTCCCGGTCCCTCGGCCAGGCGCCGGAGCCGAAACGTTACGTACCATACGCAGGGGCGTTACGTAACGCGCAGGGGCCGGGAACGTCCCGCGACGACATCGCGCGCCACCTCGATGAAGGCCGCCGCCGCGGCCGAAGGCGAGCGGAAGCGGTCGCGGATCAACGCGATCTCGGAGCGGACCACGGGATCGCGCAGCGGCCGGACCACCGAATTGCCCTCGCCCGGGACCAGCGCGCCATAGGGCGGCATGATGGCGGCGCCAAACCCGGCCTCCACCAGGCTGATGACGGTGCTCAGCTGGACGACCTCGACGGCGATCCGCGGCTGCAGGTCCAGGCGCGCGAAGCATCCGTCCAGGAATTGGCGGAAGGAGTTTTCCGGCGTGAGCGCGACCAGCGGCGTCGCCGCCAGGTCCGCCCATCTCAGCTGGCGGCGGCGCGCCAGCGGATGGTCGCGGGGCAGCAGCGCCACCAGCGGTCCTTCGACCAGGGCTTCGGTCAGGTATTCGTCGCGATCCGCCGGCAGCATGCCCAGGCCCAGGTCGATGTCGGCCGAGGCGATGCCCGCGGGAATGGCTTCCGAGGGAATGTCGCGCAGCGTCAGCGCGATGTGGGGATAGGCGCTGCGGAACCGAGCGGCGATGCCCACCATCAGGCGCGACATCAGCAACGGCGGCGCGGCCACCGTCACGTGGCCATGCTGGCGCGAGGCCAGCCCCTTGACGTTGCCGACCGCCGTCGACAGGTCGGCCAGCAGGCGGGCCGCCGGCACCCGGAACTCGCGCCCGGCGTCGGTCAGGCTGACCTGGCGCGTGCTGCGGTCGAACAGGCGGCATTCCAGGCTCTGCTCCAGCTCCCGGATCAGGATGCTCAGGCCCGACTGGGAAATATGGATGCGCTGGGCCGCCTTGCTGAAGTTGCCTTCGTTGCATACCGCGACGAAGGCCTCGAGTTGGCGCAGGGAGATCGACATCGTGCGGATCCACCGGTGAAGTATTGGAAATCACTATGAATCTATATGAATATTTCAATTTTTACAATTAGTCGACTCTGCTAGATTTGCCGGAACGCTTACCGCAGGAGCCATCCGGCCGTGCCGTCCACCCTGGTCCTCCACCGAGGCAAGATCATCACCTGCAACGACCGCGGCGACGTCGCCTCGGCCGTCGCGGTCCGTGGCCGCCACATCGCCGCCGTGGGCAGCGACGACGAGGTGCTGGCCCTGGCCGGCCCGGATGCGCGGCGGGTGGACCTGGGCGGCAAGTCGGTGCTGCCGGGGCTGACCGACGGCCACGCCCACATGGACCGCGAAGGCCTGCGGCGCCACCTGCCCAGCCTGGCCGGCGCGCGCACGCGCGACGACATCCTGGACATCATCGCCGCCGAGGCCGCCAAGGCGCCGCCGGGAACCTGGATCGTGACCCAGCCCGTCGGCCAGCCTCCCGAGTACCCCGAGCCCGACGACGCACTGGCCGGCGGCCCCTACCCCACCCGCGATGACCTGGACCGGGTCAGCCCCGACCATCCCGTCTACATCCGGCCCATCTGGGGATACTGGCGCAACCGCGCGCCGCTGGTCTCGGTGGCCAACAGCCGCGCCCTGGCGCTGGCGGGCGTGACGCCGGCCACGGCCTCGCCCTCGCCCGACGTCAACATCGAGCGCGATGCCGCCGGACGCCCCACCGGCCGCTTCGTCGAGCGCACGCTGGTGCCCATCGTCGAACACACCCTGATGCGCGCGGCCCCGGGCTTCACCGCCGAACAGCGCGCCAGCGGCCTGCGGCACGCGATGGCCGAGTACAACCGCTACGGCACCACGGCCGTGTTCGAAGGGCACGGCGTGGCCGGCGAAGTCATCGACGCCTACGAGACGGTCCATGGCCAAGGCGCGTCGACCGTGCGGTCCACCCTGGTCCTGAGCCCCTATTGGGGGCCTCGGGGCGAAGGACAGGCGCTGGAGCTGCTGCGCGAATGGAGCGCCTGGCTGGCACGCCGCGGCCGGGGCGACGACATGCTGCGGGTGCAGGGCCTGTACGCCGAGATCGATAAGGATCCACTGAACAATAGGCTGCGGGCCGGCAACCACCCCTGTACCGGCTGGGCCGGCTTCCAGGCGGGAGCGGCCCTGGATGCCGACGCACTGGCACCGCTGCTGGCCGAGGCCGCCCGCGCCGGCATCCGCGTCGCGGGTATCTGGCCCGACCTGCTGCCCCTGTTCGAACAGGCCCACCGCCAGCACCCCATCGACGACCAGCGCTGGGTGCTCGGCCACCAGCCGGTGATCGATGCGGACACCCAGGCCCGGATACGCGACCTCGGCCTCGTGCTGACCACGCACACCAACCGCCATATATACAAGGACGGCGATCTCTGGATGCAGCGCCGCGGCGCCGCCGGCCAGGACGACATCGTGCCGCTGCGCCGCCTGCGCGACGCCGGCGTGGCGGTGGCGTTCGGCAGCGACAACCTGCCCGTTTCGCTGTTCGGTCCCATCTGGCACGCGGTCGCGCGCCGTAGCCGCGGCGGCGGCCCCGTGGCCCCCGGCCAGGCACTGAGCCGGCAGGAGGCGCTGGACATCGCCACGCGGGGCGGCGCCTACCTGACATTCGACGAAGACATCCGAGGTTCGATCGAACCCGGCAAGCTGGCCGACCTGACGGTGCTGAACGCCGATCCGCTGACCTGCGCCGAGGACGAGATCGCCACGCTGCATTCCCTGTTGACGGTGGTCGACGGCCACATCGTCGCCCCCACCCCCTGAAGGAGATTGCCCATGAAATCCGTTCCCTTCCCGGCTCGCCGACTGGCGGTCGCCAGCCTCGCCGCCGCCTGCGTCTTCGCCTCGACCGCCGCCGTGGCGGCCGATGCCTGGCCCTCGCGCCCGATACGCGTGGTGGTTCCCTACGCGCCCGGCAATACCGGCGACATCACCCTGCGCTTCGTCCAGCTGCAACTGGAAAAGCAATTCGGCGTGCGCATCCTGATCGACAACAAGAGCGGGGCCTCCGGCAACATCGGCGCCGACGAAGTGGTGCGCGCCACCCCGGACGGCTACACCTTCCTGCTGGGAGCGACCAACAACTTCGTCACCAACCAGTACCTGTTCAAGGGCATGCGCTTCGATCCGACCAAGGACCTGGTGCCCGTGTCCCTGCTCAGCAACGGCCCGTCCGTGCTGGTGGTCAACGGCTCGTCCGACATCCGCACCCTGTCCGACCTGACCGCCGAGGCGAAGAAGAACCCCGGCAAGCTGAACTTCGGCTCGCCCGGCAACGGCACCCCGCCCCACCTCGCGGCCGAACTGTACAGCCAGCTCGCCAACGTACAGCTGACCCACGTTCCCTACCGGGGCTCGCCGCCCGCCGTCCAGGCGCTGATGGCGGGCGAGATCCAGCTCTACGTGACCGCGCTCAGCTCGGTGGCCGGCCACGTGGCCAGCGGCAGGCTGCGCGCCATCGCCGTGGCCGACGGCGAACGCCTGGCCATGCTGCCGTCGGTGCCGACCACGGCCGAGCAGGGTCTGCCGGGACTCGTCACGGGCAACTGGTGGGGACTGGCCGCGCCGGTGGGCACCGATCCGCAGATCATCGACAAGTTCTCGCGCGCGCTGCGCGAGGTCCTGAAGGATCCCGCCATCCGCAAGCAATACACCGACATCGGCGTCACGCCCATAGGCAGCACCCCGGCGGAGTTCGCCGCGCGCATCAGGCAGGAGGCGCAGGCCTGGAAGGCCGTGATCGACAAGGCCCACATCCAGCCTGAATAAAGGGACTCCGCGCCGCGCCTCAGAACTCGGTGTGCAGGCGCAGCGCGAACACCTTAGCCGGGCCCCGGTCGCGGTTGTAGCCGGGATGGCGGATGTATTGCGCGTCCGCGGTGATCCACAGCCGCTTCAAGGGGCGCCAGCTGTAATAGGCCTCGGCGATCTGCTCGGGTCCGTAGTTCAGCGTGCCGTCACCGAGGAAGGCGCCGACCCCGCCGCGACGCAGGTATTCGCGGTGGGAGGCGCTGAGCGCATTGACCGCGGCCGCCACGCCCGCGCTGTCGCCCGACCGCCCCCAGGCCGCGCCGTCGAACGCCACGCCGCCCGAGACCGAACGATCGATCTCGGTAAAGGCATAGGTTTCGGTCTTGCCATCGGCCCAGTTCAGGCGGAGAAAGGCCGTCGCGCTGTCGGTCAGGGCCTGCTCCAGGCTTACCCCCATTCCCAGCTTGGTCCGCTCCTTGCGCACCGCCGCCAGGTCCGGCGCCCCGCCCCGCGCCGCCACCAGCGCGTCGTCGTAGCTCCCCATGTTCGCCTTGTTGCGGAAAGCCAGCACGCGCAGGGTGCCGGGCCTGTCCAGCACGGCGTAGGACTTCTCGAACTCGATCTGGTCGCCATGGTGGCGCCCCAGCCGCCGGTCCAGCGGCAGGCCGTTGGACCCCCGGGGCTGCATGAAGCGGCCGGCGCGCACCGCCCAGCCGTCATCGATATATTCCAGCACCGCGCCCCAGGTATAGCCCCGGGCATCGGCGGCATAGTCGTAGCTGCCATGCGCCATGAAGGCCCAGTTCATGAACTGCGTGCGCGGATCATGGCTGACCGACACCGCGTCGAACACGTCCAGCACCGAGATGTTGCCCGCCGTCAGCACGATGCGCCGCTTGTCGGCGAAGCCCGCGAGCTGGTTCATGTCCGGCTCGACCGCCTCGCGTCCGCCGCCCAGGCCCCAGGTCTGCCGTAGAAAGGCGCGGGCGCGGTAGAAGACCATGTCCGAGCCCGCGGTCTTGGCCAGTTCGCCGTTGGTCAGGCCGCCCAGGCCATGCAGGCCCGAGAACGCGAGGCCCTGCGCGCCCTCGCCGTTGAAGTGGACCTCGGCCCCTTCCCACAGCCGGGCGCCCAGGTCCACGGTGGCGGTCAGCGAATAACTCGTGGCGCGAGCCCCCGACAGCGAGTTCTCCCCCTGGTACGGGGACGCGAACGAGGGCTTGCGCTGCCAGACATACGTCGATTGGGCATGGATGGCGAAGTCCTCCGCCTCGACCGGCGGGGATTCCTGCGCCCTGGCCGGCACGGCCAAGATACCGGCCAGCAGGAGCCCACACGCCCGCAGCCGGCGGAACACGACCATCATTCTTCTCGTACTCGCGACGCAATCTCCCAACGTACAATCATGCTGGCCCCGCGTGACACAGCGGTGACGCGGGGCCCCAAACAACGAGGAGACCCGACCCCATGACCCCACCGCCGGCCGATCGTCCGCGCCAACGCCTGATCATCGCCATTACCGGAGCCAGCGGCTCCATCTACGGCCTGCGCCTGCTCGAGGCGCTGCGCGAACTGCCCGACTGGGAAAGCCATCTGGTCGTGTCCGAGGCCGGCGTGCTCAACACCATGCACGAACACGGACTCGGCCGCAAGGACCTGGCCTCGCTGGCCGACGTGGTCTATCACCCCGGCGACGTCGGCGCCGCCATCGCCAGCGGCTCGTTCCTGACGGCCGGCATGGTCATCGCCCCCACCTCCATGAAGACCCTCGCGGCCGTGGCCCACGCCTATGCCGACAACCTGATCACCCGCGCCGCCGACGTCGTCCTGAAAGAACGCCGCCGCCTGGTCCTCCTGACCCGCGAAGCCCCGCTGAACCTCGCCCACCTGCGCAACATGGTCGCCGTCACCGAAATGGGCGGCGTCGTCTTCCCCCCCGTCCCCGCCTTCTACTCAGGCGCCCAGAGCGTCGACGACATCGTCAACCACACCGTGCTGCGCACCCTGGACCTCTTCGGCATCCACTCCGACCGCCTCAAACGCTGGAAGGGCCTGGGCGGCCGCTAGAAGCCCACCCCCTACGCCCTTCGGGCGCCCCGACAGGTAGTCCACCCCACGCGGCCTATGGCCGCGCCCCTCAAGGGGCGGCGCTGGCGGACCGGCAAAGCCGGATCCGCGGCGCCCTGGATCAAAGCCAGCATGCGGTGCTCCGCACCGAGACAACCCCGCTAGACCCAGGATGCGGTGGATCCGGCTCCGCCGGTCCACCCGCATCGCCCCCTGGGGGGCGCGCGTCAGCGCGTAGGGGGGATCTCAATACCGTAAGCCGACGTAGTTTTCCGCAAGGGCTGTGGAGGCGGCTTGAGAACCGACCAGGTAGCCCAGTTCGGCATGCTGGATCTTCTGGCCGAAGTCGCCGTTCTCCGGGAACTTGTGCATCAGCGAGGTCATCCACCACGAGAAGCGCACGGCCTTCCAGACCCGGTCCAGGCAACGTTCTGAGTAAGTATCGATGCCCTGCTGCTCGCCGCCGTAGTAGCGGATGATGGCATCGGACAGATAGCGCACGTCCGAGACCGCCAGGTTCAGGCCCTTGGCGCCCGTGGGCGGGACGATATGGGCCGCGTCGCCGGCCAGGAACAGCCGGCCGAAACGCATGGGCTCGGCCACGAAGCTGCGCAGCGGCGCGATGCTTTTCTCGATGGACGGGCCGGTCACCAGCGACGCGGCCGCCTCGGCGTCCAGCCGGCTGCGCAGTTCATCCCAGAACCGTTCGTCGGACCAGTTCTCGACCTTGTCGTCCAGCGGGCATTGCACGTAGTAGCGGCTGCGCGTGTGCGACCGCATGCTGCACAGCGCGAAACCGCGTTCGTGGTTCGAATAGATAAGCTCGTCCGACACCGGCGGCGTCTCGGACAGGATGCCCAGCCAGCCGAAGGGATAGATCTTCTCGTAGGTCTTGATGGCCGAGGCCGGCACGCTGGCCCGGCTCACGCCGTGGAAGCCGTCGCAGCCCGCGATGAAGTCGCACTCCACCACGTGCTCGACGCCGTCCTTGCGATACGTGACCCGGGGATGATCGGTGTCGAAGTCGTGCACGCGGACCTGCTCGGCCTCGTAGACCGACGCGTAGCCGGCCGCCTCGCGCGCGTCCATCAGGTCGTGGGTGACTTCGGTCTGGCCGTAGACCATGACGCTCTTGCCGCCCGATAGCGTCTTCAGGTCGATGCGGTGGCGCTGGCCGTCGAAGCACAGTTCGATCCCGCCGTGCACCAGGCCCTGCTCGTGCATGCGGCGACCGACTCCGATCTCGTCCAGCAGATCGACCGTGCCCTGCTCCAGGACGCCCGCGCGGATGCGGCCGAGCACGTATTCCTTGCTGCGCTGCTCGATGACGAGCGTCTCGATGCCGGCCCGGGAAAGGATCTGCCCGAGGAAGAGCCCGGCCGGACCGGACCCGATGATTGCGACTTGGACCCGCATGGCGTGTCTCCTGCATAGGTTCTGACTTCCAGGAATCTTAAGAGCCGGGTCGGCGGCGCGCGATAGATTATGGAGACATCTTCATGGATAATCCGAACATATTCCGCACCAGGAACCGTGGCCATGAAAAGCATCGTCCCCACCTATGCCCTTTATGGGGAACACGGCAAGAACCTCGTCCCGGAAAGCCTTCATTGCGAATCCATCCCGCAGCGCAGCCGCCTGTACGACTGGGAGATCAAGCTGCACCGCCATGACCTGTTCGTGCAAATTCTGTACATACGCTCAGGCACGGCCGACATCCAGTTCGACGACCGCCGATTCACGGTCCACGGTCCCTGCGCCCTGTTCGTTCCCGCCCTGCACGCGCACGGCTTCCGCTTTTCCGAGGACATAGACGGCGCGGTCATCACCATCGTCACGCAGCAGATGGAAAGCCTGCTGGCGCAGCACGCGGACCTCCTTCCCCATTTCCAGGCGCCGCGCCACGTCCCGTTCGACCCCGGGGAAGCGGCCTATGCGCCCTTCGCGCAATCGATCGAACTGCTGCTGGCCGAGTACGACGAGGCCCACGCGTGGCGGCTGGCCCTGCTCGAATCGCTGCTGGGCACCGTGCTGGTCCTGCTGGCGCGCAAGGTCGCCACGCTGGCCGGCCCCCGGCCCGGCCGGCGCAGCTCGCGCGGCGTCATGCACCTGCACCGTTTCAAGACCCTGCTGAACCGCAGCTTCCGCGAACAACGCGACATCGCCTATTACGCCGGGCGCCTGGGCATCACACCCACGCAGTTGAACCGGATCTGCCGCGACGAGCTGGGCCTGTCGGCCCTGGGCGTCATCAACGACCGCCTGCTGACCGAGGCGCGCCGCGACCTCGCCTATTCGTCGCTGAGCGTGAAGGAAATCGCCCTTACGCTGGGTTTTTCCGACCCCGGCTATTTCTCGCGCTTCTTCACCAAGCACGCCGGCGCATCGCCCAGCGACTTCCGCACCATGGTGCGCGACCAGCTCGACCGCAACCGCGCCGCGCCCCCTCCGGGGGCTTGACCGCCTTCGGCTTTCGCCGGTACTTTCAGGAACTTGTAAGCTTGCCGCCCGCGCTCCGGCCGGGCGCGCCGCTTGCCGCCGCTGGACGATCACGCACCCCTGCCCCTGCATCGAGGACCCTCCCGTCATGAGCAACGCGTTTCCCGCATCGCCCCCGCATGCGTCCCATCCGGATGCCGCCGCCAAGCCCGCCACGCGCCCCCTGCTCGGCACACTGGACATCATGGCGCTGGTCGTGGGCATCGTCATCGGGGCCGGCATCTTCAGCGCGCCGTCGCTGGTGGCGATGCATGCCGGATCCCCGGCCGCGATGATGATGGCCTGGATCGTGGGCGGCATGATCTCCGTCGCCGGCGCGCTGTGCTACGCGGAACTGGCCAGCACCTACCCGCATGCCGGCGGCGACTATCACTACCTGCGGCGGGCCTTCGGCGCCCGGCTGTCCTTCCTGTTCGCGTGGGCCCGCCTGACCGTCATCCCCACCGGTTCGATCGCCCTGCTCGGCTACATCTTCGGCGACTATGCCTCGCAGATCGTCAATCTCGGACCGGCTTCGCCGGCCATCTATGCCGCCGCGATCATCGTCGTGCTGACCCTCGTGAACGTGGCGGGCCTGAGCACCGGCAAGTGGACGCAGAACCTGCTGACGGCCCTGGAAGTGGGCGGGGTGGTCCTGATCATCGCGGTGGGCCTGCTGTTCGCGCCCGACGCCGCGCCGGCCGCGCCGGCCGCCCCCGCCTCGGGCGCCGCCAACTGGGGCCTGGTCCTGATCTTCGTGATGCTGACCTACGGCGGATGGAACGAGGCGGCCTACATCTCGGCCGAAGCCTCGGGTCAGGGACGGACCCTGCCCCGGGCGCTGTTCTGGAGCCTGGCGCTGATCACCGTGCTGTACCTGCTGGTCAACCTGGCCTACCTGAACGTGCTGGGCCAGGACGGCATGGGAGCCTCGTCGGCCGTCGCCGCCGACATGATGCGGCGGGCGCTGGGCGAACCGGGCGCGCAATTGATCGCGCTGCTGATCGCGATCTCGGCGCTGACCTCGGCCAACGCCACCATCCTGACCGCCGCGCGCACCACCTACGCCTTCGGCCAGGACACGCCCGCCTTCTCGATGCTGGCCAAATGGCATCCGCAGTGGAACACGCCGGTCAACGCGCTGTGGGTCCAGGCGGCCATCTCGCTGGCGCTGGTCGCGCTGGGAGCCTTCACCCGCAGCGGCTTCGCCACCATGGTCGAATACACCGCGCCGGTGTTCTGGCTGTTCTTCGTGCTGAGCGGCGTGGCGCTGTTCGTGCTGCGGCGCAAGGATCCCGGCGCCGATCGGCCCTTCCGCGTGCCGCTCTACCCGCTGACGCCGCTGCTGTTCATCGCGACCAGCGGCTATCTGTTCTATGCCAGCCTGCGCCACACCGGCGTCGGCGCCCTGGTGGGCGTGGCCGTGCTGGGCGTCGGCGCGCTGCTGATGCTGGCCCAGCCCCGCAGCGGCACTCCGCCCGCATCCTGATCCGTCCAATCTCCAGGAGCCTTGCAGCCATGAAACGCCGCCAGTTCTGCCTGACCACCCTGGCCGCCGCGGCGGCCGCCTCCGCCTGGGCCCAGTCCTTCGGCACCGCCAAGCCCCTGCCCCGGACGCCTGACGTGATCTTCGTGCCCACGCCCCAGCCGGTGGTCGACGCCATGCTGCAGGTGGCCAAGGTCGGTCCCGACGACATCCTGTACGACCTGGGCTCGGGCGACGGCCGCATCCCGGTCACGGCGGCCAAGCGCTTCGGCACGCGCGGCGTGGGCATAGACCTGGACCCGCAGCGCATCGGCGAGGCCAACGCCAACGCGCGCCGCCAGCAGGTCACCGACAAGGTCCGTTTCATCCAGGGCGATCTGTTCGAACAGGACCTGAGCCCCGCGACCGTCATCACGCTCTACCTGCTGCCCAATCTCAACCTCAAGCTGCGGCCCACCCTGCTCGCGCTCAAGCCCGGCACGCGCATCGTCTCGCACGCGTTCGACATGGGCGACTGGGAACCGGAGCAGACCCTGACGGTGGACAGCAAGCGGATCTTCTTCTGGACCGTACCGGCTCGCTAGGCTGAATCGACATTCATGGCATCCAAATTGAAGTCCATGGATCTGCGTGCCCAGCGGTGCAGGTCTTGTCCGGGGCGCCGGGGCCGGGCGGGCGCGGAGGCGCATTCGGAGCCGCCGGAGTTGGCGCGGTTGGCGGGGAAGCAAGGGCGTGCATGTTTGAGCGCGGCAGTAGGAATAGCCCGGGGGGCTATTCCCGCGCGAGTTCACGCCCGCCCCGCCAACCGTGCCAACTCCGGGTAGTCCCGCGCAGCGGGACCGGCTTCGCTGCGCCTCCGCGCCCGCCCGGCCCCGGCGCCCCGGACAAGACCGGGTCAAGAACTCAGCCTGGGGCTAGCGACGGATCAGAACCTCTCGACCCGCTCCAATATCTCCTGCCCATAAGCCTCGAGCTTGCGCGCCCCCACCCCGCTGATCGCCCCCAGTTCGGTCAGCGACTCAGGCCGCGCCAGGGCGATTTCCCGCAGGGTCGCGTCATGGAAGATGACATAGGCCGGCACGCCGTGGCTGCGTGCCACTTCGCCGCGCCAGGTGCGCAGCGCGGTGAACAGCGCCTCGGCCTCGGGCGGCAGGGTAACCGCCGAACGGGCCCGTGAACTTTCGCGCGCGCGGGCCGGCTTGGCGGGCTCGCGCCGCAGCATCAGCGTGCGCTCGCCCTTGAGCACGCTGCGGCTGCCCTCGGTCAGGGCCAGCGTGCCGAAGGCCTCGTGGTCCACCGTCAACAGGCTTTGCGCGATCAACTGGCGCAGCACGTTGCGCCAGTCCTTCTCGCTCAGGTCCGCGCCGATGCCGAACACGCTGAGTTCGTCGTGCCGGTGCTGCTCGACCTTCTCGTTGCGCTTGCCGCGCAGGATGTCGATCACGTGCCCGGCGCCGAAGCGCTGGCCGCGCTCTTTCCACAGCCGGTAGACCGCCGACAGGATCTTCTGCGCCGCCTCGGTGCCGTCCCAGGCCTGGGGCGGTTCGAGGCAGGTGTCGCAATTGCCGCAGGCCTGCGAGGCCTGGCCGAAATACTGCAACAGCCGCACGCGCCGGCACTCCACGGTCTCGCACAGCCCCAGCATCGCTTCCAGCATGGACGCCAGGCGGCGCTTGTAGGCCTCGTCGCCGGTCGACTCGTCGATCATGCGGCGCTGCTGCACCACGTCCTGCAAGCCATAGGCCATCCAGGCCGTGGCCGGCAGGCCATCGCGGCCGGCACGGCCGGTTTCCTGGTAGTAGCCCTCGACCGACTTGGGCAGGTCCAGGTGGGCCACGAAGCGCACGTCGGGCTTGTCGATACCCATGCCGAAGGCAATGGTGGCCACCATGACCACGCCATCCTCGCGCAGGAAGCGCGCCTGGTTGGCCGCCCGCGTGGCGGCCTCCAGGCCGGCGTGGTACGGCATGGCATCGATGCCCTGGGCCCGCAGGGCCTCGGCCGTTTCCTCGACCTTGGCCCGCGACAGGCAGTAGACGATGCCGGAATCGCCCGCGTGCTCCTGCTTCAGGAAATCGAGCAACTGGCGGCGCGGGTCGTTCTTTTCGACGATGCGATAGCGGATGTTGGGGCGGTCGAAGCTGGAGACGAAATGCTGCGCGTCCTCCAGTGCCAGCCGCTGGGCGATCTCGACCCGCGTCGCCTGGGTGGCTGTGGCGGTGAGCGCGATGCGGGGCACGTCGGGCCAACGTTCGTGCAGCGCGGACAGGCCCAGGTATTCGGGACGGAAGTCGTGGCCCCACTGCGAGACGCAATGGGCCTCGTCGATCGCGAACAGCGCGATGCGGCCCCGCTCGAGCAGGGACAGGCAGCGGTCGGTCAGCAGGCGCTCGGGCGCCACGTACAGCAGGTCGAGTTCGCCGTCCACGAAGGCGCGTTCGACTTCGCGCACGCGGGCGAAGTCCTGCGTGGAATTGAGGAAGGCCGCCCGCACGCCCAGTTCGGTCAGGGCGTCGACCTGGTCCTGCATCAGCGCGATCAGGGGCGAGACGACCACCCCCGTGCCGCTGCGGACCAGCGCCGGCACCTGGTAGCACAGGGACTTGCCCGCGCCGGTGGGCATCAGCACCAGGGCATCGCCGCCGCTTATCACGTGCTCGACGATCTCCTGCTGCGGTCCGCGGAACTGGTCGTAGCCGAAAACCCGGCTCAGGACCTCCAGCGCGCTGCCATCAGCCATGCGCCGCGGCCTTGCCGTCTTGCAGCAGGTCCAGGCCCTGGCGCAGGTCGGCGATCAGGTCGGCCGGATCCTCCAGGCCGATGTGCAGCCGCACGGCGGGCCCCTCGGGCTGCCAGCGGGTGGCCGTGCGATAGGCCGCGGCGTGCACGACGGTGATCAGGCTTTCGAAACCGCCCCAGCTCGAACCGATGCCGAACAGCTTCAGGCCGTCGGCGAAGCGCGCCAGCGCGGCGTCGTCGACCGGCTTGAGCACCACCGAGAACAGGCCCGAGGCGCCCCGGTAGTCGCGCTTCCACAGCGCATGGCCGGGGTCGCTTTCCAGCGCCGGATACAGCACCCGCGATACCTCGGGCTGGGCTTCGAGCCAGCGCGCCACCTGCAGCGCGTTGCGCTCGTGCTGGCGCAGGCGCACGCCCAGCGTGCGCAGGCCGCGCAGGGCCTGGTAGCAGTCGTCGGGGCTGACGCTGTAGGCGTAGTCGTACACCGTCTGGCGCACCGGCTTCCAATAGCGCTCGTTGGTGGCGACCACGCCTATCATCAGGTCGGAATGGCCGCCGATGTACTTGGTGCCCGCGTGGATGGAGATGTCGACGCCCAGTTCGAACGGCGACGCGAAATACGGCGTGACCCAGGTATTGTCGGCCAGCACCGGGATGTCGCGGGCGTGGGCCGCCGCCGCGATGGCGGGGATATCCTGCATTTCGAAGGTGAGCGAGCCCGGCGATTCGCAGAACACCGCGCCGGTATTCTCGCGCAGCAGGCCGGCGATGCCGGCGCCGACGAGGGGATCGTAGTATTCGACCTCGATGCCCAGGGGCGCCAGCCTGCGGTCGCAGAAGCCGCGCGCCGGCGAATAGGCCGAATCGGCCACCAGCAGGTGCTGGCCCGGCTTGAGCACCGCCAGCAGAGCCACGACGATGGCCGACAGCCCGTTGGGCGTGGCCACCGCCTGGTGCGCGCCCTCGAGCCTGGCCACGGCCTCTTCGAAGGCGAAGGTCGTGGGCGTGCCGTGGCGGCCGTAGCTGACCGGTTTCCTGGTCAGGTCGCGCGGCGCCTCGTACGACTCGATCGTGGGATGGATGACGGTGGAAGTACGGAAGACGGGCGTGTTGACCATGCCGGCATAGGCTTCGGGAGCGCGTCCGGCATGCGCCAACAGCGTATCGGGCTTGGGCATGGACATCTCTGGCAGGTTCGGGCGGATCGCCGATCAAGGGGGATTTTAGCGAAGTCGGCCGGGCACCGAAGCCGGGCCGGCCCGAACCGGGACAAGAAGGGCTCACTCTACGGTCGATTCACCGCCCTGGGCCAGGCTCTCGACGATCCGGTCGACGATCTCCCCGGGCGTGCGCTCGGCATCGACCACGATGCCCCGCCGGGGGATCTCCAGCGTCTGGAACTGGCTGCGCGCCAGGGCGGGATCGAAGAAATGCCCCCGGCGGCGCGCCAGCCGCTGCATGACCGTCTCGTAGGAAACGTCCAGGTGGACGAACACGACGTCCTCGCCGGGCCGGGCCAGCGCGTCGCGATAGCGCTCCCGCAGGGCGGAACAACTGAACACGTGGGTGCGGCCGCCGGCCAGGACGGTCTGGATCGCCGCGCGCATGGCCCGCAGCCAGGGTTCCCGGTCGGCGTCGCCCAGCGCCACGCCACGAGACATTTTTTCGATGTTGGCCTCGGGATGGAACTCGTCCGCGTCCGAATAGCCGCAGCGCAGACGGGCGGCCAGCAGCTTGCCTATGGTCGTCTTGCCGCTGCCCGATACCCCCATGATGATCACCACCATGCCCGTCTCCCGTCGTGGCCGTCCACGGGCGGCCGGAAAACCCGTCCCTCGCAAGAAACGTACCTCGTCGCGGCGAAAAAAAACCGGCGCATCGCTGCGCCGGTTTTACCGCGTGCCGGGGGATCAGCCCTTGGACGGCGCGTCCGGGCGGCGATGCTCGCGCATGCGGTCACCCCGCTCCAGGCGCTTCTTGACCGCGTCGGTCACGACCTGCTTCTGCTTGCCGTCCAGCGAATCGTAGGCGGCCAGCCAGGCGTCGCGGGCGGCATCCAGCTTGGGCTTGGCGGCCGCGCGCTCGGCGTCGTGCCGGGCGCTCAGGGCGCGCAGGTCCAGGGGGCCGGCGGCGACCTGCGTGCGCAGCGTCTTGATGCCTTCCTCGCGCTGGGCCCGCATGGCCTGTCCGGCTTCACGGCTGGCGTTCTGCGCCGTGTCCCAGAGCTTCTGCTGCGAGTCGGTCAGGTTCAGCCTGGATTTCAGGTGCCCCAGCATGGCCAGCGGCGACTGCTCCATGCCACCCCGGAAATGATGTCCCTTGGACCCATGATGGCCCATGTGGCCACGATGGCGTTCCGGCGCGGGCTTCTGTTCGGCCTGCGTGGTATTGTCGCCCGCGGCCTGGGCATGGGCGGCCTGCAGCACGCCGGCGCCCCCGGTAGCCAGGGCCAGCGACAGCGCGATCGTACGAAGGGCGTTCTTGGTCATTGCGTTACTCCTTGTCGACACCGCATCGGACTGCGGCGGTGAGGGCATTCTTGTTCCAGACCCGTTTCGGACCGGTTGCGAGGCGGGGCCCATCTGTTTCAACCGATTTCAGGCTGCTTGCGGGTCCGGCCCCGCCACGCGAACATTCCCCCATGGAAAAATCCGCCCTCAAACTGCTCGTGGTCGATGACGACCCGGCCCTGCGCCAGCTCCTGGCCGACTACCTGAACAAACAGGGCTACGACACGCTGCTGGCCCCGGACGCCACCGACCTGGAAGCGCGCATCACCCGCTACGCCCCCGCCCTGCTGGTGCTGGACCGCATGCTGCCGGGCGGCGACGGCGCGGACGCCTGCCGGCGGCTGCGCGAGCGCGGCGAGGACCTGCCGGTGATCCTGCTGACCGCCCGCGACGAAACGGTGGACCGCATCATCGGCCTGGAATCCGGCGCCGACGACTATCTGGGCAAGCCCTTCGACCCGCGTGAACTGCTCGCCCGCATCGAGGCGGTGCTGCGGCGCAAGAGCGGCCCGTCGGCGCTGGTCAAGGATGCACCGGTCTCGTTCGGCCCCTTCATCTTCGACGCCAAGGCCCGCACGCTGCATCGCGGTACCGAACAGGTGCGCCTGACCGGCGGCGAATTCAACCTGCTGGAAGCCCTGCTACGCAATGCGGGCAAGCCGCTGTCGCGCGAACGGCTGCTGGCCCTGGCGCGCGACGACGAGGCCGGCGAGCGCAACGACCGCGCCATCGACATTGCCATCCTGCGGCTGCGCCGCGCCATCGAAGACGACCCCAAGCAGCCGAAGTGGATCCAGACCGTCTGGGGCATCGGCTACCGCTTCTCGCCCCTGACGCCGGACGACCCGGCACCGGCCTCGCCGTCGCTGCCATGAACAGCCCCGCGCCCCGTGGCTGGGCGAGCCGGCTGATGCCGCGCTCGCTGCGCGCACGCCTCGTCCTGCTGATCCTGGGCGCGGTGCTGGTCGCGCAGGCGACGACCTTCCTGGCCATCGAGCACTACCGCCGCAACGTCCTCGAGAACGTCACGCCGGACCTCATGGCGACCACCATCCGCACCCTGCGCGCCTCCATCGCGCAGATCGACGAAAGCGAGCGCGCCGCCTTCGTCGCGGCGGCCTCCCAGGGCGAATGGCGGCTGGTTTCCCGGCCCATCCCGCCCCGGCCCCGGCCAGGCGGGGAACGCCCCCGGCGCGAGGGTCATCCGCCCCATCCCCGCTTCGAGCCCCTGCCGGGGGGCCGCATGCCGCCCGACTACCGGTCCGGCGAATTCCGCTTCGGCCCCGAGCGCCGCGGCCCCCGCGAGGCCCCGCGCTGGGCCGACGACGATCCCCGCCACGCCATGCGCGGCCTGATCCAGCGCCTGAACACCCAGTTGGCGGACGGCTCGCGGGTGGCCTTGTCGCGCGGCCCCGAACCCGCCCTGTTCATTTCGCTCACGCCCGGCCTGGGCAACGACGAGGAACCGCTCATGCGGTCCTGGCTGGTGATCTCGCTCGAACGCATCAGCCCGCCCGTCAAGACGCCCCTGATCGTCATGTGGCTGGGCGGGGTGGGCGCGATCCTGCTGCTGGCCGCCTGGTTTTCCTGGCACATCACCCGCCCCATCACCTCGCTCGCCCATGCCGCCGACCGCCTCGCGGCCGGCAAGCCCGAACGGGTGGAACCGGCCGGTCCGCACGAGACGCAGGTCCTGGGCGAACGCTTCAACGCCATGCTCGATGCGCTGAACGAGTCCGACAAGGTACGCCGCACGCTGCTGGCCGGCCTGCCGCACGACCTCAAGGGCCCGCTGTCCAGGATGCGCCTGCGCACCGAGATGGTCGACGACCCGGCGCTCAAGGACGGTTTGCGGCAGGACGCCGAGGACATGCAGCACATCGTCGACCAGTTCATCGGCTTCGTGCGTGGCACCGACCGCGCCACCTACCATTTCACGCCCATCGACCTGGGCGACTGGCTGCGCGAACGCATCCACGCTTGGCAGGGCACCGGCAGCCCGATCGACTACCCATCGCCCCCCGGCGACGAAATCGTGGTCAACGCCGATGCCGTGGCCCTGGCGCGGCTGGTCGACAACCTGATCCAGAACGCCATGCAGCACGGCGCCCCGCCCCTGGAGATCACCCTGGAAGCGCGGGGCGGCGAGGCCCGCCTGGGTGTGCGCGACCACGGCCCCGGCATCAGCCCCGACCGCTACGAAGACGCCCTGCGCCCCTTCTCCCGCCTGGATCCCGCCCGCAGCCGCACCGGCAACGTCGGCCTGGGCCTGGCCCTGGTCGACGCCATCGCCCGCGCCCACGGCGGCCGGATCATCCTGGAAACCCCGGCAGGCGGCGGCCTGCGGGTCATCGCGGCCATCCCCCTCCCCCCCTGACCCCACCCCGCCACCCGGATCTCCCTCCCAGGGCACGGCGGATCCGGCTCCGCCGGTCCGCCAGTGCAAGCGCGTAGGGGGGCCTCGTTATGGCAAAATCGAAGGAAGGACTCTTCGTCCAACCCATACACGATGACCACACCGAATAAACCTGCTCCCGCTCCAGCCACCAATTTCCTGCGCAATATCGTCGAGGCCGACCTGGCCGCCGGGCGGTATGCCGAGAAGCACTGGGCCGGCCATCCCGGATCGGCGTCGGAGCTGGCCGAGGCCGCGCTGGATCCGGCCCGCATCCGCACGCGCTTTCCGCCCGAGCCCAACGGCTACCTGCACATCGGCCATGCCAAGAGCATCGCGCTGAACTTCGGCCTTGCCCGCGACTACGGCGGCGTCTGCCACCTGCGGCTGGACGACACCAACCCCGAAAAGGAAGAGCAGCGCTACGTCGACGCCATCGTCGACGCCGTGCGCTGGCTGGGCTACGACTGGACGGCGTTCGGCACCGAACACTACTACCACGCCAGCGACTACTTCGACTTCATGTACGAGGCGGCCGAAGCCCTGATCATGGCCGGCTACGCCTACGTGGACGAACAGAGCCCCGAGGAAATCCGCGCCATGCGCGGCACGCTGACCGAAGCCGGCACCGATTCGCCCTGGCGCGCCCGCCCGCCCGAGGAATCCGTGACCCGCCTGCGCGAGATGCGCGACGGCAAGCACCCGGACGGCTCGATGGCGCTGCGGGCGAAGATCGACATGGCCTCGCCCAACATGAACCTGCGCGACCCGGTGCTGTACCGGATCCGCCACGCCACGCACCATCGCACCGGCGACAAGTGGTGCATCTATCCGATGTATACCTATGCCCATCCCATCGAGGATGCGCTGGAAGGCATCACCCACAGCATCTGCACGCTGGAATTCGAAGACCAGCGGCCGTTCTACGACTGGCTGCTGAACCACCTGCGCGAGCTGGGCCTGCTGGAGGCGCCCCTGCCCCACCAGCACGAATTCGCGCGGCTGAACCTGACCTACATCATCACCAGCAAGCGCAAGCTGCTGCAACTGGTCAACGACGGCCACGTCAACGGCTGGGACGACCCCCGCATGCCCACCATCCTGGGCCTGCGCCGCCGCGGCTACACGCCCGAGGCCATCCAGTTGCTGTGCGAGCGCACCGGTGCCTCGAAGTCGGACTCCTGGATCGATTATTCGCTGCTGGAACAAGCCCTGCGCGACGACCTGGACCCCAAGGCGCCGCGTACCGTGGCGGTGCTGCGGCCGCTCAAGCTGGTCATCACCAACTACCCGGAAGGCCAGACCGAGGAATGCTCGGCCCCCCGCCATCCCCACCACCCGGAAATGGGCAGGCGGACCTTCCCGTTCGGGCGCGAACTGTGGATCGAGCAGGAAGACTTCGAGGAAACCCCGCCCAAGGGCTTCTTCCGCCTGTTCCCCGGCAACATGGTGCGGCTCAAGTACGGCTACGTGGTCAAGTGCACCGGCTTCGTCAAGGACGAGGCCGGCAAGGTGGTCGAGGTCCAGGCCGAGTACCTGCCGGACACCAGGAGCGGCACGCCCGGCGCGGACAGCGTCAAGGTCAAGGGCAACATCACCTGGCTGCACGCCCCCACCGCCGTGCCCGCCGAGATCCGCCTGTACGACCGCCTGTTCACCGAGGCCAATCCCAGCGCCGGCGGCAAGGACTTCATCGAGTACCTGAACCCCAACTCGGTCGAGACCATCCAGGGCTACCTGGAACCCGGCACCGACGGCACGCCGGGCACCTCCTACCAGTTCGAACGCTTCGGCTACTTCGTCGCCGACCGCGAAGACTCGTCCACCCTGGCCCCGGTCTTCAACCGCACGACGACTCTCCGCGATACCTGGAAGTAGTCGTCCCCCCCTACGCCCTTTGGGCGCCCCCCAGGGGGCGAAACCGGCGGACTGGCAAAGCCAGATCCGCGGTTTCCTGCGTCTAGAGAAAGTATCTTGGACTGAAGCACGGTTGCTATCGCTGGCTGCCCGCGGTAGCAACGGTGTGGCGTACCAAGAAACAGGCACTAGACCCTGGGCGCCGCGGATCCGGCTTTGCCGGTCCGCCAGCGTCGCCCCTTGAGGGGAGCGGCCATAGGCCGCGTGGGGTGGGGCTTTCCCTCCGGTCCGCCAGCGTAGCCCCCTTGAGGGGGCCCGCGTCAGCGGGTAGGGGGTGGGCTTCCCCTCCCCCACCGACACAACCGCTAACGCCCACGCCGGGGCGCCTACCGGTAGAATCTGCATTTTGCGCATTTGCGCCATTCGGCGCCGCCCATGGAAGCCAGTCCCGTACTTGATATCAAGAGCACCTCGCTCTACGCCATTCGCGTGGTGTTGCATTCTTCCGACCTCCAGGCCGTGCTGGCCGCGCTGGACCAGCGGATGGAGGAAGCCGCCGGTTTCTTCGAAGACGAGCCGGTGGTCATCGACGCGTCGCGGCTGGCCGAACCGCTCGACTGGAACCAATTGGCCGAGGCCCTGAAACGGCACGGCCTGCCGACCATAGGCATCATGGCCCCGGCCTCGCTGGCCGAGTCGGCCCGCGAGGCCGGCCTGGCCCTGTTGTCGCTGCCCGCCGCGCCGGTCCGGTCGCCCGCGCCCGAGTCCGAGCCCGCCGCCGAATCGGCGCCTGCCGCCCAGGCAGCGCCAGCGCCCGCTCCGCTGCCGCCCGAAACCCCACCCGCCACCGAAACCGTGGCCGAGCAGGCTCCCGCAGCGCCGCACGCGGTGCCGACCATGGTCATCGACAAGCCCCTGCGCTCAGGCCAGCGGATCTACGCCCGCCATGCCGACCTGATCGTCATGGGCGTGGTCAGCCATGGCGCCGAAGTCATCGCCGACGGCAACATCCATGTCTACGGGCCGCTGCGCGGCAAGGCCATGGCCGGCGCCCGCGGCGACACCAAGGCACGCATCTACACCACCCGGCTCGAGGCCGAGCTGGTCGCCGTGGCCGGCGTCTACCGGACGCTGGCCACGGCCCTTTCCCCCGACATCCAGGACAAACCGGCTTTGATCCGCCTCGACGGCGAGAAACTGCTGGTCGAACCGTTGCCCATCTAACTCATAAGGACCCACTCCCCATGGCACGTATCGTTGTCGTGACTTCAGGCAAAGGCGGCGTCGGCAAGACCACCTCCAGCGCCGCCTTCTCGGCAGGCCTGGCGCTGCGCGGCCACAAGACCGCCGTGATCGATTTCGACGTCGGCCTGCGCAATCTCGACCTGATCATGGGTTGCGAACGCCGCGTGGTCTACGACCTGATCAACGTCGTTCAGGGCGAAGCCACCTTGAACCAGGCCCTGATCCGCGACAAGCAGCTCGACAATCTCTACATCCTCCCAGCCTCGCAAACGCGCGACAAGGACGCGCTGACGCAGGAAGGCGTGGAAAAGGTCATGGAAGGCCTGAAAGAGATGGACTTCGAATACATCGTCTGCGACTCGCCCGCCGGCATCGAATCCGGCGCGCTGATGGCGGCCTACTTCGCCGACGACGCGCTGGTCGTGACCAATCCGGAAGTCTCGTCGGTGCGCGACTCGGACCGCATCCTGGGCATCCTGTCGGCCAAGTCGCGCCGCGCCATCAACAGCGAGGAACCCGTCAAGGAGCACCTGCTGCTGACGCGCTACAACGCCAAGCGCGTGGCCGAGGGCGAAATGCTGTCGCTCAAGGACGTCGAGGACATTCTGCGCATCAAGCTGATCGGCGTCATTCCCGAATCCGAAGACGTGCTGCAAGCCTCGAACCAGGGCCTGCCCGCCATCCACCTGAAGGGCACCTCGGTGGCCGAGGCCTACCAGGACGTCGTCGACCGCTACCTGGGTGAAGACAAGCCGCTGCGTTTCATCGACTACGAGAAGCCCGGCCTGTTCAAGCGTCTGTTCGGAGGGAAATAATCGATGTCGCTGCTCTCCTTTTTCCTCGGACAGAAAAAGCCTTCGACGGCCGGCGTCGCCAAGGAACGGTTGCAGATCATTCTTGCCCACGAACGATCGGGCGCCGGCGCCTCGGCCGACTACCTGCCGCAGTTGCAGAAGGAACTGGTGGCCGTCATCTCGAAGTACGTCAAGATCAATCCGGACGACATCAAGGTGAACCTGGAGCGCCAGGACACCCTGGAAGTGCTGGAAGTCAAGATCGAGATGCCTTCGGCGACCTGACACCGCCGCTTGCGCGCGGCCCCGGCGCTCCCGCGCCGGCGGCCCGCCAGAACGCCTCGGCCGCGGCAGGCTCGGCCTCGCCGCGGCGGTACAGGCGGATGTCCAGCGCGATGCGCCAGGACGCCTCCCCCGCCTCCATCAATCCTCCCTGATCCAGTTCGTCCTGCACCAGGCTGGCCGGCAGCCAGGCAACGCCGCGGCCGCTGCGCGCCATCGACTGCAACACCGTCGCCAGATGCGCCGTTACCGCCACATCGGCCCGCAGCCGCGCCAGTGCCGCTCCGTGCACGGCCCGGACGATGCGCCCCAGGCCCGACTCCGCGCTGTACGCAAGAATGGGCACGCGCCTGCCCGACGCCCCGCCCAGCAGAAAACGCGGCCGCCCTTGACGGTCCGGCGCGCAGACGGGCACCAGCACGTCGTCGCCCACCTTGACCGACGGATAGGCCGATGGGTCCAGCCGCGCCGGTGCCTGCTCGTGCGCATGGCACAGGAAGAACTGCGCCCGCCCCTGGGTCATCAGCGCCTCGCACTGCTGGGCCACGTCCGACACCAGCTGGATCGGCCCCAGGCTCAGGCCGGACTCCAGGCCGCGCAGCCAATCGGGCAGGAAGGTCAGCGACAAGGCATGCGTGGCCGCGAAGCGCAGCGTGGCCGAGCTGGCCTGCGCCACCCGGCGCGCCTCGTCGGGAATGCGCTCCACGCGCGCCAGCATGTCCTGGGCCGTGGTCCGGAACCACAGGCCCGTTTCCGTCAGGGTGACCGGATGCGTGGCCCGGTCGAACAGGGTCACGCCCAGCCACTCCTCCAGCATGCGTATGCGGCGGCTGAACGCGGGCTGGGTCATATGCCGCAGCTCGGCCGCGCGCGAGAAGTTGCCGCACTCGGCAAGGACCAGGAAATCTTCCAGCCAGATCAGGTTCATGGCCGATGCTTACAGAGCATGGAAAAAGAGAAAACTAGCATTGGCCGCCCCGTGCGGCAAACGGCATGATACGTCCACGCAGCCGGACATCCGCCCGGCTCCTCTGGAGTTTCCATGTCCGTCCGCATCCTTGAAATCCGCGAAGTCACCAAGCCCATTTCCTCGCCCATCCGCAACGCCTACATCGACTTCTCCAAGATGACCAGCAGCCTCGTGGCCGTGGTCACCGACGCGGTGCGCGACGGCAAGCGGGTGATCGGCTACGGTTTCAACTCCAATGGCCGCTACGGCCAGGGCGGACTGATCCGCGAACGCTTCGCGCCGCGCATTCTCGAGGCCGACCCGAAGTCGCTGCTGAACGATGCCGGCACCAACCTGGATCCGCACCGCGTCTGGGCCGCCGCGATGGCCAACGAAAAACCCGGCGGCCACGGCGAACGCTCGGTGGCCGTGGGCACGATAGACATGGCGGTCTGGGATGCCGTGGCCAAGATCGAAGGCAAGCCCCTGTTCCGCCTGCTGGCCGAACGTCATGGCGTGACCGCCGATCCGCGCGTGTTCGTCTACGCCGCCGGCGGCTACTACTATCCGGGCAAGGATTTGTCGGCCCTGCGCGCCGAGATGCGTTCGTACCTGGACCGCGGCTACAACGTGGTCAAGATGAAGATAGGCGGCGCGTCCCTCGACGAGGACCGCCGGCGCATCGAGGCCGTGTTGGCCGAGATCGAGGGACGCGGGCAATTGGCGGTGGACGCCAACGGCCGCTTCGACCTGGACACCGCCATCGCCTACGCGAAGATGCTGCGCGACTACCCCCTGTTCTGGTACGAGGAAGCCGGCGATCCGCTGGACTATGCCTTGCAGGCCGCGCTGGCCGAGTACTATCCGGGCCCCATGGCCACCGGCGAGAACCTGTTCAGCCACCAGGACGCCCGCAACCTGATCCGCTACGGCGGCATGCGGCCCGACCGCGACTGGCTGCAGTTCGATTGCGCGCTGTCCTACGGCCTGGTCGAATACGAGCGCACCCTGCAGGTGCTGCGCACGCACGGCTGGTCGCCGCGGCGCTGCATTCCCCATGGCGGGCACCAGATGTCGCTGAACATCGCGGCGGGACTGGGCCTGGGGGGCAACGAAAGCTATCCGGACCTGTTCCAGCCCTACGGCGGCTTCCCCGACGGCGTGCGGGTCCAGGACGGGCACATCGTCATGCCCGAGCTGGCGGGCATCGGCTTCGAGGGCAAGCGCGACCTGTACGCGGAAATGCGGCAACTGGCGGAATAGATCCGCCAGTCCGCTCCTTGCGTTTACAGATCGCCCTCAGTGATCGACGTGCTCTTGCCCGAGGAAGACTTGACGGAGATCGTCGTGACGCCCTTGTCCGAAGTGGCGATGGTCGTATCGACGGTCTCGGCGTCGGTCTTGGCGCGCAGGCCGCCGCTGATCAGCTCGCCGAAAGCGATCCGGGCCACGACGGGCGAAGTCATCGACACCCGGTAGTCGAACTCGCCCAGCGGCGAGCGGGAACCCTTGGCCCGGTAGTCGACCTTGGTCATCGTGTCGGTATCCGTGGCATGGTCGGTGCTGAACTCGGAGGCATACTCGCTGATCTCCATCGACACGCCGCTCTCGGTCAGCTTGACCGCGCCCGAGATCTTCAGGGTGCTCGTGCCGTCGTCGGTATCCGGAGCGCCACCGGGCGTGGTGGCCGCCTTCAGCACGAAATCGCCGTCCAGCGTGGTGTCGTCGTCCACTTTCATGCCGCGGAACGGAAACGTCATCGTCGCCGCGGCCGGCTCGTCGGTATCGAAGATGTCGCCGCTGACGTCGCTGAACGTGACGGTCGTCTTGCCTGTCAGCACCACGTCATCGTCATCGCACCGGTCGAACTGGATGTCGACCTTGTCGCCGTTGCCCGGGATGGGGCCGCTGCCGGCCCGAGTAAGCGTGGCCGTATAGGTGCCGCCGTCGTCACACGGCTGAGGACCGCTCGGCGCGCCATCGTCCAGGAAGCTGAGCGCCTGGCCGGCCGCGGACATCGTGACCTGCGGCACGCCCAGGCTGATACCTATCATATCGAAGGCGAGCTCCTGGAGCTGCTTCTCGGAATAGGTGGGCTTGGCGGGATCGTCGCTGCCGCCACAGGCGGCCAGCAGGGCCAGCGCGACAGCGGCGCCGGTGGTTTTCAGGACATGGTGCATCTGGATTCCCCCTTGTGTTTTCTTGGAATGGCTCGATGGCCACCTGCATCCTAGGAGGCGTGCTTCCCGACGGCAATCCTTCAAATTGAGGATTTCTCGTCGATCAGAGGGTTCTTGACTATGAAATCCATGAAGTCCAGATAACGGGAATATTGATTAAAGCGAACACTTACTCCTTTCGTTGTTGGCCTGGTAAGGTGATGGAAACACGAAGCCCGCCCAGATCCGACGAGCGCGAGAAGCCGATCACGCCCCGATAGGCCTCGACCAGATCCCGGGCGATCGCCAGGCCGAAACCCGTACCCGGACGGGACTCGTCCCAGCGGCGGCCCCGCTCGATGCGCAAGGCCTCGTCCTCGGGCAACCCGGGGCCGTCGTCCTCGATGACCAGCGTCCAGTCCCGCTCGCCGGCCTCGCGGGCCACCAGCCGGATCTGGCTATGCGCCCACTTGCGCGCGTTGTCCAGCAGGTTGCCGAGTATCTCCATCAGGTCGCCCTCGTCTCCCGCGAAGCGGAGCCCCTGGGCAACCTCGGCATCCCAGTCCAGCGACTGCGCGCCCGGCAGCGTTTGCAGCGCGCGCAGGGTCTTGTTCACGGCGTCGCCCACCGGCGTCGAGCCATAGCCGAGGGCGGCCGCCATGCCGGCGCGGGCGCGGGCAAGCGTCCGGTCGACCTGGCGCCGCATGGCGCCGACCTGCTCGTCGATCTCGTCCGCCAGCGCACCCTGGCCGCCGTCGCGGGCCCGCCGTGCCGCCGCGCCCATGACGGCCAGCGGCGTCTTCAGGCCATGCGCCAGGTCGCCGGCCTGGGTGCGCGCGCGTTCGAGCGAGGCATCGTGGAAGGCAAGCAGCCGGTTCAGTTCGTCCACCACCGGCTGGACTTCGTCGGGCACGCCGCGCGGCAGCTCGCGGCCATGTCCGCTGCGCACCGCCTGCAAGTGGGCCTGGAGATCGCGGAAGGGGCGCAGCGCCAGATGGATGAACCCCGCCATGGCGATGATGAGAAGCAGGCCCAGCCCGATCAGCGAAGGAACGAGCAGGCTCAGGAACGAGCGGCGTTCGGCCTGCAGGTCGGCGCGGTCGAGCGCCACCAGCAGGTGGACCTTCGTATCGGTGGCGGTATCGTCCAGGACGATGGTGCGCTCCACCGACAACAGGCGGGCATGCTCCGGGCCGTCGATCCAGCGTGCCCGCAACGGCCGCCCCGGCGGGGTATCGATGGTGGGCAGCGCCTCGTCCCAGAGCGAGCGCGAACGCAGCTGCTGGCGCCTGGGGCCGTCGATCTGCCAGTACAGGCCGCCATAGGGCTGCTCGAAGCGCGGGTCGCTGGGCGTGGCTTCCAGCCCCATCGTTCCATCGGCATCCAGGCGGACCTCGGCGGCCAGCGCCTTCAGGTACAGGGCCAGTTCGGCGACCGCGCGCCGCTCCATCTGGCGATCGAAGATCAGCGTAAGCCCCACGCCCCCCGCCGCCAGCGCCAGCAGGATCATCAGCGCCGCGGCGCAACCCAGCCGGACGAGCAGCGACCGGCGGCTCATCACGCGTCGTCGGGAATCAGGTAGCCGTGGCCCCGCCGGGTCTCGATCAGGTCCACCCCCAGCTTGCGGCGCAGCCGGGCGACCAGCGCCTCGATGGCATTGGTGTCGCGGTCGCTGCCGGTTTCGTAGATGTGCTCGATCAGCTCGCTCTGCGACAGCACGCGCCCCGGATGGTGCAGGAAATAGGCCAGCAGCCGGTACTCCAGCGACGACAACGTCATCGCGGCCCCCTGCACCGTGACCAGCCGGGTACGGGTGTCGATTTCCACCGGCCCGGCACGCAGGATGGCCGACGACTGCCCCGCCGCGCGCCGGGTGATCGCGCGCAGCCGGGCCAGCATTTCCTCCATCTGGAAGGGCTTGGCCAGGTAGTCGTCGGCCCCGGCATCGATGCCCTCGACCTTGTCGCGCCAACCGTCGCGCGCGGTCAGGATCAGAACGGGAGTGGCGATGTCCGCCGCGCGCAGCCGCTTCAGGACCGTCAGTCCGTCCAGCTTGGGCAGGCCCAGGTCGAGCACGATGGCGTCGTAGTCCTCGGTGCCGGCCCGGAACCACGCGGTTTCGCCGTCGGCGGCCTCGTCCACGGCATAGTGCGCGCGCTCCAGTCCAGTGCGGATATCGGCCGCGATGCGCGGCTCGTCTTCGACTACCAGTATGCGCATGTCTACTTGATCTTCAGGATTTCCAGGGTGCGGGCATCAATCTCGAGCTTCTTGCGCCGGCCGCTGGGCGGCAACACCTTGACTTCGTAGACCCAGATGCCGTCTTCGCGATCGAGTTCGATCTCAATGATATCGCCCGGCACCTTGTCGCGCACCACGCCCAGCACCTCGGACAATGGACGGATCTCGCCGTGCACCAGCGCCTCGCGCGCGCAGTCCTGGTCCCGCCTGCAACGGTCGTCGCGGGCCAGGGCCGGCGACGCCGCACAGGCAAGCGCCGCGGCGAGCAGGATGGCGGACAGGCGGGGAAAACGGATGAGGCTTGCAGACATGGACGGCACACTAACAGTCGCTGGCTGATAAAACGCTGACATCGGCGGTCAGGAAGGCGGGGCGCATGGTGGCTATTCTGCCAGCCATGGATCACCAACCCCCACGAACGAGGACCGCCATGCGCCTGCTGCCCACCCTGATCATCGCCCTTGCCGCCACCGCTTCCTACGCCACCGCCGCCCAGGCCGCCGACAAGTGCGCCTACGTTCCCCACGACCGCTGGATTCCTATCGACCAGGCCATACGCAAGGCCGAATCGCTGGGCTACGAGGTGCGCGAGGTCGAGCGGGACGACGGCTGCTGGGAAGTCGAAGGCTTCGACAAGAACGGCGCCAAGATCAAACTGTACCTGGATCCGGCCAACGGCGAAGTGGTCAAGCCCTCGGACTGGCTGCCGGGCAGGAGCCGCAAATGATGGCCTCCCAGACGCTTTGCCGCACTCTAGCCCCGAGGAAAGATGCCGTGAACCAGCCCGCGTTCTCCGATGACAGCGAACCCAGCCTGTTCGACACCCATCATGCCCCGGGAACCATCGGCGCCGACGCCGGCCTGCGCGGCCGCATCGAATCGGCGCTGGCCGACCTCGGCCGGGCCCGCGAGGAATGCTTCGGCTACGCTGCCTATGGCGCGGTGGTGGCGGGCCTGAAGCGGGACTTCGCCATCCCCTCGTACGTGCCGTGGACGGACATCTGGAACTGGCCCGCCGAGCGGGCCGGTGAAATCCTGAACTACCTGCACGGCCGCCACGCCGAGACCCTGGGGCGGCCCGCGCAGCGGCGCTCAGCGTAAGGCGTAGTGCACCATGCGCGCCAGCGGCGGCTCGATGCCGTTCAGCACGCGGGCGGGCAGGTTCAGCGGCTTGAGGAACATCTTCACGCTCATGTCGGCGCTGACATTGCGCTGGACCAGGCGCCGGGAATCGGTATTGATGCGCTCGATCCATGCCTTGTCGTTCGCATGTTCGGGATGGCGATGGTTCAACACATGGCGGATGGCGCATTCGGCGTCGTCGTTGCGGATCTCCAGCAAGCGCCGGACCAGCGCGCCCAGCACCTTCACGCGTCCATTGCCTTCCAGCGTGTTGTAGCGGTTGAAATAAAGATAGAAGTACTTGTAGTGGCGGACCTCGTCCGTCCGTATGTTCGTGGTGAGTTCGCGCAGCACGGGTTCGGCCGCGTAGTCCGCCAGGCTGCGATAAAGCGTGGCGGTACCCATCTCGACCACGCAGCGGGCAGCCAGCTCGAGCGCCCGCGTGGGTTCGAACTCATCCAGCGTGCAGCGCCGGGAATATTCCGCGAAGAAACTGTCGAACGCGGCCTGCCAGTCGAACTCCGGCCAGACGTGTTCGATATAGGCGCGCAGCGCGCGGCCATGCTGCAGTTCTTCCTGTTCCCAGTGCTGGCCCAGCCAGCCCGCCACATCCTGGTCGTCCTGGTAATAATTCACCAGGTTGCGAGTGTAGAGATCGGAACCGCTTTCTATGAACGAGGCGCTGCACAAGAGGTAGAACAGCGTTTCATCGTCCCGGACCAGGCTCCGTTCGATGCGGTTCAAGTCGATATCCTCGAGCCGCCAAGGCATTTCCGTTGCAACAGCGTCCACCGAAAAATCTCCGAAGTGCGCAGTTCATCCTTGCAGCATAAGCCCAATCGGCCCTTGATTCGAGTCCCGACAGGCTTCCGGATGCATCCGCCCGGGGTTACTTTGTGTAATGCTTGTCGAGTTCGTTCACAGACAGCCTGGGGCGAATCTGTCACTGTTAATCCAAGCTGCGGCGCGACGGTCGATGCCGCCAGTACACGACTACGTACTATAGGGAGTCACTCATGAACAAGAATCTCATTGCCAAGCTGATGATCGGTGCTGCCCTGACTGTCTCGGCAGCGGGATGTGCCAGTTGGGACAGCATGTCCGGCCGTCAGAAGAGCACCGTGGTCGGTGCGGGCGTCGGCGGCGTGGCCGGTGCGGCCCTGACCGGCGGCGGCATCCTGGGCACCGTGGGCGGCGCCGCCATAGGCGGCGTGGTCGGCGACCAGGTCGGCAAGCGCCGCTGACCCCAGGCCGGCCCTGGGCCGGCCCGTCCCAAGGCACGACAGCCCCGGCTCCTCTCGGAGATCCGGGGCTGTTGCTTTTTTACGACAAAGTGTATCAGAGTGGCGTGGCGCCTATTCCGGCAGGATGTTGGCCGCCTTGACCACTTCGCGCCACTTGGCCAGTTCCGCCTTCGACAGGTCGCCCAGCGCCGGCGCGGTCATGGGGCGCGGGGTCATGCCTTGCTTGAGCAGGGTGCGCCGCACCTCGTCGTTCTCGAGCAGCCGGTTGAAGGCGCCGTTGTAACGCGCGACCAGCTCGCCCTTCATGCCCTTGGGGCCCCAGACCGCGTACCACGCGTCCGCGTCGTAGCGCGGCAGCCCCACCGTCGCCAGCGGGGGAACCGCGGGGTAGGCGGGATCCTGCTCGCGCCGGGACGCGCCCAGGATGACCAGGCGCTTCTCCTGCTGCATGGGCACGGCGACGTGCATGGGCTGGAACATGGCCTTGATGTGGCCCGCCAGGAGGTCGGTCGTGGCGCCGGCCGAGCCCTTGTAAGGGACGTGCACCATGTTCAGCCCGAGCTGGGAAACCAGCATTTCCATGCACAGGTGATGGAAGGTGCCCTTGCCCGGCGAGCCGTAGTTGACCGTGCCGGGATGCCGCCGGACATGCTCGATGAACTGCGCCAGGGTCGTCACGCCCAGCGAGGGATGCACGCACAGCGCGAAGTTGGTCGAGCCCAGCATGGCGATGGGCGTGAAGCTGTCGATGACGTCGAACGGCACCGAGGCATACACCAGCGGCAGCGTAAGCGCCGTGTTCGTGCTGAACGCGATCGTGTGGCCGTCGGGCGCGGCCTTGGCGACCGCCCCCAGGCCGATGATGCCGGAAGCGCCGGGCTTGTTCTCCACCACGAAGGTGCGGCCGGTCTGCTCGGCCAGCCGGGGCGAGAACAATCGCGCGCACAGGTCGGGGGTGGTGCCCGGCGTGAAGGGCACCACCACCTGCACGGTCTTGTCCGCCAGGCCCAGGTCGTCTCCCGCGGCGATCAGGCGGCCCGGCACGAATGCGCCCGCCGCCAGCGTGGCAACGAACGCCCGGCGTCCGGAAAGGGTTGCGGAATCCTGCATGCTTGTCTCCTCGTTCTCTGTTCGGGGTCGTGGCGCCGGTAGCCGCCGGCTATTGGATTTCGTTGGCCCGCCGCACGCTGGCGATCATGGACGAATTGATCAGGTACTGGCGATGGGCCTGGGCGTCGGCCACGGTGGCCCGCAACTCGTCCAGGCGCTCGCGCCGCACTTGCGGGTCGCGCTCTTCCAGCAGCCGCTTGTTGCGTATGGTGATGGCCTGCACGTATTCGACGTTCACCGTGCGCCGCTGGCGGTGGTAGCGGTCGAGCAGGTCGTCGGGCGCGCCGTGCAGCATGACCTCGGCCAGCTTGCCGGTCAGGTTCATCGCATCGTGGATGCCGCTGTTCAGTCCCATGCCGCCCAGCGGATTGTTCACGTGGGCGGCGTCGCCGGCCAGGAACACCCGGCGGTCGCGGAAATCCTTGGCGACCCGCTGGTGGACGCGATAGACGCTCTTGTAGGGAATGTCATAGTCCTGGTCAGGAGAAAGAAACCCCTTGATCTTGCCCTGCACGAAATCCGGCGCCAGCACCTCGGCTTCGTCCATGCCCGGGGCGATGGGGAAGGCGATGCGCCAGATCGGCGGCGGTCCGTCGTGAGGCTGGATGAAGATCGCGCTCCATTCGTCCGGATCGGCGATGTACGCATTGCCGGTATAGCCCTGCTGGCGCAGGTCGTAGCGCGTGGCGAACACCAGGAAGCGTTCCGGCCAGGTGAAGCCCTCGAACTCGGTGTCCATGGTCTTGCGCACGATGCTGCGCGCGCCGTCCGCGCCGATCAGGTAGCTGGCGCGGATCTCCTGCCGTCCGTCGGGCCCGGCGACCTGCACGGTCACGCCGTCGGCGTCCTGCTCATAGCCGGCGCACTCGTGCGCGAACAGCAGGCGCGCGTTGCGGTGCCCGCGCAGCGCTTCGGCCACGATGGCCGACAGCTTGTGCTGCTCCACGTGCAGGCGGAACGGATAGGGCGTCAGGTCGGCGATCATGCCCAGGTCGAACTGGGCCACCAGGCCGTCCTTGCGATCACGTATCTGCCATTCGGGCACGCGCAGCGCGCGCGAGCGCAGGGTCTCGCCTATGCCCAGCGTGTCGAGCATCTCGACCGTGGGCGGATGGAAAGTGCCGGCCCGCAGGTCCTGGGGAATATGGTCCTCGCTTTCAAGGACGACGACGTCCACGCCCTTCTGCGCGAGGGACAGGGCGGCCACCAGCCCCACGGGGCCGGCGCCGGAAATGACGACAGGATGCTGTTGCATGATTCGGTTCTACGATGACTGGAATGATTCGAATACGGGGCGCCGGTCAGTCCCGGCTTTCGCGCCACAGGCCCAGCAGTTCCTGGACCGGACGGTCCGAGAAACTGAACAGGACCGACGGTTCCCGCGCCACCAGCCGATGCGCGGTCCAACTGGGAATGACGAAGACGTCGTTGGGCTCGGCCACGAAGACGCGGTCGTCCAGGACGACCTCGACCCGGCCTTCGAGCACCGTGAACACCGTGCCCGACGAGCAGCGATAGGATGCCGTGGAGAAATCCCTGGGCAGCAACTGCGCGTAGGCGCCCATGGTCGGCATGGGCGAACCGCCGGTCAGCGGATCCACGTAGCGCAGCTTGTAGCCAAGGTGCGGATCGGGCGCGCCCGCGGCCTGCATGCCCAGCAGCGACTCGCGCGTGCGCTCGTACGGGTAGCAGAACAGCGGAGAGGCCCGGTTGGCCGGCGGCGTCCAGTCCACGGGCGCGAGCCCGTTGCCGTAGCGCAGCAGGCTGTCGCCCACCGGACGCCGCAGCTCCTGGCGATCCTCGGACGAAGCCTCGGCGAAGCTGGCGTCCAGCATGGCGACCAGTTGCACGTCCAGGCCGTCGAGCCAGATCATCGGGGCGTCGCTGTCGTTGCCATGGTCATGCCAGGTCCATGACGGCGTGGTGACGAAATCGCCGCGCCGCATGATGGTCTTCTCGCCCTCGACCGAGGTATAGGCGCCGCTACCCTCCAGGATCAGGCGCATCGCGGCCTGGCTGTGCCGATGGGCGCGCGCCACCTCGCCCGGCAGGATGGCCTGCAGGCCGGCGTACAGCGAGGTCGTGATTGCGGCCTTGCCCCGCAGCCCGGGGTTCTCGAGGATGAGCACCCGGCGCTCGGCCTCCTCGGCTGTGATGAGCGAGGTCGCCTCGGTCAGGTAGGGCCGCACCTTGCCGTACGACCAATGGGCCGGCTGGCAATCGGAACGCGGCGTGCGCGTGACCAGGTTGTGCAGCTGTTCCCACAGCGGCGCGAGATTGTCGGCGCCGATGCGGGCGTAGAACGCTTCGCGCTCCGCCCGCGTCGCCGCGGCTGCCGGTTCTTGCCTGGGATCGTTCATGTGTCTCCTCCGCCCTGCGGCATCGTGGCCGTTCAGCGCACCGCCACGTCCATCTCGCCCAGGCCCTCGATGCGGGCATGCATGACGTCGCCCGGCTGCACCGTGTTCACGCCCTCGGGGGTGCCGGTCATGATGACGTCGCCCGGGTACAGGGTGTAGACGTGCGAAGCCACCTCGATCAGCTCGGCGATACCCGTGATCAGGTCGCGCGTGTTGGCGCGCTGGCGCGGCTCGCCGTTGACCTCGATCGAAAAATCCAGGTTGCCCGGATCGGCGATCTCGTCCGCCGTCACCAGCCAGGGGCCCAGCACGGTGTAGCTGTCGGCCGACTTGCGATAGCTGCGGTCCTCGGTGCCGCGCACCGTCATGTCCAGGCCGATGCAATAGCCGGCCACGTAGGCCATGGCGTCGGCGGCGGGAATGTCCTTGCCCTGCTTGCCGATCACCACCGCCAGCTCCACCTCGTGGTCGTTGCGGCGGCCGGGGAAGGCGATGCGCACGCCCTGGCTCGCGCCCACGACCGACTGCGCCGATTTCAGGAACACCCCGAATTTGGCGACGGGGCTCTTGAAGCCCTCGTAGTGCGCGATGTGCACGTTGTTGTGGATCTGGGAATCGGCCAGCGATTCATCCACGTGGGCATGGTAGTTCAGCGGCGCGGCGATGACCTTGGACGGCGTGGCGATCGGGCTCAGCAGGCGGACGTCGGCCAGGCGGCGCGTGGCGGCGCCGGCCTTGGCGGCCTGGATGGCGGGAATCAGTTCGCCCAGCCGTTCGATGAACAGATCGCCGGGCGGCACGGGCCAGGCCAGCGCGGGCAGTCGGTCTTTCACGGACGACACGTCGTAGACGGTGTCTCCTTCCACGAGGCCGATCCGGCCTTCGTCGTAGCGGCAAATCTTCATCTGGTCTCCGGTGCCGCCGGGCGGCGGCCTTTCAAAATTTTGAGCACGTTCAATTTTATGGAAAGCGGCGGACGATAGTCAAGGCGGCTGATTCCGGACAGCTGGCAAATCCCGGGCTTTTGCGCATCCCCTAGTTGGGGGATGCCCCGGCAAGCACCGCAACCCCATACTCCGCCTATCCACAACATGCGCGGCGGAACCGCGCGATTTCAGGGGGGAACCTGACATGAAGAAGCACATCAAGACGGCTGGGTCCATTCTTGCCTTGTCCATTCTCGCCGCCTGTGGCGGTGGCGACGGGAGCTCGAGCAGTTCGGGTGGAAGCGGCGGCGGGAGCGGGAGCGGGGGTGGAAGTGGCGGCGGCGACACGCCGGCTTCCCTGTACACCAAGGCGCAGATGGAATGGGCCGGCCATGAAAGCTTCTACACCGCGGTGGGCGTCACCCAGATCCCGGGCATGATTGCCCAGGCCAGCCTGGGTTTCGTCCGCTATGCCGTCACGCACGACATCACGACGGACTCGGAAGAATGCGACGGCGACTCGCCCGGCACGGTTACCGCCACGTTCACCGATGGCAATGGCAACCACAAGATCGACAACGGCGACAAGGTCACCTTCAAGCTCGTCAACTGCCGTGGCCCGGTCGGGGATGAGCTGGTCGATGGCACGGTCACCATCACGTACAGCGACGTGACCGGCGACCTCCTGGACGAATCGGCATCTTCCGGCGCCACCATGACCATCCCGCTGGCGGACTTCAAGCTGGACGGCAGCGAGACCCTGAACGGAACGGTCGTCATCGACTACGCACGCGACACCAAGGATACGGTGGACGACAGCGACGACACACTGTCGGTCCAGACCACGGTCGAGCAACTGGACATCGGCTACTCCCAGGACGGCAAGAGCTACGCCACGCGCATCGAAGACTATTCCAGCGACTACACCTATGCGCGCGAAACCAGACTGTACACATTCTCGGCCATCGGCTATCGCACCAGCGGAACGGACCCGCTACTGGGCGCGTTCAACCACACCGTCAAGATGACCACGCCCCTCGTCTATTGGCGTGACCTGGGCGACGGTTCACCCGATACGGGAGCGTTCGAGACGAAAACCCCTGGTGAAACCATCACGACGACGATCGTCTTGACGGAAACCGAGGACCTGGTCGAAATCAAATCGACCTCCGGCCTGTCTTCGAAGATGGATTTCGCCGCCTTCGACGACCTCTGAGCCTGCCTCGCGGGCCTTCCCGCTTCTCCTGCTAGCGGCCCGGTTTCCTCCGGGCCGCTTTTCGCTGGAAGCGGGACTTTAGTCCAATGCACGCCGTCGCCTGCGCTGGCAAGATGCCCCCAATTATTTCCATCGGGGGCATGATGAAACCAGGACTGAAGTCCGCCGGCGCGCTGGCGCTGATCACGCTGTTGAGCGCATGCGGAGGGGGCGACGGAGACGCAGGCAAGGACGGCGGCGGCACTCCTGTGCCGATGAGCCAGGCCGAAATACGCTCGTTCGCCGGCGGAGCCTACGAAACGGGCCTGTTCCTGCCCTACTTCGCAATGGGCGCCATCAACAGTCTGTTCGACCACGTCGGCGACGGCATGCCTGAAGGTCCGCTGCCGTGCGCGGACGGGCAAGGCACCCGCACGCCGGTCTACGCCGACGCCGATCGCGACGGCAAGATCAGCGCCGGGGATTCGTTGACGATAGACATGACCAATTGCGCCACGCGCGGCCTGGGCGACGCGCTGAACGGGCGGATCAGGATCGCGGTGAATGAAATACAGGGCGACATCCTGAACGCGTTCAACACTGTGGGCGTTTTCACCCTGGAAGTCCCGGAGCTGAAGCTGTCGGCCAGCGAATCCATGTCGGGCACGCTGCAGGTCCGGTTCGAGCAGACCACCCACGACGTCCCCGAGGCCTCGGCCAAGCTCGAAGACGTCGAGGAAACCGTGGAAGTCAGCCAATCCGGCGGCGATTTCAAGCTGCGCTACACGGAAGACGGCAAGGACTATGAGCAGGCCATCAGCGGGTACGACAGCACGTCGCACTTCCTGTACGCGACCGGCACGGAGCGCTACACCGCCCTGCGGTTCGCCCATCGCGGACAAGGCGCCACCCTGGGCGCCTTCGACTACCGCATGGCGCTGGTCGACCCGCTGGTCACCGTCTATGACAAGGACGGCAGCACCCCGGGCTCGATAGCCGGCCGCTACACCGTGGAGACGCGCGGGGAAACGATCACGACGACCTTCAGCAGCCCGGCAGCGGGCACCAGCGGCGTCCGGATCGAGTCCTCCTCGGGCGTGAGCTGGAGCGGCTCGTCCGACGACGAGGGCGGTCTCTGAGCGTCAGGCGCCGAAAACGGCGAGGCCCGGCCTGCGACGCAGGCCGGGGTATCCGCTACTTCAGCGGCTTGAACCGCACCCGCTTGGGCTTGGCCCCTTCCTCGCCCAGGCGGCGTTTCTTGTCGGCCTCGTACTCCTGGTAGTTGCCGTCGAAGAACACCACCTGCGAGTCGCCCTCGAAGGCCAGGATGTGGGTGGCGATCCGGTCCAGGAACCACCGGTCGTGGCTGATCACCATGACGCTGCCGGCGAACTCCAGCAAGGCGTCCTCGAGCGCGCGCAGGGTTTCCACGTCCAGGTCGTTGGACGGTTCGTCCAGCAGCAGCAGGTTGCCGCCGGCCAGCAGGGTCTTGGCCAGGTGGAGCCGGCCGCGTTCCCCGCCCGACAGGTTGCCGACGGTCTTGTTCTGGTCGCCGCCCTTGAAGTTGAAACGGCCCAGGTAGGCGCGCGACGACATCTCGAAGCGCCCCACCGTCAGGATGTCGGCACCGTCGGCCACGGCGTCGAACACGGTCTTGCCGTCTTCCAGCGCGTCGCGCGTCTGCTCGACATAGGCCAGCTTGACGGTGCCGCCGCGCACGACCTCGCCGCTGTCGGGCTGCTCCTTGCCGGCGATCATGCGGAACAACGTCGACTTGCCGGCACCGTTGGGGCCGATGATGCCGACGATAGCGCCGGCCGGCACCTTGAAGCTGAGATCGTCGATCAGCAGGCGGTCGCCATAGCCTTTGCTGACGTTCTTGAACTCGATGACCTCATTGCCCAGGCGCTCGGCCACGGGGATGAAGATCTCGGAGGTCTCGTTGCGCTTCTGGTATTCGTGCGAGCTGAGTTCCTCGAAGCGGGCGATACGCGCCTTGGACTTGGCCTGGCGCGCCTTGGGATTCTGGCGCACCCACTCCAGTTCCTTCTTGATGGTCTTCTGGCGGGCGGACTCGTTGGCCTCTTCCTGCTTGAGGCGGTCTTCCTTCTGTTCCAGCCAGGAGCTGTAGTTGCCCTTCCATGGAATGCCGTGGCCGCGGTCCAGCTCCAGGATCCATTCGGCGGCGTTGTCCAGGAAGTAGCGGTCGTGGGTCACCGCGACCACGGTACCCGGGAACTTCTGCAGGAACAGTTCCAGCCAGTCCACGCTTTCTGCGTCCAGGTGGTTGGTGGGCTCGTCCAGCAGCAGCATGTCGGGCTTGGACAGCAGCAGGCGGCACAGCGCGACGCGGCGCTTCTCGCCGCCCGACAGGTGGCCCACCACCGCGTCCCAGGGCGGCAGCCGCAGGGCATCGGCGGCGATCTCTAGCTGGTGCTCGATGTCGTCGTTGCCGCTGCCGCTGCCCGCCGCGATGATGGCCTCGAGCTCGGCCTGCTCGGAGGCCAGCGCGTCGAAGTCGGCATCGGGTTCGGCATAGGCCGCGTAAACCTCGTCCAGCCGCTTCTTGGCGGTGAACACGCCGCCCAGTCCCGTCTCGACCGCTTCGCGCACGGAGTGCGCGGGATCCAGCTGGGGCTCCTGCGGCAGGTAGCCGATGCTCAGGTTGGCCATCGGGCGGGCTTCGCCCTCGATGTCCTGGTCCACGCCGGCCATGATCTTGAGCAGCGTGGACTTGCCGGAACCGTTCAGGCCCAGCACGCCGATCTTGGCGCCCGGGAAGAACGACAGCGAGATGTCGCGCAGGATCTGCCGCTTGGGCGGCACGATCTTGCCGACGCGATTCATGGTGAAGACGTATTGGGCCATGGATGGACGAACGAAAAGGAAAAATGGGCGCGGGGCCGGCTTGGCCGGCCCCGCCATGACGAAGCAGACAGTGTAGGCCGGTTCGCGCGGGAAAGGCGAACCGGGGCCGGCGCTATTCCAGCTTGATGCCGGCCTGCCGGATGATGTCGCGGTTGTTGTCGTACTCGGCGCGGATCAGGCGCGCGAACGCCTCCGCGCTGCCGCCGGTGGGCACGTTGTCGCTGTCCACCAGCCGCGCGCGCAGGTCCGGCAGCGCCAAAGCCTTGTTGATCTCGGCGTTCAGCCGGTTCAGCACCGCCTCGGGCGTGCCCGCCGGCGCGAAAACGCCGAACACCGACATCAGGTTGGCCTTGGGGAAACCGGCCTCGGCGAAGGTCGGCACGTCGGGCAGCGAATCGATCCGCTCGGGCGCCCCCACGGCCAGCGGCCGCAGCTTGCCGGCCTTGATGTGGCCGTTCAGCACCGGGCCGAGGTTGGTGGACAGCAGCTCGAACTGGCCGCCCAGCGCATCGTTCTGCTGCTGGCCGCCGCCCTTGTAGGGAATGTGGGTGATGTCCACGCCGGCCGCGCGCTTGAACTGCTCCAGCGTGATGTGGCCGACCGTGGCCAGGCCCGAGGTGCCCCAGCGCAGCGCGCCCGGACGGCTGCGCGCCTGCCCGACCACGTCGGCCAGGCTCTTGCCCTGGAATGCCGGCGTGCCCAGCAGCACGACCGGCGAATACATCACGCTGGCGACCGGCGCGATGTCCTTGAACGGATCGTAGTTGACCCGGCCCAGCAGCGGATTCAGGGACAGCGGGCTGATCGAGGAAAAGCCGACGGTGTAGCCGTCGGGCGCCGCCTTGGCGACCGCGTCCATGCCCAGCGTGCCGCCGGCGCCGGCCTTGTTCTCGACGATGACGGTCGTGCCGAGCTGGCCGCTCAGCTTGTCCGCCAGCGCGCGTGAGACGATGTCGCTGATTCCGCCCGGCGGATAGGCGACGATGATGCGCACGGGCTTGGCCGGCCAGGTCTGGGCCGTGGCGGCGGTGCCGGCCAGCGCCAGCACGCCGGCGCACAAGGGAAGCAGGATACGGTTCATGGTGGTGGCAAGGAAGCGGCCGCGACGAAAGCCCCGGATGACGCGCCGGCGCGGCCCAGCGGACGGGGTCCATTGTAGTGGAGTGCCGCGCCCCGGCCCTTGGTATGCTGTGTCCCAGGACGACTACCCGCAAGCGACGCCATGCTGCCCTTCGACTGGAACTTCCCCTATCCCTCGCAGAAGATGCCGCTGCTGGCGGCCAACGCCGTCAGCACCAGCCAGCCGCTGGCCTCGCAGGCCGGCCTGCGCATGCTGTACGAAGGCGGCAACGCCGTCGATGCCGCGCTGGCGGCCGCCATGGTGCTGACCGTGGTCGAGCCGGTCATGAACGGCATAGGCGGCGACCTGTTCGCCATCATCTGGCACGAGGGGCGCCTGCACGGCATCAACGCCAGCGGCCGCTCGCCCGCCGCCTGGACCCTGGACCACTTCCGCGGCCGCGCTACCATGCCCGTCACCGGCTGGGACGCCGTCACGGTGCCCGGCCAGGTCGCCGGCTGGCGCGCGCTGTCCGAACGCTTCGGCAAGCTGCCTTTCGAACAACTGGTCCAGCCCGCGCTGCACTACGCCAGGGAAGGCTTCCAGGTCACGCCGCAGATCGCCCGCCTGTGGGCCCGCCAGGCCCCCAACCTGGCCAGGGAACCCGGCTTCGCCGAGGCCTTCTTCCGCGACGGCCGCACGCCCCAGGCCGGCGACCGCTGGCGCTTCCCCGAACAGGCCGACACCCTGGCCGACATCGCCCGGACCGGCGGCGACAGCTTCTACCGCGGCGCGCTGGCGCAGAAAATCGTCGACTTCGCGCAACGCACCGGCGGCGCGATGACCCTGGCCGACCTGGCCGCCCACGAAGTGCAGTGGGTCGAACCCCTGCGCCAGGACTTCCGCGGCTACACCCTGCACGAAATTCCCCCCAGCGGCCAAGGCATCGCCGCCCTGGCCGCGCTGGGCATGCTGGACCGCCTGGACCTCGAAGGCATGGGCCTGGACAGCCCCGCCATGTACCACGCCATGATCGAGGCCATGAAACTGGCCTTCTCCGACCTGCATGAACACATCGCCGACCCCGCCGCCATGCGCATGGGCCTGGCCGATCTGCTGGACCCGGCCTACCTCGCCCAGCGCGCCGCCCTGATCGACCCCGCCCGCGCCAGCACCCCCACCGCCGGCACCCCCAAGCTGGGCGGCACCGTCTACCTGGCCGCCGCCGACGCGGACGGCACCATGGTCTCGTTCATCCAGTCCAACTTCCAGGGCTTCGGCTCGGGCGTCGTGGTCCCCGGCACCGGCATCTCTCTGCACAACCGCGGCATCGGCTTCAACCTGCGCCCCGGCCACGTCAACTGCGTCGCCCCCGGCAAGAAACCGATGCACACCATCATCCCCGGCTTCGTCACCCGCAACGGCCAGCCCGTCATGGCCTTCGGCGTCATGGGCGGCTCGATGCAGGCCCAGGGCCACATGCAGATGCTGGTACGCCTGGGCGCCTTCGGCCAGAACCCGCAGGCCATGAGCGACGCCCCGCGTTTCCGCGTGGAGCCCGGCGAAGTCCGCCTGGAAGCCCACACCCCCGCCGCGGTGGTCGACGGCCTGCGCAAGCTGGGCCACACCGTCGAAGTCTCGGAACGCCATAGCCTGGACTTCGGCACCGCCCAACTGATCTACCGCAGCGACGAAGGCTACATCGCCGCCTCCGACTCCCGCCGCGACGGCCAGGCCGTCGGCTATTAGCGCACCCGCGCCAACGAGTCGGCGCCCGGCCTACACCGGTGCGGGCGGGTCCGCCGACTCCTCCACCTCCCGGGACTCCAACCTCGCCACCCGACTCCCCACCTTCCGCAACGGCCCCAGCAGCCCCCCGATCAACCCCAACTGCGTCAACACCAGCCGATGCCCGTCATCGGCATCATCCTCGGGCAACTGCTCCAGCGCCCGCGCCAAGGCCCCCTCCTCCTCGCTGCTGGCCGCCAGCCCCCCCTTTCCGGCCATCCCCGCCGCGATCCCGTCCAGCGCATCGATCACCCCCATCGTCATCCGCGCGATCTGCGCATCGCTGGCATGGTCCGACAGACTTTCCCGATGCGCTCCCAGCCCCGACAGGTAGTTCAGCAAGGTATGCGACAACGTCAGGAACCGCAGCCCCGCGTCCGCGTCGCGCCGGAAATGGCCCGGCTCGGCCAGCATGTTCGACATCGCCATCGACAGGGCCGCATCCGCGTTATGCGCGTTGCGCCGGGCCAGCCGATAGGCCAGGTCGTCGCGCTTGCCCGTCTCGTACTGGATCATGATCTCGCGCAGGTAACGGCTGTTCGCGGCCAGTGCATTGGCCGCCACCTGCGTCAGCCGGCGCCCCTGCCAGTCCGGCAACACCACCAGCACGGCCAGCCCCGCGATCCCCGCGCCGATCAGCGTATCCACCAGGCGCGGCACGAACAGGTCGTAGCCGTTGCCGATCTGGTTGAAACACAGCAAGACCAGCACCGTGATCGCCGCCGTGCCGATCATGTAGCGCGTGGAACGCGTCGCGAAGAACGCCACCCCCGCCACGACCGCGAACAGCGCCTGCACCAGCAGGCTGGAGAACAGCGTGAACAGCACCCACCCCACCAGCAGTCCCAGCACCGTCCCCAGCACCCGCTGCACCAGCCGGGTACGCGTGGCGCCATAGCTGGGCGCGCAGACGAACAGCGTCGTCAGCACGATCCAGTAGCCCTGCTGCGGATGGACCAGATGCAGCATCCCGTAGCCCGCCGCCATCGCCAGCGTCAGCCGCACGGCATAACGGAACACCGGCGCCCCCGGCGTCAATTGCAGCCGCACCCGGTCGAAGGCCTCGCCCACCGACTGCGGCGAACGATCCAGCAGGCTGTTGTCCTGCTGCTGCTCGTCCAGCTTGTCGGGATTGCTCGCGCTGCCCAGCCGCCGGTCCAGTTCCGCCAGGTTGGCCGACAGCGCTCCCACCGACCGCAGCAGCCGCGCCCACTCCGGACGGCCCTGCCGGCGCAGATAGTCCAGCGAGGCATCCAGGTCGGCCCGGGCCTGCCGCGCCTCGTCGCCCGCATCGAAGGGCTGGCGCATCCGGATCGCCCGCGCCAGCCGGCGGCAGGCCTGCCCTTGCAGGCCCAGCAGCCGCTGGCAGCGGAACATGATGTCGCTGTGGAAGAAGGCGTCGGCCAGTTCGTCATAGGGATAGTGCGAGGAACTGGCGCGCTCGTGCACGTCCTGCGCGATGAAATACAGCCGCAGATAGCGGGCCGTCTTGCGGCCCGGCCGGCTCTGCCCCAGGCGGCTGAAAATGCTTTCCTTGGCCGCGTTCAGTGCCATCACCACCTTGCCGTTGAGCTGCGCCAATTCCAGCCGGCGCGCCTCCAGGTCGATGCCGCGCACGGGCTCGAACAGCGAGGCCTTCAGCAGCAGGTAGTCCCCCAGCACGGCGTACAGCCGCGCCAGCCGCTGCTGCACCGGCTGGTGCACGAACAGCGCCGCCCACAGCACCGACAGCAGGCCGTACCAGGCCGCTCCGGCCATCAGCAGCGCCGGCTCGTGCCAGAAGCCGCCGCCGCGGCCCTGCTCCACCCCTATGGTGGTGTAGATGGCCAGAGTCAGAGTCGCGTACCCGATGGCGCGGTAGCGCTCGCCGATAGCCCCCAGCATGGTCAGGCAGAACGTGGACAGCACCATTCCCGCCAGGAACAGCCACGGATAGGGAAACAGCGCCTTGACGGCGACGGCCGCCACGGCGAAGCAGGCCAGCGTGACGACCTGGGCCAGCAGCCGGCCGCGCCAGTTGTCGTCGGTCTCGGCCAGTGCGCAGGCGATGACGCCCAGGAAAGCCGGAATGACCAGGTCCATCCTGTCGTACCACCCGCACAGCGCCATGACGCTGGCCAGGGCGATGAACACGCGCAGGCTGTAGACGAAGGTGTCGTGCGCCCAGAGGCGGCGCAGGGTATCGGGAATGGAAGCGGGACGCATCGATGCGGCAGGGGAACAGGCAGACGTAACTATCGCATGCAGGACTCGTGCCAGGGTCTCCGGCGCACGGTGGCCGGCCCGGATACGCGGACTTCGCGCCACCTGGCCGCGCCCGGGGACATGCGATAATCAGGGCCGGCGGGTGCTTTTCCGCGCCCGGCCATCGCATCTGTGCAGCCCAGGCCCATGAAACAATACCTCGACCTCGTCCAATCCGTCCTCGACAACGGCTCGTGGCAAGTGAACAGAACGGGCATCCGCACCCTCAGCCTGCCCGGCGCCGCACTGCGGTTCGACCTGCGGCAGGGGTTCCCGGCCGTCACCACCAAAAGGCTGGCGTTCAAATCCGCCATCGGCGAACTGGTGGGCTTCCTGCGCGCCTCGCGCAACGCCGCGGAATTCCGCGAACTGGGCTGCAAGGTCTGGGACCAGAACGCGAACGAGAACGCGCAATGGCTGGCCAACCCCTATCGCGAAGGCGACGATGACCTGGGCCCGGTCTACGGCGTCCAATGGCGCAAGTGGCCGGCCTACAAGGTGCTGGACGCATCGCGCGCCGCCCAGCTGCAGGACGCGCTGGGCCGCGGCTACGCCCGCGTGGCCGAGTTCGACGAAGACGGCGCGCGCAAGGTGCTGCTCTACAAGGCCGTCGACCAGTTGCGCCAGTGCCTGGACACCATCCACGACAACCCCGGCGACCGCCGCATCCTTTTCCATGGCTGGAACTGGGCGCAGATCGAGGAAATGGCGCTGCCGCCCTGCCACCTGCTCTACCAGTTCCTGCCCAACGCGACCACGCGCGAGATCTCGCTGTGCCTGTACATCCGGTCGAACGACATCGGCCTGGGCACGCCCTTCAACCTGACCGAGGGCGCCGCGTTGCTGCATCTGGTCGGTCGGCTGACCGGCTACCAGCCGCGCTGGTTCAGCTATTTCATGGGCGATGCCCACATCTACGAGAACCATCTCCCCATGCTGCGGGAGCAACTGACCCGCACGCCCTTCCCCGCGCCGCAACTGGCCCTGTCCGACCGCATCCCCGACTACGCCGTCACCGGCAAGTACGAGCCGGAATGGCTGGAACGCGTGGAGCCGGGCGACTTCTCGCTGGTCGGATACGAACACCACGCGCCGCTCACGGCGCCCATGGCCGTCTAGGGCCGACTCACTCGGGCGCCAGCCCGGCAGCCTTCACGCCCTCGCGCCACCGGGCCAGGTCCGCCTGGATCTGCTCGGCATAGCGCCGGGGCGTCGTGCCTTCCGGTGCCAGGGCCTGGTGTCGGTGCTGCCCTTCAACTTCCCGAAACTGATGCGCCCATTGGGCATCACATGGAACCGCAACCGGACCATGTCCCCCAGCACGACACTGCTGATCGAATGCCTGGAGGAAGCCGCCGCATCCGGCACGCCGGCCTAGGGTCTGTTTCCCCCTGGGGCCCGCGGCCGGACGGGCATGCCGCGTCAGCCCACGTGCTGGCGCAGGAACTCCAGCGAGCGCGACAGCGCCAGGTCGGCGCTGGGCTTGTCGTACGAACCCCGCATCTCGCAGTTGAAACCATGGCCGGCCGCATACGTGTGGACGATCACGTCGGGCTGGGCGGCGCGGATCTTCTCGACGTCGGTCATCGGAATGGCGTGGTCCTTTTCGCCGAAATGCGCCATGGTCGGGATGCGGGGCTTCTTGTCGGCCATGCCGGCGATGCCGCCGCCATAGTAGGGGATGGCGGCCGACAGGCCGTCCAGGCGCCCGGCCGCGGCCCAGGCCACGGTGCCGCCCCAGCAATAGCCGACGATGCCGACCTTGCCCGCCTCGCTGGCGATGGCCAGTGCGGCGGCGACGTCCTTCAGGGCGTTGTCGATGGAGACCTTCTGCATCAGTTCGCGGCCCTTGGCGATGTCGTCGGGCTCATAGCCCAGTTCCACGCCCGGCTGGACACGGTCGAAGAACGCGGGGGCGATGGCCAGGTAGCCTTCCTGGGCATAGCGGTCGCACACGCCGCGGACATGGACGTTGACGCCGAAGATTTCCTGGCACACGATCAGGCCGCCGCGCGGCTTGCCGGCGGGGTCGGCGCGATAGGCGGAAATGGTGGCACCGTCGGAGGCGGTCAATTCGATCTGCGTTCCCATGATTCCCTTGTCGATTGGTGATGGATGGTTGTCGTAATGCGGTCCAGCCGCGGCGCGAACCGGACCCACAGCCTTGCGTTGTATCAGAAATCCCGCGGCGTGGCAGCCATCCGTCTCAACCGGCGAGTCAATGGGCGCCCTGGGCGTTCATGCTAGATTGCGGGCTGGATACCCCGGATTCTTCCCCCGCCATGCCCGCCCAGCTCATCCTTGTCGTCGCCTATGCCAGCAACCGCGTCATCGGACGCGACAATGCCCTGCCCTGGCGCCTGCGCGGCGACCTGGCGCACTTCAAGCGCACCACGCTCGGCCATCCCATCGTGATGGGACGCAAGACCTGGGAATCGCTGGGCCGGCCGCTGCCGGGCCGCCAGAACATCGTCATCACCCGCGACCCGGCCTATGCGGCCGAGGGCGCGACGGTAGTGCACACGCTGGAAGATGCCCTGGCCGCGGCGGGCGACGCCGCCCGGGTGTTCGTCATCGGCGGCGCGCAGATCTATGCCGCGGCGCTGGACCGCGCGGACATGCTGATCGCGACCGAGGTGCACGCGGACGTGCCGGGCGATGCCTGGTTCCCGCCGCTGCCCGCCGGCCAGTGGCGCGAGTCCTCGCGCGAGCCCCAGCCGTCCGAGGACGGCCTGGGCTACGACTTCGTGACCTACGACCGGGTACGGGCGTAGGCCACCGGCCCTAGGACAGCGTCCGCCCGGCCAGCCCATGCAGCCAGGCCAGGAACGGCAGGGTCAGCAGGACGCGCTCCCCCCGTGTTTCCTGGCCCGCCGCCAGGGCGAGCGGACAGAACTCCGGCGCCAGCATCACCGAGTGCAGGGGCGAGCCCGGCTGCTGGCGCTTGCACAGGGTAGCCTCGGACTCCAGCCATCCCATGCCCAGCGTCGCGCTGCGCTTGACCAGCAGCGTGGCCTGGCGGTCCGGCACGTCCAGCACCAGCAGCGTGACACGGCTTCCCGCGGCCAGGCCGGCGGCGAGCGCCGCCGCCAGCACCGCCAGCACCGATGCGATCACGATCGGTTTGCGCATCGCCGCCTCCCTCAGCGCGCCACGGGACGCAAGGTCCACGAATCGGCCTTCACGCCGTCGATCGCACCGCGGGTATAGGCCATGGGAAAGTAGTCGCCCTTGGCCCAGGCCTCCAGCAGGTTGTCGTAGTACGGGCTTGCCGGATCGGCGGACTGCCCCGGCACGTTGATCGCCAGCGACTTGTCCCAATCGGCGAGGTCGATGATCTGCCGATAGGAAGCGCCGCTGGACACGCGGTAGTCCGACGTCCGGTACGAGGCCCGGTGGACGGTATCGCCGGTGCCGCCGACCGCGAAACGCTGGGTGGCCAGGTCGCCGGCCGTGCCGGCATCCAGGAACGCGGCCAGTTCATGGTCGAACTTGATGTGGTGCAGCGATCCCCACTTCCATGCCGAGACGTCGCCGCCCAGCCGCGTCTTCAGGTCCCCCATGGCCGTCTTCAGCGTGTCCAGCAGCAGCGCGTTGCGCCCCGCCACCGGATCCGCGCCGAACACCGCGTCGGGCGCCGCGAGCCGCGCGAACACCACGGGCTTGGACAGCGTCCCGAACAGCGAACGTCCCGCCGGGGGCACGACAAGGCTGGTGACCTGCGCGCTCACCTTGGGCAGCCAGGCCTCGAAGATGGTGGCGGCCACCGAATCGACGCTGGCCACGTAGTCCCAGGCGCGCAGGCGCTGCAAGGCCTCGGCCACGTCGGCGTCGCCGGAATTCAGGCCGGCCAGCATGGGCACCAGCGTGCGCGCCGGTATCGACAACTCGTCGATCTGGAGCTTGGCGGAATCCTGCACGGTGTGCCGCGTGGCGGTCTTGAGCACCTCGACGATGCGGTTGTAGCGATAGGGTTCGGCCCAGCCCATGGTGTTGGTCAGGTCGCGGTAGGCGTAGTCGTCGGGCACGTTGAACTGGTTGGCCGTGGCGAAGTAGCCCTCGCGGGGATTCAGGATGCGCGGCAGCAATGAGCCGGACAGATAGCCCGCCCATTCGTAGCGCCCGTCGCCCGGCACCGGCAGCAGTCCCGTCCAGTCCGGATTGGGCCGGATGGGCACCAGCGAGCCGCCGAACCAGCCGATGTTGCCGTCCACGTCGGCATAGACCATGTTCTCGCCCGGCGTGAAATGGCGTGCCATGCCTTCGCTGAACTCGGTCCAGTTGTTCGCCTGGTTCAGCCGCAGGCTGGCCAGGTAGGCCGCGGTACCCGGGAACTCCAGGTAGGCGGCGCGTACCGCGTAGGCCTTGTTGGCAGCGGCATCCTCGTACACCACCGGACCATGGCGCGTGAACTTGAGCGTCACCGTCTGCTCGGCCTGGCCGCGCACCGGCACTTTCTCCTCCACCGTCGTCATGGTTTCCCACGCTCCCTTGTAGCGGTACTGGGCGGGATTGGCGGGATTGGTCTCGTAGACGTACAGGTCTTCCTCGTCGCCGTAGGCGAAGATGGTCAGGCCGAACGCGATGCGTTCGTTGTGTCCCATCGACACGCCGGGCAGCGCGGGTTCGCCGGCGCCGATCACGTTCCAGCCCGGCGCGTGCAGGTGAACCATGTAGCGCAGCGAGGGCATGCTGATCGCGCGGTGCGGATCCCCCGCCAGGATGGGTTTGCCGGAGGCGGTGCGGTCGCCGGACACGGTCCAGTTGTTGCTCTCGTGCTGGAGAGCCAGCAGTTCCTCGGGCTCGCGCTTGGCCGTGCCGCCGCTGGCCGACAGGGACGAGGCCAGGCGCTCGCGGTCGACCGGTGAAAGCGGGCTGCGGGGGAAATCGCCGGCCTCGAAGGCCATGCCGCCGCGCGCGAGCTGGTATTCGGCCAGGATAGCCGTGGTCAGGGTCCCGACATCCAGCCCCGCCGGCACTTGCAGGGTTCTGGGCGGTTGCTGGTCGGTCAGTTCCTGCGTGGTCGACAGCCCGACGGCCGCGATGCGGCGCGCCATGGAAATCTCGGTGCTGACGTTGCGCGTGATGCCGTAGATGCGGATCAGCGACGATGTGGGCGACCAGCGGCCGGGCTCGGTGCCGGTCAGGCGAAACTCGATGGGGAGCTTGGCGGGATCGGCCTTGACCTCGTCGACGTAGGCGTTGATGCCGTCGGAGAAAGCGGTCAGGATTTCCTTGCCCTGCGGGTGGTAGCTGGCGAACTCCGCCTCGGCATCGCCACGGAACAGGAATTTGCGCGCCGCGCGGTCGGCCGGCACGAAGCGGGCCCCGAACTGTTCGGCCATCTTGCCTTCGCCCCGCCGCCGCCACTGATCCAGTTGCCAGAGGCGATCACGCGCGGCGTTGTAGCCTTGGGCAAAGAACAGGTCGCGCTGGTTCTGGGCAAAAATATGGGACACGCCATGGCGGTCCCGTACGATTTCCACTTGCTCCTTGACGCCCGGCACCTGGGTGCCCGGACCCGGCGGGGGATTCGAGCCTCCGCCGCTGTCGCCATCGCCTCCGCCACAGGCGGCCAGCAACAAGGCGGCCGCCGCCAACGACGACCATCGGATTCGTCCGTACCTGTCCATGTCTGTCTCCGGTTTTCTTTGCGACACATCAGTCATCGCAGGCCACCGCACCGATGCGGCGGGCTGCACTACGCCACGCGCCTTTCTTCCCCTCTTTCTTCGTGCAGATGAACCGCCGTCGCCTTCCGGACCGGACGGCAGGCGGACCGTGCAATATCCATGCCATCGGGCACGGGCCGCGCACATATGGAAACCGGCCCTGGTGGGGGCCGGTATTGCCATATTTCAGAAAAACAACGAAAAAACTGTCTGGATAACCGCACTGGCCGGCGGGCCCGGGATCAGCCCCCGGGCTGCCAGAGATAGTCGCAGCGGGCCACCTCGCTCATCCATACCAGGCCATCGCCGACGTGGCCGGTCGTGGCCGCCTGCTTCAGGGCCTCGTACAAGGTATCGGCGTGTTCGTCCGCCGCCACCATCTCGATGCGCACCTTGGGCGAGAAATCCAGCAGTTCTTCCTTGAGGTTCTGCGGCTGGTGCCGCCCGGGCGCGCTGCACCCTTCCACATGGGTAACGGTCATGCCCGGAAAGCCCGGCGTGCGCATCAGCGCCTCGCGTACGTCGTCCAGGCGCACCGGCCGGATGATCGCCTTGATTTCCTTCATTCGATTTCTCCTTGCGTTCGTCTATGCCTCGGGCGACTCTTCGTCGAACCACCGGTAAAGCATCGGCAGCACCAACAGCGTCAATGCCGTGCACGTGATCAATCCCCCGATCACCACCACCGCCAGGGGTTTCTGCACTTCGGACCCGGGCCCCGTCGCGAACAGGAAAGGCACCAGGCCCAGCATCGCCACCGTGGCCGTCATCATGACCGGCCGGAACCGCATGGTCGCCCCTTCCACCACCGCCTTGGCCAGCGGCATGCCCTCCATGCGCAGCTTGCGTATGTAGGACACCATCACCACCCCGTTCAGCACGGCGATGCCCCATAGCGCGATGAAACCCACCGACGCCGGCACCGACAGGTATTCGCCCGTCACGAACAGGGCGATGATGCCGCCGATGGAGGCGAACGGCAGCACGGTGATGATCAGCGTCGCGTAGCGCACCGAGTTGAACAGCAGGAACAGGAGGAAGAAGATGGCAGCCACGGTCGCGGGCACGATGATGGACAGGTGGCCCAGCGCGCGCTCCATGTTCTGGAACTGTCCGCCCCATTCCAGGTAGTAGCCGGTCGGCAACTGCACCTTGCCCCGTACCGTCTGTTGCAACTCCGCCACGAAGCCGCCCAGGTCGCGGTCCTGCACGTTGATGGCGACCACCACGCGCCGCTTGCCCCCCTCGCGGCTGATCTGCGCCGGCCCGTCGCGCACCTCGATGGCGGCCAGGCTTTCCAGCGGCACGCGCACGCCGTGCGGCGTGGTCAGCAGGATCTGGCGGATGGACTGCACGCTGCCGCGGAAGTCCTCTGGCAGGCGCACGGCCGCCGAGAACCGGCGCTCGCCTTCATAGATCTCGGTAGCGGTCTTGCCGGCGATGGCCACTTCGATCACGTCGTGCACGTCCGACACGTTCAGCCCGTAGCGGGCGATGGCCTGGCGGTCGATGTTGATGGACAGGTACTGCTGCCCGCTGACCCGGTCCACCCGCACGTCGCGCGCGCCCTGTACCGTCTCGGCCACCCGCGCGATCTCCTGGGCCTTCTGCAGCAGCCGGTCCAGGTCCTCGCCGAATACCTTGACGGCCACGTCCGAGCGCACACCGGTAACCATTTCATCGACGCGGTCGGAAATCGGCTGCGCCATGATGATCTGAGCGCTGGGGATCACTTCCAGGCGCTTGCGGATCTCCGCGGCGATAGTGTCCTGGGTCCAGCCTTCCGGCCATTCGTCCTGCGGCTTGAGGCTGACGATGGGCGTGGATTCGTTCTGCGCCTGTGGATCGGCGGGACTCTCGCCGCGGCCCACCCCGGAGATCGCCGATTTCACGCCGGGCACGCCCATGATGATCTTCATGGCCTGGCGTTCCAGCGCGATCGACTCCTCTAGCGAGATATTGGGCACGCGGTTGATGCCCGGCACGATCGATCCTTCCTTCATCTCCGGAATGAAAGAGGTGCCCAGGAAAGGCAGCACGGCGACCGACGCGCAGAAGGCCAGCACCGCCATCACGACCGTCTTCTTCGTGTTGCGCAGCACCCAGTCCAGCATGCGCAGGTAGTGCCGCTTCATGAAGGCGATCATGCGCGTGTCGTGCTCGGCCCCGCCCTTGAGCAGGTAGGACGACAGCACGGGCGACAGCGTCAGCGACAGAACCAGCGAGATCGCCAGCGCGATGGCGATGGTGTAGGCCAGCGGCGCGAACATCTTGCCTTCCATGCCCTGCAGCGTCATCAGCGGCAGGAACACCAGGATGATGATGCCGATGCCGAACACCACCGGCGTCGCCACCTCGGCCACCGCCTTGAGGATGATGCGGATCTTGCTCTCGCCGCTGTCCTTGGCATGGCCCAGGTGGGCGAAGGCGTTCTCGACCACGACCACGGAACCGTCCACCATCAGGCCGATGGCGACCGCCAGCCCTCCCAGCGACATCAGGTTGGCCGAGATGCCCAGCCGGTTCATCGCGAAGAAGGTCAGCAGCGGCGTCAGCACCAGGGTCGCGACGACGATCAGCGAAGACCGCACGTCGCCCAGGAACAGGAACAGGATGACGACGACCAGCAGGACGCCCTCCAGCAGTACCTTGGCCACGGTCCACAGGGCCGCGTCGACCAGTTCGCTGCGGTCGTAGTAGGGCACGATCTGCAGCCCGTCGGGCAACATGCCCTGACTGTTGATCTCGGCCACCCGCTGCTTGATGCGCGCCACCACTTCCTTGGCGTTCCCGCCCCGCATCATCATGACGATGCCGCCCACGGACTCGGTCACGCCGTTCTTGACCACGGCGCCGTAGCGGACCTCGTGCCCCATGCCGACCTCGGCCACGTCCCGCACGTAGACCGGTGTGCCGTTGGATTCGGCCAGCACGATGTTGGCGATGTCCTGCAGGTTCTCGATCAGGCCCACGCCGCGTATCAGGTACTGTTCGGCGTAGTGCGGCAGGATGCCCCCGCCCGAGTTGGCGTTGTTGCGCGCCAGCCCCTCGTAGACCTGATGCAGCGTGATGCCGTAGTGGCTCATGCGGTCGGGGTTGACCCGCACCTGGTACTGCTTGACGTAGCCGCCCTGCGAGTTGATTTCCGCCACCTGCGGGATCGACCGCAGCAGCGGACGCACCACCCAGTCCTGGACGATGCGCCGCTCCGTCAGTTCCTTCTGCGTCAGTTCCCGGTCGCCGTCGTCGGGCCGGTCCAGGGTGTACTGATAGACCTCGCCCAGGCCCGTGGAGACGGGCCCGAGCACGGGCGTCACGCCGGTAGGCATGCGCGAACCGATCTCGATCAGCCGCTCCATCGCCAACTGGCGCGCGAAATAGACGTCGGTCGCGTCGGTGAAGACCAGGGTGATCAGCGACAGCCCCGGCTTGTTCAGCGAACGCATTTCCTCCAACCCGGGCAGGCCGGTCATCGCGATCTCGATGGGCACGGTCACGAAGCGTTCGACCTCCTCCGGCGAACGGCCGGTGGCGTCGGTCGCGATCTGCACCTGGACGTTGGTCACGTCCGGGAAGGCATCCACCGACAGCTTGCGCATGGCGTCCAGGCCGGCCACGAGGGCCACCACCGCCAGCACGACGATGATCAGCCGCTGCTGCAGGGCAGCGCGGACGATTTTCTCGAGCATGATGGTTACTCCGGATCGACGCCAGTGCGCTGGTTGTTGAGGTGGAAAGCCCCTTCGACGACGACGCGGTCACCGGCCTTCAGGCCCGAGGCCACCGAGCGCTTGCCGTTGTACGAGGCGCCCATCTGCACGTGCGTCGCGCGAAAGCGGCCCGGTTCGATCTCGACGTAGACCAGGTCCTCGTTCTCGAAACGCACCACGGCCGATGCGGGAATCACGAGCTGTTCGGTCGGCCGGCTGGCGATCAGCATGGTCGCCAGCATCGCCGGCTTGAGCCGGCCGTCGGCGTTGTCGATGGAGGTCCTGACCGGCACGGTGCGCGTGACCGGATCGACCACCTGGCCGACGAAGATCAGCTCGCCCGAGATCTTGCGGTTGCCCAGCGCCGGCACCTCGATGTCGACGGTCTGGCCCGCCGCCACCAGGTCGGCCTGCTGCTCGGGCACCTCGGCCACGGCCCACACGCGCGACAGGTCGGCCACCGTGAACAGCGCATCGGCGGGCTGGACCACCTGTCCCGGCGATACCTTGAACTCGACCACGGACCCGCGCAGCGTGGATACCACCGGCGAGAACGAACTGATCTCGCCCGATTGCCCCATGCGCGAGATCACCGACGGCGACATGCCCAGCACGCTCAACTGGTCGTACGCGGCGCGCAGCTCGGCCGCGGCCACCGCGTACTCGTTCTCGCGCCGCTGCAGTTCGGCCTTGCCGATCACGTCGGCGGCGAACAGCAGCCGCGCCCGTTCGCGGGCGTTCTGCTGCAGTTCAGACTGGGCCTTGGCCTTCAGGTAGGCCAGTTGCGCGCTGCCCAGCTCGGTGCTGTGCAGGCGCGCCAGCACGTCGCCCGGCTTGACCGCCGCGCCCAGCGTGGTGTTGATGTCGGTAACGCGCCCCGTCACGGGAGCGCCGATCCGGGCCATGCGCTGGCGATCGAAATCGATGCGGCCCGCCACGCGCAGCACGTCGCTGAACGGTTCCGTGGTGATCGGGGCAACCTTGATGCGGGCCTGCATGGCCTCGCTCGCCACCACGATGCTGGGGTCGAGCATTTCGGCCGGCTCGGCCTCGGCCGCGGGCTTGTCGCCGCAGGCGGCCAGGACGAGGCAGAACGCGGCCAGGAGGCTCCACCGTCCGGCGGCGGGCTGGACCCGGCGCGCGCCGTGGGAAGTCTTGCGGAAAGAACGCGGAATCATGAGGGTTCACCTGCGAAGGAATTGGCCAGCAGCCGCTCGATTTCCACGGCGGCCATCTGCAGATCGAATTGGGCGGCGATGAGGTCGTTGCGCGCGGTGCGCAGCACGCGCTGCGCATCGAGATAGTCGATGATCCCGCGCTCGCCGTAGCGATACGCGGCCTCGGCCACGTTCAGCGCGGCCTCGGCCTGGCGCACGATGCCCGACTCGAGCGCCTCGACCTGCGAGGCGGCGATCTGGAATTGCTGATAGGCGGAGTCCAGTTGCTGGGTCAGTTCGAACTCCCGCGCCTCGAGCTGGCTGCGCGCACGGATGACACCGGCGGCGGCCTCGTTGACCGGACCTTCCCGGCGATCCCAGAGCGGCACGCTGACCACCACGCCGAACTGCGTGTCGCGCACGTCGGGATCGCGGCTGGACGTGGCCTTGAGCGCCACCGACGGCAGGCGCAGCGAACGCTCGTAGTCCACCGACGCCCGGGCCCGCTGCAAGGCGGCCCGGTACTCGGTCAGCTCGGCATTGCCCGCCAGCATCGTCTCGCGCAGCTTGGCAAGCGGCTCCAGCGACCACGTCCGCCCCAGCCTTCCCTGCAGCGCGAAGCCGGCCGGCAGGATCTCGCCCACCTGCTGGCGCAGGAACGACTTGGCCTGGTTCACGCGCAGCAACGCGCTCTGGTTGTTCTTCTGGGCATTGAGCAGCTCGGCTCCGACCCGTATGGCCTCGTACTTGGGCGCATCGCCCACGTCGACCCGGATCTGGGCACGGTTGTACAACTGCTGGGTCAGGGCGAGGTCTTCCTGGGCCGCCGAGAATTCGGCCTCGCGCCGAAGCGTCTCGTAGAACCCGCGCTTGACCTTGGCCACGAGGTCCACGACGAACGACTCGTGGCTCGCGGTGGTGGCCCGCAGCGTTCCCGTGGCGACCTCGTAGCGCAGCCGCCGCTGATTGGGCAGGTCGATGCGCTGGGTGATGGACAGCGTCTGCCCCACCCCGGTGGCGGCGCCGGGCTGGCGTGCGGAGACGCGGCCGGTGGTGAACTCCACCTCGGGGTTGGGATAGGCCCGGGCGGTGGTCAGGCCGGCCCGTGCGACGTCGACGCCGGCCGAAGCGGCCTCGACGCCCTTGTTGCCCCGCAGGGCAAGGGACAATAGCTGGTCGAGCGTGTAGGGCTGCGCCGCAGCCGCATGGGTACACATGCCCGCCAGCCACACTGACAAAACGAGTGTGATGGGCTTCATGATGATCGTAGGAACGGACACGCGCGGCGGCCCGAGGCCGCCGGCAAGGCGTGTGCGGCGGCTAGCTGCCGCCGCAGACGGGGGTGACGCGGATCAGACCGTCGGTAACGGCGGCCGGTAGGCCCGGAACACCGGGGCCGGCGCGGGAGGATGCTGCGAAGCGATGAACAGCGAATCGCCCAGGGCGGGCGCGGCGATCGCGACGCACAGGGGAAGGTCGAACTCGTGGGGATCGAGCGGAGCGCCCCCGTAGGAATTGTCGTTGGCCGGCGGCCGGCAAACCAGGTCGTCCACCGCGACGTCGCCCCAGTCGGGCTCGGAAATCTGCTCGACGATGTCGAATTCCTCGTCCACCTCGAACTCCCAGCGCGGCATGTCGATCTGGACGGCGGTGCCGGCCAGGGGCGCCTCGCCCAGTTCATGGCCGGCCGTCACGGGCAGGTGGGCCGCGACACGGGCGTGCTGGTAGCCGGCCACCACGTGCGCCTTGAGCTGGCACGCGGCGGACTCCGCCCACACCCATTGCAGGGGCAGGAACAGCAATACGAGAAACACGTACCAATGTCGCATGTGCAGCATTTTAAGCGCTGCGACGGTTTTTGCAATTCACTCTCATTTCGCCCTGACTACGCGGCGGCGCGGTCCCCAGGAAGATCAGCCCCCTTCCGGGGCGGCCATGTTGTTGCGAACGCGTTGCAACAAACCTATCAACTGGCTTTGCTCGGCCTCGGTCAGGCCGCGCAGCGCGAAATCGGCCAGCTCGTCGCCCACGTTCAGCGCCTCTGCCAGCATGGACTCGGCCCTGGCCGTGGCCTCGACGCGGAGCGCCCGCCTGTCGCCGGGCACCGGCATGCGCGTGACCCAGCCGCCCTCCTGCATCCGGTCCAGCATGCGGGCAACGGTCATGGGCGTGACATCCAGCGTCTCGGCCAGTTGCGCCTGCGTCATCGGCCCCAGGAAGGACAGGTACAGCGCCAGGCGGCACTGCGCGCGGCTGAGTTCGAGGCGCCCGCGCGCCCGGCGGTCGAATTCGGTGCTCATCAGCCGGCCGATGTCGGACACCAGGAAACCGAAGCGCTTGTCGTAGGGAGTCGCCATGGGGAGGACCGGAAGAGGAACGCGCGATATTGTCGCCCATCGCCGCGCGTTCGGGAATATGTAAGCGAGCATATGATATACCTGCATATCATTCCAGACCCGCCGGGCACCTGCCGTGCAAACCTCCGCCGCGCCGCTCAACCGGCGCATGATCACGCTGTCCATCATGCTGGCCACGCTGATGCAGACGCTGGACAGCACCATCGCCAACGTCGCGCTGCCTCACATGCAGGGTACGCTGTCCGCCTCCCAGGACGAGATCAGCTGGGTCCTGACCTCCTACATCGTGGCCGCCGCCATCGCCACGCCGCTGACCGGCTGGCTGGCCGCCCGCCTGGGCGTCAAGCGCCTGCTGGCGATCGCGGTCAGCGGCTTCACCGTGGCCTCGCTGCTGTGCGGCCTGTCCGAGACCCTGGCCCAGATCGTCGGCGCCCGGCTGCTGCAAGGCCTGTTCGGCGCGGCGCTGGTGCCCCTGTCCCAGTCCATCCTGCTGGACATCAATCCGCGCGACAAGCAGCCGCAGGCCATGGCGATCTGGGGCGTGGGCGTGATGGTGGGGCCGATACTGGGCCCCACCCTGGGCGGCTGGCTGACGGACAGCTACAACTGGCGGTGGGTGTTCCTGATCAACCTGCCCATCGGCGCCTTCGCGCTGTTCGGCGTGCTGACCTACCTGCCCCGCTCCAAGCCCTCGGCGCGGCAGGCGCTGGACTTCTTCGGATTCATCACCCTGTCGCTGGCCATCGGCGCCCTCCAGGCCATGCTGGACCGCGGCCAGCAGCTGGACTGGTTCGGCTCGCTGGAGATACGCATCGAGGCCGCCGTCGCGCTGGTCAGCTTCGTCTTCTTCGCGCTGCACACGGCCACGGCGGGCAAGGGATCCTTCTTCCGCTATGAATTGCTGAAGGACAGCAACTTCGTCACCGGCACCTGTTTCATCTTCGTGATCGGCGCGGTGATGTACGCGACGCGCGCCCTGCTGCCCCCCATGCTGGAGGCGCTGATGGGCTATCCGGTGGCCACCACCGGCCTGGTCACCGCCCCCAGCGGCGTGGGCACCATGGTGGCCATGCTGATCGCGGGGCGGCTGGTCGGGCGCATGGACGTGCGCATGATGCTGCTGGCCGGTTTCCTGGTGTCGGCGGTCGCGCTCTACCAGATGATGGGCTATACGCTGGTCCTGTCCCAAAGCGACATCGTCTGGCCGGGCGTCATCCAGGGCGTGGGCCTGGGATTCGTGTTCGTTCCGCTGAGCGCGGTCACCTTCGCCACGCTGGCCCCCGAGCTGCGAGCCGATGGCACGGCCATCTTCAGCCTGATGCGCAACATCGGCAGCAGCATAGGCATCTCGGTGATCCAGGCGCAGGTCACGCGCAACACACAGGTCGTGCACGCTTCGCTGGTCGAGCACATGAATCCGGCCAACGCCGCGCTGATGCAGAACTACGACCTGGGTTCGCCCTCGACGCTGGAGTCGCTGAACCGGATGGTGACGCAGCAGGCCTCGATGATCGCCTACGTCGACGCGTTCAAGCTGATGTTCGTCGCCACCCTGTGCGTGGTGCCGCTGCTGGCCATCGTGCGGTCGCGCCGGCGGGCGGCGGGCGAGGACACGCCGCACGTGGCCATGGATTGACGCGGGCCAGGCCTAGACGTAGTCGCTCATGGGCGGGCACGCGCAGGCCAGGTTGCGGTCGCCGTACAGGTTGTCCACCCGCCCCACCGGCGGCCAGTACTTGTGCTCGCGCAGCGACGCCAGCGGATAGGCCGCGCGCTCGCGCGCATAGGAATGCGGCCAGTCCGGCGCCAGCAGCGTCTCGGCGGTGTGCGGCGCGTTCTTGAGCAGGTTGTCGCCGCGGTCCTGCTTCCCCGCCTCGATCTCGGCGATCTCGGCGCGAATGGCGATCATCGCCTCGATGAAGCGGTCCAGTTCGGCGCGGCTCTCGGATTCGGTCGGCTCCACCATCAGCGTGCCCGCCACCGGAAAGCTCATCGTGGGCGCATGGAAACCGTAGTCGATCAGGCGCTTGGCCACGTCCTCGGCATCGATGCCGCAGCGCTGCTTGATGGGCCGCAGGTCGAGTATGCATTCGTGCGCCACGTGGCTGCCACGGCCGGTGTACAGCACCGGATAGTGATCGGCCAGCCGGCGGGCCACGTAATTGGCGTTCAGGATGGCGACCTGGGTTGCCTTGCGCAGCCCCTCGGCGCCCATCAGCGCCACGTAGGCCGCGGGAATGGGCAGGATGCCCGCCGAGCCCAGCGGCGCGGCGGCCACGGGGCCGCACGGCGTGCCATCCGGCAGCCGGCCGTCCTCGCCCACCACGCCGGGCAGATAGGGCGCCAGGTGCGCCCGCACCGCCACCGGCCCCACGCCCGGCCCGCCGCCGCCATGCGGAATGCAGAAGGTCTTGTGCAGGTTCAGGTGAGACACATCGGCACCGATGCGGCCGGGCTTGACCAGGCCGACCAGCGCGTTCATGTTGGCGCCATCCAGATAGACCTGTCCGCCGTGGTCGTGGACGATGCGGCAGATATCTCCGATGGCGTCCTCGAACACGCCATGGGTCGACGGATAGGTCACCATCAAGGCCGCCAGGCCCCGCCCCGCCTCGGCCGCCTTGCGGCGCAGGTCCTCGACGTCGACGTTGCCCTGCCGGTCGCAGGCGACCACCACGACCCGCATGCCGGCCAGTTGGGCGGAGGCGGGATTGGTGCCGTGGGCCGAGGCCGGGATCAGGCAGATATCACGCGCCGATTCGCCGCGCGCCGCATGGTAGGCGCGCACCGCCATCAGGCCGGCGTACTCGCCCTGCGCCCCGGAGTTGGGCTGGAAGCTGATGGCGTCGTAGCCCGTGATCTCGCACAGCGCGCGCGACAGCCCCGCGACCAGTTCGCGATAGCCCTCGGCCTGCCACGCCGGCGCGTACGGGTGCAGCGCGGCGAAGCGGGGCCAGGTGACCGGCATCATCTCGGCGGTGGCGTTCAGTTTCATCGTGCATGAACCGAGCGGGATCATGGTGCGATCCAGCGCGAGGTCCATGTCCGACAGCCGCCGCAGCCAGCGCAGCATCTCGGTTTCCGAGCGGATGGAGCGGAACACGGCATGCGACAGCACGGGAGTATCGCGCGCCAGGTCCGGCGGGATCGCCCCGGGACCGGCCGCGCCGGCCGGGTCCTCGTTCCCCTTCCTGCCGCAGCCTTGGGCGAACACTGCCAGCAGGGCCCCCAGGTCGGCGTCGGTCACGGTCTCGTCCAGCGATACCCCCAGGTGCGCGGCGTCGAGCTTGCGCAGGTTGATGCCGGCCGCCTCGGCCGCGCGCACGATGGCGGCGGTGTGGCCGCCCGTGCGCAGGTGCAGCGTGTCGAAGAAGGATTCGTGCCGCGCCTCGATCCCGAGGCGGGCCAGCGCGTCGCGCAGCGCCACCGTCTGGCGGTGCACGCGGGCCGCCATCCGCGCGAGTCCGTCGGGGCCGTGCCAGACCGCGTACATCGCGGCCATGACGGCCAGCAGCACCTGCGAGGTGCAGATGTTGGAAGTGGCCTTTTCGCGGCGGATGTGCTGCTCGCGCGTTTGCAGCGCCAGCCGCAGCGCCGGCCGGCCCGACGCATCGCGCGACACGCCCACCAGCCGTCCGGGCAGGTTGCGCTTGAGCTCGTCGCGGCATGCCATGAAGGCCGCGTGCGGGCCGCCGTATCCGGGCGGAATGCCGAAGCGCTGCGACGAGCCGACGGCGATGTCGGCGCCCCATGCGCCCGGCGGCTGGAGCAGCGCCAGCGCCAGCAGGTCGGTCGCGCACGCGACCACGCCGCCCGCCGCCTTCACTTCGGCCGCCACCCGCGCGTAGCGCCGCACTTCGCCGGTGCTGCACGGGTATTGCAACAGGATGCCGAAGCATGCGGGCACGCCCGCCGCCTCGTCGCCGACCACGACCTCGATGTCCAGCGCCGAGGCCCGGGTGCGCAGCACCTCGATGGTCTGCGGATGGCAGCCCGAGGACACGAAGAATACCCGGCTGTCGCTGGCGGAGCCGCGCCGCGCCAGGGTCATGGCCTCGGCCGCCGCGGTGCCCTCGTCCAGCAGCGACGCATTGGCGATGTCCAGGCGGGTCAGCTCGCACACCATGGTCTGGAACACCAGCAGCGCCTGCAGCCGGCCCTGGGAGATCTCGGGCTGATAGGGCGTATAGGCGGTGTACCAGGCCGGATTCTCCAGGATGTTGCGCTGGATGACCGGCGGCGTGTGCGTGCCGTAGTAGCCCTGGCCGATATAGCTGCGGAAAAGCGTGTTGCGCCCGGCCAGGGCCTCGAGTTCCGCCAGTACGCCGGCCTCGGTCTTCGGGCCCGGCAGGTCCAGGGGAGCGGTTTCCAGGATGGCGGCCGGCACCACGCGGCGCACGAGATCATCCAGGCTGTCGGCCCCGACCACGGCCAGCATCGCCGCCTGGTCGGAATCGGAAGGCCCGATATGGCGGGCCGTGAATACCGCATCGTCTTCAAGCGCCTTGAGCATGGGAACCTGTCCTGTCGTGGGCCTGCGATGGAATGGCGAAAGCGCGCGCACCCGCTTCGCCGGGCGGGTGTCGACAGCGGCCCTGGCGGGCCGCGGCGGTAGCGTTACCCGGCGTCGACCGAGGCCTGGTAGCCCGCCGCGTCGAGCAGGCCGGCGGTATCGGCCATGTTGTCGGGCCGGAGCTTGAAGATCCAGGCGGTATAGGGTTCCTGGTTCAGTTGCTCGGGGCTGGCCGAGAGGTCTTCGTTGAAGGCCACGATTTCACCCGCCACGGGGGCATAGATGTCGGAGGCCGCCTTGACCGACTCCACCACGCCCGCGGTCTGGCCGGCCTGGAGCCTGGCGCCCACCTTGAAGTCGCCGACGTAGACCAGGTCGCCCAGCTGGTCCTGCGCATGATCGGTAATGCCCACCACCAGCAGATCGCCGTCGGCGCGGATCCATTCGTGGGTCTTGGCGTACTTGAGTTCGGAAGGAAGATTCATGGAGCGGATCCTGGTAATGGGTCGGTGGAGTCTGAGGGAATTGTAGTGAACCTTGGCGGCGGACGCGGATCAGGGCTCGCCGCTGTCGAGCACCTTGCCGCGCCGCACGAAAGCCAGCCGGCAGACCACCGCCGGCACGCGGCGGCCGCGAATCTCCACTTCGGCGGCGTCGCCGGGCGACACGCTGTCCGGCAGGCGGGCGAAGCCGATCGACGTACCCACGGTGGGCGACATGGTGCCGCTGGTGACCATGCCGGCGCCTTCGGCCGTGTGAACCGCCATCTGGGCGCGCATCACGCCCCGGTCCAGCAGCTTGAGCCCCAGCAATTGCCACTTCAGGCCGTAGGCCAGCGCCGCGCGCCCGACGAAGTCGCGCTGCGGATCGTGGTCGGATACCGTCCAGGCCAGGCCGGCCTCGGCCGGCTGGGTCAGTTCGTCCATGTCCTGCCCGTACAGGTTCAGGCCGGCCTCGACCCGGAGGGTGTCGCGCGCCCCCAGGCCGCAGGGCGCGACGCCCGCCGCCAGCAGGTCTCGCCACAGGGCAGGCGCCTCGGCGCCGGGCAGCACCACTTCCACGCCGTCCTCGCCGGTGTAGCCCGTGCGCGCGACCAGCACGCCCTCGGTGCCTTCGGCCGTGAACGGCGCCAGGCCGCGCGCCAGGCGGCCCAGCGCCGGCCTCGCCTGCGCCAGCCGGTCCCGGGCCTGTGGCCCCTGGACCGCGATCATCGCCAGTTCGCGGCGCGGCTCGATCGTCACGTCGTACCCGCCGGCCTGGGCGACGCGCGCCATCCATACCAGGTCCTTGTCGGCCGAGGCGGCGTTGACCACCAGCCGGTAGTGCTCCGGCGTCAGCAGGTAGACGATCAGGTCGTCGACCACCCCCGCCTGCGGATTGAGCATGCAGGAATACAGCGCCCGGCCCGGTTCGGCCAGGCGATCGACGTCGTTGGCCAGCAGATGCCGCAGGTAGGGCCGCGCCTGGCTGCCCACCACGTCCACGTTGAGCATGTGCGAGACGTCGAACATGCCCGCGCCGCGCCGGACGGCGTGGTGCTCGTCGATTTGCGATCCGTACGAGACGGGCATGGACCAGCCGCCGAAGTCGATCATCTTGCCGGACAGGGCCAGATGCTCGGCGAAGAGCGGGGTCTGTTTCAGGGGAAGAGGCGCGGTCATACGGATTCCAGGAAGCAGATGAACGGACAGCGGGGGAACGGACCTCAGCCGCGCACGGCGGTCCACGAAGCCGGCGAACCCCCTGCGCGCGTGCCTTGCATGGTGTTGCCGTTCACCTTGCCGCGATAGCGCACCCCATTCACCGAGAACGAGATGTCGTCGCCGCGCAGGGTGGCGTCGTCGATGGGCCTGGCATCCAGGGTGCCGCTCAGCCGCTGGAACTGCTGGGCCAGCTTCAGTTCGCGGCCGTCGAGCTTCCAGGCGCCTTCGACCTTGGCCGGCACGATCCACAGCAGCGCCGAGCACCAGGTCTGGCATTGCTCGGTAACCGTGGCCTGCTCGTCGGGCCGCCAGTCGCCCATGGGGAAGGTGTTGGACACGACGCGGGTGCCGGGCTTGAGGTTCAGCAGGTGCGGCCGGAGCTTCTCGTTGATGGTGGGCAGCAGGAACAGCGTGATGACGGTGGCGCCGGAAAGATCGGTTTCGAACAGGTCCGCCTTGGCGAACGTGGCGCGGCCGGACACGCCCGCCGCCTGGGCATTGCGGCGCGCCAGCTCCACCATCTCGGGGTTGTATTCGATGCCGTGGGCCTTGATGCCGCGCCGGGCCGCGGTGATCACCAGCCGTCCGTCGCCCGAGCCCAGGTCGATCAGAGTATCGCCCGGCGCGGCCTTGGCCATGTCTATCATCTTGTCGACCAGGGTCTGGGGCGTCGGCACCCACACCACGTCCTTGCCTTCCTGGCCGACGTCGGGCACATACGACGAATCCGGCTTTTCCGCCGCCTGGACGGCGGCCAGGGCCGGCAGCGCGCAGACGGCCAGGACGGCCATCCCTCGCGCGCACCGGCGCAACGCTTTCGACTGCGACGAACTACCCAACAACGCGAGCATCATGGGGTTTCCCCTTTTCTGGTGAACGAGTTAAGCGGGACGTGGGTGTGTCGGATTCGATTGTGCCTGACTCGATGTCGGCGCGAAAGCAGGCCCGGCCGCCAGGGGATTCTCAATGAACGAGACGGGTGTTTGACCCGCCTTCGAAGCGGGTGACATAGTCGCCGGCGACAGGGCGTCGTTGCGTTGGCGACCGCCTGCGCCTTGCGTGCCAGGACGCGGCACGATTCCCACATGAAAGATGCCAGGAGACAGTCATGACCGCATTCCCTTTTCCCCTTGGCTGGCGGCCGCTGGCCGTCCTGTGCCAGGTTGCCCTGATGGCGGTCTGCGGCATGCCGCAGGCGGCGGCGCAGTATCCCGACCGGCCCGTGCGCATCGTCACGCCTTTCCCGGTCGGCAGCGGCGTCGACGTGAACCTGCGCATGGTCACCGAACGCCTGTCCAAGGCCTGGGGCAAGCCCGTGCTGGTCGAGAACAAGCCGGGCGCCGCGGGCTTCATCGCCATCGAAGCGGCCAGGCGCGCGCCAGCCGACGGCTATACCCTGCTGCAACTGGACAGTGCGCAGATGGCCGCGCAGCCCTATCTGTTCAGCAAGCTCCCCTACGACCTGAAGCGTGACTTCACGCCCGTCACGACCTTGTTCCGGAACTACTTCTTCCTGGCCGTGCCCGCGGACAGCCGCTACCGCAGCGTGGGCGAGCTGATCGCCGACGCCAAGGCGGCTCCGGGGAACATCAACTACGGGTCATGGTTCGTGGGCAGCCCCGGGCACCTGGGAGGCGCCATGCTCGACCAGGCGGCGGGCACGTCCATGACGCACATCGCGTACAAGGAAATGTCCCAGCTCTACACGGCCGTGGCGAGCAGCCAGGTACCGTGGGCGTTCGGCACGATAGGCAGCATGAACGCGCTCTACAAGGGAGGCAAGCTCAGGTTGCTGGCGGCCGCGGCGCCGGCGCGGGTGCGGGGGTTCGAATCGGTCCCCACCATGGGCGAAGCCGGCGGACCGCAGGGTTTCGAACTCAGCGCCTGGGTGGGCATCCTGGCGCCTCGAGGCGTTCCCGATGCCATCGCGGCCAGGATCCGACGCGACATCGCCACGGCGCTGCAGGACCCGGAACTGCGGGAGCGCTACATGCAGCTGGCCTACGAACCGCTGGCGATGACGCCCGAGCAGTTCCAGGCCCAGCTCGATGCCGATTCGCGCCGGTATGGGCAGATCATCAAGCGCCTGAACATTTCCTTGGACTAGGCCCGGGCCTGGGCCAGGATGCTGCGCAGCATGTCCACGAGTTTCAGCGCCGCCGGCGACAACGCGTGGCCGGGCAGCGTCACGATCGCCATGCTGCGGACCAGGGTGGGACGGACGATACGCAGTTTCTGGACGCCCGCGCCGAGCGTGCGCGGCAGCGCGGTGGCCGGCAGGATGGCCGCGCCCAGGCCAGCCGTCGCCATCGAGATCAGCGTCTGAGAATGCATGAACTGGAAGCGCGTGGCTAGCTGCAGCCCCTGCGCGGCCATCGCTTCCTCGACGATGGCGCGCAGCGCGGTGCCCTGTTCGAGCACCAGCAGCGGCATGGCCGCCAGCGCCTTGAGCGAGATGGTCTTGCGGTCGCCGTCCAGCAGCGCGCGCGGCACCAGCGCGACCAGTTCGTCGGTCAGCAGGGGCTCGAAGCGGAACTCGGGCGAACCGGTCATCACGCTGATGCCGAAATCCACTTCCCGCTGCCTGACGCTTTCGAACAGCGCCGCCGCGGTGATCTCGCGCACGAAGACCTGGATGCCGGGATACCGGCCCTGGAAAGCCGCCAGCACGTCGCCCAGGTAGGCGCCGGCGATGGTGGGCGCGCAGGCCAGCGCGATGCGCCCGCGCTGGACGTCGGCGGCTTCCTGGATCGCCTGCAGTCCGCCTTCCACTTCCTGCAGGGCGCGGCGAACGCACTGGAGCAGTTGCTCGCCCTCGCGCGTCAGCGTGACCTGGCGCGTGGTGCGATGGAACAGCGGCACCCCCAATTGTTCTTCCAGGCGGCGGATCTGGCCGCTGACCGCCGAACCGGACCGGTGGGCGCGCCCGGCGGCGGTACGAAAGCTCCGGCTCTCGCCCACCAGCATGAAGGTATGCAGCAGTTTCAGGTTGACCGAGGAAATCGGATCGCCGGGTCTGGCCATGGAAGCTCGCCTGGTTTCGCGGACGAAAAGATTGTACGGAAAATCTTCTCAATCCTAACAATAATCGCGATTGTCGTTCCACCGGGCGATTCCTACACTGCACGGCATGGAAACCGCACGATGCCCGCGACCGGCTGGCACGATGCGGCCGGGCCATCCGGGCCCGGGCCCTCTGGAGACAAGCCATGAACCGTTCACGACCCCTGGGACTCCTGCTGTCCGCGCTGGCCGCGGCCTTGCTCGCGGCCGCGCCGGCCGCCGGCCAGGACGGCTATCCCGCCAAGCCCATCCGCATCATCGCTCCTTTCCCGCCCGGGAATTCGTCCGACGTCGCCGCGCGCTTCCTGGGAGAACAACTGGCCGCCCGGCTCGGCCAGCCGGTGGTGGTCGAGAACAAGGTCGGCGCCTCCGGCCAGGTGGGCGCGGCCTACGTGGCCAAGGCCGACCCCGACGGCTACACGCTGCTGATGACCTCCACCTCGGCCACCATCAGCCCCGCCATCTACAAATCCATCCCGTTCGACATCCTGGGCGACTTCGCGCCCATCGTGCGGGTCGCCGTGGCGCCCATGGTGCTGCTGGTCCGCGCCGATGCGCCGTATGCCAGCCTGGAGGATTTCGTGGCGCAGCTCCGCAGCCACCCCGAACGCTATACCTACGCCACCGCGGGCACCGGGACGATCCAGCATCTGGCCATCGCCGCCTTCCTGTCCCGGCTGAAGACCGACGTGCTGGGCGTGCCTTACAAGGGCAGTCCCCAGGCGCTGACCGACCTCATCGGCGGCCAAGTGCAGTTCATGTTCGACGCCGTGCTGTCGGGCAAGCCCCACGTGGATTCCGGACGGCTCAAGCCGCTGGCCGTGGCCAGCCTGGCGCCCATCGCGCAGATGCCGGGCGTGCCGGCGGCCGCGCAGTCCGCCGTCCCGGAACTCAAGGACTTCGAGATCGAAGGCTGGGTCGGCCTGCTGGCCCCCCGCGAAACGCCGGCCGCCATCACGCAGCGCCTGAACCGCGAGATCGTGGCGGTCCTGACCTCGCCCGGCATGCGCGAGCGGCTGGCCAAGGCCAACATCGCCACCGCCGCGGCCAATACGCCGCAAGAGTTCTCGCAGTTCCTGCGCAAGGACGCGCAGCGCTGGAAGGACATCGTGACCGCCGCCCGGATTCCGCAGGAATGACCATGCCCCCAGACACCGACGATGTCGCCGCGCTGTGCGCCCTGCTGCGACAGGCCTCCGCGGCGGCGGCCTACGAAGCCATGGAGCGCGGGGGGCACATGTCGCCCACGCTGTCAGCCCTCGTGGCCGGCCTGCTGTGCACCGGGCCGGCGTACACCGTGCGTGCCCCCGCCGGCTACGGCGACGAGATCGTGCGCGCGGCCGACGAAGCACCGCCGGGCTCGGTCATCGTGATCGACGTCGGCCCCGCTCCGGATGCCTGCACCTGGGGCGGCACGGGAACGGCCGTCGCCCAGCGGCGCGGCGTCTCGGGCGTGGTCAGCAACGGCCGGGTCCGCGACCTGGCCGAGATACGCCGCGCACGCTTTCCCGTGTTCGCCCGCGGCGCGGTCGCCACCGGCTGGTCGGGCGGACGCCGGGGCGAGACAGGCGTGCCGGTGTCGGTGGGCGGCCGGCTGGTCGAAGCCGGCGACATGCTCTGCGCCGACGACGATGGCATCGTCGTCATTCCGCGTGCCGGCGCGGCCCCCTTCCTGGCAAGGCTGCGGGCACGCCTGGACTTCGAACGCGAGGCCGCCGGCATCGTCGATAAAGGTGGCCGCTATGCCGACGTCATGGCCCGCAAGCCCGCCTGACACGGTCCCGCCATGAATCGCACCGCATCCAGGATCCCGCAGACGGGCGCCGAGAAAATCCTCGCGCGCGCCAGCGGCAAGCCCTGCGTCCGCCCCGGCGACATCGTTTCGCCAATTCCCGAACTGGTCATCATCCACGACGGCTACGTGGAGTCCGCCTACAACGAGCTGTCGAACCTGGGGTACCGCCGCATCGCCCGCCCCGAACGCGTGATGTTCGTGACCGACCATGAAGTGGCCTACGCCAGCCCGGCCTCGGCCCTGCGCGCCCGCCGCATCCGCCAGATCGCCCGCGAATGGAACGTGGGCCGCTTCTTCGACGCCGGCCGCGGCGGCCACGGACACCTCTTCCCCATCGAGGCTGGCCTGGTCCGGGCGGGCATGTTCCTGTCCTGCTACGACATGCATGCCACGAACTTCGGCGCGGTCGGTGCGGTGGCCTGCGCACCCGGCCCGGAGATCGTCTCGGTGCTGGCGACCGGCGCGGTCTGGGAACAAGTGCCTGCGACCGTGCGCGTGCGCCTGCAAGGTGCCACGGGGCCGGCGCTGACCGCGCGCGACGTCGGCTTCCATGTCACCCGCCTCTTCGCCGACGGCCGGCTGCCCGCGCACGACAACCGGATGATCGAGTTCGCCGGCGGCTACGCGGCCGGACTGCCGCTGTCGGAACGCATCGCCCTTTGCAACTCGCTGACCGAGATCGGCGTCGCCAACGTCTGGTTCACCCCGGCCGGCGACGGCTCCGCCCACGCCGGCGACGCCGACGCGCCGGTCGAGGCCGACGTCCAGATCGACCTTGCCGGCCTCGCCCCGCAGGTCGCCCTGCCCGGCGGCCCGCATCGGGGCGTGGACGTGGACGAGGTGGCCGGGCGGCACGTGGATCATGCCTACATCGGGTCGTGCGGATCCGGCATGTACGAGGATTTCGCCGCGGCCGCGGCCCTGCTGCGCGGCCGCCGGATCGCGGGCCACGTGCGCATGTTCATCGTCCCGGGCACGGTCGAGACCTCGCTGCGCATGGCCCGCGACGGGCTCGCGGAAGTGTTCCAGGAAGCCGGGGCGATGCTGCTCCCCCCCGGATGCGGCCCCTGCGCGGGCGGCGTGATGGGCCCCCTGGCCGACGGCGAAACGTCCATTTCCACGGCGGCGACCAACCATGCCGGCCGCTTCGGCGCGAAGACGGCCCAGGCCTACCTGGGCAGCCCGCTGACGGTGGCGGCATCGGCCCTGGCCGGCTGCATTGCCGATCCGCGCGCGCTGACGCAACAACGGGAGCGAACCCCATGACCGGCACGATGCGACGCGTCGGGCGCTGCCACGTATTCGGCGACGACATTCCCCTGGACGACGGTTTCATCCCCTTCGAGATGGCGATACGCCGGATCGACGATCCGCAGTTGTTGCGGCCCGAATTGCTCCGGATGGTGGACCCGGCCTTCCCCGACCGGGTGGAACCGGGAGACATCATCGTGGCCGGCGCCAACTTCGGCTGCGGCAAGCCTCACTTCCAGGGCTTCATCGCGATGGCGGCGCTGGGCCTGTCGGTGCTGTGCGTCTCGATGCCCTACAAGACGCTGCGCGGCGCGATCTCGAAAGGCGTTCCGGTGCTGGCCGGCCTGCCCGGCATCGATCCGGCCCTGCGCACCGGCCACCGGCTGGACGTCGATTTCAGCCGGGGGACGATCGTCAACCTGGATACGGGGCGGCGCATCGACGCCCCCCCCTTGTCGCCGCTGCTGGCGGACGTCGTCCAGCGCGGTGGCACCCGCGGCACGCTGGCCGCCTGGCTGGAGACCCATCCGGACATGCGCCTGCCCGCCCAGGCGCCACGCGCATGATCAGACCGACTGGCCGCAGGCCGCGCCGGACGCCCAGGCCCACTGGAAGTTGTAGCCTCCCAGCCATCCCGTCACGTCCACCACTTCGCCGATGAAATGCAGGCCGGGGACGGCCTTGGCTTCCATGGTTTGCTGGTCCAGGCCACGGGTATCGACGCCGCCGCGCATGACCTCGGCCTTCCTGTACCCCTCGGTACCCGACGGCGTCAGGGTCCAGCGCTTCATGCCCTCGGCCACCTGGCGCAGCGCCTTGTCGGGCAGGTCTGCGATACGCTGCTCGCCCAGGCCGGGATGGGCCGCGGCCAGCCACTGTTCGGCCAGCCGGCGCGGCACCATGCCGGCCAGCACGTTGGCCAGGTGCTGGCGGCCGCCTGCCTTGGCGGCCAGCAGGTCCGCCACCAGGTCCACATCCGGCGCGAGATCGATGGCGATGGCTTCGCCCGGCTGCCAATAGCTCGATATCTGCAACACCGCCGGACCGGACAGGCCGCGATGGGTGAACAGCAGATCCTCGCGGAACGAGGCGGCGCCCCGGCCCGTGCCGGTGCGGATGCCGACCTCCAGCGCGACGCCGGCCAGGGGCACGAAGGGTTTCCACGACGCGGCGTCGAAGGTCAGCGGCACCAGCGCCGGCCGGGGCTCGACGATCTTCAGGCCGAACTGCCGCGCGATGCGCAGGCCGAAATCCGAGGCGCCGATCTGCGCGACGGGCAATCCGCCGGTCGCGACGACCACGCGTGCGGCGCGGATGGCGCCGGACGAGGTACGAAGCATGAAACCCGCCTCGCCCCGCTCCACCGATTCGACCGTGCAGGGCATGCGCCACGCCACGCCGCCCGCGTCGCACTCGGCGCGCAGCATGCGGATGATGTCCTCGCTGGACTCGTCGCAGAACAGCTGCCCCCGGTGCTTTTCGTGCCAGGCAATGCGGTGGCGCCCCATCAGCGCCAGGAAATCGCCCGGCGTGTAGCGCGACAGCGCCGAGCGGCAGAAGTGGGGATTGCCGGAAATGAAGTTGGCGGGCCCGGCGTCGCGGTTGGTGAAGTTGCAACGCCCGCCGCCGGAGATGCGGATCTTCTCGGCCAGCCGTCGGGCGTGGTCGATCAGCACCACGCGGCGGCCGCGCTGGCCGGCCACCGCCGCGCACATCATGCCGGCGGCGCCCGCGCCTATCACCGCCACGTCGAAGGCCGCGTCGCGCGACCCGTCCGCCGCCATCAGGCGTCCTTGACGCAATCCACGTAGAAGCGCATGTCGCCGTTGGGCAGCACTTCCTCCACCAGCCCATGGATGTCGGTGTCGAAGCCCGGGAACTGGGCATTGAACTTGCGGGCGAACTGCAGGTACTTGACGATGGTGCTGTTGAAGCGTTCACCCGGGATCAGCAGCGGAATGCCCGGCGGGTACGGCGTCAGCAGCACGCTGGTCACGCGCCCTTCCAGCGCATCGATGTCGACCCGCTCGATCTCGCGGTGCGCCATCTTGGCGAAGGCCTCGGACGGCTTCATGGCCGGGACCATGTCGCTCAGGTACATCTCGGTGGTCAGGCGCGCCACGTCGTGGGCCCGGTACATCTCGTGGATGCGGGTGCACAGGTCGCGCAGTCCCACCTGCTCGTACTGCGGGTAGTCGTGGCAGAACTCGGGCAGGATGCGCCACATGGGCTGGTTCCTGTCGTAGTCGTCCTTGAACTGCTGCAACGCAGTCAGCAGCGTGTTCCAGCGGCCCTTGGTAATGCCGATGGTGAACATGATGAAGAACGAGTACAGGCCGGCCTTCTCGACGATCACGCCGTGTTCGGCCAGGAACTTGGTGACGATGGACGCGGGAATGCCGGTCTGGCCGAAGGTGCCCGACACGTCCAGGCCCGGCGTGACGATGGTCGCCTTGATCGGATCCAGCATGTTGAAGCCGGGCGCCAGGGCGCCGAACCCGTGCCAGTTGGCATCGGTTTCCAGCAGCCAGTCATCGCGCTCGCCGATGCCGTCGGCCACCAGGTTGTCCGGACCCCAGACCTTGAACCACCAGTCGCTGGCGCCGAACTCGGCTTCCACCTTGCGCATGGCGCGGCGGAAGTCCAGCGCCTCGAGGATGCTTTCCTCGACCAGCGCCGTGCCGCCCGGCGGCTCCATCATCGCCGCCGCCACGTCGCAGGACGCGATGATCGCGTACTGCGGCGAGGTCGACGTGTGCATCAGGTAGGCCTCGTTGAATACGTAGCGGTCCAGCTTGCGGGTCTCGGACTCCTGCACGATGATCTGCGAGGCCTGCGAGATGCCGGCCAGCAGCTTGTGCGTGGAGTGGGTCGCGTACACCACCGCCTCGGTGCTGCGCGGACGGTCCTTGCCGATGGCGTGCATGTTCCGGTAGAAGTCGTGGAACGCCGCGTGCGGCAGCCAGGCCTCGTCGAAATGCAGGGTGTCGATGCTGCTGCCCAGCAGCTCCTTGATCATCTCGACGTTGTAGACCACGCCATCGTAGGTGCTCTGCGTGATGGTCAGGATGCGGGGCTTGCGGCCGGCGTTGTCCTTGGCGAAGGGATTGGCGTCGATCTTCTTCTGGATGTTCTCGGGACGGAACTCCTCCAGCGGAATCGGCCCGATGATGCCCAGGTGATTGCGCGTGGGCCGCAGGAACACCGGCACGGCGCCCGTCATGATGATGGCGTGCAGGATGGACTTGTGGCAGTTGCGGTCCACCACCACCACGTCGCCGGGCGCCACGTTGGCATGCCAGACGATCTTGTTGGACGTGGACGTGCCGTTGGTCACGAAGAAACAGTGATCGGCGTTGAAGATGCGCGCCGCGTTGCGCTCGGAGGCCGCGACGGGGCCGGTGTGGTCCAGCAGCTGTCCCAGTTCGTCCACCGCGTTGCAGACGTCGGCGCGCAGCATGTTCTCGCCGAAGAACTGGTGGAACATCTGCCCCACCGGGCTCTTCAGGAACGCCACGCCGCCCGAGTGGCCGGGACAGTGCCAGGAATACGAACCATCCTGCGCGTACTTGACCAGCTCACGGAAGAACGGCGGCGGCAGCGATTCCAGGTAGCTCTTGGCTTCACGGATGATGTGGCGGGCCACGAACTCCGGCGTGTCCTCGAACATGTGGATGAAGCCGTGCAGCTCGCGCAGGATGTCGTTCGGGATGTGCCGCGAGGTGCGGGTCTCGCCGTACAGGTAGATGGGGATCTCGGCATTGCGGAAACGCAGTTCACCGATGAAGGCGCGCAGCTTGCTGACGGCATTGGCCACGTCCTCGGGCATGCCCTCGCCGAATTCCTCATCGTCGATCGACAGGATGAACGCGCTGGCGCGGCTCTGCTGCTGCGCGAAGGACGACAGGTCGCCGTAGCTGGTAACGCCCAGCACCTCCATGCCCTCGGCCTCGATGGCCGCGGCCAGCGCGCGCACGCCCAGACCGGATGCATTCTCGGAACGAAAATCTTCGTCGATGATGACGATGGGGAAACGGAATTTCATTGAGGTTGAAGCCCCCCCCTACGCGCTGACGCGCGCCCCCCAGGGGGCGGCACTGGCGGACTGGCGGACCAGATCCGCTGTGCCCTGGCAGGGCACGTGGCGGCAGGGAAATCGGTTGAAAAACGGCCGGCCGCGCGCGAGTTACCTCGCATGACGCCTCCGGGCGTAAAAATAAACAACGACTAGCGTAAAACAATTCAGTGTCGGTTTGAGGACCAACCCCACGCACCCCTAGCCCCCAGACCCAGGATGCGGTGGATCCGGCTCCGCCGGTCCACCCGCATCGCCCCCTGGGGGGCGCGCGTCAGCGCGTAGGGGGGGGCCTACGTCCGCGGCAGCGTCACGCCCTGCTGGCCCTGGTACTTGCCGCCGCGGTCCCGGTACGAGGTCTCGCAGATTTCGTCGCTTTCCAGGAACAGCATCTGGGCGCAGCCCTCGCCGGCGTAGATCTTCGCGGGCAGCGGCGTGGTGTTCGAGAACTCCAGCGTCACGTGGCCCTCCCATTCGGGTTCCAGGGGCGTGACGTTGACGATGATCCCGCAGCGCGCGTAGGTGCTCTTGCCCAGGCAAATGGTCAAGACGCTGCGCGGAATGCGGAAGTATTCGACCGTGCGCGCCAGCGCGAAGGAGTTGGGCGGGATGATGCAGACCTCGCCCTTGAAGTCCACGAAGGACTTCTCGTCGAAGGCCTTGGGATCGACGATGGTCGAATTGATGTTGGTGAAGATCTTGAATTCGTCGGCGCAGCGCACGTCGTAGCCGTAGCTGCTCGTGCCGTAGCTGACGATGCGCTGGCCGTCGTGCGCCCGGACCTGGCCGGGCTCGAATGGCTCGATCATGCCTTCGGCCGCCACACGGCGGATCCAGCGGTCGCTTTTGATGCTCATGGACGGGGTCTCGTCAGGGGACGTCTACGTGAAAGGGGGAATTGTAGCTGGACTGGGGATACCCCCAATACCCCCCGCCGTCCCCTCCCCCTTTCGGCTCAGTCCAGCCGGATGTCGAGCGCCTTGATCACCTTGCCGTACCTGCGGGAATCCTCGGCGATGGCCCTGGAAAGATCGTCCGGCGTGCCCCCCAGCCCCACCGTGCCCTGGCGCGCCAACAGTTCCTGGGCCTGGGGCGACCGCATCGCCCGGGTAACCGCCAGGGCGATCTTCTCCCGCAGCGCCAGGGGCGTGGCGGCCGGCGCCATCAGCCCCGACCACGAAATCGCGTCGCCGAAAGAAAGGCCGGTGGTTTCCTTCAGCGTCGGCATCTCGGGCACCAGCGGCGAGCGTTGCTCGGCGACCACACCCAGCGCCTTGACCCGCCCGCCGCGGATGAACGGCAGCGCCGCCGGCAATTGCGCGATCATCATGTCGATCTGGCCGCCCGCCACGTCCGCCAGCGCCGCCGACACGCTGTTGTAGGGCACATGCAGCAGGCTGACGCCCGCGCGCCCGGCGAAGATCTCGGCGGCCAGGTGCGCCTGGCTGCCTATGCCCGGCGACGAATAGCTCAGGCGCCCGGCCTTGGCCTTGGCGATCAGCGCCCTAGCATCCGCCACGCCCAGCGTGTTCGACACCACCAGCACGTTGGGCACCGCCCCCACCTGGGCGACGGGCGCCAGGTCGCGGGCGATGTCGAACGGGCGCTTCCGGTAGAGGTGCGGGTTGACCGCCAGGTCCGACACCGGCACGGACACCAGCGTATAGCCATCGGGCGCGGCCTTCACCACGGCCGAGATGCCTATGGTCCCCACTCCGCCGGGCTTGTTCTCGACGATGACGGGCTGGCCCCAATCCTGCGCGAGGCGTTCCGCCAGGACGCGCGCCAGCAGGTCGGCCGCGCCGCCCGCGCCGTAGGGCACGACGATGCGGACCGGGCGCTCGGGGTAGGCATCGGCGGCATGGTCCTGGGCGAATGCCGGCGCGGCCAGGCCGGCCGTCACCGCGCAGACGGCCGCCCGCAGGAAGTTCGCCCGGGCAAGGGAAAAGCGTGAGATCTTCATGGACATATCCTTGGAAACGATCGGATCCGGCGCGCCGGGCTATTCGCAATCGGGGCAAAACGAAGGCGGGCACATCATGCGGGCGGTACGCCGCAGCGGGTCCCAGTCCTGGACCTGGCCCCACACCCTTTCCGCGAACGCCTGGGCCTCGGCCCGCAGGCCGCCCAGATCGACGTCGGGGATGCGGCCGTCGCGCATGCGGATCTCCCCGCCGGTGACGACCAGGTCCACGTCGTCGCCCACGCCGCACTCGACCAGACTGCATATCGGGTCCCAGATCGGCCCGTAGCGCAGCACGTCCTTGCGCCCCAGGTTGATGGCGACGATGTCCGCCCGGGCGCCCGGCGCCAGCCGGCCCAGGTCCTCGCGGCCCAGCGACCGGGCGCCGCCCAGCGTGGCCGCCTCGAACACCTGTTCCGCGCTGGCCGCCGTCAGGTCATGGCTCATGACCTTGCCGTGATAGGACGCCGTGCGCATGTTCATGATCATGTCGCGCGGATAGGTATCGCTGCCTATCGTCATGTTCACCCCGGCCTCGCGGTACGACTTCCACGAATCCAGCACGCGGGCACGGCGCACGATGTTGATCGGGCAATGGGACACCGAGACCTGGTTCGTCCCCATGCGCTTGAGGTCGCTGCCGCCCGAGTAGTTCAGGCGCGGACTGTCGGAGATGAAGTTGGCATGCCCGATGTTCAGCGCCGGGCTCAGCATTTCCACGCTGTCCAGCAGTTCGATGGGCGTCTTGCGATGCTCGCGCACGGTCTCGTAGAACTCGATGACGTTGTAGCCCGCGTGCGTCGCCATCGGCACGCCCAGGTCGCGCGCGGCCGCCACGGTCCGGCGCAGGATGTCGACGCTGCAGTTCTCGACCTCGCGCGGCACCAGGATCCCGTGGACCAGATCGCTCGGATCGCGCTCGGCCCGCTCGATGAACGCCACCGCGTCGTTGAACAGGTGCAGGCCACCGTCGGGATAGGGCACGCGGGTCAGGTTGCCGTCGTCGTCCGATGCCCAGCGGCCGCTGTCATAGCCCGGCCCCAGGTAGCCCCGCACCCCCAGCGCCTCGCACTGCCTCCACAACGCCTCCTGGACGATCACATGCCCACCCAGCTCAACGAAGGTCGTCACGCCGTTGCGCAGCAGTTCGCTGACCGTGAACGCCGCATGCAGGGCGATGCCGGGATCCACCTGCGCCTGTTCCTTGGTCAGGTAGTTGGGATAGCCCTGTATGCGCGTGCCCGACCGGGCGATGGTGACGTCCATGTAAGGCTGGCCGAACAGGTCCGGCCGGCCGTGGTCGGTCAGCAGCTTGTGCAGCGCGCGGTGCCCCGAGTGCACGTGCGTGTCGATGAAGCCGGGTGACAGCAGGCAGCCCGGCGCCTCGATGACGCGGTCCGCCTCGCCCCGGTAATCGTCCCCCGCGTAGACGATGCGGTCTCCTTCGTAGACGACGCAGGCATGCCGGTAAAGCACATGCCCGCCATCCTGGAACCCCACCACCCAGTCGCCGTTGATCCTGGTTTTCATGCTGGTCTTTTTCCTCCGCGTTCTGCCAATATTGATCCTGCGATGCACTGCCGATGCCAGGTTCTCAGCATGCTGAGCAATTGCCGGGACTGTCAACGCGGTGGACCGGCCGCCGGAAGCCAGGAACCCGGCTCGCCCATGCCGTGCAACGAGAACGGGCGTCACGCGAAAATGCGCGAGATCGATGAAGAACGTGTGTGATGAAGGCAGAAGCGGGATCGAGGGCGCGCGGCCCCATAGCGAGGATCTGGCCGGGCCGTGCCTTCAGGCCAAGAATGGCTATCTCGATTCCGTTGTGGAATATTTGATTATGACGGCCGGCCGCCGGCCCCGATGAAGCCCCGACCCATGGACATCAAGCACGTCGACCTGCATCTCCTGATGATCTTCGATGCGGTGCTGGCCGAAGGCAACGTGACCCGCGCCGCCGACCGCATCGACATCAGTCAGTCCGCCGTCAGCAAGGGGCTGGCGCAGTTGCGGGAGATCTTCCACGACCCGCTGTTCCTGCGGAACGGGCGCGGCGTCGTGCCCACCCACAAGGCCATGGAGATGGCCACCGGCGTGCGCCATGCCATCCTCGCCCTGAACGGACTGGCCTCGCCGTCCGAGCCCTTCGCGCCGCATGCCGCGCGCATGCACTTCAACATCGCGGCCACGGACTACGTCACCTTCACCCTGCTGCCCGCGCTCATGCGGCGCCTGGCCTCGGAGGCACCCTCGGTATCGGTGGCCATCCATCCGATCGAGCCCCTGATGCCCGAGGAATTGCTGCTGCTGGGCAAGGTCGACCTGGTGCTGTCGCCGGTGGCCACCGCCACCTACCCCATCTACCGGCAGGAACTGTTCAGGGACGACTACGTCTGCCTGCACCGCATCGGCCATCCCCTGGATGGCCAGGCGCTCGGCCCCCAGCAGTTCGCCTCGGCGCGGCACGTCGCCATGCCGCGCCAGAACGGCGCGCGCGAACGGGTGCTGCAGGACGCGATGCAGCAGCACGGCATCTCGCGGGACGTCGCCGCCCAGGTTCCCCACATGCTGGCCATCGCCCCCACGCTGGCCTGCACCGACCTGATCGCCACCGTCACGCGCCGCATCGCCCGGGCCTTCTGCGGCCTCTATCCCCTGCGCATGGCGCCTCATCCGCTGCCGCTGGGCGAATTCGTCGTCTCGCAGCTCTGGCACGAACGAACCCATCCCAGCCAGTCCCAGCGCTGGCTGCGGGAATTGATCCTCGAGGTCTGCCGGGAATTGTGACGCGCGGCGCTAGCCGGCGGCCGGCGCCGCCAGGCCGGCCGCCAGGAAATCCAGCAGGCGCGCCAGGGTCAGGTCGACGCTGGCCGCGGACACCGGCGTGACGCGCACGTCCGGCATGAGCCGGGCGACGCGGCCGTTGTCGGCGCGGATGTACATCATGCTGCCGAACACGCATTGCAGCCGCAGGTACAGCTCGTCCCGCGTCAGGTGGGGACAGGCGCGCGCCAGGATATCCACGAACAGACGGCCGACGTCGTCGTGGACGCCGAACACGATGTTCTTGACCGCCGGATCGGGCTCGACCGAACAGATGGCCGACAGCCGGTTGAAGCGGGCGCCCTCCTCGGTCTGCCCCACGCGCATGCCCGGCCCGATGAAGGCCTCGAGCACGGCACGCACCTCGGGGCGCGCCGCCGGCTCGGCCGGCACGCAGGCTTGAAGCAGCGCGTGGCGCTCGTCGTTCATCCGTCCCACCCGCGCCTCGAAGATCGCTCGCAGCAACCCTTCCTTGGTCCGGAAGTAATAGTGCACGGCGGCCATGTTGACGCCCGCGGTGGCGGTGATCGTGCGCAGCGACACGCCGTTGTAGCCATGCTCGGCGAACAGCCGCTCGGCCACGTCCACGATACGGTCGCGGGTGGAAGCGGATTCGACGGGATCGACGGCGGGGGTGGGCATGGACACGTCCGGAAAGCGGTGGGGAGTCTATGTTACCCGCAAAGCTCCGATTATTGTTTCAGTCGATTGATTGAATCATTCGTTTGACCGAATCGCTGAGGTTTCCTATGATGGCCCCTGACCCGCGCCATCCGGCGCACCCCGCATGAGGAACCCCATGAACGGAAAGATCCGCCGCGTCGTAACCGGCCATGACGAGCAGGGCCGCGCCGTCGTGCTGGAAGACGGCTACGCGCCCAACGTCCGCCACGACGCCAGCCGTCCGGGCTACTACCTGACCCAACTGTGGCTGACGCCCACGGCCCCCGCCCCCATCGACAACGGCGCCGACCCGACCCTGGGACCGGTATCGCTGGCGCCGCCCGAACTGGGCACGGTCGTGCGCATCATCGAATTCCCGCCGGCGGGCCTGGAGCTGCGCGACGTGGACGCCGATGCCGCCAGGCAGGCGTTCTCGATGTTCGGCGGCCAGCATGCCTTGACCGGCCATGGCGCCGGCAAGCAACGCCATCCCTTCATGCACCGCACCGAAACCATCGATTACGCCATCGTGCTGTCGGGCGAGATCACCATGCTGCTGGATGAGTCCGAAGTCACCCTCAAGGCCGGCGAAGTCCTGATCCAGCGCGGCACCAATCACGCCTGGACCAACCGCACGGACGAGGCGGCACGCGTGCTGTTCGTCCTGGTCGACGGCAAGTTCGACCCCGCCCTCCCGCAGCAGTAACCCCACTCCAAGAGGAGACCAAGCATGTCGTTCAAGAAGATCCTGTTCGTTCCGTTCCTGGCCGCCCTGTGCGGTTCGGCCGCCGCCCAGACCTATCCGTCGCGTCCGGTCGAACTCATCGTCCCGTACTCGGCGGGCGGCAGCGTGGACGTCATGGCGCGCGCCTTCGGCCGTGAACTGTCCGAGATCCTGTCCACCCAGGTCGTCATCAACAACCGCGACGGCGCGGGCGGCACCATAGGCGTGGCCGCCGTGGCCTCGGCGCGTCCCGACGGCTACACGGTGCTGTTCTCGCCCTCGTCGCCGCTGACCCAGGCGCCCTTCCTGATGGGTCGCCTGCCCTACCAGCCCGACAGCATCACGCCGATCTGCCAGATCTTCGAGAACCCGTTCGTCATCGCCGTGCGCAAGGACTCGCCCATCCACAGCATCAAGGAACTGCTGGACCAGGCGCGCCAGCAGCCGGGCAAGCTGTCCTACGGCCATGCCGGGCCCGGCTCGGTGCCGCACCTGGCCACGGCCAACCTGGCCAAGTCCTCGGGCGTGAGCTTCAACGAGATCGCCTTCCGCGGCGACGCCCAGGTCATCCCCCAACTGCTGGGCGGCCACATCGACTTCGGCGCGCTGGGCGTCTCGTCGGTGGTGGGCAAGGACCTGCGCATCCTGGCGGTGTACGGCGACAAGCGCCTGCCCGGCCTGCCCGAGGTCCCCGCCATCACCGAGTTCGGCATCAAGCACGCGGTCATCGCCCGCAACGGCCTGTACGTCAGCCAGGGCGTCCCGCAGGCCGCGCGCGACAAGCTGCAGCAGGCATGCCACGCCGCCACGGAAAAGGGCGAGTTCCAGAAAGCCGCCGGCCAGCTCTACCAGCAGGTCAACTACCTGGACAGCGCCACCTTCGCCAGCCGGCTCGCCAGCGACAACGAGACCAACCGCGCGCTGATCCAGTCGCTCGGCCTGCTCAAGACCGGCAACTGAGCGCGCCATGTACGAGATCATCGATGCGTCGCTGCGCGCTTTCGTCGACGTCGAGCCCGACAGCGACTTCCCCATCCAGAACCTGCCCTACGGCATCTTCTCCACGCCCGACGGCGGGATCCGGGCCGGCACCGCGCTGGGCTCGTGGGTGGTCGACCTGCAGGCGCTCGAGCGCGCCGGGCTCCTGCCCACGCCCTCGGGGCCGTCGCTGTTCGGCCAGGCCAGCCTGAACGCCTTCGCCGCCGCCGGCCGGCCGGCGTGGAACGCGGTGCGGGCCCGGCTGGCGGCCCTGCTGTCCGGTTCCGACGCCCGCCTGCGCGACGATGCCCAACTGCGCGCCCGCGCCCTGGTGCCCATGGAGGCGTGCACGCTGCACCTGCCGTTCGAGGTCGCCTCCTATACCGACTTCTATTCGTCGGAGGACCACGCCACCAACGTCGGCAAGCTATTCCGCGATCCGGCCAACGCGCTCACGCCCAACTGGAAGCACCTGCCCATCGGCTACAACGGCCGCGCCAGTTCGGTCGTGCCGTCCGGTCACGACGTGCACCGCCCCATGGGACAACTGCCGGTCGCGGGCGGCGCGCCCGAGTGGGGGCCATGCCGCCAGCTGGACTTCGAGCTGGAAACGGCCTTCTTCGTGGGACCGGGCACGGCGCTGGGCAGCCGGCTGGCGCCCGATGCCGCCGTCGCACGCATCTTCGGAATGGTGTTGATGAACGACTGGAGCGCCCGCGACGTCCAGCGCTGGGAATACGTTCCTCTGGGCCCCTTCCAGGCCAAGGCGTTCGCCACGTCGATCTCGCCGTGGGTGGTCACGCTGGACGCGCTCCAACCCTTCCGCGTCGATGCGCCACCGCAGGATCCGCTACCGCTGCCCTATCTGCGCGAAGGCGATCGCCACGCCTACGACATCGAGCTGTCGGTCGAACTCGGCACGCCAAACGGCGTGTCCACGGCCATCGCGCTCAGCAACTTCCGCCACCTGTACTGGACCATGGCGCAGCAGCTCGCGCACCACACCAGCAGCGGCTGCAATCTGCGCACCGGCGACCTGATGGGCTCGGGCACCATCAGCGGACCGACTCCCGAGGCGCGGGGCTGCCTGCTGGAACTGACCGAGAACGGCAGGCGGCCGCTGGCCCTGTCCGATGGCGCCACGCGCGACTTCCTGCAAGACGGCGACGAGGTCGTCATTCGCGGCCATGCCCGCCGCGGCGCGCTGCGCGTGGGATTCGGCAGCGTGCGGGGACGGGTGCTGCCGGCCACTCCCTGAACGACGCGGGGCCCGGCAACGGGCCCCCGCGCTTTCGTCAGTCGTCGAACAGCACGAAATAGAGCAGGTCCAGGCCGTTCAGGGTGCCGCCCTTGGCCACCGCCGACAGGCGGTTGCTCAGGCGGTAGCTGAGCTTGACCACGCCGTCGCGGCCGGACAGCGCCTGCTCGAAGCTGGCGTAGATCCGGTCGGACAGGCGCTTGCCCACCACCAGGAACTGGTTGTTCGACAGGTTGTAGGCCGACGAGGTACTGTCGCCCGCCACCGTGCGGTCCGGCAACAGGCCACGGCTGCTGCCCACGTTGCCCGAGCGCACGCCTATCTCGTCCAGGCCCAGTTGGCGCGAGATCGGCTCGCTGCCCTGCGGCCCCAGCAGCGAGGTCGCCGCGCTCAGCAGCAGCGTGGCGTCGGCGCCGCCCCCGCCTTCGTCGGGGCCCCGGCCCAACAGCAGCCACGAGAGCTTTTCCACGTCGCTGACCTCGGGCGTGGAAACCAGCGCGATGCGGGGCCGGCGCGCCGTGCCGCTGATACGCACGCCCGCCTCCACGCGCGGGCCGACGCGCACCGCCACGACGTCGAGCAAGGGATCGTCGATCGGTCCCTGGAAGGTCAGCACGCCGCGGCGCACCGTCAGCGTCTGGCCATAGGCATCGAAGCGGCCGCCGCGCGTGCGCACCGAGCCGCTCGACGACAAGGCTCCCACCATACCGACGATGCGCAGATCGCCCGTGATGCCGGTATCCAGGCCATAGCCCCGCAGGTAGAAGCGCTCGCCCAGCTTGGCGCCCACGTCGATGGCGATGCCCAGCGTCTTCTTCTGCCTTTCCTCGCCGGTGCGGCGCACGTACACGTCGTCCGACAGCTTGGCGGGCGCCTGGGTGCCCATGTCGACCCAGCCGGTGTCGGCCTCGAACAGGCCGGCGATACGCATGCGGTCCGGGATGATGTCCATGTCCACCCGCCCCGATCCGGCCACGAAGCGATCGGCGCGCTGGATGGCGGGGAAACGCTCGGCCTTGAGGGTCGCGTGACCCGAGGCCTGCGACATCCGCCAATCGGCGCTGATCTCCATCCAGCCGCCCTGACTCTCGTTCTTGATCCACTGCTGCACACGCGAATCGCGCGGGTTGACGCGGATCACGCTGGGAAAGCGCAGGGACTCCAGCACGATGCGGTCATCCTCCAGCGTCGCTTTGAGCTTGCCGTCCAGCAGTCTCAGCCCATCGTCCAGCCGCACGATCCGGATGCCTTCGCCCTGCAAGCCGCCGGTGGCGTGCCACTGGCCGCCGGACTGGGTCACGCGCGCCGAGCCCGCCACCTTGCCGCCCACCTCGACGCTGTCGCCGACGAACAGGCTGACCCAGCTCAGGTCCTTCAGGTCGACCTGGGCCTCGAGCTGGGCCGGGCGGTCGCGATCCAGGCCGATCGCGCCGTCGCGGGCGACGACGCCGGCTTCGCCATCCACCCGCACGCTGCCCACGCGCTCGCCCTCGACCAGGGCTTGCAGGACGACTCGGCTATGGCCGGCATTGCCGTCCGGCGTCGCGCGCACGCTCGCATCCAGCGTGCGCAGGCCCAGCGCCAGCGGCGGCGTGCCGGGCACCCACAAGTCGCCGCTGCGGCGGCGGATGTTCGCCGCCCCTTGCAGCGAACCGGCGAAACGCATGTCCCACTCGGCGTCCAGCACGATGATGCGCTCGCGCGGTATGGGTTTGCCGCCCAGGGCCTCCAGCAGGATCTCCGGCGCCCACGCCAGCCCCTCGGCGCGGCCGCGCGATTCCCAACGGCCATCGCCTCCGCGTGCCCCCTCGTTGACCAGCTTGCCGGTCTGCCCGCCCGGCAGGCGCAGGGCGATGCCCGCGGGGCCGACCTCCCACTGCCATTGCGGCGCCGCGGCGGCCGGCACGTAGCTCAGTTCCACCGGCGCCTCGAGCGACATGCCCAGCGGCGCGCGGGCCAGTTCGAACTGCCCCACCTTGCCCCGCCATCCGGGCAGCGCGCCGCGCCCCGGGCCCGCCCCCCAGCCGCCGTCGAAGCGGACTGCCAGCGTGGCCGGCGCCGACCGGTCGGCCGGCGCGAACTCGGCGTCCACCACCCCTTCGTGCCGCGCCATCGTGCCTTGCAGGCGCAAGGTCCCGTGGCTCATGGTGGCCTGCGGCGCGCTGGACACGGACATGTTCTCGATACGCAGATCGATGTCGGCGGGCGCGGCCGCGAACCCGCCCTGCGGGCGCTTGCCGTTCACCGGCGAGCCGCCCAGGTTCGTTCGTCCCTGGACCTTGCCGACGCGCACGCCGCCGGGCATTTGCAGGTCGCCCGCGTCCAGCGTCATGTCCAGCACCGGCGCATCCAGCGTTTCACCCAGCGAGCCGCGCGCGGACAGGCGGCCGTTCAACAGCGATGACAACGTCTGCAAGCGCGGTGCGTCCAGGTCGAAATCGAGCTTGTCGCCCGGTCGGCCGAACGCGCCCTTGGCCGTCAGCCGGTTGTTGCCGGCATTCAGCGCCGCGTCGGCGCGCGTGACGCGCATGCCGGCGAAGACCAGTTCGCCATGTCCGCCCAGCGGTTGTCCGTTCCAGCGGCTGCCGTCCTCGATGCGCAGTTGCGCCGTCCCGCCCAGCTCCGGCAGCAAGGCCCCCTTCACCTCGGCCCGCGCCGAAACCTGGGCCGGCGGCAGGGCTTCGCTGCGCACCCAGTGGCTGGGATCGAAACGATCCAGCCGCAGCTCGGCGGCGAAGCGGCGCGGCTCGGCCAGTTGCAGTTCTCCCTTGCCGTTCGCGCGCGCCTCGCCGGCGGTCAGCGCGAACTGCGGCACGCGCACGACTTCGTCGCGCACGCCGGCCTCGAGCTTGAGGGCCAGCGGCACCTTGCGCGACCGGTCGGACAGATCCGCGGTCAGCGACTGGGTGGCCGCGTCGGCCGAGAAAGCCAGCGTCCCCGCCAGCTTGGTCGGCAGCGCGGCGCCATGCAGCCGCGACGCGTCGATACCGTTGGCCTGCAGCCGGCCCTGCATCCGTCCCGCGTCGCCGGCCGAGGCGTCGCGGCGCCAGTCCATCTGGCCCGACAGGCGCCCGCCCCCCGCGAACTCGATCACGAGCCCGGCCACATCCAGCGCGTCGAAGGTCTCGACCGGCGCGCTCAGTTGCCCCGAGACGGCAGCCACGGGCACGCCGTCCTTGTCCAAGGGGCGCGGCGTGGAATTGGTCAGCGCGAACGGGCCTTGCAGCAGCGCCGGTCCGGAGCCCGCGGCCACCGCCAGGTCGGCGGTCAGGCCCAGGTTGGCGGACGGCGCGCCGGGCACCCAGGCCGAGGGATCGATGCCGCGCAGCGCCAGCTTGAGTCCGCGCAGCGGAAACCCTTCCAGCAGCGCCGCCTGCCCCTCGGCATTCACGTCCACGCCCGCGCCATCGCCCTTCACGGCGAAGGCCAGGCGCTCCAGCGATCCGGTGGCCGAGGTGCCCAGGTCGAAGGCGTGCGCCGCCTGGCGGCCCGTGGCGTGCAGCGCCAGCTTCACGGGGAACGGCGCATCGGCGCCCACGCTGGCCTCGCCCCGCAGCGTCGCCTCGGCCTGCGGCGCCGCCACGTGCAGATTGGCCAGCAGGATCCGGTGTTCGGCGCCCGATGAGGTCGCGCGCAGGTCGATGGCATCGAAGCTGGCGGGCAGCCGCTCGCCGTCCATCTCGATGTCCAGCGTGCCGAGCCCCAGCTTGTCCACGTCGATCGCAAGCGGCAGCCGCAGCGAGGCCAGCGGCGTGCTGGGCTCGTCGGACGGCCGCAGGTTCAGCCTGGCCCGTCGCGCCGACAACTCGGAAACATGCAGCCGTGCGCCGCGCAGCGCACGCCAGCGGACGTCCAGACGCACCTGCTCCAGGTCCGCATCCATCGTCGGCAGCCGCAGCTCCAGCGTGTCGACGTTCAATCCGCCCAGCAGCGAGCCGCGCACGCCTTCCAGCCGCACGGACCCGCCCGCCAGTTGCACGCCGGTGCGCACGGCCCAGGCCGCGCCGCTGGCCGAGGACGCGATCCATGCGCCCGCGCCGGCCACCGCGGCCACGCCCAGCACGAGGACGCCCGCCACGGCCCAGGGCCAGTGGCGGCGGCGCGGGGCGGGCTTGGCGGGAGGAGTGGCGGGCCCGTTCAAAATGCGATCCCCAGGGAAAAGTGCAGGCGGATGTTCTTGTCGCGCAGCGCGTAGGCCAGGTCCACGCTCAGCGGCCCCGCCGGCGTGCGGACCCGCAGGCCCGCGCCCACGCCGGTGGCCAGCTTCATGTCCGAGAAGCGCGAGGCGACGTTGCCCGTATCGACGAAAATCGCCCCGCCCAGCCGGTCATCGAAGTAACGCGTGGCTTCCACGCTGGCGACGAACAGCACGGCATCGCCCAGCACCGCGTTGCCCACCTGGCGCCCCAGGCCCAGGTAGCGGTACCCGCGCACCGACCGCGCGCCACCGGTGCGGAACGAGAAATCGTCCGGCACGCGGTTGAGATCCTGCGCCCACAGGCGCCCGACCTCGCCGCGCACCGTGATGACGTCGCGCTTGGTGGGCGACCACCAGAACTGGCCGCGCGCGGTCAGCCGGTGGAAATGGTTGCTGGCGTCGAGCGCGGTGCCCGCGCCGGCGCCCAGCGCGAACAGCGTGCCTTCGCGCGGATCGTACTTGTCGTTGACGTCGCGGCGGATGACCTCGGCGGTGGCCGTGGCCGTGTTGGTGGTGAAGGAGTTGTAGCCGTCGATGTCGGTCATTTCGTGCGCGACCCGCGCGCCGTAGCGGGTCTCGTACTCGACGCGGCTCTGGAAACCGGCGGGATAGGTCTTGGCGCGGATGGCACCCACCGCCAGCCGCCGCACGTGCAGGCCCTGCACGTCCGAGTCCTGCGCCAGCACGCCGAAGCTGTCGCGAAAACCGTTCTCGTTGGGCGCGAGATGGATGTCGGCATAGCCGAGCTTGCGCAGGCGGTCCAGCCGCAGCCCCGTCTCCAGTTCCACCGGCTGGCCCAGCACCACGTTCTGCCGGTAGACCGTCTCGATGCGCGGCCCGGCCTCGTCGTCCACGCCCAGCGCGACGCTCATGCGGCGCGGGCGCGATTCGACCACGTCGGCCAGCACCGGCAGCGTCAGGTGGCTGGGTCCCTGGTAGGCCCGCTCGGTGCGCGTCTGGTCCGGCTCCAGCCCCTCGGGCATCAGGGCCGGATCCTCTTCATGGTTGGGCGCGATGCCCTGGCGGTCGATGTCGAGCTTGGCGCCCGAGAAGAACGGCGAGGACTGGAGCGTCTGCTGCCAGTCCACCATGCGGTCGCGGTCGTAGGGCTCGCCCGGGCGGATGCGGACATAGCGCTCGACCGTCCCCTGGGGCACGCGTTTCAGGCCCCGGACCTCGACGCCCGACAGGCGCACGGCCGGGCCGCTGTCGAGCTTGATGTGCAGGGCCGCCCGGGCCCGGTCGGCGTCCACGTCGGCCGCCGTATCGACCAGGCGGGCCACCGGGAAATCGCGCTCGGACGCCGTGTCCAGCAGGTTGCGCTTGGCGGTCTCCCATTCCTCGTTGCGGAAGGGGCTGCCTTCCTTCAAGTCCCAGTCCTGCCGCAGCTTGGCGACGCGCTCCTCGAACTCCGGACCGGATATGGCGCCCAGAAAGGAGATGTCCACGGACTCGACGATGGTGCGCTCGCCCGGAACGATGACGATGTCCCAAGTGGCGCCGGCCACGTCGGTCCCGGCCTCGAGCTGGACCTGGGGCGAGAAATAGCCTTCGGTGGCCAGGGCGTCCAGCGTGGCTTCGCGGGCGCGGCGGCGCAGCCGTATGCCCTCGCCGCCGTCCTGGTCGTCGGCCATGTCGGCCATGCTGTCCACGGCCAGCGTGACGGCCTCCAGGGCGCTGGCGGACAGCCCCCCGGGGTCGATGGTGATCTCGGGCCGCGCCGCGAACGCGGGCTGGACCAGCAAGGTGCACAGGAGGACGGGCGCGAAAGGCAGGCGCATCACGTCCGCGCGACAGGCAGTACGTTTCCGTTCGCGACCGCGGCGCCCGCCCCGCAGGCGCCCGAGAGTGGATCGATCATGGTGTGCACGGCCACGCAGGCCCGTTCGACTGACAAACTCATGACGCTTCCGCTGTATTGATTGTTTTCAACCCCAAGCATAGCGGATCGCGCGCGCGATCCGCGATCGCGTGGCGGCGATTGTTTCCAGGTGTTTACGGGCTCGACACGTCCGATAAGTAGCATTGCTCATTTGGAATACGGCCATCCTCGGCTATGCTACGGGGTCTTCATAACAGTAGGTGGGGGAAATTCGGTCAAATAAGACCGGTTTCGCTGGCGTTACAAGCGTTTTCCAAACAGAAGGGGAATGCCCGCCTGACCAACCCGCCTGAAAAAATGGAAATTGGCTTACTTCTGATTTTGTTCATCGCCAACGGCATTTTCGCCATGAGCGAGATCGCCGTTGTCACCGCCCGCAAATCCCGCCTGCAACAGCGCGCCGACGAAGGCGATGCCAAGGCCCGCGCCGCGCTCGAACTGGCCGAACACCCCACGCGATTCCTTTCCACTGTCCAGATCGGCATCACCTCGATCGGCATCCTGACCGGTATCGTCGGCGAGGGCGCCCTGGCCAAGCCGCTGGCCGAAACCATCCGCCTCCACTTCCCGGCACTGGCGGACGCGGCCAGCGCCATCGCGCTGACGCTGGTGGTCATCGTCATCACCCTGCTTTCCATCATCATTGGCGAACTGGTCCCCAAGCGGCTGGGCCAGATGCATGCGGAAACCATCGCCGGCCTGATCGCCGCGCCCATGCGCCTGCTGTCGTGGGTCGCCACGCCCTTCGTCAAGCTGCTGTCGCTGGCCACCGACACGGTGCTCAAGCTCATGGGCGCCAAGGAAAACAACGACCAGCTCGTCACCGAGGAAGAAATCCAGGTGCTGATGGCCCAGGGCGCCACGGCGGGCATCTTCGAGCAGGCCGAGCAACTGATGGTGCGCAACGTCTTCCGGCTGGACGAACGGCGCCTGTCCTCGCTCATGGTGCCGCGCTCGGACATCACCTACCTCGACGTCAACGCGCCGCTCGAGGTCTCGCGGGCGAAGATAGAAAGCTCTCACCACTCCCGCTTCCCCGTCGTGCGGGAAGACCTGTCGGACGTGATCGGCTTCGTGCGGGCCAAGGACCTGCTGGCCCAGCTCATGGCGGGCGAGCCGCTCGACCTCGCCAGCAAGCTGAGCCCGGTGCTGTACGTGCCCGAGACACTGACCGGCACCGAACTGGTCCAGAACTTCCGCGACTCGCACACCCAGACCGCGCTGGTCGTGGACGAATACGGCGACGTGCAGGGCCTGGTGACCCTGCGCGACGTGCTCGAGGCCATCGTGGGCGAATTCCACACATCCACGGCGCCCGAGGAATCCTCGGCCGTCCAGCGCGAGGACGGCTCCTGGCTGCTCGATGGCCTGCTCGACGTACACGAGATGGAGGATATGCTGGGTTTACAGCATCTACCCGAAGGGGATTCGGGCACTTACCATACGCTGTCCGGCATGCTGATGCTGCTGCTGGGCCGCATCCCGCACACCGGCGAGCAGGTCGACTGGGCCGGCTGGAACTTCGAAGTGGTCGATATGGATGGCAAACGCATCGACAAGGTCATCGCCACCCGCATCGAACCCGCCGAAACTCCGGAAGAACCCTATTGAACCTGGCCGCGGGCATCCCCATTTGCAGGGCAAGCCCCAAGAAATAATCGGGAACTTTTCCAACCCCGCGGCCGCCCAAACGCTTTGACTGCCCGCTCCCGGGCGACGCCCGCCCCGACGCACCACCTATGACTGACACCATCGCCAAATTGCTACGCACCGCCTTCGTGGCGGGCATCGCCCTGGTCGGCATGATCATGGCGGCCATCCTCCTCGCCTCGACCGCCGTCGCCCTGGCCATCGTCTACGTCGTGGCCAAGCTGCGCGGCAAGCCGTTCGTCGCCAATACGTACTGGAAACGCTCCCAGACCCGCTGGGGCTTCGGCGGCAACGCCGAGGGCGCCACCGCCGCGGCGGCCCCCTCCCGCCCCACGAGCGGCTATGCCAACCGCATGAAGCGCAGCGACATCGTCGACGTCGAGGTAAGAGAGCTGTCCTGAGGGCAGCCCTCCCCATGCGGCCCTTGGCCGCTTCCCTTCAAGCTACCGGTACAGTCCGCGCTTGGTCAGCCATTCGTTGATCAAGGCGGACACTTCCAGGTTGTTCTTGTCCATCATCACCATGTGCGAATTGCCCTTGATACCCACTTTGGGCAGATCGACCTCGTCCACCTGGCCGCCGGCCTCCCTGACCGCCTGAGCAAAGCGCGCGCCCTTGGCGCGGATGGCCGGCCAGCGCGAATCCTGTTCGATGTAGTCGCCGTAGACCATCAGAGCGGGCACCGACTTGAGCGCGGCGATTTTTTCCTTGTCCGCGTCACCGACCTCGGCGGGTTCGACGGCCACCACGGCGCGGATCTTGTCCGGGCGTGCCTGCGCGGCCTGGAAGCCGAATTTGCCGGCCTGGCTGTGCACCAGAAGCACGCAGGGGCATACCTTGTCCACCAATTGCAGATAGGCTTTCAACGTGGGTTCGTCCGTGGTGATCCAGCGAGGCACGAATTGCCGTGAGAACTGCCAGATCTGGTCGGCCGGGAACTGGTTGCCGGGCAGGAGCTTGCGCTGCGCCGGATCCTCGCTCCACGACCCCGCCCCGCCGATGCGGAAGCGTTCATAGGCATTGGCCGCGGTGACCAGGACCGGATCGCCCTTCCATACCGGCTTGGCCGTGGCCGGCCATCCCGAACGGCCGCGCTCGACCGCATCCGAGTTGTAGACCGCCCACCCCTTGCGCAGGAAATCGTTCAGCCATCCGGGCCGGCCGTCCGGCGTCGTCTCGTACGTTACCCCCGACAAGCCGCCGCCATGCCACATCAGCAGCGGCACCGCGCCCTTGCGGGACTCGGGGATGAAGTACTGCACGTACATCTGCCCGACCATGTAGGTACCGTTGGGATCGATTTTCAGCGGCACGCCGTTGGCGGTGAACTTCACTTCCTTCACCGGCTCGCCCGACACCACGAAAGGCTCGCCGCCGATATGGAACGACCCCATGTCGCGCAGCACGATAGGCTGCGCCACCGCCGCCCCCGCCCAAGCCGACACCACCACCGCGACCGCCGTAACTGTCCTCTTCATATCTCCTCCTGATAAAGAAAAAGGCGGTGCAAGCACCGCCTTCCAGACAACCCTGCCCCCTCCAGGGCACCGCGGATCCGGCTCCGCCGGTCCGCCAGTGCCGCCCCCTGGGGGGCGCGCGAAGCGCGTGGGGAGGGACTACTCCTATTCAGTCGTGAGCTTCGCCGCCTCCACGACCTTCTTCCAGCGAGCCACTTCGGCCTTCACGAATGCGCCCAGTTCCTGCGGCGTGCTGCTCTTCGTCTCGGCGCCCTGCTCCTTGAACTTGGCGATCACCTCGGGGTCATGCAGCGCGGCGTTGAGTTCCTTGTTCAGGCGATCGACGATGGCGTCGTCGGTACCGGCCGGCGCGAACAGCGCATACCACTGGGGCACACTGACGCCCTTGACGCCCAGCTCTTCCAGCGTCGGCACGTCCTTCAGGACGTCGGACCGCTTGTCGCCGGCCAGGGCCAGGGCCTTGATCCGGCCAGAAGCCAGGTGGGGATAGGCGCTGAACAGGCTGGGGAACATGACTTGCGTCGTGCCGGCCAGCGTGTCGGTCATCGCCGGCGCCGAACCCTTGTACGGCACGTGCAGCATGTTGGCGCCCGTCACCATCTTGAACAGCTCGGCCGTGACGTGCGGCGCGGTACCGGCACCGGCCGAGGCGTAGCTCAGGCCCTTGGGATCTTTCTTGGATTTTTCGACCAGGTCCTTGACCGAGGTAATGCCGGAGGCCGAGGACACCACCAGCAGCGTGGGCGAGCTGGCCAGCAGGCCGATGGGCTTGAAGTCCTTGACCGGGTCGTAGCGCAGCTTCTGCAGCGCGGGGTTGATGCCGTGCGTGGCGATGTAGCCGAACAGGATGGTGTAGCCATCCGCCGGCGCACGAGCGACGTATTCGCTGCCGATGGCGCCCTGCGCGCCGGCCTTGTTGACGACCACGACGCTCTGCTTGAGGCTCTCGCCCATTTTCTGGGCGATGACGCGCGCGAACGCATCGTTGCCGCCACCGGGAGCGGTGGGAACGACGATGGTGATGGGGCGCTCGGGCCAGGCGGCCTGGACGCTGACGGCGCCCAGGGACAGGGTGAAGGCAGTGACAAAGGCGGCGATCGCCGGCACTCGGAACGAGGCTTGCATGAAAAGGTCTCCGTTTGGTTCTTCGGATCTACCGAAGCATAAGCGGCTTCCGCCGGGCGCGATGAAGGCGCCCGATGGCGGACGACGCGGTCCTAAAAAAAGCGGGCAGGTATGTAAAGCTGCCCTTCCATGATTTTCCGGGCTGTGCGAATCAGGCCGGCACCGCACACTTCGATCGAAGGCGCCGTACCGCGCAATTCGACATCGACCTCGATGCGTCCCGAGGGATGCGCCACGGCGATGCGATGCATGCCGGCCGCGCGAGGCGCGCCCAGCTCGAACGCCACCGTGCCCGGAGTCACGAAGGCGGTTGCCACACCGATTGCGCCGGTGACGGCATGCGAGCGATGGCACTTGTGCGGCGTGAAATACCGCGACACCACCGTATCCGCATCCGCCGACGCGCTGACCAGCACCGGCTTGGGGATGACGCTGTCCGTGACGTCGCCCAGCCCCATGCGCCTGCCGGCCTCCAGGCGCAAGGCCTCCAGCCGCTCGAGCATGGCCTTGTTGGCATCCAGCTCGACCGCCGTTTCGTCGCCCTTCACGCCCAACTGCGACGCGCGCACGATCATCAGCGGCATGGCCGCATCGATGCACGTGACGGATACGCCGTCGATGACGTCCTGCGTGTTGCCCGTGGGAAACACCTTGCCCGTGACCGAACCCCAGGCGTCGAGGAAATTCAGCCGGATCGGCGCGCCGGTGCCCGGCACGCCGTCGATGCGGGCGTCGCCCTCGTATTCGGTCTTGCCCCCCGGCGTCTGCACCACGGCGTCGATGGTCGAATTCGTGTTGACATTGTAGATCCGCACGCGGGTCTCGCCGTCGCTGGCGGCGACCATGCCCTGGTCGATGGCGAAGGGCGCGACGCCCGACAGCATGTTGCCGCAGTTGGGGCGGGTATCCACCAGGGCGCGGTCGACCGACACCTGCGCGAACAGGTAGTCGACATCGCAGCCGGGGCGCGTCGAGGGCGACACGATGGCGACCTTGCTGGTCAGCGTGTTCGCGCCGCCCAGCCCGTCGATCTGGAGTTCGTGCGGCGAGCCCATGGCGGCCAGCAGCACCTGGTCACGCCTGGCGACGTCCTGTGGCAGCCATTCGGCGCGAAAATAGGGGCCGCGGGACGTACCGCCCCGCATCAGTACACAAGGTATGGCTTTTTGCATGACGAAATAATGCACCGAGGCTGTGCATTAGTAAATTGCATTTTTTATATAATTTGATGCATGGCACGCATTAGTTTCGACCTCCAGGAATTGCAGGCTTTCGTCGCGGTGGCAGAGCGCTCCAGCTTCCGCGCGGCCGCGGACGACCTGCACCTTTCCCAGCCCGCGCTCAGCCGGCGCATCGAGAAGCTCGAGGCCATCCTGGGCGCGCGCCTGCTCGACCGAACCACTCGGCACGTATCGCTCACCAATGTGGGGCGCGTATTCCTGGAACGGTCGCGCGCCGCGCTGGACGAGCTGGAAAGCGCCATGCTGGGCGTAAGCGACCTCGCGGCGCAGTTGAGCGGCCTCGTCACGGTGGCCTGCGTGCCGTCGGTGGCCTACTACTTCCTGCCCTCGGTGCTGCGCGACTTCACCGCCAAGCACCCTCGCATCCGGGTGCGCGTCATCGACGAAGGCGCCAACACCGTCCTGAACGCCGTCATCTCCGGCCGGGCCGACTTCGGCGTGAACTTCATCGGCACCCAGGAAGCCGAGGTCGATTTCAGGGCCATCTTCAAGGAAAACTTCGTGCTGGCCGCACGCAAGGACCATCCCCTGGCCCGTCGCAAGTCGGTCACCTGGGAAGACCTGACCCGGGAACGCGTCATGACCGTCGACAAGGGCAGCGGCAACCGCCTCCTGATCGAGGCCGCGCTGGCCAAGAGCGGCAAGCGGTCGCAGACCGCCATCGAGGTCAGCCACATCCTGACCCTGCTGGGCATGGTGGAGGCCGGCCTGGGCGTCGCCGCCGTCCCGCAGCTGGCGCTGCCGCTGACCACGCATGCGACCCTGGTCGGCATACCGCTGTCGCAACCCCGCGTCAGCCGCACCCTGGGCCTGATCTCCAAGCACGGGCGGGCGCTTTCCCCGGCCGCCAACCTGCTCTACGACATGCTTCGCAACGCCGGACGCGCAGCGCGCGCCTGACGGCGCCCGCCTCAGGCGGGCGGGTCGATCAGGGCCAGCGCCTCGCGTATCTGCCCCGCCTGGCCAGGGCGCACCAGGCGGGCCACTTCGCGCCCCCGGTCCAGGAACACGAGCGTGGGCCACAGCTTCACCCTGAACGAGCGCCCCAGCGGCCGGCCCTTGCCGTCCTCGACCTTGAGGTGCCGCACCTTCGCGTGCCCCTCGAAGGCGGCCTCGATCAGCGGCTGGGCCGCCAGGCAATGCCCGCACCAGGGCGCGCCGAATTCCAGCACCGTGGGCTCGCCCAGGGCGTCGATCTCGTCCCGGGCGGGTTCCCGGGTCGCGTAAACGGTGTTCATGGACATGGCTGCCTCCTTACGCTCAGTATGGCAAAAACGGCGGCCAGGCGGCGCGCGCAAGCGCCGTGCCCGGCATCCACCCTCCCACCGGCTAAAATCCCCCATTCGATACTTTCATCGCCCCCTCGTTTCCGCCCCATGTCGCGCACACTCTTCGTCACCACCGCCCTGCCCTACGCCAACGGATCCTTCCACATCGGCCACATCATGGAGTACATCCAGGCCGACATCTGGGTCCGCAACATGCGCATGCAAGGCCATACGGTCCACTTCGTGTGCGCCGACGACGCTCATGGCGCGCCCATCATGCTCAAGGCGGAAAGCGAAGGCATCACGCCGCGCGAACTCGTCGCCCGCATCGCCGCGGAACGACCGAAGTACCTCCAGGGCTTTCACGTCGCGTTCGATCACTGGCACTCCACCGACACGGACGAGAACACCGAGCTGTCGCGCCAGATCTACCTGAAGCTGCGCGAGGCCGGCCTGATCGAGACCCGCACCATCGAGCAGTTCTACGACCCGGTCAAGGGCATGTTCCTGGCCGATCGCTACATCAAGGGCGAATGCCCCAAGTGCGGCGCCAAGGACCAGTACGGTGACTCCTGCGAAGTGTGCGGGGCCGTCTACGCCCCCACCGACCTGCGCAACCCCTACTCCACCCTGACCGGCGCCACGCCCGTCCTGAAAAGCTCGGAACACTTCTTCTTCAAGCTGTCCGACCCGCGCTGCTACGCCTTCCTGCAGGAATGGACCGGCAGCGTCAACGGCAACGGCACGCCGCGCCTGCAACCCGAGGTCTATGCCAAGACCCGTGAATGGCTGGGCGAGGCAGGCAAGCTGGCGGACTGGGACATCTCGCGCGACGCGCCGTACTTCGGCATCGAGATTCCCGACGCGCCCGGCAAGTATTTCTACGTCTGGCTGGACGCGCCGGTGGGCTACCTGGCCTCGCTGAAGGCCTATTGCAGGAAGACGGGCCTGGACTTCGACGCGCTGCTCGACCCGCAGTCCGACACCGAGCAGTACCACTTCATCGGCAAGGACATTGTCTATTTCCATGCCCTGTTCTGGCCGGCGATGCTGCACTTCGCCCAGCGCAAAACGCCCGACGGCCTGCACGTCCACGGCTTCATCACCGTCAGCGGCGAGAAGATGTCCAAGAGCCGCGGCACCGGCATCTCGCCGCTGCGCTACCTCGACCTCGGCATGAACCCGGAGTGGCTGCGCTACTACATCGCCGCCAAGCTCAACGCCCACGTCGAGGACATGGACTTCAACCCCGAGGACTTCATCGCGCGCGTCAACAGCGACCTGGTCGGCAAGTACGTCAACATCGCCAGCCGCGCCTCGAACTTCCTGATCAAGCATTTCGACGGACAGCTCTGCTTTGACGGCGGGACCCCCATCGAACTCGAGAACGAGCTCAACGCCTCGGCCACCCTGGTGCGCAACGCCTTCGAGGCGCGCGAGTTCGGCAAGGCCATCCGCGAGATCATGGCCACCGCCGACCGCATCAACCAGGCCTTCGACGCGGCCCAGCCCTGGGTGCTGGCCAAGCAGCTGGACAACGCGGACAAGAAGCGCGAACTGCACGAGGTCTGCTCGCGCACCATGATCGGCTTCAAGGCCCTGTCGGTCATGCTGGCGCCGGTCCTGCCCGAGCTGACGCGGCGGGTGGCGCACGAACTGTTCGGCCTGGGACGCGATTTCGAATGGCGCGACGTGGTCGTACCGCCGCAGCGCATCGCGCCCTACAAGCACCTCGCGCAGCGGGTCGATCCCAAGCTGCTCGACGCGCTGCTGGAAGCGCCGGCCGCGCCGGCGCCCGCCGCGCCCGCGCCCGGCGGCGAGGAGATCGCGCCCGTCATCACCATCGACGACTTCGCCAAGATCGACCTGCGCATCGCCAGGATCGTCAATTGCGAATACGTGGAAGGCTCGGACAAGCTGCTGCGGCTGACGCTGGATGCCGGCGAAGGCCGCACCCGCAATGTGTTCTCCGGCATCAAGTCGTCCTACAAGCCGGAAGACCTGATCGGCAAGCTGACCGTGCTGGTGGCCAACCTCGCGCCGCGCAAGATGAAGTTCGGTGTATCCGAGGGCATGGTGCTGGCCGCGAGCCACGCCGATGAAAAAGCGCAGCCCGGCATCTATGTGCTGGAGCCCGTGGCGGGCGCCCAGCCAGGCATGCGCGTACGGTAAGCAGCGCGGCGGGCAGCGCCCGCCGCCCCTAGCGTGCCCGGGCTTGCGATGCTTGCGCTGCCGGCACGTGGCCGGCCTTGACCCGGTTCACCACCATCTTGTCGTTCAGGTTCTTGATGATGGATGAACCGGTGCGCACGCACAGGAATGGAAACAGGCCGTGGACCAGGGCCGCCAGCCCTCCCATCAGCATGCGGAAAGCGAACCCCCACGACGCGGCGAGATGTTCGAAGTACGTCTCACCCACGGAGGCGGGATGCGAAGTGAACGACCATTTGCTCATGGGAATGCCGGAAGGTTAGGGAAACTGGAGATACTTTATCAACAGGACCCCGCAAAATTACTGCAAATTTCCGTCCAAATCGCGCAGAAATATAAAAATTATTCCCCATTTTCTGTAGAAAAAAGAAAAATTCACCCACCATGCCGGACAGCCCGTTCAAGGCGCCGGCCGGACGGCGCCCACCGCCCGGCGTGCAGTAAACTCCCGGGTGCACAGAAGACGTCCCGACCGACGGCCCCACGCGCCGGCGGCACGGCATGCCAGAACAAAGGTTAGTCATGGCCAAGAGTTACGAATCCGAAATCACCCAGTTCCTGCAGGACCTGAAGCAGCAGCGCCCCAATCTCGAAAGCGAGCAGAAGCAGGGCCGCGCGCGCCTGTGGGACAAGACCATCGATCCGGAACTCGTCGAAGGTTTCAAGGCCGGGACGGTGCCGCAGAAGCCCTATGTCTATCAGACTGAAGACTGATCATCTCCCGCATGGGCTCTTCCCCGCCCCCCAACGACGGGCTGGCAGCATTGGCTGAACCCCCGGTCGACAGCACGCCCGACGTCGTCGACGGCGTTGCCATCGCCCGGCTCTACGGCGAACCGCTGTTCGCGCTGCCCCAGGACCTGTACATCCCTCCCGATGCGCTCGAGGTGTTCCTCGAGACCTTCGAGGGGCCGCTCGACCTGCTGCTCTACCTGATCCGCAAGCAGAACTTCAACGTGCTCGACATTCCCATGGCGGAAGTCACGCGCCAGTACCTGTCGTACGTCGACCAGATACGCAAGCACAACCTCGAGCTGGCCGCCGAGTACCTGCTCATGGCAGCGCTGCTGATCGAGATCAAGTCGCGCATGCTGCTGCCCGTGCGCAAGGCGGATACCGACGAGGAAGTCGAGGATCCCCGCGCCGAACTCGTCCGGCGCCTGCTCGAATACGAGCAGATGAAGCTGGCGGCGCAGAGGCTGGACCGCTTGCCGCAGTTGGGCCGCGACTTCGTGCGGGCCCAGGTGTTGCTGGAACAGACCACCGTGCGCCGGCTGCCCGACGTCAACGTCGAGGAACTGCGCGACGCGTGGGCCGACATCGTCAAGCGCGCCAAGCTCAATGCGCACCATCACATCTCGCGCGAGGAGCTGTCCGTGCGCGATCACATGAGCCAGATCCTGCGCCGGCTGCAGAACGTGCGCTACATGGAGTTCACCGAACTCTTCATGGAGCGCGTGCAGGACGGCGCCGGCGTGCCGGTGATCGTCGTGCACTTCATCGCCATGCTGGAACTGGCCCGCGAGTCGCTGCTCGAGATCACCCAGGCCGAGCCGTACGCGCCGATCTACGTGCGCCTGGCCTTCACTTCCGTCCATACCCACTGAGGTCCCGGCGCGCGGCCCGGCCGCCCGCCTCCTCGGCCTCCAAGTCCACCTTACCGAATCCAACGCCATGAAGGTCGTTCACTCCATCGAAGAATTGCGCGATCAGTTGCGCGGCCAGCTCCGGGTCTCTTTCGTCCCCACGATGGGCAACCTGCACGAAGGCCATCTTGCCTTGATGAAGACGGCGCGCCAGCATGGCGACCCGGTCGTCGCGAGCATCTTCGTCAATCGCCTGCAATTCGGGCCCAACGAGGATTTCGACCGCTACCCGCGCACGCTGCCCGCCGACATCGAGAAGCTCGAGCGCGACCGCAACGTCTACGTGCTGTTCGCGCCCGACGAGCGCGAGATGTACCCCGAGCCGCAGAATTTCCGCGTGCAGCCGCCCGACGACCTGGGCGGCATCCTGGAAGGCGAGTTCCGCCCCGGCTTCTTCGCGGGCGTCTCGACCGTCGTACTCAAGCTGCTGTCCTGTGTGCAGCCGCGCGTGGCCGTGTTCGGGAAGAAGGACTACCAGCAGTTGATGGTGGTGCGGGCCATGTGCCGGCAGTTCCAGTTGCCGATCGAAATCGTGCCGCAGGAAACGATACGCGCGGACGACGGCCTGGCCCTGTCCTCGCGCAACGGCTACCTCAGCACGGACCAGCGCGCCGAGGCGCCGCAGTTGTACGCCACGCTGCGCCGCGTGCAGGCCGACCTGCGCGGCGGCAACCACGACGTCGCCGCGCTCGAGCGCGGGGCCGTCGCCACGCTGGATGGACGCGGCTGGAAGGTGGACTACATTTCGGTGCGGCGCCAGCGCGACCTGCTGCCACCCTCGCGCGAGGAAGTCGAAGGGGGCGAGCCGCTGGTGGCGTTGGCCGCCGCCAAGCTCGGCACGACCCGGCTGATCGACAACCTGGAGCTGTAGGCGGGCCACGCCATCCGGCCTCGGTTGCGAGGCTTGCAAGCAATTGATACAGCGGCACGCGGCCGGGTTCCCGGCCGCGTGCCGTTCGCTACAATTCCCGGCACTGGATGGTTTACGATACGCCCATGATCGAAGATCTCGACCTTCTCGCCAGCCGCATACGCCAGCTCACCGAACTGACGCAAAGCCTGCGCGACGAAAACGTGGCGCTGGGCAAGAGCCTCGCGCAACGCGATTCGCACATCCGCGTGCTGCGCGATACGCTGGCCGCCGCGCAGTCGCGGGTCGAGGGCGTGCTGGCGCGCCTGCCCGGCGGCGAACAGCCTGCCGAAGAAGTCGAGGGCGACGCCGATGCGCCGGACAACGCTTCCTCCCCTGGATCAGAAGGCGCCGACCCGGGCGCTCGGAGTCTCTATGGAACGTCTTGACGTCACGATCCTCGGCAAGGATTATCCGCTGGCCTGCGAACCCTCGGAAAAGGAAGCGCTGCTGACCGCGGCCACCATGGTCGATCGGGCCATGCAGCGCATCAAGGCCGGCGGCAAGGTAGCGGGCACCGAGCGCATCGCGGTGATGGCGGCGCTGCAATTGGCCGCCGAGTTGATGAATGCGAATTCTCCCGACTCACGACTTGCAGTCGGCGACTACAAGCGTAAAATTGAAGACATGCATCGCATGGTCGATGCAGCCCTGGGGGCCCAAGAAAAGTTGTTTTAAGTTTTGATGTTTGTGCGGTACTTTTCTGTGCGGCACAAACGCGTATGATCAGTCTTCCCTGCCGTGCTCGTGTTTGGCCTTATATTTCTTGGACCCATGCTTATGGCATGAGGTTGTGGAAATTGCCCGCGGGTGTGATCGTCTCTCCGTCAGACGAACCCGAAGCGCGGCTGACCGCGACCACCTTGAACCCCGGTTCAAGATGCCGGCCTAGCGACACAGGCGGGGATCCTATCCGACCCGGAGCATATACGCTATGCTCCGGGTTCTTTTTTTCCCCCGGGGATTTTGCCCCCCCCTACGCGCTTCGCGCGCCCCCCAGGGGGCGGCACTGGCGGACCGGCGGAGCCGGATCCGCTGTGCCCTGGATGGGCGGGGGAGTTGCCGAGGTAGTTTTTTTCGGTGCTAGAACTAGAACGAAGGGCGGGTCTTGGGGAGAAGAGACGCGTCCACCGATTTACCAACTATCGTCAAGACTTCAACATGGATCCCTTATTCATCGTCGCATTGCTCGTACTTGGGGCCTGCACCGGCTTTGCCGCGGGGCTGCTCGGCATAGGCGGGGGCATGATCATGGTGCCCTTCCTGACCATGCTGTTCACCTGGCAGCGCCTGCCGCCCGAGCTGGTGGTGCATGCGGCGATCGCGACGTCGATGGCGTCCATTCTGTTCACCTCGATTTCCAGCGTGCGCGCGCATCACAAGCGCGGCGCGGTGCGGTGGGAGATCGTGGCGCGCTTCGCGCCGGGGCTGGTGATCGGCGGGCTGCTGGCGGGCGGGGCCGTGTTCTCGACGCTGAAGACCGGCTGGCTGGCGCTGGTGTTCGCGGTGTTCGTGGGGTATTCGGCCGTCCAGATGCTGCTGGACAAGAAACCCAAGCCCAGCCGCCAGATGCCGGGCACGCTGGGTACCTCGGCGGCGGGAACCGGCATCGGCTTCCTGTCCGGACTGGTCGGTGCCGGCGGCGGCTTTGTTTCCGTCCCTTTCATGACCTGGTGCAACGTCCCGTTGCACAACGCCGTGGCCACCTCGGCCGCGCTGGGTTTTCCCATCGCGCTGGCCAATACCGCGGGTTACATCTGGTCAGGCATGCAGCACCCCAGCGGGCAACCCGGCATGCTCGGGTATGTCTATTGGCCGGGGCTGATCGTATTGATCGTTTCCAGCGTGCTGCTGGCGCCGGTGGGCGCCCATACCGCGCACAAGCTGCCGGTCCGTTCGCTGAAACGCATCTTCGCCTACCTGTTGATGCTGCTGGCGGCCTATATGCTATACAAGGCCGTCACCGCGCTGACGGAGGCCTGACAGGCGCCGCGGTCCGGGTCGCGGTGCAAATGGTCAGCCCTTCCATCAATCAGAACAAGGACTCACACCATGGCTTACCGCCCCACCCTCGCTCCCACGATGCGCCGCGCCCTGTGCGGCGCGGCACTGGCCGTCTCGGCCGCGATGTCGTCCATCGCCGTCGCCCAGGCCGCGCCGGACACCGCCAAGCCCGACCGGCCGACGCTGTCGCTGTCGGCCGCCGCCACCTCGGAAGTAGCGCAGGACAAGGTGACCATCACGCTCGCCAACGAGATCGAGGGCAATGACCAGGCCAAGCTGTCGCAGCAGCTCAATCAGCTGCTCGAGGCCACGCTGGCCGAGGCCAAGCGCAACACCGCGGTCACCGCGCGCAGCGGCAACTACAACGTCTGGGCCAACACCGACCGCAACGGCCGCATCACCACGTGGCGCGGACGCGCGGAACTGATCCTGGAGTCCAAGGACTTCGGCGCCGCCTCCAAGCTGGCCGGCGAACTGAGCCGCCAGATGGCGGTCTCGAACGTGTCGTTCTCGCTGTCGCGCGAGGCGCGCGAGGCCGAGGAACAGCGCCTGCTGGCCGAAGCGGCCAAGGCCTTCACCACGCGGGCGACCCAGGCCGCCAAGGCATTCGGATTCTCGGGCTATGCGGTCAAGCAGCTCGACCTGAGCGGCAGCGGCACGGTCACGCCCATGCCGCGCGCCTACGCGATGGCGGCTCCCGCCATGGAAGCCAAGGCGGCCGACCTGCCCCTGGAAGGCGGCAAGTCGTCGGTGTCGGTATCGGTGCGCGGCACGGTCTACCTGCAATAGGCCGCCAGGCCTCGCCTGCCGGCCACGCGGCTCAGGCCGCCGGCCGGCGCGCCCAGACGAACAGGGCCAGCCCCGCCAGCACCATGGGCAGCGACAGCCACTGCCCCATGCTCAGCCCTCCCGCCAGGATGCCCAGGAAGCTGTCCGGTTCCCGGGTGTACTCCACCATGAAGCGGAAGAATCCGTAGCCCATCAGGAACACGCCGCTGACCTGCCCCACCGGCCGGGGCTTGCTGGCGAACAGCCAGACCAGCGCGAACAGGGCCAGGCCCTCCAGGCCGACCTCGTACAACTGCGAAGGATGGCGCGCGACACCGTCGCCCGCTTGCGGGAACACCATGCCCCAGGGCACGGTGGTCGCCCGGCCCCACAATTCGCCGTTGATGAAATTGCCCAGGCGCCCGGCCGCCAGCCCCAGCGGCACCAGCGTCGCGACGAAGTCGCCCACCTGCAGGAAACGAAAGCCGCGGCGCCGCGCGAACAACGCCATGACCAGCAGCACGCCCAGCAGCCCGCCGTGGAACGACATGCCCCCATGCCAGACCGCGAGGATCTCCAGCGGATGCGCCAGGTAATAGGCCGGCTTGTAGAACAGGACATAGCCCAGGCGCCCGCCCAGCACCACACCCAGCACGCTGTAGAACAGGAGATCGTCCAGATCGCGCGTCGTCAGTGCGGTCTTGCCATGGCGGATGCGCCAGCGGCCCAGGGTCCAGGCCAGGAGGAACGCGACCAGGTACATGAGGCCATACCAACGCACCGCCAGGGGTCCGATCTCGAACGCGATGGGAGAAAACTGCGGGTGAACCAACATGTTTGCGCGCGCCTTTCAAGGAAAGGCCGGGCACCTGCCCGGCCACGGTGTCTGTCGAACACTGGCGATGATAACGCCCCTTGTCCCGGGCCCCTGTGACAGATCGACGCAGGCGGTCCCGAATCCGGTGTACACCGGAATCGGTTGTATATACTCTGCCCGGTCGAAAAATACGCGCATCGCGCCGCATTCAACGGAGAAGCTTCATGTCCATTCGTTCCCTCAGCCTGAGCGCATTGGTGGCCCTGGCCGCCCTGCACACGACCGCCGGAGCGCAGACCACCGGACTCGATCTCGCCAAGGCCAAGAACTGCATGGCCTGTCACAGCGTCGACGCCAAGCTCGTCGGCCCGTCCTATCAAAGCGTGGCGCAGCGCTATGCCTCGGACTCCGAAGCGGCCGACAAGCTGGTCGCCTCCATCCGCAAGGGCAGCTTCCGCAAGTGGGGCGCCATTCCCATGCCCGCCCAGAACGCCGTCAACGACGACGAAGCGCGCAAGCTGGCGCAGTGGATCCTGACGCTGAAGAACTGACGCCCCCGGGACTGGCGCGCGTCAGTCCAATTTCAGGCCCAGGGCGCGCACCAGCCCGGTGTATCGCTGCGTATCGGCGGCCATCGTCGCCGCCATCGCCTCGGGCCCCTGCGCACTGGCCGCCAGGCCGATGGCGGCCAGCTTGTCCTTCACCGCGGCCGTCCGGCCCGCTGCAAGCAGGGCCGCCGACAGATCCCGCACGGCCGGGGCCGGAACGCCCTGCCTCATGCTCGCGCCTATCCAGGTTTCGCCCGCCGCCGACGGATAGCCCAGCTCCGTGAACGTCGGCACCTCGGGCAGGAGCGCCGACCTTGCCGCACTGGTCACCGCCAGTATCCGCACCTTGCCCGCCTTGTGGGCCGGCGCCAGGTTGACGATGGGATCGAACACGGCAGGGATGTGGCCGGCCATGAGATCCTGCGCCATCGGCGCGCCGCCCTTGTAGGGCACGAAGGTCAGCGGGCACCGTTCATTCTGGCTGAAGCCGAAGGCCATCAGATGGCCTTCGCTGCCGACGGCCGCCATGCCGCACAAGGATTGCTCGGGCCGGGCGCGGGCCCAGGCGATGAACTCGGCCACCGACCGGACCGGAACATCCGGATGCACCGCCAGCACCCACGGGAACGTGGCGACCACGCCGACCGGCGCGAAATCCCTGGCCGGATCGAACGACAGGCTGCGATACAGCGCCGTCGATATGCAATACACGTTCAGCGGGGCCAGCATCACCGTCGCGGCATCCGGTCGGCTCTGGGCCAGCGCCGTCGCCGCGATGTTGCCGGCCGCGCCGGCGCGATTCTCGACGACGAAGGTCCCCACGCCGCGCATGGCCTCGGCGTAGACCCGGGCGGTCACGTCGATCGCCCCGCCCGGCGGGAACCCCACCAACAGGCGGACGACGTGCTGGGCCCGGGATGCGCGCCAGGGCATGCCCACGGCAGCCGTGGCAACCGTCGCGGCGGCCAGCAGCAGCCGCCTTGCAGGGAAACAGTGGTCCATGGTCTCCTCCTTCCTGGTTATCGGGGGCCTAGCCCTGGTGCGCGTCCGCGTGGTCGCGCAGGGGCATCTGGCCTAGCCAGAACGCCACCTGCTCCGGATCCGCGAACAACGTGCTCAGCTCGGCGCGGGCTTCGTCCTCGGACTGCAGGACCGACTCCACCACACCGGCCTGTCGCGGCCCGCGGCTGGTCGCGAACTCCAGCCTGATGCCGTTGGGATCGTAGAAATAGGCCGACCAGAAACGTCCCCCCAGCGCCACCGGCCCGATGACCTCGATGCCCGCCGCCCGCACGTGGGCCAGCAGCGCGTCGAACCGCTCGGGCTCGACGTGGAAGGCGACGTGCTGCATCCCGCCGGGCAGGTCGCGGTCCTGGCGCGCCAGCCCCGCGGGATATTCGAAGAACGCCAGCAACTGGTCGTGCCCCATGTCGAAGAAATAGTGGCGCAGGTTGTCGTAGGGCGGCTGGCCCCGGTCCTGCTCGAAGGGCACGCGCCGCACGTGCACGAGGCGCATCTGCATCACGCGGGTATAGAAATCCATGGTGGAGGGCAGGTCGTCGGTGACGAATGCCAGATGGTCGATCCCGCGCATCGGCGCGGGGCTGGGGGCGGCGGGTTTCATAGGGACTCCTGGGAAAGAAAGGTCTGGATGGCCTCGAGCACCCCGTCGGGGTTCTCGCCGGCAATGTGATGGCCGCCCTCGATTTCGCGGGCACGCAGGCGGGGATTGCAGGCCCGCACGGCCGGCAGCGTCTCGGCCGCGAACAGGTCCGACCGCGTTCCGCGCAGGACCAGCGTCGGCACGGCGACCTCGCCCAGCGCGTGCCACAGGTCCACTCCGTGCCGCGGCTTCTCGCCCGTTTCCAATTGGCGGCGGAACTGGTCGCGGAAATAGGGATCGCGCTTGAGCGCATAGCCGCCCGGCACTTCGCGCAGATAGGCCTCGAACCGCGGACGCATCCGGCTGGCGGCCGGCGTGTCGGGATCGGCGCCGAAATGGCGCATGGCGGCCTCCACCGACGGGAAGCTGTCCGGCGTACCCGCCACGGTCGTCGCCACGCGCCGGCTTCCCGCGGGCGCGTTCTGGGGCGACCAGTCGACCAGGACCAGCGCCGCCACGTGCTCGGGGCGGCGCGCGGCCAGCAAGGTCGCGCTGCGCCCCCCCATCGAATGGGCGACCAGGATGGCGCGCGGCCAGGCCAGGTGGTCGAGCAGGTTCTCGATGTCCTGCGCCATCACCGGGATGGAATAGTCCTTCTGCGGGCTGAACGACGAATCGCCGAAACCGCGCATGTCCATGGCGCAGCCGGCGCGCTCCTGGCCGCACAGCCGCGCGCCGAAATCGACCCAGTCGTACGAGAAGTACGACAGGCCGTGGATGAACACCACGGGCGTGGCCTGGCCCGGCGCCGATCGGGCGCCGAAGAGACGGTATGCCAGCTCGACGTCCCCCGAAGGACAGCGGGACTGGAGGTGAGGGGCAAGCATGGGACGAGGCTCCGAAAGAAGACAGGGGAATTCGCCACGCCATGATCTAGAATGGCGCCCATGCTGTCGATGTCACAACTGTCATTCCCCTCATGAATCCTGTGCATATATCCCAGTTGGAGTTCGCACAGTTGCGGCTGCTCGACGCGCTGCGCGCAGGAGGCAGCGTCTCGCGCGCGGCCGACGCGCTGGGCCTGACCCAATCGGCGGCCAGTCATTCCCTGGCCCGGCTGCGACGGATCCTGGGCGATCCGCTGTTCGTCCGGACACCCGGCGGCATGGTGCCCACGCCCCGCGGCGCCCGTATCGCGGACGCCGCCCGCTCGGCCCTGGCCACGCTGGACGAAGCCCTGCGCGACGCCGGCAGCTTCGACCCGGCCACGACCGAGCGGATATTCCGCGTCTACATGAATGAGGTGGGGCAGATGGTCATGCTGCCCAGGCTGCTCGACCACCTGCGCCAGCACGCCCCGGGCATCGCGCTGAAGATAGGCACGCTGCCGGACCACCAGCCCGGCACGCGGCTGGAAAGCGGCGAGGTCGACCTGGCCGTCGGCCACATCACCGCCCTGAGCGCGGGTTTCCACCAGCGGCTGCTGTTCCACGAACACTATGTGTGCGCCGTTTCCCCGGACCATCCGCGCTTCGGCGCGGGCATGACGGAAACCGCCTTCCGCGAGGCTCGCCACGCCGTGACCGGTACCAGCGCGATGGCCCACCGTGTCGTCGAAGAGGCGCTGCGCCGGCACGGCATCGTCCGCCGCATCGGACTGGAGGCCCCGGAATTCATCGCCCTTCCCTTCGTCATCCCGTCGTCCGACCTGGTCGTCACCATGCCCGGCGGGCTGGCCGACCAACTGGCGGGGACCATGCCGCTGCGCATCCTGCCGCCTCCCGTGCCGCTGCCTTCGTACGAGATCCGGATGTTCTGGCACGAACGCGCGCACCACGACGCCGCCAATATCTGGCTGAGGAACCTGTTCGTCGAGCTGTTCCGACGGACGCGCGCCGCGGCCTGAACGCCGGGGCAAGCCACTCCGGCGTCCTGTCCGAAGCGCATACACTATCGTCATGGGCGCCCCTGGCGCCGGCTCTCTTCAAGAGGACGATCATGCCCGCACAAGTCGAGACAGCCGTGTTCGGCGGTGGCTGCTTCTGGTGTATCGAAGCCGTGTTCCAGCAGATCGAGGGCGTGCTGCGCGCCGATTCCGGCTATGCCGGGGGGCATGTGGACGGCCCCACGTACGAGCAGGTCTGCGACGGCGATACCGGCCACATCGAGGTCGTGACCGTGACCTACGATCCCGCGGCGGTCACCTATCACGAACTGCTGGAAATCTTCTTCGCCTCGCACGACCCGACCACCGTGGATCGCCAGGGCAACGACGTCGGGCCGCAATACCGCTCGGCCATCTTCTGGCAGTCCCCGGCCCAGGAAGAGGCGGCGCGCGAAGTCATCGCCGACCTGGAGGCGCGCCAGGTGTTCGGGTCGCCCATCGTGACCCAGCTGCTGCCGCCCGCCACGGTCTGGCCGGCGGAGGACTACCATCGCGACTATTTCCTGCGCAATCCCGGCCAGGGTTATTGCGCCTTCGTGGTCGCGCCCAAGGTGGCCAAGATGCGCAAGAACTTCGCCCACAAGCTCAAGCAATCCTGAAGGAACATCCCTCATGAACCGACGCCGGATCTTGCTCGCCTGCGGCGCGATGGTCGCGGCGGCCAGCCTGTCCGGGCCGGCCGCCGCGCAGGACTCCGCCTACCCCATGCATCCCGTCCGCTTCGTCGTGCCGTATCCCCCCGGCGGCCCGCTGGACATCATGGCGCGCGCGCTGGCCGAAAAAGTCCGCCCCGCGCTGGGCCAGCCCGTGGTCGTCGAAAACAAGCCGGGCGCCGGCGGCAACATCGGCGCCGACCTCGTCGCCAAGTCCGCGCCGGACGGCTACACGCTGGTGATGGGGGCAGTCGCCACGCATGCGATCAACCCGGCGCTCTTCCCTTCCATCCCCTACGATCCGGTCAAGGACTTCGCGCCCATCGTGCTCGTGGCGTCGGTGCCCAACGTCCTGGTGATGAACCCCGCCACGTCCGCCAGGCTGGGCATCCAGACCGTGCAGGACCTGATCGGCTACGCGCGGCGCAACCCGGGCAAGCTCAACATGGGTTCGGGCGGCAACGGCAGTGCCGGGCACCTGGCGGGGGAACTCCTGAAGACCCGCGCCGGCGTATTTGCCGCGCACATCCCCTACGCCGGCGCCACACCAGCGCAGCTGGCGCTGATGAGCGGGCAGACCGACTTCATGTTCGACAACCTCGCCGCCGCCTCGCCGCTGATCGCCGCGGGCAAGCTCAAGGCCCTGGCGGTCACCACGGCGGCCCGGTCGCGCCTGCTGCCCGAGGTGCCGACCATGATGCAGGCCGGCGTGCCGGACTTCGACCTGGGAACGTGGTTCGGGATCTTCGCGCCGGCGCACACGCCTGAAAACGTGGTGCAAAAACTCCATCATGAATACGCGCAGGCGCTCGGCAGCCCCGACATGCGCCAGCGCCTGGCCGGCATGGGCTCGGACGCCGCGCCCGGCACGCCCGCGTCGCTGGCCGCGCTGGTGCAGTCCGACCTGCGCAAGTACGCCGAGATCGTCAGGATCTCGGGCGCCAGGCTGAACTGAGCGGGAGGCCGGATGCAGGTCCGGCCCTCTGCTCAATCGGCGTGGAGATCGCAGTCACCCGCGCCGCCCTCGGCCACCCGCAGGCCCTGCATCTCGGCCACCACCGCCATTTTGTGCGTGTGCATCCGCCAGACCAGTTCGACCGCGTTGCGCACGCCCAGCTTGGCCAGCACCCGCGCGCGATGGACCTCCACGGTCCGGATGGATATGCCCAGCCGGTCGGCGATCACCTTGTTGGCACGCCCCTCGACCAGCAGGTCCATGACTTCGCGTTCCCGTGGCGTCAGGGACTTGCCGCGTTCCCCGCCATCCTGCCACCCGTACATCGACTTCATCGTGCTCCCCCCTTCATTGATAAGCTTGTCATGGGTGGGGTCTTGCGCGCCCCGGGGGAAGTCTGGCACGACACTTCCGGTGCGAAAAAGCTGTCAAGGCTGACAGGAGTCTGAACATCCTATTGATCAATTTGGCACAAAGTTGTGCCGATCCATCATTTTTCGGGAAAACCCCGACTCATTGCGAGCAATTTCGTTATTCACGCTTGCTTCGCGTGAGCTAACATGCCGGCCTTGCAAGTGAAGTCAGATAGGAGCCCACTTCCAATGCGCATTCAGTCAAAACAAAATTTCTGGTCCGGGGTGATGTTCGTCTGCCTCGGGCTATTTTTTGCCGGGTTCGCCGTCGAGTACCAGATGGGGACGGCAGCCAAGATGGGGCCGGGCTACTTCCCGTTCTGGCTGGGCGTGATCCTGGCGATCCTCGGCGCGATCATCGGCATCTCCGCCCTGTCGCCCAAGGCTGAACCCACCGAGATCGCGAAATTCAATCTCAAGACCACGGGCATCATCCTGGGCAACGTGGTGCTGTTCGGCATCCTGCTGCGTCCCCTGGGCGTGTATGTGTCGGCATTCCTGCTCGTGCTGCTGTCCAGCATGGCCAGCCACGAATTCAAGTGGAAAACGGCCATCATCAACGGCATCTGCCTGGTGATTGCCGTCCACCTCATCTTCATTGTGGGCCTGGGTCTGATCTTCCCGCTGTGGCCTTCGTTTCTCGGTTTGAACTAAGGAAAGCCATCCATGGAAGTGTTAGAGCACTTGGCCCTAGGTTTTGAAACGGCGCTTTCGTTTCAGAACATCATCTACGCATTTCTCGGTTGCCTGATCGGGACCTTGGTGGGCGTGCTGCCCGGCTTGGGTCCCGTTCCGACCATCGCGATGCTGCTGCCCATCACCTATGCGCTGCCCCCGGTGGCCGGCCTGATCATGCTGGCCGGTATCTACTACGGCGCCCAGTACGGCGGTTCGACCACCGCCATCCTGGTCAACCTGCCGGGTGAAACCTCCGCGGTGGTGACCTGCCTGGACGGCTACCAGATGGCGCGGAACGGCCGCGCCGGACAGGCGCTGGCCATCGCGGCCATCGGATCGTTCTTCGCCGGCTGCGTGGGTACGCTGCTGATCGCCGCCTTCGCGCCCCCGCTGGCCGAAGTGGCGTTCCAGTTCGGTCCCGCGGAATACTTCTCGCTGATGTGCCTGGGCCTGGTCGGCGCGGTCGTGCTGGCGTCGGGTTCGCTGGTCAAGGCCATCTGCATGATCTTGCTGGGCCTGCTGATCGGCATGGTCGGCACGGACGTGAACTCGGGCGTGGCCCGCTTCTCCTTCGGCATCCCCGAACTGACCGACGGCATCGACTTCGCCGCGGTCGCCATGGGTGTGTTCGGCTTCTCGGAAATCATCAACAACGTCGAGCAGAAGGAAGAGCGCGAAGTCTTCCTGGACAAGATCGGCCACCTGTACCCGACCTGGAGCGACCTGAAGGAAGCCGCGCCCGCCATCATCCGCGGCACGGCCATCGGTTCGTCCCTGGGCATCCTGCCCGGCGGCGGCGCGGTGATGTCTTCGTTCGCCTCGTACACGGTGGAAAAGAAGCTCGCCAAGGATCCCTCCAGCTTCGGCAAGGGCAACATCCGCGGCGTGGCGGGTCCGGAATCGGCCAACAACGCCGGCTCGCAGACCTCCTTCATCCCGCTGCTGACGCTGGGTATCCCGGGTAACGCGATCATGGCGCTGATGGTCGGCGCCATGACCATCCACAACATCCAGCCTGGTCCCCAGGTCATGACCAGCAACCCGGACCTGTTCTGGGGCCTGATCGTGTCGATGTGGATCGGCAACCTGATGCTGGTGATCCTGAACCTGCCGCTGATCGGTATCTGGGTCAAGCTGCTGAAGGTTCCCTACCCCATCCTGTTCCCGGCCATCCTGCTGATCTGCTCGATCGGTGTCTACACGCTGAACTACAACGTGTTCGACATCTGGATGACGGCAGCCTTCGGTCTGATCGGCTACACCTGGTCCAAGCTGAAGTGCGAAGGTGCTCCCCTGCTGCTGGGCCTGGTGCTGGGTCCCATGATGGAAGAGAACTTCCGCCGCGCCCTGCTCCTGTCGCGTGGTGACTTCACGACCTTCGTGACCCGCCCGCTGTCGGCGACCCTGCTGGTCATCGCCGTCATCCTGGTGCTGATCGTGGCCTCTCCCACGATCCGCAGGAAGCGCGAAGAAACCTTCGTCGAAGACTGACGACACCAGCCGCTACAGCGGCTGCAAGAAAAAAGGCGCCTCCGGGCGCCTTTTTTCATTGCCGGGCCGCCCCAAGATGAAAAAGCGCCCCCTTGGGGGGCAGCGCCGCGGCGAAGCGGCAAGCGTGGGGGTCTTTTTTCTTGCGCGCGGCTCGGACATCGCTCCCTTCGCATCCGCCGGAAACCGGCATCCGGGACGCTATACACTTGCCTCTGGCAATGGAGAATCAGCATGGCATCGATTGGCACCAAGACCTACGACAGCACCTCCCCGCTCAACGTCAGCTTCATCGGCCTGGGCGTCATGGGCTTTCCCATGGCCGGCCACCTGGCCCAGGCCGGGCATGCGGTCCGGGTCTACAACCGCACCCCGTCCAAGGCTCGCGACTGGGTGCAGGAATTCGGCGGCAGCCACGCGCCGACCCCGCGCGAAGCTGCCCAGGACGCCGACATGGTCTTCCTGTGCGTCGGCAACGACGACGACCTGCGCAGCGTCGTGCTGGGCGCCGACGGCGCCCTGGCCGGCATGAAGGCCGGCGCGCTGCTGGTGGACCACACCACGGCCTCGGCCAAGGTCGCGCGCGAGCTGCACGCCGCGGCCCGGGACCAGGAAGTCGCCTTCATCGACGCGCCCGTCTCGGGCGGCCAGGCCGGCGCGGTCAACGGCGTGCTCACGGTGATGTGCGGCGGCGACGCCAAGGCCTTCGAACGCATGAAACCCGTGGCGCTGGCCTATTCGCGGGCGGTCACCCTGATCGGCGAATCCGGCGCCGGCCAGTTGGCCAAGATGGTCAACCAGATCTGCATCGCCGGACTGGTGCAGGGGCTGTCCGAGGGCATCGCGTTCGGGCAGAAGGCCGGGCTGGACATGCAGCTCGTCCTGGAGGTGATCTCCAAGGGAGCGGCGCAAAGCTGGCAGATGGAGAACCGCGGCGCGACCATGGTGGACGGCCAGTTCGACTTCGGCTTCGCGGTGGACTGGATGCGCAAGGACCTGGGCCTGGTGCTGGACGAAAGCCGCAGCAACGGCGCGCGGCTGCCCGTCACGGCGCTGGTCGACCAGTTCTATGCCGACGTGCAGCAGATGGGTGGCAGCCGCTGGGACACCTCGTCCCTGATTAAACGGTTAGGGTAGGCCCCCCCTACGCGCTTACGCGCCCCCCCAGGGGGCGGCACCAGCGGACCGGCAAAGCCGGATCCGCGGTGCCCCGGCAACCAACAGGCTGATGAATGGGGTCTGTTAAGCGCTCAGAGCGGCCAGGGTTCGATCTAGCGGCCAGGCCAGGTCCACGACCAGGTTGGCGATGCCGGGCAGGTCGTCCAGGTCGACGAAGGGCAGCGATGCCAGGCCCGCGGGCGGCACGTCGCTGGCGACGGCGCCTATGCTGGCGTCGTCGGGATACAGCCACGGCTTGCCGTTGGCGGCGCGGTGGATCTCGATCTTGACGTGCGGATCGCGCTTGAAACCCTCGACCAGGATGAAGTCGACGGGCGAAAACTTGTTCAACAGCTCGCCCAGGCGGGGCTCGGCCTGGCCCCGCAACTCGTGCATCAGCGCCCAGCGGCTGCCCGAAGCGACCAGCACTTCCCCGGCGCCGGCCTCGCGGTGGCGATGGGAATCCTTGCCTGGCTTGTCGATGTCGAACGAATGGTGCGCATGCTTGAGCGTCGATACGCTATAGCCCTTCTCCCGCAACGCGGGGATCAGCCTCGTCAGCAATGTGGTTTTGCCGGCTCCGCTCCAGCCGGCCAGCCCCAGGACGCGCGTCATCAGATCAGTCCGTCGAAAGGCAGGACGTCGACCGGTTCGCCGGCCGCCACGTTGCCCTGCTCGTGCCCCAGCACGACCAGGCCATTGGCCTGGCTCATGCTGCGCAGGATGCCCGACCCCTGCGAACCGGTGATGCGCACTTCCCAGCCGCCGCCTGCGGCGGGCGTGACGATGCCTCGCTGGTATTCGGTACGCCCCGGCTTCTTGCGGATGGCACTCGCGCTGGCCGCGCGCAGCATGGGCAGCGGCTGGGCCGGCGCGCCGGCCATGGCCAGGAGGGCGTCGCGCACCAGCGCGTAGAACGTCACCATCACGGCCACCGGGTTGCCGGGCAGGCCGAACAGGATGGCGCTGCGTCCACCGGTGGCGATGCGGCCGATGGCCATGGGGCGGCCCGGCCGCATGGCGATGCGCCAGAACAGCACATCGCCCAGCTTCGCCATGATGGCCTTGGTGTAGTCGGCCTCGCCCACGCTCACGCCGCCCGATGTGATGACCACGTCGGCCTGCGCGGCCGCATCGCGGAACGCGGACTCGAGCGCCTGTGGATCGTCTCGCACCACGCCCATGTCGAGCACGTCGACGCCCAGCCGCTGGAGCATGCCCCACAGCGTGTAGCGGTTGCTGTCGTACACGCAGCCCGGATCGAGCGGCTCGCCGATCGAGCGCAGCTCGCTGCCGGTGGAGAAGAACGCCACGCGCAGGCGGCGCCAGACCGGCACCTCGGCGCGGCCGAGCGAGGCCAGCATGCCCAGGTCCGCCGGGCGCAGCACGCGGCCGGCGGACAGGGCCACGTCGCCCCGGGCCAGGTCCTCGCCCGCCAGCCGGCGATTCTCGCCGGCCTTGACCGCGCCGGCGGGCACGACGATACGGTCGCCATCCTGCCGGACGAATTCCTGCGGAATCACGGTATCGAGCCCGTCGGGCATGGTGGCGCCGGTCATGATCCGCACGCACTGTCCGGGCGCGACGCTGCCCGTGTAGCCGTTGCCGGCCAGGCCGCTGCCCACGACCTGCAAGGCCGTGTCGCCGCCGGCGGCCAGGTCGGAACCATAGAACGCGTAGCCGTCCATGGCCGAGTTGTCATGGGCCGGGACGTCGATGTCGGACACGATGTCGCGCGCCAGCACGCGCCCCATGGCCGAGCGCAGCGCCAGCATCTCCACGCCCTCCACGCGCGGCACGAGCCGGGCGATGAATTCGCGGGCCTGCTCGACCGGCAGCGCGTTCGGGTCGTAGCCGCTGACACAGGACGAAATTTCTTCTAGCGAGGGAGCGGGCTTGTCGTTCATGGCATCAGAGCTGCTGCAATTCGGCGATCGTGTTGGCGCCCGCGAAGGCCGCGGGGTCGTCGAAAAGGACCTCGACACAACGATGGGTGGCGGTCCACTTGTCGATCTTGCGCCCCCCCGTGGCGGTGAACGCCACGAGGCTGTCCAGCAGCTCCGCCCGCAGCATGCAGAACACGGGCTGGGTGCGCACGGCGCCGTCCTGGCGGGTGGCCACCATGGCGATCTCGGCGCCGGCCCCGGACAATTCGCCGGCCAGGCGGGCGACGAGGTTCTCGGGAAACTTGGGGGTATCGCAAGGCACGGTGACCAGGTAGTCGGTCTCGCAATGCTCGAGCCCGGTCAGGAATCCGGCCAGCGGCCCCGCGTAGTCGGGCAGCGCATCGGGCCACACCGGCACGCCCATGGATTCGTAGGCCGCCAGGTTGCGGTTGGCGTTGACCAGCACCTGTCCCACCTGGGGCCCCAGCCTGAGCAGCGCATGCATGGCCATCGGAATGCCCTGGTAGTTCTGCAGGCCCTTGTCGACGCCGCCCATGCGGCTGCCGCGCCCGCCAGCCAGGATCAAGCCGGTAATGGAGTCCTTGTCGATCATGCGGCTGAGTATAGACGAGGCGCCACGGATTTCGCCGCCCGCGGGCTGGTGGTCTAATATCCCTCATCGGCCTGCGACACGCAGCGTCCCACTTACGAGTCCGCCCCCTTCCCATGGCCACTTCCGAAACCCTGCTCCAGGCCCTGCAAACCGTCGTCGATCCCAATACCGGCAAGGATTTCGTCTCGACGCGCAGCATCAGGAACATCGAGATCAACGGCGGCGACGTCTCCTTCGACGTCCTGCTCGGCTACCCCGCCAAGAGCCAGGTCCCCGCCCTGCGCAGCGCGCTGATCGCGGCGGCCCGTGCCGTGCCCGGCGTCGCCAACGTCAGCGCCAACGTGCGCAGCGAGATCATCGCCCACGCGGTCCAGCGCGGCGTGCCGCTGCTCCAGGGCGTCAAGAACATCGTCGCCGTCGCCTCGGGCAAGGGCGGCGTGGGCAAGAGCACCACGGCGGTCAACCTGGCCCTGGCGCTGGCGGCCGAAGGCGCGCGCGTCGGCCTGCTCGACGCCGACATCTACGGCCCCAGCCAGCCGCTCATGATGGGCATCGATGCGCGCCCCGTCAGCGACGACGGCAAGACCATGGAGCCGCTCGAGAACTACGGCGTGCAGGTCATGTCCATCGGCTTCCTGGTGGCCCACGACGAAGCGATGATCTGGCGCGGCCCCATGGCGGTGCAGGCGCTCGAGCAGCTGCTGCGGCAAACCAACTGGAAGGATCTCGACTATCTGATCGTCGACATGCCCCCCGGGACGGGCGACATCCAGCTCACGCTCAGCCAGCGCGTGCCCATGACCGGCGCCGTCATCGTCACCACGCCGCAGGACATCGCGCTGCTGGACGCCCGCAAGGGCATCAAGATGTTCGAGAAGGTGGGCGTGCCCATCCTGGGCGTGGTCGAGAACATGGCCGTGCACGTGTGCAGCCAGTGCGGGCATGTCGAACACATCTTCGGCGCCGAGGGCGGCAAGAAGATGGCGGCCGAATACGACACGCCCTACCTGGGGGCGCTGCCGCTGGACATCAACATCCGGCTGCAGGCCGACAGCGGCAAGCCCTCCGTGGTGGCCGACCCCGACGGCGAGATCGCCGGCCTGTACAAGACCGTCGCGCGCCAGGTAGCCGTAGCCATCGCCGCCCGGAACAAGGACTTCTCGTCCAAGTTCCCCACCATCTCCATCAGCGCCGACTCCTGACCGAGGCCGCCATGACCAGCCAGGCTCCCCGCATCGACGTCGCCGTGATCATGCGCAAGGAGCGCGTCCACGGCCCGATGAGCCGGTGGCAGCCCTGGCGATGGACGCTGGCGGACGTGGTGGCCGACGAGCCGGCGTTCGGCGGCGCGCCCCACCGGCTGCGCAAGGACGCTCAAGGCGAGCTCTGGCTGCATCCCGGCTTCGCGGTCGAGCTGTTCAAGGACGACGCCGAGGGCTACTACCTGAACGCCACGACCGAGGCGCCCTGCTGGTTCGTGATGTGGCGGATGGAAGAAGCCCCCGGCCTGGACGACGAACCGCTGGCGCGGCCGGAGCTGGTCACGCTCAGCTACTATCACGCGGGCCGCCTGCTGGACGCGCAGGAAACCGTTGAACAAGTGCCCGCCCCCGCCGACATCGTGGGGTGGCTGCGCGGCTTCGTGGCGGAGCACTATGTGGCCGAGCCCAAGCGCAAGCGGCGCCCGGTCAGCTTCGTGCCGCTGCAGGACCGCTTCGGCAACCCGGCGTCGGTCAGTACCGGCAGGCGCAAGAACACCGAAGAGCCATGAACGACGACGGCGCAGGCTTCCTGGGCCGCTGGTCGCGGCGCAAGGCTCAATCCCGGACAAGCACGGACGAACGGGCCGCCGATGCCGGACCCGCGCCCGAGGCCGGGCCTGATCCGCGCGATGCCGCGCCAGGCGTGCCCGCCATGTCGTCCACGCATGCGCGCCCCGCCGACGAAACCCCGGCCCCCGGCCCGGGCGCGGCGCATGCGCCGGACACCGCCGACCAGCCCCCGCCCGCGCCGACGCGGGAAGACCTGGCGGCGCTGACGCACGACTCCGACTTCTCGCCCTTCATGCAGGCGGCGGTCGAACCCGACGTCAAGCTGGCCGCGCTCAAGAAACTTTTCTCCGATCCGCACTACAACGTCATGGACGGGCTGGACGTCTACATCGACGATTACTCCTCGCCCGAAAAGCTGCCCGAATCCACGCTCAGGCAAATGGTCAGCGCGCGCGTGCTGGCCCTGGTCCAGGACGATCCCGCCCCGCCTTCCGGCGATCCGGCACCCGGCCACGACCCCGCCAGCGAAGCGCCGGCCGATGATGACGCGCAGGGTTCCGTGCTAGAGTCTGGCGCATCCACAGGCCATACGCCCAGCGACGGCCAGACGCATTTCGACTTTCCCGAGCCCGACCCCTCCAGGTAGCCGGGCTCTCCAGAGCGCCCATGCCTACACTGATCTGCGACTGCAACAAGACCATGCCCCTGGACGCCGATGCGCTCGGCACGGCCCTGGACGAAAAGCTGGTTCTGCACTCCACGCTCTGCCGCCACGAAGCCGGCGCCTTCCAGCAGGCCGTGACCGGCAGCGCGCCCGTCACCGTCGCCTGTACCCAGGAAAAGCGCCTGTTCGCCCAGATCGGCGAACACACCGAGGCCGCCGTCGCCCCGGTGCGCTTCGTCAACATCCGTGAAACCGGAGGCTGGAGCCGCGACGCCTCGCAGGCCATGCCCAAGCTTGCCGCGCTGCTGGCGGCCGCTCGGCTGCCGGATCCCGAACCGGTCCCCACGGTCAGCTATCGCAGCGCGGGCCGCCTGCTCATCGTCGGCCCGCTGGACGAAGCCGAACGCGCCGCGGCCATGCTGGACGACACGCTCGAGGTCACGATCTTCGCGCGCGGCCCCGGCGCGGCGGGCGCGAACCAGGAACGGCGCCATCCCGTGCTGGCGGGCCGCGTGGAATCGCTGCAAGGCTGGCTGGGCGCATTCGACCTGGCCTGGGTGCAGGACAACCCCATCGACCTCGACCTGTGCACGCGCTGCAATGCCTGTCTTGCCGCGTGTCCCGAAGGCGCGATCGGCCTCGACTACCAGATCGACCGTGACCGCTGCCGCGACCATCGCGCCTGCGTGGCATCCTGTACGACCGCGGGCGCGATCGACTTCGCCCGCTCCCCGGAACGGCAGGAAGCGCGCTTCGACCTGGTCCTGGAGCTGGGTGGCCGCACGCTGTTCGAGCAGCACGCGCCGCCGCAGGGCTATTTCGCCTGGAACGGCGCGGACCCGATGCCGCTCCTGCGCTTGCGCGAGCTGGTCGGCGAATTCGAGAAGCCCAAGTTCTTCGACTACAAGCAGTCGCTATGCGCGCACAGCCGCAACGACACGGTCGGCTGCCGCGCCTGTATCGACATCTGCTCGGCCCGCGCCATCGAGAGCGACAAGGCGCGCCAGCAGATCAAGGTCAATCCCAACCTGTGCGTGGGCTGCGGCGCCTGTACCACCGCGTGTCCGACCGGCGCGATCACCTATGCCTATCCGCGCATGACGGACCAGGGCACGGTGCTGCGCACGCTACTGTCCACCTACACACGCGCCGGCGGCCAGGCCCCCGTCGTGCTGGTGCACAGCCAGGAGGCCGGCCGCGCGCTGATCGAGCGCCTGGGCCGCGACGCCAGCCTGGGCAGGGCCCAGGGCCTGCCCGCCAATGTCATCCCGCTGGGCGTCTGGCATACCGCCAGCCTCGGCCTGGAAGCGTGGCTGGGCGCCGTCGCGCTGGGCGCCTCGCAGATCGCGATCCTGGCCACGGCCGAGGAAGCGCCGCAGTACCTGGACAATCTGGCCGCGCAACTCGCGCTGGGCCAGGCCATCCTCGACGGCCTGGGCTATCCGGGACCGCACCTGCACCTGCTGCGCCCCGATACGCCGCAGGCGCTGGATGCGGCGCTGCGCGAACTGGCGGCGCGCCGCCCCGGCGTACCGGCCGCGCCGGCGCGCTTCGCCATGGTGCGCGAGAAACGCAGCACGCTGGACCTCGCGCTGGACCACCTGATCGCCCACGCCCCGGCCGCGCGGGACGAAATCGCGCTGCCCGGCGGCCCGCCGGGCAGCGGCTCGCCCATCGGCAGCCTGGCCATCGACAAGGACGCCTGTACGCTGTGCATGAGCTGCGTGGGAGCCTGTCCGTCCAGCGCGCTGCTCGACAACCCGGACGCGCCCCAACTGCGCTTCCTGGAAAAAAACTGCGTGCAGTGCGGCCTGTGCGTCGAGACCTGCCCCGAGGATGCGCTGGCCCTCGTGCCGCGCCTGCTGCCCACGCCCGAGCGCGCCCGGACCCGCGTGCTGAACGAGACCACCCCCTATCACTGCGTGCGCTGCGGCAAGGCCTTCGGCACGCAGAAGGCCATCGAGGCCATGCTGGACCGGCTGGGCAGCCACCCGATGTTCCAGGGCGCGGGCCAGGAACGACTGAAGATGTGCGGCGACTGCCGCGTGATCGACCTGTACTCGGGCGCCAGCCAGGCGCGCATCACGGACCTATGAACGCATCCATTTCCCCCGCCGACATCGGCTCGGCCTCGCTCGACGAAGAGATCGCTCGGGCCGAACTCTACGGCGTGCTGGCGCGCCTGTTCTACGCGCCGCCCGACGCCGCCTTCGCGGCCAGCCTGCGCGCGGCCGCCACCGACGCCCCGATGGCGGGCGCCTTCCTGGAAACCCCGTGGCGCGATCTCGTGGCCGCCGCCCAGGCCGCCGACGACACGGCGCTGCGCGACGAGTACGAAACCTTGTTCGGCGGCCTGGGCAAGCCCGAGGTCTACCTGTACGGGTCGCACTACCTGAACGGCTTCCTGAACGAGAAATCGCTGATCGGGCTGAGGAACGACCTCGCCGCCCTGGGCCTGGCGCGGGATCCGGCCATGCCCGAGACCGAGGATCACATCGCCTACCTGTGCGAGGTCATGCGCTACCTGATCGCCGGAGACGACGCCGGCCAATGCCACCTGGCCAACCAGCGGAAATTCTTCGGCGACCATCTGCTGCCGTGGGTGCCCGCCATGTGCGACGCCCTGTCGGCCCACCCGCGCGCCCGCTTCTACGCGGCGCTGGGCGAATTCACGCGGGCCTTCGCCAGCGTGGAAGCACAGGGCTTCGACATGCTGCCCTGACGCGCTACGGTCGAGGGTATACCCGAGGCCCGGAACGGCCCGCGGCATTGCCTGTAACCGGTTACCGGGGGTACAGTATGCACAGCACTTCATATCTGCCAGCCCCAACGGAGACAGAGATGCCCAAGACCGCCGCCAACCTATCCCGCCGGGGTTTCTTCGTAGGTGCCGCCACCGCGGGCGCCGCTGCCGTCGGCGCCGCCGTCGCGCCCTCGCTGCGCCCCGACCCGACCCCGCAGGCCGACGCCAGGCCCGCCCCCGAACGGGGCGGCGGCTACAGCGTGACCGATCACGTCAAGCGCTACTACAAGTCCACGCTGGTCTAACCACCGGAGCACGGCATGTTGCTGACCAAGAAAACGGGCGCCGGCGACTCCGGCGCATCTTCATCCTCGTTCGTCCACAGCCTGCGCCGCGGCATGGCCCACGCGCTGCCCACCATGGACCGCCGCACCTTCCTGCGCCGCTCGGGCCTGGGCGTCGGCGCGGGGCTCGCCGCCACGCAGCTCGGCCTGGTCAGGAAGGCCGGCGCGGCCGACGGCGACCAGAAGGCCGGCATGGGCAAGGGCAAGGTCGAAGTCAGGCGCACCGTCTGTACGCACTGTTCGGTGGGCTGTTCGATCGACGCCGTGGTCGAGAACGGCGTCTGGGTCCGCCAGGAACCGGTGTTCGATTCGCCCATCAACCTGGGCGCGCACTGCGCCAAGGGCGCCTCGGTGCGCGAGCACGGCCACGGCGAGCACCGCCTGCGCTATCCGATGAAGCTGGTCGACGGCAAGTACCAGCGCATCAGCTGGGATACCGCGCTGGAGGAAATCTCGGCCCGCATGCTGCAGTTGCGCAAGGAAACCGGCCCGGACTCGGTCTACGTGATCGGCTCGTCCAAGCACAACAACGAGCAGTCCTACCTGCTGCGCAAGTTCATGAGCTTCTGGGGCAGCAACAACTGCGACCACCAGGCGCGCATCTGCCACTCGACCACGGTCGCCGGCGTAGCCAATACCTGGGGCTACGGGGCCATGACCAACTCGTACAACGACATGCAGAACTCGAAGGCTGCGTTGTACATCGGCTCGAACGCCGCCGAGGCCCACCCGGTGTCCATGCTGCACCTGCTGCACGCCAAGGAAAAGGGCTGCAAGGTCATCGTCGCCGACCCCCGCTTCACCCGCACGGCCGCCAAGGCCGACCACTACGTCCGCATCCGGTCCGGCACCGACATTCCCTTCCTGTTCGGCGTGCTGTACCACATCTTCAAGAACGGCTGGGAAGACAAGAAGTACATCAACGACCGCGTCTACGGCATGGACCAGGTCAAGGCCGACGTCCTGGCCAAGTGGACGCCGGACAAGGTCCTGGATGCCTGCGGCGTGGACGAGGCCACCTGCTACAACGTCGCCAAGACCATGGCCGAGAACCGCCCCAGCACGCTGGTGTGGTGCATGGGCCAGACCCAGCACAGCATCGGCAACGCCATGGTGCGCGCCTCCTGCATCGTGCAGCTCGCGCTGGGCAACGTCGGCGTCTCCGGCGGCGGCGCCAACATCTTCCGCGGCCATGACAACGTGCAAGGCGCGACCGACATCGGCCCCAACCCCGATTCGCTGCCCGGCTACTACGGCCTGGCCGAGGGCTCGTGGCGCCACTACGCCAAGGTCTGGGACGTCGACTACGACTGGATCAAGAGCCGCTACGCCTCGCCCGCGATGATGACCAAGTCGGGCATCACCGTCTCGCGCTGGATAGACGGCGTGCTGGAAAAGAACGACGTCATCGACCAGGACTCCAACCTGCGCGCCGTCTTCTATTGGGGCCATGCGCCCAACTCGCAGACGCGCGGCCTGGAAATGAAGCGGGCCATGGACAAGCTCGACCTGCTGGTCGTGGTCGATCCGTACCCGTCGGCCACCGCCGCGATGGCGGCCATGCCCGGCAAGAGCGAAGACCTGAACCCCAACCGCGCCGTCTACCTGCTGCCGGCGGCCACGCAGTTCGAGACCAGCGGCTCCTGTACCGCCTCGAACCGCTCGCTGCAATGGCGCGAGAAGGTCATCGATCCGCTGTGGGACAGCCGCACCGACCACATGATCATGTACCAGCTCGCGCAGAAACTCGGCTTCGGCGCCGAGCTGTGCAAGAACTACAAGATGCAGAAGGTCAAGGGCCTGGACGAGCCGGTAATCGAGGACATCCTGCGCGAAATCAACCGCAGCAACTGGACCATCGGCTACACCGGCCAGAGCCCGGAACGGCTCAAGGCCCACATGCGGCTGATGCACGCCTTCGACGTCAAGACCCTGCGCGCCAAGGGCAGCGTGGTCGACAAGGAAACCGGCTACGACATCCAGGGCGACTACTTCGGCCTGCCCTGGCCCTGCTTCGGCACGCCCGAGCTCAAGCACCCCGGTTCGCCCAACCTGTACGACACCTCCCGCCACGTCATGGACGGCGGCGGCAACTTCCGCGCGAACTTCGGCGTGGAACGCAACGGCGTCAACCTGCTGGCCGAAGACGGCTCGCACTCCAAGGGCGCCGACATCCCCACCGGCTATCCGGAATTCGACCACGTGCTGATGAAGAAGCTCGGCTGGTGGGACGAACTGACCGATGCCGAGAAGGCCGCGGCCGAGGGCAAGAACTGGAAGACCGACCTGTCCGGCGGCATCATCCGCGTGGTGATGAAGAACCACGGCTGCTACCCCTTCGGCAACGCCAAGGCACGCGCGGTGGTCTGGAACTTCCCCGACCCCATCCCGCAGCACCGCGAACCGATCTACGGCACGCGCCCCGACCTCGTCGCCAAGTACCCCACCCACGACGACATGAAGACCTTCTGGCGCCTGCCGACGCTGTACAAGTCGCTGCAGCAGAAGAACGTCGAGGACAAGCTGTACGAGAAATTCCCCATCATCCTGACCTCCGGCCGCCTGACCGAATACGAGGGGGGCGGCGACGAGACCCGGTCCAATCCCTGGCTGGCCGAGCTGCAGCAGGAAAGCTTCGTCGAAATCAACCCGAAGGCGGCCGCCGAACGCGGCATCACCAACGGCTCACGCTGCTGGGTGGTCACGCCCACCGGCGCGCGGCTCAACGTGCAGGCCCTGGTCACCGAACGGGTCGGGCCCGACACCGCCTTCATGCCCTTCCATTTCGCCGGCCGCTGGCAAGGCAAGGACCTCCTGGCCTACTACCCCGAGGGCGCGGCCCCCGTCGTGCGCGGCGAAGCGGTCAACACCGGCACCACCTACGGCTACGACAGCGTCACCATGATGCAGGAAACCAAGACCACCATCTGCAACATCGAGAAGGCATAAGGAGCGCGCCATGGCCAGAATGAAGTTCATCTGCGATGCGGAGCGCTGCATCGAATGCAATGCCTGCGTCACCGCCTGCAAGAACGAGCACGAGGTGCCGTGGGGCGTGAACCGCCGGCGCGTGGTCACGCTGAACGACGGCGTGCCGGGCGAGAAATCCATCTCGGTGGCCTGCATGCACTGCAGTGACGCGCCGTGCATGGCGGTCTGCCCGGTCAACTGCTTCTACCACACCGACGAAGGCGTGGTGCTGCACAACAAGGACACCTGCATAGGCTGCGGCTATTGCTCGTACGCCTGTCCGTTCGGTGCCCCGCAGTTCCCCTCGCAGGGCACCTTCGGCGTGCGCGGCAAGATGGACAAGTGCACCTTCTGCGCCGGCGGTCCCGAGGCCCATGGCAGCGAGGCCGAGTTCGAGAAATACGGCCGCAACCGGCTGGCCGAGGGCAAACTGCCCGCCTGTGCCGAGATGTGCTCGACCAAGGCGCTGCTGGGCGGCGACGGCGACGTGATCGCCGACATCTTCCGCACCCGCGTCGTCGCGCGCGGCAAGGGCGCCGAAGTCTGGGGCTGGGGCACCGCCTACGGCTCCAAGCAGGCCGGCCAGCCGCCGCAGAATCCCCAGCCGGGCGGTACAACCACCGGAGGCAAGTGATGAAAGCCAGCGTCTTTCTCGCCATCCTGCTCGTTTTCGGCACCGCCGCCTGCACCGAACGGGAGCAGTCGCTCTACCAGGGCAAGGTCCAGAACGGCGAGCCCGCGTACAAGGGCACCGGCGTCTCGGCCTTCACCGCGCCGGGCTGGACGCCGGGCGACCGGAACAGCTGGGCACAGGAACTCAAGTCCCGGACCCAGCAAGGCCAGAACGAATACAACCGGGTGAACTGACCGGAGGTCGCCATGATACGGTCGCTACTTGCCGCGCTCGCCCTGTTCGGCGCCATGCTGGCATCCCCCGCCACCCTGGCGGCGGATGCCGCGCAGCCCCCCGCCGGCACCTCGATGGGTGCCATCCAGAGCGCCAACATCTTCGAGGTCAAGCCCGACGCCAGCCAGGACCCGGGCTATGCCGACCAGACCAACGCCGAACGCGCCAAGGTCCAGCCGGGCAACAACGCGCCGAACTGGCGCTTGGTCAATTCCGGCCAGCCCGGCTATAGCAGCCTGCCGCGCAGCGAGGCCCCGGAAGCCGGCGTGCTGATCCAGCGCTTCGTGCAGTACCCGGGCTCGAAATACACCTCGGCCGGCGAAGCCTGGCGGCAGGTGCGCAACAACTGGCTGATCCCCTATGGCGGTTCGCTGCTGCTGATCGTGCTGGTCGCCATCGCGCTGTTCTACTTCACCAAGGGGCCTCTTACGGTCCACGGCGCCGAAACCGGCCGCAAGATCGAACGCTTCACGTATTTCGAACGGGCGGCTCACTGGGTCAATGCCATCGCATTCGTGATCCTGGCGATCTCGGGCCTGATCATGGCCTTCGGCAAGTTCTTCCTGCTGCCCATCATGGGCAGCGCCCTGTTCGGCTGGATGACCTGGGTGCTCAAGACCGGCCACAACTTCGTGGGCCCGCTGTTCGCGGTCTCGCTGGTGGTGGTCTTCCTTACCTTCATCCGCGACAACCTGCCCACGCGCGACGACATGGTCTGGCTGCGCAAGGGCGGCGGCCTGTTCAACGGCCAGCACGTTCCCACCGGCCGCTTCAACGCCGGGGAAAAGCTCGTGTTCTGGGGCGGCGTGCTGTTCCTGGGCTTCATCGTCATCGGGTCCGGGCTGGTGCTGGACCGGGTCATTCCCGGTCTGGTCTACACCCGCGGCACCATGCAGATCGCCCACATGGTCCACGCCGTGGCGACCATCCTGATGATGTGCATGTTCCTGGGCCACATCTACCTGGGCACCCTAGGCATGAAAGGCGCCTACAAGGCCATGAAGACCGGCTACGTGGACGAGGCCTGGGCCCGCGAGCACCACGAACTCTGGTACAACGACATCCAGGCGGGCAAGATCCCCGCCCAGCGCACCCAGCCTGCGCAGAAGAAGCCGGACACCCGGCCGGCGAACGCCTGAACCCGCCGGCCTCGACCAGGAGATCCCGCATGAAAACCGCCCTCGCGCTGCTGCTGGCCGTCTTCTCCACCGCGGCCCTGGCCAAGCTACCTCCGCCCAGCCCCGAGGCCCAGGCCAAGGCGGCCGAGGCCGCCGCCCGTACCGCCTGGACCGCCAAGGTCGACGGCTACAAGCTCTGCCAGGCGCAGAACAAGACCGCGTCCGTCTACTTCGCCAGCGCGCGCGCCGCCGGCAAGTCCGTGCACGAGCCCGCGTCCATGCCGCCTTGCGCCGATCCGGGCCCGTTCGCCTACACGCCGCCCGAGGCCAAGCCGCTGGAAGCGGCCGGCGCGCATTCTCCTTCGGAAACGGCCAAGGCGCCGCACAACACCGCCGCGCCCGACGCCGCCACGCCCAAACAGTGACCGCAGCGCCCCGCCACCGTCCTTTCCTGACCGACGCCCGTGCGCCACTGACGCGCGAGATCACCGTCGTCAACGAACATGGCCTGAGCGACACGGTTTCCATCCCGGCCGAGCGGTCGCTGACCGTCTACGTCGACAAGCGCGAACTGGTCACGCTGATGACCCTGGGCGCCTTGCCCGAACTGCTGGTGCTGGGCTATCTGCGCAACCAGCGCCTGGTGCGCTCCATCGACGAGGTCGAGGCGGTCACCGTCGATTGGGAAGTCCAGGCGGCGGCGGTGCAGACACGCCATGGCATCCAGGACCTCGACGCTCGCACTTCCCAGCGCGTGGTCACCACCGGCTGTGGCCAGGGCAGCGTCTTCGGCGGGTTGATGGACGAGATCGACGACATCCGCCTGCCCGAAAACGCCCACCTCACCCAGGCCCAGCTCTACGGCCTGCTCGATGCCATCCGGCTGCAGGAGACCACCTACAAGTCCGCCGGCTCCGTGCACGGGTGCGCGTTGTTCCAGGGCGAGCGCATGCTGATGTTCGTCGAGGACGTCGGGCGCCACAACGCCATCGACACTATCGCCGGATGGATGTGGCTGCAGGACCCGGCCCGGATGGCGGGCCACGACAAGGTGTTCTACACCACGGGCCGCCTTACCAGCGAAATGATCATCAAGGCGGCGCAGATGGGCATCCCCATCGTCGTCTCGCGCAGCGGCATCACGCAGATGGGCTTCGAACTGGCGGAACGCCTGGGCCTGTGCGCGATCGGCCGCGCCACCAACAAGCATTTCCTCTGCTACACGGCGCCCTGGCGCCTGGCCTTGCAGCCCGAGCTGGCCGCGGCGCCCCGCCCCGTTCGAACCGCGCCGCAGGGCGCCTGACCGGACCGCCTCAGCCGCGCTTGCCGGGCTTGGGCGTACGGAAATTCCACCAAGGCAGCACGCGCCGCATCGACAGCACCTCGCCGCTTTGCTGCGGCTGGTACCCCGGCATCGCCGCCAGCTTGCGCTGCCAGGCCTCGCTGCGCAGGATACCCAGCAAGGCTTGCGTGGACGGCAGCTCCAGCGTGGACTTCAGGCAGACCAGGAAATAGTTCTCGGACACCAGCGGAATGAAGTCCAGCCGGCTGGTCCGGGCCGCGACCTCGATGCCCAGGCCCGCATCCGCGGCACCCGAGGCCACCGCGTGCGCCACCGCCGCGTGCGACGGCTCGGTATGGGCGTAGCCCTGGATGGCCGACGGCGACAAGGCCTGCCTGGCCAGCAATTCGTCCAGCAGCACGCGCGTGCCCGTGCCCAGCGGACGATTCACGAAACGCACGTCGGGCCGCGCGAGATCGGCCAGCGAGGCAATGCCCAGCGGGTTGCCCCGCGCCACCATCAGCCCCTGGCTGCGGCGAGCGAAGCCGATGATCTTGTGCTGGCCGGGTTCGAGCAGCGGCTTGTACGTGCGCTCGGCCAGCGAGCCCGGCGGGGAATCTGCGGGAACGTGGAAACCCGCCATCACGCACCGGCCTTCGTTCAAGGCCTTGATCGCGTCGACACTACCGGTGAAGCGAATGTCCAGGTGCAGCTTGTCGCTGGCCACGGCGTGCTCGCGCAGCGAGGCCAGCGCGTCGTCGTGGCTGGCGTGCAGGGCGACCACGTGGGCCGCGTCGTCGAAGGCGACCGCGAAGGCCCGCTCCAGGTCGGCATACAGGGCGCCGATCTGCGGCGCCAGCCGCGCCTGCGCCTGCCGCTCGGCCCACAGCAGCTTGTTGCCGAACTCGGTCAGCCGGGCCGGCTGACCCTTGTCCCAGATCACCAGCGCGTGCCCGAGGTTTTTCTCCCAGCGCTTGAGTTCGCCCCAGACATGGCGGTAGGACAAGTCCAGGGCCTTGGCGGCGGCCGAGATCGACCCTTGTTCGCGAATGGCGTGCAGCAGGTCCATCAGCGGATTGCGGATGGAGGCGGCGTTGGCGCGCGGCACGCCGAAGGTGTAGGAGATCTCGATTTGATGCACGGAAGGAGTATAGCCCCCCCCTACCCGCTTGCGCGGGCCCCCTCAAGGGGGCGAAACCGGCGGACTGGCAAGGCCAGATCCGCGGTTTCCTGGGTGTGTCCGGCGCCTATGCAAACTACTTCATATCGCCTCGTCTGTCTCACTCCGTTACGCTGGGGCGGCACATTTGAAGACGGCATGAACACTCTTGCGGAAAGCGCGGTCACAGCGCTGCGCCTCATCACCTCTCTCGATCCCGTCCTGCTCGACATCGTCCGGCTGTCGCTGGCGGTCAGCGCCTGTGCCTGCCTGCTGGCCTGCGCCGCGGGGCTGCTGCTGGGAGCATGGCTGGGGGTGGCTCGGTTCCCGGGACGGGGGGCCGTGCTGACGCTGCTCAATACCATGCTCGCCCTGCCCTCCGTCGTGGTGGGGCTGCTGGTCTATCTGCTGCTGTCGCGTTCGGGGCCGCTGGGCTTTCTCGGCTGGATGTTTTCGTTCCAGGCCATGGTGGTGGCGCAGTCCATCCTGGTGCTGCCGGTGGTCATGGCGTTGACGCGGCAGGTGGTCGAGGATGCCGACCGCAGCCACGGCGAGCAACTGCGTTCGCTGGGCGCGGGCACCTTCATGCGCGGACTGCTGCTGACCTGGGATGAACGCTTCGCGCTGCTGACCATCCTCATCGCGGCATTCGGCCGTGCGGTCTCGGAAGTAGGCGCCGTGATGGTCGTCGGCGGCAACATCGAAGGCTACACGCGGGTCATGACGACGGCCATCGCGCTCGAGACCAGCAAGGGCGACCTGCCCCTGGCCGTGGCGCTGGGCATGGTGCTGCTGGCCGTGGTGCTGTTGCTGAACACGCTGATCTCGCTGGTGCGCCGCTGGCGCGAACGGCGCGACGCGGGCCTGTCCGCGTGGCTGCGCATGCCGGACCCGGCCGCATGAAGCGCGCGGCCTCGATCATGCCCCTGGACGTCGACCCGGCTCTCGCCCTTCCGGCCATGGCGGACGTACGGGAGCCGGCCCCTGCTCCGGCCCTGTTCTCGCTGCGCGACGTCGATCTGCACTACGGGCAGGTGCGCGCGCTGCACGGGGTCGACCTGTCCATCCACGCGGGCGAACGCGTCGCCCTGGTCGGCACGAACGGCAGCGGCAAGAGCACGCTGCTGCGCGTGCTGCACGGCCTGCTCGCCCCCACCTCGGGCACCGTCTCCTGTCTGCCGCGCAACCGGCAAGCCCTGGTGTTCCAGCGGCCGCACATGCTGCGTACCTCGGTACGGAACAATGTCGCGCTGGGGCTGTGGCTACGGGGCGTGGGCTGGCGCCAGGCGCGCCAGTCCGCCGTGGACGCGCTGGCGCGCGTCGACATGGCCGAACTGGCCGGCCGCAACGCCAAGGCGCTGTCCGGCGGACAGCAGCAGCGCGTGGCGCTGGCCCAGGCCTGGGCCATGGACGCGGATGCCCTGCTGCTGGACGAACCCACCGCCAATCTCGACCCACACGCCAAGCGCGAGGTCGAATCCTTGATGCAGGAATTCGCGCAGCCCCGCTCGGGACGCACGATGACCATGGTGTTCAGCAGCCACAACCTGGGACAGGTCAAGCGCCTGGCCAGCCGCGTGGTCTATCTGGAGCGGGGGCGCGTCCTGGCGGACCTTCCCGTCCACGCCTTCTTCAACGGGCCGCTGCCCGACGAAGCCGGTCTTTTCGTCAAAGGAGAAAAAATATGAAGCTCTTCCACCGCCTGCGTCCCCTGGTCCTGGGCTGTCTGCTGCCCGCGGCCGCCGCCCTGGCCAGCCTGCCCGCCGCCGCCGAGACCATCGTCATGGCCTCGACCACGTCCACCGAGCAATCTGGCCTGTTCGCCCACCTGCTGCCCGCCTTCAAGAAGGCCAGCGGCATCGACATCAAGGTGGTCGCGCAGGGTACGGGCCAGGCGCTGGACACTGGCCGGCGCGGGGATGCCGACGTGCTGTTCGTGCACGACCAGGCCGCCGAGGAGAAATTCATCGCCGAGGGCTACGGCGTGAAACGCTATCCGGTCATGTACAACGATTTCGTGCTGATCGGTCCCGCCGCCGACCCCGCCGGCGTCAAGGGCAAGGACATCGTCCAGGCACTGAAGAAACTGTCGGCGGCGAATGCCGAATTCATCTCCCGCGGCGACAAGAGCGGCACGCATTCGGCCGAGCTTCGCTACTGGAAGGCAGCCGGCCTGGACGACAAGAAGGGCAACGGCTATAAGGCCTGCGGCTGCGGCATGGGACCCGCGCTGAACATGGCGTCGTCCACCGGCGCCTACGTGCTGTCGGACCGCGGCACCTGGCTCAGCTTCAAGAACCGGGGCAAGCTGACCGTGCTCGTGGAAGGGGACGAGCGCCTGTTCAACCAGTATGGGGTGATGGTGGTCAATCCGGCCAAGCATCCGCACGTCAAGGTCGCGGCCGCCCAGAAGTTCGTGGACTGGGTCATTTCGCCGGCCGGCCAGCAGACCATCGCCAGCTACAAGATCGACGGCCAGCAGCTGTTCTTCCCCAACGCCAAGCCGTGACGGCCGGCCCGGCCTCGCGCCGGGCCCTTGCCGAGCGCTCGTCCGGGCGGCCTTCCAGGCCGCTTTTTATCGCCCTCCGCAAGCTGCCCCGAACGATCCGACTCTTACAACTTCATTGTTGAAATAGAATTGATAATAATTATCATTAAAAGATTTATTTCCCACCCACGTCGGACATCGTTCCCATGCCACCCTTCTCCACTCCGCTGTGCCGCGCGGGCCTGGCCGCCGCGCTGGGCGCGCTTCCCGCCGCCCTGCCCGCGCAGACCACCGAACCGGCCACCCTGCAGGAAATCCGCGTCCAAGCCACCCCCGAGCGCGAGACCGCCACCGGTCCCGTCTACGGCTACGCCGCCAAGCGCTCGGCCACCGCCACCAAGACGGACACGCCATTGCACGAAACGCCGCAGTCGGTCACCGTGGTCACGCGCGACCAGTTGACGGACCAGGGGGCCACCAACCTGCAGGACGCGCTCGGCTACGCGGCCGGCGTGCGGTCCGACGCCTACGGCATCGACTCGCGCGCCGACTCGGTCCGCATACGCGGCACCGAACCCACGCTGTACCTGGACGGGCTGCGCCAGCACTACGACTACTACACCAGCACGACCCGCACCGAGCCCTATACGCTGGAGCGCCTGGAGGTCCTGCGCGGACCGGCGGCCATGCTGTACGGCCAGGGCAGCACGGGCGGCATCATCAACATGGTCAGCAAGCGCCCGCAGGCCGAGTTCCAGGGCGAAGCGGGCATACAGCTGGGCAACCGCGGCCGCAAGCAGGCCCAGGTGGACCTGACCGGCCCGCTGACGGCCGACGGACAGTGGCTGTACCGGCTCGTCGCGCTCAAGCGCGATGCCGACACCCAGGTCGATCATGTGAAGGACAACCGCAGCCTGGTCATGCCCTCGCTGACGTGGCGCCCCAGCGCGTCGACCTCGCTCACGCTGCAAGGCCTGTGGCAGAAGGATGAAAGCGGCTCGACCGCGCAGTTCATGCCCTGGTCGGGCATGCGCACCGACAATCCCAACGGCAGGATACCCACCAGCCGCTTCATCGGCGAACCCGGCCACGACCGCTACGATTCGCGCCGCACCTCGTTCGGCTGGCTGTTCGAGCACCGCTTCAACGACCAGTGGTCCTTCAGCCAGGGCTTTCGCCATGCCAACAACAAGGTGGACTACCTGACGCATTACGCGGACTCGTTCACCGAGCCCGGCGGCTGGGCCGCCGACCCGGTCAACCAGCGCCGCATCGGCCGCTATGCGGACGACGCCTTCACCAAGGTGCGCATCGACACGCTGGACCAGCACCTGACCGGCAAGCTGCAGACCGGCATCGTGCAGCACCAGGTCCTGCTGGGTTTCGACTGGACCCGCTACCGCCGCGACCGCCGCAGCGGCACCGCCGACGGCGGCACCATCGACGCCTACGATCCGGTCTACGGCAACTACACGCCGCCCGAGCTGACCGACGAGCCGCGCTACACGCTGCGCCAGGCAGGCCTGTACCTGCAGGACCAGATGAAGATAGGCAAGCACTGGATCGTGGCCGCCGGCATCCGCCACGACCGCGCCACCGCCGGACTGGCCGGCAGCGCCGACGAAAAAGACAACGCCACGACCAAGCGCCTGGGCGTGATGTACGTGGCCGACAACGGCCTGGCGCCCTACATCAACTACAGCGAATCCTTCACGCCCGTGCCCGGCACCGACAAGGGCGGCGCGCGCTTCAAGCCCCTGCGCGGCGAACAGTGGGAAGTGGGCGTCAAGCACCAGTCGGCCGACGGCCGGCGGATGGCCACCGCTTCGGTCTACCAGCTCAAGGAAAAGAACCAGTTGGCGGGCGACCCGACCAATCCGCTCTATTCCGTCCAGGTGGGCGCGACCAAGACCAAGGGCCTGGAACTCGAATACCGCGGCGCGATTACCCGCACGTTCGACCTGATCGCGCACTACAACTATATCGACCTGGACAAGTCGCTCGAAGGCATGCCGCGCCACCAGGCCGCGGCGTGGGGCAAATGGCGCTTCGCCGTGGGCGACGTGAACGGCTTCGCGCTGGGCGCCGGGGTACGCTGGATGAGTTCCTTCCGCGACGGCGTGGCTCCCACCACGCCCTCGGTCACGCTGTTCGACGCCATGGTCTCGTACGAGACCGACCACTGGCGCTACGCGCTCAACCTGAACAACCTGACCGACAAGACCTACGTCGCGACGTGCCTGTCGCGCGGGGACTGCTGGTACGGCGCGCGCCGCAGCATCATCGCCAGCGCCACCTACAAGTTCTAGCCCGCCGGCGCCAGCCATACCCTTGGCGTATGGCTTCCAGCCGAAACCCGTCTTGGACAGGGCCGCCTCCGGCGCGGTCCAATTCTCCTCCAGAGCCACCGAGTGGCCGTTCACATTCCACGGAGGAGAAATGGACCAGGACTTGCAGATCGACGACCCCTTGTTCAAGGAAAAGGGCTTCGGTCGCCGCATCGGTTTCGGGCGCCACTGCGCGCTGATCGTCGTCGACATGATCCGCGGCTTCACGGACCCGGCGCAGCCCCTGGGCGCCGACCTGGGGCAGGCGGTGCTCGCCACCAACCGTCTCGTCGCCGCGTGCCGCCGGATCGGCGCGCCCATCCATTTCTTCACGGTAGGCTACCGGGCCGACCTGTCGGACGCCGGCGTCTGGCAGCGCAAGATGGGCGGCATGGCCAGCCTGATGGAAGGCAGCGACAACGTCCGGCTCGATCCGCGCCTGGATACGGTGGACGGCGACTCGATCATGTCCAAGAAATACGCGAGCTGCTTCGCCGGCACGGACCTGGCCGCGCGCCTGGTCTCGCAAGGCGTGGACACCGTGATCGTGACCGGCTGCACCACCAGCGGCTGCGTCCGGGCGACGGTGGTGGACGCGGTGCAGAGCGGCTTCCGGCCCATCGTCGCGCCCGAGGCCGTGGGCGACCGGTCCGGCGCGGCCCATCGCCAGAGCCTGCTCGACATGGATGCGAAGTACGGCGACGTCGTCCCGCTGGAAGAAGTCCTCGCCCATCTTTCCCGCGCCACCCAGCCGGTGGAGGCCTGACATGAAAAAGCCAGCCCTTTTCGCCGCCGTGCTGCTGGCGTTGTCCCCCGCCACGGGCCATACCGACGCCGGGTTTCCCAGCCGTCCGATCAAGATGGTGGTGGCCGCGCCCACCGGCGGCGTGCCCGACGTCATCGCGCGCCTGGTGGGCCAGCACATGTCGGCTTCGCTGGGGCAGCCCATCGCCGTCGAGAACAAGACCGGCGCGGGCAGCATCATCGCGCTGGAATCGGTGGCCAAGGCCAATCCCGACGGCTACACCCTGCTGGTGGCCGACTCCAGCCCGCTCACCATCAATCCCACCCTGTACAAGAAGCTGCCCTACCAGGGCATGGACAGTTTCGAGCCCATCGCCTTCCTGGGCGCCGCCCAGCTGTTCCTGACGGCCGGCCCCTCGCTGAAGGCCAACTCGTTCCAGGAGATGGTGGCGCAGGCCAAGGCCGCTCCGGGCAAGCTCACCTACGGCACCATAGGCATAGGTTCGCTGCACCACGTCATGTTCGAGGAAATCCGGCGCTCGGCCGGCATCGACATCATGCACGTGCCGTTCCGCGAACAACCTTCCGCCCCCGTCGCGGCGGGAACGGCCGACATGCTGCTGGCCGGCCTGCCTTCGATAGAAGGCCTGGTGCGCGCGGGCCGGCTGCGTCTGCTGGGCGTGACCAGCAAGGCGCGCGTCGCGCAGTTGCCCGACGTGCCGACGCTGGAGGAAAGCGGCCTGCCCGGCTATGTCTTCACCGCCGACATCGGCCTGCTCGCGCCCCGCGGGACGCCGCCCGGGCACCTGCGCAAGCTGGCCGATGCCGCCCGCCACGCCGTGGCCCAGCCCGACGTGCGGCGCAAGCTGGCCGACCTGGGCATCGTCCCCGACGGCCGCGTCCTGGCCGAGTACGGAGACTACATGCGGCGCGAGATCGACCGATTCAGCGGCATGGTCGAGCGCGCGGGCCTGGCCGGGACCCAGTAGTTTCCGGCCGGACGCCCTCCGCCGTGGTGCCGGCCACGGCGGAATCGTCCTACTATAGGGCGGAGCCTCTCCCATGCCTGCCGCCTATGATCACGCTGAAGCGACTCGAGTACTTCGCCAAGGTCGTGGAGACGAGAAACATCACCCGCGCCGCCGAACAGCTCCACATCGCCCAGCCGGCCCTGGGCACGCACATGCGCGAACTCGAAGCGGCCCTGGGCGTGCCCCTGCTGTCGCGGCATTCGCGCGGCGTGGACCCGACGCCGGCCGGCAGCCTGCTGCTGGAACGGTCGCGCCAGATCTTCGAGCTGGTCGCGCGGACCCAGGATGACGTGCGGCGCGCCGACCAGTCCGCGCCGGTCCGCTTCAACCTGGGGCTGACCTCCAGCATCATGCTGCTGATCGGCTCGGACCTGCTGCTGACCCTGAAGCGGCGGTACCCCCACATCGACCTGCAGCTGTACGAGAACCCGAGCTTCCTGCTGGTGGACGCGCTCGAGCGCAAGGACATCGATGCCGCGCTGGCCTATTCCGTGGCGTCCCGCCCCGGCCTGTCGATCACTCCGGTGCTGAAGGAACAACTGCTGCTGACGGTCCGGGCCGACCTGGCGCCTTCCTGCGGCCCCGTCACCATGGACGAAGTATTGGCGCACGAGCTGGTACTGGGCAACGAACGCGACGTCGCGCGCCGGCTGGTCGAGGCCAGCGCCTTCGAGAAAGGCGCGCAGCCCCGCATCCAGTGCGAGACGCATTCCATCACCAGCCAGCGCGACCTGGTGCTACGCGGCGCCGCGGCGGCCGTCATGCCCCTGGGCGCCATCGTCCGCGAACTGGAACGGGGCGAGGTCGTCGCGCGCCCCATCACCGATCCGGGCATGCACATCACGCTGTTCATCGTTCGCCGGCAGGCGCCGGACGAGGCCAGCCTCCAATATGTCGACCAGACCGATCCCATCGTCCGGGCCTGCGTGGACATGATCGCGGGGCGGCTGGGGGAACTGGGCAGCCCGGTGTAGAACCGCACGAGTTGCGCTTGCCTCTCGTTTGCGGCTATGGTGACTGTTACCCTTCGACACATCCCGGGAATTCCGCCAGGCATCTGCGGCCGCGGCGGTCCGCCCCGGACACAGAATAGATATACCGATGGATACGAAAGGGACTGCACTCCACTTGCTGGAGCGGCTCTATGACGGCGTCCTTTCGGAGGACCAATGGCGGCAGTCGCTGCGGGACATCAGCCTGTCGCTCGGCGCGGCCAGCGCCGGTCAGGTGGCCCTCCATACGCCCACCGACTCGCTGGAACTCGATGAACTCATCGGCATGCCGCCCAAGATGGTCGCGCATTTCGACGAGATGCAGGACTTGGACCCGGGCCGCGCGGCATCGCCGCTGCTTGCCGCGGGCCGCATCTACGTGGACTATGAATTCCATGGCCAGGCGCGCCTGCAGCGCGAACCCTTCTACCAGGAATTCCTGAAACCGAACGGCCTGGGCACCTATGCCCTGCTCCCGCTGGGACAGGACGAAGAGCGCATGTACACCTTTTCCGTGCAAAGGGAAAACGGCCGTCCGCCGCTGGACGACGATGAGACCCGGCTGATGCATGCCGTGTTGCCCCATCTGCGCACCGCCTTGCACCTGCAACTTCGATTCCGCCAGCAACAAGCCGAATCGCTGCTTCTGCGGCACATGCTGGACCGGCTCGGCTTCCCGCTGCTGGTCTGTTCCGCGCGCGGCCGCATCGTGCAGTCCAACCACCTGGGCGACATCTGGCGGCAACAGCCCGACTGCCCCCTGGGCGCCCGCGCCTCCAGCCTGCCCCAGCCCATCCGCCGGCTGCTGGACAGGGCCTGCGGCCACGGCGCCGAGGCCCCCTCGGCCGGCTCGCTCGCGCTACCGGACGGCGGCCGGCTCATCGTCCTGCCATGTCCGCTCACCCAGGACCTGCGCGGCGGCGACGCCCTGGCGCTGCTTGCCGCGCAGGGGCCGCAATGGCGTCCCACCCCGAGGGGCACGCTGCTGCGTACCCTGTTCCGGCTGACGCCGGCGGAAATCCGCCTGGCCCATCACCTGGCCCGGCACGACGATCCGCTGCCCACCGTTGCCGAAACCCTGAACGTTTCGCTCAACACACTGCGTACGCAGCTGCGATCGATCTTCGACAAGACCCAGACCCGGCGGCAGGCAGACCTGGTGCGGCTGATGGGACACCTGGGCCTGCTGACGCCGGGGGACTGATCGCGATTACAGGTCGTCGAATTCCCCGTAGGTCATCGTCTTGCTGCCGCCCAGGCTGGACGAGAAGGTGACCGTGCCCGGCGCGTTGCCATTCGCCTGGAAGCGGGTGGTGATCGTTTCGGCCGCGGTCTTCGTGGCGAACGCACCCTCCAGGAAACCGCCCGCCTCATGCGAGAAGAGAACCGTCTCGGTCATGCTCGCGTCGTAGGCATAGTCAGGGCCGAGCACCGGATCCGAGCCGCTGACCGAGAACGAGATGCGCGAATAGGTATCGGCATCCGTCGTGGGATCGTAGGCCACGGCCACGGCGTAGTCCTTGAAATTCATCGTCACGGCACCGCCATCCTCGGTCAGGACGATTGCGGGAATATCGAACTCGGCGCGCTGCCCCTTGGGTTCGGCCGAACTCACGTCGTTGGACGCCTTCACCGATGCCGTTCCCGCCGCGGACGTCCCGTCGAAGGATGCGCCCTCACCCAGCGTGACCCTGGCGCCCAGCGTCCAGTCCGACTCCTCTTCCAGCAGGTCGCCCTCCACCTCGTCGAAATCGACCGTCGCCTTGCCCGTGAACGGAATGCCGTTGTCGGACACGCGACAGTCGTTCATGGTCAACGCCACCGAGTCCCCGGCCGACAGGGTGCCGCTGTCGTCCGCATCGGTCCAGACGCCCGAGACCGTCCCGCCGTCCAGGCACTCGGGCGTGCCGTCCCGGCCGATGACGATCCCGTTCTCGAGCATGGGCTCGAACGCCTGGTGCAGGGACACGGCCGAGAACGCCGTCTCGTGGCCGTACCAGATCTGCTTCTCGCTAAGCGTCTTGCCATCGCCGCCGCCCCCGCCGCCTCCACCTCCGCCGCCACCACCCGAATCGTCGCCGCCGCCTCCCCCGCAGGCGGCCAGCGATGCCGCCATCAAGGCGGCGCAAAGTGCGGTCAACGATTTCGACATGCTCGACTCCTTACTGAATGAATAGGCAATGTCGGCATTCTCGAAAATCGCAGCGCCCGGCGCATCACAGGATCCAGTGAAGAAAACCGGGCGGCCCCTGCTGGCGGCCCTGGTCAGAACACGCCGCGATACGATCCTCCATCCAGTTGCAGGTTCTGCCCCGACAGATAGCCCGCCTGCGCGCTGCACAGGAAGGCGCAGGCATCGCCGAACTCCCGCGGCTGCCCCAACCTGCCGGCCGCGATGGTATCGACGATGCGCTGCCTCGCGTCCTCATAGCTCAGGCCTTGCTCGCGCACCATGCGCTCGGCCATGAAGCGCTGGCGGTCGGTGTCGAAGCGCTCGGGCAGCAGGTTGTTGATGGTGACGTTGTCGGCGACCACTTCGCGCGAGATGGCCTTGCACAGCGCCGTCAGGCCGGTGCGCGCGGACGTCGACAAGCCCATGGCCGGGCTGGGCGACTTCACCATGGCGGAGGTGATGTTGACGATGCGGCCGAACCCCCTGGCCCGCATGCCGGGCAACACCGCCCGTATCAACAGGGCGGGCGCCAGCATGTTGGCCTCGATCGCCCGCAGGTAGTCTTCGCGTTCCCAATCGACGAAGCGCCCGGGCGCCGGCCCCTCGTTGTTCGTCACCAGGATGTCGGCGTCCGGGCACGCCGACACCAGCGCCGCGCGGCCCGCGTCGGTATTGATGTCCGCCGCGACCGCGCGCACGACGCCGCCGGTCTCGGCGGCCAGTTCCCGGGCGGCCGCGGCGGCCGTGTCCGGCGAGCGCCCGTTGATCACGACATGCACGCCCTCGCGTGCCAGCGAGGTGGCGCAGGCCCGTCCCAGCCCGCGGGTGGACGCGCACACGATGGCCTTGCGGCCGCGAATCTGCAGATCCATGAGTCTCCCCGCCTAGGCCTGTTGATGGGCCGGCACCGGCCGGCCGATGGACTGCATCAGATGCCGCGCAAGCTCGGCGCGCGTGCCTATCCAGACGTCGTCCGCCGCCGTGGCGATCTCCAGCAGCCGCTGAAACGCCGCCATTCCCGCCGGGCGTCCGCATACGTGGGCATGCACCGTGGGATCGATCTTCTGCGGGGTGCGCTCCCACTTGCGAACGTAGTCGAGCCAGTCCTCGAAGATGTCCACCATGGCGCTGGGCGGCTGGCCGTGACGCATCACCAGCGGCAGGTCGTTCACCTCCATGGTGCCGGGCACGGCCACGATCGCGTGGTCGCCGAAGTCGACCAGATAGGGCATGTCGTCGTTCAGCGTGTCGCCATGCCAGAGATAGCCGGCCTGGGCCAACAGGCGCGCCGTGCGATGGCTGGGCGTGCCGCGCGGGCTGATCCATCCCGGCGGCATCCGGCCCGTCGCCGCCGCGATCAGATCGGTCGTGCGGCGGATGTTGTCGCGCTCCTGCGCCTCGTCCAGATAAGCGGGGATCACGTCCATCGCGTACGAATGCGCGACGATGTCGTGGCCGGCCTGGGCGATGCCCTTGACCTCTTCCGGATAGCGTTCGGCCATGATGCCGCTCACCAGGATCGAGGCGCTGACGCCGTTGCGGGCCAGCGCCTCGAGCACGCGGTGCACGCCGCGCCGATGGCCGTACTCGGCCCAGCCGACCGCGTTCAGGTCGGGAATGCCGCCCTTGAGCGGATTGCCCATGGGACCGATGCCGGGCCACGCCCCGTCCGACCACCACTCGTAGGCCATGCGGAACACCACGCCGATGCGCTTGCCGCCGGGCAGCAGGAAGCCGGCGGGCGGGTGGATCTCGGTCGCGCCGGCGTGCAGGTTCAATACATCCATGTTGGCTCCTCGTTCGGTCATGGTCATCGGATCATTGGGCTTCGATGCCGGCGCGCTTGACGGCTTCCGCATAGCGGACGGAATCGGCGCGCACCAGTTCGGCGAATGCCTGGCCGGTGCGCGGGTCGGGTTCATAGCCGCCGTCCCGCAGCATCTTGGCAAACGCCGGCTGGGCGACGATGTCGCGTACCGTGGCGGCTATCGTGTCGATCGCCGCCTGCGGCGTGCCGGCCGGCGCGAACAGGCCCTGCCAGGAAGCCGGCAGCACGAAGTCTGCGATGCCCGCCTGCGCCATGGTCGGTGCATCCGGATACTCGGGCGTGCGCCGCTCGCCGGTGAAGCCCAGCGGGCGCACCTTGCCCGACTGGACATAGGGCAGCGCGATCGTCGGCGGAATGAACATGAGGTCCACGTCGCCCGCGGCCACCGCGTTCAGCGCCTGCGATGCGCTCTTGTACGGCACGTGCAGCATGCTCATGCCGGCCCGCGCGGCGAACAGCTCGCCCGCCAGGTGCAGGGTGTTCCCTATGCCCGGCGACGAATACGTGATCGGCTTGGCGGCCTTGCGGCCATAGGCCACCAGCTCCGCCACCGTGCGCACCGGCAGCGCGGGATTGACCATCAGCAGGTAGCCCGTGCCCGTCGCCACGTTCGCCACCGGCACGAAATCCTTGCCGATGTCGTAGGGCAGCTTCTTGTAGACATGGGGATTGATGACGAACGAGGTCGTCACGTGCAGCAGGGTATAGCCGTCGGGCGCGGCCTTGGCCACGTCGGCCGCCCCGATGACGCCGTTGGCGCCGGGCTTGTTGTCCACCACCACGCGGGTCTTCAGCCGCCTGTCCATCTCGGCGGCCAGTTGGCGGGCCACGGTGTCGGGCGTCCCGCCCGCCCCGAACGGGACGACCAGCCGGATCGGATGCGACGGATAGGGCGCCTGCCCGTGCGCGAGCGGGCCCAGCGCCACCATCACCGCCAGCCCCCACCATCGGATCGTTTTCATAGCCTCTCCTTTTTATCGATAAAAAATATTTCTTTTTTATTTTTATCGATCACCGAAGAAAAGCAAAACCACGGAGAAACCCGTACATGCTTCGCCCCAGCACGCGTCCCGGCCTGTGTATGATTTATCGATAAAATCCGACCATCATGCTGGAATCCAACGACTCCCTTCCCGCCGGCCGCGCCGTGCCCGCCACCCTGGCCTCCCAGACCTACGAGCGTCTGCGGCGCGACATCGTCGATGCCCACTACGCTCCCGGCCAGAAGCTGGGCACCCGCCAGTTGAGCCAGCGCTACGAGGTCGGCCTCGCTCCGCTGCGGGAAGCGCTGACGCGCCTGTCACGCGAAGGCCTGGTGGTCCAGCACGACCGGCGCGGCTTCGCGGTACCCAACTTCGGCGGCGCGCATCTGGAAGAGCTCTCGCGCACCCGGGCCTGGCTCAACGACATCGCGCTGCGGGCCTCCATCGACTACGCGGACCAGACCTGGGTGCAGGGACTGGTCCAGGCGTATCACCGCCTGACGCGGCTGGACCGCTACCTGGAAGGCGCGGCCGGCCCCCGCGAGAATCCCGAATGGGAAGCCGCGCATCGGGATTTCCACACCGCGCTCATCGCCGGCTGCCGGTCGCGCTGGATGATCGACTACTGCAACCAGATGTTCGAGGCCTCCACCTACTACCGCCGCTACTCCCGCATCACAGCCGAGTACCGCAAGGGCCGCGAGAACGAACACGAAAAACTGTTCCAGGCGGCGGTGTCCCTGCAAGCCGACGAAGCCGCGCGCCTCATGCGCAAGCACGTCATGGAAACCGCCCAGCGCGTGCAGGAACGCTTGCTGGCCGAATCGGCCAGGCCGGGCCTGCGATCCTGACGCGCCTCATGCTGCAACGCGCAAGCGATGCGCGTTGGACATTGGCCGCCGCCAGCCTATACTTACGCCCGTGACGCAGGGGTACTCATCGCCGGTTCGGCGTGGGTTGAGATGACACCCTCAGCACCTGTACGGATAATGCCGATGCAGGGAGCGTTTTCCGGCGGAACCTCGCGTTCCCGGCATGCGGCCCCACAGCCGTTCCCCCTGTCCGCTCACGGACATCACCGGGGGTCACCCGGAAAATTCCTTCCTTCGTTCGGCTCCGGAAACCTTTTCTTGGAGCTCCCATGAACGCCAATCCCAAGTTCATCGCCGCCACGGCCCAGGTCGACCAGGCCGCCATCCAGCCGCTGCCCCGGTCGCGCAAGATCTACGAGCAAGGCTCGCGCCCCGACATCCGCGTGCCCTTCCGCCAGATCGAACAGGCCGACACGCCCACCATGTTCGGCGGCGAACAGAACCCGCCCATCACCGTCTACGACACCAGTGGCCCCTACACCGATCCGGACGTCCAGATCGACATCCGCTCGGGCCTGGCACCGCTGCGCGAGAACTGGATCGCCGAACGCGGCGACACGGAACAGCTCGACGGCCCCAGCAGCGCCTACGGCCGCGAACGCCTGGCCGACGCCAAGCTGGCCGAGCTGCGCTTCAACCTGCACCGCGCCCCGCGCCGCGCCAGGGCCGGCGCCAACGTGACGCAGATGCACTACGCGCGCCGTGGCATCGTCACGCCCGAGATGGAATACGTGGCCATCCGCGAGAACCTGCGCCGCGAGCAGTACATCGAATCGCTGCGCACCAGCGGCCCGCAGGGCCAGCGCCTGGCCGAACTGCTGGGCCGCCAGCACCCGGGGCAATCCTTCGGCGCGTCCATTCCGGCCCGTATCACGCCCGAGTTCGTGCGCGACGAAATCGCCCGCGGCCGCGCCATCATCCCGGCCAACATCAACCACCCGGAAATCGAACCGATGGCCATCGGCCGCAATTTCCTGGTCAAGATCAACGCCAACATCGGCAACTCGGCCGTCTCTTCCTCCATCGCCGAGGAAGTGGAAAAAATGACCTGGTCCATCCGCTGGGGCGGCGACACGGTCATGGACCTGTCCACCGGCAAGCACATCCACGAAACGCGCGAGTGGATCATCCGCAACTCGCCCGTGCCCATCGGCACCGTACCCATCTACCAGGCGCTGGAAAAAGTCGACGGCAAGGCCGAGGAACTGACCTGGGAAATCTTCCGCGACACGCTGATCGAACAGGCCGAACAAGGCGTGGACTACTTCACCATCCACGCCGGCGTGCGCCTGCCCTTCGTGCCCATGACCGCCAAGCGCATGACGGGCATCGTCTCGCGCGGCGGCTCCATCATGGCCAAGTGGTGCCTGGCCCACCACAAGGACAGTTTCCTGTACGAGCGCTTCGAGGAAATCTGCGAAATCATGAAGGCCTACGACGTCAGCTTCTCGCTGGGTGACGGCCTGCGTCCCGGCTCGATCTACGACGCCAACGACGAGGCGCAGTTGTCCGAGCTGCGTACCCTGGGCGAACTGACCCAGGTCGCCTGGAAGCACGACGTGCAGGTCATGATCGAAGGCCCCGGCCACGTGCCCATGCACATGATCAAGGAAAACATGGACCTGCAGCTCGAGCACTGCCATGAAGCGCCCTTCTACACGCTCGGCCCCCTGACCACCGACATCGCCCCCGGCTACGACCACATCACCTCGGGCATAGGCGCGGCGCAGATCGGCTGGTACGGCACGGCCATGCTCTGTTACGTCACGCCCAAGGAACACCTGGGCCTGCCCAACAAGAAGGACGTCAAGGACGGCATCATCACCTACAAGATCGCCGCCCACGCCGCCGACCTTGCCAAGGGCCACCCCGGCGCGCAGATCCGCGACAACGCGCTGTCCAAGGCGCGCTTCGAGTTCCGCTGGGACGACCAGTTCAACCTCGGCCTGGACCCGGACACCGCCAAGGAATTCCACGACGAGACCCTGCCCAAGGACTCGATGAAGGTCGCCCACTTCTGCTCGATGTGCGGACCGCACTTCTGCAGCATGAAGATCACGCAGGACGTGCGCGAGTACGCCGAGCAGCAGGGCGTGAGCGAGGTCGAGGCGTTGGACAAAGGGATGCAGGAGAAGGCGGTGGAGTTCGTAAAGAAGGGGGCAGAGATCTATCACAGGTCGTAGACCGCCTTGGGTACACTGCATTGAGAGCGTTTCTTGCTGACGCAACCGGCTTGGCCCGGCAGGCGGCGCAGCGGCAGAGGTCCGGGTCCCGGCTACGCCGGGACTTCCCGCGATTCGGGCGGGATTCGGGGCGGGCGAAAAACTCGCGCGGGGACAGTCCCCCGGACTGTCCCTACTGCCGCGCTCAAACAGTTTCGCCCTTGCTTCCCCGAATCCCGCCCGAATCGCGGCCGGCCCAATGCCGCTGCGCCGCCTGCCGGGCCAAGCCGGTTGAAGCAACGTAATGCCACGGCTGTGGCCGGGGCATGATCGATAGAGATTTCAGGATCCAACCATGACAGACACATTCACTCTTGCCGGCAAGACCTACTCCTCCCGCCTGTTGGTGGGCACCGGCAAGTACAAGGATTTCGACGAGACCAAGGCGGCCATCGACGCCAGCGGCGCCAATATCGTCACCGTGGCCATCCGCCGCACCAACATCGGCCAGAACGCGGGCGAGCCCAGCCTGCTGGATTACCTGCCGCCCAGCGAATACACCATCCTGCCCAATACCGCCGGCTGCTACACCGCCGATGACGCCGTGCGCACGCTGCGGCTGGCGCGCGAACTGCTGGATGGGCATGACCTGGTCAAGCTGGAAGTGCTGGGCGATTCGCACACGCTGTTCCCGAACATGCCTGAAACCCTGAAGGCCGCGGAAACGCTGGTCAAGGACGGTTTCAAGGTGATGGTGTATTGCACCGACGATCCCATCCAGGCGCGCATGCTGGAAGAGATCGGCTGCATCGCGGTCATGCCGCTGGCCTCGCTGATCGGCTCGGGCATGGGCATCCTGAATCCGTGGAACCTGCGGCTGATCATCGACCAGGCCAACGTGCCCATCATCGTGGACGCGGGCGTGGGCACGGCCTCAGATGCGGCGATCGCCATGGAGCTGGGCTGCGACGGCGTGCTGATGAACACCGCCATCGCCGCGGCCAAGGATCCCATCCTGATGGCCAGCGCGATGAAGAAAGGCGTGGAAGCCGGGCGCGAGGCCTTCCTGGCGGGCCGCATGCCCAAGAAACTGTACAGCGGATCGCCCAGTTCGCCGACGACGGGGCTGATTCAGTCGTAAGACCGCGCCGCTGCCCCGTCACCCTTGCCGCAACTTGGTGATCGTCGCCCGCGGCGAGATCACGTCGGGGTCGGTCTTCAGCGCCAGCAGGGCCGGCCGGCCCGCCTCCAGCGCCCGGGCGAACGCGGCGGGGAAATCGGCGGTCGCCAGGACCTGCTCGGCGTGCAGCCCATAGGCCGCCGCCAGCGCGACGAAATCGGGATTGCGCAGGTCGGTGCCATGCACCCGGCCCGGATAGTGCCGCTCCTGGTGCATGCGTATGCTGCCGTACATCCCGTTGTCCACCACGATGAACACGGCATTCGCGCCGTACTGGACCGCCGTCGCCATTTCCTGCGAATTCATCAGGAAGCAGCCATCCCCCGCGAAGCAGACGGCGGGCCGGTCGGGATGGACGAGCTTGGCGGCGATGGCCGCCGGCACGCCGTAGCCCATGGTCCCGCTGGTGGGCGCGAGCTGCGTGCGCCAGCCGCGGTACTGGTAGAAGCGCTGCACCCATAGCGTGTAGTTGCCGGCCCCATTGGTGATGATGGACTCGGGCGGCAGCACGTCGCGCACGTGGGCCATGACCTCGCCCAGGTCCACGGGGCCGGGCATGGGCGCGTGCCGCAGGTTGTCGAGATAGTCCGCGCGGGCCTGCGCGGTCCAGTCGGCCCAGGCGGGCGGTGCGGCAGGCGCCAATTGCACGGCCGCCGCGGCGAAGGACGCCATGTCGGCGTTGATGGCGACGTCGGCGCTGTAGACGCGCCCCAGTTCGCCCGCGTCCAGGTGGACGTGCGCCAGCTTCTGGCGTGGCCGGGGGACGTCCAGCAGCGCGTAGCCGTTGGTGGACGTCTCGCCCAGGCGGGGCCCGACCGCGACGATCAGGTCGGCTTGCCCGATGCGGGCGGCCAGGCGCGGGTCCATGCCCAGGCCCGCCTCGCCCACATAAAGATCGTTGCGGTTGTCGAACAGATCCTGCCGCCGGAAGGTGCAGGCCACCGGCAGGTCGAAGGCGCGCGCGAAGCGCTCGATGTCCTCGCAGGCGGCACGCGACCAGCCCCCACCGCCCAGCAGCATCAGGGGCCGGCGGGCCTCGGCCAGCAGGGCCGCCAGATCCGCCATGTCCCGCGCCGCCGGCGCCTGCGCGATGTGCCGGTAGCGCGGGGCGTCGTCCGCCACCGCCATTTCCGCCAGCATGTCCTCTGGCAGCGCCAGCACCACCGGGCCGGGGCGGCCCGAGGTCGCCACATGGAAGGCACGGCTGACGTACTCGGGAATGCGGCGCGCATCGTCGATCTGGTCCACCCACTTGGCCTGGGTGCCGAACATGTGGCGAAAGTCGATTTCCTGCCAGGCCTCGCGTCCCATGTCGCCGCGCGCCACCTGGCCGACGAACACGATCAGCGGCGTCGAATCCTGCCGCGCGGTATGAATGCCGATGCTGGCATTGGTCGCGCCAGGCCCGCGCGTCACGAAGCAGATCCCGGGTTCACCGGTCAGCTTGCCATAGGCTTCGGCCATGTGCGCCGCCCCGCCCTCCTGGCGGCATACCACCAGCCGGATCGCGTCGCGCGCCTCGTACAGCGCGTCCAGCACGGCCAGGAAGCTTTCGCCCGGGACGCAGAAGGCGGTATCCACGCCGTGCGTCCTCAGCGCGTCCACCAGGATCCGGCCGCCGCTGCGCGCCTCGGATGTTCCACTCATGTCGGTTCCTTGAAATCTCGTTGGGCGTGTCTCAGACCACGCCGGCGCTGCGATAGATGTGCTTGGTTTCCAGGAAATCGCCCAGCCCCTCGTAGCCGTGCAGCCGGCCCAGCCCGCTCTGGCGGTAGCCGCCGGTTTCGGCTTCGGCGAACAGACGGTTGTGGTCGTTGATCCAGACCGTGCCGTTGCGCAGGGCGCGCGCGACGCGCAATGCGCGGTCGCCGTCGGCGGTCCAGACGCTCGCGGACAGCCCGTACACCGTGTGATTGGCGCGCTGCACCGCCTCGCGTTCGTCGTCGAAGGATTCCAGCACCACGAAGGGGCCGAAGATTTCTTCCTGGCAGAAGAAGGCCGAGCTGTCGCGATGCGCCACCAGCGTGGGCGTCAGATAGCTGCCGCCGGCCAGCGCCCCCTGCGGCCGGCCACCGCGCAGCAGGACTTCGTCGCATTCGTCCAGCGCGCGCCGCGCGGCCTCGTCCACCGTTCGCACCGCCTGCCCGTCGATCAACGGCCCCATGCCCGAGGCTTCGTCCGAACCGGGGCCGACCACGATGGCCGACAGGGCTCCGGCCAGGGCGCGCTTCATCTCGTCCAGGCGCGAGGCATGGACCAGCACGCGCCGCGCGGCCGTGCACTGCTGCCCGGAAATGATGGTGGCCGCCGCGGCCAGCTGGCGCGCGGTCGTTTCGATGTCCGCATCGGGAAAGACCAGGCAGCACGACTTGCCGCCCAGTTCCAGCGACAGCTTCTTCATCGTGGGCGCGGCCGCCGCCATGATGTGCTGGCCGACCAGGTTGGAACCGGTGAAGCTCAGCACGTCCACGTCGGGCGAGGCGACCAGTTCCCGGGCCGCCTCGCTGCCGGTCTCGCACACCAGGTTCAGCACGCCGGGCGGCAGGCCGGGCACCTGCGCCAGTTCCTGCAGCACCGCCGCCGTGATCTGTGCGGTCTGCTGCGCGGGCTTGACGATGGCCGCGCATCCGGCCGCCAGCGCGGGCGCGAGCGCCCGGATCAGCAGCACGACCGGGGCGTTCCAGGGAATGATCAGCGCCGCCACCCCGGCCGGCTCGCGCAGCGTGGCCGCGAAGGCTCCGGGCTCCACTTCCATGAAATGCCCGGGCATGTGGCGCGCCAGCCCAGCGTAATAGCGGATCTCGGAAATGGCCCCGGCCATCTCGCCGCGCGCTTCGCGCAGCACCTTGCCGTTCTCGCGCGTCAGCAGCGCCGCCAGATCGGTGCGGCGTTCGAGCCGGTCGGCCCATTGCAGCAGGACGTTCTGCCGCACGCGCGGGCTTTGCGGCCAGGGCGTCGTGTCGAAGGCGCGGCGGGCGGCGGCGATGGCCGCCTGCGCCTCCACGCGGCCGCCGTCGGCCAGCGTGCCGATGGTCTGGCCCGTGGCGGGGTCGATGCTGGCGGCCGTGCGGCCGTCGGCGGAAGGCAGCCAATGTCCATCGATCAGATGGCGGGCGTCGAGCAAGTGCATGAGCATTCTCCGGAAGGGATGCGGAATTCGGATGGCGGGCCTGGCCGGGCCAGGTACCGGCTGTCCAGGCCGGCGACGTCGGCGCATCCCAGCAGGGCGAGGTCGACATCGATCTCGCGCTTGAGCAGGGCCAGCACGTGGGCGACGCCGGCCTGTCCGCCCACGGCCAGGCCGTACATGGCGGGGCGGCCGATGAAGACGAAATCGGCGCCCAGCGCCAGCGCCTTCAGGATGTCGGTGCCGCGCCGAAAGCCGCTGTCGACCATGATCGCCAGCCGCGGCGCCGCGGCCGCGATGGCGGGCAAGGCATCGATCGGCGCCTGCGCGCCGTCGAGCTGCCGGCCGCCGTGATTGGAGACGATGACGCCGTCGGCGCCGATGGCCTGGGCGCGCCCGGCATCCTCAGGATGCAGCAGGCCCTTGATCACCAGCCGGCCGCGCCAGCGGTCGCGCACCCAGGCCAGGTCGTCCCACGACAGCGCGGCCCGCCCCGCGCGGTGGTCGCCGGATGCCGCCATGATGATGCGGTTGCCACGCGCCGCGGAAAAATTCTCGAACCGGGGGATGCCCTGGCGCAGCAGTGTTTGCAGGAAGGTCCGCGCCAGCCAGCCGGGCCGAGCCAGGCCGCCGGCCACCAGCCGCGGCGTGAGCCGCAGCGGCAGGCTGAAGCCATTGCGCAGCTCCACCTCGCGCGTCGAGGCGATCGGCACGTCCACCGTCACCACCAGCACCGGTACGCCCGCCCGCTCGGCACGCGCCAGCAAGGCACCAATCAGTTCACGGTTGGACGGGACATAGGCCTGGAACCAGCTTCCCGGCGCCTGTTGCAGCACGCGCTCCATGGGCGTGGTCGACGCGCCGCTCAACACGAAGGGCACCTGGGCCTCGGCCGCCGCGCGCGCCAGCGCGAGGTCGCCGTCGAAGCCGCAGATGCCGGCCACGCCCATGGGCGCGATGCCGAACGGCGCGGCGTAGTGCGTGCCGAACAGGCTCCTGGCCTGGGACCGGCGCGACACGTCCACCAGGAAGCGCGGCACGAACCGCCAGGCATCGAAAGCCTGGCGATTGCCCCGCAGCGCGCTTTCGGTTTCCGAGCCGCCCGAGACATAGCCGTACACGCTGGGCGGCAGGCGCCGCCGCGCGGCCTGCTCCAGGTCGCCGGTGGACAGGATGGAAGCCAGGGTCATCGTTGTTCCTCGTGCGCCGCTAACCGACCGCGCCGGTTTCCCAGTCGACCACGGCATTGGGCATGATCTGCGCGGCGATGTCTATCTCCGCCTCGCCCGGGATCCTGACCTTGGTGAAGATGTGGCCCGCATAGGCCAGCGGCCGCGTGGCGTCCAGCCCCATCTTGGCGCCGATGCCCTGCAGGGCCGGCGGCAGATTCTCGATGTCGTCCACGCCCACGGTGGTGGACGGGTCGAGCACCGATCCCTGGGCGCCGCTGATCACCACCAGGTCGCGGTCGGCCTGGAAGCGCGTGGCCACGGCCCACTCGACCTGCTTGGGGTCGTGCACGTCGACGTCGTCGTCCACCACGATCACCTGCTTGATGTCGTAGTGCGCCCCCAGCGCGCACAGCAGCACGTTCTTGGGTTCGCCCTCGCGGCGCTTCCTGAACTTGACGAACAGGTGGTAGCGCCCCACCCCGCCCATGCTCAGGTGCACGTCCAGCACGCCGGGAAAGCTGCGTTGCAGGTGCGACAGCAGCGTGGCCTCGCGCGGGATGGACCCGAGCAGCAGGTGCTCGAGTTCGGCCGGCACGATGGTGTGGAAGATGGGACCGCGCCGGTGCGTGATGGCATCGACCGCGATCACCTCGCGCTTTTCCTTGGCGCTGTAGTAGCGCGGAAATTCGCCGAACGGCCCTTCCTCTTCCCGCACGCCCGGCAGCAGCCGCCCCTCGATCACGATCTCGGCGCGGGCCGGCACGCGCACGTCGTTGGTCAGGCACTTGACGACTTCGAGCGGTTCGCCGTGCAGGGCGCCGGCGATCTCGAGCTCGTCGTAGTCGATGGGCGTAATGGCCTGCGAAGCCAGCAGCGTCAGCGGATCGGCGCCGATCACCACCGCCACCGGCAATTCCAGGCCGCGCGCCTCCGCCTCCTGGTAGAACGCGTGCAGATGGCGCGGCAGCATCAGGATGGCCATGCGATCGCGGGCATGCACCTGGATGCGGTTGATCGAGACGTTCTGCACGCCCGTGACGGGATTGCGCGCGATCACCATGCCGGCCGTGATGTACGGACCGCTGTCGAACTCGCTGTGGGTGGGAATGGGCAGCTGCGCCAACAGGTCGACGTCGCGCAGCACGACTTCCTGGCAAGGTGCCGAAGCGGACGCCACCTCGCGCCATGGCAGCGGCGTCTCGGCCGCCGTCCGGAAAGCTTCCAGCAATCCGGCCGACTCGACCCCCAGGGCTTCGGCGATCCAGGCGCGCTGCGCCATGAAGCCCGACACGACGGGCATGGCATGGCCGCCGGGCCGAGGGAAGTAGGCGGCCTGGCGGCCGTCCAGCAGCTTGGCCATGGCCGCCAGCGTGTGCTTGAGCGGCACGCCCTCGCGCAGGACCGCGAGCCTGTCCGTCTTCGCCAGGTGCGCCAGCCACTGCCGCATGTCCCGGGGCCTGTTCTTGCCTGTCATGATTCCTTTCCTCGTCAATTGCGCCGGTCTCCCCTACTCCAGGGACACCTTGGCGTCATGCACGACCTTGGACCAGCGCTGGGACTGTTCCTTGAAATAGGCCGAGAAATCCTCCAGCGATCCGCCCAGCGGCTCCACGCCCTGGTCGGCGAAAATCTTCCTGACCTCGTCGGTGGCCAGGATCCGGTTCAGTTCCCGGTTCAGCTTGGCCAGGATGGCGGGCGGCGTCCGGGCCGGGGCGCCCAGGCCGTACCAGACGGCGACCTCGAAGCCGGGATAGCCCTGCTCGGCGATGGTGGGCAGATCGGGCGCCAGCGGCGAGCGCTTCGCGCCGGTGATGCCGAGCGCGCGCATCTTGCCCGCGCGCACGTGGGGCAGCACGTGCGGCATGTTGTCGAACATCACGTCCACCTGGCCGCCCAGCAGGTCGGTCACCATGGGCGCGCTGCCCTTGTAGGGCACCTGTATGAGATCGATGCCCGCCACGCTCTTGAAGTACTCCATGGTCAGGTGGTTCGAGGTGCCGTTGCCGGCGGTCGCGTAGTTGAGCTTGCCCGGGCGGCGCCGCGCCTCGGCCACGAGGTCCTGCACGCTGCGTATGCTCGAGTTCGCGCTGACCACCAGCAGGTTGGGCGAACGCGCGCCCAGGATCACCGGGGCCACATCCTTGACCGAGTCGTAGGGCAGCTTCTTGTACAGGAACTGGTTGGCCACCAGTGGAAAGCCGACCACGACCAGCGTGTAGCCGTCGGGCTCGGCGCGGACGCCCTGCTCGGTGCCGATGATGGTGCCCGCCCCCGGCTTGTTCTCGACGATGACCGGCTGGTGCCAGCTTTCCTGCAGCTTGCGCGCGAACACCCGCGCCATGGCATCGTTGAAGCCCGCCGGCGTATAGGGAACGATGATGCGTATGGGTTTTTCCGGGTAGGCGTCGGCCACCCGGTCCGCCAGGGCGGGCGCGGTGGCCGCCAGGGCGGCCGCGCCCGCGGCGATCCTGATCCACGTCGTGAAGTGCATGTTCCTGTCTCCGTTTGTCTGTTTGATGGATTGCTGCGTCATGCGTAGGCCGGCCCTTCGATGGCCGGATGGGCGCGCAGGAAGTCCTCGTCCACCTCCACGCCCAGGCCCGGCCCCTCCAGCGGCCGGACACAACCGTCGTCGCCCAGGCCGAACGGCGTGCTCGTTAGGCGATCGCGAAACAGGTTCACGCGCGAGACGTCGGCCTCGAAATACCCGCCGTTGTCCAGCGCCGCCAGCACGTGGACGGAGGCGGCCAGGTTGATGCCCGTCATCGACGAATGCAGGTGCACCGGCAGCTTGTGGGCCGACGCCATCGCGGCAATGCGCAGCGTCTCGGTGATGCCGCCCGCCTTGGACAGGTCGGGCTGCAATACGGTGACCACGCCGTCGTCCACCAGCCGGTTGAACTCGTAGCGGGTGTAGTGGTTCTCGCCCGCCGCCAGCGGCACCCGCCCGAAGGTCCGGGCCTGCGCATAGCTGCGATGGTCGTGCGGGGGGAACGGCTCTTCCAGCCAGCCCACCCCCAGTTCGTCCAGCCTCGGCATCACGGCGCGCGCCTCGTCCACCCCATAGGCGGTATTGGCATCGGCCAGGATGACCAGCTCGCCGCCGAACGCCTCCCGCACGGCGCGCACGCGGGCCAGGTCGCGCGCCACGCTGTCCCCCAGCCGCAGCTTCACCGCGCGGTATCCGGCCTCGATGTGGCGGCGCGCCTCCTCCACCAGGGCGGCGGGATCCTGCCACCCCAGTGCGACCCCCCCGGCATAGGCGGGAACCGCCCGCGCGGCGCCGCCCAGCAGCCTGTGCAGCGGCCAGCCGACAGCCTTGCCGCGAATGTCCCAAAGCGCCATGTCGATGCCGCTCATGGCCATCGCGCAGGCGGCGCCCAGGCCGTGGCTGGCGAGCTGGCGCATGTAGATGTGATGCCAGATCCCGTTCACGTCGGCCGCGTCCCGGCCCACCACGAACGGCCGCAGCGCGCTGTTCACGAAATGGGCGATGGTGGTGTGGGCGCGCCCGTGATGCGATTCGCCGTATCCCACCAGTCCGCATTCGGTCGTCACCTTGACCACCACGGCGTCGCGCTTGATCACCCGTCCGACGCCCAGCGTCACGCTGCTGGCGGCGGGAACCGGGAACGAAGTGGCGTAGGCCTGCACCTCGCGCACCACCAGCGGAGCGGCCGTCTTCATTGCGGCACGATCCCGGCCTGCCGGACCACCTGTTTCCAGAGGTCCATCTGCCCGGCGATGAAAGTACGAAATGCCTCCGGGCTTCCGCCGTCGGGCACCACGCCCTGCTGGCGGAAGACCTTGCGCACGTCCTCCATGGCCAGAATCGCCTCGAGCCGGGCATTGAGCTTGTCGACCACGGGACGGGGCGTGCCGGCCGGCACCACGAATCCGTGCCAGGACGACACTTCGTAGCCGGGCACGCCCGCCTCGGAAACGGTGGGCAGTTCCGGCATGAGCGCCGACCGCCGCGCATCGGCGATCGCCAGCGGCTTGACCTTGCCCGACTGGATGAAGGGCAGGACATGGGGGAAGGCGTCGAAAGCCAGCCCGACCTGGCCGCCGGCCAGGTCGGTCAACAGCGGCGTGCTTCCCTTGTACGGCACCGGCGTCATCTTCGCGCCGGTCATGCCGGAGAAGCGCTCCATCGCCAGGTGGTTGGAGGAACCATCGCCGGATGTGCCGTAGTTCAGGCTGCCGGGCCGGGCCCGCGCCGCCGCCAGCACGTCGGCCACGGAACGCAGGCTGGATTCGGCGTTCACGACCAGCAGCATGGGCGACCGCCCGGCCAGTATCACCGGTGTGAAATCCTTGACCGTGTCGTAGGGCAGCTTCTTGTACAGCCAGGGATTCGCGGCGAACGGAAACTGCACGACCAGCAGGGTGTAGCCGTCCGCCGGCGCCCGCGCCACGGCCGCCGAACCGATCTGCGTCCCCGCGCCCGGCTTGTTCTCGACGATGACGGGCTGGCCCCAGGCCTCGTGCAGCTTGGCCGCCACCAGCCGCCCCAGCGTGTCGTTGAAGCCGCCGGTCGGATAGGGCACGACGATGCGCAGCGGTTTGGAGGGATAAGTATCGGCCGCCGCCAGGGCGGTCCCGGGCAGCACCAGGGTCAGGCCGGCCACGGCCAACGCCGCCAGGGCGCGCCGGGGCAAGGGGGAAAGGGTCATGTCGCGTCTCCACTTCTCTTTCTTGTGGAGCGGAAGTCTAAGATCGCGTCATAATCAGTTCAATTAATATTTAATTATTGTCTATATCAATTTTTCTGAATATAAGGACAAGGTAAAGGCGAATTCTTCCCTGGATAGGGCAGAGATAATTCACCAAACAGAGATCGCTGTTGACAGCCATTCATTCATGGCTTTTTATGATCTCCATCAGAAAAATTGAACATACGGGCTCGACATGGAATTCCGGCAAATCCAATACTTCATCTGCCTGTTCGAGGAAGGCACGGTCACGAAGGCCGCGCGCCGGCTGAACATCGTCCAGCCCGCGCTCAGCATGCAGATCTCCAAGCTCGAACAGGAAGTCGGGCAGCGGCTGTTCGAACGCAGCCCCCAGGGCATGCTGCCCACCGCCACGGCGCGGCACATGTACCGGCTGTTCCTGCCCATCATGCGCGACTTCTCGCAGGCCCGCGACGAAGTGCTGTGCAACGACGGAGAAATCGCGGGCCACGTCAACATCGGCCTGATCGCCTCCATCACCGAAGGCGTGCTGGCCGAGACCATGACCAAGTTTTCGGCCAGCCATCCCAAGGTCTCGGTCACCGTGGCCGACGGCTACAGCGCCACGCTCAGCGACTGGGTGGCGGGCGGACAGCTCGACGCCGCCATCATCAACAAGCCACGCCGGCCGCTGGCGCTGAGCGTGGACCACATCGTGGACGAAGAACTGGTGCTGATCACCGGCACGCGGCATGCCGGCAACCTGCCCGTGCGGCTCACGCTCGGCCAGATCGCGTCGCAGAACCTGTCGCTGGTGCTGACCACGCGGCGCCACGGCCTGCGCCACATCATCGACAGCTTCGCCCAGCACGACAACGTCGAACTGGCCCCCTCGCTGGAAGTCGATTCCCTGGTCACCGTGGTCAAGCTGGTCGAGCAGAACCAGCTGGCGACGATCCTGCCGCGCATCGCCGTGCACGACCGGCTGCGGGCCGGGATCCTGCAGGCGCACGCCATCGTTTCGCCACGGTTGATACGGCAAGTCGTGTCGGTCGTCCACCCGCGCCGGCCGCTGAATCCGGCGGCGGCGGCCTTCATGGCCATGCTTACCCGGCAGATCCGGTTGCGGGCGCAGGAACAGGCGCCCGGGGCGCAGACCGCGCCCGCGCCATGACCGGAGCCGCTACCACCATCCGTGGAAGTGATGCACCGGCCCGTTGCCCGAGCCCACGCCCAGCCGGTCGGCGTGGCGGATGGCCTCGGTCAGGTAGTGCTTGGCCCGGCGGGCCGCATCGGGCACGTCCTGCGCCTGGGGCAGCAGCGCCGCCAGCGCGGCCGACAGGGTGCAGCCCGTGCCGTGGGTGTTGCGGGTATCGATGCGCGGCGCGGCCAGCTCGATCATCTGGTCGCCGTCGTGCAGCAGGTCGATGGCCATGTCGCCCGGCAGGTGCCCCCCTTTCAGGAACACCCAGCGATGGCCGTTGTGGGCCAGTTGTTCGCGCAACCGCTCGGCCACGCGCCGCATTTCCTTGACGGTTTCCACCGGCCGCTGCTCGAGCAGCACGCCGGCCTCCGGCAGGTTGGGCGTGATCATCGTCACCTGCGGCATCAGCACTTCGCGCAATGCGCCGATGGCGTCGCGCGCCAGCAGGGCGTCGCCGCTCTTGGCGATCATGACGGGGTCGAGCACCACGTGCGGCGGCTTCCAGTGCGCGAGCCGCTCGCCCACGACCTGGGTGACGGGCCGGCTGCCCAGCATGCCGATCTTGACCGCGTCGGCCGGCACGTCGGCGAACAAGGTGTCGATCTGCTGCGCGACGAAGGCGGGATCGACGGGCAGCACGCCCGTCACGCCCTGGGTGTTCTGCGCGGTCAGCGCCGCGATGACGCCGCAGGCGTACGCGCCCAGCGCGCTCATGGCCTTGACGTCGGCCAGCACCCCGGCGCCGCCCGAGGGGTCCACGCCCGCGATGGTCAGGGCCTTGGGAATGGGACGAACGGCAGACATGGCGATCCTCTGGAAACGAAACGCGCCGCCCCGCGGGCGACGCACGCCGCCAGTATAGTCCGCCGGCCGCGCGCGAACGCGGGTAACATGGCAGGCCGTTCTGTGGAAGGCCAACCATGATCTACGAACTCGCGCACATCGAAATCCAGCCCGGCACCCAGGAAAAATTCGAGGCCGGCGTCCAGGAAGCCGCCCCCCTGTTCCAGCGGGCCAAGGGCTGCCACGGCATGGAACTGCACCAGACGCTGGAGGATCCCAACGCCTACCTGCTCGTGGTCCAGTGGGAAACGCTGGAAGACCACACCGTGCACTTCCGGGGCTCGGAAGACTTCAAGGCCTGGCGCGCGCTGGTGGGCAGCTACTTCGCCAAGCCGCCCGAGGTCCGTCACGCCACCACGGTCGCCAAGCCGTTCTGACCCGGTTAGAATGGTTCGTTTTGTTACGTTTTCCTGCTCAAGTCCTGCCATGAACGCTGCTTCCCTTCCCGACGTCGAACACGCCCGCTTCAATATGGTGGAGCAGCAGATCCGCCCCTGGGACGTCCTCGACCCCAAGGTGCTGGAACTGCTGTTCAAGGTGAAGCGGGAGGAGTTCGTGCCGCCCGCGCTGCGCACCCTCGCCTTCGCCGATACCGAGATCCCGCTGCGGCTCGACGACTACGACAGCGGCGAATGCATGCTGGCGCCCAAGGTCGAAGCGCGCCTGCTGCAGGAACTCGCGCTCAAGCCCACCGACAGCGTGCTCGAGATCGGCACCGGCTCGGGCTACCAGACGGCGCTGCTGGCCAGCCAGGCCCAGACGGTCACCTCGGTCGAGATCCTGCCCAAGCTGGCCGCCTTCGCCCAGGCCAACCTGAAGCGCGCCGGCATCGCCAACGCCACCGTGCAGGTGGGCGACGGCAGCAAGGGCTGGGGCTCGACCGAGTACGACGCCATCCTCGTCACCGGCTCGGTACCCGAAGTGCCCGACAGCCTGAAGTACCAGCTGCGCGTGGGCGGCCGGCTGGCCATCATCGTCGGCCAGGCCCCGGTCATGACCTCCCTGCTCATCACCCGCACCACCGCCGCCAGCTTCGAGACCACCTCGCTGTTCGAAACCCTGGTCAAGCCCCTGCGCGGCACCACCGTTTCCAAGTTCAAGTTCTAAGCGGAGCTTCGTGCCCATGCGCGCCAGGCCGTACTACGTCCAGACGCTGTGCGCGCTGTTCGGCGCCTGCGCTTTCGTTCCTGCGGTCGCGGCACTGGACCTGGAGCAAGCCTACCAGTCGGCGCTGGCCAACGACGCGACCTTCGCGTCGGTGCGCTCGGCCTATACGGCCACGCTTGAAAAGCTGCCCCAGGCGCGCGCCGCGCTGCTGCCCACCATCTCGCTTGCGGGCACCCGCGCCAACGCCTCCACGACCCGCCTGCCGGGCGTGACCTACACGAACGAGACCTATACGCTGCAACTGATCCAGCCGCTGTTCCGCTGGTCGGGCTGGCACGCCTACGAACAATCCAAGCTGCAGCTGGCCGTGGGCGAAGCCCAGCTCGCCCAGGGGCGCCAGGACCTGATCCTGCGCGTGGCGCAGGCCTATTTCGACGTGCTGGCGGCGCAGGACAACCTGGCCTTCATCGGCGCCCAGAAAATCGCCATCTCGGAACAGCTCGAATCGGCCAAGCGCAATTTCGAGATCGGCACGGCCACCATCACCGACACCTACGAGGCCCAGGCGCGCTACGACCTGGCCCAGGCCCAGGAGATCCAGGCCGAATCCGACCTCGCGGTCCGCATCGGGGCACTGCAGCAGATCATCGGCACGCCCGCGGGCGACCTGGCCAAGCTGCCTCCCTCGGTCAACGTGCCGGCGCCGCAGCCGGCCCGGATCGACGCCTGGACCGAACAGGCCGCCGCCAACAACCTGGCGGTCGCCCAGGCCACGCTGAACAGCGAGATCGCCCAGCGCGGCATAGAAATCGCCAAGAGCGGCCACTACCCCTCGGTCGACCTGGCCGCCAACGTGGGACGCACGCGGGGCCTGGTCGGGCAGACGGTGGTCAACGATTTCTACACCACGCGCTCGGTGGGCGTGCAGGTGTCCGTGCCCATCTTCGCCGGCTTCGGCACCACCTCCAAGGTGGACGAGGCCGTCGCGCTGTCCGAGAAGGCCCGCAACGACCTGGAGGTCGCACGCCGGGCCGCCGTGCAGAACACACGGATCGCGTTCCAGGGCGTGAACGCGGGCCTGGCCCAGGTCCGGGCGCTGGAAGCGGCGGAAGTGTCCAGCCGCAGCGCGCTCGACGCCAACAAGACCGGCTACGAAGTGGGCGTGCGCATCAACATCGACGTGCTGAACGCCCAGCAGCAGCTCTATTCCACCGAACGCGACCTGGCCAAGGCACGCTACGACGCGCTGCTGTCGGGCCTGCGGCTGAAGGCCGCGTCCGGCATCCTGACGGAAGACGACGTGCGCCAGGTCAACGCGCTGCTGCGCTAGCATCGCGCAGCAGCGGTACGCGCTAGCCGCGGCCCTTCAGCCGGCCGAACACGCGGTAGGCATTCCCCGAGAAGATCTTCGCCTTGTCGCCGTCGCCCAGCGTGGCGGCGTCGATATAGCGGCGCGTGTCGTCGAAGTAGTGGCCGGTCTCGGGGTCCACGCCCCGCACAGCGCCCACGGTCTCGGACGCGAACAGGATGTTCTCCGGCGGAATCACCTTCAGCAGCAGGTCTATGCCCGGCTGGTGGTAGACGCAGGTGTCGAAGAACACGTTCTGCAGCAGCAGTTCCTTGAGCGGCGGCAGGCCCATATCCTGCGCCAGTCCGCGATAGCGCCCCCAGTGATAGGGCACCGCGCCGCCGCCGTGCGGGATGATGAACTTCAGCGTGGGGAAGTCCTTGAACAGCGAGGATGTCAGGAACTGCATGAAGGCGGTCGTGTCGCCGTTGATGTAGTGCGCGCCGGTCGCATGGAAATGCGGGTTGCAGGAACCGCTTACGTGGATCATGGCGGGCACGTCCAGCTCGACCATCTTCTCGTACAGCGGATACCACCACTTGTCATGCAGCGGCGGATCCTTCCAGTAGCCGCCCGTGGGATCGGGGTTCAGGTTGCAGCCGATGAAACCCAGCTCCTTCACGCAGCGCTCGAGCTCGGGTATGCACTTGGCCGGCGCCACGCCCGGGCTCTGCGGCAGCTGGCAGACCCCCGCGAAGTTCTCCGGGTACAGCTGGCAGGCGCGATGGATGAGGTCGTTGCAGACGATGGCCCATTCATTGCTGGTCTGCAGGTCGCCGATGTGGTGGCCCATGCCGACCGCGCGCGGCGAAAAGATCGTCAGGTCGGTGCCGCGTTCGCGCTGGATGCGCAACTGCTTGGTTTCCAGGCTTTCGCGTATCTGGTCGTCCGAGATGACGGGGCGCGGGAAGATCTCGCACTTGCCGCACTCGCAGGCCGACACCTGCAGGCGCCGGTACTCGTTCAAGGCTTCGGGCGCGGTCGTGTAGTGCCCATGGCAATCGATGATCATGTGGACTCCTTGCTCCTGTCGTCGTGAGTCGTGGCCGGGCCGGCATCGGCCCGCAATGCCGGATACAGGCGTTCAGCCGTCCGGTGGAAGATCCAGTTGAGATCGTCGTCACCCGCCCAGGCCAGCGCCTGTTGCGCCTCGTCCAGGAGGGTTTTCAGCGATCCCGCGGTGGCGGGGAAATTCGAGCCCCAGGCGATGCGCGAGGCGCCGAACTCGGCCAGCGCGCGCCCGAAGAAGGATTGCGGGCTGGCCTGGCCCAGATACGCCTTGGCCAGGATGACCGGGGTCAGCTTCAGATGGATGTTCGGATGCGCGGCCAGGCGGAACAGCTCCTGCGCCGACGCGTACGGCGGCCCTTCGTCCAGCGGCAGCGCGAAGAAATGGTCGAGCACGATGGGCACGCGCGGATAGCGCGCCAGCAGCACGCGTAGCTGCGGCACGCCGGCGATGCGCATCTGCACGCACACCGGCAGGTCCAGATCGGCGGCGCAATCCCACGCGCCAAAGCTGCGCGGATCGTCCAGGCCGGGAACCTGCCCCTCCACGGTGCTGCCCGCGGTGAACAGGCGCAGTCCCGTCAACCCCCGGTCCACCCAGTGCCGCATGCGCGCGGGCGCATCGGGCGCCAGCATGTCCACGGAGAAGACACCGGTGAAACGATCGGGATGCGCCGCCACCGCATCGGCCGCATAACTGTTGTCGTAGCCGTAGCAGGTCGAGGCCTGCACGATGGCGGCCTTGGCCACGCCCGCCTCGTCCATGGCCTGCAGCAATTGTTCCGTGCTGGCGGGCCGCTCCTGCGACCACGCCGATGGCCGGCCCCACAGCGGATCGCGCGGGTAGGCGCGGGTATCGGTGCTGATGACGTGCGGGTGGATGTCTACGACTCTGCGCTTCATGCGGTGCCTGTCCTGGATGGCGTATGGGAATCGGGGTCTCGGTCTATTGCAGCGGGATCTCGGCGGTCTCGATCACCGCCTTCCACTTCGCGGCATCGCGCTCGATGCGCGCGGTCATCTCGGCCGGCGTGCTGGCACTGGCCACATAGCCCATGGCTTGCAGCGAGGACTGGACTTCGGGCGACTCCACCGCCGCGCGGATCTCGCGCGCCAGGCGCTCGACCACCGGCGTGGGCGTGGCCGCCGGCACGCTGATGCCGGCCCAGGACGACGCATCGAAACCGGGCACGCCCCCCTCCGCCACCGTAGGCACGTCCGGCAGCCCCGGGAAGCGCCGGGCGGACGTCACGCCTATGGCCTTGACGCTGCCGGCCGACAACTGGCCCAGGATGGGCGACAGCACTTCGAACGCCACCTGCACGTCGCCCGCGCGCACGGCCGCGATCATGTCGCCCGTGGTCTTGTAGGGAATGCTGACGGCGTCGATGCCGGCCATGGACTTGAACAGCTCGGCCGCCAGATGCTGCGTACTGCCGATGCGCGAGGTCCCGATGTTGAGCTTGCCCGGATTCGCCTTGGCGTAGGCGATGACGTCGGCCACCGACTTGAAGCGCGAATGGCCATCGGTGATCAGAGCCAGGTCGAACGAGGCAACGGACGAGACGTGCCGGAAGTCGCGCGACAGGCTGTACGGCAGGCTCTTGAACAGCACGGAGCTGATGGCCGTGCCGTTGCCGGTCAACAGCGCCGTATAGCCATCGGGACGGGCCTGGGCCACCGCCACGGCCGCGGCCGCCGCGCCGGCGCCAGGCTTGTTCTCGACCACCACCGGCTGCCCTATGCGCGCCGACATGGCCTGCGCGACCTTGCGCGTGACGAGATCGCCGGCGCCTCCTGGGCCGAAGGCCACGACGATGGTGATCGGCTTGGAAGGATAGGGCTGGCCCTGGGCACACGCGCCTGCCGCGGCCAGCGCAAGCACGGTCGCGCCGGCCGTTCGGGCAAAAACATTCCTGGGGTACATGGCGTCTCCTGGATCTTGTGGGCTTGCGCACCGGCTCGAGGCCCGCGCAGGCATTCCGCATTCTGCCGGCGGCAAGGCGCACGCATCCATTGAGTAATGCTTCCGGTGACTTGAGGAAACGCTCAACCCCGAGGAAGTTTTACTCAATAGACCCCGCGGCGCCTCGCATGCAACCATCCTTGCCAGTACGACATCGGCGCAGCCCAGGACGCCGGGACAAGGAGACGAGCCGTGATATTGCCCGCATTGCGAATTCTGAAGTACCCCGTTATGCTGTTCGCCGCCGCGCTGTCGGCCGGCATCCCCCCTCCGGCCGCCGCGGCCGACTATCCGGAACGGCCGATCCGGATGTACCTGCCCTACGGCCCGGGCGGCATCGGCGACCTGACCGCGCGCGTGGTCACGCAGAAGGTCAGCGAGATCCTGGGCCAGCAGATCGTCATCGACAACAAGCCCAGCGCGGGCGGCGTGCAATCGTTCCAGGCCGGCCTGCAGGCCCCCGCCGACGGCTACACGCTCGTGCAGGGCGGCAACGGCACGGCCATCACGCAGACGCTGGTCAAGGACCTGCCCTACAGCATCGTGGACGACTTCACCCAGGTCGCCACGCTGTCCAGGTTCAACCTGATCCTGACGGTCAAGCCCGATTCGCGCTTCCACAACCTGACCGAGCTCATCGCCTACGCCAAGGCCAACCCCGGCAAGCTGAGCCTGGGCACCACCAACGTCGGGTCGAGCCAGCACCTGGGCGCCGAGCTGTTCAAATCGGTGGCGGGCATCCAGGCCGAGACCATTCCGTACAAGACCAGCGCCGCGCTGCTGACCGGCGTGCGATCGGGCGACATCGACGTGGGCTTCGACTTCGTGCCGCCCGTGCTGTCGTCGATCAAGAGCGGCGCGGTGCGCGCACTGGCCATCTCGGCCGACAGCCGCAACCCCAACCTGCCGGACGTGCCGACCACCGCCGAAAGCGGCCTGGACGGTTACGTGGTCGCGTCGTGGAACGGCGTGTCGATCCGCCAGGGCACGCCGCGCGCCATCATCGACAAGCTGAACCAGGCCTTCGTGGCCGCCGTCAACTCGCCCGAAGTCGCGCAGAAGCTGCGCGAGATGAACTCCGAACCCTACGCCCTGGGCGTGGACGAATCGCGCGCCCTGATGAAGGCCGACATCGCCAAATGGAAGGCGGTGATCGAGAAGGCGAACATCCCCATCAACTGAACGAGAGCACCATGAAGAACGTCGTCGTACGCAACATCCCGCGCGGCCCGCAGGACCTCATCGCCGAACTGGCCACGCACGGTGTGGCCACCGTGCACGAAGCCATGGGACGCGCCGGCCTGATGGCGCCGTACCTGCGCCCCATCTATGCCGGCGCCAGCATCGCCGGGTCCGCCGTGACCGCGCTGGTCGCGCCGGGCGACAACTGGATGCTGCACGTGGCCATCGAACAATGCCGGCCCGGCGACATCCTGGTGGTCGGCGTCATGTGCGAGAACACCGACGGCATGATCGGCGACCTGATCTGCACCTCGCTCAAGACGCGCGGCATCCAGGGCGTGGTCATCGACGCCGGCTGCCGGGACGTGCGCACCCTGACCGAAATGCGCTTTCCCGTCTGGTCGCGCGCCATCTCCGCGCGCGGCACGGTCAAGGCCACGCTGGGCCACGTCAACCTCCCGGTGGTGTGCGCCGGCATGAACGTGAACCCGGGCGACGCCATCGTGGCGGACGACGACGGCGTGGTGGTCGTGCCGCGCCTGGAGATCGCCCGCACGCTGGAACTGGCGCGCCAGCGCACCGCCAAGGAAGAAAAGTCGCGCAAGCGCTACCTGGCGGGCGAGCTGTCGCTGGACGTGGCCAACATGCGCCAGGGCCTCGAAGCCGCCGGCCTGGTCTACGTCGACAACGAGATATGACCCCCCCTACGCCCTTCGGGCGCCCCCCAGGGGGCGACGCTGGCGGACCGGCGAAGCCGGATCCGCGGCGTCCTGGGGGTAACTGACACACCGCACCGTTCCCGTTTTCTCTCCAATCAGCAGCCATGACATCCAAGCACCCCCTCCCCCTGAAGATCGCCATCGCCACCTACGGCCACACCGCGGCGCTCAAGCGCGGCGACGTGCCCATCGAAGGCGTCCAGCCGGACTTCGTCGAGATCAAACCCATCATCGCGGCCTTCCGCCGCATGGTGCGCGACGTCGAGTTCGACGTCTGCGAAATGGCCCCCGCCACCTACATGATCGCCCGCGAAGCCGGCGCCCCGTTCAAGGCGCTGCCCGTCTTCATCTTCCGCCGCTTCCACCATGCCGGCCTGGTCTACCGCGACGACGCCGGCATCCGCGAACCGCGCGACCTCGAAGGCAAGCGCGCGGGCGTGCGCGCCTACTCGGTCACCACCGGCATCTGGACGCGCGGCATCCTGACCAACGACTACGGCGTCGACAACTCGCGCATCACCTGGGTGGTGGACGACGAGGAACACGTCTCCTCGCTGCAGTTGCCGCCCAACGTCGAACAGGCCAGGGACGGCAAGTCGCTGGTGGACCTGATGGCCAGCGGCTACCTTTCCGCCGCGTTCACCGACAACGCCGGCATCGGCCGCGCCGGCGCGCCGGCCGACGGCTGGCAGGCGGGCGGCCGCATCAAGCCGCCCGAATACCTCGAGATGTTCCCCGATGCCGACCGGCTCGAAGCCGAGTGGTACCGCAAGACCGGCATCTATCCCGTGCATGGCCTGATCACCGTCAAGGACGAAGTGCTGGCCCGGCATCCGTGGCTGGGCAAGGCCCTGTACGACGCCTTCCTGGCCTCGAAGAACATTTACCTGCGCCAGCTCGCCGCCGGCGAATCGGTGTCGGACAAGGACGATCACTACCGCGCCATGGGCCGCATCGTGGGCGATCCCCTGCCCTACGGCATCGAGGCCAACCGGCCGTCCATCGAGGCCATGATGAATTACTGCCACCAGCAGGGCCTGCTCAAGAAGCGCTACGCCGTCGACGACATGTTCATCGACGTCGGCGCCTGAGCCGGCCCTTCCGATACCCATCATTTCCGCGACACCGCCATGACCACACGCCTGATCGACATTCATCCGCACATCATCTCGCCCGACACCGCCCGCTACCCGCTCGACCCGCTGGGCGGCGAACGCTCGGGCTGGTCCGCCACGCGGCCGGCCACCTTCGAACAATACGCCGCCGCCATGGACGCCGTCGGCATCGACAAGGCCGCCATCGTCCATTCCTCGACCACCTACGGCTTCGACAATTCCTACGTGGCCGACTCCATCGCCGCGCAGCCCAAACGCTACGCCGGCGTCTACTCGGTCGACATGCTGGCTCCCGACGCCACGCAGAAGATCCGCTACTGGACCGGACGCGGCCTGGCGGGCCTGCGCATCTTCACCACCGGCAGCACCATGCCGGGCCAGGCGCCTACCCTGGAAGACCCCGCCCTGCATCCCGCCTGGAGCCTGGCGGGCGAACTGGGCATCCCCGTGTGCGTGCAGATCACCAAGGCCGCCATCCCGGCGCTGGAGAAGCTGCTGACCGCCTTCCCCCAGACCCTGGCCATCGTCGACCACATGATGAAGCCGGACATCAGCAGCGGCCCGCCCTATGCCGGCGCCCAGCACCTGTTCGACCTGGCCCGCTTCAAGAACCTCTACCTCAAGCTCAGCAGCCGCAACACCGAGTCAGCGTACGCCGGCAAGGCCACGCCCGAGACCTTCTTCGGCCGCGTGGTCCAGGAATTCGGCGCCGACCGCATCGCCTGGGGCTCCAACTTCCCCGCCGCCGAAGACAGCCTGGCCGACATCGTCAAGGCGCTCAAGGACTACATCGCCTTCCTGCCCGCCGCCGACCAGCACTGGATCATGGCCGGCACCGCGCAGAATCTCTACCCCGTGCTGAAGGACTGATCCCATGACCACCGCACCCGCCACGCGCGTCACGCTGAAGACCAACCTGGCCGACTCCCCCGTGGCCGCGGCCATGAAGGACGGCCGCGTCGCCTCGGACATCGTCCAGCTCGATTTCTGCGGCCCCAAGACCGCGCACGACGGCTTCAAGCCGATGATCCGCGACAACGCCTTCGACGCTGGCGAACTGGCCATCGTCACCTATCTCCAGGCCAAGGCCTACGGCAAGCCGTTCGTGATCCTGCCCGCGCCCATGGTCGGCCGCTTCCAGCACCATTGCATAGGCTTCAACAAGGAGTTCGGCCACCTCGATCCCAAGGACATCGAGGGAAAGAAGGTGGGTGTGCGCACCTATGCGCAGACCACCGGCCTGTGGGTGCGCGGCATCCTGCAGCACGAATACGGCGTCGATCCCGACAAGGTCGAGTGGTACACCGTGGACGAATCCCACCTGGCCGAGTACCGCGACCCGCCCAACTGCCACATGCTGCCCAAGGGTTCCTCGATTCCCGACATGATGCTGAACGGCGAACTGGCCGCCGCCATCCTCGGCAACGACATGCCCAAGGATCCGCGCGTGCAGACCCTGGTGCCCGAACCCATCGCCGCCGCCCGCGCCTGGTACCAGCGCGAAGGCGTCGTGCCCATCAACCACGTCTTCGCCGTCCACCAGGACGTCACGCGCCGGCATCCCGAGGCCGTGCGCGAAATCTATCGGATGATCCGTGAAAGCCGCGCGCTCGCTCCCGCCGCCGCGCTCGAGACCCTGCCCCCGCTGGGCCTGGAGGCCAACCGCAAGGGCCTGGAGATGGCCATCGAGTGGTCGTACGAACAGAAGATCATTCCGCGCCGGTTCGCGGTGGACGAATTGTTCGACGACGTCACCGGCGCGCTGGATTGACCGCCACCGCGGCGCGCAGGGCTTCATCCTGGTAGTTCAGCGCGCCGGGGCGGGACTTGCCCAGCATCACCTGGAAATAGACCGGCTCCAGGCTTGCGTTCAGGTAGCCGTGCATGACGCCCGGCGGGCAGGAAACGCACTCCCACGGCCCCAGGCGGGTCTCGAACCGGTTGCCGGCCTCGTCCTCCAGGAAGACGTCCAGAAAGCCCTGCAGCACGAAGAACACTTCTTCCACTTCGTGGGTATGGGCGGCATTGCCCTGGCCGGGCGGCACGAACATGACGCTCAGGGTGAAGCCCAGCGGCGGGATGGCGCTGGGATCGCCATGCTTGGCGGATCCGCCCGCCCCGATGAAGCGATGCTGGGCGCGCCGGAAGCCGTCGAGCTTCGCGTCCTCGAACGCTTCCCAGTCGGGCTTGCGGTCGCGGAAACGCGCAACCTGGCGCTGGCCGATCTGTTCGATGCTCAGGTCGGCCGCAGGCGCCGGGGAAAGGGACGTCATGGTGTTGCTCCTTGGTAGAGTCGGGAGGGAGGGCTCGGGCTGTCGAGCCACTGCCCAAGTAATCGGGTAACCACACCGGGGTGCTCCAGCGTGGACAGATGCCCGCAGTCGCGCAGCATGCACGGATGGGAACCCGCGATGGCCCGGGCCAGGGCATGCTGGCTTTCCTGCGGTGCAATGGCATCCTGGTCGCCACCGATGACCCAGGTCGGGCAGGCGATGTGCGCCAGCCTGTGGGCAATGGGCGGCCGGTTCATGTTGGCCTCCTGCTGGCGGATGAACACCTCGGCGCCCAATGACAGGGACATGTCGCGGACGACCTGCGCCAGGGTTTCGTCCCGCAGGGCTTGCGGGCGCAGCAAGGCCGGCAGCAGTTGCTCCACCAGCGCCGCGAAGTCCCGGCGGGCCAGCTCGATCTGGGCGGTACGGCGCAGGCGCCCCGCTTCGGTCTCCTGGGCATGGGCACGCGTGTTCAACAGGGCCAGCCGCTGGACGCGATGGGGCGCCTGCAAGGCGGCAAGCGCCGCCAGGTAGCCGCCCATCGACAGCCCGGCCAGCGCGAACCGCTCGAACGGGACGTCGGCCAGCATCCGCTCCACCGCCTCGGGCAGGCTGGCGTCACGCGACAGGTCAGGGATCCAGATGTCGGCGCGGCCGCGCAGGCCGATCCGCTGCGGCTCCCACAGCACCTCGTTGCAGAGCAGGCCGGGAACGAGCACCAACGGGGCGCGGGCGTCGCGATTCATGGTGAAGCGTTCCGTTCCGGCTCAATAGGCGGTGATGCCGGCCTGTTTCACGATCGGTCCCAGGCGTTGCAAGTCCTGGCGCAGCGCGCGCCCGAGTTCGGCGGCCGGCAACGCGACGCTCTCGAACCCCATGCCGTTCATTCTTTCCCGCATGGCGGCCGATCGCAGGCTCTTGTTGATCTCGGCATTGAGCCGATCGACGATGGCCGGATCCGTGCCGGCCGGCGCGAAGATGCCGTGCCAGCCGGCGGCCACCTCCATGCCGTCGACGCCGGCTTCCTTGAACGTCGGCACGTCCGGGAAAATAGGCAGCCGGTTGGGGCCGATCACGGCCAGCGCGCGCAGCTTGCCGGCCTGGATGTGGGACATCGCGGTACCGGAGTCGAACATGAAATCGATCTGGCCCGCCAGCAGGTCGTTCAAGGCCGGCGCGATGCCCTTGTAGGGAACGTGGGTCGCGCGGGTGCCGGTCCGTATGGCCAGCAGTTCCGCCGCGACCTGAGGCAGCGACCCATTGCCGGACGACCCGTAGTTCAGTTCACCGGGCCGCGCCTTCATGGCTGCAACCAGTTCCTTGAGCGTGGCCGCCTTGGCGCCGGGCGCGACCACCAGCACCATGTTGAGCCCGGCCGTCATCGCCACCGGAACGAAGTCCTTCTCGGGATTGAAGGGAACGCGCTCCAGGACGAACGGATTGAGGGTGAACGTGCTGGAACTCAGCATCAGCAGCGTATGGCCGTCGGGTGCCGAGGTCTTCACATGCTGGGCGGCGATGTTGCCGTTGGCGCCGGGCCGGTTCTCGACCACGACCGGCTGTCCGAGCGTCTTGCCCAGGTCCGCGGCGATGGCCCGGGCAATGGCATCCACCGATCCGCCGGCCGCCGTCGTGACCACGATGCTCAGCGGTCGGTTGGGAAAGGCCGAGGGCTGGGCGGCCAGGGAAAAGGACATACAGAGCAAGAACAAGCCGAACAGTCGGGCGGGCATGGCGACTCCTGGTTCAGCGGCCGGTGCCGCGGGGCGTAGGGGGAAAGCCAGTGTAGGTTGCCGCCCCGCCTGGTTTTGCCTACATTTACTTAACTTTCAGTTAAGGCAAACTTCCATGCCCCGCGTCCTGACCAGCCGCCACCTGCGCGTATTCGCGGCGGTCATGAAAAGCCGCAGCCTGGCCGAGGCCGCCCTCAAGCTCGGCGTGTCCGAGCCCGCGGTCAGCAAGATCCTCCGGCTCCTGGAACGCGAGACGGGCGTGGCCTTGTTCGACCGCTCCGGCGGGCGCCTGCGGCCCACGGCCGCCGCCAGGCAATGGCTGCCCCATGCCAACCGCGCGGCCCAGCAACTGGATTTCGCCCTGGACATGGCCTATGAACTCGAGCGCGGAAAACAGCGCCGGGTGACCATCGCCGCGCACGCCCCGCCGCTGATCGCGATCGTGCCCCAGGCCATCAGCAGGCTGCGGCGCGAGATGCCCGACGTGGAGGTGGACCTGCGGGTGGAGACGCCGCACGACACGCTGGAACTCGTCGCCCACCAGGAAATCGACGTGGGCGTCACCAACCAGCCGCTGCCGCAGTCGGCCAGCAACCTCGAGCTGTGCGAGCGGCGGACGATATCCGAGGATCTCCTGGTGGCGGCGTTGCCGCCGGGGCACCGGCTGGCCGGCCGGGCGCTCGTCCGCCCCGACGATCTCCAGGGCGAAACGCTGATCGCCCTGCCCGACGACTCGCCCACCACGATCCTGGTCGAGGCCACGCTCAACGAATCCGGCGTGCGCGTGCGCGCACCGGTGCTGGCCAGGAACTCGCTGGCGGCGTGCGCCCTGGTGCGCGAACAGGTCGGCATCGCCCTGATCAACCCCCTGCTGCTCGCGGGCGGCATCTTCTCGGACATCGTGCTGCGCCCCTTCCGGCCCCGCATCGTGCTCTGGACCGAGGTGTACTACTCGGCGCTGCGCCCCCTCTCGCCCGAGGCCGCGGCGCTCGTGCGCCACGTGGAAGCCGTGGCGGCCGACATCAAGGGGCAGGCTTCGTTCGGGCCCCCCGGGCGGCGGCAACGCCGGTAGCCGCCCCAGTTTTTCCTTAACTTCCGGTTAGGCGGGCCTGCGCGGCACGCGCGGGCCGGTTGAGTAAAATCGCCCGGCTCGAACAACCGGCAACAGACCTTTCCCCTGGAGGCGGCATGACGCAGATCGACTGGTATCTCCAGATCAACTTGAAGGCACGCCACCTCCGACTCATCACCGCGCTGCACGACCACGGCAATCTCAAGCAGGTGGCCGAAAGCTCGCACGTCACCGTGCCCGCGGTCTCCAAGGCCCTGGCCGAACTGGAAAAGGGCCTGGGCCTGGAACTGTTCACCCGCACCGCCCAGGGCCTGCGTCCCACGGCCTACGGCGAATGCCTGGTGCGCCATGCCCGCACCCTGCTGACCGAACTGCACCAGGCGCGCGACGAACTGAACTCGCTCAGCTCGGGCGCGGTGGGCAAGATCCACATCGGCGCCTTCCCCGCCGCCACCTCCATGCTGCTTCCTCAGGCCATCGCCATCCTCAAGCAGCGCTCGCCCCACACCAACGTGCTGGTCACCGAGGGCACCGCCCAGACCCTGCTGCCCGAACTCTGGCAGGGCCGCGTCGACCTCGTGGTCGGCCGGCTGCCCTTGCGCAGCGCCGCCGACGGCTTCGAGGAAAGGGAACTGCTGGAGGACCCCGTGCAGCTCATGACGCGGCACCAGCACCCGCTGGCCCGGCGCCGGCGCCTGAAATGGTCCGACCTGCAACCCTACCCGTGGATCCTGCCGCCGGCGGGCAGCATCCTGCGCGCGCCGCTGGAACGCACGCTGGAGGAACACGGCATGACGCTGCCGAACAACTACGTCGAGACCCTGTCCACGCACCTGGCGCGCGCCTACCTGCACGTCACCGACGCGATCGCCGTCATGGCCGGGGCCGTCGCGGCCGACGCGTCGGAGCCGCTGGCGGTGCTGCCGCTAAGCTTCCCGCACCTGATGCGGCCGCGCGGTGTGCTGTGGAATCGGAACCGGGGGCTGACGCCCGGGGCGGAACTGATGATCGCGTGCCTGGAAGAGGCGGCGGCGGGACTGCAAAGCCGCTAGGCGCTCACCCCAGCCAGGGCCCGACCGCCCGCATCACCCGCTGCGTCGCGCCGGTGTGCGTGGCGCTGAACCGGCCCGCGGCGGCGCGCATGCCGGCGCGGCGGTCCTCGTCGTCGATCAGTTCCTGCGCGAGCCGCCAGGCCGCCTGGGCGCTGTCCGCGCGCAACGCGGCGCCGGCCTCGATCGCATCTTCGGAAGCTTGCGCGAAATTGAAGGTATGCGGACCGACGATGACCGGCACGCCACAGGCGGCGGCTTCGATCAGGTTCTGCCCGCCCAGCGGCGCGAAGCTGCCCCCCACGATGGCCACGTCGGCGGCGGTGTAATAGAAAGGCATCTCGCCCAGGCTGTCGCCCAGCAGCACCGCGGTGTCCGGGTCGACCGAACCGAACGGCATGCCGGACATGGACGAACGGCGCCGCATGGACAGCCCCGAGGCCAGCACCATGGCCGCCACCTCGTCGAACCGCTGGGGATGCCGGGGGATCAGCACGGCCAGCGGCGCCAGCCCTCCCTGCGTGCGGGGCATGTCGCGCAGGGCCGCCAGGATGGCCTCTTCCTCGCCCTCGCGCGTGCTGGCCCAGGCGATGACGGGCCGGCCCAGGCGCTGGCGCCAGGCGGCGCCGGCCTGCATCAGGTCGTAGGGCAGTTGCAGGTCGAACTTCAGATTGCCCACCACCTGCGGATCGCGCGCGCCCACCTGGCGCAGCCGCTCGGCGTCGGCCCGGGTCTGCGCCAACACGGCATCCAGGCGGCCGTAGGTGCGGCGCGCCAGGCTGGCCACCCGCAGCGTCTTGCGCGCCGACGAAGCCGACAACCGCGCGCTGACCAGGGCGATCGGCACCGCGTAGCGCCGCGCGCCGGCTACCAGGTTGGGCCAGACCTCGGTCTCGACCAGCAGGCCGCAGCGCGGCGCGAAATACCGGTAGAAGCGGTGCACGGCCCCCGGCATGTCATAGGGCAGCCAGACCTGCCGCAACCGGCCCTGCACGATGTCCTGCTCGAACAGGCGCGCCCCCTCGGTGCGGCCGGTGGCCGTCATGTGGGTCAGCAGCACCGGCAGGCCACGGTCCAGCAGCGCCCGGACCAGCGGCTGCGCCGCGCGCGTCTCGCCCAGGCTGACCGCATGCACCCAGACCGGCGCGGCGCGGAAACCGCCGCGCGCCGGCGCATGCCGGCCGCTGCCATAGAAACCGAAACGCTGGGCCGGATGGACGCCGTACACCGGCTCGCGCCGCGCCCGGCGCCAGATGCGCCACAGCAGGAAAGGCGTGGCCAGCCGCCACAACGACGAATACACGGCCTGCAGCACCGCGCCCCGCATCAACGCGCCACTCCCGGCACGGCCGGCAGCGCCTGCCCGATGGCCGCCAGCACCTGTTCGCACGAAGGCGGCGTCCCCCGCCCGCCCAGGCTGGCCGTATAGGCCGAGCCGGTCACCGGCGCCAGCGCCGGATCGTAGTCGGCGTAGATGCCAATGGTGGGTCGCCCCAGCGCGCCGGCCAGGTGCGTCAGCCCGCTGTCCAGCCCCACCACCACCGATGCGCCCGCCAGTACGCCGGCCACCTCGGCCAGCCCCATGCGCGGCAGCGCCCGGGCACCGGGAATACCGGCGATCAGGCGCTGCGCCCGGGCCGCCTCGTCTTCGGTACCGGCAAACACCAGCGGCGCCTGCCCCGCCACCGCCAGCCGCTCCAGCACCGTACGCCACGACGTCTCGGCCCACAGCTTGGTCGGCCGGCTGGCCGACGGCATGATCGCGGCGTAGCGCGCGGGCAGGCCCGTGGGCGGCTCGGCGCGGATACCGAAATCCGGCGGCCCAGCCAGCTCGTATCCCAGCGCAAAGGCGGCCAGTTCCCGCATGCGCACCACCGCCGACTGCTCGAACACCACCCGGTAGCGATACTGATAGAAAAAAGACGCGAAGGGATCGCGCGCCGAACGCAGGTCGCAACCATGCAGCGGCCCGTTCGCCATGCGCGCCACCATCGCCGATTTCCAGAGCCCCTGCATGTCGATCACGGCGTCATACCGATGCTCGAGCAGCCGCTTGCGAAAGGCCGCCCGCTCGGCCCTTACCGACGCCGACCACCAGGCCTTGCGCCAACGGCGCAGCGCCACGGGAATGACGGCGTTCAGCCGCGGATGCAGCGCGGGGATGGCGGCGAATGCCTCTTCGGCCACCCAGTCGATCTGCGCGTCCGGCATGTGGCGGACGATATCGGAGACGGCGGGCAGCGCATGGACGATGTCGCCCATGGACGAGGTCTTGACGAGGAGAATACGGGGCACGGACGGAAGCCGGCGAGAAACCGGCTGCGTGGAAAGGGCGGATTTTAACCGGAGGGAAGGACCGGCACTCAATTGCCGGGGTCGACTCGAATAGGAACCACAGCTTCGGCCGGCCACGCCGGTGCCGATTTATTGGACAATACCCAGGCAGACTGCCCGCACAGTCTGCCCACCTTCTTCTCCAACAAGCAACCGCTTCATGGCTCTCGACTCCCTGCTGCTACGGTCTCCCCCCAATCTCACGAGCCTGCCTGAACAGGTCGCCGAAGCCATCGCCGAAGCGATCATGAAGAACGAGATCGCGCCCGGCGCCAGCCTGCGCGAAATCCCGCTCGCGGGTTATTTCGGGGTCAGCCGCAGCAGCGTGCGCGAAGCGTTCCGCATCCTTGAACGCGACGGCGTGGTGTCCATCCAGCCCCGCCACGGCGCCAAGGTCACCGCGCTCAGCCACGATGAAATGGTCGAGATCTACCAGATCCGTGCCGCGCTGCTGGGCGTCGCGTGCGATCTTTTCGCCCGATCCCGCACCGAGGCCCACCTGCGCCGCCTGGACGATACGCTGGCCCGCATGTCCACGCTCGAAGGCGCCGACGAACAGGCGCGCGCGCTGGAACACGCCGCGCTGTCCGCCAGCATGGCCCGGCTGATCTGCGAACACTGCGGCAACAGGAAACTGGCCAGCATGCTGAACCAAATGTCGCTGCAGATCGCCCGCTACACCAATCTCGGCCTGTCCTCCGCCACTCGCCGCGAACAGTCGCTGGACAACTGGCGCGGGTTGCTCGAAGCGCTGCGCAGGCAAGACCATGCCGGCGCCAATCTTTGCGGCCAGAAACTGGTCCAGGACAACCTGGCCTATGCGTTGAACGTGCTCGCCACCTGACGGCGCTGTACGCCGGGCTCGTTGTCGACAAGACAACATAACGAATCAGAATGGATTTTTATCAGTAAAAACCCCTGCATTGACATCACGGCCATCTATTGTCGACAATTAAACAAAACGAGGAGACATGATGGATCAGACGACTCTTGCAGACAGCTATCGCACCGCCAGCGGCCTTACCGTCCGCAAGCTCACCGAGTACATCGGCGCCCAGATCGAGGGCGTCGATCTTTCCCGGCCGATCCCCGCCGACGCCGTCGCGGACATCCGCGACGCCTGGGAGCAGCACGGCGTGGTGATCTTCCGGGACCAGGACCTGCCCCCCGTCGCTCACCGCGACTTCAGCGCGCACTTCGGTCCGCTGATCGGCCACGTGGTCAATCGCTTCAACATGGCCGATTGCCCGGAAGTCACCATTCTTTCCAACATCACCAACGAGAAAGGGGAGAAGATCGGCGCCGACCGCGCGGGCATGCTCTGGCATTCCGACATGTCGTTCCTGCCCCGTCCAAGCATGGGCTCGCTGCTGTACGGGGTGGAATGCCCGCCGCAAGGCGCGGATACGGAGTTCGCCAGCATGTTCGCCGCCCACGACGCCCTTCCCGCCGAAGAGCGGCAGCGGCTGGCCGGGCTGCGCGGCGTCCACGACTACCCCTGGCACTACCGCACCTATCTGTCCCACCGCACGCCGCTCACGCCGGCCGAAGAAGCCAAGACGCCGCCCGTCGCGCATCCGCTGGTACGCACCCATCCCTCCACGGGCCGGCAGGCGCTGTACGTCGGCGAAGGCCTGACCCGCAGCATCGAAGGCATGGACGACGATGCCGGCCGGCGCCTGGTCGTGGAGCTGAGCGACTTCGCCACCCAACCCGCCTTCGTGTATCGCCACAAATGGCAGCCGGGCGATCTCGTCTTCTGGGACAACCGGTCGACCATGCATCGGGCCACCGACTTCGACAATACCTATCGCCGGCTGATGCGGCGTACGACGATCCAGGGCGATGCGCCGTTCTACCGCCCTGCCGGGCACTGACGCGGACCCGCGCCGGAACCACCAAGGAAACCGCCATCATGAAACGCCGAACTCTGCTCGGGCTGACGGCTGCCGCGGCCATCGCCCCCGTCATGCAAGCCGCGCACGCCAAGGAAGACAACTGGCCCAACCGGCCGGTACGCATGATCGTCCCCTTCCCCGCCGGCGGCGCGACCGACATCATCGCCCGCATCCTGGCCGACCGGCTGTCCGCGTCACTGGGCCAGAGCTTCATCGTCGACAACCGGGCCGGCGCTTCGGGCATCATCGGCCAGGAAGCCGCGGCCCGGGCGCCCGCGGACGGCTATACCCTGCTTCTGACGGGCAACGGCCCGCATGCGGTCAACATCAGTCTGTTCGAACGCATGCCCTACGATCCGCTGAAGGATTTCGCGCAGATCTCGCTCACGTCCATCCTGCCGCTGGTGTTGAACGTACATCCCTCGGTTCCCGCCAGAAACCTGGCGGAGTTCATACGATGGGTAAAGGCCAACCCGGGCAAGCTGAACTACGCGTCGCCCGGCGTGGGCTCCCCGCCCAACCTGACGATGGAACTGCTCAAGAGCCAGCAGGGCCTGGACATCGTGCATGTACCGTACAAGGGCAGCAGCCTGGCCTTGGCCGACCTGATCAGCGGACAAGTTTCCGTGATGTTCGACAATGCGCTCGCCTCCTACCAGCACATCAAGAGCGGCAAGATCCGTGCGCTTGCGGTCGGCGCCGACCAGCGGCTGTCGTCGCTTCCCGACGTCCCCACCTTCGTCGAATCGGGCATGGCCGGCTTCGAGGCCTACACCTGGACGGCCCTGGTAGGTCCCGCGGGCCTGCCGCGAGCCATCATCGATCGCCTCGCCCGCGAAACCGCTCTTGCCCTGGCGGATACCGCCGTCAAGGAAAAGCTGAACGCGCAAGGCGCCATCGCCGCCAGTTCCACGCCACAGGAACTGGAAGACAAGACGCGCCAGGAAATCCGCAAATGGGCAGGTGTCATCGAACAGGCCCATATCCCGCGCGTCTCGCTTTGACGACACCGGCACAACCCATCATCCATCACCCATGAAACTTCTACGCCATGGCCCCAAGGGCCACGAAAAACCCGGCCTCGTGGATGCGCGCGGCGCGATGCGCGACCTGTCCTCGCACCTGGACGACATCACCCACGCCACCCTGTCCCCCGCCGAGCTCGACCGCCTGCGTGCGCTGGACACCGAGCATCTGCCCATCGTTCCGACCGGAACGCGACTGGGCGCGCCCTACCTCGGCACGGGGAAATTCATCTGCGTCGGGCTGAACTACAGCGATCACGCGGCCGAGTCCAACCAGCCCGTTCCCCAGGAACCAGTGCTGTTCGCCAAATGGAATAGCAGCATCCAGGGTCCCGACGACCCCATCGTCATGCCACGCGACTCCACCAAGACCGATTGGGAAATCGAATTGGGCATCGTCATCGGCACGCGCGCCCGCTACGTCGAACCCGCGGACGCCCGCCGGCATGTCGCAGGCTTCTGCGTCATCAACGACGTCTCGGAACGCGAATACCAGCTCGAACGCTGCGGCCAGTGGGACAAGGGCAAAGGCTGCGACACCTTCGGCCCGATCGGCCCGTGGCTGGTAACGGCCGACGAAGTCCCGGACCCGCAGGACTTGCGCCTATGGCTGGACGTGAACGGCAAACGCCGCCAGGACGGCAGCACGCGCAACATGGTCTTCGGCGTGGATTTCCTGGTCAGCTACATCAGCCGCTTCACCACGCTCGAACCCGGCGACCTGATCGCCACGGGCACGCCGCCCGGCGTCGGGCTGGGACAGAAGCCCCCGGTCTACCTCAAGGCGGGCGACGTCGTCACGCTGGGCATTCCCGGCCTGGGCGAACAGCGCCAGGTCGTCCACGCCTGGGATCCCGCGCTGCTGGATTGAGGGGAAGGAAGGGTTTTAACTGGCAAGAAGGACGCGATCCACCTGGGCGGTCATGACCCCATCCCTTCAATGTCCGGGCCAGTGATACTGGCCAAGGCCTCCCGAACTTGAACGAATAACCCAGGAAGACTGCGCTGGATCGTCTTCCAGACGATCTCAAAATCGACCTTGAAATAGCCGTGGGCAAGAGCGTTGCGCATCTGGTAGGCGAACGACAAAGGCAGTTCCGGATGCGCCGCTGCAAATTCGGGATAGCGCTTCTCGATGTTGTTACTGGCCTCGCCGATGATCTCGAAATTGCGAATCACCGCATCCTGCACGAGTTGGTCGCGCAGGAACGTGCCCTCGTCCATGCCGCCGGTGTAGTAGTTGATGCGTTCGATGGCTTCTACGATATGCGTGAGATAGTCGACCAAGCGTTGCTGGTCAAGAGTCATACCGGGCGAGCCTCCGCGAGCACCTTGGCCCGGAAACGATCTGGCAGCGCGTTGGGAGTGAGAACATCCACTGGCACCCCCAACAGCTTGCCCAACTCGTGTCGGATCGCACCGATGTCAAATAGGGTCGTCTCCGGCGTCGGATCGATGAGGATGTCCAGGTCGCTGCTATCCGTATCCTTACCGCGCAGTACGGAGCCAAATACACGAGCATTGCGGGCGCGATGAGACTCGACCACACGCCGTATCGCGACGCGGTTCAAGGCCAGGGCTTCGGAGGGTTTCATACGCTCTCCCGCAACACAATGGTTTCACGATAGCCGAAAAGCGCGCGCGTTGCCTACATCCCGCCGTTGCCCCACTGCGCCACCCAATACGCGGTCGACGCATCGTGTCCGTCCGCTGCTCCCTTGCCGGCCAATTCCCGCGCGATGCCCGTGGCCAGGACCTTGCCGTATTCGACGCCCCACTGATCGTAGGGGTTGATGCCCCACACCAGCCCCTGCACGAACACCTTGTGCTCGTACAGCGCCAGCAACGCCCCCAGCGCATGCGCGCTCAGGCGCGGCAACACGATCAGCGTGGATGGCCGGCCGCCGGGATGCATCTTGTGCCGCGCCAGCCAGGCCGCGCGCGCCGGGTCGCTTTCCTTCGCCGCCAGCTCCGCCTCGAGCACGGGCGTGGACTTGCCGCGCAGCAGCGCCTCGCGCTGGGCCAGGCAGTTGGCCACCAGCAGCCGGTGGTGTTCCGGGTAGGGGTGGTCCGCCTCGCGGCAGATGATGAAATCCACCGGAGCGCCTTCCGGCCCCTGGTGCAGCCACTGGAAGAACGTGTGCTGGCCGTCGGTGCCCGGCATGCCCCAGACCACGGGCCCGGTCGGCACCGTGACCGGCCGGCCCCCGAGGTCGACCGACTTGCCCAGCGACTCCATCTCCAATTGCTGCAGATAGGGCACGAGATGGACCAGCCGCGCGTCGTAGGGCGCGATGTTCAGCGAGGCATAGCCGAACGCGTTGCGATTGGCCAGCCCCGCCAGGGCCAGCTGCACCGGCGCATTCGCGGCCAGCGGCGCGGTCGAGAAATGGACGTCCATCGCGGCCGCGCCCTGCAGCAGCCCGTCCAGCGCCTCGGCGCCCAAGGCCAGCGCGATCGGCAAGCCGATGGCCGACCAGACCGAATAACGGCCCCCGGCCCAGTCCCAGAACGTGAAGATGCGCTCGGGCGCCACGCCCATGTCCCGCGCCGCGTCGGGATTGGCCGTCACGGCCACCACCTGCGACCATGGGTCGGCGATGCCGGCCTCGCGCAGCCAGCGCAGCGCGCAATCGGCGTTGTGCAGGGTTTCGGTCGTGCCGAACGACTTGGACGACACCACCACCAGCGTGCGCCTGGGGTCCAGCCCGATCAGGCCCGCCTCGATGGCATGGCCATCGATATTGGACACGAAGCGCATCTGCCTGCGCGTACCCGCATAGCCCAGCGCGGCCACCACCAGCTTGGGGCCCCAGTCGCTGCCGCCTATGCCGATATGCACCACGCTGTCATAGCGCCCTTCCGCATCCACATGGCGCACGAAGGCCCGCACACGGTCGCGCTCGGCCAGCACCCGGCCCGCCACCCGCCCGGGCGGCTCTTCCGCGCGCAGGGCGGCATGCCAGGCGGCGCGGTTTTCCGTGCAATTGGCGATGCCGCCTTCCAGCAGGCGCGCCCGCGAGGCCTCGAAATCACGGGCGGCCAGCAGCGATGCGCCCGCGGCCGACAGTTCGTCGGACTGCGCCTGGGTACTCAGGTCCACCGACAGACCGGCCACCTCTACCACCCGCAGCGTGCCCGCCCGGCGATCCGCCCGATGGGCGGCCTCGACGAAGGCGCGCCATTCGGCCGTCTCGGCCAACGGCGCAACGGACACCAGATCGGCGGGAACCCCTTCCTGCATGCCCTCTCCTCCTTAGAACGGCAGCTTGGCGTCGGGAGCGACGCGCAGCAACTGCGTGCGGAAATCCTGCTGGATGCGCGCCAGCGCGGCATCGTCGTCCGCCTCGAAACGCAGCACCACCACCGGCGTCGTGTTCGAGGCGCGGGCCAGCCCGAAGCCGTCCGCGTATTCCACCCGCACGCCATCAATCGTGATCACCTCGCGCGCACCGGTGAACTGCCCTTGCTCCTGCAGGCGCTTGACCACCTCGAACTGCTCGCCCTCGGCGGTCTCCATCTTCAGTTCAGGCGTGGACTTGGCCTGCGGCAGGGCTTCCAGCACCGCCGAAGGGTTGTCCGAGCGCGACACGATCTCCAGCAGCCGCGCGCCGGTATACAGGCCATCGTCGAAACCGTACCAGCGTTCCTTGAAGAAGATATGCCCGCTCATCTCGCCCGCCAGCGGCGCGCCGGTCTCCTTCAGCTTGGCCTTGACCAGCGAATGCCCGGTCTTCCACATCAGCGGCTTGCCGCCCGCGGCCTTCACTTCCTGGGCCACGTAGCGGCTGCACTTGACGTCATAGATGATCTCGGCGCCCGGATTGCGCGACAGCACGTCGCGCGCGAACAGGATCAGTTGCCGATCGGGCCAGATGATCTGCCCCGACTTCGTCACCACGCCCAGGCGGTCGCCGTCGCCGTCGAAGGCCAGGCCGATCTCGCAATCGGTCTCGGCCAGGCAGCGGACCAGGTCTTCCAGATTGTGCGGATCGGCGGGATCCGGATGGTGGTTGGGGAAGGTCCCGTCCACGTCGCAATACAGCTCCACCACCTCGCAGCCCAGCGCCTTGAACAACTGCACCGCCACCGGGCCGGCCACGCCGTTGCCCGCATCCACCGCGATCTTCATCTTGCGGGCCAGCTTCACGTCGCCCACGATGCGCTGCAGGTACTCCGGCACGGCATCCCATTCCTTGCGGGAACCGGGCGTGGCCGCATCCCCGCCGGCATTCTTCATCATGGGCTCACGCAGCGCGGTAATGGCATCGCCGTACAGCGTCGTGCCGGCCATCATCATCTTGAACCCGTTGTACTGCGGCGGATTGTGGCTGCCGGTAATCGCCACGCCCGAGCCCGTGCCGCTGACGTTGGCCGCGTAATAGACCAGCGGCGTCGGCACCATGCCCACGTCCAGCACGTCGATGCCGCCCGCCATCAGGCCGGCCTGCAGCGCCTGCGCCAGATCCGGCCCGCTCAGCCGGCCGTCGCGGCCGACCACCACCTGCCGCACGCCGGCCCGGTGCGCTTCCAGCGCCAGCGCCGCGCCCAGGCGGCGGGCGAATTCCGGGCTGAGCGGCGACGGGACCACGCCACGGATGTCATAGGCCTTGAAGGCGGAAGCGGCGATGTCGACGGGTGAAGATGAGACGTTGGTCCCCACGGGATGCTCCTGATTCAGATTCGTTTGATGGGCCGTAGTGGTGCGATGCGCCCGCCAGCCATGGGCGAACCGAGCAATCAGCACTCACTTACTTATTTTGGTGTCCATGCACCGCCCTTCCAGGCGATATAGTCCGGTGCATATCCCGGAAAGTTCACTGGGACTATAGATGAAGTTGAAGCACGAAAACCCTGTTTTCTTGTATGACGTAACCCGGCGTAACGGGGCGATAATTATGCGATACCAGGCGATACCTGGAGTCGCGTGACACGCCCTGGCTGTCGGATATACAAATAACAGGCTAAACAATCCTTTGCGCCGGCAACGGACCGGCGTTCACCCGCGGCGAGCATGCATGCTCAATCTGACGATCAGTTTCATTGTTTCCCTACTCGTGACCATGCTTATCGTGCGCTTCGCCAACCGCGACAGCGCCGCGGCGGACCACGACCTGGACGGCGTCCAGAAATTCCACGTCCGGCCCGTGCCCCGGATCGGCGGCCTGGGCATCGTCGGGGGCTGTACGGTGGCGGTCGCCGCCCTGACCTCGCGCGACTTCCCACTGGCCATCGACCTTGCCTTGCTGCTGCTGTGTTCGGCCGTGGTGTTCGGAATCGGACTGGCGGAAGACTTCACCAAGCGCATCAGCCCCACCGTCCGCCTGCTTTGCGCGTTCGCCGGCGCCGCCCTGGCCGCCGTCTTGCTGCAGGCCACCGTCACCCGCATCGACATCCCCATGGCCGATGCCTGGCTGGCCATCCCGGTGGTCGGCGGCCTGGCCGCGATCCTGTGCGTGGGCGCGATGGTCAACGCGGTCAACATCATCGACGGCTTCAATGGCCTGGCCGCCGCCGCGGCCCTGGCCATGTTCGCCTCGCTGGGCTACGTGGCCTTCAAGGTCGGCGACCCCCTCATCCTGGGCGGCTCGCTCCTGATGATCGGCGCCATCCTGGGTTTCCTGGTCTGGAACTATCCCTACGGCCTGATTTTCCTGGGCGACGGTGGCGCCTATTTCCTGGGCTTCATGCTGGCCGAACTGGGCATCCTGCTGGTGGTCCGCAATCCCGTGGTCTCGGCCTGGTATCCCGCGCTGCTGTTCATCTATCCCATCTTCGAAACGCTATTCTCCATATATCGAAAGAAATATCTCCGAGGCATGTCCCCCAGCATGCCGGATGGGGTCCATCTGCACATGCTGATCTACAAGCGGGTGATCCGGTGGGCCATCGGCACCCGCAACGCGCGGCTGCTGACCCAGCGCAACGCCGTCACGTCCCCCTACCTGTGGGCACTCAGCCTGGTCGCCATCGTCCCGGCCACCGTGTTCTGGGATCGAGGCCTAGTGTTAATGCTATGTCTCACGATCTTCATCGCTGTCTATACTTGGCTGTATACAGCGATCGTGCGCTTTCGCACCCCCCGTTGGCTGGTCCTGCACCGATCCAGGGAATGACTCCAGCACCTGGACTTTCCCAGATGGGCAAAGACCGCAAAACTTCGAACATTAGTTAAACAGCGTAACAAATTGTAAGCGCTGCGATACCTGGGGGCCCGGTGCGCGACCCCCTGGGCATTACCCCATTCTAGGGACCATCTCCCGTATTTTGTTACATAGCGGAAGTGGAGTGTCACACTTCCCCGCCTATGCTGTCGTCCGTGTGGCTTGCGTTGGCTAAACGGCAGATTTCCATAAAAGCCGTAGTGGGGAATCATGGCGGCCTGTCTCTACCGGTGCTCCGATAAAAAGGAACGCCAGGCGTCGCTTTCCTCGTCGAACAAGCAAAGAAGCATGAGGCAATAAGAACGCACGGAAGAAATCATGGCTGCAGCACAAGTTAAATATTTCGGCACCGACGGCATCCGGGGCAAAGTAGGCGGAGCGGTCATCAATCCCGCCTTCGCCCTGCGCCTGGGCCACGCCGCCGGCCAGGTCCTCCTGGCCCAGGCCCCGCGCGGACATCGTCCGTCCGTCCTGATCGGCAAGGACACCCGCATTTCCGGCTACATGCTCGAATCCGCCCTGGAAGCCGGCCTTTCCGCCGCCGGTGTGGACGTCGTCCTGGCCGGCCCCATTCCCACCCCGGCCGTCGCCTACCTGACCCGCGCGCTGCGCCTGTCCGCCGGCATCGTCATCAGCGCCTCGCACAACCCCTTCGACGACAACGGCATCAAGTTCTTCTCGGCCCAGGGCAGCAAATTCCCCGACCAGACCGAACAGGCCATCGAAGCCGCGCTGGACCAGCCCATGGGCTGCACGCCCTCCGAAGGACTGGGCCGGGTCAAGCGCCTGGACGACGCCGCCGGCCGCTACATCGAATTCTGCAAGGCCAGCTTCCCTCCGGAAATGGACCTGAGCGGCCTGCGGATCGTGGTCGATGCCGCCCACGGCGCCGCCTACCACATCGCGCCCAACGTCTTCCGGGAACTGGGCGCCACCGTCATCACCATCGGTTGCGAGCCCAACGGCTTCAACATCAATGAAAAAGTGGGCGCCACCCATCCGGAAACCCTGGCCGAAAAGGTCAAGGAACACCGCGCGGATCTGGGCGTGGCCCTGGACGGCGACGCCGACCGGCTGCAAATGGTCGATGCCAGCGGCCGCATGTACAACGGCGACGAACTGCTCTATGTGATCGTGCGCGACCGCATGACGCAAGGCCCGGTGGCCGGCGTGGCCGGCACCGTCATGACCAACTACGCGTTCGAACGACGCATGGCCGACCTGGACGTTCCCTTCGTCCGCACCCCGGTTGGCGACAAAAACGTGATGCAAGCCCTGCAGGACAAGGGCTGGCTGTTCGGCGGCGAAAGCTCCGGCCACATCCTGTGCCTGGACCGCCACTCAACCGGCGACGGCGTCATCGCCGCCCTCCAGGTCATGGCCGCCATACGCCGCAGCGGCAAGGGCCTGCCGGCCCTGACCTCGGAACTGCACCTGCTGCCGCAGAAACTCGTGAACGTGAAGCTGCAACCCGACCTGGAATGGGAATCCCATCCCGGCCTGGCCGCGGCCTACCGGGAGGTTTCCGCCACGCTGCAAGGCCGCGGCCGGGTCCTGATCCGCCCTTCCGGCACCGAGCCCAAGCTGCGCCTGATGGTGGAGGCGGACGAGGAAATGCTGGCGGTCCGATGCGTGGACCGGCTGGCCACCAGCCTGGCTTGATCCTCCGCCTCGCGATGTCCTCTTGTGCACCTCTGATAGTCCATTATTCACCGATAGTGGAGTAGCCACACCCCACGAGTCACTAGAGCAGATGTCTCAACTTTAGAATAAGAACCCACTCGAAGATATATACAAGCTTCTTACAATGGTCGCTTTTTTTGTATTTCCCACGCTTCGGGCTAACATGTCGTCCAGGTACAAACAGATGCAACGGATTACCTTGCGGCGAGCAATAAAGAGGCACGACATGCTAACCTTACAGACTCTCCGTGGCCTCCCAAAAAGCGAGATCCTGACCTCTCGCAATCCCCTGTTCGCGGGATTGACGCAATTCGGCCTGTTTAGCATAGACTGCCGATGCTCTACCGAGTGCCAACCGCTTTGCCAATCACAAGTCGATGGGCAATGAGCTCAGCTAGGCAAGTTGCCTCTTACGCAGTAGCTCGTTACCGCAACTAGATTGGTACAAGGTAATTTATGTTGACCAAGCTCCGCAATATCTTACTTTCTTTTTCCAGACCGCAAAAAATCGCGGTTATGGTCATCGCTGACGCTATCGCGCTCCCAGCCAGCTTAATTGCAGCTTTTTATCTCCGCCTAGGCGATGCAATAATCCTTCAAAAGTACGGAATTAGCGCACCCGTGATTATGGCGCTAGCCGCCATTCCGGTTTTTTATTTTTGCGGCCTTTATCGAACTGTCGTTCGATACATGGATATATCCATGCTCCGATCTACAGGCATCGGACTTGCTATCATAGCAATCGGGACGTATGCGGGCTGCCTACTATTTGACCTTCCCACACCGCCGCGCAGTTCCTTGTTAATCTATTGGTTTATTGCTTTTTCTTACGTCGTCATTTCTCGGTTTGGAGCACGCAACCTCCTGCGTACGCCCTTGCGCAAACACCTCAAAGCGCCGAGAGTCGCTGTCTATGGAGCAGGCGAGGCCGGTTTTCAACTGGTTAACGCCATGCGTACCAGCCACGCGTACGCACCGATTTGTTTCTTCGACGATGATACCCGTCTGGCTAACAAACATGTAGCCGGCCTCCGCGTGTATCCGCTAAGTCGTTTAGACGAAGTCCTACATAAGCACGAAATTCAGCAGATTGTTCTAGCAATCCCGTCCGCTTCTCCACAGCGACGGCGAACCATTGTCAATCGACTCTCTCATCTCAGCATTCCTGTGCGTACCCTGCCCACTATGGCGGAGATGGTCGAAGGCAAGATACTAGAAAGCGCCATTCGAGAGGTTCAAGTCGAAGATCTCTTGGGCCGTAAGCCAGTTCCCCCAAGAAGCGACCTATTTTCTAAGTGCGTTACGGGAAAATCTGTACTTGTTACAGGAGCGGGAGGCTCAATAGGTAGTGAACTGTGCAGACAGATCGAATCGCAACAACCCAGCCAGCTTATTCTACTTGATCATTCAGAATACGCTCTTTATGCGATCGAACATGAATTAAAAGAGCGCTTTCCCGACATCAAACTCTATGCGTATATGGGTAGCGTATGCGACATTTCACAACTAAGTCAGATTGTCCGCGAACACCAGGTCAATACCATATACCATGCAGCAGCCTATAAGCACGTACCGCTCGTAGAAAACAATATGGCAGCGGGCATACGCAATAACGTTCTGGGAACTTGGGCAGTTGCCCTCACTGCCGCTCAAAATAATATTGAAACGTGCGTACTGATTTCCACGGACAAGGCAGTTCGCCCTCCCAATGTAATGGGCGCGACCAAACGCTGCGCTGAGCTAATTTTTCAAGCCTTTTCTCTACGCCCCAATAATCGAACCACCTTTAGCATGGTTCGCTTTGGTAATGTACTAGGCTCTTCCGGCTCGGTTGTCCCATTATTTCGCAATCAAATCCAGCGCGGCGGCCCGATTACGGTCACCCACGAGGATGTTACACGCTATTTCATGCTTATTCCGGAAGCGGCCCAGCTTGTGATTCAGGCTGGGGCCATGGCCCAAGGTGGCGAAGTCTTTGTACTTGACATGGGCGACCCAGTAAGAATTATTGATCTAGCACGGACCATGGTTGAAATGTCGGGTTTAGCTGTGAAAGACACAGACAATCCGAATGGCGACATCGAGATTCAGGTCGTGGGATTACGTCCTGGGGAAAAACTTTACGAAGAGCTACTAATCGGCGGTGACACTATTCCAAGCGAACATCCACGCATTCTTTGCTCACGCGAGCATTATTTGACTCTAGATCAACTTGAGCCCTTGCTAGAACAACTTCGCATTGCGTGCACGAATGGGGCCAGCTTGGACATTCGCATAGCTCTGCAGCGACTCGTCCCAGAATATACTCCGTACTCTCTCCTTTCCGCCCGTTCGCTCCCCAAGACGATGGACCCCTCAATCCTGGCGAAAGGAGAAGGATTAGTATCTACCACTCAAAACTGGAAGGCTGAACGCGAAACAGCTGTGGGCCACGCTGCCTAATCTCGCCAACCACACATGCGACCCAGGCATAAGCATGCGTCTCAAGACAGATCGGACTAGCTCCTCTCTGCGTTCTGATCTTCCTCGCGATTGCGAGCATGCAACTTGCCCGCTCCCTTTTCGACCAAAAATACTTAATCTACAGCAATTAAGTATTTCTCAATACCCTCGGACTCTGCATTTAACCCCAACCGGCCCAATTACACCCGAATGGCCGGACATCAAAGTCGCCTTTTCACGAAGCCAAACGCTGCACTTTGTACGACGATCCTTTTGACGGCCCTAGATGAAACGACTTTTTAAATTAACCTATTTTCTGCTATTAATCACAATAGTTTCGAAAATAGCGGGGCTAATCAGAGAAATTGCACTTCTAGAGCACGTCGGGATATCCTCCTCTCTTGACACATTTGTTGTTATTTACGGCATTTGCAGTTTGCTTGCAAGCGCCGTCGGAATCTGCGTTGTCACCAATTTAACTCCGCTGTCAAGAAAAATAGAACAACGCGAATTTTCCACATATGCAATGCTCGACGGCATTAAAACAGGATTTATCTTTACTACCATTGCGTGGGCAATAAGTTTTGTATACGTAATTGCCGTTCCCGATGAAGCGAGGAGTGGCGAACAATTCGCAATTGCCGCAATCGTCCCGGCAACCGTGTTCTTCTCAATAATCGCAGAATACCAAGTTGCAATATTCTTGAGTCGCAATCAGCAAACGCCCGTCATTTCGGGAAATATTATAATAACACTACCGCTTATTGCGTCACTTCTGCTATTCAACTTAGACATCACGTCCTATGCTGTTGGGCTCGTTATTTCATTTGCTCTCAGAACGATAGTTTTTGCGCGCATCGCAGTTCCAGTATGGCCTAATAAAGACATCTTGCGGCTGGCGAAAAGTAGGCGGTCAATCTTCTCTACCGACCTAAGAAATACTCTAGCCGGAGGTGCGGCAATGCTCTCAATGAATCTTTGCCTATTAGCGGCGGTGCTCGCCGCTAATCAATTGGATGAGGGAAAAGCCTCATTGGTCAGTTACGGGCTTAAAATTCCACTCCTAGTCCTCACGTCTGTTTGGTTTGTTTTCGGATCACGTTTCTTTTCCCAAATCATCTCAACAGAAGGAAGGGGAGCAGTTCAAAAAATAGCAAAGCTGAGCCGCAACAATGCGGCTTTAGCCATTTCAATTGCCGCACTTTTATTACTCAACAAGGGCTTTCCTGAATTTAGCTTGAAAATTCTGAACGGCCAAAAATTTGAAATTCTCAAGGTGCTACCCTATAGCATCCCGCTTCTTCCTGTGGTTGTATTTATCCCTATCATAGAGATGACACAACGTACATTCGCGACGCTGGGCCAACAGCGAAAAATTGAGGCTATAGCATTTAGCATTCTCATAGCCACAACTGGTGGGCTCGCCATTAGCTTGTATTTCCGAAACGCGCTTCTGATCCTAGCAACGATTAGCGTCAGCGCAGTGGTAGGCGCACTTACATCTTTGGTAGCGCTACGTAAATACTCGTACACCAAACAAATATGAAAAGAAAAATACTCTTTGTTCGCTCTGATCTTAAGCTTGCAGGTCCAGCACGCCTAATGCTCTCCAGCGCTCATTCTCTTCGCTCTCGAGGGATTGATGTTGTCTTTGCCTCAAGTGGAGGTGAATTGATCTCAGTTCTAGATCAGCAAGGGTTTAAACACGTACACATTCCAGAATTGTCGATAGAACACCGTTCTGCATTTTCAACAGCCACCGTTGCATTCAAGCTCGCGTTGCTCTGTAGTCGAGAAAAATTCTCTGTCATCCACACATTTAACGCCCACGCCGGAGTCGCGGCATATCCTGCTGCAAAAATCACCAGAGCAAAGATATTCAACACCGTCCTAGGAAATGGAAAGGAATTCTTCTTAAAACACGTACCATTTGAATTAGTTGCAGTGTCGCAATCAGTAAAAACCAAGCTCATTTCTTACGGAGTAGATGCATCTAAAATACGGGTTGTCTATAATTCTACTCTCGACGCAAATTTCCTTCTAAAGGCGAAGACGGATTTTTATAAGCTGACAGAACAACGCGATGAAATTGCACCGATAACTTTTGTAAGTGTAGCCATGTTTACCGGCCAAAAAGGACACAAGGAAATTGTGGACGCAGTGCGAGCGTACTACGAGCTCGATCAAGCTCCACCAATTAGAGTGATCTTCGTCGGAGATGGCCCAAAGAAAAATGAGATATCTGCGTACATTGCCTCCCTCGGATTGGAATCATCTTTCCGGCTAACTGGTGCGACAAGCGAAGTGTTTCGTCAACTGGACGCAGCCCATGTTTTTATCCACTTACCAGAAATGGAAACGTTCGGCATTGTCCTCGCAGAGGCTGCGGGAAGAGGCCTTCCTACCATAGCGGCAGATGTCGGGGGAATACCCGAAGTAGTAGATGATCAACAAACCGGCTATCTCGTCAATAGACTAGATAGTCAAGCCGTGGCAAGAAAAATGAGGGAGCTGGCAATTGACCGAGATATGCGATTAAAGATGGGTTGGAAGGGCGCGACAAAATCCTTGGCTTGTTTCACCCAAGAAAAAATGGCTGATGACCTAATTGATCTTTATGGTTTTCTCAATTAAAAACGAAAACTATCACTGCAACAACTGAGTCCGCGGAGCTTGGATACAAATGAATCATAGACTAGGGTACAAGCGGAAAACTAGACTTTGGCTCCGGCACTATGTCGTCCCCTTCTTGATGCTATTTGCTCCGCCGCCGATAGCGGCGGCCGTATCTGCTACGTCACCAGTAATTTTCGGGTTAAGAGCATCGGTATATCGTGAAATAGCTCCGCCCTTTATCCTCCTTACTCTGACGTCGTTATTCTCTGCAATAGCCGCATATTCATCCTCAACTCAGGGCGAAGTCATTGAGAGTACAAAATTCTTTTTAATGGGTTGCTGCCTATTAGCTGGGACCAGGATTAGAACAGACTTTCAAAATATACAACGCTTGGCGCTTCTTTTGATGTTGCTTGTAGCAAGTTGGTACCTCTTGGCGGGAGGTGAGGATTCAGAAGCAAGCAGAGGGTTTCTCTATCCACCAGATAACAACGGATCAGCGATCATTCTTTATTTCTTATCTCTGATAGTAGTCGAGAATAAGAAGCTTTTTTTCCGTTTTCTAATGATGGGCCTGTTGTTTGCATTTTCTACCGCGGTTGATTCTCGAACACTGCTACTGCTTCTCCCCCTTTTTCTCCTTAGCCAGCCAATATCTCTCTCTGCCTCTAAAATACTTGCATTATTGGCCATTTCCATTATGGCATACTTTTGGGCTACAAGCGTAGAGCTTTTCGGCAACTGGTCTGATCAAGTACGTCTTGCGCTCTACTCGACCGTACTTAATTATTTCGCCTCCCACGGAATAGATTTCATAGCGGCGGGGCAAACTCAGTTTATCGACACGCTTAATCATTCCCTCCCCTCTTTTGTCGCCGCTCGCCTCGAAGTCGATCATGCACATAATGCTTTTTTCCACATTCTCGGAAGTTATGGGTTGCTCGCATTGCTTTGCTTTATCGGAGCAATATATTCGCTTTTTAGGCAGAGCACCATTTTAAGAGATCAAGGACTGAAATTCCAAATTGTCCTTCTCTTTGCATTGATGCAGATCGAAACAGTAATCACAGACAGCCGAATTACATACGTTATTTTCCTTTTCTTCGGCCTGCAGTTAGGAATGGCCATTCGCAATAAGGCGCCACGGCCCATTTTGACGCACAGCAGAGAAGTTCGAGCGATTCTCTCTGAAAATGCGCCTGCTAATAGGATGTAAAAATGACGCTAGAAAAGCAAATTATTGGCCCTAATGCGACTATTCGGGATGCACTTTCCACCCTGAATGCCGCGGCGATCAAGCTATGTCTTGCTGTTGATGCGAGCGGAAAACTTACCAGAACAGTTTCCGATGGCGACATACGAAGAGCGCTCTTGAGCCAAGGCACAATGGCGACGCTCATAAGCTCACTCCCACAGCGCCCTCCTCTAACGATTCGCCAGCCCGCAACGGATGCAGCGCTCCAGGATCTATTTAATGCACATCCTGACGTCAATGCGATTGCTATGGTTGACGATAATTGTCGACCGATAGATCTGGTAAGCAGAGAGAAATATCAGCCTAATCTACTCTTATCTCCGCCACATATTGGCCTAGCAGAAATTGGGTATGTACAACAGGCGTTCGACGACAATTGGATCGCCCCCGCGGGTCCCAATTTAGAAGCATTTGAACGCGCCTTAGCTCAAGTCTCTGGCCGTAATGCGGCCCTGGCGCTGTCCTCAGGAACCGCCGCGATTCATTTAGCTCTGCGAGTTATCGGCATTAGCCCTAATGATCGTGTCTATGTCTCAGATCTGACATTTGCGGCTTCCTTGCAGCCGATCCTCTACGAACGGGCGCTGCCCGTTTTGATAGATAGTGAACCGACAACCTGGAACATGTCCCCCGTGGCGTTGGCAAGGCGTTTGGAAAAAGACTCGAAGGACGGAACTTTACCCAAAGCCATAATCGTTGTTCACCTTTATGGACAATCCGCCGACATGGCCAGTCTATTGGCTATCTCAAATCAATACAAAATTCCTCTTATAGAAGACGCAGCAGAAAGTCTCGGCGCCACATGCCAAGGCGCACCGAGCGGTTCACACGGCTTGCTAGCGGCGTACTCGTTCAATGGCAACAAGATAATAACCACGTCTGGTGGTGGGGCCTTAGTATCCGATCGCGCAGATCTCATTCAATACGCGAGAAAATTATCCACACAAGGAAGAGAGACGGCAGAACACTATCAGCATTCGGAAGTTGCCTACAACTACCGAATGTCAAACGTTCTGGCTGGAATAGGGCTCGGACAATTAGAGCTGCTGGCAAATCGCGTAAATAAGCGTCGATTAATTTTCCAACGATATAGAGATGCACTGTCCAATACACCTGGCATAAGTTTTCAAGCGGATCCTCCAAACTCAGTAGGGAACCGCTGGCTTACAGTTATCACATTAGACCCTAATATAGTTCATAAGCATGTGTATCAATTGATGCGCTACTTACGCGCGCATGGCATCGAAAGCAGACCTGCGTGGAAGCCAATGCATATGCAGCCCCTATGTAGCGACTATGCGTTAGAAACTCATTCAGAAACTGACATCGTATCTTCGCGTCTCTTTCTTCAATCGCTCTGCCTCCCATCGGGTAGTAATATGACCTGGGACAATCAAAAAAGAGTGATTACAGCTATCCAAAATTTTGCGAAGGAAATTGAATAATGTGCGGCATTTTTGGAGCCTTCACTTTCGGAACGGGCGAAGTATCCACTTCCAAATTGGATGCAATGGCACATTCCATAAGCCATCGAGGTCCTGATGCAAAAGGCCATTTTAGCGACTCAACCTGCGCCCTTGGCAACTGTAGGCTCTCCATTGTTGACCTTTCTTCAGCTAGTAACCAGCCTATTTTTTCTAACGATAAAAGCATCGTAGTCGTACAAAACGGCGAAATCTACAATTACATAGAGTTAAGAGAGGAACTTCGTCGTCACGGCGTCCGTTTTGCGACGGCTGGCGATACCGAAGTGATTTTGAGGGCGTACGAAACCTGGGGGCCCCGCTTTGTTGAAAAATTGAATGGTATGTTTGCCATTGCAATCTATGATGCAACCTCCAGAACCCTCCGCCTATATAGAGACCGGCTAGGAGTTAAGCCACTCTACATTACTCAGCCGACTGCTCAGCAACCCTTATGGTTCGCGTCTGAACTGAAGGCCATCCTGGCAACGGGGTATCCAGTTCAAGTCAATCATGACGCAATAGCGCAATATTTTGCATTAAACTATATCCCTCAGCCTTATACTGCCTTTCAAGGCATTCATCATCTTCCCCCTGGCCATATAGCTGAAATTAATGCGTCAGGCAGTATCACTCTCACCCGATACTGGGATCTAGCGGATATATCACCTGACCTCCAAATGACAGAGGCTGATGCCAAGGCCGGCATTATAAGTTACTTGGACGACGCAACAAGAATCAGACTTCGCTCCGACGCTCCCTTCGGCGCATTTCTTTCTGGTGGATTAGATAGCAGTTCTGTAGTTGCATTCATGAGCCTATACCAAACAGAGGCTGTCCGGAGCTTCTCGATTGGGTTTGATGATCCAGCTTACGATGAGACCCGATTTGCTCATATGGCATCTCGTCGATTTGGCACCTTGCATCAGGCCAAATCGATGATACCCGACACGACTCATCTTTGGCCTAGATTTATTTGGCATTGCGATCAACCTCACGGCGACGTTTCGTTTATTCCTACCGATCAAGTTTCTGCCATGGCGTCGAAAGATGTGAAAATGGTACTGACTGGAGACGGAGGAGATGAGCTCTTTGCCGGCTATGAAAAATATCTGCATTTCTTTCAAGACAAGTCACTTGACAGCTTGGAGCAGAACTGGGTTTCGCAGTACGCCAGATTTTCTGGCCTTCTGATGGAGAATCAAGCCGCTACATTGCTAGCAGGGGAACTGAAGGACGCGTTTCACGATTCAAATCCGTATCGTGCCCTAACAAACGAGATGAATCGTGTTTCACATCAAGACCCAATAAATAAAGTATTATTTGGCGATACCGCAGCGTTGCTCCCAGGAAACAATTTGGTGAAGCCAGATCGTATGGCCATGGCAAACTCCTTGGAAGTCAGATCTCCTTTCCTAGATTATCGGCTTGCAGAGTTCGCCTTCCGAATTCCTGGACATATGAAGCTGGCCTCGGGAGAGACAAAGGCAATTTATAAAGCTGCGGTTGCGCCACTCCTCGGCAGTGAATTGACATATAGAAAGAAACAGATGTTTACTGTGCCGATTGGAAATTGGTTTCGAAGCGAATTGGCAGACTATTGCCGAAGCATCCTTCTGGACGGACGTCTTGAAGCGCGAAAATTATTTAATATTCAGACGGTACGCGCCATGGTCGAAGCCCATCTCGCTGGCAAAGAGAACCATACACGTCAACTGCGCGCTCTAATTTCTCTTGAAATTTGGTCTCGACTATTTATTGACTCTGATCATGAAATGATCTCTAAAGCAATTGAACCGGTGCAGGGTGCATGACATGTCAACTCGCACTCCAGAGGGGAATCAATGCGTTCGATCTTCGCCTCAGATTGGCTCGGCGGCAGCAGAAATGCAATTCTTCATGATTGTTAGCGATAGTGAAATCGCTAAATTTGTGAGTGCGAACGGAGTCCATAGACTTTTTGTTGACTTAGAATATCTTGGCAAAGACCTTCGACAAAAGAATCTTGATACATGGAAGAGCAAACAAACGCTCGATGATGTGTCGCGTATTCGTGCAGCAGTCCCCGATGCTCACCTATTAGTCCGGATTAACCCTTTGCATGAGCATACCGCTACTGAAGTCCGAGAGGTCTTAGCTCGAGGAGCTAATAGTGTCATGCTCCCGATGTTTCGTACACCTGACGATATCGCCTATTTTCTTGATCTATTGGCAGGTCGAGCTGAGGCCGTTCCGTTGGTAGAAACACGAGATGCTTTACAGAATTTACCAAGAATTGTTGAGACTCTTCCATTACAGAGACTTCACATCGGACTAAATGATTTACATTTAGATCTAAAGATGACGTTTATGTTTCAGCCCTTGGCGGAAGGACTGTTAGAAGAATCTGCTGCTGCTATGAGGCAATATTCAGTGAAATTTGGTATTGGAGGCCTGGCCCGAGCGGGAGAAGGGATGATCTCCCCAGAATATCTGCTCGGGGAGCATGTTCGGTTAGGTTCGGACGCAGCGATTTTGTCTCGAACTTTTCATCGAAAATCGCAGACCATTGCTGAGCTTCGTCGCAACATTGACTTTCCACGCGAAATAACCTTACTTCAGGAAATCTATCAAGATTACCGAAGGAAGCCATACGTGGAGCTTCAGAATAATCGAAACGAGCTTATTCAAAGAATTCAGAAAATCTGCATAGAGAGCATGCAAAGAAAGGAAAAAGGCCATGAACTCTGAACCAATGATCAAGCTCGGAGGACGACAAGTTGGGGCGAATCAACCAACTTATATCATTGCAGAAATAGGAGTGAATCATAATGGCAGTGTCGACCTGGCACATCGCTTGATTGACGCCGCAAAGGAGGTAGGGGCAGATGCCGTCAAATTTCAGACGTTTCGTACAGAAGATTTAATACTACAAGGCACAGGCAAGGCTGCCTATCAAACCGAAACCACAGGTGCCGGTAGTCAGTACGAGATGCTTAAAGGTCTCGAATTACCGTTCGAGGCCTTTAAAGAACTGAAGGAACATTGCATTACGGTTGACATTGATTTCATGTCTACCGCATTCGATCCGCTGAGTCTTGATTTTGTAGCCTCTCTCTCTCCAACGTGCTTGAAATGGCCTTCGGGAGAAATTACTAACTTACCCCTTCTCCGACAAGCGGCAAAAACCAAGCTACCAGTTCTCCTTTCTACAGGAATGGGAAGCATTAGAGAAATCGCTACAGCCGTAGAACAGTTGCCAAACAATGATATTGTGATTCTGCAATGCGTATCCAATTATCCAGCACGTCTTGAGGACCAGAACCTGCGGGTGTTACCAGCACTGCAAGCCGCATTCGGTTGCCCTGTTGGGTTTTCTGATCATACAATCGGTCCATATGCTGCATTAGCCGCACGCTCATTAGGAATGTCTGTTCTCGAGAAACACTTTACTCTAGATCAGGGATTGCCCGGCCCCGATCATCGCGCGTCCATAGAACCAAAAGATTTTCGCCACATGGTTGATATTTTGCGACAACTCGAATTAGGCCTAGGAGATGGAATAAAGCGCGCGGTCGTCGACGAGCAGCAAATTAAATCTGTAGCTCGAAAGAGTCTAGTCTACCGCCACGATCTAGCTCCAGGGCATATCTTGACCGAAGAAGACCTATGCGCAAAACGGCCTGGTACAGGGGTAAGCCCTGACAAGATTGATCTAATAGTCGGCCTTCCTCTCACCAAGGCGGTACGGTCAAATACATTGTTGGAGTTGGCAGATGTCCGATAAGGAGACGATTTGCCTATTCGGCGCCGGGGGGCATGGAAAAGTAGTAGCCTCTCAGCTAAGCAGAAAAAAAGATTGCCAATTACTATTTGGAGACGCAGGGCTTCCTATTGGCAGTTCGGTAATTGGGATTCCCGTGGTTTATTCGACCATCGACACGAGTATCGCTGCGAGCGTCCTAATTACCATAGGAGCCAACGACATTCGAGAACGACTTCAAACTGAAGCACAGACAATCGGTTTAAATTTATCTTATTTTATTGCGGAACCCGAGCGGTATTTTTCTGATACTCCTGGGGCAGGAAGCATGATCCTTGCAGGAGCTTTGATAAACCGTGACAGTCGGATCGGAAAAGGTGTAATAGTCAATAGCGGCGCTATTGTTGAACACGATTGCGAAGTAGGAGATTTTTCCCATCTTGCTCCTGGTAGCGTAATTGCTGGAGGCGTGCGTTTAGGTCGAGCCGTTCTGCTTGGTGCAAACGCCACAATTCTACCATCCGTTGTTGTGGCGGATAAAACAGTTATTGGTGCAGGCGCTGTTGTGACAGAGGACATCCTCGTACCAGGAGTATATATAGGAGCTCCTGCACGTCGCGTTCCTTCTAACTGCCGGCCCTAGAAAGACGAACGAAAGCCATGTTAATTCATTACCTCAGTGGCAGCCGAGCTGATTTTGGTCTTATGTCTGCTTGCCTTCACACAATAAATAAAAGCAAGCGACATAACATCCAAATAGTTGCGACCGGGCAACACATGCTTTCAAAATACGGCTCAACGATTGACGAAATACGCGCGGAAAAATTTGAAATTGCTGCTGAAATCCCGGTAAATTTAAGCGGGGCTAGTGGCGCCGAAATGGCTTTGGCCTTAGCTACAGAGTTGAAAGGGCTTATCCATTGCTGGGAAAAAAACCGACCAGACATGATCTTGCTTCTGGGAGATCGAGGTGAAATGCTTGCTGGAGCACTTGCGGCTGTTCATCTCGGAATACATATTGGCCATATCCACGGCGGGGAACGGTCCGGTACCCTAGATGAAAGTTTTCGCCATGCAATATCCAAGTTAAGCCATTTTCACTTTCCAGCGACCATCGAGTCTGCTGAACGTTTAGTACGGATGGGAGAAAATTCCAGCCATATATATGTTATTGGCGCACCGGGGCTTGTGGGTATCACCTCTTTGGCCGGAGACTGTGACCGAAAGACTGTGGCAAGCCAGTTCAACCTTCCTGAGGATAGGCCAATTGCCCTTGTGATTTACCACCCGGTAGTTCAAGAAGCGGAGCATTCAGCGGAGCATATCAAGGCAATACTCGAGGCATCCACGATGAACGGGCTTTCGCAGATCATCTTGAGGCCCAACTCCGATGCTGGCGGTCAAGCAATAGACAAACTCCTTGATAGCATAGACTCTCAACCTAATGTTCGAGTATTGGCTCATTTGCCACGGACTGATTACTGTAAGACACTGGCAGGAGTAGACCTACTTATAGGCAATACCTCTTCCGGGATCATCGAATCGGGCACTTTTGGAACACCTTTTGTAAATGTGGGCAATAGGCAAAACAATCGGCAGCGGAACTTGGCTAATACTTTTGACTGTTCTGACGTCAACGTGAGTGCCATTAACGCCGCGATAATTCATGCTCTTCACTCCTCGCCGGAACAGAAGAACGTGTACGGGGATGGGACCGCCGACGCCCGCCTTCTCGCTGCTCTAGATCATATATCATTGCAACCTGAGATTTTGCTCAAATGCAACGCATACTAATGGTAGCGGAACTGTATGCACACTGCAGGAATTAAGAAACCATTTAAACCACTATTGGCATCGTACGGTGGTGGGCATGCGCAAATTATAGCTGCGCTTACTCATGCTTTAATTGCCCGCGGGGCCGAGCCCTATCTTGTGGGTTTCACTACAGCACGAGATTTCTTTACCAAGAGCGGCTTGAACCCAAATTCGATTCTTTGCATGGAAAATCCCGACACCGAGGTTTACTCCGGCATAATTCCATATTTGAGTTCATTTTTAAAAGATCAGCAACACCCCAATATTCTCCCACGAGAAACCGAAGCATATTTTAAAATTGGTTTTTTTGATCTCATCCGTGAGCATGGATTTCCAGAAGCAAGAAAACTTTTGGACAGCCATGGCAGGAAGGCCTTCAAGCCGGTACGTGCAATGGAGGAATTCCTTACTCGAACCGCTCCAGATTGCGTAGTTACTACTACCAGCCCTCGTTTCGAACACGCGCTCTTAAAGGCCGCTAGGAAATTAGGCATTCCTTCAATTGCGGTTTCTGATCTTTTTTTGCTAAACGAGCGAGAATGGATTCTTGAGGGGGGCTATGCTGAACACCTGACTGTACTAAATAGGCAGGTCGCAGACGATCTTTACAACGCCGGATTGCGTGGAACAGAAATCCATATTACAGGAAATCCAGCGTTCGACTCCTTGAGTCCGCTCCCCGAGGATCAGGAAAAGCGTGCGAAACTTCGTACACAGCTGGAGATCGGCAAAAACAGCAAACTTATTCTTTGGCCATCCCCAGCGGTAACGTCAACTCCCCTTTATTCGAAACAGCTGCTATCTCCATCTCAAGTCTCGGCTGCATTCGAAGAACTGTGTGCTGACCAGCCGAGCTTCTCTTATATGCTTCGCCCCCATCCTAATGCTCCCTACGGCCTGCCAACGGGGGCTGAGAAAGGTTTTCTTGACCCCGGGCTTTCTCCCCGCGACGCTCTTGTGATCTCTGATATTGTATGTGTCGAACTGAGCACAATGGGACTACAGGCGGCTCTTTATGGATTACCTGTAATATGCGTAGGCTTTGCCAAGGAAGCCATCTATCCTCAATATGGCTTAGCGAAGGCCGCGTCGTCCATAAAAGAAGCCATAGCAATACTAAAAGCGAAGGCCTATAGCTCCCCTCTTCGGAGTGGGGATATGCCAGAACCGGGAACCGCTACGCAAGCCATTGTAGATCTCATTTATGAGATTGGTACGAGATAGAGTTTACGGACCCTGTGGAAACCATGGAACATGTCTTAGTTTGGGGCTACGGCTCCATCGGCCAGCGACATTCTCGCGTATTAGATAGCCTATCCTGCAGTGTCGGAGTAGTTTCTGCGCGAAACATTGAGGCTCCGAGAGCATACAAAAACATTCAACAAGCGCTTGACGAGCACGCACCTTCTTACGTGATCATTTCAAACGCCACAGCATCTCACATTGAATCAATAGAAACCTTAGCCAGTCTCAATTTCAGGGGAAAGGTACTCGTAGAAAAACCTCTGTCGGCTCATCCGATAGCCATTCCCCAAAATGAATTTTCCGCCCTTGCAGTAGCCTACAATCTCCGCTTTCATCCGCTCTTGGCAGCAATGCGCGAGAAACTCCTTTCGGACCGGTTGATCAGTCTCTCGATAGCCTGCGGTCAACTGCTATCGACGTGGCGTGCGGATCGAGATTATCGCTCCACTTACTCGGCGAGCGTCAAGAACGGAGGCGGAGTATTGCGAGATCTGAGCCACGAGCTAGATTATTTGAGTTGGATTGCTGGCCCTTGGAAGCGCTTAACTGCACTTGGGGGAAACTACGGGGCGCTTAATATCACAGCAGATGAGTCTTGGTCTATTCTAATAGAACTTGAGTCCGGGGCAGAGGTTGTTGTACGGCTAAATTACTTAGATCAACCTCCTCGCCGGGAAATAGTAGCGACCACAGAGCGCTCCACACTAAAAGCGGATTTTATTTCTTGTGAACTAATGGATTCATTCGACGTTCATTCCATGCAAGTCGACAGAGACTACACATATGAGCAAATGCACCGAGCAATGCTTGCGAATGACATGAGTACCGTCTGCAGTGTTGAAGAAGCAGTCAGCGTAAATAGGTTGATCGCAGCTATCGAACAGGCTGCGACACAAGGAGTTTGGGTAAAAAATGACCACTAGAATATGTACCATTTGTGCTCGTGGAGGCTCAAAAGGCGTCCCAGGCAAGAATATTCGAAGTATTTGCGGAAAGCCCTTAATTGCATGGACAATTGAGCAAGCAAGGAAATCACAACTTTTTGATCTTATCGCGGTAAGCAGTGATTCTCCTCTCGTTTTGGACGTCGCTCGGCAGAACGGGGCAGATTACTGTGTCCAACGACCAGTTGAGTTAGCTAGCGACACTGCGGGCAAGTTGCCAGCCATTCGGCATTGCGTAGAGCAAAGCGAGGGCTTCCTAGGCAAGACCGCTGATTTAATTATTGATTTGGACGTTACTTCACCACTGCGTCTCACTACAGATATTATTGAGGCCGTTCAGCTTTTGGAGAAAAGTAGGGTCACAAACGTGATCACCGGGGCTAGAGCTAGACGTTCGCCATATTTTAATCTTGTCGAAAAATCCCCTTCCGGTCACGTCATACTATCAAAGCGACTTCCTCAATCTATCCTACGTAGGCAGGATGCACCAGCATGTTTTGATATGAATGCTTCCATATATGTTTGGAAACGTGATGCTTTCATGATGAAGCCTCAAGTTTTCTACGAAGACACAACCATTTATGAGATGCCGGAGCATCGCTCTATAGATATAGATTCGGAACTTGATTTTGAGATTGTCGAAATGCTGATGAGAAAGCGACTACCGAAGGATTAAAAATGATTCCCTCCATACAAGCGAATTGGAGCAGAAACTCCTTTATTCTTCGCAACAAAATTGCCGTAGTTACTGGAGCGACAGGGATATTGGGACGTTGGTTTTGCGCAGCGCTGGCAGATCATGGAGCTGATATTGCTCTGGTTGACCAAAGCAAAGATGTTATTGAGATGGCTACCTGGCTTAGCTCTCAGTTTTCAGTCAATGTGCGCGGCTACGAGCGTGATATTTCAAATATAGAAGGCCTTTCTATTCTCGCAGACGAAATTGAGACTGAACTCGGCCCTGTAGATATTCTTCACAACAACGCTGCTACGAAGGGTAGCAATTTAGATGAATTCTTTAGCCCAGTGGCTCAATTTTCCCCAGAGACATGGCGAGAGATCATGAGTGTAAATTTGGACGCAGCGTTCTTCGTAGCACGTGAGTTCGGAACGAGAATGGCAGCTCGGGGCTCAGGCTCCATCATTCAAACAGCATCGATCTATGGAATTATGGGTCCAGATCAGAGAATTTACGAAGGATCTAGCTACAACGGACGCCCTATTAACACCCCGCCAGTTTATAGTGCATCGAAGGCAGGGATTGTCGGATTAACAAAATATCTTGCCACGTACTGGGGAAAGGAGGGCGTGAGAGTTAATACACTTACACCGGGTGGTGTTTCTAGCGGCCAGAATAAAATTTTCGAGGATCGGTATAGCGCTCGAATTCCATTAGGTAGGATGGCGCAGCCGGCAGAAATGGTCGGAGCACTGATTTTTTTGGCATCGGACGCCTCCCGCTACATTACTGGTCAGAATATTGTTATTGATGGAGGTCTCAGCGCTTGGTAGCTTTTTAAAAAATTGATGTAATATCATGACCTTCGAGAAACGCATATGTTTTTCTTTGACACAATTGCTTCTTTCACAAAGAGACTGAGATATTGGCATTCTTGCAATCGCATCGGCCCTGATGTTCCTTTGACTCATTGGAAGCTTTATTTTCCCAGTCTTGGAAAAAAATTAGCACAAGCGAAGTTAAAGGCATTTGGGAATGGCAGCGAAATTCGCCCATATGCTTATCTAGTCAACACTAACCATATTAGCATCGGCAGAAACGTTACAATAAGACCGAATACAATGTTAATGGCCGCATCTTTTGCACCTATAGACATTGGCGATGACGTCCTAATTGGCAGCGGAGTCCATCTAATAAGCTCAAATCATAACTTTGATAAAATAGGTACTCTTATCTCAGAACAAGGTCATGATCAAGATAGGGCCGGCATCTCCATTGCTAGCAATGTTTGGATAGGTGCCAATGCTATCGTTTTGGCTGGAACCAAAATAGGGCACCATGCGGTTATTGCAGCGGCAAGTGTAGTCACTAAGGATGTACCCCCATATTCTGTAGTTGGAGGCATTCCTGCGCGAATTCTACGGAATATCGAGCATTCGAGTGCGCAACTTAGTTAGCCTCTTCTTTTTTAGACCGATGATAGACAAGATTTTAATTCGCTTCGCCGATATTTTATTATCCTTACTCGGCTTAGTCGTTCTTTTTATCCCCATGGTGATCATTGGCCTCTTCATTTGGTTTGAAGACCATGGCCCTATTTTTTTCCGTCAAGCAAGAGTAGGAAAATGCGCCAAGATATTTAAAATTTATAAATTTCGCTCGATGCGTATGGAGCCTCAAACTTATCAAGGCGCAGTCACAACGCTTACAAGAGAAGAAATGCTCGCAGCTCGAGCACACTTCAAGACAACTCGTGACAACGACCCCAGAATTACAAAGATGGGAAAGCTTCTACGGGCCTCTCATCTCGATGAAATGCCTCAATTATTGAATGTTTTGCAAGGCACTATGTCATTAGTCGGAGTCAGGCCGGATACACCTGTGCAAGAAGTTGATTATTCTCCAGAGTATTGGCAACGACGGCACCAACTCAGACCAGGCATCACAGGACTTGCACAGCTCAAATCAGACACTGCAACTCTTGAAAGACGCACGGAGCTGGAGTTACTTTGGCTTGACAAGCCAAGTTTCGTTATCTATATCAAAACACTCGCCCTTACCCTCTTAAAGGTACTGAAGCGGACGGGAAATTAGATATGGTTATCATCCCGCAATGGAAACCAACCTCAGTTTAATTTTTTGGACCGAGGCCAATTAACATCCATCGAGAAGCTGAAGCAGAGTAAACAAAAGTCGCCCCAGCACACTCTCCTTCCTGCCCTCCTATTTTTACCGACCCGCTAGGAATACTTGCCGATTCGCCATTAACAAGCTCAATGCCGGCAATTCCGAAAGCCAGGGGCGTTAGATATAGAATAGCTCCTTCTGGAGGTTGTATTTCTGGGGCTAGATTCTGAACTTTACCAAGCGTGCATTTTGCTGCACCAGTTTTGGCGCCTGACATGCCCACCGCCAGCACAGTAGTTCGCCCCTGTAGGAAGAGAGGAATACTGTAGCCATCGCCATCAGGTACAACGCGCTGTATTCCGTAATCTATTCCCTTCGGAAGTCCTTCGTTATTTTTTAATTGTAATGTGGGCTCATATATCAATTCCGCTCCGTTGCGCAGAACCAATGGACGACTCACTTCAGAGCGGTTTGCTGGAGCTAGATAAGACTTCGCTCCGTCGAGCCTAATCACTCCGCCGAACATAGTAATCGTTTTTGACCAGGCACTAGCGGATAATCGAATCTCGCCGCCGCGGCTAACGATATTTCCGGCTATGTCCACGTAGGCGCCATTAATCGTACCCCCCGGGTCGACAAGTAAGTCTCCTAGAACACCAACTCGTTTGGTTTCTCTACCCGTTAAATTTAGCTTTCCTGTGGATGCAACCAAGGTGGTGCCCGTTAATTTAGCTCCGGTAGCTAAATCGCAGTTGCCTGCGACGAGAGCTTTCCCGACATTGCTTTCACTCTGTACAGCTGCGATTGAAACCCCGCTACCTGCGTAAACAATAAGGTCGTAGCTTGTCGCGCCACTAAAGCTACAGTCAATCGCTTCAACAAACCCGCCAGCTTCGCAAACTACGCCCATTTGTAACGAGCTCGAATCAATGACTACCCGCCTAATATGAACATATGCATTGCGGTGTGATGTAAGAAGCACTCCCACATTATTTTTTTCTGATGATCTCACTGTCAGGTCTTCCAGCGCGATTTCGGTCCCCGCAGAGATATATGGCCCGTAGACATATCCCGCCGATGGGTTTGGCTCAATAAACGTTTTTGCTACTCCCTGCCCTCTTATCACAACCATTCCTATCAAGGAATCTCCTTTTTGAGCAGTTCGAGCACTAGTCACCTTTCCTTGCGGATAAAAAATAGAGGGACGAGGCATAGACTCTGCGGAACGGCTTGATTTATTATAGACGCCCTCAGCAAGAACTATGGTCTGCTGGTGCCGAATTATCGCTGGCAGGCTATCGAAAGCGCGTTGTAGCGTAGCAAAAGGGTAGCGAGCCGAAAGACCGTGATTTTTCGCATCGTCGCCGATGGACTCGTCAACATATACAGTCGCGGGGCCGTGGGTTTCTGCGGTATCCACGTAAACTACTTGCCCGTCCACATTCCATGCCCCAGGTCCGCTATGCGGAATATTGGGTCGGGGGAAATTGCCCTTCACCCGGTAGATTTTTCCTGGGTAATAGACTGCGGTTGGATTTGCACCATATAATTCATTTAATGCAGCTGTATTGTCGATTTCATCTACATCTCTCCCTGAATAATCCTCCGGGGTAGCTGGGAGATCCAAAAGTCTACTTTGCACACTCCGAGTGATTGCCCCAACACCGTTTCGCTTGAGAGTCCCCGAGTTTTCGTAGCTTAAACCCTCTTGAAGAGGTGGCCTGTCTTGTGCAGAGCTCTCGGCCACAACGCCGCCAGCCGCAGAGATCGCGGCGGTGAATCGGGAAAGAAAACTGCGCCGCTTCATATTCTTCGTATCCATAGACTCACCGTAATGAACTCACTGGCCAAGAAAACCCGAACTGTTAGTTATCCAACAGCATTACATAGACTTGAACGCGGTATGAAAAGTTTCCAATCAACAAAAGTGAGGCAAGCTTTAAGTTCTAGCCAGCTCTTCATCCATATCACTAACGTTAAGTTATCAAGATCCTTGAGCAGGGGAATGGCAAACATGATAAAAAGCAAAGACAGACCATCGAGTTCTGCAATCGGGGCATAGCCAACATTAGGAAGACCGAAGCCTAACGCTAGAGCTGCCTCTCGAAACTCGGCGGCTTACTACAAACGGCGCGCGTCAAAGCCAACAAATGGAGCCAACGGAAGCTCGACGGCTACGCAGGCTAGAGAAAGAAGAGTAGCAAGGCCAGCCGAAGGATAGCTAGTACAAGCCGAAGCCTCGGAATCAGGAATTGTCCAGGCAGATCCACAGTCCGTCACGTATGGCTAGCGTTCCGCTACAGTGTATAGCGCGCAATTTCGTGGCGTCGGCGTAGGTCTCGATCCAAGGGACCTGGCAACACGAGATCGCTGACCAAACTGCCAGCAAACACAGTCAGGCTTGGCTGCATTTAGTAAACGTATACCGCTGAGCACAATCATGATTAGCAGCTAATCGCGGGATACGGGCCTTCATTATCGGCGGCGTAGCCCCCTTTGGGACACATAAAGCGCCTAACCCTAGCCAGCGTCGCCGATGCATAGATATCGCGGTGTCCTGTGCGGGGACATGGTGGCACCGTTACTCCCCTCCCGCAGCGGACCCAGTGGCACCAACACCGAGTCGGTGTATTGACCCAGCAGAACCTGCTCAGGTTAAGCGGCTAATGCAAATGCCTCAGCCGGGGTCTTCATGCCAAGCGCCTGGTGCGGGCGTCGGCCGTTGTAGAAGCGTATCCAATCGCCGATCACGCGGCTGGCGTGTTGGATCGTCTCGAAGCGGTGCCGATGCACGCACTGTTCCTTGAGCGTGCGGATCACCCGTTCGATCATGCCGTTCTGCTGAGGGCAGTGCGGCGTGATGAACTCCTGGCGCAAGCCGTAGCTGCGCACGAGGGCGGTGTAGCTGCGAGAGGTAAAAACCAAGCCATTGTCCGAGCGCAGCAGAAACAGCATCGGCACGCGCCCCAGCGTTCCGAAGCGAGCGATCAGAGCGTGTTCCAGTGCAGCACCCGCCGTGCAGGCCCTACCGCTTCGCGACAGGTGCCAGCCAAGCAACTCACGTGTGTGACAGTCGATCACCAGCGCCAGCGTTGCCCAGCCGTCCCGTCCAGCCCATACCCGGCACAGATCCGTGGACCAGCGTTCGTTGGGCATCGTTGCCACCGATGGCAGCGCCTGGATGCGGGGCCTGAAGCCTATGGGCCGCTTGCGAACCTGCCAGCCCATCAGTTGGAACACGCGTTGCACGGTGTTCTTGTTGAACCCCAGCAGGTGCGCCACCGTCCGGTACCCGAACGACGGCGATTCCTCGATCATCGCCTTGATCGGCACGGCGAACTTGGGATCAACCTTGGGCGCGGACTTCACCGGCTTGTAGTACACCGTGCGGCGCGGCACGCCGAACCAGCGGCACAGCTTGGAGATCGAGACGGTGATGCCGTCGGCTTGCAGTCCCTGGCGGATCGTCTCGATCACTTCTCGTCCTCGCCCAGCAGGGACTGCAATTTTTTTCTGGCGCGCAGCTCCAGCATCGCCTCGCCATAGGCTTCTTGCAGGTCCTTGAGCTGGCGTTCGTACTGTTCGCGCACGTCCTACGGGTTGGCTCTCAGGGCGTTCTCCATGCCCCGCTTGCCGTCATCGACCCACTGTTCGACCTCCGACGGCGACAGATCGTACTGCCGGCTCGCCTCGGTCACGGTGGTCTTGCCCTGAATGATGTCCAGCACCAGCGCGCTCTTGCGCTTGGCTGTCCAGCGCTTGATGTCCTCTTCCATCTTCATGCTCATCGTCAACTTCCTCGATTATGACGTGAGCAGGATTTCACTGGGTCAATACATCGGCTCGGAATTCATCAGGAAAGCGTCTATCGCCTGCCACCAGATTAAGATCCGCCACCTAAGGGATTGAATTCAACAATCCCAACGGCCGAATCAAAATTTCAACGATAGCTTCCATGGTGGATCTGAGCCGAGAACGGCAGAGCTAGCGCGCACTTTTGTAGCCTAGCGACGAGACTACAAATAAGGTCCAGATAGCAGCGCTAACATATATCAACGGAGAACTCGCTACCTTAAGCAAGAAGCTGTTGATATAGGAATTCGAGTTAATTATGCACGATAGCAACATCCGCAGCTTCGGAAGAACATAGCTATCACCGAGCATCGATAATGACTCAGCTAAAATTTCCAAATACATTAGGAAACAACAATACTTTACTTTTCCGTTAGTTTTAAACGCGAAGGCCTTTTCCAACCGACGGCCAGCCGGCGGTGAGACCGAAGGTTGGTCTAGACTGTCCGCCGGAGCCGGTTTTTACACGAACTTACTTAATCTGCCAGATTTGTGGGAAACACGCTTACTATCTAAACTTAACGAATCAGTCCCTGGCTAGGCCTTGTTACCGTAACCATAATAATATCTATATGCATAGCCATACCCAACTCGACGGCGTTTTATTCCGTTAAATATAACACCCTTAACACGGGTACCAGTGGTTTCTAATTTCCGAACAGCATCTCGCACTTCACCCAGAGTGCTCACTTCTGATCGAACCACCATTAGAACAGTGGAAGCTTGGCTCGCCACAGCCAAAGTATCTCCGACGGGGAGAATCGGCGCTGAATCGAGCAGAATGTGATCATATAGCGGCTGAACATTTGATAGCAATTGTGCAAAAGCCTCTGTTAGGAGTAACTCGCCGGGGTTCGGTGGAATTTGACCAGAGGGCAGCACATCCAATCCATCAATTGAAGCGGCGTTTGTTATCAAAACATCGTCAAGACGCTTCTGTCCCGCGAGCAAATTAGATAGACCCGCACGCAATTCATATCCAAAATACGTCCCGAGTTGGGGACGACGCATATCAGTTTCGATCAAGAGAACTCTCTTGCCCGCCGACGCCAGCAATGCGCTGAGGTTCGCTGACACGAAGCTCTTTCCCAGCGCTGATGTAGGTCCGGTAATCACAATACTTTTATTCTCCGCCCCAAGCGTAGCGAATGATAGCCCAGTACGGAGAGAGCGCAAGCTTTCAATAGCGGGATCGTCAGGTTGCATGACAGCTAACAGTTGACTACGACCGGAGACGATTGCATCTCGCCCTTTTCGATCTCGTTTACTTGAATCCAGTTTTTCTTGAGAAATGCTTTCAGGAATACTCGCAAACGACACCAAACCTGTCGCACGCTCCACTTCTGACACTTCCCTTACAGTGGGTCGCAGCATTCGAACAACAAATGCTGCGGCTATTCCCAGCATCAGCCCAAACAAAGCCGCAACACCGACAATTAAGGCCTTTCTAGGAGCCACGGGTAACGTGTCGCGAACTGCGAAATCTATTATTCGAACATTACCAACCGTACCCGCCTTTGCTACTCGTAATTGCTGAGCATTATTCAACAATGCGACATACAACTCATTACCCACTTCGGCATCACGCTGCAACCGCAATAGATCGCGTTGAGCAGCAGGCAAGCGATTTACTTGATCGTTAATAGTTCCACTTTCTCTATTAATCGCTGCTAGTTGAGACTCAATCGCCTTTAATTCCGGATGCTCGGGACGATAGCGTTGCCGCAGCTCATCCCTCTTGAGTTGCAGTTGCATCCGTTCTTTTTCAGTTTCTACCGCTTGTTGCAATAAACTGTCCGTAGCCTTCTCAACACTAACCGTATTAGTTTTTGTACGAAAGGCATTGAGTGCGTCTTCCGCGCGTATAACACTTTGCTTAATTTGTGGCAGCTGTTCTTCTAAAAATTTCAGGCTTTGATCTGCTTCAGCGCTGCGACGTTCGACATTCTGAGTCAAATAGGCACGGGCAATTGCATTCACAAGCCCTCGAGCAAAGTCAACATCGGGATCTGTGTAGCTAACTCTAATAACACTACTTTGCTTGCCGACTTCCGCAACGCTCAGCCCCTGCAAGACATCCCTATAAACATCAACTGTCGAGCGACGAGATACGACGAACTCGGTACCAGGTCGACCGATTAGTGTTTTAACAGATACAGTCGACGCTTTTCCGTCTAGAGGAAAAGAAACAATTTCACCGGCACTCCCAGCAGCAACTTTGACTCCATCTTGGTCCTCTATTTGATAACCTTTATCAGTTACCCGAAAGATGAAATCTTGTCCATACCTTGACTCAGGAATCGAAAAGCTGTTAATAACGAGCCTCTCCCCCCCCCAAGCATAACTCGTCAGTCCGAAGAGAGGATCTACTGGCGCCCCCTCTTCTGAATGATGACGGCTCCACCACCTTCCAAAAAGAGGAAAATACTTTGGTTCTACAGAAACATCCGCATGCGTGGCAACAATCGCCTTTACGATAACTTCGCGCGAGCGTAAGATTTCAACTTCGCCGCTTACCGGACTTGAATTTGCTCCAAGTGCGTCAGCTATATTTTCCAGACCTCCTAACAATGCGCTGGATTTCTTATCTTCCACCTGAACCAGCGCATCGGCTTGATAAATAGGAGTGGCAAGCACAGCATATGCCACCCCGATAACGATAGCAGCAAAGGCAAAGACACATATAATCCATATATGCTGCAAGAGCGTATCGATGACATCTGCCAAATTGATTTGATCTGCCGGCACGAGTTCAGCATCATTTAATGCGGCGAAATTAGTTTCCTTCATTTCAAATCCGTGTTAGTTTTGGACTGACGCCCGGATCACCGTCGCCGTTGGAATAATATTGTTCACAACACGGCCGAACCTTGCTACTCCAGCAGGATCGACGTATACAATATCCCGAGACTGTAGATCAAAACGATCGGCCAAGACCAATGCGTCCGGCGCGGCAGCATCCAAATGCCAAATCTGCGGGCGACCGTTTTCCCCCCAACGTATTACGTAAAGTTGACCAGCATTGGCGCTTAATGGGTTAAACCCCCCAGCATCAGAAACCGCTTCTGCTAAACTGAGACGCCCCCTTGGCATTACAAGTGACTGAGGTTTCCCTACTTCTCCCAGCACAAATATCTTATTATATCGGTTTTCCGAAATAGTCAGGATATCACCAGGCTCAAGCTGTTTATTTTGGGAAATATCTCCCTCATAATACAACGCATACAAGTCGACCGGGACTTTTTCGCCCTTTCGCATAAGCACAGCTGATTTCAAATCAGCTTCTGGCTTCAGTCCTTCCGCTTGAGTAATTAGATCGGTAATTGTAAGAGGCACGTCTGTAATAGGAACCACACCTGGTTTCCCAACTTGCCCCATTACAAAGGCGCGTTTGCCACGATAATTCAGCACCGATACATCCACTTGCGGTTCGACGAGCACCGCCGACAGTTTTTTCGTCAAATCATGTCGGATTTCTTGTACGGTCCGCCCAGCAGCCTTAACTTGTCCTGCATATGGATAGAAAAAATTACCATCGTTATTTACTATCCGACCTTGAAGATCATTCAGCACACCGGAGGGATTATTTAATTCTGGATGGTTCCAGACAGTAATACGCAGAACATCTTGAGGCGCAACGGTATAAACATATGAGCCTTTTTGATGGCTCGAAACTTCAGCCCGGATTTTGTTTATTTTTTCTGCAGCAATTTCTTTTTCGTGAGCTTGCCGTGCGATCACGTCAGGGTTAATCGAAAAAATATCGGCTCGCTCTTCCACCGACTCTGTCCCGGTTGCGTCATAGACATAAGCTCGATCGGTTTCGTTTATTTTTGCAGTAACGCCTAAATATTGGCCAGGCACCAGCGAACATCCCACTAGAGATGCCAAACCAACCAAGCTGCCCCCCACCTTTACGGGAACAGTTGAGAGTAAAGCATAGGGTTTCATAAAATCAGCAACTCCTTTAATTGGCAAATAGGCAAGCTCTACGCGACGACACGGAGCATGCCGGCTTCATGCAACCGCCTTAGCCATTCTCTCGCACCGCTATCACATTGATCCCAGGCGAGTTCAAATGCGGACAACGGTTCGTTAATGGGGTCCGCGATTTCTTGGCCCGACCATTGTCCTAAAAGAAAGGTCTTACCTGTGGCGGTGGGGAAGCGCTGCTGTACTTCGCGTCTGTGCCCTGCATCCATCACGAACACCGCCGTTGCCATTGCCATATCAGCACTTGTGACTGCTGCCGCCCGTTTCTCTTCATTTAGCGGAATTCCTTTAGCCTGAGCAACAGCTACTGCATGTGGATGAGGCCGACGTCCAACCGGCGCCGCTAGCCCTCTAGACATAACAATCGCGTCCAATTTCAGCTCATCTACACGGCGGGCAAACAACGTTTCTGCCATTGGACTGCGACAAACGTTGCCAGTACACAATACGAGCAAAACAGGAGAGCTGTGAGTAAAAAGCATAATAAAATTCGAATAGGATCTACTTGCTTCACAGTGAAGTCAGTTAAAGAGATCTTTCCCCTTTCCCTAATGGAATGTTCATTGAAAACATTAAGCTAAATCCGTTCTCAATGCTTCCAGCAGATCGACGCAGTATGGAAAGGCCTGCCCGAAAAGTTGCAGGTCGAAGACGCCAGCTATATGCCAACTCCCCTCCGTACCAACGTGCGTTCTTCGGAAATACCTGATTAATTGCTTGGTTAGCCTCATTGACTTCAGCCTGCAAAATGCGAACGCTGTATCTTGAGAAATAGCGGAAATCGTCCGGTATCAATGTGACACCAGCCGACAGCATTCGGCCGCTTCCTCCGATGGGATGCGCAATGGGTAATCCATCGTGATATAGCCCATTCTGATAAGTACTGTGACTATATGCTATCCCCAGCATGCCATCCCGTAACCCAAAAATTCGGCTAGCGGTTGTATCAGCACCTTCCGCATACCATTGGACACGAGTTGCGCCAACCGTATGTTTATACTGCACTCCCCCTTGGGCCAAATAGTGGGAAGGCATCCCCCCCGCCTCGTCCTCACCTGCAAGCTGCCCGTACAAAGTGAGAGGATTTCCCCTCAACTTAAAGGTGTAGCGGAAATCAACTCCGGACAATTCGTTGCTGGGATCTCGACGGGGGCCTTGTTCATTCGAATTTCCCTTTAAGGCGTTCCAAAAAGAGCCCCATCCGTTATCACGCCCGCTTCCTCCCCACTCGATAAAACGGGAAGCTCCAAGCTCAAGCCCGTCAAAAGGGCGGGCGAACACTCGCATATTGATCACTCGAGCACGAGGAACTGCCGTATCGTGTTGCAATTGGCCCAAGAATAAATCATAACCCCAGGGGCCAATCCAAGAAAACCATTTACTCTGAGGCGCTGTCTGCCTCGATCGCTGCAATCCAACACCGGGAATAGCCGTTCCGGCGTTCCCCCAATTTAGACTTCCATCTACTCCGGGCCCCCAATAATGCGCTAGCTGGCCAACATATAACGCCTGCCCTAAAAATTGAGCAGACAAATAGCTGCCCTCCAAATTAGCCTTCGATTGTTTACCGGTAAACGGATCCAGCAATCCGTTTAGCTGCAGCTTACCGGCGTAAGTGTCTCCTCCACCTTGAAGATAAACACCTCCTGTGGCTGCCCCCCGACTCTGCGCGGCAAATCCTAGCTGTGGCAAAGAGTCAGTGTTGATTTGCCCGGTAAGGCCAAATTTGAATTGCCTTTGATCATCTAGATAGCGACGCACGGCCAAGATCGCATGCACATCAGCTCTATTTAGTCCCGTCTTCTTGCGAGCTTCCAAAGCACTCTCTAACACCGATACCGGGATTGGCCACGTGGAAGTAGATACGTACCCAATAATTCCTCGATCAACCAGCCACTGAATATCATCTCTCAGTTCTTGGTTGCCTGCTTCAATCATGGCCGCATTTTGTGCCCAACTATTACTAGTCACTAGGACACCAGCAGCACCTAGCAGACAGGCTGCAATGGACCGTGCGGCACGCTTATAGGTGGACAAATCCAATCGAATCAAGCCGCTTTTACGCACGATAGGCATCAGGAAAGAGTTGTCCAGGGGACTAAGGGTTAACCCTTAGGTCCCTGGAAGAGAGAAAGGCGAGCAAACATACCATGAAACCTAGTCCCCCCATATCGCCCTTAATTTCTATAACAAATTTGCGATCCTCCGCGATGGAAGGCTTCATGGCCAGCATCTATGCGTCACGTCGTCTCGATATGATAGCCCCCGTAACCAGAATCTGATCAAAGGTAACAGTCGCTTTTTCCTTTTTCCATTTGCTCAACTCCAGCCAGCAGCCCCCCGGAACGAGAAGCAAGTCGAGTAACATGCCTAGCAACACAGCATTCTCACCCTTTCTCGAGTCGCTTCTATGAAACCTATCCGTACCGCCGTCTTTCCTGTCGCCGGCCTGGGCACGCGTTTCCTTCCTGCAACAAAAGCCATGCCGAAGGAGATGCTGCCCGTCATCGACAAGCCCCTGATCCAGTACGCCGTCGAAGAAGCGGTAGCGGCAGGGATCTCTACTATGGTCTTCATCACCGGCCGCAACAAGCGGGCAATCGAGGATCACTTCGACACGATTCCCGAGCTGGAGGCCGAACTGGTGGCCAAGCACAAGATCGAGCTGCTGCGCACGGTGAAGAACATCATCCCGCCATCGGTGAACTGTATCTATATTAGGCAGCCTGCTCCGCTGGGGCTGGGCCACGCTGTGCTGTGCGCCGAGCCGGTGGTGGGCAAGGAGCCGTTCGCGGTACTGCTGGCCGACGATCTGATCGATGCCGACGTGCCTGTTACAAAGCAGCTTGTCGATGCCGCCTTGGCGAACGGCGGCAGCGTGTTGGGTGTGCAGGACGTGGACCGGCAGGATACGTCGAAGTACGGGATCGTCGACACGCGGGACGCTTCGGGGCAAACCGCCCAGGTGTTCAACATGGTTGAAAAACCCGCTCCGGAGGACGCTCCGTCCACACTGGCGGTGGTGGGCCGCTATGTTCTGGAAGGCGAGATATTCGATCACTTGCGTACGTTGGGCAAGGGTGCGGGCGGCGAGATCCAGTTGACGGACGGGATCGCGGCGCTGATGCAGGCCAAGCGCAAGGTGTTTGCGCATCGCTACGACGGCAAGCGTTACGACTGCGGCAGCAAGACGGGGTTGTTCGAAGCCACGGTCGCTCTGGGCAAGAAATATCACGGTTTCGAGGTGAAGTAAGCCGCGGCGGGGCCGGCCTTCCCCCGCGGCCATCCTTTACACTAACGGCCTGCCCGTTTCCCTATACGCCGTGAACACCGCCCGCCGCTACCTGGCCACAGAAATCTATCGTTCCTCTTCCGTCGTCCTGATGGCGCTGGTGGGGTTGTTCTCGTTCTTCGCCCTGGTGGACGATCTGGACCAGGTGGGTCGTGGCGGCTTCAAGCTGTACCACCTGCTGTTCCTGGAACTGCTGGCGCTGCCGACGCGGATCTACGACATCCTGCCCATCGGGCTGCTGATCGGGGCGATCCTGGCGCTGGCGGGGCTGGCGCAGCGGCACGAGTTGGTGATCCTGCGGGTATCCGGGGTCAGCGGGATGCGGCTGCTGGGCATGCTGTGGCTGGTGTCGGTGCCGGTGATGATGCTGGCGATCGTGCTGGCCGAGTGGTTGACGCCGGCGGCCGAGATCAAGCTGAACGAAACGCGGTTGTCGATCACGGGCAGCGCGGGCGGGCGGTCGTCGGGGGTGCTGCGCAGCGGCTATTGGTTCAAGGAAGACGCCCCCAACGGCGAACGCATCATCAATGTGGGCACGATGCAGGCCGGCGGCAGCGCCACGGACGTGACGCTGTACGACTTCACGTCGTCGCGGCAGCTGGCGTCGATCACGCAGGCGAAAACGGGCAGTTTCGGGACGAATGAGCTGCGTCTGCATGACGTGGCGATCACGACGGTTTCCCCCACGCTGGAGTCCGCGCTGCACGCGGGAGCGCGGGCCACCGAAGCCCCGGTGGTGGTCACGCATGAAGCCGAGCGTGTGGTGCCGACGACGTTGACGCCGGAACTGTTGCTGGCCAGGGTGCTGACGCCGGAGCGGATGTCGTTCACGGATCTGCTGGACTATGTGGGGTATCTGAACAAGAATCACCTGACGTCCGACCGGCAGATCGTTGCTATTTGGCGAAAACTGATCTATCCGTTCACGCTTCTGGCGATGATCACTATCGCCGCGCCCATAGGGTTCATGCAGACGCGGCGGGGCGGGGTCGGGGTGAAGATCTTCCTGGGCATCCTGCTGGGCGTGGGCTTTTTCATGTTGAATCAGTTGTCGCTGAACGTGGGCATGCTGAATCGATGGCCGGCCTGGGTGACGGCGGTGGCGCCGAATGCGCTGGCGCTGGGTGCCGCGCTGCTGGCGATGCTGGGGATGGAGTACGGCAATCTGCTGCGCGCCCGGTGGCGTCAGGCGGCGGGTGCGACGACATGAGTATCTGGATGATCGGCGACTTGCAGGGGTGCTGTGCACCGCTGGAGTCGCTGCTTGCGCGGCCGGAGATCGCGGGCGATGCCGATGCGCGGTTCTGGTTCGCGGGTGATCTGGTGAACCGGGGGCCAGCCTCGCTGGCGACGGTGCGCAAGGTGATGTCGCTGGGCGAACGGGCGGTGGCGGTGCTGGGCAATCATGACTTGCATCTGCTGGCGGTGGCGGCCGGGCTGCACAAGGTGGGCAAGTCGGACACGATCCAGGAAGTCCTGGATGCGCCGGATGCCGCCGACATATTGGCCTGGCTGCGGCATCGGCCGTTGGCGCATTTTCAGTTGGGACATCTGATGGTTCACGCGGGCGTACTGCCCGCCTGGACGGCGGCTCAGACGCTGGCGCTGGCCGGCGAGGTGGAGGCAACGCTGCGCGGGCCCCACTGGCGGGATTTCCTGGCGCAGATGTATGGCAATCAGCCGGCGGCCTGGGATGACGGGCTGCAAGGCGCGGATCGGCTGCGGGTGATCGTGAATGCGTTGACGCGGATGCGTTTCTGCGCGGCGGACGGCACGATGGAGTTCGCGGCCAAGGCCAATGCCAAACATGCGCCAGACGGGTTCATGCCCTGGTTCGACGTGCCGGGCCGGGCCACGGAGTCGGTCACGGTGGTATTCGGGCATTGGTCGACGCTGGGGCTGCTGGAGCGTCCGGGCCTGCTGTCGCTGGACACGGGCTGTGTCTGGGGCGGGCAATTGACGGCCGCGCGCCTGGAGGACCACAAGCTGGTGCAGGTGGCCTGCCAGCAGTATCAGGTACCGGGCTGATCGCCCGCCGGCAAAAGGGGTAATCGTGGACGTGCTGGAGACCCGCCTGCCGGAAGTGCTGGTGTTCGCACCCGAGGTGCGGCGCGATGCGCGCGGGTATTTCGTGGAAACGTTCCGGGCGAGCTGGCTGGAGCAGGCGGGCATCCAGGCGGAGTTCGTGCAGGAGAATCAATCGCTGTCGCGGCGCGGTGTGCTGCGCGGGCTCCATTTCCAGTGGCCGGGCGCGCAGGGCAAGCTGCTGCGGGTGGCGCGGGGTCGGATTTTCGACGTGGCGGTGGACGTGCGCTTGGGGTCGCCGCGTTTCGGGGCCTGGGTGGGCACGGAGATCGATGGCGATACCCACCGGCAGGTCTGGATTCCTCCGGGCTTCGCACACGGTTTCTGCGTGCTGTCGGACGAGGCCGAGGTCGTCTACAAGTGCACGGCCTATTACGACCCAGCCGCCGAAACCGGCGTGCGCTGGAACGATCCCGCGCTGGACATTGCATGGCCCGACGTCGGGCCCTACGCGCTGTCGGCCAAGGACGAAGCGCAGCCATTGCTGGCGGAGCTGCCGCGCGACCGTTTGCCGGTCCATGCAGGCACGCCATGAGCATCCTGGTGGCGGGAGCAGGCGGACAGTTGGGGCGCGAACTGGTGTCCCGAGGAGCGGCCCTTGGGGTCGTGGGGCTGGATCACGGGCAGTGGGACCTGACCGATCCCACCGCGACCGACCGCATCATGGCCGGGCATCGCCCCCAGATCGTCATCAACGCAGCCGCCCATACGGCGGTGGACAAGGCGGAGCGTGAACCTGCGCTCGCCCTGGCGGTGAACCGGGAAGGGGTGGGCCATCTGGCCCGGGCTTGCGCGGCTCGGGGGGCTGCGCTGCTGCATCTGTCGACCTGTTATGTGTTCGATGGGGCCAAAGGCGCTCCCTACGTCGAGGATGACGAGCCCCGGCCGCTGAATGCGTACGGCCGCAGCAAGTGGGAGGGGGAACGGCTGTTGCGCGCGTCGCTGACCCGCCATCTGACGCTGCGGGTATCGTGGGTGTTCGGCGCGCAGGGCGACAATTTCGTCCGTACGATGCTGCGGCTGGCGGGCGAAGGCCGGCCGCTGCGCGTGGTGGCCGACCAGACGGGCACGCCCACGCACGCGGGCGCCATTGCCGGGGCTTTGTTGCAGTTGGCCACGCGCATCCAGGGCGGCGAAGAGCTGCCGTGGGGCACCTATCACTACCCAGGCGGCCCGGCGACAACGTGGCACGGCTTCGCCCAGGCCATCCTGGCCGAGGCGCACGAATTGGGTCTGCTGGATTCGACACCCGAGGTCGGGGCCATCGACAGCGGCGACTACGCGACGCCGGCCCGGCGGCCACGCCATTCGGTGCTGGACGGCACGCGGGGCCGTGAGGTCCTGGGACTGGAACCGGCCGACTGGCGCACAGGATTGCGAGAGGTATTGTCCGCATGGAAGGACGCGGCATGAATCATGTTCCCCGGCATGTCCTGGTCACGGGCGGCGCCGGCTTCATCGGCTCGAACTTCGTGGCCTGTCTGCTGGCCGGCGATCCCGGCGTGCGGGTGGTCAATCTCGACCTGATGACCTACGCGGCGGATCCCGGCATCCTTCCGCGCTTCGATGCCAGCGGCCGCCATGTCTTCGTCCATGGCGACATCTGCGACGCGGCGCTGGTCGATCGGCTGCTGCGCGATCACGACGTCGATACCATCGTCCACTTCGCCGCCGAGACGCACGTGGACCGGTCCATCAGCGGGCCGGGCGATTTCGTGCGGACCAACGTGGACGGGACCTTCGTGCTGCTGGAGGCGGCGCGGCAGGCCTGGCTGGCCGAGGGCCGTTCCGCGCGGGGGCGGCGTTTCCATCACATTTCCACGGACGAGGTCTACGGTTCGCTGGGGCCGGACGACGCGCCGTTCACCGAGTCTTCGCCCTACGCGCCGAACTCGCCCTACTCCGCCAGCAAGGCGGCCTCGGACCACCTGGTGCGGGCCTATCACCGCACTTATGGGCTGCCGGTAGTGACGACGCATTGCTCGAACAACTACGGCCCCTATCAGCACGACGAGAAGTTCATTCCCACCATCATCCGCTGCTGCCTGGCGGGCGAGCCCATACCGGTGTTCGGCACCGGCGGCAATTCGCGCGACTGGCTGTACGTGGATGATCATTGCCGGGGCATAGACCGGGTGCTGCGGGACGGACTCACGGGCGAGACCTACAACATCGGCGGCGGCTGCGAGCTGAACAATATCCAGGTGGCCGAGAAGCTGTGCGCGCTGATGGATGAACATCATCCCGAGGGCGCGCCGCATCGCCGGCTGATCAGCTTCGTGGCGGACCGGCCGGGGCATGATTGGCGGTATGCGATCGACGCGGGGAAGATGCGGGAGGAGCTGGGATGGGAGCCCGCCGAGGACTTCGACGGCGCGATACGGAAGACACTGGCCTGGTATCTGACGAGGTAAGGAAGTCCCTAACACCCAGTCTGCTGTCAGTTCATGATTGCCTGAACACGGCCTCAAGGCTGGGGGCATCCAGCACGTTCAACGCCCAGGTTTCCAGCTCGCCATCGGATGCTTCCGCAAGGCGCCGGCGTACGACATCTGGTAGCGGACCGAAGCGCCGGATAAGCAATTGCTGCAACAACTGTGCCTTGCCTTGGTGCAGGCCACGATCATGCCCCTCCTGAAGCCCTTCTTCCCGGCCCACTTGCTTCCAGCGCAGGCTCCAATCGATTTTCTCTGCGGTCATCACGGCGTTGAACTCCTGCAGGTTGCCTACTCTAGGAATGCTAACACCCGGCGCCCGCTCCGGCAGAAGGATCTCCACCAGCCACGCGGTAAACGCACGTTCCAACTCATCCAACCCCGTCCCTTGCAGCCGCATGATCAAAGCCTGCACCGCCTGGCGCATCGTCTCTTCGTCAGCGGCGTGCTCCAGCTGGAACAATAGCGTTGCCAAGTTGCCGGCGGGGAGACTGCCTCCCTCAAGCAGCGCCCCCTCATCCAACAACAGGTAACGTAACGCGGGAATGTAGGTTTCCAGCCCGACAGCGGGCGCAATCAGTTCCGATACTTGCTGCACCGCATTCCAGCGCGCCAGACCGTTGTACAACACGATGGGCAGCACTGGCGGCAAGCGGCCGCTGAGCAGCGGCCTTTGCTGGCGCCGGATCTCTTCATACAACAACCCCAGATAAGTAAGCATGCGTAGCGCCATGGCGGGGTCGCTGCGGGATTGGAACTCCAACAGCAGATATACGTAAACCCAATCGCCTGCCCCGCGTACACGCCAGACCATATCACTGACACGACGCTTGCCGCCGCGTGCGACATGTTCACCATTGACTCGCTCGAGGGTGGAGAAATCGACTTGTGCTATCCACTCCTGGCGCACAACTCCCTGCAGCAACTCGGCCATCATTGCCGAATGAGAAAACAGGCTACGGTACGCGCTATCGTGACGAGACATGACGAAAACAATCCAAGGTCAGGAAGCGCTACTCTATCGATCGCCTTAGGCTCCAGCATCCGGAACCAGGACGGTTTTGTCCCTCCGTTCGCGCCGCTCCCCCCAAGATAGACACGCTCTCATGACTGACCACGCCGACGACTACGCTTCGCTCACCCGCCTGCTGAACGACCGCTGGAGCTGCCGCGGCTTCCTGCCCGAGCAACTGCCCCGCGACACCATCCAGCGCATCCTGGCGCTGACGCAGCGCACGGCCTCCTGGTGCAACACGCAGCCCTGGGAAGTGATCGTGACGGCGGGCGCGGGCACTGAGCGGTTCCGGCGGGCCCTGTTCGACCACGTGATGTCGCGGCCGCAGGCGCATTCCGATTTCCCCTTCCCGCGCGAGTACCCCGGCGTCTACCGGGAACGGCGACGGGAGTGCGGCTTCCAGTTGTACGACAGCGTGGGCGTGCAGCGCGGCGACCGCGAGGCCTCGGCCCGCCAGGGCGCGGAGAATTTCCGGTTCTTCGGCGCGCCGCACGTGGCCATCATTACCACGCCCGAGGCGCTGGACGTGTACGGGGCCGTGGATTGCGGCGCCTACGTGGGCAATTTCATGCTGGCGGCGCGCAGCCTGGGCGTGGCGACGATCGCGCAGGCCGCGCTGGCGGAATATTCGTCCTTCATCCGCGATCATTTCGGCATCGCGCCGGGCCGCAAGGTGGTCTGCGGGATTTCGTTCGGCTTCGCGGATCCGGGCCACCCCGCCAACGGCTTCCGCACGTCTCGGGCGGCGGTGGACGACGTTGTCAGGTGGATGGAGGAGTAGAAAATCCTCACGTTCCTAAGGATTCTTCCGTAATTCCGAGTTCATCATAGAAAATCCTTAAGTTCATGAGGATTTTGTTGTCAAATTGGGCATACTGATCACGAATCCTTTTGACCGTGAGGATTTCATGAAAATTACGCTCGCCGACGCAACCAGCCTTGGCCCGATAGTACGTGCCGTCCGCAAAGCTCAGGGCATCCGCCAGGACGATGCCGCTGGAAGTGTGGGTGTAAGCGAGAATTTTCTGAGCAAGATCGAGCGCGGCGGCGAAACCGCGCAGTGGGGAAAGCTCTTCCAGGTCCTCGACGGACTGGGGATCCGAATCATCCTCGATCTACCGGAAGATGCCGCAGGTCGTCTTCCTGCTTCGTTCGGAAGTGATGCCCAAAAACCATGAGCAGACGCACGCTCATTGCCAGCATCAACGGTCGCCGTATCGGTGAACTTTGGGAACAGGATGGCCTGTGGGCCTTCCAGTACGATGCGGCCTGGTACGCCGACAGCAACGGCTATCCATTGAGCCCCCACCTTCCATTGCAGCGTGCACCGTTGATCGACGGCGCGAGCAAGCGTCCGGTGCAATGGTATTTCGACAATCTATTGCCGGAAGAAGGCCAGCGCGTCTTGTTGGCCGCCGACGCACACATCGATGCAGCGGATGCGTTCGGGTTGCTAGGCTATTACGGTGCGGAATCCGCGGGCTCTGTCACGCTGGAAGCTGGTGTCGCACCGGACACCGGTATTCCCGAGGGGCTGAAGCCGCTGCCCGACAGCGAGCTGTCACGCCGGATCCGTCAGTTGCCTCGCGTCGCACTGACCCATGGGTCGAGCAAACGGATGTCCCTGGCCGGAGCGCAGCACAAGCTTGCCGTCGTACTGCACAACGACGAACTCTATGAGCCATCGGGTTCACTACCTTCGCTCCAGATCCTGAAACCCGAACACGTGGATCCGGCCTACCCACACTCCGTCGCCAATGAATGGTTCGTCATGCAATTGGCATCCAGGATGGGATTGGACGTACCGACTGTACGGCGGCGCTACGTCCCCGAACCGGTCTATATCATCGATCGGTTCGACCGCGTGGCGATCAACGAAGCCTGGGAACGACGCCACGTCATCGATGCTTGCCAGCTTCTGGGCCTGGATCGTACGTTCAAGTACGCGCAGGGCAGTCTCGAGAATCTCGCGCGCTTGGCCGATGCGTGCCGAAGCTCCGCCATCACGCGTACGCGGCTCTATTCATGGCTGGTCTTCAACATGTTGATCGGGAACGGCGACGCACACCTGAAGAACCTGAGCTTCTTCGTGTCGGCCTCCGGCGTACAGTTGGCTCCGCGCTATGACCTCGTCAGTACCTCGGTCTACGACACGCCAGCCTTCGACGGGCGAGACTGGCCCGATGCGACGCCGTTGGCCTGGCCGCTGCTGAATGCTCGAAGATTCGCGGAAATCGACCGGCCATTGATGATCGAGGCAGGCACGGCGCTGGGCATTCACCGAAACACGTCGACAAGACTGCTGGATGTTCAACAGCGTAGCGTGGTGAATTCGGCCGCCTTGCTGTATGAGGCATTCCTGGCCGATGCGAACGATCGAACACGCGCTCAACCGGCGCTTCAAACAACAATCGCCGGCGAGGCTCGCTGCCTGCGCGCCATCGTTTACAACGTGATCAAGGAAATGGCTGAGCGCCTGGCCTGAACGCTATAGCCCCGCCAGCCCGCGTGCCGCGACCACCGCCTCGGTGCGGTTGCGCACGTCCAGCGCGCGGAAGATGGCGGCCAGGTGGATCTTGACCGTGCCTTCGCTGATGCCGAGGTCGCGGGCGATGAGCTTGTTGGGCTTGCCCTGTGACAGCAGGCGCAGCACGTCGATCTGCCGCTCGGTCAGCAGGCCCCGCAACTGGTCCAGCGAGGTGGAGCGGGCGCCGCCGGCGGCGTCCGCGGCGGCCAGGGGCACGCCGGCCGGCTGGTGGGACATGCCGGACAGCATCATCTGCGGCACGAACACGCCGCCGGCCAGCACCAGCCGTACCGCCGACAGCATGACGTCGGGCGAATAGGCCTTGGGGATGAAACCCAGGGCGCCCAGGTCGATGGCGGCGCGCATGACGTCGGGGTCCTCGACGCCGGACAGCACGATGATGGGCAGCGCGGGCAGGCGCTCGCGCAGTTCGGCGATGTGGCTGTAGCCCTCGGCGCCGGGCATCGTGAGGTCGATCAGGGCCAGGTCGAGGTCGTCGGTGGCCTCGTGCCGCAGGTCCTCGACCTTGAGCGCCATCCTGAACTCGACATCGGGCCCCAGTTCGGCCAGCTTTACCTTGACGGCCTCGATGACCAGCCTGTGGTCATCAGCAATCAGGATCTTCATATTCCCCCCATATCCCCTGACACCGTAAAGATAGTCGGCCCGTCCGCGCTAGGCAAGGACTGGCGGCTTGCACCAACGATATAGGCCGCTCGGAATATGGCCCGGACATATCCCGTCTGAAAGAATCGCCTTCACTTTCTACGAGGACGCGGACCATGGGACTGCACTCCCGCCCCCCGTGCCGGTCCATGCCAGGTCTATGGTCGGCGCTGCGGTCGTTGTTGCTGGCGCTGGCCTGCGCCGCGGGGGTGCCGGCGTTCGCGTCGGCGCCGCCGGGCGCGACGCCGCGCGAGGACGAACCGCCGGTGGAGGCCTGGCGCCAGTGGCGCAGCGTGCTCTTCCGGGTGCAGGCGCCCGGAGCGACACCGGCCGCGCCGGACGGCGCGGCGGCCGAATCGGTCAATTTCATCTTCGGCACCATCCATTTCGGCGATCCCGGTGAACTGGCGCTGGATACCGGGGTGATGCGGGAGGCGATGAGCCATACCCGGATCCTGGTCAACGAGGTGGCCAATGACGCCCACTGGGACGCCTCGAAGGAACGCTACCGCCTGCTGGCCGATCAGGCCGGCCTGCCCGGCCTGATCGGCCAGCAGGCGTACGCCGAGCTGCAGCGGCTGCTGCCGGCGGTGCCGCCGGCCCTCTTGCATCGCTTGAAACCCTGGGCCGCGCTGGCGCTGCTGGAGGCGCGCGGCGAGGTAGCGGGCGAGCAGACGCTGGACCGGCGGCTGGAGCGCTGGGCGGCGGACATGCAGCTGCGCACCGAGCACCTGGAAACGCTGGACGAGCAGTTGGCGGCACTCGATTGCGTGCCGTCGGCCGAGCAGGCGCTGGTGTTGAAGCAGCGCCTGCAGTCCCCCTGGCTGTTCAGCGAGCAGTCGGCCCGGGTGCTGGAGTACTACCGCAGCCGCAACCTGGCGGCGTGGCTGGACGAGATCGACGCGATGGTGGGGCTGGACGCGCGCGCCCGCCCCATCGAGGACAGGGCGCGGCGCTGCCTGATCGAGGCGCGCAACGAACGCTGGCTGCCCAGGCTGGACGAGCTGCTGAGACGAGGCGGAATGTTCGTGGCCGTGGGCGCCATTCACCTGACGGGAGCCGCCGGCCTGCTGGAACGCCTGAGGCAGCGCGGCTTCCTGATCGTGGCGGAACCGCTGTGAAGCGGCGGCACGCCATGGGGAGGACACGGGAATGTTGAACCGACAGCAGGTTTTCTGGGGCCAGGGCGCATTCCTGGCCCCGCAGCATCTGCAATGTCACGAGGAATGGACGCGGGCCTACGGCTGGGCCCTGCACGGCCTGCACGCGCCCTACCCGCGCGGCTTCGAGGTGCTGGAGCTGGACGAGCAGGCGCTGGCGGGCGGAGTGGTCCGGATCGTGCGCTACGCGCTGCTGACGGCCGACGGCCACTGGGTGGGCGGCGGCTCGGCCGGCGCGCCGCAGCCGGGCAATGCGCAGGTTCCCGAACGCAGCCTGCTGGACATGGCGGTGGCGGGCAACGATCCGATCTCGCTGCATCTCGTACTGGCCCGCGACCCCACGGTGCAGGGACTGGGGCCGGACCAGAAGTCGCTGCTGCCGGCGCGGCATGCGCTGCGCACCGAGCACGTGGCCGACCCCTTCGATCCGCAGGCGCCCGCGGTGGACGTGGATTTCGTCGATTGCCAGCCGCGGATCGTGTGCAGCCTGGACGAGCATGCCGAGGCGGTGCTGGGTAGCGCGGAATCCTGCAAGTTCGCCGAGATCCTGCCCAACGGCCCGGGCCGCTTCAAGCTGTCGCAGGACTACGTGCCGCCGATGGTGTCGCTGAACGCCTCGCCGAACCTGGCGCGCTGGACGCGCGCGCTGCGCGACCTGGTGGTGTCGCGCGGCCAGGACTTCGCCTCGGCCAAGCGCCAGCGCGGCATACGCGCGGCCTCGACCAGCGCGCAGGAAGTGATGCGGGTGCTGATGATGCAGACCTTCGCGCGCTACATCCCGCTGCTGCAGGAACACGTGCGGCTGGGCAGGGTGCCGCCCTGGCCGCTGTACCAGGACCTGCGGCGGCTGGTGGCGGAGTTCTCGGTGTTCTCGGAGGAAATCGGCTACGCCGGGGGGCTGCAACCGAACCCCGCGGAAACCGAACTGCCGGTGTACGACCACGACGATCTGCGGCGCTGCTTCAAGCTGGCCTTCGCGCGCGCGGAATGCCTGATCAAGGCGCTGACGGTGGGCGCGGAGGTCGGCATCACGCTGGCCTACGACGGCCGTTTCCACAAGGCCGACCTGCCGGTCAGCCTGTTCGCGTCGGACAAGACCCGCTTCTACCTGGCCTTCGAATCGTCGGTACAGGGCATGGAGCTGGCCCAGCGCCTGCAGCGCACCGGCAAGATCGCCTCGAGCGAGGAAATGCCGCGCCTGCTGCAGGCGGCGCTGTTCGGCCTGAAGATCGACCTGCTGCCGGTACCTCCGGAGGAGTTGCCGCAGAAGACGCCGAACACGACGTATTTCCTGATCGATACGCGGCACCAGTTCTGGCAGTTCATCAAGGATCGGCGAAACATCTCGATCTTTTCCGATCTCCCCGCAGACGAGACGGTCATCAAGCTGTTCCCCGTCGGCGCAGAAGAATAGCAACAAGCGCCCAACCAGGAGTCATCCATGGCACGCCTGCTGGATTTCTTTTCACCGGTCTTCTCGTTCGGACTGGAGCTGGACGAGCGGATCGCCGCCGGCACCGCCGGCAACGGGGCGGCCGAGGTGCAGGAACACGCACGCAAGCTGATCGCCTCGGCGAAGGCGGCGGCGCTGGCGGCCGGCAAGCGGCCCGAGCACGTGGAGTCGGCCTGCTTCGCGGTGGTGTCCTGGTTCGACGAGATCATCACGCGCAACCCCGCGTACTGGAACAGCGTCACGCCGCTGCAGGTCGCGCTGTTCAACACCAACAACGCCGGCAACGAGTTCTTCCACCATCTGTCCATCCTGAAGTCGGACGAGGACGAAGTGCGCGAGGTCTACTACCACGCGCTGCTGCTGGGGTTCGTCGGCCAGTATTACTTCGAGACCGGCGACACCGGCGAACTGGGCAAGCTCAAGGAACTGCACAGCCGCCAGCTTCCCGTTCCACCCGCCGCCCTGCATACGCTGCGCGAGGAACCCATCACGCCGCAGCCCTACCTGATGAAGGATCCGTCGGGACCGCGCTATCCCAAGCAGTGGGACAAGCTGCTGCTGAAGGCCGGCGCGGCGGTGGCGCTGCTGATCCCGGTCGGCTATCTGCTGTGGCTGCTGGTGGCCGGCCCGCGCGAGACTGGTCCTTCGGTGGCGGACCTGGTGCAGGGGCAATTGCAGACCTACGCGTGTTCGGAGCTGGGCGCGCAGGTGGCCGACGGCGGCGCGACCGCGGTAAGCGGCTACGTCTCGCGCCCCGAGGACATCGCGCGGGTGCAGGCCGACATCGCCGGCATCAAGGGCGTGAAGTCGCCCACCTTCGACATCAAGGTGCGCATCTGGCCGCATTGCGAGGTGGTGTCGCTGCTCAAGCCTTACCGCGCGCGCAACCTCGATCGCCGTCACGGCCTGCAGGTCACGCCCACCACCGGCCACTCGGACCGCTTCACCGAAGGCGAGCGCGTCACGGTCAAGCTGGGCCAGGCCGACTACGACGGCTACCTGTACGTGGACTACTACACGGTGGACGGTTCGGTCATCCATCTGTACCCCAACAAGCGCGAGCCGGAGAACGGCCGGCTGATACGCGCGGGCGAACAGTTCAACGTGGGCGAGAAGATACCCGAGGGCTGGATCGTCGGGCCGCCCTTCGGCCAGGAACTGATCACCGTGGTCAGTTCGCCATCGCCGCTGTACACGGCGGAACGGCCCGAGTACGAACCGGCCTCGGCCTACCTGCCCAAGCTGCGCGAGTTCCTGGACGCGCACCGGGGCAACGACAAGCTGGCCGCGAATTTCCTGTTCCTGCAAACCGAACCGAAGCGGTGACGCCATGAGTTTCCTCGACCGTATCGCCCAGCCGCTGGAACGCCTGCCCGGCATGAAGAAGCGGGCCGTGCGCGTGGCCACCGCGCTGGTCCTGCTGCTGGTGATCGCCGCGCTGCTCGTGTTCGTGGCCACGCTGGTGCTGCCGCTCCTGCCGGCCCGGTTCTGGCAGGTGCTGGCCCTGTGCCTGGTCGCCTTCGCCGTGCTGTGGTGGTTCGCCTCGGGCGCGAAGCGGTTCTCGCGGCGGGGGTTCGCGCGCAAGCGCATCGGCGACCTGGGTCCCGGCAATCCGGAGGACGAGAAGGTGGCGCTGGAGCGCATGCGCACCGCCATCGCGCAGGCGCGCCAGGCCATCCAGCGTTCGCCCGAGATCGGCAAGGGCCGCGATCCGCTCTACCGCATCCCCTGGATGCTGTTCGTGGGCGACGAGCAGGCCGGCGTGGACGGCCTGCTGCGCGCGGCCAACCGGGTTTCGCCGTTTCCGCCTCCCGATCCCCAGCCCGACGGTTATTGGCGATGGTGGTTCTTCAAATCCATGATCGCGATCGAGACGCCGCCCTCGGCGGTCTGCGATGCCTCGGCCCGCGTGGAGCGGGGGCTGTGGTACCAGGCGCTGATGCTGCTGTCCACCGAGCGGGACAAGCTGCCGCTGAACGGCATCGTCGTGTGCATGGGGGCGCGCACGCTGCTGGCCGGGCCGGATGCCGTACGCCCGGTGGCGATGCGGCTGCGGCGGCTGGTGGACGAGGCCCTGGAGCATCTGCAGGTCCAGCTTCCCGTGTACCTGGTGGTGACCGGACTGGACCAGGTGCCCGGCTACGGCGCCTTCGCCGCCGCCGTGCCGGAACAGGCGCTGGCGCAGGCGGTGGGGCACCGGCTGTCGGATACGGAAGAGATCAGCGCGGCCACCGGAAACCGGCTCGAAGAACTCTACGCGCCCATCGTGCAGCGCCTGCATGCGTTGCGCATCACCGCGCTGCGCGGCCAGGGCACGCCGGCCGGACGCCGCGCCATCTACGAATTCGTCGAGCACGTGCGGGCGCTGGAGCCGGGCCTGGAAACCCTGGTCGGCCTGATGCTGGAAGACAATCCCTTCCAGCGCACGCCCCGCTGGCGCGGCCTGTTCCTGACCGGTTCGCCGCCCGAGACGGCCGCGGGCAAGAGTGGCGCCGCGGGCGGCTTCCTGGACGATCTCTTCACCCGCTTCCTGCCCGCTGACCAGCCCCTGGCCTCGCCCAGCTTGCGCGGCAATGCCGGCAAGATGGCCATCGCGGCGGTGGGCGTGGGCGCGATGCTGGGCCTGTCGGCCATGCTGAGCTACGGCTTCGTCAACGCCCGGCAGGACGACGGCAAGCTGCTGGCGCAGACGCAGACGGCCTGCCGCGAACCCAGCGACGCGGTGGCGGCCGCGCGCATAGGCTGGCTGGCCCGCTGCGGCCGGACCATCGAGCAGCTGGAGGTGGCGCGCGCCGGGACCGGCCTGGGCTTCGGCCTGCGGCGGGCCGACTCCGACATCGAACGGATGAAGGAACAGGTGCTGCGCGATTTCTCCAACCTGATCCTGGCGCCCTACGACCAGATCATCGAGACCGATCTGGCGCGCAACCAGGTTGGGCTGGAGCACCTGCTGGCGGTATCGCAGCGGCTGCGCATGCTGGACCACTGCCGCCGGCAGAGCGATGCATGCCAGCAGGAAGCGGCGACCAACCTGGCTTTCGACCAGGACGCGAGGCTGTTCAGCCCTTTTGTCTCGGGTGAGCAGGACGCGCGGGCCGATCGCGAACACGCCGCCGCCCTGCTCACCACCTACATGGGCTACCTGCGCTGGCAGCAATCGGCCACGCTGGACGCGGAAGCCCAGCGCCTGCGCGCGCTCCTGGCCCGCTTGCTGGCGGCCCATACGCCGCGCCCGGAAGACGTCCGCGCCTGGGCCGACCAGCGGCGCGACCCGATCGCGCTGACCGCCTTCTGGCTGCCGCCGGACCGGGTCGTGGGCGTGGAGGCGGCCGCCATGCCCGCGGTCTCGGCCGCCTTCACGCGCCAGGCCTGGCAGGAGGTGCTGGCGCCCATGCTGCGCACCGCCATGGATGCGGTACCCGAGCGCAAGCCTGTCCTGGAAACGTTCCGAGCCCAGTACTTCAGCGAGTACTTTCGCGCATGGGGGCGTTTCCAGGCCAGGTTCTTCGAAGGCACCAAGTTGTGGCGCCCCCAGCTCGACGTCATGGGCAAGCGCGCGGGAACGGCCGAGGACCCGTACGTCCTGCTGGCCGCCGCCACCGACCGCGAGCTGCAGGGGCTGGACCTCGCGCTGCCCCTGGGCACGCGCTGGACCCGGGCCTGGGCCCGCGCCAAGAGCGATTGGCTGGGCGCCTGGCGGCCCCTGGGCGGATTCCTGGCCGATGCCATGACGAGCATGTTCGGCCGATGGTGGGGCGCCGAACCCATCCAGCCCCCCGCCTGGCTGCTGGCCAAGATCGACACCACCGAACGCGTGCTGCGCCCCCAGCGCCCGGATTACGCGCGCGCCTACCTGCGCCTGCGCGCCGACGCCAGCGGCCAGGACGCCTACGACGTCGCGGCCGAACTGTTCCGTGCCAAGGGCGCGCCGCCGCAGCCGCCGGCGGCCGACTATGCCGCCCTGCTGTCCTCGGTGGACAAGCCGGGGGAACAGTTCGCCGCGGTCTTCAAGGGCGACGATCTGGCCGCCTGGTCCGTGGTGCAGGGGCCGTCGCGGCTGCTGCTGTACCTGACCGTGCAACGCGCCGGCCAGTTCGTCCAGGCCCGATGGAACGAGAGCGTGGTCGCCGCGCTGCGCGGCATGCCGCCCAAGGAACAGGTGGACGCGCTGTACGGCGAACAGGGCCGGCTGACCGCCTTCGTGAAGGACTGGCTGCAGCCTTTCATTACCGAGCGCGAACGCACCCCCACGCGCGTCGCCGGCATCGGCCTGCCGCTATCGCCCGCCTACCAGGGCATGGTCGCGGCCGAGCGGCGCATCCTGTCGACCCAGGTCAACAAGCCCTTTCTTGCCGGCAGTTTCCAGTTCTCGCAGCCCACGCGCATGGGTACGGCCAGCGAAGGGCCGCAAGGTACGGTGCTGGAAGTGGTCTGCCGCGAGCGCACCTACCTGGCATCGACCCGCGCGGAATCGCTGGCCGAAGCCACGGCCCAGGTGTTCTGGTCGCCCGACAGCTGCATCGAGGCGCGCCTGCACATCTCGCTGCCCGCGCCGCCGGAGGCGCCCGCAGCCGCCGCGCCCGGCGCGATACCCGGCGCCGTTCCCGCGCCCGTGCCTGCCGCCGCTCCCCCGCCCCCCCTGGGGCCGAGGCTGACGCTGATCTACCCGGGCGCCGAAGGCTTCGCCACCCTGATCGCCGATTTCCGTTCGGGCTCGCACGCCTTCCGGCTGCCCGACTTCCGCACCTCGTACGGTCCCATCCAGTGGAAGGAGCTGTCGGCCCGGCTGGCGCAGCAAGGCTTCACCGAGGCCCGGGTCTTCATGGACGTGCGCCCGTCCGACGAGATGCTGCGCTTCCTGAACGCCCGGACCGAACCGGTCGCCGCGCTGCCGACCTCCATCCTGGAATGACGACCTGGAGACTCCCATGGCCATCGATATCGCCGAACTGATGCAACCCATCGCCGGGGGCGACCCCTGCGGCGAGGACGCCTCGTTCTCGGACACCTACGACCGTATCCGGGAAGCGCGCCGCGCGGACGATCCGTCGCTGTCGCAGGGCGACTGGCAGACCGAACTCAAGACCGCCGACTGGCGGGCCGCCGCCGACCTGGCGGCCGAAGTGCTGCAAAGCCAGAGCAAGGACCTGCAGGCCGCCGTCTGGCTGGGCGAGGCCCTGATCGCCCGCCACGGACTGGCTGGCGCGGCGGACGCGATGGGCGTGCTGCACGGTCTGCTCGACACCTACTGGGACGGCCTGCATCCCCGGCCCGACGGCGACGACCTGGAGGAACGCGCCAGCAAGCTGGCCTGGTTCAACGCTTATGGCGGGCTGGCCTTGAAGAAGGCACCGCTGACCGCTTCCGCGCCCCATGTCACGCTGATCGACTGGCAGGACTCGCGCGAGGTCGACAATCTGGCGCGCCAGAACGCCACCGCCTACCAGGAGGCCCTGGACGCGGGCAAGCCCACCGGGGAATCGGTGGACAAGGCCATCGAAGGCAGCGGACCGGGTTTCGTGTCGGAGACCCTGGCCGCCGCCGACGCGGCGCAGGCCGCCTTCGACCGTTTGCAGGCGCTGGTCGACCAGCGCTTCGGCCGCCAGGCGCCCAGCCTGGCCGACCTGGGCGACGGGCTCAAGCGTGCGCGCCAGGTGCTGGGGCGCGCGGCACAGAACCTGGGGATCGCGCCCCGGCAGGGGCAGGAGGCCGGCGAAACCGCGGCCGTCGTTCCCACGGTGCCCGCCGCGATGCCGGCGCCCGCGTTGCAGGCCGCGCCCGCGATGACCGTGCCGCGCGTGATGGTGGACTTCCAGGCCCGCGCGGAACTCTTGCGCACCCTGGGCGAGATCGCCGCCCACTTCAAGCGCGTGGAGCCCCACAGCCCCGTGTCCTTCCTGCTGGAACGCGCGGTGAGCTGGGCCGACATGCCGCTGGATCAGTGGCTGGCGGAGGTCGTGAACGACGATTCGGTGTTGGGGGTGATACGGGATCGGATAGGGGTGCCGCGGGGGTGAGGGGCCATCAGACCACGACGACCTGCGTATGTCCTTCCGCCTGACGCTTGGCTTTCCTGACGACGATATCCACGTCGCGGCCCAGCCGGTTCAGACATTCGATCATCTTCGCTTGGCTGATGCCCCTGAACTTACCGCGCAACATCTCGGACAGCTTGGGTTGCGGCATGCCCAGGATGGTGGCGGCATGTTGCTGGGTCAACCTGCGGTCTATCAGGATCTGCGCGATTTCCCTGGCCAGTTCGGCCTTGACCTGCATGTCCGAGGCGTCCGGGTACCCCAGATCCGCGTAGACACTTTCCGTGCCTTGCTCAACGGGAAAATCCTTGATGTCACTCATACTCATGCTCTGGCCTCGTATGCGTCCACACTCTTCAACCGGGCCCTGATCAGTTCGATGTCCGGTCTGGGCGTGGCAACTCCACGCACGGACTTCTTCTGAAAACAATGTAGTACATAGACGGCCGATCGATAACGGATCGTATAGACAGCACGGTAGGTGTCGCCCAGGAAATCTTCGACCACCTCGAGCACACCGGAGCCGCCAAATCCTTTGAGCGGCTTCGCCTGCGGGTGCTTCTGCCCGCCCTGGGCCAGGTAGAGGGCATAGCCAAACACATCCTGCACGGCTTCCGGCATCGCGCGAAGGTCCTTTCTGGAGGATGCGACCCATCGCAGCGGCTTCAACTCGATCGGCCTCATTGATTATACCTATTTGTAGATATTCGACGAGATCTCACTCTCCGTTCGATCATATGAATCAACAACGTCGCCGCCCACTCCACGCTGGACAACTCCATCCTGCTTCGCAGGCGGCATTCACCCCCTCCCCCCTACCCCTTCCGGCCTATCTCCACGTCTGGCCGTCTGGCTACTACCGCCGCTGGCCCCGGCTTTCTAGACTGCACCGCATTCCCGTTCGACCGCCGGCTACGCCAAGGAGAGCGATCATGGCCAAGAAGGAAAGCACCCAGCACAAGCTCGACCGCGTCCGTGCGCCGCGGGTCCAGCTGACCTACGACGTGGAGATCGGCGACGCCATCGAGAAGAAGGAACTGCCCTTCGTCGCCGGCGTGCTGGGCGATTTCAGCGGCAAGCCCGAGGAGCCGCTGCCCCGGTTGAAGGACCGGAAGTTCGTCAACGTCGACAAGGACAACTTCGACGACGTGCTCAAGGGCATGAAGCCGCGCCTGCAATACCAGGTGGACAACAAGCTTTCCAACGACGGCTCGCGCATAGGCGTGACGCTGGACTTCAAGAGCCTGTCCGACTTCGAGCCGGAGAAGCTCGTGCAGCAGATCGATCCGCTGCGCAAGTTGCTGGAGGCCCGCCAGAAGCTGGCCGACCTGCGCAACAAGATGGCGGGCAACGACAAGTTCGAGGAATTGCTGAGCGAGGTGCTGCAAAACACCGACAAGATCGCCCAGTTGTCCCGGGAAGTCGCGAAAGACGACACCCCCGAAGCCTGACGCACCGTAGCCACCGGAGAACGCCCATGGCCGACACCCAGCAACAAGGCGCGGCGCCCGCCGCATCCGCCGAAGCCGAGTCCGCTTCGCTGCTCGACTCCATCCTGTCGCAAAGCCGCATCGCCCGCTCCGATTCCGAGAAGGAACGGGCGCGGGACCTCATCGCCGAGCTGGTCAGCCAGATCGCCGACGGCGAGGTCACGATCTCGCGCGACGCCATCGCCTCCATCGACGCGCGCATCGCGCAACTGGACGCGGTGCTGTCCGACCAGCTGTCGGCCGTGATGCACGCGCCCGAGTTCCAGCAGCTTGAAGGCAGCTGGCGTGGGCTGAAGTACCTGATCGACAGCTCTGAAACCAGCACCACGCTGAAGGTCAAGCTGTTCAACGCCAGCAAGAAGGAACTGGTGAAGGACCTGAAGAGCGCCTCGGATTTCGACCAGTCGGCGCTGTTCAAGAAGGTCTATGAAGAGGAATACGGCACCTTCGGCGGCGCGCCGTTCGCGACGCTGATCGGCGACTACGAGTTCACGCGCCATCCCGAGGACATGTATCTGCTGGAGGAGATGTCGCACATCGCCGCCTCGGCGCATGCGCCCTTCCTGTCGGCCGCCTCGCCCGAGCTGTTCGGGTTCGAGAGCTTCACCGACCTGTCGGGGCCCCGGGACCTGGCCAAGATCTTCGATACGGTCGAGTACGCCAAGTGGAAATCCTTCCGCGCGTCGGAGGATTCGCGCTACGTCGGGCTGGCCATGCCGCACGTGCTGGGACGCCTGCCCTACGGCCCCGACACCGCGCCGGTGGAGGCCTTCAATTACCAGGAAGACGTGACCGGCAAGGACCACTCCAAGTACCTGTGGAGCAACGCCGCGTACTCGCTGGGCGCGCGCATCACCGACGCCTTCGCCCGCTACGGCTGGTGCGCGGCGATCCGCGGAGTGGAAGGCGGCGGCCTGGTCGAGGGGCTGCCCACCCATACCTTCGCCACCGACGACGGCGAGGTCGCGCTGAAGTGCCCGACCGAGATCGCCATCACCGATCGGCGCGAAAAGGAATTGGCCGATCTGGGCTTCATTCCGCTGGTGCACTGCAAGGGCACGGACTACGCGGCCTTCTTCTCGACCCAGTCGGCGCAGAAGGCCAAGGAATACAACACCGATGCCGCCAACGCCAACGCCCGGCTGTCGTCGCAGTTGCAATACATCTACGCGGTCAGCCGCATCGCGCACTATCTGAAGACGATGATGCGCGACAAGATCGGCAGCTTCGCCTCGAAGGCAAGCGTCGAGACCTATCTGAACAACTGGGTCGCGCAGTACGTCCTGCTGGACGACATGGCCTCGCAGGAACGCAAGGCTCAGTTCCCGCTGCGCGAAGCCCGTATCGAAGTGGCCGAGATACCCGGCAAGCCGGGCGCCTACAAGGCCGCCGCCTTTCTGCGCCCGCACTACCAGTTGGACGAACTGAGCGTCTCGCTGCGCCTGGTGGCCGAACTTCCGCAATCGGCCCGCTAATTCACCACGAGGAGTCTGAATCATGGCATTCGATGCATTCATCCAGCTTGAAGGGATCAAGGGAGAAAGCACGGACGAGAAGCACAAGGACTGGATAGAGATCCAGAACTATGGCTTCGGCGCGGCCCAGCCCCAGTCGAACACCGCATCGTCGTCGGGCAACCTCGGGTCGGCGCGGGTCGAAGTGAAGAACTTCAGCTTCCTGCACAACCTGGACATCGCCAGCCCCAAGCTGTTCGAATACTGCTGCACCGGGGCCACGATTCCCAAGGCGACCATCACCCTGAACCGCGCCGGCGGGCAGAAAGAGAAGTACATGGAGTACAAGCTGACCGACGTGATCGTGACCTCGGTCAATCGCGACGGTTCCTCGGACAATACGCAGGACGTGCCGCTGGAAGCCGTCGCGCTGGGCTTCGGCAAGATCGAGATGACCTACAGCAAGATCGGCATCGACGGGAAATCGTCCGGTAACGCGTCCGCCGGCTGGGACCTGAAGAAGAACGTGAAGGTGTAGAGGTCCCCCCCTACGCGCTTACGCGGGTAGGGGGTGGGCTCCCCTTATGAAGAGCCTGATCGAACGCCTGGAATCGGCGTCGCCGGACAGTGGCCGCGCCGATATCTACGCGCTGCGCGAGGCCGTCTCGCGCGACCTGGAGGCCTTGCTGAACACGCGCTCGGAAGGAGCGCGCCTGATTCCGCAGGCCTATGCCGAATGCCGCAAGTCGTCGCTGACCTACGGCATTCCCGATTTCTCGTCCTACAGCCTGCTCAGCCCGCACGACCGCGACCGGATACGGCGCGCGCTGGAGGCCGCCATCAGCCAGCACGAAAGCCGTCTGTCGCGGGTCAGGGTGGGACTGGAGCCTCCTCGCCAATACGAGCGCGTGCTGCGCTTCAAGGTGGACGCCCTGCTGTCGCTGGGTCCCGACCGCGAGAAGGTGCAGTTCGACGCGGTGCTGCAGCTCAATACGCAGGCCTACGCCGTCAAGTAGCGGTCGCCGCGCGCATCGCGCAGCACCGCCGCCAGCGCCTGCCTGAGCACTTCGCTGGTGACCGGCTTGTGCAGCACCGCGATACCGGCCTCGGCGATCTCGCGCAGCCGGTCCGGCTTGGTCTCGCCCGTGACCAGCAGGCGCGCCGCCCGGCGGCCGCCCATGCCGGGATGGGCGTCGAGCGCCCGCAGCACCTCCAGCCCGTTCTCGCCGTCGCGCAGCAGCAGGTCGGTGATCACCACGTCGGGCGGCCGCGCCCACTGCCCGGCCAGGGCCAGGACCTGCGCCCGGCTCTCGGCCACGGCCACCTCGGCACCCCAGTTGCGCAGCACCAGCGACAGCCCTTCGAGGATATTGGGTTCGTCGTCGACCACGAGCATGAACATGCCCGTGAAATCGACCTGGGCGCCCTGCGCCGGGCAGGACGGCGGCACCTCGGCCGGCGCCGCCGCAGGCGCGACCACGGTCACCACGGTTCCCCGGCCCACGCGGGATTGCAGCCGCAGCGGCATGTCCAGCAGGTCGCACAGGCGGCGCACCGTGGCCAGGCCCAGCCCCAGGCCCCGCGAGCCTCGCGAACTGGACGCGTCGACCTGGTAGAACTCTTCGAACACCTTGTGCTGGTGCTCCGGCGCGATGCCCACGCCCGTGTCCCAGACGCCGATGCGCATCCCTCCCGCGTCCCGGCGGGCGCCAACCAGCACCCCGCCTTGCGTGGTGTGGCGCAGCGCGTTGCTGACGAGGTTGTTCAGGATGCGCGACAGCATGACGTAGTCGCAATCGACCCACGCGTCGGTCTTGCGCACGACCAGCCGCAGTCCCTGCTCCTCGGCCTGGGGACGGAAGTTGCGGCTGATGTCGTCGAACAGGTGGTCCAGCGGGAATACGGCGCGCTGCACGCGCACCGCGCCGGCGTCGATCTGCGACAGGTTGAGCAGTTCGGAGAACAGCCTGTCCAGCGAATGCACGCACTCCTGGATGGAGGCGATGCAGGCCAGGCGCGGCGGATCGGTCTCGTCCGAGCGCAGCGCATCGGCGAACAGCGTCAGCGCATGCAGCGGCTGGCGCAGGTCATGGCTGGCCGCGGCCAGGAGACGCGTCTTGCCCTGGTTGGCGGCCTCCAGCTGGGCGTTCTTCAGGGCCAGTTCCTGGGTAGCCTGCACGATCTGGCTCTTCATGGTCCTGCGGCTGTCCGCCAGCGCCTGGGCCGCCACCTTGAACCCGTGCTGCAGACGGCCGACCTCGGCGGTGGCGCCGGTGTCGACTTCGACCTCCTCGCCTTCGCCCAGCCGGTCGACGACCTCGGCCAGCTTGCGTATGGGCGCGCTGATGCGCCGCGCCGCCCACCAGCCGGCGATGCCCACGCCCAGCAGGCTGGCTCCCAGCAACGCGGCCAGGGTGGACCACAGGTTGCGGCGCGCGGCGGCGATGGAGTCCAGGTCGAACTCCACCATGACTTCGCCGGCGCGCGCCGATTCTTCGCTATCTATGGGTTCGAGCACCTCCAGTCCCGGCGGATCGGTAGGCTTGGTCCAGAAACCCGACTGGGCGACGATCTCGCCATCCAGGGTGCGGATCTGCACCTGCCTGACACCCGGCTGCTGGCTGCCGACGCGGGCGGCGTTGAGCATCGCGCGGCGGTCCATGCGCATCAGCGACGTGCGCGACAGGGTCGCCACCTGGCGGGCCACCGCCCGCGCGTTGTTCTCGGTCAGTTCGGTCAGCTCGGTCAGGTGATGGCGCGCCAGCACCGACATCGCCAGCAGGATGGCCACCGCGGCCGGCACCAGGCTGAGCAGCATCAGCCGCACGGCAAGCGGCACGCTGCCGACGGAGCGGCGGGCAAGATCGGCGAGACGCGGCGGCGCGGCCATGCGGAGACGGAAAGTGACGGTCTCGTGATTGTGGATAGCCGCGTTCGCCAAGACAAGCGAATTCGATTCTTGCAGATTCTGTTGCCAAATATGTCGTCGCTTTCTGTCCGCGCGGGTTGATGCGATGATCCGGTGCCCCGATCCACGCTACCCCATCGTGCATACGCTCGCCCAGCTTCTCGTTCGCCGGATGTCGTTCGCGCTGCTGCTCGCCAGTGCCGCGCTGGCCGTCCTGCCGGGCGTCTCGCGGGCGCAGGAAGCCGCGCTGCGCTTCGGGGTGCTGCCCCTGGGCGGCGCGCTGGAATCGCGCCAGGACTGGAAACCGCTGCTGGACGACATGGGCGCCTCGGTGGGCCGCCCCGTCGTCGCCCTGTCCTTCACGTCCTACGAAGGCCTGCGCCTGGCCATGCAGGAGAACCGCGTGGACCTGGCCTTCGTGTCGGGCAAGCTCGCGCTCGAGGCGGTGCTGCAATACGGCATGGTGGTCCTGAACCAGGTCGTGCGGCCCGATGGCCTGCCCGGCTACCGCTCGGTCCTGATCGTGCGCAAGGACGGCCCCATCCAGTCGCTGGACGATGTCCTGAACCAGCCCGGCAAGTGGCGCCTGGGCATGGGCGAGACGCAATCGATGTCGGGCTACGTCATTCCCCAGCTGCAGCTTTTCGCGCCCCGCGGCATCGCGATCGAGCGCCATTTCCCGAGCGAACTCGTCGACGGCCACCAGGGTACGGCGCTGGCCGTGGCCAATGGCGACGTGGATGTGGCCACCAACAACACCGCCGACCTGGACCGCTTCCGCAGCCACTTTCCCCAGGAAGCCGCGCGCCTGAAGATCATCTGGGAGTCGGATCTTATCCCTCATGGCGCCATCGTCATGCAGCGGGGCTTTCCCGAGGCGATGCGCGACAAGGTGCGCGCCTTCCTGAGCGGCTATGGCCATGGCGCCGGCGCGCGCGGCGATACCGAGCGCGTGGTGCTGAGCCGGCTGCACGGCCTAGCCGGCTTCCCCCCCGCCGACAACCGCATGCTGCTGCAGGTATTGCGATTGGAATACCAGCTCTCGCAGCGCCAGGCCCTCCAGGGCCAGTGGGTTTCGGAACAGGCGCGGCAATCCCGGCTGGCGCGCCTGGCGGCCGAATACGAGGACCAGCGGCAGCGGCTCGCGGCAGCACCCGCGCCTTAGGTCCTATCCCCTAAGTGGTATGGAACGGGCGCGGGCGAGGCGTCACACTGCATGGCCAGGATCCTGTCGGGAGAAGCGCCATGACGCCCGAGACCAGCCATGTTCAAGCGGGCCCGCCGCGGGCCGCGCAAGGCCGGCTGTCCATGACGACCGCCGCCGGTGCCGGCCTGCTGGCCTTGGCCGCCTGCACCGCGCCAACCACGCAGCAGCCGGCGCCCGCCGTGCCCACGGCCGCGACGGCCGCGCCTGCGCCATCGGCGCCGCGCCCGCCCGCGCCCTCGGGCGCCGCCCGCCCCATGCCAGCCGCCGCGCCTGCCCGGGACAACGGCGTACCCGCCCCCGGGCGGGTACCGCCGGACGACCTGGGCACCCCCTTTGCCACCCGCTACGCCCGCTTCGAGCCGGTGCCGTTCTCGGCCCTGCCCGGCTGGTCGGCGGACTCGGCGCGCGAAAGCCTGAGCGCCTTTCGCCAGAGTTGCCTGGCCCTGGGCAAGAAACCGGTCTGGGATGAGCTGTGCACGGCCGCCGGCCGCATCGAGGCCAGCGACGACGGCGGCATCCGCCGCTTCTTCGAGCAGCGCTTCCACGCCTATTCCATGCAGAACCCGGACCAGAGCGACGAAGGCGTCATCACCGGCTACTACGAACCGCTGCTGGAAGGCAGCCGCACGCGCAGCTCCCGCTACCCCTACCCCGTCCATGGCGTGCCGGCCGACCTGCTGTTCCTGGACGCGCAGGTGGCGGCCGCGGGCAAGCGGCAGTGGCTGCGGCTGGACGACCGGCGCCTGACGCCCGCCGCGCCCGGTTCGCCCGGCGCGCGGCAGTACGACGTGGACATGGGCGGCCTGACGCCCGGCATCCGCGACAAGCGTTATCGCGTGCGGGCCGAGGGCGGCCGCATCGTGCCGTACTGGTCGCGCCAGGACATCGAACGGCGCGCGCTGGACGCGCAGGTACTGGCCTGGGTGAACGACGCCTACGCGCTGTATTCGCTGCAGATCCAGGGCTCGGGCAAGATCCGGCTGGCTGGCGGCGAAACCCTGCGTGTCGCCTATGGCGAACAGAACGGCCATCCTTTCCTGCCCCAGGCATCGAGCGCCGACACCGCCACCGTCGGCGCCGCGATCAAGACCCGCGGCCTGGCGCTGGGCGCCAGCAGCGCCGCGGCCACCTCGTCGGCCGCGCAGCCGATGGCCAGCCCGCGCGCCGCCCCGGCCATCCAGCGCGATCCCGACGTGGCCCGCATCATCGCCGCCTTGCAGGGGCGCGGCAGCGCGACGCCGGCGCGTCCGGCCGTGGCCGCGCCGGCCGCCGCGACACCCGTGGCCACGGCCGCCCCTGCCGCCCCGCCCGCCAGCCGGCCCGCGGCCCCCGATCCCGAGGTCGCGGCCATCATCGCCGCGCTGGGCGGAAAGGCTCCGGCCCGACCCGCCGCGAGTCCCGCGCCCACGCCCGCCGCCTCCGGGGACGTCTCCCCCGCGGCGCCCACCGCCATGGGCGGAGCGGGACAGGCAACCGGCATCCCCGACCCCAGCTACGTGTTCTTCCGCCTGATTCCCGATGGCCCGCAAGGTCCGCTGGGCGCGCTGGGCGTGCCGCTGACGGCGGGCCGTTCGATCGCGGTGGATCCGCGCACCACGCCCCTGGGCTACCCGGTCTTCGTTTCCACCGGCGACCCGTCGCCCACGGTGGGCACCGTCAACCGGCTGATGTTCGCGCAGGATACCGGCGGCGCCATACGCGGCACGGTACGCGCCGACTACTTCTGGGGCTTCGGCCCCTCGGCCGGCGACCGGGCCTCGCGCATGAAGGAAACCGGCCGCATGTGGCTGCTGCTTCCGCGCGATCTCCAGACCTCGGCGATGACGGCGGCGGTGCGCACCCGCTCGCTGGGCGGCCCCGCGGTGCTGGCCGAATGCGTGGTGCCCGATCCGGACAACTGCGTGGAGCAATAGGGCGCGCCCCGATGCCACGAGTAATAGGCCATTCGGCGAATGGCCCGGGGCGCCGTCCCCTCCTAGACTGCATACTCCAACGCGCCGCATCGCCCCGCCCATGCTCGAGGAACTCCTTCCCTACTACGAAGACGAGCTCACGCACCTGCGCAAGCTCTCGAAGGAATTCGCCGCGCGCTATCCCAAGATCGCGGCGCGGCTGCTGCTGGACGGCGACGTCTACGAAGACCCGCACGTCGAGCGCCTGATCGAGTCCTTCGCCTTCATCGCCTCGCGCATCCACAAGAAGCTGGACGACGACTTTCCGCAGATCACCGAGGCCTTCCTGTCGGTGCTGTATCCGCACTTCCTGCGGCCGGTGCCCTCGATGTCCATCGCCCAGCTGCTGCTGGCGCCGGGCGCGGAGCTGAGCGGCGCGCAGCGCGTCGAGCGCGGCACCACGCTGCTGACGCGCCCCGTGCAGGGCGAGCCCGTGCGCTACCGCAATGCCTGGCCGGTGGAGGTCTGGCCGCTGGAGGTCACGGCCGCCCGCTGTGAATCCATCGAACGCTCGGCCTTCGCGCTGCGCGGCGCGGAAACGGCCGCCACCATCAGCGTGCGCGTGGAGACCCGCGGCCAGGCCAGCTTCGCCAAGCTGGGCGTCGACACGCTGCGCTTCTATCTGGATGGCGAAAGCCCGCTGGTGCACGCGCTGCACGAACTGCTGCTCAACAGCACCAGCCGCGTGCAGATCGCGGCGGCCGAGGGACAGCCCGCGGTCGAGCCGCTGGAACTGCCCGCCTCCTGCCTGCGCCCGGTGGGCCTGGGCGAAAGCGAAGGGCTGCTGGACTACGATCCGCGCTCGTTCCTGGGCTACCGGCTGATCCAGGAATACTTCGTCCTGCCGGAGAAATTCCTGTTCGTGGACCTGGCCGGCCTGGACCTGCGCCGCTTCGCGCGCGGCATCGACATACGTTTCCTGATCGCGCCCTTCGGCCGCCAGGAACGCCTGGGCCGGCTGGAGCAGACGGTGGGGCGCGATACCTTCAAGCTGCACTGCACGCCCATCGTCAATCTTTTCTCGCAGCCGGCCGAACCGGTGCGGCTGACCCACGAACTGCACGAGTATCCCGTGATCCCCGACGTGCGGCGCCCGCTGGGACTCGAGGTCTATTCGGTGGACGGCGTGCGCCGGCACACCCGCGGCGTCTCGCAGGAACACGTGCGGGAGTTCCTGCCCTTCTTCTCGGTGGCGCACGGCCTCGAACAGGAGCCGGGCACCTACTGGATCGCCCGCCGCGTGCCGTCGGCGCAGCCCTCGGACGACGGCACGGACATGCGCATCGCGCTGGTCGACAAGGACATGGATCCCAGCGTGCCTTCAGTGGACACGCTGTCAATCATGCTGACCTGCACCAACCGCGACCTGCCGGCGCTCCTGCCCTTCGGCGGCGAGGACAGCAACCTCCAGCTCGAGGACGCCGGCGCCGTGTCAGGCGCGCGGCTGCTGAAGAAGCCCACCGCCACCTGGCGCGCGCCCATGCGGCTGGCCAACCAATGGCGGCTGATCTCGCATCTGGCGCTGAACCACCTGTCCATCGTCGAAGGCGGGCGCGAGGCGCTGCTGGAGATCCTGAGCCTGTACAACTTCACCGACTCGGCCAGCCTGCGCAAGCAGATCGCCGGCATCGTCGACGTGGCCGGCGCGCCGTCGGTCGCGCGCGTGGGCGCGGCGCCCCGCCAGGCCTTCGTGCGCGGCACCGACATCACGCTGACCTTCGACGAGAACCAGTACGTGGGCTCGGGCGTGTACCTGCTGGCCTGCGTGCTCGATCGCTTCTTCGGGCTGTACTGCACCGCGAACTCCTGGACCCGGCTGACGGTGCGGACCTTGCAGCGCGAAACCGCCATGGCCACTTTCGCCCCGCGCTCGGGCGACCAGCACCTGGTGTAGCGACATGGCCGCCCCCGCCCACAGCCACCTGGCCCTGCTGCAAGCGCACCCGGAGCGATACGGGTTCTTCCAGGCCGTGCGACTGCTGCTGCGCGGTGCCGGCGTGCCGGCCGGGACGCGCGCGATTCCCCCCGCCACGCTGCGTTTCGGCACCACGCTGGGCCTGTTCTTCCCGCCGAACGAAATCGCCTCCATCGATCGGCCGGCATGGGCCGGGGCCGACGGACCGCAGCTGATGCGGGTGAATTTCATGGGCCTGGCCGGCCCCTCCGGGGTCCTGCCTCGCCACTACACCGAGTGGCTGATGGCGCTGCGCCAGGCGCGCGATCCGGCCGCGCAGGACTTCCTGGACCTGTTCAACCACCGGCTGATCGAGCTGTTCTGGCGCGCCTGGGCCCGCCATCGACCCGAGGTGGCGTTGGAATCGGACGCCGAATCGGGCGTGCACCGGCACGTCTACGACCTGATAGGCATGGGCACGCCCCATCTGTACGGCAGCCTGTTTCCGCGCCGCGCGGCCGAATCCCAGGCGCGGCGGCGCCCGCTGCCCGGCGCGGCGCTGGGCTATTACGCCGGCCTGCTGTCGCAGCGGCCGCACGGCGCCGGATCGCTGGCGCAGGTCATGAGCGACTACCTGCGCGCGCCGGTCACGGTGGAAAGCTGCGTCGGCACCTGGCAGGACGTGCCCGCCGGCGACCGCACGCGCCTGGGCCGGCAGGCCGCGACGCTGGGACGGCAGTGCGTGCTGGGCAGCCGCTTCTGGGACCGGCAGAGCACGCTGCGGTTGCGGGTGGGTCCGATGCGGCGCCGCCATTTCGAACAATTGCTGCCGCCCCCGGACAAGCGGACCGGCTGGCTGGACGGCACGGTGGAACTGGCGCGGTTCATGACCGGGCTGGCGCTGGACCTGCGCATCCGGCTGGCGGTCCGTGCCGACGAAGTCCGGCCGCTGCGGCTGGGCGTTGCCGCCACGGATGCCGCCCGCCTGGGCTGGAACACCTGGCTGGGCGGACGGCGCGGCGCGCGGCCGGCGGACGACTGCGAATTTCAATTCAGCGCAACGGGAGGCCAGTCATGGCGGTGAACCTGCGGGCATTAGTGGGGCGCCTGAACGGCGTGTGCAAAGGCGCCATGGAAGGCGCGGCCGGCCTGTGCCTGTCGCGCACCCATTACGACGTCGAGATCGAGCATCTGCTGTCCAAGCTGCTCGAGGCCGAGAACACGGACGTCACGCGCATCCTGCGCCAGTTCGACATTCCCCCCGACCAGGCGCGCAAGGAACTCGACCGCGCGCTGGACACGTTCAAGACCGGCAACTCGCGCACGCCGGCGCTGTCGCCCCATCTGCCGCTGCTGCTGGAGCGCGCCTGGGTGTTCGCGTCGGTCGAATACGGCGAAGCCAGGATACGCAGCGGCCATCTGCTGATCGCGCTGCTGGCCGACGCCGACCTCAAGCGGCTGCTGGCGCCCGCCATCAAGTCGGTGCAGGGCATCAACCTGGAATCGCTGCAGCAGAACTTCCACGCCATCGCCGCGGCGTCGGCCGAAGCGCGCGACGCGCTGGCGCTGGGCGACACCGGCGCGCCGGCCGACCAGGCGCCAGCCGCCGACGGTGGCGGGGGCAAGCCCAGCGCGACGCCCAACCTGGACCGCTTCTGCATCGACCTGACGCAGCGGGCGCGCGAGGGCCACCTGGACCCGGTGCTGGGCCGAGACGAGGAAATCCGGCTGATGGTGGACGTGCTGTCGCGGCGGCGCCAGAACAACCCCATCCTGACCGGCGAGCCCGGCGTGGGCAAGACCGCCGTGGTCGAGGGACTGGCGGCCCGCATCGTGGCCGACGACGTCCCGCCCGTGCTGCGCGGCGTGACGCTGCTGTCGCTGGATCTGGGCCTGCTGCAGGCGGGCGCCAGCGTCAAGGGCGAGTTCGAGAACCGGCTCAAGGGCGTGATCGACGAGGTCAAACGCAGCCCCAGGCCCATCGTCATGTTCATCGACGAAGCCCACACGCTGATCGGCGCGGGCGGCGCGGCCGGCCAGAACGATGCGGCCAACCTGCTCAAGCCGGCCCTGGCGCGCGGCGAGATGCGCACCATCGCCGCCACCACCTGGAGCGAATACAAGAAATACTTCGAGAAGGACGCCGCGCTGACCCGCCGCTTCCAGGTGATCAAGGTGGACGAGCCCGCCGACGCCAAGGCCGTCGGCATGCTGCGCGGCGTGGCGGCGGCCATGGCCAAACACCATCGCGTGCGCATCCTGGACGAGGCCGTGGCCGATGCCGTGAAGCTCTCGTCCCGCTACGTGGCGGGGCGCCAGTTGCCGGACAAGGCCGTCAGCGTGCTGGATACGGCCTGCGCCAAGATCGCGGTCGGCCAGCATGCCACGCCCGCCGCGGTGGAGGATGCCCAGCGCAGGCTGGAGGCCCTGGCCACCGAGCGCGCGCAGCTGGAATCCGAGGCCGCCACCGGGCTGGATCACACGGCGCGCCTGGCGGAGATCGCGGTCGACACGGACCAGGTCCAGTCCGACCTGGACCGCCTGAAGGAAAAATGGGAGACCGAACGCAAGCTGGTGGCCGAGATCGGCACCCGCCTGGACGCCCTGGCCGGCCTGCCGGCCGACGCCCCCGAGCGCGCCGGCGCCGCGCAGGAGCTCGACCGGCTGCGCGCCGAACTGCGTACGGCGCAGGGCGATGCCCCCATGGTCCATGCGCTGGTGGACGGCAGCGCCGTGGCCGAAGTGATCGCCGGCTGGACCGGCATCCCGGTGGGCCGCATGGTGGCCGACGAGATCGACGCCGTGCGCCGGCTGGACGCGCTGCTGGCCGAACGCGTGATCGGCCAGGATCACGCCCTGCAGGCCATCGCCCAGCGCGTGCGCACCTCGCGCGCCAACCTGGAGGACCCGAACAAGCCCAAGGGCGTGTTCCTGCTGGTGGGCACCAGCGGCGTGGGCAAGACCGAGACCGCCATCGCGCTGGCCGACATCCTGTACGGCGGCGAGCGCAACATGATCACCATCAACATGTCCGAGTACCAGGAGGCCCACACCGTCTCCAGCCTGAAAGGCTCGCCGCCGGGCTACGTGGGCTACGGCGAGGGCGGCGTGCTGACCGAGGCGGTCCGCCGGCGGCCCTACAGCGTCGTGCTGCTGGACGAGATCGAGAAGGCCCACCCCGACGTGCTGGAGCTGTTCTTCCAGGTGTTCGACAAGGGCAACATGGAGGACGGCGAAGGCCGCGAGATCGACTTCCGCAACACGCTGATCATCCTGACCTCGAACGCCGGCACCGACGTCATCATGCAGGCCAGCGACAACGGCCGCACCCGGCCGCCCGTGGACCAGCTGCTGGACCTGCTGCGCCCGGACCTGCAGGAGGCCTTCAAGCCCGCGTTCCTGGGCCGCTGCGCGCTCGTGCCTTACTACCCGCTGCGCGACGAGAACATGAAACGCATCGTGCGCCTGAAGCTGGACAAGATCGCCCGGCGCATACGCGCCAACCACGCGGCGGCGTTCGAATACGACGAGGCGCTGGTGGACGCGATCGCGCAGCGCTGCACCGAAGTCGATTCCGGCGCGCGCAACATCGACAACATCCTGACGGGCACCCTGCTGCCCGAGGTGGCCGACCTGGTGCTGGCCCGCATGGGGGCGGCCGAGGCGATTGCCCACATAGGCGCCGGCATCGGGGCCGACGGCGGCTTCGCCTACAGCATCCGCTGACGGCCATGGCTATCTCCACCGCCGAACGGCTGTTCGACCTCGCCACCCCGCTGGGCGACGATGCCTTGCTGGTCGAACGCTTCGAGGGGCACGAAAGGCTGTCCGAGCCCTTCCGCTTCCACCTGACGCTGGCCTCGGAACAGGAGGACATCAAGCCGTCCGCTCTGCTGGGCCAGCGCGTGACCTTGCGCATCTACACCGAGGACGGCGAACGCCACTGGACCGGCTGGGTGTCGAGCTTCGAGCGTGCCGGCGAGCCGCGCCAGAACGACGGCGACAACCACAGCACCCGCTACGTCTGCGACGTGGTGCCGTGGTTCTGGTTCCTGCAGCTGCACGAGGATTCGCGCATCTTCCAGAACCTGAGCATCCCCCGGATCGTCGAGGCCCTGTTCAAGGAGTTCAGCTTCTCGGACTACGAGCTGCACCTGACCGAGGACTACCCGGACCTGGTCTATTGCACCCAGTACCGGGAAACCACTTTCAACTTCATCTCGCGGCTGCTGGAGAGGGCAGGCATCCACTACTTCTTCCGCCACGAGGAAGACGCCGAGATCATGGTCCTGACCGACAACCGGGACAACAACCCCAAGCTGGAGACGGCCACGCTGCCCTTCCATCAGCAGATCCTGCTGGAAGAACGCGACGGCATCTCATGGCTGTCGCGCCGGTTCGCCTCGCGCACCGGCCGCTACGTGTCCAACGACTACGACTTCACCAAGCCCGGCACCGACATGCGGGTTTCCATCAATTCCCTGATACGCGTGGGCAACAACGCCGAGTTCGAACGCTATCGCCATCCCGGCGGCTACGCCGAACTGGCTGACGGCGACCAGTTGACCCGGGTGGAAATCGAGGCCGAGGAAGTCGAGTACGAGACGCTGGAGGGTTCCAGCAACGTCCGCACGCTGACGCCGGGCTATGTGTTCGAGCTGGAAGACCACCCCATCGACGCGATGAACGAGGAATACCTGGTCGTGTCGGTGGAGCACAGCGGCACCAACAACCTGGGCGACCTGGGCGGCGAGGAAGCCAGCACCTACGGCAACCGGCTGTCGGTGATTCCCCACCGGGTCACGTACCGCGCGCCGCTGCGCACGCCGCGCGGCCGCGTGAACGGCCCGCAGACGGCCGTGGTCGCCGGCCCCAAGAGCGAAGAGATCTACACCGACGAATACGGCCGCATCAAGGTCCATTTCTTCTGGGACCGCCGCAGCCACCGCAACGAGAAAAGCTCGTGCTGGCTGCGCGTGGCCCAGGTCTGGGCCGGCAGGCAATGGGGCGCGATGTTCATCCCCCGCATCGGCCAGGAGGTCATCGTCGACTTCCTGGACGGCGACCCGGACCGGCCCATCGTGGTGGGCAGCGTCTACAACGCCGACAACATGCCGCCCTACGCCCTGCCCGCGGAGCAGACCAAGTCCACCATCAAGACCATGTCGAGCAAGGGCGGCGAGGGCTTCAACGAGATCCGCTTCGAGGACAAGAAGGGCGAGGAACAACTGTTCGTGAACGCCCAGAAGGACATGGACGTGCGCGTGGGGAACGACCGCCGCACCGCCATCGGCAACGACGACCACCTGGTGGTCGAGCGCGACCGGCTGACCGAGATCAAGCGCCACCGCCACGAGAAGATCAAGCAGGACCGCGTGGCCGAGATAGGCGGCGACGACCACCTGAAGATCGCCGGCATGCAGGCCGTGGCCATCACGGGATCGCAGTCGGTGAAGGTGGACGGCGGCGTGGGCGAATCCTTCAAGAGCCACAGCGAGTCCGTCTCGCAAAGCTACTACCTGAAGGCCGGCATGAACGTGGTGCTGGAGGCCGGGGCCAAGCTGTCGCTCAAGGTCGGCGGCAGTTTCATCGACATCTCGGCGGGCGGCATCTACATCCAGGCACCCATGGTGATGATCAACAGCGGCGGCGGCCCGGCCTCGGGCAGCGCGGCCTCGCTCGTGTCCCCCATGCAGGTGCTGCAGGCCGCGCTGGCCACGCACGCCGACCCCGGCCAGGTATTCAAGGACGGCGGGGACGGCGACGAGCCGACGCACGACCAGACCTCGGACGAGAACAAGGACAAGACGCACTACATCGAGGTCCAGCTGCTGGACGAGGAAGGCCAGCCCGTGACGGGGGAACGCGTGAAGTTCAAGCTGCCCAACGGCAAGACCGCCACCCGCTCCACCGACCAGGAAGGCGTGGCGCGAGTGGCCCGCCTCGACCCGGGGAACTGCGAGATCAGCTTCCCCGGCCTGGACGACTCGGCCTGGGAGTAAGCCATGCCCAACTACACGGTGGCGGAGAACGACAGCATCGCCAGCATCGCCAAGGATCACGGATTCCTGTGGAAGACGATCTGGGAGCACGGCAGCAACGCCGGCCTGCGCGCCAAGCGCAAGGATCCCAACCAGCTCGTGCCGGGCGACGAGATCTTCATTCCCGACAAGGGCAAGAAATCGGTCAGCAAGCCGGTGGACGCCCGCCACACGTTCAAGCGCAAGGGCGAACCCACCAAGCTCAAGCTGCGGCTGACGGTGCTGGACGAGCCCCGCGCCAAGGAGGCCTATACCCTGGTCTTCGGCGACAAGGTGATCCATGGCGTGACCGACGGCGACGGCAAGCTGGAACACCCCATCCCGGGCGAGACGCGCAGCGCCACGCTGACGCTGTCCGAGGGCGCCGAGGTCTATGACATCGCCATCGGTGCGTTGCGGCCGGTCAGCGACACCGCCGGTGTGCAGCGCAGGCTGGAGAACCTGGGGTTCGATTGCGGCGGCGAGAGCGGGAGCATCGGCGACGCTACCCGCGATGCGCTCAAGCGCTTCCAGAGCCAGTATGGATTGGAAGCAACCGGCGAGCCGGACGATGCGACGCGCGCCAAGCTGGAAGAGCTCCATGTCTAGGAGATGCCTTCACCACGCCAGCGCCTCGACGACCGAGGAGAAATAAGCGATGGGACTACTCGAAAGCGCGGCCGGCACAGCGGCGGACAAGGCCGATAGCGTCGCCGGAAAAGACTCGACCGTAGGTGGACTGATCGACGACGTCGCCGGCAAGCTGGGCGGTGGCGCCGGCGGCGTGCCCAATGGCACGCCGTACTACTACGCCCGCGATCCGCTCAACGACAAACTCGGCCAGCCGCAAAAACTCTTCCTCAAGCCCACCGCTCAAGGCTCGGAAAGCCAATCCTCCGACGAGAACCGCGGCAGCCGCCCGATGCCCATCGAGTTCATTCACTTCGGCAAGGTCCATGGCGACATGAACGACACCTTCGCCGGCAAGGGGCCACCAGGACACGGCATAGGCTGCCGCGACGCCCTGCTGCGCGAGACCATGTTGCTGTTCAGCTTCGTCGACGCCGCCAAGCACGTACTCGAAACCAATATGCAAGGCGCGATCGGCGGCGCCATGGAAACGGTCGGCTCGCTGCTGGGCAGCGGCCAGAAATCCGCGGCGGTCGGCCCCGAGCAATTCCTGCCGCTGCTGGTCAAGATCCAGACCGCCGGAGACAAACTGAACGTCGGATCGATCGACTATCCGACCCTGCACCAGGCCGGCGTGGACCTGCACCAGGTGCGCGCCGACTTTGCCGTGCTGTGCGCCTCGGCATTCAAGCCGGGAGCCGGCGGAGGCGCGGGGCTGCCGTCGCTGCCCCTGCCCGGGCCGCTGGGGGCCGTCGGCGGGGTGGGCGGATTCATCGCCGACATCCCCAAGTACCTGTTCAAGGCCCAGGACACCTACAAGGCCATGTTCCAGGCGGCGCGCGCCGAATATGAAGCCGGCATCGAAGAAGCCTGCCGGGCCTTCTCCGTCACGGCGATACGGAACGGCCGCGAGCCCACCTTCGGCATCTGGTTCTTCGAGAAGGAAGCGCCGGACGCACAGGGCGCGGGTTCGCCCGCAGCCCCCAAGACCTACGCCGACAACCCCCTGGGCAAGGCCGAAAAAGCCATCGACGATGCCCAGGACAAGGTCGAGGAAGCGCAGGAGAAGGCCAAGGGCGCCCAGGAATCGCTGACCGACTGGCTGGAGACGGCGGGCGCCCGCACGCGCCCCGGTAGCGATGCGCTGGCCGCGGCCTTCGCCACCCTCTCGGGCGGATCGCGCTGGAACGAACCTCGCACGGATCTCAAGAACCTGAACAAAATCGTTCCCGCGCCGGCGTTGATCGCACGGGCGATCTCCGAGGGCACTGGCATCCAGCCGCTGCCCGGCTTCGTCGACACGGTGGTCCGGGAGATCGCCAAGGTCTCGGTCTCCATTCTCGAGCGCATCTACACCAATCTGCTCCTGGCCGCCGGGGACGGCGACCTTCGCGTGCTGACCGCGCTGTCCACGCGCGAAGCGCTGAGCAAGCTGATCGTGGACCTCGTGTTCAAGCTGGCGGGTTTTCCGCCGCCAGGAGACAACAAGAACGCCGAGGGCGAGACCCAGCTGGGCAAGGTCAGCATGGGCAAGCAGCAATTGCTCAACAAGGGCGCGGAGCTGCTGCGCGATTTCCTGACCAAGCATGCCGCCCACCTGGACGTCATCATCGATTTCATCGTCGAGGAACTGAGCGGGGAATTGCAGAAGATGCGCGGGCAGGCGCTCAGCAAGGATGCCCGGACCATGGAGATCTGGCTGGGCCGGCTACCCATGCTGCTGGCCCTGCAGGTGCGCAACACCCTGTTTCCGCTGTTCAACCTGCTGCTCGATGCCTTCGGCCTGGGCGATACCGTGGGGCAGACCGTGTGGAATCCGGTGCGCGACAAGATCAAGCAGGCCACCGGCGTGGTGCAGGACGTCAAGCACACCAAGGACAATCTCCTGGAAGCCACGGAACAGGCCAGGGAAAGCGGCAAGAAGATGGACGATGCGGTCAGCCAGCTGGGCGACAACAAGTTCAACTTCCTGGATCCGGCCAACAGCGCCAAGGATATGAAGGACAAGGTCGGCAACGTCGACCGGGCACGCAAGGACGGCGTGCAGGACGTCCTGGACAAGGCCACGGGCGCGGACGAAGACAAGGCCAGGTCGCTGCTTGGCGGTGGCGACGAGGACAAGCCGCCCGCCGGCGATGCCCCCTTCAGCAACATCCGGGTGGACGACAGCGATGCCGTCCGGCCCGAGAAGCCCGCCATCGATCAGGTCGGCAAGGTCGTGCTGAGCACCGAGGCGGCATGACGCCGGGCCTGGCGGCCCGCCCCGTCAAGGCACGAGTTCGGTCACCTGCCCCGGCATGGTGATGGTGATCACCCCGCCCCAGTTGCACATGCAGGTCGAGGTGTTGTTCAGGACCGGCTGGTTGGCCAGCATGACGGTGGGCGATCCGGGCACCCAGGGACTGCTGGTCGCGGGCACGCAGGGCATGGGGGTAAGCACGCCCAGGGCGGCGGAAGTCGCCGAGGCGACCGAGGGGTTGCCCAGGCTGGCGCACATGCCGAAGGGCATGATGTTGACCATGGGCTTGTGGTCCATGATGTTGGCCGCCGGCTGGTTCGAGGACATCATCTTGTTGACGGGCAGCACCACCAGGGACGAGGGCGCCACGCCGAAACTGCATTGCAGCAGCGCCCCGTTGACGACGTGCATGGCCATGGCGGTCCTCCCGCGGCGCGCCGGAATCCGGCGCGCGGTTAAGACCCGGTGGCGATGATTTCCACGCGCCGATTCTCGGCGGCACGCGGGTCGGCCGGGTTCAGCAGTTCGGTCGGGCCCTTGCCCACCGTGCGCAGCCGCGCGGCGTCGACGCCATGGCCCACCAGGTAGGACTTGACCGAGGCGGCCCGCCGCTGCGACAGGCGCATGTTGTAGTCGGCCGACCCCACCCCGTCGGTATGGCCCGCGACGGTGAACATGCGGCCCTTGAGCTCGCTCGAGGCCAGGGCCGCGGCCAGGTTGTCGATGGACCGGCGCGAGCTTTCGGCGATCTGGTCCGAACCGAACGCGAACTGGATCTGCATGGAAATGGCGGCGGGCGCCGCCGGTGCCGGCGCTTCGGGCATCGCGGTGGCCTGGGACGAGGCGCCGGGGCGCAGCGCGCGCGTGCGCACGCCGGCGGTGGCATCGTCGCCGCCGCCGGTCTTGAGCTGGTCGATGATCTGGTTGACCGAGGGCGTCTCGGTGCCGAAGTTGCCGGACTGGGCATGCCCCGGATGCGGAATCGCGAGGGCGGCCGCGCAGGCCAGGGCCGCGGCGGCAAGGGGACCCGAGGGAAAGGCGCGGGGCCGGACGGAGGTTTTCATGGCGCGCACTCCAGGAAGATGGCAGGCGGATGCCATAGTGTGCGCAAATCCCCGGTCCGGATCGATATGCCAAGCGGCCTATCCCATCGCACGCGGGCGTGGCGCTTGCAGCGGCGCGGCGGCTGGCGGCATAGGCCCTCTGCCCTATCGCCGCGCGCGCCAGGCTTACGTAGATTGCGGATACAGCTTCCACGAATCCTCGCAACGTGTTCCGAAACTCCGCGCCGCCTCTGTTGCTGCTTCTGCGCCGGTTGGCCCTCCTATGGCTGGCCGCGCCGCTGGCCGCGTCCTGGGCGGCCGACATGACGCTCATCCTGGACGATACGATCCAGCAGTACGGCGAGTTCGCCGCGCAGATGCGCAGCGTCAACGCCGCCTCGCACCGCCTGACCCAGGGCAAGGTCGACATCCTGCCGCTGGACTCGCTGCGCCAGCTCGACGGGCAGCAGGCGGCCGCGCCGCGCTCCGGCCCCGACGACGGCGATTCCGTCCTGGCCGGCGTGCGCACGCGCAGCGCGCGCGGCTCCATGCTGCCCGACACGGGGGCCTCGGCCTCCCCGCCGCCGGCCCGCGCCGAAGGCAGCGGGCCGGGCGTGCTGGTCGCCGTGGGCCCCAGGGCGGCCCGGGCCGTGGTCCTGCGCGCCGGCAACGAACCGGTGCTGCTGGCCCTGCTGGGTCGCCTGGAGTACGAGGAGCTGCGTGCGCTGCCCGCGCTGCGCCGCCCCGATCGCGCCATAGGCGTGCTGTTGCGCGACCCGGCGGCGGCCGAACAGCTCAGCCTGATCGACGCCGTGCTGCCCGGCAAGCGCCGGGTAGGTGTCGTGACCGCACCCCAGGCCGAACCGCTGATGCGCGAACTGGCCAGCGCGGCCCTGACGTGGCCGGCCCAGCATCCGTCTCGCGGCGGCCGGCCCTGGGCCATCACCGCCGCCGACGCGCCCGATTCCCACGCGCTGACCGGCGCCTTGCAGACCGTCGTGCCCGCCAGCGACGCGCTGCTCGTACTGCCCGACCCGGTGGGGTCGACGTCCGCCGCGGCCCTGGCGCTGCTGCAATCGGCGGCCACGGCCAACCTGCCGGTCTTCGCCACCAGCGAAGCCATGGTGCGCGCAGGCGCCCTGGCGGCGCTGGTACCCGGCAACGCGCAACTGGCCGAACAGGCTCATGCCCTGACCTTGCGGCTCCGGCAGGCGCCTCCCGGCCCGCCGGTGGTCGAGGCCCCGCGGCGGCTGACCGTGCGCACCAATCCGCACGTGGCCAGGCGGCTGGGGCTGGCCCTGCCGCCCGACGACGACCTGACGGCGGCCGTGGCGCGCCGGGACTAGGGCTGCCATGCCTCCCATGCTCCCCGCCGCGCTTCGATCGGACAGCCTGCAACGCGACCTCATCCGATTGGGCGTGCTGCCGTGCGCCACCGCCGCCGTGGCGCTGACGCTGTGGTTCACCCACGAGCGCCTGGACGCGCTGGAACAGGCGTTCCGCGCCAACGGCGCGGCGATCGCGCGGCAGCTGGCCGTGGCCAGCGACCTGAGCCTGTATGCCGGCGACGTGGAGACTCTGCGCGATCTGGCCGAGAACATGGTGGCCAAGGGCATCGCCTCGCGCGTCGAGATCGGCAATGGAACGGGCATCGCCATCGCGGCGGGTCCCGAGTCGGAGAAGCTCAAGCATGCCCGCCCCTTCGCCGAGCCGGTGCGCCTGCGCGCCACGCGCGGCCTGACCGACTACCCCCGCCCCGGCGGACCGGCGCTGGACATCGGCACGGTGCGGGTATTCCTGGACGATGCCGAACACCGGAGCGCGCGCGCGGCCTCGATGCTGGCCGGCGGCCTGATAGGCGGAACGGCCCTGCTGCTGGCCTGGCTGTCGGCGCGCCACATGGCGCGCGCCGTCGCCCGGCCGCTGAAGCGGATCTCCGCGACCGTCTCATCGCTGCAAGGCGGCAAGCTGGACGCCCGCTGCGGTCCCTGTGGCCGCAATGAAATCGCCGCCCTGGCCAGCGACGTCGACCACATGGCGCAGCGCCTGCAGGACGCCTATTCGTCGCAGGAAGCGCGCATCCAGGCCGCCACCCGGGAAGCGCTCGCGCGGCTGTCGCAGGCCGAGCAGGCCACGCGTTCGCGCACGCGCTTCCTGGCCACGGCCAGCCACGACCTGCGTCAGCCGGTGCATGCGATGGGGCTGTTCATCGACGGCCTGCTGCCCACCGCCAGCCCGGCGCAGCTACCCGCCATGCAGCGCCTGCAAGAGGGCACCCAGGTCATGAGCGCGCTGCTGGATGCGCTGCTGGACATTTCCCGGCTCGACGCCAACGTGCTGTCGCCGTCCTATGCCCCGGTGCGCGTGCGCGACCTGTTCGAGCAGCTCGACGCCATGCATGGGGCGGTCGCGCGCGAGGCGGGCGTGGAGCTGGTATGGCGCGACCGGGGCCGCGCGGTCATGACCGATGCCGGCCTGGCCATGCGCGTGCTGGACAACCTGGTGCGCAACGCCGTGCGCCACAGCGAGGGCGGCCGGGTGCTGGTCGCCGCGCGGCGCGACGGCGCCGGCACGCGGATCGAGGTCCGCGACAACGGCATAGGCGTCGCGCCCATCCAGCAGTCGCGCATCTTCGAAGAGTTCTACCAGGTCGCCAACCCTCAGCGCGACCGGCGCAACGGCTTCGGCCTGGGACTGTCCATCTGCGCCCGCATCGCCCGCCTGCTGCAAACCGACATCCGCGTACGGTCCGCGCTGCGCCGCGGCAGTACGTTCTCGCTGCTGCTGCCCACGACCGATGCGCCGCCCGTGGCGCCCCAGGCTGCTTCTCCCGATGCCGCCGGCACGACCTCGCTGGACCTGGACTGTCTGCTGATCGACGACGACGAGGCCATCCTGGAGGGAACGGCCCACCTGCTGCGGCAATGGCACTGCCGCGTGGACCAGGCGCGCACCGCCGACGACGCGCTGCGCAAGCTGCGCGACGCCAGCCGGCGCTACGACGTGATCCTGTGCGACCTGCAGCTGGGCGACAGCGACGACGGGCTCGCGCTGCTGCTGCAGGCGCGGGAGCTGCGGCCGCGCGCCACTGCCATCATGATCTCGGGCACGACCACGCCGGACATCCTGCAGCGGATACGGGAAACCTCGGTCACGCTGCTGACCAAGCCGGTCGCGCCCGCCAAGCTGCGCGCGCTGCTGGGACGCTGGACACCGGCCGGGCGCGGCGCCCGGTCGGCCAGTCTCTAGGTCCCGTTCCCCCTAAAAATCCGAGCAGGCGTTGCGGCGATCGGTGGACACGCAGTTGCTCAGGTTCGGCCGCGTCCGCACCCGGGACCATTCCCGGGCCAGCACATCCCCCGCCTGCTCGACCCGGTCGCCGGCTATCGGTCCGGTGGCGAAACACATGGCCACCGGCGCCAGGTTCCGGTCGTACAGGTAGGTGGTCGGTATCTCGCGCTGGAGGTCCACGCTGGGCAGGGTATAGCTGTTCACGGTCAGCACGCCCGGCACGACGTTGATCAGATATCCCTCGGCCGAGACGAAGGGCGTGGCCGCCGTCACGGCATAGGTGCCGGCCGGGCTCGATGCATTGGCGGCCGACCCGGCCGTGCCGCTGATGCCCGCCCCGGTATCGCCCAGGATCAGGCCCTCCAGCGTATAGCCCAGGGCGGGGTTGCCGATGCCGGCCGGCCGCGACGCGCTGTCCAGCGTCACGGTCACGGTGGGCTGTTGCCGGTAGATGAAGTGGTTGTCCGCGTCGGCGACGGACGCGCCGTAGGTACGGCCGTACAGGTTGGGCAACGTGCCCGAACCGGCCATGCCGCCGCGTGTCTCGCCTTCCCAGGTGTCGGCCCACACGCGCCAGCGCCCGGAGGTATCGATGCGCGCGCCGGCCGGATTCTGGAAGCGCGCCGCCGCCACCAGGTCGGCGGTGCCGCCGGTCACGTCGGCATCCAGCGTCAGGTCGCCGGACTGGGTCCGCACGACCGAGGTGTCGGCGCTTATGCCGCGCTCGGAGCCCGCCAGCAGGCCCTCGCCCGAACCCAGGGTCGGCAGCGTGACCTCGCCTATGCGCAGGGTATCGGCATCGGTATAGGCGAACGCGGCGCGCGCCCCGCCCGCCACCGTCCCGACGTGGTTCGAGGCCTGGTCCAGGCCGACGCTGCCGCCGGTGCTGCGGGCCGCCAGCGCGTCGGCGGTGATCGTTCCCGATGCGCTTTGGCCGATGTCGCCGCCCGCAAGCAGCGCGACCGTGGCGGCTTGCACGGATTGCTCCAGCGCAACGTTACCGGCGTCCGCCTGGAGCACCATGGCCCCCGCGGCGGTCGACGCGGCGGCAACGGACAGATTGCCCGAGGTGGCTCGCACGAACGCATCGTCGGCCGTCACGCCCGCCCCGGAGACCGCCTGCGGCGCACCCGCCGCATCGAGGGCGCTGGCCGTCACGGCCGCCACGGCCAGGTCGCCGGCGCCTCGATAACTCAGGCTGCCGGCCGCGCTGCCCGCCAGCGCGCGCACGTCGTTGCCGCCGCCTTCGAGCAGGACGTCGCCGCCTGTCGAGCGCGCCAGCAGCGTCTCCGCCGCGATCCCGGCGGAGGTCGATTCGGTGACGTCGCCCGCGGCAAGCAGCGCCACGGTGCGGGCCCGCACGGCGGCGTCCACGGCCACGGCGCCGGCATCGGCTTGCAGGCTGGCGGCGTCGGTGGCCGTCACGTTCGAGGCAACCGTCAGGCTCCCCGTGCGCGCCGCGATCCGCACCGCGCCGGCCTGCGCACCGGCCACGGTCGATGACGACAGCCCGCCCGCCGTGTCCTGGATGGCGACGGTGGCGTCGCCGACGGTCAGCGCGTTCGCATCGGCATAGCGCAATTCGGTGGCCGCGCTGCCCGCGAACACGCCGGCGTCATTGCCGGCGGCGGTCAGCGTCACCGCACCGGCCGTCGACCGGGCCGCCAGCGTATCCGCCGTGATGCCCGCGCCGGCTTGCTGGCCGATGTCTCCACGAGCCAGCAGGGCCACGGTTCGCGCCTGCAGCGATTGCCCGACTTGCACGCTTCCCGCGTCCGCCTGCAAGGTCAGCCCGTTGGATGCGTTCGAAGCCGCCTGGACCGACAGGTTACCCGTGGTCGCCTGCACAATCGCATCGGTGGCCGTCAGGCCCGAAGCCGCGACGGCCTGCGGCGCGCCGCCGGCATCCAGCCCGCCCGCCGTCACGGTGGCCACCGCCAGGTCGCCGCTGCCGCGATAACGCAGGTCGCCCGCGGCGGATGCCGCCAGCGTGCGCACGTCATTGTTCCCGGCCGCCAGTCGGACGTCGCCCGCGGTCGACCGGGCCAGCAGTGCTTCGCCTGCAATGGAGCCGGCGGCGGCTTGCGTGATGTCGCCGCTGGCCAGCAGCGCCACCGTGCGCCCCTGGACCGCGGCACCCACGCCGATCGCCCCGGTGTCGGCCTGCAGGCTGAGCAGGTCGGCGGCCGAGACGGCGGCGGCGACGTCCAGATCGCCCTTGCGGGCCGCGATCTGCGTCGTATCGGCCGAGATCCCCGACGCGGCAACGGTCTGCACGTTGCCCGCGGTGTCATGGCCCACGACGGCGGCATTCCCCAGGGTCAGGCCGTCGGCGTCCGCATACCGGAAATCGGTGGCCGCGCTGCCCGCCAGGATCCCGGCCTGGTTGCCCGCGTCCGTCAGCGTCACGCCCGCGCCGGTCGAACGGGCGACCAGCGTGCCGGCGGTGATGGCGGCCCCCGCCTGCTGGCCGATATCTCCGGCCGCCAGCAAGGCGACCGATCCGCTGTCCAGGGTCCGGTTGACCTGGATGGCGCCCGCATCCGCCTGCAGCGTGATGGCCGTCGGCGCGGTAATCGCGGCATTGGCCGTGACGTTCCCGGCACGAGCCTGCACGATGGCGCGGTCGGCCGAAATGCCATCCAGCGCTCGGGTCTGCACGCCGTTGGTCGCGGCGTCCATGCCCAGGGCCGGCACGTTGCCGATCGTGATGCCGTCGGCATCGACGTAGCGGAAGTCGCCCGCCGCGCCGCCTGCAACCGTGGCCACGGCATTGCCCGGGTGGGTCAGCACGACGTCGCCCGTGGCCGACCGGGCCGCCAGCGCATTCGCGGTGATCGCGGCGGCGGGCGACTGGGTCACGTTCCCGCCCGCCAGCAGCGCCAGCGTGGCGGCCGTCACGTTGCCACCCAGCGCAATCGCCCCGCCTCCTTCGTTCTGCAGGGTCAGGTTGTCGGCCGTCGCCACGGCGCCGTCCACCGAGATGTCGGCGGCATGGGTATTGCTGCCGATGATGAGATTGGGCGCGTCCAGGTTCCCCATGTCGGCATCCGACAGCGAGAACCCGTTACCGCCTGCCCCGCCCACGGAAATCCGGGTGGCGACGTGATCGGTGGCGTTGCCCGCGGCATCGACGCCGCCCGGCCGCAGGTTGATCGACACGCCCGACCGGACCGAGGCCTCGAGCGCGATCGCATCGGCGCTGCCGTCGTTGTCGGCCCGCAGGACGACGCCTTGCTGACCGTCGATGGCGTGCGACGACAGGCTGGACGATCCGCCTTGCAGGTCGATGCCCAGGCCGCTGCCTTCGGACTGCCCCGCCACCCGTACCCGGCCCGCCTGCGCGACCAGCGAGGAACCCTCCAGGATCACGCCGGCGGCGGTCGTGCCGGCCCCCTGCGCCAACCCGCGCACGTCCACGTCGCCGCTGGCGGACTGCAGATGCGCTCCTTCCATCCTGACGCCTTCCGCGCCCGCCGACGAATCGCTGCCGCCGATGCCGACGATGTCGATGTTGCCGGCCGTGGTCGTGATGATGGCGTCGTCGCTGCCACCCGACGTTATCTGCACGCCCTCGCCGTAGTTGGTGGAAACGCCGCGCACCGTAACGCTGCCGGTGGCCGCGTCGATGCGGCCGCCCTGGATGTCCACACTGGTCACGCCGTCGCCCGCGCCCCGCAGCACGACGTCCCCGCCGGCGCCGGCATCGCTCTGGCCCACGCGCGTGTCGATGAAGCTGTCCACCAGCCGGATGGCCGGCCCGCGGTTGGAGCTGGCGCTGCCCGCCACCGGGTCGCTCTGGCCATACAGGATGACCGATCCGCCGTTGGTGGTCAGCGTCGCATTCTGGAAGGCGATGGACTGGTCGCCCGACAAGGTGCCGCTGGCATTGCTGTTGAACGCCAGGTCGAGCGCGCCGGCCTCGGACACGATGCTGAACGAATCGCCGCGTATGCCGCGGTAGGCATCCAGCGCGAACTCCAGGGGCGCCGTGCCCGTCGTGCGGCGGATATCCACGCCGCTGTCTAGGGTGATGTCGCCGCCCGTGCCGCTGCCGGCCCCGGTCCCTATCCGCACGCTGGTGCCCGCATCCAGGGCGGTGTTGATGCTGAAGTCTTGGATGGTGGTATCGCTCACGGCCTCGAACGGGGTGTCCACCGGCGCCCCCGGCCCCATGCCGTGGACGATGCGGACGTCGTAGGGATCGACGATCCAGTTTCCGGCCGCGCCGGTGCCGGTTCCGGCATCGATCCGGACTCCGCTGGCATCCACGCCGCCGCCGGAAGTCTCGATCCGCCCGCCGGCCCCCGCGCCCGTGCCCCGCGCCTGGAGCGAACCATGGACGCGCAAGCCATCATCCCCCGTCAACAGCAGCTTGCCGCCGTCGCTGCTGGCGCCGGTCGCGTTCGCCTGCACGCGCGCGAAATCATCCACCGCCGCCACGGCCTCGGCCTGCACCGTCACGTCGCCGCCGCCGGTGGCGCCATCGGCCAGCAGCGCGGTCGCGCCCAGCACGCCCACGTTGCGTCCGGTGATCTCGATGCTGCCACCCCGGCCGTCCGCGCTGCTGGCATCCACTTGCAGCGTCGCGCCCACCTTGGTCGGTTCGCCCGCCAGCCAGACGTCGCTGTCGCGGCCGGCGATGCGGATGCGGCCGCCGTCCGTGGCGATGTCGGGCGCGGCCCCGCCAAGTGCCTCCAGGGCCTCCACGCTTTTTTCGATGCGCACGCCACGCGCGGCGATGGGGGTATAGGTCGCCCCCGAGGCGCCGTCGCTCTCGATGATCAAGCCGTCGCCGCCCGCGGCCCCGGTGATCAGGATGTCGCGGCCGGGCCCGGCCAGCATCCGGGCGTCGAGCAGGGACACGCCATCGACCGCCTCGATGGTGTCGTAACCCAGCACGCCGAAGATGTCGGGCGACTGGGTCAGCGCGTCCAGGTTGGAACCCTTGCCGTCGATCGTCACGTCGCCACCCGCCGACAAGGTCGTGTTGCGGATCGCCACGCCGGCTTCCGGCGTGTTCGCCGGAAGATTGTTGGCCAGCGTGGCGTTCGCCGCCGTGCCGACGATGGTGATGTCGCCCGCGGCGCTCATCGAGTGCTGCGTGCCGCCTTCGCGGCGCCCGTCTATCCGCACGCCGGCGGCCGCCACGCCGCCATGGCCGGTGATCGAGATATCGCCGCCCGCCGCTACGCCGGTACCGCTGAAGGTGACGCCTGCTCCCCCTTCCACGCCCCGGCCGGACGTCGCATCGACCGTGGTGATGCCGGTCCCGGCCGCGGCCAGCGAGCCGCCCGTCGCGCAGGCGTCGTCGGCGCACAGCGATACGTCGCTCCAGCCGACGAAGATACCGTCGCGGCGGGTCTGCGCCCGGCCTTTCACGAAGGATGTACCGCCGCTCGCCTTGCCGCCGGCGACATCGCTTTGTCCGAACAGGCGCAGATCCCCGCCCCGGGTGGTGATGGTGGCGCCTTCCAGGTCGATGCTGCCGCCGCTCTCCTCGACGAAATCGCTGGCGCCCTCCGGCCGGCGCATCGCCGCCTTGCCCGAGGAATCGGCGTTGAACTCCACATTCAGCGCGCCGGCCTGCGACTCGATGCGCGATCCGTCCCACATGTCGATGTTGCGCATGGCATCCACGCGCAGCGTGGACGTGCCGCCCTGCGTCTTGACGACGCTCGCCTCGCTCTCGAACACCACGTTGCCGCTCTGCCCCCGGCCGCCGTCGAGCGCGAAGCCGGTGGCGGCCACGGTCACGTCGGTACGGTTCCCCAGCGCTTCGCCCACGGCGCCGCCAGATACCCGGCTGTCATCGCTGGCCGCGGACACCTCGGCGGCGGGCCGCGCCGCCGGCGCGGCGCCAACGATCACGTCGCCCTGCGAGGCGATCGTCCACTTGCCGTTCGCGCCGCTGCCCGCGCCGGCCGCCGAAACGTGGACCGCCCCGATCTCGACCACGCCGCCCGACGTGGTAACGGCGCCGCCCGCGCCGCTGCCCGCGGCATTCGCCGTCATGGTGCCCGCCGCGTGCAGCCCCGGGGCGTCGACGGCGATGGTCCCGCCATGGCCGGAACCCAGCGCATCCGCATGCAGCCTGCTGCCCTCGTCCATCGTGACCGCGCGCCGGCCTTCCAGCTCGATGCGCCCACCCCCGCCGTCGCCCGATGCATCCATGCGGGCCGACTGGGTACGGATACCGCCGCCGTCGACGTGGATGGTGCCGCCTGTCGCCCCCGCCGCGCCCGATACGTCCAGCATGCCGCCCACGGCCACGTCGGCCTGGCCCGACGCCCCCAGGATGATCTCGCCATTGCGCGCGGTCAGCGATTGCGCGCGTATCGTGCCTTGCTGGTTGACCACGCGCTGCGCGACCTGGGTCGAATCCGCCAGCACCGCCACCCGGCCGCCGTTGGCCTGGAGCATCGCGCCGCTTTCGTTGGTGACCGCGGCCATGCTGGCACCGGCGTCCGGCGCGAAGCGGAACGTGGTCAGGCCGTCGCCCTGGAAGTCCAGCGTCACCTGGCGGGCCGATACCAGCCCCACGGTGCCGCCGTCGGCCAGGATCTTCCCTTCGCCGCCGTTGACCACCGTGGCGGCCATCAGCGCGATGGTCGATCCCGGCGCGGTCAGGGTCCCCAGGTTCGTCACGGACGCGTTGTTGGCGTCGTCGCGCTCGAACCGGAAGCGGCCCGCCATGAAATCGGCGTTACTGATGTTGAGCGTCGAGGCGACCAGGCCGCCCGTCTCCACCTTCGATCCCTGGCCGAACAGCACGCCCGCGGGATTGATCAGGAAGATCCGGCCATTGGCCGACAGCTCGCCCGAGATCCGGGACAGGTCTCCGCCCAGCACCCGGTTCAGCGCGATGCTGGAGGCGCCAGGTTGCAGGAAGCGGACCGCGTTGCCCGCGCCGATCGAGAACGAGCCCCACTCGATGATGGCGCGGTCGCTCTGCTGCTGGATGGACATGGTGTTGCCGCTCGTGACGGGCGTGAGCACGCTGCCCTGCACGGGATTGAATCCGGTCGGCATCTGGGCGCCCGCGCTGGTGCCCACCAGGGCAAGGGCCAGCGCCAGCGGACGGGGATTCCAGCGCGCCTCCGGCGCCGGGAACGCGGGCCCGCGGGCCTTGCGCGAGGAACGGGTAGCTGCACTCATGTGGTTCTCCTGGTCCCGGAGCGCGGTTCGCGCCGCCTTGGGCGCCGGTCCCCGGCCGCCCCGGGCCCTCAAAACACTTTCTGGAATTGCACGAAGATCCGGGGCTTGCGATCGCCGCCATCGGTAACCGGCGCGGCCGTGTTGCGGCGCCACGCCAGCGAGACGTTCACCATGAAATCGCCGGGCCGCGACCACACGGCGCCGATACCGAAGCCCTGCATGCTGCGGCTATTGTTGGTGTCCAGGCTGGTGGGCGAATGGAACATCCGGCCCTTGCCCACGTCGTAGAACACATAGGGCGTCAGGTCCTCGGTGGCGGACCAGCGCCACTCGACCACGCCCAGCACGCCCTCGTCCACCAGCAGTTCGCTGGACGGGAAGGCCCGCACGGCGCGCGCGCCGCCCAGCGCCAGCTTCTCGGAAGCGTCCAGGTTGCCGTTGGTCAGCTGCCCGCCCAGGGACACGTACAGGCTGTGGCGCGGCAGTACGGATTGCAGGCGCGACACCTGCCAGGTCAGCTTGGTGAAGCCGCCGTCCGTGCGGTGGCCCGCCGGCCCCTGGTCCATCGCGCGCGTCAGATCGTCCTTGATGTCCAGGCGCCCGTGGTACAGCGTGCCCGTGCTGGCCCAGTAGCCGCCGCCGAACAGTTCATCGCGCCGCTCCCAGCTCCAGCCCAGGCCCACGCCGACGACGTTCTTGCGCGCCGAATACGAGAACATGGAAAGATCGTCGCGCAGTTCCTTGTGGTCCACGCCCAGTCGCAGGAACAGGTTCTGGCCGCGCTGCCGGATGACCGGATAGTTCAACGACAGGTCGGCCACCGTGGCCCGGCCCTTCGCGCCCAGTTGCGACCAGGGCTGGCCCAGTTCATAGCGCACGCGCGAGACACCCGCGCCCAGGCGCAGGCCGTCCGTGCCCAGCGGCACCTCGTAGCCCAGCCGCCCGAAGTTCAGCGAATTGCCCTCGGACATCATGAGCCGGGCGTCCAGGTTGTCGCCCAGGCCCAGCGGGCTGGCCACGCGCATGGTGCCGCCCACCCGGACCCGGCCCGATTCGCGCGTGCCGTGGTTGTCCGCGTCGAAGGCGAAGGTCACGCGCCGCGCCTGCGTCACTTCGACCACCAGGTCCGTCGTGCCGGGCTCGCTGCCCTCCTGCAGGCCGGACGACACCTTGATGCCGGGCAGATCCGACAGCAGCAGCATGGCGCGTTCGTAGCTTTGCGCGCTGACCGGCTGGCCCGGCTGCAGCGGCGCGAGGTAGGCGCGGATGCGCCCCTCGGAGATCGGCGCATCCGGCGCGACCTGGATGTCCACCTTGCCCAGCCGTCCCTCGACGACGCTGATCTCGACCCGTCCGTCGCGCACGGTCTGCACCGGCACCAGCGCCTGGGCCAGGAAGTAGCCGCGGCTGCGATACAGCTCGGTCACCTCCCGCGCCAGCGCCTCCAGGTCGGACAGCGAGACATCGCGGCCCACATACCCGGCCGCCAGCGCCTGCAATTCGTCCGCGGGTATGGCGGCGGCGCCGGTGAAGGTCACCTGCTGCAAACGGAAGCCCGCTTGCGCGGCGGGCGCGGGCGGTTCGGGCAAGCGCTGCGACGGCGCCTGCGCCAACGGCCCGGGCGTCTGGGCCAGCGCGGCCGAGCACGCCAGCCCCATCGCCGCGGCGGCGATGCCCCGGCGATTCCATGTCTTGTCGGCACCCCGCATGCTTCAGCCCTCCACCGTCAGGCGCCAGTTCCCGATCAGGTTGAACGGCGCCCAGAAGAACGGGTGCGCCATCTTGTTACGCTTGAGAACGGCAAGCTGGCCGGCCTGCATCGCCCGCTGGATGTCGCTGCCCTTGGCCAGCTCGGCGTACAGGGTGCTCATCAGCAGTTCCGCGGCGTCGTCGGACACCGGCCACAGCGACGCGATCAGGCTGGACGATCCGGCGGACAGGAACGACCGCGTGAACCCCAGCACCTCGTCGCCCTGCGCGATCCGGCCCAGCCCCGACTCGCACGCCGACAGCGTGACCAGGGCCGTGTGGTTCATGTCCAGCCCCAGGATCTCGCGCGCTTCCAGGAAGCTCTGCCGGCCGTCCTCGTTGGCCAGCAGGATGCGTGAATACAGCGGGTCCACGGTATCGGCCTGCGCGTGGGCGGCGACGTGGATCAGGGGCGCGCGGGCGGCGGCTTGCTTGAACTGGGTCTTGGTGGCGGCGCTGCCCATGTAGACGTTCTTCTGCGGGAACAGCCGCGCCAGTTCCTGCACCTCGCGCTCCGCGCCCGGCAGGTCGTACTGGTCCTCGATGCGCGGATTGCCGAACGCGGTCAGGGCGGGCGAGACGCGCGGCGTCCTGCGCGCCAGCTGCACGGCGATGCTCATCGACGGCGCCACCGACATCGCGTGGCTCTCTATCAGGTAGGCGCCGTTCAGGCGCAGCGCCTGGAACGGCAGGTAGTGCAGCGGGCCGTGCGGCACGACGATCAGCCGCTGCCCGGGCGCGATGCCCAGCGGCGCGATCAGCAGTTCGCCCACCCGTGCCGCGCCATCGACCGCGCCGCGCTTGCCGTTGACGATCAGGTCGCGCAAGGCATCGACCAGCTTGGCCAGGTCCTCGCGCCCGATGGGGATGGACACTTCCCGCAGTTCGGACGGCCCCACGACCCAGGCCTGCAGGCGCTCGGGCAAGGCGTGGAACTGGATCACGCGTTCGTCCGGTGCCAGTGACTGCTGCAGGCCCGACAGCGACAGCGTGGCCGTGGCCGCCTCCGGCACGCTGCCTCGTCCGCGCACCGCATCCAGCAGCGCGCGGCTGCGGCTGCGCTCGCTCAGCTCGAACGCCGCCGGCGCATTGCCCAGGTCGCTGTAGAGGCCGATCGCGCGCTCGAACACGGATTGCATGTCCGAGAATAGGCCCATCTTGAATTCGTCGCTGCGAAAGCGCGCGCGCACCGCGTCCACGCCGTCGAGCGCCTTGCCCAGCGCATCGGCCGCCGCCGGCTTGTTGCCCAGTGCGATCTCGCTGCGCGCCACGCCGTCCCAGGCCCATAGCTGGTAGTAGCCGCTGTCGGTGCCGGTCTGCCGCGTCGTGAGCGAACGGTACAGGTCCGCCGCCTCCCGCGGCCGGTTCTCGGCCAGCAGGACCCGCGCCCGCGTACGCTGCCATTGCGTGGCCAGCGCCGGATCGGACGGCTGAGCGGTGGCGTCCAGCATCTGCCGCGCCCGCGCCGCATCGCCGGTCTCGGCCAGCGCGTTGACCAGCGACACCCGAACAAGGGGAGCGTAGCGTTCCGAACTGCTGGCCAGCGCGGTTTCGTAGCTCTTGATCGCCGCGGGATAGTCGCCGCGCCGGACCTCGACGTCGCCCAGCACCTTGTGCACCGGACCGAGGACTTTCTCCGGCTCCTTGGGGGGATGCCGCAGCGCCTCGCGCGCGAAGGACTCCGCCTTGTCCAGCCGGCCCGCATAGCTATAGGCGATCGCCAGGTCGCGATTGGCCAGCGCGGCCAGGTTGGGATCCTTGGTGGCCTGGGCCAGGTGCAGCGCCTTGCTGGCGGCGCGCACGCTCTGCCGGAACTCGCCCTGCTCGGCCAGCGCCACCGCCTGGCTGCAATACTGATAGCCGCTGAGCTTGACCGGATCCTGCGCGTACAGGATCGCGCCGTCCTGGGTCAGCGCCAGCAGGGTATCGGCGTCGGCCAGCCGCTCCTGCGCGACCTGCCCCACCTCGGCGTCCGGCACGGGCTCCTGGGCCCATGCCGCGGAAAAGGCCAGTCCGAACGCCAGCGCGCAAACGGTTCCGCGCGCGCCGCTCCAGAACATCTCCTTCCGCATCGCCCGCCCCATGCTCTCGTGCTCCACGTTCGCAGCGGGCATCTCCCGCCATGGATATAGGAACGAAGTCTAGGTAGCGTGCGCTAACATGCCTATACGCAATAGGACATAGCGCTAAAGGGGTAAGGCCGCGTCATGCAGCTGTCACTCGATCTCGACGATCTGATGCTGTTCCAATCCGTGGTGGAAAGCGGCTCGCTCACGTCGGCCGCGCACAAGCTGGGCGTGCCGCGCGCCACGCTCAGCCGCCGCCTGATCGCGCTGGAGAAAAGCTGCGGCGCGATGCTGCTCAAACGCAATACGCGCAAGGTCTCGCCCACCGCGCTGGGCCTCGACCTGCTGCAGGAATGCGCCGACATCGCGCGTGCCCGCGACAGCATCGCGCGCAAGATCGCCCGCAGCGCCACCAGCATGTCGGGCACGCTCCACGTCGCGATGCCGATCGAATTCGGCACCGCGTGGCTGGGACAGGCGATCTCGGAATTCGCGCTGGAACACAGCGATCTGCAGATCGTCGTCGACACCACCACGCGGCCCATCGACCTGATCGGCGAAGGCGTGGACATCCTGATCGCCTTCGGCGAACCCAAGCCGTCGCGGCTGACGGTGCGCAAGCTGGGCGAGATCCGCTACGGGCTCTATTGCAGCCCCACCTATGAGGCCGGCCTGCCGCAGCCCATATCCCTGGCCACGCTGCCCGCGCTCGACTGGGTGGTGACCGAGCTGCAATCCGGGCAAAGCCTGTGGAACACCGTGCCGTCGGGCGCGGGCCGCTCCGCGCTGGGCCGGGTGCGGGCGCGCGTGAACAGCATCCGCCTGCTGCGCGAGATGGTGGCCTGCGGAACCGGCGTGGGGTTGATCCCGGAGATACTCGGCCGCGACTACGTGCCCGGCGGGCGCCTCAAGCGCATCGTGCCCGAGTGGGAACCCCGCCTGCCGCTCAACGCCTACATCGTCTCGCGCACCAGCGTGCCCCGCGCCACCCGGGCGATGCTCAAGTACCTGGCGGACGCCATCCGCAAATCGCAGGACGCCTAGGGTCTGTTCACGCCTTGCCGAAGTGCCCCGCCATCATCGCCTCGAAGGCGGCCGGGTTCTCGAGCTGGGGCAGGTGACCGGCGCCGGGTATCTCCACCCACTGGCCATGCGGCATCGCCCGCGCCTGCTCGCGCATGGCCGGCACGATGACCCCATCGGCCTCGCCCGCCGTCAGCGTTGCCCTGACCGGGCTGCGCGCCAGCCCGTCGCGATAGTCGAAGCGGCTGATCGCCCGCGCGCAATGCGCGTAGCCTTCGACCGGCGTCTTCAGGATCTGCTCGCGGACCTGCGCGACCAGGGCCGGTTCTCCCGCCAGTGTCGGCGGCGTGAACCACCGCGCCAGGGTCTCGTCCACCAGCGCCGCCATGCCCTCGCGCCGGGCGCGCGCGATCCGCTCGTCCCACAGCGCCCCGTAGTTGTCCGGCGTGCTGGACGGCGCATCGCAGGCCACCAGGCTGGCCAGCCGCGCGGCATGGCGCGTGGCCAGGTCGAAACCGATCATGGCACCCAGCGATACCCCCATGAAATGGAAGCGCGCGAAGCCCAGCGTGTCGGCCAGCCGGGTAACGGAATCGGCCAGGCCGGGCAGGGTCACCTCGCCGGCGATCGGCGCCTGTCCGTGGCCAGGCAGGTCGATGGCGATCACCCGGTACGTGCGTGCCAGCCACGCAGACTGCCGCGCCCAACTGGCCCCATCGGACATGATCGAATGGACCAGCAGCACCGCCTCGCCCGTCGACGGCCCCTGCGCCGTGTAGTAAAGGCCCGATCCCTTATCGAAACTGCCCTGCGCGTTCATCACCGCCTCTCCCCTATTGAAGTACCCAGCATCATAGACTCCTGGCGCGCGATCAGGGGACCCTGGGCTTCCGAGCGGCGCTTGACGTCCAGCCAGCGCGGATCCCGGGCGAACGCGTCCCAGGCCTGGTCGAAATCCACGCCCGACCGCCATTTCAGCAGGTAGACGAAGGTGTCAGGCGCCTCGGGCGGCGTCCAGCTCCGTTCCAGCAGCAGCCCTTGTTCGGCCAGCAGCGGCGCGGCCGAGGACAGGAAACGGTCGCGCATGGCCGCGAACTTGCCGGGCGCCGCCACATAGGTCTTCAAGGCATAGGCATGGCCATCGCCGGTCTCGACCGGCAGGGCCGCATCGCTGCCCCATTGCGTCCACGACCCGTCGTAGACCCTGACGTCGCGTTCGCCCAGCTTGTGCAATGCCAGCGCAAGCACGCAGGCCGATACGCCGGATCCGCAGGAACAGACGAAGCGCGTGTCCTTCCCCAGCCCGAGCCCATGCGCCCGCATGACCTCGGCCAGCCGGTCGTCCGGCAGGTAGGCATGCGAGACCGGGTCGAGCAGGTGTTCGTAGGGCAGGTTGACGCTGCCCGGGATGTGGCCGGCCCGCAGCCCCGGGCGCGGCTCGGGCGCCAGCCCCCGGAAGCGCTCGGCGCTGCGCGCGTCCACCACCCGGGACGAGACGTCCGCCGCGGCGGCCCGTGTCGCGGCGGTATCGGCCACCGCGTCGTGCTCGCGCATCGCGCTCCAGTCCCCTTCCCGCGCGGGCGCCGCCTGGCCCTGCTCCACCGCGCCGCCGGCCGCCCGCCACGCGGGCAAGCCGCCGTCCAGTACCGCCACCCGCTCGTGGCCATAGCCCCGGAACATCCACCATAGCCGTGGCGCGGTCCGTATGCCATGGGTGTCGTACACCACGACGAGATCCCCGGCCTGGATCCCCAGCTTGCGCATGACGGCCTCGAACTGCGCCGCCGAAGGCAGCATCGTGGGCAGGCCGGACGCCGGATCGCTGATCTCGGCCAGGTCCACGAACCGCGCGCCCGGAATGTGCGCCGCCTCGAACTCGCGGCGCGCGTCGCGCCGCTCCGTGGGCAGGTGGCTGGTGCAGTCCAGGATGGCCACTCCCGCGCCGCCCGCCAAGCGGGCCAGGTCGGAGGCGGAGATCAGTGGTCCGGTCGGCATCGGGGCCGTTTCACCTTTCTTGGCCATGCCCTATTCCACCTTGATCCCGGACTCGGCCACGAAGCCTTGCCAGCGCTTGATCTCGCTCGCCACGAAAGCCCGGAACTCCTCCGGCGTCATATCTCCGGGCGGGCTGCCCATGGCCTCGAGCTTGTCCTTCATCGCGGGCTCGTTCAGGGCCTTGCGCACCACCACCGCCATCTTCTGGACAATGGCGGGAGGTGTCCCGGCCGGTGCCAGCAGGCCCGTCCAGCCGTCCATGCCGAAACCCGGCACGCCCGACTCGGCGATGGTGGGCAGGTCGGGATTGCGGGGGTAGCGCTTGGGACTGGTGATGGCGACCGCGCGCAGCCGGCCGGACTCGATCCAGGGCTGCACGTCGGAGTAGTTGGCGAAGGTCATCTGCACGTCGCCGGCCACGGCTGCCGCGACGGCCGGCGCGCCGCCACGGTAGCGCACGTGCACCATGTCGGTCTTGGTATCGTACTTGAAGACTTCGCCGGCGAACTGCGTCAGCCCGCCCGCGCCGCCGAAATTCAGCTTGCCGGGATACTTGCGCGCGTAGGCGATCACGTCGCCCACGGTCTTGACCGGCAGCGTGGGATGCACCGCCAGGATCAGCGGGTTGGTGTTCAGCAGCGCCACCGGCGCGAAGTCGTTCAGTCCGTGGTAGTCCACCTTGTAGATGAACTGGTTCAGGGTCTGGGGCGCGGCCAGGCCCACCAGCAGCGTATAGCCGTCGGGCTTGCTCTTGGCCACGTAGGACGTCGCCAGGCTGCCGCTGGCGCCGGGCTTGTTCTCGACGATGAACGGCTGCTTGAACGCGGCCTGCAACGCCTCGGCCGTGATGCGTGCCATCTGGTCGGCGATGCCGCCCGGGGCGTACGGCACGATCAGCCGCACGGTATGTTTCGGCCAATCCGTGTCGTCGGCGGCCTGCGACGGCGCGATACAGGCGGTCCATGCCGCGGCGGCCAGGCCGGCGGCCTTCAAGCTTTTCTTCATGGTGTGTCTCCTCCGGTGCGCAGCGCGCCCTTTATAGTGGAATGACGGTCAGCACGTCGACGCAGCGCGAGTCCAGCACGACCACGCGTTCCCGCAGGCGCGGGCCGTCGCCCTGGGCGTGGACGATGTCCAGGTACTTGCCGACCCCGTACAGCCGGGACTCGCCGGTCTCGAACGTACGATAGACGCTGAAATTGGAACGTACGCGCCAGCTGCCGTCGCCCACCACGGCGATGCGGCTCGGGCCCAGCACGTGCGTGTAGCAGTGCGGCTCGAAGATGTTGGCGGTGCGCAGCGCCGCGACGCGATCGCGCAGCATGCCGCGTCCCTCGCAATGGATGATGCCCACCGGCAGGCCGGCCGCCACGTTCTCGCGCGTGGTCAGCCGGTAGCTGCCGTCGTCGGTGAAGAAGTCCGGCCAGGACTCCAGGTCATCATCGTCCAGCGCGTGGGCGTAATCGGCCATCAGCCTGCCGATCGCGGCCTGGACGTCCTCGCCCACGGCGGGAGAAGAAGAAGTACGAATGGTGGTCTGCATGATCAGCGTTCCGTCAGAATCCCATGATGTCGCGATAGCCGTGCCAGAACCCCCTGACGGAAGCCTCGGTGGCGCGCGACGACTCGTTCGACTCGGCCACGCGGCCGCCCATCTCGATGAACGCCGCGCGTCGCCCCGACCCCACCGTGCCCCGCTGCACGAACTCGTTGATGCAGCCATCCTCCAGCGCCACCAGGCCGGCCGCGCCGGTCAGGTTGGACTGCATGATGCGCATCCTCGACTGTTCGGGCGTATCGCGCTCGTAGCCCAGGAATATCCATTTCAGCTCGGTCTTGTCCACGCCCTGGGGCACGAAGAAGCGGATGGCCAGCGAATTGAGCGTGAACTGGAACACCACGTTGGGGAACACGGTCTGGATGCTGTGGGTGATGCCGTCGTCGAACTCCTCCCAGGCATCCAGCAGCTCGGGCCCTTCCAGCGCCGATTCGCCGTGCTTGGCGCCGTACTTGGCGGAGTGCACCTCGGCCGTCAGGTACTCCTTGTCGAGGTTGAAGGTGGCGCGCTTGGAATAGCTGATGTGGTGCCACTTGCGGTCGGACAGGATGATGCCGCCGTCCATGTCCAGCCGGTTGACCTTGAAGGTGGTGTAGAAGGTATGCAGCAGCGTCGCGTGATAGGAATCCCGCACGTTCTCGGCATACAGTTTCCAGTTGTTGTGGATGATCTGGCTGTGCCGGCCCAGCACCTTCAGCGGCCGGCCGAAGTTGCGCTGGATGAAGGCGCTCATGCGCGGCCCCAGGAACTCGTCCAGCGGCGGGGTTTCGTCCGACAGCGTGCCGAACACCAGCCCGCAGAAAACCTGCACGCGCACCGGTTGCAGCCGGTGCGCCTCGACGTCGAAGTCCTCGGGCATGCCGCCCTTGCCGTTGACGCCGTTCTGGAAGGCGATGGACCGCAGCCGGCCATCCAGCCGGTACGACCATGCATGGTAGACACAGGTCAGATTCTTGACCGTGTCCTTGCTTTTCAACGCGACCAGCGCGCCCTTGTGGGCGCAGCGGTTGACCATGCCGTTGACCTGGCCGTCGTGGTCGCGCGCGACGATCACCGGCGTCTCGCCCATCCAGGACGTGACGACGTCGCCGGGCTCGGGAATATCCTGTTCAATGCAAAGAAACTGCCAGACCGGACCGCGGAAGATCCGTTGCTGTTCCCTGTCGTAGACCTCCCGGTCGGAAAAGACCTGGAACGGCACCCGCGTGATGCCTTCGCTGGGCCAGCTGACCAGCGCCTCTCCTGCCTCCATCGTTTTCTCCAATACGCCTCGCGAACTTCGGGCGACGGAACGATGGTAAGGATTTGCCCAGCCGGGGCATAGCCACATGGCTGGAACTCATCATCCCATTTTTGACGCAAATCTCAATCAATTATGAGCGGGACGGCGAGACAGGCCGCCGTCCCGCCCCAGGCTAGCCGATCATTTTCGGCAGCCAGGTGGCGATGCCCGGCAGGAAGAACACCGCGCCCAGCAACAGCAGGCTCATGACCACGTAGGGCACGACCGCGATGAAAATCGTCCCCATGGAGACCGACGGCGGCGCCACGCCGCGCATGGTCATCAGCAGCAGGCCGTGCGGCGGCAGCAGCAGGCCCAGCTGCATGCAGATCAGGAACATGACGCCGAACCACACCGGATCGATGCCCAGCACACCCACGATGGGCATGAAGATGGGCAGCGTGATCATCATCATGCTGATCTGGTCGACGAAGATGCCCAGGAAGATGAGCATCAGCATCATGCCCAGCACGATCAGGCCGGTGGACAGCCCATGGCCGGTGATCAGTTCCACCAGGCCATTGCTCGCGCCCGAGAACGACAGGATCTGGGCGAAGGTCGTGGCCCCCAGGATGATGAACAGGATCATGCCCGAGATGGCGGCCGTTCCCTTGAGCGACTTGACCACCGCTTCCCAGGTCAGGCGCCGGTAGAGCGCGGCCAGCAGCATGGTGGCGAAGGAACCCAGCGCCGCGCATTCGGTGGGCGTGGCCCATCCGGCCGCCAGCGCCCCCACCACGACGCCGAAGATGGACAGCGTGGGCAGCACGTAGGCCACGAACAGATGCCACCGCGCCCAGCCGGTGCGCCGCTCGCCCGTGTCGGACGCAGGCGCCCAGGACGGCGTGATGCGCACGCGCACCACGATCCACAGCACGAAGGCCACCGACAGGATGATTCCCGGCATCACCCCGCCTATCAGCAGCTTGGAGATGGAGATGCCCGACAGCGAGCCCAGCAGCACGGTCAGCGCCGACGGCGGGATCAGCATGTCCACGGCGCCGATGGCCATGATGGGTCCGGTCGCGATGCGGGGGTGGTAGCCGCGCGACAGCATGACGGGCAGCATCAGCGAACCCAACATGGCGGTGGTGGCGATGGTCGATCCGGAAATGGCCGAGAACACGGTCCCGGCCACCACCGCGACCACGGCCAGGCGGCCGGGCACGCGCGTGATCAGGCGCTCGATGCCGTCGATCACCTTGAGCGCGAGGCCGGTATGGAACAACACCTCGCCCATCAACACGAACAGCGGGATGGGCGTGAGCGAGAAGGCCGCCACCGAGCTGACGCTGTTGCGGGCGAGCTGCATCAGCCCGATCTCGCCCCCCATGTACAGCCACGCGCCGATGATGTTGATGGAGATGAAGGTCAGCGCCACGGGCATGCCGATGAACAGCAGCACCGTGGATCCGCCCAGCAGGATCCAGGCCGCGATCTGCCAGCTCATGATGCGCTCACCGCTTCATTGCGCGGACCCGCCTCGGCATGCAGCAGGCGATGCATGCGGAACAGCATTTCCACCGCCAGCAGCAGGAACACCACCGGCAGCGGCGCCAGCATCCACCATTCCGGCGTCACCAGTGTCTTGATGTTCATCGCGCCCGACTGGTAGCTGGCCCAGGCGGACTGGGCACCGTACCAGGCGATCGCCAGGCAGCAGCCCAGGCCCAGCGCGTCGCCCAGCCATTCCAGCCCCCAGGCCAGCCGGCGTGGAATGGCCTGCAGCACGATGTCGACGCGGATGTGCTGGCCCTGGCGCAGCAGCCACGGCGCCAGGCACAGCGTGATCAGGTACAGCATGGCCTCGGACACCTCGTTGCTCCAGGCCAGCCCGCGCGGCAGCCCGGCGATGGCGAGGTTGCGCAGCAGCACGTCGGCCACGATGACGAGCATCATGGCCAGCAGCAACGCGCATCCCACGGCGGCGAGCGCCGTCAGCAGCCGCCCGTAGGCGGCGGACACGCGCGCGATCATGGGCGGCTGCCGGCGGCCGGACGGGACAGCAGCGACTTGAAACGCGCCGCCACGTCGGGGCTCTGCTTGGCGGCGGTGGCCCAGCCCACTTCATAAGCCATGTCGCGATAGCGCCTGGCGGTGGCGTCGTCGAACTTGATGGTCTGGATGCCGGCCTTGGCCTGCCGCGCCGTTTCCTCTTCGGCGTAGCGGTCCCAGAAGCCGTTCTGCGCTTCCAGCGCCAGCAGTTGCTTGTTCAGGTAGGCCAGTTGCGGCGGGGTCAGTTTCTTGTAGGCCGGCAGGTTCATGATCAGCGAGACCTCGGCGTCGTAGAAGCCCGGGTCCACGCGGAACTTGGTCTTTTCCTGCCAGTTCAGGTCGAAGATGCCGCCTATGGGCCAGCCGTAGCCGTCCACCACGCCGCGCTCCAGCGCGGTGTAGACCTCGCCCGGAGGCGTGGTGATGACGTTGGCGTTGAGCGCCTGGAAGAACTCGCGGTAGACCGGCGTGATGCGAATCTTCATCCCCGTCAGGTCGGGCTTGTCGATCTTCTTGTTGATGTACAGATGGAAGGGCTGGTGTTCGACCATCCGGGCCAGGTACTGCATGTTGCCCTTCTCGTTCCAGACCTTGTTGATGGCCTCGAAGGCACCGTTCTTGCGCTGCTCGGCAACCGGGATGTCGCTCAGCTTCAGGAAATCGGATTCGGGCAGCACGTTGGTGTAGAACGCCCCGGTGTTCAGCGCGATGTCGACCACGCCGGTCTTGACCGCGTTGCCCACCTCGAACGGGGGCATGGTCTTGGGGCCGCCCAGGAAATTGAGCTGCAGCACCCCCTTGCCTTCTTCGTTGAACTTCTTGACCCACGCCTGCAGGTGCTGCACGTAGATGCCGTTCTCGGGAAAGGCCGAGATCAGGCGCAGCGTGGTCTGCTGCGCCTGGGCGGGGCCGGCGGACATGGCCGCGCAGGCCAGGAACGCGGCGGCTGCCTTGATGAGCGGAAATTTCATGCGTTGTCTCCTGTCTTTTTTGTACCAACGAGGTGCTGCTTGATGACGCCGCCTTATCCTAGACGGTCGCGAGTTTTTCCTCCAGCGCGCGGCCACTGTCGTCCGACAGCGCCGCCTTGACCAGCGCCCGCAGGCGCACGGGGCCGTCGGCGGCCTGCCGCAGCGCCGGCAGCACCGACATGATGCGCTGGAAATTGCCCCAGCCGCGCACGTGGGTGTCGCCGTAGCCCTTGATCAGCCGCTGCGCCCGCGCCACTTCCACCGCCAGCGCCGGCTGGCTCGCCGCCAGCGAGACGATGGTATCCATCCATCGCGCCATGCGTTCGCGTTCGACCTGGTAGCGCAGCGAGCCCCGGCGGATGCCGCGCAGCCCCGCCACCGCGTACAGCAGCAGGAAGCCGCGCAGCGAACTGGTGCGCACCACCCTGCCCTTGCGCGTGAACGGCCCGATGCAGGCGCGCGCGAAGGCGCTGCGCATCATCCATTGCCCCAGCCAGGCGGGCATGGCGTCGGCCAGTTCCTCCAGCCGGGGGTGCATGAACTCGTTGATATCCAGTTGCTGCGCCGGCGACAGCCGCACCTCGGCGGCCACGCGGGCGAAGCGCGTGCCGCGCGTCTTCAGGTCGGCCACCCGCGCCACGTCCTCGTAGGTCATCCACAGGGCCAGGTGGCGCGCGGTCTCGGACAAGACCTCCACGCTGGCGGCGCCGCGATCCGGCAGCGCCGCCAGCAGCGGTGCGAGCCGGTCCAGGTATTCGCCGGCATAGGCCACGTCCTGGTAGTCCGCCGCGCGGACCAGGCCGGCGCGCAGTACGGCGTGGCACTCGGCCGGGAATTCGCGCGCCATCCGTTCGTCCAGGGCAGCCAACCGGGGGCCGACGGCGGCCGGCAGGCGGCCCGTGGACGCGGGCGCCTCGGCCGGCGCAACGGCCGCCGCCTCGCGCCGCACGGTGGTCTCGCGCAGCACCGGCGCATCCTGGCCGGCGGCCGCGGCGAAGCCCGCGGCGAAGGCTTGCAGGCTGGCCTTCACGCCCACGCCTCCGCGCCGGATCGCGTCCTCGAAAAGCTCGCGCCCGAAGGGCAGCGCGCCCGTTGCTGCCAGCGCGCCATACAGCGCCGGGCTGATGGGGCTGCCGGCGTCCTCGGCCATGCGGCTGAAGTCGGCCGCCACGAAGCGCCGCGCCGCCACCTGCCCCCCCTCCAGCAGCGCGATCGAGTCGACCCGGTCGTCGCCCATCGCCGTGCGCTCGGTCATGGAATACACGCGGTGGGTGGACGCGATCAGCGTGGTGCGGTCGTCCGCGACCAGGCCACGCTGCAAGGCGCGGCCCGCTTCCATCAGTTCGGACGCGATGACCACGTCGACCTCGCCGGGCACCGGCCCCAGCGCCATGACCGGCGCCTTGCCCGGCGGCACGTCCGCCTCGCGGAACATCTCGATGTAGTACACCGTGGCGCCGGTGCGCTGGGCCACCCCCGGCACCGAGGTGGTCTGGGCCAGGTAGCCGTTGTGCTCGGCCAGGTCCACCAGCCAGTCGGCCAGCACGCCACCGCCCTCGCCGCCCATGGCCAGCACCGCGATGGTCAAGGCGCGCGGTGCGCCCGCCTCGTTGGTATGCGTCGCGCTCATGCCGCCAACCCCTCCAGCCGACGGTCGATGCGGCGCTGCAAGACGCCGATGACGGTCTTCCTGATCCGCGCCTTGAACCTGTCCCAGCGCCCCGGGTTGTTGATGATCTCGGCCCGGTAGAACGACGGGCACAGCACGGCGGCGTGCGAGACCTCGCCGCACAGCCCGCAGCCCACGCAGCTGTCCACCACCGCCGCCACCGGATCGGTGCGCAGCGGATCGGGATTGTCCCGTATGGTCAGCGAGGGGCAGCCGGACAACCGGATACAGGAGTGATCGCCCGTGCACGTGTCGGGATCGACGCCGAAGCGTTCGCGTACGGCGCGCCGGCCTTCGCCTATGGCCTTGCGCATCAGCGGGCGTACGCGGCGCTGCTTGTTCAGCATGCATTCGCTCTGCGCCACCACCACCTTCGGGCCCTTCTCACGCGTGGTCAGCGCCTCGCGCAGCGTGTCGCGCATCTGCGCCACGCTATAGGTGCGCGTCACCGTCCGCACCCATTTCACACCCACCCCGCGCACGGCGTTCTCGATGGGGTTGTTGGTGCTGCGTATCGGATTCTCGGCCTTGGACGACAGCACGTCCTGTCCGCCGGTGGCGGCCGAATAGCCGTTGTCCACCACCAGCAGCACGTTGTCGGTCTCGTTGAACACGGCATTGCCCACGCCGCTGGTCAGCCCGTTGTGCCAGAACCCGCCGTCGCCCATGATGGAGATGGTGCGGCGGGAGGTCTCGCGCGTGTTCAGCGCCGAGGCGCCGGCCCACCCCAGGCCGTAGCCCATGGTCGTGGCGCCCAGGTTGAAGGGCGGCAGCACCGAGAACAGATGGCAGCCGATGTCGCAGCTGATGTGGTGCTGGCCCAGTTCGCGCTCGACCAGCTTGATGGCGGTGAAGATGGGGCGTTCCGGGCAGCCGGTACAGAACGACGGCGGCCGGCCCTGGACCTGATCGGAGGCCCGCTGGATGGCGAAGGCCTTGGGATTGTCCGGCATGCGCGCGGGCGTGGCCGGCCGCGCGGCGCGGGGCAGCGTCCGCCCGTCGAGCAGGCCGGGCTCGTAGCGGCGCACATATTCCGCCAGTCCCTTGAGCAGCACGCCGCCGGTATATTCCCCCGCCATCGGCAGCACGTCCTTGCCGTGGACCCGCGTATTCAGGTCGGCTCGCCGCAGGATGGCGTGGACCGCCTGCTCGATGTAGTCGGGCTGCCCCTCTTCCACGATCAGGATGCCGCGCTTGCCGGCGCAGAAGCGGACGAACTCCTCGTCCACCAGGGGATAGGTCACGTTCAGCACGTACAGCGGAATCCGCGACTGGCCAAAGGCGTCGGCCAGCCCCAGCAGCTCCAGCGCACGCAGCACGCCGTTGTACATGCCGCCCTGCATGACGATGCCGATGTCCTGGTCATCGGCGCCGAAGAATTCGTTCATGCCGTGCTGGGTGATGTAGCGCACCGCCGCCGGCCAGCGCTTGGCCACCTTTTCCTGCTCGTGCAGGTAGGAGGCCGGCGGCAGCACGATGCGGTTGACGTCGCGCGCGGGGTGCTCGATGGCGTCCTTGAGCGTGAACGCCGGGCGCTTGTTGGCCCGCGTCGTGAAACGGCCATGGACGTGGCAGGCGCGGATGCGCAGTTGCAGCATGACAGGCGTATTGCTGGCCTCGGACAACTCGAAGCCGCGCTCGACCGCGCCCACCATGCTTTCCAGGTTGGGCCGCGGATCCAGCAGCCAGACCTGCGACTTCATCGCGAAGGCATGCGAGCGCTCCTGCATGATGCTGGAGCCTTCGCCGTAGTCCTCGCCCACGATCAACAGCGCGCCGCCGGTCACGCCGCCGGAAGCCAGGTTGGCCAGCGCATCCGAGGCCACGTTGGTGCCCACGGTGGACTTGAAGGTGACGGCGCCGCGCAGCGGATAGTTGACCGAGGCCGCCAGCGTGGCGGTGGCCGTCGCCTCGGAGGCGCTGTGCTCGAAGTGGACGCCCAGCTCTTCCAGGATGTCGTTCGCGTCGGTCAGCACATCCATCAGGTGCGAGATCGGCGCCCCCTGGTATCCCGCCACGTACGACACGCCGGACTGCAGCAGGGCCTTGGTCACGGCCAGGATGCCCTCGCCGCGGAACTCCTCGCCTTCGCCCAGCTTCAGCTTGCCGACCTCGTTCGTGAACGAACGCTCCGCCATGGTCCCGTTCTCCTCTGCCTGGTGTCAGCGCACCATTCTTCTCCAGCACCCGGCCACGGGCTAATGGTTTATTCGTATATTCCACATTTGTTTGGTGAATACCTCGTAGTATCCCTATAAGGAAAATCCATGTCTGCGTCGTCGGGTCCGCCTTGATTTCCACTCTTTTCCGGTATTGATAAATCCATCTTTTGCTGCCAGCATGGCACTTGCGGTTTTGCTGCAAGGAGCGTGCTGTGAAGCAAGATCCTGGCTGGAACCAGACGGCCCGCACGGACGCCACGGGCGCCGGCATGTCCCGCCGTGGCTTCCTGAAGGCCATCGCGGTGGGCGGCGTCACGGTGTGGATAGCCCCCTTGTACAGCGCCGCGTTCGGCGCCCTGTTCGAAGAACGCATCCTGCGCGGCGCGCAGTGGAACCCGGCCGACGGCCATACCCGCTTCCGGATCGACGGCCACGAGAAAGTGGTGGGCGGCAAGGTCTTCGCCCGCGACATCCGCGCCGCCGACATGCCGCACTGGCCCAAGCAGCAGTCCCATGCCCTCATCCTTCGCGCCACGCAGGCCGACCGGACCTACGCCGGCTTCGACCTCGCGTCGCTGGGGGACGACCTCAAGCCCGACCGCGTGGTCACGGCCGAGGACCTGGCCCGCGACAAGCTGGCCTTCCCCGGCTTCTATGGCGATGACATGCTGCTGCCCGCGGGCAAGACGCCCGCCTACCTGGGGCACGCGGTCGCCATCCTGATCTTCCACGATTTCGCGCGCTACCAGCTCGCCCGCGGACGGCTGCGCGCCGCCCGGGACGTCATCCGCTACGGCGCGGCGACCGGACCGCTCGACCGCGAACCCTGGGGCGTGTTCCGGTACGTCCGCGTGGGCGGCGCATCGCCGGACGACGAGGATGCTTACTCCAGCCTGAAAGACAGTCCCCTCTTCCCCACGGAGAAGAAAACCCTGATCTGGCCCTCGACCAAGCCCGAGGACAGCCTGGACGCGCGGGGCATGCGCGCGGCCGAGCAGATCGGCGCGGAACTGGCCGCGCCGCCCGCGGACTGGCTGGTCATGAAGCGCCGCTACACGACGCAGTCGATCGACACCGCCGCGCTCGAGCCGGACAACGCGAACTGCTGGTACGACCCGGCCACCCGTTCGCTGCACATGGTGCTGGCCACGCAGTCGCCGCAGGAAGTGGCCGAGGCCGCCGCCAAGATGGTGGCCGACAGCGGCTTTCCGCTGGAACACCTGTTCGTGCATCCCTGCTACACGGTCGGGTACGGCTCGAAGGACCACTGCAACGTGCCGTTCTACGGCCTGGTCGCCGCGCTGTACGGCGACGGCCATCCGGTGCGCTTCGCGGTGGACCGCTTCGAGCACTTCCAGACCTCGCTCAAGCGTCATGCCTTCGACATGCAGTACACCATGGCGGTGGACCGCAAAACGGGCAAGCTCCAGTCCTTCCAGGGCACGTTCACGGGCAACGGCGGCGGGCGCTCGAATTTCTCGCCCTCGGTAGTCATGGTGGCCGCCACCGCCGCGCAGTCGGTCTATTACTTCCCCAAGAACGACCTGATCGCCGTGGCCGAGGCCACCCGGGCCATCGACGCCGGCTCGGCGCGCGGCTACGGCACGCTGCAAAGCATGGCCGCCACCGAGATGATGATCGACGAGATGGCCGAAGAACTCGGCATCGATCCGATCGAGTTCCGCGTCCGCAACGCGCTGCTGTCGGGCATGAAGAACACCCAGGGCGCCATCGCCGGCGGCGCGCTGCGGGCGGACGAGGTGCTCGAGCGCGCGCGGCGCCATCCGCTGTGGACCGAACGCGCCCAGCGCAAGCGCGACTACGAGGCCGCGCATCCGAACGAACGCTATGGCGTGGGCTTCGGCTGTGTGCAGAAGGACTTCGGCACCGGCGGCGAGGCCGCCTTCGTGCGCGTGGCGCTGACACCGGAAGGACGCATCGTGCTGCACCATACCGGCGTCGAGATCGGCACCGGCATGAGCACTTCGCAGGCCGTGATGTGCGCCGAATGGTTCGGCCGCCCCGCCGACGAAGTGCGCACCGCGGTCACCGACTGGTCCGACCTGCCCATGGTCGGCAACGTCGATACGTACACGGTCAAGCAGGAGGAGCAGGACCGGCTGGCCGCCGATCCGATGTGGACGCCGGTCCACGCCTCGCCCTCCAGCGCCAGCAACTCGGTCTACTTCTTCGGGCACGCCACGAAGGAAACCGCCCGCGTCGTGTTCGAGCACGGCCTGTGGCCGGCCGCGATGGCGATCTGGACCCGCGGCATCGGCGGCGGCCAGGCCGCGCCCCTGGTCGTGCGGCGCGAGGACGCGCGCTGGACCGAACGCGGCCTGACCGCGAACGGCTTGGAGCCCCTGCCGCTGGAGCGCCTGGTCAAGACCGCCTACGAAGCGAACTTCGTGACCGCTGCGGTGGGCCATACCTTCAACCGCTGGCAATGGGCCGAGGCCGACTTCGACGTGGGCGGCCAGAAGGTCCGGCGGCCGCTGGACGGCCTGGCCGTGCGCTACGGCGACGGCAGCCGCTCGCCGCAGCCCTACGACGTCATCAGGCGATCGAACGTCTTCTATCCGCCGGCCCAGCGCAACAACGCCGGCGTCACCTACTACAGCGCCAATGCCGCCCTGGCCGAGCTGGCCGTCAACCCGACCAGCGGCAAGGTTCGGCTGCTGTCGCATCACTCGGTGCTGGAGTGCGGCAAGCCGGTGGTCGAGGAACTGGTATCGGGCCAGTTGCAGGGAGGCATCGCGATGGGCATCGGCCACGCGCTGCACGAGTATCTGCCGCTGTACGAGGACGGCCCCGGCAACGGCACCTGGAACTTCGACCGCTACCATCTGCCGCGCGCGCACGACGTGGCCGTCTGGAGCCAGACCGGCGACATCCTGCCGCCCATCTCCGACACCGATCCCCCCAAGGGCATCGCGGAAGTCGTCATGATCCCCATCGTCGCCGCCATCGTGAACGGCATCGCGCATGCCATCGGCCACCGCTTCACCGACCTGCCGGTCACGCCGGAAAAAATACGGGAGGTCCTGGAACCATGACGATCACGACCTCGCCCCTGACGCTGACCATCAACGGCAAGCAGGTCGGGCCCATGGACGTGCCCGACACCTTGATGATGGTCGATTTCCTGCACGAGTACCTGGGACTGACCGGCTCGCGCTTCGGCTGCGGCATCGGTGTCTGCCACGCCTGTACGGTGCTGCTGGACGGTCCCGGCGGCGCCGAGGAGATCCGCACCTGCATCACCGGCGCGCATTACTTCAACGGCAAGCGTATCCGGACCATAGAAGGCCTGGCCGAGCGCGACGGCCAGCAGAAAATCATCGCCATCACCCCCGTGCAGCAGGCCTACCTGGACCACTACAGCTTCCAGTGCGGCTACTGCACGCCCGGTTTCGTGATCGGCGCGACCGCGCTGATGGAGCGGCTCAAGGCCCATCCCGTGCGCGCCGACCAGCTGGAAGACACGATCACCGAGCACCTGGGCCGCCACATCTGCCGCTGCACCGGCTACGTGCGCTACTTCGAGGCGGCCAAGGCCGTGATCCTCGCCACCCCCGGCCTCGTTACCAAGGAGAAATGACATGGCCCGCCCGTCCCCCTGGCGACGCGGTCCCATCGTCGCCCTCGTCATCCTGGTCCTGATCGTCGCCGCCGTCGCCGCGGCGATCCTGGGCAACCGCGACGCGCCGCCCGACCGTGAGCCCCAGCAGGTCCAGGCCACGCAGGAACAATTGCAGCTGGGCCGCTACCTGGCCCGGGCCGCCGATTGCGCCGCCTGCCACCAGGTCGCCGACGGCGCCGCCTATGCCGGCGGCTTCCCTTTGCAGACGCCGTTCGGCACGCTGTACGGCACCAACATCACGCCCGACCCCGACCACGGCATCGGCCGCTGGACCGCCGACGAATTCCACCGTGCGCTGACCGAAGGCAAGGCCCCGCACGGCCGCAATCTCTACCCCGCCATGCCGTACACGGCCTACCACGACATCCCGCGCGCCGATTCCGACCTGATCTACGCCTATCTGATGAACGTGCGGCCCAGCGCCCAGCCCAACAAGAAGCCCGAAATTCCTTTCCCGCTCAACCTGCGCATCCTGATGACAGGCTGGAACCTGCTGTTCTTCGACCACGATCCGCTGCCCGCCGCCTCGCAGGGCGAATCGCAGCAATGGGTGCGCGGACGCTACCTGACCAACGTGCTGGGCCACTGCGGCGAATGCCACACCCCGCGCGGCAAGCTGGGTCAGCTGCACCGCGACGACTGGCTGCAAGGCTATACCCTGAACCGCTTCGAGGCGCCGTCCCTGACCCCGCAGGCCCTGGCCGAACGCGGCTGGACGCCGGAAGACCTGCAACGCTTCCTGCGCACCGGCCTCGCGCCCCAGGGCATCGCCGCCGACGAGATGTACCCCGTCATCCTGCACAGCACCCAGTACCTGACCGACGACGACCTGAAGGCCATGTCCGCCTTCCTGCTGGGCGACTCGCCTCCCAAACCCGTCCCCGCCCCCCAGGCCAAGCCCGACGCCGGCCCGCCCTCCCCCGGCCGCCGCGTCTACCTGAACACCTGCGCCGCCTGTCACGGCGTCGACGGCGAAGGCCACCCACCCGGCATGCCCCCCCTGGCCGCCAACAGCACCGTCCGCCTGGAAAGCCCGCGCAACCTGCTGCTCTCCATCCTGGACGGCCTGCCCGCCCAACGCCTGCCCGACGGCACCAGCATCGGCGACATGCCCGGCTTCGCTCATCGCCTGACCGACGACGAGGTCGCCCAACTGACCAACTACATGCGCACCACCTGGAGCGCCCGCGAAGGCCAGGTCACCGCCGCGGATGTAGCGAAGCTGCGCGAGGGCAAATGAAGGGGGGCAAACCCCCTTCATTTGCCTGCTGAATATTCCGTAGAATCCTCATAAGGGCCCCGGACACAGCCGTCTCAAGAACCAGAAACCCCCATGAACTTCCGCCAACTAGACCTGAATCTCCTACGCGTCCTGGTCGCCATCCACCAAACCCGCTCCGTCACCGCCGCCGGCAAACTCCTCTCCCTTTCCCAGCCCGCCACCAGCAACGCCCTGGCCCGCCTGCGCTACTTCTTCGACGACGAACTCTTCCTGCGCACCCCCCAGGGGCTGGTCCCCACCCGTATCTGCGAACAGGTCGCGCCGACCGTCGCGGCGGAATTGCGCGCCCTGGAAACCGCGGTAACGGGGCGCGAGGCTTTCGACCCCCAGCACAGCCATGTCGAATGGCGAGTCTCCATGTCGGACCTGGGCGAAATGACCTTCCTGCCCACCCTGGCCGCGGCGCTGCACACCGAAGCCCCCCACTCGCGGCTGACCAACATTTCCGTGCCCGCCAACGACGTCGCCGCCGCCCTGGAAGCGCGCGAGATCGACTTCTGCCTGGGCATCCTGCATCCCAAGCAACGCGGCATCCAGGCCGACGTGCTGTTCCACGAGCCCTACGTCGCCATCACCTCGCCGCACTGGACGCCCACGCCCAGGCACAAGGGCAAGACACTGAGCCCCGCTGAATTGGCGAGCGCATCGCTGCTGGTGGCCTCGCCCACGGCGACCTTCCACGACAGCGTCAGCGAAATGCTCACGCGCCTGAAGCTCGACGATCGCATCGCCGTGCGGGCGCGCCACTTCGGCGCGCTGCCCGAAATGGTCATGAACTCGCGCATGCTGGCCATCGTACCCACGACGTATGCGCGCAACGCCCAGCCACGCTACGGATTCAAGGTATGGACCCTGCCCTATGCGCCCGCCTACGACGTGCGCCTGCTATGGCACGCCAGCACCGCGCGCGATCCGTCGCTGCAGTGGGTACGGGCGCTGGTGCACAGGCTGTTCCGGGTGCCCGCGGCGGGCGAGGATGGCGCCGCTCCGGCCAAACGCGCGCGGCGGCGGGCGGCGCCTCAGTGATAGTCGTCTTCGCGCTGGTGCCGTACGGCAAGGATGGTGACGGAATCAGGCCCATCGATCTCGAACAGGGCTACGTAACCCATACGGCCGAAGGGAATCAGCAGTTCGCGCAGGTAGGGCGAATGCGGCGTCGCTTTTCTGCAGGTATAGGGCGAACGCTCGAGAATCTCGACGCCATCCCGGATTGCGACCAAGGCCTGGGCGGCCAGGCCCGGATCATCGGGATCCCTCTCCAGGACAAAATCATAGAGCCGCAGAAGGTCCTGCTCGGCTTCCCGCGTGAAACGGACGCGGTACATCAAGGCCGCTTGCGCCGGTCGACCTTCGCTGTCTCCAGGCGCTGCTGCAGCTTGTCCAATACGGCTTGCGACGATGCGTAGTCCCCCGACTCCCGCGCCTGATCACGCGAGGCCAAGGCCCGGGCCAGGAAAGCAGCCTGCGCCTCGCGGCGCGATACAGCCGAACGAACAGCCTGCTCGACGAAGCTGGACAAACTCTCACCGGCTTCGAGGACTCTTTCAGCAGCCTCGCGCAATTCCGGCTCTACCCGCAGGGGAGGAAGCGTGGCGGTTTTCATGGCAACTCCCAAATGCATCGCATTTGCAATACATTAGCGCAACGCAGGGCCATCGGCAAGCCAGGGGACGTATTCAATCCGCCTGGCGCACCTCGGCCCGGATGGCTTCCCGCACCCGCGCCGCCATCGCATGGCGATGGTCCTCGTCGCCGTTCTCGGCCGCGGCGGGCGGCAGGTACACGACCTGTACCGCCACGCCGGTCGAGCCCAGCACCCGCCAGGCATTGCCCATCAGCGTCTCCTCGCCCACATAGGAAGGCAAGGTACTGCGCGTGCCATGGTGGAGATAGCGCAGCGCCACCGGCAGCACCGGCACGCCAGCACGCCGGGCGGGCTCGAACAAGCCGGCGTGGAAAGGCAGCACGTCCAGGCCGTCGGAGGTCGTGCCTTCGGGAAAGAGTCCGATCAACTGGCCACGCGCGAAGCGCTCGCCCATGGCCTGGGCCACGTGGTGCAGGGCGCGCCGGTTGCCCCGTTCGATGAACACCGTACCCACGCCCGCGATCAGCCAGCCCAGCACCGGCCAGTCGCGCAGCTCGCGCTTGCCGACGAAGATGGTGCAGCGCACGCTGCTGAGCGCGTAGATGTCCAGCCACGATACGTGGTTGGCGATCAGCAGCGCCGCCCCCTCGACCGGCGGATGGCCGCTGACGTAGACGCGAACGCCGCACCACCGCAGCAGCCAGCGCGACCACCAGCAGTTGATCCGGTCGCGTCGCGCCAAGTCGAACCGCCGGAACACGGTAGCCAGCACGATCAGCCCGAACATCACCCACAGGGTGACGAGCAAGAACCGCAGCGAGAACCGCAGCAAGTGCGCGGCCAGGCGAAACCAGGCGCGCACGATCAGACAGCCGCCTCATACGCGACGTGGCCCGCGACGATGGTCATGCGGACCTTGCCGGGCAGCTCCATGCCCAGGAACGGCGTGTGCTTGCCCTGGCTTTGCAGGCTGTCCTCGCTGACCAGCCAGTGCGCGTCCAGGTCGACCAGGCAGAGGTCGGCCAGCGCCCCGGCGCCCAGCTGCCCGCACGAGGCCAGCACCTTGGTGCCCAGGACCCGGGCGGGCTCGCTGGTGACGCGCGCCACCGCGCGCGAGACCGGCAGGTCGGCGTCGCGGGCCCATTTCAGCGCCAGCGACAGTAGCAGCTCCAGGCCCGTGGCGCCGGGCTCGGCCTCGCCGAAGGGCAGCAGCTTGTAGTCCTCGTCCACCGGCGTGTGGTCCGAGCAGATCGCGTCGATGGTGCCGTCCGCCAGGGCGGCCTGGATGGCGTCGCGGTCGCGTTGGCCGCGCAGCGGCGGCGTCAGCCGGCAGTGCGCGTCGAAGTAGCCGATGTCCACGTCGGTCAGGTGCACGTGGTGGGCGCTGACGTCGCAGGTCACCGGCAGGCCCTCGGCGCGGGCGCGGCGCACCAGCTCGATCCCGGCGGCGCTGGAGATGCGGCACAAGTGCAGGCGCGCGCGGGTGGCGCGCTGCAGCTCGAACAGCGTATGCAGGGCGATGGTCTCGGCCTGCTCGGGAATGCCGGCCAGGCCCAGGCGCGAAGCCATGGCACCGCTGGCGGCCACGCCCTCGCGGGCCAGCCAGGGGTCTTCCGGGCGCAGCCAGATCGCGTAGTCGAAGGTGCGGGCGTACTGCATGGCGCGCAGCAGCACGTTGGTGTCGGCGATGTGCGCATCCGCCTGCGAGAACGCCACGCAGCCGGCCTCGGTCAGCTCGGCCATCTCGGTGATGATCTCGCCCTTCAGGCCGACCGTCATCGCGCCCAGCGGGTAGACGTGCGACTGGTTCAGCTGGCGCGCGCGGTGCTTGAGCATCTCGACCAGGCCGGGCTCGTCCAGCACCGGATCGGTGTCGGGCGGCAGCACCAGGCTGGTCACGCCGCCCGCCAGCGCCGCCTGCAATTCGGACTCCAGCGTGGCGCGATGCTCGAAGCCGGGCTCGCGCAGCCGGGCCGACAGGTCCACCAGGCCGGGCAGGACCGCCAGGCCCCGCGCGTCGACCAGGCGGTTGGGCACGAAGCCCGCCGGCGCCTGGCCGATGCCGACCACGCGTCCCGCGGCGATGTAAATGTCGTTGACGGCGTCCACGCCGTTGGCCGGGTCGATCAGGCGGCCGCCCTGGATATGGATTTTCATGGGGTCAGGCTCCTGCGACGATGCTCATGACGGCCATGCGGACCGCGATGCCGAACGTGACCTGGTTCAGGATGACGGCCTGCTTGCCGTCGGCCACCGGGGAGTCGATCTCCACGCCGCGGTTCATCGGTCCGGGATGCATGACGATCGCATCGGGCTTGGCCAGCGCGAGCTTCTCCTGCGTCAGGCCGTAGTGCTTGAAGTATTCCTGCGCCGAGGGCAGCAGCGCGCCGCGCATGCGCTCGTTCTGCAGGCGCAGCATGATGATCACGTCCACGCCCTTGAGGCCTTCGGCCATGTCGGTGAACACGCGCACGCCCATCTGTTCGAGGCCGGACGGCAGCAGTGTCAGCGGGCCGATGGCCCGCACCTCGGGCACGCCCAGCGTGGTCAGCGCGTGGATGTCGGAGCGGGCCACGCGCGAATGCAGGATGTCGCCGACGATCGCCACCGTGAGCTTGGTGAAGTCCTTCTTGTAGTGGCGGATGGTGTACATGTCCAGCAGCCCCTGCGTCGGGTGCGCGTGGCGGCCGTCGCCGGCGTTGATCACGTGTACGTGGGGCGCCGCGTGCTGGGCGATCAGGTGCGGCGCGCCGCTGGAGGCATGCCGCACCACGAACAGGTCGGCCTGCATGGCCGACAGGTTGTTGATGGTGTCCAGCAGCGACTCGCCCTTGCTGGCCGACGAGGCGTTGATGTTCAGGTTGTAGACGTCGGCCGACAGGCGCTTGGCCGCGATCTCGAACGTCGTGCGCGTGCGCGTGGAGTTCTCGAAGAACAGGTTGAACACGCTCTTGCCGCGCAGCAGCGGCACTTTCTTGATCTCGCGGTCGGCCAGCGGCACGAACGACTCCGCGGTGTCGAGGATCTGGTTCAGGATCGCGCGCGGCAATCCCTCCACGGTCAACAGGTGGGTGAGTTCGCCGTTGCTGTTGAGCTGCGGGTTACGCATGGTGCGGCTCCTGGGGCGGCAGGGTTTCGAAATCGATCTTGAAGGCATCGCCGGCGCGCGACAGCACGACGCTCTGTCCCGGCGCCAGGTCGACGGTGGCCGCGGCGAAGTCGGCCGCCACGGGCAGCTCGCGCCCGCCCCGGTCCACCAGCACGGCCAGCCTGATGGAGGCCGGGCGCCCGTAGTCGAACAGTTCGTTCATGGCGGCGCGTATGGTGCGACCGGTGTAGAGCACGTCGTCGATCAGGACCAGGTGCTTGTCGTCCACGTCGAAGGCGATGTCCGAGGGCTTGACCTGGGGATGCAGGCCGATGCGCGCGAAGTCGTCGCGGTAGAAACTGATGTCCAGCTTGCCCGGCGCCTCGGGCAGGCCGAGGTCGCGGTGCAGCCGCTCGGCTATCCACGATCCCCCGGAGTGGATGCCGACCAGGTGGGTGCGGTCGGCGGGCAGCGTGTCCAGCAGCTTGCGCACGGCGTCGCGCAGCCGCGCATACAGCGCCTCGGCGTCGAGGTGGGGAGGAGTTGGATTCATGGCAGTCTCGGATCAGGGAGAACGGGGCGTATCGAAGTAGCTTTGCAGGATGATGGCGGCGGCCACCGCGTCCACGCGCAGCCCGCGGCCGGCCGCCCCCATCTCGGACTGGGCGGCCAGGCTGGTGCCGCGCTCGTCCACCAGCTCCACGGGCAGCCCGTAGCGGCCGTTCAACTGGTTGGCGAAGCGCCGGCACAGGGCCGTCATGGGCTGCTCGCCGCCGTCGGTATCCAGTGCCAGGCCCACCACCAGGCGGGACGGCTGCCATTCGCGCAGCAATTGCTCGACGCGGCCGAAGCGCGCCTCGCGCGTGGTATTGGCGATGACCTCCAGCGGGCGCGCGTGGCCGGTCAGCGTATTGCCGACGGCAACGCCGATGAACTGGGTTCCGTAGTCGAAGGCGAGCAGCGTTTCGTCAGGCATGGCCGGCTTCGCCCGCCAGCATGATCGGGGCGATGCCCAGCAGCGCCAGCGCGGCGTCGAAACGCTCGGCAGGCGGAACGTTGAAGATGACGTCGGACGACGCCGACACGCTCAGCCAGGCGTTCTCGGAGATCTCGTCCTCGAGCTGGCCGGCGCCCCATCCCGCATAGCCCAGGGTGACCAGCAGCTTGCCCGGCCCCTGCCCGTCGGAAACCGCCTGCAGCACGTCGCGCGAGGTGGTCAGGGCCAGGTCGCCGACCTTGATGGAGGAGTTGTAGTCGCCCACCGGAGCATGCAGCACGAAGCCGCGATCGGTCTGGACCGGTCCGCCGAAGAACACCGGGGTTTCCGCCTGCGGGGAATCGTCCAGCGACAGCTCGATTCGTTCGAACAGGCCCGCCAGGGTCAGGTCGGTGGGCCGGTTGATGACCAGGCCCAGCGCCCCCTTGGCGGTGTGTTCGCATACGTAGATGACGGCGCCGGCAAAGTTCGGATCGGCCATGGCGGGCATGGCGATCAGGAACTGGTTCGTGAGATCGATATTGGCGCGTTCGCTCATACCTGAATTGTAAACGCCCAGGGTGCGGGTCAGATCTCGACCATCTCAAAATCTTCCTTGCGGGCGCCGCATTCGGGACAAACCCAATTGGGCGGCACGTCTTCCCACTTGGTGCCGGGAGGAATACCCTCTTCCGGCAGGCCGGCTGCTTCGTCGTAGATCCAGCCGCAAATCAGACACATCCAGGTACGCATCGTCGTTCAATCTTACCAAGCCCCGCCCCCGCGAACCGGGAACCATCGGGCATCCATTAGAATCTCGCATCTTACCGAAACACCGTGGGCCACGCCCGGATCCCCGCCGGACGACCCCGCCTTTCGAGACTTTTCGTTGCCAGCCGCTCCCACGCCACCCCTCGTTCTGACCTTCGCCCCCTCCGACCCCAGCGCCGGCGGGGGTATCCAGGCCGACCTGCTGACCTGTGCCAGCATGGGATGCCATGCGCTGACCGTGCTGACGGGCTATACCGTGCAGGACTCGGCCGGCCTGGAGGACGGCGAAGCCGTCGCCCCCGAATGGATCGACGACCAGGCCCGCAGCCTGCTGGAGGACATGCCGGTGCGGGCCTTCAAGATCGGCGGGCTGTTCTCGGCCGAGGCGGTAGCGGCCGTGGCCGAGATCCTGGCCGACTACTCGGCCGTGCCGGTCGTGCTGCACCTGGGGGCCGACCCTCCGGACGCGGACGACGCCGAAACCGAGGACTCGGCCGAGGAAATCATGGCCGCCACCATCGAACTGCTGGTGCCCCAGGCGACCCTGGTCGTGGCCGACAGCCTGCGGCTGGAGCAACTGGTGGCGGACGGGCTGCTGGACCTGGATTCGGCCGACGAAACCGCGGCCCAGGCGCTGCTGCGCCGGGGCGCCGCCTGGGTGCTGGCGACCGGCCTGCATCAGCCCGGCGACATCGTGGTCAACACGCTGCGCGGCGGCGGCGACACCGCCGCCGAACCGGCCGGCGAATACCGCTGGCCCCGGCTGCCCGGCAATTTCCGCGGCGCCGGCCCGACCCTGTCGGCCGGCCTGGCCGCCCTGCTGGCCAGCGGCATGGACGTGCGCGACGCCACGGCCGAGGCCCAGGAATACACGTGGCAGGCGCTGGCCTCGGGCTTCCAGCCCGGCATGGGCCGGCTGCTGCCCGACCGCTTCTTCTGGGCCAAGCAGGGCGAACAGGCGGCGGCCGGCGACGCGGCCCCGCCCGACTCCACGGAACCCACGCCATGAGTCCCGATCCGGTCCCGACCCACCCCCTGCGCGGCCTGTACGGCATCACGCCCGAATGGGACGACACCGCCCGGCTGGCGGCCGCCGTGGAAACGGCCGCCCGCGGCGGGCTGCGCGCCGTGCAGTTGCGCCGCAAGCTGGCCGAACCGGCCAAGCGCCTGGAACAGGCACGCGCCTTGCGCGCCGCCTGCGACCGCCTGGACGTGCTCCTGATCATCAACGACGACTGGCGGCTGGCCATCGAGGCCGGCGCCGACGGCGTCCACCTGGGGCGCGAGGACGGCGACATCGCCCAGGCCCGCCAGGCCGGCGGACCGGCGCTGCTGATCGGCGCCTCCTGCTACGACGACATCGGGCGCGCCCGCGCCGCGCTGGCCGCGGGCGCCGACCACGTGGCCTTCGGCGCGGTGTTCGACTCGCCCACCAAGCCGGCGGCCGTGCACGCCCCGCTGTCCTGCCTGACCGAGGCGCGCAGCCTGCGGCGGCCCGACGCCTCGCGCCCCGCCATCGTCGCGATCGGCGGCATCACGCCGGCCAACGCCGGACTGGCCGTGGCGGCGGGCGCCGACGCGCTGGCCGTCATCACCGCGCTATTCGGCGCCGACGACATCGAAGCCGCCGCGCGGGCCTTCGCCCAGGCCTGGGCCGAGGACCCCGCCGGCAATCCCACCAAGGCATGACCATGATCCGCAACGCAGAACTCTTCGAACGCGCCTGCCGCACCATTCCCGGCGGCGTCAATTCGCCGGTGCGCGCCTTCCGCTCGGTGGGCGGCACGCCGCCCTTCATCGAACGCGCCGCCGGTCCCTACACCTGGGATGCCGACAAGAAGCAGTACATCGACTACGTGGGCTCCTGGGGCCCGGCCATCCTGGGCCACGCCCATCCGGACGTGATCCGGGCCGTGCAGGAGGCCGCCGTCAACGGCCTGTCGTTCGGCGCCCCCACCGAGGCCGAGATCGAACTGGCCGAGATGCTGGTGCACCGCCTGCCCTCGATCGAGCAGGTGCGCCTGGTCAGTTCGGGCACCGAAGCCACCATGAGCGCGATCCGGCTGGCCCGCGGCTACACCGGCCGGGCCAAGATCATCAAGTTCGAGGGCTGCTACCACGGCCATGCCGACAGCCTGCTGGTGAAGGCCGGCTCGGGCCTGCTGACCTTCGGCAACCCGACCTCGGCGGGCGTGCCGCCCGAGTTCACCTCGCACACCCTGGTGCTGGACTACAACGACATCGCCGGCGTGGAAGCCGCGTTCAAGCAGTACGGCGACGAGATCGCCTGCGTGATCGTGGAGCCGGTGGCGGGCAACATGAACCTGGTCCAGCCCGTGCCCGGCTTCCTGCAGGCGCTGCGCGACCAGTGCACCCGCTACGGCTCGGTGCTGATCTTCGACGAGGTCATGACCGGTTTTCGCGTCGGCCCGCAGGGCGTGCAGGGCCGTACCGGCATCGTGCCCGACCTGACCACCCTGGCCAAGGTCATCGGCGGCGGCATGCCCATCGGCGCCTTCGGCGGCCGGCGCGACATCATGGCCCACATCGCCCCGCTGGGCGGGGTCTACCAGGCCGGCACGCTGTCGGGCAACCCCGTGGCCGTGGCCGCGGGCCTGACCACCCTGCGCCTGCTGGCCGAGCCGGGTTTCTACGAGAAGCTGGAAGCTCAGACCGGCAAGCTGGTGCAAGGCTTGCTCGCGGCGGCGGCCGGCGCGGGCGTGCCGTTCAGCGCGGACCACGTGGGCGGCATGTTCGGCCTGTACTTCCGCGACACGGTGCCGACCTCGCTGGCCGAGGTCTCAGCCTCGGATACCGCCGCGTTCAACAAGTTCTTCCACGCCGCGCTGGTCCGCGGCGTGAGCTTCGCGCCGTCGGCGTTCGAGGCCGGCTTCGTCTCGATCGCCCACGACGACGACGTCATCGCCCGTACCGTCGCCATCGCCGGCGAAGCCTTCGCCGAACTCAACCCCTGATCCGACACACGGGGCGCAGGCCGCGCCCCGCCCCTTCCGCTCCGCGAGGACAGCCATGGCCGTCAATCTGCACATTCCCGCTCCCGAACTCGTCTTTCCGGTGGACGGCGTCGAAATCGGCGTCACCGAAGCCGGCATCCGCAAGGCCGACCGCCGCGACCTGACCGTCTTCAGGCTGGCCGAAGGCACCAGCGTGGCAGGCGTCTTCACGCGCAACCGCTTCCGCGCCGCGCCGGTGCAAGTTTGCGAGGAACACCTGGCGCAGTCGCTGCCCATCCGCGCCATGGTCATCAACACCGGCAACGCCAACGCGGGCACGGGCGAGCCCGGCCTGGCCGCCGCCCGCGCCACCTGCGACGCGCTGGCGAAGCTGCTGGGCCTGGACCCACGCCAGGTCCTGCCCTTCTCGACCGGCGTGATCCTGGAACCGCTGCCGGTGGACCGCATCGAGGCCGGCCTGCCGGCCGCCGTCAAGGCGCTGGCGCCGGGCAACTGGACCGAAGCGGCGCACGGCATCATGACCACCGACACGCTGCCCAAGATCGTGTCCAGCAAGGCCAACATCGGCGGCCATCAGATCACCCTGACCGGCGTCAGCAAGGGCGCCGGCATGATCCGGCCCAATATGGCGACCATGCTGGGCTTCCTGGCCACCGACGCCGCCATCGCCCCGGCCCTGCTCAAGCGCATGGCGGGCCAGGTCGCCGACGTCTCGTTCAACCGCATCACGGTGGACGGCGACACCTCGACCAACGACTCCTTCATCATCGCCGCGACCGGCCGCGCCGGCCTGCGCGTCGAGTCCGAGTCGGACCCTCTCTATCCCGAGCTGCTGGCCACGCTGAAGGCCGCCGCGACCGAACTCGCGCAGTTGATCGTGCGCGACGCCGAAGGGGCGACCAAATTCATGACCATCCGGGTCGAGGACGCCGGCAGCCAGGACGAGGCGCTCAAGGTCGCCTATTCGGTGGCGCATTCGCCGCTGGTCAAGACCGCCTTCTACGCCTCGGACCCCAACCTGGGGCGCATCCTGGCGGCCATCGGCTATGCCGGCATCGACGACCTGGACGTGGGCCGGGTCAACCTGTGGCTGGACGACATCTGGGTGGCCAAGAACGGCGGCCGCAACCCGGACTACCGGGAAGAGGACGGCCAGCGCGTGATGAAACAGGCCGAGATCGCCGTGCGCATTTCGCTGGGCCGCGGCAAGGTGGCCGAGACGGTGTATACGTGCGATTTCTCGCATGAGTATGTGAGCATCAACGCCGACTATAGGTCGTAGAGGCCCCCTACGCCCTTCGGGCGCCCCCTCAAGGGGGCAATGCGCGAGGACCGGAAGGAAAGCCCCACCCCCTACGCCCTTCGGGCGCCCCCTCAAGGGGGCAATGCGCGAGGACCGGCAAAGCCGGATCCTCCGCATTCTGGATTAGAAGACCGTAATATCAGTCCTTAATAGATATAAGGACTGATATTGCGGTCTTTTTTGATTTTTGACAATATGTCTGCAATCTCGGTCCTTAAGTTATTTTAGGACTAATATTGCAGACATGAAACGCGACGAAACTCCGCTGCTGCCTGATGGCCGGGTGACCGAGGCACGATTGCTGGGCGAACGGATCACCCAATTGCGCCAGGGGCTGAAGCTGCGCCAGGCCGACGTCGCCGCGCGCGCGGGCGTCTCGCGCTCCACCGCCGTGCTGATCGAAAAAGGCGACCCCGGCCGCACCCTTGCACAGGTTCTGCGGTACATCCATGCGATGGCGCCGGACGTCTCGCTGTTAACCCTGTTGTCGGGCGAGGCGCCCGCCCTGATCGCCCTTCATGCGCGCAAGCTCCCGCAACGCGTGCGCGCCGCGACCAGGAACGAGCTGCGCGACCTGGACTTTTGAGGACTGACCTTGCCCCCCCGTCGCTCCCACGACCGCGTCGCGATCTTCGCCCACATCGCCGACCGTGCCGACCACCGGCACCATTTCGTGCCTGCGGGGCTGCTGGACAAGGAACGCGCGGCTTCGGACCAGCAGGTCATGAGCTTCGCCTACGGCTTGCGCTATCTAAAACGCCCGGAGGCCTTCGATGTCGACCCTCGCGCGTTGAGCCTGGCGCGAGCGCGGGAACGTCCCGGTACACGCTGGTATCCATCGGCCGGACTGGATGAATTCGGCGGCATCCGTGACGCCGCCCCCGACGCCTGGGGCCGGCGCGTCATCGAAGCGCGGCTGAACGCCGCGCCCAACAGCCTGGACGAGTTCACCTATCTGCTTGAAGCGGGCAGCGATCGCGTGGGCGCGCTTGACGTACGCGAAGCGCTGGATGCACCGACCCGAAATCCGGCCGGAAATCTGGCGAGCCTGCCGTATCTGCTGCAAGCCGCTGCCGCCGTGGACGCGGGCGAGCCCGTCCCCGGCCATCTCATTCCGTACCTGGGCGGCGCTCCCTCGGCGGGCGGGGCACGCCCGAAGGCGTCCTTGCGCGACGAGGACGGCGTGCTGTGGCTGGCCAAATTCCCCGCGCGAAACGACGCCTACGACATGGCCGTGGTCGAAGCCGGCGCCCTGGACCTGGCTCGCGCGGCAGGCCTCACTGTGCCACCGCTGCGAGTCCTCGCCGTCGGAGCCCAGCGCGTGCTGCTGGTGCGCCGCTTCGATCGCTACTGGGCGCCGGCCGGCCAGCCCTTGCCGGTCGGCTCTCGCGGCTATGACTCCCGGCCCCAGGCCGGTTTCACCGAGGGGCGTATCCCGCAAGCCAGCGCGCTGACGATGATGGGATGTCCGGAGATTGACTCCGCGGCCAAAGGCTACAGGGATCTTGCACAGACCATACGCGAACAGGTGGCGCCTGCCTGCATCGCGGCCGACAACGAAGAATTGTTCGCCAGGATGGCACTGAACATCTTCGTCAACAACGATGACGACCATCTGCGCAATCACGCCTTCTCCTATGACGCCCAATTGTCCGGTTGGCGGCTGAGTCCGCTCTATGACGTCGTCCCGCGTCCGACGGTCGCGCGAGAGCGCCGGCTGCACCTGAGCGTGGGCCTGCAAGGAAAGCTCGCCACACTGGACAACGCCATGAGCGAGTTCGCGGCTTTCGTTCCCGACAAGCCCGCCGCGCTGGCCGTGATCCGCCGCGTATGGGGTGCCGTACGCAGTTGGAAGCAAGTATTCGAAGCGCACGGTGCCACACCTTCGCTCATCCGCACGCTGGAGCAGGCCATCCGCCCCTTGAGCGACATCGCCAGCCCGGAATTGGAACGCGAGTTGCGACGACATCCGCCCGCCCCGCCGGGCGCGCCATCGAAAAAAATGGTGCAATACCCGATGCCGTAGATGGATACCGGCCCGTGCGGCCTGCCCGCCCGGGCCGGTATCCGTCGTTCAAGAACACGATCCGGGGCCCGCGCGGCGCCGGCCGAAGATAGGAACGCCGCTGTGCCGAACGAGTCCTCCCCACCTGTCGATCTGGCCTCTTTCCTGAAACGCGCCGAGGGCGTCCTCGCCCAGCTCGAAGCCTGGTTGCCCCCCGCCCCGCCCCCCGTGGACTGGAACTCCCACGCCTTCCGCTGGCGCAAGCGCGGAACGCGGGGCTGGCTGGAGCCGGTGCGGCACATCGCGCGCATCGACATGGACGACCTGCAGCACATCGACCGCCAGAAAGAAGTGATCGACCGCAACACGGTGCAGTTCCTGGAAGGCAAGCCGGCCAACAACGTGCTCATGACCGGCGCCCGCGGCACCGGCAAGAGTTCGCTGGTGAAGGCCATGCTGGCCACCTATGGCGACCGCGGGCTGCGGCTGATCGAGGTCGACAAGAGCGACCTGGGCGACCTGCAGGAGATCGTCGAGACCGTGGCCGAGCGGCCGGAGCGCTTCCTGGTCTTCGCCGACGACCTGTCGTTCGAGGAAGGCGAGGCCGGCTACAAGGCGCTCAAATCAGTGCTGGACGGCTCCATCGCCGCCTCGACCCAGAACGTGCTGATCTACGCCACGTCCAACCGGCGCCACCTGATGCCGGAATACATGCACGAGAACCTGCAGGCCAAGCATCAGAGCGACGGCGAGATCCACCCGGGCGAAACCGTCGAGGAAAAGATCTCGCTGTCCGAGCGCTTCGGCCTGTGGCTGTCCTTCTATCCGTTCAAGCAGGATGACTACCTGGATATCGTCGCGCACTGGCTGCGCGACCTGGGATGCAGCGAGGAGTCCATCGCGCGCTCGCGCACGTCGGCGCTGCAATGGACGCTGGAACGCGGCTCGCGCTCCGGCCGGGTTGCCTGGCAATTCGCGAAAGACTGGGCCGGGAGGGATGTCCCCCCCCCTACGCGCTGACGCGCGCCCCCCCAGGGGGGCGATGCGGGTGGACCGGCGGAGCCGGATCCACCGCATCCTGGGTCTTGTGCGGGTTTCTTCTTTAGGAAGGTGAATGGGGATTCTGGATTCTGGTGTGAAAGTCGTCGATGTCGCGGTGGGCGTGATGCTGCAGCCGGACGGGCGGTTGCTGCTGGGCCAGCGGCCCGAAGGCAAGCCTTATGCGGGATGGTGGGAGCTGCCCGGGGGCAAGCTGGAGCCGGGCGAGACGATCTTGCAGGCCCTGGCGCGGGAGCTGAAGGAAGAGCTGGGCGTGACGGTGCTGGAGTCATCGACCTGGGTCACGCACGTGCACGCCTACTCGCACGCCACCGTCAGGCTGTATTTCTGCCGCGTCACGCGCTGGGAAGGCGAGCCTCGGGGGCTGGAGTCGCAGGCGCTGCAATGGGGGCGGATACGGGATGCGGGCGCGGCCGAGATACAGGCGGCGCGGCACGATCACGCGGAACGGTTGAAGGCGCTGGAAGCGCGCATCGCCGGGGGCGAACAGCCGACCGACCTGGAAGCGGCCCAGGCGCGCGCGCAGGCGCCCGAGGATGCGCTGGGACTGGCGCTGGAGCCGCGCATCGGCCCCCTGCTGCCGGCCACGCTGCCGCCGCTGCGGTGGCTGCACGTGCCCGAGACCTATGCCATCACGAACATCGGCGCGCCCGGCAACGTCGACGCCTTCCTGCAACGCCTGGATGCCGCGCTGGCCTCGGGCCTGAAGCTGGTCCAGTTCCGCGAGCCGGGTTGGCCCGGCGGCGCGGCCGACGACGGACTGCGCCAGGTGCTGAAACAGGTGGTGGCGCGCGCCCGGCCGGCCGGTGCGCGGGTCCTGCTCAACAGTGCCCATCCACGCGACTGGATCGCCGATGCCGACGGCCTGCATCTGCGCGCCGCCGACATCCCGGGCCAGCGCCCCGCGCTGCCACCCGGCGCGATGCTGGGCGTGTCGGCCCACGACGCCGCGGAACTGGAGCGAGCACGCCAGCTGGACGCCGACTTCGCGGTGCTGGCACCGGTGCTGCCCACGCGCTCGCATCCCGGCCAGCCCGGCCTGGGCTGGGAGACCTTCGGCACGCTGGCGCTGCATGCCGGCCTGCCGGTGCTCGCGCTGGGCGGACAATCCGCGGACACGCGCGCGACGGCCGTGGCGCACGGCGCGCACGGCATCGCCGGCATCAGCGGTTTCTGGGGCGGCTGATCCCGGACAGCGGGCCGGCGGCGGCCGGCCCCTCGGCATCCCGGCCTCGTCACTGCACGGTGATGCTGGCCTCCTTGATCACCTTCTCCCAACGCGCGGCCTCGGTATCGATCAGACGCTTGAATTCGGCGGGCGTATTGCCCACCGTGATGCCGCCGTGCGCCTGCACCTTCTCCTTGACGTCCGGCGACCGGGCGATCCGCGCAAATGCGGCGGCCAGCTTGCCGACGATCTCGGGCGACGTGCCTGCGGGCGCGACCACGCCGTTCCAGACGGTCGCCTCCAGGTCCAGGCCCTGTTCCTTCAGCGTCGGCAGCTCGGGCATGGAGGCCAGGCGCTCGCCGCTGGTCACGCCCAGGCCGATCACCCGGCCCGACCGGATCGGCGCCATGCCCGAACCGGTGAAGGCGAAATGGATGCGGCCGGCGTTCAGATCGACCTCGGCCGAGGCGGTGGACTTGTACGGCACGTGCAGGGTGTCGACTCCCGCCATGGACGCGAACAGCGCGCCCACCAGATGCGGCGACGTGCCCGACCCCGGCGACGAGTAGTTGAGCTGGCCCGGCCGGGACCTGGCCAGCGCGACCAGTTCCTTCACGTTCTTGACGCCCAGCGTGGGGCTGGCCATCAGGTAGAACGGCAGCGCCGCCACCATGGAAACCGGCGCGAAGTCGCGCTTGGGATCGTAGGTGATGTTGGGATACAAGGAAGGGTTGATCGACAGCGTGGTCACCGACGCCATCAGCAGCGTATAGCCGTCCGGCGCGGCCTTGGCGACGTAGTCGGCGCCTATCATGGTGCTGGCGCCGGCCTTGTTCTCCACGATGACCGGCTGCTTGAGTTCGCGCGCCAGCGCATCGGCGAAGATGCGCGATACCGTGTCGGCGACGCCTCCGGGCCCGTGCGGCACCACCAGCTTGATGGGCCGGTCCGGATACTCGGCATGCGCCGCCAGCGCCGGGATCGCCGCCAGCGCCATGGCCGCGGCGAGAGTCTTGATGCGTGTCTTCATGCTGTCTCCTGTTTTCATGCGCGGGACGGGTGCCGGCCTCCCGGCCCCGTCCCGCGGAAAAGGCTTATTGTCCGTTCGCTTCCAGCGGCACGTTCCAGGCGTCGTAGCCGTAGACCCAGTCCGGGTTGGTGGACTCGCGCATCCAGTTGTTGGCGCTCGACCCGGCCTGCACCGCCGACGTGCGGGGCTTGCGTACCTGCTCGAACAAGCGGAACGCCGCGTCGAGATCGCTGCCGTGGGCGGCCACGCAGCGCGCCAGCACGACCGAGTCCTCCAGCGCCATGGCCGCGCCCTGGGCCATGTAGGGCGTCATCGGATGGCAGGCGTCGCCCATCAGCACGACGTTGCCCCGTCCCCAGCTCGGCAGCGGATCACGCTGGAAGATCGCCCATTTGTGCACGTCGGGGCAGGCCGCCAGCACCGCGCGCACGTCGGGATGGAAATCGGCGTAGGCCGCACGCAGCACGTCCAGGTCGCCCTTGGCCGACCACGATTCGGGGGTCAGCCAGCCCGCGTCCTCGGGCTGGCTGGTGACGAAATAGATCTCGTCCTGGCGCCGGGTGACGTAGTAGATGACGATGTGGCGGTCCGGCCCCCACCATTTCGTGCGCGACTGACCGATATCGAGCGCGCCCAGCCGGCTGGCCGGGAACGTCGTCCGGTAGGCGACGCGGCCGGTGAAGCGGGGCTGCTCCTCGCCCAGCAGCAGCTCGCGCACCAGGGAATGCACGCCGTCGGCGCCGATGACCGCGCGGGCACGGGCCTCGGTGCCATCCTCGAAGCGCAGCGCGACCTCGCGATCGCCCTGGTCCAGATGCACCAGCTTCTTGCCCAGCGAAATCTGCGCCTGCGGCACCTGTGCCGCCAGCGCCGCATGCAGGTCGCCCCGGTGCATGGCCAGGAAAGGCATGCCGTAGCGCTCCAGGACGGCCCCGGCCAGCGGGAACTCGTTCGTCACAGCGCCGGTGTCGTGCGCCCGGTTCAGCGACGACTTGGGCGAAAAAGCGATTTCTTCCAGTTGCGGACGCAGCCCCAGCCCATCGAGCACCCGCATGGCATTGGGCGACATCTGGATGCCCGCGCCGATGCGCGCGAACTGCCGCGCCTGCTCGTAGACCTGCACGGCCACGCCCTGCGCGCGCAGCGCGGTCGCCGCCGCCAGTCCGCCTATACCCGCGCCGATGATCGCAACCGGCAACTCCGACTTCGTCATGAAACTCCTCCAAGGGTCCGCCATTGCGGAAGCGCCCATTATTGGAGCCGGGACATATCGAGTAAATTGCAGAACAGCTCTAGCAGCTATAGAACTTCTCTATGTGACGCGAGACAGGCATGGATATCAAGCAACTTGAGTACTTCGTCCAGGTCGTCGACGCCGGCAGCTTCACACGCGCCGCCATGGTGCTCGAAATGACCCAGCCTTCCCTGAGCCGGCAGATCCGCCTGCTGGAAGTGGAGCTGCACGAACACCTGCTCTACCGCAACGGCCGCGGCGTGGAACCGACCGAGGCCGGCAGGCGCCTGCTGGAACACGCCCGGGTCGTCCTGGCCCGCCTGGCCACCGCGCGCCAGGAAATCCACGAACTGAAGGCGGTGCCGCGGGGCAAGATCGTGGTCGGCTTTCCGCCGCGCATCGCCCATCTGCTGGCGCCCAGCCTGGTGCGCGGCTTCCGCGAACGCCTGCCCGGCGCCGCGCTGACCGTGACCGAAGGACTGAGCGTCAGCCTGCGGGAGTGGCTGCACGAAGGCCGGGTCGACGTCGCGCTGCTGTACGACCCCGCCCCGGGCGAAACGCTGGACTACGAGCCGGTATTCCAGGAGGAACTGATGCTGGTGGGATGCGTGCCCGGTCCGGGCGAACGCCTGCCGGAGTCGCTGCCGGTCGATGCGCTGGCGGACTACCCACTGATCCTGCCCTGCGAGCCCAACACCATCCGCGCGGTGGTGGATGCGGCCTGCCGCCGGCGCGGCATCGCGCTGGACATCGTTGCCGAGGTCAACGCGGTGCACACCATGGTGGCCCTGGCCGAAAGCGGGGAAGGCTACGCGCTGCTGTCGGCCAGCGCCATCGGGCCGCAGCGCCGCGCCGGCACGCTGGCCACCGCCCGCGTGCACTCGCCGTCCATGCACAACAACCTGATCATGTGCACGGCGCGGCTCCAGCCGCTGACCCGGTTGACGCGGGAGACCATGCAACTGCTGCGGTCGCTGGACATCCGGACGCTGCTGGAGAACTCCTAGCTCAGTTCATCGACTGCGGCGAAGGAAACAGCCGGCCCGAGGAATCCCCGCTCAGGTCGTCGGTTTCCAGGGGCGCGCCGGGTATGGCGAATTTCTCGGCCGCCCACGCTCCCAGGTCGATCTGGCGGCAGCGTTCGGAGCAGAAGGGCCGCCAGGCGTTGTCGGGGCTCCATGGAGCCGGCCTGGCGCATGTGGGGCATTTGACTTTCTTGACCATGGCCGCATTGTAGCCAGGGGACGAGCGATGCGCCGCCTTCAGAAGCTGTTGCACAGCGTCAGCTGGAAGGGCACGTCGGCCGCCACCGGCTGCGGCTTCAGATCGCCTCCCTGGGACGAGAAGCGCACCGACACCATGTACTTGTTGGCGCTGACCTCGGGGAACACGCCCAGCGCCTCGTCGACATAGATGCGCAGCAGCTGGTAGGCCTTGCCGCCCAGCATCTGCTGGAAGGCGCCGCCCTCGGCCACCACCGCGACCTGCCGGCCCGATTCGCGCAGCATCTTCAGCACGATGGCCAGGCCGTCGCGTATGGGCAGGAAGGGTTCGACCCACTGGGCCAGGTCCTGGACGCGATGCTCGACGGGCTTGTGCTTCCAGGCGTGGAAGGACGGGACGTCGAATTCGCAGGCGCCGCCCGGGATCGCCAGGCGGCTGCGTATGCTGGTCAGCCATTCGTTCTGCCGCAGCGGCTGGCCGGTCTTGCCCTGGGCCACGAGCGCGCCCGCGGCCTGCTCGATGCTGGACAGCATGACGTCCAGGGTCTGGCGATCGACGCCGGGATGCTCGCGCAGCGAACTCAGGGATTGGCGATAGCGCTCCAGGTCCTGGAGCAGTTCGGACTTGAGATCGGCCCGCGCCGACACATCCAGGATTTCGAACAGCGTGGTCAATGCGACGTGATGCCCGCGGGCATCCGGTTGCCGCACGAAGAAGAACAGATTGTCGAAGAGGCTTTCCAGACGCAGCAGCGTTCGGACGCGCTCGTTGAATGGGTATTCGTAAAGAACCACGTAGACCGTCCGGAATCGGAATTTCGTAGAAATATACCTGTACGGCATGGACACGGCGACACTTGCCTTGCCCGCTTCCGAACGGCGCCTTGCGCGGGCGCTTCGGAACACCTCCATTGTAGGTACGGAGCCAACGGGAAAAACACTCAACCGTAGCTCGATCACCCCCTACTTTGAAGCAGGCGGCCCCGCAATGCGGTTTCGAGTTGTGACGCCCGCCGCGTCGGCCGCTTCCAGCAGGACTTCGTGGAAGTCGCGATGCAGCGAGGTGTCGGGCGCATCGCGATGGCGCAGGATGCCCACCATGCCCTGCCGGCGCGTGGGCAGGTCCAGCGCCACCAGTTGGCCGGCGGCCTGAAAATAGCGCAGCACGCGGCGCGACAGCGCGGTCAGCAGATGGGCCCGCTGCATCATCGCCACCAGCATCAGGATGCCGACGGCCTCGACCCGGTAGCGGGGCGCGGGCAGGCCGGCCAGCGCGAACTCGGCGTCCAGTTCGCGGCGCAGCGGATTGCCCTGGGGCGGTACCACCCAGCCGCATCCCTCCAGGTCCGCCCAGGCCAGCCCCCGGCGGCCGGCCAGCGGATGCGACGGCGGCGCGGCCACCGCGATGCTTTCGCTATAGACCGGCGTGCAGCGCAGGCGGCCGTCGATGGCATCGCCTTCCAGGCGCGTCACCACGAAGTCCAGGCGACGCTCCAGCAACAGCGGCAGGAGCTGGTCCAGGGTCGACTCGGTAATGGACAGACGGGTCTCGGGCCGCCGCGCCAGCAGCAGGGCCACGCTGTCGGGCAGGAGCCCGGTCGAGACCGTGGCCGTCACCCCGATGGACAACTGGCCGTCCGCGCCTTCGGCCATCAGCGCCATGGCCTGGCTGGCGCGCTCGACTTCGGCCAGCATGACGCGGGCGTGTTCGGCCATGGCCGTGCCGAAGCGCGTGGGCACGAGGCCGCGCGAATGACGCTCGAACAGCGGCACCCCCAGTTCGGCCTCCAGCTCGGCCAGCCACTTCGACAGGGCCGGCTGCGTCATGCACAGGCGTTCGGCGGTGTGGCTGAGATTGCAGGTATCGGCCAGGCTGCTCAGCACTTCGAGCTGCCGGATGCGCAGTCGCCGGGTCCAGTCCATTGCCATGAATTTTAGATATGACAGCACCGAACTTTATCATTGGAACCAAATACCTCTCCGTTCCCATAATGCAGGCACGGCGCCGACCAGACTGGCTTCAGCCAGCCCGCCCCCTTCCACGGAGACATCCCATGCAACCGCTTGCGCGCCTTTTCCTCGCCCTCGTCCTCGTTGCCGCCGCCCCCTGGGCGCGGGCCGCCGGCTATCCCGACCACCCGGTCAAGCTGGTCGTCAATTTCGCCGCCGGCGGACCGCTGGACCTGGTCGCCCGCTTGATCGCCGAACAGGCCGCATCGCGCCTGAAACAGCCCGTCATCGTCGAGAACCGCGCGGGCGCCGGCGGCAACATCGGCGCCGAGTACGTCGCCCGCTCGCCCAAGGACGGCTATACGGCGCTGGTCAGCGTCGACCACCTGCTGACGATCAACCCCTCGGTCTACAAGAACATGGGGCTGGATCCCTACCGCGACCTCGTGCCGGCCGGCATCTTCGGCACCACCTCGCAGGTGCTGGTGGCCCATCCCAAGCTGGGGCTGAAGGACTTCCGCGACTTCCTGGAGCGCGCCAGGAAAGAGGACCTGACCTACGCCTCGGCCGGCCTGGCCTCGCCCGGGCACCTGACCTTCGAACTGCTGAAGGCCCGGACCGGCATACGCGGCACGCACGTGCCCTACAAGGGCAATGCCCCGGCACTGTCCGACGTGGTGGCGGGACACGTGCCGCTGGCCTTCGTGGCCTCGTCCAACACGCTGCCCTATGTGCGCTCCGGCACGCTGCAGGCCCTGGCCACGTCCGCCGCCACGCGCAACCCCCAGTTGCCGCAGGTTCCCACCGCCCAGGAACAGGGCGTGCCCGACTTCGACGTGCAGTTCAGCCAGGTGGTGCTGTTCCCCGCGGGCACGCCGGCGGCCGTGGTGAAGACGTGGGAAGGCCTGCTGCACGACATCCTGGAAAGCCCCGAGGTGCGCCGCCAGCTGGATCAGATGGCAGTAACGCCCTTCTGGGCGGACTCGGCGCGGACCACGGCCTGGCTGCACGATACGCGCACGCGCTGGGAAGCCTTGATCCGTACACTGGACATCCAGTAAAGCCTTGGCGGGTCGCTAGCCGGTCGGTGCGGGCAGATCCAGCCAGACGCGGTGCTGGGCCAGGGTGCGTTGCGCCAACTGCCCGGGCGTGGTCTCGCCGTCGTTGACGATGACGTCGTCGGCCACCGCCAGGCGCTGGGCGCGCGTGGCCTGGGCGGCCATGATGCGGGCCACCATCTCGGGAGCCAGGCCGCTGCGGCGCTGGACGCGCCGGACCTGGGTGGCCTCGTCGCAGTCGACCACGCAGATGCGGTCCACCCGGTCCCGCCAGCGGCCGGACTCCACCAGCAGCGGCACCACGAAGACCTGGTAGAGCCCCTGGCGCCCGGCCGCCTCGCGCTCGACCTCCTGGCCGATGAGCGGGTGGATCAGCGCTTCCAGCCGCGCCTTGGCCTGGCCGTCGGAGAACACCAGGGCCCGCATCCGGGGGCGATCCATCGCGCCGTCGGGACCGATCATGTCCGGGCCGAATTCGCGCCGCACAGGCTCGATGGCCAGCCCGCCCGGGGCCGTCAGCGCATGCGCGATGGCATCGGTATCGATCACGGCCGCGCCCTGCGCCTCCAGCAGATCCGCCACGGCGGTCTTGCCGGATCCGATGCCGCCCGTCAGGCCCACGCGCAGGGGCCGGACGCGGGAAGAGGAAAGTGTGCCTACCATGCCAGCAGCTTAATCCATGCATCGCCCGCGAACAGCGCGGCCACGCCCGCCGCCGCCAGATACGGCCCGAAGGGCAGCGGCTGGCCGCGCCGCACCCGGCCGGCGATCATCAGCACTCCGGCCACCGCCACGCCGGCCAGCGAGGCCGCCACCATGACCAGCGGCAGGCTCTGCCACCCCAGCCAGGCGCCGATCGCGGCCAGCAGCTTGAAGTCGCCATAGCCCATGCCTTCCTTGCCCGTCAGCAGGCGGAACAGCCAGTACACGGACCACAGCACCCCGTAGCCCGCCATCGCGCCGATGACCGCGTCGGGCAGGAAGGCGAAGCCGCCCCACAGGTTGACGAACAGGCCCGCCCACAGCAGCGGCAGCGTCAGGTCATCCGGAAGCAGCGAGGTCTGGTGGTCGATCACGGCCAGCGCCAGGCAGACCGCGCAGAACGCCATGGCCGCCAGGCTGCTCCACGTCACGCCGAACACGGCCACGCAGGCCGCGAACAACGCCGCCGCCGCGAGTTCCACCAGCGGGTACTGCCAGGAGATGGGCGCAGCACAATGAGCGCAGCGGCCGCGCAGCACGAGCCAGCCCAGCACCGGGATGTTGTGGCGCCACGAAATGGGATGCCGGCAGGCCGGGCAGTGCGAAGCGGGATAGGCCAGGTCGAAGCGCGCCGGTTCGGGCGGGGAGTCGCCATGCAGTTCGGCGCACTGCTCCTGCCAGACGCGCTGCATCATCTGCGGCAGCCGCGCGATCACGACGTTGAGGAAGCTGCCCACCACCAGCCCCAGCACGGCGGCGGCCGTATGGGCCAGCCACGGGGTGGCCGCGAGTATCTGCACGAATGACATAGGCAAGAATGAAAACGCCGCCACGGCGGCCCCCCGCAAGCTTAACCGCCCCACGGGTCCCGCGTGGAGCGGTTGCTGCGATAAATGTCCTACCGCCGCGGCACGGCATCCATCGGCCGGCCGCATTTCCCGTCGCATGCCGGCAGACGCAACAGGTTAGACTTGCGGTAAATCTCAAGAGCCGGAGCCGTGATGATCAACCCGCCCCTTTCTTCCCGCCCCGCACCTTCCCGCCTTGCCACCCTGGCCGCCGCCCTGGTCGTGGCGGCCGGACTGGGCGCATGCTCCATCCCCCTGCCCGACCGCGAACGCTCCGGCACCCTGACCGCCGCCGACGCGGTGATCCCGCCGCCGCCCGCCGTGAAGCAGGAACAGGCCGAACGAGGCAGGCAGGACCGGGGCGTGCCTCTGGCCCAGCCCCAGACCTTCCGCGGCGTGATCCCCTGCGCCGACTGCGCCGGCCAGCGCGTCACGCTCACGCTGCTGCCCGACTGGACCTGGCGCATGCGCCGCGTGTATTTCGGCACCCGCGACAACAAGGAACTGAGCTTCGTCAGCACCGGCCGCTGGGAACGCCTGTTCGATTCGCCCGACCAGATCCGCCTGATCGGCGACCGCAACGAAGGCGGACTCTACGAGTTCATCTCCGCCACCACGCTGCGCATGCTGGACCAGAATGGCGAACCCATCCAGTCCACGCTGAACTACGCCCTGACCCAGCAGTTCGAGGTGGATTTCATCACCGACACTTTCACGATGCGCGGCAAGGTCGTACCCAAGGACGGCCAACCCACCTTCGCCATCTGCAGCACCGGCAAGCGCTACCCGGTAGCCTCCGCCGGCCAGGCCCAGGCACTGGCCGACGCCTACGCCAAACTGCGCGTGGCGCCCGGCACCCCGGTCCTGATGTGGATAGACGGCCACATCGCCCGCAACGGCGAACCCCCGGTAGAGTCGGTGGTCGTGGACAAACTGGCCCGCGGCACCCTGGACAGCCCCTGCGAGGACTAGGGTCCCCCCCTACGCGCTGACGCGCGCCCCCCAGGGGGCCGACGGCGGGGGACCGGCGAAGCCGGATCCCCCATGTCGTGGTCTTGTGGGGCCATCTTGGTACGTCGCACGGGTGCTATCGCTGGCTGCCAGCGGTAGCTACGGTGTGACGTGCCAAGAAACAGGTACTAGACCCAGGAAACCGCGGATCTGGCTTTGCCAGTCCGCCGGTTTCGCCCCCTGGGGGGCGCGCGTCAGCGCGTAGGGGGGGTTCCTCTACCTAGCGCGTGAGATCCGCACTTCCGCGCCGCGGCGCTTCACTTCCAGGCCTTCGGACGGCAGGATCTTCAGGCCTTCCAGGCCCTTGGCGTAGCTCGATCCCTGCATCTGCATGACGCGGATCTTGTTGCGCATCACGCTGGGGTTGTGCACGGGCATGCCGAACAGCCAGACCTCGTCCAGGATGCGGGCGGAATTGAATTCGCCGGTGTGCTGGGCGGCGGGGCCCAGGCACAGCATGTGGCCTTCGCGGCCGAAGACCGGCAGGCGGTCCAGTCCGCATTCGAAGGTCCAGCTCGTGCCGCCCTCGTAGCGCCAGCCCGTGTTCAGGTCCCACCAGGCTTCACCCTTGGGGAAATAGACGCGGATCTGGTTGCCGGGCTGCACCGCGGGCACGACCAGCAGGGCCGGGCCGAGCAGGTATTGCAGCTCGTGGGCATGCGCCTCGGGATCATCCGGGAAGGACAGCGCCATGGAACGCTGCACCGGCAGGCCGGTGCGGGCCGCGTCCTCGATCACGCCCAGCACGTAGGGAATGAGCCGGTAGCGCCACTGCATCAGCGTCTGCACGTGCTGGAAGGCTTCGTCGCCGAAATCCCAGGGCAGCAGCCCCGGCACCGCGTGGAAGCGCAGGTGCGAGCTGAACACGCCGGCCGCCAGCCAGCGCAGGTACAGCTCGGGCGTCATGGTTCCCAGCGGATGCTCGGGCGAACCGATGTCGTGGGCATGGGCCGGCAGGCCGCTGGCGCCCGAGGTCAGCGCGGCGCGCAGCGACTCGGCCAGGCCTTCCCAGGTATTGGGCACCGACACCGGCGCCTGCATGGGCAGGCGCTGGCCGGTCGGGAAGAGATCGCGGCTCCACACCACGCCTTCGGGCGGCGTCTTGTTCCAGGCCGCCGCCTCGAACAGGCAGCGCTTGGCCAGCATGGGATAGGCCGTGCGCAGCCGCGCGCCGGTATCGCCGTTGCGCGCCTCGACGCCGTCGGGAATGTCGAACTGGATGTCGCAGGACACCGCATCGACGCCCTCGTCCATGACCTGGCGGATCTTGTCGCGCCAGAAGGTCCACACGTCGCGATGGGTCAGGTCGAGCAGGCCGAAGCTGCCGCCGGCGCTGGCGGGCACGCCCGCGAACACCTGGGCGGCGCCGGACTCATCGGTCAGCAGCCAGCCCTTGTCCTCCAGCTCGGCGAACATGGGGCTTTGAGTGGGCACGCCCGGAAAGCCCGGTGCGCACACCTTCAGGTCCAGGCCCTTGAACTCGCTCAGCACCTGGCGCGGATCCGGGAAGCGGGCGGCGTCCCATTCCAGGTTCAGCTTGGCGCGGATCTCCCAGGCCGCGGGCGGGCGGAACGACACGGCGTCGACGGGCACGCCGCGGCTGCGCATCTGGCCGGCCACGGACGCGAGCTGTTCGGCGCCGGTGCCGGCCGCCTGGTGCAGCCACGCGCCCATGCTCCACAGCGTGGGCTGCCCGGCGCGGCCGGTCAGCTGGGTGTACTGGTTCAGGATCTCGGCCGGCTCGCCCACGAACAGGAACACGTCCAGCTGGGCGTCGGCGACGGTCACCACATAGCTGTCGGGCGCGAATTCGGGCAGGCCGATGTCGTGCACGACGGATTCGAGCGTATTGACGTACAGGCCCCAGCCACGCGGGCTCCAGGCCAGCGGCAAGGCGCGCGACTCGGCCTCGTCGGAGACGACGCGCTCGGCGCGGCGATCCAGCATGATGCGGCTTTCGCCCAGGCCGTGGACGGCTTCACCGGTCGCGAGGTCGAAGCACAGGGCCCACGACGCCGGGGCCGAGGCGTCCTCGGTGCCAAGCGGGCACAGGTCCTCGTCGGCGGACGAGACCAGCACCTGCTGCCCCTTGCGGTACAGGGCCAGCCGCACGGGATTGGCGGCGATCTCGAGCACGTTGTCGCCCTGGACGATGCGCCAGCCTGACTGGCCGGCCACGTCCGCCTGTTCAACCACGGCCTCGCCTATGGCCTCGTCCCGGGCCAACAGGTCATGCAGGGCCGCGGCGCGCGTGGCCGAGCCGGAGGCCGGCTTGCCGGTCGCGGCGGGCGTGCCCATGCTCAACCGGAACACACCTGGCGCGCTGGCCTCGACCAGTACCGCCTGGCCCTGGTCTGTCGTGAAACGGACGGCAGCCGGGCTGGATGTGTTGAGAGACAGGGATTCCAGACGCTGGTAGCGGGAGGAGTCGAATTGAAGTGGCACAGGTTTCCCTCGATCGCTTTCGACAGATTGGCAATAGCAAAGACGCAACCCCTCGCGAGGCCCCGCTATCCGCCCCGAATGCGGCAGATGACCGCACTTTTTCGCCAAAACCTCTATTTTGACGGATTCGGAGAGGCAAATAAACCGTGGAAGCAGCCTTCTCCCGTCCAAGCGCGCCTCGCGGGGCTCCACGGGAGACCCGGCAAGGCCGTATCCGGGGCCATCCTGCGCCCCTGGAAGCGGCGGATCGGGACGCACGGGCCGGGCACCGCGCGCCCTCGGGCACGTCTTTTTGCTGTTAATCCTTCTATTTTCCCACGATTCGGCCCAGGATCAGCGCCAGGCGATCATCCGCAGCAAATCCCCTTCCAGCACCATGGGTTCTCCCTCCAGGGAAGCGGCCAGTATGTCGCCCCCCAGGGCGGACCAACTGAGCCCGCGCGAGGCATAGCCCGAGGCGGCCCAAAGCCCGCCGTGGACGGGCGATTCGCCTATCACCGGCAGCCTGCCGGGCAGTACGGCGCGCCAACCGGCCCAGCCCGTGAGCGCGCCGGGATCCAGGCCGGCACCGGCCAGTTCCGGCAGCAGCCGGGCGGCCCGTTCCAGGTTGACCGCATGGCCCTCGGCCGTGGCGACGGCCTGCGCGGCCTCGTGCACATAGGTGCTGCCGGCCACGCAGGCGCCGTCCACGGCGGGCAGCACATAGCCGTCGCCCGCCACCACGCAGTGCGGCGGGCGCCAGCCGGCATCTTGCGCCGGAAGCAGCGTGATCTGCCCCGCTATGGCCTTTTGCCCGAAGAAGCCCGGCAGTTCGCCGCCGGTGGGCGCCAGGCCGCTGGCAGCCAGCAGCTGGGGAGCCTGGGCGGCATTGGCCAGCACCACGATCTCGGCCTCGGCCAGCGTGGCGCCCTGCCCATCGACGGCCCGCCACCGCCGCCCCGCGGGCACATCGGCCGGCAGCGCCTGGATGCGGGCTACGCCGGCGGCCCGGACTTCGATGCCAGGCCGGGACAGCAGCGCAGCGCCCAGCAGGCGCGGGCGTACGCGCAGTCCGCCGGGGAAATACACGCCGCCGCGCGCCGCCGGGCAGCCGGCCAGTTCGCTGGCCTCATCCCTCGTCACCGGGCGCACCCAGTCGGCTGGAAAGCCCAGTTCCTCCAGCATGGCATGCATGCCGGCCTCTTTGTCGTCGGACTTGGCCTGCTGCACGGTGCCGCAGCGGGCGACGATCCCGCCATCCATCCACGGCGTCCAGCGCGCGGCCGCGCGCAAGGCCCCGGCGCGGCTCAGGCGCGCGCGCGGGCTGTCATCCCGGGCCAGCAGCGGCGTCAGCGCGGCAGCCAGGTGGCCGGCCCCCTGCGCCGGGGCTCCCCACGCCGCGTCGAACACGGACACGCGCCAGCCGCGCAGCGCCAGCGCATGCGCCACACCAGCCCCGGCGATGCCCGCCCCCACCACCACGGCGTGGCGCTCGGCGAAGGACGGCGGTTCGGCCGGCGGGTGGCGGCGCTCGAAACGCGGCGCGTAACGCGCCACCGTCATGTGGAGCTTGCCGCCGAAGCCGTCCCGGCGCTCGACCTCGAAACCCGCCGTCTGCAAGGCCCGGCGCATCACGCCGGCGCTCGCCCAGGTCGCCGCCGTGGCGCCCGGCGCGGCCAGCCTGGCCAGCGCGCGCATCAGCGGCTCGGACCACATGCCGGGATTCAGCGTGGGCTTGAAGCCATCCAGGAAAAAGGCGTCCGCGCGCAGGACCAGCCGGGGCACGACCTGTTCGGCCAGGCCGAAGGCCAGGGTCAGCGTCACCGCCCCGCCATCCAGGTCCAGCCGGTGCAACCCCGGCAGGAGCGGCGGCCATTGCGCCAGCAACTGCGCGGCCATGTCCTGCCAATCGGCGGGCAGCCGCGCGCGCAACAGTTCCGCCAGGTCCTCGCGGGTGAACGGATGGGCCTCGACGGACACCATATGCAGCCGCCGGCTGCGCCGGGGATCGTCGCGCCAGGCCCGCCACAGCGTCAGGAAGGTCAACCCCAGCCCGAATCCCGTCTCGCACACGGTGAACCGCTCGCGTCCGCGCCATCGCTCCGGCAAACCGTTGCCCGCCAGGAACACATGGCGAGCCTGCTCCAACGCCCCCTGGGCGGCATGGTAGATGTCGCCGTAGAGCGGGCTGTAGGGCAGGCCATCCTGATCGAAGGCCGGCCGGGAAGGAATCAAAGGAATAAACACGGCGAGGATGATACCCCCCTACGCCCTTCGGGCTCCCCAGGGGGCGAAACCGGCGGACCGGAAGGGAAGCCCACCCCCACGCCCTTCGGGCGCCCCCTCAAGGGGGCGATGCGAGTGGACCGGCAAAGCCGGATCCACCGCATCCTGGGTCTAGTACCGTTATCTTGGGTTTGGCACGGGTGCTATCGCTGGCTGCCAGCGGTAGCAACGGTGATCCAATCCAAGAAGCGCGTACTAGACCCAGGAAACCGCGGATCTGGCTTTGCCAGTCCGCCGGTTTCGCCCCCTGGGGGGCGCGCGTAAGCGCGTAGGGGGGGTACACTCCCTCTATGAGCATCTCCGCAGCTCCCACCATGGACAAACCCGTCCCGCTGGATCTCTTCAAGGCGCTCGAAGCCGCCGTCACCGCCGCGCATGCCGGCGCCGCGATCCTGCAGGCCTATGCGCACAAGCGCTCGGAACTGGTGATCGACCTGAAGGCCCGCAACGACCTGGTCTCGCAGGCGGACCGCGAGGCCGAGATCGCCATCATCGAAGTCTTGCGCGCGCGCACGCCGCAATACGGCATCGTGGCCGAGGAAACGGGCGGATCGCCCTCGGGCCCCGCCAGCTGGTACATCGACCCGCTGGACGGCACCACCAACTTCGTCCACGCCATTCCCCACTACGCCGTCTCCATCGCGCTGGTCGCCCACGAGGGCTGCGGCATCGCCTTCGAGGAAGCCCGGTGCGAGCCGGGACCGGTGGTGGGCGTGATCTACGATCCCTGCCGCGAAGAGATGTTCACCTCGGTCCGGGGCGTGGGCGCCTGGCTCAACAGCCACCGCATCCACTGCTCGCGCACCGAAACGCTGGCCGATGCCCTGCTGGCCACGGGCTTCCCCTACAGCGACATGTCGTTCACCGAAAGCTACCTGCCCATGCTGCGCGACGCCATGCACGGCACGCGCGGCGTGCGGCGCAACGGCGCCGCGGCGCTGGACCTGGCCTGGGTGGCCTGCGGACGCTTCGACGGTTACTGGGAACTACGGCTCAAGCCGTGGGACGTCGCCGCCGGCACGCTGCTGGTGCGTGAAGCCGGCGGACAGGCCTTCGATCCGTTCGGCCAGGCCCCCTGGCCCGAACAGGGCAACATCGTCGCGGGCGGCCCCGGCGTGGCCAAGGCCCTGCACGAGCTGATCGGCCCCAATCTCAAGGCCGCCGGCGCGGCCTGAAGGCCCGACGGCCGGTCAGCGCACGATCATCAGGCCGATGCGCACCTGGGACCTGGCGCGCACGTTGTAGTCCAGCAGGGTCTCGCCGTAGCCGTTGAAGTACTGCACGTGCAGGAAGCCGTTCAGGCGGCCCAGCCCCAGCTTGCGCAGCGGGTAGGCCATGTCCAGTTGCAGCGACCCCTTCTCGTGGCCCTTGCGCACCAGCGCCGACACCATCAGGCCGTCGTCCTTGGCCCAGCGCAACTGGTAGTCGACATGGCCCCGGTAGTTGGCGATATCCGGATTGCCCTCGCGGGTCATGTAGTACTTGATCTTGGGACCGAAGCTCAGGGTGCTGCCGTCGTCCAGGCGGTAGCGCAGCGTGGGCCGGGCATACAGGGAATTGATGGCGCGCGAGGTATCGCCGTCGCGCCCGTTGGACTCGTGCTCGAAGCCGCCGTCGAAGCCCAGCGACTTGCGGCGGTCCTGCGATTCCCAGACCCGGTCCGACAGCCAGAAGACCGCGGGACGATAGCTGCTGTCGCGGAACGGGGCCGAGTTCTCGCCCAAGTCCCACAGCGAGGTCTGGCTATAGCCCAGGTACAAGTTGTTGAGAAAGCCCGTTTCCTCGCCGTCGCGGGGCTGGAACAGCCGGAACTTCAGACTGACCTGGAAGCGCGCGTTCAGGTCGGGACGGGCGCCGAAGCTGAAATACACGGGTTCGTAGGGCGACAGTGCGCTGCGGAAGCGGCTCAGCACGTCATGCTCGTCGTTGCCCGGGCCGGCGGCCTCCGCCGGCGCCGGTCCCGACAGCGCGGTGCTGCCCAGCCCCGAGCCCGCCGACAAGCCGCTGACCGCGGCCAGCACGCCATTGTCCGGCACCTGCGGCACCGCGGCGGGCGCGCGCGGGTCGACGATGGGGCCGATCGCGCGCGAACCCACGATGACGCCCTTCTCGGCCGGCGTCGCGTCCAGCGCCAGCAGCACCGGCTCGCCTTCGATCGCAATGGCCTGCAGGCCGCGCGCCTGCTCGGGCACCACGGCCGACCAGCTCGCGCGCGAGAACTGGCCCACGGGTATCTGCAGCACGGCGGTGCCTCCGTCGAGCCGCGCTGGCGCGCGCACGACGCTGCCGGCGGCGTCGCGCCATTGCAGCACCAGTTCGCGCGGCGCATCCCAGGTCGCCGTGGCGTTGCCGTCGTTGAAGAACATGGCTTCGATGCGCACGGTCTCGCCGGGCCCGGCCTGGATGCGGTCCAGCCTGAAGGTCACGCCCGCGTCCGCCTGCAGCGGCGCGGCGGCCATCAGGGCGCAAAGGCTCGCGGGCACGAGCGCGCGGCGCACGGCGCCATGCGGCGCATGGGGACGATGGCCAGCCATCCGACCTAGCATGTGGACTCCCGGACAATGCCCGCGATGGGGCAGACGCCGCCATTGTAGGGGCATGCCGGGGATCGCCCCTTACGCGGCGGCCTCGGTGCCGGCCCGCAGTTCGCGCCGCAGGATCTTGCCCACGTTGGACTTGGGCAGCTCCGACCGGAACTCGATGTGGCGCGGCCGCTTGTAGCCGGTCAGGCGGTCGCGGCAGAAGGCCTTCAGGTCCTGCTCGGTCAGCGCCGGGTCGCGCTTGACCACGACCACCTTCACCGCCTCGCCGGAATGCTCGTCGGGCACGCCGATGGCGGCGCACTCCAGCACGCCCGGATGCTGGGACACCACGGCCTCGACCTCGTTGGGATACACGTTGAAGCCCGACACCAGGATCATGTCCTTCTTGCGGTCGACGATGCGGATGTAGCCGCGTTCGTCCATGATGCCGATGTCGCCGGTCTTGAAGAATCCGTCCGCCGTCATGACGCGGGCGGTCTCGTCCGGCATGTTCCAGTAGCCCGGCATGACCTGCGGGCCACGCAGCGCGATCTCGCCGCGCTCGCCGATGGGCAGCGCGGCGCCGTCGTCGTCCAGGATCGCCGCCTCGGTCGAGGGCAGCGGAATGCCGATGGTGCCGGAGTATTCCTTGATGTTGATGGGCGTGCAGCAGGCCACCGGCGACGTCTCCGACAGGCCGTAGCCCTCGCACAGGGGCGACCGGGTCACCTCGCGCCAGCGGTCGGCCACCGCCTTCTGCACCGCCATGCCGCCGCCCACGCTCACGCGCAGGCCCGAGAAATCCAGCGACCGGAACTTCTCGTTGTTCAGCAGGGCGTTGAACAGCGTGTTGACGCCGGGGAACAGCGTGAAGCGGTAGCCCGACAGCGTCCTGACCAGGTCGGGGATGTCGCGCGGGTTGGGCACCATCACGTTGAGACCGCCGGCCCGCATGCCGAGCAGGGCGCACACCGTCAGGCCGAAGATGTGATACAGCGGCAGGGCGCAGACGAAGATGTGCTGGGTGCGCGGTCCGCCCTGCGTGGCAGGCTGTTCGTCGGTCAGCAGCCAGGCATCGCACTGCAGCACGTTGGCGACGAGGTTCCGGTGCAGCAGGACGGCCCCCTTGGCCACGCCCGTCGTGCCGCCGGTGTACTGCAGGAAGGCGACGTCGTCGGGCCCGACCTCGGGGCGCGCCAGTTCCCGTGCCGCCCCTTGCGCCAACGCGCGCCGGAAGCCGACCGCGCCCGGCAGGCTGAACGGCGGGACGAGCTTCTTCACGTAGCGCACCACGGCATTGACCAGGACGCCCTTCATGCCGCCCATCAGGTCGCCCATGGACGCCACCACGATGTGCCGGATGGCCGTGGCCGACAGTACCTGCTGCAGGGTGTGGGCGAAGTTCTCCAGGATGACGATGGCCTCGGCGCCGCTGTCCTTGAGCTGGTGCTCGAGTTCCGGGGCGGTGTATAGAGGATTGACGTTGACCACCGTATAGCCGGCCCGCAATACCGCCGCGATGGCCACGGGGTACTGCAGGACATTGGGCATCATCAGGGCCACCCGCGCGCCGCGCGGCAGTCCGCGCGATTGCAGCCAGGCCCCCAGCTTGCGCGACATGGCGTCGATGTCGGCGTAGGCAAGCGTCTTGCCCATGCAGACGAAGGCAGGGCGTTCGGCGTACTGCTCGAACGATTCCTCCAGCAACTGGATCAGGGACCGATAGCGCCCCGGGTCGATGTCGGCGGGAATGCCCGGCGGGTAGTACGCCAGCCACGGTCTTTGCATGCACGTCTCCTGGTCTGTCTGGTCTGCGCCGCTCGGTGTCGGCCTATGGGGCCGATGATAGCCCAGCGGCCTGCGCGCGTTCGGTTTCCGCCATCAATCGCCGCCGGCGCTCGGCATACGGCAGCCGCGCCAACTCGCGCGCCTCGTCCAGGAACAGCGCCAGGCTGCCGTCGCGGCAGCTCTCGCAGCGGCGCGCCATGGCCAGCAGCGCGGGCACCCATTGGTGATACGCGCCCATGGCCGCGAATTGCGCGTTGTTCAGCGCCTGCGAGAACCAGGCGTCGTAGCCGGCATAGCCGTGCCACCGCTCGCGTTTCATCCGCTCGTAGCGGGACCGCAGGTCGGCGATGATCTCGGCCTTGCGGGCTCGCCGCCGCTCGATCTCGTCCGGCCCCAGGCCCGCCGGGTCGGGCGTGGTGGGCGCCGGCCCCTGGCGGGCGCCGGTCTCGCCGTAGGCCTGCGCCAATTGCCGGCGCGTCTCCAGCAGCAGCGCGACGAAATCGCGCCGGCGCGCATCGAAGGCCTCGTAGGCGGGCCGCAGCGACTGGTTCTGCGGTTCCCGCAGCCAGCGCTCGACGCCGATCTGCTCCACCGCCGTGGCCAGCGACTCGTTGAACGCCGTGTCGTTCCTGGCATAGACCGCCTGGTGGGTCAGCTCGTGGAAGACCAGGCGCGCGACCTCGGCCGGCGGCAGGCGGATGAAGGTGTTGACGAAGGGATCCGGATACCAGCCCAGCGTGGAATAGGCCGGCACGCCCCCCACGTGCACGTCCCAGCCCTGGGCCTTCAATTCACCGGCCATCCGCCGCGCATCGGCCTCGCTGTAGTAGCCCCGGTAGTCTATGCATCCCACCACCGGGAAGCAGGACTGCTTGAGCCGCAGGGACAGTTCCGGCGTGGCGAACACGTTCCAGACGACGTAGGGACGCTTCACGTCGGCGTATTCGGTGTAGCTGCGGTTGTCGGGCAGGCCCAGCACCTGGCTGGCATAGTGGCGGGCGTCCTGCGCGTAGCGCAAGCGCTGGCGCAAATCGGGCGACGTGGAAGAATCGGCCAGCACCTGGTCCACCGGCCGCGCCGCCTGCAGCAGCGACGAATGTCCACCTATGGATTGCGCGTAGTAGCGCAGGTCGGCGCATCCCGCCAGCGCCCCGGCCAGGACCAGGGCAACCCAGGCCGCCCGGCCCCTCGTCGTTACACTCGCCATAGACAAGCTCATTGGAGATAATGGCTATGGTAACCGCCGGACTTCGGGCACACGACACCCGGCCGGCGACGCCGGATACGGCGCGGCACATCGGCCCTTTCCGCCTTCGCGACCGCCTGGACCAGGCGCGGCGCGCTCGCACCCGCGGAGGGGCAACATTCAGGAGTTCCCCATGAATCTGCTCGAACCCATCGTCGCCTTCCAGAGCGACCTGAAGACGATCCGACGCGACCTCCACGCCCACCCCGAGCTGTGCTACGAGGAACACCGCACGTCGGACACCATCGCCCGCCTGCTGGAGGGCTGGGGCATCCCGGTCGTGCGCGGCCTGGGAGGCACCGGCCTGGTCGGCGTCCTGGAAGGCACGGACAGGAACGGCCCGGCCATCGGCCTGCGGGCCGACATGGACGCCCTGCCCCTGCAGGAACTCAACACCTTCGAACACGCCAGCGTCAACGCCGGGAAGATGCACGCCTGCGGCCACGACGGCCACTGCGCCATGCTGCTGGGCGCCGCCCGCCACCTGGCGGCGCATCGGGACTTCCCCGGCACCGTCTACCTGATCTTCCAGCCGGCCGAGGAAGGTGGCGGCGGCGGCAAGGCCATGATCGACGACGGGCTGTTCACCCGCTTTCCCATGCAGGCCGTGTTCGGCATGCACAACTGGCCCGGCATCCCGGTCGGCAGCTTCGCCGTCACGCCAGGGCCGATGATGGCCTCCAGCAACGATTTCCGCATCGTGGTCACGGGCAAGGGCACCCATGCCGCCCTGCCCCACCTGGGCGTCGATCCGGTCATGATCGCCGTGCAGCTCGCGCAATCCTTGCAGACCATCCTGACCCGCAACAAGAAGCCGATCGACACCGCGGTGCTCAGCATCACCCAGATCCACGCGGGCACGACCACCAACATCGTCCCGGACGAGGCCGAGATGGTGGGCACGGTGCGCACCTTCACCATCGAGGTCCTGGACCTGATCGAGCAGCGCATGCGCGAGATCGCCCAGGGCATGGAACTGGCCCATGGCGCCCGGATCGAGGTCGATTTCCAGCGCAAGTATCCGCCGCTGATCAACCACCCCGACGAGACCCGCTTCGTGACCGGCGTGCTGCAATCGCTGGTCGGGCCGGGCCAGGTGGACGCCGCCACCGAACCCACGATGGGCGCCGAGGACTTCGCCTTCATGCTGCAGGAGAAGCCCGGCTGCTACGTCTTCATCGGCAATGGCGACGGCGCGCACCGCGAGGCCGGCCACGGGCTGGGGCCGTGCACGCTGCACAACGGCAGCTACGACTTCAACGACGACCTGCTGCCGCTGGGGGCCAGCTTCTGGGTGAAGCTGGTCAGCGACTGGTTCGCTCGGCCTCGATCAATATGACGCGGTAGTCGTTAACGTTGGTCAGCGTGGGGCCTGTCGTGACCAGGGTGTCCAGTTCGCGGAAATAACCCCAGGCGTCGTTGGCGTCCAGCCAAGGGCCGGGCGTCACGCCCCGGGCCGCCGCTCGGCGCAGGCGTTCGCTGTCCCACCAGGCGCCGGCGTTGTCCTCGCTGCCGTCGATGCCGTCGGTATCGCAGGCCAGGGCCGAGATCCTGGCTTCGCCGCACAGCTCGGCGGCCAGCGACAGCAGGAACTCGGTGCAGCGCCCGCCGCGGCCTCCGCCGCGCACCGTGACCGTGCATTCTCCCCCGGACACCAGCGCCACCGGCGCATCGAAGGGCTCGCCATGCCGCAGGACCTGGCGCGCCAGCGCGGCATAGACCTTGGCCACCTCGCGGGCTTCGCCCGTGACGGTATCGCCCAGCACCACCGCCTGGATACCCGCGCGCCGCAGGACGCGCGCGCCGGCCTGCAAGCTTTGCTGGGCGGTGGCGATGACGTGGTTCTCTACCCGCTCGAACACCGGGTCGCCGGCCTTGGGGGTTTCGGGGTGGCGTCCCGCGGCCCCGCCCTCGAGCCAGTCGAGCACCGGCGGCGGCGCCTGAACGCCGTGGCGGCGCAGGATGTCGAGCGCGTCGGCGTAGGTGCTGGGATCGGCTACCGTGGGGCCGGAGGCGATGGCGGACGGATCGTCGCCCGCGACGTCGGACACGATCAGGCCCAGGACCCGGGCCCGCGTCGACGCGGCCAGGCGCCCGCCCTGCAATTGCGACAGGTGCTTGCGCACCACGTTCATCGATTCGATGGGGGCGCCGCTGCGCAGCAGCGACTGGGTGACTTCGCGCAGCGCGGCCATGGGCACCGCCGGCACCGGCAGCGACAGCAAACTGGAGCCGCCGCCGGACACGAGCACGATCAGCAGGTCGTCGTCGCCCAGTTCCGAAGCCAGTCGCAGGATGTCGCCAGCGGCTCGTTCGCCGGCCGCGTCGGGCACCGGATGCCCGGCCTCGACGCAGGCGATGCGATCGAGCGGCATGCCGTGCCCGTAGCGGGTCACGACCAAACCTTCCAGGGGAGCGTCGGCGGGCCAGGCATCCTCGACGGCGCGGGCCATGCTGGCGGCGGCCTTGCCCGCGCCGACGACGACCGTGCGGCCCCTGGGGGGAGCCGGAAGGTGGCGGGCGGTAATGTGAAGGGGGTCGGCGGCGGCGACGGCGGCTTGAAACGATTCCAGGAGGAGCTGATGCATACGCGGGGAACGGCTGATGTCTCTTTTCGTGGTGATAGCCATTATGGCGGCCCGCCACGGCTTGGCTAGCTGGATGAAATCCCTATTCCACCCATCGCCCCGGCATGCACCACTCCCCCGCGTAGCACCTTGTTGCAACCGCTCTCAGGCGGCGGGCGCGGCCGGAATCAGCAGGCCCCGCTGCACGGCGGGACGCGCCACGAAGGCGTCCAGCACCCGCTTCACGTTGGGGAAGTCGGCGAACCCGACCAGCTCGCCCGCGCCGTAGAAGCCCACCAGGTTGCGCACCCACGGGAAGGTGGCGATGTCGGCAATGCCGTAGTCGTCGCCCAGGATCCACGCCTTGCCGTCCAGATGGCGCTCCAGCACGCCCAGCAGGCGGCGCGACTCGGCCACGTAGCGGTCGCGCGGACGCTTGTCCTCGTAGTCCTTGCCGGCGAATTTGTGGAAGAACCCCACCTGGCCGAACATCGGGCCGATGCCGCCCATCTGGAACATCACCCACTGCATGGCCTGGTAGCGGCCGGCGGGATCCTGCGGAATGAACTTGCCCGACTTCTCGGCCAGGTAGACCAGGATGGCGCCGGACTCGAACAGCGGCAGCGGCTTGCCGCCCGGGCCATCGGGATCGAGGATGGCGGGGATCTTGTTGTTGGGGTTGAGCGACAGGAACTCCGGCGACATCTGTTCCTGGCTGTCGAACGCCACGCGGTGCGGCTCGTACGGCAGGCCGGTTTCCTCGAGCATGATCGAGGCCTTCACGCCGTTGGGGGTGGGCAGCGAATAGAGCTGGATGCGGTCCGGATGCTGCGCGGGCCATTTGCGGGTGATCGGGAAAGCGGACAGGTCCGTCATGGGGAATCCTTGCTCGATGAAAGGGTCGATCCGCCGGACTATACCAGCCGCGAATGGCGGCAATACCCCGGACCCGGCCGTAGAATATTGATGAAGATCGATCAACCTTGAAGACCATGACGCACAAGGACTATCTCAGCGCCAAGGAAGCCGTGGAGCTGCTGGGCATACGCATGCAGACGCTGTATGCCTACGTCAGCAAGGGCTGGATACGCAGCGTCAAGCAGCCGGACACGCGGCAGCGCCTGTACCTGCACGAGGACGTGCTGCGGGCCAAGGCTCGCTCCAGCGCCCGCTCGGGCCACGGGGCGGTGGCCGCCTCGGCCATGAACTGGGGCGAACCCATCATCCCCACTTCGATCACCGAGATCCGGTCCGACGGCCCGCACTACCGCGGCCATTCGGCGGTGCGGCTGGCCCGCGGGCATGCCAGCTACGAGGCGGTGTGCGAACTGCTGTGGACCGGCGTCTGGCACGATGCCCCGCGCCGCTGGGAAACCGGCATCACGCCCCGGCTCCAGGAAACCTTGCTGGAGTCGCTCGCGCCGCCCAAGTCCAACAGCGGTTTGCTGGAGATCATGGCCATCGTCACGCTGCGCCTGGGCATGTCGCGCGGGTCGGTGGAGGACCGCATGCGCGGCGGCCACATGCACGAAGCGGCGCGGCAACTGATCAAGACCCTGGCCGGCTGCGTGGGCCTGGTGTCGCGCCGGCGCCGCTTCCATGCCATCGCCGACGGCGCGTCCATGGCCGAGGGCCTGCTGGCGGCCCTGGACCTGCCCGCCAACCCGGCCAACCTGCAAGCCATGGAAGCCTTCCTGGTGCTGTTCGCCGACCACGAACTGTCCCCCAGCACCTTCGCCGCGCGCGTCGCGGCCTCGGGCGGGTCGACCCTGCACAGCTGCGTCGCCTCGGCCATCTGCAGTTCGGCCGGCGTGCACCTGGGGCGGATGTACGACCGGATCGAGGACTTCCTGCGCAGCGCCGACGACGCCGCCGGTCTCATGCGGCAGGCGCGCGCGCAGCACGAACGCGGTGCCAGCGTGCCGGGCTTCGGCCACCCGCTCTACCCCAAGGGCGACGAGCGCGCCGAACTGCTGATCGAACTGGCGCGCAAGCGGCCGCGCCAGAAGGCGGCGCTCGAACAGATCCATCGCTTCATCGACGACGTGCGCGGCGAGTTCGGCCTGCACCCCCGACATGAACTGGGCGGCATCGTCCTGGCCATGGCCATGGGCGTGCCGCGCCAGTCGGTGGGCACGCTGTTCACGCTGGCGCGCATGGCGGGCTGGGTCGCCCACGTGCAGGAACAGCGCCTGAGCGGCATGCTGCTGCGGCCCCGGGCCAAGTTCGTGGGTGCCGCCGGCGAACCCTGAGCCTTAGTCGCCCGACGGCCAGAACGACTCGATCTCGGCCCACAGGGCGTCCGGCGCTTCCTCGGCGATGTAGTGGCCGCAGTCCAGCGCCCGGCCATCGACCTGCGAGGCCTGCCTGCGCCACAGGTCCAGCACGTCGAAATAGCGCCCCACCACCCCTTTTCCGCCCCACAGGACCCGCAGCGGACAATCCACCCGATTGCCCTGGCCGCGGTCGGCGCGGTCGTGTTCCAGGTCGATGGTGGCAGCCGCGCGATAGTCCTCGCAGATCGCGTGCGCCCAGTGCGGATGGCGCGCGCAGCGTTCGTACTCGGCCATCGCGTGGCCGGTGAAGGGAGCCAGGCCCGCATGGCGCCCGCCCATGACCGAACGCAGGTAGAAGGCCGGATCGGAACCGATCAGCTGCTCGGGGAAAGGCGCCGGCTGGATCAGCCAGAACCAGTGGTAGTAGGCCTGCGCGAAACCGCGCGTGGTGCCCTCGTACATGTCCAGCGTGGGCGCGATGTCCAGCAGCATCATGCGCTCGATCCGCTCGGCATGGTCCAGCGCCAGCCGGTGCGCGACGCGCGCCCCGCGATCGTGGGCCAGCACGCCGAAGGTCTCGTAGCCGATGCAGCGCATCACCTCCACCGCGTCCACCGCCATCGTCCGCTTGGAGAAGGCCTCGTGCCCGGCCGGCTCGTCCGCCGGCATGCCGCTGTCGCCGTAGCCGCGCAGGTCGATGGCGACGCAGGTGTAGCGGTTGGTCAGCCGGGCCCACAGCTTGTGCCACATGGCGTGGGACTGGGGATGTCCGTGCATCAGCAGCAGCGCCGGCCCGGTGCCGCCCACGCGCGCGGCGATGTCCACGCCATTGACGTGGAAATGCTGCAGCCGGTCGTTGAAGAGCGAGATCTCGGACATGGCGGCCCCTAGCTTTTCGCGACGAGTTCCGCCACCGCCTTGCCGACATCGGACGTGACCGCCTTGCCGCCCATGTCGGGCGTGCGCGGACCGTCGGACAGCACGGTCTCGATGGCCGACAGGATGGCGTCGTGCGCCGCCTTGTGGCCCAGGAACTCCAGCATCAACGCGCCCGACCAGATCTGCGCGATGGGATTGGCCACGCCCTTGCCGGCGATGTCGGGCGCCGAGCCGTGCACCGGCTCGAACAGCGACGGGAAGCGGCGGTCGGGATTCAGGTTGGCCGAGGGCGCGATGCCTATCGTGCCGGTGCAGGCGGGCCCCAGGTCCGACAGGATGTCGCCGAACAGGTTGGAGGCCACCACCACGTCGAACCAGTCGGGATGCAGCACGAAATTGGCGGTCAGGATGTCGATGTGGAACTTGTCCACGCGTACGTCGCCATACTTGCCCGCCATCGCCTCCACCCGCTCGTCCCAGTACGGCATGCTGATGGCGATGCCGTTGGACTTGGTGGCCGAGGTCAGGTGCTTGCGCGGCCGCGACGCCGCCAGGTCGAAGGCGAACTTCAGCACCCGGTCGACCCCGGTGCGCGTCATGACCGTTTCCTGCAGCACGACCTCGCGCTCGGTGCCTTCGAACATGCGGCCGCCCACGCTGGAATACTCGCCCTCGGTGTTCTCGCGCACCACGTAGAAATCGATGTCGCCCGGCTTGCGGTTGGCCAGCGGCGACGGCACGCCGGGCATCAGCCGCACGGGACGCAGGTTCACGTACTGGTCGAACTCGCGGCGGAACTTCAGCAGCGAGCCCCACAGCGAGACGTGGTCCGGCACCGTGGCCGGCCAGCCCACCGCGCCGAAGAAGATCGCGTCATGGCCGCCGATCTGCTCCTTCCAGTCGTCGGGCAGCATGGCGCCATGCCGGGCGTAGTACGCGCACGAGGCGAAGTCGAAACGGTCGAACGACAGCCCGATGCCGAAGCGCGACGCCGCCGCCTCCAGCACACGCAAGCCTTCTGGAACGACCTCGGTGCCGATGCCGTCGCCGGGTATTACTGCAATGCGGTGGGCCATGGATGAAACGTCCTCGTCGTGGTGGCGCCGGCACGCAAGCCTGCCGCGGAAACCGGCGCGGGATGGAATGGATCAAGTGTATCTCGCGCTTGCCCTTCATAATTGAACGAGATAAAAACCATTGTTGAACTGAAGTTAACGATGGACACCATCTCCGACCTCGCTTTCTTCTCGCTCCTGATCCGCCACGGCAGCCTGTCGGCCGCCGCCCGCGAACTGGGCCTGTCCACCCCCGCCGTCAGCAAGCGCCTGCAGCGGCTGGAGCAGCGCCTGGGCGTGCGCCTGCTCAACCGCACCACCCGCCGCATCGCGTTGACTCACGAGGGCGAACTCTACCTGCGCGAAGGCAACCGCATCCTGGCCGACGTCGAGGAACTCGAACACACGGTCGGCCGCAGCCGCGACGAACCCCGCGGCCTGCTGCGCATCAACGCCACCCTGGGCTTCGGCCGCCACCACATCGCCCCCGCCCTTTCCGACTTCCTCAAGCGCTTCCCCGCCGTCCAGGCCCAGCTCCACCTGACCGACCGCCCCGCCAGCCTGCTGGACGAATCCTTCGACGTCTGCATCCGCATCGGCGACCTGCCCGACGCCCGCCTGACCGCCCGCAAGATCGCCTCCAACCGCCGCCTGCTGTGCGCCTCGCCCATCTACCTGAAGCGCCACCCGCCACCCGCATCCCCGCGCGACCTGGCCCGCCACCCCTGCATCGTCATCCGCGAAAGCGACACCGCCTACGGCACCTGGCACCTGCGCTCGGGCACCCGCACCGAAACCGTCAAGGTCCGCGGCCCGCTCAGCGCCAACGACGGCGAAAGCGCCCTGTACTGGGCCCTGGAAGGCCACGGCATCATCATGCGTTCGGAGTGGGAGGTCGGCGCCTACCTGCGCTCGGGCAGGCTGGTGGCCGTCCTGGAAGACTGGCACACCCCCTCGGCCGACATCTTCGCGCTGTATCCCGAGCGCCAGAACCTGTCCGCCAAGACCACCGCCTTCGTGGACTTCCTGGCGGAACGCTTCGCGCACCGGCGGCGCGAGCGGGAAGAAGGATTGTCCTGGTAGGCGGAGCAGCCGTACAGGTCGCCCTCCCCTCTTACCAATCAATGCGGCAAGATCTTCGACAGGAAATGGCGCGCCCGCTCGGACCGCTGCGCCGACGGATCGAAGAACGCATCCTTGTCAGTGTCCTCCACGATCCTCCCGCCATCCATGAACACCACCCGATGCGCCACCTTCCTGGCGAACCCCATCTCGTGGGTCACCACCATCATCGTCATGCCCTCTTTGGCCAGATCCACCATCACATCCAGCACCTCGTTCACCATCTCCGGATCCAGCGCCGACGTCGACTCGTCGAACAGCATCGCGACCGGATCCATCGACAACGCCCGCGCGATCGCCACCCGCTGCTGCTGCCCTCCCGACAACTGCCCCGGAAACTTCTCCTGCTGCGCCTTCAACCCCACCCGGTCCAGCAGCTTGCGCGCCCGTTCCACCGCCTCATCCTTCCCCCGCCCCAACACCTTCACCTGGGCCAGCGTCAGATTGTCCATGACCGACAGATGAGGAAACAGCTCGAAATGCTGGAACACCATCCCCACCTTCGATCGCAGCTTCGGCAGGTCCGTCTTCGCGTCGCCCACCGAAATGCCATCCACCACGATCTCCCCTTCCTGGAACGGCTCCAGCGCATTGACCGTCTTGATCAACGTCGACTTGCCCGACCCCGAGGGCCCGCACACCACCACCACCTCGCCCGTCGCCACCGAAGTCGAGCAATCGGCCAGCACCTGGAAAGACCCGTACCACTTGCTCACATGCTTGATCTCGATCATTCGAGATTCTCCTGAAAGTATTCCGGGCCCCGTCAGCGGACGATCGCCACCCGCTGCTGCAACCGCCGCACCAGCCTCGACGCGGCGAAGCAGATGATGAAATACACCACCGCCGCGAACACATACATCTCCACCAGACGCCCGTCGCGCTGCGCCACCTTCGACGCCGCGCCCAGGAAATCCGTGATCGACAGCACATAGACCAGCGACGTGTCCTGGAACAGCACGATCGTCTGCGTCAACAACACAGGGATCATGTTGCGGAAGGCCTGCGGCAGGATCACGCTGCCCATGGCCTGCCAGTAGTTCAGGCCCAGCGCATAGGCGGCGTAGGTCTGCCCGCGCGAAATCGACTGGATGCCGGCCCGCATGATCTCGCAGAAGAAGGCCGCCTCGAACATCGTGAAGGTGATTACCGAGGACCAGTAGGCGCCGACCTTGATCGGCGTGGACGACCCGATGATCCACGCGCCGATGTAGGGCACGAGGAAATAGAACCAGAAGATCACCAGCAGGAGCGGCAGCGAACGCATCAGATTCACGTAGGTACCCGCCACGGCCGACAGCCAGCCGAAGCGCGACAGCCGCATCATCGCCAGCAACGTGCCGAAGACGATGCCGCCCGCCGTCGCCATCGCGGTCAGCGTCAGGGTGAAGGTCATGCCCTCCTTGAACAGGTAGGGCGCCGTGCGCCAGATGACGTCGAAATCGAAATCGCCGAACATGTCCGCCCCCTTCAGTGCGAGCCGTCGCGCGCGGGCCCGATGAACCCGGGCACGGCCACACGCCGCTCGACCCAGCGCATGAAGGTGACGACCACCAGGCTGACGATCAGGTACAGCACCGTGGCCGCCGCGAAGGCTTCGAACACCTGGAAGCTGAACTCCTGCATCGACCGGGCACGGCCCGTCAACTCCAGCAGGCCGATCGTCATGGCGACCGACGAGTTCTTGATGATGTTCATGAACTCGGACGTGAGCGGCGGCAGGATCACCCGATAGGCGATGGGCAGCAGCACATGGCGATAGACCTGCGTGCCGCGCAGCCCCAGCGCCGTGGCCGCCATGCGCTGCCCGCGCGGCAGCGACTCGATGCCGGCCCGCACCTGCTCGGCCACCCGCGACGAGGTGAAGAACCCCAGGCACAGCACCGCCGGCCAGTACGCGCCCCACGGCGGCGCGATCTGCTTGATGGCGTTGCCCAGCGCCTCGGGCAGCAGTTCAGGCAACACGAAATACCACAGGAAAAGCTGCACCAGCAGCGGGATGTTGCGGAACAGCTCCACATAGGCCCCGGCCAGGCGGACGGCCCACTTGACCTGCGTGGTGCGTACCACGCCGACGATGGAGCCCAGCACGAAGGCGATCACCCATGCCGCCAGCGCCGTGGCCAGCGTCCATTGCAGGCCCGACAGCAGCGTATCCATGTAGGTACCCTGGCCGTCGGGTGACAGTTCCCAGAATATCTTCCAGTTCCAGTTGTAGTTCATCGCGGCTCCGCCGTGCTTACCCGGCCCGGCACAGCGCCGGCCCCATGGAAACAGGGGACCGCTCGGGTCCCCTGGAGTCCTGCTTGATCATCCGAGGCGCATGGCCGGCTGGCTGGCCGGCCGGCTCCGCATCAGCGATAGGCCGCTGGATCGCCCGAATCGGTCGGGTTGGCGATGACCTTCTTGAGCGCGTCGCTCATCGGCACCTTCAGGTTGACGTTGCGCGGCGGGATGGGCGAGTTGAACCACTTCTGGTAGAGCTTCTCGACCTCGCCGGATTTCATCAACGCCACGACCGCGTCGTCCACCACCTTCTTGAACGCGGGGTCGTCCTTGGGCTCGATCATGCCATAGGGCTCGACGGTATAGGCCTTGCTGCTGACCATCCACTGGTCCGGGCTCTTGGAATTGGCCACCAGTCCGTACAGCAGGATGTCGTCCATGAAGAACGCCGCGGCGCGACCGCTGTCGACCATCAGGAAGGCATCGGCATGGTCCTTGGCCGGGATGATCTGCATGCCCAGGCTTTCCTTGCCGTTGGTCTCGGTCAGCCACTTCAGGTTGCTGGTGCCGGCCGTCGACACGACGGTCTTACCCTTGAAGTCGGAAAGATCGTTCAGTTTCGAGCTTTTCTTGGCGACGAAGCGCGTGGCCGTCACGAACGTGGTCGGCGCGAACGACACCTGCTGCTGGCGCTCGGCGTTGTTGGTGGTGGACCCGCACTCGAGGTCGACCGTGCCGTTGGCAATGAGGGGGATGCGGGTGGCCGAGGTGACCGGGGAAAGCGCGATGTTGAGCTTGGGCAGCTTCAGGTGGCTCTTGACCGCATCGGCGATCTTGTAGCAGATGTCCATCGAGTAGCCGATGGACTTCTGGTTGTCGTCCAGGTAGGAAAAGGGAATGGAGGAATCGCGATAGCCGAGCGTCAGCGTCCCCGAGTCCTTGATCTTCTTGAGCCGGCCAGTCAGGTCTTGCGCCGATACAGACGACGCGGCGACCAGGGTCAGCGCGGCGGAGAGCAGCACGAGCTTCTTCATGGAATCCCCCTTCCGTAACTAATAGCTAATGTCGGCCGAGTGTAGCAACAAATGGGGGCTCCCCCCTACACGCTTCGCGTGCCCCCCCGGGGGCGGCACTGGCGGACCGGCGAAGCCGGACCCGCTGTGCCCTGGATCGGCGGCAACTATCTTGAATCGGAGAAATTCCTTTTGACGCGATGATCGCGGGTATGCGGAAACTAAACCGCCACCTTCTTGAACCGGTAGGGCCGCGTCAACACCTCCGGCTTGAGCACCTGCTCCAGGGTTTCCGCATCCAGCAGCCCGGCTTCCAGCACCAGGTCGGCCACCGGCCGCCCCGTCCGCATGGCATCCCGCGCGATCCGCGTCGCCGCCTCGTAGCCCAGCACCGGGTTCAAGGCCGTTGCCAGCCCCGCCGAGCGCTTGACCGCCTGCGCCAGCCGCTCGCGGTTCGCCGTGATTCCCTTGACGCAGTTGTGCGTCAACGTGGTGCATGCCGCTTCCAGGTGGGAAATGCTCTTGACCAGGCTCCACGCGATGATGGGCTCGAAGGCGTTCAACTGCAGCTGGCCGCTCTCGGACGCCATCGTGATCGTCATGTCGTTGCCGATGACCTCGAACGCCACCTGATTCACGACTTCCGGAATGATGGGATTCACCTTCCCCGGCATGATCGAACTGCCCGCCGCCCGCTCCGGCAGGTTGATCTCGTTCAGCCCCGACTGCGGGCCCGACGACAACAGACGCAGGTCGTTGCAGGTCTTGGACAGCTTGCAGGCCACCCGCTTCAGCACGCCCGACAACTGCACGAACGCGCCCGTGTCCTGCGTCGCCTCGATCATGTTCGCCGCGCGCACCAGCGGCAGTCCCGTGATCTCGGCCAGGTACTGCACCGCCAGCGGACTGTAGTCCGGATCGGTATTGATGCCCGTACCGATCGCGGTCGCGCCCAGGTTCACTTCCACCATCAGCGTCCGGGCCTCGCCCAGCCGCGCCTCGTCCTCGCCCAGCATGACGGCATAGGTCAGGAACTCCTGCCCCAGCGTCATCGGCACGGCGTCCTGCAATTGCGTGCGACCCATCTTCAGCACGTCGTCGAACTCCAGCGCCTTCGCCTCGAAGGCGCCGCGCAGCTCCGCCATCGCCACCAGCAGGCGCTGCAACGAGAAACACATGGCGATGCGCAGCGCGGTGGGATAGACGTCGTTCGTGCTTTGCGAGGCGTTCACGTCCTGAATCGGATGCAGGGCGTCGTAATGGCCCTTCTTCTCGCCCAGCAGTTCCAGCGCGCGGTTGGCGATCACCTCGTTGGCGTTCATGTTGGTCGAGGTGCCCGCCCCGCCCTGGATCACGTCGACGATGAACTGGTCATGCAGCGCGCCCTCGATGATCTCCTGGCAGGCCTGGACGATCACCCCGGCCCGTTCGGCGGGCAGCACGCCCAGGTCCTGGTTGGCGCGGGCCGCCGCCAGCTTCACGCAGGCCAGCGCCCGCACCAGGTCGGCCTGGCCGCCTATGGTCGCGCCGGAAATCGGAAAATTCTCGCGGGCGCGCAGGGAATGGATGCCCCAGTAGGCATTGGCGGGAATCTCGCGCTCGCCAAGCAGGTCGTGTTCGATGCGGAAGAGGCCGGAAGCGGCATTGCTGCTCATGTTCGATGTCCATCGGAAAGGCCGCCGCACCATGCGGCGCCCGATGGAAAACACTATAGGCAGGCGCTCCGCGATAGCGCCAATGCCGTGTTCGCATTGGCCAATGTTTTTTTTGCATTGCCAGGAAAATGCCCGGGCGCGGAAAGCCTAGCGCGTTCCCGACAGGTAGCCCCACAGGGCGTCGACCAGCGGCTTGGCGGGGGCGCTGGCCGGCGCGCGCTCGCGGTAGAGCCGGATCTCCATGGTCTCGGTATAGGCCTCGCCCGCGCAGGCCAGGCGGCCCGAGGCGACCTCGCGGGTGACCGCGCTCTCGGGCAGGAAAGCCACGCCGTGGCCTTCGAGCGCCATGGCCTTCAGGCCCTCGGCCATGTCGGTTTCATAGCGCTCGTCCAGCGGCGGCCGGGGCTGAGCGCGCGCCAGGATCAGGTCGACGATGCGGCCCAGGTAGGCGTTGGGCGCATAGGCCAGGTAGGGCACCGGGCCGCCCTCGCCCAGCACGTACTCCGGCATGCCGTCGGGCTTGCCGCGCGCATAGGGGTAGACCGCCTCGCTGCCCAGTACCAGCATGTCGTAGTGGCGCGGATCGAGCTGGACCGGCAGGCGGGGATGGTAATAGACCATGACCAGGTCGCTGCCGCCCTGGACCAGGCTGATGGCGGCGTCGTGCACGTTCAGCGCCATCAGGCGGGCCGTGAAGTCCGGCAGGCCGGCTTCGGCCCGGATGCGGCTCAGCCAGCGCGGAAAGAAGGTCAGCGACAGGGTATGGGGCACGGCGAAATCGATCACCGCCTGCGAGGCGGGGCGCATGCCGCGCAGCATGGCCCGGGTCTCGTCCAGCTTGGCCAGCATGGCGATGGCCTCGGCGCGGAAGGTCTCGCCGGCGGGCGTCAGGCGGGTGGGATAGACGGCGCGGTCGACCAGATCGGTGCCGACCCAGGCCTCCAGGGCCTGGATGCGGCGCGAGAAGGCAGGCTGCGTGATGTGTCGCAGCTCGGCCGCCCGCGAAAACGAACGGGTTTCGGCCAGCGCGATGAAATCTTCGAGCCACTTGGCTTCCATGCTTGCAACCGTGGAGGAACCGGCGGAAATTGTACCGTGGGCCGGTGCCCCGCCCCGGCCGGGCATACACTTCCCGCATGGCCCCCGTGCCACCGAGTGTCTTTCCCTGGAGCCCTGCGTGACCGATTCGCTACCTTATCCTCCCCCCGCCCCCGATTCGCTGCCCGCCGGCCAGATGCCGGTGCTGCGCGTCATTCCCATGCCAGCCGACGCCAACCCGTCGGGCGACGTGTTCGGCGGCTGGATCATGGCCCAGGTCGACCTGGCCGGCTCGGTGCCCGCCCAGAGCCGCGCCAACGGCCGCGTCGCCACCGTGGCCGTGACCTCGTTCGTATTCAAGGAACCGGTGTTCGTGGGCGACCTGCTCAGCTTCTACGCCCACATCGTCAAGACGGGCCGCACTTCGATCACGGTCGCGGTCGAGGTCTACGCCGAGCGTATCCGGCTCAACTCCGAAGTCGTCAAGGTTACCGAGGCCACCCTGGTCTACGTGGCAACCGACCATCAGCGGCGCCCCCGCACCCTGCCGGACCTGCGCACCGGCTGAGCCCGTCTGGACACCCATGGCGATTAGTGGCACATTGACCACAAGGACGTCACCGCCCCAGCCCCGCCGGCACAGACCGGCCGGCCAGCCAACACGGCAGGCACGCAGGCCCTGCCCCCAAGGCCAAGGAGACTCACCATGGACATATCCGGTTCGCGCCTGATTCCAGCGTCCCAGGAACACACCTGGAACAAGCTCGTCGCTCCCGAGACCCTCAAGGTCTGTATCAGCGGATGCGAAAAAGTCGAGCGCCTCTCCGAGAACGAATACCGGATCAACCTGCGGGCCGAGGTCGGTCCCCTGTCGGCCCGCTTCCACGGGCGGCTGCAGCTGACCGATATCCAGGCCCCGAACTCCTACCACCTCACCTTCGAGGGCGAAGGCGGCATGGCCGGATCGGCCAAGGGGCACGCCGACATCCGGCTGACGCCCGAAGGCGACGGCACCCGCGTCTCGTACAACGCCCATGCCGACCTGGAAGGCAAGCTCAGCCAGTTGCGCACCGACCAGGCCGAGAAGATCGCGCGCAAGATGATGGACAATTTCTTCGCGCTGTTCTCGGTCTGCGCTTGCCGGGCGCTGGAGCGCCCCTCGCCCCGGCCGCCGCGCATGGCCAGGCCGGTGGCCGCGGGCGGCGGCGCGCATGCCCTGCACCTGCCCACGCAATGGGTCAACCGGCTGTCGTGGCTGGTGGCGGCGGGGGTCATCGCCGGGCTGGTCGTCTACCACACCTTCCTGCACTGAACGCGGGAACGCCGCGCGCCGCAACGCTCAGCGGCGCACGTTCTTCATCTTGATGCGCTGGGACAGGACCATCATCACGGCGCAGAACACGATGGCCATCACCATGCCGGCCTCGATGCCGGTATTGACCGACGTGCGGGCGATGATCAGCCCCACCAGCGCGGTGCCCACCGCGCTGCCCAGGGTGCGCATGGTCTGGATCAGCGCCGAGGCCACGCCCACGTCGCGGCGCTCGGCGATCATCTGCATGAACAGCGTCAGGTTGGGAATGATGAAACCCATGCCCACGCCGGCGAGGCCGAACGAGACGACGGCGAAGGCCATGGACGACCCGCGCTCCAGGAACATCACCCCCAGGCAGCCCACGGCCAGCAACAGCGCGCCGAACACCATCAGCCGCTGAGGCTGGCTCTGGCGCGGAAACAGGCGGCCGTTGATGACGCTGCCTATCGGTATGCAGGCCACCAGCGGCGCCAGGATCATGCCCGCCTGGGTCGGGCTCAGTCCCACCTCCACCTGCAACAGCAACGGGCCGTAGTAGATCAGGATGAACATCACCGCCCCGGTCATCACGCCGACGACGTTCAACAGGCGCGATTCCCTGCGCTCGAGCACGCGCAGCGGAAACATGGGCTGCTCCAGCCGGCGCTCGTACCGCACCAGAAGGAAAACCGACACGACGGCCACCGCCAGGAACGCCAGGCCCAGCACCGGACGCGGATCGGTGGAGAAGCCCAGTTCGAGCGCCGCCATGGGCGTGCCCACGGCCAGCGCCAGCAGCGCCCCGCCCAGCCAGTCGATGCGGGGTGGCGTGTCGTGCCTGGGCTTGAGCGGCGGGAAATACCGCCACAGCATCACGAAGGCGACCACGCCCATCACCGGACTGACGAAGAAGGCCGCCCGCCAGCCGAAGGCCTCGGTGATCGCCCCGCCCAGCAGCGGCCCGATGCCGCTGGCCACCGCGAACGAGGTCGAGATCAGGGCCTGCCAGCGCACCCGCCGCATGGCGTCGGGGAACAGGTCGGCGGGCGCCGCGAAGGCGGTGGCGATCATCATGCCGCCGCCCACGCCCTGCAGGGTGCGGGCGGCGATCAGCTGCGGCATGGACTGGCTGATGCCGCACAGCACCGAGCCCAGCGACACCAGGCCCAGCGAGACGAGAATGAAATATTTGCGGCCGAACAGGTCGCCCAGGCGGCCGAAGATGGGAATGACGATGGCCGAGGCCAGCAGATACCCCGTGCCGACCCAGGCATACAGGGGCATGCCGCCCAGTTCGGCCACCACGCGCGGCAGCGTGGTGCCGACGATGGTCGAATCCAGCGCCACCAGCATCACGACCGCGCAGATTCCGATCAGCGCCAGGATCAGCTGACGCTGGTCTTCTACCGGTGAAGCAAGGTCGGAAGGCGGGTGGGGGCTGGCGTGCCCGGGCGGCGATGGCGGGTGCGGCGGGTTCTCGGACATTTGCACGTAATCATATACCGCGCCATATACCGCGGCCCGGGGTATACCCCCAAGCCCGATCCCCCTGCGCGCCGGCGTGCGCCCATCCGGAACCGCATCCCGGATCCAGCCGTCCACGGGCACGCCGCTTGCTGGTACATGCGGCTGCGCACGCGGCGCCCCACTATGGAGATCGACATGGCCAAGCCATTGCAAGGACTCACCGTTGCCATCGTGGCAACCGACAATTTCGAACAGGTCGAACTGAAGAGCCCGAAGGAAGCACTGGAACGCGCGGGCGCCACCGTGCACATCCTTTCCGCCCAGGCCGGCGAGATCCGGGGCATGAAGCATGACGAGAAGGCCGACCGCTTCCACGTGGAGGCGAGCTGGAACGACGCCGACCCCACCCGCTACGCCGGCGTGGTCGTGCCCGGCGGCGTCTTCAACGCGGATGTCATCCGCACCGACAAGGGCGCCCAGCGCTTCGTGCAGGCCCTCCATGACACGGGCAAGCCGGTGGCCGTCATCTGCCACGGTCCCTGGCTGCTGGTGTCGGCCGGCATGGTCGATGGCCGGCAACTGACCAGCTGGCCATCGCTGCAGGACGACATCCGCAACGCCGGCGGACAGTGGGTGGACGAAGAAGTCGTGCTGGACGGCAACCTGATCACCAGCCGCAAGCCCGACGACCTGCCGGCGTTCAACGCGAAGCTGATCGCGGCCCTGTCCAATGTCGAGAGCGCCGACACGCCCTCGGGGGCGCAGCCCACCTGATCCGGGTATGTGCCCGGCGCGGAGGCCGCCGCCAGCCCCTATACTTGCCGCGACCAGGCAGGAATAGGTGGCGTTGCCTTATGAATGTGACCCTGCGCCAGATGCGCGCGTTCGTCGAAGTCGTGCATTGCGGCGGTTTCACCGCGGCCTCGCGGCGGCTGCACCTGACCCAGTCCGCCACCAGCCTGCTGGTGCGCGAGCTAGAAGGCCAGTTGAGCCTGCAGTTGCTGGACCGGTCCACGCGCAAGCTGGCGGTCACCGAGGCCGGCGCGGAATTCCTGCAGCATGCGGAACGCATCCTGGGCGAAGTGGAACAAGCCATACGCCGCACGCAGGACCTGGTGCAGATGCGCCGCGGGCGCGTCACCGTGGCGACCACGCCGGTCATGGCGGCCACGCTGTTGCCCGATGCCATCGCCGCTTTCCAGGCCGCCCATCCCGCCATCGAAGTCCGCATGTCCGACGCGCCGGTCGACGTCATCCTGCGGCAGGTGCAGCAGGGCGAGGTCGACCTGGGCGTGGGCGTGTTCACCGGCAACGAGGTGGAACTGGACCGCAGCCTGCTGATGCGCCATCCGCTGGGCGCCATGATCCCCAGCGCGTGGCCGCTGGCGCGCCGTCGGCGGGACCTGGCGTGGGCCGACCTGGCCAGCCAGCCCATGATCGTGGTGCCGCAGTCCAGCGGCTCGCTGCCGCAGATCGACCGCGTGCTGCACCAGTCGGGCATCGCGGCCGAGCCGCGCTTCGAGGTGCACTATCTGTGGTCGGCCATCGGCCTGGTCGAGGCCGGCCTGGGCATCGCGGTGCTGCCGTCCTACGCGGGGCTGCTGGCCCGCTCGAAGCGCGCGCGCTTTCGCGTGCTGCACGACCCCATGGTGTATCGCAAGATCGAACTGGTCACGCAGCCCGGCCGCTCGCTGTCGCCGGCGGCCGCGTCCTTCCGCACCCACCTTGCGGCCCATTGCAAGGAATTCGGGGAACGGGGCTGACGCCGCGCCGGCCCGGCGGCCGGCGCGCGTTCAGCGGGCGGTCAGTTCGCGCACGGACTGCGCCGCATCGCGCACGATCTGCGCAGGGTCGCAGGCGGTCCATTGCCCGTGCCGGCGCAATACGCGCCCGTCGACGATGACGGTGTCCACGTTGGCCGGCTGGGCCGAATAGACCAGCGAGAAAGCCGGATCCACCACCGGCGCCATGTTCAGGTCGGTGGTGCGAACCAGGATGACGTCGGCCCGCTTGCCCGCCTCGAGCGAACCGACGCGGTCCGCGATGCCCAGATCGCGCGCGCCGTCCAGCGTGGCCAGCCGCAGCAGGCGGCGCGCCGTGAGCGGGACCTCGGCGCCGAACCGCTGGCGATGCGACCACAGCAGGGTACGCATGCAGGAAAAGAAATCGGCGTTGGCCGCGGCCGACGAACTGTCCACCGACAGGCTTTGCCGCACGCAGGCGCACTCCAGCTCGTGGAACTGGATCACGCCGCGCGACGCCTGGGCGTACAACACCTCGATCACCGGCGAACACGAAAACGAGACGCCGCAGGCGGCCAGCCGCGATTGTTCCTGCGGCGACACGCCCTGGGGATGCACCAGTTGCAGGTCGGGGCCCAGCAGGCCGTGCGCGTCCAGCACCGACACCACGCCGGGGCGCGCATGCATGGTGATCGGCAGGCCCAGGCGCCGCACGCCCGCGAACTCGGTGCGCACGACGTCGATGGGCACGGTGCCGCGCGGATTGGATACCGGCGTGCGCAGCGCCACGCCCAGGTGGATCATGGGATCGCCGCTCTCGGTCCGGGCGACTTCCGCCAGACCCGCCAGGTCCATCGCGCGGTCCAGCGGCAGGTCCTGTCCCCAGCCGTAGGCCAGGCGGCCCCGTACGCCCAGGCTGCGCATGGCCGCCAGTTCCGCGCGCGCGTGGTCGGGCGTGCGGGTGTTGTGCGACCAGTTGTGCACCGTCGTGATGCCGCTGGCCAGGCCCTCGGCCAGCCCCAGCCGCACCGAGTGATAGGAGTCGTCCGGCGTGAAGCGCGGCCCCATGGACAAGGTCACAGGAAAATAGCCGCGCGCTGCGTCGTCGCCGCTGATCAGCGCGCGCAGCGAACAGTTCCACAGGTGCCAGTGCGTGTCGACGAAACCCGGCATCACGATCATGCCGCGCGCATCCAGTTCCCGCGCGCCCGGTACGCTCAGCCCCCGGCCGATCGCCACCAGCGTCCCGTCGCGGACATGGACGTCGGCATCCGGCAGGTCGTCCACGCCGTCGGCCATGGTCATCACATGGCCGCCCCGTATCACGAACTCCTCGCGCGCGGGCAGGCCGGCCACGTGTCCGGCCGCCTCGCGCCATCTTGCTGACTGCATGCCCATTAGTCGGCCTTGGCTCCGGTCAGGCGGATCAGGCCTTCCTTGTGACGCATCTCGTCGCGCAGCGCGGCGGTGAACGCCGCCGGCGACGAGAACACCGGATCGAAGCCGCGCGCGGCCACGAAACGCTGCTGGAATTCCGGGTCGGCGGCGATCGCCTTCACGTCGGCATGGATGCGCTGGATCACGGCATCGGGCGTGCCGCCGGTGGCGAAAAGGCCGAACCAGGATTCGCGCGGATCGATGTCGGCATAGCCGGCTTCCGCCAGGGTGGGCACGTTCGGCTCGGACGACAGCCGGCTGGCCCGCGCGATGGCCAGCGGCTTCATCTTGCCGGCGCGGATATGGGGCTCGGCGATGGCCGCGCCCACCATGGCCAGCTGCACCTCGCCGCCGATCAGCGCCGTCACGGCCGGCATGATGCCTTTGTAGGGTATCTGGGTGATCTGTATGCCCGTCTTGTGGCGCAGCCCCTCGAACAGCAGGTGGGGCAGGCTGCCCGAGCCCATCGAGGCGTAGTTCAGCTCGTTGGGCCTGGCCTTGGCCAGCGCCACCAGGTCGTCGAGCGAACCGGCTTGCACCGAAGGATGCGCCAGCACCATCTGCGGCAGGCTGACCAGTTGCGAGATCGGCGTCAGGTCGCGCACGGCGTCGTAGGGCAGCTTGTCATACAGGAAGGGATTGCTGGTGATGGTCGATTCGCTCGTCACCAAGAGGGTATGGCCGTCGGGCGCCGCCTTGGCGACGGCGTCGGCGCCGATGATGGAGGCCGCGCCCAGCTTGTTCTCGACGATGACCGGACGGCCCCATTTCTGCCCCAGGCGCTCGGCCAGGGCCCGGGCGATCACGTCCACGCCGCCGCCGGGCGCATAGGGCACCACGATGCGCACCGGCCGCGCCGGCCAGGCCGGCTGCTGTCCCATCGCCGGCACGGCGGCCGCGACGCCCACGGCCGCGACGCCTGCCGCCAGCCACCGGCGGCGGCCCGTGGCCACCGCTGCACTTCCTTGCCTCATCACGTCTCCTTCCCGCCGGACGGCCCGGGAAGCAGGCCCGCCTTCCGATGCCCCGCGGCGACATGGCAAGCATTTCACCCGCGGCCGGCGGGACAGGCAAACGAGAAAAAGTTGTAGTCCTATCAGTTACCCATCTGAATCGCAGCCGTCCTCGCACTTACACGCTGTCATGAAAAATGCCCCCACGCTTGCCCGCTTCGCGGGCTGCGCTGCCCCCCAAGGGGGCGCTTTTTCATCTTGGGGCGGCCCGGCGATGAAAAAAGACTCAAAATCTGCAAGAATCGGGCGCTCCGCCTTCGCCGGCCGCGCCCAGCGGCCCTCTCTTGCGAGTCCCCATGGCCTACATGCTGCTCATCGTCGAACCCACCGGCCAGCGCGCCGAGCGCAGCGAGGAGGCCGGCCGCGACCTCTACGACCGCATGGTCGCCTTCGGCGCCGACCTGAAGACGCGGGGCCTGTTGCTGGCCGCCGAATCGCTGGCCTCGCAGGACAGCGCCGTGCGAGTGCAGAAACGGGACGGTCGCGCCCGCCTGGTGGACGGGCCCTTCGCCGAAGCCAAGGAAATGATAGGCGGCTTCTTCCTGCTGGACTGCGCCACGCGCGAGGAAGCCGTGGCCATCGCGCAAACCTGCCCGGCGGCGCAATGGTGCACGATCGAGGTGCGGGAAGTGGCGCCCTGCTACCGCTGAGCCACCCGGTTAGGTAGTTTCCCTAGGCCGGCTCCGCCATGTCGATTCCGGCCCGTCCCGATCGTCGTAGGGACAGAAGCCCACGTGCGGGCTTGCCACCACCGGAGAAACCGCCATGCGATTCATGATCATCGTCCGCGCCACCGCCGACACCGAGGCCGGCGTCATGCCCGAGGAACCCCTGCTTGCCGCGATGACCGCCTACCACGAGGAACTGGCCCGGGCCGGCGTGCTGCTGGACGCCAACGGCCTGAAGCCGTCGTCCCGGGGCTGGCGCGTGCGCTACCGCGCCGGCAAGGGCTCGGTCATCGACGGCCCGTTCACCGAGACCAAGGAACTGATCGCCGGCTACACGCTGATCCAGGTGCGCTCGCGCGAGGAGGCCATGGAATGGGCCCGGCGCTTTCCGTCGCCCATGGGCTCCGAGGCCGATGGCGAGATCGAGGTGCGCGAGCTCTTCGAGCTGGATGACCTCGGCCCGAGCGAAGCGGTAGACCGCTTCCGCAAGCTGGAAACGGCCAGCCGATAACCCACCGCGCGTCCAACTCTTTCCAAGGAATCCGTCATGCACAAGCAGATCTTCGTCAACCTGCCCGTCGCCGACCTGCCGCGCACCCAGGCCTTCTTCGGCCAGCTCGGCTTCACCTTCAACGCCCAGTTCACCAACGAAAAGGCCGCCTGCATGGTCATCGGCGAAAACATCTACGCCATGCTGCTCACCACGGATTTTTTCCGCGGTTTCGCCAGCAAGCCGATCAGCGATGCCCGGCAAAGCACCGAAGTCCTGGTGGCCCTGACCTGCGACAGCCGGGAAGCCGTCGACGACATGGTGCGCAAGGCCCTGGCCGCCGGCGGCACGGCGCCGCGGCCTCCGCAGGACCACGGCTTCATGTACAGCCATGGCTTCGACGACCCGGACGGCCATGCATGGGAGGTCTTCTACATGGACCCGGCCACGGTCGAGCAGGGCTGAGCCTGTGACCCAGGCCGCCACCCACCGTGCCATCGAAGCCGTCTGGCGGATCGAATCGGCCCGCATCATCGCGGGCGTCGCGCGGCTGGTGCGCGACGTCGGCCTGGCCGAGGAACTGGCGCAGGACGCGCTGGTGGCCGCGCTGGAACGATGGCCCGAAGGTGGCGTGCCGGACAACCCCGGAGCCTGGCTGATGACCACCGCGAAGAACCGGGCGCTGGACCGCCTGCGCCAGGCCGCCCTGCATGCGCGCAAGCACGAGGAGTACGGCCACGAGACCGAAGTGCTGGGCGCCGGCCATGCGCCGGACCCGGCAGCCCTGGTCGAGGCGGCACGCGACGACGAAGTGGGCGACGACCTGCTGCGCCTGATCTTCACCGCCTGCCATCCCCTCCTGTCCACCGACGCCCGCGTCGCGCTGACGCTGCGCCTGCTGGGCGGCCTGACGGCCGGCGAGATCGCGCGCGCCTTCCTGGTGCCCGAGGCCACCATCGCCCAGCGCATCGTGCGCGCCAAGCGTTCGCTGTCGGCGGCCAAGGTGCCGTTCGAGGTGCCTCGCACGCAAGAGCGCGAGGCCCGGCTCGAATCGGTGCTGGAAGTGATCTACCTCATCTTCAACGAAGGCTATTCGGCCACGGCCGGCGACGACTGGATGCGGCCGGCCCTGTGCGGCGAGGCACTGCGGCTGGCGCGCGTGCTGGCGGAGCTGGCGCCGGACGAGGGCGAGGCCCATGGCCTGTGCGCACTGCTGGAGATCCAGGCCTCGCGCCTGCCGGCCCGCACCGACGCCGACGGGCGTCCCGTGCTGCTGATGGAACAGGACCGCGCGCGCTGGGATCCGCTGCTGATACGGCGCGGCCTGGCCGCCCTGGCCCGGGCCGAGGCCCTGGACGGGGCCCACGGCCCCTATGCGCTGCAGGCCGCGCTGGCCGCCTGCCACGCCCGGGCCCGCACGCCGGACGAGACCGACTGGGAACGCATCGTGGCCTTGTACGATGCCCTGGCGCAGGTCGCTCCCTCGCCCGTGGTCGAACTGAACCGCGCCGTGGCGGTCGGCATGGCGTTCGGTCCGGCCGCCGGGCTGGCGCTGGCGGACGCGCTGCGTTCGGAACCGGCCCTGGACAACTATCACTGGCTGCCCAGCGTGCGCGGCGACCTGCTGCACAAGCTCGGACGCCACGCCGAGGCGCGCGAGGAATTCCTGCGCGCCGCCGCCATGACCCGCAACCTGCGCGAACAGGAACTTCTATTGGCACGCGCTGCCCAAGTCCTCCCCTCCCACTGATTCCTCCATGACATCCCCCCCGTCTCTCAAAGCCACCCGCAAGGAATGGATAGGACTGGCCGTCATCGCGCTGCCCTGCATGGTCTACGCGATGGACCTGACCGTGCTCAACCTGGCCCTGCCCGCCATCAGCGCGCAGTTGAATCCCTCCAGTTCGCAGCTCTTGTGGATCATCGACATCTACGGATTCCTGGTCGCGGGCCTGCTTATCACCATGGGCACCCTGGGCGACCGCATCGGGCGGCGCAAGCTGCTGCTGATCGGTGCCGCGGCGTTTGGCGTCGCTTCGGCCATCGCGGCCTTCTCCGACAGCGCGGGCATGCTGATCGCCATGCGGGCCCTGCTGGGCATCGCGGGCGCCACCCTGGCGCCATCGACCATGTCCCTGATCCGCAACATGTTCCACGATGAGCACGAGCGCCAGTTCGCGATCGGCGTCTGGATCGCCAGCTTCTCGCTCGGCAGCGCCATCGGGCCGCTGGTGGGCGGGGTGCTGCTGCAGTTCTTCTGGTGGGGATCGGTCTTCCTGGTCGCGGTGCCGGTGATGCTGCTCCTGCTGGCGCTCGGCCCGGTGCTGCTGCCGGAATACCGCGATCCGGACGCGGGCCGCATCGACCCGCCCAGCGTGGCGCAGTCCCTGTTCGCCGTGCTGGCCATGATCTACGGCCTCAAGCAGATCGCCCAGCACGGGGCGTCATGGACCGCCGGCGCCATCATCGTGGCGGGGTTCGCGGTGGGCGTGGCCTTCGTGCGGCGGCAGCGGCGCCTGCCCTATCCGCTGCTGGACCTGGACCTGTTCATGCGGCCGGCCTTCAGCGCGGCCATCGCCGCCTACGCGCTGTCCTGCCTCGCCATGTTCGGCGTCTACATCTTCATCACGCAATACCTGCAACTGGTGCTGGGCCTTGATCCGCTGCGGGCGGGCCTGGTCACCGTGCCGTGGGCGCTGGGCTTCGTCGCGGGCTCGCTGCTCGCCCCGCGCCTGGCCCGGCGCGTGCCGCCGCTGTCCATCTTCGTGGGCGGCCTGCTCGCGGCCACCGCCGGCTTCCTGTTGGTGCTGCTGGCCGACCGCCCCTACGGACTCGAGGCCATCATGGCGGGCCTGATCGTGATGAGCCTGGGCATGGCGCCGGTGTTCACCATCGGCAACGAAATGATCATCACCTCGGCGCCCCCGCAGCGGGCCGGTTCGGCTTCCGCCATTTCCGAAACCAGCGCCGAATTCAGCGGCGCGCTCGGCATCGCGATATTCGGCAGCCTGGGCACGATGATCTACCGCGCCGGCCTGTCCGCGGGCATGCCGGACGGCATCCCCGCGCAGGTGGCCGAGACCGCCTCGTCAACGCTGGGCGCGGCGGTGGCGGTGGCGCCTGCCCTGCCCACGCCGCAAGCCGACGCCATGCTGGCGGTGGCGCGCGCGGCGTTCGTCGATGCGCTGCAGTTGTCGGCCGCCGTCGGCGCGGTGCTGACCCTGTGCGCGGCCGTGGCCGCGGCCTGCATCCTGCGCGGCGGATCCGCCCGCGCCGAGGCGCTGCGCGACGACGCAGCGTAGCGCGGCCGGGTCCGCCCGCCGCTCAGCCGCCGAAAGCGAGCACCAGCGCGTGCAGCGCGATCCCGATCAGTCCGCCCACCAGCGTGCCGTTGTAGCGGATGTATTGCAGGTCGGGCCCCACGCTCAGCTCCAGCGCCTGCACCAGCCGCCCTTCGTCCCACCCCTTGACGGTCTGCGCGATGTGCTCGGTGACGCCCTCGCGCAGGCGGCCCGCCAGGCTGCGCGCGCCGGTCATGACGTGCTCGTTGATCGCCTCGCGCAAGGCCGGATTGGCGGCCAGCTGGCGCCCCAGCCCCGACAGGCTCCGCTCCAGGTGCCGGGCCAGCGGCGAGTCCTGGCTGTCCAGGTTGCGGCGCAGGGCGGCGTGGATCTCGACCCACAGGCCCTGCACGTACTCCTGCACCGACGGATGATCGATCAGCCTTGCCTTGATGCCGTCGATCTGTTCGCGCAGTTGCGCATCGTCGCGCAGGCGCGCCACGTAGTCCGCCACCCAGGCCTCGTAATCCTGGCGCAACGGATGCTCCGGCCGCGACAAGACTTCGTGCAGCTCGTCCAGCAGCGCGCGGGCCAATCGATCCGCCAGATTGTCCGCGATGCGGTCGACCGGCTTCACCAGATTCACGGTCCCGACAATCTTGGGCCATTCCTTGCGGGCGTATTTCACCATCAGGTCCGACACTCGCTCCTTGACGGTTTCGTCGTCCAGGTAGCCTCCCAGGCGCCGCAGGGCCTCGTCCAGCAGTTGATGGTGGCGGCCGTCGCGCGTCAGCAATCCCAGCACTTCGCCCGCCGTCGCCCCCGCATCCCAGGCGCGCAGGCGCGCGACGACGAAGGACTGGATGGCCTCGCGCACGGCCCGCTCGTCCAGCAGGTCCAGCGCCTGGGACAGCCAGGTGCGCGCCATGCCCGCCGCCATGCGCGCCTGGGCCGGCTCGCTCAGCCATGCGCCCAGCCTGCCCGCGGGATCGAACACCTGGAGTCTTGCCAGCAGGGCATCCGGCGCCAGGAAATGGTCGCGCACGAACACGGCCAGATTGTCCCCCAGGCGCGCCTGGTTGGCGGGGACGATGGCGGTATGGGGAATCGGCAGGCCCATGGGCCGCTTGAACAGCGCCACCACGGCGAACCAGTCGGCCAGCGCGCCGACCGTGGCGGCCTCGCAGAAGGCCCGCACCCAGGCCCAGGCGCCTTGTCCGCCCATGGCATGGCTGAGCCCGAAGCCCGCCAGCGACGCGGCAAGCAGCCCCAACGCGCTCAGCTTCATGCGGCGCAGGCGGACCAGGCGGGGATCGGCGGATGGAGCGGAATTCAAGACGGCGAGGCTTGCATGGACAAGCCTCCACTTTACCCACGGGCGGCGCGCGCTTCCAGCCGAGAGCATCGCGGGCGATAAAATCTCCGGTCACGATTCGCTTCCGGAGCTCGACCGCCATGACCGTTCGCCGCATCGTCGCCAACCTCACCACCCCCGACCCCGCCCTCGCGCGGGAGTTCTACGGCAGGCTGCTGGGCCTGGACGTGGTCATGGACCACGGCTGGCTCATGACCTTCGCCTCCGGCGGCAGCCAGACACCGCAGGTCAGCGTGGCCAGCGAGGGAGGTTCGGGCACGCCCGTGCCGGCCCTGTCCATCGAGGTCGACGATGTGGACGAAGTGCTGGCGCGCGCCCGCGCGCACGGGGCCGAGATCGTCTACGGACCTTGCGACGAAGCCTGGGGCGTGCGGCGCTTCTACGTGCGCGATCCGTTCGGCAACCTGGTCAACATCCTGATGCATCGCTCGTGAGTGGCCTTTCGCGCAAGAGCGGCGCCTCGTCGCCCAACGCCCCTATGTTCTAATCTGCGGGCAGGGCCGTGCCGGCCGCCGACTCACAGGAAGCAAACCATGGCATCCCAGATCCACATCCTTTCCTCGATGGCAACCAAGCAGCTGCTTGCCGATCTCGTCGCCCAGTACCCCCAGGCGCAGGCCCAGGACGTCCTGGTGGAGTCGGTCGGCGGCGTCGATGCCGCCCGGCGCGTGCAGTCCGGCGAGGCCTTCGACGCCATCGTGCTGGCCGCCAACGTCATCGACCAGATGACCGAAGCCGGGCACATCGTGGCGGGCAGCCGCGTGGACCTGGTCGAGTCGGGCGTCTACGTGGCCGTGCGCGCCGGCGCGCCGCGGCCGGACCTCGGCTCCGAGGCCGCGGTCAAGCAGGCCGTGCTGGATGGAGGCACGATCGGCTACTCCACCGGCCCCAGCGGCGTCTACCTGTCCAAGCTGTTCGAGCGCTGGGGCATCGCCGACCAGATCAAGGACCGCACCGTCCAGTCCAAGCCGGGCGTCCCGGTGGGCACCCTGATCGCCAAGGGCGAAGTCGATCTCGGCTTCCAGCAACTGAGCGAGATGATGAACGTGCCGGGCATCGACATCGTGGGGCCCCTGCCTCCCGGCCTGCAGATCATGACCACGTTCTCCGCCGGCGTGGCGGCCACGTCCGCCCAGCCGGACACCGTACGCAAGCTGCTGGCCTTCATGGCCAGCGCCGAGGCCGCGGGGATCAAGCGCAAGAACGGCATGGAACCCCTATAGGGCGGCCATGAGCGCGGCGACGCCCCTGTTCCGGGCCGACCGGCTGACGCTGGGCCTGGCCCTGCCCTGGGTCGACGCCGCCGAACATGCCGGCCAGCGCGAAGTCGATTTCCCCCGCCAGCTGGAACTCGCGGCACAGGCCGAGGCGGCGGACTTCGCCGCGCTCTGGGTGCGCGACGTGCCGCTGAACCATCCGGGCTATCCCGAGGCCATCGGCCATCTCGATCCCTGGACATGGCTGGGCGCCCTGGCGGGGCGAACCCGGCGCATCCACCTCGTGACCGGCGCCATCGTGCTGACGCTGCGCCATCCGCTGCACGTCGCCAAGGGCGCCGTCTCGGTCGCCGCGCTGGCGCCGGGGCGCTTCGTGCTGGGACTGGGATCGGGCGACCGCCCGCCCGAATACCTGGCGTTCGGCCGGGACTCCGCCACCCGGCGCGAGGATTTCCGGGCCCGCTGGGAACAGGTGTCGGCCGCGCTGGACACTCCGCCGCGCGTCGTGCCCGATTTGCAGGACGACCCGCCCGTGGCCTTCAGCCTGCGGCCACACCCCGCTACCCCCGTGCCCATGCTGGCCGTCGGCTCGGCCGGCCAGAGCCTGGACTGGATCGCCCGCCATGCGGTGGGCTGGACCACCTACCACCGCCCGCCGGAGGTCCAGCGCGGCCGCCACGCCATGTGGCGCCAGGCGGTGGCGCGCGCCGCGCCCGGCCAGTTCCGCGCCTTCGGCGTCGCCATGCGCGTGGAACTGCTGGACCGCCCCGATGCGCCCGCCGAAACCATCGAACTGGGCTACCGCACCGGCGTGCGGGCGCTGGCCGGCATCCTCGCGCGCATGCGCGAGGCCGGCACGCATCACGTCAGCCTGAACCTGCCCGCGGGTGCCCGGCCGCTGCCGGACGTCATCGCCGAACTGGCCCCGCTGAACGCCGAATTGTCCTGAACGGCGCTCAGGACAGGCCCGTCACCGGCACCACCGCGCCATGGATGGCGCGCGCCGCCGGCGAGGCCAGGAAGCGGATCACTTCGGCCAGGTCGGCCGGCGCCACCCAGCGCGCGGGATCGGCATCCGGCATGTCGCGCCGGTTCTCCGGCGTGTCGATGATGGTGGGCATGACGCCATTGACGTTCACGCCCCGTTCGCGCAGCTCCGCGGCCATCGATTCGGTCAGCCGCATGACCGCGCTTTTCGAGGCGCAATAAGCGCCCATGCCGGCCACCCCGCGCTGGGCGGCATGGGCGGCGACGTTGACGATCCGGCCTTCGCCCCGCTCCACCATGCCGGGCACGACGGCGCGCGCGGTATGGATGATGCTGCGGGCGTTCAGGTCCAGCAGGAAATCCCAGGTGGCATCGCTGGTCTCGTGCACGGCCTCGCCCATGCGGAAACCGCCCGCGATGTTGCACAGCACGTCGATCGCGCCGTAGCGGTCGCGCGCGCGGCCCGCGGCGTCCGCGACCTGGCCGGCGTCCAGCAGGTCCACCGCCAGGGCCAGGCACGAAGCCGCATCCAGCCCCGCCGGCGGCCGCGCCTCGCGGCGGTCCAGCAGCACCAGGTTGGCGCCTTCGGCGGCGAAGGCCGCGGCAACGGCGCCGCCCAGCGTTCCGGCCGCGCCGGTAACCATCACCGTACGCCGGCCCGTGTGTGTCGATGCCATCTCAGTTCCCTTGCGCCCGCGCGGCATGGTAGGTGCCGATGCCCCGGGTCATGATGTCGTCTTCCGGCAGCAGGATGCCGGGCTCCAGTTCGGACTGCTGGCGGATGCGCTGGTAGATGGGCGCGAAATCGACCCGCGCGAGCTCCAGCAGTTCTTCCAGGTCGTGCAGCACGAAATAGGTCTCCTGGAAATCGTCGATGCGATAGTGCGTCCGCATCACGCGCTCCAGTTCGAAGCGGACCCGGTTGGGCGAGGGGTCGTCCAGCGCGAACAGGCTTTCCGCGTACGACGAGATGATGCCCGAGCCATAGATGCGCAGGCCCTCGGCCTGCTGCACCAGGCCGAACTCCACGGTGTACCAGTACACCCGCGCCAGGTTGGGCAGAACGCCCATGCGCTGGGCCCGCAGCCCGCCTTCGCCGTAGGCCTGCACGAAATCCGCCAGGATGGGATTCATCAGCATGGGCACGTGACCGAAGACATCGTGGAAGACGTCGGGCTCTTCCAGGTAGTCGAGCTGGTCGGCGCGGCGGATGAACTGCCCGGCGGGAAAGCGCCGGTTGGCCAGATGCTCGAAGAACACGTCGTCGGGCACCAGGCCGGGCACGGCCACGACCTGCCAGCCGGTGCGCCGGGACAGCACCTCGCTCAGGCGCCGGAAATCGGGAATCTGGTCCGCGCCTATGGGCAGGTCGCGCATGCCCGCCTCGAATTCGCGGCAGGCGCGGCCCGGCACCAACCTGGACTGCCGTTCGAACAGGAATTTCCAGACCGCGTGTTCTTCCTGGGTGTAATGTTCCCAGCCCTGGTCGACGGTCCAGTCCGCCCGTTCCGGCCGGCTCCCGTCGCCGGCGGCCAGACCGTGCTTGGGCGCGGTGGATGGCTGCTTCATCCTGGCCTCTTACCTGGAGTGGGCCCGCGCGGCTTCGTCGGCATGGCGCGCCAGGTCGATGTCGCGCTGCGTCAGGCCGTTCGCGTCATGGGTGGTCAGCGTGACGTCCACCCGGTTGTAGACGTTGGACCACTCGGGATGGTGATCGTTCTTTTCCGCGTACAGGGCGATGCGCGTCATGAACGCGAAAGCCTGGCTGAAATCCTCGAACTGGAACCGGCGCCGGATGGCGCCCCGCTGCGTGTCCAGTTGCCATTCGGGCAACCGCGCCATCGCCTGCTCGATGTCCTGCGCACTCAACTTCTGCATGGCCTGCTCCTCGCGCCGGGAGATCGCACCGCCAGCCGCGCCCCGGCTATCCGCGCGGCCAGCTCTCCCCAGCAAATCTTATTCCGTTGCCTTGAAACCGGAAACCCGCATCCGGTCGCTCCACTGCCCCCGCTCGCGCTCCAGCCGGGGCCCGAGCCCGGCCGTGGGCCGGGCCGGCAAGGCGTAGCCCAGGTCGGCGATCGCCTTGCGGTAGGCCGGGCTGGCCATTACCGCATCGGCCCGCGCCCGCCACTCCGCCAACCGATCGGCCGGCGTTCCCGCCTTGACGAACAGGCCGAACCAATCGACCGCCTCGAGCTGCGGCAGGCCCGCTTCGCGCGCGGTCGGCACGCCGGGCAGCTTGGCATTGCGCTGCGGCGAAGTGATCAGCACCGGGCGCAGCTTGCCCTGGGCGTGGTAGGGCACGAGCAGTTGCTCGGTCGTGATCAGCGCCGCGACCTGCCCACCCAGCACGTCGGTGACGGCATTGGCGCCCCCGCGGTAGGGCACGTGCGTAAGCGGCGTGCCGGCCTGCTTGGCCAGTTCCGCGCCCAGGAAGTGCTGCGGCGTGCCCAGGCCGGGGGTCGCATAGTTGGCCTGGTCGGCATGGCTCTTGGCCCAGGCCATGAATTCCGCCAGGGTGGCTCCCTGCGCGGCGGGCCCCAGTGCTACGCCGAAGCCATATTCGGCCAGCGCCGACACCGGCGCGAAATCCCGGACGGCATCGTAGTTGGCGGACTTCAGCACCATGGGCGTCAGCAGCAGCGAACTGGCCGGCATCACCATCAGCGTCTGGCCGTCGGCGGGCGCCGCCTGCACGGCGTCGATGGCCAGCTTGCCGGTCGCGCCGGCGCGATTCTCCACCACCACCGACACACCGGATACCTGCCGCAGGTGCTCGGCGAACACACGCGCCACGGCATCGGGCGCCCCGCCGGCGGGATAGCCCACCAGCACGCGCACGCCGGCCGGCTGCGCCTGCGCCGTGCCGGCCGCGACGGCCAGCATGGCCGCGAACAATCCGCGTAGGACCTTGGGATACTTCATGTCATGTCTCCTGCCTGTTCTGTCGATCACGCGGCGCCAGGCGCCACAAAACATTCACTTCACGCCGAAACCGGCGTGTACCCCCCTATGCCCGCTCCCGCCCGGATCGCCGCGTCTCCGCCATGGCGCCGGATCAGTTCGGCCTGCCGGGCCTTGGCGCGGCGGTCGACCTCGTCGGGATCGCAGAATTCGGCCAGGCGCTCGCGCCAGGCTTGCACCCGTCCCGGCGATTGCGCGGCGATGTCTCGCAGTTCGCCCGGATCGTCGTCCAGGTCGAACAACTGGGGCGGATGGTCGCAGTAATGGACGTACTTGGTATGAGCATCGCGCAGCATGAAGACACCGGCGCGCGAGCCGACGGTATGGTATTCGGACAGCACCGCGCGGCCGGCGGGCAGGTCCCGCAACAGCGAACGGGCCGATGGCGATATCCGTCCGGCATCGGCCGGCACGCCCACCGCGTCGAGCACCGTGTCGTAGACGTCGGTCTGGCCCACGGGCGTATGCTCGACGCGCCCGGCCGCGATGCCCGCCCCGGACAGGATCATCGGTATGCCCGCCGATTCGGCGTACATGGTGCTCTTGCCCCACAGCCCCCGGGCGCCCACGTTGTCGCCGTGGTCGCTCAAGTACATGACGCAGGTGCGGTCGTCCAGCCCGCCGGCCTTCAGCGCCTGGAGCAGCGCGCCGACCTTGGCGTCCAGGAAGCTGACCAGGCCGTAGTAGCCGGCCAGCGCCCGCCTGACGTCCGACTCGTCGCGGAAATGGACGTTGTAGCCGGTCTCGCGCGCATATTGCCGGATGAAGGGATGGGCCTCGTCGTCGATGCCGAACCGGTAGGCCTTGGGCAAGCGCAGCGGCTGCCCGGCGTAGCGGTCGAAGAAGGGCGCCGGCACGGTCAGCGGAAAATGCGGCGCGACCAGCGACACCATCAGCACCCAGGGCTTGTCCGGGGCGGGCGACGCCGCCTTGCGCCGCAGCCACTCGACCGCCGTCTCGCAGATGCGATCGTCGTAGCGGTTGTAGTCCGACTCGCCCGCGCGCGCCGAGGCCAGCATGTTCGCGCCATCGCCCAGCGAGGCGGGCGGATTGCGCAGCAGCATCTTGACCTCGCCCCGGCCGCCATGGATGTGCATGGGCAGCAGGCTCTCGGAAAAACCGTAGTCGTCGCCCGGCGCGCCGCGGTAATGGAGCTTGCCGATGGACACCACCTCGTGCCCGCGCTGGCGCAGCACGTGGTGCCAGCCGGGCACCGCGCCGTCGTAGGCGTCGACGTTGTCCCAGTACCCTGCCTCGTGCACGGCCCGCCCGGTAGCCAGCGCGGCGCGGGTCGGGACGCAGATGGGGCTGGCGCACACCGCGTTGGCGAAGCGCGTGCCGGACGCGGCCAGCGCGTCCAGGTGCGGGGTCGACACCTCGCCATGGCCGGCGCAGCCCATGACGCCGGGGCTGTGTTCGTCCGACAGGATGATCAGGAGATTGGAAGCCATGAAGCGGATCGTTGAACGGTGCGGGAGAGACGATGCGCGCTTTTTGTTGTGTTGTCAATGATGTTTTGACAACAAATTGGCGGCCGGCGCGCGCTTCTGTCAACATGGCGCCTGTCCGTCCTACTCTCATCCCGGCCCATGCCCATGACCGCCCCCTCCCGATCCTCGTCCCGCCGGCGCGGGCCCGCGCCGGTCGATTTCGAACTGACCTCGCTGCTGGGCTTCGTCATCTTCCGCCTGTCATCCAGCCTGGGCGGCCTGGCCGAACGGGATGCGCAGGAAGTGGCCGGCCTTACCCTGCCCGAGTACCGCTGCCTGGTGGTACTGGCCACGCGCGGCGACATGGGCGTCACGCCGCTGTGCCAGGTCATGCACATCGACAAGGCCTGGGTCAGCCGCACGCTGGCCAAGCTGGCGCAGGCGGGACTGGTCAGCTCGATCCCCGACCCCGCCGATGCCCGCCGCACCATTTTCAGCGTGACGCCGCGGGGCCGGCAGACCAGCCAGGCGCTGATCGCCCAGGCCATGGACAGGCAGGCCAGGATGCTGGAAGGATTCGACGGGGACGACGTGGAGCGCTTGCTGGGACTCCTGCGCCGGATGCAGGAGAACGCCGATCGCGTGAAGGGCCAGTAGGCGGGCGCGGTTCAGGCCTCGCCGGCCGGCGTCCCGCAATCCATGCACTTCATGGGTCCCCGGCGGGGCGGAAAGATGACGCTGCTCCAGCACAGCGTCACCAGTGCCAGCGCCACCTGCGGCCAGTTCACGTCGCGCGCGAACCGCGCGCCGCCGCAGGCCTCGCACCGCGCGGCGATGGGCTGATCGAACACTTCCTGCTGATATTCCCCGCTGTTGCGGCGCGCCAGCACGGCCTGCGCGCGCGACAGCGACGATGCGGGAACCTGCACCTGCACGCCGCCCAGGGCCAGCGAAAAGGGCCAGTTGGCCCATACCTGGTGCTCGTTCTGCAGCAGCACCGGGATCCCTTCGCTTTCCAGCAGCCCGCGCGTGATGTGGGCATCCCAAGGGTTGGTATGGACTTCCAGGGTGACGAACTCGGCCATTTCACGTCCCTCCCGTCGCCACGCGGCGCCGCCCCCGGGAAGGGAAACGCCGCGCCTCGTCCTGCGCTAGACCCGCTCGAAGATCCCCGCGGCGCCCATGCCCGTGCCCACGCACATCGTGACCATGCCGTACTTCAGGTTCCTGCGCCGGAGCGCATGCACCACGGTGGAGGCACGGATCGCGCCAGTCGCCCCCAACGGGTGGCCCAGGGCTATGGCGCCGCCCATGGGATTGACCTTGGACGGATCCAGGCCCAGGTCCCGGATCACCGCCAGCGACTGCGCGGCGAACGCCTCGTTGAGCTCGATCCAGTCGAGATCCGCCAGCGACAGGCCGGCCTGCCGCAGCGCGGCGGGCACCGCTTCCTTGGGACCGATGCCCATGATCTCGGGCGGCACGCCCCGTACCGTCGCGGTCACGAAACGTGCCAGCGGCACCAGGTTGAATTCCTTCAGCGCCTTCTCGGACACCAGCACCAGCGCCCCCGCGCCGTCCGAGGTCTGGGAACTGTTGCCCGCGGTCACGCTGCCCTTGGCCGCGAACACCGGCCGCAGGCGGCCCAGCGCCTCGGCGCTGGTGTCGGCGCGCGGTCCCTCGTCCAGCGACATCATGCGCTTGCGCACCGCCACCTTCTCCGCCTCCAGGTCGGGAAAGCGCGTCACCACCTCGATGGGCGCGATCTCGTCCTTGAACTCGCCCGCCTGCTGGGCGGCCAGGGCCTTCTGATGCGAGGCCAGCGCGAACGCGTCCTGGTCTTCCCGCGACACCTTCCACTGGGCGGCCACCTTCTCGGCGGTCAGGCCCATGCCGTAGGCGATGCCGATGTTCTCGTCGCCCTCGAACACCCGCGGGTTCAGCGACGGATTGACGCCCATCATCGGCACCATGCTCATCGACTCGGTGCCGCCGGCGATCATCACGTCGGCCTCGCCCACGCGGATCCGGTCGGCGGCCATCGCCACGGCGGTCAGCCCCGACGCGCAGAAACGGTTGACCGTGACGCCGCCCACGACTTGCGGCAGGCCGGCAAGCAGGGTCGAAATCCTGGCCACGTTCATCCCCTGCGCGCCCTCGGGCATCGCGCAGCCGATGATCGCATCCTGGATGCGCCGCGGATCCAGCCCCGGCACCTGCGCCAGCGCCGCGCGCAGCGCATGGATCAACAAATCATCCGGCCGCACCGTCCGCAACGCCCCCCGCGGCGCCTTCCCGATAGGCGTCCGCGACGCGGCAACGACATACGCATCCTGAACCTGACGTGACATCCCCATCTCCTTCAATCCTATTGGTAGCGCAATGGCGCCCCGTTATTCCACATCCCCGCCCCACCCAGGATGCGGTGGATCCGGCTCCGCCGGTCCACCCGCATCGCCCCCTGGGGGGCGCGCGTCAGCGCGTAGGGGGGGGTCAATTCCTTATAGGCTTGCCCGTCTGCATCATGCCCATCAGGCGCTCCTGCGTCTTGGGTTCGCCCAGCAGCGACATGAACGTCTGGCGCTCCAGCGCCATGATCCATTGCTCATCCACCAGCGATCCGGCCTCGATCTCGCCGCCGCACAGGATCTCGGCAATGGCATGACCCAGGCGGTAGTCGTAGTCCGAGATGAAGCCGCCGTCGCGCATGTTCACCAGTTGCGCGCTCAGCATGGCGATGCCCTCGCTGCCGGCGGCCGCGAAGGGTTCCTTCCACGGCGCGCGCCAGCCCGTGTCGTGCAGCGACTGCGCTTCGCGGATGGCGGCGTACAGCACCTCGTGCACGTTGAAGACGATGGGGTCGTCGTCCAGCAGGTAGCCCATGCGCCGGGCCTCGACCGCGGACTTGGAGACCTGCGCCGTGGCGGCCTGGAAGGCATACTTCTTCAGGAAGGCCATCAGCGGCATGTCCGGCGCCAGCGCCCGCTCCTGCGCCGCACGCCGGGCCAGGTAGGTCAGGCCGCCACCACCCGGGATCAGGCCCACGCCCACCTCGACCAGGCCCAGATAGGTCTCGATATGCGCGACGCGGCGCGCGCAATACACCGACAGCTCGCAGCCGCCGCCCAGCGCCATGCCCGCCAGCGCGGCCACCGTGGGCACCTGGGCGTAGCGCAGCCGCAGCATCAGCTGCTGCAGGCGTTCTTCCTCGGGCGCAACGGCCTGCACGCCGCCGCTCATGAACAACGGCACGATGGCCTGCAGGTCGGCGCCAGCCGAGAACGGCTCGCCCGGATTCCAGACCACCAGCCCGCGATAGCTTTCCTCGGCCAGGTCGACGGCGCGCAGCAGCCCCAGCGTCACGGCGGGGCTGATGGTGTGCATCTTGGTCTTGAACGAGGCGATCAGCACGTCGTCCATGCCGCTGCGGTCCAGCGTCCACAGGCGGACGGCCTCGTCCTCGAAAACGGTCTTGCCGGTCGCCAGCGGCACGATGCCCTCGCCCGCCAGCGGCGCGCGGAAGATCTGGCGCGCATAGACCGGCAGGCCGGAACGCGGCTCGAACCTGCCCGCCGCCGGATTCCACGACCCTTCCGGGGTGTGCACGCCGCCGCGCTCGGCCACCGGGCCGCTGGTCACCCAGGCCGGCAGCGGCGCGCTGGACAGCGTCTTGCCGGCGGCGATGTCGGCTTGCACCCACTGCGCGACTTGCAGCCAGCCCGCCTGCTGCCACAGCTCGAACGGCCCGACGCCATGGCCGAAGCCCCAGCGCATGGCGAAATCCACGTCGCGCGCGGTACCGGCGATGTCGGCCAGGTGCACGGCGATGTACTGGAAGGTGTCGCGCAGGATGGCCCACAGGAACTGTGCCTGCGGATGCTCGCTGTCGCGCAGCGCCTGCAGGCGCTGCCCGGCGTCCTTGTTCTTCAGGATGCGCGCGACCGCGTCGTCGGCCTTGCCCTCGGCCGGCACATACTCGCCCTTGGCCGGATCCAGCCGCAGGATAGCCTTGCCCTGCTTGCGGAAGAACCCCGCGCCGGTCTTCTGCCCCAGCGCGCCCTGCTTGATCAGCCCGGCCAGCACCGGCGGCGTGCCGTAGTGCGCGGCGAACGGATCGTCGGGCAGGTAGTCCTCCATGGTCTTGATGACATGCGCCAGCGTGTCCAGGCCGACCACGTCGCCGGTGCGGAAGGTACCCGATCTGGCGCGCCCCAGCTTGGCGCCGGTCAGGTCATCCACCACGTCGTAGGTCAGCCCGAAGCGTTCGGCCTCGATCATGGCGGACAGCAGCCCGAACACGCCCACGCGGTTGCCGATGAAGTTGGGGGTGTCCTTGGCCCGCACCACGCCCTTGCCCAGCACCGTGGTCAGGAAGGCCTCGAGATGATCCAGGATGGCGGGCTGGGTATGCGCGGTGGGAATCAGCTCCACCAGGTGCATGTAGCGGGGCGGATTGAAGAAATGCACGCCGCAGAAACGCGGCAGCAGCGCGGGAGCCATGCCCTTGGACAGCTCGGTGATCGACAGCCCGGAGGTATTGGTGGCGAAGATGGCTTGCGGACCGATCGCCGAGGCGACCTTGGCATACAGGTCGTGCTTCCAGTCCATGCGTTCGGCGATGGCCTCGATCACGAGGTCGCATTCCCTGAGCTTGGCCAGGTCGTCCTCGTAGTTGGCGGGCTCGATCAGCGATGCCAGTTCCGGCACGGCCAGCGGGGCGGGGCTGAGCTTGCGCAGATTGTCGATGGCCTTCTGCACGATGCCGTTCTTGGGGCCTTCCTTGGCGGGCAGGTCGAACAACACCACCGGCACCTTGGCATTGACGCAGTGCGCGGCAATCTGGGCGCCCATGACTCCGGCACCCAGCACTGCGACTTTGCGAACGAGGAAATTCGACATGGTCTTCCTGGCGATAAACGGGCCGGAGCGGCCGGCCCCATCTAGGGCATGCACGGCAGCGGCCGCGCACGGACGATTCGGAACTAAGGACGCGCGCAGCCACCACGCATCATCGCGGCAACTGCCTACCCCCATAGTCTACCTCCTGAGGCTGTAAGCCCTGGGGGAAGCAGGGGGGGTCCACACATCTCGATGGGACTTGGTGCTATAGAGAGCCGGTTCCAGCTTGCGCAACTGCGGCAGGCCATTCGCTCCCTTGGGCTGCGCCGTGATGTACTCCAGGAACACGTCAGCATCCAGCGCGCCCACGTCCATCCGCCGCGATGCCGGCACCGCCGCCAGCGTGCCATAGCCGTCGCCGCCGCTGGCGTTGAAGCTCAGCACGAACAGCTTGTAGGTGCGGGTGGCATTGCCCAGGTCCAGCGGCGCCCAGGTCCCCGTGACGCTGTCGCGCAGTTCGATGTTGGCGATGCGGCTGCCCTTGGGCCGGGTCGCATCCACGTCCCAGCGCAGCCCGCCGGTGTAGGGATAGGGCCCCGTGGCGCCGGTACCGCCATAGGTCGCCTCGATTCCGTCCTCCAGCAGATTCCTGATTTCCGTCGCGGTCACCTCCAGGCGATACATCGGGTTGCCGAAGGGCACCACCTCGATCGCGCGGCCCGCGGTGATGTCGCCGTGCAAAGGCACCCGCACGCCGCCTCCGCTCTGAAGCGTCAGGTCGGCGCCGCCGTAGGCCTGCTGCGCGATTTCCAGGAAGGCCTGCGCCACCAGTTGCTGGATGTCGCCGCCGCGCCGGGTCACGTCGCCCAGCGCGTTGCAGGCCGCGCTGGAGCGGCCGTAGTCGTTCCAGCCGGCGGTCCGCGTGGGCGAGCCGCCCGGGACGCGGCGCGAGCAGAGCTCATCGGGCGCCTGCGCGACGACGGTCTTGTCGAACGCATCCACCCGCAGCTTGAACGGCTGGAGCCGCCGCGCCGCCGCGGAATCGGGCGCCACGATCGCCAGGAAACCGCTGGCCCGCACGTCGGCCAGGATCGCCGACCGGTCCGGCGCCCCCACCGCCGCGCCGCCGATGGTGAAATCGTCGCCGATCAGGACATGGGGCGTGCCTTCGCACTTGCTGACCTCGCCGCGGGCATCGAACTCCACGTTCAGCTCCCCCACCACCCGGCCATACTCCCAGGCCTGGACCAGGCACACCGGCTTGCCCAGCTTGTCGGTCGTACGCGTGGGATAGGGGCCAGCAGGCGTCGCGCCCATCGCGTACGTGCCAGCCATCGAAGCGGGGCCCAGCAGGCTATGCGAATCCCCGCCCACCAGCACGTCCACGCCATCGAGCCGGGCGACGATCTGCTTGTCGTAGCCATAGCCCGTGTGACTGAGCAGGATGATCTTGTCGATGCCCTGCCCGCGCAGCGCATCGATCTCGCGCTGGGCTGCCACCGCCTCGTCCTCGAACACCGTCCCCCTGTCCGGCCGGGAAGAAGCCTGGGTCTTGGCGGCGATCGTCAGGCCGACGATGCCTATCCGCTGGCCGTCGCGCACGATGACCGTGGACGGCGACACCACGTCCGGCGCGCGCGAGGGATGCAGCGCCGAAGCGGCGGCGAAGCGGACGTTGGCGCTCAACACAGGCGTCTTGCAGTGGCCCGCGTGCAGCAGGTCGATGAAGCGCTTCAGGCTGCTGTCGCCCTTGTCGAACTCGTGATTGCCGAGCGCGAACGCATCGAAGCACACCGTGTTCATCATGGCGGCATCGGGTTCGCCCATCTCGCCTGCGCGGGTGAAATAGGGCGTGCCGGTCAGGGCGTCGCCCGCGTGCAGCTTCAACACATGAGGCGACCGCGCGGCCAGTTCGTCGATCGCCGCCTTGACCCGGGGAAAACCGCCGGCCGATACCGCCACGGCCTGGCGCGACCCGTCGGCCGTCTTCAACCGCAGGGTGGCCCGCGTGGCATCCAGGTGCGAATGGTGATCGTTGATGTGCAGGATGGTCAGAGCCAACGGCCGCGGCGCCGAACCGGCGGGAGCGGGAGCCTTGCCGCCCATCGGCGCACATCCCGCCGCCAGCAGCAGCGCTGCCAGTCCGAGCCAGGGGATGGGCGATCTGTCATGAAACGGTCGTGGAGCTTGCATGAAACCCATCCCTCGGCGGTTGATCGCCATCGTAGCCGCATTCGCGGCCACGGTGCGCCTAGAACAGGCCGAGCAATGCCGCCAACCCCAGACAGGCGAAGATCAGAGCCGCGATGCCGTGCACCAATCGCACGGGCAGCCGATGGGCCAGCTTGTCGCCCAGCAGCACGGCCGGCACGTTGGCGATCAACATGCCCAGGGTGGTGCCGGCCACCACGGCGTAATAAGCCTGGAACTGCGCGACCAGCGCGACGGTCGCGACCTGCGTCTTGTCGCCCATTTCCGCCAGGAAGAACGCCACCACCGTGGTGCCGAACACGCCCAGCCTGAGCTTGCCGGTCTCGGCTTCATCGAGCTTGTCGGGAACGAGCATCCAGGCCGCCATGGCGATGAAGGACACGCCCAGTATCCAGCGCAGCGCGTCGGGGCCGATGACCTGCGTCAGCCATGCGCCGACGGCGCCGGCCAGGGCGTGATTGACGATGGTCGCGGTGAAGATGCCCAGGATGATGGGCCAGGGCCGCCGCCAGCGGGCAGCCAGGAACAGGGCAAGCAGTTGGGTCTTGTCGCCGATCTCGGCCAGGGCCACGATGCCGGTCGAGACGAGGAAGGCTTCCATGTTTGATACGCGCTCCGGGCCGGACGGTTGACCGAATGATCGTGCAACAGCCCCGGCCCACCGGAAGCTGCACGATCAAAGGTCTTGCCAAGTCCTTGACCGCCTGCGCCATGCCCGTAGGCAAGTGTGTTGACGCAGGCCCTTGCACCCGAAGGCAAGGAGGCTACTCCCCAATGACGGGCGCAAGTATAGCGCAACTGGCCCGCCGCGCGCCGTACACCGCATAATATGCGCTGCTTCAAGATGGAATGCCCGAATGAAGAACCGCTCCTCCGACCAGGACGGCCGGAGCCCGGCCGGCTCGCTGGCGCAGGCCACCGGCGCCTGTCTCGCCGCCGCGGCGCTGCTCTCGCCGGTCGCCCACGCCCAGGAAGACCTGCTTCCCATTCCCGTCGGCTTCGTCCACCTGACCGACGTCGCCCAGACCGTGCGGCTGGACATCCGCTATCACGGCAGCGCCAATTTCATGGGCCGGCCGGCGGCGGGCTACGACGCCCCCACCTGCATCCTGACCGAGCCCGCCGCGCGGCGCCTGCTGGCCGTGCAGCGCGAGGTCCGGCCCCAGGGCCTGACGCTCAAGATCTTCGATTGCTACCGGCCCCAGCGCGCGGTGACCGATTTCGTGGCCTGGACGCGCGACACCGCCGACCAGAAGACCAAGGCCGAATACTTCCCCGGCGTGGACAAGGCCGCGCTGCTCGAACTGGGCTATATCGCCGAGCGGTCCGGCCACAGCCGGGGCAGCACGGTAGACCTGACGCTGGCGGCGCTGGAGCCTGAAACCGCCCCGGCCCTGCCCATCCGCGGGCCGCTGCTGGCCGGCGGCGAGGTCGACATGGGAACTCCCTTCGACCTTTTTGATGTAAAGTCGCATACAGACAATCCTGATTTACCCGAGGCTGTCCGACACAATCGCCGGTTCCTCAAGGAACTCATGGCCAGGCACGGTTTTCGCAACCTGCCCGAAGAGTGGTGGCACTACACTCTGGACGAAGAACCGTATCCGGACACCTATTTCAATTTCCCCGTACGCTGACCCGCGCGCCGCGCGCACGGCGCACGCACAACAAGAAGATGCATCCCCTGGACGGACTCACCCCGCCGCGCAAGTACTGGGCCCTGGCAGCCACGATGCTGGCGATGGCGATGACCGTCCTGGAAACCACCATCACCAACGTCGCGCTGCCGTCCATCGCGCGGGACCTGGGCGTGTCCCCGGCGCAGGCCGTCTGGATCGTCAACACCTACCAGCTCGCGATCGTCGTCGCCCTGCTGCCCTTCTCGTCGCTGGGCGAGATCCTGGGCTACCGGCGGGTGTTCGGCATGGGCCTGACGGCTTTCACGATCGCCTCGGCGGGCTGCGCGATGTCGCAGTCGTTCACGATGCTCATTTCCTTCCGCGTGCTCCAGGGCCTGGGCGCGGCGGCCGTCATGAGCGTCACGCCGGCGCTGCTGCGCTTCATCTATTCGCAGAAACAGTTCGGCCGGGCCATCGGCTATAACGCGCTGGTCGTCGCGACCTCGTCCGCCGCCGGACCGATGATAGGTTCGCTGATCCTGTCGGTCGCCTCGTGGCCCTGGCTGTTCGCGGTCAACCTTCCCATCGGCCTGTTCATCCTGTCCATCGGCAGCCGCATGCTGCCCGAGACCGAACTCGCCAAGCGCCCTTTCGATGCGCTCAGCGCCACGCTTAGCGGCCTGACCTTCGGCCTGATCGTGGTGGGCGTGGACCGGCTGCTGCACGACTTCAAGACGGCGCTCGCGCTGCTGGCCTGCGGCGCGATCAGCGGACTGGCGCTGGTCCGGCGCGAACTGACCCAGGCGACGCCGCTGCTGCCACTCGACCTGCTGCGCATCCGCCCGTTCGCGTTCTCGGTCTGCGCCTCGGTCTGCGCGTTCTCGGGCCAGACCATCTCCTACATCTCGCTACCCTTCTACTTCCAGCAGACCCTGGGCCGCAGCCAGCTGGAAATGGGCATGATGATGGTGCCCTGGCCGCTGGCGGTGGCCATCGCGGCGCCCTTGGCCGGGCGCCTGTCGGAGTCCATCGCGCCCTCGATCCTGTGCTCGATAGGCGCCGGCCTGGTTGCCGGCGGACTCGTCATCATCTCGCTGCTGCCCGCCGGCACGCCCAACGGCTGGATCATGGCCTGCATGGTGGTCTGCGGCACGGGCTTCGGCATGTTCCAGACGCCCAACAACCGCGTCATGCTGACCGCGGCGCCGCGCCATCGCAGCGGCGGCGCCGGCGGACTGCAGGCCACCGCGCGCCAGTTCGGCATGGCCCTGGGCGCGGCGCTGGTGGCGCTGGCCTTCACCGCAGCGTCCTCGCATGGCCCCACCACCGGCCTCGTGCTGGCCGCCGTGTTCCTGGCCGCGGCCTCCGCGGTCAGCGCGGCCCGGCCCGGCACGCAGTTGTCAGGGTAGTTCGAGTTCAGCCAGCAGCGGCGCGTGGTCGGACAGGCGCGTCCAGGGCCGGCCGTACAGCACGCTGGCCTGCCTGACCGAAAAACCTCGCTGGTAGATCCGGTCCAGCCTCAGCCACGGAAAGATGGCGGGGAAGGTGCGGGGCGGGCGCGGCGCCATCAACTCGTTGCCCAGGCCCAGCTTGGGCGGCCCCTGGAACCCGGCCCGCAGCCGCCAGGGCGAGGCCTCTCCGCCCCGCAGCACGCGGCCCAGCATGCGGACCGAATCGCGCAGGCGCGGAAGCTCCACGTTATTGCCCCGTGGCGCGGTCGCGAATACCTCGTGCAGGCCCAGGCGTTCGACCAGGATGTCCGACAACACGTTGGTCCAGTCGTTGAAGTCGCCCGCGATCAGGATGGGGGCCGAAGCCGGCACGACCTCTTCGATGCGCGACACCAGCGCCCCGACCTGGCGCGAGCGGCTGCCCGCGAACAGCCCGAGATGGACCACGAAGCAATGCACCTCGTGTCCGCCTATGCCCACGCGCGCGTGCAGCAGGCCGCGCTGCTCCATGCGGTGATCGGAGATGTCCTGGTTCTGGTGCGACAGGATGGGAAAGCGTGACAGCAGCGCATTGCCGTGGTCGGTGTGCCGGTAGACGGCGTTGCGCCCGTAGGCGGCCTCCAGCCGCAGCGCCGCGGCCAGCATCTCGTGCTGCTCGTGCAAGGTACCGGACCTGTCGTTGCGGCCCTGGACTTCCTGGAGAAAAGCCAGATCCGCGCGCAACCCGTGCAGGCCAAGGCGCAGTTCCTGCACGGACTCGCGCTTGCCCAGGGCGGACATGCCCTTGTGAATGTTGTAGCTGACGATACGAACGACAGACATCGTGAGCATCAAGGGGTGACAAGGGATTCATTCTAGTGGATTCGCTGCGCTATCATGAATCGGCAGTTCCCCCGTTCCGGAGCGGCCGGCCGCCATGCGTGGCCACCGCGCTCCGGCATCCCCTTTTTCGCATCCAGATCCGGGAATCTTCATGAGCACCACCAAGATCGGCGTGATCATCGGCAGTCTCCGCAAGGAATCGTTCAACCGCCAGCTGGCAAAAGCGGTGACGAAGCTGTTGCCGTCACACTTCCAGACCGAGGAAATCGCCATCGGCGATCTGCCCCTGTACAACCAGGATCTCGATACCGCCCTGCCGGCGTCCGTCGTCACGTTCAAGCAGCAGGTGGAATCCGCGGACGGCCTGCTGTTCTTCACGCCGGAATACAACCGGTCGTACTCCGGCGTGCTCAAGAACGCGCTGGACTGGGGCTCGCGCCCCTGGGGCAAGAGTTCGTGGCCGGGCACGCCCGCCGGCATCATGGGCGCCTCGCCCGGCCAGGTCGGCACCGCGCTGGCTCAGGAACACCTGCGCATGGTGCTGTCGGCGCTGGATGTGCCCGTGCTGCCTCAGCCCAGCATCTTCGTGCAGTACACGGGTGGGCTGGTGGACGCCGAGGGCAAGATCACCAACGAAGCCAGCGCCAAGTTCATCCAGGGCTTCGTGGATCGCTACGTGGCCTGGGTGGAGAAGTTTCCCGCCCCTACGCGCTGAGGGGCGCCCCCTCGAGGAGGCGGCACTGGCGGACCGGAAGGGAAGCCCACCCCGTACACCCTTCGGGCGCCCCCTCAAGGGGGCGGCACTGGCGGACCGGCGGAGCCGGATCCGCGGCGTCCTGCTAACGACAGGAGGGTCAGCGGTTGGGCATGAGGGCGGCGACGGCTACGCCCAGCCAGCCTACGATCATGGCGCCGCCGCCGAAGGGGGCGGTGCCGCCCAGCAGTTTCATGCCGGCCAGCTGGCGCAGGGCCAGGTCGACGGAGAACAGCAGCGTGCCGGCGATGATGAGGGCCGCAGCGCCGATCAGGGCGGTGCGGCCGCGCTGGACGTGGGGCACCACGGCGGCCAGGCCGGTGATGGCGGCGGCATGGAGCAGCAGGAACAGCGCGGCGGTGGACAGGATGCCGCCGCCCGCCAGGTGCGTGGCCATGGCGGCCAGCATGACGCCGGCGGCGCCCATCGGTGCGGCACACCCCAGCAAGACTCGAGAAGATAACAACATGCAGCGCTTCCTTGAAAAATGCCCCCACGCTTGCCGCTTCGCGGCGGCGCTGCCCCCCAAGGGGGCGTTTTTCATCCAGGGGCGGCCCGGCGACGAAAAACCGGTCGGGCCTGGGTCGCGCCGCCTGCCGGCTACTTCGCGAACACCTGGCCGAGATCGCCAAATGCCTTGAATTCGAGCGCGTTGCCCGAAGGATCCAAAAAGAACATAGTAGCCTGTTCACCCACCTCGCCCTTGAAACGGACATGGGGTTCGATCACGAACCGGGTGCCGGCCTGGCGCAGCTTCTCGGCCAGGGCCTCCCATTCGTCCATGGGCAGGATGGCGCCGAAGTGGCGCACGGGAACGTCGTCGCCGTCGACCGCGCTGGTATGGCGCGTGCCCGCTTCACCGGGCGACAGATGGGCCACGATCTGGTGGCCATGGAAGTTGAAGTCGACCCAGGCGTCGGAACTGCGGCCCTCGGGACAGCCGAGCAGGTCGCCATAGAAGGCCCGCGCCTGCGCCAGATCGTCGACGGGGAAAGCCAGGTGGAAAAGGGGGATGCCAGCCATGAGGAACTCCGGTGCAGGCCCGCCATCCGGGCCCGGGCTATGATTGTATTGAACGAAACTTCCCATACGAAACGAAAATTTCCCGGCCTTGATATCGATTTTTTCTATTAGTTCCGCGCCGCCCCCATGGTGATCCGCTACCTGCAAACCTTCTTGGCCGCCGCCCGCGACTCGTCCTTTTCGGCCGCCGGTGCGCGCCTGGGGCTGACCCAGTCGGCCGTCAGCACCCAGATCAAGCGCTTGGAGGAAGACCTGGGCTGCCTGCTGTTCGAGCGGGCGGGCAAGTCGGTCCGCCTGAGCGAGCGCGGACGCCAGCTGCTGCCCGAGGCCGAGCACATCGTGCAGCGCTACCAGGCCATGCGCGGCGCCAGCCGGCAGCCGGCGCCGGTGGCGATCATGGTGGGCGCGATCTCCACGGCGCAGACCGGGCTGCTGCCCGGTGCGCTGCGGCGCTTCCGGCAGACCCTGCCCGCCGTGCACGTCAACGTGGTGCCGGGCATGTCCTCGCAGCTCCTGGCGCAGGTAGACGAGCAGGCACTGGACCTGGCCGTGCTGATCAAGCCCAACCTGAACCTGCCGCGCCACCTGAAGTGGACGACGCTGATGCGCGAGCGCTACGTCGGCATCGCCCCTCGCGGGACGCGGGGCGACTGGCAGGCGGTGGCGGCGGCGCTGCCGTTCATCCGCTACAACCGCAAGTCGCATGGCGGGCATCTGGTGGACCAGTTCCTGCGCCGCCTCTCGAGCGGCGTGGACGAGTTCATGGAACTGGACGAACCGGCCGTCATCCTGCGCATGGTCCGCGAGGGGCTGGGCTGTGCCGTCATCCCCGGCACGCTGGTGGACGCGGCCGCCGACCGGCGGGTGCGCATCATCGAGCTGCCCGGTCCGCCCTTCTTCCGCGAGATCGGCGTGGTCGCGCATCCACGCGACGCCAACGAAGCCGTGCTGGCAGCACTGATCGAGAACATGCGGGAACAGGCGGTCGAGCTGGAAACACGGGCCTGACGCGGCGCCTTGTTCGCCCCACGGACGCCATGCTACGGTTTTCGTACGCCCCCCTGTTTCCCCGCTCCAGGAGACCGTTCATGACACGCACCTCCATCATGCCCTGCCTGGTCTATCGCGACGCCCCCGCCGCCATCGACTGGCTCTGCCAGGCCTTCGGCTTCGCCCAGCACCTGGTGGTGCCGGGCGATGGCAATACGATCGCGCACGCGCAACTCACCCTGGGAGACGGCATGATCATGCTGGGCTCCGGGACGAGCGAACTCATGCGCCAGCTGACCGCCCTGCCAGCCGACATCGGCGGCCGGCAGACCCAGACGCCCTACGTCGTCGTCGCCGATCCCGAGGCGCACTATGCCACCGCCATCAAGGCCGGCGCCCGCATCGTTCGCCCGATCCAGGAGGAGGACTACGGCGGCAAGGGCTATACGCTCGCGGATCCCGAAGGCTACGTCTGGCACTTCGGCAGCTACGACCCGTGGCAGGACTCGGAGCTGAATCCTCCGTAGCCCTTCGGTTTCAGCCCGCCACGCGGCGCGACAGGAACACCGCCAGCGCGGGCGCCACGGCAAAGGCGCCGAACAGCCACAGCGCGGCGCCCTGGGCGCCGGCCAGGCCGCCCGGGTCGGCCAGCCCGGCCGCGTTCGCCACCATGCCCGCCAGCGCCGAGGCCAGCGACATCGCATACAACTGCACCGTCGTGATCGATGCCGACGCCAGGGTTTCCTCGCCGGGCGGCGCCGCGACGAACAACCTGGTCAGCAGATGCGGCCATCCCACGCCTATGCCCAGGCCCACGCCCGCCAGCGCCAGGCAGTACAGCATCAGGCCCGGCACGCTTTCCAGCCATCCAGCGCGCGGCGTCAGGACCGCCAGCGCCACCAGTGCCGCCAGGCTGATCCACGGCCCCGCGCGCACCATCCGGTCGGCCGCGGCGCCATGCCGGCCGGCGCTGCCCACCGAACCCAGCGTCCAGCCGCCGGCCATGACGGCGGTCAGGTAGCCGGCGGCAAGCGGCGTCATGCCGTGGATGACCTGCAGGAAATACGGTACGAAGATCTCGGTCGTGATGCCGACCACCAGCAGGCTCATCAACGCGTACAGCACGCCCAGGCGGGCCGACAACGAGTACGCGCCCGTCGGCAGCAGCCGCGCGGCGGCGCGCCGGTCGATCGCCGCGATGCCTGCGGCCAGGAGGCAGCCCACCGCGACTCCGGCCAGGTTCCATAGCGCGCTCGACGTCAGGCTGCCCAGGGACACGGCCAGCACCGACACGACCAGGAGGCCTATCGTCGCGTAAGGCGGACGCATGCCGGTATCGCCCGTGGACCGCGTCCGGCCCGGCAGTTGGACGGACACGATGGCGGCCAGCACGGCGGCCACCGGAATCAGCGACCAGAAGGCCCAGCGCCAATGCCCTTCCCCGGCGAACAGCCCGCCCACCGCGGGGCCGCACAGCGTCGCCACGCCCCACATGCCCGACACCAGCCCCATCGCCCGGGGCCACAGCCGCGCCTCGAATACCTGGCGGATCAGCGCGTAGCTCAGCGCGAGCAGTATGCCGCCGCCGAAGCCCTGCACCGTTCTAGCGGCCAGCAGGCTGGGCATGGAGGGGGCCAGCGCGCACCACGACGACCCCGCCGCGAAGGCCGCCAGCGCCAGCAGGTAGGCCCCCCGGGGCCCCAGCAGTTCCAGCAGGCGGGCCGACAGCGCCGACCCGACGATGGACGCGACGACGAACAGCGAGGTGTTCCAGGCGTAGTACTCCAGCCCGCCTATGTCGGCGATCATGCTGGGCAGGATGGTGGTCACGACGTAGACGTTGATGGCATGCAGCGCGACGCCGCCCGCCAGCGCGATGGACCGCAGCGCGTTGCGGCCGTGGAGCAGCTCGCCCCAGGAAGCGTCGGGCAAGGTCGATGCACTCATGATTTTTCTCCGGCCGCGCCCACGCCCCAGCCCAGGGCCTTGTACAAGGCCACCGCGTTCACGTAGGAAGCGGTCTCCGCTTCGGTGGCCTCCTGGCTGATCTGGTAGTAGCTGCGCTGGTTCTCCAGCACGGCCAGGTATGGCCCCGCGCCGGCCCGGTAGCGCCGCGTGGCGATCTCCAGTCCCGAGCGCGCGTGCGCCGCGGACCGCGCCAGCGCCGCCAGGCGCTCCTGCTGGTGGGCCAGCCGCGTCAACGCCCCCTCGACCTCTTCCTGCGCCAGCAGCAGCGTCTGCTCGTAGCGGGCCTGCGCGCCGGTCGACTGCGCCTGCGCGGCGCGCAGCCGCGCGCGGGCGCTGCCCAGCCGGAACGCCGGCCAGTCGACGGTGGGCGCGACCTCGAACGCCCGCGCGGCGCCGCCGAGGTCGCCGCCGCGCAGCGCGAAGAAGCCGATGAACCCGCCCAGGCTCACGCGCGGATAGAGATCGGCGGTGGCCGCGCCCTCGTTTTCGGTGCTGGCGGCAAGCAGCCTTTCGGCGCGCACCACGTCGGGCCGGTTGCGGATCAGCGCGTCAACGTCGCCCAGCGGCAGGCGGCCCACCAGCGGGGCCTGCCCGCCGGCATCGGCCGGTACGGCCGTCTCGCCCGGCCGCCGGCCCAGCAGCACATCCAGCCGATAGCGGGCCTCCTGGCTGGCCGCCCACAGCGGCGCGATGGCCGCCTCGCTGCGGGCCAGGTTCGCGCGCGCGTTCTCCAGGTCCTCCCGCAGTCCGCTGCCGGCGCGGACGCTGGCGTCCACCAGCCGCACCGTCTGGCGCCAGCTCTCGGCCTGGGCCCGCGCCACGTCCAGGCGTCGCTGCAAGCCCCGGTACTCGTAGTGATAGCGGGCGACGTCGGCGGCGATGGCCAGCCGCACGCGATCCAGGTCGGCCCGCGCCGCCTCGGCCTGGGCCTGGGCCGAGGCGGCCAGATGGGCCAGGCGGCCGAACAGGTCGATCTCCCACTGTGCGTCGAACCCCGCGCGGAAACTCTCGAAGGGCTTGCGCGCCGGGTCCCCCGTGGCCATGGCCTGCTGCTGGACGCCGCGGCGCCCGGCGGCCTGCGCGGTCACGGCGGGATAGCGATCCAGCTCGCGTTCGTCGTACATCGCCCGCGCGCCCTGCAGGCTGGCGTAGGCCTGGCGGACATCGTGGTTGTGTTCCAGCGCGGCGCCGATCAGGCGCTCCAGCGCGGGATCGTCAAAGAACGACCACCAGGGCGCCGTGGAGGATTCGGCGGCGAACCGGGCCTGCTCGGGGCTGGCCAGGGTGATCGTGGCGACCGGCGGCGCCTCGTAGCGGGGCCCGACGGCGCATCCGGCGATCAGTGCCGCCATCGCCAGCATGGCGGGCATGACAGGTTGCTTGTACATGCGATGCTCCTCAGTGCGCCTGCGGCGCGGCGGCACCGGCCTCGGCCAGTTCGCGCCGGCGCGCCGCGCCGGTGGCGTGGTCGCGGGCCAGCAGCGAATAGACGGTGGGCAGCACGAACAGGGTGAACAGCGTGCCCACCACCATGCCGCAGACGATGACAATGCCCAGGCCGAAGCGGCTCTGCGCGCCCGCGCCCGAGGCCCCCAGCAGCGGCAGCAGCCCGAACACCATGGCGGCCGTGGTCATCAGGATGGGCCGCAGGCGGATCTGCGCGGCGCGCAGCACCGCCTCGATGGGCGTGAGCCCTTCGGCGGCGCGCAATTCGTTGGCGAACTCCACCATCAGGATGCCGTGCTTGCTGATCAGGCCGATCAGCGTCACCAACCCGATCTGCGTATAGATGTTCAGCGTGGCCCCGCCCAGCGCGAGCGGCACCAGCGCGCCGCAGATGGACAGCGGCACGGTGATCAGGATGACCAGCGGATCGACCAGGCTCTCGTACTGGGCCGCCAGCACCAGGTAGATGACGACCAGCGCGGCGACGAAGGCCAGCGCCAGCGCATTGCCCTCCTGCTTGTACTGGCGGGCATCCGATTGCCAGTCGTGGCTGAAATCGGCAGGCAGGCTCGCCGCCACCGACTCCAGGAACGCCACCGCATCGCCCAGCGTCACGCCGGGCGCGGGAATGGCCTGGAAGGTGGCCGAGTTCTGCTGGTCGAACTGCGTCAGCTTGTTGGGTTCGACCTGCACCGACACCGCGACCACCGACGACAGCGGCACGAGGTCGCCGTCGGCGGTGCGCACGTACTGGAGCGCCAACACCTCGGGCGTGAGCCGCCGCTCGCGCGTGCTTTGCGGGATCACGTCGTACGAGCGGCCGTCCAGGCCGAAACGGTTGATGTAATTCTCGCCCACCAGCACCGCCAGCGATTCGCCGATGTCGCGCATGCCTATGCCCAGGCTGTTCGCCTTGGCTCGATCCACCTTCACCTGCACGACGGGATTGTTGTAGTCGAGGTCGCTGTCCACCACCACGAACAGGCCGCTCTGCCGGGCACGCTGCTTGATGTCCTCCATGACGTCGAACAGGGTGCGATAGTCCAGCGAGCTGCGCAGCACCATCTGCACCGGCAGCCCGCCGGTGGATCCCGGCAGCGCGGGCAGCTGGAACGCGAAGATGCTGCTGCCCTCGACGTCGTTCACGGCCGCCTGCAGGGCCGACTGGACTTCGGCGCCCGAGCGGTCGCGCTCGTCCCACGCGGACAGGTCGATGCCGCCTATGCTGGAGGCCAGCCCGTCGCTGCCGTTGATGATCCAGCGCCCCGTGGTCTCGGGCAGGCTCTTGTAGACGTCGTCCAGCTTGCGCGAGAAGTGCTCGACGTAGTCGAGGTTGGCGTACTGCGGCGACTTGACGGCGGTCAGCACGCTGGCCTGGTCCTCCACCGGCGCCAGCTCACGCTGGGGCATCGAGTACAGCACCGGCAGGCTCACGCAGACCGCCAGCGCCAGCGTGCCCGTCACCCAGCGGTGCCGCAGCGAACGTTGCAGCAGCGAGGCGTAGCCGCGCGTCAGGCCGCCGAAGAAACGCTCGGCCAGCCGCGCCATGCGCCCCTCGTTCTGCTGCGCGGGCAGCAGGAAGGAACTCATCACCGGAGACAGCGTCAACGCGATCACGCCGGACACCACCACCGAACCCGCCAGGGTGAACGCGAATTCCTTGAACAGGGCGCCGGTCAACCCGCCCATCAGGCCGATGGGCGCGTACACGGCCGCCAGGGTCAAGGTCATGGCGATGACCGGGCCCGCCACCTCGCGCGCGCCGATCAAGGCGGCCGCGGCGGGCGAGCGCCCTTCCTCGATGTGGCGGTGAACGTTCTCGACCACCACGATGGCATCGTCCACCACCAGCCCGATGGCCAGCACCATGGCAAGCAGCGTCAGCAGGTTCACGCTGAACCCGAACGCCAGCATCAGCGCCGCCGCGCCCAGCATGGACAGCGGGATGGTGGCGATCGGCACCAGCACCGTGCGCAGCGAACCCAGGCACAGGAAGATCACGGCCACCACGATGACCAGCGCCTCGATCAGCGTGTGCACGACCTCGTCGATGGAGGCCTTGATGAAGCGCGAGGTCTCGAACGCCAGCCTGGCGTGCACGCCAGGCGGCAGGGTCTTGTCGATCTCGGCCAACTGCTTGCGTATGCCATCCACGATCACCAGCGGATTGCCGGACGGCGTCGAGGCCAGGCCCACGAAGATCGCCGGCGTGCCGTCCATGGTGGCGCTGCTCTCGGTCGAGGCCGCGCCCAGTTCCACCGTGCCGACGTCGCGCAGCCGCACCAGCCCGTTGGCGTCGCTGTGGACCACCATGTCGCGGAATTCCTCGACACTGATGAGATCGGTATCAACACGCACGTTGGCGATCACGTACATGCCCTTCACCTTGCCCGGCGCCGCCTGGTAGTTGTTGCGCCGCACGGCCTCGGCCACGTCGGCCGCGGTCAGCCCCCGCCCGGCCAGCCGGTCGGGATCCAGCCACAGCCGCATCGCCAGCCGCTGGCCGCCGTAGACCGAGACCTTGGCGACGCCCTCGATGCCGGAGAACTTCGGCTCCACCACCCGGCGCACATAGTCGCTCAGGGCCGGCATCGACAGCGTGTCGCTGGCGAAGCCGACATAGGCGACGTCGGTGGACTCGCCGGCGGATCGTTCGATCACCGGATCGTAGGCCTGCTCGGGCAGCCGGTAGCGCACCTGATTGACCTTGGCCATGACCTCGGCCAGGGCCTGCGTGGAGTCGCGGTTCAACTCCATGCGCACCGTCACGATGCTGCGGCCCTGTACCGAGGACGAGGACAGATAGTCGATGCCTTCCACCGAGGACACGGCCTGGGCGATGGGCTGCGTGACGAAGCCCTGCATCAGCTCGGCGGAGGCGCCGGGATACTCGGTCGTGATGGTGACGGTGGAACTTTCCAGCAGCGGATACTGGCGGATGGGCAGCCGGCTCAGGGACAGCAGGCCCAGCAGCAGGATGAGCGCGCTGACCACCAGGGCCAGGACCGGGCGGCGGACGAAGACGTCGGTGAATGTCATGGCGGCACCCGGGTCAGATGCCGGAGACGCGCGTGGGCGCGGCGTCGCGCAGCGTATCGCCCGCGCTCAGCTCCACCGGCATGCCGTCGTTCAGCTTGAGCTGGCCCGAGGTGACCACACGGTCGTTCTCGCGCAGGCCTTCTTCGATTTCCACCAGGCCTTCGTGGCGCGTACCGACCTTGACCGCCACCCGCTTGGCCACCAACCCCTTGCCCGGCGCGTCCTGCACGACGAACACCGTATCGCCATAGGCGGTATACGTGACCGCGGTCTCGGGCACCGCCAGCACCGAGGCCGGGCCGTCCTGGCGCTCGACCCTGACGCTGGCGTACATGCCCGCTTTCAGCGCGCCTTCCGGATTGGCCAGGCTGGCCTGGACCCGCACGGTGCGCGAACGCGAGATCATGGGATCGATCGCGTTGATCGTGGCCCGAAAGCGCCTGCCCGGATAGGCGTCCACCCGCACGTCCACGGGCTGGCCGGCGCGCAGCCGCGGAACGGCCTGTTCGTCCAGCGAGAAATTGGCCCGCAGCGACGCGGCATCGACCAGCGACGCGATGGGGTCGGCGGCGTTCAGGTACTGCCCGGCGTGGACGCGGCGCAGGCCGAGCACGCCATCGAAAGGCGCGCGGACCGTTTTCTGCGCGATCAGGGCCTGGACCCGCTGTAGTTCCCCCTGCGCCATGTCCCGCGCGGCGCGGGCGTTGTCGAGCTGTTCGCGCGTGGCGGCATCCTCGTCCAGCAGCCGGGCCACGCGGGTGTGCTGGAGTTCGGCATTGCGCAGCTGCGCCTCCAGGCGCCGCGCCTCGGCCTGTTCGGGCGCGTCATTCAATTGCACCAGTACCTGCCCGGCCTTGACGCGCTGGCCCGACTCGAACGCGATGCGCGTGATGCGCCCGCCCACCTCGGTGGCCAGGAGCACCTGGCGTACCGCCTCCAGTTCGCCGACGCCCACGTAGACCTGGGGCAGCCGGGCGCGCTGCACGCTGGCGACCGCCACCTTGGGCGCGGGATAGGAGGCGGCGGGGGGAGCGTCGTCGCCGCCCGATGCGGCGACGCGCACGCCGGCCAGGACGACGGCGGCCAGTATCGCCGTGCCCACCAGGATTTTCTTGCGCATGATGCGGACCTTGAAGGAGGATGGGGCCCGTTCGGCTCCGGTCGGAGGACCGGGAAAGGCCAACGGAAACCCCGGGTTCCTCGACAACGGGACCGGCAGGACCTATTATCAAAGAAATTTCTTGCATATTAGAGACCGTCTTTTATTTAAGCAAGAAAAACCTTGGATAATTGAATGGTATTCCCTACCGCCGATCGCATCCTGTTCTTCATCAAGACCCATGGGCCGGTCTCCACCGCCACCCTCGCCCGCAAGCTGGAGCTGACCTCCGAGGCCGCGCGCCAGCAGGTGCAGAAGCTGGTGGCGGCGGGCCTGGTCGAAGGCCGCCAGCAACCCGCGGCGGGCGCCGGCCGGCCCCGCCAGGACTGGGTCCTGACCGAGGCGGGCAATCGTCGTTTTCCCGACACGCACGCCCAGTTGACGACGCAGCTGATCGATTCGATCCGGCAGTTGTTCGGCGAGGAAGGCCTGGACCGCCTGATCGCCAAGCGCGAGGCCGAGGCCCGCGTCGCCTATGCGGCGGCCTGCGATGGCGAGGGCCTGGAGGAACGCCTGCGCCAGTTGGCGCAGGTCCGCTCCAACGAGGGCTACATGGCGCGGGTGGAGCGCGACGGCGCCGACTGGCTGCTGGTGGAAGACCACTGTCCGATCTGCGCAGCGGCACAGGCTTGCCAGGGCTTCTGCCGCTCGGAACTGCAGTTGTTCCAGGAGATCGCGGGTCAGGACACGCAGGTGGCGCGCGAGCAGCACCTGCTGGCGGGAGGCGGCCGCTGCGTGTACCGCATCCACAAGGTGTAGGAGCGGCGCGCCACTACGCCACTCTTGCCATTCGTTATCGAGCCTTGGGACGAGCTGCCCCGCGGGACTCCAACATGCGCCGTGCGCCTTCCAACTCTTTTTGCAGCACTTCGGCATCCGGCAACACCGTCCGGTAATTCGCTGCCATGACTTTGGTCGGCAATCCGTCCAGCGCGTACCGTGCCAGAGCGTGTCCCTTGTCAGCACATAGGATCAGGCCAACCGGCGGTCCCTCGCCGGGCAGGGTCCAATGCTCCGCAGCATAGTTGCAGTACATGTGCATCTGGCCCACGTCCGCGTGGGTCAGGCTGCCTAGCTTCAAATCGATGATGACGATACAACGCAACCTGCGATGAAAAAACAGCAGGTCCACCCGATGCCAGGTCTGATCGATGCGTAGCCGGCGCTGTCGACCCACGAAGGTGAATCCTTCGCCAAGTTCGAGTAGGAAGTCTTCCAACCGCTGGATCAAGGCCCCCTCGAGATCAGACTCCGAATACTCGTCCTTGAGATCCAGAAACTCCAGCATGTAGGGGTCCTTGATGGCATCGTCCGGGGTGACGATGTCCCCCGGCTTCGGTCTCATTGCCCTTGCGAGCATCGTGCCCTTGTCCTTGGACAACGCGGTGCGTTCATAGAACTGGCTACCTATCTGCCGATCAAGTTGACGTACGCTCCATCCTCCTCGCAACGCTTCGATTTCGTAGAACCGGCGGGCATGAACATCGCTGACCGATAGCAACCGAACATAGGCGGACCACGGCAACGTGAAAGTCTGCGCCAGCTCGGAGAGATCGAACATCCGAAAGGCTGGCTGAGGCCTTCCTGCAGGGCATTCATTTCCAGATTTCCGAGACAATGTCTCGGAAATGCAGGACGGAGGATACGCAAGAAAAAACCGTCGCATGTTTTCGAGGTTGTCTACGCTGAACCCACGTCCGAATCTGGCGGTCAGGTCATGGGAAAGCCTTGCGATCAACTGCTCGCCGTAACCGGCTCGCCGCCTGCCCTTCTGTTCAGCTTCGACGATCCGTCGACCAATCTCCCAGTAACTCGCGGTCATCAGCGCATTGACACTACGCGCCGCCGCATGGCGTGCAGCATCGAGCAACCCCACGATACCGCCATGGATACCGGCATAGCCGACCGGCAAGGCGGCGCCCTTTCTCCCGCCGGTAGAAAACTCCACCCCGCTCATCCGACGTCCCCCTGGGGCACTGCGCCCGGGTACGAAGATAGCGCGTGCGCGTCACCATGGCCGCATGGACTGTGAGCATCTTGTCCTGCTTGACGACAAGCTCGCACGTTCTTACAGAAGAGCTTACAGAAAAACAAAGCCCCGCCTCGTGCGAAGCGGGGCCCGGATGGCCGCGTAACGAAACCGGCGGTTTACTGCGCCGTCTTCGTCTCGGCCGCGCGCAGGCGGACGTGCAGCTCGCGCAGTTGCTTCTCGTCGACCATCGACGGCGCGCCCGTCAGCAGGCACTGGGCGCGCTGGGTCTTGGGGAAGGCGATCACGTCGCGGATGGACTCGGCGCCGGCCATCATCGTGACGATGCGGTCCAGGCCGAAGGCGATGCCGCCGTGCGGAGGCGCGCCGTACTGCAGCGCGTCCAGCAGGAAGCCGAACTTGACCTGGGCTTCCTCGGCGTCGATCTTCAGCGCGCGGAACACCTTGCTCTGCACTTCCTCGCGGTGGATACGGACCGAGCCGCCGCCGATCTCCCAGCCGTTCAGCACCATGTCGTAGGCCTTGGCCAGGCAGGCGCCGGGATCGGTCTCCAACAGGTCCTCGTGGCCGTCCTTGGGCGAGGTGAAGGGATGGTGGGCGGCGGTGTAGCGCTGCTCTTCCTCGTCGTATTCGAACATCGGGAAGTCGACTACCCACAGCGGCTTCCAGTCGCCTTCGAGCAGGCCCTGCTTGCGGCCGAACTCGCTATGGCCGATCTTCACGCGCAGCGCGCCGATCGAGTCATTGACAATGCGGGCCTTGTCGGCGCCGAAGAACAGGATGTCGCCGTCCTGGGCGCCGCTGCGCTTGAGCAGCTCGGTCAGCGCGGCATCGTGGATGTTCTTGACGATGGGCGACTGCAGGCCTTCGCGGCCCTTGGCCAGTTCGTTGACCTTGATCCACGCCAGGCCGCGGGCACCGTAGATGCCGACGAACTGGGTATAGGCATCGATCTCGCTGCGGCTCAGTTCCGCGCCGCCCGGCACGCGCAGCGCCACGACGCGGCCGCCGGCGCTGTTGGCCGCGCTGGCGAAGACCTTGAAGTCGACGTCCTTCATGACGTCGGTCAGGTCGGTGAACTCGAGCTGGACGCGCAGGTCCGGCTTGTCGGAACCGAAGCGGCCCATGGCCTCGCTCCAGGGCATGACCGGGAACGGGTTGGCCAGTTCGACGCCCTTCACTTCCTTGAACACGTGACGGATCATGTTCTCGAAGATGTCGCGGATTTCCTGTTCGTTCAGGAATGAGGTCTCGCAATCGATCTGGGTGAATTCGGGCTGGCGGTCGGCGCGCAGGTCCTCGTCGCGGAAGCACTTGACGATCTGGTAGTAGCGGTCGAAGCCCGACACCATCAGCAGCTGCTTGAACAGCTGGGGCGATTGCGGCAGCGCGAAGAAATGGCCCGGGTTGACGCGCGAGGGCACGAGGTAGTCGCGCGCGCCTTCGGGCGTGCTCTTGGTGAGCATGGGCGTCTCGATGTCGATGAAACCCAGGCCGTCCAGGTACTTGCGCGACTCGATCGCCACGCGATAGCGCAGCATCAGGTTCTGCTGCATCTGCGGGCGGCGCAGGTCCAGCACGCGGTGCGTCAGGCGGGTGGTTTCCGACAGATTTTCGTCGTCGAGCTGGAACGGCGGCGTCACCGACGCGTTCAGGATCTCGATGTCGTGCGCCAGCACTTCGATCTCGCCCGACTTCAGCGCGGGATTGGTCGTGCCTTCGGGACGCTTGCGGACCAGGCCGGTCACGCGCACGCAGAATTCGTTGCGCAGGCGCTCGGCGATCTGGAAGGTGTCGGCGCGATCGGGATCGCAAACGACCTGGGCCAGGCCTTCGCGGTCGCGCAGGTCGATGAAGATGACGCCGCCATGGTCGCGGCGACGGTGCACCCAGCCAAACAGGGTCACGGTTTGTCCCAGGTGCTCGGTCGAGACCTGGCCGGTATAGCAGGTACGCATGGAATCTCCGTCTAAATTGGTGTGTATCGATGCAGGGCCGGGCCGCGCACGCGCGCCGGACGTCCTCGGGGACGTCAATTGCCCCGCGCCGGAGAACCCGGCGCCACCACCCCCATCGATACGATGTACTTCAAGGCCGCATCCACAGACATGCCGAGCTCGACGATATCGGCGCGCGGCACCATCAAAAAGAAGCCCGACGTCGGATTCGGCGTCGTCGGCACGTAAACGCTCACGCAATCGGCGGGCAGGTGTTCGGCCACCTCGCCGCCGGGCGTCCCGGTCAGGAAGGCCAGCGTCCACGAGCCCTCGCGCGGGTACTGCACCAGCACCGCCTTGCGGAAGGCCTGGCCGTTGGGCGCCAGCACCGTATCGCTGACCTGCTTGACCGAGTTATAGATGGAACGCACCAGCGGGATGCGGCCCAGCAGGCCTTCCCAGACCTCGAGCAGCTTGCGCCCGAGCAGGTTGGCCGCGCCCATGCCCGTCAGCAGCACCACCAGGATCACCACCGCCAGGCCGAAGCCCGGTATGTGGGTGCCGAACAGCGACTCCGACGTGAGCACCGACGGCACGACGGCCTCGAGCGTCGACACGACCAGGCCCAGGACCCACAAGGTGATGACCAGTGGGACCCAGATCAGCAATCCGGTGACGAAGTAGCGTTTGAACACGAAGGTTCCAGTAGGAGCGGACGGCGCCGCGCCCGGGTCAGGTCGAGGCGGGCGTGCTCGGCGCGGGCGCGGCCGGCGACGCGGCCGCGGAATCCGAGCCGGACGAAGCACTTGCCGTGGACGAACTGTTTTCCGTGGACGAGCTGCCTTCCGTGGACGACGTCGACGACGCGGCGGCCGAACCGCCAGACTTGCCGCCGCCGTTGTTGCGGAAATCGGTTACGTACCAGCCCGATCCCTTGAGCTGGAAGCCAGCCGCGGTCAGCTGCTTGGAAAACGCGGCCTGCCCGCATTGGGGGCAGTCGGTCAACGGGGCATCGGACAGCTTCTGCAACACATCCTGCTGGTGTCCGCAGGCACTGCACTTGTAGGCGTAGATAGGCATCGCCAAGACTCCTCAGGCATACCGGTTCATCCCCACGTCCGCGGGGAACACTCAAAGAGCGGCCAAAGCTATCTGGACCGGCGGGCCGGACTTCGGGAAATTGATCAAAGCCTTGAATTTTAGCGATTTTTTGGGTATTTAGCGCGACAAGGTGGAAAAACGGCGCCGGCGGGACATTCCCGCCCCTAGACCGGCAGCAGGAAGAAGACCGCCGCGACCGCCGTGGGCAGCGCGGCGCCCAGCAGCAGCGCGAGCGGCGTGATGGTCCCGCCCGGGAAGGAACCCTTCAGGACCGCGAAACCGGCCGGATTGGGCGCGTTGGCGATGACCGTCAAGCCGCCTCCGGTGACGGCGCCCGCCACCAGCATGGTGCGCCAGGCTTCCGAAGTGCCGTCCACCAGCGATCCCAGGTAGGTCAGCGCCGCGTTGTCGGTGACGGCGGTCAGCGCGGTCGCGCCCCAGTACAGCACCAGCGGCGACATGTCGGCCAGCAGGTCCTGCAACCACCATTTCTGCAGGCCGCCCAGCACCACCAGCCCGGCCAGGAAGAAACCCACCATCAGGCCCTCCTTGATCATCAGCGGACGCTGGTATTTCCGGTAGGCCTCGGTATAGCCGATGAACAGCAGGAACAGGCCGGCGAATACCGCCGGATGATGCGCGAACAGCACGACGGCGGCCAGGAAAGCCAGATGCACGGCCGTCACGGTCACGGGTACCCGGCGCTCCTGCCCCGCTTCGCCGGAGGCGGCGGGCGCCTGGGCCCGGACCAGGCGGTGGAAGCAGAGCGTCACGATCAGCGCGTTCAGGACCACCGCGCATGCCGCGCGCCAGCCGAAATGGGCCAGCATGTAGGCGCTGTCCCAGCCGAAGGTGGATGCCACCATCAGCACCGGCGGCGCCGCGTACGAGGTCAGGACCCCGCCGATCGAGACGTTGACGAACAGCACGCCCAGGGTGAAGTACTTGAAACGGGTGTTCTCGATGCGGTGGAAGCTGGTGTCGCGCAGCATGACCGCGGCCAGCGTCATGGCCGCCGGCTCGGTGATGAACGAGCCCAGCAGCGGCACCACCGACAGGGTCAGGAAATAGACCGCGACCGACCGGCTGCCCGGCACCAGCGCGGCGACGGCGCCCACCAGTTGCGTCACCAGGTTCAGGATAGGCCGGCTGGCGGCGATGACCATGATGGCGAACACGAACAGCGGCTCGGTGAAATTGCGCGTGTCCATGTATTCGACGGCGGACGTGGCGCCCGACAGGCCGGCCATGGCCACCAACAGCACGAAGGCCCAGAACCCGAACACGGCCTCGACCTCGGACAACATGTGCCAAAGCCCGGCGTGCCGCCCGCCCTTGTGCGCCAGCGCGGCGAAGGCGGGCACCGAAAAGGTGTGGATGATCGCGATCGCGAACAGGACGGTGGCGATCAGCTCGATCGCGCTGACGGAGGCAAGAGTCATTACGTGCGGGCGTCCGGACTGACAGGGTGCCGTGGAGTGTAGCCCACCCCCTACGCCCTTCGGGGGCCCACCATTCTAGGCGCCCGAAGGGCGTAGGGGGTGGGCTTCCCTTGCGCGCGCAGCGCGTAGGGGGGCTTCAAGTCCTTAGCGTGCGGATGGTCTCGTCCAGGACCTGCGCCTGGTTCTGCAGCGATTCGGCCGATGCGACCGACTGCTGCACCGCCGCCGCCGACTCCTCGGAATACTGGGCGATCTGCTCGACCCGGCTGGCGATCTGCTCGGACGCCGATTTCTGCTCCATGGCGGCGTTCGAGATGTCGGCGATGACCTCGGCGGTGCGGCCGGCGGCTTCGCGGATGCGGACCAGCACGTCGCCGGCCTGGCGCGCGCCTTCGGCGGAACGTTGCATGTCGGCATTGACCTGACGCATGGCGTCGGCGGCCAGCGCGGTCTGCTTCTGCACCGCGGCGATGACCTGGGCGATCTGCGAGGTCGATGTCTTGGTGCGCTCGGCCAGGCCCCGGACCTCGTCCGCCACCACCGAGAAGCCGCGCCCTTCCTCGCCGGCGCGGGCCGCTTCGATGGCGGCGTTCAGCGCCAGCAGGTTGGTCTGCTCGGCGATCTCCTGAATGGTCTTGACCACCGCCGAGATCTGGCGCGACGACGCTTCCAGTTCCTGCACCACCTCGGCCGAGCTGGCGACCTGGCTGGCCATCTTCTCGATCTCGGACACCGTCTGGGTCACGACCACCGCGCCTTCCTCGGCCGCCGTGCTGGACGTGCGCGAGAAGCTGTTGGCTTCGCGGGTGTTGTCGGCGATCTGGGAAATGGACACGGTCAGTTGCTCGACCGCGGCCGCAACGCCGCTGGCCGCTTCGGACTGCACCTCGGTGCCCTTGCCGATCTGGTGCAGGGCCTGCAGCGTCTGGGTCGTGGCCGTGGCGACCTGCGATCCGGTGGAATTCATCTGCTGGGCCAGATGGGCGATGCGGGCGCGCGTGGCGTTGATGCGATCGGCCATGATGTGGATCTCGTTGCGCGAACCGCGCGGCCCCGCCGGCACGTCGCGCGTCAGGTCGCCGTCGCCCAGGCGCCCTATCCCGTCGACCACGTCGCGCACCGGCCGCAGCGCGGTGGACATCTGGTAGTAGATCAGGAGGCCGGTCAGGATGCCGCCCACGACCAGCAGCGCCACCATCAGCCCGATCTGTCGGTACTGCGCCGCCATGAAATCGGCCTTGGGTCCGGTCGCCACCAGCGTCCAGCCCCAGTTGGGCACGGTCTGGAAGGCGACCAGCATGGAGGAGTCGTCGGTGGAGCGCTTGGCTTCCTGGAAGCCGCGGTCCTGGTCGACCATGTGATAGTAGAAGGGGCGGTCGGCCTCGGCGGCCTCTTCGACCGTCTTGCCCTTGTAGAGCGGATGGACCAGGAACTCGGAGGTGCCGTTCATCCTGGGCGTCATCGCGAACATGGTGCCGTAGCCCGCCACCTGGGTCTTCTCGATGAACTCCAGGGCGCTGCCGACGTCGTCCGACAGGTCGACCTGCAGGGTGATGCCGCCGAAGATCTTGCCGGCGTCGTCCTTGAGCGGCCGCACGTGCAGCGCGTACCAGCGCTTGTTGCGGTAGACGATGTTGGTGGCGGCCTGGTGCGAATCCATGGTGGTCGCGACGAAATCGCCGGCCGGGATGGGCTGGCCGGTCATGGGCGAGCCGTCGGGCCCGCGCAGCAGCGTCGCGGCCCGGATCCACTGGTTGTTGTGGCGCACGACCAGTTCGGGCTCGGCGCCGGTGTAGCTGCGCATGCGCTGCAGGATCGCCGAATTGCCGTTGAGCACGTTCTCGCCCGCGCGCACCGTCACGACCTCGCCGGCGACGCCGGTTTCGGTCATCGTGCCGTCCGGCGACGGCAGCTCGCCCAGCATGCGCTGGAACACCAGCAACTGGCGCTCGACCCGCCCCCGGGACGATTCGAACGAGGACACGAGGCTCGAGTTGATCGAGCCGAGCGCGTCCATCATCTCGCGTTCGACCGCGTGCTTGCCCGCTTGCAGGCCCTGCCAGGCCACGACGACGGCAGTCACCAGCGAGACGACGGCGCTGACGGAAAGCGCCAGCACCAGTACCTGTTTGGCCAGCGAGCGCTGACCCAAGCCGAGAGACACAGCCATTGTTTACCCCAAACCGTTGTTGCCGGCTCGTGCCGGTCGTTTCGTGCGCACACGTTCCCTTCGCGTGGCGGGCGTTTCCGTGTTTACGGCAGGGGAGGCCGGGAATTGAGCATTTTTTGCTGGAGTATGGCGGACCGGCGCACCCGGGATATCCCGGTAGGCGGCATGGGAACGATTCCTGCGGGACGAAGCGCTCGTTCCTCAAGGAGATCTTCATGTTCGCGCACAACAAACGCCTGCAATACACCGTCCGCGTCTCGGAATGCAACCCGGGGCTGGCCAACCTGATGCTGGAACAGTTCGGCGGCCCGCAAGGGGAACTCGCGGCCGCGTGTCGCTATTTCACCCAGGGGCTGGCCGAGGACGACCCCGGCCGCAAGGACATGCTGCTGGACATCGCCACCGAGGAACTGAGCCACCTGGAGGTGATCGGCACCATCGTCGCCATGCTCAACAAGGGGGCCAAGGGCAAGCTGGCCGAAGCAGCCGAGGAAACCGCCGAGCTCTACCGGTCCATCACCGGCGCGGGCAACGACTCGCACCTGACCCAGGTGCTCTATGGCGGCGGCCCGGCCCTGGTCAATTCGGGCGGCGCCCCCTGGCATGCGGGCTACATCGACTCCATAGGCGAACCGACGGCGGACCTGCGGTCGAACATCGCCGCCGAGGCGCGCGCCAAGATCATCTACGAACGGCTGATCAACCTGACCGACGACGCCGGCGTGAAGAACGCGCTCCAATTCCTGATGACACGGGAGATCTCGCACCAGCAGTCCTTTGAGAAGGCCCTGTACGCGATCACGCCCAACTTTCCGCCCGGCAAGCTGCCGGGCGACCCGCACTTCGCCAACGTGTATTTCAATATGTCGCAGGGCGAAGGCGACATGCGCGGCTCGTGGAACGGCGACGGCCATTTCACCTACGTGTCCGAGCGCGAGGAGCAGTGCGCGGTGGATGGGGGTGACGGCCAGCCCCAGGTAGCGCTGGATCCGGACGAAGAAACCGCGCTGGAAGACCTTGCCGTGCGCACGGCCTCCGACCCCGACGTCGACCCCACCACCGGGGCCGAGCTGGGAGCGGAAACCGGACGTTAACGCACGGCGGCCGGAACGGGCGAAGGCCGGTGGGCCGGATGGCCGCCGGCCCGTCCCACGCCTTCATAGTGCAGGCCGCAGGCGCGCACATAGCCGGGGTCGTACAGATTGCGGGCATCGAACACGGCCCGCGCGCGCAGGACCTGGGCCAGGCCCCGGAAATCCGGCGACTTGAATTCGCGCCACTCGGTCATCACCACCAGCGCGTCGGCCCCCTGGCACGCGGCCCGGGCGTCGTCCGCGATGGAAAAGCCATCCCGCCCCAGGGCCCGCAGCGCGTTGGCGCCGGCGACGGGGTCGTAGCCGCGCACCGTGGCGCCGCCGCGCAGCAGGCGCCCGACCAGGTCGATGGACGGTGCCTCGCGAATGTCGTCGGTGGCCGGCTTGAAGGCCAGGCCCCATACCGCGATGCGGCGGCCGGCCAGCCGGCCGCGGAAGAAGCGCTCGATCTTCTCGTACAGCAAGGCCCGCTGGCGCAGGTTCACCGCCTGCACGCTGCCCAGTATGTCGGCCGCCGCGCCGTACTCGTCGGCCAGCCGTATCAGCGCACGCACGTCCTTGGGCAGGCAGGATCCGCCGTAGCCCGCCCCGGCATACAGGAAGTCATAGCCGATGCGCGGATCCGCGCCGGTGCCCCGGCGCACCGACTCGATGTCGGCGTCCACTTTCTCGGCCAGGCAGGCCAGTTCGTTCATCAGCGAGATCCGGGCGGCCAGCATCGCGTTCGAGGCGTACTTGGTGAACTCGGCCGACCGGATGTCCATGCAGATGAGCCGGTCGTGGTTGCGGTTGTAGGGCGCATAGAGGGTGCGCAGCAAGGCGCAATCATCGTCGTCGGACGTGCCGATGACGATACGGTCGGGACGCTGGAAATCCTCGACCGCGTGCCCTTCCTTCAGGAACTCCGGATTGGAGGCTATCCGCAGTTCGCACGGCGCGCCGCGGCGCGCCAGTTCCGCCTCGACGACTTCGCGCACGCGATCGCAGGTACCCACCGGCACGGTGGACTTGACCACCACCAGCAGGTCGCGCGTGGCCGAGCGCGCGATGTCCGCGGCGGCCTGCAGCACCTGGCCGATGTCCGCCGCCCCGTCCTCGCGCGAAGGCGTGCCCACCGCGATGAACACCGCGTCGGCATCGGCCACGGCGCCCGGCAGGTCGTCGGTGAACAGCAGCCGGCCGGAGGCCGCGTTGCGCGCGGCCAGCGCATCGAGTCCGGGCTCGTAGATGGGCAGGTGCCCGCCTCGGAGCTGGCGCAGCCGGGCGGCGTCGCGGTCGACGCAGTGCACCCGGTTGCCCACGTCGGCCAGGCATGCGCCGGTCACGAGCCCTACGTAGCCGGCACCGATGACGGCGAGATTCATGGCCTGCTCCTGTGAATGTCGGTCCTCCACCCCAGCAAGATCCGTTCCCCTGTCGCGGATCTCTATCTCGTTACACCTGTTCCTGCGGGCCGGTGGCAAGGTAATCGCCATGAGCCATTCAAAGCCTGCCCTGACCATCGTGTCCCCGCATCTGGACGACGCCGTCTTCAGTTGCGGCGCGCTGCTCGAGCGCACGCCCGGCGCCACGGTCGTCACCGTTTTCGCCGGAACGCCCACGGACACCAGCCTGACCGACTGGGACCGCCAATGCGGCTTCCAGGATGCGGGGCAAGCCATGCGTGCCCGCCGGGCCGAGGATGCCGAGGCGCTCGCGATGCTGGGCGCCGAGCCGATGTGGCTGGATCTGCTCGATGCCCAATACGGAGGCGACTACCGCCCGCAAGACGTCGAAGGGCAACTCGCTCCCTGCCTGGGGCGCCAGCGCGGCGGCATCGTGGCCGCGCCGATGGGCCTGTTCCACTCCGACCATCACGTGGTCCACGAGGCGTGCCTGCGCCTGCACGCGCGGCATCCCGGCCTGGACTGGCTGTGCTATGAAGACGCGCTGTACCGCCGCCTTCCGGGCCTGTTGCAGGAGCGCCTGGCCTCGCTGCTGTGCTCGGGCTGGCGGCTGACGCCCGTCATCGCGCCGCCGGCGAGCGGCTTGAAAGCGCGCGCGCTGCGCGCAGCCTTTCCGGATCTGCACGTGATAGAGACGGGCGACAACCTGGGCGCCGCCGGCCGCAATCTGGGCGTGCGATGGACCCGCACGCCCTATGTGGCATTCTGCGACGACGATACCTGCTGGCAGCCGCATTCGCTGGACCTGGCCGCGGACATCCTGGACCGTCATCCCGACGTCGCCGTGCTGTGCGCGCAGGTGCAGGTGGGCACCGAAGGGCGGCCCGATCCCGCGTGCGAACGCATGGCGCGCAGCCCCCTGCCTTCGCGCGGGCTGCCGGGCAAGGCCCTGCTCGGTTTCCTGGCCGGGGCCGCCGTCATGCGGGCCTGTGCCTTCGTGGAAGCCGGGGGCTACCATCCGGCCTTCTTCATCGGCGCCGAAGAAGCGCTGATGGCCCTGGACTTCGCCGCGGCGGGCTGGCGCATGGTCTATTGCCCGCGCATCGTCACCCGCCACCACCCCTCTCCCAGGCGCGACACGCCGCTGCGGCGGCGCTTGCTGGCCCGCAACGAGATCTGGACGGCTTGGCTGCGCCTGCCCGTGGCCGAGGCCGGCCGGGAAACCCTGCGCATCCTGCGCGAACTGCGCGGCTTGGACCGGCTTGCCGTCGCCGGATCGGCCCTGGGCGGACTGCGGTGGATTCCCGGCCAACGCCGCGTCGTGCCGCCCCGGGTGCTGGCCATGCGGCGGGCACTGGCGCGCGGCATGAAGGCGGGCGGAGGCCCCGTGCCGCTGCCCGGCCGGCGCTCTGCGCCATCCTCGCGCGAACGCTAGCGCCCCTGCGCCGTCCCGGGTATGCATATTGCTGTGGGCCGCGTTCCGGCGCGACCGCGCCGCCACGGGAGTCCGTCGTCCATGGCCCAGGACCCGCACGCCAAGCCGCTCAGCCAGCAACTCGCCCGCACGCTGGGTCCGCCCATCTGGGCGGCGCGGCGGCGCGTGCTGACGGCGCTGGCGCTGCTCATCCTGGCCAAGCTGGTCATGGTGGCGGTTCCCATGGTGCTCAAGAACGTCGTGGACGAACTGAGCCAACCCACCCATCCTCTGGTATTGCCCGTCTTCCTGCTGCTGGCCTACGCGCTGCTGCGCTTCCTGGGCACCCTGTTCAATGAATTGCGCGACGTGGTGTTCTCGCCGGTGCTGCACGAAGTCGTGGCCGGCTTCAACGAACGCACCTTCGCGCACCTGCACCGCCTGGGTCCGCGTTTCCACGTCGCCCGCCAGACGGGCGCGCTGGCGCGCGACGTGGACCGTGGATCGGCCGGCATCACCTTCCTTCTCGGCACCACCTTGTTCACCGTCGTGCCCACGCTGTTCGAGATCGGCGTGGTGGCCGTCGTCCTGGCGATCGGCTATGACATCTGGTTCACCGTCATCGTCGTGCTGGCGCTGCTGGGCTACAGCATCTTCACCTTCGCCCTGACCGAGCGCCGGGCCGCGCTGCAACGCGAGATGAACGTCGCGGACTCCGCCACCAGCGGACGCCTGGTCGATACGCTGCTCAACTACGAGACGGTCAAGTTCTACACCAACGAACGCTACGAGCTGGTGCGCTTTCGCAAACTGCTGGAACGATGGCGCGAAGCGGGCGTGGCCAACCAGCAGGCGCTGTCGGTACTGCACGTCGGCCAGAGCGCCATCATCGCGATGGGCGTGGCCTCGGTCATGCTGCTGGCCGGACGCGAAGTGGTCCTGGACCACATGACCGTGGGCAGCCTGGTCCTGGTCAATGCCTACATCATTCAGATCAGCCTGCCGCTCAATACGCTGGGCATGGTGTTCCGCCAATCCAAGGATGCCGTCATCAACGCCGAACGCCTGTTCGCGCTGCTCGACACCCCGCCCGAGACGGACGAGACTCGCCAGTCGACGCCGCTGGACTTCAAGCGGGGCGAGGTCCGGTTCGAGTCGGTCGATTTCGGCTACGAGCCCGGCCGGCAGATACTCTGGAACGTGGACTTCCGGATCGAACCCGGCGCCACGGTGGCGGTGGTGGGCGGCAGCGGCTCGGGCAAGTCGACGCTGGCCCGCCTGCTGTTCCGCTTCTACGAACCCGACGCCGGCCGCATCACCCTCGACGGCCAGGACCTGGCCGCCATCGACCAGAAGAGCCTGCGCGCCCACATCGGCATGGTGCCGCAGGACACGGCGCTATTCAACGAGACGGTGGCATACAACATCGCCTATGGTCGGCCCGGCGCCTCGATGGCGGAGATCATCGAGGCGGCGCGGGCGGCGCGCATCCACGAATTCATCAACGCCCTGCCCGCGCAGTACGACACGATGGTGGGCGAACGCGGCGTGAAACTGTCCGGCGGCGAGCGCCAGCGCATCGCCATCGCCCGCGCGATCCTGAAGAACCCGCCCATCCTCATCTTCGACGAGGCCACCTCGGCGCTGGACACCATGGCCGAGCGCGCCATCCAGACCGAACTCGCGCAACTGTCGCGCGACCGGACCACGCTGATCATCGCGCACCGGCTGTCCACCGTGGTCGATGCCGACGAGATCCTGGTCCTGGACCAGGGCCGCATCGTCGAACGCGGCACGCACGAAGCCCTGCTGGCCAGCCAGGGCATGTACGCCCAGATGTGGAACCTGCAACTCAAGCAGAGCGAACTGGAGCGCACCAGCCGCCAGCTCAGCCGGCAGCCCGTCAACATGGTGGCGCTGGTGGCCAGCGTGCTGGACGGCCTGCGGCCGTTGATCGAGGAACGCGCCATCGAGCTCTATACATTCATGGGCTCGCATCCCTATCGGGTCACCGGGGACCCCAGCACTTTGCAGCAAGTCGTATCCGAACTTTGCATGAACGCCATCGCCGTCAGTCCGCCCGGCGGCCGCATGGAACTGCGGCTGGACACGGCCGACGGCAACGCGCGTTTGTCCATCACCGACGGACGCGACGACGAGGCCATCGTCGCGCTGGAGCACGGCGCCGCGCCGCCCCCGCTGTCGCCAGACGGTTCGGCGGTCTTCGATCCCATGCACATCCGGGCGGTGGTCGAGGGCCAGGGCGGCAAGCTGGTAACCCACGCGGTGCGCACCGGGCGGGGCGAGACGCGGGTGCTCAGCCTGCCGCTGCGCGCGGTGGCCGAAGAAGCACCCGCCGCGCCTGGCAAGGCGGGCGCGGTGTCGCTGGACGGCATCCGCGTGATGGCGGTGGACGACCAGGCCGAAGTCCTGGAACAGATCGGCGCAGTGCTGAAAACCTATAGGGCGAAGGTACTGCCCATGGCCTCCGGCCATGCCGCCCTGTCCTACCTGGAACGCACGCCGTCGGAGCAATGGCCGGACGTGCTGCTGTGCGACCTGTCGCTGGGCGACGAGGACGGCCACCAGGTTCTGCAGGAGATCCGGAGCCTGGAATCCCGGCGTTCGGTCTCGCTGCCCGATCTCATGCCGGCCGTCGCGCTGACCGGCCGCACTCAGCCCATGGACCGCATGCGCGCGCTGCTGGCGGGTTTCCAGGTGCACCTGGCCAAGCCGGTGGACCCCGACGAACTGGCCGCCACGGTCGCCACGCTGGTGCGCGATCACGCGCGGCCCGGGCCGGGCCCGGCAGCCTGAATCCTGTCCGCATTCCCACCACCAAGGAGTCTTCCCATGAACGGCAACCCCTTTCTTGCCTCGGCCCCCACGGTGTCCGCGCCCAGTTTCTACGCGGACAGACAAGCGGCCGCGCAGGCGGTCCGCATGGCGCTGCCGACGATCGAGGCCGCGATGCGCGACCCCCGCGTCGGCGAGAGCGGCTTCCTGTATCTCGTCATCATGGATCCGGCCAGCTCCCCCGGGCGGGACCAGTTCGAAGAGGCCATTCTCTACGAGCACGCCGTGGGCGACCCGCAGCAGTGGGACGCCGACTACGCCGCCTTCGCGCGCGGCAAGGCACGGATCAGCTGGCGCACGGGCATCGAGAGCCACCTGGTACAGACCGCCTACCCGCAACTGCTGCGGGAGAACGACTCCACGCTGTGGGGTACCGCGTGCCTGGACGGCTACGTGGTTGCGTCCAGCGGCGCCAATCCCTGGTACGACGAGGCCTTCGCGATGACCGTCGCCGCCTGCCTGAGGGCGATCGTCAAGGGCCGGGCGCTGACGGAGTCCCGCGGACTGGTTCTGTAGGAACCGTCGGCAAGAAGTTCACGCTCGTGTAGACCTTACTGGTGTGGCCGGAAAGCCCATGGAGACTGGAGCCGCTTCCCGGGGCCGGGAACGGAAGATGCGATGTCTGCCCCCGTAGTTGTGCTGATCAACGAAAGGGACACCACCATGCGCACCATCGCCCTCGTCAGTGAACATGCATCTCCGCTGGCGCCCCCCGGCAGCGTGGACAGCGGCGGCCAGAACATCTATGTCGCGCATCTGGCGCGCGAGCTTGCCGCCCAGGGCAACCGGGTCGACGTCTTCACCCGCCTGGACGACCCTTCGCTGCCCCGCACGCTGGCCTGGCAGCCCGGCGTACGGGTCATCCATGTTCCCGCCGGCCCCGCGCGCCCGATTCCCAAGGAGTCGCTGCTGCCGTACATGGGGCACTTTTCCGAGTTCCTGCTCCACTACTTCCGCAACAACTGGCCGATCTACGACGTCGTCCACGCCAACTTCTTCATGTCGGGCCTGGCTGCCCTGCCGGTCACGCGCGAGTTCGGCGTGCCGCTGGTCATGACCTTCCACGCGCTGGACCGGGTGCGGCGCAAGCACCAGGGCAGCGCGGACCGGTTTCCCGCGGAGCGCTACGCCATCGAACTGGAGCTCGTGCGCCGGGCCGAGAAGCTGATCGCCGAATGTCCGCAGGATCTCGAAGACCTGGTCGAGCACTATGCCGCCGATCCCACGAAGATAGACATCATTCCCTGCGGTTTCGACGCCGATGAACTCGCGCCCATGGACCGGGCCGCCGCCCGCACGTCGCTGGGGTGGGAGCCGGGGAAATTCACGCTGCTGCAGCTGGGCCGCATGGTGCCGCGCAAGGGCGTGGACAACGCCATACGCGCGCTCGCCATCCTGCGTCGCCGCCATGGCGTGGATGCCGTCCTGCGCGTGGTGGGCGGCGACGCGGTGCGCCCCGACGACCTGGCCACGCCGGAGCTGGGACGGCTGCGCGGCATCGTGGACGAGGAGGGCGTGCGCGACGCGGTGTCCTTCTGCGGGCGGTGCGACCGCGATCGTCTGCCGCTGTTCTACGGCGCCTGCGATGTATTCGTCACCACGCCCTGGTACGAGCCCTTCGGCATCACGCCGGTCGAGGCCATGGCCTGCGCGAGGCCGGTGGTGGGCTCGGCGGTGGGCGGCATACGGTCCACCGTGATCGATGGCAAGACCGGCTATCTCGTCCCGCCGCGCGACCCCGAGGCGCTGGCCGAACGCCTGGCCTTCCTGGCCCGGCACGAGCAGGCGGCCAGACGGCTGGGGCGCAACGGCCTGCGGCGCGCGCAGAAGATGTTCACCTGGAACTTCGTCGCCCGCGACATGCTGCGCGCCTATGCCGGCCTGACCCAGGCGCCGGCCCAGCCCCGCCGCGCACGGCGCGAGCCGATGGCCGAAGCCGCATTGGCCGCCAAATGACAGCAAGGAGAAAAGCATGACATCCCGGACACCCACGAGCATGGCAGGCAGGACGGTACTGGTGACAGGCGGCGGGCAGGGACTGGGCGCGGCCATCTGCCAGGAATTGGCGGCCGATGGGGCCCGCGTTCTGATCGGCGACGTCGACGAAGGCAAGGCGCATGCGATGGCCCGGCGCATCGGCGCGCACACCGATGCGATCGGCTTCGACGTGGGCAACGAGAGCGACGTGCGGGCCGCCATCGACCGCGCCATCTCGCGCTTCGGGCATCTGGACGCCGTCGTCAACAATGCCGCCGTCGACCTGACCGTGCCCATCGACGAACTGGGGCTGGCCGACTGGGACCGCATCCTGCGCACCAACCTGACCGGCCCCTTCCTGATATCCCGGCATGCGTGCGCCCACATGAAGGAGCGCGGACACGGGCACATCGTCAACATCGCCTCGACCGCTTCCAAGCGCGCCTGGCCCAACGCCGCCGTCTACCACGCCACCAAATGGGGCCTCCTGGGCCTGTCGCACGCCCTGCACGCCGAACTTCGCCCCCACGGCATCAAGGTCTCGGCGGTCGTGGCCGGCGGCATGCGCACGCCCTTCCTGCTGGACCGCTTTCCCGACATCGATGCCGACACGCTCCAGGACCCGGGCAACGTGGCGCGCACCGTGCGCTTCGTCCTGCTGCAACCCGACGAGACCGTCATCCCCGAAGTGATGGTGCTGCCGATGCGAGAAACGTCATGGCCCTGAAACCGGCGGTATTCCTGGACAAGGACGGCACGCTGCTGGTGAACGACGCCTACAACGTCGATCCGGCGCGGATGCGCTTCGACCGGGGCGTGGAAACGGGCCTGCGGCGCCTGGGAGGCACGAACGCGCCCATGGTCGTCGTCACGAACCAGCCCGGCGTCGCGCTCGGACTGTTCGAGGAAGAAGCGCTGATAGGCGTGCACCTGCAACTCGCGCGCATGTTCGAGGGCGCCCATGCCAGGCTGCACGGGTTCTACTACTGCCCCCACCTGGCGCGTGGCGTGCGCCGTCCCTATGCCCTGCCCTGCACCTGTCGCAAGCCCCAGCCCGGACTGCTGCGCCAGGCCGCGCGCGACCTCGGCCTGGACCTGGAGCGGTCCTGGTTCATCGGCGACATCCTGGACGACGTGGAGGCCGGCCGCCGCGCGGGCTGCCGCACCGTGCTGCTGAACAACGGCCATGAAACCGAATGGGTACGGGGTCCGTTCCGCGAGCCCGACTACATCGTGGATGGCTTCGAACAGGCGGCCACCATCGTGGCGGTGGCGCTGCGCGCCAGGGAGGTGGCATGAGTGCCCTCGCGCAGCGGCCGGACGACGCGCCCGTGACCTCGGGCTGGGACCGCGCCACGAACATACTCTGCGTCAGGCTGGACAACCTGGGCGACGTGCTGATGACCACGCCGGCGCTGCGCGCGCTGAAGCACTCGGCGGCCGGCCGGCGCATCACGCTGCTGTGCTCGCCGGCCGGCGCGCGCCTGGCTCCGCACCTGCCCAGCGTGGACGCGGCGATCGCCTACGACGCGCCGTGGGTGAAGAACCTGCGGACGGCCGATCCGGCCCCGGACCTGGCCATGATCGAGCAGTTGCGCGCCGGCGGCTTCGATGCGGCGGCGATCTTCACCGTGTACAGCCAGAGCGCTTTGCCCGCCGCCCTGATGTGCAGGCTGGCCGGCATCCCGCGCGTGCTTGCCCATGCCCGCGAGAACCCGTACCAGTTGCTATCGGACTGGACGAAGGACGATGTTCCCATGGATGGCGGGCGCCACGAGACCCGGCGCCAGCTCGACCTGGTGGCGTCGATCGGCGCCCGGCCGCCGGCCGAGGGACTGGAGTTCGCCGTGCGGCCGGCCGACCGTGAAGCGATGCGGGGAAAACTCGCCGCCCGCGGCATCGCCGACTTGGCCTCCTGCATCGTGGTCCACCCGGGCGCCAGCGCGCCGTCCCGGCGCTATCCGCCCGAACTGTTCGCCCGCGTGGTCCGCGAGCTGTCCGCCACCGCGCCGGTCGTACTGACCGGAGACGCCGGAGAACGGCCGCTGGCCGAACACGTCGACGTCCTGGCGGGCCGGTGCGCGACCGACATGGCCGGTGAATTGAGCCTGGGGGAACTGGGTGCGCTGCTGGCCGACGCGGCTGTGCTGGTCTCGAACAACAGCGGGCCGGTGCACCTGGCGGCGGCCGTCGGCACGCCGGTGGCCGACCTGTATGCGCTGACCAATCCTCAGCACGCGCCCTGGGGCGTCGAACACCGGCTGCTGAACCGCGACGTGCCCTGCAAGTACTGCTATCGCAGCGTCTGCCCGGAAGGCCACCACGCCTGCCTGGCGGGCGTCGACCCCGCCGTCGTGGTCCAGGCCGCGCACGAACTGCTGGCCTGGCGGCGCCGCGCGTGCGCCGCCACGCAGGCCGCCTGAACACCCCTCAAGGAGCCCGCCCATGTACACACTGGGAATCAACGCGGTCTACCACGACTGCTCCGCGACGCTGGTACGCGACGGCGTGGTGCTGGCAGCGGCGGAAGAAGAGCGTTTCACCCACGTCAAGCACGGCAAGCGGCCAGTACCGTTCACGACCTGGCAACTGCCTTTCCACGCCATCGACTATTGCCTGGCGCAGGCCGGCATCGACCTCCCGCAGGTCGACCACTTCGCCTATTCGTACGACCCGTCCCTGCTGTTGCAGGAACAGGCCGTGGATGGGCACATCACGCTGCCGCTGGAGCCCTCGCGCGGCGGCAGCCCCACGGCGACGACCTCGCCCTGGGACCCGCTGTTCCTGTCGTATGTGGTCAACGCCCCCCGCCAATTGGCCGATGGCGCTCCGCATCATCTCCAGGAGCGCTTCCGCGGCGCTACGTCCAGCGACATCCAGCGGCGCTGGCATTTCGTCGAGCATCACCTGGCGCACGAAGCCAGCGCGTTCCTGGCCGCCCCCTTCGACGATGCCGCGGTCCTGACCATGGACGGCCGGGGCGAGCGCGCCACCACCAGCTACGGACACTATTCCGGTGGCGCCTACCGGCGCATCAAGCAAATCGATCTTCCCCATTCGCTGGGCCTGCTGTACGAGGAAGTCACCCGTCACCTGGGCTTCCTGCACTCCTCCGACGAATACAAGGTGATGGCTCTGGCGTCCTTCGGCGAACCACGCCACGCGGACTTCTTCGAGGAAATCATGCGCGTGGGCGACGATGGCGGCTATACCGTGTCGCCGCTATCGCTTGTGCAGCGCTTCGGCCCGGCGCGGCGCCGCGGCGGCCCGCTGGAAGAGCATCACTACGATCTCGCCCGGTCCTTGCAGTTCGCCCTGGAGCAGACGGTGGAGCGCATGGCGCGCTGGCTGCATCGCGAAACGGGTTCGCCCAATCTTTGCATGGCCGGCGGCGTCGCGCTGAACTGCGTCATGAATGCGCGCCTGCGCGAGCGCGGTCCCTTTCGCGAGGTCTGGGTGCAGCCGGCCGCAGGAGACTCCGGCACCTCGTTGGGCGCGGCGCTCTGGGTGAACAGCCAGCAGCGCGCGGGGCAAGAGCGCCGCTGGAGCATGGAGCATGCCTTCCTGGGCCCGGAATTCGGCGACGACGAGATCGAGGCCTTCCTGCAACGTTCGAAGCTGGCCTACCGCAGGCCGGCGGACATCGCCGAGGCCACGGCGGAACTGCTGGCGCAGGACAGGATCGTGGGATGGTTCCAGGGCCGCATGGAATTCGGGCCGCGCGCCCTGGGCGCACGGTCCATCCTGGCCTCGCCCATCGATCCGGGCATGCAGTCCCGGCTCAACGAGATCAAGGACCGCGAGGACTTCCGCCCGGTGGCGCCGGTCGTCATGGAAGAACGCGCCCGGGACTGGTTCGCCACGTCGCGCCCCGGCCCCATCGTCGCCCCGTTCATGCTGTTCGTCTTCGACGTGCTGGCGGACAAGGCCGATCGCATCCCGGCCGTGCGCCACACCGATGGCACCGCGCGGGTGCAGACGGTGCGCCGCGACCAGCACCCGCTGTACTACGACCTGCTCGCCGCGTTCGAGCGCCGCACGGGCGTACCGGTACTGGTGAACACCTCCTTCAACACGCGGGGCGAACCCGTCGTGTGCACGCCGCGCGACGCGATCGAATGTTTCTGGACGTCCCCGCTCGACGCACTCGCCATCGGTTCCTTCCTGTTGGAGAAATCGGCATGAGCACCCCTCCGGCCCTGCTGGTTTCGGTGGTCGTGCCGACCTACCGACGGCCGCGCATGCTGCGACGCTGCCTGCGGGCGCTGACCTGGCAGGACGTCGATCCCCGGCGCTTCGAACTCCTGGTGGTCGATGACGGCCCGGATCGCGAGACCCGCCGCGTGGTCGAAACGCTGGCCCGGGAACATGCCGCGCGCGGGTTGAGCGTGCGCTACCTCGACGCCGAAGGCACGCAAGGCCCCTCCGGCGCACGCAACCGGGGTTGGGAAGAGGCGCGGGCGCCCATCGTCGCCTTCACCGACGACGACACGATTCCCACGCCGTCGTGGCTGCGCCGCGGCCTGGACGCGATGACCGACGGCGTCGATGCCGTCGTCGGCCGGATACGCGTGCCGCTGCCGGACCGGCCGCGCGACCATGAGCGGGATACCGGTGGACTGGAACACGCGGAATTCGCCACCGCCAACTGCCTGGTGCGCAAGCGGGCGCTGGTCGCCGTGGGTGGCTTCGACGAGCGGTTCACGCTGGCCTGGCGCGAGGACTCCGACCTGCAGTTCACGCTGCTGGCGCACGGGCGCCGGATCGCGCGGGCCGAGGACGCCATCGTGCTGCATCCGGTCAGGCCGGCGCCCGTCGGCGTCAGCGTGGGCCAGCAGCGCAAGGTGTTTTTCGACGCCTTGCTCTACAAGAAGCATCCGCTGCTGTACCGGGCCCGCATACGCCGCCGCCCTCCCTGGAACTACTTCGCCATCGTCGCCGCCGCGCTGGCCACCGTGGCGGGCGCCGCGGCCGATCTTCCATGGCTGGCATGGTGCGGGTTGGCGGTCTGGTCGGCCCTGACCCTGCACTTCTTCCTTGCCCGGCTGCGCGGCGCCTCGCTCGCGCCGTCGCACGTGGTCGAGATGCTGGTCACATCGGTGCTGATCCCCCCGCTTTCGCTGTTCTGGAGGCTGCGCGGTGCATGGCACTTCAAGGCGAGATTCCTATGACCGGCACACCGGGCTCCCATCCCCTGTGGCAACCCGAACCCGGCAGCATCGCCGTGTTCCGCGCCCTGCAACTGGGCGACATGCTATGCGCCGTACCGGCGCTGCGAGCCTTGCGCGCACGCTTTCCCCGAGCCCGGATCACCCTGGTCGGCCTGGCGGGCGCGCGGGGATTCCAGCAACGCTTCGCCCGCCATGTCGACGAACTGGCCGTCTTTCCCGGACTGGACGGGCTGCCGGAACAGCCCGCCCGCGCGGACGCGCTGCCCGCCTTCTTCGACTGGGCCCGGGCGCAGCGCTTCGACGTCGCCCTGCAAATGCACGGCAGCGGCCGTCTGACCAACGACATCGTGCGACGCCTGGGCGCGGCGCGCATCGCCGGCTTCCAGCCCGAGCGAGAGCACGGCCTGGAACGCGACGCGTGGTGGATGCCCTGGCCTGACCACCTGCCCGAGGTCGAACGCTACCTGGCCTTGATGCGCTTCCTGGACGTACCCTGCCCGGACGCCGCGCTGGAGTTTCCGCTGACAGACGAGGACAGGCAGGCGGCTGCCCGGTTGGCCGAGCGGGAAGGACTCCGGCCGGACCGCACGGTGCTGGTCCATCCCGGCGCCCGCCTGTCCTCGCGCCGCTGGCCGGCCGAACGCTACGCGGCCGTGGCCTCGGCGGTCGCCCGGGCGGGCTTCGACGTGGCGTTGACCGGAAGCGGCGAAGAACGCGCGCTGACGCGCCGGGTCGGACGCCTGGCCGGTACCCCGCTGCGCGACCTGGCGGGCCGCACGGACCTGGGCGCGCTGGCGGCCATGCTCGAACGATGCCGCCTGCTGATCTGCAACGACACCGGCGTCTCCCATGTCGCGGCGGCGATGCGCACCCCCAGCGTGGTGATCGCCAGCGGCAGCGACGTGCACCGCTGGGCGCCGGCCGACCACGCGCGGCACGTGGTGCTCTGGCATGACGTTGCCTGCCGGCCCTGCGCCTACCCCGATTGCCCGATCGGCCATCCGTGCGCCCTCGGGATCAAGGCCTCGGACGTGATCCGCCAGGCCGAACGCATGCTTTGCAAGGAGCCCAGCCATGCCTGACACCCTCGCGCGACCATTGCGCATCCTGACCTGGCACGTACACGGCAACTATCTTTATTACCTCACCCAGGTGCCGCACGAGTTCCATGTCGTCACGCGCCCGGGCGGCGGGCCGGGCTACGCGCCGCTGGGACACGGTCTGCCCTGGGGCCGCAACGTCCACGAAGTGTCCGCCAGCAAGGTACGCGACATGCGCTTCGACTGCGTGCTGTACCAATCCAAGCAGGCCTACCTGGAGGATCGCGGGCAGTTGCTGACGGCCGCGCAGCGCCAGCTGCCGCAGATTTATCTGGAACACGATCCGCCGCAGCTGCATCCCACCAACACGGTGCACTGGTTCCAGGAGCCTCGCGGCACACTGGTCCACGTCACCCCGTTCAACGCCCTGATGTGGGACAGCGGTTGCACGCCCGCGCGCGTGGTCGAGCATGGCGTGCGGCTGCCCCCCGACATCGAGTATCAGGGCACGACACCGCGCGGCATCGTCGTGGTGAATCACCTGAAGCGGCGCGGCCGGCGCCTGGGGGCCGATGTCTACGACGCGCTGCGCGCCCGCGTGCCGCTGGACCTGGCCGGCATGGACGCGCAGTCGCTGGGCGGCCTGGGAGAGGTGCCCAACCTGGAGCTGCCCGCGCTCGTGGCCCGCTACCGCTTCTTCTTCAACCCCATCCGCTACACCAGCCTGGGGCTGGCGGTAATCGAGGCCATGATGGCGGGCGTGCCCGTCATCGGCCTGGCCACCACCGAGATGAGCACCGTGATCGAGAACGGCGCCAACGGCTATGTGGACACCCGCCTGGACTGCCTGGCCGATGTCATGCACGAGCTGCTGGCCGACCCCGAACTGGCCCGCACCTGGGGCCAGGAGGCGCGCCTGAGGGCCTTGCAGCGTTTCGGCATCGACCGCTTCGTGCGCGACTGGATGGACGTCTTCGCGCAAGCGACGCGCACGACCGCGGACCTGGCCGCCCAACCCGAGGAGATGCCATCATGAGCCCGCTTCTGCCACGCCGCATCGTCGTCACAGGCGGTGCCGGCTTCCTGGGATCGCACCTGTGCACGCGGCTGATCGAAGCCGGGCACGAGGTCCTGTGCGTCGACAACTTCTATACCGGCACCAAGGCCAACATCGCCCACCTGATCGGGCATCCTTCCTTCGAGCTGCTGCGCCACGACATCACCTTCCCGCTCTACATCGAGGCCGACGAGATCTACAACCTCGCCTGCCCCGCCTCGCCGGTGCACTACCAGCACGATCCCGTGCAAACCACCAAGACCTGCGTGCATGGCTCCATCAACATGCTGGGCCTGGCCAAGCGGCTGAACGCGCGCATCCTGCAGGCCTCGACCAGCGAGGTCTACGGCGATCCGAACCGCCATCCGCAGCGCGAGGACTACTGGGGCCACGTCAATCCCAACGGGATACGGGCCTGCTACGACGAAGGCAAGCGCTGCGCGGAAACGCTGTTCGCCGATTACCAGCGCCAGTATGGGCTGCAGGTCAAGATCGCCCGCATCTTCAATACCTACGGCCCCCGTATGCGGCCCGACGACGGCCGGGTGGTATCCAATCTGATCATGCAGGCGCTGGCGGGCGAACCCATGACCCTCTACGGCGACGGCAGCCAGACCCGCTCGTTCTGCTACGTGGACGACCTGATCGACGGCCTGATGCGCCTGATGAACAGCCCCGACGATTTCCACGGTCCGGTGAACCTGGGCAACACGCACGAGACCACGGTGCTCGACATCGCCCGCACCATCCGGAGCCTGGCCGGCTCGGCGTCGGACATCGAACGGCGGCCGCTGCCCCAGGACGATCCGGTGCGGCGCTGCCCCGACATCGGCCTTGCCCGCCGCATGCTGGGCTGGGAACCGGGCACGCCGCTGGAAGAAGGATTGCGGCGCACCCTGGACGATTTCCGGCAACGATTCTTCCCGCAACGGCCGGCGCCCGCCGCCCAGCTTGTAACCAGCCTTGCTCATGCGGCCGCCAGTCCGCCCTAGGATCTACAATTCGCCGGCAAGCATGCCGGCGCCCTGCCGTGCAGCGCTATCCCACGCGTGGCCATATATGCCGGGAGGGGCTATGAGACTGGCCGACTTCATCGACGCGAACCTGGACCTGCTACTGAGCGACTGGCGCAATTTCGCCCGGCAACTGGACCTGCGGCGCTCGGCCGTGTCCGAGCATGCCCTGCAGACCTCGGCCCGCTCGCTGCTGCGCCAACTGGCCGCGGACCTGCGAGCCGGTTCCGACGGTTCCGCCCCCGGGGAACGTCCGGCCGGCGCCATTCGCCAGGCCCACGTCCATGCCCGCAACCGGCTGCGAGCCGGCTTCACGCTGACCGAGATGGTGTCCGAGTTCTGCGCGCTGCGCGCCAACATCCTGGAGCGCTGGGTGCGGGAAACCGGCGAGATGGGCGCCGAGGCCTGCGACGACCTGGTCCGCTTCAACCAGGCGCTGGACCAGGCCCTGAGGGAGTCGATCTCCCGGTACTCGGCCGGCCTGGAACGGGCCCGCGACCTGTTCGTCGGCATCCTGGCCCATGACCTCAGGACCCCGCTGGGCGCCATCGCCATGTCGGCCCAGGCCCTCATGCTGGCCGACGAGCTTCCCGACCGCTGCCGCGAGGCCGCCACGCGGATCGGCCATAGCGGCTCGCGCATGCAGCGCATGATCGACGACCTGCTGGATTTCACCCGCACCCGCCTGGGTAGTCCGCTTCCGCTGGCGCTCTCGCGCAGCGACCTGGAAGACATCTGCGCGCGGGCCCTGGACGAGATCCGGGCCGTGCATCCGGAACAGACCTTCGTGCTGGAATGCCAGGGACGGCTGGCCGGCCGCTGGGACGCCAACCGCCTCGCCCAGTTGCTGGCCAACCTGCTGGGCAACGCGGTCCAGCACGGCTATGCCGACCGCCCGGTCGCGCTGCGGGTGCGGCGTGGCGAGGACGGCGTGATCGCCGAAGTCCACAACCACGGGGCTCCCATCCCGCCCCACATGCGGCACCAGATCTTCGACCCGCTGATGCGGGGGCCGCGCCACGGCATCGAGCGGCGCCGCGCGGGCCTGGGGCTGGGCCTTTACATCGCCCGGCAGATCGCGGTGGCCCACCAGGGCACGCTGACTGTCGCGTCCTCCGAATCGGGCACCACTTTCACCTTGTGGCTGCCCGACGATCCGTCCCCCGACTGACCGGCGCCAGCGGCGATCAGCTCCGGTTGTCCGTCTCCGGAGCCTCGGGCGTCTGCCGGCCCGGATCGGCGGCGGTTTCGCGGTCGACCCCGACAGGCAGCCCGATGCGAGACGGCATGCTGTTGGGATCCACCGGATGGTTGCCCACGGTGCGCTCGCGCTTGGCGCCGCCGGACTGCCCGCCCCGTTCGTCGGGCGGGATGCCGGCGTGCTCCTGCTTTTCGTGCTCGGGCAGTTCGGTCAGCTCGGCACCGGGATCTTCGTTGCCGGTCTCGTCCACCGCGGCTTCGGGAAGATTCGAGGGCGTGGACGCCTCGGGTTTGTCGCGCCTGGGATCGATGGGCATGGTGGCCTCCTTCGTGTCTGGCGGGCTAGACAGCAATATGCGTGCCTGTCCTTGTCTATACTGCGCCCTGGCGTTTCACGAGCACGTAGCATGACAGACCCTTTCTCGTCCTTGGCCGGCGCCTGGTCCAGGTTGGTGGTGGGCATCTCCACTACCAAGGCCGAACCGGCGCTGCGGCCCCACAAGGACGGCATCGGAACGTATACGGCGGCGCTTTTCGACCATCTTTCCCATCATGACTGCCGTCCGGTCGGCTACGCTTGGCCCGGTGGGCGTACCCGGCCAGTACTCGTGCACGGCAGTTATTTGCCGCACTCATACGGGCTGCTGACCGCGGGCCAGATGCTCGGCCTCGTGCGCCCCGTCAAACTGGGCGTGGATGTTTTCCACTGCACCGACCACATGGCATTCAGGACGACATGCCCGAGCGTCATCACCCTGCACGACGCCGCTCCGCTCAGTCACCCGGAATGGGCGTCTCCACGCCTGCGGATGCTGCGCAACCTGCTGCTGGCGCGGGCGGGAAGGCTCGGCGACGCATATATCGCGATCTCTCAGGCCGCGGTCGCCGAGCTTGTTGCCCATTTCGGGGTCGATGAACGAAAAATCCATGTCGTGCCCAATGGCATCGATCCCGTCTGGTTCGAGGCAGGAGACTCGGATGAACGCTACGCCCGGTTGCGCTCCAGGTTGGCGTTGCGAGGACGCCATTTTCTTTTCGTCGGAACACTGCAACCTCGCAAGAATGTCGATCGCATTCTAGACGCCTATCTTCTGCTGCCTGCCGCCTTGCGATGCGAACACCAGTTGCTGATCGTAGGACGGCCGGGCTGGCGCAGCGAGACGACCATCGCGCGCCTCCAGTCCATGCGCGACGAAGGAGTGATATGGCTGAACGACCTGCAGGACGACGGCGACGTGCGTGCCCTGTATCGCCACGCCGAAGCCCTGGTTTTCCCCTCGCTGCACGAGGGCTTCGGCCTGCCCGTGCTGGAAGCATTCGCGAGCGGCACCCCGGTGGTGACCTCCAATACCACCTCGCTGCCCGAAGTGGCCGGCGATGCCGCAATCCTGGTGACTCCCGAGAATACCGGCGAAATAGCGTCCGCCATGCAAGACCTGATCCGCTCTCCAAGCATCCGAGCCCAATGCGTGGCTCGCGGCCTGCGGCGATCACGGCAGTTTTCACTGGACCGCACCGCCTCGAGAACGGCCGAAGTCTATCGAAGCGTGATGTGAAGCATGCGCCGCTGTCCTGGGCGGGCGAACACGGAACCGGCTACCGGCCCAGCACTTCCCGGTAGCACCTGGCATAGCCACGCACCATGGCGTCCTCGGTGAATAACTCCAGGTAGCGGGCTCGGGCATTCCTGCCCCAAAGTCTCGCCTGCTCAGGATCGTTCCAGAAAAGGTCCATGGCCTCTCCCAAAGCTCGCGGATCCCGCGGCGGAACCACGAGGCCCGTTTCCTGGTGCAGGTTGACGAAACTCGTACCCGTACCAATTTCGCACGAGATCATCGGCAGGCCTTGCTGGGCGGCCTCCGCCAGGGCAAGACCAAAAGCTTCGGTGCGGACGTGCGATGGAAACACAAAACCGCTGGCAGCCGCCAGCACATCGGATTTTTCTTCGTCGCCGAGCAGGCCGAGGAAATGCACATTCTTCAACCCCAGAGCACGCGCGCGAGCCTCGAGCGCGGCACGTTCGGCGCCATCACCGATCAACGCCAGCGGGTAGTCGCGCCCCACCTGCGCTTCGAGCAGAAAGTCCAGACCCTTGTAGTACCGAGGCACGCCCAGGAAGGCGAAAAACCTTTCGCCGATCTGCTGGCGCCAGCGCCAGATGGCTTCCTGGTCTCGCGGCTTCACTATCGCAATGCCGCAGGGCACCACCTCTACCTTGTCCCGCCACTGCTGAAGCACCTCGCTGCTGGCGACGTAGTTCGGCGAAGTCGCGACGATACGCACCATGCGTGCAAGATGACGGTCTCGAAGCGGTCTGTAGAACTTCAACAACTGCGCTTGCTTGACGATGTCTGAGTGGTAGGTCATGACCGCCGGTGTCTCGACACCCGACATGAGATAGGCCAGGTCTCCAAAAGGCCACGGAAAATGAAAGTGCAGCAGATCGGCCCAGGCGGCTTCACGCCGGAAATTCACCAGGAACTGCAGCGACATCCCTGTGGACGCGACGTCCAGATTCCTGGTGTAGCGATGGATGGAGTACCCCGACGCATCGGCATCGATCATCTTTCCTCTTGGCGACAGCGTCAGGACCCGGCTCTCGATGCCCTGCGCCATACCTCGTGACGCAAGACTGTGGATGGCCTGCTCGATTCCACCGTAGGCATCGGGAAAGTAGATCTTGAAAATATGAAGAACACGCATAGCAAGGCGGATGGGCTTGAAGCGACTTTGATTCTAACCTCCCGGGCCGGAACTGCCGAGACGAACAGACGTGGCTGAACGCCTTACCTCCACCTATTGAAACAACCTTCAGGTCTTGCGCCAGTACAGCAGCGTCAGCAGCCCGATGCACGCGGCCAGCACCGCGGCCATGGTGCCGAACGCGCCGGTTACCGTGAAGGCCTCCGAGAACGAGCCGACCAGCAGATAGCCGAAAGGCATGGTGCCGTTGTAGGCCATGCCGTAAAGGCCGACCAGCGCGCCGCGCACGGATTCCGGGCAGCGGCGCTGGATGGTGGCGTTGGTCGAGGTGGCCGAGAAGCTCAGGCAGAAGCCCAGCAGCACGAAGGCCACGCCGCTGACGGCGCTGCTCCAGCTGATGGACAGCAGCGCCATCGCCACGCAGGCGATCCAGGGCGCGAACCGGAGCAGGTTGGCGGTGCGCGAGGCGATGGAGGACGACAGGACCACGGCGGCGGCCAGCGCGCCCATGCCGGCGCAGGCGAAGAAAACGCCGGTGTATCGGGCGGCGTCGTGGAAGACCCGGTCCGCCAGCAGCGGCACCAGCGTCTGGTAGCTGCCCGCCAGCAGGCCCATGCAGGCCAGGATGGACAGATACTTGGCGGTGAAGCGGTCGTCCAGCACATAGACCAGCGCATTGCGCAGGCCCCCGCGATCATGCGAAGGCGACGCGGCCGCCGCCGCGCGGCGCGGCATCGATCGCACGCACCAGGCCATGAACACCAGCGCGGCGGCATAGGTCAGGAAGGCTGCGGCCTGGCCGAACATGGGATAGATGATGGCGGCCATGCTCGGCCCCACCATGCGCCCCACGTTGTAGACCATGGTGTTCATGGCGATGGCGTTGGGCAGCAGCGCCGGGTCTTCCAGGCCGGTCAGCAGCAGCACCTGGCGGGACGGCGTCTCGATCGCGTTCAGCACGCCGGCGCACAGCGCCAGCCCCAGAATGATGGGCAGGGTCAGCCAGTGCAGCAGCGACAGCACCGCCAGGATGCAGGCCACGGTCATCGACGAATAAAGGACGCCGAGCGTCGAGCGGCGCGCGTTGGCCGCATTGACCCGCGCCCCCGCCAGGGGCGCGATCACCAGCTGCGGCCCATACAACAGGAAATTGAGCAGGGCCAGCACGGCGGCCGATCCCGACAGGTGGTAGACGACCAGGTTGAGCGTGACGTTCTGCGTCCAGCTCCCCAGCACCGATACCCCCTGCCCCATCAGGTAGCGCCGCATCGTGGGTTCGGACAATGCGGGAAACACGCGTTCGAGCTGCAGCATGGGACGGGGCGGCGTAAGTGTGGCGGGACGACCCTGGATGTTAGCTTACGGCGCGCCGTGGAACGCATCCACCCAGGCCCGCAGGGCCTCGATGGGCATGGGTCGGGCATACAGGAAGCCCTGCGCATAGTGCACGCCCTGGGCGGCAAGATAGTCGAGCTGCTCGCGCGTCTCCACGCCTTCCGCGGTCAGCTCCACCCCCAGCCGCGAAGCCAGCCCGATGATCATCTCCAGCACCGAGGCATTGATCGCATCCGTGCCGATGGCCGACACGAAGCCGCGGTCTATCTTCAGATAATCGACCGGGAACCGTTCCAGGTAGGCCAGCGAGCTGTGGCCCGTGCCGAAGTCGTCGATGGCCAGCTTCACGCCGCTGGCGCTGAGCACCCCCATGTGCTCGTAGACCTGCTCGATGGGGGGCAGGGGCTCGCGCTCGGTGATCTCCAGCACGAAATCCGCCGCCCCCGAACCGACCACTTTGCGCAGCCGGGCAACGTCGTCGACGATGCCCGGCTCCACCAGATGGCTGGCGGTGACGTTCAGGCCCACGCGGAATAGCGGCCCCATCGGACAGCGGCGCAGGTCGCGCCCCACCAGCTTGAACAGGTGCCGGGTCAGCGGAATCGCCAGGCCGCTGGACTCGGCCACGGCGAAGAACAGGTCCGGGCGTACGGCCCCCTGCCCGGGACGAAACCAGCGCATCAGCGCCTCGGCGCCCGCGCACGACCCGTCGCGCAGGTCGATGACGGGCTGATAGTGGACCTCGAACTCGCCCCGCCGCATGCCGCGCCGGATCGCGGCCACCAGCGAGAACCGGTACTTCAGGAAGTGGTGGCACAGATAGCCCAGCAGCAGGGCCAGCAGCACGACGAAGGGCGCGTAGCTGCCCGCCAGGCGCTTCCGGTATTCGGCCAGCAGGGCCGCATCCGCCAGGGAGCGCACCCGGAATGGATAGATCGTCGACACCACGTCCTGCACGAAATAGGCGCCGGGAGGCGGGACACCGACCCGCCGGCCCGCCAGCCCATGCCGGCCATCCAGGGCCTCGATGCCGATCCGGTAGCGGCCGGTGCCGCCGACGGCGTCCAGCAGATCCCGCAAGTAGCGGCCATCCACCGTGACGATGACACCGTCGCCGGCCTGGTCCAGGCGGATCGCCATCACCGCGGGCCGGTCCGGGACCATGGGCGTGCCGGGGACGAAATGAAAGGACCGCCCCGGCGGCACCTCGCCGTCCGGCAGCAGTTGCGCCAGCGGCAGCGTGAAGGATTCCGTGATCGAGGAACAATAGAGCACGCGGTGCCGCACCAGGACGATGGCGCGGAAATACGGCTGGAAGGCCGCCTCGCGCAGCGTGGCGTCGGCCTCGGCACAGGACTTGCCGGCCTGCGGCGCCATCTCGGCGGCCAGCCTGTCGGCCTCGGCGAAAATGGCATCGGCCTGGCGCATCACCACTTCGGCGGCGCCGCGCGCGTCATGGCGCGCCAGCAGGCTGGCCTGCAGATAGACAAAGGGTACCGCCACTCCCAGCGGCAACGCGGCGGCGGCCGCCACCAGCAGCCACCTCAGCCACCAACGCTTGTCGTGCCGTCCCTCGGTCGTCACGCCCCCCCCTTCACGCCCGGATCATGGGTCGCATCCTACCGTGCGGGCGGCACGCCCCGCTACTGGAACGCGGTCTCCAGGAAGCTGCGCAGCTTGCGCGAATGCAGCCGCTCGGGCGGCATCTTGCTCAGGATCTCCAGCGCCCGCAGCCCGATGTCCAGGTGCTGGCCCACCTGCCGGCGATAGAAGGCGCTGGCCATTCCCGGCAGCTTCAGTTCGCCGTGCAGGGGCTTGTCCGACACGCACAGCAGGGTGCCGTAGGGCACGCGGAAGCGAAAACCGTTGGCCGCGATGGTGGCCGACTCCATGTCCAGGGCAATGGCGCGCGATTGCGAGAAGCGCTGCACCGGCTCCAGGTGCTCGCGCAGTTCCCAGTTGCGATTGTCTATGGTCGCCACCGTGCCGGTGCGCATGATGCGCTTGAGCTCCCAGCCGGACAGTCCGGCCACTTCCTCCACCGCCTGCTCCAGCGCCACCTGCACCTCGGCCAGCGGCGGTATCGGCACCCAGGTCGGCAGGTCCGCATCCAGCACGTGGTCGTCGCGCACGTAGCCGTGCGCCAGCACGTAGTCGCCCAGCCGCTGCGAGGCCCGCAGCCCGGCACAATGTCCCAGCATCAGCCAGGCATGCGGACGCAGCACCGCGATATGGTCGGTGATGGTCTTGGCGTTGGACGGCCCCACGCCGATGTTGACCAGGGTGATGCCCGAATGTCCTTCGCGCACCAGGTGATAGGCGGGCATCTGCGGCAGCCGCGACATCGGCGCCGCCGGGTCCGGCACCGGATCGCCCGCGCGGGTGACGCGGTTGCCCGGCTCGACCAGCGCGTCGTAGTGGCCCTGCGCCACCAGCGTACGCGCGCGCAGGCAGAACTCGTCCACGTAGAACTGGTAGTTGGTGAACAACACGAAATTCTGGAAATGCGAGGGTGCGGTGGCGGTGTAGTGCTGCAGGCGATGCAGCGAGTAATCGATGCGCGGCGCGGTGAACGGCGCCAGCGGCTGCGGCCCGTCCGGCGGGTGGCGGTGGCTGCCGTTGACGATGGCATCGTCCGTGACCGCGAGATCGGGCGTATCGAACAGGTCCCGCAGGGGCCGCTTCAACGCCTCGATGTCCTCGCCCTCGACATAGATGCCGTCGGGAAACGCGAAATGCAGCGCGATGGGCACGTCGGATTCGCCGATCTCCACCGCGACGCCATGGTTGGCCATCAACTGGCGGAGCTGCTCGGTCAGATAGGAGCGGAACAGCTTGGGCTTGGTGACGGTGGTCTGATAGACGCCGGGCTCGGCCACGTGTCCATACGACAGGCGCGAGTCGACCTCGTCGTAGGTGTCCACGCGTATCCTGATGAACGGATAGCAGGCGCGGATCCGGCCGGGCGAGGACGCCTGCGTGGCGACCACTTCGCGGAAGCTGTCGCACAGGAAGGCGGTATTGCGCGTGTAGATGTCGATCAGGCGCTGGACGGCCGCGTCGGGATCACGGAAGGATTCGGCGGGCCAGGGAGCAGGATGGCGAAGAAGGACACTGGCGGGCGGGGTCATGATCGGCTTTGAGGAAGGGCTTGGCATAGCTTAGCCTACCGCGGCCTGGCCGGTCCGCCGCGCTCGTACTACACTAGCCCGCCTTAGCAAGGAGTCCCTCATGCTGCTCGCGGTAATCGCGATCGCCGTCGGCGCCGCCATCGGGGCGCTGCTGCGCTGGGTATTGGGGCTGGGCCTGAACGCCCTGCTGCCGGCCATGCCGCCGGGCACCCTGGCCGCCAATCTCATCGGCGCCTACATCATCGGCCTGGCCGTGGCCTATTTCGCCGGCAACCCCGCCCTGCCGCCCCATTGGCGGCTGTTGATCATCACCGGCTTCTGCGGCGGCCTGACCACCTTTTCCACCTTCTCGGCCGAACTGGTCGCCCTGATCCAGCAGCAGCGGCTGGGCTGGGTGGCCGCGACCATCCTGGTCCACGTGGGCGGCTCCGTCGCGATGACCCTGCTCGGCATCGCCACCTACGCCGGATTGCGGCAGTCCTGACCCCGCAAGGAGACACACCGTGAACGGCTTCCAACTGACCTTCTTCACCCAGCAGGACCGGCGCCACGGCGGCCAGCCCCTGGCCCACTGGCTGCTGGCTTTCGCCAAGGCGCAGGGCGCGCTGGGCGGCACCCTGGTGGCCGCCGGCGAAAGCTTCGGGCACACCGGCCGCTTCCACTCGGCACGCTTCTTCGAGCTGGCGGACCAGCCGGTCGAGGTGTCGATCGCGGTCGATGCGCCGACCTGCGACCGGCTGCTGGCGGCGCTGGCCAAGGAACCGATCGACCTGTTCTACGTGAAGCAGCCGGTGGAGTTCGGGCGGGTGGGCGCCCAGGCGCCGGCGGCGGGCTGAAACGATCGGATCATTTGCAAAAAAACCCCGCCGGCTCGGACGGGGTTTGGCTAGGGCCTGTTCAGGCCGCCGTGCTGATGACAGCCTCGATGCGGTTGCCTTCGGGGTCGACCACGAACGCCGCGTAGTAGGCCGGACCGTAGCGCGGCCGCGGCCCCGGCGCGCCATTGTCGGCGCCCCCGTGGCGCAGGGCCGCCTCGTGGAAACGGTCGACGGCATCCCGGCTGGGCGCGGAAAAGGCGAGATGGAACCCCGGTCCCGGCACGCTCTCTCTTTTCGAGCATTGCTTGAGCGCGAACTTGTCGCCCCCTCCGGGAAGGCCGTACCCGACGGCGTGCCGGTCGGGATCGCCGTCGAAGTCCGTCCAGACACGCTCATAGCCCAGAGGCCCGAGTACCGCGTCGTAAAAACCGGCGGCGGTACGCAGGTCGGCCACGCCGAAAGAAAGATGGTGGAGCATCGAGGCGGATGGGCGTACCCGTCAGAACGGGATGTCGTCGTCCATGTCGGCGAAGTTCGGCGCCGAGCTCGACTGCGAGGCCGGACGCTGCTGGCCGCCGCCACCGCTGGCCGGGCGGTTGGACTGGCGCGGGGCCGGCGCGGAATCGCCATAGCCGCCTTCGCCACCACCGCCGCCGCCTTCGCGGCCGCCCAGCATCTGCATCTGGTCGGCGACGATCTCGGTCGTATATTTATCGGCGCCAGTGTCCTTGTCCTGCCACTTGCGGGTCTTCAGGCGGCCCTCCACGTACACCGAACGGCCCTTCTTCAGGTATTCGCCGGCGATCTCGGCCAGGCGGTTGTAGAACACCACGCGGTGCCACTCGGTTTCCTCGCGGCGTTCGCCCGAGTTCTTGTCCTTCCATTGGGACGTGGTGGCGATGGACACGTTGCAGATCGCGGCGCCATCGGGCGTGTAGCGAACTTCGGGGTCGCGGCCCAGGTTGCCGACCAGGATGACTTTGTTGACGGATGCCATTACCACACTCCTATTGACTGTATTCACCGGCCCGCAGCGAGGCGGAGGGATTGTAGCCACCCCCGCCCGGCGCGGCCACGGGCCACAAGAAAAAAAACATCATTGGTTGAAAATGCGCCGACCGCAATACGGTCTCGTGCGTAAATGGGACAGAAAGGGCTCAGGAGGCGGGGTGGGACACCCGCTCCGGCTGCGCGGCCCGCCTGGCGGGCAGGGGCTTCATCCCCCAGGCCGCCAGCAGCCATATTACCGCCAGCCCCGCCGCAGACTGGAATACCGCCGCGGGCCCCAGGTGGGAGAGCAGCCAGCCGCCCAGCGCCCCGCCGGCGAAAAGCCCGATGGCCTGGCTCGTATTATAGAAACCCAGGGCCAGCCCCTTCAGCGACGGCGGCGCCACGCGGGACACCAGCGAAGGCTGCATGGCCTCGAGGATGTTGAACACCGAGAAGAAGGCGATCATGGCGCCGACCAGCCAGCCATAGCGGTCCTGCGCCCACGGCAGGAACATGCACACCAGCACGAGTCCGGCAACGGCCCCCAGCAGGGTCTTGCGGTGGGTGGCGTAGCGCTCGGTGACGCCGATCACCGGCACCATCACGACGAACGAGGCCAGCACCACCGGCAGGTAGACCTTCCACAGCGTGGCCGCGTCCAGGCCGCCGGTGCGCGCCAGCGCGGCCGGCACCACCACGAACAGCGCGACCTGGATCAGGTGCAGGGTGAAGACCCCCAGGTTCAGCCGCAGCAGGTCGGGGTGCGACAGCACGCTGGACATGGATACCGGTTCGCCCCGCGGCGCCGGCGGCGCGGCCGGAACCACCCAGGCGGCCACGCCCAGCGCAGCCACGCCCAGCGCGGCGATGGTCCAGAACAGGCCGGTCAGCCCGCCCCAGCCCACCACCACCGGGGCCAGTACCAGCGACACCGCGAAGGTCAGCCCGATCGAAGCGCCTATCATGGCCATGGCCTTGGTCCGCACCTCGTCGCGCGTGGCGTCGGCCAGCCACGCCGTCACCGCCGCCGAAATCGCGCCCGAGCCCTGGATGGCCCGGCCGATCGTGATCCAGAACAGGTCGTCGGTCGTGGCGCAGACCACGCTGCCGACGACGAACAGCACCAGCCCCATCACCACCACCGGCCGCCGGCCCCAGCGGTCCGAGGCCAGCCCGAACGGAATCTGCATGAACGCCTGGGTCAACCCGTACATGCCCAGCGCCAACCCCACCCGCGCCGGATCGTTCCCCCCCGGCAAGGCCTTGGCCGCCACCGCGAACACCGGCAGCAGCAGGAACAACCCCAGCATCCGGCACATGAAAAGCGCCGCCAGCGACAAGCTCGCGCGGCGCTCGAAAGGGGTCATCCGAAATGAAGGGTTAGCCATTCGTGAAAAAACCAATTAAAGGGACTTCCCCATGCGGCACCGCAGCCTCCCCTGCCAGCCAGCGAAGCACAGGTGCCCCACCCCAAGAAAGCCGAACTAGACCAGGGCACGGGGGATCCGGCTCCGCCGGTCCCCCGCCGCCCGCCCCCTGGGGGGCGCGCGTCAGCGCGTACGGGGGGGTTATATTACCAAGTTGGCTTTCGCCACCGCTCGCGTAAAGGTTTGCTTGATGGATGTCATCCGCATCAGGGGTGCGCGCACCCACAATCTGAAGAACGTCTCGCTGGAATTGCCCCGCCACCAGCTTGTCGTGATCACAGGGTTATCCGGGTCGGGCAAATCTTCCCTGGCGTTCGACACCCTGTACGCGGAAGGCCAGCGGCGCTATGTGGAAAGCCTGTCCGCCTACGCCCGCCAGTTCCTGCAATTGATGGACAAGCCCGAGGTCGACCTGATCGAGGGCCTGTCGCCGGCCATCTCCATCGAACAGAAGGCCGCCAGCCACAATCCGCGATCGACCGTGGGCACGGTCACGGAAATCCATGACTACCTGCGTCTGCTGTTCGCCCGGGTGGGCACGCCCTACTGCCCCGACCACCAGTTGCCGTTGCAGGCGCAAAGCGTCAGCCAGATGGTGGACATCACGCTGGCCCTGCCGGCCGAGAGCCGGCTGGCGATCCTGGCGCCGCTGGTGCGCGACCGCAAGGGCAGCTTCGAGGACGAACTGGCCAGCCTGCAGGCCCAGGGTTTCGTGCGGGTGCGCGTGGACGGCGAGGTGCTGGACATCGACAGCGTCCCGCCGCTGAAGAAGACAGAGAAACACAGCATAGACGTGGTGATCGACCGCCTGCGCGTGCGGCCCGATGCCCAGCAGCGGCTGGCCGAGAGCTTCGAGACGGCCATCGGCCTGGCCGAGGGGCGGGCCATCGTGCTGGAAATGGATGCCGGCACCGACGACCGCGAACGCGAGCATCTGTTCTCCAGCCGCTACGCCTGCCCGGTGTGCGGGCACAGCCTGCCGGAACTCGAGCCGCGCCTGTTCAGCTTCAATAATCCCATCGGTGCCTGCCCGAGCTGCGACGGCATCGGCCACATGGGTTTCTTCGATCCGAAGCGGGTGGTGGCGTTTCCCGAGTTGAGCCTGGCGGGCGGCGCGATCCGCGGCTGGGACCGGCGCAACCCCTTCTACCACCAGTTGCTGACCAGCCTCGCGGCCTTCTACGACTTCGACGTCGACACGCCGTTCGAGGAACTGTCCGAGGACACCCAGCAGCGCGTGCTGTACGGCTCGGGCGAGCAGGAAATCGCCTTCACCTACGTCAACGAGAAGGGCCGCACGACCGTCCGCTCGCATCCCTTCGAGGGCGTGATCCCCAACCTCGAACGGCGCTGGAAGGAAACCGACTCGGCCACCGTGCGCGAGGAACTCGGCAAGTACCGGAACGTGCGGACCTGTCCCGACTGCGGCGGCTCGCGGCTGCGCGCCGAAGCCCGCAACGTCCGCGTGGGCGAGGACGACCAGGGGCGCGCGATCTATCAGCTGGAGGCCCTGCCGCTGTCCGACTGCCTGCACTGGTTCGAGCAGCTGGCGCTGACCGGCGCCAAGCGCGAGATCGCCGACCGCATCGTGCGCGAGATCGCGGCCCGCCTGACCTTCCTGAACAACGTCGGGCTGAGCTACCTGTCGCTGGATCGCAGCGCCGACACCATCTCGGGCGGCGAGGCCCAGCGCATCCGCCTGGCCAGCCAGATCGGCTCGGGCCTGACCGGGGTGATGTACGTGCTGGACGAGCCCTCCATCGGCCTGCACCAGCGCGACAACGACCGGCTGATCGGCACCCTGCGGCACCTGCGCAATCTCGGCAACAGCGTGATCGTGGTCGAGCACGACGAGGACATGATCCGCGAGGCCGACTGGGTCGTGGACATGGGCCCCGGCGCCGGCGAACATGGCGGGGAAGTCGTGGCGCAGGGGTCGCCGGCCGACATCGTGGCCGACCCGCAGTCGCTGACCGGCCAGTACCTGAGCGGCCAGAAGTCCATCGCCATCCCGGCCCGCCGGCCGGTGGCGGGGCAGGACGAACTGCCGTGGCTGGAACTCAAGGGCTGTTCGGGCAACAACCTGAAAGGCGTGGACCTGCGCATCCCGGCGGGCCGCCTGGTCTGCATCACCGGAGTCTCGGGCTCGGGCAAGTCGACGCTGATCAACGACACGCTGGTCAACGTGGTCTCGCGCCACCTGTACAACAGCCAGACCGAGCCCGCGCCCTACGAGGCCATCGAGGGGCTGGAGCATTTCGACAAGATCATCAGCGTCGACCAGAGCCCGATCGGCCGCACGCCGCGCAGCAACCCGGCTACCTACACCGGCCTGTTCACCCCGATACGGGAATTGTTCGCGGGCGTGCCGGAAGCCCGGGCCCGGGGCTACGATCCCGGCCGCTTCAGCTTCAACGTCAAGGGCGGCCGCTGCGAGGCCTGCCAGGGCGACGGCGTGGTCAAGGTGGAAATGCATTTCCTGCCCGACATCTACGTCCCCTGCGACGTCTGCCACGGCAGCCGCTACAACCGCGAAACGCTGGAGATCCGCTACCGCGGCCGCAACATCAGCGAAGTGCTGGACCTGACGGTCGAACAGGCGCTGGAGTATTTCGAAGCCGTGCCGGCCATCGCCCGGCGGCTGCAGACGCTGATCGACGTGGGGCTGGGCTACATCCGGCTGGGGCAGAGCGCCACCACCCTGTCGGGCGGCGAAGCGCAGCGGGTCAAGCTGTCACAGGAACTGTCCAAGCGCGGCACCGGGCGCACGCTGTATATCCTGGACGAACCGACCACCGGCCTGCATTTCCATGACATCTCGCTGCTGCTGGAAGTGATCGGGCACCTGGTGGACGCCGGCAACACGGTGGTCGTGATCGAGCACAACCTGGACGTCATCAAGACCGCGGACTGGATCATCGACATGGGGCCGGAGGGGGGCGGCGGGGGCGGCAGCATCGTGGCCCAGGGCACGCCCGAGGAAATCGCGCAGGCGCCCGGCAGCCATACCGGCAGCTATCTGAAGAAATTCCTGGCTGCCGGCGCTTCGTCGGCGCCCCCCAGGGCGGCGCGCGCGCCCAGGCGCAAGGCCGGCTGACCCGGCCGGGCGGTCACTCGTCGAATTCGCAGACGGTGTACAGATTCAGCCCCGAATCGCGTATCGCCTTCGACCCGCCCAACTGGGGCAGGTCGATGACCGCGGCCGCCTCGACCACGTTGGCGCCCAGCCGCTGCAGCAGCTTCATGCCGGCCAGCATGGTGCCGCCGGTGGCGACCAGGTCGTCCACCAGCACCACCCGCTGCCCCGGGCGCACGGCGTCGGCGTGCATCTCCACCGTCGAGCTGCCGTATTCCAGGGCATAGTGCTCGGCGATGGTGTCGTAGGGCAGCTTGCCTTTCTTGCGCACGGGCACGAAACCGAGGTTCAGTTCGTGCGCGATCACGCTGCCCACGATGAATCCCCGCGCGTCGATGCCGGCCACCAGGTCCAGGCGCTGGTTCATGTAGCGGTAGACGAACAGCTCGATCAGCACGCGGAAGCTGCGGGGATCCTGCAGCAGCGGCGTGATGTCCCGGAACTGCACGCCGGGCTCGGGCCAGTCGGGCACCGTGCGTATGCGGTCTCGGATGTAGTTCGGGTCCAGGAACATGGCGGGCTCGACAGGAAGGAATCGGGGGCGACCAGGGTCGGCGCTCCCGCGGCACAGGACGCCACTGTAACGCAAAGAGCGTAAAGCAAGGATCGTGCCCTTGCTACTATACTGGTAGATCGTCGCAATTGAATGACCGTTGCCGCGCGAGGCGACGCGAGGCGCATTTTTCGCCGCCCGCCCTCCTGCGGCACCGGCGCGGACCCATCATGAACACCTCAGACAACGGCACGTCCAACGTATACGTTCCCGGCGCCTCCGGCCCCGTCGACGTCATCGACTCGGCCCGCAGCACCCTGGCGGTGGAAATCGAGGCGCTCAAGGCCCTGTCCGGGCGCCTGGACCGCACGTTCGTGCGCGCGGTCGACATCCTGCTGGCCTGCCCCGGACGCGTGGTGGTCAGCGGCATCGGCAAGTCCGGACACATCGCCCGCAAGGTCGCCGCCACGTTCGCCTCGACCGGCACGCCCGCGTTCTTCGTCCACGCTGCCGAGGCCGTGCACGGCGACCTGGGCATGATCACCGCCAACGACGTGCTGGTCACGATCTCGTATTCGGGCACCACGGCCGAACTGCTTACCATCGTGCCCGTCGTCAAGCGCCTGGGATCGCCGCTGATCGCGATCACCGGCAACGCGGACTCCGAACTGGCCCAGCTTGCCGACGTGCACCTGGATGCCAGCGTGCCGCAGGAAGCCTGCCCGCTGAACCTCGCGCCCACCGCCAGCACCACCACCGCGCTGGCGCTGGGCGACGCGCTGGCGGTAGCCTGCCTCGAGGCGCGCGGCTTCGGCCCCGAGGACTTCGCCCGCTCGCATCCGGGCGGCGCCCTGGGCCGCCGCCTGCTGACCCACGTCAGCGACGTCATGCGCACCGGCAAGGACGTGCCCATCGTGCCGATCACGGCGTCGGTTACCGAAGCCCTGGTGGAGATCACCCGCAAAAGCATGGGCATGACCGTCGTGGTCGACGGCGACCGCGTGGCCGGCATCTTCACCGACGGCGACCTGCGCCGCCTGATCGAGCGCGAAGGCGACATCCGCAACCTGACCGTGGTTGCCGGCATGACGCGCAATCCCCTTCACATCGGCCCGGACGCCCTTGCCACCGAGGCGGCCGCGCGGATGGACGACAACCGCAAGAACCAGCTGCTGGTGCTCGATGCCACCGGCCGGCTGGTCGGCGCCCTTCATACCCACGACCTGATGGCAGCAAAGGTGCTCTGAGTTCCATGGCGATTCCTCTTCCTCCCCATCCGGCCGAAGCCCTGATCCTGGCCCGCGTGCCGCAAGACGTGCGCGAACGCGTCGCCCGCCTGCGGCTGATGATTTTCGACGTCGACGGCGTCCTGACCGACGGCCGCCTGTACTACGGCGAGCACGGCGAGACCATTAAGCGCTTCCATGCACTGGACGGCTTCGGGCTGCGCATGCTGCACGAAAGCGGCATCGAGGTCGTGTTCATGACCGGACGCGACTCGCCCACCGTGTCGCGGCGCGCCGCCGAGCTGGGCATCTCCGAGGTCCAGCAGGGCGTGCGCGACAAGAGCGCGGCCGTGACCGCGCTGGCGCAGCGCTGCAACGTCGAGCTGGACGACGTGGGATTCATGGGCGACGACATCATCGACCTGGCCGCCATGCAGCGCGTGGGCTTCGCCGCCAGCGTGGCCGAAGCGCCGACCTACGTCGCCCAGGCCGCCCACTGGGTGGCCACCCGTCCCGCGGGCGACGGCGCGGCGCGCGAATGCTGCGACCTGATCCTGGCCGCGCAGGGCCGGCTGGGCGGCTACATCACCAGCCGCACCCTCACGACCATCACCGCCGGATCCTCTGCCCAATGAAAGACCGACTCGCCTCCGGGGTATCGATCGCGCTGCTGGCCGCCCTGGTGGCCGGCACGTGGTGGGCGGCCGACTACGCCAAGCGGGCGGTGAAGGAAGATCCGCCGCGCCGGCTGACCCACGAGATCGACTCCTTCGTCGAACAGTTCGTCATGGTCCGCAGCGACGAGCAGGGCATGCCCACGACGCGGATGGAAGGCGACCGGCTCGAGCACTACCCGGACGACGATTCGTCGGAAGTCACGCAGTTCCGCGCGGTCAGCCAGCGCACCGAGCGGCCGACCATGACGGCCACTTCCCGGCACGCGCGAATGGACCAGGACGGCGCGCGCGTGATCATGCGCGGCGACGTTCAGTTGCGGCGGCTGCCCGGGCAGGGGCGCCCCGAGCTGAACATACGCAGCGAGGAAGTCACCCTGCTGCCCGACGAGGACGTCGCCTACACGGACCTGCCCGCCACCGTGGTCAACGGCACCACGCGTATACAGGGACGCGGCATGCGCTATGACAACGTCTCGCGCGAATTGAAGGTCAACGAGCAGACACGGGTGCAGATCGTGCCGGGCAGCACGCGGCCGGCCGCGCCCCCGGCCCGACAGCCATACAAAGGATAAAAACACCGTGCCACATCATCGATTCTCCCGATACGCCGCCCAGGCCGTGCTCGCCCTGGCCGCCCTCGCCTGCGGCGCCCAGGCGCTCGCGGCCGCCGCCGACCGCAACCAGCCGACGACGGTGGATGCCGATTCGCTGCGCTACGACGACCTGAAGCAGACCAGCATCTTCACCGGCAACGTCGTGCTGACCAGGGGTTCGCTGATCCTGCGCGCCGACAGGCTCGACCTGCGCGAAGACGCCGAGGGCTATCAGTTCGGCGTCGCCACCGCCAACAGCGGCAAGCTCGTCAACGTGCGCCAGCGGCGCGAGGGCACCGACGAATACGTCGAGGGCGTGGCCGAGCGCGTCGAATACGACGGACGCGGCGAGCTGATCCATTTCATCTCGAAGGCGGTGGTCAAGCGGCTGGCCTGCGAACAGATGGTCGACGAAGTGCGCGGTCAGCGCGTGACCTACAACCAGCGCACCGACACCTATACCGCCACCGGCGGGCCGCAGGCCCCCACGCCCAACCAGCGCGTGCGCACCATCATCCAGCCGCGCGGCCAGACGGCCGCCGGCGCGCCGGCGGCGGGCTGTGGCGCCCCGGCCTCGGGCAAGGCCGCGCAATGAACGCGCCGATCATAGAAGCCGGAGCGCCGGCCGGGGCGCCGCGCGCCGAGGAGTCGACCCAGGGCGAGGGCCGCCTGCGGGCCGAGGGCCTGCGCAAATCCTATCAAGGGCGCACGGTGGTCAAGAACGTGTCGCTGCACGTGGACGGCGGCGAGGTGGTCGGACTGCTGGGCCCCAACGGCGCCGGCAAGACCACCTGCTTCTACATGATCGTCGGGCTGGTGCCGGCCGATGCCGGCACCATCGACATCGATCGCGTCTCGGCCACGAGCCTGCCCATCCACAAGCGCGCGCGGCTGGGGCTTTCCTACCTGCCGCAGGACGCCTCCGTGTTCCGCCGGCTCAACGTCGAACAGAACATCCGCGCGGTGCTGGAACTGCAGCGCAACGAACAGGGCGCGCCGCTCGGCACGAAGCAGGTGAACGAGAGCCTGGAGTCGCTGCTGGACGAATTGCAGATCGGACACATCCGCAGCAACGCCGCCATCTCGCTGTCCGGCGGCGAACGCCGCCGCGTCGAGATCGCGCGCGCGCTCGCCACCAATCCGCGCTTCATCCTGCTGGACGAACCGTTCGCCGGCGTGGACCCCATCGCCGTCATCGAGATCCAGCGCATCGTGCGCTTCCTGAAGGGACGCGGCATAGGCGTGCTCATCACCGACCACAACGTGCGCGAGACCCTGGGCATCTGCGACCGCGCCTACATCATCAGCGACGGCACGGTACTGGCCAGCGGGCACCCCGAGGAGATCGTCGGCGATCCTGCCGTGCGACGGGTCTACCTCGGAGAACACTTCCGCATGTAAGCGGTGCCCATGCTCAAACCCGGACTCCAACTTCGCACCTCCCAGCACCTGGCGCTGACGCCGGCGCTGCAGCAGTCGATCAAGCTGCTGCAGTTGTCGACGCTCGAACTCGAACACGAGATCGAGCAGATCCTGCAGGAGAACCCGCTGCTTGAACGCGAGGACGACCCTGTGGCGGCCACGCTGCGGGTCGACGCCGACGGCAGCATGCACACGACCACGCCCGCCTCGCCGGAAGCCGACGCCGAACCGGGCGGCGAGGCCGTGGAGGCGCCGTCGCCGGCCGACGCCGGCGACGCGCCGGACCTGCCCGACATGCCGGAGCTGCACCGCCCCGGCGGCGAGCACGACGACGACACCGCGCCGCAATTGGCGGCGCCCGATGCCTCGCTGCGCGAGCACCTGCTGGGCCAGCTCGCGCTGACGCAGGCCACGCCGCGCGATGCGGCGCTGGTGACGGCGCTGGTCGACGAACTGGACGACAACGGCTACCTGGACGTGTCGCTGGAAGAACTGGCCGCGCTGTTCCCGCCCGAGCTGGAAATCGACGCCGACGAACTGCGTTCGGCGCTGGGGCTGCTCCAGTCCTTCGATCCGGCCGGCGTGGGCGCCCGCAACATCTCCGAATGCCTGTGCCTGCAATTGCGCGTGCCGGACCTCGATTGCCTGCCCGAGGCCCGCGATGCCGACGTGCTGGCCCTGGCCCGCCAGATCGCCGCCCAGCACCTGCCGCTGCTGGGCGCGCGGGACTACGCCAAGCTGCGCAAGGCGCTGGGCTGCAACGACGACCAGCTGCGCGCGGCCCAGAGCCTGATCCGCCGGCTCGACCCGCGACCCGGTTCGCGCTATTCGTCGCCCGCCGCGGACTACGTCGTGCCCGACGTGATCGTGCGCAAGGCCGGCAACCAGTGGCGCGCCATGCTCAACGGCGAAGCCATGCCGCGGCTGCGCATCAACCAGATGTACGCGCAGATCCTGAAGTCCGAGCGCAGCTCGGCCCATCCCGGGCTGTCCTCGCAGCTGCAGGAGGCGCGCTGGCTGATACGCAATGTCCAGCAACGCTTCGACACCATTCTGCGCGTGGCCCAGGCCATCGTCGACCGGCAGCAGGGTTTCCTCAACCATGGCGAAGTCGCCATGCGGCCTCTTGTATTACGCGAAATAGCAGATACACTAGGCTTGCATGAGTCGACGATCTCACGCGTCACTACGCAGAAATACATGCTCACCCCGCTGGGGACTTTCGAGTTGAAGTATTTCTTCGGCAGCCACGTCGCCACGGAGACCGGAGGAGCGGCATCGTCCACGGCGATCCGTGCGCTGATCAAGCAACTCATTGGTGCGGAGGATCCTACCCAGCCACTATCCGACAGCCAACTTGCGCAGACGCTGGGGGAGCAGGGTATCGTCGTGGCCCGCCGCACGGTGGCCAAATACCGCGAAGCGCTCAAGATTCCGCCGGTTTCCCTGCGTAAGAGCATCTAGTACGGATCGCGCCCGCGCGGCATCGCATGCCGCGCATCCATCACCTGATCGCGATGCTAGGGTTAGACCGTACTTGAAAGCCCCGGATAAAGGCTCATCTTTATAGCAACCGCTGAAAACGCATGTGCCAGCCACTTCGATTGCGTGGCGACATCCGGAACGTTCGGAGCGACGCAAGCAAAGTGGCACGCTCGTGCCACAAGCGCCCATGCCCTGCGGACATGGGCGCGGGCTCCGGGGAAGTCTCCCGGTACATTGCTTCAAGGAGGGCTTTACATGAATCTGAGCATCAGCGGACATCACCTCATCGTGACCCCTGCCATACGTGAGTACGTCCTGAACAAGCTCACGCGGGTGCTGAGGCATTTCGATCACGTCATCGATATCCAGGTGCTGCTTTCCGTGGAAAAACTGCGCCACAGCGCGGAAATCACCATGCATCTCCGAGGCAAGGACGTCCATTGCGAGGCCCAAGAAGAAAATCTATACGCGGCCATCGACGCCCTTGTCGATAAAGTCGACCGACAGGTCATCAAGTACAAGGACAAGGTCCAGCGACCTCGGGTCGAGGAAGCAATGAAGAGAATTCCCCCCCCTACGCCCTGACGGGCGCCCCCCGGGGGGCGGCACTGGCGGACCGGCGGAGCCGGATCCGCGGTGCCCCTGGATAAAACATCGGCTGGCGGGGGAAGGAGGCTTTTCCCGCCGTTGTTTCGTTTAAAGGATGAGTTCGCGTCCAGTTACCCGTGATCAGAATCGAGAAATGCCGCGCTGCGCCATGGTTTTCGAGGGACTGGGTAGGGCCCCGGGTGGGCGCTTCCTTCGTGGGACGAGGGCGTGTGATGCCAGGTCGGGATACGGACGGGTTGTTTGCGGGGCACAAAAGTGCCGCTTTTCGTGACAGAACCGGGACGCTGGCTATAATCGACGTCCATCTCCAAAAGATGTCGCCCGGTCCATCTATTGTGCGAATTTGTATCGCCCGACCGGCGCATACGTTATGAATCTGATCTCGCGGATACTCCCCCCTTCGAACGTGCTGCTTGATCTGGAAGTCACCAGCAAGAAGCGCGTTTTCGAACAAGTCGGCCTATTGTTCGAGAACAATCACGGCATCGCCCGCTCGGTGGTGTTCGACAGCCTGTTCGCGCGCGAACGGCTCGGCTCGACCGGCCTGGGTCAAGGCGTAGCCGTGCCGCACGGCCGCATCAAGGGGCTGACCGATGCGGTGGCCGCCTTCGTGCGCCTGGCTCAGCCCATCAATTTCGACGCCCCCGATGGCAAGCCCGTGCAAATGCTGGTATTCCTGCTCGTACCCGAGCAGGCCACGCAGGTGCACCTGGAAATCCTGTCCGAGCTGGCGCAGATGCTGTCCAACCGCGCGCTGCGCGAGGCCCTGGCCACCGAACCCTCGGCCAGCGCGATCCACTCGCTGCTGACCCACTGGGAACCGGCCCAGTCCGACGCCGCGGTCTGACCCGGCCGGCCCCGGTCGGCCGCCTTTTCCGTGTGCCCCATGCTTACTATCGAAAAACTGGTCGACGAAAACACCGACAAGATTTCCTTGAGCTGGCTGGCGGGGCGCTCGAACGCGAATCGCTCGCCGCTGCCCGACACCTGCCTGGCCGCTGCCGACCTGGTCGGCCACCTGAACCTCATCCACCCGTCCCGCATCCAGGTCTTCGGCCACGAGGAACTGGCGTTCTACGCCCGGCTGGAAGCCCGCCGGCGCGCCCACCACCTGGATGAACTGCTGGCCAGCGGCGTGCCGGCCATCATCATGGCCGACGGCCTGGCCGCCCCGGCCGACCTGCTGGAACACTGCGAACAGCGCAACGTGCCGCTGCTGGCCTCGCCCCGCTCGGCGGCGCAGGTCATCGACCTGCTGCGCATCTACCTGGCCAAGAAGCTCGCCCCCGTCACCACCGTGCACGGCGTGTTCATGGACGTGCTCGGCATGGGCGTGCTGATCTCCGGCGAATCGGGCCTGGGCAAGAGCGAGCTGGCGCTGGAACTGATTTCGCGCGGCCACGGCCTGGTCGCCGACGACGCCGTGGAGTTCTCGCGCATCGCTCCCAACCTGATCGAGGGCCGGTGCCCGCCGCTGCTGCAGAACATGCTGGAAGTGCGCGGCCTCGGGCTGCTGGACATCCGCGCGATCTTCGGCGAGACCTCGGTGCGCCGGAAGATGAAGCTCAAGATCATCGTCCACCTGGTCCGCACCACCTCGCCCGAAGCCAATTTCGAGCGCCTTCCCCTCCAGGCCATGACCCAGGACGTGCTGGCCCTGCCCATACGCAAGGTCGTCCTGCCCGTGGCCGCCGGCCGCAACCTGGCCGTGCTGGTCGAGGCGGCGGTCCGCAACGCCATCCTGCAACTGCGCGGCATCGACACCATGACCGAGTTCATGGAACGGCAGATGGACGCCATCCAGAACGGCGAGCCGTAGAGGTCCCCCCCCTACGCCCTTCGGGCGCCCCCCAGGGGGCGAAACCGGCGGACCGGCAAAGCCGGATCCGCGGTTTCCTGGCAACCAATAGGCTGGCGTGGGTAGGGGGAAAGGGGGACAGGTTTGGGAGTGTGCGTTATTGTTCAGGCTTCGAACGAACCTCTTTTACGAGGCAAAGCCTGCTGTGTTACGTGTCGTTTTCATCACCGGTATCTCGGGCTCGGGCAAGTCCGTGGCTCTTCGTACCCTGGAGGATTTCGGCTACAACTGCGTCGATAATCTTCCTGTCCGTTTTCTTCACGATTTCATCGCGGCCGCGCACGATGAAGGGCTGCAGCGTGTCGGGGTATCCATCGATGCGCGCTCCAGCGGGGCGATCGCCAGCCTGCCGGGCACCATCAATGCGCTGCGCGCGCTGGGCACCGAGATCCGCGTGGTATTCCTGGACGCCGATACCGGTACGCTGGTGCAGCGTTATTCGGAGTCGCGCCGCCGCCATCCGCTAACCGACAAGCTTTTCCACGAAGGCGTCGCGCCCTCGGTCGAGGCCTGCATCGCGCATGAGCGCGAGCTGCTGGGACCGCTGCGCGAGCTGGGGCACGTCATCGACACCACGGGGCTGACGCCCTCGCAACTGCGGTCCTGGGTGCGCAACGTGGTGCAGGCCGATACCGTGCCGCTGGTCCTGACCTTCGAATCGTTCGCGTTCAAGGAAAGCGTGCCGCTGGACGCGGACCTGATGTTCGACGTGCGCTGCCTGCCCAACCCCCACTACGACCCGGTCCTGCGGCCGTTGACGGGGCGGGACGCCCCGGTGGCGAACTTCCTGGCGGCCATCCCCAGCGTGGGGCGCATGATCGACGACATCGCCGCCTTCATCCGCACCTGGCTGCCCGAGTACATGCAGGACACGCGCAGCTACCTGACGGTGGCCATAGGCTGTACGGGCGGCACGCACCGGTCGGTCTACGTGGTGGAACAGCTGGCCGCCATGTTCGCGGGCCAGGGACAGGTGCTGGTGCGCCACCGTGCACAAAAGCAGTTCGACCTTTATGATCCGGGCGGCGGCCCCGCCGAGGCGCCGCCGCTTGCCAGACCCCAGCATCCAGGACCCTAGACGATGAAGCAGACCGACCGGCCTCCCCTGCCTGGCGCGCGCCCCACGACCAGCCGCCCATTGCGCGGGGGGACCAAAGGTCCCCTGCTCTGGGCGGCGGTCTGCGCCACGGTGCTCCTGGCCGCCTGCGGCACCACGCCCAAGGGGCCGTCTGGTTCGCGCGGCGGCGGCTACTACAAGGACGACGGCCCGCCGTCCAATCCGCCCGCCAACCTGGACCTGGTGCCCGACCCGCTGCCGGCCGTGGAACCGCTGGCCAGCGGCGCGAACAAGCCCTACGTGATCTTCGGCAAGCGCTACGTTCCCGACACCTCCATGCAGCCCTACAAGGTGCGCGGCGTCGCGTCGTGGTACGGCCGCAAGTTCCATGGCGCGCGCACGTCGAACGGCGAGATCTACGACATGTACGCGATGACCGCGGCCCATACCACGCTGCCCATCCCCAGCTACGCCCGCGTCACGCGGGTCGGGACGGGCAAGTCGGTGATCGTGCGCGTGAACGACCGCGGCCCGTTCCACAGCGACCGCATCATCGATCTTTCCTACACCGCCGCCTACAAGCTGGGCCTGCTCTCGCAGGGCAGCGGCGAAGTCGAGGTCGAATGGCTGGGCCCGCAGGAAATCGCCAGGATCCGCAACGAGCGCGGCAGCGCTCCCATGCTGGCCGCGGCGCCCGCGCCGGTGGCCGAGGCCGAGGTGGTCGCCATCCCGGTGGCCACGCAGCCACCGGCCAGCCAGGTACGGGAACTGCCGCCGCTGGCGTCCCCCTTGCCGGCAGCAAGCCCCGCGCCCATGGCAGGCGGCGTGCAGGTCCCGCTGGCGGCCACCACGCCGGTGGTGTCGTCACCGCAATCGGGCATCTTCCTGCAAGTGGGCGCCTTCAGCGGCCAGCGCAACGCCGAGGACCTGGCATCCCGGATCCGGACCCAGTTGGGGGACCAGACCGAACCGCTGCGCATCGTGAACACCGATAGCCTGCACCGCGTGCACCTGGGCCCCTACCCCTCGCGCGAAAGCGCGCTGGCGGCCGCGCAGCGCGTGCAGGCCAGGCTGGACATCGCCCCGGTCATCGTCGTGCGCTGACCGGGCGCCACCGCTATTCCAGCTCGCCGCCCTTGGTCTCGGGCAGGAAGAAATACACGATGACCGCGGCCAGCGCGAAGAACCCGGCGGTGGCTCCCAGCGCGCTCGCGACGCCGTGGGTAGCCGAGAAAAAGCCCACCGCGGCCGGCGCCAGCGCGCTGGTGGCCCGGCCGGTGTTGTAGATGAAGCCCTGCGCGGTCGCGCGGATGCTGGTCGGGAACAGCTCGGCGAAGGTAGGCGCGAAACCGCTGTAGAACCCCGTGCCCACGAAGGCGCGCGGTCGCGCGGATGCTGGTCGGGAACAGCTCGGCGAAGGTAGGCGCGAAACCGCTGTAGAACCCCGTGCCCACGAAGGCGACCAGCGGTCCGAACGCCAGCAGCACCAGGCTGGACTCGATCTGCACGTACAGCGGCACGCACACGGCCGAGAGCAGGAAGAACAGGATGAAGGCCATGCGGCGGCCGATCCGGTCGGCGATGTAGCCGAAGCAGATGAAGCCCAGTGCCGCGCCCACCTGCATGATGACGATCCAGGTCGTGGACTTGGTCAGGTCCAGGCCGGCGCCGCCCGCGCTGACGGGCGTGGCCAGATAGGTCGGAATCCACGTGAACAGGCCCCAGTAGCCGCACATGGCCGCGGCGGTGAAGGCCAGGCCGACCACCGTGCTGCGCAGGTGCTGGCCGAACAGCAGCTTCAGGGTGGCGCCGACGCCCAGGCGCTCTTTCTGGCCCGCCCAGATCTCGGGCTCGGACGCATGGCGGCGCACCCAGAATGCGAACAGCGCGGGCACCAGGCCGACCGCGAACACCCAGCGCCAGCCCAGCGTGGGCAGCACCAGCGCCGCGACGATGGCCGCCAGCGCATAGCCGGCGGCGAAGGCGCTCTGCACCCAGGCCATGACCTTGCCGCGGTGCTTGGCCGGCCACGTCTCGGTGACCAGGGCCGCGCCCGCCGACCATTCCCCGCCCACCCCCAGGCCCAGCAGGAAGCGGAAGATCAGCAGTTGCGTGACGTTTTGCGAGAAGCCGCACAAGGCCGTGCCGATGGAATAGCACGCGATGCTGAGCACCAGCGACCGCGTCCGGCCCAGCCGGTCGGCCAGGAAACCGAAGATCAGGCCGCCGAAAGCCGTGGCCAGCAGCGTCATCGAGGCGATGACGCCGGCCGCGCCGCTGTCGAAATTCAATTCGGCACGCATCTGCGTGATCACCATGGCGAACAGCATCAGATCCATGATGTCCAGCATCCAGCCTATGTAGGCCGAGCCGAACGCGCGCCATTGTTCCTTGGTACGCCCTACGTACCATTTTTCCTGGGCCACGCCGGATAGCGAGGTCGCGGAGGATGCCATGCTTCGTCTCCTTGATGTATCGATCAACGATACAAACGTATCGATAAATATTCTATCCGAATATTCACAAGCCATGCATTCATGGTTTACGATAAATGATACGAACGTATTGTTTATCGATACAAACTGGTCCGTTGCCCGGCATGGGGCCGGCCATAGCCTCAGGAGTCATCCATGCGCAGTTTCATCATCAGGCTTTACGAAGACAGCATTCCCGCCGGCCATGCGCCGGTCTACCTGCCGCGCATGCCGCGATCGGTCTACATCGTGCAGGGTGGAATCACGGTGGAATTCCTGGACGGTACCCAGCACCAGCGCCAGGAATCCGCCTGGGTGGGCCAGGACCCGATCGCGCTGGTGGCGGGCGAGGAAGACGCCGTGCTGTGGCGCTGGGAACTGGTTTCGCCCGACGCCCCCGCGGGCACGCTGCGCAGCGCCCCCGGCGCCACGTCCACCCTCAAGCTGCAACAGGAGATCGAGCTGGACGACCAGTTCGACTGGCTGATGCGCTGCGACCGCGTCGACTTCCCGCCCGGCGGCGTGGCGCTGACGCACGTGCACCAGGGACCCGGCATCCGCTGCTGCCTGAAGGGCGAGATCACCATCGAGACCCAGGGCAGGACCACGGTGCATCCGGCTGGCTCGGCATGGTTCGAACTGGGCCACGCCCCGGTCCTGGCCCCGACTACCGAGGCCACGGATACCAGTTTCATCCGCTGCTTCATCCTGCCCCAGGGATGCCGCCAGCGCAGTTCCCTGCGCTACGTCCTGCCGGAAGACGCCGGCAAGCCCAAGCGTCAGCATTATCATGTGTACGGCGAGCGCATGCTGACCCTGCCCTGAGGGGCATCTTCCCGGCCCCTGGCGGGGCGGGCATGCGTCCATCGAGAACCCACCGGCCTTGCCAAGACACGCTTCGATCCATGCATCTCCCCGCCCCGGACCTCCTGCCCCCCGACGCCACCGCCCCCACCGCGGACGACGCCCAGACCGGCCATGCGCTGCCGACCTCGGGCGACGAGGCCACGATCTCGTCGACCTCGGTCATCTCCTTGCGCATCCTGGAATTGATGGCGGCCCAGGGCACCGAATGCGGAGTCACGGAACTGGCCGAGCTGCTCGGGATGCCCAAGGCGCGCGTGCATCGCCACCTGACGGCCCTGCGCCAGCAGGGCTACGTCACGCAGAACAAGCGCACCAGCCGCTACCGCGTGGGCTGGCGCCTGTTCCTGCTGGGACGAAAACTGGTGCAGCAGTTCGACGCCGTGTCGCTGGCCAAACCCATCATGGAAGACCTGCGCAACCGCGTCGAGCAGACCATCGTCATCACCACCTTCGATCCCAACAAGGTCGTCGTGCTGGATGTCGTGCGCGGCCGCAGCGCGCTGGAGATCCTGCTCAGCCCCGGCACACAATTCCCGGGCTTCCATACCCTGGCCCAGGGCAAGGTCGTGCTGGCCTTCGGCCCGCCGTCGCTGCGCGAGGCGGTACTGTCCCAGCCCCTGGCGGCCAGCACGCCCAAGACCATCACCGATCCCGACCGCCTGCGGGCCGAGATCCAGCTCGTCCACCAGCGCGGCTGGGCCGAGGCACCCGAGGAAATCTTCACCGGCATCAACGCCCTGGCGGCGCCGATCTTCCAGGCCGACGGCTCGCTGTTCGGCGCGCTGGCCATCGTCGCCTCGATCCACTACCTGCCGGCGCGGGCCCATCCCGACACCGTGCGGGATCTGATGCAGGCGGCCGCCGCGATCTCCGCCGTCCTGGGCGCGGGCCAGGCGGGCGCGACCGGGCCGGGCTGAAACCGGGACACGCCTGTCCTACCGGCGCCCCGGTACCCGTCCGATTGGGGCATGCTGGGCGCTCCGCGTTCCGGTCGCCGCCATGCCCCTTCCCGTTCCCGTCCCAGCCTGTGGCCAGGCCTTTCCGCTACGCGTCCTTCAGCGCCAGCGCGCGGGCATACAAGGCATCCCGCGGCGCACCCGTGATGCGGGATGCCACCTTGGCGCTGTCGCGCACGCTCAATACCTCCAGCAGCGCCCGCAGCACCTCGTCGGTCCGGGCATCCAGCGCGCCCGCCGCTTCCTCGGGCGCCGCCTCCACGATCAGCACGAACTCGCCCTGCGCCCGCTGGGGGTGGGCAGCCAGCCAGGCCTGGGCCTCGGCCAGCGGCACCGTGGCGATTTCCTCGAAACGCTTGGTCAGCTCGCGCGCCACGGTCAATTGCCGCGCGGCGCCGCAGACCGCCAGCAGGTCGGCCAGGGTCGCCGCCATCCGGTGCGGCGATTCGTACATGACCACCGGCGCGGGCAGCGCGCACCACTGGGCCAGCCAACGCTGACGGGCGGCCGCCTTGGGCGGCGGAAAGCCGGCGAAGACGAACGCCGGGTTCTCATCCGAGGTCGCGCCGCTGGCCATCAGCGCGGCGATCACGGCGCTGGCGCCGGGCACCGGCACCACCGGGTGGCCGGCCGCACGCACCTCGCGCACGATGCGCGAGCCGGGATCGCTGACGCCGGGCGCGCCCGCGTCCGACACCAGCGCCACCCGTTCGCCCGCGGCCAGCCGGCCGACGATGGCCTGGGCCGCCTGCGCCTCGTTGTGCCGGTGGGCCGCCATCAAGGGGGTGGAAATGCCCCAGGCATCCAGCAGGGGCCGGGTCATGCGCGTGTCTTCGGCGGCGATCACGTCGGCCCGCTGCAGGCAGGCCTGGGCGCGCAGGCTCAGGTCGCCCAGGTTGCCGATGGGCGTGGCCACCACGTACAGCGCCGGGGCGGGCCAGTGCTGCGCCGCCACCTTGTCCGCCAGCCGTTCCCAGGCACCCGTGGCGGGCCTGGAGGATTCGATTTCATTGTCCATGGCGCGAGAATACCGCGAGGGCGCCCGTGACGGCGGCCGACACCCAGGCCTATGCACTGGCCCATGCGGCGCAGCGGCGGGCGATACGTCGCAGCCCCCGGCCGGGCCGCAGGCAGGAAGCGGCCTTGCCGCCCCGCCGCTCGCCCGCGCAGCAGGCCGGCGACCGGGCCGAGCGCGAGGCGCTGGCGCACCTGCACGCCGCCGGGCTGGTCCTGGTGGCCCGCAACGTGGCCTGCCGCGCCGGCGAAATCGACCTGGTCATGCGCGAGGGCGCCGTCCTGGTCTTCGTCGAAGTCCGCGCGCGTGCCCGTAACCGCTACGGCGGTGCGGCGGCCAGCGTGGGCCCGGCCAAGCGGCTGCGCCTGGCGCGCACGGCCGCCTATTTCCTGCGCGCCTGCTGGAAGGGACCACCGCCCGCCTGCCGCTTCGATGTCCTGGCCTTCGAGGCCGATGCCCCGCCGCGCTGGATACGGCACGCCTTTTCGCTCGAGGCGCTGCCCGGTTTCCGGTAGCGGGCGGCCTCCCGTCGGCCGGCCAGGGAAACTATCATTGCTCCAACCGCTCCAACGCCATGGCTGTCGCCCCGCAACCGGGGCGTCACGGCCGGTTACAGCGGACACACTTGCCGGCGCGGCCGGCAAGCCGGCCGTTTCCCCTGCATGAGATAATCCCGGCATGGACCTTATCGCCCGCATATCCGCCCATTTCCGCGACGCCGTCGCGCTGTTCGAACACTGCCAGGACACCCTGTCGGCGCCTACCGCGGCGGCCGTGGATGCGCTGGTGTTCAGCCTGTCCAACAACGGCAAGATCCTGGCCTGCGGCAATGGCGGGTCGGCCGCCGATGCCCAGCACTTCGCCGCCGAGCTGGTCGGCCGCTTCGAACGCGAACGGCTGCCGCTGGGCGCCATCGCGCTCAATACCGATACTTCCATCCTGACCGCGGTCGGCAACGACTTCGGCTACGACCGGGTGTTCTCCCAACAGGTCAACGCACTGGGCCAGCCGGGCGACGTGCTGGTGGCCATCTCCACCAGCGGCAACTCGGCCAATGTGATCGAGGCCATCGAAGCGGCCCATTCCCGCGAGCTGCGCGTCATCGCGCTGACTGGCAAGGGCGGCGGCCGGATCGGCCAGATGCTGACGGAAGACGACGTGCACCTGTGCGTGCCGCACGACCGCACCCTGCGCATCCAGGAAGTCCACATATTGCTGCTGCACGCCATGTGCGACGGCATCGACGCTCAACTGCTGGGAGATCTCTGATGTTTCGCAAACCGGCCGCTTCGGTACGCCCCCTGGTCCTGGCCCTCGTGGTCGCAAGCTCGGCATGGGCGGTATCCGCCTGCGCCCCCATCGTCCTGGGCAGCGCCTACGTCGGCACGATGGCCGCCACCGACCGCCGCACCGTGGGCATCCAGGTCGAGGACAAGAACATCGAGCTCAAGGCGTCCAGCCGGCTGTCGGGCCGCTATGGCGACAAGGGCCATATCAACGTCAACGCCTACAACCGCAAGCTCCTGCTGACCGGCGAAGTCCCCGACGAGACCGCCAAGCGCGATGCCGAGGAACAGGCGCGCGGCGTCGAGAACGTCCGCGCCCTCGTGAACGAACTCCAGATCGGCATCCCGACCTCGCTGGCCACCCGCTCGAACGACGTCTTCATCGAAGGCAAGATCAAGGCTTCGCTGGTGGACGCCAAGGATCTCTTCGCCAATTCCTTCCGCATCACGGTCGAGAACGGCGTGGCCTACCTGATGGGCCGCGTCACCGAACGCGAGGGCAAGCGCGGCGCCGAGATCGCCGCCGGCGTGAGCGGCGTCAAGAAGGTGGTCAAGGTGTTCGACTACATCACCGAAGAAGAACTGCAGGACCTGTCCAAGGTGAAGGCCGAGCAGGACCAGTCGACGGCCGCCGGCGGCTCGTCCGCCAGCCGCTGACCGGCGTCCCCGCCCGCGGCGAAGCGGGCGGGCCGCGCATCCCGGCCTATAATGGGCCGCATCGCGGGCGCGGACACACGCCGCCTTGCCCGCCACGCAACGGATCGCTCCCTATGCCGATTTCAGCCCCCTTCAACGCAACCGCCCGCGCCCAGCGCGGCGCCGCCAAGCTGGCCGCCATCCTCGTGGTCGCGCTGCTGGCCGCCGCCGGCGCCTGGTTCGCGCTGGCCCCCGCCGCCAAGGCGCCCGACACCACCTTCACCTCCATCCACGGCGACCAGTTCACCACCGAAAGCCTGCGCGGCAAGGTGGTGCTGGTCAACTTCTGGGCCACCAGCTGCGTGACCTGCGTGAAGGAAATGCCGATGATGGTCGAGACCTACAAGAAGTACGCGCCGCAGGGCTACGAAATGGTCGCGGTGGCCATGAGCTACGACCCGGCCAACTACGTGCTCAATTTCGCGCAGACCCGCGAGCTGCCCTTCAAGGTCGCGCTCGACCCGATGGGCGAGATCGCACGCAGCTTCGAGGACGTCAAGCTCACGCCCACCTCGTTCCTGATCGACAAGCAGGGCCGCATCATCAAGCGCTATCTGGGCGAACCCAACGTGGCCGAGTTCCACGCCACGATCGAGAAGGCGCTGGCCAGCTGACGCCATGAGCGCGCCCTCCCGCATCGTCCGCATCGACCACCGCTCCTGGGACGACGCGCCCGGCCAGGCCGGCGCGTCCACGCCCGTGGCCGAGCTGGAAGAAGGCAAGGTCCTGTATTTCCCCGAATTGCGGTTCGAATTGAGCCAGGCCGAAACCGGCTTGCTCGACCCCGCGCTGGTCGATCCCAAACGCAAGAACATCAGCCTGAACGCCACGACCGGCAAGCTGACCGGCGTAGCCGTGGAAGACGAGCGCCAGGCCGCCATCGGCGCGCTGGTGCGCCGCTATTACGAGACCACGCGCCGCTTCCTGGACCGCCTGCTGCCCGAGTACGCCTCGCACCTGCACGCGCCCACCACCAGCCTGCGCCTGCATCGCATCGGCACCTGGAAGATGTCCTGGCGCAAGGACGACACCCGCCTGCACGTCGATGCCTTCCCTTCACGGCCGGTGGGCGAACAGCGCATCCTGCGCGTCTTCAATAACATCAACCCGCACGGCGACACCCGCCTGTGGCGGGTCGGCGAAGCCTTCGACACGCTGTCGGCGCGCTATCTGCCGCAGATGCCTGCCTACCACCCCGGCGTGGCGTGGCTGCTGCACAAGCTGCACATCACCAAGAGCCGCCGCAGCGCCTACGACCACTTCATGCTGCAATTGCACGACCGCATGAAGGCCGACTCCGGCTACCAGCGCGACGGCCAGCAGGAGAGCATCGAGTTCCCGCCGGGCAGCACCTGGATCTGCTTCTCGGACCAGACCCCGCACGCGGCCATGACGGGCCAGTTCATGCTGGAGCAGACCTACCTGCTGCCGGTGTCGGCCATGGCCCGGCCCGATATGTCGCCCCAGCGCGTGCTGGCGCGGCAGGTCGCCGCGGCGCACTAGCCCCCTTACTTCCCCGCACGGCCCTTCAGGACTGTCCTTCGGCCTGCTGGCGCCGCTGCGCGGCCGCCTCGCGTATGCATTCGATCAGCGCCCGCACCGCGTGCGAGGGCACGGCATCGCTGCGCAGCGTCAGTCCGACCGAGGCCGAGGTGTGCTGCGTGTCGCAGGCCAGCCGGACCAGGCTGCCGGCGCGCAGGTCGTGCTCGACCACGCCCAGCGCGATCATCCAGACCGCGTCGGTATGGGCCACGTAGGACCGGGCGAAGGCATCGGACAGCGTCTCGATCGCCTCGCGTCCCACTCCCACGCCGTGCCGGACCATGTACGAATCGATAGTGTGGCGAATGGCCGTGCCCGGCAGCGGCACCACCATGCCGCAGGCGGCGATCTCCTCGGCCTCCACCCGGCGGGCGGGCGCCAGCGGATGCCCGGGCCGCGCGACCACCACGACCGGCTCCTCGTACAGGTGCTCGTACGACAGGCCCAGCATTTCCGAGGGCTCGGCCACGCGCCCCAGCACCAGATCCAGTTCACCCTGCTTGAGCAGCGCCAGCAGCCCCGCGTTCACGCCCGTATGCACGCTCAGCCGCACCGACGGCCACTGGCGCTTGAACAGGCTGGCCGCCTGCGGCCCGATGGTGGGCGCGACGGTAGGCAAGGTGCCGATCGCGATGACGGCCACGTCGTCCCGCACGACCGAGGACACGCGGTCCAGGCCCTCGCGCAGCGTGCGCAGGCTGCTGCCGGCATAACCCAGCAGCACACGGCCCTTGTCCGTCAGCGACGCGCCGCGCTTGCTGCGGACCACGAGCTGCGCCTGCACCACGTCCTCGAGTTCCGCCAGGGTTTTGGAGATGGCCGGCTGCGAGATGCCCAGCGCATCGGCCGCCTGCCCCATGTGGCGGCACGCGGCGATGGCGACCAGGCATTGGAGATGCCGCAGCTTGATGCGGCCCAGTCCCGTGGATATGCCGTGTTCCTGCATGCTCTCCTCCCGATCAGGTCGAATCATAACCAAAAGGAAATCAACGCTTCTTATTTTTCATTTTTCATAACCAAAATAACTAAATACACTGCGGCAAAACATCAGCATCAGGAGTGAGACCCATGCCCGTTCTTCGACCGGCCCTGCTGGCCGCCGCCATCCTTGCCGCCTCTTCCGTCGCGCACGCGCAGTCCGGCTACCCGGCCAAGCCGGTACGCGTCCTGGTCGGCTCGCCGCCGGGGGCGCCGTCGGACATGGTCGCCCGCATCCTGGCCGAGCGACTGGGCAGCCGCTTCAAGCAGACCTTCGTGGTCGAGAACCGCGCCGGCGCCAACAACGGCCTGGCCGCGCAGCAGGTGGCCAAGGCCGCGGCCGACGGCTACACGCTGCTGGTCACGCCCGACACCGTGGTCACGGTCAACCCCTTCGTCTACAAGAAGATGGATTTCGACCCGCGCACCGACCTCGTACCGGTTTCCCTGGTGGCCAACTTCAACCAGATGATGGTGTGCAATGCCGCGCTCAAGCTCACGTCCATGGAGCAACTGATCGCGCGCGCCCGGCAGACGCCGATGACCTATGCCTCCGGCGGCCAGGGCTCGCCCGGCCACCTCGCGGCCGAACTGGTCCTGAGCAAGGCCGGCGTCGCCATGACCCACGTCCCGTACAAAGGCCCGAGCCCGGCGATGACCGACGTCATGGGTGGGCAGGTCGACTGCGGCTTCCTGGCGACGCCCACGGTGCTGCCCAACGTCCAGGCCGGACGGCTGACCGCGCTGGCCGTCTCCTCGGCCCGGCCCTCGCCCATGGCGCCCACGGTGCCCACCTTGCCGCAGGTCGGCCTGCCCAACATCGACGCCTCGTTCAACCAGTACCTGATGGCCCCCAAGGACACGCCGGCCGCCGTGGTGCAGGCGCTGCAGGAAGCCGTGGCGGCGGCGCTGCAGGAAGCGCCCGTGCGCCAGCGCCTGACCTCGCTCGACCTGACCCCGGTGGGCCAGGTCGGCGCGCAAGCCGCGGAAACCTTGAAGCGCGACACGGCCAAGTGGGCCGAAGTGGTGAAGCGCATCGATATCAAGGAATAGGCTTCCCTCACTACTACACTACGGGGGCAGGCCGCCACGTAGCGGCCGCGCCGACAAGATATCCGCCTTCGGAGACCCCCATGCCCGTATTCACCCATCTGGCCGCCACCGGCATCGTTGCCACGCTTGCCCTGTCTGTCGCCGCGCCCGGCCACGCCCAGGACTATCCCAGCCGCCCCATCCGGGTCATCGTTCCCTACTCGGCCGGCGGCGGCGCGGACAATGCGGCGCGGGTGATCGCGCAGCGGCTGGGCACGGCGCTGCGCACCCAGGTCGTGATCGACAACCGGCCCGGCGCCAGCGGCATGATAGGCGCGCAGGCGGTGGTCCAGGCCGCGCCTGACGGCTATACGGTGCTGTACGACGCCTCCACCTACGCGGTCAACCCCGCGCTGCGCAAGATGCCCTTCGATCCGGACAAGGATCTCGTGCCCGTGTCCCTGGCGATCACGGTGCCCAACATCCTGGTCGTCCATCCCGACGCCCCCTACAAAAGCTTCAAGGAATTCGTGGACTACGCGCGCCAGCATCCGGGCAAGGTCAGCTACGCCTCGTACGGTGCTGGCAGCCCCGCCCATCTGGTGGGCGAGCTGCTGAAGAACCAGGCCGGCATCGACATGCTGCACGTACCCTACAAGGGCGGCGCCCCGGCCCTGGCGGACGTCATGGGCGGACAGGTGAACGCCTACTTCGCCAACGCCGCGTCGGGCCTGTCCTACGTCCAGTCCGGCCGCCTCAAGGCGCTGGCCGTCACCTCCGCCAAGCGCATGGCCGCGCTGCCCGACACGCCCACCATCGCGGAAAACGGCTTCAAGAACTTCGAAGTGCTGGAATGGAACGGCTTCTTCGTGCCCAAGGGCACGCCGGCGGCGGTGGTCGACCGCCTGGCCAGGGAGATCAAGGCGGCCGTGTCGGATCCCGATACGCGCGCCAAGCTGAACAAGCTCGGGCTGGACACCGTGGGCAGCACGCCGGCCGAGTTCGCCACGTTCATCCAGGGGGAGACCCGCCGCTGGAAGGAGCTGGCGACGGCGAACAAGATCACGGTGGAGTAAGAGGAGCTTCCAGTCGCCGAGGCGGACAAGCGCCCGCTGTCGGGCGTTTCATCCCCGCTTTCGCGGGGAACACCTGCGCCTGGCCAGGATCGCGGCCGACCCCGACGGTTCATCCCCGCTCTCGCGGGGAACACAAGCCGGCAGGCGATGGCCTGGACGAGTCCTACGGTTCATCCCCGCTCTCGCGGGGAACACTCCGGCACGGTGAACTGTTGCTCCATCGGGTACGGTTCATCCCCGCTCTCGCGGGGAACACATCCGCACCGGCCCCCCCTACGACGATCCGGCCGGTTCATCCCCGCTCTCGCGGGGAACACTGGACGAGGACGCAGTCGACGACGTGGACGAGCGGTTCATCCCCGCTCTCGCGGGGAACACCGCGTTGTGCCGTCTGCGCGATACCAGCAATACGGTTCATCCCCGCTCCCGCGGGGAACACGTCAAATGCGGGCGGCTGCGGGGCCTTCTTGGCGGTTCATCCCCGCTCCCGCGGGGAACACACGATGGAGCGACCAATGACCCAGGACAACCCCGGTTCATCCCCGCTCCCGCGGGGAACACATCGTCCTGTTTGCCCGCGTCTCCGGCCTTGGCGGTTCATCCCCGCTCCCGCGGGGAACACAAGGCGTTCATGGTCCGCTGCGCCGCCAAGGGCGGTTCATCCCCGCTCCCGCGGGGAACACATCCACTCAAATCCCATGACCTACGCCGATACCGGTTCATCCCCGCTCCCGCGGGGAACACATAGCTGCTGCGCAGATTCGCGTCGTAGATCACGGTTCATCCCCGCTCCCGCGGGGAACACTGGCTGAACGTGACGACGTTGCCCTTCGAGTCCGGTTCATCCCCGCTCCCGCGGGGAACACCTGGATCTTAGGGTTTTTCAGGAGGTCGTGAGCGGTTCATCCCCGCTCCCGCGGGGAACACAAGGAGTTCCTGGCCAAGGCCCACGAAGCGGGCGGTTCATCCCCGCTCCCGCGGGGAACACGGAGTGTTTATGAACGACACCATCACCGCCGCCGGTTCATCCCCGCTCCCGCGGGGAACACGCCGAAGCCGAGAAGCGCATCAACGGGGATACCGGTTCATCCCCGCTCCCGCGGGGAACACGCCACAGCATCGTCCTGGCTGATGTCCTGGAGCGGTTCATCCCCGCTCCCGCGGGGAACACATGGTGGCGCCCACCGTGCCCTTCTCGGACGGCGGTTCATCCCCGCTCCCGCGGGGAACACACCAAACATAACCGATTGTTTTCAAAAGAGAAAATCGGACGCCAAGAATCCACCAACTTTTTTCCAGGAAACCCAACTCGTTAAAAAGCCGAAAAAACAGGCTTCAACTCGTCATGACAACCAGACATTGCAGCTTATTTCTCAGCGGACAGAACTTAGCGGAGCAAGGCCATCGACCTTGTCAGCCACTACTTGGCACGCCGCCACAAGGTCTGTGACGATCCGATCATCGACACTCAGATCTCCTTCATACTCACCGAGATTGCGGATATCGTGACACTTCGAGAGCACTCGCCAGACCGCCGGTCCGAGACCCAATGTGTGGGGTAGCAATTGGAAAACCAGATAGCGATTTGTTGACCGATACCCGTTCCATCGCAGCGCAGCCAGGCAAAGAGCGTGGGCGGCGTTGTAGGCCAGATCGAAACGGCTCTCGATGGACAGGGACGAATTGAGTGCGTCCTTCAGCCTCGCATGACCTGACCTCTTCAAGCCGTCGAATTCCTTGGCGTCCGGCGGCTCCGCCTTGAGCGGCTTGCCTGGGCCGGCCAGGCTCTCAAACGGGGAGGTCATCGGGGCCTCCCAGGATCCAGAGCTTGGGCTGATCCAGCACTCGGGAAAGGAAAGACTCCTGTGCGGTCACCCGCTTCAAGAATTCCGCGCGAGTCAAGATAGTGGGGTTCACTGGCCGCCCCAGTGTGTGGCTTGCCTCTTCCAATGCTTCAAAGACATCTCCGTAGCTCACGTCATCGCTCACAAGCATAAGATCAATGTCGCTTCGCGACGTGTCCATTTTCTTCGCAACAGAACCGTAGACAAACGCCGCGGTGATTCGACGCTCCAGAGGCCGAAGGGCACTGCGCAGAGGTTCTGCCAATCCTATCGTCTTCTGCACGATCGCACACAGCTCCTCAAAAATCGGGGAGTCTGGGTTGGCCTGATAGTGCTTTTGATTGCCAACAGCCTTGACGGTGACCAGACCGCTCTGAGCCAAGGCCGCCAACTCACGCTGAACCGCGCCGGAGCCACTGGCCACGATTCCCATCACCTCGCTGGCATAGAAACTGCGCCAAGGCTGGCCGAACAACAATCCCAACACGCGCTGTTTGGTTCGAGGAAATAGGGCATCGGCCAAGTTAGAGTGCATGGTGAAGCAAAACATACCTATATTGGGAACGAAGTTACCCAATATGGGCATTTAATTCAAGGCATTTTTACAGGTGAATTGGCTACTGCAAGAATTGCACCCTTGCCCAAGATCAGGCATTCACCCGAGTAACCTCCCCCACTCTCGCGGGAACACATCGTTCAGCGTGTAGACGGACACCTCGTCCGCGGTTCATCCCCGCTCTCGCGGGGAACACACTTTGGTCTTACGTGCGCTCATGATAGATACCGGTTCATCCCCGCTCCCGCGGGGAACACGCTGCGGTGCCGCCTCCTACTAGCAGGGCCAGCGGTTCATCCCCGCTCCCGCGGGGAACACGCGCCGCCGACACTTATGTATCGCGCCCACCTCGGTTCATCCCCGCTCCCGCGGGGAACACTTTGGCCAGTTCGATCTGGTCTATGCCCCGGCCGGTTCATCCCCGCTCCCGCGGGGAACACGGAGTCGGCGACAGCTTCCAGGAAGATTTCGACGGTTCATCCCCGCTCCCGCGGGGAACACCCCACGATAGCGGAGGCCTGCGGCGACTGGATCGGTTCATCCCCGCTCCCGCGGGGAACACGTGTACGCGCTCTACCGGCAAGAGCTGTCCGACGGTTCATCCCCGCTCCCGCGGGGAACACGGTCGCCCGCAAGCGCTACCACGTCCAAGACGCCGGTTCATCCCCGCTCCCGCGGGGAACACTCGAGCTACCGGTCGCCATGCTCTCCCTCCGTCGGTTCATCCCCGCTCCCGCGGGGAACACCTATCCCGACGGGAGGTTGCGCGCCGCCGACACGGTTCATCCCCGCTCCCGCGGGGAACACTATCCCGACAGGGAGGTTGCGCGCCGTCGATACGGTTCATCCCCGCTCCCGCGGGGAACACGTGACGATGGGGAAGTCGGTGGCTTGCCAGGACGGTTCATCCCCGCTCCCGCGGGGAACACACCGCAGTTCGAATACGACGCGAATGGGCGACCGGTTCATCCCCGCTCCCGCGGGGAACACTCGTCCGCGTTCTGCGCGATGTTCTTCAACCGCGGTTCATCCCCGCTCCCGCGGGGAACACGCGGGCCGGGCCGGACAGCCGCGCGAGGACCGCGGTTCATCCCCGCTCCCGCGGGGAACACGGCGTTCGCCCAGGTGACGAACGCCGCCGCAAGCGGTTCATCCCCGCTCCCGCGGGGAACACCGCATTGTTCCCGGCGGCATCAACGGGCTGAGCGGTTCATCCCCGCTCCCGCGGGGAACACGAAGCGGACCGCCTAAAGCTCGAGGGGGTTGGCGGTTCATCCCCGCTCCCGCGGGGAACACAACATCCACGCGTCCAACTTCGATGCCGCTGGCGGTTCATCCCCGCTCCCGCGGGGAACACTCGTTGAGCGCCACTTCGCGCTCGGTCGAGGACGGTTCATCCCCGCTCCCGCGGGGAACACACCAAACATAACCGATTGTTTTCAAAGGAAAAAATCGGACGCCGAAAATCTACCAATTTTTTTGTTAAAGAGCCGACCCTTCTGGCGGAAGAAACGCAACCAGCCTCAACCCATCGTAGTCGATCGGTTCCCGGCGGTTCGCCCCAAGCGTCTGGAAGTCATAACCGGACTCGCTGTTGCTGGCCCAGGCCATCACGACGTTGCCGTCTTCATGCCCCGCGTCGAGCTGCTGCCAGATCATCTCCCGCGTTCGCCGCGAGACGTCACCGATATAGACACCGGCTCGGACCTCGAGCAACCAGATGGCCAATCTCCCGCGCAATCTTGGCGGGACGTTCTCGGTGACGACCACGAGAAAGCTCATCAGCGGCTCCGATGCCCGACGTCGCCATCGCTTTCCGGATTCGGAATGGCTGGAGGGACGGATTCAGGAGGAGCCTCGGGTGGCAGGATGCCCCCGGCCGCGAGCACATCTTCGATCAGCGGAATGATCCGTCCGAGCAGTTTGTCCGACCGGAACAAGTCCCGGCAAGCCAGACGCACCTCGCGCTCGGGCGCTTCGGGGGATTTGGCCGCGATGCGAAAGGCGAGCGGTACCACGGTTTCGAATTTGTACAGGTCGGCGATGTCGTAGACGAAGGAGAGCGGCTTTCCCGTATGGATGAAGCCGACCGCCGGCGCGTATCCCGCCGCGAGCACGGCGGCCTCGGTGATGCCATACAGGCAGGATGTGGCGGCGGACAGGCAGCGATTGGGAATGTCCGCGGCATCCCACTGCTGGCGGTCATAGTTGCGGGCCTGCCAGTTCACCTTGAACTGCTGCGCCAGGAGCTTGTAGGTACCACGCACGCGCGCGCCTTCGATGCCGCGCAGTTGCTCGACGCTGCGCCTGGCGGGAGCCGGTTCACCGAATCGGATTTCGTACATCTTGCGTACGACTTTCAGGCGCAGGTCGTCGTCCAGCGCAAGCTTGGCCTGGTAGAGCAGGCGGTCGGCTCGTGCGCCGCCGGGCTGTCCGCTCGAATACAGACGCACGCCGGACTCGCCTACCCAGACCAGCAGCGTCCCCACGGTGGCGGCAAGGTTGACCGCCGCGTGGGAAATACGCGTGCCCGGTTCGAGCATGATGCACGCCACCGAGCCGACCGGAATGTGTTTGCGCACGCCGGTCTTGTCTATGAGGACGAACGCTCCATCCAGCACGTCGATCTGACCGTACTGGACGAAGATCATCGAAATGCGGTCTTTCATGGGCAAAGGCTTGAGGGGCGGAAGCAAGTGATTGCCGGCCATGCTCCCCCCTCACACGTTCAGGCGAACCGTCATAGCGGCCTGCGAACAAGCATCAGGCCGCACCCGAAGGCCTTGGCATGCCCCAGCCCCGATGCCAAGGTAGCTGCGAAGGCATCGGGATCGGTCACACGCAGTCCCCCACGAAAATCCACGGAGCTGAAGCGGATACTGTCCGCCTTGCCGACATGCTGGGTATAGCCGTCCACGGACAGCCCCACCTCGTCGATCAGAAAGCCGTGCTGCCCACCCTGCTGATTGAGCCACGCGGTACATGCGGATCGCACCAGCGAATAGCCCGACGCTCGCTCCGAACCTTCCTCCTTGGCCCGCCGCTTGGCATCCATCACCACATCGTGGCGGCGACTCTTGCCGTCCTCGTGCTTGCGGGTGACCACGGGGTTGGCTCGTAGTTCGAACTCCAGCTCGTCACCGGCTTGCAGCCTGGGAGCATAGGGCCGCGTTTTCACGGACCAGGCGTCGCTGAAAGCCACGGGAGGACGCTTGGAGACCACGTAGAAACGCATGGCCTGTCCCTGGTCCGCCCGGCGGAAGATATGGTCCCGGGCCGAGCCGGCTTCGGAAGGGAAAAAGCGCCACAGCCACTGGTGCTCGGCATAGACCCCCGGGAACAACTGGTGCGTGGCCTCGTTTTCCCGGCCCGGCGTGGGGGTGATGACACTGAAATGCATGTCAGGCCTCCTGGGGCAGCATTGCTACGTGCTGAGTGCGTTCGCCGTACTGCCAGGCGCCCCGATGAATCAAGCGGTCACGCTGGCGAACGGTCAAACTGGATTCGACGCCCGGTGTCATACCATCGCACCAGGTCAGCTTGAAGGGGCGACGGGTCGATCCGTCCGCGGCGTGCGGGTACTCGGACAATGCGGCCAGCACGTCGTCGACATCCATCAGGCAAGGCGCCATGGGAGCCTCGAGCGGGCACGATTTTCGTCCCAGGTAGGGCACGAAAGCTGGAGTCAACAAGGCCTGGCGCAAGGCATCCAGCGGGTAAGGTGCCTCGTCGTCGGCCTGGACGGCGACGCGATACCGGACGCCTTGCACGTGATCGCGCGTGGACAAAATGGTGTTCAACTCCGTTCTGCGAAATGCCAACTCATCCTTGCGAGTGGCATGCCGCATTCCCTTGAGCTGGCTGCGCGAAGCGACCTGTGCGGTATGGTAGTCGCGCAGCATCGGACCGCAGGCATACACGCCGACCGCCATCAGGTAGTGCCGGTGGACAGCCTGGATCTCCTCTTCCTGATCGCGTCGCAGACCCAGTGCCGCGCACAGCAAGCCCGCCAGGGCCGATACCGTGGGAAGATCGTGCGTGCCCCGGTATTCGCCCACGGCCGCTTCTCCCCAGGACGCCATGGCGCCTTGCAGTTGAAAGACCAGGTACGCCATGGCTCAGTCCTGGATGAAATCGATCAGGGCTTGCAGCGAACCCGTGCCCGCATCGGTATCCATCCCCAGACTGGCATCCGAGCAGGCACCGTAGGTCTTGTCGAAATTCGCGCGCTGCTTCTGCAGGGACTCGATGGCCTCGGTCAGCATCGATCGATCGTCGCTACCCTGCACGGGCCGCAGGAAAGCCTGAGAAAGACTGCGTGGCTGCTGAGCGCCCTTCTCCGCCAGCACGTAGGCGGCATAAGCCCGCGAAGCATAGCTGTTCTGCATGCCGGTGGGGCTCACTTTGGCGATGGCCTCCAGCAAGGAAGCCATTGCGCGGTTCGCCAGCGCCTTGTCGCCTTGCAGATTTTCTTGCAGCAGCGTGCGGTTCACGCACACGTACAAATAGAACAGGCCCGCACCGTATCCTCGGTCACCGATGTGACCCGCCCCTGTGTCCGTGCCCAGGTCGTCCACGGCGCTGAAATAATCGTCTTCGACTTCCGCGCGATGAACCGTAAAAGCGTGCGCGACCTGCACGGCCGCATCCACATTGAACTCATTGGCACTGGCAAGCATGCGGCCGAACATGGAAACGTCCACGGCGGTAGCGTCCTTGCTGAGCAGATTGAGTTCGGCGGCCTCGGGGCCTTTACCGCGCTGAACACAACTCGCCGCCAATTGCAGCGCAGCCTGTCGCTCCGCAGGTGAAACGTGCACGATCTCCTTGATCTGCAGCAGTTTCTTCAAGTCCGGTTCCTGCGCGCCTTCGCCGTCGGCTTTCTTCTTCTTTGACTCCGGCTTCTCGACTTCCAGGGAGCCGAAGGCGGCGGCGATCTGGCGGGCCCACTCCAAGGCCTTCTGCGCATCCAGCCCCTGGGCCAGCATGGCGTCATGCACGTCCTTTCCAAGCAGGCGGGTACGCGTTCCCAGGTGTTCTCCCACCGCGGCCTGGAACAGATCGGAGGTACGCCAGGCGCGTTTGAGGCTTTGCGAGGAGACCCGCAACCGCAAGGCGCCCCCCATCAGCGCCGTCTTGGGGCGGCCCGTGTCGTCGCGGTTCAGGTTGGCGGGCGCGTAGTGAGTCAGGATATGCAATTGGATGAAGTCGGACATGGCGTTCCTCTGTACAGCGCAAGTGGGATGAAGCGGATGGGCGAGTGGGCAAGGCTGGCCTAGTTGGGCCAGCGGTAATAGTCGTACGCCCAGGCACGCTTCACTTTGTCGCCCCAGAACACGACATCGCGGGCGAGCAGAACCGGGCATACGAGACCATCGATCAAGGGCAGCATCCGACGCAGCCCCGTGAACAGAGCTTCGTCGTTGTGTGCGTCGAGCAGTCGGCGAAAACGTAACTCGCTGACGGCATTTCGATCAGAGCCCGCCACACGCTCGCTCATGGCCAACGGCAAGGCAAGGCGGCCGACGGGCTGCTTCAGACGCGCCATCAACGCGCAAGCCATGGCCAGGCGATCGGCCCGTTGATTACTGAACGCTCCCGGATGAAGTTCCTCCAACTGGTGGCGCAAGCGATGCACTGCGGGACACATGATGGCATCGAGCACCGAAGAAGCTCGGCGCAACTGCGCTCGCCCCCCTTTGTCGTATTCGTCCAGATAGGCCAGCCAGCGCCGGATGGATTGCCCTTCGGGGCTATCAGAGTTCAGGGTCAAGGGCATCACGCCTCCTGCTCATGCTGGGTTTTGGACTGCCTGTTTGCGGCGGGCTTTGCAGGCTCGACAGGCAGGTTCAGTGTTTTCCTCAGTTTTTCGCCGAACATGGTGGCGCGCAGCAATTTGTTGGCCGCCGCAACGCGGCGCGGGTTGCTGCGGTCGATTGCTCCCGCCCCGACGAACACGTCATCGAACAGAGCAAAATTGGTCTGCTGCAATGTGTTCAGCCACGACTGGCCAAGCCCTTCCAGATCGACGTCGCTCGCCCCCGAACGGATGGCGTGGATCAGCTGTCGGAGCAGTTCATAGAATGCCGCTTCGGTTCGGTTCCAGAACGCAGCGTCCACCGCGCTGTAATCGCCTCGGGCCTCGCCGCTGAACCAGGCCATCTTGACGGCACTGCGCAGGACATAGACGCTATCCCTGGCGCCAGCCAGCCAGCTTTGAAGAGTGAATTGCAAACGCTTGATTTCACTCGGGCCGCAATCCTCAAGGCTGTACACGGGCAATCGCGCTTCGTACCAGCATCGGGCCTTCATCTTGTCGATGTCAAATCCAAAGGCCCACAGGCTGGGGGTGGCTCCCGCCTGCCGTGCCCTGCGGCTGGTTCGGAAGTGGGCCACTACACGGGCCGGGCGTTGAAGAGCCCTTTCGTCGTTCACCCCCACCAGCCAGGGTAGCCAATGGCGATAGCCGAATCCTCCGGGTTGCGGATGCAACGGCAGCCAATCGACCTTGAGCTGATAGTAGGGCGAAAACACATGATCCCAGGGACCCTTGTAGTTGAATCCATAGGGGACCGTAGCGTATTGAGTCAGCAGCCCGGAATGGGCCCTGTGGCAGATGTCGCACGTGCCTTCGACGGTACTGCCGAAGTCCAGCCTGATCCGCCGCGGCATCGCCCAGAAAATATGCATAGGGTGAGTCTGGTCAGGACTCATCTGCCCCTGATCAGGCTGGATCGCCTCGACCGGCGCCAGCCAAGGGAACGTAAAGTGAGGCGAGGTTTTCTTGACGTCTCCGCCGTGCGCATTGCGCTCCGGTGGTTCGATGACATTCACCCACAGATCGTGCCACAGCGACCGGGCCGGTTCGCAGACCAGCAAAGTGGTCAATGGCCCGCCCCCTCGCAGGCCCGTAAAGTGTCCGGCCCCTCCCGAGGGGGCGTTAATCTGCAAAGTCAACAACGCAGTTATTGCGCAATGCGGGCAAAGGCACTCGATTCGGCCCCGTTTGACGAAATGGTCGCTGTTGTTCTTGATCGTGTTCTCACCGGGAGAGTCGATCAACAGCCCCGAAATTCCGAAATCGGCCTTAGCCGTCAGCGCATGGTCCTGCATGAAACGCGCGCCGTCACCGTCGTAAGTGAAATGGGCAACGCTGCCTTCCCACCAGGATTGCAACGTGCCGGTATCGGGGGGTGAGGCAAACCAGCGCTCCCAGTCGCGGGCGTTGTTCAGGGGAGCATGCGTGAACAACAGGCCGATGGCGAATTGGGCCAGGGCACCGTTGAAATCCGCGCGATCCGCGTCGAAGGCGATCAGATCCGGAGCAGCCAGCTCGCTGGGGGCGATCCAGCGGCGCTTCCCTGAACGGTCGCGTACGGGCATCCATGCATCGGTTAGCAGTGACACTATCCCCCCCGATTTCAAATTATTTATGTCGATAATGAATCACAAAATAGGTAGATATGCATGCGTCATTCGCAATACCATGCATCGGCCAATGCAATGGTGGGGCAAGGGCAGGGCCACCTACCCTCGCTCGTTCTCTCCAGACGGGCGAGCAAGCAACCCGAACCTCCCGTCATAAATCCACTCCCGAGTCATCTGCTTGCCAACATCACCCGTCTTCCCCATAGCGCTCCCCACCCAATCGCCCCCCACCCGCTCCAAAACCAGCAACACCGACCACTTCCCCTGATCCGGCAACGTCAACCGGGCGGCCTCCCAAGCCTGCAAGCGCTGCGGGTCTTCCGGCGGAACGGCTTCCGCGACCAACCGTTCCGGCACCCGTACCGTGCTGTAGGACCAGGCATGCCGGAGCTGCTCGTGAGCACTCCATGGCACCACGCGATCACCCTCCCACCGGCACAGCACCACGTTTGCACTGGGCTCGCCCAGGCGCGTGGGGGTCTGCGCATCCGACCACCAGTGCTCTCCTCGCCAGACGTACCCGACATCCAGCTTGATGGTGTTTCGATGCGCGTGGGAGGCCTCGCTGCTCTCCGCGCCGATCGCCTCATTGGCCGTGAACTGCAGACCAGCCGGCATTTCCACGTCCTCCGCGAACACGCCTTCGATCAACCGCCGCGCATCGGCAGGCATGCTCAGTTGGCCGTCCTGCATGAAGCGGGCCGTCCACCACAACTGGCCATGATGGCGGTAGACCTTCACCGACTTGGGGAAGGCATCCTTGAACCAGGTCGAACCGGGCTCCTGCGTCCAGACGGGCCCCAGCACCCACAGGCACGGCTGATCGCGGCCATCGGGTTCAGCGGAGTCGGCCAGGCGATTACCCCATGCGTCGCGCCGATGGCGCTGCAGGCGACCCGCCCGCTGGATGAGACGATCGATGGGCGCCAGATCGCTGATCATCCAGTCCCAGTCGGCATCAAGTGATTGTTCGGCGACCTGTGTCGCGATGACCAGCCGTCCGCGGCGCTGTTCCGCGGTGCTGTGCGCGCCAAAGTGATCCAGGACGCGTGCCTCCATGTCCAATCGATCGCGCAAGGTGAAGCGCGCATGAAAGAGCATGAGATGCTCTGCGTCCAGCTCATCGGCGAACAGCGCATGGGCGGCCATGGCATCCGCGACCGTGTTGCGCACCCAGCAAACACAGCGCCCCGCCGCCAGCGCGCGGCGGATGCCGGCAACCACCTCGTCCTGGTCCGATACGTAGCGTATCTTCACCGTCCGACGGACGTCCGCCCGCGTTTCCACGCAACGGGTCGCCACCTGCCGCGGCTGGTCGGCGCGCCAGCTCGTGATCAGGGGATAGTCCGCCTCGACAGGCAACTCGGGGGGGGCGTGACGGCAGCCCGCGGCGAACGCCGCCAGCAAGGCGCGCTTCATGCGCTCGGGCAACGTGGCCGAAAGCAGGATCGCGCTGCCTCCCGCCGACGCATGCGCGCGGAGCAGGACCTCCAACACGCCCTGCATGTAGGCATCGCAAGCATGAACCTCGTCGATGATGAGCACCTTGCGGAACAGGCCCAACAGCCGCAAGGACTGATGCTTGCCCTGCAGCACCGCCATCAAGGCCTGATCGATGGTGCCCACGCCAGCCGGTGCCAGCAGCGCGCGCTTGTTGTGGTCGGCCAGCCAGGCAGTGCAACGGGCCGAGGCCGTTTCGTCCCCTTGCGCCTGATCGTGCTCGGCGGGCCCGGGGCTCAGGACCGAGGCGGCAAAGGCCTCCACCAGTTCGCGCTGGCCGTTCGCCAGCACCAGACTGGCCAGGCCCTCGAACAGCCGGACATAGAAATGACTCAAGCGGCCGTACATGGCGTTGGCCGTGGCCATGGTGGGCAGGCCGATGAAGAAACCGTCTGCCGCCCCGGCGCTCATCAGCCGGTGGGTCAGCATCATGGCGGCCTCGGTCTTGCCCGCGCCGGTGACGTCTTCCAACAGGTGAATCTGCGGACCGTCGTGCAAGGAAACCTGGTTCGCCCAGGCTTGCAGTGGAGACGGTTGCGTCAACGCCGGGAACAACTCGACGAAGGTGACACGCTGGCGGGCTTCGACAGGCAGAACACCGATAGCTTCACAAGCGTCGGCAGCGAGCTTCTGCGCCTGCGTCCAATACTCCGCAAGCGAAACCTCATCGTCCCGATACGGAAAATAATCCTGGTTGGAGCCGACCCAATCCGCAAGTACCGCCACCCCGGCTATCCACCAGGAGAGCTCACGGCTGGCGTCCTCGAACGCGTCGACATCGACAAAACAAGGGGCTTCCCAATCCATGTCCGCGAGAAACAATTCGCGCATGTGATCGACGAATTGCCGAATGGCCCGATGATCGTCCGGACTCACGAAGTGGGGCCAGGGGTTCTCCACGCTCTCGGAAGGGGGCTGGCCATGATGGCCAGTCACTGCGCGCACCCAATGATCGATCGCGCGCATCAGCGAGACGCTGTCGGGACCGAACCAGCCCAGGCCGATCGCTTCGCCCTCCAGCACCGACGACCAGTAGACCAGCCCGAGCGTATCGTGCCGGATCGAATAGCCATGGCGGCTTTCCCGACCCTGCAGCTTCAGCAGGATATCGCTCCGCTGGCCCTGAAAAGTCGTGGCGAACTTGCCCAGATCGTGCAGAACGAGCCAGAAAGCGACCCATCCTTCCAACTGCTCGGCGGTCATGCCCAGGCGGGCACAAAGCATGCGGCGAAGCGACGAAGCGCGCCGGAGATAAGCGGCGCCACAAGCGGCCACGTCCAGGCAGTGGTATGGCAACAGATGCCAACCGACCGAACCGTTCTTCGACGGCTTCGCTTTCCCCCAGTAGTTCAGCGACAGATCAGCCATGACTACACGATGCGGATGAAGACTCCGTTTTTCGTTACGCCATCAAAGGGCCACGTGACGGCTGCGAGGGCACGACGGTTCACTGATGGCTTTTCATCAAGATAACATTTTGATAAAAACGGATACAAATCGGGTTATCCCGGCAGGAGCAAGCCAGCCATACCGACGGATTAGCGACCGCAAGATGGCTTATCGCCGTCTTGGGATTGCGGGGTAGAACGTGCGAACAGAACAGAGTGTCCCGCCTCGTCTTGGACTCTGGACACCATCCTTGCTATTCATCCAGTGCGGAATGCACGCCACACGCGCCGTCACCAGATGATTCCCAAGCCTGCGACTTCGCAAAGGATCGCCCAGGCGGCGAACGGGATATTCGATTGGCCACCGGTCCAACGGCGAACGGTGCGGCTGTCGGATAGGCCGACCAGTTGGGCAGCCTCGCCGCCAGTCAATCCTGCCAGTTGGATCACGGCCCGAACCTCGGCGGGCGTAGGCTGTTCCCAGCCGGCGCCATACTTGCGCAGGGTTTCAGGACGAATCTCAGCTGGCTCTTGGCCGTATTGAGCGGGGGTTTCCATGATGGCTTCGAAAGCCCGGTGTCCCGGGCCGATGGAGGCTACAGCAAGCCGGCTTCGTTATTTGTCCAGGACTGCGCGCTTACGCAGAGAACTTTCTTCTCAATACCCTACTTCTTTTTGATGGCGCACAGCCAAAATGGAAGCGGTTTCGCCATGCAATCGATATAGGACAACATAGCCGCTATCCCCGAAATCGATAAGCCATTCACGAAACTCCGCGTCCATGTCTTCGATCGGACGACCGACGCGCGGCTGCTTGGCAAGCATCCTCACCCCGACGCGGATTGCTTGTACGGCACGTCGCGCGGCGCTTATATCCTTCTGCGCGAGAAAGCGATAGAGGTTCTGCACATCGTCCAGTGCCAGTGGCGTCCATATCACTCGTGGCACTTAGGTGGCTCCGCATCCTCGCCCGCTTCGAGCTTCGCCAGCCAGGCATCCGCTTCTTCAAGCGTCACGTGCAATCCGTTGGCCTGATAGTCATTCCATGCACGCATCGCATCCTGCTTGAACGCCTCGCGCTTTTCTTCGCGCTCCACGTATTGCGTGATTGCTTCGCGCATGATCCAGTGGGCCGAACGGTCCCGCTGATCTGCAAGGCGATGTATGCGAGCTTTCAAGTCGTCATTGAGCTTGATGGTCGTAGCCATGATGGAATGTATATTCGAAGGTAATACCAATGAATACTATAGTCCTTGTGCGAGTGTCCGTCTATGACGGGTGGCAGTGGCTTATGACTCACGCACAGAAAGGGCCACGGACAAGACCCTCGCCATATGGATCGGCTCATCCCCGCTTACGCGGGGAACACGGCCGGTACGTCTGCATCAGACTATGGATGTGCGGTTCATCCCCGCTCGCGCGGGGAACCCGAGATCCGCGCGCCTGAGTCGATCGCCGCAAACGGTTCATCCCCGCTCTCGCAGGGAACCCCTCGGTATGGATGGTCTCGCGCGCCACTGTCGCGGTTCGTCCCCGCTCTCGCCGGGAACCCGTCCTGCTTGACCTTCGAGATTTTCGGCCAGACGGTTCATCCCCGCTCTCGCGGGGAACACAGATCGCCGTTGATGTCGTTGAGCACTTCGACCGGTTCATCCCCGCTCCCGCGGGGAACCCGCGAGGGATGCCGAATGTATCAACGTACATCCCGGTTCATCCCCGCTCCCGCGGGGAACCCTCCAACCATAAGCACTTGTTTTAAAAAGAAAAAACCGCCCCCACAAAATCCACCGTTTTTTTTCAACAAGCCACGCCGCCCAACAGAACAACCGCTGTCATCGCCAAACCATCATACTCAACCCGCCCCGCTTCTATCCAATTCACGCGCGCCGATCGGCACTCGCTCTCCCTTCACGCCCACGCTGGACCGCCAGCCCGCGAAAATCCAGCCCCCCAGATCCAGCTGACGGACAAAGGCGCAAGCGTTTTTCGGAGAAATTCAGCGTATCCTAGTCAGCTGATTTTTCTTCTCTTGTGTTAGAGCAGCATGGCTAGCCTGTCACGCGACGAACAGATCGCGGCACTGCGCCGGGATGGTCTGGTGGTGGTGCGCAATTTCCTCGATGCCGATGCGTGCGCGGCGCTGCTGCAGAGTGCGCGTGCGCAGCTCAACGCTCATATCGAGCCCATCGAGTACGAAGCGGACCTGGGCTACCCGGGCGCCCCGACCTCGCGCGAGGCCGAGGGCGGGCGGACGGTGCGGCGGCTGCTGGATGCTTGGTCACGCGACGAAGCCTATCGGCAGTACGCGACCTGTGCGCCCATCCGCGACTGGATGGCCGCCTATTTCGCGGAACCGGCCAAGCTGTCGCTGGCCCATCACAACTGCGTCATGACCAAGCATCCGCGCTACGGCACGCTCACGGGCTGGCACCGCGATTTCCGCTACTGGTCGTTCCAGCGCGACGACATGGTCTCGATCTGGCTGGCGCTGGGCGACGAAGTGGATCGCAACGGCGCGCTGCATCTGGTGCCGGGGTCTCATCGGGAAAGCTTCGATGCCTCGCGTTTCGACGAACGCAAGTTCTTCCGTGACGACCTCCCGGCCAACCGGGCGATCATCGAGCGCGCCATCGTGCCGGAACTGCGTGCCGGCGACGTGATGTTCTTCCACTGCAATACCCTGCACGCGGCCGACCGCAACGCCACGGACGACGTGAAGTTCTCGGTGGTGTTCACCTACCATGCCGCCAGCAACCGCCCCCTGCCCGGCACCCGCTCGGCCGCCAAGGGCAGCATCAGCCTGGAAGGCAGCTAGCGCGCATGCGCGCGCAGTTCCTGGGCCGCCAGTTCGTCGGCCAGCGCGCTGGCCTGCAGCAGAAACAGTGAACGGTCGTCGCGGCGGCGGCTGACGATTACCGGCGAGGTGAATCCCGGGCTGTCCAGCGGCACATAGGCGATGTCTTCGCGCTGCAGGCGCTGCACCGACGCGGGCACCACGGTCACGCCCAGGCCGGCCGCGACCAGCCCGATCGCCGTCTGCAATTCGTTGGCTTCCTGGACCACGTCCAGGCCATGCCCCGCCGCCCGGAACAGGCCCAGCACATGGTCGGCATAGCTGGGCCTGGGGCGTGCCGGATACAGGATGAAGGGCTGCTTGGCCAGCTCGGCCGCCCGCACCCCGTTCCGGGTACGCCTGGCCAGCGGATGGGAGCGCGCCACCACCGCCACCAGCGGTTCGGCCATCAGTACCTTGCGCTCGATGTCGGGATCGTCGAACAGGATGCGCCCGAACCCGATGTCGATGCGCCCCGCCTTGAGCGCTTCCATCTGCTGCAATGTCGTCAGTTCCGACAGGCCCACTTCGACGTGCCGGTCCGCGCCCCGCAGGCGGCGGATCAGTTCCGGCACGAATCCGTACAGCGTGGAGGGCACGAAACCCACGCCGAACCAGCGCCGCCCCTGCTGCCCAAGGCGCCGGGTGGCCTCGGTGATTTCCTGGAAGCGCGCGGTCAATTGCAGCGAGTGTTCGAGCAGGAAGCGGCCGGCCTCGGTCAATCGCAGCGATCGCCCGGTTCGCTCGAACAGAAGCACCCCGAGCTCGTCTTCCAACGCGCGTATCTGGCGGCTGAGCGGCGGCTGCGCCATGTGCAGCTTCTCGGCGGCGCGGGTGACGTTCATTTCCTGCGCCACGGCCTGGAAATAACGGAGTTGCCTGACGTCCATCGATACTTTTTAGGTATTGAAAACGCCAAATATAGTCTTGGACGCAGGAAAAATCGACTTCCATACTGACTTCCCGAATCACAATGAACCGGAAAAGTATGGCTTTCCCCCATATCGAGTCGATCGAGGCCATCCTGGTCGACCTGCCCACCATCCGCGCCCACCAGTTGGCGATGACGGTCATGAACGTGCAGACGCTCGTCATCGTGCGTCTGCGCTGCTCCGACGGCGTGGAAGGGTTGGGAGAAGCCACGACCATAGGCGGCCTGAGCTATGGCGAGGAAAGCCCCGAGGGCATCAAGCTCGCCATCGACACCTACCTGGCGCCGGCGCTGCGGGGGCAGGATGCCTCGAACGTGCTGGCCGCGGCGCAACGCATGAACCGGGTGGCGCGCGGCAACACCTTCGCCAAGTCGGCGCTCGAGACGGCGCTGCTGGACGCTCAGGGCAAGCGGCTGGGCGTACCGGTCTCGACGCTGCTGGGCGGCGCCGTGCGCGATACGGTGCCCGTGCTCTGGACGCTGGCCAGCGGCGATACCCGGCGCGACATCGAAGAGGCCGAATCCCTGCTGGCCGCGCGGCGGCACGATACCTTCAAGCTGAAGATCGGCCGCCGTTCCGTGGCCGAGGACGTGGCCCACGTGTGCGCCATCAAGGAGGCGCTGGGGGCGCGGGCGCGCGTGACCGTGGACGTGAACCAGGCCTGGAGCGAGTCGCAGGCGGCCACCGGCATCGCCCGGCTGGAGGCGGCCGGCGTGGACCTGATCGAACAGCCGCTGCCCCGCGCCCACCGGGCCGGCATGGCGCGGCTGGCGGCGCGCTTCGTCGTGCCCATCATGGCCGACGAGGCCGTCCACAGCCCCGAAGACGCCATGGACCTCGCCCGCCAGGGCGCGGCCGACGTGCTGGCCTTGAAGATTTCCAAGTCGGGCGGCCTCTACGAAGTGCTGCGCACCGCCGCCGTCGGCGATGCCGCGGGCATGGCGCTGTATGGCGGCACCATGCTGGAAGGCAGCATAGGCACGGTGGCCGCCGCGCACGCCTTCGCCACCCTGCCCCGTCTTGAATGGGGCACCGAATTGTTCGGCCCCTTGCTGCTGGTCGACGACGTCGTCCAGCAACGCCCCGCCTACCAGGAATTCTCGATGACGCTGCCCACCGGACCCGGACTGGGATTGGCGCTCGACGAAGACAAACTCAGGCGCTATCGCCGCGATCGCTGAAGCGCCATCACCAGGAGAGTCACATGTTGTTCCTCGTCCGCATGGATGTCCGCCTGCCGCCGTCCATGCCCAAGGAAGAAGCCGACACGCTGAAAGCCACTGAAAAGGCCTATTCCCAGGATCTGCAACGACAGGGCAAATGGCCGCAGCTCTACCGCGTGGTGGGCGAATACGCCAACTACAGCATTTTCGACGTGGCCGACAACGACGAGCTGCACGCCCTGCTGTCGTCGCTGCCGCTGTTTCCCTACATGGAGATCCACGTCACGCCGCTGGCCCGCCACCCCTCGTCCATCCACTGAACGCCACCGGCGGCCCATCCGTATCTACTATTCATATCGGAGACAACGATGAAACCCCTGCACAAGACAACCGCCCTGGTCCTTGCCGCCCTGTTTGCCCTGCCGCTCGGCGCGGCCGCCGCGGGTGACAGCTATCCGGACCGCTCCGTCCGCTGGATCGTTCCCTTCCCGCCTGGGGGCGCCATGGACAACATCGCCCGCACGCTGGGCGAAGCCATGGGCAAGAGCCTGGGCCAGTCCTTCGTGATCGAGAACCGCGCGGGCGCCGGCGGCAACATCGGCGCCACCTCGGTGGCGCGCGCCAAGCCGGACGGCTACACCATCATGATCGTGGCCAACGGCATGGCGGTGAACCCCGCGCTATATCCCGACATGGCCTATGACCCCGTCAAGGATTTCGCGCCCATTTCGCTACTGGCCGTCGTGCCCAACGTGCTGGTGGTCAACCCCCAGCGCATCCAGGCCAAGACCGTGCCGGAAGTCATCGCGCTCGCCAAGGCGCATCCCGGCAAGTACACCTATGCCTCGGCCGGCGTGGGAACTTCCATCCACCTGGCCGGAGAACTGTTCGCCAAGATGGCCGGCGTACAGATGCTGCACGTGCCCTACAAGGGCAGCGGCCCGGCGATCGCCGACATGCTGGGCGGGCAGGTCGACTACATGTTCGACAGCATCACCTCGTCCAAGCCGCACATCGACGCCGGCAAGCTCGTCCCCATCGCGGTCACCACCAAAAAGCGGTCGGCCGCGCTGCCCAACGTACCGACAGTGGCCGAAGCCGGCCTGCCCGGCTATGAACTGACGCCGTGGTTCGCCGCCTTCGCGCCGGCGGGTACGCCGCCCGCCGTCATCGACAAGCTGAACCGGGCCATGCGCGACGCGCTCAAGACGCCCAAGGTGCAGGGCACCCTGGCCTCGATCGGCGCCGAACCCATAGGCGGATCGCCCGCCGAACTGCGCGATTATCTCGCCGCGGAAATCAAGAGCGGACGCGAGCTGATCGAATCGCGCGGGATCAGGATGGAGTAAGGCGCGGGCCCGGGGGCTGTTTCCAATGCGCATCCTCGCGCATAATGCGCCGTTCATCGAAGCGGAACCTGCGGAGACAGCCCCATGAAAATAGAAACCCTGGCGGTACACGCCGGCTACAGCCCCGAACCCACGACCCACGCGGTGGCCGTGCCCATCTACCAGACGGTCGCCTACTCCTTCGACAGCGCGCAGCACGGCGCCGACCTGTTCGACCTGAAGGTGCCGGGCAACATCTACACCCGCATCATGAACCCCACCACCGACGTGCTGGAAAAGCGCGTGGCCGCGCTGGAAGGCGGCGTGGGCGCGCTGGCGCTGGCCTCGGGCATGGCGGCCATCACCTATGCGATACAGACCATCGCCGAAGCCGGCGACAACATCGTCGCGGCCAGCGCGCTGTACGGCGGCACCTACAACCTGTTCGCCCATACCTTCCCGCAGCAGGGCCTGGAGACACGCTTCGCCGACCCGTCCGACCCCGCCTCGTTCGCCCCGCTGATCGACGCGCGGACCAAGGCCATCTTCTGCGAATCGGTGGGCAACCCGCTGGGCAACGTCACCGACATCGCCGCGCTGGCGGACATCGCGCACGCCCACGGCATCCCGCTGATCGTGGACAACACGGTTCCCAGCCCCTATCTGTGCCGGCCGTTCGAGCACGGCGCCGACATCGTGGTGCACGCGCTGACCAAGTACATGGGCGGCCACGGCAACAGCATGGCCGGCGCGATCGTCGACAGTGGCAAGTTTCCCTGGGCCCGGCACAAGGACCGCTTCCGCCGGCTGAACGAACCCGACGTCTCGTACCACGGCGTGGTCTATACGGAAGCCCTGGGCGAGGCGGCTTTCATCGGCCGCGCGCGTGTCGTGCCGCTGCGCAACACCGGCGCCGCGCTGTCGCCCTTCAACGCCTTCCTGGTGCTGCAAGGCATCGAGACCCTGCCGCTGCGCATGGACCGCATCTGCGACAACAGCCAGGCCATCGCCCAATACCTGCAGGATCACCCGAAGGTGGGCTGGGTCAACTACGCCGGACTGTCCAGCCACCCCGACCACCATCTGGCACAGCGCTACATGGGCGGGCGCGCCTCGGGCATCCTGTCGTTCGGGTTGAAGACCGGCGGCCGCGAAGCCGGCGCCCGGGTGCTGGATGCGCTCAAGCTCTTCACGCGGCTGGTCAATATCGGCGACGCGCGCTCGCTGGCCACGCATCCCGCGTCCACCACCCACCGCCAACTGGATGCCGACGAACTGAAGAAGGCCGGTGTGAGCGAGGACATGCTGCGGCTGTCCATCGGCATCGAACATCTGGACGATCTGATCGCCGACCTGGACCAGGCGCTGGCCGCGGCCTGACCCACAAAGCAGGCAGCCGAGAGGCTGCCTGCGGCAACGGCTCAGGCCGCCGCGGGCGGCACGAAGGTCTGCCAATAACCCGGCCGCGAGGCCTGGTCGCCGTAGGAGGCCAGCCGGTCGGCCGCCACGCCCAGCAGATCGACGGCGCGCTTGCCCCGGCTCTGCACGTACGCGTCCAGCTCGCGCACGCTGCGGGCCAGCACCTCGTACCCCCCGGTGAACACCGCCGAGGTCATCTCGGTGGCGCAGGCGCCGGCCAGCAGGAACCGGGCGACGTCATGGCCGCTGCGCGCGCCGTTGGTGGCCAGCAGGGGGTAGTCCGGCCCCAGCCGCTTGCGGCTCAGCGCCAGCCAGCGCGCCGTCAGCGGCAGCGCCCAGCCGCCGCCCAGAGCCGCGGAAGTGCCCAGCACGGGCGCCTCGGTGTCGAGATCGGGCAGGAAGCCCATGAAGCGCCCCATCATCACGACCGCGTCCGCGCCCGCCTGCCTGGCCGCGTCGGCCAGGGCGGCGACGTCCTCGCTCTGCCCCGTCAGCTTGATCCAAAGCGGCAGCCGCGTCGCGGCGCGCAACGTGCGGACGATGGTGGTGATGCGTTCGCTGCTGCGTTCGAGCACGATGGCGCCGCGCGCGGCTTCCTCGCCATGGGGCGCGCCGATGTTCACTTCCAGCACCCGCAGGCCCATCTGCTCGATGGCCCGCGCATAGCGCGCGCACTGGTCGAGATCGCTCAGGATCAGGCTGGGGATGACGTAGGCGTCCTGCGCCGCGGCTTCGCGGTCCAGCGCGACCAGTTGTTCCATCCAGGGCTCGAACTCCAACTGGATCAGGCCCGAGCGGCACAACAGCTGCGCATCGGCCGGCGGCGCGAAATTCCACGGCAGCCGCTGCCAGTCGCTGCCCAGCAACGCGTAGTCGGTGCGGTCCAGCTGCTGCTTGGCCGCAGCCGATTCATTGACGGACTTGGCGACCACGGCGCCCACGCCCGCCCGCAGGGCAGCGCGAATACCGTCGGCCGTCATGGTGTGTTCCCCCGATCCGCAGATCACGGGGTTCTTCAAGGGCAGCGACCCCACTGCCACTTCGAGTCTGGACATGGAATTCTCTCGGATTGCGGCGGGGCATGCCCCCGGCCGCTTCAATTCTTCCCGGCGCCGGCCAACCCCAGGTGCTTGTAGGAAACCCCGTTCAGGCGCTCGGTCAGCGCGGCCGCCGCCTGCTGGACCAGCTTCACCATGCCGGGCGGCGGCGGCGAAGGCACGTCCTTGCTCGCGCCGATCACGCCTATGATGCCCATCAGTTCGTCGCCCTTCTCGGCGCCCCGGAAAATGGGCGCGGCCAGCACGTTGATGCCTTCGAGCACCTCGCCGTTGGCTTCTTCGAACAGCCGCTCGCGTATCAGCGCCAGGCGCTCCAGGATGCGTGCCGGCTCGACCATGGACCGGTCGGTATAGGCCTGCAGTTCGCGCCGCAGGATCTTGCGCTGCGTGGCCGGATCGCAGTAGGCCAGCACGATCCGGCCCTGGGCCGAGCAGTGATGCGGCACGCGGTTGCCGGGCTTGACGGTGATGCAGACCTGGTTGGTCGACTCCACCGACGAGATGACCAGCGCCGAGTCCTCGGTAACCGCGGACAGCAGCGCCGTCTGGCTGGTCTGGTCGCGCAGCTGCGTTAGGTAGGGATCGGCGATCAGCCTCAGGTCGAACTGCTCGCCCGCTGCCGTTCCGTAGGACACCAGCTTGGCGCCCAGCCGGTATTTCTCGCTGACCAGGTCCTGTTCGACGATGCCGAGCTGCCGCAGGGAAGCCAGGTGCCGGTAGACGCGCGGCTTGGGTTCGTCGATGGCCAGCGCCAGCTCGGTCACGCCCAGCGGGCGGCGCGCCGCGGCCAGTTGATCGAGTATCGTGAAGACGATGGCCACCGACTCCAGCAGCGCGGGGCCCGCCCCCTTGGCCGAGGTCGCGGGTGCTTCCGGTTCCGTCTTCTTTGCGGCGCTGGTCCTCATACCTCTCCTCAGATACCCATCAGGGCGGATGCGTTCGTGGAAGTCATTTTACGAACTTCCGCCTCGGTGTAGCCCAGGTCCAGGCAGGTCCGGATCACGTGGCGGAAACCGTCCACGATCCGCGGATTGCCCTGCTGGCCGAGATCCGACCCCAGTATGGTCCGGTCCACCGTGCCGGCCTCGATGATCTGGCGCAGGAACTCCGGTTCGTAGAACTTGAACTTGGAGCCGGGCACCCACATGCACATCGAATGCTCCATGTAGACCCCGTCGCGCGCCAGCACCTTCATGTCGTCGAGCGTGGCGTCCACCACATAGGTGGGATGGTTGACCAGCAGGCGCTTGACGCCCCGCTTGCGGGCCTCGTCGAACAGCGGCCAGATCTCCGAGATGTGCAGATGCCCCGCCGACAGCACCACGTCGGCCTCGGCGATCAGGTCGAGGATGTCTTTGACCTCCTCCTTGAGCCTGCCGCCGGCATCCAGCACCGTGAGCGGCACCGGATCGATCATCTTCTTCTTGGTCTGCGGGAATTTCTCGGTGAACTTGTGATCCTGCTTGTGGTGGTCGATGTGATTGGCCGACGAGAACGTCGGCATCCACACCAGGCGCGCGCCCAGCTTGATGCCATGCTCGACCGCGTGCACGTTCAGGCCGCCCACCGAGTTGTTCAGCGGCACGCCCGACAGCATGAGCACGCCCAGGTTGCTGAAATGCTTGTTCAGCAGGTAGGTGACCGGGGTGGCCGAATAATAATGGTCCTTCAGCAGCACGGCCTTCAGGCCGGCCTCGGAGGCTTCCCGCATGGCCTCCAGGTGGTCCAGGTAGCGGGCCATCACCGACGGTCCGCTGTGGCAATGCAGGTCGATGGCGCCCTGCACGAGGTTTTCGACCCGGGGGTCCAGCTCGGTGGCCGGGGTTGCGACGGCGGAAGTATTCATGGTTTGCACTCCAATGTTTGAAGAAAGGCCGCGCGCAGCCAGCTCTGGTCCGAGCCGATCACGAACAGGCTGACGCCGCGGGCGGCGTAGGCGGCCCGCGCGCCGGCATCGGGCAGGAAAATGCCCACGGCGACCCCGGCGGCCGCGCCGGCCTGGATCACCTTGTCGACCGCCTGCGCGACCAGCGGGTGATCGAGCTCCGTCACGCCATAGGACACCGCCAGGTCCGCGCGCCCGATGAACAGGCAATCGACGCCGGGCACGGCGGCGATCGCGGCGATGTTGTCCACGCCCGCGCGGTCCTCGATCTGGCACAGCACGCTGGCGCCGGCATCGGCCTCCTGCATGTGGCGAGCCATGGGCAGCGCGCCATATCCGCCCGAGCGCGGCGAATTGCTGTAGCCGCGCACGCCGCTGGCGTAGCGGGTCCGCGCGACGATCTCGCGGGCGCACTCGGCGTCGACCACGTGCGGCACCAGCACGCCCGCCGCTCCCATGTCCAGCACGCGCAGCACGCTGGCGGGGCCGGGATCGGGCAGACGCACGACCGCCGCGGTGCCGGCGGCGCGGGCAGCCAGCACGCACTGGTCCAGCTGGGCCGGATCGAACACGGCATGCTCGGCATCCAGCACGACGAAGTCCAGGCCGGCGCCGCCGGCGATCTCGACGTGCTGGTACGCGGGCGTCTTGATGAACGTCCCGCTCAGCGGCGCGCGCTCGCGCAGGCGGGCGCGGAACGCGTGGTTCACGGTGGCCATGGTCACTCGAACTCGGCGCGCTGGTACTCGACCAGGTGCTTGTAGTCTTCCCGCAGCGGCGCGAACACGTCCAGGTTCAGGACCACTTCGTCTCCCACGGGCTCGGCATAGTGCATCACGTGCGGCGGGATGCGGATCATGCTGCCCGGGCCGCCCTCGACCACTTCGTCGCCCAGATGGAAGCGCACCCGCCCCTGCACGATGATCACCAGTTGTTCGAACGTGTGGCTGTGCGGATTGGTATCCATGCCCGGCGTGAGCCAGTTCATGACGCACATCACGTCGTCGCCGCGAAAGCCGACCCGCTCCACGCCCTTGCGCACGGTTTCCCGGGCCAGGTCGTTCCAGTTATGCAGATTCGCCAATGCCATACCGCCTCCTTGAGTTCGCTTCATTGCACCGTGACGCCCGCGGTTTCCAGCAGCTTGCTCCAGCGCGGGATGTCCAGCTTCAAGCGCGCCGTGACGCGGTCCGGCGTACCGCCTTCCGGCTCGGCGCCGATGTCGGTGATGCGGCGGCGGACGTCTTCCTTGGCCAGCCCCTCGTTCAGGGCGCGATTCAGCTTCTGGATGATGGCTGCCGGCGTGCCGTGCGGCGCGTTCAGCGAGAGCCAGGAACTGGCGTCGAAACCGGGATATCCCAGCTCGGCCACGGTGGGCACCGACGGCAGCATGTTGGAACGCTTGGGTGTGGTCACCGCCAGGGCGCGCAGCTTGCCCGACTTCACCAGCGGCGTGGCGGTCGGCACGATGTCCATCATCACCTGCACGTTGCCGCCGACCAGGTCGGTCAGCGCGGGCGAGCTGCCCTTGTAGGGCACGTGCATCCAGCTGACGCCGGCCACCTGCTGGAAATACTCCCCCATCAGGTGGTTGATGCTGCCGCTGCCGGCCGACCCCATGGCCAGGGGACGCGAACCGGACTTGGACAAGGCGATCAGCTCGGCCACGGTGTTGGCCTTGAGCGCGGGATTCACCACCAGGATGCCCGGCGTGCTGGCGTACCAGATCACCGGTTCCAGCCGCTCCAGCGGATCGAACTTGCGTTCCTTGAACAGTGCCGGGCTGACCGTCAGCGGCCCGGCCGCGCCGACCGCGAGCGTGTAGCCGTCGGGCGCGGCTTTCGCCACCTCCTCCATGGCCAGCAGGCCGCCCGCGCCGGGGCGGTTCTCCACGATCACGGCCTGGCCCAGGCTTTCGTTCAGCGACTGCGCCATCAGGCGGCCGACGATGTCGACCGCGCCGCCCGGGGCGAACGGCACGATGAGCCGGATGGGCTTGGTGGGATAGGTCTCGGCCACCGACACGCCACAGGCAGCCATGCAGGCAAGGAAAATGGCGCCGCCGCGCCAGGCGGGGGCGGGGAAAAGCCGCGGGAATGACATGGTGCGTCTCCTTGTTCGAGTGTGAGCGCCCCCCTGCCTGCACGGCATGGGCGCGAGATTCCGGGAACGGGGGAAAGGCGGGGAGATTGCGGACCGAGGGGCCTGCTCCCGCCTCTCATTTGTTCTTTTAAAAAGAAAATAATTTCTTTGTGAGAAACATGGTAAAGAGCCGGACCAGGGGTGTCAAGCGCCCGCGCAGGCGATGGACGAAAAAAAACGAGGCCCGAAGGCCTCGTTCTCGGCAGCGGAACCGGGACGCGTCAGGCAACGCCCGCCGCGTGCGCCTGCTGGTCGGCGTGGTAGGACGAACGCACCATCGCGCCCACGGCGGCATGGGTGAAACCCATGGCGTAGGCTTCGCGCTCGAACATCGCGAAGGTGTCGGGATGCACGTAGCGCAGCACCGGCAGGTGATGCTCGGAAGGCTGCAGGTACTGGCCGATGGTGATCATGTCGACGTTGTGCGCGCGCATGTCGCGCATCACCTGCAGGATCTCCTCGTCGGTCTCGCCCAGGCCCAGCATCAGGCCGGACTTGGTCGGCACGTCGGGATGCAGGGCCTTGAATTCGGCCAGCAGCTTGAGCGAATGCTCGTAGTTGGATCCCGGGCGCGCCTGCTTGTACAGGCGCGGCACGGTTTCCAGGTTGTGGTTCATCACGTCCGGCGGGCCGGCGTTCAGGATGGCCAGCGCGCGGTCCAGGCGGCCGCGGAAATCGGGCACCAGGATCTCGATGCGGGTCGAGGGCGACAGTTCGCGCGTCTTGGCGATGCATTCCACGAAATGGGCGGCGCCGCCGTCGCGCAGGTCGTCGCGGTCCACCGAGGTGATCACGACGTAGTTGAGCTTCAGCGCGGCGATGGTGCGGGCCAGGTTCAGGGGCTCGTCGGTGTCCAGCGGATCGGGACGCCCGTGGCCCACGTCACAGAACGGGCAGCGGCGGGTGCACTTGTCACCCATGATCATGAACGTGGCCGTGCCCTTGCCGAAGCACTCGCCGATGTTCGGACACGAGGCTTCCTCGCACACCGTATGCAGGTTGTGTTCGCGCAGGATGCGCTTGATATCGTAGAAACGCGACCCCGGGGACGCCGCCTTCACGCGGATCCACTCCGGCTTCTTGAGCCGTTCCACCTGCACGACCTTGACGGGAATGCGCGAGACCTTGGATTCGGACTTCTGCTTCTGCAGCGGATCGTAGGCCGGTGCCGCCACGGGTGCGTCGGCATTGCCGCCCACGGCGGACGTTTCGGGCACAGAGCTCATCGACTGGTTCCTGTTCGGCGTGACCGGGGTAGAACCGGGGGCCGGGATTAGTAAAGACCCTTATTCTACCGCCGCCGGCGCCGGGGCGGCCAAAGCCCCTGCCGGCGCCTGGGCCGTCAGGGCCTGCTCCAGATGGCGCGCCAGGCGGTTGCCGGCCTCTTCCAGACTGACGCCGCAGCCGCAGGAAGCCAGGTCTACCGTCCGCAATCCCGCGTAGCCGCAAGGGTTGATCCAGGTGAAGGGCGACAGGTCCATCGCCACGTTCAGCGCCACGCCGTGATAGGTACAGCCGCGATGGACCTTGATGCCCAGCGCGGAAATCTTCGCCAGTTCCAGCGCGGCCTCGGGCGGCCGGGGCCAGTCGACGTAGACGCCGGGGGCGTCCGGCTTGCGGCGCGCATCGGGCAGGCCCAGGCCGGCCAGCATGTCGATCACCGCCTGCTCCACCCGCGCCACGTATTCCTTCACGAAGTACCCGGCCCGCTTCAGGTCCAGCAGCACGTAGGCGACCACCTGCCCCGGGCCGTGGTAAGTCACCTGCCCGCCGCGATCGCTCTTGACCACGGGCACGTCGCGCGGCGCCAGCACGTGCTCGGGCTTGCCGGCCAGGCCCAGCGTGAAGACCGGCGGATGCTCCACCAGCCAGATCTCGTCCGGCGTCTCGGGCCCGCGCGCGGCCGTGAAGGCCTTCATGGCCTCCCAGGTCTGGTGGTAATCGGCGGGAGCCGGCAGCCAGCGGATCAACATGCGGCGCTACAGCACGTACTTGACCATGGGGTGCGAGGTCAGCTCGCGGTACAGGGCGTCCAGTTGCTCGCGCGAGGTGGCCCGCACGATGAAGGTCAGGCCCAGGTAATTGCCGCCCGAACTGGGTCGCTTTTCCACCGACTCGGGGTCGAATCCGGGATCGTGGCGCAGGACCACCTCGGTCAGCACCGCGACGAAATCGGGATGATGGGCGCCCATGACCTTGATCGGAAAGTCCGACGGGTATTCGATCAGCGAGTCGGGAGTTTCAGGTAAGTCTGCCATGATGCATCAAAGCCTTGCGATCGCCTCGTCGTATCCCTCGCGCAGCCGCGCATAGACCGGCCCGGGCCGGCCATCGCCGACGGGCTTGCCGTCCAGGGACACGACGGGCAGGATTTCCTTGGTGGCCGACGACAACATCAATTCGTCGGCCGCGTCGACCTCGGCCCGGGAAATCGGCCGCATCTCGAGCTGGATGCCGCGGGCCGCGGCCATGTCCTCGATGAAGCCGTAGCGGATGCCTTCCAGGATGAGGTTGTCCTTCAAGGGCGCCAGCAGCCGGCCGTCCTTGACGACCCAGACGTTGCTGGACGAACCCTCGGAAAGATGGCCGTCGCGGAACATCACCACCTCGGGCACGTCGCGATCGGCCGCGAACTGCCGCGCCAGCACATTGCCCAGCAGTGAGGTGGACTTGATCTCGCAATGCAGCCAGCGCTCGTCCGGCATGCTGACCGTCTTCACGCCGTCCCGGCGCGCTTGCGCCGAGGGCCGCGCGAAGGGACTGCTCATGCCGAACACCGTGGGCACGACCTGCGCCGGAAAGGCATGGTCGCGCCTGGCCACGCCCCGGGTCAATTGCAGGTAGACGAGCTGGTCCTGCGCATCCGAGGCCTCGATCAGCTTGCCCACCAGGTCCTGCCACTGCCGGACCGTATGCGGATTCGGAATCCGGATCGCCGCCAGGCTGCGTTCCAGCCGGGCCAGGTGCTGCGCCATCCGGAACGGCTTGCGCCCGTACACCGGCACGACCTCGTAGATCCCGTCGCCGAAGATGAACCCCCGGTCCAACACGGATATCTTGGCCTGCGACAACGGCGTGAACTCGCCGTTCAGATAGACCCGAGGATCACCCTCGATACCAGGAATCATGCCATCTCCTAAGATCCCCCCTACGCGCTTCGCGCGCCCCCCAGGGGGCGATGCGGGTGGACCGGCAAAGCCGGATCCACCGCATCCTGAGTCTAGTACGGATATCTTGGATTGTGGCAACGGAGAGCCAATCCAAGAGGCTGGTACCAGACCCAGGAAACCGCGGATCTGGCTTTGCCTGTCCGCCGGTTTCGCCCCCTGGGGGGCGCGCGTCAGCGCGTAGGGGGGGGCCTCAACTTCAATTGAACCAGAGGCGAACCGCGTCGAACGCCCGGCCGAAGATGCCGGCCACGTCCACCGGTTCAAGCACGGTCAGCGGCACTTCGCGCACCGGCTTGTCGTTCAGGGTCAGCTTGACCGTGCCCACCTGCTGGCCGGCCTGCAGCGGCGCGACCAGCGGATCGGTCCGTTCGATCATGGACTTGACGTTGCCGGCCTGGCCGCGCGGCACGGTCACCCAGATCGCCGACGGCGAACCCAGCTTGGCCTTGCCCACGCTGCCCTTCCAGACCTTGGGCTCCACCACCGGCTGCTTGGCGTCGTAGACCTTGACGGTATCGAAGTTCTGGAAACCCCAGTTCAGCAGCTTCAGGCTTTCCTGCGCCCGGGCGTTCTCGCTCGAAGCGCCCACCAGCACCGTCAACACGCGGCGGTCACCGCGCATCGCCGAGGCGATCAGGCAGTAGCCCGCTGCATCGGTATGGCCGGTCTTCATGCCATCCACCGACGGATCCACCCACAGCAGCCGGTTGCGGTTGGGCTGGGTGATCTTGTTGTAGGTGAACTGGCGTTCCTTGTAGTAGCCGTAGTAGTCGGGATGATCCTGGATCAGCCGCTTGGCCAGCAGGGCCAGGTCGCGCACGGTGGTCACGTGCTGCGGATCGGGCAGGCCCGTGGAGTTGGTGAAGTGCGTCTCCTTCAGGCCCAGGCGCGTGGCCTCCTGGTTCATCAGCGCGACGAACGCGTCCTCGCTGCCGGCCACGGCCTCGGCCAGCGCCACGGTGGCGTCGTTGCCGGACTGCGTGATCATGCCGCGGATCAGTTCTTCGACCGTGACGGGCTTGCGCGGCTCGATGAACATGCGCGAGCCGCCCGTGCGCCACGCCTTCTGCGACACGTTGACCGTCTGGGCCAGCGTCAGGCGTTTTTCCTTCAGCGCGTTGAACACCAGGTAGGCCGACATGACCTTGGTGAGCGAGGCGGGTTCGATGCGTTCACCCGAGCGCTCCTCGGCCAGGATCTGGTCGCTGGTGACGTCGATGGTCACCCAGGCGCGCGCCGCGATCGCGGGCGCCGGCACGGAAGACAGCAGGCCGACGGTCGACATCGGCGGCGCGGACGGCGTCGCGGCGGAAGTGGTGGCGGGAGGCGCGGCGGCGGCCAGGGCGGAGGAAGGCACGGCGGCCGGGAACGCGAGGAAGCAGGCGGAAGCCACGGTGGCCAGCGCGAACCGACGTCCCGGACCAAACGAGAAAAAGCGCAGTTTCATGTGGGAGGATGGTCGTGCAAGAGGGGCGTGCCGCCGGGCCTGGCGCGCGCCCCGCGATGCGGGGTGGAAAACGTGATTATAGGCACCCGGGCCGCCGGGCCGGCGACGCGGCGCCGGACACCTGATGAAACCGAATGCTACAGCTGGATGTCAGGCCGGTTCAGCCCAGGACCCGTGCCAGGTAAGCCAGCACCAGCCGCTTCACGACCACGAGGTTGCCGTGGAAGAAGTGGCCCGAGCCCGGAATGACCGTCACGGGCAGGCCTTGCGGGCGCGCCCAGTCCATGACCGATTGCAGCGGCACGGTGTCGTCCTGTTCGCCGTGGACGACCAGGGTGTCCTCCGGCACGCTGGCGACCGAGAACCGGCTGGCCGCGGTGCCCAGCAGCATCAGGCCCGCGATGTCCAGTCCGCGCTCGCTCTGCGGTCCGCAACCGGCGTGGACCTGGCTCGCCACCGCGCTGCCGAACGAGAAGCCGCCCAGCACGAAGCGGCCGCCGGCCAGCGCCGGATACCGGTCGCGGAACTGGTCCACCACGCTCAGCATGTCGGCGGCTTCGCCCTGGCCGTTGTCGAACTCGCCCGCCGACGCGCCCACGCCCCGGAAGTTGGGCCGTACCGCCGCCAGCCCCTGCTGGACGCAGGCGCGCGCGATGGTGGTGACCACCTTGTTGTCGCGCGCGCCGCCGAACAGCGGGTGCGGGTGCAGCACCAACGCCCAGCCGCGCGCGGCCTCCAGGCCGCCCTCGGGGATGTCGAGCGCGCAATCGACGGCGCCCGCGCCGCCTTCAAGAACCAGATGTTCCGTGGTGTTGGCCATGCGAACCTCAGATCCTCAGGCGTTCGACCGGCTCGCCCCGCACCAGGTGCGAGTCGATGATCTCGTCGATGTCGCTCTGGTCCACGTAGGTGTACCAGACGCCCTCGGGATAGACCACCAGCACGGGGCCTTCCTCGCAGCGGTCCAGACAGCCCGCCTTGTTGATGCGGATCTCGCCCTTGCCGGCCAGCCCCAGCTGCTTGATGCGTTTCTTGGCGTAGTCCTGCATGGCCTGCGCGCCCTGGCGCGCACAGCTGGGCCGGGGGGCATCGGCCCCGCGCTCGTTCAGGCAGAAGAAGACGTGGTGTTTGTAGTAGGACTCCATACCGGCTCGCAAAAGGGAATGGGGACAATCGGGAGGTCAGGCGGGACGCCGCCGGGCCAGGAAAAAAAGCGCCGCCAGCGGCCAGATCACCGACAGACCGAGCGTGAGCGATTCCAGGTGCAGCCAGCCCGTGCGGGCCATCGCGGTCGTCATGTCGAAATACTGGTCGGACGGAAACAGGTTGACGATGGCCAGTTGCACGCACAGCGCCGTGATGCCCAGGCCGCGCTGCCAGGCCGGCTTCAGATAGGCCATGCCGGTCGCCAGCAGCAGCCCGGCCGCCGTGCCCGCCGCGGCCCCGGTGGTGACCCACGCGCCGGGCGCCTGCCCCGGCACGGCCAGGGGCTGCAGGGCCGCCTTCGCCAGCACGGCGCAGGCGACCAGGACGATGGGAAGGATACCGCGCGCCGGCACCGGGCGCGCCATGTACAGGAGCAGCATCGCGGCCCCCACCACGGCGGCGGCGGTGCAGACCTGTTCGGCCACGATGCGCTGCGCGGGCTCGGGAGACCACAGGAAGCCCACCACGTCCGAGGGAAGCGCCGCCCAGTCGCCCAGCAGCAGCCACAGTTCGCCGGTGCCGAACAGCATGGGCTGGCGCGGGATCTGCATGAATACCCACAGCATCGCCAGGATCAGCGCGGGACCCGCCTCGGCCCGGAACCACCGCTGGCGCCAGCGCGCCAGCGCGCCGTGGCCGATCAGCCAGGAGGCGGTGGCGGTGCCGACCAGCGCCCCCAGCAGAGCGCCGGCGGTGTTGGCCGCGAGGTCGACGTTCGAAGCGATGCGATTGGGCAGATAGGTCTGCAACGCCTCCAGTACGCCGGACAGCAGTCCGCAGCACGCCACGGCCAGGACCACGGCCAGCAGGCCCCGGCAGGCCGGATAGACGGCCCAGACGAACAGCGCGCCCACGGGCAGGTAGGCGGCGACGTTGGCGATGATCTCGGAACCGACCCAGTATTGCGGCCACGGCGCCCGCAGGTAGGCGAACGGGGGCACGCCGACGTCCACCCACCCCGAGAACGGATACAGGCTGGCATAGACGACCAGCAGAACGATGATGGACAACGCCAGCCGCGCCAGCGGCGCGCCGTGCAGGCCCGGTGGCGCGGGCACGGCGGACGAGGGGATCGAGGCGCCCTCGTGTCGCTGCGCGACATCCTCCGTGTGGGAGGGAGCACGTCCTTCGGGCGGCGTGCTCATGGGCGACGGGAGCAAAACGTAAACGACATGCCTCAAGTTTATGCGTTTTGCAGGCCCCGGCATGCGAAATCCGCCGGCTCTGCCTACAATCCGGTGTTTCCGCGTTCCACGCGCGGCCCACGACGAAGATCCATGGTTGCACCCGACTCCGCCCTCTCCGACACCCGGTTGGCCCCTCCGGGGGAGCTTGCCGCCGGCTTGCGGCGCCAGTTGCCGGACTGGACCGTGACCTGGCTGGACGCCACGGCGTCCACCAACGCCGACCTCCAGCAATACCTGCGCCGCGGCGGCGCCGGGCCGGCGCTGCTGGGCAGCCACGAGCAGACTTCGGGACGCGGGCGGGCGGGCCGGCCCTGGCGCACGCGCGCGGGCGACGCGCTGCTTTTCTCCTGCGGCTGGCAGGCGGACATCCCGCCCGCACGCCTGCCGCCGCTGTCGCTGGTGGCCGGCGTGGCCGCGTGCGAAGCCCTGAGCGGCCTGCTGGGCAACGGCGCCGACGACGCGCTGCTGGCCCTGAAATGGCCCAACGACGTGCAATGGGGTGCCGCCAAGCTGGCGGGCATCCTGGTCGAAACCGTGGCCGTGCCGGCCTCGGGGCGCATGGGCCTGATTCTCGGCATCGGCATCAACCTTCGAGGCGCGGCCGCGCTGTCGCAGGCCCTGGGCCGCGAAGTCGCCGACTGGGCGCAAACCGGCGGCACCGGCGATCCCGTGCGCCTGGCCGCCGCCGTGGCGCGGTCCTGGCACGACGCCATCGCCCACTATGCCGCCGAGGGCTTCGGCCCGTTCCAGGCGCGATTCGCCCGCTGGGACGCGCTGTACGGCCTGCCGGTCCGGGTCATGGACAATGGCCGCATACTGTTCGAAGGTACGGCCCGGGGCGTGGACGAAGGCGGCAAGCTGCTGGTCCAGGCCGCCGACGGCACGCGCGCCGTCACCGTGGGCGACATCTCCGTGCGGGCGGCCCAGGCATGAGCGCGCCCGGATCCACGCCGCATGCGGAACGCGCGGGCACGCTGCTGATCGACGCCGGCAACACCCGCGTCAAATTCGGCTGGCGGGACGACGGCGCGGCCGCGGGACAGACCGTGCCGCGCACGCCCCTGCAGGTCGCCTTCCGCCACGAGGAAGTGCCCGAAGCCCTCCTGCCCTGGCTGGACGAAGCGGGCCTGCGGCCCCATGCCGCGATGGGCTCGAACGTGGCCGGCGACGACAGCGAGCGCACCATCGCCGAGCTGCTGGCGCGCAACGGCTGCGCGGTGGACTGGATACGCGCCGGCCGGCGGCTGCTGGGCGTCACGAACGGCTACCGCCATCCCGAGCGCCTGGGCGCCGACCGCTGGCTCAGCCTGGTGGGGATCTGGAATCGCTGGCGCCGCCAGGCCGCCCCCGGCACCCCCGCCCCGGTGCACGTGCTGGCCCATTTCGGCACCGCCACCACCGTGGACACCCTGGATGGCGCGGGCCGCTTCGTCGGCGGCCTGATCCTGCCCGGCCGCGATCTGATGCGCCAGTCGCTGGCGGCCGGCACCGCCGGCCTGCCGCGCTCGAACGGCCAGGTCGCGCCTTTTCCCGACAACACCGGCGACGCGATCATGTCCGGCGTGGCGGCGGCCCAGGCCGGCGCCGTGGCACGCCAGTGGCTGGCCGCGCGCGAACGCTTCCGGCAGGAACCGCTGCTGGTGGCCAGCGGCGGCGCCTGGGCCGCCATCGCCGGAGAGGTCGCCCACCTGATGCGCGCCGCCGGCTCGACGCGCCAGGTACTGGTCGTCGATAATCCCGTCCTCGACGGCCTGGCCTGCCTGGCCGAATCGGGGCTCGCCCCCTCCCCCTGACCTCTCCGGTTTTTCATGCGCAGCCTGTTCGTCGTCTTGCTCCTGGCCAACGTGGCGCTTTTCGCCCTGGATCGCGGCTGGTTCGGCCAGCCCTTCTCGGAACGCGGCCGCGACCCTGCCCGGATGCGCTCGGAACTGCGCGCCGACACGATCCAGGTGCCCCGGCTGCCCGGCATCAACGCCACCGACGAGGCGCCGCCGGCGCCCGCCGCCGAACCGGCGGAATCCGGCCAGGCGGCCCCGGCCACCGAGCCTTCGGCCAACGCCGATGCCGCGCAAGGCTCCGCGGCAGAGACCGGCGAGCCACCCCCGGCCGGCGCCATCATCCCCGCGGCCGCGCCGTCCGACGCCGCGCCGGCACCGGCAACTCCCCCTGCACCTGCCGCCGCCCCGGCCAGCCCTCCCCCACCGCGCGAACCGCTCGCCTGCGTCGAATGGGGCACGTTCAGCGAAGCCGATCTCATCATCGCCAGGAAATGGGCGAACGAACACCTGCCGGCGGCGAAACAGGGCACCCGGCGCGAAGCGGGCAAGCAGGGATGGATGGTCATCGTGCCGCCGCTGCCCAACGCCTCGGCCGCGCAGGCCGCCGCGGCCCAACTCGGCAAGAACGGAGTCAAGGACTACTTCGTGATCCAGGAAGGCGGCCCGCTCCAGCACGCCATCTCGCTGGGCGTCTTCGGCACCGAGGCCGCAGCGAAGAAACAGGCCACGGCCCTGCAAGGCCAGGGTGTGCGCAACGCCAAGGTGGTATCGCGCAGCGCCCTGGGCGGCAAGAGCTGGCTGCGCCTGGACGGCGTCGCCGCCTCCGGCCGCCGCGCCATCGAAGGAGCGCGCAGCCTGTTCGACCGCCCCTCGGTGCAAGACTGCCGCTGACGGCGCTCAGCGCGTCCGGATGCGCTGCACGAGCTTGGTGGTGGAGCGGTCGTGCTCGAAGTCGATGGCCACCGCGTCACCGCCCCAGCTGCGCACCAGTGCGGTCTCGGGCAGCGCGTCCATGTCGTAGTCCCCGCCCTTGACGATCAGGTCGGGCCGCAGTTGGCCGATCAGCTCCAGCGGCGTGTCCTGGTCGAACCACGTCACCGCGTCCACCGAGGCCAGCGCCGCCAGCAGCGCCGCGCGGTCGTCCTGGCCGTTCAGCGGCCGGTCCGGCCCCTTGCCCAGGCGGCGCGCCGAGGCATCGGTGTTGACCGCCACCACCAGCATCGCGCCCAATTGCGCGGCCGCATCCAGGTAGGTGACGTGGCCGCGGTGCAGGATGTCGAACACCCCGTTGGTGAAGACCAGCGGGCGCGGCCAGGCCGCGCGGGCGGCCACGCATTCGGCGGGACTGAGGATCTTGGATTCGAAGCGGGCTGGCACGGTCAGGCGGCGCGGGAATGGCGGAACGGCCCATTGTAGAGGGCTTCGGCGCGCGCAGGGGGCGATACACTGTGCGCGTCCATGGCCGGGACCTGCCCCGGGACGAGGGAATGCGATGCGACTGCTGCTGGTCGAAGACGATCCGATGATAGGCGAGAGCGTGATGGACGTGCTGCGCGCCGAACATTACGCGGTCGACTGGGTCAAGAACGCCGCAAGCGCGGACACCGCGCTGCGCACCGAGACCTATGACCTCGTGCTGCTCGACCTGGGACTGCCCGACGGCGACGGCCTGTCCGTGCTGCGCGAATTGCGCGCGCGCAAGGTGCGCATCCCGGTCATCATCGCCACGGCGCGCGACGCCATCGGCCAGCGCATCGCCGGCCTGGATGCCGGTGCCGACGACTACGTCGTCAAGCCCTACGACGTGGACGAGATCCTGGCCCGCATCCGCGCGCTGATCCGCCGCAGCGCGGGGCGGGCCGAACCGCTGTACGAACACGGCGGCGTCGTCCTCGATCCCGCCACGCACACCGCCACCGTCGATGGCCAGCCCGTCACGCTTACCGCCAAGGAATGGGCGGTACTCGAACCGCTGCTGGCGCGGCCGGGCCTCATCCTGTCGCGCGCCCAGCTGGAGGAGAAGCTCTACAGCTGGAAGGACGAGATCAGCAGCAACGCGGTCGAGGTCTACATCCACGGCCTGCGCAAGAAACTGGGCACACAGTTCATCCAGACCGTGCGCGGCGTCGGCTACGTCATCCCCAAATCATGAAACTCCTGCCCGGCCACTCCCTGCGCGCCCGCCTGCTGGCCTTCCTGCTGGCCGCGATCTTCCTGGCCGCGCTGGTGCAAGGCGCCATCGCCTATCGCGGCGCGCTGGTCCAGACCGACGAGATCTTCGACTACCAGTTGCAGCGCACCGCGCTGGCGCTCGGCAACGGCAACCCGCTGTTCAGCACCGGGCCGGAAGGCGGGCTGCTGGACGATCCGGCCGCGCGCGACCTCATCATCCAGATCTGGACGCCGGACGGCGTGCGCCTGTTCCGCTCCACGCCCAAGCTCGTGCTGCCCGACCGCGTCATCCTGGGCTTCTCCACCGTCGAGGCCGACGGCGCCACCTACCGCATGTACTCGATGGAAGCGCCGCTGCAGATCATCCAGGTCGCCCAGGACGTACGCGTGCGCACCGGCACGGCGCGCACGCTCGCGCTGCGCACCATCTGGCCCATCGCGGCCATGGCGCCGCTGCTGATGCTGGTCGTCTGGTGGGTCATCAGCCTGTCGCTCGGCCCGGTGGACCGGACGCGCCGCCAGGTCGCCTCGCGCCAGGCCGACGACCTGTCGCCCGTCAGCGAGGCCGGCCTGCCCGACGAAGTGCGGCCCCTGGTCCATGAACTCAACCTGCTGCTGGGCCGTGTCCGCCAGGCCTTCGACGCGCAGAAGCAATTCGTGGGCGACGCCGCGCACGAACTGCGCTCGCCGCTGGCCGCGCTCAAGCTGCAACTGCAATCGCTGCGCCGCGCCGAGGACGACGCCACGCGCCAGGTGGCGGTGACCCGGCTGTCGGCCGGTATAGACCGCGCCACCCGGCTGGTCGAACAACTGCTGTCGCTGGCGCGCCAGGAAGCGCAGGGGCCGGCGCTCGCGACACTCGACCTGGGCGACGTCGTGCGCACCGCGCTGGCCGACATCCTGCCCCAGGCCCACGCGCGCGGCGTGGACATCGGCATGGAAGGCGCCACCAGCGCGCGCATCGCGGGCCAGGACGAAGCCCTGGTCCTGCTGGTGCGCAACCTGCTGGAGAACGCCGTCAAATACGCGCCCGCATCCGGACGCGTCGACATCCGACTCGCAGCCGGCCCGCAGGGCGTCACGCTGGACGTGGACGACGACGGCCCCGGCATCCCCGTGGTCGAACGCGGCCGCGTCTTCGACCGCTTCTACCGCGCCCAGACCGCCGACACCCCCGGTAGCGGCCTGGGCCTGGCCATCGTCAAGGCCATCGCCGACCGCCACCACGCCACGATAGAACTCCTGGACTCCCCCCTGGGCGGCCTGCGCGTGAGGGTGCTGTTTCCCGTCGCCCCATAGCAACTCAAAGGATGCCGCGATACGTCGCCAGCGCCTTCGCGGTCTGCACCAATCCCTGCCGGAGCAGGATGTCCAGGTAACGGTCGACATCGATAGAGGGATGAACAAGCTGCGCGCGCTGACGCTGCGCGGCAGACACTACCGCGGCCGCATCGAGATCGAACAGATTGTCGATGAACTCGTCCGGAATGGCACGATCCATCAAGTCAGAGGTTCGATCCAATTGCGCGCGCGTCAGATCCTGCCGATTAAGCAGCAGGTTGCGCTTCCATTCCTCGTGGATCTCGCGACTCCATCGCGCCCGAAACCGACCTGATAACCCCAACCACATCAGGAAGTCTCTCAACGGCGCGGGATAAAGCACGCATGCATCGTAGATGACCGTGAAGGGGGAATGCCTCATTCATACCCCATCTTCAACTCCTGCGACTGCCGCGCAAGTTCGCCCATGGCCTGCTCGGCGGCGAGATCACGCGTCTCCTTGTACCGCATCAGATCGGCAAACCGCACGCGGCGATGCTTGCCCGTCCGGTGAAAAGGCAACGCGCCATCCTCCAATAGCTTGACCAGATGCGGGCGCGAAACATTGAGCATGTCCGCGGCCTCCTGGGTGGTCAGTTCGGCGTGAACAGGCACGACCCTCACCGCATTGCCATCGGCCAGTTCGGCCAGTATGTCCACCAGCAGGCGCAGCGCTGAGGTAGGCAGCTCGACCTGATGAGCCTGGTTCTTATCGTCGAAGATTTGAATCCGCTGCGTTTCGACACGCGTCGCCAGATAGGCAGCCAGTGCACGCTGACCTTGCACGGCGGCCTGAACTTCCCGCTCGACGGGCAGCATCATCTTGGACGGAGCGGTGACCATGGCAAAACTCCCGGACGAAGAAACATTCCTCATATTAATCGAAACAATCGAAAAACGAAACAAACGAAAATCCGTCTGTCCTCCGACAGCAAACCCCGACCAGAGCAAGAACACTGCCCCCACTAGACCCAGGATGCGGTGGATCCGGCTCCGCCGGTCAGGGAAGCCCACCCCCAAGCGGCCTTTGGCCGCTCCCCCTCAAGGGGCGGCGCTGGCGGACCGGCAAAGCCGGATCCTCGGCGCCCTGGGTCTAGTACCTGTTTCTTGGTACGCCACATCGTTGCTCCCGCTGGCAGCCAGCGATAGCAACCGTGCTACACCCCAAGACAGCGGTACTAGACCCAGGATGCGGTGGATCCGGCTCCGCCGGTCCACCCGCATCGCCCCCTGGGGGGCGCGCGAAGCGCGTAGGGGGGGACTTAAGTTCCCTTTAAGACAAGCGCTCCACCATGACGCCATGTTCCATTACCTGGCAGAGGAGCCCACCATGAACACCCGCAAGTTCTCCGCTTCGCACCTGGCCGTCGCCCTGGTTGCCGCCGGCGTGTTCGGCGCCGCCGGCGCCACGGCGTTCCAGCGCACCGCCACGGCGCAGGCCGTGCCGGTCTCCGCCGCAAGCACGCAGGCGGCCGCGCCCGTGGGCGCGGTGACGCCCCCCGATTTCTCGCAGATCACCCAGCGCTACGGCCCGGCCGTGGTCAACATCAGCGTGACCGGCACCACCAAGGTCTCGGACGACGACGGCGATCCGTTCGCGCAGTTCTTCCGCGGCTTCCCCGGCTATCCCGGCGGCGGTGGCGGCTCGCACAGCGTGCCGATGCGCGGCCAGGGCTCCGGCTTCATCGTCAGCCCCGACGGCATCATCCTGACCAACGCCCACGTGGTGAAGGACGCCAAGGAAGTCACCGTCAAGCTGACCGACCGGCGCGAATTCCGCGCCAAGGTACTGGGCTCGGACCCCCAGACCGACGTTGCCGTGCTGAAGATCGACGCGCGCAACCTGCCGGTTGTGGTCGTGGGCAATCCCAGCGACCTGCGCGTGGGCGAATGGGTGCTGGCCATCGGCTCGCCCTATGGCCTGGAGAACACGGTAACGGCCGGCGTGGTCAGCGCCAAGGGCCGCTCGCTGCCCAATGACGGCTCGGTGCCGTTCATCCAGACCGACGTCGCCGTCAACCCTGGCAACTCGGGCGGGCCGCTGTTCAATTCGCGCGGCGAAGTGGTCGGCATCAACTCGCAGATCTACAGCCAGACCGGCGGCTACCAGGGACTGTCGTTCGCGATCCCGATCGACGTGGCCGCCAAGGTCAAGGACCAGATCGTGGCGCACGGCGAAGTCCACCATGCCCGCCTGGGCGTCACCATCCAGGAAGTCAACCAGGCGCTGGCCGACTCGTTCAAGCTGGACTCGCCCACCGGCGCGCTGGTCGCCAGCGTGGAAAAGGGCAGCCCCGCGGACAAGGCCGGCCTGAAGTCCGGCGACATCATCCGCAAGATCGACGGCAAGCCCGTGGTGGCCTCGGGCGACCTGCCCGCGGTGATCAGCCTGGCCACGCCGGGACAGGACGTCAAGCTGGAAGTCTGGCGCAACGGCTCGCCGCACGACATCGTCGCCAAGCTGGGCAGCGCCAAGGCCGAAGCCACGGCCAGCGCCGATACGCGCGGCGGCGCGGCGCACGGCCGGCTGGGGCTGGCGCTGCGTCCGCTCACACCGCAGGAACGGATGGCCGTGGGCGACAATGGCGGGCTGGTGGTCGAGCAGGTGGGCGGCCCGGCCGAACAGGCCGGCATCGAACCCGGGGACTTGTTGCTGTCGCTGAACGGCGTCCCGGTGCAGAGCGTCGACCAGGTGCGCTCGCTGATCGCGAAGTCGGGCAAGAACGTGGCGCTGCTCGTGCAGCGCGGCGACGCCAAGATCTTCGTGCCGGTGCAGCTGGGCTGAAGACCCACGGGCCGGGATCCCGCCGGCACCCTGGCCGCCGCTCAGCCGGCGGCCAGTTCCTTGCGGTAGCGGTTCAGGTCCTGCACCGTCGCGAAGCTGCGGCCGAGCAGGGTCGACATGGTGTGCAGGATGCGATCGGCCACCTTGCCCTCCCACTCGCGGTCGAACTGGATCTGGTCGTCCAGCCAGCGGTCGAGCCAGCCCGGCTCGGGCAGCCGGGATTGCACGGTGTCGTTGGGGAACAGGCTCTTGTTGACGTGCAGATTGGTCGGATGCAGCGCCTGCGACGTGCGCTTGGCCGACGCCATCAGCACGCCTATCTTGGCGAAGGCGGCACGCGCCTGGTCGGCCAGTTCCTTGCCGCGCTCGGTCAGCGCCCGCCTCATGTAGCGCAGGTAGGCCCCCGCATGGCGGGCCTCGTCCTGCGCGATGAGCTTGTAGATGGCCTTGATGACCGGCTCGCTGTGCCATTGCGCCGCGCGGCGGTACCAATGGTTGAGCCGGATTTCGCCGCAGAAGTGCAGCGTCAGGGTCTCGAGCGCGGGCGCGGCGTCGAACTCGAAGCGCACGTGGTGCAGTTCGTCCTCGGTCGGCAGCATGTCGGGACGAAAGCGCTTCAGGTATTCCTGCAGCACCAGCGAATGCTTCTGCTCTTCATAGAACCAGATCGACATGAACGCGCTGAAGTCGCTGTCCTCGCGGTTGTCCCGCAGGAACATCTCGGTGGCCGGCAGCGCCGACCACTCGGTGATCGCGTTCATCTTGATCGTATGCGCCTGCTCGTCGGTCAGCAGACTGGCGTCGAACTGGTCCCACGGCACGTCCTTTCCCATGTCCCAGCGCACGGACTCCAGGGATTTGAATAGTTCCGGGTACAGCATGATGGGGCCCTTGTATGGAAGCCGGCAGCTTGAGCGTTCCAAGTCGCCGGAAGGTCGGCGAACGATATAGCGGGAGTCTTACCCCCGCATGACACATTCCTTCTAGATCCGGCCGGGCACGGCGCGGGACGCGCCTGTAACAGAACTTACAGGACCGGATGCAGCGCGGGCCGCGCGCGCGCCCGCACCACTTGGGGAAGCAGGCTGCCGGCCCAGATGCCGACGAATCCCGCCAGCAGTCCTGCCAATTGTGGCGGAAATTCCTCCGCGGCAAAAGCCCTGACCAGCAGCCAGGCGGCCACCCCCATCACCGACGACAGCAGCGCGCCCTGCGTGGTCGCGCGCCGCCAGTACAGGCCCATCAGCAGGGGCACGAACGCCCCCACCAGCGTCACGGTATAGGCGCCCGCCACCATCTCGTAGATGCTGTCGGAGGTACTGAGCGCGAAAGCCAGCACGCACAGTCCGAACAGCACCACCGACACGCGCATCGCGCGCAGGAAATGCTTGTCGGACATGCCCGGCAGGAAATGGCGCAGGATGTTCTCGGCGAAGGTGGTCGAAGGCGCCAGCAGCGTGGCCGAGGCGGTCGACATGATGGCCGACAGCAGCGCGCCGAAGAAGAACACCTGCGCCACCGCGGGCATGCGCTCGAGGATGAAGGCGGGCAGGATCTTCTGGGGATCCTCCTGCAGCAGCGTCCCGACCGTGTCGGGCATCACGCTGAAGGCGGCCACGCCTATGTACATGGGGATGCAGGCGAACATCAGGTAGAGCAGCCCGCCGATGACGGGGCCGCGCCGGGCGGTTCCCACGTCCTTGGACGACATCACGCGCTGGTAGACGTCCTGCTGGGGAATGGAGCCCAGCATCATCGTGACCAGCGCCGCGAAGAAGAACAGCACGTCGTGCGCCGTGGCCGGCGGAAGGAAATTGAGCAGGTCGCGGCTGGTCGCCTCGTGCACGACCACGCCCACGCCGCCGGCCAGGTCGGTGGCGAAATAGGCGATGGTGAAGAGCCCGGCCACGATCACGATCATCTGGAAGAAATCGGTCAGCGCGACCGACCACATGCCGCCGAACAGGGTGTAGGTCATCACGATCAGCGTGCCGATGATCATGCCGCCGGTCTGCGAGAACACGCCCGGATCGAGCATGTGGAACACCAGCCCCAGCGCCTTGACCTGCGCCGCCACCCACCCCAGGTACGAAATGATGATCGCCAGGCTCATGAGGACCTCGACGATGGGGCCGTAGCGTTCGCGGTAGTAGTCGCCCAGCGTCAGCAGGTTGTGCCGGTAGAGCCGCGCGGCGAAGAACACGCCCACCAGCACCAGGCACATCGACGCGCCGAAGGGATCCTCGACCACGCCGCCCAGCCCTTCCCGCACGAACACGGCCGACACGCCCAGCACCGCCTCGGAGCCGAACCAGGTGGCGAAGGTCGTGGCGACCACGATGAACAGGGGCAGCGACCTGCCGGCCACCGCATAGTCGGTGGAGTTCGACACCCGGCGGGCGGCGACCACGCCGATGCAGATGGAAACCAGCAGGTAGAGCAAGACGAACCAGAACACCATGATGCCGAGCCCACCCGGGAAAAAAAGCCAAAACCGCGCGAGTATCGCACAGCGGGCCAGGGCTTTCCAGGCCCGTCAGGGCTGGCGTATCGGTGGGTGGAGCGGGGCGCTGCGGCCGGTCAGAAGCACAGGTACAGGCCCAGGAGGCCGAGCCCCGTGAAGAACCCCCGGCGGAACGCCGCGGGGCTGATGCGGTGGCGCAGATACTGGCCCGCCCACATGCCCGCCATGGCCGGTACCAGGGCCACCAGGGATGCCGCCATCTGCTGGTAGCCCAGGGCGCCGCCGCGCGCCAGCGCCACGGCCAGCGCCAGCGTCGAGACCGTGAAGGCCATGCCCAGCGCCTGCACCAGTTCATCCTTGGCCAGGCCCAGCGCCTGCAGGTAGGGCACGGCGGGAATCACGAACACGCCCGTGGCGGCGGTGACCGCGCCGGTCGCCAGGCCGGACAGCGCGCCCAGCCAGCGTTCGGCGCCGGGCGGCACGCGCAGCTGGAAGGCCATCAGGCCGAAGGCCGCGTACAGCACCAGGGCCACGCCCAGCGCCCGGACCGCCCAGGGCTGCGACCCCGTGCCGGCCAGCGCCGCCGTCAGCCAGGTGCCGGCCACCACGCCCGCCAGCAAGGGCCACAGCCGCCTGGCCAGGTGCACGAAGCGCCCGCCGGCGGCCAGTTGCCAGACGTTGGTCACCATGGATGGCACCACGAGCAGCGCCGCGGCCTGCGCCGGGACCATGGCCAGGCCCAGCAGCCCCATGGCGACGGTGGGCAGCCCCAGGCCGATGACGCCCTTCACGGCGCCGGCCACGAAGAAGGTACCGAGGATGAGAAGGATCAGCGGCCAGCTGGCCGCGGAGTACATCGAGAGCAAGGAGTCCATGACGCCATGCTGCCGCAAGGCGCGCCGGCTGGAAATGCGGATTACGCGGATCCAGCCTTCGGAAAATCCGGAGCCAGGAACAAGGCTAGCGGGCGACCGCCCACAGGGCCACGGCCACGCCCACCGCCAGCACGCCGGCGATCACCGCCATCAGGCGATTGGTCTGCTGCTGGGCGGCCCGCAGGCGCTGCAGTTCGGCCAGGGTATCGGCGGAACGATCCGGGCGGGCCAATTGATGATGCACCAGGCGCGGCAGTTCGGGCAGCATCTGCGCCCACTGCTGCGACTCGCGCCGCAGGTTGTTGCGCAGCGCCGCCCAGCCGACGCGCTCGTGCATCCAGCGTTCCAGGTAGGGTTTGGCCGTCTTCCACAGGTCCAGCGACGGATCCAGTTCGCGGCCCAGGCCTTCGACGTTGAGCAGCGTTTTCTGCAGCAGCACCAGTTGCGGCTGGATCTCGACGTGGAAGCGGCGCGAGGTCTGGAACAGGCGCAGCAGCACCTGCCCCAGCGAGATCTCGGCCAGCGGCCGGTCGAAATAAGGCTCGCAGCAGGCCCGGATCGCGCCCTCGAGTTCTTCCTCGCGCGTGCCGGGCGGCACCCAGCCGGACTCGATGTGCAGGCGGGCCACCTGGCGGTAGTCGCGCCGGAAGAAGGCCAGGAAGTTCTGCGCCAGGTAGTTCTTGTCGAACTCGGACAGCGAACCGACGATGCCGAAGTCGAGCGCGATGTAGCGCCCCAGCGTGCGCGGGTCGTCCGACACGTAGATGTTGCCCGGATGCATGTCCGCGTGGAAGAAGCCGTCCGCGAACATCTGGGTGAAGCAGATCTCCACGCCGTCCCGCGCCAGCTTCTTCAGGTCCACGCCGGCCTCGACCAGCCGCTCGGCGTGATTGACGGGGATGCCGCGCATGCGCTCCATCGTGAAGATGGACGACGAGCAGTAGTCCCACATCACTTCCGGCACGATCAGCAGGTCGCCGCGAGGGCCGTCGGGGGCGAAGTTGCGGCGCAGCTGGCTGCAGTTGGCCGCCTCGCGCAGCAGGTCGAGTTCGTCGTGCAGGTACTTGTCGAACTCGGCCACCACCTCGCGCGGCTTCAGGCGCCGTCCGTCGGCCGAGATCCTTTCGATCAGCGTGGCCGCCGCCCGCAGCAGCCGCAGGTCCTTGTCGATCACCGGCGCCATGTTGGGCCGCAGCACCTTCACGGCCACGTCGCGGCCATCCTTGAGCACCGCGAAATGCACCTGCGCGATCGAGGCCGAGGCCACCGGCTCGCGCTCGAAGCTGGCGAACAGTTCGTCCGGATGGCGGCCCAGCTCCTTGCGGATGCTGGCGATCGCCACCTCGGACGGGAACGGCGGCACGCGGTCCTGCAGGCGCGCCAGTTCGTCGGCGATGTCCGCCGGGATCAGGTCGCGCCGGGTCGACAGCACCTGGCCGAACTTGACGAAGATGGGGCCCAGCGTCTCCAGCGCCAGGCGCAGCCGCTCGCCGCGCGGCGCGTGCAGCTTGCGGCCCAGCCGCATCACGACCAGCAGGCGCTCGGTCCAGGGATGCCGGATGCCGGAGATCACGAGTTCGTCCAGGCCGTAGCGGAAGCTGACGAACATGATGCGGATCAGGCGCAGGAAGGTGAACATGGCCTAGCCCTCCGCGCCCGGACGGGTTTCGAGCCGGGCCAGTCGCGTCCGCAGGTGCTCGACCCGCTTGCCCGCGCGCTCGGCGTCGTCGCGCAGGCGCCGCACCTCGCCTCCCCAGGCTTGCAGCGCATGCGAGGACGCCACCGCCCCGCTTTCCTCGGTCAGGTACTCCGCCACGTTCTCGGCCAGCCGCCACGCGCTGGCGCGCAATCCGCCCGCCACACCCCGCGCCGTCCGGACCAGGCGGGCGGCGGGTATGTCGCCGACAATCCCGGCCAGGTCCTCTTCCACGTCCCAGCGCAGGTCCCGCGCCAGGTCTCCCAGCACGTGGGCCAGCGCCGCGTCGCCCTCGATGCGCACCGCCCCCATCCGGCGGGCGGCATCGCCCGACAGCAGTTCCGGCAGCCTGCCGCCATCGACGGTCAGGGTCACGTCGGGCACCGCATCCACGGCGGCGGCCTCGACCAGGCCGTGCGGGGTGATCGTCAGCGTCATGCGCAGGGAACCGGCGGCCAGGCGGGCCGTCTTGCCGGCATGCTGGCGCAGCCGCTCGCGGGCCCAGGGCTCGCGCAACAGCAGCGTGTCGAGCGCCCGGATGGCGGCGGCGGAAGGGTACGGCAGGGACACGGGCATAGGATGCAAGGCGGAAACCAGTAAGGAGAACCGACCGGCAATCCGGCCTTCCAATGAAAAACGCCCGTCCGAGGACGGGCGTTCCACGGGGTTCGACCCCGCAAGTTTACCGGTTGTGTTCCTGCACCGGGATCTGCTGCACGCCGGCCAGCAGCCAGCCGCCGTCGTTGGGCTTGAACAGGTTCCAGACTTCCTCGAAGCGGAAGGCCTCGGTGCCCGGTGCCTCGCGCAGCATGCCGGAGAACCGGACACTGGCCAGATGGCCGTCGGAGACGGTTTCGATGCCCAGCAGTTCCGCGTTCAACAGCACCACCTCGGTCACGTTCTGCCCCTCGCGCTGGCCGATCTGCTGGCTGAGTTCGGCCAGCAGATCGTCGGTGACCAGGTCGCGCAGCTCGTTCACGTCGCCGCGGTCCCAGACGCCTTGCAACTGCACGAAGTAGTTCTTCGCATGGCTGAGGAAATTCGCGGTGTCGAAATCGCTGGGGATGCCCCACTCGCCGGTGGGCGCAGGGCCCGCGGCGGCCACGGATGCGGCAGGAGCGGCGGCGGGTGCCGCCGATTCGCGCGCCATGGTGGCGGGCGGCTCGTTACGCTGCTGGAAGCGGCTGTTGCCCGCGCCCTGGAGCGCCGGCTGCTGACCGACGCCGCGCAGCCGGCGAACGATGAACAGCACGGCGAAGACGGCCAGCGCGATGAGCAGCAGGCTGCCGATGAGCTCGGCCGCGGCCGCGCCCAGGCCCAGATGCGACAGCAGGGCCGCCAGGCCCAGGCCGGCGGCGATGCCGGCGATGGGGCCCAGCCAGCGCGACATGCCGCTGCGCGCGGCGGTGGCGCCCGCAGCGGCCCCCGCGGCGGCAGGAGCCGCCGACGGCGCGGCCTGCTGGTTCTGCTGGGGAGTGCGCGCCGGCGGCGTGGCCTGCCGCTGCGTCAGGTTGCTGGACTGGCGGCCCATGCTGCCGCCCCCGCCCAGGCGCTTGGCCAGGGCGTCATGCGAGACGCCCAGCATCGCCACCGTCGAGACGGCGATGACCAGAGCCGGGATGAACCTGGAAAAAAATCGTCGGGACATTGTGTGGATTCTCCTGTAATCAATGTCGTGGCGCCGCCGTGCCGGCCCCGGTATCGGGTCTGCCGGCCAGCGTGGGCGCCATTGCTGCCAGGTGGGGATGCCCGGCGCCGCGACGCCCCCGCAGACGGGCGGTCGTAGCAGCCTTTCCTGACAATAAGCTGAAATTTAACGGACTACGGCGCAAATCGCCAGTCGGAACGCCCCGGATTCGCGAGGGAATTTGCAACAAGGGAGGCTACAGCCGCACGCCCTCGTGCAGGGCGACCACCCCGGCGGTCAGATTGAAATATTGGACACGCGCCAGGCCCGCCTGTTCCAGCATTCCGGCCAGGGTGTCCTGGTCCGGGTGCATGCGGATGGATTCGGCCAGGTAGCGGTAGCTGGCCTCGTCCTGGGCGACCTTGCGCCCCAGCCAGGGCAGGATGTTGAACGAATACCAGTCGTAGGCCGCCCGCAGCGGCCTGGCGACCCGGGAGAACTCCAGCACCAGCAGCTTGCCGCCGGGGCGCAGCACCCGCGCCATCTCGGCCAGGGCCCGGTCCTTGTGGGTCATGTTGCGCAGCCCGAACGCCACCGAGACCCGATCGAAATAGCCGTCCGGAAAGGGCAGCTTCTCGGCGTCGCAGACGGCGGTCGGCAGCATCAGCCCGGCATCCAGCATCCGGTCCCGTCCCACGCGCAGCATGGAATCGTTGATGTCGGTCAGCCAGACCTCGCCGGTGGGCCCGGCGCGCCGGGCGAAGGCCTTGGCCAGGTCGCCGGTGCCGCCGGCGATGTCCAGCACCTTCATGCCCGGGCGCACGCCGGCGCGGGCCACGGTGAATACCTTCCAGGCCCGGTGCATGCCGCCGGACATCAGGTCGTTCATGACGTCGTAGCGCGCGGCCACCGAATGGAAGACCTCGGCCACCTTGCGTGCCTTGTCGGTCTCGGCCACCTGCTGGAAGCCGAAATGGGTCGTGCCCGGCGGCGTGTCGCCGGCCGGCGCGGAGGAGTGCTGCTTATCGCTCATTGCTTACCTTCACGGCGTACTTCGGTTGTCGCCATCCCGTCCCGCGGCTCGGGATCCCGCGAGGCCCCCGCCGCCTCCAGCGCGGCGAGATACTCCGCCCACAGGCGGTCCTGGTCGCGGCCCAGTGCATACAGGATGTCCCACGAATAGATTCCGGTCGAATGCCCGTCGGAGAACCGGGGCTGGACCGCGTAGTTGCCCACCGGTTCGAGCGAGACGAGATCCACGTCGCGCTTGCCCACCTGCAGCGTCTCCTGGCCCGGCCCGTGGCCCCGGACCTCGGCCGAAGGGCTGTAGACGCGCAGCAGCTCGAAAGGCAGCCGGAAACTGCTGCCGTCGTCGAAGGCGACCTCCAGCATCCTGGACTGCCTGTGCACGACGATATTGGTGGGGAGAGGGGTATTCTTGTCCAGGCCTGCCATAGTGTTCTCGCGTAGGGACTCCATGGTAGCCGATGGGGGCCGCGGCCGCGCCGGGGCGTCCGCGGGCGCCGGATCATGTCACATACCTGAAACAATACCGCCATACTATGGACATGCTTCAGCAACCCAACCGGCATATCCATGTCCAGCACTATTTTAGTCGTCGAAGACGAACCGGCCATCCAGGAGCTGGTCTCGGTCAACCTGTCCTTCGCGGGCCACAAGGTCCTGCGCGCGGCTGACGCCGAACAGGCCCAGACCTTGATCCGGGCCGAACTCCCCGACCTGATCCTGCTCGATTGGATGCTGCCCGGCACCTCGGGCGTATCGCTGGCCCGCAAGCTGCGGACCGAGGAGCGCACCAAGGCCGTTCCCATCATCATGCTTACCGCCAAGGGCGCCGAGCAGGACAAGGTCGACGGCCTGGAGGCCGGCGCCGATGACTACATCACCAAGCCGTTCTCGCCCAAGGAACTGATGGCCCGCATCAAGGCCGTCCTGCGGCGCCGCGCGCCCCAGTTGACCGACGACCTGATCGACGTCGCCGGACTGCGGCTGGATCCGGTCACCCACCGGCTCAACGGCAACGGCGTGACCCTGAACATCGGCCCCACCGAGTTCCGCCTGCTGCACTTCTTCATGACCCACCCCGAGCGCGTGTTCTCGCGTTCGCAGCTGCTGGACCAGGTGTGGGGCGACCACGTGTTCGTCGAAGAACGCACGGTGGACGTGCACATCCGGCGCCTGCGCAAGGCCCTGGAGCCCAGCAAGCACGACGGGCACGTGGAGACCGTGCGCGGCAGCGGCTACCGCTTCACCGCCCATCCTGTAGGCCAATAACCCCCACGCGCCGACGCGCGCCCAGCATGGTGAGCCCCCAGCCGCTATGCGGCAGCCCCCCCGAGGGGGCCGGGGCCCGCCTTGGGGCGGCCCGGCGCCGGGCCCCGCAGGGCTCTACTGAAGGACCGGCGGAGCCGGATCCCCCGTGCCCTGGAAAATTCACAAAAAAACCATAAAAGACGGCAGGGTCCGGGCTCCGGGCAATGCGACAATTCGCTCCATGGTCTGGATACGCAACCTCATCGTCGTCCTCTTGTGGGCCGGCCTGGCGGCCCTCACGCGGCCGATCACGGGCAGCTTCGGCTGGGCCGTCTTCAGTTTCGGCCTGGGCACGCTGCTGGTCTGGCATATCTGGCAGCTCTCGCGCGTCACGCGCTGGACCAACGACCTGCAACGGCCGCCGCCGCCCTCGGCCGGTTCGTGGGACGAGGCCCTGGCCCGCATCTACCGGCACCTGCGCAACCAGGAACGCCAGCTCGCGATGCTGGAAGGGAACGTGCAGGGCTTCTTCGCCGCCGCCCAGGCCCTGCCCGACGGACTGGTCACGCTGGACAAGGAATTCCATATCGACTGGTGCAACCGCATCGCGCGCCAGCACCTGGGCCTGCGCCTGCCGGCCGATCGCGGCCAGAGCCTGCTGAACCTGGTGCGGGCCCCCGAGTTCGTGAACTATGCCCGCCAGGAAGACTGGCCCGCGCCGCGCCTGGTGCGCAGCCCCGGCGGCGGCGATCGCCTGCTGATGGTGCAGCTCATCTCGTACAACAAGCACCAGCGCATGCTGCTGACGCGCGACGTGACGCAGATCGAGCGGCTGGAGACCACCCGCCGCGACTTCGTCGCCAACGTCTCGCACGAACTGCGCACGCCGCTGACGGTGCTGTCGGGTTTCCTGGAAACGCTGCGCGACATGCCCGCGGAAGCGCTGAGCGACGAGCAGCGCGAACAGTACATGAAGCTGATGCTGGACCAGGCCCAGCGCATGCAGGCCATCGTGGCCGACCTGCTGACCCTGTCCACCCTGGAATCATCCCCCACCACCGACCCGCAGCCGGTGAACATGCCGGCCCTGATCGAGACGGCCCTGAGCCAGGCGCGCGCCCTGTCGGGCGGCCGCCACGAGATCGTCGGCGAGATCGACGAAGGCCTGGATGTCCTGGGCACCGGCACCGAACTCGCGTCGGCCATCTCCAACCTGCTGATCAACGCCGTGCGCTACACGCCCGAGGGCGGCCACATCACGGTGCGCTGGCGGCGCGAAGCCGACGGCGATGCCCGCTATTCCGTGAAGGACACCGGCATAGGCATCGCCTCGCATCACCTGCCCCGCCTGACCGAGCGCTTCTACCGCGTGGACCGCAGCCGTTCGCGCGAATCGGGCGGCACGGGGCTGGGGCTGGCGATCACCAAGCACATCGCCATGCGGCACGACGCCGAACTGGAAATCGCCAGCGAGCTGGGCCAAGGCAGCACCTTCGCGCTGCATTTCCCCGACAGCCGGGTGGCGTAGGCCAGGCGCCGCCAGGGCCTTCAGTCGGCCTGCGCGCCCGACACCTTCACCGCCTCGGCCCACATCGCGATCTCGCGCTCCACGAAGGCACGGAACGCGACGGGGGAGCTGGGCACGAACTCGGTCAGGTTGTTGGCCGGCACCCTGGGATGCAAGACGATCGCGTTCGGGAACTGCGTGGCCTGGGCATGCGCCCAGGCGGGCTCGGCGGCGGCTATTCGGCCAGCGTGGTCAGGCGCTTTTCCAGCGCGCGCATTTCTTCGTAGCCCATCAGCTTCATGATGTCCTCGATGCCTACCAGCAGGTCGGGACGATCGACGGGCTCGCCGCTTTCCATCACGCCGCGCATGGCCTGCAGCGCATGCTGCATGGCATGGATGGCGGCGGCCGGCAGCATGCGCGGCAGGCTGATGCGCTTGACGCCCAGCGCCTTCAGGCGCGGCAGCGGGATCAGCGGCGTGGTGGGCCGGCTGCGTATGCCGAATCCCATGTTGACGGTGACCGGAATGCCGGCGGCATCGACGATGCGCTTGATGTCGTCTTCGGTACGCACCGCGTCGGGGAACAGCATGTCGGCGCCCGCCGCCGCATAGGCCTTGGCCCGGCGCACCGCGCCCTCGATGCCCTCGATGGCCAGCGCGTCGGTGCGGGCGATGATGACGAAGTCATCGTCGCGGCGCGCCAGGCAGGCGGCCTCGATCTTCTTGACCATCTCGGCCTGGCTGACCACGTCCTTGCCGGGCATGTGGCCGCAGCGCTTGGGGCTGACCTGGTCCTCGAGGTTGATGCCGGCCACGCCGGCTTCCTCGAACATCCGCACCGTATGGAACACGTTCACCGGGTTGCCGTAGCCGTTGTCGGCGTCCGCCGTCAGCGGAATGGACACCGAGCGCGCCAGGTTGCGGCAATGGTTGACGTTCTCGGTCAATCCCATGACCCCGATGTCGGCGATGCCCAGCAGCGCGTTCGAGACGGCGGCCCCGCTGGTGCAGGCGGTCTTGAACCCGGCGGCCTCTACCAGCCGTATGCTGTACCCGTCGTACACCCCGGGCGAGACGATGAATTCCTCGTTCTTGAGCAACTCCCGGAACTTGCGGGGACTGTTCATGCGATGACTCCGAAATGGTCAGTGTTTCAGGTGCCCGTCCCGGCCGCCCGTCCTCGCCGTCCCGGGGCGGCGTCGGTGTCGTCCCGGTCCGCGAGATGGGTGAACAGGTGCCGGGCCGCGCGTTCGATATGCGAGCGCATCAGCGACTCCGCCAGTTCCGCATCGCGCGACTTGATCGCGCGCAGGATCTGCCAGTGCTCGGCATAGGCGTCCTCCTTGCGTTCGAGCACGGTCCCGGAATGCCGGCGGTACACGCGCAGCAGGTGATAAAGGTCTTCGCACAGCGCGTGGATGATGCGGTTGTTGCCGCTGGCCCGCACGATGCGCTCGTGGAAATCGAATACCCGAGGTCCGGACGACTCGCCCCGGTCCTTGCGCAGCTGGCGCTGCCGGTCCTGCTCCAGCTCCGCCAGCAGTTGCGCCACCTCCTCGTCGCTCATGCGCTGGGTGGCCAGGCTGCAGGCCACGCCCTCCAGCGCCATCCGCATCTGGAACAGCTCCAGCGCGGACTCGGCGGACAGCGACACGACCCGCGCCTTCTGGTAGGGCTCGCGGGTGACCAACTGGATGCCCTGCAGGCGGCGCACCGCCTCGCGCACCGGCCCACGGCTCACGCCGAATTCCTGGGCCAGCGCCACTTCGTTGATGACGCTGCCGGGCGCCAGCCGGCCCTGGTAGATCGCGTCCAGCACCTGCTGGAATACCGCGTCGGCCAGGGGCCCCTGGGCGTCCTCCCTGTTGATGAAGGTCTCGGCTGATTCGTCCATAGTGTCGACAGATTATCAAAACGGTTTTAAAAGTGTCAACTCTTTTGCGTGATTCGGGTTTGCATGAAAAGCACCCTCAAGCATAAGCCGCCGCCTGCGTGAAAAGCCTTATATCAAGACAATTCGAGCTTTGGAATGAACCAAAGCAAGCGGCCGCCTCCATTTCCCCAACCACTCTTCCACGCCAAAGTGTTGACATTTAACAAACGGTGCTCATAAGATTCATACCATAGCAAAGCCGCACGCATTTTCGCCGCCTCCGTCCATGACCCGCACCTTTTCCTTCCGATCCGGTTCGCTGTTCATCGCCGATCTCGCCGCCATGGCGCAGGCGGCGGGCAAGCCGCTGGCCGACTATCCCTACGTCGTGCGCGTGCTGCTGGAGAACCTGGCGCGCAACCGCGCATGGGGCCGACCGGTCGCCCAGGCCGACCTGCGCGCGCTGCTCGACTGGCAGGCGCATATCGGCGCCGACCTGCCGCTGCACGTGGCGCGCGTGATCCTGCCCGACTCCAGCGGCCTGCCGGTGCTGCAGGACCTGGCGGCCCTGCGCGATGCCGTCGCGGCCCGTGGTGGCGACGTCGCCACCGTGGACACGCGCGTGCCGGTGGACCTGATCGTCGACCACTCGCTGCAGGTCGACCACTGGGGCGGCGGCGACGCGGCCGAGCGCAACCTCGCCCGCGAGTTCCAGCGCAACGCCGAACGCTACCGCTTCCTGAAATGGGCCCAGCAGGCCTATGCCGGCCTGCGCGTCTTCCCGCCGGGCACGGGCATCATCCACCAGGTCAACCTGGAACACATCGCGCCAGTGGTCTGCCGCGCCGAACGGCCCGACGGCACCTGGGCGCATCCGGACTTCGTCATCGGCGGCGACTCCCACACGCCCATGGTCAACGCGCTGGGCGTGCTGGGCTGGGGCGTGGGCGGCATCGACGCCGAAGCCGCGCTGCTCGGCCAGGCCTACACCTTCCCCATCCCCCGCGTGGTGGGCGTACGCCTGTCCGGCCGCATTCCGCCCTCGGCGCTGACCACCGACGCCGCGCTGCTCATTACCGAAACACTGCGCCGGGTGGGCGTCACCGCCTGCGCGGTGGAGTTCTTCGGCCCCGCGGTGGCCGGCCTCACGGTGCCCGAACGCGCCACCATCGCCAACATGGCCCCCGAGTACGGCGCCACCTGCGGCTACTTCCCCATCGACGGCCAGACCCTGGCCTACCTGCGCACCACCGGCCGTCCCGAGGAACAGGTCGCCCTGGTCGAGGCCTATACGCGGGCCAACCACCTGTTCCGGGACGCCGGCGATGCCTCTCCCGTCTACAGCCAGATCGTCGAGATCGATCTGGACACCGTGCTGCCCGGCATGGCGGGACCGCGCCGGCCGCAGGACCGCCTGCCGCTGGCGCGCATCGCCGAAGACTTCCGGGCCCGCCTGCCGCGCCCCTTGGCCGACGGGGGCTTCGGCGCCGAGCCGGCTCCCGGTGCAGGCGCCATGGACCACGGCAGCATCGCGCTGGCCGCCATCACCTCGTGCACCAACACCTCCAACCCCGCCGTCATGCTGGCGGCCGGCATCGTCGCCCGCAAGGCGGCCGCGCGCGGGCTCCAGCCACCGGCCTGGGTCAAGCGCTCGCTGGCTCCCGGCTCGCGCACCGTCACGCGCTACCTGGAAGAGGCCGGCCTGCTGGCGCCCCTGGCCGCGCTGGGCTTCCACCTGATCGGCTACGGCTGCACCACCTGCGGCGGCAAGTCCGGACCGCTCGTTCCCGAGGCCGCGCGCGAAATCGAACAGCGCGGGCTGGTCGCCGCGGCCGTGCTGTCGGGCAACCGCAATTTCGAAGGCCGCATCCACAAGCTGATCCGCGCCAACTACATCGGCGCGCCGCCGCTGGTGGTCCTGTACGCGCTGGCCGGCCGCATCGACATCGACCTGACGCGCGAGCCCGTCGCCATCGACCCCGCCGGCGTGCCGGTCTACCTGCGCGACCTGTGGCCGACGCCCGAGGAAATCGCCCAGGCCATGCCCGCCGCCACCCGCCGCGAGATCTTCGTCGACACCTATGAAGCGCGCGCCGCCGGCGGCTCGCTGTGGGACACGCTGGACGCTCCCCGCGGACCGCTCTTCCCCTGGGACCGGCAGTCGCACTACCTGGTCGAACCGCCCTTCTTCCGCCAGGCCGGCGCCGCGAGCGGCCTCGGCCAGTTCGAACGCGGCCTGCAAGGCGCACGCGTGCTGGCCGCCTTCGGCGACTCGCTCACCACCGACCACATCTCCCCCGGCGGCGAGATCCCCGCCGACACCCCCGCCGGCCGCTACCTGATCGAGGCCGGCGTGGCGCCCGCCGACTTCAACACCTACGTGGCGCGACGCGGCAACCACGAGATCATGGCCCGCGCCACCTTCGCCAACATCCGCATCAAGAACCTGCTGGTGCCCGGCACCGAGGGCGGCGTCACGGTCCACTTTCCCGACCACGCGCCCTGCACCATCTTCGATGCGGCCCGCGCCTACCGCGAGGACGGCATCGCCACGGTGATCCTGGCCGGCAAGGAATACGGCACGGGCAGCAGCCGCGACTGGGCCGCCAAGGGCTCGGCGCTGCTGGGCGTGAAAGCCGTGCTGGCCGAGTCCTTCGAACGCATCCACCGCGCCAACCTGGTGGGCATGGGCGTGCTGCCGCTCGCCTTCCTGCCCGGGCAGGGATGGCGCCAGCTGGGCCTGACTGGCGCCGAAAGCTTCGGCTTCCAGGGGCTCATCCCCGGCATCATGGACGGCGCCCCCATCACGGTGGAGGCCACCGGCCCGGACGGCGTCATCCGCTTCCAGGTGCAGGCCCAGGTCCTGACCCAGGCCGAGCGCCAGTTGATGCAGGAAGGCGGCATCCCGGCCAGCGTCCTCCAGGCCTGCCTGGACCCCGTAGGCACCACCCCGGATTTCAACGAGGAAACGCAACCATGAATCTGGACCTCGTCCTGGCCAACGCCAGGATCCTGCTGCCGCAGCGCGGCCTGACCCCCGGCCAGATCGGCATCAGCCAGGGGCGCATCGCCGTCATCGCCGAACCCGGCGCGCAACTGGCGGCCGATGAAACGATCGACTGCCAGGGCCTGTGCGTGCTGCCGGGCGTCATCGATCCGCACGTGCACTTCGGCTTCGGCTCGCCCGAGACCGACTTCGAGACCGAGTCGCGCACCGCCGCCCTGGGCGGCACCACCTCGGTCCTGTCCTTCCACCGCTCGCGCGACATCCGCGAATCGTTCCAGGCGGCCCACGACCGGGCCCTGGCGCAAAGCTGCATCGACTTCGGCTTCCACTTCGGCCTGACCAGCCACCTGCACGTCGAGACGCTGAAGGAAATCTCCGAACGTTTCGGCGTCTCGTCCTACAAGCTCTACATGATGTACAAGGGCGCCGCCGGCCTGGCCCAGGGCTTCACCGACATCGACGACGGCCTCCTGTTCGCCGCGCTGCGCGAGACCGCGCGCATCCCGGGCGCGATCCTGGGCGTGCACTGCGAGAACGTGGAAGTGATCCCGCTGCTGCGCGATCCGCTGCGCGCCGCCGGCCGCGACGACCTGAAGGCCTGGAACGAGCAGAGCCCCGACTTCCTGGAGGCCGAGAACGTGCACCGCGTGTGCTATTTCGCGTCCAAGACCGGTGCCGCCGTCAACATCGTCCACCTGAGCAGCGGCGAGGCCCTGGACGAGGTCCGGCGCCATCGGCGCAACCGCAACGCCCCGCCCATCCACGTCGAGACCTGCCCGCACTATCTGTTCCTGACGGACGAGAGCCCCGCCGGCCCCTATGCCAAGGTCAATCCGCCCGTGCGTGGCCAGGCCGACGTCGACGCCATGTGGGAAGGCGTGCTGGACGGCTCGGTCACCACCATCGGTTCGGACCACGTGCCTCGCAAGCGCAGCACCAAGGACAAGGACATCTGGGCCGCCAGCAACGGCTTTCCCGGCACCGGCATGATCCTGCCCATCCTGCTGCACGAGGGCTACCACCGCCGCGGCGTGCCGCTGGAACGGCTGATGGAGGTCGCCTCGGCCAACTCGGCCCGGCACTACAACATGCCGGCCAAGGGCGGCATCGAGGTCGGCAAGGATGCCGACCTGCTGGTGGTCGACCTGGACCTGGAAAAAACCGTGGACCCGGCCACGCTCGAATCCTACGCCGACTATTCGCCCTACGAGGGCATGACGCTCAAGGGCTGGCCGGTGCGCACGCTGGTGCGCGGCCGCACCGTGGCCCTGGACGGCAAGATCACCGATGACGCCCGCCGCCAGCCCGGCGGCCGCTACCTCCGGCGCCTTTGATACTCCCCAAGGAAACGACATGAGCCAAACCAAACGCATCTGGGACGACTTCCTGACCGAACGCGACCAGCAGGTCCTTGCCGTGGCCGGCTACGGCAAGCGCGGCGGCTTCGGCACGCGCCCCGCCCTGTTCATCATCGACGTCCAGTACAACTTCTGCGGCGACACCCCGCAGGAGATCCTGGACGGCCTCAAGCAGTACCGCACCCACTGCGGCAAGGAAGCCTGGGACGCCGTCGCGCACATGGTGCCGCTGCTCGAACTTGCGCGCGAGAAGAACATCCCCGTGTTCTACACGGAAAGCGCGCGCCGCCCCGACCTGCTCGACAGCGGCGTGCAGGTCGGCAAGAACCATCGCGGCGGGGAAAAGACCGTGCTGGCGGATACCCACGCCACCCGGACCGTCGAGGCGCTGGCACCGCGCCCGCAGGACATCCGCATCACCAAGACCAAGCCATCGTGCTTTTTCGGCACGACCTTCATGAGCCACCTGAACTTCCTGGACGTCGACACGCTGATCCTGGTCGGCTGCACCTCGTCGGGCTGCCTGCGCGCCACCGCCGTGGACGCCTACTCGTACAACTTCAAGGTGATCATTCCCGAAGAGACCGCGTTCGACCGCTTCCAGGCCAGCCACGCCATCAACCTGTTCGATCTGAACTGCAAGTACGCCGACGTGATTCCCTCGGCCGAAGTACGCGACTACCTGGCCGCCCTGCCGGTGCGCCAGGGCGGCGGCTCGGCCGGCTGAGCGTCCCGCGCATGCCGTTCGCCACGTCCGCCGCGCCCATCCCGGTCTATCTCTTGACCGGGTTCCTGGGCAGCGGCAAGACCACCCTGCTCGCCGGGCTGGTGCACAGCCCGGCGTTCGCCGACACCGCCGTGGTCATCAACGAGTTCGGCGAGATCGGCCTGGACCACGTGCTGGTCGGCCAGTCCAGCGAAGACGACATCGTGCTGCTGGACTCCGGGTGCCTGTGCTGCGCCAGCAACAACGCGCTGCAAGAGACGTTGGAGACGCTGTACTACCGGCGCCTGCGCGGTGAGATCCCGGCGTTCTCGCGCATCGTGGTCGAGACCTCGGGGCTGGCCGAGCCGGGCCCGCTGATCAACGCCCTGGCATCCGACGCCTCCATCGCCCGCCACGTGCGGCTGGCCGGCGTGATCACCACCATCGACGCCGCCCACGGCGCGGCCACGCTGGAAGAATACGAGACCGCCGCCACGCAGCTCGCGGTGGCCGACCTCGTGGTCCTGACCAAGACCGACACGGTCACGCCCGAGGCCGCATCGGCCCTGGCCGGGCAACTGCGCCGGCAGGCGCCCGGAGCTCCGGTCCTGCACGCGAATCGCGACGGCCTGCGGGAACCGACCGACCTCTTCCAGGCGGCGGACCGCCGGGCCGCGGTGCCGGGCCCGCCCGAGCAGGAACGCCCGCAGGCCTGGACGCGGCTCGCCCACGTCCTGCGCTACGGCATCGCCTCGCACCTGATCCGGGCCGATGGTCCGGTCGGCTGGGAACGCTACGCCGCCTGGGTCGCCTTCATGCAATCCCGGCTGGGCGAACGGCTGCTGCGCGTCAAGGGCATCCTGCGCATGGAAGACGGCGCGCACTACGCCATCCATGGCGTGCGCCACGCCTTCAGCCCGCCCCAGCTGCTGGACGGCCAGGTGCCCGACGATCTGTCCGGCGTGCTGGTGGTCATCACCCGCGACGCCGACGAGGAAGACCTCGCACGGGCCGCCGCCGCGCTCGACGGCGGCGCCTGACCCACCCCTTCATTTCCAGACTTCGATTCCATGCCACGTCCCGACACCCAGGCCTACGCCCAGCAGTTCCCCAAGCTCCCGCCCACCGCCGCCGACGCGCAGGGCCACCTGGTCTACACCCAGTTCATCGACGGCGGGTTCACCGGCGCCGCTGGCGCCCGCCTGGCCACCAGCGACCCGGTCACCGGACGCCAATGGGCCAGCATCGCCCGCGGCACCGCGCAGGACGTGGACACGGCCGTGCAAGCCGCCCATCGCGCCTTCACCCGGGGCGCGTGGCCGGCCATGAACGCCAGCCAACGCGGCGCGCTGCTGCGCCGCATCGGCGACCTGGTCACCGAACACGCGGAATGGCTGGCGCACGTGGAACAGCGCGACAACGGCAAGCTCAGCGCAGAGCTGTCCATGCAGATGCGCTACATGGCCAACTACTACTATTACTACGGCGGCCTGGCCGACAAGATGGAAGGTACGGTCATCCCGACCGACAAGCCGGGCGTCTTCAACTACACCGTCTACGAACCGCTGGGCGTGGTCGCCTGCATCACGCCCTGGAACTCGCCCCTGCCACTGGCCAGCATGAAGATCGCGCCCGCCCTGGCGGCCGGCAACACGGTGGTGCTCAAGCCCTCGGAATTCACCTCGGCCTCGCTGCTCGAACTGATGAAGCTGTTCCAGCTCGCCGGCGTGCCCGAGGGCGTCGTCAACGTCGTGACCGGGCTGGGCGCCGAGGTCGGGGCCGCGCTGGTGGACCATCCGCTGGTACAGCGCATCGCCTTCACCGGCGGCCCCGAGGCCGGCCAGCGCATCAACGAGCAGGCCGCCTCGCGCATGAAGCGCGTGACGCTGGAGCTGGGCGGCAAGTCGCCCAACATCGTGTTCGACGACGCCGACTTCGAACAGGCCCTGAAGGGCGCCGTGGCCGGCATTTTCGCCGCCTCGGGCCAGACCTGCGTGGCCGGCTCGCGCCTGCTGCTCCAGGACGGCATCCACGACCGCTTCCTGGAACGCCTGGTCGAGATCGCCGGCAGCGCCCGCTTCGGCCACCCCGCCGATGCACAGACCCAGGTGGCGCCCATCTCCACCGCGCCGCAGCTCGACAAGATCGAATCCTATGTGCAGGTCGCGCTGGCCGACGGCGCCCGGCTGGTGGCGGGCGGCAAGCGCGCCCACGTGCCGGAGTGCCCCGAGGGGCTGTTCTTCCAGCCCACCATCTTCGCGGACGTGGACAACCGCATGCGCATCGCCCAGGAAGAGGTGTTCGGCCCCATTCTGTCGGTCATCCGCTTCCAGGACGAAGACGAGGCCGTGGCCATCGCCAACGACGTCGACTTCGGCCTGGCGGCCGGCGTCTGGACCACCTCCATGCCGCGTGCGCTGCGCATGGCGGGCAAGGTGCGGGCCGGCACGGTCTGGGTCAACAACTACCGCTCGACCAGCGTCACGTCGCCGTTCGGCGGCTTCAAGATGAGCGGCGTCGGGCGCGAATGCGGCATTGCCGGCATGCGCGAGTACATGGAGATCAAGAGCGTCTGGCTGTCCATGGAAACCGACATCCCCAACCCCTTCGTGCGGCGCTGAACCGGCTCCCGGCGGCGGAAAGGCAAATTGGCTATGATGGCGCGAGCCCCCAGCGACCTACCCGGCATGACGGCATGCGCCGCCGTGCCGCCCCATCGTGACCAGAACCGACTCCACCCGCTCCCGGAAAAGCGAGGACGCCGCCGCCTCGCATCGCATCGCCGACTACGTCCCGCTCTACTACCGGGTCTATACCCTGCTGCTCCAGCACATCCGGGACCATGGCTACGACGAACACACGCCGCTGCCGACCGAGGCCGAGTTCGCCGAACGCTTCCAGGTCTCGCGTGTGACCCTGCGCAAGGCGATGAACATCCTGGAGGCCGACGGCCTGATCACGCGCCAGCGCGGCCGGGGGACCTTCGCCCGCAAGCCCGTCCGCCCGCCCGGCAAGACCGGCTTCAGCGGCCTGATCGAGAACATCGTCCACTTCCAGGAGACGACCAAGGTCAGGCTGCTGGCGTTCGAGCGCGTCGGGTTGCCGACCAACATCGCGCCGCTGCTGGACCGGCAGCAGGGCGAGCCGGGCCTGCGTATCGTGCGCGTGCGCAGCGACGCCACCTCGCCCTTCTCGCATATCACCTGCTACCTGCCGGAACCCGAGGCCAGCCTGCTCAAACGCAGCGACTTGCGCAACACGCCGGTGTCCATCCTGCTCGAGCGCCAGGGCGTGAAGGCCACCCAGGCCGAGCAGTGGATCAGCGCCACGCTGGCCGACAAGGATACGGCGCAGGCGCTGCAGGTCGAGATGGGCAGCGCGCTGATCAGCCTGACGCGGGTCTACCGCGATACCGCCGGGCGGCCCATCGAGATCCTGCACGAACTCTACCGGCCCGATCGCTACGAGTACCGCGTGAACCTGTCGCGCATCGAACAGGGCGACGCCCCGCGCTGGTCGGAAGTCCCGGACTGACCCGGGCGGCGCCGTCGCGCGCGCCGCCCCCTCCCCTGATCCCGCCGATACGCCCGTCGCCGGCCTGAGCCGTCGCGCCCTGATCCGTATCCCCGACAATACCCATAAAAGTATTATGTATGATACAAAATACTTTTAAACCGGCTCGATGCCAGCGCCGGTCGCCTCATCGACAGAAGGATTCCATGCAGCAACCTCACCACGTCATCGTTGCCGGCGCCGGGCCGGTGGGCCTGACCGCCGCGCTGATCATCGCGCGCGCCGGCCTGCGCGTCACGCTCCTGGAAAAGCGCGACCGGCTCAACGAAGCCTCGAAGGCCTCGACCTTCCACGCGCCCACCCTGGCGGTGCTGGACCACCTGGGCGTGCTGTCCGCCATGCTGGAACAGGGGCAGGACGTCACGCACATCCAGTACCGCAGCACCGAACAAGGCATCCTGGGCGAAATCGCCCTGGCCGAACTGAAGAACGACACCGACTATCCGTATCGCCTGCACCTGGAACAGTCGCGCATCACGCCGCTGCTGCTGGCGCAACTGCGCGAACATCCGCATGCCGACGTCCGGTTCGGCACCGCCTTCCTGGACGCGGCCTCGGACGCCGGCGGCGTCACCGTGCGCGTGCAAGGCCCCGAGGGTGTCCAGACTCTGCGCGCCGACTACCTGCTCGGCACCGACGGCGCGCGCAGCCAGGTGCGGGAGTCCATGGGCCTGCCGTTCGACCCGACCCCCTATCCCGGCTGCGTGTTGCGGGTGCTGGCCGACGAAAGCCTGGAACGCATCCTGCCCGGCCTACGGCCCATCAGCTACCTCGTCAACGGTGACGCCTCGGCCAGCTTCCTGCGCATGCCCGACTGCTGGCGAATCATCCTGCGCGTGCCGCCCGACGTGGACGAGGCCCGCGCCCAGTCGCGCGCCTGGATACTGGAACGGCTCCAGCAACTGGTGCCCGGGCTGAAGGAGCTGCCCAACATCGTCGGCCAGGACGTGTATTCGGCCAGCAAGTTCGTGGCCGGCACGTACCGCGCGGGGCGCATCTACCTGGCCGGCGACGCCGCCCACCTCAGCAACACCCGCGGCGGCATGAACATGAACTGCGGCCTGCACGACGCCTACTTCATGGCCACCGCCCTGGTCGAGGGCCTGCGCAAGGACGACCAAGCCGTCGTCGACGCGGCCGCCGACCGGCGCCACCAGGTCGCCGCCGACTCCCTGCTGCCGCGCACCGATGCCATGGTGACCGGGCAGGCCACCTGGCTCGACAACGTCAAGGGACTGCTGGGCGACCCCGTCCAGCGTCTCGCCTTCCTGCGCCGGACCGCCATGCTGGACATGGCCCCCGAACTGGCGCGCCGCATCGATCCCGTTTCCGCCACCGCATGAGCCCCGCCATGACCGATCTCCCCCTCGTCAGCCGCCCCCAATGGCGGGTCGGCGCCCTGGTGCCGCCCGCCAACCCCACCGTGGAAGTCGAATACCCGGCGCTGCTGCCGCCCGCCGCCGCGCTGCACGCGATGCGCCTGCCCGTGGTGGCCGGCGATCTCGATACCCGCAACCTGGCCTATCTGGACAGCTATGCGTCCTGCCTGCAAGGCTTCGGCTCGCTCAGGCTCGACGGTGCCGTCATCGCCCTGACCGGCTCACAATACCGCATCGGCCACCAGGAAGACCTGCGCCGCTGCGCGCAACTGTCCGAACAGTTCGGCATGCCCGTGGAAACCGCCAGCTTCGCGCTGGCGCGCGCGCTGCGCCACCTGGGCATCACGCGCATCAGCATGGTGTCGCCCTATCCCGACTGGCTGACCGAACTGGCCATCGCCTACTGGCGCGGCGCGGGCGTGCAGGTGGACCACGTCGAACACTTCGCCGACGAACTGGTCGCCTACAAGGTCTCGCCGGCCGAGGTCGCCCAGCGGCTGGCCTCGGTGCAGGCGCATCCCGACGGCGCCGTGCTGCTGTCGGGCACGGGCATGCCCACCATCGAATCGATCATCCAGGCGACCGGCAAACAGGTCCCTATCCTGTCGTCCAACCTGTGCAGCATCTGGAGCATCAGCCGGACGCTGGGCATCCCCCATCCCGACTGGATGACGCGGGCCTTCCCCTGGCTGTGCAAGGCCTGACCCGAATCGTCCGACTCCGTCCCATCATTTCATCGAGGATATCCGCCATGACCTCCGTTCGCCTCGTCGCCCTGCTGGCCACCCTGGCCGGTACCGCCAGCCTGCCCTCCGCCCCCGCCTTCGCCCAGAACGGCGCCTATCCCAACAAGCCCGTCCGCGTCATCGTCCCGTTCCCGGCCGGCGGCACCACCGACGTGGTGGCCCGCCTGATCGGCGCGCAGGTCGGGGAAGCCTGGGGCCAGTCCGTGGTGATCGACAACATGGCCGGCGCCTCGGGCCTGATCGGCACCGCCGCGGGCGTGCGCGCCGCGCCCGACGGCTACGTCCTGACGCTGGGCAACAACCAGACCCATTCGACCAACGCCTCGCTGTTCCCCAAGATCCAGTTCGATCTGAGCAAGGACGTCCAGCCCGTCGCCCTGCTTACCCGCACGCGCCACGCCATCGTCGTGCCCGCCTCCTCGCCGTACAAGACGCTGGCCGAACTCATCCAGGGCGGGCGCGGCAAACCGGTGAACTACGCATCCTCCAGCCCCGGCTCGTCCTCGCACCTGGTATCCGAGACCTTGTGCTCGAGCATGAAGATGCGTTGCACGCACATCCCCTACAAGGGCGCCGCGCCGGCCGTGACCGACCTGATCGCCGGCCACGTGGATTTCATGACCGCGAGCTACGCCAGCGCCATCGCCTACATCAAGGCCGGCAAGCTGCGCGCGCTGGCCATCTCGGGCGATACCCGCGAGGCGCAGGCCCCCGACGTCCCCACGCTGCACGAACTCGGCTACGAGACGCTGTCGGCCGACAGCTGGATCGGGCTGTACGCCCCCGCCGGCACGCCGCGCGCGGTCCTGACCAAGTGGAGCGACGAGCTGGCGCGTGTCATGGCCCAGCCCGACATCCAGCAGAAGCTGGCCGGCGCGGGCTTCGAACCCTGGTTCAAGCCCCTGGCGCAGGTCGAGGAGTTCCACCGCAACGAGATCGCCCGCTGGCGCAAGATGGTGCAGACGGCCGGCGTCACGCTGGAGTAGCGCCATGGCTGCGCGCGCCGGATCCCCGCCGCCACGGATGTCGCGCCTGTGCCTGGGCATGATGTCCTACGGCGATCCCGCCTGGGCGCCCTGGGTCGTCGGGCTGGACACGGCGCGGGCCCTGTTTCGCCAGGGCCTGGAGAACGGCATCGAGTGCTTCGATACCGCCAACTACTACTCGGACGGGGAAAGCGAACGCATCCTGGGCCGGCTGGTGCGCGAACACGGCGGCCGACACCGCCTGACACTCGCCACCAAGGTGGGCCTGCCGGTGGCCGATGGCCGGGGCCTGTCGGCGGCGCAGATCGCCCGGCAGGCCGAGGCCTCGCTCAGGCGCCTGGACACGGACTACATCGACCTGTATCAGGTCCACAGCTGGGACGAAACGGTACCCATCGAGGAAACGCTGGGTGCCCTCGAGGCCCTGGTCGACGCGGGCAAGATCCGCGCGTACGGCTGCTCCAACCTGGACCACTCGCAGATCGCCCAGGCGGCGCGGGCCGCCTCCCTCCTGGGCGCGCGCGGCTACGCCAGCGCGCAGTTGCAGTTGAACCTGCTCTACCAGGAAGAGCTGCGCGCCACCCTGCCGGCCTGCGCCGAACACGGCCTGGACATCCTGGCCTACAGCCCGCTGGCGCGCGGCTACCTGGCCGACGCGGCGGCGGGCGACGCCGAAGCCGCCGCCCGCCTGTCCACCGACGCCAAGGGGCAGCGCCTGTACGGCGGACCGCGCGGCGCCCGGGTCCGCGCCGAGCAGTTGCGCATCGCCGCCGAACTGGGCGCCGAACCCGCGGCCGTCGCGCTGGCGTGGGTGCTGGCCCAGCCCGGCGTGCGTTCGGTCATCGTCGGCGCGTCGCGAAGTTCGCACCTGGACGCGGCGCTGCGCGGGCGCGACCTGCGCCTGCCCACCCAGGCCCTGGACCGGCTGGCCGCTGCCTACGAACCGCGCGACTACCTGCGGGTGCGCCTGAACCCCTGACGCCCGTAGGTTCAAGGCCGTCCTCCGGAGGACCAGGCGTTACCATAGGGACGTCAGCATTTCAGCCGGAGCTGCTCCCCATGGCACAAATCGTCTTGCTCGAGAACATCCATCCCAGCGCGGTCGAAGTCTTTACCGCCGCGGGCTACAGCGACATCGCCACCCACGCCGGCGCCCTGCCGCCCGACGCGCTGCGCGATGCCCTGCGGGGCGCCAGCGTGGTCGGTATCCGCTCGCGCACCCACCTGGATGCGGGCATCATCGACAGCCTGCCCGACCTGCGCGTCATCGGCTGCTTCTGCATAGGCACCAACCAGGTCGACCTCGCCACCGCAATGGAACATGGCGTGCCGGTCTTCAACGCGCCGTTCTCCAACACCCGCTCGGTGGCCGAACTGGTGCTGGCCGAGGCCATCCTGCTGCTGCGCCGCATCCCCGAGAAGAACCTGCGCGTGCATCAGGGCCACTGGGACAAGAGCGCGACCGGCGCCTACGAGGCACGCGGCAAGACCCTGGGTATCATCGGCTACGGCAACATCGGCTCGCAGGTCGGCATCCTGGCCGAGGCGCTGGGCATGCGCGTCATCTTCCACGACGTCGAGGCCAAGCTGCCGCTGGGCAATGCCCGCGCCTATCCCGACCTGTCCGCGCTGCTGGCCGAGTCCGACGTGGTAACCCTGCACGTGCCCGGCGGCCGCTCCACGGAGAACATCATCAACGAGGCCACGCTGTCGCAGATGAAGCGCGGCGCCATCCTGATCAACGCCTCGCGCGGCACCGTGGTCGACATCGATGCGTTGCGGGCCGCGCTCGACGCCGGCCTGCTGCGCGGCGCGGCGCTGGACGTCTTCCCGGTCGAGCCCAAGAGCGTGGACGAACCGCTCAAGAGCCCGCTGATCGGCCTGCCCAACGTCATCCTGACGCCGCACATCGGCGGCAGCACGGTCGAATCGCAGGAGAACATCGGCAAGGAAGTGGCCGAGAAGCTGATGCGCTTCATCCAGGGCGGCACGACCAAGGGGGCGGTGAACTTCCCCGAATTGTCCCACCAGGACATGGCGGGCACCTCGCGCATCCTGCACGTGCACCGCAACGAACCGGGCGCGCTGGCCCTGCTGAACGCGGTCTTCGCCGAACGCAAGATCAACATCTGCAGCCAGCAACTGCAGACCAAGGGACCGATCGGCTACGTGCTGACCGACATCGGCAACCAGGCGGACGCGGCGCTGATGGACGCGCTGCGCGCGCTGCCGATGACGGTGCGCTGCGACCTGCTATAGCGCAGGGGCGAAGCGCACCGACAGCCGCTCCTGCAGGCGGCGGTGGAACTCGGGCACGCGCTGCGCCGCGGCCCGGGTCAGTTCGCGGAACGCCTCGGGCTCTGCGCCGGGCGCAACGCGGGGCGCGGCCCAGATCGCATCGGGAAAATGGCGGTCGCCGCGCCAGCGGGGAATGACGTGCCAATGCAGGTGCGGCACCATGTTCCCCAGCGCGGCCAGGTTGACCTTGTCCGGCCGCATGTGATCGCGCATGACCGCCTCCACCTCCAGCACCACCCGCATCACGTGCAGCCGGTCCTCGTCGTCCAGGTCGGTCATCTCCGCCGCGTGGGTGCGCCAGATCACGCGCACATAGCCGGGATAGTCCGCATCGTCGACGGCGATCACGCGCAGACGATCGTCCCGCCACAAGGCCGGCGCGCCGTCGGTGGCGCAAAGGGGGCAGGAATCGGCAGGAGAACTCATCTGGGGAACACCTTGGTAGCTATGACGAACCGCCCTGGCGCGACTGCGCCTGGCTGATGAAATGCTGCAAGGCTTGCAGGCCGTCCTCGTCCAGGCCGTCCAGGGTGCAGCCCATGTGGTAGCCCTGCTCGGGCTCGCGGCGCGGCGTGACGTGCATCACCTTCAGGTCCACCGGCAGCCGGATCGCGGGACTCAATACCAGCGTCGCGCGCGGCAATTGCGTGCCCACCGGGAAAGGCCGGCTGCCGGGCGGCAGCAGCAGGCCGACCCCGGTCATGCTGATATCGATCACTTCCAGTTCGATGGGAGCGTCGGCCGGATCGCGGCGCGCCCGCACCACCGGAGCGGGACGCCCGGCCGGACGAACGCGGAAATACGAGCGCCGCTGGAAACGGTACAACTCCAGCGGCAGCAGGCAGGCCAGCCGGCCGCCGTCGGCGCCGGGCAGCCATTGCAGGTTGTGGACACGGAACTGGATCTTGACGTGATCCAGGTAGCCGACGGCCACTTTCCACGGCGAAGCAAGCAGGTGTTCCAGGCAGGTGTCGCCGGGGGTACCCGACAGCCACAGCAGACGCCTGCCGCGGTCCACCCCGGCGATGGCCGACAGGCAGGACACGCCGTCGGCGGCAGCCAGGGCCACGATTTCGGACTGCTCGGCCATGCGTCCGAGCAGGGTCAGGATTTCCAGCGGCTGCGAGATCCGGAAGTCCTCGAGCGAGTCGTCGCCGGCGGGCTCGGGCGTCAGAGGCAGCAGCGGGTGCTCCCTCATGGCTCGCCCTTCCGTGCGTGCGCGCCCGTTCCCAATGCCACGCCTACAACAGGACCCGCTCGATGCCGCCGTCGTTGGCGCGCCTGACGTAGTCCTCCATCCACTGCTGCCCCAGCACGTGGCGGGCGATCTCGACCACGATGTAGTCCGCGTCCAGGCTCGCGTCGTCGTTGTAGCGGCTGAGCCCCTGCAGGCACGACGGACAGGAGGTCAGCACCTTGACATCGCCCTGGAAGCCGTCGGCGCGCAGCTTGTCGGCGCCCTTGCGCAGTTCCTCTTCCTTGCGGAAGCGGATCTGCGTGGAGATGTCGGGACGGGTCACCGCCAGCGTGCCGGACTCGCCGCAGCAGCGATCGCTCTTGTCCACGCCCTCGCCCACCAGCGCCCGCACCGTCTTCATCGGATCCTGGAGCTTCATGGGCGTATGGCAGGGGTCGTGGTACATGTACCGCGCGCCGGTCACGCCCTCGAGCTTGACGCCCTTCTCCAGCAGGTATTCGTGGATGTCGATCAGGCGGCAGCCGGGGAAGATCTTCTCGAATTCGTAGCCGGCCAGTTGGTCGTAGCAGGTCCCGCAACTGACCACGACGGTCTTGATGTCGAGGTAGTTGAGCGTGTTCGACATCCGGTGGAACAACACCCGGTTGTCGGTGATGATCTTCTGCGCCTTGTCGTCCATGCCGTTGCCGCGCTGCGGGTAGCCGCAGCACAGGTAGCCGGGCGGCAGCACGGTCTGCACGCCGGCATGCCACAGCATGGCCTGGGTCGCCAGGCCCACCTGCGAGAACAGGCGCTCGGATCCGCAGCCCGGGAAATAGAACACCGCCTCGGTATCGGCCGAGGTGGCGCGCGGGTTGCGGATGATGGGGATGTACTTGGCGTCCTCGATGTCCAGCAGCTTGCGCGCGCCCTGCTTGGGCAGGTTGCCGGGCATCTTCTTGTTGACGAAGTGCACCACCTGTTCCCGCATGGACGGCTTGCCCACCGTGGCCGGCGGATGCTCGGTCTGCTTGCGCGCGAACTTGGCCAGCACGTCGTGGGCCAGTCGCTGGGCCTTGTAGCCGACGTCGACCATGGCCTTGCGCGTGGCGTTGATGGTGCGCGGGTCCTTGGCGTTCAGGAAGAACATGGCCGCGGCCGTGCCGGGGTTGAACGACTTGCGGCCCATGCGGCGCAGCAGGCTGCGCATGTTCATGGACACGTCGCCGAAATCGATGTCCACCGGACAGGGTTTCTCGCACTTGTGGCACACCGTGCAGTGGTCGGCCACGTCCTCGAACTCTTCCCAGTGCTTGATGCTGATGCCGCGCCGCGTCTGTTCTTCGTACAGGAAGGCCTCGACCAGCAGCGAGGTCGCCAGGATCTTGTTGCGCGGGGAATAGAGCAGGTTGGCGCGCGGCACGTGGGTCGCGCACACGGGCTTGCACTTGCCGCAGCGCAGGCAGTCCTTGATGGCGTGCGAGATCGCGCCGATGTCGCTCTGCTGCATGATCAGCGACTCGTGCCCCAGCAGGTTGAAGCTGGGCGTGTAGGCGTGCCGCAGGTCGCCGCCGGGCATCAGCTTGCCGGCGTTGAAGCGGTTGTGCGGATCGATGCGGCGCTTGTAATCCTGGAACGGAGCCAGCTCGGCTTCGGACAGGAATTCGTATTTGGTGATGCCGATGCCGTGCTCGCCCGAGATCACTCCGTCCAGGTTGCGCGCGACGTCCATGATGCGTGCGACGGCCTCGTTGGCCTCCTGCAGCATCTCGTAGTTGTCGGAGTTGACGGGGATGTTGGTGTGCACGTTGCCGTCGCCCGCATGCATGTGCAGCGCGACGAACACCCGGCCCTTGAGTTCCTTGTCGTGAATTTCCTGGGCGCGGACCAGGATGGGCGCGCAGGCCTGGCCGGAGAAGATGCGCGACAGCGGCGCCTTCAGCTCGGCCTTCCAGGACACGCGCACCGTACGGTCCTGCACCACGTCGAACACGCGGGCCGTGGGCTGGACCTGCAGCCGTTCCTGCAAGGCCGGCAGCAGCTGCCCCAGCCCGATGCGGGCGAACTCGCCCAGCGTATCGGCCAGCGGCAGGTCCATGCTGCGCAGGATCCAGTTCCAGCGGTCGCGCACCGCCTCCAGCAGTTCCAGCGCCTGCACGGCGCGGTCGCCCAGGATTTCCTCGCGCGAGAGCTTCTCGCCCTCGCCGTCCTCGCTCTTGCCCACCGGCAGCTCGCCGTCGAAGAACTCGGCCAGCCGGTCGATCAGCCGCAGCTTGTTGCGGGTCGACAGCTCGATGTTGATGCGCTCGATCTCGTCCGTGTACTCGCCCATGCGCGGCAGCGGAATCACCACGTCTTCGTTGATCTTGAAGGCGTTGGTGTGGCGCGCGATGGCGGCCGTGCGCGAACGGTCGAGCCAGAATTTCTTGCGGGCCTCGGCGCTGACCGCCACGAAGCCTTCGCCGTGGCGGGTATTGGCCAGCCGCACGACTTCGCTGGCAGCCACGGCCACGGCATCCTCGTCGTCGCCGACGATGTCGCCGATCAGGACCATCTTGGGCAGCGTGCCGCGCTTGCTCTTGGTGGCATAGCCCACCGCGCGCAGATAGCGCTCGTCCAGGTGCTCCAGGCCGGCCAGGATGGCGCCGCGCGCCCGCCCTTCGCCGTCCAGGTAGCCCTTGACCTCGACGATGGACGGAATGGCGTCACGCGCCTGCCCGAAGAACTCCATGCAGACCGTGCGCACGTGCTTGGGCATGCGGTGCAGCACCCAGCGCGCCGACGTGATCAGGCCGTCGGTACCTTCCTTCTGCACGCCCGGCAGGCCGGCCAGGAACTTGTCGGTCACGTCCTTGCCCAGGCCTTCCTTGCGGAACACGCGGCCGTGGATGTCCAGCGTCTCGGTACGCAGCAGGTGTTCGCCCGGCTTGCCCGCGCCGTCGAACCACTTCAGCTCGAAGCGTGCCACCGCCACGTCGTGGATCTTGCCCAGGTTGTGCTCGAGGCGCGTGACCTCCAGCCAGTTGCCCTCGGGGTCGACCATGCGCCACCAGGCCAGGTTGTCCAGCGCCGTGCCCCACAGCACCGCCTTCTTGCCGCCGGCGTTCATGGCGACGTTGCCGCCCACGCAGGAAGCCTCGGCCGAGGTGGGATCCACGGCGAACACGAAACCGGCCTTGTCGGCCGCGTCAGCCACCCGCTTGGTGACCACGCCCGCGCCGGTGAACACCGTGGCGACCTCGCGGTCCACGCCAGGCAGCGGCCCGACGGTGACTTCGCCCAGGGTCTCGAGCTTCTCGGTATTGATGACGGCGGACTTCCAGGTCAGCGGCACCGCGCCGCCGGTATAGCCCGTGCCGCCCCCCCGCGGGATGATGGTCAGGCCCAGCTCGATACAGCCACGCACCAGCGCGGCGATCTCGTCCTCGCTGTCGGGCGTCAGCACCACGAACGGGAATTCCACCCGCCAGTCGGTGGCGTCGGTGACGTGCGAGACCCGGGACAGCCCGTCGAACTTGATGTTGTCGCGCGCCGTCGTGCGGCCCAGTACCTTCTGCACCCGGCGGCGCAGTTCGGCGGTCTCGTTGAACTCCTGCTCGAAGGCCCGCACGGCGCTGCGCGCCATGTCCAGCAGCCGGCCCACCTTGCCGTCGCGTTCGGCGTCGTCGGGTTCGCGCCGGCGCTCGACCTCGCGCAGCCGGTGGTTCAGCGCCTCGACCAGCAGGCCGCGGCGCTTGGGATTGTCCAGCAGGTCATCCTGCAGGTAGGGATTGCGGCGCACCACCCAGATGTCGCCCAGCACCTCGTACAGCATGCGCGCCGACCGGCCGGTGCGGCGCTCGCCCCGCAGGTCGCACAGCATTTCCCAAGCCTGCGAGCCCAGCAGCCGCTGCACGATTTCCCGGTCGGAAAACGACGTGTAGTTGTACGGAATCTCCCGCAGGCGAGTGGGTGCGTGCGCGGGGGCGAGGGCGATGGGCAGAGGGGCGTTCATGGTGGGGGCTGTACTTCATCCCGAGGGTAGCCGACCATTCTAGCCGATTGCCCCGCCCCCTCGCTGGGGACGCCCCCTTTTCCCGACCCGTGAAAAGGGTCATATCTCGCGGGAATTGCAGTCAACGCGAGGGATTTCCGCCCTAGGAAGCGGCTCCCAGGCGCCGCGCCCAGCCCGCCTCGGAAAACCCCACGCTGGCCACCCCGTCCGCCGTCACCAGCACCGGCCGCTTCACCAGCGTCGGATGCTCGGCCACCAGCGCCAGCCACTGCGCCTCGCCGGCGGGCTGCTTGCGGTCCTCCGGCAGGTTGCGCCAGGTCGTGGACGACCGGTTCACCAGCTTCTCCCAGCCCCCCACCTGCCCCGCCCAGTCTCGCAGCGCGTCCGCGCCCACCGGATGCTCCCGGTAGTCGATGAAATCGGCCTCCAGCCCCTGGGCGGCCAGCCATTTACGCGCCTTGCGGCAGGTATCGCAATTGTTCAGTCCGTAGACCCGCGTCGTCATAGTCCAGATCCTTTTCTTGCTACTTGTCGGGGAACACCCACAGCAGCGCGGCGGTCATCGTGGCGTAGCGCCCGAACTTGCCGATGGCCATATAGACCACGCAGGCCCGGAAATCCAGCCGCAGCCACCCCGCCACCGCGCACAGCGGATCCCCCACCAGGGGCACCCACGACAGCAGCAGCGTCTTGGCGCCGAACCGCTCTATCCAGGCGTGGGCATAGGCGTGCCAGCGATCCTTCCGCGAGGGCGCATGCGCCTCGCCGCCGTCCGGCTCCGCCTCGTGTTCGTGAGGATGCCGGGCCTCGCGCCGCGCCTTGATGCGCTCCACCGCCCGCTTGGCCCCCACCCCCATCCAATAGCTGATCATCCCCCCCGCGGTATTGCCCGCGGTCGCCACCAGCACCGCCACCCAGAACATCTGCGGGGCCAGCTTCACATAGCCGAATACCGCCGGCTCGGATCCCATGGGCAGCAGCGTGGCGGAAACCAGGCTGACCGTGAAAATGGCCGACAGCCCCACTTCCGGCAGGGCCAGGGTGTGGAGCAGCCATTGAACGGAGGATTCCAGCCATTGATGCATGGCGAGAGTTTAGACCACCCCGTACCCGCTTACGCGGCGCCCTGGAAGCATCCTCAACGCCGGCGCTTTCGAAGGGACAAAGCGCCCCTTGAGCCATCTGTGTCAAACTAAAGGACTACGGTTTTTCCACCAACCCCTGACGCAGCATCATGGCCACCGACTATCTCAAGCGCATTCTTACCGCCAAAGTCTACGACGTCGCTATCGAGACCTCCCTCGAAGCCGCTCCCCAGATTTCGGCGCGAATTGCGAACACGGTGCTGCTCAAAAGGGAAGACACCCAGCCCGTCTTCAGCTTCAAGCTGCGGGGTGCCTACAACAAGATGGCCAACCTGCCGCCCAAGGCGCTCGAACGCGGCGTCATCGCCGCCTCCGCGGGCAACCACGCCCAGGGCGTCGCGCTGGCCGCCCAGCGCATGGGCTGCCGGGCCGTCATCGTCATGCCGGTCACCACCCCCCAGCTCAAGATCGACGCGGTCAAGGCCCGCAACGCCGAAGTCGTCCTGCACGGGGAAAGCTTCACCGACGCCTACAACCACGCCAAGCAACTGGAAGCGAAGGAAAAACTCACCTTCGTCCACCCCTTCGACGACCCCGACGTCATCGCCGGCCAGGGCACCATAGGCATGGAGATCCTGCGCCAGCACCCCGGCCCCATCGACGCCATCTTCGTGGCCATCGGCGGCGGCGGCCTGATCTCCGGCGTGGCCGCCTACGTCAAGCAGCTGCGCCCCGAGATCCGCATCATCGGCGTGCAGACCGTCGACTCCGACGCCATGGTCCAGAGCGTGCAGAAAGGCCGCCGCGTCACCCTGCCCGACGTCGGCCTGTTCTCCGACGGCACCGCCGTCAAGCTCGTGGGCGAGGAAACCTACCGCCTCACCCGCAAATACGTGGACGACTTCGTCGTGGTCGACACCGACGCCATCTGCGCCGCGATCAAGGACGTGTTCGAGGAAACCCGCAACGTGCTGGAGCCCGCGGGCGCGCTGGCCCTGGCCGGCCTCAAGAAATACGCCGCCCAGCACCGCATGAAGGGCAAGACCCTGGTGGCCATCGCCTGCGGCGCCAACATGAACTTCGACCGGCTGCGCTTCGTGGCCGAGCGCGCCGACGTGGGCGAGGCGCGCGAAGCCGTGTTCGCGGTGACCATGCCCGAGGAACGCGGCAGCTTCCGCCGCTTCTGCGAACTGGTCGGCAACCGCAACGTGACCGAGTTCAACTACCGGATGGCCGACTCGGAAAAGGCCCACGTCTTCGTCGGCCTGCAGACCGCGTCGGCCGGCGAATCGGCCAAGATCGCCGCCAACTTCCGGCGCAACGGCTTCACCGCCATCGACCTCACGCACGACGAACTGGCCAAGACCCACCTGCGCCACATGATCGGAGGCAGCGGCCCCCAGGCCAATCACGAACTGCTGTACCGCTTCGAGTTCCCCGAGCGGCCCGGCGCGCTGATGCGCTTCCTGAACTCCATGTCGCCCAACTGGAACATCAGCCTGTTCCACTACCGCAACCAGGGCGGCGACTACGGACAGATCGTCGTGGGGCTGCAAGTGCCGCCGTCCGACAAGAGGACCTTCGCGGCCTTCCTGGCGGAACTGGGCTACCGGCACTGGGACGAATCGGAAAACCCGGCCTACAAGCTGTTCCTGCGCTAGGCCCCGTTCACGCCAGTTCGAAAACGATATCCTGCGCGCCTTCCCACAGCGTCTTCACGCCCAGCGCGCGCAGGTTCTCCTTGCCCTCGACCACGGTCAGGAAATGGTTGCCAGCAAGCTGGCCCATCTTGCTGGCGAACATGCAGCTGCCATAGGCCAGGATGATTTCGGTCTCGCTGTAGCCGCCCGGATAGAACAGGATGTCCCCCACCGATGGATGGCTGGTGTGGTTCTCGAACCCCACGCCCAGCTTGAACTCGCCCAGCGGAATCCAGCAGCCCTCGCCGCTCCAGCGCACGTGGATGATCTTCTGCGTATAGGGCAGCAGCTTCATGAAAGCAGCCACCGTCTCCGGGGCATCCGGGTTGGTCTCGGCAATGAACTCGTATTCGGCGGCGCGTATGCGGATTCTTGTCATGATTGTCTGCGAAGGGTGAAGGCCGGTGACCGGCCCGGGGTGATGAAAAAAACCGGCCAGGCCGCCTCAGTTTAATCAAATGGACGGCCGCGTCAGGCCGCGGGAGCGGGATCGGGATCGCCGATCCATTTCGTCACGGTCGGCGCCTTCCAGGCCGCCAGCCCGTCGAGCAGCGCGCCCGGGTCGGCCTCGATCACGATCATGTCGCGGTGCTCGGCCTTCATGAAGCCCTCCTGCACCGCGTGCGTCAGCATGGCCCGCATGGGTTCGTAGAAACCGCGCACGTTCAGTACCCCGCACGCCTTGGTGTGGTCCCCGAGCTGCGTCAGCGTGGCGGCCTCGAATAACTCCTCGTAAGTCCCCAGGCCGCCGGGCATCGCGATGAAGGCGTCCGCCAGATCCGCCATGCGCGCCTTGCGCGCCCGCATGTCCGCCACGATCTCGTGCGAGGTCAGCCCCGGATGCAGATGGCCGCGGTCGTGCAGCCGGCGATTGATGACACCCACCGCCTGGCCGCCGGCCTCCAGCACCGTGTCGGCCATGATGCCCATCAGGCCCTTGTGAGTGCCGCCGTACACCAGCGTCAGGCCGCGGGCCGCGATCTGCGCGCCCAGCTGCCGCGCAGCCTGGGCGTACTCGTCCGAGAAACCGAAATTCGAGCCGCAGAAGACCGCGACCCGGCCGAGGGCAAGCGCTGTGGTGTCCATGAAAAAATCCCGGTGCCGAAGCGTGGAAGTGTAAACGCAATGCCGGGCCGCCCGATGGAGTCACCACCCTGTAACGCGAAGCACGCAGGATGGCAGCGCTCCACATTCGAGCCTTCACCCATCCGCACTCCGAGAACAATGAGCGAACACACCTACCCCGTCATCCCCCTGGACTTCTCCCTGCGCCGAGCCTTCCTGCTCAAGACCTTCCGCACCGCCGGCGCGGTCAGCCTGACGGGCTTCCTGGCAGCCTGTGGCGGCGACGGCGACGATGCCTCCAACCCCGCGCCGGTCGACCCCAAGCCCCCCGTCGATCCCGAACCGCCCGTCGAGAAGTTCAACCCCTTCGCCAAATTCACCGAGCTGCAACCCGCCGATGCCAACGGCGTGATGCTGCCCAAGGGCTTCTCCTCGCGCATCGTCGCGCGCAGCGGCAAGGCGCCGGTCAGCGGCGGCAGCTTCCTGTGGCATGCCGCGCCCGACGGCGGCGCCTGCTATGCCACCGACGACGGCGGCTGGATCTACGTCAGCAACGCCGAAATGACCGCCCCGCTGGGCGGCGTCAGCGCGCTCAAGTTCGACAAGACCGGCAAGATCATCGACGCCTACCCCATCCTCAAAAGCACCTCGGGCAACTGCGCCGGCGGCCCCACGCCCTGGAACACCTGGCTGTCGTGCGAAGAATTCGAACTCACCCAGCAGATCGCCGGCCTGGTCTGGGAATGCGACCCCTACCACCCCTGGTCCGACGCCAACCCGCCCCGCGCCTGGCCCGCCCTGGGCAGATACGCGCATGAAGCGGTCTGCGTCGACCCGTCCAACCGCATGCTGTACCTGACCGAGGATGCCAGCGGCGGGCGGATCTACCGCTACGTCTGCGACTCGACCGACTGGCCCGCCGGCGCCGAGCGCCCCGTCAAGTTCGAGTCCGGCCAGTTGCAAGTGCTGCGCATCGACGCCCTGCCCCGCGACGCCGACTCCGCCGACGCCGCCTACGCCGACCTGATCGGCTTCGGCAAGACGCCGGTGTCCATCACCTGGGAACCCGTGGCCTTCCCCGACCAGGGTCAGAAGAACATCCGCGACACCCTGCGCAAGGGCGGCATCCTGCCCCCGGGCAATTACTTCCAGAAGGCCGAAGGCATCTGGTTCTTCAACGGCATCGTGTTCTTCGTCACGTCCCGCAACAGCCGCATCTGGGCCTACGACACCGCCCACCGCACCCTCGAAGTCATCTTCGACGGCAAGCTCGGCCCGGCCGAAACCCACAGCATCGACGAACCGGACAACATCACCATCACCTCTTTCGGCGAAATGCTGGTGGCCGAGGACGCGGGCAACCTGGAGATCGGCGTGCTGCGCGACGACGGCACGTCGCAGGCCGTGATGCGGCTGGTCGGCCACGACGACAGCGAGATCACCGGCCCCGCCGTCTCGCCCGACGGCACCCGGCTCTACTTCAGCTCGCAGCGCGGCACGGCGGGCAAGTCGGAGGAAGGGATCACGTTCGAGGTGTTGTTGCCGACGAAGCTGGTGGTGTAGCCAGGCAGCGAGGGGCATGGGCTCATGCCCCGCTTGGGCGGGGAGCACTTGAACGAACCCATTCGGCGGCTGAGCTCGAACGGTTCATCCCCGCTCCCGCGGGGAACACTAGTCCTCAAGCTGATCGAGCGAAATCCCGAGCGCTTGGGCAATGCGGGCCCGGGTCGCCTTGCGCGGCCGGGCATCGGGGCCTTCCATGTTCGCGTAGGTCGGTTGCCGCACCTCAAGACGCGCGGCCATTTCCGCCTGGGTGATCCCAAGGTACTCCCGCCACGCCCGAATCAGGCTCCATCCGTTCTTGACCTGAAGGCTGATCACCTCATGGGGCACCGCCTCCCCCGTGGGGATGCGCGGCTTATTGCCAGTCAGCGCAATGTATTCGTCGTAGGGAAGCACAACGAAGGCCGGCCGGCCGTCGCTAGTGTTGATGATGGTGTGGTTCGTGCTCATCGCGTTCTCCGCCGGGCTATTGCCCGGATGGGGTGTCAGTACGTCTGGTCGTCGCGCTTCTTCACCTCCTGCACTTCGACGATTCGGATTTCATGATCCGCGTCGAATAGCACTCGATACTTACCGACGCGCAGGCGGTAACCGTACTGGTGCTTCGTGAGGGCTTTCACATTCTGGGCGTTGGGCAAATCCACCAACGTGGACACGGCATCAACAATCGCTTCGCGGGCCTTCTGCGTACCGACCGTTGCCAACTGCTTGCGAGCCTTCTTCATCCAGTTGATGGTGTACATCTGTGCCTTATCGAATATAGGTTATTTTATAGGAAAACCTATATAAAATCCACGACTCAGGGGATCGCGCAGCAGGTAGCGCGCCGGGCTCGTGCGTGAGCGCGAAACATGATTCGTCCCCGCTCCTGCGGGAAACACTTGGCCAGTTGCTCGGCCCCGGTCTGATAGGTCGGGTCATCCCCGCTCTCGCGGGGAACACTACTGACCAGTTAGGGCCACGGACAACACAATCGGTTCATCCCCGCTCTCGCGGGGAACACATCTGCGCCGACGTGATGGATTTGGCCACGATCGGTTCATCCCCGCTCTCGCGGGGAACACATCGCGGCGGAGCGCTCGCGGTTGCTGGCGCGCGGTTCATCCCCGCTCCCGCGGGGAACACATGCCTCGTAGCCAGGCCCAGCGGCAGAACAACGGTTCATCCCCGCTCCCGCGGGGAACACGCTGCTGCCGGCGTGGCGATGGCGGGGCTGTGCGGTTCATCCCCGCTCCCGCGGGGAACACCGCAGCAGTAACGCGCTTTAACCAAGTATCAGCGGTTCATCCCCGCTCCCGCGGGGAACACGGCGCGTGGCGCGCACGCCGTTGGCGCCGGTGACGGTTCATCCCCGCTCCCGCGGGGAACACAGTGCTGGCGCCCATCTCGGCCAACAGGTGGGCGGTTCATCCCCGCTCCCGCGGGGAACACAGGCCCTGCGTGCCCATGACCAGCACCGCCACCGGTTCATCCCCGCTCCCGCGGGGAACACTCCAAACATAACCGCTTGTTTTCAAAAGAAAAAACCACCCAGCAAAAATCCACCAACTTTTTAAAGAGCCGATCACCCGCCGAAAAACAAGAACGACGCCCCACTTCACACGGTCAAGCGGCCTCCAACCACATCGACGCCAGCAACGCCCCTTCCAGCCCCCTACTCGTCGCTTACCAGAAACAACCGCCGATGCTCCTTGATCGCGTACCGGTCGGTCATCCCCGCGATGTAGTCGGCAATGGCCCGCGGCTGATCCACATTGGCCCGTGCCTGGTACTGCGGCGGCAGCAGGCGCGGGTCTTCCAGGAAGGCGATGAACAGGTCGCGCAGCACGCGCTTGGCCTTGGTGGTCATGCGCAGCACGCGGTAATGGCGATACAGGTTGTCGCGCAGGAACACCTTGAGTTCGTCGGCCTCGGCCTTCACTGCGGGGCTGAAGCCGGCCAGGGGCGGCGCGCGGCGCACGTCGTCGATGGTGGCGGGCTGGTGTTGGGCGATGCGCGCGGCGGTGGTATCGGTCAGGTCGATGATCAGGGTATTGATCATGCGCCGCACGGTCTCGGTAATGGCGCGCCGCTCGGGCAGGTCCGGGTAGCGCTGCACGACTTCGGCATGATGGCGGTTGAAGATGCCGACCTGCCGCATCTGTTCGAGCGAGACCAGGCCGGAGCGCAGGCCGTCGTCGATGTCGTGGTTGTTGTAGGCGATCTCGTCCGACAGGTTGGTCAGTTGCGCTTCCAGCGAAGGCTGGGTGCGGTTCAGGAAGCGCTCGCCCACGTCTCCCAGCCGGGCGGCCCGGGTCAGCGAGCAGTGCTTGAGGATGCCCTCGCGGGTCTCGAAGCACAGGTTCAGGCCGTTGAAGTCGCCGTAGCGCTCCTCCAGTTCGTCCACCACGCGCAGGCTTTGCAGATTGTGCTCGAAGCCGCCGGCCTCGGGCGCGAACTCCTGCATGCAGGCGTGCAGCACGTCCTGCCCGGCATGGCCGAAGGGGGTGTGGCCCAGGTCATGGGCCAGGGAAATGGCTTCGACCAGGTCTTCGTTCAAGCCCAGGTTGCGCGCGATGGAGCGCGCGATCTGCGCCACCTCCAGGCTGTGCGTGAGGCGGGTCCGGAACAGGTCCCCCTCGTGGTTCACGAAGACCTGGGTCTTGTACTCCAGCCGCCGGAAGGCGTTGGAATGGATGATGCGATCGCGGTCACGCTGGAATTCGGAACGCCCCTGGGGCGGGGCTTCGGGGTGGCGCCGGCCGCGGGTGGCGGCCGGGTCGGCGGCGTAGGGAGCGAGGACTTGGGGCATGACGTCGGGGCTCCTCCGGAGTGGGTGGGGTCAGGCGAGCGTGGCTGGTTGCTCACCCGCTGTCCTGGCGACGGTCCGGTCCAGCACCTGCCGGACCAGTCCGGCCTCGGCCGGGGTCCGTACCGCTTCCCCCAGCCTGGGCAAAAGGATGAAGCGGATCTGGCCGGCTTCGGTCTTCTTGTCGCCTTGCATCAGGTCGAACCAGCGGTCGGCACCCAGGTCGGGCGCGTAGACGGGGCAGCCGATGGCCAGTACCAGGCCGCGGATGCGTTCGGCGTCGGACTGCGGCAGCCCGGAGGCGCGCGCGGACAGTTCGGCCGCCTGCACCATGCCGCAGCCGACGGCCTCGCCGTGCAGCCAGGCGCCGAAGCCCAGTCCGGCCTCGATGGCGTGGGCGAAGGTGTGGCCGAAGTTCAGGATGGCGCGCAGGCCGGTTTCCCGTTCGTCCTGCGAGACGACGTAGGCCTTGAGTTCGCACGAGCGGGCGATGGCGACGGCCAGCGCGCCCGGTTCGAGCGCGCGCAGGTCCTGGGCATGGGTCTCGCACCAGGCGAAGAAGTCGGCGTCCAGGATGGCGCCGTACTTGATGACCTCGGCCAGCCCGGCGGACACTTCGCGCGCCGGCAGCGTGGACAGCACGTCGGTGTCGATTTCCACGGCAATAGGCTGGTAGAACGCGCCGATCATGTTCTTGCCGATGGGGTGGTTGACGGCGGTCTTGCCGCCCACCGACGAATCGACCTGCGACAGCAGTGTGGTGGGCACCTGGATGAAGCGGATGCCGCGCATGTAGACCGCGGCGGCGAAGCCGGCGACGTCGCCGATCACGCCGCCGCCCAGCGCGACGATCACGGCCTTGCGGTCGCAGTGCCGGGCCAGCATGGCGTCGAAGATCAGGTTCAGGGTCTGCCAATCCTTGTATTGCTCGCCATCGGGCAGTTCGATGCGCAGGATGGGCCGGCCGGTGGCCGCCAGGGCCTGCTCGGCGCGCTCGGCGTACAACGCCGCCACGGTGGGGTTGGTGACCACGACCAGGGTGGTGGCGTCGGCCGGCACGGCCTCGGCCAGGCGATCGAGGCGGCCGGAAGCGATCCGTATGGGATAGCTTCCACCCGGCGTCTCGACACGGACTTCTTTCATAGACACTCCAGCGGGGGCAGGTCGTCGGCGGGCGGCCGGACCTGCTTGTTGCAGGTTGCGAGCATGGGCACGATGCGGCCGACCAGCCGCGACACCGACACCTTGCCGGTATCGACGACGAGATCGGCGATTTCCTCGTACAGCGGTTCGCGCTGGCGCAGCAGCTCGGTGATACGGCCCAGCGGGTCGGCCGTCTGCAGCAGCGGCCGGTTGCGGTCGTAGCGGGTGCGCTGGTAGAGCTCCTCGGCCCTGGCCCGCAGGTAGACGACCGTGCCGCGCTGCTGGAGCATGCGGCGGTTGTCCTCGGCCAGCACGGCACCGCCGCCCGTGGCCAGGACCACTCCGGAAATCCGGCTGCACTCGTCCAGCGCGTGGGTTTCGCGTCGCCGGAAGCCGGTCTCGCCTTCCAGCTCGAAAATGGTGGGAACGCGGACTCCGCAGCGCTCTTCCAGCACCAGGTCCACGTCCAGGAACTGGCGCGACAGCGCCCGGGCCAGGCCGCGGCCGATCGTGGTTTTACCCGCCCCCATCATGCCGACGAGGAAGACGGGCGGCACGAATACCGTGCCTGACGGCCCCGTGGCGGCGGCCGCGCATGAATCGTAAGAGACCTGATCCACTAGCTCGTGAGGCCGAAGCCACAGAAAGATATCGATATAAGATGCATTATCCCGCAAGAGGGCCGGAAGCGGAAAATCGGCCCCGGGCGTCCGGCACACCAACTGTTACAGGAACGCCCCGGCCGCCGGACGGTCTATAAGCCGATCCGTTTCGATGTTCCTATAATGGGTCTCGTCCTCGCACGAGAAGCTGCTTCCTCATGTCCCGTATTCTCCTGAAGGTCGCCGGCGTTCTGGCCGGGCTGGCCGTTTGTGGCGCCCTCCTGGTGGGGCTGGCGCTGGCCCTCGCCTACCCGAACCTGCCCGACCTCGATGCCCTGACCGACTACCACCCCAAGATGCCGCTGCGCATCTACACCGCGGATAACGCCCTGATCGGTGAATTCGGCGAGGAAAGGCGCAACGTGGTGCGCATCCGCGATGTGCCGGATGTACTGAAATCGGCGATCTTGTCGGCAGAAGACGACCGTTTCTACCAACATGGCGGCATAGACTGGTCCGGCGTCATGCGCGCGGCCCTGACCAACATGGTGAACCTGTCCAAGAGCCAGGGGGCCAGCACGATCACCATGCAGGTGGCGCGGAACTTCTACCTGTCGTCGGAAAAGACCTGGACCCGCAAGCTCTACGAGATCCTGCTGACCTTCAAGATCGAGGCCAATCTGACCAAGGACCAGATCCTGGAGCTCTACATCAACCAGATCTACCTGGGCCAGCGCGCCTACGGCTTCGCCTCGGCGGCCCGCATCTACTACGGCAAGCCGCTGTCGGAAATCACCGCCGCCGAGGCGGCGATGCTGGCCGGCATCCCCAAGGCCCCGTCGCGCTACAACCCCGTGGTCAACCCGACCCGCGCCAAGCTGCGCCAGCAATACGTGCTGCAGCGCATGCTCGGCCTGGGCTACCTGACCGAACCCGAATACCGCGCCGCCCTGGACGAAAAGCAGCAGGTCCGCCAACTGGGCGGGGAATTCGGCGTGCGCGCCGAATACGTGGCCGAGCTGGCGCGCCAGCTGGTCTACGACATCTATAAGGAAGAGACCTACACCCGCGGCCTGAACGTCTACACGACCGTGAACCGCGACATGCAGGACGCCGCCTACGACTCCCTGCGCGACGGCGTGCTGGACTACGAGCGCCGCCACGGCTACCGGGGCCCCGAGGCCTTCGTCGACCTGCCCGGCGGCATCGACAACAACCCCGAGAAGCTGAACGAGGCCGTCGACGACGCCCTGAACGACTACCCCGACAGCGACACCCTGCTGTCCGCCGTGGTCCTGGCCGCCGATGCCAGCAAGGTCCGCGTGGCCCGCAGCTCGGGCGAGATCATCGACATCACCGGCAAGGGGCTCAAGTTCGTCCAGCCGGCGCTGTCGGCCAAGGCCCAGCCCTCGGTGCGCATCCGCCGCGGCGCCATCGTCCGCATCCTGAAAACCGGAAACGACTGGGAAATCCTGCAGACGCCCCAGGTCCAGGCGGCCTTCGTCTCCACCGACCCGCAGAACGGCGCCATCCGCGCCATGGTCGGCGGCTTCGATTTCCACAGCGGCAAGTTCAACCGCGTCACCCAGGCCTGGCGCCAGCCCGGCTCCAGCTTCAAGCCCTTCATCTACGCGGCCTCGCTGGAACGGGGCCTGACCCCCGCCACCATCATCTCCGACGACCCCTTCGTGCTCGAAGCCTCGGCCACCGGCTCGCAGCGCTGGGAACCCAAGAACTACGACGGCAAGAACGAACCGCCCATGACCATGCGCCAGGGGCTGGCCAAGTCCAAGAACATGGTGTCGATCCGCGTGCTGCAAAGCATCGGCCCGCAGTACGCGCAGGACTACATCACCCGCTTCGGCTTCGACGCCGCGCGCCACCCCGCCTACCTGACCATGGCGCTGGGCGCGGGCTCGGTCACGCCGCTGCAGATGGCTGGCGCCTATTCCGTGTTCGCCAACGGCGGCTACCGCGTCACCCCCTACCTGATCGACAAGGTCACCGACAGCACCGGCCGCGTCCTGATGCAGGCCCGCCCGACCAAGGCCGGCGACGAATCGCTGCGCGCCATCGACCCCCGCACCGCCTACATCGCCGATTCCATGCTGCGCGACGTCGTCCGCACCGGCACCGCCCGCGCCGCCCTGTCGCTCAAGCGCCAGGACGTGGCGGGCAAGACCGGCACCACCAACAACTCGGTGGACGCCTGGTTCGCCGGCTACACCCCCGGCCTGGTCGGCGTGGCCTGGCTGGGCTACGACCAGCCCCGCTCGCTGGGCGTGCGCGAAACCGGCGGCGGCGCCGCCATGCCCATCTGGCTGAAATACATGCAGCGCGCGCTGAAGGAAATCCCCCAGCGCGAACAGCCCATGCCGTCCGGCATCATCGTGCAGAACGGCGACTACTACTTCGCAGAATTCCCGCCCGGCCAGGCCGTCGCCTCCGTCGGCCTGCCGCCCCCCTCCACCGATCCCATGTCGCGGCTGATCGACAGCCTGGGCAACCTGATCAATGGCAATGGCGGCAATTCCGGCAGCAACAGCGGTGGGGGCAACACCCGCCAGGAATACCTGCCCTGACCGCCTCTATACCCGCCCGCACGCCGCGGGCGGCCGGCGCCACGAGACGCCCCGGAGCTGGCCGTGTTCGGAAGTCACCGAACCGGCAGTTCCTCGACCACGACTTCCTCCCCCGACTGCTCGGAACAAATCCGCGACAACGCCCGCGCCAGTTCCTCCCCTGACCGCGTATCCAGCCACTTTCCGTCCTTCAGGCGATAATGGAACCCGCCGCTGCGCGCCGCCACCCACATTTCCTGCATCGGCGCCTGGCTATTGACCACCGCCTGGCTGCGATCCGCGAAGGTCAGCGTCAGCACATTGCCGCTGCGCGTCGCCTCGATGTCGATGTCGCGCTGCTCGAACCACACGTCGGCCTGACGCTCGATGGAATCCAGGATGGCGTCGGCCAAGGCAAGAAACTCGCTTTCGTTCATAATTTCGACTATGTCCGACATGAAACCCACGCGTCCCGCGCGCGCCGCATGCCCAGACCTCTCGTTGGTTGCTGATACCAGCATTGTAGCCAGCGGCGCCCGGCCGGCCCTGCGCCGCCTGGCCCCGATGCTGGCGGCCCTGCCGCTCGTACTGCTGGCCGCCTGCGGCATCAAGGGCCCGCTCTACCTGCCGGCCACGCCCGCGCCCACGGCCCCCGCCCCGGCCGTGCAGCCCGCCCCCGCTCCAGCCTCCAAGACCACGGGCGACATCGACGACATTTCCCGGCGCAACGAATCCATCTCGCATACCCCCCTGACACAATGACCCCCCCCGTTTCCCTGCCCACCCCGGTCGGCAGCCCCCACTTTGCCTATCGCGACGGCATCCTCCATGCCGAAGGCGTCTCCGTGGCCCTGCTGGCCGACAAGCTCGGCACGCCGCTGTACGTCTATTCGCGCGCCGCGCTGCATGCCGCCTACGACGCCTACCGGCGCGGCATCGGCTCGCGCGACGTGCTGGTCTGCTACGGCATGAAGGCCAACTCCAACCTGGCGGTGCTGCGCGAATTCGCGCGCATGGGGGCCGGTTTCGACATCGTGTCCGCAGGCGAGCTGCAACGCGTGCTGGCGGTGGGCGGCGATCCGGCCAAGGTCGTCTTCTCCGGCGTGGGCAAGCAGGCCGCCGAAATGCGCCTGGCGCTGGAAGCGGGCGTCAAATGCTTCAACGTCGAATCCGTACCCGAACTGCACCGCCTGTCCGGGGTCGCGCAGGCAATGGCCAAGCGCGCACCGGTATCGCTGCGCGTGAACCCCGACGTCGATCCCAAGACCCATCCCTACATCTCGACCGGCCTGAAGGAAAACAAGTTCGGCATCGCCATCGACGACGCCCCCGCAGCTTACCGGACCGCGGCCGCGCTGCCCGGCATCGAGATCGTGGGCGTCGATTGCCACATCGGCTCGCAAATCACCGAGACCGCGCCCTTCCTGGACGCGCTGGACAAGCTGCTCGACCTGCTGGACAAGCTGGCCGCCGACGGCATCCAGGTCGAGCACCTGGACCTGGGCGGCGGCCTGGGCATCCGCTATGCCGACGAAACCGCTCTCGCCCCGGCCGACCTGCTGTCCCGCGTGTTCGAACGCATCGACGCGCGCGGCTACGGCTCGCGCCAGATCGTGCTGGAACCCGGCCGCTCGCTGGTCGGCAACGCCGGCCTGCTGGTGACGCGCGTGGAGTATCTCAAGCCCACGGAAGCGAAGAACTTCCTGATCGTCGACGCGGCCATGAACGATCTGATCCGTCCGACGCTGTACGAGGCCTATCACGGCGTGCTGGCCGTGGCGCCCCGCGCGGGCGAGGCGGCCGGACGCTACGACGTGGTCGGGCCGGTGTGCGAAAGCGGCGACTGGCTGGCCAAGGACCGCGACCTGGCCGTGCGCGAAGGCGATTACCTGGCCGTGGAATCGGCGGGCGCCTATGGCATGGTCATGGCCAGCAACTACAACACCCGCCCCCGCGCCGCCGAAGTCATGGTGGACGGCGACCACTACCACGTCGTGCGCGCGCGCGAGACCGTCGCGCAGTTGCTGTCGCTGGAATCGACCCTGGGCTGACCGGACCTCGTCCGCGCGGGGTCATTCCCCGCGCGGTCCCGCGCAGGCCGCACGCAGCGCATCGGCAAGCTGGCGAGCCTGCGCCGTGGGCGAGCGGTGGACGTGCAGCAGTACCTGGGTACGGGCATCGCATTCGGCCAGCGCGACCAGGCGCACCTCGGCCCGCGTCTCGGCCGCCATGTCGGCCGGCACCAGCGCGACGCCGAACCCCAGTTCCACCAGCCGCAGCAGGGTCGCCTTGCGGGACACCGCCTGGGCCGCCTCGGGAAAGAACCCGGCCTGCCGGCACAATTCCACCACCCGATAGCTCAATCCGCCCCGATGGGGATGCGGCAGCGACACGAAGCGTTCGCCGCGCAAGGCGTGCAGCGGCACCGCCTCGCGCTCCGCCAGCGGGTGCCCGGCCGGCACGGCCAGCACCAGCGCCTCGTCGTACAGGACTTCCGTCAGGACGTCGGGCAACTGCCGCAGCACCGGCGCGCGGGCCAGCCCCAGGTCGGCGCGGCCGTCCTGGATGTCCTGCGCCTGCTGCTCGGACGACGCGGTCGAAATGGACAGGCTGACGCCGGGTTGGCGCGACAGATGGCGCCGCAGCGGCGCCAGCAGCGCCCGCCCCAGCGGCACGGAGCTCGAATGCAGCAGCGCCACGCTGCCCTGCACGCCGCGCTCGGCCTGGCGGGCCCGGCTGGCCATCTCGCCCAGCTCCCCCAGCATGCGCACCGCGTCCTCGTGGAAGGCCCTTCCCGCCGCCGTCATTTCCACCTGCCGCGTGGTGCGCGCCAGCAGCGCCACGCCCACCTCTTCCTCCAGCAGCTTGATCTGCCGGCTCAGCGCCGACTGCGCGACGTGCAGCCGCTCGGCCGCCTCGCTGAAGCTACCGGCTTCGACGATCGCCACGTAGTATCCAAGCTGCCTGACCGAGAACATTTATCGCGCGATGAGATGGATGAGGCCTGATTTTAGAATTGGACCGCCGAGCGCCCAGGGCCCAGACTGCTGCCGTCGCCCCGATCGAGCCACGCCGTGGATGCCCTCCTGTCCCTGCTTCCCGTTACCCCGTCCCAGTTCGCGCTGATGTTCGCCGGCGTGGCCGCGGCCTACGTCATCTTCGGCATGGCGGGTTTCGGCACCGCGCTGGTCGCCGGTCCGCTGCTGGCCAACTTCGTGCCGGTCGCCACCATCGTACCGCTCCTGGCCCTGCTGGACTTCGCCGCGGCCACCACCAGCGTGGCGCGCGACGTCCGCCACGCATCGGTGGGCGAGCTGAGGCGGCTGGTACCGGCGATGGTACTGGGCAGCCTGCTGGGCGCCGTCGTCCTGCTGCGCAGCCGGCCGGACGCCCTGCTCCTGCTGCTGGGCATCTTCGCCATCGCCTATGCGCTGTATTCCCTGAGCGGCTTTCGGCCGCACCGGGCGCTGCCGCCGCGGTCGGCCTATGCCTTCGGCACGGTGGGCGGCGTGTTCTCCGCGCTGTTCGGCAGCGGCGGTTTCATCTATGCCATCTACCTGGCCGGCCGCCTGCGCGACAAGAACGGCATCCGCGTCACGCAAAGCACTCTGATCGGCCTCGCCACCTTCACCCGCGCCGCGTTCTTTCTGGTGGCCGGCGTCTATGCCGACACCGGCCTGCTGGCCAGCGCGCTGCTGCTGGCGCCCGCCATGCTGCTGGGCACCTGGGCGGGGCGGCGCATCACGCTGGCGCTCAGCCGCGAGACCTTCCTGCGCCTGGTGGCGCTGGTCGTGCTGGCCTCGGGAGCGGTCCTGGTGCTGCGCTACTTCGCGTCGTGATCACCGGCGAGATCAGCCCAGCGCGCCGGCGATCTTGCGCTCCTGCTCCTCGCGCACGGCCGAGCCGAACAACTGCTCGAACCATCCGTCCCTGGCCAGCTTGAGCACCAGGCTGTTGTCCACGACCTTGCCCAGGTCCAGCTTGCGCACCGCCGGCGTCTGCTCCGCCAGCCGGTCGACCGTCGCCTGGATGGCCGCCTTGGAAATCAGCGGCACGCGGTCCAGCACGTTGCGCTTGACGTAGATGTCGTAGACCCGGCTGATGTCCGCTTCGCTCTCGGGCTGGTCGAACGCCTTGAAGGTCGCCACGGCGAAGGCCTTGTCGTCGTAGAAGCGCTTGATCGCCTCGGCATGGGCGCGGATCAGTCCCTCGGCCCGGCCCCTCTGCTCGGCCAGGTAGCTGCGCTTGTGGAGGAAGGCGGTGCTGACGTAGATGTCCTCGTGGTCCGGCAGTTCGGTCAGCACCTTCAGGCCCTGGGTTTCCAGCTTGAAGTACGACGGCGCCGTCAGCAGCCCGGCGTCCACCTGTCCGCCCAGCAGCATGCTCGCGCGCGACGCGGCGTCGGTGCCGGTCGACACCCACTGCACGTCGCTGGGCGCGAGGCCGTACTTGCGCAGCAGCTCGACGGTATAGAAATACGGCGGGTCGCCCAGGCGGCCGACGCTGATGCGCTTGCCTTTCAGGTCCTTGACGCTGCCGATCCCGCCGCGCGCGACCAGCGCGAAGTTCCCCTTGTTGAGCATGCTGTGCGTCATGACCATGCTGGGATCGCGTACCAGCGCGGGGATGACCTGGTCCAGCCCGGAATTGATGCCCTGCGCCTCGCCGCTGACCAGCATGGCGACGCCGGCCGGATGCACGCCGAACACCAGGTTGGCATCGATGCCGTATTTCTCGTAGAGCCCGGCGCGCTTGGCGATCCACATCGGCCAGGTGGCGCCGCTGCGGGTGGGGTAAGCCAGCGTCATTTTCGCGGGCTTGTCGGCCGCCGCGCCCAGCGCCGACCAGCCGAGCATGGCCGCGCCGCCGGCGCCGGCCATGAAACGGCGCCGGCCGGGCAACGAGGGGATGTCGTTCCGTTCACTCATCGTCTCGCTCCTTTGCTTGCAAGCCTAGCGTCCGCCCACGTGCTCGGGCCGCCAACGCTGGAACCGGCGCTGGATGCGTTCGGCGCCCCAGGTGATGACCATGCCGGCGAAGGCGGTGACGAGCACGCCCACCATGAGCGTGTCGGTGGCGAACATCTGTCCGGCGTAGGCGATCATGAAGCCTATGCCTTCGTTGCCCGCGGACAGCTCGGCGATGATGACGCCGATCAGCCCATGCGCCACGCCCTGCCGCACGCCGGTCAGGATGAACGGCACCGAATAGGGCAGCGCCACGGTGGTGAAGATCTGGCGATCCGTCGCGCAGAAGGCGCGCGCGGCGCGCAACAGATCGGGGTCGATGTTGCGCACGCCCGCCAGCGTGTTGACCATGATGGGCAGCATGGCCGACAGGAACACCACGAAGATCTTCGAGCCGCTGCCTATGCCGAACCAGATGATGATCAGCGGATACAGCGCGATGCGCGGCGTCGCATACAACGCGTTGATCAGCGGATCGAACATCATCAGCGCGCGCCGGTACCAGCCCAGCAGGATGCCCAGCGGCACGCCCACGAAGAAGGCCAGCGCCAGGCCGATCAGGTAGTTCTTGCCGCTGTACAGCGCGTTGGCGGCCAGTTGCCCGTCGGCGCACAGCTCGATGAACTTGCGCGCGATGGCCGACGGCCCGCTGAAGAACAAAGGCGAGATCCAGCCCATCTGCCAGCAGAACTCCCAGATGGCGATCAGCGCCGCCAGGGTGGACAGGCCGAGGATCGCGGCTTCGTGCCGCTTGTAGAAACCGACCTTGCGCGCCGCCGGACGGCTGACCGGCAGCGATGGGGCGATGCTTGCCATGTTGTCTCCTGGTGTCATTCCGCGCGGATCACGTTGATGCGGTCGGCCTCTTCCTCGATCAGCTTCCAGATGTCGTCCGACATCCGCAGGAAATCGGCCCCGCGCTTGAGCGAGAGTTCGCGCGGACGGGGGAAGTCCACGCGGAACTCCCGCTTGATCCGGCCCGGCCGCGTTCCCATCACGACCACGCGGTCGGCCAGATACACGGCTTCGTCGATCTGGTGCGTGATGAACAGCACCGTCTTGCGCGAACGCGCCCAGATGTTCAACAGCTCGGACTGCATGAACTCCCGCGTCTGCGCATCCAGCGCGGCGAAGGGCTCGTCCATCAACAGCACGTCGGGATCGGTAGCCAGCGCGCGCGCCAGGTTCACGCGCTGCTGCATGCCGCCGGACAGTTCGGACGGATAGCGTTCCTCGAAGCCCGACAGGCCCACCATCCTGATGAACTGTTCGGTGCGGGCATCCATCGTGGCGCGGTCGAAGCGGCGCTGCATTTCCATGCCGTAACGGACATTTCCCCGCACGGTGCGCCATGGCAGCAGGCTGGCGGACTGGAACACCATCGAGCGCCCCACGCCGGGACCGTTGACCAGTTCGCCGTTGATGCGCATGGTCCCTTCCTGGTAGCGCAGCAGGCCCGCCACGATGTTCAGCAAGGTGGTCTTGCCGCAGCCGCTGGGGCCGACGATGCAGACGAACTCCCCTTCGCGCACGTCCAGCGACACATCGTCGAAGGCCAGGAATTCCGTCTGGTTGCGCTCGACCCAGTAACGATAGGTCATGTGATCGATCGCCAGTTTCGACCGGCTTGTGGCCGCGTGTCGCTGGACCTGCGCCGCTACCGCGTTCATACCGTCTCCTTCGTGGATCACGCCCTGCCTATTCTTATGAATATAATATAGTTATATTGTTCTCATCGGCCTAGGGATTTCCACGGGAGCGGCGCGCGACAGCGCCTCCCTTACGGGATGAACGTTCAACGGACGCAAGGTTTCAGCCGCGCGTCGGCGCGCGCCATGCCGCGGCGGCGCCTACCCGCGCCAGCCGCCGGGTCATCGCCTTGCGCGCGCCCTCGGCATCGCCGTTGGCGATCAGGGCGTACAGGCGGACGTTGTCGGCGATCACCCGTTCGGCGATCTCTTTCTTGTTCGACATCGAGTAGGCCGGCTGCAGGACGTGGCGCAGCGCGCGAAAGTGGGCCGAGAGCCCACGGTTGTGCGCGGCCTCGACGATCGCGGCGTGGAAATCCATCGCGCTCGCCGCGAAGGCTGCGGGGTCGTCGATGCGATCGGGCATGCCATCCAGGATGGCCTGCATGCGCGCCAGGTCGTCGCGCGTGGCCCGGGCCGCGGCCAGGCCCGCGGCATGGATCTCGACCGCCGCCTGGGTCTCCAGCATCTCTTCCCGGGAAATGCTGATCAGCTTGAGCTGGATCGCCAGCGCATCGGCGAAGCGGTCGAGCTTGCCGTTGGCGATCCACGCCCCGCCATGCTTGCCGGGGCGGATCGCCACCACGCCCAGGGCCGCCAGCGACTTGAGCGCATCGCGCGCCGCCATGCGGCTGACTCCATAGCGTTCGGCCAGCGAAGCCTCGGTGCCCAGGAAATCCCCGCTCTTGAGTTCATCCGCGAACAAGGCCTCGCGGATGTGCGACACGATGCGCCAGGACAGCGTCTCGGGCGGCGTGGCCGCATGGGCGACGCCAGCCGCGCGCCGGGGTTCGGCGGCCGGATCCTGGCCGGCGCCCGAAGTTGGAATTTTCATGAAAGAGATCATAGCCATAAGTTCGCCTCACCTTAAAGATATTATTTTTATGAAGCGAATTCTTGATGTTCTCCAATGAGAATTTAGCCAATCTCTAACAAATCTCTCTTTTCATCAATCGTTATTATGATATTTTATTGATCGAGCTGCCGGCACTTTGGCAGCCGTCGCATCATTCCCGCCATCAAAGGAGACACACCATGGGCAAGTTTTTGATCGGGCCGCACATGCGGTTGCAGGAGTGGGTTGCCGAGGAAAAAGGCTATTTCGCCGACGAAGGCCTGGACTACGAGTTCGTCGCCAAGGGCGGCTCGAAGAATCTGTCGGTGAAATCGGCGGTGGAGTTGCCGCGCGACCAGATCCGCGGCGCCTACCAGACCATCGAGGAAGGCCGCACTTGCGACGTATCCAGCGCCTGCCACTGGACGGTCAACATGGCCGCCGCCGCGGGACACGGCAAGCTGTGGGCGGACGCCTACTCGGTCGCCTCCGCCGGCATCTACGTTCCCGAGGATTCGCCCATCCGCCAGCCGGAGGACCTGGCGGGCGTGCCCATCACCGTGGGCTATCAGTCGGGCAGCCACTACGCGACGCTGCAGGCGCTGGAGGCGGTCCTGCCGCGCGATCAGATCAAGCTGCATTTCGGCGGCATGCTGATGCACCGCCTGGATCTCCTGGTCGATCGCCAGGTTCCCGCCGCCACGATGTTCAATGCGCCGATGTACTTCGCCGAACAGCTCGGCTTTCGCAAGGTCATCGACTGCACGTTCATGATCGCCTCGGTCGTGCCCGGCGATGCCGCCACCGAGGACATCGCCAAGTACTTCCGCGCGCTCCAGCGCGCGCAGCAGGACATCGACCTGCGCTTCGAACGCTACACGCACTACTACAAGCGCGAAATGCCCGAGAAGTACCGCGACCGGATGGATACCCGCCTGTACGGCCCGGGCGAACGCCTCGTCTTCCTGCCCTACACACAGCAGATCTTCGAAGAGACCCAGCAATGGGTGAACGACTGGCAGATCTTCGACGACAAGCCCGAGCAGCGCATGGGCTACGGCGACTCGGTGTTGCACGCCTGAATACGCGGGCGCCGCCTGGCGCCCCGCCTGCGTTTGCGAGCGAAAGTAAAAAAACAACTAAAAAATTTTACTAACCTCAAAAACACGCATATACTTTTATTGTCATATTAAAAGTAAAGGCGGATCGTCACACGCGATCCGCTCCGCCCCCTACCCCCCGGGGCGTATCCAGACCTCAGTTCCAGCAAGACCCGCTGCATCCGCAACCCGACCGCCCCGATCGCGGGGAGTCCGCTCGCGCGTGCCGGCAGGACCGGTTGCAGCCACGAACCGCGCGCCCCCGACCCGGGCCGCCATCGCTTCGATTCATACGTCATTTCCGGAGGAGACATCCATGAGCGCATTCTTCGACAACCTGGGCCAGTCCGGCCTGGGCACGACCCGCCGCGAATTCCTGGTGAAGGCCCTGGCCGCGGGCGGCAGCGGCCTGCTGCTGGCGACCATGAACGCGTGGGGCGCGGGCATCGCCTCGACCGCCGGCGCCCCGCCGGTGCTGCAAGGCGGCGGCCGCGGCAAGAAAGTGGTCATCCTGGGAGCGGGCCTGGCCGGCATGACCGCCGCCCTGGAATTGGGCAAGGCGGGCTACCAGTGCGAGGTGATCGAGGCGCGCAGCTACGCCGGCGGGCGCTGCCAGACGGCACGCCGCGGCTTCACGCTGAGCGAACTGGGCGGCGAGACCCAGGTCTGCGATTTCGACGAAGGGCAATACATCAACCACGGTCCGTGGCGCATCCCCTTCTGCCATCGCTCCACGCTGCATTACGCCGCCGAGCTGGGCGTGCCGCTGGAGCTCTACAACAACGACAACGACGCCGCCTACATCTATTACGAGAACGCCGGCCCGCTGTCGGGCAAGCGGCTGCGCCGCTTCGAGGTCAAGGCGGACATGCGGGGCAACGTGGACGAACTGCTGGCCAAGTCCATCCGCAACGGCCAGATGGACCAGACGCTGAGCACCGAGGACAAGACCCTGCTGCTGGAGTACCTGGTCAACGAAGGCTATCTCAACCGCGACGACCTGACTTATCGCGGCACCAACGGCCGCGGCTACAAGATCTACCCCGGAGCCGGCAACCAACCCGGCGTGGAATCGGATCCGCTGGGCTTCGGCGACCTGCTGAAGTCCAAGCTGGGCCGCATCTACCGCTCCGTCAACGACATCATGAGCCAGTCCACCATGCTGCAGGCGGTGGGCGGCATGGACCAGATCGCCAAGGCCTTCGAGCGCAAGGTGGGCCATCTCATCCGCTACGGCACCGAGGTCACGCAGATCCGCAACGGCAAGGACAAGGTCACGGTCCAGTGCAAGGACCTCAAGACCGGCGCCCTGCGCACCCTGGAGGCGGACTTCTGCCTGTGCACCATTCCCATGTCCGTGCTCAAGCAGATGGATACCGACTTCTCCGCCGGGTTCAAGCAGGCCATGCAGGGCAATGCCTACATGCCCACCGGCAAGATGGGCCTGCAATTCAATCGCCGCTTCTGGGAACTCGACCACCAGATCTACGGCGGCCACATCGGCAACGACATCAAGAACATCGGCATCATCTCGCTACCCTCCACGCAGTGGCAGGGGCCGAAGGGAACGATGCTGGGCTACTACAACTTCGGCGCCACGGCCGCCGAGGTCAGCGCGCTGTCGCACAAGGAACGGACCGAACTCGCGCTGGCCGCGGGCGAGAAGATCTTCCCCGGCGACTATCGCAAGCATTTCGCCAAGTCGTTCTCGGTCGCGTGGCATCGCGTGCAGTACAGCCTGGGCGGCTTCTCCACCTGGTCGGGCGAATCGCGCAAGACCGCCTTCCCGCGCCTGCTCGAGGGTGAAGGCCGGACCCTGCTGGCGGGCGAGCACATGAGCTACCTGGGCGGCTGGATGGCCGGCGCGATCGAATCCTCGTGGCAGCAGATCGAACGCATGCACGCGCGCAACGCCGCCTGACCCCATACCAAGGAAACCGACACATGATGTTCAAGCCGCTCATCGCGCTGTTCGCGCTGGCCATTCCCTACGCCGCGCAGGCCCAGGAATCGGGCGCGTCGCTTTATCAGAAGAACTGCCTGGCCTGCCATCAGGCCAAGGGGCAAGGCATCCCCGGTGCCTTCCCCGCGCTGGCCGGCAGCGCCTTCGTCGCCGGCGACCGGACCGAACTGCTGGCGACCATCCTGAAGGGCCGGGGCGGCATGCCCGCCTTCGCCGGATCGATGAACGACGAGCAGATCGCCGCCGTGGCCACCTATCTGCGCGACGACTGGAACGGCAAGGCCGGCCCGGTGCAGTCCGCCCAGGTCGCCGCCGTGCGCAAGGGTGGCAATGCCGTGCAGTACAGCCAGTCGCAGGCCCGCCCCAACAACTGATCCCACCCCCGACGACAACAAGGAAACCCCATGTCTTTCACCGCTCGCGCCGCGCTCATGATTCTTCCCTCCGCCCTCCTGCTTGCACAAGGCGTCCAGGCCCAGGACATCGTGCGCCATGCCTCGTCCAACCCGAACGCGCCGATGTCCTCGGCGGTCCAGATCCCGCCATCGGCCACCACCTACTACCTGAGCGGCCAGGTCCCCGCCGCCGTCAATCCCAACGCGCCGCGCGAATCGCGCGAGGCCTTCGGCGACACCGAGACCCAGACCATCAGCGTGCTCGAACGCATCGAGGCCGCCTTGAAACCCCTGGGCCTGGGCATGAAGGACGTCGTCAAGATGCAGGTATTCCTGGTGGCCGACCCGCAGAAGAACAACAAGATGGATTTCCGCGGCTTCATGGCCGGCTACGGCAAGTTCTTCGGCAAGACCCAGCCCAACCTGCCCGCCCGTTCGGTGATGGAGGTGGCGCGCCTGGCCAACGACGGCTGGCTGGTCGAGATCGAGGTCATCGCCGCCAAGGCCCACTGAATCCACGCCACGCACACCGGACGCGCCTCGTAGGCCACGACGCCCGCTGACGCGGGACGCGTCCGGCGATACGGATCCACCACGCAGTCCGGACATCGGCGCATCGCCGCCGAGGGGGGAGCTCGCGCCCGAAAAAGCGCGAATCCGGAACAACGACATAAAACGAGGAGCAGACCATGTACCAGAGGATACTCGTCGCGGGGGCCGCGGCACTTCTGTCCACGCAGGTCCACGCGCAGTCCAGCGTGACCATCTACGGCGTCGCCGACGTCAGCATCCGGTATCTCACCCATGCCGACCGCGCCACCGGGCGCAGCAAGCTGTCCATGGAGAACGGCGCCGTCTCGAACAGCCGCTGGGGATTCCGCGGCGTGGAGGACCTGGGCAACGGCCTGTCCGCCCTCTTCAACCTGGAAGGCGGCATGAACCTGGACGACGGCACCCAGTCGACCGCCGGCAGGATCTTCAACCGGCAATCGTTCATGGGCCTGAGCAGCCGCACCGCGGGCACGCTGACCTTCGGCCTGCAGAACAACCCGCTGTTCGACTTCATGGTCGGCCCCTACGACCCCATGACCCTGGGCAACTACAGCCAGAACTCCTGGATGGGCACGGTGTTCAGCGTGGCCGGCCGGCGCGGCAAGGACAACTCGATCAAGTACACGAACACCTTCGGCGATTTCCGGGTCGCTGCGTTCTACGGCATGGGCGAACAGCCCGACAACCACCGCAAGAACGAGGCCTGGAGCGGCACGGTGTCCTATACGAAAGGTCCGTTCAGCACCGGCGGCGGCTTCGTCCTGACGCATGACGCCCTGGGCAACAAGCAGACCGTCTACAACCTGAACGTGCGCTACAAGCTCGGGCCCGCCACGCTGTTCCTGGGCCACTTCAACAGCAAGGACCACACGGGCTTCGTCGACGCGTTCCTGAACGGCGGCGCCACGCCCAGCGCCACGGCTCCGCGCCGCGACAACGCCTGGTTCACGGGCCTTACCTACGACGTCATGCCGTCGCTCAAGCTGACCAGCGCGTTCTACTACGACCGCAGCAAGAACGTGCGCGCGGTCCAGGGAGACGCCGGCGAGGGCACGCGCTACGCGCTGGTGCTGCTGGCCGACTACTACCTGTCGCGGCGCACGACGCTGTACGCCACCGTCGACTACAACAAGGTCAAGGATGCGGCACGCGTCGACATCCCCGGCGGGAACAGTCAGACCGGTGTCGCGATCGGCCTGCGCCACCGTTTCTGATAGACATCGTGACGGGGTCCAGTAAACTCGCGAAGATCGAGCACACCCACCTAGGAACGATGTCGACTCGCGCCACCGACCGCCGTGCAGCACCATCCCGCAAGGCGGCCGAACCCTCGCGCCGCCGGACCGCGTCGAAGGACCAACCGGCGGCGCGGGACAAGGCCAAGGATGCCGTCCCGGTGGACGAGACCTTCGTCTGGATAGGCGGGCAGATCCGCAGCCTGCGCAAGGCGCGCAACCTTTCGCTGGACGAGCTCAGCCGCGCGACTGGCTTTTCCATCGGCTATCTCAGCCAGATGGAGCGCGGCCTGGCCAAGACCTCGATCGGTTTCCTGAAGAAGGTCAGCCTCGCGCTGGACGTGCCGCTGGGCTGGTTCTTTCCCAGCGGCCAGCCCAGCGACCCCACCGACCGCGGCGTGGTCGTCCGCGCCTCGCGCCGGCGCCAGCTGACCTCGAACGCCGGCGTGTCCGACTTCCTGCTGTCGGCCAATCTGGATGGCCAGCTCAAGCTGTTCTATTCGGTGCTGGAACCCGGCGCGCGCAGCGGCGACGCCTATGCGCACCAGGGCGAGGAAGGCGGCTACGTGGTCAGCGGCAGCCTGGACCTGTGGGTGGGGGACGATCACTTCGTCGTCAACGCGGGTGACAGCTTCAGCTATCCCAGCACGACGCCGCACCGCCACGCCAACCACGGACGCGATGCCGTGGTCATCATCTGGGCCGTCTCCGGCGGTTCGGGCAAAGGGTAGAAAAAAGCGGGGGCCATGCGCCCCCGCTTGCGGATCACAGGAACTTGGTCGGCCAGATGATCGTGCGCCACATGTGCGCCACCGGGCTGCCGTCGAAGCCCAGGCCTTCCTTGGGCTGCTTGAAGTTGCGGCCGATGATGTCGATGAAGTCGTCCATGCTGACCACCGCGTTCGGATCGAACGAATAGATGTCGTTCAGCGTGATCAGCCGGCTCGTCATGTACCACTTGTGGTTGCGCGCCTCCTGGTAGGCCTGCTCCACATAAGGCTCGGGCCGGTAGTCTTCGCCGAAGTAGCGGATGTAGGCATCGGGATAGGCATAGCCCACGGACTCGTCGGGGAAGAAGCGCAGCGCCTGGTGGTAGCGGATGGCCCAGCTCACTTCCTCGTCCACGTAGGGTTCGAGCAATTGCGCGCCCCAGTAGCCGTGGTCGACGCGGATGAAGCCGGACACGGCGATGTCGTGCAGCAGACAGGCCAGCACGACCTTCTCGCTGTGCCCGCCCTTGAGCGCATGGGTGGCGCTTTGCAGCAGGTGGTTGGCCGGCGCGAAGCGGTACTTGAAGAAGTCCAGCAACGTAGGGTTCTCCGGCATCCTGGGCAGGCGCGGATCGTCGCCCATCATGAAATGCTTGGGCTTGCCCTGGTCGCGCGCCGCCCCCTGCGGCATGATGGGTTGTCTCGGGTCTTTTTCACCCGAAGTGAACAGCACGGACTTCACCACCTTGCGATCGAGTTCCTCGATCATCTGGTGTTCGAGCGCGTCCGCGCGCTGGGACAAGGTCATTGCCATGATTGCGTCCTTAGCAGGTACTGGATTTCCGCGCCGCGGCCCTTGCATGACGATGGCCCCAGCTAATTAGCATACAGTATGCGTCTTAACGAAAAGTGTCAAGACTGGGCAAGCCCGGCATGGGTGCGAAGGCAGTCTGCTAAGATTCCAGCCCGTCGCGCGACGCACGCCACGCATTCATCTGAGATCGCCGCATGTCGAGCCCCCTGCCCCATCCAGCCGCCTTCCCGCCCAACGGTGCCGACCTCGGCGCGCCCGCGGGCAAGACGGGCAGGATCCTGCAGATCCTGCAGGCGCGCTTCGCCAGCGGGCACTACCGCTTCGGCGAAAAGCTCTCGGTGGTGGACCTGGCCCACGAGTTCGGCGTCAGCCGCCAGCCCATCATGACGTCCATGCGCGACCTGGCCGGCGACGGCTTCGTCATCATCACGCCCCAGGTCGGCTGCGAAGCCGCCGCGCCCGACCGCAACGAGATCCAGGATTTCTTCTCGGTCTTCGCGAAGATGGAAGGACGCATGGCGGGCATGGCCGCCGAACGCCACGACGACGCCGACATGGTCCAGCTGCGCGCCGCCCAGGCCAGCTTCGAACAGTCACCCACCGGCGGCGGCCATTGGAACCTGGACAGCGTCAGCCATTTCCACAGCGTCATCCGCCACATGGCCCGCACGCCGGCCCTGGCCAACCGCATCGGCAAGTTCTGGCACATGGCCAACTACATCCTGCGCAACGGCCAGCGCGACTATCCCGAATCCGTGCGCACCGTTGGCAACCGCGAACGCGCCGGCATCGTGGCCGCCATCGCCGAACGCGACGCGCAGGGTGCCGAACGCGCCATGGAACTGCACGTGCTGGGCAAACCGCACCGCGTCGGCCTGCTCTGATCCCCGCTTCCCCTCCGGCCGCCTGACGGCCTTTCCTTGCGCCCACCGCGGCGGGTGCGCACACAGCTGAGCTCCGTCGCAGCCCTGGTTCAGCGGCTTCGCCCCAATTGACATACTAGAATCTTAGTTATAGAGTGCGGCCATAGACCTGCCACGGAGGCCCGGTGAAGCTACTGATCGTCGACCACTATTTCAGCCAGGCGTACGCCCAGGCCCTGCAATCCCGGTTTCCCGGCCTGGAGATCGCGCACGGCCGCAGCTTCGCTGAAGTTGCCGCCGCGCACGACAGCGCCGAAGCGGTGTTCGCGCTGGGCCATCTGTTCAACGACGCGCTGGTCTCGCGCATGGCCTCGCTGCGGTGGATCCAGGCGCTTACCACCGGCACGGACGCGATACAGGCGCTGTCGGTGCTGCCGCCCGGCGTAACGGTAACGTCGGCCCGCGGCATCCACGCCCCGCAGATGTCGGAAATGGCGTTCATCCACATGCTGGCGCTGGCCCACCAGTTGCCCCGGATGCTGCGCAACCAGGCGGACAGCCGCTGGGAGCGGTGGCCGCAGTCGCTGCTGTACCGCAAGCGCGTGCTGATCCTGGGCGTGGGCGTCATCGCCGAGGGCCTGGCCCGGCGCTGCAAGGCCTTCGACATGGAAGTGGTCGGCGTCTCCGGCACGCCCCGCGCCGTCCCCCACTTCGATCGCGTGGCGCCGCGCGCCGACCTGCACGCCGAGCTGGCGCAGGCCGACTACGTGGTCAGCCTGCTGCCGGCCGGCCCCGAGACCGACGGCTCGATCGGCGCCGCATTCTTCCGCGCCATGCGTCCCTCGGCCTGCTTCGTCAACATGTCGCGCGGCAGCGTGGTGGACGAGGCCGCGCTGCTGGATGCGCTGCGGTCGGGCACCATCGCCGGCGCCGGGCTGGACGCCTTCGCCGTCGAGCCCCTGCCCGCCAGCCATCCGTTCTGGCTCGAGCCCCGGATCCTGATTTCCCCCAAGCACGGCGGCACCACCGACATCTATGTCGAGCAGGTGATGCCCATCCTTGAACACAACGTGGCCTGCTACCTGGACGGCCGACTGGACGACATGAAGAACATCGTCCTGCGCGGCGCCACCCCGGCGGCCCTTCACTCCCTGGAAGCACGATGAGCCATCCCCTTCCCGACTCGCCCGAGCAGCGGGTCCTGCACCCCATTCCCACCCGCGAGCTGGAGCGCCGCTGGCGCGCGGTCCGCGAGCGCATGGACGAACTCGGCATCGACGCGCTGGTCATGCAGAACTCCAACGACTGGCTGGGCGGCTATGTGAAATGGTTCACCGACCGTCCCGCCACCAACGCCTATCCGCGCGCCATCGTGTTCCCGCGAGACGGCCGCATGGTGTCGGTCGAGCAGGGCCCGACCGGCGGCATCCGCGAGGTCCCGCCCGACGACGTGGTCGACCGCGGCGTCGAGAAGATCGTGTTCACGCCCAGCTATGCGTCCATCCACTACACCGGGACCTATGACGCGGAACTGGTGCAGGCGGAACTGCGCCGCCGCGGCTACAAGACCGTGGGCCTGGTCGGCACGGCCTGCATGTACCACGACTTCTGCGCCCACCTGAAGCAGACGGCGGGCTCGGTGCGCTTCGTCGACGCCACCGACATGGTCGATCACATCAAGGCCATCAAGAGCGCCGACGAGATCGAGGCCATCGGCCGCATGGCGGCCATGCAGGACGAGGTGCTGCAGGCCCTGGCCCGGCACATCCGCCCCGGCATGAAGGACTTCGAGGTCGCCGCCTACGCCCAGTACGCGGGCCAGCTGCGCGGCAGCGAGCAGGGGCTGTTCATCGGCTCGTCCTCGCCCGCCGGCCGCGCCGCGATGTACAAGCCGCGCCACCTGCAGGGCCGCGAAATGCGCGAAGGCGATTCCTTCACCCTGCTGATCGAGAACAACGGACCCGGCGGCTACTACGGCGAACTCGCCCGCACCTTCGTGCTGGGCAAGGCCTCGCAGGAACTGCTGGACACCATGGCCCTGCTGGTCGAGGCCCAGCGCCACACGCTGGACCACCTGAAGCCCGGCGCGATGCCCGCCGACATCCTGGCCGCCCACAACGCCTTCATGCGGGCCCGCGGCATGCGCGAGGAAACACGCCTGTATGCCCACGGCCAGGGCTACGACATGGTCGAGCGGCCGCTGATACGCGAGGACGAGACCATGCCCATCGCCGCCGGCATGAACATCGTGGTCCACCCCGGCCATGCCACCCCCAGCGTCTTCACCACCGTCTGCGACAACTACATTATCGGCGCCGACGGCCCCGGGGAATGCCTGCACAAGACGCCCAAGACCATCATCGAACTCTGAGCCCACCCGCCGCGCAGCCCGCGCGGCGCTTCGCGCACTTCCCCTGCCCTTCCCCATCTGGAGGCACGCCATGCAACGCAACGGATCGACCCCTTTCCGCCTTCCCGCGCGATACATCCTCGCGCCCACCCTGACCGCCGCCACGGCGCTCGCGCTGGCCGCCCCCGCGGCCCACGCGCAACGCTACCCGGAGCGTCCGGTGCAGATCATCGTGCCCTACGCTCCCGGCGGCAGCGTGGACGTGATCGCGCGCTCCCTGGCGCAGAAGCTGACCGAGCGCATGGGCCAGACGGTGTTCATCGAGAACCGCGCCGGCGCCGGCGGCACGATAGGCGTGAGCGCGGTGACGCGCGCCAAGCCCGACGGCTATACGCTGCTGCTGACCTCGCTGGGCGCGGTGACCGTGACGGTACATCTGACCAAGGCCGGCTACGATCCGCTGAAGGATCTCGCGCCCATCTCGCTACTGGCGACCAGCGGCCTCGTGCTCTCGGTCAAGGAAGACTCCCCCATCCGGTCGGTGCGCGACCTGATCGCTGCGGCGAAGGCCAGGCCGGGCACCATCAATTACTCCGTGACCGGCGTGGGCAGCCAGACCTTCCTGGCGGGCGAACTGCTCAAGCGTTCGCTGAACCTGGACATGGTCCCCGTGCAGTACAAGGGAGGCGGCCCCGCCGCGGCGGCCGTGGCGGCGGGCGAGGTACAGGCGGGCATCACCGACTCCGGCCCCATCCAGCCGCTGCTCCAGTCGAAGCGGGTGCGCGTGCTGGCCGTGACCGGCAGCCAGCGGGCCTCGGCCATGCCCGACGTGCCGACGATGGAAGAAGCCGGCGTGCCGGGCTTCAAGATCGACTCGGCCATCGCGCTGTTCGCGCCGGCGGGCACCCCGCCCGAGATCGTCGACAAGCTCAATGCCGAAGTCGCCGCCGCGCTGAAATCGCCCGACCTGGTCGACCGCGTCCATGCCGCCTCGCACGACCCGAAGCCGAACAGTCCGGCCGAGATGAAGGCCATGCTCAAGTCGGAGTTCGACCGCTGGGGCGCGATGGTGCGCGAGGCCGGCGTCAAGCTGGAATAGCGCCATGAGCGGACTCGAGCTCAGTTTCGCGGCGGGTCCGTACGACCGCCTGCAAGGACTGTACGACGGCAGCGTGGCGATCGACGGCGTGCGCATCGTGCCGCACGTCCGCCAGCGTCCGGTGGACATCTTCAGCCCCATGATCGAGCACGGCGCCTTCGACATCGCCGAGATGTCGCTCACGCACTGCTATGCCCTGACCGCGCAGCGCCGCGCCAACTTCGTCACGCTGCCGGTGTTCCCGTCGCGCATGTTCCGCCACGGCTTCATCTTCGTGAACGAGGCGGCCGGCATCCGCTCGCCCGCCGACCTGGCGGGCAAGCGCATAGGCGTGCAGGGCCACCAGATGACGGCCGCGGTCTGGATACGGGGACTGCTGCGCGACGGCCATGGCGTCGACCTGGCGGACGTCGAATGGTACGAAGGGGGCGTGAACGAATACGGCGTCGCCGGCGGCGACATCATGGAACTGCGGCCCAGCCATCCCCTGCGATGGCAGCGCATCCCGGCCACCACCTGCCTGTCGGACATGCTGGCCGAGGGCAGCATCGATGCGCTCATCGGCGCCTTCATCCCGCGCTCGTACGGCAAGCACCCCGCCGTGCAGCGCCTGTTCCCGGACTACAAGCGCGCGGAAGCCGCCTATCACGCGAAGACCGGCGTGTTCCCCATCATGCATGCCCTGGTGCTGCGGCGCGACCGCCACGAGGCGCATCCGTGGCTGGCTCCGGCGCTGGTGCGGGCCTGCGAGCAGGCCAAGGACCAGGCCTGGCAGCGGCTGCGTTTCAGCGGCGCGCTGGCCGCCACGCTGCCCTGGCTGATGGACCACGTCGAAGAGACCGTGGCCGCGTTCGGCGCGGACCCATGGCCTTATGGCGTGGAACCCAACCTCGCGACGCTGGACGCCTTCTCCGCCATGCTGCATGACGATGGCTACCTGGATCGCGCGTTGCCGCCGGACGAGGTGTTCGCGCCACTGCCCCACCCGCGGGCGTAGCGGAACATAGCCCGCGCCCGTGAAAAGCCTTAGCATGGAGGCTTCGCAGCCAATAATTAATTAACCGCTTATGAAATTGGTCAGCGGCCGCCGGGGCACCCCCGCAGCCCAAACCAGGCGCAAGGCCGGGCAGAAAGGCCCCGGCCGCCCCGAGGGCACCAGCGTCGTCCGGGACGACATTCTTGACGCAGCGGAAGAACTCTTCTCCAACCTGGGCTACGCGGGCACCACTCTGCGGGAGATCGCCGACCAGGCCAAGGTCACGCAGGCACTGATCAACTACTACTTCGGTTCGAAGTACGGCCTGTACGAAGCCGTGTTCATGCGCCGCAGCCAGATCATTTCGCAGCAGCGCCTGGAAAACCTGGCGCAACTGCAGGCCAAACCGGGCCGGCCCAAGGTACGCGATGTCGTACAGGCTTTCCTGATGCCGACGCTGGCCTTCCGCTCGACGCCCGAGGGCCGGTCGTTCCTGCGCCTGCAGGCCCGCCTGCACACCGAACCGCCGCAGATTTCCTACAAGCTGCGCACCGACGCCTACGGCAACTCCACGCGGCTCTATGTGGAAGCGGTGCGCAAGGCCCTGCCCAACCTGCCCGAGCTGGACGCTTACTGGCGCGTCACCCTGATGGTGGGCACGTATCTTTATGCGTTCTCGGATACCCACCGCATGGAAGAAATGGCGCCCGCCGGCCTGTACGACCCTGACGACACCAACAGCCTGATCGACCAGGTCACCCGCTTCGTGACCGGCGGCATGCAGGCGCCCTAGCGGCTGGCCGATACCTCGGCCAGCCGTTCCTCGATCAGCCGCCCCTCGACCACCACGTCGCGGCCATCCAGCGCCACCGTGCAGCGGCGCAGCGGGATGTCCATGTGGCAGGCGGTGCTGCGGGACCCGCCCACCTCGTTGTTGGGCCCGAGCGAGAACAGGAAGTTGCCGGCATAGGCGCGCGCATCCATGCCTATCGTGGCCTCGCGATCGTACAGGCCCAGCGTGGACCAGCGCGCGCGGTTCTGCGCGCCCCAGCCGATGTGCGACATGGCATAGGCTTCCGGGTCGTTGAAGGACTCCATGTAGTCGCGAAGCAATTCGGCATCCATGCCGCCTGTAATGGAGGTGACGTAGCCGTCCGCCACCTCCATCACGATGGGATCGTTCACGTACGACTTCATCGGCAGCAAGATGTCGCCCTTGTCCACCACGATGCGGCCGCGCGTGGCCCGCTCGTTCGGCCAGGTCAGCGCGAAGCCGCTGGGCCAGTGGTCCCAGCGGCCCGGCTCGTCGACGAAACCGTATTCCTTGACCACCGGGAACTCGCCCAGCGGACACACCAGGTTGGTGCCCGCCGCCGACGTCACCCGCATCTCGCGCGAGCGTTCCAGCAACGCCCCGCAGGCCAGCACGCGCGCGCGGTCGGCCTCGGTGGGGACCATGCGCAGCAGGATCTCGGGCGGCTCGACCGCCAGCAGGATCTTGCCGCCGCCTTGCAGGATGTCGTGCTGCTCGGGCGAGAAAAGCAGCGTCATCAGGTCGACGACGAGGTCGCTGGCCTTGAGCGCGGCGATGGCCGCGCGGTTGCCGCTCAGGGGCGTGGTACCGAGATAGGCCAGCGAATCGCGGCTGAGCGATTTCTCGCCATTGACCGGCGCCAGGTCCAGCCGGTTCACCCGCGCGCCCAGCAGGCCGGCCGCCGTCACCGCGCAGCGCAGGGTCTGGGGATGGGTCACGCCCTCGGTGGTCAAAACCGTAACGGTGTCGCCGCGCTTCAGGCGCGACAGCGTCAGGACCTGGGTCCATGCCTGGATCAAATCGGAATCGCTGACAGCCATAGCCTGCTCCTCGCTAAACGGGGGTTCCCAGAAAAGTGCCGAAGCCCTGGAAGAAACCTTCTTCGTCGTCCCAGGGGATCATGTGTCCGGCCTGCGGCACGGTGCGCACTTCCAGCCGGGGCACCAGGCCCCGGATCTCGTCGATGTCAGCCGCCTCGATGACGCCGCCCTTGCCCGCGACCATCAGCAGCGCGGGCACCGCGATCGCCGGCAGGTCGGCATGCATGTCGTGCGTGCCGAAGGCGTGGTAGGCGCACACGATGGCGTCCTCGTCGCAGGTATGCAGCCATTCGGCCCGCAGGCGCAGTTGCGCCTCGGTCCAGGTGGGCGAGAAAGGCTTGAGCTTTTCCCAGTCGGCGCCCTGACGCATGAGCCGGATGGAGTCCACGTACCAGTCGATCCTGGCGGGATAGGGCCGGCGGCCCGGCCCCGACACGGGCGGGTCCACCATGACTAGGCGCGCGAGCCCTTGCGCGTGATGCGCCGCCACGATGGCGCCTATGCGCGCGCCCATCGAATGCCCGACCAGGAAATAGTCCGCCAGGCCCAACGCCTGCGCGAAGGCGCCCACGTCGGCCGCGCAAGCCTCCAGGCTGTAGTCCATGCCCGTCGCGGTCTCGGACAGGCCGCGTCCCCTGACGTCGAGCACGTAGGTGTCGAACTGCCGCCCCAGCCGCTCGGCCACGAAGGCCCAGGTCACCGCGGGACTGGTGATGCCGGGCACCAGCACCAGGGGCCGGCCCTTGCCGCCGAAGCGCAGGTAATGCTGGCGTATGCCATTGGCGTGCACGTTGGCGCCGTACAGAAATGTGCTGGCCGCGTAATGGTGGAATGTCATGGATATCCTCCGCCTCTCACGCCGCCAGCGCCTGCCGGCCGAAGCGCTGCGCGCACGTGGTCGCGTCATAGATGTAGACCCAGTTGGCCTGGATGCCCACCGCATTGGGATTCATCAGCTCGCGCCACCGGTACAGCAGGTCGCGCTTGAACTGCGCCCAGGGCGACGGCAGGTGGTAGGTCTTGCCGCGCTCGCGGGCCTCCAGCTGCACGCGGCTGGTGCGCGGCCGGCGCTCGGCCTCGTAGGCCTGCAACGCCGCGCCGATGTCGCGGCCGTAGTGCTCCAGCGCCGCGCCCAGCACGTAGCCGTCCTCGATGGCCATGGCCGCGCCCTGCGAAAGAAAGGGCAGCATGGGATGCGCGGCGTCGCCCAGCAGCGTGACGCGGCCCTTGGACCAGGCCTGCATCGGGTCGCGGTCGAACAGCCCCCACTTGTAGACGTCCTGGGTCCGGCTGAACAGCTCGATCACGTCGGGATGCCAGCCCTCATAGGCCTTGGTGAGTTCTTCCCGGCTGCTGCGCACGTTCCAGGATTCCTCCACCCAGTTGCGCGATTCGTTCACGGCCACGATGTTCACCGCCGCGCCGCCATTGACGTAATAGGTGACCAGGTGCCCGTGCGGCCCCATCCAGAACGCCGCGTCCGGGCTGACGAACTTCAGCGGATGGCGATCCACCGGCACCAGCGCCCGCCAGCACATGTGGCCGGTGAACTGCGCCGACTCCGTGCCGAACAAGGCGTCGCGGACCACCGAGCGCACGCCGTCGGCGCCCACGATCAGGTCGGCCTCGTATTCGCTGCCGTCGCTCAGGGTCGCCACCGCGGTGTCGCCTTCGGTGCGGACACCGGTGCAGTGGGTGCCCAGCGTCGCGCCCTTGCCGGCGGCCAGGTGCTGCGACAGGATGGCGTGCAGGTCGGCGCGATGGACGTGATAGAACTCGGCGCCGTAGATCTGGGGGCAACTTTCCTTCAACGGCGTGCGGAACAGCTCCCGCCCCGAGCGCCAGTTGCGGCCGACCATGGCCTGCGGCAGGAAGCCCACCCGCTGCAGGTCATCGGCCAGGCCCAGCGCCTTGAGCACCTTGACGGCGTTGGGCGTGACCTGCACGCCGGCGCCTACCTCGCCGAAGGCCGACGCCCGCTCGAACACATGATTCTCGATGCCGCGCAGCGCCAAGGCGCGCGACAGCGCCACGCCCCCGATCCCGCCACCCACGATGCCTACGCGCAAAGGACGACTCATACGGCTTCTCCTTTTTTCCTTCCTGCGGAAACCGGCGGCCCGTCGGTTCCCAATAAATAATTAAACAGAAAATTAATAATGGACAGGACGGAGCCTGGGCCCCGTCCCGCGCCTAGCCGCCCAGATAGGCGGTCAACAGTTCCGGATCCTCCAGCAAGCCCGATGACTCGCGCTCCGCCACGACCCGGCCGGTCTCGAACACGTAGGCGCGCGACGCGGCGGTCAGCGCGTTGTGCACGTTCTGTTCGACCAGGAGGACGGTCACGCCCTGCCGGCTGATCTCGCGCACCACGTCGAATACCTCGTCGGCCATCTTGGGGCTGAGCCCCAGGCTGGGCTCGTCCAGCAGCAGCAGCACGGGCTCGGACATCAGGGCCCGGCCGATCGCCAGCATCTGCTGCTCGCCGCCGCTGAGCGTGCCCGCCAGCTGCTGGTGGCGCTCCTTGAGCCGCGGAAAACGTTCGTACACCTTGGCCACGCGCTGCTGCACCGTGGCCTGCGAACGGCACAGATAGGCGCCCAGCACCAGGTTTTCATAAACCGTCATCGAGGGCCAGACATGGCGCTCTTCCGGGCTCTGGGCGATGCCCAGCCCGACGATGCGGTCCGGCGCCACGCCGCCGATGTCGCGCCCGTTGAAGCGGATGCTGCCGCGCGTGGGCTTGAGCAGCCCCGAGATGGCGCGCAGCGTCGTGCTCTTGCCCGCCCCGTTGGCGCCGATCAGCGCCACGGTTTCGCCCGGCTGCACGCGCAGGCTCACGCCATGCAGCGCGGCGGTCTTGCCATAGCCGACGTGAAGATTGTCCAGCTCCAGCAGTGGAGCGGATGAAGCCTGAACGGTGCTCATGCCGCGCGCCCTCCCCCAAGATAGGCCTCGATCACGCGCGGGTCGCGCTGCACGTCCGTCGGCACGCCCTCGGCCAATTTCTCGCCAAAGTGCATGACGACCACGCGGTCCGATACGCTCATGACCAGCCCCATGTTGTGCTCGACGATCAGGATGGACCGCACCTGCGTGCCCCGCAGCCTTTTCAGGATGCGCCCCAATTCCATGGCCTCCTGGCTGTTGAGCCCCGCGGCCGGCTCGTCCAGCATCAGGATGTCCGGCTTGGCCGCCAGCGCCAGGCCGACTTCCAGCAGGCGCAGCTCGCCGCAGGACAACAGGTAGGCTGGCGCGTTCATGCGCTCGCCCAGCCCCATGATGTGAACGATGCGCTCGGCCTCCTCGCGCGCCGCGTATTCGGCGGCGTGGACCGCGCGGCCCGGGAAGAAGGTCTGCAACAGGCCCTGGCGCGCGCTCAGGTAGTGGCCGGCCAGGATGTTCTCGAACACCGACAGCGACTTCAGGATGTTCGTCTTCTGGAAACTGCGGACGATGCCCTTCCTGGCCATCTGGTAGGGCTTGGCGCCGGTCAGGTTCTCGCCCTTGACGTGGACCTCGCCCGAGGTGGGCGCGTAAAACCCGGTGATCAGGTTGAAGCAAGTCGTCTTGCCGGCGCCGTTGGGCCCGATCAGGCCGACGATCTCGCCGGCCCCGACCTGGAAGCTGATGTCCTTGACCGCCTTGATGCCGCCGAAGGTCTTGCACAGCCCGCGCACGTCCAGCATGGGGGCGTGGCCTATTGCATGCACAGTTGTCATTTCGGTTTCCCAAGGCGCCACGCGCCGCTTACACCGGATAGAATGGCGCCCCCCCGACCCAGGGCACAGCGGATCTGGCTCCGCCAGTCCGCCGGTGCCGCCCCCTGGGGGGCGCGCGACAGCGCGTAGGGGGGAGTCCTCATCTCTCGGCGGGTCGTCAGGAATCCCATCAGGCCGCGCGGCAGGAACAGCACGATGGCCATCACCGCCAGGCCGAACAGCGACAGCCGCAGTTCCTTGGCCTCGCGCAGGTATTCCTCCAGGAAGGTCACCAGCAGCGCGCCGATCAGCGGTCCGACCAGGGTCCCCTTGCCACCGACCAGCACCATGATGATCATGCTGACCATGAAGGCGAAGCGGAAGACTTCCGGCCCGACAAACGAGATGTAGTGCGCGTAGAACCCGCCCGCCATGCCGGCCAGGAAGGCGCCCAGCACGAACGCCAGCATGGCGTAGCGGAACGGCCGGATGCCGATGGACTGCGCGACGTAGCGGTTCTCGCGCACGGCCACCGCGGCGCGGCCCGCATTGGAATAGACGAAGCGGTACGCCAGGTAGAGCGAGACCGCCAGCACGGCCCAGGCCAGGTAGAAAAAGAACTGCTTGGTCGCCAGGTTGCCGGCCTGGGCCAGCCACGCCGGCTGCGGCACCCCGGCGATGCCCATCGGACCGTTGGTGAAGGCGACCCAGTTGTCCGCCACCAGCCGCAACACTTCGGCGAACGACAGCGTCACGATGACGAAGAACGGCCCTTGCAGCCGCAGCGTGATGCTGCCGATCAGCAGCCCCATGGCCGCCGCCAGCACGCCGGCGGCGGGAATCGTGGCCCACATCGGCCAGCCCAGCTGGGTGGACAGCAGCGCCGCGGCATACGCGCCCGTCCCCAGGAAGGCCGTATGGCCGAGCGAGAACTCGCCCACATAGCCCACGACCAGGTTCAGGCTGGTGGCCAGCACCGCATAGAACAGCACCATGATGGCCACATGCAACAGGTACTGGTCGTGGACCACCAGCGGCAGCAGCCCCGCGACCAGCAGCGCAACCAGAATGGCGTTACGTTCGAATTGCATGATCAGGCTCTCTCGGCGCGTCTGGAGAACAGGCCATAGGGCCGGAACACCAGGGTAAGGATCACGATGACGAAACCGATGATGTCGACCCAGCCGGTAGCAACGTAGCCGCCCCACAGCGCCTCGGCCACGCCCAGCACCAGTCCGCCGACGATGGCGCCGGCGAAGCTGCCCATGCCCCCCAGGATCACCACCACGAAGGCCTTCATGCTGACCAGCCCGCCCACCGACACCTGTGCCGAGTAGATGGACCCGAGCAGCATCCCCGCCAGCGAGGCGATGACCGTTCCCAGCGCGAAGGTGCAGGCATAGACGTTCGCCGTCCTGATCCCCGCCAGCTGCGCGGCCATCGGATCCTGGAACGTCGCCCGCATCGCGCGGCCCAGGCGGGTCTTCTGGATCAGCAGGTAGGCGGCCACGATCAGCACCGCGCACACCGCGACGGCGAACAGCCGGATCTTGGTGACCACGATGGGCCCCAGGAACACCGGCCCGCTGGACACCGGCCCTTCCACCTTCAGCGGCGCGGTGCCCACCACCAGCAGCGCGGTATTGGCCAGGAAGATGGACAGGCCGATGGTCAGCAGGATGCCCGGCTCTTCGCCCTGGCCGCGGATGCGCTCGATCAGCACGCGGTCGATCAGCCAGCCGAACACGCCCATGATCAGGGCCACCAATGCCAGGCCTGTCAGGAAATCCAGGCCCAGGGCGGTGGTCACCCACCAGCCCAGCACGCCCCCGAGCATGTACAACTCGCCGTGGGCGAAGTTGACCACGCGCATCAGGCCGAGGATAAGCGTGAGCCCCAGCGCCGAGAGCGCATAGAAGGAACCGATCACCAATCCGTTGGCCAGGAACTGTGGCAGCAAATCCATGGTTTCTCCCGACTCGGCGCGCGAATCAGGGCCGCTCGGTGGGGGACTGCGCCACCACCTTGGGTTCGCGGTTCTGGATCTGCACCAGCACGACCTCGAAGCCGTAGCCCTCGCCCTTCTCGGTGAACTTGAAATGGCCGTTGGGCGCGGCGTAGTCGGTCTTGCGCAGTGCATCGCGGATGGCGTCGGGCTTCGTATTGCCCGCCCGCGCGATGGCCTCCATCACGATGTTCAGCGCGTTGTAGCCGGCGGCGCCGTACTTGCCGGGCTTCTCCTTGTAGGCGGCGCTGTAGTACTGGACGAAGGCCTGGTTGCGCTCGCCCGGCATGCTGGAGGCATAGGGCACGGCCGCGTAGATGCCTTCCGAGGCATCGCCTGTCAGGCCGATGAAATCGGACGTCGCCCACGAACCCACGCCGAAGATCTTGGTCTGGATGCCGAACTCCTTGAACTGCTTGACCAGGATGGAGCCGTCCTGGGTTTCTGCGGCGACGAAGACGCCGTCGGGCTTGGCCGCGCGCAGCTTGGTCAGCAAGGTGTAGAAGTCGGTGGCGCCGTGGTCGAAGTATTCCTTCATCACGGTCTTGACCCCGAGCGCGGACAGGTCCTTGGAGAAATCCTCCACGCCGCCGCGGCCCCAGTCGTCGTTGACGCCGATGTAGGCCACCGTTTTCAGTTGCAGCTTCTGCGCCAGGATCTTGCTGAAGGTCCTGGACATCAGGCGGTCGGTCTCGGCCGAGCGGAAGAAGTACTGGAGCCCCTTCTCGGTCAGGTCCGCCTTGGACGACACCCCGGTCAGCATGGGCAGCTTGTACTTCTCGGCCACGGGCATGACCGCCGCCGTGGCCGAACTGCAGAAGGCGCCCGTCAGCGCCACGACCTTGTCGCGCACGATCAGCTTCTCGGCGGCGTTCACCGAGTTGGCGGGACGGCATTGCCCGTCCTCGATGACCAGCTCGATCTTCCTGCCCAGCACGCCGCCGGCGGCGTTGCGGCGCTCGACCGCCAGCTTGGCGCCGTTGACGTAGGTCAGTCCGTTGTAGGCAACCGAGCCCGTCAGGGGCTGGATGACGCCGATCTTGATGGTTTCCTGCGCCCACGCCGCGGGAGCTGCCCCGCCCATGGTTCCCGCCAGCAACAGTGCCCAAGACAGCTTACGCATAGCGACCTCTCGCAAAGGTTTCGATTGAGAATTGCCTACCGCCCGCGATTAATTAAACAAGTAATTAATTTATCGATGAATTAGGGTTTACGGCAATCGGGACAAGACCATCGCTTCGTAAGCATGAAGGGTGCCAGCGCGTGGGCGTGGCCAGAGCGCCCGGCGTGCGCCCGTGCGGTGCGTATCCGCACCAGCGGCAATAGGCGCGCACCGACATGGCGCAGGGGGCGGGACAAGTACTACTCCAGCTTGGCGCCCGACGTCTTCACCATCCGCTCGACCACGGGCGCCAGCAGCTCGTACTCCTTGCGGGCATCTTCACCCGAGTTGCCGATCGCATCCATGCCGTAGGCCTGGATGCGCGCCTGCATTTCGGGTGTCGCGATCGCGGCGCGCGCTTCCTGTTCCAGCCGCCTGGATACCGCCTCGGGCGTGCCCGCCGGCGCCAGCATCGCGAACCATCCCATGGGCTTGAACTCGGTATCCTTCATACCCGCTTCCGCCATGGTGGGCACGCTGGGAAGCTCCTTGGGCCGCTGATCGGCAATCACGGCGATAGCGCGCAGCCGACCGGTCTGCAAATGCGGCACGACCGGCCCCAGAGTCGTGAATCCCCACGACACCCTGCCCCCCACCAGTTCCTGGATCAGCGGCACCTCGCCCTTGAAAGGCACGTGCGTCATGTCCAGGCCACGCGAATGGCTCAGATAGGAAGCGACCAGGTGGCCCGAAGTGCCCACGCCGAATGAACCGTAGTTGACCTTGCCGCGGTTCTGCGCGGCCCACTCCATGAACTCCTTCATATTGCGCACCGGTATCTCGTGGTTGACCACCAGGACCAGTTGACCGCTGGAGATCTGCGTGATGAAACGCAGGTCGCGGTTCACGTCGTAGGGAACCTTGTCGAATATGTAGGGCAGCGTCAGGACCGGCGTCGAGTTCGTGACCAGCAGGGTGTAGCCGTCGGGCTTGGCGCGCGCCACCACATTGGTGCCCAGCATGCCGGATGCGCCCGGCTTGTTCTCGACGATGAACGTCGCGCCCAGCCGGCGTCCCATTTCCTCGCCCAGGGTGCGCGCCAGCGCATCGGCGGCGCCGCCCGCCGGCTGCGGCACGACAAGGGTGATCGGCCGGCCGGGAAAAGGCTCGGCCGCTTGCAGCGTTCCACACGCCAATGCTGCCGCCAGCAAGAGCAAGGGCTTGATCATGTGAAGGTCTCCTGATTTCAGTGGGCGACCGCCGGCAATTCGGCGCCGGCAATCTCCTTGCCGAATTCGAAATCGCCGGGCCGACGCCAGGTCTTCAGCGGTGTGCCGTCGCGCAACGCGCGCATCTCGCGCGCCCACATGCGGCGCAATACCGCGATGGCCTTGTCCGACTGCCCAAGATGCTCGGCGCCACGGTCCGCGATCACACCCTGCCCACCCAGCGCGACCGTGTCCTGGATAATCGGCAGCAGCGGATGGTTCTGGTCCACCTCGTCGAGCGTTATTTCGCAACGCATGACGCGCGCGGCGATCTCGGCTGGATCCTCCACTTCGCCCAGATCGGGCAAGGCTGCGTTGAAGGTGCCGACGCGGTTGACCATGGCGCTGAAGGTCGTCGTATCGTCCATCGGCACGCGCCAGGCGAGCAGGATGGACATCTTCGTGCGGTCCTGCGGAATGGGAACCTCGCGTAGCAGGACATTCGGCATGAAACCGTAGCCGACGCGCTTGCGGCCATCCTGGCGCGTGGAAACAACCACCAGCCCATGCTCGGTTTCTTCCGCGGCGACTTTGGGGATCTGGTCCAGACCGTACTTCGCCATCAAATGCTTGTGAGTGAAGAACACATGCGCTTCGTCGTGATCGTTCTCCACCCGCTGGAAGAAGTTGTAGTCGAGTACGACCGCCTGGGTCAGCAGCGTGCCTCGGCTGTCGTCCTCCAGCTCGGGGAAGCGGGGAAACTCCGGCGGTTCTCCTTCCCCGACATAACAGAAGATCAGGCCCAGATACTCCCGGACCGGATAGCTGCGCAGCGACAAGCTGCGCGCATAGGCCTCGCTCTCGGCGGGAAACTCCTCCCCCCTTCCTTCTGCATCGAACTTCCAGCCATGGTAGCGGCAGCGCATGCCGTTGCCTTCGACCCAGCCGTAGGCCAGGCTCGTCCCCCGGTGGGGGCACCGATCCTGCGTCATGCGCGGTTGACCGTCCTCGCCGCGGTAGAGCGTGTAATGCGTGCCCAGCAGCTTGACGCGCATCGCGCGGCCAGCCACGCACTTTCCAGCCAGGGCGACCGGCTGCCAGAAGCGCGCCACCAGGCGACCGGCGAGCGCGCCGCCTTCGACCCGGGCGAAGTCGACATCGGGGTACAGACTCATGATGGAGTTCCTCGAAAACGTCGGATTCGTTACCTTAAATACTATGCTTTCATAGTAATGGTAAATTTGGCGCAAAGAATCCACAATGCTTATTTCGTTCGCCCCGCACTAGTATTTCCCCCAACGTCCAGCCATGAACAAATCAACGAGCAGCAAGCCCTCCCCCGGGAAAATCGCCACCCAGTCATCCGAAGACAGCGTCGGCTACCAGCTCAGCGCCACCTACCGCGTGCTCAACCGCGCGCTGCAGGCGCAGGTCGCCCGGCTGGACGTTCCCGCGGGAACCTGGATATTCCTGCGCACGATCTGGGAAGAGGACGGACTGACGCAACGCGAGGTGGGTCGGCGGGTAGGCATCATGGAAGCCGCGGCGGGCTCGGCCTTGAACAAGCTGGAGAGCCGCGGCCTGATCCGGCGCGTGCGCAACGCCGACGACCGGCGCAAGATCAACATCTACCTGACCGAGCGCGGCCGCGCGCTGGGACACGAACTGATGCCCAAGGCGGACGAGTTGACAGCCCGGATGGTGGAAGGATTCGAGCACTTCGAGGTGGCGCAGTTGTGCAGCTACCTGATGCGGGTCAGGCAGAACCTGCGTGCGGTCGAATCGTCGGCGGACATCAAGAACGAAGGCACCGAAAATACTATTGATTCATAGTATTTCGGTGCATCGCTCGCGGCCCATCAGGTCTTCATCTTGTAGCCGGTGCGGAAGATCCAGGCCACGATGCCCAGGCACACCAGCAGGAACACCAGCGTCATGCCCAGGCTGACCACGACGTTGACGTCGGACTGGCCATAGAAGCTCCAGCGGAATCCGCTGATGAGGTAGACCACGGGGTTGGCCAGCGTGATCTTCTGCCAGATCGGCGGCAGCATGCTGATGGAGTAGAACGCGCCGCCCAGGAAGGTCAGCGGCGTGACGACCATGAGCGGGATGATCTGCAGCTTCTGGAAGTCGTCGGCCCACAGGCCGATGATGAAGCCGAACAGGCTGAAGGTGACGGCGGTCAACACCAGGAAGCCCACCATCCAGACCGGATGCTCGATGTGATACGGCACGAAGAGCCGCGCCGTGACCAATATCAGCAAGCCCAGCATCATCGACTTGGTGGCCGCCGCCCCGACGTAGCCGACCACGGCCTCGACGGGCGACACCGGCGCCGACAGAAGCTCGTAGATGGTGCCCGTCCACTTGGGCAGGTAGATCCCGAACGACGCATTGGAAATGCTCTCGTTCAGCAGCGACATCATGATCAGGCCGGGAATGATGAAGGCCCCGTAGCTGACGCCGCCGATCTCGCCCATGCGCGAACCGATGGCGGTGCCGAACACGATGAAGTAGAGCGAGGTGGACAGTACCGGCGAGGCGATGCTCTGGGTCAGCGTGCGGAAGGTGCGCGCCATCTCGAACCGGTAGATCGCCCGGATCGCGTAGAAATTGATCATGCTTGCTCCCGCACCAGGCTCACGAAAATATCCTCCAGCGAACTCTCGCTGGAATGCAGGTCCTTGAAATCGATGCCCTGCTCGTTCAGGGCCCGCATCAGCGAGGCGATGCCGGTGGCCTCGCCCTGCGTATCGAAGGTGTAGACCAGGGCGTTGCCGCCGTCGGCCAGTTCCAGCGCGTAGCCGGCCAGCGCCGGCGGCAGCGCCTGGAGCGGCGCCTGCAATTGCAGCGTCAGCTGCTTCTTGCCCAGCTTGCGCATCAGCGCCCGCTTTTCCTCGACCAGCACCAGTTCGCCCTTGTTGATGACGCCGATGCGATCGGCCATGTCTTCGGCTTCCTCGATGTAGTGGGTGGTCAGGATGATGGTCATGCCTTCGTCGCGCAGGCGGCGCACCATCTTCCACATGTCCCGCCGAAGCTCGACGTCCACGCCCGCGGTCGGCTCGTCCAGGAACAGCACCTTGGGTTCGTGGGCCAGGGCCTTGGCGATCAGCACGCGCCGCTTCATGCCGCCGGACAGCGTCATGATCTTGGCATTGCGCTTGTCCCACAGCGACAGGTCGCGCAGGATGCTTTCGATGCGCGCCGGATTGGCCGGGTGGCCGAACAGGCCGCGGCTGAAGCTGACGGTGGCCCACACCGACTCGAACGCGTCGGTGGCGAGTTCCTGCGGCACCAGGCCGATGCGGGTGCGCGCCGCGCGGTAGTCAAGGACGATGTCGTGGCCGTCCACCAGCACGGTGCCGGCGGTCGGGCGCGACAGTCCACAGACGATGCTGATCAAGGTGGTCTTGCCGGCGCCGTTGGGGCCGAGCAGGGCGAAGATCTCGCCCCTGCGTATCTGCAGGTCCACGCCCTTGAGCGCGTGGAAGCCATTGGCGTAGGTCTTGGCGAGGCCCGAGATGGAAACGATCGCGGGCGCCTCGCCGGGAAGCGGGGGGCGGGTCGAGACTGGCTGCATGGCGTGATGAGCGCGCCGCGGGGGAATGGGAGGGGAACGGCACGGTCCCGGCGGCGGAAGTCGAGTGTATAGGATAGGTCCGGACGCGTCCTCAAGCCTGTTCCGCCAGCAGGGGCATTTCCCGACGGGCCGACCCGTTATCATCCTGTTTTCGCGGCCGGCAATCCGCCCGCCGCCGCACGACCGGAGCATTCCCCCATGAACCATCCCCCGGAAAACGTCAGCATGGCGCTGTTCTGCGACTTCGAGAACGTGGCCCTGGGCGTGCGCGACGCCAAGTACGAGCGCTTCGACATCAAGCTGGTGCTCGAACGCCTGCTGCTCAAGGGCAGCATCGTGGTCAAGAAGGCCTATTGCGACTGGGACCGCTACAAGGGCTTCAAGGCCACCATGCACGAGGCCAACTTCGAGCTGATCGACATTCCGCACGTGCGCCAGTCCGGCAAGAACTCGGCCGACATCCGCATGGTGGTCGACGCGCTGGACCTCTGTTACACCAAGTCGCACGTCAACACCTTCGTGATCATCAGCGGCGACTCCGACTTCTCGCCGCTGGTCTCCAAGCTGCGCGAGAACGCCAAGCAGGTCATCGGCCTGGGCGTCAAGCAGTCCACCTCGGACCTGCTGATCGCCAATTGCGACGAATTCATCTTCTACGACGACCTGGTCCGCGAGACGCACCAGGCCGCCCGGCGCGAGCCGCGCGGCACGCAGCCGGCCAGCCGCCGTCCGCACGACGAAGACAAGTCGCGCAAGGACGAACTGGAAGCCCGGCGCGAGAAAGGCATCGCGCTGGCGGTCGAGACCTTCGACGCGCTGCTGGCCGAGCGCGGCGACACCGGCAAGATCTGGGCCTCGGTGCTGAAAGAGGCCATCAAGCGGCGGCGGCCCGACTTCAACGAGTCCTATTACGGCTTCCGCGCCTTCGGCAACCTGCTGGAAGCGGCCCAGTCACGCGGGCTGCTGGAGTTCGGCCGCGACGACAAGTCCGGCGCCTATGTGTATCGCGCCAACGGCGAAGCCGCGCCGGTCGAGCCGGCGGCGCCCAGGCCGGCGGCAGTGCCCGCCCCGGCTCCCGCCGTCGAACCCGCCGAGGCGCCCGCAGCCGAGACACCGGCCCCCCGGGCGGACAAGCGGCGCAACACCCGCGGCGCCGGCAAGAGCGCTTCCCGCCGCGGACGGCCCGAGGCCGAGGCGGCCGGGGAAACGGCGCGGCAGGAATCCGCCGCCCTGCCGCTGTTTGCCGCCGAACCGGCCGCACGGTCCGAACCCGAGGCCCAGCCCGCGCCGGTCGCGGCGCCGCCCGAGCCGGTCCAGCTGCCCGCCGTTGAAACCGCCAGCGCCGGCCCCGATGCTGCCGGTACGGCCGACGCCACGGCCGCCGCGCCGGCCAAGAAGGCTGCACGCAAGACCGCCCGCAAGACGCCCGCGCGTCCCCGCGCGCGCAAGACCGCGGCGAAGGCTCAGGAGGGCTGAGCGCCTGGACGACCGCCGAAGGCGCGCGCCAGCGTCAGCACTTCGCCGGTCGCCACCGGCTCATAGCCCGGCAGCGCTTCCAGGCGCCGTATGAAGCCCGGCGCCTTCAGAATGGCCAGGACATCGTCCAGCCGCCGGGCGTCCAGCGCCGACTGCTCCACCGCGAAGAAGTAGCGCTCGGTCACCAGCGGCACGAAATCCAGCCCGAAGCGCCGGGCCGCGGTCTCGATGCCGAAACCGACGTCGGCCATGCCGCTGGCGATGTAGGCGGCCACGGCCGCGTGCGTGAACTCGGTGCTGTCGAAGCCGTTGATGGCTTGCTGCGGCACCTGGTCGCGCGCCAGCATCAGCTCCAGCAACATGCGCGTGCCCGACCCCGCCTGCCGGTTGACGAAGCGCACGCCCGGCCGCGCGAGGTCGCCCAGCGCCCGGATGCGCTTGGGATTGCCCGGCGCCACGCACAGCCCCTGCACCCGCAGCGCGAGCTGGACCAGCACGTGCTTGCGCGGATCCAGCCATTGCAGGTACTGGCGCACCGCGTCCTGCTCGAACGGCCCGATGGGCACGTGGAAACCGGCCAGGTCGCATTCGCCGCGGGCCAGCGCGGCCACCGCCTCGGTGCTGTTGCGGTAGCGCAGCTCCACCGGCATCTGCGCGGTGTTGATCCAGTCCACCAGCGCCGCCACGGCGAAACCGTGGCTGGCGTACAGTCGCAGCGGCGAGCGCTCGGGCGCCACCGCCTTGCGGATCTCGGCCTCGAGCTCCGAGGCCAGGCTGTCCAGCGTGGGCGACAGGCGGGCACGGATGCGGTCCTCGGCCAGCAGCAGGACCGTGCCCAGGTGGCTGAGCCGCGTGCCCTTCCCCGGCCGCTTCTCCAGCAGCGGCGTGCCGAACAACTGCTCGGCGCTGCGCAGCAGGCCCCATACGTGACGGTAGGACAGCCCTTCCAGGCGCCCCGCCGCCGCGATCGAGCCCGACTCGCGGATGCTGGCCAGCAGGCGCAGCAGCAGGGACGTATCCACCGCGGATGAGGACTCGGCCCCCGTCCCCTGGATGTGCCAGCCGGGTTGGATCGCGATCTTGAACATTTATGTAATCCTGAACATATTTTTCGCGGGAAGTTTCTTTGTTAGAGTGGGTTGCATAGCGAGACATATGTTCTGAATTTCATATATTAGCCGTTTCCGCCCACCGCGACGCACGGCATGGAACCCCATGGACCAGAAAGTCATCCCCATCGTCGCGGCGGCGCCCACGCGCGAACGCAGGCGCCAGCAACCCAAGGGCCGGCGCGTCGATCCCGCCGCGCTGGCCGAGGTGCGCGCACTACTGGGGGACGCGCCGCGCCGGCGCGACCTGCTGATCGAACACCTGCATCGCGTGAACGACCGCTACGGCCAGCTGGGTACCCGCCACCTGGCGGCGCTGGCCCAGGAACTGCGCATGGCGCAGGCCGAGGTCTATGAGGTGGCCTCCTTCTACCACCACTTCGACGTGGTGCGCGACGACGGCCAGGCCGAATCGGGCACTGCGCCTCTGACCGTGCGGGTGTGCGGCAGCCTGTCCTGTGAACTGGCGGGCGCCGGGCCGCTGCTGGAACGCCTGCCGCAACTGCTGGGCACCGGCGTGCGGGTCGTGCCGGCGCCGTGCCTGGGGCGCTGCGAACAGGCCCCCGTGGCGATGGTCGGCCAGCGCCCTGTTTCCCGTGCGACGCCCGAAGCGGTACAGGCGGCCGTTGCCAGCGGCGACACCCGCGACCTGCCCGGCGACTACATCGACTACGCCGGCTATGTCGCGCAGGGCGGCTATCGCGTGCTGCGCGAATGCGCCTCCGGCCAGCGCGACGTGGAGTCCGTGCTCAAGGCCATGGAGGACTCGGGCCTGCGCGGCCTGGGTGGCGCCGGCTTCCCGGCCGGCCGCAAGTGGCGCGCGGTGCGCGCGGAACCCGCGCCGCGCCTGATGGCGGTCAACGTGGACGAGGGCGAGCCCGGCACCTTCAAGGACCGCTACTATCTGGAACGCGATCCGCATCGCCACCTGGAAGGGCTGCTGATCGCGGCCTGGGCCGTCGAGGCGCAGGCCGTCTACATCTACCTGCGCGACGAATACCACGGCTGCCGCGCCATCCTGCAAGCGGAGCTGGACCGCCTGCGCAATGATCCGCCCGTTCCCGGCCTGCCCCGCATCGAATTGCGGCGGGGCGCCGGCGCCTACATCTGCGGCGAGGAATCGGCCATGATCGAGTCCATCGAGGGCAAGCGGGGCATGCCCAGGCTGCGTCCGCCCTATGTCGCGCAGGTCGGCCTGTTCGGCCGCCCCACGCTCGAGCACAACTTCGAGACGCTGCACTGGGTGCGCGACATCCTCGAACGCGGCGGCGCCTGGTTCGCCTCGCAAGGCCGGCGCGGGCGCAAGGGTCTGCGCTCGTTCTCGGTGTCGGGACGCATACGCCAGCCCGGCGTCCACCTGGCGCCGGCCGGCATCACCATCCAGGAACTGATCGACGAATACTGCGGCGGCATGCAGGATGGCCACGATTTCTACGCCTACCTGCCGGGCGGCGCGTCGGGCGGCATCCTGCCGGCGTCGATGAACGACATCCCGCTGGATTTCGACACGCTGCAACCCTACGGCTGCTTCATCGGCTCGGCGGCGGTCATGGTCCTGTCCCATCGCGACACCGCCGTGGGCGCGGCGCGCAACATGATGGGTTTCTTCAAGGACGAATCCTGCGGCCAGTGCACGCCCTGTCGCGTGGGCACGGCCAAGGCGCTGGAGCTGATCCGCCAGCCCGACTGGGACATCCCGCTGCTGGAGGAACTGTCCGCCGTCATGCGCGACGCCTCGATATGCGGACTGGGCCAGGCCGCCCCCAATCCCGTGGACTGCGTCATCAAATACTTTTCAGAAGAACTGCATCCCGGGCCGTCTGGCCGTGCCACGGACAATTGACATGAATGCCATCAATCGCCGCGAACTCGGCCTCTCTGCCGTTACCGTGAACTTCCGCCTGAACGGGCAGGAGGTCAGCGCCGCCGACAACGAAACCCTGATCCAGGTCGCCGACCGCCTGGGCATCGAGATTCCCCGCCTGTGCCATGCCGACGGACTGGAGCCGGCTGGCAACTGCCGCTCGTGCGTGGTCGAGATCGCCGGCGAGCGCGTGCTGGCGCCGTCGTGCTGCCGCACGCCGCGCAACGGCATGGAAGTCACCACCGACAGCGAACGCGCGGTGCGCGCGCAGAAAATGGTGCTCGAGCTGTTGCAGGCCGACATGCCCGAGACCTCGTACACGCGCAACAACGAAGTGGACCTCTGGGCCCGCAAGCTGGGGGTGGGCAAGCCGCGCTTCGCGCCGCGCGCCCCGGTGGCCGCCGATACCTCGCACCCGGCCATCGCCGTCAACCTGGACGCCTGCATCCAGTGCACGCGCTGCCTGCGCGCCTGCCGCGACGAACAGGTCAACGACGTGATCGGGCTGGCCCATCGCGGCGACCATGCCAGGATCGTGTTCGACATGGACGACGCCATGGGCGCCTCGACCTGCGTGGCCTGCGGCGAATGCGTGCAGGCCTGTCCCACCGGCGCGCTGATGCCCGCGCGCGAAGTGGCGCTGCAGGTGCCGGACAAGGCGGTCGATTCGGTCTGCCCCTATTGCGGCGTGGGCTGCCAGCTGACCTACCACGTCAAGGACAACCGCATCCTGTACGTCGAGGGACGCGACGGCCCGGCCAACCACGAGCGCCTGTGCGTGAAGGGCCGCTACGGCTTCGACTACGCCCATCATCCCCATCGCCTGACCCGGCCGCTGATCCGCCGCCCGGACGCGCCCAAGCGCGGCGACGCGGTCATGGACCCGGACCGCGTCATGGAGGTGTTCCGCGAAGCGACGTGGGAAGAGGCGCTGGACCGGGTGGGCGAGCAGCTGCGGTCGATCCGCGACACGCACGGCAAGCGTGCGCTGGCCGGCTTCGGTTCGGCCAAGGGCAGCAACGAGGAAGCCTATCTGTTCCAGAAGCTGGTGCGCACGGGTTTCGGCAGCAACAACGTCGATCACTGCACACGGCTGTGCCATGCTTCGTCGGTGGCTGCGCTGTTGGAGGGCATAGGCTCGGGCGCGGTGTCCAATCCCGTGATGGACGTGGGCAAGGCCGAGGTGGTGATCGTGATCGGCGCCAATCCGACGGTGAACCACCCGGTGGCGGCGAGCTGGATCAAGAACGCGGTGAAGAACGGCACCAGGCTGATCGTGGCCGATCCGCGCCGCTCGGATCTCGCGCGGCTGGCGCACCGCTTCCTGCAGTTCAAGCCGGACACCGACGTGGCGATGCTGAACGCGATGATGCACGTGATCGTCCATGAAGGCCTGGTGGACGAGGACTTCATCGCCAGCCGCACCATCGGCTACGACGAGCTGCGCAGGAACGTGGAAGGCTACAGCCCCGAGAGCATGGCGCCGATCTGCGGCATACCCGCGGACACGCTGCGCGAGGTGGCGCGGCTGTACGCGACATCCAAGGGCTCGATGATCCTGTGGGGCATGGGAGTCTCGCAGCACGTGCACGGTACGGACAACGCACGCTGCCTGATCGCGCTGGCGCTGATGACCGGCCAGATCGGCCGCCCGGGCACCGGCCTGCATCCGCTGCGCGGCCAGAACAACGTGCAGGGGGCGTCGGACGCGGGACTGATTCCGATGATGTATCCGGACTACCAGCGCGTGGACAACGCGGACGCGCGACGCAAGTTCGAACAGTTATGGGGCATGCCGCTGGATCCGCAGCCGGGGCTGACGGTGGTGGAGGTGATGCACGCGATCAAGGCCGGCACGGTGCGGGGCATGTATGTGATGGGCGAGAATCCGGCGATGTCGGATCCGGATGCCAATCACGCGCGCGAGGCGCTGGCGGCGCTGGACCATCTGGTGGTGCAGGATATCTTCCTGACCGAGACCGCCTATCTGGCCGACGTCATCCTGCCGGCCTCGGCGTTTCCGGAGAAGACGGGGACGTTCACGAATACGGACCGGGTGGTGCAGATGGGCCGGCAGGCCCTGGATCCGCCGGGCGACGCGCGCCAGGACCTGTGGATCATCCAGCAACTGGCGGCGCGCATGGGGCTGGACTGGCGCTATCGCGACGTGTCGGAGGTGTTCGACGAGATGCGTCATTCGATGCCGAGCATAGGCGGCATCACGTGGGACCGCCTGCAGGCGGAGCATGCGGTGACATATCCGTGCCTGGTGGAGGGCGACGCGGGCGATCCCGTGGTGTTCACCAGCACGTTCCCGACAGAGACGGGGCGCGCGCGTTTCGTGCCTGCCGACATCATTCCGGCGAATGAGCGGCCGGATGAGGAGTATCCGCAGGTGTTGATCACCGGGCGGCAACTGGAGCACTGGCATACGGGAAGCATGACGCGTCGGGCGTCGGTGCTGGATGCGATCGAGCCGGATCCGGTGGCGTTGGTGCATCCGCTGGACCTGGAAGAGATCGGGGTGCGGCCGGGGGATGTGATCACGCTGGAGTCGCGGCGCGGGGAAGTGTCGTTGTATGCGCGGGCGGAGGAAGGAACGCCGCGGGGGGCGGTGTTCGTGCCGTTCTGTTATTACGAGGCGGCGATCAACAAGCTGACGAATGCGGCGCTGGATCCGTTCGGGAAGATTCCGGAGTTCAAGTATTGCGCGATACGGATCCGGGCGGGAGGGATGGAGCCGGTGCAGAGCAGTTATGGGGGTGGGCAGATATTGGGGTTGGGTGCTTGAGCCGGCCGTTGGTGAAAAGGGTCACAACAAGCCCCGGTCAACCTTGGACACTTCCGGCGCGATCCGAATCAGTCGTTCGGCTTGAGTGACCACGAACTGGGCAATGTCCTGTACCCGTCCGCGTTCGCCTCCAAGATACACCGCATCCCGGGCCAGGCCAGGCGCCAGCCTCCTGGCTTGCCTCGCCATGGAAGTCAGTTCCCGAGCGAACAATGGAAGCGGGCGGCCATACACCGCCCCTCCCCCCGCCGCCAACGACCTCACAGCGGATTGCTGTCCTGGTAGATGATCTTCGACTCCGTGAAGTCGTTCAGCGCCTCATGCCCATGCAGGCGCCCCAGTCCGCTGCGGCGATAGCCGCCGGTTTCCGCTTCGGCCATCAGCTTGTTGTGATCGTTGATCCACACCGTGCCCCGGCGCAGCTTGCGGGCGACGCGCTGGGCGCGGGCGCCATCGCGGGTCCAGACGCTGGAGGACAGGCCATAGACGGTGTGGTTGGCGCGGGCGATGGCTTCGGCTTCGTCGTGGAATTTCTCCAGGACGACGAAGGGGCCGAAGATTTCCTGCTGGACGAAGAAGGCGCCGGTGTCGCCGTGGGCGACCAGGGATGGCGTCAGGAAGGCACCGTGCGGGTGCTGGCTGTCCAGCGTGGAGCCTTCCAGCAGGACTTCGTCGGCCTCGTTCATGGCGCGGTGGATCTGGGACTGGACGCGATCGCGCGAGGCGCGGTCGATCAGGGGGCCGAGATGCTGGCCGGGTAGCCAGCCGGGGCCGGTCTTCAGGGCGGCCAGGGCGTCCCGCAGGTGGATGCGGGCGGCGTCGTAGGCGTTGGCGTGGACCAGCACGCGGCGGGCCGCGGTGCATTGCTGGCCGGAGATGATGGTGGCGGCATCGGCGATCTTGCGCATGACCTCGGGAATGGGCGCGTCGTCGAAGACGATGCAGCTGGCCTTGTCGCCCAGTTCCAGCGACAGTTTCTTCATGGTGGGCGCGGCCGAGGCATAGATGCGCTGGCCGGTCTCGTTCGAGCCGGTGAAGCTGATGACGTCGACGTCGTCGGACTGGCAGATCAGTTGCGACACGTCGATGCCGTCCTCGACCACCATGTTGACCACGCCCGGCGGCAGGCCGGGGATCCTGATCAGTTCCTTCAGCATCTCGCAGGTGACCAGCGCGGTCTGCCAGGCGGGCTTGATGACCGTGGTGCATCCCGCCGCCAGCGCGGGGGCCAGGCTGCGCACCAGCAGCAGCGCGGGAGCGTTCCAGGGCACGATGATGCCGGCCACGCCTGCCGGTTCGCGCAGCAGAGTCGACAGGACGCCGGGGCTGACCTCCTGGGCATTGCCGGCGATGTAGCGCGCCAGGCCGGCGTAGTAGTTGATTTCCGAGATGGCGCCGTGCATTTCGCCAGTGGACTGGGCGATGACCTTGCCGTTCTCCATCGTCAGCAGCATCGCCAGTTCCTGGGCGCGCGGGGCGAGGTTGCGCGCCCATTGCAGCAGCACGTCCTGCCGCAGGCGGGGCGAGCTCGCCCAGGCCGAGTCCTCGAAGGCCTGGCGGGCCGCGCCGATGGCGGCGCGCGCGGTGGCGGCGTCGGCCGTGGCGACGGTACCGACGGTCTCGCCGTTGGCGGGGTTGATGTTGTCCAGGACCGGCGCCGCGCCGGATTCCTGCAGATTGCCGGCGATGATCAGGCCGGAATGGTGTCGGGTCGTCATGGTTGCTCCATGTGGGACAGGGCCGCGTTGCGCGGCTCGAAAGGGGGATTGGGTCGCGATCCGGGCGCCAGGCACGACGCATCGATATCGCGGATGTCGGCGCGGCCGATCAGCGCCAGGTCGCGGTCCAGTTCGGCGTGCAGCAGGCCGATCGCCCGCCGCACGCCGGCGGTGGCACCCACGGATGCCGCATACAGGAACGGCCGGCCGATCAGCACGAAGTCGGCGCCCAGGGCCAGCGCCTTGATGACGTCGGTCCCGCGGCGGAAACCGCCGTCCACGATCAGCTTGGCGCCGCCTCGCAGCGCCGCGATCCTGGGCAGCATGCGCAACGGGGACACCGCGCTGTCCAGCTGCCTGCCGCCGTGGTTGGACAGGATCATGCCGTCCACGCCGGCATCCAGCGCGGCGCGGGCGTCGTCCTCGTGGAGGATGCCCTTGACCAGCAGCCTGCCCCGCCACCGGCGCCGGATATGCCGCAGGTTGTCCCAGGTCAGGCGATCCCGGCCGACCCGAAATCCGGGGCTGGGCGGGGCCACGATGGGGCCGCCGCGATCGGCGCCGAAGTTCTCGAAGCGCGGGATGCCGTCACGCAGCAGTGTGCGCAGCACCACGCTCGCCATCCACCGCGGATGCGCCAGCACGTCGCCCAGCAACCGCGGGCCGGGCGTGACCGGAATGCCGAAGCCCTGCCGCAGGTCGTTCTCGCGGTTCGCCGCGACGGGCACGTCGGCGGTCACGACCAGCACCTCGATGCCGGCGCGTTCCAGGCGCTGGAGCAGGCCGTCGATCCGCCCGGAGTCCCCCGGCAGATAGGCCTGGTACCACGCCCCGGGCGACCGCGCCGCGATGGTTTCCAGCGGCACGGACGAGGCCGCGCTCAGCACGAACGGGACCTGCTCGGCGGCGGCCGCCTCGGCCAGGGCCAGGTCGGCCCGATACGCGAACAGGGCCGCACCGCCCATGGGCGCGATGCCGAAGGGCGCGCGGTACTCGCGGCCCCACAGCTCGCAGCGCGTGGACCTGGCGCCGACGTCGACCAGGACGCGAGGCACCAGTTCCAGCCGGGACAGGGCCTCGGCGTTGGCGCGCACGGAACGTTCGTCCTCCGCGCCGTGCGCGGCGAAGCCATAGATGCTGCGCGGCAGCCTTCTCCTGGCCTCGCGTTCGAAGTCGGCAAGCGCGAGCATCGGGCCGCCCTACTCCACCTTGACGCCGGCCCGCCGGACCGCTTCCGTCCATCGGCCGGCCTCGCCGCTCACGAAGCGGGCGAACTCGGCGCGCGACTGCGGCACGGGTTTCTCGCTCCCCCAACCTTCCCACATGCGCTGGATGTCCGGGTCGGCCAGCGCCCGGTTCAGCAGGTCGCCCATGGCATCGGCGATGCGCGGCGGCGTCGCCGACGGCGCGAACACGCCGTACCAGGTACCGAGCACCATCCGGTCCAGCCCCAGCTCCTTGACGGAGGGAACGTCGGGAAACAACGGCGAGCGGCGGTCGGACGTGACGGCGAGGGCTTTCAGCCGGCCCTCGCGCACGAAGGTGGAGGCGGCCGGCATGGTATCGAACAGGACGTCGATCTGCCCGCCCACGAGGTCCTTGAGCGCCGGCGCGCTGCCCTTGTAGGGAATGGCGACCATGTGGATGCCGGCGCTCTGCGCGAAGGTGATGCCGGCCAGGTGCTGGAGATTGCCGAGGCTGCCCACGCCGTAGCTGATGCCCTGGGGGGTGCCGCGCGCCTTGGCCACGAACGCGTCCAGGGTATCGACGCCGGTCCCGGCCTTGACCACCACCAGATTGGGCATGGTGGCGAACCGCCCGATGGGCAGGAAGTCCGGCCCGGTCAGGGGATAGGACAGCGACGGCGTCAGCGCCAGCCGGGTCAGCTCGTGGACGCTGCCGAGCAGGAAGACAGTCCCGTCCGCGGGCGCGTGCGCCACGAATTCCCGTGCCAGCACGCCGGCGCCGCCGCTGCGGTTGTCGACGATGAAGGTCTGCCCCGACAGGCGGCTCATGGCGGCGGCCAGCGGCCGCACCATCTGGTCCATCGATCCCCCGGGCGAGGCCGGCACGACCAGCCGCACCGGCTGTGCCGTCCAGGCCTCTCCCGCCGTCGCGGCCGTGGCTGCCGCCAGCCCCAGGACGATGCTTCCCCCCAGCCTTATCCAAGCCATGCTGTCTCCCCTAGTCGAAATGATGGGCGGCACCCCGCGCCGGGGCGCCGCCGTTCACGCGCGAAACAGATCGAGCATCTCGGCGCCGGGCTCGAAGCCCAGGCCGGGCGTATCCGGAAGGTCGAGCCAGCCGGAGGCGGGCTCGGGAAAGCCGGTGAAAAGGCGGTGCATCAGCGCGACCGTGGGCAGGTGCCACTCGACCTTGCCGCCGTTGGCCAGCCCCGCGTGCAGGTGCATGTTGTGCAGCGGAAAGGCGCCGCCGTTGGTGATCGGGACGTTGAACGCGCTGGCGAGTCCCGCGATGCGGACACATTGCGTGTAGCCGCCGCCGATCACCACATTGGGCTGGATGAAATCCACCGCGCCGTGGACCAGCATGTCGCGGAAGCGGAAGGCGAGCCCTTCGTTCTGCCCGGCCGCCACCGCGATGCCGCAGCGGCGGCGCAGGTCCGCCATGGCGGGAATGTCGTTCTGCGTGACCGGCTCCTCGAAGAAGGCGATGCGGCAATCGGACAGGTTCATCGCCAGGCGCTGCGCATGGAAGGCGTCGAGGCTGCAATTGGCATCGATGTAGATCTGCGCGTCCGCGCCCGCGGCCTCGCGCACGGTACGCACCCGGCGTTCGTCCTCGGCGATGACCTCGTCCAGCGAAGGGCCGCCGCGATCGCGCCGCTGCAGTGCCTGGTGGCCGACGACCATCTTCAGGTGCTGGTAGCCCTGGGCCCGGAGCGTGCCAGCCGCCTGGCCGAGCGCGTCGCGGTCCAGGAAATCGAAGCCGAAGGTCGCATAGACGGGCACGCGCGCGCGGGCGCCGCCCAGCAGCCGCCATACCGGCTGCGCCAGCGCCTTGCCCTTGATGTCCCACAAGGCGATATCCACGGCCGCCATGGCGTGGGCGGCGTGGCCGGTCTGCCCCCGGGGGGACAGCAGCCAGTACAGGCGGTCCCACAGCGCCTCGTGGTTCATGGGGTCCTCGCCGACCAGCGCCGGCGCGGCCACGTCGTTCACGGCCGCGGCCACGACCCGTTCGTTGGTGATGGACGTCAGCCCGTGGCCGCACAGCCCGGTGGAGGTTTCCACCCGCACCAGGCAGGCGCGGATTTCCTGCTCGACGGGCGCGGTCCCGGCGATGCCGACCTGCACGGGCCATTTGATCGGCACCGCGGCGACTCGTGTGATCTTCATGTCCGCTCCCGTGTGCCCTACTCGACCTTGATGTCGTTGTCCCGCGCCACCTTGGTCCAGAGCGGCACCTCCTTCTCGATCAGGCGGCGGAACTCGTCGGAGGTGCTGGCCTGGGCCGAGCAGCCGAGGGCGGACATCTTCTTGCTCACCTCGGGCAGGGCGACCACGCGCGCGATCTCCCGCTGCAATACCTGGACCACATCCGCCGGCGTGCCGGTCGGCGCCAGCAGGCCCGCCCACAACTCGACATCCAGGTCCACCCCCGCCTCCCGCATGGTCGGGACCTCGGGCAGGAAGCCGGCCCGCTGCGGAGAGGTCACGGCCAGAGCCCGCACGCGCTTGCCCTGCAAGCCCGTCATGGCCGGCGCCGGATCGGTGATGGCCATGGTGACGTTGCCCGCCATGACCGCCTGAATCGACTCGTTGCTGCCCTTGTAGGGGATGTGCGCGAAGCGCGCGCCGGTCTTGCCGTTGAACAGTTCGGTCACGAGCTGGAACGAGGCGGCGCTGGAGCCGTAGTTCGCCTTGTCCGGATGCTGCTTCGAATAGGCCACCAGATCGCTCACGGACTTGATCGGCAGCGAGGCATCCGATACCAGCACCAGCGGAAACTTCGCCGTCAGCGAGATGGGGGTGAAGTCCTCGACCTTGTAGGGCAGCTTGGCGTACAGGGCCGGATTGAACGAGATGGGGCCGCTGGCCCCCCAGAACAGCGTGTAGCCGTCGGGCTTGGCCTTGGCCACGTAGGCCGCGCCCACGATGGAGGCCACGCCGGGCCGGTTCTCGACGATCACGGGCTGCTTGAGCCCCTTGGTCATTTCCTCGGCCACGATCCGCGCCAGGACATCGTTGCCCCCGCCCGCCGCGTAGCCGATGATGATCGTGATGGGACGCGCGGGATAGGACGGCTGCGCGTGCGCGGCCGGCAGGCCGAGCGGCGAGATGGCCAGCGCCAGCGCGGCCAGGTTCAGGATGCGGCGTACTTGCATGGTGTCTCCTTCCATGGGACTCGTGCGTTCCCTCGTTTCCGGCCACGGGCGGCAGTTGCCGCCGGCGCCGCTAGATCCCGCCGATGCGCACGTGCAGCACGGCGGCCCTGCCTTCATCGACGGCGCGCAGGCAGCGGGCGATCGCGGCCGGCACGTCGTCGGGGTCCTCCACCATCTCGCCATGGCCGCCGAAGGCCTGGGCGACCAGTTCGAAGCGGCGCGTCTCGCCATGCAGGCGCGCGTGGAACTCGTCCGTATCGGCCGCCGTGCCATCCGGATGCACGCGCAGCACGGCCTCCTTCACCGCCTGCCAGCCGCCGTTGTCCAGCACCACGGTCAGGATGGGCAGCCGGTAGCGCTGCGCGACATCGTAGACCGAGGTGGGCGTGCCGAAGTGGAAGCCGCCGTCGCCGACCATCTGCACCACGCGCGCATCCGGCCGCGCCAGCTTGACGCCCAGCGCCATGCCGCCGCTGTAGCCCAGGCCGCCTCCGGCCGTGCCCAGCAGCGTCAGCGGCCGGGTCCGGCGGATGTGGCCCAGCACCGCGGGCGCGTTGCGGATGGCTTCGTTGATGACCACGTCGTCCTGGGACAGCGCCGCGCTCAACTGCGCGCACAGGTAGGCGGGCGAGATCGCGCCACGCGCGCCACGCTTGCCCGCGGCCTGGGACAGGCCCTCGGCACGGGCCTGGGCCTGCGCCCGATAGCCGTCCAGGCGCGCACGCACCCGCTCGTGGAAATCCTGCCCGGCCCGGGCCCGGACGATGTCGATGACCTGGCGCAGCACCGTGGCGCAATCGGCCTGCACCCGCATGTCGGTCGCGAATCCCCACATGGGGAAATCCTTCTTGATCGGATCGACGTCGACATGCAGCCAGCGCATGCCGGGCCGTTCGGCCACGTACTTGGGCAGCCAGGGCACGTCCACGTCCAGCAGCAGGCCCAGGTCGGCATCGGCCTGCGCCGCGCCGGGATCGAAGCCGCCGAAGCACGGCGAATCGCGCGAGATGCCCAGGTAGCTGGGCGCGAATTCGAAGACGCGGATGCCGCACAACAGGGCCAGCTCCTCCAGCGCCTCGACCGCCTCGGCCTTGCGGCCGAGATAGGCGGTGACGGCCATGGGCCGCTCGGCACTCATCAAGGCCTCGGCGATCTGCGCGGCGCGCGCCTCGTCGATGCCGCCGGCGGCCACGGGGCCATAGCGATCCTGGCCGAAGGCCTGCACCTGCTCCTCGGCCCATTCCTGGGTCAGCGCCTCGCGCGGCAGCGTCAGGTAGACCGGGCCCGGCGGATCGCTCTGCATGACCGAGTGGCCGCGACGCACCACCTCGCGGGCATTGATGCCGGTCGACAGCGAGTATTCCCATTTGACGTAGGGGCGCACCAGGCTGGCCATGTCGAACGGGTCCTGCACGAAGTGCACATAGTTGTCGCGCGATCCCGGCAGCTCGCCGCGCACGGTGCCCGGCGCCCGCCCCGCCATCAGCATGACCGGCAGCCGCGAGCGGAACATGTTGTGCATGCCCATGGCGGCGTTGGCCGTGCCGGCGTCCACGTGGACCATCACCGCCTGCCCCTGCCCGGTCATCGCCGCGTAGCCGGCGGCCATGTGGATCGCGACGTTCTCGTGCGGACAAAGCATGAAGCGGGGGTGCTTGCGCCCCTGCTCGCGCCAGCGCGCGAGTTCCTCGATGACGGAGGCGTGGTCGGTGCCCAGGTTGGAAAACACGTACTCGATGCCGAGGTCGGTGAGTCCCTGGAGCAAGTAGTGGGCGCTGCTGTACATGGGGTCTCCTGTAGGGGTTCGCCCATCTTAGGAATGGCAGTGAAATCCGTAAAATGAAATGAGCTGATGTCTGACATGCACCAGAGGTATATCTTCTCCATGGCCAAACGTCTTTCGCACCAGGTCGACCTGAACCTGCTCGAGCTGTTCCTGGCGGTGTACGGCAGCCGCAACCTCACCACCGCCGGCCGGGAACTGGGACTGAGCCAGCCCGCGATGAGCCGCGCCCTCGCCCGCCTGCGCGATGCCTATGGCGACCCGCTGTTCGTGCGCCAGCCGCACGGCCTGCTTCCCACGCCCTTCGCCGACAGCCTGAATTCGTCGCTGCACCAGGCCCTGGACATCGTGCGCTGGACGCTGCACACGCCGGCCTTCGTCCCGGCCAACGAACGGCGCGTGTTCACCCTGGCGATGTCCGACGTCAGCGAGCAGGTGTTCCTGCCCGGCCTGGCCCGGCGGGTGGCGGAACAGGCACCCGGCGTGCACCTGCGCACCAGCCAGTTGCAGGGCAAGGCGCTGCGCGACGCCATGGCGGACGGCAGCGTGGACCTGGCCATCGGCCACCTGCGGCTGGACCCGGAAGGCCTGCAGGCCGACCGCCTGTTCTCCGCCCGCTATGCCTGCATCGCCCGCAGCGACCACCCCGCCATAGGCAGCCGGATGACAATGGCGAACTTCCGTCAGCTCGGCCATGTGATCTCGGAAGGTTCGATGACGGGCCATGCGCACGTGCTGGAAGGCATCCTTGCCTCGCGCAAGGTGGGCGCATCCGTCGCCCTGCGCGTGGGCCACTTCCTGTCGATCGGCCGCATCGTCGCCCAGACCGACTACATCGCCACCATCCCGCGCACCCTGGCCGCCACCTTCGAGACCGCCTGGGGCGTCAGGATGTACGCACCGCCGATGCGGCTTCCCGCCTACGACGTGTCGCAGTTCTGGCACGAGCGCTATGCGCGCGAGCCCGGGCTGGTCTGGCTGCGGACCGTGCTCCGCGACTTGTTCGGCCGGCTCCCGCCGGCGCAGGCGGCTCTGTAACCGGACTCGACATCCCGGACGGCCCGTTGCTATGTTGCCTGTCCATGGACACACACGATACGGACCCCGCCAGCCGTAGCGATGGCGGCTACGGCTGGGTCATCGTCGCCGCGGGCGCGTTGATCACCTGCGTGGCGGCCGGCGCCATGTTCTCGCTGGCGGTCTACCTCCAGCCCATCTCGGCCGACACCGGCTGGTCGCGCGCCGGCATCTCGGCGGCGATGACGCTCGATTTCCTGGTGATGGGCGTCGCCGCCTTCGGCTGGGGCACGCTGAGCGACCGCTACGGCACGCGCCCCGTGGTGCTGGCCGCGTCGCTGCTGCTGGGCCTGGGCCTGCTGCTGGCCAGCCGCGCCACCTCGTTGCCGGCCTTCCAGCTCGGCTATGGCGTACTGGTGGGCGTGGCGGGCGGCGCGTTCTTCGCCCCGCTGATGGCCCTGGCCACGACCTGGTTCGAACGCCACCGGGCGCTGGCGGTCTCGCTGGTATCGGCGGGCATGGGGGTCGCCCCCATGACGGTCTCGCCGCTGGCGAGCTGGCTCATCCTGGAATACGGCTGGCGCACGGCGATGGCCACGACAGGCATCGCCGCCCTGCTGCTCCTGATTCCCGCCGCCCTGCTCATCCGCCAGCCGCCCGCCGCGCGGCTGGCCCGGCAGGCCCAGCCCGAAGCGGCCGGCCCCGGCCTGTCGGTGCGACAGGCCCTGCGATCGGCGCCCTTCATCGCGCTGGCGTTGACCTTCTTCCTGTGCTGCGCCGCCCATTCCGGCCCGATCTTCCACGTGGTCAGCTTCGCCACGTTCTGCGGCATCGCGCCCATGGCGGCCGTGACCATCTACAGCGTGGAAGGACTGGCGGGACTGGGAGGACGGCTGCTGCTGGGCGCGCTGGCCGACAGGCTGGGCACCAAGCGCGTGCTGATAGCCGGCCTGCTGCTGCAGGCCGTGGTGATAGGTGTCTATTCGCAGGCCCGCCTGATCGGCGAGTTCTACGGCCTGTCCATCCTGCTGGGCGCCGCCTACGGCGGTGTGATGCCGCTGTACGCGGTGCTGGCGCGGGACTACTTCGGCCCGCGCATCATGGGCAGCATCTTCGGCGCCGCGGTCATGGCCTCGAGCCTGGGCATGGCCTTCGGACCGCTGGCCGGAGGCTGGATCTTCGACCATTTCAACGGCTATGCCTGGCTGTACCTGGGCTCGGCCGCGGTCGGCCTAGGCGCGGTCGCGATGGCCTTCGCCTTCCCGCCATCGCCGGCCAGGGCAGCGCTTCAGACGGACTGAATCGCGGCTTTTCCCTCCCGCCAAAAGGTTACTATATGTGTCAAATTATTAGTAACCTGAATCGACGAGGGGAGTGGAATGATACGCAGTGTTGGTGCGATGGTTGTCGCGATAGTGCTTTCGGGCTGCGCCATGAATGCGCCGCAGTATTCGGCCCGCATGGATAATGTGATCAAGCTGAAGGATGCGGAGTTCCGGGACGCCAAGGTGGCGGACTTCAGCAGCCTGGCCGCCAAGGACAATGCCAACCCGATTTCCCTGCGCGCCGATCGCCTCGAGTCGCCTTACGGCAAGTCCTATTCCGCCTACCTGACCGAGGCCATCAAGCAGGAGCTCACGCTCGCGGGCAAGTACTCGCAGGCCTCGAACGTGGAAATCTCGGGTGAACTCCAGAAGAACGACCTGAACGCGGGATCGTTCACCACCGGTGACGGCCTCATCGCCGCGCGCGTGGTGGTCAGGAAGGGTGGGCAGGTCGCGTACGACCAGGTCAAGTCCGCCACGATCACCTGGCCTTCCTCCTTCGTGGGTGCCGTTGCAATCCCCGCCGCCGCGCAGTCCTATCCCAAGCTCGTGCAAACGCTGCTGGACACGCTGTTCAGCGACAAGGCGTTCCTGGACGCGCTCAAGTAATCGACACGGAGTTTCCGCATGAATCTCATCAAGCGCCTGAGCGCGCTGGCGGCGGTCCTGGTCCTGGCCGGCTGCGCCCATCCCATATCGATCGCGCCCGACGTCGCCAAGCTCGCCCCCAGCGAAAGCGGGCGGCGGATCGAGGCCCGCGTGGCCTACCACATTCCCGATTCGCTACAGGATAAGGACGTCATCACGGCGGGCGGAGGCGGAGACAAGGTCCAGTACAAGCCGTACAAGGACATGGAAGCCGCTTTCTATGTGATGCTGGGCAACGTCTTCGCGCAGGTCACCAAGACGAAGGCCGTCCCCCCAGCCGCCACGGAGAACGTCAGCTACGTGATCACGCCCGAGATACTGACTGCCTCGTCTTCCGAAAGCCTGCTCACCTGGCCACCGACGCGCTTCCAGACCCAGTTGACCTGCGTCGTCACGGATGCCGCGGGCAACCCGGTGACCACGGTCAGCGTAATGGGGGAAGGACTCGCAGAATTCGACGAGTTCAAGACCAACTTCAATCTTGCGGCGCAGCGGTCGACGGAAAGCGCCCTGCTGAAAATGCGGGACGCCTTGCTGGCCGATGCAACGCTGAAGAAATAGTCTGGAAACCCGGCCCCTCAGGCTGGGTACATCGGCTTGTTGTCGTTCAGGTTCAGCCAGCCCTTCACGATGCGGTAGATGTACCAGATGAAGGCCACGAACCACACGACCCAGCCGATGAAGGCCCATACCGTCAGCGCTCCCACGATGGCCCACAGCACGGAGAACCAGAACGTGCGGATCTGCCAGCGGAAGTGGCTGTCCAGCCAGGTGCCCGCCATGTCGCCCTTCTTGACGTAGTTGATGATGATCGCGACGATGCTGCTCAGGCCGATCAGGATGGCCAGCGCGTACAGCGCATAGACCACGGTGGTGAGGTTCTTGGCGGATTGAAGCTTGGCGGTGTCGACCGTGACGTCGTTCATGATGCACCTCTTGTTGTTGTGGGTAGCGGGCATCGGGAACCGCATGGTCGGGCGGCCCGCGCCGCCTGCTGCAGTCACGGCCTGGCGGCACGCCGGCGCACCAGGCGCCATCCCATCAACCCCGCGAAGACCACAGTGTAGAGAAACACCGCCGAAAAATCATTCTTGCCGGCCTTCTGCCACCAATAGTGCAACAGCACGAGCACGCCGATCAGGTAGACCAGCCGGTGCAGCGACTGCCAGCGCGAGCCCAGGCGCCGCATCCAGCCGCGCGTGGACGTGGCCGCGAGCACGCACAATCCCAGGAAGCCGGCGAACCCCATCGTGATGAACGGACGCTTGGCCACGTCGCGCGCGATGGACATCAGATCGAACCACTGGTCCCACCAGATGTAGGTGGTGAAATGCAGGCAGGCGTAGAAGAAAGCGAACAGCCCGCACATGCGGCGCACCCGCAGCAGGGCCGGCTGGCCCAGCAGGACGCGCAAAGGGCTGATCGCCAGCGTGACCAGCAGCGCCACCAGGGTCCAGGTGCCCGAGGAACGGGTCAGGAACTCCACGGGATTGGCCGTCAGCGCATCCGTCGCCCCCAGCCAGATCCAGCGCGCCAGCGGCAGCAGCGCGACGACGAACAGCAGGACCTTGAAGCGCCCCACGGCCAGCCCGAACACGCGCGGCTCGGACGGCGCTGCCCGGGTGGCGGTACGCGGCGGCGCGACGGGCATGTCCGCCATCTCAGTAGTCGCGGGCCAGGTCCATGCCGGCGTACAAGCTGGCGACCTGGTCGCCGTAGCCGTTGAACATCAAGGTCTTGCGCTTGGGCGAAAACAGGCCGTCCTCGCCGATGCGGCGCTCGGACGCCTGGCTCCAGCGCGGATGGGGCACGTTGGGATTGACGTTGGCGTAGAAACCGTATTCCTGCGGCGCGGCCTTGACCCAGCTGGTGGCGGGCTGTTTTTCCACGAAGCGTATCTTCACCAGCGACTTGCCCGACTTGAAGCCGTATTTCCAGGGCACCACCACGCGCACGGGGGCGCCGTTCTGGTTGGGCAGGGTTTCGCCGTAGACGCCGAAGGTGAGCAGGGTCAGCGGCTGCATGGCCTCGTCCATGCGCAGCGCCTCGACATAGGGCCAGTCGAGCACGCGCGCGCGCAGGCCGGGCATGGTGTCGGGCTGCACGGCGGTGACGAATTCGACGAAGCGGGCATTGCCGGTGGGTTCGACCCGGCGGATCAGCGCCGCCAGCGAATACCCGGTCCAGGGAATCACCATGGACCAGCCCTCGACGCAACGCAGCCGGTAGACCCGCTCTTCCAGCGGCGCCAGCTTGCGCAGGTCGTCCAGGGACAGCACCTGCGGCTTCTTGACCTCGCCCTCGATCGCGACAGTCCAGGGCGAGGTGCGGAAACGCCCCGCATGGTCCGAGGGATCGCCCTTGTCGGTGCCGAATTCGTAGAAATTATTGTAGGTGGTGACGTCTTTCTGCGAGGTCGGCTTGTCCATCACCACGAACGCGCCATTGCGCTGCGCCGCCAGCTTCACGCCCGTCGTCTGCGCGAACGCCTGCCGGTCGCTCCACCCCGCCAGCCCCAGCGCCGACGCGGCCAGCCCCGCCTGCAACATCCACCGCCGCCGCTCGCGATAGACCGCCTCGGGCGTGATCTCGGAAGGCAAAACATCGGCAGGCCTGCGTATCAGCATGACGGTCTCCAGTCCGTATAAAGCCCACCCCGTACCCGCTTACGCGGGCCCCCTCAAGGGGGCAGCGCGGGTGGACCGGCAAAGCCGGATCCACCGCATCCTGGGTCTAGGACCGCTATCTTGGGGTGTGGTTCCGTTGCTATCGCTGGCTGCCAGCGGTAGCAACCGTGAGCCAATGTCAGAGCTCTCCATAGGAGTGCAGTCCCGACAGGAACATGTTCACGCCCAGGAAGGCGAAACCCGTTACCAGCAGGCCCACCAGGGCCCAGTAGGCGGCGCCGTTGCCGCGCAGGCCCTTGATCAGCCGCATGTGCAGCCAGGCCGCGTAGTTCAGCCAGACGATCAGCGCCCAGGTCTCCTTGGGATCCCACTGCCAATAGGCACCCCAGGCGTCGGCCGCCCACAGCGCGCCCAGCACCGTGGCGACGGTGAAGAACGCGAAGCCCACGGCGATGGCCTTGTACATGATGTCGTCCAGCACCTCGAGCGCGGGCAGGCGATCGGCCAGCTGGCGGCGGCCCAGCAGGATGCCGCCGACGATCAGCGCGGCCACGCCGGCGTAGGTCATCCAGTAGGCCGGCATGCCGGTCTGGCGGAAGATCAGCGGCTCGACCGCCAGCAGCACGCCCAGGATGAACAGCGGCGCCAGCTTCACCCACGAGGAGGTCTTGCCGTGCGCCTTGACCAGGTAGGCGAAGGCGACCATGGCGGCCAGCGAGAACGTGCCGTAGCCGATGAAGTTGGCGGGCACGTGCAGCTTCATCCACCAGCTTTGCAGGGCCGGCACCAGCGGCTGGATCTGCTGCGCGCCACGGTCGAAGGTGTACCAGACCAGGAAGGCGACGGCCGAGGCGATGACCAGCAGTACGAAGCCGCCCAGGCTGCGCGTGTCGTATTTGCGCTCGTAGTACAGGTAGAACAGCGCCGTGATCAGCGAGAAAAGAATGAAGACTTCGTACAGGTTGCTGACGGGGATGTAGCCGATGTCCGGGCTGAGCAGGTAGCTTTCGTGCCAGCGCACCAGAAGGCCCGTCAGGCCGGCGAACACCGCGCTCCAGGTCAGCGCCGTCCCCAGCCAGGCTGCCGTGCCGCTGCGGGCGATCAGGCCTATCCAGTAGCATCCGGTGGCGATGACGAACAGCGCGCACATCCACAGGATGGCGGACTGCGAGGACAGCAGATATTTCAGGAAGAAGGCCTGGTCGGCCCGCGCGAGGTCGCCCTGGTAAAGGGTGACGGCCAGGCCGCCGCTGATGGCCACCGCGATCATCAGCGCGCGCAGCGGACGCCACAGCCAGGCCAGCCAGGCCAGCACGACCGCCGTGCCGGCCAGGATGGCCTTGTCGTAGTAGTTCATGATCCCGCCTACCCGCTGGAACGCGAAGGCGGCGCCCGCCGCCAGCAGCGCGGCGAAGGCGATGTCGGTCCAGTCGAGCCCCCGGGGCCCGTCCATGCCCCGGCGGGGAGTCCGGACGGCGCCGTCGCGGGCGGATGAGGTCAGTTCCATTAGCTACCCTTTCTGCTGCGGCGGCAAGGCGGCGATATCCGCCTTGAGCCGTTCGAATTCCTGGTTGAAATCCAGCGTGCGCCGCTGGGAAGTCATGGCCATCATGGTGTGCGCACCCTGTCCGTCCTGCCCCGGCTTGACCCACAGCCAGACGCGGCGCTCGCGGATGTAGAACATCGAGAATACGCCCAGGATCAGCAGCACGCAGCCCAGGTATACCGCATTTTTGCCGGGGGTCCGGCTCAATTGGAACACGCTGGCCTGGACGTGATGGAAATCCTTCAGGCTGAGCACGACCGGCGCCGGATACAGAAACAGGTCCGACATCGCGCCCACGGCCGCCTGGGTCCAGGCCGCGGCCTCGGCGCCCTCGGGGCCGCTGGTGGGCAGCGCGGGCAGCCCCGCGCGCTCGCGCTCGACCGCGCGCAGCTCGCCCATCGCGCCGCCCAGCAGCTTGACCACGACGTCGGCCGCGCGCTGCTGTTCGCCGGACGACACGTTGGTTTCCAGGAAACGGGCGATGGATTGCAGGCCGCCGTCGGCGAAGGTGTCCAGCGCCCGCTCGGCCGAAGCCTGCAACTGGGCGGTCAGTTCGCTGTCGGCGGCGCTGCCCGCGGCCAGCCGGTTGGCGTGGGCGAAGCGGCGCGCGGCCAGCGCGCGGGCCTGCGGATCCTGCAGGATGGCGCGCAGGCCCAGGAATTCCTTCAGGGAGTTGTCGGCGTCGGCCGGCATGCGCACGTAGCGGAAATCATCGTCGGGGTTGGTGCGCACCCCGGACAGGAAGACCTTCACGCCATCGACGTCGACCGGCAGCATGTAATTGTGGAATTCGTGCGCCTGGCCGCTGGCGTCGCGCAGCTTGTACTGCACGCTGGGGCCGACGTTGCGAAAATCCTCGTTCTGGCCCACCCGGGCGGCACTGCCGGACACCGCCGCGACGTGCTCGCGCAAGGCCTTGGGCTCGGCCGCGCCCACGCGGCCGTTGGCGAAGTTCTCGACGTTGATGGGGCGGAAACCGCTGAACTCGACGGTCAGGTCCTTCAGCGCGTCGCTGGCGGGGGCGCCGTCGGCCACCAGTTGCGCCGTGCCGCCGACCTTGCCCGACACCGGGAAGGTATAGGGCTGGCCGCCGCGCAGTGCGTAACCGGTCAGCTCCAGGGTACTGCCGCCGTCGTCGAAGCTGGACTGGTAGACCGTCACGCCCTTGTAGCGCAGCGGTTCATTGACCTTGATGGTGGCGGGGAAGTGTTCGCCGGTCTCGTTGTCGGTGACCTCGACCTCGCTCGCGAACAGGCGCGGCATGCCCGTGGAATAGTATTCGACGATGAATTTCTTCAGCTCCAGCGTGAACGGCAGGGGCTGGACCAGCGCGCCGTCGTCCACCATGACGATGCCGTTGCGGGCCTTGCCGCCCTCGGGCACCAGCACGCTGCTGCGGAAACTGGGGTTGCCCAGGCCCAGGCGTCCGGAGGCGGGCACGTCGGCGATGGCCATGTTCTCGAACAGGGGCTTCTTGCCGGCCAGCCAGATCTGCAGCCGTATCGGCAGCTCGCTGTCGAGCAGGCCGCCTATGCAGACGATGACGATGGCCGTATGGGCGAAGATGTAGCCCAGCCGGTTGCCGCTGCCCCGCTTGGCCGCCAGCAGCGTGGCCGGGCCCTCGGTCCGGGCGCGCACCGCATAGCCCTGGCGCTTGAGCAGCTCGGCCAGCGAGCCGGCCAGTTGGGCCGGTGCCGCCGGCGACGCGAACTCGGCTCGGTGATGGAAGGATCGCAGGCTGCTTTCGCGCACGTGTTCGCGGAACGAACGCATGTCGCGCACCATCTTGGGCGCGGTGCGGAGGATGCAGAGGCTGGTGGAGACCACCAGGAAACCCATGATGAGCAGGAACCACCACGCGTTGTAGACGTGGTAGAGCGAGAAGGTCTCGAACACCTCGAACCAGAACTGCCCGAACTGGTTGACGTAGTTGTTCGACGGCTGGTTCTGCACCAGCACCGTCCCGACGATGCTGGCCAGGCAGATGAAGACCAGCAGGCTGACGGCGAACCGCATCGAAGCCAGCAGTTCTAGCAGATCGGCGCCGAGGCCGCGCGAGGCCGGGCGGGAAGCGGAGGAAGTGGCGGTGGTCATGATGGGTGCTGCGGACCTCGGTTCGGACAGGTCGGTTGCCGCTGAAAACCTGCCAAATCATGCAAAAGCAAAGGGGCGGAAGATCCGCCCCTTCAATGACCGCGATCGACAGCAGTGGTTCCGGGCGCGGATCAGCGCAGGCCGGCGATGTAGTCGGCCACGGCCTTGATTTCGGCGTCGGTCATCTTGTTGGCGATCTGCGCCATCGGCACGTTATTGTGCCGCGCGCCGCTGCGGAAGGCCACGAGCTGGGCCTCGGTGTACTCGCCGAACTGGCCGCCCACGCGCGGATATTGCGAGGGAATGCCGGCGCCGTTGGCGCTGTGGCAGGAGGCGCAGGCCGGAACGCCCTTGCTGGCGATGCCGGCGCGGAAGATGCGCTGGCCGAGTTCGACGGTGTCCTTGCTCTTGGCCACGGCGGGCTTGAGGGTCTGGGCGCCGAGGTAGGCCGAGATGTTGCGCATGTCCTCGTCGGTCAGGCCGGCGGCGTTGACGTTCATGACGGCATTGACGCGCTCGGGCGTCTTGGCGCCTTCCTTGACCTTGAAATTGACGAGCTGCTTGTAGATGTAGTCGGGATGCTGGCCGGCCAGCTTGGGATTGGCGGCGCCGGCGCTATTGCCGCCGGGGCCATGGCAACTGGCACAGGAAATGATGTTGCGGGCCGCGTCGCCGTTGGTGAACAACTGCTCGCCCTTGGCCGCGTCGACCTTGGGACGGGGTTGGGCATCGGCGGCCAGGGACGGCAGAGCCATCGTCGCACCCAGGATTGCACCGCTCGCGACAAGCATCAGGGACAGCACACGCTTCATGAAAACCTCGACCTAAATTCCACAATCAGGCTACGGATACGCGACTCACGGATGCCCTGCTCCTGCTGCTCCAGCCGACGTGCGGCAAGAATTCTCCTGCAGGTGTCTCCGCGGGGCCCACCTACCCCCCACCTACTCCGTTTATCGATTCGTCCCGGCTCGCGCCGGAGGTGATCGTTCTTCTACTGCGAGTTTTGTTCTACTGCAAACCTGGTTCGCCCCCGCTCCCGCGGGGAACGCATAGGCAAGCCCAACGGCGCTTTCCTATGTTAAGTAACCGCTTATTATAGCAACTACAACGTAGCCCATAGAAAACTATTCGGGAAGGACCATCATGGCTGTCTACCAGCTCGGCGCCGACGCGCCCCGCATTCCGGACTCGGCATACGTGGCCGAGCAGGCCACCGTCATCGGCAAGGCCAGGCTGGGCGAGAACGCCAGCGTCTGGCCGGGCGCGGTGATCCGGGCCGACAACGACGACATCGTCCTGGGCGACTCCAGCAACATCCAGGAAGGCGCGGTGCTGCACACCGACCCGGGGCTCAAGCTCACCATCGGCGACTACGTGACCGTCGGGCACCAGGCCATGCTGCACGGCTGTACCATCGGCGACGGCTCGCTGATCGGCATCCAGGCCGTGGTGCTGAACCGCGCGGTCATCGGCAAGAACTGCCTGGTGGGCGCGGGCGCCATCGTGACCGAGGGCAAGGAGTTCCCCGACCGTTCGCTGATCCTGGGCGCGCCCGCCAAGGTCGTGCGCCAGCTGACCGACGAGGACATCGCCCGCATCCGGGCCGGCGTGGAAAGCTACGTGAAGCGGCAGCAGTTGTTCAAGAAGGAATTGAAGCGGGTCGGCTGACGCGCGACCGCGCCGCGGGGCCGGCCGTACAATAGCGGGTTATTGCTTAACTTCGCCGGCCGGCGACGCCCAGTGTCCATTCTCCATCGCGCCCATTTCACGACGTCCGCCGCCCGGCTCGACCAGTTGCCCCCGCCCGGGGCGCCGGAGGTCTGCTTCGTCGGCCGCTCCAACGCCGGCAAGTCGTCGGCGATCAACGTGCTGACCCAGCAAAGGCGCCTGGCCTTCTCCAGCAAGACGCCGGGGCGCACCCGGCTGATCAACATGTTCGGCCTGCCCGACCCGCTCGAGCCCGAGCGCGACCTGGGGTTCCTGGTCGACCTGCCCGGCTACGGCTATGCCTCGGTGGCCCGGGAAGACCGCTCGCAGTGGGCCCAGGTGCTGGGCGGCTACCTGCGCAACCGGTCCTCGCTGGCCGGCGTCGTGCTGCTGGTGGACATCCGCCGCGGCGTGACCGACCTGGACCGCAACCTGATCGACTGGATCGCGCCGTCCGGCAAGCCGGTGCTGGCCTTGCTGACCAAGGCCGACAAATTTCCCTACGGCCAGCGCATCAAGGCCCAGTTCGCCGTCAAGAAGGAACTGGCCGCCATCGGCGCGCTGCACACCGTGCCGTTTTCCTCGACCCACCGCATCGGCCTGGACGAAGCGACCGCCCACATCGAGGGCTGGCTGATGCCCCAGGTCGCGGCATGACGCCCGCGGGGACGCAATGGTATCTTGCGATGGCAGGGGGTCCGTCCCTCGCCGCGCAGCATTGACAGGACGACAACCGCAATGAGCCAACACGAAGTATTCGCCGATTTTCCCGCCGGACGCCCCCGCCGCCTGAGGCGCGACGACTTCACCCGCCGCCTGGTGCGCGAGAACCGGCTGTCGGCCGACGATCTCATCTATCCCGTATTCGTGGCCGAGGGCAAGGGGCTGCGCCAGCCGGTGCCGTCGCTGCCGGGCGTGGAACGCTACAGCCTGGACACGCTGCTGCCGGTGGCCGAGGAATGCGTCGAGCTCGGGATCCCGGTCCTGGCGTTGTTCCCCGTGATCGCGCCTGAACTGAAGACGCCGGACGGCATCGCCGCGACGCGGCCCGACGGCCTGATCCCGCGCGTGGTGGCCGAACTCAAGAAGCGCCTGCCCGAGCTGGGCATCCTGACCGACGTCGCGCTCGACCCCTACACCAGCCACGGGCAGGACGGCCTGATCGACGAGTCCGGCTACGTGCTGAACGAGCCCACCGTCGAGATCCTGGTCAAGCAGGCCCTGGCGCAGGCCGAGGCCGGCGTGGACATCGTCGCGCCCAGCGACATGATGGACGGACGCATCGGCGCCGTGCGCCAGGCGCTGGAAGGCAACGGCCACATCCACACCCGCATCATGGCCTACTCGGCCAAGTACGCCAGCGCGTTCTACGGCCCCTTCCGCGACGCGGTCGGGTCGGCCTCGAACCTGGGCAAGTCCAACAAGGCCGCCTACCAGATGGACCCGGGCAACATCGACGAGGCCCTGCGCGAGGTCGCGCTGGACCTGCGCGAGGGCGCGGACATGGTCATGGTCAAGCCCGGCATGCCCTACCTGGACGTGCTGCGGCGGGTCAAGGACACCTTCCGCGTCCCCACCTTCGCCTACCAGGTCAGCGGCGAATACGCGATGATCAAGGCGGCCAGCGCCAACGGCTGGCTGGACGAGGACAAGGTCGTGATGGAAGCCCTGCTGGCGTTCAAGCGCGCCGGAGCCGACGGCATCCTGACCTATTTCGCGCTCGACGCCGCCCGCAAGCTGAAAGGCTGAAGCCATGGACGTCCTCTGGATCTCGGAAAACGGAGGGCCCCGTCCACATAACGCGGCGCAACTGGCCGCCAGCAAGGGCTACCTGTGGATAGACGCGGGGGCCGAGGACCTGGCGGCCAACCCCGACGCCTGGCGCGACGAGATCGCGCGGCTGACCGGCGTGCAGTTGCACGACCTGCACCTGCAGGATGCCGCCAACCCGGTCCACCCCTCGTACTTCGACAACACGACCACCTACGAGATGGTGGTATTCCGACGCATCGTGACCGACGCGCCGGCAGCCGAGCCGCGCCCCGCGGCCAACGGCAAGACGGGCATCCCGCTGCTGGCCAGCCTGCGCACGCAGCCGGTGTCGTTCTTCGTGCTGGGGCAGGCGCTGATCACCGTCCGCCACGGCTACAGCGCCACCTGCCAGGAAATGAAGCGCCGCCTGGCCGAACAGCGCGGCGAGGTCCCGCCCGAGGGGCGGCGCGACCGCGCGCCCAGCAGCATCGGCCCGCTGGGCCGCGTCCCGTCCGGCCCCGCCGAACTGATGCTGCGGCTGCTGAACGGCATGGTCGACAAGTACCTGGCGCTACGCCAGCCCCTGACCTTGCAGCTCGATCGCTGGCAGCGCGAACTGCTCAATCCCAACGGCCGTTTCCGCAACTGGCTGGCGCTGCTCGATGCCCGCATCGTGCTGCGGCGCCTGGAGAACATCTGCGAGGAACAGTACGACGCGCTGTCCGAGCTGCGCGACGCGGCCATGGACCGCAGCGAGGATGCCTGGGGCTCCGGCGCCTTCGACCAGCGGCGCGATGCGCTGCTGGTCCGCATCAACGACGTCATGGAACATGTGAACCGCGTGCTGAGCCACGCGCGGCGCATGGAATCGTCGGTGGAAACCGCCGTGCAGCTGCACTTCTCCGCCACGGCCCACCGGACCAACGAGATCATGCGCATCCTGACCGTGGTCACGGTCATCTTCATGCCGCTCACGCTCATCACCGGCATCTTCGGCATGAACGTGGACCACCTGCCCTTCGTCCACGACAGCGGATCGTTCTGGTGGATCATGGTCGGCATGGTGCTGCTGGCGCTGCTTCTGTGGAGCTGGTTCTCGGCGCGCCGCTTCCTGGAAATGCGGCCCTACCGGGTGGCGGAGGCGCTGGCGCGCAAGGCGGGACTGCGGGCCGGCAAGGACGATCCGGACACCGCCGACAGGCTTTGAGCCATGCCACCCCGCCTGTCGCTCCTGGAGTGTTCCCAGTCGATCGCCGCGCGCCTGTATGAAGGCATCGCGGCCCCCGACCAATGGCAGGCCGGGCTGGGCCTGCTGGCCGCCAAGGTGGGCGGCCAGGCCTTCCATCAGGTGACGGTGGACCTGCGCGACGGCAGCGTGCCGGACCGCGTGATCTGCGACGCCGCGCCGCTGCACAAGTTCGACGAATACGCCGAGCACTACGTCCAGGGCGACGAACGGCTGGCGCTTTTCGCGCACCTGCGGGAAGGCAGCTTCATCCTGGACCATGAGCACCTGGACAGCCGGCAGATGTCGCGCTCCGCGGTCTACGCGGACTTCCTGCGAAGCGTGGACCTGCGCCATACCCTGTGCATCCTGCAACGCGACGACGGCCATACGCGCGACTATCTGGGCATCATGCGCCCGGCGGACCACCGCCCCTATGGGGATCGCGAACGCGCCTTGCTGGAACTCGTCATGCCCGACATGGTTCGCGCGTCACGGCTGCGCGCGCGCATGAGGCAGTTGCAGCGCGAGGCGCTGGTCGGCCGCGCCGCCCTGGACGGCCTGCCACGAGGCGTGGCGGTCGTCGATGCCCGTGGCCGGATCGAATACGCCAATGCGCGCGCCGAACGATACCTACGCACGTCGCCATGGCTGGCGCCTAAAGGCGGCATCCTGGGCATGCGGGACGCCGCCACCCAGCGGCGCTTGCAGGCCGCGCTAAGCCAGGCCTGCTCGACCGCCAGGAAGGCGGACCTGTTCTCCACCGGCGGGCCGCTGCCGGTCTGGATCACCGTCCTGCCGCTGGACACCCTGCACCTGTTGGCCGGACTGCGCGACACGCCGCTGGCCCTGGTCATATTCTCCGTACCCACCGACCGCCTGCCGCTGGACACCCAGCTCATCGTCCGGGCGCTGGGCATCACGCCGGCGGAGGCACGCCTGGCCCTGGCGCTGGCCACCGGCCAGACCATCAAGGAGTACGCCGCCGCGCAGGCCGTCTCGCCGGAAACCGCGCGCAGCCACCTGAAGAACCTGTTCCGCAAGACCGGCTGCCGGCGACAGGTCGAGCTGGTGCAGTTGATCCGGACGCTGGCCTGAACCCCACCCGGGGCCGACTCAGCGCGCGGCCGTCGCCAGCACGTCGTCCAGCACGCGGGCGAAGCGCTCCGCCCCCTGGAAGCCGATCACCCGCTGTGGCAGCGGCGCGCCGCCCGGCGCGAAGAACACGATGCCGGGCGGGCCGAACAGCCGGAAGCGCTTGAGCAGCTCGCGGTCGTCGGCGTTGTTGGCGGTCACGTCCGCCTGCACGAGACGCATGCCCGCCAGCCGCTGCACGACCTCGGGACGGGGAAAGGTCAGTGCCTCCATTTCCTTGCACGACACGCACCAGTCAGCATAGAAATCCAGCATCACCGGGCGGTCGGACGCCGCCAGCAGCGCATCCAGCTCTGCCACCGAGCGCACGCGCTCGAATGACGCCGCGGCGCCGGGCCGCGACGAGGCGCCGCCGGGAGGACGCCACAAGCCGTCCCCGTCCTGCGCCGGCGCGGGCCCCGGCACAGGCGGCGCGAGGACGGGAACCGGGCCCGCGCCGCCCGACGCGGCCAGATGGCTCAGCGGCTGCCACGGATCCCGGCCGCCGCTGGCCACGCCCACGGCCTGCAGGACGCCGATCAGCGCGAACAGGATGCCCACACCCTTGAGCACGCGGCGGCCCGTGCCCGCGTCGGCGGGCAGGGCATCGAAGGCGTGCAGCAGGGTGGCGGCCAGGATGGCCAGCACCGCCCAGCCCGACATCTGCACCCAGCCCGGCAGGACGGGCCAGAGCATCCACCACGCCACGGCCAGCAGCAGCATGCCGAAGAAGCGCTTCACACCGTCCATCCAGACTCCCGCCTTGGGCAACAACGCGCCGGCCGAGGCCCCCGCCGCCAACAGCGGCACGCCCATGCCCCAGGCCAGCGCGAACAGCGCCACGCCGCCCAGCAGCACGTCGCCCGTCTGCGAGACATACAGCAGCGCGCCCGCCAGCGGCGCGGCCACGCACGGCCCGACGATCAGCGCGGACACGGCGCCCATCGCCAGCGCTCCGGTGGCGCGGCCGCCGGGCAGGCGCGAGACGCGGTCCGACAGGGAAGTCTGCCAACTGGACGGCAATTGCAGCGTGAACACGTCGAACATGGCCAGGGCCAGCACGGCCAGCAGCGCGGCGAACACGCCCAGCACCCAGGGCGTCTGCAAGGTGGCCGCCAGGCTGACGCCGCTCAGCGCCGCCAGCAGGCCGACCGCGGTGTAGACCACCGACATGCCCAGCACATAGGCCGCGGCCAGCCCCAGCCCGCGCAGGCGGGGCCGGGCATGGCCGGCGGCGTCGCCGACCACGATGGCCGACAGAATGGGCACCATGGGCAGCACGCAGGGCGTGAGCGACAACAGGATGCCCAGGCCCAGGAAGATCAGCGCCGTGCGGGCCAGGCCGCTGCCGGCCAGCATGTCGGCCAGGCCCACGTCGTCGGCGCCGGCGAACGCCGACCAGCGCAGGCCGGTCCCCGCCCCGCCCTCGACCTGCGGCAGGCCGCCGGGCGCCGAGGCGGCCACGACGCGCACCTTGTGTTCGGCCGGCGGATAGCACAGGCCGGCGTCGGCGCAGCCCTGACTGGTGACGGCCAGTGCGAAGGCCGTGCCGGTGGGGATCGTCAGTCGGGCCGCCACCTTGTCGCGGTAGGTCTCGACCTCCTTGTCGAAGGTCTGGTCGAACTTGACCTGTCCGGGCGGCAACTGGGGCTCACCCAACGCGACTTCCGGCGGATCCGCGACGAACCGGAACTGCTCGCGGTACATGTAGTAGCCGGGCGCGATCGCCCAGGACAGCTCGATGGCGTCGGGCGCCACGGCGCGCGCGGAAAAACGGAAGGCCTGCTCGGGCGGCAGGAAATCCTCCGCCGGCGCGGAACGCGGCAGGAGCGCGGCGCAGGCCCACACGAGGCAGGCCAGGAGCCAGTGGGCGCGCGGGCCGACCGCCCGCAAACGGAATATGGACATCAGTTCTTCGTTTCCTGCCGGACCCAATCCAGATAGGCCGGCAATCCTTCGGTCACGGGCACGGCGATGATCTCGGGCACCTCGTAGGGGTGCAGCCGGGCGATCGTCTCCTGCACGGCCCTCTGGCGGGCCGCCGTGGTCTTGATGAACAGCGGAATCTCGTCGGCGGACTCCACCTCCCCCTTCCACCGATAGATGGACAACACCGGCGCGCCGACGTTCACGCAGGCGGCCACCCCGTCTTCGACGAGGCGGCGGGCGATGTCCCGGGCGGTATCGGCATCGGGGGCATTGCAGAATACCAGCACCACTTGGCGGGCGGCCTCGGACGGCGACGACATGGCGGTCTCCAGGATTTCAGCTCAGCAGGCGGCGGCGCATCAGCGCGGTGGCCAGCCAGATGGCGACGGCCGCGGTCAGCGCCAGCTGCAGCACCTGTTCCCAGGGCTGGTCGGGCATCCGGCCCAGCACCAGCGGCCTGACCAGCTCGATGGCCGGGGCCAGGGGCAGCAGCCGGGCCGCCTGCACCAGCGCCTCGGGCAGTTGCGACACGGGAAAGAACACGCCGGACAGGAACACCATGGGCGTCACGCCCAGCGTGAAGTAATACATGAAGAAATCGAAGCCCCTGGCCAGCGCCGACATGACCAGCGCCAGCGCCGAGAAGGTCACCCCCAGCAGCACCAGCGCCGGCGGGATCCACAGCAGCGTGACGGCGCGCGAGATGTCCAGCGCCACCACCACCAGCAGGATCGCCAGCCCGCTCTTCATGCTCTTGGCCGCGGCCCACAGGATCTCGGCGAACACCACGTCGTCCAGCGACAGCGGCGTGTTCAGCATCGCATCCCAGGAACGCTGGATGTGCAGCCGGGAAAAGGCGCTGTAGGTCGCCTCGAAGGTGGCCGCGTACAGCGCCCCCATGCAGATCGAACCGGCGGCCAGGAACGTCACGTACGGCACGCCATCGATACCCGGCAGCAGGCTGCCCAGGCCATAGCCCAGCGCCAGCAGCGCCACCATCGGATCCATGACGTCGCCCAGCACCGTGGTCAACGCCGTCTTGCGCCAGACCAGGAAATTGCGCCGCAGCACCGGCACGCACCCCCGCCCCGGCCGAGGCAGCCCCCAGATCCCCAATCGCGAAACATCCATCGCCCATTCACTCATATCATCTCAGCCCTCAATCCAGGGCACAGCGGATCCGGCTCCGCCGGTCCGCCAGTGCCGCCCCCTGGGGGGCGCGCGTCAGCGCGTACGGGGGGCCCTATCATTCTCTTAAATCGCGGCCGGCCAGCCTTAGAAAGAGGTCTTCCAGATTGGCCGGTCGGTGCAGGTAGCGCACCCGGCCTCCCTCGCGCAGCAGCGCCAGCACGCGATCCGGTTCGGCCGTATAACAATAGACCGTCTCGCCGCTGACCTCGACGCGGTCCGGCATGGCGGCGCGATGGCGCGCCAGCCAATCCCGGGCCCCTTCCCCGAACACCTCCACCACCTCGGGTTCGACATGACGCGCGATCAGGTCCTGGGGCGCCCCTTCGGCAATCATCCGGCCCCGGTCCAGCAGGCCCAGCCGATCGCACAGGCGCTCGGCCTCGTCCATGAAATGCGTGGTCAGCAGAATGGTCTTGCCCTGCGCCAGCAGCGTCTTCAGGCGCTCCCAGATCAGGTGGCGCGCCTGCGGGTCCAGCCCGGTCGTGGGTTCGTCCATCACGATCAGGTCGGGATCGTTGACCAGCGCCCGCGCCAGCGTCAGGCGCCGCTTCATGCCGCCCGACAGCTCGTTGATGCGCGCCGTGCGCTTGGCGGCCAGCGAGGCGAATTCCAGCAGACCGGGGATGCGGCGGCGGATCTCGCCGTCGGCCAGGCCGAAATAGCGGCCGAACACGAGCAGGTTTTCCTCGACGGTGAAATCGGGATCGAGATTGTCGATCTGCGGCACCACGCCTATGCGCGCCCGGGCCTGGCGCGCCCGCGCCGGCACCGGGTAATCCAGCAGCCGGATCGAGCCGCCGTCCACCGGCGTCAGGCCCAGGATCGACCGCAGGGTGGTGGTCTTGCCCGCGCCGTTAGGCCCCAGCAAGCCATAGCACTCGCCGCGCGCGATCTCGAAGGACAAGGCGTCCACGATCGCGCGGCCGCCGTAGCGCTTGTCCAGCCGCTCGACCCGCAGCGCGGGTCCGGGGGATGCCAGGGGCCTGGCCCCCGCGTGCAGCGAATTGGTGGTCATGCGCCGATAGTACCCGCAGCCCGCCCGCGCCGGCTGCGACATCCGCGCGCAGGGTTTTCCTGATGTGGACGGATCGATGAAAGTGATTGCCCGCTTCGCATGTTGCGTAACATGATGTAACCACCCGTTCAACCACATGACTACCATGGGCATTGCTCCCTCCCAGGAAACCTACGACGCCCTCGTCGGACTCTGCTATGAAAGCGTGCTGGACAGCGCCCGATGGCCGGCGCTGCTCGACGCGTTGGCCGCCGCCAGCGGCAGGCAGTTCGGCGCGATCGCCATCAACCATCCCGGCGAAACCGCGGCTACCGTCACGCTGGCGGCTCGGTGCGATCCCGCCGCCATCCAGGCCTACAACGTCCACTATGGCGCCATCGACCCGATGCGCGAGCTGATCGCGGCAACGGACGACGGGCGGTGGAACCACGACCGCCGCGAGCTGCCCGCCGAAACGCTCGACCACCACCCCTACTACCAGGAATTCCAGCGGGTCCAGGGCATGGACGACCGCGCCTCGATCCGGCTGAACGGCCAGGGCGCCTGCGTCTACGTCGCGCTGCTGACCGCCATCGGCGTGCGGCCCGATCCCTGCCAGGACGACCTGCTGGCGCGCATCGCGCCGCACCTGCAGCGCGCCGGCACGCTGTACGACACGCTGACCGGGCTGCGCGACGGCCTGGCGCTGCGCGACCAGGTGCTGGACAGCCTGCCCACGCCGCTGTGGCTGCTCGATGAAGGACGGCGGGTGGCCTACCGCAATGCCGCGGCCCAACGGCATGCCGCGCTGCCCGATGGCGCGCTGTGCGAACACAACGGCCAGATCCGCCCCCGCCATGCCGCCGCCAGCCGGCTCGAAACGGCCATCCTGCAAGCCACGGGACATTCCGGATCGCGCCGTGCCTCGCGCATCGCGCCGCCCACCGCCGGTGGTCCGGACGTCGTGGTCACGCCGCTGTCCGAGGACCACCCCGACAATCCGCTGCAACGCCCGCTGGTCGCGGTCAGCGTGGTCGATCCCGAGCAACAGAATCTCCGCGTGAACGACCTTTTCCAGTTCAGCCGGGCCGAGGCGCGCCTGGCAACCAAGCTGCAGGAAGGGCTGAGTCTGGCCGAATACGCCGAACGCCACGGCATCGCGCTCAGCACCGCGCGCACGCAGCTGCGCGCGCTGTTCACGAAGACCGGCACGCACCGCCAGGGCGAGCTGGTAAGCCTGTTGCTGCGGCTCGCGCGGCATTGACGCGCGCCTGCGCGATACCCGGGATGGCACTGGCGCAAGGCCCATGCTATCCTGCTTCGCACCAGGAGAACGAAGCGGCTTGCCGCTTCTACCGAAGGCGTATCCCCTGAAACGCTCAGGTCACGAGACTGGCAACCAAACAACTGGAGAGCGTCGCGCCCTGAACCGGCGCGGCCGCCGAAGGGGCAAGCGGCGCCGGCCGGCGCGCGCGAATCTCTCAGGCAAAAGGACAGTAGGGGCAAGCGGCAGACATCTGCCGCTTGCCCCTGTTTTTTTCCCGAGAGCCTGCAATGAAAGTCATCGTCATGGGCGCCGGCATCACCGGCGTCACGTCGGCCTGGTATCTCGCCAAGGCCGGGCACGAGGTCGTCGTCCTGGAACGCAACGCGGGCGCCGCGCGCGAAACCAGCTTCGGCAACGGCGGCCAGATCTCCGTCAGCCACGCCGAACCCTGGGCCAACCCGTCCGCGCCGCTGAAACTGCTGCGCTGGCTGGGCCGCGAGGACGCCCCCCTGCTGTTCCGCCTGCGCGCCGATCCCGACCAATGGAAATGGGGCCTGCAATTCCTGCGCGAATGCACCTCGGCGCGATCGCGGCACAACATGATCCAGATCCTGAACCTGGGGACCTACAGCCGCTCCAGCCTACAGGAACTGCGCGCCGAGATCGGCATCCGCTACGACCACCTGCAACGCGGCATCCTGCATTTCTACACCAGCCAGAAAGAGTTCGACGCCGCGCTCGAACCGGCCCGCATCATGCGCGAGATGGGCTGCGAGCGGCAGGTGATCGACCGCGACGAAGTCGTGCGCCTCGAGCCCGCGCTGGCGCAGATCGCCCCCCGCCTGGCGGGCGCCACCTACACCAGCGCCGACGAATCGGGCGACGTGCACCTGTTCACCACGCGCCTGGCCGAGCTGTGTGCGCAGCGCGGCGTGAACTTCCGCTACGGCGTGCGCGTGCAGGCGCTGCGCACCGAGGGGGGCGCCATGACCGGTATCGAGATCGCCAGCGAGACCGGCGGCTATGAAACCGTGACGGGCGACGCCTACGTGCTGGCGCTGGGCAGCTTCAGCCCGCAACTGGCGCGGCAGGCGGGCGTCCCCTTGTCCATCTATCCGGCCAAGGGCTATTCGGCCACCCTGCCCGTGCTCGACCCCGCGCTGGCGCCCGAGGTCAGCCTGACCGACGACGAATACAAGCTGGTGTTTTCGCGCCTGGGCGACCGCCTGCGCGTGGCCGGCACCGCCGAACTGAACGGCTACGGGCTGGCGCTGAACCCCGTGCGCTGCGAGGCGCTGGTCAAGCGCACGCTGGAGATCTTTCCCGGCATGAGCCGGCCTGAGCTGGCGCAGTACTGGGCCGGACTGCGGCCGGCCACGCCGGGCAACGTGCCCTACATCGGCGCCTCGAAGGTGCGCGGCCTGTACCTGAACACCGGCCACGGCACCCTGGGCTGGACGCATGGCTGCGGTTCGGGCCGCGCGGTGGCCGAGATCATCGACGGCCGCCAGCCCGAGGTGGACTTCGCCTTCACCGGCCGCGAAGCGATGCAGCCGGCACCCCGGCTGGCGGCGGCCTGACGCGGGTCAGGCCGGGACGGTTTCGCCCGCGGGGAACGGGCGCGACGCCGGCGCCCCGCGCCTGTCGCGCGCCAGCGGCGGCCGGCCCAGGATATGGTCCGCCGCCTTTTCCGCCATCATGATGATGGGGGCGTTGGTCGGCCCCCGCACCACGCGCGGCATGGCCGATCCATCCACCACGCGCAGGCCGTCCACGCCGCGCACCCGCAACTGCGCGTCGAGCACGGCGTCGGGATCGGCATCGCTGCCCATCCGGCAGGTGCCCACCGGGTGGTGCAGGGTGATGGCCGTGCGCCGGATGAAGGCATCGATGTCGGCATCGCTCGTGGCCTGCGGACCGGGCGCCAGTTCCTCGGCCCGGAACGGCGCGAGCGGCGGCTGTTCGCCGATGGCCCGCATGATGCGTACCATCTGGCGCACGGCGCGCCGGTCGTAATCGGTGGACAGGAAGTTCTGGCGGATCACGGCGGGGGCCGTAGGATCGCCGCTCGCCAACGAGACACTGCCCCGGCTCTCGGGCGTGATGAAGACCCCCTTGATGGCGAACGCATCGACGTAGGGCTTGAGCAGCGGACCGAAATGCGGGCCGGCGTCCATGGGCGCGGCGGCCAGCAGCAACTGCAGGTCGGGCAGCGGCAGCTCGGGATGGCTGCGCACCAAACCCACGGCCGCGGCGGGCACCTTGCTGGACAGGCCCGAGCCGAACATCCAGGTCCGCAGCAGGTCGAAGCCGATGCGGTCCAGCCGCAGCGCGCGGTGCAGGGGTCCCGTTTCCTTGCGCCGCCAGCGGACGTCGCACACCACATGGTCCTGCAGATTGCGCCCCACGCCGGGCAGGTCGATCCGGGTCGCGATGCCGTGCCGTCCCAGCTCCGAGGCGTCGCCGATACCCGACAGCATCAAGAGCTGCGGCGAGTTGATCACGCCGCCCGCCAGCAGCACTTCGCGTTCGCACCGCACCTGCTCGCGGCGGCCGCCGCGCTGGACTTCGACGCCCACGGCGCGGCCCTGCTCCATCAGCACCTTCGTGGTCAACGCGCCGGTCCACACCGTGACGTTGCCGCGCGCCACCGCCGGCTTCAGGTAGGCCGACGCCGCGCTCCAGCGGCGGCCGCGGCGGATGGTCGCCTGCATGGGGCCGAAGCCTTCGATGCTGGCGCCGTTGTAGTCGTCGTTGCGTCCATGGCCGGCCAGGTCCGTGGCGCACAGGAAGGCGTCCACCAGCGGGTCCTCGTAGTGCAGGCGTGTCACCGTCAGCGGGCCGTCGCCGCCGCGCAGATCGCTGGCACCTTCTTCCCACGACTCGCTGCGGCGGAAATACGGCAGCACGTCGTCATAGGACCACCCTTCCAGCCCCAGGCCGCGCGCCCAATGGTCGTAGTCCTCGCGGGCGCCGCGCGCATAGGCCATGCCGTTGATCGAGGTCGAGCCGCCCAGCACCTTGCCGCGCGCACATTCGATGCGGCGGCCGTCCATGCCGGGCTCGGGCTCGGTGAAATAGCCCCAGTCGTACATCCGGTGCTTGAGGATCAGGCCCCAGGTCAGCGGAATCCGGATCACGGGCGAACGGTCGGGGCCGCCGGCCTCCAGCACCAGTATCTTCAGCGCCGGGTCGGCACCCAGCCGGTAGGCCAGCGTGCACCCCGCGGAGCCCGCGCCCACGATGATGTAGTCGTAGTTGTTCATGTCATTTTCCAAGCCGCCAGCGCATGTCGATCCAGGGCGCCGCGGATCCGGCTCCGCCGGTCCGCCAGCGCCGCCCCCTGGGGGCGCCCGAAGGGCGTAGGGGGGGACTAGTTCAGTTTCAGGTTGACGTTCTTGGTGTAGGTGAACTCCAGGAGTTCCTCGAAGCACTCCTCGCGGCCGATGCCCGACTGCTTCACGCCGCCGAACGGCGCGCCGATGAAGTGCTGGCTGGTGTTGTTGATCCAGACATAGCCGGTATGGATGCGGCGGGCCGCGCGGTGCGCGGTCTCGAGATCGCGGGTCCAGATCGAACCGGTCAGGCCGAAGTCCACGGCGTTGACGTCGGCCCACATCGCGTCCTCGTCGGACCAGCGGAACACCGACATGATGGGACCGAACACTTCCTCGCGCGCCAGCCTCATGTCCGGCCGCATGTCGGCGAAGATGGTGGGCTCGAAGAAGAAACCGTCGCGCAGCGCGGGATCGTCGGGCCGCCGGCCGCCGGCCACCAGCCGGCCGCCTTCGTCCAGCGCGGACTGCACGAAGCCTTGCACCTTCTCGAGCTGCGCCCGGCTGACCAGCGATCCCATGGTCGTGGCCGGGTCCGTCGGAATGCCCGGCCGGTGCCGCCGGGGCAGCAGTTCGGCCACTCGCGCCAGGACTTCGTCGTGGATGCTTTCATGCAGGAACACCCGGCTGGTGGAGCCGCAGCTCTGGCCCGACCACGTGAAGTTCATGCCGCCCACGATGCCGTCCACCAGCTTGTCCAGGTCCGCGTCGGGATAGGCCACCAGCGCATTCTTGCCGCCCAGCTCCAGCAGCACCGGCTTCAATCCGTCGGCCGCCGTCTTCATGACGGACTTGCCCGTGGGCACACCGCCGATCAGCGTGATCTTGCGCACCAGCGGGTGCTCGGCCAGCGCCTGCCCGCATTCGCGGCTGCCGCACAGGAAGTTGACCACGCCCTTGGGGAACACGTGGCCGATCAGTTCGGCCAGGCGAATGATGGACAGCGGCGCCTGGTCGGGCGACTTGACCACGACCGTGTTGCCCGCCGCCAGCGGCGCGGCCAGGCGCATGGCGGCGAACATCAGCGGATGGTTGTAGGCGACGATGCGCGCCACCACGCCCAGCGGCTCGCGCACGGTGTAGTCGAGGTAGCCGGGCCCCATGGGCAGGGTCTCGCCCTTGACCTCGGTGGCCAGGCCGGCGAAATACTCCAGGCTGTCGGCCGCGAAGCCCGCGTCCTTGGCCAGGATGGACACCGGATTGCCATTGTTCAGCGCATCCAGCAGCGCCAGCTCCTGCGCATGGGTCCGCAGGATGTCCGCCGCCCGGCGCAGCATGCGGCCGCGCTCCATCGGCGGCGTGGCGGCCCAGGCGGGAAAGGCGTCCTGGGCCGCCCGCACCGCGGCGTCGACGTCGCGCGCATCGGCAACCGGCGCATCGGCCAGCCGCTCGTCATACGCGGGATTGATGGTCGGCGCGTAGACGCCGGCCAGGGGCTCGTGCCAGGCTCCCCCATAGAAAAGCTGGCGGTGGGTCGGCAGGATGCCGGCGGGAATCTCGTGTGCGCGCATGGCGTCTCCGGTGTATCAGTGCATGTGGGTATTCATCGCGCCGTTCGCCTCAAGTCCGAAGACGGACAGCGGCGGCGCGCAGCGCTTCGTAGTCCTTGCGGGCATCGGCCGACAACTCCTTCATCGCGGCCGGAATCACCGCGTCCAGGTAGGCCTTGGCGTCGGCCGACGGCAGCTCGATCATCTCGCCGCCGCCCTTCTCCCAGATCGCCCGGGCCTCGGCCACGCGCGCGTGCACGCGCGGACCGATCTCGACATCGGTCTTGCGCGCGGCCTGGCGCAGCGGCTGCTCCAGCGGACCGGCCGATTTCAGGAAGGTGGGGCTGGCCAGCCCGACGATGGCGATGTAGGTGGACGGCAGCAGCGTCTGCGACTTGGCGACGTCGAAGTATTTCAGCGCCGAGGGAATGGGCGTGCCGGAATAGACGCCATCCAGCGTGCCGTTCTGGAACGCGGGCAGCACCTCGCCCAGCGACATCGACACCGGATTGGCGCCCAGTTGCCGCAGTTGCGCGATCAGGATCGAGGAACCGGGCACGCGGATCTTCTGCCCGGCCAGGTCCGACAGCTTGCGGATGGGCTTGCGCGAGACGATGCTGCACTGGGAATGCACGAGCGTGGTCAGCACCTCGACGCCCTTCTTCGAGGCGATGGACGCAAGCCGAGCCTTGACCTCGGGATCGGCCAGCACCTTCATGCCATGATCGATGCTGTCGAACACGCCGGGCACGGCCAGCGCGCCGAAGCGCGCGTCCAGGCCCTCGTACATGCCCGAGGCGTTCAGCGCCATCTCGACGGTGCCCATGCTCACGCCTTCGATCGTGCGCTGCGCGGTACCGAGCTGGCTGGCCGGGTACACCTGGCCCTTGACCTTGTTCTGCGTGGCCGCCTCCAGGTTGACCTTGTAGGCGTTCAGCCAGTCGACGCCCAGGTCGTCGGACGTGGTGGTGGTGAGCTTCATGACCAGGTTCTGCGCGCGGGCGGTGGGCAGGAGCGCGAGCGCTCCCAGGCCGGCCAGATGCGCCAGGCATAGACGGCGATTCATGGTGATGTCTCCAGTGATGGGTGGCCGGCGGACGGCCTTCAGTTCAACAGCAAGCGCATGCCCCAGAGGGATATGTCCGGGATGTAGGTGATCAGCCCCAGCGCGATCAGGTAAATGACGACGAACGGCACGATGCCGCGGTAGATGCTTTCCAGCGGCAGCTTGAGCACGCTCTGCGCGACGAAGATGTTGATGCCGAAGGGCGGATGGAACAGGCCGATGGACAGGTTCACCGTGATGATGATCCCGAAGTGCACCGGGTCCACGCCGATGGCGGTGACCAGCGGCATCAGCAGCGGCGACAGCAGCAGGATGGCCGACAGCGGATCGATGAAGCAGCCTACCGCCAGCAGCAGCACGTTGATCGCCAACAGCAGCGACCAGCCCGGCAGGTGCAGGTCGGTCAGCCACTGCACCAGCGCGGCGGGCACCTGGTGCACCGTCAGCAGCCAGCCGAACACGTTGGCGCAGGCCACGATGATCAGGATCTGCCCGGTGAACACCGCCGTCGTGCCGGCGCTGGCCAGGATGTCGCGCCACGACAATTCGCGGTAGAAGTAGCGCGCCACGACGATGGCGTACAGGCAGGCCACCGCGGCGGCTTCGGTGGGAGAGAACACGCCGCCGTAGATGCCGCCCAGGATGATGACGGGCGCGCCCAGCGCCCCCAGGCCGCGCGCCGCGGCGCGGCCGAAGGCCGCCCACGAGAAGCGATCGCCGCCGCCGATACGATGGCGGCGGGCATACCACATGACGTAGGCGCAAAGCATGCCGGCCAGCAGCAGCCCGGGCAGCACGCCCGCCGCGTACAGCCGGGGAACCGACTGCTGCGCGGCCGCGCCGTAGACGATCATCGGGATGCTGGGCGGGATGATGATGTCGATGGCGCCCACGGCGGTCAGCAGCCCCGCCGAGAACTTCTCGGGATAGCCATTGCGCCGCAGCGCGGGCAGCATTACGCGCCCGATGGTGGCCACGGTGGCCGCGCTCACACCCGAGATCGCGCCGAACAGCGCCGAGGAGCCGACGGTGGTCACCGCCAGGCTGCCGCGCACCGAACCCACGCCGGCGTTGACGAAGTTCACCAGCCGGTCCGCGACCGAACCCCGCCCCATCAGCTCGCCGGCGAAGATGAAGAACGGAATCGCCAGCAGCGCATAGGCATCGATGGCGCCGAAGAGATTCTGGTGCAAGGCCGTGAGCGGCACGTCCATGAAGAACAGCAGCGCCACGCTGACCGACGCCAGCAGCACGAGGAAAATGGGAAAGCCCAGCAGGAGCAGGCCCAGGGGCAGGAAACCGAGCGCGAAACTCATGACAACGCCTCCTCGGCGGCATCCACCGGATCGGGCTGGCGCAGGCCGCCGCCGGCCACGCGCAGCACCACGTCGAACAGGCCGACGACCACCATGGCAGCGAACGCCACCGCCACCAGCGAATGCGGGATCCACATCGGGATGTGGCCGTTCTCGCTCACGCTGCCGATCTGGTAGATGCGCCAGGCGTATTCCGACGAGATGAAGCAGACGAAGCCGCACAGCGCCACCGCCGCCAGCGCCTCGAAGGTGGACAGGAAGCGCCGCAGCTCCTCCGGGAAGTAGCGGTTCAGCACATCCATGCGCAAATGCTGTCCCCGCACCGCCGCCACCGCCGAACCGAAGAAGGCCAGCGCGGCCATCAGGTAGACCTGCAGTTCGTCGGCGCCGGTGATCGAACGGCCGAACACGTAGCGCGCCACCACGTTGGCGACGTTGATCGCGACCGCGGCCAGCAGCGCGCTGGCCAGGGCGCGCTCCAGGCTGGTGGCGGCGCGCTCCAGGCCGCGCAGGATGCGCCGCGCGCCGCCGGGCTGGGTACTGGACATGATGTCTCCTCTCGTTGTGGGGAGAGATCCTAGGTTGACGCCAACCATTCGTCTAATTCAAATATTTACCTTATTACATAGCCGTTCAACTATGGATTGAATCTCCATGGCTCGCTTCGATCCCTACCTCACCTTGCAGAAGCTGGAAGTCTTCTGCGTCGTGGCCGAATTGCAGAGCGTGACGCGCGCCGCGGACTACCTGTTCGTTACCCAACCGGTCGTCACCTCGCACATCCGCAGCCTGGAAGAAAAACTGGGCACCACGCTGATCCGCCGCGAAGGCCGCGGCATCGCGCTGACCGCCACCGGCCAGCGCGTCTACAAATGGGCGCAGGAAGTCGTCACCCGCACGCGCGAACTGGAGCGGGAACTGGGCGGCTCGACCGATCTCGCGCCGGGCCAGGTGGTGGTCGGCTCGTCCATGAGCGTGGGCACCTATCTGTTGAGCCAGTTGATCTGCGACTTCCAGGTGCTGCGCCCCGACGGCCAGGTCCATGTGTCGATCTCGAACCCGCAGGTGGCGCTGGAGGCCACGCGCACCGGCGCCTGCGACTTCGCCGTTCTCATCATCGCGCCCACGCAGAACCTGGATGGCCTGGCGGTGCGCCCGCTGTGGGACGAGGACCTGCTGCTGGTCAGCGCTCCGGGCAGCCGCTGGGTGGGCGATGAGGCGCGGCGCGAGGACATTTCCCGCCTGCCCTTCATCAGCACCGCGAACAGCACCGTCATGCAGCAGCTGGAGGAAGGGCAACTGCGCGCCAACGGCATTCCATCGCGGCGCATCGTGCTCAACCTGGGCCATCCGGAAGCGCAAAAGGAAGCCGTGCGGCGCGATCTGGGCGTGTGCTTCTTTTCCAAGACGGCGGTGGAACGCGACCTGGCTCGTGGCGAACTGCGCTGCGTGCGCACGCCCGGCCTCGCGCTCACGCTGCCGCTCTATCTGGCCAGCCGCGAGGGCAAGGAATTCTCGGAGTTCCAGCTGGCGCTGAAGCGGCATATCGAAAAAGCCCGGCCGCCTGGTCTCAAGCCTTTCCAGGGCAATCCCATGGAGTGATGATTTGTTTTATATATAAGACGTCGGTTTATTAATAAAACATTCATGATCTAGATCAAGGCCTCGGCCTGCCATCCTTCCTAGACTGGCAGTTCCCGTTTCCCCCATACCGCAAGCAGGAGCTGCCCCATGAACGATCCCGTCGACACCTTGATCGATGCCGCCAAACCCACCCTCCGGCGCCCCGAGGGCATGAGCTTCGGCGACTGGATGAATTCGCGCTGTGTCCAGCGCTCCACCCGCAAGTACGACTGGAACGCCCTGAAGTTCCAGGCCGACCACGACCCCAAGTACGGCCGCGCGCAGATGCGCTACCTCGGCACCGGGGCTACCGGCGTCGCCAGCGATTCCAATACCGTGCCGGCGGTGCATTTCACCTTCTCGACCATGATCATCCCCGCCGGCCACGTCGGCCCGCTGCACCTGCACGAGGACACCGAGGAAGTCTTCTTCGTGCTGCGCGGCAAGGTCCGCATCATGTGCGAATCGAAGGAAGGCGAATACTGGGAGATCGAGGCCGGCGAACGCGACCTGATCTCGGTCCCGCCCGGCGTCTACCGAGGCGAGGTCAATATCGGCGACGAAGAAGCGCTGATGTGCGTGATGCTGGGCTCGCCCAGGCCGCAGACGCCGACCTACAAGCCGGACGATCCGCTGTCGCGGGTCAAGCGCTAGGCTCCGCGCCGGCGCCGCGGCGGAGCCTGCGGCGGGACCTCCAGGCGCGGCAAGTCCGCGGCCGTGGCCCGCAACAACCCCCGCAACCACGAGATGGCCGGATCCCGCTCCTGGTACTTATGCCATTGCAGATTCTCCGCGAAACGGGGAATCGCAATCGGACAAGGCACCACCCGCAGCGCAAAGCGCGCCGCCATGTGGCGCGCCAGCCGGGTCGGCAGGGTCGCGATGCGCGGCGTGCCGACCAACAGCTCCGGCACCAGCGTGAAGTTGGGCGCGATCACGTCCTGGCGGCGCTCGCGCCGGCCCCGCGACAGCATCTTCGCGTCGTAGGTGATCCGCCGCCCGCCTCCCCATTCGACGCCCACATGCGTCGCGTCGAAATACGCCTCGCTCGATAAATCGAAGTCCGGCGCGAAATGCGCCTCGCACACCAGGCAGGAGAACGTATCCTCGAACAGCGGTTCGGCCGGGTGTCCCGCCACCACCGCGAACTCCGGCGCGATCAGCAGCTCGATCCCGCCGCTGTCCAGGTGCTCGGGCGTCTGGGGGCTGATCGCCCGCAGGTCGAACTGCATCAGCGGCGCCAGCCGGGCCGCGCGCCGCACCACTTCGGCCAGCAGCACCGTGATCACGTAGTCCGAGGATTCGATCGTGAAGCGGCGCGTGGCCGTGGCGGGATCGAAGGTGGGCCGGGCGCGCGTCACGGTCTGGATCTGCAGCAGCACGTCGCGCACCGGCTTGACCAGTTGCTCGGCCAGCGGAGTCGGCACCAGGGTCTTGCCCACCGGCACCAGCAGCTCGTCGTCGAAATACTCGCGCAGCCGCCCCAGCGCCAGGCTGGTCGCGGGCTGGCTCAGGAAGATGCGCTCGGCGGCGCGGCTCACGCTGCGGGTGGCCAGCAGGGCGTCGAGCACCACCAGCAGGTTCAGGTCCAGCTTGTTGAAGCGCATGGCGCATCCATTTACCAAACAAATGGTTCGAATTTAAACAATTAACTTTACGTCTGTCGATGGGCTCGCCACCATGCGAGGCATGCGGCTTGAAGCCGCCATGACGAGAAAGCTGGAGACAGACAATGCAGTGGGATGTGATCGTGGTCGGTGGCGGCCCGTCGGGGTTGACCATGGCCGCCGAACTGGCCGGCTCGGGAGCGAAGACGCTGGTCCTGGAACGGCGCACCGAAGGCGTGCAGTCGCGCGCCGGCACCCTGCTGCCGCGCGTGCTGGAACTGTTCGACGCGCGCGGCATCGCCGACCGCTTCATCCGGCGCACGCGCGACATCAGCCCCTACCCGTTCCGCCCCTCTCACATCTGGGCGGGCTTCCACCCCATCGAATGGCATTACCTGGAGACCCGCTACGGTTTCACGCTGGGCCTGCCGCAGAACCTGACCGAGGAAATCCTGTGGACCTGGGCCGAGGAAAGCGGCGCCGAGATACGGCGCGGCGCCGAGGTCCGGGCCGTGCGGCAGTCGGCGGACGGAGTCGAGGTCGACGCAGGCAGCGAAGACGGCACCATGACGACCCTGCGCGCCCGCTATCTGGTCGGCGCCGACGGCGGCCGCAGTGTCGTGCGCGGCCAGGCCGGCCTGCCCTTCGACGGCCGCGGCGGTTCGTTCCGCGGCATCGTGATCGACGCCGAACTGGACGCGCCCTGGCCCGGCGGCCGTGTCAACGTCGACAACGAGATGGGCTGGGTGCGCGGCTACGCGTTCGGCGACGGCATCACCCGCTTCAATATCGTGCACCGCGACCGGCGGCATGCATCCAAGGATGAACCCGTCACGCTGGAAGAGGCCCTGCAATGCATACGCGACGTGCACGGCACCGACTACGGCATCCGCGGCCACCGCTGGGCCTCGCGCTTCGACGACCAGATGCGCGCCGTGCCCACGCTGCGCAGCGGCCGCGTCTTCCTGGTGGGCGAGTCGGCGCGCATCCATTACCCCGCCAGCGGCGTGGGCATGAACTTCTGCCTGCAGGACGCCTTCAACCTGGGCTGGAAGCTGGCCCACGTCGTGCAGGGCCACAGCGACGCCGCGATCCTGGACAGCTATGACGAGGAACGCCTGCCGGTCATGCGCGATCTGCTCGACAGCGTCGCGGCCCAGTGTGCGCTGCAATTCAATTTCGAACCCGAGGGCGTCGCGCTGAAGCGGCGCATGCAGCGCGAGTACATTCCGCTGCCCGACGTGCAGCGCAAGCTGGTGCGCGAACTGTGCGGCCTGACCCGGCCCTATCCCGCGCCGACGGGCAGCCATCCGCTGGCCGGGCAGCACGCGCCGGACATCGACCTGATCGGACTGGACGGCCAGTCGGTGCGCCTGGCCGAGCTGCTGCGCGAGCGGCGCTTCGTGCTGCTGGACCTGGAAGGCTACAGCAACCAATACGCCAGCCTGCCGCTGGAGGGCCTGCCCGTGCGCTGCGTGCAGGCCCGCCTGGGCCGCGCGCCCGCCGCGCTGGCCGACGTCAAGGGAATGCTGGTGCGGCCGGACGGCTACATCGCCTGGGCCGGCACCTCCGTGCAACAGGCCGGCGAAGCGCGCGCCGAGCTGGCCCGCTGGCTGCGCGGGGCCCGGGCATGACCCGCCGCACGCTCATCCGCCAGGGCTGGATCGTCAGCGTCGATCCCCAGGTGGGCGACCTGCGCCAGGGCGACCTGCTGATCGAGGACGGCCGCATCGCCGCGATCGCCCCGCAACTGACGGTGGAGGATGCCGAACAGATCGACGCCCGCGGCATGATCGTCCTGCCCGGCTTCGTCGACACGCACCGCCATACCTGGCAGACCTGCGTGCGCCACCGCTACGCCGATATCGATCCGCAGATCTATTTCGCCGAGATGCTGGGCGCCAAGGGCGCGGCCTTCCGCGCCGAGGACGTCTACACGGGCACGCTGCTGGGCGCGGTCTCGGCGCTGGACGGCGGCATCACGACGATGATGGACTGGTCGCACGTGCAGAACAGCCCCGAGCACAGCGACGCCGCCGTCCAGGCGCTGCGCGACGCCGGCCTGCGCGCCGTGTTCGGCCACGGCTGGCCGCTGGTCGAGGGCGCGAGCTGGATGTTCGACAGCCAGCGCGGCCATCCGCAGGACATCCGCCGGCTGCGCCGCGATTTCTTTTCCTCGGACGACCAGTTGCTGACGCTGGCCATGGCGGCGCGCGGCCCGGAAATGGCCCGCCGGGAGATCTGGCTGGACGACCTGCGCCTGGCGCGCGAACTGGGCCTGCGCTCCAGCATCCACATGGGCGCCTACGCGCGCAATGCGCCGATACGCGCGATCGCGCAGATGCAGGCCGAGGGCGCGCTGGGTCCGGACCTGACCTTCGTGCACTGCTGCTTCTGCGGCCGCGACGAGATCGCGATGATGGCCGATGCCGGCGTCACCGCATCGCTGGGCGTGCATTGCGAGATGAACGCCCAGGGCATCGGCGACATCCCCTTCGACCGCCTGCTGGCCGCCGGCATCCGGCCCAGCCTGAGCGGCGATACCGAAACCAAATGCTCGGGCGACATGTTCACCCAGATGCGCCACGCCTTCGCCTACTACCGTTCGTGGATGGGCGGCGGCCATTCCCGCGAGCCGGATGCGCCCGCCACGCTGACGCTGCGCGACGTGCTGGAATTCGCCACGCTGGCCGGCGCGCGCGCCACCGGCCTGGACCACAAGACCGGCTCGCTCACGCCCGGCAAGCAGGCCGACATCGTGCTGATCCGCGGCGACGACCTGAACCTGACGCCGGTGTCGGACGCCGTTGGCGCCGTCGTGCTGGCGGCCCACCCGGGCAACGTCGATACCGTCTTCGTGGCCGGCCGCGCCGTCAAGCGCGCCGGGCGATTGCTGCACGTCGACGTCGAGGCCCTGCGGCGGCGCGCCCGGGCCTCGCAGGCGCACGTGCTGGAGCTACCGGCATGACGGCCGCTCCAGCCGTTCCGCTGGACGCGGACCTGGCCCGCATCGTGGCCGCCCTGCGCGCACAGGACGCGCCGCCGCCCTTCGCCGGCAGTGCACCCGAGGCGCGCCGGCGCATGACGCGCGCCATCCTGGCCGCGCGCGAGCGTCATGGCCTGCCCGAAGTGGGCGCCGTGCGCGACCTGACCGAAGCCCCGGTGCCCGGCCGCGTCTATCGTCCCGCCACCCCGGGTCCGCATGCCACCGTGGTTTTCTTCCACGGCGGCGGCTTCGTGCTGGGCAGCGTCGAGCTGATGGACGACATCGCGCGCAAGCTGTGCCGCGACCTGGATGCCGTGGTCGTCTCGGTGGACTATCGGCTGGCGCCCGAACATCCCTACCCGGCCGCGCACGACGACGCCCTGGCCGCCACGCGCTGGGTGCAGGCGCATGCCCGCGAACTGGGCGGCGACCCGGCCCGCGTGGCGGTGGCCGGCGAAAGCGCGGGCGCCAACCTGGCCGCCAGCGCCGCCCTGCTGTGCCGCGACGCCGGCCAGCCGCTGGCGGCGCAACTGCTGGTCGTGCCCGGCCTGGACATGGCCCGCGACACGCGGAGCCTGGACGCGGACGGCCGCGACTACCCCATGCTTTCCCCGGCCGACCTGCGCGACATCGCCCGCCTGTACATGGGCGATCGCACCGGGGAAGCCGCCGGATTTCCGCCTTCGCCCCTGCGCGCCACCGACCTGGGCCGGCTGCCGCCCGCCGTCATCGCGGTGGCCGGGCACGACCCGCTGCAAGGCGAAGGCCTGGCCTACGCCGACCGGCTGCGCGGCGCCGGCGTGCCCGTCACGCTGCTGCGCCACGACGACATGTTCCACCCTTTCCTGGGCTTCTTCGAAGCCTCGGCCGCGGCACGCCGCGCCAACGATGAACTCTGCCGGGCGTTCCGCGCCTGCCTGGCATCCCTTCCCCAGACCGGGGCCATGCCCCCCGGCCATATAGCCCCTCAAGAGGACCCACGATGAGACACGCCAAGCAACTGATCGCCGGAGCGCTGGCCGCGCTGCTCGGCCTGGCCTGCCCGCTGCAGGCGGGCGCGCAGCAGCCCTACCCCAACAAGCCCATCCACGTGGTGTTTCCCTATCCCACCGGATCGCCCATCGATGCCATCGGCCGCCTGATCGCCGACCGGGCCGGCAAGCTGCTGGGCCAGCCGCTGGTGTTCGAGAACCGCGGGGGCGCCAACGGCATCGTCGGCACCAGCTATGCCGCCCGCATGGCACCCGACGGCTACAACATCCACCTGACCACCACCTCGGCCCTGCTGCTCAATAGCTACCTGCGCAAGGACCTGCCCTACGAGCCGCTCAAGAGCTTCACGCCCATCACCGCCGTGGCCGACCTGCCCGTCGCGCTGATGGTCAACGCCAAGGTGCCGGCCAACACCACGCGCGAATTCGTCGACTACCTGAAGCGCAATCCCGGCAAGCTCAATTTCGCCAGCGTCGGCAACGGCTCGTTCAACCACCTGCTGGGCGAACAGTTCAAGGCTGCCGCCGGCGTCGACATGCTGCACGTGCCCTACCAGGGCGCGGGGCAGATCGCCATGGAGCTGCTGGCCGGCCGGCTCGACGCCACCATCCTGAGCGTGGGCAGCCTGCTCGGGCAATGGAAGGCAGGACAGATCAAGGTGCTGGCCTTCATGACGCCCAAGCGCCACCCGCTGCACCCCGACGTACCCGCCATCACCGAAGACTTTCCCGACTTCCGCCCCTTCGGCAACTGGATGGGGTTCGTCGCGCCCGCGGGCACGCCCGCGCCCATCGTCGCCAAGCTGGCGGACACCTTCAAGACCGTGCTCCAGCAGCCCGACGTGCGTGCCAAGATCGAGGAACAGCACTGGAGCGTGATCGGCAGCAGCCCCGAAGCCTTCGCCGCGTCGCTGCGCGACGACACCGCCATCCTGCGCGCGGCCGTCGACATGGCGGGCGTCAAGCCGGAATAGGAGCACGCCGATGCGCGCCTCTGCCCTGACGACCCACCTCGAACGCCGCGCCGCCGTGCATTCGGTGGACTGCTTCGTGTACTCGGTGCCCGACCTGGCCGAGGCCGAGCACTTCTATCTGGCGTTCGGCCTGGACGTGCGGCGCCGCGCCGACCATCTCGAACTGCGCACGCACGGCCATCCCCACGTCTGGAGCCGCGTCCACGAGGAAGGCACGGCCAAGCGCCTGCAATACGTGCGCTACGGCATCCACGCGCGGGACCTGGACGAGATGCACGAGCGCATCGAGGCCTCGGGCCTGCGGACCACCCCGCACGAACTGTCGGACGGCCAGGGCCTGTGGCTGCGCGATCCGGACGGCACGCCGCTGCAACTGGTGGTGGCGGACAAGGTCTCGCCCGCCGCCAAGAGCCGGCCCACCCCCGTCGTCCCGGTCCCGCCCGGCCAGGGCGCCGCGCCGGCCCGCAGCCGCGTGCAGCCGGTGCGGCCGCGCCACCTGTCGCACGTCCTGTCCTTCACGCCCGACGTCACGCGCATGGTGGAGTTCTGCCGGACCGTCCTGGGCCTGCGCGTGTCGGACCATTCCGGCGACCTCATCGCCTTCATGCACGGCATCCATGGCAGCGACCACCACCTCGTGGCCTTCGCCAAGTCGCATGCGCGCGGCCTGCACCACTCGAGCTGGGACGTCGGCAGCCTGGACGAGGTCGGCCGCGGCTCCGAACAGATGCGCATCGCCGGCTACGAACAGGGATGGGGCGTCGGCCGGCACGTGCTGGGCTCGAACTATTTCTACTATGTGCGCGACCCCTGGGGCAGCTGGGCCGAATACTCGTACGATATCGACTACGTCCCGGCCGGACTGGACTGGCCCGCCGCCGACCATCCCCCCGAGGACTCGCTCTACGTCTGGGGTCCGCCCCTGCCGGCCGACTTCATCACCAACCAGGAATACCCCGCCTGACGGGGCAACGAGGCAAACCATGAGACTGATCGCCTTCAAGAACCAGGCCGGAGCGCCCACGCTGGGCGCCCGCATCGGCAACGACGTGGTCGACCTGACCGCGCGCGGCCTGCCCGCCACGCTGGACGAACTGCTGCGCGACCCCGGCGGCCTGGATGCCGCCCGCACGGCCGCCCACGCTCCGGGCGAACGCCTGGCCCTGGCCGGCCTCGCCCTGCTGCCGCCGCTGCAGCAGCCCGCCAAGGCCTTCGCCATCGGCCTGAACTACGTGGACCACGCCGCCGAAAGCAATTTCGCGCCGCCCGCGCATCCGGTGCTGTTCCAGCGCTTCCCCTCGTCCTGGGTAGCCCACGGCGTCGCCATCGAACGCCCCCGCGTCTCGGTGCAGTTCGACTACGAGGCCGAACTGGTCGCGGTGATCGGCAAGGGCGGCCGCTACATTCCCAAGGAGCGCGCGCTCGAGCACGTGGCGGGTTATTCGCTGTTCAACGAAGGCTCGATCCGCGACTACCAGTTCCGCTCCAACCAGTGGCTGTGGGGCAAGAACTTCGACCGCAGCGGCGGCTTCGGCCCGGAATTCGTCACCGCCGACGAACTGCCCCCCGGCGCCGCCGGCCTGCAGATCCAGTGCCGCCTGAACGGCCAGGTCATGCAGGACGCCAACACCCGCGACATGATCTTCGACGTCGCCACCCTGGTGGCCGCCTGCTCGGACGGCATGGCGCTGCAACCGGGCGACATGATCATCACCGGCACCCCGTCGGGCGTGGGCCTGGCGCGCAAGCCGCCGGTGTGGCTCAAGCCCGGCGACGTGTGCGAGATCGAGGTGGAAGGCGTGGGTGTGCTGCGCAACCCGGTGATCGACGAGGCCTGAGGCCTGGCGACCACCGAGCCAGTCCCGGCGGCTAGGCCAGGTAGCGCTTGAACCAGGCGATCGTCCTGTCCCAGGCCAGCCTGGCCGCCGCCTCGTCGTAGCGCGGCGTGGAATCGTTGTGGAAGCCGTGGTTCGTGCCCGGATAGACGTGGGCTTCGTAGGTCTTGCCTGCCGCCTTCAGGGCCGCCTCGTAGGCCGGCCAGCCGTCGTTGATGCCCTTGTCGTTCTCGGCGTAGTGCAGCAGCAGCGGCGCCTTGATGCGCGGCACGTCCGCCGCGCTCGCCTGCCTGCCGTAGAAGGGCACGGCCGCGGCCAGTTCGGGATACGCCACGGCGGCGGCATTGGCCACGCCGCCTCCGTAGCAAAAGCCGGTGATCCCCACCTTGCCGGTCGTCCTGTCGCCCTGCATCAGGAACTCGACCGCGGCGAAGAAATCGTTCATGAGCTTGGCCGGATCGACCTGCCGCTGCAAGTCACGCCCCTTGTCGTCATTGCCCGGATACCCGCCCACCGAACTCAGGCCGTCGGGCGCCAGCGCCAGGAAGCCCGCCTTGGCCAGCCGGCGCGCGACGTCCTCGATATAGGGGTTCAGGCCACGGTTCTCGTGCACCACGACCACGCCCGGCACCTTGCCCGCGGCCTTCGCCGGCCGCACCAGGTAGCCGCGCACCGTGCCGTGGCCCTTGGGTGACGGATAGCCGACGTATTCGGCGACGATGTCCGGATCGGTGAAGGACACCTGCTCGGCCAACGCATAATCCGGGCTGAGCGAAGCCAGCAGCCCGGCGGCGGTCAGCCCGCCCACCGCGTACCTGGCCGCCCGGTCCAGGAACTCCCGCCGGGAGATCCTGCCATGGACGTAGTAGTCGTACAGTTCCAGCAGTCGAGGGTCGAAGTCCTGCGCAGTCAGACGAGCCATGGCATGCCCTTTTCGGTAAGGTCCGCGAGTGCGGACAACATACACCAGATCCGGGCTGCCCTTCTACCTGCCCGTGCGCGCCTGCCCGCGCAGAAACCCGCTCACGAGTCCATTGATCTTCTCCGGCGCCTCGAACTGGGGCCAATGTCCGACTCCGCTCACCTCGACGGCGGTGGCACCGGGAATATATCCGGCCAGGGTACGCGCCGTCTTCACGTACAGCGGCCGATCGTCGACGGCGACCACGATCAGCGTGGGAACTTCGATCCGCCGCCACTCATCCGGCGTGACCAGGTTGCGGGCCAGGGGCTCCGGCTTGAAAACGGCCAGAATGTTCTCGCCCGCCGCCTTCATGGCAGGCTGGGAATAGGTCTGGAGCCGCAGGCCGATCAGGTCGTCGATCCGGTTCGCCTCATCCAGGATCAATTTGTCGAAAACATCCTTGACGCTGGCCCAGGTGGGGGCGTCGAAGGCTTTGCCGCGCCGGGTCAGGATCGCGCCGATCTCCTCCTGATCATCGGACAGGCCGAACGCGGAAAGAATGACCAGCCTTTCCGTGCGTTCGGGATGGGCCAGCGCAAAACGGCTTGCCGTCCAGCTTCCCATGGAGATGCCCACGAGCGAGGCGGTCTTCAGTTCCAGCGCGTCCATGAAGCGGACGATCTGGGCGACGTGCTCGGCGATCTCGTAGGGCCGGTCCGGCTTGCCCGTATAGCCGCAGCCCACCATGTCCAGCGCGAAGCAATTGAAATGCTCGGACAGCGGGCCGATGTTCGCGCAGAATGCCTCCCAGGATCCACCCGTGCCATGGATCATGATCAGGGGCGGATTGCCCCGCTTGCCGGTTTCGACGTAGCGGGTGTCGAAGTCGCCGGTGGTCACCCACGCCTGCCTGTGCTCGACCGTCGCCAGGTGGGACCAGATGCTGCGATAGCTTGTTTCGTCGTTCACGATGATTCCTCGGATGTGCAAAGTATTCAGGCCCCTCGGCGATGGGGATTCACGCGGCGACCGCGTGGCGGTCCAGCGCGGCGGCGGCTTCATTCAGCAGTTCGTCGACCTCGTCGGCGGACCGGGCCACGCCATAGATGTAGTTGTCGGGCCTGACCAAGGCCGCGACGCACTGGCTTTCCATGAACCACGCCGCGACGACGCCGTCGGCCTCTTCCATGTCGTCGAACGCCACGACGCGGGCGCGCAGTTGCACCCCGCCCGCGTCACGGGGCGCGAGCGACCGATGCGCCAGCATCAGGCGCCAGCCGTTGCCTGTCAGCTGATCCAGCAGGAGCGTGCCGGCCCCCGACCTGACCCGTGGCTGCGGAAACAGCCTGCCGCGGCAAGGATGCGGCCACGCGGACAGGAGCCCGCGCTCCAGGCGTGGCAGGATGTCCTGCCTGGGTGTATCCCTGACCGCCCCGTTGCCCTCGGTCCGCATTCGAGCGTCGCGGGCGCGCGCCTTGTCGATGTCCCGCTCGCAGATCACGGCGCCGAAACTCTTGATGCGGCTCGTCAGTTCACGGACGTGCGCCCCGCGCTCCAGGCCGTAGCTGTCCAGCAGCGCGTCGCCCGCGCGGCCCGTGACGTCGCCGTTCAACACGGCGGCCAGCTTCCAGCTCAGGTTGGCCACGTCGCGGATGCCCTGGCACATGCCCTGTCCCAGGAAGGGCGGCTGCATGTGGGCGGCGTCGCCCGCGAGAAAGACCCGCGACCGGCGCCATTCGGCGGCAACCAGGGCATGGAACCGATAGCTGGACTGGCGCCAGAGTTCGCCGTCCTCCGGCCCCAACCAGCGGGACAACAGGCGCCAGGTCGCCTCCGTGGTGGCGGCCTGCTGCGGATCCTCGCCCGTCAACAGGGAAATCTCGAAGCGCCGGTGGTTCCCGGGGCCCAGGACGAGCGTGCAGGGCCGTTCGGGTTCGCAATACTGCACGCTTACCTTGGGCAGCTTGCGCATACCCTGCTCGTTGACGAGGACATCGACCACCAGCCAGGGTTCGTCGAAGTCGAGGTCTTCGAGCGGCATCCCCAGCTGTGCGCGCACGGAACTGCTGCCGCCGTCGCATGCGATCGCGTACCTCGCCACTATCCGTTTCTTCCCGCCGCCCCGGGTCTCGAGCTCGAGCTCCACAGCATCCGCGCCCTGCGAGATGCGGCGCATTTCGGCGCCGAGGTCCACCTCGACATTGGACAATTGCGCCACCCGTGAGCGCAGGACCCGCTCGACTTCCGGCTGGGTGAAGACGACCGAGGGCGTATACCCTTGCGGATAAGGCGGGGCGATCATAGTCATGCGCCGGATCAATCGGCCATCCACGCCCAGGTACTCGGAGTCAGTGAAGGGCTCCATGAAGGGCTCGACCGCCCGGGCGACGCCGATCTGCTGGAACACCCGCATGATCTCGTGGTCCAGGGCGACCGCGCGCGGAATCTCGTACACCCCGTCGAGCCGGTCGCACACATGGACGCGCAGCCCAGATTGCCCGAGCAAGGCCGCCGCCACGACGCCCGAGGGGCCGTATCCGACAATCGCCACGTCGTACATCGTTGAATCGTTCATTGCCGCTATTCGAAGGTCGCTGGGAAAGGTAGGAAATGGATGCGCTTCTGCGCCGCCTTCAAGGCCTGCGTGGGCGGGTCCGACAAACCCCATTGGTCAATACGGCCCGGCGGCCATTTCCATGCTTCGGGGCCGCGCGGCAGATAGGAGTTATCGACTTGCTGGACTTCGGCCGTGTACTCGATGACGACGCCGAAGGGGTCGATGAAGTAGTTGAAGAGGTTGTTTCCGGGGCCATGCCTGCCTGGCCCCCACTGGATGGGATAGCCCGCGTCTTTCAGCCGACCGCCACCGCGCATCAGCGTATCGCCGTCGGGCATGAAGAACGCGACGTGGTTCAGCGCGTCGTTGTCGGACAGGCCGACCCCGATGGTGTGGTGATCGCGGTTGCAGTTCATGAACGCGATCGCCGCCGTCAGGTCGATCAGGCGGAAATCGAGCACCTGTTCGAGAAACTGGCGCGTGGCGTCCGGCGCACTGCTGTTCAGCACTACATGGGCAAGCCGCATGGGTCCGTCTTGCGGCGCATCGCCCGCGTGCCGGGCGTCGCCGTGGACGATCTGGAATCGGCGCCCATGGGGATCGCGGATGGTCAGCCCCACGCCTCCCGCCGGGTCGTCCAGGGACCTTGGCGGCTGGACGATGGCGCCGCCGGCCTTGCCCGCGGCCGCCGCGATGGCCTCGAGGGCCGCTGCGCTGCGGGCCCGGAGCGTCACGTGCCGCATGCCGGCATCATGCCGGCCGGCATGCAGCGCCAATAGATAGGCGTCCTGGCCCGTGCCGCGCAAGTACAGGGCACCATTGCCGCGCTCGGCCACGCTCAGGCGCCAGACCTTCGTATAGAAGGCTTCCGCCTTGGCCAGGTCCGGCACGTCGAGCGAGATGCTGCGCAGGCCTTCGATCAGGGTGGATGTCATGGTTGCTGGTATTCGTCGTTCATCGATGAGGGGACGCGGCAATGGGGTCCCGCCGCTCACTGTCCGCGTATGCCCAGTTTGGGCAGCAGCCGCTCGTAGCGGGTGTTCTCGTTGCGCAGATAGGCCTCGAACTGTTCCGCGCTCATGGGCGGGGCGACGTCGAGGCTCATGTTCACCAACTGCTGCCGCAGTTCGGGGCGTTCGAGCACGGCGGTGATCGCCTCGTTCACGCGCCGCACGGTCTGGGGCTTCGTGCCCCTGGGAGCGAAGATTCCGAAATAAGGCCCACCGTCCACGCCCTTGACGCCGATCTCCTCCATCGCGGGCGTGTCCGGGAATTGCGGATTGCGCGAGGCCCCCGCGACGGCGAGCAGCTTGACCCGTTTGGTCTTGATGTACTGCGTGGCCAGGCCCGGGTCGAACAGGACATCGACGTGACCGCCCAGGAAATCCTTCAGCGCGTCGCCCGCGCCCTTGTACGGCACGTGCGTCATCCTGATGCCGGCTTCATGGCTGAATGTTTCCGCGGCGATGTGCAAGGCCGTGCCGGAGCCGGCGGAGCCATAGGCAAGCTTGCCGGGATGGGCCTTGGCATAGTTGATGAAATCGGCGGCCGTCTCCACCGGCACCGAGGGATGAACCAGCAGGTTCATCGGAATGGCCACGGCCGGCGCCACCGGCACCAGGGCCTTGCGCGGATCGAAGTCAGGCAGGGGGACGAGCTGCGGCGTGATGATGACCATGCTGCCCGCCGACAGCAGGAAAGTGTGGCCATCCGGACGGGCGCGGGCAACTTCTTGCTGGCCGATATATCCTTCGCCGCCGGGCCGGTTCTCGACGACGATCTGCGCGCCGAGTTTTTCGCCCATGTGCGGCGCCATGACCCGCATCGCGCGATCGGCGACGCCACCGGGCGCGGCGTTCACGATGACGCGGATCGGGCCGCCCGGCCACTCCTCCGCTTGCACGGGTTGAGCCAAGGCCGCAAGGCACAAGGCGATCCAGGCCGATTTCACGATTCGTCTCCTCATTCTTGGTCTGGCCAGGACAATGCCTGGGCGCAGACAGGAATCTAGAGGAGCACACCGCCCTGCAACAGATGGCAGTATTGTCGGAGGGATTCCTGGCGGTTATCCCCGAGAACCGAAGCCGTCGGCAAGACGCGTGGCCAGGTACTCGGCTTCCCGATGCAGGGCGTTCGAAAACGCTTCGGCCGCGGGAGTCAGCGGCAAGTCCTTGCGCTGGATGAGACAGATGGCGGGCGCGCCGATTTCATCGTCCAGGTCCAGCTTCATCAAGAGTTCGGCGGTCACGTTGGCCACCAGCCAGGGCTCCGGCAACAGCGCGATCAGGTCGGTATTGGCCAGGAGGCTTACCAGCGCCATCAGTGATTCGCACTGTATGTCGGCGCGGGGAACCGGCAGTTCCCGCGAGCGGAACACATCGTCCAACTCCGACGAGCGCGGCCCGGCGGCGCCGGTCAGGACCCAGTCCGCGTCGACCAGCTCGGCCAGCGAGCGCGCGCCGCCCAGCGGATGCCCCTTGCGGCAGACCACCGCGCGCCGGTGTCCGAACATCGGCGATACCGCGAACTCGCTGCCGAGCGATTTCGCGGGCTCCGGCGCAAGCACGAAATCCAGCTGGCTGTCGCGCAATTCGGGCAGCATGACCGGAAGCAGGCCCTCGACGATGCGCACCTCGGCATGGGGGTAGCTTCGACGGAACACCTTCAGGGCATTGGGCAGGAACAGGAGAGACGGCGTCGCCGACAGCGCCAGCGCCACGCGTCCGCCCTGGCTGCCCAGCAGCTGGGACACTTCGTCCTGGCCGCGGCTCAGCTCATTGGCGGCGACTTCCGCGCGTCGCAGGAAACGCCTGCCCATCTCGTTCAGGACGGCGCCCTGGGCGGTCCGCTGGAAAAGAGGCGTTCCCAGCTCTTTTTCCAGCTGCCTGACGCTCTTGGTCAGCGCGGGCTGGCTCAGCCCGAGGTCCCTTGCCGCCTGGTGGATACTGCCGGCGCGCGCCACGGCGACGAAGTCGCGCAGTTGGTTGAATTTCATTTAGGCATTCCGCTGGTGCGAGTGACCGGATGGTAACGCCGTGCGCCGGGCTCCATCGATCTCGCCTCGGGCAAAAAAAACTGCGAGACAAGCTCGCAGTTTTCATTCAACCAGACATCGGACCGGGCGCCAGCCCGGCCCCGCCTTGCTTACTCGGCGTCGGCGGCCTCTTCGGCTTCCGGCGCGCGGTCGACCAGCTCCATGTAGGCCATGGGAGCGTTGTCGCCTTGGCGGAAACCCATCTTCAGGATGCGGGTGTAACCACCGTTGCGCTCCTTGAAGCGGGGGCCGATTTCGGCGAACAGCTTGACGACCAGGTCGCGATCGCGCAGGCGGGCGAACGCCAGGCGCTTGTTGGCCAGGGTCGGCTCCTTGCCCAGGGTGATCAGCGGCTCGACGATGCGGCGCAGTTCCTTGGCCTTGGGCAGGGTGGTCTTGATGGCTTCGTGCGTGAGCAGCGAGACAGCCATGTTGCGGAACATGGCCAGACGATGGCTGCTGGTGCGGTTCAGTTTACGGAGACCGTGACGGTGACGCATGATGACTTCCTTTATGAATCTAAGAGCGGCTGTGCCGCGAGGTTTCCAGCTCTTCTATCGGCAAAGCGCCGCGGGCCGGTGGAAAAATTGTTGGTACTACAACTACGTAACGAAACAAGCTCCGCTACCCAGGGCACAGCGGATCCGGCTCCGCCGGTCCGCCAGTGCCGCCCCCTGGGGGGCGCCCGTAGGGCGTAGGGGGGGCCCTCTACGGCCGCTCGAGGCCGAGAGGCGGCCAGTTCTCGAGCTTCATGCCCAGGGTCAGGCCGCGGGCAGCCAGGACTTCCTTGATCTCGTTGAGCGACTTGCGACCCAGGTTCGGGGTCTTCAGCAGTTCGTTCTCGGTACGCTGGATCAGGTCGCCGATGTAGTAGATGTTCTCGGCCTTCAGGCAGTTGGCCGAGCGGACGGTCAGTTCGAGGTCGTCGACCGGGCGCAGCAGGATCGGGTCGATCTGCGGCGTGCCACGGGCGGGCGCTTCGATGGTTTCCGTCGAGCCTTCCAGCGCGGCGAACACCGACAGCTGGTCCATCAGGATGCGGGCCGACTGGCGCACGGCTTCCTCGGGCGAGATCACGCCGTTGGTCTCGATGTCGAGGACCAGCTTGTCCAGGTCGGTACGCTGCTCGACGCGGGCGCTTTCGACGGTGTAGCTGACGCGGCGGATCGGGCTGTACGAGGCGTCCAGCACGATGCGGCCCACGGTGCGGGCATGGTCATCGGCGAAGCTGCGCAGGTTGCCCGGCACGTAGCCGCGGCCCTTCTCCACCTTCAGTTGCATTTCCAGACGGCCGTTGTCCGTCAGGTTGGCAATGACGTGGTTGGGGTTGATGATCTCGACGTCGTGCGAGAGTTCGATATCGGCGGCCGTGACCACGCCGGGGCCTTGCTTGCGCAGGGTCAGGACGACTTCGTCGCGGTTGTGCAGCTTGAACACCACACCCTTGAGGTTCAGCAGGATGTCGACCACGTCTTCGCGCACGCCATCGATGGCCGAGTATTCGTGCACGACACCGGTGATCTGCACTTCGGTCGGCGCGTAGCCCGCCATCGACGACAGCAGGATGCGGCGCAGCGCATTGCCCAGGGTATGACCGTAGCCGCGTTCGAACGGCTCCATGATCACCTTGGCATGATTCGAGCCGATGGTCTCGACGTCGATATTGCGCGGTTTCAGAAATGCGGCATTCGCCATGAATCTTCCTTATTCCTTATCAATACCCTCGGCTCGTTACACCGATAAGGCTGGGGGAAAAATAGGCCCACCCCTACGCGCTCCGCGCGCCCCTCAAGGGGCGGCACTGGCGGACCGGCAAAGCCGGATCCGCTGTGCCCAGGGATGGGAAAGCCGGCACCTAGAGCCGGCTTCAGTTATTAGCGCGAATAGAGTTCCACGACCATGGATTCGTTGATGTCGCGGGCGACATCGGCGCGATCCGGGGCCTGCTTGAACGTGCCTTCCAGCTTGGTCGCGTCGACGCTGACCCACTGCGGCATGCCCTGGCTGGAGGCCAGTTGCAGCGCCTCCTGGATACGGGCCTGCTTCTTGGCCTTCTCACGGATGGTGATCACGTCGCCGGCCTTGACGATGATGGACGGCACGTTGGCGGTGTGGCCGTTCAGCATCAGCGCCTTGTGGCTGACCAACTGGCGCGCTTCGGCGCGGGTCGAGCCGAAGCCCATGCGATAGACCACGTTGTCCAGGCGCGACTCGAGCAGCTGGATCAGGTTTTCGCCGGTGTTGCCCTTGCGGCGCTCGGCTTCTTCGAAGTACTTGCGGAACTGCTTTTCCAGAATGCCGTACATGCGCTTGAGCTTTTGCTTCTCGCGCAGCTGCAGACCGTAGTCCGAGGTACGGGCACCCGAGGTGCGGCCATGCTGGCCGGGCTTGCTCTCGAGCTTGCACTTGGAATCCAGCGAACGGCGGGCGCTCTTCAGGAAGAGGTCCGTGCCTTCGCGGCGGGAAAGCTTACATTTGGGGCCAATATAACGTGCCACGATGTATCCTTTTCTCTGTCAGGCCATGCACACGCATGGCGAGGAGTTTGCCTTGGTCATTTACGTTCGATGAACCAGAACGCGGCAAACGGTGGTCTTACTCGGCGCACCCGACCCATGCCGGCTGCGCCCCCATAAAACAATAAAAACTACGTACCGCAAACAGCAAAGCCCTTTATTCTACCGCGCTTTGCCCGAAGCTCCCACAGCGAGCGGCCCAAAGGGCCGCAAAGCGAAAGACCCAGGATGCGGTGGATCCGGCTCCGCCGGTCCACCCGCATCGCCCCCTGGGGGGCGCGCGAAGCGCGTAGGGGGGGGCTCAGATCCTTCTGCGCTTCGGCGGACGGCAGCCGTTGTGCGGCACCGGCGTGATGTCGGCGATGCTGGAGATCTTGATGCCCAGGGCGTTCAGGGCGCGAACCGACGATTCGCGGCCGGGACCGGGGCCCTTGATACGCACTTCCAGCGTCTTGATGCCGTATTCCATCGCCACGCGACCGGCGGACTCCGCCGCGACCTGGGCCGCGAACGGGGTGGACTTGCGCGAGCCCTTGAAGCCGGCGCCGCCCGACGTCGCCCACGACAGGGCATTGCCCTGGCGATCGGTGATCGTGATGATGGTGTTGTTGAAGGACGCGTGAACGTGCGCGATGCCGTCCGAGACGTTCTTCTTGACTTTCTTGCGAACGCGCTGGGCGCCGCTGTTCGGGGATTTCGCCATTTCTGGATCCTTGACTGGGTGTCAGCCGATTACTTTTTGAGCGACGCGGCGGCGCGACGCGGACCCTTGCGGGTGCGGGCGTTCGTACGGGTACGCTGGCCACGCACGGGCAGGCCGCGCTTGTGGCGGAAGCCACGGTACGAGCCGAGGTCGATCAGACGCTTGATCGACAGTTGGATTTCACGACGCAGATCGCCTTCGACGGTGAAGGTGTTGATCTGTTCGCGAATCCGCTCGAGTTCGGCGTCGTTCAGATCCTTGACCTTCTTGTTGCTCGGCACGCCGGCCACTTCGCAAATCTTGCGAGCGCGCGAACGGCCGATGCCGAAGATAGCCGTCAGACCGATTTCGGTGTGCTGATGCGGCGGAATGTTGATGCCAGCAATACGGGCCATAACGTTTCCTTGAATACCTTTAGCGTAGAACCGAGCCTAGGCTCAGCCCTGACGTTGCTTGTGGCGCGGGTCGGTGCAGATGATCCGCACCACGCCCTTGCGCTTGATGACCTTGCAGTTCCGGCAAATTGCTTTGACCGATGCCATTACTTTCATGATTGACTCCTAATTCTTACCCGGTAAGCCCCAGGCTTACTTCGAGCGGAACACGATTCTTGCTCGCGATAGATCGTATGGCGTCAGTTCGACCGTCACACGATCCCCCGGCAGGATACGGATGTAATTCATCCGCATTTTTCCCGAGATATGTCCCAGCACGACATGGCCATTCTCGAGCTTGACACGAAACGTCGCGTTGGGCAGGTTTTCCACGACCTCGCCCTGCATCTGAATAACGTCGTCTTTGGACATTTTCTCGTTACCGCACCGGTAGATTTCCGCCCTTGAAGTTCGCCTTCTTGAGCAGCGAATCATATTGGTGCGACATCACGTAAGCCTGCACCTGGGCCATGAAATCCATCGTGACCACAACGATAATCAGCAAAGACGTACCACCGAAGTAGAACGGCACGTTCCACCTCAAGACCAGGAACTCCGGCAGCAGGCACACCAACGTGATGTAGATGGCGCCACTGAAAGTCAGGCGCATCAGGATCTTGTCGATGTACCGCGCGGTCTGCTCGCCCGGACGGATACCCGGGACGAACGCGCCGCTCTTCTTCAGGTTGTCGGCGGTCTCGCGGCTGTTGAACACGAGCGCCGTGTAGAAGAAGCAGAAGAACACGATCGCAATGGCATACAGCGTGATGTACAGCGGCTGTCCGGGCGACAACGCGGCGGCCAGGTCCTTCAGCCAGCGCAGGCCGTCACCGCTCGAGAACCAGCTGACCACCGTAGCCGGGAACAGGATGATCGACGACGCGAAGATCGGCGGAATCACCCCTGCCATGTTCAGCTTCAGCGGCAGATGCGAGCTTTGTCCGCCATACACCCGGTTGCCCACCTGGCGCTTGGCGTAGTTGACGACGATCTTGCGCTGTCCGCGTTCCACGAACACCACGAAAGCCGTCACCAGCACCACCAGCACGACGATGAACAGCGCCGACAGGACAGCCATCGCACCCGTGTTGACCAGCTCGAACAGCCCGGCCAACGCATGAGGCAGGCCGGCCGCGATACCCGAGAAGATCAGGATCGAGATGCCGTTGCCCAGGCCCCGCTCGGTGATCTGTTCACCCAGCCACATCAGGAACATCGTTCCCGTGACGAGCGAGATCATCGTGGTGGCCCGGAACATCAGGCCAGGATCGATGACCAGCCCGGGCTGCGACTCCAGCGCGACCGAAATGCCGACCGACTGCACCAGCGCCAGCGCCAGCGTACCGTAGCGCGTGTACTGCGTAATCTTGCGCCGCCCGGCCTCGCCTTCCTTCTTGATCGCTTCCAACGACGGCACGATGACCGTCATCAGCTGCATGATGATCGACGCCGAGATGTACGGCATGATCCCCAATGCAAAGATCGAGAAACGCGAAAGCGCACCGCCCGAGAACATGTTGAACAGGCCCAGAATCCCGCCCTGGTTCTGATGGAACAGGGAGGTCAACTGGACCGGATCGATCCCGGGAACAGGGATGTGCGTACCGATCCGGTACACCACCAGGGCGAGCAACAGGAAGACCAGCCGGCGTTTCAGGTCGCCGTACTTGCTGCCGGTCTTGCCCAGTGCGTTCGCATTAGCCAAAGCTCAGTCCTCGGTTATCAGACCAGGGAGCCGCCGGCGGCTTCGATCGCCGCCTTGGCACCGGCCGTCGCCGTCATGCCCTTGAGCACCACCTTGCGGGAGAGCTCGCCGGTCTTGATGACCTTGACGTAGCGGACCTGCTGGCCGACCACGCCGGCCTGCTTGAGCGCCTGCACGTCGATTTCGTCGACCGGCAGGGCTTGCAGTTCGGACAGGCGGACCTGCGCATACAGGTGCTGATCCAGCGACTTGAAGCCACGCTTGGGCAGCCGGCGCTGCAGCGGCATCTGGCCGCCTTCGAAGCCAACCTTGTGGAAGCCACCCGAACGGGACTTCTGACCCTTGTGGCCGCGGCCGGCGGTCTTGCCGAGGCCGGAACCGATACCACGACCGACACGGCGCTTGGCGTGCTTGGCGCCTTCGGCGGGCTTGAGCGTATTGAGTTGCATGCTAGACCTCTCAGGCTTCCGACACGGTGATCAGATACGACACCTTGCGGATCATGCCGCGCACTTCGGGCGTGTCGACCAGGACGCGCGAGCTGTTCAGCTGGCGCAGTCCCAGGCCACGGATCGTGGCGCGGTGCGATTCGGGCGTTCCGATAGGGGAACGCACGAGCGTCACTTTGACGTTTTTCTTCGTCGTCATGGCTTACCCCAGGATCTCTTCGACCGACTTGCCGCGCTTGGCGGCGACGTCGGCCGGAGTCGAGCTTGCGCTCAGACCGTTGAGCGTCGCGCGCACCAGGTTGTACGGGTTGGTCGAGCCGAGGCTCTTGGCCACCACGTTACGAACACCCAGCACGTCGAAAATCGCGCGCATCGGACCACCGGCGATCACGCCGGTACCTTCGACGGCGGGCGAGATCAGAACGGTCGAGGCGCCGTGCTTGCCGACCACATTGTGGTACAGGGTGCCGTTCTTCAGGGGCACCTTGACCATCTTGCGGCGGGCTTCTTCCATTGCCTTCTGGACCGCGACCGGGACTTCCCGGGCCTTGCCCTTGCCCATGCCGACGCGACCGTCGCCATCGCCGACCACCGTCAGCGCTGCGAAACCGAGGATACGACCGCCCTTCACGACTTTCGTGACGCGGTTGACGGCAATCATCTTCTCGCGAAGACCGTCGTCGCGTTCCTCAGCCGCTGCATTCTTACCTTGCATCTTGGCCATGTAATCCTCGCTTAAAACTTCAGGCCGGCTTCACGCGCGGCATCAGCCAGGGCCTTGACGCGGCCGTGGTAGCGGAAACCGCTGCGATCGAACGCGACGGTCTCGATACCGGCGGCCTTGGCCTTCTCGGCCACGCGCTTGCCCACCAGGGTTGCTGCGGCCACGTTGCCGCCCTTGCCCGAATCTCCCGCCAGTTGCTGGCGGATTTCGGGTTCGACGGTCGAGGCACTGACCAGCACCTTATCGCCTTCAGGCGAAATGATGTTTGCGTAGATGTGCAGGTTGGTGCGGAACACCGACAGGCGATGCACACGCAACTCGGCGATCTTCCGGCGGGTAGGTACCGCACGACGCAAACGAGCTTGCTTCTTGTCCATGATTCGTCCTTGCCCGCCTTATTTCTTCTTGGTCTCTTTGATGATGACCCGTTCGTCCGCATAGCGCACGCCCTTGCCCTTGTAGGGCTCGGGGGAGCGGTAGGCGCGGATTTCAGCGGCCACCTGACCAACCTGCTGCTTGTTGGCGCCCTTGACGATCACTTCCGTCTGGGTGGGGCACTCGACTTTCACGCCGGCAGGCATCTGGTGCACGACATCGTGCGAGAAACCGAGCTGCAGCTTGACGGCATCGCCTTGCGCCTGGGCCCGATAGCCCACGCCGACCAGGGTCAGCTTGCGCTCGAAGCCCTTGCTCACGCCGGTCACCATGTTGTTGACCAGGGCCCGGATGGTACCGGACATGGCCTTGGCTTCGCGGCTGTCATTGGCGGCGACGAAAGTCAGCTTGCCGGCGTCTTGCGCGATCGTGACCTGACCGGTCAGGGCCTGGACCAGCGTGCCCAGGGGACCCTTGACAGTGATCTGGTCGGCAGCGATCGTGGCTTCGACGCCCTTGGGCAGCTCGACGGGATATTTTGCTATACGCGACATGTCGGCTCCTTACGCCACGTAGCAGAGGACCTCGCCGCCCACGCCGTTGGCGCGCGCCTTGCGATCGGTCATCACGCCACGAGAGGTGGACACGATGGTCACGCCCAGGCCGTTCATGACCTGGGGAATGGAATGACGGCCCTTGTAGATACGCAGGCCAGGCTTCGAGACGCGTTCGATGCGCTCGATGACCGGACGGCCGGCGTAGTACTTCAGGGAGATTTCGAGTTCGGGTTTGCCATCGTTGGCCTTGACCTCGAAACCGTCGATATAGCCCTCGTCCTTCAGCACGGTGGCAATCGCCACCTTCAGCTTCGAGGAGGGCATGGACACGGACGCCTTATCTACGCGCTGCGCATTGCGGATGCGCGTCAGCATATCGGCGATCGGATCGCTCATGCTCATGAATGACTCTCCTACCAGCTGGCCTTGGTCATGCCCGGAACTTCGCCGCGCATAGCCATCTCGCGCAGTTTGTTACGAGCCAGACCGAACTTGCGAAACACGCCACGGGGGCGACCGGTCACCGCGCAACGGTTGCGCTGGCGGGTGGGGTTGGCGTTACGGGGCAGCTGCTGAATCTTCAGGCGAGCCTGGTAACGTTCTTCGTCCGACTTGGACGCATCGTCGACGATAGCCTGGAGCGCGGCGCGCTTGGCGGCATACTTGGCCGCCAGCTTGACACGCTTGATATCGCGGTTGATGAGTGAAAGCTTAGCCACTATTTCACCCCTTAATTACGGAACGGGAAGCGGAAGGCCGACAGCAGCGCCTTGGCTTCTTCATCGGTCTTGGCCGTGGTCGTGATGCTGATGTTCAGCCCACGAAGCGTGTCGATCTTGTCGTACTCGATCTCGGGGAAGATGATCTGTTCTTTCACACCGATGTTGTAGTTGCCGCGACCGTCGAAAGCACGGCCGGACACGCCACGGAAATCGCGCACGCGCGGCAGCGCGACGCTGATCAGGCGATCGAGGAATTCGTACATGCGGGCGCCACGCAGGGTCACCATGCAGCCGATCGGGTAGTTCTCGCGGATCTTGAAACCAGCGATAGCCTTGCGCGACTTGGTCACGACGGGCTTCTGGCCAGCGATCTTGGTCAGGTCGCCGGTGGCGTGCTCGATGACTTTCTTGTCAGCGACCGCTTCCGAGACACCCATGTTCAGGGTGATCTTGGTGATGCGGGGCACTTCCATCACGGACTTGTACGAGAACTGCTTGGTCAGGTCGGCAACGACCTTCTCGCGGTAGATGTCTTGAAGACGGGCCATTGTGTTTGCTCCCGCTTACGCTTTCGTCGCAATGGCTTCGCCATTGGAACGGAAAACGCGCACATTCTTGCCGTCGACTTTCTTCACGCTCACCCGATCGGCCTTGCCGGAGGTGGGGTTGAAAATCGCCACGTTGGACACGTGGATGGGCATGGTCTTGTCGATGATGCCGCCGGGCTGGTTGGCCATCGGATTCGGCTTCACATTCTTCTTGACGACGTTGATGCCTTCGACCAGGACGCGGTCTTCGGCAACGCTCAGCACGACGCCGCGCTTCGCCTTGTCCTTGCCGGTCAGGACGATGACTTCGTCACCTTTGCGGATCTTGTTCATCGCGGCACCTTTACAGCACTTCGGGCGCCAGCGACACGATCTTCATGAAACGCTCGGTACGCAGTTCACGCGTAACGGGTCCGAAGATGCGAGTGCCGATGGGCTCGAGCTTGGCGTTGAGCAACACGGCGGCATTGCCACCGAAACGGATCAGCGAACCGTCCTTGCGACGGACGCCCTTGGCGGTACGAACCACCACGGCGTTGTAGATTTCGCCCTTTTTCACGCGACCGCGGGGGGCCGCATCCTTGACGCTCACTTTGATGACGTCGCCGATGCCGGCATAGCGGCGCTTGGAGCCGCCGAGCACCTTGATGCACATAACCGAGCGCGCACCGGTGTTGTCGGCCACGTCCAACGTGGTCTGCATTTGAATCATGGTTTACCCTGTTCCAACTTAACCCGAAATGCCCGGCGCGAGCGCCAAACCTTCCGATCAGTTTTGGTCCCGTCAGGCGGCAATGCGACTTGCGCACCCTGGGTTGAAATTCTGAAGCGGACACCGCAAGAACGCGGTGCCAGGCCAGTTACTACCCACCCCGGACTCCCGCCCCCCGCCACGCGCACGGCTGGCAAAAAGGCACGAACCCATAGGTAAGCCTGCCATCATACCCGGCAAGCAACCACTTAGCAAGCCTTTTGTCGGGATATCCCCCACACCCCCGCCCCTCTCAGCCACCGCCTTCCGCATTCTCCCGCGGCGGGGTCCGTTCGGCGTATCGCAGGTCGACGCTGGCCTGCAGGAAATCCAGCACCGCCCGGGTGCGGGGCGGCAGCCGGCCAGGCTTGCCCATGTAGATGGCATGGATGGGTTCGAGGTCGCCCGTATTGCAGGACTCCAGCACGGGCACCAGGCGGCCGGCCCGCAGGTCGTCCCAGGCGTGGTAGACCGACAGGCGGGCCAGCCCGGCGCCGTCCAGGGCCAGCCGGCGCATCACCTCGCCGTCGTTGACCCGGACGATCTCGCCGATCTCGACCTCGATCCGCCGCCCGTCCACCTCGAAAGGCCAGCGCGGCACCTCGCGCCGGTAGTTCCAGCCCAGGCGCAGATGGGTGCGCAGGTCGTCGGGATGCCGGGGGACGCCGTGGGCGGCAAGATAGCCCGGACTGCCGACGACGACCTGGCGGGTGCGGCCCAGGAGCCGCGCCACCACGTCCGAGGCGGGCAGCCGCCCCCAGCGGATCGCGATGTCGACCCCCGCTTCCAGCAGGTCCACGACCTGGTCGGTGAAGCTCAGGTCCAGCCGCAGCCCGGGATGCGCCGCCAGCAACCGCGGAATCAGCGGCCCCAGCAGGGTCTGCCCGGTCGACGTGCTGGCGGTGATCCGCACCAGCCCGCGGGGTTCGGCCTGCCCCGCCACCGAGGTTTCCAGTTCGTCCAGGTCGGCCAGCACGCGCTTGCCCTGCTCATAGTATTGGGTGCCTTCGGCCGTCAGCAGCACCCGCCGGGTGCTGCGTTGCAGGAGCTGCACGCCCAGCCGTGCCTCCAGCCGGGACATGACCTTGCTCACGGCCGAGGGCGAGACCCCCAGCCGGCGCGCCGCCGCCGACAGGCTGCCGCGTTCGGCCACCAGCACGAAGGTCTCCAGCTCTCCCGACCGATTGGCCTCCCCAGGGGCCGGCTCGGCGCGGTTGCGGACGGCCTTGTCGGATGTCGGCACAGCTTTTCCTTATAGGAACAAATGTCATTCCATTATTCCATCTACACAAAGATCACGCCCACCCCCACAGTGTCGCTGTCGAACGAAATCCGCATACAGGACGCAACCATGCCGCTCTCTTTAATGGCGCTAGCCGCCGGTGCCTTCGGCATCGGCACCACGGAATTCATCATCATGGGCCTGCTGACCCAGGTCAGCACGGACCTGGGCATCTCCCTTCCCACGGCGGGCACGCTGATCTCGGGCTACGCGATCGGCGTCGCCGTGGGCGCGCCCGTGCTGACGCTGCTGACGCGGACCTGGCCCCGCAAGCGGCTGCTGCTGTCGCTGATGCTCATCTTCATCGCCGGCAACGTCGCGGCCGCGGCGGCGCCCGGCTATGGGTGGCTGATGGCCGCCCGCATGCTGACCTCGCTCACGCACGGCACCTTCTTCGGCGTGGGCGCCGTGGTCGCGACCGGCCTGGTTCCGGCCCACAAGCGGGCCTCGGCCATCGCGCTGATGTTCTCGGGCCTGACGCTGGCCACCCTGCTGGGCGTTCCCGCCGGCGCCTGGATCGGCCAGCACTTCGGCTGGCGCTCGGCCTTCGTCGCGGTGGCCGTGGTGGGCCTGGCCGCCTACGCCATCCTGGCCCTGTTCGTCCCGCGCGATCAGGGCCGTCCGCAGCCCTCGCCGCTGGGCCAGGAACTGGCCGTGCTGGGCCGCGTCCAGGTCTGGGCGGGCCTGGGCATCACCGTGTTCGGCTTTGCCGGCGTGTTCGCGCTCTATACCTATATCGAGCCGCTGCTCAAGCAGGTCACCGGCATGAGCGACAACCTGGTCGCGGTCACGCTGCTGCTGTTCGGCGCGGGCCTGGCCGCCGGCAATCTGCTGGGCGGACGCATGGCCGATCGCGGCGTCATGCGGGCGCTGCTGCTGACCACCGCCGGACTGATGGCGGCGCTGGCGCTCGGCCCCTGGGCCTTCGGCCAGCCCCTGATGGCCATGGCCTACACCATCGTGCTGGGCACCGTGGCCTTCGCCACCGTCGCCCCGATGCAGATGCGGGTGCTGCAGCAGGCCGGCCCCGCCGGCGCCACGCTGGTCTCCAGCCTGAACATCGCCGCCTTCAACCTGGGCAATGCCCTGGGTGCCTGGGTGGGCGGCCTGACCCTGTCGGGCCTGGGCCTGGTGTCCGTGGGCTGGGCCGGCGCCGCGCTCACGGGCGTGGGCCTGCTGCTGGCGCTGTGGAGCGGCCGGATGTCGGTCTCGGCGCCGGCCCTCGGCCAGCCGCAGCAGTGCGCCTGAAGCATGCCCGTCAAGGATGCCGCGACAGCACGGTCAGGACGGGCCGCTCGCCGTCCGCCTTGCCGGTGATGGGCGGCCGGGGCAGCCGGGCCTCGCCGGGCTCGATCACGAAGTGGTGGTCCATCGAATACCACCTGCCCCGCAGTTCGGGGTCGGGCGCGGGCTCGGCGGCGCTGTCGTGCAGTACGTATCGCCCCACCAGCGCCTGCGTGACGCCGAACTGCACGTCGGTCTCCAGGTTGGGATCGTCGCTGGAATAGACCTGCGAGAACTGGGTCTTGAAGCCGGGCTTGTGGATCATGAAGTGGATGTGGGCCGGGCGCATGTTGTGCCGGCCCTGGGCCTGGATCAGCTCGCCCACGGGCCCGGTCACCGGGATCGGATAGCCGGCGGGCTTGATGCTGCGGAACGCGATGCGGCCGTCGCCGTCGGTGGTGAACTTGCCGCGCAGGTTCATGTCGCCCTGCGATGGGTCCTGGTTCTCGTAGAAGCCCTCGGTCGAACTGTGCCAGACGTCGACCTCGGCGCCCTGGACCGGCCGGCCCTCGCGGTCGCGCACCCAGGCCTGGACGAATACCGGATCGCCCGGTGTGGGGGACCGCACGATGGAGCCGCCGTTGGGCGTCTGCGGCGAGCCCATGCGCCAGAACGGCCCCATCAGATTGGCGGTGGTCTCGGTCTGTCCGTTGTCGCCGTTGTTGAGCAGGCAGACCAGCGAAGACAGCCCCAGCGAACCGGCGGCCAGCACCACCTCGTTGTGCGAGGCGGTGGTCGCCTGCCCCAGCCGCGCGATCACGCCGCACAGCTGGTGGAACTCCGCCTCGGTCAGCCGCGCCTCGCGCGCGAAGGCATGCAGATGGCGGATACCCGCCGACAGGATTTCGCGGAAACGCGCATCGGGCGCGCGGGCGGCCTCGGCCAGCACCGCGCGGGTGACGTCTTCCTGGTTCTTGATGATCATGGTGGGTCCGTCGGGAAACTCGGCTTGCGGACCCTCCAGATTACCGCGCCGGCAGCTGATAGCTCCAGGTCTCGGTCAGCGCGCGCTTGCCCTCGACCAGCGCGGCCCGCATCTCGACCGGCCGTTTCGGATCCTTGACCTTGACCCGCAGCGTCAGGCGCCAGCCCTGGATGGCGGGGTTGCGCTGCAGGACGTTTTCCATCAGCTCGGCGTTGTCGCCCACGCTGACTTCGGCCCCCACCGGGGCGTCGGGCGAGAGCCGCGCCAGCACCGGCCCCTCGAAGTCGACGATCAGGGCCGTGCTGCCGTCCAGGTGGCGGATCAGGTTGGCCTGGCGGATCTCGCCGTCGGTACGCAGGGTCTGCTTGACCCAGCCCACGTCCTTCTTGATCAGCGCGGGCTCGTCCATCGTCCAGTGGATGCGGTAATCGTGGCGCATGGGCTGGCCCTTGGGCGGCAGCACGTCGGGCGTCCAGAACGCGACGATGTTGTCATTGGTCTCGTCCGCCGTCGGGATCTCGACCAGCTCCACCTTGCCCGGCCCCCAGTTCCCCTTGGGCTCTATCCAGGCGCTGGGGCGCAGGTCGTAGCGGTCGGCCAGGTCCTCGTAGCGCGAGAACTCGTGCCCCCGCTGCAGCAGGCCGAAGCCCTTGGGATCGGCCACCTGGAAGGAACTGACCGACAGCGTGGGCGGGTTGTTCAGGGGGCGCCACAGCCACTCGCCGCTGCCGGTGTGGATAGCCAGGCCGTTGGAGTCGTGCAGCGCCGGACGGAAGTTGTTGCCCCGCACGCCCTGGTTCGGGCCGTACAGGAACATGCTGGTCAGCGGCGCGACGCCCAGCTTGTTGATCTGGCCGCGCAGGAACACGCGCGACTCGACATCCAGCACGGCATCCTCGCCCGGACGCAGCACGAAGCGATAGGCGCCGGTGGCGCGCGGCGAATCCATCAGGGCGTAGATCACCAGGAAGCGGTCCTGGGGCTTGGGCCGCTCGATCCAGAACTCGCGAAAGCGCGGGAACTCCTCGGCCATGCCGTCCTTCCACGCGGTGTCCAGCGCCAGTCCGCGCGCCGACAGGCCGTACACCTGGCCCTTGCCGATCACGCGGAAATAGCTCGCGCCCAGCATGCTCATGATCTCGTCGTGCACGCCGTCGCGATTGATGGGATAGAGCACGCGAAAGCCCGCGTAGCCCAGGTTGCGCGTCGTGTCCGCATCGAAGGACATGCCGCCGAAATCGAACTTGGCGGGGTCGTACTTGATCTCGTGGACCTGGCCGTCGACCACCTCGTTGATGCCGACCGGTGTGGAGAAATGCATGCCCTGGTGGTAGAACGCCAGCCTGAACGGCGTGTCGCGGTCGTGCCACTCGAACTGGTCGCGGCGCGGCTGGATGCGCAGATAGTCGGCGAACTGCATCTTGCTGAAGGCCGGCGGCAGGTTGCTGACCGGTGCCTGGTAGGCCCGGTCGGCGAGCGTCCTGGCGCGCGCCGTCACGTCGTCGAGCGAAAAGGCGTGTGCCGCGGCCGCGCCCAGCAAGGACAACAAGACCGTGGCGATCCCGAGCGAGACAGGCGCGAACCTGTTGCGCGCGAAGGTGGCTACGTCTGCAAAACCCACTAGTTTCTCCCTGGAACGATGTGGTCGATGAAACCCCGAGTCGGGTTACGACCGCCACGAGGCCTGATGATTCCTTGATCCCGGCAGCCCGGACGGACGCGGTTGTAACAAGCCGTCTGGCGCGTCACCGCCCGCGCTCCGCCGCCACGCGGCGCGGGCGAAACGGAAAGTATCACAGCCAGGCGCCGCGCCAGGGCGCGCGGGCGCAGAATCGCGCCGTGCACCCGTACAATCGGACGACCCCGCCCCATGGAGGACGACCACTTGGCGCCAAGCTCTTCCCACCGATTCCGCCTTCCCCGCAATCTTTCCCTCGCCCGCCCCACCGCCGGCGCCGCAGGCAGGTCGATGGCAAGACGGCTAGCCCTGGGCCTGTGCGGCTTCCTGCTCGCCTGCGGCGCCCACGCCGCGGCCAATCCGGCGCTGCTGAACGACAAGGAGGCCTTCATCGCCGACCTGATGTCGCAGATGACGCTGGACGAGAAGATCGGCCAACTGCGCCTGATCAGCATAGGCCCCGACATGCCGCGCGAGAAGATCGCCAAGGAAATCGCCGCCGGCCGCATCGGCGGCACGTTCAATTCGGTGGTCCACGTCGACAACCGCATGATGCAGGATGCCGCGGCCAGGAACAGCCGGCTCCGGATCCCGCTGTTTTTCGCCTACGACGTCGTGCACGGCCACCGGACCATCTTCCCCATCGGCCTGGGCCTGGCGTCGAGCTGGGACATGGACGGCATCGAACGCGCCGCGCGCGTGTCCGCCATCGAGGCCGCCGCCGACAGCCTGGACATGACTTTCGCGCCCATGGTGGACATCTCGCGCGATCCGCGCTGGGGCCGCACCTCGGAAGGTTTCGGCGAAGACCCCTACCTCGTCTCGCGCATCGCGCGGGCCACCGTCAAGGGCTACCAGGGCCCATCGCCGGCGCGCGCCGACAGCATCATGGCCAGCGTCAAGCACTTCGCGCTGTACGGCGCGGTCGAAGGCGGCCGCGACTACAACGTGGTCGACATGAGCCCGCTGCGCATGTACCAGGACTACCTGCCCCCCTACCGCGCGGCCATCGACGCCGGCGCCGGCGGCGTGATGGTGGCGCTGAACTCCATCAACGGCATCCCCGCCAGCGCCAACACCTGGCTGCTGCAGGACCTGCTGCGCAAGGATTGGGGCTTTCGCGGCATCGCCATCAGCGACCACGGCGCCATCACCGAACTGGTCCGCCATGGCGTGGCGCGCGACGACCGCGAAGCCGCGCGGCTAGCAATCAAGGCGGGCGTGGACATGAGCATGGCCGATACGCTGTATCTCCAGGAACTGCCGGGCCTGGTGAAGTCGGGCGAGGTCACCGTGGCCGAGATCGACCGCTCGGTGCGCAACGTGCTGGGCGCCAAGTACGACATGGGCCTGTTCCACGATCCCTACCTGCGCATCGGCGCCGCGGCCGACGATCCGCCCGATCTTTATGCCGAAAGCCGCATGCACCGCGCCGACGCGCGCGAGGTGGCGCGCAAGTCGCTGGTCCTGCTGGAGAACCGCAACCGGACGCTGCCCCTGGCCAGGACGGCCACCGTCGCGCTGGTGGGCCCGCTGGCCGATTCGCCGCTGGACATGATGGGCAGCTGGTCGGCGGCCGGCAAGAGCGAGTCGTCGGTCACGCTGCGGCGAGGCATGGAAGAAGCGATGCGCGGCCAGGGCCGCCTGCTGTACGCGCGCGGAGCCAACGTCACCGACGATGCGCGCATGGTCGACTACCTGAACTTCCTGAACTGGGACCACAAGGAAGTCTTCCAGGACCCGCGGCCGCCCGCCGACATGATCGCCGAGGCCGCCCGCATCGCCCGGCAAGCCGACGTCATCGTCGCCGCGGTGGGCGAATCGCGCGGCATGTCGCACGAATCGTCCAGCCGCACCCGCCTGGACATCCCCACCAGCCAGCGCGCGCTGCTGCATGCGCTCAAGGCCACGGGCAAGCCGCTGGTGCTGGTGCTGATGAACGGCCGGCCGCTGGACCTGCAATGGGAAAGCGCCAACGCCGACGCCCTGCTCGAGACCTGGTACAGCGGCTCCGAGGGCGGCCACGCCATCGCCGACGTCGTGTTCGGCGACTACAACCCGGCCGGCAAGCTGCCCATCTCCTTCCCCCGCTCGATCGGCCAGATCCCGACCTACTACAACCATCCCCGCGTGGGCCGGCCCTTCGTCGAAGGCAAGCCGGGCAACTACACCTCGCAGTACTTCGAGGAAAAGAACGGACCGCTCTACCCGTTCGGGTACGGCCTGAGCTACACCGATTTCAGCCTGTCGGACGTCGTGCTGGACGGCGCCACGATGGCCCGGGGCGGCAAGCTCGGAGCCCAGGTCAACCTGAAGAACACCGGCACGCGGCGCGGCGAGACGGTGGTGCAGCTATACATCCACGACGCGGCCGCCTCGGTCGTGCGGCCGGTGAAGGAACTGCGGGATTTCCAGCGCGTCGCGCTGGACCCGGGCGAGATGCGCACCGTGCGCTTCGAGATCGACGAGGACGACCTGAAGTTCTACGATGCCCGCCTCCAGTACGTCGCGGAACCCGGAGACTTCGAGGTCCAGATCGGACTGGACTCCCAGGACGTCAAGCGCGCAGGCTTCGCGCTGCGCTGACGCAGGCGAGCCGCCCCGCCGGGCGGCCGCCCGCTAGTCGGGCTTGATCTGGTGGGCGTCGATGACCTGCTTCCACTTGGCGCGTTCCTTGGCCGCGTAGGCGCCGAAGGCATCGCCCGACAGTGCCAGCGGCGCGCCCCCCAAGGCCTTGATGCGCTCATCCACCTCCGGATCCTTCAGCGCCGCGGCGACGGCGGCGGCCAGCCGGTCCACCACGGGGCCCGGCGTCGCGGCCGGCGCAAACAGGCCGAACCAGCCGGTGGCCTCGAAACCCGCGATGCCGCTCTCGGCCACCGTGGGCACGTCGGGCACCAGGCTGCTGCGCGCGGCGCCCGTGACCGCCAGGGGCTTGAGCCGGCCGCCCTGGATCATGGGCAGCAAGGTGTTGATGTCGCCCGACATGAACTGCACCACGCCGCTGGCGACGTCGTTCATCGCCGGCGAAGCGCCCTTGTAGGGAATGTGGACCATCTCCACCTTGGCCATCGTCTTGAGCAGCTCTCCCACCAGATGGTTGGTCGTGCCCGTGCCGGGTGAGGCGAAGTTGATGGCCCCGGGCTTGCGCCGGGCCAGCTCCACCAGCCCCTTCACGTCATTGGCCGGCAGGTTGCGGTTCGCCACCAGCATGAACGGCACCGCGGCCACCGCTGCCACCGGGCGCAGGTCGCGCGCGGGGTCGTAGGGAAGCTTGGGATCCAGGCTGGGACTGATGGCGATGGGGCCATTGCTGCCCAGCAAGAGGGTATAGCCGTCGGCCGGTGCCCGCACCACGGCCAGCGACCCCAGCGCCCCAGCCGCGCCCGGCCGGTTCTCGACGATGACCGGCTGTCCCAGCTGCTTGCCGAGCGACTGCGCCACCGCGCGGGCCACGGCATCCGTGCCGCCCGCCGGCGCGAACGGCACCACCAGCTTGACCGGGGCCGAGGGAAAAGGCTGAGCAAGCGCCATGGACCACGGCGCCGCCAGCAGCAGCGGCGCAAGAATACGCAAGCGATGCATGAAAGTCTCCTGTTCTTGTCCTGGGACGGCCCACGCGGCCGTCCCGATGGTCGCGGTCAGTCGTAGCGCTTGCGGAACAAGGGGCGCAGTTCGGAAATGGGCGCCTTGGACACGATCAGCTCCCGCATCTGGTCCTCGGCGCCGCCGACCTTCTCGGCTTCGTCGATCAACGGTTCGATGAACTGGGCCGGCACCACGCAGATGCCCGAATCGTCGGCCACGATCAGGTCGCCCGGATAGACCACGACGTCGTGCACGCGCACCGGTCCGTTGATCTCCATGGCCTCCATCCTGAACTTGCCGGTGATGGGCGTCACGCCCGCGGCCCATACCGGGTAGTCGATCTCGCGGATGGCCGGCAGGTCGCGCACCGCGCCGTTGACGATCGCGCCCGCGAACCCGTGAGTCTTGGCCACCAGCGCCGATTGCCCGCCCATGTTCGAGACGTTCAGATCACCGCCGAAGTCGGCCACCAGCACGTCGCCCGGCTCGGACAGGTAGTAGATCTCGCGCGTGGACATTTTGATGGGCTCCTTGTCCAGGTAGCCCTGAGTGGGCGTCTTGCGCTCGGGCATGGAGCGCAGGGTGACGGCGTGGCCCACGATCTTCCTGCCGCTTTGCAGCGGTTTGATGTGCGAGGCGGCCACCACGCCGCTTACCCCGAAGCCGTCCAGCAGGTCGGACACGGTGGTGGTCAGGTCCGGCAGCGCCAGGTAACGCTCCACGACCGCCCGCGAGACGCGCGGAAATTTGATGCGGGTGATGCGCTCGACCGGCACCTGGCCCCAGATCCGGCCCTGGCTCCGGTATTCCTCGTAGTCCTTCAGCACTTCCTCTCGGCTCATGACGCTTCCTTTCGTCGGATAATTTTTTCGCATATTAAGAGAAATAAATTTTTCCGTCAAAAAGAGAATTATTTATTTTCCCGAAATTACAGAGAAGTGCCATGTTGTGCGATCATAGGAAAGTGCCGATTCCGCCCTTGCCGATGCCTGCCCGTTCCCCCACTTCCGTCTTGCCCCCTTCCACCCCGGCCGATGCCACCGCCCCGCCGGCCACCGGCGAAAGCGCGGTGGGCCGCCTGTTGAACATCCTCGATCTCTTCACGGCCGACAACCTGCAGGTTCAGGTAGACGAAGTGGCCGCCCGGCTGGGCGTGGGGCGCTCCACGTGCTACCGGTATCTTCAGGAACTGAGCGACCGCGGACTGCTGGCGCAGCGGGGCAAGGGCCGCTATTCGCTGGGCTCGCGCATCGTCGAGCTCGAAAGGCTGCTGCAGCAATCTGACCCGCTGCTGAACGCCGGCAAGTCGGTCATGGCCGGCATGGCGGACATCTGCGACAACCGGGCGCTGCTGCTCTGCACCCTGTACAACGACCGCGTGCTGTGCACCCACCAGGTGGGCTCCAGCCATATCACCTACGAGGGCGAGCGCATGCCGCTCTATCGTGGCCGTGGGTCCGCCTTTCCCTTGTTCCAGGGCGCGGGTTCTCAAGCCATCCTGGCCAATCTGGCGCCCCACCAGATCCGCGCCTTGTATCTGGCCAAGCAAGCCGAGATCGCCGAATCGGGATTGGGCCAGGACTGGCAGGAATTCCGCGGTGCCCTGGCAACCATCCGCAAGCAGGGTTACGTGGCCACGGTGGGCAGGCGCAATCCCCGCATCCTGGCGCTGGCCGTCCCGGTGCGCCATGCCGACGGCCAGGTAATGGGCAGCTTGCTGCTGCTGTCCGCCCATACCGAAGCCGAACGCGCCCAGGCGCTGGCGCTCGTGCCCCGCTTGCAAGCCGATGCGGCGCGCATAGGCGAACTCGAACAACGCCTGTCCAACGGCGACGCGCCCCCGCCGGCCAGCTGAGCCATCCGAGCTCCAAAACAAAAAAGCCGCGGAGTTGCCTCCACGGCTTTTTTTCGCCGGGCATCTTGCGATGCCCGTCTAGCCTGCGCGGATCAGATGATGCGTGCGGCTTCGACCAGACGGACCACCGACCAGGCCTTGGTCTTGGAAACCGGACGGGTTTCCGAGATCTCGACCAGATCACCGGTCTTGTACTGGTTGGTTTCGTCGTGAGCGTGGTACTTGGCGGACCGGACGACGATCTTGCCGTACAGCGGGTGCTTGACCCGCCGCTCGACCATCACGGTTACCGTCTTGTTCATCTTGTCGCTGACCACACGACCGGTCAGCGTACGCTTCAGCTTGGTTTCGCTCATGATTACTTCCCGGCTTTCTCGCGCAGCACGGTACGGACGCGCGCGATGTCGCGACGCACCTTGCCGAGCTGGCTGGTGTTGGAAAGCTGCTGGGTAGCCAGTTGCATACGCAGACTGAACTGAGCCCTAAGCAGACCCTCGAGCTCCTTGCCGAGCTCGCCGGCGTCTTTCGAACGGAGTTCGCTTGCCTTCATTGCTATCTCCTTACGTTCCGAGATGACGCGTCACGAAGACGGTCGAGATCGGAAGCTTGGCAGCCGCCAGGCGGAACGCCTCGCGCGCCAGTTCTTCGTTGACGCCTTCCATTTCATACAGCACCTTGCCGGGCTGGATCTCGGCGACCCAGTACTCCGGGTTGCCCTTGCCGTTACCCATCCGGACTTCGGCGGGCTTTTGCGAGATCGGCTTGTCCGGGAAGACGCGGATCCAGATACGGCCGCCACGCTTGATGTGGCGGGTGATGGCACGACGGGCCGACTCGATCTGGCGAGCGGTCAGGCGACCACGACCCGTGGCCTTCAGACCGAATTCGCCGAACGAAACGTTGGCGCCGCGCGTAGCCAGGCCGGTATTGCGGCCCTTTTGTTCCTTGCGGTATTTCCTGCGCGATGGCTGCAGCATGCTTATACTCCGTCTTTGGCAGGCGCGGCCGCATCAGCAGCAGCAGCCGGCTTGCGCGGCGCACGCCGGGCACCGCCCTCGGGCGCGGCAGCAGCTGCTGCCTCGCCTTCGGGCCGGCGGCCGCCGCGACCACGACCGGCGCCGGGGCGATTGCCCGGACGGTCGTTACGCGGGCCGCGGCGCGGCTTGCGCTCTTCGTCCTTGGTTGCTTCAGGGGCGGCGGCCAGCTCGGCCGAGCCCAGCGTGTCGCCCTTGTAGACCCACACCTTGATACCGATCAGACCATAGGTCGTACCGGCTTCGGACGTGCCGTAGTCGATGTTGGCGCGCAGGGTGTGCAGCGGCACACGGCCTTCGCGATACCATTCCGTACGGGCGATCTCGATACCGTTCAGGCGACCGGCGCTCATGATCTTGATGCCCTGGGCACCCAGGCGCATGGCGTTCTGCATGGCGCGCTTCATCGCCCGGCGGAACATGATGCGCTTTTCGAGCTGCTGGGCGATCGAATCGGCGATCAGCTGGGCGTCGACTTCCGGCTTGCGGATTTCTTCGATGTTGACGTGCACGGGCACGCCCATCAGACGCTGCAGATCGGCCTTCAGGATCTCGATGTCCTCGCCCTTCTTGCCGATCACGACACCCGGACGAGCCGAGTAGACCGTGACGCGCGCGTTCTTGGCAGGACGCTCGATGATCACGCGACCCACCGAAGCGCCTTTCAGCTTCTTCTTCAGGTATTCGCGGACCTTGATGTCTTCCGCCAGCATGCCGGCGTAGGCGCTTCCGCTGGCGTACCAGCGGGAAGACCAGTTACGGCTGACCGAGAGACGGAACCCGGTCGGGTGAATTTTCTGTCCCATCGTGGCTCCTTAGCTGCCGACCTTGACCACGATGTGGCAGGTCTGCTTCTCGATCTTGACGCCTCGGCCCTTGGCGCGGGCGTCGAAACGCTTGAGCGACGCACCTTTGTCGACGTAGATGGTTTTCACCTTCAGCTCGTCGATATCGGCACCGTCGTTGTGCTCGGCATTCGCGATGGCGGATTCGACCGCCTTCTTGATGATGCCGGCGGACTTCTTGGGCGTGAACGTCAGAATGTTGATGGCCTGGGCCACCGACTTGCCGCGGATCATATCCGCGACCAGACGGGCCTTCTGGGCCGACACGCGTACGCCACGAACAATCGCAGTGGTTTCCATCGCGCTTACCTCTTGGCCTTCTTGTCCGCAGCGTGGCCCTTGAACGTACGGGTCAGCGCGAACTCGCCGAGTTTGTGACCGACCATGTTCTCGTTGACATACACGGGAACATGCTGGCGACCATTGTGAACCGCGATCGTCAGACCGATGAACTCGGGCAGGATCGTGGAACGACGCGACCAGGTCTTGATCGGGCGCTTGTCTTTTCCGGCCGTGGCCGACTCAACCTTCTTCAGAAGGTGCAGGTCGACAAACGGGCCTTTCTTAATCGAACGTGACATGGCTCGCCTCGCTTACTTCTTCTTGCGCCGCTGGACGATCATATTGCTCGTCCGCTTGTTGCGGCGGGTCTTGAAACCCTTGGACGGAGTGCCCCAGGGGCTGACCGGCTCACGGGCTTCGCCAGTACGGCCTTCACCACCACCGTGCGGGTGGTCGATCGGGTTCATGGCAACACCGCGAACGGTGGGGCGAATGCCGCGCCAACGGGTGGCACCGGCCTTGCCGATCTGGCGCAGGCCATGCTCTTCGTTGCTGACTTCGCCGATGGTCGCACGGCACTCGATGTGCACCTTGCGGACTTCGCCCGAACGCAGGCGAACCTGGGCGTAGGTACCTTCACGGGCCAGCAGCACGGCCGATCCACCCGCCGAGCGCACCATCTGGGCACCCTTGCCGGGGATCATTTCCACGCAGTGGATGGTGCTACCGACCGGGATGTTGCGGATCGGCAGGGTATTGCCAGCGCGGATGGGCGCTTCGCTACCAGACACCAGCGTGGCGCCGACTTCAAGACCGCGCGGGGCGATGATGTAGCGACGTTCGCCGTCGGCGTAGCACAACAGAGCGATGTGCGCCGTACGGTTGGGATCGTATTCGATGCGCTCGACCTTGGCCGGGATGCCGTCCTTGGTGCGCTTGAAATCGACCACACGGTAATGCTGCTTGTGACCACCGCCGCGATGACGCGTGGTGATATGGCCGTTGTTGTTGCGGCCGGCATTCTGCATCTGCTTTTCGAGCAGACTGTCGAGCGGGCGACCTTTGTGCAGGTGGGGGTGAACCACCTTCACCATCGCGCGGCGACCGGCGGAAGTCGGCTTCAGCTTGACGAGGGGCATTTACTTCACCTCCTGCGCAAAGTCGATTTCCTGACCCGGCTTCAGCGACACGTACGCCTTGCGCTCGTTGCGACGGCGACCGATGAAGCGGCCAAAGCGCTTGACTTTGCCCTTGGTATTGAGAACCTGCACGGACTCGACCTGCACCTTGAAGAGCAGTTCGACGGCAGCCTTGATTTCCGGCTTGGTGGCGTCTTGCAGGACGCGGAAAGCCACTTGCTGGTTCTTGTCGGCGATGAACGTGCTCTTTTCAGAGACGATCGGGGCCAGCAGAACCTGGAGCAGACGGTCGTTGCTCATCCCAGCATCTCCTCGAGCTGAGCGATCGCGGGCTTGGTGATCAACACTTTGTTGTAGTGGATCAGCGACAGCGGATCGGCATAACGGGACTCGACCACCGCCACGTGCGGCAGATTGCGCGTGGCCAGATAGAGGTTTTCGTCAACCGTATCGGTAATGATGAGGACCGAGTTCAAGCCCAGGCTCTTGAGCTTGTCGGCGGCCACCTTGGTCTTGGGCGAATCGACCACGAAGTTCTCGACGATCGCGATCCGGTCTTCGCGGGCCAGCTGCGACAAGATCGACCGCACACCGGCGCGGTACATCTTCTTGTTCACTTTCTGGCTGAAGTTTTCTTCAGGCGAATTCGGGAAAATGCGACCACCCCCACGCCACAGCGGCGACGAGGTCATACCGGCGCGAGCGCGGCCGGTACCCTTCTGGCGCCAGGGCTTCTTGGTGGAGTGCTTGACTTCCGTGCGATCCTTCTGGGCGCGGTTGCCGCTGCGGGCGTTGGCCTGGTAGGCGACAACGACCTGGTGCACCAGCGCTTCGTTGAATTCGCGGCCGAAGACCGTATCGGGGGCGCTGACGGTCGCAGCGACCTGGCCCTGGTCATTCAGGAGCTTGAGATCTGCCATGTTCAGGCTCCTTTCACAGCGGGACGAACGACGATGTTCGCGCCGGCATGGCCCGGGACGGCGCCACGGACCAGCAGCAGGCCGCGTTCGGCGTCCACGCGGATCACGTCGAGGTTCTGCACGGTGCGGGTGACGTCGCCGTAGTGGCCGGCCATCTTCTTGCCCGGAAACACGCGGCCCGGATCCTGCGCCATACCAATGGAGCCGGCCGAGTTGTGCGACACCGAGTTACCGTGCGAAGCGCGGTTCGACGAGAAATTGTGACGCTTGATCGCGCCCGAGAAGCCCTTACCGATGGTCGTGCCCGTCACGTCGACCTTCTGGCCGACCGTGAAGACCGATTCCACGGTGATGACTGCGCCCGGAGCGAACTCGGCCGCTTTGGCCGGATCAAGGCGGAATTCTTTGAGCACGCTGCCCGCTTCGGCACCCGCTTTCGCGAAGTGGCCGGTTAGGGGCTTGGTGACGCGCGAAGCACGGCGCGTACCGAACGTGACCTGAACGGCGGCATAACCGTCCGTTTGCGGGGATTTGACCTGGGTCACACGGTTGTTCGACACGTCCAGCACGGTCACGGGGATGGATTCGCCATCGTCCGTGAAAATGCGGGTCATGCCAACCTTGCGACCCACCAGGCCGAGCCGGAATGCGGCTGGCGTGGAGGCCGTCGATTGGGTCGACATCGTTTTCTCCATTCCCGACTACGATTGGCCGGGGCTAAAAATGGCGTCACACCGAGGTGCGGCGCCGGACAGCAACGCCAGAGGCGCTGCGCCAACATTGATGCGATGAGGATTGCTGGCAGCACGATCCGGGAAAAATGCCGGGGAAACCCCCGCCGGAATAAATACGTGCCAAAAGCCCATGGGGTTTACCCACGGGCTAGCCGGCTAGTATAGCCTGCGCCCGGCAGCCTTTTCAAGCCCCGGGCGCAAATACCACGTCACTGCAAAGCGATTTCCACATCCACGCCAGCCGGCAGGTCCAGGCGCATCAGCGCGTCCACGGTCTTGTCGGTGGGATCCACGATGTCCATCAGGCGCTGATGGGTGCGGATCTCGAACTGGTCGCGCGACGTCTTGTTGACGTGCGGCGAACGCAGCAGATCGTAGCGGCGGATACGGGTCGGCAGGGGAACCGGACCACGGACCACGGCACCCGTGCGCTTGGCGGTTTCGACGATCTCGGCGGCCGACTGGTCGATGAGCTTGTAATCGAACGCCTTGAGGCGGATGCGAATCTTCTGCTTTTTCATGAAATATCCTAAAGAGCGATGTTGGACCCCCCCTACGCGCTTACGCGCGCCCCCCAGGGGGGCGACGCTGGCGGACCGGCAGAGCCGGATCCGCGGCGTCCTGGGTGGGGCCGTTTTTTTAAGGGAGACCCTTAAAATCAAGCAATAATTTTAGCGACCACGCCGGCGCCGACGGTACGACCGCCTTCACGGATGGCGAAGCGCAGGCCTTCTTCCATGGCGATGGGAGCCAGCAGCTTGACCGTGATCGACACGTTGTCGCCCGGCAGCACCATTTCCTTGTCCTTGGGCAGCTCGATCGTGCCCGTCACGTCCGTCGTGCGGAAGTAGAACTGGGGACGATAGCCGTTGAAGAACGGCGTGTGACGGCCGCCTTCTTCCTTCGACAGCACGTACACCTCGGCCGAGAACTCCGTGTGCGGCGTGATCGAACCGGGCTTGGCCAGAACCTGGCCCCGCTCGACGTCTTCACGCTTGGTGCCGCGCAGCAGAATACCGACGTTGTCGCCCGCCTGGCCCTGATCCAGCAGCTTGCGGAACATTTCCACGCCCGTGCACGTCGTCTTGACCGTGTCCTTGATACCGACGATTTCGATTTCCTCGCCGACCTTGACGATGCCCCGCTCGATACGACCCGTCACCACCGTGCCGCGGCCCGAGATCGAGAACACGTCTTCCACCGGCATCAGGAACGCACCGTCGACCGCCCGCTCGGGCGTCGGAATGTACGAGTCCAGCGCTGCCGCCAGTTGCAGAATGGCCGGCTCGCCCAGCTCGCCCTTGTCGCCTTCCAGCGCCAGACGGGCCGAACCCTTCACGATCGGCGTATCGTCGCCCGGGAAGTCGTACTTCGAGAGCAGCTCGCGAACTTCCATTTCCACCAGTTCCAGCAGCTCGGCGTCGTCAACCAGGTCCGCCTTGTTCAGGAACACGATGATGTACGGCACGCCAACCTGGCGCGACAGCAGGATGTGCTCGCGCGTCTGCGGCATCGGGCCGTCAGCGGCCGACACCACCAGGATCGCGCCGTCCATCTGCGCCGCACCCGTGATCATGTTCTTCACGTAGTCCGCGTGGCCCGGGCAATCAACGTGCGCGTAGTGCCGCGTCTGCGTCTCGTATTCCACGTGCGCCGTGTTGATCGTGATACCACGCGCCTTCTCTTCCGGCGCCGCGTCGATCTGGTCGTACGCCTTCGCCTCGCCGCCGAACTGCTTCGACAGCACCGTCGTGATCGCCGCCGTCAGCGTCGTCTTGCCGTGGTCAACGTGACCGATCGTGCCCACGTTCACGTGCGGCTTGGTACGCTCAAACTTGCCTTTTGCCATGTTCTCTCTTCCTGCAGTTTGCCTGGAGATTTAACGATTACTTGCCTGTCGCCAATTACTTGGCGCGGGCGCTGATGATTGCGTCGGCGACGTTCTTCGGCGCTTCCGCGTAGTGCTTGAATTCCATCGTGTACGTCGCACGACCCTGGGTCGCGGAACGCAGCGCGGTGGAATAACCGAACATCTCGGCCAGGGGAACCTCGGCCTTGATGACCTTGCCGCCGCCGACCATGTCGTCCATGCCCTGGACCATGCCGCGCCGCGAGGACAGATCGCCCATCACGGTACCGGCGTAGTCTTCCGGCGTCTCGACTTCCACGGCCATCATGGGCTCGAGCAGCACGGGGTTGGCCTTGCGCATGCCGTCCTTGAAGGCCATCGAGGCGGCCATCTTGAACGCGTTTTCGTTCGAGTCCACGTCGTGGTACGAACCGAAGAACAGCGTGACCTTGACGTCCACCACCGGATAACCGGCCATCACGCCCGCCTGCAGGGTGTCGATACAACCCTTTTCCACGGCCGGGATGAATTCACGGGGCACCACGCCGCCCTTGATCGCGTCGACGAACTCGAAGCCCTTGCCGGCTTCCTGCGGCTCGACCTTCAGCACCACGTGGCCGTACTGGCCGCGACCGCCCGACTGCTTGACGAACTTGCCTTCGGATTCTTCGCAGACCTTGCGTATGGTTTCGCGGTAGGCCACCTGGGGCTTGCCGACGTTGGCGTCCACGCCGAATTCGCGCTTCATGCGGTCGACCAGGATTTCCAGGTGGAGCTCGCCCATGCCGGCAATGATGGTCTGGCCCGATTCTTCATCGGTACGCACGCGGAACGACGGATCCTCGGCGGCCAGGCGGTTCAGGGCGATGCCCATCTTTTCCTGGTCGGCCTTGGTCTTGGGTTCGACGGCCTGCGCGATCACGGGCTCGGGGAACTCCATCTTTTCCAGCGTGACGATCGATTCCGGATCGCACAGCGTTTCGCCGGTCGTGACGTCCTTCAGGCCCACGGCCGCGGCGATGTCGCCCGCCAGCACTTCCTTGATTTCTTCACGCTGGTTGGCGTGCATCTGCAGAATACGGCCGACGCGCTCTTTCTTGCCCTTGATCGCGTTGTAGACGGTGTCGCCGGAGTTCAGCACGCCCGAGTACACGCGGATGAAGGTCAACTGGCCGACGAACGGATCCGTCATCAGCTTGAACGCCAGCGCCGAAAACTTTTCCTTGTCGTCGGCCTTGCGGACCACCGGCTGGTCGTTCTCGTCGGTACCGTCGACCGGGGGGATGTCGACCGGCGAGGGCAGGTAGTCGATGACCGCGTCCAGCATGGCCTGCACGCCCTTGTTCTTGAAGGCGGTGCCGCACAGCATGGGCTGGATCTCGCCGGCGATGGTGCGCTGGCGGATGGCGGACTTGATCTCGGCTTCCGACAGTTCACCGGATTCCAGGTACTTGTTCATCAGCTCTTCGGACGACTCGGCAGCCGCCTCGACCAGCTTCTCGTGCCATTCGCTGCAGGTATCGGCCAGCTCGGCGGGGATGTCGCCGTATTCGAACTTGGTGCCCTGGCTGGCGTCATCCCACAGGATGGCCTTCATCTTGACCAGGTCGACCACGCCCTTGAACGAGTCTTCGGCGCCGATCGGCACTTGCAGCGGGATCGGGTTGGCCTTCAGGCGCAGACGCATCTGCTCGTAGACCTTGAAGAAGTTCGCGCCGGTACGGTCCATCTTGTTGACGAACGCGAGACGGGGCACGCCGTACTTGTTGGCCTGGCGCCAGACGGTTTCCGACTGGGGCTGCACGCCGCCCACGGCGCAATACACCATGCAGGCGCCGTCGAGCACGCGCATGGAGCGCTCGACTTCAATCGTGAAGTCCACGTGCCCCGGGGTGTCGATGATGTTGAAGCGATGCTCGGGATAATTGCCCGCCATGCCCTTCCAGAAGCAGGTGGTGGCAGCCGAGGTGATCGTGATGCCGCGTTCCTGCTCCTGCTCCATCCAGTCCATCGTGGCGGCGCCGTCGTGCACTTCGCCAAGCTTGTGGTTGACGCCCGTATAGAACAGGATACGTTCGGTGGTAGTGGTCTTCCCTGCGTCGATGTGCGCAGAGATGCCGATGTTGCGGTAGCGCTCGATCGGGGTCTTGCGGGCCATGATCGGATTTCCTTGGTGACTGGACTGGTTGGCCCACGGCGATCGGCCGCGGGCCATTTGAGAAACAAAGAGTGCTGCTTACCAGCGGAAGTGGCTGAATGCCTTGTTGGCCTCGGCCATCTTGTGCGTGTCGTCGCGCTTCTTGACCGCGCCGCCGCGGCCTTCGGATGCGTCCATCAGCTCGCCGGCCAGGCGCAGGTCCATGGACTTCTCGCCACGCTTCTTGGCGGCCTCGCGAACCCAACGCATAGCCAAGGCCAGGCGGCGCACGGGGCGCACTTCAACCGGCACTTGGTAGTTGGCGCCGCCGACCCGGCGGCTCTTGACCTCGACGATGGGCTTGACGTTGCCGATCGCCTGACCGAACACCTCGATGGGGTCCTTGCCGGTCTTGGTCTGGATTTGTTCGAGGGCGCCGTAAACGATCCGCTCTGCAACGGCCTTCTTGCCGGAGAGCATGACGACGTTCATGAATTTGGCGAGTTCAACGCTGCCGAACTTGGGATCGGGCAGGATTTCACGCTTGGGTACTTCGCGACGACGAGGCATTTCTACTTCCTATGTCTTCAGTTGAACCGCGGGCTTTCGCCTACGGCCGTGGCCTGTCATGTTGGGCTTGCGCCCCGACGGGCCCCTTACTCGCGCCGCCCCTGCGAATCAGGACGCGGCAACGCAACGGGTAAAGCGGCAAGACCCGGAGATCAGGCCTTCTTGGGGCGCTTGGCGCCGTACTTCGAGCGGGACTGCTTGCGATCCTTCACGCCTTGCAGGTCCAGCGAACCGCGGACGATGTGGTAGCGCACACCCGGGAGATCCTTCACCCGGCCGCCGCGCACCAGCACCACCGAGTGCTCCTGCAGGTTGTGGCCTTCGCCGCCGATGTACGAAATGACTTCGTAACCGTTGGTCAGGCGCACCTTGGCAACCTTACGCAGAGCCGAGTTCGGCTTCTTGGGGGTCGTGGTGTAGACACGGGTGCAGACGCCGCGACGCTGCGGGCTGCTTTCAAGAGCGGGCGACTTGCTCTTGGCGTGGCTGGATTCGCGCGGCTTGCGCACGAGTTGGCTGATAGTTGGCATAAGCCCTCTTCCGTAACCTTTTGGGGTCTTTTGGTTAGGTCTGCGGCCTACGTCACAAGGCCCAGACGTCTACAACAAGCCATCCGGCAGCGCGGCCCCGAGCAGGAAGCCGCAACCGGGGCGAACCGGAAGAGGAACATGCACGGGCCGCACGATCGTGCGGCATGAAAACCTGCTGGGGGAGGAACGCCGCGACGCGGCTCTTGAGAAAGGCAGTGTTTGCGGGACATCCGAGCGATTGTGCCTGCCGGATATTGCAATTCTGCACATCAAAGAACGCGCGGCCCGGGCGAGCCGACTCCAGAGAGCTTGCCATAATAGCGTGCCCCGCGCGAGACTGTCAACGAAAGATCTGCTCGGGCGTACCGCGGCGGGCACAAGGGGCCCGGACTAACTAGAATGGCGCGTCGCCACACTCGCCGCCGGCCCGATCCATGCCCAGAACGAAAAAAGACGCCCCGGCTCCGCGCGGCGCCGGCCGGCCCATCGACAGCCAGTCGGTAGGCCGGGATCGTATCATCGACTGCACCGTGGGCCTGCTCAAGCGCCGCACCCCGGAAGAACTCACCATCCTCGAGATCGCCGCCGAAGCGGGGGTGAACCGGTCGCTGGTGCGCTATTACTTCGGCGATCTGCGGGGTTTGCTGCACGAGGTGACCGAATTCCTCATGCGCCAGCTGCAGGACCGCATGGAACAGGCGCTGCGGCAGCCGGGGCCCCTGCGCGAGCAGCTCAAGGCACGCCTGGCGCTGCGCCTCGAGTTCATGCGGCAGCATCCCCATTTCGAGCGGCTGGCGCTGGCCGAGATCTACCATGCCCCCAGGAGCGAGGACGACGCGGACGCGCCGACGCCCATCCAGCGCGTCACCGCGCGCGGGTTGGAGATCACCGCCATGCTTTTTCCCGAGGGCGCGCCCCCGGCCGTCGATCCGCGTTTCGTGCACCTGATATTGATAGGCGTGCCCGCCTTCGTCTCGACGGCCCAGCCGCTCATCGAGACCCTGTTCGGAACCGGCCCCCGGGCCGAGACGATGATGGATGCCTACGTCGACTTCGTCGCGCGCATGCTGGAAGACCAGATCCGGCCGGAAGGCGGCAAGCAGCCCCCCTCGCCCGGCACCTAGGGATTCCCCCGGCGTTGACGCCCGGTTCCAGCCGCCTTATCCTGATTTTAATTACCACTTATGGTAATTATTGACCGGCCGGATGCGGGCGGGTTCGGGGGATGGCCTTGGAATATCTGCGCAATGCCTGGTATGCAGCCGCGGCGGAAGCCGAGGTCACGCGCACCCCCCTGCGCCGGGTGCTCCTGGATACGCCGGTGGTATTGTTCCGCGGCCTGGACGGCGGCCCCGTCGCCCTGCAGGATCGCTGCGCGCACCGCTTCGCGCCGCTGTCCCGGGGCACCGTGCATGGCGACGAAATCCAGTGCGGCTACCATGGGCTGCGCTACGACCGCACCGGCCGGTGCGTGCACAACCCGCACGGCCCGCAGATCCCCGCCCACGCCGGCATCCGCGCCTATCCGCTGGTGGCGCGCTACGGCTTCATCTGGCTGTGGGCGGGCGATCCGGCGCGCGCCGACGCCGCGCTGCTGCCCGACCTGTCTCCGTTCGACGCACGGCCGGGATACCGGACGCAATGGGGCTACCTGCGCATCGAGGCGCACTACCAGCTCGTCATCGACAACCTGCTCGACCTCAGCCACGTCGAATACCTGCATCCCGCCTTTGCCACCGGCGGCGCCATCGGCAATACCCGCCATGAAGTCCTCGAGGCGGATGGCGTGGTCCATGCGAACCGCTGGAAGCCGGGCTGTACCGTCAGCCCGCTGCTGGGCCGGTGCTGGGGCAGGCCCGGCGCCACCGGCGACGCGCGGTCATGCATCCGCTGGCATCCCCCCAGTACCCTGTTCCTGGACGTCGGCGCCACCGAGGCCGGCGCCGACCCCCGCGACGGGGTCACCCTGTCGTTCCTGCACCTGCCGACGCCGGAAAGCGGCACCCGTACGCATTACTTCTGGGCGGCAACGCGCAGCCAGTCCCCGGCCGACGACGAACTGACCGACTGGATACAAGCGACCACCGAACGCGCCTTCATGCTGGAAGACGAACCGATGATCGAAGCGCAGCAGGACAACCTCGGACCGGGCGCCGACATGGCGTCGCTGCATCCGGTCTACCTCGCTCCCGACCTGGCGCCGGTCAAGGCGCGCCGGATGCTCGCCCGCCTGATCGAAGCCGAACGCAACGCCCAATCCCCCGGCACCCGCTAGCCCCCCGCCCTGCCCCCGCCATACACGTGAAGGAGTATCCGCCATGCTGCCTCCCCGCTCATCGATACTGCGCGCCGTCGGGTCGCTGGCCTGTTGCTGGGCGCTGGCCGGGACCGGCGTCCAGGCTGCGGCCGCGCCGGAAGAGATCACGGTCCTGACCCCCGCCCCGCCCACGCTGCCCGGGTTCGCGCCGTGGATACTGGCGCAGGCCCGCGGCTACTACCAGGCCCAGGGCCTGAAGGTGAACCTGATGGCGGCCAATGGCGGCGGGGTCCAGGTGGCCAAGCAGGTGGGCGCCGGCACCGCCCTGGCGGGCAGCTCGGTGGGCGACGCCCCGCTGTTCCTGCGGCCCAACGGCATCCCCATCAAGGTCGTCGCCGTGCTGGGCGGCCACTCCCTGATGCGCGTCGTGGTCCACGAGGACGACACCCGCATCAAGACACCGGCGGACCTGCGCGGCAAGACGGTCACGGTCGGCTCGTACACCGATTCGATCTATTACAGCTTCCTGGGGATGCTCAAGCACTACGGCGTGGACAAGAAGGCCGTGAACGTCCAGGCCGCCGGCCCGACCGGCGTCTGGAAACTGTTCGCCACCCGCGAAGCCGACGCCATGGTCGCCACGCCCGACTGGGCCCTGGCGGCGATCAACGCGGGCGCCAAGGTACGCGTGTTCCATGGCGACCAGGTATTTCCCGGCCTGCCCCAGGCCATCGTGGCCTCGGACGAAACGATACGCACCCGGCCCGAGCTGGTCCAGAAAGTGGTCGGCGCCACCCTGCGGGCCATGCGCGAGATCATGCAGGACCCGGACGCCGCCGTCGACGACTTCATCGCCGCCGCTCCCGCCTACCAGGACAAGCGCGACTACGTCGCGCAGATCATCGGCGCGTACGCCCGCGACATCTATCCCGGGCAGGCCGTGCCCGGCAAGATGGACCCGGCCCTGCTGGGACGGCTGCAGGACTTCTATGTCAAGGAAGGCTTGCTGGCCAGGCGCGCGCCGCTGGAAGACTTCTATACCGACCGCTTCGTCGGCAAGGCGCCGTAGCGCCCCATCGTCCGGAGACATCATGCTGATCCGCCCCCTTACGCCGGCCATAGGTTCGGAAGTGCTGGACATCGACCTTGCCGACGCGGCCGAGGTCACCCGCCACGCCGACCGGCTGCGCGCCCTCCTGGCCGAGCGCCAGGTCATCTTCTTCCGCGAGCAGCGGCTCTCGCCCGATGCCCAGGTGTTCTTCTCGCAAGTGTTCGGCAACGTCGAACCGGTGTCCTCGACCTTCCCGTCGCACCCGGCCAACCCCTACGTGGAAATGCTCGTGACCCGCGGCAAGGAGACCGGCACCGACATCTGGCACGCCGACCTGACCTGGCAGCCCCGCCCGCCGGTGGCCGCCTGCCTGTACGCGGTCGAGGTGCCCGAGGTAGGCGGGGACACCATGTGGGCAAGCATGACGGCGGCGCACGACTCGCTGGACGAAGGACTGCGCCGCTACCTGGCGGGCATGACCGCCGTTCACCATTGGGAAGCCCCCGCGCTCGTGAACAACCTCAAGGGCAAACCCGACGGCGACGAGCAGTACCACGCCATGCGCCGCCGCTATCCTCCGGTGGACCAGCCGGTCTTCCTGGCCCATCCCGCCACCGGCAGGCGCGTGGTCTTCGTCAACAGCCTGTACACCACGCGCATCAACCAGATGGGGCACGACGACGGCGCCCACATGCTGTCCTTCCTGGCGGGCCTTGCGCGCGTGCCGGAATGGCAGGTGCGGTTCAACTGGCGCAAGGGCTCGGTGGCCGTCTGGGACAACCTGGCCACCCAGCACTATGCGGTCAACGACTACTACCCCTCGCCGCGGACCATGCACCGCGTGTCGATCCGCTAGGGCCGGCACGCGCGGGTCAGCTCCGGCCGCGTACTTCCGGCGGCTCCTGCACCTGGGGCGTGGCCGCCGCCAGGATCTCCGACCGGTTCCCACTGCGTGGCGGATAGATGCGCTCGCGGTTGATGGTCCGCTTGGTCGCCTTGGCCGCTTCGCGCGTCGAGATGATCCGGCGGTCCCAGCCGCCGGTATAGACGGCGCCCCACTCGCCCAGGTCCAGCACGGTCACGTACCAGTCGATGTACAGGGGCAGCATGGGTTCGCCGATCAGGTCCGCCGCGACGTTGTAGCCGGCGTAGCGGCCCATGGGCCGGCCATGCTGGCAGGACATGACCGAGGCATGTTCGCCATCGAGTACCGCGCGGGCGGCGTCCCCGGCGGCGAACACGTGGGGCATTCCCCGCACGCGCATGAACTCGTCCACTTCCAGGCGGCCGAGCCCGTCCCTTGCCGCGGGGAAGGCATCGCCCAGGCCGTTGGCCCGCATGCCGGCGCACCAGACGACGGTCGCCGCCTCGATCCGCTCCCCGCCGGCCAGCGTCGCGCCGCGTGCGTCCAGCGCAGCGATGGACACGCCCGGGCGCATTTCCACGCCCTGGGCAGCCAGCGCCTCGACGATGACGGGCCGCGCCTCGTCGCCCATGTCCGGACCGATGAAGGGGCTGGCATCGGCCAGGACGACCCGGGGTGCCGGCCGGTCGTGCGCCTGGGCCGACAGCTTCGCAAGCCTGGCTGGCAGTTCGCACGCCAGCTCGATCCCGGTCAGGCCCGCCCCTACGACCAGCACGCGCAGCCGGCCCGGGTCCCGGCCGCCACGCGCCAGCGCGTGCAGGTGCGCATCGAGCCGCTTGGCGCCGTGATAGGTATCGATGTCGAAGGAATGCTCGGCCAGGCCGGGAATGGATGGCCGCTGCACCCGGCTGCCCAGCGCGTAGACGAGGCGGTCATAGCGGACGGGCACCACGCCCGCGTCCGTGCGCACCTCGACCACGCGGCGCTCGGCATCGACGCCGGTGACCACGCCCCGGAGCCGCTCCACGCCTATCGGATCCAGCACCTGCGAAAACGGTACGATGGTCGCGTCGAGGTCCTCTTCGTAATTGCGGACGCGGATGCTGTGGAAATCGTTCTGGTCGACCAGGGTCACGCGCACGGCATCCGGCCCGATGCCGTGTTCCTCCAGCTTCCTGGCGGCGCCTACCGCGCTCCACAATCCGGCGAAGCCGCCGCCCAATACCACGATGCGTTTCATCTAGACAGCTCCTTTGCTTCAAACATAACAGGCCGGCACGCTACATGCCGATGTAGTCGCGCACCAGCTCGGGTCGGTCCCGCAGCGCTTGCGAGGAGCCCCGCCACACGACGGCGCCCTTCTCGAGGATGTAGTGGCGATCGGCCACCCGCATCAGCGGTCCCAGGTTCTTGTCGATCACCAGCAGCGCGAGTCCGCGCCGCTTGAGCAGTTCGATGCAGCGCCAGATGTCGCCCCGGACCAGCGGTGCCAGCCCTTCGGTGGCCTCGTCCAGGATCAGCAGCTCCGGCGCCGTCATCAACGCGCGGCCGATGGCGAGCATCTGCTGTTCGCCGCCGGACAGATGGCACCCCAGGTTCCGCTCGCGCTCGCGCAGCCGCGGAAACATGCCGTAGATGTCGTCCAGGGACCAGCCGGCCGTCCGGCTTGGCGACACGCGCGCCGTGGCGATCAGGTTCTCGCGTACCGTCAGGTTCGGAAAGACCCGCCGGCCCTCGGGCACCAGCCCCAGGCCGGCCCGCGCGATCTGGTGCGCGCCCAGTGGCCGCAGGCTGCGGCCCCGCCATTCGACGTCGCCTCCCCGCAGCCGCAACAGCCCCATGATGGACTTGACGGTGGTGGACTTGCCCATGCCGTTGCGGCCCAGCAAGGCGACACATTCGCCGGCGTGGATCTCCAGGTCGACGCCGAACAGCGCCTGGCTGGTTCCATACGCCGCCTCGACGCCGCTCAGGCTGAGCAGCGGCGCCGGCGTCCTCTCGTTCGACCGGACCCGTTCAATCATTTCCATCTCCCAGGTAGGCGGTGCGCACCTCGTCGTTGCCGCGGATCTCTTCCGGCGTGCCGCAAGCGATGACGCGGCCGTAGGACAACACGCTGATACGGTCGGCCAGGGCAAAGACCGCGTCCATGTCGTGCTCGACCAGCACGATGCTGTAGGCACGCTTGAGCTCGCGCAGCAAGTCCACCAGGCCGGCGGTTTCCTGCCGGCTCATGCCCGCCATGGGCTCGTCCAGCAACAGCACTTCGGGCCGCATGGCCAGCGCCATGGCGATCTCCAGTTGCCGCATCTCGCCGTGGGCCAGCGTTCCCGTACGCCGCCGGGCGGCCGACGCCAGCCTGACCCGCTCGAGCGCGTCGCGCGCCGGGCGTGCCAGGCTCTCGTCGCCACGGGCCCGTCGCCAGAAACGGAAACTGTGCCCCTGCCCCGCCTGCACCGCCAGCATCACGTTCTCGAGCACGGTGAACTCCCGGAACACCGACGTGATCTGATAGGAGCGCCCCAGGCCCGACAGGGCGCGCCGGTAGACCGGCATGCGCGTGATGTCCCGCCCCCGGAGCGTGATGCGGCCGCTGTCGGGGGCGATCTCTCCGGCCAGTTGATGGATGAGCGTGGTCTTGCCCGCGCCGTTGGGGCCGATGACGGCATGAAGCTCGCCCTTCTTCAGCTCGAGGCTCAGGTCGTCGGTCACCTTCAGGGCGCCGTAGCGCTTGGCCAGCCCGCTCGCGCACAGGATGTCAGTCATCGGCGTCTCCACCCGTCGCCACGGCGCCATAAAGCCCGCGCCTCGCGAACAGGACGACCCCCACGACGAAAACGCCGAAGAAACCCAGCCAATGGGTACGCACCAGGTCCGCCAGCACGGGAGGCAGTTCGAGCGGCATGCTGGACAGGAACTCCTCCAGCAGCACGAAGGCCGCCGCCCCCACGATCGGCCCCAGCAACGTCGCCATGCCGCCCAGCACGCACATCAGCACCAGATCCCCCGACAGGGTCCAGCTCATGTACGAAGGCGATGCGAAACGAGCCAGGTTGGCCAGCAGCACCCCCGCCACCACCACGATCATCGCCGACAGCACGTAGGCGGCCAGGCGGTAGCGCAGGATGGGAAAGCCCAGGGCCTGCATGCGGCGCGGATTCTGGCGGCTGCCGCGCAGCGCCATGCCGAAACGCGAGCCGACCAGCCGGTGGCACAGGAAACAGACCGCAGCCAGCAAGGCCAGCACCAGCAGGTAGAACTGGTAGGGGTCGCCCAGCGACAGGCCCGGCACGCGGCTGTGCTGCGCGATGGTCAGCCCGTCGTCGCCGCCGTACTGCTTCAGGCTGATCGCCAGGAAATAGAACATCTGCGCGAAGGCCAGCGTGATCATGATGAACGCCATGCCGCTGGTCTTCAGGCAGATGAGCCCCACGACCAGCGCCACGGCCGCGCCGACGGCCAGCGCCACCGACATGTGGACCAGCCCCGAATCCACGCCGTGGGCCGACAGGATTCCCACCGAATAGGCGCCCACGCCCAGGTACATCGCATGGCCCAGGCTGACCATGCCGCCGTATCCCAGCACCAGGTTCAGGCCCACGGCCGCCAGCCCGAGGATCATGATGCGCGCGACCAGGCCGAGCCAGAACGGCTGGCCCAGCAGATGGGCGGCCACCGGCACCAGGCACAGCGCCAGGAAGACCGCGGCGGCGGGAGCGGCGCGGCGAACGGCCATTGCGACGGCCGCCGCGCCCGTGCCGCGCGGCAGTGCCTCCTTGGCATACGGGGTCGAGCTCATGCGTGCCTCACCGGAAAGAGTCCGTGCGGGCGCATGGCCAGCACCAGGGCCATCAGCAGGTAGATGAGCATGGACGCGACCGCCGGACCCGCGGCCTGGGCAAAGGCCTTGCTTGCCAGCGCATCGAACACCGCCGGCAGGAAGGCACGCCCCAGCGTATCGATCAGGCCGACCAGCAGCGCGCCGTAGAAAGCCCCCCGTATGGAGCCGATGCCGCCGGTCACGATGACGACCAGGGTCAGCACCAGCACGGGCTCGCCCATGCCGGGCTGCACCGACAGGATGGGACCGGCCATCACGCCCGCCAACCCGGCAAGGCCGGCTCCCAGCCCGAAGATCAGGGCATTGAGCAGGCGGATGTTGACGCCCATCGCGCCCACCATTTCCGCATCGGCCGCGCCGGCGCGTATCAGCATGCCCACGCGCGTCCGGTTGATCAGGGCATAGAGCGCGAGGCCCGCCGCCAGCCCGACCGCGATGATGGCGAACCGGTACGCGGGATACGGGAAGCCGAACAGGTCCACCGTTCCGGACAGCACCTGCGGCACATTGATGTAGACCGGCGCCGGCCCCCAGGCGAAGCGCACGATCTCGTTGAAGACCAGGATCAGGCCGAACGTGGCCAGCACCTGGTCCAGATGGTCGCGCGAGTACAGGCCGGCCAGCACCAGGCGATCGACCGCCAGGCCAATCAGTATGGTGGCGGGCACGGCCAGCAGCAGCGCCAGCAGGAAGGAGTCGAAGGCCCCCAGCATGGCCGCCGCCAGATAGGCGCCCATCATGTAGAGCGATCCGTGCGCGAGATTGACGAAGTTCATGATCCCGAACACCAGCGTGAGGCCGGCCGACATCAGGAACAACAGGATGCCGAGCTGCAGGCCGTTCAGCACCTGGGTGGCGATGAGTTGAGCGTTCATGGCGCGGGCGTCATTCCATCGGGCATTCGGCGTGATAGGCATCGCGGTGGTCCTTCAGCGGAGTTGCGATGGTCTTGAGCGTCACGCGGCCGCGCGCATCCTTCATCACTTCGAACACGTGCATGTCCTGGACGGGGAAGTTGTTGTTGCCGAACCTGAACGCGCCGCGCACCGACGGAAAGTCCGCCTGCCTGAGCGCCGCCATGAACACGCTCTTGTCCTCGACGCGGCCGCCCACCTTCTTCAGCGCCGAATCCAGCAGCTGCGCGCCGTCATAGCTCTGCGCCGCGTAGTGGGAAGGAATGCGTCCGTACTTCTTCTCGAACCCGGCCACGAAGGCGCGGTTGGCCTCGTTGTCCAGGTCCGGCCCCCAGGCGGTGCCGGTGATCACCCCCAGGGCGCTTTCACGCTGGGCGGGAAGGTTGATGGCGTCGGTCGTGGACGCGGACAGCACCGGTATCCGGCCCAGCAGTCCCGCCTGCTGGTACTGGCGCAGGAAGTTCACGCCCAGCCCGCCGGGATAGAAGACGAACACGGCATCGGGCTTGCTGGCCGCGATCCGCGTCAGCTCGGCGGAAAAGTCCTGCTGGCTGAGCGGGGTATAGATTTCATCCAGCAGCGGCGCCTTGTAGTAGCGCTTGAACCCGGTCACGAAATCGAAGCCCGACTGATAGTTGGGCACCATGGCGATGACCCGCTTGTAGCCCTTGGACGCGGCGTAGTGGCCCACAACCTCGGCCTGCTGGTCGTTCTGCCACGAGGTGCTGAAGAAATAGGGCGAGCAGGCCTTGCCGGCCAGCTGGCTGGGCCCGGCGTTGGTGCCGATCAGGAAGACCTTCTTCTGCGTGACGCGCGGATGCACGGCCAGCATGACGTTCGAGAACGTCACTCCGACGATGATGGGCACGTCGTCGCGGCCCGTCAGGCTCTCGACCAGTTGCACGCCCACCTCCGGCTTGAGCTGGCTGTCCGCCTTGACCACGCTGATCTCCCGGCCGCCCAGCTTGCCGCCGTTGCGGTCCAGATAAAGCATGAAGCCGTCGTACATGTCCTGGCCCAGCGCGGCCTGCGGCCCCGACAGTTCGGCCATGAAACCGATCTTCAGTTTCTCCTGCCCGGCCGCGTGCGCGGCGGCCAGGGTCGCCAGGGCCATGCAGGCCCCGATGCAGACGCCCATCAGGCGATGGTGCTTTTTCATGTCGTCTCCTTCCGCCCGCCTTGTCGCGAACGTTGTCGTTACCGGTCCGCATCTCGTCGTTCCCGGCCATAATCTGGATATTTAATAACCAGATTTAGAAGCGGATTCTGGTCTCGTTCACGACGCTAGTCAATCACAATCTGGATGTGTATAGTCCGGATTATCCATTACGAGGCATGAGCCATGAGGATGAGTGAAGGCGTGGAATGGGGCCTGCATTGCTGCGTGGCCCTGGGTTGGATAGGGCAGGACGAGGTGGTGTCCACCGCCAGGCTGGCGGCCAAGTTCGGGCTGCCCGCCGCCTATCTGAACAAGTCGCTGCAGGCGCTCGCGCGGGCCGGCATCCTGGCCTCGTCCGCCGGACCCAAGGGCGGCTTCCGGCTGGCGCGCCCGCCGGCGCGGATCACCCTGCTCGAAGTGGTCGATGCCATCGAGGGCCAGGAAGCGGCGTTCCGCTGCTCCGAGATCCGCCGCAACGGCGAAGGCGCCGCGCCCCCGGCCGAATGCCGCCGCCCCTGTGCCATTGCTTCGGCCATGCGCGGCGCCGAAGCCGCCTGGCGCAAGGAGCTGTCGCGCCAGACGATCGCCATGGTCATGGACAAGGCGCCCCGCAGCGCGGCCGAACGCACGGTGCGCTGGCACGCCTTCGCCTGAGCGCCGCAGGCCCGCATTCGTTACTTATTGATACACAAGGTCGGCGTGGCTTTGTGCGTTCCGTCGCGGCTTCTTGGCTAGGATGAGCCATCGTAGGGCAAAGACCGAAGAACAGTCTTTGGACACGCCCCTCAATCCGCCCTTCAGGAGTCCGACGATGAGCGACAAGACCCCCCTTCCCGGCCACAGCACCACCAGCGCCGGCGCCCCCGCGCCCAGCGACCGCAATTCGCTGACGGTGGGCAGCGACGGGCCGCTGGTCCTGCACGATGTGCATTTCCTCGAACAGATGGCGCACTTCAACCGGGAAAAGGTCCCCGAGCGCCAGCCCCACGCCAAGGGCTCGGGTGCCTTCGGCGTGTTCGAGACCACCGAGGACGTTTCTCGCTACACCAAGGCTGCCCTGTTCCAGAAAGGCTGTAAGACGGAAATGCTGGCCCGGTTCTCGACCGTGGCCGGCGAATCCGGCAGCCCGGACACCTGGCGCGACGTGCGCGGCTTCTCGCTGAAGTTCTATACCAGCGCGGGCAACTACGACCTGGTCGGCAACAACACGCCCGTCTTCTTCGTGCGCGATCCGATGAAGTTCCCCCACTTCATCCGCAGCCAGAAGCGCCTGCCCGACTCCGGCCTGCGCGACGCCCACATGCAGTGGGACTTCTGGACGCACAATCCGGAATCCGCGCACCAGGTCACCTACCTGATGGGCGACCGCGGCATCCCGCAGTCCTGGCGCCACATGAACGGCTTCGGGTCGCACACCTACATGTGGGTGAACGCGGCCGGAGAGAAATTCTGGGTCAAGTACCACTTCCACAACCAGCAGGGCGAGAAGAACCTGACCAACGAGGAAGCCGCCCGCATCGCCGGCCAGGACGCGGACTACCACCGGCGCGACCTGTTCGAGGCGATCGCGCGCGGGGAACATCCCAAGTGGGTGATGTCGGTGCAGGTCATGCCCTATGCCGATGCCAAGACCTACCGCTTCAATCCCTTCGACCTGACCAAGGTGTGGCCGCACAAGGACTACCCGTTGATCAAGGTCGGCGTGATGACGCTGAACCGCAACCCGGTGAACTTCTTCGCCGAGATCGAGCAGGCCGCCTTCTCGCCAGGCAACACCGTGCCCGGCATCGGCCTGTCCCCGGACAAGATGCTGCTGGGCCGCGCCTTCGCCTACAACGACGCGCACCGCGCCCGCGTCGGCACCAATTTCCACCAACTGCCCGTGAACCGTCCGAAGGTGCCGGTCAACACCTACATGTTCGACGGCCACATGGCCTATGAACATGCCGGCAATGCCGCCACCTACGCGCCCAACAGCGAAGGACGCGCCTGGGCCGACGGCGGCGCCGCGCCGGAGGAAAGCTGGGAGGTCGATACCAGCCTGGTGCGCGAAGCCTACAAGCTGCGCAAGGACGACGACGACTTCGGCCAGGCCGGCGCGCTGGTGCGCGACGTGTTCGACGATGCGCAGCGCCAGCGACTGGTCGATACCGTGGTGGGCGCGCTGAAGTCCGGCGTGCGCTCGCCGGTGCTCGAACGGGTGTTCGACTACTGGAAGCAGGTCGACGCCGACATCGGCCGCCGCATCGAGGCCCAGTACAAGGCATAAGCCCAGCGCCGGGAGCTCCGTCTCCCGGCCTTCCCCCATCTGGTCCGGAACTTGCAAGCAGACAGGTCGATGACCGGCCGCTGCACTCATCCGGGGCACGCATTCCTCACCATTAGGTGATTCCCCCAATGAGCGGCCGACCAAATACTCAGTACAGTGAACATATTGTTCAGCCTACTGAGTAATTTGGTGCATCAAGGCACACCTCCGGTGCGCCCCCGATCCGATCAACCCGACCCCTGCGAGCTCCCCCATGCTGACCAAGATGCCCATCCAACTGCTGTGCTCCCTGGCCTTCGCCGCCGCCCTCCTGCCCGCCGCGCGGGCCGACGTCAAGGCCGCCCCCACCTTCCCCGTCAAGACGGTCGAGATCACCGTCCCGTATGCCGTGGGCGGCGGGGTCGACATGCTGGCCCGGCTCATCGGCGACCAGCTCGGCAAGCTGGGGCAGGCCGTCATCGTCGACAACAAGGCCGGCGCCGGCAGCACCGTGGGCACCCGCATCGTCGCGGGCAAGCCCAAGGACGGCCACTCCCTGCTGATGATGAACGACGCCTATTCCCTGGCGCCCGCCATCTACAAGAACCTGGGCTACGACCCCAAGAAGGATCTGGCGGCCGTGATCAATGTCGCCTACGCTCCCATGCTGGTGGTCGTGCCGGCGTCCTCGCGCTTCAAGACCCTGGCCGACGTGGTGGCGGCGGGCCGCCAGCCGGGTTCCAAGCTGTCGTACGGCTCCTGCGGCGCCGGCACCGACCCGCACCTGGCGGGCGAGATGATGAACATCGAATTCAAGATGAGCAACGTGCACGTCCCGTACAAGGGCTGTGGTCCCGCCCTGGTCGACGTCCTGGGCGGGCAGGTGGACCTGGCGGTGGTCACCATCTCCGGCGCGCTGACCTACGTGTCCTCGGGCAAGCTGCGCGCGCTGGCCATCACCTCCGGCGAACGCTCGAAGGCCGTGCCCGACGTGCCCACCGTGGCCGAGAGCGGCGCGCCCGGCTTCAATCTCAGCCAGTGGCAGGGCCTGGCGGTTCCCGGCGGCACGCCGGAGAACGTCAAGATGGACATCTACAAGACGGTGTCGGCCATCATGAAGACCGACGCCATGCGCAAGCGGCTGGAGGACCTGGGCTACACCACCGCCGACGAAGGTCCGGCCGCGTTCCAGAAGATCGTCAACGACGACATCGACCGTTTTGCCGCGCTGGCCCGGAAGATCGGCCTGAGCGCGGACTAAGGCTTCCCGCATCCACGACAAGGAAAATCGATGAACAAGCTGAACATCAGTCTCTCCGTAGGCAACTACGACCGCACCCAGGCCCTGTTCGACGGCCGTGTCGCCATCGAGGGCTGCAACGTACGCGCCGTGCCGCTGGAGCCGGAAGAGGCCTTCCACCGCGCCTTCCGTTACGAGGAATTCGACGTAACGGAAATCTCCATGAGCAGCCACATGATGACCACGGCGCGCGGCGACAACAAGTACGTCGCGGTCCCCGCCTTCCTGTCGCGGGTCTTCCGCCAATCGGGCATCTACGTGCGCACCGACCGCGGCATCGAGCGCCCGCAGGACCTCAAGGGCAAGACCATAGGCGTGCCCGAATACCAGATCACCGCGAACGTCTGGATCCGCGGCATCCTGGAAGACGAATACGGCGTCAAGCCGGCCGACATCAAGTGGCGGCGCGGCGGCGTCGAGGAACCGGGCCGGGGCGAACGCGCACCTATCGAGCTGGATCCGTCCATCGACCTGCAGCAGATCCCCGACGACAAGACCCTGTCGGGCATGCTGGAGTCCGGCGAGATCGACGGCTACATCGGCGCCCGCGCGCCGTCCTGCTTCCTGCGCGGCGCGCCCAACGTCGGCCGCCTGTTCGGCGACTACATCGACGCCGAGAAGGACTACTTCCGCCGCACCCGCATCTTCCCCATCATGCACATGGTGGGCATACGCAAGTCGCTGGTGGAAGAGAACCCGTGGCTGCCGGTCAGCGTCTACAAAGCCTTCCTGAAGGCCAAGGCCCTGGCCGTCAAGGAACTGGACGAGATCTGCCACCTGGCCGTCACCCTGCCCTGGATGGTGCACCACCACAACGAGGCCAAGGCGCTGATGGGCGAGGACTACTGGCCCTACGGCCTGCCCGCCAACCACCACGTGATCGAGACCTTCGCGCGCTATCACCACGAGCAGGGCCTGTCGCGCCGGCGGGTCGCGCCCGAGGAGCTGTTCGCCGCCTCGGCCCTCGACCTGTCGAAGATCTGAAGGCGCCATGAAAGCTCCCGCTGTCGACTACGTGGCGCCGCGCAGCCTGGACGAGGCGCTGCGATGCCTGGCCGGCACCGACAACGCGCGGGTGCTGGCCGGCGGCCAGTCGCTGATGGCCATGCTGAACATGCGGTTCGCGTTCCCGGACTGCCTGGTGGACATCAACCGCATCCCGGAACTGGCCTACCTGCGCGACGAGGGCGACACGATCCGGATCGGCGCCATGACCCGCCAGCGCGACGTCGAGTTCTCGGACCTGGTCCGCGACCGGCTGCCCATCCTGCGCGAGGCGATCCTGAACGTCGGCCACCGGCAGACGCGCAATCGCGGCACCGTGGGCGGCAGCCTGTGCCAGCTCGACCCCTCGGCCGAGATTCCCACCATTGCCATGGCCCTGGACGCCCGGGTCCACGTGGCCAGCGCCGCCGGCTCGCGCAGCCTGGCGATGGCGGATTTCCCCGCCGGCTACATGACGCCGGCGCTGGAGGCCGACGAGATGCTGGTGGGCGTGTCGATGCAGCCCTGGGAGCCGGGGCACGGCTGGAGCTTCCTGGAGTTCTCGCGGCGGCACGGCGACTTCGCCATCGCGTCGGCCGCCGTGCTGCTGCGCTTCGGCCCCGATGCCCGGGTGGAACGCTGCTCCATCACCCTGGGCGGCGTGTCGACCGCGCCCGTGCGCATGGGCCAGGCCGAGCAGGCGCTGCTGGGCACCAAGGTCGAGGCGGCCGACATCGAGCGGGCCGCCGCGCTGTGCGGCGCGGTGGAGGCCAGCTCCGACGCCTACGTGCCCGGCTGGTATCGCCAGCGGCTGGCGCGCGTGCTGTCCGGCCGCGCGATCACCCGCGCGCTCGAGCGCGCAACGAGATGAGATTCCCCATGGCAACGACGCAAGATCCCCGCCCCGTGCACCTGTCCGTCAACGGCAAGCCCTGCCGGGGCATGGCCGCGCCCCGCCTGCACCTGGCCGATTTCCTGCGCGGCGAACTGAAACTGACCGGCACCCACGTCGGCTGCGAGCACGGCGTCTGCGGCGCCTGTACGGTGCTGGTGGACGGCGTCTCTGCGCGCAGCTGTCTGATGCTGGCGGTCCAGGGCGAAGGCTGTTCCATCACCACCGTCGAAGGCCTGGCCGCCGACGAACACGACACCCATCCGCTGCAGCAGGCCTTCCATGAACTGCACGCGCTGCAATGCGGCTTCTGCACGCCCGGCATCCTGATGTCGCTGTCCGAGCTGCTGGCCGCCAATCCCGACCCCGACGAGGACACCGTGCGCGACGTGCTGTCGGGCCACCTGTGCCGCTGCACGGGCTACCAGAACATCGTGGCGGCGGCGCTGCGGGCCGCGCAGCTCCTGCGCGAACGAGGCGGCCATGCACGCTGAGCGCCAGTTGACCGCCATCCCCGGCATGGGCGCGAGCCCCGGCCGCGTCGAGGACGATGCGCTGCTGCGGGGCAAGGCCTGCTTCCTGGACGACGTGCCCGTCCCCGACGCGCTGCACGCCTGCTTCGTGCGCAGCCCGCATGCCCACGCGCGGCTGCGCGGGGTGGACGCGAGCCAGGCGCGCGCCATGCCCGGCGTCGTCGCGGTCTACGCCCGCCAGGACCTGTTCGGGCACGTCACCTCGTGGCGCATGCCGCTGGGCTTTCCGCTGGCGGCCCTGCCCGAGGACACCACGCCCTTCGCGCTGGCCGGCGACGAGGTCGCCTTCGTGGGCGAAGCCTACGCCGTGGTGGTGGCCCGGACCCGGCACGAGGCCGAGGACGCCGCGGCCGCCGTGCAGGCGGAGTTCGACGTCCTGCCCGCCGTCGCGGACTGCCGGCAGGCCGTGCTCGATGACGCCCCCCGCGTGCGCACCGAGCTGGCCAGCAACGTGCTGCAGGACTACACCCTGGCCTACGGCGACTGCGACGCGGCCTTCGACCGCGCCGACATCGTGCTGGACGACGAATTCCGGGTCCATCGCGGCTGCGGCCATCCCATGGAAGGGCGCGGCGTGGTGGCCATGCTCGACCCCGCCACCGGCATGCTGACCGTCTGGTCCTCGACCCAGATGGCGCACGAGCTGCACTACACCATCGCCCACATGCTGGACCAGCCCGAGGACCGGTTGCGGGTGATCACGCCGGACGTGGGCGGCGGCTTCGGCGCCAAGTTCATGATCTACCCCGAGGAAATCGTGGTGCCGGCCGTCGCCCGCGCGCTGGGCCGGCCGGTCAAGTGGGTGGAGGACCGCCGCGAGAACTTCCTGACCACCATCCAGGAACGCGACCAGTTCTGGCGCATCTCGGTGGCCGCCGACCGCGACGGCCGCGTGCTGGGCGTGCGCGGCGGCTTCGTCCACGACCACGGCGCCTACACGCCCCAGGGCACCAACGTCCCGTACAACGCCGCCTCGTCCATGACCGGGCCCTACGTCGTGCCGGCCTTCTCGCTGCACGTGCAGGTGACCTATACCAACAAGGTGCCGGTCGCGACCATACGCGGGGCCGGCTATCCGCAGGCGGCGTTCGTCATGGAACGCATGATGGACAGGCTGGCGGCCGCCGCGGGGATCGACCGGCTCGAATGCCGCCGGCGCAACCTGATTCCCCCGGAGAAGATTCCCTACACCAAGCCGCTCAAGTCGCGCGCCGGCGTGCCGCTGGTCATCGACAGCGGCGACTTTCCCGCGCTCCAGGCCACCGCCGCCCGAGCCATCGACTACGACGGCTTCGCCCAGCGGCGGGAAGCCTCGGCCCGCGCCGGCCTGCTGCGCGGCATCGCGCTGGCCAACAGCGTCAAGCCCACCGGGCGCGGCCCCTACGAAACCGCGCGCGTGCGGGTGCACCCGTCCGGCCGCATCGTGGTCCACACCGGCGCCCTCGCCATGGGCCAGGGCATCAAGACCACGCTGGCGCAACTGTGCGCGGCGCACCTGGGCGTGGAGCCGCAGGCGGTGGAGGTCTCGGCGGGCGATACCGGCCTGGCCGGCTACGGCATGGGCGGCTTCGCCAGCCGCCAGGCCATGATGGCCGGCTCGGCCGTCTCCGAAGCCGCCGCCAAAGTCCGGGACAAGGCGCTGGCCACGGCCGCCGCCGTGCTGGGCGTGAACGCGGACGAACTGACGCTTAGCCAGGGCGAGGTCCATACCCCGGACTTCGCCAAACGCGTCCCGCTGGCCCGGCTGGCCATGCTGCTCAAGGGCGTGCCCGGCTACGCGCTGCCCGTCCCCGGCGATCCGGGCCTGGACGCGACCGTACATTTCCACTGCGACGCCCAGGCCTACGCCGGCTCCTCGCACGCCTGCGAAGTCGAGGTCGATCCGCTGACGGGCGCCGTCCACGTGCGGCGCTACGTGGCCGTGCAGGACAGCGGCAACCTGATCAATCCGCAGATCGCGCACGGCCAGGTCCATGGCGGCGTGGTGCACGGCATCGGCAACGCGCTGTTCGAATGGATGGGCTACGACGACAACGCCCAGCCCCTGACCACGACCTTCGCGGAATACCTGCTGCCCACCGCGCCGGAGGTGCCTCCCATCGAGGTCATCTTCCAGCCCTCGCCCACCCGGCTGAACCCGCTGGGCGTCAAGGGCATAGGCGAATGCGCGACGCTGGCGGTGGCCGCCGCGGTGATAGGCGCCGTCGAACACGCGCTGGACGGCCACGGCGTGCGCATCACCGAATTCCCGCTGACCCCGGTGCGCCTGGCCGAGCTGCTCGACCCGCCGGCCCAGGACACCACGGCGCCCAGCGCCAACCCTTGACTCCGATCGCAGACGCCATGGAATTCACCAATCGCTTTCACGTCCCGCTGCCGCTGGAAGAAACCTGGAAACTGATGCTGGACGTTCCCCGCATCCTGCCCTGCCTGCCCGGAGCCCGGCTCAAGGAAGCGCTGGGCGACGACAAGTACCTGGGCTCGGTGTCGGTCAAACTGGGCCCGATCAAGCTGGCCTTCGACGGCCAGGCCGAACTGGTACGCAAGGACGATGCGCAGCACATCGCCTGGCTGCGCGGCTCCGGTCTCGACCCCAAGGGCCGTGGGTCGGCCCAGTCGGAATTCAGCTTCGCGCTGGTCCCCGCCGCCGGCGGCGGCACCGACGTCACCGTCACCACCCAGTTGCAGCTGTCGGGCGCGGTGGCGCAGTATGGGCGCGGCAGCGGCATGATCGCCGAAGTCGCGGGCCACATCCTCAAGCAGTTCGAGCACAACCTGGCCGCGTCCCTGCAGGACGACGCCGATGCCGCCGAACCGGCCGTGCCCGGGGCGCCCGCGCGGCCCGCCGCCACGATGCAGGACGAGGCGGCCGCGCCCCGGCCGGCCACGGGTTCGGGCAGCGCGCCCGCATCGCCCGAAGCCCAGGCCCTGCTGCTGCAGGCGCAGGCCGTGCTGGCCCAGGCGCAAGCGGTGCTGGCGGCCACGCAGCAGGCCCTGAACCAGAACCGGCGCGGCGCGAGCCGAACCACGCCGCCGCCCCAGGAACTGAACATGCTCAGCATAGGCATGAAGGCGTTCTGGTCCCAATTCAAGCAAGGCGTGGGCGGGCTGTTCGGCCGCCGCTAGCCCACGCCGGCCCCGTGCTTGGGGCCGCACCACGAAATTCAGCATACTGATAAACGGAAGCATCATGAACTGGACACGAATCGCCGCGGTGGACGAAGTCGAAGACGACGCCGGCATGCCGTTCAAGCTGGACGGCCGCGACCTCGCCCTGTTCCGCAGCGGCGGCGAGTTCTTCGCCGCCGACAACGTCTGCACCCATCAATATGCGCTGCTGACCGACGGCTATGTCGAGGACGGCTGCGTGGAGTGCCCGCTGCACCAGGCGCAGTTCGACCTGCGCACCGGCGAGCCGCGCTGCGCGCCGGCCACGCAGCCCATCCGGATCTATCCGGTCAAGGTCGAGGACGAGGCCGTCTATGTCGCCGTCGAATGACACCGCCGCGCCCCTGGTCATCGTCGGCGCGGGACAGGCCGGCGCCATGGCGGCGCGCGCCCTGCGCGAACTCGGCCATGCCGGCGAACTGGTCCTGATCGGCGACGAGCCCCATGCGCCCTACGAACGCCCGCCCCTTTCCAAGGCCGTGCTGGCCGACGAACAGTTGCCGGACATCGGCCTGCTGCCCGAGCCTTTCCAGGTCCAGGCCGGCGTCGCGCTGAAAGCGGGCCGGCGCGTCGTCCGGCTCGATCCCGCGCGGCGCGAACTGCACCTGGACGACGGCACGGTCCAGCCCTACCGCGCCTGCCTGCTCGCCACCGGCGGCGACGCCCGCGTCCTGCCGGCCCTGCCGCCCGGCACGCCGGGCGTGCACTACCTGCGCACGCTGGACGACGCGCAGGGCCTGCGCGCGGCCCTGCGCGCCTCGGGCAGCATGCTGGTGATCGGCGGCGGCTTCCTGGGGCTGGAGATCGCCTCCACCGCCCGCGCGCTGGGCCTGGACGTGACCGTGGTCGAGCTGGGGCCGGCGCTGCTGGGCCGCGCGATGCCGGCCGAGGTCTCGCGCTGGCTGGCCGCGCGCGCCCGGGCCCATGGCGTGCGCCTGCACCTGGACGCGAAGCTGGCGCACCTGGCCCCCGTCGCCGGCGGAATCGCCGCCACGCTGGCGGACGCGGGCGAGCTGCGCGCGGAACTGGCCGTGGTGGCCGTGGGCCAGGTGCCCAGCGTGGCGCTGGCGCGCGAAGCCGGATTGCTGATCGATGCCGGCAACGGCGGCATTCGGGTGGACGCGCGCTGCCGCACCAGCGCCGAAGGCGTCTACGCCGCGGGCGATTGCGTCAGCGGCTTCGATGCCGCCACCGGCATGCACCGCCGCCTCGAATCCTGGCAGAACGCCAACGAACAGGCGCGCATCGCCGCGGCTGCCATGCTGGGCCAGGATGCCGAACCGTCGCCGCCGCCCTGGTTCTGGACCGATCAGTTCGGCTGCAACATCCAGATGCTGGGCCATGGCGCGCCCGGCCTGTCCTACCGGCTGCGCGGCCAGTTGCCGGAAGGCCAGGAGCCGGGCAAGGCCATGCTTTTCGGCATCGACGGCGACCGTCTGGTCCACGCCGTCGCCATCAACGCCGGCGGCGACCTGCGCGCCTTCCGCGGCGTGCTGGGCCGCCGCCTGGCCTGCCCGCCCGAAACACTGGCCGACCCCGCCATCCCCGCCAAACAGCTTGCGCGCCTGGCCCTGGGCCCGGCGTCCGCCTAGACCCGGAACGAAAGGAAGCACGATGTACAAGAACCAGGAAATCCTCGACTACACGGTCGGCGCCAAGAACGGTCCCGCCGACGACTATGCCTGGCCGGCGGACGACCACCTGATTCCCGACTGGGTCTACACCAGCCAATCGGTGTACGAGCGCGAGATGGAGCGCGTCTTCAAGGGCCGCTCGTGGAACTTCGTCGCGCTGGAGGCCGAGATCCCCAACCCGGGCGACTACAAGCGTTCCTACGTCGGTCCCGTGCCCGTCGTGGTCTCGCGCGCCGACGACGGCAGCATCCACGTCTTCGAGAACCGCTGCGCGCACCGGGGCGCGGAATTCTGCCGCAGCAGCCGGGGCCACGCGAAGGAATTCGTCTGCCCCTATCACCAGTGGTCCTACGACCTGAAGGGCAACCTGCAGGGCATCCCCTTCAAGCGCGGCGTGAACAAGCAGGGCGGCATGCCGCGCGAGTTCCGCAATGAAGAACACGGCCTGCTCAGGCTGCACGTCACGACCCGGCACGGCGTGGTCTTCGCGTCGTACTCGCCCGACGTGGAGCCGCTGGAGGAATACCTGACGCCCGAGATCCTGAAGGACTTCGACGTCGTCTTTCCCGGCAAGCCGCTCAAGATCCTGGGCTATTACAAGAACGAACTGCCCTGCAACTGGAAGATGTATCACGAGAACCTGAAGGATCCGTACCACGCCACGCTGCTGCACTCGTTCCTGGTGGTGTTCGGCCTGCTGGTCGCGGGCAACGATTCGGCCATGATCGCCGACCCGGTGCACCACCGGCACGGCACCATGGCCTCGGCCAAGAAGGAAGACAAGTACGCCGCCGTCAGCGAGGAGAACAAGAAGGAGATGCGCTCCTTCCACGACGGCATGCGGCTGCAGGACGACCGCTTCCTGGAGTTCGTGAAGGAATTCGACTCTCCCTGGTCGGTCACCATGCAGACCATCTGGCCCAACCTGGTCGTGCAGCGCGAGATGAACACGCTGGGCGTGCGCCAGATCGTGCCCAACGGCCCCCACAGCATGCTGATGATCTGGACCATGTTCGGCTACGAGGACGACACGCCCGAGATGACCCGGCACCGCCTGCGCCAGGGCAACCTGATGGGGCCCGCGGGCTTTCTGGGCCTGGAGGACAACGAGGCCATGAAATTCGTGCAGGAGGGCGTGCGCCGCAGCAGCCTGGACATGAACGTCGTGAAGCTGGACGCGGGCAACGTCGGCACGGCCACGTCGCTGATCTCGGAAGCCGCCATACGCGGCATGTACCAGTACTACAGAGAAGTCATGGGATGGAAAAAAGCATGATGACATTGCAGCTTTCAGGCTATGCGCCCTCGCGCGTGGACGCACGGCGGGCGGCGGAGCTGCGGCCGCTGGTCGAGCATTTCAACATCGAGTACTGCGCGGTGCTGGACAGCGGCCACATCGAGGAATGGCCGCGCTTCTTCACCGAGGACTGCATCTACCGGATCACCGCACGAGAAAACGCCGAGCTGGACATGCCGGTGGGGCTGGTCTATGCCGAGGGACGCCCCATGCTGCACGACCGGGCGGTGGCGATCTCGCGCACGCAGATGTTCGCGCCCCGCACCATGACTCATCTCCTGTCCGCCCCCCGCATCGTCGGCGAGGAAGGACAGGAAATCTGGGTCCAATGCAATTACGTGCTGTTCCAGACCCTGGTCGAAGGCCCCACCACGCTGCACCTGGCCGGCACCTACCACGACCGGTTCATCCGCGACGGCGACGAACTGCTGCTGCGCGAACGGCAGGTTGTCCACGAATCGTCGGTAATCGCCAACGACCTGGTCTACCCCGTCTAGGAGGAATGGAATTGACTACCCTACGCAAGATCGCACTGGAAGAACACTTCATGATGCCGGGCTTCGAGACCTACTCGAAAGCCTTCCTGAACTTCATCGACCCGGCCACCATGAAGGAGCTGGGCCAGCGGCTGGCCGACTTCGACACGCTGCGGCTCGATGAAATGGACCGCGCGGGCATCGAGCTCGTCGTGCTGTCCCAGTCCGGCCCGGGCGTGCAGGCCGAACCCGACACCGCGCTCGCGCTGCGCCGGGCGCGCGAGAACAACGACTTCCTGGCCGAGCGGATCGCGCGGCGGCCTGACCGCTACGCCGGCTTCGCCATGCTGCCCATGCACGATCCGCACGAGGCGGCGCGCGAACTGGAACGCAGCGTGAAGCAACTGGGATTCAAGGGCTCGCTGGTGAACGGCCACACGCTGGGACGCTACTACGAAGGCCGCGAGTACGATCCGTTCTGGGAACGGATGCAGGAACTGGACGTGCCCATGTACCTGCACCCCATCGACCCGTGGAAGCCGCTGCACGCGCTGGACGGCGCGCCGGTGCTGGCCGGCGCCAGCTGGGGCTGGGGCGTCGAGACCGCCAGCCACGCGCTGCGCATGGTGTTCGGCGGCGTGTTCGACCGTTTCCCCCGGCTCAAGGTCATCCTGGGCCACATGGGCGAGGGCCTGCCCTTCCAGCGCTGGCGCTTCGACAGCCGCTTCGCCGCCTACCCCTACGGCATCAGCCTGAAACGGCGGCCGTCCGAATACATCGGCTCCAACCTGCTCATCACCACCTCGGGCGTGTGCTCGCATCCCACGCTGGTAGGCGCGGTGGGCGAGATGGGCGTCGATGCCGTGATGTTCTCGGTCGACTACCCGTACGAATCGACCGAGGCCGCCGCCCGCTTCATCGACACCGCCCCCCTGGAGCGCGCCCAGCTCGAAGCCATCTGCCATGGCAACGCGGCCCGTATCCTGGGCCTGTGACCCACAACCGACGGCGATCCCGGCCATGCCGGCCGGCGCCTGTTCATTGATACGGCGGCCTCTTCCTTACAGCGAGCCCTTCATGTCGAACAGCCAACTTCTTTACGGCGCCAACGTGCGCGCCAACGGCATCCGCCAGCACTATCTGCGCTACGGCGGCGCCGACGGCGAACGCGCCTCGCGCGACCCTGTCATCGTCGTCCCCGGCATCACCAGCCCCGCCATCACCTGGGGCTTCGTGGGTGAACGCCTGGGCCGGCATTTCGATACCTATGTCCTCGACGTGCGAGGCCGCGGCCTGTCCACCGCGGCCCCCGGCCTGGACTACAGCCTGGACGCCCAGGCCGAGGACCTGATCGCGCTGGTCGAAGCGCTGGGCCTGGCGCGCGCCAGCGTGGTGGGCCATTCCATGGGCGCCCGCATCGGCCTGCGCGCCGCGCGCATCGGCATGCCCGCCATGGTCCGCCTGGTGGCGGTCGACCCGCCGGTTTCCGGCCCCGGACGCCGCCCCTACCCCGCCAAGCTGCCCTGGTACGTCGACTCGATGAAGGCCGCGCGCGCCGGCATGGACTGGACCGCCATGCGCGAGTTCTGCCCCACCTGGACCGAGGAACAGCTGCGGCTGCGCGCCGAATGGCTGCACACCTGCGACGAGGAAGCGGTGCTGGCCAGCTTCGAGGGTTTCCATACCGACGACATCCACGCCGACCTGCCCGCGATCAGCCAGCCCGTGCTGCTGATGACCGCCGAGCGGGGCGGCGTGGTCGAGGACGCCGACGTGGCGGAGTTCGGGCGCCACCTGGCCTCGATGCAGGCCGTGCGCGTGCCCGACGCCGGCCACATGATCCCGTGGGACAACGAGGAAGGCTTCTATCGGGCCTTCGGCACTTTCCTGGGCACTCCGGTGTGAGGCCCACCCCTACGCGCTTGCGCGCGCTATGAGGAGTACGACCATGGCCATCAGCGACTATCCGTTCATCGAAGCCTGGCGCCAGGTGCTGACGCTGTCCCGCCTGGAGGCGGAGCAGACCGTGACCATCCTGACCAGCGCGTCCACCCATCCGCAGACCCTGTCGTGCGCCACCATCGCCGCGCAGTCCCTGGGGGCCATCGTCAACCGGCTGGACCTGCCGCCGGTCAACGGCGACAAGGCCTTGAGCCGGGACGCGCTGGCCTACCTGGGCACGACGCCGCTGACCGGCAACCGCGCCGCCATCGCCGCCCTGAAGGCCAGCGACCTCGTCCTGGACCTGATGACCCTGCTCTTCTCGCCCGAGCAGCACGAGATACTGCAAACCGGCACCAGGATCCTGCTGGCGGTCGAACCGCCCGAAGTGCTGATGCGCATGGTCCCCACCCAGGAGGACAAGACCCGGGTCACCGCCGCCGCGGCGCGCATCCAGGCCGCCCGCGAGATGCGCGTGCGCTCGGCCGCCGGCACCGACCTGCGCTGCCCCCTGGGCGAGTTCCCCGCCATCAGCGAATACGGTTTCGTCGACGAACCCGGGCGCTGGGACCACTGGCCCAGCGGCTTCGCGCTGACCTGGCCCGACGAAGGCGGCGCCAGCGGCCGCATCGTGATCGACCGCGGCGACATCCTCCTGCCGCAGAAATGCTACGTGGACGACCCCATCACGCTCACGGTGGAGAACGGCTACGCCGTGCGCATCGAGGGCGGCCTGTCCGCCGATCTGCTCAACGATTACATGGCGTCCTTCGACGACCCCGAGGCCTACGCGATCTCGCACATAGGCTGGGGATTGCAGCCGCGCGCCCGCTGGTCCACACTTGGGCTCTACGACCGCGAGGCCACGATAGGCATGGATGCGCGCGCATTCGAAGGCAACTTCCTGTTCTCGCTCGGACCCAACAACGAGGCCGGCGGCAGCCGCACCACCGCCTGCCACATCGACATCCCGCTGCGCCGCTGCACCGTCAGCCTGGACGGGCGGGACATGGTCGTGGACGGCAAGGTCCTCGACTAGACACGGAGCCATCATGCACAAGGAAATCTCGACCTACCAGCGCCAGGGATTCGGCGCCGACCTCGAACTGCGGGGCCCGGCCGCGCTGCTTATCGTCGACTTCGTCAACGGCTTCGCCGATCCGGCCATGTTCGGCGGCGGCAACATCCGCGACGCCATCGAGCGGACCACGGTCCTGCTGGCCGAGGCCCGCAGGCTGGGATGGCCCGTGGCCCACACGCGCATCGTGTTCGCCGACGACGACGCCGATGGCAACGTCTTCACGGAAAAGGTGCCCGGCCTGCTGAAACTGAAGGAACACGATCCGGCCAGCGCCATCGTTCCCGAACTGGCTCCGGCGCCTGGCGAACTCGTGGTGCGCAAGACGCTGCCTTCGGCCTTCTTCGGCACCACCCTGGCCGCATGGCTCACCCAGCGCGGCGTGCGCACGCTGATCGTGGCCGGCGCGGTCACCAGCGGCTGCGTACGCGCCAGCGTCGTCGACGCCATGTGCCACGGCCTGCGTCCCATCGTCGCCTCGGACTGCGTGGGCGACCGCGCGCTCGGCCCGCACGAGGCCAACCTGTTCGACATGCAGCAGAAATATGCCGCCGTCATGCCGCGCGACGAAGTGCTCCAGGCACTGGGAGCGGCCGCCAGCCGTTGATTCCTGGGTCTGGCGGATGGTCCGCAGTATACTGACTAAAAATGCGCCGGCCCCACCGGCCCCGGTATACCTGCGAAGCATCCACAATGACCCAGTCCCCCCCCTCGCATCCCTTCGATCCCGCAGAACAGGTGCTCTGGTCGCGCGCGGGATACCTGGTCCGCCGCCTGAACCAGATCCACTACGCGATGTTCTTCGAGGAATGCAGTAACGAGATCACCCCGGTCCAGTACGGCATCCTGACCGCCCTGTCATTGCAGCCCGGCAGCGACCAGAAGACGATCGGCCACGAACTCGGCCTGGACCGCACCACCACCGCCGACGTCGTCAAGCGGCTCGAACGCAAGGGCTACCTGACCCGGCGCGTCGATCCCGACGACCGCCGCTCGCGCCAGTCCTTCATCACCGAGGAAGGACTGCGCGTCATGGGCCTGCTGCAGGACGGCATGACGCGGGCCCAGCAGCGGCTGATCTCGCCGCTCAGCAAGAAGGATCAGGACACCTTCATGCGCCTGCTCTCCAAGCTGGTGCAGGCCAACAACCACTACGGCCGCGCGGCCGCCGACCTCTGATCCTTTGTCCCCGATTCGTCGCGGCACACCCGGCGGATCGCCTCGATCAGCAACTGCGCGCCCGGCGACGAATGCTCCTGCGTGCGGCGCAGGATGCCCATGGAGCGCTCGGTACCCGCCAGCACCACCGGCAACTCCACCAGGATGCCCGCCCGCAGTTCATGAGGGAACAACTGGCGCGAGGCCGCCGACAGCATGTCGGTCTCCAGCAGCAGCCCCCGGATCAGGGAAATGTCCGACGATTCCACCGCCACCTGCGGTTCCGGCAACCCATGCTGCGCCAGGCACGCGCCCAAGGCCTCGCGCGTGGGCGTACCCTGCCGGGGCAGTACCCATGCGGCCTCCATCAGGTCGGCCAGATCCAGGGCGGCAGCCGCGGCCAGCGGATGATCGCGGCGCGCCAGCACCACCATGGGCTCGCGCATCAACTGCTCGACCACCAGCGCGCTTTCCAGCGGCTCCACCGGCAGCGCGCCCACCAGGAAATCCACGTCGCCCAGCCGCAGGCCCGCCACCAGCGTGTCCATGGGCGCCTCCAGCGTGCGCACCTGCAGGCGCGGATGCTGCGCCAGCACGCGCCCGACCGCCACCGGCAGCACATAGGGCCGGCTGAACGGCAGCGCCCCCACCACCACCTGCCCCTCGATCACGCCCTTCAGGGCCGAGATCTCGGTGCCGGCCAGTCGCAGTTGCGCCAGCGCCCGCTTCACGTGCGCCAGCAATAGCTCGCCGCTCTCGTTCAGCGCGACGCCGGCATGCGCGCGGTCGAACAGGGGCACACCCACGCTGGCCTCCAGGTCGTACAGCGCCATGCTGGCGGCAGGCTGCGACACTCCCACCGCCGCCGCGGCCGTGCTGATGTGCTTGCGCTCGGTGAAGGCGAACAGCAGTTCCAGGCGCCGCTCGTGCACGGCCAACGAAAAGAACGGCGCGGTGCGCAGCCGCGGTGCCGACTCGGGATAGCGCTCGCACAACGTGTCGCAGGCTTGCTGCAGTTCGGCGAACGCCAGCCCGGTCCGCCGGTGCAGCGCCTGGCCGAAATCGGTCAACAGCCACTGGCGCGCGCTGCGCTCGAACAGGGAGACGCCGAACCAGCCTTCCAGCTCCTGCACCGAACGCGACACGGCCGACTGGGCGCGGCGTAGTTCCTCGCTCGCGCGAGCGAGGTTGCCGTGGCGCACGACGGCCAGGAAGGGGCGAAGGTGCTTGGTGTGGAGCATCAAAGTGCCGGCAAGGCGTCGGCCGGGGCGTGCCTGCCGAACAATCGCCGCAACTCGGCCGAGGTCGTGACCTCGCCGAAGTTCACCCTGACCGTCGACAACGTGCCTTCGTGCCCCACCGGATTACCGCTGCCCACGCAATCCTCGGCCACGACGATGTGATAACCCAGGAAGAACCCGTGCCTGAGGGTCGAATCGACGCAGACGTTGGTGGCCACGCCCGTCATTATCAGTGTCTTGATGCCGCGTGCCTGCAACTGCGCGTGCAACCCGGTCTCGTGAAAACCGCTGAACGTATGCTTGTCCACGACGACGTCCCCTTGCCGGGGCTGGATGCGGAAGAAATCGGCTCCCCAGGTCCCTTCCATGCAGCAACCTTCGCCGTCCCGCATGGCGACGTGGGCATCCGCCAGGTACTTGAAATCGTAGACCGAGCACAGCCACGCGACCGAGGCCCCCGATCGCCGTGCCTCGTCCGCCAGCACGCCGATCCGGTCGGCGATGGCGGCATTCTCGTCCACCCGGATGGGATTGCGTCCGCTTTCGGCCCGGGTACGCTGCAGGTAGCCGCCCTGGGCACAGAAATCGTTCTGCATGTCCACGATTACCAGCGCCGTATGTCGCGGCTGCACTTTCTCCGCCAGCGTGCGTAGGATATCGCTCATGGCTGCCCCCGCTCAGCGATCCGGCATGATGGCGCCGCACTTCTTGCAGGTGCGGAAATCGAGCGAGCCCCAGAAATTGTCGTAGGCCCGCGATACCGGATCGGCACCGTAGTCGCTGACGATGAAACTTTCCTCGTGCAGCAGATTGTCGCAAGCAGGACAGAACCAATGGAAGCGGTCCACTTCACCGGGACGGCGCTTGCGCTCGACCACCAGTTGGAACGCATCGGGCGGAAACCTGGGCGAATGCGGCACCATGGGCGGCTGGTAAAGACAATGCCCTTCGGGAACCACCGCCACCTTCTCCACCCCCTCGGGCGTGCGATAGTGCAGGTGCAGGTCACCCTTCAGCGAATACTGCATCTCGTGGCTGGGATTCAGATGGAACTCGCTGCGGTATTCACGGCCGCGCGCGATGAAACACAGGCAGTCGTCCTCCTGCCATAGCGGATAGGTCCGCCGTTCCTCGTTGTGCCGCAGATGCTCCATGATTTCCTGCAGGTCGATCTGGGGCATGTGCAGTTGCAGGCTGGGAAATAGTTTCATCGCTATGTCCTGGTAGTGAATCCCCCCTATTCTCGGCCCCCTGCCGGGCTGGCGCCAGCCGGCAATGCTTCTGCCGGCGGCGAAAAAACTTATGCCCGCCCGCCGGCCATCAAAATGCTTCTGCCTGTCCCGAAAGCGCTTATGCCCCGCCTCAACCGGTCCCGGCGGTGGCACAGTGGCAAGGCGTCCCCCTGCGACGGCTTGCTCAACCTTCGGGAATCCGGATCATGAAAACACCAACAATCCATTCCGTGCTCGCGGCGCTCACGCTGGTTCTGAGCGGCATATCCACGGCGCACGCCCAGGACTACCCCGCCAAACCCGTGCGGGTGGTCTCCACCTTCCCCGTGGGCAGCGGCCCCGACGTCGCGCTGCGGCTGGTGGCCGACCGGCTGTCGCAGAAATGGGGACAGCCCGTCATGGTCGAGAACAAGCCGGGAGGCAACGGCTTCATCGCCATCGATGCCGCCAAGCGCAGTCCCGCCGACGGCTACACCCTGCTCCAGATGGACAATGCGCAGACCAGCGCCCACCCCTACCTGTTCAAGAAACTGCCCTACGACCTGATGCGCGACTTCGAGCCCATCACGTCCATGCTGCGCAACTACTTCTTCGTAGTGGTGCCGGTGGACAGCCCCTTCCGCAGCACCGGCGACCTGCTCCAGGCGGCCCGCGCCAAGCCCGGCTCGGTCACCTACGGTTCGTGGTTCGTCGGCAGCCCCGGCCACATCGGCGGTGCCATGCTGGAACAGGGAGCGGGCGTGGAAATGATGCACGTCCCGTACAAGGACATGGGACAACTCTACGCCGCGGTGGCCAACAAGGAACTGGCATGGGCCTTCGGCAGCGGCGGCAGCGCCGGCCCCCTGCAGCGCGCCGGCAAGGTCCGCTACCTGGCTGTCTCGGCGCCCCGGCGGCTGGCGGGCTTCCCGGACGTCCCCACCATCTCGGAATCCGGCGGACCAGCCGGATTCGACCTGGCGGGGTCGGTCGCACTGCTGGCGCCCAAGGGCACGCCCGCGGCGGTCGCCGACAAGATCCAGCGCGACGTGGCGCAGGTGCTGCGCGACCCGGAGGTCCTCAAGCGCTACGACGCGATGTTCTACGAGCCCTACGTGCTGGAACGCGCCGAGTACGTGAAGGAGCTGGCCGACGAGACCCGGCGTTTCGGACTGGTGCTCAAGCGGCTGAACATCGCGCTGGATTGAAACGCTTGGTCAGGCCGACGCCCCGAAGTGCTCCAGGATGTCCGCCGTGTCCAGCACATCCGCATACTTCGCATGCATGTCCAGCAGGCTCATCGCATGGCTGGATTGCAGGCGGTCGAAGCAGGCGTCGGCGGCCACGGCAATGCGGTAGTTGGCGCTGAAGCCATCCACCACGGTGGCACGCACACAGCCCGAGGTGCTGCCGCCCGCCACGACCAGCGAATCCGCGCCCAGCAGGGTCAGGTAGGACTGCAACGGCGTCGAAAAGAACGCCGAGGGCTTCTGCTTGCCGATGACGAGGTCGCTGGGCTGCGGCGCGATTTCATCGACGATCTCGTCATGGTGCCGGTCGGACTGGGGCAGCGGCGCTTCCTGCGGCCGCGACAGCGCATGCTTCCACAGCCACGAACCCATGTCCCATTTGTCGTCGCGGTACGCGCCCCGCGTGTAGATGACGGGCCGCTGCTGCGCGCGAAAGGCGGCCAGCAGTTCGCGGATACGGTCGATGGCGTCCCAGCTTGCCTCGCCGCAGGAGTTGGGCCAGCGGCGGACGGAGTCGGCGATGGGTTCGCGCCGGTCGCCGCAGAAACCATAGGTGGCGTCCACGATCACCAGGGCCGGCCGCGCGCCGAACCCCATGCGGGCGCCATAGCCGGACAGCTCGATGATCTCGCGGTCGCGCGGCGTCAAGTACGAATACAGCGATTCGAGCGTGGCCATGTCCAGGGTCTCCTTAGGCGAAGAGCGCGGCGTCGCCGCGCGCCTTTTCCTGCCACGCGAGCTTGCGGACGAAGTAGTTCCAGGAATGCTCGACGTGGACGGGCGTCATGATCTGTTCGCGCCGGCGCTGGCGCACGGGCGGCACCGGGAAGCTCGCTTCGGTGCGCATCTGCGAGCCCAGCACGTGGATGCGCGCGGCGCGTTCCAGGAAAACGCCCACGCAGACGGCATGGGCGATGGACGTGCCGCAGAAGGTCACGCCGTGGTTGGCCATCAGCACGGCGAAGTGCGGCCCCAGGGTTCGCGCCAGCGCAGCGCCCTCTTCCTCGGTCTTGAGCAAGGCGGCTTCGTCCCGGTGGCACGGCAGTTCGTCGAAATAATCGGCGTCCAGCGTGAAGGGCGCCAGCGCGGTGCCGAACGACGACAGGATGCTGGCGTGGAAGGGGTGGGTATGAGCGACGACGTTGACGTCGGGCCGCGCCTTCAGGATCTCGGAATGGATGGGCCATTCCGAGTGGCGGCCTCCTTCGCCTTCCAGCTTGGCACCGTCATGGCCGACCAGCACGAAATCGGCGGCGGACAGGATCTCGCCCAGGCCACGGGCGTTGCGTTTGAGCCAGAAGCCGCGTCCCTGCGGATCGCGCAGCGACAGGTGGCCCAGGGTCATGTCGCCATGGCCTTCCATTTCCAGGACGCGGCAGGCCGTCGCCAGTTGGTCCAGTTGTTCTTCGAGTGACATCGTGGGAGCCTCAATGGGAAGGACGGGAGTTCCGGGCGGCGCCATCGGGCTCCCAGAAGATGATCCTGCCGCGCAGCGCGACGAGCAGGCGGTCGAGGGTGAAGCCGATCAGCGCCACGGCGATCACGCCGGCATAGGACTCGGCATACATGAAAGAGGCCGACGCGTAGGCGATGTAGTAGCCCAGCCCGGTGCTGTCGCCGATCATCTCGGTAATGATCACGACCACCATGGACAGGGGCAGCGCGACCCGGATGCCCGACATGATGGCGGGCAGCGCCGCCGGCAGCAGCACGCGCAGGAAGATGCGCACGGGCCCCGCGCCCATGTTGCGGGCGCTCCAGACCAGGCGCGGCGCCACGGCGCGGATGCCGAAGTAGGTGTTGACGGCGATCGGAAAGGTGCATTCCAGGGCGATCAGCGCGATCTTCGACGGCGAGCCGAATCCCAGCAGCAGGATGAAGACGGGATACAGCGCGATCTTCGGGACCGGATAGCCGAACGAGAAGATGGGTTCGACCATCCATTCGAACCAGCGGCTGCGGGCCATGAACACGCCCAGCAGCACGCCGATGACGATGGCCAGGCCAAAGCCGCTCAGGGCGCGCGAGAACGAGATGGACGCGTGATAGACCAGGTCGCCGTTGGCCAGTCCCTCCACGAAGGCCCGCCCCACCTTCACGACGGAAGGCATCAGCCGCGGCGATACCCAACCCGACCGGGACAGCAGTTCCCAGACCACGGCCAGGACCGCCAGCGGGTACAGCGGCGCCATGGCTTGTCGGGCGAATGCGCGCAGGCGCTCAACCATGGCGGGCCTCCCCGGGATACTTGTCCGCCAGCAGGCGGCGCCGGATGGCCAGCAGGACGCGGTCGCTGACGAAGCCCATCAGGCCGATGGCCAGGATGGCGGTGTACATCCAGTCGTAGCGCATGGCTTCCTCGGCGCGCACGACCATGTCGCCCAGGCCGTCGTGCGATCCCACCATCTCGGCGGCGAACAGCACGATGAACGAGAGCGCCAGGCCCGAGCGCAGGCCGGTGAAGATCTGCGGCAGCGCGGCCGGGAAGATGACGCGCCGGAAGATGTAGGCAGGCCCCGCGCCCATGTTGCGCGCGGCCCAGATCAGGGACAGGGGCGTGGCGCGGGCGCCGTACAAGGTGTTGATGAAGGTGGGGAAGAACACGGCCAGCGTGATGAGGGCGATCTTCGAGACGTCGCCGAAGCCCAGCCAGGTAATGATGACGGGCAGCAATGCGACCTTGGGTACGGGGTACAGCGTGGAGACGAGCGGATCGAAGAAAGCGCGCGCCTGCCGCCACACCGCGCTCAGGAGACCGATGGCCACGCCCAGCGCGGCGCCCATGAAGAAGCCGCTGTAGGAGCGCACGCCGGATGCCATCGCGTCGCGGATGAGTTCGCCGCTGGCCAGCAGTTCCCAGGTCGTCGCGGCGATGTCGGTCGGCGCCACCACGTAGCGGGGCGCGCCCGGCTGGCCGGCCGCCAGCTGCATGGCGACCAGCAGCGCCACGGGCAAGGTCCAGCCCGCGATCCAGCGCAGCGGACGCTGCCAGGCGCCCGCCGCGGCGGCGCGAACGCCGCTCATGAGCCTTCCCGCGCGCGCAGGACCTCGTCGCGCAGCATGTCCCAGATCCGGGCGTGGTAGTCCATGAACTCGGGCGACTTGCGAACGGCCGCGCCGCGCGGACGGGGCAGGTCCACGCGCAGGTCGGCCTTGATGCGGCCCGGACGCGCCGTGAAGACGATGATCCGGTCGCTCAGGTAGATGGCCTCTTCGATGTCGTGCGTGACGAACAGCACCGTTCGGCGGTCCTGCTGCCAGATGTCGGTCAGCTCTTCCTGCATGAGTTCGCGCGTCTGCGCGTCCAGCGCGCCGAACGGCTCGTCCATCAGCAGCATCTTGGGCTCGTAGGCCAGCGTGCGCGCCAGCGCCACGCGCTGCCGCATGCCGCCCGACAGTTCGCCTGGGTAGGCGTTCTCGAACCTGGCCAGCCCGACCATGGTGATGTATTTGCGCGCGACCTCCAGGCGCCGCGCCTTGGGCAGCCCCTGCACTTCCAGCGACCAGGCCACGTTGCCCAGCACCGTGCGCCAGGGAAAGAGCGCGTAGTCCTGGAACAGCATGCCCCGGTCGGGACCCGGCTCCGAGACCGGGCGCCCGGCCAGGCTGATCGTGCCGCTGGTGCGCGGCTCGAACCCGCCCACCATGTGCAGGAAGGTGCTCTTGCCGCAGCCCGAGGGGCCGACGATGCTGACGAACTCGCCTTCGGCGATGGACAGATCGAAATCCTCCAGCGCGGTCACGGCCTGGCCGTTGCGCAGGAAGCGTTTGCCGACGCCCTGCGCCTTCAGGTAGTCGGGGGTGCTGGCGTTGGCGTTCATTTCGGCAGGTAGCTCATGTCCACGACCTTGGCGGGATCCAGGCTGTCCAGATAGCCGAAGTCCTTCAGTTCGGCCACCATCCTGCGCATGGAATCCATGTCGACCTTGCCGTCCATCGGATGCAGGTACTTGCGCATGCCCAACGACACATCCAGCGGGATGTTGACGAACTTCGCGTCGATCAACTGCTGGTGGCTTTCACGCGGATGGTTGACGTAGAAATCGGTGGCCTTGACCAGGTCGGCCAGGAAGGAGCGCAGCGCGGCGGGGTGCTTGGCGGCGAACTCTTCCTTGACCAGCAGCAGCATCAGGTCTTCCTGCTGCCCAATTCCTTCGGTCGACGTGAAGACCGTGCGCATGCCGCCACGCTTCTCCTCGAAGGCGGCGAAAGGCTGCGGGAAGGCGCCGATGTCCAGCTTGCCGGCGCGCACCGCCTCGCCCTGGCTGGGGAAGGGAACGGCCACCCATTTGACGTCGCGCTGCGGATTCAGCCCGTGCTTCTTGATCGCCAGCCGGGCCCAGATTTCCGCCGACGAGCGCGCCCCATTGATCCCCACAGTCTTGCCCTTCAGGTCGGCAATGCTTTTGATCGGCGAGCTGTCGAGCACCATGTACTGCGTGGCGAAGCCCTTGGGACCGCCTTCGCGCGACAGCGACGCGACGATCTTGAACTTGATGCCCTGGGCCGCGGCCATCATGACGCTGTGCGCGGAACCGGTGGCGATATCCAGTTCGCCGGCTTCAAATGCTTGAAAACGCTTATCGGTTCCCCGAAAAAGGGTGTACTCGAGCTTGTAGTCGCGATTCTGTCCCGGGGTGACGGCGGGCGACGCCTTCATCGTCCACAACGGTTCCTCGGCGGACGAGCCATGGCCCACCCGGATGGGAACGACCTGGGCTTGGCTGGCTGGAGAAGCCAGAAAAAACAAGGATAAGGCGGCACAGCAGAGCGTCTTCATCGCGGCTTTCATATTGCGGTCTCCCCTGGGGTTGTCACGACTGCGTCAAGCGCGATTGTAGGTTCTTGCCCCCGGGGAAACGACCAAGTTATTCTTGCTGAGCCAGCAATTTTTCTTATCGGACGTTTTTTAATGCAAGAACGTAACCACATGCGGCACCTGCGGGCGCTGATCGCCGTGGTGGAGGAAGGCAGCATCGCGCATGCGGCCGAACGCCTGCTGCGGACCCCTTCGGCGGTGGCCAGCTCCATCCGCCAGCTCGAAGCCAGCTTCGAGGCGCCGCTGTTCGAACGCCAGTCGTCGGGCATGACGCCCACGTCTTTCGGCGATGCGGCCTACCGCCGCGCGCTGCGCATCGATGCCGAGCTGCGCCAGGCCTGTGCCGAGCTGACGCCCTACCGGGTGTCGCCCGGCGCGCCGCTATTCGCCATGCTGGTGGGGGAACGCCAGTTGACGGCGCTGGTCCGCCTGCGCGAGATGGGACACATGCCCAGCGTGGCGGCGGTAATGGGCCTGACCCAGCCCGCCGTCAGCGCCCTGCTCAGGCAGGCGGAGGCGTCCCTGGAACTGCGCCTGTTCCGCCGCACCGCCAAGGGTATGGCCGTGACCGAGGCGGGCGAGCTGCTGCTGTTCCGCGTCAGGCGGGTGCTGGCCGAACTGCGCCACCTCGAGGCCGACATCGCGCAGCAGCGCGGCGAAATCACCGGCCGGGTCATGTTCGCGGCGCTGCCTTCCATGCGAACGCGGGTGTTGCCACAGGCCATCGCCACCCTGGTGGGCCAGCATCCCAACGTGCAGATTTCCATGGTGGATGGGCCGTTCGAGATCCTGTTCGCGGGCGTGCACTCGGGCGAGATCGACTTCATCCTGACCGGACTCAACGCCAACTACTCGCACCGCGACTTTCTGATACGCGTGATAGGCAGCGACCGCCTCGTGATCGTGGTCCGGGCCGGGCATCCGCTGTGCGCCCGGGAGCCGGTCGCGATCACGGATCTGGTCCGCTACCCCTGGATACTCAGGGATCGCGGCGCGCCCACACGCGAACTGCTCAATGGTCTGTTCCACGACATGGGCCTGGCTACGCCGCACGTCGCCGTGCAGGCGGGCGACCTGGGGCTGCTGCGCGGCCTGCTCAGCCACAGCGACATGATCTCGGCGGTGTCGCCGGAGTACCTGTCCTACGAGATCGCCTCGGGCGCCGTCAAGGTGCTCGAGGTCGAGTTGCCTCCCACCGGGCGGGACATCGGCTTCATCCTTAGGCGCGACGCCCAGCCTTCGCTGCTGTGCGAGACGCTGATGCAATACATCGAGACGGCCACGCGCGAAAAAAAAGCCTGAATCCGGCTACCCGGATCCAGGCTTTCGATACTTGCGGGCGAGGCCCCGAAGGCCCCCGCCGCGATACCGCTTACTCCTGGCTGCCGCCTTCGGCCGGCTCGTCGCCCGAAGGCTCCGAGGTCGTCACGCTTTCGGCCGGCGTATTGAAGATCTCGCTCTCGTCGAAGGTGTTGCCCACGTCGGCGAATACCACTTCGCGCTCGGCGGCCTCCTGGGCTTCCTTCTCCTTGCGGGCGCCATGGTAGGCCATGCCGGTACCCGCGGGGATCAGGCGACCCACGATGACGTTTTCCTTCAAGCCGCGCAGGTCGTCGCGCTTGCCCATGATGGCGGCTTCGGTCAGGACACGCGTGGTTTCCTGGAACGAAGCGGCCGAGATGAACGAGTCGGTCGACAGCGAAGCCTTCGTGATACCCAGCAGCACGTTCTCGTACGAGGCGGGGCGCTGGTTGTCGGCGTTGACGCGATCGTTCTCGTTCAGCATCTCGGCGCGTTCGACCTGCTCGCCCGGGATGAACGAGGTGTCGCCCGGATCGACGATGTTCACGCGGCGCAGCATCTGGCGCACGATCACTTCGATGTGCTTGTCGTTGATCTTCACGCCTTGCAGGCGGTAGACGTCCTGCACTTCGTCGACGATGTAGATCGCCAGCTTCTCGATGCCTTGCAGGCGCAGGATGTCGTGGGGATCGGCCGGGCCGTCCACGATCATTTCGCCCTTGTTCACCACCTGGCCGTCGTGCACCAGCACCTGCTTTTCCTTCGGAATCAGGAACTCGTGGCTGACGCCGTCCAGGTCGGTGATGACCAGGCGCTGCTTGCCCTTGGTGTCCTTGCCGAACGAGACCGTGCCGGTGACGTCGGCAAGCATGCCGGCATCCTTGGGCGAACGGGCTTCGAACAGCTCGGCCACGCGCGGCAGACCCCCGGTAATGTCGCGGGTCTTCTGCGATTCCTGCGGAATACGCGCCAGCACTTCGCCCACGCCGACCTGCTGGCCGTCGCGAACGGTGATCAGCGCGCCCACCGGGAAGGAGATGCTGACCGAGTGATCGGTACCGGCGATCTTGACTTCCTCGTTGGCGCTGTCGAGCAGCTTGACCTGCGGACGCACGGTCTGCTTGGCGCTGCCACGCGTCTTGGGCGTGATCGCGACCAGGGTCGACAGGCCGGTGACTTCGTCGAGCTGACGGGCCACCGTGACGCCTTCTTCCACGTTCTCGAACTTGATCGTGCCACCGTACTCGGTGATGATCGGACGGGTCAGCGGATCCCAGCTGGCCAGTTGCGCACCGGCCTTGACCGTCGCGCCGTCGCCATGCAGCAGGATCGCGCCGTACGGCACCTTGTGGCGCTCGCGCTCGCGGCCATTGTCGTCGACGATCAGGATTTCGCCCGACCGCGAGATGGCAACCTGCTCGCCCTTGCCGTTGGTCACGTAGCGCATGGCGCTGGTGAAGCGCACCGTGCCGTTGGACTTGGTTTCCACGCCCGAGGCCAGCGCCGCGCGCGAGGCCGCGCCACCGATGTGGAACGTACGCATCGTCAGCTGCGTGCCGGGTTCGCCGATGGACTGGGCGGCGATCACGCCGACCGCCTCGCCGACGTTGACCGGCGAGCCGCGGCCCAGGTCGCGGCCGTAGCACGCGGCGCACAGGCCATGGCGGGTTTCGCAGGTCAGGGCCGAGCGCACCTTCACTTCGTCGATGCCCAGGCGCTCGATGGTGTCGACCGCGTCTTCGTCCAGCAGCGTGCCGGCTTCGAACACGGTCTCCTGGGTGTCGGGGTTGACCACGTCGGCGACCACGGTGCGGCCGAGGATACGGTCGCGCAGCGGCTCGATGACTTCACCGCCTTCGACCAGCGCCTTCATGGCGAAGCCGAAGGTCGTGCCGCAATCGTCCTCGGTGATGACCAGGTCCTGCGTCACGTCCACCAGACGACGGGTCAGGTAACCCGAGTTCGCCGTCTTCAGCGCCGTATCGGCCAGGCCTTTACGCGCGCCGTGGGTCGAGATGAAGTACTGCAGTACGTTCAGGCCCTCGCGGAAGTTCGCGGTGATGGGCGTCTCGATGATGGAGCCGTCGGGCTTGGCCATCAGGCCCCGCATGCCGGCCAGCTGGCGGATCTGGGCCGCGGAACCGCGGGCGCCGGAGTCGGCCATCATGTAGATCGAGTTGAACGACTCCTGGCGGGTGGCGGTACCGTGGCGGTCGACGACGGGCTCGGTCGAGAGCTGTTCCATCATCGCCTTGCCCACGCGGTCGCCGGCCTTGCCCCAGATATCCACCACGTTGTTGTAGCGTTCCTGGGAGGTGACCAGACCCGACGAGTACTGCTTGTCGATTTCCTTGACCTCCTTGCTGGCCTCGGCAAGGATGCCTTCCTTGGCGGACGGGATCAGCATGTCGTCCATGCAGATCGAGATACCGCCGCGCGTGGCCAGGCGGAAGCCCGACTGCATCAGTTGGTCGGCGAAGATCACCGTGTCGCGCAGGCCGCAGCGGCGGAACGACTGATTGATCAGGCGCGAGATTTCCTTCTTCTTCAGGGGCTTGTTCAGCACAGAGAAGGGCAGCCCCTTGGGCAGGATCTCCGACAGGATGGCGCGGCCGACGGTGGTCTCGAAGCGGCGCAGCACCGGCTGGTACTCGCCGTTCTCGTCACGCTCGTACTCGTTCAGGCGCACGGTGATGCGCGACTGCAGCTCGACCGCCTTGTTCTCGTAGGCGCGCATGACTTCGGACACGTCCACGAAGTGCAGGCCTTCGCCGGCACCATTCACGCGCTCGCGGGTGGCGTAGTACAGGCCCAGCACGATGTCCTGCGAAGGAACGATCGAGGGTTCGCCGTTGGCCGGGAACAGCACGTTGTTGGAGGCCAGCATCAGCGTGCGGGCTTCCAGCTGGGCTTCCAGCGACAGCGGAACGTGGACGGCCATCTGGTCGCCGTCGAAGTCGGCGTTGAACGCCGCGCAGACCAGCGGGTGCAGCTGGATGGCCTTGCCTTCGATCAGGACCGGCTCGAACGCCTGGATGCCCAGGCGGTGCAGCGTCGGCGCGCGGTTCAGCATGATCGGGTGTTCGCGGATCACCTCTTCGAGGATGTCCCACACCACCGGTTCCTGCGTTTCCACCAGCTTCTTGGCCGCCTTGATGGTCGTGGCCAGCCCCATCATTTCCAGGCGGTTGAAGATGAAGGGCTTGAACAGTTCCAGCGCCATCAGCTTGGGCAGGCCGCACTGGTGCAGCTTGAGCTGCGGGCCCACCACGATGACCGAACGGCCCGAGTAGTCGACGCGCTTGCCCAGCAGGTTCTGGCGGAAGCGGCCGCTCTTGCCCTTGATCATGTCGGCCAGCGACTTGAGCGGACGCTTGTTGGCGCCGGTCATGGCCTTGCCGCGGCGGCCGTTGTCCAGCAGCGAGTCGACGGCTTCCTGCAGCATGCGCTTTTCGTTGCGCACGATGATTTCAGGAGCCTTCAGTTCGAGCAGGCGCTTCAGGCGGTTGTTGCGGTTGATGACCCGGCGATACAGGTCGTTCAGGTCGGACGTGGCGAAGCGGCCACCGTCCAGCGGCACCAGCGGACGCAGCTCGGGCGGCAGCACGGGCAGCACTTCCAGGATCATCCAGTCGGGCTTGATGCCGGACTTCTGGAAGCCTTCCAGCACCTTCAGGCGCTTGGAGATCTTCTTGATCTTGGCATCCGAGCTGGTGGCCTGGAGGTCGGCGCGCAGCGTCTCTATCTCGCGGTTGATGTCGATCGTGCGCAGCAGTTCGCGCACGGCCTCGGCACCCATCACCGCACGGAAATCGTCACCGTACTCTTCGGTCTTGGCCAGGAAGTCGTCTTCCGACATGATCTGGGCGCGCTTGAGCGGCGTCATGCCCGGATCGATGACGCAGTAGGCTTCGAAGTACAGCACGCGTTCGATGTCGCGCAGCGTCATGTCCAGGACCATGCCCAGACGCGACGGCAGCGACTTCAGGAACCAGATGTGAGCGACCGGGCTGGCCAGCTCGATATGGCCCATGCGCTCGCGGCGAACCTTGGCCAGCGTGACTTCCACGCCGCACTTCTCGCAGATCACGCCGCGGTGCTTCAGGCGCTTGTACTTGCCGCACAGGCACTCGTAGTCCTTGATCGGCCCGAAGATCTTGGCGCAGAACAGCCCGTCGCGTTCGGGCTTGAACGTGCGATAGTTGATCGTCTCCGGCTTCTTGACTTCGCCGAACGACCACGACCGGATCTTCTCCGGCGACGCGATGCCAATGCGAATGGCGTCGAACTGTTCTTCCTGCGTAACCTGCTTGAACAGATCCAATAGCGCTTTCATGGCGACTCCTATCAGTTACGCTCAAGATCCATGTCGATCCCGAGCGACCGGATTTCCTTGACCAGCACGTTGAACGACTCGGGCATGCCGGCGTCGATCACGTGGTCGCCCTTGACGATGTTCTCGTACACCTTGGTACGGCCGTTCACGTCGTCGGACTTCACGGTCAGCATTTCTTGCAGCACATACGAAGCGCCGTAGGCTTCCAGCGCCCACACTTCCATTTCCCCGAAGCGCTGGCCGCCGAACTGCGCCTTGCCGCCCAGCGGCTGCTGGGTCACCAGCGAGTACGGGCCGGTCGAGCGGGCGTGCATCTTGTCGTCGACCAGGTGGTGCAGCTTCAGCATGTGCATGTAGCCGACCGTGACCGGACGCTCGAACATCTCGCCGGTGCGGCCGTCGTACAGGTAGGCCTGGGTCTTGGAGTTGGTCAGCTTGAGGCTCTCGGCCAGTTCGTCCGGATAGGCCAGGTCGAGCATCGCGCGGATGTCGTTCTCCGAAGCGCCGTCGAACACCGGCGTCGCGAACGGCACGCCGTTGCGCAGGTTCTGCGCCAGCTCGATCACCGCGTCGTCGTCCAGTTCTTCCAGGCGGGCTGCCGTGCCGGTGGTGTTGTAGACCTTGCCGACGAACTCGCGCACCTTGGCCACTTCGACCTTGCGCGCTTCGGCCAGCATTTCGTTGAAGCGCTGGCCCAGGCCCTTGGCGGCCCAGCCCAGGTGCACTTCCAGAACCTGGCCCACGTTCATCCGCGAAGGCACGCCCAGCGGGTTCAGCACGATGTCGACGGGAGTGCCGTCGGCCATGTGCGGCATGTCTTCCACCGGGGTGATCTTCGAGACCACGCCCTTGTTGCCGTGGCGGCCGGCCATCTTGTCGCCGGGTTGCAGGCGGCGCTTGACGGCCAGGTAGACCTTGACCATCTTGAGCACGCCCGGGGGCAGCTCGTCGCCCTGGGTCAGCTTCTTGCGCTTCTCTTCGAAGGCGAGATCGAACTGGTGGCGCTTCTGCTCGATCGATTCCTTGGCCTGCTCGAGCGCGGTTGCCGCGCCTTCGTCGGCCAGGCGGATGTCGAACCACTGCCAGCGGTCCAGCTCGGCCAGGTAGGACTTGGCGATCGCCGCGCCCTTGGCCAGCTTGCGCGGGCCGCCGTTGACGACCTTGCCGACCAGCGACTTCTCGATACGGTCGAAGGTATCGTTTTCCACGATACGCAGCTGGTCGTTCAGGTCCTGGCGATAGCGCTTGAGTTCATCATCGATGATGGACTGGGCGCGCTTGTCGCGCACGATGCCTTCGCGCGTGAACACCTGCACGTCGATGACGGTGCCGACCATGCCCGAAGGCACACGCAGCGAGGTGTCCTTCACGTCGGAGGCTTTTTCGCCGAAGATCGCGCGCAGCAGCTTCTCTTCCGGGGTCAGCTGGGTCTCGCCCTTGGGCGTGACCTTGCCGACCAGCACGTCGCCGGCCTCGACTTCGGCGCCGATGTAGACGATGCCGGATTCGTCCAGGCGGTTCAGCTGGCCTTCGGACAGGTTGCTGATGTCGCGCGTGATTTCTTCCGAGCCCAGCTTGGTGTCGCGGGCGACGACCGTCAGTTCCTCGATGTGGATGGAGGTGTAGCGGTCATTGGCCACCACGCGCTCCGACATCAGGATCGAGTCCTCGAAGTTGTAGCCGTTCCAGGGCATGAACGCGACCAGCATGTTCTGGCCCAGGGCGAGTTCGCCCAGGTCGCTGGAGGCGCCATCGGCCAGCACGTCGCCCCGGGCGATCATGTCGCCGCGGCGCACGATCGGGCGCTGGTTGATGTTGGTGTTCTGGTTGGAACGGGTGTACTTGATCAGGTTGTAGATGTCGACGCCGACTTCACCGGCGGCGTTTTCATCGTCGTTGACCCGGATCACGACGCGTTCGGCGTCGACGTAGTCGACCAGGCCGCCGCGCAGCGCCTGCACGGTGGTGCCGGAGTCGACCGCCACCGTGCGTTCGATGCCGGTGCCGACCACGGGCTTCTCGGGACGCAGGCAGGGCACGGCCTGGCGCTGCATGTTCGAGCCCATCAGCGCGCGGTTCGCGTCGTCATGCTCCAGGAACGGGATCAGCGAAGCGGCCACGGACACGATCTGCGACGGCGCCACGTCCATGTAGTGGACGTTCTCGGCGGCGGTCAGCATCGTTTCACCGGCCTGGCGGCAGGCCACCAGGTCGTCCACGAAATGGCCTTCGGCGTCGAGCGTGGCGTTCGCCTGCGCGATCACGTAGCGGCTTTCCTCGATGGCCGACAGGTACTCGATCTGGTCGCTGACCTTGCTGTCCACGACCTTGCGGTACGGCGTCTCCAGGAAGCCGTACTCGTTCAGGCGGGCATACAGGGCCATCGAGTTGATCAGGCCGATGTTCGGACCTTCGGGCGTCTCGATCGGGCAGACGCGGCCGTAGTGGGTCGGGTGCACGTCGCGCACCTCGAAGCCGGCGCGCTCGCGGGTCAGGCCGCCAGGGCCCAGGGCCGAGACGCGGCGCTTGTGCGTGATCTCGGACAGCGGGTTGGTCTGGTCCATGAACTGCGACAGCTGGCTCGAACCGAAGAACTCCTTGATGGCGGCCGAGATCGGCTTGGAGTTGATCAGGTCGTGCGGCATCAGGTTCTCGGACTCGGCCTGGCCCAGGCGCTCCTTGACGGCGCGCTCGACGCGCACCAGTCCGGCGCGGAACTGGTTCTCCGCCAGTTCGCCCACGCAGCGCACGCGGCGATTGCCCAGGTGATCGATGTCGTCGATCTCGCCGCGGCCATTGCGCAGCTCGACCAGCACCTTGATCGTATCGAGGATGTCCTCGTTATTGAGGGTCATCGCGCCGGTGATGTCATTGCCGCGGCCCAGCCGGCTGTTGACCTTCATGCGGCCCACGCGCGACAGATCGTAGGTATCCTCGCTGAAGAACAGGCGCTGGAACAGCGCTTCGACGGCTTCCTCGGTGGGCGGCTCGCCGGGGCGCATCATGCGGTAGATCGCCACGCGCGCGGCGGTCTGGTCGGTGGTCTCGTCCACGCGCAGCGTTTGCGAGATGTACGGGCCCTGGTCCAGGTCGTTCGTGTAGAGCGTCTGGATCTCGCGCACGTTGTTCTCGCGCAGCTTGTTCAACAGCGACTCGGTCAGCTCTTCGTTGGCGTGCGCCACGATCTCGCCGGTTTCCGGATCGACCACGTTGCGGGCCAGCGCGCGGCCCAGCAGGAAGTCTTCGGGCACCGAGATACGCTTGGTCTCCGCGGCCACCAGGTCGCGGATGTGCTTGGCGTTGATGCGCTTGTCCTTGGCGACGATGACGTTGCCGGACTTGTCGTTGATGTCGAAGCGCGCGACCTCGCCCTTCCAGCGCTCGGGCACGAATTCCATCAGGCCACCCTCGCTCGCCAGCTCGAAGCTGTCGAACGCGAAGAAGTGCGCCAGGATGCTCTCGGGCGTCATGCCGATGGCCTTGAGCAGGATGGTCACGGGCATCTTGCGGCGGCGGTCGACACGGAAGAACAGGATGTCCTTGGGGTCGAACTCGAAGTCCAGCCACGAGCCGCGGTAGGGAATCACGCGAGCCGAGAACAGCAGCTTGCCGGAGCTGTGGGTCTTGCCGCGGTCGTGCTCGAAGAACACGCCGGGCGAACGGTGCAGCTGCGAGACGATGACCCGCTCGGTACCGTTGATGACGAACGATCCGGTGGAAGTCATGAGCGGAATCTCGCCCATGTAGACTTCCTGTTCCTTCACTTCCTTGACGGTGGGTTTGCTCGCCTCGCGATCGAGCAGGACCAGGCGCACCTTGGCGCGCAGGGGCGACGCGAAGGTCAGCCCACGCTGCTGGCATTCGCGCACGTCGAAGGCGGGTTCGCCCAGCACGTAGCTGACGAATTCCAGCCTGGCCATCTGGTTATGGCTGACGATGGGAAAAATCGAGGAGAATGCGGCTTGCAGCCCTTCTTCCTTGCGCTGCAGGGGTGCGGTATCCGACTGCAGGAAGGTACGATAGGACTCGAGCTGGGTTGCCAGCAGGAAAGGAACGGTTTGCACGTCCTCGCGCTTGGCGAAGCTCTTGCGGATGCGCTTCTTTTCGGTGAACGAGTAGGGCATGAGCACTCCGACTCAGGTTGCACGAACCACGGGTAATGGTCCTAAAATACGACTTCGAAATCTCAATGGGGCTACCCGCCGGCTGGGCCGGTGCCCCTCTTCCGGGCTCGCCCGGCACGGGTTTCGGGTCCGAAGGCGGCATCATCCCCACCTGCGCACCGGAAATCCGTCGGCCGATCCGTGCGCGCAAAGCCACGCGAACCAGCGGTACTGCCACGGAAAACAGGCTTTAAAAGCCCTTTTCCAAAAACGCAAAAACCCGGAGGCCGTTTTTTAGCGGCCACCGGGTACCGGCAAGGATCGAATTACTTGACTTCGACCTTGGCACCGGCTTCTTCAAGCTTCTTCTTGGCGGCTTCGGCATCAGCCTTGGCAACGCCTTCCTTCACGGGCTTCGGAGCGCCGTCGACCAGGTCCTTGGCTTCCTTCAGGCCCAGGCCGGTCAGCTCGCGCACGGCCTTGATGACGTTGACCTTGTTGGCGCCGACTTCGGCCAGGATCACGTTGAACTCGGTCTGCTCTTCAGCAGCGGCGGCAGCGCCACCAGCAGCGGCGGGAGCGGCGACAGCCACAGCGGCGGCAGCAGCCGACACGCCGAACTTGTCTTCCAGGTCCTTGATCAGTTCCGACAGTTCCAGGACGGTCAGGCCGGCGATGGCGTCGATGATTTCAGCTTTGCTAAGTGCCATTTTGTTTAAAACTCCAATGAATTTGATACCAGGTATTGGGTGTCGCTTCGTGTCACGAGATTCCGAGGGGAAACATCCCCCGGCCGCTTAGGCGGCCTGCTTGTCCCGCACGGCCGCGAGGCCACGCACGAACTTGGTCGGAACTTCGTTGAGCGTACGCACAAACTGTGCAACGGGTGCCTGCATGGTGCCCAGCAACTTCGCCAGCAACTCTTCGCGCGAGGGCAGCGAGGCCAGAGCCTTGACGCCTTCGACGGACATGACACCGTTCGGCAGGGCACCGCCCTTCAGAACGAGCTTGTCGTTGGTTTTGGCAAAATTGGACAGGACCTTGGCTGCCGCGACCGGATCAGCGCTGATGGCGTACATCAGCGGACCGGTCAGTTGCGACGACAGACCCTCGAAGGGGGTGCCGTTCACAGCGCGGCGGGCCAGCGTGTTCTTCAGAACACGCAGGTAAACGCCCGATTCACGTGCTTGCTTGCGCAGTACGGTGACGGAAGCGACGTCCAGACCACGATATTCGGCGATAACGATCGATTGAGCCTTGGCGACTTGAGCCGAGATCTCTTCGACGACCACCGTTTTCTCTTGACGATTGAGACTCACGGTTTGAACACTCCATCATAAGACGCTCGGGATACCACCCCTTGCGTCAACCGAATGCGGCGAACCTGGTCGACTTCTTTGGATAAAGAATTCTTCCTGGGAGCGCCGTCTGCGCTGGATCCGTGCTTGGGCGGACAGCATTCCATGCCTGCCCGCGAGTCGCGGTTTTAAGATCCTCCGGGCACCTGGCGGGCCAGGGACTCCGGTTTCACTCCAGCGGTCTTTGACAGCAGCACCGCGCGTCCGGCTTTCGCCCGCGCCCGGTACAGCCCAAAGTCTGTTGCCCTGCGATTACTGCTGGCTGGCCGTCAGAGAGGCCTGGTCCACGCGGACACCGCCACCCATGGTGGACGACACCGCCAGCTTGCGCAGGTAAATACCCTTGGCCGTCGTCGGACGGGCCTTGTTCAGCGCGTCGACCAGGGCCAGCAGGTTGCTCTGCAGCTGTTCGACGTTGAACGAGGCACGGCCGATGGTGGCGTGAATGATCCCGGCCTTGTCGGTACGGTACTGGACCTGACCAGCCTTGGCGTTCTTGACGGCGGTGGCGACGTCGGGCGTCACGGTGCCGACCTTGGGGTTCGGCATCAGGCCACGCGGACCCAGGATCTGGCCCAGCGCGCCGACGACACGCATCGTGTCGGGCGAGGCGATCACCACGTCGAAGTCGATCTGGCCAGCCTTGATGCGCTCGGCCAGGTCTTCCATGCCGACGATGTCGGCGCCGGCGGCCTTGGCGGCCTCGGCCTTCTCGCCCTGGGCGAACACGGCTACGCGCACCGACTTGCCGGTACCGGCGGGCAGCACCACCGAGCCACGGACCAGTTGGTCGGACTTCTTGGCGTCGATGCCCAGCTGCACGGCCAGGTCGATGGATTCATCGAACTTGGCGGTCGCGGTTTCCTTCACCAGCGCCAGCGCTTCGGCGACGGGATACAGCTTGCTGCGGTCGATCTTGGCGCGCAGCGCGGCTACACGTTTGGTCATGCGTGCCATGATTACAGGCCCTCCACCGTGATGCCCATGCTACGGGCGCTGCCAGCGATCGTGCGGACCGCGGCGTCCATGTCGGCAGCCGTCAGATCGGCTTGCTTGGTCTTGACGATTTCTTCGACCTGGGCGCGAGTCAGCGTGCCAACCTTGTCGGTATGGGGCTTGGGCGAACCCTTCTGGATGCCGGCAGCCTTCTTGATGAGGATGGTCGCCGGGGGCGACTTCATCACGAAGGTGAAGCTCTTGTCGGCAAAGGCGGTGATCACCACGGGAATCGGCAGACCGGGCTCCAGGCCCTGGGTCTTGGCGTTGAACGCCTTGCAGAATTCCATGATGTTCAGGCCGCGCTGACCCAGCGCCGGACCGATCGGGGGAGAGGGATTGGCTTTACCAGCTGGCACTTGCAGCTTGATGAAGCCGACGATTTTCTTCGCCATGCTTGACTCCTTGCGGGTACGTACGCAGGCCGATCAGGCCTGCTCCCCGGGGTTGACGGTCGGGTTGGTTCGCGGCGCGGACGCCGCGAGCCGGATGGCGCTGACCGTAGCGCCCCATCCGGCCGTATGTTTGGTCAGGACTTCTCGACCTGACTGAAATCGAGTTCCACCGGGGTCGATCGGCCGAAAATCGTGACCGACACGCGCAGCTTGCTCTTTTCGTAGTTCACGTCTTCCACGTTGCCGTTGAAGTCGGTGAACGGGCCTTCCTTGATGCGGACCATTTCGCCCACTTCAAAGAGGATCTTGGGACGCGGCTTCTCCACGCCCTCTTCCATCTGCGACAGGATGTCGTCGACCTCGCGCTGGGGGATGGGCGTGGGGCGGTTGCCCGATCCACCCACGAACCCCGTCACCTTGTTGGTGTTCTTCACCAGGTGCCAGGTCTCGTCGGTCAGGTCCATCTCGACCAGCACGTAGCCGGGAAAGAAGCGGCGCTCGGTGATGGACTTCTGGCCACCCTTGACCTCGATGACCTCTTCCGTGGGCACCAGGATGCGACCGAAGGAGGTCTGCAGCGCGGCCCGCTCGATGCGTTCCGTCAGCGCCTTCTGGACGCTTTTTTCCATGCCGGAATAGACATGGACAACGTACCAACGTTTGCTCATCGTCTTGTTTCCGCCGTGTTATTTCCAACCAAGAATGAGGTCGTACAACACCCATTCAATGGTTTTGTCTGTAACCCACAGGAACAGCGCCATGACCACCACGAAAGCGAACACCGCGACGGTGGTCTGGATGGTTTCCTTGCGGGAAGGCCACACGACCTTGCGCGTTTCCTGGGCCGAATCCTGGCCGAATGCGACCAGGCGCCTCCCGGGCTCGCTGAACCAGCCGATCACCAGGGCAAGGACCACACCGGCCACGATGACGCCCACCCGGGCGATCGTGGGGCTGTCCGCCAAGGCGTAGAACCCCACCAGCCCAGCGACGAACGCCGCGATGGCCAGGCCCAGCTTGATGCGGTCGGCAGTGCTAGTTACGGTTTCTACGTTTGGATTCGACATCTTTTCGTCCGGGCAGCGCCAGACATTGCTGGCGGCGACGGTGCTTGCAAAACACCCGGGGCAGAAGCCGCGCCGGGCTTTTTGTCGGAAGCCGCGGCTAGACCCCGCGGGCTCCGGGAGAGGTGGCAGGGGAAGAGGGAATCGAACCCACAACCTTCGGTTTTGGAGACCGACGCTCTGCCAATTGAGCTATTCCCCTATGGATGAAGCCCCCCCGGATTCTTTAGGGAGGGCCTTCAAACTTTTACTACCAACTACCACTACTTCGGCACCACGACTTATCCCGCGCAAGCGCGGGATAAGTGTCTTACTTGATGACTTTGGCGACCACGCCGGCGCCGACGGTACGACCGCCTTCACGGATGGCGAAGCGCAGGCCTTCTTCCATGGCGATGGGAGCCAGCAGCTTGACCGTGATCGACACGTTGTCGCCCGGCAGCACCATTTCCTTGTCCTTGGGCAGCTCGATCGTGCCCGTCACGTCCGTCGTGCGGAAGTAGAACTGGGGACGATAGCCGTTGAAGAACGGCGTGTGACGGCCGCCTTCTTCCTTCGACAGCACGTACACCTCGGCCGAGAACTCCGTGTGCGGCGTGATCGAACCGGGCTTGGCCAGAACCTGGCCCCGCTCGACGTCTTCACGCTTGGTGCCGCGCAGCAGAATACCGACGTTGTCGCCCGCCTGGCCCTGATCCAGCAGCTTGCGGAACATTTCCACGCCCGTGCACGTCGTCTTGACCGTGTCCTTGATACCGACGATTTCGATTTCCTCGCCGACCTTGACGATGCCCCGCTCGATACGACCCGTCACCACCGTGCCGCGGCCCGAGATCGAGAACACGTCTTCCACCGGCATCAGGAACGCACCGTCGACCGCCCGCTCGGGCGTCGGAATGTACGAGTCCAGCGCTGCCGCCAGTTGCAGAATGGCCGGCTCGCCCAGCTCGCCCTTGTCGCCTTCCAGCGCCAGACGGGCCGAACCCTTCACGATCGGCGTATCGTCGCCCGGGAAGTCGTACTTCGAGAGCAGCTCGCGAACTTCCATTTCCACCAGTTCCAGCAGCTCGGCGTCGTCAACCAGGTCCGCCTTGTTCAGGAACACGATGATGTACGGCACGCCAACCTGGCGCGACAGCAGGATGTGCTCGCGCGTCTGCGGCATCGGGCCGTCAGCGGCCGACACCACCAGGATCGCGCCGTCCATCTGCGCCGCACCCGTGATCATGTTCTTCACGTAGTCCGCGTGGCCCGGGCAATCAACGTGCGCGTAGTGCCGCGTCTGCGTCTCGTATTCCACGTGCGCCGTGTTGATCGTGATACCACGCGCCTTCTCTTCCGGCGCCGCGTCGATCTGGTCGTACGCCTTCGCCTCGCCGCCGAACTGCTTCGACAGCACCGTCGTGATCGCCGCCGTCAGCGTCGTCTTGCCGTGGTCAACGTGACCGATCGTGCCCACGTTCACGTGCGGCTTGGTACGCTCAAACTTGCCTTTTGCCATGGCTGACTCCCGCCTCTGGATGCCTGCTATAACGGATGGAACCGCAAAAATCTGGTGCCCATGACGCGGATCGAACGCGTGACCTCTCCCTTACCAAGGGAGTGCTCTACCACTGAGCCACATGGGCGAATTCTGTACTGCAACCACCGGGCCATCCGGCAACCCACCGGAAACCCGGGCGCCTGCGACGACCTCGTTGGAGCGGGTGAAGGGAATCGAACCCTCGTCGTAAGCTTGGAAGGCTTCTGCTCTACCATTGAGCTACACCCGCCTACCTGGTACTGCTACTAGCGCGGACCCCACCGCCGCCAAACCTTCCGGCCAAAATTTTGACCAGCCGCTTGAGTTACAGCACGCTTCAAGCCACTGGCCACGAACTTCCATCGGAAAGCAAAGCCGTTTGGTGGAGGGGATTGGATTCGAACCAATGTAGGCGCAAGGCCAACAGATTTACAGTCTGCCCCCTTTAACCACTCGGGCACCCCTCCGCCGGGGAACGAAAGATTATGAAGGAGCCAAAAAGGAAAGTCAACCGAGCGCGCCTCGCGCACTTCAGTCCGCCGATCGGATACGGGTTTTCACCAGGATCCTATCTGTTTTAAAAGCCTAAAAGTCCATATATAGTCTTTTAGAACTTTTAAAACGAGGAGACTACCGTGAGGATACGCCAGGGCTTGTTCGCGGGCATTGCCGCCATCTTCGCGTGTGCCGGCGCCACGGCACACGCTGCTGATTTCCCCCAGCGCCAGATCCGCATCGTGGTGCCCTTCCCGCCCGGCAGCGGCACAGACGGCTCGGCCCGCGTGCTGGCGCAGGAGATCACCAAGAGCACCGGGCAGACCGTGGTCGTGGAAAACAAGGCGGGCGCCAACGGCTTCATCGCCACCGAGGAAGTCATGCGCGCCCCGGCCGACGGCTACACCCTGCTGCTGACCAGTAATACCCACGTTGCCAACAAATTCCTGTTCAAGCGCACGCCCTACGACCCCATCCAGGACTTCAAGGGCATTACCTTGCTCAAGGAGGGCCCGCTGGTGCTGCTGGTACGGGCCGATTCCCCGATCCGCAATGCCGCCGACCTGGCCCGGACGGCGCGCGCGGCCAAGACGCCGCTGGCCTTCGGCAGCGGCAACTCCTCCTCGCGGGTGGCCGCCGAACTCTATAAGCAGCTCGAGCACGTCGACATGCTGTACGTGCCCTACAAGGGCAACCCGCTGGCCATCGGCGACCTGATCGGCGGACGGATCGACCTGATCTTCGCCGACTCGACCTCGGCCACCCCCCTGATCCGCGGCGGCAAGGTGCGGGCGATCGCCACCACCGGGCGGGCCCGCACGCCCAACCTGCAGGACGTGCCCACCTTGATAGAAAGCGGGATGGCCGATTTCAACCTGGGCTCGTGGCTGGTCGTGCTGGCGCCGCGCGACACCCCCGACGCCGTGGTCGACCGCCTGAACCAGCTCTTCCGCGATGCGCTGCAGACCGAGACCGTCAAGCGCAACTTCCTGGAATCGGACGCCGTGCCGATGGGCACCAGCCGCCAGGAACTGGCCGACTTCATGGCTTCGGAGAACCGCCGCTGGGGTTCCATCATCCAGAAAGCCGGCATTCAACCCGAGTAACCCCGGAGCATCCATGTCCATCGACACCCAGAAGACCGACCGCGGGGTCGGCATCATCACCATCAATCGCCCCGAGAAGCTCAACGCCATGGACGCGGAGCACTATCGCGGCCTGTCCGACGCCTGGGCGCAAATGCGCGACGACACCGCCGTGCGCGCCATCGTCATCACCGGCGCCGGAGAAAAATCCTTCAGCACGGGCGCGGACCTCAAGACCTTCATCGGCAATCCGCCGCAGTTGTCGGAGTTCTGGCTGACCCAGCAGGGCATGCTGCTCAATCGCGGGCTGGAGATGTGGAAGCCGGTGATCGCCGCGGTCAACGGCTATTGCCTGGGCGGCGGGATGACCTTGCTGCTGGCGACCGACATCCGCCTGGCCGTGCCGCATGCGACCTTCGGCCTGTCCGAGGTCAAGCGCGGCGTGATCGCCGCCAACGGCGGCACGCAGCGCGTGATCGAACAGCTGCCCCGCGCCATCGCGATGGAGTTCCTGCTGACCGGCGACGCCTTCGACGCCGCCACCGCCGAACGCTGGGGCCTGGTCAACCGCCAGGTCGAGCCCGCGCAATTGATGCCGGAAGCCATGAAGATCGCCGAGCGCATCGCCGCCAACGCGCCGCTGGCCGTGCAGGCCGCCAAGGAGCTGGCGCTGCGCGCCGGCAGCATGGACCTGAACGTGGGACTGCGCATGGAGCAGTTGTACAACCGCATGCTCTCGGCCACCGAGGACGCCGCCGAAGGCCGCCTGGCCTTCAAGGAAAAGCGTCCGGCCCGGTTCAACGCACGCTGACGCCACAGGAAGCCCCATGAGAGGAAAGTACGTCATCGCCGGGATCGGGCACACCCGTTACGGCAAGCTGCCCGGCCGCTCGACCGTCAGCCTGAACGTCGAGGCCTGCCGCAACGCGCTGGCCGACGCCAACGTCGGCAAGGATGTCATCGACGCCCTGTTCGTCAAGGTGCCGACCTCGGCGCGCGAGTTCATGTACGGCCAGAAACTGGCCGAGGCCATGGGCCTGCGCCCGAAGCTGGGCGGCGCCTGGGACCAGGGCGGCGCGGCCAACGTCGCACTGATCTCGCAGGCCGCCATGGCGATCGAGGCGGGCCAGTGCGAAGCCGCCCTGGTCTGCTACGCGGACAACCCGCGCACCGGCAATCGCGCCGTCTACGCCCGGCCGCGCGGCGACGACGCCGTCTATGGATGGTTCTCCACCGCCGCCGGCTACGCGATGATCCAGCGCCGGCACATGATCGAACACGGCACCCGCCCCGAGGACCTTGGCGCCATCGCCAAGGCCTGCCGGCGCCACGGCGCGGCCAATCCCGACGCGCAATTGCGCGCGGCCATTTCGCTGGACGACTACATGGCCTCGCCCATGCAGATCGATCCGCTGCGCCGCGACGATTGCTGCCTGGTTTCCGACGGCGGCGCGGCGGTGGTCGTGATGAGCGCGGCGCGCGCCCGCGCGCTGGGCGTGCCCAACGCCGTCCCCATCCTGGGCTTCGGCCAGGGCCAGACCTCGTGGGAAGTGGCGCAGCGGCCCACGCTGACCTCGACCGAAGCGGTCGTCTCCGGCCGCACCGCCTTCGCCATGGCGGGGCTCGCGCCCAAGGATATCGATGTCGCGCAGATCTACGACTGCTTCACCATCACCGCGCTGATGACGCTCGAGGACTACGGTTTCTGCAGGAAGGGCGAGGGCGGCCGGTTCGTGGCCGACGGCCGCATCGAGATCGGCGGCGATCTGCCGCTCAACACCAGCGGCGGCCTGCTGTCCGAGACAGGCATGCCCGGCATGCAGTTGGTCATCGAGGGCGTGCGGCAGATTCGCGGACAGGCCACGCTGCAGGTGCCCGGCGCCGACACCTGCCTCGTCAGCAACCAGGGCGGCACCATGCATACCCACAGCACGCTCATTCTAGGCAGCCAGCCATGACCGAATTCCCCCTGCCCGACATCACCGAGACCAATCGCCCGTTCTGGGATGGCCTGAAGGCCGGCACGCTGCTGTTCCAGCAATGCGGGCAAGGCCACCGCTGGCTGCCGGCGCGCGACCACTGCCCGCACTGCCTGGGCGACGACGTGCGCTTCGTGCCCGCGGCCGGCGGCGCCCGCCTCGTCAGCTGGGTGATCTATCGCAGCGCCCACCATCCCGCCTTCGAATCGCGCGTGCCCTACAACGTGGCGATCGTGGAGCTGGACGAAGGGCCGCGCATGATCTCCAACGTCCTCTGCGACGAATCGGCCCTGCGCGCCGACATGCCGCTGCGTTTGCGGATCGAGGCCCAGGACGACTACGCGGTGGCGCGCTTCGAACCCGCGGGGCGGGAGGACCGGCATGAACAATGACGGCGGCATGCCCCAGCCCCTGGCCGGCATCACGGTGCTGGACCTGACCCAGATCTACAACGGCCCCTACGCCACCTTCCTGATGGCGCGGGCCGGCGCGGACATCGTCAAGATCGAGCCGCCCGGCGGCGAGCACCTGCGCAAGCGCGAAACGCTGCCCGACGACGTGGTGACGGTGCCGTTCGCCATGTTCAACGCCAACAAGCGTTCGCTTTGCCTGGACCTGAAGACCGAGGCCGGCCGCGCGGTACTGCGGCGCCTGGCCGCCCGCGCCGACGTGCTGGTCGAGAACTTCACGCCCAGCGCCATGGAGCGGCTGGGCCTGGGCGCCGATTCGCTGATGGCGGCCAATCCCCGGCTCATCTACGCATCGAGTTCCGGCTACGGCAGCAGCGGCCCCTACCGCGACTACCCCGCGATGGACCTCGCGGTACAGGCCATGTCGGGCGTCCTGAGCAGCACCGGCCAGCCGGACGGCGACCCGGTCAAGGCCGGCCCGGCCGTCTGCGACTTCATGGCCGGCATTCACCTGTACGGCGCCATCGTCACGGCCTTGCTGCGGCGCGAACGCACCGGCGCGGGCGGGCGCGTGGAGGTATCGATGATGGAGGCGGTCTATCCGTCGCTGGCCTCCAACCTGGGCGGCCTGCGCCGCGGCAGCCGCAAGCCGCAGCGCACCGGCAACCGGCACGGCGGCATGGGCCTCGCGCCCTACAACGTCTATCCGTCGGCCGACGGCCACGTCGCCATCATCACCACCAACGAGAAGCACTGGCGCGCGCTGGTGGCCGCGCTGGACCTGGACGAACTGGCCGCCGATCCCCGCTACGCCACGCGCGATCTGCGTGCGCGCCACATGGACGAACTGGACGAGGCGCTGGGCGCCGTTACCCGGCGCCTGGACAATGCCGAGCTGCTGTCCCGGCTGCGCGCGCGGACCGTGCCCTGCGCGCCGGTACAGGAGCTGCTGGACGTGGTGGACGACCCGCACCTGCACGCGCGCGGCGCCCTGCGCCACATCGACCATCCCGTCTACGGCCGCATTCTCGTACCCGAGACGCCGCTGCGGTTCCTCGACCAGGCACCACCGCCCTACCAGCCCAGTCCCGCACTGGGCTCGCAGGCGCGCGAGATCCTGGCCGACCTGCTGCAATGCGGGGACGACGAACTTGATAGACTGCAAGCCGAGCTGTCCCTCTGATCCCCCCTACGAGAATCCCATCATGCAGCAAGACGCGATCATCATTTCGCGGGCCGGAGGGCCCGAGGTCCTGGTTCCCGCCCGGTGCGACATCCCCCAGCCGGCCGCCGACGAGGTGGTGGTCAAGGTTGCATGGGCCGGCGTCAACCGCCACGACTGCGGCCAACGCTCGCGCGGCCCCAACGACCACGAGTCCGACATTCCCGGCCTGGAGGTATCCGGCACGGTGCACGCCGTGGGATCGCTGGTGCGCGGGCTCGAGGTCGGCATGCAGGTGTGCGCGCTGGTCAACGGCGGCGGCTATGCCGAATACGTCGCCACCCACTGGCAGCAGGTGCTGCCGGTCCCCGCCGGCCTGACGCTGCAGCAGGCCGCCTGCCTGCCCGAAGCGGCCTTCACCACCTGGTACAACTTCTTTTCGCTGGCGGCGCTGCAAGTGGGCGAATCGGTGCTCATCCACGGCGCGACCAGCGGCGTGGGCGTGTTCGCCGTCCAGTTGCTGTCGGCGCTGGGCCATCCGGTCTACGCCACCAGCGGCAGCGCCGAAAAATGCGCCCTGGCGCTGAGCCTGGGCGCCCGCCGCGCCTTCAACTACAAGACCGAACCCTTCGCCCAACTGTTGCAGGAAGCCGGCACGCCGGTGGACGTGATCCTCGACATGTCGGGCGGACGGCACATGGAGCAGAACCTGGCCGCGCTGGCCTATGGCGGCCGCATCCTGCACCTGTCCTCGGGTACCGCGCCGGTGTCCTTGTCGCTGCGCGCGGTCATGCAGAAGGAAGCGCGCGTGACCGGCGCCATGATGCGTCCCCTGCCGGCCGCCAGGAAGGCGCTGGTGGCGCAGGCGTTGAAGAAGGTCGTCTGGCCGCTGGTGGGCGATCGCATCCAGACCCGGGTGCACCAGACCTACCCGTTGGCCCAGGCCAGCCAGGCCCACCGCGACATGGAACAGGGCGACCACAGCGGCAAGCTGCTGCTGCAGGTAGGCGCCGCCTGAACCGCGGCTAGCCGGGCGCCAGCACCGCGGCCGGCCGGTGGGCGACCAGCACGTCCTTGGGAATGACGATGTCCATCAGGAACACGTCGCCCGGGTAGTAGGAAATACCGGCCGTCAGCACCCGCGAATCCGTGGTCATCAGCTTGCGGACCAGCTTGGCCACCGGAGCGCCGTAGGGACAGTCGAGCTTCCTGGCCAGCACCATGTCGGCCGTCTCGATGCTGATGGTCTGGTAGGAATGATCGATGTCTTCCTCGGCGTGCTGCAGGGCAAGCTGCAGCAGCAGCTCGGAGGCCGCGGCCCCGCCGGGGAAGCGCTCGTACAAGTGGCGGGCCACGAACATGTTGTAGACACCGATGGGCTTGCCTTCCCGCACGTGCGTCTTGATCACTTCCACATAGGAATCGTAGAAGTTGCCGCTGGCGACCAGCTCCGGCGGCAGGACGGCATCGTGCACCACCTCGTGCACGACGATGGAAAAGCCGCCGGCGCGCGGCGACAGGCCCGCGATGGGCGTGCGCAAATGCCCGGGCGCGGCGCCCGGAACCTCGCACACGAACGTGCCGCGCCCGCGGTTCGAGACCAGCACGTTTTCCTGGACCAGCACATTCACCGCCTGGCGGACGGTGATCCGCGCGACCTGGTATTGCTCGGCCAGCACCTCGTAACGGGGAAGCTGGTAGCCGACCGGCCACTCGCCAGCGGTGATCTTGGTGCGCAGGGCATCCGCCAACTGCACATATAGCGAAATCCGGCTCTTGGGGTCGAGCTTGAACTGGTTGCCCTCGGTACTCATGCTTTCATCCTATCGTACTTTTCAGCGCGGATTCGCCGGACCGATGGCTTGCGGCACGTCCTTGATCTTCTTGAGCGCAAAGCTGGAGCGCATATCCACGACCGCGGGATGTTTCATCAGGGTATCCATGGAAAAACGCGAGAAATGCGCCAGATCGACGACCTGCACGCGCAGCAGGTAATCCATGTCACCCGTCATCGCGTAGCAGGCCACGACCTCGGGCCAGCCCAGGACGTCGCGGGCGAATTGCTCGATGGGCGCGTGGCCGCCGTCCATGTGCTTCTGAAGCCGCACGCTGATGTAAGCCAGCAGGCCCAGGCCCACTTTCTCGGCATCGACGATGGCGACGTACTGGCGGATCACGCCGCTGGCCTCCAGGCGCCGGACGCGCCTCAGGCAAGGGCTGGGCGACAGCGCCACGCGTTCGGCCAGCTCCTGGTTGGTCAGCCGGCCGTCACGCTGCAATTCCTCCAGGATTCGCCGATCCGTGCGGTCCAATTCGACTTCGGGCATGATTAACCAATCATAAAACGCTTTAAGCAATTTTATTTCAAAACCAACCGCTCCATGAGCAATCTTTGGAATCATTCGCCTCGCGATCGTTCCTACAATTCCGTCTGAGATTCCTTTCGATCAGAGGCGCGCGGCGCCACAGCGGAGACAGCCATGACCACCCCCTTCCAGCCCTGGGACAACCCCATGGGCACCGCCGGATTCGAATTCGTCGAATACGCCGCCCCCGACCCCGTGGCCCTGGGCAAGGTGTTCGAGGGCCTGGGCTTCAAGGCCATCGCCCGCCACCGCCACAAGAACGTGCTGCTCTACCGCCAGGGCGGCATCAATTTCATCGTCAACGCCGAGCCCGATTCGTTCGCGCAGCGATTCGCCCGCCAGCACGGCCCCTCGATCTGTGCGATCGCCTTCCGCGTGAACGACGCGGCGGCGGCCTACAAGCGCGCGCTGGAGCTGGGCGCCTGGGGCTTCGACGGGCACAGCGGTCCCATGGAGCTGAACATCCCAGCCATCAAGGGCATCGGCGATTCGCTGATCTATTTCGTGGACAGGTGGCGCGGCAAGAACGGCCGCGACGGCGGGATCGGCGACATCGACATCTATGACGTCGACTTCGAGCCGCTGGAGCCGGCCCGGGCCAGCCAGGACGCCAGCCACCGCGGCGCCGGCCTGACCCTGATCGACCACCTGACGCACAACGTGCACCGGGGCCGCATGAGCGAATGGGCCGACTTCTACGAACGGCTGTTCAGTTTCCGCGAGATCCGCTACTTCGACATCGAAGGCAAGGTCACCGGAGTCAAGTCCAAGGCCATGACCTCGCCCTGCGGACGCATCCGCATTCCCATCAACGAAGAAGGCAACGACGAGAAGGGCCAGATCCAGGAATACCTGGACCTCTATCACGGCGAGGGCATCCAGCACATCGCGCTGGGCACGGACGACATCTACGCCACCGTCGAGGCGCTGCGCGCCTCGGGCGTGGCCTTCCTGGACACCCCCGATACGTACTACGAGCTGTTGGACAAGCGCCTGCCGGGCCACGGCGAGGACGTCGCGCGGCTGGCGAAGAACCGCATCCTGCTGGACGGCGCCCCCGGCGGCGGCCTGCTGCTGCAGATCTTCACGCAGACCGTGATCGGCCCGATCTTCTTCGAGATCATCCAGCGCAAGGGCGACGAAGGCTTCGGCGAAGGCAACTTCAAGGCCCTGTTCGAATCGATCGAGCTGGATCAGATGCGGCGCGGTGTGTTGTAACCCCCCCTACGCGCTGACGCGCGCCCCCCAGGGGGCGATGCGGGTGGACCGGCGGAGCCGGATCCACCGCATCCTGGGTCTAGTGCCGCTGTCTTGGGGCGTAGCATCGTTGCTCGCTGGCTGCCAACTGTGCGGCATGCCGAGAGGCGGGGCGGAAACTTGCGTTTTGCCCTCGGGCCGTCTCACGGCCGGGCGGAGCCTACCGTCCGGATGCCGTCCACGGGGGGGAGCTTGGTGGCCTGGACTTCGACGCGCTGGCCGCCCTGGTCCAGCACCACGCCACCGCCCAGGACCTCGGCCAGGGTCACGCCTTCGGCCAGTTGGGTGCCGACCGCATAGGCGCGGGCGGGGCGGCCGTCTATGGCCAGGACCGCGGAGCCGCGAGGCCCGGCGGCGATAAGGCCCGCCACCACCACCTGGATCTTCGCCCCGGCCCCCGTGCCGAACCAGCCGGCCACCGGACCGGTGTCGGTCTGCAGGGCGCCATCGATCACCGCGGTGGGTGGAGCGGGCGGGGGGGACGGCGCGAGCAGGATGGCTCCCCACACGCCTATGCCCGCCGCGAGCGCGAGCAGCGCGACGAAGGTGCTCAATCGGGGGAGGCTGGGGATTACCCGCATCACTGACTCCGGCAGGGGCCGCCTTGGCGCGGCCGGTCAAAACGGTCCATTTTGCGGGATGAATGTGACAGGGATACCCGCATCATGAATTGTCATCTAAAGCAGCGATAATAGGTGCCGCAAATTACGACACGGAGTTTACGCTGTGACACGGTCACGCTCTATCCGCGCCCGGCGCCAGGCCGGCTTTACCCTGATCGAGATCATGGTCGTCGTGGTCATCCTGGGCATTCTGGCGGCACTGGTCGTGCCCCGGGTGCTTGATCGGCCCGACCAGGCCCGGGCCGTTGCCGCCCGGCAGGACATTTCCGGCATCATGCAGGCGCTGAAGCTATACCGCCTGGACAATGGCCGCTACCCCACGACCGAGCAAGGCCTGCGCGCCCTGGTCGAGCGGCCCGCGACCGGACAGGTGCCTCCCAACTGGAAGCAGTACCTGGACCGCCTCCCCGCCGACCCCTGGGGCAATCCGTACCAATACCTGAACCCGGGCGTACACGGCGCCGACGTCGACGTGTTTTCGCTGGGTGCCGACGGCCAGCCCGGCGGCGAAAGCGCCAATGCCGACGTCGGTTCCTGGGACCTCTGATCCCCGGCGCGCCCGGGGGTTCACGCTGATCGAACTGATGGTCGTGGTCGTGATCGTCGGCATCGCCGCAGCGGCCGTGACCATCCGGGCCTTCCCCGACCGCCGCAAGCTGCTCAGGGACGATGCCGTGCGCCTGGCCCAGCTGTTCTCGGTGGCCCAGGGCGAAGTCCGGGCCGACGGCCGCCGCATCACCTGGCAGGCGGACGAACAGGGCTATCGCTTCGTCCGCCGCGCGCGCGCGCTGACCCCAGGCGCGGTCATGGCCGCCGGTACCTCCTCCACCACGCTGGACACCTTCGGCCGCGACGAACTGCTGCGCCCGCGGCGCTGGGCCGACGGCCCGGTCACCGTGCAGGTGGAGCCGCCCGGTCCGCCCGTGTTCACGTCGGAATGGATCCCCGGTCCGCTCATCGTCCGGCTGCGCAACGCCGATGCGATCGTGACCATCCTGCGCGACGAGGCGGGACGCTATGCGGTCCAATGACGCCGGCTTCACCCTGGTCGAAGTGCTGGTCGCCCTTGCCATCGTGGGTGTGGCGCTGGCGGCTTCGGTGCGGGCGGTCGGCCTGATCGCGCAGAACAATGCCGCGCTGCGCGCCAAGTCGCTGGCGCTGGTCGAGGCCGAGAACCAGTTGGCCGAACTGCGCCTGGCCCGGCTCATGCCAAGCCCCGGCCGCCAGTTGGTCGCCTGCCCCCAGGGCGGCCAGGCCATGCAGTGCGAACAGGTCTTCACCAATTCCGACAACACCAACATCCGTCAGGTGATGATCCGCGTCCATCCCGAGGGCGATCCCGGCCACGTGCTGGCGCAGGTCAACGGTTTCCTGAGCGCCCTGCCATGACCCGACGCGCGCAGGCCGGCTTCACGCTTATCGAGGTGCTGGTCGCCATCTCCCTCATGGCGGTGGTGGCCATCATCTCGTGGCGCGGACTGGAAAACGTCAGCGCCCTGCAGCGCCGGCTGGCGGGCGACGCCGACGAGGTCGAGAACGTCACGCGCATGCTGGGCCAGATGGAACGCGACCTGGCCATGCGCGCCCCGGACGCGCTGCTGGACACCGGCACCGCCACGGCCACCGGCGCGCGCCTGCCGCAAAGCCTGCGCATCACGATCAAGGAAACGCCCGACGCCTCCGCCACGCTGGAGATCATCCGCGCCGACGCCGCCGATCCGGCCGGCTGGCAGCGCGTCGTCTGGTTCCTGGACGGCACGGTGCTGCGCCGCGCGGCCGGCGCCTCGGCCCGCCTTTATCCCCTGCCCGCGGCGGGCGGCGGCGCGGCCATCCTGGGGGGCGTGACGCGCTTCGCCATACGCGCCTGGGTGCCCGGCCAGGGTTGGATCAGCACCCCGTTCCCCGCCACCGGCACCCCGTTCACCGGCCTGGAGCTGTCGGCCGAACGCCGGACCGGCGAACGCGTGGAACGCTATCGCCGCGTAGTGGTGCTCGAATGAAGCGGTGCCCGTATCCTCGCGCCCCGCGCCGGCAGCGCGGCATGGCGGTGATCAGCGCCCTGCTGATCGTGGCCGCCGTGGCCGTGCTCGTGACCGGCCTGTTCCAGCGCCAGGCGGCGTCGGTGCGGGCGGTCGAGAACGAACAGGCCCGCATCCAGGCCCGCTGGCTGCTGCAGGGCGGCCTGGACTGGGCGCGGCTGGTCCTGCGCGAGGACGCCCGCCGCAACAGCACGACGCGCCTGGGCGAGCTGTGGGCCACGCCCGTGGCCGATACCCGCATCACCCGGCCCGGGGACGACAGGGTGGCCCTGTTCTCCGGCCGCATCGAGGACGAGCAGGGCAAGTACAACCTGCGCAACCTGGCCAAGGCCGGCGTGCCGCAGCCCCTCGAGATCGCGGCCATGGACCGGCTGTGCGCGATGCTGGGCCTGCCTGGCGGCCTGGCACCGAGAATCGCCATCCGGATCGCCAGCGCCCAGGCCGTGCCCGGCGGCTCGGGGGAAACCGGTACGGGAACGAGCGCCGGCACCGGAACCGGAGCCGGGACCGGCACGGGAACCGGCCAGAACGGCGAGGCCACGCAAAGCCGCGGGCCCTCGGCCCCGATGATACGGACGGTGGACGACCTGGAAGGCATCACCGACGTGGACGAGAAGACCATCGAGGCCCTGCGCCCCTACGTCACGGTATTGCCCGAAACCACCGCGGTCAACGCCAACACGGCGCCCGCCGAGGTACTGTCGGCGGTGGTGCCGGGACTGTCCCTGGCGCAGGCGCGCGCGCTGACCGAACAGCGCAACGCCGGCACCTGGTTCAACGACCGCGCCGATTTCGGCAACCGCCTGGCCAATCCTGACATTACTATCAGCGACTCGCAGATCGTCACCGCCAGCAAGTGGTTCATGGTTTCCGGTACCGTGACGCTGGAGCGCGCTGCCGTCACAATGCAGGCGCTCGTCTCGCGGGCCAATGCCAATTCACCCACCGTGGTCTGGAAGAGGGAGACCAATTGAAGACAACGTTGCGGCTAGAGCTGCCCGCCCTATCCATGCTGCATGCCGACTCGCGGGTGGCGTTCGCGCTGCTGGACCGGCAGCATGCCGTCCAGCGGACGGGCGAACTGCCGCTGGCCGAGCTGGCCGCGGCCGTGCCGCCCAGCCGCGTCGAGGCCATCCTGCACCCGTCCGACAGCGTCCTGACCACCGTCACCGTGCCGCCGCTGCCCACGCACCGGCTGCAGGCGGCCGTCGCAGGGGCGGTCGAGCCCATGTTGCTGGGCGACATCGAAAGCCTGGCCGTCGCCCACGGCGCCCGTGCCGGCGACGGCTCCGTCTCCGTGGCATGGGCGGCCCGCGAACCGGTGGCGCGCGCCCTGCGGCTGCTGGCCGACAGCGGCCTGCCCGCCGACGCCCTGGTGCCGGCCCCGCTGGCGCTGCCGCTGACCGACGCGGGATGGACCGTGCTGGTGCGCGACGACCACGTGGTGGTGCGCACCGGCCCCCAGACCGGCCAGGTCTGGGCCATCGACCCCTTCGCCACGACCGATGCCGATCCGGCGGTGGCGGCGCTGCTGCCCGCGCTCGAACAGGATGCGCCCGGCGCCGTCGGCTGGATCGACCCGCAGCCGGCGGGCTGGCCCGAGCTGTCGGGTACCGAGCGGCGCGTACTGCCCGCCGCGGCGCGCTGGCAGGGCATGCATCCGGGCTGGTCGCTGGCCCTGGGCGACCTGCAACCCCATCGGTCCGGCCGTTCGCCGTGGCGCCAGCCGGCCGCCTGGGCGGCGGGCGCGGCCGCCGTCTGGCTGGTGGGCCTGAACGTCCACGCCTGGCAACTGGGCCGCGAGGAAGTCGCGCTGCGCCAGCGCATGACCACCCAGGTCAAGACGGCATTCCCGGACATTCCCGTCGTGCTGGATCCGCTGCGCCAGGCCGAACAGCGGCGCGACGCGCTGCGGGCGGCGGGCGGCGAATTCGGTTCGTCCGACTTCCTGCCGCTGGCGCTGGCGACCACGCAGTTGCTGCCGGCCGCCACGAACAACGTCGTCGCGCTGCGCTACACCCTGGGCGAACTGAAGCTGGAACTGGTGGATGACGGCATAGGCATGGTCGCCAAGGCCGGCGCCGCGCCGGCACCGGCGCCGCAGCAACAGGCGACGCACGGCCTGCGGCGCTTCACTTCGCGCCGGGAACAGGCTCCCGCGCCCGCCCCCGCGCCGGCGGTCAACCGGATGGAAATCGATCCGGCCATCATGCAGCGCGCCGAGGGCCTGAGCCTGCACGTCACCCACGACGACGGGGTCTGGACCATCCGCTCCGCCGCCAGCGCGGGTCAGGACGGGGGCTCGCGCCCGGCGTCCCAAGGCGGCGTGCGCATTCAACAGGACAACCCGCGACGATGAATCTCCCCGCTTTCAAGCTTTCCATGCCGCCGGCGCTCACCCGGCTGGGCGACGACGCCGGGCGGCGCTGGGCCCGGCTCGCGCCACGCGAGCGCCGCCTGCTGGGCATCGCCGGCGCGGTGGCCGGCATTGCCCTGGTATTCCTGCTGTTCGTCGAACCCGCCTGGACCCGCGCCAGCCGCCTGGAAACGCAATTGCCGCTGCTGCGCACGCAGGCGGCCCGCGTCGACGCGCTGACGGCCGAGGCGCGCAGCCTGCAACGCGTGACCAGCGGCCGGATGACGGCCGACGAAACCCGCCAGGCCCTGGCGCAAAGCCTGGAGCGCGCCGGCATCGCCGCCGAGGTCGCCCCCGCCGACGCCCCCGCGGGCACCACCGGCGAGGCCTGGCAGGTCAGCGTCGATCAGGTGCAGGCCGCCGGCCTGATGCAGTGGCTGGCCTCGGTGCCCGGCCGCACGCGCCTGCAACTGGCGCAAGCCGATCTCGAACGCCCCACGGACGACAACGGCCGCCTGCTGACGGGCAAGGCCTCGGGCGTCCTGGTCTTCACGCCGGCCGCGACCGGACAGGGCCGCTGATGCGTATCTGGCTCAAGATCCTCCTGTGCGCCCTGGTGGCCCTGGCCGCCGCCCTGGCGGTACTGCCGGCCCGTTGGCTGATCGCGATTCTGCCGGGCCAGTGGCCGGTGGCCGTGGTCGATGCCTCCGGCACCCTCTGGCGGGGCAACGCGCTGCTCGCCCTTGGCTTCCCCGAAGCGCGCAGCACCCTGCCCACGCCCATCGAATGGCAAACCAAATGGGACGGCGGCCCGCTGGTCGAAATTCGCCATCCCTGGCTGGACGGCCCGCTGGGCCTGCGCCTGCAGACCAACGGCTTCCTGCTGTCGGGCCGGACCCTGAAGCTGCCCGCCTCGACGCTGGCGCAACTGGGCGCGCCCTTCAACACCCTGCGCCCCGCCGGCGACCTGCGGCTCAAGTGGCCGTCCCTGCGGCTCAACGGCGGCATTCCGCCCGGCGAGCTCCTGGACGCCGAATGGAGCGACGCCAGCACCGCGCTGTCGCTGCTGCGGCCCATCGGCCACTACCGCGCGCGCCTGACCGGCGAAGCCGGCGGCGCCGTCGCGCTCGCGCTGTCCACGCTGTCCGGCCCCCTGACCATGGAAGGGACCGGCCGCTGGACCGCGCGCACCGGCTTCAGTTTCAAAGGGGTCGCCCGCCCCGCCCCCAATGCCTCGCCCGAGACCCGCGCCGCGCTGCAAAGCACGCTATCGGCGCTGGGTCGCCGCTCGGGCGACGACTCCATCCTGCAAATCGGCCGCTAACATCATGCCCATGCTCAACCAAGCTCCTTTCCGCAACCGACCGGCCCCGGCGCCCTTCGCCCGGACGCTGGCCGTGGCGGTCTCCTCGGCCCTGCTGGCGCTGGCCGTACCGCCGGCCGCGGCAGCCGCCGCCGCTGGCGCCGCCAATGCTTCGGCGGCCGACGGCGTGGTGCTCAACTTCGTCAATACCGAACTCGAAGCGGTGGTGCGCGCGCTGGGGCAGTTCACCGGCAAGACCTTCCTGGTCGACCCCCGTGTGAAGGGCCAGTTGACGCTGGTTTCCGAGAACCCCGTCAACCGCGACACGGCCTATCGCATGCTGCTGGGCGCGCTGCGCATGCAGGGCTTCGCGGTGGTGGAAGTGGACGGCGTCAGCAAGGTGGTGCCCGAGGCCGACGCCAAGCTGCAGGGCAGCCCGGTCACCAGCGGCGCCGGCGCCAACAGCGGCCAGCTCGTCACCCAGGTGTTCAAGCTCAACTACGAAAGCGCGACCAACCTGGTGCCCGTGCTACGGCCCATGATCGCGCCGAACAACCCGATCAACGCCTATCCGGGCAACAACACGCTGGTCATCACCGACTACGCCGACAACCTCAAGCGCATCGCCAACGTCATCGCCAGCGTCGATACGCCCTCGGCCATCGCCACCGACCTGATCGAGATCAAGAACGGCATCGCCACCGACGTGGCCGCGCTGGTCACCAAGCTGCTCGACCCGGGGACCGGCGGCGATGCCACGCAGCGGATCACCGCGGTGGCCGATCCCCGCACCAACAGCGTCCTGTTGCGCGCCAGCAGCCCGGCGCGCAACAAGCTCGCCCGCGACCTGATCGCCAGGCTCGACAACCCCGCGGCCCGCGCCACCAACATGCACGTGGTCTACCTGCGCAACGCCGAGGCGGTCAAGCTGGCCGAGGTGCTGCGCGGCGTGCTGACCGGACAGTCCGGCACCGGCACGATGGGCGGCACCGGCAGCCTGGGCGGCGGGATGAGCGGCGGACTCGGCTCCAGCATGAGCGGCTCGACGGGCCTGTCGGGCAACAGCACCTCGTCGCTGAGCAACAACTCCAACACCTCCAGCACCTCCGGCGCCCTGGGCGGCGCGACGGGGCTGGGCGGTTCCGGCGGGCTGGGCACCGGCACCACGCAGGCCGGCTCGACCGTGTTCACCGGCGGCGGCGCGACGGTACAGGCCGACGCCACCACCAACACGCTGATCATCACCGCGCCCGAGCCGCTCTACCGCAGCCTGCGCGAGATCGTCGACCAGCTCGACGTGCGCCGCGCGCAGATCTTCGTCGAAAGCCTGATCGTCGAGGTCTCGGCCGAGACCGCCGCCGAGTTCGGCATCCAGTGGCTGACCGGGCTGGGCAACCTGAACGCGGGCAACGGCACCGCCGTCGTGGGCGGCACCAGCTTCGGCGGCACGGGCTCGAACATCATCGGCGCGGCGCAGAACATCGGCTCCATCGGCAAGGGCCTGAGCATCGGTATCGCCAAGGGCTCGGTCAACATCCCGGGCATCGGCCAGGTCACCAACCTGGGATTCCTGGCCCGCGCCCTGGAAACCCAGGCCGGTGGCAACATCCTGTCCACGCCCAACCTGCTGACCCTGGACAACGAACAGGCCAGCATCATCATCGGCCAGAACGTGCCCTTCATCACCGGCCAGTACGCGCAGACCGGCAGCACCTCCACCGTCAGTCCGTTCCAGACCATCGAGCGCAAGGACGTGGGCCTGACGCTCAAGGTCAAGCCCCAGGTATCCGAGGGCGGCACGGTCAAGATGACCATCTACCAGGAAGTCAGCAGCGTCGACGAAAGCAAGTCCAACAGCGCGGGCATCATCACCAACAAACGCGCCATCGAATCCAACGTGCTGGTGGACGACGGCCAGATCATCGTCATCGGCGGGCTGATCCAGGACCAGGTCACCGGCAGCGTGGAAAAAGTGCCGGGCCTGGGCGACATTCCCGTGCTGGGCAACCTCTTCCGCTACGACAACCGCAAGCGCACCAAGACCAATCTCATGGTGTTCCTGCGCCCCTACGTGGTGCGCGAGGGCGGCTCGCAAAGCAGCCTGATGATCGACCGCTACGAATACATGCGCGCCCAGCAGGCCCAGGCGCAGCCCGGCTCGCACTGGCTGCTGCCCGACATGCAGGCGCCGCAGCTGCCGCCGCGCGTGCCCGGCGTGGGCGACCCCGTGCAGAGCGGCCGCGCCGGCGCCGGCAACGTCCCTCCCACGACCATCCCGCGCGACGTCTCCGCGCTGCAATCGACCGACCCGATCATCGTGCTCCAGGTGTTCGGCGCGCCGTCCGAGAGCGAGGCCCAGCTTGCGGCACGCCGGATCGCCGACTCCGGCATGAGCGCCTACGTGGTCCACGACGATGCGCAGCGCTGGGACGTGCGCATGCGCGTGGCGCGCGACCGCGTCACGGTGGACACCACCCTGGCGGCCCTGCGTGACCTGGGCTACGCCGCCGAGATCGTGACGCGGCCATGAACCCGCTGCCTTATTCGTGGGCCCGCGCCCAGCGGGCACTGCTCAGCATGCGGCCCGACGGCAACCTGCTGACGGTCAGCCCCCGCACGCCGGCCTGGGCCATCGCCGAGGTCCAGCGCCGCCACGGTGCGGTGCGCATCGCGCGGATCTCCGACGCCGAACTCGAGACCCGCCTGACCGCGGCCTACGCCGACACCGGCGATGCCGCCGCGGTGGTAGGCGCGGCCGAGAACGAGATCGACCTGGCGCGCCTGATGCAGGACATTCCCGAAGTGGAAGACCTGCTCGAAACCCAGGACGACGCGCCCGTCATCCGGATGATCAACGCGCTGTTCACCCAGGCCGCGCGCGACGGAGCGAGCGACATCCACATCGAGCCCTTCGAGACCCACTCGGTGGTGCGCTACCGCGTGGACGGGACGCTGCGCGACGTGGTCAGCCCGCGCAAGGCGCTGCACGCGGCGCTGATCTCGCGCATCAAGATCATGGCCAACCTCGATATCTCGGAAAAGCGCCTGCCGCAGGACGGCCGCATCGCGCTGCGCGTGGGCGGCCGCCCCATCGATGTGCGGGTGTCCACGCTGCCCACCGGCCATGGCGAACGGGCCGTGCTGCGCCTGCTGGACAAGGAGGCGGGCCGGCTCGAACTGTCCCGCCTGGGCATGGACGCCGGGCTGCTCAAGCAACTGGACCGGCTCATCCACCAGCCCCACGGCATCGTCCTGGTCACCGGCCCCACCGGCAGCGGCAAGACCACCACGCTGTACGCCGCGCTGGGCCGGCTCGATGCCACCACCACCAACATCCTCACGGTTGAAGACCCGATCGAATACGACCTGCCCGGCATCAGCCAGACCCAGGTCAACGCCAAGATCAGCATGAGTTTCGCGCTGGCGCTGCGCGCCATCCTGCGCCAGGATCCGGACGTGATCATGATCGGCGAGATCCGCGACCTGGAAACCGCGCAGATCGCGGTGCAGGCCTCGCTGACCGGCCACCTGGTGCTGGCCACGCTGCACACCAACGACTCCGTGTCCGCGGTGACCCGCCTGACCGACATGGGCGTGGAACCCTTCCTGCTGTCGTCCTCGCTACTGGGGGTGCTGGCGCAGCGTCTCGTCCGGCGCCTGTGCCCCGACTGCAAGGAAGCGCACACCGAGCCGGACGGCCGCACCGTGTACCGGCCGGTGGGCTGCGCCACGTGCAGCCACACCGGCTATCTCGGCCGCACCGGCATCCACGAGTTGTACACCGTGGACGACGCGCAGCGGCAGCTGATCCATGAAGGCGCGGGCGAGCAGGAATTGCGCAACGCCGCGCAGGCGGCGGGCATGCGCACCATGCGGCAGGACGGCGACCGCTGGATCGATTCGGGCACGACCTCGCCAGAAGAAGTGGTGCGGGTAACACGGGATGTGTAGGAGGAAAGGCTGACATGCCTTCGTATCGCTTCGAAGCCGCCGACGCACTGGGCAAGCTCGATCGCGGACTGATCGACGCGGACAGCCCGCGCGCGGCGCGCGCCCAGCTTAGGGCGCGGGGGCTGACGCCGCTCGCGGTCGAGGAAGCCGGCACCCAGCGCAGCGGCGGTGGATCGCGCGCCTGGTTCGGCGCGCGCATGTCCGACTCGGAACTGGCCTGGGCCACGCGCCAGCTGGCCAGCCTGCTGCAGGCCCGCCTGCCGCTGGACGCGGCGCTGACGGCAACGGCCGAGCAGTCCGAGAAGAAGCACGTCGCCGAGGTCCTGTCCGCCGTGCGCGCCGACGTACGGGCCGGCCACCGGCTGGCCGACGCGCTGGCGACGCGGCCGCGCGACTTTCCCGAGATCTATCGCGCGCTGGTGGCCGCGGGCGAGGAATCCGGCGACCTGGCGCACGTCATGGAAAAGCTGGCCGACTACATCGAGGAACGCAACGCCCTGCGGATCAAGGTCCTGACGGCCTTCATCTATCCCGCGGTGGTCGCCCTGGTATCGATCGGCATCGTCATCTTCCTGCTGGGCTACGTCGTGCCGCAGGTGGTCAGCGCCTTCTCGCAGGCCCGCCAGGAACTGCCCATGCTGACCCGCGTCATGCTGAGCCTGAGCGACTTCGTCCGCAGCTGGGGATGGCTGGCCGCCCTGGCCTTCGCCGCCGCGATCACCGGCTGGCGCATGATGCTGCGCACGCCGGCAACGCGGCTGGCCTGGCATGCCCGATTGCTGAAAATGCCGCTGGCCGGCCGCTTCATCCTGGGCCTGGACGCCGCCCGCTTCGCCTCCACCCTGGCCATCCTGACCGGCAGCGGCGTGCCGCTGCTGCGAGCGCTGGACGCCTCGCGCCAGACCCTGGGCAACGACCGCCTGCGGGTCAGCGTGGACGACGCCACCTCGCGCGTCCGCGAAGGCGTCTCGCTGGCCTCGGCCTTGCAGGTACAAAAGACCTTTCCACCCCTGCTTGTGCACCTGACCGCCAGCGGCGAGAAGACCGGCACCCTGCCCGAACTGCTCGAACGCGCGGCCCAGACGCTGTCGCGCGAGGTCGAACGGCGCGCCATGGCGTTGACGGCACTGCTTGAACCGCTGATGATCCTGCTGATGGGCGGCTTCGTGCTGCTGATCGTGCTGGCGGTGCTGATGCCCATCATCGAAATCAACCAGCTCGTGCGCTAGGGCACGGAAACGGCGCGCCGCCCCGCCCGGGCGCGCGCCCGCCACTCAGCCAGGGACACGCCATGACGACCATCCACGATTTTTCCGCCACGGACATCGAAGGCCGCGACGTACCGCTCGACCGCTTCCGTGGCAAGGTGCTGCTGGTGGTGAACGTGGCCTCCCAATGCGGGTTCACGCCCCAGTACGCGGGCCTGGAAGCCCTGTATCGCACCTACCGCGAGCGCGGCCTGGAAATCCTGGGCTTCCCCTGCGACCAGTTCGGCCACCAGGAGCCCGGCAGCAACGAAAGCATCCGGGACTTCTGCAAGCTCAACTACGACGTGACCTTCCCGATGTTCGCCAAGATCGACGTCAACGGCGACGGGGCCCATCCGCTGTACCGCTGGCTGAAAAGCGCCAAGCCCGGCCTGCTGGGCACCGGCGCCATCAAGTGGAACTTCACCAAATTCCTGATCGACCGCGCAGGCGCACCCATCGCCCGATACGCGCCTACGGACAAGCCTGAATCGATCGGGCCGGATATCGAGGCCGCGTTGGGCTCAGGACCTGCCTGAAATCTCCACCCCGGGAATCCCGGCCAGGATGTCCGACAGGATGTCGAGGAACCCGTGCACCGGCGCCGACAGCGCCTTGTGGCGCGGCCAGGCCACGACCACCTTGCGCCGGATGGCCGGCTCGACCAGGGCCACGCTGCGCAGGGCGCCGCCGAACAACTCCGACGACAAGGCCATGGGGGGAATGATGGACAGCCACCCCGGCCTGAGCGTGACGTGCAGCAGGCTCTGCAAGGAGTCGATTTCCAGTTGCGGCCGCAAGACCAGCCCTTGCAGTCCGAACTGGGCATCGATCAGGTTGCGCATGGATTTGTAGCGCGACGGCAGCACGAGCTGGAACCCGGCCAGTTCATTCCCACGCATCAGGTCCCGGTCCGCCAGGGTATCCCGGTGGCCGACCACCACCAGGGCTTCGGTGGAGAGGTCCCGGGTCTGCATGTTGAGCAGGTCCTGCGTCGTGCTCAGCAGCGCGCACTCCAGGTCGCCCGAGATCAGCCAACTGACCAGGTCGCTGCGGTATCCGTCCCGGGACAGGAACTCCACCTCGGGATGGCGCTCGCGGAACGCCTCCAGCGCCCGCGCCATCACGAACTGGTGGAACGACGCCTGCGCACCGATCCGTATCTTGCCGCTGAACCGGTCCGCGCCGCTCGCCAGTACCGCCCCGGCGCGTTCGAGCTCGGTCAGCACGCGGATGCAATGCCGGTAGAACTCGTGTGCCAGGGGGGTGGGCGTCACGCCATGCGGATCGCGGCTGAACAGCTGCACGTCGTGATGTGCTTCCAGCCGCTTGATCTGCTGGCTGATCGCGGGCTGGACGACATGCAGCCGGCGGGCCGCGCGCGTGATGCTGCCTTCTTCATAAAGCGCGACGAAGCAGCGTATCTGGCGTATGTCCATGCTGGGCACCGGGATGGGAAATGATGCGCGCCTGGGGCCAGGGCGTCCCGTTCAGCGGATGGGAACGACACCCGGCGGCAAGCCCGTGACATGCTCGGCGATCGCTCCAGGTGTCGTCAGCCAGACCCGGTGGCGCTGCGAGGCGATATGGGACAGGATCCGTCGCAACTGCCTGATGCGATGGGGCTGTCCGGTCAGGAACGTATGCAGCGACAGGCAATATACCATCGGGTATTGCGACGATTCCTCGAGCTGTTCGTCGAACGCATCGATGGCCATGCGCGTGAATTCCTCGTCGCTGGCGCCACGGTTCACATAGGCGGGCAGATCGTTGAGTTCCATCGACGGATAGGGCACGGCAAGGATAGGTCCATGCTTGGTGCGGAACCACATCGGCTGGTCGTCGAACCACCAGTCCAGCATGTATTTCCACCCCAGTTCCTTGAGCAGTTCCGGCGTGTTCGGGCTCTGCGAGATGAACGGTCCCAGCCACCCGGCCGGCGCCTTGCCCTCATGCCGCTCGAACAGCGACTTGACCTCGCCCAGCATGGTCCGCTCGGCGTCCGGCGGCATGTCGGCCTGGCGCTCGGAGTTCGTGCGTCCGTGCCCGACCATCTCGTCGCCGCGCTGGCGGCACGCCTCCAGGACCTCCGGGCAGACGTCGTAGACCGAGCCATTGGCCAGCACGGCCAACGGAAATCCGAACGACTCGAATTCCCGCAGGATGCGCCACACGCCCACGCGATTGCCGTAGTCGCGATAGGCATAGCCCCGATGGTAGGGGGCCGAAGGCATGGAGGTGAAATCGTTGCCGGGGTTGCGCCCGAACTCGAAACCCTCGATGTTGAGGGCGAAATAGACCGCCAGCCGCCGGCCTTCGGGCCAGTCGTAAACAGGCCGGTTGACGATGGCGCTGTAGTCGTAGCGATCATTGCCGTGCTCGAACGTCTTCACTTCGCTTCCTCCTGTGCTGCCGCCGGCGACAAGGCCTCGAGCGCCGCCAGCAACGTCCTGGTATCCATCACGTCCGCGTACTTCTCCGCCATGTCGTACAGATTGACGGCATGCGAAGCCTGGTTCCGGTCATAGACCGCGTCCGAAGGCACGGCCACCCGGTAGTTGTAGGAAAACGCGTCCACCACGCTGCTGCGCACGCAGCCCGACGTCGCGCATCCCGTCACCACCAGCGTATCGGCGCCGGTATTGACCAGATAGCTGGCCAGCGGGGTGCCGAAGAATGCGCTGGGATGCTTCTTGGGCAACAGCACGTCGCCCGGGCGCGGCGCGATGGACTCCACGAATTCGTAGCCCTTGGCCGGCACCTGCATCATGGTCGGCACCTTCTCCGTCAACCGCCCCTGGTCGAAGGCGAACTTGGGCGCGACGTGGGGATACAGCACCGGCCAGTTCTTCGCGCGGAACAGCGCCAGCAGGCCGGCGATATGCTCGATGGCCCGCCAGGCGGTATCGCCGCAGGACGTGGCGAACTCCTGCACGGCCTGCTCGAACGGCATGGGCCTCGTCCCGGCCGTGCGGTATTGCACGTCGATGATCAACAGCGCCGGGCGGCGGCCCAGCCCCGACGGCCGGCCAAAGCCGGCCAGGCGGGAAGCGGCCCGGTCTCGCTCGGGAATGAACGGATCCCATATTTCCGACATGTCGTCTTCCTCTTCAATGCGCGCCGCGCGCGATATCGACGATCCGGGCCGCGTCGCGGGCCTCGGCACCCCGCCACGCCACGTGGCCATCGGGACGCACCAGCACCAGCGGCGCGCCATACGCCTCGGCCGCCTGCCCGGCATCGATCCGGTGCACCGCCAGCGGCATCCCTCTGCGATCCGCCGCCCGCACGAACCGGTCCGCCTCGGCCATGGCCTCGGCGCCGAATGCCAGCAGCGCGAATCCCTGGCCGAACAGATCGAGCGTCGACCGCCCCGGCTCGAGCCAGGCGTGCGGCGCGCGCGCCCCCGGGCGCGCGGTCTGCACGTAGCGCGAATACTCGTCGGGAACCAGCGGCGTGCCGTCCGCCACGCACAGCGGCGACTCGTCGTAGCGATATCCCATCTGCAACCCCCACGACTGCCATTCGTACTGCGTGGCGCGCTTCATCTGCGCGCCGATCTCGCGGCGCGCCGCTTCCGCCCGCGCCGTGTCCTCCAGCAGGTACTCGCAGCGCGGCGGCGACACCCAGGTCTTGTAGTTGTGGGTCGAATAAGCGGCATTCCTTACCGCCACCGGCTTGCGCTCCCGCGTGTAGGCCGGCAGCAGGGCCGGTCCGCCCCATCCCTCGATCATCGCCTGCAGCTTCCACCCCAGGTCGACCACGTCGCCCAGGCCGGTGTTCATGCCCATGCCTCCCGTGGGCGACATCGTGTGCACGGCATCGCCGGCCAGCAATACCCGCCCGCGCCCGTAGCTCTCGGCCACCAGTTCCGCCCGCTTCCACGGCAGGATGGACACCACCTCGAACGCGATCCGGTCCGTGCCCAGCGCGCGCAGCACCCAGGCCCTGGCGTCGAAGGCATCCATGTCGAACTTCGACGCCGTGCCATACACGGTCAGCCGCCACACGTCGCGCCCGTCTATCACCGTGACGTTGCCCCACGTTCCCTCCGGCCCGATCAGCAGGAACCGCTCGGCGGCCTGCTTGCCGCACTGCTCCAGCAGCCCAGGGCAGGAGAACAGCACGCTCATCGAATAGTTCAGATGGCCCCTGCCCTCCATGTCGATGCCCAGACCGGTCCGGACCGTGCTGCCCGCGCCATCGCATCCGACCAGGTAGTCGGCCCGGATCGTCAGCGGCGCATCCCGGCGCAGGTCCGTGGCGCGGACCAGGACGCCTTCCTCGTCCTGTTCGAAGCCATCGACCCGCGTCTCGACCCGGATCGTGCCGCGGCCGCTGTCCCGCAGCGCCGTCTTCAGGACCGGATCGAGCCAGTGCTGCGGGCAGCGCTGCTTCTTCTCCGGCGACCACTCGGGCAGCGGCATGGCCGCCAGCGCGGGATACTCGTCCCTGGCCAGCGTATGGCCGGCCAGGCTGGTGCAGAACTCGATGGAAAGCGCGAAATCGTCGGGAAACCCGCTTTGCCGGACCGCTTGCGCGATCCCCCAGCGCCGGAAGAACTCCATGGTCCGCACGGAAACGAACCCGGCCCGCGGATGGGTCACATGCCCGTCTTCCTTTTCCAGCACCACCGCGTCGATACCCCGCCACGCGAGATCCAGCGCCAGGGACAAGCCCACCGGACCGGCGCCCACGATCGCGACCGGGGTGGACAACACTTCTTCAGTCATACCTTCACTCCACCAAAACCTTGGCATCCGTCACTACCTGCTTCCACTTCCTGCCTTCGGCCACCACCGCCGCCGAAAACTGCTCCGGCGTCTCGTCCACGGGCATGTAGCCGAGCTTGGCGATTTCCGCCCGCACCGACGGATGCTGGCTGGCGTGGCGGAATGCGCTGTTCAGCCTGGCCAGCACGTCGGCGGGAATGCCCTTGGGAGCCACCAGCCCGAACCATTCGAGCGACTCGAACCCGGCATAGCCGCTTTCGGCCAGGGTCGGCAGATCGGGGACCAGCGGATTGCGCTCCAGGCTGGAAATGGCGATCGGGCGCAAGCCGCCGTCGTGCATGTGAGGCAGCATGTGGCCCAGGGCGATGAACGCCATGTCCAGGTGATCGCCGGTCAGATCCGTCAGCACCTGCGCGTTGCCCTTGTAGGGGACATGGATCAGGTCGATGCCGGCACGCGCCTTGAACAGCTCGCCGGTCAGGTGGATGATCGATCCCACGCCCGCGGAGCCGAAGCTCAGCCTGCCGGGCCTGGCCTTGGCCAAGGCCACGAGGTCCGCGACCGTGCGCACGGGCAGCTTGCTGTTGACCGCCAGCACCAGCGGTCCGCGCACGGCCCGGCTGACCGGCTGGAACGACGCCAGCGGGTCGTAGGGCAGCGAGGCATACAGCGCTGGCGCGACCGCCAGCGTGCTGGTGCCGCCCCACAGCAGCGTGTAGCCGTCGGCCGCCGCACGCGCCGCCTGCCCGCCCCCCAGGGTGCCGCCGGCGCCGGGCCGGTTGTCCACCACGACGGTCTGGCCCAGCTCCGGGGCGATGGCCCGCGCGAAGATGCGGGCGGTGACATCGGTGGGCCCCCCCGCCGCGAACGGCACGATCAGCGTGACCGGACGGCTGGGATAGTCCGCCGCCCAGGCCGCGGACAACGCGGCCACGGACAGGGTCCAGGCCAGCAGGATTCGGGCGTGACGATGCCACGCTTGTCTGGAAGCGTTCATGCGATTCTCCTGAAGTTGCGCGGTCGCCGCCGCGCCGGGAAAACTAGACGGGAATGCGGGCGGCCCACCCGCCGTAGAGCGGCTCGCCCACGCGCTCGGGGGGCAGGTAGGCCGCGCCGCCGGCCTCCCTTACCATGGCCCAGGCCAGGCACAGATTGGAAGACAGGACAGGCTTGCCGGTCATGGACGAGACTTCGACCAGGGCCCTGAGCGTGGGCATGCCGGTTCCGGTGAACATGATGGCGTCGGCGTCCTGCCAGCGCAGCCGGCTGAACGAAGACATCACCAGGGGAGTCGTGATGCCGTAGATGTCGCGCGTGTCGCTGGTATCCAGCGACACCGAGGCGCAGTCGGCGATGTCGAGGCCCACGGCTTCCCAATAGCGCTTGCTGGCCTCGACCAGGAACGGCGGATAAGGCGCGAAAAGAGCGACCCGCCTCGCGCCCAGGTGGTCCAGGGCCCGGCGCAGCGCCTGCGCCGAGGAAATGATGGGGTAGCCGAAGCGCGCCGACGCGGCGTCCAGCGCGCGCCGCTCTTCATCCGCGCCCACCAGGTACGAGCTGCCGGTGCAGGCATAGCCCAGCACGTCCAGTTTGGCGCTGTCGTAGGTATCGAGGCTGGCCGGCAGATTGGCCAGGTAATCGATCAGCCGCTGGCGCGAATCCGTGCGGCTGCCCTGCAGGCGGGTAACGAGCATCGAGAATCCGGCAGGCAGCAACGCCGCCAGCTCGGGCTCGACCACGGGGTTCGCCTGCGGAACCGCCACGCCCATCACTGCACCGTTGCCATACTCGCGTACCACGTCGCTCATGACCTTCCTTCGTTCCAGAGTCGAAGAAATTATCTGCAGGCGGCGCCACCGCGACAATTAACTTTGGTTGATGGGGGGTATCACGCGGCGGGTTTGTCGGAAAAGGTCTCGAAAATGACCGTCCGCAACCACTTGTTGGCCGAATCGCGATGAAGTTTCGCGTGCCAGAACACGTTGATATCGATTTCCGGCAGATCCAGGGGATGGTCCACGTAGGCCATGCCGAACGGTTCGACGCACTGGCGGGCATAGCTCTCGGGCACCGTTGCGATCAGGTCGTGTCCCTGCGAAAGAATATGCCCCACCGGCACGTAGTGCGGCACAACCAGCCGTACGGTGCGCCGATAGCCTCGCCGCTCGATCGACTCGTTGACCTGCGCATGTCCGGATGAAGGCGGCATGATGAGCAAGTGTTCGGCCGCGCAGAACTCATCCAGCGAGATCGCTCCCTTGTCCAGGACATGCCCGCGGCGGAACATGCAGACGTAGCGTTGCTTGAACAGGCGGCGCTGAAAATACCCGGCCTTCAATTGCGGCAGCAGCCCCATCGCCACGTCGACCTCGCCGCTCTCCATGGCCTCCTGCAGACTTCCGACGGGACTGCGCAGCGTGCTGATCGAGACGCCCGGGGCCAGCCGCCGGAAAACATGCATCAGTTGGGGCAGAAAATTGATCTCGCCGATGTCGTTGAGCCAGATCGTGAACCGGCGGCTGCTGCGCGCGGGGTCGAACTTTTCCTGCTCGCTCAACGTCTGCTGGATGGTGCTGAGCGAATAGGCGATGGGCTCCGCGATATGCAATGCGAAGGCGGTCGGCTCCATCCCTTTCGCGGTACGCACGAACAACTCGTCGTTCAGCAGCTTGCGCAACCGGTTCAGGGAACCACTGACCGTGGGTTGCGTGAGCCCCAGCTTCCTGGCCACCGCGGACACCCGCTTCTCGACCAACAGGTGATTGAACACCACCAGCAGATTGAGATCGATTTCCTCGAGATTCATAGAAGCAATATAGGTTTCGTCGATATCGGGAATCAACGGGATGCTATATCCAGTCCACATCCCCCATTTCTATACTTTGCCCGCAGCATCGCAGTCGGGCAAGCTTTTCAGGAGCTGCACGGCCATCCTGCCGGCCCGGCTTTCCATGAAGGCCATACCGCTTTGGCCGCACCGTCTCCAAGGAGCTTCTCCGTGTCCATAGAAACCCGCCTGCAAGAACTTGGCCTCACGCTGCCGCCCATCGGCAAGACCATCGGCACCTTCGTCCACGCCAAGCGACACGGCAACCTGATGTTCATGTCCGGCAAGGGCCCGCTCTACGACGGCGTACGGCCCCGAGGCAAGCTGGGCGCCGACATGACCCAGGAAGAAGGCTACCAGCACGCCCGCCACGTCGGCCTGCTGCTGATCGCCGCCATGAAAGATACGCTGGGCGACCTAGACCGCGTCGACGACATCATCAAAGTCTTCGGCTTGGTCAATGCGACGGCGGACTATGTCGATCACTTCAAGGTCGTCGACGGCTGCTCCGACCTGTTCATCGAAGTGTTCGGCGAACGCGGCACCCACGCGCGCACGGCCGCGGGCGCCAACTCGCTGCCCAACGGCATCCCCTGCGAGATCGAGGCGGTGGTTGCCGTCCGCTAGCCCCCCAGCGGCCCCGCAAAGCGGGGGCCGCTGGGGCCGGCCCTCAACCAGGCCCCTGGCGGCTTTCCTGGATCATCCTCCAGATCCGTACGGGCGTCAGCGGCAGTGAATCAGGCCGCACACCGAGTCCTCGCAACGCACTGGCCACCGCGTTGGCCACCACGGCGCCCACCGGAACGATGCCCCCTTCGCCGCAGCCCTTGGCACCCAGCGGATTGTGCGGCGTCGGTGAGTTCTCCAGTTCGATGGCGCGGATCACCGGAAAATCGGTGGCTGTCGGCGTCATGTAGTCAGCGAACGTTCCAGCCTGGAACTGGCAGGTCTCGTCATAGGCCAGATGTTCCAGGAACACGCCTCCCAGCCCCTGGGCGATACCGCCTATCGCCTGCCCCTTGGCGGTCAGCGGATTGATGATGCGGCCGATGTCCTCGACACCGAAGTAATCCAGCAGCGTCACCTTGCCCGTGTCCGGATCGACGGTCACGTAGGCCCCTGCCGCGCCGTACGCATAGGTGTGATCATGGCTGGCGAACTCGGAGTCCACCTTGATCTCCATCTTTCCGAGTTCCTCGGGGCCAATCTTGGCACCGGCCGCGACCACCTCGAGCCCGGGGCCGATCCGGATCTGGTCGGATGGACATCCGAACCGGTCCGCACACCGGTCGATGATCGCCTGGCGCAGCTTGCGCGCACCCAGCAGCACCGCCGAGCCACCCAGTGCCGTCGACCGGGAGTGGAACGACCCGAAGCCCTGGGGCAGGTAGATCGTCGATCCATGCAGGACGCGAATGCGATGCATGGGCATCTCGAGTTCGTCGGCCGCGATCTGTGTCAGGATCGTCAGGAGGCCTTGCCCCAGGTTGGTCGAACCGACGTAGATCGTCACCGACGCGTCGGCCTCGAGTTCGAGCCTGGCGCATTCGCGTATGCCGCCTCCGCCTCCTTCGATGAAGCACGTCACGGCGGCGCCGTGGTACACGCCGTCGATCAGGCACCCCTGTTTGCTCCGCTTTTCCTCCCAGCCGAAGTCCTTGAGGCAACGTTCCAGCGCGATGGCATAGTCGCCGCTGTCCAGGTTCTCCGGCTTGCACGGTTTATCCAGCGTCGCCAGGGGATAGGGCATCTGGTTGGATCGCACCAGGTTCATACGGCGGAACTCGACCTGGTCGATCCCCATCTCCTCGGCGGCGATGTCCATGAGCCGCTCGCGAAAGTAGTCCGCCTCGAACCGGCCCGGCCCCCGGTAGGTGCCAACCGGCCCCTTGTTGGTCAGGCAGGCCGAGGACTCTATATGGACATGCGGAATGTCATAGGGGCCCGACAGGAACTGCGCGACGTTGCGTGGCGGCACCGCGCCGCTCGATCGCATATAGGCGCCGGAGTCGGTCAGGATCGTGCCCCGCAGTGCGAGTATGCGCCCATCGCGCTCGCAGACGATCTCGAGCTCGCACTCCATCTGGCGCGAATGGTTGGAGCCGAGGAGGTTTTCCAGGCGGTCCTCTATCCATTTGATCGGCCTGCCCAGCCGCATGGAGGCGAACGGAACCAGGAAATCCTCGGGATAAAACTCCCCGCGCACGCCGAATCCCCCACCCACATCGACCTCTATCATGTCCACCGATTCGGCCGGCAGCCCCAGCGTCGAGGCCAGCGTGCGCCGCGTCGCGAACGGCACCTTGGCCGCGCCGTAGACGGTCATGTGGCGCCGCTCGCCGTCCCAGGAGGCGACCAGCCCGCGCGCCTCCATGGTCACGGCGCTGTGGCGCTGGGTGGAGAACCGCGCACGCCGCGCATAAGCGCCCGTCACCAACCGGGCATCGCCTTTCTGCGCGGTGTAGGTCACCGGCACGTTCGATCCCTCGGACTCGAACAGCAAGACATCCCCGCGTATCGATGCCGCGCAGTCGGGTACCACGGGTAGTTCTTCTATGTCGGCCACGATCCGTTCCGCGGCGTCCTCGGCCAGCGCGGCGCTGTCGGCCACGACGATGGCCAGGGGCTCGCCCACGTAGCGAATCTTGTCCCAGGCAACCACCCTCTGTTCGAACGGTTCGTGCTCGGGTATCGGCGACAGCCGCAGCGGCATCTTCGGTACGCCCCCGCCTTCCAGCGCCGCCTGGACGTCCACATGCGTATAGACCGCGTGCACCCCCGGCATGGCCGACGCTTCGGCGGTATCGACGGATTTCAGCCGGCCATGCGCAACGGGGCTTCGCAGGATCGCGGCATGGAGCATGCCCGGCAGATGCACGTCGTCGACGAAACAGCCGGTCCCCGACAACAGCCTGTAGTCCTCGACGCGGGGAATGTAGGACCCCACCAGCTTTCCCGATTCCATGCTCGTCATGTCCCAGTCCTCCCTCATCGGTTTTCCTGATACGCGCGGCGCGCGTCGTAGACCGCCTCGACGATGTTCACGTAGCCCGTGCAGCGGCAAAGGTTGCCCGACAGCACTTCGCGGATCCGGTCGCGGCTGGCCTCGGGCTCCGCGCTCAGCAGCGCATGGGCCGTCGTCAGGAACCCCGGCGTACAGAACCCGCACTGCAGGGCATGGTGGCGGTGAAACGACTCCTGCAAGGCGGACAGGCCGGTTACCGGCGTCATGCCCTCGACCGTGGTGACCTGGCAGCCGTCCGCCTGGACGGCCAGCATCAGGCACGACCGCACGGCGTCGCCGTCGACGATCACGGTGCAGGCACCGCAGACGCCGTGCTCGCACGCGACGTGCGTGCCGGTCTTGCGCAGATCGTGGCGCAGGCAGTCCGACAACGAAGTCCGTGCCGGCACCTCGACCGCCGTGAGCTGGCCATTCAGCGTGAATTCGATGTTCATGTGGTGATGCTCCTCGTTCAGACGACGGTCACGCGGGCACAGCACGCCGTGCCGCGTCGTGCAGTGCCCGTAACGTCAGCGTGCCCAGCAGCGCCCGCCGGTAGCCGGCATCGGCGTGCAGGTCATCCGGAGGCTCTACTTCCAACGCCGCCAGGCGCGCCGCCTCCTGGAAGACTCGGGCACCCGGCTCTCGCCCATCCAGACAGGCTTCCACGCCTGGCAATCGCATGGGCTGCGCGCAGGCCCCGATGACTCCGATCCTGGGTGCATGCATCACCCCCTCTTCCATCCGGTAGCACAGCATCACGCCGGCAAGCGCGAAATCCCCGTCGCGCAGGGAGAACTCCCTGAAGGCCCATCGTGCGTCCGGCTGCCACGGCGGAAAGCGGATGGCAAGTATCAGTTCGTCATCGGCCAGCACCGTGCTGAGCGGCCCGACATGGAACGCCCCGGCAGGAATCTCCCTGCTGCCGGCCTCGCCCCTCACCTCGATCGTCGCCCCGCAGCAAACCGCCACGCCGGGAAACTCCGACGCCGGGTCGCCATGCGCAAGACTGCCGCCCACCGTGCCCCGGTTGCGGATCTGGTAATGGGCCACATGGCGAACGGCCTCCTGCAGCAGCGGATGCGCCGCCGCCAGGCGACCATCGGCCTCGATGTCGCGCCACCGCGTCAACGCGCCCAGGCGCACGCCCTCGGGGCCGACCGTTATCCCGCGCAACGAGTCCAGATGCCTGAGATCCACCAGCATCGAGGGACGGGCCAATCGATAGGCCATGGTAGGCAGCAGGCTCTGGCCGCCGGCGATGAGCTTGGCCTCGCCCGGATTCGCGGCCAGCAAGCCGATGGCCTCTTCCACGCTGCCAGGCGACACGTATTCGAAATCGCAGAATTTCATGAGATCAGGCCCCCCTATCGTTTGAGGTCAGCTGTTGCTCGAAGCGCGCAAAGAACTCGGCCGCCATCTTTGCCGCGACCCCCTCCACCAACCTCGCGCCCACCTGCGCGATCCGGCCTCCGACCTGGGCATGGGCGCGATATCCCAGCACCGTGCAATCGGCCGCGGGTTCTTCCAGCCTGACGTCGACGCTCCCCTTGCCGAACCCCATCACGCCGCCCGACCCCTCGAACAACAAGGTATAGGACTCCGGCGCCTGGACGTTCAGCAGCGACAACGTTCCCGAGAAACGGGCCTTGACCGGCCCGACCGCCACCTTCATCGCCAGGCGGTAGGCGCCGTCTTCGCCCAGTTCGATCTGTTCGCACCCCGGGATCGCGGCTCTCAGCACGTCCGGATCGTTCAGCGCCCCCCAGACCTCCTCACGCGAGCGGGCAAGGGTATGTCGTTCTTCCAGTTTCATGTTCATCCATGGGAAAAATTCCCCCGGCCCGCGCGTCCCTTGCCAGGACGACGCAGGCCGCGGGGAAGGTTGGCTACCGGGAAATCAATCCATGCTCACGTTGGCCGCCTTGACGGCCTGTGCCCATCGCTTGATCTCGGAATCGACGTAGCGGCGCAGCTCGTCCGGGGTGCTGCCGACCGGCGTTGCGTCGAGCGAGGCGAAGCGGGTCTGCACGTCCTTGGCATGCACGGCCTTGGCCAGCGCCTGGCTGAGTTTGTCGACGATGGGACGCGGCGTTCCCTTGGGCGCGAAGATCGCGTACCAGGCCGTCACCTCGAATCCGGGCAGGCCGACTTCCGCGAAGGTCGGAACATCGATCGTGGGCAGGCGCTTGGCGGCGGCAACGGCGATGGGCCGCATCTTGCCGGCCTTGATGTACTGCGACGCGGCGGTGACCTCGACCGACATGAAGGCCGTTTCTCCCGACATCACCGCCGTCATGGCGGGAGCCGATCCCTTGTAGGGAATATGCTGGAGATTGAGATGCAATTGGGATTTCAGCATCTCGCCGGCGAGATGATGGGGAGAACCGATACCCGCGGAACCGAAGGGTAGCGTTTTCTCCTTGGCCAGCTTGACGAAATCGCCGAACGTATGCACGGGCAGGCCGGGATTGACCACGAGCAGGTGCGGAATGGTCGCGACCAGCGAAACCGGTTCGAAATCGGCCACCGCGTCATATTGCAACGACTTGTAGAGACTGGGGTTGATGCCGTGCGTCGTCGTCGCGCCAAGCAGGATGGTGTAGCCGTCCGGCGCCGATCGGGCCACCTGGGTCGTGCCGATGATCCCGGCAGCCCCCGAGCGGTTGTCGACCACCACGGTCTGGCCCCATTGCTCCTGCAGCTTCTGGGCCAATGCCCGCGCAATCAGGTCGAGCGCGCCGCCGGGCGGGAATGGCGCGACCAAGGTGATGGGCCGGCTGGGATAGTCGTCGGCACAGGCCGCTCCACCGGCTGCGAACAGAGCAAGAAAGGCTGCTGCGAACTTCAGAATGAAACGTCGAATCATCTTCGTACTCCCTGAGAAAGAGGAACGGCAGCGGTGCGACGGCAACCACGGCCGGACGAAATGGGCGAACCGACGCATCGGCGATGCGCTGCGGCTGCCGGAACTGCTTTCTGGGTGTCTCACTCCTGCTGGGGGATGACGGCTGTCGCCTATCCCGTCTTGACGTAAACCGTCCCTGCGTCCACCTTGGTTTCGTAGACGCTCAGGCCGGCGCACTCCGGGCCTGAGACCCGTGCACCGGTGTCGATCCGAAAGCGGGCCTGGTGCAGCGGGCACTCGATGCATCCGTCCTCGACCAGTCCGTCGGAAAGCATGGCGAACTCATGGGTACAGACGTCGTCGACGGCGCATATCCGGCCGTCGATGGCGATCAGCGCGATCGCCCGGCCGCCGGCCTCGACCGGCAAGGCCTCGTCGGGACCGATGTCGGCCGCCCTGGCAACGGGATGCCATGTCATGGCTAGCCCCTTTCAGAAGGGAATGACGATCAGCGCGTCGATCCGGCCGGAGTCGGTGACCACCCGTTTCTCCCGAAACCGCAACGTTCCTTCGTCTTCCACGATCCAATCCTCGTAAGCGCCCGTACTGAACAGATCCATCCCGCCGTCATGCATGACTCGCGCCAGCATGTAGCTGGTGCGGGCTCGCCAGCCGCCCGCCTCCGCCGGCCTTACCGAGGTCCGTCCGAGCACGTGGCGATACGTGTGCGGTTCATAGATGTTCGCGTTCTTCATGGAGGCGATTCGGTCGCGCAGCATGCGCCGGTTCTCGCACCAGAGAAAACCGAAGGGCAGCCCGCGCCGCGCGTTGTCGCGCGAGATGATGGTGTACAGGCACTCTTCCAGGAAGAAGCCCGGCCAGTCGGCATAGCGCTCGTCGTCGATACAGTCCACATAGTCGGCCTGCAGCCGCTCCACGCGGTTCACCAGTTCCGGATTGACCAATGCTTGGTTCATCGCCTCGTTCCTCAAATATCCATGCGGGCCCGATAGGCCTGCCAGAATCCGCGAACCCCCGCCTCGCTCACACGCGACTGCTGGTCCTCGACCTCCTTGCCTCCCATCTCCAATATCGCGCTCCGGCCCTGTTCGCGATGCACGCTGCGCTGGATGAAGTTGCCGATGATCCCGTCCTCCATGGACACCAGCCCCGCCGGCCCGATCAGGTTGCTTTGCCGCAAACGCATGTCGTACTGCTCCGGCGTATCGTCCGCATAGCCGAAGACGATCCAGAACAACTCCGACTCGTCGACCGAACGCGGCACCAGCAGCCGGACCGCCAACGAGTTCTGTATCTGTTGCAGCACGAAGCAGGGGAAGATGGACTGGATCGAATGTGTGATTCCGTCGTCGTACTCCAGCCACGACTTGATCAGGGTCGGATCGGCAAGCGTGAAATCATCGAGCTGGGCGCGCAGCTCGCCCGCCTTTTCGTACTCGGTCCCCGCCGCCGTATCGGTTCCCCGGCGCGACCAGCTCAGGTGATGCGCGCCGCCGCCGTCGACCAGGACACCACCCTGCATCGACAACCGGTTCAGCTTGAACGTCGAGAAAAAAGTGTGCAGCAGGCTGGCATGGTAGGAATCCTTCACGTTCTCCATGTACAGCTTCCAGTTGCTGTGCAAGGTTTGCGAATAGGTTCCCAGAATGCGGATCGGCCGGTTCAGGACACGCGCGATATGCGAGGCCATGCGCTCGCCCAGGTACTCGCGCAGCGGGGGGGTCTCGTCCGAGAAGGTCGCGAAGACGAGACCATGGAAGACCTCGACCCGGGCCCGTCTCAGGTTGTGGCGGGCCAGGTCGAAATCGGGCGGCATGCCGCCCACCTGGCGCACGCCATGCTGGAACGCGACGCTCTGGAGATTGCCGGCAAGATCGTAGCGCCAGTTGTGATAGACACAGGTCAGGTCCTGGGTATTGCCGCTACCGTCGAACTTGAGTGCCGAGCCGCGATGCGCACAGCGGTTGACCATGCAATGGACCGTGCCATCCTGGTCGCGGGTCACGAGTACCGGCGTATCGCCGACGAACGAGGTCTTGTAGTCGCCCGGATCCGGGATTTCGATATCAAGGGCGACAAAATTCCAGGTCGGCCCGCGAAACAGCACCTGCTGCTCGCGTGCGTAGAGCTCGGGGTCGGTAAAGACCTCGAACGGAACGCGGGTCGCGTCGGCGGTGGGCCACTCGATGGCGGCCGGGATGAGGGAATGGTCCTGCATGGCTGCTTTTCCTTATTGAAGACTCAACAAAGACCCGGGTCGGCGCGTGAGCGCCTGCCGCCTCAGGTGCCGGCGGTATAGAAAGCGTCCGCGTGTATGTGTTCGGGGTCGGCCCCCAGCCGGCGGGCCAGGAAGGTCCCCGCTTCCACCATGGGCGGCGCCCCGCACAGATAGACGCGCCAACCGCCGAGCCCGCTCCAGTCGGCAGCCACGGCATGGGTCACCAGCCCGCTGCGATGTCCGGCGTCCGCCGATCCCGCGGCCACGACCAGGTGGACGCGCAACCCGTCGTGGCGGTCCGCCAGTTCGTCCAGCCAGGCAAGTCCATAGGCATCGGCACGCGTGCGCACGCCGAAATACAGGTGGATGGGATTGCGCATGCCGGCCTGCAAGGCGCCACGGACGACAGACAGGACAGGCGCCAGTCCGGTCCCTCCCGCCACGCACAACATGGGTCCTTCGTGGCGGGTGCGCAGGTACGCGGTGCCCATGGGTCCCGAGACGCGGACTTCGTCGCCGGCCTTCAGGCTGCCGCCGACGTGTTCGCTGGCCCGGCCTCCCGGAACGAGGCGAATATGGAACTCGATCAACTCGTCGCCACACAGCCCGGCCATCGAGTAGGGCCGGATGAGGTCAGGCGCGAATTGCAGCATGGCGTACTGGCCGGGGCTATGGCTCCAGGCCCTGTTGGCCTTGAGCCTCAGCCGCACGACATCCTGGGTGAGACGTTCGACGTTCGCGACCCTGGCCTTGAACACCCGTGCCGGATGCACCACGACCTCGTCCGGCTCGGGAATCTCGATGGTGCAATCGCCGATCATCGTGCTGCGGCACGCCAGCACGTAGGCGCTTTCCAGCGGATTGGTCAGCTTGATCTCTCGGCCCGCTTCGTGGACCTCGCCGTCGAGGACACGGCATCGGCAGGTTCCGCAGCGTCCCGCCATGCAGCTGTACGATACGGGTACCTCATGCTCGCGCAGCACATTCAGAAGATTGGCTCCGGCGGACACCTGCAGCATTCGGCCGTGTGGCTGGACAAGCAATTCCATCGCTGGGCCCTGAAGTCATTGGACTGAGCGCAGTATAGGAATGCGGTTCGGCACTGAATATAGAAACTGGTCAATTACCGATATCGTCCAGAACTATATTGCGAGACCAAGGCCGGACTCGATTGTGCCGCGGCGATCTTCATGGGAGCATCTGCGCTTTCCGTCAGACAGCGAGCAACAGCATGAAAGAAGTCATCGACGTCGGCCTGCCCGATGTGGGCCAGCCTTTTTCCTGGGCGGTGCGCAGCGGCGGGATCCTGTTCACCTCGCAAGGGCCGGTGCGCAAGGACGGCAGCATCGACACCGGTCCGATCGAGGACCAGGCCCGCCTGACCTTCCGCAACCTGCAATCGGCGGTGGAAGCCGCCGGCGGCACGCTGGACGACGTTACGCAGGTGCTGATCTACATGACAGACGTCAACGACATGAAGGCCATCGACGCCGTCTACCGCGAGTTCTTCACCGCGCCCTACCCCAGCCGCTCCAGCGCGGCCGTCGCCGCCCTGGTCGTGCCGGGCATGAAGGTGGAGATCGTGGCGTTCGGAGTGGTCAACAAGTAGCGGGACTCATTCCCGGTCCAGCACCTCGAAGGGCGAGGCCGAGCGCTTGATGTAGCCCAGCACGATGTTGGATTCGATGTCGCGCACGCCGGGCGCGCGATACAGGCGATTGACGATGAAGTCGGAGTAGTGGCTGACGTCCCGCGCCCGCACCACCAGCATGTAGTTGGCCCCGCCCGTGACGATGCGGGCGGACAGCACCTCCGGCCAGTCCTTGATGGCGGCCACGAAGGCCTCGTGCCATCCCTCCACCTCGTGGCGCATGGACACGTGCACCACGGCCTCGACCTCCAGGCCCAGCTTGGCGTAGTCCAGCACGCAGCTGTAGCCCTGGATGATGCCGGCCTCTTCCAGCAGTTTGACCCGCCGCAGGCAGGCCGACGGCGACAGCGAGACCTGGGCCGCCAGATCCTGGTTGCTGATGCGGCCGTCGCGCTGCAGGCACTCGACGATGCGCATGTCGAGGCGGTCGAGCTTTATTCGCATGGAATTTCGCCAAATTCTTTGATTTTCGAATTTTATTCGAATTCAACCACCACGAACCATCGAAAATGCCAGCACATTCGATGGCCGCTTCGATAAGATTTCACCTGATCCTATCCCGCCACGCCATGTCCCTGATCGACATCAGCCCCCCGCTTTCCCCCGCCACTCCGGTCTGGCCGGGCGACACACCCTTCCAGCAGGCCGAGGTCTGGCGCATGGAAGGCGCCTGTCCGGTCAACGTGGGCCGCGTCACGCTGTCGCCGCACACCGGCGCCCATGCCGATGCGCCGCTGCACTACGCGCGCGATGGCATGCCCATCGGCGCCGTCCCGCTCGACATCTATCTCGGCCCGGCCCGCGTCATCCACTGCCTGGATGCCGGTCCGCTGGTGGAACCGCGCCATATCGAACACGCCCTGGCGGACGTGCCGCCGCGTGTCCTGCTGCGCACCTACGCGCGCAATCCGGTCGAGCGCTGGGACAGCGCCTTCTGCGCGATCGCGCCCGCCGCCATCGCGCTGCTGGCGCGGCACGGCGTGCGGCTGGTGGGCATCGACACGCCTTCCATCGATCCCCAGGAATCCAAGACCATGGACGCGCACCGCGCGGTGCACGCCGCGGGCATGGCCATTCTCGAAGGCCTGGTGCTGGACCAGGCCCCCGAAGGCGACTACGAACTGATTGCCCTGCCGCTGCGCTTCGCGACGCTGGACGCGAGTCCCGTGCGCGCGGTGTTGCGGCCGCTGCGCTGACCACTCTCTCCGTTTCAACGACCCATCGTCCAGGACGTTCTTCCATGACTGCCTCCCGGCAAGACAGCGACGCATCCCCCTCCGCGTGGCACAACGCGCAGATGGATTTCTCCAAATCCATGAGCTATGGCGACTACCTCGGCCTAGACCAGTTGCTGGGCGCCCAGCATCCGCTGTCGCCCGACCACAACGAGATGCTGTTCATCATCCAGCACCAGACCAGCGAGCTGTGGATGAAGCTGATGCTGCACGAGCTGTTCGCGGCCCGCGCCTGCATCCAGCGCAGCGAGGTGGAGCCGGCCCTGAAGATGCTGGCGCGCGTCTCGCGCATCATGGAGCAGTTGGTCCATGCCTGGACGGTGCTGTCGACCATGACGCCTTCGGAATACACCAAGTTCCGTCCCTACCTGGGCAGTTCGTCGGGCTTCCAGTCCTTCCAGTACCGGCAGATCGAATTCGTGCTGGGCAACAAGAACGCCGCGATGGTGGCGCCGCATGCCCATCACCCCGAGCGCAAGGCGCTGGTGGAAGCCGCGCTGGCGGCGCCTTCGCTGTACGACGAAAGCCTGATGCTGATGGCCCGGCGCGGCTTCGCCATCGCGCCGGAGCGCCTCGCGCGGGACTGGACCCTGCCCACGCAATACGACGCCTCGGTCGAGGCCGCCTGGCTGAAGGTGTACGCCGACCCGGATGCCTGCTGGGACCTGTACGCGCTGGCGGAAAAGCTCGTGGACCTGGAGGACGCCTTCCGCCAATGGCGCTTTCGCCACGTGACGACGGTGGAACGCGTGATCGGCTTCAAGCGCGGAACCGGCGGCACGGCCGGCGTCAGCTACCTGCGCAAGATGCTGGAGGTCGTGCTCTTTCCCGAGCTCTGGCAGATGAGAACAAATTTGTAACCCCCCCTACGCGCTGACGCGCGCCCCCCAGGGGGCGGCACTGGCGGACCGGCGGAGCCGGATCCGCTGTGCCCTGGGTAGAGCGGCGCTTGAAAAGCGCCGCTCTATAATCGATCGATAGTTCCAAGGAAAATCGTTCCCATGTTCGAGCACGTTCCCCGCTATGCCGGCGACCCCATCCTGTCGCTGGTGCAGACCTTCCTGAAAGACCCGCGCGAGCACAAGGTCAACCTCAGCATCGGCTTCTACTATGACGGCGCCGGCAATGTGCCGGTGCTCGGCAGCGTGAGCCAGGCCCGCGACCGCATCGACACCTCGGTGCCCGCGGTCTACCTGCCGATGGAAGGCGATGCCCAGTACCGCAAGGCAATCCAGGAAACCGTGCTGGGCGCCGGACACCGCGCCGTGGCCGAGGGCCGGGTGGCGACCATCCATACCCTGGGCGGTTCGGGCGCGCTCAAGGTGGGCGCCGATTTCCTGAAGGCGCATTTCCCCGGCAGCGAGATCTGGATCAGCGATCCCACCTGGGAGAACCACTACAACATCCTGGGCGGCGCGGGTTTCCCCATGCATGCCTTCCCGTATTACGACGCGGCCACCAACGGCATCCGCTTCGACGAGATGCTGGCCACGTTCGAGACGCTGCCCGAGCGCAGCATCGTGCTGCTCCAGCCCTGCTGCCACAACCCGACGGGCATCGACCCGTCGCGCGAGCAGTGGCTCAAGATCATCGACGTGCTGGTCGCCCGCAACGCCATCCCGTTCTTCGACATGGCCTACCAGGGCTTCGGCGACGGCCTGGAAGAGGACGCCTGGGTCGTGCGCGAGACGGCCGACCGCGGCATCGCCATGCTGGTGGGCAATTCGTTCTCGAAGAACATGTCGCTGTACGGCGAACGCGTGGGCGGGCTGTCGGTGGTCTGCCCGACCGCCGACGAGGCCGGCCGCGTGCTGGGCCAGCTCCAGGCCACGGTCCGCAAGAACTACTCCAGCCCGGCGCTGTTCGGCAGCCGCGTGGTCAGCGCCCTGCTGAACGACCCCGCACTGCGCGAGGAATGGAAAGGGGAAGTGGCGCAGATGCGCACGCGCATCCATGCCATGCGCAAGGGCCTGCGAGACCGCCTGCACGCCCTGCGCCCGGACCTGGACGTGGACTACTTCGTCAACCAGCGGGGCATGTTCAGCTACACCGGCCTGAACCCGGCGCAGGTCGACCGGCTGCGCGACGAGTTCGGCGTCTACCTCATCCAGTCCGGCCGCATGTGCGTGGCCGGACTGTTCGAGGCCAACCTGGACTACGTGGCCGCGTCCATGGCCAAGGTCCTGGCCTGATCCGGGCTGGCGCGGCTCAATCGAGCCGGATGTTCGCCTTGTCGATGACCTGGCGATACAGGCCGCGCTCTTCCTCGACCCGCCGGGCCAGCATCGCGGCATCGACGACGGGCACGTCGAAGCCGCGCTCGTTCAACTGCCTGACGAAGGCCGGATCGCGCAGGATGTGGTCCAGATGCGCGTCCAGCCTGGTCCTTGTCCGGGCGTCCATGCCCGCGGGCGCGAGCAGGCCGATCCAGCTGTCCACGGCCGCCAGGGCCGGATAGCCGCTTTCGGCGAAGGTGGGCGTGTCGGGCAGCAGCGGACTGCGCTGGCGGCCGGTAACGGCCAGCGCGCGCAGCTTGCCCGCCTGCACCTGGGGCGCCACATTGGTGACGGTGTCGAAGGTGGCCGTGATGTTGCCGCCCAGCAGGCTGCTCATGGCCGGTGCCGCGCCCTGGTAGGGAACGTGCAGCATGGCGATGCCCGCCGACTGGTTGAGCAGCTCCCCCAACAGGTGGGTGATGTTGCCATTGCCGAACGAACCGTATGAAACGCTCTTGGGCGTCCCGCGCGCCTTGCCCACCAGCGCCGCCAGGTCGTTCAGGCCGCTGCCGCTGCTCGTGGAAAACACCATCTGGTTGGTCCCCACCAGCGCCACCGCTTCCAGGCTCTTCACGTCGAACGGCAGCTTGGCGTAGAGCTGGGGAATGATGGTCAGCGTGGAATTGGGCGCCAGCATCAGCGTGTAGCCATCCGGCGCGGCCCCGGCCAGGGCGGTGGCGGCAATGATCGTGGCGGCCCCGGGCTTGTTCTCGACCACCATGGGCTGGCCCGTGCGCTCGGAGAAGTCCTTGGCCAGGATGCGCCCCACCAGGTCCATGGCGCCGCCGGGCGGATAGGGCACCAGCAGCTTGACCGGCCGCTCCGGATACCGGGCCTGCGCATGCGCCGCCGTGGGCGCGACGGCCGCCAGCCACAAGGTGGCCAAGGCGGCGAGCAATGACGACATGCCAGCGAAAAGCGGTCTTGCGATGAACATGGGAAGGCTCCAGGTCCGGGAGTGGGACGGCGGGTTCAGGCGGATGGTGCGCGCTCGGCCACGGCATCCAGGAATGCGCGCAGGCGGACGTTGAAGGCCGGGGCCTGCTCGATGTTCAGGAAATGGCCGCAGTCCTCGAAGATGTCCAGCTCGCTGCCGGCGATGGCGCGGGCGATGGCCTGCATCTGCTCGACCGGCGCGAGCTGGTCCTGCCGCCCGCCCAGCACCAGCGTGGGCACGCGGATGTCGGCAAGCGCCAGGTAAGGCGGCAGCTGCGTGCGCACCGGCACGATCTGGCGGTACTGGTCCAGCCGCAGGCGCAGCAGGCTGTCGCGCAGCCGGGCCACGACGTCGGGCGCGGTGGCGGGCCCCATCAGCTTGGGCAGCAGGCTGTCGGCCAGCGCCTGCTGGGGCCGCTCGGACTCCAGCGGCGCCAGGCGGTCGCGGGCGAACTGTTCGCCATGGGCCACCGGGGCATCGGCCGGCCGGCAGGCCGCGAGCACCAGGGCGCTGACCCGCTCGGGGGCGCGCGCATAGACGGACTGGATCACCAGCCCCCCCATGGACAGCCCCACCAGCGGCGCGCGCGCCAGTCCCAGCGTGTCCATGACCGCCAGCACGTCGGCGGCGAAATCGTGGAAATCCAGGGCGCCGGGAATGTCGTCGCTATGGCCGTAGCCGCGCAGGTCCAGCGCCACGGCGCGGTGATCGCGGCCGAAGTGCTCCAGCTGGTCGCGCCAGTTGTCCAGGTTGCCGCCCACGCCGTGCACGAACACGACGGGCGCGCCCTGGCCGTGCGATTCGTAGGCGATGCGGGGTAAGCCGGAGGTGAGCTGATATCCTTGATGCATGGGTGTCGCCGCCCTGGAAAAGATGAGAAATGCCGGTGGAAGCCCATTCTATGCATGCCTGGGAGCGGCCTGCTAGATGGCTTTGGGCTACCTCACTCATAACCAATGGATATGGGCCGTTCATGGACACCAAGCTGCGGCATTTTCTCGCGGTGTACGAACACCGGTCGCTGGGCAAGGCCGGCCGGGCGCTCGGCATGTCACAGCCCGCCCTGAGCAAGAGCCTGCGCCAGCTCGAACAGTCGCTGGGCATGGCGCTGTTCACCCGCCATGCCTGGGGCGTGGCACCCACGGTCTATGCGCATACGCTGCTGCCCTACGTGCGGGCGATCGACATGCAGTTCACCGCGGCGCAGGAAGAACTGGACGCGCTCAAGAGCGCGCACATCGGCGTCGTGCGCGTGGGCTGCGGCGCCGGGGCGTCGGCCTCGCTGCTGCCGCGCACGCTGCTCAGGCTGTACGGCGAGCGCCCGGGCATGCAGGTCTTCGTGGAAGAAGGGCTGTACCACCCGCTGGTCATGGGCGTGCGCGAGGGGCGCCTGGACATGGCGGTAACCATGCTCACCAACCTGGAGCTGCCGGCGGCGCTGACCCATTGCCGGCTGATGGCCGATCCCTTCCATGTCGCCCTGGCGCACGACCATCCCCTGTTGGACCTGCCGGGGCGGTCAAGCCTGCCGCGCCTGCGGGACTATCCCTGGGTGCTGCCGCCGCAGAACGGCGTGCTCCGGCCGCATCTGGTCGCCCTGTTCAAGCAGCTGGAGCAGCCGGCGCCCACGGCCACGGTGCAGGGGGTCTCGATTCCGTGCACCGCGGAACTGCTGCGCAAGGGCCGCTTCCTGACGCTGCTGCCGGAATCCGTGTTGCGCCACTATCCGGATCTCGCGGTGCTGCCCCTGCCGGAACTGTGCCTGCAGCGCGACCTGGTCGCCGTCTGGAATCAGGAGATCCCGGCAACGCCGGCGGCGGAGTATTTCCTGGCCCTGCTGCGCGACGAGGCGGTGCGGCTGCCCGCCGGCACCGCCTAGCGTGCCTTAGCGCCAATGCCGCGCGATGGCGGCGGCCGCCTCGGCGCCGCTGCGGCAGGCGCCATTCACCAGCGATTGCGACAGGTAGTCGCCGCAGTAATAGACGCTGCGGCGCTGCGCCGACTGCCATGCCAGGAAGCTCGCCACCTTGCGGCCATAGCCTGGGTAGAAGACCGGCAGCTTGCAGGCGATCCACTGATTGAAGCGGTAGACCAGGCGCCGGTCGAAGCCCGGCAAGCGCGCGCGTATCTCGTCGCGCAGCAGGCGGTCCACGTCGTCGGTGCATCCCAGCCGCTCGGCTTCCGCCACGGCCTCCGGGGTGAGCTGGCAGTAAAGAATGGCGTCGGCCTCGCCGGCATCGGGCGGCGCGGCCATCTGCTGCCAGGTGGCGATGCGCGTGGGCCGGCTGCGCAGCGAAAACTCCAGCGCCGGCGGCAACGGGCCGCGCAGCGCGTAGTGGACGATACCCAGGCTGTTGTAGCGCACCGCGTCCAGCAGTTGGCGCTCGGCGCCCGACTGCCCGGCCACCAGCGGCCGCGCGTAGGTTCCCTGCGTCGCGCAGACGACGATGTCGGCGGTGGCCTCGCCCTGCACGCCGTCCTTGCGGTATCGCACCGTGCAGGGGCCGTCGTCCGCCCGGACGATGGCCGTCGCCACGGTTCCGCACTCGATGCCGAGCCGGTCCGCCAGCGCGGCCGTCAGCGTGCCCATCCCGCCCCGGGGGACGTACACGGTGTCGTGGCCCAGCAGTCCCGGCGTGGTGCTGAGGTAGAACGACGCCGAGATATCCTCGGGATTCCAGCTGCGCGTGCCTCGGAAGACAGGCTCGACCAGCCGCTCCAGCACGCGGCTGCCGGCGGTGCGCCGGATGTAGCCGGCCAGCGTCTCGTCGTCGTAGGCCAGCGCCGAAACGGCATGGTCCGGGTCCGCGCGGCCGCGCAGCCAGGCCAGGTGCAGTCCGGCTCGCAGCAGTCCCAGCTTGTCGCGCCAACCCAGGCCCGGCGTATTCATCGCGGCGAAGCCGGGCATCAGGTCCACGCGGTAGGTGCCGTCCGCGGTCCTGCAGTCCGCACCCAGGTTCTTCAGGGGCACCAGGCCCTCGCGCAGGCCCAGCTCGTCGATCAGGGCCTGCAGTTCCCGGCCGAAGGGATACAGCAGACGGGCGCCTGTGTTGTACGGAATCGGGCCCTCTCGTCCCTGCGCCACACGCCCGCCCGGCTGGCTGGCGGCCTCCAGCACCCGCACGCGAAAGCCCTGTTCCCGCAGGCGGTACGCGGCGGTCAGCCCGGCGATGCCGGCCCCGACCACGATCACGGACCGGCAGTCCTCCATACCTTGCGCGCTCACTGGACTATCCTCCTGTCGCTGCGCGACATCCTCCCCGAGGGAGCGCGCCCTTCGGGCGGGCGCGCTCATGCCGGCTTGCCCACGGACGCCGGCAGGACGAGCTCGATCAGCGCCGGCCCGGTTGCCGCGCGGGCCCGTTCCAGCGCGGGCAGGAAACCGTCGGTCGTCTCGACCCGCTCGGCATGGGCGCCGAAGGCCCGCGCATAGTCGGCGAAGGAGGGATTGCGCAGGTCGGTCCCGATGGCACGGCCGAACAGCCGCATCTGGCTGCCGCGTATGGCGCCGTAGCCCGCGTTGTTCACGACCACGACCAGGATCTTCAGTCCTTCCTGGACGGCGGTCGCCAGTTCCTCGGCATGCATCAGGAAGCAGCCGTCGCCGGCCACGGCCACCACCCGGCGCGAAGGATCGGCCAGCGCCACGCCCACCGCCGCGGGCAGTCCATAGCCCATGGCGCCGCTCTTGGGTCCCAGCAGCACGTCGCCGCGCCGCAGCGCGAAATAGCGGTGCAGCCAGACGGCGTAGGCCCCAGCCCCCACCGTCACGGCGGTGCCCGCCGGCATGTCCGCGCGCAACAGCTCGACGGCCTTGCGCAGGTCCAGCGGGGCATCGCAGGCGCCCGTTCCCACGAATTGCTGGCGTGCGGCGCGCAGCTCCGACAGCCATGCGCCATCGGATAACGCAGGAACAGGCAGGCCGTCCAGCGCGACGGCGAACTCCCGGGCTCCTGCCTGGATGGCCAGGTCGGCCTGGAAGACCCGGTTCAGTTCACCGGCCTCGGCATGTACGTGCACCAGCGTCTGGCTGGGCAGCGGCGCCTCCAGCAGCTTGAAGCCGCCGAAGCCTCCGGCTCCGAAGGTGTTGATTTCGCCCAGCCGGATGTTCACCGCCAGGACCAGATCGGCCTGCGCGAAGCCCTCGGCCAGGGCCGGCGCGATGCCTATGCCGGTCTCGCCTACGAAGTGCGGATCGGCATGATCGATCAGGTCCGCACGGCGATAGGCGGTCGCCACGGGCCAGCCGGCGCGGGCGGCGAACGCGGCCACGCGGTCGAGCGACGCGTCGTCCCAGCCGGAGCCGCCCAGCAGCAGCAAGGGCCGGCGCGCGGCCGCGCACAGCGTCCGCAACTGCTCCATGTCGGGCGCGGCGGGCGCGGGATGGACGGGCGTCGGCGGCGGCAGGTCCGGGACGCGGGCCTCCTGGTGCATGGCGTCCTCGGGCACGATCACCACCACCGGCCCCCTGCGCCCCGACATCGCATCGCGCCAGGCGCGCGCCAGCACCTCGGGCAGGCGCGCGGCCTCGCCGGCGTACAGCACGGACTTGGCCACCGGCCGGAACACCTCGCCCAGGTCCTGCCCCCCCAGCGGATCGCGGCCGGCCTGGCGGGCGTCCGCCTGGCCCACGATCAGCAGCATGGGAGCGGCGTCGGTCTCGGCCGTGTGCACGGCCAGCAGGGTATTCAGAGCCCCCGGGGCCCGGGCGGCCAGGCACACGCCGGGCATGTCGGCCACCCGGCCCAGCGCCTGCGCGGCATAGGCCATGCCGGCCTCGTGGCGGAAGGACGTCAGGCGCACGTCGGCGTGGCGATCGGCCAGCGCATCGACGATCTCGAGGATGCCTTCGCCGGGAATGTGCAGGACATGGCGCACGCCGAATCCATGGAGAGTGTCGGCCAGGATGGCGGCGCCGGTGCGTGCGGAAGGTAGAGGAATCATGGAATCTGGGATCCGCCCGCAAGCGGGCGGATCGTGCCGAAACGAATCAGAACAGATGGAAGATACCCGCAAGCAGCATGGTCTGGCCGCGCGAACTGGACGCGCCGCCGGTGCTGCCATACAGGATGTACGCGTTCTGCGCATCGCCCGCGGCACGCTGGTGGATGGCCGCCAGTTGCAGGATGGTGCGCTTGGACAGGAAGTAGTTGGTCATCAGGTTGAACTGATGGTACTTGGGCTTGAAGCCGGTGGCATCCACCTTGCCGAAGGTATAGGTATATCCCGCGCCGAGCTGCCAGCTGGCGTTGACGGAATAGGCCACGTTCAGGTCCAGGTTGCTGTACTTCGCGTCGCTGACGGGCAGGCCCGCCACCGTGCCGCCCACCTTGTCGTAGCGGACCTGGGTGTAGGCGGCGGCGTACTTGAAGCTGCCCGCCTGGTAGTCCGCCGCGACGCCGACGGTCGTCATCGCCTGCGGGCTGACCGTGTAGGCGTTGCGCTGCGAAGTGGAGGTGAACGCCGGCAGCAGGATGGTATTCCAGTTGCCCTCGGACACCGCGGTGGCCGGGTTATTCACCCGCATGTAGGCGGCCGCGACGGAGAAGTCGCCCGACTTGTACTTCAGCCCCATGCTGTGGGCGCTGTTCTGCTTGCTGGATCCGGCCACCTCGCCGAAGCTGTACACCGCGCCGGCCTGGAAGCCGTTGATGACGGGCGTGACGTACTTCACCGAATTGTTCAGCCGGAACTGGAAGTTCAGGTTGTCGACGTCGCCGGGGTGCGCCATGTAGCCGTTCCACTTGCCGGCGGGCACATAGGGAGCGAGGAACGAAGCCACCATGTCGTACTGCCTGCCGAACGTGACCGTGCCCAGGCTGTTGTCGTTCAGGCCCACGTAAGCCTGGCGGCCGAACAGCCGTCCGCCCTGGCGCGAGTTGCCCGATCCCATGTCGAAACCGCTTTCCAGGGTGAACAACGCGGAACGGCCGTTGCCCAGGTCCTCGTTGCCACGCATGCCCCAGCGCGAGGGTCCGGTGGCCAGGCCCGTCACGCTGTGGCCTCCACTGTTGTTCACATAGCGCAAGCCGCTATACAGAAAGCCGTACAGCGTCACGTTGGACTGCGCATGCGCGGCCCCCGCGCATGCGGCCGCCGCGGCCGCTCCGATCAACCATCTTTTCATGCCTTTCTCCCGCGCCAGGCGGCCCCGTGTTCTCGATGAAGGTCACGGTTCTTTCGAACCGGCGAAAGGCGAACCGATTCGCCTCCCTGCCGCGCAGACTAGGCAGCCCGGACCGCCCCTACAAGGGCGCATCCCCACACGGTGCGGATTTCCTAGCAATCCGGAATGGATCGCCACAATTTCGCTCGCCGGGCCCGCCGCGCGCCGTGCGCAGCCAGGCTCGGCGCGCCTCATCTAGGAAATAGGCAAGAACATCTAGGCGATCGGGACTCGTCCGTTCGAGGGTGGGGGCGGCCGGTGGTTCGGTGCTAAAAATTCGGCATTCGAAGCCCTCCAGCGAGTCCAACGTCATGCTTGCGTTTCGCCTGTCTTTCCCGCGTGCCCTCGTCCTTCACGCGGCGGCAGCCGCCCTTCTCGGCTACGCCGGCGCGGCCACCTCGGAAACCGTGATCGGCATCGCCAACCTCGGCCCCCACCCTTCCATCGCACAGACCATAGAGGGCTTCAAGGAAGAAATGGCCCGGCGCGGCTACGTGGACGGCAAGAACACCACCTACGTCTACAGCGACGCGAACTTCACCCAAGCCCTGATGCCGCAGATGTTCACGCAGATCTCGTCCAAGTCGCCCGAGCTGATCCTGACGATCACCACCTCGGTCTCGCAGACGGCGCTGTCGGCGGTCTCCAATCGCAAGACGCCCATGGTGTTCGCCATGGTCACGGACCCGGTCAAGGCCGGCCTGGTGCCCAACTGGCAGCAAGGCGGCGCGCGCTTCACCGGCGCATCGGACATGCAGGATTTCGACGCCGCGCTGGCCTTCGGCAAGAAGCTGTTCCCCCATGCGACGTCCTTCGGTTCGCTGTACAACCCCGGCGAAGTCAACGACGTGGTGACCACCCAGAAGCTGGAGGAGGCCGCCAAGCGGGCCGGCCTGAAATTCGTGCCGGTCAGCGTCGATGCCGTGGGCGACATTCCGCAGCGCGCCCAATTGCTGCGGGGCATAGGCTTTGCCTATATCACGGGCTCCAATCTGGTGCAATCGGCCATTCCTGCCGTGGCGGCCGCGGCCAAGCAACTGAAGTTCCCCATCCTGAGCTCGGAAACCGAGTTCGTGAAAAGCGGCATGGCCGCCGCCAACTACGCGGTCTCGCTGAAATCCATAGGAACCAACGCCGCCGTCCTGGCCGACCGCATCCTCAAGGGCACGCCCACCTCGCAGCTCGCGCCGGCGCGCCCGGGACCGGACGACTACATCACCACCATCAACAAGACCAAGTTCAAGGAGCTGGGCCTCGCCATTCCCGCTTCGTTCGACGACTGCGCCTGCTTCGTCGAGTAGCCCGTTTCCGCATCAAGGCTTACCTCATGCTAGACGTCCAACAACTGCAGAAAATCTTCCACGCCGGCTCGCCGGACGAACGCATCGCCATCGACGAGGTATCCCTCGGCTTGCAGCGCGGCGACTTCGCCGTCGTCGTCGGCGGCAACGGCGCCGGCAAATCGACGCTGCTCAACATGCTGGCCGGCGAGGTCCTGCCCGACGCCGGCCACATCCGCATCGATGGCAACGACATCACGCGCCTGCCCACGCACAAGCGTGCGAAATACATTTCCCGCGTGTTCCAGGACCCGTCGGTGGGAACGGCGGCCGCGCTCAGCATCGAGGAAAACCTGGCCGTCGCCGCCCGGCGCGGCGCCCGCCGCACCTTCGGCCGCGGCCTGACCAGCGCGATGATGGCCGAGTTCCGTGCCCGCCTGGAAACCTTCGGACTGGGCCTGGAGAACCGCATGAAGGCCCAGGCCGGCCTGCTGTCCGGCGGCCAGCGCCAGGCGCTGTCGCTGCTGATGGCGGTGCTGCGCGAGCCGCAGTTGCTGCTGCTGGACGAACACACCGCGGCGCTCGACCCCAAGACCGCCGAGAAGGTCATGCAGGTGACCTCGCGCGTGGTGTCCGAGACCGGCCTGACCACGCTGATGGTGACCCACAACATGAGCCATGCCATCACCTACGGCAACCGGCTGATCATGATGCAGCAGGGACGCATCATCGCGGACCTGTCCGGCGAGCAGAAGCGCGGCATGACCGTCGAGCGACTGGTCGCCGCCTTCGACGACGAATCCCATCTCCTAGCAGCGGCGTGAACCCATGAACTTCCTGTCCACCTTCCTGAACCTGGTCCCCATGGGGATGATGCAGGGCCTGATCTACGCCTTGATCGCCATCGCCGTGATGATTCCCTTCCGCATCCTCAGCTTCGCCGACATGACCGGCGAAGGCACGCTGGCCTTCGGCGCCTGCGTCACCGCCAAGTGCCTGGTGATCGGGCTCGAGCCCGTGTCGGCGCTGCTGATCGGCGCCCTGGCCGGCTTCCTGGGCGGCACCGCCACGGCCTACATCCATGAAAGGGTCAAGATCAACACGCTGCTGTGCGGCATCCTGGTGCTGTCCATGCTTTATTCCATCGACATCCGCGTCATGGGACAGCCGAACACGGCCCTGTTCAACTTCCCCAACCTGTTCTCCTACCTGCCCGGCGACGACGGCAGCCTGACCAACCGCATCGTGTTCCTGGCCGTGATCGACGTCGTGCTGATCGGCCTGATCTTCTGGTTCCTGGGCACGCAGCACGGCATGGCCATGCGCGCGCTGGGTTCGAGCCAGGCCATGGCCCGCGCCCAGGGCATCAACGTCAAGGCCTACACGCTGGTCGGGCTGGGGCTGGCCAACCTGATCGCCGCGCTGGGCGGGGGCCTGCTGGCGCAGAACCAGGGTTTCGCCGACGTGAACATGGGCTTCGGCACCCTGATCAACGGCCTGGCCTCGCTGCTGCTGGGCGAAGCCATCATCGGCAACCGCACCATCTTCCGCCAGGTGGCCGCCCCCGTGCTGGGATCGGTGGTCTATTTCCAGCTGATCTCGCTGGTGCTGGCCTTCGGCTTCCAGCCCTCGGACCTGAAGATGGTCACCGCGCTGTTCGTGCTCGTGACGCTGATCAGCCTGGTACGCCGCAAGCCCGGCCGCAGCCCCTCGCGGGCCATCCGGGCCAGCGCCGCCTGAGCCCCCGGCGCCGGCTCCTGCCGGCGCCCTTGCCAGGGCCGATAAAAAAACAGGGATACGTCGCCGTATCCCTGTTTGCTTTCTGGCGGGCGGACCCCGCGGTCCGCGCCGGTACTAGAGTTGCTGCCCGGCCGCCAGATAATCGGCCAGCACCATGTCCGCCTCATCCCCCGGGATGCGCTTGCGTTCGAACTCGGCCTCGCGCCCCCACGGCTTGGTGGCGTCCAGCCCCAGCCGCCCCCAGTGGTCCTTGTGGGGATCGCGATAGAAGCCGGGCACATCCTTGACGACCATGGTGCGGGTATCGGCCCGGCCGCGCGTCAGGAAGGCCCATATCACCTCTTCCATGTCGTAGATGTTCACATCCTCGTCCACCACCACGCACAGCTTGTTGTAGTCGAGGTGCGACCCCATGGCGGCCAGCAGGACGTGCTGGGCGTGCCCTTCGTACTGCTTGCGGATCTTCACGATGGTGTTCATGACCGTGGGCCGGCACGTCACGTCCAGCACGCCAGCGACCTGGCCCTTCAGGTGCTTGTAGATGCGCGCCGCCGTGGCCGCCTCCAGCGGCCGCAGGTCCTCGTGCGACCCGCAGACCAGCCCGTGGTAGACCGCGCCCTGGCGCCACGAGACGTGGGTAACCTCGAACACGTGGTTGTCGCCCACCTCGACGTAGTAGCCCATGAATTCGCCGAAGGGCCCCTCGGGGCGGCGCTCGTGCGGCAGGATGCGGCCCTCGATCACGATCTCGGCCTCGGCCGGTACCGCCAGGCCGATGGTCTTGCATGCACGCATGGGCAGGGGCTCGCCCCGCATGGCCGACGCCAGCGCCAGCTCGTTGCCCTCGGGCGGCAGCGACACGCAGGCCGCCATGAACACCTCGGGCGGCGCGCCGATCACGATGGCGGCCTCCAGCGGCTGGTCCCGTTCCTCGGCGGCCTGCTGGTAGCGATACAGGTCATGCGAACTGCCCAGGCGGATGCGCAGTTCCTGGTCCGACACGTAAAGGGAACGATGGAACGACAGGTTGGGCACACCCGTCTGCGGATCCTTGGCGACGAAAATGCCCGACGTGATGTAGGCGCCGCCATCCCGCCCATGGTGCGTCAGCAGCGGCAGGTCGCTCAGCTTGCCCTCGCGCCATTCCTGCGGCCCGGCATCGCGCTGCCACGCGGCATTGCCGGCGGCCTCCTGGATCTGTTCGTCCAGCCGCTCGCAGAAATTCTTGTCCCCGCAGCGGATGATCTCGCACAGGCGGTCGTGATTGCTGTAGACGTTGATCGCCACCGGCATGTCGCTGCCACGGACCTTGTTGAACAGCACCGCCTTGCCGGACTTGCGCTGCAACTGCACCGCCACGGCCGCCAGTTCGTGGACGGGATCGACCTCGCGGTCGATGACGATCAGGTCGCCGCGGGCCTGCAGCCTGGCCAGGTAGTCTCTCATGATGGTTTCCAGCGGACCGCGCGGCTATTTCAGGCCGGGCAGCCACATGACGAGTTGGGGAAAAGCGACGATCAGGCCGGTGAAGACCACCATCGCGAAGAAGAACGGCAATGCCGAACGCGCCACCTGCATGGCGGACACCTTGGTCAGCCCCTGGATCACGAACAGGTTGAAGCCCACGGGGGGTGTCACCTGCGCCATCTCCACGGTGATGACGAGGAAGATGCCGAACCACACCGGGTCGTAACCCGCCGCCGTCACCAGCGGCAGCACGATGGGCAGGGTCATCACGATGGCCGATATGCCGTCCAGGAAACAGCCCAGCACCAGGTAGACGAGCAGCAGCAGAACGACCAGCCCCACCGGCCCGAGGTGCAGCGGCGCGATCATTTCCGCCACGGCCTGCGGCACGCCCAGGTAGCCCATGGCGGTGGAAAGAAACCCCGCGCCCATGACGATCAGGCCGATCATGGACGACGTGAAAACGGTGCCCATCAAGGCCTGCCGCAAGGCCCCCAGGCTCAGGTCGCGCGTGGCGGCGGCGATGGCCAGCGCTCCCACCACGCCTACCGCCGCCGCCTCGTTGGGCGTGGCGATGCCGGCCATCATCGAACCGATGATGGCGCCGATCAGCAGCATGACGGGCAACAGGTTCCTGAGCGCCGACAGCCGCTGGCTCCAGGTGTAGCGTTCGCGCCCTTCCGGCACGAGGCCCGGCCGCGCCAGCGCCAGCAGCATGATGGTGGCACTGAACATGGCCGCCAGCACGAGTCCGGGCACGATGCCCGCCAGGAACAGGTCCAGCAGCGATATCTGCGCCAGCACGCTGTAGACGATCATCACGATCGAAGGAGGAATGAGGAAGCCGATGGTGCCGGCGCCTGCCAGCGACCCCATGGCCAGCGAGCCGGCATAGCCCCGGCGGGTCAGTTCCGGAAGGGTGATCCGACCGATGGTCGCGGCGGTGGCGGCCGACGACCCCGACACGGCCGCGAAGACCGTGCACGCCGCCACGTTCACATGGGCCAGACGCCCGGGCAGCCACGTCGTCCAGGGCGCGAGCGCATCGAAGATCGCGGCCGCGATGCGGGTGCGGAACAGGATTTCCGCCATCAGCACGAACAGCGGCAGGGCCGATAGCTCCGCCACGGTGGCCGAGTTCCAGGACAACTGGCCCAGCAGCACCTCCACCGGCGTCGAGCGGAACAGCATCAGGCCGATCCCGCCGGTGGCCATCAGCCCCAGCCCCACCCACACGCCGGCTCCCAGCAGGAGAATGAGCAGGCCCGCGACGACGAGAGCGATTTCTATCATGGCGGACTCTATTCCGTGGAAACGAGCGGCGCGTCGCCCGTGCCTTGCTCGGTCGGTTCGCCCAGCGCGATGCGCGCCAGGCGCGCGGCGAACTGCAGCGCCAGGACGACGGCCCCCAGGGCGAACAGCGCCTGGAACGGCCAGAGCAGGGAATTGCTGGGCAGGAAGGAACGTGTCTGGTCCAGGTAGGACATGTATGCCAGCCGCAGCAGCGCATAGGCGAAGAAACCCGACACCAGGGCCGTGAATGCCGTGGCCACGCCATCGAGCAGGCGGGCACGGCGCGGTCCCAATGCGTTCAGCGCCAGATGCACCCGGACGTGGAATCCCGCCCGCAGGACATGGCCGCTGCCGGCCAGGAAGGAAATGGCCAGCAGGTAGCTGGCATATTCCCAGGCGAATTCCAGGCTGATGCCCAGCAACTTGCGCGAGGCAACCTCGGCCACGATCAGCGCCAGCATCGCGACGATCAGCCAGCACGCGGCACGCGCGCCCCAGAGCGACAGGCGGTCGATGCCGTCCAGCCATGCCCTCATCGGGCCTGCCCCGCGCGCTCGCGGTACTGCCTGAGCAATTCGGGCACGGAAGGCGTGCGCCGCGCATAGTCCTCCACCATGCCGGCGGCGGCCTGCTTCAGGTCCGCGGTGACCGGCGCGGGCAAGGGTTCGACCTGCATGCCGTGCTCGCGCAGGACCGCCAGCGACTTGGCATCGTCCTCCTGGCTGGCCTTCCAGAAGGCCGGCTCGAGATCGCGCGCCACTTTCTCGATCGCGTCGCGCTGCGCGGCCGTCAGTTTCTTCCATGCGGCCAGGTTGATCGTCGCCACGTTCGACGACCAGACGTGATTCGTCTTGTAGGCGTGCTTCAGGAACTCCCAGAAGCGCGAGTCCACCGCGGTGGAGGCCGAGGTCGTCACGCCATCCAGGCCGCCCGAGGCCAGGGCCGGCATCATGTCGGCGAAGGTCATCTGCACCGGCGACATGCCGACATGCTTGATCAGCTCGGACGTCACCCGGTCCGTGACCCGCACCTTCATGCCCTTGACGTCGGGGGTGGAGGCGACCGGCTTGCGGGTGAAGAGATACTGGTCCGGCCACGGCGTCATGTACAGCCGCTTCTGTCCGAAGCGGGCCAGCACCTTGTCGTATTCGGGCAGCATGATGTCGTGCAGCACGCGCAGCTGCCGGTAGTCGCCCACGAGGTAGGGCTGTGTCTCGAGCGCGAACAGCGGCGCATCGCCGACCTGCTGCGGCGCGTTGAACTCGGCCATCGGCACGATGCCGTCGCGCACCGCGCGCAGCGCTTCCGGCCCCTTCAAGCCCAGCACGCCGCCCGCGTGCACGGTGATCTTCACCTGTCCGCCGGTGGCCTTGTCCACGGCCTCGGCGAAGGCCACCGCGTTCTTCGTATGGAAATTGCCCGGTGGCCAGGCGATCGCCATGTCGAGCCGGGTCTGCGCCAGGGCGGAACCGCCGAGCGCCATTGCCGCGATGCCCAGCAGCGCGCGGATGCGAAGGGAAATGGACTGTGGTTGCATGCTCGGACTTCCTTGGTATGCGGGCGATCAGTCGATCGCGCCGGAATGAAAACGCCGGGCGGCCCCGGACGAGAAATAGCCCAGCCGCGCGTCGCGCCGGACCGCCTCGGGCGCGCGGCGCGACGGGTCGCCATAGCCCGCGCCGCCCGGCACGTCGATGCGCAGGACCTCGCCGGCGGGGACGGTTTGCAGCCCCATGGACCGCATGGCCGACCCCGAAGCGGTGCCCACCCACCCCGGTGCCCCGTCGGCCCCGCCCTCGCGTCCGCGGGCGGGATTCAACACGCGGTCGAAGATGCCGAACACCTGGAACGGCGTCCCGTCGCGGGTGGCGACCTCCACCCGCTGTCCCAGGCCGCCCCGGTACTGGCCGGCTCCTCCGCTGTCGGGCAGCAGTTCCTTGCGCCAGATGACGATGGGCGCCGCCGTCTCGCAGATTTCGGCCGGGATCGACCGGATGCCGCTGGGGAAGGCGGTGGCCGACAGCCCGTCGCCTTCGGGGCGGGCGCCCGAACCGCCGGCGTTGAAGAACAGGATCTCGAAAGGCGCCCCGCCCTCGATGCCGCCGCGCAGCTGCAGCCCCCAGTTGCAGGCGGCGCCCTCGGCCGGGATGCGGCCGGGCAGAGCCCCGGCCAGTGCGCCCAGCGCCACCTCGGGCAGGAACTGGCCGATGATGTGGCGGGCACAGACCGGCGCCGGGTGGCGCACGTTCAGGATGGAGCCCTCGGGCGCATCCACTTCCACCAGCGACAGCGAGCCCGCGTTGTTGGGCACGTTGGGCGCGACCGCTGCGCGCACGCCGAACGCCGCATAGGCGCGGGTGTAGTTCAGCACCAGGTTGATGCCCTTGGCGCTGGCCGGCGACGTGCCGTCGAACGACACCCGTATGCGCTCCCCGTCGATGCCCACCGCGCAATGGATGTCGACCGGACGGTCGTAGCCGTCGAGCCGCATGTGCGAGCGGTACGTACCCTGTGGCAGCTTGGCGATGGCGGCACGCATGCCGGCCGCCGAGCGTTCCAGCAGGAACGCGGCGATGTCCGCCAGCCCGTCCTGGCCGAATTCGTCCAGCGTGGACGCCAGGCGGCGGGCGCTGACCTCGTTGGCCGTGACGTAGGACAGGATGTCCCCCACCACCGGTTCGGGTTGGCGCACGTTGGCGCGCACGATGTCGAGCAGGTCCTCGTTCAGGCGGCCCGCGCGCGCCAGGCGCAGGATGGGGATGTACAGGCCTTCTTCGTACACCGACCGGCCGTCCGGCCCCTGGCCCAGGCCGCCGATGTCCACCTGGTGGCAGGTACAGGCGAAGAAACCGATCACCCTGCCGTCCTGGAAAGCAGGCGACAGCACGGTGACGTCGTGCAGATGGCCGGACGTCAGCCACGGGTCGTTGGTGATGAAGTGGTCGCCCTCGGCCATGGAGGCCGGCGGGTGCTTGTCCAGGAAGTGGCGGGCGCAGGCGGCCATGGAGTTCACGTGGCCGGGCGTGCCCGTGACCGCCTGGGCGATGAGCCGGCCTTCCAGGTCGAACAGGCCGGCCGACAGATCGCCCGCTTCGCGGACCGTGGGAGAGAAGGCCGTGCGCATCAGGGTGCGTGCCTGCTCCTCGACCACCGCGATCAGGCGGCTCCACAGGACCTGGGCCTTGATCTCCTCCGGCATGTCCCTGCCGGCCGCGGCGGCCGGGGAAGCCGCCGCGCCATCCAGCACGATGTCGCCCGCGGACGTGCACGCGACCGCCAGGCCCGACGGCACCACGATGGTGGTTTCGTCCTCCACCAGCAGGGCGGGCCCGGCCAGCGGCGCGCCCGGCGCCACGGCGCGGGCGGGCAGCACCCGGCCGGACACGAAGTCGCGCAAGGTCTGGTCGTAGAACCGGCGCTCGCCGGCCTCGCGGGCCACGGCTATGCCGGCCGCGGCGGGCGCGACCGCCGGCACCGGCGCCTCCACCCTGACGGTCCAGCCCAGCACCTCGATCTGCGCGCCGGCGATCACGCGGCCGTAGAGCGCGCGGTAGGCGGCCTCGAACGCCGCGGCCAGCATGTGCGCGGCGCCTTCGCCGAAGGAGCCGTCGGGCAGGATCACCCGTATCTCGTGCCCTTGTCCCTGGTAGCGCATCCAGGCGGTCCGCTGTTCGCGGACCTCGGCGCCGGGCGCCGCCCGGCGGACCACGCGATGCATCTCGGCGGCCAGTTCCGCGACGATGGCGTTGGCCTGGGCGGCATCGAAGGACGACAGCCTGGCCTGCACGCTGCGCGTGGTCTCGAATGCCACGGGCGCGCGCAGGAAGCCCAGCGCCGATCCCACGCCCGCGCCCTCGGGAATGACCACGCGGTCCAGCCCGAGCTTGGCGGCCAGCCGCGCGGCATGCAACGGCGCCATGCCGCCGATGGCGATCAGCGTGCGTCCGTCCACCCCCTTGCCGACCTCGACCGCATGTTCATGGACGGCATTGGCCATGCTCTCGTCGACGATCTCGCAGATGCTCCAGGCCGTGTCCTCGACCGACAGGTCCAGCGCTCCGCCCAGTCCCTCCAGCGCCTCGCGCGCGGCGCCCAGGCCCAGCGTCATCCGGCCGCCGGCGAAATGCTCCGCGTCGAGCCGGCCCAGCGCCAGGTGCGCATCGGTAACGGTGGGCTGCGTGCCGCCCCGCATGTAGCAGGCCGGCCCCGGCACCGAACCGGCGCTCTCCGGTCCCACCTGCAGCCGCCCCAGCGCATCGAGATGCGCGATGGAGCCGCCGCCGGCGCCGATCTCGGCCAGCTCGACCACGGGAAAGCGCAGCGGGATGCCGCTGCCCGCCTTGAACCGGGCCAGCCGCGCCACTTCCATCGACCGCGCGGTTTGCGGCGCGCCTTCGTCGATGAAGCACAGCTTGGCGGTGGTGCCGCCTATGTCCAGCAGCAGCGCGCGGTCTATGCCCATTCGCCGCGCCACGTCCGCAGCCAGGATGGCGCCTCCGGCCGGACCGGACTCCAGCAGCCGGACGGGAAAGCGACGAGCGACCTCGACCTCGCACAGGCCGCCGTTGGACAGCATCAGCAGCAGCGGCGCGCGTACGCCGCGCGCCGCCAGCGCCTCTTCCAGGCGCCGCAGATAGCCGGCCATCACCGGCTGCACGTAGGCATTCACGCAGGCCGTCGCGAAACGCTCGAACTCGCGGATCTCCGGCGCCACCTCGGACGACAGCGAAACATCCAGCTGCGGCCGAAGCCGGGCCAGCACGGCCGCGGCCTGCCGCTCGTGCGCGGGATTCCGGTAGCTGTGCAGGAACCCGATGGCGACGGCCTCGACCCCCGCTTCGTCCAGGGACGGCAACAGGGCCTCGATGGCGGCATCGTCCAGCGGACGCAGCACCTGGCCGTCCACCGACATGCGTTCATCCACCGTCAGGCGCAGGTCGCGCGGCACCAGCGGTTCCGGCTTGTCGACGTAGAGATCGTAATGGTCATGGCGGCTTTCCGTACCCATCTCCAGGGTGTCGCGAAAACCTTCGGTGGTGATGAACGCGATCCGCGCACCGCGACGTTCGATGACGGCATTGGTGGCCAGCGTGGTGCCATGCACCACCGTATCCAGGTCGGCAGGCGCGAATCCGGCATCGGCAAGGATGCGGTCCAGTCCTTCGAGCACCGCGCGCTCCGGCGACTCCGGAGTCGTCAGCACCTTCAGGAACCAGCGCCGGGCCGCGCCGCCATCGCTGGCCTCGAGCGCGAAATCGGTGAAGGTTCCCCCTATGTCGATACCCAACCGTAGCAAGAACGTATCTCCTATCAGGCCCTGGGCGCGGGAATCAGCGCCAGGATCGATTCGCGCGCCTGCAGCATCAGGTCGCGCATGGTTTTCTCGGCCGCCCGGGCATCGCGGCGGCCCAGCGCCTCGACCAGCGCCCGGTGGTGCCGGACCACGATCTCGCGATTGGATTTCTTCTCCAGCGTGGCCCGCCGCAGGGTCTGGATCTGGCTGTCGTGGCGGCTGGCGGCTTCGCCCAGCCGCTTGTTGCCGACCAGCCGCACCAGCGCGACGCGAAAGTCATGGTTGGCCATGACGAATTTCTGCAGGGACGGCCGGGGCAGCGCATCGACCTCGCGCTGCACGACCGCCTCGAGCTCGGCCAGTCCCTCGGGCGTGACCGACCGGGCGGCGCGGGCAGCCAGATAAGGCTCGATCAGCAGCCGCAGCTCCATGATTTCCTCCAGATCCAGGCGGGACAGCGAGGCCACCGAGGTTCCCCGGCCCGCGGTCAGCAGCCCTTCATGGCGCAGGCGCGTCAGCGCCTCGCGCAGCGGCGTGCGGGACACGCCCAGCATCGCGGCGAGCTGGGTCTCGGTCATGCGCACGGACGGGTCGATCTCGCCGCTGGCGATCTTCTCGTGGATCCGGCGGTAGATGCGCTCGGGCAGCAGGTCCGCGCGGGCAAGCGGTTCGAGGGGTGGAGGCGCGGGCGTTTTCATGGTCTGGCGACCATGATCGGCCAGGCCAAGCAAAAAAACAATTGTTTTTTGCATACCGACGGCCACGCCGGTGCCCGCCGCTACGCCGCGGGCCACTGCGAGCCCAGGTACTCCGCGAGGTCCACCGTGTCTTCGCCCGGGATCCGCTTGCGCGCGAACTCCGCCTCCCGGCCCCACGGGCGCGTCGCATCCAGCGCCAGGCGTCCCCAATGGTCCTTGTGCGGATCGCGATAGAAGCCCGGCACGTTGGGCACCACCATGGTGCGGGTGTCGGCGCGGCCGCGCGTCACGAACGCCCAGACCACCTCGTCCATGTCGTAGATGTCGACGTCCTCGTCCACCACCACGCAGAACTTGTTGTAGTCCAGGTGCGATCCCATCGCCGCCAGCAGCGCGTGGCCGCCGTGGCCTTCGTACTGCTTGCGGATCTTGATGATGGTGTTCATGACCGTGGGCTGACACGAGACGTCCAGCACGCCCGGCACCTGGGCCTTGAGCGCCTGGTAGATGCGCGCGGCCGTGGCCGCCTCCAGCGGCCGCAGGTCCTCCCTGGAGCCGCAGATCAGACCGTGGAAGACGGCGCCCTTGCGCCATCCGACGTGGGTGACCTCGAACACGTGGTTGTCGCCCACCTCGACGTAGTAGCCCATGAACTCGCCGAAGGGGCCCTCCGGACGGCGTTCGTTGGGCAGGATGTGGCCCTCGATCACGATGTCGGCCGCGGCCGGCACCGACAGGTCGATGGTCCTGCACCGCCTCATGCGCAGCGGCCCGCCGCGTATGGCCGCGGCCAGGGCCAGTTCGCTGGCATCCGGCGGCAGCGACACGCAGGCCGCCATGAACAGTTCGGGCGCGGCGCTGACCAGGATCGCCGCCTCGAGCGGCTTGCCGTCGCGCTCGGCCGCCTGCTGGAAGCGCGCCAGGTCGTGCGTGCTGCCCAGGCGTACGCGCAATTCGCCGTCGGAGACCTTCATCGACCGGTGGAACGACAGGTTGGGCACGCCGCTGTCGGGATGCTTCGCCAGGAAGATGCCCGAGGTGATGTAGGCACCGCCGTCGCGCTCGTGATAGGTCAGGATGGGCAGGTCGGACAGCGTGCCCGAGCACCAGTCGTCGCCGGGATCGGTATCTTCCATCCAGGCGCCCTGCCCCAGCGTGGCCGCCAGCGCGATCTCCTCGCCCAGGCGTTCGCAGAAGGTCTTGCGTCCGCAGCGGATGATTTCGCGCAGGCGCTGGTGTTCGCTGTAGACGTTCATGACCACGGGCAGCGCGCTGCCCCGGACATGGGAGAACAGCACCGCCTGCCTGGACTCGGACTGAAGCCTGCGGGCGATCGCGGCGGCCTCGAAGCGCGGATCCACTTCCTTGTGGACGACGACCAGCTCGCCCCGGGACTGGAGCTTGTCGAGGTAGTGTCTCATCGATGTGAAGGTCTTGCGTGGGATGAAGGTCCGACGATAGCAACGGCCGACGCCGCGCTTCTTTGCCGGATGTGGCGAAAACCTAGGATTACGGAACAACTTGATGTCGCGGGCGACGCCATACGCGTGTTAGCCCGGATTGCCTGGTCGACCGCGCCACCGTACCGTATGCCACCGCCGAATGTCCGACCGCACGGAGTGCCGATGAATACCTTCCCCTTTCGTCCCGACCAGAGCGACGACGGACTGTTCAGGACGCGGCTGGCGGGCCGGCATGCCCGGACCACCGAAGCCTTCCACAGCCTGCGCGCGACGGCCGAGCACGCCATTCCCCAGGCCAAGGGCCCCGGCATCTACGGCCAGCGCGTGGCCGTTTCCCAGGATCCGTCCGAGGGCTATTGGGAACTGATCAGCCTGCGGGACGAGATCTTCCTGGTCATCACCAGTTGCCGCTACACGAAGGAACGCACCGAAAGCGTGCTGCCAGAAGGCTTCGTCGAATTCCACTTCGTGCTCAAGGGCCCCGCGCGCGTCGAGTTCTCGGAATCGGGCGAAGTGCAGATCGGCTCGCCCAACCTGACGGTGGTGCAGCAGGGCGACGACATGCTCTACCAGGTGCATTGCGGCCCCGGATCCTGGCGCATGGTCAGCATGTACGTCACGCAGGCCTATTTCGACGCCTTCGTCCGCGCCTCGCTGGGCGCCGGCAACGCCTTCCAGAAGAAGCTGGACGCCGTGGGCAACGAACAGGTCTTCTGCCACCAGATGCCGGTGGGCGTGGAAGTGCTGCACGCCATCGAGAAACTGCTGGCCAACCCCTACCAGGGCTATCGCCGCCTGCTGCTGGCCGAGGCCAAGGCCAGCGAGATCCTGTGCGCCTCGCTGGACCTGTGGCAGAACCACATAGAAAGCGAGAACGCCCCGGGCGTGTTCTCCACCCGCGACCTGCGCCTGATCGAGAAGGCGCGCGACATCATGCTGTCGGACATGACGCGCGTGCCCACCATCCCGGAACTGGCGCGCGCGGTGGGCACCAACACGTCCAAGCTCAAGCGCGGCTTCAAGTTCCTGTACGGCATGACGGTGTTCGAGTTCGGCCACAGCCACCGCATGAACCGCGCGCTGAACCTGCTCATCCAGGACCGCCTGTCCGTCAACGAGGTGGCCTGCGCCGTGGGCTACCAGCACCAGACCAGCTTCACCGCCTCGTTCCGCGAGCACTTCGGCTTCGCGCCCAAGGACGCCCGCCGCATGGGCAGCGCCGAGGAAGTCCTGGCCCGCCACGCCGGCGACCCGCTGCATCCGCCGGGTACGCATTGATCGCATCCGGCCCGCTTTCGGGAAACAGATGACTTTTCTAGGAAATCGGCAGTGATGCGCATCCCGGGCTGATTGCCGCCCCATGCTTCGCATAGGATCGTCCCATCCCCGATGGGAACAACTAGCGAGGCACACAATGGCAGTCATGGAAGTACGGAATCCACGCAGCGGCGAACGGGATTACCGGTTCGAATCCACCAGCCCGGCGGACATCGCCGCCAAGGCCAAGGCGGCGCGCGAGGCGCAGCGCGCCTGGTTCTCGGGCGGCCTGGAGCGCCGCGTCGCCATCCTGAAGAAATGGGCCGAGGCCCTGGGCCGGCATGCCACCGAGATCGCCGCGGCGCTCAGCGTCGACACCGGCCGCACGCGCATCTCCCACGAAGAACTCGGCGCCGTCGAGCACTTCATCCACGGCTACTGCGAGGCGGCGCCCCAGGTGCTGGCCCAGCCCTTCCGCAAGTTCTCGCACAACGACGAGATCATCTTCAAGACCACCCTGGTGCCCTACCCGCTGGTGGGCGTCATCAGCCCCTGGAATTTTCCGCTGGTGCTGTCCTTCATCGACGCGATCCCGGCGCTGGTCGCCGGCGCGGCCGTGATGGTCAAGCCCAGCGAGGTCACGCCGCGCTTCGTGGAACCGCTGCAGCGCTCGATCGACGACGTGCCCGAGCTGGCGCACATCATCACCCTGGTACGCGGCGGGGCCGAGACCGGGCAGGCCGTGGTGGCCAACAGCGATGCCATCGTCTTCACGGGCAGCATCAAGACCGGCCGCAGGATCGCGCTTGCCGCGGCCGAAGCCTTCATCCCTGCCTTCCTGGAACTGGGCGGCAAGGATCCGGCGGTGGTGCTGGCGGGCTCGGATCTCGCCCGCGCCGCCACCAGCATCCTGCGCAGCGCCATCTACAACACCGGGCAGGTCTGCTATGCGATCGAACGCGTGTACGTGGATGCCTCGGTGCATGACGAGTTCGTCGCCGAACTGCTGCGGCAGGCCGCCACGCTGCGGCGCAGCCACGCGGCGGGAGACGGCGGCCACTACGGCCCGTTCATCTTCGAGGCCCAGGGCGCCATCGTCGAAGCCCAGCTCCAGGACGCGGTGGCGCGCGGCGCCCGCATCCTGTCGGGCGGCAAGGTCGAAAACGTGGGCGGCGCGATCTGGCTGGATCCCACCATCGTCACCGGGGTGGATCACAGCATGGCGGTCATGACCGAAGAGACCTTCGGCCCCGTCGTGCCGGTCATGAAATTCAGCACCGTCGAGGAAGCCGCCCATCTGGTCAACGACACGGTCTTCGGCCTGTCGGGCGCCGTGTTCGGTCCCGACACCCACACCGCGGGCGATTTCGCGACGCTGATGGAGGCGGGCGGTGTCAGCATCAACGACACCGAGCTGCAGCGCGGCATGATGTTCGACGGCGAGAAAACCGCCTTCAAGATGTCCGGCATGGGCGGCTCGCGCTATGGCGCGACCAGCATCCTGCGCTACGTCCGCAAGCGCGCGCTGATCGCCAACGAAGGCGGCATCAAGCCCCTGACCGAACTTTCGGAACTCGAGGCCTGACACTCGCGCCCGCGCGCCGGCCAAGCGGCGCGCGGGCGTTTCCCGTTCTTGGCAGGAGAAAAACCGTGCTGGGCAAACTTCTCGGACGGCTGGTGGCCGGAACGGCCCTCGTGGCCAGTTGCGCGGCGGGCGCGCAGGAACCCATGGTCGTGGGCATCGCCAACTTCGGTCCGCATCCGGCCCTGGACCAGAGCGTGTCGGGCTTCAAGCAGGAACTGGCCAGGCTGGGCTACGTGGACGGGAAGAACGTGCGCTTCGTCTACAGCGACGCCAACTTCACGCCGGCCATGATCCCGCAGATCCTGAACCAGATCGAGGCCAACAAGCCCTCGGTCATCCTGACCGTGACCACACCGGTGTCGCAGGCCGCCATCACCAGCGTCAGCGACAAGCGCATCCCGCTGGTGTTCGTGCTGATCAGCGACCCGGTTGCCGCCGGGCTGGTGCCGAACTGGAACCAGGGCGGGCCCCGCTTCGTGGGTTCGGCCAGCGCGATGGACTACGACGCGGTGCTGGAGTTCGCCCGCCAGATCTTTCCCGACGCGAAGAAGTTCGGCGTCCTGTACGCCCCCGGGGAAGCCAACGACGTGGTCGCCATGAAATCCATCGAAGGCGCCGCCAAGCGGGCCGGCCTGGCGTTGCAGGCGGTCAGCGTGGATGCGGCCATCGACGTGCAGCAGCGCACCCAGATGCTGTCGGGCGTCGACTTCGTCTATGCCATCGGCTCCAGCCTGGTGCAGTCCTCGATGCCGGCGCTGGCCTCGGTTACCGACCGCTACCGCATCCCCATCCTCAGCGCGGAAACCGAGCTGATCAAGAAGGGGGTGGTTGCCGTGTCCTACGCCGCGTCCTACCAGGTGCAGGGCGCGCACGCCGCCCAGCTGGCGGCCGAACTGCTCAAGGGCCGCAAGACCACCGAGCTCGCCCCCATCAAGCCTGGCCGCAAGGACTACGCCGCGCTGATCAGCCGCAAGAAATTCGCCCAGCTGGGCAAGCCCGTCCCGGCGGCCTTCGAGCACTGCAACTGCTTCGTGGACTGAGCCGCATGGCCCGCGCCCGTACCCTGCACGGCGTCTCCATCGGCATCCTGCTGCTGGACACGGGCTTCCAGCGCGTCCCGGGCGACATCGGCCACGCGGCCACCTGGCCTTTCCCGGTGCAGTATGCGGTGGTCCAGGGCGCGACCGGCGCCCGCGTCGCCGGCCCCGAGGCCGGCGGCACGCTGGACCTGTTCGCACGGGCGGCCGCCGGGCTGGCGGCCATGGGGGTGGACGGCATCGTGACCAGCTGCGGTTTCCTGGCGGTGCTGCAACGCGAGCTGGCCGCGTGCTGCCCGGTGCCCGTCGCCACCTCCAGCCTGCTGCAGATTCCCATGGCGCAGGCGCTGCTGCCGCCCGGCAGGACCGTAGGCGTGCTGACGCCCGTGGCCGAGGCCCTGACGCCCGCCCACTTCCACGGCGTGGGCGTAGCCGGCACGCCGCCGGTCGAGGGCTTGCCGCCCGGTTCGCTGTTCAAGCGCGACCTGCTGGAGAACCGGACGACGTTCGACCTCGCGGCGCACGAGCGGGAGGTCGTCGCGGCGGCCCGCCGGCTGGTCGCCCGGCACCCCGAGGTCGGTGCCATCGTCAGCGAATGCGCGAACTTCCCGGTCCATTCGGCGGCGGTCGAAGCCGAGCTGGGGCTGCCGGTGTTCGATACCTATACCCTGGTGTCCTGGTTCCACGCGGGCCTGCGGCCCCGCGCCTTCACCGCCGGGCCTTCCAGGGCACCCTGACCTCGGCCAGCGCGCCGAAGGCCGTCTCGGCCTGGACCTCCAGCTCGCGCAGCCGGGCGGCGATCCATCCCAGCGCGAACCAGGCCTGGGAATGCGCGTCGGCCAGCGAGGCATAGTGCGTGCGCGCCACGACCAGGTCGTTGATCTCGCCCAGGATGTCCTGCAGCGCCGAAAGCTGCCTGCGATAGGCCCGCACGCGCGCCGCCCGGTACAGGGGCGCCGACAGGGCCAGCCCGTAGCGCAGGCGCTTGGCCAGCTTGCGCAGGGCGTGGCGGCGCTCGTCTTCCAGACGCACGAAATGGCGTCCCTCGCGGACCAGCCGGCGGTGCCACTTGTCCAGGCGCGGCGTGACCGCGCGCGCAAGGCGGACGGGACGCGCCGGCGCGGGCGCCGCCGGTTCGGCCGCCGGCAGCCCGCCGGCCATGGGCAGGCTGGGAGCCGGCTCGCGTATGCCCACGTTCCAGGCCAGGAGGCCCAGCAGCCACGACTGGAAGTCCACGGACGATGCCAGGGTGGCCGCATCGGGCCCGGCCTCCGGCTGCCACGCCAGGGGCGGCATGCCGGCATCGACCAGCGTGGACAGGACCTCGCCGCCCATGACGTCCTGGTCGCGGACCCGGCCGAAGTCGGCGAAGTGCCGGCGCGCCCCCTCCTGCAACGCCGCCGGGGGCAATTCGGCATTGCCGTCCAGCAGCTTCCATGCCGAGCGCAGCCGGCGCATGCCGACACGCAACTGGTGCACGTGTTCGGCGCCCCCCAGCCGTACCCCGGGAGGCGCGTCGGCTGCCGCCAGCGGCGCCGCGTTGCGAGCGATCTGCTCGAAGCATTCAGCGGTCATCGCGGCCAGCGCCTGATCGGGCGTCTCGTCCTGGCCCAGCCCGATCCCGGTGGCAAAGCGCGGCGCCCAGAACGCGGCGATCTCCGCTTCCCTGACCTGGGGCCGTTCGTCCAGCGGCGCGGCGGCGATGCGGGCTGCGGCATTGGCCAGCCCGTCGCCGCGCTCGGCTTTGCTGCGCAGGTCCAGCACCAGGCCGTGCCGGGCCAGCCAGCGGCCGGCCACGATGAACAGCGCCTGGGGCCGCCCGGACATCAGCTCGAACTCCAGCTCGCACACCGGCAGCTCCAGTCCCTGCGCCCGGATCGTGCCCACATCGTAGGCCACCTCCACCGAACCCGCGCGGGTGCGCACCGCGGCCGTCTTGCGCCAGACGTCGGTCTCGTAGCGCACACCCAACCCGGCGCCCAGCCCCGCCAGCACCGCTTCGGCCGGCGTGCCGGCGTAGACGGACAGGTCCAGGGCCCGGCCGGGACTGGGATGGTTCAGTTCGACGCGGGACATGGCGTCGGCACCGGCCATCTTGAAGGTCTGCACCCACTTGCGGCCTTCCTGGCGCAGCCGGATCGCCGCGCGTTGGCGGGCCAGTTGCCTGTCGGGGGTGTCGAAGTACATCGCGCGCAGATGCGTGCGGGGCGCGGATGACAGGGAAACGACCTGGCCGGCGACAGCCTTGCGCGCGGCCCAGGGGACGGAAAACTTGAGTTCTTGTTCTAGCATGAGGGCGGAAAGCGAGCGATGACGGGAAATTCCCGACATGGTAGAGCTCGCCGCCCCCGAAAATGATGACAGGTCATCTGACCGTCACAATTCTCGACCGCGGCAGCCCGTGCCGCCACGACGAAATCAGAAGCGGGTATTCCGGGTGACCGACCAGCGCGCCGACAGCGCCCCCAGCAGGGCCACCCCGACCACGAACGCCGCCAGCCATTCCCACTGCGGCAGGCGCAGCGCGAATTCGGTCCCGTAGGTGCGGGCCAGGTCCGCCAGCGCGGCATTGAGCGGATCCAGCACCACGGCCACCAGCCCGATCGCGGCCAACGCCGCCACGCCGCAACTGATCGCCCCCAGGTACAGGAAAGGCCGCCGCACGAAGGACTCGGTGGCGCCCACCAGCCGCGCGACGCCGATTTCCTCGCGCTGGGACAGGGCCTGCATGCGCACGGTGTTGAACACTGCCGCCAGCACGGCCACCGCCACCACCAGGGCCAGGAACAGCAGGCTCGCGCGGGCGAAGCGCAGGATGGCCTCCAGCCGCTGCACCCAGGCGCTGTCCACCTGCACCATGTCGACCTTGGCCCAGGTCTTCCACAGGGCGGCGAGCTTGGCCGACCGCTGGGCCAGGTCCTCGCCTTCCAGCGTTACCACGATGGCGTCGGGCAGAGGGTTGTCGGGCAGCACCGCCAGGGCCTGGGCGTAGGCCGGGTTGGCCTTGAGCTCGGACAGGGCCCGGTCGCGGCTGATCACACGCAGGGCCTGAATCTCGCTGGCGTGGTCGCGCCGGATCCGGTCGGCCACGGCGCCGGTCTCGGCCGGCGTGGCGCTGACCTCCATGAAGACGGTCATCTCGGGATCGGCCGTCAGGTGGCTGGCCACCGGCCGCAGCGACATCAGCGCCGCCGCGCCCAAGAGGGGAATGGCCAGCGCCAGCGTGATGACGAGGATGTTGGCGACGGACGAGAACGGCTGCGACAGCAGCCGGCGCAGGGTCACGCCCAGCGCGTAGCGATGTTGGCGGATCAGGGGGCTCATGCCAGGACCTCCCCGCCCAGCCGCGGCGTGCGCTTGCCGCCGTCGGTGACCCGGCCTTCCTTGACCAGCAGCACGCGCGTGGCGTAGTCGGTGATCAGGCTTTCGTCGTGCGTGGCCAGGATCGTGGTCACCCCCACGCGGTTGAAGTCGCGGAAGACCTCGACGATGCGGCGGGCGCTCTCGCGATCCAGGTTGGCGGTGGGTTCGTCGGCGATCAACAGGCCGGGACGGTTGACGATGGCCCGCGCGATGGCCAGCCGCTGCTGGTCGCCGCCGGACAGCTCCTGCGGCCGCAGCCTGTCCTTGCCCGACAGGCCGACCCGCTCGATGGCGGCGTGCGCGCGCTTGGCGGCGGCCGCGCGCGAATGGCCGGTCACGGTAAGAGGCAGCATCACGTTCTCGAAGGCGCTGCGGTCGCTCAACAGGTGCACGTCCTGCAGGATGGTGCCGATGGCGCGCCGCAGGTAGGGGCGGAAACGGCCGGGCAGCTTGCCGACGTTCTTCCCGTTGACCAGGACGGTGCCCCGGTTGGGGACGTCCAGCCCCGCGATGAGCTTCAGCAGGGTCGACTTGCCCGCCCCGGAAGGGCCGGAGACGAAGACGAATTCGCCCTGGGCGATGCCGAAGGTCACGTCGGCCAGCGTATCGATGCCGCGGCCATAGGATTTGTAGACTTGCTGGAATTCGATCATGAGGTCGAAATATAACCTGGGCCGTCCGGAGGCGACAGGCCCCGAGGTTTTCATCATACCGAACACATGCTACGGTACGTTTCCCCAAGGAGGCCGTGGCCGGCGATGCTTTATAGTCCAGGGCCGTCCGCGCAAGGAGCCCGCCATGAAAGCACTGAAAACCTTCCTCGCCGCCGCCCTGATGCTGGGCGCCGCGCATGCCGCCCACGCCGGCCCCACGCTGGACGCCGTCAAGAAGAAGGGCTTCGTGCAGTGCGGCGTCTCGACCGGCGTGGCCGGTTTCAGCAACCCCGACAGCAAGGGCAACTGGACCGGCATCGACGTGGACCTGTGCAAGGCCGTCGCGGCCGCGCTGTTCGGCGACGCCACCAAGTTCAAGCTGACCCCGCTCAATACCCAGCAGCGCTTCACCGCGCTGCAGTCGGGCGAGGTCGACGTCCTGCCCCGCAACACCTCCATCACGCTGCAGCGGGACGCGGCGCTGGGCCTGACCGGCGTGGGCGTGAACTTCTATGATGGCCAGGGGATCCTGGTATCGAAGAAGCTGGGCGTCAAGAGCGCGAAGGAACTCAACCAGGCGGCCATCTGCCTGCAACCGGGCACCACCACCGAACTGAACCTGGCCGACTGGTTCCGCGCCAACAAGATGACGTTCAAGCCCGTGGTCATCGACAAGTTCGACGAACTGGTCCGCGCCTTCGCCGCGGGCCGCTGCGACGCCTACACCACCGACATCTCGGCGCTGAACGTGATCCGCACCACCAAGCTGTCCAACCCGGACGACTATGTCGTGCTGCCCGAGCTGATCTCGAAGGAACCGCTGGGACCCATGGTGCGCCGGGGCGACGAACAGTGGGCGGCCATCGTCCGGTGGACGCTGAACGCGATGATCGAGGCCGAGGAATACGGCATCACGTCCAAGAACGTCGATGAAATGGCCAAGAGCGCCAATCCCAACGTGCAGCGCATCCTGGGCGTGACGCCCGGCGCCGGCAAGAACCTGGGCGTGGACGAGAAGTGGGCCTACAACATCGTCAAGCAGGTCGGCAACTACGGCGAGAGCTTCGAGCGCAACCTCGGCCAGGGCAGCCCCTTGAAAATGCAGCGCGGCGCCAACGCCCTCTGGACCAAGGGCGGCCTGATGTACGCATTGCCCATCCGCTGACGCGCGCATGTCCCGGTTGAGCTGGAGCAATCCCTCCGTCCGGTCGACGGTGTACCAGGCCCTGGCCCTGGCCGCCGTCGCCGGGCTGGCCTGGTTCCTGGTCTCGAACACGCTGGCCAATCTGGCGGCCCGCAACATCTCGTCGGGCTTCGGCTTCCTAGGGCGCGAGGCGGGCTTCGCCATCGGCGAGGCCCCCATCCGCTACGACCCGCAGGACACCTACGCGCGGGCCATCCTGGTGGGCCTGCTGAACACGCTGCGCGTGGCGGCGGCCGGCATCGTGCTGGCCACCATCCTGGGCACGGTGGTGGGCATCGCGCGCCTGTCGCGCAACTGGCTGGTGGCACGGCTGGCGTCGGTGTACGTCGAGCTGATGCGCAACACGCCGCTGCTGTTGCAGCTCTTCCTCTGGTATGCGCTGGTCACCGAGACCCTGCCCCCGGCCCGCCAGGCGCTGGAGCTCCTGCCCGGCGTGTTCCTGTCCAATCGCGGCATCAAGCTGCCGCTGCCAGCCGACCACCTGGGCTTCGATCTGGCCGCGGCGGGCTTCGGCCTGGCGGTCGCGCTATCGCTGGCGCTGGCGCACTGGATGCGGCGGCGCCAGCAGCACAGCGGGGACGTGCGCCCCATCGCCCACTGGGTCGTCGCGCTGCTGGTCGGACTGCCGCTGGCGGGCTGGCTGGCGGGCGGCGCGCCCATGCAGTTCGACGTGCCCCACCTGCAAGGATTCGGCTTCACGGGCGGCGCCACGCTCACCCCCGAGTTCACGGCCCTGCTGTTCGGGCTCGTGATCTATACGGCGGCCTTCATCGCCGAAGTCGTGCGCGCCGGCATCCAGTCCGTGAACCGCGGCCAGTGGGAAGCCGCCGAGTCCCTGGGCCTGCGGCGCAGCAAGGTCCTGCGGCTGGTCGTGCTGCCCCAGGCGCTGCGGGTCATCATCCCGCCCGTCACCAGCCAGTACCTGAACCTGACCAAGAACAGCTCGCTGGCCGTCGCCATCGGCTATCCGGACATCGTCTCGATCGCCAACACGACGTTGAACCAGACCGGCCAGGCGATCGAGGGCGTGCTGATCATCATGGCCGTGTACCTGGCGGTCAGCTTGACGATATCGGTGCTGATGAACCTGTATAACCGCCGCATGGCATTGGTAGAACGCTAATGGAGGCGGCGTCCTTCATCGACGATGACTCTGCTCCAGAGCGCCGCGGATCCGGCTCCGCCGGTCCGCCAGCGCCGCCCCCTGGGGGGCGCGCGAAGCGCGTAGGGGGGGGCCTCTTCTCGTCTCCGTTGAACGTCGTACTGACGCTGCTGGTGGCTTGGCTGCTGCTGATGATCGTGCCGGCGCTGGTGGAATGGGGGCTGGTACGCGCGACCTTCGTCGCCTCGTCGGCGCAGGAATGCCGCGAGGCCGGCGGCGCGTGCTGGGCCTTCATCGCCGAGAAGCACCGGCTGATCCTGTTCGGCCTGTATCCCTACGACGAACAATGGCGCCCGCTGCTGGCCAGCGCGCTGCTGATCGGCGCCGTCGTGGCCAGTTGCCTGCGCCGCTTCTGGAACCGCTGGCTGGCGCTGATCTGGATCGTCGCGCTGACGGCCACCGGCATCCTGATGTGGGGTGGCGTGCTGGGCCTGCAATACGTCGAAAACACGCTGTGGGGCGGCCTGCCGCTGACGCTGATCCTGGCGACCTTCGGCATGGGCCTGGCCTTTCCGCTGGGCGTGCTGCTGGCGCTGGGGCGCCGCTCGCGCCTGCCCGCCATCAAGGCCCTGTGCGTGGTCTACATCGAACTGATACGCGGCGTGCCGCTGATCAGCCTGCTGTTCATGTCCTCGGTCATGCTGCCGCTGTTCCTGCCGGAAGGCATGAGCATAGACAAGCTGCTGCGCGCGCAGATCGCCATCATCCTGTTCGCCGCCGCCTACCTGGCCGAACTGGTGCGCGGCGGCCTGCAGGCCATCCCCAGGGGCCAGTACGAGGGCGCCGACTCGATCGGCCTGGGCTACTGGCAGCAAATGCGCCTGATCATCCTGCCGCAGGCGCTCAAGACCATCATCGCGCCGCTGGTCAGCATGTTCATCCTGGTGTTCAAGGACACCTCGCTGGTGGTGATCATCGGCATCTTCGACCTCACCCAGTCGGCCAAGGCCTCGCTGGCCGATGCTGCCTGGCCGGGTTTCTCGGTCGAGGCCTATCTGTTCATCGCCGCCATCTACTTCGTGTTCTGCTTCGCGATGTCGCGCTACAGCCAATCGCTGGAGAAGCGCCTGCGCACGGACCGGGAACGATGATCTCCGACAGGAAACCCGCCATGTCCTCATCCACGCAGCCGATCATACAAATGGAAGGCGTCAGCAAATGGTTCGGCAAGTACCAGGTGCTGCGCGACATCGACCTTGCCGTGGAGCGCGGCGAACGCATCGTCATCTGCGGGCCTTCCGGCTCCGGCAAATCGACGCTGATCCGCTGCATCAACCGCCTGGAGGAACACCAGCAGGGCCGCATCGCCGTGGGCGGCATCGAGCTGACCAGCGACCTGAAGGACATCGAGGCGATCCGGCGGGAAGTGGGCATGGTGTTCCAGCACTTCAACCTGTTTCCCCACCTGACCGTCCTGCAGAACCTGACGCTGGGCCCGATCTGGGTGCTCAAGCAGCCCAAGGCCCAGGCCGAGGCCGCCGCCATGCAGTACCTGGAGCGCGTGCGCATTCCGGAGCAGGCGCACAAGTACCCGGGACAGCTCTCGGGCGGGCAGCAGCAGCGGGTGGCCATCGCGCGATCGCTGTGCATGTCGCCCAAGATCATCCTGTTCGACGAGCCGACCTCGGCGCTCGATCCGGAGATGGTCAAGGAAGTGCTGGACGTGATGACCTCGCTTGCCGAGACCGGCATCACCATGCTGTGCGTGACGCACGAGATGGGTTTCGCCCGGCAGGTGGCGGACCGCGTGATCTTCATGGACCAGGGCCAGATCGTCGAACAGAACACGCCCGAGGCCTTTTTCTCGAACCCGCGCAACGACCGCACCCGCCTGTTCCTGAGCCAGATCCTGCACTGATCCGACCCGGCGGCGGCGCCATGAACCCGAAACGCCCAATTATTACGATTGAGCAAGCCTGTCGGGGATGAGCATCCCGAGGCATTAAAATCCGGAACTCATGGACCTCAAACTTTTCGAAGACCTCATCGCGCTCGCCCGGACGCAGAGCTTCGTGCGCGCCGCCGAAATGCGGCACGTCACCCACCCCGCCTTCGGCCGCCGCATCCGCGCGCTGGAAGTCTGGGCCGGCTCGCCGCTGGTGGAACGCAATCGCACGCCGGTCCAGCTCACCCCCGAGGGCGAGGTCATGCTCAAGACCGCCGAACGCACGGTCGAAAGCGTCGCCAACGCCCGCTCGCAAATCCAGCGCCACGGCACCAACCAGGGCATGAGCCTGCGCATAGGCACGGGCCGCACGCTGGCCCGCACCCTGGTGGCCGACTGGCTGGCCCGCATCACGCACATGCCGCGCAGCCCGCTGCGCGGCAAGGCGCAGATCGACATCATCACCGGCGCGACCTCCGACCTTGCCGGCATGCTGGAGCAAAGCAAGGTCGACATGCTGTGCTGCTACGAACACCGTGCGCTGTCGGTGCCGCTGAACGGCCACCGCTATCGCCACCTGACGCTGTCCACGGAAAAACTGGTGCCGGTCAGCGTGGCCGATGCGCAGGGCAAGCCCCGCTACAGCCTGATCGGGGCCAGCCAGGCAACGCCGCTGATCGCCTACGGCATCGGCCTGTCCATGGAGCGGCTGCTGAGCGAGCATTTCGAGCGCAATCCGCTGGCGGGCATGAACGTGTTCCTGCGCTGCGACTCGGCCGACGCCGTCTACGAATTCGTCAAGAAGGGCCTGGGCGTCGCATGGCTGCCCTGGTCCATGGTGGCGGCCGATTGCCAGCGCCGCAACATGGTGGTCCTGGGCGGCCGCAGCGACGAAGTCCCGTTCGAAGTCCGGCTGTACCGGCCCCGCGCCCGCCAGGCCGACGTGGTCGAAGCCGTCTGGGCGGCAACGGAATTCGCGCGCTGACCGACGCGGCGGAATGCCGTCCCGGGTGCCCCGCACCAAGCCGGGGCATCAAGCGTTTCGTATATTCCCCGCTTGCCGCACCGGCCTGGGGCAAACCCTGACAGCAGGCCGAATTCGCACGCACATGTGCCTGATCCGCACCTTTGCGGCCATGCCGTGCGCAAGGATGGCGGCACGATAACTGCTCTGTACGGGGCCCCTCCATGAACCAGCCTACCCTTACGCGCCGCGCGCTCATGCTGGCGCTCGCCGCCTGTGCCGCCGGCGCCGCCGTCCCTGCCCACGCGCAGGACGACTATCCCGCCCGCCCCATCACCCTGGTGGTGGGCTACCCGGCCGGCGGCAGCACCGACCTGACCGCCCGTCTGTTCGGCGACGCGCTGTCCAAGCGCATCGGCGAACGCGTCATCGTCGAGAACGTGGGTGGCGCCGGCGGCGCGATCGGCGCCCAGCGCGTGGCCAAGGCCCGCCCCGACGGCTATACGCTGCTGCTGGGGGCCTCCAACGAGATGGCCATCGCCAGCCTCATCAACAAGGCGGTCAAGTACGACGGCCTGAAGGACTTCACCCCCATCGGCATGATCAGCACGCAGCCCATGGTGCTGGTGGCGTCGGCCAATTCGCCCATCAAGAACATCTCCGACTTCCTGGCCCAGGCCCGCGCCCATCCCGGCAAGTTCAGCTTCGGCACCTCGGGCGTCGGCACCGCGCTGCACCTGTCGGCCGAAAGCGTGAAGGAAGCGGGCGGCCTGCAGCTCGTGCACGTACCCTACCGCGGCGTCGCGCCGCTGGCCAGCGACATCATGGGCGGCCAGTTGCAGTTCGGCGTGTTCGTGCTGTCGAGCGCGCTGGCCAACATCCGCGCCGGCAAGCTGGTGCCCATCGGCCTGATGCAGGCCTCGCGCGCGCCGCTCGCGCCCGAGATCCCCACCTTCGCCGAAGCCGGCCTGAAGGACGTCAACATGGACATCTGGTTCGGCCTGTACGGCCCCGCCAACGTACCCGCGCCCGTGGTCACGAAGCTGCGCGCCGCGCTGGACGACGTCCTGAAGATGCCGGAGTTCCGCAGCAAGATGCAGGAATCGGGATCCACCGTGGCCGCCTCGGGTGTCGACCTGGCCCAGTTCCAGCGCAAGGAAACCGAGAAGTACAAGCGCATCGTCGAGTTCGCCAAGATCGAGGAATGAAGATGGCGACTCACGATTTCCTGCTGCCCGTGCCCGACCTGTCCGCCGTCCGTGCCGGCAACACCGGCGTCGAAGGCGTCTGGCACTTCGACTCGGGCACGCCCGGCCGCCATGTGCTGGTCACTTCGCTGGTGCACGGCAACGAGCTGTGCGGCGCCTGGGCGGTCAAGACCGCGCTCGAGACCGGCCTGCGGCCCCGGCGCGGCAAGCTGACGCTGGCGTTCTGCAACCTGGCCGCGTTCGACACCTTCGACGTCGCCCGCCATGATGCCTCGCGTTACCTGGACGAGGACCTGAACCGGGTCTGGAGCGACGACAAGCTCGCCGCCCCCACCACCCGCGAGCGCACGCGCGCCGCCGCGCTGCTGCCCTGGGTGCGGCAGGCCGACTGGCTGCTGGACCTGCACTCCATGCACGAACCCTGCGCGCCGCTGCTGCTGACCGGCATGCAGCCGCGCAACCTGGAGCTGGCCCGCGAGCTGGGCGCGCCGCGCCACGTCATCGTCGATGCCGGCCACAAGGACGGCGTGCGCATGCGCGACTACGGCCGCTTCGGCCAGATGGCCGACAACGGCACGCGTTCGCTGCTGATCGAATGCGGCTACCACGGCGCGATCGAGAGCCGGACCGTGGCGCTGGACCAGGTGGCGCGCTTCCTGCGCGCCTCGGGCATCGTCGACGAGAACGACCTTCCCGCCGAATGGATCGCGCCCGCGCCGGACGCCCAGCAGGCGATCGAGGTCACCCAGCCGGTGGTCGCGCGCAGCATGGACTTCCGGTTCGCCCAGCCCTGGCAGGGACTGGAGGAACTGGAACGCGCCGGCACCGTCATCGGCTGGCAGGACGGCGAACCCGTGACGACACCGTACGACCATTGCACGCTGGTCATGCCGTCGCTGCGGCAGCTCGTGCCGGGCGTGACCGTAGTCAGGCTGGCGCGGCGCGTCGCCTGAGGATGGGGGTCCGGTTTCGGCCGGCCCCGCAATTGCTTACTGTTCAGTCAATAACAATAAAATCCATCTTGAAAACAATCAAATTTATAGCTGTTTAATCCAGTTTTCCATTTCAATATATTGACTATCTAGTCAACTCAACCTATCGTGCGGCTGGACGATGGCCGTTGCGCGCCATCGCCCTCCATCCACTCCCGAGGAACCCACGATGGCCACCGCACGCCACCCCCGACCACCCGAGCTCGAGCACGCCTCGCTCGAGGACATCGCCGCCCGCTACGTCGGCCGCTTCCGCGACAAGACTCCCGACTGGGCCGCCTTCGAAGACGCAAGAATCGAAGGCTTCAAGCGCGCCCAGCACCGCTTCATCGGCGCCGGCGGCTCCGGCAAGCACGACGATGCCTCCGCCATCCCCGCCCGTGGATTCACCCTGAGCATCATGTACGTCGAGCCCGGACAGGGAAACGCCGCCCACACCCACGAGGTCGAGGAAGTCTTCTTCGTCCTGCAGGGCTTCCTGGACGTCTTCTTCCAGGATGAAGCCGGCAACAAGGCCTGGCGCCGCCTGGCACCCTGGGAATGCGCCGCCTGCCCGCCCGGCGTCATCCACGGCTACGAGAACCGCAGCCTCGAACCCGTCTACTTCCAGGTCATGCTCGGCCGTGCGCAGCCCGAACTCATGGGCTATGCCAGCGACGACCTCTTCCAGAAGCGCGACGCACACCTCAGATCCAGCCCCCGAGTCTGACCCGCCCCGCGCCCATGCCCCGGGCGTAGCGATGCCCGCGCGGCGCCCCTCGTTTGCAGGAGTACACGCTGTGAATCGAATGAAACTGGCATTCATCTGCGCGGCCGTTGCACTGACGGCCCCGGCCGCCGCCGACACCTATCCCGCCAAGCCCGTGCGGATCGTCGTCACCGCCCCGCCCGGCGCGACCTCGGACATGCTGGCGCGCGTCATGGCCGAGCAACTGGGCAAGGCGCTGAAGGTCGCCTTCGTCGTCGAGAACCGCCCCGGCGCCGGCGGCAACATCGCCGGCGAGCACGTCGCCAAGGCGCCGCCCGACGGCTACACGCTGCTGCTGGCCTCGGTCAGCTCGCACGCCATCAATCCGTCGCTGTACACGAAGATGCCCTACGATTCGGTCAAGGATTTCGCGCCCATCATCGTGCTGGCCTCGAATCCGAACGCCCTCGTGGTTTCTCCCGCCTCCGGCATCAAGTCCGTCGCCGACCTGGTCAAGGCCGCCCGCGCCAAGCCCGGCGAACTCAGCTTCAGCTCCGGCGGCAACGGGACCTCGCAGCATCTGGCGGGCGAACTGTTCAAGTCCATGACCGGCGTGCAGTTGATGCACGTGCCCTACAAGGGCTCGTCGGAAGCCTTGACGGCGGTCATGCGCAACGAGACCACCCTGATGTTTCCCAACATCCCCAACGCGCTCGCGCTGGCCAAGAACGGCAACGTCAACCTGCTCGCGGTCACGACCCGCAATCGCCTGTCCTGGCTGCCCGACGTTCCCACGCTGAATGAAAGCGGCCTGTCCGGCTTCGAAGCCGTGGCCTGGTTCGGCCTGGTCGCGCCCGCCGGTACGCCGCGCCCGGTGGTCGACACCATCAACGCCGAATCGGCCAAGGTGCTGGCGCGGCCGGACGTCCAGCAGCAGTTGATCGGCCAGGGATTCGACATCATGGGCGGCAGTCCGGAAGCGTTCCAGGCGTTCCTGAAGGCCGAGATCGAGAAGTGGCGCGTGGTCGTCAGACAGTCCGGCGCGACCGTCAACTAACCGCGGAAAAACCGAGCCCCCTCCTCCGCCCCACGCCGCGAGGAGGGGTAGTTGGCGCTACAGCGGCCGGATGCCGATGAAGCGCAACTGCGACAGTTCGTCTATCGCGTAGCGCACGCCTTCGCGGCCGAACCCCGACTGCTTGGCGCCGCCGAAGGGATACATGTCCAGCCGGAAGCGGCTGGCCTCGTTGATCCACAGGGATCCTACCTCGAAGCCGTCCGCGAACAGGAAGGCATTGCCCAGGCTGCGGGTGAACACCGCGCCCTGCAGGCCGAACGGTGAATCGTTCGCCAGTTGCAGCGCCTCCTGCGCATCGGCGGCGCGCTGCACGACGGCCAGCGGGCCGAAGGCCTCGTCCGCCCAGATGGGACTGTCGGCGGGCGCATCCACCAGGATGCCGGGGCTGACCCGGCAACCGTCCTGCTTCGGCTCCAGGGCATATCGGGAACCCCGCTCCACCGACCGGCGCGCCATGTCCATGACGCGGTCGGCGGCCGCGCGCGAAACCATGGGACCGACGTCGGTGGCCTCGTCGTCCGCGCTGCCCACGCGCAGGGCCCGGGCCGCTTCCACGAACAGCGGCAGGAAGGCATCGTACGCCGCAGCCTCCACGATCACGCGCTGCGCCGACACGCACTGCTGGCCGCTGGCCTCGAAGGCGGCGGCGGCGATGCGGCGGGCGGCGTCGGCCAGGTCCGCGTCGGCCAGCACCACGTTGGCGGCGTTCGAACCCAGTTCCGCCACGAACTTCTTGGCGCCGGCCGTGCGCGCCAGCGCATCGCCGGCCGCCGTGCCGCCCGTGAACGTCACGACCCGGACCCGCGCATCCCGCACCAGGGCCTGTGCCGGGGACCGGTCGCCGCACACCACGTTGAACAGCCCCGGCGCCAACCCCGCCTCCACGAACAGCGCGGCAACGGCCAGCGCCGCGCGCGTGCCGGCCGGATGCGGCTTGACCACGACGGCGTTGCCCGCCGCCAGCGCCGGCGCCACTTTCTGCACCAGCAGGTTGACCGGCGCGTTGAACGGCGTGATCGCGGCCACGACGCCGTACGGCACCCGGCGCACCAGGCCATGCCGCCCCACGCCCGCCGCGACGGCGTCCAGCGGCAACATCTCGCCGGTCAGCGTCTGGAGCTGCACCGCGCAGGCCCGCAGGAACTGGACGCCGCGGACGACCTCGACGCGCGCCACCCGGACGGGCTTGCCGACGTCGCTGACCAGCAGATCCGCCACCGCATCCACCCGCGTCTCCAGCAGATCCGCCGCCTTGTTCAGCACGGCCGCCCGCTCCACCACCGGCGCCGCCGCATGGCGGCGGAACGCGGCCAGGGCGGAAGCGACCGCCTGCGCGCACAGCTCGTCGGAGGCCTCGGCCAGGTGGATGCCGCGGCCGGCATGCTGGGGCGACTCCAGCGTGATCGTCGCCCCGGCGCCGGGTAGGGACTGGCCATCGATGAAGCTGTGCAGGATATCCAAGGCAGGCTCGCAAGGTCAGGAAAACGGGTCAAGCGCCATTCTATTTATTGTTTGACCATTTAGTCAATTTAAAGACGAGCCACCGAAACTCCCGTGGTCACCGTGCCGGCCCGCGCACGAGGCGTGAATCCCGCTGCATGTACACTTGCACGGCCCCCTAGCATTCAGGCTCTCATGTCCGCCATGACTCCAAAAAAAGCAGACACCACCGTTCCCGCAACACCCCGGCGCCGGACCAGCGGCCCGCGGGAAAGCGCCGCCCGCACGCGCCTGTCCATCATCGAGGCCTCCATCCAGGAGTTCTCGCAGAAAGGCTTCGAAGGCGCGCGCGTGGACGAGATCGCGCTGCGGGCGGGCGTGAACAAGAACCTGCTCTACCACCACTTCGGCAACAAGGATGGCCTGTTCGTCGCGGTGCTGACGCATACCTACGAGAACATCCGTGCGCGGCAGCAGGACATCCAGCTGCGCACCGTGGACCCCGAAGCGGCCATGCGCCGGCTGGTCATCTCCACGGGCAAGATCTGGGTCCAGTTCCCCGAGTTCCAGCGCCTGCTGATGAGCGAGAACCTGGCCGGCGGCCGGCACGTCGCCAGCGACGCGGCCATCTCGGACCTGTACAACCCGCTGCTGGACACGATCGAACAGCTGCTGACCCGCGGCCGCGAGGCGGGCGTCTTCCGCGACGACATCGATCCCATCGACCTCTACATCTCGGTCACCTCGCTGACCGCCCACTACGTCAACAACCAGCACACCTTCGAGGCCATCTTCCGACAGAAACTGATGACGCCGCAGCGGGTCCGGCAGCGCCTGGAGCACGCGGCGGACATGGTGATCCGGTACCTGAAGAAAGATTGAGCGGCGTTGCGCCGGCTCTGGTTTCCGGCGCTTAACATTGACCATTTAGTCAATTTACCCTATCGTGTGGTCGTACGATGGCCGTTGCGCGCCATCGCCCTCCATCCACTCCCGAGGAACCCACGATGGCCACCGCACGCCACCCCCGACCACCCGAGCTCGAGCACGCCTCGCTCGAGGACATCGCCGCCCGCTACGTCGGCCGATTCCGCGACAAGACTCCCGACTGGGCCGCCTTCGAGGACGCCAGGATCGAAGGCTTCAAGCGCGCCCAGCACCGCTTCATCGGCGCCGGCGGCTCCGGCAAGCACGACGATGCCTCCGCCATCCCCGCCCGTGGATTCACCCTGAGCATCATGTACGTCGAGCCCGGACAGGGAAACGCCGCCCACACCCACGAGGTCGAGGAAGTCTTCTTCGTCCTGCAGGGCTTCCTGGACGTCTTCTTCCAGGATGAAGCCGGCAACAAGGCCTGGCGCCGCCTGGCACCCTGGGAATGCGCCGCCTGCCCGCCCGGCGTCATCCACGGCTACGAGAACCGCAGCCTCGAACCCGTCTACTTCCAGGTCATGCTCGGCCGTGCGCAACCCGAACTCATGGGCTATGCCAGCGACGACCTCTTCCAGAAGCGCGACGCACACCTCACGTCCAGCCCCCGCAACTAGACAGGCCTTCAAGGAGAACAAGCGATGCAACTGGTTGGCGAACAGCTGGTGCCGGCGGACCAGCAGACGACGTGGGAAGCGCTGAACGATCCCGAGGTGCTGCGGCAATGCATCCCGGGCTGCGATGCCATCACCGAAGACGGCGAGCATGCCTATCGGGTCGACATGAGCGTGCGCATCGGCCCCGTCAGCGCGAAGTTCAAGGGCAAGCTGCGGCTGCTGGACATCCAGGCCCCGTCCTCCTACAGCCTGGAGTTCGAGGGCCAGGGCGGCGCCGCCGGATTCGGCAAGGGCACGGCCGCCGTCCGGCTCGAACCCGAAGCCGATGCCACGCGCCTGGCCTACACCGTCGAGGCCTCGATCGGCGGCAAGCTGGCGCAGGTGGGCGCGCGGCTGATCGAGGCCGCGGCGCGCAAGCTGTCCGATGATTTCTTCGGCAAGTTCAACACGCTCATGCAGCAAGGTGCCGGCGACGCGGCAGCGGTCGAACCCGGCGGGGACTCCGTCCCTCGCTGGAAGCGGCTGTTCAGGAAAGAGGGAACGCCGTCGTAGGCAAGCGAAGAAGCGCCGGGGCGTGGGCCACCCGCCCCGGGCGCGCCCTGATTCACTCCGCCTTGATACCCGCGGTCTTGGCCGCCGCGCCATAGCTCGCCACGTCCCGTTTGATCAGGTCGGCCGACCGCGCCGAATCCAGGAAGAACACGTCCAGGCCCGCCCCCGACAGCTTGGCGCGGATCTCCGGCGATTCCAGCGCCTGCCGGACGTCGCTTTCGATCTTGGCCACGACTTCCTTGGGCGTCCCCCCGGGCGCGGCCAGGCCATAGTAGTTCTCGACCGAGAAGTTCTTCAGCGCGGGAATCCCGGATTCCGCCACGGTGGGAATGTCCTTGGCCGACTCCGAACGCTTGGCCGACGTGACCGCGATGGGCACCAGCTTGCCGCTCTTGATGAAGGGCAGGACCGTGGGCATGGTCGCCACGACCGTGTCGACGTGTCCCGCGACCGCATCCACCACGGCCGGGCTGCAACCCCGATGCGGCACGTGCACGGCCTTGGTGTGGGTCTCGACCTTGATCAGCTCCATCGCGAAGTGGTGGGCCGTGGCCGCGCCGCAGGTCAGGTAGTTCATCTCGCCCTTTTCCCGCTCCATCTTCGCCAGCAGCTCCGGCATGGTCTTGACCTTGGCCTTGGGATTGACGGCTATCACGATGGCCGACGACGTCATCATGCCGGCGAAGGCGAAGTCCTTGGTGATGTCGAACTCGGTCTCGGTGTAGAGCACGCGATTGATCGCGTGCGTGTTGCTGACCAGCAGCAGGGTGTGGCCGTCCGGCGGGGACCGGTAGACATTCAGCGCCCCGATGTTGCCGCCCGCGCCGATCACGTTCTCGACCACCACGGCGTGGGGCTTCCATTTCTCCGCCAGCTTCTCGGCCATGATGCGCGCGGTCTGGTCCGCCGCGCCGCCGGGTGTGAAGCCGACCACGATGCGCACCGCCTTGGTCGGAAACCTCACGTCGGCATGGCCCTGCTGCGAAGCCGCCATGGATAGCGCCGCGACGACGCCTGCGCACACGCGCATCTTGTTCAACCTAGACATTGTTCAACCCCTTCCCAGGAAGTAAGAACTGCTTGGATCGATGAAGGTGCCGGCGGGATGCCGGCGGTGTGGCAAGGCGTCAGCCCGCCGCCTGCTCGTGCGCGGCGATCTGCCGGACGAGTTCGACCGGCTCCACGGGCACCCGTGATACCCGGATCCTGAAATCCGCCAACGCGTCGTCGATGGCCGAGGCGATGGCCGAGGTGACGGGTATCGTCCCGGCCTCGCCCACGCCTTTCACGCCCAGCGGATTGCTGGGCGCCGGAGACTCGGTGAACGAGATCTCCAGGGGCGGCACTTCGGTGGCGGTCGTCAGCAGGTAGTCCGCGAAAGTCGTGCTGATGGGCTGCGCCTGATCGTCGTAGCGCATGCACTCGAACAAGGCGTTGCCGATCCCGTGCACGATGCCGCCGTGAATCTGTCCTTCGGCGGTCATGGGGTTGATCAGCGTGCCGCTGTCGTGGGTCGCGACATAGCGCAGGACGCGCACCTCGCCGGTCACGATGTCCACCTCGACCTCGCAGGCGTGGAAGCCATGCGCGTAGGCCATGTCGGTGGGCTCCCAATGGATGGTGGCCTCGAGGCCCGCGCCCACCCCGGGCGGCAGATCGTAGCCGGGTATGCCCCGCAGCAGGCGCGCGATCTCGCTGTAGGTCACCGCTCGGCCGGGATCGTCGATCACGCGGACCGTTCCGTCGCGCAGGCAGACCGCCTGCTCGTCCACCTTCAACATATAGGCGCCGACCTTGCGCAGCTTGGCCGCTACGGCCACGGCGGCGTAATGCACGGACGAGCCGGCCGTCACGGTCTGCCGGCTGGCGAACCCGCCCACGCCCATCGACGTGTGGGCGGTGTCGCCCGATATCACCTGCACCGTCTCGACCGGAACGCACAATTGCTCGGCGGCGACCTGGGCCATGGCGGTGTTCAGGCCCTGTCCCATCGCCATCGCGCCGGTAGCCACGGTGACGTGCCCGTTCGACGACACGCGTACGCTGCCGGACTCGAACGGGCCGCGTCCCGTCCCCTTGACCGCGTGCGCGAAGCCCAGGCCGATGTAGCGTCCGTCGCGCCGCGCCGCCTGTCGCCGCGCCTCGAAGCCGGCATAGCCGATCCGCTCCAGCACGCGGCGCTGGGCATCCAGGTAGTCTCCGCTGTCGAGCACGATGGGCCGGCCCGACCGGGCGGTCAGCGGCTTGACGTAGGGCATCTTCTCCGCCGGCACCAGATTGCGCGCGCGCACCACGGCGCGGTCCTCGCCCAGCTCGAAGGCGATCCGGTCCAGCAGCCGCTCCATGACGAAGGTGCCCTGCGGATACCCCGCGCCCCGGACCGGGATCACGTAGATCTTGTTGGTCTGCACCACCGTGACCCGCATCTCGTAGGCGGGAATGGCGTAGGGGCCGGTCACCGCCGTGCTGGAGTTGTAGGCGCAGTTCACGCCCTGGGGCGTATAGGCGCCCTGGTCGTGCAGCATGGTCCCGCGTATGCCCCGGACCACGCCCTGGTCGTCGCAGGCCACCTCGACGTCCCAGAGCTGGTCGCGCTCCTGGATGGCGCCCAGGAAGTGCTCCATGCGGTCCTCGATCCACTTGACCGCGCGCTTGTGGTGCCAGGCAACGGCGGCCACCGCCAGTTCCTCGGGATAGACCACGAACTTGCAGCCGAACCCGCCGCCCACGTCGGGCGCCACCACCCGGACCAGCGAGTCGGGCAGGCCCAGCGCCTTGGCGACGGTGAAGGCCAGTTCGTGCGGCATCTGGGTCGAAGCCCAGATCATCAGCGCGCCCTGGTGCTTGTCGTACTGCGCCACCATGCCCCGGCACTCCATGGGATGGGCGCCGCCGCGATGCTGGGAAATCGTCTCGCGGAAAACATGCGGCGCATCCTGGAACGCCGCGTCGCACTCGCCATAGCCCACGCGGAATTCCCTCAGCACGTTGCCGGGCGCCTCGCGCCGCACCTTGGGCGCGTCGGGCTCCAGCGCGGCGTGCACGTCGGAGACGGCCGGCAGCGGATCGTAGTCCACCATCACCAGCGCCGCGCCGTCCTCCGCGATATAGCGGGAAGTCGCCAGCACCATGGCCACCGCCTCGCCCACGAAGCACACTTCCTCGGGACACAGCACGTAGGGTGTGATGTCGGAGGGCAGGTCGCTGGTCGGCCAGCCCAGCGGCATGCGCAGGGCCTCGAGGTAGGTCGCCATCTGGCGCGCGTCGATGACCGCGACCACGCCCGGGACCTCCAGGGCGGCCGAACCGTCCACGCCGCGGATCAGCGCATGAGCGTAGGGGCTGCGGACGAAGGCGACGTGCAGGGCGTCGGCCAGGTCGATGTCGGCCACGTAGCGGCCCGCCCCCGTCAGCAGGCGGACGTCCTCGGCGCGCAGCGCGCGCTTGCCGATAGGCGAGGTCGAGATCCGGTCACGCGCGTTCATGGACGGCCCTCCTGCTTTCCAGGGTGCGCATGGCGGCGGCCACGATGTTCTGGTATCCGGTACAGCGGCAGATGTGTCCGGACAGGGCCAGCCTGACGTCGTCCTCGGTCGCCTCGGGCATGTCGCGCAGCAATTCGGTCAGGGTCATCAGGATGCCCGGTGTACAGAAGCCGCACTGCAATCCATGCAGCTCCCGGAATGCCTGCTGCAGATCGTTGAGTTCGCCATTGCCGGCCAGCGATTCGACCGTATGGATCTCGTACCGCTGCGCCTGCGCCGCCAGCATCAGGCAGCTGCGCGCGGTGGCCCCGTTCACGTGCACCGTGCAGGCGCCACAGACACCGTGCTCACAGCCCAGGTGGGTGCCGGTCAGCCCCAGGTCGTTGCGCAGGCAATCGCCCAGGGTCGTGCGCGGTTCGACGCTGACCGCATGCCGGGTGCCGTTGACGCACAGGGATATCTTCGCCAGCTCGCCGACTTCGAGTTTCTTCATGATGTGTGTTCCTGGGAAAGAACGCCGGCGCGTTCGAGCGCCTTGAACAGCGCGCGTTCGAGCAGGCGCTGGGCGAGCCGTTGGCGGTACCACGCGGGATAGGTCGGATCGCCGACCGCCTCGCACCGGGCGGCCTGCGCGCAGGCTTCGCGCACCACCTCCCGGGTGGGGGCATTCCCCTGTAGCAGGCGCTCGGCCGCCTCGACGCGGAACGGCACCGACGCCACGCCCCCCAGGGTCAGCGAGCAACGTTCGACCGCGCCGCCCGCATCCAGCAGGACCAGCGCGGCGGCCGACACGATGGCGAAATCGCCGTGCCTGCGGCCGTACTCCACGAACGCATGGCCGGCGCGCGCGGGCCAGGGCGTGAAACGGACGGCAGCCAGGATTTCATCGGGCTCCAGGCACGAGGTCATCAGGTCCACGGCGAACTCCCGCATGGACACCACCCGCTCGCCGCGCACGCTGCGCAGGGAAAGCCGGGCGTCCATGGCGATCGCGACCGTCGGCTGCTCGGCGGAGGGGTCCAGGTGGCAGACGCTGCCGCCCAGCGTGCCACGGTTGCGCGTCTGCCTGTGCCCCACGTTCAGGATGGCCTCCTTGAGCAGGGGCAGGCGCTCGGCCACCAGGGGCGAGAACTCGATGTCGCACTGGCGGGTCATCGCGCCGATGACGATGTCGTCGCCGTCCTCGCGCAGGCCCGCCAGTTCGGCGATGCCGTTCAGATCGATGACATCGTCGGGAAACGCCAGCCGCAGGTTGAGCATGGGCATCAGGGACTGGCCGCCCGCGATCACGCGGGCATTGTCGCGGCTCGCCAGCAGCTCCAGCGCCTCGGACAGCGACTCCGGCAGGTGCAGGGAAAAGGGAGACGGTTTCATGGCGTCCCGCCTCAGATCCGGGTCAGGTCGAGCGTGGAGGGCGAGAACAGTTCCTCGGGCGCCACCTGGCGCGCCGACAGTCCCTGCTGGTGGTGATAGCGCACGAAGGTCTCCAGCACGTGGCGATTGGCTTCGAATCCATAGCTCCAGTAGTCGTCGCCCATGTCGCGCCTGGCCTGTTCATAGGCCGCGACGCCCCAGGGCAGGCTGTGATAGAGGTGGCCGATCTGCCCCATCTCGGTGAAGGCCAGGTCCTTGGCACGGGTGAACGCCTTGAGCACGTTGACCGCCAGCCACGGATGCTGCTCTGCCAGTTCCTTGCGGATGCCGATGGCATGCATGGTCGGAAAGATGCGCGTGCGCCGGAAGTAGTCCGCCTCCACGCTCGGATAGTCCGGGAACATGCGGGCGACGTCCGGTTCGCCCCGCAGGAAACAGGATGGCGCCCGCGCGCTGATGACGGCATCCAGTTCGCCGTCGGCCAGCATGCCGCTCAGCGTCTTGTCGCCGGCGATCTGTTCCAGCTCGATGCCAGGCGGCAGCTTGATGGGCGCGCGCTCCTCGCGCCCCGCCTGCTCGACGCCGCCGCGCCGCCACCGCACCGAGGCGGGGTCCAGGCCGTAGTCGTCCTGCAGGATGCCGCGTATCCACACGTTGGCCGTGATCTGGTATTCGGGCAGCCCCACCTTCTTGCCCGCCAGGTCCGACGGGGACCGGATGCCCCGGTCGGTGCGGATGTAGATGCCGGAGTGGCGGAACAGCCGCGAGACGAAGGCGGGGATCGCGACATACGCGTTCTGGCCGCGCGAGGTCATCATCGTATGGCTGCTGAGCGAGATCTCGCAGATGTCGAACTCCGCGTACTTGAAGGCGCGGTGGAACGACTCCTCGGGCTCGAGCTGCGACGTGATCAGGTCCACGCCTTCGATCCCGGCCCGGCCGTCCATCAGCGCGGACGTCCGGTCGTAGTTCGCACAACTCATGCTCAATTGCAGGCTTTTCATAGGATGGCGTCGAGATCATGGGTGCGCGGCAACGGGGACGGCAGGTGTCCGCGCGGATTAAAAATTGACTAAACAGTCAACATCTTATATCCGTCGACAAGGTATATCAAAGAATTTTTTTGGATCAAGCTGACTGAACAGTCAACGCACCACGCCCCAAACAGGGGCGTGCTCAGGCCGGCCGGGCCTGCGCCATCACCCAGTCCCGGAAGTCGCAAACGTGCGCATCGTTCTGCAGGCGTTCGGGGTAGACCAGATAGAAAGCCGAGTCCAGCACGAGCCGGCCCGCGAAGGGGGCGACCAGCCGGCCTGCGGCCAGGTCATCGGCCACCAGCGCATGCTGCCCCATCGCGACGCCCATGCCTTGCAGCGCCGCCTGGTAGGCCAGCGTGACGTTCTCGAAGGTCAGTCCATGCGCGGGATCGACCCCTTCCACGCCGTGGGCGTCCAGCCACCGCCCCCAGTAGTCGGGCCGGGCCGACGATTGCAGCAAGGTATGGCGCGCCAGATCCGCGGGCTCGCGCAAGGGCACGGGGCCGGCAAGCAAAGCCGGACTGCACACCGGCAGCAGTTCGATGTCCACCAGCCGGTGGGCGATCACGCCCGGCCAGTCGCCATGGCCGATGCAGATGGCGACGTCGGCATCGCTGAGGTTGTCCAGTTGCTTGAGCGAGGTGGTGAACACGGCATCGCGGTCCGGATGCCGCGCGTGGAACTCGGCCATGCGCGGCAGCAGCCAGCGCATGGCGAACGTCATCTGGCACCACACGTGCAGCGGCTTGTCCCGGTTCCGGCCCAGGGCCTTGGTGGTTGCCTGCGAGATCCGCTCGAAGGCCCCGCTCAGGTCGTCGCGGTACTCTCTGCCCGCCGGCGTCAGGCGCACCTCGCCGCTGGCCCGCTCGAACAGCCGCATGCCCAGGAACTCCTCCAGCACGCGTATCTGCCGGCTGACCGCGCCCGTGGTCACGTGCAGCTCGCGGGCGGTCTGCGTGAAACTCAAGGTATGCGACGCGGACTCGAACACCCGCAAGGGGTTCAGGGGCGGCAGCTTCATCCGGGAGGTGTTGATGAAAAGTAAACCGGATTGACTATATATCGATTGCCTGCCAGCGGCCAGGCCCGCACGATTCAGGTCTGACGAACCGGAGGCATTTCCGCATGAAAACCATCTTGCTCGCAGGCTTCGGAGCCATGGGGCAGTCGATTTTTGATCAACTGAAGGACGACCCGCGCATCGGCCGGTGGCTGGTGCTGGAACGGGCGGAGCGGGCCGACGATGCGCGCCGCAAGCTGGGCGGGCATGGCCAGGTCGCGCAGTCGGTCGACGGGCTGGAAACCCGCCCCGACTTCGCCGTCGAATGCGCCGGCCACGAAGTGCTGGGCACCCTGGTGCCCCAGCTTCTGGAACAGGGCATCGACACCATCGTCGCGTCGGTGGGCGCGCTGGCGCTGCCCGGCATGATCGAGCGGCTGGACGCGGCCTGCCAGGCGGGCCGGTCGCAACTGACGCTGGTGCCAGGCGCGCTGGCCGGCGTCGATGCGCTGGCCGCCGCGCGCGACAGCGGCCTGGCGTCGGTGGACTACACCGGACGCAAGCCGCCCGGCAGCTGGCGCGGTACGGCGGCCGCCCGATTGTGCGACCTGGACCATCTGGCCCAAGCCACGGTGTTCTTCGAAGGCACCGCGCGCGAAGCCGCCTCTGCCTTCCCCCAGAACGCCAACGTCGCCGCCATGGTCGGGCTGGCCGGCATGGGGCTGGACCACACCCGGGTCCGCCTGATCGCCGACCCCGCCGCCGGCGGCAATACGCACACCATTTCGGCGCGCGGCGCCTTTGGCAGGATGGAAGTCATGGTCGAGGCCGCGGCCTTCGCCGCCAACCCCAAGACCTCGGCGCTGGCCGGCATGTCCATCGTGCGTGCCGTGCGCAACCGCCTGAACGCCATCGTGATCTGAACGCCCATCGTTGTGTTGCAAGGACCCCGCATGTTCAAGAAGCTCATCCCCTGCCTGGCCGCGCTGGGCGCCTTCGCCGGCTCCGCGACGGCCGCCGCGCCCTTCCCCGCCGGGCCCATCACCATCGTCGTGCCGAACGCGGCCGGCGGCCTGGCCGACAACATCGCGCGCCCGCTGGCCGATGCCCTGGGCCAGGAATTGAAGCAGTCCGTCATCGTCGAGAACAAGGGCGGCGCCGGCGGCGTCGTGGGCACGGGCATGGTCGCGCGTGCCAAGCCCGACGGCTACACGCTACTGCTGACGCTGTCGTCCATATCCGGGCTGCCCGAGGCCGATCGCCTGCTCGGCCGCAAGCCGGCCTTTCAGCTGGACCAGTTCGTGCCCATTGCGCGCATCACCGCCGATCCCAACCTGCTGGTGGTCCGGGCAGACGCGCCGTGGAAATCGGTGGCTGAACTGGTCGCGGACGCCAAGAAAAACCCGCAGGCGTTGAACTACGGGTCATCGGGCGTGTACGGCGCCATGCACATTCCCATGGAAATGCTGAAGGCCGCATCGGGCGCCCCCATCACCCACGTGCCGTTCTCGGGCGGCGGTCCGGCCCTGGTATCGCTGCTGGCCGGCCAGATCCAGCTGGCGGCCAGCGGACCCGCCAACGCCAGCACCTTCGTCAAATCAGGCAAGATGCGGCCCCTGGCCCACTGGGGCACCCGGCCGCTGGCCTCGATGCCCGGTGTCCCCAGCCTGAAGTCGCTGGGCTACGATGTCGAGTTCACGCAATGGTCTGCCCTGATCGCCCCCGCCGCCACACCCAAGCCCGTCATCGACGCGCTGCGCGGGGCGGTGCGCAAGGTCACCGCGCAGCAGGGACTGCAGCAGGTCTTCGTCAACCTGGGCAGCCCCCTCGACTATATGGACGCGCCCGAATTCGCGCCCTACTGGAAGGCCGACGCCGAACGCGTGCAGGCTGCCGTTCGCCGCATCGGCAAGGTGGACTGACATGTCGAACCCGCCCGAAATCCCGCCGTCCCTGCGCCAGGCCATGGCGGACCTCGGCCCGCGCTGGGGCACCAGCGTGCAGGCCCACGTCCGCCAGATGGTCCTGGGATTCTCCGAGGTCCTTCGCGACGCCCCCAAACTGGCCACGGTCACGCGCGACGTCCCGTACGGAGCCGATCCGCGCCAATGCCTGGACGTCTTCCAGCCGCAGGGCCCGGCGGCCGCGCGCCGGCCGGTGCTGATGTTCGTGCACGGGGGCGCTTTCGTCGAAGGCGAGAAGGACCGTACGGCGGAGATCTACAGCAACGTGCTGTGGTACTTCGCCCGGCACGGCATCATCGGGGTCAACGTCGAATTCCGCCTGGCGCCGGCCCATCCCTATCCCAGCGGCACGCAGGACATCGCCGCCGCGGTGGCCTGGGTGCGCGCCCACGCCGACGAGCTGGGCGCCGATCCCGGCCGCATCTTCCTGATGGGGCATTCGGCCGGCGGCACGCATGCCGCGCACTACGCCTACGATGCCCGCTTCCATCCGCCCGAAGGCCACGGCCTGGCCGGCCTGGTGGTGGTGTCCGGCCGCGTGCGGGCCGAGAACTCGGCGGAAAACCCCAACGCCAGCCGGGTGGAGGCCTACTACGGCACCTCGCCGGCCACGATGGAGGACGGCTCGCCGGTCAACCACGTCACGGCGCAGGCGCTGCCCACGATGATCGCGGTCGCCGAGTACGAGAACCCGCTGATCGACGTGCACTGCGTGGAGCTGCTGGCCGCGCTGACCCGCGTCCGGCGCCGCGCGCCGCGCTTCGTCTGGATGGCGGGCCACAACCATACGTCCATCGTGGCGCATTTCAATACCGCCGAGGACGAGCTGGGCCGGCAGATCCTGGCGTTCATGGAGCGGCCGGCCTAGAACACCCCCGGGAATGATCCGCCGTCTATCAGGATGTTCTGTCCGGTGATGTATCCCGCATAGGCGCTGCACAGATACGCGCACAGGGCGCCTATTTCCTCGGGCCGGCCGAACCGCTTCGCCGGGTGAGCCGCCAGGCGCAGGCGCAAGGCCTCCTCGAGGGATTGGCCGCGCCCGGCTGCGATCGCCGAGAAGTTGTGGACCAGCCTCGGGGTGTCGAACGTGCCGGGCAGGATGTTGTTCATCGTGACTCCGCTCCCTACCGTGCTGCGAGCCAGGCCGGCGACGAAACCGGTCAGGCCCGAGCGGGCGCCGTTGGACAGGCCGATCGAGGGAATCGGCTCCTTCACGGCGCTGGACGTGATGTTGACGACGCGCCCGAACCCGCGCGCCATCATCCCGTCCACCGTCGCCTTGATCAACTCGATGGGCGCCAGCATGTTGGCATCGATGGCACGTAGCCAATCGTCCCGCGTCCAGTCACGAAAGTCGCCGGAAGGCGGCCCGCCGGCATTGGTGACCAGGATGTCGAAGTCGGTGCCGTGCCTGAACACCGCCTGCCGGCCCTCGTCCGTCGCGACGTCGGCGGCGACCACGGTCGCCGTTCCCCGTCCAAGCGCATTCAACGCCGCAGCCGCCTCGCGCAGGCGAGCCTCCCCGCGGGCCACCATGACCACGTCCGCGCCTTCTCTTACCAGCGCCGTGGCGCATGCCAGGCCCAGCCCCGAACTGGCGCCGCCAACCAAGGCCCGTCGGCCTTCGATACCCAGATCCATGTGGAAACCTTCCGATTATGGGCGCCGCCGTCCCGGAGGAGGGGCGGCGCATGGTCAATTCGCCCAGGCGATGGGGGACTCGTTCAACCCCCAGTACAAGCTCTTCTGATTGGTGTATTGCAGGATGCCGAGCCGCCCCTTCTCCTGGCCGTAGCCGCTCATCTTCACGCCCGAGAACGGTGTGCTGATGGAGAACACCTTGTAGGTGTTGATCCAGACCGTACCCGTCTGCAATCGGGCGCCCAACCGCCACGCGCTTCGGAAGTCGCGTGTCCAGACACCGGCCGCCAGCCCGTAAGGGTTGTCGTTGCACCGGGCGACCAGGTCCTCTTCATCCGACCAGGAAAGCAGCGCCAGCACCGGACCGAAGATTTCCTCGCGGCACAAGCGGGCATCGTTGGGCACCCCTTCGATGACCGTGGGCAGGTAATAGCTGCCGCGCACGAACGGCTCGCCTGCGGGACGCGCCCCGCCCGCCAGGAGTTGCCCGCCATCCGCCAACCCCTCCAGCACGTAGCGCTCTACCGTCTCCCGATGGGAAAGGCTGACCAACGGCCCCACCTGCGTGCTTTCCAACGCCGGATCGCCCACCCTCAGCCGGCGGACGCCTTCCAGCAGCCGCGACTTGAAGGCGTCGTAGACGCTCTCGTGCACGAAGGCGCGCGAGCCGGCGATGCATGCCTGGCCGGACGAACTGAATATTCCATAGAGCACGCCTGCGACCGCATGGTCCAGATCGGCGTCCGGCATGACGATCGTCGGCGACTTGCCCCCCAGCTCCAACGAGGTCGGCATGAGCTTCTCGGCGGCCAGGCGCTGTATTCCCAGGCCCACGCGGGTGCCACCCGTGAAGGCGATGCGCTTGACCAGCGGATGGCGCACCAGCGCGTCGCCCACGATGGCGCCGCGCCCCGGCAGCACGCTGACGATGCCGGCGGGGATGCCTGCCTGCTCGCATATCCTGGCCAGCTCGATGGCGCTGCGGGGTGTGATCTCGGCGGGCTTGAGCACCACCGCGCAGCCGGCCGCCAGCGCCGGGGCGAGCTTCTGCGCTTCGCTGGCAATGGGCGAGTTCCACGGCGTGATCGCTCCGACCACGCCCAGCGGCTCGTGCAGGCTCATGGTCAGGTAGTCCCCGCGGGCCGGCGTGATGGTCTCTTCCCAAGTCTCGGCGGCGGCGCCAAAGAACTGAAAGGTTCCCGCGGCGCTGGCCACCAGCGCGCGGCACTCCTGGATGGGCTTGCCATTGTCCAGCCGCTGCAGGTGCGCAAGCTCTTCGGCGCGCTCTCTGATGCCGTTCGCCACTCGGTACAGGAACGCTGCGCGCTCATGGTGCCTGAGCCCGGCCCAGGACGGCCGCAGGCGCGCCTGCTCGGCGGCCTGGACCGCCTCGTCCACGTCGGTCTCGGTCGCCGCATGCAGACGCGATACCACTCGCTGGTCATGGGGATACTCGGTGGCGTACTCCGGCCCGGATCCGTCGCGCCAGCGACCGCCGATCAAGGCTTGAAGGCGGAAAATGGCCGTGCTCATGTGCGCGCCTCCTCTTGTTCTTCCGGCCGGGTCTCGGGTCGTCCCGGCGGTCCGGCGAACTTTCCGGCGAACGGCCCCCAGGCGGCCATGTCCACCTCGACCACGAAAGGCCCCGGCGTCGCCAGGGCCTGCTCCAATGCCTGCGCGGCGGCGGCGGGACCATCGAGCCGGACGTGCGGCACCCCCATGCTGCCGCACAGTTGGCCGAAATCCGGCGTGTGCAGGTCGACATAGCAATGACGGCCGCCGTAGATGTCGTCCTGGATGTTCCTGATGACCCCGTAGCGGCGATCGTTCATCACGAGGAAGGCGACATCCGCGCGCTCCTGCGCCGCGCAGGCCAGTTCGCCCACGTTCAGCATGAATCCCCCGTCTCCGCACAGCGCGAGCGTCTTGCGCCGCAACCCGAAGACCTCGCTGGCGATGGCGGTGCCTATCCCCATCGCGAGGCCCTGCCCTATCCCACCGCCCAGGGCATGGACGCCTGCGCGCGGGTGATCCAGCGCCGGAGCGCGATTGCCCCACATGCTGTTGGACAGCGTGATGTCACGCACCCACCACAGGCCTCCGCGCGCGGCCTCCTCCACCGCTCGCTTGAGGGAAACGTAGGGACCCAGCGCCCCCTCCACGGCGGCCTCCGCCGCCTCGCGCGTCCGCCGCACATCCCCCGCCAGCGCCGGATCGATGCGCATGCGCCCCTCCAGCCGGTCTGCCAGCGCATCGAGGGCCAGGCCCGCATCGCCGAGCACGAAGTCCTCGCTGGCGTAGCCCCGGTTGTCGGCCAGGGGATCGGCATCGATGCGGTAGCGGGTCGCCGGCAACCTGAGCTGGTAATTGAGCGTCTCGTTGCTGCGCAGCCGCGATCCGACGACCACCATGGCGTCCAGCGTCTGGTAGAACGCCTCGGTGGGCGCTTGCAGGTTGTACGCGCCCAGCGAAAGCGGGTGGTCCTCGGCCACGACACCCCGGCCCTGCACGGACGTCACGACGGCAAAGCCCATCCCGGCCAGCCGCGCCGCCGCGGCCGCGGCGCCACGGGCCCCGCCCCCTAGCCACAACAGGGGCCGGCGCGCCCCTGCCAGGCGCTCCGCCAACCGGTCCAATGCCGCCGCATCCGGAACCACGGCCTCCACTGCCAGCGGCGAAAGGTCCGCCGGCAGGTCCACCATCGCCTTCTGCACGTCGATCGGAATTTCCACGCTGACGGGACCGCATGGCGCGGTACGCGCCAGCCGCGCGGCCTTCCTCAGCGTCGCCAGGGCCGTTTCCGGATTGCGGATGCGCAAGGCATCCTTGCCCACTGATTTCAACATGGCCAATTGAGCCGGATGCTCGTGGATATAGCCCAGGTCCCGGTCCAGGAACGGCGATTCGATCTGCCCGGTCAGGTGCAGCAGGGGCGTCCCGGCGGTGAAGGCCTCCACCATCGCGCCCGCCGCGTTGCCGCAGCCCGTGCCGGTGCTCGTGACGCACACGCCCAGCGATCCGCTGACCCGGGCAAGCGCATCCGCCATGTTGCAGGCGCCGGCCTCGCCGCGGGCCGAAACGAACCGGATCTTGCCGCGCCGGTGAATGGCGTCGAGCATGGGCATGTTGTGTATGGAAATCACCCCGAAGGCCGCGCGTACGCCGCAAGCCTCCAGGAAACGCGCGGCGAGTTCGCCCACGGTAACGCGAGTACGAGTCATGGTTCTGTCAAGGGGAAAGTCACGTCGGCCGGGACGCCCGGTCGTCGACGAGATAGGTTTCGGCCAGCGCGGTCCAGAAGCGGATGCCGTGCGGAAGATTGTCATCGTTGAAGTCGTACTGGGGCGTATGGAGTCCTGCCGCCCCGCTGCCGCAGCCGTTGCCCAGCCGGATCATGGCTCCGGGGACCTGTTCCAGCATGTAGGCGAAGTCCTCGCTTCCCATCGACCGCCTGGCGCCGCGAACGACCCGGCTCTCGCCGAACAGCCGCCCGGCCACCGACGCGCCCAGGGCCGAGGCGTCGGCATCGTTCCGGACCACGGGATAGCCATGGACGTAGCGGACTTCCGCCTCGGCGCCATAGGCCTGCGCCGTGGCATTCACCAATCCCAGGACCCGTTCCTTGATCAGGCTGCGGATCGCTGGGTCGAACGAACGGATGCTCAGGCCGAGCTGCGCGGCCTCGGGAATGACGTTCAGGGCCTCGCCCGCGTTGAACCGGCTGACGGTCACGACCGCGGCCTCCTCCGGATCGAGATTGCGCGCCACCACCGACTGGAGGTTCATCACGATCGAAGAGGCCGCCAGGATGGGGTCGACGCTTTGATGCGGCCTTGCGGCATGCCCCCCCTTGCCTCGTATCGTCACGAATACGCGGTCGCCGGCGGCCAGGAATCCGCCATCGCGAAAAAGGAAGACGCCGCTCTCGGCCCCGGGCAGGTTGTGGATGGCGTAGATGCGATCGCAGGGAAAGCGCTCGAACAGGCCGTCGCCAAGCATGGCGGCGGCACCGCTGTCGAAGCCTCGCTCCTCGGCCGGCTGGAAGATCAGGTTCAGCACGCCGGAGAAGCGCCGCGTTTCGGCCAGCCGGCGTGCGGCCCCGAGCAGCATGGCGGTGTGGCCGTCATGGCCGCAGGCATGCATCACGCCCGGCCTGCCGCTCGCATAGTCGAGCCCCGTCGCCTCGGTGATCGGCAGCGCGTCCATGTCGGCCCGCAGCCCCAGCGCACGCGTCCCGCCGCCATGACGGAGCCTGCCGACAACCCCGGTTCCGCCCACGCCACGGGCCACTTCGTAGCCCCACTCCTCCAGTTTCCCCGCCACGAGGTCGGCGGTCGCGAATTCCTCGAAAGCCAGCTCCGGATGGTGATGCAGATGCCTGCGCAACGCCCGCGCTTCGTCTACGGCGGCATCGAATGCCGGACCCTCGTCCATCACGGCGTTGATATCTTGCACGTCGATCATGTCGCTCATAGGCTTGCCCGTTGCTTGGCGGACTCATGCCACGGCACGAGGATCTTGCGCAGCGATCCCACGGAGAAATAGAGAAGAAACCCGATCGTCGCCAGCAGCAGGACAACGGCGAACAGCGTGTCGACCTGCATCTCCTGGAGCTTGACGGTGGCGAGATAGCCCAGCCCGCGGGAGCCGGCCACGAACTCGGAGACCACCGCGCCGATGATGGACAGCACGATCGCCATTTCCATGCCGGTCAGGATGAAAGGCAGCGACGAAGGGATGACCAGCAGCCGGAACCGCTTGCGCACCAGCGCCTTGCCTACCGTGAACACCTCCGACAACCCGCTATCCACCGACTTCGCGCCCAGGTAGCTGTTGGAGAAGACGGGGAAGAAACCCATGACGGCCGAGATCACGATCTTCGATTCGATGCCGAAGCCGAACCACAGGATGAACAGCGGGATCAACGCCACCTTGGGGGTCAGTTGCAGGCCCACGATGAAAGGCTTGAAGATGGTGTCGAGTATCGCCACCCGGCCCAGCACCTGGCCCAGGACGGACCCCAGCACAACCGCGATGCAGAACCCGCCCAGGCATTCGAAAAGCGTCGTGCGCATGTGCATGTAGGTATCCGGCTGTTGCAGCAGGACGATCAGCGCGGTCAGGACAGCCTCGGGAGGCGGCAGCACCAGCGGCGACACCTCGAACAGCACGACGTACGATTTCCAGATGGCAAGGAAGACGATGATCGACGCCGCCTGTATCAGTGTTTTCTTCACGGTTCATATCTCCAGGAGACGGCGCAATTGATCGCACAGCTGCACGTAGCGCGGGTTGGAACGCTCGCGTACATGGGGCCGGGGCAGATCCACGGTGATTTCCGCCGTGACACGGCCCGGCCTGGGAGAAAGAACCAGTACGCGATCGGCCAGCTGTACCGCTTCGTCGATCGAATGCGTGATCAGGAAGGCCGTGAACCGGCGCTCCAGCCAGATGCGTTCGGCGTCGGCGATGATCTTTTCCCGCGTCAGCGCGTCCAGCGCCCCGAAGGGCTCGTCCAGCAGCAGCAACTCGGGCTCCGCGTACATCGCCCGTGCGAACGAGGTGCGTTGGCGCATGCCTCCGGACAACTCCGACGGCATGCGTTTCTCGAAGCCGTTCAATCCCACCAGCGCGCACAGGTCGCGCGCACGCTCCCTGCTGGCCTTGGAGAACTTCGCCGTCATATGGTCCGCGAGCGCGATGTTGTCCTCGACCGTCATCCAGGGAAGCAGGCGATGCTCCTGGAATGCCACGCCGAAGTCGACGGCGCCGCCGCCGCTGTAGCGGATGCGGCCCTGGGTGGGCTGCTCCAGGCCGCACAACAGCCGCAGCAAGGTGGACTTGCCGCATCCCGAGGGGCCGATGACCGCCACGAACTCGCCCTTCCCTATGGACTGACTGATCCCCTGCAGCGCGACGGTTTCCCCCGAGCCCGTATGGAAGGACTTGTGGACGTCCTCGAATGTGACCAGGGCCTGGCCCGATGTGCCGGTGCTCACTTTGCCGCCTTGTTCCAGATGTCGTTGGTGTACATGTTCCGGGAAGATGCCTTGATGACCCCGGCGCTTTCCAGCAGGCGGCGGCCCTCTTCCCACTGCCGCTCGTCGTTGCGGACGACCTTGTCCACGCCATGCGTGGTCCAGAGCGGCCGGGTGGCCTTGACGTCCTGGAGCGCCACGTCGAGCTTGTCCAGCCCCGGTACGTCGTACTTCGCCCGGATGCGGACCAGCGCCTCGGTCAACGCCTTGTCGTCCATGGCGACCAGTTCGCGGGCGGCCTGCATGACGCTGCGGGTGAAGGCGATGTACGGCGCCGGCGTCCGGTTCAGGTTTTCCTCGCGCGCCACGTACACGTTTCCGGGAACGTCATCGTCGATGTCCATCACATGGATGGGCATGCGCTCGGCCTGCATGCGGGCCACCGCGCTGGTGTTGGCGAAGAAGCCGTGCAGCCTGCCCGCCTCGATCAGCCCGAAGGTGGCCGGACTGTAGGCGACCTTCTCCCTGCGGACACTGGCGGGCGCGACGCGGGCCTTTGCCAGCATCAGGTTCAGGCTGACTTCGGCGGTACCGCCGAACGAAGGCAGCCCGATCACTTTCCCCTCCAGGTCCTCGGCCCGGCGCAACGGCGCCTTGGCCGCGGAAACCAGCAGGAAGGGCGACGTCTGCGCGATCGTCCCGAAAGCGATGACGTCCGAATTGGCCGCCGCCCGGGCCGCCATGTAGGCATCGCCGCCGGCCCGCCCGATGTGGATCTGGTTGCCCGCCACCAACTGGATGGCCTGGGCGCCGCCGCGGCCCACCTCGAGGCGCACCCGTACGCCGTTGCGCTCGTATATGCCGGCCACGTCCGCATAGAATTCGGGCGCGTATGCGAGCGACAGCGTACTGGGCGTCATATAGGTAAGTTCCGCGCCCGGTTGCTGCCCGAATACGGGAGCAGCCAGCAGGGAGGCCCCTGCCATGCCCAATCCCGCCTGCATGAAAGTTCTGCGATCCACAATGATCCCCTTTGGTCCAGTCAGTGGGTACGACTCCGAAACTTCTCGTCCTTGCATCGCCGTGCTCGGTCGCACGTGTTGTTTTTCCTGCTTCCCGCCCCGACCGCTCACATCACCAGCCGGCCCATGCCGTCTTCGATGTGCAGCCTCGTTCCATAGGGCTCGCACAGCTTCTGGAAATCGCGCAGGATGTCCTCGTCAGGGACCAGGGCCGGCGTTCCCCGGCGCCATCGCGGCTGGCCCGGGCCCAGCGTCACCGGATGCAGGGTCAGGGCTTCCAGCCGCCCCTCCTTCATCGTCCAGCGCGGCAGCACCGCTCTCCAGATGTCGGGGTTCGTGGCCAGGCCCTTGCGGCCTTGGTCCGACCGCGCATCGAATGCTTCCTGGGGCGACGCCCGCTCATCCAGTCCGTATTTCTCGTAGAAATCGCTGGGCAGCGACGCGACGGTTTCATTCTGGAAAATGAAATTTCCAAGGCTGTAGAAAATAGGGCATCCCTTGTATATTTCGAGCCCTCGCATCACGTGGGGGCCATGGCACAAAATGGCGTGCGCACCCGCGTCGATATATGCATGCGCGGCCTCTTTTAGAAACCCGGCCGGAGCGCATTTATTTCCGCGATGCATTTCATGGGAATGGATACTGACGAGCACATAATCGGCCTGGGCCCGAGCGTCTCGTATTCCGGCCAGGGTCCTGGCCATGTCCCTGGCGTCCGGCCGGCTGACCGGACCGGGCTCCGGGCCCGCCCTGAAACCAATACCTCCGAACACATGGTCCACCCCGTCGGCGGCCAGGGAAAAACCTTCCTTTATACGCAGGGAATCGTGGTCGTTGATGCCGGTGGCCTGGGCGATCGACCGCAGGCATTCGATTTCCGCGGCGGGCAGGGTGTAAACCGTTCGATGGCGCAGCGGATTGACGCCCGGGCGCCCTCGCATATCCATCCGTTGCGCTCCCGCCGCGGCCGATTCATGGAAGGTGGACGCCATCGAGATCAGCCCCACCCTCCCGGCGGCGGTCTCCACGAAACAGGCCTGGCTTGCCTGGGCAAGATCGGCCCCGGCTCCCGCGTGGGCCAGGCCGGCCTTCCGCAACGCCCCGATCGTATCCAGCAGGCCTCTTTCGCCGAAATCCAGGGCGTGATTGGTGGCGGCGGCGACGATATTGAATCCGTAATCAGTCAATATATTCGCGTGATTTTCCGAAGTGCGGGCCCAAGTGCCGCCGCTGATGGCCGCGGGACTGGCTTCGGCCGACGCGAAAGTGGTTTCCAGGTTGCAGAAACGGGCATCCGCGCTTCGTATGAATTCCTGCAAATCTCGAAACGCCGAATCGGGAAAAACATCCCGGTTGACGAAGACATCTCCGGCGGCGACAAATACGATCTCTCCCATTTTCGCATGGGTATTATTTTCCAAAGCCAACTCCCGGCATTTACATGATCATCGAATCCGAAAATAAAACTCCGGCTCCGGGATTCATTGTTGAATATTGACGGGATCAGTATACTGACGTGAAATATCCACGTCGCATGCGATTTTTTCGCAGAAACCATTCCGTTTTCGCATGAAATATTCCCTGGGCCGTCACCTGCCCTCCACCATCAATCTGATAGCCCTGGTCACGGTGGCCCGGACGGGCAACGTCACTCGCGCCGCCCAGGAACTGTTCCTGACGCAGAGCGCGGTCAGCAGGCAGATCAAGGACCTGGAGGAGTTCGTCGGCCGGGCGCTATTCAAGAGAAACCGGGGTGAACTTTCCCTGACGCCGGAGGGCCGCCGCTACGTCGAGCAGATCGAGGCCTTGCTGAACCAGATCGAGGAAGCCACCCTCGGCCTGAGCACCTCGACCGACACGAACGCGCACGTCACCGTTTCCAGCCAGGCGACGCTTGCCGTCAAATGGCTGCTGCCGCGTCTGGCGGATTTCGGAAAACAGCACCCCGACATCATCATCGACGTGGAAACCCATGTCGGGCAGATCGACATGAAGCGCGTACATGCCGATATGCTGATCATTTTCAGGGAGCACGCCGAGCCGGGGTGGACGCTGGACCGGTTGGCCAGCGGCGGCGGTTATCCCGTCTGCGCCCCGTCGTTGCTGGAAACCACGGACAAACGCGGCATCGCGGCGCTTGCCGTATTGCCGCTGCTGCACCAGCGATCCAGCACGGGGGGCTGGGTGGAATATTTCGAAAGCCTTGCCCAGCCCGATCTCCGAGCACGGCCGGGTCCCACTTATTCCCTGCTGACCATGGGCCTGCAAGCGGCTCTTGCCGGAATGGGAATCGCCATCCTGCCCGATTTCGTCGTCCAGGAAGACCTCAACGCGGGCAGGCTGGTCAAGGTGCACGACGTCCCGCTGGTCAAGCGAGGTTCGTATGTGCTGATGATCAAGGAATATGCGCGCGGCGCGCCCGCCATCGAACGCCTGCGGGAATGGCTGCTGGCCGCCACCGCCCTGTAGCGCGCCGGCGCGCAAGGCTGCCTCGAGGGCAGCGGCGCCGCGGCCTTATTTCTTTCCGTGCAACTCGTGGCCGGGCGGATACGTGGGGCGCAACGGGCGCGGCGCGCCAATGACGACGACGAAGCGGCTTTCCTCGTCCGTTTCGGAAACGATGGATCGATAAACCCCGGGCGGAACCGAAATCAGGTCCCCTTCCTGAAGGCTGGTTTCGGCGCGTATGCCGTCATGCTCGATGACGAACCGTGCCTTGCCCTGGGTCAGGTAGAAAACTTCCTCCACATCCACATGCAGATGCGGGGGAAATTCATGGCCGGCCGGCAATAACATGGTCGTGAACGTGAAATGCTCGGGATCCAGGCTTTTGGAATCCGCCGTCGCCCCGGCGGCCCCGAATCCGATATATCGCATTTGCGCGCGCGAATATTTCGGATTGATATCGGCCTGGAATTTCAATACCCCCCAATCGTAGGCCAGGCTGCTCTTGCGGACGACGCGCGACGCCAGCAGGCTTTCCAGCGTGTGCCCCTCCGGCAAGGGACATGGGGAGGTCGTATCATAATCTTGCATACCCGGCTCTCTGCTTCGTCATGAAAAGCAAAGTGTAGATATGCCCGACCCGCGCCACCCAATGAATTAATTTTCAGGACGGCATTCCCTTTTTTCATCGCCGGGCCGTCCCAAGATGAAAAGCGCCCCTTGGGGGGCAGCGCCGCCGCGAAGCGGGCAAGCGTGGGGGCTTTTTCATTGCCGGGGTTCAATTCCCCAGCAGCGCCCCGGCGAACTCGTCCGCCACGAAGGGCTGCAGGTCGTCGATCCCCTCGCCCACGCCTATCCAGTACACCGGCACCGGCCGCACGCCCTGCGCGCCGGCCGCCACCGCGGCCAGGATGCCGCCCTTGGCGGTGCCGTCCAGCTTGGTCACGATCAGGCCGGTCAGGCCCAGGGCCTGGTCGAAGGCCTTGATTTGCGCCAGCGCGTTCTGCCCCGTGTTGCCGTCTATCACCAGCAGCACCTCGTGCGGGGCCGAGGCGTCGGCCTTGGCGATCACGCGCTTGATCTTCTTGACCTCTTCCATCAGGTGCAGCTGCGTGGGCAGGCGGCCGGCGGTATCGACCATCACCACGCCCATGCCGCGCGCCTGGCCGGACTTGACCGCGTCGAAGGCGACGGCGGCCGGGTCCCCGCCTTCCTGGGCGATGACCGTGACGTCGTTGCGGCGGCCCCACTCCACCAGTTGCTCGCGCGCGGCGGCGCGGAAAGTGTCGCCCGCGGCCAGCAGCACGCGGCGGTCCTGTTGCTGGAAGGTGCGCGCCAGCTTGCCGATGGACGTGGTCTTGCCGGCCCCGTTCACGCCCGCGATCATGGTCACGATGGGCGCGGGGCGGTCCAGGTCGAAGCGGCGCTCCAGCGGCCGCAGGTGCTCGGCCAGCAGCTCGCGCAGGACCCGGCGCACCCCGTCGCCGTCCTCGATGCGTTCCTGGCGCACGCGCTCGCGCAGCCCCTTGAGCAGAGACTGCGCCGCGTCCACGCCGGTATCGGCCATGATCAACGCGGTTTCCAGCTCCTCGAACAGGTCCTCGTCGACCTTCACGCCGACGAACAGCGTGGTCAGGCTCTGGCCGGTGCGCGACAGGCCGGTCTTCAGGCGTGCCAGCCACGACGACTTGGCGGGCGCGGCCGCCTGGGGGGCCGAGGGCGGGGCGGGAGCGGGCTCGACCGGGGCAGGCGCCACCGGCTCGACAGGCATGGAAGGCGGTGCCACGGGTTCGGCGGCAGGTGCCGCGACGTCAGGGGCCGCCGGCTCCTGGACAGGCGGCTCCTGGACGGGCGGCTCCTGGGCAGGCGGCTCCTGGGCAGGCGGCGGAACGGGCGCGGCGGCCGGCGCCTGGGCACGGTCCTGCTCGGGGGAAGGCGTGGGGGTCTTCTTCTTGAAGAAACTGAACATGGAAACCTGTCTGCTGTAACGGCCTGCGGCATCATCGGAACAACGGGCCGCGGCCCGCCCGGCGGACTCGCGGCCGCCGGCGTATAGAATCTGGGATTCTACCGGTCCATCGCCATGTCCTCATCCCGCCCCTCCACCGCCCGCTCCCACCGCACGGCCCCCCACAAGGTCCGCATCATCGGCGGCCGCTACAAGCGCACCCCGCTGCCCGTCCTGGACCTGCCCGACCTGCGGCCCACGCCGGATCGCGTGCGCGAGACGCTGTTCAACTGGCTCAACCATCTCTGGGGCGGCGAATTCGCCGACAAGACCGTGCTCGATGCCTTCGCCGGTTCGGGCGCGCTGGGCTTCGAGGCCGCCTCCCGTGGGGTGGCCGAGGCGGTGCTGGTCGAGACCGACCGACGCGCGGCGGCCTCCCTGGAGGAGCTGCGCGCGCGCCTGGGCGCCGGCAATGTCAGCATCGTGGCCGGCGATGCCCGCAGCTACCTGGCGCGCGCGGCCGCCCGCTACGACCTCGTGCTGCTGGATCCACCGTTCGGGCAGGACTGGCTGGACCGTATCCTGCCGTCGGCATTGCAAGCACTTACTAACGGTGGAATGCTTTATATTGAAGCAGAAGCGCCGATCGCGGCTCCGCCCGGCACCGAATTGCTGCGGCAGGACAAAGCCGGCGCGGTACATTTCCACCTGCTGCGTTCCCTGCCGGAAACGGCGTAGCGCCTGGAAACGTCCGATACGCGTCATTTCCAATTTGCTGCGCCGCGCAAATAAGGAAATAATCACATCATCCGGAAACCGGATGCCGGCCGCCGAAGGCGCCGGACGATTCGTCCCGCCCCCCGGCCGGGACCGAAGAGGCTGACGCCCATCAATAGAAATACGGAGCCTACGCATGATCATTGCCGTATACCCTGGCACCTTCGACCCGATGACCCGTGGCCACGAGGATCTCGTCCGCCGCGCGGCCGGGCTGTTCGACAAGGTGGTGGTCGGCGTGGCGGTCAGCCGCAACAAGGCCCCCTTCTTCACCGTCAGCGAACGGGTCGAGATCGCCCGCGAGATCCTGGGCCATTACCCCAACGTCCAGGTGGCCAGCTTTTCCGGCCTGCTCAAGGACTTCGTTCGCGAGCAGAACGCCCGCGTCATCGTGCGCGGCCTGCGCGCCGTCTCGGACTTCGAGTACGAGTTCCAGATGGCCGGAATGAACCGATACCTGCTGCCGGATGTCGAAACCATGTTCCTGACGCCGTCCGACCAGTACCAGTTCATCTCGGGCACCATCGTGCGCGAGATCGCCCAATTGGGCGGCGACGTGAGCAAGTTCGTGTTCCCGTCCGTCGAACGCTGGCTGCAAGCCAAGGTCACGCAGCTGGGCGGCCGCGACGGCGCCTGAGCTCCCCAAGCAGCAAGGAAGTCCCTGTCATGGCTCTGCTGATTACCGACGAATGCATCAACTGCGACGTCTGTGAGCCCGAGTGCCCCAACGATGCCATCTACCTCGGCACGGAGATCTATGAGATCGACCCTGCCCGGTGCACCGAGTGCGTCGGGCACCACGACGAGCCCCAGTGCAAGGTCGTCTGTCCGGTCGAGTGCATCGAGCTGAATCCCGAATGGCCGGAAGACCGGGACCAGTTGATGAGCAAGTACCGCAGGCTGACGGTGCATCCCGTGACGGAATGACCGCCGCCCGGCGCGTTCACTGCGCCGCTAACGGCGCGTCGCCTTCGTAGGCCTGCTGCAGCAGTTCCCGGATCGCGGTCCGCTCCAGCGGACGCGGGTTCGGATAGGGCTGGCTGGCCGCCAGGTCCGCGACCCGGTCCAGCTGCGACGCCCGCACCCCCAGTTCCCTGAGCCCCTTGGGTACCCCCAGCGCCCGGCCCAGCGCATACAGGCCGGCGGCCGCGTCCTGCGCGCCCAGCGCGCGGCGGATCGCCGCCATGGCTTCAGGAGCGGCCGGCGCGTTGTAGGCGGCCGCATAGGGCAGCACGATGGCATGGGTCTGGGCATGGGGAAGGTTCAGGCTGCCTCCCAGCACGTGGCACAGCTTGTGATGCAAGGCCATCGACACCACGTTGAGCGCCATGCCCGCGAGCCAGGCGCCGTACAGGCAACGCTCGCGCCCCGGCAGCGCGCCGGGATCGCGCAGCACCTCGGGCAGCCCGCGCGCCAGGGCGCCGATCGCCTCCTCGGCCATGAGCGACACCACGGGGTTCCCGTCCGCCGCGTACAGCGCCTCGACACAGTGCGCGACCGCGTTCAGGCCGCTGCTGGCCGACAGCGGCGCGGGCAGGCTCAGCGTCAACGCCGGGTCGTACAGCACGGTGGCGGGCAACACCCGGTCGTCGCGGCCCGTGCGCTTCTCTCCGCCATCGGTCAGCCCGTAGATGGACGTCATTTCCGACCCGGCATAGGTGGTGGGAATGGCGAGGATGCGCAGCGGCAGTTCCCGGGCCATGGCCTTCGCCAGGCCGGTCGCCGAGCCTCCTCCCAGCGCGACCAGGCCGTCGGCATCCGATTCGCGAGCCCGGGCCACCGCCGCCCCGACCACCGCCACCGGCACGTGCATGACCGCCTCGGCGAACACCGACGGCTGCGCATCGCCCAGGGCCGCGGCCACGGCTCGCGCGTCGTCCGCCTGCTCCGGCGTGCACAGGATCAGCGGGCGCTTCATGCGCAACATCTCCAGCTCGCGCCCCAGGTGGCGCAGGCTCCCTTCCCCGAACACCACGCGCGCGGGCGCGCTGCGATAGATGAAGGCGGCGATGCCTTCCGACGGATTCCTGCGACCTTGCATGACGGCTCTCCCTTGATGTCCGGTGGACATGGTAGGGACGCCGGCCCCAGCGGGTCGATAACGGAACCCTTATGCATCCAATGCGAAAACGGCATGCGGCGCGCCATCGGGCGGCCCGGGCTTGTATGCCGATTTCGCATGCGGCGCATCGCGAAACCGGTATGGTGCCCCGCGATGCGCTGCCGGATACTGCCCCGGCGCCTGTCGTGAGGAGGCGCGGCACCACACAGGAGACGACATGACCGAACGCTCTAGCTCGATACAGGGCCTGCATCACATCACGCTGTGCACCGCCACGGCGCAAGGCGATGTGGATTTCTTCGTAAAGGTGATGGGGCAGCGCTTCATCAAGCAGACGCTGTTCTACGACGGCAAGATTCCCATCTATCACTTGTACTTCAGCGACGCCGACGGCACGCCCGGAACGGTCATGACGACCTTCCCCATGCGCCGCACCGAACTGGTGGGCCGCAAGGGCTCGGGGCAGTTCACCGCGATCGCGTATTCGGTCCCCCCGGGTTCGCTCGATTTCTGGCGCGAGCATTTCCGCCGCAACGGCATCGCCATCGCCGGCGAGTCGGAACGCTTCGGCGAGAAATACCTGCGCGTGGTCCATGCCGGCATCGATTTCGAAGTGGTCGAGGACCCGACCGACCAGCGCAAGCCCTGGAAATCCGACTACGTTCCCGAGCAGTACGCCGTGCGCGGCTTCCACAACTGGACCGTGACCGTGCGCGAGCTGGAGGACATGGACACCTTCATGCACGCGGCCTGGAGCTTCCGCCGCACGCTGTCCGACGGACTGTTCACGCGCTACGAGGTGGCCGAGGGTGGCGCCGGCAAGCGCATCGACATCCTGCATGCGCCCGACCTGCGGCAGGGCACGTGGACGGTGGCCGAGGGCATCGTCCACCACGGGGCCTTCGACGTGCCGGACTACGACACGCAGATGCGCGTCAAGCTCGAGACCGAGGGCATGGGCTTCACCGATTTCTCCGACCGCAAGAACCGCGGCTACTTCGAATCCACCTACGTGCGGACCCCGGGCGGAGCGATGTTCGAAGCCACCAAGTCGCTGGGCTTCAAGATGGACGAGACCGAGGAAGAACTCGGCACCGACCTGAAGATCTCCCCGCAGTTCGACGTCTCGCACGAAGAGCTCAAGGCCTTCATGCAGAAGGCAGATCCCATCCACCTCTGAGCTGCGTCTCGAACTCGCTCCCCACTCTGGAACACGCCGCCATGAATACATTCACCACCTTCGGCACCGGCCCCCGGAAAGTGCTGGTCCTGCCGGGCCTGTTCGGCGCCCGGCCGCTGGAGCCCATGCTTGCGATGGCAGACGGCGACGCATGCCAGTACGTCGTCATGGACTACCGCGGCTACGGCGCCTCGCGGGCCCTGCCCGGCCTGTGCCACCTGCGCGAAGTCGTCATCGACGCCATCCGCCTGCTGGACTACCTGGGCTGGACGCATGCCCACGTGCTCGGCCATTCGATGGGCGCGCTGGCCGCGCAGATGCTGGCGGTAGCCGCGCCGCGGCGCATCCGCTCCATCGTCTCGCTGGCCGGACTGAACGCCCAGGGCGCCTCCCGCGATCCCGCCCACCGGCGCCTGATGAGCGAAGCCGCGCACGACCTGTCCAAGCGCGCGGCCATCATCGACAACGGCACGGGCAAGCGCCATGGCGCCGCGCAGGTCCGCCAACTGGCCGAGGCCTCCTGGAACACGATGAAGCCCGAAGCCTTCGCCGCCTATGCCGCGGACGCGGCCGCCACCGACATCCATCGCGAGGTCGACGGCAGCACCGTACCCTTCCATGCCATCGTGGGCGCGCACGACCCCGCCGCGAGCGAGAAGTCCGCGCGGGAAACCAGCCTGCGCTGGTACCGCGACAGCAGCCTTACGGTTCTGGCCGACGCCGGCCACTACCCCTCGATCGAAACGCCGGTGCAGGCCATCGCGGCGATCGAATCCTTCCTGAGCCAGGCCGAATCGGCCGCGCGCGAGAAAGAGAAACTGGCGGCCTGACCCAGGCATCCGGCGCCGCCGCCAGGCCGCCGGCCCGGCCGGCGGCCGACCCCATAATCAGAACGGAGACACACCATGCATGCGCGCTTGCCGCGGGCCTTCGCCCGCCTGCTTCTCTTCGCCCCGGCGTTGGTCTCGGCAGCTGAGGCGACCCCCTATCCCACCCGGCCGCTGCATCTGGTGGTCCCCTTCACCAGTGGCGGCATCGCCGACATCATGAGCCGCGTACTGGCGGAACGCCTCAAGGACTCCCTGGGCCAGCCCGTGATCGTGGAGAACCGTCCCGGAGCCGGTACGCTGCTCGCATCCGAGTACGTGCAGCGCGCCGACGCGGACGGCTACACGCTGATGATGGCGGCGTCGTCCCTGACCATCGCGCCCAGCGTCTATCCCAAGGGACGGGTGAAGTACGACCCCGAGCGGGATTTCACGCCGATCTCGCTGGTGGCCGAGGTGCCGCAGGTCCTGGTCGTCTCCCCCTCACTGCCCGTCGGCAGCGTGGGCGAGCTCATCCGCTACGCGCAAAAACATTCCGGACAGCTCAACTATGCCTCCGCCGGCGCCGGCACCTCGAATCATCTCGGTGCGGAACATTTCAAGCAGATGGCCCACGTCAGCATCACCCACGTCCCGTACAAGGGCACCGTGCCGGGGCTGAACGACGTCATGACGGGCAACGTGCAGATGATGTTCGCCGATCTCGCCGCGGCGGACCCATTCATCCAGGCGGGCCGGCTCAAGGCCCTGGGCCTGACCAACGCCAAACCCTCGGCCGCGCGTCCCGAGCTGCCCCCCATCGCCCAGGCCGGCGTGCCGGGCTACGACAGCAAGTCCTGGCTGGGCGTCGTGGCGCCCGCGGGAACGCCCCCGGCCATCGTGGCCCGGCTCAATGCCGGCATCGCCAAGGTCCTCGCGCAGCCCGAGGTCAAGCGCCGCTTCCAGTCCCTGAACGTCGACGTCGCGCCAAGTTCGCCGGAAGAGTTCAGGAACTACATCTCGGCCGACACGGCGCGGTGGGCCCGGATCGCGAAAGAGACCGGCGCTGCGGTCGACTAGCGGCGCCTTGACGCCCCTGCGCCGGCTGGACAGAATGAACGGCCGTTGACCTATCCTGGCTCCCGCCCGTGGCGGGAGCCGCCGGAGGACCAAGCGTGCGCTCCCTCGATCTCCGATTGCTAGCCGTATTCGACGCCATCCTGCGCGAGAAGAGCGTGACCGTCGCCGGCGAAAGCCTGGGCCTGAGCCAGCCGGTCATGAGCCAGTCCCTCAGCCGCCTGCGCGACTACTTCGGCGACCAGTTGTTCGTCCGTACATCCGAAGGCATGATGCCCACGCCCCGCGCGTTGTCGCTGGCATCCAGCGTGGGCGAAGTGCTGGGCATCGTCAGCCAGCGCTTCGAGCCGCCCAGGACCTTCGACCCCTGTACCTCCTCGCGCACCTTCAGCTTCTTCGCCACCGATTTCGCCGCCGCCATCCTGGTCCCCAGCCTGATGGCCCGCTTCCGGCCGCACAGCCCCAACCTGCGGGTGCGCGCCCTGCCGATGCGGCCCAAGGGCATGGACGAGGCGCTGGAAAGCGGCGAGGTGGATCTCGCCTTCGGTAACCTCTCGGAATTCGGCACCGGCTTCTACCAGACCGGCATCTACCACTCCGACTATGTCTGCCTGGCTCGCGGCGACCACCCCGAGATCCGGGAAACGCTGACCGTCCAGCAATACCTGTCGGCCTCGCACGCGCTCATCTCGCCCTTGCCGCCGGGCTACGACGGCCTGGAGAAATTCCTGCGCGACATGCTCGACCCCGCGCGCATCGTCCTGTGCCTGCCCAACTTCTTCACCGTGCTGACCTTCCTGCCTCAATCGGACATGCTCGTGACCATGCCCCGACGCGCGGGCACCACCGCCGCCCGCATCATTGGCGCCCAGGTGCTGGAACCCCCGGTGAAGATCCCGGGCTTCGACGTCAAGCTGTTCTGGCATGAGCGCTTCCACAAGGACCTGGCCAACCAGTGGTTCCGCAACCAGGTCCGGGAAGCGTTCAACGATCGCTAGCGCTCCCCCTCACACCAGCGAACATACATTGCGCTGCTGGCTGTAGAAGTCCAGCGAGGCCAGCCCGCCCTCGCGGCCTATGCCCGATCGCCCCAGGCCCCCGAAGGGCGTGCGCAGGTCGCGTATCCCCCAGGCGTTGACCCAGACCACGCCCGCGCGCAGGCGGGCGGACACGCGCAGCGCCTGCGCGTGATCGCGCGACCACAGGGCCGCCGCCAGGCCGTATTCGCTGTCGTTGGCCAGGTGCACCGCCTCGTCCTCGTCGTCGAAAGGCGCGATGTGGCAGCAGGGACCGAACACCTCGTGCCGGACGATGGCGGACGACTCGTCCAGCCCGGTCCAGATCGTCGGCGCCATCCATGCCCCCTCGGCCAGACGGCCGGACATGGACGGGGCCTGGCCACCGGCGTGCACGGTCGCGCCTTCGTCGCGCGCCACGGCGCAGGCCCGCAATACCTTGTCGCGGTGGCGGCGGCTGATCAGCGGCCCCATGGTCGTGCCGGGATCCAGCGGATCGCCCATCCGCAGCGCGGCGGCCCGCGCCGACAGGCCGTCGACGAATCGCTCGAACAGCGGCCGGTGCACGTAGATGCGTTCGGTGCCGAAGCACACCTGCCCCGAGTTCAGGAAAGCGGACCGCGCCGACCCCTCGATCACGGCGTCGAGCTCGGCCGATCCGAAGACGATGGCGGCGTTCTTGCCGCCCAGTTCCAGCGACACCGGCCGGACGCCGCGCGCCGCGGCCGCCATGATCGCCTCGCCCGTCCGGGTCTCGCCCGTGAACGTCAGCGCGTTCACGCCGGGATGCGCGGCCAGCAGGGCGCCCGCCGAATCCTGGCCGAAGCCGTAGACGACATTGAAGAGGCCCCTGGGCAGTTCAATCTCTTCGATGACCCGGGCCAGCAGCGCCACCGAGGAAGGCGTTTCCTCGGAAGGCTTGACCACCACGGCGTTGCCGCAGGCCAGCGCCGGGGCGATCTTCCAGACGGCCAGCACCAGCGGGAAGTTCCAGGGGCAGATGATGGCCACCACGCCATGCGGCAGGCGCGTGGTCATGTTGACGGCGCGCCTGCCTTCCGGCAGGGCCGTGACCACCACGTCGTCCCGATGCGTCCTGAGCAGTTCCGCGAAGATCTCGAAGGTGGCGATGGCGCGCGGGATCTCGACGCCGCGGACCATGGACAGGGGCTTGCCGGTGTCGCGCACCTCGGCATCGACGAAGGCGTCGAACCGCCCCCGGATGGCGCCCGCGATCTTCAGCAGCCAGTCCGCCCGCTGGTCTGAGGAAGCGGCAGCCGCGATGCCGCGCGCCGCCCGCCTGGCGGCTTGCACCGCTTCGTCCACCAGTCCGGCGTCGGACTCCTCGACCTCGGCAATCAAGGCATCGGTGGCGGGGTCGCGCTTCTCGAAGCGGCGCAGTTCGGGGCGTGAAACATGCCTTCCATCCAGGAAGGCGGATATGACGGGAGTAGCCATCGTCGTCTCCATCGGCAAGGGTCAGCGGATCGCGGCGGCCTGCGCCACCGAACTGATCATGGAACTGTCGCGCAGGTAGGACTTCGCCAGCTCCGGATCGCGGACCACCGTGCGCAGCTCGTCGATGTTCTGCCGGCGCACGCCGGGATCGCGCTCCTGCATGAGCCGCTTGTTGCGTATGCTCTGGCGCTGCACGTTCTCGACCGCCACGTGCCGGCGCTGGCGGTCGTAGAGATCGAGCAGCGCGCAGTCGGCCCCCGTGCAAACGGCGGCCAGCTTCTCCGACAGATTGATCGCGTCGTGCACGCCGCCGTTCAATCCGAATCCGCCTATGGGATTGTTGATGTGGGCCGCGTCGCCCGCCAGCAGCACGCGCCCGTTGCGAAAGCTGGAGGCCACGCGCTGATGGACGCGGTAGGTGCTCTGGTAGACCAGCTTGCAGTTGCGCTCCCGGCCCAGCACCTCGCGCAGCATGTCCTGCGCATAGTCCTCGGCCAGCACCTCCTCTTCGGGCAGGTCGGGATCGGACGGCATGGCGATGCGCCACAGGTTCCCGACCCGGGGATCGGCCAGCCGCAGGATGACGGCCCACTTGTCCGGGTCGGCCACGTACGAGGTCTCGGCAAAGCCCTCGGCGGCAAGGTCTTCGTCGACGTTGGTGACCAGGAAGCGTTCCGGCCACGTGAAGCCCTCGTAGTCGATGCCGCTGCTCTTCCTGACCGCGCTGCGGGCGCCGTCGCATCCCACCACCCAGCGGGCGGCGATCGTCTCGAACCGTCCGTCGGCATCGGCGTACCGGACCTCGACGCGTTCCCCGTCCTGTTTCACTTCCTCGACGCTCGCGCCGAACACGACCGCCGCGCGCGGCTCCCGCTCGAGCTTGGCCAGCACGTCGGCGGCCAGATGATGCTGGGGCAGGTGGAACCGATAGGGGTAGCGGGTTTCCCCGGCCAGCATGCCGAGATCGAACTCGGCGACGACGCCCTCTTCCTTGTCCCGTATCTGCCAGACCGGGATGCGCAGGCCCAGCGGCAGCAGGTCGTCCGTGATCCCCAAGGGTTCGAGCATTTCCAGCGTGGGAGGATGGAAGGCCGCGCCGCGCTGCTCGCGGGGCAGTTCCCGCAGCGCCTCCAGCACCACCACCTCGACTCCCGACCGCGCCAGCGCCAGCGCGGTCACCAGGCCCACCGGGCCGGCCCCAACGATCACTACCTGAGTTTCTGATGTCATGATGAATGTATGGCTGATCGATGAACATCGCCGCGCTCCGAATCGCGGAGCCGGCGTCCTGTCGCCACCATACGAAGGGCTCGTACCCGCGTCGAGAACGTGCCGCTAATGCCCGGCATGCACAATATGCATGATTCGCCGGTGGACACGGAGCGGCCGGGCATAGCGTTCGCGCATGCCGCGCATTAGCGTTCGGGGATGGCAGGCAGCCCCGGGACGCGGCTAAGGTGGCGGCCGACCTCCACTCCCGGAAACTCCGATGGCCTTGAAAGAAAGCGCGGTCCATCCCTCGGCCGCAGAACGCCTCATCCGCCTTGCCTCCCGCCTGGGCATCGAATACATCTTCGCCAACCTGGGCAGCGACCATCCGGCCTTCATCGAGGCGCTGGCGCGCCTGCGCGAGGCCGGCGAGCCGGCGCCGCGGGTCATCGTCTGCCCGCACGAGATGACCGCTCTGAGCGCGGCCCACGGCCATGCCATGCTGACGCGCCGCGCCCAGCTCGTGCTGGTGCACGTGGACGTGGGCACCCAGAACCTGGGGGGCAGCGTGCACAACGCCTGCCGCGGACGCGTGCCGGTCATCGTGGTCGCGGGGCTGTCGCCCGTGTCCGAGGACGCGGCGCGGACGGGTTCGCGCACCGAATACATCCACTACATCCAGGACACCACGCGTCAGCACGATCTCGTGGCGCCGTTCATGAAGTGGCTGTACGAACTGCGGGATCCGGCCACCACCGAGGCGACCCTGCTGCGCGCGCACCAGCTCGCCGCCTCGGAGCCGCAGGGCCCCGTCTACCTGACCGGCGCACGCGAGGTCTGGGACGCCGCCGCCCCCGCCGCCGCGCCGGACCCCGGGCTGCGCGGCCCCGTGGGCAAGGCCGCGCTCGCGCCGGAGGCGGTCGAGAACCTGCATGCGCTGCTGGCCGGCGCCCGCCGGCCCCTGCTCATCACCACCTATGCCGGACGCGATCCGGCCACGGCCGGGAAACTGGTTGCCCTGTGCGACAAGTACGGCCTGGGCGTGGTGGAGGTCGGCCCGCAGTACATGAACTTCCCCGGCGACCACGCCTGCCACCTGGGGTACCGGCGCGACTGGCTCGTCGACGAGGCCGACGCCATCGTGCTGCTCGACGTCGACGTGCCCTGGCTGCCCCGCAACACCGGACCGGCTCCGGACGCCCGCGTCATCCACATCGATGCGGACCCGGTCAAGCCCACCCTGGGCGCCTGGCACTTCGAAGCGCACGAGCGCCACCTGGCCGACAGCGGCGTGGCGCTCGACCAGCTTCTGCGGGCCGGCCTACCGGTGGATGCCGCGTTGAAGCAGGAACGGCTGGCGTGGATCCGGACACGATCGCCGGCCGCCGCCGGCGCCGCGCCCGCCAGCGGCCCGCTGACGGCGCAGGAAGTGACGCTGGCCGTGAAGGAACTGCTGCACGAACGCAGCATCGTCCTGTGCGAAGAACCCTCGAACGCGTACGCCATTGCCTCGACGCTGCGCATGAACCGCCCCGGCAGCTTCTATGCCAGCGGCGGCAGCGGCCTGGGCTGGTGCATCAACGCCGCCGTGGGCGCGAAGCTGGCGGCCCCGGATGCCGAAGTCATCGCCCTGGTGGGCGACGGCTGCTATGTCTTCGGCGTTCCCGCCAGCGCCTACTGGGTCGCCCGGACCTACGGCGCCCCCATGCTGACCGTCATCTACAACAACAGCGGCTGGCGCTCGCCCAAGGTCTCGACCGAACTCGTCCACCCCGCGGGCGCGGCCCATGCCGGCGACGCCTACTGGGTCGCGGCCAGCGCCGGTTCGCGCCTGGCCGACCTGGCCGCCGCGGCCGGCGACGCGCTGGCCATCCGCGTCGAAGACCGGCGCGAGCTGCGCGCGGCCCTGGCGCAGGGCCTGGCCAGCGTGCGCGCGGGACGGCCGGCGGTCATCGAAGCGATGCTGGCGCCCGCCACCAGCCAGGCACTGGGGACCCCTCACATCCCCACCGGCACCCCGTCCCTGCGCGGATCTGACCCCGCCGCGTAGCTCTCTCCTGTCCGGACCAGGCACTGGCCGCCGCCGAACTCCATGCTCCCGGCCGGCGTGCGCGTCACGGGGTGCCCACGCTCGCGCAACCCGGCCTCGACGTCGGCCGGGAACGCCGCCTCCACCCTCACCCCTTCCCCATCGTCGTCGACGCGCCAGCGCGGCATGTCGAGCGCGGCCTGGGGATTCAGGCCCAGGTCCTCCAGCGCCGAGATGACCTGCATCTGTCCTTGCGGCTGCATGTTGGCGCCGACCACGCCCACGGCCCCCCACGGTGCCCCGTCGCGCAGCAACAGGCCGGGAATGATGGTGTGGAAGGGTTGCTTGGCGCCATCGACCTGGTTGGGATGGCCCGGGCGCAGGGAGAAGCCCGAGGCCCGATTGTGCAGGCTGACGCCAGTGCCCGGCACCACCACGCCCGAGCCGAAGCCCTGGAAATTGGACTGGATGAAGGAGACCACCATGCCTCCCCGGTCGGCGGCGGCGAGGTAGACGGTGGAATGGCGCGGTATGTCGCACGCCTCGTGCCGGCCCGCCCGGCGCGGATCGATGCCGCGTGCGCGCCCGGCCAGGTAGGCGGGGGCGAGCAGTTGCGCCGGATCCATCCGCATCATGGCGGGATCGGCCACATGTCCATAGATGTCGGCGAAGGCGATCTTCATCGCTTCGATCTGCAGGTGCGCACGCAGCGCGGCGTCCTGCGACGGTCCAAGGTCGAAGTGGCGCAGGATGCCCAGCGCCATCTGCACCGCCAGCCCTTGCGATGGCGGCGGCATTTCATGCACCTGCAGGCCGCGGTAGTCGATGGACTGCGGCCGCACCCAGCGGGAACGGTGGTCGGCCAGGTCCTGCGCGGTCAGCGCCGCGCCGTGGCGGCGGGCGTCGGCAACCAGGCGCCCGGCGATCTCGCCTTCATAGAAGTCGCGGCCCCGGGATGCGGCGATCCGCTCGAGCGACGCGGCCAGCTCGGGAAAGCGAAAGCGCTCGCCGGCCTCGGGCATGCTTCCTCCGGGTAGAAAGGCCTGCGCGAAGCCAGGCTGGTCCTTCAAGCGCGGGGCATGGATGCGCCATTGGCGCGCGATGGCCGGCGATATCGGAACGCCTTCGCGCGCATAGTGGATCGCGGGGGCGAGCACGACATCCAGCGGCAGCTTGCCGTAGCGTTCGCTCAGGTCGGCCCAGACGGCCACCGCGCCCGGCACCACCACCGATTCCCAGCCTTCGTTGGGCATGCGCTCGCACCCGGCGAAACGCTCGGGCGTCCAGGCCGCGGGCGATCTGCCCGTGCCGTTCAGGGCAACGACTTCCTTGCCGTCCCACAGCAGCACCTGGGCATCGCCGCCCAATCCGTTCATGACCGGCTCGACCGCGGTCAGCGCGGCGGCGGTGGCGATCGCGGCGTCGACGGCATTGCCGCCGCGATCGAACATCGATGCGCCGGCCCGCGCCGCCAGCGGCTGGGAAGTGGTCACCACGTTGTCGGCCAGCACCGGCTGGCGCTGCGAGCCGTAGGGCAAAGTCCAATCCATGCACACTCCAGTTGTCAGGCGTTGCCGCCCGGATAGACCTGCCGCCCGCCGACCCAGGTCATGTCGGCCTCCAGATGGCTCAAACGGGCAAGCTCCACGTCCAGCGGACTGTCCCGCAACACGAGCAGGTCGGCTTGCTTGCCGGCTTCCAGCGACCCACGATCGGCCTCGTCCAGGCACAACCACGCGCCGTGCACCGTGGCGCAGCGCAGTGCCGCCATGCGGTCGATGCGTTGCCCCGGCGCGATCACGGCGCCCGTGTCGCGATCGATGCGGGCCACGGCATGCCAGACACAGGGCCACAGCGAGACCGGCACGTTGTCGGTCGCCAGCGAAACCGGCACGCCCGCCTCCAGCAGCGATCGTATCGGGCAGATGGTTTCTTCGAGCGCCGGGCCGACGCGTTGCAGCGTCGCCGCCGCGCGCCGCCAGACGTAGGCGCCGGTATGCGTGGTGACGACCATGCCATGGTCGCGAATGGCGCCGATCTGGCGCGCGTCCAGCGTGGCCGGATGCGCGACCACCCAGCGCAGGCCGTCGATAGGCACGCGCGCGCCGACCTCGGCGAAGCGTTCGGCCATGCCGGCCTGGATGCCGCACACGCGCAGCCCGGCGCGGGCCGCCTCTTCCAGCAGCAATCGCAGCCGCTCGGGCGGCAGGCCGCAGTCGTAGCGAAACCCGGCCCAGCCGGTGCGCGGTTCACAGGCCGCGCGCAGGCGGGCATCGTCCGGCCGGGCCTGTAGTTCGGCGAACAGTCCTTCAATCCGCAGCCACTCGTCACCCTCGCCCTTGCCATGCAGGCGCGAGGCACGTTCGCGCACCCAGGCGCGCACGTCGTCGTCCGACGCACCGCTCCAGCCGGGGCTGAACACCAGGCGCGTACGCACGCTGGGCGCGCGCCGTCCACGCGCCGCGCGATAGGCACGTATCAGTTCCGGCGCGGCACCATGCCCTTCGAACACGCCCGTGGTCCCGTAGCGGTTGTAGGCCGACATCGACGCGGCCAGCGTCAGCGCGCGCTCGTCTTCGGTAAAGTGCGGCGCCCGCCGGAACACCGTGAACTCGGCCAGCGGCTGCAGGTCGTCTTCGTACAGACGTCCGGTGGGCACGCCCGCGGCATCCGTCTCGATGCGCAGCCGGGGCGAAGGCGACACCGGATCCGGGCCGATGCCGGCCAGCCGCAGCGCCGCGCCGTTGGCAATGGAAACCGTGGGCACGCGCCCCGGCCAGTGCCCCCACGCGCAGCGGATCAACACCGGGTGGGCGGTGGTGGCGCGATCCAGGTCTTCGCGATCAGGCAGCCTCCCCTCGGCGTACATGTCGGGCGAGCACAGATACTCGGGCGGCTCGCCCAGCGGCATGGTCACGATCCACTGGCCGGGCGGCGTCGCCGCCGCGATGCGGCGCACACGCTCGACCAGATCCGCGATCGACGCGCATCCGGATAGCGACGGCAACAGCGATTTGAGGCCTTCGCGATCCATATGGGCATGGCCGTCGATCATGCCGGGCATGACCGTCCTGCCCCGCAACTCGATGACCCGGGTGCGCGAGCCGATCCGCGCCGACACGCCGGCATCCGTGCCCACCGCGGTCAACCTGCCGTCCGCGAAGGCCAGCGCGCTGGCCACCGACGAACGCTCATCCATGGTCAGGACATGGCCGCCGCGCATGACCACGTCGTCACCGGCACCGTCCATGACGACGGCCATCATTGCCTGGCGATACCGGCCGCCTGGGTGATACGCGCGTACTTGTCGAGGTCTTCCGTGATGACGCGTCCGAAATCCGCGGGCGTGCCGTGCACCACTTCGATGTAGCTTTCCTCGATGCGCCGCCGGATGTCCGGGTCGCCCAGCGCCTTGGTGAAAGCCATGTTGAGTTTTTTCACGATGGGCTCGGGCGTGCCGTGCGGTGCCATCACGCCATGCCAGCCGACCAGGACAAAACCGGGCAGCGTTTCGGCAATGATGGGCAGGTCGGGCAGCGGAGAACCCCGTTCGGCGCGCGTCAGCGCGACCGGCCGCACACGGCCCGCCTTGACCTGGGGCAAGGCGGTGTTGAACAGGTCGATCATGATGTCGACCTGCCCGCCCATCAGGGCGGTCAGCGCCTGCGCGTTGCCCTTGAACGGCACGTGCACGAAATCGGCCTTGGTCATGGAACGCAGCCAGTCGCAGCCGAAACCCGACAGGCCACCGCCCGAGGCGCAGGTGACTCCGCCCTGGCGGGCCTTCGCCACGATGTCGGCCACCGAAGCCGGCTTGAAAGCGCTGCCCGCGAGCAGCAGATAGGCCTGCGCGGTAAGTTGCACCACCGGAGTCAGTTCCTTCACCGGATCGACCGCGACGTTATAGAGCGAGGGATTCGTGACCACGTTAGGCACGACGTAGAGAATGGTGTAGCCATCGGGTTCGGCGCGCGCAACGGCCTCGTGGCCGATGTTGCTGTTCGCGCCGGCCCGGTTCTCGATCACGATGGGCTGGCCCAGCTCCTGGCTCAGCTTGGGTACCAGCAGGCGCGCGATCGCATCGGCCGGGCCGCCCGCGGTAAATGGCACGATCCAGCGGATCGCGCGCTCGGGATAGGCCGAAGCGGCCATGGCGGGCGCCGACGACACGAGCAATACGCTCCACAGCAAGGCGAACAGCGGTTTCATGCGAACTCCTCCATAGATGTGGTGCCCGCCTGGCCGGCACCCGCGTGGAAAGAAGGCATCAATTGACTGCGATGCCCGCCTGTTTGACGACTTCGCCCCAGCGGCGCGACTCATCGGCCACGAAGCGTTGGAAATCGGCCACCGAGCCGCCCGCCACCACGAATCCCTGCTGGGCGAAAAAACCGGAGACTTCCGGCATGGCCAGCACCGCCGCCACCTCGCGGTGCAGGCGCTCGACCACCGGCGCGGGTGTCCCGGCGGGCGCGAACAGGCCTTGCCAGGACAACACTTCGAAATCCTTCAGGCCGCTTTCGGCCATGGTGGGCACCTGCGGCAGGACGGGGTTGCGCTGGCGCGAACTGACCGCCAGCGGCTTGAGCTTGCCCGACCCCAGGTGGGGCGCGATGACCGGCGGATCGACGAACAGCGCGTCGATCTGTCCGCCCAGCAGGTCCGCCATGGCCTGGGCGCTGCCCTTGTACGGCACGTGCGTCAGGCTTATTCCCGCCTCGCGGCTGATCAGTTCCGCCGTCAGATGCATCGAGGTGCCCGCTCCCGACGAACCGTAGGTGATCGAGCCGGGCTTGCGCCGTGCATAGGCGACGAACTCGCCCAGTGTCGAGACAGGCAGCGAAGGGCGCACCACCAGCACCAGCGGCGCGGTCACCAGCAAGGCGACCGGCTCGAAGTCCCGGACCGCATCGTAGAGGGGCTTGGCCGTCAGGTGGCTGGCGATGGAATGCGAGCCGGTCACGCCCACCACCAGCGTGTAGCCGTCAGGCGCGGCACGCGCCACCTGCTGGCTGCCTATCATGCCGCCGGCGCCTGCCTTGTTTTCCACGACCACGGGCTGGCCGAGCCGGGGCGCAAGCTGCTCGGCGATCCGTCGCGCCAGCAGATCGGTGGCGCCGCCCGGCGGGAAAGGAACGACGATCTTGACCGGCTGCGCCGGATAGGTCTGGGCCAGCACAACCGGCGGTCCGGCAAGGCAGGCAACCACGGCAACGACCAGCGCACGGCAAGGCAACCGCATCATGAGCACTCTCCTGAAGAATCCGCATCTCCGGCAATGCTGGGCAACTCATCCCGAATAAATCGATTTTTAATATTTTGTTCGATTATTTTTTTATATTATTTGACAATCGTTTATGTCAATAAAAATCGATTTACAGAAAAGAGGCAGGTAAAAAAAAAGCGCCCCGGAGGGCGCGTGCCATGGCTTGGGCCGACGGCTGGCCGCCGTCCTGGATCCGATCAGAAATCGAGCAGCACTTCGGCGCGGTCTCCTACCTCCAGCACCGCTCCCAGCGGCGCGCTGACGATGGCGTTCATCCCGAAAGTGACGCCGCCGCCGGGCTGGTTGCGGAAGGTCGTGAGCGTGGACATCGGCTCGGCCGCCCGCGCGCCGGTGAACTGATCGGTATTGGGGATCTCGCAGCGCACGCAGGGCTTGACCAGTGCCATCCGGATATCGCCGATGGCCACGAGCACGGTGTAGTCCTCGTCGAAGGCCCCGAATTCGCTCAGCACCACGTTGGGCCGGAACCGGTCCATGCCGACAGGCGCCTCGCCCCTGGCGGCCAGCTTCTCGTTCAGTTCGATCAGCGATCCCTCGTTGGCCACCAGGATGGGATAGCCGTCGGCGAACGCGAAGACATGCTGGCGGGCAAAGCCCTCCACCGCGGGATGCCCGGCCAGCCAGCGGTCGATCCGGTCCACACTGGCCAGCCGATGCGATTGCGGATGGACCTTGACCAGCCGGCACGGCGTGCCCAGCAGCGCGCCGAACCACTGGGCGGCCAGATCGCCTTCGTCCACGGCGTCGACCTCGTCGCGCCAGACCGTGACCCGCGTGCGCACGCTGTCATCGTCTTCGATCACGTCGACCGGAATGTCCAGGCGCGGCTGCCCGGGCGCGGTCGCGATCAGGTAGCCGTCGCGCAGCTCGGTGCGGACCCTGGCCATGGCCGGATGGCTGCGCTGCGTAAGGAAGACGCCATCGGCATCGACCACCATCCACCGGCGGTCGTTGTGCAGGCCGGCCATGCCGATGGCGGAACGTTCCAGCGCAATGCCGCCGCAGGACTTGATGGGATAGATGTAGAGGCCGGAGATGGAAATGGACATCGGCTTTTTGCTGAAGATGCGACTACCGGAACAATCCCTTGAGCCGGTCCCTGACCTTGCCGCGCAGCTTGTCGCCCGATTCGGACGGCTCGATGCCCAGCTCTTCCTGGAGTTTGTTCTTGACGGTGTTCCTGAGCACGTCGGTGGCGACCTTGCTCCACTGGATCGTGTAGGACGGCGACGCGAAGGGGCCGGCCACGTGGACCGGCACGGTAACGTTGCGCAGGTCCGCGAGGTCCTTGCCGTCCTGGCCCGTGGAGGTGTTCACGACGGTGACCAGGGCCATCAGGTCGAAGCGTTCGCCAGGGATATCGATGCGGGCCGGTTCGCCTTCCGAGACGCGCAGCAGCGGCGCCTTGACGCTCAGGCTGCGCACGGTCCCGATGCCGCTGGCGAACACCAGCTGGGCCTGCATTTCCGAGAAGTCGGTCTGGAGCGCATCCTGGTGCTGCCTGGCGTCGTCCTTGCGCGCCGACAGCAGCGAACGGAATTCGCGCAGGGACTGGGCGATGTTCACGCCCTTGACCGCGCCGTCGCGCACCGCGAGGCTGGCCGTGCCGTTCAGGGCGCGCTTCATCTGCCCCACGGTCTTGCCGGTCGCGGTCAGATTGAGCGCGACCGTCGCGCGGCCGATCAGTCCGTCCTTGTGTTTCACATCCGACAACAGCGGCTGCAGCGCCACGTTCGTGAGCGTGGGCGCGAGGCCGATGCGATTCGTGGCCGCGTCCGCGAACACGCTGCCCGACAGCGAGCCGCCGTACAGCGACGCCTTCAGGCCGCTCACGTCGGCGCGCCCCTTGGCCACGCGCACCGAGGCGGAGACGTTGCTGGCCTTGAGCCCCCGCGCGACCAGTTTGCCGACCTTGATGGTGCCGCTGGCCGTGATGTCCTCGAGCGCGGACAGGTCCACCGGCGGATCCGCCGGGGCGCGGGCGCCCGCGCCGGATCCACCGCCCGCCGCCCCCGGCCGGGCCGAGGGCAGCAGCTTGTCCAGGTCCAGCGTATCGGCGGCGACCATGAAGGCGATGCGGGGTTCGTCGAACTGCGACACCTCGGCCGAGGCGTTGAACTCGCCGCCCTCGATGGTGGCCTCGAGCTTGGCCACCGCGTGTTCCTTCTCGAAGTTGGCGCGCACGCTGCCCTTGATGGGAATCGCCATCTGGCTGGCGGGAAACGCGGGATCCTGGATCTCCAGCTGGCCCGTCAGCTGGGGCACCGACACCTTCCTGCGGGGCAGGCTGGCCTGGACCGGCGATGCGCTGGCGAGCCGGACCACGCGATCGCCTTCCTTGAGTTCGCCGTCGAGCGCCAGGCGCTCGATGCTGAGCTTGTCGGCGGTGCCGGATATGCCCGACAAGGCCACGCGCAGATCCAGGTCCCGCTTGCCGTCCAGGCTTACGCGGGCGGTCAGCGCCTCGCCTTGCGCCGATTGCGGCGAAACATGCAGCGCCGGCGCGGACAGCGACAGTTCGAAGGGATCGGCGCCCAGCTTGCCCTGCGCGGACAGCGACAGCTTCTCGACCTGCACCCGGCCCTCGGCCAGTCCGGCGTTCAGCCGCGGGGCGTCCAGCCGCAGGTCCACGCCGCTGAGCGGCCGGCTGCCCGCCACGTCGCCCTGGAAGGCGACGGCGACGCCCGAGGCGTCGATGGCCTGACGCTGCCCGTCGTAGGCCAGGTCGCCCTGCGCCGTAAGCGCGGTGGCCCGGATGGAGGGCAGCACGCCGGTCGCCTTCAGGTCGAAGCCCTTGGCCGAGAAGAACCGTTGCTCGGGGTCCACCGTCAGCCGTCCCTGGACCTGGATGGTGGCGTCCACGCGGGGACTCTGGCCCAGCACCCGGGCCGACAGCTCCATGTCGAACGGCGTGCGGGGCGCCACCCGGCCCGTGGTGGCGGACAGCCGCTCCACCCGCATGGACGTGCCTTTCATGTAGTCGCGCAGCGCCAGTTCGCCGCCGCTGAATTCGATGCCGGCCACGTCGAACAGCAGGGGCTTGCCGCCGGCGTCGAGTTCGCCGCCGCCCGGCTGGCCCGGTGCCTTGGGCGCCGGGCCCAGCAGATCCTCAAAATTGAACTTGCCGCTCTGGTAGCGCACCACGTTGGCCTTGAGCCCGACCACCCGGACGCGGTCGACCACGATGCGGCCGGACAGCAGCGGCAGCACCGCCACCGATACCCGCGCGGTGTCCACCGCCGCGAATATCTGGGTGGAGCGCGGTTCGGACAGCGACAGCTTCTCGATCTCCACGCCCAGGTTGGGGAAGACGCTGAACCGGACGTTGCCATCCATGCGCAGGGTACGGTCGTAGCGCTTCTTGACCGCGTCGGCGACCGGGCCCTTGTAGTGATTGGGATCGACCAGCACCACCAGGGCCGTCAATCCGATGGCCGCCACGGCGAGCAGGACAGCCGCACCGATTGCGATGCGCTTGAACCACCGCATTTAACACGTCTCCGAAAAACCTGGATGGCCGGCGTGCCGCTGCCGGTTCCGCGACTGTACCCCAGGAGGACTATATGATAACGGGTCCCCCCTACGCGCTGCATATGGAGCACTGACATGACCGCCGAGAATTCAGGTATCGAACGCATCGAGTCGCGCACGGCGCAGATCGGGGGCGGCATCAGCGTGGACCGGGTGCTGCCCGTACGGCAGCGCCGGCGCATCGGGGCCTGGTGTTTCCTGGACCATGCCGGCCCGGCCCGGTTCGAGCCCGGCCAGGGGATGCTGGTCGAGGCACACCCCCACATCGGCCTGCAGACCTTCACCTGGCTGATCGAGGGCGAGGCCCTGCATCGCGACAGCCTGGGCAACGAGCAAGTTCTGCGCCCGGGCCAGGTCAACCTGATGACGGCCGGCATCGGCATCAGCCATACCGAGGAATCCCTGGCCGACCAGCGCGTGCTGCACGCGGCGCAGTTGTGGATCGCGCTGCCTCCCGGCAAGCAGGAAATTCCCCCGGCGTTCGACCACTATCCCGACCTGCCACGCTGGTCGGAAGGCGGCGTGGACTTCACCCTGCTGGCCGGCTCCCATGTGGGACGCACCGCGCCGACCCGCGTCCATACGCCGCTGGTCGGCATGGACCTGCAAAGCCCGGCCGATGCTTCGGTGCGCCTGGCGCTCGAGCCCGGCTTCGAACACGGCCTGCTGGTGCTGGAAGGCGCGGCGCAGGTCGACGGCCAGCGCTTCGCCACGAACGAGCTCGCCTACCTTCCCAAGGGGCGGACGGAACTGGCCCTGTCCACGGGAGCCGGCAGCCGCCTGCTGCTGATCGGCGGCGAACCGCCCACCGACGACATCACCATCTGGTGGAACTTCGTCGGCAGCAAGTCGGCCATCGCCCAGGCGCAGCGCGACTGGGAAGCGGGCAGCGCGCGCTTCGGCTCGGTCCGGGGCTACGAGAACCGGCGCCTGGTCGCGCCGCCCGTGCCCTGGTAGGTTTTCGCAGGGCGGAAACTCGGAAAATCCGGCTTGAGATCGCTCTACGCCCGGTGTCTAGTGTGCTTGGCGCGCCCCGCGGGCGCGCCATATCCCCACAAAAACATCCGGAGACTTCCATGCGCGTCCTTGCACCCGGACGGCTCGCGGCCGCACTGACCGCCGCGTTTGCGCTGGGCCCCCCGGCCCTGGCGGCCGACTACCCGTCCCAGCCCGTCACCTTCGTGGTCGGCTACACCCCCGGCGGCGCCATCGACCAGTCCGCCCGCCTGATCGCCAGCGAACTCGCCAAGCGCTGGAAGCAGTCGGTCATCGTCGACAACAAGCCCGGCGCCAACGCCACGATCGCCGCCACGGCGGTGGCCAACGCCCGGCCGGACGGCTATACGCTGCTGGTGGCCGCCAGCAGCCACAACCTCAACAAGTTCGTGAACAAGAATCTGCGCTACGACGTGGAAAAATCGTTCACGCCGGTCGCCCTGACCGTCGAGGTGCCCAACGTGCTGGTGGTGAACGCGGCCTCGCCCTACCGGGACCTGGGCCAGTTGCTGGCCGCGCTGCGCGAGAAGAAGAAGCCGTTCAGCTACAGTTCCCAGGGCATAGGCGGCGTGCCGCACCTGGCGGGGGAACTGTTCAAGCTCCGCACCGGCACCGACATCCTGCACGTACCCTACAAAGGCGCGGCGCAGGGCATGACCGACCTGATGGGCGGCGTCGTCGACATGTCCTTCCCCACCCCGGGCTCGGCCATGGGCTACATCAGCCAGGGCAAGCTGCGGGCGCTGGCCGTGGCCTCCCGCGAGCGGCTGGCGCAGTTGAAGGACGTGCCCACCTTCGCCGAGGCCGGCGTGCCCGATTACCTGATCAGCACCTGGCACGGCCTGCTGGCCCCCGCGGGCACCCCGCCCGAGGTAGTGGCCAGGATCAACGCCGACGTCGCCGACATCCTGCGCGACCCCGTCGTGCAGCGAGCCATGGAAGCGCAAGGCAATCTCGCGGCCAAGCCGCTGACGGCCGAGGAGTTCCGCGCCAAGCTGTCCCGCGAGCTGTCGGTCTACGGCGACATCGCGTCGCGGATAGACCTGAGCGGAGGCTGATTCCCGCTCCCCCCTACGCGCTTACGCGCGCCCCCCCAGGGGGCGGCACTGGCGGACCGGCGAAGCCGGATCCGCTGTGCCCTGGGTCAGACGGCACCCGCTTCTTGCTTCACTTCCGCCAGAGGCAGGTAGATGCGGGTCTTCAGGTCGGACGGCGGGGTGGTCTTCGGGTCGTTCACGTATTCCTCGAACACCGGGAAGTCGGCCGGCTGCTCGCCGCTGGCCGGCAGCCATCCCCCGAACAGCCATGCATAGGCGGACTCCAGTTCGCTGTACGGCCCGGTGTGTTCGAGTACCGCGCAGCGGCCGGCGGGCAGTTCCAGGCGATGCAGGGGCTCATCCACGGCGACGCCGGGCGCCACCTCCAGGCCGGCCTCGCTGCGCAGGTCCTGCGCGGCCACCTGCTCGGGATCGTCGTAGTACACGCCGAAGCTGCGCGGTTCGCCCCGCAGCAGGTTGCGGCTGCCGGCCAGCATGAACAGGCGGTCGAAGGTGGCGCCTATCTGGAGATAGTCGCCGGCGTGCGGCAGGGCCGCCAGGGAGGCGCCGGGAAAAGATGCGATCTGCACGGGATACATGGTGAGCTCCTTGCTGCGATAGATGACGTCGGGAGAACGGTCCTCGCGATATCGCCCGGGCGGCATGCCGAACGCCGCGCTGAATGCCCGGCTGAACGCGGCGGTCGAGCCGTAGCCCGCCCGCCGCGCGACCTGGTCCAGCGTGCGGCCGTCCCGGCGCAGCTCCGCCGATGCCCGCATCAGCCTGACCCGCTGCACCGTGGCCGCCACGGTCTCGCCCAGCATGGCGCGATAGACCCGGTGGAAGTGATACGGCGACAGGCAGGCCAGTCCGGCCAGGTGGTATAGGTCGGCATCCTGGTCCGGACGCGCGGCCAGCCATGCCAGGACCGGCTCCAGGCGTCGTTCGTAATGGCTGCGTGTTTGCGATTTCATGAGTACCTCCGGGTACGAACTGTACGGGGGGACGTATTGCGGATTTTGCGGATTTGGTGCCCGGCGGACCGGCCGGCGGCGAGGGCTAGAATATAAGCGTCCCGCTTTGCAAGGTATCAACGTGTCCGACTTCGACCAGATCAGGCGCGCCGTCCGGCGCTTCACCGAAGAACGCAACTGGGACCAGTTCCACTCCCCCAAGAACCTCGCCATGGCGCTGAGCGGCGAAGCAGGCGAACTCGTCTCCATCTTCCAGTGGATGACCGAGGAAGAATCCAAGGAACTCAATCCCATCAAGCTGGCCGAGGCCGCCGACGAAATCGCCGACGTGCAGCTCTACCTGGTCGCGCTGGCCGACAAGCTGGACATCGACATCGGCCAGGCGGTGGAGCGCAAGATGCTGAAGAACGCGATCAAGTATCCGCCCCAGGCGTTCTACGGCAGCTCCCGCAAGTACAACGAAAGCGACGAGACCTGAAAGGCGGCCGCCATGACTCCGTCCCAGCCCATAACCCCGCACCACCTCGCGACGCTGCTGCAGGCCATGCCCAAGGCCGAGCTGCACCTGCACATCGAAGGCACCCTGGAACCCGAGCTGATCTTTGCGCTGGCGCGGCGCAACGGCCTCGACCTGCCCTACCCCGACATCGACAGCCTGCGCCGGGCCTATGCGTTCCAGGACCTGCAAAGCTTCCTGGACCTGTACTACGCGGGTGCCGCCGTGCTGCAACGCGAGGAAGACTTCTACGACATGGGCATGGCCTACTTCCGGCGCGCCGCGGCGGACAACGTCGTGCATGCCGAGATATTCTTCGACCCGCAGACGCACACGGTGCGCGGCGTGGAATTCGGCACGGTCATCGCCGGCCTGGACCGCGCGCGCCGCGATGCCCGCGACACGCTGGGCGTCAGCAGCGAGCTGATCATGTGCTTCCTGCGCCACCTGCCCCAGGAATCGGCCTTCGAGACCCTGGCGGCGGCGCTGCCCTACCGCGACCGCATCCTGGGCGTGGGGCTGGACAGCGGCGAAGTCGGCAACCCGCCCGAAAAATTCACCGAGGTCTTCCGGCGCTGCCGCGAACTGGGATGGCATGCCGTCGCCCACGCCGGCGAGGAAGGGCCGGCCTCGTACATCTGGAGCGCCCTGCGCGACCTGAAGGCCGAACGCATCGATCACGGCGTGCGCTGCCTGGACGATCCGCGGCTGGTGGCCCACCTGGCCGAGCACCGGATCCCGCTGACCGTCTGCCCGCTGTCCAACGTCATGCTGAAGGTCTATCCCAGCATGGAGCGGCACACCCTCGCGCGGTTGCTGGACGCCGGGCTGTGCGTGACGGTGAACTCCGACGACCCCGCCTATTTCGGCGGCTACGTGAACCGGAACTACCTGGCCTGTTTCGAGGCCCTGCCCGAACTGGGCGCGCGCGACGCGTACCGGCTGGCGCGCAACAGCCTCGACGCGAGCTTCGCGCCCGAAACGGATAAGCAGGCCTGGCGGCGAAGGCTGGACAAGGCCTTCGACGGCATTCCCACGGGCTAGGCTACAAGCCTTCCGAGAAACCCGTGCGCGGAGCGTTCACCACCGGCTGGTCTATGACGACCCGTTCGCCCTGGCGCTGGTGCCAATAGGGCTCCGTGCCGTAGCGGCCGTGCAACTCGGTGGCCCAGCCCGCGTCGGCGAAGCTGGGCCAGCGGTCCTTGTCGAAACCTTCGGCCTGCTTCACCACATCGGCCGCGACGCCCAGGATGAACACCTTGCGGTCGGTGTCCAGCGTCAGCGCGTTCCAGGGGATGGCCACCAGCTTGTCCCCCATGCCCAGGAAGCCGCCGCTCGACAGCACCGCATAGGCGATGCGTCCCGCCGACACGTCCAGCATGATGTCCTTGATCGATCCGACATGGACATCGTCTGCGCTGTAGACCTTGTTGCCGTCCAGCGTCGAGGCGGCCATGATGTGCGGGCCCGGCCCATCGGCCGTGGCGCTGCCCTTGCCCACGATGCCGGCGCCGCCCTGCTGGCGCGCCGCGGTGCTGTCGATTTGTGCCATGTTGATCTCCTTCATGGACGCCGGCGGCTTCCACGCCTGCGTCCGGGGACGAGAAACTGCGGAAGCGTCGGGATACCAGCAAGGAACGTGCCCCGTGATCCGCGGTTGCTGATAGCAAACCGTTATCGAGATAAGGAAAAACTGGCTTTTCGCTGTGCGCGTGGATCGTGATACTGCCGCCGGGCCTGGATGAACGGGCCCGGCAACGGAACTACGACCCACGGCATGGAAACCATCAAGACTCAAGTCGGCATCGTCGGCGCCGGCCCCTCCGGACTACTGCTGGCACAGATGCTGCATCTGGCGGGCATCGACTCGGTCATCCTCGAAAGCCGCCCGCGCTCGTACATCGAGAACCGGCAGCGCGCCGGCGTGCTCGAGCACGGCGTGGTGCGGACGCTGGCGGACTGCGGCGTCGGCGCCCGCCTCGCGCGCGAAGGCATGGTCCACGAAGGCATAGACATACGCTTCGGGGAAACCAGCCACCGCCTCGACGTCAAGGCGCTGTCCGGCGGACAGTGCGTCACCGTCTATCCCCAGCATGAAATCGTCAAGGACCTGGTGGCCGCGCGCCTGCAAACGGGCCGGCCGCTCTTGTTCGAGGCGCGGGTGGCCTCGCTGTCCGACCTGGAATCGTCCCGGCCCCGCATCCGCTTCGAGCAGGAAGGCGAAACCCGCGAACTCGCGTGCGACTTCGTGGCCGGCTGCGACGGCTTCCACGGCATCAGCCGTCCGGCCATCCCCGGCGACCGCATCGACAGCTACGGCAGGGACTATCCCTTCGCCTGGCTCGGCATCCTGGCCGAGGCGGCCCCGGCCTCGCATGAAGTGATCTACGCCCACCACGAACGCGGCTTCGCGCTGCAAAGCATGCGCTCGCCCACGGTCAGCCGCCTGTACCTGCAATGCCCGGTGGACGACGACGTCGAGCAGTGGTCCGACGACCGCATCTGGTCGGAACTGCACGCGCGCTTCGCCACCCATGACGGCTTCCGCCTGAACGAAGGCCGCATCGTGCAGAAATCGCTGACGCCCATGCGCAGCTTCGTGGCCGCGCCGATGCGCCACGGCCGGCTGATGCTGGCGGGAGACGCCGCGCACATCGTTCCACCCACGGGCGCCAAGGGATTGAACAGCGCGGTGGGCGACGTGCGCGTCATGGCGGCGGCGCTGGAGGCCTATTACCGCCACGGCGACGGCGACCTGCTCGAACGGTACTCCGAGATCGCCCTGCGCCGGGTATGGAAGACCCAGCGCTTCGCCGCCTCGCTATGCACGCTGCTGCACCGCTTCCACGACGAGCCGCGCTTCCACATGCGGATGCAGCTTGCCGAACTCGAACAGATCGTCGAAGACCCGCGTGCCGCGGAATTGTTCGCGCGCAACTACACGGGCCTGCCCTTCGACGTCTGACCGCCCACGTCCTACCAGGAGACACGATGACGGACGCATCACCCCCGCCCCGGGATTGGGGCATAGACGGCACCTATGTCTTCGACGGCGATCGCAGCCGCCAGGGCTATCCCGTCAACAAGCTGTGCATGTCGCTCACCCGGCCCGAAAACCGCGAACGCTTCCGGCAGGACGAGGACGCCTACATGGCTTCGTTCGGACTGTCCGAGGCCCAGAAGCGGGCCATCCGCGATCGCGACTGGCTGGAACTGGTCAGGCTGGGCGGCAACATCTACTACATGATCAAGATCGGCGCGACGGTGGGAGCCGGGCTCTACACGATGGGCGCGCAGATGCGCGGCCAGAGCCTGGACGAATTCCTCGCCACGCGCCAGGACAAGGGAGCCGTCTGATGGCACGCATCGTGGCAGGCATAGGCAGTTCGCACGTTCCGTCCATCGGACGCGCCTTCGACCTGGGCAAGCAGCAGGACCCGGCATGGAAGCCGCTTTTCGACGGCTATCTGCCGGTCAAGGACTGGCTGGAGAACGAAGTACGCGCCGACGCCGTGATCTTCGTCTACAACGACCACGGCTCGGACTTCGGCCTGGACCGCTGCCCCACCTTCGCGCTGGGCACGGCCGACAGCTATCCGCTGGCCGACGAAGGCTTCGGCCAGCGGCCGCTGCCCGCCGTCAGGGGTGACGCGGACCTGTCCTGGCACCTGGCCAATGCCCTGATCGCCGACGAATTCGACCTGACGGTATGTCAGGAAATGGCGGTGGACCACGGCCTGCTCGTGCCTCTGCCGCTGCTGTGGTCCTACCAGCCCGACTGGAACATCAAGGTCGTGCCGCTGGTCGTCAACGTGATCCAGCATCCGCTGCCCACCGCTCGCCGCTGCCTGCGGCTGGGCCAGGCCCTGCGCCGCGCCGTCGAAAGCTACCCCGCCGACGCACGCGTGGCGATCGTCGGCACCGGCGGCATGTCGCACCAGTTGCACGGGGAACGCTTCGGCCATCTGGACGAAGCCTTCGACCGGAGATGGCTGGACCTGATCGAGTCCGACCCCGCGTCGCTCGCGGCCATGAGCCACGAGGACATCATGCAGCCGGCCGGGGCCGAGGCGGTCGAGCTGATCATGTGGCTGATCATGCGCGGCGCGATGACGCCGCGGGTCCGGCGGCTGCACAAGAACTACTACGCCCCGATGACCAGCGGCATGGGGCTGATCACTTTCGTGGACGCCGAGGAGGAGACCTCATGATCCGCCTTACCCCGCCGGCATGCCTGCTGGCCCTTGCAGTAACGACCGCGGCCGCGCCCTGCGCAACCGCGCAACCCGCCTATCCCGGCGGGCCGGTCCGCATGCTGTCCGGCTCCCCGCCGGGCGCGCCGTCGGACATCATCGCCCGGTCCCTGGCCGAACAGTTGGCCGCCTCGTTCGGCCAGACCTTCACGGTCGAGAACCGGCCGGGGGCTGGCCTGAATCTCGCGCCCGGCGAGATGCTGCGGGCCCGGCCCGATGGGCACGTGCTGCTGGTCGGCGCCGACACGGTCGTCACCGTGAACCCGCTGGTCTACAAGAAACTCAGCTTCGATGCGCGCCGCGACATGGTGCCCGTATCCATGGTGGCCACCTTCAACCAGGTGCTGGTCTGCCATCCGGGCGTGAAGGTCGACCGCGCCAGCCAGCTGGTGGAGCTGGCCGGGAAGAAGCGGCTGACCTATGCCTCGGGCGGCAACGGCACGCCCGGACACCTGGCCGGCGCCATGTTCCTGCGCGCCACGGGCGCCGACATCCAGCATGTGGCCTATCGCGGCCCCGGCCCCGCGCTGACCGACGTGCTGGGCGGCCAGGTCGATTGCGGCTGGCTGGCGGGTCCGACCGTGCTGCCCCACATCAAGACCGGCAGGCTGACGGCGCTTGCGGTGTCCACCGCGATCCGGTCGCCCAGCCTTCCCGAGGTGCCCACGCTCGCCCAGGCCACGGGCGTGGATGGCCTGGACGCGACGTTCAAGCAGTACGTGTGGGTGCACAAGGACACGCCGCCCGCCAGCATCGCGGTCCTGCAGGAGGCGGTCGCCCGCGCGATGAAACACCCGGCCATCATCGCCCGGTTGACCGAACTCGACATGGTGACCGCCGGCACCCCGTCGGCCGAGGCCGCCGCGATGCTCAAGGCCGATACGGCACGCTGGGAGCCCATCGTCCGCAGCCTGGACCTCCAGCTGGATTGAGGCATGCGGCCCGCGGGCAACCGCGGGCCCTTCTACCGGCCCATGCCGGCGATGATGCGGCTGCACGATTCGCACATCGCGGCGAAGGCGGCCGCGGCGGGCGTCAGCGAGGCCTCGGCGCGGCGCACCAGGCAGATCTCGAAGCTGTGCGCGTGCTCGTCCAGTTCGACCGGCACCACGAGGCTGCCCAGCAGTCCCTGGTCCAGCATCACGCGCGGGACCAGTGCCAGCAGATCGGTGGAATTGACCAGCGCCATGACCTGGGCGAACGATTCACAGCGCACCGCGGCCTTGGGCGCGGGCAGACCGTTGTCCTCGAAGAAACGCACGATCGTGCCGCCCGGCCGCCCCGGCGGCCCCATCACCACCCATTCGCAGTCGGTCAGTTCGCGCAGCGACCGGGCATCCGCCATCGGATGCCCCTTGCGGGCCACCACGCCCAGGCGCGTCTGCAACAGGGGCGTGCTGACCAGCCCTCCGCCCGCGCCTTCGTCCGGCACCGACGTCACCGCGAAATCCACCTGCCCCAGCTGCAGCGAGGGCAGGATCTGCTCGAAGAAACCGCTGGTCAGGCGCAGTTCGACCTTGGGGAAGCGCGCGCGGAAATCCGCCACCACGCGCGGCAGCAGCAGCGCGGTCATGGACGGCCCGATCGCCACGTCCACCGTGCCCGTCTCGTGGCCGTGCATCTGCCGCACCTCGTCCTCGGCGCGCCTGGCCTCGCGGTCGATCAGGATCGCCCGGGCATACAGCCGGTGGCCGGCGTCGGTCAGGTGGACCCCGCGCCCCGAACGGGCGAGCAAGGATCCCCCCAACGAGGATTCGAGCGCCTTCACGCTATTGGTCAGGCCAGCCTGGGAAACGTCCAGGATACGGGCGGCCTGCCTGAAGCTGCCCTGCTCCACCACGGCCAGAAAGTCGCGCAGTTGCTGCAGCGTCATCGCGGCTCCTTGTCGAAGCCGCCATGATCGCATCACATGGGGTCCGCGTGCTCAGGTGGAATACGAACTTCCCAGCCGCATCAGTTCCGGCGTGCCGATCAGCGCGTTCAATTCGTCGAAATCCAGCATGCGGTCGCGCCAGGGGGCTGTCGTGCCGTGCTCGCGCAGGCTGCCGTAGTAGCCCTGCAGCACGTGGGCCACCGCGCGCGCGGTGCCGCCCGGGAAGATCGCGATGCCGAAGCCGTGCCGCTCCAGTTCCGCCGCGCTCTGGATGGGGGTCTTGCCGCCCTCCACCATGTTGGCCAGCAGCGGCGCCCGGCCCTTGAAGCGGCGGCAGGCGGCGTCCATCTGCTCCGGAGTCCTCAGGGCCTCGATGAACAGCGCGTCCACTCCGGTCTCCAGGTATCGTTCGGCCCGGTCCAGGGCCGCCTCCAGTCCTTCGACGGCGACCGCATCGGTACGCGCCAGGATCAGGGTGGACGAGGACACCCGCGCGTCCAGCGCGGCCTTGAGCTTGCCGGCCATCTCGGCGGCCGGCACCACGGACTTGCCGTCCAGGTGGCCGCAGCGCTTGGGGAAGGTCTGGTCCTCGAGCTGGATCATCGCGGCGCCGGCGCGTTCCAGGCCGCGCACCGTGCGCATCGCGTTCAACGCGTTGCCAAACCCGGTGTCCGCATCGACGATCACGGGCAGCGATACCCGCTCGGTGATGCGCGCCAGGGTATCGGCAACTTCGGTATAGGTGGTCAGGCCGACGTCCGAGCGCCCGAGGCGGGTATAGGCGATGGATGCGCCGGACAGGTACAGCGCCTCGAAGCCCGCCTGTTCGGCGATCAGGGCGCTGAAGGCGTCGTAGACGCCCGGGGCGAGCACGATGCCGGGACGGGCCAGACGGGTACGCAAATCGTGGGACATGGCGGAGTTTCCTTCAGGCGGCCAGGCCGCGCTCGAAGCTGCGGCAATCGATCACGTCGGCGATGCCCGCCATGTCGGCCAGCGCCGTGGCGTGCACTTCCTCGCGAAAGGCGGCGCAACCGTCCGCCAGCACGGCGACGTGGTACTCGCGCATGTGGGCGTCGCGGACCGTGCTCGCCACGCCGCCGTTGGTGACGATGCCGCACACGGCCACCGTATCGATGCCCGCGTGGCGCAGCACCCAGTCCAACTGCGTATTGAAGAAGGCGGAGTACGCCACCTTGCAGACCGACACGTCCACCAGGCCATCCAGTTCGGCGACATTGGCCTGCCCGCGGCTGCCCGGCGCGAAGTCGCCCTTGCGCAGGAACGGCCGCAGCGCCGCCAGGTGCGGGGCGATCATCGGCTCGCCGCGGCCGTCGGGCCACAACGTGAACTGGCTGGCGACCACCATGCCGCCGGCCGCCTTCAGCGCGCGCGCCGCTGCCGCCACGCGCGGCGGCAGTACGGCCGCGGCGGCGCTGACGGCCCCGCCCCTCGCATAGGCGCCGTCGGGCGCGAGGAAGTCGTTCTGCAGGTCGACGATCAGCAGCGCGGTGCGCGCCGGGTCGGCGGGAAAGGATGCGTTCGTCATCACGATCGATGTCCGGTGGAAGAAGTGTCGGGACCGTTCCCGGCCAGGCGCCTGCGCAACTGGTTCAGCAGGCCGCCGCTGCGGGCCATGTCGACCAGGAAATCCGGGATGGCCTCGCATTCGAGCACCCGGCCGTCCCGGGTCGCCACCTGCGGCGTCTCATGGAACCGGATCTCGATCTGCGCGGCCTCGTCCAGCGACTCCGCCTGCGGGCAGGTCAACAGCATCAGCCCGACGTTGAAGGCATTGCGGAAGAACAGGCCGCCATAGGACGGCGCGATCACCGCCGCCACGCCCAGGCGCACCAGCGCCGCCGCGGCCTGCTCGCGCGAGGAACCGATGCCGAAGCCCGGCCCCGCCGCCACGACGTCGCCCGGCCTCACGGCGGCGGCGAACTCGGGCCGGACCGACTCCAGGCAATGACTGGCGATGACGTCGATACCGTGCTTCATGACGTAGCCGGGCGCCAGCAGGTCGGTATCGATGTCCTGTCCCAGCTTCCAGACACGATGCGTGGTCCCGCTCATGCCAGCACCTCCCTGGGATCGCTGATGACGCCGCGCAATGCCGAGGCGGCCACGGTATAGGGCGAACCCAGGTAGACCTGGGCGGTGGGCGAGCCCATGCGGCCCTTGAAGTTGCGCGCGGTGGTCGAGATGACCGTGACGTCGTCCCCCATGGGACTGCCGTAGCCGGAGCAGGCGCCGCAGGAGGTCGGAAAGAGTTCGGCGCCGGCGTCCATCAATACCTGCAGCACGCCTTCGTCGCGCGCGGCGTCCTGGTCGCGCAGGCTGGCCGGCGCGACGATCAGCCGCACCCCCGGCGCCACCCGGTGCCCCCGCAGCACCGACGCGGCGGCGCGCAGGTCGTCGAGCTTGGCGCCCGTGCAGGCGCCGACATAGGCCACGTGGACCGGCACGCCGCGATAGTCGTCCACCGGCCGCGAATTGGCGGGGCTGTGCGGCGCGGCCACCATGGGCGACAGCGCGCCGGCATCGAAGTCGTACCGGGTGCAGGCGGCCCCTTCGTCCGTATGCCATCCGCTCAGGTCGGGCACCTTGGCGCCGGTGGCGGCCAGCCATTCGGCCGTGACGTCGTCGGGCGCGATCAGGCCGGCCTGGGCGCCCAGCTCGGCGCTCATGTTCGACAGCGTCATGCGTTCCTGCATGCCCAGCGCCCGCACCGCCGGCCCGCAGAACTCCACGGCCTGGTAGGCGCCGCCGTTCATGCCGAAGCGGCCCAGCATGTGCAGCATCATGTCCTTGGCGGTGACGCCCTCGGACAAGGTGCCGGACCAGTGCATGCGCAGGGTGTCCGGCACGCGCAGCCAGATCTCGCCCGTCACGACCACGCCCAGCATCTCGGTCGAGCCGATGCCGAACATGTAGGCGCCGAACGCGCCGCCCGTGGGCGAATGCGAATCCCCGCCCACGCAGAACATGCCGGGCAGGATATGCCCGCCCTGCGGCACCACGACGTGGCAGATGCCCTGGCTGTCGTAGACGTGCGGCAGATCCTGCTCGCGCGCCCATTCGCGCGCAATGCGGACGATCCTGCGGGAATCCTCGTCGCGCTCGGGCACGTAGTGGTCCATGACCAGCACCACGCGCGACTTGTCCCAGATGCTCGCGCCCAGCTCTTCCAGCATGGGCTTGAGCCGCCTCGGTCCCGAGGAGTCATGGAACATCGCGAGATCGACCTTGCAGGTCACGATCTCGCCCACGCGCACGCTGGCGCGTCCCGACGCGCGCGCGATCAGCTTCTGCGCCAGCGTCCGGCGTTCATCCGGCGGTGTAATCAAGCTGTCACCCGAAATCCTCGAAGAGCCCTGCCGGGCTCCTGCTATCTATTGTCCTAACAATAGTACATTTGATTCGGGTTCTTGTGTTCGTATTTGTGGCGCGCCGGATACCCGGCGCGCCACGTCAGCGCATGTAGGCGTTGAAATCCTTGCTGACCCAGACCTTGGCATCGATGTTGCCCACCCGCGACAGCTCCATCTCGTACTCGTAGCGGTCAGGGCAATACAGGCCCTGCAGCCAGAGCACCGGGCGATCCTTCACGTCGTAGACCACGCGGCTGACCGACAGCAGGGCCGCTCCCAGCGGCAGGCCCAGCAGGGCCGCCACGTTGGCATCGGCCTGGCGCGCGGAAATGCTTTGCCGGGCCCGGCCGATCTCCACGCCCGATTCCTCGATCAGCACCAGCATGGCCTTGCGCCCGAGCTGCCGGCGCCCGAGGTTATGGGCGAACTCGCGCGGCACCCAGGTCGTGATGAACGACACGGGCCCCGCCTTGGTGCTGCGCACCCGCACCGCCCGCAGCACCTGGCTGCGTGGCTCGATCTGCAGCATCTGCGCCACCGGTCCGGTCGCGGGGACGTACTCGTGCTCGATGACCTTGACCGTCGTGTCGAGGCTGGCGGCGATGATGTTGTCCAGCAGGCCCGCCATCCGGTGGGCGGGCGAGGCCTGCTGCCCCGCCTGGCCCGGAGGCTGCAAACGCCGCGTCCCGCGGCCGGCCGATCGTTCGATCAATCCTTCCTGGGTCAGGTTCTCCAGGGCCTTGCGAACGGTCGCCCGCGAGACCGCGAACTCCTCCATCAGCTCCAGTTCGCCGGGCACGCGCTGGTCGTACAGGCCATCGCGCAGCCTTTCTTTCAACACCAGGTATACGCTGTGGTACTTCGGCAGGGGCAAGGTTTGCTGCATAGACTGGGGTTCTGTCTTATTGTCTGTCCAATAGAACAATTTAGCTTGACTCGATGGCGAAACCTGACGGAATATCCACATGCGTCGTTCATATTCTTTCAGGTCCTGCCATGCGCCATCATAGTACAGGGGAACACCGCGCCCACCCCCGCGCGCTGAATATCTGCCGCCGTGCATTCCTGGCCCTGGGCCTGGCTGCGGCCTCGTTCACGGTCCATGCGCAAACCTACCCGGACCGCCCCATCAAGCTGATCGTGCCGTTCAGTCCGGGCGGCTCGACCGACGTCATCGGCCGCCTCGTCGCCAGCGCGCTGGCCGAGCAGGTCGGCCAGTCCGTCATCGTCGACAACAAGGGCGGCGCGGGCTCCATCCTCGGCACCGACCTCGGCGCCAAGGCGCCCGCCGACGGTTACACGCTGGTCATCACCAACGGCGCGGCCATCACCACCGGGCCGCTGCTCGGCCAGAAGATCCCCTACGATCCGTTCCGCGACTTCACGCACATCATGCTGCTGGGCACCTTTCCCAACGGTCTCATCGTGCGCACCAGCCATCCGGCGAAGAACTTCAAGGAATTCGTCGAACTGGCCCGCCAGGCCGGCGGCAAGTACAACTACGGTTCGGCGGGCGTAGGCTCGGCCGGCTTCCTGACCGGCGAAATGCTCAAGCAAAAGGCCCGCCTGGACATGACCCACGTACCCTACAAGGGCACCGGGCCGGCCATGAACGACCTGCTGGGCGGACAGCTCGACGCCATCTTCAACAACATGTCGGTCGCCTCGACCCAGGCCAAGGCGGGCAACGTGCGCATCCTGGCGGTCAGCGGACCCAAGCGCGTCGCCGCCTTCCCGGACGTGCCCACCATGGACGAAATCGTGCCGGGCACGGTGGGCGAGGCCTGGTTCGGCGTCTCGGCGCCCGCCGGCACGCCCGCCGCCGTCGTCGACCGGCTGCAGGCCGCGCTGGGCAAGGTCATGGCCAACGCCGAGATCCGCACCAAGCTGTCCGACCTGGGGCTTACTCCCGTCGGCGCCCCGCAGGCCGAGTTCGTGAAATTCCTGCACGACGAAGACCGCAAATGGGCGCCCATCATCAAGGCCGCCAACATCAAGCTGGATTGATGTCCGCATGGCCGTCGAATACGCACCCAAGGGGCTCATCGGCCTGCTGACCCCGCAGGCCAACACCACGGTCGAACCGGAATACTTCATCCTGCTTCCGGCCGGCTACGCCCACATCAATGCCCGCTTGATGAGCGACAAGTCCACCATCGAGGCGCGGCTGGTCGATTACGTGGACAGGCTGGACACCGCCTGCGACCAGTTCGCCAATGCGCCCATCAAGGCGGTCGCGGTGGGCTGCACCGGCGCCTCCTACCTGGTGGGCCGCGAACGCGAGGAACAGGTGCTGGCGGGCATCGAGCGCGAGCGCGGCGTGCCGGCCTTCACCGCGGCCACCGCGGTGGTCGCCTCGTTGAAGCAGCTGGGCGCCCGCCGGATCGCGCTGGCCTCGCCCTATCCCGCCGAACTGACCGCCGCCAGCAAGGCCTATTGGGAATCCCAGGGCTTCACGGTATCGCGGGTGGCGTCGGCGGCCATGGACCACACGCAGTTCCATCCCATCTATTCGATGAAGGCGGACGCCGCCGGCGCGCTGCTGGACGACCTGGCCCGCGACGACACCGACGCCATCCTGATGCTGGGCACGGGCATGCCCACGCTGGCCCCGCTGCTGGCGGCGAATGCCCGGTCGCGCGTGCCGGTGCTGTCGTGCATGCTGTGCCTGGCCTGGATGGGCGTCTCGGCCGTGGACGGCCGGCCCGCGCCGCTGGAGCCCTGGCTGCGGGGCGACCACTGGCGCGAACGCCTCGCGCGGCAGCAACCCTAGGCCGACAAGAAAACGGCGCTTTCACCAGAAAGCGCCGTTTTTTATATACCCATGCGAGGGATCGATGGCGGCACCGTGGGCAGCATGACCGTCTTTTCGAAGGTATAGAACTTCATGCTGGACTCGCCGCCCTCGCGGCCGTAGCCCGAGGCCTTGATGCCGCCGAAAGGCGCGCGCAGGTCGCGCGTCATGGGCGTATTGATCCACACCATGCCGGCCCGGATCTCCGACAGCGCGCGCATCACCGTGGGTTGATGGTCGCTCCACACATAGGACACCAGGCCGAACTCGCTGTCGTTGGCGATGGCGTAGGCCTCGTCCTGCGTATCGAACGGCACGATGGTCGCGAAGGGGCCGAAGATTTCTTCGCGGCAGACGCGCGCGGTGTTGTCCCGCGCCAGCACCGCCGTCGGCTGGAAATAAAAGCCCGGCTCCAGCGCCTCGACCGGCGCGCCGCCGCACAGCAGTTGCGCGCCGTCGGCACGGGCGATGTCCACGTAGCCGGCCACCCGCTGCCGATGCGCCTGGAACGCCAGGGGACCGATCTCGGTGGCCGGGTCCAGCGGGCTGCCTATGCGCAGTTTCCGGGCACGCTGCGCGAAGGCCTCGACGAAGCGCTCCAGCACCGTACGCTGCACCAGGATGCGCGAGCCCGCCAGGCACTGCTGGCCGTTGTTCGAGAAGATGCCGACCAGCGCCGCGTCCACCGCGCGGTCCAGGTCGGCCGATTCGAAGATGATGTTGGCCGACTTGCCGCCCAGCTCCAGCGACAGGGGCTTGAGCCCTTCGCCGGCGCTGGCCGAGATCCGCCGCGCCGTCTGCGTGCCGCCCGTGAAGGACACCAGGTCCACCTGCGGGTGCGCCACCAGCGCTTCGCCCGTGACGCCGCCCCGGCCGTTGACCAGGTTGACGACGCCCGGCGGCACGCCCGCTTCCACCAGCAATTCCATGAAGCGCGCGACCGCCAGCGGCGTGACCTCGGACGGCTTGCAGACGCAGCTGTTGCCGAACGCGATGGCGCCGGCGATCTTCATCGACGTCAGGGCCAGCGGCGCGTTCCACGGGCCGATCAGCGCCGCGACGCCCACCGGCTCGCGCAGCACCAGGGTCAGGTACCCGTCCGTCTGGCCATGCAGCTTCTCGGCATGCTGGCCCAGGAACTCCGCGAAGAAACGGAAGTTGTAGGCGGTGCGGGGAATCTGCCCCTTTTGCAGATGGCGCATGGGAATGCCGGAATTCATGCATTCCAGGTAGGCCAGTTCGTCGCGGTGCTGGTCGACCAGGTCGGCCACCTTGCGCATCACGGCCTGCCGGGCCTCGACCGGCTGCCTGCGCCAGCGTCCGTCTTCGAAAGCGGCCCGGGCGGACCGCACCGCCGCGTCGACCTCGTCCGCCGGCGCCTCGACCAGGGTCGATATGCGCCGCGCGTCGCCGGGGAAGACTACCGGCAGTTCGTGCCCGGCCAAGCGCGTGTAGCGCCCCTCGATGAAACTCGTTACCTGTTCGCGGATAGGGAATCCCGCTTGCATGGATTGGCTCATGGCGCTGCGCCTACTCGATCGCGGCCGCTTCGCGCAGGCTCAGGATCATCGATGTTTCAAGCAGGTACTCGCGGGCGAGGCGAGGATCGTCCGCCTTGCGCTTCAAGTCCTCCAGCGTCGCGCGGCGCTGCGCTTCCCCGCGCTCCTGCATGCGGGCGCGGTTGCGGCCCGACTGCTGCAGCACGTGCTTGATGGCGATCGGGCGCCGCTGGCGCTCGTACTGGCCCAGCAGCGCATCGCTTTCGCCCGCGTAGATGCGGCGCAGCTTGTCCGTGAGGTTGAAGGCGTCGTGGATGCCGCCGTTCATGCCCATGCCGCCGCTGGGACTGTTGATGTGGGCGGCATCGCCGGCCAGTACGATACGGCCGTTGACATAGTTGTTCACGACCCGCTGGTGGATGCGGTAGGGCCGGATCTCCATCACGTCGTAGGCCTGTTCTCGCGGCAGGACGTGCTGGAGCTTTCTCTGGATGGATTCGGGCTGGAGGGCATCGTCGATGGACTCGCCTTCCCAGGGATACAGGCTGACCCGCCACAGGCCAGGCAGCCGCAACAGGCTGAAGGTGCCGGTCGAAGCCCAGCAGTAGTTGATGTAGGACAGCGTGGGAATGTGCTCGTGGAACGGAAACCGGGTGGTGGCCAGCACCGTGGTCTCGGGAAAGGTATGCCCCTCGAAGCTCAGGTCCAGCGCCGTGCGCACCGTGCTGCGGGCACCATCGGCCGCGATCAGGTAGCGCCCCGTCAGTTCCTGGCGCTCGCCGCCGGGCGTCTCCACCGTGACACGGACCGAATCCTCGTCCTGCGACACCGCCACGCAGGGATGCCCCATCAGCACCCGCACCGCCGGCAGCTTTTCCCGGATGTGGGCCAGCAGCAGCTCGGACAGTTTCCACTGCTCGGTCTGCAGGCGATAAGGGTGGGCGGTCTCGTCCTTGAGCGCCGACAGGTCGAATTCGGCGAACTCGCCCGTCTCGTGCATGCGCACCTGCCAGGTGGGGGCGACCAGCCCGGCTTCGATCAGCCCGGGCGTGATACCGTATTCGTCCAGCATTTCCAGCGTGGGAGGATGGAAGGTGGAGGCCTTCAAGGCCCGCGACACCTGTTCCTCGGCTTCCACGACCACGACCGGAATGCCGTAATGGCCCAGCCGCATCGCCGCGACCAGGCCCACGGGGCCGCCGCCTACAATAATGACCTGCTCGGGGGTCCCGGTGCTCACACGCTACCTCGCTTGGGTTATGGGATTTTTTCGAGTCATTTCACATTTATTCTATTGACCTGTCAATCGGACAATTGAACCGCCTGGTTCGGGATCTCGGGCGCCGTCGCGCGCAGACGTCACAAACCGGCTGGCTCGCTCGTCATACAGGCGTAAACCCCTTTTTTGGAGATCGCCATGAGCAACGCCTCGCCCGTCAATACCGCCGCCCGGCTTCCGTCCGTCTACCAGGCTTTCGCCGCCGCGCAGGCGCAGATCCGCGAACAGGGCCTGGATCCCCTGCTGCACCACCTCGTCGTCCTGCGCGCCTCGCAGATCAACCAATGCGCGTTCTGCGTGAAAATGCACATCCGGGAAGCCCGGGAGGACGGCGAGACCAGCGAGCGCCTGGACCGCCTGGTCGTCTGGGAGCACGTCAGCGACTTCACCGAGCGCGAGAAAGCCGCCCTGGCCTGGACGGAGGCCCTGACCGTGCTCGACCGCAAGGCCGACTACGCCCCGCTGCGCGCCCGGCTGCGGGAACACTTCTCGGACCAGGAAATCGCCGTGCTGACCAGCACGATCGCGATGATCAACCTCTGGAACCGGCTCCAGGTGTCGATGCACTGATGGGACGCCAGGCAGATGAAACGCGGCAAATGACCAGTGGTGGCCCATGGACATGATGGCGGGAGATGGGACGGAGGCCTTCGAGGCGCGGCGGCGGTTCCTGTTCGGGCTGGCCTACCGCATGCTGGGCACGCGGGCCGATGCCGAGGATGCCGTGCAAGAAACCTTCATCAAGTGGATGCAGGCGGATCGCGGCGCGATCGCGAATCCGGCGGCGTGGCTGACCAGCATCTGCACCAACCTGTGCGTGGACATGCTGCGCGCCGCGCACCGCACGCGGGTGGACTACGTGGGTTCGTGGCTGCCGGAACCCATCCATACCCGCGAGGACGACACGCCGGAGTCGCGGCTGGAACTGGCCTCGTCGCTGACCACGGCCTTCCTGCTGGTGCTGGAACGGCTCACGCCCAAGGAGCGCGCGGCGTACCTGCTGCACGAGATATTCGACACGCCCTACCCCGACATCGCCGCCACGCTGGGCATGCAGGAAAGCGCCTGCCGCAAGCTGGTCTCGCGGGCGCGCGAGGCCATCGAGTCCAGCAAGGTCCGGCACACCACGCCGGCCGAACGCCAGGAGCAGTTGCTGTCGGCGTTCCAGGACGCCATCAACGGCCATGGCACGGGGCCGCTGGCGGCGCTGCTGTCGGACGACGTCCGCTTCTCGTCGGACGGCGGCGGCAAGGCCATCACGCTGCAGCAGGAACTGATGGGCAAGGTGTCGGTGATACGCTTCGTCGAACGCGGCCTGATACGGTTCTGGCAGGGCATGGACTGGATCGTGGCCGACATCAGCGGCGCCAGGGGCGTGCTGCTGCGCGAGAACGGCGTGGTCATCGGCGCGCTGACCTTCGCCTATGGAGAGAACGGCGCGGTATCGAACATCTACCTGATGCGCAACCCGGACAAGCTCGCTTGCCTCCAGGGCCCGTGACGCGGCGCTTGCAGGGCTTGCCGCAAGAGGTAACAAGTTTTGCGGACCGTGCACCACGTTTCTAAGATGAAGGCTACGCGGCTTTCACAGGCACCGATCATGCACCCTTTCTTCCATGGATTTTCGTCGCCGCGCCGGGCCGCCCTGGCCGGCCTGCTGGCCCTGGCGCTGGCCGGCTGCGCCAGCCTGCCCGGCCGCGACCCGCTCAACGTGCAGGTCGCCGGCATCGAGCCTCTGGAAGGCCAGGGCCTGGAGATGCGGATGGCGGTCAAGCTGCGGGTCCAGAACCCCAACGACTCCGCGGTGGACTACGACGGCGCCGCGCTGGAGCTGGAGTTGAACGGCAAGCGCTTCGCCACGGGCGTCAGCAACGAGCGCGGCAGCGTGCCCCGCTTCGGCGAAACCGTGCTGACGGTACCCGTGTCGGTGTCCGCATTCAGCGCGATCCGGCAGGCGCTGGGCCTGGCGGATGGATCGCGCCTGGACAACATTCCCTATGTGGTCCGCGGCAAGCTGTCGGGCGGGATGTTCGGCACGACGCGGTTTTCGGACAGCGGACAACTCAATTTGCCGGGCATCTAGATCTGCTCAGTCGAGTTGCGGATCATCAATGAACTGAATGGCCGTCCCGCGAGACACTGCCACCTGACCACGAGAGCCTGCGACAAGAATAGCCCGCACGTTGTCAATCTCCTGCACCGCTAGGCTCCCTAACTGCGCGTGGGTCGTGGCATCGAAGACCGCCAATTGGCTGCTCCCGTAGTTTCCCCCGCACACTATCCGTTTACCTGTCAGAGCATAGATACAGCCCCCCTCTTGCCCCAGTGTCCCCATCAACTCCAAGTTCGGCTGCGAGTAGTTTTGTCTTCCCGCTAGGATGCCCAAAGGGGAGACGTCCAGACTGGAAGGCCCCGGACGGGTCCGGACTACCAATTGTTCTTCTAGGCCATCTGCTACCACCCTGATGCGACGCAAGCCGAACTCGCTCGTCTCGGTGTTGTAGCCATAGATTGTCTCGCCATCTGTGCCAAAACGGATAATGTTCGATCCCGTATGCGCTTGTGTCCTTCGTGGCTCAATGACTCCGCCGCGGATCAGGGCGACTCCCGCATGGCGAGGGCTAATACCGCTGCTGGCAAGAGCAACTGCGATAACGGACGGATCCGTCGGAGAAACACTAATGGAATCCGCGTACGTTTGCCTCAGGCGAGAATCTTGCGGCAGCTTGACACGATCCAGCAACGTCAGGCTTGGCAGCGACAACCTTGCCACATCTCCTGCCCCGGATATACCCACGTACATCATCATGCCATCAGCTGAGATCGCAATTGTGCTGGGCTCCGATCCAATGGCGGAGGACGAATAGCTGACTACCCCGGTAACGGGATCGATCTTGGCGATACGGTTGCCGTACGGCACAACCGAAGATGGCAAAGACGCGTAGTAGACATTGCGTAAACGATCGTAGACGAGAGCCGTATGTGTCAGCGAAATGGTCCGATCTCCGGCGACTATTGGCGGTTCGTCGTCAAACGAAACCTCCATTCCATTCACGGTGGCTTGCTGCAGACTGTATGTCGAAGGCGGCAACAGCCACTCTCCCGTTGACCTCCTGGCTGAACGCTCCAGGATGACCGGTCCGACTCCCGCGGCAAAATAGACGTCCTCCTGAGTTGTGACTGTTTGAATCACCGCTGGCCCGGAGCTTCCCTGTACAGTAGCAACTGCCGTGGAGGAAAAATGTGCAGTGCCGATCGTCTGGCCCATGACCACACGATCTTTAAAGCCTTGGAAAACCTGTTCGAAAGTGAATTGATAGAAGTCATTCTTGCCATCGCCATCGAAATCAAGTTTCGCATTTCCCTGTCTAACCACACGTCGCGCCCCTCCCACGGGATAGAAGGGTGTCGGATACTCCACTATCGACGGCAACACTCGGTACAGTTCGGGAAGGCTCCGCTGGGCACCGGCGGGATCATGCGCCACCAGGCCTTCGGGCGTCCGCATGTAGCTCGCGCTAGAGACCGTTCCTGTACCGGAATCTCTCTCTTCCACGACCACGCTTCCATCCGAGCGGACATTCGCGACGCGTCGCGTAAGTGTGCCCCCCTGCGAACCTGTAAATACCCAGCTATCGCCAGCATTCAAGGGGAAATAATCCCGACCCGCCAGGTCCACACGCGGGCCGGAGGGATTGGAATCCTCTGCCAACGTCGGGATCAGTTCCGCCTGCTCACCACTTGGCGAGCCTCCCCCTTCACTTGGCGAGCCTCCCCCTTCTCCCCCACCACATGATGTAAGCGTCGATACACAAAGGACCAACCACACCCACAATTGCGGCTGCCGTATCAATTCCATTGGTCTCCCCCGGAAGTTCTGATGTCTTTGCCGAATATTGACACAACATCTTCACTGAGGGACGAAAAGTAGCGGACGAACTACAACCCTTTCTCCACCATCTCCAGCAGCCGCTGTCCCACCGCTTCCACCTGCGAGGGACTGAAGCCGCGCAGCGGCCCTTCTATCACGAGCATGGCCAACCCGTGGACGGACGACCATGCCAGGTATTCGGCGGCGTGGCGCCGCTCCGGCGTCAGCAGGTCCGCCGCCGCCATGCGATCCAGCGCGGCGCTGAGCAACTGGAACGGATCCAGCCCGCCACGGCCGGCCTTGTCGGCGGGAGGTACCTTCAGCGGCCCGTCGGCCGGGGCGAAAGCGGTGCGGAACAGGCCGGGCTCCAGCCAGGCGAAACGCAGGTAGCCCGCGCCCACCGCGCGCAGGCTGGCGCGGGCGTAGTCGGCGGGCGGGCTGTTGCCGTCCAGTTTGTCGAGTTCGGTTTCCATGGCGCTTGCCAGCTCGGACAACGCGGCGGCCCGCACCGCCAGCAGCAGGTCTTCCCGGCTGGCGAAATGGCGGTAGGCGGCGTTCGGGACGACGCCGGCGCGGCGGGTGGCTTCGCGCAGCACGATCGCCGACGGGCCGCCCTGGCGGGCAAGCTCGATGCCCGCTTCCAGCAGGGCGCGGCGCAGGTCGCCGTGGCGGTAGGTGCTGCGCGAGGCGGGCGGGGTGACGGCGCTGGTCATGGGAACTCCATGTGGACACTGTACATTATCTCTGATAACTTATGTGTACAGCGTCCACAATTTTTCACCCCCCTTCATCCAGCAGTCAGACGAGGAGACCGTCATGCACATCCAGCCCTATCTGTTCTTCGAAGGCCGGGCCGAGGAAGCGGCCGAGTTCTACGCCAAGGCGCTCGGCGCCCAGGTCACCATGATGCTGCGTTTCAAGGACGCTCCGCCGGCCTCGGGCGATGACGAGAATTGCGCACCGCCGCCGGGGTCGGAAAACAAGATCATGCACATGTCGCTGGAGATCGGCGGCGCCGTCGTGATGGGATCGGACGGCATGTGCAAGGGGCCGGCCGAATTCAAGGGCGTCTCGCTGGCGCTGAGCGTGGCCGACGACACCGACGCCGAACGCAAGTTCGCCGCCCTGGGCGAGGGCGGCACCGTGATCGCGCCGATGGGGCCCACCTTCTTCTCGTCGCGCTTCGGCATGGTGACCGACCGCTTCGGCGTGACCTGGATGGTGCAGGTCGCGCCCTGACCGGGGTCCGGGAAGGGGCTGGCACGGCACCGGGCGGACCGCGCGAAGCGACGTTCCGCCGGTGCTAACATGAGTGGCACCCGGCATTTTTTACATGCCCGGCTGGCTTTACCGTGCCTATCTGGAAGACCATCCCCCTTCGACTCATCGCGCTGGCCCAGCGCTACCCCGGCACCATCGCGGCCTTCGGCTTCGCTTCCGGGGTGGTCAGCTTCTTCACCGTCGAGCGCCACGAGGCCTTTGCCCGCGTGATCGCCGCGGTGATGCTGCTGAGCTGGCTCTGGCTGATGCTCGAGCGGGCGCTGCGGCGGCGCATCGCACGGCGCTTCGGCTGGACCATACCGATACCGGTGCTGCGCTACGGCACGCAGATGATCCACCAGGAAGGCCTGTTCTTCGTGCTGCCCTTCCTGTACACCGCCACCACCTGGAACAGCGGCCAGGCCCTGTTCACCGGCCTCGTGGGCGCCGCCGCACTGGTGGCCCTGGTCGATCCGCTGTATTTCCGGTGGCTGTCGACCCGCCGCTGGGTTTTCCTGACGTACCACACCTTCACGCTGTTCGCGGTGCTGCTGACCGCGCTGCCCCTGGTCCTGCACATCCCGACGGGCAACAGCTACAAGCTCGCGCTGGGTGTCGCGGTGCTGCTGTCCTTTCCCACGCTGGCCGAGCTGGTGCCGCTGGAAGCCCGCTGGCGCAAATGGGCGGTCGTGGCGCTGATGCTGGCGCTCGGCTCCGGCGGATGGCTGCTGCGACTGTGGGTCCCCCCCGCCACGCTGTGGCTGACCGAGGTCGCCATTTCAACCAGCATGGACAGCCTCAACATGAAGGCCGGCGAGCGCCTGCGCACCGTGACGCCCGCCCAGATGCGCGACCAGGGCATCTACGCCTATACCGCGATCAATGCTCCACTGGGCCTGGAGGAACACATCTACCACGTCTGGCTGCACGACGGGCACGAGGTGGATCGCATCGCGCTGGACATACGCGGCGGGCGCAAGGAAGGCTACCGGGCCTGGACCCACAAGCAGAACTTCCCCGCCGACGTGCGCGGCCGCTGGCAGGTCAAGGTGGTGACGAACGCCGGGCAGATGATAGGCATGCTGCGATTCCGCGTGGAGGACCAAGAGACGCCGGCCGCCGCACCGTAGCCCGCCGCTATTTCCGCAGCAGCTTGCGGACGAGTTCGACGACGAGCACGATGAGCGCCCCGGCGGCCACGCCGAACGCGATGTTGAGCAGCACGGGCAGCACCGCCGCCGCGACGGCGCCGATCACCGGCAGGCCGGCCGCCGCATGCGCCAGGCGTTCGATGCCGCCGTGCACCGGGTCCAGCCCGTGCGTCAGGATGGAGCCTCCCACCGCGAACATCGCCACCGTGCCGATGACCGACAGGCTGCGCATCAGGAACGGCGCGGCGCCGACGATGCCCCGCCCCACCGCGCGGGCCAGCGCGGAGCGCCTCGCGCCCAGGTACGCCCCGGCATCGTCCAGCTTCACCACGCCGGCCACGATGCCGTAGACCCCCACCGTCATCAGCAGCGCGATCCCCACCAGCACGGCCACCTGCGTGCCGAAACCCGCGCCGGCCACCGTCCCCAGGGCGATCGCGACGATCTCGGCGGACAGGATGAAGTCGGTCCGCACGGCACCGCGGATCTTGTCGCGTTCGAAGGCCACCATGTCCACGCCCGGGTCCTCCAGCGCCTTGCGCCGCTCATCGTGCCGGGCCTCCTTGTCGTGCCCGGGCAGGAATTTCTCCGCCAGTTTCTCGGCGCCCTCGAAGCACAGGAAGGCGCCGCCCACCATCAGCAGCGGCAGGATCGCCCATGGCGCGAAGGCACTGATGAGCAGCGCCGCCGGCACCAGGATGGCCTTGTTGCGCAGCGAGCCCTTGGCCACCGCCCATACCACCGGCAGCTCGCGGTTCACCGACACGCCGGTCACTTGCTGCGCGTTCAGGGCGAGATCGTCGCCCAGCACACCCGCCGTCTTCTTGGCGGCGACCTTGGTCATCAACGAGATGTCGTCCAGAACCGACGCGATATCGTCGAGCAAGGCGAAGAAGCTGCTTCCTGCCATCGAGGCTCCTTGAACGTCGCAGCCATGGTAGGGGCGCCGCGCCGGGACGTCTGTAACGCCTGGCGACAGCGGCGTCCTCAGAAACTATGGTTCACGCCCATGCCGACGTTGGTCCGGCTGCCTTCGCTGGACGGCCGTGCGTGGCCCAGCCCGGCGTAGACCTGCGTGCGCTTGGACAGCGCATACGAGACGCCGGCGCTGACGTAGTTCGTCGCGCCGCTGCGGCCGTAGCCCTGGAAATCCCGGCCCACGCCGACCTTGAACGTGGCCGCGCCGATGCGGTGGGTGGCGGCCAGCATGGCGCTGGTGCGGCGCCGGCGGCTCTCGCCCAGGAACACCTGGCTGGCCGCCGTCAGGTCGGTCAGGTTGGCGGAGGCCATGACCCGAGTCGGGCCCGACCCGTAGGCCAGGCCGACGAAATAGGTCTTGTCGTTCACGCTGTTGCGTTCGGCGGAAAGCAGGAAGGTCGCCGCGCCGTCGTCGTAGTTGATTCCGGCCGCCAGCCCGCGCCTGCTTTCGACCGTGCCGTTCGCGTCGGGCACCTTGCTGCGCTCGCCGTTGGCGGCCAGGTGTACCGACCAGCCGCGCGCCGCCGGCGAGTCGTAGAACACGCCGTTGTTCGCGCGGTTGTAGTCGCCCAGCGGGCCGTTGCGATAGGGATCCGTCCGGTACGCCGGGTGATAGATCTGCCACGCGATGGAGGCCACGCGGTCGAAGTTGTACCAGGGGTCGAACTGCCAATCGAGCGCCCACATGGGCGTCATGGCCCGCCCCAGCCGCAACTGGCCGAAGGGCCCCTTCACCCCCACCGTGGACTCGCCGTAGAACAGGGGAGCGCCGCCGCTGGCCTCCAGGCGGCCGGTGTCTATCTCGAAGCGGGACTGGAGATGGAACAGGGCGGTATAGCCATTGCCCAGATCCTCCATCCCCTTGATGCCCCAGTAGCTGCGCTGGATGTTGCCGATGGAGGTGGCGCCGCGCGCCAGGCGGTAGATGCCGGCGTCGACCACGCCGTACAGGGTCAGGGACGACTGGGCGTACGCCGCGCTTGCCGGCACCAGCCACGCGGACAGTACGGCCAGCCGGATGCGATGCGATCTTGTCATGTTCGGACATGCCTGGAAAAACGAAACCCGACGCAAGTGTGGCGCGATCGGCGCGGCTTGGCAAAGCGCCGCCTACGCGCCACCCCCGACGGACAAATTGCCGCCTCCACGCTCCGCGCGTGCGCGGGTCCCGGCCTAATGGCACCTCGCCCACGCCGCATCGGCCGGGACGCCTTCGCCATGCGGGCGAAGGAACGCCACGCATGGGGATCGCCATGACACCACGCCACCGGGCCATCCTGGCCCCCTGCCTGCTCCTGCTTGCCGCCTGCGGCGGCGAAGATCCCGCCCCGCGGCAGGCCCGCTCCATCGCCGACCTGGAACGCCAGGGCGAACTTCCCGTGCTGGATCGCTCCGAGGACCTGGGCGGTCCCGATGCCGACGGCAACGGCGTGCGCGACGACATCGATGCGTGGATCGCGCGCCAGGGCGGGGCGCCCGCGCGGCAGGACGCGCTCAGGCAGCTCGCCCGGTCCTTCCGCGATGCCCTGCTGGCCCGAGGCGATTCCGTCGCGGCGCAGGAGGCCGCCTGGCGCACCACCCGGGGCGTGTCCTGCGTGATGGCGCGCAGCGGCTCCAGCACCGAAGGGGCCGACGCCGTGGCCGACATGCGCAAGATGTCCGCCAACACCCAGGCCCGGGTCCTGGCTTATCTCGACTACTCCGCCGCGCTGGACGGCGCCATCCTGTCGCTGCCCGCCGGAGACGGCTGCGATGAATAAGACACCGCGCCAATTCGCACGGGCGCTGCTGGCGGCGGCGAGCCTGCTGGCGCAGGGTGCGTGGGCAACGAGCCTGTGCCCGGCCCATACCCACACCCTGGCCTTCTTCAACGGCGTCTGGAACACGCCCGACGCCGCCGCCGGGGGCGCGCGGGCCCTGCTCGCCACGCTGGACGAGGCGCTGCGCCCGCACCCGGCCCGCGCCACGCTGGCCATCGGGGCCGAGGTGTTCTACAACGCCAGCGGATTGCAGCGTGGAAGGCGCCAGGGCATCGAAGACCTGGTCGAGGTCTTCGCGCAGCGCGCCGCGGAACTCGACGACGCCGTGCGCCAGCGCTGGGAGCTGTTCTGGGAAATCGTCGATGGCCGCCAGAACGGCTGGCGCCGGATAGCCGCCGTGCTGCCTCGCGCCTACGACACCGCCGTCGCGCTGACCGAGGCGCGCAACGCGCGCCTGCTTGCCCAGGCCACCTCGTTCGCGGCCGACCCGCCCACCGGGATCGACTACGCCGCCCATCGGCTGCGCCTGCGCGCGCTGCATGCGTTGGGGCGGGGCGTCCTGCTGGTGGGCCATTCGCAGGGCAACTTCTTCCTGAACGCCGCTTACCGGACCCTGCCCGATCCGGCGGCGCTCGCGGCCGTCCACCTCGCGCCCGCCTCGGCCCGTACCAGTGGCCCGCACCTGCTGTCAGGCAACGACATGGTCATCGCGGCACTGCGCGGCGTGGTGCCAGGCACCCCGCCGCCGCCCAATCTCTGGATCCCGCCGTCGGCCCGCGATGCCTCCGGCCATCAGTTGATCGAGACCTATCTCGACGCTGACCGCAACGGCCGGTCCTCCGCCGGTACCCTGATGGCCGACGGCCTGCTGGCGCTGAAGACCCCCGAACCCCGGGCCAGCCCGGGATACTTCACCGCCACGCTGGCCTGGGACGGCGAAGGCGACATCGACCTCCACGTGATGGAGCCGGGCGGCGACCACGTCCATTATGGCGCGCGCGTCGGCGCCAGCGGCACCCTCGATCTGGACAACACCGCGGGCCATGGTCCGGAGCACTATCACGCGACCTGCGACCCGCAGCGCCTGCAGGCCGGCATCTTCAGCGTGGGCTTGAACAACTATGCGGCGCCCGCGGGCAGGCAGGCGATGTTGCAGGTCGCCACCGCCGACCACGGCGTGATCCGCACCGTCCAGGTGGATGCGGGCCCGCCGCGCGGCGAAGCGGGGGATACGTCGCCGCTCATCGTCCTGCGCGTGGCGGTGGCCCGGTCCGGCCCGGCGTGGACGGTCTCCGTCCACTAGGGCCTGTTCGCGCCAAAAGGAGCCTCGCACAGGCCCCAAGGCAGCGCACGGCTCACTCGGCGCGTATGCCCCGCTCCTTGATCACCCGCCCGAAACGCGCGTAGTCCTTGGCGAAACCGGCCGCCGCCGAGCGGGGGTCGTCGCCCACCGGCACGAAGCCCATGGCCCCGAGCTGTTTCCCGACCTCGGGATCGCGCAGGGCGCGGGCGAACTCGGCGTGGATGCGGTCCACGATGTCCGGCGGCGTGCCCTTGGCGACGAACAGCAGCTGGAAGCCCTCGACCTCCGTGCCCGGATAGCGGCCAGCCATGGGCTGGGCCGACGGGAACAGGAAAAAGGGCTCGGCCGAGGTCACGCCCAGCACGCGGACGGTGCCCGTGCCGACCAGAGGCTGCACGTTCGTGGGTGTGTCGATGCCGCAGTCGAGCTGCCCGGACGCCAGGCTGGGCGCGGCCTGCGAGAAGCTCCGGTACGGGGCGTGGACGATATCGACCGAGGCCGCCTGCTTGATCAGTTCCAGCGCCAGGTGCGGCGGCGATCCCACGCCGTAGCTCGAACAGGTCAGCTTGCCGGGGTGGGCCGCCGCATAGGCCACGAAGGCCTCGAACGAATCCACCGGCAGGGACGCCCTGACGACCAGCGCATAGGGGGTGCGCGCGATGCGGGTCACGGGCACGAGGTCGCGCTCCACGTCGAACGGCAGCCGGGACAACCAGGGGGTGATGGCCAGCGCCGAGGTCTGCATCAGCAGCGTATAGCCGTCCGGCGGCGCCGCCACGACGGCCTGGGTGCCGATGTTGCCGGTCGCGCCGGTCCGGTTGTCGACGATGACCGGCTGCCCCACCCGGGCCTGGATGCGCTCGGCCAGCAGGCGCGCCACGCGGTCGATCGAACCGCCCGCCACGAAAGGAACGATGAGCCGTATCGGCCGTTCCGGGTAAGCGGCCACCGCCGGGGCGAGCGGTGCCAGAAGAATGGCCGCCGTCAGGCCGTGCCAGAACGCTCGGATCATGTGCCGTCTCCGTTGTTGTCATGTATCGTGGTGCGCGCCCGATCGCAGCACTGTAGAAGGCGGGCGCCTCTCCCGCCATCGGCGCGAGGCAATGCGGCCATTGCCGGCAGGTGATGACGCCGTACGGACGCGAGATCGCACGATGACAACCCTGGAACTGATCGCCGGCCGCCATGCCGGTCTTGCCTTTCTCGCCTGGCTGGCCGGCGCGTGCGCGCTCGGCCTGTGGGTGGGCGGACTGCTGGACGCGAGCCGGATCTCGCCGGCACGCCGGTCGCGCGTGATGGCGGCGCTGATCGTGGGCGGCGTTGCCGTGTTCGGACTCATCGCCGCCAACGTCGTGACCGAGTCACGGCTGGTGGTCCTGGACAAGACCCTGGCCGAAACCCTGGCCGAACGGGCCTCGCCGGCGTGGCTGCGGTTCCTGGCCGTGCTGACCGTGGCTGGCGACCGGGACTTCCTGCTGGGGCTGGGCACCGTCGTGCTGGCCCTGCTGCTGTGGCGCCGCCGCGGGCGCGACGCGGTGCTCTGGCTGGCGGGGACGCTGGGCGCGGCGGGGCTGAACGTGCTGCTCAAGGGCGCTTTCCAGCGGGTTCGCCCCGAACACCTGCACGGATTCACCCAGGAACTGGGGTGGAGCTTTCCCAGCGGACACGCCACCGGCGCGATGGCGGTCTACGGCATGCTGGCCTATCTGCTGGCGGGCCTGGCGCCGCCGGCGTGGCGCCAGGCCATGGCCATGTTCGCGGCCGGCCTGATCGCCAGCGTCGGCTACAGCCGGGTGATGCTGCAGGTGCACTACCTGAGCGACGTCATCGCCGCCTTCGCCGTCACGGCGGCCTGGCTGATGGCATGCGTGGCCGTGCGCGAGCGGGCGGACCGCTCGCGCGGGCTCACGCCATCAGGCCCTCGATCTCGCTGACCTCGCGCACGTCTCCGAAGTTCTGCACGAAGGTCTCCAGCGCCGCCCGGTGCTCCTCGTCGGACAGGGCCGCCAGGCAGTCCGCCACCATGATGGGGAAGAAGTCCAGCATCATGGCGTCGCGGCCGGTGGATTCGCAGCAGATGTTGGTCTTGGTGCCGGCGATCAGCAGATGGGTGATCCCCGCGCTGCGCAGCACCCGCTCCAGCCCGGACGAACCGTGCGCCAGGGCGCTGTAGCGGTTCTTGGCCAGGTGGACGTCGCCCGGGGCGGGCTCCATGCCCTGCCACAGCGCCTCGGACGCCGGCCTCGGGGCGTTCGCCTCGATGGTGCGGGCGCGTACGTCGGCGGCCACGAAATGGTCGTAGAAACCGGACCAGTCCGATCCCTGCCCCACCGGCAGGTTCGCGTGCGTGACCCACACGACCAACCCGCCCCGGCGGCGCAGCACGCGGGCCAGGGCGTTGATGTTGCCGACCACGGAGCGGGACTCGGGAACCTCGGCCGGACTGCCGGGAGCGACGAAGGTGGGCTGCATGTCGATGACGACGAGGGCGGTCCTGGCCGGATCCAGCCGCTCGTGCAGGTGGACGCGGCCGCGCCGGGCGACGACGCGATCGACGATGTGCTGGCGTATCGGTAGCGTATGCATGCTAGCGCCGGCCACCCAGGAGGCTGCCGCCGATCTTGATCAGGTCCTCCAGGCCTACCTGCCCGTCGCCGTTCTGGTCGAGCAACGAACCCAGCAGGCCGCCGCCCAGACCGCCCTGCTGGCGCGCGGCATCGCGCTCCTGGCCCAGCGTGTTGCCCAGGCTGTCCGGCGTCATGCCGCCCGATTGCACGCGCTGCGCCAGGAAGGCCATCACGATGGGGGCGAGCATCTTCAGCAGATTGGCGGCATTGCCGCCGCCCAGGCCGGTGGCCTCGCCCAGACCAGCCTCGGCGCGCTGCTGCCCGGCACCGAAGATGTGGCCCAGGATGGCGCCGCCATCCGATTGCGCGCCCGCATTGCCGCCGCCCAGCAGCGACCCCAGCATGCCTTCCAGGCCGCCGCCCCCGCCGTGGTCCTGCAGCGCGCCGAACAGCGCCTGGGCGCCCTGCGGCTGGGCCGCGTTGTTGCCCATCGCGCCCAGCAACAGGGGCAGCGCGGCGCCCACTGCCTGCTGGGTCTGGGCGGTGTCCGTGCCCAGTTGCTGCGCGAGCTGCTGCAGGGGGGCGCCTTGCAGCTGGGACATCAGTTCGTCTGACAGGGAAGAGGAGGCGTTCATGGCGATTCTCGCTGAAGACGCCGGCGCTGTGCCGGCACAGGGGCCATCGTAGCTCGCCATGCATGAGCGCGCATGGCGTTAACAGACTGATACGTCTGGCGGACCCGATTGTTTCGACCGCGCCCGCACGGGGTCAACGCCGCGGCAGCGCCAGGTACGCCTCGCGCACGGCGTCGGTCCCATGGACGCGCTCCAATCGCCGCACGGTGAAGTGGCCCCGCCCCATGTCCTGGAAATGATCGATGAACAGCGCGTTGATCGCCCCGCCGCCGATGGCTCCTATCATCGGCACCGCCTGGGCCAGCGCCTTCTCGGACACCGCGATCGAAAAGCGCGAGGCGACCTCGGAGATCAGCCGGACCAGCACCGGCGCGCTGCCCTTGGCCGTGCCATGCTGCGCGAGGTACTGGCTGGCCGAGGCGATGGCCTGCGCCAGCGCGGCGCGCGAGGCGAAGTAGCCGGCGTCGGTCGCGTCGTCGGACTTCGAGGAACCGCCCAGCGCCAGCACGTGCAGGCACTCCAGCCGCGATTCCGGCGTCTTCAGGTCCTCGCCCTGGCTGCGGGCGATGTCGGCGATGGAACGCAGCATGATGGTGGTCGAGATCGGCAGTTCCACGGCCAGCCCCGCCATGCCGAAAGCGCCGCCCGCGGCGCCCGAGGCCCCGGCCGCCAGCTTGTGCCACCAGTCGGTGGCGGCCGCCGGCCGGGTCGGATCCATGGTCCTGACCGCCACGTCCAGCGCCTTGCTGATGGAGCGGCGGGCGATCTCGTCGATCATCGACGACACCCGGTCCGGCAGCGCGGCCAGCGTGCGCTCGATGGGCTTGCCGGCGATCCCCGCGATGCGCGCGGCGATGCCCGGGTGCTCCAGCAGGTGCCGGGCCCGCGCCAGTTCCTGCAGGTCGGATTCGGAAAGCGGCATGGAAAGTCCTCGGAAGACGTCCTGGTCCATGTTAAACAAAAAAGCTCCCATGCCTGCCGCGACCCGGCGGCGCTGCCCCGAAACGCCGGGAGGACTACAATCATTGATCAATCAATGATTTTGGCATCTTCCCATGTCCACGCTTCCCCAGCATTCCGAAGGCCAGGTCCTGCCCTTCCGGCAATCGCTGATGGCCGTCCTCGGCATGTGCTTCGTCATGATGATGGTCGCCATCGACCAGACCGTCGTGGGCACCGCGCTGCCCACCATCGTGGCCGAACTGCGGGGATTCGACCTGTACGCGTGGGTGGCCACCGCCTACCTGCTGCCGTCCGTCATCACCGTGCCCATCTTCGGCCGGCTGGGCGACTACTACGGCCGCAAGCCGTTCGTGATCGCCGCCATCTTCGTCTTCACGGCGGCCTCGGTGCTGTGCGGCGCGGCCACCAGCATGCTGTGGCTGGTCGTGGCGCGGGGCCTGCAGGGCATAGGCGGCGGCATGCTGGTGGGGTGTGCGTTCGCGTGCATCCCCGACCTGTTCCCCGAGCCGCGCGTGCGCCTGCGCTGGCAGATCATCGTCAGTTCGGCCTTCGGCATCGCCAACGCCATCGGCCCCTCGCTGGGCGGGGTGATGACCGAGCAGTACGGCTGGCGATCGGTGTTCTACGTCAACCTGCCGGTCGGCCTCCTGGGGATCCTGTTCGTGGCGCGCTTCCTGCCCCGCATCCGCCACCACACGGCCGGCAAGATACAGCTCGACTGGCCCGGCGCGCTGCTGATCGCGGTGGCGCTGGGCTGCCTGCAGATGGTCGTCGAACTCCTGCCCAAGGGCGCCGCCTCGACCACGGTGCTGCTGCTGGGGGCCGGCAGCCTGGCCGCGTTCGCCGGCCTGTATTTCTGGGAACAGCGCTGCCCGCAGCCGCTGCTGCCCATCGACATGTTCCGCAACCCGGCGCTGGCCGTGCTGTTCGTGCTGGCGACGCTGGTCGGCTTCATCATCTTCGCGCTGATGTTCTACGCGCCGCTGCTGCTGCAGGGCGGCTTCGGGCTGTCGCCCCAGGAGGCCGGCCTGCTCATCACGCCCATGGCCGCCTGCATCACCGTGGGCAGCATCCTGAACGGCCGCATCATCAGCCACATCGACAAGCCCAACCGCATGCTGTATGCGGGCTTTTCCACGCTGGCGCTGGCTTGCCTGGGGGTCGTCACCACTCACCACGACACGCCGCACGCACTCTTCGCGTTCTACATGTTCCTGGCCGGCATAGGCATCGGCTTCACCATGCCCAACCTGACGATCTTCGCCCAGCACACGGCCGATCGCACCCACCTGGGCATCGCCACCGCCACGCTGCAATCGACGCGCATGGTGGGCGGCATGCTGGGCACGGCCATCGTGGGCACCATCGTCTCGCACAGCTACCTGTGGCGCGTCACCGACGTGCTGCAGTCGGAGAACGCGCTGCAATGGCTGCCGCAGCTGCACAACCCGCAGGTCCTGGTGGACCCGCAAGCGCAGCGCACGCTGGCCGAGCAGTTGGCCCAGCATGGCGGCCAGGCCACCGAACTGCTCGAGCACGTGCGCGAGGCCCTGGTTTCGGGTATTCACAACGGCCAGATCCTGGCGGTGCTGATCGCCCTGGTCGGGCTGTGGCTGGTGCGGCGCGTGCCGGCCATCCAGATCGTGCGCCCCGAGCGCGGCAAGCAGCCGGCCTCCGGGGACGAATCGTGAACCGCGAACAGCGCGGCCTGCAGGTCATCCAGCGCCTGGGCCAGACCTACCGCGCCATGCAGGCGGGCTTCAGCGGCCGCATCGGCCATGCGCTGCCGCGCTGGCGCATCCTGCTGACGCTGTCCGAGCACGGCACCTGCCCGCAGAAGCTCCTGGCCGAGCGCTGCCGCCTGGATCCGGCGTCGCTGACGCGGCTGCTCCATGCCATGGAACAACTGGGCTGGCTCGCGCGGCAGGTGGATGCCCAGGACAACCGCCAGACCAACGTCAGCCTGACCGCGGCGGGGCAGGAAGTGGTGGACGAAGCCATGCCCCGGCGGGCCGCCTTCCTCGACGAGGTCCTGCAGGGCTTGTCGGAGAAGGAGCTGGATGCGCTGCTGCGAACGCTGGAGACGCTGGAGGGCAATTTCCGGCGGGCGGCCACGGGGCCCGCGGGCAACTAGCTTCGCCGTTCTATCTGCTTTTTTGCTAAGGCCTATACAAAGAATCCGTTATCCCGCGCCGATGCGCCTGCCTACACTGGGCGCCTGTTCCCCTAGCAAGGCGCGACGCAGGCCATGGCAAGAATCGTCCTGGGTATCGGATCCTCACACAGCCCCATGCTCAACAGTCCCGCCGAGGACTACGCCAAGCATGGCGCGATCGACCTGGCCGGCCGCAAGCTGCTGGACCTGGACGGCCGGCCGGTCAGCTACGACGCGCTGCTGGCGCGCCGCGGCGACAGCCTGGCCCGGGCGCTCGAGCCGGACGAGCTGACGCGCAAGGCCGCCGCCTGCGACGTCCACATCCGCCGCCTGGCCGGCACGATCGAGGCCGCGGCGCTGGACGCGCTGATCGTGATCGGCGACGACCAGAACGAACAGTACGGCGAGGAAAACCTGCCGGCCATCCTGGTCTACTGGGGGCAGACCATCGCCAACCGGCCGCTGTCCATGCCGGCGGACGCCCCGCCGTTCTGGCGCCACGCGCGGTCCCAATACCATGAGGACGAAACGCCGCGCGAGTATCCCGTCGCCCACGAACTGGGCCGGCATCTCATCGGCTCCCTGATGGACGAGGACTTCGACCTCAGCACCTCCCGCCACCTGGCCAAGGCCCATGGCGAGGGCCACGCCTTCGGCTTCGTGCACCGGCGCCTGATGCCGGCGCGGCCGATTCCCATGCTGCCGATTTCCCTGAACACCTATTACCCGCCCAACCAGCCCCGGCCGCGCCGGTGCTATGAACTCGGCCGGGCCATCGCGCGCGCGGTCGACAGCTGGGACACGCCGGCCCGCGTCGGCATCGTCGCCTCGGGCGGATTGAGCCATTTCACGGTGGACGAGGATCTGGACCGCCTGGTGCTGCGCGCCTGCGCCGAGAAGGACGCGGCCGCGCTGGCCGGCATCGATCCGGCTCGCCTGAACTCGGGATCTTCCGAGATCCGCAACTGGATCACCACGGCGGGCGCGGCCGAGCACCTGGACTTTGCGTGGCAGGCCTACGAACCGTGCTATCGGACACCCGCGGGGACGGGCTGCGGCATGGCCTTCGCGGTCTGGAAACAGGATTGACATCGCGGGCCATGCCCCACCCGACAGGAGCCAGCATGCGGATCGAGCAGGACACGACGGCGGCCGAAGCCCTGCTGATGGCCTTGAAGGCCAGCGGCATCGATTACCTGTTCGCCAATGCCGGCAACGACTTCGCCCCCATCATCGAGGCGCTGGCCAACCCCCGGCTGCGCGACGCCATGCCCGTGCCCGTCACCTGCATGCACGAGACCGCCGCGATGGGAATGGCGCACGGCCATTACCTGGCCAGCGGCCGCATGCAGGCCGTGATGGTCCACGTGAACGTGGGCATGGCCAATGCGCTGTGCGGCCTGCTGAACGCCCACAGCGACAACGTGCCGGTGTTCCTGCTGGCCGGGCGCACGCCGCTGACCGAGCATGGACGCGACGGCGCGCGGCTGACTCCCGTGCAGTACGGGCAGGAGCTGTACGACCAGCACGCCATGGTGCGCGAGCTGGTCAAGTGGGAATACGAGCTGCGTTATCCCGAACAGGCGTGCGGACTGGTCGCCCGGGCGGCCGCGCTGGCGATGGCGCAACCGTGCGGACCGGTCTTCCTGGGCTTTCCGCGCGAACCGCTGCTCGACCCCCTGCCGCCGGGCGTGCGCTTCGAACCGTTCCCGGTGGCCCGTCCCACGGCCCCGCACCCGGATCCGGCCGCCATCGAAGAACTCGCGCAATGGCTGGCGCGGGCGCGACGTCCGCTGATCGTGGCCGAACGCGGCGATCCGGCCGGCAAGGTGGGGGCATCGCTGGCCCGGCTGGCGCAGGCCCATGCCATTCCCGTCATCGAGATCATGCCGGTGCGCAACGTCATGCCCTCGTCCCACCCGATGATGCTGGGCCATGCCGCCGGCGACCATCTCGAGGCGGCCGACGTCATCCTGGTCGTCGACGCCTCCACGCCCTGGGTGGAACGGCTGCATCGCCCGAGCCCCGGCAAGCGCATCGCGCACCTGGGTCCCGATCCGCTGGCGGGACGGCAGCCCGTGCGCAGCTTCCAGACCGATCTCGCGATCTGCTGCGATACCGCCGCCGGGCTGGATGCCCTGCTGGCCGCCCTGCCGCCGCCGACGGCCGAGGTGGAGCGGCGCCGGGCCCACTACACCCGGCTGTCCGAACAGCGCCGGCAGCACGCACGCGAAGAGGCCCTGCGCGGTGGCGGCAAGCCGGTCTCCGGCGCCTACATCTCCGCTTGCGTGTCCGACGTGCTCGGCGACGACGGCCTCTGCTTCAGCGAACTTGGCACCGTGCCGGACTACATGGACCTCAAGGGGCCCAACCGCTATTTCTTCACGCCTTATTCCGGCGCGCTGGGCTGGGGCATGCCTGCCGCCCTGGGCGCGCAGCTCGCCGACCGCGACCGGCTCGTGGTGGCGTGCGTGGGCGACGGCTCCTACGTGTTCGCCAACCCCGTCGCCTGCCACCAGATCGCCGAGGCGCAGGCGCTGCCCATCCTGACCATCGTCAAGAACAACGGCATGTGGAACGCCGTGCGCCGCTCCACGCTGGGCGTGCATCGGGACGGCCACGCCGCGCGGGCGGCAGCCATGCCGCTCACGTCGCTCGAACCCTCTCCGTCCTATTCGATGGTGGCGGCCGCCAGCCGTGCCCACGTGGAAGTGGTGGAGGACGGCGCCCGGCTTGCCGGCGCGCTCGAACGGGCGATCGACGTCATCCGCAACGAACGCCGGCAGGCGCTGGTGGAGGTCCGCACGTCCCTTTCGGCGACCCATTGAAGGGCGCCCTCATACAAGACGAGGAGGAGAGCACCATGTTCACGAGATCCCTGATCGCCACGCTGATCGCCGGATGCGCGGCCCCCGCGCTGGCGCAGGCACCGGCCTACCCGAACCAGCCGATACGCCTTATCGTCCCGCATCCGCCCGGCGGCTTCACCGACATCCTGGCGCGCCTGGTCAGCCAGAAGCTGGGCGAGGACGAAGGCTGGCAAGTCATCGTCGAGAACAAGGGCGGCGGCGGCAGCACCATTGCCGAGAACTTCGTCGCGCGCGCCGCGCCGGACGGCTACACCCTCTTCGTCACCGGCCGCGACGTCACCCTGCGCAGCGCGCTCTACGACAAACTGCCCTATGACCCCGACCGCGATTTCGCGCCGGTCAGCCAGTTGGTGTGGTCGCCCATGGTGCTGGTCGCCCACCCGTCCCTGCCGGTCGGCAACTTCCGCGAACTGCTCGACGCCGCGCGCAAGACGCCGGGCAAGATCGCCTATGCATCGCCAGGCAACGGCAGCGGCGCGCACCTGGCCATGGAGATGCTGGAATCCGACCTGGGCGTGGACCTGCTGCACGTGCCCTACAAGGGCGTGGGCCCCGCCACGACCGACCTGCTGGGCGGACAGGTCTCGCTGATGTTCCTGCAGATGGCCGTGGCCTTGCCCCATATCCGGGCCGGCAAGCTCAAGGCGCTCGCGATGCCGGCGGCCCGGCGCTCCCCCATGCTGCCCGACGTGCCCACGGTGGCGGAGTCGGGCGTGCCCGGCTTCGACGTCACGCCCTGGTTCGGCATCATGACGACCGCCGGCACGCCGTCCGAAATCGTCCACAGGCTGAGCACCGCACTGGCCAGGGTCGTCCAGGCGCCGGACGTCAAGAAGAAGCTGGCCGAACAGGGGGTGGAAGCGGTGGGCAGCACGCCCGAGGCATTCGCCGCGCTGATCGCGTCCGAGTCGCCCAAATGGAAGAAGGTGGTCAAGGACGCCGGCGTGCGCGTCGATTGAAACGGCTGCTCACGCGCCCTGGATGACCGTGTCGCCGCGACAATGCTCGAAGAAGTCCTTGAGGTTGTCCGACAGGAATTTCTTCTTGTGGTGGATGAGATAGAAGCGGCGGGTGAGCGGCGGCAGATCGGTGTCCAGTATGCTCAACTGGCCGGCGGCCACCATGTCCTTCACCGCGCAGCGCGACAGGCAGGCCAGCCACAGCCCTTCGGCGGCCGCGTACTTGATGGCTTCCGTGCTGCCCAGCTCGATGTCCATGTTGAGCTGGTGCAGATAGGGCAGCAGCGCCTGCTCCACCGCCAGCCTGCTGCCGGAGCCGCGCTCGCGCAGCAGCCAGCGCGACTCGCGCAACTGCTCGCGGGTGATGCGGCGCGTATGCCATTCGGACGCAAGCGGATGCCGCGCGGAACATACGATCACCATCTCGTCCAGCAGCCACGGCGTCGGCTGGATGTCGGCATCCTGGCACGGCCCTTCGATCAGGCCCATGTCGACGTCGAACCCCGCCACGGCGGCCGACACCTGCGCGGTGTTGGCGATGGTGACCTCGATGGGCGTGTGCGGCGCGCGCAGCCGATAGCGCGCCAGCAGTCCCGGCAGCACGTAGTTGCCGATGGTGGTGCTGCATCCGAGCTTCAGGGTGGCCGCCGCGTGCCCGAGCTTGTCGAAGAAGCCGCGTTCGATCTGCTGGGCGTTGTCCAGCAGCGCCGTGGCCTCGGCCAGCAGGCCTCGGCCGTTGTCGTTGAGGATCAGGCGCTTGCCCACCCGGTCGAACAGACGCGTATGCAGCAGGCCTTCGAGCTCGTTCAGCGCCGCGCTGACGGCCGACTGGGACAGGGCGATTTCCGATGCCGCGCCCATGGTGCTGCCGGTCTTGGCAACGGCAACGAAGATTCTCAACTGCCTGAGGCTCATGGGCATGGGCTGTGCCTGCGATGGGGTTCCTTGCGCGGATCGTGGTGTCGCCGTGCCGGGCATAGGCGACCACTATAATGGCAACCGCCCCCAGCCGTGAACGTGACGATCCCTCCGGCCGACGCGGATGCCGCATCGACGACGGGGCATGACTCGACAGGCGCACAAGCCATGGCATCGCACGCATCGACGGCCGAAGGCGCCGGCACCGGCCGGCCCGCCAGGATCCTGGTCCCGCAAACCGCGGGCACCACCAACGACCTGCTGGCCCGCGCCATCGCACCCGGGCTGGCGGCGCTGGCCGGCCGCCCCTTTCTGGTGGAGAACCGCGAAGGCGCCTCGGGCATGCTCGGCATGGATGCCGCGGCCAAGTCCGCCCCCGACGGCCTGACGCTGCTGAACAACGTCTCGAACACCCTGGCGCTGCCCTACTTCTACAAGAACCTGCCGTTCGACGTGCTGGCCGACCTGGAACCGGTCGGCATCGAAGGCTACGGCAACCACGCGCTGGTGGTGCACCGGAGCGTGCCGGTCGAGAACGTGCGCGACTTCCTGGCCTACGCCGCCCGGCACCCCGGCATGGAATACGCGGCGCCGGGCCTGGCCACCCATCATCATCTGTGCATGGCCATGATCCAGGCCATGGCGGGCATCCAGTTGAACCCCGTGTTCTACAAGGGTTCGGCCGGCGCGATGGCGGACCTGCTGCGCGGCGAAGTCCGCATCATGATCGTGCCCATACAGATCGCCGCCGAGCACGCGCGCAGCGGCGACCTGCGCATCCTGGGCGCCACCAGCAGGACGCCCTTTCCGCTGTACCCGGACATTCCCTCGCTGCACGACCAGGGGCTGGCGGGATTCGACGTCGAACCCTGGTTCGCCTTGTGGGCGCCGCGCGGCACGCCGCCCGATGCGCTGGCGCGCTACAACGGGCTGCTGAACGAGGCCATCGGCCAGGCCGAGGTCGGCGGTGCCCTGGCCCGCCACGGCGTCGTGCCCACGCCGGGCACCGTCGACGACCTGCGCCGCAAGGCGGCCGCCGAACACCGGATGTGGGGCGAGGTGCTGCGAAAAATGCGGATACGGCCGGAATAGGCCCTAGCCGCGGGCGACGCGCTCGCCCTCGTGTTCGAGCGCGAGCCGGACGAATTCGCGCGCCGCCGCCGTCTGGTAGGCGCCGCGCCGCTGCATCAGCACCGCGGTCCTTTCCAGCAGGGACGGCGTAAGCGCGATCGACACGAGGCCGTCCCGGCCGCTGGCGATGGTGGCCGGCAGCAGGGTGGACAACGAGGTGCGCCGCACGATCTCGATGACGGCGCCCAGCGAGTTGGCCTCCATCAGGACCCGGGGACGCAAGCCATGCCGGCGGCAATAGCGGTCGATCTGCTCGCGCGTCGCGAACTCCGCGGTCAGCAACACCAGCGATTCGGCATCCAGCGCCTTCAGCGCCATCCGCCGCCGCCCGGCCAGCGGGTGCCGGCTGCCGACCACCAGCGCCAGCGTTTCCACCAGCAGCCGCTGCGAGGCGATCTCGGGCGAGCGCACTTCCTCGAAGCCTATGCCCACGTCGTACTCGTCGTCCGCCAGCAGCGCCTCGATGCGCTCCTGCGGCATCTCGCGCAGGATCAGCGAAACCTTGGGGTGGCGGGCGTGGAAGCGCTCGACCAGCGGCCCGACCAGGTACGAGGCGAAGGTCGGCGTGACCGCCAGCCGCAGCGACCCCCGGCTCAGGTCGCTTACGTCGTGGATCGCGCGCCGGCCTTCCTCCAGGTCCTGCAAGGCCTTGCGGGCATGCTTGAAATAGACGTGGCCCGCGTCCGTCAGCCGCGTCGCCCGTCCCGTCCGGTCGAACAGCGATGCCCCCAGCATCTCTTCCAGTTGCCGTATCTGCTGCGACAGCGCCGGCTGCGAAACATGCATCGCCGCCGCGGCGCGCGTGAAGCTGCGATGTTCGGCCACGGCCAGGAAATAGTGGATGGGGCGAAGCAGCATGGACGAATCCTATAAGATTTGATTATCGAAAATATAACAAATCCGTCTTTTACCTTATTAATGGCGCGACGTAAGCTTGATGTCACTGCGCCGGCCCCGCTTCAAATACCCCAGGAAACCCCAGATGGATTTCGTGAAACACACTATCAATCTCGCGATGAAGAACGTGGAGGAAGGCGGCCGACCCTTCGCCACCGTGATCGTCCGGGACGGCGAGATCCTTGCCGAGAGCCCCAACCTGGTCGCGCAAACGTCCGACCCCACCGCGCACGCCGAAATCCTGGCCATCCGTCAGGCTTGCACGAAACTCGGCACCGAACACCTGTCCGATTGCGATATCTACATTCTGGCCAGCCCGTGCCCCATGTGCCTGGGTTCGCTCTACTATTGCAGCCCAAGGCAGGTGATCTACATCACCACCCGCGAAGACTATGCGCCGTTCTACCGGGACGACCGCAAGTACTTCGAACTCGATACGCTCTACGCCGAATTCGCCAAGCCCATGGACGAGCGGCGGCTGCCCATGGTGCGGCAGGGACACCAGGATGCGATCGAAGTCTACCGGCGGTGGAAGGAACTGAACGCTTGAAGACACCGGCCGACCCGGCCTCATTGGGAGACAGCAACATGAACATGCCCGAGCATTTCCTGCGCATGGCGGTCGATCTCGCCCGCAAGAACGCGGAATGCGGCGGCCGCCCCTTCGGCGCGGTCATCGTCAGGAACGGTTCGGTCATCGGCACCGGGGTCAACCAGATACTCTCGTGCGCCGACCCCACCGCCCACGCCGAACTGTCCGCCATCCGCGCGGCCTGCCGCGCGCTGGAGTCACCGCGCCTGGACGGCTGCGTGGTGTACGCCAGCGCGCAGCCCTGCCCGATGTGCCTGGCCGCGATCCACATGACCGGCATACGCGAGGTCGTCTACGCCTACTCGAACGACGACGCCGAACCCTACGGGTTGTCGTCCGCGCCCGTCTACCGCGAACTGGCCCTGCCGCTGTCCGAACAGTCCATCCGCATCGTCCACCATCCGATCTCGCCCGCGCCGCAGTTGTACGAGTCGTGGCGCGCCGCGACCATAGAACGGGCTTGAAGCGCCCCCATGCCGGTCCCGGCCGTCAGGCCTGGTCCGGAAACACGCCGCGTTCGGACGGGAGCGGCGCGCCAGGAGGCAGCGCCGCGTTGCGCAGCCACCGGGCGAAGCGGCGTATCAGCTCCTGCTTGGGATTGTCCCCGCGCCAGACGATGTAGCAATTGACGCTGGCCGGAAAACACGCGGCCAGCGGACGCACCAGCCGTCCCGCCGCCAGCGCGTCGCGCACCAGCAGCGCCCGGGTCAGCGCGAGCCCGAGGCCGCTGGCCGCTGCCTCGGCCATCAGCGCCCGGTTGTCGAACACGATACCGTCCTCTGGCTCGTCCAGTTCCACGCCCGCCGCGGCGCCCCATTGCGACCAGCGAAAGCGCGCGTGCCTCAGCCTCGGCAGCCGGGCGACGTCATCGATGCGCATGCCGGAATGCCGCTGCGCGAACTCGGGACTGCAAACCACGACTATCTCGTCATCCAACAGCTTGGCGCACTGGTAGCCCGTGAAGGGCGCGGCCGCATAGCGCAGGCCGACGTCCAGGTCCGCCCGCTCGAAGTCCGGATCGTCGGTGGTCGTGGCGATGGAAAGGTCGAGTTCCGGCAGGGCCGCGCGCAACTGCGACAGGCGCGGGACGAGCCAGGCCCCCGCGAGTTCCGGGCTGACGTTGACGTTCAGTGACGAGCGGTCACGCTTGCGGCGTTCGGCCGCGTCCGTGAGCGAGGCCTCGACCGCGCGCAGCGCGCTTTCCAGCCCGTCGGCCAGCTGCCGCCCCGCGGGCGTGAGCTCGACCTGGCGGCCGGCGCGCTGGAACAGCTCGCAACCCAGCTGATCCTCCAGCGAACGGATATGCCGGCTGATGGCCCCGTGCGTGACGTACAAGGCGTCCGCCGCGCGCGTCATGCTGCCGTAGCGGGCCGTGGTGGTGAATGCCTGCAGGATCTGCATGGAGGGAAGGCGGCGAACCATCCTGTGATTCTGCCTCACAGGTCATGCCAAAACAAGTCGATTGTCCCGGCCGCGCGGACTCGCCGATACTCGGCGCCGGACAGCCGGCCTGCAGGCCGGGAGGAGATCCTATGAAATTGCAGCTCAAGGTCAACGGCGAGCCCCTCGCCGTCGACGCCGACGGCGACATGCCCCTGCTGTGGGTACTGCGCGACTACCTTGGCTATACCGGCACCAAGTTCGGTTGCGGCATGGGCCTGTGCGGCGCCTGTACGGTGCACGTCGACGGCAAGGCCACGCGGTCGTGCGTCACGCCGGTCGGCACCGTGCTGGACGCCGACATCACCACCATCGAAGGCCTGTCCAAGGACGGCACGCATCCCGTGCAGGCGGCGTGGATCGCCGAGCAGGTCCCCCAATGCGGATATTGCCAGTCGGGCATGATCATGGCCGCCTGCGCCCTGCTGAAGGAAAACCCCACGCCCACGCGCCAGGACATCCACGACGGCATCAGCAACCTGTGCCGCTGCGGCACCTATCCGCGCGTCGAGCGCGCCATCCTGCGCGTGGCCGCGGCCACCAACGGGGGCCAATCATGAACGCGCCCGCCGTCAATCGCCGCCAGTTCCTGCAGGCGGCCGGCGCCGTGTCGGCCGGACTGGTGCTGGGCTTTCGCATCCCCGTGGTCCAGGCCGCCGGCGCGCCCGCGCGCGACCCGGACGACGTCAACGCCTGGCTGCGCATCGCCACCGATGGCGAAGTCACCATCATGGTGCCGTCGGCCGAACTGGGCCAGGGCGTGACGACCTCCGCGCCCATGCTGGTCGCCGAGGAACTCGAATGCGACTGGACCCGCGTGCGGGCCGAACTGGCCCCCACCGACCCGGTCTACGCCAACCGCATCTTCAAGGTGCAGGCCACCTCCAGCAGCACCTCGGCCCGCTGGTCGTTCGAGCCGCTGCGGCGCATCGGCGCCACCGCCCGCGAGATGCTGCGCGAAGCCGCGGCGCAAACGTGGAAGGTGCCCGTGGCCGAATGCCTGGCCTCCCAGGGCCTGGTCCGCCACACGCCCAGCGGCCGCACGCTCGGCTACGGCGAACTGGCCGCGCGCGCGGCCGCCCTGCCCCGCCCGGCCAACGTGGTCCTGAAGGAACCGCGCGACTGGAAACTGATCGGCCATTCGATCGACCGCCTCGACATCCCCGAGAAGACGCGCGGCGCCGCGACCTTCGGCGTGGACGTCAAGCGCGAGGGCATGCTGATCGGCACCATCGTGGCCTGCCCCGCGTTCGGCGGCAAGCTGGCCAAGGTCGATGCCAAGCCGGCCCTGGCGGTGCGCGGCGTCAAGCACGTGGTCCCGCTGCATGACGCGGTGATCGTACTGGGCGACAGCTACTGGACCGCGCGCCAGGGCGTGCTCGCCCTCGAGCCCGAATGGCGGATGCCGGACGGCACGCCGCTGGACGGCGACGCGTTGATGCAGGGCTACCGCGAAGCGGCGCGCAACGCGACGGCCGAGGCGCGGCGTGTCGGCAACCCCGACCAACACCTGCAAGGCGAGACCGTCTACAGCGCCGAGTACGAGGTGCCGTACCTGGCACACGCCACCATGGAACCCATGAACGCCACCGCCGACGTGCGCGGCGGCAAGGCCGAGCTGTGGGGCCCCACCCAGGTCTGCGGCGAGATCGCCGAACGCCTGGCACCGGCGCTGGGACTGCCCGCCGACCGCATCACCGTGCACTCGACCCTGGTGGGCGGCGGCTTCGGCCGGCGCGAGGAATTCGACGTCTTCACCCAGGCCGCGCTGGCCTCCAAGGCGGTGGGCCGTCCGGTCAAGCTGATCTGGTCGCGCGAGGAAGACATCCGCCACGACTTCTACCGCCCCGCCGCCGCGGCCCGCCTGAGCGCCACCATGGCTCCCGGCAAGGACGGCAACATCCTGGCGCTGGAGGCCCGGCTGTCCTGCTCGTCGATCTACATCCGCAACTTCACCGACCGGGTCAAGGGCGGCATCGATCCCAAGTCGGTCGAAGGCGCGGTCGACCTGATCTACGACCTGCCCCACTTCGCCGTGCGCTATGCGATGGTCAACACGGCGATACCGGTGGGCTTCTGGCGCGGGGTGGGCTACACGCAGAACACCTTCTTCGCCGAAAGCTTCATCGACGAACTGGCCGCGCGCCAGCAGCGCGACCCGCTGCAATTCCGGCTCGCCATGCTGGCCAGCCGTCCTCGCCACGCCACGCTGCTGCGCAGGCTGGGCGAGCAGGCGGGCTGGGGCAAGGCCGCCGCCGGGCGCTTCCAGGGCCTGGCGATCACCGAGGCCTGGGGCTCGCTGTGCGCCACGATGGTGGAGCTGTCGGTGAAGGACAAGCAAATCACGCTGCACCGCATCGTCAACGCCATCGACTGCGGCACCGTCATCAACCCCGCCACGGTGGAACGCCAGCTCGAAGGCGCCAGCATCTGGGGCCTGACCGCCGCCATGTCGGGCGACATCACCATCCGCGACGGCGCCGTGCAGCAGTCGAACTTCCACGACTATCCGCTGCTGTACCTGTCGCAGGTGCCGCCGTTCGAGGCCGTGCTGGCCCCCAGCGGCGAGCGCATCGGCGGCGTGGGCGAATCGGCGGTGCCGACGCTGGCGCCGGCGCTGGCCAATGCGCTGTTCGCCGCCACGGGCGAACGCATCCGGTCGTTGCCGCTGTCGCGGCACGGGTACGAACTGGTGTAGGAAACGAGGCTTCCCTTCCGGGGGAAGCCTCCGCCTAGGCGGGCCAGATCGCCATCGCCGCGCGGGCCACCCGCTCCAGCTCCCCGCGCTTGACGCCGTCCCTGGCCTGCAGCGACATCCCCTGCACGACCGTCGTGAAATACCGGGCCAGGGTGTCCAGGTCGACCTCCGGCGACAGCTCCCCATCGGCCACGCCCTGCTCCAGGCGTTCGCGCACGTGCTGGGTCGAGGCCAGCCGATGGCTCCGCAGGAAAGCCGCCATGCCTTGATTGGCCGGCGTGCAATTGGTCGCCCCCAGCACCATGAAGCATCCCTTGGGCTTGCCCGGCAGCGTCAGCGCCGTCGCGGCGGCCATCAGCATGCCTTCGACCGCCGCCCGCGCGGTCTTGCCCTCGCGCAGCGCCACGTCGGTCATCCCGCCATCGGTGTGGCGGTAGCGTTCCACGGCCTCCCGGAACAAGGCCTCCTTGCCGCCGAAGGCCCCGTACAGGCTGGGCGCGTTGATGCCCATCGCCGTCGTCAGATCCGACAGCGACGTGCCTTCATAGCCACGCTCCCAGAAAACTTCCATTGCCCGCTGCAAGGCAGCGTCGCGGTCGAAGCCGCGCGGGCGTCCCCGTTCAGCCATATCGCACCTTTTTTGTAACGATCGATATAAAAATCCTTGACGCTCCGTGAAGAGGTCATGGATCATTTTATAACGATCATTACGGAAATGGAGCACAGCATGTCCCGATTGACAGGAAAAGTGGCCTTGGTAACCGGCGCGAGCCGTGGCATAGGCGCGGCCATCGCGTTGCGCCTGGCGCGCGAGGGCGCGGATGTGGCGATCACCTACGCCAGTTCGCCGGACAAGGCCGAGGCGGTGGCCGGCGAACTGCGCGAGACGGGCCGCCGCGCCGTGGCCCTGCGCAGCGACAGCGCCGAACCCCACGCTCCCGCGCAGGCGGTGGCGCGCGTGGTCGAGGAATTCGGCCAGCTCGACATCCTGGTCAGCAACGCCGGGATCGGCTACTGGAAGGCGCTGGAGGATTTCACCATCGAGGAATTCGACCGCGTGATGGCGGTGAACGTGCGCGCGGCCTTCACGGGCGCCCAGGCCGCGGCGGCGCGCATGGGGCAAGGCGGCCGCATCATCACGATCGGCAGTTGCAACGCCGATCGCGTGCCGGCCCCCGGCTCGACGCTCTATGCAATGAGCAAGTCGGCGCTGATCGGCCTGACCAAGGGCATGGCGCGCGACCTGGGCCCGCGCGGCATCACTGCCAACCTGGTCCAGCCCGGCCCGATCGACACCGACATGAATCCGGCCGACGGCGAACGCGCGGACGGCCTGCGCGCGCTGATGGCGCTGGGACACTACGGCGAAGGCGAGGACGTGGCGGGGCTGGTCGCCTATCTGGCAAGCGCCGAGAGCCGATTCATCACCGGTACCGCGCTGACCATAGACGGCGGCTACAACATCTGAGCCGGACATGGAAACGACCGCCTCCACTCCCCATCGTTCCGACACCGCCGGCCAGGCCATCGTCCTGGCCGCCGTCTGCCTGGCGGGGCTCATGATGCCGCTCAGCTTCACCGGTCCCGCCGTGGCCACCCCGGCCATCGCGCGGGACCTGGGCGGCAGCCCCATCGCCCTGGCCTGGGTCGTGAACGCCTTCGTGCTCGCGTTCGGCAGCTTCGTGCTGGCGGCCGGAACGCTGGCCGACCAGTATGGCCGCAAGCGCATCTTCCGTCTGGGGGTGCTGGGCTTCACCCTGCTGTCGGCCGTGACCGCCTTCGCTCCCAGCCTGCTGGTGCTGGACCTGCTGCGCGGCGCGCAAGGCATCGCGGCGGCGATGGCGATGGCAGGCGGCGCGGCCTCGCTGGCCCAGGAGTTCGACGGTCCGGCGCGCACGCGGGCCTTCAGCCTGCTGGGCACCACCTTCGGCGTCGGCCTGGCCTTCGGCCCGCTCTGGTCGGGCCTGCTGATCGAACACTTCGGCTGGCGGGCCATCTTCCTGTCGGGCACGGGCATCGGGCTGCTGGTGCTGCTCGCCGGCGTGCCGCGGATGCGCGAAACGCGCGATCCCGGTGCGCGCGGCATCGACGCCTGGGGAACCGCGGCCTTCACCGCCGCGCTGTGTCTGCTGATCTTCGGCATCGTGACCGGGCCCCAGTACGGCTGGTCGAGTCCGGCCGTGCTCGCGCTGCTGGGCGGATCGGTTGCCCTGCTGGCCGCATTCGTCGCCGTCGAGCGGCGGCAGGTCCGGCCCATGCTGGACCTGTCGCTGTTCCGCTACCGCCGCTTCGTCGGCGTGCAATTGCTGCCGCTCGCCACGGCGGTGTGCTTCGTCGTGCTGCTGATCCTCCTGCCCATCGGGTTCATCGGCGTCGAGGGCTATTCGGAAATCCAGGCCGGCCTGATGATGATCCCGCTGTCGCTGCCCATGGCCATCGTGCCGTTCCTGGCGGGGATGCTGGCGCGCAGGTACCCGGCGGGCGCGCTGTCCGCGGCGGGCCTGGTGGTGGCTGCCGCGGGCCTGGCATGGCTGGCCGCGATACCCTTGGGTCAGCAGTCCACGGCCATCGTCTGGCCCATGCTGCTGATCGGCGTGGGTACCGGCCTGCCCTGGGGACTGATGGACGACCTCTCGGTCAGCGTGGTGCCGAAGGAACGCGCCGGCATGGCCACCGGCATCTTCTCGACCATGCGGCTCGCGGGCGAGGCGGTCGCGCTGGCGGCCGCCGCGGCGCTGCTGCTGGCCCTGACGCAGTCGGGACTGGCGCATGTCCTGCACGAGCCGGGCACAGTGGCGGCCATCCCGGCCCTGGCCAACGATATGGCGGCGGGGGCATTGGGGCATGCGGCCACGCAATTGGGCGGTGAAGGGCGGGCACTGCTGGTGGCGGTGTACGCCGAATCCTTCAGCGCCTTGCTGCGGGTCCTGGCCGCGGTGACCCTGGCCGGGGCGCTGGCCGCCTGGCTGCTGCTCAGGCCCGGCCGGGCCGGCGTGGCCGACCGTGGCCCCGCCGCTACTGGTAGCTCAACGTGAACGTGGCGATGCCCTTGACGACCCCGGGCTTGACCGTGCCGGTGGCGACGTACTGCGCCGTCAGCGGCACCTCGGCCACGCTGCCCGTGGCGCCCAGGCGCCATTGGTTCGGGTTGCCCGCGGCGGCGGAATCCGGGCCGTAGGCGACGGGCACGCCGTCGTGCAGCAGGCGCAGCTGCACGCCCTCGGCGGTGGAGCCGGCCGCCGGCGTCAGCAGGTTGCCGCGGTTGCCGGGATTGGTGGCATCGGTCAACGTGACGTAGACATCCGCGCTCCGCTTGCAGTCCAGGCCGATGCGCAGGTTCGTATCGCCACGGGTCGACCCCACGCCGGCAAAGTCCCGCGTGTTGACCGGCGGCAAGGTCACGGCCACCGACGGCGTGGTGACGAGGCAGGTCCCGCTCACGATCCGCGCCCCGGGGGCGATGGTGATGTCGAAGGGAAGGAAGTTGTTGTAGCAATCGCTCATCGTGACGTAGAGACTGGGGAGCGTGATCAGCGTGCCGCCCTCCACGGGACCGGTCACCACCAGTTCGGCGGCGGCCCGCCACGTCGTGCGCGAGGAGGGCGGCACGTAGTAGTTGGTGTCGACCGGACCGAGTTCCCAGCCGCCGGCCCACCCCCGGGTGGTATAGAAGCGCACCCCGATACCGGCCACGTTGGTGCGATAGGTCTTCTCCATGCCCGGCACCAGCGTGCCGTTCACCCGCATTCGCTTCTGGACCGTGCAGGTCCTGACCCGGGTCAGGATGATGGTTTGGACGAACGCCCCCTCCTTATCCTGCAGGATGGTACCGACCGGGGGGTCGCCCTGCGGCGTATAGGACGGGCTCAGGGTGATGACATAGCTGCTCCCGTTCAAGGGAGCAGCCTGCGCGATGCCGTCGGCGCCCCGCGCGGGCGTGCCGGCCAGCGTCGCGGCGCCAAGCACGGCCAGTCCCGCCGCGGCGCGTAGCGGATGGCGGATGCGGCGAAGGAAGGAATGTTTCATGGTCGCAGGGCGGTGGATACCTCGGGCATCGTGCACACCGCCTTCAAATGGAAATAGGAAAGGCTCGACTGGCCGCGCTCGGGCAGGCGATAGTCGAGGCGGCACCGGGCGTCGGGCTGCTCGCCCCAACGGATGTCGAGCGAACCGGTGTCGGCCACGCCGCGCACCAGCGCGCGGCCGCCCTGCCCCACCAGGCCCACTTCCGCTCCGCTGGCATCCCGGACGCTGGCGCCGAAAGGCGGATGGGAGCCGTCGGGCAGCGCCACCGTCACCATCGCGGAACGGCCGGCAACGGTGGCGAAGCGCACCATGACGACCGAGTTGGCGCGCGGGGCGATCCGGGCGCGGGTGGCCGACAGTTCGACGTCCAGCGGCAAGCCCTTGGGATCGAGCTCCACGCTGTTCAGCGCATAGGGCGTCAGGTAGGGAATGACGGCATAGCCGCGTCCATCGACGCGCACGCCGGGCGCATTGGTGACACGCGCTCCCTTGGCATCCTTGGCTTCGACGATGCCCACGGTCTCGCCCAGATCGTTCGCCAGCGTCACGCCGCCGGGATGCGCGACCACCGCGCCCCGGAGCCCCATCGCATACTGCGTGTAGGACGAACCCCGGCTCAGGCTGGCCGATACCGTGCCGGCGCGCGCCCGGTACTGCACATTGCCGCCGGCCATGGCCCCGCCCTGCCCGCGGCTGGCGCTCAGGCCGTAGCTGAGCGAATTGTCTTCCAGGGCCGAGCCATTGAGGAGGGCCTGCTGCATGCTGCCGCCCGGCCCGCCGGAGGTCGACGCCAGCGACAGCATGGGCGCCTGCGGGCTGCGCCCCAAGGGCAGCGACATGCTGGCATAGATCTGGTTGCTCATGCGCCCGGTAACGCCGTCGCGCTGCCGCGACGCGGCGATGGTATAGGCCACGCTGGTGCCGAACAGACGCATGCGGTTGTTGTAGCCCGCCTGGAACTGCGTGGTGCGGCCGCCGCGATCCCAGTAGTCGCGCGACGAGCCGGACAGGTACAGGTCCCCCCACTTCTCGCCCAGGTGCTGGTTCAGCGTCAGTTGCAGTTCACTGCGCCGGCGGCCCGCCGCCAGGAAATCGCGCGGGCCGTCTTCGCCCGGCGCCCGCGCCTGCAAGGCATCGCGCAGGCTGCGAAAGCCGCTGGAGGAAAACCGGTAGGCCGCCAGCGTCAGGTTGGTGAAGGTCGACGGCACGAACTTGCTGTAGCTCAGCCGCGCGCTCGACCCCGACGAACCGGCCACGCCCGCCTTGTCCAGCCGCGCCTGCGTCAGGTCCAGCGCGAACGCGCCGACGCGGGTGTTCAGGGCCAGGCCGGCCAGCCCGGACTGGTAGTCGCGCATGGCCACCGCGCCGGCATAGCCCGTGAGCAGATTGGTGAAGCCCCGCTGCACCGTGGCCTGCACCAGCATGTCCTTGCCGGTGAACAGCGCATCGCGCGCCTGGCCCACCGCCACCGAATACCGCATGGCCCCGGGACGCAGCAGTTGCGCCACCGAGGCATACGGCACGGCGAAGCTGTGGACGCGGCCGTCCGCCTCGGTGACCCTGACGGTCAGTTCGCCGCCATAACCGGTCGCGTACAGGTCGTTGATCTCGAAGGGGCCCGGCGCCACCGACGTCTCGTACAGCTTGTTGCCGTTCTGGCTGACTTCCACCCGCGCGTTCGACTGGGCGATGCCCCGGATCAAGGGCGCATAGCCGCGCAGCGAACTCGGCAGCATCCGGTCGTCGCTGGCCAGCCGCACGCCCCGAAAGCCGATGCTGTCGAACATGATGCCCTCGGTGAACGCATCGCCCAGCGTCAACTGGCCGCGCAGGTCCGGCAGGTCGCGCTGCAGATAAGTCGCGATGTTCTGATAGCGGTACCCGCCCGCCGATTGCCAGTTGAGCATGGAGCGCTGGCGCAGGTGCCAGTTGCCCAGGTTCAGGCCGGCCTGCAGGCCGAGGTAGGTGCTGGAACTGTCGATGGCGCCCCGGGTGCGATAAGTGTTCAGGTCATACGCCAGGGTCGCCGACGTCACGCCGCCGTCCCACGAGCGGGGATCGACATAGCCCTGCACCGAGCGACGCAACGCGGCCTGCGGCACGCTCAGGTCCAGGCGCAAGATGGACAGATCGAACGTATGCGAGGCATCGCCGATCAGGCTTCCCAGTTGCGTGCACGCGCCCTGCCCGGCGTTCCTGGCCGCGGTGCGCGCGGCGTCGGTCAGGTTCATCTGGTCCAGCAGTTCCTCGTCCACGCACGGCACCGCCTGGTCGCCGGGACCATCGAAGCGCACGAGCCGGCGGCCCAGCCAGTCGCCGTTCACATACACGTCGACCGTGTAGTCGCCGGGAACGACCCCGTCGCCACGCGCGAAACGCCCCACGTCCACCTGCTGGCCCGGCTTGCGCATCAGGAAGCGGGAGTCGAACTCGACCGGTTCGGTGGCCGCGCTGCCGGGAGCCTGCCAGGCACTCATCAAGGCCGTGGCGAGCACGCGGGGAAACACCCGGGATGCGAGCGAACGGAACCGGCGTGCCTTCATGGCTTGCCGCGATAGGTGTCCGTTACAGCGGCGCCGTAATCATTGATGGAGGTGTACCGGACCTCGGCCGGCGCGTCCACGCCCGGCGCCTCGGTGCCGATGTCGAACTCGCCGCTGGCAAGCGGCGCGATCATCAGGCCGGCGTCATGCCGGTAAGTCTTGCCCGCCGCCTCGGCTTCGATGCGGCTGAACGTGATGTGGTAAGGCGTGGGGTTGTCGCCGCGGACGACATAGCGTCCATCCGGCTTGCGCGCGAAACTCCAGGTGACGCCCGCGGGCGCGTCCCTGACGTCCCCGGACAGGCCGCCGGGGCGGAAGAACACCTTGATCCGCGAGCGGAAAGCCAGTTGCAGCGCATTGGTACCCGTATCGGCATTGACCGGCGGCACTTCCAGCGCATTGAGCCAGAACAGCGACTCGCGATCGGTCGGCAGGGGCTCGCCCGTATGGATCAGGCGCAGCGTCTGGCCCTTGGACGGATCCAGCCTGAACAGCGGCGGCGTCAGCGTGAAGGGAGCCTTGGCCTCGTCGGGGACCGCATTCGCGTTGCCGTCGTCCAGCCATGCCTGCACCAGCAGGGGGATGCTGCCCTGGTTGTCCAACCTGAGGGTGACTTCGCGTTCGCCGGCCGGATAGATCACCCGGGTGGCGCCAAGCACCAGCGCGGCCTGGGCGGCGCCGGCGACGAGCATGCCGGCCAGGGCGGCCAGCCATTTGTGATTGCGTCGCATGGAGACTTCCCCAGCCGCCGGAAAGGCGGCTGGGGATCCTATCGGCCGATTATTGGTAGACGATGGAATAGAGCGAACGGGCGGTAACCGCGCCGGCCGTGGCCTTGTCGGTGGCGACGTATTGCGCGAAGTAGTTCAGCGTGGCCGAACCGCCGGCAACCGGCACGTACTGCAGGTTCTGGCCCGACTCCTGGGCGCCCAGGCGGATGTCGGAATGGTCGGCGTTGAGTAGTCCCACCTGCACGTTCTTCGCCCCGTCGTTGGCGGTGTTCGTCAGACGTCCGGTCACGGCATCGACCGTCGCATCCGGCTCGAAGTACACGCCGACGTTGCCCGAATCCGGGGTGCAGTTCGTCAGGGCGATGTTGAACGGCGTGCGGCCGGCCGTCGCGCCCGCGGTCGCCAGCGCGCTGGTGGACACGGTGGGCAGGGTGACCGTGAAGTTCGGTCCGCCGCCGTTGCCGCTGACCTCGCAAGTCTGGGCCGTGACCAGCCCGTTGATGGTGACGGTGCCGTCGTTGGCCTGCGCGGCGCCCGAGAAGCTGGCGGCAACGCCCAGCACAGCCGCGACAATCGCCCGATTCGCGTATTGCATGTTGACCTCTGAATGAATGGAGAAAAGCGGCGCGCCTGCGCTGCCGCGGATACGACGAACGGAAGACGATCCGTACGCCGGCATCAGGGAAAACTCTCTCTTGCCTAGTCCCCCTGATCGACGGCGAAATTCTATTCATCAATAAGATATGAGCAAGTTGGTTTCCATCTAGAAAACAGATATCGGAGTAACGAAAGCAATGAACGTATCCCTGGAGCAACTCCAGGCTTTTGTCTCGGCCGCCGACCACGGCTCGTTCTCGGCCGCCGCCCGTGCGCTGGGCAAGGCGCAATCCGCGATCAGCACGCAGATCAACAGCCTGGAGGTGGATCTGGGCGTCGAGCTGTTCCAGCGCACCGGCCGCAATCCCGTGCTGACGCCCATAGGCGAACGCCTGCTGCAGGAAGCCCGCGTGACGCTGGACCGGCGCCGGCACCTGATCGGCATCGCCGCCAGCCACGAGGCCGGAGTCGAAGGCAAGCTGGTGCTGGCCTTCGACGAGATCTTTCCCCAGAGCGCGCTGGCTCCCATCCTGGCCGACTTCGCCCGGCACTTCCCCTACGTGGAGCTGAGGATTCTTTTTCCCCTGATGGAGGACGTGGGCGCCCTGGTGTCCGCCGGCGAGGTGGACCTGGGAGTCATGTGGCGCAACGAAAGCTATCTGACCGAACTCGACTTCCGCTGCATCGGCTGGGCGCCGATCAGATTGATCTGCGGCCGGGAGCATCCCTTCGCGATGCAGCCCGAGGTCGAATACGAAGACCTCAAGCGCGCGCGCCAGATCCTCGTTTCCTCGCATCGCGGCCCGGACAGCCCCAGGCTGCGCGTCGCCTCGGACGTCTGGTGGGTGGCCAGCCACTGGGTCGCCCTGCAACTGGTCACGGCGAACATCGGCTGGGCGCTCGTATCGGCCGAAGTCATCGCCAGTTCGCCGCAAAGCGCGGACCTGGTCGTGCCGGCCCTGGGATTCGACGCGTTCACCGCCTTCCCCATCGCGATCGACATGGTGTGGCGCAAGAACCGGCCGCGCGGCCCCGCCGTGCGGTGGCTTCAACAGCGGCTGAGCGCCTCGCCCATCGCCCAGGTACGCTTCGGACGGCCGGCCTCGCCCTGAGGTTTCGCGTCTCGGCTTCAGCTTCTGGCGGCTCCGCCGTAGATGAAGGATGATGGGAAGGCAATCGTGGTTCCTTCCCCCTTGTTCTTCACACGGCAGGAGACAGGCATGGAGCGAAAGCGCTTTCCGCAGGCCTCGCGGTACGTGCTGGCCGGCATGCTGGCCGCGCTGGCAACGAGCTCCCTTGCGGGGCAAGATGGCAAAGTGGACTTCGCCGGGCGGATCGTGGTGGCGGCACAGTGCCGCGCCACCATGGACCGCGCTCCCGATGGACCGCACGCCAAGGTCGACTGCGCGCGTGACCAGGCAAAGCCCCATGCGGCCGACGCCACGCCACGGGCCGGCGCCAGGGTGCGGCCAGCGCAGGACATCGACGGCGCCTACATCGTGGAACTGGTCTATCTCTGACCTGACGCGCCGGCCATCTGCCGTGCCTGGTCCCTGACCCAGTCCGCGAACGCCTGGACCTCAGGCCGCCGCGCGACATCCGGCCGCATCACCAGGTAATAGGCGAATCGCGCCGGCCAAGGCCGGTCCAGCGCCAGCGCGAGGCGGCCGGCGGCAATCTCGTCGCGCGCGTATTCCTGCGGCACCAGCGCCAGGCCCAGCCCGGCCTGGGCCGCGCGGATCAGCAGGTAGTCGTCCTCGAACGCCGACCCGCGCGCGGCGCGCGGGTCCTCGGCCGCGCCTTGCGCCGCCAGCCACAACGCCCAGTCCGCCCGATCGGCATCCTGCAACAGCGGATAAGCCAGGCAATCGGCCGGCTCGCGGATCGCCGCGCCCGCCGCCAGCAGTGCGGGACTGCCGACCGGCGCCAGCACCGGCGTCATCAGGCGTTCCGACAACAGGCCCGGATAGCCGCCCAGGCCGTGGCGGATGGCGATATCGACCCCATCCCGCCGCAAATCGGCCAGCCCCGTCGATGCCTCGACGCGAACCTCGATGTCCGGATGGCGGGCGGTGAAGCTACCCAGCCGCGGCACCAGCCAGGACGCGGCGAAGGAAGGCACCGCGCTGAGCGTGAGTGCCTTGCGGGCGCGTTCGGTTTCCAGCGTCCGCAGGGCCTCTTCGATCTGGTCGAACGCGCCCAGCAACAAGGGATGCACCCTCGCACCCGCGTCGGTCAGCGCCATCCCGTGATGGCTGCGCACGAACAGCGGCACGCCGACCCGCTCTTCCAACTGCCGGATCTGCTGGCTGACGGCCCCCGACGTGACGCCCAGCGATGCGACGGCGCGCTTCATGCTGCCATGGCGTCCGACCTCCGCGAAGGCGCGCAAGGCAAGAAAGGGGAACACAGGATTCATTGGTTTAGTTTTTCTAAATCTTTGAAGCAGATCAAATCGTTTTGTTTTTGTTTTTCATCTAGGGAGAATCATGGAACCCCTTCGCTTTCCAGTTTAGCCCTTCTTCTCCATGATCGATCTCTACACCGACAGCTCGCCCAACGGCTTCAAGGCCACCATCGCCCTGGAAGAACTGGCGCTGCCCTACCGCCTGCACCACGTGCGCATAGACCAGGGCGAGCACCGGCGGCCGGGCTTCCTGGCGCTCAATCCGCATGGCCGCATTCCCGTCCTGACCGACGACGGCGCCGGCGTCACGCTGTTCGAGTCGGCCGCCATCCTGCTCTACCTCGCCGAAAAGACCGGGCGGCTGCTGCCGCGCGACACCCCCGGGCGTTGGGAGGCGATCAAGTGGCTGCAATTCCATGCGTCCAGCATGGGGCCCATCATCGGACAACGCGTGCATTTCGAGCTGTTCGCCCAGGAGCGCCTACCCGCTGCCGTCGCCCGCTACCAGGGCCTGACGGAAGACGTCTTCGCCGTGCTCGACACCCGCCTGGCCGGGCATCCGTACCTGGCCGGCGACACGTACTCCGTCGCCGACATCGCGACCTTCGGCTGGACGCACATCGCGCGCATCATCGACTTCGACTTCAGCCGGCACCGGCATCTGTCCGCGTGGCATGAGCGCGTGGCCGCGAGGCCAGCGGTGCGCAAGGGGGTCACGCTGCCCGCGCCGGCGACGGGGGCATGATTGCGCGCGCCAATGAAAACATCCCCGCCGAGGACGCGCCAGGGCGGGGATGTCGAGGAGCCGCCCACCCATGCCGGGGTGGACGCAAGAGCTGTCAGACGTTGAACAAGAAGTTCATCACATCCCCATCCTTGACGATGTACTCCTTCCCTTCCGCCCGCATCTTGCCGGCTTCCTTCGCGCCCGCTTCGCCCTTGTACTGGATGAAGTCGTCGAACGCGATGGTCTGCGCGCGGATGAAGCCGCGCTCGAAGTCGGTGTGGATCACGCCCGCGGCCTGCGGCGCGGTGGCGCCGATAGGCACGGTCCAGGCGCGCACTTCCTTCACGCCGGCGGTGAAATAGGTCTGCAGGCCCAGCAGCTTGAAGCCGGCCCGGATCAGGCGGTTCAGGCCGGGCTCTTCCATGCCCATGTCGGCCAGGAACACCGCGCGGTCCTCGTCCTCCATCTCGCCCAGTTCGGCTTCGATGGCGGCGCAGATGGCCACGGTGGGCGCGTTCTGCTTGTTGGCGTATTCGACCAGCTTGTCCAGCAGGGGATTATTGGTGAAGCCGTCTTCCTTGACGTTGCCCACGTACATGGCGGGCTTGGCGGTGATGAAGCACAGCGGCTTGATCAGGGCCTTCTCTTCGTCGGACAGGTCGAGCGCGCGTATCGGCTTGGCCATGTTGAGCTGCGCCACGCACTTCTCCAGCACGGCCACGAGCTTGGCGGCGTCCTTGTCGCCGGACCGGGCGGTCTTGTTGTTGCGATGGACGGCCTTCTCGGCGGTCTGCATGTCGGCCAGCGCCAGTTCGGTCTCGATCACCTCGATATCCGCGATGGGATCGACCTTGCCGGCCACATGGATGACGTTGGAGTCCTCGAAACAGCGCACGACATTGACGATGGCGTCGGTTTCGCGGATGTGGGCCAAGAACTGGTTGCCCAGGCCTTCGCCGGTGCTGGCACCGGCCACGAGACCCGCGATGTCGACGAATTCGACGGTGGCGGGCACGACGCGTTCGGGCTTGACGATGGCCGACAGGGCATCGAGGCGCGGGTCGGGAACCTCGACCACGCCGACGTTGGGTTCGATCGTGCAGAAGGGGTAGTTTTCCGCGGCGATGCCGGCTTTGGTCAAGGCATTGAAGAGTGTGGACTTGCCGACGTTGGGCAGGCCCACGATGCCGCACTGGAGGGCCATGGGGGAGAAACCTATGTTGTCATGGAAAGGAGCTGGGGGGCATTGTACCGCCCCCACCCCGGTTGCAGCCCGGCCGCGCCTGCCCCCTGGCGCGCTCACTCCGCCTTGATGCCTGCCTTCTCGATGATGCCCTTCCAGACGGCGGCCTCGCGCTGGATCTGGGCGCCGAACTCGGCCGGGGTGTTGCCGACCGCGGTCAGGCCCAGTTTCTCAAATTGCCGGGCGATCTCGGGCTTGGCCACGGCGGCCTTCACGGCGTCGGCCAGCTTGCCGACGATGGCCGGGTCGGTGCCCACCGGCGCGGCCAGGCCCCACCAGTTGCCGGCCACGAGGTCGGGCAGGCCCTGTTCGGCGGTGGTCTGGACCTGGGGCAGCGCGGGCAGCCGCTGCGGCGCCGCCACGGCCAGCGGCTTGAGCTTGCCGCTGGCGATGTGGCCGGCCACGGTGCTGATGCCGGCCGAGGCGAAGAAGATCTGGACGTCGCCCGCCAGCAGCGCCTGCACCGCGGGCGGCGAGCCGCGATAGGGCACGTGCACGAGTTCGATGCCGGCCGACTGTGCGTACAGGGCGCCGATCAGGTGCGGCGGCGTGCCGCTGCCCGGCGTGCCGTAGTTCAGCTTGCCGGGGTTTTTCTTGGCGTAGGCGGTCAGTTCGGCCAGGTTGTTGGCCGGCAGGCTGGCATTGACCACGACCACGGCCGGTGCGTTGTTGATGACGGTGATGGGCAACAGGTCCTTGATGGGGTCGTAGCGCAGCTTGGCCAGGTACTGGTTGGTGGCGAAGTTGTTGGTCGCGCCCAGCAGCAGGGTGTAGCCGTCGGGCGCGGCGCGGACCACGTCCTCGGCGCCGATGTTGCCCGAGGCGCCGCTCTTGTTGTCGATGTAGAAGTTGGCGCCCAGGCGGGCCTCCAGCTCCTGCTGGACGATACGGAAGGTCACGTCGCCGGCGTTGCCCGGCGCGTAAGGCACGACCACGCGTATCGGCCGCGACGGCCAGTTGTCGGCGGCCTGCGCGGCGGTGCCGAAGGCGCACAGCGACAGGGCTACGGCCAGCGCGCGGCGGGGAGTATCGGAAAGGCTGCTCATGTCGGAGTTCTCCGGTGGGCAAAGCGGGCGCCGCTCCCCTCGATCAACTGCATGACGGCGCGATACAGGGTGCTCGACCGGTCGCACAGGTCGAGGATCACATCGAAGTGATGACGGCCTTCGAACACGTGCTCGGAAGCCAGCAGGCCGCGTTCGCGCCAGTAGCGGGCCACTTCCCCGCTCTGCCTGCGGAACTCGTCGGTATCGCCGCGGGCCACCGCCACCACGACCGGCGTGCGGCCGCTGGGTTCGTTGTCCAGCAGCGAGAACTCCCGCACCTGCTCCGGCGTCAGGTGCAGGCGCTGGTTGCGATAGGACAGGCGCACGGGCTCCAGATGGCCCAGCCCGCTGACCAGCACGGCGCCCGCGAAGTCGTTGCCCGGCAGGCCGTCCGCCGTCCAGTCGTGGATCAGGCACTGGGTAACCAGATGGCTGCCGGAAGAATGGCCGATCAGCACGATACGCGACGGATCGCCGCCATGGCGGGCGATGTTGCGCACGATCCAGCCGACGCCTTCGCGCACGGCGGCGACCATCTCGGCGAAGGGCACCTGCGAGGCGCGGGGAAAGCCCAGCGCCACGTACATGCAGCCGTCCCGCACGAAGGCGGACGCAGCGAAGGCGCTTTCTTCCTTGTTCTGCCCCAGCCAGGCGCCGCCATGCACATAGACGACGACGGGATGGGGGCCGGGCCCGGCCGGCGCGTAGATGTCCAGCCGGGCATCCTGGTGCGCGCCCCATCGCACATCGTGTTCGGTGCGCAAGGGTGCGGCCTCCAGGCTCAGGCGCGCGCCCTCGTCCAGGGTCTGGCGGAAGGTGGGACAGTAGCGCTGGTTGTCGTACTGGTAGTCCAGCGCTTCCTGGTCGTAGCCTGCGAAGACTGCTTTCATTCATGCATTCCGATACGGGATCTGCCCAAGTTAGCAAAGGGCATTCTTTTTCGGAATTGAATTGTTCCTATAGATTGATATCAGGAATTCATGAATGAGCCGCGCCTTGTCAGGCCGTGGAGTCCGGCTTGAACACCGCCGCCAGTTCAGGATCGGCCAGATTGGACTCGACCTGGGCCAAGAGACGCTCCATCAGCTCGACCTCGTCCGGCCCCATTCCGTGCAGCGCATGGCGCAGGAAGGCCTCGCGTCGCTTCTCGAGCCGCTTGTACAGGGCGCGGCCGGAAGCCGTGAGCCTGACCAGGGTCAGCCGGTTGTCGGACCGCACCAGTTCGCGCTCGATGAAGCCCTCTTCCTCCATGGGCTTGACGGCGCGGGTGATGGACCACCCGTCCAGCCCGGTATGCTCGGCCAGTTCCTTCTGGGTGGACTCGCCCCGGTTGTACAGCATGAACAGCACACGCCAGCGGACGATATGGATGTCCGTGTATTGCTCGAAGGCCGAAATGCAGGCCGCGTAGGTCCGCGCGATCTGGAGATGGACTGTCGATTGCGACGGAAAAGCACGGGTGTCGGACGACATGTAGGAGTACTCGCGTCTGTTGATCGATGAAGCCTGCGGGCCGGCTGCGCGCCGGCCCCGGAGCGGATCAGAAGGAATGGATTATGCCTGCCGTCAACATGGTCTGTGAACGGCCGGAGGCCACGCCTATGTCCTGCATGGCGGCGAATTTCGCGTCACCGGCGGCCCGTTGGTACTGTCCGAGCAGGTAGGCGCTGGTGCGCTTGGAGAACCCGTAGATGCCCACGAGCTTCAACTGGTTCCAGCGCGCGCCCTCGAACCGTGAATGCGTGAACGTGGCCTGAACCGTCTGCGACGGCGCGTAGGTCCAGGCGCCGCCGATGTCCACGTTGTGCTGGGTGGCGTCGCCGCCCAGCGCCGACATGCGGGTGCGGGAATAGGCCACGCCGACGATGGTCGAGGCCCCCCGCCACGACGTGCCGACCGCGACGTTGCGCACCGTGTCGGTCGTCACGGCGACCCCCGGAGTCAGGGTGACACCGAACGCCTGCGTGAGTCCCATGCGGCCGGCGATATCGACGGGCCGGTTACGATGCTCGGAAGCCACCAGCGCGGTGCGCCAGGGCCCGGCGGTATAGGTCGCCCCCACGCTCATGTTGCGGTTGCGGCGCGAATCCCCCGGCACCTCGCCGAAGCCGTACTGAGCGGCCAGCTTGAAGCCACCGAAGTCCGGCGTGGTGTACATCGCGGAATTGCCGAACTGGTACTGGCTGGCGTAGTTGTCCCAGTTGCCGGGATGCTTGGCGACGATGGCGGTCAAGGCCGGCGGGCTGAGGTACTTGGGAATGAACTCGTACATCAGGTCCGGCATCCGCCCCATGCGGAAGGACCCGAAGGCGCCGCTCAGGCCCAGGCTGGCTTCACGGTTGAACAACCGGTCCGCCACCACCTGCCGCCCGCTCTTGGTCAGGATGCCGGTCTCAAGCCGGAAATCCGCCTTGAGCCCGTTCCCCATGTCCTCCACGCCACGCAGGCCGAAACGCTCGGGCTGCATGGCGCCGGACCCCAGCGACCATCGGCTGCGTCCGCCGATGTCATCGACCACCTGTACCCCGGCATCCACCGTACCGTAGATGACGACGCTGCTTTGGCCGAACGCCGGCGCGGCGCACAGCCCCGCTGCCAGCCACAGCGCGCTGCAATGCTTCATGGATGTTCTCCCCCTCGTTATCGTGGACACTCGCCGCGCTGGCGGACCGGTCCTTGTACAGATGTCCCGCCCCATGACGGGCCCGGGCGGGACGGTGTGCCGGCGGACATCTCGTCCGCCAGCGGTTCGAGCGGCCCGGGCTCGAGAATGGATCCGATCAATTCCCTGGTGTAGGCATGGGCCGGCCGCTCGCACACCTGGTCCGCGTCGCCGCTCTCGACCAGGCAGCCGCGCCTGAGCACCGCGACACGGTCCGACAGGTAGCGCACCACGCCGATGTCGTGCGAGATCAGCAGGTAGGCCACCCGCGTCTCGCGCTGCACCGCTTCCAGCAGGCGCAGTATCTGGGCCTGGGTGATCACGTCGAGCGCGCTGACCGGCTCGTCCAGCACGATCAGCCGGGGCGACGGTGCCAGCGCGCGGGCGATGGCGACACGCTGGCGCTGGCCGCCCGAGAACTGGTGGGGCAGCTTGGCCGCGTCGGCCGCGCGCAGGCCCACCTGATCCAGCAGTTGAGCGACGCGCCGGCTTCGTGCCGCCGCGTCCATGCCCGGATCGGTGCGCAAGGGTTCGCCGATCTGCTCGCCCACGGGCAGGGTGGGCGTCAGCGAGGCATAGGGGTTCTGCCAGACCATCTGCACGGTGCGGCGATAGGCGCGCAAGTCGCGGTGGCGCAGGGCCCCCACGTCCCATTGCGCGACGCGAATGCGGCCCGCGGCGGGCGGCACGGCGCCCAGCAGGGTCTGGCCGATGCTGCTCTTGCCCGATCCGGACTCGCCCACCAGGCCCAGGGTCTGCCCCGCGTCCAGGCTCAGGTCCACCCCTTCGACGACGCGTATCCGTTCGCGCGGACCGCCCAGGCGGCGGCGCGCCGGGTAGTCGATCGCGAGCCCGCTGATCTCGATCAAAGGCTGGTTCATGCCGCCTCTCCAGAAATACGCACGCAGCGCGCCAGGCCCGCACCGCTCGCCAGCAGGGCGACAGGATGCTCGGTACAGGCCGCCGCGACGCGCGGACAACGGGGTGCGAAACGGCAGCCCGGGAACTCCGCGCCGGGCCGGGGCACGTTCCCGGGCAAGCCCGCCAGCTCGCCGCGGCGTGCCGTGTTGCGCGGCACCGCCTCCAGCAACGCCCGCGTATAGGGATGGGCGGGACGGTGCACCACCTGCCCGACCGGCCCCGTTTCCACGACCTCGCCGCCGTACATCACGACCACCCTGTCCGCGACGTGGCTGACCACGCCCATGCTGTGCGTGATGAGCAGGATGGACAGGCGCCGCTCGCGCCGCAGACGGGCCAGCAGTTCCAGCACCTGCGCCTGCACCGTGGTGTCGAGCGCGCTGGTCGCCTCGTCGGCCACCAGCAGCCTGGGCTCGCGCGACAGGGCCATGGCGATCATGACGCGCTGGGCGATGCCGCCGGACAACTCGTGCGGATACTGGTCCAGGCGCCTTGCCGGCTCGGTCACGCCGACCTCGGCCAGCAGCGCGAGCGCCCGCGCGCGGGCCTCGGCGCGCGGCCATCCCTTCAGGCGCACCATGGGTTCGATCAACTGGCTGCCCAGGGTGTGGACAGGGTTCAGGCAACTATGCGGATCCTGGAAGATGACGCCGATCTCGTGCGCGCGCGCCTGCCGCAGCTGCGCCGCCCCCGCACCCACCATCTGCCGGCCGGCCAGCAGCACGCTGCCGCCCGCCACGTGCGCCCCCGCCGGCATCAGGCCGAGCAGCGACATGGCCGTCAGGCTCTTGCCCGATCCCGATTCGCCGACGATGGCGACGATCTCGCCCTGGTCCACCCGCAGGTCCACGTCGCGCACCGCCAGCCTCGGCCCGGTTGCCGGATCGGCCACCATCACGCGCAGGCCTTCGACGCGCAGCGGGATCTGCTCCTCGTCCTGCGCGGGTCTGGCGGGCCGGCCCCGGCCCCGCGCCGATTCCAGCAGGCCGCCGGCCATCGTCCGGGGCCGCAGCCGATCGCTCACGGCGTCGGCCAGCGCATTGAGCACCAGCGCCACCACGACCAGCGCGATACCCGGCGGCAACACCTGCCAGGGCGCGGTCAACGACGCCGACTGCGCGGCCTGCAGCATGCTGCCCAGGCTGGATTGCGGGGGCTGCACGCTCAACCCGAGATAGCTGAGCGAAGCCTCGACCAGCAGCGCCACCGGCAGGAAAAGGCCGACCTGGATCACGATGGCCGGATACACGCCTGGCAGCACGTGGAACACCAGCAGCCGCAGGCGCGATGCGCCGCCCAGCCGGGCCGCCTGGACGTGCGGGGCCCGCCGCAACATCAGCACCTGCCCCCGTACCAATCGAATGAAAGCCAGCGACAGCACCAGGCCCAGGGCGACCATGGAGCCGTACAGCCCGCGGCCCAGCACGGCGACCACCGCCAGGATCAGCACGATGGGCGGCAGCGACAGCGCGGCATTGACCAGCCACATGCAGAACCGGTCGAAGCGCCCGCCGACGAAGCCGATCAGCGTCCCAGCGGGCACGCCCAGCGCAGCGCCGCAGCCCACCGCGAGCAGCGCCGCCAGGAGATCGACGCGCAGTCCGTACAGTAGCCGGCTCAGGACGTCGCGGCCCTGCTCGTCGGTGCCCAGCCAGTGGCCGGACGACGGCCCGGCCAGGCTGGCCAGGAGGTCCTGCGCGTCCGGGTCGTGCGGCGCCAGCCACGGCCCGATCAGGGCACAGGCGATCAGGAAGGCGAACAGCAGCACGGGCCACCGCAGGCCGGGCGGTACCAGGCGCCGGCTGGCCACGTCCAGGCCCAGCCATCGCGGCAGGCGCACCATGGCGGCCATCATGCGGCCCGCGTTCTCGGATTGATCCATGTGTAGGCCAGGTCCACGAAAAGATTCACGACGACGACGATCAGCGCGAACGTCATCACGCAGCCGAGCAGGACGGGCGTATCGCCGCGGAAGACCGCGTCCAGCGCCAGGGTCCCCAGGCCGTCGATGGCGAAGACCCGCTCCACCACCACCACGGTGCTGAGCTTGACCACCACCTGGAAGCCGATGATGGTGACCGCGGGGCCCATCGCATTGCGCAGTGCATGGCGCAGTACGATGTGCATCCGGTCGAAGCCTTGGGCGACGGCGTTGCGGACGTAGTCCTCGCCCAGTTCGCCGGCCAGCGCGCCACGCAGTTGGCGGGCGATCGCCGCGGTGGACGGCAGGCCCAGCGCGATCGACGGCAGCAGGATGGATTGCAGCCAGCCCGGTACCGACACCGACGCCGGCACGTAGCCGGTAGCCGGCAGCCAGCCGAGTTGCAGCGCGAACAGGGTCACCAGCAGGATGCCCAGCCAGAAGCCCGGCACCGCCTGCACCAGCCCGGTGAACACCGCGAGGCAACGCCGTGTGGCGGGACGTCTCGCCAGCGCCGACGACACTCCCAGGGCCAGGCCCAGCGCACAGGCGATCACGATCGCCAGCGTCACCATGGACAGGGTGCGGGGCGCGCGCACGGCGATCTCTTCCGCGACGGACGTATCCGACACGTAGGAGCGCCCCAGGTCGCCGCGCACGGCGCTGCCCGCCCATTCGACGAACTGCGCCGCCAGCGGGCGGTCCAGCCCCAGCTCGTGCCGGACCTCGCGCACGGCCGACTCGGGGGCGTCCGCCCCCAACCGGTGCACCTCGGGATGGCGCGGCGACAGCGCGCTCAGGCCGAAAGCCATCAGCGACACGATGACGAGCAGCGCGACCGCTCCCACCGCTTTCTCGATCAATACGGAGATCATCGTTTCTCCTGTTGGTCCGGTACGCGCGCGCCCACGCTCACCACGCCAGTGCCAGACAGTCGCGGCGCGGATCGGCGGCGCCCAACAGCCCCTCGGCGCCGGACTGCACCGCGCACAGCGCGCCCACGCCATAGCTGAAGCGGGGAATGGCCTGCACGCGATGGCCGCGCCGGGACAACTCCTCCAGCGCGGCGGCTCCCAGCGTTTCCTCGGCCAGCATCGCGCCCGGACGGAACACGTGCGGGTGGAAGGAACTGGGAAAGCCCTGGCTCGCCACCCGAGGCGCCTCGATCGCCGATTGCAAGTCCAGTCCGAAATCCAGGTGCTGGCAGAGCATCTGCACCATGGCCTGGGTCTGCGCGTCCTCGCCGGGACTGCCGAAGGCCATTTCCGCCCTGCCGCCGCGCACCAGCATCGCGGGGTTGGGCGTCAGGCGCGGACGCTTGCCGGGCGCCATCGCCGACGGATGCGCCGGGTCCAGCCACAATTGGGCGCCGCGATGCGACACCACGATGCCCAGGCCCGGCACCAGCGGCGAGCCCATGGCATGGTCCGAGGGCGTGGCCGAGAACGCATTGCCTTGGGCGTCCATCGCACAAACATAGGAGGTGTCGGGCGGCGCGACGCCGCCGGCGGGCGCAGGCACGTATCCTTCACGGCCGGCGCGGCCCTCGTGGCGCCATGGCGCCCCGGGCGGCGGCAGCCCGGGATGGGCCCGGTCCAGCCGGATCAGCCGCCGCCGCTCGTCGGCGTAGGCCTTGTCCAGCAGCCCCCGCATGGGCACGTCCACGTGCCGGGGGTCGCCGAAGAAACCTTCGCGGTCGGCGGCGGCCAGCTTGATGGCCTCGCAGAACAAGTGATGGAAATCCGCCGTCCCGCCGCCCATCGCCGCCAGGTCATAGCCCTCCAGGATGTTCAGGGCCAGCCCTATCATCGGCCCCTGGGTCCAGGGCCCGCAGAAATGCACGTCGGCGCCCCGATAGTTGACCGACGGCGCGGTCTCGATGGTCGGCCGCCAGCCCGCCAGATCCTCGCGCGTCAGGTGCCAGCCCTGCTCGGCGACGAAGGCCGACATGCGCTCGGCCACCTCGCCTTGGTAGAAGACGTCGACAGCAGCCTGGATCGCGTCTTCCCGCGACGCTCCCGCTGCCGCCGCGGCGCGCTCGGCGCCGGCCAGCGTATCCAGCAGCCGGCCCAGGTCCGGCTGGACCATGCGCTGGCCCACGCGCAGCGGACCGCCCTGCGGCAGCCACTGCGCCGCCGACGCCGGCCATCCTCGCAGCCGGTCGGCGAAATGGTTGACGAACGACGCCAGGCCCGGGTACACGGCGAAGCCATCCACGCACAGCTCCATGGCCGGCTCCAGCACCTCGGCCAGTGTCAGGCGGCCGTGGCGGGCCAGCGCGGTCAGCCACGAGGCCGGGGCGCCCGGCACCACCGAACGCTCCAGTCCGATCGGCATGTCGCCGCCGAACCATTGCCGGTAGTCCTCCAGCGCCAGCCCGGCAGGCCAGGCGCCCACGCCGTCTATGGTCTCCGGCGCGGCCATGCCCGGCCGCATGACCATGATGGGCGCCACGCCGCCGAAATTGCACATGTGCGGCTCCAGCACCGCCAGCGCGATGCCGGCGGCCACGCCCGCGTCGATGGCATTCCCGCCCCGCGCGGCGACGCGCTGCCCGGCCAGGGTCGCCAGGTCGTGGGTGCTGCTGATGGCGCAGCGCAGGCCGCGCACCGCGGGCCGGGTGTGGCGCGCAACGATGGCCGGTGGGCGGCGCTCGTCGGCACTCGGGATGCGCGGTCTGTCGTCGGGACGGAAAGCAATCGTCATGATGGGCACCCGTCGCGTCAGGCCGCGTCCTCGACCACCGCGATGGCCTCGATCTCGATCATCAGATCGGGATGCATCATGCCCACCTGCACGGTCGAGCGCGCCGGCGGCGCCTTGCCGAAGCGGCGCGCGTAGATGTCGTTGACCGTCTGGAAGTGGCGCGCGTCGGTGACGAACACCGTGGTCTTGACCACATCCTCGAAACCCGCGCCGCCGGCGGCCAGGACCTTCTCCAGGTTGTCCAGGGTCTGTTCGGTCTGGCGCGCGATGTCGCCCACGCCCACCAGGTTGCCTTCGGCGTCCAGCGGCGCCATGCCGCTGCAGAAGACCAGGCGGCCGGCCTTGACGCCGACGGACAGCGCCAGGCCCAGCGTGGGGATGGAGTCGATGTTCAGTCTTTCTTTTTGCATGTCGTTGTTCTCTGTATGGGTAGCTTGCGCGGATGAAGCGTTCAGGAAACCGCGCCGGACGCGCGCCCGTCCGCCACGATGGTGGTCTCGAGCATGCCGAGTCCGTCTATTTCGGCCCGCACCACGTCGCCGGGCTTGAGCAGCCAGGACGCCGGATCGCGACTGAAGATGCCGACGCCCGCCGGCGTGCCCGCGGTGATCACATCGCCCGGCTCGAACGTGTAGCGAGCCGACCAGTACGACAGGATCCGCGCGCAGCTGAACAGCGCCGCGCGCATCGACTCCCGCTGCCGCAGTTCGCCGTTGACCCACAGGCGCAGTTCGCGATCGTCGGGATCGCCCAGTTCGTCCAGGGTCACCAGCGCAGGCCCCAGGGGGCAGAAGCCGTCGAAGTTCTTGGCCAGGAAAGGATTGCCGCCCGAGCGGAACAGCAGGTCCCTCAGGCTGTAGTCCACGGCAATGGTCAGCCCCGCCACGTGTTCCGCGAAGGCCTCGGGCGCCACATCGGCGCAGCGCCGGCCGATCACGAACGCCAGCTCGACCTCGTAGTCGAGTTGCCTTCCATGCCGGGGCAGCACGATGGAGGCGCCGTGTCCCGCCAGGGCGCTGGCCACCTTGCCGAAGCCCAGCGGCTCGGCCGGCGCCTCGGGCACCGGCTGGCCCGCCGCCCGGGCCTCGGCGATGTGCGAGGCAAAGTTCAGGCCCACGCACACGACCTTGCCCGGACGCCGCACGACCGGCAGGAAGCGCACCGTCTCGCGCGGCAGCATGATGCCGCCAGCCAGCAGCGACTGCCGTTCAGCGGGTTTCCTCCAGCCCTCGCGCACACGGTCCAGCGCGGCGCGCGCGCCCTCCAGGGCAGGCAGGCCGTGTGCGAGAAAGGCCGCCATGTCCCCCACAGCGGCGGCATCGCCGCCCGGGTCCTGCCCGGTGCTGGACCTGGCCCGCGCGCGGGCCAGGTCCAGCACCGGTGCATCGGGCTCCGCGCCCAGCAGCACCCCCAGCCGGGCCGGGCCGTCGGGCGCGAGAAAGCTCACCAGCCGCATCGCGAGGCCTCAGGAAACCAGGCTGGCGGCCACGGACTTCTGCTCCAGCAGCCGTGCGTATTCTTGCGCATCGACCATGCGCTCGCCCGTGCGCGGCTTGACGACCGTATCCGGGGCCAGGTCGCGGAAGGTGCCCGGAGGATCCCCGCCCTCCTGCACGCTCGTCGCGGCGTCCAGGTAAAGCTGGCGGATCATCGCCAGCCCGTGGTCGGCGGTGGGCAGCAGGTTCTCGTTCTCGTGGTCGATGACGGCGCCTATGCTTTCGACGATGGTCGCATCCTCGCGCGATGCGCCCGGCGGCACCGTATGTCCGAGCCTGACCGCCTCCTGCGAAGGCGCCTCGCGGTACTCCTGGTACGGTTCGGCGCGCGTGGCCACCCACGCCAGGTCCCAACGCTCGTCCTCGGCGCACTCGCGCCATTCGCCCACATGGCCCTCGGGCTTGTACATGATGCGGAACATCAGGGTATGGGTATCGTCCACCGGCACGGCCCAGCGCGCGGTGATGGGCGGATCGTCGCTGCCCGCGGCGCCGGAGATCCAGCGGTCCGTGTTGCCGCTGTGGCTGATGGCGGGCAGCAGCAGGTTGTGGACCCGTATGCCGAAACGGCCGTCCTTGCCCGGCACCGGCCGCGCCGACACGTAGGCCACGCCCAGGTCGTGCTCTTCGAACCAGACCTCGGGCTCGGCGCGCAGGTCCTTGAACGACGGCGCGTGGGTGAAGCTCAGGTGCAGCGGATCCATCGCGTTCTCGATGGTCGGCATCCAGTTGCATTCGGCATAGCCGGTGACCTTCACGATGCGCTCGCCCGGATCGACCAGGAAATTGAACGGCGGCAGGGCCGGCGCGGGTTGAGGGCCGAGGTAGGCGAAGACGATGCCGCCCAGTTCCTGGACCGGATAGGCGGGATGCCGCACCGAGTCCTTGAAGGACTTGTCCGGCTCGCCCGGCGTGGCCTTGACCCGGCCTTCGGCATCCATCAGCCAGCCGTGATAGCGGCACCGGATGCCATCGTGCGTGACGTTGCCGAAACAGAGATTGGCGCGGCGATGCGGACAGCGCGACCCGACCAGCCCCAGGCGGCCCTGCTGGTCGCGATAGAGCACGAGTTCTTCGCCCAGCAGCTTGACCAGCGTGGGCTTGTCGTTCAGGTCGGCGGAAATGCCGACCGGCCACCAGTAGCGGCGCAGCAGTTCGCCCATGGGCGTGCCCTTGCCGGTCTGGTTCAGGATGAGGCTTTCCTCCGCGGTGTTGTTGCGGGTGCGGGTGATGCGCGACGTCATGATGCTGAGCTTCCTTGTGTATAGGCGATGAAGCGATGCGTCGTCCTACTTGACGACGATGTTCCGGGGGTCCGGCAGCCCCGCCGACGCGAAGGTCTGCGGGCCCGTATCGATGCCCCGGCGCACGGCGGCGACGATGTCCGCATGGACGACCGGGAAGACGACGGCCTCGGTGGCGATCATCCGGCCGAACAACGCACCGTACAGGCGGCCGGCCTCGGAAGTCGGCTGGCGCGCGGCGTCCTTCGCCAGGCTTTCCAGCTCGGCGTACTTCAGGCCGAAGGGGTTGTATCGGCCGCTGGGAGACAGCAGCGAGGCGTAGAGCGTTTCGGGCATCGCCGTCTGGTGTGCGAAGATGCCCAGCGGAGACTGGCGATGCTGGACCGCGGCCTGGAACGAGCCCGTGTCGGGCATGGTCTTCAGGTTCACCTTGATGCCGACCTTGGCCAGTTCGCCCGCCACGGCCGCGGCGAAGCGCGCATTGTTGGTCTGCACCACCGCGTCCACCGCGAAGCCGTCCACGCCCGCTTCGCGCAGGAGCTGCCGGGCCTTCGCCGGATCGTACGAGGGTGTCCGGTCCAGCGCGGAATCATGGCCCGCCGTGCCTTCGGGAAAGAAATTCAGGGATGCCGTCCCCCGGCCGCCGAAGATGACCTTGAGCACGGCCTGGCGATCGATGGCCAGGCTCATGGCCCGCCGGACTCGCACGTCGGCCAGCGGTTTGACCACGCTGCCACCCGCATCCCAGACGGCCATCAGATAGTGCACCCGGTTCGCGGCGGCGATGCGAAAGCCCAGTTTCTCCAGCGCCGCGGCCTGGTCCTGCGGCACCGTCGCCACGTCGAGCTGGCCGCTGCGCAGCGCGTTCACGCGCGCAGCCGACTCGGTCATCTGCTGGATGAACACCGTGTCGACGCGCTGCGCCGCCGGGTTCCAATAATCCTTGTTGCGCGCGAACACATATTGCGTGCCATGCACGCTGCGCTGCGCATCCAGCAGCCATCCACCGGTGCCGACCGGCTGGCGGGCCAGGGCGGTCTCGTCCTGGAGCGCCTTCGGGCTGACCATCATGCCGGGCATGTTCGCCAGCGATTCGAGCAGCGCGGGGTTGGGTTCGACCAGTTGCAGCTCGATCCGGCCCGGACCCGCCACCGTGACGCGCTCGATGTTCCGATAGACCGCCGCCCACGGACTGCCCTCGATGCGGCGGCCCCGCTCCAGGTTGGCCTTGACTGCCTCGGCGTCGAAGCGCGCGCCATCCGAAAAGCGCACGCCGTCGCGCAGCGTCAGCGCCAGCTTGCGGTTGCCGTCGGAAAACTCCCAGGCCGTGGCCAGACAGGGCTCGAAGCGATCGATGCCCAGGCGCGTGACCAGGGTGTCGTAGACCGGCCTCAAGTAGTCGACCGTCTGCGGCGTCGCCCGCACCGGATCGAAGGTGCTCATGCCCACGCCCGAGGCCATGCGGACCTGCAAGGCGGTCGGCGCCGCCAGCAGCGGCCCGCCGACGGCCCCCTGCGCGACCAGCACGATGCCGGCCCACAAGGCGGAATGCGCCAGGCGGCGACGGGCTTGCGAAAAAGCAATCATGGACACTGTCTCCTCGACGGCCGGTCCTTGCTCCGGCCTTTATTTATTGCATTAGCAATCTTTGCATTAGTTAATGCTTGCATGTGCAAGCGTTAATTTAAGCAAGCCGTCGAGGAATGGCAACAGGATTCACCCGTACCTAGGGATGGTCCTAGGAATCGTTGCAGGCAGAGGAAGGAAAAGGACCAGGGGCCGCGCCTTCGCGACCCGGATCAAATGAAGGGTGCCGCGCAGCCGTCCATCGGAATGACGGCGCCCGTGACGTAGCTGGCCAGGTCGGAAGCCAGGAACAGCGCGACGTTGGCGATTTCCTCGGGCTGCGCGAGCCGGCCCATGGGAATGCCCGCGACCTGTTCGGCCAGCACCTCGTCGCGCGGCCGGCCGCTGGACTGCGCCGCCACGGCCAGCCCTTCCTCGACGCGATTGGTCTGGGTCATGCCGGGATTGATCGCGTTCACGCGCACGCCGCGGCCGGCATAGGCTTGGGCATACCCCACCGTGGCGAGCATGAGCGCCGCGTTGGCGGCCCCGCCGCCGATGTGGAAAATGCCGGGCGACTTGCCGCCCTGCCCGACGATGTTGACGATGCTGCCCCGCCCCCGGCTCGCCATCAGCCGGGCGGCAGGATCCTGGACGTGCATGTAGCTGAAGTACTTGGCGTCCATGGTCTGCCGAAACGCCTCGTGTCCCAGTTGTTCGGGCGCGTACCGGCGCGCCGCGCCCGCCGAGTTCACCAGCACCGCAATGGGACCGCACTCGCGCTCGGCCCAGTCCACCGCCGCCTGCGCCGCGGCCGGATCCGACAGGTCGGCGGCCTGGACCCGCATGTCCAGGCCCTCGGCCTGCAAGGTCCGCCGCGCGGCGTCCAGGTTCTCCTGGCTGCGCGACACCCCCGCCACCACCGCCCCCGCCTGCGCGAAGGCACGCGCGCAGGCCAGGCCTATGCCCTTGCTGGCACCGGTGATCAAGACGACTGAGCCGTCGAACGACAGCGTGGGAGCTTGCTTCATGTCGTGTCCTGTTGCGGAATCGCGCGGGTTGCGGGAAGGATCATTATCCATCCAGCAGACCGGGCGCATAGTTCTGCAGGGCCCACAGCAAGGCCATGGGTCCGGCGTTGAAGCAGGCGTGCAGCGCGATCGATGCGCCTATGCCGAAGCGCACGCGCATCCAGCCCAGGACGAGGCCGCAGGCCCACTGCGGCAGGACCAGCAGCGGCAGCAGCAGCCAGCCGCCTTCGCCCAGCCGGAAGTTGGCCAGGTGCAGGAAGGCGAAGGCCAGCGTGGCCAGATGGAAGACCAACGGAAAGGCCCGGGCATAGCGGCGCAGCCATTTCCACGGCCAGCGATGGCCTCGCCAGGCCAGCACGGCGGTGATCGCGCCGCAGGCCAGCGCCACGCTGGCGCCTGCGGCCAGGCTGGGCCGCATCAGCATGGCGGAGACCAGCACGGGCAGCAGCCACAGCGCCGGCGCGGGCCGCCGCAGCCCGTAGCGGAAAACCATTTCCTCGATCACCGGCGCCCACAGGACGACGTGGAACCACGACAGGTACAGCGCGTCCAGCCTGCGCTCGGCCCCCGAGGCCGTCGCGACCGATGCCGCCAGGGGGCCCAATACCAGCAGGTTGATGCCCCACAACACCAGCACCCACCGGAGCAGGTGCGGACCGTTCAAACCGCCCAGCCATTCCTGGGATCCGTGGTGCGACTGGGCGCCACGCCATCCGCGCGGCATGCGCGGCCCCAGCCGCGGACGCCTGACGAAGGCGAGGAAATCCGCGAACTCCTCGCGAAAGGCCGGCCTGCCCCGCACCGGGGCGGCAGCAGCCGCGCAAGGCAGCCGGGCTTCAGGCATTGCCGCTGTGCAACTGCTGTATGGCCTGCTCGAACTCGCCCTTGAGCACGGCGGGAATGATCGCGCGCGAACGGTCCAGTGTCTCGTCTATGCGGGCCTGTTCTTCCTTGCGCGGCGGATGCAGCACGAAGTCCACCACCTGCTGCGCCAGCCCCAGCGAACGCGGATGCCCGATGCCCAGCCGCAGCCGCCAGAATGCCTGCGATCCCAGCGCCGCCTGGATGTCCTTCAAGCCGTTGTGCCCCGCATGGCTGCCGCCCTGCTTGAGCTTGGCCTGTCCCGGCAGCAGATCGAGTTCATCGTGCGCCACCAGGATCTGCTCGGGAGCCAGCTTGTAGAAACGCGCCAGCGCGCCCACCGCCTGCCCGGAACGGTTCATGTAGGTCATGGGCTTGACCAGCAGGATGGCCGCCCCTTCGAAGCGGGCCTTGGCCACGTGGCCGAAGAAGGGCTTCTCGTTCGTGAACGATACGCGCAGGTCATCGGCGATCTGGTCCAGCAGCCAGAATCCCGCGTTGTGGCGGGTGCGTTCGTAATCGAGGCCGGGATTGCCCAGCCCGGCGATGAGGCGTATGGGTTCGGACATGAAGATGCAAGGCGGGATACGGGAAGGCCCGTTATCTTAGCCCGATCGCCGTCCCCGCATTCCCGGGGCGAAAAAAAACCCCAACCGTAAGTTGAGGCTTTTCACACCATGGGCACAGTGGATCCGGCTCCGCCGGTCCACCCGCCGCCCCCGGGACCCGGCGCCGGGCCGCCCCAAGGCGGGTCCCGGCCCCCTTGGGGGCTGCCGCGTAGCGGCTGGGGGCCCACCATTCGGGGCGCGCGCAAGCGCGTAGGGGGGGACCCTACTCAGCAGCAGGTTCCTCGGCGGCAGCGCCACCGGGCTTGGCGATGGCGGTCGCGATGACCGTATCGCTGCCAGCCGGGAACGTCACGCCCTTGGGCGCCTTGACGTCGGCCAGGTGGATGGACGCGCCGGCGATGATGTTGCCCAGGTCCACTTCGATGAACTGGGGCAGATCGTTCGGCAGGCAGGTCACTTCGATTTCGGTCAACACGTGGTTGATGATCGCGCCGCTGAGCTTGACGGCGGGCGACGACTCGGCGTTGACGAAGTGCAGCGGCACCTTGGTGTGCAGGGCCTGGCCAGCGGCGACGCGCTGGAAGTCCACGTGCAGCACTTGCTGCTTGTAGGGGTGCCATTGGACGGCGCGCAGCAGGACTTGCGTGCCCTTGCCTTCGAACTGCATGTTCAGGATCGACGAGTGGAACTCTTCCTTGCGCAGGGCATGGTAGATCTCGTTGTGATCGAGTTCGATCGACAGGGGCGCTACGTCGCCGCCATAGACGATGGCGGGAACGCGGCCGGCGCGGCGCAGGCGGCGGCTCGCACTCGAACCCTGGACGCTACGCGAAGTGGCGTTGAATTGCATGGTTTTCTCCAAAATGCGGCGGACGATATGCCCGCTCGCGGTGCACGGAACGCGACCATCGCATTCCGTCCGGCAGCGCCGCGACCAGCGCTTCCGGCTCGCCCCGCCGCCCTGCGCGACGCAGGGCGGCGGGAGCAGAACTTATTCGACGAACAGCGAGCTGACCGAGTCGGCCCGCGAAATGCGCAGCATGGTTTCACCGATCAGGGCCGCGCACGACAACTGGCGGATGCGGCTGCAATCCCGGACCTCGTCGCTGGCGGGGATGGTGTCGGTAACGACCAGCTCGTCCAGGTCGGATTCGGCGATGCGGCCCACCGCGCCGCCCGACAGCACGGCGTGCGTGCAATAGGCGTAGACGGCCACCGCGCCGCGCTGCTTGAGGACCTGGGCCGCCTTGCACAGCGTGCCGGCGGTATCGACCATGTCGTCCATGATGATGCAGGTGCGGCCTTCGACGTCGCCGATGATGTTCATCACCTCGGACACGTTGGCGCGCGGACGGCGCTTGTCGATGATGGCCAGGTCGACCTCGAGGCGCTTGGCCAGCGCCCGGGCACGCACCACGCCGCCCACGTCGGGCGAGACCACCATCAGGTTGGACAGGTTGCGCTTCCAGATGTCGCTGAGCAGGATGGGCGCGGCGTAGATGTTGTCCACCGGGATGTCGAAGAACCCCTGGATCTGGTCCGCGTGCAGGTCCATCGTCAGGATGCGGTCCACGCCCACGACCTGCAGCATGTTCGCCACGACCTTGGCCGAGATCGCCACGCGCGCCGAACGGGGGCGGCGATCCTGCCGGGCGTAGCCGAAATACGGCATCGCGGCGGTGATGCGTCCGGCGGAAGCCCGGCGCAGCGCATCGACCATGACCATGATTTCCATCAGGTTGTCGTTGGTCGGTGCACAGGTGGGCTGGAGGACGAAGACGTCTTTACCGCGGACGTTCTCGTTGATTTCCACCATGACTTCGCCGTCGGAGAACCGACCGACGCTCATCTTGCCCAGTGGTATGCCGAGGTGACTCGCGACGTCCGCCGCCAGCTTGGGGTTGGCAGTCCCCGTGAAAATCATGAAGCTTTCTTGCGCCATGACGCATTGCCCGTGGCTGTGGCCCGGTGACCTGTAACCGAGGCCGATCGACAAAACAACAAAGCTGTTGATCCTGCGAAACGCTGACAGGCATCAACAGCTTTTAGGTCAAAGACTTTGGCTGGGGAGGAAGGACTCGAACCCTCGCATGCCGGAATCAAAATCCGGTGCCTTAACCAACTTGGCGACTCCCCAACTCGTTACCCCCGCAGGAACTGCGTGAGCATCGAAACTTGCTGCGCTGGCGCCCGGCTGCGGCGGATCGCCCTCGATTCGGTGGCCGCTTACGCGGCCCAGTCCAGTAGCGGATGCGCATCGAGTCCGGCACATGCCAGGTTCACTCTCAACGCCGGCAGCCCGCTGGGCTGGCCCTGCATTGTAGCGGCGATTTTATCCACCGCGCCATCGGCCCGCGCCTGCGTGTCGCATTCGACAAATAGGCACGCGCCCGATCCGGACATCCTGACCTTGGCACCATCAAGTGCCTGGGCCAGCACCGCCGAAATCCGCCCCACTTCCGAAAAGCGGGCAAAAACGACGGCTTCCAGATCGTTTCCGTAGGGACATTCAAATGTTCCCCGAGGAAAGTCCGCTATTTTGACGCGTGGCGTATCTCTTGTCAATTCGGGTGCACGGAATACGTCGGCGGTCGGCACGCTGGCGTCCGGCTGGACCACGACGTACCAGCGCGGCGGCAGGTCGATCGCGGTCAGTTCCTCGCCCACGCCCTCGGCAAAGGCGTTGCGGCCGAACACGAACACGGGCACGTCCGCGCCCAGCGGCAGCGCGAGCCGCATCAGCTCGCGCCGCGACAGGCCGGTGCCCCACAGGCGGTTCAGCGCCAGCAGCACCGTGGCCGCGTCGCTCGATCCGCCGCCCAGGCCGCCGCCAGCGGGTATGCGCTTCTCCAGGCCGATCTCGGCGCCCTGCCCGCAGCCGGTGGCCTGCTGCAGGGCGCGCGCCGCGCGCACGACCAGGTCGGCGCCCTCGGGCACGCCGGGCAGGTCGTAGGCGCGGACGATGCGGCCGTCGGAACGGGCGCGGAAATGCAGCGTGTCCTGGAGGTCGATGAAACGGAAGGCCGTCTGCAACAAGTGGTAGCCGTCGGGACGGCGCCCGACCACATGCAGGAACAGGTTGATCTTCGCGGGCGCGGGGACGTCGCGCAATTCGGTGGTCATGGCGGCCCCTGCCTAGGGATTGATGACCAGGCGCAGGTCCACGTCCTGCCCGCCTTCGTTGCGCGCCATCTGCAGCCGCGTGGGGCCCAGCGCATCGTACTGCCGGGCGGTCACGCGCCAGCCCGCCTGGTCGAACACCAGTGGACGGCCCTGTTCGTCGCGCTCGACCACCTCGGCGGGCGGCTGGGCCGCGACGCGGCCGCGCAGCCAGTCGCGCAGGCCGGATACCGGGATGTCGCTGCCGAGCACGACCGCCACCAGCTCGTCGGGATCGGCGGCGCGGGTTTCCTTGCCGCTGGATTCGCGCAGCAGCGCCTCGCCCGGCACGGCCTCGACCCGCGCCAGGGTGGCGCCCAGCGGCGACACGAGGTCGAGCGCGAGGCGGCGGCCGTCGTCGCGCCATGCGAAGCTGCCCTGCACCGCGTTCTGCTTGCCCCCCACTTCCTCGATCCGCAGCGCGAACCGGCCCACCCGCGACAACGACCGGCTCTCGTCCGCGCCCTGGGGCGCGGGAATGGGAACCGGCACGGCACAGGCCGCCAGCATCGCGACCAGCACCCCGGCGGCGGCCGCGCGGGCCAGGCTTGGCAGGCGGCCGATCACAGTGTCACGTCGAGGCGGGCCAGGGTGCCCCGCAACGCGGCGTTGGACGGATCCTTGGACTGGACCTCGCGCCACAGCTGGCGCGCGCGATCCTGCTGGCCCGAGGCCCACAGGACCTCGCCCAGGTGCACGGCGATCTCGGCGTCGGGCCGGATCTCGTAGGCGCGCTCCAGGTAGGACAGCGCCTTCGCGTTGTCGCCCATGCGGTAGTGGACCCACCCCATGCTGTCGACGATGAAGGGATCGTCGGGAGCCAGGTTCATGGCCCGTTCGATCAGCCGTTTGGCCTCGGGCAGCCTGACGTTGCGGTCGGCCAGCGAATAGCCCAGCGCGTTGTACGCATGGGCATGATCGGGCTTGATCGCGATGATCCGGCGCAGCCGGCTTTCCATGTCGTCGATCCGGTTCTGCTGCTCGTACAGCATGGCCAGGTCATACATGAGGTCGGGGGCGTCGGGATAGCGCTGGTTGGCCGCCTCGAGCACCTTGACCGCCTCGTCGCGATCGCCGGCATTGCGCAGGATCTGCGCCTCGGTCAGCGCGACCTGGCTGCCCTCGCGCACATCGCGGGGATCGATCAGGCCCAGGATGCGGCGGGCGTCGTCCACGCGGCCCTGCTTGCCGGGCAGGACCGCCTGGCGCAGACGCGCCGGCAGCACGGCATCGGGATCGTCGACCTTGGCCAGCAGGTCGAATGCGTCGTCGTAGCGCTGCTGGTCCTCGGCGATCTGCACGCGCAGAAACAGCGCGTTGTCCGCCTCGGACAGCGGCGCGGCGCCCTTGGCCGTGCGCTGCTCGTGTACTTCCAGGTACTGCTTGAGGTAGCCGTCGGCGTCCGAGGGGCGCTGCGACTGGTAGGCCAGCACGCCCTGCATGTAGAGGATCTCGAAATCCTCGGGGTTGGCACGCGCCAGGGCCTGCAACTCGTCGCGCGCGCCGTCGTAGTCCTTCAGCGAGGCCAGCGCGCGCGCCAGCAACACGCGCAGGTTGCGCGATTCGGCATGCGTGGCGATGAACGCGCGCGCACGCGCCACCGACTGGTCGGGCTCGGTTTCCACGCCCATCTGCAAGGCCAGCATGGCGGCCGCTTCCGAATCGGGCTGGGCATCGAGCGCCGCGCGGGCCTCTTGCAGCGCGCGCGGCTTGTCGCCGGCCGCCGCGGCGACGCGCGACAGGGCCAGATGCGCTTCCGGCAGGTTGCGTACGTCGGCCAGGGCCTCTTCCAGGATGGACAGCGCCTTGCGCTTGTCGTCCAGGCGGGCGACGACCCGGCGGGCATCGACGATGGCAACGGACTTGTCGGGAGCGGCCGCGATGCGGGCCCGCAGCGCCGAGCCCATGCCCTCGACCCGCCCGGCCGCGGCGGCCAGCGACAGGGCGGTCTGCCGCGCCTCGACGTCGGCCGGATCCAGTTCGGCCCAGGCCTGGGCGGCGTCGAGCGCGCGCACCAGGTCGCCGCCGGCCAGCGCGAACTCGACCGCGCGGCGCGCCAGGCGCGGATCGCGCGTTTTCTCGGCCAGGTCGAGCGTCGTGCTGGTGGCGGGCCCGAAGGCGCCGCGCTGGGCAGCCACTTCCGAGGCCAGCACCTGGAACAGGATCTCGGCCGACAGATCGACGTTGGGGAGTGCCCTGGGCCCGATCGCGCGCCCCATGGGGGACAGGCTGAGGCCCGGAACCAGCAACTCGTCGGACGCCGGGGGCGCGCCCTGGGCGGACACGGCCGACACGGCCGTGGCCAGCCCGACCCAGGCGGCCGCCAGCTTCAAACGATGAGCGTTAAACAACATGGCACAATTCCTTGGCGTATCGCCGACGCCGTCCATATTCGTTGATGTTAGCACTGCGCTTACCACCCAACGGCCGGCGGCGGCGGGCGCGGATATGCCGATCCCAGGCTTTACTCATCGGACTGCCGGCCGCGCCAACAGTTCATCGCGCGCAAGCAGCAAACGCCATGCCCGAACTTCCCGAAGTAGAAACCACCCGCCGGGGCATCGCGCCCACGGTGGAAGGGCGCGAACTGCGCCGCCTGATCGTGCGCGAGCCTCGGCTGCGGTGGCCCGTTCCCGCCGATCTGGCCGCTCTGGTCGAGGGGCGCCGCGTCCTGGCCACGGGCCGGCGCGGCAAATACCTTTTGATGCAATTCGAGCATGGCTGGCTGATCGTCCACCTGGGCATGTCCGGCTCGTTGCGCCACGTGCATCCGGACGAGGCCCCGCGCAAGCACGATCACGTGGACTGGGTGTTCGACCAGGCGGTCCTGCGCCTGCACGACCCCCGGCGCTTCGGCGCGGTGCTGTGGCACGACGCGGCGGCCGGGCCGGTGGAAAGCCATCCCCTGCTGGCCAGCCTGGGCATCGAGCCCTTCGATGACCGCTTTGACGGCGGCTGGCTGTTCCGCCACACCCGCCGCCGCAGCGCGCCCATCAAGCAGGCCCTGCTGATGGGCGACATCGTGGTCGGGGTCGGCAACATCTACGCGTCGGAAAGCCTGTTCCGCGCCGGCATCCATCCGCGCACCGCGGCCGGGCGCATCTCGGCGGCCCGCTACGACAAGCTGGCGGCGGCGGTGCGCGCGACGCTGGACGACGCCATCCGCGCTGGCGGCAGCTCGCTGCGCGACTACGTGGGCGCGGGGGGCGAATCGGGCTATTTCCAGATCGACGCGCGGGTCTACGACCGGGCGGGCCAGCCCTGCCGGGTGTGCGAGACGCCGATCCGCAGGCTGGTGCAAGGCCAACGCGCGACCTATTACTGCCCGAAATGCCAGCGGTAGCGGGCTCCCCCTATGGAACATACGACATGATTGCTTTTTCCCTGCGCGTGGCGCAGTGGCAGCGCGAGAACGGGCGGCATACGCTGCCCTGGCAGAACACGCAGGATCCGTATCGCATCTGGCTGTCGGAGATCATGCTGCAGCAGACCCAGGTGGCGACGGTGATTCCGTACTACGAACGCTTCCTGGCGAAGTTTCCGACGGTGGCCGACCTGGCCGCCGCCGACGAAGGCGAAGTCATGGCCTTGTGGGCCGGGCTGGGCTATTACACGCGGGCGCGGAATCTGCATGCCTGTGCGCGGCAGGTGGTGTCGGACTGGGGCGGACGGTTCCCCCCCACCGCGGCGGATATCGAGACGCTGCCCGGCATCGGCCGTTCGACGGCGGCGGCCATCGCCGCGTTCGCCTATGGCGAGCGCAGCCCCATCCTGGACGGCAACGTCAAGCGCGTCTTCGCGCGCCATTTCGGCATCGAGGGCGATCCCACCAAGCGCGCGGTGGAACAACGCATGTGGGCCATCGCGCATGCCGAGGTGCCGCCCGACGGGCCCGAGGCGGCCGACGAAATGCGGCGCTACACGCAGGGCCTGATGGACCTGGGCGCCACGCTGTGCACGCGCGGCGACCCCGGCTGCGGGCGCTGCCCCGTGCGCGAATCCTGTATCGCGCTGCGCGAGGCCAGGCAGCACGAGCTGCCCACGCCGCGCGAGCGCAAGGCCGTGCCCGAGCGGCATACCGGCATGCTGGTGATCGAGAAGGCGGGCGAGATTCTGTTGCAGCGCCGGCCTTCGCCGGGCATCTGGGGCGGCCTGTGGAGCCTGCCCGAATTCGCCGACGGCGATCCCGCGCAAGCCTGCCGCATCCTGGGCGTGGCGCCGGCCGAGACCATACGGCTGCCGGTGTTCTCGCACACCTTCACCCATTTCAAGCTGCACGTGGAGCCCTGGCACGTGCAGGCGGGTTCGCTGGCCCTGCGCGAAGGGGATCATCCGCAGGTCTGGCTGCCTTCCGGCGAACTGGCCGACGCGGCGCTGCCCGCGCCGGTCAAGAAACTGCTGAGCGGGCTGTTCGGCCGCGACGACCTGTTCCAGGCCTGAGGACCAGGATTCAGCTGCGCATCGTCACGCGCATCTGATAGCGGTCGGACGGACCGAGAACGTGCTGATACTCGATCGCCCGGCCCTGCTGGTCGAACGCCACGCGCCGCACGTCCACCAGCGCCGACCCGATGGGCACCTGCAGATCGCGGGCCAGGACCGGATCGGCCAGCGCCGCGCCCGCGGCGGCCTCGATCGTGAAATAGGGAAAGCCGGCCCGCGCCATCAATTCGCTCAGCGCGTGCCGCGTGAAATCCTCGGGCTGGAAGCCCGCGGCAACATCCACCGGCAGCCAGGCCGTGCTGTGCAGGATGGGCAGGGTGCCGCGCGTGCGCAGGCGAACGAGCTTCATCACGCGTTCGCCCGGCTGCAGCATCAATCCGGTCTGCACGTGGAGCGGCGCCTCCACCTCCTCGAAGGACAGCAGCCGCGGCGTGCTGAGCGCGCGGCTTCCCGCGACCTGGGCCATGAAGCCCGACAGCGGCGTCTGCAAGGACACCACCGCCGCCGATTCGGCCACGAAGGTACCGTCCCCCTGGCGCCGCTCGATCAGCCCCTGCTCCTCCAGGCCCTGCATCGCCCGCCGCACCGTGATGCGCGAGACGGAAAAGAGCCGGCACAAGGCATCCTCGGTCGGCAGCCGCTCGCCGGGCCGGTAGCGGCCGTTGGCGATGCCGTCCTTGATGACGGTGGAGATCTGGTGATGGAGCGGGGTTCCTAGGCTTCGGCTGAGTTTCTGCATGGGATGCGCGGGGCCACGGGTCATGCCGTGGAGCGCCATTGTGGCACGCCGGCCGCATGGGTCCCGCTTTGCACAAAATTTGTTATGTTGTCATAATGATTATACGATTTCACTGCCGATGGGATAGGGAAAGAAAGTGCCGATGCCGCGTACGCTCTTCGACAAGATCTGGGACGACCATGTGATCACCGACCTGGGTGACGGCTTCGCGCTGCTGCACGTGGATCGCCACCTGATCACGGACGCGGGCAGCAAGGCCCTGGTCGACATGCGCAGGCGCGGCCTGGAAATGCGGAATCCGGAACTGGCCTTCGCCTCTCCCGACCATTCGGTCTCCACCCTGCCGGGACGCGCCAGTCCGACGCCCCAGGGCGTGCGGCTGCTGGGCGACCTGCGCCGCGAAGCGCGGGCGCGGGGCATCCGGGTCTTCGACGTGGGCAGCGGTTCCCAGGGCATCGTCCACGTCATGGGGCCCGAACAGGGCCTGACGCTGCCAGGCGCCCTGGTGGTGTGCGCCGACAGCCATACCTGCACCCACGGCGGACTGGGCGCGCTGGGTTTCGGCATCGGCGCCAGCGAATTCGTGCACATCGCCGTCACCCAGACCCTGGTCCAGGCCAAGCCGAAGAACATGCGGATACGCTTCGTCGGCCAGGCTGCCCCGGGAGTCTCGGCCAAGGACATGATCCTGCACGCCGCCGGGGTGGTCGGCACGGCCGGCGGCACCGGCCACGCCATCGAATACGCGGGCGAGGCCGTGTCCGCGCTGGACGTGGAAGCCCGGTTGACGCTGTGCAATCTCTCGGTCGAACTGGGCGCGAAGATAGGCATGGTCGCCCCCGACGAAAAAACCTGCGCTTATCTGCACGGCCGGCCCTTCGCTCCCGCCGGGCAGGACTGGGACGCCGCGGTCGCCTACTGGCGCACGCTGCGTTCCGATGCCGACGCGCGCTTCGACCGCGAGGTCCTGATCGACATGGCCGGCATCGCGCCTCAGGTCACCTGGGGCACCAGCCCCGAACAGGTGGTGGCCATAGACGGCATCGTGCCCGATCCCGCCGGCATCGACAACGCGCAGCGCCGGCTATCCGCGCAGGCCGCGCTCGACTACATGGGACTGAACCCGGGCCAGCGCATCGCCGGCACGCCCATCGACCGGGTCTTCATCGGCTCCTGCACCAACGCCCGCCTGTCGGACCTGCGCAGCGCCGCCGCCGTCGTCCGGGGCCGCAAGGTGGCCGCGCACGTCGAGGCCTGGGTCGTGCCCGGATCCGAACGCGTCAAGCAGGCCGCCGAGGCCGAGGGCCTGGACGGGATCTTCCTGGCGGCCGGCTTCCAGTGGCGCGACCCGGGCTGTTCCATGTGCCTGGCCGCCAACGGCGACCTGGCCGCGCGCGGCCAGCGGGTCGTCTCGACTTCGAACCGCAACTTCGTGGGCCGCCAGGGCCCCGGCGCGCGCACCCACCTGACCAGCCCGGCCATGGCCGCGGCGGCGGCCGTCACCGGCGCGATCTGCGACGTCCGCGACTTCGAGGCAAGCCTGGCATGACCCCCTTCGACCGCCTGGAATCCGTGGCCGCGCCGCTGCTGCGCGACAACATCGACACCGACCTGATCATCCGGGTCGAGCCCCTGTTCAACGGCGTCGCGCGCGACGAACTGGGCCCCTATTGCTTCGAGTCCCTGCGCTATCGCCCGGACGGCACGGAAGACCCCGATTTCGTCTTCAACCAGCCAGCCACCCGGCATGCGCGCATCCTGCTGGCCGGCGCCAATTTCGGCTGCGGCAGCTCGCGCGAAGGCGCGGTCTGGGCCCTGCTGGCGCTGGGCGTGCGCTGCGTCATCGCGCCCAGCTTCGGCGACATCTTCTACGGCAACTGCTTCCAGAACGGCCTGCTTCCCGTACGCCTGCCGCGCGCCGACGTGGAGTCGCTGGCGGCGCAGGCGCGCAACCACCCCGGCGTCCCCATGACCGTGGACCTGCGGCAATGCTTCGTGGCCGGCGCCGACGGCGCGCGCATCGGTTTCGACATCCAGGCCCTGCGCCGCGAGGCCCTGCTCGAAGGACTCGATCCGATCGCGCAGACCTTGAAGCGCAAGAACCTCATCGACGACTTCCAGCGGCACGACGCGTTGCGCCGGCCATGGATACATCACCTTCCCTTCACGCCCAAGGAATCGACATGACGACCCCGTCCTGTTCGCCGGACATCCGGCGCCGCCAGTGGCTGGCCGCGACGGCCGCCCTGGCGCTGTCGCCCGCGCTGCGCGCGCAGGCCACCTATCCCCAAAAGCCCGTCAGGATGATCGTGCCCATGCCGCCGGGCGGCGCCACCGACGGCATGGCGCGGCTGATCGCGCTGAAACTGGGCGAACGCTGGGGCCAGAGCGTCGTGGTGGAAAACCGCGCCGGCGCGGGCGCCATCATCGGCACCCAGGCTGTCGCGCGGGCCGCTCCCGACGGCTATACGTTCGGACTGGTCATCAGTTCGCACACCATCAACCCCGCGCTGCGCAGCACGCTGCCCTACGACACGCTGAAGGACTTCACGCCGCTCACCCAGGTCGGCTCGGCGGTGATCGCGCTCGTGGCCCACCCTTCCCTGCCCGTCGACGACGTGGCGGGACTGATCAAGCTCGTGCGCGCCGAACCCGGACGCCTGGAATACGCGTCGCTGGGCATAGGCACGGCCACCCACGTCGCCGGTGAACTGCTGAAGGTGAAGGCCGGCCTCGACATGCCGCACGTACCCTATAACGGCAGCGCGCCGGCCTACAACGACCTGCTGCCGGGACGACTCAAGCTGGGCTTCGTCATCCTGGAATCGGCGCTGCCCCACATCCAGTCGGGCAGGCTGAAACTGCTGGCCATCGCCAACGGCCAGCGCAGTCCCACGCACCCGGATTTCCCGACCATAGGGGAAAGCGTGCCGGGCTACGAGTACGAAAGCATCTTCGGTTTCGTGGCGCCGGCTGGCCTGCCTCCCGACGTCGCGCAGAAGCTGTCCGCAGACCTGATAGCGACCATCAAGCGGCCCGACATCGTGCGGCAGTTGAACGCCTGGGGCAACGACGTGGTGGCGTCCACGCCGGCGCAGTTCGACGCCTTCATCCGCAAGGAAATCGACAGTACCCGCAGCGTGGCCAAGAGCGCCGGGATCAAGCTGATGGACTAGGGCCCGGCGGCTCCTAGGCGCCGTGCCCCGCCTGGACGAACTCCCGGGCGATCAGCGCAGCCGCCTCGGACAGGCGGCCCAGGCACGCCCGCTCCATCTCCGGCGTCAGCAACTCGGCGGGAAAGGCCCGCGCCAGGCTGCCTATCACCTTCTTTTCCCCCGGCAGGAAGATGGGCACCGCCACGCCGGCCAGGTTGGGCGTGATCTGGCTGCGGCTGGTGGCGTAGCCACTGCGGCGGATCGCGGCCAGGGCGCCGCGGAACGCTTCCCAGCTGCGTCCCAGGCCCGCCTGCGCGATCTCGTCGGCGCTGCGCAGGTAGGTCTGCCGGATGCGATGAGGGGTGAAGAACGCCAGCATCGCCAGCGAAGCCGCGCCGCGGAACAGCGGGAACGGCATGCCGCGCGAACGCCGCACGGCAATGGACTCGCCGCGGTATTCCAGCGAATCGGGGCCTTCCTTGTAGATGCACAGCACCTTGTCGCGGTACAGGTTGTGCAGCAGCAGCACGCTGCCGGGTTCGCGCACGGCCGGCAGCACCTTGCGGCCCGCCAGGTACAGCGGGTCGGTCAGCACCAGCATGCGTTCGAGTTCGACGATGCGGGGCCCCAGCGCGTACATGCCGCCCGAGGACGGCGCCAGCACGCCCGCATCGCATAGTTCCTTCACGTAGCGATAGGCCGTGGAGCGGGTATGGCCCAGCCGCGACATGACGTCCTCGACCCGCAGCAGCGGATGCTCGACGGACAGCAGCTCCAGCACTTCGAAAGCGCGGGCGAGCGTGGAAGCCGGACGGGCGTTATCGGATGCGTTCACGGGGCGCGTGGAGCGGGACGGTGGCGCGGATTATACCGGCCATGTCGGGAGCACATCACTAATCCTAAATAATGGGATGTTTGACGAATCCTGAATTACGGAATAATCTGAGAAAAAACGCCCCGGCCTTGCGGGGCACACAAGACCGAAGGAGACAACGGTGGCCGGCAAGATCGAATGCGTGGTCCAAGGGGCCGACATCCTGGGCGAAGTCCCGCTCTGGTGCGGCCGCAGCCAGCGCCTGTGGTGGGTGGACGTACGGCGCCCGGCCCTGCAATCGTACGAGCCCGCCACCGGCCGGCACCGCGCGCAACGGCTGGCGCCCGAACTGCTGGTGGGCAGCATCGCGCTGCGCGAGACGGGCGGCTTCCTGCTGGCCACCAACCACGGCCTGTACCTGTACGACCCCGATACCGGCGAAGCTCCCCAGCCCCTGCTGAATCCCGAGCCCGACCAGCCGGACAACCGCCTGAACGACGGCAAGTGCGACCGCCGCGGCCGCTTCTGGGTGGGCAGCATGCCCGATACCCGCCGCACGCCGGAAGGCAAGCTCTACCGCCTCGATCCCGACCACCGCTGCCACGTCATGCTGGACGATGTCGTGCTGCCCAACTCCATCGCCTGGAGTCCCGACGACCGCACGATGTACTTCGCCGATACGCACCGGCAGGTCATCTGGGCCTTCGACTACGACCTGGACGACGGCGCCATCTCCAATCGCCGCGTCTTCAAGGACTGGACGCACCAGGCCGGCCGGCCCGACGGCTCCACCGTGGACGTGGACGGCTGCCTGTGGAACGCGATGGTCGCCACCGGCCAACTGGTCCGCCTCACGCCCGCAGGACGCGTGGACCGCATCATCCAGATGCCCGTCACCAACCCGACCTGCCCCGCCTTCGGCGGCAGCGGGCTCGACACGCTGTACGTCACCAGCCACTCGCAGCGCGTGCCCGAGCTGGCCAGGGAACCGCTCGCCGGCGGACTGTTCGCGCTCGAGGTAGGCGTGGGCGGCCTGCCCGAACCACGCTTCCGGGGCTGAACGCGGCACCCCGGTTCCGGCATCCGCCCCGCGTCGTCCACGACCATGGCGCAGCGCCATGGAGGAGATCTTCATGCAACGAGTTCGAAGCTTGCTGTTCCTGCTGTCGTGCGCCGTCTCGGCGCCCTCGCTGGCGGCCGACGTCGTCAAGCTGGTGGTGCCCTTCGCCGCCGGCGGTCCGGTGGACCAGGTCGCGCGCATCATCGCGCCCGGCCTGACAGCCGCGCTGGGCAAGACCGTGGTGGTCGAGAACCGCGGCGGCGCGGGCGGCGTGGTCGGCGCGAACTACGTCGCCAAGTCGCCCGCGGACGGCGCGACGCTGCTGGTGGCGACCTCGGGCTACGTGATGTCGGCGGGCACGATGACGCAGCTGCCCTACGATCCGCGCAAGGACCTGGAGCCCGTGGCGCTGATCGGCCAGGTCCAGACCCTGATGATCGCCCGCCCCGACCTGGGCGTGCGCACGCTGCGCGAGCTGGTGGACAAATCCAAGTCCGGAGCGCGCATCAGCTACGGTTCGTCCGGCGTCGGCTCCACCATGCACATAGGCGGCGAGATGGTGAACGTCTACACCGGCTCGCAGATGCTGCACGTCCCCTATCGCGGCGCGGCCCCGGCCATCGCCGACCTCCTGGCCGGCCAGATCGACGCCCTGAACGCCGACGTCACCATCCTCGCGCCCTATGTGCGCGAGGGCAAGGTACGCGGCCTGGTGCTGTTCGACACCCAGCGCTCGAAGCAATTGCCCGACGTCCCGACGTCGGTCGAGGCCGGCTATCCGGACCTGCAGATGAGCAATGCCTACGGCATCCTGGCGCCGGCCGGCACCCCCGCTGCCACCCGCAGCCAGCTGGAACAGGCCATCCTGAAGGTGGTCCGCTCGCCGGAGGTGTCCGAGCGGCTGGGCGGCATGGGCCTGAACGGACCGATGGATACCGAGGCATTCAAGGCCAAGCTGGCCAGCGATTTCGAGCGCTGGATTCCCTTCCTGAAGAAGACGGGTATCCAGGTCCAGCCCTAGCGGAAACACGAGGAACCCCCGCATGATCGTCGAGCACCGCACCTACACGCTCAAGCACGGCACGATGGACGACTACCTGCAGCGCTACCGCGCGCACGGCCTGCCCGTGCAGATGCGGCACCTGGGCGGGCTGGTCGGCTTCTACGTGAGCGAGATCGGTCCGCTGAACCAGGTCGTCCACATCTGGGCCTACGCCAGCCTGGCCGAGCGCGAACGGCGCCGCGAACGGCTGGAGGCGGATCCCGAGTGGGCCGCGTTCAGGCAGATGAACCGGGGGTCGTTCGTGGCCCAGGAAGTGAAGATCATGAACGTGGCGCCGTTCTCGCCCCAGCCCGCGCTGCCGAAGGACTAGGCCCGTGGGAGGGCGCCGGGCCTAGCTCTGCACCAGCGCCCGGTGGCGCTGTATCCCCATCAGGATGCCCGCCGCGCACCCCAGCGTCAGCAGCGCCGTGCCCCCGTAGCTCATGAAGGGCAGCGGCACGCCCACCACGGGCAGGATGCCGCTGACCATGCCCATGTTCACGAAGGCATAGACGAAGAACACCATGGTCAGCGCCCCCGCCAGCAGGCGCGAGAAGACCGACGGGGCGTTCGCGGCGATGGTCAGCCCGCGGACCAGCAGCAGCAGGTACAGGAACAGCAACAGCAGGTTGCCGACGAAGCCGAACTCTTCGGCGAATACCGCGAAGATGAAGTCGGTGGTGCGCTCGGGAATGAAGTCGAGGTGGGTCTGCGTGCCCTGCATGTAGCCCTTGCCCAGCATTCCGCCCGAACCGACCGCGATGGCCGACTGTATGGTGTGGAAGCCCTTGCCCAGGGGATCGGAGGCGGGATTCAGCAAGGTGCAGACACGGTGCTTCTGGTAGTCGTGCAGCACGACCCAGTCCACGCCGTCCGTGCACAGGGTGTCTTCCAGCGAGACCAGGGTCCCCAGCGCGATCACGCTTACCAGCGTGATGGGCACCAGCAGGCGGAACGACAGGCCGGCGAAGAACAGCACGAAGAACCCGGCGCCGAATACCAGCAGCGCGGTGCCGAGGTCGGGCTGCAGCACGATCAGCGAGAACGGCGTCAGCATCAGCACCGCGGCCACGATGAAGTCGCGTATCCGCAAGGTGCCCTGGTGCTTGTGGAAGTACCAGGCCAGCATCATGGGCACGGCGATCTTCATCACCTCGGAAGGCTGGATGCGGGTGAAGCCCAGGTTCAGCCATCGTGTCGCGCCCTTGCTGGTCTCGCCGACGAACTCCACGCCGAACAGCAGCACCAGCCCGACCAGGTAGACCGGCACCGCCAGCCGCATCAGCGTCTGGGGCGAGAGTTGCGCCAGCAGCCACATCGCCAGCAGCGCGATGCCGTAGTTGCGCAATTGGTCGGCGAAGCGGCCGTCGAAACCGCCTCCGGCCGAGTACATGGACATCAGCCCGATACCCGCCAGGGCCATCAGGATCAGCAACATGGGAATGTCGAACACCGCGACCGTGCGCAGCAGGACGGTGCGCCAGGTCAGGCGGTTGAACAGGCCCGGTCCGTCAATCACCGGCAGCCTCCGCAGGTTGGGGTGGCGTGTCGGGCACGGGCCCGCCCGGGCGCTTGCCCAGCAGCCAAAAGTCGAATACCTGGCGCGCCACGGGCGCGGCCACGGTGGCGCCCCAGCCGGCGTTCTCGACGATCAGGGCCACCGCGATGCGCGGATGGTCCAGCGGCGCGAAGGCCATGAACAGGGCGTGGTCGCGCAGCCGCTCGTCGATGCGGCTGGCGTTGTAGCGTTCCCCCGAACGCAGGCTGTAGACCTGCGCCGTGCCGGTCTTGCCCGCCGCGACGTAGGGCGCGCCGGCGAAGGCCCGTGCCGCCGTGCCGCTGCGCGTGACCGAGGCCATGGCCTGCTTGATCATCTTGATGTTCTCGGGCTTGAGCGGAATGCGGTAGCTTTCGTGCGGAACGGTCAGGGTCTGTTCGCCGGTGGCGCTGTCCTGCAAGGACTTGACCAGGTGGGGCTTCATGTAGACGCCGTCGTTGGCCAGCACCGAAGTGGCCTGGGCCAGCTGCAGCAGCGTGAAGGCGTTGTAGCCCTGGCCCACGCCGATGGAAATGGTCTCGCCCGCGTACCAGCGCTGCTGCTCGGGCTTGGAATAGGCCCGCCGCTTCCAGGCGGTGGACGGCAGGATGCCGGTCTTTTCGCCACCCAGGTCGATGCCGGTGATCTGGCCGAAGCCGAAGGGCTTCATGAAATCGTGGATGGCATCCACGCCCAGGTCGGCGGCCAGCGAATAGAAGTAGGTGTCGGACGAGACTTCCAGCGCGCGGCGCATGTCTATCGTGCCGTAGGCCCGCTCCCCGGAGTTGCGGTAGCGGCGGTCGCCGAACTCGAAATAGCCGGGGTCGTACATGGTGCCGGTGAAGGTCCGCTTGCCCAGTTCCAGTCCGGCCAACGCCATGAAGGGCTTGTAGGTGGAGCCGATGGGATAGGTGCCGTACAGCGGCCGGTTGATCAGCGGGCGATCGGGCGATTCGTTCAGCGCCTTCCAATTGTCCACGTCGATGCCGTCGACGAACAGGTTGGGATCGAACGACGGGCGCGAGACGAAGGCCAGGATGTCGCCCGAGGCGGGCTCGATCGCCACCAGCGCGCCCCGCCGGTTGCCGAACGCCGCCTCGGCGATCTTCTGCAATTCGACGTCGATGGACAGGATCAGGTTCTTGCCCGAGACCGGAGGCGTGCGCGACAGGGTGCGCACCGCGCGGCCCGAGGCGGTCACCTCGACCTCTTCGACCCCGGTCTTGCCGTGCAGGACGCCTTCGTAGGACTTCTCCAGGCCTTCCTTGCCTATGTAGTCGGTGCCCCGATAGTTGGAAATGGTGCCATCTTCCTCCAACCTATTGATATCCCGCTGCGAAATCCGCCCTATGTAGCCGACCACGTGCGCCGCTGTCTCGCCCTGGGGGTAGTGGCGCAGCAGCCGCGCGCGGATCTCCACACCCGGAAAACGATAGGCCTGCGCGGCGAAGCGGGCGACCTCCTCGTCGGTCAGGCGGCTGCGGATGGGCAGGCTCTCGAACCGCCGCGATTCGCCCAGCAACTGGCGGAAACGGCGGCGGTCGCGGGCATCGATGTTCACCACCTCGCCCAGTTGCTCGATGGTCTCGTCCAGCTTGCCCGCCTTGGACGGCGTGATTTCCAGCGTATAGGCCGAGTAGTTGCGGGCCAGCAGCGCGCCGTTGCGGTCCACCACGATGCCCCGATGGGGCGTGATGGGTACGACCGAGATGCGGTTCTGCTCGGCCCGCGCGGCATAGGCATCGTGGTTGGCGACCTGCAGATACCAGAACCGGGACCCGAGCAGCCCGAAGCAGACGAGGACGATCCCCACCGCCACCAGCAGGCGCAGGCGGAAATGCTGGAGTTCGCGCTCGGTATTCTTGAGTTCGGTCATGTGCTACGGAAACCCGGCCCCAGTGGGGCCGGACGGTGTTACGAGATGCCGGTGGCGGGCCTGCGCTAGATGGGACGCGTGTCGTCGGGGTCCACCGCCCTGCGCTGGGGGGCTTGCAGGATCCAGCCCGCCAGCGGCCACAGCAGGGCCGAGATCACGCTGTTCAGCGCCCACCACCAGCCCGGCCAGGTGCCGTCGAGCCAGCCTCGGATAGAGAATACCGTGAGTTCGGAGACGAAAAAAACCGGCAGCACGTGCAAGGCCTGCAGCCAGGGCGAGAACCACGACAGCCGCCGGTGCATCAGCAGCGCCAGGTAGACCATCAGGGTGTAGGACAGCGCATGCTCGCCCAGGCGGGCCGACCCGTGCACGTCCATCAGGATGCCGAAGACGAAGGCGGTCAGCATGCCCACGCGCCGGGGCTCGTGGACGCTCCAGAATACCAGGCAGATCGCCAGCGCGTCGGGAATGCCGCCCACCTGGCCCCAGGGCAGCAGGTTGAGCAGCCAGGCCAGGAACAGCGTCAGCCAGATGAAGCGGGGCTCGACCGGCAAGAGCAGGTGTTCAGTCGGAACCCGGGAACGCGGCAGTGTCGAGGGAGCTTTCAACGAAGGCCCCCCCCTACGCGCTTACGCGCGCCCCCCAGGGGGCGGCACTGGCGGACCGGCGGAGCCGGATCCGCTGTGCCCTGGATGAGGAAGTGTGCTTTCATCGGCTGGGGGTAGCGCGGGGCGCCATGGATGATGGGGACGACTTGTCCGACTGTTCACTTTTGGAGGATTCGTCCCCCGGCGCGTTGTTAAGTTCCTGCGGCTTGATGGTCTGCAGCACCAGGAAATGCCGGTAGCGCTCCACGCCGGCCACCGGCTTGCACAGGATGCGGGCGAAGCCGGAACTGGCGTCGCGCTCGACCGATTCGACCGTGGCCACGGGCAGGCCCTCGGGATAGATGCCGTCCAGCCCGCTGGTGACCAGGGTGTCGCCCACCTGGATGTCGGCGTCGGACGCCATGAACCGCAGGCCCAGCCGGCCCGGGATCTCGCCGCCGGACGTGATGCCGCGCAAGCCGTTGCGCAGCACCTGGATGGGAATGGACTGCACGCGGTCGGTCAGCAGCGCGACCTCGGAGGTCATGGGCGAGGTGCGCACCACCTGCCCCACCACGCCGCCGTCGTCGATGACCGGCATGCCGGCGATGATGCCGTAGTGGCTGCCCTTGTCGATGATCAGCCGGCGCGAGAACGCGTCGCGCGACTCGTACAGCACCTGTACCAGGACGGCGGGGGCCGGGACGCGTTCGCTGGCGCCCAGCAGCCGGCGCAACTGGGCGTTCTCGGAGGCCAGTTGCGCGGCCTGGGCGGTGGACTGGGCCATCTCGATGCGCTGGCGGCGCATCAGCTCGATTTCCTGCTGTACGCTGCTATTGACCTCGAAGAAATCGGCCACGTAGCGCACGCCGTCCCGGGGCAGCAGCATGACGCGCTGGAACGGGTACAGCACCACGCTGACCGCTTCGCGCAAGGCGTCGAGCGCCCGCATGCGGGTGTCGACCACCAGCATGACCAGGGACAGGAAAACGAAGAACGCCAGCCGGACCAAGGCCGGCGGCCCCTGCTTGAAAAACGACGGTGGACTGTATTGCATGGAGATTGGTCCAGCGTCCGGCGATGCCGGGACAGGTCCCGATGAAAAAAGACCGGGGCGAACCGCTTGTCAGCCGCTTCGCCCCGTCGCGATGGCAACCATGAGGAAAGATTACTCGTTCGTGAAGATGGCGCCCAGTTTGTCCATGCGCTCGAGCGCCTGGCCGCAGCCGCGCACCACGCAGGTCAGCGGGTCCTCGGCCACGATGACGGGCAGGCCGGTTTCTTCCTGCAACAGGCGGTCCAGGTCGCGCAGCAGCGCGCCGCCGCCGGTCAGCATGATGCCCTTCTCGGTGATGTCGGCGCCCAGTTCGGGCGGGGTCTGCTCCAGCGCGATCTTCACGGCCGAGACGATCTGGTTCAGCGGATCGGTCAGGGCCTCGAGGATTTCATTGGAGGAAACGGTGAAGCTGCGAGGGATGCCTTCGGACAGGTTGCGGCCCTTGACTTCCATTTCCTTGACCTCGGACCCGGGGAACGCCGATCCGATGGCCTTCTTGATGAGTTCGGCCGTGGGTTCGCCGATCAGCATGCCGTAGTTGCGGCGGATGTAGTTGACGATGGCCTCGTCGAACTTGTCGCCGCCCACGCGCACCGAACCCTTGTAGACCATGCCGCCCAGCGAGATCACGGCGACCTCGGTGGTGCCGCCGCCGATGTCCACCACCATCGAGCCGCTGGCGTCGGAGACCGACAGGCCGGCGCCGATGGCCGCGGCCATGGGTTCCTCGATCAGGAAGACCTGGCTGGCGCCCGCGCCCAGGGCCGATTCCCGGATCGCCCGGCGCTCGACCTGCGTGGAGCCGCAGGGAACGCAGATGATGATGCGGGGGCTGGGGGCGAACAGGCCCTTGGGGTGGACCATGCGGATGAACTGCTTGAGCATCTGCTCGGTCACGGTGAAGTCGGCGATCACGCCGTCCTTCATGGGACGGATGGCTTCGATGTTGCCGGGCACGCGGCCCAGCATCTGCTTGGCTTCCTTGCCCACCGCCTGGATCGTTTTCTTGCCGCTGGGCCCGCCTTCCTGGCGGATGGCCACCACCGAGGGTTCGTTCAGCACGATGCCCTTGCTGCGGACGTAGATCAGCGTGTTGGCGGTGCCAAGGTCGATCGCCAGATCATTGGAAAAATAACTGCGCAGGAAACTGAACATCGGGAATCTTTTATGAAGAACGGATGCGGGGTGGGCGGGTCCGGTAAACGCGAAATGATAACTTATAATCCTGCTTCAATACCCTGAAACTGCATCAAAGTTCTGCATTATTCTCGATTCTGCGGTCTTCGAAGCAGTGCTACGACCCACCCGGCCCCGAAGCGCGCCAGAGCCCCGTCCGACGCCGTTTCGCCGCCTTTCCATCACACTGCCATGGCGCTTACCGAAACCGACGTCACGCGCATCGCGCGGCTGGCCCGTCTCGAACTTGCGGGCGACACCCAGGCCCGCGTCCTGAAGGACCTGAACGGCATCTTCGGCCTGATCGAGCAATTGCAGGCGGTCGATACCCAGGGCGTGGAACCGCTCACCCATCCCATCTCGGCCATCGAGGACGTGGTCCTGCGCCTGCGCGAGGACGCCGCCACCGAGCCGGCCACCGCCGAATCGCGCGACGCCCTGCTGGCCAACGCCCCGGCCGTCCAGGACGGCCTGTTCCTGGTGCCCAAGGTCATCGAGTAAGCCCATGCCACAACCCCTGCACACCGAATTCGCCGGCATCGCCGAGCTGCGCAAGGCCCTGGACGAGCGCCGGGTCTCGGCCGTCGAACTGGCGCAGAGCGCGCTCGAGGCCATTGCCGCCCGCCACGAACTCAACGCCTTCCTGCACGTGGACCCCGAACTGACGCTGGCCCAGGCCCGCGCCGCCGACGCCGCACTGGCGGGCGGCCAGGCCGGCCAGCTGACCGGCATCCCCATCGCCCACAAGGACGTCTTCGTCACCCGCGGCTGGCGCACCACGGCGGCCAGCGCCATGCTGAAGGACTACGTCAGCCCGTTCGACGCCACCGTGGTCGAACGGCTGGCCGCGGCGGGTGCGGTCACCCTGGGCAAGCTCAACTGCGACGAGTTCGCGATGGGCTCGTCCAACGAGAACTCGGCCTACGGTCCGGTCCTGAACCCCTGGGACACCGCGGCCGTGCCCGGCGGCTCGTCCGGCGGCTCGGCCGCCGCGGTCGCCGCGGGCCTGGCCGTGGGCGCCACCGCCACCGACACCGGCGGCTCGATCCGGCAGCCGGCCTCGCTGTGCGGCGTCAGCGGCATCAAGCCCACCTACGGCACCGTGTCCCGCTACGGCATGATCGCCTACGGCTCCAGCCTGGACCAGGGCGGCCCCATCGCCCGCCACGCGCGCGACCTGCTGGAACTGCTGGATCCCATCACCGGCTTCGACCCGCGCGACTCCACCAGCCTGGAACGCTGCGGCGCCGAACCCAACGCCCCCGGCCGCGTGCGCGCGGCGTTCGACGCATTCGCCGCGCGGGCCCAGGGCGACAAGCCGCTGGCCGGCCTGCGCATCGGCATCCCGCGCGAATTCTTCGGCGCCGGCCTGGCCGACGACGTGCGCATGGCCATCGAGACCGCGCTGCAGCAGTTCGAGGCGCTGGGCGCCCAGCGGGTGGACATTTCCCTGCCGCGCACGGAGCTGTCCATCCCTGCCTACTACGTCATCGCCCCGGCCGAGGCCTCGAGCAACCTCTCGCGCTACGACGGCGTGCGCTACGGCCACCGCGCGGCCGAATACCGCGACCTGGCCGACATGACCAGCCGCTCGCGCGCCGAGGGCTTCGGCCTGGAAGTGCAGCGCCGCATCCTGACCGGCGCCTACGTGCTGTCGCACGGCTACTACGACGCCTACTACCTGCAGGCGCAGAAGGTGCGCCGGCTGGTGGCCGACGATTTCCAGAAGGCGCTGCAGGACCAGTGCGACGTGATCGTCGGCCCCGTGTCCCCCACCGTGGCCTGGAACCTGGGCGAGAAGACGGACGATCCGGTGGCCATGTACCTGGCCGACATCTACACGCTCAGCCTGAACCTGGCGGGCCTGCCCGGGGTGTCCATCCCCTGCGGCTTCGGCCTGGGCCCGGTGCACGGCCAGCGCCCCGTCGGCCTGCAGATCATCGGCAATTATTTCGACGAAGGCCGGTTGCTGGCCGTCGCCGATGTTTTCCAACGAACCACGGATTGGCACACTCGCCGCCCCGGCAGCCTGTGACCTCCGCAGCGGAATGAACGTATGAACTGGGAAGTCGTCATCGGTCTGGAAACGCACGTGCAACTGTCCACGGCATCCAAGATCTTCTCGGGCAGCAGCACCCGCTTCGGGGCCCCGGCCAACATGCAGGCCAACGCCGTGGACCTCGCGCTGCCGGGCACGCTGCCGGTCATGAACCGGGGCGCGGTCGAACGCGCCATCAAGCTGGGCCTGGCGCTGGGCTCGCACGTCGCCCCGCGCTCCATCTTCGCCCGCAAGAACTACTTCTATCCCGACCTGCCCAAGAACTACCAGATCAGCCAGTACGAGATCCCGGTGGTGCAGGGCGGCTCGCTCACCTTCTTCGTGGGCGAGCGGGAAATGACCATCAACCTGACCCGGGCCCACCTGGAAGAGGACGCGGGCAAGTCGCTGCACGACGACTTCGCCGGTCCCCATGGCGAAAAGTCCACCGGCATCGACCTGAACCGCGCCGGCACCCCGCTGCTGGAAGTCGTGTCCGAGCCCGAGATGCGTTCGGCCGAGGAAGCCGTGGCCTACGCCAAGGCGCTGCACGCGCTGGTGGTCTGGCTGGGCATCTGCGACGGCAACATGCAGGAAGGCTCGTTCCGCATCGACGCCAACGTGTCCGTGCGCCCGGTGGGCCAGAAGGAATTCGGCACCCGCACCGAGACCAAGAACGTCAACTCGTTCCGCTTCCTGGAACGCGCCATCCAGTACGAAATCCGGCGCCAGATCGAGCTGATCGAGGACGGCGGCAAGGTGGTGCAGGAAACCCGCCTGTACGACCCCGACCGCGACGAGACCCGCAGCATGCGGTCCAAGGAAGACGCGCACGACTACCGCTACTTCCCCGACCCCGACCTGCCGCCGCTGGTGATCGCGCCGGAATGGATCGAGCGCGTGCGCGCCGACATGCCCGAGCTGCCCGGCGCCAAGCGCGCCCGCTTCGAGGCCGACTACGGCCTGCCCGCCTACGACGCCGCCCAGCTGACCGGCGGCCGCGACACGGCCGACTTCTTCGAGGCCACCGCCAAGGCCCTGCCCGCCGGCCAGGCCAAGCTGGCCGCCAACTGGGTCATGGGCGAACTGGCCGCCGCGCTGAACCGCGAGGAACAGGACATCGCCCAAAGCCCCGTCTCCAGCGCGCAACTGGGCAAGCTGCTGGCACGCATCGCCGACGGCACGATCTCGAACAAGATCGCCCGCGACGTGTTCGCCGCCATCTGGCAGGGCGAGCACGGCGGCGACGCCGATGCCATCATCGAAGCGCGCGGCCTCAAGCAGATCAGCGATACCGGCGCCATCGGCCAGATGATCGACGACGTGCTGGCCGCCAATCCCGCCATCGTGGCCGAATACCGCGCCGGCAAGGAAAAGGCCTTCAATTCGCTGGTCGGCCAGGTGATGAAGGCCGCCAAGGGCAAGGCCAATCCGCAGCAGGTCAACGAACTGCTGAAGCAGAAGCTGGCCTAGGGCCCTCATGGCACTGCGCGAACTCTGGCTGATCCGCCACGGGCAAAGCACGGCCAATGCCGGGGCGGCCACCTCCGAGGTGGGCGCCAGCCCGCTGACAGCGCTGGGGCGCGAACAGGCGCTCCTCGCGGCCAGCCAGATCGATCGCAATCCCGACCTGCTGATCGTCTCGCCCTTCATGCGCGCGCAGGAAACCGCCGCCCCCATCCTGGAAAAATGGCCAGGCACCCCGATGGAGGTCTGGCCCATCCAGGAGTTCACCTACCTGTCGGCCCTCAAGTGCGCGGGCCTGAACGTGCACGAACGCCGGCCCCTGGCCGACGCTTACTGGCAGCGCGCCGACCCCGACTACCGCGACGGCGACGACGCCGAATCATTCTCCGAGTTCGCGGACCGGCTGCGCGCCTTCGACGAACGCGTGCGCACGCTGCCGGGCTTCGTCGTCGCGGTCGGCCACGGCCAGTTCTTCCACGCCTACCAGCTCGCGCTCGCGCGGGGGCTGGAAACCACGCCGCCCTGGATGCGGCGCTTCCGCGAGACCGACCTGGCGGCGCCCATCGAGAACGGGCAGGTCGTGCGGGTGGAACTCACGGCACGCGCCCTGCGTTGATGCGGTGCCCTCGGCGATTGGCCGGATTTCCTGGATAGTCCATCCAGCCCCCGGGGGCTGATCGGATCGGCCCACGCTCCTAAGCTGGAACCCTCGTTTCCATCGCACAGGAGTTTTCCATGGCAGACCATTCGATACGCGGCAAGGTCGCGCTGATCGCCGGCGGCGCGAAGAATCTCGGCGGGCTGATCGCGCGCGATCTGGCCGCGCAGGGTGCCAAGGCCGTCATCGTCCACTACAACAGCCCGGCGTCCAAGGCGGACGCCGACGCCACCGTGGCCGCGGTGCGCGCGGCCGGCGCCGAGTCGGCCGCCCTGCAGGCGGACCTGACGACGGCCGGGGCGGTGGAGAAGCTGTTCGCCGACGCCATCGCCGTGGCCGGGCGGCCGGACATCGCCATCAACACGGTGGGCAAGGTGCTGAAGAAACCCATCGTCGACATCAGCGAGACCGAATACGACGAGATGTCCGCGGTCAACGCCAAGTCGGCGTTCTTCTTCCTGAAGGAAGCCGGCCGCCACGTGAACGACAACGGCAAGGTCGTGACGCTGGTGACCTCGCTGCTGGGCGCGTTCACGCCGTTCTACGCGGCCTACGAGGGCACCAAGGCGCCGGTGGAACACTTCACCCGCGCGGCGGCTAAGGAGTTCGGCCAGCGCGGCATCTCGGTGACCGCGGTCGGCCCGGGACCGATGGATACGCCCTTCTTCTATCCCGCCGAGCAGGCCGAGGCGGTGGCGTACCACAAGACCGCGGCGGCCCTGTCGCCGTTCTCGAAGACCGGGCTGACCGACATCCACGACGTCGTCCCGTTCATCCGGCACCTGGTCAGCGACGGCTGGTGGATCACGGGCCAGACCATCCTCATCAACGGCGGCTACACCACCAAGTAGCGGCATCCTGCTCTATGCTTGGGACATGGATCGTTTCGACCAGTACCGCGTTTTCGTCCAGGTGGCGGAGATGGGCAGTTTCATCCAGGCGGCCCATGCGCTGGAGCTGCCCCGCGCCTCGGTGTCGGCGGCCGTCCAGCAACTGGAAGAGCAGGTCGGGGCCCGCCTCCTGCATCGCACGACCCGGCGTGTCGCCCTGACCGCCGACGGCCAGCAGTTGATCGAACGGATACGGCCGCTGCTGGCCGAGGTCGAGGACATCGACCAGTTGTTCCATGCGCGCGGGAAGCAGTTGGCCGGACGCCTGACGGTGGACGTGCCCAGCCGCATCGCGCGGCGCCTGGTCGTGCCCGCGCTGCCCGGCCTGCTGCAGCGCCATCCCCGCCTGCAACTGCTGCTGCGTTCGGGCGACCGCGCCATCGATCTCGTGCGCGAAGGCGTGGACTGCGCGGTACGCATCGGCACCTTGCACGACAGCAGTCTGGTCGTGCGTCCGCTGGGCGACATCGCGCTGATCAACTGCGCCAGTCCGGCCTACCTGCGCCAGCACGGCGAACCCCGGCACCCCGACGAACTGGCCGGCGGCCATTGGGCCGTGGGCTATGCCTCGGCCACCACGGGGCGCGAGACGGCCTGGGAATACCTGGATGCAGGCGGCGAACCGCGCAGCCGGGACGTGCCCAGCCAGGTGGTGGTGAATAATGCCGAGAACTACATCGCCTGCTGCCGGATGGGCCTGGGGCTGATCCAGATCCCGCGCTTCGACGTGCGGCATCTGCTGGATGCCGGTGAACTGGTCGAGGTCATGCCCGGCCTGCGCCCCGCGCCCATGCCGGTCTCCCTGTTGTATCCCCATCGCCGGCAGCGGTCGCGCCGGCTGGGCGTGTTCGTGGAATGGTTCGAGGCGCTGATGCGGCCGCACCTGGACGCCTGAGCGCGCCGGAGATTCTTCCCGGTTCTCGGGAGATAAGTTTCTTTCATTACGGCGATGGCGCGCATCGCGCCCACAATGTGCCGGCACACGACAAGGAGCCGCGCATGACCATCGAACGCCTGAACGAAAACGCCCACATGAGCAAGATCGTGATCCACGACAACATCGTCTACATGTCGGGACAGGTCGCGGACGATCCGTCGCAGGACTTCGACGGCCAGTTGCGCCAGATCCTGGCCAAGCTCGACGCCCAGCTCGAGGGCATAGGCCTGGACCGCAAGCACATCCTGAGCGCCATGGTCTGGATCGACGACTACAAGAAATGGCCCAAGCTCAACGAGATCTGGGACCAATGGGTGATCGCCGGGCACAAGCCGGTACGCTCCTGCGTGGAGGCCAAGCTGGCCTTTCCCGAATACGAGGTCGAGATCGCCGTGACCGCGGCGCGCAAACTGTAGGCCAACGCCCCCGGGGGCACACGAGGCGCATCATGATCCCGACCCTTATCCGGCGAGCGTCGCTCGCCTTGCTGTTCGCGCTGACGGCTCCGGCGGCCCAGGCCCAGGAGCCCCTGAAGCTGGTGGTGGGCCTGCCCGCCGGCGGCAACTTCGACATCATCGCGCGCCTGCTGGCGGACAAGCTGCGCGTCTCGCTCAACCAGCCGGCCATCGTCGAGAATCGGCCGGGCGCGCAGGCGCGGCTGGCCATCCAGCACGTCAAGGCGGCCGCGCCCGACGGCAACACGCTGGTGGTGGCGCCGGGGGCGACCATCTACCTGTATCCGCACGTGTTCAAGAAGCTGGGCTATGACCCGTTCACCGAACTCGCGCCGGTGGCCAAGCTGCCGACCTGGGAACTGGGGCTGGCCGTGCCGGCCTCGTCCTCGGCGCGCAGCCTGCAGGACTTCCTGGCCTGGGCCAAGGCCCACCCCACGGCGGCCTTCTATGGCACGCCCTCGGCCGGCAGCATCCAGCATTTCCTGGGCGTCTCGCTGTCGCAGACCACCGGCGTGCGGATGGAGCACATCGGCTACAAGGGCGCCGCCGAAGTCATCACCGCGCTGGTCGGCGCGCAGATCCCGGCCGCGATCCTGAACATAGGCGAGATGCTGAACCTGCAGCAGGCCGGCAAGGTCCGCATCCTGGTCACCTTCGGCTCGCAGCGGGCGGCGGAGCTGCCGGAGGTGCCGACGGCGGCGGAACTGGGGCTGCGCATGGGCACGGCCCAGGGCTGGGGCGGCATCTACGCGCCGGCACGCACGCCGGATGCTCGCCTTGCCCAGTTGAACGCGGCCATCGTCCGGGCCTTGAAGGAGCCCGACGTGCGCGCGAAGCTGGCCCAGATGGGCATGACTCCGGTGGACAGCACGCCCCGGCAACTGGACGAACAAGGCCGCCGCGAGCTCGAACAATGGCGCCAGGCGGTGCAAGCCTCGGGCTTCAGCGCTGATTAGAGGTTCCCCCCCTACGCGCTTCGCGCACCCCCCAGGGGGCGATGCGGGCGGACCGGCGGAGCCGGATCCACCGCATCCCGGGTCGAGTGGCGTCTGTCGCATGCGACGGATCGCTCATGGATGGATGGAATGAGGAAGCAAGGATGTTTTCTTTGACTACCCGCTTGGTGCATGGCGCGCCGACCGGCTGTTTGCAGACCGCCCGGGGCTGCTATCCGATCGCGGCATCGGCCCGGGCGCTGGGGCTGGACGCGATGCCGGACGGCATCATCGATCTGTTCCGCGACTGGGCCGCCCACCAGCCGGGGCTGGCGCGCATCGCAGCCGCCGAACGCGAGCTGCATGCACTGGCCGTGCCGGCCGACGCCCCCGAGCTGGCGCCGCTGCAATATCCCGGCAAGGTCCTGTGCGCCGGCGCCAACTACTACGATCATCTGGCCGAGATGAAGGTGCCCGACGCGCACGACAAGTCCGCGCAACGGCTGTTCTTTTTCTTCAAGCCCGCGCGGCAGGCGGTGGTGGGGCCCGGCGCCACCGTGCGCATTCCGCGCGGCTGCCAGTCCTTCGACTGGGAGATCGAACTGGCGCTGGTGATCGGCCGCGAGGCCCGCGCCATCGCGGCCCAGGACTGGCGCGAGCACGTCGCGGCCTATTGCGTGGCGATCGACTTTTCCGCCCGCGACCTGAACCGTGCGCCCGAGACCTTCTACAAGTTCGACTGGGTCGCGGGCAAGGCGCACGACACCAGTTGCCCGCTGGGTCCGCTGGTGCCGGCCGCCTTCGTTCCCGACCCGCACGACCTGGCCATGCGCCTGGACGTCAACGGCGACGTCCGGCAGGACGCGCGCACCTCGGGCATGATCTTCGACATCGGCGAGCAACTGGCGACGCTGTCCCGCATCATGACGCTGGAGCCCGGCGACGTGGTGCTGACCGGCACCCCTGCTGGCGTGGGCGCCGCGCGGCGCAGCTTTCTTGCCGCGGGCGACGTGGTCAGCGCCCGGATCGAGTCCGTCGGCGCCCTGCGGGTGGAGATCCAGCCGCCGCTGGCCTGACGGCAGGCGGGGCGCCGGCTTCCCGCGCCCGCGCCTCCAGCCCCGCGATCTCGTGCACCACGTCCAGGAAATGGCCGACCGCCGGCGAGACCGGGCGATGGGCGTGGGTGATGACGCCCACGGGCGGAATCGTCAGCGGCAGGGCGAAGGGCAGAATGGCGAACAACCCTTGGTCGCGGTAGTAGGCGGCCACGCGTCCCGGCACGACGGCCAGCATGTCCGACTTCTGGATCACGGCCTGGCTGAGCAGCAGCGACGCGGTCTCCACGCGCGGCCGGGGCACCGCCACGCCAGCCTTCACGAACATCTGCTCGAACTGGGGCCGCATGGGCGCGAACTCGGTAGGCAGTATCCACTGCGAGGCGGCCAGTTCGGCCAGATCCAGCCGCCGCCGGCGGGCCCAGGGATGGCCGCTGCGCACCACCACGCAGACGGGCTCGTCATACAGCAATTCGCTCTCGAACGCCGGATCCTGGGTCGCCGCGGTCAGGCGGCCCAGGACCACGTCCAGCTCCTGCCGCGCCAGCGCCGGCAGCAGCACCTCGTTGCTGCCTTCGGTGGCCAGCACCACCACGTCCGGCCAGCGGGCATGCAGGCGGTCCAACGCCGTGCCCAGCAGCACCGACACCGCCGCCGGGAACACCCCCACCCGCACGCGGCCGTGCGCGCCCTCGCGTATCAGCTGGACCTCGGTCAGGGAATCGCCCACGCTGCGCAGGATGCTGCGGGCCCACCGTATGGCCGCGTCGCCGCCCGGCGTGGGCCGCAGGCCGCTGGACGAACGCGTGAACAGCTGCGTGCCGTAGATGTCCTCGGCATCGCGCAGCAGCTTGCTGGCGGCGGGCTGCGTCATGCTCAGGCGCGCGGCGGCCTTGTGGATGCTGCCGGTGTTGTCCAGCACGTCGAGCAGCTCCAGGTGCCGCAGCCGCAGCCGGCCCCGCACGCGGTTGTCCAGCCGGATGTCCATGTTGCTCCCCCTGTCCCCCGTGCGCGGTCCGACGGGCGCGTTCATGCCTCTTCCCCGTACACGGTGCCGCACCAGGACGGCGACGCGCCCAACGCCGCCGACAGGATCCGGCCATGGGCCATCAGGAGGTCCCGGTGGCTTACCGCGTTCGGCTCCACCCGCTGCGCCAGGCCGGACAGCGTCAGCGCCCCCGCGAACGCGTCCTGGTCGCCGAACACCGGCACCGACCAGGACGTGACGAACTGGTGATAAAGGCCGCTGGAATGCGTGGGCAGGTCCTCGGGCAGCGCGATCCGCCCGTCGCCCACGACCCAGACGTGGAAGATCTGCCCGGTGGCGCTGCCGTCGAAGGGCAGCAGGCTGCCGGCGGTAAGCTGGTCGTGCATGCCCTCGTTGGGCTGGATGCGGAACAGGCACAGGCGCTGGCCTTCGCTGGCCACGTAGTAGGACGCGGTTTCCCCGCTTGCCCGCGACAGCTCGCGCAACTGCGGCACGACCACGTCGGCCAGGCGGAAACTTCGCTCGCACACCCGGCCCAGGTACAGTACGCGCGGGCCAAGCGAATAGCGGCCGTCGGCATGGCGCACCACGTAGCGCGTGCGCACCAGCGAGTTCAGCAGGCGGTAGATGGTGGTCTTGTGCAGCGGCAGCCGAGCGGAGAAATCAGCCAGGCTGAGGCGGTCGGCATCCAGCCGGAAACAGTCCAGGATGGCCATGGCCCGCTCCACGGCGGTCACGCCTTCGTTGCTCATGCGGCTTTCCTTGCGTGCGGGGCGGGCTTTCTTGCCTGCATTGTTGTTGTATAGAGTACAACGAAATTGTATGGATTAAAGTCGTATCGAGCGGCCAGCCCGTGCCGCCGTCCTTCCCAGGAGCTCGCATGACATCCGCCTTCGATCATCCCGACTGGCTGGCCTCTTCCCTGCTGGCCGACGTCGGCGCCCACGCGCTGGCCGCGCGCATCAAGCCGCTGGACCCCGCCTGGCGGCTCTGGGGACCCGCGCTGCCGGTATCCGTCCCGCCGGGCGACAACCTCGCCATCCACCACGCGCTGACCCTGACCCGCGCCGGCGAGGTGCTGGTGATCGATGCCCAGGCCTACCTGGAACGCGCCGTCATGGGCGGCATCATGACCACCCAGTCCAAGGCTGCCGGCCTGGCCGGCGTGGTCATCGACGGCGCCATCCGCGACAGCCTGGAACTGGTCGAACTGGGCCTGCCCGTCTTCGCGGCGGGAACGCACCCGGCCGGCCCCTCGAAGAAGGGCGACGGCGGCGTGCTGCACCCGATCGTCTGCGCGGGCGCCCCCGTGCGCGCGGGCGACTGGATCCACGGCGACTGCGACGGCGTCGTGGTCGTGCCGGTGGAACGCAAGGACGAACTGCTGGCCGCCGCGCACGCGAAGTACCTGCGCGAGCAGGAGCGCATGGCCGCCATCGCCCGCGGCGAACTCAAGCCCGCCTGGCTGGACGCGGACCTGGCCCGCGCCGCCATTGCCGTGGCCCCCCGCCAGCGCGCATGACGCGCGCCTACCCGATAACGAACCGGAGACAATCCATGTATCGACGCCCCCTCCTGGCCGGCGCTCTCGCGGCCCTGGCCCTGTGCGCCGCGCCCACCGCCGGCGCGCAATCCTATCCCGCCAAGTCCCTGCGCTTCGTCGTGCCGTTCGCCGCCGGCGGCCCGGCCGACGTGGTGGCGCGCGAAGTCGCCTCCAAGCTGGGCCAGCAACTGGGCCAGACCATCGTGGTCGAAAACATGGGCGGCGGCCACGGCGTCCCGGCCATGAACGCCGTGGGCCGCGCGGCCCCCGACGGCTACACGCTGCTGATGGCGGCGTCCGGCAACGTCACCATCCAGCCGCTGACCATGCGCAGCAGCGCCGAGGCGATGAAACGCCTGGTGCCGGTCGGCATGGTGTCCAGCAGTCCCCACGTGCTGGTGGCGACGACGAAGATCCCCGTCACCAGCGTGCAGGAACTGATCGACTATGCCCGCCGGCATCCGGGCAAGGTGAACTTCGGTTCGGCCGGCACCGGGGGCGTGGCGCACCTGGGCATGGAGCTGTTCAAGGCCCTGAGCCGCACCCAGATCGAGCACATCCCCTACAAGGGCACTTCGCAGGTCATGGTGGACCTGGCTTCGGGCGAGGTCCAGGCCCTGTTCAGCAGCATGCCGTCGCTGAAGGCGCTGATCGACAAGGGTTCGATCCGGGCGCTGGGGCTGACGGCTCCCAGCAAGGCGTCGGACACCGCCAGCCTGCCATTGATCTCGGCCACGCTGCCCGGCATGGAATACACCACCTGGTACGGCCTGTACGCGCCCACGGGCACGCCGCAACCCGTCATCGACAAGCTCAATGCCGAACTGCGCAAGACGCTGACCGACCCCGCGCTGGTCGCCCGCATGCGGGAACAGAGCGTGGACCTGATCGCCAGCACCCCCGCCGAACTGGACGCCCGCACCAAGCAGGACACCGAGAAATGGGGCCGGCTGATCAAGGAAGAGAACCTGAAGATCGACTGAGCTTCCCCGGCTTCCCCCCGACGCCCGCGACCGGCTTGCCCGGTTCCGGGCGTTTTTTTGCCCTCTTTTATAAATCAAAACATAAATGATAGTGAGAATTAATCTTGATTAAAATCCGTATTTGCTCAAGAATCTCGGCTTCGTTCGTCTACGCCCTAGCGGCCCGGTTGGTTTCATGTCCCGTCCGTCCTCCCCACGCTCCACGCCGTCGCGCCTGCGCCGGGCGCTCCATCTCGCGCTGAGCGCTCCCCTGGCCACGGCCGCCGTCGCCGTGGCGCAGGAGGCCCACACCCTGGCCCCCGTCGTCGTCACCGGCACCCGCACCGAAAAAACGCTGGACGACACGCCCATCCGCACCGAAATCGTCACCCGCGAGGAAATCGAGCGCACCCACGCCCGTACGCTGACCCAGGCGCTGGAGAACATCCCCGGCCTGCAGTTGCGGGAGATCCACGGCAAGTCGGGCTACGAGTTGTCGCTGCAGGGCCTGAGCAGCGACCAGGTGCTGGTGCTGATCGACGGCCTGCCGATCTCGGCCAGCACCGGCTCCACGGTGGACCTGAGCCAGTACCTGCTGACCGACGTCGACCACATCGAAGTGGTCAAGGGCGCCACCTCGGCGCAATACGGCAGTTCGGCCATGGGCGGCGTCATCAACGTCATCACCCGCCCCGCGCAGCCCGGCCTGTCGGGCACGGCCACGCTGGACGCCGGCAGCTACGGCAGCCAGAACAGCAAGGGCGGTTCGTGGCGGCCGGCCAACCGGCACGGCCAGTTCTCCATCCAGGGTGGCAACGAACAACTGCGCGGCCGCATCGCGGCCGACGTGCTGGACGATGACGGCTTCGGCATCAACCCCGACGCCTGGAGCCGCCAGGGCGACGAGATCCGCCGCCAGCAGTATTCGGCGCGCGTGGACTGGCTGCCCGGCGCCCGCCAGCGCTACTTCGTGGACGGCAGCGTCTACCGCGAGGACGATACCCAGCGCTACACCACCTTCGTGCCGCCCAACCTGCTGCCGCAGCGCAAGACCGAAACCATCGAACGCAAGCGCCTCACCGGAGGCGGCCAGTGGGAACTGGGCAACGGCACCAGGCTGCAATTGAAGGGCGTGGGCGAACGCTACGACAGCACTTCCCAGGCCTACTCCAACGAATTCGCGACCACGCGCCGCACCGCCAAGCAGGAAATGGGGCACCTGACCGCGCAGGTGGACCTGCCGGCCTGGCGCAACCAGTTGTGGCAATTCGGCGCCGACTACCACTACGAAGACCTCAAGCAGGACAACAACGGCGTCTCCGAATTCGTGCGCAGCGGCTCGGTCGACCGTTCCAGCAAGGAAGTCTTCGCCCAGAACGACATCATCTTCAACGACACCTGGGAACTGCTGCTGGGCGCCCGCTACCAGGACGACTCCGACTTCGGCGGCCACTTCGCGCCCAAGGCCAGCCTGCGCGGCAAGCTGCTCAACACCCAGAACTGGAGCGGCGTGCTGCGGGCAAGTTTCGGCCAGGGCTATCGCGTGCCCAACCTGAAGGAACGCTATTACCTGTTCGACCACAGCGCCCTGGGCTACATGGTGCTGGGCAATCCCGACCTGAAGCCCGAGGCGTCCAACAGCTTCCAGCTGGGCGGCACCCTGACCTTCCGCCAGGACGTCACGTTCGAGGTCAATGCCTTCATGAACCGGGTGAAGGACCTGATCCAGACGGACATGAGCAACACCACCATCATCGATGGCGTCACGGCCTACACCTACCGCAACATCGCGCGCGCCCGCACCCAGGGCATCGAGACCGGCTTGCGCTGGCAGGCCACACCCGCCCTCGCGCTGAACGTCGGCTACACCTTCACCGACGCCAAGAACCTGGACACCGGCGGCGAACTGACCCGGCGGCCGCGCCACATCGGCCGCGTCGGCGCCGACTGGCGCGCCCTGCCCGACACCACGGTATCCGTGCGCACCCGCATCCAGAGCAGCGAACTGATCTCGTCCGACGACGTCGCGCAGTCCAACGGCGGCTCGGGCGGCGGCGGCCGCTCGCCGGGCTGGACCACGCTGGACCTGATGGTGAACCAGAAGATCGGCCGCCAGCTCACGGTGTTCGCCGGCATCAACAACCTGTTCGACCGCCAGCGCGACTTCTCCAACCCAACCGATTTCGGCCCGCTTCGAGGCCGCTTCGTCTACGTCGGGGCGCGCTACGCCTTCGGCTCGACCCAATAACCTTTTCCTAGGGGGGAACCCATCATGCAATCCAGATCCTTGTTCACGCTCGGCGCCCTGTGCGCCGCCCTGGCGCTCGCGGGCTGCGGCGGCGGTGGCGATGGCGGCAGCACCGGGGGCGGCGGCAACAATGGCGGCGGGGACGGCGGCGGCACGACGCCCACACCCACCAACAAGTTCACGCAAAGCGGCGAATGGACATTCACGCTGCCCGCGGCCGGCTCCTCGGTCTGCTATGACTTCGACACCAAGGCGGCCGTCGCCAGCTGCTCCGGCAATACCTGGGACCTGAAACTGACCAGCAGCGGCCTGACCGGCACGCTATGGACCAACAGCGGCACCAGCGGAACCGGATCGGGCGGCGCCTTCGGCGGACCGTTCGAACACACCTGGACCGAACTGAAGACCTATCAAAGCGCCACGACGGACCCCACCAGCGGCGCGGCCCTTCCCGCCACCGTCTACGCCGCCGATGCCGCGGCCAGCGTGTTCACCGGTACCAACGACATCCGCGCCGCCGCGTTCGAATACGGGGTGACCGGCAGCTCCACCGACCACAGCCTCTACCCCAACTTCCGCGTCTTCCTGATCACCGCCAACAGCGCCGCGGTGGTCGGATCGACCACCACGCCGGTCACCACCGGCGATGGCGTGTTCGCCCTGCAGGTCACCGGCTACTATGGCGGCCCGGGCGGCACGACCTCCGGCCACATCTCGTTCCGCTGGGCGACCCGGACAACCGCCCCCATCATCCAGACCGCCACGGTCGACGCCACCAGCGGCTGGGTCTACTACGACCTGGTCAACAAACGTACCGTGGACCAGAGCGGCGCATGGCACATCGCCTTCAACCGCTACAACGTCAAGCTGAACGGCGGATCGTCGGGCACCGGCACCGTCGCCGGCTTCCTCGGCAAGACCCCGGCCGGCTTCTACGACTCCACCGGCAAGCCCATTGCCGCCAAGTTCACCAGCACGACCAGCATCTCGGACACCGAAGCCGAACTGACCGCCGCCGACTTGGCCACGCCGGCCCGGACCTCCGCATGGGTCAAGGACAGCAACTCCTCGGCGCTGAACCCCGCCGTGCAGGGCGCCTACCCCAATCCGCTGAGCTACGGCTGGTACACCTACTACCCCACCGCGGCCGCCGCCAAGAACGCCGGGCTGCCGGAAGTCGCCCACATCATCAGCGCCAACCCGGCCAACGGCACCTTGATCCGCAACGGCGAAGGCAGCAGCTACACGCGCCTGCACCTGACCGGCATCACCTACGCCGATCCCCAGGACGCCAACAGCGCCCAGACGTGGACCTTCGCCTACGATCTCCAGCCAGCCGCCGACTGATTAGTTTTGGAGCGGTTGTACCTTCACCGCCGTCCTTCGGGACGGCGGTTTTTTTCGTCGCGAAAGCGTGCGCCCCTCTGCTAATATTTCGCGCAGCATTGCTCGCCGTCTCCACCCCCCCCCCCACCCTCTGGAGAGTCCCCCATGCGTAAGCTCATCGGCCTGTTGAGCCTCGTCCTGCTATTGGCTGCGTGTTCCGAAAAAAGCGCCGACAAGGAAATCAAGGTAGCGGTATCGCCGGCTTCCCCGCCCAACCTGTTCGAGGAGAACGGCACCACCAAGGGCCTGGACCTCGATATCTTCGAGAGCTACTGCAAGGCCCGGGGCTGCAAGCTCAAGATCACGGCCTACGACTGGCAAGGCATGCTGGGCGCGGTGGTCAGCAAGCAGGCCGACGTGGCGTTCTCCGGCATCTCCATCACCAAGCAGCGCGAAGAGGTCATGGATTTCTCCAAGCCCTACATGGAGAACACCTGGAACCTGGTCAGCCTGAAGAGCCGCAACATCAAGTTCGACGACCTGGCCGAGATGAAGAAGTACAGCGTCGGCTATCCGCGCGGCATGGCCTACAGCGACTTCATCAAGAACGACCTGACGCCCAAGGGCGTCTATACGCTCGACAAGGTCAAGATGTACCCGTCCTATAACGAGGTGCTGTCCGACCTGCAGAACGGCAACCTGGACCTCGCCTTCCTGGACGGCACCGTGGCCTCGGTCTACCGCAAGACGCTGCCCATCCAGGACAGCTACGTCTTCACCGGCTTCGACCGCTTCGGCTTCGCCTTCCCCAAGGGCTCCAAGCTGCGCGAGGACTTCGACAACTACATGGCGAACGAGCTCAAGCCCGAGGGCGTGCAGGCCATCATCAACAAATGGATGCAATAGTCCCCCCCGTACGCCCTTCGGGCGCCCCCCAGGGGGCGATGCGGGTGGACCGGCGGAGCCGGATCCACCGCATCCTGGGTCTGGTGCCGCTGTCTTGGGTCGGTGCGGTGGAGCTTTGCCCCATAGGTACGGTATAGCGCGATGGATATCGCGCGAATATTCGGGCTGCTGGGGACGGGGGTTGGATATACGGTCCTGGTGACGCTGGCTTGCAGCGTCACCGGCGTGATCGTGGGACTGGCGATCGCGATCCTGGGGCGGCTGGGGTGGCGGGCGGTGGATGGGGTGCTTGGGGTATTCACCTACGTCTTCCGCGGCATTCCGGTGCTGGTGCTGCTGTTCATCGTGTTCTTCGGGCTGCCCACCATCGGCGTCGGCGTGCCGCCGCTGGTGTCGATGATGCTGAGCCTGGGGCTGATCACCGGCGCCTATCTGGGCGAGGTGTTCCGCGGCGCGCTGGATTCGGTCGAGGCCAGCGAGGTGCTGGCGGCCGAGGCGATGGGCATGAGCCGGGTGCAGATCTTCGCCTACATCGAGCTGCCGCAGATGCTGCGGTTCTCGGTGCCGGGCATGGTCAACGAATTCACCACCGTGTTGAAGTACTCGCCCTTCGGCTACACGGTGGGCATCCCCGAAGTCATGAAACAGGCCATGGCGCTGTCCGCCGCCACGCTGCGCGGCGTGGAGATCTATTTCGCCGTGGGCCTGGTGTACTTCGCGATCTACAAGATACTGGTGACGGCGATCTGGGCGCTGGAGAAGCGCTGCCGCGTGCCGGGCCTGACGGAGCATTGAGAAACGGCCATGGCGCTACTGACAGTCCGCGATCTGAAGATGGCCTACGACGGCCGGACGGTGCTCAACGGCATCGACCTGGACCTGGAGGAAGGCGAACTCAAGGTGGTGATGGGTCCCTCGGGCTGCGGCAAGTCGACCCTGCTGCGCTGCCTGAACCGGCTGGTCACGCCCACGTCCGGGCAGATCATTTTCCGGGGCGAGGACGTCATGCGCCCGGACACCGACGTGCGGGCCCTGCGCCAGCGCATCGGCTTCGTGTTCCAGAACTTCGCCCTGTACCGCCACCTGACCGCGCTCGAGAACGTGACGCTGGGCCTGCGCAAGCTGCGCGGCATGGCGACCGCCGCCGCCAACGAGCGGGCCATGCACGAACTTGGCCGCATGAACCTGGCCGAGCACGCGCAGAAATACCCGGCGCAGCTCTCGGGCGGACAGAAGCAGCGGGTGGCCATCGCGCGGGCGCTGGCGATGGATCCGGCGGTGCTGTTCTTCGACGAACCCACCTCGGCGCTGGATCCGGTCATGTCGCGCGAGATCATCAACGTCATCAACCAGTTGCGCCGGGACAAGGTGTCGATGCTGTGCGTGACCCATGACCTGACGCTGGCGCGCACGGTCCAGGGCCGCGTGCTGTTCCTGGACCAGGGCGAGATCCTGGCCGAAGGCGAGGCGGCCGAGTTGTTCGGCGACCACGCCGATCCCCGCATCCGCGCGTTCTTCAGCTGAATGGACGGCCTGCTGACCTTTCTCGGGCAAGTCGCGGAGTTCGGGCCGCAGATCCTGCTCGGCCTGGAACATACGCTGCTGCTGGCCGCCGTCATCACGGTAACCGGCCTGCTGGGCGGCATCCTGGTGTTCTACCTGACGCTCAGCCCCAGCCGCCTGTGCCGCCGCCTGACGGAAGGCTACATCTCGTTCTTCATCGGCACGCCGCTGATCGCCCTGCTCTTCCTGATGTACTACGGCCTGCCGCAATGGGGGCTGCGCCCCTCGCCGCTAACCGTGGCGATCATCGGCTTCACGATGAACGTGGCGGCCTACAACGCGCGCTACCTGGCCACGGCGTATCGCGGGCTGGACCGGGACGAACTGGAAGCGGCGCGGGCGCAGGGATTCTCGGCGCCGCAGATCTTCCGCCTGATCACGTTGCCGCAGGTGCTGCGGCTGTCGATTCCGGCGCTGTCCAACCAGGTGATCCTGAACCTGAAGGACAGCTCGGTAGCCTTCCTGATCCAGTACACCGAGTTCTTCGCCCAGATCCAGGACATGGCGATCCGCAACTTCCAGTTCTTCAAGGCCTATGTGCTGGCCGGCCTGGTCTACCTGGCGCTGGTGTCGGTCATCGTGCTGGCCGCGCGCCAGCTGGAGCGGCGGCTGATCCTGCCGGGGACGCGGCGCATCTAGGGCCTGTCCAGGCCCCGGGGCTCAGATCACTCCGTAGCGCGCCCGGTATGCCAGCACCGCCTCGCGGTGCTGTTCGAATTCACCGCCCCCGCCGCCCTGCTGGATCATGTCGAGGATGTCGTCCAGCGAGGCGATGCTGACCACCGGGCAGCCGTTGGTGTGCACCACGTCCTGCACCGCCGAGTGCTCGGACAGGGCGTCGTCGGGGCCGACCCGCTCCATGCGGTCCAGCGCGATCAGCACGGCGGCCGGCTTGGCCTTGGCGGCCTGGATCAGGCGCACCGATTCGCGCACCGAGGTGCCGGCCGAGATCACGTCGTCGATGATGACCACGCGGCCTTCCAGCGGCGCGCCGACCAGCGAACCGCCTTCGCCGTGGTCCTTGGCTTCCTTGCGGTTGAACGCGAAGGGCACGTCGCGGCCGCGGGCGGCCAGCGCGACCGCGGTGGCGGTAACCAGCGGGATGCCCTTGTAGGCCGGGCCGTACAGCATGTCGAATTCGACGTCCGAGGCCAGCAGCGCCTGGGCGTAGAACTCGGCCAGCCGTCCCACGGCCGCGCCGCTGTTGAACAGTCCGGCGTTGAAGAAGTAGGGACTCAGCCGGCCCGCCTTGGTCGTGAACGCGCCGAATCGCAGCACGCCCAGCTCGGTGGCGAAGCGGACGAAATCGGTACGGAAACGGCTCTCGTCGATCGAGGGCTCGGTGTCGGCGGGACGGGGGGCGGTAGCGGTCTGGGGCACGGCGGTCACGGTACGAAGTCACAACGGCACGGGGGAAGGCCTTCCCCCGGCGGCGCGATGGGCCAGCGTGATTGTAAAACGGCTCGGGCCCCCCGGGCGAATCTACTTCAAAACGTCCCGCAGCCAGGCGGCGCACTCGCCCGCCTCCTCCACCGGCCAATCCACGGTCAGGGCGGTATCGCCACGGCGCAGTTCGATGTGGATGTTACGGCCGGAGGCGGCCCCCCGCCCCCCCAGGAGACGCGACCACCACCCCCCATCGGCGACCGAGGCACGGCTGGCTTCCTGGCCATTCACCCGTGCGGACGCGCCGGCGGGAACCTGTGGCGCGGCGGACCGCAGCGGGGCGGCAACGGGCGCGGCCGGGCTGGCCGCGGGAGCCGGGCGAGCGGGGGTGGCCGCCGCCGCGGCGGCCGGAGCCGGGGTTCCCTGCGACTGTGCGTCCCTGCGCGTAATGGTCACCTGGGCCGCGCCGGGGATCTCGCCTCCGGCCAGGCGGGTCGCCAGGTTCTGGCTGAACTCTTCCCACATCCTGTCGGCCTTGGTCTTCATGACGCTCAGGCCGAAGGTCCCCAGCCGGCCCAGCACGTCGACCGTGACCTTGGTGCGCAGCTCGGTCTGTCCGTCGGGCAGCGCCGTCAGGAAGATCTCGCTCTGCTGCTTGAGCGAACTGGCCACCGAGGAGTCCTCGCCGGTGCCCTCGGCGCGCAGGTATTCGGGGGCGCGCTGCTCGACGATGCGCGTCCTGAGCTTGAACTTGGCGCTGATGAAGCTGATCTTGACGTGGATGACGGCGTTGTACTCGACGTCGCTGACCACCTCGATGGACTTCATCCCGGGCACGCAGCTGGCCATTACCGTGGGGTCCAGCAGCATGTCCCAGACCTTGGCGGCCGGGGCCGCCACCGTTAAGACTTTTTCAATTTCCACGCATTTTCTCCGAAGCGTCGAGGATGGACTCGACGATCTGGGCATAGCCCGTGCAGCGGCACAGGTTGCCGTTCAGTCCTTCGCGGACCTGGTCGGCCGTGGGCCGGGGGTTGCGCTCGAGCAGGTGGCAGGCCGTCATCAGCATGCCTGGCGTGCAGTAGCCGCATTGCAGGCCGCCGCACTCCATGAAGCTCTGCTGCAGGGGATGGAGTTCGTCGCCCTTGGCCAGGCCCTCCACCGTCGTGATGCTGCGGCCGTTGGCCTGCACCGCCAGAGACAGGCAGGACTTGACCACCTCGCCGTCCACCAGCACCGAGCAGGCGCCGCAGATGCCGGTTTCGCAGCCGCGCTTGGTGCCGGTCAGGTTCAGGTCGTCCCGCAGGAAATCCGACAGCATGCGGCGCGCGGGGACCTCGGCGCTGTGCTGTTCACCGTTGACGGTGACTTCGATCAGGTGCTTGCTCATGGCCTTTTCCTCAATCCGTGGCCAGCCCGTACAGGCCGGCGATGGTGCGCCTGGCGACCACCCGCACCATGTCGCGGCGGAACTCGTCGGACCCCCGCGCGTCGGATACGGGCTGGATGTCGGCGGCGACGATGTCCGCGGCTTCGGCTGCCACCTCGGGCGTGATGGTCTTGCCCGCCAGAAAGTGTTCGGCGCGCGGCACGCGGCAGGGAATGGGCGTGGAGGCGCCCACCGCCAGGATGGCCTCGCGGCAGGTGCCGCCGCTGCGGCGCGTGGCCAGCGACAGGCCGATCAAGGGCCGGTGCTCGGCGGCGGTGCGCAGGAAGCGGGTGTACAGGCCGGAAAAATCGGCCGGTGGCGCCGGCACGCGGATCTCGACCACGATCTCGTCGGGTTCGATGGCGGTCACGTAGTAGTCCACCAGGAACTCCTCGATGGACAGCACCCGCTGGCCGCGGACGCTGCCCAGCACCACCCGCGCGTCCAGCGACATCAGGCAGGTGGGCGGGTCGGTGGACGGGTCGGCATAGCAGAGATTGCCGCCCAGCGTGCCCTGGTTGCGCACCTGGGGATTGGCGACCTGGGCCGCCATGGCCGCCAGCATGGGATAGTGCTGTTTCACCACCGCCGAATCGGCCACGTCCGTGTGGCGCGCCAGCGCGCCTATGCGCAGGCCTTCCACGGGATCGAAGCGGATCCCGCGCAAGGCCTCGATACGCGCGACCGAGATGATGTGCGAGGGCACCAGCATGCGCTGGCGCATGGCCAGCATCAGCGCCGTGCCTCCGGCCATGACCCGGCAGTCCTCGCCCAGGTCCGCCAGCATGCGGCTGGCCTCGGCCACCGATGCCGGCTCGAGGAAATCGAAATCACGCATGGCGGGAGCCTCCTTGTTCCTGTTCGCGGGCCTGGCGCTGCGCGCGCAAGCCCGCCAGCACCTTCTCGGGCGTGATCGGCAGGTCCGTGATCCGCACGCCGATGGCGTCGTAGACCGCGTTGGCGATGGCCGGCGCGCCCGGCAGGATGGCCGTCTCGCTCGCGCCCTTGGCGCCATAGGGTCCATTGGGATCGTTGGATTCGACGATGCCCGAACGCAGCAGCGGAATGGAATCGGCGGTGGGCATGTTGTAGTCGGCGAAATTGCCGTTGGCCAGCCGGCCGTTCTCCAGCTGCAATTGCTCGTACAGCGCCCAGCCCATCGCCTGCGCCGCCGCGCCATTGCTCTGGCCGTGCACGGCCAGCGGGTTGAAGGCCTTGCCGCAGTCGTCCGACACGTAGGAATCCAGCACCGTGACCTGGCCGGTCTCGGTGTCGACCTCGACCTCCACGGCCTGCGCCGCGTAAGAGTGCGCCGGCGCGATGTTGCCGTGGACGTCGCCGTGCATGACGGTCTTGGCGTCCCAGGTGGCGCTGACCTGCAGGCCTTCGCCGTCGTGGCGCCAGATGTGCAGCTTGGCGATCTCGGCGATGGTGGCGCGCTTGTCGGGCGCGCTCCGGGAGCGGATGAAGCCGTCCACGATCTCCAGGTCGTCTGTCGGGACCTCCAGCTTCGTGGCGGCAAGCCCGATCAGCGCCTCGCGCGCCTTGCGCGCGGCCAGAATGGCCGCATTGCCCGCCGCGATCGTCACGCGCGAGGCCAGCGAGCCGATGGCGTACGGCGAAATGTCGGTATCCGGCGCGACCACGTGCACGTGGTCCAGGGGAATGTTCAGCTCATGAGCGACGACCTGGCTCAGCATGGTCATGGCGCCCTGCCCCATGTCGCATTCGCCGCTGTGGATCACCGCGCGGCCGTCCTCGTTGATCTTGACGATCACCGTCGAGCCGTCCCAATTGCCGATGGTGCGATTTCCGCTGACGTGCATCGCGGCAGCCATGCCGACGCCGCGAGGCCTGGAGCCCCTGACCTGATTACCCTTGCTGGCGCGCTTGGCCTTCCACTGGATGGCGTCTATGCACTGGTCTATGCATTCGCGCAGGCCGGTACTGCCTATCTTCCAGCCATGTATCGAGGTATCCCCCGCCTCGTGCGCGTTGAGCTTGTGGATCGCCACCGGATCCAGTCCCAACTGTTCAGCCATCATGTGGATGTGGCTGTTGAGCGCGAACTGCATCTGCGCGCCGCCGAATCCTCGGAACGCGCCATGCGGCGGGTTGTTGGTATAGACCAGCGTCGCATGCGAACGCACGTTCTCCAGGCGATGCATGTTGTCGCTTCGCATGGCCGTCACGTGCATCACCTCGGCCGACAGGCCACTGTAGGCGCCGCATTCGGCAACGATACGCACGTCCTTGGCGACGATGCGGCCGTCCCTGGCCATGCCCAGCTTCAGCGTGATCCGCTCGGGTACGCTGGAACAGCAGGCCAGGAAATCCTCCAGGCGGTTGTTCACCACCCGCACGGGCCGGCCGGTTTTGACCGCCAGCAGGCCGGCGATCAGGTTGTTGGCGTCCTCCACCATCTTCCCGCCGAAGCCGCCCCCGGTCGTGGCCTGCATGACACGGATGCTCGAGACGGGCATCTCGAGCGCCGCCGCGAGGCGCATCCGCGCCTGGAATATGGATTGCGTGGACGTCCATACCTGGAGGCGCCCGTCCGGATCGATAGTCGCCACCGTCGCCATGGGCTCGAGATACCCGGGGTACTGGGCATGGCAGTCGTATGTCGCCTCGTAGACGAGATCCGCCTTGGCGAACCCCGCATCCACGTCGCCGAGATGGAACTTGATCTCGTGCGAGACATTGTTGCGGCCGGGATGCACGCCGGGCGCCTCTTCATCCAGCGCCTCGTCGGGCGTCAGGATGGCCGGCAGCTCCTCGTACTCGACCGCGATCAGGTCGAGGGCATCGCGCGCGATCTCCTCGGTCGTGGCCGCTACCGCGGCCACTTCCTCTCCGGCGAAGCGCACGACGCCCTCGGCCAGGATGCGCCGTTCCTTGTGATGCACCCCCCACATGGCGCGCGGCGCATCCGCGCCCGTCAGCACCGCCTTGACACCCGGCAGCGCAAGCGCCGCCGAGACGTCGATACGGACGATGCGCGCATGCGGATAGGGACTGCGCAGCACCTTGCCGTGCAGCATCCCGGCGACCTTCACGTCGCCGGCATATTGCGCGCGCCCCAGTACCTTGGCGCGCGCGTTGACCTGGGGAATGGCCTTGCCCAGCGTGGATGCGTTCATCCTGACCTCCTGTTGCTCGGTCCCTGCATGGCGGGCTTACTGCGCCTTGATGCCCAGGGACTTGATGATGCCGCCCACCACTTCATACTCGCGTGCATTGGTGCGGCCGAGTTCGGCGGGTTCGCCGCCGTGCGGGAATGCGCCGTAGGTAGCCAGCTTCTGGATCACGTCCTGCTGCTTCAGGATCTCGTTCAGGTGGCCGTTCAGCAGCTTGACGACATCGGCGGGCGTGCCCTTGGGCGCGAAGAAACCGTTCCACGATCCCACCACGATGTCCTTGTAGCCGGACTCGACCAGGGTCGGGATGTTGGGCGCGAGCGGCGACCGCTTGGCATCGCCGATGGCCAGCGGCACCAGGCGGCCGGCGGCGAAGTACTGCGTGACCGGGCCCAGCGTGACCCAGGCGGTATCCACGTGGCCGGCGACGACGTCGGTCACCGAGGGGCCCACGCCGCGGTAGGGCACGTGCTGGATGGATACCTTGGCCTCGCGGTTGAGCCATTCGGCGATCACGTGCATGGGTGAACCCGCGCCCGGGGTGGCGTAGGACACCGTCTTGCCGGCCTTGGCGGCGTCGATCATGTCCTTGACCGTCTTGAATCCGGTCTTGGGATTGGCCACCAGCACCAGCGGCTGCACGGCGGTCTGGTTGACGGGCTCGAAGCCGTTCAGCACGTCGTAGCTCTGGGCGGGCGACAGGCCCAGCACCATGGGCGCGGTGGTGAAAGGATTGGGCGTGAACAGCAGCGTGTAGCCGTCGGGCGCGGCGCGTCCGACATAGCCGTTGCCCACCGTGCCGCCGGCGCCGCCCTTGTTCTCGACGATGACCGACTGCTTCAGGCGCTCGCCCAGCTTCTCGGCGAACAGGCGCGCGATGGCGTCGGTGTCTCCGCCTGGCGGGTAGGACACGATGACGGTGATCGGCTTGGCGGGATAACCGGCCGCCTGGGCAGCGCCCAGGCCGACACAGCAGGTGGTGATCGCCATGGCGGCGGCAAGCATCTGGCGGCGATAGAGATTCATCACTGACTCCGAAGGGGACGATCGGGTACGGATAGACATAAGCATCGATTCACTGGTGAAACGCTTGTTCACACAGGAAACGCGATCATCCACTTTTCTTGTTGATGCATCAACACTAAGATTGTACCGATTGACAAGCCGGAACAAAATATTTTTGGATTTCGAAATATTCCGTCAGACATGACGATCCCGGCACTGTGGAATAATCCTCCGTCCCATGCCGGAACCCTCTAGCCGACCGCCATCCATGCCCCCGAAAAAGAAGGCCTCCCTCCGCCCCCCCTCCACCGGCGACCATCCGTGGACGGACATCGACGAACAGGGAACCGGCCTGTCCGTGGACGACTTCATCACCACGCTGGTCGTGCGCACCGGCAACTCGCTGCGCCGGGTCGTGACCCTGCCCTATTCCGACCAGTTCGGATTGACCATGGCCGAATGGCGCATGCTGTCGGTGGTGGCCGAGGCGCAATGCCTGCCTTTCTCGGAACTGGTCACGCGCTCGGAAACCGACAAGTCGCTGGTCAGCCGCGCCATGCGCCTGCTGGAAACGCGTGGCCTGGTCATCCTCGAACCGGTGGCCGGCTCGCCGCGCCGGGGGCTGACCTGCCGGCTCTCGGCCGACGGCCAGGCGCTGTATGACCGCGCCATGCCGGTCGCCCAGCGCGCCCAGGCCGCCATGATCCGCGTGCTCGACAACGAAGAGCGGGAGGTGCTGTACCGGACGCTGCACAAGCTGCGTCGCGCCTGCCATGATGAAGAGGACACCCTGGCCGACGATGGCCAATAGCGGTCGCTACTCCTGCTCGGCCTCCATGGACTGGCACTTTCTCTGAAGCTTCTTCAAGGCCGAAAACAGGGCCGCGCGCTCGGTCTTGCCCAGGCACGCCAACAGGGACGCCTGCCTGGCGCGCGCATGGGGAAGTACCCGCTTGTACAGCGCCATGCCATCCTTCGTAAGTCGATAGGAGAGTTTCTTCTTGCTGGTTTCCGCACCCGGGCAGACCTCCGCCAGGCCGCGTTCGAGCAAGGCTTGCAGGCCGCGGCTGACTTGCGCCTTGTCCGACCCGGAAATGTCGACCAGATCGATGAATCGCGCCGGTGCAAGCCGCGCCAGCATCGCCAGGAAGCGCCACTCCGAGACGGTCAGGCCAAACGTCTCGGCATAAGGCGCGGTCACTGTCCGGCGCAGGGCATTGGCCAGTTGAACGATAAGCGTGGAGGGAAAATTCTCCACCGCCAGGTCGGAGCCATCTGGCTCGACGGACGCCCATGGGGAGGGTTCCGAGCGCGGCCGTCCGGGAGGCCGCCGCTTTGCTGATGTGGTCATGGGGTCGGTAGCGATCGCTGCATCCGGCAACTTTACCAGGGACGCTGCGACGCCATCGCCCCTTCAATCGATCTTGATTCCCGCCTCGGCAATGACACGCCGCCACTTTCGGGTATCGGCATCGATCAGGACCCGGAGCTGGTCCGGCGTACTACCTTGGGGTTCGACGAAGATTTTGAGCAGATTGTCGCGTACATCCTGGCTCCGAAGCGTATCGGCCAACGTGGCGCCGAGCACCGCCATCACGGTTTCGGGCGTCCCCGCGGGCGCCAGCATGGCGGACCATGCCCCGACCTCCACCCCCTCGATGCCGACATCGGCCATGATGGGAATCCGGGGAGCCAGCGGCGAGCGCACCGCGCCCAGGTTGCCCAGGATCTTCAAGCGCTTCGCCTGGACCATGGGTTCGACCGTGGTCAGGTCCGCGACGACGAGTTGCGTTTCGCCCGCGGCCGCCGCGGCAACCGACGGAGCGATCCCTTTGTAGGGCACGTGGACGATGTTCGTACCGGTCGCCGACTTGAAGAGTTCTCCGGACAGATGCAGGACCGTGCCGTTACCGGCCGAGCCGAACGTCAGTTTCCCCGGGTGGGCCTTGGCCAGCGCGACGAGTTCGGGCGCATTGTTCGCCGGCACGTCCCGGAAGGCTGCCAGCACCACGGGCACATTGCCGACCAGCGAGATCGGGGCCAATTGCGCGCCGGGGTCGTACGGCAGATTCTTGTACAGGGAAACGTTGGAGGTCAGCGTATTGGCCGTGGTCAACAAGAGCGTGTAGCCATCCGGTGGCGCCTTGACGACCAGATCGACGCCGATGATGCCCGCCGCGCCCGCCCTGTTCTGTACGACGACAGGCTGCCGGAGCCGCTCGGACATGCTCCGGGCGATGATGCGCGCCGTCGCATCGGTACCCGCTCCAGCCGGATAGGGGACGATGATGGTGATAGGGCGGCTGGGAAAACTCCCCCCGGGCACCTCCGAGTTCACGCCCGGCGCGGCCGCGGAAAGGACTAGCGCAAGTACCGCCCTCGGGATCCATTTCATGATGTTCTCCATAGTCTCGTTCAATATGCGAGCAACGCGAACACGCGCTCGGCGTTGGTCTGGAAAAAGGCACGCTTCTCCCCGGCATTCAGCGGCATCCGCTCCATCTCGGCCACCTCCTGCGGAACGTACTGGTACGGGTAGTCCATCGCGTACATCACCCGCTCCGTGCCCACCACCGAGCGCACGAACGAGATGACAGGCTCCCAGGGCATGCCGCTGGTGGTGTAGTAGAAGTTCTCCCGCAGGTAGTCGCTCGGCTTGCGCTGCAACGGCGGCACGCCCGGATAGCGGTTCGCGCGAACGTTGATCGCGTGGAGATAGTCCAGGCGGTCGAACCAGAACGGCAGACCCTCTCCTAGGTGGCCCAGGACGATACGCAGCCGTGGGAACCTGTCGAGCGCACCCGATACGATGATGCGCAGGGCATGCAAGCCGGTTTCCACGGCAAAGCCGTACATGCCCACCTCCAGGCCGCGTGACAGCAATGGCTCGATCAGGCCCGGGGAAGGCGTGTTGGGATGCAGGTAGAGAGGAACGTCCAGCGCCTGCGCGGCGGCAAAAATCTCCCAATATTTTTCATCGTCCAGGTACTCGCCCTGAATGTGTGAATTGATCACCACCCCCTTCAGGCCAAGGCGCGTCACGGCGCGCTCGAGTTCGAGCGCCGCAGCGGCCGGATCCTGAGGCGCGACGGCAGCCAGCCCCGCCAGGCGCCCTCCCGCTCCACGGACGCCGTCAGCCAGTTGGTCATTGCAGGAAGCCGCCAGCGACGTCGCCAGCGGCGCCGAAAAGATTTGCACGCCGGGCGGCGTCAGGAACACCAACTGGCGATCGATACCCGCGGCATCCATATCGCGCAGGCGCCGCTCCCCGAGATCTTGCAGCCGCTTCGCTAACTGAGTGGCACGGTCGCTGTCGCCGCCGTAGAAACCCCACAAGCTGCGAAATCCAGGATCGCTGCGGGAGGTCGATTCGAGTTCCCGGCGATAGCGAAGCAATAGCTCCTCCGGAGCCCAAGCCTCTTCGACGGCGATGCGCTGATAGTCCCTGGTGGTCATTCGAATCCGCTCCATTTCTCTTGTCCTGCATCGACGAGTTCGCGCGACGCTCTTTTTTTATGTTGACGGATCAACAAAAACTTTTCAATATTTATGTGAATCCATGAAGCATGAAAATTCCGATTACTCGTTTTTTTGATTGATCCAATAGGGAATTTCACAGCTACCCGAATCTACTTTTTCAGTTTTTTTGTTGCTTGATCAACATTTTTTTCTTGAAAACATCCAATAAATCGATGATTTCGGCATACTGAAGAGGAATGCCTCACCATGACGCCCCAGGACATTTCGCTCAGTGCGGTTTCCGTTCATGAACTGGAGCGCCGCTGGACGCTCGTCCGCGAAAAGATGGACGAACTCGGGCTCGATGCCCTGCTCGTCCAGAACAGCAACGACTGGTTGGGGGGATACGTCCGCTGGTTCACTGGATCCCCCGCTACCAACGCCTATCCACGGACGCTGGCCTTTCCCCGCCGGGGAAGCATGGCCCTGATCGAACAAGGCCCGTTCGACGGCGACGTTCGCGCCGAGACGGGTGGCGCGCTTGCGTATGGCGTAGGCCGTATCCTGCAGACGCCGAGCTATGCCAGTGTCCACTACACCCGTCACTACGATGCCGAACTGGCCGTTCGGGCACTGGCCGATATGGATTGCCGCCGGGTCGGCATCGTCGCGCCGGCAGCGATGTATCTGGGCTTCGGCACCCATGTCGCCCAATTGCTGCATGGAGTGGAAACCGTCGACGCGACGGATCTCGTCGATTGCATCAAGGCAATCAAAAGCGACGAAGAAATCGGCATGATCAAGGCCACCGCCGTGCTGCAGGACTGCATCGTCGAGGCGCTCCGCGACCACCTGCGCCCCGGTCTCCATGATTTCGAAGCCACTGCCTACGCGCAATACATAGGGCATCTCGGACGCAGCGAGCAGGGAGTCTTCCTCGGTTCGTCGGCACCGCCTGGCCGCGCCGCCGTGTTCCGGCCCCGTCACCAACAGGGGCGGGCAATGAAGGCAGGCGACGTTCTTACCCTGCTGATCGAGAACAACGGCCCAGGCGGCATGTACACGGAACTGGCTCGCACCTTCGTGCTCGGCAAGGCCCCGGCAAGCCTTCGCCGGCTGAATGAAGAAATGTCCGCAGCCCAGCGCCACACGTTGGAACTATTGCGGCCGGGAGCCGACCCGCGCGATATTTTCGCCGCGCACAACGATTACATGCGTCGCCATGGCCATGGGCAGGAACGGCGGCTGCACTGCCACGGGCAGGGCTACGACATGGTCGAACGCCCCTTGATTCGCCACGACGAAACGATGGCCATCGATTGCAGGATGAACATTGCCATTCACCCTTCCAGCCGCAATGCAGCCGGCTTTTCGACGGTTTGCGACAACTTCCTGATCGCCGCCGACGGATCAGTCGAGCGGCTGCACCGCACGCCAAGCGGCATCATCGAAATCCTCTAGCGCCCATTCCAGGAGTCGCCATGCCCCTCGTCTCCCGCCTCATCGCGTCCGCGCTCTGCGCGAGCCTCGTTCTGCCAGTCGCCGCCCACGCGCAAAGCTATCCTTCTCGTCCCATCAAGCTGGTCGTTCCGTTCCCGCCGGGCGGCGCGACCGACATGCTTGGTCGGATCATGGCCGACAAGCTGGCCGAACGGCTGGGCCAACCGGTGATCGTCGAAAACAAGCCAGGGGCGGGCGGCACCATCGGCTCCCTGCAAGTAGCGCGCGCGCAGGCCGATGGCCATACGCTGGTGCTCGGCGTAACCGGCACGCACGCGATCAGCCATTCGCTCTACAGCAAGCCCGCCTACGATCCCGTACGTGACTTCGCTGCAATATCGCGGCTGGTGACTGGTTCCCAGGTGCTGGTCGTAAACCCGGCCGTTCCTGCGACATCCCTCGCCACCTTCATCGGTCACCTGCGCGCACATCCCGGCAAGCTCACTTACGGATCATCCGGAAACGGAACCGCACTGCACCTGACCGGCGAACTCTTCGCCATGCACACGGGTACCGACATGCTACATGTCGCCTACAAGGGCACGGCGGAATTGGTTACCGCCTTGCTGAGCGGGCAGATCGACGCGGTCTTCGCCTCTCCCTCGAACGTCGTGTCCTACCTGGATACCGGCAGGCTCCGCTTCCTCGCCACCACCGGCAGCGGCCGCGACCCCAAACTGGCCAGCGTGCCGACCATGCGCGAAGCCGGCCTGCCGGATTTCGAGGTTCTTTCGTGGCAAGGACTGTTCGCTCCGGCGGGAACGCCACCGGCCATCGTCGATCGCTTGCATGCAGCCACGGTCGCCATTCTCTCCTTACCCGACGTGCGCGACGCGCTCACGGCGCACGGTTTCGTCGCCAGTCCCATGACACCCCAAGCGTTCCAGGCGTTCGTCTCGAGCGAAAAAGATCGGTGGCGAGCGGTGGTCCAACGCGCGGGCGTGCGAGTGGACTGAACGCACAGCTGCCAGCACGGCGGACAGAACGCGTAGAATTCGGCCAGTCATCCGTTTTTCCAGGAGCCGGCCTTGCTGCGCATCGTTTCCATCAACCTCAACGGTATCCGTTCGGCCTCCCGCAAAGGCTTCTTCCCCTGGCTGGGCGCCACCGGCGCCGACGTCGTCTGCCTGCAGGAACTGAAGGCCCAGGACGCCGACCTGACCGACGACATGCGCCATCCGCCGGGCTACGAAGGCCATTTCTTCCCGGCGCAGAAAAAGGGCTACAGCGGCGTGGGCGCCTATGTAAAACGCGCCTGCGAATCGGTCGTCATCGGCTTCGACAAGGAAGAGTTCGACGCCGAGGGCCGCATCCTGCGCATCGACTGGCCCGGCCTTTCCGTGGTCAGCGCCTACCTGCCCTCGGGCAGCAGCGGCGACGAACGCCAGCAGGCCAAGTACCGCTTCCTGGATCGCTTCGCGCCCTGGCTCACGGGCCTGATGGCCGAACACCGCGACACCGGGCGCGAGTTCGTCATCTGCGGCGACTGGAACATCGCGCACCAGGAAATCGACCTGAAGAACTGGAAGAGCAACCAGAAGAACAGCGGCTTCCTGCCCGAGGAACGGGCCTGGCTGACCAAGGTGTTCGACGAGATCGGCTGGGTGGACGTGTACCGCCGGCTGCATCCGGAGACCACCGGCGAGGCCTATACCTGGTGGAGCAACCGGGGCCAGGCCTGGGCCAAGAACGTCGGGTGGCGCATCGACTACCAGATCGCCACGCCGGGCATCGCCGGCACGGCGAAGGCGGCGGCCATCTACAAGGAAGAGCGGTTTTCCGATCACGCGCCGCTGACGGTCGACTACGACTGGAAGCTGGCCTGACCCCGCCGCGCTGCGCGCCGCCATGGACATCCGCCACCTGCGCTATTTCATGGCCATGGTCGAGGGCGGCAGCCTGTCCGAGGCCTCGCGCCGGCTGCACGTGGCCCAGCCCGCGCTAAGCCAGCGGCTGGCGGACCTGGAACAGGAATTGGAGGTGCAGTTGTTCGTGCGCGGCCCCAGCGGCATCGCGGTCACCGAAGCCGGCACGGAACTGTACGCGCGAGCCGCGGCCATCGTGAAGCAGCTGGAATCGGCCCGTGCGGCGGTGCGCGAGAAAGCGGGGCATGCCCAGGGCTGCGTGTCCATCGGCATCCTGAAATCCGTGGCACCCATAGTCGCCACGCCGCTGTACCTGGCCATCAAGCAGGAACTGCCGGCGGTCACGCCGGAAATCGTGGTCGGGTATTCCGACGAGCTGCGCCAGCGGCTGCGCGCCTCGCAATTGGACATCGCCATGCAGGTCCATGCCGCGCATGAAAAGTGCGCTCCCGCGACCCTGCTCTACCGAGAGCGCCTGTGCCTGGTCGGGCCCCGGCCGCTGGTCGATCTTCACCCTGCTCCGATCCGGCTGGAACAGCTGTCCGGCATCCCGCTGATCCTGTCGTCGATGCAGCCCAGCCATCGCATGCTGCGCGAGGAAGCGGCCAGGCGTGGCGTGGCGCTGGACATCGTGGGCGGCATCGAGGACTCGAAAGCGCTGCTGGACGTCTGCGCCACTGGCACGGCCGCCACCCTGCTGGCCGAATCGGTGGCCGCGCGCCGCGCGGGAAATGCCGGACTCGCCTATGCGCCGCTGGACGAACCGCGCCTGACGCGCCAGGTGGTCGTGGCGCTGAACGACAGCGTCATGAAGACGGGCGCGATCATCGCGGCCGAGGCCATCCTCGCGCGGCTGCTGCGGGAGCGCCTGGAAGCGACGCTGCCCTGAGGCGCGGACCGCGTCAATCGGCCGAGATGTGCGCCGCTTCGATCACGCCCCGCCAGCGAGCCGCTTCCGCGGCGATGAACGCGCCGAATCGCGCCGGCGTGCCGCCCGCCGCCTCCGCGCCCACCGACTGCAGCCGCTCCCGTACCTCGGGCCGCGCCAGCGCCTGGTTGAAAGCGGCATTCAACTGATCGACGATGGCGGACGGCGTACCCGCGGGCGCCACCAGGCCGACCCACCCGCGTATGTCCACGTCGGGCAGGCCCGCTTCGGCCAGCGTGGGCACGTCGGGCAGGGCCTTGAGCCGGACCGGCGAGGCGACCGCCAGGGCCTTGATGCGGCCCGTGGCCAGCCCCGTCAATGCCGCGGCGGACCCGGCCAGCGCCGCGTCGATCTGGCCGCCCGCCACGTCGGTCAACGCCATGGATATGCTCTTGTACGGCACGTGCCGGAGTTGCAGGCCGAACGAGCGCCCCACCAGCTCCACGCCCAGGTGCGCGGGCGAGCCGGGGCCGGGCGTGCCATAGGTGAGGTCTCCCGGGTGAGCCTTGGCATACGCCACGAACTCCTTCATCGTGCGCACCGGCAGGTCGCGCCGCACGACGAAGACGGGACTTTCCGTGGTCATCTGCACGATGGGGGCGATATCGCGGCCGAGGTCGAACGGCGCCTGCTTGCGCAGCGCCGGTATCGCGCTCAGCTGCATCGTGACCATGCCTATGGTGTAGCCGTCGGGAGCGGACTTGATCAGTGCGCCCAGGCCCAGGGTGCCCTGCGCGCCGGCGCGATTCTCGACCACCATCGGCTGCCCGAGCTTGTCGGCCGCGGCATCGGCCAGGCTGCGCGCGGCCGTGTCCGCGGGAGTACCCGGCGCACCGGGCACGATCAGGCGTATCGGCTTGGCCGGCCAGGTCTCGGCCTGCGCGCCGGCCGCGCAGGCGGCCAGCGCCAGCGCGATGGCCCGCGCCGCCAGGGTTATCGGTCTGCTTCGCATCGTCTCTTCCATGTTTGTCGTGAATAGCCCGCGGCTCACGCCACGGCGGTCGGCGCGGGATGGGTGTCCATGAGGTCCATCATTTCCCGCGCCAGTCTTTCCATCAATCCGGCCTTCAACGCCGCCGCGGCGGGATCGTGCCAGAGGTTGCGGGTCTCGTGCGGATCCTCGGCACGGTCGTACAGTTCCCCCCACTCGACGCCGCGATAGACGCTGAGCCGGTGTCCCGCCGTCAGCAGCGTGCGCATGCGCACCGGCGCATCGAAGCCGAAGTACGTCCGCTGGCCGTCCTCTTCGATCACCACGGCCTCGCGGCCGGCCGCATCGCTCCCTTGCGTGCCGGCCAGGAACGACCGGCCCTGGATGCCGTTGTAGGCCGGCACGCCGGCACGCTCCAGTATCGTGGGCGCGATGTCGATGGTGGACAGCAGCCCGCCGTGCACCCCGCCCGCCTGCCCGGCGGGATCGCGCCACACCAGCGGCGTGCGGATCAGGCTGCGGTAATGCAAGGAGCCCTTGAACAGCAACTGGTGGTCCCCCGCGAACTCGCCGTGGTCGCTGGTGAACACCACCACGGTGTCGTCCTCCAGTCCCAGCGCGCGCAACTGCGCCATCACCCGGCCGATCTGGGCATCGATGAAGCTGAGCGATCCCTGGCCCAGCGCGATGGCTTCCCGGGCCTCGCGTTCGGTGGCGGCGAAGCACGCCATGGTGTGCTTGACCGCCTGGCCGCGGTCGCGCTGCTCGCGCAGCCAGCGCACGTGGGGCGGCGGATCCTGGGAATGGAAGGACGCGGGCAGCGCGACCTCTTCCGGCTTGTACATGTCCCAGTAGCGCCCCGGCGGCGTGTAGGGGTGGTGCGGATCGGGAAAGGAACAATAGGCGAAGAAAGGCCGCCCGGCCTCCTTGGCCGCCCGCAGACGCTCGATGGTCCGGTCGGCGATCCAGGCCGTGGGGTGGCAGGCTTCGGGTAGCCGGGACCGCCAGGCCTGCCCGACCGAGGCCAGCACGTAGTCGGGCGCGGGGATGGCATGGCCGGGACCCACGCGGTCCGCCAGCCCGGGATGGTTGGCGCGCAGCCACCGGCGGTAGTGCCCTTCGGCCTGGTCGCCGTGCTCGATGGCCAGTTCCACATGGTCGAAACCGTAGAACGGCGTCGCCACGGCGGCCTCGTCGTTCCCGTGCCAGGTGGCCACGCATTCCTGCTGGTAATCGCCGGGAAAGGCGGCCTCGGCATCCCGCGGCCAGCGCGGTGCGCCCGGCGCCGGCAGGGGCGGCTTGGCCGTCATGTTCTGCAGGTGCGACTTCCCGATCAGCGAAGTCATGTAGCCTGCCTCGCGCAGCGCGTCGACGAAGGTGCGCGCGCCCAGCGAAAGCGGGATGCCGTTGTGGCGCACGCCGTGCACCGACGGCATCCGGCCCGTCAGCAGGCTGGCCCGGTTCGGCATGCAGATGGGCGTGGCGACGTTGCAGTCGTCGGCGCGCCAGCCCGCGCGGGCCAGGGCATCGATGTTGGACGTGTCGATGCGGTCATTGCCGTAGCATCCCAGATGGGAGGCGCACAGTTGGTCGACGATGAAGACGAGGAAGTTGGGTTTCATGGTGCCTGCGGCAGCGTAAGCCTGCGGGCACTGTAGAGCGCGGCGGCGGGACGCGGGTACTACCGTCTCGCGAAGGGGATATAAGAAAACGCAATGGCGGCGCGGCCCCTAACAGGCCACGACGTTGATCGCCAGACCGCCCCTGGCGGTCTCCTTGTACTTGTCCTTCATATCGGCGCCTGTGTCCATCATGGTCTTGATGACCTCGTCCAGCGACACCCGATGCCTGCCATCCGTCCTGAGCGCCATGCGCGCGGCGTTCAGCGCCTTGACCGCTCCCATCGCGTTGCGCTCGATGCACGGCACCTGTACCAGGCCGCCTATGGGGTCGCAGGTCAGTCCCAGATTGTGCTCCATGCCGATCTCGGCGGCGTATTCGACCTGCCGGGGCGTACCGCCCATCACCGCCGCCAGGCCTGCCGCCCCCATCGAGCAGGCCACGCCCACTTCGCCCTGGCAGCCGACCTCCGCACCGGATAGGGAGGCGTTCAGCTTGTAGAGCATGCCTATCCCGGCCGCCGTCAGCAGGAAGGCGGCCACGCCGTCCTCGTTCGCGCCGGGCACGAAGCGCACGTAGTAGTGCAGCAGCGCGGGAAGGATGCCGGCCGCGCCGTTCGTCGGCGCGGTCACCATGCGTCCGCCCGCGGCGTTTTCCTCGCAGACCGCCAGGGCGTACAGTCCCAGCCAGTCGAGCGCCGCCACGCCGTCGCTCGCCAGGGGCTCCGATTCGAGCTGGCGGCGCAGCGCCGGGGCGCGGCGCGCCAGACCCAGCGGCCCGGGCAGGTCGCCCTGGGCGCGACATCCCCGTTCCACACAATTCTTCATGACCTCCCACAGGTTCATGAGGCCACGCCTGAGTTCGTCGGCGGACCGCCACGCCTCTTCATTGCGCGCGACCAGGCCGGCCACACTCAGGCCCGAGCTCTCGCACATGGCCAGCAGTTCCGCGCCGCAGCGGAAGGGATGGGCGGGAGCGGCGCGGTCCGTCTCCACGGCCCCGCCCTCGTCGACGACGAAGCCGCCGCCTACCGAATAGCAGGTCCGCTCGGCCAGCGTCGCGCCGGATGCCGCATGAGCGGCGAAACGCATGCCGTTGGGGTGATAGGGCAGCGCCCTGCGGTGAAAGCGCAGGTGGTCGACTTCGTGGAAGGGGATGTCGCGCACGCCGGCCAGCCGCAGCCGGCCGGTCTCGCGGATGCGCGCCAGGGTGCCCGCGATGGCGGCGGTATCCACCGATTCGGGCTCGTTGCCTTCCAGGCCCAGCAGCACGGCCCGGTCGGTGCCATGCCCACGGCCGGTCAGCGCCAGTGAACCGTGCAGGTCCACGGTCACGCCCGCGACGTCGCCGGCAATGCCGGCCAGGCCTCGCGCGAACGCAGCCGCCGCCTTCATCGGACCAACGGTATGCGAACTGGAAGGACCGATTCCGATCTTGTAGAGATCGAACACGCTCAGGAACATGAAGATTCCTCCTTGCTGGGCATCGCGCCGCCGGCCAGCCAGGCCAGGATGCCGGCGCGGTGCTGGTCCAGCGCCGGAGCCGTACCGGACGCGGGCGCCCAGTGTCCGGAAAAACGGACCGGGAAACGCAAGTCTAGCCCACCGTCTGGATGGCGTTGCACCATGCCCCGCGCGCGCACGTGCGCGTCGTCCAGCCATTCGTGCGGCTGGGGAACCGGTGTCCACGGGATGAGCTCCGGATCCAGCAGCGCCGCCCACTGCGCCAGCGTGCGAGAGGCGATCAAGGCCTTGAGGCGCGACGACAGTTCGCGCTTGTTCGCCAGTCGCCCCCGGCGCGTGCGGTACTCCGCCGCGTCCAGGCCCGGGCACAGCGGCGCCAGCACGTCGGACAGCGCCAGCCAGAACTTGTCCTCCAGGATGCCCAGGACCAGATGGCGGCCGTCGGCGGTGCGGAACACGTCATTGTCGGGCATCACGTGGTCCAGCCCCTCCACGTCGGTGCCGGTATGGCGCAGCGCGTCGATGCCCGGCGCGGTCCAGGCCGTCATCGCATCCTGCAGCGACAGGTCCAGGTGTTCGCCGCGCCCGCTTTCCCTTGCGGTCATCATGGCCACGACCAGGGCCAGCGCCGCATACATCGAACCGCAGTAGTCCGACAGCCGCACGCGTGGGCGGGCCACCACGTCGTCGATCTGCGACGGCACCGCCCAATATCCCGCGCCGGCCAGGAAATTCATGTCGTGACCGGGCCGGGCCGCGTAGGGTCCGTCCTGCCCGTAGCCCGAGATCGAACACATGACCAGCGCGGGATTGGCCGCGGACAACCGCGCATAGCCCAGCCCCAGCCGCTCCATCACGCCGGGGCGGAAGTTCTCGACCAGCGCGTGGCTCCTGCTGGCCAGTGCGAGCAGAAGCTCGCGGTCCTCGGCACGTTTCAGGTCGAGCGCGATGGACAGCTTGCCGCGGTTGTACTTGGCGAAGGTTTCCGCCCCCAGGGCTCGTGCCGCGTCGCCGCCGTCCGGACGCTCCACCTTGATCACGGTCGCGCCCAGCTGGCCCAGCGTGAAGGCCGCCTGGGGCCCCGGGTGCAGTTGGCCCAGGTCGAGCACGACGCGGCCGCTCAGGCATGTGGAGGCGAACATCCGTGTTTCCCCGATCACGCCAGTATGGACTTGGCGATGGTGTTGCGCTGGATCTCGCTGGTACCGGTCACGATACGGTACAGGCGCAGGCGGCGGAAGATGAATTCCACCGGATGGTTCTTCGTCACGCCGACGTTGCCGTGGATCTGCATGGCCTTGTCGGCGATCTGGAAGCAGGTCTCGGAAACGAAGAGCTTGCACATGGAGGCCTCGCGCCGTACGTCCCTGCCGCTGTCCGCCAGCGCGGCGGCGGCCTGGACCATGCCTTCGCAAGCGTAGAGGCCGGTGGCCATGTCGGCCAGCATGTGCTGAATGGCCTGGAAGCGGCTGATGGGGCCGCCGAACTGCTGGCGCGTCTTGGCGTAGTCCAGGGCCAGCCGGTAGGCCTGCCGCGCCAGGCCGATCATCGTCGGGCAATGCAGCAGGCGGTTGACGCTGACGCGGTCCATGGCGATGCGGAACCCCTGTCCTTCCTTGCCGATCAGGTTGGCGCGCGGCACGCGCACGCCGTCGAACACGATGTCCGCATCGACGTGCTGGCCGGTCATGGGCAGGCAGTCGTAGGTTAATGACACGCCCGGGCTATCCAGGTCGACGAAAATGGCCGAGATCCCGTCGGCACCCTTGTCCGGATCGGTCACGCACATGGTCACGGCGAAGTCCGCGAAAGTCGAGGCGCTGATGTAGTGCTTGTGGCCCGTGATGACGTAGTCGTCGCCGTCCACGACGGCCCGGGTTCGGATGCTGGCGGCATCCGAACCCGACTGCGGCTCGGTCATCGCGAAGCACGAACCCTTCTCGCCTCGCACCACGGGCAGGATGTAGCGTTCGACCTGCTCGGGCGTGGCGTGGCGCACCAGATTGCCGATGCGCGAGGGCCCGCCCCAGTCTCCCAGCACGTGGGGGAAGAGGATGGCGCCCGAAGCAGCCACATCGTCCTTGAGCCGGCACAGGTCGGATACCGACAGGCCCCGGCCTCCCAGCTCGGGCGGCAGCTGCGGGCCGTACAGCCCCAGTTCGCGCGACCGCCGCCAGACCTTGCGCACGGTCTCCTTGCTGAACTTGTCTTCGTAGGTGAATCCGGACGCCCGCTCGAAGGGCAGCAGTTCCTCCGTCAGGTAGCGCCGCAGCGTGGCGCGCAGTTCGTCGATATCGGTCTTGCCCTGGGAATCATCCACCGTGCTCTCCTGGTTTTGCCAGGATTATTGACAGGCGCAGGGGGGAAGAAGATTATCGACAGGACAATTCCGATAACTCCCGAGAATCGCATGAGACTGGAGGACCTGAACTATTTCCTGGCCGTGGCCGAAACCGGCCACGTGGGCCGGGCCTCGACCAGGCTGGGCCACAGCCAGCCCGCGCTGACCAAGGGTCTGCAACGCCTGGAAAAGGAGCTGGGCATTCAGCTGTTCGAGCGCACCCCCAAGGGCATGGCGCTGACGACGGCGGGCGCGGCCTTCTTCGAACGCGCCCGGCACGTGCGCACGGGGCTGGACGACGCGATCAAGGAAGCCAGCGACCTGCATCTGGGCAAGATCGGCCTGGTGCGCGTGGGCGTGGCGCCGGCCTATGTGCAGATGCTGTGCGCGCCGGCCTGTTCGGCCCTGATCACGCAGCGCCCGGCCGCGCGCATCCACATGACGACGGGCTTGAACGACGCGCTGTTCGGCGCGCTCCGGCAGGGCGAGCTGGATCTGTGCATCAGCGCCATCGCCGCTTCGCCGGAACCGGAGTTCGATCAGCACCCGCTGATGGAGGACGACCTGCTGGTGATGGCGCGCGACCAGCATCCGCTGTTCGACAAGCGCTCGCTGCGCTTCGCCGACCTGGTCGAGTACGGCTGGATACTGCCCACCGACAAGGTCATGGCCCGGCGCGCGATCGACGCGCGCTTTCTGGAGGCGGGCCTGCCCACGCCCGAGGTCGTGATCGAATCGAGTTCCACCGTGGCCACGCTGCTGCCGGTGGTTCGCACCACCGATCTGCTGACCGTCGTGGGCCAGCGCGCGGCGGGCCCCAGCGGCGGCGGGCTGCGGTCCATTCCGCTCGAACAGGCGCGCTGGCGGCGCACCATCGGCATCTGCACCCGCCGCGGCGCCTACCAGTCGCCCCTGGCCAAGCGCTTCATCGAGATCGTCGACCAACACGCCCGCGATCTCACGGGCGCATGAGCGGCGGCATCAATCCGCGCGAATGCCGGTGCGGCGCACGACCTCGGTATAAGCCTTGGCTTCGGCATCGATATAGGCCTTGAACTCCTGCGGCGTCGTGGCTCGGGAACGAAAGCCCATCTCCTGGAGCTGCGCGGCCACGGCGGGGTCCCGCTGGAACGCCAGCACGACCGCGTTCCAGCGGTCCACGACGGCGGCGGGCGTGCGCGCGGGCGCGGCCAGGCCCATCCAGCTCGCGGCATCCAATTCCGGGTATCCGATTTCGGCCAGGGCCGGCACGTCGGGCAACACGCCGGAGCGCGACCCGCTGGTCACCGCCAGCGCCCGGATGCGCCCGGCCTTGATGAATTCCATGGCGGGCGCGATCGCGACGATGCCCAGTTGCACCTGGCCGCCGGCCAGGTCGCTCAGCGCGTTCGCGCCGCCGCGGTACGGGACGTGGACGATGTCCAGCCCGTAGCGGTGCTTGATCATCTCGAAGGTCAGGTGCATGGAGGAGCCGACCCCCGGGCTGCCATAGCTCAACTTGCCAGGCGCGCGCTTGGCATAGGCCACCATCTCCTGCATGGTCTTGAAGGGCGCTGCCGCGTTGGCCAGCACGACGTGGGGCGAGGCGCTGATCAGCGCGATGGGCGCGAAATCCTCCAGCGCGAAGCCGGGATTCGCGTATATCGCCTTGGCCATCGTGTGATTGCCGCCCAGCGTAAGCAGGGTGTAGCCGTCGGCCGCGGCATTGGCCACCTTGGCCGCGCCGATGTTGCCGCCGCCTCCCCCGACGTTCTCCACGACGACGGGCTGGCCCAGCCGTTCGCCCGCGTACTTGGCGAACAGGCGCGCGACGATGTCGAACTGCCCGCCGGCCGAGAACGGCACGACGAGCCTGACCGCATGGTCCGGATAGGCGCCATGGGCGGCCCCGGCGCCCAACAGCAGGACGGCCAGCCATGCACGGAAGCGGGCAAGTATCCGCATGTTCGTCTCCTGGATCTCGTTTCGATGGATGTGCGGCAGTTTGCTACGCGGCAGCGGCCGCCGGATGCCTGAATCGCCGATCTCCATTCCACGCCGTTATCCATTCCGGGATTCCCCAGGGTTATCGCCGCGCGCGCCTGGCTTATCGCGCGGCCCTCGCGGCTCTCTAGTATCCGCTTCGTTCGACAACCTTCGAGGCGCATATGAACATTGGACGTTTTCTTACCCGCAGCGCACGCTACTGGCCGAACCGGCCGGCGGTCATCTTCCGCGACCAGCCCCTGAGCTACCGCGAGCTGGACCAGCGATCCAGCCAATTGGCCCACGCCTTGCTGGCGCTGGGCCTGGCCAAGGGCGAACGCGTGGCCATCCAGTCGTGGAACCAGCCCGAGCTGATCGAAATCGAGAGCGCCCTGTACAAGGCCGGCCTGGTCAAGGTCGCGCTGAACGCCCGGCTGTCCGACGAAGAAGCGCGCGACACCCTCTCGAACGCCGAACCCGCGGTACTGATCGCTGGCCCGGTCCACGCGGAGCGCTTGTCGGCCATCGCCGACGGCATTCCCTCCATCCGGCACCGCATCGTCTTCGGCGCCGAGGCGCCGGGCTACCGCCCCTACGAGGACTTCATTGCCAGCCAGCCCACCCACAGCCCCGACGTGGAACTGGAGCCGGGCGACCTGGCGGTGCTGCATTTCACCTCCGGCTCGACCGGCAAGCTCAAGGCCGCCATGCAGACCACCGGCAACCGCATGGCCTCCATCCGCAAGGTCGTCATGGGACGCATGCGCGCGCAGCCCGGCGACGTGCTGGCGCTGGCCGGCCCCATCACGCATGCCAGCGGCATGTTCATGCAGCCTTTCCTGGCGCAGGGCGGCACGCTGCTGCTGCACGAGCGCTTCTCGCCCGAGGTCTATCTGGATTCGCTGCAGAAGTACCGCGTCACCCATGCCTTCGTCGTGCCCACGATGATCAACATGCTGCTGGCCCACCCTGGCCTGAAGAACTACGACCTGGGCTCGCTCAAGACCATGACCTACGGCTCGGCCCCCATCGCGCCCGCGCGCATACGCGAGGCCTGGCGCGCCTTCGGCCCGGTGCTGTCGCAGGGCTACGGCGCCGGCGAGACCACGGGCGGGCTGGTGACCCTGAGCATCCAGGACCACCGCGACGCCATCGAGAACGGCCGGGATGAATTGCTGTCGTCCTGCGGCCGCGTGTTCGGCGAATCCGACCTGCGGCTGTTCGACGACGAAGGCAGGGAAGTCGCGCCGGGCGAGATCGGCGAGATCGTGGTCCGCGGTCCCGACGTCTTCGCCGGCTACTGGCGCGAGCCCGAGCTGTCGGCCGCCGCGCTCGAGGGCGGCTGGCTGCATACGGGCGACCTCGCGCGCATGGACGAGCTGGGCTACCTGTACATCGTCGACCGCAAGAAGGACATGATCATCTCCGGCGGCTTCAACGTCTATCCGTCGGAGGTCGAGGCCGCGCTGTACCGCCACCCGGCGGTGTACGAGACCTGCGTGATCGGCGTGCCGGACGAGACCTGGGGCGAAGCGGTCAAGGCCGTGGTCGTGCTCAAGGAAGGCGGACAGGCCGACCCCGACACGCTGATCCGGCATTGCGCCGCCCTGCTGGCCGACTTCAAGAAGCCACGCTCGGTGGACTTCGTGGCCGAGCTGCCCAAGAACGGCAACGGCAAGCTGTCGCGCAAGGAGGTGAAGGAACGCTACTGGGCCGGGCAGGCCAGGCGCGTGGCCTGAACGAAAGGCCGGGGACGCATGATGTCGGCCCCGGCCCGGACTACACGGACGAACCGCGCGGACTCAGCCGTTCAACAGATCCGCCAGCTCGGCATGCAGCCGCGCGATGGGCACCTCGAACGGGTGCGGCGACGTGCCCGGCGCCGCGCCGAACTGGGCCACCACCAGTTTGGCCTTGGTCGAGGCGTAGATCCGCTGTCCATAGCGGCCATGGGCGCACAGGCCCTGCCACCGTCCGCCATCGACGTGGAAGTAGTTGCGGTAGGCGCCGCCGGGATTGGCGGCGGCGAAGCGGCTTTCGGCATGAAAGGCGCGGTTGCCGCCATGGTGCAGGTCGTCGATGAAGGACTGGGGCACCACCTGTCTGCCATTCCAGCTTCCCTGATTGCGCAGCAGTTCGCCGAAGCGGGCCATGTCGCGCATCGTCATGGCCAGGCCGCCCGCCGTGAACTCCGCGCCGGTGGGATCCACCGAATAGAAGGCGTCGCGTTCGGGCCCCAGCGGCTGATAGACCAGTTCGGACAACAACTCGGCGATCGGCCTGCCGGTCGCTCGGCGGATCGTCCAGGCCAGGGCCTCGGGCGGTCCGTTGTCGTAATAGAGCTTCTGGCCGTGCTCGCCCGAGGCGGGCTTCTGCAGCACGAAATCGTAGAAGTTGTCGGGAGCGGCCGGGCGCCGGGGCAGCAGGCCCAGGATCTCGTACACGCCGCCGTCCTGCGGCCCGAGGTTGCCCGGGCGGCCGTCCAGGCTTGGCCGCACGATGCCGGCCTGCATGTCCAGCAACTGCTGCAGGGTGGCTCCGCCCATGGCCGCGCCGCGCATCTCGGGCACGTAGTATGACGCCTGACGGCTGAAATCCAGTACACCCTGATGCGCCAGCACGCCGGCCACGACGCCCAGGAAGGACTTGCTGACGGACGCGGTGCCGTGCCGCATCTGCGGCCGCATGCCGTGGAAGTAGCGCTCGAATACGATGGCGCCGTCGTGCATCACGAGCAGGCCGTCGACCTCGAGTGAGCGCAGGTGGTCCAGCAGCGGCGCCGGCTTGCCGTCCAGGCCGGTGACTTTCACGTCCTCGGGCAGCGCCGGGCCGACGGACAGCGCGGATACCGGGCCCGCGCCCCGCCACACATCCACCGTTGGCACGGACAGGGAACGGTTCATCAGGCTCCAGCGCAGATAGGGCAGCTTGAACCAGTTCTCGGGCGTCACGCGCGAGCCGGCAGGTGGCGGATAGCCCGTCATCACCTCGACAGGCGGATGGCCGCGGTAGGCGGCGGCTTGGCTTTGCAGGTCTTCCATGGCGTTCACAGGTTCGTCCGATTCAGTTTCCGTATACACCCGACCGCGCGACCAGGGCACCCCATTCCTTCGTCTCGGTCTTGAACTGCTGTTCGAGTTCGGAGATCGACAGCGGCTTCCAGACCGACCAGAGCTCTTCGCGCTTGCGTTCCCACTGAGCCGAGCCATTGGTCTTGTTGATGGCGTCCGCCAGCGCCTGAACGATGGGGGCGGGTGTTCCCTTGCGCACCACGTAGACCGTCCAGCCCGTGCGCTCGAAGCCTTTGTGCCCCAGTTCCTTGAACGTGGGCACGTCCGGCAGGTATTTGGACCGCTCGGTGCCCGTCGTCGCCAGGATCTTCAGGTCGCCCTTCTCGGTCAGGGCGCGTAGCCCCAGGATGTCGAGCATCATGAAGTCGTTCTGGCCTCGGGCCACATCCAGCAGCGCCAGGCTCGTGCTCTTGTAGGGAATGTTGGCGGCCTTCAGGCCGAACTGCTCATTCACCTGAAAGCCGTAAAGGCTGGACACAGTCCCGTTGGAAGACGAGCCGTAGTTCAGCCCCGGCTGCTTGCGCGCCCACTCCAGCCACTCCTTCAGGCTGCCGGCAGGATTCGAGACAGGCACGGCCAGGCCGACCGGCGCGATGCCGCCGACGGCCACCGGCGCGAAATCGTTGAGGGGATTGAACGGCAGCTTGCGGAAATAGCTGGGGATGATGGTCATGCCCGCGTTGGCCACGAACAGGGTGTAGCCGTCGGCCGGCGAACCCAGCAGGGACTGGGCCGCGATCTGCCCGCCCGCCCCCGGCTTGTTGTCCACGAACATGGTGGGATTGCCCAGTTCGGGTGCCAGCGACGCCAGGAACTCGCGGGTGCGCAGATCCACCCCGTCGCCAGGCGCCGAGGAGACGACGACCCGGATCGTCCGATCCGGCCAGGCCGCGCGCGCGGGCGCCGCGGCCGTCGCCAGGGCCGCAGCCCCCGCCAGACGCATGAAGCCGCGCCTATCGCTGCTTAACCATTCCATACTCTTCTCCGATGAAGGCCATTCAGCGCGCAGCGGCCTGGAAGCCGCCATGGAGCGCCTGGAAAGCATGGCCATGGCCCGCAGCATACTGCGCCGGGATCAAATGCCTGGCCACTCCTCTCCCCTCTTGTGATGAGAGGGGAACCTTAATGAGGACGCGTGGAGACCTGGATAACGGAATGGTCGGGATCGATAACGAACGGGAATTGCCCCGTCAGTCTATGGTCGCCCCGGACAGCTTGACGGCCTCGGCCCACATCGCGCGCTCCTGCTTGACCCGGGCGGCGAAGGCCTGGGGGCCCAGGAACTCGGGCTCGACGCCCAGCTGCCGCAGCTTGCCGGCCACCTCGGGCCGTGCCAGGGCCTTCTCGACCTCCGCCGCCAGACGTTCGGCGATGCCCGTCGGCACGCCGGCGGGCAGGTAGAAGCCCAGGTAGGACGACGGCAGGGCAACGTTCACGCCCGCTTCCGCGAAGGTGGGCACGTCGGGCAGGACCGCCAGCCGTTTCGATGCCGTCACCGCCACGGGGACGACGCGCTCGCCCTGCACGAAAGGCAGCGTGGGGCCCGCGGCGTCTATCCCCAGCTTCAACTGGTCGCCGGCGACAGCGGATATCGCGGCCGGGCTGCCCTTGAACGGCACGTGCTGCACGGCCAGGTTCTCGCGCGCGCGCAGCAGCTCCATGGTCAAGTGGACGGTCGTGCCGCTGCCGGGCGACGCGTAGGCGTACTTGCCGGGATGGCGCTTGAGTTCCTCCAGCACGCCGGCCAGCGTCCTGGCCGGGAAGGAAGGATGGACGTAGATCAGGTTGGCGGCATTGCCGAACTGGGCCAGCGGCGTCAGGTCCTTGTCAACGCTGTAATCGAGCTTCGTGTACATGACGGGGCTGACGGCGGTGTTCACCGCGGCGCCCAGCAGCAGGGTGTAGCCGTCGGCCGGCGCGCGGGCGACCTGCTGCGTGCCGATGTTGCCCGATGCGCCGGGCTTGTTCTCGACCACGATGGGCTGGCCCAGCGAAGCAGCCACGCCTTCCAGGACGAGCCGCGCCGCCACGTCGATGGCGCCGCCCGCGGGGAAGGGAACGACGGCCTTCACGGGCCGCGCGGGATAAGGCTGAGCCGCCGCCGGCTGGAGGGCCGACAGCAGGACGATCGCGCTCAGACAGGACAATCGGGACATCATGGCATTCTCCCTGGTGAATCAAGACATCCTGTGCAGCGGCGCGCTCAGGGCACCGGGCGCAGGACCCACAAGGCCGGCTCGCCGGCGTCGCAATGAAAGGAACCGCCGGCTTGCGCTGGCACCGTGGCCTGCGCGCCGGTGCCGAGGTCCAGGCGGTATCCCTGGCAGCCGTCCGCCAGATCCGGTATCGCCTCCCGCCAGGCCCGGCCAGGCTCGGCCGCCAAGGGCAGCAGCAGCACCGCGTCGCCCGCGCGGGCAACGCCCAGCACGCCGTCGGCGCTCTCGTGCCAATCCAGCGTCCGCACCGGTGGCAACTCCGACAAGGCGCCGTTCAGGTTGCGCAGCGCCCGGCCGGCCAGGCGCGGGTTGCCCCGGCGGTCGATCAGCCCGGTACGCGGGAAGTAGCCGCGATCCACGTCGCCCAGGGTGTCGAGAAAGATGCGATGGCCGCGATGGAAGTGGCTGCACAGCGCCGTCTCCAGCACGCGGCAGGTATTGCGCCATTCGTCGTACTGCGCTTGCGCGGGGCTGTCGTCGGCCAGCCGCACGTGCACCTGGGCGCGCAGGCCCCTGCCCTCGGCCGCGGCCGCCGCCCGCGCGATGCCCTCGCGCGCGCAGATGTCGCGGGCGATGCGAAAGACCAGGCCGTCCACCTGCGCGGTGGCGGGCAATTCGTCGTCGACCGTGAAGCCATGGTCCACCAGCAGCTTGATCTGCTTGCCGTCGCGCGACTCGCCCGAGGCGTTCCAGAAGCGCGACAGGACGAGCGGTACGCCCGCGCGCTCCCCTGCCGCCGCCAGCCGCGCTTCCAGGTCGGGCGCGGGCGGCCACCTCAGGATCAGCTCCAGACCGTCCAGCAGGTGGCGATGCTGGCGCACGATCTCGAGCGCGGCCTCGTCGGGCCAGCCGAAGTGGAACACCGCGAAGCGGCAGCCCTGCTCGGCCACGGCTTCCATCCGCGCGCGCGAGGCCGCATCGAGCAGGTCGTCCAGGGGCACCCGCAGCCGGCGCACGCCCATCTCCCACAGCGCCAGGATGGGGTAGTCGTTGCGCGCCCGCTTGCGCCGGAACTCGTCCAGCATGCTGCTGTAGGGAATGTCGTACAGCACGGTCCAGCCATGGCGCAGCTCCACGCCGGGCGCCGGCAGCTCGCCGGCCGAGGGAGGCAGGCGCGGCCAGTCGCGCTGCGCGGCCGCCAGCCCCTGCCCGCCGCCGAAGCTGCGGAGGAACCGTGCCACGAACGTTTCCTCGTGGACGTCGACCACCATGACGCCCAGCTTGGCGACGTCGTTGCGGCCGTTCTCGTGTTCGGGCGGCTGGCCCACGTGCAGCGTTTCCGAATAGTCGGCGCGCACGAAGGCGGTGGACGGCATCAGGTAGAAATTCGTGTCGCCGTGGCGGTTCAGGAAGAAGTTGTGCACGTGGCCGGTGAAGGCCGCCGCCACCTGGTACCGCGCGACGAGGTCCAGCAGCCAGCTGCGTCCGGGTTCGTCGATGTTGTCGTAGTGCCCATGTTCGTCCCGGGTGGCGACGAAGGGCGGATAGTGCATGAACAGGAAGATGCGCTGTCCGGCGTGCGCCGCCAGGTCCGCCTCCAGCCAGGCCGCCTGCTCGCGCTCCTGCGGCAGTCCCGAGTTGATCAGCGAGGTGTTGATGACGGCGAAGTGGCAGCCCTGGCGGTCGAAGCCGTAGAAATGTTCCCCGAAGTGCCGGCTGTACAGCTCCACGTACTCGGGGCGGATGGCGCCCGCCGGGACGTAGTCGGCCTGCTTGTCGCCCACGTCGTGGTTGCCGGGCACGAGGTGGACCGGGCAGGCCAGTTCCGCCATGGTGTCGCGGAATTGCCGGACCGCCTGCGGATAGGAGACGGCTTCGGGCACGGGATGGATCATGTCCCCCACGTGCACGACGAAATCCGGCGCCAGCGTGTTCAGCATCGCCACGGTATGCCGCAGCCGCTCGTTGGTCAGCCGGTGCGACTCGAACGGCGAGATGTTGTCCTGCTCCGAAGGATTGACGTGGCTGTCGGCGATGACGGCGAAGCGAAAGAGAGAAGAAGCCATGTTGCGGGTCGGCCATGAAAGCGAAGGGCCAGTATCCAGCAAGGCCATGAATTAATAAAATTCATTTTTCTAATCCATGGATTCATAAAAATCATGGTTACGCTCCGTCAACTCCATGCGCTCGCGACCCTGGCCAATACCGGCAGTTTCACCGCGACGGCCGACGCGCTGGCGCTGACGCAGTCCGCGGTCAGCGTGATGATCAAGGAACTCGAACAGCAGGTGGGCGTGGTGCTGGTGGAGCGGGGCCGGACGGTGCGCCTGACGGCCGCGGGCAAGACCCTTTGCGAGACGGCCAACCGCGTGCTGGCCGACATCCATCGCACGGTGGCCGGACTGCGCAGCGTCGGGGAACTGCAGGGCGGCCGCATCCGCGTTGCCGTGGGACCGCTGACCGCGGCGACCTTCTTCCCGCGCGCGCTCGCGCTATTCCGCGCGCGGCATCCCCTGGTGGCGGTCGACGTGCTGGACGTGCCGGTGGAGCAGGCCTCGCAGCGGCTGGCGGCCGACGAGGTGGACGTCGCCATCGGCTCCCCCGGCTCCAGTCCGGCCCTGGCCACCGTGCTGCGCACCGAACCGCTGGTGCGCGACCGCATGCATGCGGTGTACGCGCGCGGCAAGGCGCCGCCCGCACCGGCGGGCGGACGCAGGATGAAATGGCAGGCCTTGCAGCACGCCGAGGTGATCCTGACGGACCGCGTCAGCGGTCAATGGCGCGAGGTCTTCCTGCAGTTGTCGCGGGCCGGCGTGGCGCTGAACACGGTGCAGGAGGTCAGGCTGTACTCGACGGCGCTGGAGATGGTCCGGTGCGGCCTGGGCATGACGCTGCTGCCGGCCTTCGCCGCCCGCCACCTGGATGCGGCGCACTACGACGTGCGCGGCATCGAGCACGGCGACACGCGCTGGGAGGTGCACTGGATGATGCGCGCCGCGGCGGCGCCGACGGCGGCCACGGAGGCCCTGCGGGAGGCCGTCGTCGAGGCCCTGGGTTCCCGCTAGGGGACTCAGATCACCTTGGGCAGCGACCGGTACAGCATGTCCACGCCCGCCATGAAATCGTCGATCTCCATGGCCTCGGCCGGATTGTGCGAGCCGTTCTCGTTGCGGATGAAGATCATGCCCGAGGGGATGCCGGCGTTGGCGAACAGGGCCGCGTCATGTCCCGCGCCGCTGGGAATCTTCTCGGCCGGCAGGCCCAGTTCCGCCGAGGTGTCCAGCAGCAGCTGCACCAGTTGCGCATCCATGGTCGCCGGGGCCGATTCGATGCGCCGGTCGAACTCGAAGCGCACGCCGCGCTGGCGCGCCACCTCGTCGCATTCGGCGCGCATCACGCGGTAGAACTCCTCCAGCGTCTCGGTGCTTTCGCTGCGCACCTCGAAGCTGAAATCGACCCGGCCGGGAATGCGCGACACGGCGTGCTCGGCGGGGTCGGTGCCCATCACGCCCGAGGTCACGACCAGGTCGTTGCCGCGTTCCAGCAGCACGCGCCAGTGCTCGTCCAGCCGCATCAGCAGGTCGGACACCGCGAACACCGCGTCGTTGCGCAGCCAGCGCGGCACGGCGCCGGAGTGCCCGGGTTCGCCTATGCATCGCACCAGGTTGTGGCGGATGTTGCCGCGTATGCCCGAGACGATCGCCGTGGGCCATTTGCGGGCCACCATCAGCGGCCCCTGCTCGATGTGCAGCTCCAGGTAGGCGCGCACGCCCGACACCCAGGGCACCGGCTTGCCGGCGGCGATGCTGTCCACGTCGGCGCCCACGCCGGCCATGGCCTCGGCCAGCGTGCGGCCGCTGCGCTTGTTGCGCAGCGCCAGATCGTCCGCCTTGAGCTTGCCCAGGATGGCGCCGGACCCCATGTAGGCCTTGCCGAACCAGGCGCTTTCCTCGCCCCGCATGCCGGCAACCCACAAGGGATGCGCCAGCCGCACGCCCTCGTCCTTGAGCCGCTTCAGGCACAGCAGGCCGGCGATGACGCCGGCCAGGCCGTCGTAGTTGCCGCCCTGGGGCACCGAATCCACGTGCGACCCGCACACGATGGGCGCCTGCCCGCCCGCTTCCGCCAGCGAGAACACCACGTTGGCGGCGGGATCGGTCCGCGCGGCGATGCCGTGCCCGCCCGCCCATTCGACCAGCGCGTCCAGCGCGGCCGTCTCGGTGGGACCGTAACTCTCGCGCGAGACGCCGACGCCATCGAAGCTGAGCTGGCGGATCCGCTCGAACAGATCGATCGCATCTTGCCGTCCGGGAATGGCCTTGGCGCCGGCCATCGTGGTTGCTGCTGTCATGTCGCCCTCAAGCCATCGCCTCGAAAGGCACGAAGCCGGTGTCTTCCACCGCCCCCACCAGCCCTTGCAGCCCGGGCAGGTCCTTGCGCCGGCAGTACTGCACCAGGCCGTCGATCACGTCGATCATGGCCGTGGGATGGATGAAGGTGGCAGTCCCCACCTGCACGGCCTTCGCGCCGGCCAGCATGTATTCGATCGCGTCCTCGGCGGTGGCGATGCCGCCGCAGCCGATGATGGGAATCGAGACGGCGCGATGGCACTGGTACACCATGCGCACGACGATGGGCTTGATCGCCGGCCCCGACATGCCGCCCATGACGTTGCCCAGCTTGGGCCGGCGCGTGTCGATGTCGATCGCCATGCCCAGGATGGTATTGGCCGCCACGATGGCGTCGGCGCCCTCTTCCTGCGCCGCGCGGGCGACGTTGGCGATCTCGCCGGTATTGGGCGTGAGCTTGACCCACAGCGGCAGCGAGGTCGAGGCGCGCAGGGCCTTGACCACCGCGGCGGTGGAGCGGGCATGCATCGCGAAGGCCTTGCCGTCTTCCTCGATGTTGGGGCACGAGATGTTGGCCTCGATGGCGGCCACGCCCTCGACCTGCGACAGCTCGGCCGCCAGCCGCGCGAAGCCGTCGTTCGACGGCGCCGAGATGCTGACCACCAGCGGCGGCGAAAACTTCCGGTAGAACGGAATGCTCTCGCGGATGAAATAGTCGGATCCCTTGCTGGGGATGCCGATGGCGTTGAGCATGCCGCTGTGCACCTCCGCCACGCGCGGGACCGGATTGCCGGTGCGCTTCTCGTGCGTGATGGTCTTGGTGACGAACGCGCCCAGGCGGTTGAAATCGATGGTATTGGCCAGCCCGTCGGCGAACGTGCCCGAGGCCGGCATCACGGGATTGGAGAGGCGCAGTCCGCCTACATCCACGGACAGGTCGATCATCACGCCACCTCAGCCAGGGGAAACACGGGACCGTCCCAGCAGACGCGCTTGCTGACCAGCCTGTCGCCTTCGCGGAAGGCGCGCACGCAGCAATAGCACATGCCGATGCCGCAGGCCATCTGCTGCTCCATCGCCACTTCGCCCGGCACGGACAACTCGGCGCCCAGGCGCTGCATCAATAGCGTCAGGCGCGACGAACCACAGGTATAGAACGCATCGGCGCGGCCCGCGGCATGCAGCTCGCGCAGCAGGCGCTCGACGTTCTCGACCGAGCTGGTGCCGGCCTCGTCGGTAACCTCGACGATGGTGGCGCCAATGGCCGTGAAGCGGTCCTGCGACATCAGGTTGGCGGCGTCGCGCGCGCTCAGGATGGCCGTCACGCCCACCCTCGCCTGCGCCGCCATCTCGGCCAGCGGCGCCAGCGTCGCCAATCCCACGCCGCGTCCCAGCACGACGATGTGGCGCGCGCCCGCGGGCAGGGTGAACCCCACGCCCAGCGGCCCCAGCATCGGCAGCTTGTCGCCCGCCTCGAGCGTGGCCAGCCCGCGCGTGCCGGCGCCCGTCACCTTGTACAGGAACTCCACCCGCCCGGTGGCCGGATCGGCTCGGTAGGTGCTCATGGGCCGGCGGAAGAACGGCGAATCCTGTTCCGTGGCGGGACACAGCAAATGAAAAAACTGCCCCGCCTTCGCCCCAGCCGCCGGCAACCCGGCATCCAGCACCAGATGCTTGTAGTCCCGGTTGACCCAGGCATTGCTGATCACCACGCCCTGCGTATCCGGCGCGGCAGGTCCGGCGCAACACCCGACATGCGATTCGGACGACACAACTTCCATTCTGATTCCTCTGCGCTGCAAACTCCCCAGCGCTCATGACTACTACCAACCTTGGGCACCGCGGATCCGGCTCCGCCGGTCCGCCAGTGCCGCCCCCTGGGGGGCGCGCGTCAGCGCGTAGGGGGGGGCTTTACTCCAGTGCGGCACCCTTGCGTTCCGGGATCAGGAACAGCGTGGCGAGAATGTCCAGCACATAGATCGACGCCAGCAGCGCGATCGCGTGGCTGAACGAATACTTCGCGGCCACCGCGCCCACGGCCAGCGGCCCGAATCCGCCCACGGCACGGCCGATGTTGAACAGCACGTTCTGTGCCGTGGCCCGCGCCCGGGTGGGATACAGTTCGGAGATCAGCGCGCCGTAGCCGCCCAGCATGCCGTTGACGAACATGCCCATGATGGCGCCGCCGATCAGCAGGGCGTATTGCGCTTCGAGCTGCGAATAGGCCAGCACCGACAACACAGCGCCCACCTGGTAGAGCAGGAAGATGGGACGCCGGCCGACGCGGTCCGCCAACTGGCCGAACAGCCAGATACCGAAGGCCATGCCGAGGATGGTGACGGCCGTCCAGCCCGCCGACTTGGTCAGCGAATAGCCGAACTGCTTGCTCAGGTACGACGGCATCCAGATCATCACGCCGTAGTAGCCGAAGTTCTGCACCGAGGTCAGGATGACCACGCCCAGGCTGGCCCGCGTGGTCTTGGCATCCGCCACGAGCAGCTTGAACGCGTTGTCCTTCGGCGCCGTGGACTTCTGGCTCTCGACGAAGATCTTGGGTTCGCCGATGAAATGGCGGATGACGAAGGCCACGACCGCCGGCAGCACGCCGATGGCGAACATGCCGCGCCAGCCCACGATGGGCAGCAGGATGGGGGTGATCAGCGCCGCGGCCAGCACACCGGCCTGCCAGCCGAGGCCGACGTAGGAACTCATGCGGGCGCGCTGCTCGGGCCGGCAGGCCTCGGCCGCCAGCGCCATGCCGATGCCGAATTCACCGCCCAGGCCCAGGCCGGCGATGGTGCGGTACGCCAGCAGGTCCCAGTAGCCCTGGGCCAGCGCGCACAGGCCGGTGAAGACCGCGAACAACAGGATGGTCCAGTTCAGCACGCGCACGCGGCCGTACTTGTCGCTCAACCAGCCGAACACGATGCCGCCGACCACGGCGCCGACCAGCGTCCAGGTCACCAGCGACCCGGCCTGGGTGCTGGACAGCCCCAGGTCCGCCGAGATCGCGGCCAGGATGAAGCCCAGGATGAGAAGGTCGAAACCGTCCAGGGCGTAGCCCACGGTCGACGCGATGACGGCCTTGCGGGCGTAGTCCTCGCCCTCGTTCGCCTTGCCCGCGGGAATGTCCCCGGGACTCGCGGCGTATTTGTCTGCCATTTCCTATCTCCGAAAGGAAGAGAGATCCATGAATCAAAAAGTGCTGCCAGGCGGCGGCTGCCTCCCGCCGGCGCCGTCCCTGGAGGAGACGGCCCGTGCCGGACATGCTTGTGGCATGGAGCAGGCAAAAACTATTTACGCCGAAAGTCTTTTTTTTTAGACTAAGGCACTTTTTCTTACCTTTCAAGCGAAATTTAACTAAGCTGATAAGGTAAATCCCGATGTTGCCAGGCGCGCACGATATTAGTGCAAACCCGCACTAACACTGGGCATCGAAGGGGTGCTCCGCTCGATTCCGGGGCGGCGCGCACGAGCGGTTCGAAATCCAGGAATCTTATTTTTTAGACTTGCTTCGATGACCACTTCTTCCAGATCGCACGCCGTCGACTTCCATGCCATCGGGGAAAGGCTGCGCGCCTACCGGATAGGCGCCTCGCTGCGGGCCGAGGACATCGCGGCCCGGCTGGGGGTATCGCGGGCGGCGGTGTACCGCATGGAGAAGGGCGAAATCGTCAAGATCGAGACGCTGGAGCGGCTGGCCCACATCCTGGACACCTCGCTGGCCTCGCTGCTGGGCGTGGGAGCGGAGTACTACACCTCGCCGGTGGCCTACATCGAACGCATGCGCCAGCTCGAAACCGACGCCACGCGCATCATGGCCCATTTCGAGCCCATCTCCTTCCTGCTGACCTCGGACGAATACGCCGGCTACCTGGAACAGATGCTGCACGAGGCCCACCCCGGCATCGAGCCCGAGCGCACGCAGGCCTTGATGAAGATCCTGGGCGAGCGCAAGCGGGCCTATGCCCGGCGCCGCCCGCCCATCATCAGCCTGATCGGGCTGCGCGAGATCGAGCGCTTCGTCCACTTCGGACTGGTGGGCCGCATCGACCTGCCGCCCGCGGTGCGCATGGAGCGGTCGCTGGCGGCGCGGCGCGAAGTCGAGCGGATCATCGATCTATTGCGCGAACACCCCATGGACATGCAGATCGGCATCGTCGACGACAGCATGCCCAACGCCACCTTCCAGGTATTCGAGCGGCCCAGCGCGTCGTTCGTGGCGTTCAGCCCGTTCCGCTTCGGCGAACTGCCCAACGTCGCGACTGGCATCGCCCAGATCACCTCGGCGCCCGAAGCGGTCGAGCTTTATACGAAAATGGTGGAAAACCTATGGGAACGCGCCTACAAAGGGCAACAGGCGGCGGAACTTCTCAGCAGCATGCTGAAGGTGGTCTGACCCCGGGTCGTTCGCCCCACACATGGAACAGTGAAATGGAAGAAACCTCTATCGGATCGACGGTGGCGCAGCTGCTGCTGGAATCGGGGGCGGTACACGTCAGCTCGGGCAAGCCGTTCATCCTGCGCTCGGGCTGGGCCAGTCCGGTGTACGTGGACGTGCGGCGGCTGATCTCATCGGTGGCCGGGCGCAAGGTGCTGGTGGACGCGGCGCAGGCGGTGGTGCGGCACCGCGTCGGCGTGCAGAACATCGACGCCATCGCCGGGGCCGAGACGGCCGGCGTGCCTTACGCCGCCTGGCTGGCCGACCGGCTGTCGCTGCCGCTGCTGATCGTGCGCAAGAAGCCGCTGGGTTTCGGCCGCAACGCGCAGATCGAAGGCATGGCGCAACCCGGGGCGCGGGTGCTGCTGGTGGACGACCTGACCACCGACGGCCAGAGCAAGCGCAATTTCTGCAAGGCGGTACGCGATTCGGGCCTGGAGCTGGCCCACGTCCTGAGCATCTTCTATTACGATACGTTTGTCGAAAGCCGGCGTACCATGGAAGAAATCGGTGTCACGATGCATGCGCTGGCCACCTGGCAGGACATCATCGCGCAGGCCAGGACAGGCACGGTCCTGACCGCCGCCGACATCGAAAAAGTAGAAGGATTCCTGCTCCATACTTCCGAATGGTCCAAGGCCCACGGCGGCATCTCCCGCCTTCCGTGACTCTTATCGCTACCCACGTGTTATGAACTTCACCGATCTGATCCAACGTTTCGCCGCCCAGGCCCCCGGTACCGACAGTTTCCTCAAGGTCAAGGAAGGCTCGCTGGCGCTGGTCTCCAGCGACTCGGAACATGCCGCCGCCTACTTCCTGGTCTATGGCTTCGCCCGCTCGTACGTGCTGCTGTATGAAGACCAGGGCATCGCGCCCGCCTTCGCCGAAACCGCGAAGACCCAGCTCCTTTCCTACATGAACCGGCTCGACGAAGCATTCAGGACCGGCACGGCGCAGGATCTCGTCGCCGCCCTGAACTGGATCGTGCTGGACTACGGCCGCAGCGGAAAGATATTTTGAACGCCCGCCCGGAGGCGCCCGCGGCCGCCTCGTCGCTGTACACGAACCGGCGCGTCGCGCCGCTGCTGGCCCTGGGCTTCGCCAGCGGCCTGCCCCTGGCGCTGACCAGCGGCACGCTGCAGGCCTGGGCCACCGTGGACGGCGTGTCGCTGCAGGCCATCGGCTTTTTGACCCTGGTCGGCTCCGCCTACACGCTGAAGTTCCTGTGGGCGCCGCTGATGGACCGCTACACGCCGCCGCTGCTGGGCCGCCGGCGCGGCTGGATGGTGGTCACGCAATTGCTGCTGGCGCTCGCCATCATGGCCATGGGCCTGCTCTCGCCCAGCAATGCCCTGCTGCCGCTGGCGCTGATCGCGGTGTTCGTCGCCTTCTGCTCGTCCTCGCAAGATATCGCCTTCGACGCCTACCGGACCGACGTACTGCGCAAGGAAGAACGCGGCGCCGGCGCCGCGGTGTCCGTGCTGGGCTACCGGCTGGCCATGCTGGTATCGGGCGGCCTGGCCCTGGTCATCGCCGACAGCTGGCTGGGCTGGGGCAACATGTACATGCTGATGGGCGGCCTGATGGGACTGGCGGTCCTGGCCACGCTGTGGGCCCCCGAGCCCGAAACCCCCGCCGCCGCGCCCCGCACGCTGGCCGAGGCCGTGACCGGACCGCTGGTCGAATTCTTCCGCCGCCCCGGCGCCATCGTGCTGCTGGTGCTGATCGTGCTCTACAAGCTGGGCGACGCCTTCGCCGGCAGCCTGTCCACCGCCTTCCTGATCCGGGGCGCGGGCTTCTCCGCCACCGAGGTCGGCACCATCAACAAGGTGCTGGGCCTGGGCGCCACCATCATCGGCGCGCTGGCGGGCGGTTCGCTGCTGGCCAAGCTGGGGCTGTTCCGGTCGCTGATGCTGTTCGGCCTGCTGCAGGCCGTCTCCAACCTGGGATTCTGGCTGCTCGCCATCAGCCCCAAGAGCATCCTGCTGATGGCCGCCGCCGTCGGCATCGAGAACCTGTGCGGCGGCATGGGCACGGCCGCCTTCGTGGCCCTGCTCATGGGCCTGTGCGACCACCGTTTCTCGGCCACCCAGTTCGCGCTGCTGTCCGCCCTGTCGGCCGTGGGGCGCACCTACCTGGCCGGGCCGCTGGCTCCGCCCATGGTGGAAAACTACGGCTGGCCGACCTTCTTCCTGGTCACCGTGGTGATCGCCCTGCCCGGCATGGCTCTGCTGTGGTGGCGGCGGGCCGACGTGCGGGCGCTGGACCAGGCCTGACCGGGCCTGGGGCGGCCGTCAGACGAAGTCGTCGTCCGGGAACGTATCGTCAGAAGGAATCGTAGGCCGACGTGTCATAGGCCTGCGCATCGCCGCCCGCATCCGGGCGGCCGTCGTTCCCGCTGTCGTAGTAGTTGTTGGTGACGTTCTGCGTGATCGTTTCCGAAGCCGGCGCGGTGCTGCGGAGGATGGCAGTCGGGGCTTACCCCTGGCTTAAGCGCCGGGACACGCCTCCCGCATCCAGTGCACGCGCAGCCGGTCATACGCCAGGTTATACACGTAGGTATACGGCAGGAAGAACAGCAGCAACCCGATATCCAGCACCAGCGCTTCCCACAGCGAAATGCTCAGCCACCACGCCGCCAGCGGGACCACGATCAGGATCAGGCCGGACTCGAAGCCCAGCGCGTGGATCATCCGCACCCGCGTGTCGCGCACCCAGCCCAGGCTGCGCTCCACGCGCTCGAAGCCGGCGTTGTAGACCATGTTCCACAGCATGGCGATGAGCGAGATCACTGCCGTCAGCGCACCCATATGCAGCAGCGGCTTGCCCATAACCCAGGCCAGCACGGGCGCGCACAGCGCCACCGCGATGATCTCGAAGCACAGGGCGTGCGCCAGGCGCTCACGCAGCGATTTCTTGTTCTGCAACACGTTCAACCTCTTCCGTTGATGTCGTATCGGTATTTTCTGCCATACTTCCGTTAAATAAAATGTAATTACCATCGGATTTTCCGATAGAAAGCGGGGCATGGCTTATTCCCTGGAAGCGCTTGCGGCCTTCACCCAGGCGGCCGCGCTGGGTTCGTTCTCGGCCGCCGCGCGCAAGCTGGGCAAGCGCCAGTCGAGCATCAGCGAAAGCATCGCCAACCTGGAAATCGACCTGGGCGTGCAGTTGTTCAACCGCGCCACCCGCCAGCCCACGCTGACCCCGGCGGGGCGGGCGCTGCTGGTGGAGGCGGCCCAGGTCCTGGCCAGCGCCGAACAACTGGGCCGCGCCGCTGGCCGCTATGCCCAGGGGCACGAGGCGCGGCTTACGCTGGCGCTGTCCGATACCTACCAGTCCGAGCGCTTCGAGGCCATCCTGGCCGCGCTCGATCGCAAGTATCCCGACATCGAGTTCGAATGCATGATGTCCGAGGACTGGGACACGGTCGCCACCGTGCAGCGCGGCCGTGCCAATCTGGGACTGGTGCGCGCGCAAGAGCAGTACCCGCCCGACGTGGAGCACCGCACGCTGCCGGACCTGTCGGAAATGGTGGTGGTCACGGGCAAGGACCATCCGCTGGCGAAGTCCGGCACGGTCACCGAGGCCGACCTGCGCGAAGCGCGCGAACTGCGCATCGCGCCCTACGAGGAGGACGGCCGCCGCATCGCGCGAGGCCGCACCTGGTCGGCGCCTTACTATCTGATGCTGCTGGAGATGGCGGTCATGAATTTCGGCTGGGCCAGGATGCCGCGCTGGCTCGTGACCCATTTCGCCGCGGGCAGGCTGGTGGAGTTGCAGGTGCCCGGCCAGGAGCGCCTGCTGCCGGTGGACGTGGTGTGGTCCAACCAGCATCCCCTGGGCCCCGCCGGCGCCTGGATGCTGGAGGAGCTGCTCAAGGCCTGAGCGCGCCCGCCGTCAGTTCGGCGATGGCCTCGCGCTCGGTACGGAATATGTGGTGGGGCGGCAGCATGGCCGTGACGCCCGCGGTATCGAATACGTCTTCCACCTGTTTCTTCACGCCCGCCAGGTACAGGTCCACGCCCTGGTCGCGCAGCGTCCCGATCAGGTAGATGAGCGTGTCGACTCCGGTCACGTCGATGCTGTTGATCGGCCCCGCGTAGATCAGCACGCGCTTGATGCCGGGATCGGCCCGGCAGCGTTCGATCACGAAATGCTCCAGCGGATTGGCCGTGACGAAGCTCAGCCCGGCGTCCATGCGCACCGCCAGCAGGTCCGGCGCCAGCGGCGGCAGGCCGAAACGCAGGCGGTCCCGCAGCGTGCCGTCGGCATGGACGGCCACCTCGACGATGCGGGGGTGCGAACGCTGGTACAGGAAGTAGCCCAGGGACAGGATGAAGCCGGCCAGGATGCCCCACTGCAACTGGGGCGCGGCGATCAGGGTGGCCACGGCCGTGGACGCGGCGATGATGGCCTCGGCGCGCGACGTGGCCCACAGCCGGAGGAAGAAGCGCGGCGCGACCAGGTTGGACACCGGCACGATGATGACGGCCGCCAGGAAGGCCCGTGGCAGGTGGGCGATGGCCGGGGTCAGGAACAGCAGGCTCGCCAGCACGCAGACGAAGGCGAACAATGCGGACCAGCCCGAGCGCGCGCCCACGAACAGGTTCAGCGCCGAGCGCGAGAACGAGGCGCTGACCGGAAAGGCGCCGCTCAGGCCGCTGGCGATCTTGGCCAGCCCCTGGCCGATGAACTCCTGGTCCTCGTTCCAGCGCCGGCGCGTGCTGCGCGAGATGGTCTTGGCGCTGGACAGCGCCTCGACGAAACTGACCAGCGCGATCACCGCCGCCGCGGGCAGCAGGCTGCGGTAGTCTTCCCAGTCCAGCAATGCCGGCACGGTGAACTGCGGCAGGCCGGCCGGCAGCGTCCCGACCACCGCGCCGCCCCGTTCGCCATAGCCGATGGCCCAGCTGACCAGGCCCGTCACCAGCGCGGCCGCCAGCACGATGGGCAGGCGCTTGCTGTGCTTCTTCAGCGCGGACAGGAACACCAGCGTCCCCACGCCGAAGGCGAACGCGGTCCAGTCCACGCTGCCCAGCAGGCCGCGCGGATCGGCCGCGGCCAGCGCGCCGCGCGCCCCGCTCCAGTCCAGTCCCAGCATGGCGGGCAGTTGCGACAGCATGATCAGCAACGCGGCGGCCTGGGTGAACGCGCCCACGACGGAGCCCGGCAGGAAGTTCACCACCATGCCCAGCCGGGTCGCGCCGATCAGCATCTGGATCGCGCCCGCCATCAGCGCCAGCCAGATCGCCAGCTCGACCCAGCGCGCCGACTCGGCTGCCGCCATGCCCGACAGCGATCCCGCCACCAGCATGCTGGTCAGCGCGACGGGCCCTGCGCCCAGCAATTGGCACGATCCCCACAGCACGCTGATCACCGGCGGAATCAGCGCGGCGTACAAGCCGGTGATGGGCGGCATGCCGGCCAGCATGGCGTAGGCCACGGCCTGCGGCACCAGGATCAGGCCGAGCGTGAAGCCGGCCCGGGCATCGGCGGCCAGATCGGCGGCGTTGGGCCGGGGCCAGTTCAGGAAGGGAAGATAGCGGGCGAGCAGAGCGGACATGGAAAATGCGCCGGGTCGGGATCGGCGAGGTCAGAGGTGGCGCGGCTTGCGCGGCGCGCGCACGGCGAAGTGGTCGTAGACGGCATCGGGCAACAGGCGCATCAGCTTGGCGACGATGCCCATCTGCCAGGGAATGACGGTGTAGCGGACGCCGCGGTCCAAGGCGCGGGAGGCCTTCGCGGCGAACACGTCGGCATCCATCAGGAACGGCATCGAATACGGATTGCGCGCGGTCATGGGCGTGCGGATATAGCCGGGCGCGATGGTCGAGACGCGTATGCCCTGGGGCGACAACTCGTTGCGCAGGCTTTCGCAATAGGCGATGACGGCCGCCTTGGACGCGCTGTACGCCCCCGCGCCGGGCAGTCCGCGTATGCCGGCCACGCTGGCGATGCCCGCCAGGTGGCCCCGGCCGGCCTGCTTCATGGCGGGGATGAACGGTTCGAAGGTCGCCACCATGGCGATCAGGTTGGTGTCGATCACGGCGCGGAAAGCGTCGAAATCTTCCATTTCCTCGGTCAGCGTGCCGGTGCTGATGCCGGCATTGGCGATCACCAGATCGGTGCCGCCCAAGGCCAGGAAATCCCGGGCCGCCGCATGCAGGGCATCGCGGTCACGCACGTCCAGCGCATAGCAGCGGTGCGTGCCCGGCAGCGACGCGGCCAGCGCCTGCAAGGCCTCCCGCCGCCGGCCCACCAGCCCCAGGGTCGCGCCAAGCGCCGCATAGCGGCGCGCCAGCGCCTGGCCGATGCCGCTGCTCGCGCCAGTGATGAAGACGTTCATGCTCCCCTCTCGTAAGCCCATCATTATCACCTTTAATCATGTAGTTCTTACCAAAAATCATTAAGAGGCCGGCCTCGCCTACCCCCTTTGTCGCCGGGAAGCCAAGCCGGCCGGCCATGGATGAATCTGCGATACTGCGGAAAGAACCGCGTCCGCGGCACCACAGAGAGCAAGATGACGTCCCTTCCCATTTCCGATGTGCACGCCGCGCTGGCCGGACTGGTCGGCCAGGCGAATGTCTATGCCGATCCCGCGGACAAGGCCCGCTACGAGACCGGCGCCCGCTATGGCGATGGCAAGGCCGCCCTGGTGGTTCGGCCCGGCTCGGCCGCCGAGGTGGCCACAGTGGTGCGCTACTGCGTGGACACCGGCACGCCGCTGATCGCCCAGGGCGCCAATACCGGTCTCGTGGCCGCCAGCACGCCGAACGCCAGCGGCACCCAGGTCGTGCTGAGCCTGGAGCGGCTGCGCGGCGAGATCGCGATCGACCGCGCCAACCGCACCGCCACCGTCGGTGCCGGCGTCACGCTGCAGGAACTGAACGACAAGCTGGCCGACCATGGGCTGTGCTTTCCCATCGACCTGGGCGCCAACCCCTCGCTGGGCGGCATGATCGCCACCAACACCGGCGGCTCGCGGCTGATCCGCTACGGCGACGTGCGCCACAACCTGCTGGGCATCGAAGTCGTGCTGGCCGATCCGCCCGGGCAGGTGCTCGATCTGATGAGCGGCCTGCGCAAGAACAATACCGGCTACGACCTCAAGCAGTTCTTCGTCGGCGTGAGCGGCGCGGGCGGCATCATCACCCGCGCCGTGGTGCAGGTCCATCCGCTGCCCCGCCAGACGGCCACCGCGCTGATCGTGCCCACCAGCCAGGAAGCCGTGCTGGAACTGCTGATCGCGCTGGAGAGTGAGTTCGGCGATTTCCTGACCGCCTACGAAGGCATGTCCAGCTCCACCGTCCAGTCCGTCATCGACCACGTGCCCGGCGTCGCCAATCCCTTTGCCCCCGAGCCCATTCCCGACTACTGCCTGCTGGTGGAACTGGCCGCCACCTCGTCGCGCGAAGTGCTGGGCGTAGACCTGCAGTCGGCGCTGAACGACTTCCTGGAACGGCAGTTCGACGTGCTCGTGGCCAACGCCGTGCTGGATGGCGGCCCCGACCTCTGGAAGATCCGCCATTCCATCAGCGAATCCATCCGCCACCAGGGCAAGCTGATCGCCTTCGACATCGCCGTGCCGCGTTCCTCGATGGTCGACTTCCAGACCACCGCGCGGCGGATGCTGGAATCCGACTTTCCCTGGCTGCGTCTGTTCGACTTCGGCCACTGGGCCGACGGCGGCACCCACTTCAACATCGTCTGGCCCCACGACGCCACGCCCGCCTACGACACGGACACCGTGGAAAAACTACGGCTGGCGATCTACGACCTGGTAGTCCGCCAGTTCGGCGGCAGCTTCAGCGCCGAACACGGCGTCGGCCCCTACAACGAACGCTTCTACCACCGCTATGCCTCGCCCGAGGCGCAAGCGCTGTCGGGCAAGATCCAGCAGGCCATCGACCCCGGGCATGCGCTGGGCCAGGTTCACTTCGGCCCCTCCCCCCAATCCTGACTTTCTCCAGAAAAACAAAAACGGCCTTGCACCATTGAATGCAAGGCCGTTCTCGTATCCACGATCCAGACCCAGGGCACAGCGGATCCGGCTCCGCCGGTCCGCCAGTGCCGCCCCCTGGGGGGCGCGCGTCAGCGCGTAGGGGGGGTCCTTTCTTTCCCGATCAGGAAGTCCGCGACCTGGAGAGCGCCGAGATTGCTGCCGGTCAGCGACGGCGAGGTCAGGTAGCGGCCGTTGATGGCCAGGGTGGGCACGCCGTCAATCTTGTAGGCTTCGGCCAGCTTGGTGGCGCGCTGCACCTTGCTCTGGACGCCGAAGGAGTTGTAGGCGGCCGTGAACTGGGCACGGTCCAGGCCCTGCTTCTCGGCCCAGTCGAAAATGCGATTGGCCGTGTTCAGCGGCTGACGCTGTTCGTGGATGGCGGTGAAGACCATGCGGTGCAGCTGGTCGACCTTGCCCAGGGCTTCCAGGGTGTAGTACAGGCGCTGCTGCGGCTCCATGCCGGCATTGAAGCGCACCGGCACGCGGCGCACCACGACATCGGCCGGCAGCTTCTTGAACCAGGACTCCAGGCTCGGCTCCAACGCGTTGCAGTGCGGGCAGCTATACCAGAAGAACTCGGTGACCTCGATCTTGCCCGGCGAATCGGTGGCCTGGGGCTGCTGCAGGCGGATGTACTCGGTGCCTTCGCGCGGCTGCTGCGCCTGGGCGGTGCCCGGCAGGGCGGCGACGAAACCGGCGGCCAAGGCCAGGCCGGCGAACATGTGGCGGAAAGCGTAGCGACCGATCATAGGATTCCTCTGATAACGTGGCCCGGACGGCAGACCGGCCGGGCGCGATGGAAACTCGGACCGCGGCACGCGGCGCGAAGTTCCATCCGGATCATTTCTTCACGACGGCGGCCTCGATGCCGTTCTCGGCCAGGCGCGCGCGCGTGCGGTTCATGTCGTCGAGCCGGGTGAACGGCCCCACGCGTACGCGGTGCACCGTGCCGGCGGCCACGTCGGCCGTCTCCAGGCGCGCCTCGAACCCCATGAAGGCCAGCTTGGCCTTCAATGCCTCGGCATCCTCGATCACGCGGTAGGCGCCGACCTGCAGGAAATAAGTGCCCGAAGCGCCCGGCGCCGGTGCGGGGGCCTGGGATGGAGCGGCTGCCGGCGGCGCGGACGGTTGCGCGCCCTTCCTGGTCTTGTCGACGTTCTGGCTGGCCAGGAAGTCTCCCAGCGGATCGCGGGTGGCCTGGGGCACCGGCGCGGGTGCCGGCTGCGTGGCCGAAGGACCCGAGGCCGACGGCGCGCCGGCGGGACCGTCCCTGCCGTAAAGGCTGCGGTTCGGATCCGGCGCATTGGCCGGATCGGGCGGCTGCGCGGGCGCCGCCGGCCGCGTTCCCTTGCTGACGAAGGGCACCGGCGCCTTGGTGATGTAGAACGCCACCAGCACGGCCACCAGCAGGCCGACCAGCAATCCCGCCATCAGGCCGAACATGGTCCCGCCCACCGCGCGTTTGGGCGCGGCCTGGCGTTGGTTGGCGCTGCTCTGCTTGCCGCCGCGGGCAGGCTTCGTCTTCGCTGTGGAGGCCATGAATCGTTACATCCGTTGCGGAGCGGAAACGCCCAGCAACGCCAGCCCGTTGGCCAGCACCTGCCGGGTCGCGGCCAGCAGCGCCAGGCGCGCCAGCTTCAGCGCCTCGTCGTCCACCAGCACGCGCTCGGCATTGTAGTAGGCATGGAAATCGGCCGCGCAATCCTTGAGCCAGAAAGCGACGTGGTGCGGCGACAAATCGTTGGCCGCCAGCCCCACCATGGACGGGAACTCGGCCAGCCGCTGCAGCAGCAGGAATTCCCGTTCGGCCGTCAGCAGCGAGGTATCCGCGCGCGCCAGGTCGGCTTCGTCGCCGCCCCACTGCGCCAGCACCGAACAGATGCGCGCATGGGCGTACTGGATGTAATAGACGGGGTTCTCGTCGGTCTGCTTGAGGGCAAGGTCGACGTCGAACACGAACTCGGTGTCGGCGCGGCGCTGGATCAGGAAGTAGCGCACCGCATCGCGGCCCACCCAGTCGATCAGGTCGCGCATGGTCACGTAGCTGCCGGCGCGCTTGGAGATCTTGACCTCTTCGCCGCCGCGCATGACCTTGACCATCTTGTGCAGCACGTAGTCGGGGTAGCCCTTGGGGATGCCCACGTCCAGCGCCTGCAGGCCCGAGCGCACCCGCGCCACGGTGCCGTGGTGGTCCGAACCCTGGATGTTGATGGCCTTGGTGTAGCCGCGCTCCCACTTGGTGACGTGATAGGCCACGTCCGGCACGAAATAGGTGTAGCCGCCCTCGGACTTGCGCATGACGCGGTCCTTGTCGTCGCCCTCGCCCAGCCCGGTCGTGCGCAGCCACAGCGCGCCGTCCTGCTCGTAGGTGTGGCCGCTGGCGATCAGGCGCTGCACGGTCTGCTCGACCCGGCCCGACGTGTACAGCGAGCTTTCCAGGTAGTAGTTGTCGAACTTCAGGTCGAAGGCCTGCAGGTCCAGGTCCTGCTCGCGGCGCAGGTAGGCCACGGCGAACTTGCGGATGTCGTCCAGGTTCTCGGGATCGCCCGAGCCGGTGACCGGCTCGGCGTCGGCCGCCTGCACCGTCTTGCGGGCCAGGAAGTCCGTCGCGATTTCCGAGATGTATTCACCGCGATAACCGTCGGCCGGGAAATCCGGATGATCGGGACCGAAGCCGCGCGCGCGCGCCTGGACACTGATCGCCAGGTTCTGGATCTGGTTGCCGGCGTCGTTGTAGTAGAACTCGCGCGTGACGTTCCAGCCGCTGGCGTCGAACAGGCGACAGATCGCATCGCCCAGCGCGGCCTGGCGGGCATGGCCGACGTGCAGCGGACCGGTGGGGTTGGCCGACACGAATTCGACCATCACCTTGCGGCCGTTGGCCGGCGCGCGGCCGAACTCGGCGCCGCGCACGCGGATGGCGTCGACCACCGCCTGCTTGGCGGCGGGCGCGATACGCAGGTTGATGAAACCCGGACCGGCGATCTCGGCGCTCTGGACAAGGGCGGCCGCGCCCGGCAGCGCCAGCAGCGCATCGACGATGGCCTGCGCCAGCTCGCGGGGATTGCGCTTGAGGGGCTTGGCGATCTGCATCGCCACGTTGGTGGCGGCGTCGCCGTGGGAGGCCACCTTGGGCCGCTCGAGCAGCAAGGTGGGCGTGGCTTCGGGGGCAACGGCCTTGACGGCGGCGCCCAGGAAGCCGAGAAGTTGTTCCTGTTGCTCGGGGAGCATGGCTGGATCGCGCTAAATGAAAAACCAAGAGCGGAATGTTAACAGCCGCGAGCGGGAGAAGGGGAAAGGCATCCAAGCGGACTCCCGCGAACGCCGTTCTGTCATCGCAGGTAACACATGATGCGTATGGATAACATTAGCCCCCGCCAAAAGCCGCACATCGACTTCCGCCATAATGGAGACCGGTCCACGACACGGAAAACACAACACCATGATCGTCACCTTCAGATCCAAGGCCGCCGGCGAAGTCATCATGCTGGGCGAGCACGCCCGGCCACTGCTGGAACTGGCCGGCAAGATGCCCGAGATCGCCGCGGGCACGCGCGGCGTCTTCACGCCCGAGCAACTGCCCGAGGCCATCCGCCGCATCGAGGCCGCGATAGGCGTCGAGAAGGAGCCTCGCTACGACGAGGACAACCCCGAGGAAAAAGAGAAGGCCGCCAGCCACGTGGGCCTGAAGCAGCGCGCCTTTCCGCTGCTGGACATGCTGCGCAAGGCGCAGGCGCAAGACGTCAACGTGACCTGGGAAAGCTGAGGAGCCGCCGCATGACCCGACCGCCCTGGCAGGACGTACTGGACTTCTGGTTCCTGCCCCCCGACGACCCCGGCTACCTGAAGCCGCGCCACGTCTGGTTCCAGAAGAACCCCGACTTCGACGCCGAGATCGAACGACGCTTCCTGCCGCGGGTCGAGCAGGCGGTGGCCGGAGGCCTGCGCGAATGGAAGCGGGAACTGGGCGGGGCGCTGGCGCGCATCGTGCTGCTGGACCAGTTTCCCCGCAACGCCTGGCGCGGTACGCCGCGCGCCTTCGCCGGCGACCCGCAGGCGCTGGCCGATGCGCTGGAACTGATCGACTCGGGCCGCTACCTGCAATTGCCGCCGGTGCAAAGGGAATTCGTCTACCTGCCGTTGATGCACAGCGAAAACCCCGGCATCCAGGAACGATGCGTGGCCCTGTACACCACGCTGGCGCAGGAACACCCCGCTTCCCAGAACTCGCTGGACTTCGCCATCCGCCACCGCGACATCGTGGAGCGCTTCGGCCGCTTCCCCCACCGCAACGCCACCCTTGGGCGAGCCAGCACGGGGCAGGAACTGGAGTTCCTGAAGCAGCCCGGGTCGGGGTTTTGACTAGGACCAGACGAGCCTAGGACGACGCTGGATCCGCACGACCCCGGTGCTAAACTGGCCTCGTCGCTCTCCTCCAAAGCTGACCATGTACGCAGGAACCGGTATGTACAGCCTGAGCGAAGCGGCTCGTTTGATTGACGTCCCTTCGCGGCAATTGAATCGGTGGCTTTTCGGGTACCACTACCAGAAAAGCCAGGGCGACACGCGCTCGCGCTCCTGGTCTCCCCCGCTGTGGACACCGGCGCTATCCACGCAAGAATTCGACGAAAAGGTCATCGGCTTTCACGACTTGCTGGAAGTTCGCTTCGTCCACGCATTCGTCCAGTACGGCGTACCGCTGCTTGTCGTTCGCAAATGCCTGGAGTCCGCCCAGCAGATCTGGGGCGTCAAATATCCATTCACCACGCTGAAATTCAAAACGGATGGCCGAACGATATTTGGCGAAGCGATTCGGCAAGCTGGAATGGACGAAGCGTTGGTGGATCTGCGGAACAGACAGCATGTATTCCGGGAAATCATCAGCCCGTCGCTGTACGCTGGTATCGAGTATCACCAGGACCAGGCGTCCAGGTGGTATCCATTGCTTAAGCGGGAAGGCATTGTCCTGGACCCTTCCCGCCAGTTCGGAAGCCCCATCGTGGAAGCGGCAGGTACGCCAACCGACATCCTGCACGCGTCATACATGGCCGAAGGCGGAAACGAAGAAGCGATCAAGGCAACGGCTGCGATCTACGACATTCCACCGCGTCTTGTCAGATCTGCCGTCAGGTTTGAGGAAAGCCTGAGGCAACGAGTCCATTGAACTTCCTCCTGGACAACAATCTCCCGCCACAGTGGGCGCCCGCGCTTGCCGAAGCGAGCCAGGGAGTCCTGGCCGGCCGCATCGGTGAAGTCTGCCACCTGCGCGGCCGCTTTCCCAAGAACACCGACGACATCGTTTGGCTGCGGACTCTCGGTGAGGAGCGGGATTGGGCCATCCTGTCCGTGGATGCCTTCCGGAAAAAGAATGGCGCAGAGCGGCAGGTCATTCGCCAGTACGGCCTCTCGGTCTTCGTACTGCAATCGAGCTGGTCCAGCCGGAAGTACTGGGACAAGCTGTCGCAGTTGGTCCTATGGTGGCCCCGAATCGTCGATCAGGCCAACACGGTAGAACGCGCCGCGGTCGAGGTCCCCTGGCGCGTCTCCACCCGCTTCAAGCAACTGTAGCGGCTTGGGCAAGGGGCACGTGGCCCCGTGCCTGACCTGATCACACGCTCACTTCGGCAAGCTTGGTCCCCGCCGTCGCGGACGGCTGCCCGCTGTCGCGGATATGCCGGTTGACCGCGCTCAGTACGGCCTTGAACGAAGCCGTGACGATGTCGCTGTCCACGCCCACGCCGAAGCCCGTGGGGGCATCGCCCACGCGCACTTCCACGTAGCAGGCGGCGGTCGCGTCGGCGCCCACGCCTATCGAGTGCTCGTGATAGTCCATCATCCGCATCGGCATGTTCAGCGCCTGCACGAAGGCGTCGATCGGGCCGTTGCCGGTACCCACCAGGGTGCTGACCTGGCCGTTGGCCTGCACGTCGACCTCGACCCGCACGCCGCCTTCGACGCTGGCCATGCGATGGCGGACGAAGCGATAGGGCTCGTGCTGCTCCAGGTACTCGCGGCTGAAGATGGAGTAGACGTCGGCGGCCACGACCTCCTTGCCGGTCTCGTCGGTCACGCGCTGGATGGCGCGGCTGAACTCGATCTGGAGGCGGCGCGGCAAGTCGAAACCGTACTCCTGCTGCAGCAGGTAGGACACCCCGCCCTTGCCGGACTGGCTGTTCACGCGGATGACCGCGTCATAGCTGCGGCCCAGGTCGGCCGGGTCGATGGGCAAGTAGGGAACGTCCCAGACGGCATCCGGCTGGCGCTGCGCGAAGCCCTTCTTGATCGCGTCCTGGTGCGAGCCCGAGAACGCGGTGAAGACGAGGTCGCCCACATAGGGATGGCGCGGATGCACTGGCAACTGGGTGCAGTATTCGACGCAGCGGCGCACGTCGTCGATGTCGGAAAAGTCGAGCCCCGGCGAGACGCCCTGGCTGTAGCAGTTCAAGGCCAGGGTGACGAGGTCGACGTTGCCGGTGCGTTCGCCGTGGCCGAACAGGCAGCCTTCGATGCGCTCGGCGCCGGCCAGCACGGCCATCTCGGCCGCCGCCACCGCGGTACCGCGGTCGTTGTGCGGGTGGACGCTAAGGATGATGCTGTCGCGGTTGGCCAGGTTGCGGTGCATCCACTCGATCTGGTCGGCGTAGATGTTGGGCATCGCGCATTCGACCGTGGCCGGGAGATTCAGGATGATCTTGCGGTTGGGCGTCGCGCCCCAGGCCTCGACCACCGCATCGCACACTTCCTTGGCGAAATCGAGTTCGGACGAACTGAATACCTCGGGCGAATACTGGTAGACCCACTCGGTATCGGGGCGCGCGTCGGTCAATTCCTTGATGAGGCGGGTGCCTTCCAGCGCGACCTGCTTGACCTCTTCGCGCGTCATGCCGAACACGATGCGGCGGAAGGCCGGCGCGATGGCGTTGTACATGTGCACGATCACCCGGCGGCCGCCTTCGACCGACTCGATGGTGCGGCGGATGAGTTCTTCACGCGATTGCGTCAGCACCTCGATCGTGACGTCCTCGGGTACCCGGTTCTGCTCGATCAGGCCGCGGATGAAATCGAAATCCGTCTGCGAAGCGGACGGGAAACCGACCTCGATTTCCTTGAAGCCGATCTGGACCAGCTTCTCGAACATGCGCGTCTTGCGCTCGCCGTTCATGGGCTCGATCAAGGCCTGGTTGCCGTCGCGCAGATCGGTGCTCATCCAGATCGGCGCCTTGGTCATGCGGCGATTGGGCCAGCTACGCTCGGAAAAGTCGTAGGCGGGGAAAGGGCGGTATTTCGCCTCGGGATTCTTCAACATGATGGACTGCTCCTGCTACTGCGGACTCGGAATGGACGGATGGACCGTGTGAGTGGCCGAGAGGGGGCTGCCGAACTGCCACGAGGACGCTAGGCCCGGCAACCGATCGGTAGTAGTAGCGAGGAAGCAATGAGGGCGACGATCGCGCGCACGTCGGCACCCGGCGCGGCTTGGCGCAGGGAGGCGGCGGAGCGGATGGCGGAGATGGCCATGGTTGCGATCGTGCTTGGGGAAAAATTCGGATAGATGTGATAGTCAACCACAAATCCGGATTGCTGGCAAGCCGCCTGGGCAAAAACTACGACGCCATCAGGCACCGGCGATGTCGGCGAGATGGTCGGCCGTCCATATGGGGAATGGAGCCTGCGCCCGCAAGGCCAGCAGGTCCGCATCGCCAGTCACCAGGGCCTCGGCCCCGGCAACATGGGCGAGCACGACGAAGACCTGGTCCTTCTTATCACGGCATTCGGGCAGGATCGGCCAGACGGCGGGCAACGTGACGACCTCGGCATACGGAAGAAAATCCGCGAGCAGGTCGTTCTGGTCACTGGCTGACAACCGGAACTTGGGATAAGCCAGGACACGCAGCAATTCATTGGCGGTAGCCCGGCAGACCAGAGGCGCAAGCCTCCCATCCTGCCAGGCCCGGCGTATCCAGGCCAGCCGGCCCGAAGTGAACGTCAGCGCCGACAGCACGATGTTGGTGTCGAGCACGACGCGACGCGTCATCGCCGTGCCCAAGCAAGGGCCTCTTCGACATCCTGCTCGGTAATGCCCAGCTGCTCCAGCTTGTCACGGACGGCTTGAGCCTGATGGACTCTGACCGGGGTCAATACGATGCGCCCATTCTCGACCGTTACGTCGAAATAGTCCGTCTCGTCCACGCTGGAGACCGCGGCCTTGGGCAAGGTGATCTGGTTTTTCGATGTCAGCTTGGCAAGCATAGGAACCTCCATAAACCAACAAATCTTATTTCCTTACTTTATCATAGTAAGGAATCACGCCCTATCTAAATTCGGGGTAAACCCGGGATATCCCCTTGCCCAACGCCAGTCCACCATCTTCCGACAACCAGAAGGAGACTGCCGTGGCAAGCTACCAGGCCTTCCATGCCCGCTCGGTGGACGAACCCGGGCCGTTCTGGAGCGAGCAGGCGCGGCTCGTCGACTGGCACGCTCCCGCCGCCCAGCCGCTGGACCTGTCGCATCCTCCCTTCTCGCGCTGGTTCGTCGGCGGACTGACCAATCTGTGCCACAACGCGGTCGACCGGCACCTGGCCGAGCGCGGCGGCCAGCCCGCGCTGATCCACGTCTCGACCGAGACCGGCACCGAGTCCGCCTACACCTACGCGCAACTGCACGACGAAGTGAACCGGATGGCCGCGGTGATGCAGGCCCTGGGCGTGCGGCGCGGCGACCGGGTGCTGATCTACATGCCCATGATTCCCGAGGCCGCGTTCGCGATGCTGGCCTGCGTACGGATAGGCGCCATCCACTCGGTGGTGTTCGGCGGCTTCGCCTCGGCCAGCCTGGCCACGCGCATCGACGACGCCCGGCCGGCCCTGGTGGTGTCGGCCGATGCCGGCTCGCGCGCGGGCAAGGTCATTCCCTACAAGCCGCTGCTGGACGAAGCGCTGCATCTGGCCTCGCATGCGCCGGCCAGCGTGCTGCTGGTGGACCGGGGCCTGGCATCCATGACCTTGCAGGAAGGGCGGGACCACGACTACACGGCGCTGCGCGAGCGCCATGCGCACGCCCGCATTCCCTGCGTCTGGCTGGAGTCGAACGAACCTTCCTACATCCTCTACACCTCCGGCACCACGGGCCGGCCCAAGGGCGTGCAGCGCGACACCGGCGGCTATGCCGTGGCGCTGGCCGCGTCGATGCGCCACATCTTCTGCGCGCAAGCGGGCGACGTGATGTTCACCACCTCGGACGTCGGCTGGGTAGTGGGCCACAGCTACATCGTCTACGGGCCGCTGATCGCGGGCATGACGACGCTGATGTACGAAGGCACGCCGGTGCGCCCCGACGGCGCGATCTGGTGGAAGCTGGTGGAGCAGTACCGCGTCACCCACATGTTCAGCGCCCCCACCGCAATACGGGTGCTGAAGAAGCAGGATCCGGAAACGCTGCGCCGCCATGACCTTTCCACGCTGCGCACCTTGTTCCTGGCCGGCGAGCCGCTGGACGAGCCCACCGCGCGCTGGATACACGAGGCCATCGGCAAGCCGGTGGTCGACAACTACTGGCAGACCGAGACCGGCTGGCCCATGCTGGCGCTGCCGCGCGGAGTGGAGGACCTGCCCACCAAGTTCGGTTCGCCCGGCCTGCCGGTGTACGGCTATCGGTTGAAGATCGTGGACGAACAGACGGGCGAGCCGTGTCCGCCCGGGCGCAAGGGCGTGGTGGCGCTGGAAGCGCCGCTGCCGCCGGGCTGCATGTCCACGATCTGGGGCGACGACGCGCGCTACGTTTCCACCTACTGGTCGGGCTTTCCCGGCAAGCTGCTGTATTCCAGCTTCGACTGGGGCATCCAGGACGAGGACGGCTACGTCACCATCCTGGGCCGCACCGACGACGTCATCAACGTCGCGGGACATCGGCTGGGAACCCGCGAGATCGAGGAAAGCGTCTCCAGCCATCCGGACATCGCCGAGGTCGCGGTGGTGGGCGTGCAGGACGCGCTGAAGGGCCAGGTGGCGATGGCCTTCGCCATCGCGCGCAGCGCAGAGCGTGCCGCGACGCCCGAAGGCCGCATGCGGCTGGAAGGCGAGGTCATGCAGACGGTCGAGCGCAGGCTGGGCGCGGTGGCCCGCCCGGCGCGGGTGTTCTTCGTGAACGCGCTGCCCAAGACCCGCTCGGGCAAGCTGCTGCGGCGGGCCATCCAGGCCATTGCCGAAGGGCGCGACCCCGGCGACCTCACCACCATCGAGGACGCCGGCGCGTTGCAGCAGTTGAAGGACGCGATGTTTCCGCCGGCCTAGCGCTTGGCGGCCGCGGCCAGCGCCTGGCAGAAGGCCCGCGCCGCGGGCCCCGGCGGCGCGTCCACGCGATGCGCCAGGTAGGCCTCCGACGCCAGCGAGCTGTCGCGGCCCAGCGCGGACACGGCCAGCCGCACCAGCCGGCCCTCGGCCAGGTCCCGCTCCACCTGCCACGCCGGCAGGCGCCCCCAGCCCACGCCCGCAAGGATGAGCTGGTGCTTGGTGTCCTGCGTGTTGACGCGGCAGGTCTGCGGCGAAAGCACGCCGAAATCCTGTCCCGGTGTCAACGAGGAGGGATCGGCCAGCACGATCTGCAGATGGCCGGCCAGGTCCGCCATCTGCAGGGGCGTAGCCGTTGCCGCCAGCGGGTGGGATGCGCCGGCCACCGCCACCACCTCGACCGCCGCCAGGGCTTGCATGGCGATCTGCGGACTGCGGAAGTGCTCGCCCACCGTGATGCCCACGCCATAGCGCCGATCGAGCAGTCCCGACAGCGGCCCGCCCAGCGGCTCGACCGCCAGCCGCACCGCCACGGCCGGATAGCGGGACCGCATGGCATTCAGGGCCTGCGCCACCCAGGCTATCGGAAACAGCGTGTCCACCACCAGCGCAAGCTCGAGCTCGACGCCCTCGCCCATGCCCCGCGCCCGAGCCCGCATGGCGTCCACGCGCAGCAGGATGTCCCGCACGTTGCTCAAGAGGGCCTGCCCCTCGTGAGTCAGGACAGGGCGATGTCCGCCGCGATCGAACAGCGCGACGCCCAGTTCTCCTTCCATCCTGGCGATGGCATGGCTGACGGCCGACTGCGCGCGCCGCAGCCGGCCGGCCCCCGCCCGGAAGCTTCCCGTTTCCGCCACGGCGGCGAACACACGCATCTGGTCCAGGGTCAGGGCGTCGATCATGATCGATTATTTGGATAGAAAACATCTAAATAATGTCACTTTTGTCGATCGACGGCCAACCCTATGCTGGCAGCCTGACGAACAGGAATGCACGATGCGGGCAAGCCAACAAGACATCGCGGTACGGGAAAAGAACAGCTGGGCGAGTGTCGCGGTCATCGTCGGCGGCGGCGTGGTGCTGGCGCTGCAGGTCGGCAAGGCCTCGATCGCCGCGCCGCTGCTGCGCGCCGACATGGGACTGGACCTGGCCGCCATCGGCTGGCTCACGGCCGTCATCGCCGTGCTCGGCATGCTGGGCGGCATGCCCGCCGGATCGCTGGTGGCGGCCCGTGGCGACCGCCGCGTCTTTCTTGCCGGCCTGGGCACCAGCGCGCTGGGCGCGGCACTGGGCGCGGCCGCGCCGGACTATGCCTGGCTGCTGGCTTCCCGCCTGCTCGAAGGCCTGGGTTTCCTGCTGGTGGTCGTCGCCGGGCCGGCACTGCTGCAACGCGTGGTCGCCGCCGGACAGCGCGATCTGGCCTTCGCGCTGTGGAGCTGCTTCATGCCCACCGGCATCGCGCTGGCGATGCTGCTCGGCCCCCTGTTCTCGTCCTGGCGGATCTTGTGGTGGAGCAGCGCGGCGCTGTCGCTGGCCGCGGCGGCCGCCGTCCTGCTGCTTCCTCCTTCGGCGCGCGGCGACTGGCGGGGATGGCGCGACACGGGCCGCGACGCGCTGGCGACACTGCGTGGCCGGGAACCCTTGCTGCTGGCCGCCGGATTCGGACTGTACAGCCTGCAGTTCTTCGCGCTGTTCAATTTCCTGCCCATTCTGCTGACCGAACGGATGGGGATGCCGCTACAGACCGCCGGGCTCCTGGCTGCCGCCGCCACGGCGGCCAACATCGCCGGCAATCTCTGCGCCGGCGTCCTGATGGGGCGCGGGATGGCCAGATGGGGCCTGGTGGCCGGCGGCAGCGTCGTCATGGGCCTGACGGGAAGCGGAGTCTTCCTGTCCGTGCTGCCCGACGCCGGCAGCTTCGCGCTGTGCGTGCTTTTCTCGGCCGCCGGCGGACTGATCCCCGCCACGCTGCTGGCGACGGCTCCGCGCGCGGCGCCCAGTCCGGCCCGGGTGCCGCTGGTGGTCGGGCTGATGATGCAGGGCAACAACCTGGGCCAGGTCGTGGGTCCGGCCGCGGTCGGCGGCCTGATCCAGGCGTGCGGCTGGCCGGCCGCGGCGGGCATCGCCGGCGGGGCGGGCGTCCTGGCGCTGGCCGTGGCCCTGGGCCTGCGGCACTCCGGAAGATGAACGGCAGGGGCTTGAAATGCGCGCGATCGTCCAGAGATTGGGTTCAGGGGATGCCGCAATCGGGTCCCCGTGAAACTTGCTGACCATCAGGAGATTCGATCCATGAACGCTACTTTTTCTCTGGCGCCCCTGTTCCGCCAATCGGTCGGATTCGACCGCTTCAATGACCTGTTCGAGTCGGCCCTGCGCAACGACGCGGGCAGCACCTATCCGCCCTACAACGTCGAGAAGCGCGGCGACGACGACTACCGCATCGTGATCGCGGCAGCCGGACTGCGCGACGAAGACCTGGACCTGCAGGTCGAGAGCGGCGTGCTGACCGTGACCGGCGGCCGGCGCGAGAAAAGCGAAGGTCCCGTCACCTACCTGCACCAGGGCATCGCGCAGCGCGCGTTCAAGCTCTCGTTCCGGCTGGCCGACCATATCGAAGTGCGCGGTGCGCATCTCGAGAACGGCCTGTTGAACATCGACCTGGTCCGTGAGGTGCCCGAGGCCGCCAAGCCCCGGCGCATCGAGATCGGCAGCGCCGCCCCGGCCCCGCGCGAGCAGCCCGCGCTGGCCAACGCCGCCTGACGGCGCGGCGGAGCGGCAACGCTCCGCCCCCTACGCCGCCGCATCCCACACGTCGTGGCTGCGCGGCGTATCGATGCGATAGTCCGTATAGGGCCGCCGCAGCAGCTCGGCCCCCAGCCGCCTGGCCGCCCCGACCGGGTCGCGGGGGTCGCGCGCGACTTCGCCGCGGCGGTTGCCCGCGCCATGCACGTAGCCGACGAAGGCCGAGTGGCTATATCGGGCGAATTCCTGCACCTGGTGCACGATGCCCAGCCCGGCTCCGGGGTAGCTCTCTTCCGAGGCCAGGGTCAGCGCCAGCCGCTTGCCCTGCATGCGCTTCATCACGTCCGCATGATGCGGGTAGGTGCCCGAATAGTAGGCGAACGAGCGATCGAAGAAGGCCTTGGTCTGCGCCGACATCCCGTACCAGTAAATGGGCGTGCAGAACACCACGCCGGCGGCGGGCAGGAATTCTTCCAGGAAGAGTTCGCCGTAGCGATCGGCCGGCAGCTCGAATGCGGGCGTACGGTCGCCCAGGAATCCGCTGATGTAGTCGTCCAGGAAACGCAGGCGCGGGGCAAGCCCCGCCTCCCGCGCCCCGGTCTCGACCGCGCGGGCCAGCAACGCGCTGTTGCCGTCCCGGCGGGGGCTGCCGACCAGGATGAGGATCGAAGAAGATGAGTCCATTTCATGCATTCCCGTGGAAAGAAGTGGCCCGGGCGTGCCGGGCATGAAAGGAATTTAGGTGGCAAGCCCGGTTCTTGGCGAATGAGCTTCTTTCCAATAAGATGAATTCAACTCATCTCTAGGCTGGCTGCCCTGTGTTCGCCCGACTGCCCCTGAACGCCCTGCGCACCTTCGAAGCCGCCGCGCGGCTGCGCAGCTTCAAGCTGGCCGCGCAGGAGCTGCACGTCACGCCTACCGCGGTGTCCCACCAGATCCGGACGCTGGAGCACCACCTGGGGGCGGCCCTGTTCCAGCGCGAGGCGCGCGGCGTGACGCTGACCACGCCAGGCGCGCGGCTGCTGGAAACCGTGCATGGCGCGCTGCTGGACATCGGCCAGGCCATGGACGCCCTGCGGCCACGGCCCGGCACGGGCGTGGTCACCGTCACCACCACGCATTCCTTCGCGGCCCTGTGGCTCGTGCCCCGGCTGGGCCGCTTCTACCAGGAACATCCCGGCTGCGAAGTGCGGCTGGACGCCACCGAACGCGTGGTCGACCTGTTGCAGGACGCCAGCGTGGACGTGGCCATCCGCTACGGCGGGACCGAGCCGCCGGGCCTGCTGGCACCGGCGGCGCTGGCCGAATCCTTCGGCGTCTATGGCACGCCGGCCGCCGTCCGCGCGGCCGCCCAGGCCAGGCCGACGCTGATCTCGGTGCAATGGCGCGACTCCACCCTGTACGAGCACGGCTGGCGGCAATGGTGCGCGGCGGCGGGCCTGAGCTGGCTGGACGGACGGCCGTCCGTGCGGCACTACGAGGAAGAGCACTACGCCTTGCAGGCCGCGATCGCTGGCCAGGGGTTGGTGCTGGCGAGCTCGATCATGGTGTCGGATGCCGTCGGCACCGGGCTGCTGCGGCCGTTCAAGCCCGGGGTGCGCGTACCGGGCGACCGCTACATCGTGCTGTGCGCTCCCGGCCGCGAACGCCACCCGCCGGCCCGCGCCTTCCTGGCCTGGATCGAACGGGAGTTCGCCGGCGCGCGGGGCGACGAGCCGGTCAGCCGGCCGACTCGGTGAAACGCAGGCCGGCGATGCCAGTCACGGCAAGCGTCAGGAAGAACAGGCGGCCGGGCGGCGCGCCTTCGCCGAACCACACCATGCCGAGCGCCGTCAGCCCGACGGTACCCAGGCCGGTCCAGACCGCGTAGGCGATGCCCAGGGGCAGCGCGCGCAAGGCGTGCGCCAGCAGGAAGATGCTGCCCAGCCCCGCCACGACCGCCACCGCGCTGGGCAGGGGCCGGCTCCAGCCGGCGTTGAGCTTGAGCGCCACCCCCATCACCACCTCCAGGCAGGCCGCCGCCAACAGATAGGTCCAGGCCATGACGCTACGCCCGCGCGACCGTCGCCGCGGCATCGTGGCGCGAGGTGCCCGGCAGGCGATTGGCCGCGATGGCCCGCTGTACCGCCGGCCGCGCCGCGATGTCCGCCAGCCAGCGGCGAACCGCCGGATAGTCCGCGACGTCGAGGTCCAGTTCCTCATGCGTGCGCAGCCATGGAAAGGCCGCCATGTCGGCGATCGTGTAGTCGTCCATCGCCAGGAAGCGGGATGCCCGCAGCCGGCGTTCGACCACGCCGAACAAACGATGGGATTCTTTCCGGTAGCGAGCGATGGCCTCGGCATTGGTGCCGCCGGCGCCGTGCAGGAACCACCACAACTGCCCCAGCATGGGACCGATGCCGCCCACCTGAAAGTACAGCCATTGGCGCACCTGCGCGCGCCCCGCCGGGGTCGATGCCGAGAAGCGCTCGGACTTGTCCGCCAGATAGTCCAGGATGGCGCCCGATTCGAATATCGCCAGCCCGGCATCCCCATCGACGATAGCGGGAATCTTGCCGTTGGGATTGATGGCCAGGTAGTCCGGCTGGTGCTGGTCGCCCCGCCCCAGGTCCAGTGCGACCTGGGCGTACGGGATACCCGCTTCCTGAAGAAAAATGCCGATCTTCAGCCCGTTGGGCGTGTCGGCGGTATAGAGCGTGATGGCGTCTTTCCTGGTCATGGTTGAGCTCCTTGGCATCGGCAATTAATTGCAATTACAATTATTGTATTGGCAACTATGACGCACCACGACCCGTTGCGCAAGAGGAGGCGAGCGATGTCCTTTTCCTTCGTTTCGAACGACGATGCCGCCACCCGCCGCGCGGCGGCCAGTTGTCTGGCGGCATTGAGCCCCTGCGGGAAACCAGCCGGGCAGGCTTCGCTCAGCCCCTGGCAGACCATCGAGGCCAGCGCGCGGGTGCTGGAAGCCGATGCGCTGGCGGACCGCGCGTGGGTGGTCCGCAGCCGCGCCGCGAACGGCGCGACAGCGATGGCCAGCGCTTGGCCGATCTGGTTCCGCCGCAATGCGGCCCGCTACGAACGGCCCCTGGTCTGCCTGTGCCGCATTCCGTCGGTGGCCGGGTTGCAAGGGCTGGCGGCGCAGTTGCGCCAACGCGGCGTGCTGTGCAACGAAGCCACCGCCTGGCGGGAAGGGGCCATCCCGGAGCGCCACGCGGAACTGCCGCTGTGGCTGGCCGACAACCTGGACTATGTGCCCTACGACCTGGCCTGCGCCGACGAGGCCCGGGCCGTTCTGGAAGGTGCCCTGAAGGACATGTATGGCCACGGCACCCGCCGCTTCTACTATCTGTCGGCGCACGACCTGCCAACCCGAGCCGGCACCATCATGGATCCGGCCATGGCATCCGATGCGGTACGGGGCATGTACCTGGCTCGAGCCATCCCGGCCGGAGCCGCCATTGCCCGCGTCCGGCTGCTCGCGGCGGGGACGGTACTGCATGCCGGGTTGCGCGCGGCGCGCTTGTTGTGGCGGGGCTGGCGCATAGGCGCGGAGGTCTGGAGCTGCCCGAGCTACACGCGGCTGGCGCGCGAAGCGCGCCAGGCTTCGTGGCGTGCGCTGTTGCACCCGGACGAGCCGGCGGAAGCTTCGCATCTCGTCCGCTGCCTGGCGCGGGGCCGGGGTCCGGTCATCGCGGCCACCGCCTACCCCCGCCGCATCGCCGAACAGATCGGCGCCCACGTGAGCGGGCCGTTCATGGCCGTGGGCGATGACTCCATGGCGATCGCGCCGCGGGACGACCCGCTGTCATCCCGGGCGCTTGCCCTGGCGGCAATCAAGGTGTTGCAGGAGGCGGGCCGCTAGCCGGCGCCGCCCGCCTCCATCGACCGCCTGGCGTCCGCCGCGGCATGGTCCAGCGCCTTGGCGAACAGGTCCCGTTCGGCGCCGCTGAACCGGGACAGGAAAAGTTCGTCCACGGCGGTCTCGTACACCTTCCACATCTTGCGGCGCAGCGCGCGCCCCTCCTTGGTGATCGAGGCGTAGGCCGCCCGGCCGTCCTCGGCCGAACGCGCCCGCGTGACCAGCCCCTCGCGCTCCAGGCGATCCACCAGCCGCGTCAGGTTGTAGCGCTCGATGGCCAGGACGTCGGCCAGCTCGTGCATGCGGCGGGTGCCGCCGGGACCGCTTTCCAGCCCCCACAAGGCGTCGTACCAGGCATAGGGAGGCAGGTCCGCGGCGGCAAGGCGGCGCTCGATCTCCCGGATCATCCAGCGATGCGCGCGGACGAACGAGAACCAAAGATCGGCTTGCTGTGCGGCCATGAATGCTCCGTGGGTTGATATTGCAGTTGCAATTATATGGGCAGGGTTTAGAATTGCATTTGCTATCATTGTAATTGCAATCATATGCGTGGCCGCGGGCGACCCCCAGGCCAGCAGCCTTAGTGGAGCGCCCTCATGTCCCAACCGACATCACCCATCGACATCGATCCCCAGGAAACCCGAGAGTGGCTGGACGCCATGGAAGCCGTCGTGGCGGTGGAAGGCCGCGATCGCGCGCACTTCCTGATAGACCAGTTGCTGGACGAGGACGTGGCGCAGCACGGCAGCCTGCACGGCCGGGTCACCACGCCCTACGTCAACACCATTGCCCGCGCGCGCCAGCCCCTGTACCCCGGCGACCTGGCCATCGAACGCCGGCTAAGCGCCTACGTGCGCTGGAACGCGATGGCCATGGTGCTGCGCGCCGGCCAACATTCCAACGTCGGCGGGCACATCGCGACCTACGCGTCAGCCGCGGCGCTGTACGACGTCGGCTTCGACCACTTCTTCCGCGGCCGGACCGATACCTTCGCCGGCGACCTGGTCTACATCCAGGGGCACTCCGCTCCCGGCATCTACGGCCGCGCCTATATCGAAGGCCGCATCGACGAAACCCGCCTGGACGATTTCCGGCGGGAAGCCGGACGCCCCGGCCTGTCGTCCTATCCCCATCCCCGGCTCATGCCGGATTTCTGGCAATTCCCCACGGTTTCCATGGGCCTGGGCCCGCTGACCGCCGCCTATCAGGCGCGCTATATGCGCTACCTGGACTATCGCGGCCTCAAGCTCCAGCAGGGGCGCAAGGTCTGGGCCTTCCTGGGCGACGGCGAAATGGATCAGCCCGAATCGCTGGCGGCCATCGCGCTGGCCGGACGGGAGAAACTGGACAACCTGATCTTCGTCGTCAACTGCAACCTGCAGCGGCTGGACGGTCCGGTGCGCGGCAACGGCAAGGTCATCCAGGAACTGGAGGGCACGTTCAGGGCCGCGGGCTGGAACGTCATCAAGGTCATCTGGGGTGGCGGCTGGGATGCCCTCCTGGCCCGCGACCAGGGCGGCCTCCTGCGCCGCCGGATGATGGAGTGCGTGGACGGCGACTACCAGACCTTCAAGTCGCAGGACGGCGCCTACGTGCGCCAGCACTTCTTCGGCAAGTATCCGGAACTGCTGGAGATGGTCGCGCATCTGACGGACGACGAGATCTGGCAGTTGGCGCGCGGCGGCCACGACCACGAGAAAGTCCATGCCGCCTATGCGGCCGCCACCACGCACGCGGGCCAGCCCACCGTGGTCCTGGCCAAGACGGTGAAAGGCTTCGGCATGGGGGAGTCGGGCGAGGGACAGAACATCAACCATCAATTGAAGAAGATGGCGGACAACTCGGTCCGGGCCTTCCGCGACCGCTTCTCGCTGCCGCTGACCGACGAGCAACTGGCCGACCTGCCCTACCTGAAGCCCGAGCCGGGCAGCCAGGAGGCGCGCTACCTGGCCGAACGGCGGGCCAGCCTGGGTGGCCATGTCCCCGCACGCAGCGGCGCCATGGCCCCGCTGCCTATCCCCGCGCTCGATGCCTTCGCCGCCCACTTGAAGGACACCGGCGAACGCGGCGCCTCCACCACCATGGCCTTCGTGCGCATCCTGAGCACCTTGCTGAAGGACCCGGCGCTGGGTCCGCTGGTCATCCCCATCGTGCCCGACGAATCGCGCACCTTCGGCATGGAAGGCCTGTTCCGGCAGATCGGCATCCATTCGCACCTGGGCCAGCTCTATACCCCGCAGGATGCCGGCCAGCTCAGCTACTACAGGGAAGCGCGCGATGGCCAGATCCTCCAGGAAGGCATCAACGAATCGGGCGCCATCTCGTCCTGGATCGCCGCTGGGACCTCGTACAGCACCCACGGCCTCGCCACCATCCCCTTCTACATCTTCTATTCCATGTTCGGCCTGCAGCGCGTGGGCGATCTTGCCTGGGCGGCCGCCGACGCGCGCACGCGGGGCTTTCTGCTGGGCGCCACGTCCGGCCGCACGACGCTGATGGGCGAGGGCCTGCAGCACGACGACGGGCACAGCCACGTGCTGTCCTCGGTCATTCCCAGCTGCGTCTCGTACGACCCCACCTTCTCGTACGAACTGGCGGTCATCATCCAGGACGGGCTGCGCCGGATGTACGTCGAACAGGAAGACATCTACTACTACATCACGCTGCTGAACGAAAACTACCCCCACCCCGCCCTGCGCGAGCCGGACCGGGAAGGCATCCTGAAAGGCCTGTACCTGTTCCGCGCATCCGCTGCCCCGGCGGCGCGTCCCCGCGCGCAGTTGCTGGGCAGCGGCGCCATCCTGCGCGAGGTCATCGCGGCGGCCGAGCTGCTGGAGAACGACTATTCCGTCGCCGCCGACGTCTGGAGCGCCACCAGCCTGACCGAGCTGCGGCGCAACGGCCTGGCCGCCGAACGCTGGAACCTGCTGCATCCCGAGGCCGCGCCACGCGCACCCTACGTGCAACAGTGCCTGGCCGGGCGCCAGGGCCCCATCGTGGCCGCGACCGACTACATGAAGATCGTGGCCGACCAGATCCGCCCCTTCGTCGGCGGCCGCCGCTTCGTCGCGCTGGGCACCGACGGATTCGGGCGCTCCGACACTCGAGAGTCGCTGCGGAGCTTCTTCGAGGTGGACCGGCACTTCATCGTGGTCGCGACGCTGAAGGCCCTGGCCGACGAAGGCGCCATCCCGCCGGCCACGGTAACCCAGGCCATGCAGCGCTACGGCATAGCCGCCGACAAGCCGGATCCGGCCGCGGTGTGAACGAAGAGAGGCATGCCACAATGCCGGCATGCGCACCTTTCTTCTCTACGTCGCCACCGCCTTGGCGGAGATCGTCGGCTGCTACCTTCCCTACTTGTGGCTGCGGGAAGGCCGCTCCGCCTGGCTGCTGCTTCCCGCGGCGGCCAGCCTGGCGCTGTTCGCCTGGCTGCTGACCCTGCATCCCACCGCGGCCGGCCGGGTCTATGCCGCCTATGGGGGCGTCTACATCGGCGCCGCCATCGTATGGCTGTGGGCCGTGGACGGCATACGGCCCACCTCGTGGGACGTGGCGGGCGCGGCGGTGGCGTTGGCCGGCATGGGCATCATCATCTTCCAGCCCCGCTGAGCCTGCCGGTTCACCCCGCAACGAACCCCGCCCGCTGCGGCCACAGGCTCTGGAACGCATGCATCCGCCGCTCGCCGTACACGCCGGCGCGGGTGAACGGTTCGCCCTCGAGCCAGGCCCGCGCGTCCGCTTCGCTGTCGAAATCGATGACGAGCAGGCTGCCGACGAAGTCCTCGTCGCCTCCCCCGCCCAGCAGCGGACCGGCGAACGCGATCCGGTCCCGGACGCGCTCCAGGTATTGCTTGTGGTCCGGCCGCACGCTCGCCCGGAGTTCGGGAATGCCCGGCTGCCTGTTGTCCAGCAGATGGAAGACATACAACATGGCGTTACTCCACGGGATTATCTGGCGTAGCGATCTTCGAGCGCGGCCCAGTCATAGAAGCCGACGATCCGTTTGTATTCCTCGAAACTCACGCCGCGGCCGGTCAGCCTGAGTTCGCCCGAACGGATGTCTTCCAGGCACTCGCGCATGGTCTTCGTGGCATGCATCAGGAGATTGATGCCGTAGATCACGATGCGAAAGCCCAGTTGTTCGAGTTCGGCGGGCCGCAGGATGGGCGTGCGGCCGCCTTCGAGCATGTTGGCCATGAGCGTGGCGTCCAGCGACTTGCCTATGGTCTCCAGTTCCTCGACCGATTCGGGCGCCTCGATGAAGATGCCGTCGGCGCCGGCTTTCGCGTAGCGCTCGCCGCGCCGCAGCGCCTCGTCCAGGTCGTAGACCTCGCGCGCGTCGGTACGGGCGATGATGAAGGTGTCCGGGTTCAGCCGGTTCTCGGCCGCGGCGCGGATGCGGGTCTCCATGTCCTCGGTGGACAGCAGCGTCTTGCCGGCGATGTGCCCGCACCGCTTGGGCGAGACCTGGTCCTCGAAGAACAGTGCCTGGGCGCCGAGCTTCTCGTAGGTGTGGACCGAGTGGACGACGTTCTTGATATCGCCATAGCCATTGTCCACGTCCACCAGCACCGGCAGGTCGGATGCGGCCATGATGTCGCGGATGCCGGCCGCGATTTCGCCCAGCGCGGCCAGACCGATGTCGGGCAGCCCGTAGCGCGCGCCCACCAGGGGAAAGCCGCCGATGAAATAGGCCTTGAAACCGGCCTGCCTGATCAGCAGCGCGGACAGGGCATCGTGCGCGCCCGGCAGCACCAGCGGGCGCTCGGTCTGAACCAGTTGGCGAAAGCTTTGGGTGTTCTCGAACTCTTGCATGCTGCCTACTCCAAGGTAACTTTTGCCGCCTTGATGACGGACTGCCATTTCTCCGCCTCCGCGCGCATCAGCGCGGAAAGCCGGCCCGGCGCGCCGCCCATGGGCTCCGCGCCCTGTGCTTCGAGCTGCTTCCTAATGGCGGGGTCCTGCAGGATGGCGTTGATTTCGGTGTTCAGTTTGCCGACCACCGGCGCCGGCACACCCTTGGGCGCCATGATGCCGAACCAGGTGATGCCCTCGAAGCCGCTCAGGCCACTTTCGCTCAGCGTGGGCAGCTCGGGCGCCAGCGGCGAACGCGCGGCGCTGGTGATCGCCAGGGCCTTGACCTTTTCCTGCCGCGCCTGGGGCAGGGTCCACACCACGCTGTCGAAGGCGAAGCTGACGCGGCCCGAGGTGATGTCGGGCACGGCCTGCACGCCGGTCTTGTAGGGGATGTGCACGGCATCGATGCCGGCCAGCAGCTTGAAGTTCTCGCCGATCAGGTGGGTGATGGTGCCCGCGCCGCTGGAGGAAAAGCTGAGTTTGCCTGGGTTCTGTTTCGCGTAGCGGATGAACTCCGCGATGTTGGACACCGGCAGCGTCGGGCTGACGACCAGCACGTTGGGCGCGGTGCCCAGTCCGATGACGGGCTCGAAACTGGCGTCGCTGTCGTAGGACAGCTTGCGCAGCGCCGGCAGGATGCTGTGCGTGCTGGTGGTGGCCACCAGCAGCGTATGGCCGTCCGGCGCCGCCGCGGCCACCGCCTGGGCACCGATGGCACCCGCCGCGCCCGCCTTGTTCTCGACCACGACCGTCGTACCCAGGCGCTCCCCCAGCTTCTGCGCGACGGACCGCGCGAGCGTGTCGGTGCTGCCGCCAGCGGCGAAGGGCACAACGATGGTGATCGGGTGCGACGGAAATGCCCCGGCGTCGCGGGCGGCGGCAAGCGTCGGCGCGGCCAGCGATGCGCCGAGCACGGCAAGCGGCAAGTATTTCATCGGATGTCTCCTCGTGGGTTCTTGTCAATCGAAGCGGATGCCGGCGCTGCGGACCACTGCGCCCCAGTGTTCGACTTCTTCCTTCAGGAACTGGCGCGTCTGCTCGGGCGTGGTGATGCGCAGATCGACGCCCAGCCCGGTCAGCTTGGCGCGTGTCGCCTCGTCGGCCAGCGCCTTCGCCAGCTCCGACTGCACGCGCTGGACCACACCGGGCGGGGTCGAGGCCGGCACGGCGAACATGGCCCAGCCTTGCAGCCGGTCCACGCTGGGTACGCCGGCCTCCGAGAAGGTGGGCGTGTCGGGCAGCTTGGGATGGCGATCCGCCCCGGTGATGGCCAGGGCCCGGACCTTGCCGGACTCGATGTTGGGCAGCGCGCTGCCTATGGTCTCGAAGGAAAAATCGATGTGCCCGCCCAAGAGGTCGGTCACGACCTGGTTCTGTCCCTTGTAGGGAACGTGGGTCACCTTGGTGTGCGTGGCGGTCTGGAACAGCTCGCCGATCAGGTGGCCCGCGGTGCCCGGCCCCGGCGATCCATAGGTGAGCTTGCCGGGTTCGGTGCGGGCCCGGGCGATCACGTCCTGCACCGAACGATAGGGCGCGCCGGCCGGCACGATCAGCACGTTGCGGGTCACCCAGGCGATGCTGACGGGGCGGAAATCGCGCTCCGGATCGTAGGGCAGCTGCGCGTACAGGGTCTTGTTCACCGCCAGGTTCGCCGTGCTGCCCACGAAGATGGTGTGGCCGTCGCCCGGCTGCCGGGCGGCGTATTCCGCGCCGATGTTGCCGCCCGCGCCAGCCTTGTTCTCGACAATGACCGGCGTGCCGAGCTGCCGGCTCAGCGTATCGGCGACGATGCGAGTCATGACGTCGGGGGACGCGCCCGCCGAGAACGGCACGATCATGCGTATCGGCCGGGCATGGTTTTCCTGCCCCGACGCGAGCGGGGATATCAGCAACGCGGCCGCGGCGGGCAGCAGGATGCAGAGGGCATCCGATCGACCGGTCTTCCTGTGCATGGTGTCTCCTTCCCTATCGTTATTGATCGCTCTTGCCCAACGTCAGGCGGGCCGCCTTGTACATCGCCGCATCGACCAGCCGGCCGCGCAGGCGCAGAGCGGCCGTGCCATGGTCGACCGCGGCCTCGAAGACCTGGACGACCTCGGTGGCCCAGGCGGTTTCGTCGACCGTCGGCGCATAGATATCGTTGACCACGGCTATCTGCGAGGGATGGACCACGGCCCGGGCGCGAAAGCCCAGGCCGCGCGACAACCGGGTGTCGCGCGCAAGCCCTTCCGTGTCGTCCACGCGCGCATAGACACCGTCCACCAGCGCGACGCGCTTGAAGCCCCGCGCCGACAACACCGTGTGCTGCCGGGCATGCAGCAGTTCCGGGCCGTCTATGCTCCAGCCGCAGCCGAGATCGGTCATGAGGTCGGCGCCCTCGGCGCCCCCGAACATGACCATGCCCACATCCGGCACCCGTTCAAGCATGCCGAACAGGCGCATGACGCCCAAGGCGCTCTCCACCAGCGCGCCCTGTGCCATGCCCGGCCGCGCGGCCAGGACGCCGGGCGCGATGAGGTCGGCCACGTCCTCGACCTTGGGGCACAGCACACCCTGGACGCTCGGCGCCTGCATCGCCGCCCGCACGTCATCGGCATGCCAAGCGGTGGCCCGCGCGTTGACGCGTACCCACGTCCGACCGTGCGCCCTGGGCGGGATCGCCGGCAGGGCTGCCCTGGCCTGCGCCTTGCACTCGTCCGGCACGGCGTCCTCGAGGTCGAGCATGACGCCGTCGGCCGCCGAGGCCAGGGCCTTCGCCACCAGCTCGGGCCGATGCGCGGGCACGAACAACCAGGTCTTCGCGTGGCGGTCGTCGTTCACGCCCGTCCTCCCGCCGCGCCAGCATCCACCAGCGCGAGCCTCTCGGATTCCGCATAACCCAGCTCGGCCAGCAGTTCACCGGTGTGCTCGCCCAGCAGCGGCGCGCCGCGCGTGATGGCCGGCGTCCCATGGTCGAACAGGATGGGGTTGCGCACCGTCTCGTAGCTGCCCAGCTCCGCGTGGGGCGCGATGGCGACCAGGCCCCGCTCGGTGCCGTGTCCCCCACGCAGCACTTCCTCGTAATTGCGCACCAGACTGCACGGCACACCGGCCTGCCGCAGCGCCTGGACCAATTCGTCGGCGCCCCATCCGGCCACCTCGGCCTGGATCAGCGGCACCAGTTCTTCCTCGTGGCGTTTCCTGTCGGCATAGCGGGCAAAGCGCGGATCCGCCACCAGCGGCTCCACCCCCAGCACCTGGCACAGGCGCCCGAACAGCGCATCGTTCGGCGCGCCCAGCGCGACGTGGCGGCCGTCCCGCGTCTCGAACAACTGGTAGGGCGCGGTCAGGCGGTGCCGGTTGCCCAGCGGCAGGGGAACGCGATGGGTCGCCAGGTACTCGGCGGTCTCGAAGGCGGCCGCGCCGACCGAGGCCTCGATCAGCGAGACGTCGGCGAAGCGCCCCTCGCCATGCCGGGCCGCGCCCAGCAGTCCGCTCAGGGCCGCATAGGCGGCGAACAGCGCGCCTATCATGTCGCCCGTCTGGATACCGGGGCGCACGGGCATCCGGCCCGGCTCGCCGCTGACCGACAGCGTCCCTGACGCCGCCTCGATGATCAGGTTCACCGCGGCATGGCCGCGCTCCGACGACGTCTGGCCGAATCCCGAGACCGCCACGTACACCAGCCGGGGGTTGAGCGCGGTCATGGCCTCCTTGCCCAGGCCCAGCTTGTCCATCACGCCCGGCCGGAAATTCTCGACCAGCGCGTCGGCGCGCTGGATCAGCCGGATCGCGACCTCGCGCCCCGCGTCCGTCTTGAGATCGAGTGCGATGCTGCGCTTGTTGCGGTTCAATGCCATGAAGCTGGCGCTGTGGCCATCGACGAAAGGCGGCGTGTGCCGCGCCATGTCGCCGCCGTCGATGGACTCGACCTTGATGACGTCGGCCCCCATGTCGGCCAGCAGCATGCAGGCATAGGGACCGGCGATGAAATTGCCGAATTCGACGACCGACAAGCCTCGCAAAGGACGGGTATCGTTCATGATGTGCCGTGATCAAACGTTTGACCATTATGAAGCAACCGACCCCGCCATGGGGCGATAATCTGACAAAACAGTTTTCCAGGAAGCGTAAGAGTCGATGCCCAAGCCCACCCTCAAGTCCCTGGCCGCCGAGCTGCAGGTCGACGTTTCCCTGGTATCGCGCGTGCTGCGTCGGGTGCCGGGCGTACGGGTGTCGGAAGCGAAACGGGCCCGGATCCTGGCCCTGGCCGAGCGCGCGGGTTACCGCCCGGACCGCCTGGGCCGGTCGCTCAAGACGGGACGCAGCCGGATCGTCGCGATGCTGACGCCCGACATCACCAACCCTTTCCACTCCCTGATCTTCCGCGGCGCGGAACACGTGGCACAGCAGGCGGGCTACAACGTCATCCTCATGCACCTGAGCGACATCGACGAGACCGGCGCCGATGTCGTCACCCCGCTGACGGAAGGCCAGTGCGACGGCGTGCTGATCGCCGCCGGCCGTGCCGACGACGACCGCTTCGCGCCCCTGCGGCGTGCGCACCTGCCGCATGTCGTGATCAACCGGCCGATAGACGGCGGCCGCGACACCCCCTGCTTCGCGCCGGATGACCGGGAAACCGGACGCCTGGGCGCGCGGCTGCTGCTGCAGGCGGGACATGTGCGCGTGGCCGCGGTCCTGGGGGACATGCGCCTGGCCAACATGCAGGCGCGCCTGGAGGGCTTCCGGGAAATCGTCGATGCCGCCGCGCCGCGCGTGGAGACGACGGTGGTGGCCGACGTGCGGTCGCGCGAGGAAGTCCTGGCGGCCTTCGACCGGCTCATGGCCCCGCCCGCCAGCCGTCGCCCCACCGCGCTGTTCGTCCCGCACTCCATCCACGCCCAGCTCGTTTTCGAGGCAAGCCTGCTGCGGGAGATCCGCATCCCGCAGCAGCTCTCGCTGCTGGGATACGGCGGGATCGCACCGCCGGCGCTCAGCGCCATCGTCGTGTCGGCGGAACGGATGGGCCAGGACGCGATGCGCTACCTGCTGGCCCGCATCCAGGCGCCCGGCGAGACGGCCATCGCGCAGACGGGGCTGGGGGCCTATCCGCTGACGTTCAGCCCGGGGTGCACGCTGCGGCCGCCGGCGGGGGCGTAGGCAACCAACACTGTTCCGAAAAATCGGAAATTATTGACCTTATCCCATCTATCGGAACAAAATGAACCGATGGATACCGCTGCCGACAAGCTACTGGCGATAGCCCGCGAGGCGGGGCTGATTCGCGCGCGAGATCTGGCGCCGCTGGGCATTGCCCGCGTGGCCCTGACTCGCGCCGTGCGCCAGGGACAGCTGCAACGCCTGGGGCGAGGGCTGTATGGCCTGCCATCTCGCCAGATCTCCGAACACACGACACTGGCGGAAGTCGCCCGGCGAGTTCCCAAGGGAGTCATCTGCCTGCTGTCGGCACTGCGGTTCCACGGTCTGACGACTCAGGCCCCGCATGAGGTATGGATAGCCATCGGTGGCAAGGCCGCGGTGCCCAGGCTTGGCTATCCGCCGCTGCGCATCGTGCGGTTTTCCGCCACGGCCCTGAGCGAAGGGGTGGAAGAGCATATGGTCGATGGTGTCCTCATCCGTGTCACTGGGGTTGCCAAGACCGTGGCAGACTGCTTCAAGTACCGCAACAAGATTGGCCTGGACGTGGCCCTGGAAGCGCTGCGTGAATCGTGGAGAGCAAAACGTATGACCAGTGAAGAGCTGTGGCACTACGCAAGCCTTTGCCGGGTAGCCAACGTCATGCGCCCGTATCTGGAAAGCCTGGAATGACGAATGCCCGCAATACCGCAGCCTCCGTACGAGCAAGGCTGCTCAACAAGGCTCGGGTCAACCGGCAGGACTTCAATTTGCTGCTCGGGCGCTACGCATTGGAACGCATCCTGTACCGCCTGAGCCGCTCGACGTATCGAGGCCACTTCCTGTTGAAGGGATCCTTGCTGTTCGACCTGTGGTTCGACATGCCGCATCGTCCAACACACGACGCCGACCTGCTTGGCTTCACGCAGGCGGAAGTGCCGCATCTGATCAAGGTATTTCAGGAGATCTGTGCCATTGCGTGCGATGACGGGGTGCTCTTCCAACCTGGTACGGTCAGGGCAGCGAAAATTCGCAAAGAAGCCAACTACGCCGGCATCCGAGTGAACCTGCTGGGCTTGCTGGATGGAGCACGATGCCCGGTGCAGATCGATATCGGTTTCGGCGATGCGGTGGTCCCCGGCCCCGAAGAGGCTCAATACCCTGTCATCCTGGACGAAATGCCCGCGCCGCAGCTCCACGTCTATCCGCAATACACCGTCATCGCGGAAAAGTTGGAAGCCATCGTCTCGCTCGGCATGGGCAACACACGCATGAAAGATTATTTCGATCTATGGGTGTTGGTTCAGCATGCGGAAATCGATGGGGCAATCCTGACCCAGGCTGTGCACGCGACATTTGGGCGGCGAGGTACGCCCATTCCCGGCGGCACACCCTTGGGATTGGCTGACGAGTTCGCACAGGACAGGCGAAAAAGGCAGCAATGGGAGGCATTCCTGCGCAAGAATGAATTGCCCCAGATGCCGCTGGACGAGATCGTTGGAGCCATACGCCCCGCCTTGCTGGCCGCGATGCACGCATAGCCCCGAAGATCCCGGCGGCCCTTACAAACTGCTCATCAACGCCCGCCGCAGCTCGTCCTCGCTGCGTCCGCTGCGCGCCGCATAGTCCGCCAGCTGGTCTTCGCCGATCTTCCCGACATTGAAGTACTGCGACTCGGGATGGCTGAAGTAGAAGCCGGACACGGCGGCGGCGGGGTACATGGCCAGGCTGTCGGTCAGTTCCATGCCGATGTCCTGGCAGGCCATGGTCTCGAACATGTCGCGCTTGACGGTGTGCTCCGGGCAGGCCGGGTAGCCGGGCGCGGGGCGGATGCCGCGATAGGCTTCCTTGATCAGCGCCTCGTTGTCCAGCGTCTCGTCGGCGGCGTAGCCCCACAGGTCCTTGCGCACGCGCTCGTGCATGGCTTCGGCGAAGGCCTCGGCCAGCCGGTCGGCGATGGCCTTGAGCATGATGCTGGAGTAGTCGTCGAGCTGCTTCTGGAACTCGGCTTCCCACTTCTCGATGCCCAGGCCGGAGGTGACGGCGAACATGCCGATGTAGTCGGCGATGCCGCTGTCCTTGGGCGCGATGAAGTCGGCCAGGCACTTGTTGTCCACGCCTTCGCGCTTGGCGGTCTGCTGGCGCAGGTTGCGCCAGGTGAACAGGACCTTCTGCCGCGACTCGTCGGCGTAGATTTCGATGTCGTCGTCGTTGACGCTGTTGGCCGGATAGAAGGCGACGACGCCGTTGGCGGTCAGCCAGCGGCCCTCGATCACGCGCTTGAGCAGGTCCAGGCCGTCGGCGTGGACCTTGCGCGCCGAGTCGCCCACCACCGCGTCGTCCAGGATGGCGGGGAAGGCGCCGTGCAGGTCCCAGGTCTGGAAGAAGGGCTGCCAGTCGATGTAGCGCGCGATTTCCGCCAGGTCGAAGTTCTTGAACGTGCGGCGGCCGATGAACTTGGGCCGCGGCGGCTGGTAGCCGTCCCACGCGATGGGCGGCTTGTTGGCGCGCGCCTCGGCCAGCGGGATCAGCGGCGTGGCCTTGCGGTTGGCGTACTGTTCGCGCACGCGCTCGTACTCGCTCTTGATGCCGGCGATGTATTGCGCGGCCTGGTCCGACACGAGGCTCTGCGCCACGCCCACCGAACGGCTGGCGTCGGTCACGTAGATGACGGGGCCTTCGTAGTGCGGCGCGATCTTCACGGCCGTGTGCACGCGGCTGGTGGTGGCGCCGCCGATCAGCAGCGGCAGGTTGCGTTCGCGGAAGTAGTCGTCGCGCTGCATCTCGGAGGCGACGTAGGCCATTTCCTCCAGGCTGGGCGTGATCAGGCCCGAAAGCCCGACGATGTCGGCGTTCTCTTCCTTGGCCTTGGCCAGGATCTCGGTGGCCGGCACCATGACGCCCATGTTGACGACTTCGAAGTTGTTGCACTGGAGCACGACGCTGACGATGTTCTTGCCGATGTCGTGCACGTCGCCCTTGACCGTGGCGATGACGATCTTGCCCTTGGAGCGGACGTCGCCGCCGGCGGCCTCGATCTGGCGCTTCTCTTCCTCGATGAAGGGGATGAGGTGCGCCACGGCCTGCTTCATCACGCGGGCGGATTTCACCACCTGCGGCAGGAACATCTTGCCCGAGCCGAACAAGTCGCCCACGACGTTCATGCCGTCCATCAGCGGCCCCTCGATCACCTCGATGGTGCGGCCGCCGCGCGCGTCCACGGCCTGGCGGGCTTCCTCGGTGTCCTCGACGATGTAGGCGTTGATGCCATGCACCAGCGAGTGCGTCAGCCGCTCGCCGTAGGGCAGGCTGCGCCAGGCCAGGTCTTCTTCCTTCCTCGCGCCCGAGCCCTTGATCGTGTCGGCGAACTGCACCAGCCGCTCGGTGGAGGAGCGTTCGTCGTCCGGGTCCTTGCGGCCGAGCGGCTCGGCGCGGTCCAGCACCACGTCCTCGACCAGGTCGCGCAGCACCGGATCCAGGTCGGCGTACACGCCCAGCTGGCCGGCGTTGACGATGCCCATGGTCAGGCCTTCGCGGATGGCGTGGTACAGGAAGACCGTGTGGATGGCTTCGCGCATGGGCTCGTTGCCGCGGAACGAGAAGCTGACGTTGGAAATGCCGCCCGACACCTTGGCGTGCGGCAGGTTCTGCCGGATCCAGCGCGTGCCCTCGATGAAGTCGACGGCGTAGTGGTTGTGCTCGTCGATGCCGGTGGCGATGGCGAACACGTTCGGATCGAAGATGATGTCCTCGGGCGGAAAACCCACCTCGTCCACCAGCAACTGGTAGGCGCGTCCGCAGATGTCGATGCGGCGCTGCAGAGTGTCGGCCTGGCCCTTCTCGTCGAAGGCCATGACCACCACCGCCGCGCCGTAGCGGCGGCACAGCCGGGCCTGGTGCAGGAAGGGTTCGATGCCTTCCTTCATCGAGATCGAGTTGACGACGCACTTGCCCTGCACGCATTTCAGGCCGGCCTCGATCACGCTCCACTTGGAGCTGTCGATCATGACCGGCACGCGCGAGATGTCGGGCTCGGAGGCGATCAGGTTAAGGAAGCGCGCCATGCTGGCCTGCGAATCCAGCATGGCCTCGTCCATGTTGATGTCGATGATCTGCGCGCCGTTCTCGACCTGCTGGCGGGCCACGGCCAGCGCCTCGTCGAATTTCTCCTCGCGGATCAGGCGCGCGAACATCTTGCTGCCGGTGACGTTGGTGCGCTCGCCCACGTTGACGAACAGGGTCTCTTCGTCGATGCTCAGCGCCTCGAGACCCGACAGCCGCATCTTCGGCTCGATCACCGGGGGCTGGCGCAGCGGCAGGCCGGCCACCTTGTCGGCGATGGCGCGGATGTGATCGGGCGTGGTGCCGCAGCAGCCGCCCACGACGTTGACGAAGCCGGCGCGCGCGAACTCTTCCAGCAGGCGCGAGGTGTCTTCCGGGGTTTCGTCGAAGCCGGTGTCGCTCAGCGGATTGGGCAGGCCGGCGTTCGGATAGACACAGACGAAGGTATCGCTGATCTTGGACAGCTCGGCGATGTAGGGGCGCATCAGCGCCGCGCCCAGCGCGCAGTTCAGGCCGATGGTGATCGGGCGCGCGTGCCGCACCGAGTTCCAGAAGGCCTCGACCGTCTGCCCCGACAGGATGCGCCCGGAGGCGTCGGTGACCGTGCCCGAGACCATGACGGGCAGGCGCTCGCCGCGCGCCTCGAACACTTCCTCGACGGCGAAGATGGCCGCCTTGGCGTTCAGCGTGTCGAAGATGGTCTCGATCAGCACGAGGTCGATGCCACCGTCCAGCAGCCCGTTCAACTGCTCGGCATAGGCCGCGCGCAGTTCGTCGAAGGTCACGTTGCGCGCCGCCGGATCGTTCACGTCGGGCGAGATCGACGCCGTCTTGGGCTGGGGCCCCAGCGCGCCGGCCACGAAGCGCGGCCGCTCCGGCGTGCCGAATTCGTCGCAGGCCTGGCGCGCCAGCCTGGCCGAGGCCAGGTTCAACTCGTAGGCCAGTTCGGGCAGCTCGTAGTCGCCCTGGGCAATGGAGGTCGCGCCGAAGGTGTTGGTCTCGAGGATGTCCGCGCCCGCGGCCAGGTAGCCCCGGTGGATTTCCAGGATGACGTCGGGCCGGGTCAGGCTGAGGAGTTCGTTGTTGCCGCGCACGTCCTTGCCGTGCGCGGCGAAGCGCTCGCCCCGGAACGCCGCCTCGTCCAGCTTGTAGCGCTGGATCATGGTGCCCATCGCGCCATCCAGGATCAGGATGCGCTCGGTCAGGAGGCGCGCAAAGTCGGCGCCACGCGTGTAGGACGAGGGAGGATACGGAAGGGCGGGGTAAGACATGGGCGGGCGGCCTCGATGGGCAACCCTGGCGATGCGCTGACCGCGGCGGGCTGCCGGCTAAGTCGAATCCGCCATTTTACCAAGGACTCTCCCGGCGGCGCCCGCCGCGCCGGGGTCCGCGATTCAGTGCAGCCGCCCGCCCAGCCGCTTGAACGCGAACGGCTTCATGCCGTCCAGGTTCAGGATGGGCTCGGAACTGGCCCGCACCCGACGGCGCGCGGGCAGTTCGGGCAGGCGCGGCTCGACCTCGGTCGGCGCTTCCCCTCGCCAGGCGCCCACCGCCGCCTCGACCACCTCGGCGATTTCCTCGCCGCGGTTGTACTGGGCCCGCAGCCACTTGCTGTCGCCGCCGTGCGTGAAGATTTCTTCGCGCAGGGCCTCCAGCAGGTCCGCGGTGCCCAGGCCGCGCGCCACCGGCATCAGCCGCTCGAAGGTCATGCGCAGGTGTTCGCTCAGGCGGATGCGGCCCTGTACGGGATCGACGTAGTTGCCGTGCAGGCCGAAGCGGGTGGCCTGGAAGCGGTTGGTCCGGTAGGCCATCCACGCCTCGGCGCCGGGCGTGGGCTCGTCGGCCAGGACGATGCCCAGCGCCTGCGCGAAAGCGGCCAGCTGGCACGCCTTCTCGACGGTAAGCGGGGTATCGCAGACGCGGATCTCGACGGTGCCGAACTCGGGCTTGGGCCGCACGTCCCAGTACAGGTCCTTGATGCTCTCGATCAGGCCCGACCCCTGCAACTGGGCGAAGTAGGCTTCGAAGCCGTGCCAGTCCTCCACCTCGGGAGGCAGGTGCCCGCACATGGGGAAGGCGTTCAGCGCGTTCAGGCGGCTGCACGCGAACTGGGTGTCGACCCCCTCGAAGTAGGGCGACGAGGCCGACATCGCGATGAAGTGCGGCACGTAGGGCGACAGCTTCTGGGTCATGGCGATCGCGGCATCGCCGCTGGGCACGCCAAGGTGGATGTGCTGGCCGAACACCGTGAACTGGCGGGCCAGGTAGCCGTACATCTCGGACAGGTACTGGAAGCGGGGCGAATCGAAGATGGTCCGGTCATGCCAGCGCATGAACGCGTGCGTGCCGCCGCCGGCCACGCGCACGCCAACGGCGTCGGCGGCCTCGACCAGCAGGTCGCGCATCTCGCGCATCTCTTCCAGCAGGCGGGCGGGATCGGTGTGCACCGATGAATTCAGTTCGATCATGGACCGGGTGATCTCGGGTTTGACCCGGTCCGCGTAGGGATGGTTGGCGATCTGGGCAAGCAGCTCTTCGGCGGCGCCCCGCAAGTCGAAGGTTTGCGGATCGACGATCTGGAGTTCGAGCTCGATGCCCAGCGTGTTGGGCGCGGATGCCGTGAATGCGATGGACTGCATCGGGGTCTCCTTTGGAAAGGTGGCCGGGGTGAGTCATCTACCCGGGGGGCGACGCCGGACGCGCAGAGGCGTCGGGGCAGCATCACGTGAAGGAATCGTTGGGCGAGTTTAGCCGCTGGTTGATGACAGATTCCGGAAAATTGACCGATCTTAAGTGTTTCCCCTAGGCTGGCACCCGAAATATCGGCGCCCAGGAGTAAGCATCCACTGACAAATCAGCAAAAACGCGGGAGTGCGGGAGGAACCCGCCGGAAACGCCCGGCCGGCCTGAAGGACGGGCGTGGAGGCGCGGGCAGGCGGATTGAAGGTGTTCGTGAGTATGCCGCGCCTGCCGACGCGATGACAGGGGCCATTATAGCCCCATCGGGGAAGAGTATGTACTTACACGAAGACCGGCGCGAGGCGCCGGTCCCCGGGGCTTCAGTGCAGGGTGACGGGATGGTGCATGTAGTCGTCGAACTGGCTCAGGAACTCGTCCACGTCTTCCATCGAGGGCTCGGTGGCGATCAGTTCCCGCACCTGGGAGCGGAATTGCTCGGCCGATTCGCCCGCGATGTAGATCTCGCGGCGCGCCTGCTTGTCGACGATTTCGAATCCCCCCGCGGAGGCGCCATCGAGCTGGGCGAACTCCACCACGACATAGTTGGGACTGTTGTAGATCATTTCCATGGTCTGGCTCCTGGAGACAGGGGTCTGACCGACCACCTGTTCATTAAGTTGGTGCCTACGTTTGGAAATCAAGAGGGCCAACCGGATTGATACCGCCTATCGGCCACACCATGCTCGATACCGGCCTAACCCCCGTACAGCTTCACCGCTCCTGCAAAACCTGGTCCATCCAACTGCCTGCGCAACTCGGCGACATGCCGGGCCGCGCTGACCTCGATCCACAGCCGGGCCGGCCGGGCTTGCCGGAGCAGCCTCGCCACGGTCACCCGCAGCGGTAACTGCCCCACGCAACAAACGCACCCGGGCGCCAGCTGTACCAGTTCGACCCCCTCAGGGGCGGACAAAGTTCCCGGCCCGCCCTCGACGATCACCGCCTGCAACCCTTCGCTCACCTGTTTTTGCGCATTTTCCAATGCCAGGCTGCGCCCTTCATGTAAGTGAGTGCCAACTAATATTACGACGGGGACAGGCTTCATTTCCGCCAGAATGCCCGGGTGAACAGGACGAGTACAGCAAACAATTCCAAGCGGCCGATCAGCATGGCGAAGGTGCATATCCAGGTCTGGGCGTCGCTCAGCACGGCGAACGTGGCCGCCGGGCCGACGTCCGCGAGGCCGGGACCGGTATTGCTGAGGCTGGCCAGGACGGCGGTAAAGGCCGTGACGGGATCCAGGCCCGTGTAGAGCATGGCCATGGTCAGCGCCATCAGCGAGGCCCAGTACAGCAGCATGAAGGCCATGACCGAGAACACGACCCGGTTGGGCACCGGCAGGCCGCCGATATGCACCGGATTGATGGCGCGCGGGTGCAGGATGTGGATGAGTTCCCGGCGCGCCTGCTTGACCAGGATCACCACGCGGATCATCTTGATGCCGCCGCCGGTGGAGCCGGCGCAGGTGGCGAAGCAGGAAAGCACCAGCATCCAGACCGGGGCGAAGATGGGCCAGGTCGAATAATCGGTGCTGACGAAGCCGGTGGTGGTCGCCACCGACACGGTGTTGAACAGCGCGAAGCGCAGGGCGGTCCAGACCGAATCGTAGTTCCCCCGCTGCAGCAGGAGCGCGGTGATGGCCGCCACCGAGATGGCCAGCACCGCCAGGTAGGCCTTGGCCTCGGTGCTGCGCCAGTAGGGCCCCAGGCTGCGGCGCCGGAACGCCTGGAAGTGCAGGGTGAAGCTGATGCCGGCGATGGTCATGAACACCACGGCGACCATCTCGATGGCCGGCGATTCGAAGGCCGCGAAGCTCGCGTCGCGGGTCGAGAAACCGCCCAGGCCGATGGTCGAGGCCATGTGGCAATAGGCCTCGTACCAGTTCATGCCCGCCATCCGGTAGGCCAGCAGGCACAGGACCGAGATCAGCATGTAGATGGCATACAGGCCCTTGGCCGTGCCGGTGATGCGCGGGGTGAGCTTCTCGTCCTTCATCGGGCCCGGCGTCTCGGCCCGGAACAACTGGCTGCCGCCGGCGCCCAGCATGGGCAGGATGGCCACCGCCAGCACCAGGATACCCATGCCGCCTATCCAGACCAGGGTGCAGCGCCAGACATTGATCGACGGCGGCAGGTTGTCCAGCCCGGAAAGCACCGTGGCGCCGGTGGTCGTGAGGCCGGACATGGCCTCGAAATAGGCGTCGGTCATCGACAGCGGCGCGCCGATCTGGTGGTAGTAGAACAGGAGCGGCAGGGTGGCGATCAGCGCCAGCACGCTCCAGACCAGGGACACCAGCAGGAAACCGTCGCGCGGCGTCAGCTCGCGCCGCTGGCTGCGCGTGGCCAGGCACAGCAGCAGTCCGGCGATCAGGCCGACGATCATGGCATGGATGAACGCGTCCCGCGCCCCATCTGAAAAGATGAAGGACGTCGCCAGCGGAATCGCCATCGTCATCGAGAACAGGGCGATGACGAGTCCGAGGACGTGCAGGACCGGTAGCAGTTTGCGCATGCAGCGAGGCCGGAAGGATCAGAAGAAGGTCGCCGAGACCTGGAACAGCTTTTCCACCTGCGCGATCAGCCGCTGGTGCGCCACGAAGACGATGACGTGGTCGTCCGACTCGATGATGGTGTCGTGGTGCGCCATCAGCACTTCATCCTGGCGCACCACGGCGCCGATGGTGGCGCCCTGCGGCAGGTCGATGTCCTCGATCCGGCGGCCCACGACCTTCGAGGACTTGGCATCGCCGTGGGCGATGGCCTCCAGGGCCTCGGTCACGCCGTGCCGCAGGCGATGGACGGACACCACGTCGCCGCGCCGCACGTAGCGCAGCAGCTCGCCTATGGTGGCCTCGGACGGTGAAATGGCGATGTCGATGCGGCCGCCCTCCATCAGCTCGCCGTAGCTCTTGCGCCCGATCAGCGCGATCACCCGGCGGGCGCCCATGCGCTTGGCCAGCAGCGACGACATGATGTTGTCCTCGTCGTCGCTGGTCAGCGCCAGGAACAGGTCCATCTCGGCGACGTTCTCGTCCTCCAGCAGGTTCTCGTCGGTGGCGTCGCCGTTCAGGATCAGGGAACGGCTGGGGAGCTGGGTGGCCAGGAATTCGCAGCGCCGGCGATTGCGCTCGATGACCTTGACGTCGCACTGGTCGCTGATGCTGCGGGCCAGCCGCAGGCCGATGTTGCCGCCACCGGCGATCATGACCCGCTTGACGCGCTTGTCGCTCTCGCGCAGCTCGCGGATGATCTGGCGCACGTGGCGGGTGTTGGCCAGGAAAAGGACCTCGTCGCCCGGCTCGATGCGCGTGTCGCCCTCGGGCGGCACCAACCGGTTGTTGCGGAAGATCGCGATGATGCGGACATCGGCGCCCGGCAGACGCTCGCGCAGGGTCTGGATGGGCTGGTCCGCCAGCGGGCTGCCGGCGGCGGCGCGCACGGTCACGGCACAGACGCGGCCGCCGGCGAAGTCCACCACCTGGAGCGCCTCGGGGATCTCGACCAGCTTCTCGATGTAGCTGGTCACGCTGCGCTCGGGGCAGATCAGGTGATCGACGTCGAAGCCGTCCTCGGCCATCAGCTCCTCGTGGTCGAGGAACTCGGACGAACGCACGCGCGCGATGCAGCGCGGCACGTTGAACACTTTCTTGGCGATCTTGCAGGCGACCAGGTTGCTTTCGTCGGCGGTCACGCAGGAAATGAAGAGATCGGCGTCGGCCGCCCCGGCCTCCTGCAGGGTGGACACGTGGGTGCCGTTGCCCATCAACCCCCGCAGGTCCAGGCGATCCTGGAGCACGGACAGACGGGCGCCGTCGGTATCGATGACGGTGATGTCGTTGTGCTCGGACACCAGGTTCTCGGCCACGCTGGTCCCCACCTGGCCAGCGCCGAGTATCAGGATCTTCATACGCCGCGTTTACGCGAGAGTTCGATTCCCAGTTGCTTGAGCTTGCGGTACAGGTGGGTGCGCTCCAGCCCCGTCTTGTCGGCCACGCGGGTCATGCTGCCGCCCTCGCGCGCCAGGTGGTGCTCGAAATAGACCCGCTCGAAGGCGTCGCGCGCCTCGCGCAGCGGCAGGTCGAGCGAGAGGCTGAGCAGCGGCGAACGCGGCTGGTTGTCGTGCATGGCCACGGTGCCCGCCGGGCGGTCGACGGCCGGCGCGAGCCCGGGGGCGGGCGCACGCATGCCGTCGCCGGCCGCGGGCGGCACGGGCGCGTAGCCCGGCATGGCGGGCCGCGCGGGGGTTGGCGGCGCGGCCGGCTTGGCACCCGTCCGGCCCCGCTCCAGCGCGCCGGCGATGGTCTTGAGCAGGCGCGTCATGGTGATCGGCTTCTCGAGGAAGTCGATCGCGCCGATGCGGGTCGCCTCGACCGCCGTATCGATGGTCGCGTGGCCGCTCATCATGATGACGGGCATGTCGAGCAGGTCCTGGGCGGCCCACTCCTTGAGCAGCGTCACGCCATCGGTGTCGGGCATCCAGATATCGAGCAAGACCACGTCGGGACGATTGGCGGCGCGCAGCGCGCGCGCGGCCGAGGCATTTTCGGCCAGATCGACCGTATGCCCTTCGTCGTAAAGAATTTCCGACAGGAGTTCGCGGATGCCGACCTCGTCGTCAACCACCAAAATTCTGGCCATATCTTTAGCAACCTCTGTTACGCGGACTGCGCCCCCGCAGTCTCGGAAAAACGCGCGGCATCGTGTGCAACGTCCGTACCCCCGGCGAGCCGAGTGAATAGTATAGAGACCATTGCCCCACCTTCGGGCCGGTTGGCAAGATCAATTCTGCCCCCGTGCTCCTCGACGATCTTCTTGACGATGGCCAGCCCCAGCCCCGTTCCCCGCACCTTGGTCGTGATGTAGGGTTCGAAGGCGCGCTGCAGGATGCGGGCGGCGAAGCCGGTGCCCGTATCGGTCACCATGAATTTGATGGACGCGTGCTCGCGGCCGTCGGGCAGCCGCGTCTGGATCAGGCGGGTGCTGACCGAGATGCGGTCGCTGGGCGTGGGCCCGGCCGGCGCGCCGTCTCCCGCCTGGCGGGCCGCTTCCTTGGCCTTCTCTTCGATCGAGTCGCGGGCGTTGGCGATCAGGTTGTGGATGACCTGGCGCAACTGGGTGGCGTCGCCGCGCACGCGCGGCAGCACCGACTCCAGGTCGACCGACAGCGCGATGTTGCCGGTGCCGGCCTTCAGCACGCCGCCCGCCGTGTCCCATCCGTACAAGGTCAGTACCTCGGCCACCAGCTCGTTCAAGTCCAGCAGCTGGTGCTGGGCCGGCGGCGTCCTGGCGTATTCGCGGAAATCGTCCACCATGCGCTGCATGGAACTGACCTGGTTGATGATGGTGGTGGTCGACCGCTTGAGCATGTCGGCGTCGGGCTGCGCGAGCTTGTCGGCCAGCTTGATGGCGATCCGCTCGGCCGAGAGCTGGATGGGCGTCAGGGGATTCTTGATCTCGTGCGCCAGCCGTCGCGCGACCTCGCCCCAGGCGACGGCGCGGTTGGCAGAGATGACCTCGGTAATGTCGTCGAACACGACCACGTAGCCCCCACTCGCTCCCGCCACCGGCAGGTGTGATCCTCGCGCGAGCAGGGTAATCGTATTGTCGTCGCCGTTGGGATCGGAATTGTTACCTTCGCGCACGGCTTGCGTGCCGGCAGCCGGCTGCGGCCGGACGATCTCGAACTGCTGTTGCCAGTACTGGCGCCCGGTGCCCGCCGCCGCGTGCTCGGCGAAGGCCGTGCGTATGGTCTGCGCGAAGGCGGTCAGCCCGTCCACGGTTTCCAGCGGCCGCCCGGTGACCGCGCGCAGGTCCACCCGCAGGATCTGCTGGGCGCCGCGGTTCACGGTGGCGACGCGGAAGGCCTCGTCGAACACCAGCACCCCCGACGACAGGTTCGACAGGATGCTTTCCAGGTAGACGTTGCTGCGTTCGAGCTGGCGCCGGTTGCTCTCGACCATGCGGCGCGCCTCGTCCAGCTGGCGGGTCATGGCGTTGAACGACCGGGTCAGCTGGCCCAGCTCGTCGCTCTGGGGCGGTTCCGGAATGGGCCGGTAGTCGCCCACTCCCACCGCCTGCGTGCCCTCGGCCAGGCGCAGCAGCGGCCGCACCATCCGGGACGACAGCGAGAAGGCCGCCGCGATCGCCGCGAACACCGCCAGCAGCAGCGCCAGGGTCAGCGTGATGCCGTACAGCTTGCGCAGGCCCACCCGCGACAGCGACAGCTCCTGGTAGTCGCGGTAGCCGCTCTGGACCTCCTCGGCGTTGCTGGCGATCTGTTCCGGCACACCCTGCAACAGCTGCAGGTAGCGCGACTCGGCCGGCAGCACGCCGGGCAGCTCGAAGCCGCCGACGGGCGCGATGGGAACGATCACGCGCAGGCGCAGGGCGCCGCCGTTGGACGTATCGCGGGTCGTGCCCAGCGGTCCCTGCACGCCGTCCACGGTGGTCGGGCTGGCGGTGCTGTTGGCCTCGGCGGCCGCATAGGAACGCGCGATCTTCAGCTGCCGCAGCACCTGCGGCGTGGGCGTCTCCGGCACCAGCGTGCCGTAGGAGTTGGTGGACCAGGCGATGACCCGGCCGCTGGAGGTGAACACCATCGCGTCCTGCACCCCCACCTGCTCGCGCAGGCGGGTCAGCGACAGCCCCACGTTCGACTCCTGGTTCTCGCCCAGTTCGATCGACATGGTGCGCGCCTTGGCGTTCATCTCCTGGAGCTGCGAATCGAGCGCCGCCCGGCCGAGGTTCAAGCCGGACTCGAGCGCGGTATCCACCCGCACGTTGAACCAGGACTCGATGGAACGCGACAGGAACTGCACCGACAGCATGTAGATCAGCACGCCGGGCACCACCCCCACCAGCGCGAATGCCAGCGCGAAGCGGGAGGTGAGCCGGGCGCCGAACTGTCCGCGCCGCAACTGCCCCATCAGCCTGACGGTCAGCGCGACCACCCAGGCGAACAGCGCCAGGGCGATGATGGCGTTGAGCCCCAGCAGCAGGCCGTACTGCTGTTCCAGGCGGGAGGAGTTGCCGGTGGACCAGGCCAGCAGGAACAGCAGCAAGAGGGCGCTCACGCCTCCCATGCCCAGGAGGACGCGCAGGAAGCGGTTCAGGATACGTACGCGGCGGGTTCGCATCATTGGGACTCCGTGGGAGGAGTCAGGCCCAGTCCCCGGGGGCTCGGGTGGGGCGATCCGCCTGGCAGGACCAGGCCATTGCCGCCGGAGGAGGCGCCGTTGGCGGGGACGATGGGCGCGGAGGGCGACGGGGGCGCCGACTGGGCGGGAACGGACTGCATGGGCACGGCGCCGGAGCCGGCGGGAGGCTGCACGGCATAGGGAGGCGGCACCGGAGGCGGCGGCAGGCCGGGCTGGGCGGCGGCGGGCGGCGCGGCATTGGAACTGGGCTGCGGCACGACCTCCTTGCCCAGGCGCACGCTGAATTCCGTCCAGGGCGTCGCCAGCGACCAGTCGCTGCTGTTCAGGGCGTTGACCTGGAACGGCTTGGAAAGCTGGGAGATGTCGAACCGTACGCGCAGCCGGCCTTCGTAGCGCGTGTCGGAACTCAGCGCGTCGCGGTCGCCGATGCGCCAGTTGCGCACGTGGCGCACGACCGACAAGGCCTCGACCAGCGACCCCACGGGCAGCGCGAGGTTGCCGGAATGCACGCGCCACTGGCGCGTCAGCGGGTTGTAGACGATGCGCCATGTCTGGTTCGAGGACAGCACGACCTCGTCGAACCAGTACCAGCGGGGCCGGCGGATCTCGACCTCGACCGAGAAATACAGCGGCAAGCCGCGCGCGACGGCATCCTCGAGCTGGTTGTTCAGATCCAGCAGGACGTCGGCACTGAGGAGCAGGTCACGGCCGCGTTCGGTCACCGTCACGGACTGGACGGCGGGCTCGGATGCCGGGGCTTGGCCGCCCCACAGCAACATCAGGGCGACGACCGGCAGGATCAGGACGCGGCGGAGTCGGAGAATGATCAAACCTTGGCAAACAACGCGTAGAAAAACCCATCGTGCTGCTCGGCCGGCCGATCAGGCTCCGCCTGCGTGAGCAATTGCCCAGGCGCAGGCAGCCGTGCCGCATCGGGGTGCCTGCGCTGGAAAGCCTCGGCTTGCCTGGCCCCCTCCGCGGGAAAAATCGAGCAGGTTGCATAAAGGAATTTACCACCGGGCGCCACCACCTGCCACAGGGCGTCGGCAATCCGGGCCTGGAGCGCGGCGGTATTGGCGACATCGCCCTCGCGCCGCAGCCAGCGGATGTCCGGATGGCGCCGGACGATGCCCGATGCGGTACAGGGCACGTCGGCCAGCACCGCGTCGAAGGGCCGCCCGTCCCACCAGGCATCCAGGTCGGCCACGTCGGCGGCCTGCGTGCGCGCCGACAGGCCCAGTCGCGCCAGGTTGGCGTCCACCCGCTCCAGCCTGCCGGCGTCGACGTCCAGCGCCAGCAGGTCGAGATCCGCCAGCTCCAGCAGATGCGCCGTCTTGCCGCCCGGCGCCGCGCAGGCGTCCAGCACGCGCATGCCGTCCTTCACCTGGAGCAGCGGCGCGGCCAGTTGCGCGGCGGCATCCTGGACCGACCACCATCCTTCGGCGAAGCCCGGCAGTTGCTGCACGGGCCGAGGCTGGGACAGCGCGACGCCCGTCTCGCCCACCGGCAGGGCATCGACGCCGGCGGCGCGGAAGGCCTCGAGCAGCGCCTCGCGGCGGGTGCGGCGGCGGTTGACGCGCAAGACCATGGCCGGTGGCCGGTTGGCGGCGCGCAGCAGCGATTGCCAATGGTCGGGATAGTCGATGCGCAACCGCCGCACCCACCACTCAGGATGGTTCCAGACGGCCTCGGGGCGGCGGTCGGCGGCGTCCAGCACGCTTTCGCGTTCGCGCAGGAAACGCCGCAGGCTGCCGTTGACCAGGCCCTTGAAGGGCGCGAGCGAACGCTGGCTGGCGGCGGCGCGCACCGCCTGATCCACCACCGTATGGGGTGCGTAGCTGACGCCGGCGGCGGCGGCCTCGCCCTCGTCCGCCACCAGCAGCGAAAACGCCGTCAGCAGCAAGGCATCGAGCAGCGGATCGGCCGGCTTGCGGGGGATCAGCGCCTGCTTGACCGCGCGGGCCCGCCCCAGCTGGCGCATGGCGTGGAAGGACAGCGCCTGGGCAGCCGGGCGCAGCGGCGCGGCAACGCGCGACAGCGCATCGGTAAGGGAAGCGCCCGCCAGCACGCCCTGCACGGCGCGCGCGGCGGCCAGCAGGATGTCGGACAAGGGGGCCGACGCGGGCCCGGTGGTCGGGGGCGCCATCAGGAAAGATCGGGGCTCCAGCCCCGCACGAAGACATCGGCCGGCTGGCGCTTGCCGCCGGCCTTCTGCAATTCGGTCAGGCGCAGGACGCCCTGGCCGGTGGCCAGGTCCACGCCGGCGGCGCCCGCGCGCACGACGCTGCCGGGGCTGGCCGGCGCCGCCTCGTCCAGCGCTTCGGCCCGCCATACCTTGACCGGATCCGCCAGGCCGGGCAGCCGCACCGTGGCTCCGGGCACCGGATTGAAGGCCAGGATGCGGCGCGCCAGTTCGGCGGCGGGGCGCGAGCAATCGAGCGCCGCCTCGGCCTTGTCCAGCTTGGCGGCGTAGGTCACGCCCTGGGCGGGCTGCGGCGTGGCCGGCAGGCCGTTTTCGTCCAGACGCGCCAGCGCCCGCACGATCAGTTCGCCGCCCAGCACGGCCAGGCGGTCGTGCAGTTCGCCGGCGGTCTGGCCCGCCTCGATCGGCAGCGCCTCTTCAAGCAGCATGTCGCCGGTGTCCAGGCCCGCGTCCATCTGCATGATGGTGATCCCGGTGCGCGCGTCGCCCGCCTCGATGGCGCGCTGGATGGGCGCGGCGCCGCGCCAGCGCGGCAGCAGGCTGGCATGGATGTTCAGGCAGCCCAGCCGGGGGATGTCCAGCACCGCCTGGGGCAGGATCAGGCCGTAGGCGGCCACGATCATCGCGTCGGCCCGCGCCGCGCGCAGCGCCTCGTGGGCCTGGGCGGCCTCGTCGGGATACTTGCCGTCCAGCCGCAGGCTGCGCGGTTGCAGCACCGGCGCGCCCACTTCCAGCGCCGCCGTCTTGACCGGACTGGGCGTGAGCTTGAGCCCGCGCCCGGCCGGCCGGTCCGGCTGGGTCAGGACCAGCGCGATCGTATGCCCGGCACCGATCAGGGCCTGGAGGGCGATTTTGGCGAATTCCGGCGTACCGGCAAAAACCAGATGCATCTGATGCTCCCCCCTACGCGCTTCGCGCGCCCCCCAGGGGGCGAAACCGGCGGACCGGCAGAGCCGGATCCGCGGTTTCCTGGATAGGGCTCGCTGCTTGGCGGACGGCCTTGCATGCCGGTTCCGGGGCGGGTGGGATGGGATCGTTGATTGTCGGAGGGGGAATGATACATGGTCCCCCCCTACGTGCTTGATACATGGCCCCCCCTACGCGCTTGCGCGCGCCCCCCAGGGGGCGATGCGGGTGGACCGGCAAAGCCGGATCCACCGCATCCTGGGTCTTCATGAGGTATCTCGGTGCGGAGCACCGCATACTTGCTTTGATCTTGGGCGCCGAGGATCCGGCTTTGCCGGTCCGCCAGCGCCGCCCCTTGAGGGGAGCGGCCATAGGCCGCGTGGGGTGGGCTTTCCCTCCGGTCCGCTAGCGCCGCCCCCTTGAGGGGGAGCGGCCGAAGGCCGCTTGGGGGTGGGCTTCCCTTTGGATCTCCCTTAGACCTTTTCCAGCTTGCGCAGCTTGGTCTTGATGCGGCTTTGCTTGAGGGGGGAGAGGTATTCGACGAAGACCTTGCCTTCCAGGTGGTCGAGTTCGTGCTGGACGCAGACGGCCAGGATGCCTTCGGCGTCGAATTCGTAGCGTTCGCCCTGTTCGTTGGTGGCCTCGACCTTGATCCGGGCGGAGCGCTTGACCTCGTCGTAGATGCCGGGCACCGACAGGCAGCCTTCTTCGTAGACCTGGGTTTCCTCGCTCTTCCAGGTGATGACCGGGTTGATCAGCACGAGCAGGTCGTCGCTGTGTTCGGAAACGTCGATGACCACGATGCGCTCGTGGACATCGACCTGGGTGGCGGCCAGCCCGATACCCGGCGCGGCGTACATGGTCTCGGCCATGTCGCGGACGATGCGGCGGATGCGGTCGTCGACCACGGCCACCGGCTTGGCTTTCTTGTGCAGCCTTGCGTCGGGATAGTGAAGAATGGGTAGCAATGCCATGGTTGTGTTGCCGTTGTCCCTCGAATGGGGCGCTTAACAGAATAATGGGGCCGGTTGGCCGGGATCCAAGGGGCAAGATACCACAGCTTCCCGGTGCCTCCGGCGGGCCCGCGCGGGGCGCGGATGGCGGCGGATCCTGCTATTAAATATAGCGGGAGGCATTGCCGCGAACGCCTGCCCTGGCCATTGGACGCGCCGGCGCGCGATCCGTTCGGAGACGATGCAGGACATCGATGTCCTGCCGGGGACCACCCTGCCGCGCCTGCCGTGTTTAGATAACGGCATGCCTCTCGCCCACACTCCGGAAGAATTGTCCGCCTGGCTGCGGCTCACCCTCGAACCCGCCATCGGGCCTGCCACCGCGCGCGACCTGCTGCGGGAAGTCGGGCTGCCCCAGCGCCTGTACAGCCTGTCCCGCGACGAATTGGCGGCCCTGCTGCCGCCGCCGCTGGCCGCCCAACTGGCCCGCCCGCTGTCGCGCGAGCAGGCCGCCGTCCTCGAGCGCACGCTGCGCTGGGCGGAACTTCCCGGCCACCACCTCCTGACGCTGGCCGATGCCGCCTACCCCCGGGCGCTGCTTGCCATCCACGATCCACCCCCGCTGCTGTACGTGGCGGGCGATCCGGCCCGGCTGTCGCCCCAGGCCATCGCCATCGTCGGCGCCCGTCACGCCACGCCCGACGGGCTGGCGAACGCGCGCGCCTATGCCCGCCATCTGGCGCAGCGGGGCTGGTGCATCGTCAGCGGCCTGGCCCTGGGCATCGACACCGCCGCCCACGAAGGCGCGCTCGAGGCCGGCCCCAATGCAGGCGGCACCGTGGCAGTGGTGGGAACGGGCGTCGATGTGGTCTATCCGCCGCGCAACCAGGACCTGGCCGAACGGATCGCCGCGCAAGGCGCCGTCGTGTCAGAGTTCCCGCTGGGCCTGCCCGCGCTGCCGCACCAGTTCCCCCGGCGCAACCGGCTGGTCGCGGGGCTGGCACGGGGCACGCTGGTGGCGGAAGCGGCGGCCCGCAGCGGGTCGCTCATCACCGCCCGGCTGGCGGCGGACGCCGGCCGCGAGGTGTTCGCCATCCCCGGCTCCATCCACTCGCCGCTGTCGCGGGGCTGCCACGCCCTGATCCGGCAGGGTGCCAAGCTGGTGGAATCGGCGCAGGACATCCTGGACGAGCTGGGCTCCCCGGCCGGACCCAGTCCGCTTGCGCCTGCGCCGGAACCGGATCCGGCCCGCCCGCAGGACCCTCTGCTGGCCGGCATGGGCTATGGCCCCATCCATATCGACGCGCTGGCCGCGCGCACCGGCCTCGCGGTTCCGGCGCTTCAGGCCAGGCTGCTCGAACTGGAATTGCAGGGGTGGATCGCCCGGCTGGACGGGGGCCGCTACCAGATCACACTCGGGCGCTGAACGCCCTGGTGTGCCACGCGAACAACGCATGAGCAGCAAATGCCTGACAATTTGCCTAGGGATGCAATTCAGCGTACAGTGGATCAAGCTTATATGCTGACTTATGTTCGAAATTCTCGTCTACCTCTTCGAGAACTACTACACGCCGGAAGCGTGCCCGGACCCGGAAACGCTGGCGCGCAAACTTGCCGCCGCCGGCTTCGAAGACGATGAAATCGACGACGCCCTGAGCTGGTTGTCCGGGCTTGCCGAATCCACTCATCGTTGTGTCGATCTCGCCCTTGTTCCCAGTAGCGGCTGTCGTGTCTATGCCGAGGCCGAGTATCGTCAACTCGGTTCGGAAGCGATCGGCTTCGTTGCCTTCCTGGAATCGGCGGGCGTCCTGTCGTCCCCCCTGCGCGAAATCGTCATCGACCGCGCCTTCGCGCTGGGCGAGGCGCCCGTGCCCCTGGACAAGCTCAAGATCATCGTCCTGATGGTGCTGTGGAGCCAGGAAACCGAAATCGACAACCTGATCCTGGAAGAACTGCTGGAAGACGGCAGCGCCCGGCAGCTGCATTAAGCCCCCTGTATTACCCCCTACGCTTACGCGCGCCCAGTATGGTGGGCCCCCAGCCGCTACGCGGCAGTCCCCCAACGGGGCCGGGGGTTGTTTTCAATGGAAACAAGTCTTAATCCGGGGTGCTTCGGAGGGCGGAGCCGGTGTTTTTTGGCTGGGTTGGCACAGGCCCGACTTGCATTGCTTAAAAATCCCCCCGTATCATCCGGCGCTTTGACGCACTATTTGTTCGCGTCGGCTCCGTCAACTGGAAGTCAATGGGCAAAACTCTGATCATCGCCGAGAAACCTTCGGTCGCGCTGGACATTTCCCGCGCGCTGGGCGGGTTCAAGCGCGAAGGCGATTATTTCGAAAGCGACGACTACGTGCTTTCGTCCAGCGTCGGGCACCTGCTCACCCTCGTGGCGCCCAACGATCCGGTCAAGGGCAAGTGGAGCTTCACCCATCTGCCGGTGATTCCGCCCGAGTTCGAACTGGGGCCGGCCGACAAGCGGTCGGAGGAACGCCTGCGCCTGCTGGTGCGGCTGATCAAGCGCAAGGACGTGGACGCGCTGATCAACGCCTGCGACGCGGGGCGCGAGGGCGAGCTGATCTTCCGCTACATCGCCCAGTACGCGAAGACCAACAAACCCATCCAGCGCCTGTGGCTGCAATCGATGACCCAGCAGGCCATCCGCGACGCCTTCGCCGACCTGCGTTCGGACACCGCGCTGCAGCCGCTGGAAGCCGCGGCGCGCTCGCGCGCCGAGGCCGACTGGCTGGTGGGCATCAACGGCACGCGCGCCATGACGGCCTTCAACAGCAAGGACGGCGGCTTCTTCAAGACCACGGTGGGCCGGGTGCAGACGCCCACGCTCGCCATCGTGTCCGAGCGCGAGGAGCGCATCCGCCAGTTCGTGCCGCGCGACTACTGGGAGGTGCGCGCGCAGTTCGTCGCCGCCGCCGGCCTGTACGAGGGCCGCTGGTTCGATCCCAAGCACGTCAAGGACCCGCAGGACCCCGAGAAGCGCGAATCGCGCCTGTGGAGCAAGGCGGCCGCCGAATCGGTCGTGGCGGCCTGCCGCGACCGCACGGGCTCGGTCACCGAGGAATCCAAGCCGTCCACCCAATTGTCCGGGCTGCTGTATGACCTGACCACGCTGCAGCGCGAGGCCAACTCGCGCTTCGGCTTCTCGGCCAAGACCACGCTGGCGCTGGCCCAGACTCTGTACGAACGCCACAAGGCGTTGACCTACCCCCGTACCGACTCGCGCTACCTGCCCGAGGACTACCTGGGCACGGTGCGCCAGACCATGCAGACGCTGGCCGCCAACCGGCCCGGCTACGCGCCGTTCGCCTTGAAGATACTGGACAGCGGCTGGGTCAAGCCCAACCGCCGCGTGTTCGACAACAAGAAGGTGTCGGACCACTTCGCCATCATCCCGACGCTGCAGGCGCCGCGCGAGTTGAGCGAGGCCGAGGCCAAGCTGTACGACCTCGTGGTCAAGCGATTCCTGGCGGTGTTCTTCCCCGCGGCCGAGTTCCTGGTCACGACCCGGATCACCGAGGTCGCCGGCCACAAGTTCAAGACCGAGGGCAAGGTCCTGGTCAACCCGGGCTGGATGGCCGTCTACGGCCGCGATGCGCAGGGCGAGGACGCCAACCTGGTGCCGGTCGCCTCCGGCGAACAGGTGCGCACCGAGGAAATCGAGGCCGTGGGCCTGGTCACCAAGCCGCCCGCCCGCTACACGGAAGCGACGCTGCTGTCGGCCATGGAAGGCGCGGGCAAGCTGGTCGACGACGAAGAGCTGCGCGAGGCCATGTCGGCGCGCGGCCTGGGCACGCCAGCCACGCGCGCGGGCATCATCGAAGGGCTGATCAACGAGGTCTACCTGCGCCGCGAGGGCCGCGACCTGGTGCCCACCGCCAAGGCGCGCCAATTGATGACGCTGCTGTCGGGCCTGGACGTGGACGAGCTGACCTCGCCCGAGCTGACCGGCGAATGGGAACACAAGCTGTCGCAGATCGAGCAGGGCCAACTGGCGCGCGAGGCCTTCATGCGCGAGATCGCGCAGATGACCCAGGTCATCGTCAAGCGCGCGAAGGAATACGACCGCGACACGGTGCCGGGCGACTACGCCACCCTGACCACGCCCTGCCCGAAATGCGGCGCCGTGGTCAAGGAGAACTACCGGCGCTACGCCTGCACCGCCTGCGATTTCTCGATCAGCAAGCACCCCGGCGGGCGCACCTTCGAGCAGCAGGAAGTCGAGGAACTGCTGGCCAAGCGCGAGATCGGCCCGCTGAACGGCTTCATCAGCAAGATGGGCCGGCCGTTCTCGGCCATCCTGCGGATCACCGACGACTACAAGCTGGAGTTCGACTTCGGCCAGGCCGACGAGGAATCCTCCGAGGCCGTGGACTTCTCCGGCCAGACGCCGGTGGGTCCGTGCCCGAAATGCGGCTCGAACGTGTTCGAGCACGGCATGAGCTTCGTGTGCGAGAAGTCGGTCGGGCCGCAGCGTTCGTGCGACTTCCGTTCCGGGAAAGTCATCCTGCAGCAGGAGATCACGGCCGAGCAGATGGGCAAGCTGCTGGCCGAAGGACGCACCGACCTGCTGCAGAACTTCGTTTCCAGCCGTACCAATCGCAAGTTCAAGGCCTTCCTGGTGCGGCAGCCCGATGGCAAGATAGGCTTCGAGTTCGAGCCCCGCCCCGCCAAGGGCGGCAAGGCAGGCGAGGACGCGCCGGCGGCGCGCAAGACGGCGGCGAAGAAAACCGCCGGCCAGGACGAAGCCGCCACGGCGCCGGCGAAGAAGGCCCCCGCCAAGAAGGCGGCGGCCAAGAAGTCCCCGGCGCGCAAGACCGCCGCCAAGAAAGCCCCCGCGAAAAAAGCCGCCAGGAAGGCGGCCGCGAAGACCTCCAGCTGAGCCACAGCCCAATGACCAAGAAGAAAACGCCCTCACGGGCGCGCAAGTCTCCTGTTGCCGAGCAGCCCGCCGAGGATCGCGTGGACGTCGATCCCGGCCCCGGCGGCAAGCCCTGGTACGTCGTGCGCCGCTCGCGGGTGCACGGGACCGGCGTGTTCGCGGCTCGCAAGATCCCGGCCGGCACCCGCGTCATCGAATACTCGGGCGAACGCATCAGCGCGGCCGAGGCCGACCGCCGCCATCCGGTCAATCCCGAGGATCCTTACCACACCTTCTTCTTCGCGTTGGAAAGCGGCAAGGTGATCGACGGCGGCAGCCAGGGCAACGACGCACGCTGGATCAACCATGCCTGCGAGCCCAACTGCGAAGCCGAGGAAACGGACGATGGCCGCGTCTTCATCGTCTCGCAGCATCCCATCGACCGCGGCGACGAACTCAACTATGACTACGGCCTGGTCATCGACGAGCGCATCACGCCGACGTTGAAGAAGAACTACCAGTGCCTGTGCGGCGCCGAGACGTGCCGGGGCACGATGCTGGCGCTCAAGCGGCGTAAGAAAACGAAGAAGAAAAAAGCCTAGAAGCGGGCAGGGGACCGGACGGCCGCGCCGCCCGGTCCGGCCGTTCAGTTGTAGTCGCCGACCCGCATGGCCTGGGAGTCGCCGCCGTTGCGGGACACCACCGAGCCGTTGACGACGCGCACCGGGTCGCCGCTGCGCCACGGATAGGCCGACGCGCTGTGGAAAGTGCGCACGCTGCCGTCGTTCATCCTGACGGTCATCTCGTACTGCGTCGAGCTGCGCACGCGCTTCTCGACCTCGTTGCCCGCGTAGGCGCCGCCCAACGCGCCCAGCACCGTCAACGCGGTGCGGCCGCTGCCGCCGCCGAACTGGTTGCCGACCACGCCGCCCACGACGCCGCCGCCCACCGCGCCCAGGCCCGTACCCTGGCCCTGGACCTGCAAGGCGCGCACGCTTTCAACCGTGCCGCAGTTGCCGCAGGTGGACGCGACCGGCCGGGCGGGTTCGCGATAGACCGGCGCGGGCCGGCTGGCGGGGCGCGCCGGTGCCACGCGCTCGGCCGCTGCCTGCTTGGCCGGAACCGGGGCATGGGCCGAAGCTTTGCCGAAATCACGGCCGCCGGCCGAGGCGGACGCTTCGGCCACTTCCTGCGCCGGAGCCGATTTGGCCAGCGGCGAGGGCAGCAGTCCGGTCAGGACGCCCACGCCCACGGCGGCCAGGACGATGATGCTGATGGCCGCCGCGGCCACCAGCGGGTGCAGCGCGACGGCGCCCCGCATGGACCGATGCGCGCGCGCGAACGCGGCATCGACAGGGGATCGGGGACCGGAAGAAGTACCGGAAAACATGGCGTCACTCCGCTCGTAAGGTTCACGTAAGTTACCTCCAAGTCGCCTTCCAGGTTGTTTCCCGGGGTCGCGGGATCTCGCGCTTTCTGTATCGGAATTGACCGAATGTTTCCGCCCCGGGGTGGCAAAGTCTGCCAGAATGGGTCGCATGGACATCACCCTGACCGAACTCGAGGAAGCGATCAATTTCTGGCGCGCGCGCAAGCCTTCGACGAGCGAAGCGTGTGTGTTGTGCATGGAAGCCGCGGCGCTGGCGGGGCCGTATGCCGCCATGATCATGAATCACCAGTCCGCGCTGGACGAGGCCGCGATGCCCGAAGCAGCGCGGGCGGCCCTATCGGCCTGGCGGCAGGCGCGCCAGGCCATCGCCCGGGTCAAAGACTGACGCGGGGGGCTTGGGCAGGAGGAACGATCAGGGATACCGGCGCGAACGCGCCCAAGCTGGCCTTCATGGACAGCGCGGCCTCCAGCGTGAACACGCCATCGGCCACCATCTCCAGCACCTCTTCCGGCGACACCGTACGCAAGGCGACCACTTCGCCGTCCTGGTTCTCGGGCACGACCTCGGGCCCCAGCACGGTATCGACCACGGTCACGTGCTCGACCTGATAGCCTTCTGGCAAGACCCGGCGCACGGTGAACTGGCCGCTGCGACGGCCGTCCTTCAGGTGATGGGGCAGCAGGCCGGCCTCTTCCCAGCTTTCGCGCAGCAGGGCCGATTCGGGGGTTTCCGCGGCGCTGACCAGGCCGCCCACCAGGGTGTCCCACATGCCCGGATCGGTCGTCTTGGAGAACGACCGCTGGGCGATCCACAACTGACCGCTGTCGGTCCAGGCATTCAGGTGGACGGCATGGGTGGCGATGCCCAGCGGCCGCACGGATGCCCGCTCGACCACGCCCAGGACGGTGCCGTCCTCGGCCACCACGTCCAGCAGTTCGTTGCGCCAGCCATTGAGCCGGCCCGCCTCGTAAAGGGCCGCGGCGACGCGGGCCAGCAGCTCGCTGACGGCCTGGGTCCGCCCGGCCGCCGGTGCGCCGGCCAGCTCGGGCAGCAGGTGCACCGTGCCGGGTTCCATCGATATTTCGCCGGGAAAGGCGGCCAGCCAGTGCTGCACGTCGTGCGCCACCCAGCCGCAATCATGGCCGGCAATGCGCAGCCGCGGAGAATCGGGAGGCGGATCGACCTGAGCACGAGCCGATATGGAGTCGAATACGTTCATCCAGATTGAATGTCCTAAACAGCAAGCTCCCATTGTGCCGGAAGTCCGGATGGGGCGCCCGGCGGGGCCTCGTAAGCGAAGGTGAATCGGGTGGCCTCGGGTAAGATGCCGGCGCTCGCACCGCACCCCAAGGAAGAGGAAGACCATGACCGATCACCCCCGTATCTGCATCGTCGGCGCCGGCGCGATAGGCGGCTTCGTCGCCGGACGCCTGGCCCAGGCCGGCAACGACGTGTCCCTGCTGGCCCGCGGCCGCACGCTGGAGGCCCTGCGCCGGCACGGCCAGCGGCTCGATTCCGCGGGCGAGCTGGTGGCCTCGCCGGTCCGGGCCAGCGACGACGCCCGGGCGCTGGGTCCGCAGGACATCGTCGTCATTACCGTCAAGGCACCGGCCCTGCCTGAGATCGCACGGGCCATCCGTCCCCTGATCGGCGCCGATACGGTCGTGATCCCGGCCTTGAACGGCATTCCCTGGTGGTTCTTCCTGGACGCCGGCCTGCCCCTGGGCGGCACCCGGCTGCGCAGCGTCGACCCGGACGCGGGCATCGAGGCCAACTTGCCCGTGGACCAGGTGCTGGGCGCCGTGGTCTTCGCCTCGGCCTCCACGCCCGAGCCCGGCCTGACCCGCCACGCCTCGGGCAACCGCATCGTGCTGGGCGAGCCCAGGGGCGGATCGAGCGAACGCGCCCGCGCCGTGGCCGCGCTGTTCACGCAGGCAGGCTTCGATGCGCCGGCCAGCGAGAACGTGCGCGCCGACATCTGGACCAAGCTGCTGGGCAATGCCTGCTTCAACCCGGCCAGCCTGCTGACCGGCGCCTACACCGACGACATGATCGACGATGCGCGCCTGCATGGCATGTTCGTGGCCATGATGGACGAGGCGCTGGCCCTGGGCACCCGGCTCGGGTTGCCGGCCCAGGTCGAGTCGCGCGCCCGGATCGCCTTCACCCGGGGACTGGGCCACATCAAGACCTCGATGCTGCAGGACGTCGAGGCCGGGCGGCCGGTGGAAATCGACAGCATCCTGGGCGCGCTGGTCGAGACCGCCGCGGCGGCGGGATTCCCCACCCCCACCCTGGACACCGTCTACGCCCTGGCCCGCATGCGCGCCCGGGCCCTGGGGCTGTATCCGGGCTGAGCCAGCCTATCCGCCAACTTTTCTATAGGCGAAAAGCACCAAAACATCGCTTGTACCGCCGCCGCCCCCGCCGCATCCTGCCAGCCTAGCGTAAGCACGGAGAGCCGGCGCACGGCGGCAATGCGATGTCCATTTCCAGCGAAACCATCAGGTCGGTCACCTCGTCCCTGTACGAGTGGTCCCTGAAGAAAGTCCCGGACGACACCAAGCGGGTGCTCGCCCAGGCGCAGCAGCGCGAAACGGTCCAGCTGGGCAAGCAGACGCTGCGCATCATGCTCGAAAGCGCCGAGGCGGCCGAGTCCGAAAGCCACCTGGTCTGTTCGGACGTGGGCGTGCCCACCTACATGATCCGCGTGGGCACGGGCGTCAGCTTCTCGGGCAACGTCCGCCAGGCCATCGTCGACGGCTTCGCCGACCTGGTCGCGCGCGCCGATCCGCCCATCCTGAAGATGGTGACCAATCCGCTGACCCTGCAGCGCAGCTACGAGGGCAAGAACATGCCCCTGGTCACCTTCGACATGATCGACGGCGCGGACTACATGGAAATCGTCTGTGCGCCCAAGGCCATGGGCACGGGCCGGTGGGAAGCCATCGAGACCTTCGTCTACCCGTCGCTGGAGACCATCGAGAAGTACGTGCTCGACACCGTGCTCAAAGCCGGGTCGCAGCCCTGTCCGCCCATCGTCGTGGGCGTGGGCATAGGCGGCACCTTCGACTACGCGGCCAAGATGGCCAAGGAATGCGTCTTGCGCCCCTTCGGCCAGACCAACCCCGAGCCCGTGCTGGCGGCCATGGAGCAGCGGCTGCTCAAGGCCATCAACGACACCGGCTTCGGCCCCATGGGCACGGGCGGCGACACCACCGCCATGGCGGTGCACATCGATTACTCGGCCAGCCACGGCTTCATGCCGGTGGCCGTGGCCTTCAACTGCTGGATCAACCGGCGCACCTGTGCCCGCATCTACCAGGACGGCACGGTCGAGCGCCTGGCATAGCCGCAACGGAGACGAGCATCGTGAACACCCATCGGCTGACCCTGCCGGCAAGCGCGCAAGACATCGCCCGCATCCAGGCCGGCGACCTGGTCTATCTGACCGGCGACATCGTCGTCACCATCGGCCTGCCCACCCACCAGCGCATGATCGACTACGCCCGCGAGGGCAAGCCGCTGCCGGTGGACGTGCACGGCGGCGCCTTCCTGCACCTGAGCTCGTACAACCGCGAAAGCGACGCGCCCTCCGGCTACGAGGCGCTGTACATGAACCCCACCACCAGCACGCGCTACGACGCGCTCATGCCGACGCTGATCCGGGCCTACGGCCTGCGCATCGTGGGCGGCAAGGGCGGCCTGGGCGAGGAAAGCGTAGAGGCCATGCGCGAAACAGGCTGCATCTACCTGTCCTTCCTGGGAGGCGGCTGCACGCTGCTGGCGCGCGCGATCCAGGAAGTCGTGTCCGTGCACTGGGAAGACTACATCTCGCAATTCCGCCTGGTGACCTTGCGCGTCAAGCACCTGGGCCCCGCCACGGTGGGCATCGACGCCCACGGCAACAGCCTCTACCGACAGTTGCGCGAAAACGTGCAGCAGCGGCTGCCTGGCATTCTCGAAGAACTCGACCAGCACCGCGCGGATTCCACGCACTGAGTGCGGCAACCTTCTTCACGACGAAAGATCGGAGACCCCATGAAAAACCATAGCCTTCTCGCCTGCGCCACCGCCATCCTGGCCCTGGGCGCCACCACCGCCCAGGCCAAGGACGCCGCCGCGTCGTGGCCCACCCGGCCCGTGCGGCTGGTCGTACCGTTCCCGGCCGGCGGCAGCACCGACGTGGTCGCGCGCCTGATCGCCGAACGGCTGGGCCAGAAACTCGGCCAGCAGTTCGTCGTCGACAACCGTCCGGGCGCGGCGGGCAACATCGGCACCGACCAGGTCGCCAAGGCCAACCCCGACGGCTACACGCTCACGCTGACGACCTCGGGCCCGCTGGCCAACAACAAGTACCTGTACAAGTCCATGCCGTACGATCCGGCCAAGGACCTGACCCCCATCGTGCTGGTGGGCGAGATCCCGCTGGTGATCGTGTCCACCGACAAGACCCCGGCCAAGAACCTGAAGGAATTCATCGCGCTGGCCAAGGCCGCGCCGGGCAAGTATTCCATCGGCAACCCGGGCAACGGCACCATTGGCCACCTGGCCTATGAACTGCTGCGCCACAACACCAAGACCGACTTCCTGGGCGTTCCGTACAAGGGCGACACGCCGGCCATGACCGACCTGCTGGGCGGCTCCATCCAGGCCATCGTCGCGCCCATCACGGCCTTCATCCCGCAGATCCAGAGCGGCAAGATGAACGGCCTGGCGGTAACGTCCAAGAAGCGCTTCCCCGGCACGCCCGAGGTGCCCACCGCGGTCGAGCAGGGCTTCGACGTCGAGGCCTCGGTCTGGTTCGCCGTGGCGGGCCCCGCCGGCATGCCCCGTCCCATCGTCGACAAGCTCAACCGCGAGATCAACCTCGTGCTGAACTCGCCCGAGGGCCGGGCCAAGCTCGAGCAGTTCGGCGCGGTCGTGGGCGGCGGTTCGCCCGAGCAGCTGGATTCGCTGATGAAGATCGAAAGCGCGAAGTGGAAGCGGATCATCGAACAGGCCAATATCAAATTGGACTAGCCCCCCTACGCGCTCCGCGCGCCCCCCACAGGGGGGCGGCACTGGCGGACCGGCAAAGCCGGATCCGCTGTGCCCTGGGTCTTGTGAGTTCTTCTTGGATTGGGGCACGGGTTTTCGGGGAGGTTCCTCCCCATGGAGTTTTGAATGAGCGGTTTCGTTACGTTGAAGACCGAGGGCATGAGCACCGAGGAGGCCTATCGGCTGATCGTGGGCTGCGTGACGCCCCGGCCGGTGGCGTGGATCACCACGCAGGATGAATCGGGGCGGGTCAATGCCGCGCCGTTCAGCTCGTACAACTATGTGGCGCACAGCCCGCCGATGCTGGCGGTGAACATCGGCTCGCGCAAGGGAGAGCTCAAGGACACCGCGCGCAACATCGTCGAGACGCGCGAGTTCGTGGTGAACGTGGCCACGGAAGCCACGCTGGAGCTGATGCATGCGTCGGGCGCGGATTACCCGCCCGAGATCGGCGAGCCCGAGACGCTGGGCATCGAGCTGGCGCCCAGCACGGTGGTGCGGCCGCCGCGCATTCCCGCCACCCCGATCCAGATGGAATGCCGGCTCGAGCACGTGCTGCCGCTGGGCCGGGGCCTGAACACGCTGTATATCGGCGAAGTGGTGGCCTTCCACCTGTCCGAGGCCATCTTCAACGGCCGGCACATCGATGCCGTGGCGATGCGGCCCATCGCCCGGCTGGGCGGACCGTACTACGCGGGGCTGGGCGAGATCTTCCATCGGCCGATGCTGCAGGCGCCGCCTATCTGATCCCCCCTACGCGCTTCGCGCGCCTCCCGGGGGGCGGCACTGGCGGACCGGCGGAGCCGGATCCGCTGTGCCCTGGAAACCAACGGGCTAGCGGGGTTAGGGGTTCTTAATTTTGTGACAAGGGAATATTGATGACGAGTTCATCTGCTGATTTCAGCCGGTCGGTGCAGGCCGGGACGTTCATCAAGACGGTGTCGCCGCACGTGGTGGAGATACTGGGGACGACGGCGCTGGATTTCGGGGTGCTGGATGCCGAGCATGCGCCGTTCGACCGGGTGGCGCTGGACTTGATGATGATGGCGGGACGGGCCGCGCGGCTGCCGCTTTTCGTGCGGGTGGCCGACTACGAAGCCTCGACCATCCTGTCGACGCTGGACCTGGGCGCCGCGGGCATCGTGGTGCCGCACGTCGATAGCGCCGAGCAGGCGGAACTGATCGTTTCGCGCGCCCGCTACAAAGGCGGCGTGCGAGGTTTTTCCAGTTCGCCGCGAGCCGCCGGCTACGGGACCATGACCTACAAGCAGGCCCAGGAAGCGGGCGACCAGACGCTGGTGATGTGCCAGATCGAAAGCGTCGAGGGCCTGGCCAACGTGGAAAGCATCGCCGCCGTTCCCGGCGTGGGCGGACTGTTCGTGGGCCGCGCCGACCTGGCCTTGTCCATGGGCGAGGAAGGCTCGCGCAGTCCGGCGGTGCTGGAAGCCACCGCCCGCATCGTGCGCGCGGCCCTGGCCGCCGGCAAGATCGCCGCGATGTTCGTGGCCAATGCCGCGGAACGCGACGAATTCGCCGCCCAAGGCGTGACCTGGTTCGTGATCGGATCCGACCAATCCCTGCTGCGCCAGGGCGCGCAATCGGTTGCCGTGTCAGGCAACCGGTCGCACGGCTGACGCGGCACCCTCTCATGCAAAGGTGAAGTCCATGACTGTCCAACAACCACGGTCCGCGACCTATGCCGCGCACTACGACACCGCTCCGCAGCAACAGGAAGCCGGCGCGCGCACCTGGCTGACCCGGGGCGCCAATTTCGTCGTCGCCGTCTCGCAGGTCGAAGCGGGCGCCGTGCTGGCGCGCGACGCCAACCCCGACGAATACTTCGTCTTCGTGCACAGCGGCGGCGCGCGCATCCAGGCGGGCGCCGAGCAGATCGACGCCGCCCCCGAGACCGTGACCATCGTTCCCCCGGGCGCGAGCCGTGTCGAAGCCACGGCCGCCGGCACCATCGTGCGCGTGTTCTCCCATCGCGCCGCCGACCTGGCGCAGGCCTCGGTCAACCAGGCCATCTACGCCGATGGCGCGCCCGAAGTCGCGCCGCTGGTACCCTGGCCCGATCCGCCCGCCGGCTTCAAGCTGCGCCATTACGTGCTGGCCGAGCACGTGCGGCCCGACAGCAACATGCGCATCTTCCGCAGCACCAACCTGATGGTCAATTTCCTGGCCAAGCGCCTGGTGCCGCGCGACGTGCACAAGCTCAGCCCGCACACCCACGCCGACTTCGAACAGGCCTCGCTGGCGATCCAGGGCACCTACGCGCATCACCTGCGCTGGCCGTGGACGCCGGACATGGACATGTGGAAGGAAGACGAGCACGTCGAGATCGGCAGCCCGTCCGTCACGGTCATCCCGGCGAAGGTGCTGCACACCAGCCGCAACGTCAGCCAGGGCGACTGCTGGCTGATCGACATCTTCGGCCCGCCGCGCGTGGACTTCTCCAGCAAGCCCGGCCTGGTCTGCAACGCGGACGAGTACCCCATGCCCGCGTCCGTCGCCGCCGCAGCGGCCTAGAGCCTGGCGAGGTCTTCCGAGATGCCTCGGGAGACCTCCTGCAACGGTTCCAGGTAGCGTTCGACGACCTGCTCGTTGGTCAGCGTGGACGCGAACCACGTCATGCCGAACGAGGCCACCACGTGCTTGCCGTCGAACACCGGCACCGCCAGGGTGCCGGACACCGGGCGCACGGCGGGGTCGCGCAGCGCATAGCCCTGCGCGCGCGTGAGTTCGATCATTCCCCGCACCGCCTCCTGGTCACGCGCCGGCTGGTCCTCGGGGTTTTTCGATTGCCGCAGCAGCGCGAGTATGGTCTCGCGCTCATCCTCTTCGCAAAAGGCCAGGTAGGCGCGCCCGATGGCGCGGCTGACCAGGCTCAGCCGCATGTTGATGGTGGAGTGCAGCAGCGACAGCGGTGAATGGGGAATGGTGCTGTAGCGCACCACCATCGCATCGGTGTCGAACACCGCGATGGCCAGCGGCCACTTGATGGCCTCGGTCAGCGCGTCCAGGCGCGGCTGGGCCGCTTCGACGATGCGCGGTTCGCTGTGATAGCCCGACGACAGCGTGTTGACCAGCGACGTCAGGTAATACGCTCCGTACTGCGGCGCATGGCGCACCAGCCCCTTGGAGGCAAGCGATTCCAGCAGGCGTATCAGCGACGGCTTGGGGATGCCCGTCTGCTTGTGCAGGACGTCCAGGGTCGAGACCGGCTGGCGGTTCAGGGCCTGCAGCAGCTCGATGGTGCGGACAACGGCTTGGACGGGCGGAAAGGAAGGCACGCGGACCTCCGTACGGAAAGGGCGCCGGCCGGCGATTATCGCATCGCCGGATGCGCGCTTGCGTACGGCGGTCCTGGGGAAATCAGCGCCGGGCGCCGCCCTTCACGAACACGCGCTTGCCGGTATCGTGCCAGACCGCGCGCTTTTCCTCGTCGTTCAGCAGGACCGAGGCATCCAGCATGCGCTGGACCATTTCCTTGTAGGTGCCCGACGAGGTGCCGATGTCCGAGCCCCACATGATGCGGTCGGCGCCGAACAGGTCGACCGCGCGGCGCAGCACCTGTTCGGCCGGCACGTCGGCCTCGCGGTACTCGTCCAGGTTGATCGAGGTGAACTTGAAGAAGATGTTCTGCTCGTGCGCCAGCTTCTCGAAGCGCTCGTCCAGGCCGAAGTGTTCCTCGGTGGCCTCGGGCTCCAGCAGGTGGTCCAGCACGATGCGCACGTTCGGGTAACGGCGGGCCAGTTCGATGATGGTCGGCACCGACGGACCGCCGCCGCCCACGGCCAGCACTTCCAGGTCGATGACCAGGCCGAATTCCTCGGCCACGTCCCAGGTCTTGAGCGCCTGGGGCGAGTTCAGCCACGGCATGCTGCCGTCGGGCTGGCGGCCGCCGAACAGGCGCACGCCGGCCAGGCCGTTCTTCTCGATGTAGCTGCGCACCAGGCCCGGCGTGCCGGCGTCCTCGGCGTCCAGGATGACCACCGCCGAGAAGATCTCGGGATGGGCGTCGGACGAATCCAGGATGTAGCTGTTGTCGTAGCGATAGATCATGCGCTTTTGCACGGCCACCGCGCCGTCGACGTTCTCTTCCTGCATCCAGACCAGCATGCGGGCCACGTCGGGCACTTCGTTGATCGGATTCGGACCGTGCTTGCCGCCCGGCTTGCCGATCACGCCCGGGGCGCGCGGCGGCGCGTCGGCGGCGCGCCTCATGGGATTGCGCGGATAGCGCACCTGGTCATCCGCCACCAGGTGAGCGTGCGAATCGAACAGTAGCGGGCGGGCGGCCGACGGGGCTTGCGTGTCTTGGGTCATATCCAGCTCTACGTGTTTACAGCTGGGACTTTATCGCCAGGCAGGGCGGTCCGCACCCGATATTCTCGAACTTTTCGGTGGTCGAAAACTTGGTGATCGGCTGGGTTTTCCCTCGATTCAAACAAAAATTTCAAAAAACTGATTCAAATTTTCGTTTGAATCGCCCATACTGCGCCCGACTACCCCGGAACCCCATCGTGAACCTGCTCGACGACGACACCTCCACCCGCTCCCGCATCGTGCTGGCCGCCCTGCGCATCTTCGCCACGCGGGGATTCGAGGCCGCCTCGCTGCGCGAGATCACCTCCGCCGCCCAGGTGAACATCGCCGCCATCCACTATCACTTCGGCTCCAAGGACGCCCTGGTACAGGAAGTCCTGCGCGTCGTGTCCGAGCCCATCAACCGCATGCGGCGCGAGGCCCTGGCCCGGGTGCCGGCGCACCGCGAACCCACCATGGAAGAAGTGGTGGAGGCGCTGATCGCGCCGCCCGTGCGCCTGAGCTTCGACGCCACCGGCGAATGGCGGCTGTTGATCCGGCTGCTGATCCAGGCCCGGGCCCTGCCGCGCGCCAGCACCAACGCCGCCATCTTCGAACAGTACGACGCGCTGGCATCCGACTTCGTCGACGCCCTGATGGGCGCCCAGCCCGCGCTGGGCCGCGAGGAAGCCTACTGGCGCTACGCCTTCGCCATCGGCGCCATGATGTACATCGTCAGCGACGCCGACGAGACCTACCACCGCCTGCACCGCATCTCCGGCGGACTGTGCGACACCGACGACCCCGAGCGCATCGTCGCCCAGCTCGTCGCCTTCATCGCCGCCGGCATGCGGGCAGCCGCCCCGGCCGGCACGCCGCTCTGACCTTCCGGATACACGCCATGACCCGCCGCATCATCGACCTGTCGGTCGCCCTTGAAGACAAGCCCACTTCGCCGGCGCACCACCGCCCCCAGATCAGCTACGTCGACCACGACCAGTCCTGGGAACTGTTCTCCAAGCTCTTTCCCGGCATCGGGCCCGACGACCTGCCCGAGGGCAAGGCCTGGGCCGTGGAGCGGGTATCGCTGTCGACCCACGCCGGCACCCACATGGACGCGCCGTGGCACTACCACCCCACGACCGACCACGCGCTGCAGGAAGGCGGCCGGCCGGCGCCGGGCATCGACGAAGTGCCGCTGGACTGGTGCCTGAAGCCCGGCGTGAAGCTCGACTTCCGCCACATGGAAGCCGGCTACGTGGTCACGCCCGGCGACATTCAGGCCGAATTGAAGCGCATCGGCCATACCCTTGAACCGCTGGACATCGTCGTGGCCAACACCCGCGCCGGCGCCCGCTACGGCCAGGAGGACTACTGGGAAAGCGCCTGCGGCTTCGGCCGCGCCGCCACGCTCTGGCTGCTGGAGCAGGGCGTGCGGGTGGTCGGCACCGACTCCTACAGCTGGGACCCCGCGTTCAAGTTCGTGGTCGAGCGCTACGCGCGCGACGGCGACCCCGCCATCATCTGGGAAGGCCACAAGGCGGGGCGCGACATCGGCTACTTCCAGATGGAGAAGCTGACCAACCTGGACCAGTTGCCGTCCCACGGTTTCACCATCAGTTGCTTTCCCATCAAGATCAAGCACGGATCGGCCGGCTGGTGCCGCACCGTCGCCATTCTCGACTGACGCGCGGGGCGCCGCGCCCCGTCCAAGACAACGATCGGAGACATCCCATGCCCTTCCTGCCCTACGCCCGCCTGGGCGCCGCACTCGCACTGGCCGCCTGCGCGCTGCCCGCCGCCGCGCAGGCGCCGGCCTCGTACCCCGAGCGCCCCGTCCACATCGTCGTGCCGTTCCCGCCGGGCGGCATCGTCGACAACGTCACGCGCAACCTGGGCGCGCGCCTGTCGGCCGCGCTGGGCCAGACTTTCATCGTCGAGAACAAGGCCGGGGCCGGCGGCTCCATCGGCGCGGCCCACGTGGCCAAGGCCGCCCCGGATGGCTACACCCTGCTGGCCGCCTTCGACACCCACGCCGTCAATCCCCTGCTGTACAAGCTCAGCTTCGATTCCGACAAGGACCTGGCGCCGGTCGCGCTGATCGGCACCTCGCCGCTGATCCTGGTCGTCCATCCCTCGGTGCCGGCCCGCACCGTGCCCGAGCTGGTCGCGCTGGCCAAGGCCCGGCCCGACGCGCTGAACTACGCCTCCACCGGCGCCGGCAGCTCCAACCAGTTGACCGCGGAACTGTTCAAGGCCACCGCCGGCGTGGAAATGAACCATGTGCCCTACAAGGGCGGCGCGCCCGCGATCACGGACGTGCTGGGCGGCCGGGTGCAGGTCATGTTCGTCAGCGCCAGCTCGGTGCTGGCCCACATCAAGGCCGGCAAGATGCGGGCCCTGGCGGTCACCACCCGGGAACGGATCCCCGCGCTGCCCGACGTGCCGTCCATCAGCCAGTTCTACCCCGATTTCGAGGCCCGATCGTGGATAGGGCTGCTGGCACCGGCCGGCACCCCTGCCGCCATCGTTTCCCGCCTGAACACCGAGGTCTACCGCGCCTTGCGGACGCCCGAAATGCAGACCTTCTTCGATGCCCAGGCGATCCAGCCCGGCAGCGGATCGCCCGAGCAATTCGGCGCATTTTTGCGAAACGAGACCAAAAAGTGGGGCGAAATCATCAAAAAACAGAACATCCGGGTGGAATGAGGCCCCCGGGAAACCCGCGTGGTACAAGACCCACGGCAATGGCTTGCAAGTTTTGAGAATATTATCAATAATTAATCTCATTACGACGTCTACTGCGGTGCCACCGCGCCGCAACCGAGTCCTGCCATGTACGTTTGTGTCTGCAACGCCATCACCGAACGCCAGATCCGCAGCAGTGTGGAATCCGGCTCCACCACCCTGGCCGACCTGCAATTCGACCTGGGCGTGGCGACCTGCTGCGGCTCTTGCGCCGACACCGCCTGCCAGTACCTGCCGGCGGGCGCCAGCGCTTGCGAACACGCCTACGAAGCGTCCATCTCGGCGGCCAACGGCCACACGCAAGCCACCGAACTGCCCCCGCCCCGCGCCACGACGCGCCGCTTCCCCATCCACGTCGTCGCTGCCGGCGCCGGCGCCGCCAAGGCGGCGTAGGGGTCCCCCCCTACGCCCTTCGGGCGCCCCCCAGGGGGCGAAACCGGCGGACTGGCAAAGCCAGATCCGCGGTTTCCTGGGTCTAGTACCTGTTTCTTGGCACGTCACACTGTTGCTACCGCTGGCAGCCAGCGATAGCAACGGAGCCACACCCCAAGATAACGGTACTAGACCCAGGATGCGGTGGATCCGGCTCCGCCGGTCCACCCGCATCGCCCCCTTGAGGGGGCCCGCGTAAGCGGGTAGGGGGTGGGCTTTCCTTGCGCGCGTCAGCGCGTAGGGGGGATCATTATCATTGTCACTTTCCTAGGCCGTTACGGGCGGACGTACGGCCTGCTTGCTTAGCATCAACAATGCTAACCTTGCGGAATCCATGAATTCTGCAGGGGAAAGAACATGAAAGGCGACAAGACCGTCATCCAGTTCCTGAACAAGCAGCTCACCAACGAGCTGACCGCCATCAACCAGTACTTCCTGCATGCGCGCATGCTCAAGCACTGGGGCCTGGGCAAGATGGGCAAGCACGAGTACGACGAGTCCATCGAGGAAATGAAGCACGCCGACCGCCTGATCCAGCGCATCTTCATGCTGGACGGCCTGCCCAACCTGCAAGACCTGCACAAGCTGCTGATCGGCGAGAACGTCCCGGAAATCCTGGAATGCGACCTGAAGCTGGAGTTGTCCTCGCAGGTCGTGCTGAAGGAAGCCATCGCCCACTGTGAGACCGTGCGCGACTATGTCTCGCGCGATCTGTTGCAGGACATCCTGGACGATACCGAGGAACACATCGACCATCTGGAAACCCAGATCGGCCTGGTGGACCAGGTCGGCATCCAGAACTACCTGCAATCGCAGATGGAAGAGCAGGGCTGACCGGCTCCCGCCTTCGCAAAAAAAGCCCCGCGTCGCGGGGCTTTTTCTTTCAGTTGTTGCCCGTGGCCGGGCACTCGGCCACGCGGCCCCAGCGGTTGTCGGTGTTGCAGTACTTCCAGCGGGCCTTCTCGTTGCAGATGACCCGGCCGACGACGCCCTGGGAGGCGCAGCGCGCCAGTTCGGCCCGCAGCGACTGGATCCATGGCTCCCCGCCGCCCGCCGCGTCGGCATTGGCGCCGGCCACCACGGTGGCGACCTGCTGCGAGGGCGGCTCGACGATGATGCGCGGGGACTGGACCGGCGTGGTCTCGGACAGGTGGGCGGGCAGGGGGCTGCCGGGATTCACCGCCTGCATGTCGGGGGCGATGGTCGACAGCACGGTATCGGGCTGGGGCTGGTCCGCCGCGGACACCAGCGGGATGGGCGCGCTCGGCTGCACCGGCCGCGACGGCACGCCGCGCGAGCCGTCCACCCGGGGTTGCGGGGGTTCGGGCAGGTAGGTTTCCTGGTCCACGGCCGCCACCGGCGCTTCGCCGGGCCGCCCCTGGGCCACGGGCACGGGGGCCTCGGCCGCGCGGTCGACGGGAGCGTTCCAGGACAGCCAGAGCCCGAACAGCACCCCCACCACCACGACCATCGCCACGAAGGCCAGGCCCATCAAAATGCGGTTACGCATGTGTGTACACCTCTTCACTGTGACCGGCGGCCATGCCGGTCCCCATGCCTGGGCGGGCCGTCAGGCGAAAGCCGAATCGCCCACCCGGGTCTGGAATACCTGTCCTCCGTGCTCGCGCAGGGCATGGAACTGCACGTTGGGATAAAGCTCTTGCGCCACCCGCAACTGCGCCGACGATCCGATCAGGAACGCGGGCGCCTCGACCACATCGTAGGCGATGTGCTGCATGTTGGCGTCCATGAACTTCTTCAGGTCCTTGGGGTTCTCGGCGGTGATCCAGCGCGCCATGGAATAGCGCGACGGCAGCATGCGCGCGGCCACCCCGTATTCGGTCTTGAGCCGGTGCGCCACGACCTCGAACTGCAGTTGGCCGACGGCGCCCAGCAGCAGCGGGCCGCCGGCCACGGGGCGGAACACCTGGATCGCGCCTTCCTCGCCCAGCTGGGTCAGGCCCGTGCGCAGCTGCTTGGTGCGCAGCGGATCGGCCACTTCCACCGCCTGGAACAGTTCCGGCGCGAAGAAAGGCAGCCCGGTGAACTGCAGCGCCTCGCCTTCGGTCAGCACGTCGCCCAGTTGCAGCACGCCATGGTTGGGAATGCCGATGACGTCGCCGGCATAGGCCTCGTCCAGCAACTCGCGTCGCTGGGACAGGAACGAAACGACGTTGTTGGGCCGCGTTTCCTTGCCGGTGCGGCACACCTTCAACCGCATGCCGCGCTCGAAGCGGCCCGAACAGACGCGCACGAAAGCCACGCGGTCGCGATGGGCCGGATCCATGTTGGCCTGTACCTTGAAGACCACGCCGGTGAACTTCGGTTCCTCGGGCTTGACCTCGCGCTGCAGCGCGTGGCGCGGGCCGGGGGCGGGCGCGTGCTCGACCAGGGCGTCCAGCACTTCCTGCACGCCGAAGTTGTTGATGGCCGAGCCGAAGAACACGGGCGTCTGCTTGCCGGCCAGGAACTGGGCCTGGTCGAACGGCGGCGCCGCACCGTCGATCAGGTCGATCTCGCCACGCGCCTGCTCGAACGCCGAGCCGAAGCGGCTGGCGATCTCGGGATTGTCCAGCCCGTCGATAATTTCGTCGTGCTGTTCGCTCAGCCTGTCGCTGCCGGCCTTGAACACCCGCATCCGGTCGCGGCGGATGTCGAACACACCGCCGAAGGACTTGCCCATGCCGACCGGCCACGCGAACGGCACGGCATCCATGCCCAGGTGGGATTCGATCTCGGACAGCAGTTCCAGCGGCTCGCGCACCTCGCGGTCCATCTTGTTGACGAAGGTGATGATGGGCGTATTGCGCGCCCGGCACACCTGCAACAGCCGGATGGTCTGCGGCTCGACGCCGTTGGCCGCGTCGATCACCATCAGCGCAGCGTCCACGGCCGTCAGCACGCGGTAGGTGTCTTCCGAGAAGTCCTGGTGCCCTGGCGTGTCGAGCAGGTTGATGACGGTATCGCGGTATTCGATCTGCATGACCGAGGACGCCACCGAGATGCCCCGCTGTTTCTCGATCTCCATCCAGTCGGACGAAGCGTGCCGCGACGCCTTCCGTGCCTTGACGCTACCGGCGATCTGGATCGCACCGGCGAACAGCAGCAGCTTTTCGGTCAGCGTGGTCTTCCCCGCGTCGGGGTGGGAAATAATGGCGAAGGTGCGTCGCCGGGCGACTTCGGTGGCTATGGTCATCGCGGGGAATTTTAACCGCAGACGCGAACCGGCGCTTGTACCGCCCGGCCATGCTCTCACCCCGCCAGCAGGAGCTTGAGCCGAGGCCCGGCTGACCGCCGGATCCCGCACGGGGGCTGCGGCCGGTTTGTCTTATTTGAGATTATATGTTGAAATAAGTCTCACATAGGACTACCCTGGGAGAAAACCCCCGGGACGAGCATCATGGTCATCGCCGCTTCCAAGACGCCCGAACTCTCCAGCCAGCCGGCTGCCGCCGCCGCGCTGCGCGCGTTCTTCCGCATCGCCCAGGCGTGGCAGCTCAACGCCGAGGAATCCGCCACGCTGCTGGGCGTCCCCCGCTCCACCATGTTCCGCTGGAAGAACAACCCGCCGGCGCCGCTGCCGCGCGACGTGCTGGAACGCCTGTCGCTGGTGTTCGGCATCTACAAGGCGCTGCAGGTATTGCTGCCGGTGCCCGAATTGGCCGACGCCTGGCCGCGCAAACCCAACGACGCGCCGCCGTTCGGCGGCCACCCCGCCCTGAAATTCATGCTGAGCGGCATGACCAGCGATCTCTACGTGGTGCGCAGCTACCTCGACGCCCAGCGCGGAGGATGGACATGACGCACCTGGCCGAAGGCGCCGCCGCGCCTGTCGCCGAACCCCCGCCTGTCGGCGAGGTGCGCTGGGCGCCTTGCCACCGGCTGGTGCCCAGCCGCTTTCCGCCCACCGGCCTGTACGACCGGGTGGCCGATCCCGCCGATCTCGACGTGGTGTTCGCGATAGAAAACCTCACCAATCCCCGCGTGCGGGACGAAGCCGGCAACCTGCGCCTGGTGCCGGAGGAAGATCGGATCTCGGGCCCGGGGACCACACCCATCATGGCGGCCTTCACCCATCTGAATCCGGCCGGCAGCCGCTTCTCGGACGGCAGCTGGGGGGTGTATTACGCCGGGGAAAGCCTGGAGACCGCGGTGGCCGAGACCATGCACCATCGCGCCCGCTTCCTGGCCGCCACGCGCGAGCCGGCCCTGGAAATCGACATGCGCCACTACCTGGCGGACCTGTCCGCGCCGCTGCACGACCTGCGCGGCCTGCGGCCCGCCCTGCCGACGATCTACGATCCGGACGACTACGCGGCCAGCCAGGCGCTGGCCCGCCAGCTCCGGCTCGCAGGCAGCTGGGGCGTGGCCTACGACAGCGTGCGGCGCCCCGGCGGCCAGTGCGCCGCCGTGTTCCGCCCGCGCGGCCTGACCCGCTGCCGCCAGTCCCAGCACATCGCCTTCATCTGGGACGGTCACCGCATGAGCGGGTGGTATTCCAAGTCGGCATTGCGGTCGGTCTGATTTTTCAAGCCTCGTCCGCCGGGCGAGGCACCCCACCCGATCCTTGCCCAGCCTTGTGGATCGTGGATTTCGGGGCCGGCGCCCCAGGCGCGCTGATGGAAATCGATTATTGGCGCAATTTCGATTTTCGAATATGGTTACGTCGAACGCGGGGCGCTGATATCGTCACAATTGGTATCAGGCGCGGCAGATCGCGCAAGACCTCATTCCTTATCCGGAGGAACACGACAATGAAAATACGTTTGTGGGGTTGTGTACTGGGCATGGCGCTGGGCGGCACGGCCGCGGCGCAGACCCCGTTGAAGATCGGTTTCGTGGGCGAAATGTCGGGCCAGCAGGCCGAGTACGGCCTGCAGATGAGCAACGGCGCCAAGCTCTTCCTGCAGGAACACGGCGACGTGGTGGCCGGCCGCAAGATCCAGCTGATCATCAAGGACGTGGGCGGCGCCAACCCCGAGGTGGCCAAGCGCCTCGCGCAGGAACTGATCACCCGCGACAAGGTGGAGTTCCTGGCCGGCTTCGGCTTCACGCCCAACGCGCTGGCCGTGGCCCCGCTGGCCACCGAGGCCAAGATTCCGATGGTGGTCATGAACGCCGCCACCTCGTCCATCACCGAGCGCTCGCCCTACGTGGTGCGCACCTCGATGACGCTGCCGCAGAACGCCTACGCCATCGCCGACTGGGCGCTGAAGAACAACGTCAAGACGGTGTATTCGCTGTACGCCGACTACGGTCCGGGCCAGGACGCCAACGCCCAGTTCCGCAAGACCTTCACGGGCGGCGGCGGCAAGATCGTGGCCGAAGTGGCGGTACCGCTGAAGAACCCGGAGTTCGGCCCCTACATGCAGCGCATCAAGGATGCCAAGCCGGATGCCGCCTTCCTGTGGTTCCCCTCGGGCGAGCTGTCGGTGCTGATGCTGCGCGCCTACCGCGAGCGCGGCCTGGAGCAGGCCGGCATCAAGGCCCTGGGCACGGGCGACGGCACCGACGACATGTTCCTGGACAGCATGGGCGACGTGGCGCTGGGCCTGACCACCTCGTTCCACTATTCCGCCGCCCACGATTCGGCCAAGAACAAGGCTTTCATCAAGGGCTACGAGTCGCAGTTCGGCACCTCGATCCGCCCCAACTTCATGGCCGTGGGCGGCTATGACGGCATGGCGCTCATCTACGAGACCATCAAGAAGCTGAACGGCAAGATCGACGGCACGAAGGCGGTCGAGGCCATGAAGGGCGCCAAGTGGGAAAGCCCGCGCGGTCCCGTCATGATCGATCCGGAAACGCGCGACATCGTGCAGAACATCTACATCCGCAAGGTCGAACGCCGCGGCAACCACCTGTACAACGTCGAGTTCTCGCATCTCGATGCGGTCAAGGACCCCGGCAAGATCAAGTAAAGCAGCACGCGCCCGGCCCCGCCCGCTTTGCCGCGGGCGGGCCGGCATAAGTTTTTTAGGCCGGTGAAAAAGCATACGTGGCTGGATCGGCCACGGCCGGGCGCGGACAATGGCAACACCGCCCAGAAGGACCCGACATGAAGCCGTCTTGCCGGTCTGCCATGGTCCCTGCGGCGGAGCGATCTGCAGGAGATCATGGACTGTCCTAACCGCACTTCGCGGCCCGCCCTCGTCCGGGCCGCCATATTCCCCCCGCACGTCACCTGGAAGCACACATGGGCATCGTAATCTTCGACGGCCTGGCCTACGGTATGTTGCTGTTCCTGATCGGAGTCGGCTTGTCGATCACCATGGGGTTGATGAATTTCGTCAACCTCGCCCATGGCGCCTTCGCCATGGTGGGCGGCTACGTCGCCGCGCTGGCCATGAGCCGGCTGCAAGTACCGTTCGTCGCCAGCCTGGCACTGGCCTTCATCAGCGCGGCCGTGGTGGGCGCGCTGCTGGAATTCGTCTTCTTCCGCCGGCTGTACCGCGCGCATCCGCTGGACCACGTGCTGCTGTCCATCGGCATCGTGTTCGTATTCGTGGCGGGCGGCACCTACCTGTTCGGTCCGACCATGCAGCCCTTCACCGCGCCCGATTGGCTGCGCGGCCAGATCTCGCTGCTGGGCATGGAGGTGGGCGCCTACCGGCTGTTCCTGATCGTGGTGGGCTTCGCCGTGCTGGCGGCGCTCTTGCTGCTGATCAACAAGACGCGCTACGGCGCCATGGTGCGCGCGGCGGTGGACAACCAGCGCGTGGCGGCGGGCCTGGGCGTGCGGGTCGACCGGCTGTTCTTCCTCACCTTCTCGTTCGGCTGCGGCCTGGCGGGGCTGGGCGGCGCGCTGGGCCTGGGCATGCTGGGCCTGGATCCGTCCTTCCCGCTGAAATACATGATCTATTTCCTGATCGTGGTCTGCGTGGGCGGCGCCGGCACCATCGTCGGCCCCTTCGTCGCGGCGGTGCTGGTGGGCATCGTCGACGTGGGCGGCAAATACTACATGCCTGAACTCGGCGCCTTCCTGATCTACGTGTTCATGGTGGTCGTGCTCCTGGTCCGCCCCCACGGCCTGATCCCCAAGAAGGGGCTCGTATGACTAAACTGAATCTGAATCCGCGCCAGATCGTGGCGCTGGAAGTGGTGTTCTGGCTGGCGCTGGCCTCGACCTACTTCCTCCTGCCCGAGAAGCTGGTCCTGATCACGCAGATCATGATCACGGGCCTGTTCGCGATCGCGCTGGACATCGCCCTGGGCTACGCCGGCATCCTGACGGTGGGCCATGCGGCGTTCTTCGGCATAGGCGCGTACCTGGCGGGCCTGCTGGCCAAGTATGGCTGGGGCGAACCGTTCTCCGGGCTGGTGCTGGCGCTGGTGGTGTGCGCGATGCTGGGCTATCTGCTCAGCTACCTGATCGTGCGCGGCAGCGACCTGACCCGCCTGATGATCACGATAGGCGTATGCGTGCTGTTCTTCGAGCTGGCCAACCGCCTGACTCCCATCACCGGCGGCGCCGACGGCCTGCAGGGCGTGGACATGTGGCCGGTGCTTGGCCAGTTCCGCTTCGACCTCTGGGGCAAGACAGCCTTCATCTACACCTTCTGCATCGTGCTGCTGATGTTCCTGGCGGTGCGCCTGATGCTGAAATCGCCCTTCGGGCTGGTGCTGCGCGGCATCCACGACAACCGGCGGCGCATGCTGGCCATCGGTTCGCCCGTGGACGCGCGCCTGCGCCTGGCCTATTGCTTCTCGGCCGCCATCGCCGGCGTGGCCGGCGCGCTGCTGGCGCAGACCACGCAGTTCGTCGGACTGGAGATGCTCAGCTTCAACCGCTCGGCCGAAATCCTCATCATCCTCATCCTGGGCGGCACCGGGCGCCTGTACGGCGGCCTGATCGGGGCGCTGCTGTACATGACCGTGCACGATTTCTTCTCCGACTTCGATCCCAAGTTCTGGCAGTTCTGGCTCGGCATCTTCCTGATCCTGGTGGTCATGATCGGCCGTGGCGGCGTGCTGGGCGTGCTGTCCCGGGTGTTCAAGGTAGGGGGGCAACGGCCATGACGACCGCGACCATCGCGACGCCCGCGCTGCGCACCCGCAAGCTGACCAAGCGCTTCGGCGGCTTCACCGCCGTCAACGGCGTGACGCTGGACATCGCGCCCGGCTCGCGCCAGGCGCTGATCGGCCCGAACGGCGCCGGCAAGACCACGCTGATCAATCTGTTGACCGGCATCCTGCGCCCGACCGAAGGGCGCATCAGCCTGGATGACGACGACATCACTCACCTGCCGGCGGACAAGCGGGTGCACCGCGGGCTGGTGCGCACCTTCCAGATCAACACGCTGTTCCCGCGCCTGACGCCGCTGCAGGCCGCCTCGCTGGCCATCTCCGAGCGCGAGGCGCTGGGCAGGGTCTGGTGGCGCCCGCTGGGCAGCTGCTCCTGGGTGGCCGACGAAGCCCATGCGCTGCTCAAGCAGTTCAACCTCGCCCAGTACGCCTACGTCGACACCGCCGAACTACCCTACGGCAAGCAGCGCCTGCTCGAAATCGTGCTGGCGCTGGCGGCCAAGCCCAGCATCCTGCTGCTGGACGAACCGGCGGCCGGGGTACCCGAGGACGAAAGCGGCGAGCTGTTCGAGGTGATCGCCGGCCTGCCCCCGGAAATGACGGTGCTCTTCATCGAACACGACATGGACCTGGTGTTCCGCTTCGCCCAGCGCATCTCGGTGCTGGTGGCGGGCGCCGTCCTGGTGGAAGGCACGCCCGCCGAAATCGCCGCCGACCCGCAGGTGCGGGCGGCCTACCTGGGGAATTCGCGTGTCTGATTTCCTGCAAATCGAAAACCTCACGGCCGGCTACAACGACGCGGTCGTGCTGAGCGACCTGTCGGTCACGGTCGAGCGCGGCCAGAGCCTGGCCATCCTGGGGCGCAACGGCGTGGGCAAGACCACGCTGCTCGAGACGCTGATGGGCAACACCACAGTCAAGCGCGGCCGCATCCGCTGGCTGGGCGAGGACATCACCCGCCTGCGCTCGGCCGACCGCGCGCGCCGGGGCATAGGCTGGGTGCCGCAGGAACGCGAGGTGTTCCCGTCGCTGACCGTGCGCGAGAACCTGGAAGTCATCGCGCGCGGCACGCACTGGACGCTCGAGCGCGTGTACGGGCTCTTTCCGCGCCTGCGCGAACGCGCCGGCAACTACGGCGGGCAGCTCTCGGGCGGCGAGCAGCAGATGCTGGCCATCGGCCGCGCGCTGATGACCAACCCGCAGTTGCTGTTGCTGGACGAGCCCATGGAGGGCCTGGCGCCCATCATCGTCGAGGAATTGTCCGAAGCGGTGCGCCGCATGTGCGCCGACGAAGGCCTGACCGCCATCATCGTCGAGCAGCATCCGGTCCTGGCGCTGTCCATGTCGCAGCATGCCATCGTGCTCGAACGCGGGGTGGTGGCCTACGCCGGCGCCAGCGCCGAGCTGGCCGCCGACACGGAACGGCTGGATCAATTACTGGGGGTCGGCAAGAGCCCCCCCCCTACGCGCTAACGCGCGCCCCCCAGGGGGCGATGCGAGTGGACCGGCAAAGCCGGATCCACCGCATCCTGGATCTGCATCGCGAAGTGTCAGAGGCACGTGTTTGAGTTCATGGTCTAGGAGTCTTATCGTGAAAACCAGAAAGACGGGATTGCGCTGCGGGCTGGCCGCGGGCGCGTTGATGGCGGCCGCCTGCGCGCAGGCGCAGGGCGTCGTGAAGGTGGGCTTCATCGGCGAGATGTCGGGTCCGTTCGCGGAATTCGGCAAGCAGATGGAAACGGGCGTGCAGCTCTACCTGAAAGAGCACGGCGACACCGTGGCCGGCAAGAAGATCGTGGTCATCGTCAAGGACGTGGGCGGCCCCAACCCCGAGCTGTCCAAGCGCCACGCGCAGGAACTGGTGGTGCGCGACAAGGTGGACTTCATCGCCGGCTTCGCCTTCTCGCCCAACGCGCTGGCGGTGGCGCCCCTGGCCACCGAGGCCAGGAAACCCATGATCATCATGAACGCCGCCTCGGGCAGCCTGCCGTCCACCTCGCCCTACATCGTGCGCACCTCGTTCTCGCTGCCGGCCATCGTGCCGCCCATCTCGCAATGGATGATCAAGCAGGGGTACAAGACCACGTATTCGATGGTGGCGGACTACTCGCCCGGCCATGAAGTCGAGGCGGCCTTCATGGATTCGTACAAGAAGGCCGGCGGCACGGTGGTGGGTTCGGTGCGCACGCCGCTCAGCACCATGGACTTCTCGGCCTACATGCAGAAGATCAAGGATCTGAAGCCCTCGGCCGTCTTCGCCTTCGTGAACGGGGCCGACGTCGCCCAGTCCTTCATGCGCGAGTACCGCGCCCGCAACCTGGCCGAGGGCGGCACCGCCATGGTGGGCACGGGCGACATCACCGACGAGCCCACCATCGATTCAATGGGCGACACGCCGCTGGGCGTGGTCACCGGCTACCCGTACTCCATGGACCACGATTCGCCGCTGAACAAGAAGTTCGTGCAGGCCTTCAAGGCCGCGCGCGGCCAGCAGGCCCGTCCCAACATCATGGCGGTGGCCGGCTACGACGGCATGGCCCTGATCTACGAGGCGCTGCGCAAGACCCAGGGCAAGACCGACGGCGACGCGCTGATCGCCGCGATGAAGGGCGTGAAGCTGGAAAGCCCGCGCGGCCCGATCGAGATCGACGCCGCCACGCGCGACATCAAGCAGCGCGTCTACATGCGCAAGGTCCAGCGGGTCGACGGCCGGCTGGCCAACGTCGAGTTCGAGACCATCGAGCCCCGCTAGGAGACGCATCCATGTCCGCAGCGGACTCCGCCTGGCTGTCGAAGACGGCGGCCGAACTGCACGAGGCCTACCGCGCCCGCGCGCTGTCGCCGCTCGAGCTGGCCACGGCGCTGATGGACGCGGTGGCCGACGATGCCCGGGACCTGAACGCCTTCTGCGTGCTGGACCGCGACGCCGCCCTTCAAGCCGCCGAGGCTTCGGCCCGGCGCTGGCGCGGCGGCACGCCCATCGGCCCGCTGGACGGCGTGCCCGTGTCGATCAAGGACCTGGTCGACGTGGCCGGCTGGCCCACGCGGCGCGGCTCGGCCATCACGGCCGGCGCGCCGCCCGCCGCCGCGGACGCGCCCAGCGTGGCGCTGCTGCGCCAGGGCGGAGCGGTGCTGTTCGGCAAGACCACCACGACCGAGTTCGGCTGGCTGGCCGATTCCGAATCGCCCTACACCGGCATCACGCGCAACCCGCTGGCACCGGACCGCAGCGCGGGCGGCTCGAGCATGGGCGCGGCGGCGCACGTGGCCAAGGGCTGGGGGCCGCTGGCGCTGGGCAGCGACGCCGGGGGCTCGATCCGCATCCCCGCCTCGTACTGCGGGCTGGTTGGGCTCAAGCCCACTTTCGGCGCCGTTCCATCGGGACCGCGCCTGAGCGCCTTCGCCGAGTACGCGCATCTGGGCCCCATCGCCCGTACCGTGACCGATTGCCGGCTGGCGCTGCAAGTCATGGGCCGGCCCCATCCCCTGGACCCCCATTCGCTGTATGCGCGGGCGCAGGACCTGCCGCCGCGCCGGCCCGCCATCGGCTACCTGACCGACGCCGGTCCCGATACCGGGCTCGATCCCCGGGTCGAGACGGCCATCGAGGAACTGGCCCAGCGGTTGGGCCGCAAGGGGCATTCGGTCGTGCGCCTGCGCATGGACTGGATGTCGCTGGCCGAGAACGCCTGGGCCCTGTGGGAGAACCGCCTGTACGAGTCCTTCGTCGATGCCACGCCCGCCCAGCGCGCCTTGCTCGACCCGCGCCTGCAACAGCTGTGCGAACGCGGCGGTACGCACGGCGCCGAGCGCCTGGCCCGGGCGCGGACCCAGTTGCGCGACGCCACGACCCAGCTCACGCTGGCCTTCGCCGACGTCGACCTGCTGCTGACTCCCGCCAGCCCGGCCGGCGCGCCGCGGGTGGGCGCGCTGTGCGCCGACGGCCATCCCCTGCGCGACCGCATCCGCCAGACCTTCAACTGGCAACTGGCGAACCCCTATACCTTCCCGTTCAACCTGACCCAGCAGCCGGCCCTGTCCATGCCGCTGGCCACCGACGCCGACGGCCTGCCCGTCGGCCTGCAGATCGTCGGCCGCAAGTATCGCGACGACGATGTGCTCGACTTCGCGCAAACGCTGGAGTCCACCCATCTTTTCCAGGAGTCCGAACATGCCTAAGATAATCGTGCAGTCCGCGCAGGCCCCCGTCACCGGGTTCACCGACAAGAGCACGCCCTCGCCGCTGGCCCAGGGCATCCGGGCGGGCGACTTCCTTTACGTATCGGGCCAGGGCCCCCTGGACCCGGTTTCCAAGGAAGTGGTGTCCGACGACATCCGCGAGCAGACGCGGCGCACCTTGCAGAACCTGATGGCGGTGCTGGAGGCGGGCGGCGCCACCGCGGCCAACATCATCAACATGCGGGTGTGCCTGCGCGACGTGGCGGACTTCCCCGCGTTCAACGAGGAATTCCGCGCCTTCATGGGCGGCGAGAAAGTCACCCGCACCTGCATAGGCGGCACGCCGCACCGCCCGGGCGTACGCGTCGAAATCGACTGCGTCGCCTATTTCGGCTGAGGAGGCCCTATGTTCAAGATGCCCATCGTCGACCTGATGAAACAGGGCGACGAGCTGGCCGCCAGCGGCAAGCGGGTGGCCGTGCTCTGGCAGGAACCCGAGTCCCTCGTGTTCCTGGCCCGCGGACGCGAATACCGCAGCGAGTTCCACATCAATCCCAGCGACGAGATGATGTACATGGTCAAGGGCGAGATGAAGCTGCACTACCGCACGCCCGACGGCAAGGAAGAGATCGCCGTGCTGCCGCAGGGGTCGGTCATCTACACGCCGGCGGGCATCCCGCATTCGCCGCGCTTCCCGCCCGACGCCTACCTGCTGGTACAGGAACGCAAGCGCAAGCCGGAGGAGATCGACCGCTTCCAGTGGTTCTGCCCCAGCTGCGATACGCTGCTGCACGAGGAATCCTGCCACGTCGCGGACTACAAGGCCGACCCCGTGTCCAAGGCCTACCAGCGCTTCTTCGACAGCGAGGAATTCCGCACCTGCAAGTCCTGCGGGACGGTGATGCCCCCGCCCTAGCGCCGGGGCAAGGCCCAGCCCGCCTGCATCGTCAATCAGGCTTGACGCCCGCCGTCTTGATGATGTCGCGCCAGCGCGCAGTCTCGGCGGTGATGAAATCGCCGAATGCGGGCCCGGTCAGCGCCTTGCCTTCGCCGCCTATCCCGGCCATGCGCTCCTTGAACTCGGGCATCCGGGTCACCGCCTCCAGTTCGCGTTCGAGCCGGGCCACCGCCTCCGGCGGCGTGCCGGCGCGGGCCAGCACGCCGAACCAGCCGCCGGCGACGAAATCGGGCACGCCGGCCTCGGCCATGGTCGGCACTTCGGGCAGCATGGGCGAGCGCTCGGCGCTGGTCACCGCCAGCGCGCGCAGGGATCCGTCCTTGATCCGCGGCGCGACCGCCGCCACGGCCGAAGGCATCATCTCGATCTGTCCGCCCAGGAGATCGGTCACCGCCGGGCTGCCGCCCTTGTAGGGCACGTGCACGATGTCCAGGCCGAACCGGGCCTTGAACATCTCGCCGATCAGGTGGACGTTGGTGCCCGTGCCCGGCGAACCGAAGTGGTAGCGCCCCGGCTGGGACCTCGCCAGCTTCACGAACTCCATCAGGGTCCTGGCCTGCACCTGGGGGTTGACCACGAACACCGAGGGAATCCGCGTGACCAGCGCGATGGGCGTGAAATCGCGGACGGCGGGCGTGCTTTGGCCCGGCGTCAGGTTCTCGGCGATGCCGAAGGACTCGGCCGTGCCCAGCAGCAGGGTGTAGCCGTCGGGCGCGGCCTGCGCGGCGGCGGCCACGCCTATCGCTCCACCCGCTCCGCCGCGGTTTTCCACCACCACGGTCTGCCCCAATCTCTGCCCGAGATACTGGGCCACCGCCCGCCCCACCTGGTCGCTGGCGCCCCCGGGCGGAAACGGCACGATCAACCGCACGGGGCGATCGGGATAGACGGCCCACGCCTGCGCGCCCGCCAATACCCCGACGGCGGCAAACATCCACGGCGCAAGGCGCCGGATCGGCTTTCCATTCATGAGCATGTCTCCTTCCGCGCTTATCGGGATGCGTCGGCACGCGGGGCGGCACCGCGCACGACATCGATCACGGCATCCGCATCGGCCGGCGCGCTGTCGCCGCGCCAGGCGCAATGGCCATCGGGCCGCACCAGCACCAGCCGGCGCTCGTACAACGCGGCTACCCGGGGCGAGGCGATGTCCACGACCGTGAGCGGCACCCCGCGCCGGCTCGCCGCTTCGACCAGCGGCGCGGCGTCGGGCGGTTCCGCGCCCAGGCGCACCAGCACGAAGCCCCGGCCGAACAGATCGAGCGTGGAACGGCCGTCATCCAGCCAGGCATGGGGCACGCGGTGCCCCGGCCGGGTGGTGGGCGTGTAGTAGCGCGGATGGTCCGGCGGCGCGGACGTGCCGTCCGGCACGCAGATGGGCGAATCCTCGTAGCGGTAGCCCAGGTGGATGCCCAGCGTCTCCCACTCGGTGTGCGTGGCCTGGGCGATGGCGGCGCCGACCTGCGCGCGCTGCGCCTCGCCGCGCGGGGAGTCCTCCATCAGTTCCGAGGCGTCCTCGACCGACTTCAGCGCGAAATAGTTGTGCGCGGACGCATTGACGTTGCGCACGCCCACCGGCTGGCGCTCGACCTCGTAGCTATCCAGCAGGCGCGGACCGCCCCAGCCCCGCAGCATGGCCTCCAGCTTCCAGCCCAGGTCCACGACATCGCCCATGCCGGTGTTCATGCCGAAGCCGCCTGTGGGCGACATGGTGTGCGCGGCATCGCCGGCGATCAGCACCCGGCGGTCGCCGTAGCGCGTCGCGGTCAACTGGCTGCGGCGCCACGGCAGGGCCGAGATCACCTCGAACGGCACGTCGTCGCGGCCGATGCCCCGGCGCACCCAGGCCTCGGCATCGCGGCAGACCTGCTCGACCTGCGCCTCGTTGCTGACCACCGTCATGCGCCACAGCTCGCGGCCGTCCATGGCGCTGATGTTGCCCCAGAAGCCCTCGGCGCCGAAGAACAGATAGCGCTCCGCCTCGCCCTTGTCATGGCTGCGGGTCAGGGCCGGCGAACGGAAGAACAGCGCCGCCGAGTGGTCCAGCGCCCGCGTGCCCGCCATGTCTATGCCCAGCGCGCGCCGGACGTGGCTGCCCGCGCCGTCGCAGGCCACCAGGTAGCGCGCGCGCAGCTTCGTGCGCCGTTCGGTCTTCAGGTCGATCACGTCGGCCCGGACGCCGTCGGCGTCCTGCTCGAAGCCTTCCAGCCGATGCCAGTAGCGCAGGTCCAGCGATGGATATTCGGTCGCGCAGCGGGTCAGCAGCGGGTCGAACCACAGTTGCGGACAGCGCCACTTCTTCTCCGGGCTCTCGTCGGGCGGCGCATCGTCGCGCAGGCTGGGATACTCGTGGCGGGCCAGGAAGTGGCCCGTCATGCTGGTGCAGAACACCATGTCCAGCTGGTAGTCGGGGTTGAACGGCGTCTCGCGCACGCGCTGCGCGATGCCCCAGCGGCGGCAGAATTCCATGGTCCTGACGCTCACGGCGCCCAGCTTGGGCGTACTGATGGAGCCGTCTCGCTGTTCCAGTATCGTGCACGGAATGCCGCGCCAGGATAGCTCCAGCGCCAATCCCAGCCCGACCGGGCCGGCGCCGACGATCAGCACCGGAATGTCGTCCGCCTGTGTCATTTCCAGATGTCCCCTCTATGGTGGTCAGCCGCCTCGTTCCGGAGAATGGAAGAAGCGATATGTGGGGGACTATATGCCTCGGGCCCCGGTCCGCAGCCGGGATTTCTGCCTGATGGAAACGACTTGGCGTCAGAAGACGGCGGTCCCGACGCTTCCTCCACCGCACACGAACAGGTTCTGTCCCGTCACGAATCCGGACTCCGCTGCCAGGAAGAACAACACCGCGTGGGCCACGTCGTCCGGCTTGCCGATCCGGCCGACGGGCAAGCCGGCCAGGACGGCCTCGGTCTGCGGCGCGCCGGGCGGATGGTTGGCACGAAACAACTCGGTCTCGATCGGCCCGGGGCTCACCATGTTGACCGTGATGCCATCCCGGGCCAGCTCCAGGGCCAGGCTGCGCGTCATGCCCAGCAATCCGGCCTTGACCATGCCATAGACCGCGCGGCCGGGCCGCCCCAGCATCATGCGGCTGCCGATGCTGACGATCCGGCCTCCGCCCAGGGCCCGCATGCCGGGCACCAGCGCCTGCATGCACTGCAGCGACGCGCGATCATGTATCTCGAACATGGACCGCGCCCGGTCCAGGTCCAGGTCTTCCAGACGGGGAACGTACGTGAAGCCCGCGTTGTTGACCAGGTTGCGCACGCGGTGCCGGGCGACGATCGTCTCCAGGGCACGCGCCGTCGCGGCCTGGTCGGTCAGGTCGGCGCAATAGGTAATGGCGGGGAGATCCTGGGCGGGCGGTTCCAGGGAAAGATTGATGACCTCGTGCCCGAGCGCGGCCAGGCGCCGCGCGATGGCGCCCCCGATGGCGCCGCTCGCGCCGGTGACGAGACTGACCGTCGATGCTTGATTCATATGCATATCGGCGGCCCCTCGTGCCGCCGCTCCATTCAATCGATAGAACTCACCCGTTGCGGCACCGTGGACCGTCCCGTCCTGGCGGACAGATAGGCCGCATCGATGACGCGCTGGGTCCTTTCCAGGTCTTCCAGCCCCGCGACGGGCGGCGCGCCGGCCTCCACGCGGGACAAGGTCGTACGGACGTAGTCGGCGAAATAGTCCTTGAACCTCCACCCGCCATCGACGTGCCGCGCATCGCCCGACGCGGTATCCAGGAACGCCAGGCGCTCCCCATCCCGCTTCGCGGTGAACGCGCGATGGGCAAGCGCGACATGGAAGTCCATGTAGTCCGCCGCGCGCGCGGGCTGCCGATACGAGGTCTCCAGGGACGCCACCGTGCCGTCCGCCAGCACCAGCGACAGCAAGGCATGATCCTCGACGGCCAGCCGCAATGCCTTGTTCGACAGCGTGGCCTGCACGGACACCACGTCGGCGCCCGTCATCCACGACAGCAGGTCGATGGGGTGATGGCCCAGGTTCATCAGGCATCCACCGCCGGCACGCCCGGGCTCGATCAGCCATGGCGACGAGTCGGCGAAGCGCAGCGGCGAGCCGGCATGGACGGAACATTGCACGTGGAGAAAATCCGGCGATGGCAGCGCCGTCGTCCCCGACAGCGCTCGGGCCAGCGCGCTCAGCCGGTAATGGAACGGAATCGAAACGAACACGCCCGCGCGCCGGGCCGCGCGGCGAATGCCGGCGATGTGGTCGCCGTGCAGGCCCGCGGGTTTCTCGATCGAAAAAGGCATGCCCCGGTCGATCAACCGGCCGGCAATGGCCGGCATGTCCGCATGCACGCCGAAGGCGAACGCGAACCCGGCGTCCGATCGGTTCAGCAGTTCGTCCACGGTGGCGAATACCGGCGCGTCGAACTCCGCCGCGACTTGCCGGGCCAGCGGCGCGGAAGGATCCCAGACTCCCGCTATCCGGATGTCCGCCCCGAGAAAGGCCGGACGGTACAACGGATAGTGCCAGTGGCTGGGGGCGATCAATGCCACGCGATGCGCCGCCATGCCGGGTCCTATTCCGCCTTGATGCCGTGATCGGCAATCAGCTTGCCCATGCGCTGGCGTTCGGTCGCCAGCCAGCGCTCGGAGGCCGCCCGGTCCATGGTTTTCGCATCCAGTCCCAGATCGCGCAGCTTCTGCTGCGCCTGCTTGTCCGACGCGGCGGCCAACACCCGCTGCTCGAGAGTCTTCACCACGGCATCGGGGGTCTTGGACGGCACCATCACGAAGTACGCCCCTTGCATCACGAAGCCCGGCAGCCCCGCTTCGCTCACGGTCGGCACGTCGGGCATGGCGGGAATGCGCTGATCCCCCGAAACGGCCAGCGCCTTCAGCCTGCCGCTCTTGATGAACCCCATCGCACCGGCCACGCCGACGAATGCCGCCGGGACCTGGCCGCCGACGAGATCGTTCATGGCCGGCGCGCCTCCCTTGTAGGGCACATGCGTCATGTCCAGGCCCGCGGCGCCGGCAAAGGCGGCCATCGTCAGGTGTCCCTGCGATCCCAGGCCGCCCGACGCATAGTCCAGCCGCTTGTCCTTGGCATAGGCGATGAAGTCCTTCAGGCTTTTCACCGGCACGGACGTATTCACCACCAGTACCGCCGGCTGGAACGCCACGGCGGCGACCACCTTGAGATCCCGCTCCGCGTCGAACGCCGGATCACGGGGGTAGAGGCGCGGATTGACCGTGACCATCGCGCCATCGGCAAACAACAGGCTGGAACCGTTCACGGCGCCACCGGCGGCCGCCCGGGCGCCTATCATGCCGTTGGCGCCACCGCGGTTGTCGACCACGAACACATCGCCCGACGTCTGCTGCATTTGCGCCGTCACGATGCGGGCAACCAGATCCAGGGGACCCCCGGCGGGAAACGGCACGATGGCCTGGATCGTCGCGGCCGTCGATGAAAACGCGACCAGCGCGGAGGCCGCGAACACGGCGCTCGACAGAATCTTCTTCATGGTGTCTCCAATGGGCGGACCGACTGCGGTCCGATTTGGCTTGAAGATTACTGGCGAGATATCGCGGGGTAAAACGACTTTTCGGCGTTTCAGTTGAGCGGAATGGAAAGTCAAGTTGGGCCGAGCACGTCTTGCCGGATCATCTCCAGCAATTGGTCCCTGAGCGCATGCCGGCCCGTGGCCTGCCTTGCGATGATGCCCAGCGGGGCCTCCAGCATGGAGCAATCGACCGACAACTGGTCCAACAGCCCATGCTCGAGGTCCGGTTTCACGTGCCGGGTCGACGCGAACCAGACGGCGTCGCTCGTCTGTGTGCAGGCCCGGCTCAGCTCGAGATAGATCGTCTCGATGCGTGTCTCGTTCATCTGCAATCCCTGCGACACGAACAAGCGCTGGATCTCGGACCAGGTGACGGTCTCGGGCGGAGGCAGGACCAGCGGATAGGAAACGATGTCCGCGAGCCTCAGGCCGTGGCGTCCGGACAGAGGATGGCCAGGACGGACCACGGCGATGTATCGGTCCAGCAGCAACTGCTCGAAGAAGAGGCCCTGCATGTCGTCCGCGGGCGGCAGCCGGCCGAGCACCGCATCGATGGCATCCTCGCGCAGCAGATTGAGCAGGATCGCCTTCGAGCCGGCCACGACCTCCAGCGTCAAGCCGGGAACCAGCCTGGTCATGCGTTGCAGGACGGACGGCAGCAAGCTCACCGCCGCGACCGGCATGGCGCCGATGCGAAGCGCCGCGCCCGCCGGCGCCAGGCCGCGGGCGGAGGCCGCGCCCCATCTCAGGGCCTCGACCGCGCTTGCCGCATGGCGCGCGAACTTCTCGCCAGCCTCCGTCGGCACCGTGCCCAGCTTGGACCGCTGGAACAGCGTCACGCCCAGTTCCGCCTCCAGTTCGCGCAGTGTCTTGGACGCCGCCGATTCCGTCACGTGCAGCGCGTGCGCCGCATCGCGCAAGCTGTGCGTGCGCATGACCTCGAGCATGCATTCCAGGTGGCGCAGCTTGATCCGCCGCAGGTCCACGGGCAGTCCGCTGCCGGACACCAGCGGATCGGAGGCACGACGGGGGGTCCTGGCACGCATGTCGGGAACGCTCGGAGAAGGCAGGCATCCGATTCTATCGGATGCCTCCTCCCGGCCCGCCCCGGCCGGCTACCTGGGCAGGCAGGGCGAGGCCGGCGAGCACTTGTCGCCCAGCACCGCCACGGCCTGGATCTCGATCTGCATGCCCGGCACGGCCAGGGCCGAGACCGTGATCTGCGCGCTGGCCGGAAAGCGGCGGTCGGGGAACATCTCGCTGCGCACCTTGGCAAAGGTAGCGCCGTTGCGCACGTCGGTCATGTACACCGTCATGGTGACGACGTCCTTCAGACTTCCGCCCGCGCGCTTCAAGGTCTGGTCGATCAGCGCGAACACCGTGCGCGCCTGCGCCTCGAAGTCGCCCTTGATGTCGCGGCCCTGCAGGTCGGTGGTGGCCGTCTCGCCCGCCAGCCAGACGATGCGCCCGCCTTCGGTCACCACCGCAGGCGAGTACGAACGGCCCTGCGTGCGTTCGCCCTGCGGCATGTGGTCGGCCGCCTGCACGGCCCCCCAGGCCAACAGCGACAACGCGCACGCCGCTCCCAGCTTCGATACAGTGTTCATGGACGCGCTCATTGGAAATTGAACAGCTTGTATGACGGATCGTCCTTGCCCAGGCGATCCCCCAACGTGCTGTAGCGGGTCTTCAGCTCGGAGGCGGGGAAGACCTCGATACGCCGGAAATCCGTGACCGACTGGCGGGAGTCGATGGCCCATCGGCCGTTGCGGCGCGACCAGCGATCCAGATAGCGCGAGTGCATCCAGCGCTCCTCGATCCGATCTTTCTCCACGGCCACCACCAGGGTCGCCGTGCCGGTGGTTTCGCTGACCGCCTTGTCACCCCGCACCTCGATCAGCATGTTGGTCATGCGATGGTTGTTGGACAGCATGGGCTTGTGCGCCTCCAGCAGCCAGTCCACGAACGAGGCCCAGGGATCGAAGCGCATCTTGCCGAACTGCACGGTGCCGTTGGCATGGCCCAGCGACAGCAGGATGTCCCGGTCCAGCAGGTCCAGGCCGCGCGGATAGCGGTACAGCACCTCGGAAATGGCCTGCTTGCTCAGCAATTGCTCCAGCGCCTCGGCCTGCGAAGGCGGCGCCGCGGCGCGGGCCGGCGCGCTGCCCATGGCGGCGCCGACCACGGCCGCCAGTCCCGCTCCGGCGGTAAGAAGCTGGCGCCGCAGCGGCGCGTTCGGTGCTTGCTGCATGAGTTTCTCCTGACAGATGGGAAGGGTGTCCCCGGCCCCCGGCCGGGAACGGGTAAGCCTCAGCCGGCGCGCTGGCCGGCCGTCGCCAGGCCGGGCACGATGCGCAGCGCGTTGCCGCGCTCGACGGCCTCGAGCTCGGTCTGGGTGAACATGCCGAGGTCGCGGATCTCCTTGACCGCGCGGCCCGCCGAGCGGTAGGGGAAGTCGCTGCCCATCAGGATCTGCGAGGCCGGCACCAGTTGGCGCAGCGCCGCCATCGCGGGCGGATTCAGGATGGCGGCCGTGTCGTAGTGCAGGCGCCGGAATTCGTCCATGGCGCGGGTCGGCCAGCGCGGCGCGGTGGGCGACCCGGCGAACAGCGCATCGATGCGGCTGGCGAAGCTGGGCAGCGACCCGCCGCCGTGCGACAGGATGAAGCGGATGTCCGGGCAGCGCGACAGCACGCCGTTGATGTAGAGGCTGGCCGCGCAGCGCGTCGTGTCGGTCGGGTACTCCAGCGATACCTTGGTCTCGGGCACCAGGCTGCCGCAGCAGTTGGCGGCCGTGGGGTGGAAATAGACCGTGGCCTTGCGCCGGTTCAGTTCCTCGAACACCGGGAAGAATGCCGGATCGCCGGCCCAGCGATCACCGTAGCTGGTCAGCAGGCCCACGCCGTTGAGCTTGAGCTCGTCCAGCGCGTAGGCGATCTCGCGCAGGCTGCCTTCCACGTCGGGCAGCGGCACGGCCGCGAACATGCCGAACCGGCCGGGATGGTCGGCGATCATCTTCGCGCCGTATTCGTTGCACTCGCGCGCCAGGCGCCGGCCCTGCGCCACGTCGCCGAAGAACACGCCCGGCGTGGAGATCGACACGATGGCCGTGGCCACACCCTGCTTGTCCATGTCGTCCAGCGACTTGCGCGGCGACCACTTGTCGAACATGTCCGTGGGCGCGCCGGGCGACGAATCGACGACGCCTTCTCGCGCGGCCGCCAGGTAGGCCGGCGGAAAGATGTGATGGTGCGTATCGATGCGGTGCGCGGCCGCGCCCTGTGCGCCGGCCCGGCCCGGCAGCGCCAGGCACCCGGCGCACAGCGAGGCGTAGCCCGCCAGTCCCTTCAGCGCGCGCCTGCGGCCCGGTTGCGCGAGCGGCGGCGCGGCGATTGCATTGCGGTCAGACGGCATTGCCCGGATCCTCGTTCAGTCATGGACGGGCGCATCTTATGCCGCGACTTCACGCATGTCGCATTGCAAATAATCATGGATCTATGAGCAAAAACGGGGGCCGCGAAGGACGGGAATCAGCCGCGCGACTTCAGGCCATGGCGTATCTGCGCGGCCAGTTCGGCCAGCCGGGGACCGACGTGTTCGACCAGCCGCTGGCGATCGACCACATAGGAAGAACCGCCCAGGATCAGGGCCATGGGCGGGTTGCCGTCGTTCAGTTCCAGCGGCACGCCCACGGCGTTGATTTCCTTTTCCCAGTCGCCCAGGGACAGCGTGAAGCCGCGCGCCTGGTAGTCCTTCAGGCCCTCCTGGATGCCCTTCAGGATCCGGGGCCACTGCGCGCCGTGGCGCACCTTCTCGGCGGCGAACAGCTTGTCGCGCTCGGGCCGGTCCATGACCGCGATCAGCGCGCGGCCCATGGCGGTCGTCACCAGCGGCGTGCGCGTTCCGGATTGCACGCTCATGATGAGCGCGCCGGAACCGCGCGTGTGTTCGAGATAGACGGCATCGGCCTCGTCCCGGTATCCCAGGGCGCAGCACAGGTTCAATTCTTCGGAGACCCGCTCCATCAACGGCGTGGCGACCTGCCGGATGTAGGACCCGGCCATCGCCCAATATCCAAGCGCCAGCGCGGACGTGCCCAGTTCGTAGCGGCCGGTCTGCGGCGAACAGGCCAGGTAGCCGAGGCGGGTCAGGGTATAGGTCAGCCGCGATACCGTGGGCTTGGTCAGCCCCGTGCGCTCGGCCAGTTCCTGGTTGCCCAGCGACGTGTCGCCCTGGGTGAAGGCCTTGAGGATGCTCAGCCCCCGGGCCAGCGCGGTCACGAATTGCCTGCCCGGATCCTCGTCGGCATCCGGCTCGGCAAATGGCACCGGGCTGATCGCCCTCGATTGGGAAGTTCCTCTCATCCGACCTGCTCGCAAACTTCGTTGACACGCGCAAAAGTTGTTGGGTAGGATACCCCAAAAGTTTGCGAAACTTAGTTTCGCATTGCGAACCACCAAGGAGACTGGGCCGCACGGCCCGGGTCGTACAAGCGCCCACGGCAGGGGAGCCGGGGGCTTCGCCACCATCATCAAGGGTCGAGCATGAACGTCAAAGCAGTCTTGAAAACCGCCATCGGGGCCATCGCGCTGGCAACCAGCCTGGGGGCCCATGCGGAATGGCCGGAACGGCCCATCACCCTGATCGTGCCCTGGCCCCCGGGCGGCGGGGTGGACGCGGCCGCGCGCCTGGCCGGCCCCATGCTGGCCAAGCAGCTCGGCCAGCAGGTGGTCGTGGTCAACCGCCCCGGCGCCACCGGCAGCATAGGCGCGGAATCCGTCGCCAAGGCCGACCCCGACGGCTACACCCTGCTGTGGAGTTCGCTGACCAGCCACGCGATCTACGCCTCGCTGTACGAACGCTCCGCGCCCTTCGACCTGGAGAAAAGCTTCACCCCGGTCTCGGTGTTCGGCAGCATCCCATTCGTGATCGTGGTCAATCCCGGCGTCAAGGCCACCTCCGTCCAGGAGCTCGTCGCGCTGGCCAAGGCCAAACCGGGCGCGCTGACCTTCGCCTCCAGCGGCAACGGCTCGGTACAGCACCTGGCCGGGGAAATGTTCAAGCGCGCCGCGGGCGTCGACCTGCTGCACGTTCCCTACAAGGGCATCTCGCCGTCGCTGCTCGACCTGGTGGGCGGGCAGGTGAACATGAGCATAGAAAGCCTGGCGGCCACGCTGCCCCACATCCGCAACCAGAAGCTGCGCGCGCTGGCCGTCGCCTCGCCCGAGCGCATCAGCCTGCTGCCCAATGTGCCGACCGCGACCGAGGCCGGCCTCAAGGGCTACGATGTCAGCGCCAAGCTGTTCGCGCTGGCCCCCGCCGGCACGCCCGCGCCCGTCATCGAGAAACTCGACCGGGCCTTCAAGCAGGTCTTCTCCGACAAGGCGGTGCAGGAACCGCTGCTGGCCCAGTCCATCATTACCCGCTATGCGTCGCCGGCGGAGTCGGCCAGGCTCATCCACGACGAACTGACCACCTTCAAGACCGTCATCCGCGAAGCCAACATCCGACCCGAGTGACCACGAAGATCCGCTACCTTCCCGACCAGACCGACCCGGCGCGCCTGTACAAGCTGGTGGCCGGGCTGGTCGTGCCCCGGCCCATCGCGCTGGTGTCCACGGTCGACCGCGACGGACGGGCCAACCTCGCTCCGTTCAGCTGGTTCAATGCCGTGTCCACGGATCCGCCCTACCTGTGCATCTCGATCGGCCGCCACGCCGGGGACCGTCCCAAGGACACGCTGAACAATATCCTCGCCACCGGGGAATTCGTGGTCAACCTGGTCGGCGAAGCCATCGCGCCACAGCAGGACGCCTGCGCCCAGGCGCACCCATCCGGCGTGGACGAGTTCCAGGCCTCGGGCCTGACGCCCGCGCCCGCCTCGCTGGTGCGTCCGCCCTGCGTGGCCGAGTCCAAGGCCTGGTTCGAATGCACGCTGACACAGGCGCTGCCGCTGCCGCGCGGCAGCTACACCCTGGTCCTGGGCGAGGTGGTCGCCATCCACGTGGATTCCGACGTGGTCGGCGCACAAGGCCGCATCGACATGGCCGCGCTGCGCGGCGTGGGACGGCTGGCCGGCCGGGACTACTGCCGGCTGGGGGATGCCTTCAGCCTGGAACACGATTCGTTCAATCGCTTCGGGCAGCGGCCATGACCGCGCCCGGCATCCCGGAGGCCGCATGCCCCTGAGTCCCTCGCAACTGACCCGCTGCTGGACGGACGTCCTGCAGCTCTCGAAGCTGGCCCCCGGCGAGAACGTGCTGATCCTGACCTCGCAGAACTCCGACCCGCGCGTGGTCGATGCCGCCGCCCGGGCCGCCGCCGCGCTGCAGGCGCGGGTGGTCAAGCTGGACATCGCGCCCAACTGGGATACCTGCGAAGTGGGTACCGATCCCACCGTGGTCAGCGGCGCTTCGCCCATCGACGACGACCCCATGGCGCTGGCCGCGATGAAGGCCGCCGACCTGGTCATCGACACCGTGTTCCTGCTGTTCACGCCGGGCCAGCGCGCGGTGCTGGAGTCCGGCACCCGCATGCTGCTGGCCTACGAGCCTCCGGAGGTCCTCGCGCGCGTCATGCCTTCGCCGGACGACCGGCGCCGCGTGCTGGCCGCGCGCGACGCCTACGCGCAGGGGCGCCGCATCACCGTCACTTCCGCGGCAGGCACCCGGCTCACGGCCTCCGTCGGCGCCTATCCCATCACCGCGGAATACGGCTACGTGGACAGCCCCGGCCGCTGGGACCACTGGCCCAGCGGCTTCGTCGCCCGCCTGCCCGACGACGGCACGGCCGAGGGCGTGGTGGTGCTGGCCCCGGGCGACATCATCCTGCCGTTCAAGAACTACGTGCAGACGCCCATCACGCTGGAGATCGAGCGCGGCGCCATCGTGCGCATCTCGGGCGGACTGGACGCCGAGTTCCTGGACGCCTACCTGAGCGGCTTCGACGACCCCGACGCCTATGCGGTGTCCCACCTGGGCTGGGGCCTGCAGCCCAAGGCCCGCTGGACCTCGCTCGGGCTGTACGACAAGGCCGCCACCATAGGCATGGAAGCACGGTCGTTCTACGGCAACTTCCTGTTTTCCACCGGCCCCGGCGGCAGCCGCCGCACCAAGGCGCACCTGGACATCCCCATGCGCAAATGCTCGTTCCACGTGGACGGCCAACCCATGGTCGTGGACGGCGACGTCGTGGCCCCCGACCAGCGCGTCGACGGCGCACGGCCGCAGTAGCGCGCCATCGACCAACCCAGGATTCCCACCAGCATGTCAGACCTGCCGTTCCTTTCCCTTGCTCAGCTCGCCCACGCCTTCGAACGCAAGGAGATCTCTCCGGTCGAGGCGCTCGAATCGCAGCTTGCCCGCATCGCCGCACTGAACGAGCGCATCAACGCGTTCACGATCCTGGACGAGGACCGCGCCCGCGCGGCGGCCCGCGCCAGCGAGTCGCGCTGGCAGCGCGGCGCGCCGCTCGGACCGCTGGACGGGGTGCCCTTCACCGCCAAGGACAACCTGATGGTGGCCGGGCTGCCCCACCGGCGCGGCTCGCGCGCGATGCCCGCCGACCCCGTGGCGGACACCGCGCCCGCGGTGCTGCGCTGCCAGGAAGGCGGCGCGGTGCTGCTGGGCCTGACCACCATGCCGGAACTGGGCGCGGGTCCGGTCACCATCAGTCCGCTTACCGGCGCCACCACCAATCCCTGGGACACGGCCAAGCAGGCCGGCGGGTCCTCGGGCGGCGGCGCGGCCTCGGTGTCGGCCGGCTTCTGCCCCTTCGCGCTGGGCTCGGACGCCGGCGGGTCGTTGCGCATTCCCGCGGCCCTGACCGGCGTGGTCGGCTTCAAGGCCACAGGCGGCCTGGTGCCCATGTATCCGCCCAACGTGGCCGGCGGCCTGTCCTGCGTCGGCCCGCTGGCCCGCAACGTACGGGACACCGCCACGGTGCTGGACATCATCGCCCGGCCCGATCCGCGCGATGCCATGTCGCTGCCCTGGCGGCCCGACGGCCTGGGCGCCGATCTCGAACTAGGCCTGCGCGGCAAGCGCGTCGCCCTCAGCCTGACCCTGGGCTACGCCCCCCGGGTCGACGCCGAGATCGCCCAGGCCTTCGGCCAGATGGGACGACGCCTGGCCGACCTGGGCGCCATCGTCGAAGAAGCCGATCCGGACATCGACAATCCCATCGACGACTACCTGGTCCTGCTGCAGGCGGGATACCGGTACGCGCTGCAGCACATGCCGGCGGAGCGGCGCGCGCTGCTGTCACCCGTCATGGCCGGCATCCTGGAGGACGGCGCCGGCCTGGCGCTGGAGGACTACATGGGTGCGCAGGCGCGCTGCCAGGACCTGGCGCGGCGCCTGCACGCCTTCCACCAGCGCTTCGACCTGCTGCTGACGCCCACGGTCGCGGCCCCCGCCTTCGACGCGAACCTGAGCTATCCGAAGGAGTTCGAGGAATTCCCCAACCGGCGGGCCTGGACGCCCTACACCTCGCTGTTCAACCTGACGCAGCAGCCCGCCATCAGCATCCCGATGGGACTGACCGCCGCCGGCCTGCCCATGGGCCTGCACATCGCCGCGCCGCGCGGCCACGATGCCCAGGTATTGCAAGCGGCGCACGCGCTGGAAGCGGTGCTGGGATTCGAGGCGCGCCCGCCGATCTGATCTCCGCCGGACTGGCCAGTGCGCGCGCCATCGAATAAAAAGGTGCCTGGATGTGAAGGACACCTTTTTCATGAAGCTTGCGAGCCTGGGGCCGCGCATCTGCATCGTCGGGCCCTCCAACAGCGGGAAGTCCACGCTGGCCGAGGCGATCGCCCGTAAACGCGGCCTGGAGCCGGTCCACCTCGACCGGCTCTACCACCTGCCCCATACCGACTGGGAACCCCGCCCCGCGCAGGAATTCACCGCCCTGCACGACGCGGCCATCGCGGGCGAGCGCTGGGTCATGGACGGCAACTATTCCAGCTGCATGCCGCAGCGCCTGCGGCGCGCGACCGGCGTGATCCTGCTGGACATCTCCACGCCGCTGAGCCTGCTGCGCTACCTGCGCCGCACCTGGTTCGAACGCGACCGGCGCGGCGCGCTGGACGGCGGCCGCGACAGCGTCAAGTGGGCGATGATCCACCATATCGCCGTGGTCACGCCGCGCAACCGCCGACTCTATGCGGAAATGGTCGAGGGGCTCGACCTACCCAAGGTGATGCTGCCGTCGGCGGCGGCGATCAGGCGATGCTACCGGCGGTGGGAACTGGCGCGCTAGCGGGCGCGGCGCCAAGTTTCTCGGCCACGGCCGCCTGGCAGTCGTAGCTGTACAGCCAGTCGACCCGGCGCCATTTCTCCTGGCTGTTGGTCAGCGCGGCCCAGCGGAACTTCAGGTTGCGCATGAACTTCTTCAGCGGATCGGTCTGGTGGAACATGCGGCCCGCCTCGCGCGAGCCCAGTTGCACGCGCGCCGTGCGCGCGGTGCGCAGCTCCTCGTAGGCCTTGAGCGCCGCGGCCGGATCGTGCGGCAGCCCGGCCAGGCACAGCGCCAGCACATGGCCGTCCTCGATGCTTTGCGAGCCGCCCTGCGACAGGAAGGGCACCATGGGATGGGCCGCGTCGCCCAGCAGCGTCACCCGGCCGCGGGTCCACACAGGCCAGGGATCGCGGTCATACAGCGCCCACTTGAAGACGTCGTCGGTGGCCTCGATCAAGCCGCGCACGATGGGGTGCCAGCCGTCGAACTCCTTCAGCACCTCGGCCTTGTCGCCGCGCGCCGACCACGATTCGAGCCGCCACTGGCCCGCCGGCACGATGCCGATCCAGTTGATGCGCCGGCCCGCCGACACGTAGTAGTTCACGAAGTGCCGGTGCGGTCCCCACCAGGCGTTGACGTTCTTCTCGATGCCCAGGTGGCGCGCGCGATCCGCATCCGCCATGCCCCGCCAGGCGAGCAGCCCGGTGAAGCGCGGATCCTGTCCTTCCAGCAACTGGCCGCGCACGACCGAATGCACGCCGTCGGCCCCGACCAGCACGTCGCCTTCCACGGTCTCGCCCGACTCCAGGACCACGCGCACCCCCGCCGCGTCCTGCGCATACGTCTTGACGCGCTGCGCCAGCCGCACGTTCTCGCGCCCGTACGCATCGATCAGGGCATTGTGCAGATCGGCGCGATGCACATGGTAGTAGGGCGCGCCGTAGCGCTGCGCGCACTCCGGCCCCAGCGGGAAATCGCGGATGGTACGGCCGCTGGCCCAATCGCGCGACCGGGTGGCCAGCGGCGCCACCGCCACGGCTTCCAGCGCCGGGGCGATGCCCAGGTCGTGCAGGACCTTGACGGCATTGGGGCCGAGCTGGATGCCCGCGCCGACCTCCTTCAGGACCGCCGTCTGTTCCAGCACCTCGATGTGGCGAAAACCCAGTTTCCTGAGAGCCAGGGCCGCCGTCAGCCCTCCTATGCCCGCGCCGGCGATCAGGATGCGCGGTTGGTCGTGGGGCGCTTTCATGCGTGCTGTTTCTCGCTGTAGGACATGAGAGGATGGCTGGACATAGTACGTTCGCATTGCGAAACTAAGTTTCGCAAATAGTGTACGAGCGTAGCCATCCGGCGTCAACGCGCAAAGTGCGGGGTACGGGACGCGGACGGGTCGAAAACGAAGGGGAGGGAAGAAACGACGGCACACGCCCTCCGGACCGCGCAAGCGATCCGGAGGGCGTGGGGGACTCAGCCCTGCGTCTTGGGCGTGAAGAGGGCGGGGCGGCGGGCGCCGCCGTTGCGAGCTTCGCCGGCGGGACGAAGCCGCGCCCTGGGAAGCCGGCGCGGCGTGGCGCGGCTGGGCCGGACGGGCCTGGCTGGGCTGGGCGAGGCCGGCCGGCTGGCCGGGCCCTGCCCGCGCGCGGCGCCCTGTCCACGGCCGCCGCCGGACGGCTGGCGGCCACCCGAACCATGGCCGGCGGACTGCCCACGGCCGCCGTCGCGCGGCGCGCCCTGGCGTCCCTGGCCCTGGCGCGGCGCATGCGAACGCGGCGGGCGGTCGGCCCGCTCGTCGCGGTCGGGCGCCGACACGGTGAAGGCGGGCAGGGGCTCGCGGTCGATCTTGCGCTTGATCAGCTTCTCGATGTCGGCCAGCAGCTTGCCTTCCTCGCCGTCGACCAGCGACACCGCGGCACCCGTCGCGCCCGCGCGGCCGGTCCGGCCGATGCGGTGCACGTAGTCCTCGGGCACGTTGGGCAACTCGAAATTCACCACCTGCGGCAACTGGTCGATGTCCAGGCCGCGCGCCGCGATGTCGGTCGCCACCAGCACTTCCACCGAGCCGTCCTTGAACCCGGCCAGCGCCTTGGTCCGCGCGGACTGGCTCTTGTTGCCATGGATGGCGGCGGCGGGAACGCCGTCCTTGACCAGCTTCTCGGCCAGCCGGTTGGCGCCGTGCTTGGTGCGCGTGAACACCAGCACCTGCTTCCAGCCATTGCTGCGCACCAGGTGGCTGAGCAGGTCGCGCTTCTGTTCCTTCTGCACCAGCAGCACCGACTGGCGCACCAGTTCGGAGGCGGTGTTGCGCCGCGCGACCGAGACCTCGCCCGGATCGTTCAGCACGCCCTTGGCCAGGGCGCGGATCTCATCGGAGAAGGTGGCCGAGAACAACAGGTTCTGGCGCTTGGACGGCAGCAGCGCGAGGATCTTGCGGATGTCGCGGATGAAGCCCATGTCCAGCATGCGGTCGGCTTCGTCCAGCACCAGGATCTCGACACCGGACAGGTCCAGCGTCTTCTGGCCCACGTGGTCCAGCAGGCGGCCGGGGGTCGCGACCAGGATGTCCACCGGCTTCTTCAGCGCGCTGATCTGCGGATTGATGTTGACGCCGCCGAACATCACCATGGACTTGAGCGGCAGGTACTTGCCGTAGATCTGTACGGATTCCTCGACCTGTGCGGTCAGTTCGCGCGTGGGCGTCAGGATCAGGCAGCGCGGACGGCCCGGACGCATCTGCGCGGGGCGGTTGGACGACAGCAGGTGCAGCAGGGGCAGGGTGAAGCCGGCAGTCTTGCCGGTGCCGGTCTGCGCGGCAGCCAGCAGGTCGCCCCCCTTCAGCACCTGGGGAATGGCCTGGGCCTGGATGGGGGTAGGATGGGTATAACCGGCGTCGGCGATGGCGCGCATCAGCGGCTCGGCCAGGCCAAGGTCGGCAAACGAAATATCGGAAGTAATCAAGACAACTCCAGCGACGGCCCGTCGCTCAAGCTGAGTGACTCCAATCGAGGCTGACGTATGTGGTAACTGGGGGTAGGCCGGCCGGAAAACGGCTGCCCGGGTGGACCCCGGGAGACAAGGCGCGTGGCGCCTGGCCGGATGCACGCCCGGATTGGAGCCAGGCGCAGGCTGCGATTGTACCCGGGAATGGCGACTTGGTGTTTACCCTAGTGACGATTTCACCAATAGGGCGTATATTTAGGCTTGTTTCACTATTAAATCCGCGTTTTACATATAAAACGCGTGGCAGTGACAGCGAACACACCGCGGCGGGCGCCTTCCGCACCCGCCTTCACCCGCTCTCGCGGCGCCTAGCCGCCCATGCAGGAGTACACCATGACGGATATGTCCGAACAACAGCAAGTCGCCCGCAGCTGGGACCGCCCTGAAGGCGCTGACTTCGAGACCTGGATGAACTCGCGCGTCGCGCGGTTCTCGACCCGCAAGTACGACTGGGACGCCCTGAAGTTCCAGGCCGACTTCGATCCCAAGTACGGCCGTGCGCAAATGCGCTACGTCGGTACGGGCGGCACCGGCGTCGCCGCCGACTCGAACACCGTGCCTTCCGAGCACTTCACGTTCTCGACCATGGTGATCCCGGCGGGCCACGAAGGCCCCCCGCACCTGCACACCGACGTCGAGGAAATCTTCTTCGTCATCCGCGGCAAGCTCAAGGTGGTCCTGGAGAAGGACGGCGAGCGCTTCGAAACCATCCTGACCGATCGCGACCTGGTGTCGGTGCCTCCGGGCGTGTACCGCGAGGAAATCAACATCGGCGACGAAGACGCCCTGATGTGTGTGATGCTGGGCGCCAAGAAGCCCATCACGCCGACCTACCCGCCCGAGCACCCGCTGGCTAAGATCAAGCGGTAATAGGTCCCCCCCTACGCGCTGACGCGCGCCCCCAGGGGCGGCACTGGCGGACCGGCAGGGAAGCCCACCCCCAAGCGGCCTTCGGCCGCTCCCCCTCAAGGGGGCGGCACCGGCGGACCGGCAAAGCCGGATCCGCTGTGCCCTGGGGTAACAACAGGCTGGCGAGGGGCGGCGTGCTTGCCGCTTTTTTGCCGTCTGCGGACGTGCTCCCGCAGGGTGGCACGACGCACGGATACAATGCCGCGCTTTCGTGTTCGTGGCCGAAGGGGTCGCGGGCGCAAGAAGGAATTTAGGACGATGCAGACCGATACGTTGGCGCCGGAACCGTCGCCGGAAACGCTGGAGTTGCTCAATAGCCGTTTCGCCGAGAAGTCGGTGCAGACGGCCGGGGGCGTGCAGTGTTATCGCGAGGCGGGCACGCCGGGCGCGGACGGCATGGCCATCGTGCTGTTGCATGGCATCGGCTCGGGCGCGGGCTCGTGGCTGCATGCGGCGCTGAAGTTGGCCGAACGCGCGCGCGTGATCGCCTGGGACGCGCCGGGCTACGGCAATTCGGCGCGGCTGGCGCCGGCCTCGCCGGGCGCCGGAGACTACGCACAGCGGCTGCACCAGATGCTCGATGCGCTGGACATCGAACGCTGCGTGCTGGTGGGCCATTCGCTCGGCACGCTGATGGCCACGGCCTATGCGCATGACCTGGGCAAACAGCGGGTCGCGCGGCTGGTGCTGCTGAGCCCCACCCGCGGCTACGGCAATCCGGCGCTGGCCGAGCGCCAGGAAGCGGTGCGCGCCGAGCGGCTGCGCACGCTGGAACAGGTCGGCATCGCCGGCATGGCGCGCACGCGCCCCGCCAAGATGCTGTCGTCCGAACCCAGCGCCGAGGCCCTGGCCTGGGTGCGCTGGAACATGGAGCGCCTGGATACCGCCGGCTACCGCCAGGCGATCGAGATGCTGTGCAACGCCGACATGACCGGCTACGCGCCGGCGCCCGTGCCGGTCGAGGTCCATTCCGGCGACCAGGACACCGTTACGATCCCGGCCAACTGCCGCGCCATCGCCGAGATGTTCGGCGCCCCCTACGGCTCCATCGCCGTGGCCGGCCACGCCTGCCACATCGAGCGGCCCGAAGCGGTCGCGGCCATCCTGGAAGGCGCGCACGCCGCGGCCACCGCCGGCGCCACGCCCCGCTGACCATGAACGACGCCGCCATCAGCGAAGACATTCCGGAGCGCTACATCGTCCCGGGCCTGGAGCGCGGCCTGCGGCTGCTCAGCCACTTCAGCCGCCAGAACCGCACGCTGTCGGCGCCCGAGTTCGCGCGCAAGATGGGCCTGCCCCGCTCCACCGTGTTCCGGCTGCTGACCACGCTGGAAGCGCTGGGTTTCATCGAGCGCACCGAGGGCGGCCGCAACTACCGGCTGGGCATGGCCGTGCTGAGCCTGGGCTTCGAATACCTGGCCTCGCTGGAACTGACCGAACTCGGATCGCCGCTGCTGCAGCGCCTGCGGGACGAGATCGGCTATTCCTGCAACCTGGTGGTGCGCGACGGCCGCTCCATCGTCTACGTCGCGAAGGTCTCGGCCCCCACGCTGTTCCCCAGCGCGGTCAACCTGGGCACGCGCCTGCCCGCGCACGCCACCGTGCTCGGCCGCGTGATGCTGACCGACCTGGACCGCCAGGAAATGGGCGAACTCTATCCCGACGAGGAGCTGGAGGTCTATTCGCCCAGCACGCCGCCCACGCTGACGGCGCTGCACGGCCTGCTGGCCCAGGACCGGACCAACGGCTATGCCATGGGCGCCGGCTTCTACGAACCCAGCATCACCAGCATCGCCACGCCGGTGCGCGACCATACCGGCCGCGTGATCGCGGCGCTGGGCGCCGCACTGCCGTCCTCGCGCGTCGAGCAAGCGCGCGTGTCCGAGCTGATCGGCCGGGTGCGCGGTACCGCCGACGAGCTGTCGCGCCTGCTCAACTATTCACCATCCCATTGACCGGGCAACGCATCGCCCAGGAGCCAACATGCTACGAATCACGATGATCGGGTCGGGGGCCATCGGCCTCTCCGTCCTGTCGCTGCTGAAGAACGATCCCGACGTGTCGATCGACAGCGTCATCGTCGCCCCCGACACGCTGGACCAGGCCCGCGAGCAGGTCGCCGCGATCGCTCCCCAGGCCCAGGTCGTGACCGGCCTGGCCGAAGTCGCCCAGCGCCCCGACCTGCTGGTCGAATGCGCCGGCCATGGCGCGCTGCGCGCGCACGTGCTGCCCGCGCTCGAACAAGGCATCCCCTGCGTGGTGGTGTCCATCGGCGCGCTGTCCGACGTCGAACTGGCGCGCCAGCTGGAAGAAGCGGCCAAGCGCGGCAAGACCCAGGTGCAGCTCCTGTCCGGCGCCATCGGCGGCATCGACGCGCTGGCCGCGGCCAGGATCGGTGGCCTGGACTCGGTGGTCTACACCGGCCGCAAGCCGGCCCTGGCCTGGAAGGACACGCCGGCCGACGGGCAGTTCAAGCTCGAGGCGCTGACCGAACCCACGGTGATCTTCGAAGGCCCCGCCGGCGAAGCCGCGCGGCTGTTCCCGAAGAACGCCAACGTCGCCGCCACGCTGTCGCTGGCCGGCCTCGGCCTGGACCGCACCCAGGTGCGCCTGATCGCCGATCCCACCAGCAAGGAAAACGTGCACAACGTGCAAGCCAGCGGCGCCTTCGGCAGCTTCGAGATCACCATGCGGGGCAAGCCGCTCGCGGCCAACCCCAAGACTTCCGCCCTGACTGTCTATAGCGTCGTGCGCGCCATCGGCAATCAGGCGCATGCAGTGGCCATATAACCCCCCCCTACGCGCTTACGCGCGCCCCCCAGGGGGCGATGCGGGTGGACCGGCAAAGCCGGATCCACCGCATCCTGGGGTAACAATAGGCAGACGGAGAACAGTGTTCTTCTTGTCGAGGCCTATATGCGAGAGGGTCGGAGGAGCAGATCCATCTCGCCCTGTCTGAAGCTCATTACTCGGCGTAAGACTGAGCTCGGTCAGGTTATTCAAGGCGGGAAAAACGCCATTTTCCGCCAGCCTGGTTTTACCCCTGGGCGCCGCGGATCCGGCTTTGCCGGTCCGCCAGCGCCGCCCCCTTGAGGGGGCGCCCGTCAGGGCGTAGGGGGTGGGCACTTATTGTCATGGAGTAGTAGTTCATCATGTTTAAGACTAGCACTCGCCTGGTTGCCGGCGCGCTGTTCGCGGCGGTCGCCACGGCTTCTTTCGCCCAGGCTCCCGCGGCCGACGACGCCGCCGCCAAGGCCTCGCTCAAGCACGGCCCGTTCCGCATCATCGCCCCGTTCCCGCCGGGCGGCCCCGTGGACGTGCTGGCCCGCCTGCTGGGCACCGGCCTGCAGAATGAATACGGCCAGAGCGCCGTCGTGGACAACCGTCCCGGCGCCAACGGCAACATCGGCATCGACGCGGTCAAGCGCGCCGCCGGCGACGGCCACACGCTGCTGGTCGTGCCGGCCGGCAACATGACCATCAACCCGACGCTGATGGCCAACCTGCCCTACAACGTCGACAAGGACTTCACCGCGGTCGCGATGATGGCCAAGGCGCCCAACGTGGTCGCCGTGTTCCCCTCGGTTCCCGCCAAGAACATCCAGGAACTGATCGCGCTGACCAAGTCCAAGCCCGGCACCATGGCCTACGGCTCGCCCGGCGTGGGCAGCGGCCTGCACCTGGCTGGCGAACTGTTCAAGGATGCCACCGGCGCCGACCTGCTGCACGTTCCCTACAAGGGCACGACCCAGGCACTGAACGACGCGCTGGGCGGCCAGATCCAGGTCATCTTCGGCGCGCTGCCGACCCTGATGCCCCAGATCAAGTCCGGCAAGCTGCGCGCGCTGGCCCTGACCGGCTCCGAGCGCTCGCCCATCATGCCCGAGATCCCCACCCTGGCCGAAGCCGGCGTGAAGGGCGTGAACGTGGTGTCCTGGTACGGCCTGTACGTGCCCAGCTCGACCCCGGCGAACGTGTCCGGCCAGCTGGCGCGCGACGTGACCAAGGTCTTGAGCAACCCCGCCACGCTGGAGACGCTGAAGGCCCAGGGCCTGGAGCTGTCGCCGCTGCGCCTGGACGCTTTCCGCAAGTTCCAGGCCGACGAGACCGCGACCTGGGAAAAGGTGATCAAGTCGCACAACATCACCGCCGGCTGACGAACGCCTCGGGGCCTGCGCCCCGCGCATGCATCACCGACGACCCCTCGCCCCGGCGAGGGGTTTTTTTTCGCGTTGCGCCCGTCTCGCACATCCAGATGGGTTGGGGTAGACTCGGCCATTTTTGCCCAGCCGTTCCGCACGGAACGGGCCATCGCCGCTCGAATCGGAAGCCTCTGGTTTCCGGGCTTTCGTAGTGCCCATCCCCTTGGTCGCAAGACTCTTTTCCAAGGAGCATCGACACCATGCAAGGCCTGCACCTTACCGCAGATCTTTATCATTGCGCCTGCGATACCGTCCTGATGACGGACGCCGAAACCCTGGCGCACCTTTGCCGCCGCCACACGCTCGACGCCGGACTCACCCTGGTCGACGAAAAGTGGCACACCTTTCCCGAGTTCCAAGGCCAGCCCGGCGGCGTGACGGGCATGCTGCTGCTGGCCGAATCGCACCTGGCCGTCCATACCTGGCCCGAACGCAACGGCGTGACGCTGGACGTCTACGTCTGCAATTTCCAGGAAGACAATTCGCGCAAGGCCGAGGCGCTGATGAAAGCGCTGGTGGAAGCCTTCCGGCCGAGCGACATGCAGCGCCAGCACCTGAGCCGCGGCGACGTCGACGGTCCGGCGGACGCGGGCGAACTGGTGTTCGAGGACGTCGCCGGCCAGGCATATTTCGGCTTTCGCTTCGATCGCCGCATCCTCAGCCGGCAGACCGCCTACCAAAGGCTGGAACTGCTGGAGTCCGCGACGCTGGGCCGCACCCTGCGGCTGGACGGCCGCTACATGACCTCCGAGGCCGAGGAATTCTTCTATCACGAGGCCCTGGTGCATCCCGCCGCCACGGCCCACCCCGCGCCGCGGTCCGCCCTGATCATAGGCGGCGGCGACGGCGGCGCGCTGGAGGAATTACTCAAGCATCGCGGCATCGAACAGGCCACGCTGGTCGACCTGGACAGCGAGGTCATCGACGTGGCGCGCCGGTATCTGCAGAAGATCCATCGCGGTGCCCTGGACGATCCGCGCGCCACGGTGCTGGTCGAGAACGGCGTGGACTTCCTTGCGCGCACGTCCGACCGCTATGACCTGATCCTGCTCGACCTGACCGATCCGGACACGCCGGCAGGACCGCTCTATACCCCCGAGTTCTTCCGCGGCTGCAAGCATGCGCTGGCGCCGGGCGGGGCCCTGGTGCTGCACATGGGTTCGCCCTTCCACCAGCCGGAGCAGGTGCGCGAGCTGTGCGGGACGCTGCGCGGCCAGTTCGCGCACGTGCGGCCCTACGGCGTACACATCCCGCTATACGGCACCTACTGGGGCCTGGCGGTGGCTTCGGACGCGCTGGACCCGGACGCGGTGCCGGGCGAAACGATCCACGCGCGCCTGGAGGAACGCGGGATCGACGACCTGGAGTACTACAACGCGCGGGTGCACGGCGCGCTGTTCGCGCTGCCGAACTACTACCGCCGGCTTACCCTGGACTGAAGCGCCGGCCCTTGGCGCCCGTCATTGCCTGACCCAACCCGAGGCGGCAATGATGGGCTCCCACTGCTCCAGCTCCGAGGCGATGCGCTGCCGCAAGGCCGACGGCGGGCCGGGCCGGGGATCGAACACCACCGCCGCCATGCGCTCGCGCACCTTGGGCACGTCCAGCGCCTGGTTCAGCGCGGCATTGAAGCGGGCGACCAGCGGTTGCGGCGTTCCTGCCGGCGCGAACAGGCCCACCCAGAAATCCAGCCGCAGCGGATAGCCCGACTCGGCCGCCGTGGGCACCTCGGGCAGCAGGCCGGAGCGACGCTCGCCCGTCACGGCGATCACGCGCAGCTTGCCGGCGCGATGGAACTCCAGGAAATCGCCCAGTGCCGTGATGCCCGCCGCGATGTGTCCCCCGGCCAGGTCCTGCACCATGGGCACCGAACCGCGATAGGGCACCGCCGACAAGGGCAGCTTTTGCAACCTGGCCAGCGCGTCCAGCTGGAACTGCGGCTTGCTTCCCGGGGCTGAAACGCCCACGCCGCCGGCCGACGGATGCGCCTGCACGTGGCGCATCAGGTCGCGCAGGTCCTTGATACCGCTCGCTTGGCTGACGGCCAGCGCCCCCGCGTAGTCGGCCACCATGCCGACCGGCGCGAAGTCCGTCCGGCTGTCGAAGCCGGGCTTAGCCACGGTCAGCGGCACGATGACGGCGGTATGGTCGGGCGCGACCATCAGCGTACGGCCGTCCGGCGCGGCGCGCTTGAGCGCCTGGGCCGCCAGTTGTCCGCCCGCGCCGGCCAGGGTCTCGACCACCACGGGCACGCCCAGGTCGCCCTGCATCTGCTCGGCCACCAGCCGCGCGACCACATCGATGGTGCCGCCGGCGGGAAAGCCGACCAGTATCCTGACCGGCCCCGGCACCGCCGGCGCGGCGGCCGGAACGGCGCAGGGCAGCGCCAGCAGGGTGGCGGCAAGCAGGTGACGCACTACGCGCAGCGATGTCATGAAGCACTCCGGAAGGATGGCAACAGCACCTGACGCGATACGCGCCGGGCATCGACTTCTATCTCGATATCGCACACCGGCGGCCGCACCCAGTGCCAGTCCAGCCCGCCCGCGAGCAGGCCGCGGCGCGCGAACTCCGACGCGATGGCCGGATACAGGTCATGGACGGTGTACAGGCTCATGTCCGTGACGTCGTGCGCCGACACGCCCAGCGCGTCGAAGCGCGATTGCAGGTCGCCCAGCGCGAAGCGCAGCTTGTCGATCAGCGCATCGGGCGAGGTTTCCCCCAACCGCACGATGCTTGCGCGGTAGTTGGGCCGGTCCGGACATTCGGCCGCGCCCGAGGTCACGAAATCGGCCGGGCCCTCCGTTTGCGTGGGCACGGTGTAGCTGAACGCGTAGAAACCCGGTTCGGCGGGCGCATCGGCTTCCGGGATCAGGTTGCATCGTGCGACGGGATTCGCCTCGTCCTTGAACAACCCCCACTCGGCCAGCGGCTGCACGTAGCGGCGGTTGAAGGCGACGAACTCGGGTTCGCTCATGGGCGCGGGCGAGCGCAGCTCGCAGGCGCACAGCGCGGTAGGCGGCCGGCCCACGGCCGCCAGATGGTCGCGGATGCGGCCGAAGCCCTCGGCCAGCGGCACCGGCCGGGCAAATCGCGCCCGCTCGATGGCATGGCCCGCGTCGGCGATGACGGCGGCGCTGTACTGGAATCCTCCGGGCAGGTAGCGATAGTTGCCCGGAGCGAATGCGATGAGTTCCGCCATGGATGAGAGCCCTTCGTAGAAGACATGCAACGCCGCATTTAATACGAATACGTAGTTTCTTGCGATCAGGAGAATCCCGGAAACGCCGGCGGCTGCTATTCGTCGAAACCCAGCATCTTGCGCAACAGGGCGGTGAGCTGCTCGCGCTCGCCCTTGTCCAGCCGCTCGGCCAGCCGGGCCTGGTACCGGGGCGCGACGGCGACCGAGGCCGCCATGACCTCGCGGCCGATTTCCGTCAGGTCCAGGCAGAAGGTCCGCCGGTCGGTTTCCGAGCGGCGGCGGACCAGGTAGCCCTTGGCGGTCGTGCGCGCCACGAGATCGCTACATGTGTTCAGGTCCAGCCCGATGGCCTGCGCGACCTGGCTTTGCGAGGCGCCCGGCATCTGGTGGACGGCCACCAGCAGCGCCATCTGGCGCGACGTCGCGCCCTCGTCGGACATGCTGGCGAACAGGGCCTCGGCCTCGAAGTGGGCGCGGCGCAGCAGATGGGGAAGATGGCGGCGCAGGTCGAAAGGCTTGGGGGTTCTCAGGGCGGGCCTCCGGGCGGAAATGCGGATGCATTGTAGAGGACGGGTCCCGGCGTTCGCGCCGTCATGCCGGACGCCACGGCGGCCGGGGCCGGAAGGCCTTCTTCAGCATGTCGACGAACAGCCGGGCGCGCGCCGAGGCGATGCGCGACTGCGGCACCAGCGCCGTCACGTCGGCGTCGGGCAGCCGGTGGCGCGGCAGCAGCGCCACCAGCGATCCATCGGCCACGGCGGCGGCCACGTCCCATTCCGAGCGCACCATGATGCCGCGGCCGGCCAGGCACCACTGGCGGATGACCTCGCCGTCGTTGCTTTCCATGGCGGGATGCACGCGCACCGTATGCAGGCGGGGCTCGCCCCTTCCTTCACGCTGCGTGAAGCGCCACAGCGTCACGTCCTCGTCGTTCTCGCGCAGCACCAGGCAGGCGTGCCGCGCCAGGTCGGCGGGGCTTTCGATGGCGGGCGCGCCGCGCAGATAGGCCGGCGCGGCGCACAGCACGCGCCGGTTGGGCGCCAGCCGGTGCGCCACCCAGCGCGAGTCGGGTATCTCGCCGATGCTGACCAGCACGTCGAAGGCATCGCGTCCATGCACGGGCTGGCTGGGCAGCATGAGGTTGTCGGACAGGAAGAGCTGGACCTCGACCTGCGGATGGCCGGCGCGAAACGCGTCCAGCAGCGGCGCGAGGTGCTGGCGGCCGAAGCCGAACGGGCCGTGCACCTTCAGCTTGCCCGCCACCACCTGGCTGCGCTGCTGCAAGGCTTCCTCGATGGCCTGCATGCGCTCGATGACCCCGGTGGCGTGCTGGGCCAGCAGGTGCCCCTCGTGCGTCAGCTGCAGGCGGCGCGTGGTGCGCATCGCCAGGCGCACGCCCAGCCGCGCCTCGAGCTGGCCGAGGCGCTTGGTGACCGCGGGCGGGGTGACGTTTTCCTCGCGCGCCAGGGCGGCCAGGCTGCCTACCCGGTCCAGCGCCAGGATGAAGCGCAGGTCGTCGATGTCCAGCTTCATTATTAACCTTTTGGTGAATGAAGAAATTCTATTCCATTAACCACAGACGGCCGCGCGACTCCTAAACTGGCCATCATTGATCAACCTTTTCCGGATCGCCATGACACGCCAATACGATTTCGTCCTGTTCGACCTGCTGACCGCGCTGCTCGACTCCTGGACCCTGTGGAACAGCGCGGCCGGCGGCGAGGAAGCGGGCCGTGCCTGGCGCGCCGCCTACCTGAAGCGAACCTATGCCTGCGGCGCCTACCGGCCGTACGAGACCCTGGTGCGGGAAGCCGCGGCCGAGACCGGCCTGCCGCTGGCCGCCGCCGACGCGCTCGAGGAACGCTGGGCCGAACTCGCCCCCTGGGACGGCGTGGCGACGGTGCTGGAAAGCCTGCGCGGCACGCACCGGCTGGGCGTGGTCACCAATTGCTCGGAGCGGCTGGGCCGACTGGCCGCCGGCCTCCTGGACGTCTCCATGGACGTGGTCGTGACCTCCGAACGGGCCGGCTACTACAAGCCCGACCCCCGCCCCTATCGCCTGGCCCTGCAGGAACTGGGCGCCCAGCCCGGCAACACGCTGTTCGTGGCCGGATCCGGCTACGACCTGTTCGGCACCTCGGCCGTCGGCATGGACACCTTCTGGCACAACCGCGTGGGCCTGGCGCTACCCGAGGGCGCGCCGGCCGCGCGCCAGGAAGCGCGCGGCATCCTGCCGGTGCTGGAACTCGCCAACAGCCCCCGGCGCGGCTGACAACCCCCAACGCCGCCGGACCTTTCCCCTTCCAGGAGTCCCCATGAAAATCGCCGCCATTGCCGCGGGGGCGCTGTTCGCGCTCGCCGCCACCTCTTCCGCCTGCGCCCAGGCCTGGCCCGAGAAGCCCGTCACCCTGATCATGCCCTTCCCCGCGGGCGGTCCCAGCGACGCGCTGGGGCGGGCCGTGGCGGCCAAGCTGGGGCCGCGGCTGGGCGTCTCGGTCGTGGTCGAGAACGTGGGCGGCGCCGGCGGCTCGATCGGCATGCAGAAGCTGGCCCGCGCCGCCGCCGACGGCTATACCATAGGCTTCGGCACCATAGGCACGCATGCGGCCAACATGATCATGTATCGCAAGCCGCTGTACGACGCACGCAAGGATTTCGAACCCCTGGGCCAGGTCGGGTCGGCGCCGTTGCTGCTGCTGGTCAGGCAGAGCCTGCCGGTCAACGATTTCCCGCAGTTCGCCGACTACCTCCAGGCCCACAAGGCCACGATGTCGTACGGCAGCGCGGGCGTGGGCTCGATCGCGCACCTGGCCTGCCTGCTGCTGCTGAGCGACATGAAGGCCGAGGTCATGCACGTGCCCTACAAGGGCGTGGCGCCCGCCATGACCGGACTGATGGGCGGCGAGACCGACTTCATGTGCGACCAGACCACCACCTCGCTGGCTCAAGCGGCCAGCGGACGCGTGCGGGCCGTGGCCGTGCTGACGCGCGAGCCCTTCCCCGGCCTGCCCAAGGTCGCCACGGCGCAAAGCAGCGGCAGGACCGCCATCGACTTCCGCTCGTGGAACGCGCTGTTCGCGCCGCGCGGCACGCCGCCCGCCATCGTCGACAAGCTCAACGCCGCCATCAACGACGCCCTGGCCGACCCCGCGCTGGTCAAGCAGATGCGCGACGTAGGCGTGGAGTTCCCCGCCCGCGCCGACAATACGCCTGGCCGCCTCGCCCGGCTGGTGGACAGCGAGATCTCCCGCCTGCGCCCCATACTCGAGGCCAAGAACGTCTATATCGATTGAACCCAGGCACATCATGCAACTGAACGAACTCGAAACCCCGGTCCTGGTGCTGGACCGGAACCGGATGGACCGCAACATCGCGCGGCTGCGCGAGCGGCTGGCGCCGTTCGGCGTCGCGCTGCGGCCGCACGTCAAGACCAACAAGTCCGCCGATGTCGCGCGGCGCCTGGGCCCGGCGGGCACGCCCATCACCGTCTCCACGCTGAAGGAAGCCGAATACTTCCTGGACCACGGCTGGACCGACATCCTTTATGCCGTGGGCATCGTGCCGTCCAAACTGCCGCACGTGGAGCGCCTGGCACGGCGGGGCGCCCGGCTGACGCTCATCCTGGACAACGCCGAGGCGGCGGCGGCCACCAGCGCCTATGCGCGCGACCATGGCCTGCAACTGCCCGTGCTGATCGAGATCGATACCGACGGGCACCGGTCCGGCGTCAAGCCCGAGGACCCCATCCTGCTGAAGATCGCCGCCCGCCTGTCCGGACGCGAAGGCGAGGGCGCCTGGGTAGCGGGCGTGCTGGCCCATGCCGGCGATTCCTACAACTGCCGCTCCACCGAGGCCATCGTCGCCATGGCCGAGCAGGAGCGCGCGGGCGCGGTCCGCGCCGCGCGGCGCCTGCGCGAAGCCGGCCACGCGGCGCCGATCGTCAGCGTGGGCAGCACCCCCACCGCGCATTTCGCGCGCTCGCTGGAGGGCGTCACCGAGGTGCGGGCCGGGGTGTTCGTGTTCTTCGACCTGGTCATGAACGGTCTGGGTGTCTGTCGGACCGACGACATCGCCCTGTCCGTGCTGTGCACCGTGATCGGCCATCAAGAGGAAAAGGGCTGGCTGATCACCGACGCGGGCTGGATGGCCATGTCGCGCGACCGCGGCACGGCCAGGCAGCCGGTGGACCAGGGCTATGGCCTGGTGTGCGACCTGGAAGGCCGGCCGCTGCAGGACCTGGTCATGATCGACGCGAACCAGGAACACGGCATCGTCCGCCACCGCACCGACCCCGCCGCCACGCCCATGCTGCCGGTGGGCACCCTGCTGCGCATCCTGCCCAACCACGCCTGCGCCACCGCCGCCCAGCACGGCGCCTATGCCGTCGTGGCCGGCGGAACCGGCGTCGAAGCCCACTGGCCGCGCTTCGGGGGCTGGTGATGCGCGCCATCGCGTTCCCGGCCGTGGCGGACCTGGCCGCCCCGCGCGGCCATTACTCGCACGTGGCTACGGGCGGCGGCCTGGCCTTCGTATCCGGACAACTGCCGCTGGACGCCGCGGGCGATCCGCGCGCCGACCTGCCGCTGGACGAGCAGGCCGCCCTGGCATTGCACAACGTCGAAGCGGCGCTGGCCGCGGCGGGCTGCGGCTGGCGCGACGTGATGAAGGTCACGGTCTACCTGGCCGGGGTCGAACACTGGCCGGCCTTCGACCAGGCCTATCGCCGGGTGCTGGGCGATGCCCGGCCGGCGCGGGCGGTCGTGCCCGTGCCGGCGCTGCACTACGGCGTGCGAGTGGAAGTCGAGGCAGTGGCCCTGCAGCCCACGCCGTAGCTCCCCGTCAATCCAGCACGATATTGGCCTCGGCCGCGATCCGGCGGAACTTGGCGATGTCCTGCACGACCTGCCTGGCCAGGACGTCGGCCGGTTCAACCTGCACGTTCAGGCCGATGTCGTAGGCCTTGGCGCGAAAGGCCTCGTCCCTGGCCAGGGCCTGCGTCGCACGCGCCAGCCGCTCCACCACGCCGGGCGGCGTGCCGGCCGGCGCCATCAGGCCCTGCCACCAGGTCATGTCGTAGCCCTTCAGGCCCGCCTCATCCACCGTGGGCACGCCGGGCAGACGCGGATCGCGCGCGATCCCGGTGGTGGCGATGGCCTTGACCTTGCCCGCATCGACATGGGGCTTGGCCGCGCCGTCATGGGTACAGCTGACCTGCCCGGCAATCACGTCCTGCAACGCCGGGCCGCTGCCGCGATAGGGCACGTGCACGATCTTCACGCCTGCCATCACGTTGAACAGTTCGCTGGAGAAATGATTGCCCGTGCCGGGACCGGCGCTGGCGTAGCTGAGCTTGCCCGGATGGGCCTTGGCGTAGGCCACGAGCTCGGCCACCGTACTGGCCGGCACCGAAGGGTGGCAGACGATGGTGCTGGCGTACCAGAACAGCTTCGCGATGGGCGTGAAGTCCTTGACCGGGTCGAACGGCAGCGAGGCCGCCGTGGCCGGCAGGGTGCCGTGCGTGATCGAGTTGGCGTACAGCAGGGTGTAGCCGTCGGGCGCGGCGCGCGCCGCCTCCGAGGCCCCGATGCGGGTGCCGCCTCCGCCCTTGTTCTCCACGTACACCGTCTGGCCCAGCAGCTCGCCCAGCTTCTGCGCGACCAGCCGCGCGGAAACGTCGGTCACGCCGCCTGGCGCATAGGGCACGATCAGCTTGATGGGCTTGGCCGGATACGGCTGGGCATCCGCCCGCCCGGCGGCCAGCGCCAGGCCCACGGCGAACAACACGGCCAGGTGCCGCCTGCGGCCCGGCCCGACAAGTCCTTGCTTCATCTCCACTCCTCCTTTTGCCCCGCGGCCTCTCTGCGGAGGCTGGCGGATCCTGGTTCAGGCGCGCTCGGCGTCGAACGTGATGTTGACCTTGCGAAAGGCCTCGACCACCTCGGGACCGAAGCGGCGGTTCACCTCTTCGCCCACCGTGGGGGAATAGACGACGGTATCGCTCATCCGCTCCTGCCCCTGGATGATGACGAACAGCCGCGCGGTTTCCTTGCCGGTATTGCGGAAGGCGCGCATCGCGCCGGTGGGCACGCCGACCAGGTCGCAGGCGCGCACCGGCAGGCGGTACTCGTCCTCGAAGCCCCAGGTGATGTCCCATTCGCCATCCAGCACGAAGAACGATTCCTGCGTGTCGAAATGCGCGTGCGGCAGCGGCCCGTCGTCCGGCACGCATTCGGCGATCGCCACGTACAGGCCGGGGCCGCCCTTGAGCGGCGCATCCTGCGAGCGGCCGACGTGTCCCTCCGGCACCAGCAGCGGGAACACGGAACTGGCGGTCAGCCATTCGGTGGCCTCGGCCGGGATGGCGCTGCGCGCGTTCAGGGCGCGCTTGTACGGAACCAGCGTGGCGAAGCGGGTCACGCGCTGCGCCATGGTATCCGGATCGGCCTCCCGTCCGCGCCCCGGCTCGACCCGCGCATTCAGCGCGGCCAGCTCCCGCGCATCGACCGCCGCGGGCAACGGCCCGGGGAATATCGCGGGATAGGCGCAATCGGGTTCGCCGTTGAGCAGCATCAGCGCCTTGGCACCGTCCGCGCCATGGCAGGAAACCTCGTGCAGCACGTCGGCGGCTATCGACAGCATGTCGAAGCGCGCCAGGCGGATCTCATGCGCCAGGTCGGGACCGAAGCGCACGCGCAGCGCGCCCGCCAGGCACAGGATGTTCTCCATGGCGTCGGGGTTGCGGTAGGGCAGCGAACCCCGGCCCGCGTCCCATGCCGCATAGCCGGTGCAGGCGCGGGCGGGACTGGGTACGCGGGGTCCGGCGAAGCGGCCGCGCGTGTTGCGGGCGCCCATCAAGGACACCAGCTGCCCGCCCCACAGCGCACGCACGGCGTCGGCGCGCGCGCCTTCGCGCTCCGCGCGGGCATAGTCGTCGAACCGCGCCGTGCGGGCGCCCATGGCTTCGTACGAGACATCCAGGGTTTTCATCCAGGCTCCATCAAGAGGGAAGAAAGCCGGCCGCGGCCGGCTAGCAGGCGGCACGCAGCCGCGAGACGAGAAAGGCGGCGGCATCGTCCAGCCGCTCGCCCGAAAGTTCCAGGTGGGGGCCGGGATAGGCCACCAGCCGCTTGTCGGCGCTGCCCAGGGCGTCGAACAACCCGGCCGTGCCCTCGCGGTCGAAGACTTCGTCGTCCCACTGCTGGGTGAACCACACCGGGATGCGCAGTTGCCGCGCGGCCGGCGCCAGGTGCTCGCTGGCGGGATACGAGGTGCCCCACAACCCCAGCACGGCGGCGCGCACCCGGTCGTCCGCGGCCAGGTAGGGCAGCCCGTAGGCGGTGCCCATGGAAACGCCGATGTAGCCCACGGGCCGGCCCGTCAGCGCCGGCCACGCCAGCAAGGCATCCAGGAAGGCGCGCCAGTCGGCCGTCATGCCGTCGCGCGCGAAACCCTCGCGCCACGCGGCGCGGAAATCGGCCTTCGCCGCGCCCGGATCGCGCGAGCCGTCGGCGCGGCGCTCGCCATGCACCGGACCGTCGATGGCGGCGACCGCATAGCCCTCGGGCAACAGGCGGTCGCGAATGGCGAGCACGGCCGTCGATTCCTTATGGCCGCTGCCGCCATGACAGGCCAGGACCAGCCCGGCACAGGAGGTCTCGGGCAGCCAGGCGATGCCCGGCACGGCGCGGCCCTGGACGGCAAGCCGCAGCCGCTCTTCCCGCCACGGGCGGTCCACAGGAGAAATCAGGTGATCTTGCATGGCGGCGATTACAGCAAGCCGGCCCGGTGCGGCACAATCGCGCGCCGCCGATACCGCTATTGAGAACCGTCGATCGCCGCGTCCTGCCGCAGCTGCGCGGCCACGTCGCGCATCACGCCGCGCAGCCAGATGTGCGCGGGCTCGCGGTGCACGCGCTCGTGCCAGAGCATGCTCAGGTCGGCGCGATCGGTGTCGAAGGGCAGGGGCAGGATCTGCAGCGGCAGGGTGCGCGCCGCGTCGCAGGCGATGCGCTGCGGCACGATGGCCAGCATGTCGGTCACCGCCACCACGTCGGCCGACAGCAGCACGTTGGGCACCCGCAGCCCGACGTCGCGGGCCAGGCCGCGCCGCTCCAGGATGTCGTCCACCATGACCTCGATGGTCGGATAGGGTACCGGCCCCGTCCCCCACACCACGTGCGGATAGGCCAGGAACTGTTCCTGCGTGAGCGACCCCCGGATGCCGGCGTGGCCGGCCGCCGCGATACAGACGATGCTTTGCGGATACAGCACGGTCTGGTGCAGGTCCTGCGGCACCTGCCGGACATAGCCGATGACGAGATCGCCCTCGGCGTCGCGCAGGTATTCGTGGGTGCGGCGGATGTCCACCGGCCGCGAGGTAAAGCGCAGCCGCGGCGCCTCGCGCCGGGCGCGGGCCATCAGGCCGGGCAGGAACTGGCGCGCCACGCCCTCGGAGGCCAGGATGCGGAAATGCCCCTCGGCCACCTCGGGCACGAACTCGTCGGTGCCGCGCGTGGCCGCGTCGATCAGCTCCAGCGCCTCGTGTACCTTGCGGGCCAGCTCCACGCCCCGCGCGGTGGGTTCCATGCCCGACGAGGTCTTGACCAGCAGCGGATCATGGAAGATCTCGCGCAGCCGGGCCAGCGCGCTCGACATGGCCGACTGGCCGATGCCCACCCGCTCGGCCGCGCGCGTCACGTGCCGCTCGCGCATCAGGGCATCGAGGTAGGTCAGCAGTTGGAGGTTGATTCGCTTGTGGTCGGACATGCGCGAACCCGAGGAGCCATCAGAAGCCTGCCATTGTAGGGGCGGAGCGCTCGGATCAGCGCTCCACCAGCCTCGCGGCCGGACGCGACAGGCTCCCGTCGCGCAGCCATTCCAGGGCCAGCGGCCACAGCAGGTCCTGGTAGTCGCTGTGGAAAAACGCGAAGTGCCCGATCGCCTTGCTGCCTACCTCCTCGGGCGCGATGCGCAGGTGCGTGCGCTCGCTGTGCGTGAAGTAGTCCAGGGTGCGTTCGATGGCCGCCACCGTGCCGAAGGGGTCGTCGGTCAGGCTGATCGCCAGGATGCCGGCCCGCGCCGTGGCGGCCGGCAGGGGGCCGCCGCCGAAGACCCGGCGGGCGCTGGGCCGGTCCTCGTAGCGCGGCGTGGGCGCGCTCCAGTCCAGCGCGACGCCGGTGGGCGTGTCCTCCAGCCAGCCCAGCCTGCGCCCCGGAAAGTATCCGCATGCCCGGGCCAGCAGCGGCATGGCCAGATGCCACTTGGCCGCCATGCGCCAGCGCACGGCGGCGGCATAGTCGCGCCAGTACGCGAACTGGGCGCCCACCGTGACCATGCGGCCGATCCGGGAACAGGACGCGGCCAGCGCCGGGGCCCAGCCGCCGAAGCTGTGCCCGACGAGATGGAGCTCGCGGCCCGGCCACATGGCGGCGGCGTAGCGCAGCACGGCCTCGCAGTCCCGCGCTCCCCAGTCGGTCCAGCTTGCCTGGAAGCCGCGCAGGCGGTCGGGGCGCGATTCGCCTATGCCCCGGTAATCGTAGGCGACGACGTCCATGCCGTTGTCGTGCAGGTATTGGGCGAAGCGGAAGTAGTAGCGGCACTTGACCGAGGTGGCCGCGTTGACGATCACCACCGGCCTCGTCGTCGCGCCCACGTCGATGCCGCGCCAGACGAAGCCGCCCAGCGGATAGCCGTCGTCCGCATGGATGACGACGGGCAGCGCGGCGGCGGGCCGGTCGAAGCCGGCGGGCGGGGGCTTGGGCAGGGCGCTCATGGTGGCTTGCGATCGAACGATCGCCCTACGATACCCCGCGCGCCCGGGCCGCACCAGCCCACAAGGCGCACGGCCCGGTCAGTCCGCGGCGGCGCATCCTTCTGCGAAAGCCGCCGCGGCCAGCAGCTCCAGGTCGCGGCCGGGCGCGCCTATCAGTTGAGCGCCCAGCGGCAACCCGGCCGGCCCACGGCCCACCGGCAGCGACAAGGCGGGCAGGTGCAGGAAGGTCCACAGCCCGCCGTAGCGCGGCGAACCGGTCTCCAGGCCGACCTCGGCCTCGCCGTCGGCCGCCGGATACAGCAGGACGTCGGCGTCGTCGAACAGGCTGGCGGCCTCGCGCTGCGCCGCCCGCATGGACGACCGCAGTTCGGCGTACCCGGCCATGGACAGGCCCGCCTCGGCCTCGACCCGCTGTTGCAGGCGCGGGCTGAGCCGGTCGTGATACCACCGGCGTTCGTGCGCCAGCGACTGCCGCAGTTCGAACGCCGACAGCCGGGCCTGGAGCGCCACGGCGGCCTCCAGGCCCGGCGGCAGGTACACGGTCCGCAGCCGGGCGCCGCCGCGTTCGAGCCGGCGGGCGAAGGCCAGCAGCGCCTCGACGGTCTCGGGCCGGGCGGCCGCCCACTGGCTGGATTCACACACGGCGACCCGGAGCGCCCCCGGCTCGCGCGCGGCCACCGGGCCGAACACGGCATGGCGCGCGTCGGCCACCGTCCGGGCGAACACGCCTATCGTGTCCAGGCTGGGGCTCGCATGCTTGAGGCCGGACGTGTTGATCAGGCCGTAGGACGGCTTGTAGCCGACGACGCCGCAATAGGCCGCGGGGCGGATGATCGAGGCGCTGGTCTGGGTGCCGAACGCCAGCGGCACCATGCCGTCGGCCACGGCGGCGGCCGAACCGCTGGACGAGCCGCCCGGGGTGCGCGACGGGTCCAGCGGGTGGCGCGTAGCGCACGGCGTCAGCGTGGCGAACTCGCAGGTCTCGGTCTTGCCGAGCAGGATGCCCCCCGCCTCGCGGGCCGCCGCGATGCAGGCGGCATCGGCCGCCGGACGATGGCCGGCATGAATGGGCGAACCGTAGGCGGTTGGTAGATCGGCGGAATCCAGGATATCTTTGGCGGCGAACGGCAGGCCGCGCAAGGGCCCCGCGACGGCGCCCCGATCGGCCTGCCGGGCCTGGGCGATCGCCCGCTCCCGGTCGATGTGCGCGAAGGCGCGCACCGCGGCTTCCCGCTCGTCGATGCGGTCCAGGCAGGCCCGCACCAGGGCCTCGCTGCTGAGGCTGCCTTCCTCGATCGCCCGCAGGGCGGACAGCGCGCTGAGAAAATTGGGAGCAGGGGTCTTCATGCCGGGGAAACCATGTCAATAGAACGAACGGCCTTCGGAGCCGTTCCATACAACGGGAAAAAAGTGCCACTGCTTTCCATGCGCCTGCTCCACACGTTCTCGGTCGTCGCGGAAGAGCTGCATTTCGGCCGGGCCGCCGAGCGGCTCCACATGACCCAACCGCCGCTCAGCCAGCAGATCCGCCAGCTGGAACAGATGATCGGGGCCGAGCTGTTCCACCGCACGACGCGCTCGGTCAGCCTGACGCCCGCGGGGCGCATCCTGCACGACCGCGCAAGAAAGATCCTGCAGGACGCCGAGGCCGCGGCGGACGCTGCCCGGCGCGCCGCCAGCGGTTCGGCCGGCAGCGTGACCGTCGGCTTCACCGCCAGCTCCATCTACCGCACGCTGCCCCGGCTGGTCTCGGCCTTCCGCCGCCAGTACCCCGAGGTCGAGCTGCGGCTGGAGGAAATGCGCCCCGAGCCCATGCTCGACGCGCTGCATGCCGACAAGCTGGACGTCGCGCTGCTGCGGCCTCCGGAAAAAGCGCTCGCGGATCCGCGCCTGGCGCACAGCGTCATCGCGCAAGAGCGGCTGGTGCTGGCGCTGCCCGCCGACCACGCCCTGGCGCATCTGGAACACGTCCCGATCGCCAACCTGGACGGACTGCACCTGATCGGATTTTCTCCCGACCAGGCGCCGTACTCGTACGAGCTGTGCCAACGGATCTTCCACTCGGCGCAAGTCGTACCGCACGTGGTCCAGGCCAGCATCCTGCCCACCATGCTGGCGCTGGTCGAGGCGGGCATGGGCGCGGCGCTGGTGCCGGCCTCGGCCCAGGCGACCTGGACCGGCGCCCTGCACTACCGGCCGCTGGCGGGCACCGAGGAAAACATCACCACGCTGTACGCGGTCCGCAGGCAGGACATGCGCAACCCGGCGGCCGAGAAATTCATCGGCCTGGCCGGGATGCCGGGCGGCGCGCCGCGCAAGCCGTAGCACGCGTCCGGCCTACTGGGCCGTGATCCTGGCGGCACGGATCACCTTCTCCCACTTGGTGTTCTCGGTGGCGATGAACTTGCCGAACGCCTCCGGCGCATCACCCACCACGCGGGCGCCCATGTCCTCGAGCTTGCGCCGGATGTCGGGCTGTCCCAGCACCTGGCGCACGGCGCCGTTCAGCTTCTCGACCACCGGCTGCGGCGTGCCCGCGGGGGCGACCAGCCCATACCAGTTGGTGAACTCATAGCCCGGCACGCCGGCCTCGGCCACGGTGGGCACGTCGGGCAGCAGCGGCGAGCGTTCGCTGCCCAGTATCGCCAGCGCGCGCAGCCGTCCGTCGCGTATGTAGGGCAGCGCCTGGAGCAGGCTGTCGAACGATGCCGACACCTGTCCGCCGATCAGGTCCGACAGGCTCTGGCCGCTGCCCTTGTAGGGCACGTGCGTCAGCTTGGTGCCCGCCAGGCTGTCGAACAGCTCGCCGGCCAGGTGTGGCCCGCCGCCTATGCCCGACGACGAGTAGGTCAGATGACCGGGGCGCGCCTTGGCCAGGTCGATGAACTCGCGCAGAGTCTTGGCCGGCACCGACGGATGCACCAGCAGCGCGAACTGCACCTCCACCACCTTGCTGACCGGCTTCAGATCGCGCTGGACGTCGACGCGCATCGCATACAGATAGGGATTGACCGCCAGGTTGCCCATCGTCGCCATCAGCGTGGTGTAGCCGTCGGGCGCGGCCTTCGCCACGTTCTCGGTGCCGATGACGCCGCCCGCACCCGCCCGGTTCTCGACCACGACGGATTGGCCGAGCAGCTCGGCCATGCGCGGCGCCACCAGCCGGGCGACGATGTCGGTCCCGCCCGCCGGCGCGAACGCGACGACCATGCGGACCGGCTTGTCGGGATAGGCCTGCGCGCTGGCCGGACCGGCCGCGGCGGCCGCGGCAATGGCCCACGCGGCGTGGCGGAAGGGAGAAGAAGAAAGGAACGTGCGCATGGCGTGCTGTCCTGGACGGAATGATGGGACCGGGAAACAGCCGTTCCCGGAGCGACGCCGGCACTCTAGCCCCGGGCGGGCGTCACCGTCCAATTCGAAAACACGCGTGGATTGAGTCGCCCGGGCACTCAATCGGCGCGGCGCGCCACGGGCAGCCCCGAAGTCTTGTCGTAGACGATCTGCCGCAGCCAGCGATACGCCGGCTCGGCATGCAGCCGCTCGTGCCAGTACTGGTGGATCTGGAAATTGGCCAGTTCCAGCGGCGGCGTGAAGATCCGCACGTCCAGCAGCCGCGAGAACAGCGTGCCCAGGTCCTCGGGCACGGTCGCGATCAGGTCGGCCTGTGCCACCAGGAAGGGCAGGGCCGAGAAGCGCGGCACGTGCAGGATGACGTCGCGTGTCAGGCCGCGCTCGGCCAGGGCCTGCTCCATGGCGTAGTACTGCGAGCCGCTGTTCACGTACATGGCATGGCGGCAGCGCAGGAACTGCTCCAGCGACAGGGAGTCGCGGATCTCGGGATGGTGGCCCGCGACCATGCAGACGTAGCGCGTGGTGCGCAGGTTCTGCTGGCGCGCCCAGTTGGGCATGCCCAGGAAATAGCCGATGGCCAGGTCGATGTTGCCGCTGTCCAGGGCGTCGACCACCTCGTCCGGGCGCAGGTCCACGATGGTCAGGCGCGCGTGCGGCGCGTGCTCGCGCAGGTGGGCAAGCACCTGCGGCATCGCGACGATCATGCCGACGTCGTTGATGTAGACGCGGAAATTGATGGTGGTGCTGGCGGGCGTGAATTCCGACGACAGGTCCACGCCCTTGAGCACTTCCAGCACCTGCGCGATCTTGGGCGCGATGCCATCCGAGAACGGGGTGGGCCGCATGCCGCGCGAGGTGCGCACGAACAGCGGATTGTCGAAATGGGCGCGCAGCCGCTTGAGCGCGGCGCTGACCGCCGGCTGGGTCAGGTTGAGTTCGTCGGCCGCCGCCGACAGCCTTTGGTGCCGGTAGATGGCGTCGAAGCACAGCAGCAGATTCAGGTCGAAGCGCAGCAGGTCCATGCCGGAGTGATATCAACGCCGTTGATATTGAAGATAAACCATTTTGCTAGGAATTGATATCGCTCGGCCATAGACTGGCTTCGCCATCACGAAAAACAGGCGCCACGAAGGCGCCACGGGAGACAGACGCTTTGGACGCTCATACGACGCCCGGCGCGCATCAGGCCGGCCGCCTCCAGATCCTGGGGATATGCGGCAGCCTGCGGCGCCGTTCCTACAACCGCATGGCGCTGCTCGCCGCGCACGACCTGATGCCGGTCGAGTTGTCGCTGGAACTGGCCGAACTCGACGGCATTCCCATCTACAACGGCGACATGGAGGCCGAGGGCATCCCCGAGCCGGTGCGGCAACTGGCGGACCGCATCCGCGCCGCGGACGGACTGCTGATCGCCAGCCCCGAATACAACTTCTCGGTCAGTGGCGCGCTCAAGAACGCGATCGACTGGCTCTCGCGCCTGGATCCCCAGCCCTTCCGGTACAAGCCGGTGGCCGTGCTGTCCGCCACCCAGGGACCGGTGGGAGGCGCACGCAACCAGTACGACCTGCGCAAGATCCTCGGCTGCCTGGAAGCCCAGGTGCTGCTGCGGCCCGAGGTATTCATCGGTTCCTGCCACACGAAATTCGACGCCAAGGGCCGGCTGGCCGACGAAGCCACGCGCAAGGTGCTGGGCGACCAGATGGCGGCCTTCGCCCATTGGGTCCGGCGCCTGCGCGCCCTGGACCCGGCGCGCGCCTAGAACAACAGGAGGAGACACCATGAAGATCGCATCCCCCCGGTCCGGCCGCATGGCCGGATTCGCCGTGTGCGCCGCCCTGGCCGCCGCCGTGCTGGCCATGGCCCCCGCCATGGCCCAACCCATCAAGATAGGCATCATCACCGACAAGGTGGGCCCGGCCAAGCCCTATGCCGAACCGGTCACCGCGGGCGCCGTCTTCGCCGCCAAGGAGCTCAATGCCAAGGGCGGCATCCTGGGCCGCCAGGTCGAGCTGCTGATCGAGGACGACCAGGCCCGCCCCGACATCTCGGCCACGGCCGCGCGCAAGCTGGTGGAAGCCGGCGCCACGTTCATCCTGTCGCTGTCGCTCACGCCGTCGACCCAGCAGGTGCAGACCGTCACGCTGGAAACCAAGACGCCGCAGCTCACGCCGTCCAACAGCGGCGACACCCTGACCACGCAGATCGACAACCCCTATTTCTGGCAGACCGGCCCGCTGGGCTCGACCCAGATCGCCACGCTGCTGGCCTACGCGGCCAACCGCAACTTCAAGCGCGTGGCGCTGGTCGGTGAAAACTCCGACCTGGGCCAGCTGACCAACCGCTCGTTCAAGGCGGGGCTGGAGAAATCCGGCGTGCAGATCGTGGCCGAGGAAGTGGTCCCGCGCGGCTCGACCACCGCCGACCCGCAGATGCAGAAGGTGCGCGCGGCCAAGCCCGACGCCATCTTCCTGACCGGCGTCACCACGCCCGAGAACGTGCTCATCCTGCGTTCGTACCGCCAGCTGGGCCTGAAGATGCCGGTGCTGGGCAACTTCAACCTGTCGGTGCCCCAGACCGCGGTGGTGGCCAAGGGACTGCTGGACGGCGTGGTGTTCGTCGATGCCTTCGACCCGGCCAAGCCGGAAGCGCGCCGCTTCATCGAGGCCTACAAGAAAGAGAACGGCGTCGAGCCCTACAACCTGAACGGCTACGGCTACGACGGGCTGATGCTGGTGGCCGACGCCATCAAGCGGGCCGGCGGCACCGACAAGGAGAAGGTGCGCGCGGCCATGCAGGCCACGCAGGGCTACGCGGGCGTGCTGGGCGCGGTGGGATCGGCCTACGGCTTCCCCGAGGGCAAGCGCACGGGCTTCGACCGCAACGGCATGGTGGTGCGGGTGTACGAGGGCGACAAGCAGGGCAAGGTCGTCTTCTCGGGCGCGCAGTGACGCGGGTGCAGGGGCCTCATGACCGATCTACTCGAACTTCTCGTCAGCGCCGCCGCCAGCGGCTGTATCTACGGGCTGGTGGCGCTGGCCTATCTGCTGATCACGCGCCCGACCGGCATCATCAACTTCGGCGTGGGTGAATGGGCCATGGTGGCGGCCTTCGGCGCCTACGTGGCGCTGTCCCGCATCGAGCTGCCCTATGCCGTGTCCATCGCGCTGGTGGCCGTGCTGATGGTGGCCGTGGGCTGGCTGACCGAACGGCTGGCGGTGCGGCCGCTGGTGGTCAGGGGCGCGCCGCCGCTGGCGCCGGTGCTCGCGCTGCTGGGCATGCTGGTGGTGTTCCGCGAACTGGTGTCGCTGGGCTTCGGCCCCGACCCGCAGCCGGTGCCCCCGGCCTTCGGCTTCGGCCGGCTGGAACTCGGGCTGCTGGCCGGGTCGTACCAGAGCTTCTTCATCATCGCGATTGCCGCGGCGGTCTTCGCGGGTGCCTGGTACTTCTTCGAACGCACCCTGACCGGCCGGTCGTTCGAGGCGGTCGCGCTGGACCGCCGCGCCGCCGCGCTGATGGGCATCAACCTGTCGCGCGTGACGGCGCTGTCCTTCGCGGCCGGGGCGGTGGTGGCCGGACTGGCCGGCGTGCTGGTGGCGCCCAACGTCTCGGCCCATTATCTGATGGGCATGCCGCTGGCCATACAGGGCTTCACCGCGTTGGTCATAGGCGGAGCGACGCGGGTCGAGGGCGCCCTGCTGGGGGGCCTGATCCTGGCCTTCGCCGAGCAGTTCACGGTGCGCTACGCGCCGGTTCCGCCCGGACTGGCCATGGGCGTGCCGCTGGTGCTGCTGATCGCCTTCCTGCTGGTCCGCCCCGCGGGCCTGCTGCGTCCCCGGGAGGCCCGCGCATGAAATCCCTGCTTTCCTACGTCGTGGCGGCCGTGGTGCTGTCGGCCATCGCCTTCGCGCTCGGGGCCTACCAGACCGACATCTACCGCAAGATGCTGCTGTGGATCGCGCTGGCCATCAGCTACAACTTCCTGTTCGGCGTCTCGGGCCAGATCGCCTTCTCGCATTTCAGCTTCTACGGCATCGGCGCCTACACCATCGTCATCCTGGTCACCCAGGCGGGCATGCCGCTGCCGCTGGCGGTGCTGGCCACGGTGGCGGTCTGCGTGGCGCTGGCGCTGGTGGTGGCCATACCGGCCACCCGCCTCGAGGGCTTCTACCTGGCGCTGGCCACGCTGGCCTTCGCCCAGCTCTTCATCGTCGTGCTGAACGAGGGTGGCACGATCACCGGCGGCACCGGCGGGCTGGCCAGCTACCGGCTGCCGGACATCTTCGGCGTGCACGTCACCGGCCCCTGGTACACGGTGGTGATCGTGGTGCTGATGCTGGCCACCATGGCCATCATCGGCCGGCTGGACCGTTCCTGGTTCGGCCGCGCCTGCCGCGCGGTGCGCGACAACCCCGAGGCCGCCGCGGCCATGGGCGTGGACGTGCGGCGCACCAAGGTCATCGCCTATGCCGTCACCAGCGCGCTGGCCGGCGTCGCCGGCATGGTCTACGCCTTCGTCGACAACACCGTCAACCCGCACATCTTCGGGCTCGAGAACGTCTTCCTGCTGCTGTTCATGGTGATCGTCGGCGGCAGCGGCCGCATGGCGGGCGCCATCCTGGGCGCGGTGCTGCTCTACCTGATGCCGCTCGTGCTCTCGCCCATCATCGGCCACCACCACGCCCTGGTGTTCGGCGTGTTCATGGTGCTGGCGGTGCTGTTCCAGCCGCGCGGCCTGATCGGGCTGTGGGACCGGCTGCAAGCCCGTCGCCACCGGCCTCCCGCGGCCCTGCCCCGCGTGCCGGCCGTCGAGCCCAAGCCGGTGAAACGGGAGGGCCTGGCATGAATGCCCCCCTGTTGCAGGCACGCGGCCTGTGCAAGCGTTTCGGCGGGCTGCACGCCGTTTCGGACCTGGACCTGGATGTGCACGCGGGTGAAGTGGTGGGCGTGATCGGCCCCAACGGCGCCGGCAAGACCACCACCTTCAACATGATCGCCGGCGCCTTCGCGCCCACCAGCGGCCAGCTGGCCTTCGACGGCCGCTCGCTGGCGGGCGTGCCCACGCACGGCTTCGCGCCGCGCGGGATCGTGCGCACCTTCCAGCACAACAAGTCCTTCGACAGCCTGTCGGTGCGCGAGAACGTCATGGTCGGCATGCACACGCGCATGCCGGCCTCGCTGTGGCGCGTGCTGGCGGGCACCCCCGACTCCTATCGCGCCGAACGCGAGGCACAACGGCGGGCGGACGAACTGGTGGACTTCGTCGGCCTGGGCGAGTTCGCGCAGGCCGAGGTCTCCACGCTGTCCTTCGGCCAGGGACGCCTGCTGGAGATCGCCCGCGGACTGGCCGCCGGGCCCCGCCTGATGCTGTTCGACGAACCGGCCGCCGGGTTGGCGCCGGGCGAATGCGCGCGGCTGGAGGAGATCATCCTGGGCATCGCGCGCCAGGGCATCGCGGTCCTGCTGATCGAGCACGACATGCGCTTCCTGATGGCGCTGGCCGACCGGGTGGCGGTCCTGAACTTCGGCCGCAAGATCGCCGACGGCACGCCCGACGCGGTGCGCGCCGACCCGGCGGTGATCGAGGCCTACCTCGGCAACGTGGAGAACCTGGCCCATGCTTGAACTGTGCAACGTCAGCGGCGGCTATGGCCACGCGCCCGTGGTGCGCAACGTCGACCTGCGGGTGGAGCGGGGCGAGACCGTCGCGCTGCTGGGGCCCAACGGCGCGGGCAAGACCACGCTCCTGGCGGCGCTGTCGGGCATTCTCGCGCAGCGCTCGGGCACGGTGAAGCTGGCCGGCGCCGACATAGGCGGTCTGCCCAGCCACCGCATCGTCGAATCGGGACTGGTCCAGGTTCCCGAGGGCCGGCACGTGTTCGCGCCGCTCTCGGTGGAAGACAACCTGCGCCTGGGCTCGGTCACGCTGATCCGGCGCGACCGTTCGCGCGCCGAGGAACGCTTCGATTTCGTCTACCGCCTGTTCCCCCGCCTGGCCGAGCGGCGCCGGCAGCTTGCCGGCACCCTGTCGGGCGGCGAACAGCAGATGGTGGCGATCGGCCGGGCGCTGATGTCCGCACCGCGCATGCTGCTGCTGGACGAGCCCTTCCTGGGCCTGGCGCCGCGGGTGGTGGACGAGATCCTGACGGTGCTCGACCGGCTGCGGGCCGAAGGCCTGACCATGCTGCTGGTCGAGCAGAAGCTGGACATCGCGCTGCCCTTCACCCGCCGCGCCTACGTGCTGATGAAGGGCGGCATCGCGCTGGCCGCCGACAGCGCCGAGCTGGCCCGCCGCGACGACCTCGCCCAACTCTATTTCGATCTGGCGCGGCGGGCGGCATGAGCCCGACGCGACCCCACGTTTCATCCGGAGCAACACCATGACATCTTTCGTACCCATCCGCGGCCTGCACCACTTCGCCTATCGATGCCGCGACGCCGAGGAAACCCGCCGTTTCTACGAGGACATCCTGGGCCTGCCGCTCACGCACCTGGTGCGCGCCGAGACCATCCCCAGCACCGGCGAACACTGCCCCTACGTCCACCTGTTCTTCGAGATGACCGATGGCAGCAACGTGGCCTTCTTCGACCTGGGCGACAACCAGGCGGCCGAGCCCTCGCCCAACACGCCGCGCTGGGCCAATCACCTGGCGCTGCGGGTGGATTCGGTACAGGCGGTGGAGCAGGCGCGCGCCCGATTGCAGGCCGCCGGCGTGGAAGTACTGGGCCCCGTGGACCACGAGGGCTTCGTGCAGTCCATCTACTTCTTCGACCCCAACGGCGTGCGGCTGGAGCTGACCACCACCGTGGCCAGCGACGAGGAAATGGCCGGCTACCGCGCCGCCGCGCGTTCGCAGTGCGACGCCTGGACCCGCGAAAAGGCCGCGCGCCTGGCCGCGGCGCGCTGACCCCGGGAGACCGCTCAGTGGACAAGGACAGACCTCTGTACGACACCCAGGCCGAATGGGTGCACGTCGAATTCCCGGAACAGGCGGCCTTCAAGGCCGTGTACGGCTTCGCGGGCTCGCTCGGCACCATCCACCTCGAGGGCGTCCGCTACGTCCCCAAGGGCGTGCAATCGCGGACCCTGCTGGTCTTCATGCACCCGGCCACCACGCTGCAGCTGCTGCCCATGCCGCGCGCCCTGGCCGCCCGCGGCCTGCACGTGCTGTGCGCCGGCAGCCGGTATGCGCGCAACGACAGCGCCCTCGTCATGGAGAACGTGGTGGTGGACCTGGGCGCCTACATCCGCCATGCCCGCGAAACATGGGGCTACGAGAAGATCGTGCTGATGGGCTGGTCGGGCGGCGGCTCGCTGTCGCTGTTCTACCAGTCGCAGGCCGAGCGGCCCACCCTCACCCATACGCCGGCGGGCGATCCCTGCGCCATCACCACCGCCGGGCTGATACCGGCCGACGCGATGATCTTCCAGGCGGCGCACGTCTCGCGCGCCGTCACCTTCGCCGACTGGATCGACCCCAGCGTCATCGACGAGAACGACCCGGACCGCCGCGACCCGGAGCTCGATCTCTACCACCCCGACCGCAAGCCGCCGTACTCGGCCGAGTTCCTGTCGCGCTTCCGCGCCGCGCAACTGGCCCGCATCCGCCGCCGCACGGCCTGGGTCAAGGAAACGCTGGAAACACTGAAGAAACGCGGCGGCAAGGAACTGGAACGCGGCTTCGCCACCCACCGCACCATGGCCGAGCCGCGCTTCCTGGACGGTGCCATCGATCCCAACGACCGGCCCATCGGCACCTGCTTCATGGGCGTGCCCGAGACCGCCAACAACGGCCCCATCGGGCTGGCGCGCTTTTCCACGCTGCGCTCGTGGCTGTCGCAATGGTCGCCGGACGACACCAACGCGCACGGCGAGAAATGCGCCACCGGCATCCACGTGCCGCTGCTGGCGATCGAGCATTCGGCCGACGACGCCGTGCCGCAGCCGCACACCCGCCGCATCTTCGACGCGGCGGCAAGCGCCGACAAGAGCATGACCGTGATCCGGGGGGCCAACCACTATTTCGTCGGCCAACCCGAACATCTGCAACAGGCGGGGGACCTATGCATGGACTGGCTTAGGCAGCGCGGACTGCTTGACTGACCGGCGCGCCGTCCGCCGGCGGGAGGCCCGGGCCACGTGCCCTTCCTTACCGTCCGGCGCGCCACCACACCTGACGACGGGTTTCGCATCCGGACGCCCCGCGCGCCTGGAGGACCCTGCTTTGCCCGTCGCCAGGCCATCACCAATAAGAGGGGAGACACCATGAAGACACGCATCGCGGCCTCCGCCGCGGCAGGCTGCGGCCTATTGGCGGCGGCCCTGGGCGGCACCGCCCAGGCACAGACCAGCGTCACGCTGTACGGGATCATTTCCGAGGGCCTGTCCTACACCACCAACGTGGGCGGCAAGAGCCTGACCGAGCTCAAGGCCAACGTCATGCAGGTCTCGCGCTGGGGGCTGCGCGGCACCGAGGACCTGGGCGGCGGCACGCGCGCGCTGTTCAACCTGGAGAGCGGATTCTCGCCCGACACCGGCACCTGGACCCAGGGCCGCCTGTTCGGCCGCACCGCCATCGTCGGCCTGGCCAACGACCGTTGGGGACAGGTCACCATCGGCCGGCAGATGGACGCCATGTCGCAGACCCTGGTGGGCTACGAATCGGCCATCCAGTTCGCTTCGATCGGCACCCACATCGGCGACAACGACAACCTCTTCCCGGTCGCCCGCATCAGCAACTCGGTGCAGTACATGAACAAGTTCGGCGGCCTGCAGTTCATCGGCGTCTACGGCGCCGCCGAGAAACCCGGCGACTCCACCGACAACCGCAGCATCAGCGCCGGGCTGGGCTACACCCAGGGCCCCTGGTCGGTGGGCGTGGCCTACCACGACATGCGCCGGCCCAACAGCGCCACCAACCCCAACGGCGCGATCTACGGCGACTGGGGCATCACCTCGCCCTTCGTCACCAGCCCCGGCGGCGCGGGCGTGAACCGCCAGTCCATGTACGGCGCGGGCGGATCCTACTCCATCACGCCGGCGCTGAAGGTCTCGGCGCTGTACACGCACAGCAAGTTCGACTACTTCGACAACAGCGACCTGAAGCTGTCGAACTACGAGGGCACGATCACCTACTTCCTCAACCCCAGCACCCTGGTGGGCGCCGGCTACATCTTCACCGATGGCAAGTACAGCAGCAACGGCAACAAGCCCAAGTGGCACCAGCTGAACCTGGGCGTGGACTACTTCCTGTCCAAGCGCACCGACATCTTCCTGGTGGGCATCTACCAGAAGGCCGCCGGCGACGCCCGCTACGCGCAGATCTTCAGCAACCTGCCGTCGGACTCGAAGACGCAGATGTCCGTCATCGCCGGGATACGGCACAAGTTCTGACGCGGCTCCCGCGCCGGCACGGCACGCCGGCGCGAGTCCCGTCTCAGTTGGGCGGGATGTTGGCCATGCGCACCCAGTCGCGCCAGCGCACGATGTCCGCCGCGATGAAGGCGCCCATGTCGCGGGCGGGCAGGAAGCCCGCCTGCATGCCCTTGGCCTCCAGCGACTGCCTGACCTCGGGGTCCGCCATGGCCTTGCCCATCAGCGCGCTCACGGTTTCCACGATGGCGGGCGGCGTCCCGGCCGGGGCGGTCAGCCCCAGCCAGCCCTGCATTTCGTAGCCGGGAATGGCCTCGGCAATGGCGGGCACGTCGGGCAGTTGCGGCAGCCGGCGCGGGGTCGTGACCCCGATGGGTCTGAGCCGGTCGTTCTGCAGGGCGGGGGCGGCCGACAGCGCATCCAGGAACGCGAAATCGAATTGCTTGCCGATCAGGTCGGTGATGATCTGCGTCACGTTCTTGTAGGCGGCGCCTTCATACACCACGCCCGCGGCGGCCTTCAGCATTTCCGCCGGCACCTGCGACGACGAGCTGTAGTAGCCGAAGCTCATGCGTCCGGGGTGCGACTTCGCCTGGGCGATGAGATCCTGCACCGTCCGGAACGGGCTTTCCTTGGGCACCATCAACACCGAGCCGAAGGTGCCGAACCGGCCCACCGGCACGAAATCCTTGACCGGGTCGTAGCGCAGGTCCTTGTACAGGCTCAGGTTGGCGGCGTGGGTCGAATTGGTGGACAACAGGAAGGTGTAGCCGTCGGGCTTGGCCTCCTTGGCGGCCAGGGTGCCTATCACGCCGCCGGCTCCCGGGCGGTCGTCGACCACGACGGTGGCCTTGGGATGGACCTTGGCGATATAGCCCGCGAACACCCGCGCGGAAAAGTCGGCCGCGCCGCCCGCCGCCGACGGCACGATGATGGTGACCGGCCGGCTCGGCCAGTCGGATGCCTGGGCGTGCGCGATGCCGGTCCAGGCTGCCGCGCACGCCAGCAGACCCGCCGGCGCCAGGCGCCGGATGCTTCCGATGTTCATGCTTGTCTCCTCGTTCTTTGTCGTTTCCCGTCAGGGTTGGGTTGCGCGAAGATGCCGCGCCAGAAACGTGTCCAGCGCCTCGTTGTAGGCGCCGGCGCAGTCCACCATGGGGGTATGGCCGCCCGGCAGCAGGACCAGTTCGGCGCCCGGAATCAGCGCCGCCAGCCGCCGCGCGTCGGCCACGCCGCGGCGCCGGTCCAGTTCCCCGTGCGCGATCAGCACCGGGCAGCGGAGCGCGCCCAGGCCGTGGCTCAGGTCTATCCGGCGCAGCCCCTCGACGGCTTCGAGCAGCGCTTCGGCCGGCAGCTCGCCCAGGTAGCGCTCGAGCTCCCGCATCAGGGCGGCCGGCGGCTCGTGCGCGAAGCAGGCTTGCAGGAAAGCGCGCCGCGTCTGCGGAGTCCATTGGTGGCGTATCCGTTCGGGCAGCGAGTTGTCGCCGTGGTCCCGCGTGTGCGGACCCGTGTTGGAGATGACCAGCGCCTGTACGGCGGACGGACGGGCCAGGGCCGTCAGCAGCGCGATCACGCCGCCCAGCGAATGTCCCAGCAAGACGGTCGGCGCGGTACGCGGCGACAGCGCGTCGGCCAGCCGCCGCGCGACCGCCGGCGGCGTGAACGGTCCCGCCCCCCGCATCCAGTCCACTTCATGCAGCGCGCAGCCGGGGGCCGCGACCTGGCCGTAGATCCTTGGACTGCATCCGCCCCCGGCCAGGGCAAGGACGAGGGGGCCGGGGTGCTGGACGACGTGCGGCGCAATGAGCAGTTCGTCGGGTCGATCTGCATGATTCATCCGGCGATCATAGGCTCGTCCGCATCATCCAAAAATTGAATAATATTGATCAGACAATAACCATATGGAATCGACATGCTGGCAGAGATCCCCATCGCCCAGTTGCGCGTTTTCCTGCACGTGCTGGATGCGAAGAGTTATCGCGTCGCCGCCGACAAGGTCCTGCGCAGCCAGCCCGCCGTCTCCAAGATCATCCAGCTGCTGGAGGAAAAACTGGGCGCGCCGCTGTTCGAGGCCGACCGCCGCACCACCCCCACACCCTTCGGCAAGGTGTGCGAGCCCCTGGCCAGGGAACTGGTCAAGCACCACGACCGCATCGTCGAGACGCTGCTGTCGCAGTCGCGCCAGCACGCGGGCACGCTCACGCTGGCCTCCATAGGCAGCTTCGCCACCAACTGGGTGCCGGCGCTGATCAAGGATTTCATCGGCCGGCATCCCGGCGCCGCGGTCCGGCTGATCGACGACAACTCCGAAAACATCCACCGCATGGTGCTGTCGGGGGAAGTCGACTTCGGCCTGTCCAGCGAGATCTCGATCACGCCCGGCCTGGACTTCATCCCGCTCATGACGGACGCGTTCGGCCTGGTCTGCCACGCCAGCCATCCGCTGGCCCGGCGCAGCCGGCTGGACTGGTCCGTGCTGGCCGACCTGCCCTTGATCGGCACCACCGCCCACCGCGAGCTGAACGGCACCCCCGAGGCGAAGTGGCTGGACAGCTGCTGGTTCCACGTCTCCAACATGATGACGCTGTCGGCCATGCTGTCCAGCCAGGTGGGCGTCACCATCCTGCCCCGGCTGGCGGTGCCGGCCTTCGCGAAGGACCTGTGCTTCGTGCCGCTGGTCCGCCCCGGCCGCCACAGGCGGATCGGCATCGTGAAGGTGAAGTCGCAATCCCTGCCGCCGCTGGCCCAGGCGATGGAACAGGAACTGACGGCCTATGCCGCCCTGCACGGCAACGTCCGGCCGAAGGCGGCGCGCCGGCGCTAGGCGTCTTCATCTGCGCGGAACTGCGGAACCTCGCGCGATCAGTTCGGGCCGGATGCGCAGCTTGCGCGGCGCGGACGCGGGTTCGCCGGGCCGCGCCTGGGCGGCGATGCGCGCAAAAACCAGTTCGGCCGTGGATGCCGCCAGCGCCTCGATGGGCAGGCGCACCGCCGTGAGCGGCGGCGTCGTCAGTTCGTACCACTTGGGATCGCCGTAGCCCACCACCGAGATGTCCGACGGGATGGACAGGCCATGCTCGCGTATGACCGCCAGCGCGACGATGGTCAGCTCGGAACTGCCGATGACCACCGCCGTGGGCCGCTGCCGCGCGGCCAGCAGCCGGCGCATGGCCTCGGCGCCGAACTCCTGGCGCGGCGGCACCTGCACGATGAGATCCGGATCCGGCTCCAGCCCGGCTTCGGCATGTGCCCGCACGAACCCGCGCAGGCGGTCCCGCCCCGGCTTGATGCGCGCATGCCCGCCCACATAGCCGACGCGCCGGTGACCCAGCGACAGCAGGTGGGCCGCCGCTGCGTGTGCCGCCGCGGCATCGTCCATCGCCACCACGTCGGTAGCCAGCGTCGCGACGCTGCGTATGAGCTGCACGGCGGGCGTGCCGGCCAACAGTTCGACCGTGCGTGGCAGGGGCGCCGGCGACGGCGTGATGACGATGCCGGCGGCACGGGCCTGGATCAGCGCCTGGACCTCGCCGCACTCGGCCTGCGGATCGTCCTCGGTAATGGCCAGCACCATCTGGAAGCCCGCGTCCCGGCAGCGTTCGGCCAGGCGCTTGGCGATGGCGCTGTAGAAATCGTTCTGGATGTCCGGAATGACCAGCCCCACCAGCGGGCTGGCGCCGCCGCGCAGGATGCGTCCCGAGGCGTTCAGCACGTAGCCCAGTTCCTGCGCCGCCTGCCGTACCCGCGCCTTGGTGTCGTCGCTGAGCTTGGGATGATCGTTCAGCGCGCGCGAGACGGTGGTGTGCGAAATGCCCAGCGCGGCGGCGATGTCCTTGATGGTGACGGGACCGTGGGCGGGCTTGGAACTGGCCATGGGCTTCCTGTGGGCGTCCGGTGCCCAGAGTGTACCCGTCCGCCTGTCCGCGCGCGGGCAGGCGGATACGAAGGGCGCGCGGCTATTGCACGCTGATGCCGGCGTCCTTGACGATGCGCGCCCACTTGGCCAGATCATCCTTGATCACGCCAGCGAAGGCCTTCGGCGTGTCGCCGATGGGCTCGCCGCCCAGTTCCTGGAAGCGGCGCCGCACGTCGTCGGCCTGCAGGATGCGCGCCAGTTCGGCATGCAGCTTTTCGATGACGGGCGCGGGCGTGCGGGCCGGCGCCAGGATGCCGTACCACGACGAGACATCGAAGCCCGGCACGCCGCCCTCGGCCACGGTGGGAATGCCGGGCGCCCCGGCCGCGCGCTTGCCCGAGGTCATCGCGATGGCCTTGAGCTTGCCGCTCTTGATGAACGGATCGGCGGTGGCCAGCGCCGTCACCAGCAGCGGCACCTGCCCGCCCACGACGTCGGTCACCGCCTGTCCGCCGCCCTTGTAGGCCACGTGCGACATGCGTATGCCCGTGCGCGACTTCAACAGTTCGCCCGCCAGGTGGCCGGTGCTGCCCAGGCCCGCGGACGAAAAGTCCAGGTCGGCGTCGGCGCGCTTGCCCAAGGCCACGAGTTCGGGCAGCGTGGACGCCTTCAATTGCGGATTGGCGACGATGATCAGCGGCACCAGCACCACCCGCGACACCGGCGCGAGGTCGCGCTCGACGTTGAACGGCAGCTTCTCGTACAGGCTGGGGTTGATCACCATGGTGCCGTCGGCCGCGAACAGCAGCGTGTAGCCGTCCGGCTCGGCCTTGGCGACGATGTCCGTGCCGATGTTGCCGTTGGCGCCGGGCCGGTTCTCGACCACCACCTGCTGGCCGAAGGCGGTGGACAGCTTCTGGCCGACCAGCCGCGCGAACACGTCGCTGGTGCCGCCCACCGCGAACGGGACGATCAGGCGGATGGGCTTGTCGGGATAGCGGGCGGCGGCCTGCGCGGACGCCGGTCCTGGCGCCGCCATCAGCAACGCGGGCAGCAGTCCGGCGGCAAGCGCGAGGCGCCGCCGGCGGCCGCATCGTCGGGGTTGGGGATCCATGCGTGTCTCCTCTGGCGTCTGTGCGCCTCGTTGGTGAGTCAGTCCGGACCGGTCTCGGCCAGCCGCCGCCTGACGTATTCCACCAGCCCGCCTTGCCGGATCATCCCGGCCAGGAAGGGCGGATGGACGGGAAACGAATAGGCGCGCGCGCCCAGCCAGACCTGTCCGCCGTCCAGGTCGACCCGGATCGCGTCGCCTTCGCGGGCATCGCGGACCGCGTCCGGACAGACCACCAGCGGCAGTCCGTTGTTGAGCGCGTTGCGAAAGAAGATGCGGGCGAAGCTCTCGGCCACGACGCAAGCGATGCCGGCCGCCTGCAGCGCCAGCACCGCATGCTCGCGCGACGAACCGCAACCGAAGTTGCGGCCCGCGACCAGCACGTCGCCGGGCTTGACCCGGGCGGCGAACCCGGGGTCCAGCGGCTCCATGCAATGGCGGGCCAACACCTCGGGACGATGCGAGGTCAGGTAGATGGCGGGAATGATGACGTCGGTATCGATGTCGTCGCCGAACCGGCGCGCCGTTGCGCTCGCTTGCGTCACAGCGCCTCCGGATGGATAAGCTCGCCCGCCACCGCGCTGGCCGCGGCGACGTGGGCATTGGCCAGGTAGACCTGGGAATCCGGGTCTCCCATGCGGCCGCGGTAATTGCGGTTGGTGGTCGCCACGCAGACCTGGCCCTCGGCCAGCACGCCCGTGCTCAGCCCGGCACAGGCGCCGCAGGTCGATGGCGACACCAGCGCGCCGGCCTCGGCGAAGATGTCGATCAGCCCCTCGGCCAACGCCTGCCGGTAGATGTCCCGCGTGGCCGGCACGACCACGCAGCGCACGCCCCGGGCCACCTTGCGTCCGCGCAGGATGGCCGCGGCCTGGCGCAGGTCGGTCAGCGTGCCGTTGGCGCAGTTGCCGATGTAGGCCTGGTCCACGCGCACGCCGCGCACCTCGGCCACCGGCGCCACGTTGCCGGGCGAGTAGGGCCTGGCGCACAGGACCGGCAGCGCATCCAGCGCCACGTCCAGGCGATCGGCATAGTCGGCGTCCACGTCTCCATGCTCGATCACGCCTGCGCCGCCCGCCGTGCGCAGCGCCCACGCCCGGGTCGCGTCGTCGGGCGGCACGATGCAGGTCTTGGCGCCGGCTTCCACCGCCATGTTGCACAAGGCCATGCGCTCGTCCATGGTCGCTTCGCCCATGCCCGGGCCGCCGAACTCCATGCTTTGGTAAGCCGCCCCATCCACGCCCAGGCGTTGAAGCAGGTGCAGGATCAGATCCTTGCCCGTCACGTAAGGCTGCCGCTCGCCGTGGAACTCGATGCGCAGCGTGGCCGGAACGGTGAACCACAGCTCGCCCATCGCCAGCGCCGCCGCGATGTCGGTGGACCCCATGCCTATGCCGATGGCGCCGAACGCGCCATAGGTGCAGGTATGGGAATCGCCGCCGACGATCAGGTCCCCCGGACGCACCAGCCCCAGCTCGGGCAGCAGCGTGTGTTCGATCCCGCCGGTGCCGATGTCGTAGTGGTGCCGCACGCCGTGCTCGTCGGCGAAGCGCTGCAGCGAACGCAGGGCGCGGGCCGAGGCCACGTCCTTGGGCGGCGCGAAATGGTCGCCCACCAACACCGCCAGATCCGGGTCGCGCAGCCGCGTCACGCCCATCTGCGCCAGCCGCTCGAAGGCGATCGGCCCGCTGATGTCGTTCAGCAGCGCCCGGTCGATCCGGGCCGTCACGATCTCGCCGGGGCGCACCCGGTCGCGTCCGGCGTGGCGGGCGAAGATCTTCTCGGTGGCGGTCATGCCCATGGCCGGCTCCCGGACGCCATCAGCGCGCCGCCCTGCGCTCGCGCTGGCGGACCAGCGCCGTCAGCGTCGCGTTGACCGGGGCCTGCATGCCCGCCAGCGCCGCTTCCCGGGGCACGGCGCCGTTGATGACGTCGATCTCGCTGGGCCGCCCGTTCTCCAGGTCCTGCAGCAGCGAGGGCCGAGCGTTGGGGATCTTCGCGCCAAAGGCCCGCACGTGGGCCACCGGGTCCTGCACGGACAGGGCCACGCCGCGCGCCCGCGCGACTTCCCAGGCCTCGACCGCCGCGGCCCGGCTGACCGGCCCCATGTCGGCATCGTCCATCACCTCGCCCACCGTCATGCCGGTCAGCGCGCAGGGCGCGCTGTAGGCGACGTTGCAGATCAGCTTCTCCCACTGCATGGCGGCGATGTTGCCCACGGCCTCGGCCTTGAAGCCGGCCGCCCGCCACAGGGCCGCGATGGCGTCCACCCGCTCGCGCGCCAACGTCGAGTAGGCGCCCATGCGGATGATCTCCATCCCGTTGTGGAAGGTGTGGCCCGGGCCGCGCATCTGCGCGCCGAAGCCGCCGGCGATGCCCACCGCCACCCGCTCCGCGCCCACGGCCCGCGCCACCAGGTCCGCGCTGCCCATGCCGTTCTGGATCGTCAGTACGCGAGTGTCCGGCCCCACGGCCGGAACCAGCCGGCCCGCCGCCTCGGCCACGTGCGCGGCCTTGACGGCGACCACGATCAGATCCATGGCTTCGTCCGGCACCTGCTCCAGCGCGCGCACCTTCACCACCCGGTCGCCGCTCGCCCCTTCCACCCGCAGGCCGTGGTCGCGCATGGCGGCGACGTGCTCGCGCCAGGTGTCCACCGCCACCACCTCGTTGCCGCTGCCCGCCAGAAGGCCGGCATAGATGGAGCCCATGGCCCCGCAACCCATCACCAGGATCTTCATGCGCGTCTCCTTCACGCCAGCAGTTGTCCGATCGCCTCGCGCAGCTCCGGCTTGCGCTCCAGCCCGAAGCCCGGCGCGCCCGACGGCGCGATGCGGCCATCGCCCGCCACGCAGTCGTCGCAATAGCCGCCGAAGGGCTGGAACACGCCGGGATAGGCCTCGCAGCCGCCCAGTTGCAGCCCCACGGCGATGTGCAGATTGATCAGGTGGCCGCCATGGGGATAGAGCTGCGCCCGCCGGTAGCCATGCGCGTCCATCTCGGCCAGGATGCGGCCGTACTCCGTCAGCCCGTAGCTCAACCCCGCGTCCATCTGGAAGATGTCCCGGTCCGCCCGCATGCCGCCGAAGCGCAGCAGGTTGCGCACGTCGGCGGCCGAGAACAGGTTCTCGCCCGTGGCCACCGCGCCGGGATAGCCTTCGATGAAGCGGCGGTTGGCATCGAAGTCCAGCGGGTCGCAGGCTTCCTCGAACCAGCGCAGCCCGTACGGCGCCATGGCCTTCGCATAGGCCGCCGCCTCGTCGACCAAGAAGCGGCCGTTGGCATCGACCGCCAGTCTGGCGCCGTCGCCCGCGACCTCCAGCGCCGCCTCGACCCGCGCCACGTCGGTGGCCAGATCGGCGCCGCCTATCTTCATCTTGAAGGCCGAGAAGCCCATGTCGCGGTAGCGCAGCAGTTCGTCGCGCAGGATGGCGCACGGATCGCCGGGATAGTAGTAGCCGCCCGCGGCATAGACATCCACGTCGTCGCGCACGCGCGAGACCCCATGCGCGCGGCTGATGGTCTGGAACGCGGGTTCGTCGTCCAGCTTGGCGTTCAGGTCCCAGAACGCCAGCTCCAGCGCGGCCACCGCCGCGGCCCGGTCGCCATGGCCGCCGGGTTTTTCGTTGCGCATCGCGCAGGCGTGCACCTTGGCGGGATCGAAGCGGCGGCCCGATTCATCCAGCAGGGATTCCGGGCGGGCGGCCAGCAGGCGCGGGAAGAAGCGCTCGCGCAGCAGGCCTGCCTGGGCGTAGCGGCCGATGGAATCGAAGGCGATGCCGGTGACCGGCTTGCCGTTGCGCACGACGTCGGTAACGACCGCCACCAGCGAGACGGTGTGCTCGGAGAAGTTGACCAGGGCGTTGGAGATGTTGCCGCGCAGCGGGACCGTGAGTTCCCGCAGCTCCTTGATGATCATGGTGCCTCGTTCCTGTGGGGTGGCGCTGGCGGCGCGCAACGGCAGCCGCTTCTTTTTCATCTTGGCCGCCAGGATAAATGCACACGTGTGCATTAGTCAAGGGAGCGCCGGGCCGGGGGAAAACCCGTGACCCGCCATGCTATCGTCATGCCCAGTCCGGCCGCCGCCGCGGCCCTTCCGATACGGCCTTCCCCATGGACGCTCTCAACGCCTTCTTCTCGACCCCGGCCATCCGGGCCATCTGGACCGACCAGGCGGTGATCGCCGCCATGATCCGCTTCGAGTCCGAACTGGCCGCCGCGCAGCGCGACTGCGGCGTCATCCCGGCCGACGCAGCCACGGCCATCATCGATACCTGCTCGTCCTTCTCGCTCGACGCCGGCAAGCTGGCGGCCGATGCCCGCGTGGCCGGCACCCTGGCCATTCCGCTGGTCAAGACGCTCAAGGCCGCGGTGGGCAAGCGCAACGAAGGCGCCGCCTCCTACGTGCACTACGGCTCGACCAGCCAGGACCTGGCCGACACCGCGATGGTCACGCTGGCCCGGCAGTCGCTCGACCTGCTGCGGACCGAACTGGTCCGGCTGAGCGACGCGCTGGCCGCGCAGGTCGAGGCCCATCGGCACACGCCGCTGCTGGGCCGCACGCTGATCCAGCCCGCCGCGCCGGTCACCTTCGGCTGGAAGGTCGCCGGCTGGCTGGACGCCGTGGGCCGCAGCAGCGCGGCGCTCAAGCGCGCGGGGGACGAGGCCTGCACGCTGCAGTTCGGCGGCGCCAACGGCACGCTGGCCACCCACTACGGCGAAGGCCAGCGCGTCGCGCGCGCACTGGCCGACCGGCTGGGCCTGCGCGTGCCCGCCATTTCCTGGCAGGGCGGCCGCGACCGTCTGGCCCGGCTGGGCAGCGAGCTGGCCATCCTGTGCGGCGCGCTGGGCAAGATCGGCCGCGACATCTCCCTGCTCATGCAGGCCGAGGTGGCCGAGGCCTTCGAACCCACGGGCGAAGGCCGCGGCGGATCGTCGGCCATGCCGCACAAGCGCAATCCCGTCTCCAGCATGTATCTGATGGACGCCGCGTACCGCGCCCCCGCGCTCGCGTCCATCCTGGCCGGCGAACTCGCTTCCGAGCACGAACGCGGCCTGGGCACCTGGCCCAATTCGCTGCCGGTGCTGGCCGACCTGTTCAGCCTTGCCGCCAGCAGCATCGCCGCCGCGGTCGACATCGCCGAGGGCGTGCGCGTCGATGCTCAGGCCATGCAGGCCAACATCGACCGCCTGTACGGCGTCGTCTATTCGGAAGGCATTTCGCTGCGGCTGTCGGCGCTGCTCGGGCCGGCGAAGGCTCAGCGCATCGTGGGCCAGGTGTGCGAGCAGGCCATTTCGCAACGTACGCCGGTGGCCGAGCTGCTCAAGCAGATTCCCGAAGTCACCGCCGTGCTCGGCGCCGGGGACATCGACATCCTGGCGGGCCCGCAGCCGCAGATCGCCGCGTGCCAGCCCATGTGCAGCGCCGTGCTGTACCAATGGCAGGAACAGAAGACCCTTATCCAGGAGGACTAAAACATGCCCCACGTTGTCAGCGGCGACGCCCGCATCTACTGGCGCAGCGACGGCGACGAAAACCTGCCGCCGCTGGTGCTGGCCAACTCCATCGGCACCGACTTCGCGGTCTGGGACGACGTGCTGCCGCGCCTGATGCGCCATTTCCGCGTGATCCGCTTCGATGCGCGCGGCCACGGCGCCTCCGACGCGCCGGCCGGCGACTACACGCTGGAGCAGTTGGGCAACGACCTGGATGCCGTCGCCACAGCCGCCGGCGCCGAAACCTTCGACTATGCCGGCGTGTCCCTGGGCGGCATGATAGGCATGTGGTACGGCATCAACAAACCGGGACGCCTGCGCCGCCTGGTGCTGTGCAACACCTCGTGCCAGATGGATCCCAAGGCCTGGCAGACCCGCATCGACACCGTGCGCGCCAACGGCATGGCCAGCATCGTCGACATGGCCATGGGCCGCTTCTTCACCCCCGAGTACGTGGAACGCAGCAGCGTCGCGTTCCAGCGCGTGCGCAATACGTTCCTGCAAACGTCCGCGACCGGCTACACCGGCTGCTGCGCGGCCATCCGCGACATGCAGGTGGCCGACGATCTGCACCGCATCCCCGTGCCCACGCTGGTCGTCACCGGCGAACGCGACGTCTCGACCCCGCCCGCCGCAGGCGAATTCATCGCCGGCCGGATCCCGGGCGCCATGACCCGCATGCTGCCCGCCGCCCACATCGCGGCCAGCGAAGTCCCGGTGCAGTTCTGCGACACGCTGGTCGAGTTCCTGACCGATCCGCCGGTCGAGACCGAACAGGACCGCTACGACTACGGCATGGCGCGCCGCCGCCAGGTGCTGAGCCCGGCCTACGTCGATGCCCGCAACGCCGCGATCACGCCCTTCAACCGCCGCTTCCAGGCCTTCATCACACGCTACGCCTGGGGCGAAGTCTGGACCTCCAGCCGCTTCGAGGACACCACCCGGCGCATCGCCGTGCTGTCGATGATGCTGGCGCTGGGCCGCTGGGAAGAGTTCGAGATGCACGTGGCCGCCGCGCTGCGCGCCGGCATCGAGCCCGCCGTCATCGAAGAAACCCTGGTGCAGGCCGCCATCTATGCTGGCGTGCCCGCGGCCAACACCGGCTTCCATCTGGCCGGCAAGGTGATCGAGAAGCACAAGCAGGGCTAGGCACCGCCCGCGAACGCCGGGAGCGCAGCCGCTCCCGGCGCCATCCCGCTCAATCCCCGGCCAGGCCCATCGCCGGATCGGTGATCGAGTCCTTGCCGCTTTCGATACGTCCGGCCACGCGGCGCTGGAACGACGCCGACGCGTCGCACGCCACGACGAAGTCGTACCATCCGCCGCTGTCGCCCACCGGCCAGCTCAATTCCCCCTCGGCTCCCGCCTCGACCGTCGCCTTCCAGGGTCCGTCCTTCCGGTAGGCCGGCGCGGACACCTCGAAGGCGCAGGGCTTGCCGCCACGGTTGTGCAGCTTGAGCTGGAGCCTGGGCGGATCGCACAATTCATAGCACGCCTGGACTTCAGGACCACCGCTGGCGGACGATTCGCCCGTGTTGCCGGCGAACTCGCGGTGATAGCCGTTAGGACCCAGCACCCACAGGTGGTACTTGCCGCCATCCGCGTCGGCGCGCCACGCGCCGTCCAGCGTCTTGCCGGCCTCGACCACGTAGCGTCGCGGCACGCGGTCCAGGTGCAGCTTGTCGTAGACGTGGAACACCGCGCCGGCGCCATCCCGGCTGGCGTTGGCGAACACCAGCGTCACGGCGCCGGCGCGCGCGTCCACCCTGGCCGTCGTGTGCAACTCGTAGGGCAGCGCACGCGAGGGGCGGGTACCCGCCTCCTGCTCCGGCAGTGCCGGATTCGCGGGCACCGGTATCCTGGGCGCCGCGGCCTGGGCCGTGGCCAGGTTGTCCACCGCGGCCTTGGTGCTGCGGCCCGCCAGCGTCGGCAGTTTCTCGCCGTTGGGATCCACGAAGTTGAAGGCCGACGTCAGGTCGCCGCACACCGCGCGCCGGTAGGCGCCGATCTGCGGTTCGCGCACGCCGAAGCGCTTCTCCAGGAACAGCAGCGTCGAAGTGTGATCGAAGGTCTGCGAATTGATCCAGCCGCCGCGGCTCCAGGGCGAGATCACCCATAGCGGCACGCGCGGGCCGGGGCCGAAGGGCTTGCCGTCCCTGGGCGGCTGTTTCGCGGTGGCGGGCGCGTAGTCGAAGTACTCGAAGGCCATGTCGGCCTCGGACAGCGTGCTGGCGCCGGCCAGCGAGCCGTCCTCGCCGCGCGACGGCGCCGACGGCGGCGGCAGGTGATCGAAAAAACCGTCGTTCTCGTCGTAGTTGACCAGCAGCACCGTCTTGCTCCAGACCTCGGGATTCGCGGTCAGCGCATCCAGCACCTGCTGCACGTACCAGCCGCCCTGCGCGGGACTCGACGGGCCGGGGTGCTCGCTGTAGGTGGACGGCGGGATGATCCACGACACCGAGGGCAGCCGGCCTTCCCGCGCGTCATCGCGCAGCGCCTGCAGGAAGCCGTCCGGCATGGTGTTGCCGAAACCCTTGGCGAGCGGGCTCAGGGCATCGTCGATGGCGGAGTCGTAGGCGGGCGACGTCCCGGGCAGGGCCACGGGCCGGCGCGCAGGCGGCATGGACTCGATGGCCGCGCGCCAGTGGCGGAAGCTCATCATCTCGTTGCAGCCGAAATTGTCGGCCAGGCTCTGGTAGACCTTCCAGCTCACGCCCGCCGCCTGCAGCCGGTCGGCATAGGTGGCCCAGGTCCAGCCTTCGGTGGAGGGGCCGACGTCGTTGCCGCCGTTGAACTCGTTGATGATGGCCGCGACCTTGTCGCCGCTCGGGCCGTTGGTGCCGGTCCAATAGAACAGGCGGTTCGGAATGGTGCCGGTGTGCATGGAACAGTGGTAGGCGTCGCAAAGCGTGAAGGCCTCGGCCAGCGCGCGCTGGAACGGCACCTCGGCGGCCTCGTAGTAGGACATCGACAGCGGCGTCTTGGCCGCGGGCCATTTGCCCATGCGGCCGTGGTCCCAGGCGGCCTGGGCGTCGGGCCAGGTGTGGGGCGTGCCGCCCGCGCGCTGCGCGTTGCCCTTGCTCACGTCCAGGCGATAGGGGGCGATGGGATTGCCCGCGGCGTCGACCTGGTGGAACACGTTCCTGCCGTCGGCCACGGGGATAGGGAAGCGGTCGCCGAATCCGCGCGCGCCGCGGAAGGTTCCGAAATAGCTGTCGAAGGCGCGGTTCTCCAGCATGACCAGCACCACGTGCTGGACATCCTGAAGGGTGCCGGTGGCATTGTTGGCATCGATGGCCAGCGCGCGGCGGATGCTGGGCGGGAAAGTGGCCAGCGCGGCGGCGGCGCCGGCGGAGCCGAGCGATGTGCGCAGGAACCTGCGCTTGGACGAATCGAAAGTCATGTCTGGAATCCGGTGGGTTGACGGAGGGCCAAGCGCCCGCTCAGGGCGCGGGCGCGCAATGGGCCGTCGTGCAGGCGGGAGGCGTGGTTCCGCCGTCGCCCCCCGGCGATCCGCCGCCGTCATCGCCGCCACAGGCGGCAAGCAGGAGCGCCAGGCACAGCGTACCGGAGCCCAGCAGCGGTCTGCCGAGCAAAACGTACAAGGAGGTCGTTTTCATGATCGAAGGTCGTTGGCGTTGGACAACGGCCTGGCCCGCCCGCGCAAGCGTGGAAAACCGCTTGCGCGATACGGTAGAGCAAGCGCACGCTAGCGCAATAATCTGCGCCAACTCTTGCTTTCAGGCCCCTGGACATTCATCACGTGACGGGCCGGATTGTCCGCATGCGCCATGTCAGTCCGATGACCGGGCGGATAGGCGGCGCAGGACATATGTAAGGAAATACCAAAAAAAACCCGGATGGCCAGGCCATCCGGGCTGTAAATGGGGGTGTGCCTAACCGCGGCAACGCCCCCTCCTTGATTGTTCAGGCGCCCACGGGCTTGCCGTCCTTCCGGCTGACCACGATCGTGGCGGACCGCGCGTCGCCGCCGCCGGCGCGCTTGGTGTTCCACGCGCCGTTCGGGTGCTGGATGTTGATGAAGAAGGTCGCGAGGTCGGGGGTATAGGCGATGCCCGTGATCTCGCAGCCCTTGGGGCCCACCAGGAAGCGCTTGGATTCGCCCGTTTCCTGGTCGATGTAGTACATCGAGTTGTTGCCGAAGATGTCGGTGATGTTCGAACCCGTGCCCGAGTCGGTCTGCACCCACAGGCGGCCCTGGGGATCGACGCGGATGCCGTCGGGGCTGGAGAACTCGTCGCCCTTGATGTTGCCGGTCACGTTGGCCGCGGCGCCGTCCGCCGGGTCCTGGCCGGCCAGCAGCAGCAGTTCCCATTCGAAGGTCGTGGCCAGCGGAGAATCGCCGCGTTCCTTCCAGCGCACGATGTGGCCGTGCGAATTGCTGATGCGCGGGTTGGCGGCGCTGGTGCGCTTGCGGCTGCCGTTGTTGGTCAGCGTGCAATAGACGGTCTTGTCCACGCCCACCGTGATCCACTCGGGGCGGTCCATCAGCGTGGCGCCGGCCACGCGCGCGGCGACCTTGGTGTTGATCAGTACGTCGGCCTGGCTGGCGAAGTTGACGATGACGGGCTTGGGCGGCTGGTCCGGCGCGGTCTGCGTGTAGTTGCCCGGATCGATGGCGTTCAGCGTGAGGTTGTTCTTGCCATGCGTCAGCTCGACCCAGTTGCCGGTGCCGTCGTCGTTGAAGCGGGCGGCGTACAGCGTGCCTTCGTCCAGCAGGTTCAGGTTGGCCGCGCGGTTCTTGGGATCGTAGGCCTTGCTGGGGATGAACTTGTAGATGCAGCCCGGCGTGCCGTCGTCGCCCATGTAGAACGCGACGCGGTTGGCCTCGTTCGTCATGTAGGCGGTGTTCTCGTGGTCGAAGCGGCCCATGGCGGTGCGCTTGACCGCGGTCGAGGTCGGCGTCTGGGGATCGATCTCGACCACCCAGCCGTAGCCCTTCTCGTCCTGCGTGGGATCCAGGTAGTTGTCAGTCGTCTCTTCGCAGGTCAGGTACGTGCCCCAGGGCGTCGGGCCGCTGGCGCAGTTGTTCAGCGTGCCCACCACCTTGCGGGTGCTGTTGACCGCCGAGGCGGCCGGGCCGCCGACGTTGTAGACGGTGTTGCCGGTATAGCGCTTGTTGTAGCGGGAGTTGGCCTTGACCGTCCAGTTGCCGTCGTCGCCGCGCGCGATCTCGACGACCGAGACGCCGACGTTGGACAGGCGCGTCTTGGTGCCTTCCACGGTCAGGTTCAGCGTGGCGTTATCGGTGCTTTCGTGGTTCAGGACCAGCAGGCCGCCCTTGTTGGGATCGACGCCGTCCAGCGCGTAGTAGTGCATGCCGTCGTGCTGGCCGCCGGCCTGCGTCTCGGTGTCCGGCCACGACTGGGGCGTGCCGGCGTATCCGGCGGAACCCGCCTCGCACTTGTCGCCGGCCGAATACAGGACCTGCACCTGGTAATCCTTGGGCACGGTCACGGTGTCGGCCGTGATCTTGTCGGCCAGCCGCTCGAACTTGACCGAGTAGTCGGGGCCGACCGGATCGGTACCGCCACCGCCACCGCCGCCTCCACCGCCACCCGGCGCCGGCGCGGAATCGCCATCGCTGCCACAGGCGGCCAGCGTCGTCGCACCGAAGACCGACAGGATCGACAGGCCGAAGCTGTTCCTGAGCAACGTGCGGCGTGCGGGGTTGGCGGCGACGATCTCGTCGAACATCTGGCCGGGGACGGTGACTTCTCCCTGCGCCTCGCGGGACGGAGCGCGCAATTTATCTGTCAGATAGGACATTCAAACCTCGTGGTGTGGAAAGACGGCATTAAGCTGCTTGTCAGCTTGACCGAGCGCGAGGTTAAAAGACCCATGTGACATCCGGGTTACGGACGAAAAAAGTCCGCCCCTCGGGGCGGACCCGGAAGCGCCTGTCGGGAATCAGCGCAGGTGCGCGGTGGCTTCTTCCTCGACCATGGCCTTGATCTCGCGGGCCATCGGCTCGCGCAGTTCTTCCAGCACGTGCGCCACCAGCCCGATGGCCCGCGACATGACGCCTATGCCCCGGACCACGCGCCAGGGAATGCCCAGTTCGCTGGCCACCGCGGCGATGGCGCCGGTGGCGTTGACCGGCAGGCTCTTGCCCAGGCGCGCCTGCGCCGCCTCGGCCACCGCCTGCATCAGGGCCACGTAAGGGCCGCCGTAGCCGTTTTCACGGGCGATCTCGAACAGGCGCGGGGCGCGCGGATCGACCGGCTTGTGGATGTGATGGCCGATACCGGGAACCGTACGGCCGCGCGCCGCGTGCTCGTCGACGATGCGGGCGGCCAGGGCGGCGATGTCGCCGGGCTGGGCCGGATCCGGCAACGCATCCTGCAGCATGCGGGCGGCATTCTCCATGCTGCCGACGAATACGCTGCCCAGGCCGCTCAGCCCGGCCGCCACCGCCGCCTGCATGGCCTCGGGCGCGCCCGCCAGCGTCATGCGGGTCACGATGGCACTGGGCGTCATGCCGTGCTCGACCAGGATCACCGCCAGCGCGTTGAACACGCGCGACTCGCGCTCGTTGGGCAGGCGGTCCATCATTTCCAGGAAAGCCATGTCGCCCAGCGACACCTTCCCCATGATGTCCTGGCACAGGTCCAGCCCCTTGATGGTGATCTTGTCTTCGGTGCTCCAGCAGATGTCGGTCTTCAGTTGCTTGCGCTTGGCCATGGGTCGTGTCTCCTTCGATGTCCGGTTCGCATTGTGCCCGCGGCAGGCGGGCGATGGGTTCAGGCTTGCAAGTCCACGGTCCGCTCCCTGACGGCGGGATCGTCGCGCAGCAGGTTCTTGGCGATCTTGTGCGTGGGCGTGTGTGGCAGCTCCGGCAGCAGCGCCACGTAGCGCGGCACCTTGATAGCGGCCAGCCGGTCGCGGCACCACTCGGCCACGTCGGATTCGGCCAGCGCGGCGCCCGGGCGCGGCGCCACCACCACCAGGATCTCGTCCTCGCCCAGTTCGGACGGCACGGCCAGGGCCGCCGCCTCGAACACGGCGGGGTGCTCGTTGATGACCATTTCGAGTTCGGCGGCGGCGATGTTCTCGCCGCGGCGCCGGATGATGTCCTTCTTGCGCGAGACGTGGAAGAAGAAACCGTCGGCATCGCGCCGGACCAGGTCGCCGGTCTTGAGCCACTCGCCGTCGAAGGCCTGGCGAGTCTGTTCGGGATCGCGGAAATAGCCCTGCATGACGATGGGCGTGGCCACCCACAGTTCACCGATCTCGTCCACGCCCACGTCGTGGCCGGCGTCGTCCACCACCCGGCATCGCGCCCAGGGCCGGGCCGGATCCGGGTGCGCGGCCACCACGCCCATGCTGCCCGGTTTGTCGGGCCCGTCGTAGGGATTGCAGGTGACGCCCGGGATCTCGGTCATGCCGAATCCCGAGAACAGGTGCGGCACGCCGAACTCGTCGCGGAACGCGGGCGCCGACTTCCTGCGCACGCCGTACACCACGCGCAGGCGGTGATCGGGCCGGTACTCGCGCCGGTCGCGGGACGCCAGGATGGTGCCGATGGCCTCGATGATGTTGACCACCGTAGCGCCGTTGTCGGCCGCCACCTGCCAGAAGGTGGAGGCGGAGAAGCGCGGCACCAGGATCATCGCCGCCCCGGATGCCAGCACGCCGCCCACCGAATAGAACAGCGCGTTCATGTGGAAGAACGGCAGGATGACCATCAGCCTGTCGTCCGGTTGCAGGTGCACGCGCGCGACGTTGGCCTCGCCCGCGGTCACGAGGTTGTACTGGCTGTGCATGACCCCCTTGGGGAAGCCCGTGGTGCCGGAGGTATAGATGATGACGCAGGTATCGGACGCCGCCGGGACGGGTAGCGCACCCTCGGCCACGGGCTGCGCCAGCGCGGCGGCCAGCGAGCCGGCATCGTCCGCCGGGCCGTCCGTCGCCATCAGCCAGGGAGGCGCCGGAAGCGCGGCGGCGATCGGCCGCACCAGATCGAGGAGGCGCGTCTGGACCAGGATGCCCTGCACCTCGGCGTGCCGCAGCGCGTAGTCCATCTCGCGCGGACCGAAATCGGGATTGACCGGCACCATGGTGGCCCCCAGCCGGGCCAGCGCGAACAGCGCCAGCACGTGTGCCCGGTCGTTGCGCCCGACCACCGCCACGCGCGAACCGGGTCCTATCCCCCGCGCGGCCAGGACATGGGCCAGGTGTTCATACCGCTGGCCGAATTCGCCCCAGCTCCAGCACTCGCCATCCTGGATCAGGAAAGGCTGGGACGCGCGGTCGGCGCACCGGCTCCGGAAAGCATCGTGCAGGGTCCCGTCGTGGGGACGATAGCGGTTCAGGACTTCGAGCGGACTTTTCATGGTCGAGCGGCCGGAAACAGAGAATTCGACCTTGCCAGTTTACTTCCTGGATACGTGCGTGCACAATTGTATTCAAACGCATACCGATAGCGCCCGACCCCCGCCTGCGGCGGCGCAACGGGCACGAACCCCGGCCCCCTCAGGAGGAGACATGAAGCACGCATTCGGCGCAGCGGTCTGTCTGGCCGCTTTCGCCCTGCCCGGCCACGCCGCGCCGGCCGACCACTATCCCGAAAAACCCGTCCGTATCGTGGTGCCATTCGCCGCGGGCGGCGGCGGCGATTTCATCGCCCGCGCCTTCGCCGACAAGCTGTCGGCCACGCTGAAGCAGCCGGTCATCATCGACAACCGCGGTGGCGGCAATACCGTGACGGGCACCGAGGCCGTCGCCAAGGCCGAGCCCGACGGCTACACGCTGCTGATCGTCAGCCCCAGCTTCGCCACCAACCCCACGCTGCTGCCCAGGCTGCCCTACCGGACACCGGATGATTTCGCGCCCATCGGCCTGGTCATCACCTATGCGATGGGGCTGGCCGCGCGCGCCAACCTGCCCGCCAACGACATCCCCCAATTGCTGGAACTGGCCGCCAGGCAGCCGGGCAAGCTGACCATCGCCACCTCGGGCGAGGGATCCGCCTCGCACCTGGCCACCGAGCTGTTCAAGGCCGCCACCCACGCCAACATCCTGGACGTGCCCTATCGCGGCGCCGGACCCGCCATGCTCGACGTCGCCAGCGGCCACGTGGACCTCGCGTTTACCGGCCTGTCGCAGATCAAGCCCCACCTGGACAGCAAGCGGGCCAAGCTGCTGGCCACCAGCGGACTGCGGCGCCTGCAGTCGGCGCCCGACGTCAAGACCATCGCCGAACAGGGCGTCAAGGATTTCGAGGCGGTGGTGTGGTGGGGCATGTTCGCGCCGGCGGGCACGCCCAAGCCCATCATCGACAAGATCAACAGCGCGCTGCGCACCAGCCTCGCCGACCCGGAGGTCGCCAAGCGGTTCGAGGTCATCGACGGCGAGGTCCGCGTGTCGTCGCCGGCGGAATTCGACCGCTTCGTGCGCGAGGAGATCGCCCGCTGGAGCAAGCTGCTCAAACCTTCCAAGGCCACGACGGCTTCGCCTTGAACGAGCGCGGCAAGCGGGGGCAAGGGACGGACTTGGTTATGATCCCTGCTTTGCCACCCGCCATTCCGCCGTCCATGCCCAGAAAGAAAGCGGCGCCCGCCGTGCCCAGCGCGAAAAGCCTGGGACAGACCTCGTGCTCGCGCGGCGAGCAGGCCTACCAGTATGTGCGCACCGCCATCCACACCGGCGAACTGGCTCCCGGCACGCGCCTGCGCGAGATCGAGCTGGCCGAACTGCTGGGCCTGAGCCGCACGCCCGTGCGCGAGGCCCTGAGCCGCCTGGAGAACGAAGGGCTCCTCGTGAACGAATCGGGCCGCGGACTCATCGTGACCGAACTCGACCAGAGCATGGTCAACGAGCTGTACGTCATGCGCGAGGTGCTGGAAGGCACGGCCGCGCGGCTGGCCGCGCGCCACGCCTCCGACGTGGAAGTCTCGGCCCTGCGGGAGATCGCCGACCGCGATGCCCACCTGGCCGGCCAGCCCGAGCAGCTCGCCATCAACAACCGCTTCTTCCATGACACGCTGTACCGCTGCGCCCACAACCGCTATCTGCTGAAGACGCTCAATTCGCTGCAGGAATCGATGGCGCTGCTGGGCCCCACCACGCTGACCATACCGGGGCGCGCCGACAGCAGCTCGCGCGAACACCAGGAAATGGTGGCGGCGCTGGAGCAGCGCGACCCCGATCTTGCCGAACGCATCACGCGCGAACACATCCGCGCCGCCTACAAGGTGCGGCTGACCCGCATGCTTCGCGCGCTGTGACGCGCGCCCCGGGCTGGCGATAGTTGCCTCTCCGCAACTATCGCCCGCGCCGTCATGTACGACCCGGTGCCGGGACCTTGGCCGCGCTTGTTTGTTGTAACGCAGCATCCTCGGGCGCGTACGCGCACGGCCCTCGCCATGGCATACGCAAACCCTCTCGCCCCCCACAAGACCCTGCCGCGCGATGCTGCGTCGCATGATCGTTGCGATGCGCATCGACCCTTGCCACGCCCTGCCCGTGCGGCCGCGAATGCACCGCCCCAGGCGGCCCGGCGGGCCAGGCCAAGCGCCGTGCCGTGCTCAACCGGGCATACAATGTTCGTTCACGTGCCGCTACTGTTCTACATATAAAACAATGGATTCTTCGCTTACCGATCAGGCGCTCGCCTATCATCAGTTCCCCATCGCCGGAAAGATCTCCGTCGTCCCCACCAAGCCCCTCGACAACCAGCACGACCTGTCGCTGGCCTATTCCCCCGGCGTCGCCGCCGCGTGCGAAGCCATCGCCAACGACCAGCAGGCCACGCGCTACTACACGTCGCGCTCGAACCTGGTGGCGGTCATCTCCAACGGCACCGCCGTGCTCGGTCTGGGCAACATCGGCCCGTACGCCGCCAAGCCCGTCATGGAAGGCAAGGCCTGCCTGTTCCAGAAGTTCGCGGGCATCAACGTCTTCGACATCGAACTGGCCGAGACGGACCCCGACAAGCTGGTCGACGCCATCGCGATGATGGAGCCCACGTTCGGCGGCATCAATCTCGAGGACATCAAGGCGCCCGAGTGCTTCTACATTGAGCGCAAACTGACCGAGCGCATGTCGATCCCGGTCTTCCATGACGACCAGCACGGCACGGCCATCGTCGCCTCCGCCGGCATCGTCAACGGCCTGAAGCTGGCCGAGAAGTCCCTGGACCAGGTCAAGCTGGTCTGCTCGGGCGCCGGCGCCGCGGCCATCGCGTGCCTGGACCTGCTGGTGCGCCAGGGGCTGAAGAAGGAAAACATCCTGCTGGTGGACTCCAAGGGCGTGGTCTACGAAGGCCGCGACGCGTCGATGGAATTCAACAAGTCGCGCTATGCCTCCACCAGCGCCGCGCGCACGCTGGCCGACGCGGTCAAGGACGCCGACGTCTTCCTGGGATGCTCCGCCGCCGGATTGCTGACGCCGGAAATGGTCTCGACCATGGCGCTGCGCCCCCTGATCCTGGCGCTGGCCAATCCCGAACCCGAGATCCGTCCGGAAGTGGCCCGCGCCGTCCGCTCGGACTGCCTGATCGCGACGGGACGTTCGGACTACCCGAACCAGGTCAACAACGTCCTTTGCTTTCCCTTCCTGTTCCGCGGCGCGCTGGACGTGGAGGCCATGCGCATCACCGACGAAATGAAGCTCGCCTGCGTGAACGCCATCGCCAATCTCGCGCAGCAGCCCATCCCGCCCGAAGTCGCCAAGGCCTATCCCAACCACAAGCTGGAGTTCGGCCCGGACTACTTCATCCCCACGCCGTTCGACCCCCGCCTGATCAGCGAAGTCGCGTCCGCCGTCGCGCTGGCCGCGATGGATTCGGGCGTCGCGCGCCGTCCCATCGGCGACATCGACGCCTATCGCCAGTCGCTGCTGAAGTAGTCTTCCCACACGCTGGCGCAGGAGCGGAACGGCAATTTGCCTTCCGCCCTGGCGGCGTGCGGATCATCACCTGCTGGATACCCATCCAGGGCACAGCGGATCCGGCTCTGCCGGTCCGCCAGTGCCGCCCCCTTGGGGGCGCGCGAAGCGCGTAGGGGGGATCCATCCATTGAGGGCTTCTCATGTCGTCGTTCACGCACAAGATCGTCTTCCTGGACCGGGCCAGCCTGCAGGCCACCATCCGGCCACCCGCCTTCTCTCACACCTGGGTCGATCACGAGATTTCCTCGCGCGATGAGGTCGTGGCGCGATTGAAGGATGCGTCCATCGCCGTCACCAACAAGGTGCCGCTGCGCCGCGCCGAACTGGACCAGTTGCCGGGGCTGAAGATGATCGCCGTGGCCGCGACCGGCACGGACATCATCGACCTGGCCGCCTGCCAGGAACGCGGCATCGTCGTATCGAACATCCGCAACTACGCCACGGCCTCGCTGCCCGAACACACCTTCGCGCTCATCCTGGCGCTGCGGCGCAACCTGCGCGCCTATGCCGCCGACGTCGAAGCCGGCAAGTGGCAACGGTCGCAGCAGTTCTGTTTCCTCGACTACCCCATACGCGACCTGGCCGGCAGCCGGCTGGGCATCGTCGGCTACGGCGCGCTGGGACGATCGGTAGCCGCGCTGGGCCGCGCCTTCGGCATGGAGATCTGCGTCGCCAGCCGCTCGCCGGTGGACGAGCCGGGCATCGTGAACCTGCCCCTGCCGGAACTGCTGCGCACCGCGGACGTCGTCACGCTGCACCTGCCGCTCAGCGCCGCGACGCGCAACATGATCGGCCGCGCCGAACTGGCTTCCATGAAGCCCACCGCACTGCTCATCAACACCGCCCGCGGCGGGCTGGTGGACGAGGCGGCGCTGGCCGAGGCCCTGCGCGCCGGCACCATCGCCGGCGCCGGCTTCGACGTGGCCGATGGTGAACCGCCCACCGACGCCAATCCGCTGCTGCACGTCGGGCAACCGAATTTCATCCTGACCCCGCACGTGGCCTGGGCCAGCCAGGAAGCCATGCAGACGCTGGCCGACCAGCTGGTGGACAACCTGGAAGCCTTCGTCGCGGGCAAGCCGCGCAACGTGGTCCTGCCGAAGTAGAACTCGCGCATACGCGCAATTCCTCATGGACGATCCGTGGCCATGGATCGTCCATGAGAACGGAACGGGGCTAGGGTAGAGGGGTCTCTGTCAAGGATCTCTCATGCAGCCCACCGTCGGCTTCGTCCCGTCCTCCGCCCCCAGGCCCGCCTTCACGCTGTCGGAGCCGGAGCAGCCGCTTTCGGCAGATTCCTCCCGACGGGCGCCGCCCCCTCTCCTCGACCTGCGCAACGATCTGGTCTTCAAGCTGCTGTTCACGCGCGCGCCGCATCTGCTGGCCGACCTGATCAACGCCGTGCGCCACGACGAGACTCCCATCGTCGTCGAACGCATTCTCAACCCCCAGCTCGATGCCAGCGATCTGGACGGCAAGACCATCGTGCTGGATCTGCACGCGCGCGACGCGACCGGCCAGCTCTACAACATCGAGATGCAGGTGCGGCGCTACGAGCGCTGGCCGGCCCGCAGCGCCTACTACCTGGCCCGCACGCTGTCCGAGCAGATCCAGCGGGGCCAGGACTATGAACTGCTCAAGCCGGCGATCGCCATCCATTTCCTGGCGCACGATCTGTTCGACGATCCCGGGCAGGCGGACTGGCGTTTCGAATTGCGCGACCGGCGCCAGCCCACGATACGACTGGGCAAGGAACTCCAACTGCATATAATCGAACTACCCAAGGCGGAGCGCCTGGGGTGCCTGCCGGCGGCGCTGTCGGCCTGGGTCGCGTGTTTCCAGCACGGATGGGAGGAAGCCAGCATGAAGGACATCACCCACGAACCGGTGCGCGAAGCGGTCGGCAGGCTGAAGGTCCTGACCATGGACGAAGATGCGCGCTGGCGCGCGTATGCCCGCGAGAAGGCGATCGCCGACGATGCGGCGGCGCTGGCCTACGCGACTCGGACAGGGTTGGAACAGGGTCTCACGCGAGGACTTGAACAAGGTCTCGAACAAGGTCTCGAACAAGGACTTGAACAAGGCCGCCGGCAAGGCGAGTCCGCCCTGCTCGAACGCCTCCTGGCCCGCCGCTTCGGCCCCCTGCCCGATGCCACGATCCAGCGCCTGCGCGACGCGTCGAGCCTCGACTTGGAAACCTGGTCCGCCAACCTGCTGGATGCCGCCACCTTGGCCGAGGTCTTCGGCGAATAATCCGCAAGCGGCGCTACACGCTGCCCGGCACCTGCCGCCAGCGCGCATGCCCCGCCGCCCGCAGCTCGCAGGCGGGGCAGGTCCCGCATCCGTAACCCCAGTCGAATCGCTTGCTGCGATCGCCCAGGTAGCAGGTATGGCTGTGCTCGGCCACGACCTCGACCAGCGCGTCGCCGCCCAGGTCCTGGGCCAGTTGCCAGGTCTGAGCCTTGTCCAGCCACATCAGCGGCGTCTCGAAGGTGAAGCGCTGCCCCATGCCCAGCGACACCGCGACCTGCAAGGCCTTGACGGTATCGTCGCGGCAATCGGGATAGCCGGAGAAATCGGTTTCGCACATGCCGCCGACCACGACCTCCAGCCCGCGGCGATAGGCCAGCGCCGCGGCCATGGTCAGGAAGACCAGGTTGCGCCCCGGGACGAAAGTGTTGGGCAGTCCGGCGTCCGTCAGCCTGATCTCGGTGTCGCGCGTAAGCGCGGTATCGCTCAGCGCGCCCAGCACCGACAGGTCGATGGCGTGGTCCTCGCCCAGCCGGGGCGACCAGTCCGGGAAGCGGGCATGGACTTCGCGCAGCACGTTGCGGCGGGCATCGAGTTCCACGCGATGGCGCTGGCCGTAGTCGAAGCCCACGGTCTCGACCCGCGCATAGCGGTCCAGGGCCCAGGCCAGGCAGGTCGTGGAGTCCTGGCCGCCGGAGAACAGGACGAGGGCCTTGCGTGCGTCCATCAATCGATGACCGCCGCGCAGGCGTCGGTGGGCGCCGCGGCAATGTCGCCCACCACGGGAACGATCTTGAGGCCGGCGGAGGCGATGCGGCAAGGCGCGGCCACCACGCCGCAGCCGTTCAGCGCGGTGGCGAAGACGAAGGCAAGCAGAAGACTTTTCATGTAGCCCTGGCAGGAGAATCGTGCGTGTCGCCACCAGGGTAGCACCATCGGATGGCGTGTCATGCACCGGGAGCCCACGGCTCCCGGCAGGCGGCCCGTCAGGCCTTGGCCAGGACCGGCTTGGCGCGTGGCCGGCCCAGGTCCGGCAGGAAGGCGGTCAACAGGCCCAGCAGCGGCAGGAACGAGCACAGGTGGTAGACGTATTCGATGCTGGTCACATCGGCCACCTTGCCCAGCACCGCGGCCCCCAGGCCGCCCATGCCGAACGCGAAGCCGAAGAACAGGCCCGATACGGTACCCACCTTGCCCGGCATCAGCTCCTGCGCGAACACCAGGATCGCGGAGAAGGCCGACGCCAGGATCAGGCCGATGACGAAACTCAGGATGCCGGTCCACGCCAGGTCCACGTAGGGCAGCACCAGCGCGAAGGGCGCCACGCCCAGGATGGAACCCCAGATCACCTTCTTGCGGCCGATGCGGTCGCCGATGGGGCCACCCAGTATCGTGCCCAGCGCGACCGCGATCAGGAAGGCGAACAGGTGCATCTGCGCGGCCTGCACCGAGACGTCAAAGCGGTCCATCAGGTAGAAGGTGTAGTAGCTCGTGAAGCTCGCCATGTAGAAATACTTGGAGAACAGCAACGTCAGCAGGATGGCCATCGAACCCGTGACGGTGCCGCGGCTGAGCGTGGGCGCGGGCGCCGCCGGCCGGGCCTTGCGCGGACCGGACAGGTGCTGCCGCTTGTACCAGGCGCCCACCTGGTAGAGCACGACCATGGCCAGCAGCGCGGCCAGCGCGAACCACGCCAGGCTGTCCTGGCCGCGCGGGATGATGAACCAGGCAGCCAGCAGCGGACCCATGGCGCTGCCGGCATTGCCGCCCACCTGGAAGATGGACTGCGCCAGGCCGTGGCGGCCGCCCGACACCAGGCGCGCGACGCGCGACGACTCGGGATGGAAGATGGACGACCCGGTGCCCAGCAGCGCCGCGGCCACCAGCAGCATGGCGTAGTTGGGCGCGAAGGCCAGCAGCACGATGCCGGCCATGCTGCACGCCATGCCCATGGGCAGCGAATAGGGCTTGGGATTACGGTCGGTGTACAAACCGACCAGCGGCTGCAGCAGCGACGCGGTCAACTGATAGAGCAGCGTGATCAGGCCGATCTGCGTGAACGACAGCGAGAACTCGCTTTTCAGGAGCGGATACACCGCCAGGATCAGCGACTGCAGCATGTCGTTCAGGAAATGCGAGAAGCTGATCGCGCCCAGTATCTTGAAGCCGGTGCGTTCAGCCTGGGCGGGCGGAACTTGGGCAGGGTTGACGCTTTGCATGGGGTCTCTGGATATGCCCGATGGGCTCAGGGTTTTTACGTATTTTCGTAAGCGTACCTGTCCAGATTGCGCCTGTCTTGCGAAAATAAGGCACACGCCTTCTAGAAATGGACAAAAACTCTCCTTTTCCCGACTACCACGACTACGACCGCCGCGAGCGGCCGGTCACGGCCATGGCCAAGGACTTCCCGCCGGACTACCGCACCGGTCCGCACCAGCATCCGTCGGGCCAACTGGTCTACGCGCTGTATGGCGTGGTGGTCGCGCATACCGAGATGGGCCGGTGGGTCGTACCGCCCACCCGGGCCCTGTGGATGCCGCCTTCGGTGCGCCACGAACTGCGCATGGTGGGAGCGGTACGGATGCGCACGGCCTACATCCATGCGGAGGCCTCCCGGCAATTGCCGCCCCATTGCTCGGTCATGGCGATCTCGCCGCTGCTGCGCGAGCTGATCCTGGCGGCGATCGACATCCACGGCCCCTACGACGAGCACACCCGCGACGGCCGGGTGATGCGGCTGCTGCTGGACGAGCTGCGGCAACTGCCCACGCTGCCGCTGCGCCTGCCCCGTCCCGCCGAGCCGCGCCTGCAGGCGGTGTGCGAGGCCATCGTCGCCGCCCCCGACGACAAGACCACCGCCCAGGGCTGGGCGCACCGCCTGGGCGTGGACGCCAAGACCGTGCACCGTCTTTTCGTGCGCGAAACCGGCATGACCTTCGGCCAATGGCGCCAGCAGGCGCGGCTGCTGGCCGCGCTGGAGCGCCTGGCCGAGGGCGCGAAGATCCTGGACGTGGCGCTGGAGCTGGGCTATGCCAGCCCCAGCGCGTTCTCGACCATGTTCAGGCGGCAGTTCGGCGTGGCGCCCAGCGCCTTCTTCGACCAGTAGCCGGCGTCTCCGGTCAGGGCTGGTCCAGGAAATCCGCCACGACGGCGTTGAACCAGTCCTCGCGCTCGAGGTGCGCCGCGTGGCCGCAGCCCGGCAGCACGCACAGGCTGGCGCCCGGAATGGCCTGGCGCAGCGCCAGGCCGGCATCGGGCGGATGCGTATGGTCATGCTCGCCCAGGATGACCAGCACCCGCGCCGTCACGCCGTCCAGCCCGCCGGTGAAATCCGCCCGCTGCATGGCTTCGATCGCGGCGATGCCCGCCAACTCCGACATGCGCGCGCCGTCCTCGGCACAGAGGGCATGATGCGGGTCGTCCTCGCCACGCGCGAACCACGCCGCCGCCACGCGGCGCACGCAGGACGCCACGCCGTCCTCGCGCAGCCGGGCGATGGTGCGCTCGGCCGGCTCGAAGCGGCGGCGCGGATCGATGCGCAGTCCCGCGCCGTACAGCACCGCGCGGCGCACGCGCGCCGGATGCGCGCGCAGCAATTCCTGCACGATGAAGCCGGCCATCGAATGCCCCAGCACGTCGAACCGCGCGAGGCCCTGCGCATCGGCCTGCCGCAGGGCCTCGGCGGCGAAGCCCGCCAGGTCGGAGCAGGGCGGCTCGCCGCCGCGCGCGCCGAACCCCGGCCAGTCGAAGGCCACGCAGCGGCGGTCCGCCAGCGCTGCCATGGTCGGCCGCCAGATGGCCGACGAAGCGCCGAAGCCGTGCAGCAACAGCAAGGGCGTGCCGCGCGCCATCGTCAGTTGTCCAGCATCACGCCGGACTTGCGCACGATATCCTGCCAGCGCCGCGCCTCGCCGCGCAGTTCGGCCTCGAATTCGGCGGGCGAGCCCTTGCCCGGCACGAAGCCGCCCTGGGCGTAGGCCTCGCGCACCTGGGGCATGGCCAGCACCTCGTTCAGCGCCTGCGACAGGGTCGCGATAACCGCCGGATCGGTGCCCTTGGGCGCCGCCAGGCCCCACCAGTTGCTGAGCACGACGTCGGGCATGCCGGCCTCGGACGCGGTGGGCACCTCCTTCAAGCCCGGATAGCGGGTCGGCGAAGCGACGGCCAGCGCGCGCACGCGCCCTTGCGGCATGTACGAGGCGGCGATGCTGTAGCCGCCGATGTAGAGCTGGATCTCGTTGGCCAGCAGGGCCTGCACGCCCAGCGACGACCCGCGGTACGGAATGTGGGTCATGTTCGCGTGCATCGCCTCGCTCAGCATGTAGGCCGACAGATGGGGCGTGGTGCCGGCCCCCGGCGAACCGTAGTTCAGCTTGCCCGCGTGCTGCCTGGCGTACCGCGCGAAGGCGGCGTAGTCCTGCGCCGGCACCGCCGCGCTGATGTAGATGAAGGCGGGCACGTCGGCCAGCTTGCCCACCATCGCCAGGTCCTCCAGCGGATCGAAGCCCAGCTTGCGATACAGGAACTGGTTGATGACGAAGTTGTTGGTCGCCCCCAGCACCAGCGTGTAGCCATCGGGCTTGGCGCGCACCACGTCCTGCACGCCGATGTTGCCGCCCGCCCCGGTACGGTAGTCGATGACCAGGGGCTGGCCCAGCCGCTTCTCCAGCAGCGGCTGCACCTGGCGGATGGCGATGTCGCCCGCTGCTCCGGGTGCGTAGGGCAGCACGAGGCGTATGGGCCGGTCGGGATAGCCGGCTCGTGCGCCGGCGGCAAGGCAACAGAGGAGGCCGGCGGCGAACAGCGCGGCACGGCGGCTAACGGTATCGGTCACGGCATGCCCTCCTGGAAAGATGCGCCGGATGCCGCCGGCGCGGCGGCGCTACAGGTCGATGCGCATCAGGTCGTGCGCCAGGCGCAGCGGACCGTCGTAGTTCTTGCGTATGTCGGCCACGATCTCGTCCATCAGGTGCGGCCCCATCAACTCCACCGGCAGGTGCTTGGCGGCGGCGCGCCGAAGCACCGGGCTGGTGGAATCGAAGTGGCCGAAGTGCGTGGCCACCAGGCTCTTCACGTTGGCCCGGCGGGCGATCTTGCCCAGGTCCGTGGGGCTGGTGTGGGAATAGGTGCCCACCCCGGTCTTGGCACGGTGGGCGATGAAGGACTCGGGGAAGGTGCACTCGTGGATCAGCAGGTCGGCGTCCTGGGCCAGCCGCACCATGGCGTCGCAGGGAGCGGTGTCGCCGCTGAAGGCGATGACCTTGCCCTCGGCCTCGACCCGCACCCCGAAGCATTCGCAGATGTCGCGCGGGATGTGCTCGACCCAGTCCACCGAAATCTTCACCTTGTCGTCCTCGAACACCACGCCCGGCTGGACCTCGCGCACCTCGGGCCGCGCCGCCTCGATGTTCTGCTGGCGCACGGGATAGGCGCTGCGGGCGCGGAAATCGGCCTGGAACGCACCATGCTCGAACAGGTGGTCGACGAAATGCCGCGTACCCTTGGGGCCCAGCACCAAGGGCGCGCCGGTCTTGTTCAGCATCCAGCTGGAGATGACGAAATAGGGGTAGTCGCAGATGTGGTCGTGGTGCAGGTGGGTCAGGAAGACGAATCCCACCTTGGCCGGGTCCACGTTGGCGCGCACCATCTGCCGCGTGGCGCCCTCGCCGCAATCGAACAGGTAGTGCCGGTCTTCGTCCAGCGTCAGCAGGATGGCCGACTGGCCTCGGTCGGGGTCGGGCAAGGCGGCGCCGGTGCCCAGCATCGTGATCTTCATCGGGGTCTCGCGGATAGGGGAAAAACGGGCCCAGTGTAGGCACGCAGTGACTACCAATGCATAAATTCTTAGAATCAAGTGAAAACCAACAGGAATCACACTGTGGACACCGCCTACCGCATCCCTACCGTCCGCCAGATCCGTTCCAGGCTGCGGCTGCGCCACCTGGACCTGCTCGAGGCGCTGCACGCCACCGGCAGCGTGCACAAGGCCGCCGCGCGCCTGGGCATGACCCAGCCCGCCGCCAGCAAGCTGCTGGTGGAACTGGAAGCAGCCTTCGGCGTGCCGCTGTTCGTGCGCTCGCGCCGCGGCATCTCGCCCACGCCCTATGGCGAGACGCTGGTGCAGAAGGCCGGCGTACTGCTGGCGGACCTGGACGGGGCCCGCAACGAGATCGAGGCGCTGACCCGGGGCGCCACCGGCCGGGTGCGCGCCGGCGTGCTGCAGGTGGTGCTGCCGGTGCTGGTGCCGCGCGCGCTGGCGCGCATGCACGAGGCCCACGCAGGCATCACCGTGATGATCCAGGAAGGCACCAACGACCTGCTGCTGGCGGCGCTGGCGCGGGGCGAGCTGGACTGCATCATCGGACGCCTGATGCAGGGCGCCTCGCAGGCCATGTTCCGCACCGAAGTGCTGTACGACGAACCCATCTACGTCGTGGCGCGGGTGGGACATCCGCTCGCGCGCTCGAACCGCGTGACGCCGGCCACGCTGGCCCGGCAATCCTGGATCCTGCCCCCGCCCGATGCGCCGCTGCGCCAGCGCATCGACGCCTATTTCGCCGAACAAGGCCTCACGCTGGGCGTGCCGCTGGCCGAATCCGTCTCGCTGCTGGCCAACGAGGTCCTGCTGCGCAATACCGACGTGCTGGCCGCCATGCCCCGCGGCGTCGCCCGGCACTATGCCCGGCTGGGGATACTGACCATCTTGAACTTCCGGCCGTCGTGGGCCTTGCCTTCGGTGGGGGTCGTGCTACGCTCGGACGTGGCGCCTTCGCCCGCGCTGGAATTCTTCCTGCGGGCGGTCCGGGAAGAAGCCGCCGGAATGCGCCAGCAAGCGGAACAGGAGTAAAGGCTGGGGCCTGAAATCCCCTCGTCCCGCACTGACGATCATCAACAAACAGGAAACAAACCCTTCCGTTCTATACGATTGATTGCCTGACAGCACGCGCCTATATTGCCGACAAAGGCCACGCCACAGGAGCCGCCATGTCCGCCTCGAGCGCCCACCGTCTGCCCACGTTCTTCATCCCCCATGGAGGAGGCCCCTGCTTCTTCATGGACTGGCCCGGCGATCCCCGCATGTGGGACCGCATGGCCGCTTTCCTGAAGGGGCTCGCCGCGTCGGCGGGCCCCCGTCCCAAAGCGGTGCTGGTGATTTCCGGCCACTGGGAAGAGGACGACTTCACCGTCAATGCCAGTCCCAACCCGCCGCTGCTGTTCGACTACTACGGCTTTCCCGAACACACCTACCAGCTGCAATACCCGGCGCCCGGTTCGCCCGCGCTGGCCGGCCGCGTGCGCGAGCTGCTGGGGCAGGCGGGCATCGCTTGCGGCTCGAACACCGAGCGGGGGCTGGACCACGGCGTGTTCGTGCCGTTCAAGCTGATCTTTCCCGATGCCGACGTTCCCGTCGTCCAGCTGTCGATGAAGACGGGCCTGGATCCCGAGGCCCACCTGGCGGCCGGACGCGCGCTCGCGCCGTTGCGCGACGAAGGCGTGCTGATCGTGGGCAGCGGCATGAGCTTCCACAACATGCGGGGCTTCGCGCCGGCGTTCAAGCCGGCCTCGCAGCGCTTCGACGACTGGCTGGCCGACACCGTGGCGCTGCCTCGCGAGGCCCGCGAACAGGCGCTGGCGAACTGGACGTCGGCACCCGACGCGCGCGTCGCGCAGCCCCGGCCCGATCACCTGCTGCCGCTGATGGTGGCGGCGGGCGCGGCCGGCAACGACCCCGGCAGCCGCATCTTCCAGGATGAAGTCATGAACGTAGTCGTCTCCGCCACCCGCTTTGGGTAAGGAAACCCATCCCCCCTACGCCCTACGGGCGCCCTGGATCTGGACACAGTCTTTTTCACCCGCGTGTCACTCTTGAAGGAAATAGCCAATGCAGACCTCCACCAACGACACCCTCGCCATCTGGGCCCCCCGCGCGCAAGCCGTCATGCGCATCGTCATCGCCTACGTGTTCCTGCAGCACGGCACGGCCAAGTTCTTCGACATTCCGTCGCTGGGCATGCAAGGCATCCAGCTGTTCTCGCTGATGGGCCTGGCCGGCGTGCTGGAAATCGGCGGCGGCCTGCTGATGATCCTGGGCCTGTTCACCCGGCCGGTGGCGTTCATCCTGTGCGGCTTCACGGCCGTGGCCTACTTCATGGCGCATGCGCCCAAGGCCTTCCTGAGCCCGCTGCAGAACGGCGGCGAACCGGCGGTGCTGTACTGCTTCGTGTTCCTGTTCTTCGCCGTGGCCGGCGCAGGCGCCTTCAGCATCGACACATCGCGCGGCAAGGCTTGAACGCTTGGACACGCTGGTCAGCATGAAGGTGTTCCGCCTCGTGGTCGAGGCGGGCAGCTTCGCGCGGGCGGCCGGGCAGCTGGGCATCTCGCCGGCCATGGCCAGCAAGCACCTGGCCCACCTGGAACGCAGCCTGGGCGCCCGCCTGCTCAACCGCACCAGCCGGCACGTCAGCCCGACCGAGGCGGGGCAGGTCTATTTCGAGCAGTGCTGCGAAGCGCTGGACCTGCTGGACAACGCCGAGGCCACGCTGCAGGACAGCCATGCCGAGCCGCGCGGCCAGTTGAAGATCACCGCGCCGGTCTGGTGTGCCAACGGCCGCTTCGCCGGCATGCTGGCGTGCTACCGCGAGCGCTACCCGCGCGTGGTCATCGACCTGCGCCTGAGCAACTACAAGGTGGACCTGGCCGAGGAAGGCTTCGACCTGGCCCTGCGCGCCACCGCCGCGCAGAACGCGCCCTCGCTGATCGTGCGACCGCTGTGCGAAGTCCGCTTCGTGCTGGCGGCCTCGCGCGACTACGTCGACCGGCACGGCCCCTTCGAGTCGCCGGCCCAGTTGGCCGACCGGCCGGCCGTCCTGCCCGCCTACATCAAGCGGCCCGAGGAAATCCCGCTGCAGGGGCCCGCGGGGCCGGCGACGCTGCGCGTGCCCGCGGCGCTGAAGACGGACGACTCGTCCCTGGCGCGCCACAGCCTGCTGGCGGGCATCGGTCCCGGCTACCTGCCGGAATGGCTGATCGCCGGCGACCTGGACAGCGGCGCGCTGGTGCGCCTGCTGCCGCAGTACCGGCCGCCTTCCGTGACCCTGTACGCCGCCTATACCAGCCGCAAATTCATGGTGCCCAAGGTGCGGACCTTCATCGACTTTTTCAGCGAGGCCTTCGGCTAGTCGGCCCCCTGCGGGTGCACCACGGCCATCCAGATCGGTTCGCTGCGATCGAGCATGACCTGCAGGGCCCGGTTCACCTCGGCCAGCGGGAAGTGGTGGGTGATCAGCGCATCGGCGTTCAGCCGGCCCGACGCCAGCAGCTCCAGGACGGCGTCGGTGTCCGAGCGCGTGCAGGCCCGGGTGCCGACGATCTTCCAGCACATCTGCATGGCCTCGGCCACCGTCATCGACAGCGGCGTGGCGTTGCCGCCCATGTGCACCAGCGTGCCGCCCAGGGCCAATGCGCGCAGCGCCTGCATCGTGCCCGGGCCGCCGGGGAAATAGTCCAGCACGGCATCGGCGCCTCCCGGCAGCAGCTCGCGCAGCCGGCGGGTCAGGCCCTGACTGCCGGCCCAGTCGGGCGCCAGTTCGTCCAGCGCGACCAGCTCCACCGGCAGGTCGCCCGCCAGCGGCCGCAGCGCCTCCAGGCGTTCGCGCGACCGCGCCACCAGCACCAGGCGCCGCGCGCCGTAGAACCTGGCAAGCAGGATGCTGGCCGTTCCCATGGTGCCGGTGGCGGCGGTAATGACCAGGCGCCCCGGCTCGGGGATGGCCGCGCACTTGAGCGCGCGCACGGCGTTGGCCAGGTCGTGCACCTTGGCGCCGACGTCGAAGTTGACGTTGTCGGGAAGGGGATCGACCAGCCAGTCCGGGGCACGCGCGTACTCGGCCAGCCCGCCGTCGTGATAACGCGCGTAGAGCTCCAGCTTGCCGGTGCCGAACGCGGCGTGCCCGATCATGGCGGTCTCGGCGCACAGTTGCTGGCGGTCGGTGCGGCAATAGACGCAGTCGCCGCAGGACAGCATGGGATGCACCCGCACCCGCCGGCCGACCAGCGAGGCGTCGGCCTCGCGTCCCGCCGCGACGACCACGCCCGCGATCTCGTGGCCGGGCGTGGAAGGCAGGTGCTTGAAGCGGCCGCGTTCGAGCAGCTTCATCATGCCGGGCGCGATGCCGGCGGAGGCGACCTTGATCAGCACGTCGCGCGCGCCAGGCTCGGGCACCGGCACCCGCTCCAGCCGCAATTCGGCCGCGCCCTGGTGGGCCCGCGCGGCAATCATGTCGCTCATGTTCCTGTCCTCGTGTGTCATGTCGGTTTGCCGGCGCGCAGCCCGTCGATGTCCGACGGCGCCATTCTCTCGGCCTGGCGGGCGCCCTGCGCCACCTGCGGAATGGGTTGGGTCGAGACCAGCGACAGGTGCGTGCTGGGCCCCGCATGGATGCTGGCGAACGCCACCGCGCGGGGAATGCGGACGAAGTCGCCGGGCGCCAGGTGCAGCACGCCGCGCTGGGTCACCAGCGTGCGCGTGCCCGAGACCTGGTACTGGATCTCCTCGGCGTTGCGCAGCCGGCGATAGACGTGTCCGGTCGACGCGGCGGCGACCGTGGCCCCGATCATGGCCGTGGGGCCGCGATACAGCCACTCGACGCCCGAACCGATGCGCAAGACCTCCAGCCGCTCCTGCGTGTCGTCGGCATGGGCCAGCAGCAGCCGTTCGTCGATGGGCGACAGCGCCACGTCCTGGCCCGGCCCGGCCACGCCCTCGGTGACGAGTTCGTTCAGGGGCGCCGGCGACCAGCCCGGAAACGGCGGGACCCTGGCCTCGGAACGCCGGTCCACCGTGCCCAGGCGCTCGACCGGCCCGGGCACGTAGAACAAGAGATGGATGTCGCGGCGGCCGTAGTTGTCGTGGGCCACGCCGTCGGGCAATCGCGCGAACTCGCCCGGCGCCACGTCCACGCTGCCCAGTTCGGTCATGATCGTGCGATCGCCGCAGACCTGGAACGAGATCTCGTCCACGCCGCAATTGCGGTGGTAGAACGGCTGGCGGGCGTTCATCGTCTGCCACTCTATCCGCATGGCCGCGCTCTCGTAGACGCCGCGCGGCGGCACGAAAGGCTGGTCCACGTACTCGGCGGAAAAATGCACCGCCTCGACGGGCGGATACGCGCGGGGAGGGCGGCCGCCGCCCGGCAGGGGCTCGGCCAGCAGCAGTTCCTCGCGACGGCGCAACACGCGGGGCGGCGCGTCGAAGGGAAATGCCTCCAGGTGTTCACGGACTTCGGGCACGGCGGTCTCCTTGGCGGGCGGGGCGGGCTCAGCCCAGCAGTCCCGCCTCGCGGTAGTAGCGTTGCGCGCCCGCATGCAGCGCGATGGACGGCCGGGCCATCCTGGCGGGATCGATGGGATAGGACAGCGGACTGCGCTGCGGCGGCAGGTGGCGGTACTGGCGCTCGATGGCCTCGCGCGTCTCCACCAGGCACCAGGTCAGGAGATACGCCACCTCCTCGTCCATGTCGTCGCGCACCAGCACCAGGAAGTCCGAGAAGTCCAGGGCTTGCAGCGGCGTCTCGAGGTTCTTCCAGTAGCCCGCGGGCAGCGGGTTGGCCGGAAAGCCGTGGTCGGCGTGCAACCGGGCCAGGGCGGAAGGCTCCGCGGACAGCGGCACCGCCTGTCCGGATTCCACGATCCGCGCCCACCAGGGCGTCATGATCGCCTCCTGCAGCACGCCATCCACCTCGCCCGCCTCCATGCGCGCCAGGCTGTCGCGGGGATTGGTGTCCTCGACGTAGGACCCACCCCAGGCCGCCAGCGTGGCCTCGTCGATGCCGTGGGCCGCCATGAACAGGCGGCTTACGTGGCCGATGAAATTGGTGCCGTCGTTGCGTGAGGTGGCGATGCGCAGAGCCGGCCGGCGGCCGCGCAACTCCTCGAACGAACGGATACCCAGGTCGGGGCGCAGCGCCAGCACCATGCGGTCGTTCTGCGGCAGCACCGCGAGCGAGCGCAGGTTGGGCGCGGCGCGCCCCTGGAAGATGGACTGGCCCGTCAGCGCCGCCGGCATCAGCATCGCCGGCGTCACCAGACACAGGTCCACCTCGCCTTCCTGCACCAGGTCGATCGCCTCGATGCCGCCGGCGCGTATGCTCCATATGGCCACGCGGCTGCGCGGTCCGGCGCGCTTGCAGAACTCCTCGCACAGCCAGGAGCAGATGCGGTGGAAGTTCGCCTGGCCCCAGTCGCCGACGAAGCGCAGGTGGTACGAGCGGGAAAGTGCGGGTTGCATGAAGGAACTCCTATTCGACCTTGACGTGGGCGTCCTGGATCACCTTCGCCCAGAATGCGTTCTGCTCGCGCACCAGCGCCGCGAAGGCCTGCTGGTTGCTGTCCACCGGCTCGAAGCCGAGTTCCAGCAGGCGGCTGCGAATCTCGGGACGCGCCAGCACCTTGTGCACCGTAGCGGCCATCTTCGCCGTCAGCGCGGCGGGCGTGCCGGCCGGCACCAGCAGGCCGCCGAAGCCGACCACCTCGAAACCGCCGTAGCCCGACTCCTTCATGGTCGGAATGTCGGGACTGATGGGCGAGCGGGCCGATCCGGTGCTGGCGAGCACGCGCAGGGTGCCCGCCTGTACGTGCGGCAGCAGGTCGGAGTAGGACGCGAACACGCTGGAGATGCGGCCCGCCGCCACGTCCATGACTGCCGGCGGCATGCCGGTGTAGGGCACGTGCAGCATGTCGATGCCGGCCTGCTGCATCAGGATGACCGTGTTCAGGTGCGGGGTGGAGCCCTGGCCCGGACTGGAGAACGACAACTGTGACCCGGGCCGGGCCGCGTAGGCGACGAACTCCTTGACGGTCTTGACCGGCAGCCCCGCGTTCACGCCCAGCCACAACTGCGCGGTGAAAAGCTGGGCGACCGGCGCGAAGCTCGCCACCGGGTCGTAGCCGGCCGAACGCAGCAGGTGCGGCGCCTGCACGTAGGGCGTGGTACCCAGCAGCATGGTGCGGCCGTCGGGCGGCGCCTTGGCCACATAGGCGGCGCCGATGACGCCGGAGGCGCCCGCGCGGTTGTCCACGACCACCGGCACGCCCCATTCCTTGGACAGCGGCTCGGCAACCAGCCGCGCGGCGTTGTCGAACGAGCTGCCTGCGCGGCCGGACACCACGATGGTGACGCGGCCGCCATCGAACGGGTCGGCCGCCGCGGGCGCCGCGCCCGCGAACAGTACCGCGCAAGCCAGGACCGGCAGGCAGGCCAGCGCGCGGCTTGCGCGCCGGCGCGCGCGAAGGTTCGAAATGCCTGATTCCATGATTGTCTCCCCTTTTTCCCGGGTGGTTTGTGGTGCGAATACTGTGATCCGGGCGGGCGGCGGTCAACCCTAATTCTCGCCGGCTGAGACGACTGAAGTCGGCCGCCGCCGACGCCGCCATGCCGGCGCGCGCCCCCCGGGGTAAACGAGCCTGGATATCCGAACAGGCGTATCGTTGCCAACATTGCTTCCTGGAAACACGCTTTGAACACACCCGCTCCTGCGCGCCGCCCCGGCGGCGGCCTGGCCACCCTGCGCACCCTGCTTCCCTATCTGTGGCCGGCCCACGCCCCCCGGCTGCGCCTGCGCATCGTGGCCGCCCTGGCGCTGCTGATCGCCGCCAAGGTCGCCAACGTCTACGTCCCCATTTTCTACAAGTCGGCGGTGGACGCCCTGGGCGGCACGGCCGCGGCCGTGCTGGCCATCCCGGTGGGCATGATCCTGGCCTACGGCGGCGCCCGCGTCCTGTCGCTGGTGTTCTCCGAACTGCGCGACGCGGTGTTCGCGCGCGTGGCGCAGAACGCCATCCGCGTCGTCGGCCTGCAGGTGTTCCGCCACCTGCACGGACTGGCGCTGCGCTTTCACCTGGCCCGCCAGACCGGCGGGCTGACGCGCTCCATCGAGCGCGGCACGCGGGCGATCAGCACGCTGCTGTCCTACATGCTGTTCAACGTGCTGCCCACGCTGTTCGAGATCGGGCTGGTCACGGTCATCCTGTGGCACATGTTCGATGCGTGGTTCGCGCTGGCGACCCTGGTCACGGTGGTGCTGTACATCGCCTACACGCTGCTCGTCACGGAATGGCGCACGAAGTTCCGGCGCCAGATGAACGAGACCGACTCCGAAGCCAACACCAAGGCCATCGACAGCCTGCTCAACTACGAGACCGTGAAGTACTTCGGCAACGAGGAACACGAGGCGCGGCGCTACGACCACGCGCTGGGGCGCTACGAGCGCGCGGCGGTCAAGAGCCAGGTCAGCCTGTCGCTGCTGAACATCGGCCAGGCCGCGATCATCTCGGTCGGCCTGACCGTGGTGATGTGGATGGCAGCGCGCGGCATCGTCGCCGGCCGCCTCAGCATCGGCGATTTCGTGCTGGTCAACGCCTACCTGCTCCAGCTCTACCAGCCGCTGAATTTCTTCGGCTTCGTCTATCGCGAGATCAAGCAATCGCTGATCGACATGGACCGCATGTTCGAGCTGCTGTCCGAAGACCGCGAGATCGCCGACGAACCCGGCGCGCCCGACCTGCGCGTGGACGGCGCCACGGTCGAGTTCCGCCACGTGGTGTTCGGCTACGATCCGCGGCGCCTGATCCTGAAGGACGTCAGCTTCACCATCGCGGCGGGCCGGACGGTGGCCGTGGTGGGTTCGTCGGGCGCGGGCAAGTCCACCCTGAGCCGGCTGCTGTTCCGCTTCTACGACGTCAGCGGCGGCGCCATCCTGATCGACGGCCAGGACATCCGCAAGATCAGCCAATCCAGCCTGCGCGCGGCGATCGGCATCGTGCCGCAGGACACCGTGCTGTTCAACGACACCATCTACTACAACATCGCCTACGGGCGCCCGGGCGCGACCCAGGCCGAGATCGAGGAAGCGGCGCGCCTGGCCCACATCCACGACTTCATCCTGGCCATGCCCGACGGCTACCAGACCGTGGTGGGCGAACGCGGACTGAAGCTTTCCGGCGGCGAGAAGCAGCGCGTGGCCATCGCCCGCACCATCCTGAAGCGGCCGGCGGTGCTGGTGTTCGACGAGGCCACCAGCGCGCTGGACACGCATACCGAACGCGAGATCCAGGGCAACCTGCGCGAGGTCAGCCGCGGCCGTACCACGCTGACCATCGCCCACCGCCTGTCCACCATCATCGACGCCGACGAGATCATCGTGCTGGACGGCGGCCGGGTGGTGGAGCGCGGCCGCCACCATCAGTTGCTGACGCTGGACGGCGCCTACGCGGCCATGTGGCGGCGGCAGCAGGAAAGCACCGCGGGCGGCGACGAGCTCAAGCCCTACCAGGCCGCGGAGCAAGCCACCTGAACGCTTCGGTCAGGCGGCCGCGGCGTCCTTGAGCGTGGCCTGGAGCGAGGCCACCAGCGCCTCGGTGTCGCGCGCGGCAAGCCGCCCCTTGTCGAACAGGTTGCTGCCCATGCCCACGATGTCGGCACCCGCGCGGTAGTAGGCCGCCATGTTGTCGCGCGTCACGCCTCCGGTCGGGCAGAACAGCGTATCGGGGAAGACCGCCTTGACCGCCGCCAGGTGGCCCGGGCCGCCGGTATCGGCGGGAAAGATCTTCACCACGTCGGCGCCGGCCGCCTTGGCCGCGATGATCTCGGTGGGGGTGAACGCGCCCAGCATGCTCAAGGCGCCCGCCGCGCCCGCCAGTTCCACCAGCGCCGGCACGACGCCCGGCGCGACCAGGAAATCGGCGCCCGCTTCCAGGGCCGAGCGGGCCTGCTCGGCATCCAGCACGGTACCCACGCCTATCAGCACGTCCGTGTGGCCGGCCCGTTCGGCCTCGGCCCGCAACGACCGCAGGACTTCCAGCACGCCGGGAATGGTCCAGGTCAGCTCGATGCCCCGGCAGCCGGCGCGCAACGCCACCAGGGCGGCGTAAAGGGCGGTGTCGGCGTCCTGGTAGCGCAAGACGGGGATCAGCCGCGCGGCCCGCAGCACGGCCCAGCGCTGCTGGGGGATGGAATCGGCCATGTTCGTCGTCCGGGAAGAGTCCGACCACAGGCTAGCATGGCGCGCGGAGCCCGCCTGTAAGGGGCGGCAACACGCGCTGCTGGCCGGCAGGCCCTAGCGGGTGGACGGCGAGGCGGCCGTGGACGCGCGCGGCCGCATGGCCCAGGCCGCCGCGGCGGCCAGCGCGGCCACCGTGCCGCCGATCGACACGCCATGCCAGCCGGCATGCGCGTAAAGCCAGGCCGATGCCAGCGAACCCAGCGAGCCGCCGATGAAGTAGCTCGTCATGTAGGCCGCCGTCAGGCGGCCGCGCGCCTCGGGGCGGATGCGATAGATGGCGTTCTGGTTGCTGATGTGCGCCGCCTGCGCGCCCAGGTCCATCAGGATCACGCCCACCACCAGCAGCGCCACGGAATACTGGCCAAGCACGATGGGCAGCCACGACACCAGCAGCACCGCCAGGCCGAAGCGCGTGGCCGTCTCGCCCTTGCCACGGTCGGCCAGCCGTCCCACCCGCGCGGCGGCCAGGGCGCCGGCCGCGCCCGCCAGGCCGAACAGCCCGATGGTGAAGGTGGAATAGCCGAACGGCGGCGCGGACAGCAGGAAGGCCAGTGAAGTCCAGAACATGGCGAAACTGGCGAAGGTCAGGGCGCCGAGCAGGGCACGGGTGCGCAGCACCGGCTCCTGGGCGAACAGCGCGGCGATCGATGCGATCAACCGGGGGTACGGCATGCCGGCCGCCTGCGCCGGGTGGTGCGGCAGCGAACGGCGCAGGATGAAGGCCAGCGCCGCCATCAGGACCGCGGCGATCCCGTAGACCAGGCGCCAGTTGCCCAGCGCCGCCACCAGCCCCGCGAAGGTGCGCGCCAGCAGGATGCCCAGCAGCAGGCCGCTCATCAGCGTGCCGACGACCTTGCCGCGTTCGTCGGGTGAAGCCAGCGTGGCGCCGAAGGGCACCAGCACCTGGGCGACCACCGAGAACAGCCCGGCCACGGTGGTGCCGGCCAGCAGGACCGGCAGGTTGCCGGCCAGCGCGCTGGCGCACAGCCCGCCGGCGGCCAGCAGCGTCATCACGAAGATCAGGTTGCGCCGGTCGAGCAGGTCGCCCAGCGGGACCAGCAGGAACAATCCCACCGCATAGCTGACCTGGGCCGCCGTCACGATGGAGCCGGCTTCGGGCACGGACAGGCCGAGGTCGCCGGCGATGACATGCAGCAGGGGCTGGGCGTAATAGTTGGCCGCCACGGTCAGGCCGGTGGCGATGGACATCAGCCAGACAAGGCCGGGACTCAGGGAAGGGGAAGAAGCGGATGCGGTCATGACGACATTATTCCGCACGATGCCTCATCGGATCCAACGCCGGCGGGCACGTTTTCCGCTGGTAGACTCGTTTCCACAACCATTTTCGAACCGACCCATGCAAGAACTCGACAGCACCGCGCCTCTGGAAACCGTACTCGTCCGCGTGACCGGCAGAGTCCAGGGTGTCGGTTTTCGCCTCGCCACGGTCCGGCGCGCCCACCTGGTGGGCGTGGGCGGCTGGGTGCGCAACAACGAAGACGGTTCGGTCGAAGCGCTCGTGCAAGGCACTCCCGACCAGGTCGACCAGATGCTCGAATGGATGCGCCAGGGCCCGCCGCAGGCGCGCGTGGACGATCTCGCGAGCGAACGCCAGTTCATCGACCGGCGGTTCGCGCGCTTCGAACAGCAGTGATCAGCCCAGCTTGATGTTCACGTTCTTGGTATAGGTGAACTCCAGCAGTTCGGCGAAGCATTCCTCGCGGCCGATGCCCGATTGCTTGACGCCGCCGAAGGGCGCGCCCAGGAAGTGCTGGCTGGTGTTGTTGATCCACACGTAGCCCGTCGTCATGCGCCGGGCGGCGCGGTGCGCCGTGTCCAGGTCGCGGGTCCAGATCGATCCCGTCAGCCCGAAGTCCACGTCGTTCACCTGTTCGAACAGCGCATCCTCGTCGCGCCACTTGAACACCGACAGGATGGGGCCGAAGACTTCCTCGCGCGCCAGGCGCATGTGCGGCTGCACGTCGGCGAACACCGTCGGCTCGAAGAAGAACCCTCGCGCCAGCGCCGGATCGGCGGGCCGCTTGCCGCCGCTCACCAGCCGCGCCCCTTCCTCCAGCGCCGAGGCGACGAAACCCTCGACCTTCTGCAATTGCGCCCGGCTGACCAGCGCCCCCATGGTGGTGGCCGGGTCGATGGGAATGCCGGGCTTGTGGCGCTCGGGCAGCAGGCGCGCCACGGCTTCCAGCACGCGGTCGTGGATGGATTCGTGCAGGAAGACGCGGCTGGTGGAACCGCAGCTCTGGCCCGACCAGGTGAAGTTCATGCCGCCGATGATGCCCTGCACCAGCTTGTCCAGATCGGCATCGGGATAGGCGATCAGCGCGTTCTTGCCGCCCAGCTCCAGCAGCACGGGCTTGAGGTCGCGCGCCGCCGTCTCCATGACGGCCTTGCCGGTCGGCACGCCACCGATCAGCGTGACCTTGCGCACCAGCGGATGCCGCGACATGGCGTCCCCGCATTCGCGGCCGCCGCACAGGAAGTTCACCACGCCCGGCGGGAAGATGTCGCCCACCAGCTCGGCCAGCCGGATGATGGACAGCGGCGCCTGGTCGGGCGCCTTGACCACCACCGTGTTGCCCGCGGCCAGCGGCGCGGCGATGCGCAGCGCCGCGAACATCAGCGGATGGTTGTAGGCGACGATGCGCGCGATCACGCCCATGGGTTCGCGCACGGTGTAGTTCAGGTTGCCGTCGCCCATGGGGATCGTCTCGCCCTTGACCTCGGCCGCCAGGCCGGCGAAGTACTCCAGGCCGTCGGCGGCGAAGCCGGCATCGTTCAGCAAGGCGGAGACGGGGTTCCCGTTGTTCAGCGAATCGAGCTGCGCCAGCGGCAGCGCGTGTTCGCGCAGGACCGCGGCGGCGCGGCGCAGGTAGTCGGCCCGCCGCGCCGGCGGCAGGCTGGCCCAGGCCGGAAAGGCGGCCTGCGCGGCGCGCACGGCGGCGTCCACGTCGTCCGCGCCCGCCACCGGGGCCTGGGTGATGGCTTCGTCGTAGGCGGGGTTGATGGTGTCGGCATACAGGCCGGACGCCGGTTCGTGCCAGGCGCCGCCGTAGTACAGGCTGCGCCGGGTGGGAAGGATGCCCGGGGGGATCTCATGAGCACGCATGGAAGACTCTCTTGAAGATGGCAAGGACTAGTGGCTGGAACGGGTCAGGCCCGCGGTCATGGCGGGGTTGTAGCCGGGCTGGACGATGGCATCGACGACCACGATGCCGCCCTGCCTGACCGCCGCGACGGCCTCGGCCAGGACGCGCTCGAGTTCGTCCGCGCGCCGGACCGGTCCGATGCCGGTCAGCCCCTGCGCCCGGGCGATCGCGGCCAGGTCGGGGGCGGGCTCGTCGATGCGCTGGCCGACCCAGCGGTTCTCGACCGGCCGCCCGCGCTGGCGCGCCACGCGCTCCTGGTGGATCTCGTCATTGAAGAACGAATGGTTGTTGCAGACGATCATCAGCATGGGAATGCCGGCATGGGCGGCGGTCCACAGCGCGTTGACGCCCATCATGTAGTCGCCGTCGCCGATCAGCGCCACCGGCAGGCGATCGCCGCCCTTGAGCGCCAACGCCGATCCGATCGCCATGCCGGGACCGGAGCCCACACCGCCGCCGCCGTCGTAGCCGACGAAATCCAGCGGATGCCGGAAATCCCAGAACTCGCCGCTCCAGCTGAGCGGCAGGCGCGTCAGGCACGTCGGCGCATCGCCCAGCACCTTGCGCAGCACGGCGGCCACCGTGGGCACGGTCATGGGCGCGGCCGGGTCCCCGGGTATCGCAGGACCCGGCACCGGCACCTTCGCCGGCGCCGGCTCACGGCGCGGCGTCACGTGTTCGTTCAGCAGCGCGACCGCGGGTTCGGGTTCGGACAGCAGGAACAGATCCACCGGCGGCAGGCCCTGGTGGTCCATGCTCCAGCCGTTGTGGCTGTAGTGGTCCACCGATACCTGGATGACGCGGCTGCCCACCGGATCGGCGCCCCACGCCTGCTTGAGCGTGCCGGCCAGGTCCAGCCAGTCCAGGCTCAGCACCACGTCGGCCTCGCGCAGCACCTTCTGCGCCTCGGGATGCAGGAACATGCCGCTGGGCGCGGCGTGCAGCGGATGGTCGGTGGGAAAGGCGGCGCCCACCTTCAGGTCGGTCAGCACCTGCGCTTGCAGGGTCTGGGCCAGGCGCACGCGCGCGGCCCAGCCTTCCTCGGACCGCGACACCCGCCCGGCCAGGATGACCGGGCGCTTCGCCCGCGACAGCCATTCCGCCGCCTGCCGCGCCAGCTCGTCCGCGGGACGCGCCGGCGGCGGCGGCAGGTAGCGGGCGGGATCGGGCAGGGGGATGTCCTCGTCGCAGCGCGCCTCCTGCACCGCCGCATCCAGGCAGACATAGACCGGGCCGTGCGGCGCCGTGGTCGCGATCTGGCGGGCGCGCAGCAGGGCTTCCAGCGCGGCGGGCACCGACGCGGGCTGGGCATCCCACTTGACGAAGTGGCGCACCAGCGCGCCCTGGTCCTGCGCGGTATGGATCCAGTCTATCCACGGCCGCCGCTTGGCCGCATCCACCGGCCCGGTCGCGCCCAGAATGATCACCGGCGCGCGGTCCACCCAGGCATCGTAGATGGCCATGGATCCGTGCATCAGGCCCACGTTCGCATGCAGCGCCGCGCCCAGCGGCTTGCCGGTCACCTTGGCATAGCCGTGCGCGATGGCGACCGCGTGTTCTTCGTGCAGGACCACGATCATCTGCGGTTGGCGGTTGCCCAGGTGGTTGACCAGGCTGTCGTGCAGGCCGCGATAGCTCGACCCCGGATTCAGGATCAGATAGGGAATGTCCAGCTCGCGCAGCAGGTCGGCGATCCTGTCGCTTCCCCATGCCACGCCGTCGTGTTCCCACGGCTGCGGTTCATCGCGTCGCACCAGCGATTCGGTCGAGGACTTCATGGTGATTCCTGTGTATGAATGAGGCGAAGAAAAGATTCAATCGACGCGGATGTTGGCGCGCTTGATGACCTCGGCCCAGCGCTTGCGGTCGTCGCGCATCATCCGGTCCAGCTCGGCCGGCGTGCTGGTGGCGGCCTGTATGCCCTGCTCGGCCAGCTTGGCCTGCACCGCCGGCATCTTCAGCGCGCGGTTCAGCTCGGTGTTCAGCTTCTGCACGATCTCGGGCGGCGTGCCGGCGGGCGCGATCAGCCCGATCCAGATGTCGCTCGCGAAGTTCGGCACTTTCTCGGCAATGGTCGGCACCTCGGGCAGCGTCTGCAGCCGCTGCGCGCCCGTCACGCCCAGCGCCTTGAGGCGGCCGTTCTGGATATAGGGCAGCGCGGAATTGATGGGGCAGAACATGACGTCCACCGTGCCCGCCAGCACGTCCACCAGGGCCGGGTTCGAGCCCTTGTAGGGAACGTGGGTCATCTGCGTGGAGGTCAGCGACTGGAATATCTCGGCCGACATGTGCTGCGGGCTGCCCGAACCGGCTGACGCATAGGTCAGCTTGCCCGGCTCGGCCTTGGCCATGGCCACCAGTTCGTCGATGGAGCCGGCCTTCGACGAACTGGGCACGACCAGCGTCATCGGCAGCGTGGCCATCAGGCCGATTCCCATCAGATCCTTCTGCACGTCGAAGGGCAGCTTGGGATACAGCGCGGGATTGACCGCCACGGTCTGGTTGGGCGCGATCCCCAGCGTATAGCCATCGGGCCTGGCCTTGGCCACCTGGTCGGTGCCGATGTTGCCGGCGGCGCCCGGCTTGTTCTCCACCACGAAGGGCTGGCCCAGCGTCTTCGACATTTCCTCGCCCAGCACGCGCGCCAGCACGTCGTTCGATCCGCCCGGCGGCAGCGGCACGATGATGCGTATGGGCTTGCTGGGATAGTCCTGGGCGGACGCGGCCATGGCCGCGCAACAACCGATGAGCGCCGCGGCAAATGCCGCGCGATAGGAATGCTTCATCATGTCTCCTCGCTGTGGGTCCGCGTCGCTCGACCCGACAGGCGTCACGCAGCGGGCCGTTTCGTTGGCGGGGCCATGATAGGGACTCGCATCCGGGCGTTCAATCTTGAATATTGAATCAATTCACTCAACCTTGAATACCGATTCAATGTTCGAAAACGAGGCGACGCGCGCGAGCCGACGCGGACGACGGCGGGGGTCGTCACGGGCTGAGACAAAAGAAGAGGGGAAGAAAAGATGACCGGCGCGCCGGCCGGGAAAGAAAGCCGCCGCGACCAGGACCGGCCACGGCGGCAGCCGGGCTCAGCGTCCCTTGAACACCGGCGCGCGCTTCTCGATGAAGGCGCGCATGCCTTCCTTCTGGTCCTGGCTGTCGAACAGCCGCTCGAAGGCGCGGCGCTCGATCGCCAGCCCGGCTTCCAGGCTGGCGTCCGCGCCCAGCCGCACGGCGTCGCGGATGGCGCGCACCGCCAGCGGCGGCATGGCGCAGATCTGGCGCGCGATGGCCAGGGCGCGTTCGAGCGAGGTACTGTCGGGCACGAGTTCGCTGACCATGTTGGAGTGATAGGCCGTCCGGGCCGGGATGCGGTCGCCCGTGAGCGACCACAACAGCGTCTTGTACTTGCCCGCCGCGCGCAGCAGCCGCTGCGTGCCGCCGCCGCCCGGAATGATGCCCACCTTGATCTCGGGCTGGCCGAAGCTCGCGCCCTCGGCCGCGATGATGATGTCGCAGGCCAGCGCCAGCTCGCATCCGCCACCCAGCGCGAAGCCCTCGACCGCCGCGATGACCGGCTTGCCCAGCCCGCGCAGCACGTGGAACACCTGGTCGCCGCCCTGCAGCGCATGGTCCGTGGGCTGCATGGTGGACATCTCGACGATGTCCGAGCCGGCGACGAAATAGCCGCCGGCGCCGGTCAGCACGATGCAGCCGATGGCCGGATCCTGTTCGAACTCGCGCAGGCAGCGCACCAGCGTGGCCTTGACCTCGGCATTCAGGGCGTTCTTCCGCTCGGGACGGTCGATGACGATGACACCGACGTTGTCGTGACGCTCTTGGCGCACCGGCGCCTTGTTCTGTTGGGCTTGACTGTCAGACATGGGGAATCCAGTGGAGTGGGGAAAGGCGATTGCGGGCTGCGATCTTCGAGGATACACAAAAACGGCGGCGTGCCTCCCGTGCCTTTTCCGCACGCGGCGATGCCGATGCGGCAAAAGCCCCGCGTCTGCCTGTGAACCGCCCCGCGCGGCTGGTACAGTGTTTCCGGATCCAACCGACATAGGCACGCCATGAACCGACTGTCTTCCCTCGTCGTGGTGCTGGCCCTGGCAGCCATCGGCACCGGCCTGTATCTGTGGCTGCGGCCGCAGCCCGAGCCGCCGGCGCCCGTCGTGGAGTCTCCCCCGGCGGTCGCGGAAAGCGCCGAACCGCCCGCGCCGCCGCCGCCCGAACCGGAAATCCAGCACCCCATAGAACCGCCCGCCCCCGCCGCCGCCGAGACGGCCGAACCTCCGGCCGCGCCCGACATCACCGTGGCCATGACCGGCCTGCTGGGCCGGGATGCGGTGCTGTCCTTCTTCAACCTGGACCACTTCATCCAGCGCACGGTGGCGACAGTGGACAACCTGGCCCGCCCGCACGCCCCCCCGAGGGTCTGGCCGGTCAACCCCACCCAGGGCCGCTTCACCGTCGACGGCTCGGCGCCCGGCGAACGCATCGCCGCCGCCAACTACCAGCGCTACCGGCCCTTCGTGGCGGCCATCACCGCCGTCAGCACCGAGAAGGCCGCGGCGCTCTACAAGCAGCTCTATCCCCAGTTCCAGAAGGCCTACGAAGACCTGGGCTACCCGCGCGGCTACTTCAACGACCGCCTGGTGGCCGTGATCGACACGCTGCTGGCCACGCCCGATCCGGCCGAGCCCGTGGCCGTGAACCTGCCCGAGGTGAAAGGCCCCAAGGAACTCCAGCGCCCCTGGGTGAGTTACCAGTTCTCCGACCCCGCCCTGGAGACGCTGACGTCGGGCCAGAAGATCCTGCTGCGCATGGGACCGGACAACCGGCGCGCGCTCAAGGCCAAGCTGGCGGATTTCCGGCGCCAGGTCACGCAGTCGATGTCGCGCTGACGGGCCTCCCGGATATCCCCCGCCAACGGATATTCGTCCCCCTTGCCAACATCAGTTACCGGCTGCTCGGTTTGCATTTGCATCACCATTGGTGTAAACCCTAGGTCTTTTCCCAAGGCGCCGCCACGCATGGCGGCCCTTCCGGCGGCAACAAGTCGACACATCTGCGTGTCCTCGCCGCCCCACGGCCCAGCTAGGGTAATGGTGGCACCGCTCTCCAGGCGGAAGCCGGCCGGTTGAACGCCTCCATACAGGAAACGAACATGGCATCGCTAAAACTCCAGGTAAACGGGGCGGAACGCTCCGTCGAAGCCGACAAAGACACCCCGCTGCTCTACATCCTGCGCAACGACCTGGCCTTGAACGGGCCGAAATTCGGCTGCGGGCTGGGCGAGTGCGGCGCCTGTACGGTGCTGATCGACGGCAAGGCCGCGCGCTCCTGCCTGATCCCGGCGGGCAGCGTGGAAAGCCGGCCCATCGTCACACTGGAAGGCCTGGCCAAGGGCGACGTCCTCGATCCCGTGCAGCAGGCGTTCATCGACGAGAACGCGGCGCAATGCGGCTATTGCATCAACGGCATGATCATGGCCGCGCGGGCGCTGCTGGACCGCAATCCGCGCCCCACCGAAAACGAGATCAAGCAGGCGCTGGCCTATAACCTGTGCCGCTGCGGCACCCACATCGAGATCATCAGGGCGGTGCAGCGCGCCGCCGAACTCCAGGGCAAGGCCGCGCCCAGGACCGCCATGGCGGAGGGCGCGCAATGAATACCCCCATGCACGCCCCGCGCCTCTCGCGCCGACAGTTCCTGGCCGCCACCGGCAGCCTGGCCGTCACCTTCACCTTCCCCGCCCTGGTCAAGCGCGGCATGGCCGCGGCCGGTCCGGCCACCGATGCCGGCTCGCAACTGGTGGACAAGAACCTCGTCTCGGCCTACGTGCAGCTGATGGCCGACGGCACCGTCCGCGCCTGCAACGGCCACGTGGACCTGGGCACCGGCATCCGCACCGCGTTCACGCAGATCGTGGCCGAGGAGCTGGACGTCGACATGAGCCAGGTCACCATGGTGCTGGGCGATACCGACGTGACGCCCAACCAGGGGCCCACCATCGCCAGCAACTCCGTGCAGGCCTCCGCCGTCCCCATGCGCAAGGCCGCGGCGCAGATCCGCCAGCATCTGCTGGAAGAAGCGGCGCGCCGCCACGACGTGCCCGTCTCGTCGCTGGTCACCCGCGACGGCCAGGTGCTGCGCGCCAGCGGCGAGCGGCTCGCGTCCTACGGCGAACTGGTCGGCAACGACACGCAATCGGTGCCGCTGGCGGCCGACGTGCAACTCAAGCCGGTCTCGGCCTACACCGTCGTCGGCCGCCCCGTGCCGCGCCTGGACATCCCCGCCAAGGTCACCGGCAAGCTCACCTACGTCCACGACATGCGGGTGCCGGGCATGCTGCACGCGCGCCTCGTGCGCCCGCCCTACCTGGGCCGCGACTCGGGCGGCATGGTGGCCGCCAGCCTGGAGTCGGTGGACGAGTCCTCGGTAGCCAAGGTGAGGTCGCTGGTGAAGATCGTGGTCATCAAGGACTTCGTGGCGGTCGTCGCGCGGCGCGAGGAAGACGCCATCCTGGCCTCGCGCCTGCTCAAGGTGAAATGGAAGGCGCCGCCGGCGCTGGGCTCCATGGCCTCGCTGACCGACGCGCTGGCCTCCCAACCCTCCAAGCAGCGCCCGTTGAGCAAGAAGGGCGATACGGACAAGGCCCTGGCGGCGGCCAGGCATACGGTGAAGGCCACTTATGTGTGGCCCTACCAGATGCACGGCTCCATCGGCCCCTCGTGCGGGCTGGCCGACTGGAAGGACCAGAAGCTGACCGTCTGGAGCGGCAGCCAGAACCCCCACAACCTGCACAGCGACATCGCCAGGATGCTCGACATTCCCGAAGACCGCATCCGCGTGGTGCGGATGGAGGCCTCGGGCTGCTACGGCCGCAACTGCGCCGACGACGCGTCCGCCGACGCCGCGGTACTGGCGCGCGAACTGGGCCAGCCCGTGCGCGTGCAATACATGCGCGAGGAAGAACACGCCTGGGAACCCAAGGGCACGGCCCAGACCATGGACGTGCATGGCGGCGTCGCCGGCCCCGACTCGCTGGCCTATCGCTTCGGCACCCGCTACCCCTCGAACGGCGCGCCGCTGCTGGCCTCGCTGCTGATGGGCAAGGAAAAGGCCGAGGCCACGGTGTTCGAGATGGGCGACCGCACCGCCATCCCGCAATACCGCGCCTCGGACCTCGACATCGTGGCGCTGGACATGGCCCCCATCGTGCGCGCCTCGTGGATGCGCGGCGTGGCCGCGCTGCCCAACGTCTTCGCCCACGAATCCTTCATGGACGAGCTCGCGGCCAAGGAAGGCGCCGATCCGGTCGAGTTCCGCCTGCGTTTCATGGAGGACCCTCGTCCCATCGCGCTGCTCAAGGCCGTGGCCGCGAAGGCCGGCTGGCAGCCGCGCAAGGCGCCGGCCGAACGCCCCACCAAGGGCGTCGTCAAGGGCCGCGGCGTCTCCCAGCACCAGTACGTGCACGGCACCTTCCCCGGCGTGGGCGCCTCGTGGTGCGCCTGGGTGGCCGACGTCGAGGTCGACCTGGATACCGGCAAGGTCCGCGTGACCCGCGTCGTGGCCGGCCAGGACTGCGGCCTGATGATCAATCCCGACGGCGTGCGCCACCAGGTCCAGGGCAACGTCATCCAGACCGTCAGCCGCACGCTCAAGGAAAGCGTGAGCTTCGACCAGAACGGCGTCTCCAGCCTGGAATGGGGCGCCTATCCCATCCTCAAGTTCACCGACCTGCCCGAGGTCGACGTGGTGCTGATGCCCCCCGACGGCAATCCGCCATTGGGATCGGGCGAATCAGCATCCGTTCCCGGGCCCGCCGCCATCGCCAACGCGATCTTCGACGCCACCGGCCTGCGCCTGCGTGAAGCGCCGTTCACCCCTGAACGCGTGCGCGCGGCCCTCGCCGCCGCCAACAAGGAGGCCAAATAATGAGCCGCGCAGCCAAGTGGTCGCTGACCATCGTCATCCTGCTGGTCGTCGTGGCGGCCGGCGTCGCCCTGTTCGCGCATGAACCCGAGATCCCGACCGCGTCGATCGACCCCAAGCAGTTCCCCGAGGAACAAGTCCGGCGCGGCCAGGAAGTCGCCTCCGCCAGCATGTGCGTCGTCTGCCACACCGCCCCGGGCGGGGCGGTCAACGCGGGCGGGTTCCACATGGAGACGCCTTTCGGCGTCATCGTCTCGACCAACATCACGCCCGACGCCGAGACCGGCATAGGCGGATGGTCGTTCGAGGCCTTCGAACGCGCCATGCGGCGCGGCGTCGCCCGCGACGGCACGCACCTCTATCCGGCCTTCCCGTACACCTCGTTCACCAAGATGACCGACGAGGACATGCGGGACCTGTACGCCTACATGATGAGCCAGCCGCCGGTGCGCAACGAACCGCAGGCCACCCGCCTGCCGTTCCCGTTCAACCAGCGCGTGCTGATGGCCGGGTGGAACCTGCTGTTCCTGGATCGCGACCCGGTCGCCAAGGTGGCCTCGGAATCCGAAGCGTGGAACCGCGGCCAGTACCTCGCGGTCGCGCTGGGCCACTGCAGCGCCTGCCACACGCCCCGCAACGCGCTGGGCGCCGAGGAAGGCGGCAAGTCCTACCTGGGCGGCGGCAGCGCCGAAGGCTGGATCGCGCCCGCGCTCAACGCCTCGTCCAAGGCGCCGATCGCATGGACCGAGCAGGCCCTGTTCGACTACCTGCGCTCGGGCTATTCCGACCAGCATGGCGCGGCCGGCGCGTCCATGACGCCGGTGGTGCGCGTGGGCACCTCGCAGATCGCCGAAGCCGACACCCGCGCGCTGGCCACCTACATCGCCAGCCAGATGGCCGGCGCCGCGCAGCAGGGCAAGTCCGGCCCCACGCCGCAGCAGCGCGAGGCGGCGGCGCAAGCCGCGGTGGCCACCACCGGCACGCTGGGCGCCCGCATCTACGCCAACGCCTGCGCGGCCTGCCACCACCCCGGCCCCGGCGGTCCCGACCTGTTCGGCACCCAGCCGCCGCTATGGCTGGCCACTTCGCTGAACCTGGACCAGCCCGACAACGTGATCCGCTACGTCCTGAACGGCACCCAGCACGACGCCGGCAACCCGCGCGGCGGCCACATGCCCGGCTATGCGTATGCGCTGAACGATGCGCAGGTCACGGCCGTGGTGCAGTTCATGCGCGAGTCCTTCACCGGCCAGCCGGCCTGGAGCGGCGTGCAGGACGCGGTGAAACGGATCCGGGGCGAGTATCCGCTGGCGTTGCAGGGCAGGGGGGAATAACGGCGACAGGGCGCCAAGGCGCCCATGCGCAAGCCAGCCAGAAAGGGTGGCCTCGAATCGAGGCCACCCTTTTTTTGAGGGGCAAGGCTGAAAAGCTCCTACTACGTATTTCGTGACGCAGTCATACCAGGGACTATCGGACAAGGAACGTTCATTCCTATCGACTGAAAATTCGTCTATAAACGAAAATATCGCGTATCGGCAGCGGTTGACTGCTGGCAGGACTGGAAACGACGAGGCAACCATGAAAAGCAGGCCCCATGACGACGCAATGGCGGAGCTGTACCGCAGCGACCCGGCGCTGGCATTGGAAGTCATCAACGACATCCTGAAAGATGGCGACCAGGCCGAGCTGCTGATCGTGCTGCGCCAGCTCGCACAGGCGTTCGGAGGCGTGCAGGCCGTGGCCCGCCAGGCACGGCTGAATCCGACGCAGCTCTATCGCACGCTCTCGCCCACGGGCAACCCCGCCTTGAGCAGCGTGACGGCCATACTGAAGGCAATGGGATTGCGGCTGGCGGTACAGCCGCTGCCCTTGGCGGAGCAAACGTCCGCCTGATTACCCTTCAACCCGCCGCGGCGGCCTGCGCCGTTGCCGCTTCGGCGGACGCGGCGATGCGACTGGCCCGTTCGGCGGCTTCCGCGGCCAGCAGGCGGTCCAGCACGACGCGCGACTGCACGCCGCCGGCATCGATGTTGAGCTTCAGGATCTTGCGGCCCGGGTTCTCGGACAGGTTGCGCTGCTGCGCTTCCAGCATGTCGAGGTCCTCGCCGAAGATCTTGCCCTGGCCTTCGCGGATGGTGGCCGTGAGCTGTTCGTCGTTGGGCTTGAAGTTGCGCGCCATGCCCCAGAAGTACCAGATCGAGGTCTCGGTCTCGGGGGTGATGAAGTCGACCACGATGCTGGAGGCCTTGGACTCGGCCGGCGCGTCGTAGCCGCCCTTGCCGGCATGCGCCACGCCCACTTCGATCAGCACGTGGCTGGGGGGTGTGAAGCGGCAGATCTGCCAGCGGTCGCACGGCACGTCGTCGGCCAGGCCGTTGCCGCGCAGCGCGGCGGCCCAGAACGGGGGCGGCTTGATGTTTTCCATGTGGCGGCTGGTCACGACCTCGTCGCCGATGGTCTTGGTGGACGGCGCCGATTCCTCGATCTCGGCCTGGCCGATGCTGCTGGCATGGACGTAGGTCTCATGGGTCAGGTCCATGAGGTTGTCGATCATGAGGCGGTAGTCGCAATGGATGTGGTACAGCCCGCCGCCATAGGCCCAGTCGGGGCTTTCGGCCCATTCCAGGTGATGGATCTTGGCGGGATCGGCCAGTTCGGCGTCGCCCGGCCATACCCAGATGAAGCCGTAGCGTTCCACGGCCGGGTAGCTGCGGATGCTGGGGAAGGCGCGCACGCGCTGCCCGGTCATGCCGGCGCAGGTACCGTCCGGGTTCATGCGCAGGCCGTGGTAGCCGCACACCAGTTCGCCCTTGTCGATGAAACCGAGCGACAGCGGTGCGCCGCGGTGGGGACAGAAGTCTTCCAGCGCGGACACCTTGCCGTCCTGGCCCCGGTAGAAGACCATGCGTTCGCCGCAGATCTGGCGACCGAGCGGCTTTTCGGCGATTTCATCGGGGGTACAGGCGACGTACCAGGTGTTCTTCAGAAACATGGTCTTCCTCCAGGAGCCCGGCCCGTGGCAGCGGCTGGGCGCATGCGAGGAACGGAGCATCATCAAATCTGTATACAGGTTGATTTTGCTCCGGAATCAAAACGATGGAAATAGCGGGAAAACCCTAGGATTTTTGCACTATAACTTCAGTAATGTCCTTCCCTTGTGGAAAATCTGTATACAGGACTGCACAACCCGCTACTGCTCCAGCGTAATGCCTCGCTTGCGGATCACGTCTCCCCAGCGCTTCAGGTCGCTGGCGGTCAAGGCCGCCATCTCGGCCTTTCCGCCCTCCAGCGGTTCGACGCCGATCTCGCGCAGGCGCGTCTGGACGTCGGAGCTCTTCACGATGGCCTGCAGGGCGGCCGACAATTTGTCCACGGTCGCCGCGGGCGTGCCCGCCGGCACGACCACGCCCTGCCAGGCATAGGCCACGATGTCGCCCGCCCCGGCCTCGGCCAGCGTCGGGATGTCCGGCAGCGAGGGCAGGCGGGCCGCCTCGGCCACGCCCAGCGCGCGCAGCTTGCCCGCCTGGACCTGCCGCATGCCGGTGGGCACGCCTATGAAAGAGACGCCGATGTGGCCGCCCAGCAGGTCCTGGGTCAGCGGCGCGGTGCCCTTGTAGGGTACGTGCAGCAGCGGCGCGCCGGTCATTTCCTTGAACAGTTCGCCGGCCAGGTGCTGCGGACTGCCCAGGCCGGGTGAGGCGTAGCCCATGGATCCGGCCGCGGCCTTGGCCAGGCGCACCAGCGACGCGACCGAGTCCGCCGGCACCACCTGCGGATTGACCACCAGCAGCAGAGGAAACTTGCCGTACAGGGCCACGGGCGCGAAGTCGCGCGACGGGTCGTAGGGCAGCTTCTTGTAGAGCAGGGGGTTGAAGACGACCGTGCCGTTGTCGACCGAGAACAGCGTATAGCCGTCCGGAGCGGACTTGGCCGCCGTTTCCGCCGCGACGATGGTGGCCGCGCCGGGGTGGTTCTCGACAATGACGGGCTGCCCCAGCTTCTCGGCCAGCCGGGCCGCCAGGATCCGCACCGCGTTGTCGCTCCCCCCGCCGGCCGGATAGCCGACGATCCACCGCAAGGGCTTGGCCGGGAATCCCTGTGCATGAACGCCGGGGGCGGCCAGGCCCAGCATCGCAATGCCCCCGATCTGCAGCAACCGCTTCATCAATCTGAACATCGCCATTCTCCGGTAGGAACGCTATGTCTGAACGCGGGACGGGCCCTAGGCCCGCCCGCGCCGCACGAACTGCACGAACTTCTCCAGGGCCGCCATCTGCCGGCCCAGGATTTCGCGGGTGGGGGCGTCGGTCAGCGCGCCGGCCGCATCGAACTTGGCCGGCGCCATCCCGATGAAGATCTCGGGCTTGTTCAGCACCAGGGCATCCAGGAAGACCATGATCTTGCGCAGGTCGTACTGCGAGCGCGCGCCGCCCAGCGGCCCCTGGGTGGCGCTGAGGATGGCGACCGGCTTGCCGGCGAAGGGCTGGTCGTCGCCCCGCGAGATCCAGTCGATCGCGTTCTTCAGGACGCCGGACACCGAGAAGTTGTATTCCGGGCTGGCGATCAGCACGGCATCGGCGCCGCGCACGGCCTCCCGAGCCTTCCGGACCGCCGCGGGCATGCCCGCGGCCAGGACGTCGGCGTCGAACATGGGGAAGTCCCGGATGTCGAGCACCGACAATTCCATGCCCGGCGGCATGAGGCTGCCGGCCGCCTCCAGGGCCAGCCGGTTGTAGGAGGCTTTGCGCAGGCTGCCGCACAGGCCCGCGATGCGTAGGGAAGAAGTCGTCATGGGTCAGGACCGCCAATGAATGAAAGAAAAGGGCATCAGGCCATGATGGCCGGGTTGAACTCGAAGAACTCGGGCCCGACCACGTCGCTCTGCCGCAGGTAGATGTCGATGTTGCCCACGTGAAAGGCGCGGTGGGCGTACATGCCCCACAGCAGCCCCATGCCGGACCATTCGCGGCCGACGAAGTGCACCTTCCGGCCGAGGTCCGCGGGCGTATAGCGGCCCAGCGCCTCGAGGTTTTCCTCGTGCAGGGCGAGCGCCGTCGCGCGCAGGTCCCCATCTTCGAAACGGGCCGCTGCGGCGGGATCGCTGGGCAGGGGAATGACGCCGCCCGGCTCGCACACCGGAATGGCGCGCACCCAGTTGCGCTCGGCCAGCACCGTATGGATCAGCAGGCTGCGCACGGTGATGCGCGACACCCGCGTGCCGAAGCGCGTGCTGGCGTTCTCGATCGGGGCCCAGTCCATCTTGCCGGCATCCATGCGCGCCACCCAGTCGTCGGAGTAGCGGACCAGTCGGTCGAACAGGGTCAGGAAGCGGGTGAATTCCTCGGGCATGGCGGTCTCCTTTCTTGTGTTCACAGGGGCACGGCCGCTTCGCCGGCCAGTATTTCCCGGGCGCGCCGCAGCGGGCCGTGGTCGACGAAATCCTCGAAGGCGATCGGCGCGGCCAGGAAACCGTGCCGCAGCAAGTGGTCGTGCTGCACCCGCAGCGCCTCCACCCACTCGGGCCGCAGGTCGACCTCGAGCTGGCGATGCACGTCTTGCGGAAAGGCCGCGTCCACGAGTTCCTCGGGCAGGCCGGTATCGGCGGCGATGATGCGCTTGGCCTCGCGTTCGTTGGCCGCCGCCCAGGCTGCCGCGCGCAGGACCGCGGCCAGGCAGCGCGCCACCAGTTCCGGCTGCTCGGCCAGCAGGTCCTCGCTCACGGTCAGGGCCAGCGGCGCATCGTTGTTCACGCGGCCGGCCAGGTCGGGACTGGAGGCTGCATCGGCAATGGCGACCGCACCGGTGAATCCCATGACCACGGCGGCGATCGCGCCCTGGCTGTACAGCGCGTCCACCTCGCCCCGGACCAGGGCGAAGGCTTCCTCGCGCTGGTGGCCCAGCATGCAATGCGCGCCCCAGAGAGTGGCCGTCTGGGCGGTGGAGGCCGTCGCCCCATCCATGAACGTCCGGTTGGTCGAGACCGGGGTCATTGCCACGTCGTCCATGGTCATGCCCTCGAGCGCCAGCGCGAGCTCGGTGCCGCGCAGCGACGAGGCCTTCCAGAAATCGATGGAATCGCCCGCGCGTATCGGCAGCGAGACCTTCCTGCCGGCCAGTTCCCGCACCGACGCGATGCCGCTGTCCGGCATGACCAGCATGGGCTTGATGCTGTCGTTCCACGACAGGCCGATCAGCTTGACCCGGCCCCCGCGCGAGCGGGTCACCAGCGGCGGACCGTTGCCGCCGTGGCGAAAGGAGTTGGGCTGGGAATGATGGAAATGCGACTGCCTGACCTGATTGTCGGTGCTCGATGCGAGCGACCGCGCCACGATGCCGTCGCGCGCCAGCTCGGCATCGAGCAAGCCCCGCTCGACGGCGACGCCGAACGCCGTCGGCACCGGGCAGCGGGTGTACCAGAGAGTGGAAGGATTCATCGTGCGGGACTCACCGTTCAATAAAGAATGTTCACTGGCCATCGCGCCGCTCCAGCCATGCCCAGGCGTCGCGCCGCAATTGCCGCTCGGCCTCGCTGCCGCCTACCACCGTGGAGGCGGGCACGTCGCGGCCCTTCCTGCGTTGCCGCAGGCGCATGAAGGCCAGCCCGGCATCCGGGGCGGCCAGGTCGACCTCGCGCAGCCACGCCGGCGCCTCGCCCTGCGCCGGATCGAGGCGATCCTTGTCGAAGATCGCGGTCCAGTGCAGGATGCCCCACCTGCCATTGCGCCGTTCCACCTGGTCGAGGAAACGGCAGCAGCCCGTGTAGTCGAACAGTTGCCCGTCGATGTATTCGCGGATCAGGATGGCCATGTCGGATTCCAGCAGGGCCCGGTCGCCGCGCGGGTCCACGCGGCAGTTCCCGACCCAGTGCTTGCCGTGTTCGCCGGGCTTGCGCGCCGCGTCGCTGGCCGCCAGCAGCGGCACCAGGTCAGCGACCTTGCCGTTGAACCACGAGATGCTGGCCGTCGCCTCCGGATGGAAGCAGCCGGCCATGCCGGCGAAATCGCCTTGGTCGCGATGGAAGGCCCATCGCTGCCGCAGGCTTCGTATGGCGAGGTCGTCGGCGGCGGAAGAAGACATGGCGGCGCTCCTAGGCGAAAGGCTGTTCGATGGCGTCGTAGCCATAGACCCAGTCGTAGCGGTCCTCGACGCGGTGCGGCTCCCACTCGCGCTGGATGTGGTTGCGCGCGCTGCCGGCCTCGGCCAGCACGGGCGCGTGGACGCGCGTGATCTGGGCCGCCGACTCGTTCACGATCCTCGTGGTCCGCTCGACCCGCATGCGCTCGTACGAAGCCAGCGCGGCGGGGATGTCGCCAGGCGTGCGCCGCAGGCAGCGGCCCAGCACCATGGCGTCTTCCAGCGCCATGTTGGCGCCCTGGGCCATGAACGGCAGCGTGCTGTGGCAGGCGTCGCCCAGCAGGGCCACGTGCCCCCGCACCCACACGGGCAGGGTGTCGCGCACGATCAGGGCCCACTTGTAGGGCACCTCGATGCGTTCGATCATGGCGATCACGTCCTCGTGCCAACCCTGGAAATCCCCCAGGCATTCTTCGATCGTGCCGCGCGCGTTCCACGATTCGACCGTCCAATCCGCCCGGTCCACCATGCCGATGAAGTTCAGCATCCGCCCCTTGCGGATCGGATAGGTCAGCACGTGCGCGGTCGGGCCCAGCCACGACACGCCGCCCGTGCGGTTGATCGACGCCGGCAGGCGGTCCGCCTCGATCAGGCCGCGCCAGGCCATGCAGCCGGTGAAGCGCGGCCGGTCGGCGCCGAACAGCGACTGGCGCACCTTGGAGTGGACGCCATCGGCGCCGATCAGCGCGTCGGCGCGGACAGTCCGGCCCGAGGCCAGGCGCATCTCGGCGCCACCGTCCGCCGTCTCCAGCGAGGCGAAGGCGGCGTTCAGGTGGATGGCGTCGCGCTTTTCCTTGCGCACGGCGTCCAGCAGCAGCGCATGCAGGTCCGCGCGGTGGAACGTCAGGTAAGGCGCGCCGTATTTCGACACCGACGCGGCACCCAGTTCCAGGTAGCGGTTGGCATCCGCGGTGTTCCAGACGCGGATCTCCTTGCCCTGGGTCTGGGTGCCCAGCTCAAGCATGGCGTCGCCCAGCCCCCAGGCCTGGAGCAGCCGCGTACCGTTGGGACTGATCTGCACGCCGGCGCCCACCTCGCCCAGCTCGGCCGCTTGCTCGTAGATGTCCACGTCGAAGCCCTGCTTGAGCAGGGCCAGCCCGGCGGCCAGGCCGCCTATACCGGCGCCGGCGATGGCGATGCGTTTGTCGGGCGCGCTCATGCCTGCTCCCCGTGGCGCAGGTCGCGCAACGCGACCTCGATGACCTGCGCCAGCCTGCCGGGGTCGGGCAGCATGGACGACAGCGCCAGGGCGACCTTGGCCAGGAAGACCGCCTCCTTGTCCGGCCCGGCCTCGTTCAACGCGACGGCCAGTGCCTCCCAATTACGTTCCAGCAGCCCCGCGGGCAATGTCTGTTCAACCAGCATGAATGGACTCCTCTTTACCCTGCACCGCGCGCGTCAGGCACGGCAACACCGTTTCGGGTTCCCAGGCGCGCCACCGCGCCATCACATGGCCGTCGGGCCGGACGAGATAGGCCGTACCCGGCTTCGCGTCGAACGCCCCGGCGGCCTCGTCATCGTCGACCGCCACGGCATCGAGGCCGAACGGCAGGTCCATCGAGGTCCGCAGCGCGTCCAGGCGCCGCGACTTGCCGGCCAGCCCGTCGTCGCCGAATGCCAGCAGCGTGAAATCCTTGCCCAGCCGGTCGTGCAGGAAGACCGGCCCGCCAGCCGATGCGCCGCACGGCAGGTTCGGGCACACGGCCCCCGGCGCGGGGCCGCGGCTGAACGACCCGTCATCGGGTAGGCGCAGCGCCGAACCGGTCATGCGCAGTTCCGTCACCTGGCGCGGATTGATCAGTTCGCGCACGAAGGGCTCGCTTACCGCCAGCGACAGCACCGCTTCCTGCATGATGGCGTGCCCGCGCGTGGGCGGTGTCATGAAGCACGTGCTTTTTTCCGCCAGCGCCATGTTCTGCCTGGCCGCGTCCACGCGTTCGATCGAATAGGTGTCGAGCAACGCGGACGAGGCCTGGCCGGCGGCCACGCAGGCCAGCTTCCAGCCCAGGTTGTGGGCGTCGTCCACACCGCCGTTCATGCCGCGCGCGCCGAAGATGGGCACGAGGTGGGCGGCGTCGCCGGCGAACAGCACGCGGCCTTCGCGGTAGTCGTCCAGCGTCAGGCTGTGCGCGCGGTACGGGCTGATCCAGTCGATCTGCCAGTCGGCCGTCTCGCCTATCGAGGCCAGGAACTCGGTCACCCGCTCGCGCACCCGCTGGGGCTGGATCTCCTGTTCCAGGTCCTCGTCGGGCAGCAACTGGTAGTCGATGCGCCAGATGTCGAAAGGCTGCTTGTGCATGATGATGGTCGCCCCGGGAAACGCCGGCGGATCGAACCAGACGCGCCGGCCGGGCGGCTCCTTGCTGCGCATCTGGATGTCGACGATCAGGTAGCGGCCTTCGTACACGCTGCCTTGCAACTCCTTGCCCAGCGAGCGGCGCACCGCGCTGCGGCCGCCGTCGCAGGCCACCAGCCACCGCGCATGCAGCGCGTAGGACCCGGCCGGCGTATGGACCCGGGCGATCACCCGTTCGCCATCCTGCTCGACCTGCTCCACGCGCGACGACCAGCGCAGGGACACGTTGGGATAGGCGCTCAGCGCCTCGTACAGGTACTGCTCGACGTGGCATTGCGCCAGCGACACCATGGGGGGATGCTTGAGCCGCGGATCCTGCTGCACCTGGAAATCCAGCACCAGCTTGTCCCGGTAATAGCTGCGGCCACCCTTCCACGACACGCCGGTCTCGACGAAACGGGTGCCCGCGCCGATGCGCTCGAAGATCTCCAGGCTGCGCCGCGCGGTACCCACCGCCCGGCTGCCCCGGTTGACGGTGTCGTCTTCCTCCAGCACCACCACCTCGATGCCGCGCCGGGCAAGCTCCAGCGCCACCGTCAGGCCGACCGGCCCGGCGCCGGCGACGACGACCTGATGCACCGGCGCGTCCCCGCGCATTTCCGCAGGCGGCTCGAAAGGATGATGCACATAGTCGAAATACAGGGAGTCATACCGTGCGCCGCTGCCCGATATGCCTTCGGTCAATGCCATGCCTGGACACTCCAGTAAGAAGAACCGATATGCGGCCCATGCGCCGCAATTAGTTTCTTACGAAACCAATTTCCCGTAGTATTGGTTTCCTGTGAAACCAAGTCAAGCTATTTTCGAGGGTCCGGCGACTAGGCAAAACCCGGATGCCCGCGCGGCCCGAGCCTGCGTCCGCCGCGGCAAGAGGACTAGAATTCGCCCTTTGGCATCAGAACCTGTTTCGTCCCCATGGCCACCAAGCGATCGACGCCCGCTTCCTCCCGCCCGGCAGGCGAACACCCGTCCCTGCAACTCGACGCCTTCCTGCCCTACCGGCTGAACATGCTGTCCAGCGTGGTAGCCGACCGGTTCGCGCGCAGCTATGCGGCCTATTCCGAACGCTTCGGCATCGACGGTCCGCGCTGGCGCGTGATTTCCTTCCTGGGCGAGCGGCGCGGCACGGAAGAGGAACACGGCGCGATGACCGCGCGCGATATCTGCGCCAAGACCCGCATGACCAAGGTCATGGTCTCGCGCGCGATCACCGATCTCGAAGCGGCGGGACTGATCCGCCGGCGGCCCAACGAGAACGACCGGCGCGAAGCCTTCCTGGACCTGACCGATGACGGCGAGGAAGTCTACTGGGCCATCGTGCCGGTGGCCCTGGAATTCCAGGAAGACCTGCTGGCGGACCTGTCGGCGCAGGAGCGCGCGACGCTGTTCCGCGTCGTCGACAAGCTGCAGGGCCGGGCGTTGAAGATGTAGCGGGCCGAGCTAGGGTTCCCCCTCGTTACGCACATTGTAAGGAAGCCTTATATTGTTCCTGCCAGTGATCGGCCAGCCGAGCAGAAGCGGCCAATGACTCAGGAGACACCATGCCTTGCAAACGCCTGCCGGCGGGGGCCGTCGTGCTCGCCGTATTCATGCACGCTCCCGCCTTCGCCAACGACTACCCGACGCGGCCGGTACGCCTCGTGGTGGGCTATACCGCCGGGGGAGGCAGCGACATCCTGGCTCGCGTGCTGGCCCAGAAGATGTCCGAAGGGCTGGGGGTGCAAGTGGTGGTCGAAAACCGCCCGGGCGCGGCCTCGATGATCGCGACCGAGTACGTGGCCCGCGCGGCGCCCGACGGCTACACCATCCTGCTGGGCGCCAGTGGTGCGCTCGCGATCAATCCCGCGCTGTACAAGGAAGTGAAGTACGACGCCGCCAAGGATTTCTCGCCGATTTCGCTGGTCGCGTCGCTGCCGGTCCTCATGGCCGTCAACAAGAGCGGGCCCGCCCAGAGCCTGCCCGAGCTGCTGGCCTATGCGAAGGCGCACCCCGAAAAGGCCAATTATTCGTCCGCGGCCGCGCCGTTTCGCTTGATCGGCGAACAGCTCAACCTGCAGGCGGGTTCCCGGCTCCAGGAAATTCTTTACAAGGGCAGCACCGACGCGGTCAATGCCGCCATCGCCAACGACGTGCTGGCAACCATTTCCGACTCGATTTCCATCGGCGCCGGCTTGAAGACAGGCAAGCTCAAGGCCATAGCGATCACCTCGCGCGCCGAGCATCCTTCGTTTCCAGGCGTGCCGACCTTTACCAGCCTGGGACTCAAGGGCCTTGACGTGCAGCTGTGGCAAGGATTGCTGGCCCCCGCCGGCACGCCGCCGGCCATCGTCGAGCGTCTGCAGCGGGAAGTACATCGCGTGGTCGCGCTACCGGAAGTGCGGCAACGGTATGCCGCCATGGGGCTGGACCCGGAAACCAGCACGGCCGCGGAATTCTCGCGCCTGATCTCCAGCGAGCTGACGCGCTGGAGCAGCATCGTGAAGGCGGCCGGCATCGAGAAGCTGTAGGCATGGACCAGCCTTCTCCCATCGCCTTCTATTTCGATCCGATCTCTCCCTACGGCTACCTGGCTTCGACCCGGATCGAGACGCTGGCGGCGCGCCATGGCAGACAGGTGGACTGGCGGCCGGTGCTCCTGAGCGTCACGGTACTGCAGGTGATGGGATTGAAGCCGGTTCCGGCCACACCGCTCAAGGCCGATTACTCCCGGCTGGACAAGCACCGCATGGCGCGCCTGCTGGGCGTGCCGATATGCGAGCTGCGCCATCCGGACGTATCTCCCATCCGCGCGCTGCGCGCCTTCCTCTGGCTGAAGCGGCACGATTCCGCGCGGGCCGCGCGCTTTGCCCGAGCCATCTGCGCCAGGCTGTGGGCCAAGGGGGAAGACATCTCCACCACCGAGGCGGTCCTGGAGGAAGCGGCATTGCTGGGGGTGGATACCGGGGCGCTGGGCCAAGGCATGGAATCGCCCGGCATCAAGGCCGCGCTCAAGGAAGAGGTGGACCACGCCGTCGCCCAGGGGGTGTTCGGCGTGCCCTTCTTCATCGTCGACGGCCAACCCCTCTGGGGGGTGGACCGCCTATGGATGCTCGAACACTGGCTCGAGCACGGTTCGTGGGATCCCCCGCCATGACTCACCAGGACGCACTGCTTCAATTCACCGGCCACGATCTGGCCGCGTTGCTCCGCAGGAAGGCGGCCGAGCGGCCCGGGCACCCGTTCCTGACCTGGGCGCCGGAGCCTGGCGTATCGCGCACCTGGACCTACGCCGAATTCGCCGGACAGGTCGCCTCGCTGGCGGGCGGCCTCGGCAGGCGCGGCGTGCGCGCCGGCGACCGCGTCCTGATGCATCTGGAGAACTGTCCGGAATTCCTGCTGACGTATTTCGCCTGCGCGCATCTGGGCGCCGTCTGTGTTCCCACCAATGCCATGGCCGCCGGACCGGAGCTGGCCTATTTCGCCGAACTGACCGAGGCCTGCGGAGCTGTCACGCATCCGAAATTCGCGGAAAAGATCCGCGGCCATTGCCCCGGCTTGAAATGGCTGGCGATCACCGACGACGATGCCGGACAGCCCGCCGACGCCGCCACCGCGCCACGGCCCGACGAGCGCCATGCCGCGCTGCTGGCCGCGCCCGCGCCGCAACGCCCGCCCGACGCGTCCGCGCCGCTGTCCGTGCTGTTCACGAGCGGCACGACCTCGCGCCCCAAGGGCGTGGCATGGACGCATGCCAATACCCTGTGGGCCGGCAGGCTTGGCGCCATGCAGCAAGGCCTGCGTGGCGACGACGTCTTTCAGGTCTTCCTGCCGCTGTTCCACGTGGTCGGCCTGTCGTGGTCGGTCTTTCCCGCGCTCTGGGCCGGCGCCAGCATCGTCCTGCAGCCCCGCTTCTCGGCCAGCCGCTATTGGCCGGTCGCGCTCGAGCATCGCAGCACCGTGGGGTCTCACGTCATCTTCAGCGCCAACGTGCTGGCGGGTATGCCCGTTCCCCGCGGCCACGCCTTCCGGCAATGGTGCAATGCGCTGTGGCTGCCCGAGCACGAGGCCCATTTCGGCATGAGGATGATGGGAGCCTGGGGCATGACCGAAATGGTCGCGCAAGGCATCGTCACCGATCCGTGGTCGCCCCCGCGGGCGGGCGCCATCGGACGCCCATCCGCCGGCTACGGCGTGCGCATCGTCGATGACCGGGGCCGCGACTGCCTGCCCGGCGAACGCGGCAATCTTCTGGTCCGGGGCATACGGGGGGTCACTCTTTTCGCCGAGTACTTCGGTAATGCCCAAGCAACGCGGGATGCCTTCGACGATGACGGTTACTTCAGGACGGGCGACAACGTGCTGCTGCATGAAGACGGCTCGATCCAGTTCGGCGACCGCGCCAAGGACTTGCTCAAGGTCGGCGGCGAAGGCGTCTCGGCGGCCGAGATAGAACGGGTCATCCGGACGGTGGCCCGGGTGAGCGAAGTGGCCGTGGTCGGCCGGCCCGACGCCGTCTACGGCGAAGTTCCCATCGCCTTCGTGCGGCTGCCGGCGGATGGCGGCGTCACGGGGCTGGCCGACGCCATCATCGCGGCATGCCGGCGGGAACTGGCGAAGTACAAGGTGCCGCGCGAGGTCGTATTCGTCCAGGATTTCCCCCGCATCGGCGTAGGCAAGATATCGAAGGCCGGCCTCAGGGAGCTGGCGGCATCGGGCGCGGCGGCGAGCTGACCGATGCCGGTACGCGAACGCGCGCCGCATGGTATGGATGAGCCATGGCCTCTTCCATGCGCAGCACCGGCGTGATGCAGCAGTCGCAGGGCTCCAGCAGCGCCGCCCAGGCATCCATGTCGCGGCTCAGGAATATCCGCTCCAGCTCGCCCCGCACGCGCAGCGAGTCCGCGCCGCCCGGCGCCATGCCCTGGCTCCAGTGGCAGGCAGCCAGGTCCGGCCGCCGCAAGGCCTCGCACAGCGCCGTCCAGAACTTGAACTCCAGCGCGCCCACGGCCAGATGACGGCCGTCCGCGCAGCGGTAGACGCCGTAGCAGGGTGCCCCGCCGGTCAGCAGGCCGTGGCCCGGCGCTTCGGCGCGACCATCTGCGCGCACCTCGGCCTGGGCCAGCACGTGCTGGGCGAACGGCGCGTCGGCCAGGGCCACGTCCACGTGGCGGCCCCGCCCCGTGCGGCCGGCCTCGATCAACGCGGCCAACAGCGCCGTGGCGGCGGCTTGCGCACCCAGGGCGTCCGCCACCGGCAATCCGGGCAGCACTGGCATCCCGTCCCGCCCGGCGTTCTGGTGCAGCGCGCCGGACAGGGCCAGATAGTTGATGTCATGGCCCGCCCGCCGCGCCCAGGGACCGGACTGTCCATAGCCGCTGATGGAGCAAAGCACCAGGCGCGGGTTGGCCGCGTGCAGCGTCTCCCAGCCCAGACCCCGTTTCGCCATCGTGCCGGGCCGGAACCCTTCGACCAGCGCATCCGCGTTCCGCGCCATCGCCAGCAGGGCGTCGCGCCCCTGCGCGGCCTTCAGGTCCAGCGTCGCGAAGCGTTTGCCGTGGTGGATCGCCAGGAAGACCTCGGACACCGGGCCGCGGCCCGGGCCCATGCGGCGGGCGGGATCGCCCGCGGGTTCCTCGACCTTGGTCACTTCCGCGCCCAGGTCGGCCAGTTGCTGCGTGGCGAGCGGACCGGGCAGGAAACGCGTCAGGTCGAGGATGCGCAGGCCGGCCAGCGGCCCCGCCGCGTGCGCGTCCATGCTCAGGCCGCCGGCATGCCGAAGCAGCCCCGGCCCACGGCGGCCAGTCGTCCCTGGTCGTCGAACACGTCGACGTCGACCACGCCCACCGTCTTGCCCGCGCGCCGGACCCGAGCCTTGCCGGTCAACCCCGTGCCGGCCGACGGCCGCAGATAGTCGACGCGGAAGTTGATGGTGGGAACGGGCTGCTTCGTGCCCATGATGAGCGCGAAGCAGCCTACGGTGTCGATCAGCGAGGCGATGGCGCCGCCGTGGAACTGGCTGCCGCCCGCGCCGCGCTCCAGTTCGCGGCGCATGGGCATGGTCATGGACAGCGTGCCGGCCGCGACGTCGGCCTGGTCGCAGCGCAGGCCCAGGAAGCCGATGAAGGGCGACGCGTCCAGCCATTTCTGGATGTCGCCGGTGGTCATGGCGGAAGGAGAAGAAGCGTCGTTCATGATGAAGATCCTTGTTCCAGGCCGGCCCGCGGCAGCGCCGTCCGGACCAGCGACACCCAGTACGCGCTGCCCAGCGGCAGGATCGCGTCGTTGAAGTCGTAGTGGGGGTTGTGCACCATGCAGCCGCCTTCCCGGCCTTCTCCGTTGCCTATCCAGACATAGGCGCCGGGCCGGGCCTGCAGCATGAAGGCGAAATCCTCGGCCGCCATCAGGGCCTGTGCCTGGGTCAACACCCGGGAAGACCCCACCAGGGCCACCGCCGCGTCGCGGGCCAGAGCGGCTTCGGCTTCGGTATTGATCGTGGGCGGATAGCGGCGGTCGTAGCGCAGCTCGATCTCCACTCCGTGCGTATGCGCCACGCCCTCGCAGATGCGGCGGATGTCCGCCTCGACCGCGTCGCGCACCTCGTCCTTGAATACGCGCACCGTGCCCGACAACCGGGCCGAGGGCGGAATGACGTTGTGGGTCTCGCCCGCGTGGAAGGTGGTGATCGACACCACGGCCGAGTCGAGCGGGCTCACCCGCCGGCTGACGATGCCCTGCAAGGCGCAGACCAGCGCCGACCCCGCCAGCACCGGATCGTTGGCCGCATGGGGGAAGGCCGCGTGGCCGCCCTGGCCGCGCACCTCGATGTCGAGCAGGTCGAACGAGGCCATCATCGGCCCCGGCATGACGCCGAAGGTGCCGGCCGGCATGCCGGGAATGTTGTGCATGCCGTAGACCGCATCCATGGGAAAGCGCTGGAACAGGCCTTCCTCGACCATCAGGCGGCCTCCGCCTTCGCCTTCCTCGGCGGGCTGGAAGATGAAGTGGACCGTCCCGTCGAAATCGGGGTGCGCCGCCAGGTAGCGCGCGGCGCCGAGCAGCATCGCGGTGTGGCCGTCGTGGCCGCAGCCGTGCATCTTGCCGGGCACGGTGGGACCGGTGGGCGAAGGTATTGGCCTCGGTCATGGGCAGCGCGTCCATGTCGGCGCGCAGGCCGATGGCGCGCGTGCCGCGGCCGGCTCGCAGCACACCCACCACGCCGGTACGCGCGATGCCGCGATGCGTCTCGATGCCCAGCGACTCCAGCGTGTCGGCCACCAGAGCGGCGCTGCGCACTTCCTCGAACGCGGTCTCGGGGTGCGCATGAAGATCGTGGCGGATGCGGACCAGTTCGTCGCGATAGGCCTGGATTTCCTCGAGCGGATTCATGGCGGCTTCCCTCATGGCGTCCGTTCGACGAATTCGATCACGTTGCCGCACGCCGAACGCGGATCGACCACGATACCGCCAACCCGCGCATGCGGCACGCCGTTGGCGTCCAGCAGCGCGGCCAGGCGATCGCGGTCGCGTACGGCGATGCGCATGCCGGCGTAGGCCACGCCATCGCCCGCGGCCGGCGCCGGACAGCCGAAGCGCGCCTCGAAGGCGGCCGGCTCGTACAGCACCAGCTCGGTCCTGCCGGGCGACACGGCGTGGCCGCCGTCGGCGCTCCGCACCGCCGCGACGCCGAACAGGCGCTCGAAGTAGGCCGCCGCGGACCGCGCGTCGCTGGCCACCCCGATGGCGGCCAGCAGCGATTCCGCCGTATTGGGATGCTCCAGCCAGTCCTCGCGCAGGTAGAGCTCGACGTTGTGGTACTGGCAGACGTTGAACTTCAGCGGCGCGGGAATGGGCAGGAGCACGTCGAACTCGGGCCAGACCGAGCCTTCTCCTGGAATCGCCCACTCGCGCCGTACGTGCGAAGGGGCGGCGAACGGATAGCCCGCGTCCACCAGCATGCGATGCGCGGCCTGCGCATCGCCCGTCATCATCACCATGGACTTGATGCCCGGCGCGCCCGACAGGACCTCGCGCATGGGAGCGGGCAGCAGCGAGGCATCGGCCACACCCATCAGTTCGATGAAGTTGGCGGCGCCCGGCGTGCGCGGACGCATGGGAACCAGCCGGTTGGCGATGCCCATGGATGCGATGTTCGACACCGGCGTCAGCCGGAACCCCAGCCGCTCGTAGGCCGTGCCCGCGGCATCCAGGTCGGCCACGTAGGTCATCAGGTGATCCAGCTCTTCGATGCCGTGGCTGCTCGTGTTCATCGGTTTCGGTTCCATGTCTGATTCGGGTTACAGGGCCAGCACTTCGTGCTGGTAGGGAAACTGCGCCAGCAGCCGGCGCGCGCCCTCCACGTGGATGGACGGCACGCGCGCGCGCACGAAGGTGCCGTAGCGGGGATGGGGCGCGACCTCCAGGCCCACCCGCTGGCCGCTGCCCACCAGTTCGCGCAGCAGGGCCTCGAAGCTGCGGTGCGCGGCATCCAGGCGCAGCAGGGTCTTGTTGACCTTGCCCACGCCGGTCAGAGGCAGGGCGTCCAGCACGATGACGTCCTTGGGCACGGCAGCGCGCTCGGTGATCGAACGGGTCGCCAGCGCCAGCAATTCGGTGGGCAGCGCCAGGTGGCCGGGCTTGAGCTGCACGTAGGCCACGGGCAGCTCGCCGGCGTAGGCGTCGGGCCGGCCCACCGCCGCCGCCAGCGCCACGGCCGGATGGGCGTAGAGCGCGGTCTCGATCACCGCCGGATCGATGCCGTGGCCGCCGCGCTTGATCAGGTCCTTGGCGCGGCCGGTGATCCACACATGGCCGTCGGCATCGACCCGCCCCAGGTCGCCGGTGTCCAGCCAGCCGTCGCGGAAGAACGGCTGGCGCCCGGGCGCCACGCCGCGATAGCCGGCGAACACACTGGGGCCGCTGATGGCCAGCACGCCGATCTCGTCCACGCCGCAGTCGCCGGTCTCGCGGCCCTGCGCATCCACCCGCACGGCCTTGACGCGGCAGTACGGCAGCGCCACGCCGACCGATCCCGCGCGGCGGGGGCCGTGCAGGGGCATGGAGGTCACGGCCAGGCAGGCTTCGGTCAGGCCCCACGGTTCGGTCAACGGCACCCGCAGGCGATCCACCAGCGCGTTGCCGATGGACACCGGCAGCGCCGCCGCGCCATTGACCAGCAGGCGCAGCGCGGGCACCCGCGCCTTGGACGGCATGCTTTGCGCCAGCTGGCCCATGACCGTGGGCGGAGCGATGAGCACCGTCGCCTGCTCGCGCTCGGCCAGGGCCCAGGTATCGGCCACCGTGCCCGGCCCCCGGTAGCCCAGTTCGCCGGCGATGACGATCGAGGCGCCATTGACCAGCGGAAACAGCGCGCTGGCCAGCAGCCCGCCAACGTGAAACATGGGCATGGCGGCGTACACGCGGTCGGACTCGGCGTAGCCGTAGCCATAGCTGGAGAACAGGGCGCAGACGGCGAAGTTGTCGCCCGTCAGCGGCACCAGCTTGGGCAGGCCGGTGGTACCGCCCGTGTGAAACAGCGCCACCTGCTCGGCGCCGCGCTCGCGCAGCGGACAAGGCGCCGGCGGCGGCGCCAGCAGGTCGGCCCGGCGCAGCAGCCTGGGGGGCGATTGGCAAGCCGCGAGTATGGCCTCCAGCTTGGCTTCGATCACCTCGCCATCGGCCACCAGCACGCGGGCGGCCATGGCATCGAGCAGCGTGGCGATCTCGCCGGCTTCGAGATAGAGATTGATCGGCGCCACCACGCCCACCGCCTGCGCGCCCAGCACCACGGCCACGGTCTGCGGGCCGTTGGGTAGCAGCGCGGCAACGGTGTCGCCGGCGCCGATGCCCGCGGCCGCCAGGTTGGCCGCCACCCGCAGCACGGCCTCGTGCAGGCGCTCGAAGGTCCAGTCCTCGGGCGCGTCGCCCAGCAGCCCCCGGGGCAGATGGCGGATGGCAAGCGCCCGCGGGCGCCGCCGGGCCGCCAGCGCGAACAGATGCGGCAGATCGCGCGCCGGCAACCGCCCGGAAGGCGGCACGGCGGCGAACCGGGCCGCATCGGCCGCGCTGGCGAATACCGTGTCGGACGGAATCATGGCGCCCCCGTCACGGCGTCACGACGATCTTGCCGAAGAATTCGCGCCGCTCGAACGCGCCGTAGGCATCGATGGCCCGCGACAGGGGCACGATCCGGTCGATGACCGGCTTGAGCCGGCCGTCGGCCACCATCGCCACCAATTGCTCCTGGTCTTCCAGGGTCCAGCCGGTGGAGCCGATGATGCTCATTTCCGACGTGAACAGATAGGGAATGTCGGTCACGGCCTTGTAGCCGCCGGTACCGCCGCAGCACAGCAGGCGGCCGAAGCGCTTGACGCAGCGCATGGACGGCAGCCACGTGTCGCCCGCCGTGAAGTTCACGACCACGTCCACGCCGCCACCGCGCAACAGCGAACCGGTCTTCTCCCGGATGACCTGATCGAACGACGCCTGGGTATAGTCGATCGTCTCGTCCGCGCCCATTTCCTCCAGCCGGCGGCACTTGTCCGCATCGCCCGCGGCGGCGATCACGCGCAGGCCGGCGATCTTGGCAAGCAGCACGCAGGCGTTGCCCACGCCGCCCGACGCGCCCAGGATCAGGATGGTCTCGCCAGCCTGGATGCGCCCGCGGCCATGCAGCATCCGGTGGGCCGTGCCATAGGCGCACGGCAGGCAGGCCGCGTCCTCGTAGGACACGTTGTCGGGCAGGCGCATCAACTGGCTGGCGCGCACCACGCAGTACTCGGCCATGGCACCGTTGCGGTTCTCGCCCAGCATGTCGAAGGTGCCCGCGGTCCAGTCGACCTGGTGCGGGATGGGCAGCACGCGGTCGCCCACTTTCCACCCTGTCACGCCTTCGCCAAGTTCGGCGATGTCCCCCGCGCAGTCGGAACCGTTGATGCCCGGCAACTGCACCTTGATGCCCGGCATGCCGCGGCGCGAGAACAGATCGGCATGGTTGAAGCTGGTCGCCCGGACCCGGATCTTGACCCAGCCAGCCGGCACGGCGGGCTCGGGCACGTCGCCGTGGCGCAGCACGGACAGATCGCCATGTTCATTGAAGTAAACGGCTTTCAAGGCAGCTCCTTTGTGCGGAAGACAGTCATGAGCAAAGAGGGAAAAGCACCATTGCCGCGTTTTTTCGTTTTGTATAGTATCCAACATGTTGTTCATAGTGCAATGACTCAAACTTTGGAGCCGAGCCATGCGAACGCTGTCCAAGTTGGTTTTCACTGCGGTACTGGCGGCATGCGCGTCCGTGCCCGCCCAAGCCCAGAACAAGAAGGTCGCCATCGCCGGATGGGGGCCGCATCCCACGCTCGACGCCACCATCGCCGGCTTCAGGAAAGGATTGGCGGCGGAAGGGTTCAAGCCGGGCGAGAACCTGGCGCTGGACGAGACCAACGTCAATTTCGACCGGTCGCTCATCCCGCAGATGCTCAACAAGCTGGCCAGCGGCAATCCGGACCTCATGGTGACCATCGCCACGCCCGTCTCGCTCACGGCCATACAGCAGCTGCGCACGCGCAGCTTTCCCATCGTGTTCACGCCCATCGCCGACCCGGTCCATGCCGGCCTGGTCGGCGGCTGGAAAAGCGGGGAACGGCTGCTGACCGGATCGTCGGTGGCGCTGGACTACGACGCGGTGCTGACCTTCTTCAAGGCCGTCATCCCGGGCCTGAAGCGCCTGGGCGTGCTGTACGACACGGGCGACGACAGCTCGACCGCCGCGCTGGACGGGCTGGCCCCCGTCGCCGGCAGACACGGCATCGCATTGGTCAAGATAGGCGTGGACAGCCCATCCGAGTTGCCGCAACGCGTGCAGTCGGCGCGGGGCCGGGTGGATGCCCTCTACCCGGTGGCTTCCGGGCGCATCCAGCAAGGGGCGGCCACCATCGCCGCCACGGCCGAGCGGGCGCAGCTGCCGGTCGTCACCACCATTCCCGAGATGGTCCGCCAGAACCAGGCGGCCGCGGCCCTGGCCGTGTCCTTCGAACAGTCGGGCGAAGCCGCCGGCCGCATCGCCGGCCGCATTCTGAAGGGCGAAAACGCCCAGGCCATCCCGGCATGGCGTCCCGCCCCGGAAGATCACCATCCGCTGTTCAGCGCGGCCCGGCTGAAGGCGCTGAACCTGTCCGTGCCGGCGGCCTACAAGGACTGCAACTGCGTCGTCGGCCAACCGGGTAGCGCGCCGTGATCCGCATCGCCCGCCTGTGCAAGACGTTCAACGCCAACACGCCCGACGCCAAGACCGCCACCCGTGACCTCGACCTGTCGGTGGCCGACGGTGAGTTCGTCGCGGTCATTGGCGGCAACGGCGCCGGCAAGAGCACCCTGCTCAACCTCGTGGCCGGCGCGCTGCTGCCCGATTCGGGCACGATCGAGATCGCCGGCAAGGACGTCACGCGCAGCCCGGAACACCGCCGCTCGCGCTGCGTGGCGCGCGTTTTCCAGGACCCGATGACAGGCACCGCGCCCATGCTGAGCGTGGAAGAAAACCTGGTGCTGGCCGAAATGCGGGCGCGCGGGCGCGGGTGGCGGCAGGCGCTCACAGGCCGCCGCCGCGACCGCTACCGCGAGGCGCTGGCGGGGCTCGGCCTGGGGCTGGAGGATCGCCTGGGCGCCCGCGCCGGCCTGCTCTCCGGCGGGCAGCGCCAGGCGCTGGCCCTGGTCATGGCGACGCTCGAGGCCCCCCAGGTACTGCTGCTGGACGAACACACGGCCGCGCTCGACCCGCGGACCTCCGCCGCCGTCATGGAAGCCACGCGCCACCTGGTGGCGGCGCTCCGGCTGACCACGCTGATGGTCACGCACAACATGGAACACGCGCTGCAGTACGGCAGCCGCATCGTCATGATGGCCGACGGCGCGGTACGGGCCGACCTGTCCGCCGCCGACAAGCAAGGCCTGAGCGTGGCCGACCTGGTGGAACGTTTTCATATCGCGGACGACCGCATGATGCTGAGCTGACCCATGATGGCCCTACTCGAAAGCTTCTGGTTCCTGATACCCGTCACCCTCGTGCAAAGCCTGATCTATTCGACGGTCGCGGTGGGCATCATGATCCCGTTCCGCATCCTGTCGCTGCCCGACCTGACCTGCGAAGGCAGCCTGCCGCTGGGCGGCTGCCTGGCCGCGGCGCTGGTGATCGCCGGGCTCGACCCGTTCGCCTCGACCCTGCTGGCGGTGGCGGCCGGCGCGGCGGCGGGCGCCGCCACCGCGTGGCTGCACCTGCGCTTTCGCATCCACTCGCTGCTGGCGGGCATCCTGGTATTCACCATGCTCTGGAGCGTGAACCTGCGGGTGCTGGGCAAGCCCAACGCCTCGCTGCCATCGGGCCACAACGTGTTCGACGCGGTCTCGGCAACCATCCTGCTGTCCAACGGCTGGCAGGTGGCGGTCTTCGGCGCGCTGGCGATGTCGGGCGTACTGGCGCTGGTGTGGCTGTTCCGCACCGAGATCGGCCTGTCCATGCGCTGCGTGGGCGCCAACGACAGGCTCGCGCCGGCCCTGTCCATCCGGTCGGCCAGCTATATCGTCGGCGGCTTTGCGCTGGCCAACGCCATCGTTGCCGGGGGCGGCGCGCTGCTGGCGCAGCAGCAGGGCTATGCCGATGTCACCATGGGCCTGGGCATCCTGATCAACGGCCTGGCCTCGCTGATCGTGGGCGAGGCGCTGGTCGGGCGCCATACCGTCGCCCGCCAGGTCTGCGCGCCGGTCGTCGGCTCCATCGTCTACTACCAGCTGGTATCGCTGGGCCTGGCCAGCGGACTGCATCCGTCCGACCTCAAGTTCCTGACCGGCCTGTTCGTCATCGCCACGCTGGCGCTACCCGGCCTGCGCACGCGCGCCGGCCCCATCGGAGGACTGTGACCATGCCACAGACACAGCTGATCGGCCTCATAGGCGGCATGAGCTGGGAATCGTCGGCCCTGTACTACCGGCTGCTCAACGAAGCCATGCAGCGCCGTGCCGGCGGCCACCACAACGCCGAAAGCGTCCTCGTCACGCTGGACTTCGAACCGCTGCTGCAGGCGGGCGCCGCGGGCCGCTGGGCCGACGTCGGCGGCGCGCTGGTCCAGGCCGGCCAACGACTGGCGCGGGCCGGCGCCGGCTTCTTCCTGCTGACGGCCAACACCGCCCATCGTTTCGCCGACGAGGTCGAACGCGGCGCCGGCCTGCCCCTGCTGCACATCGGCACCCCGACGGCCACGGCCCTACAGGCCGCCGGCGTGCGCCGGGCCGGCCTGATCGGCACGCGCCACGTCACCCAGTCGCCCTTCTATGCGGACTGGTACCGCGACCATCACGGCATCGAACTGGTCCCGCCGCCTCCCGAGGACTGCGCGGCCATCGACGCCATCATCGTCGACGAACTGACGCGCGGCCGCATCGACCCGGATTCGCGCCAGCGCCTGCTGGCCGTCATTGATAGAATGCGGCTCGCCGGCCTGCAGGCGGTCGTCGTAGGATGTACCGAACTGCCGCTGCTGCTGGACGGCGCGGCGCCGTCGCTCGCCTGCTACGACACCACCCGGCTGCATGCCGAAGCTGCGGTCGAGCGGGCCCTGGGCGGACCATCATGATTGCGTCCATTACCTGACAGGTTGCCCCGCATGCCCGCATCGAAACAGCCCAAGAGTGCCGCGGCGCCCGCCGTGCGCGAAAAGAAAGGCATCCAGTCCGTCGAAGTGGGCGTGCGGGTCATCGACGCACTGGCGGCCGCCACCGGCTCGCTGCCGCTGCGCGACATCGGCAGGGACGCCGGCATCTCGGCCAGCCAGGCGCACCGCTACCTGACCAGCTTCGCCAAGTCGGGGCTGGTGGTGCAGGACCCGGCCACCGGCCACTACGGCCTGGGGCCGCAGGCGCTGCGCTGGGGCGTGTCGGCCATGACCAAGACCGACGTCTTCACGCTGGCCTCGCAGGCCCTGGACCGCATCTGTACGCGCTTCGACCTGACGGGCCTGCTGTGCGTGTGGGGCGAATCGGGGCCGACCTGCATACGGCTCAAGCGCAGCACTTTCCTGATCGGCACCGACCTCGGCCTGGGATCGGTGTTCCCGGTTCTGACCTCGGCCTCGGGCATCGCCTTCATGGCCCACCTCCCGCCGGCCATCACCAAACCCTTCATCCAGAAGGAAGTCGCGCGCGCCAAGGCGCGGGGCGAACGCATGGCCGCCGCCGACCTGGACCAGACGAGGCAGGCCGTGCGCGCACGCGGCTATGCCGAGAACCACGGCCACTACGTCAACAACCTGTCGGCCCTGGCCGCGCCCATCCTCGACTACCAGGGCGCGCTGTCCACCGTCATCACGCTGATCTTCCGCGAACCGCCCGGCCAGGCGATCGTGCCCAGCGCCGCCGAGATCGCCGCGGCGCTGGTCGAGGAAACCCAGGACGTATCGCGCTCCATCGGCTGGAAACCCGCGGCGGAGTAGGCCATGCCCATTCCCGCGCTTTCCACGCCGCGCCTGCTGCTGCCTCCCCTGACGCTGGCCGATGCCCCGGCCATCCAACATGCCTTCGCGCGCTGGGAAATCGTGCGCTTCCTGGCCGACCGCGTTCCCTGGCCCTATCCCGAAGACGGCGCGTTCGTGTTTCTGCGCGATGCGGCGCTGCCGGCCATGGCGCAGGGCCGCGAGTGGCACTGGAGCCTGCGGCCCAGGCAGGAGCCCGACCGCCTGATCGGCGTGATCAGCCTGATGGACGGCCCGGACAACAACCGCGGCTTCTGGATCGCGCCGGAATGGCAAGGCCGGGGACTGATGACGGAAGCCGCCGTGGCGGCCACCGCCTACTGGTTCGAAGTGCTGGACAAGCGCCTGCTGCGAGTGCCCAAGGCCGCGGCCAATATCGCTTCGAGCCGGATCTCCGCGCGCGGCGGCATGCGCGTGGTGGCCACCGAGGAGCGCGGCTACGTGTCGGGCAGGCTGCCCAGCGAGATCTGGGAGATCACGCGCGAGGAATGGCTCGCGCGACGCGGCCATACGACAGGCTAGAGCAGACGCGTACCCGGCGGCACGTCCTTGTCCGGCACGCACAGGGCGACGTGGCCGTTCTCGTCGTGAAAGCCCGTCACCAGGCACTCCGACATCAACGGTCCGATCTGCTTGCGGGGGAAATTCACCACCGCCACCACCAGCCGGCCCACCAGTTCCTCCGGCCGGTAATGATGCGTGATCTGCGCGCTGGACTTGCGCACACCCAGCTCCTCGCCAAAATCCACGTGCAGCACGTAGGCCGGCTTGCGCGCCTGGGCGAACACCTCGGCGCTGACGACGCGGCCCACGCGCAGCTCGACCTTCATGAAGTCGTCCCAGTTGATTTCCTGCATGCGGCCTCCTTGCCCGGCAAACGCGCATGGTAAAACAGATCGCCCCCGCGCTTTCACGGAGAGAACACATGGACAGCACGACCTCCATCCATCACTCGGCCGCCGACGGCTACACCAAAGGGGCCGACACCTATGTCCGCGGGCGTCCCGACTATCCGCCGGAAATCGCGTGGTGGCTGCGCGACACGCTGGGCCTGCATGCCGGCGCCACCGTGCTGGACCTGGGCGCGGGCACCGGCAAGTTCACGCCCCGCCTGCTTGCCACCGGCGCCAGCGTGATCGCCGTGGAACCGGTGGCCGCCATGCTGGACAAGCTGGCCGCGGCCCATCCCGGGGTCCGGCCGCTGGTCGGCACGGCCGACGCCATCCCGCTGCCCGATGCCAGCGTCGACGTGGTCGTGTGCGCGCAGGCCTTCCACTGGTTCGCCACGGCCGAAGCCCTGGACGAGATCCATCGCGTGCTCAAGCCCGGTGGCCGGCTGGGGCTGGTCTGGAACATGCGCGACGCAAACGTCCCCTGGGTGGCCGCGATCGACCGCATCGTCAACGAATTCGAGGGCGACGCGCCGCGCTACTACACCGGCGCCTGGCGCCAGGCCTTTCCCCACCCGGGCTTCGGGCCCATGGACGAGCGGCACTACGCCAACGGCCACACCGGATCCCCGGAAGACGTCATCCTGAACCGGGTGCGCTCCACCAGCTTCATCTCGGCGCTGCCGCCAGAACAGCGAGCCGGCGTGGACCAGCGGCTACAGGCCTTGATCCAGGCCGAGCCCGAACTGCGCGGCCACGCCGCCGTGACGCTGCCCTACGACACCGCCGCGTATTGCCTGGCAAGAACGGACCCCGCGTAGGACACCATGAACACCTAGGCCTGGCCCGGATCCGGCGCCCGCGCGTCACGCATCGCCCGCATTTCCCGTTTCAGCGACAGCGCCAGTATCGCGGCCGCGCCCAGGCAGCCGGCCAACGCGGCCATGCCCAGCGAGAAGCTGCCGGTGCGCTCCTTGATCCATCCCATCAGGTAGGGGCCGGCGAAGCCGCCCAGATTGCCGACCGAGTTGATCAACGCGATGCCGCCCGCCGCGGCCGTGCCTTGCAGGAACAGCGGCGGCATGGCCCAGAACGGCCCCAGGCAGGCATAGATGCCGACCGAGGCCAGGCCCAGGCAGCACAGCGCGATCCACGGCGTGCCGAAGTAAAGGCTGGCGAGCAGCCCGGCGACGCTGACCAGGGCCGCGGCCGCGACGTGGCCTGCGCGTTCGCCGCTGCGGTCGCTGCGGCGTCCCCAGGCCAGCATGGCCACCGCGCTGACGGCATAGGGCGCGGCCACGATGAAGCCGACCGCGGCATTCGAGTATCCCATCGCCTTGGCGATCTGCGGCAGCCACAGGCCGATGCCGTACAGCCCGATGACGATGCCGAAATACACGCCGCACAGCACCAGCACGCGCCGGTCCACCAGGGCCGGCCACATGGCGTGGTGGCTGCGGCCGGTAGCGGCCAGCCGGTCACGCGCCAGGTCGGCCTCGACGATTCCGCATTCTTCCGGCGACAGCCATTTCGCATTGGCCGGACGGTCGGGCAGCGCGAACAGGACCACGATGCCGAGCACGCACGAGGGCAGGCCCTCCAGGATGAACAGCCATTGCCAGCCCTTGAGCCCCATCAGGTCGTCCATGCCGACCAGCAGGCCGGAGATGGGCGAACCGATCGCGCTGGCCAGCGGCACCGCCGCCATGAACAGGGCGATGAATTTCGCGCGGTGCCGGGCCGGGAACCAGTAGGTCAGGTAGAGCAGCATGCCGGGCAGGAATCCCGCCTCGGCGACCCCGAGCAGGAAGCGCAGCGTAAGAAAGCTCGCGGTGCCCGACACGAAGGCCATGGCCGCCGAGATCAGGCCCCAGGTGACCATGATGCGCGCGATCCACAGGCGCGCGCCGACCTTTTCCAGGATGACGTTGCTGGGGACCTCGAACAGGAAGTAGCCGATGAAGAAGATGCCGGCGCCCCAGCCGAAGATGGTGGGCGTGAAACCCAGGTCCTGGTTCATGGTCAGCGCGGCGAAGCTGATGTTCACCCGGTCCAGGAAGGCCATCAGGTAGAGCAGCATCATCAGGGGGATGATGCGCGCGCTGATCTTGCGGTAGGGATCGATCGGCGTCCTGTTCTCCATGCCCGCTCCGGTGGGATGCCTTTTTGGCCGCGCCCATCGTAGCGCATTCCCCCGCAGCGTGGCGGGCCCCGCTATGCCCCGCCCAGCACCGTGACGTCGGTGGGCCAGTCGGTGAACGGCCCGGGTTCCGAGACCTGCACGCCGTGGGGCATCCTGCCCATGCGTCGCGCGCCGCCTGGGGCGACGCGCACCGTGTCGCCCCAGGCGAACTGGAACACGCCGTCGGCGGTCGAGATCGCGGGCTTGCAGATATAGACGCCGTCCTCGGGGAACACCGCTTCCATGGCGCGCTCGGTCGCGCCGTAGAAGGGGTCGCCGCCAAGCTTGGTCAGCACCAGCGGCCGGTCGTCGCCCAGCCCCCGTCCGTGCAGGATGAGCGCAGCCTTCAGCCCGGCCAGGGGGCCGCTGCGCGGCGCGATGCGCCGCGTGATGTCCACCGTCGCGGCAATGACCTCGCGCACGGTGGCGCCGGCGCGCAGCACGCTCAGCAGTTCGGCGTACATGTCGCCATGGATGGCCGACAGGTCGCGGATGACGGGCGGGCAGCGGTTCACCGCCACCACGGGCAGGCGCTGGGCGCGGTAGCCGATGACCGAGGCCTCGATCTCACCCAGGATCAGGTCCCCCCCGCGCAGCGGCCGGGCGGTGGGCCGCGTGAGCGTGCGGCCGGGATTATCGCCGCTGACCCAGTTGAAATGCACCGACAGCTCCGAGCCCCGGCGAAACATGGCGTGCATGGTCTCGGCCCAGACGACGTAGTCGGGCACGCCGGGCTGGGCCGCGATCAATTGCGCCTCGAGCGCGCGCTCGACCAGGTCGATGGAACATTGCAGGACGTCGATCTCCTCCTGGCTCTTGATCTCGCGCACGTCCTGCATCAGCTCGCCCACCTCGACGAAGCTCGCGTTCGGCACCGCGCGGGCCAGGGCCTCGTAGGTGCCGTGCATGATGGTGCCCTCGGGGGTACGGGTCCCGCCGACCAGCCCGCTGATGCCGATGCGCTGCCCGTCCAGACCCAGTTCCCGCAGCCGCTCGCCCATGGCGGCGCCGAACTGCCGGTTGACGGTGCGCACGTCCGCCACCCAGTCCTGCACCAGCGGCCCCCACCGTTCCTGCGCCGAGGTGGCGACGACGGTGACCTCGCCTTCCAGAGGAAAGACCACGCCTATGGACGTGTCGGCTCCGCCCCCGCAGTGGGACAGGTAGCGGGCATCGGCCTGCCAGTCGGTGGAATTGCCCGGATTGGGCGGCGCGATGATGGCGGCAAGACCTTCCTCGGCCATGCGCCGGCGCACGGCCTTCCATCGGCGGTCGCGTTCGGCCAGGGAAAAGCGGCGGTAGGGATGCATCGTCGGCGTATCGGTCATGGCGGGCGAAGGAAAAGCGGTTACACGGCATCCGGATGCACGATGGCCATCCAGATCGGTTCCTTGCGGCTGCCGGTGGCCTCCATGGCCTCGGCCAGCCGCGACAGCGGAAAGCGGTGGGTGATGAGATCGTCGGCGGCGGCCTGGCCCGAGGCCAGCAGGTCCAGCACCAGGTCCGTGTCCTCTTTCGTGCAGGAACGGGTGCCGACGAAGCGCCAGCAGTGATGCATCATGTCCCGGATCGAGAAGGGCAGCATGGACGTGTTGCCGCCCATGTGAACCAGCGCGCCGCCCGTGCCCAGCGCCGCCATGGCTTGCGCGGTGCCCGGCCCCGACGGGAAGAAATCCAGCACCGCGTCGGCCCCTTGGGGTAGCAGTTCGCCCAGGCGCCGCGTCAGGCCCTCGTCGTCCTCCCAGCCCGGCAGGTCTTCCAGGGCCACCGTCCGCACGGGCAGGCCGCCGGCCAGCGGGCGCAGGGCCTCCAGGCGCGAGCCGGAACGTCCGACCAGCACCAGCTCGCGCGCGCCGAAAAAACGGGCGAACTTGATCGAGGCCGTGCCCATGGTGCCGGTGGCGGCGGTGATGACCAGCCGGCCGGAGGCCGGCATGCCGGTCTGCCGCAGCGCGCGCACGGCATTGCCCAGGTCGTGCAGCTTGGCGCCCACGTCGAAGCTGACGTTGTCCGGCAGCGGATCGACGTGGGTGGCGGGCACGCGCACGTATTCGGCCAGGCCGCCGTCGTGATAGCGCTCGTACAGCGGCATGGGGCCGGTGCCGAAGGCCGCGTGGCCGATCATCGCGGTGGACGGGCACATGGGCTCGCGCCCGCTCAGGCAGTATTCGCAGCGTCCGCAGGTCAGGCTGGGCGAGACGCGCACGCGCCGGCCAACCAGGGCCGGATCGACGCCGTTGCCGGCCTCGGCCACCACGCCGGCGATTTCATGGCCGAGCGTGGTCGGCAGGTGGCGAAAGCGCCCCTTGGCCAGCAGCTTGGTGATGCCCGGCGCGATGCCCGCGCTGGCCACCCGCACCAGCACCTCGCCCGCTTCCGGCTCGGGCACGTCCACCGTTTCCAGCTTGAGTTCGCCCGATGCATGGGCGCGGGCGGCGATCATCTGCTTCATGTTCCGTATCCTGTCATTCGTCTCTGGGCTCAGCGCGCGCGCAGCCGCTCCACCGCGGCGGCATCGCGCCTGTCCCCCTGCCTGGTGCCCTGGGCCGACTGCGGGATCTCGTGGCGGGATGCCAGCATCAGGTATTCGCCGGGTTCGTGGTGAATGCTGGTGAAGGCCACGCCCTGCGGGATGCGCACGAAGTCGCCCGGCTCGATCTCCAGGCAGCCGCGCTGCGTGACCAGCGTACGGTGCCCGCTCACCTGGTATTGCACTTCGTCGGCGTTCAGGTGGCGCTGGTAGACGCGGCCGTCGCTGGCCGGGCGGCGCGTGCGGCCGATCCAGACGTGGGTCGAGCGGTAGATCCAGCAGGCCCCTGCTCCCTCGTCACCGGGGTCGAGCACGGCCAGCCGGCGCGGGTCGTTCAGCGCATGATCCAGCAGCAGGCGTTCGTCCGCCGGCGCCAGCACCAGGTACTGCCCCGGGCCGGCCAGGTCCCTGGACACCATCTCGTTGACCACCGCGGGCTGCCACTCGGGAAACGGCGTCTGGCGATGTTCCGAGGTCCGGCGCGCGGGCAGCAGTTCGGCCGCCGGGTCCGACACGTACAGCAGCAGATGGATGTCCTGTCGACCATAGTTGTCGTGCGCCACGCCGTTGGGTAGCCGCACGAACTCGCCCGGCACCAGGTCGACCGAACCCAGCTCCGTCATCAGCAGGCGCTGGCCGTCCACCTGATAGGAAATCTCGTCGGCGCCGGTGTTGCGGTGATAGAAACGCTGCCGCCCATGCGTCATGGAGTGGCGTTCGATGCGCAGGTAGGGGCTTTCGTAGACGTTGCGCTGGGGGCCCTTCTGATCGGAGTAGCGCGGCGCGTAGTGGATGGCCTCGATGGGCGGCGGCTCGGGCGCCTTCACCGTGGACGGCACGGGGTCGTCCAGCAGCAGCGCCTCGCGCCGCGTCAGCACCACGGGCGGGGTGTCGAACGGAAAGATGTCGAGATGTTCCTGGACGATGCTCATGCTTGGTCTCGCGTGATCGGATGGGGATGGCCGTGGCGGCCTCCGGTGCGCGCATCATGGCCGCAAGCAAGGAGAAAGACAAGACGACGATAATTTTTTTCGGCTGGCTGGAAACGCCGTATCAGCGGGGGATCCTGATGGTGGAAAACCCCGTTTCTCCAGGGGCCGGGCCGCGCCGGCCGAAGGGGTGCGATGGTGCCATGCCGATAAATAAAATAGATGCCATGGCAGGCCAGATTGATCGGCCCGCCCGGCTCACGCCGCCGAGGCGGCCATCCCGGCGACGACGTCCCGTATCGCCTCGATCAGCGTCCGCGCCGCCGGAGACGGCTCGCCGGTGGCGCGCAGGGTCAGGCCGATGTCCCGCTCCGTGCCGGGCAGCGCGATGTCCAGCACCGCCAGGCTGCCGGTCTGGCACTCGTAGTGCAGTTGCTGGGCCGGCAGGATCGCCAGCATGTCGGTGCGCAGCAGCAGCCCCCGGATCATGGCGAGGTCGGCCGTCTCCACCGCCGGCTCGGGCGTGCGCACGCGCGCCCGAGCGAAGACGTCGTCCAGGATGGTCCGGGCGGGCGTGTGGGCGCGGGGCAGTATCCATTGCTGCCGGCCCAGCCGGGCCAGGGTCAGGCCACGGCTGCCCGCCAGCGGATGGTCGCTGCGCGCCAGCACCACCATGGCCTCGGACATCAGCATTTCACCGCGCAAGCCGCTGGCCATGTCGGCCGCCCGCAGGCCGCCGAAGATGAAATCGACATCGCCGGCGCGCAGGTCCGCGGCCAGGATCTCGTAGGCGCTTTCGTCGGTCACGACGCGCACGCCGGGGTGGGAACGGCTGACCCGGGCCACGGCCTCGGGCAGGATGCGGGTGCGCGCGAAGGGCAGCCCGCCGACCACCACCTGGCCGCGTATGCTGCCCTTCACCGCGGCGATGTCGTCGGGAATGTGGCGCAGCTCGTTCAGCGCCCGGCGCACCTGGAGCACGAACTGTTCCCCCGCCTCGGTCGGCTGCAGGCCGCTGGTCGTGCGATCGAACAGCGGGAAGCCCGCCCCGCTTTCCAGGATGCGTATGGCCGCGCTGACCGCTGGCTGGCTGATGCCCAGGGCATGCGCGGCCGTGGGCATGTGGCGATGCCGGGCCAGCGCCACCAGCAGTTGCAGGCGGCGCGTGTTGAGCAGGTAGCTCGGCACCGTCGGTGCCACGGCCGTGCGGGCGCGCGGTTGCCCTGCCGCGCACCACGACGCCAGGTCCTCCAGTTCGCCGAACACCCGCGCGTTGCGGTCGAGCACCGCCCGGCCGACCGCGGTGGGAACCATGCCCGTGGCGCGCCGCTCCAGCAGGGGTTCGCCCAGCGCCTGCTCGATCTCGCGTATGGATCGGGTAACCGCCGACTGGGCACGGAACAGGGCCGCCGCCGCGCGCGTGGCGCTGCCGTGCTGGGCCACCGCGCCCAGCACCCGCAAATGGGCCAGGCTGGGCAGGGAAGCGAGACGCTTGGGAGGAGTCGGCACGATGCGGATCCGGAAAAAGTTCCAGGGTGGGGCACGGCGCGCGGCGCCGGCATACAAGCTTGTTCAAATGCCATCTTATTTTTTTATCGGCATTATGGCAGCCGCAGGGACCGATCTCCCTCCTGGCGTCTCGCCGCGCGGTGTTTTCCGGCGTCCCGGGGGCTCCGCAAGCCGATCGGATTGCCTTATGCCTGGCGCTCGATCTGTCTCAAAATGCGAGAACGCGCTTTGACGGCGCGGCGGCCGGTTGCGGACCATGGCCGCCAGGATCGAGGAGACGACATGAAACCCACTCACAACATTCCCGCCGCGGCGGCGCGCCACGGGCTTCGCGCCCTGCACGCGCTGGCGCTGGCCACCCCCCTGGCGTGCGCCGTGGCCCAGCCCGCGGGCTTCCCGAACGGCCAGGTCAGGATCGTCGTGCCGGGCCCGGCCGGCAGTTCCATGGACCAGTCGGCGCGCACCCTGTCCGACCCCCTGAGCAAGGCCTGGGGCGTACCCGTCGTGGTGGAGAACCGGCCCGGCGCCGGCACCACCATAGGCAGCGACGCCGTCGCGCGCGCCGCTCCGGACGGCCACACGCTGCTGTTCACCTCGACCGCGTTCGTGCAGGCGCCCTCGCTCTACCGCAACCTGACCTACGACCCCATCAACAGCTTCGTGCCCGTGGCCCAGGCTGCCGACGCGCCGCTGTGGCTGGCCGTGAACGCCGGCATCCCGGCCCGGACCGTGCGCGAATTCATCGCCCTGGCCAAGGCGGCGCCCGGCAAGTACACCTACGCCTCGCCCGGCGCGGGCACCACGCCCCATCTGCTGGGCGGCCTGCTGGCCAAGGAAGGCGGCGCCGACATGCTGCACGTGCCCTACAAGGGCACCCCGCCCGCCGTCATGGACGTGGTGGGCGGCCGCGTCTCGGCCGTCTTCGCCAGCTATTCCACGTTGGCCCCGCAGGTCGAGGCCGGCAAGCTGCGCGTGCTGGCCAGCACCGGTCCCACGCGTTCCGCGCTGACGCCCACCGTGCCGACCATGAAGGAGGCGGGCTTCTCGAACTTCGGCCTCGTGGGTTTCGAGGGCCTGCTGGCCCCGGCGGGAACGCCGGCGCCGGTCGTCCAGGCCATCGCCCGCGCGGTGGCGCAAGTCGGTGCGACGCCGGAAGTCAAGGCCAAGTACGCCTCGGTCGGCCTCGTACCGGTGGAAAGCTCGCCCGAGGCCTTTTCGCAACTGGTCCGCGACCAGCTCCAGGCCTGGAAGGCCATCATCGCCAACGCCGGCCTGCAGCCCGAATAACCGGCCTCCACCTTACGCACGACCGCGTCGCGCGCCGTCCCGGCGGACGGCGCCGGCCCGCTGCGCGTCCGCGCAGCCCGGGCCGGTCCCCGCGCGCCCATGCTTCCCCCAAACGAGCCAGCCACGACTGGCAACGGAGACACCCGATGAAGACATTCAAGCCCCTGCTGGCCCTGGCGGCCGCCGCCCTGGCGCCCGGCCTGGCCCACGCCCAGGGCAACGTCACCCTGTATGGCATCGTCGATGCCTCGATCGAGTACATCAAGTCCGGCGACAACAAGGCCACGCGGCTCCAGTCCGGCGGTCTGACCCAGTCGCGCTGGGGCCTGCGCGGCACCGAGGACCTCGGCAACGGCAACCGGGCGCTGTTCGTGCTGGAGGGCCGCTTCAACGTCGACGACGGCACCCAGGTGGGTGGCCAGTTTTTCGGCGGCCGGTCGGTGGTGGGCCTGTCCGGCCGGTGGGGCACGCTGACGGCGGGCCGCGAGTACAGCCCCATCTACGACCTGAAGATCCGCTCGAACGCCTTCAACGTCGCGCCGTACAGCACCTCCCAGGTGCTGATGGCCGCCGGCGTCTCGCGCACCGACAACGCCGTCCGCTACGACAGCCCGGTCTGGAAAGGCTTGCGCGCGGGCCTGTTCTACAGCCTGGGAGCGGAAAGCACGACCCAGGGCAAGATGGGCCGCCATGCCGGCGCGGCCGGCCAGTACCAGCGGGGCCCGCTGTACCTGGGCCTGGCCTGGAACCGCGTCGACGTGCTGAACGCCGGCGTGCACGCCACCAACGAATGGATGGCCGGCGGCAGCTACGACCTGGGGCGCGCCAAGCTCTACCTGAGCTACTGGCAGTTCCGCACCGACAACGGCGCGGCGCCCGATGCGCGGGTCGGCCTGTGGACGCTGGGCGCCAGCTTCAACGTCACGTCCAGCGGCCGCCTGCTGGGCAGCCTGGGCCTGCTCGATGCATCGCGGCCGGCCGCCGCCTCGGGCAACGACGCGCGCCAGATCACGCTGGGCTACGAATACGACCTGTCCAAGCGGACGACGCTGTATGCCCAGTATTCGCACGTCGCCAACAAGGCGGCCGCCAACTACCAGCTGAGCCGCTTCGCCAACAGCGGCGTCGGCACCGGCAGCGTCTCGGACCCGACCGCCTTCCAGGTCGGCATGCGGCACTCGTTCTAGGCGCTAGCGCGTGATGCCCTTGCTTTCGATCAGCGCGCCCAGCATGTCGTAGTCCTTCCGGAGGTTCTTCTTGAACTCCTCGGGCGTGGTCATGTAGGGATCGGCCGACAGTTCCTTCAGCCGCGCGCGCACGTCGGGCGCCTCGGCCGCCTTCGCGAAGGCCTGATGGATGCGGGCCACCAGCGCCGGCGGCGTGCCCGCCGGCACGAACAGGCCGGTCCACTGGTGCGGATTGAACGTGGGATAGCCCGCCTCGGCGAAGGTGGGCACGTCCGGCAGCGCGTCCATGCGCTTGTCGCTGGTGACCGCCAGCGCCCGCACCTTCCCGCCCAGCGCCTGGGGCACCGCCAGGGTGGCCGAGATCAGCAGCGCCTGCACGTGCCCGCCCACCAGATCGGTCATGGCGGGGCTGCCGCCCTTGTACGGCGCATGCACCATGTCCATCCGGGTCATGTCCTTGAACACCTCGAAGAACAGATGGTTGCTGGTGCCCGCCCCGGGGCTCGCGTAGGAATACTTGCCCGGCGCGGCGGCGGCGAACGAGACCAGTTCCTTGACGGACTTCACCGGCAGCGAAGGATTGACCAGCATGACCAGCGGAATGCGCACCAGTTGGCTGACCGGCTGGAGGTCCCGGAACATGTCGTAGGACAGCCCCTTGTAGAGATGCGGATTGGCCGGCACGCCGTCGGCGGTCATCAGCAGCGTGTAGCCGTCCGGCTCAGCCCGCGCCACGGCGCCTTCGGCCACGGTCCCGCCGGCCGCGGGACGGTTCTCGATGATGACCGGCTGGCCGAAGATCTCGGCCAGGCGCGGCTGGAAGGCCCGGGCGATGATGTCGGTCAGCCCGCCGGGCGCGAAGGCCACGACGACGCGGATGGGCTTGGCGGGCCAGGCTTCCTCTTTCGCGCCGACGGCGGCGTGAGCGGACAGCAGGCTGCCGGCCACGAGCAGACAGGCGGCGCGCCGGGTACGGACGGACGGAATGGACTTGGGCATGCTTGTCTCCAGTAGGTATGGCACTGCGTGACACTGCGGTCACTTGCGATCCGGCCCGCGTTCAGGCCGAGGGAAGAAACTTCTCGGCCCGGACCCGGTGGCGGTCCACGCCCCGCGCCGCCAGCCAGCCGGCGCAGGACTCGATCATGGGCGGCGGGCCGCACAGATAGACATCGGGCGCATCCCGCAGCATGTCCTCGCGCAGCAGCTGCGTGACGTGGCCGGCGGCGCCGGTCCATCCTTCGCTGGAGACCGCGATGCGCTCGATCTCGACAGGCAGGACGGCTGCCAGCTCGGCCAGTTGCTCGTGGGCGAAGAACTCCGCCGCCGCGTTGGCCCCGACCAGCAGCCGGATCGGCGGCGCGGCCCGGGGCGCGCGCGCCAGGTGGCCCAGCATGGACAGGAAAGGCGCCAGCCCCGTCCCTCCGGCGATCAGCAGCAGCGGCCGGCCATTCTCGCGCAGGTAGAAATGACCGGACGGCGGCGTCAGCGCCAAGGTGTCGCCCACCGTGGCGCGCTGGGCGAGGTAGGTGCTCATGGCGCCGTCCGGCACCAGCTTGTGGAAGAACTCCAGCAGCTTGCTTCCCGGCAGGTTGGCGAACGAATAGGCCCGCGACACGCCGGCGCCGGGCACCGACAGGTTGGCGTACTGGCCCGGCAGGAAGTCCAGCGGCGCGGCCGTCTCCAGCCGCGTCCGCACGACCGTGGACGAGACGCGCTCGACCGCCGCCAGCCGCGCCTCGATGGACGCCGGCGCCTGTCCGGCCTGGAAGCTGGAAGGATAGGGCAGTTCCACCACGCAGGACGAGCGCGGCCGCATCTTGCACAGCAGCGTCTGCCCCTGGTCGCGTTCCTCGCGCGACAAGGCCTCGTCGCTGTAGTCGTCCAGCTCAAACTCGCCCGCCGTGCACCAGGCCTTGCATTCGCCGCACGCGCCCTCCAGGCAGTCGTGGGCCAGTTGCACCGAGGCGCGATAGGCGGCCTGGTAGACCACCTCGCCGGACCGGGCAGGAAAGCGGACCGTCCTGCCGTCCTCGAAGATCGCGGTGATGTCATGCATGGCGCGGCCACCTAGATATGATAGACATCGACCGTGCCTTCGATCTTCTCGTCGATCATCACGATGCGCTTGCGGGCGATCTTCAGGCCGCCGTCCGTGCGCCGCAGCGTGTAGTCGTAGCGCCCGCCCCGCGTGGCCTGGCCGCGCGGTCCCACGCAATGCACCAGCCAGGACGCACTGACCTCGACCTCGTCGCCGGACTGCCCGGTGACCAGGATGTTGGTCGTCTGGTGCGCGGTGCGGTCCAACGGCAGCGACGCGAACGAGTCGCGGCTGCGGATGCGGAACACGCGCTCCTCCAGCCCCAGCCGGGAATCCATGTGCATCAGGCAAAGCTGCGTGCGCGGGTCGGTGGTCAGGGCGTCCTCCGACAGCCAGGCGGGCACGAAATACTCGACGTCCGGCGCGAACAGATCCAGCCAGGCGTCCCAGTTCTTCTCATCCAAGTAGATGGCCTCGCGGGCCAGCAAGGTGGATACCTGCACGTGCAGGTCGGTATCGACGACCATCAGCCCCGCTCCTCGTTCATCACCCGCAGCCAGTGGCGGTAGTAGCCCTGGTAGAAGACCTCGTGGTCCCAGTTGTCGGAAGCCGCGACCGCCTCGCAGCCTATGTCCATCAGCGGCCGGCATTGCGCCCCGGGCTGCATGGCCTTCTCCCCCCGGCCGTAGTCGTTCCACCGGCTGAGCCGGGCTTCGCCGCCGACGGCGGTGTCCTCCAGCGCGGCGATGTCGTCCGAGGTGGCCATGCCCGTGGGCAGGTAGAAATCCACGAACTTGCGCAGCCGCGACGCCCGGGCCTCGGGGCTTTCGCCGCGCGGCGCGATGCACTGGATGCGGACTTCGGTGCGGTCGGCCGACAGCGGACGCAGGATGCGGATCTGCGTCGAGGGCTGGTCGAACAGCAGCATGTTGGGGAACAGGTAGAGATTGCGGCCCATGCCGACCATCCAGTCCACCTTGCGTTCGTCGAACTCGCCCAGCAGGCGCTCGCGGGCCTCGTACAGCGGCGCGGCCTCCGGCGTCGAGCGCCGGGCCCAGATGCCGATGTGCCCGTTGCCGAAATCCGCGGTGCCCGATTCGACCCTGCCCACGATGCGGCCGGCCTCGGTCTTCTGCGTGCCGGCGCCGCCGCGCGCTTCCTCGCGCATGGTCATCGTGGCGGCGAAGACGCGGTGGACGGTGCTGACGTGGTAGCCATCGACGCCGTTCTCGCCGCCCATCTTCCAGTTGCCGCGGATGATGTAGGTGGAATCGCCCTCGACCACTTCCAGCCCCTCGGGCGACTGGTCCACCATCAGGTCTATCCAGACCCGCGTCGGTCCCAGGTGATCCGCCAGTTCGCCCACCTCGGCGCGCAGGCTGCCGAACACGAAGCCCCGATAGCTTTCCACCCAGGGCACCACCTTCAGGCCGAAGCCGTCGCGCAGGCTCTCGTCGTCCGCGTAGGCGCCGGTCTCCTGGTTCTTGATCTTGATGCAGCGCCCCGTCTCGGCATAGGTCCAGCCGTGGAACCGGCAGGTGAAGCTCCGGGCCGACCCCTTGCGCAGCGGCGCGACCACCGTGCCGCGGTGCGCACAGGCATTGGCGAAGGCGCCGATGCTGCCGTCCTTGCGGCGGTTCACCACCACGGGCTGGCGCCCCATGTAGCGCGTCACGTAGTCGCCGTGCCGGGGCAGCTCGCTCTCGTGGCACAGGTAGACCCAGCCGCTTTCGAAGATGCGGGCCATCTCGGCGTCGAACAGCGCCGGATCCCGGTAGATCCCGCGATCGACCAGGAACCTGCCGCCGTTCGCCTCGTCCAGCACGTACCCGGAGAAGCCGGGCCCGCTGGCGGATATCGATGTCGTCATCGTCTCGCTCCACTCGATGTGGAGCGAATCTTAGGTTTGGGGGTGATATATGTAAAATGAAATGATTGAATCTCACTCATTCTTTGGAAGAATGACAAAGGCATGGACAAGCCGCTGTCGCGCAAGCTGGACCTGAACCTGCTGGATCTGTTCGACGCCATCTACCGCACGCGCAACCTCACGGCGGCGGGCAAGGCGCTGGGGCTGAGCCAGCCCGCGATGAGCCACGCGCTGGCCCGCCTGCGCGACATGTACGGCGATCCGCTGTTCGTGCGGCTGGCCAAGGGCGTCGAGCCCACGCCCTTCGCCGACGAACTGGTGGGCCCCGTGTCCCAGGCCTTGCAGATCCTGGCCCAGACGCTGGAGAAGGGCTCGTTCGTGCCGGCGACCGCGCGCCGCGTGTTCCGCCTGGCGATGACCGACATCGGCGAGCACACCTTCCTGCCCCGACTGATCCGCCATCTCCAGCACCATGCGCCGCAGCTGTGCGTGGAGACCATCGCCACCAGCGCGAGCCCGGAAGAACTGGCCCAGGAACTGTCGAAAGGCACCATCGACCTCGCGCTGGGCGCCATCAACCCTGACATCGCCGGCGTGCGCAGCCGGATCCTGTTCTCGGACGTCTATGCCTGCGTGGCGCGGCCGTCCACCGTGCCGCGCGGCACGCTCAGCCTGCCCGAATTCAAGCGGGCGCGCCATGTGGTGCCGAACGTGGCGGGCACCAACCACTCGACGCTGATCGAGCGCATGCTGGTCGCCAACGGCATGAGCGAACAGGTGGTGGCGCGGGTGACGCACTTCCTGGCCATCGCCGAACTGGTGGCCGATACCGACGTCGTCGCCATCATGCCGCGCAACCTCGCGCTGTCGGTGGCGCGGCGCTGGGGCCTGTGCCACTTCGCGCCGCCGGTGCAGATGCCGGGCTACGACGTGATGGTGTACTGGCACAAGCGCCACGACCAGGAGCCGGGCAACACCTGGCTGCGGGAGGCGATCGTGGAACTGTTCCGGGGCGGGCCGCAACCGGCCGGCACCGCGGACGGAGCCACGGCTGGAAAGCGCCGCCGGTCAGCCCGCTGACCGCGCCTCCAGCAGCGCCTCGATCTTCACCGGCAGGTCCCGCACGCGCACGCCCGTGGCATGGTGGACGGCCGAGGTAATGGCCGCCGCCACGCCCGCCAGTCCGATCTCGCCGATGCCGCGAGCACCCAGTTCGTTCAGCACGGTATCCGGATGCTCGACGAAGTGCACGTCGATGTCCGGCGCGTCGGCATGGGTGGCGACCATGTAGTCCGCCAGGTTGCTATTGATGGGCGCGCCCTGGCGCGGATCGTAGGAGGTTTCCTCCAGCAGCGCCATGCCCAGCCCCATCACGACGGCCCCCTCGATCTGGTTGCGGCCGGTGCGCGGATTGATGATGCGCCCGGCATCGATCACCGTCACGACGCGGGTCACGCGCAGCCGGGCGATGGCCGGCTCCCAGGTCACCTCGACGAAATGCGCGCCGAAGGAATGCATGGAATGGCGCCTGGCCTGGGGATCGGCGTCGCTGCCCTGGGATTGTCCGTGGCCCTCGACCTGCCCGATACCCGCCGCGCGCAGCACGTCCTGGAAAGAAACCCCGGACGACGGCGGCCGGCCTTCGCCATGCAGGCGGCCATCGGTCAACCGCAGGTCTTCGGCCGCCAGGTTCGCCAGTTGCGGGATGCCGGCGCGCGCGGCGCAGGCGGCCAGTTGGCGGACCGCCTCGCGGGCGGCGGCCAGGACCGCGGGCACCAGCGAACCGGTGGCCATCGAGCCCCCCGACGTGGGTCCCGGAGGCAGCGAGGTATCTCCCAGCGCCACCTCGATGCGGTCCGGCGGCAGGCCCAGCACCGAGCCCGCCATCTGCGCCATCACGGTATAGGTGCCGGTGCCGATGTCCTGCGTGGCGCTGGCCACCCGCGCGGTGCCGTCGGCCCGCAGCGTCACGCTGGCCTGCGCTTTCAGCCTGACCGCCATCCACGAACAGGCCGCCATGCCCCAGCCCAGGACCAGGCCGTCGCGCCGCATGGACCCCACGCGCGGATCGCGCCGCGCCCAGCCGAAGCGCTCCGCGCCTTGCAGCAGGCACTCGCGCAGGTGGCGCGACGAGAACGGCAGGCCGGCCGCCTCGTCCCGTTCGGGTTCGTTGCGCAGCCGCAGTTCGACCGGATCCATGCCCAGCTCGATGGCCAGCTCGTCCATGGCCGATTCGATCGCGTACAGGCCGGGCACGGCGCCGGGCCCGCGCATGGACGTGGTCGGCGCGATGTTGCGCCGCGCCGACCCATAGGCCGCGCGCAGGTTGGGCGTGCTGTACAGGAAACCGGTCGCCTCGCCGCAGTTTTCCTTGTGGTATTCGTCCATCGCCACGTGGAACAGGTAGTCGTGCCGCAACGACGTCAGCCGGCCGTCCCGGGTGGCGGACAGGCGCACGCGCTGGCTCGTGTTGGAGCGATGCCCGACGTTGTGGAACATCATGCGGCGGCTCAGCACCAGCTTGACCGGCCGGCCCAGGTCGCGCGCCGCGGCGGCGGCCAGCAGCGAATGCCCCCAGGGCCACAGCTTGCTGCCGAAGCCCGAGCCCACGTGCTCGGTAACGATGCGGACGCGGTCGTCCGGCACGTCCAGCATCCGCACCATCGCCGCCTTGTGGTTCACGATGCCCTGCGTGCTTTCGTACAGCGTGTAGCCGCGGCCGTCGTGCACGGCCACGGTGGCGTGCATCTCCAGGGGATTGTTGGTCTCGGGGGGCGTGGTGTAGGTATGGTCGATGCGGATCGCGGCGCGGTCGAACTCGGCGGCCGCATCGCCCCGCTCGGTGTCCACGCGCGGCTCGTCGTCGGCCGCGAGATCCATGGACACGTCGGGCGTCTGCGCCTCGTACTCCACGGCCACCGCCGCCGCCGCGGCCATCGCCTGCTCCAGCGTGTCGGCTACCACCAGCGCCACGTACTGGCCGTAGTAGCGGATCTCGTCGTCCTCCATGGGCGGGCGGTACTCGTCCAGCTTGGCCGTGCTCTCTTCCACGCGCGGAAAGCGGCCGATGTTCTCGCGGGTATAGACCTTGCGCACGCCCGGCATGCCGCGGGCGACGCCGGCCTCGATGTCCACGATGCGTCCCTTGCCCACGGTGGCGCATACGGGCACGGCGTGCAGCATGTCCGGGAAGCCGTGGTCCGCCGCGTAGCGTGCGCGGCCCGTCACCTTCAACGGTCCTTCCACCCGGATGTGGCCGGCGCCTATGGGGGATTCGGTGTGCTGGGTCATCGTTGCTCTCCGTCAGCCCGCGGCCGTGGCGGTATTCAGGGCATGGACCAGGCAGCGCCGCGCCAGCTCGACCTTGAAGGCGTTCTGGCTGTGCGGCCGCGCCTCGCGCAGCAGTTCCCGCGCCGCCGCATCGAACACCGCCGCCGAAGGCGCCCCGCCCGCCAGCAGGACGTCCGCCGGCGCCGAACGCCAGGGCCGCGTGCCTATGCCGCCCATGGCGACGCGCGCGGTCTTGATGCTGCCGTTGGCCATGGTGACGACCACCGCGGCCGAGGCCAGGGCGAATTCATAGGATGCGCGGTCCCGCAGCTTCAGGTAGTGGGAACGGGTGCCGGCGGGCAGGGGCGGCAGCGTCACGTGCGTGATCAGCTCGCCTGGCTCCAGCACCGTCTCGCGCTGCGGCGTGTCGCCCGGCAGCACGAAAAAATCGTCGATACCCACCGTGCGGGCGCCCTCGGGCCCCTGGATGTCGATCGTGGCGCCCAGCGCCATCAGCGCGACGTTCATGTCCGAAGGGTTGCTGGCGATACAGGCTTCGCTGGTCCCCAGCACCGCCAGGTTGCGGTGGTAGCCGCCGATGGCCGGGCAGCCCGAGCCCGGCTCGCGCTTGTTGCAGGGCATCGCCACGTCGCGGAAATACACGCAGCGGGTCCGCTGCAACAGGTTGCCGCCGGTCGTCGCCATGTTGCGCAACTGCGCCGAAGCCCCGGACAGCAGCGCTTGCGACAGCACCGGATAGCGCTCGCGGATCAACGGATCCTGCGCCAGGTCCGAATTGCGTACCATCGCGCCGATGCGCACGCCGTGCTCGGGCGTGGCCTCGATGCGGTCCAGCGGCAGATGGCTGATGTCGATCACCATGGCCGGCCGTTCGACGTCCAGCTTCATCAGGTCGATCAGCGTCGTGCCGCCCGCCAGGAACCGGACCGTCGAGCCCTGGCGGTCCTCGGCATAGGCCGCGGCGCCCACCGCCTGGGCCACGTCTTCGGCCCGCCGCAACTGGAATATTTCCATGGCCGCCCCGCTACGCGATGCCGCGGCGCGCCTGCCGCACGGCCGCCAGGATGTTCTGGTAGGCGCCGCAACGGCACAGGTTGCCGCTCATGGCTTCCCGGATGTCGGCGTCCGTCTCGCCGCAGGGCTCGGACAGCAGCGCCGCCGCCGACATGATCTGGCCGGCCGTGCAATAGCCGCACTGATAGGCATCCTGCTCCAGGAAGGCCGCCTGCACCGGGTGCAGTTGGCCGTCCCGGGCCAGCCCTTCCACCGTGGTCACCTCCCGGCCATCCAGCGTGGCCGCCAGCACCAGGCAGGCGTTGACGCGCCGGCCGTCCAGGTGGACGGTACAGGCGCCGCACTGCCCGTGGTCGCAGCCCTTCTTGGTCCCGGCCAGGGCCAGGTGTTCGCGCAGGCAATCGAGCAGGGTGGTGCGGGGGTCCAGGCGCAGTTCGTGGCGCGCGCCGTTGACGGTCAGGCCCACTTTCGTCGACAGGAACATGGCGGGCTGCGAGGCGGGGGTAGGGCACATGGCGATCTCCGGAAGACTCGAAGCCGCAGCAACTGTCGTTCCCGCTCCGGCCCGGCCGGGAGCGGGCGATTGCGCCGTTTCGTCCATTTGGTCCACATACCGGACCATCAATCTCGACATGGGGATCAGCCGAACAGAAAATCCTGCTCTCGCCGGTCCATATTACGGACCAGCAAATCACTAGGAAAGCCATCGAGCATGATCAAGGTATTCGACTTGCTGAACGGCGCGCGCATGACCGCCGCCTACGCCGAAGCCAGCCTGGCCCACGGCGTGGAAGCCGTCCACATCACGCTGAACAATTTTCGCGGCATCAATCCCATTCCCGACCTGCGCCATTCGCTGAATCAGTTGGCGGACTACCGCGCGCACCTCGCCACCCTGTCGGACCTGGTCCAGGTGGTCGAGGACGGCGACGGCTTCGAGCGCGCCAGGCAGGCAGGCAAGCTGGGCATCGTGCTGGGCTACCAGAACGTGCCGGGCGTGGAGCGCGACCTGAAACTGATGGAGCTCTTCCACGCGCTGGGCGTGCGCGTGATCCAGGTCGCGCACAACATCCGCAACCTGTATGGCGACGGCTGCGCCGAGCCGGCCGACGCCGGCCTGTCCTCGCTGGGACGCGAGCTGGTGGCCGTGCTGAACGACCTGGGCATCGTCATCGACCTGTCGCACGTGGGCGACCGCAGCGGCCTGGACGTACTGGCCATCTCGCGCCATCCGGTGGCGGTGACGCACGCCAATGCCTACGCCCTGTGCCCCAACGCCCGCAACAAGAGCGACGCCCTGCTGGACGCGCTCAAGGCCAACGGCGGCGTGCTGGGCATCACCTACCTGCCGCCGCTGGTGCGCATGCCGGGCGAGACGCCGGGCGTGCAGGACGTGGTGGCGCACATCCGCTATGCCATCGACCGCATCGGCGTGGCGCACGTGGGCATAGGCTCGGACTTCATCACCGACCAGCCGGCCGAACGCTACCAGGAATTCATGCGCAAGCCCGAGGTCTACGGAACCTGGCCGTGGCGCTATCCCATCGACGACCTGCAGGCCCAGCAGGACATGCTGGCCGGCCTGGCGGACATCGGCCTGGCGCGCCGCGACATCGACGCCATCGCCCGCGACAACTTCCTGCGCCTCTTTCGCATCGTGATGGCGGGCACGCCCGCCGCCTGACCTCCAAGGACATCCCATGACCAGCAAGACTCCCCTGGGCAAGCTGCCCGCCGCCGTCTTCGGCGACCTCGACATCCCCCGCTATCCGCAGGCCGTCATCGACGCCTTCCTGGCGCTGGAGGACCTGACCGGCACCGTGTCCGACGCCATGGACGAGCTGGGCCTGTGCGGCGTGGTGCCGGGCTGCGACCTGCCGCCCACCCTGCCCGGGCGGCGCATGGCCGGCCCGGCGCTGACCCTGCGCAACGTCGAGCAGCGCGACGACGCCTACAAGGGCGCCAAGGACCGCATCTCCAAGATGGCCGAGATCGAGGCCCACAACCTGGCCGAGCCGGGCGACGTGCTCGTCATCGAAGGCGTCGTGGGCGTCTCCAACATGGGCGGACTGTCGGCCGCCATCGCCAAGCGCCAGGGCGAGGCGGGCGCCGTCATCGACGGCGCCATCCGCGACGTGGAACAGTCGCGCTCGCAGGACTTCCCGATCTGGTCTCGCGGCGTCAGCTCCATCACCGGCAAGTGGCGCCTGGAAACCGTCGCCATCAACGGCATCGTGCACATACGCGGCGTGCAGGTGCGGCCCGGCGACCTGGTGGTGGCCGACGAAGGCGCGATCTGCTTCATCCCGCGCGAAGCCGTCGAGACGGTGCTCAAGCGCGCCCAGGAAATCGGCGAAGGCGAGGCCCGCCGCTACCGCGACATCCAGGACGGCATGCCCATTCCCGAACTGGCCAGGCGCACCCACGTCTACAAGTTCAGCCAGGACCAGCGGGAGGCGACATGATCATCGAACAGCGCCTCTATACCTACCACCCGGGCAACCTCGACGCCTTCGTCGCGCTCTACAGGAAGGAAGGCATGGCCGCCCAGATGCGCCACCTGCCCGCGCTGCTGGGCTACTACGTGAGCGAGATCGGCGCCCTGAACCAGACCGTCACGCAGTGGGGCTACCGCAGCCTGCAACAGCGCATGGACTGCCGCGAGGCGCTGTTCGCCGATCCGGACTGGAAGGCGTTCCTGGTCCAGGCCAGGCCGCTGATGCTGGCGCAGGAGTGCCGCATCCTCAAGCCGGCGCCCTTCTTCCGCGAACGCCTGGCCCACCTCATCGACGACGCGCGCGGCCTCGACCTGTCCGGCCAACCCTGACGCGCCACGACACGGGCCGCGACAGGCCCGCAACGGAGACACTCATGTACAAATCCCTCATCCACTGGACGGCCGCCTTCGCGCTGGCCGCCACCGCCACCCTGCCAGCCCGCGCGGCCGATTTCCCCACCCGCCCCGTGCGGCTGCTGGTGCCGTTCTCGCCGGGCGGCGGCATCGACCAGCTGGCCCGCATCGCCGCGGTGAAAATGGCCGAAGACCTCAAGCAGCAGGTCGTCGTGGAAAACATGGCCGGCGCCGGCGGCGCCATCGCCGCCAAGACCGTGGCCAACGCGGCGCCCGACGGCTACACCCTGATCTTCAATTCCTCGTCCGCCGTCGCCACCGGCCTGCTGGGCAAGGAGCGGTTGGGCTTCGACCCGGTCAAGGACTTCGCGCCCGTATCCCTGGTCGCCCAGTTCCCCCTGGTCATGGTGGTCAATCCCAAGGTGCCGGCCAGGAACATGAAGGAGTTCGTCGAACTGCTCAAGAAGAATCCCGACAAGTACAACTACGGGTCTTCCGGCAACGGCACCGCCATCCACCTGGCCTCGGAACTGTTCAAGACCCTGGCCGGCGTCAACATGCAGCACGTGCCCTACAAGGGCACGGCGGCCGCCATGCAGGACCTGCTGGGCGGACGCATCCACATGATGCTGGACGGCGTGCCGCCGCAGATCGGCAACATCCATGAAGGGCGGGTGCGGGCACTGGGCGTGACCACCACCGAACGCTCGCCCATGCTGCCCGACGTGCCCACCGTGGCCGAAGCCGTGCCCGGCTACGCATTCCCGTTCTGGGTCGCGATCTACGCGCCGGCCGGCACGCCCAAGCCCGTCCTGGACCGCCTGGCAGCAGCCGTCTCGGCCGCCGCGAAAGACCCGCAATCGCGCCAGCGATTCAAGGACGCGGGGTCCGAGGCCGTCGGCTCCACGCCCGCGGAACTGGCCGCGTTCTGGAAACAGCAGATCGATCTGTACAGCGGCATCGTCAGCAAGACCGGCATCAAGCTAGACGGCGAGTGACGGCCATCCTGCGTGCTACGATGCGCGCCATGAACCGTCCCGACACCAGCGGCGCGCAGACCGTGGACCGGGCCGTCGCGGTGCTGCGGCTCCTGGCGTCGGCCGGCGAATCCGGCCTGCGCCTGATCGACCTCCAGCATGCCTCCGGCCTGTCCAAGCCCACCGTCCACCGGCTGCTGACCTCGCTGCTGCAGCATGGCCTGGTCGAACAGGACGAAGACACCCGGCGCTACCGCCTGGGCATGGAAATGGCGGTGCTGGGCTGGTCCGTCTCCAGCGGCCGCGCCGACCTGCGCCAGCTGTGCGGACCCGACATGCAGGCGCTGGCCGACGAAACCGGCGACACTGCCTTCCTGGCGGTGCGCTCGGGCTACGACACCGTCTGCATCGAACGCAAGATGGGCCCCTATCCCATCAAGGCCTTCACCGTCGACGTCGGCACGCGCCGACCGCTGGGCGTGGGGGCGGGCGGCATCATCATGATCGCGGCCCTGCCCGAGGACGAAGCGGAACTGGTGTTCGAATCGATACGCGAACCGCTGCGGGCCTATCCCAACGTGTCCGAACCGTCGCTGCGCGCCGCCGTCGCGCGGGCGCGCGAGGACGGCTATGCGCTAAGCGACGGCCTGGTCATGACCGGCGTGCGCGGCCTGGCGGTGCGGGTGTCGGATGCGCACGGCGCGCCCATGGCGGCGCTGAGCCTGAGCGCGGTGGAAGACCGGATACGGCCCGAGCGGGTGCCGGCGCTGGTCAAGGCGCTGGAGGAAAGAAGAAAGCGGATCGAGCGCAGCCTGGCGGGGCCTGGGCGGCGCCTGCGGTAGCCCAGGAGACCTTCCCATGATCGACAAGACCCTTTCGAAGGGCCTGAAATTGCTCGAGGCCCTGGCGGACAGCGATACGCCGCGCGGGGTCACCAACATCGCCAGCGAACTCGAACTGTCCAAGAGCAACGCGCACCGTCTGTTGCAGACGCTGGCCGCGCTCGGCTATGTCGATTCCGTCGAAGGCAAGTATTTCGCCACGCCCAAGATCTGGAGCCTGGGCGAAAAGATCGTGGGACGGCTGGCGGTGCGCACCGTGGCCTTGCCGGAAATGGAAAGCCTCGCGCTCGAGACGCGTGAAACGGTGCATCTGTCGATACTCGACAAGACCGAGGTCATCTACCTCGAGAAGATCGACAGCCCGCAGCCCATCCGGGCGTACACCGAGGTCGGCGGCCGGGCGCCCGCCAGCGCCGTCGCGACGGGCAAGGCGATGCTGGCCTACCAGGACGACGACATCATCGCCGCCGCAGCCGCGGCGCTCGCTCCCCACACGCGGCTGTCCCTGGCCGACGACGCGGCCCTGCGCAAGGAACTCGCCGGCGTGCGCAAGCTCGGCTATGCGGTCAATCGCGGCGAATGGCGGGAACGGATAGGCGGACTGGCCGCACCCGTCTTCAACCGCCACGGCAAGGCCGTTGCGGCCATCGGCATTTCAGGCCCGACCGACCGCCTCACGCCCAAGCTGATGCGCGACCATGCGCAGCGGGTGTGCGAAGCCGCCCGCCGGGTCTCGGAAAAACTCGGCTCTTCCGCCTGACCCTGTTCCCCTTCGCTTCCGCCTGACCGCCTCGCGTCCCCATGGGGACGCCGAGGCCGTCGCACGTCGTCCGCGCACGCATCTCCCGATTGACGGCCTTGCGCGCCGATGCTTATCATAGGTTCATATTTCGATACGCTGTTCTCTATTTCAGAACAAACGCGGCAACGCATGGAAGGGAGACATTCATGCAAGAGGCACACAAGGGGCCGGGCAGACCGTACCGGGTCGGCCTGATTCACGTCGTCGCGAAAGGCGACCCGGTCATCGACACGCAAGACATCGTCGATTTCAAGCGGGGCATGGAGACCATCGGCTATCGGGAAGACGTCGACGTGGTCTACCAGGAGCTGTACGGCAACCGCGATCCCGACCTCGTCCAGGCCCATGCCGACGCCCTCGTGGCCTGGCCCGCGGACGTGATCGTCTCTTTCCTGACCAACGCCAACATCGCCCTCAAGCAAGCTACGCGGGAAGTCAGGATTCCCGTCGTCTGCTGGGCCACCAACCACATCGAGGCGGGGCTGGCAGAAAGCTACAGGCGGCCAGGCATGAACTTCACCGGTTTCTCCTACATCCCCTACAACAACTGGGCCAAGGTCAGGCTGCTGAAGATGGCGGTTCCGGGCCTGACCCGCATCGGCCATCTGTACAACCCGACCTATTCGCCCGCGCCCGCCGTGATGCGCGAGTTCGCCGAGGCCGCGCGCACCATGGGCTGCGAGATGCCGATCTATGAAACGCTGCGGATCGAGGACTTCGAGCCGAGCATCCGCGCCATGAAGCGGGACGGCTGCCAGGCCGTCCTGGTGGGGCCCCATGCCTTGTTCAACATGAACGGCGACGTGCTGGGCAAGCTCTTCCTGGACGCGCGGCTGCCCGCCGTGGGCAACCAGTTGTCCATCACCCGCGCGGGCGGCCTGGCGACCATCAGTCCGGGCAAGAAGAAGGGTTGGCCGATGATGGCCCAGGTCGTCGACCAGATCCTGCACGGGGCGGATCCCGCGGAAATCCCCATCGACCGCAGCATGCGCGGCCCGACCACGCTCAACCTGAAGAATGCCGGCCTGCTCGGACTCCAGCTTCCCTCGTCCTTGATCGACGAGGCGGACGTGTTGATCGAGTGAGCATCCGTTCCGGGCATCGACGTGACAGACAGCCAACACATCCACTGAGGTCGGTCGTATGGACAGCATGAAATTCCTCGCATTCGCCGGTTTGCTCGCGGGCACGATGGCCACCACTCCCGGCGCCGCGGCCGACGCATCGAACTACCCCGAGCGGCCGATACGCGTGGTCGTCAACTACGCGCCGGGCGGCAGCAGCGATTCCCTGGCGCGCGCGGCACTGGCCGATCTGGAGCCCATCCTGGGGCAAGGCGTCATCGTCGACAACCGCCCGGGCGCCAACGGCAACATCGGCACGGGTTTCGTCGCCAAGTCCCCGCCCGACGGCTATACCCTGGGCGTCAGCGGACTGTCGGGCGTCACCAATTCCTTCCTTTACCGCAACCAGAGCTACGACTTCTTCAAGGACCTCGTTCCCGTCGCCATGATCGCCCGCAACCCGGGCGTGCTCATCGTCAACAAGTCCCTGCCGATACGCACGGCCCAGGAACTGGTGCAATACGCCAAGGCGCGCCCGGGCAAGCTGAACTTCGCCTCCGGCGGGCGCGGATCCAGCCTGCACCTGAACGGCGAGATCTTCAAGAGCGCCGCCGGCGTGGACATCGTCCACGTTCCCTATCGCGGAGAAGCGCCGGCCTTGAACGACCTGGTGGGTGGACAGGTGCAGATGATGTTCGCGGTGCTGGCCTCGGCCAAACCCTTCATCGACCAGGGACTGGTCCGGGCGCTGGCTGTGACCAGCCCGGAACGCACGGACCTGATGCCCAGCCTGCCCACCTTGCGCGAATCGGGCATCGGCTTCGGGCTGTACTCGTGGGCGGCGATCTTCGCGCCCGCCAGCACGCCCAGGCCCATCCTGGAGAAACTGAACGTGTCGATCAGAAAGGCCATCGCCCAGCCCAAGACCACCGAACGGCTACGGGAAATGGGGGCCGAGACCGTGGACATGGACCTCGCGCAGATCAAGGCCTACACCGACCAGGAACAGCGGTTCTGGTCGGACGTGTTCTCCAGACTGCACGTACAGATGGACTAGGGCCTGTTCAGCCTTCGGCGCGGGGCACCGCCGCGCCGGTGATCCCATGGCGCGCCAGCGCCTCCTGGACGAACCCCGACGCCTTCATTTCCTCGACGAAGGCGCGCAGGTAGTCGGCCGCGGCCTCGCCGCGCGACTTGGGCACGCCCATGGCCTGCCGGATCAGCATGAAGTGGCCAGGCAACAGATGCACGCCGCCCAGCCGCGCGGCGTCGGCCTCGAGCTGCTGGCGCACGCCCGCCGCCACGTCGGCCCCGCTTTCCAGGAACACGTCGACCACGGCCGGCGACGTGGCCGCCCGCTCGATGCTGGCCTGCTGCAGGCTGCGGCTCAGGTAGAGATCGTAGGCGCTGCCCTTGCCGACCGTGACCCGCACGCCCGGCCGGTCCACGTCGGCATGGGCGGCGATGGGCGAACCGTCGCGCACCAGGTAGGCCCCCTCGATCACCACGTAGGCATCGGTGAACGAGATGAGCTCGCCGCGCTTGGGATCGATGGCGAAAAAGCCGATGTCGGCCTGTTCGGCGGCCACGGCCTCGACCGACTCGCCCGCCGACGGAAAAACCACCAGTTCCAGTTCCACGCCCAGCCGCCTGGCCAGTTCCCGCGCCAGGTCCACCGACACCCCGCGCGCGCCGTGCGGGCCGTCGCGGCTGGCCAGTATGGGATTGCCGACATTGATGGAAGCGCGCAGGACCTGCTTGGGCGTGAAGGCGGCGCGGAGGGCTTCGGTCGGTTGCATGGGCGGGCTCGGGGGCGATGTCAGGCCAGTGGAAAGAGTACACGAAACAGGCGGCGTGCCTCATCCGGTCTCGGCCAGTTCGCGTATCGCCGCCTCGAGCCGCCGGACGGGGTCCTCGACGGGCCCGGGATAGCGATACAGGCAGACGTCGTACTGCGGCAGCCCTTCGACGATCATCAGGCGTTGCAGCGGCGCACCGCCGAAGCTGTCGGCGATCTTCTGCATGGGAATGATGCCCATCAGGTCGCTTTGCGAAACGACCGTCATCAGGGTCAGGTAATCCGGGCACTGCGCGACGATGCGTGGCCCGGTCAGCTTGCGGACCCGGAACGCTTCCTCGGCCATGCCGCCGGGCGAACGGTCCTTGCCCACCACCACCCAGCCCACGTCGCGCAGTTCCATCAGCGACCCTGCCTGGGCCAGCGGATGGCCCTTGCGCGAGAAAATGGCCGGCTCGTTCCTGAACAAGGGCACTTCGAGCAGATGCGGATAAGCCGCGCTGCGGGGCCGCGGGCATATCGCCAGGTCCAGGTCGCCCGCCTCCAGGGACAGCAGCAGCTCCTGCGACGACCCGTTGAAAATGCGCAGGGGCGCCGCTTCGCCCTGTGCGGCCCAGCCGGATACCAGGCGGGGGCCATAGGCAAGGGCCGCGCCGGCCGAGATGCCCAGCCGGACGCCACGCGCAGGCAGCGGTTGCTCCTGGGCCTCCCGAAGATGGCGAAGGGTGATGTCGAACCGGCTCGATTGGGCCGCCAGGGTATGCGCCGCCGGCGTCGGCAACGCGCGGCCGCCGACACGCGTCATCAAGGGCATGCCCAGCTCCCGCTCCAGGGCCTGGAGCGCCTGGCTGATGGCGGGCTGCGTCACGCCCGCCTCGCGCGCGGCGGCCGACAACCCGCCTTTTTCCACCACCAGCCGGAGGAAATCGAGATGCCGTGTGTTCATAAGGATTGCTTATGGAGAGAAGCGGGCGTGCATTGCATTCGAGGGGCCCGCTTCACAAACTTGTGACCGGGGCGGCGCATTGCCGCCGGATCGGAATTGGAGACGAATCGAATGCTATCTACTTTGGCAAGACGCCCGCGCCGCGGGGCCAAGGGCCCGGTGCTGGCCTGCCTGCTGCTGGGCCCGTGGCTGGCGTTGACGCCACCCGGCGCCCAGGCGTTCCCGGACAAGCCCATGCGCATCATTATTCCATACACCCCCGGCGGCCCGGTCGACCTGACCGTGCGCCTCATCCAGCCGCAACTCGAAGCGGCCTTCGGCAAGCCCCTGGTCGTGGAGTACAAGTCGGGAGCCGGCGGCGCGATAGGCGTGCAGAGCGCCGCGGCGGCCAAGCCTGACGGCTACACGCTGGTCGTGGCCGCCACCAACAACATCGTCATCGATCCCTTCCTGAAGAAGGGCCAGACCTTCGACCCCCTGCGCGAACTCCAGCCGCTGATCAAGGTGGCGGAGATTCCAGCCGTGCTGTTCACCAACCGGCAGCAGGACGCGAAGAACTGGGAGGCCTTGCGCGCCGGCGCGGCCAGGACCGAAAGGGTGCTGAACTTCGGTTCGCCCGGCGTCGGCACCACGCCCCATCTGTCCAGCATCCTGCTGGCGAAAGCCACCGGCCTGCCCATCACGCACATCGCCTATCGCGGCGCGCAGCCCGCGGTGCAGGCGCTGTTGGCCGACGAGGTCCAGTTGTTCATGGGTGCCGCCGGCCTGCTTGCGGGACAGGTCCAGAGCGGCCAGGTCGTTCCCCTGGCCGTCTCGGCCCGCGAACGGCTGGCCGTGATGCCGGACGTGCCGACCGTCAGGGAGGCCGGCATACCCGACGTGCTCGCCAACAACTGGCTGCTGCTCGCCGCGCCCAAGGGCTTGCCACGCGACGTCGCCGAACGCATCGAGCAGGTCTTCGGCCAAGTGCTTCGCTCGCAGGAAAGCCGTTCGCGCTACGCGGCGCAAGGCATGGTGCCATCGGGCAGGACAGGCGCGGCGCTGCTGGCCGACCTGCGGGCCGAGGCCGGGAAGTGGCGGACCCTGATCCGCAGCGAAGGGCTGGAGGAGGGCCAATGACACCGCGTCCCAACTTCCTGGTGTTCATCACCGACCAGCATCGCGCCGACCACCTGGGCTGCTATGGCAACCCCATCGTCAGGACGCCGCACATCGATGCGCTGGCCGCGCAGGGCACGCGCTTCGACCGCTTCTACGTGGCCAGTCCGGTCTGCATGGCCAACCGGGCCACCTTGATGACGGGCCGCATGCCGTCCCTGCATGGCGTCCGGCACAATGGCATCGCGCTGTCGCGCGATGCGACGACCTTCGTCGACCTGCTGCGCGCGGGCGGCTACCGCACCGCGCTGATCGGCAAGTCCCACCTGCAGAACATGGGCCACGATGGACCGGGCCGCAAACGCTGGGCGGCGGGGCGGGGCGATCTGGATCCTCCGGCCGCCCTGCGCGATGCCAGCATCCGCTCCCGGGCGGGGGCCGCCTACGACAACGAGTGGACCCCTTATTGGGAAGAAAACCCGGGGCACACGGTCTCCCTGCCCTTCTATGGCTTCGACCACGTGCGCCTGTGCACTTTCCACGGCGACCAGGTCGGCGCCGACTACGCGCGTTGGCTGGAAGCCCGCCATCCGGATTCGGACCGCTTGCGCGGCAGGGAGCACGCCATCCCCGACGGCCGCTACGGCGCGCCGCAGGCATGGCGCACGCGCGTGCCGGAATCGCTCTATCCGACGTCGTACATCGCGGACGAAGCCGCCGGCTTCCTGTCCGGCCTGGATCAGGGCAGTGGCGACGCCCCCTTCTTTCTCGCCTGCTCCTTCCCCGATCCGCACCATCCCTATACGCCGCCCGGGAAATACTGGGACATGTACGATCCGGATCGCATCGTGCTGCCCGCCTCCTTCTGGAATCGCGATTCGACTCCGCTGGTTTCGTCGGTGCACCGCGACACCGCCCAGGGCCGGTACAGCCGCGAAGGCTACATACCGTTCGGCGTCACCGAACGCGAAGCGCGGGAGATCATCGCGCTGACCTACGGCATGATCTCGATGATCGACGATGCGGTCGGCCGCATCATGGCCGCGCTGCGGGAAAGCGGGCAGGACCGGAACACGGTCGTCCTCTTCACCAGCGACCATGGCGACTGGATGGGCGATCACGGCCTGATGCTCAAGGGCCCCCTGCATTACCAGGGCCTGATCCGGGTGCCTTTCATCTGGCGCGATCCCGCCGCCGACCGGCCGCCGCATGCCGTCGATCAGGGCATGGCCGGCACCGTGGATATCGGCCGCACCGTGCTGGGCCGCGCCGGCATCAATCCCTACAACGGCATGCAAGGCATCGATCTGCTGGCTCCATCGAGACCCGCCGGGCGAACCATGGTGGTCGAGAGCGAACAGGTCATGCACAAGTTCGACCAGGGCCGTTCATTCAGAGTAAGGAGCCTGCTGGACCCGCGCTATCGCCTGTCGGTATCGGACATCGACGAGATCGGCGAACTCTACGATCTGGACGAGGATCCGGCGGAAACGACCAATCTCTGGACGTCCGCGCCGCATCAGGCAGTGAAGGCGCGCCTGCTCGAACGGCTTTGCCGCGAGCAGATCCGGCTGGGGGACGACGCGCCGTTGCCTACCGCCCTGGCCTGAGGCGTCCGTTCCGTCCGGGAAGGGCGGTCAGCCGTGTGCCCCGGCGCGCTGCTCCTCGATCTGCTCCATCACATGGAGCGTCAGCCGGGTGGTGTGGCTGCGCATGGCCAGGTAGGCCTGCTCGGGCTGCCCGGCCAGCACCGCTTCCACGATTTTCTCGTGTTCGCGGTGGGAAGTCTCGAAGCGGCGCTCGACGCCGCTTTGCGCGGCGCGGACCGGCGCCAGCCGGTCACGCAGGTTTTCCACCTGCGCCACCAGGGTCTGGTTCTGCGTGCCCTGGCAGATGAGCTGGTGGAAGCGCGCGTTGAGCTTGAGATAGGCGTCGGCATCGCCGCGCTCGGACACCTGCTGGGTTTCCTCGTGCAGCAGTTCGAGCTGGCGGCGCTGCATCGCGCTCATGCGCTGGGTGGCGATGCGGCAGCACAGCGACTCCAGTTCGCACAGCGCCTCCAGCATGTCGGCAAGCTGCTCGGCGCTGACGTTGGCCACCACGCCGCCCCGGCGCGGCACCAGTTCGATCAGGCCACGGGCGTTGAGCAGGCGCAGCGCCTCGCGGATGGGGGTACGCGATACCTGGAAACGCTCCGCCAGCGAGGGCTCCTCGAGCTTTTCGCCCGGGGCCAGGGTACCCGCGATGATCTCGTCAGCCAGCGACTGGCTGATCCGAGCGGCAATGGTGGTCACGAAAGCATCCTTCTATATGGGCCATCGAATGCCCGCGGATTATACGCGGCACCCATCCCGGCATGAACACGAACGGCATGCGGATATGCTCGTGCCCCATCATTGAACACATTCACGCGAATCTGCATACAAATCGAGGGGCACCTCGGCCCCCTTGGCCAGAGTTCTTCAGGACATCTTCCTGGCACACACATGCCATAAAAATTATCGTAAACCAGTTGACGTGTATACACGATACACTTAAAGTATTCCAAAACAGGGGGTGGAAATGGCGGCCACGCCGGCTCGCTTCCCCTGGATTCAACATGGACAGCAACGAGGAGATCCCGTGAACTGGCACGGTCTGGCGACTTATCAGCGCAATGGCAGCAAGCATCCTGGCCTGGTGGTCAACGACACCCTGTACGACCTGGCGCAATTGGCGAAGGCCTGCGACGTGGACCCGGCCCGCGTGGCGCAGGACATCGGCGCGGTGATCGCGGATTGGGCCGGCAGCGGCCCGCTGATCGCCACCATGGCCGATCGCGCCGCCCAGCTTGCCGCCAGCGGCCGGCTCGCCGCGGTGGAAGGCGCCACCTATGCGGTCCCCTACCAGCCCCGCCGCATCTTCGCGACGGCTTCCAATTTCTACGAACACGCCGACGAGATGGGCACCAAGCTGGCGGCGCGCAGCGAAAGCCAGCCCTACATCTTCATGAAGGCCGAGACCAGCGTCGTCGCCACCGGCGAAAACGTCCAGATGCCACCCGAGACCAGCCGGCTCGATTGGGAAGTGGAGCTGGGCGTGGTCATCGGCAAGACCTGCCGCCACGTGTCGGTCGACGACGCGCTGTCGGCCATCGCCGCCTATACCGTCTTCAACGACATCAGCGCGCGCGACCTCAACCGCCGCACCGACTATCCCTTCACCCACGACTGGTTCCGCGGCAAGAGCTTCGACACCTTCGGCCCCATGGGTCCCTGGCTGGTGCCGGCGGGCTGCATCGGCAACCCCCAGCAGTTGCGCATGTCGCTGGCGGTCAACGGCGAAACCATGCAGGACGGCAGCACCTCGGAAATGATCTTCTCGGTGGCCGAGCAGATCGCCTACCTGTCGCGCATCCTGACCCTGCATCCCGGCGACCTCATCGCCACCGGCACGCCCGATGGCGTGGGCATGGGGCGCGGCATGTACCTGAAGGCGGGGGACAAGATGGTGGCGCACATCGAGAACATCGGCACGATCGAGAACACCGTCGTGCAGGAAAGCCGATAGGCAAGGAGGCAGACGTGACATCCACCGACCAGCAACCGGTCGCCCCCATCCGTACGCGCAAGCTCGGGCACCTGGTCCTGATGGTGCGCGACCTGGAAGCCTCCACGCGTTTCTATACCGAGGTCATGGGGCTGCGCGTGTCCGACCGCATCGGCGACCAGATGGTCTTCCTGCGGGCGGGCGAAGACCACCACGACCTGGCCCTGTCGCGCATCCCCGACAACTCGCCCGACCGCGACGAGCTGCCGCGCTATACGCGCCCCGGCCTCGAGCACTTCTCGTACTACGTGGAATCGGTCGAGGAAATGCGCCGCGCCGTGGACGTGGCGCGTCGGCTGGGCGTGACCATCGAACGCGGTATCGGCCAACACGGCCCCGGGGCGAACTGGTTCCTGGTGTTCAAGGATCCGGACGGCAACAACGTCGAGATCTATACCGACATGGACCAGATCCCGGTAGACGCCGACCACCAGCCGCAAACCTGGGAACGCAACCTGGAATCGTTCGACCGGCATCGCCTCGCCCACTTCGTCGTCCAGCCGCCCGCCGCGGTACTGGCGGCCAAGGACGGCAAGAAAGAAGAAGCAGGAAAAAAAGACTGAGCACGGGCGCCGGCATCGAAGGCGCCCGCCAGCCCAGCACATGTGAATCCGGCACGGAAGGGGACTCTTTCCATCGGCATGACCGCGGCGCCTGCGCGCACGCGGGAGGCCCTTTTCGCGCCCGTTTTTCCGGCCGCCGGTCGCGCTCGCATCGAACGGCGGCCTGCTCCACCGACGACAATGACAACCGATGAAGGAGACAACCTCATGAAACCCCTCCAGCAATGGCTGCGCCGCATTCCCGTGGGCCTGGCGGCGGCCGCGATCGCCGCGGGGCCCGCCGCCGCCCTGGCCGCCGACGCCTGGCCCAGCCGGCCGGTCACCATCGTGGTGCCGTTCGCTCCGGGCGGCAACACCGACATGATGGCCCGCATGATGGCCGAGCGCATGGGCAAGGTCTTCGGCAAGCCCTTCATCGTGGACAACAAGGGCGGCGCGGCGGGCACCATCGCCGCCGAGCAGGTCGCGCGTGCCCAGCCCGACGGCTACACGCTATTCATGGCGACCATGACGCAGATCGTCACGGCGCCCATGACCAACAAGATCCGCTACGACCCGATCCGCGACCTCGCCCCCATCGTCAACGTGGGCGGCAACCCCTTCGTGCTGGCGGTCAATCCCCAGCGCAACTTCCGCACCGTGACCGACCTCGTCAACTATGCCAAGGCCAACCCCGGCAAGCTGAACGTGGGCCACGGCGGCAACGGCACCCTCACCCATCTGTCGGCGCTGCTGTTCCTGAGCCGCGTCGGCGTCACGGCCACCACCGTTCCCTACCGTGGCGGCGCGCCGGCCCTGGCCGACGTGCTGGCCGGACAGATCGACATGTACAGCGCCAGCGTCTCGGAAGTCATGTCCTACGCCAAGACGCCCGAGAAGCTCACGCTGCTGGCGGTTTCCAGCGACAAGCGCCTGCCGCAGCTGCCTTCGGTGCCCACCATCGCGGAAACCTACCCGGGCCACGAGGTCGACACCTGGAACGGACTGATGGGCCCGGCCGGCATGCCGGCGGACGTGGTCGCCAAGCTGGCCGAGGAAGGCCGCAAGATGATCAACGAACCGGCCTTCCGCGCGCAGCTCGAGAACGCCGGCATCACGCCGCTGGGTGAAATGCCCGACGTGTTCGCCGCCCGCATCAAGGCCGAGACGGCCAAGTGGAAGCCGGTGATCCAGGCGGCGGGCATCGAACCGCAATAAGCCGTGCTGGAGACGGTCAGCGCTGGGCCTCGCTACTCGGGCGTGATTCCCGCCTGCTTAACCAGCGCCGACCACTTCCGCAATTCCTTGCCCTGGTAGGCGGCCAGCTCCTGCGGCGTGGAGCTGCGCGGATCCACGTTCAGTTCGCGCATCTTGCTCCGCACCGCGGGCAGCGCCAGGAACCTGGCCAGGCTCTTGTTCAGGCGATCGACCACGGGCTGGGGCGTGCCCGCCGGAGCGAAGATGGCGAACCAGTTCTGGATCTCGTAGCCGGGCAGTCCCGCTTCCGACATCGTCGGCACATCGGGCATCTGCTCGCTGCGCTGATCGCTGGTGATGGCCAGGGCCCGCAGCGACCCCTGGTTCACCAGCGGCACCGCCGCGACGATACCCGAGAAGTACATTTCCACCTGCCCCGCCAGCAGGTCGTTCAAGGCGGGGCCTCCTCCCTTGTAGGGCACGTGCACGATGTCGACCGCCGCCATGGTCTTGAACAGTTCCGCGGCAAGATGGGTCGGCGTGCCGACGCCCGCGGAAGCAAAGTTGAGCTTGCCCGGCGCGGCCTTGGCCCGGGCGATCAAATCCCCGACGTCGCGAAATGGCTGGCGCGCGCCCACGACCAACAGGGAAGGCGACGTGCCGACCATGCCGACCGGCGCGAAATCCGCCACGGCATCGTAGGGCAGCCTGGAATACAGACTGGGCGCGATTCCCAGCGACGCGGTGCCGCCCAGCAACAGCGTGTAGCCATCCGGCGCCGCCTTGGCCACCATGTCCGCGCCTATGGTGCCGCCCGCGCCGCCCTTGTTCTCGATGACGATGGGCTGGCCCAGGTCCTTGCCCACCTCGGTTGCCAGCAGCCGGCCCAGCACGTCATTCGGTCCGCCCGGAGGAAACGGGATCATCATGCGGATGGGACGGTCCGGATAGGGAGCCGCGACGGCCGCGGCGCAGGCACAGCCCATGATCGAAGCCGCCAGCAGGCGGCCGGCGCGCAGGCGCAGCCGATGGCGGGACGGCGGGAAAGCAGACGTGATCCTGGCGGAATACGGCATGAGGTCTCCTTGAACGCCGGCGGCCCCTGCTTGGGAGACCGTCGAATTGCCGCTGATCGTAGAAGGGGCCCGCCACCGCGCACAAACCAGTATTTCTCACTCGGCCTTGAACTTTTCTAACGACTGGGCGGCGCCGCAGGCCACGAGCCATTCGCGGAAGGCGCGGATCTTCGCGTCGTCGGCACGCGCCTGCGGACAGACCAGGTGATAGCCGCGCGGGCGGCGCAGCACGAAGGGATGCGGCGCCACCAGCACGCCTTGTTCGAGGTCCCTGGCCACGTAGCGAAGCTGGCCCAGCGCGACGCCCAGCCCTTGTATGGCGCATTGGTAGATCACGCTCAGGTCTTCGTAGTAGACATCGCCGGCCGAGACCTTTCTTGCCGCGCCCGCCGCGGCGATCCAGTCGGGCCAGTGCTGCGGCCGCCGGTTCGAATGCAGCAGCGGCAGCTTGAGCAAGGCCGCGGTGCTGGCTTGGGCGGGCAGGGTAGCCGCCAGTGCCGGCGCCATGACGGGCGTCAGCGCATCGCTGAACAACAGATCGCCGCGCAGCCCCTCCCATGGCCCGTCGCCGTACAGGATGCCGACGTCCACGGTGTCGCGGCGGAAATCGACCGCGTCCACGCTGGCTGCCAGACGGATCTTGATCGTCGGATGAGCATGCTGGAAGGCGGGCAGCAGCGGAATCAGCCAGCGCAGGAAAAAGGTCGTATGCCCTCTTACCGTCAAGACCTGCGCCGAGCCCGAGGCCACCAGTTCCTGCGTGGCGCGCACGATCTGTCCGAACGCGACGCTGAGCCCCTTCGCGTAGACCTCGCCGCCGCGCGTCAGCCGGGGCGGCCGCTCGGTGCGGTCGAACAGCGCGAATCCCAGCCAGGTCTCCAGCGCCTTGATCTGGTGGCTGACGGCGCCCGGCGTGATGTGCAGTTCGGCGGCCGCCTCGGTGAAGCTCAGGTGGCGCGCCGCGCTCTCGAACACACGCAGCGGATTCAAGGGAGGAAGCTGAGGGTTCATGGCCACGCTCCAGCATTAGTTTTTCTAAAAACTGGATGAAGTATTTTGGATGGCGGCAGGCGGGATGGCCGCCTTAAGATGATCCGGCCGGCTGCCGCGGACGCGTCGCGGCAGACTACATCATCCGTCTGTGCGGCGGAAGCAGGAGCATTGCGTGAACCCAGACTACTCCACCGATTTCCCATCGATCAAAGACACGGTCGACGCCGCCGAATGGCACACCCGCACGGACCTGGCCGCGTGCTACCGGTTGATGGACCGGTACGGCATGACGGACATGATCTACAACCACATCACCGCGCAGATCCCGGGCAAGCACGAGCGCCTGCTGATCAATCTCTACGGGCTGCTGTACAAGGAGATCACCGCGTCCAGCCTCGTGGAGATCGACTACGGCGGCCACGTCCATCGCAGTCCGGCCACCGCGTACGGCATCAACCGGTCCGGCTACGTGATCCACGGCTGCATCCATCGGGCGCGGCCCGACGTGCACTGCATCATCCATACCCATACCCGCGCGGGCATGGCGGTGTCCGCCATGGACTGCGGCCTGCTGCCCATCACCCAGACGGCTTCGCGCTTCCACGGGCACATCGCCGAACACGCGTTCGAGGGTCCGGCCGTCGACCTGGCGGAACAGGCGCGCCTGATCGCCGATCTCGGCCCGCACAACGCCATGATCCTGCGCAACCACGGCCTGCTGGTCTGTGCGCCGTCGATCGCGCAGGCGTTCAACCTCATGTACCAGCTCGAGATGGCCTGCCGTGCCCAGGTCGACGCCATGGCGGGCGGCATCGGGCAGATCCGCATTCCGTCGGAAGAGGTCCTGGCGCGCTCCGCGCATCTCTACCAGCCCGGCACGCGCCGGCCCTACGGCGAACTGGAATGGCATGCGATGCTGCGCTGGCTGGACGCCGAACCCGGGGGCTTCCCGCGCCACGACCGCTGAGCCAGACCGCATGCGCAAGATCACCTTTCGTCATCCCATCGTCGAGATCGATGGCGATGAAATGACCCGCGTCATCTGGGCCTGGATCAAGGAAGCGCTGATCCTGCCTCACGTCGATGGCGAACTGCAGTACTTCGATCTCGGCCTGCGCAATCGCGACGCGACGCGCGACCAGGTGACGCTGGACGCCGCGCACGCCACGCTGCGCCACGGCGTGGCGGTCAAGTGCGCGACGATCACGCACGACGCGGCACGCATGCGCGAATTCGGCTCGCCCGCCATGCTGCCCAGTCCCAACGCCACCCTGCGCAACATCCTGAACGGCACGGTATTGCGCGAGCCCATCTGCTGCGCCAACATTCCCCGCCTCGTGCCGCACTGGGACCAGCCCATCGTCATCGCCCGCCACGCCTACGGCGACCACTCCAGCGCCAGCCAGCTCGAACTGCCGGGGCCCGGCACGCTCAGCATGCGCTTCACGCCCGACGACGGCGGACCCGCGCTGGAGCGCGAAGTCTGCCGCACCGACGGACCGGGCATCGCCATGGCCATGCACAACCTCGACGCCTCGATCGCCGGCTTCGCGCGCGCCGTGTTCCGCTACGGGCTCCAGCGGCGCTACCCCGTCTACCTGTCGACCAAGCACACCATCATCAAAACCTACGATGGGCGCTTCTCCGCCCTGTTCCAGGAGATCTTCGAAAGCGAGTTCGCATCGGCCTATCGCGCGGCCGGCCTGGCCTACGAGCATCGATTGATCGACGACATGGTGGCCAGCGCGCTCCGGTGGCGGGGCGGCTACATCTGGGCGTGCAAGAACTATGACGGCGACGTGCAATCGGACGCCGTCGCCCAGGGCTACGGGTCCCTCGGCCTCATGGCATCGGTGCTGATCACGCCCGACGGGCGGGCCTTCGAGGCGGAGGCCGCCCATGGCACGGTCACGCGCCACTATCGCGAGCACCAGGCCGGCCGGGCAACCTCGACCAATCCCATCGCCTCCATCTACGCCTGGGCGCGCGGGCTGCGGCAGCGCGCGGAACTGGACGGCACGCCCGATCTGGCCGCCTTCGCCGCCGCGCTGGAACGATCCTGCACCGCGACCGTGGAGGCGGGCTTCATGACCCGGGACCTGGCGGCCCTCGTGCACCCGGACCAGCCCTGGCTGAACACGCGCCCCTTTCTCGAACGCGTCGCGGCCACGCTGCACCAGGAGCTTGCCGCCTGAGGCTCCCGTTACACCCCCTTGTTTTTCACATACGTGAAATCGCTTTCACATGGGTGAAAGCAGCGTCTACCCCGTGTTTCCCGTCGAGATAATCCGCCGCATTCGATGCATGCGGCCACGACAGGAGACACCATGCCCCAGCACATCAGGATAGACAGACCAGGCCCCATCTGGCGGGTCGTCATCGACCGCCCCGACGCCAAGAACGCCCACGATCTCCAGACCTTCCAGGAACTGGTCGCTGCCTTCGACGAGGTCGAGGCCGACCCGGCTTGCCGCTGCGCCATCCTGACCGGCGCCGGCGACATCTTCAGCGCCGGCCAGGACCTGCGCTTCACCGCCCAGGCCGATCCCCAGGCCATCGACGCCTACGGCCGCTGGAACGTGGCCGCCCGGCAGCGCATCCAGCGCAACGCCAAGCCCGTGGTGGCGGCGGTGAACGGTCCGGCCATCGGCGGCGGCGCCTACCTGGCCACGTCCTGCGACCTGGTGGTCGCCGTCGACACCGCCTTCTTCCAGATGCGCGAGATCCAGGCCGGCAACCATAGCGGCGGCGCCTTCCTGTTCACCATCGGCCGCGCCCGCTCGCTGGAGCTGTCGCTGCTGGGCGGACGCCTGCCCGCGCCGCAGGCGCTGGAATGGGGCCTGATCAACCGCTGCGTGCCGGCGGCGGACTTCGATGCCACCGTGGACGAACTGGCGACCGCGCTGGCCGAGCTGCCGCCGCTGGCCATCCGCTACACCAAGAGCGCGACCAACCTGCTGCTGGACATGGCCGGTTTCAGCAACCACATGGAGGCCGGCGCGCCGATGCAGCGCTACCTGGGCCTGACGCCCGACGGCCGCGAGGCCAAGCGCGCCTTCAACGAACGCCGCAAGCCGGTCTTCACCGGGCAATTCCCCCGCGTCGCCGAGTAGGAGAACCCGACCGTGCCTCAACCCTTGCAAGGCTACCGGGTCGTCGACTTCACGCACGTGCTGTCGGGGCCCATCGCCACCAACTTCCTGCGCCTGCTCGGTGCCGAGGTCATCAAGATCGAATCGGCCGCCGGCGACACCATGCGCAACTACGGCGGCATCCAGTATGCCGACGGCATGGGACCGTCGTTCGCGTCGGTCAACTCGGGCAAGAAATCCGTCGTGCTCGATCTCAAGCGCGACGCCGACGTGGCGGTCGCGCGCGAGCTGATCGCCGGCGCCGACGTCGTGACCGAGAATTTCCGGCCCGGCGTCATGGACCGCCTGGGCCTGGGCTACGAGGCCTGCAAGGCCCTCAACCCGCGCATCGTCTTCTGCTCGATCTCGGGCTACGGCCAGCGCGGCGAGCTCCGCCACCAGCCCGCGATCGACCAGATCATCCAGAGCACCTCGGGCATGATGAGCCTGAGCGGCGAACCGGGCACCCCGCCGATCCGCATCGGCTATCCGGCGGTCGACACCTATTCGGGCCTGCTGGCCGCCTTCGCCATCGTCTCGGCCCTGCTGCAGCGCGGCCGCGACGGCCAGGCGCAGCAGGTGGACGTGGCCATGTACGACGCCGCGCTGGTGCTGATGATCTCGATGGCCGGCCCGCACCTGCTGACCGGCAAGCGGCCCGCCAAGCAGGGCAACCGCGGCTACAGCATGTCGCCCACCGCCGACACCTTCCCCACCGCGGCCGGGCACCTGACGCTGGGCGCGGTCCGCCAGGACCAGTTCGAGCGGCTGTGCCGCGTGATCGAACGCGAGGACCTGATCGCCGATCCGCGCTTCCAGGACCGCGGCACGCGGGTCGCCCATGGCGAGGCCTTGCAGCATGAGGTCCGCCAGGCGCTGGCCGGCCGCGGCGCCGCCGAGTGGGCGGCCCTGCTCAACGCGGCCGGCGTGCCGGCCGGCGAAGTGCGCGAACTGCCCGAGGCGCTGGCGCAGCCGCACCTGGACGACCGGCAATTGCTGCTGTCCATCCCGGCCGGCGCCCAGGCGCTGCGCGTGCTGAACGCGGGCTTTTGCTACGAACACGACGGCCCGGGCCTGAACGCGCCGCCGCCGGCACTGGGCCAGCACACGGCGGAGATCCTGGCCGGCCTGGGCCGCACGCCCGAACAGATCGCCGCCTTCCTGCACCGCGAGGATGCCCAGGCGAGATCCTGACGCCATCCGGGGCGAACCCGGGTACGACAATAATCCCAAGGAGACCCACCCATGAAGATCATGCATCTTGCCGGCGCCCTGTGCGCACTGGTCCTTTCGGCCTCGGCCGCGCAGGCGCGCGACGCCGCCTATCCCACCCAGCCGATCCGCCTGATCGTGCCCTTCGCGCCCGGCAGCACCAGCGACAACTCCGGCCGCATCGTCGCGCAGCAGCTCGCCACCCGGCTCGGCCAGGCGGTGACCGTGGACAACATGCCCGGCGCCGACGGCCGCATCGGCATCATGGCGGCCAAGAACGCGCCGGCCGACGGCTACACCCTGGTACTGGGCAGCTGGACCAACCTGTCGGTCAACCCCATTCTCGTCAAGGACCTGCCCTACGATCCGCTCAAGGACTTCAAGCCCATCTCGGGCGTCACCCGCAGCATGCTGGGCATCGCCGTGCCGGCCAACTCGCCGTACAAGACACTGGCCGACCTCGTCGCCGCGGCCAAGGCGCAACCCGAGAAGCTGAACTTCGGCAATTTCGCCTGGGGCTACCGCCTGGCCACCGAATGGTTCTCCAGCATCGCCGGCATCCGCTTCACGCCCATCTCGTACAAGTCGACCAGCCAGATGAACACCGACCTGATCGGCGGGCAGATCGACGTGGCGATGGACGGCGTGGCCTCGCTGGCGCCTTCGGCCAAGGCCGCCAAGCTGCGCATCCTCGCGGTCACCGGCGAAAAACGCCACGTCGAGTTCCCGGACGTGCCCACCATCCGCGAAAGCGGCTATCCCGACTACGCCATCTATGGCTGGTCGGCGTTGATGGCGCGCACGGAAGTCAGCGACGCGATCACGCGGCGCCTGGCCGACACCATGAAGGAGGTGCTTGATTCCAGGCCGGTGCAGGAGTTCGCGGAAAAGGGCGGCTCCGAACTGCTCAAGCGCGATCCCGAGCAGATGCGCGCCTTCAACGTGAAGGAAATCGCGACGCTGCGCACGGTTGCCGACAAAGCCGGGCTGGTCGCGCAATGAAAACGGCCGGACCGGTGCGGCACGCGCGCTCTGCTCAGTGTCCGAACTTGTCCGGCAAGGCCTCCATATGCTTGCGATGAAGCTCCACCACCCGCTGCAGCGCCTTCAGGAAATCGAGCTTCTTGGCGCGCAGCGCCACGAGGCTCGCGCCTATGCCCAGGGCCATTGGCGGCTGGTGGGCCGGCGCGGCCAGCAACGTCGTGATGATGCCGGCCCCCGGCGTCGATACGCCTTCGCTGTAGGCATAGCCGCTTTCGCGGTACTGCTGGATGCGCTTGCCCAGTTCCGCCATCGACACCCGGTGCTCCGGCGGTTCGTGCGCGTTGATCTGGTTGACCAGCGCCCACAGCTCGGAAGGCGGCTTGAGCGACAGCAGCACGGTGCCCATGGCCGACCGCAGCAGCGGCCGCAGCGTGCCCGGCGCCACGTCGCGCCGGTGCAGGGCATCCGGGCCGCGCACCACGTGGATGTACTGCACGTGGTGGCCGCTCTGTATGCCCAGCGTGGGCGTGCCGCCGGTTTCCTCGCGCATCTGGTACATCAGGCGGGCGATCGTACCGTCGGCCATCAGCGCATCGTTGACCCAGATGCCCAGCAGCGCCGCCTTCACCGTCGGCACGAAGGTCCGCTCGCTGGACGAGTGATCGAGATAGCCCATCTCGCTCAGCGTGCGCAGCAGGGCCAGGGTGCTCGAGGCCGGATAGTCCAGCGCCGCCGCGATCTCGCTCAGTGTCGCGGGCGCCTTGCGCCGCGCGAAGAATTCCAGAATCTCTATGGCCCGTTGGGCCGACTTGACCTTGGGCGCCATGTCCTTGCCTCCATCGTTGCGCCTACCCGCATTCTTTCAGCCAGGAACGAACCATGAAACTCGCCACCATTGAACTCGGCGGCCGCCCGCTGCCCGCACTCTTCCTGGACGACGGCCGCATCTGCGACCTCCAGGCCTTCGCCCAGGCCGCCCCGCGCGCCACGCTGCCCTTCCCGTGGCCCGAGACCGGCCGCCTGACCATGATCGACCTGGCCGCCGGCGGCGCCGCCACCTGGGCCTGGTGCCGCGACATCGCCGCCGTCGCCGACGCCCACCCGGTTTCGCCCGGCAGCTACCGCCTGCTGGCGCCCATTCCGCGTCCGCCCAAGAACATCTTCTGCCTGGGCCGCAATTATAGGGAGCACATCCAGGAAGATAACGCCTCGCGCAATCTCGATACCGACGTGCCCGAGCATCCGCAGTTCTTCACCAAGCCCTGGACCGCCATCGTCCCGCACGAAGGCGCCGTCCGCTACGACCAGCGCGTCACCCGCCGCCTGGACTACGAGGTCGAACTCGCCGTCGTGATCGGCCAGGGCGGCCGCGACATCGCCGAAGCCGACGCCCCCGGCCACATCTTCGGCTATACCATCCTCAACGACATCAGCGCCCGCGACCTGCAGAAGCGCCACGACCAGTGGTTCAAGGGCAAGGCCATCGACGGCAGCTGCCCCTTCGGCCCCTGGATCGTCTCGCCCGAGGCCGTCGGCGATCCCCACGCGCTGCGCATCTCGCTCAAGGTCAACGGCGAGCAGCGCCAGGACGCCAGCACCGGTGCGATGATCTTCTCCATCCCGCGCAGCATCGCGTCGCTGTCCTCGGGGCTGACGCTGGAACCGGGCGACGTGATCGCCACCGGTACGCCCTCGGGCGTCGGCTATGCGATGAACCCGCGCCAGTGGCTCAAGGACGGCGACGTGATCGAATGCGAGATCGAGAAGATCGGGAAGTTGGTGAACCGGGTGGAGGAGGTGATAAATTGAACGGCCCGGCATCCCTCGCCAGAAAGCCGACATGACCATCGAACTCGACAAGCAAGTCCGGACCACTGCCATCGCCTCGATCCAGCGCTACTTCGACCAGAACATGGAGGAGCCCATCGGCAACGTCGCCGCCGGCGGGCTGCTCGCCTTCTTCGTCGAAGAGATCGGGCCCGCGATCTACAACCAGGCGGTCGCGGACGTGCAGGAGCGGTTGCAGGTACGCCTGTCGGAGATCGACCTCGAGGTCCACGAGGAAGAGTTCGCCTACTGGCGCAAGTACGACCAGGCGGGCAAGGGGCGCCGCTAGCGCTCGCGCCTTACCCGCGGCGCGCCCACCACCACAGCCCCCAGGCCGCCAGCGCCGGGATGCCGAACAGCGCCACGTGGATGGGCAGTTCTTCGGCCAGGGTATAGCCGTGGGACAAGCCGGTACGCAGGTTCCAGGCCGATACGCCCAGCCAGGCCAGCGTAAAGAGGCTCGCGGTCCGGGTGCGATGCGGCAAGGGGGCCAGGCGCAGCAGCGCGATGGCCAGGATCAGTCCGACGGCGATGAGGATCAGGGTGCGCATGGGGGCCTCGATTGGGGTAACGCCAGCATAAGGCAAGCCAGGCGCCGGATAAACCCCGCCTTGCTGGATGGACTGTCCGGAAGGGCGACCCTGTCTTCAGGCGAACTTCGCGTCCACGCCCGGCGCCGGCGTGGCACCGAATCCTCCGCGCCGCACCACCGCTTCGCGGCCGCCGTGGGCTTCGATCAACGCATGCTGGTCGGCCTTGGCGATGCGATCCTGCGCCTCGGGATCGACGATCCGCCGCAGCGCCGCGGTCAGTTCGTCCACCACATGCGCATGCCGCCCGCCCGGGACGAGATCGATCCGCTCCTCGGGATCCGCGACCAGGTCGAACAACTGGGGTGCCATGTCCACGTAATGGATCAGCTTCCACCGGTCCTGCCGCAGCATGTAGGCGCCGGTGGCCGCGCCCGCCGCATGGTATTCCGAGAACACCGGGCGCGCCGGATCGTCCGGCGCCCGCGCCAGGTCGACCAGGGACCGGCCCGGCAGGTCGGCGGGCGCCTCCACGCCCATCCAGGCCAGCAGCGTGGCGCCCACGTCCACCAGCGACACGTGCGTGCCGACGATGTTGCGCGTCGAGCGGCCCGGCGCCCGCAGCAGCATGGGCACCCGCGCCGCTTCCTCGTACAGCGTGGACTTGCCCCACAGGGCCCGCGCGCCCATGTTGTCGCCATGGTCGCTGGTGTAGATGACCAGCGCCTCGTCGGCCAGCCCCGATTCCTCGATGGCCTGGCAGATCTGCGCGAAGTGCCAGTCCATGAACGAGCACAGCCCGCCGTAGCTCAGCAGGGCGCGGCGCCGCAGCTCGTCGTCGAAGAAGCTGTCGTGCGGAAAGCAGGTCCGCAGCGCGGCGATCCAGGGATGGTCCACCCGGTCGGCCGCCCGCGAAAGCTTGGGCAGCGGGATGTCGTCCAGCCGGTAGGCCGAGGCGAACGCTTCCGGGGCGATCAGCGGGAAATGGGGCGCCACGAACGAAGCGAACAGGACCCAGCCGTCATCCCGCGCATGCTCGCGTATCCATTTCGTCGATGCCTGCGCGATGGCCCGGTCATAGCGGGTATAGCTGCTTTCGCCGATGCCGATCTCCTCGGCCAGCGCGCGCGTCTTGTGCCGCACCGGCAGCGGATCGCGCACCGCGCCCAGCAGGTCCCCCACGCCGTTCACCACGTGCATGGGCAGGATCTGGCGGGTGAAGCCGGTGTCGTCGGTCTCGTTGCGAAAGTGCAGTTTGCCGATGGACGTCACGTCCACGCCGGCATCGCGCAATCTGTGGGTCCAGCCCGGCTGCTGGCCGGTGTAGGGCAGGGCGTTGTCCCAGTTGCGCGTCTCGTGGGTGTAGCGGCCCGTGGTGAACGAGGCGCGCGCGGGGATGCAGATGGGGGAATTGGTATAGGCCGACGCGAACCGGGTGTTGGCGGCCGCGAAGCGGTCCAGGTGCGGCGTGCGGATCCACGGATGGCCCGCGCACGACAGCGCGGCCCCCGAATGTTCGTCGGACATGACGACGATGGCGATACGGCGGGATCCCTGCTTCATCTCATGTCTCCTGCAACCCGCGTTCCTTGACGATCGTGCGCCACCGGGTCAGGTCGGCGACGACGTAGGCGGAGAAATCCTGCTGCGACATGGGCATGACGCGTATGCCCTCGCCGGCGAGCTTGTCCGCGGTTTCCTTGCGGCCCAGCACCTGGGCCACGGCGGCCGACAGGTCCCGCACCACGGCCGGCGGCAGATGAGCCGGTCCCATGATGCCCACCCACTGCACGGCCTCGAAATGGGGAATGCCGATTTCCTTCAGCGTGCGCACCTCGGGCAAGAGCGGATGGCGGTCCGGTCCGGTCACCGCCAGCGCGCGCAGCTTGCCCGCGCGGATGTAGGGCAGCACGCCCGCCAGGCCCGGCATCGCATATTGCACCTGGCCCGCCACCATGTCGTTGATGCCCGGCGCGATGCCGCGATAGGGCACGTGCAGGACGGACGTGTTCGTGGCCAGTTTCAGCCCCTCGAACACCAGATGGGTGATCGTGCCCACGCCGGCCGAGGCATAGCTCGCCTTGCCCGGGTGCGCCCGCACCTCGGCCAGGAAATCCTCGAAGCTGGCGGGTCCCGAGGGCTGGGCGACCAGCACGTTGGGCGCGCCGCCTATCATCGCGATGTGCGTGAAATCGCGGATCGGGTCATAGGGCACCTTGCGCAGCGCCGGCAGCGTGCCGTGAGTGCTGACGTAGCCGATCATCAAGTTGTAGCCGTCGGGCTCGGCCCGCGCCGTGGCCTGGCTGGCGATCTGCCCGCCCGCCCCGCCCTGGTTCTCGACCACCCACGGCTGCTTCATGCCCCGCGACAACTGGTCCGCCACGACGCGCGCGATCATGTCCGTGCCGCCGCCCGCGCTGACCGGCACCAGCAGGCGCACCGGACGCGAGGGATAGGACTGCGCCAGCGCGCAGGCCGGCACCAGCCCGGCCACCGCGGCGGATCGGGCGGCCATGGCCAGGACGCGGCGCCGGCCCGGATCGGTATGTTGAGTCATCTCCTCCTCCCTCCGCGGCCTGACATGCCTCGGGTTGCCGGGCAGTCTACTCAGCGCGTCAAGGGCGCGGAAGTACAATTCCTTTAGAACTTTTCTCAAAAAAATAGATAGCGGCCGGGCCTGGAGACGCTGCGTGGCACTCAATCTCGATCATCTGCGCGCGTTCCTGGTGGTGGTGGAAGAAGGCAGCATCAATCGCGCGGCCGCCCGCCTGCTGCGCGCGCAGCCCGCCGTGGGCCGGCAGATCCGGCTGCTGGAGGAATCGCTGGGCACGCCGCTGCTGGAACGCTCGTCCAGCGGCGTGCAGCCCACCAACGCGGGCGAACAGCTCATCGCCCATGCGCGGCGCATCTTCCGCGACGTGGCCGAGGCCGAAGCCGCCATGGCGCGCGTCGCCACGGAACCGGCCGGCGACCTGATCGTGGCCATTCCGACATCACTGGCCGACCAGCTCGGCCCCGTCCTGTTCGGCGCCATGCGCGACCGCCACCCGCGGGTGCGGTTGACGCTATTGGAAGGGGACAGCCATGCCATCACCAAATGGATGGCGGGCAACGAGGCCGACATAGGCGTGCTGCCCGAAGGCAGCTCGGACACCAGCCTGCATGCGGTCGAGTGCGGAAAGCAAGTGTTCTGCTTCTGCGGTCCTGCGGACGCGTTCCCGGTGCTGCCGGCGTCCATGCCGCTGGGGGATGCCTTGTCCTATCCGCTGGCCCTGTCCATCCCGCCGAACCGGCTGCGGCGGCTGGTCGACAGCGCCGCGGCCAGCCTGGGCCGCGAGGTGCGCCCCGTGCTGAACGCCAGTTCCAGCCCCTTGATTACCGCGCTGATGCGGCAGGGCGAGCTTTATACGATCCGGCCCCGCATCGGGCCGGCGCCGGCCGTGGTGGACGGCATCGCCTTCATCCCCATTGCGGAACCGGCCATCCAGCGCGGCATCAGCATCGTATGGAGCACCGCGCGGCCCTTGAGCCCGGCGGGAGAGGCGGCGCGCGCCACGCTGGAGGAATTGCTGCGCGGCATGGACGGCGCGCGGGCGCCGGGTTTCGGCTCAGCCCCGATGGCATGAAGGGTGAGAACCGGAGGTACTACAGATGAGAACATCAGTCACGATTGATGGACTTTCCGGTGGAACACCGCATATCTCTCTTAGATTTTTGTCCGGTGCCTAGCCTCAAGTTGGCGTTGGACCCAAGACGAACCGAGCCTGCTCCCTGCGCAACATTTGGTAGGGAGACATGAAGTCCACCCCTAGTCCAATGCATACATTAGGAATCTTGATTTTCTTGGCGGATGCTGACGCCACTTCGTGCGTCACCAGCGTATGAGGGCCGGTCAACGCAGCTGCAACCAACCAGAAGTCCGCTACCTGCATAAAGGTATTCACAGCCGCAGGCTCATACCCTTGTTGGACTACCCATGCGCTTACGTGCTGGGCGGCAGTGAGCACAGCAGCGTCTGGGGCCGTGAAGAATCCGTCCTCCCTACCCAGGGCCCACTCGGCCAATTCGTCCCCGCCACCAGTCAGTTCATCACCCACTTGGCGAATGCTGCGGAGCCGTCCGGCATCATATGTTTGGTCAAGCCAAGACCAAAATGCGGGGCAAAAGTCGAACCCGTACTGTAGATTCTTGGCCTGAATGAAGACGTTGGCATCCAGCAGGTAGGCCATCAGGTCGGAAATCCCAGTATTCGACCTAACTCGTTGAACGTGCCCGACTTTGCGATGCCAAGCATGCGAAATGCATCCCGGTACAAAGTTCGCCCTTCAAGAGTGCTTGCGACCAAGGACTGAGCAAATCGCTTGCTAACGCGAGCGACAGTGGTTCGATAGAAATCGCCTCCTCCTGCATTGCGCGCAGCCAAATTCTTCAAACGAGCCTCTTCATCCCGATAAGCCCCCCAGAACGCTGCTCTATCGAGATACCCCACGTCCAACATTCGTCGCAAGAGCACCAAGGTGCTGACCTTGAAATGTCGTGCCAGACGCTTCAATGCTGCATCCAGCACTTCATCGGCGCGAAGCGCATGAAGGAAACCCGCCTGAGGAACGAGCAGTTCGGCCGCCACCTGGTTGCACCACACCTCCACAGCATAGTCAGAAACTTCCGACATCCGAACATCCGACAAAGCCGACTGCCCCAGCCACAAATGCGCAAGCTCGTGCGCCAACGTAAACATCTGGGCAGCCTTGCTATCCGCCCCGTTGATGAACACCAAGGGTGCCAGCTTATCCGCAAGGGCAAAACCTCTGAACTCACGGGGGTCCAGCTGCCGGGTGTTGTTGTTCATCACCACCCCACTGACCATCACCATCACGCCCGCTTGCTCCGCCTGCGCAATGAACAGGCGCAATGCCTCAGCCCACGTCGGACATTCAGAACGAGCCTCCACGCTGAACCCGAGCACCTCGCGGATTCGTTGCGCCACTTCCATCGGCGGCGTCTCCATCGTCACGCTAGCGACGAAGGGTAGTGGTTCCTCGCCGTTAACCAGAGCTTCGTCCCGATACCAAGTTTGTCGTGTTTGACAGGTGAAAATCACATCCAGTAGATCGGCAGTCAGGCGTGGCGAATCTCGACCCATTGTCCGAAAATCGGGAATCGGCAAGTCCTCTCGCGGAGGCTCGGGAAGGAAGAAATACCCCAACGGCGCGTGCGTAGCCTGCGCGAACTGTTCGAGTTGGCGCAAAGTGGGCTGGATAGCGCCGGACTCCCACTCCATAAGACGAGGAAAACGCGTCAGCAACACAGCCTCATCCATCTGGGCGCGCTGGCGAGCCCAGATGAACATGATTGGTTGTATGGAGACGCGAGTCATGGTTGGAGTTTATATCGCAGCAATGTTTCGCACATCAACTGGCTGGTCACTGCGGGAGCAATATGGGTGCTACGGCGCTCGCATCGGAAAACATGCCGTCCATGTCGGCCGTGGGTTGTAGATGGTACGCACCACGGCCTCGCCAGCGCTGAAAAGGAGTTTTCTGAAAACGAAACACAAAAACGAACGACCACCAGAGGTGGCCGTTGAATTGTCTTACTGGACGGTCGATGCGCCGCAAGGCAGCCCTGACTCAGACGTCAATATTCCCCGCCATCAGCGCATGTGTCTCGATGAACGCGCGGCGCGGCTCGACGTGGTCGCCCATCAGCGTCGTGAAGATCTCGTCCGCCGAAATCGCGTCCTCGATCTGCACCCGCAGCAGGCGGCGCACGGTGGGATCCATGGTGGTCTCCCACAGCTGTCCGGGGTTCATCTCGCCCAGGCCCTTGTAGCGCTGCTTGGACAGCGAGCGCTCGGCTTCGGCGCGCATCCATTGCATGGCTTCGCGGAAGTCGGCCACCGGCAGTTCCTTGCGCTTGTCGCCTTCGCCGCGCTCGATCTTCGCGCCCGGGCCGATCAGGCCCTGGAAGGTCTGGGCGGCGTTGCGCAGCACGCTGTAGTCCGGGCCTTCGACGAAATGCGGGTCGATCACGCTGACGCGGATGTTGCCGTGGTGGTTGCGATGGATCTCCAGCTTGGACTGCTGGGTTTCCTCGTCTACGGAAACCTTGACCTGCACCACGCCGGGCATGGACGGGTCTTCCAGCTCGGCCTGCAGGCGCTGGCGCGACAGCTCGGCCTGGTCCACGGAAGACAGGTCCGCCTCGAAGCCGCGCACGATGGCCGACAGCGTGGCAAGGTCCACGAAGCGCGACAGGCGCTCGATCACGGTATCGGCCAGGTTGTACTGGCGCGCCAGTTCCTTCAACGCGTCGCCGGTGATGGGCTGGGCGTCGGCCGACGGGATCAGGCGGGCATCCTTGAGCGACAGCTCCAGCATGAAGGCGGCTTCTTCGGCGTCGTCCTTCAGGTAGCGTTCGTCGCGGCCGACCTTGACCTTGTACAGCGGCGGCTGGGCGATGTAGACGTAACCGTGCTCGATCAGCTGCGGCATCTGGCGGTAGAACAGCGTCAGCAGCAGCGTGCGGATGTGCGCGCCGTCCACGTCCGCGTCGGTCATGATGATGATGCGGTGGTAGCGCAGCTTGTCGATGTTGAAGTCGGGACCGATGCTGGTGCCCAGCGCGGTGATCAGCGTGGTGATCTGCTCGCTGCTGATCAGCTTGTCGAAACGTGCCTTCTCGACGTTCAGCACCTTGCCGCGCAGCGGCAGGATGGCCTGGAACTTGCGGTCGCGGCCCTGCTTGGCCGAGCCGCCGGCGGAGTCGCCCTCGACAATGTAGATCTCGGACTTGGACGGATCCTTTTCCTGGCAGTCGGCCAGCTTGCCGGGCAGCCCCGCGCCTTCCAGCACGCCCTTGCGGCGCGTCATCTCGCGCGCCTTGCGCGCGGCCTCGCGGGCGCGGGCGGCCTCGACGATCTTGCCGCACAGGGCCTTGGCGTCGATGGGGTTCTCGAGCAGCCAGCTTTCCAGGCTGCGCGCCACGGCGTCCTCGACCGAGGGGCGCACTTCGCTGGAGACCAGCTTGTCCTTGGTCTGGCTGCTGAACTTGGGCTCGGGCACCTTCACCGACAGCACGCAGGTCAGGCCCTCGCGCATGTCGTCGCCGGTGGTCTCGACCTTGGCCTTCTTGGCCAGTTCGTTTTCGTCGATGTACTTGTTGATGATGCGGGTCATCGCCGCGCGCAGGCCGGTCAGGTGCGTGCCGCCGTCGCGCTGCGGGATGTTGTTGGTGAAGCACAGCACGCTTTCGGTGTAGCTGTCGTTCCACTGCATGGCCACTTCCACGCCCACTGGCACACCCCCGGCCGACGACTCGGTGGCCACCGCGAAAACGTTGGGATGCAGCACGGTCTTGGCGCGGTTGATGTACTCGACGAAGCCCTTGACGCCGCCGCTGAAGGCGAAGTCCTCTTCCTTGCCCTGGCGCTCGTCCACCAGCTTGATGCGCACGCCGTTGTTCAGGAACGAGAGCTCGCGCAGCCGCTTGGACAGGATCTCGTAGTGGTATTCGATGTTGGCGAAGATCTGCGAGTCCGCCAGGTACTGCACCCGGGTGCCACGCTTGTCGGTCTTGCCGCTGACCTTCAGCGGCTCGACGCGTTCGCCGCGGCGGAACTCCATCTGGTGCAGCTCGCCGTTGCGCCGGATGCTGAGACGGAGCCATTCGGACAGCGCGTTCACGCAGGACACGCCCACGCCGTGCAGGCCGCCCGAGACCTTGTACGAGTTCTGGTCGAACTTGCCGCCCGCGTGCAGCTCGGTCATGACGATTTCCGCGGCGCTGCGCTGGAATTCGTCGTCCTTGTGCACGGCGGTCGGAATGCCCCGGCCGTTGTCGGACACCGAGATGGAGTTGTCGGCATGGATCGTGACGATGATCTCGTCGCAATAGCCGGCCAGCGCTTCGTCGATGGCGTTGTCCACGACCTCGAACACCATGTGGTGCAGGCCTGTCCCATCGGACGTATCGCCGATGTACATGCCCGGCCGCTTGCGCACGGCCTCCAGCCCCTTCAGCATCTTGATGGAGTCGGCGCCGTAGCTGTCCGACGAACCGGACGCCGGGCTCGCGGCCATCGCATTGCCAGCAAGAGTGCTATCGATCTCGCCCGTATCGGGCGCGGTATTCTGTTCGGTCATGAGTATGCAACCATCCACACTGCGCGGGCACGACTTCCGCCCTGCAGGAAAAAACTAAAAAAGAACAATCCACCCCATCCGGGGCAACGCCGGCACCGGCGCAACAAACCAAGCCCCTTCCCCCCAGACCCGGGATGCGGTGGATCCGGCTCCGCCGGTCCACCCGCATCGCCCCTGGGGGCGCGCGTAAGCGCGTAGGGGGGGCCTATATCCGCATAGGCATCACGACATACTTGAAGTCCGTGTCGTCGGGCAAGGTGATCAGCGCCGAGGAGTTGGCGTCGCCCACGCTCCACTGCACCGTCTCGGCCTTCAGGTTGCCCAGCACGTCCAGCAGGTAGCTGACGTTGAAACCGATGTCCAGGGGCTCGAAGCCGAAGTCGATCTCGAGTTCTTCCTGGGCTTCTTCCTGTTCCGCGTTGCTGGCGGAAATCTTCAGCACATGATCGGCCATCTGCATCCGTACGCCCTTGAACTTGTCGGTGGTCAGGATGGCGGCGCGCTGCAGGCTGCGCTGCAGGGCTTCGCGGGCGATCGGGAAATGCTTGGTGTAGCCGTTCGGGATCACGCGCTGGTAGTCGGGGAATTTGCCCTCGACCAGCTTGGAGATCAGCTCGACGTCGCCGAAGCGGAAACGGATCTGGTTGGCCGCCACCGAGATCTCGATGGGCTCCTCGCTGTCGTCCAGCAGGCGCAGCAGTTCCAGCACCGTCTTGCGCGGCACGATCACTTCCTGCTTGGGCGCATCGGCATCGATGGCAACCGCGCAATAGGCCAGGCGGTGGCCGTCGGTGGCGACGCAGCGCACGTTGTTGCCGTCCAGGACCAACAGCATGCCGTTCAGGTAGTAGCGGATGTCCTGCTGCGCCATCGCGAAGTGCACCATGTTCATCAGGTGCTTGAACGACTTCTGCGTCATGGTCAGCGAGGCGTTCCACGAGGCCGGCTGGGCCACGGTGGGAAATTCCTCGGCCGCCAGGGTCTGCAGCGCGAAGCGGCTCTTGCCGGACTGGACCGACAGCTTCTTGTTGGCCAGCGAAAGGGACACGTCGCCGGTATCGGGAAGGGCGCGCAGGATGTCGAGCAGCTTGCGGGCTGCCACCGTGGTGGACTCAGACGCATCACCCACGCCGAAATCGGCATGGGTGGTGATCTGAACCTCGATGTCGGTGGACACGAACGACACGCGGCTGCCTTCCTTGCGCAACAGGATGTTGGCCAGGATGGGCAGGGTGTGCCGCCGTTCCACGATGCCTGAAACGGTCGCGAGCGGCTTCAGCAATGCATCGCGTGAGGCTTTGACCAATTGCATATCCAATCCTTCTTTGGGTTGGTAGTTAATAGGACCCTGTGAACAACTGGAATTTCTTCAAAAAACTATTATAAATCAAGAACTTGTCCAGTTTTTAGCGAGTGGGGAACTGGCCTGGAGGATAGCGCACAACCATGAACAACTTTCGATCGAAAAAAGCGGCGTCGGGTTGTCCAGACATGCTCCACGGTTTTTCCACAGTCAAACTCACAGGGTCCCGGATAGGGTTCGTCGCGGTTCGTCATCCTTTCAGGGTTTGCTCGAGCACGTGCAGCGAATGGTTCAACTCCGCCTGCTTGGCCCGGGATTCCGATATCTTGCGTACCGCGTGCAGCACCGTGGTGTGGTCGCGGCCCCCGAACAGTTCGCCGATCTCCGGCAAGCTTTTCTGGGTGAGTTCCTTCGCCAGGTACATGGCGATCTGCCGCGGCAGGGCGATGTTGGCGGGCCGCCGCTTGGAATACATGTCGGCGACCTTGATCTTGTAGAAGTCCGCCACCGTCTTCTGGATGTTCTCGACGGTGATCTGGCCGTTGGACACGGACAGCAGGTCCTTCAGGGCGTCCTTGCAGACGTCTACGGTAATGGCGCGGCCGTGGAACTTGGCGTAGGCCAGGACCTTGCGCAGCGCGCCTTCCAGCTCGCGCACGTTGCTGCGCAGATGCTTGGCGATGAAGAAGGCCACTTCCTCGGGCAGGTGCACGCCCTCGGTTTCCGCCTTCTTCAGCAGGATCGCGACCCGCATTTCCAGCTCGGGCGGCTCGATGGCGCAGGTCAGGCCCGAATCGAAGCGCGAGATGAGCCGGTCGTCGATGCCGGACAATTCCTTCGGATAGGTGTCGCTGGTGATGATGATCTGCTTGCGCAGCGCCACCAGGGCCTCGAAGGCGTAGAAGAATTCTTCCTGCGTGCGGTTCTTGCCCGAGAAGAACTGGATGTCGTCGATCAGCAGCAGGTCCAGCGAATGGTAGTAGCGCTTGAAATCGTCGAAGGCCTTGCGCTGGTAGGACTTGACCACGTCGGACACGAACTGCTCGGCATGGATGTAGCGGACCCGCGCGGCGGCGTTCTCGGCCATCATGGAATTGCCGATGGCATGGATGAGGTGGGTCTTGCCCAGCCCCACGCCGCCATACAGGAACAGCGGGTTGTACGAGGTGCCGGGGTTTTCGGCCACCTGCAGCGCGGCGGCGCGGGCCAGCTGGTTGGCCTTGCCGGTAACGAAGTTCTCGAAGGTGAGCTCGACGTTCAGGCGCGACCGTTCGTAGATGCCCGTGGCTTCGCTGGCCTCGGCCTTGGCCGGCGCGGCGCGCTGCGCGGGACGGGGCGATTCGACCGCCCGCTGGGCCGCCCGGGCGGCGGCGGAATTGACCGCGGCGACCGGGTCGCCGGGAAAACCCAGCGGAACCTGGGAAGCCGGACGCGGCGCGGCATGGCCGTTGCCGGCGTGGCCGTTCCCGTTGGCGGCCATGGGGGCGGGGCTGGGCGCCGGCGGGCGCAGCGGGGCCACCATGCGGGGGGCATCCAGTTCGAACTTGACTTGCACGGGACGCTGGAACCACTGCGCCGCCAGAGATTCGATACGGCCGGAAAAATTGCTGCGCACCCAGTCGAGCTTGAAACGATTGGGCGCCGCGACCCGCAGCACCGCCTCGGCTTCATCGAAGGCGAGCGGGACAAGGGGACGTATCCAGGCGCTGTACTGCTGAGGAGTGAGTTCCTGCTCTAGCGTCTGGGCGCAGGTTTGCCAAAAATCTTCCATGAATCTCGCTAATAGGACCGGTGCGCCCACGCAGGACAGGGGGCGCGAA